>NZ_BCTK01000032.1 GCF_001571245.1 Achromobacter piechaudii NBRC 102461 | reverse complement strand
GCCAGCGAAGTGGACGCCGTGGGATGGCGTACTTCAGAAAATCGGCCTACGCCGCGCTTTTGGGGGTTTACGCGCAGGGAAAAACGGCTTGGTGCTCACGCAGGCCAATTTGGGGAAAAGCGCGCCGGGGGGGGGCATTACTTCGTCAACGTCGATGCGAACACTTTTTCGCGTCCCTGATCTGCGCGATATGTTCCGCCGGTTTACGGGCACTGACGCTGACACTGCAAATGCGAGACAGCTGGGAAGCCGCCAAGCTGCCGCCACGGGACCGCTGGATATCCCGGTATGGACCGCACTGCAAACCGGCGGCACATTGTCCGTGTTGGAACCTTCCCGTCTGGGTGCGGCCGGCTATGCCGTTCCCACCGGGTCTGGGGGAGCAGGGACGAACCTTTTCATAGGCCGTGCCCTTGGTGGCTCTGGTAACGACCTGCGTAGCGTTAATGCTGCGTATCACCCTCGCATCCACGCCTGATGCCACTTGCACTGCAAATGCGAGA
>NZ_BCTK01000031.1 GCF_001571245.1 Achromobacter piechaudii NBRC 102461 | reverse complement strand
CTATATAAGTGAGAACCTATACTTCTCGCCAGCTGTAGACGAAGAAATTCGCAAACAGCACGGCGTTGCAAGTCAGTGCAAGTCAGGCAGAAGCCGGTTGCAAGAGCTGCAAAAAAGATGTTATAGTTGCGGGCTTGGCTGCTACCGAAAGTTCAGGGAATTCCCCGATATTTCGATAGCTGCTAGAACCAAGAGAAGTCCAGCGGAAACGCTGGCGAGCCTGAAGGGGCTAGGCAGCAAAAGTAGTGCAGTGATTGATCCGCTCTAAGCGAAACAAATGCTTCACTGATTTGACAGCCGACAAAAACTCCTTCATAATCTCGTTTCTCTGCTGCTGAAAACAGCAAGCGCTGCAAGGCAAAACGCCAAGCAGTGGGAAGTACAAAATCAGTACCGAATTTGCAGTACCGCTCTTTAACAATTAAACAACCGATAAGTGTGGGCGCTTGATGCGATGCACTTGTGACTTCGGGTCTGGGGTTAAGCCTGGTCTTGGATCACAAGCACAATG
>NZ_BCTK01000030.1 GCF_001571245.1 Achromobacter piechaudii NBRC 102461 | reverse complement strand
TGCTAAAACGTAAAGGCTCTTCCGATTTCGCTCGCCACTACTTTCGGAATCTCGGTTGATTTCTTTTCCTCGAGCTACTGAGATGTTTCAGTTCACCCGGTTCGCTTCCACTAGCCTATGTATTCAGCTAGGGATACTGCATTGCTGCAGTGGGTTTCCCCATTCGGACATCTACGGATCAAAGCTTGTTTGCCAGCTCCCCGTAGCTTTTCGCAGGCTACTACGTCCTTCATCGCCTGTGATCGCCAAGGCATCCACCATATGCACTTAGTCGCTTGATCCTATAACGCTGTAGGCTATAGGACCTGAGTATTAGCGTTTGTGCCGTTCATAAGTTTCAAAGCAGTCTGAGGTTATTCACCCCAGTCTTGAGAACTTGGAACAAAATAATGCAATCACAACCCGTACTTATCTTCGTCGACTTGCGCCGAGTACTTGATAAGTACATTTCGTTGTGCTTCTTCCAGATTGTTAAAGAACGAATATAGCTGTTGAGTAAAACCCAACTCATAACGCTG
>NZ_BCTK01000029.1 GCF_001571245.1 Achromobacter piechaudii NBRC 102461 | reverse complement strand
CAGCGTTATGAGTTAGGTTTTACCTAACAGCTATATTCGTTCTTTAACAATCTGGAAGAAGCACAACGAAATGTACTTATCAAGTACTCGGCGCAAGTCGACGAAGATAAGTACGGGTTGTGATTGCATTATTTTGTTCCAAGTTCTCAAGACTGAGGTGAATAACCTCAGACTGCTTTGAAACTTATGAACGGCACAAACGCTAATACTCAGGTCCTATAGCCTACAGCGTTATAGGATCAAGCGACTAAGTGCATATGGTGGATGCCTTGGCGATCACAGGCGATGAAGGACGTAGTAGCCTGCGAAAAGCTACGGGGAGCTGGCAAACAAGCTTTGATCCGTAGATGTCCGAATGGGGAAACCCACCGCAGCAATGCGGTATCCCTAGCTGAATACATAGGCTAGTGGAAGCGAACCGGGTGAACTGAAACATCTCAGTAGCTCGAGGAAAAGAAATCAACCGAGATTCCGAAAGTAGTGGCGAGCGAAATCGGAAGAGCCTTTACGTTTTAGCG
>NZ_BCTK01000028.1 GCF_001571245.1 Achromobacter piechaudii NBRC 102461 | reverse complement strand
GGTCGGCGTGTAGGTGTAGGCGCCAGTTGTTGCATTGACCGTCACCGTGCCGTGCGTGGGCGCAGTACCCACGCTGTAGGCCAGCGGGTCACCATCGCCATCCACCGCCGAGACCTGGCCGGTAACAGCCGTGTCTTCATTGGTGGTGGTCGCATAGTTGCCAGTAGCCGAATCGAAGGTCTGGCCGGGAACGGCCGGGTCCACCGTCATCGGGGAATCGGGAACCGCCGTCACCGTGATGCTGACCGTCGCCGTCTCAACCGCGCCGCCAGAAGTCACCGTGTAGGTGAAGCTGGTCGAGCCGTTGTAGTTGGCAGCGGGTGCGAAGTCCAGCGTGCCATCGGCCTTGAGCGTCACCATCCCGTTCGCAACCGCAACCGGTGTACCGACCACGATGGCGTTGCCGTCAATCGCAGTGATGGTATGCCCGGCGTTTTCAAACGAGTCGTTGGCGTTGACGTTGATGTTGACCGACGTGTCCTCGTTGGTCGTGACCGAGTCGTTGGCAATATCCACCACCGCCGAGACCGTCACGCTGACGG
>NZ_BCTK01000027.1 GCF_001571245.1 Achromobacter piechaudii NBRC 102461 | reverse complement strand
ACGACGACCACGGAAGACACGGCCGTTACTGGCCAGGTCTTGGCGACGGATGGCGATGGCGACCCGCTGACCTATAGCGTCGGCACCGCGCCCGCGCACGGCACGGTAACCGTCAACGCTACCACCGGCGCGTACACCTACACGCCGACGGCGGACTACTACGGTTCGGACAGCTTCGTCGTGAGCATCGACGACGGCACCGGCCACGTGACGTCTTCGACGGTCAGCGTGACGGTGTCGGCGGTAGTGGATATTGCCAACGATACGATCACGACCAACGAGGACACGCCGGTCAACATCAACGTCAACGCGAACGACACGTTCGAGAACGCGGGTCATACGATCACCGCCATCGACGGTAACGCGGTTGTCGTCGGCACACCGGTTGCGGTGGCGAACGGGATGGTCACGCTCAAAGCCGATGGCACGCTCGACTTTGCGCCGGCTGCCAACTACAACGGTTCCACCAGCTTCACCTACACGGTGACTTCGGGTGGTGCGGTTGAAACGGCGACGGTCAGCATCACGGTGACGGCCGTTCCCGATGCACCGATGACGGTGGATCCGGCTGTTCCCGGCCAGACTTTCGATTCGGCTACCGGCAATT
>NZ_BCTK01000026.1 GCF_001571245.1 Achromobacter piechaudii NBRC 102461 | reverse complement strand
CTTGCCGCTGGCAAGGCTGGTCACTGCCGTATCCAGACCGCCGATGGCGCTGCCCACGTTCGCGTACGTGCCGCCTTGGACGCCGAAGCTGGGCGCGGTCAGCGTACCGGTCACCGGATCGAACGCGGATCCGCCTCCCATATTGGTCGCCACGCTGGCGCCCAATGCGCCAACGCTTGCGGTGGCCGCATTCGATACGCCGGTCAGTTGCGCAACGTTCACCCCATCGGTCGCCGCGCTGCCTGCGGCAAGATTCGTGATCTTGCGTTCTGCGCCGGATGTGCCCAGCGACACTTCGCCGCTGGAGTTCTGCGCGGCACTCAGGCCAATTGCCGTGTAGCCGGCTTCCGCGCCGACGGTTGCCACTGAACCTTGGCCCAACGCCACGTTAGAGCCCGTGAGGCCCGCCGTAATCGTTGCGCCTTGGCCCAGCAAGGTCGAGTTGTCGACCCCGTTATCGCTGGCCTGGTTACCCAGCGCCGTCGATGCTGCGCCCGTTGCCGAAGCGCCGAAGCCACCCGCCGATGCATTCGCGCCGGAGGCAACGGCTTGCGTCGTCGTCACGCTGCTGTCCGAGACATACGCGCCGGCCTTGCCGCTGGCAAGACCGGTCACTGCCGAGTCCAGACCGTCGATGGCGCTGCCGACGTTCGCGTATGTACCGCCTTGCACGCCGAAGCTGGGCGCGGTCAGCGCA
>NZ_BCTK01000025.1 GCF_001571245.1 Achromobacter piechaudii NBRC 102461 | reverse complement strand
GGCGGCCTGGACTCGGCAGTGTCCGGCCTTACCAGTGGCAAATCCGGCGCGTATGTCTCGGACAGCAGCGTGACGACGACGCAAGCCGTTGCCTCCGGTGCCGATGCATCGGCGGGTGGCTTCGGCGCTTCGGCGACGGGTGCGGCGTCTACGGCCTTGGGTAACCAAGCCAGCGACAACGGTGTCGACAACTCGACCTTGCTGGGCCAGGGCGCAACGATCACGGCAGGCCTCACGGGTTCTAACGTGGCGTTGGGTCAAGGCTCGACGGCAACGGTCGGTTCGGAAGCCGGCTACGCAGCGATTGGTCTGAGCACCGCGCAAGACTCCAGCGGCGAAGTGTCGCTGGGCGCATCCGGCGCTGAACGCAAGATCACGAATCTTGCCGCAGGCAGCGCGGCGACCGATGCGGTGAACGTTGCGCAATTGACCGGCGTGTCGAATGCGGCGACGGCAAGCGTCGGCACATTGGGCGCGAGCGTGGCGTCGAATCTGGGTGGCGGATCGGCGTTCGATCCGGTGACCGGCTCCGTCACTGCGCCGACCTACGGCGTGCAAGGCAGCAACTACTCCAACCTTGGCAGCGCCATCGGGGGTCTGGATACGGCAGTGACCGGCCTTGCAAGCGGCAAGTCCGGCGCGTATGTCTCGGACAGCAGCGTGACGACGACGCAAGCGGTCGCTTCGGGTGCGGACGCATCGGCGGGAGGCTTCGGTGC
>NZ_BCTK01000024.1 GCF_001571245.1 Achromobacter piechaudii NBRC 102461 | reverse complement strand
GCGATTCTGGTTGTGTCGGCCGCTGACGGCCCGATGCCGCAAACGCGTGAACACATCCTGCTGAGCCGCCAGGTTGGCGTGCCGTACATCATCGTCTTCCTGAACAAGGCTGACATGGTTGACGACGCCGAGCTGCTCGAGCTGGTGGAGATGGAAGTTCGCGAACTGCTGTCCAAGTACGACTTCCCGGGTGATGACACCCCGATCGTCAAGGGTTCGGCCAAGCTGGCGCTGGAAGGCGACAAGGGCGAACTGGGCGAGCAAGCCATCATGGCGCTGGCCGCCGCACTGGATTCGTACATCCCGACGCCTGAGCGCGCCGTGGACGGCACGTTCCTGATGCCGGTTGAAGACGTGTTCTCGATCTCGGGTCGTGGCACGGTGGTGACTGGCCGTATCGAACGCGGCATCGTCAAGGTCGGCGAAGAAATCGAAATCGTGGGCCTGGTGCCGACGGTCAAGACGACTTGCACGGGCGTTGAAATGTTCCGCAAGCTGCTGGACCAAGGTCAAGCCGGCGACAACGTGGGCATCCTGCTGCGCGGCACCAAGCGTGAAGACGTCCAGCGCGGCCAAGTTCTGGCCAAGCCGGGCTCGATCACCCCGCACACGGACTTCACGTCCGAGGTGTACATCCTGTCCAAGGAAGAAGGCGGCCGTCACACTCCGTTCTTCCAAGGCTATCGTCCCCAGTTCTACTTCCGCACGACGGACGTGACGGGCACGATCGAGCTGCCGGCCGACAAGGAAATGGTTCTGCCGGGCGACAACGTGGCCATGACGGTCAAGCTGTTGGCTCCCATCGCCATGGAAGAAGGCCTGCGTTTCGCCATCCGTGAAGGCGGTCGTACCGTCGGCGCCGGCGTCGTCGCCAAGATCCTGAAGTAA
>NZ_BCTK01000023.1 GCF_001571245.1 Achromobacter piechaudii NBRC 102461 | reverse complement strand
ATCACGACCAACGAGGACACGCCGGTCAACATCAACGTCAACGCCAACGACACCTTCGAGAACGCAGGCCACGTCATCACGGCCATCGACGGCAACGCGATCATCGTCGGCGCGCCGCTCGCGGTCGCCAACGGCACGGTCCTGTTGCGGGCCGATGGCACCTTGGACTTCACGCCG
The DNA here is from genome assembly GCF_001571245.1 of Achromobacter piechaudii NBRC 102461. Lineage (GTDB taxonomy): Bacteria > Pseudomonadota > Gammaproteobacteria > Burkholderiales > Burkholderiaceae_B > Achromobacter > Achromobacter piechaudii. Next base: position 824 of record NZ_BCTK01000023.1, on the reverse strand, counting down.
ACTGCCAACTACAACGGTTCCACCAGCTTCACGTATACGGTGACCTCTGGCGGCGCGGTCGAGACGGCCACGGTGACGGTGATGGTCACATCGGTGCCCGATGCGCCGATGACGGTGGATCCGGCTGTTCCCGGCCAGACCTTCGATTCTGCTACCGGCAACTACGCCACCAGCACCAGCGAAGACACGGCCGTTACCGGCCAGGTCTTGGCGACGGATGGCGATGGCGATCCGCTGGCCTACAGCGTGGGCACTGCGCCCACGCACGGCACGGTGACCGTCAATGCCACAACTGGCGTGTACACCTACACGCCGACGGCCGACTACTACGGCTCGGACAGCTTCGTCGTCAGCATCGACGACGGCACCGGCCATGTGACGTCGTCTACGGTCAGCGTGACGGTGTCGGCGGTGGTGGATATCGCCAACGATACGATCACGACCAACGAGGACACGCCGGTCAATATCAACGTCAACGCCAACGACACGTTCGAGAACGCCGGGCATACCATCACTGCGATTGACGGCAACGCCATCGTGGTCGGTACGCCGGTGGCGGTCGCGAACGGGATGGTCACGCTCAAGGCCGACGGCACGCTCGACTTCGCGCCCGCTGCCAACTACAACGGCTCGACCAGCTTCACCTACACGGTGACCTCGGGTGGGGTCGATGAGACGGCCACGGTCAGTATCACCGTGACGGCAGTTCCCGATGCACCGATGACGGTAGACCCTGCTGTTCCGGGTCAGACCTTCGATTCGGCGACGGGCAACTACGCCACGACGACCACGGAAGACACGGCTGCTACTGGCCAGGTTTTGGC
>NZ_BCTK01000021.1 GCF_001571245.1 Achromobacter piechaudii NBRC 102461 | reverse complement strand
CGCAAGATAGTCGAACGGAATGGAAAGTCCGGCCGTAGCAGGTGATAGCCCTGTAGATGAAATCTTGTGTGTGGAACTAAGCGTAAGACAAGTAGGGCGGGACACGTGAAATCCTGTTTGAAGATGGGGGGACCATCCTCCAAGGCTAAATACTCGTGATCGACCGATAGTGAACCAGTACCGTGAGGGAAAGGCGAAAAGAACCCCGGAAGGGGAGTGAAATAGATCCTGAAACCGTATGCATACAAACAGTAGGAGCCTCCTTGTGGGGTGACTGCGTACCTTTTGTATAATGGGTCAGCGACTTACATTCAGTGGCAAGGTTAACCGAATAGGGAAGCCGTAGCGAAAGCGAGTCCGAATAGGGCGATTCAGTCGCTGGGTGTAGACCCGAAACCAGATGATCTATCCATGGCCAGGTTGAAGGCACGGTAACACGTGCTGGAGGACCGAACCCACTAATGTTGAAAAATTAGGGGATGAGCTGTGGATAGGGGTGAAAGGCTAAACAAATCTGGAAATAGCTGGTTCTCTCCGAAAACTATTTAGGTAGTGCCTCAAGTATTACTGCGGGGGGTAGAGCACTGTTATAGCTAGGGGGTCATGGCGACTTACCAAACTATGGCAAACTCCGAATACCCGCAAGTACAGCTTGGGAGACAGAGCACCGGGTGCTAACGTCCGGACTCAAGAGGGAAACAACCCAGACCGCCAGCTAAGGTCCCGAATTATCGCTAAGTGGGAAACGAAGTGGGAAGGCATAGACAGTCAGGAGGTTGGCTTAGAAGCAGCCATCCTTTAAAGAAAGCGTAATAGCTCACTGATCGAGTCGTCCTGCGCGGAAGATGTAACGGGGCTAAGCGATAAACCGAAGCTGCGGGTGTGCACTTTTAGTGCACGCGGTAGGAGAGCGTTCTGTAAGCCTGCGAAGGTGGCTTGTAAAGGCTGCTGGAGGTATCAGAAGTGCGAATGCTGACATGAGTAGCGATAAAGGGGGTGAAAAGCCCCCTCGCCGTAAGTCCAAGGTTTCCTGCGCAACGTTCATCGGCGCAGGGTGAGTCGGCCCCTAAGGCGAGGCAGAGATGCGTAGCTGATGGGAAACTGGTTAATATTCCAGTACCGTCGTACAGTGCGATGGGGGGACGGATCGCGGAAGATCATCAGGGTGTTGGATGTCCCTGTTGCTGTATCGAAGATGGCGCTTAGGCAAATCCGGGCGCGTAAATCAAGGGTATGGCACGAGCGAGCATTGCTTGCGAAGTGATTGGAAGTGGTTCCAAGAAAAGCCTCTAAGCTTCAGCTGTACGAGACCGTACCGCAAACCGACACAGGTGGACGGGATGAATATTCCAAGGCGCTTGAGAGAACTCAGGAGAAGGAACTCGGCAAATTGATACCGTAACTTCGGGAGAAGGTATACCCCGGTAGTGTGAAGCGCCTGCGCGCTTAGCATGATGGGGTCGCAGAGAATCGGTGGCTGCGACTGTTTATTAAAAACACAGCACTCTGCAAAGACGAAAGTCGACGTATAGGGTGTGACGCCTGCCCGGTGCCGGAAGGTTAAGTGATGGGGTGCAAGCTCTTGATCGAAGCCCCGGTAAACGGCGGCCGTAACTATAACGGTCCTAAGGTAGCGAAATTCCTTGTCGGGTAAGTTCCGACCTGCACGAATGGCGTAACGATGGCCACACTGTCTCCTCCTGAGACTCAGCGAAGTTGAAGTGTTTGTGATGATGCAATCTACCCGCGGCTAGACGGAAAGACCCCATGAACCTTTACTGTAGCTTTGCATTGATCTGTGAACCGGCCTGTGTAGGATAGGTGGGAGGCTTTGAAGCGTGGTCGCTAGATCACGTGGAGCCATCCTTGAAATACCACCCTGGTTTGTTTGCGGTTCTAACCTTGGTCCGTTATCCGGATCGGGGACAGTGCATGGTGGGCAGTTTGACTGGGGCGGTCTCCTCCCAAAGTGTAACGGAGGAGTTCGAAGGTACGCTAGGTACGGTCGGAAATCGTGCTGATAGTGCAATGGCATAAGCGTGCTTGACTGTGAGACTGACAAGTCGAACAGGTGCGAAAGCAGGACATAGTGATCCGGTGGTTCTGAATGGAAGGGCCATCGCTCAACGGATAAAAGGTACTCTGGGGATAACAGGCTGATACCGCCCAAGAGTTCATATCGACGGCGGTGTTTGGCACCTCGATGTCGGCTCATCTCATCCTGGGGCTGTAGCCGGTCCCAAGGGTATGGCTGTTCGCCATTTAAAGAGGTACGTGAGCTGGGTTTAAAACGTCGTGAGACAGTTTGGTCCCTATCTGCCGTGGGCGTTGGATACTTGACGGAGCCTGCTCCTAGTACGAGAGGACCGGAGTGGACGTACCTCTGGTGTACCGGTTGTCATGCCAATGGCATTGCCGGGTAGCTAAGTACGGAAGAGATAACCGCTGAAGGCATCTAAGCGGGAAACTCGTCTGAAGATTAGGTATCCCGGGGACTTGATCCCCCTAAAGAGTCGTTCGAGACCAGGACGTTGATAGGTCGGGTGTGGAAGCGCAGTAATGCGTTAAGCTAACCGATACTAATTGCTCGTGAGGCTTGATCCTATAACACTGATGGTTATTGACCTGGTGATATAGCGTTCCAAGTGTCGTTCAATACAAAATCTGGCTGCACCGTCAGCAGCCAGCCAACACCAATTACACCCCCCTGTGCATGATCATCGAGCTTGTCTCTGATCATCCACACGTTGTGTTTCTTCCCAGATTGGAGCCGTTGCGTTAACCCGCAGCCGCTCAACCAGTTACGCCTGACGACCATAGCAAGGTGGTACCACTCCTTCCCATCCCGAACAGGACAGTGAAACGCCTTCGCGCCGATGATAGTGGACGGACGTCTGTGAAAGTAGGTCATCGTCAGGCTTTTATTGCGCAAAACCCCACAGGTGATCCTGTGGGGTTTTGTTTTT
>NZ_BCTK01000020.1 GCF_001571245.1 Achromobacter piechaudii NBRC 102461 | reverse complement strand
GACCGTCACCGTGCCATGCGCAGGCGCAGTACCCACGCTGTAGGCCAGCGGGTCGCCATCGCCGTCTACTGCCGCGACCTGGCCAGTCACGGCCGTGTCCTCATTGGTGGTGGTGGCGTAGTTGCCTGTGGCCGAATCGAAGGTCTGGCCCGGGACAGCAGGATCCACCGTCATCGGGGCGTCCGGAACCGCCGTCACCGTGATGCTGACGGTAGCCGTCTCTACGGCACCGCCCGAGGTCACCGTATACGTGAAGCTGGTCGAACCGTTGTAGTTGGCAGCGGGTGCGAAGTCCAGCGTGCCGTCAGCCTTCAGCGTGACCATCCCGTTCGCAACCGCGACAGGCGTCCCGACGACCACCGCATTACCGTCGATAGCCGTGATCGTGTGGCCTGAATTTTCAAACGTGTCGTTGGCGTTGACGTTGATATTGACCGGTGTGTCCTCATTGGTTGTCACCGTGTCGTTGGCGATATCGACCACGGCCGAGACCGTGACGCTGACCGTGGAGAACGTGATGTTGCCCGTACCGTCGTCGATCGCCACCACGAAGCTGTCGCTGCCGTAATAGTCGGCCGTCGGCGTGTAGGTGTAAGCACCGGTGGTGGCATTGACCGTCACCGTACCGTGTGCCGGCGCGGTGCCGACGCTGTAGGCCAGCGGGTCGCCATCGCCATCGACTGCCGAGACCTGGCCAGTCACAGCCGTGTCTTCCGTCGTGGTCGTGGCGTAGTTGCCCGTCGCCAAATCGAAAGTCTGACCCGGGACTGCCGGGTCCACCGTCATCGGCGCATCCGGCACGGCCGTAATGCTGACCGTCACCGTCGCCGTCTCATCAACGCCGCCCGACGTCACTGTGTAGGTGAAGCTGGTGGAACCGTTGTAGTTGGCGGCAGGTGCGAAGTCGATCGTGCCGTCGGCCTTCAGCGTCACCATGCCGTTCGCGACCGCAACCGGCGTACCGACCACGATGGCGTTGCCGTCAATGGCCGTGACGGTATGACCCGCGTTCTCGAAGGTGTCGTTGGCGTTGACGTTGATGTTGAGCGGTGTGTCTTCGTTCGTCGTCACCGTGTCGTTGGCGATATCGACCACGGCCGAGACCGTGACGCTGACGGTGGACAACGTGATATTGCCCGTTCCGTCGTCGATCGCTACGACGAAGCTGTCGCTGCCGTAGTAGTCGGCGGTGGGAGTGTAGGTGTAGGCGCCAGTCGTTGCATTGACCGTCACCGTGCCGTGCGTGGGCGCAGTGCCGACGCTGTAGGCCAGCGGGTCACCATCGCCATCCACCGCCGAGACCTGGCCGGTAACAGCCGTGTCTTCATTGGTGGTGGTCGCATAGTTGCCCGTCGCCGAATCGAAGGTCTGGCCGGGAACTGCCGGATCCACTGTCATCGGGGCGTCGGGAACCGCCGTCACCGTGATGCTGACGGTAGCCGTCTCTACGGCACCGCCCGAGGTCACCGTATACGTGAAGCTGGTCGAGCCGTTGTAGTTGGCGGCCGGCGCGAAGTCCAGCGTGCCATCGGCTTTCAGCGTCACCATCCCATTGGCCACCGCAACCGGTGTACCGACCACGATGGCGTTGCCGTCAATCGCAGTGATGGTATGCCCGGCATTCTCAAACGAGTCGTTGGCGTTGACGTTGATGTTGACCGGCGTGTCTTCGTTGGTCGTGACAGAGTCGTTGGCAATATCCACCACCGCTGACACCGTCACGCTGACGGTGGACAACGTGATGTTGCCGGTGCCGTCATCGATCGCCACCACGAAGCTGTCGCTGCCGTAATAGTCGGCCGTCGGCGTGTAGGTGTACGCACCGGTGGAGGCATTGACCGTCACCGTACCGTGCGCAGGCGCAGTGCCCACGCTGTAGGCCAGCGGATCGCCGTCGCCATCGACCGCCGAGACCTGGCCGGTAACAGCCGTGTCTTCCGTCGTGGTGGTGGCGTAGTTGCCGGTCGCCGAATCGAAGGTCTGGCCGGGGACGGCCGGGTCCACCGTCATCGGTGCGTCCGGCACCGCCGTCACCGTAATGCTGACAGTGGCCGTCTCATCGACGCCGCCCGACGTCACTGTGTAGGTGAAGCTGGTCGAACCGTTGTAGTTGGCGGCCGGTGCAAAGTCGAGCGTGCCGTCCGCCTTGAGTGTGACCATCCCGTTTGCCACCGCGACCGGCGTGCCGACCACGACGGCGTTACCGTCAATGGCGATAATCGCATGACCCGGGTTCTCGAACGTATCGTTGGCATCGACGTTGATGTTGACCGTCGTATCTTCGTTGGTCGTCACCGAGTCGTTGGCGATATCCACTACCGCGGAGACGGTCACGCTGACCGTGGACAACGTGATGTTGCCCGTTCCGTCGTTGATCGCCACCACGAAGCTGTCCGAACCGTAGTAGTCCGCCGTCGGCGTGTAGGTGTAGGCGCCAGTCGTTGCATTGACCGTCACCGTGCCGTGCGTGGGCGCAGTGCCGACGCTGTAGGCCAGCGGGTCGCCATCGCCATCGACTGCCGAGACCTGGCCAGTCACAGCCGTGTCTTCCGTTGTGGTGGTGGCGTAGTTGCCGGTAACAGAGTCGAAAGTCTGACCCGGGACTGCCGGATCCACCGTCATCGGCGCGTCCGGAACCGCCGTCACCGTGATGCTGACCGTCGCCGTCTCATCGACACCTCCCGAGGTCACGGTGTACGTAAAGCTGGTGGAACCGTTGTAGTTGGCGGCCGGTGCAAAGTCGAGCGTGCCATCGGCTTTGAGCGTCACCATCCCGTTCGCCACCGCGACAGGCGTGCCGACGACCACCGCATTGCCGTCGATGGCGGTGACCATGTGGCCCGCGTTCTCGAACGTATCGTTGGCATTGACGTTGATATTGACCGTCGTATCTTCGTTGGTCGTCACCGAGTCGTTGGCGATATCGACCACTGCCGAGACCGTCACGTTGACGGTGGACAAGGTGATGTTGCCGGTACCGTCGTCGATCGCTACGACGAAGCTGTCGCTGCCGTAGTAGTCGGCGGTCGGAGTGTAGGTATACACGCCCGTCGTGGCGTTGACCGTCACCGTACCGTGCGCTGGCGCGGTGCCGACGCTGTAGGCCAGCGGATCACCATCGCCATCGACCGCCGAGACTTGGCCGGTGACGGCTGTGTCTTCATTGGTGGTCGTGGCGTAGTTGCCAGTGGCCGAATCGAAGGTCTGACCCGGGACAGCCGGATCCACCGTCATCGGTGCATCCGGCACTGCCGTAATGCTGATCGTCACTGTCGCGGTTTCATCGACGCCGCCTGACGTCACCGTGTAGGTGAAGCTGGTCGAGCCGTTGTAGTTCAAGGCCGGCGCGAAGTCCAAGGTACCGTCGACCTTGAGCGTCACCATCCCATTGGCGACCGCAACCGGCGTACCGACGATGACCGCATTGCCGTCGATGGCGGTGATCGCATGACCTGCGTTCTCGAAGGTGTCGTTGGCGTTGACGTTGATGTTGACCGGCGTGTCCTCGTTGGTCGTGATCGTGTCGTTGGCGATATCCACCACTGCCGAGACCGTCACGCTGACGGTGGAGAACGTGATGTTGCCCGTGCCGTCGTCGATCGCCACCACGAAGCTGTCGCTGCCGTAGTAGTCCGCTGTCGGCGTATAGGTGTAAGCACCCGTCGATGCATT
>NZ_BCTK01000019.1 GCF_001571245.1 Achromobacter piechaudii NBRC 102461 | reverse complement strand
GCAATACCCAGATGGGTAGAGTGGACTCTCAAGTCCCTCTATCCATCTTTGCTGTAAAAGTAGTATGATGTTCGGTTCCGCAACCTTACGCGTAGGCGTTGAGCGGAAAGCCAGTGAATGTAGTGCAAGTGTAGTGTTTTAGGGGCATAGCTCAATTGGCAGAGCGTCGGTCTCCAAAACCGAAGGTTGTAGGTTCGATTCCTACTGCCCCTGCCACCGCCAGGATAAACCCGCGGGAGATCATCGCGAGTTACGCATTCACGGCGGCTCGCGTCGCAATATGTCTAATACCAGCGTAGAAACCGTAACTAGCACCGCCGACCGGGTCAAGCTCGGCCTGGCGGTTCTCGTCGTTATTGCTGGCATCGTCGGGTTTTCCGTGCTCAGCGCACAGCCGATGCCCGCACGTGTCGGCGTTTTTGTCGGCGGCCTTGTGATTGCAGCCGTAATCGCCTGGTTCAGCGAACCCGGCCGCCGCACCCTGAGCTTCGCCAGCGAGTCCTACAACGAAGTCAAGCGTGTCGCATGGCCCACCCGCAAGGAAACGACCCAGATGACGGGTATCGTTTTCGCGTTCGTGGCCGTCATGGGCATATTCATGTGGGTGCTCGACAAGGGCATCGAATGGATTCTTTACGGCCTGTTGTTGGGCTGGAAATAAGGACGGCAAATGAGTAAGCGTTGGTATGTCGTCCATGTGTATTCCGGCATGGAAAAAAGCGTCCACAAGGCCCTCGTCGAGCGCATCGAGCGCGCGGCCTTGCAAACGTCTTTTGGCCGCATTCTTGTGCCCTCCGAGGAAGTCGTCGAGGTCAAGGGTGGCCAGAAGTCGATCACCGAACGCCGCATTTTCCCTGGTTATGTCCTGGTTGAAATGGACCTGACCGACGAAACGTGGCATTTGGTCAAGAACACGAACCGCGTCACCGGCTTTTTGGGTGGCTCGGGCAACCGTCCGACCCCGATTTCCGAAAAGGAAGTCGAAAAGATCCTCTCCCAGATGGAAGAGGGTGTCGAGAAACCCCGCCCCAAGATTCTTTTCGAAGTGGGCGAGATGGTTCGGGTCAAGGAAGGTCCGTTTGCAGACTTCAACGGCAACGTCGAAGAAGTCAATTACGAAAAGAGCAAGGTGCGCGTGTCGGTCACCATTTTTGGTCGTGCCACACCCGTCGAACTCGATTTCAGCCAGGTCGAAAAGACCTGATTTCAACCCCCGGGGAGCCCAGGCCATTGATGCCGGGGCGATATAACCCGCAAGGAGCAAAGCATGGCGAAGAAGATCGTCGGCTTTATCAAGCTGCAAGTACCGGCTGGTAAAGCTAACCCCTCCCCCCCGATTGGCCCGGCACTGGGTCAGCGCGGCCTGAACATCATGGAATTCTGCAAGGCGTTCAACGCCAAGACCCAAGGCATGGAGCCTGGTCTGCCGATTCCGGTGGTGATCACCGCCTTCGCGGACAAGAGCTTCACCTTCATCATGAAGACCCCGCCCGCGACGGTCCTCATCAAGAAGGCTGCTGGCGTGCAAAAGGGTTCGGCCAAGCCGCATACCGACAAGGTCGGCACGCTGACCCGCGCTCAAGCTGAAGAAATCGCCAAGGCCAAGGGCCCCGATCTGACCGCCGCTGATCTGGACGCCGCTGTGCGTACGATCGCTGGCAGCGCCCGCAGCATGGGCATCACGGTTGAGGGGATCTAATCATGGCAAAACTGTCCAAGCGCGCCGCCGCTATTGCACAAAAGATCGACCGCACCAAGCTGTACCCGGTCGCTGAAGCCCTGACCCTGGTCAAGGAAACCGCTGTCGCCAAGTTCAATGAATCCATTGACGTGGCCGTTCAGCTCGGCATCGACCCGAAGAAGTCGGACCAACTGGTTCGCGGTTCGGTCGTTCTGCCCGCCGGTACCGGCAAGTCGGTTCGCGTCGCCGTGTTCGCCCAAGGCGAAAAGGCTGAAGCTGCCAAGGCTGCTGGCGCCGACATCGTTGGCCTGGACGACCTGGCTGACCAGATCAAGGCCGGTCAGATGGACTTCGACGTGGTCATCGCTTCGCCCGACACGATGCGTGTCGTGGGTGCCCTGGGCCAGATCCTGGGTCCCCGTGGCCTGATGCCGAACCCGAAGGTCGGCACCGTGACGCCCGACGTCGCCACCGCTGTGAAGAACGCCAAGGCCGGTCAGGTTCAGTACCGTACCGACAAGGCTGGCATCATCCACGCAACGATCGGCCGCGCGTCGTTCGGCGTGGAACAGCTGCAAACCAACCTGGCTGCTCTGGTCGACGCCCTGCAAAAGGCCCGTCCCGCAGCTGCCAAGGGCATTTACCTGCGCAAGCTGGCCGTTTCGTCCACGATGGGCGGCGGTGCTCGCGTTGAAATTGCCTCGCTGTCGGCTTCCAACTAAGCCAACAGCTGTAACCATACTTTGGGCTGCATCCGGATTCCTCCGGATGTTGCTGTCAAAGACCGCTGGAGCAGGGCAGAGGACCGGTGTCTGACACCCCCCCTTGTCCCGCTTAATCCCGAAGCTAGGCTAGTTCGGATCCAGCGTAGACGGCGTCCCCAGGAAGATTTCTTTACACGAAGAACTCGACCAGGCGCCGCATTCGGTTGACGCGCAAGGCTCCGGCCCCAGGCGTCTTTTGATGGAGTGTTCAAACCGTGAGTCTCAATCGTCAAGAGAAAGCGGTGGTAATCGAGGAAGTCTCGGCTGAAGTCGCCAAGGCACAATCGATTGTTATCGCTGAGTACCGTGGTCTGGACGTCGCCTCTGTCACCGTACTGCGCAAAACTGCGCGTGAATCGGGCGTGTATCTGCGAGTTCTGAAAAACTCGCTGGCCCGTCGTGCTGTTGCCGGCACGGCTTTCGAGCCGTTGGCTGAGCAACTGACCGGTCCGCTGATCTATGGCATCAGCACTGATCCGGTTTCGGCGGCCAAGGTTATCGCTGGTTTCGCGAAAAGCAACGACAAGCTGGTCATCAAGGCGGGCGCTTTGCCCAACAGCCTGCTGACTCAAGATGGTGTGAAGGCCTTGGCCACCATGCCGTCCCGCGAAGAGTTGCTGTCGAAACTGCTTGGCACCATGCAAGCCCCGATCGCGCAATTCGTGCGTACGCTCAACGAAGTTCCGACCAAGTTCGCCCGTGGCCTCGCGGCTGTGCGCGACCAAAAGGCAGCGGCCTAATCGCCCTGCTGTCCGGAATTCGCTGAACGACGAAGCGACACCCAAACCCTGGCATTACCAAAATATTTGGAGTTCTTAAAAATGGCACTTAACAAAGCTGAAATCCTTGACGCCATCGCTGGCATGACCGTGCTCGAGCTGTCCGAGCTGATCAAGGAAATGGAAGAGAAGTTCGGCGTGTCGGCTGCTGCCGCCGCTGTCGCTGTTGCTGCTCCCGCCGCTGGTGGCGCTGCTGCCGCTGCTGAAGAGCAAACCGAGTTCAACGTCGTCCTGCTGGAAGCCGGCGCGAACAAGGTCAGCGTCATCAAGGCCGTGCGCGAGCTGACCGGTCTGGGTCTGAAGGAAGCCAAGGACCTGGTTGACGGCGCTCCGAAGCCCGTCAAGGAAGCTGTGGCCAAGGCTGACGCCGAAGCCGCCAAGAAGAAGCTGGAAGAAGCTGGCGCCAAGGTCGAAGTCAAGTAAGACCTGCGTCAACTGCCCGGGGACAGCACAGTTTGCAGTCCCCGGGCTTTTGCGTTTCCAGGAAACCCCTACTGGGGGTATGCCCTTTCAGGGGGGTTTCCTGGAGTCGTATCACCTAGGGCCGTGGTTGACGGCCCATGCAACCTCGAGTCGGAGTGCTCATGCCTTACTCGTACACCGAAAAAAAGCGCATCCGCAAAAGCTTCGCCAAGCGTGAAGACGTTCAAAACGTTCCTTTCCTTTTGGCGACACAGCTTCAATCCTACCTAACTTTCCTGCAGGCGGATACCGCCCCGTCCGATCGCGTAGCCGACGGTTTGCAGGCGGCGTTCTCGTCGATTTTCCCGATCGTTAGTCACAACGGTATGGCGCGCTTGGAGTTCGTGAGCTACGTGCTCGGCGAACCGGTGTTCGATGTCAAGGAATGTCAGCAACGTGGTCTGACCTATGCCTCGCCCCTGCGAGCCAAGGTCCGCCTGGTGCTGCTTGACCGCGAAGTCAGCAAGCCGACCGTGAAGGAAGTGAAGGAACAGGAAGTCTACATGGGCGAAATTCCGCTCATGACGGGCACGGGTTCCTTTGTCATCAATGGCACCGAGCGTGTCATCGTGTCGCAGCTGCACCGTTCGCCGGGCGTGTTCTTCGAACATGACCGCGGCAAGACGCACAGCTCCGGCAAGCTCCTGTTCTCGGCCCGCGTGATTCCTTACCGTGGCTCGTGGCTGGACTTCGAATTCGACCCGAAGGACGTCCTGTTCTTCCGCGTCGACCGTCGTCGCAAGATGCCCGTCACGATCCTGTGCAAGGCCATCGGCATGACGCCGGAATCCATCCTGGCCAACTTCTTCGACTTCGATAACTTCGAATTGAAGAGCGAAGGCGCGATGATGGAATTCGTGCCCGAGCGTTGGAAGGGCGAAATGGCCCGCTTCGACATCTCGGATCGCGATGGCAAGGTCATCGTCGAAAAAGACAAGCGCATCAATGCCAAGCATTTGCGCGACCTGGCTGCCGGTGGCATCCAGCGCATCTCCGTGCCGGAAGACTTCCTGTACGGCCGCGTGCTGGCCAAGAACATCGTTGACGAAGATACCGGCGAAGTCATCGCCAACGCCAACGACGAAATCACGGAAAGCGTGCTGGGCGCCCTGCGCGCCTCGAACGTCTACGACATCCAGACGCTCTACACGAACGATCTGGACCGTGGTCCGTACATCTCGCAAACGCTGCGCACCGATGAAACCGCCGACCAGATGGCCGCGCGCGTTGCCATCTACCGCATGATGCGTCCTGGCGAGCCGCCCACCGAAGAAGCGGTGGAAGCGCTGTTCCAACGTCTGTTCTACAGCGAAGAGACGTACGACCTCTCGCGCGTGGGCCGCATGAAGGTCAACAGCCGTCTGGGCCGTGGTGAAGACATCACCGGTCCGATGACGCTGACCAACGAAGACATCCTTGAAACCATCAAGGTGCTGGTCGAGCTGCGTAACGGCCGTGGCCAGATCGATGACATCGATCACTTGGGCAACCGTCGCGTGCGTTGCGTGGGCGAGCTGGCCGAAAACCAGTTCCGCGCCGGCTTGGTGCGCGTCGAGCGCGCCGTCAAGGAACGTCTGGGCCAGGCCGAGACGGAAAACCTGATGCCGCACGACCTGATCAACTCCAAGCCGATCTCGGCTGCCATCAAGGAGTTCTTCGGTTCGAGCCAGCTGTCGCAGTTCATGGACCAAACCAACCCGCTGTCGGAAATCACGCACAAGCGTCGCGTTTCCGCACTGGGCCCGGGCGGTCTGACGCGCGAGCGCGCCGGCTTTGAAGTCCGCGACGTGCACCCGACCCACTACGGCCGCGTGTGCCCGATCGAAACGCCGGAAGGCCCGAACATCGGCCTGATCAACTCCATGGCGCTGTACGCTCGCTTGAACGAGTACGGCTTCCTGGAAACGCCTTACCGCAAGATTATCGACGGCCGCGTCAGCGAGCAGATCGATTACCTGTCGGCCATCGAAGAAAGCCACTACGTCATCGCGCAGGCCAACGCCGCGCTGGACGAGCAGGGCGCCTTCGTTGACGACCTGGTCGCTTGCCGTGAAGCAGGCGAAACGATGCTGACCTCGCCGGCCAACGTGCACTACATGGACGTTGCCCCGTCGCAGATCGTGTCGGTTGCCGCGTCGCTGATTCCGTTCCTTGAACACGATGACGCGAACCGCGCACTGATGGGCGCCAACATGCAACGTCAGGCCGTGCCTTGCCTGCGTCCGGAAAAGCCGGTCGTGGGTACCGGTATCGAGCGCACCGTGGCTGTTGACTCGGGTACGACCGTGCAAGCGCTGCGTGGCGGCCTCGTCGATCACGTTGACGCCGAGCGCGTCGTGATTCGCGTGAACGACGAAGAAAACGTCGCCGGCGAAGTCGGTGTCGATATCTACAACCTGATCAAGTACACCCGTTCCAACCAGAACACGAACATCAACCAGCGTCCTATCGTCAAGCGTGGCGACAAGGTCGCCAAGGGCGACGTGCTGGCTGACGGCGCATCGACCGACCTGGGCGAACTCGCCCTGGGTCAGAACATGCTGATCGCGTTCATGCCGTGGAACGGCTACAACTTCGAAGACTCGATCCTGATCTCCGAAAAGGTTGTTGCCGATGACCGCTATACCTCGGTGCACATCGAGGAACTGACGGTTGTCGCCCGCGACACGAAGCTGGGCCCGGAAGAAATCACGCGCGACATCAGCAACCTGGCTGAGACGCAACTGAACCGTCTGGACGATTCGGGCATCACGTACATCGGCGCCGAAGTCAGCGCTGACGACGTGCTGGTCGGCAAGGTCACGCCCAAGGGCGAAACCCAGCTGACGCCGGAAGAAAAGCTGCTGCGCGCCATCTTCGGTGAAAAGGCGTCCGACGTTAAGGACACCTCGCTGCGCGTGCCTTCGGGCATGACCGGCACCGTGATCGACGTGCAAGTGTTCACGCGTGAAGGCATCGTGCGCGACAAGCGCGCCCAGTCCATCATCGACGATGAACTGCGCCGCTATCGCCAAGACCTGAACGACCAGCTGCGCATCGTTGAAAACGACCAGTTCGACCGTATCGAAAAGATGCTGGTCAACAAGACCGTCAACGGCGGCCCGCGCAAGCTGGCCAAGGGCGCCACGATCACCAAGGCTTACCTGGCTGATCTGGACCGCTGGCAGTGGTTCGACATCCGTCTGGCCGATGAGCCGCACGCTGTCGTGCTGGAGCAAGCCAAGGAATCGCTGGAGCAGAAGCGTCACCAGTTCGATCTGGCCTTCGAAGAGAAGCGCAAGAAGCTGACGCAAGGCGACGAGCTGCCCCCGGGCGTGCTGAAGATGATCAAGGTCTACCTGGCCGTGAAGCGTCGTCTGCAGCCTGGCGACAAGATGGCCGGCCGTCACGGTAACAAGGGCGTGGTCTCGCGTATCACCCCGGTGGAAGACATGCCGCACATGGCTGACGGCACGCCGGCCGACATCGTTCTGAATCCGCTGGGCGTGCCCTCGCGGATGAACGTCGGCCAGGTGCTGGAAGTGCACTTGGGCTGGGCTGCCAAGGGCGTGGGCCACCGCATTGCCGATCTGCTGCGCGACGAGCGCACTGCGCAGGTCAAGAACATCCGTGCTTACCTGGACAAGGTCTACAACACGACCGGTTCCGGCGCCCGCATCGATGAGCTGACCGACGAAGAAGTCATGGAAATGGCCCAGAACCTCAAGAACGGCGTGCCGTTCGCGACGCCCGTCTTCGACGGCGCGACCGAAGAGGAAATCACCACGATGCTGGAGCTGGCCTATCCGGACGACGTCGCCGAGCGCATGGCCCTGACGCCTTCGCGTACGCAGGCATGGCTGTTCGACGGCCGCACGGGCGAGAAATTCGAACGCCCCGTGACCGTCGGCTACATGCACTACCTGAAGCTGCACCACTTGGTCGACGACAAGATGCACGCGCGTTCGACGGGTCCGTACTCGCTGGTTACTCAGCAGCCGCTGGGTGGTAAGGCGCAGTTCGGTGGTCAGCGCTTCGGGGAAATGGAAGTGTGGGCGCTGGAAGCATACGGCGCCGCGTACACCCTGCAAGAAATGCTGACGGTGAAGTCGGATGACATCACCGGCCGTACGAAGGTATACGAAAACATCGTCAAGGGCGACCACGTCATCGACGCCGGCATGCCGGAATCGTTCAACGTGCTGGTGAAGGAAATCCGCTCGTTGGCCCTGGACATGGATTTGGAGCGTAACTAATGAAAGCGCTACTCGACCTATTTAAGCAAGTCTCGCAAGACGAGCAATTCGATGCCATCAAGATCGGCATCGCCTCGCCCGAGAAGATCCGTTCGTGGTCTTACGGCGAAGTTCGCAAGCCCGAGACCATCAACTACCGCACGTTCAAGCCTGAACGTGACGGTCTGTTCTGCTCCAAGATCTTTGGCCCGATCAAAGACTACGAGTGCTTGTGCGGCAAGTACAAGCGCCTGAAGCATCGTGGCGTGATCTGCGAGAAGTGCGGCGTTGAAGTTACCGTTGCCAAGGTTCGCCGTGAACGCATGGGCCACATCGAGCTGGCCAGCCCCGTCGCGCACATCTGGTTCCTGAAGAGCCTGCCGTCGCGTCTGGGCATGGTGCTCGACATGACCCTGCGCGACATCGAACGCGTTCTGTACTTCGAAGCCTGGTGCGTGATCGAACCTGGCATGACGCCGCTCAAGCGCGGCCAGATCATGTCGGATGACGATTTCCTCGCCAAGACCGAAGAATACGGCGACGACTTCCGTGCCCTGATGGGCGCGGAAGCCGTGCGCGAACTGCTGCGCACCATCGACATCGACCGCGAAGTGGAAACGCTGCGCGGCGAGTTGAAGGCCACCAGCTCGGAAGCCAAGATCAAGAAGATTTCCAAGCGCCTGAAGGTGCTGGAAGGCTTCCAGAAGTCGGGCATCAAGGCCGAGTGGATGGTCATGGAAGTGCTGCCCGTGCTGCCGCCGGACCTGCGTCCGCTGGTGCCGCTGGACGGCGGCCGCTTCGCGACCTCCGACCTGAACGACCTGTACCGCCGCGTCATCAACCGCAACAACCGCTTGAAGCGCCTTCTGGAGCTCAAGGCGCCGGAAATCATCCTGCGCAACGAAAAGCGGATGCTGCAGGAAGCCGTTGACTCGCTGCTGGACAACGGTCGCCGTGGCAAGGCCATGACGGGCGCCAACAAGCGCCAGCTCAAGTCCCTGGCCGACATGATCAAGGGCAAGAGCGGTCGTTTCCGTCAGAACCTGCTGGGCAAGCGCGTCGACTACTCGGGCCGTTCGGTCATCGTGGTGGGTCCGCAGCTCAAGCTGCATCAGTGCGGCCTGCCCAAGCTGATGGCCCTGGAACTGTTCAAGCCGTTCATCTTCAATCGTCTGGAGATGATGGGCCTGGCCACGACCATCAAGGCTGCCAAGAAGCTGGTGGAAAGCCAGGAACCGGTGGTCTGGGACATCCTGGAAGAAGTCATCCGCGAACACCCGGTCATGCTGAACCGTGCGCCTACGCTGCACCGTTTGGGCATCCAGGCGTTCGAACCGGTCCTGATCGAAGGCAAGGCCATCCAGCTGCACCCGCTGGTTTGCGCGGCGTTCAACGCCGACTTCGACGGTGACCAGATGGCCGTTCACGTGCCGCTGTCGCTGGAAGCCCAGCTGGAAGCGCGTACGCTGATGCTGGCCTCGAACAACGTGCTGTTCCCCGCCAACGGCGAACCGTCGATCGTGCCGTCCCAGGATATCGTGCTGGGTCTGTACTACACGACGCGTGAGCGCATCAACGGCCGCGGCGAAGGCATTTTCTTCACCGACGTCGCTGAAGTGCAACGCGCCTACGACAACGGTGAAGTCGAGCTGCAATCCCGCGTGACCGTGCGTCTGAAAGAGCACGAGCGCGACGAGGCTGGCGAATGGCAACCCGTGATCCGCCGTCATGAAACGACGGTCGGCCGCGCGCTGCTGTCCGAGATCCTGCCGAAGGGCTTGCCCTTCACGGTCCTGAACAAGGCCCTGAAGAAGAAAGAAATTTCGCGCCTGATCAACCAGTCGTTCCGCCGTTGCGGCCTGCGCGACACGGTGATCTTCGCCGACAAGCTGATGCAGTCCGGCTTCAAGCTGGCCACGCGCGGCGGTATCTCGATCGCCATGGGCGACATGCTGATCCCGACCGCCAAGGAAGGCATCCTGGCCGAAGCCAGCCGCGAAGTGAAGGAAATCGACAAGCAGTACTCGTCGGGTCTGGTCACGTCCCAAGAGCGCTACAACAACGTTGTGGACATCTGGGGCAAGGCCGGCGACAAGGTCGGCAAGGCGATGATGGAACAACTGGCTACCGAGCCGGTTGTGAACCGTCACGGCGAAGAAGTGCGCCAGGAATCGTTCAACTCGATCTACATGATGGCTGACTCGGGCGCCCGCGGTTCGGCCGCCCAGATCCGCCAGCTGGCCGGTATGCGCGGCCTGATGGCCAAGCCGGACGGCTCGATTATCGAAACGCCCATTACCGCGAACTTCCGTGAAGGTCTGAACGTGCTTCAGTACTTCATCTCGACTCACGGCGCGCGTAAGGGTCTGGCCGATACGGCACTGAAGACCGCCAACTCGGGTTACCTGACTCGTCGTCTGGTCGACGTGACGCAAGACTTGGTGATTACCGAGGACGATTGCGGTACGTCGCTGGGCTACAACATGAAGGCCCTGGTGGAAGGTGGTGAAGTCATCGAACCGCTGCGCGACCGCATCCTGGGTCGTGTTGCCGCCGTGGACATCATCAACCCGGACACGCAGGAAACGGCCATCGTCGCCGGCACCCTGCTGGACGAAGATCTGGTCGACACCATCGACCGCATCGGCGTGGACGAAGTCAAGGTCCGCACCCCGCTGACGTGCGAAACGCGTCACGGTCTGTGCGCACATTGCTACGGCCGCGATCTGGGTCGCGGTTCGCCGGTCAACCAGGGCGAAGCAGTGGGTGTTATCGCTGCTCAGTCCATCGGTGAACCGGGCACGCAGCTCACGATGCGTACGTTCCACATCGGTGGCGCGGCGTCGCGTTCGGCTCTGGCCAGCGCGGTGGAAACGAAGTCCAGCGGTCTGGTTGGCTTTGCCAGCACGATGCGCTATGTCACGAACGCCAAGGGCGAACGCGTTGCGATTTCGCGCTCGGGCGAACTGGCGATCTTCGACGACAACGGCCGCGAACGCGAACGCCACAAGATCCCGTACGGCGCGACCGTGCTGGTGGGCGATGGCGAAGCCGTGAAGGCTGGCGCGCGTCTGGCGACGTGGGATCCGCTGACCCGTCCGATCGTGTCGGAATACGGTGGCGCCGTCCGCTTCGAGAACATCGAAGAAGGCGTGACCGTTGCCAAGCAGGTGGACGAAGTCACCGGTCTGTCGACGCTCGTCGTCATCACGCCGAAGACTCGTGGCGGCAAGATCGTCATGCGTCCGCAGATCAAGCTGGTCAACGAGAACGGCGAAGACGTCAAGATCGCCGGCACCGATCACTCGGTGAACATCTCGTTCCCGGTGGGCGCGCTGATTACCGTGCGTGACGGCCAGCAGGTTGCCGTGGGTGAAGTTCTGGCGCGTATTCCGCAAGAATCGCAAAAGACCCGCGACATTACCGGCGGTCTGCCGCGTGTGGCCGAACTGTTCGAAGCCCGTTCGCCCAAGGATGCCGGCATGCTCGCCGACGTTACGGGTACGGTGTCGTTCGGTAAGGACACGAAGGGCAAGCAGCGTCTGGTCATCACCGACCTGGAAGGCGTGAGCCACGAGTTCCTGATTCCGAAGGAAAAGCAGGTTCTGGTGCACGACGGCCAAGTGGTGAACAAGGGCGAAATGATCGTGGACGGCCCGGCCGATCCCCACGACATCCTGCGCCTGCAAGGCATCGAAAAGCTGGCGACGTACATCGTCGACGAAGTGCAGGACGTTTACCGTCTGCAGGGCGTGAAGATCAACGACAAGCACATCGAAGTGATTGTTCGTCAGATGCTGCGCCGTGTGAACATCGTTGATGCTGGCGATACCGAGTTCATCCCGGGCGAGCAAGTCGAGCGCTCCGAGCTGTTGAACGCGAACGATCGCATGGCTGCCGAAGACCGTATCCCGGCAACCTACGACAACGTGCTGCTCGGTATCACGAAGGCCTCGCTGTCGACCGACTCGTTCATCTCGGCCGCTTCGTTCCAGGAAACCACGCGTGTCCTGACCGAAGCCGCCATCATGGGCAAGCGCGACGACCTGCGTGGCCTGAAGGAAAACGTCATCGTCGGCCGCCTCATCCCGGCGGGTACCGGCTTGGCTTACCACCACGCACGCCGCGACAAGGAAGAGCTGGAGGCAGCGGAACGCGAAGCCGCTCGCCAGCAGGCCAACCCGTTCGAAGACTCGCCGGTCACGGTGGGCGCGGACGCAGAAGCCCCGGCCTCCGACGCCGGCATCGAGGACTCCGCCGAATAAGCGGATTCCCGGTCAGTTACCCGCGCGCAGGCTTGCCGCGGGGGCTGCAAGCAAAAAGGCCGCTGATGCGAATCAGCGGCCTTTTTTTTGTTGCTGGCGTTTGCGGCGTGCTTACTTGGCCGCCTGGCTACGGGCGCGTTGAAAGGCCGGGCCCCAGGACGGATGGCCGGCTTCATTGGGAGCCAGTTCGAACGCTGGGTCCAGGGCGAGGATGCGCGCGAAACTGTCCTCGCACAGCTGGGCGTAGCGGCTGACGCAATAGCTGAACGCCTGGAGTTTGTAAGCCTCGATGCGGACCGCCTTGGTGGAGGAGGCCAGCTCGTCCGAGGTGGCGACGGTACGGATGACTTCCCCATACCGGCCTGCGCCGTACGTATCCCGAACTTGTTGCAATTTAGCCAGCGCTTCGGCCGTGGGCGGGCTTTCTTGTTTGATGGACGAGATCCCGGCGCAGCCCGCCAGCATCAGGGTCGCGCCGAGCAGACTGCTCAGAAGGCGAATTTTCATAGCGTATTAGAGGGGGAAGAAGAATGGGTGAAGCGCCATCGTGCCACAGCCTGATGCGCTCGGACATTTTCGGCAATGTCCTGATGTTGCGGATTGGATAATATTCACACTATTCCATCTTTGCACCAGTCCGCGCATGAGCGCAATTCCCATCATGTCCTCCTCCACCGGCTTGCTGACGCCGCGTGGCCCGTTTTCCGGTGCTGCGCCCCTGGCTTTGCGTCCGCTCAGTGCGATCGCCGCCAGCATGGCGGGAGGCGTGCCGGAATCGCGTATCAAGCGGCTGGTTTCAGACCTGCTGCCGTCCCTGATCGCCTTGCATGCTCAGGGCGAAATCTGCGGCGATATCACGCTGGATACGGTTGGCATGGACGAGAACGCGCGTGCTCATCTGTTGCCTGAACTTGTCGTTTCGCGTTCGCGCCGCGCCAGCCGAAGCCCGACGCCTGGCTTTGCGCCGTTCGAGCTCTATACCGATTCCATGGAATGGCCACGGGGCGCCTGGAGCGACATTTACGCCCTGTGCGCTGTGATGCATGCACTGGTGACGGGACACCGGCCGCCGCCTGCGCCAGAGCGCCGCGCAACCGATACCTACGAGCCCCTGACCTCGTTGGGCCTGTCCAAATACAACCCCGATTTTCTGGCCGTCATTGATCGCGGCCTGGCAATGGCGCCTGCCGAGCGCCCGCAATCGCTGGCCGAACTGGCCGCCTTGCTGGGGGTCGCTGCTTACATTGAGCCGGCAGCTGACCAGGATGAACCTGCCGCTGCGTCCAGCCACGCCGTGCCGCCCGCCGCCGCGTCGGCAATGCGCAAACCGGCGCGCCGTCGCCCGCTTCTGGCCACGTTGGCCGTCCTGGCGTTGATCGGCCTGGCTATCTATGGCTGGTTTCACTGGGGCATGGGCGCGCCCAATGCGTTGATTACGAGTTCGGAAGTCGTCATGCCGAACCCGCCAGCCGTGCATCCGATGCCGCCTGCTTCGGTGCCGTCCGCCGCATTGCCGCCTGCTACGCAGCCGGAATCCGCGCCGACGACGTCCGCCATGTCCGGGTCTGACCGAGCGACGCCATCTGCAACCCCGAACAGTGCGCCGTCAACGGCAAGCGCGGCCTCCGAGCCCGCTGCGCCACCGCCACTTGCCGCGACAACCGACCCGCAGGCTGCGCCTTTGACCGGCGCGGTGGCGCCCGTCGAAGAAGCGCCCAAGCCCAAGCCGCTTGCGGTGCCCGTGCCCGTCCGCTTGGACATACGCCCCTGGGGTGAAGTGTGGGTCAACGGCGTGGCGCGCGGCATCAGCCCGTCGGTCAAGGAAATACGCTTGATTCCAGGCAAGTACCAGGTGGTCCTGCGCAATGCGGACCTGCCGCCATACCGTGCGACGCTTGAGGTCAAGGCGGGCAAGCCGGGCGTGATCTCTCACACGTTCCAGTAGCTGGCAGCCGCCCCACCCGAGTTCGCGTCGTCAGTCTTGCGGCGCGTTGTCTGGCGCGATGGGCAGGCACAACGTGAACACGGATCCGACGCCGATCTCGCTGGTGACCTGCACCGATCCTCCGTGCCGCTCTGCCACCGTACGCACGAACGCCAGGCCCAGGCCGGCGCCGCCCACATCGTTGCGGGTTTCCACTCCCACGCGGGAAAACGGTTCGAACAGGCGGCCAAGCTCTGACTGAGCGATGCCTTGGCCCTGGTCGCGGATGGTCACATGCCAGAAACCGGGGGAAGGGTCGATCGCGCATTCGATGCGTGTGTGCGGCGGGCTGTATTTGATGGCGTTGTCGATCAGGTTGCACAGCGCCCGCATCAACAGTGTCTGATCGCCACGCGTGTAGGCCTCGGGCAACGGCATCCGTAAACTGAGCGTGATGCCGCGCTTGCGCGCCGAGGCCCAGAACTCATCGACGCCGTCTTGCAGCAAGCTTCCCAAGTCAAGTTCGATGGCGCTGATCGTCATGGACTCCGCACGGGTCAGGTGCACGAAATCATCCACCAGATGCAGCGTGCGATTGGCCAGCGTTGCGATCCGGGCCAGCGTGTCGCCTTGCCCATCGACGGCTGCGTTTTCCTGTTTCATCTCGACCAGCGCGAGGATGGAGCTTTGCGGCGCGCGCATGTCGTGCGAGATGAAGCGCAGCGTTTCCTCGCGTTGGCGTTCGGCCTGGCGGATTCGAGAAATGTCGGTCAGCGTGGCGACCGTGCCCGCGAAATCACCTTCGGCGGTGTGGATGGGGGCGCACTTCAGGATCAGGTCGCGCCCTGCGTAATCGCGCACTTCGAGATCGGCGGTCCAGCGCGTCTTGTCGTCGGTGGGAAGCTGGCCGCGCAGGGCGTCGGCCACGCGCTGACGCGTCGAGGCGTCGGAAATGGTTTTTTCCAGCAGGTGCGTCGCCGGATGCCCAACGCGCGGCGGGCGCATGCCCAGCCGCTGGAAATACATGACGGCCGCCTGATTGCGAAACTGCATGCGGCCCTCTTGATCGAAGACCAGCGTGGCGTCGGGCATGCCGTCCAGCCCGTCGGCCAAAAAGCGCCGCAGGTTGCGCACACGCTCCAGGGCGCGTTGCAACTCGCCAACGCGGCTTTCCAGCGAGGCGCTGGGCCCCGTCAATTGTGCGCGAGCCTCGTTCAAGACCGGGGGGTACTCCCGCTGAAGCCGTCGCAGTTCGTAGTCCATGTAGCGCAGCGCGGCCTCCTGGCTGCGCCAGCTCCAAAGCGGATAGCACAGCGCCACGCCGACAAGCGCGGCGGTGGGCGCGAACCATAGGTGTGCATAGGCAAGCAACAGCCACGAGGCGATCAGGATGCAGGCGACCAGTGCAATGCTGACCAGCAAGGCCCGTTTGGGCGACAGCCGCCACAGCGCCAGGCACGCGAGCAGCACGGGAAGCACGGAGAACAGCGCATTCCATGCGGGAGCGGGCCGCTGGTAAAACAGTCCGTCGCGCGCCGCCTGCATCAAGTTGGCGATGATTTCCACGCCCGACATGCCGCTCAGGTCGTGCGACACCGGCGTGGGGTAGGCGTCGCCCAGCCCTGTCGCCCACGCGCCGACCAGTACATACTTCCCGCGCAGGTCTTCCGAAGGAATATCGCCGCGCAGCACCGACAGGTACGAGACCGTGCGCATGTGGCCCGCCGGTCCGGCGTAGGGAATCAGGATGTCCCCGCTGGGCTCGGCGCGATCCAGCAACTGCGTCGCCTGCTCGCCCTGGCCGCCAATTTCCAACATGGATAGAGCCATGTGCGTGCGCGGTTCACCAGCGAATTGAGCCGTCAGCGAGGCCTCGCGCACGACGCCGTCCGGGTCGACGCGCGCATTGATGAAGCCGGTGGCGGCGGCCGCGGCGCCCAGCACAGCGATGGGTGCGGACATGGCCGAGGGGTTGTTCAAGCGGTCCAGCACCACCGGCAAGACCGTCCGCCCGTTGCGCGTGATGCTATGGGCGAGGATGGCGTCGTCATTGGGATTGACCGTGTCGGCTTCGCCGAAGATCAAGTCCAGCCCGACTGCGCGCGCGCCCTGAAGACGGTCCATCAATGCGGCGTGGATGGCGCGCCGCCAAGGCCATCGGCCCAAGGTCTCAATGCTGGCATCGTCGATGGCGACGATCAGGATATCCGGATCGGCCGGCCGGCCCGTCATGCTGACGGCGCGGTCGTAAAGAATCTGGTCGACCCGGCCCAGCCCGTTCAACGAGCCCAGCAACGCCGCCAGGACCGCCAGGATCACCGTCAGCCATAGCCCTGAGCGCGAGGTCCGGTCGAGGGCGTCGGTGGCGTCGGCCATGGGGCGGGCCCTAGTACTCGGTCAGGGAGATGAATCCGCCGTAGCCGGTGCCGACACCCAGTCCGGACGACGTCATCAATTGGTTGGCGCCTTCGAAGGTAGCGACCGCGTCCTCGCCGCGCAAGCCCAGCTCGTCCACCGCGCGCACCGATACGTAGTAGGTGCCCGGGCCGGGGGCGCGGAACTGAATGTCGTTGCTTGGAAAGCTGGCCGACGACACGGGCAGCGTGCCATCGGCATCGCGCGAAACGCGGACCAGATAGCCCTGCGCGCCTGGCACCGGCGCGAATGCGCTGGTCCACGCACCGCCACCTTTGCGCTCGGGGGCGCCCAGTTGCGGAGCGGCCAGCAGTTCGCGCACGCCGGTCATGCTGCCGTCGTTGCGCACCGCCGCGCCATAGCCACGCGGCACGGCGACGGGCTTGGCGGGCTCGGCGCCCGGCGCATGCGCTTGCAGCCGCACACTGCCTTCCAACACTTCGCTCTGCACGCCGCCCGCGCCGCTCTGGACGCGGAAGCGCGTGCCGCGTACGCCGGTCACGGCGACAGGCGTACGGATTTCAAAGCGCCCGACGCCTTGGCCCGTGGGGGCGACGGTGGATTCGACGCCGCCGCGTTGCACGTTGATGATCGAGTCGGTCAGCGCGGTGCCTTCGAACTGGCGCAAGCGGGATAGCTCGACGGCGCCGCCAGCAGGCAGAGTGAGCTTGGAGCCATCGGCAAGCTCCAGCGTAACGAAGCCATTGGGCGAGGTCACGACCGTGCTGCCCTCGGCCACGTTCGTGTCCGCTTTTGCCGCGGACCCGTTCAGCTCTGCCTGCCCGCTGACGTGAACGATGCGCGCTTGTGCGGGCCGCACGGGAATCATCGATAGCGGAATCCGCAACTCAAGCCCGATGGGCAATTGTTCGGGCCTGATGACCTTGTTCAAGGTCTGGAGCCGCGCCCAGTTGCCCTGGTCACGGGTGTAGCGGGAGGCCAGGTCGATCAGGGTGTCGCCTTGGCGGATGCGATAGATGAAGTCATCACCCAACGCGCCGGCGGGCTGGCTGTGCGCCACACTGGCAAGGCCCAGGCAGGAAAGCAGGACAAGCGAAGAAAGCGCGCGGCAGCGGCTCATAAGAATGGAGTCTCCAGGAAAGCGCGCGTAGCGTCTACGACGGGCTGGCTGCGCTGTCGTCCGCAGCGCTGATCAGTTCCAGCCGGTAGCCCAGCGCATAGGACGAACTCAAGCGCACCCCGTGTTCAGGCCGCAGCTGGAGCTTCTGCCTGATGTTGGACAGGTGTGTGTCCAAGGTGCGGGACGTGGCGGGGATTTCGCGGTTCCACACGCATTCGGCAATGACGTCGCGCGACATGAGCCGGCCCAGATTGCGGAAGAACAACAGGGCGAGTTCGAATTCCTTGGGGGCCAGCGACACCGAGGCGCCGTTCAGCGAAATGGTGCGCGAGCCGGGTTCGATGCGATAGTGCGCAACGTCGAAGGCGTCGTTGGCCGGTTCGGCGATCTGGCTGCGTCGCAGCAGCGCCGCAACGCGCGCCAGCAACTCCAGCGGGCGTAGAGGCTTGACGATGTAATCATCGGCGCCGGCGCGCAGTCCTTCGACCAGATCGTCTTCCGAAGAACGGTTGGTCAGAAAAATGACGGGAACGCGTGCACCGATGTTCGCGCGCAGCCAGCGCACCACATCGTCGCCGTCGATGTCCGGCAGGTGCCAATCCAACAGCACGAGATCAAAATTCTCGGTACGCAACGCAGCCAGCAGGTCTCGGCTCTGGTGATAACTGGAGCACGTGTATCCCGCTGCGGTCAGCACTTGGTGAATGCGCCGGGCTTGGTCAAGGTCGTCTTCCAGCGACGCGATTTTCATCAGAATTTCTCGCGGAGATTTGCCACTTCCGCGCGCGTGTTGGCGGCGTGATGCAAAGGTGAGCGAATTTGTGTAAACGAATGATAACTCGGGCAGCGACGTGGCTGGCTACGTTATGGCAAGAACTGTCAAACATTGCAAAGTTAACGAATATTGACTGGAGTTGTTGCGTAACACCACGCCACACTGTCTCAACCGTCGCCCTTCCCATGACACATTTTGGGAACGCGCCGGTTTCGGGTTAGAGGTGGAATTAGCTATGAATCAATTGCGCATACTTATGATGTCGCCGGACGAGGTTGCTCGAAATGCCGCCGTGTCCGGCCTGTTGCAAGCTGGAATCTCTGC
This sequence comes from Achromobacter piechaudii NBRC 102461, assembly GCF_001571245.1. Classification (GTDB taxonomy): domain Bacteria; phylum Pseudomonadota; class Gammaproteobacteria; order Burkholderiales; family Burkholderiaceae_B; genus Achromobacter; species Achromobacter piechaudii. The sequence continues at coordinate 4,687 of NZ_BCTK01000019.1, read as the reverse complement.
GCGCGGTTGCTCGACATCCCTGGAGTTGTTCGGCTTGCTCAATAGCGGCGTCTACGACGCCGTGATCCTCGATGTGGGAACCTTGGGCGAAATCGGCTATGCGCTGGTCGCGCGGCTGCACGGCTCGTCGTCGATGGGTATCGTGGTCACCGGCCGGGGCATGTCCGTGGACAGCCGCCTGCGTTGCCTGCAAAGTGGCGCGGACGCCTGTCTGCCCGAGCCGCAGGATCCGCGCGAGCTCTCCTGCATCCTGCTGGCTTTGGCCCGGCGCTTGCCCGCAACGCAAGACAATCCCCTGGATGACGAACCCGTCTCGGGTCAATGGGAATTGCGAGACCAGGGCTGGACCTTGGTTGCGCCCACCGGCGCCACGATTTCGCTGTCGGCCAACGAGCGCCTGATCGTGCGCTCGTTGCTCGAAGTGGCGGGCAGGGCGGTGGGCCGCTCGGAGTTGGGCGACGAGCTTCGGGTCGAAGGCGGGGGCGTGCGCGCGAGCGGATCACGCAGCATCGACGTGATCGTCAGCCGTCTGCGGCGCAAAGCCGAACTGGCGGGGGTGATGTTGCCGATCCGCACCGTTTACGGCAGCGGTTACCTTTTCGCGGACCAATAGCCAGGCCACGGGCGCTACACTGCGCCGTACAGCGCGAAATTCCTCGGGTTTACCCGGAGAATTTGCGCCGCGCCCGCGGCGCTATCGCTGCTTTCTGGGGGCAGGGCCTTGCCGCTACATGGCCCCATTTTTCGTCAGCAGCGCCCAAATCACCGCCTTTTAGCCGCTAACGCGCGACGTCCTCGTACTTACAAAATACTTTGACAGTGCGCGCAGATCTCAGTTATGCTAAAGGGCTTACTGCTTTATTTCGCGCGCAAATTCTGTACGCAAAAGGCAAACAGTTCAAGAACTTAGTCAGGGTCTGAACCCGGATCTGAAACCCAGGTGCGTCACGAGCCTTTGGTTTTGGGTCCATCAGTCCATCAGTTGCGACTAGCCTTGGCTGCCCGGCCGCTTTACAGCTTTGTGCGTTTGTCATGGTTTGTTGGCAAGCCCGCTCTTTTACGTATATGAACGTTTGAGGCGGTTTTGCGCGAGCCGCCTTCTCCGAGAGACACGCTTGAGGAGACGAGTACGTAAGTACTTACCAGTGGTACGTAAAAGGGATTTCAAAGGTCATGCCTACCATTAGCCAACTCGTGCGCAAGCCGCGCGAAGTCAGCATCATCAAAAGCAAGAGCCCCGCGCTCGAAAACTGCCCGCAACGCCGCGGCGTGTGCACTCGCGTGTACACCACCACCCCCAAGAAGCCGAACTCCGCTCTGCGTAAGGTTGCCAAAGTGCGTCTGACCAACGGTTACGAAGTCATTTCGTACATCGGCGGTGAAGGCCACAACCTGCAAGAGCACTCGGTGGTTCTGGTGCGTGGCGGTCGTGTAAAGGACTTGCCCGGTGTGCGTTATCACATCGTGCGCGGTTCCCTCGACCTGCAAGGCGTCAAGGATCGTAAGCAAGCCCGCTCGAAGTACGGCGCCAAGCGCCCGAAGAAGGCTTAATAACGAGTCAGCAGTAACCCCGCGTGGCGGAAGCCCGTCACTAGGGAAGTGCGACCGCGCCCTCCGGTTTTTGGGAAGGAGCGCGGCACGTAAGGGGTCGTCCCATTGGGCGGCCATGGCCGTGTAATGAAACACGGTTCAACTGAACAGACACAAGGAAGCAACAATGCCCCGTCGTCGCGAAGTACCCAAGCGCGAGATTCTGCCCGATCCCAAGTTCGGCAGCGTCGAACTCGCCAAGTTCATGAACGTCGTCATGCTGGACGGTAAGAAGGCCGTCGCCGAGCGCATCGTCTACGGTGCCCTCGAGCAAGTGCAAACCAAGACCGGCAAAGAGCCGATCGAAGTTTTCAGCCTGGCGATCAACAACATCAAGCCGATCGTCGAAGTGAAGAGCCGCCGCGTTGGCGGTGCCAACTACCAAGTGCCGGTTGAAGTGCGCCCCGTGCGCCGCCTGGCCCTGGCTATGCGTTGGCTCCGTGAAGCCGCCAAGAAGCGTGGCGAGAAGTCGATGGATCTGCGTCTTGCTGGCGAACTGATCGACGCCTCCGAAGGTCGTGGCGCCGCGATGAAGAAGCGCGAAGACACGCACAAGATGGCAGAGGCCAACAAGGCCTTCAGCCATTTCCGCTGGTAATTTAAGGACTAATCCACCATGGCCCGCAAAACCCCGATCGAGCGCTATCGCAACATTGGTATCTCTGCGCACATCGATGCAGGGAAAACCACCACGACCGAACGTATCCTGTTCTACACCGGCGTCAATCACAAGATTGGCGAAGTGCATGATGGCGCAGCCACCATGGACTGGATGGAACAAGAGCAAGAGCGTGGCATCACCATTACGTCGGCAGCTACGACGGCGTTTTGGCGTGGCATGGCGAAGAACTATCCCGAACACCGCATCAACATCATCGACACCCCGGGTCACGTGGACTTCACCATTGAGGTGGAACGTTCCATGCGCGTCCTGGACGGTGCTTGCATGGTCTATTGCGCGGTGGGTGGCGTTCAGCCGCAGTCCGAAACCGTGTGGCGTCAAGCCAACAAGTACGGCGTGCCGCGTCTGGCCTTCGTCAACAAGATGGACCGCACCGGCGCCAACTTCTTCAAGGTCTATGACCAGCTGAAGAATCGCCTGCGCGCCAATCCCGTGCCGATCGTGATCCCGATCGGCGCCGAAGACACGTTCCAAGGCGTGGTCGACCTGGTCAAGATGAAGGCGATCATTTGGGACGAAGCCAGCCAAGGCATCAAGTTCGACTACCACGAGATTCCCGCCGAGCTGGAAGGCCTGGCCAACGAATGGCGTGAAAAGCTGGTTGAAGCTGCCGCTGAGTCGTCGGAAGAGCTGATGAACAAGTACCTGGAAACGGGTTCCTTGGAAGAAGCCGAAATCAACCTGGCCATCCGCCAACGCACCATCGCTGGCGAAATCCAGCCGATGCTGTGCGGCACCGCCTTCAAGAACAAGGGCGTGCAGCGCATGCTGGACGCGGTCATCGACTACCTGCCTTCGCCCGTGGACATCCCCGCGGTTGACGGCCAGGACGACGATGGCAATCCGGTCACGCGCGAAGCCAACGACGAAGAGAAGTTCTCGGCGCTGGCATTCAAGCTGATGAGCGATCCGTTCGTGGGTCAATTGACCTTCGTGCGCGTTTACTCGGGCGTCCTGAAGTCGGGCGACACGGTCTACAACCCCATCAAGGGCAAGAAAGAACGTATCGGCCGCATTCTGCAGATGCACGCGAACAACCGCGAAGAAATCAAGGAAGTGTTGGCAGGCGACATCGCCGCTGTGGTGGGTCTGAAAGACGTGACCACCGGCGAAACGCTGTGCGACATCGACTCGCACATCTTGCTCGAACGCATGATTTTCCCCGAGCCCGTGATTTCGCAGGCCGTGGAACCGAAGTCGAAGGCTGACCAGGAAAAGATGGGTCTGGCGCTGTCGCGTCTGGCTCAGGAAGATCCGTCGTTCCGCGTGCGCAGCGACGAAGAATCCGGCCAAACCATCATTTCCGGTATGGGCGAGCTTCACCTGGAAATTCTGGTCGACCGCATGAAGCGTGAGTTCGGCGTTGAAGCCAACGTCGGCAAGCCGCAAGTGGCCTACCGTGAAACCATCCGCAAGACCTGCGACGAAGTTGAAGGCAAGTTCGTCAAGCAGTCGGGCGGCCGTGGCCAGTACGGTCACGTGGTGCTGAAGGTCGAGCCGTTGGCTCCTGGCGGTGGCTACGAATTCGTGGACGCCATCAAGGGCGGTGTGGTTCCTCGCGAATACATCCCCGCGGTGGACAAGGGCATTCAGGAAACGCTGCCTTCGGGCGTGTTGGCTGGCTACCCGATCGTCGACGTCAAGGTCACGCTGTTCTTCGGTTCGTACCACGATGTGGACTCGAACGAAAACGCGTTCAAGATGGCCGGCTCCATGGCATTCAAGGAAGGTCTGCGCAAGGCCAGCCCCGTGCTGCTGGAACCGATGATGGCCGTTGAAGTCGAAACGCCTGAAGATTACGCCGGTACCGTGATGGGCGATCTGTCCTCGCGCCGCGGCATGGTCCAAGGTATGGATGACATGGTTGGTGGCGGCAAGACCATCAAGGCTGAAGTGCCCCTGGCCGAGATGTTCGGTTACGCCACGAACCTGCGTTCGTTGACGCAAGGTCGTGCCACGTACACGATGGAATTCAAGCATTACTCCGAGGCTCCCAAGAACGTCGCTGACGAAGTCATCGCCGCTCGGGCCAAGTAAATAACCCTAGCCAGGTCCGCCCATCCGGGTGGCCTGGCAGATTCAAGTTTCCTTGAAAGTTAAAGGATAGAGATCATGGCAAAAGGCAAGTTTGAACGTACCAAGCCGCACGTGAACGTGGGTACGATTGGTCACGTTGACCACGGCAAAACGACGTTGACGGCAGCTATCACGACCGTTCTGTCGAACAAGTTCGGTGGCGAAGCCAAGGGCTACGACCAGATCGATGCGACTCCTGAAGAAAAGGCTCGCGGCATCACGATCAACACCGCTCACGTCGAGTACGAAACCGAAGCGCGTCACTACGCTCACGTTGACTGCCCGGGCCACGCTGACTATGTGAAGAACATGATCACGGGCGCTGCGCAAATGGACGGC
>NZ_BCTK01000018.1 GCF_001571245.1 Achromobacter piechaudii NBRC 102461 | reverse complement strand
ACACCCACACCTACTCCGTGATCGGCTCGGCCACCGGCACCTACGGCTCGTTTGCTGTGGACGCCAATGGCAAGTGGACCTACACGCTCGACAACGACGCCGCTCAAGCTTTGAAGAACGGCGACGTCAAGACCGAGACCTATACGGTCCAGGTCGCTGACGGCAACGGCGGCTTTGACACCAAGACCATTACCGTCACCATCAACGGTGCCGATGACGGCGCGGTTGTGACGCCGTCCAAGCCCGGCGACGATGCCGGCTCGGTCAAGGAAGACTCGATCTACACCACCGGCGGCAAGCTCGACGTAGTCGACCCCGATGCCGGCGAAGCGGCGTTCAACCCCGTCACGGGCAAGAACGGCGACCACGGCACCTTCTCCATCGATGCCAACGGCAACTGGACCTACTCGCTGAACAACAACGATCCCAAGGTGCAAGCCCTTGGCGTTGGCGAGTCCATGACCGAAAAGTTCACCGTCACGACGATCGACGGCACCCAAGCCCAGATCGTGGTCACGATCAACGGCACCAACGACGCCCCGACCATCTCGGGCACGTCCACCGGCGCTGTCACGGAAGACGCTGTGCAGAACAGCGTCTCGGGTCAGCTGTCCAAGGCCGACGTCGACACCAACGACACCCACACCTGGTCGGTCAACAACGACGGCAAGGGTACGTACGGCCAGTTCTTGGTCGATGCAACCGGCAAGTGGACCTACACGCTGGACAACACCAGCGCCAAGGTGCAAGCCCTGGCCGATGGTCAGAAGGTGACCGACACCATCACCGTGACCGTCAACGACGGCCATGGCGGCACCGCCACGCAGCAAGTCACGGTCACGATCACCGGCGCGAATGACGCCCCGACCATCTCGGGCACGGCCACCGGCGCTGTCACGGAAGACGCCGTGCAGAACAGCGTCTCGGGCCAACTGTCCAAGGCCGACGTCGACACCAACGACACCCACACCTGGTCCGTCAACAATGACGGCAAGGGTACCTACGGCCAATTCTCGGTCGATGCGACCGGCAAGTGGACCTACACGCTGGACAACACCAGCGCCAAGGTGCAAGCCCTGGCCGCAGGCCAGCACGTGACCGACACCATCACCGTGACCGTCAGCGACGGCCATGGCGGCACGGCCACGCAGCAAGTCACGGTCACGGTCACCGGCGCGAATGACGCCCCGATCATCGGTGGCGTGGCGACCGGCGCGGTCAAGGAAGACGGCACGCAAGTGGTCGGCGGCCAGTTGACCAAGACGGACGTCGACACCAACGACACGCATACCTGGTCCGTCAGCAACAATGGCAACGGCACGTACGGCACGCTGACGTTGGATAACACCGGCAAGTGGATCTACACGCTGGACAACGGCAACGCCAAAGTCCAGTCCCTGGCCGATGGCCAAGTCGTGACCGACACCCTCACCGTGACCGTCAACGACGGCAACGGGGGCACCGCGCAGCAGGTCATCACGATCACCGTCACCGGCACGAACGACGCGCCGACCATCGGCGGCGTGATCAGCGGCGCCGTGACCGAAGACGGCACGCAAGTGGTCAGCGGTCAGCTGACGAAGACGGACATCGACACGACCGACACCCACACCTGGACGCTGAACAACGCCGGCAAGGGCGCGTATGGCGACTTCGTGGTGGATGCGACCGGCAAGTGGACCTACACGCTGAATAACGCCAGCGCCAAGGTCCAGGCCCTGGCCGACGGCCAGAAGGTGACCGACACCATCACGGTGACGATCAACGACGGCCATGGCGGCACGGCCACGCAAGTGATCACCGTTACCGTCACGGGCTCCAATGACGCCCCGACGATTGCGGGCACGACCACCGGCGCGGTGAAGGAAGACGGCACGCTGACCGCCAACGGCCAGCTGACCAAGAGCGACATCGACACCAACGATACGCACACCTGGTCCGTCAGCAACAACGGCGTCGGCACGTATGGCACGTTCACGGTCGATTCCAGCGGCAAGTGGACCTACTCGCTGAACAACACCAGCGCCAACGTCCAGGGCCTGAAGGAAGGCCAGCAGGTGACCGATACCATCACCGTGACCGTCAACGACGGCCACGGCGGCACGGCGCAGTTGCCGGTGACTGTCACGATTACCGGCACCAACGACGCCCCGGTCATTACCGGCCAGAAGTCCGGCACGGTTACCGAGGACTACACCCTGTCCACAAGCGGCAAGCTGACCGTCGTGGACGCGGACGTGGGCCAGAGCGGTGTCTTGGCGCAGACCAACGTGGTCGGCAAGTACGGCACGTTCTCGATCGACGCCAACGGCAACTGGACCTACACGCTGAACAACAGCCTGGCCGTGGTGCAGAACCTGCCGGCTGGCGCAACGCTCTCCGAGTCGTTCAACGTGGTCACGGGCGACGGCACGACGGTTCAGCCGATCTCGGTGTCGATCGTCGGAACGAACGATGCGCCGGTCGCCGCCGACAATTCCGCGAATGTGGAAATCGGCAGCAGCCACGTCTTCACCATCGCTGAGTTCAACTTCAGCGATGGCGCGGAAGGCAATTCGCTGCAAAGCGTGATCATCTCGCGCCTGCCGACCGACGGCACTCTGACGCTCAACGGCAACCCCGTGACGGTGAACACCGCCGTCTCGGCAGCCGACATTGCAGCCGGCAAGCTGGTCTTCACGCCGTCGGCAAATGGCCTGGACACCTCGATTGGCTTCCAGGTGCGCGATAACGGCGGCACGGATCACGGTGGCCAGAACACGTCCGGCACGTACAACTTCGTGCTGAACACCGACAACATGGTGACCGGCGAAAACGTCGGCAGCGGTACGGGCAACACGCCGGTGCTGAACGGCGGTTCGGGCAACGACATCATCCTGGGCGACAAGGGCGGCACCGTCGTGACGGTGGAGCCGGGCAAGAACTACAACATCGCGCTGGTCGTGGATACGTCGGGCAGTATGGCGTACAAGCTGGACGGTTCGACGAACGGATCGGGCCAATCCCGCATCGCGCTGGTCAAGGACGCGTTGACGAATCTTGCCAACCAGTTGGTGGGCCACGACGGGATTGTCAACGTCACGCTGATCGGTTTTGCGACGACGGCGGGTACGCCGGTGACGCTGCAAAACCTGACGTCCGCGAACGTGCAGACGCTGCTGACCGCCATCACCAACCTGTCGGCCACGGGCGGCACGAACTATGAAGCGGCCTTCAACAGCGCCGTCTCGTGGTTCAACAGCCAGACCGCGGCAGGCAAGTCGGTGGCGGCCGGTTACGAGAACGTCACGTTCTTCCTGACCGACGGCGACCCGACCTACTACCTGAAGAACAACGGAAACGTTGGCGGCGATGGCAGCACCACCGATATGACCACGGTGCAGGAATCCGTGAATGCGTTCGCCCCCCTGTCCGGTGTCAGCACCGTGCATGGCATCGGCATCGGCAGCGGCGTGAACGAAGACTACCTGCGCCTGTTCGACAACACCGGCAGCACCGGTGGCGCCGTGACGACCTACGCCAGCTTTGGTAACGGTTCGTCCACGACGGTGGCCGACTTTGAGTCGAGCAGCGGATGGAGCGCCGCCAGCGGCTGGACCATCTCGGGCACCGGCAACGGCAGCTCGGCGGGCCGGGTGGACAACACCGGCTGGTTCAGCAACGATTACTGGCGCATGGTCGATACCGCTGGCGGCAGCAGCACCAACGCCATCACGCCGACGTTCACCAACTCGGGCTTCGCGAAGATGACCTTCGATGTGAGGACCGAGAGCTTCAACACCGGCGACGTGTTCTCGTGGTCGTTGCAAGTGCGCAAGGCGGACGGCACCTGGATTACGGTCGACAAGGGCAACGTCACCAGCGCCCTGGGCAGTTGGACCACGATCACGACCAACACGTATGCAGGCGGCACGTACCGCTTTGTGTTCGACGTGGCCGACAATACCGCCGGCAACTCCAACGCTGGGATCTGGATCGACAACATCACCCGCGTGAGCTTTGACGCCAGCAACGTCATTGCGGCGCCGGGCGGCGACGTGGACATCGTGCTCAAGGGTGAAGACCTGGCGGCTGCACTCCAAGGCGGCAGCTCCAGCACCGACCCGGCCGTGGTGGGTAACGACGTCATCAACGGCGGCGCCGGCAACGACATCATCTTTGGCGACACGATCAACACCGATCACCTTGCCTGGGGCAATGTTGCGGCCGGTTCGCACGATGGCCAGGGCCTGAAGGCGCTGCAAGACTTCCTGGCATACCAGAATGGCCATGCCGCGACCAGCGCCGAGGTCTATGACTACCTGAAGGCCAACCACGCGCAGTTCAACATTGCCGATGACCCGCGCGGCGGGAACGACACCATCCACGGCGGCACGGGCGATGACATCATCTACGGCCAGGGTGGCGACGACGCCCTGTACGGCGATGATGGCAACGACATCCTGTACGGTGGCGCCGGCAACGACCTGCTGCACGGTGGCGCGGGCAACGATACGCTGGATGGCGGCGCGGGTAATGACACGTTGATCGGCGGCAAGGGCGACGACACGCTGTATGGCGGTGCGGGTAGCGACACGTTCAAGTGGGAGTTGAATGACCAGGGCTCGGTTGGCGCCCCGGCGGTCGACACCATCAAGGACTTCTCGACGGCTACCGTTGCCAATGGCGGCGACGTCCTGGACCTGAAGGACCTGCTCATCGGCGAGAAGGACGGCACGCTGACGCAGTACCTGAATATCCACAAGGACGGCAACAACACGGTCATCGACATCAACACCAAGGGCCAGATCGGCCAAGGTGCTGACCAGAAGATCGTGCTTGAAAACGTGGACCTGACGGGCAATGGCACGATGAGCAACCAGGCCATCATCAATGACCTGCTGCAAAAGGGGAAGCTGAACGTCGACCACAGCTGAACCGTAGGCGCGTAGGGGACGGCGGGCGACCGCCGCCCTTACGCGCGTCGGCATATTTTTTTCAGGCGAGCCTTATACGCGCTGGAAAAATGTGAAAATCCGTTTCATGTCTTCGACTCACCGTTTCCGCGGCCTGCGGGGCCTATGCCGGTTGGTGTTGCTCTGCCTGGCTTGCGTCTGGGGCGGAAGTTTCGCCCTGGAGGTCAGTTCGGACCGGCTGCAAAGCCTGGCCGCAAGCCGCTATGGCGCCAAGGGCGCAAAGTCGGTGGGCAACTGGCTTCAATTGCTGCGCAATCCCGCGGCCCCCCAAGAGCGGGACAGGCTCACGGTTGCGAACGACTTCTGGAACCGCGCCCTGCTCTCTGGCGAAGACGCCACCATCTGGGGGCAAGCGGATTACTGGGCCACGCCATTGGAGTCGCTGGGCAAAGGCGCGGGCGATTGCGAAGACTACGTCATCGGCAAGTACTTCACGCTGCTGGCGATGGGCGTGCCCGCCAACAAGCTGCGTTTCATCTACGTCCGTGCGCGTGTGGGCGGACCGGCCAGCAGCAGCCAGGTAGCCCACATGGTGCTGGGCTATTACGAAACCCCCAATGCTGTCCCGCTGGTGCTGGACAGCCTGATCTCAACCATCTTGCCGGCAACGCAGCGACGCGACCTGACGCCGGTGTTCAGTTTCAACGCCGACGGCGTCTACGTGGACGGCAAACCCGCCGCGCCGGTTGACCGACTCAGCCGCTGGCGTGATTTACTTCAACGCATGGAACGGGAAGGCATCCGCCCCTGATGTCCGGAAACAAGACTATGTCCATACTTCGACAGTTACTCCTCAGCGTTACCCTTGCCATCGGCGTCATCCTGCTGGGCACGCTGGCGCTTAGCGTGAACTCGGCGCGGGAATACCTGTCCGGCCAGTTGCAGGTGCAAAGCACGGATGCAGCCGTGTCGCTGGCGCTGTCCTTGTCGCAACCGGCCAACAACGATCCGGTGTTGCAGGAACTGCTGGTGTCGGCGCTGTATGACGGCGGGCATTTCTCGTTGGTGCGCTTGGCGGATCCGGAAGGCAAAGTGCTGATCGAGCGCAGGTCCGACGCGACGCCCAAATCAGTGCCGGCCTGGTTTCAGAAGCTGGCGCCGCTGGATACGCAACCCGCCAGCCACGCTGTCAGCGATGGCTGGCGCCAGGTGGGCGAAGTGACGCTCATCGCCAACGACTCGTACGCCTGGGAAGCGCTGTGGCGCAGCAGCCTGAAGATGATCGCGCTGGTGGTGGGCGCGGGCGTGTTGTGGGCGGTGTTCGCGTTCGTGCTGGTGGGCTGGATCAAGAACCGCTTGCTGCGCGAAATCAGCGACCACGTTCGAAGCATCGGCCAAGATTCGCCGCCCGAGCAGGTCGAGGCGCGCGTGCCCGAGCTGTCGGGCGTGGTGCAGGCCTTGAACCAGACCCGCGAACGCGTCTATGCCAGCGTGGAAGAGCAGAACGCGAAGATCGAATCCCTGGAGCTGGAGCTGAATCAGGATCCTGTCACCCGCTTGCCGAACCGCAAATACTTCGTCAACGAATTCCGGCGCGCGCTGGAAACGTCGGGCGTGGCGGGCGGGCATGTGCTGGTGTTCCGCCAGCGCGACCTGGCCGACCTGAACCGCCACATGCCGCGCGAGTTCATCGACCAATGGCTGCGGGCCGCCTGCGAGCGCGTCCAGGGCGCCCTGAAAGCTCTCAACGTATCCGCGCCCTTGCTGGCGCGTCTGAATGGTTCGGACTTTGCGCTGCTGTTGCCGGCTTGCGCCGCGCCGCAAGCGATGATGGTTGCCGAACGCCTGCGCACCGACCTGCACGCAACGCGTATTCCGGTGGGTGAAGGCCACCTGTGCCGCTGGGCGCTGGCCATGACGGACTACGGCCAGGGCAGCCAGGCCGGCCCGGTGTTGGCGCGGCTGGACTACGGCCTGATGCGCGCGGAAAGCGCCAACAATGATCAGGTCGTGATCGCGGGCGCGACCGACATGCAGTCGCCATCGGAAGCGGGCGAACGGGCTTGGAAAGACGCGATCATGTCCGCGCTGGAAGACAAGCATTTCGAGCTGGCGACCGAGCATCTGCTGGCCGCCGACGGCGCCGTGGTGCGCACCGAGGCGATGCTGATGTTGCGGACCGCCCCCGATCAGGTCGCGATTCCCGCCACCTTGTTCATTCCTCCCGCGGTGCGCCTGGACCTGGTGGCGGCCTGCGATCTGGAATCCGTGCGGCTGGGCCTGGAATGGCTGGCCGCCAATGAAGGCGAGCTGGCCGTGCGCGTCGCCCTGCCTTCGTTGCGCGGGCAGAAGTTCGTCCGCCAATTGGCTCTGCTGCTGACCGAACGCCGTCCGCTGGCGCACCGCCTGTTCCTGGAGATCGATGCACACGGGCTGGTGGAGTGCCACGATCAGATCGCTACGATGGCCCGCGTTGCGTCGGAATTCGGCGCGCATATCGGCGTGCGCCGTCTTGCGCAGCAGTTCGGCGCCGTGGCGCAACTGCATACCCTGCCCTTGTCGTATGTGAAGCTGGGCGGCGGCTTTGTGGGCGGCATGTCGCAAAGCCCGGGCAGCCAGCAGCTGACGGCCTCGGTGCTGGAAACCGCCCGCGCGCTGAACATCGACGTCTACGCCGAAGATGTGCCCGACGCCGAGACCCGGTACATCCTGGCGGGGCTGGGCATCGAAGTCATGCGCGGTCCGGGCGTCAGGCGCGCGGCGCCCGCGGCGTAAGCCCGGCTTGCGCCAATGAAAAAGCCGCCTGGAAATCCAGGCGGCTTTTTTCTTCGACCATCCTGCGGGTGTCACCCCATGGCCTTGCAGACCTTCGCGCGATCGGAGAATGACGCGGCTATTTCTTCGCTTGCTGATACAAGGGCAGAACCTGCTGGGACGCGGCTTGCAGATCGGCGATGCGCGATTCGGCCGAAGGGTGCGTCGACAGGATTTCAGGCGGCGCGCTGCCACTGCTGGCCGAGCCCATTTTCTGCCACAGCGTCACAGCGGCGCGCGGGTCGAAACCAGCGCGGGCGGCAAGCTCGACGCCCATGCGGTCGGCCTCGGTTTCGTGAGTGCGGCTGTTGGGCAAGGAGAACATCACGTCGGTCAACTGGCCGCCCAGATCGGACGCGGCGCTGGAGCCGGTGGCCATGGACAGCACCGACAGGCCCAGGTTTGTCGCCATCTGCTGAGAGACACGCTCGCGCGCATGCTCGCGCAGCGCGTGCGCGATCTCGTGGCCCAGAACGGCGGCGAGCTCATCGTCGGTGGGTTTGATCTTGGAGATCAGCCCCGTATAGACGGCAATCTTGCCCCCGGGCATGCACCAGGCGTTGACTTCATCGCTGGACAGCACATGCACTTCCCATTTCCAGCCCGTCGCGTCGGGTCGGAATACGCCCGCCTGTGCGATCAGCCGTTGCGAAATGGCGCGCACGCGTGACAGCTGCTGCGCGTCGCGGTCCAGCAGCCCCTTGGCTTGGGCCTGCTTGAGGATGTCGGCGTATTGCTGGCTGGCTTCCTGCTCAAGCGCCTGCGACGGCACGAGGCTGGACATGTACTGCGTGCGGTTCACGCCGATGGCGCCAGACTGCGTGGTGTTCATGCCGGTACAACCGCCCAGCACGGTCAGGGCAAGCGCAGCGCCAGCGCCGCGCAACAGATGACGTTTACGATTCAAGACGGCCTCCTGGAGTCGTTGGCAAGAATGCCGGGGATCAGAGCGGATCGCCGCACTGTCCGCGATGACGCAGCGCGTGGTCGATCAGCACCAGTGCAAGCATGGCTTCAGCGATGGGCGTGGCGCGGATGCCGACGCACGGATCATGCCGGCCCAGGGTCTGCACCATGACCTCTTCATTCGCACGGTTGACCGAGCGGCGTTCAACGCGAATGCTGGAGGTGGGCTTGATGGCCAGCGACACGGTGATCGGCTGGCCGGTCGAAATGCCGCCCAAGACCCCACCAGCGTGGTTGGTCAGGAAACCATCGGGCGTGATCTCGTCGCCATGTTCGGAACCGCGCTGGGCGATGCAATCAAAGCCGGCGCCGATGGACACGCCCTTGACGGCGTTCAGGCCCATCATCACGTGCGCGATATCGGCATCGAGGCGGTCATAAATGGGTTCGCCCCAGCCGGCCGGGAGATTTTCCGCTACGACCTCGATGCGCGCGCCGACGGAATCGCCATCACGACGCAGCTGGTCCATATAGGCTTCGAGTTCCGGCACCACCTCGGCGTTGGGCGCGTAGAACGGATTGTTGGGTACTTCGTCCCAGGACACAAAGGGAATGGCGACGGGCCCCAGCTGGCTCATGTAGCCACGCACCTTCACGCCGTATTGTTCGGCCAGCCATTTCTTGGCAATGGCGCCCGCAGCCACCGTGGGCGCAGTCAGGCGGGCAGACGACCGGCCACCGCCGCGCGGATCGCGCACGCCGAACTTGCGCCAGTAGGCGTAGTCGGCATGGCCGGGCCGGAAGGTGTCGGCGATGTTGGAGTAGTCCTTGCTGCGCGCGTCCGTGTTGCGGATCAGCAGGCCGATAGGCGTACCGGTGGTGACGCCTTCATAGACGCCGGACAGGATTTCCACCTGATCGGCTTCCTGGCGCTGCGTGACGTGACGCGAGGTGCCCGGGCGGCGGCGATCCAGTTCCAGTTGGATATCGGCGGCGTCCAGGCTCAGTCCCGGAGGACAGCCATCCACGACGCAACCGATGGCCGGCCCGTGGGATTCGCCGAAATTCGTGACGGTAAAAAGGGTACCTAGGGTATTGCCGGGCATAGGGAGTCAACAGGTCGGGGGTTTGCGAGCAACCCCGATTATGACACCGCCGAGGCCAAAGCCTGGATTTCCGAGGCGGGCGCGGGGCGTCCCAACAGGAACCCCTGCATCACCCGGCAACCGAGCGACTTGAGGATTTCGCGCTGTCCTTCGGTTTCGACGCCTTCCGCAACGACCGGCAGGCGCATGGCCTGGCACAGCCCGAAAAGCGCGGACACGACTTCTCGGCTGCCCGCATCGGACTCCAGCGCCGAGATGAAGCTTCGGTCGATCTTCACCCAGTCGATGGGCAGATGACGCAGATGGTTCAGGCTGGAATAGCCGCAGCCAAAATCGTCCAGCGCAATGCCAATGCCCTGAGCGCGCAGCGTGTTCAGCATCTTCACATGCCGCTCGTAGTGCAGGATGAAGATCGATTCGGTGATTTCCAGCACCAGCTTGCGCGGCGACAGCTGCGTGGCGGCCAGCACGTCGGACACCAGTTGCACCAGCCCGTCTTCGTTCATCTGCTTGACGGACAGATTCACATGGACGCGCCATGCGGGAGGCCACAGCGCCGCCTGCGAGCAAGCGCGTTCCAGGATCCAGGCGCCCAGCGGAACGATCAGGCCGCTGCGCTCGGCCAGTTCGATGGTGACCGCGGGCGACACGCTGCCCAAGGTGGGGTGGTGCCAGCGCAACAAGGCTTCGCAGCCTTGCACCACGCCGGAACCGCTGTCGCAGACCGGCTGGTAGAACAGTTCGAATTGCTCCATGGCTGGCGTGGTCAGCGCCAGCCGCAGATCGTTTTCCAGGCCCTGTTGGTCGCGGTGGCGCGCCAGCAAGCGAAAGTCGAACAGGTTCCAGCCCGGACCGCCGCGCTCTTTCATCGGCACCATCGCCACCCGCACGCAGCGTTGCAGTTCTTCGACGCTGCGGCCATGTTCGGGGTACAACGCCGCGCCGACCCTGAACACGGCGATCAGGGAGCGACCTCCCAATGCATAGGGTTCGCTAAGGTCTGCAAGAAGTTTTGCCGACACCTGGGCAGCACCCTCCTCGTCCACCTCGGGTACGCAGATGGTGAACGAATCGGTGCCACTGCGGGCGACCATGCCGCCCAGCGTACGGGTGATAAGGCTGAGACGATCCGCAACCAGCACCAATAGCGCCTGGTCTTCGCCGGCGCGCAGCATGGCGCTGATCTCGGCGTACTGCTCGAAACTGACAAGGAAAAACGCGCCTCGGCGCGCGGGTCCCTCTTTTTGCGACAGCCACAGGCGGGCGCGACGATGCAACTCCTGCTGGCTCAACACCCCGGTCAACTCGTCGCGCGTAAGGCGGCGGCGGAGCGCACGCTCCCGGCGCACAAAAAACAAACATATCGCGGCCAATGCGCCCGCCAGCGTCAGGCACAGCGCGGCCAGGTAACTCTCACGCACGGAGCCCC
Source organism: Achromobacter piechaudii NBRC 102461 (assembly GCF_001571245.1). Classification (GTDB taxonomy): domain Bacteria; phylum Pseudomonadota; class Gammaproteobacteria; order Burkholderiales; family Burkholderiaceae_B; genus Achromobacter; species Achromobacter piechaudii. The sequence continues at coordinate 19,838 of NZ_BCTK01000018.1, read as the reverse complement.
CTATCTGGATACCCTTGGCGTTGCGGTCCAGGAAAGAACCCAAGGGCTGTAACATTTTTTAAATTATGCATTATTTTCGCAAAAAAACGCCACACTTCGAAGGCAACGCGCCTCTTTTCCTTGTAGTTCGAAGGCTCTTTTGGGGGTCAGCGGTGGTCATGTAGGTCCTTGAATAGCAGTCTGCCGGCCGGTTCGCAGACCCATGCCCTACCCTTACTACGACAGCGAATGCCCAAAAATTAATACGTCGTGTCTCAATAGTTCTCAAACGGACGACGATCACGGTCGAAATAATTGCACAGCTTGTCAAACGTCGTGCCGAATTTCGTAATATTCTGTACCTCCTGTGACATGCCGAATTACAGTGTAAGCGGCGTCGTCGGGGTATTAGTAACGTGTGTCACGTTTCTTATCCAGCTTTTTTCGCGTTGGGCACACTCCTTGCCCGCGACCCTTTAACCGGGCGGCCCCCGTAGCTTCGGCAGGCTCGCTTGCCGCCCGCAAAGGGAATTGACCGACATGTCGACATTACGCCGATTACTTTTCTGCACTGCCCTGCTGGTCGGCTTCATCCTGCTCGGTGCTCAAGCGCTGGGGATGATTGCTGCCCATCGCTATCTGAATACGCAACTTGCCCAGCAAAGCGAAGGCGGCGCCAGCGCCTTGGCCTGGGCATTGGCGCACGCCTCATCCAGTCCTGACGAGCGCGCGGCGTTGGCCGATGATCTCTACGCACAGGGCCTGTATGCCTTGGTGCGCATCACTGACGACAACGGCTCCACGCTGATCGAACGCCAGCAATCTGCCTCGGCCTCCGGGCGAGACGGCGATTGGCGCCGCGACTGGCTGAACGTACAGCCGCCCGCCATAACGCGCGCCTATGTGTCCATGGACGGCGGCGCGCGCGGCACCGTCACGGTACAGGCGGACGGACAACTGGCGCGCGACACGCTGTGGCAAGGTGGCGTGCGGGTGCTGGGCCTGGTATTGGCGGCCGGAGTTTTCTGGTCGCTGTTTGCTTTCAACCTGGTGCGCTGGATCGAAGCGCGCACGTCGCGCGATATCTGCCAACGCGTGCGCGCCTTGTCGCCCGACAACGACGCATTGCCTGTGGGATCCTGCGAGCTGGCCGGGGTGGATCAGGCGTTGGTCGACGCGCAGCGCCGGGTTGCCGCGACGGTCGAGGAACAGAACGCCAAGATCGAGTCGCTGCAAAGCGAGATTTACCGGGACCCGATCACCCGGCTGTCCAACCGCAAGCACTTCGTCGATCAGTTCCGTGCCGCGCTGGCGGACAAGTCGACGGACGCGGGCGGCCATGTCCTGATGTTTCGCCAGCGCGACCTGGCGCAGATCAACCGTCACTTGTCTCGCGCCTTCACCGATCAGTGGCTGCGGTCTTCGTCGGACCGCCTGCGCAAGCTGGTCGTCGAGTTCGGCGGGCCGTCGACGCAACTGGCCCGGATCAGCGGGTCTGATTTTGCACTGCTGATGCCGCGCACCTCCGCGCCTCAGGCGAGCGTGCTGGCCGAGCGGGTGCGGCGCGAGCTGCGCGCCTTGCGAGTGCCGATGGACAAATACGGCTGGTGCCGCTGGGCCTTGGCGATGGCTGCCTTCGCCCCCGGCGACAACATGAGCGATACGCTGGCGCGCCTGGACCATGCGCTGATGTGCGCCGAGAGCGCGGACGATGACCAGATCACCCCCGCCAGCCAGGCGGCCGACAGCACGCGCATCGGCGAATACAGCTGGCACGATGCGCTGGCCACGGCGCTGGAACAACACCGGTTTTCGCTGTCGGTGCAGCCGCTGCATGCGGTGACGGGCGAATTGCTGCACCACGAAGCCAGCCTGACCCTGCATGACACCACCGGCGGCGATCCTGTTCCCGCGTCGATCTTCATACCGCCCGCCGTACGCCTGGGGCTCTCGGCCGAATGCGACATCCAGGCCATACGACTGGGGCTGGACTGGTTGTTCACCCATTCCGAAGCGCTGACGGTGCCCGTGTCCCTGGCGTCTCTGGCGCAGACCTCGTTCCTGTCGCGCCTGGAACGCATGCTGGCCGATCGCCCCGCCCTGACGGGTCGACTCATCATCGAAGTGGACGCCGACGGCCTTATCGAGCAAGGCGGCGACCTGCGCCAACTTTGCGACATCGTCACGGCGGCGGGCGGACGCGTCGGTCTGTCTCGGCTGTCGCAGCAATTCGGCGCCATGGAACGGCTGCACGAATATCCCGTTTGCTATTTGAAATTGTGTGGAAGCTTCATTACCGGTTTGCTACACAGCCCCGGCAGCCAGCACCTGGCTGCCACCGTCATGGCCACCGCCGCCACGCTGGACATGGCCGTTTACGCCGAAGACGTGCCAGATTCCGCCACCCAGGACATCCTGGAGGATCTGGGCGTCCGCGCGATACGGGGTGCTGTCGTAAACTTCGCCCATACGCGCGAGCTCGCGCCGGATCACCAATGGGTTTCTAGTTGAAGGAAGGATTGTTTCTTCGCACCCGTGGCCTTTGGGGCCCACGCGGTGGACGACGCGCCAGTGCTCAATCGCATGCCCTCCTGACGGGACTGGGCCTGTTGGCGTGTGCCTTGTTCTGGCCCGCCGCCGTGTTGGCCGACGGCGTCTTGCCCTCATCCGGTATTTTCCAGCTTGGCCTGACGGCGGGCGCTGCCCTCGCGTGCAGCCTGGCCTGCGCGCTGTTGTGGGTGCGCACGCGCGCATCCATCTATGGTGCCGGTCTGGCGTTCGCGGCGTTGGAAGGGGTATTCCGTACCCTGCCCACCTTGCTGCCGCCGGGCGCGTTGCAAGCTGGCTCGTATGCCGCTTTGCTGGCGGTGACCGCGCCTCTGCTAGCCGCGTCCAGCTCTGCCCCGGCTCCCAGGATCGCAAGCGCTTGCCGGGTGGCAAGCATGGTGCTGGCCTGCGTGGCGGCCCTGGCGCTGATCTTTGTCTACGAAACCGAAAACGGCACGATCCCCGCGCTCATCGCCGCGCTGTGCGCGGGCCTTAGCGTTGCGCTGACGGTTTGGTTCGCCGTGCAAGCTGCCACGCGCAGGGCCGGGCGTCCGCTTGCGCTGACGCTGGCCTGCGTGCACGCCGCCACCGCGTGGATGCTGGGCCAGGATGCCTGGCTCTCGAACGGCGCCGACACCGCCAGCACGCCACTGGAACTGGCAAGGCTGCTGCTGGTGGCCGGCGCGCTGCTTGGGCTGGCGCTGGCCGGGCAACGCCAGGAAGCCGCCACCGGTCGTCTTTCCGCCCATGACCATGTGGATGCCGAGCACGTTGCGCAAGGCGAATTGCGCGTGGCGGAACTGGCTGGCGCGCTGGATACGCAGCGCCAGATGAACGCATTGATTTCGCATGAATTGCGGGCGCCGCTGGCCACGATCAGCGCGGCCGCACAATCCCTGGACATGATCTTGTCCGACAGCGGCGAAGCGGTCGACACGCGACTGAGCCGTATCCACCGTTCCGTCACGCGCATGACCGAACTGATGGACCAACTGTTGAATCAGGATCGTCTGGGCGATCAGGCCTGGACGCCTCGGGGCGAGGCCACCGACCTGGCCGAATTGGCGCGCGACGTCGTGTCGGCGATGCAGCCCGACACCGCGCACGCACTGGTGGTTCATGGTGCAGACCGTTTGCCGGTGTACTGCGATCGTCCGCTGACCAGCGTGGTGGTGCGCAACCTGATCCACAACGCCGTCAAATATTCGCCGGCCAATGAACCGGTTCGGATAGAGGTTGGCCAGACTCAGACCGGCAATGCGCCGATGGCGTGGCTGGCCGTGGTGGATCGCGGTCCGGGTATCGAAGAACAAGAGCAGGCGCGCGTGTTCGAGCCGCATTTCAGGCGCGCCGCGCATCGGGAAACGCAGGGCATGGGTATCGGGCTATACCTGGCGCGGCGGATTTGCCAGAACCAGGGGGGCTCGCTGACCTTGCACAGCAAGGTCGGCGTGGGCACGCGGTTCGTCATCACCCTGCCCGTCAATGCGCCCGGCCAGGTGGATGCGGGTCAGGCCGCGAAGACGTAGCCCTGCCCCCGCACCGACAATACCGGCAGCTTCAGGCCGGCGCTTTGCGCCTTGGCGCGCAGCCGGCTGACCAATACATCGATGCGGCGCAATTCAAACCCGCCCGGGCTTTCGGGCAGGAACAATTCGGCCAGGACCTGACGACTGACGGCATTGCCTGCCGCGTCCATCAAGGCCATCAGGAAAGTGCGTTCCTGGGCGCTCAGATGCAGTGAGGCGCCATCAGGCGCCACCAGAATCCAGCCGCCGTCCTGCAAGGACCAAGTGCTGTCCGCCGAGGCCCGCGTTTCGGCGTCGGCCGGGCGCGGCGCCTTGGCCAGCCGCATGCGGCGCGCCAGGCTACGGATCACTGAGCTGAGTTCGAGCAAATCCACGGGCTTGGTCATGTAGACGTCAGCGCCGCCTTCCAAGCCGCGAACGCGATCTTCGAGTGCGCTGCGCCCGGTCAGCATGACAATGCCCACGGGGCTCAGGGCTCGCAAGCGCGTGGCAACGGAAAAGCCGTCTTCGCCTGGAAGGTGCGCATCCAGGATGACGATGTCGCACGGCTGTTCCTGCAATCGACGATAAAACGCCGCAGCATTGTCACAAGCAAACGCTACCCGAAAACCATAGCCGCCCAAGCCTAACGCCAATTCCTCACGGAAGTCGGCGTCATCCTCGAGCAGACCGATACATAGCAAACCATCTGCGCCAGGCATATTCAGAGTGCTTTATATTGAAAATTGTCGACAAATGCCCCATGGATGCGGTATGCGATCCTGAGTGTCCCGCAGGCGACAATCTTACGAGATTTACAATGGAAACGAATGATTGCAGCGAAAAAAAGCGTGATATTTCACTCTCTATCATCGCTTTTTCGTGTAAATCGCAAGAATTCGGGTCTCGAAACGGTTCGTTTGTCGGCAATCCACGTCAAGATGAGCAGCTGACTTCCAGGCTTCCCGCCCAATCCGGAGGCAGGCCGGCGTAACGTTCGTACCCCGGCTGCGGCTGATAGGGATGTCGCAACAGCTTCATCAGGGTGTCGATTTCGCTTGCATCGCCCTTCTTCGCCGCGCGGATAGCCTCTTCGGCGAGGTGATTGCGCAATACATATAGCGGGTTGACGCGATTCATCGCCTCTGCCGTGGCCTCTGCGGGGCGCCCGTCCTGCGCCTGACGCGCCAGCAGCCGGTCAAGCCATGCCGCGGCAGCCGGACGATCGATGAACAGGTCTTCGAATGCGCTGCGCTGACCCAGCACGGCATCCGCCAGCCGGCGCCAGGACAGGGTGAAATCCGCCTGGTTGGCATCCATCAGCTTGAGCAGGTCGTCCAGCAAGGGCTCGTCGGCCGGCAGCCACGCAGCCAAACCCAGCTTGGCGCCCATGCGATCGTGGAAGGCGCGAGTAAAGACGGCCTCGAATTCATCCAGCACGGCGCGCAGGGCCTCGACGTCCTGCACCAGCGTATGCAGGCTCCCGCCCAGGCGGTACAGGTTCCACAATGCCACCGAGGGCTGGCGGTTCCAGGAATAGCGCCCTTCCGAATCCGAATGGTTGCAAACGTGCCCCAATCGGAAACCGTCCATGAAGCCATACGGACCATAGTCCAAGGTCAGACCCAGAATGGACATGTTGTCGGTGTTCATCACGCCGTGGCAAAACCCGACCGCCTGCCAGTCTGCCATCAGCCGCGCGGTACGGTGCGTCACGACCCGCAGCAAATTGAGGTATGGGGCAGCTTCGGCCTGCGCCGGGTCCGCCGGTGCGTCGCGGCATTCGGGATAGAAGCGGTCGATCACGTAATCGGCCAGCGTCTTGAGCAGTTCTGGCTGGCGGCGCGATGACCAGTGTTCAAAGGAACCGAACCGCACGAAGCTGGGCGACATCCGCGTCACGATCGCGGCGGTCTCGACCGTTTCGCGCATGACCGGGTCGTCCGAGACGACCAGCGCCAAGGCTCGCGTCGTGGGGATGCCCAAACCGTGCATGGCTTCGCTGGCCAGATACTCACGTACCGACGAGCGCAACACCGCGCGGCCATCTCCCATGCGCGAGTACGGCGTCATGCCAGCGCCCTTCAACTGCAATTCCCAACCGCCGTCCGGCCCTTGAACTTCACCTAGCAGGTGGGCGCGGCCATCACCCAACTGGCCGGCCCAGACGCCGAATTGGTGCCCGCTATAGACCGCCGCCAGCGTGTCGCCGCCGGGCAATGGCTGACCGCCGGAGAACACCTGGAGGAATTCAGGCGAGTCCAGGACGGTCGGGTCCAGGCCGATCAAAGCCGCCGCATCGGCATTGGCATGCAGCAGTCGCGGGTTATTCAGGCCTTGCGGCGTCAGGCGGGTATAGAAAGCGGCCGGCAACGCAGCAAAGGTATTGACCGCAAGCAGTTCAGACAGGGAAGTGGCATTCATGCGCGTTGGCTCCGGGCGGCGCGCTTGGCGGGCCGCACATAGAAAATGGCGCTAAGGAAAAAGACAGCCGACAAAATGATTTCGCCCCAGGCCATCAACACGGAGAGCGGAGCCGGATCGGACATTGCCCGCACCACCCCTTCCATCAGATACAGCAGCGACAGCATCGATGCCCACTGATAGGTATAGAGATTGCCCCGCAAAATGCCGCGTAGCGGAAAAGCCAGCGGCAACGCCTTCAACAGCATCCAGGAACCGCCCGGTCGCAGCGGCGCCACCACGGTTTCCCAGGTGATGCATAGAACGATCAAGGCGAACAATGACACCGACGCCAGCACGCGCAAACGGGGGTTGAGTTCAGGATTCATACTGCTATTATCGCCTGATGAATCGCCCCGCCGAGCCCGGCGCCGCTCCGCCGGTGGCCACCGAACCCTCGACCTCGCGCTCTTCATGGGTGGCGAGGGCCCAACGCGTCTTTCGCTTCACGTTGCAACGCGCCGGCGAAGAAAAGCTGCTGCAAGTTGCCTCCAGCCTCACCTTCACGACGGTGCTGGCCATCGTACCCATGCTGGCAGTGGTGCTTTCCCTGTTCACCGCCTTTCCGGTGTTCCAGGAGTTTCGTGTCGCCCTCGAAGACTTCCTGACCAACAGCCTGATGCCGCCGTCCGTCTCGGACAACATCATGGAATACCTGAACCAGTTCGCTCGCCAGGCATCGCGCCTGACGGCGATCGGCGGCGCGTTCCTGCTGGTGACTTCCCTGCTGCTGATCATGACGATCGACCAGGCCTTCAATGACATTTGGCACGTATCGCGCCAGCGGCCCCTGCCGCAGCGGGCCCTGGTGTATTGGGCCATCATCACACTGGGGCCGGTATTGGCCGGCGCCAGTCTGTGGGCCACGTCCTTCGTTGCCCGGGAATCGCTGGGACTGGTCAGCGACGTTCCGGAAGTCATCAGTGTCGTGGTTTCGTTTATTCCACTAGTCCTGACGGGGCTGGGTTTTGCAGCGCTCTTCGTCGTCGTCCCGAATCGGGAAGTGCTGTGGCGGGACGCCTTGGTCGGCGGGTTCGTGACCGCCATCGCGCTGGAAATAATGAAGTCAGGATTTGCCTACTACCTGACGCGGTTTCCCACCTACACCATCATTTACGGCGCCTTTGCGACACTGCCCATTTTCCTGTTGTGGATTTACCTGTCGTGGCTGGCGGTATTGTTGGGCGCGACGCTGGCCTCGAGTGCGCCGCTGATTCGGCTGGGCCGCTGGGAAATCAACCGTTATGCCGGCGCGCAATTCGTCGATGCGCTGGACGCGCTGCGGGCCCTGCGCGCGGTGCAATCGGCTAACCCGCCCGGCCTGCCTGCCAACGAACTGGCCTCTCAGTTGCGCCTGCATCAAGACGAACTGAATGACGTGCTGGAAACGCTGAGCGTCATGGGCCTGGCTACCCGTAGCCCGGAAGACCATTGGGTCCTGACCTGCGACGCGCGAGAAACGTCGATGGCGCCGGTGGTCGACAATTTTCTGCTGGACCGCAGCCAGCCCAGGGTCCAGAACGACCCGGAAATCCTGCGAGTCGCTTCGGCCGTCATTTCCCAGCAAAATACGCCCACGCTGGAAGAACTGTGCGGAGAAGCGCAGAATACCGAAAATGGAGTCGCTCCCTTACTGCAGTTGGAAGCGAACAAGAAATAGCAAAGCATCAGGGCGTAGTCCGCCCGGGAGGAACCGATGTTGAAGGTCAGCGAGATTTTGCGCGTCAAGGGCGATACGCTCTATACGGCGTCGCCCGACATGCCTGTGTCCCAGGCCGTGCAAACCATGAGCGAGCAGGACATCGGCTCGCTTGTCATCATGGAATTCGGCACCCTGACCGGCATGCTCACGTTCCGCGAGATCATCCGGCACATGCACGCGCATGGCGGTGCCGGTGAAACCACGATCCGTTCGATCATGGACGACGCGCCCGTCAGCGTATCGCCCAATACCAGTGCCGATGAAGTGCAGCGCCTGATGCTGGAAAAGCATGCCCGCTACATTCCCGTCATGGATGGCCCGACCCTGATGGGCGTGATTTCGTTCTACGACATGGCTCAAGCGATCGTGGCGGCCCAGCAGTTCGAAAACAACATGCTCAAAGCCTACATCCGCGACTGGCCGGCTGAAACCGCCGAACCCGCCAAGTCCTGATCGGATAGCGCCGGGTTCAGGCGGCGGGCGCCGCTGACCCGACCACCACGCTACACCCCTGCCGGCGCCGCTTCGAAAGCGGCGCCGCGCACGTCTGGCGCCTGACGCTGGCTGCGCCAGGCGTCGTAGATCAGTTCGGGGTTATTGGCCGCCAGCAGCGCCGGGTCCGACAGCATCCGGCGCCAGCGGCGCGCGCCCGATTGGCCATTGACCAAGCCCAGCATCGGGCGGGTCATCACGCGCAACGGCACGCCCTTGGCAACCTGCCTGGCGGCGTATTCAGTCATGGCGTCCACCACTTGCGCATCGCTGGGCAGGCGCACGGACGGCCACAAGCGCAACGACACCTCGGACAACACGCGTGGCGTATGCCAGGCGGCCCGGCCCAGCATGACGCCGTCGAATTCGTCCGCCGCGCTTACCGATTGGTCGGCGTCAGCCAGACCGCCGTTCAGCACGAACGTGCAGTCGGGGAAATCCTGCTTCAGCTGCTTGACCACGTCGTAGCGCAGGGGCGGAATTTCGCGGTTGTCCTTGGGCGACAGCCCTTTCAATACCGCATTGCGAGCGTGGGCGATGAAGACGCGACAGCCCGTGTCGTAGATCTTGCCGACAAAATCCCGCACGAAGCTGTAGGAGTTTTCGTAGTCCAGACCCAGCCGATGCTTGACGGTGACGGGGATGTCGACCGCATCCTGCATGGCTTTCATGCAATCCGCGACCAAGGCCGGTTCAGCCATCAGGCAGGCGCCGAACGCGCCTTTTTGCACACGTTCCGAGGGACAGCCGCAATTGAGGTTGATCTCGTCGTAGCCCCATTGCCGCCCCAACTTGGCGGATTGGGCCAAGGCGTCAGGCTCGCTGCCGCCAAGCTGCAATGCAACGGGATGTTCGGCTTCGTCAAAGTCCAGGTGGCGCGGAATATTGCCGTGCTGCAGCGCGCCCGTCGTGATCATTTCCGTATACAAGCGAGCGCGAGGGGCCAACAGCCGGTGGAAAAAACGGCAATGGCGGTCGGTCACGTCGATCATTGGGGCGACACACAGCCGCCAGTCGGGGGAGTCCAAGAATCACTCTACAAAACAAGGGGATGCGGTATTTTACGGACTTCCCGGCATTATGTCCGGCACGTTGCGCGGGACGGCGCGCGGGGGCTTCAAACGCCCCAGGCCCTATGTGGTCTAAAATTGCGCCGCCGCCGCCGCACAGGCTTGTTCGAGCGTTCGTTAACCCCCACTCCCTGCATATCAATGGCCGTATTCACTCCCGTTTCCGACGACGACGCGCGCGCCCTCCTGGCGCAATTCGATCTGGGCGAGTTCGTCTCGCTTCGAGGGATTACGGCGGGGATCGAGAACACGAATTACTTCCTGTATACGACCCGGGGCGAATATGTGCTGACGCTCTTCGAAGTGTTGACGCACGCCCAGTTACCGTTCTACATCGAACTGATGTATCACCTGGCGGAACGCGGCATCCCGGTGCCTCGTCCGCAGAACCTGCGCGACGGCACCCGACTGACCACGCTGCACGGCAAGCCTTGCGCCATCGTGTCGCGCCTGCCCGGCGGCTACGAGCCCGCACCTGGCGCCGCCCACTGCGCCCTGGCCGGGGCCACCCTGGCGCGCGCCCACCTGGCCGCTCAGGATTTCCCCATCCATCAGCCCAACCTGCGCGGACTGAGCTGGTGGCTGGAGACCGCACCCAAGGTGATGCCATTCCTTGCGCCGGCACAGGCCGAACTATTGACCGCCGAATTGGCGGCGCAGCAGGCGGCGGTGTCCACGCCGGCCTGGCAGGCCTTGCAAACCGGCCCCGCCCATTGCGACCTTTTCCGCGACAACGTCCTTTTCGCGGGCACCTTTGAAGATCCGCTGATGGGCGGCATCATCGATTTCTATTTTGCAGGCTGCGACACCTGGCTGTTCGACGTGGCCGTCAGCGTCAATGACTGGTGCATCGACCGCGACACAGGCGAGTTCATCCCCGAACTGGTTCAGTCGTGGCTGGCCGCCTACGCCAGCGTGCGCCCCTTCACGGACGCCGAACGAGAAGTCTGGCCCCTGATGCTGCGCGCCGCCGCCTTGCGTTTCTGGGTGTCCCGCCTGTACGACTTTTACCTGCCTCGCCCGGCCCAGACGCTCAAGCCGCATGACCCCCGGCATTTCGAACGAGTGTTGCAGGCGCGCCACCGCCCGGGCTTGCCAATATTGCCGTAACCGCAACGCCCCGCATAATGGGGCTAGCGCGTCCCTTTTTGAGAGACATCCTCCTTTAGAGAGCCATGCAAGCAGCATTCCTCCCCGCGACATCCGGCTGGCAATGGGTTCGAGACGGCTTCCGCCTGTTCCGCAAGCAACCCCTGGCCATGTTCACCTGGGCCATGTTCATCAGCCTTCTGGTCGTCTTCGCCAGCGCGACTCCTCCGGTAGGACCCATCCTGGTCGTCGCTTTCATGCCCATCATCACCCTCATGACGTTGTCTGCGTGCAAGCACGTCGAAGCGGACCGGGTCATGCTGCCGTCGATGTGGGGCAAGCCCCTCAAGCAACCGGGCGTGTTCAGAAAGCTGTTCGTCATGGGCCTTCTGTATGCCGGCTTGAGCATGGCCGCCGGCCTGCTGACCTTCCTGCCATTCATGGATTCGATGGCCGAGGCCTATCGCATTGCGTCGGTCGAGCGATCCCTGGACCCGATCCTGATGGCGATGCGCGTGCCATTGACCATCTTCGCCATCATCTACGTCGTGATCGCCGCGCTGTTCTGGCATGCGCCGGTGCTGGTCGCCTGGCACGGCCTGCGGCTGGTGCAGGCGCTGTTCTTCTCGGGCATCGCCTGCTGGCGCAATAAGTGGCCCTTCCTGGTGTATGGCGCCACTTGGGCGCTGGTCTTTCTGTTCATCGACCTGTGTGCGGGTCTGCTGGTTTATATGGGGCTGTCGCCGCAATTGGCCGGCACCTTGCAAATCCCGTTCAATATCGCGGCGGGCGGCGCGCTGTATTGCAGCTTCTATCCTGCCTATACCTCCGTGTTCGGCATCAATAACGCCGGCTCGCATCTCGACAACGGCAATAGCGCCCAGGCATAACGCAATCCGGCATGGCGGCAGCGCCCTGCGCACCGCCATGACCTGCAAATCGCGCGATACGAACGCCACGTCCAGGGCATAACGCATGCCGGAGGTGTGCACGCCGGCACACCGCATCAGCATCACCCCCGATCGCATGCCGATCGGGCGGCGCCCAAGCAGCCCCCGCATGCGCCCTTTCCAGCCATCGACGCGCAAGAATCTCAGCCGGGCAAACGACGTGGGATCTCGGTGGTTCATGCGATGCCCTGAAGCAGCTGAACCGCGATCGGGAAGGCCAGCACAATGAATGTGCACGGAAAAATACAACCGATCAGCGGCAGCAGCATTTTCACTGGCGCCTGCATGGCCTGCTGTTCGGCCCGCACGTGTCGGTCACTGCGGCACTGCGCCGCTTGGGCACGCAAGACCGGCCCCAGGCTGATCCCCAGCGCTTCGGCCTGAGCCAACGCGCCTGCCCACGTCCTGGCGACCGGGCTATTGCTGCGGTCGGCAAGCGCTTTGATCGCATCCATTCGCGTCACACCCGCGCGCATTTCCGCCAGCGCCTGCGCCAACGCATCACGCAGCGCGCCCTTCGGCCCGCTTTGCGCCGCCTGCTGCAATGCGCCCTGCACGCTCAAGCCTGCCTCTACGCATAGCGTCATCATGTCGAAAACGAAGGGCAAGTCGCGTTCGATACTGCGGCGGCGCTTTTCGCTCAATCCGTGCAATGACGCGCGAGGCGCCATGCTGGCGACCAGGCCGACGACCATCGACCACGGCAACCCGCGCAGGATAGGCACGTCCAAGGCCACCAGGATGCCCACGCACACCCCGCCCGCGAACAGCGCGGTGCTGGCGGCCAATGCCACGATGTGCGCATAGCCAACACTGGCCGGCAAACCCGCCAATTCAACCGCGCGGTTCAAGCGACCACGCAAGCGCCACGAACATAGTGGCCCCACCAAGGGCGCCACGGCCAAGACCCATGGCCAAGCGGCCCGCCACCACCACGGCAAACCCTCCGATACCGCGCGCCGTCCCTGCAGCAACGGACGCAGTGCGGTCCACGTCAGCCAGCCTGCGGCCGCAGCGGCTGTCAGCATGCCCAGATTGAGCAACATGGCTACTCCCTGTCAAAGTTCGATTCGGACAATCCGCCGAATCAACAACACGCCCGCCGTTTCCAACACGACCAGGATTGCGAGCACGCCCCACCCCATCGGCGTATGCCATAACAGCCCCATGATGTCGGGCTCAAGCTGGTCCAACACCGCCAGCAGCAACAGGGGCAGCGCGCCGACGATCCATGCCTGCAAACGCCCCTGAGAGGTCAGCGCCTGCAATTTCGTCTGCAATTGCAAGCGGGCCCGCAAGGTTTGCGCAATGCTTTCCAACGCTTCGGCAAGATTGCCTCCGGTTTGCGAAGCGATGCGCATTGCCGCCACCACCAGCGACGTGGAATCGCCTGGCATCCGCGTCTGTAAATTTTCCAGCGCGGCGTCCCAAGGCACGCCCAGTCGCTGCTCTCGCAGCATCAGGCCGAATTCCTGCGCCAATGGCGCGCCGCTTTGCTCTACGACATGACGCAAACCCGTGGTCAGCGCCACGCCTGCCCGCATGGCCGCCGCCAGCATCAGCAAAGCCATTGGCAACTGTTGCTCGAACCGGTGCGCCCGCCTGCGGCGCAGTTGGCTCACCAGCAAGCGGGGGATGCGGGAGGCCAGTCCGGCAAGCAATGCGGCTGCGACGCCGCTGCCCGTCAACGAAAAGGCCATTCCCGCCGTCACTGCCGCACACGCCACGGCCGCCACCCACAACTGTGCGGGGTCGATGAACAGGAATACTTCGCTCAAGCGCACACCGGCATCCTGCGTATAGAGCGCCCGATAGCGGCGCAGGGCTGGCGCAAACCAGGCTTGAGCATGCCAGGCAAGCATCGCCACGCAGCACATTGCACCCCCGGCAGCCAGCCAGATCATGGCGACCCCCGAATGACGCTGCCGTGTTCGGACCGGCTTATTGGCATGGTCTCGGAGAACCAGGCTGCGTCCAGCGACACGCCCTCGTCCACCCAGTCTTGCAAGAAGCCCGGCAAGGCCCCGCACCCGCTGAATCCGGCCGAGCGATCAAACCGAAACAGCGGCTGGAGCTGTATGCGACCGCTCTCCATGCCCGCCACTTCGACAATCGAAGTCACCACGCGCCGGCCATCAGCCAGTCTGGCCTGCTGCACAACCACGTCGACGCTGGCTGCGATCTGTTCACGCACAGCGGACAAAGGCAGATCCAGGCCCGCCATCAGAATCATCGATTCCAGTCGCGCCAGCGCATCGCGGGGCGAATTGGCATGCAGCGTTGTCAGCGAGCCTTCATGCCCCGTGTTCATGGCCGTCAACATGTCGAAGGCCTCGGCGCCCCGGCATTCTCCGACGACAATCCTGTCGGGCCGCATGCGCAGCGCGTTGCGAACCAATTCCCGTATCGCGATTTGCCCCCGCCCCTCTTGATTGGCGGGTCGCGCTTCCAGGGCGACCAGATGATCATGGTTTAGCCGCAATTCGGCGGCATCCTCGATGGTGACCACACGCTCGCCCTCGGGAATTTCGTTGGACAGGATATTGAGCAATGTTGTCTTGCCGGAACCGGTTCCCCCGGAAACGACAAGGTTTTTTCGCATCCTGACGCATAGCGCCAGAAACTGCGCCATGGCCTGGCTCAAAGACGCCGCCGCGATCAAGTCAGCCATGTGAGGCCGCCGCTGCGGGAACTTGCGTATGGTCAGGCTGGCCCCTTTCATCGCAACGGGCGGGATGATGGCATGCACACGAGAACCATCCGGCAGGCGTGCATCCACCATCGGCGAGCTTTCATCGATACGGCGGCCCAAGGGGATGACGATACGCTCGATCACCCAGCGCACCGATTGTTCGCTGGTGAACGCCGCAGGATGCCGCCATAGCCGACCGGCCCGTTCAACAAAAATCTCGTCATAGCGATTGACCATGATTTCGGTGATGTCAGGCGCTGCCAGCAGCGGTTCCAACGGCCCCAGACCTACGGCCTCGTCCAGCACCTCGGCGCAGAGCGCTTGCCTGTCCACTTCATTTGGCAAATCGAAGTCCGACGCGACGATCTGGATCAGCAAGCGCTCGGCCTCGGCGCGCAACGTCTCATCGCTCATGCCGGCCACGTCGCGCCGGCGCAAGTCCAGCGCATCCAGCAGCGCCGCGTGCAAGCGTCGCCGTGCCTGCGCACGGAGCGGCGTCATCGTCGTGGTGGTTGATGGCGAGTTTGGGGTTGGGGAGAGAGACGTCGAGTTTGGCGTTGTGGGTGGCGTTGTGGGTGGCTTGGGAGACGGCGGTAGGGAGGACGTCATCAACTTCGATGGCGTCGATGGTGTGTTTGACGCGTTCGACGGGCTCGTTGAACTTGTTGAGCTTGTGGAGGTAATCGACCGGGTCGGGCTTGGCGGACTTGGCGACCTTGGCGGACTTGGCGGGTTCGCGGTAGCTGGGCTGGTCGGCGTCACCGGCGTGCTCGGCGTCGTGGGCAGCATCGTCGATGTGATCGGCATCTCTTTGGACAATGGAACGCCGAACGGCGAATCATCCCCCACATCATCATCAATGGAATCGGCCTTATCCCCGGTCGGCGCAACGCCGACCGAATGGGGCAACGTCACGTCGTCCGGCGCAACCCATCGCACCGTCAGTCGGCAGGGTCCAATCAAAATGGCGTCGTCCGGCAACACCGGCGTATGACGCACGATCCGAATGCCATTCACGATGGTTCCCGCAAGCGTGCCCAGATCCTCCAGCACGATATTGCCGTCCTCGCGCAGCAGTCGCGCATGCTGCCGCCCTACTCGCCAATTGGCAATGCGCAGGCCGCACTGCGCCCCACGTCCGATCAATACGGGCGCGGGCGTGGACAAGCGGCGGACCCCGGCGTTTTCATAAGTCATTTCGATATCGAGCATGGCTTCACCATTGATGAGGCACGGACGCAGGTTCCTCTGCCTCGGCCCACTGGGAGCCGGGGCCGGAGTACGGATTCCAGCCGTCGCTTGAAACGGGGGTTGTCGTTCCCAAGCGAGGTGCATCGGGAAATGCCGCGTCAAGAATTCCCCGCCCCCGCTGCACGCGCTCCAGCAAGGCAGGCTCCGTCTGAGACACGATTTTCGGCGTTACGAAAATAGCCAATTCGGTTTCCCGCTGCTGGAACCGGTGTGACGAGAACAAGGCGCCGAGAATAGGAATGTTCTGAAGCCAGGGCAGTCCGGTGAGGTCCTGCCCCTGCTCTCGCGATAAGAATCCTCCTATGACCAGCGTATTGCCTGACCTCACGTTGAATTCGGTGGAAGCCCGACGCGTGCGCAGGGCCGGACCGCCAGCCACGCTGATTGACGTATCGACAGAGCTTGCCTCGACTTCAATCAAGGATCGGATGACGCCATTGCGGTCGATGCGCGGCGTGATATTGAGCGACACGCCGTAGGGCTTGAACAAGGTGGTGGGATTGCCGCGAGAGTCGGTCGATGTGTAGGGCACCTCGCCCCCGGCCAGAAATGTGGCGCTGGCGCCGCTGCGAGCCAGCAATTGCGGCTGGGCCAACATGACGGCCTCGCCGCTTTGAGCCAGCGCGGCGATACGCGCTGACAGCAAGGCGTTGACGCCAAAGTATCCCGCCGCGGCCGACACCGGCCCTGAGGTCTCGACGATGGGTTCGCCCGGCCGGCTCATTCGCCCCCGCGACCCCGCATCCCATGCCAGACCCGCATTGAGCCCCCCCTGGGTCAAACCGTCCCAACGCACACCAAATTCACGCATTCTCGAAGTCGGAATTTCCACGACCTGAACATCGAGAAGCACCATGCGATCCCATCCCACCTGCCCCGTGAAATCCAGAATCGCCGGATAACGTTCGGCCAACGCAGCGATGCGCGCACGGTCATCGTCGGACAAATCGTCTCCCTCGATCACTATCCGTCCACCCACGTGAGTGCTGCGCGCTCCGGGAATTCGAGCCAGCAGGGAATCGACCTCCGCGCGCAAACGTGGCGCTCCAGCGGG
Organism: Achromobacter piechaudii NBRC 102461; assembly: GCF_001571245.1. Lineage (GTDB taxonomy): Bacteria > Pseudomonadota > Gammaproteobacteria > Burkholderiales > Burkholderiaceae_B > Achromobacter > Achromobacter piechaudii. Next base: position 3,041 of record NZ_BCTK01000018.1, on the reverse strand, counting down.
GACGACGCGCAATTCATACGCCGTCGCGCGTCCGGCAGCGGTCCAGACATGCACCGACGACACGCCTTCGGCGCGCGCAAAGATCACGACATCGCGCCCCTCGGCGGCGATGGCGCTCAATACCTGCCCATTGCCAATCGCCACTCGCTTCACACCGGGATGAGCAAGGACGCGCGTTTCGCCTACCTGCAACTCCAGCGCTTTGGGGCTGGCTTGGGCAGCAATTGCGCTCAGAGCCAGAAGCGCACCTGCGGCTGTCACGCAGACAGTTCGCAACATGACTAGGATTTGTCTCATGGCCGCCTCTTAGACTCATCAGACATATCGACAGCGTCCGAAGGAAACACCGTCAATGGCTTATCCATGCGATCCCCATACAAGATGGTTACCTCCGGAGCACGCGGGGGCTCGGGCGCAAGGCCAATCAGCGTGGCCAGATCCGCTTGAACTGCCCCGGCAACGGAAGCGGCGTCATCCCGATGCCGCAGCATCGCGGTCAGCGTGCCTGCCTGCCTGGCGGCGACGAACTTCATTGCCTGTTCGGGATCGGCGGCAAGCGTGATGCCGCCCATGCCGCTGGGCGCGCCCTCTTCGTCTGCCATGGCGCCTGCCGTCAACACGCGCATCCCTTGAAGCAATGGCACGGTGACCTCTCGTTGGTGATGGACAAAGGTGACGTAGAGGTCGATAAGGTCGTCGGGGCGCAGCATATCGGCCAGCCCACCCAGATCTGCCGCAGCCACGGTCAACGCCCGCTGGCCGGCCTTTAGACGGGACGCCAACGCGGGTGCCGTGGGGGTGAAGGTCAGCTGCGACTGCAATACCGGCTCCCCCTGGGCAACATCCGCGACGAGCGTTCCACCAAGCAGAAGATTCAGGGCCTGCGGATCCAGGCTGGCGGAGGGCGCCCACTGCACGGGTATGTTCCTGACCGCCACATCAACCTCTTCAATTCGCGTTCCGGCGGCAAGGTCATAGGCAGCAACCAGTCGCTCGACGACAGGCGTGCGCGCATCGGCCTCTAATGCTTCTACTCGTTGCTGAACGTGCTCTCGCACCGCCCATGCCGACACCATCCCCGCCGTCAACGCCAAGCCGTACACACCCACTTTTCGCAGCCGTTGAACGCCTTGCATCAAGATAGCCTTCATGGCGCCCACCTTCTGACGTGAAGCCCGCAGCCCTCCTCCAAGGGCATAAGGGAAATCTGCATGCGCTGGCCCGCACGTTCCCAGGACTGCGACGCGCCACTCTCCGTTTCGAATCGCCACCCCTCGCGCCGCAACGCCGAGTGCAACAAGGGCATCATCCGGCCAGGCGGCAAGGCGTGCTGCCAGATGAGTTCGGACACCTTGCCGCCCTTTTCCATAAACCCAAGATTCAGTCGGAGCCGTGCACCATGCGGCAACCAGGCTGGTGAAGGAAGTTCAGCTGCTGGGTTCAGACGGAGCGTGGAAATGGTGCCGACGCTGCGGTCTGGCCCAGCGCTTTGCAATTGCGCAACCCACTGCTCGGCCTCTACCTCGCCAGACAGAATGACCTGACCCGGCAACACATTTAGATTCGTCAACGCCGGCTGTTGAGCCGACAACATGCGGATCAAGGCAGGCACACTGACCGGGGCATCAAACACCAGGACCCGGGCAGGCAGCCCATGAATCCACAGGTGGTCCGCCAACCAGGCTTGCTGGCTTCCTTCGGGCAGGCGGAGTTGGCTTAAAGAGACGCCCCCCGCGCCGCTTGGAAGGCCGAGAGCCCCTGCCGCAGACGGTGCCGCCGCGCAGCCAAGCGCACTGGCCAACAGCAGACGGAGCCATTGCCTGAAGGCGCCCATTCGTCGGTGCGAAATATTCAAATAGGCATTCATCGAAATTGTTCCTGTTGTAGCGTCAACCGTCCTTGAGGCACGACGTCAGCCCATCCCGACAACCAATCAGTCCGTAGTGCAGGCCTGCCCCAAGGACGGTCCATGCGCTGCAACTGCGGCGCTATCCGATGCGCCGCAGCCAGCGACATCTGTTCGGCGCGACGCCACGCATCGGAAGGTTTCGCGATGCGATGACGCGCATCATGGTCACTGAAGGCATGGCCCGAGCCGACGGCCACATGCGTATGGCGTGTGATCGAAGGCGACCGTAGTGCGCCGGACGATGAGTGCGCTGACTGGGCATACACCGACATCAAACGGAGGCCTTCACCAAACCACTCCCGCTGCAAGCGGGAAAGACTCGGTGTCGCAACGCCGTCAAGGTCACGCATCTGACGAGTTTGCCGGGCGGCCGCGAAGGAATGCAGCGGGGTGGCATGTTGACCCAGAGCACCCGCCATCGCAGCCTTACGACTGGCATGCGCAAGCTGTTGAGCCAAAAATTGGAGGCCACCAACCCAGGTGACTCCCCAGAGCAGGGCTGCCATCAGCGGCAACATCAGCAGAGCTTCGACAATTGCTTGCCCTTGCTGCCTGGCGACGTGATTCGTGCACACAGAGGACGGAATCATCGTGCACCCCTTGCCCGCTTGGCCTCATCGCGCGTCACTGCCGACAGCCGCGCCTGCCAATAGGGTCGAAACAATGTGGGCAGTTCGCCTCGGCCGTCGGTCCGAAGTTCTGGCCGCAAAAAATAGGTTTCTGCGGCGCTCACGACATTGATCCCGCCCGACGTGCCCAAGGCGGCATAGCGAAAGCGGCCGAGTGGCGACGCCAGTGCGCTATCCGCATCGGTGGTCTTGAGCGAGGCGCTTGAAGACCGCACGCGCACGGCAAAGCGAAGCGGCTCGCGCATGCGTGTCTCTACGACCTCAAAGTACGGCGGCAACCCTCGCCCGGGCCAACGCTGCGTGGACGCCATCGCATAGGAGTTCGCCATAGGATTGGTCGCCCCGTTGAAGATATCCCACCCGGTCGACTGCTCCACCCATCGCCAAAAATCCGCTTGAGAGAAATCCGCAGGGGGATCATCCACGTAGTCGATGCCAGCAGGAGCCTGGGACTTTTGCCCTTGAGCGCTTCCCCAACCCATTGCGTACTCGCGGTAATAACA
>NZ_BCTK01000017.1 GCF_001571245.1 Achromobacter piechaudii NBRC 102461 | reverse complement strand
TTCCGATAGTGCAAACTAGTTTCTTCAAGTTCAAACGAAATCCCCAACCTCATGATATAAAACGCGTTTTGTAGAAACTAGTGCAAGCCGGTGCGAACCAAGCATCAGCCGACTTGTACCCTGATGTGTACCCCGGAGTCCTGCATGGCAACAAACGTCTTGAGCGATCGGAAGGTGGCCACGGCCAAGCCGCGCGACAAGGAATATCTACTGGCTGATGGCGCCGGCCTGGCGCTGCGGATTCGCCCGGACGATTCCAGGCTCTGGATCTTTCGCTACACGTCAGCCACCGGGAAGCCAGCCAAGAAATCGCTGGGACCCTACCCTGCGGTGTCGCTGCTTGAGGCCAGGCAAAAGGCGGCGCAGATGCGCCAGCAGTTGCAGAAAGGCATAGATCCAGGCTCAAAGGTAGAGGGGCGGCCTGAGACGATCCAGGCGCTGTTCGAAGCCTGGGTCAAGGATTCACTATCGCAGCGCAGGAACGCCAAGGGCATCTACGCGTGCCGGTCTCGCATGGGGCTACACGTTCTGAAAGCGGCCGGCAACGATCGCATCGCGTCATTGACCAAGGCGCGCATACTGGACCTGCTGGCTCCGATCGTCCGCGCAGGGAAAGGCCCGCAGGCCAACTGCGTCCTGATCGACGTCAAGCAGATGCTGGCCTACGCTGCCGAACGGGAATGGATCGAGGGGAACCCCGCCGCGCTGATCAAGAAGGCGAGCGTGGGGGGCAAAGACGTGGTACGCGACCGTGTGCTGGATGGCGCCGAAATCAAGCAGCTGCGTGACAAGCTGCTGGCCGCCACCGGCATGACGCTTTCTGCGCAAGCGGCCTACTGGATCGCGCTGTCGACCATGGCCCGAGCCGGGGAAATCGCGGCGGTGCGTGAAAGCGAAATCGATTGGAATGCCAAGGAATGGACGATCCCAGCGGCCAAGAACAAGTCGAACCGCGAGCATGTCATCCAGCTATCCGACTTCGCAATGTATTGGCTGACCGTGTTGCGCGAGCAGCCACGGCCAGGCGATTACCTGATCCCCGGCAAGGGCGGCGTGGGACATGTCTCATACCGATCGTTCAGCCACCAAGCGACGATGCGGCAGGAAAGTGAGAGCTCCGGCCAGGGCCTTGGCGTGCGCGGCGAACTATCACTGGCTGGCGGCCCATGGACCACCCATGATCTGCGCCGCACGGGTGCCACCCTCATGGGCGAGTTGGGTGTGGCGGAAAACGTCGTGGAGAAGTGCCTGAATCACGCGGAGCAAACCAAGCTGGTGAAGGTCTACCAACGGCAGAAGATGATGCCCCAGCGCCGCGAAGCTTTTGACATGCTGGGCGCACATCTGACCAAGCTTGTGGGCGACCCGCACACTTGGGGGCCGATCCAACTGAAGCCGCGCCGGCCCAAGGTCGTACCACTGCGCGCGGCATCCTGAGAGAAACCCATGGCCGACAACGGCATCCTAGAGCAAGTCCCCGGCCCCTTCATCGCCCAGGCATCCCAGACCCTACCGCCAGCGGCCACCGCCGAAGAGCGGGATTACGAGGTGGTCATCGACGCCGGCCACGTGGGGCCCGTGCGCCTATTCTTCCGCAAGCAGAAGGCCAAGCGCGGAAAGTTCAGCCATTGGTTCTGGCGGGCGCATCGCGCGGAGCGGGCTCCGAAAATGGGAGCTTGAATATCACCGAACCCAGAATTTGCTACGATTCACCCGGCTTCGGACTACCAACGAGGAAAACTATGAGCACCACCAGTAGTGAGTACGGCAAACTGAACGCAGAAGAACATTTAGAAGTCAGCATCCGCGCGCAGCGGCTGGCCCTCGGCTTTCTAGCTGAATCCGTTGCAAGCCTTTTCGACCCGAAAGCCAGAGCGGCATTTCAGGAAAGGCTAAACCATTGGGCGGAAGAAGCCGACATGCACGGCGGCGAGCCCCTTTACGGTGAAACTGCGGATTTGCTCCGAGTGATGGCCGAACGAGTGGGCGAATGCGCAAAAAGCGATGCGCCTCGGGCGCAGGCCAGCCAGCACTGATCGCTGGCGCTGTCAGGGTGCACCCGGCGTCACGCTGCGGATGTAACCCTGCAACGCATTCACCTGGTCGGCCCATCGAGCAGCATCTTTTCCCAGCTGCTCATATCGCCCGACACACGACCCAATAATTCCGATCCAGTCGGGGCCGGCAGCATCAAGTCCGCCGCCGGCTGCGGCAGCTTCGGCGCGCCGCTGGGCAAGCTGGCGCAGCAACCCGTCAATCCGGCTACGCTGAGTAGCAACAGTCTTTTCAGCAGCTTCGCGCGCCAGCACGGCGCCTCGGTGTTTGGCATCAGCACGATCTCTTTCCTCCTGCCAGGCGCGCTCGATGGCAGCCTGGCGCTTTTCTATTTCCGCCTGCTTGGCCTCGGCCCCGGCCTGGTATTGGCTAGCGCCGTACCAGCGCACGCCCAGTCCTGCGCCCACCACGAGAGCAGCACCAATCAGATACGGTAGCGCGGCGCGCAGCAGCGGGCTCATGGCGTGTTCAGCCAGTCAGGGACGTGCGCGGTCGGCGCCGGCTGCGGCTCAAGCGCTTCTTCCACCTTCTTGACCGCAGTGCTGGCCGATTTCGCCGCAGCGGTGGCCTTGTTGGCAGCTGTTCCGGCCTTGGATACCGCACCTTTGGCGGCCTGGACGGCTGCGTCGGCCTGCTTCACGATCGGGGGCAGCCGGTCCTTGAGGATCACCATCAGTTCCTGGTTGATCGTCTGCATGCGGGCGATTTCCTGCTGGTGGGACGCATCCGAAGAAGTCAGAGACCGATCGAACCAGACATACAGCGGCGCGCCGAAGATCATGCCCCCCAAACACAAGATACCCAGGTAGGCGGCCCAAGCCTTGAGACATCGAACCAGATAGTTCGCACGCTCCGCGTCGCAGCGGCACAGCCTCTCAATGACTTTTCCCATAGTCCTCTCCGATTTCATCTTCGCTAGCCGGCGGTGGCTCCCCCGTCAATTGGGCGATCCGCACGCGCGCCTCGTGAAGTTGGTACTTGATCAGGCGCATGTCTCCCTTCATAGACGCCCAGTCCGCGCGCATTTCCTGGAGCTGCCTGTCCAGTTCGATCGCGCGCATCTTCCATTGGTCGCGCTCTGCGATGATGGTTGCGAGCGCGCCACCTGATGCCGTAGCGTTAGCAACGCTGTTGTCCAGGGTCCTGAGAAGCAGCGGCACGAGCCACTTGCCCACAAACCCAGTGACCAGCACGGCCAAGCCCGCATAGATCCCCTTTTCAAAATCCATCACTACCCCGCGAGCGTGCCGCCGGCGCGCGATTTCCATTCACGCGGGATCTGGAAATGTGGACCGTCCTTGAACGTCCGCCAGTCGCCGCCCCACTCCACCGGCACGCCCAGCTCGGCAGCGCAGGCCTTGACCACGTCCGCCAGGCCCTTGAACTGGCTCCAGTCGCCCCACGGGATGGCCCCGTCCACCAGCGGCGCCAGGTCGACCGCATGGCCAAGCCCGTCCGCCTGCGGCAAGTGGTAGCTGTTCATGGTCTGGCTGGCGCCCTTGGCGACATATTCGCGTTGCTGCTCCACGGTACGTACACCTTCAACGACCGTGAAATCCACGGGCGTGCGCTCGATGGCAAGTTTCACCACTTCGACCAGGTCGGGGTGCACTCCGGCAAGGCGCGACAGGCTGCGCTGCGATAGTTGGAACTTGCTCATTTCAGGTTTCTCCGGGCAAGAAAAAGCCGCCTTGCGGCGGCGGTTTGATCGTAGAATCGGCGCATGAATTTCGATCCAATCGTTCTCGGTTATCTGGCGGCGGCCATCATCCTAGGGGCCATTGACGCCTGGCGCCGCAAGTAGGCCGCCCACGGCAGCGGCGCCTGGCAGCAGGAAAGGCCCGCTCACCGGGGCCTGGCGCCGCATCCCTTCCGCAAGCAATCCCGGTAGAACATTCTCGACACTGCGCTGGCGCAGCGATATTTCAATGTTGCGCAGCGGCGTGAGAAGCGCGGCCTCACCGAACGGGATCTTGCCCACTGCCGACTTCAGGAAGTCATAGCCACGGCCCGCCAGCAGTGCGCCCGAGTTGCTATTGTTGACGGCCGATCCGACCGGCTGCGCCTGCATATAGCTGCCTACGCGCCCCACCGCACGCAGTTGCGCGATTTCCTCCGGGCTGAAGAACTGCGACAGCTTGCGCGGGCCAATCGCATTCAGCGCCTTGTTGTAAGCGGCAGAGCTGAACTTGCCCACCTCGTCCGCCGCGCCGTTGAGCGCCTTCCCCTTCAAGTAATCGACCAAATGGTCGCGCACGGCGCCAACCGCCTGCGCGTTGTCGCCCAGGCCCTGCCGAAGCGCAGCCACATCCGCCGCCGTGGCGTTCTTACCTACGATGTACCGGCTCACGAACTGATCGGGCGTTGCCGAGCCTTCGAACACCGCCCGAAGCGCGGGACTCGCTTCAACCCCCCTCATCATTTCGCGGTTCGCGGCGCGGGCCTGGTTGAACGCGGCGATGGCGTCCTCTCCCAACTGCGTAGAGCCGGTCACGCCCGGCGACATGCCAGGGTTCACCGCGCGCGCGCCAGCGGCGCCGGGCTGCTGTCCCAGGCCCAGCACCGGCGTGTTGTCCAGCTCGTTGCGCACAACGCCCAGAGCCATACGCACCTGACCGTCGGAAGATGCGCGCTGCAAGTTGCCCATGGCCGTCTTTAACTGCTCGGCATAATCCACGGTGAACGGCACTTCGCCCCGCGCAATGCGGTTCAAGTGGTTGCGCACGTCCGCCGGCAAAGCCCCGCCTAGCAGCCGGTCGTCCAGCGCTTGCGCGGCGCGATTGGTGAACGATGCGCCGTCCAGCGGGAAGCTGCGCCCTGAGCTGTCGCGCGCGGCCGAATAGAGATTGGAGACGTTCGCGCGCTGGGCGTCCAAGTTGCGCGAGAGCGCACCGATGGCCGCTTCGCCGGCGTCGACCGCATCCGGGGCGCGCGCGGCTCCCGAATCGTTCAGCCGGTTGATCAGGGTGGCGTTGTTCTGGTTCTGGATGCGCGGCAGGCCCGAAAGCTGGTTGTCCGAGCTGTTGGCGGCGATCTTCGCCAGGTTTTGTTCGCGGGTGACCTGCACTGGATCCAACGTGATCGAGCCGCGCGTAGGCGTGGCGCCGACAGCACGAAAATCAGCCAAGCGGCGAACGGCGTCCGGGCGCAGTTCGCGGCCGGTGCGCAGAGCCGATTCCATTTCAGCGCGAAGCCCCCGCGCCACATCCCTGGGCAGCGTTGACAGATCCACGCCAGCCTCGTCCATCAGGTTCGTGAAGCGTATATCCAGGTCGGCCGGGCGCGCAGTGACGCGCGCCGCTGCGTTGCGTGCCATGTCTGCCATGCTGTTGGTGGCCATGACCGCCCCGCCACCAAGCAAACCGCCGGCAAGCGACGCGCCAAATTGGCCCATTGCTCCGGCGCCGTTCTCACGCGCTGTTCCGCCCAGCAGGCCTGCACCGGTGGCGGACCCCAACTGCGTGCCGGGATTGGCGGCCAGGCCGGCCGCGACGCCCTGCCCCAGCCCCGTTGTGCTGGCCGTGGGCAGCAGACCACCGGCCGCCTGGGCACCACCACCAGCAGCCCCCAGCAAGCCCATCATGCCGCCGCTGCCGGCCATCAGCCGCGCCGCATCGCCCACGACGCGCTCTTGTCGCGTCTCAGGAGACGGCAGGCCCATCGAATCGGCCAGCGACGCCATAGTGCTGCCCGATGCTGCGGCGGTTGGTAGGCCTGCCAGGCTCGCCAGCGGGTTGACCACATACTGACGCAGCGGCTCAGTCACAACCTGCGCGGCCTGGCCAAGCCCCTCCAGCCCATACCGTGCCGTAAGCCCTGCTTGGCGCGCCCATTCTGCTGGCGAGCCCAGGCCATCGAAGAAGCCTTTCTCTGCGGGCGCCGGCGCGGCGCTTGGCGTTTGCGCCGGTGCGGACTGCACGGAGGCTGCATCCGGTTGATCCGACATAGCAGCTGCCGCAGGGGTAGCCTTACGCGCTGCTGTGCGTGCGCCGGAGAACACGTCGCCATCGTCCTCGCGTGCGGGCGCGGTCGGGCGGGCAATCGCAGTCTTGGCCCCGCCGAAAATTTCGTCGTTCACGCCTGCCTCCGCTGACGGAAAGATCGCGCCTGCAAGTCGGTCCATGGCGCCACCAATGCCGCCAAGTCCGCGCACCGTGTCGGTCGCAGCGACCAACTTGCGCACATAGTCGGGGTCTTCGGCATAGCCTCCCGCCTTCAACGCCTCAGCGTACTGCTGGGCATTCCGGCCAGCGTTCATAGCGGACTGATAGCGTCGCCCCAGCAGGCCGGCGAAGTCCTGCCCGAACTCGTCGGGCGTCGCATACGCGCGGTACTGGTCATTGCTGCCCGTCATGTTGTCGACCGCCGCCACGCCGCCGCCGGCGAAGTCTTTGATGTTGCCTAGGTTGTTGGTGCCTGGAATGACGCTGCGGCCCCATCCGGTTTCAAGACCCCACTGACCCAACAGGATAGCGGGATCAACACCGATCTGGCCGCCAACGGTGTCCGCGAGGGGCCCGTACTGATCCACGAACTGCTGCGGCTTCGCCATTATTTGGCCTCGAAAAGGGGGTTTGCCGCCGACCATTCGGCCAGCGCCGTGTCGAAATCGTTGCCTTTGGGGTCCAAAGAATCGAGCCGGCCATACTTCTGGCGCCACTTGCGCGCCGCCTGCGCAACGTCTTTGTTCCTCTCCAGCACGCGCACCTGATAGTCGATGAGCTGTTTGCGGCCGGCGTCGGTTTGGTTCAGGCCAGGCACCGACTGCATCAGGAAGTTCCGGTCAGCATCCGACATCGCCCCAGGCATGCCGCCACCATTCGCGGGGTCGCGCAATTGCAGCGCCAGTTGGTTGCCGATCGCCGCCGCAGCCTCCTTGTTTGGTAGGTTCGGGTCAACCTCCAGGCCGATGGAGTTCAGCAGCTTTGCACCAGTCATCCCGACGTTGGACAAGCTGCTGCCGCTGATTCCGTCCAACAGCGAGCCGATACGCTGATAGTTGGCTATCTGCTTGTCGGCGTTCATACCGGATTTTTGCAGAGTGTTGTAGGTGTCGGCTGAGGCCTCTGCAACAGACTTTTCGAAGGCCTGATCCGCCTGGCTCGGGATAAGCCCCGCACCGGCCTGGCGTCCACCGTCTTGCCCCAACATCCTCGGGACGTCGGACGTAAGCACCTGCTGGCGGCGCCCACCCGGGAGGGTGATGTCGGTGGTCGTGTACCGCCCTTGTGCGCCCGCAATGGCCCCGGCTTCCGCCGCCTTAGCCGCAGCGTTTGCATCGCTGTAGCCCTGGACCGGTCGTGCCATCGGGCCGTTCGGGCCCATCACCAATTCCATCCCTTCGGGCAGCTTCGGCGGGCCGTACTCGATCGCGCCCGTCACCGGGTTGCGGTAGGCTGCGCCAGATTCGCGCTTCACGCCATCGGTTGCGTACTTGTACATGTCGAACAGGTCGGGCCCACCCATGGCCTTAAGCGCCATCACGTCCGGCAACGAAAGGTTGAAGCCACCGCCGCCGCCGGAAGGCGCGGCACCACCGAGCAGGCCGGGGCTGCCTGCCGGGACCGGCCCGGCCAGCAACGGGCCGGCGGGCGTGGGCGATCCGGCCGGTGCGCCGCCAGGCGCCATCATCGCGCCGCCCGTGTCGCCGGTGATGCGTCCGAGCGTCGCCATGATGCGGTTTTGCTTTTGCGCGTCCTGTTCCAGCTTCTGAATCTGGGCTTTGCGATATGCCTGCATGTCGCCTGCCGTTTGAGCTTGCTGGAACGCTTGCAATCCAGTCAGGCCGCCCATGCCGATCGCGCCTTGAGAGTTGGGCCCGCGCGCGCTTCCAAGCATAGCCAATCCGGCCGCCAGCAACCCCTGGTTCGCGGGGTCCTGCAAAGCAGAAAAGAACCCGCCTTGCGGGTTGTCGTTGCCATAAGAGGCCATGTTTTCCTCTACTTGAAAAGGCCGAAGCCGGTGAGAAGCGAGCTTCCTTTCAGATCCTTGAATGCCTTCCCAAACTGGAAAGAGCCAAGGTCAGCAGCAAACGACATGTCTTTGCCGAGGCCCATACGGTCGTTCTTGCCGAACAGCATCGGAGCCCATCGATTGTCGACGTCCTGACTCAGTACACGGCCCGTTGCGAGGTCCTTGTAATAGTCCGAGCCGCTGCGGCGATAACCGTTTTGCTTCGCGTAGTTTTCGTTTGCGATTCCTGCCAGGATGAGAGCGCCGATACCCGTCGCGCCCAGTGCGGCGGTGCCACCAGCAGCGCCCGCACCGCCCGCCGCAGACGTTCCACCACCCAGACCGCCGAGTCCACCCGCGCCACCTTCAGCAAACGCGCCCAGCGTGCCGCCAGCACCAACCCCGGAAGTCGCGGCGCCACCCGTGGCGAAGGCTGGAGACACGCTCATCCCTCCGAGACCGCCAAGACCACCGCCGCCAACAGGCCCCCAAACGCCTGTCATCCCCTCCGTTGACCCCAACGCGGCGTTGTTGCTGGCCGCTTTGGGCAAAAACTGGCGCGCCAGGTTCATATTCATAGAACCTTGCTGCTGCTGTTCCTGCTGCTGACGCTGCGCTTGCTGGGCAAGCAGCATTTCGCGCTGGCGGCGTGCGGCGTCCGCCGTCTGGCCGGCAGTATTGAGGGATTGGATCAACTGAGGGCTTAGTGTCGTGTTCATGCTGTCCTCACAAGGCGCTCAACAAGCCCAGGCCGCCGCCAATGGCAGCACCATACCCGCCCATGCCGCCCATACTATTGCCGATGGCCCCACCAGCGAGCGCACCACCCAGGCCGCCGGCGATCGGGTTGGACCCACCGCCCGACGACGTGCTGGTTCCCCCGATACCGGCCCCTGGCGACACGATCGACGCATAGTTACCGAGGTTGGACCAGTTGAAGGCGTCGCCTGCGCCAAGCAGGGACAGCATCTGTTGATAACGCGCATCGTCAGCAGCCTGTAGTGCGTTGCCCTGCGTGAGCAAATTCGACCCCATGTTGGCGTAGTTGAGGCGGTTGTTGACATTGTTTTGCGCAACCGTGGCGGCTTGATCGTTGAGGCCGGTCGCCACTTGTTGCATGCGGTTCTGCGCGTTCTCAAATGCCGAGCCGCGCAGGTTTGCGGCCTGCGTTCCAAGAGCGTCGGAGACACCTTGAGCACCAAGACCTTCGACGATGCCTTGCCGGGAGCCGCCGAATCCGCCCGCCGCCACCGCGCCAGAGCGCATGCCGGGTGCGACGTTCTCAAGGAAGTTGCTGGATAGGTCCTTACCCAGTGCCGCGATCTGTTCGTCCAAGTAGGGATTGTTGACCTGGCCAGACAGCAATTGTTGAAGTGCCGTAGTGGGATCTAGCGCGCCTTGCGCTGCACGCGCGGCGGCCAAATCCACTTGGGAGCCTTCCCCGGATAGCATCGAATTACCCGTATTCAGCACGTTCTGAGAATACTGGGGGTTGGTGGCTTGACGCCCTTGAAGCGTTGCCAACCACTGGTCAGTAATACCCTGCATCTCGGGAGTCCATCCGCCCTGCTGATAGAGCTTGGCGGCCTCTCCATAGATCCCAGGCGTGCCAGGGCTTGTCGTGGTGATGTAGTCGTCTGCGGAATAGATGGGCGATCCGCGATACGCAAAGCCACCGCCGCCCTCACCAGACCCATAGCCACCGGGATCCCCGCCGTACCCATCGCTATACCCAACCGGCTTTGCCCCCGGCCGCAAACTGGTGGTAGTTTGCCCGCCCTTCCCGGTGAGGTAATCTTGAACGCCCGACCACGGTTCCGACTTCGTGGTCTGCGTGCCGCCGCCGCCGCCGCCTTTGCTCATTGAAGTTCCTTTGTCACATTCACTGATTCTTCAGCCCACCCATAGGAGGCAAGCTGACGTGTCCAGCCACGGCGTCCGTGCAGGCAGACGCGCCGGCAACCCTTCGACCGGGCAAAATTCGATATAACGTCCTCGACCGCGAAGAGCCATTCATTCATGCCCTGGCCGCCGAGGCATACCGCCACCAGGGCAGACCCGTTTGAAGCGGTGGCGATGCGAGTTACGAACGCGGCGACCAGGCCGGGCGCGTGGACGGTCCACAATTGGTAGTCCTGATTTACGATCAGCGCCCGGACGTCATCGATCGACTCCAGCGATTTCCCTTCGGCAAGCGCGGCAGCAATCCAGCTTCGAACATCCGGCCACACAAGATCCACGGACGACGAGGGGACACCCTGGATGCGGATCACAGCTTCGTCCATACGCCTCCCAGGTATCCGTAATACCCAGCCCCTTCCCCTGGATCCCAGGTTGGCGCGCCAAGTGCGAGAACAACCATGCCGTCGCGCGGCTTGGCCGGCGGCTCCTTTTGCGCGGCCAAAAACAAGAATTGGCTCTGGCCATCCATTGCTTCGCGGATCTTGATCAGCTCGCGCTGCAAGAACATGGCGTCATATCCGGAGGGGACGTCTCCTGGCGCGTATGCCATCAGTAGCCCCCCAGGACGTCTACGTCCATGTCGAACTGCTTCATGCGCCAGGAAACGATCGTTGTCGACTCGAAACGCACGGCCAGGTAGCGGCCTGACACTTCATCGTCGACCCTCAGATCCTGACCGACGATAAAGGGTACCGGCGCATTCCATTCCACCGCCTGCTCAAGATCGTCTTGAGCGCCCAGATAAATGTTGATCTGAGTCCCGGGGTTCGCCTCGATGCGCGGGCGCACACCCTTGCAGTACTTGATCTTTTCGGGCACGTCAAAGGACATTCCTGTCTTCTCAACGCGGCATACCATCGGCTCGCCCTCGTGAGTTTTCCCAACGTCCTGCAACGAGAGCTTTTGACCCACCGCCGTGGCCAGAATTACACGAGGCGCTGCTTCGGTGTAGGAGTACTGGTTCCACACCGTGTCATCCGTAACCCAAGGCTCAGGGTCGCTATTCCAGGAATTCCCGAAGTCATAAACCACTGTTCCCACTGCGCCAGTGGACGCCTGTTCGATATCCCGTATCGACCACGTGCCATCCTTCCAATTCCATATCAGTGCGACATCCGGCCATTCCGACCCCGCCGATGGAACGCAAAACCATGCCTCGTTCCGATACAGGTTTGATACGGCAAAGGAGCGGTCATAGTGTTCGGCGTCAAGGTTGTTGAATAGCCACTGGCGCACGCGCCCGTCGGCAATTGACGTAACCGTCGAGCCGTCGAAACTCACCACATCGCCCTGGGTCAGCACCAAGTGCCCGCCTGCATAGACAGCAACGCAGTTCATAGCCAGCGCGCCGACGGTCTTATCAATCGCCTTGCGGCTCCATATGTACGGTGCTCCTACATAGTCCAGCGCCCAAATGCTGTTTTCCTTGTAGACGATCAGCCGATCGCCAAGCGGTACGGCATCGACAATCAGGTCTTCGGTATCAGCGAGGTCAAATTCGCCGGCATCTTTTGTAGGGTCTGCGAGGTCCCAGGAAACAGGCAACGTCCCTGGATCGGCAGGATGGGACCAGCGGACTCCGTATGGAAGTCGGGTCCCGCCGTCCGTGTTGTTCAAGGCGAAAAGGAAATTGCGGAAAGGGCGCAAAATCTTCGTGCGCAGCGTAGCCGGCCATGCCGGCAAGTCCGCGGCCTTTACCGCAGGGTCGCCGCCCCAATACTGCGGAACATCGACACCGTTGTTGACCACCAGCACGCCCGACAGCACGCCACCACTCCAGCGATCGTCCTCGGTGCCGGTGTATGGCCCCGTCGTGCGCGTGAGGTCATAGTGATCGGAGTTGCGAGTAGCCACCAGTTTTTGCAGCCCTGCATATACCCAGAAGCGCCCAAGGGTTCCTTGCATGGGGAACAGTCCATACGGCGCGGCCAGCAGGTCCCCGTGTACCCGCGTGTCGCCGGTGAACTTCTCCGTGTATCCATTGCGGAATCGAATGTTCCGTCCGCCGGACCACTCCTGCGCAGTCAACTCATGCGGGAAGCCGTCGAAATTCAGGCCCATGCCCATGTTCCGGAAGGGGATCATGCTCATGTCCTATGCCTGCTCGAAGGCGCCGATTATGTTGTCGGCATGAACCGAGTGGCCAAGCAGGTTTTCATGCAGCCCGTCAGCGAGGGTCGCACTCAAATCAAGGTCCACAAACGGCGAGTAGTTGTCGATCACGTCAAGGCTGCGCCCCTTGCCAATCAGGCGCACCGTGTCCCGGACGTCCTGCATGGTGAAGGAATACGCCGAAGGTGATTCGTTCTCTGCGGGAGCAGCATTCATCAAGACCAGCTTTACCGCACTATTGATCTGCAATACGCGATCAATAATGTTCTCCAGGTTCCTCCGGAAATTGTTCCGGCCATTAGGCTGCGCGCGCGCTGTCGGCCAATAGTTGGCGCGATCGTTGGTCCCGAGATCCAAAAATGCGAAGCTCGTTTGCGCGTCGACGATAGACGGGCCCACTGATCCAGACCCGCCGAAGTTCAATTGCCCGTACCGAAGCGCGTCCGCGCCAATGACGCCTTGATTGATGATGACGCAGGTTTTTTCGATTTCGACCGCTTCCAGGTACACCGATTTGACAACGGTGTAGGCCCCTGGATATCGGGCTATCAGCGTGACCGTCGCGTTGCGCGCGAAAGATGGCAGCGTGATCTTTTTCCGGTTTTGATAGGAAGTTCCGTTGTCGCCGGTATAAAACGTTGTGACAGACACTCCGTTCAACTGGACCTCAAGGTCTGCGGCCAACGTTCCAAGCGACGAATAGACGATGGTGAATTCGGTGCCGGTGAACGGAAAAGAGAGCGACACCGTGCCCGCCGCTGATCCCAGCCTGAGCCGGTGTTGCCACCCGAGAAGCGCGTCCAGGCTTGAAACTTCCTCAACCTGCGAGCTGGCCCCAATCACCGGATCAGAAAAAGGGGCCATCGTCTTAGCCACGCCCGTGATGCTGGTGGGATCGTTCGCCTTGCCGGTGTATAGCTGGATGGTCTTTTTGAACTTGGCCGTCGATTGGCCGGACGGCGAAATAGACCAGTTCGACAACTCAGGCACTGCATTATTGAAATATCGACGCCCGATGTGCCTCTTGAACTGGTTAACCCATGAATCAGACGCGTACCCGTCTCGCGGGTCAGCCAAATCCCCGTTGCGAGGGGTGGAGGCGAAATTCTCCGGCAATGTCCGGCCCCACGTTCTGGAGTCCCCCATCATGGGCACAACGATCATCTGAAAAGTCGGATCCGCCAGCGCATCCTTCAGCGCTCGCAACTGGCCGCCAAAATATGAGACGTGAGGGCGCGGGACCAGTACCGTCTTGAAGGGTGCTGCGAGGCGCGTATTACCCGACTCCTTGAACACCCCGTTGACGTAATTGTTCTTGGTCGGCCGCGCGGTCACAACGAAGGTTTTACCGCCAAGGTCGATCTCCTGCCCGACCGTGCCCGCTTCGAGGGCCGCAAAGGCACTATCGGCATTGGCGACACCATCGCTGACAGCGGCGAGTACCCCAGACGGAAACGGCGCGCCCCACTTCGCCGACGCTCCATCAGTCCGCAGCACGCTGCCGCCGTTTCCGGCTTGTTGCGGAAGCGCGGCGCTGAACGCGGTTTGGTCGACGTAGTCGTAGATGGCCTGGCTGTTTGCGGTCAACAACCGGAAATTGGTCCCGTCATACGCGGCGAGTGCCCACGTGTTGGCGGTCAGGGTCTTGGCACGCAAAGCAGTGCCCTGCGGCGAAAGAAGGGGCTTCGTGGACAAATCGCTAACGCGAAGCGTGGCCGGTCCAGTGTTCTCGTGCGTGGATCGGAATACGACGATGGTGTTCGCCGCGTAAGCCGTCAACGCAGGAGTGATCGTCACCTGGTAGTCGTTGACAGTCGCTCCGGCCGCCTCGGTTCCAGCCACGACAACTTCGCCAGGAAATCCGCCGAATACCTGCTGCAAGACGGTCTTGAGCAAGCGCAGATGATCGTCGCCTTGGCTCTTCGGGTCATTCCCCGTGGGCAGTGACGCATTCAGGCCCGCGATGTACTTGGTGTTCTCGACGGCCATATTTACCTCGGGGTTGTGATTTCGAGCGAGCCGCCGGCGAATCTCGCCTGGTCGTCCGCCATCTGAATGCCCTGGATAGCGGTATCCCCGCGATCCTTCCAGAGCGCCATGCGCGCATCGTTGACCAGGTAGGGTTCGGCCTCGGTCAGCACACCAAACAGGTAGGCGTCGGGGTGATTGGCAAGGAGCCAATTCGTCGGGTTCAGGACCCCGAGCGGCGGAATCTTGGCGTAGTAGCGGACGTTCAACGTCCCGGTGTTCCCCGAGACACGGATGGCGCTTCCCTCGATGGCATAGAAGCCGCTGTCGGACTGAGAAGGGCCGTATTGCAACGACGTCATATAGCGCAGCTCATCCTTGCCGTCGTCCACCGTGATCGCCTCAAGCCAGTCTTCCGGCATGGGCGCAAGGTTGTTCAGTACGGCCAGCGCGGCCTCTTTGCGCTGGTTGGAAGTCCGCAGCACGCGGTTCACGCGCGCCTCAAACAGGGTGATGAAGTCCGGTACCACCGGGGCCAGGTCCTTGCGCTTGATCCAGCGGCCCACGGCCGCGACCAGTTCGTCCAGATTCGTGAAACTCATACCCGGCCCCCGTGCACTCGAAACTGGCTGTTGTCCGGGTCGTTCAGAAACTCACGCATCAGGCGGTTGTCACGCATGATCGCGTCGTAGGTCACGCCACGAGTGGCTGCCCAGGCGTTCAGCACCACCACGGGGATCTCGGCCACGTGCCGATCGCCGTTCGCCGCGCGCGTCTGCCCTGACGTGCGCAGGCCGTGCGTCAGCTTGAGCACGGATTCGACATCCGCTACGGTCTGGATGGCGATCTTGTCGTCCTCGCGCCGGAAGAAAGTCCGGGAACTTGGCGACGCACTGAGCAGGTGTTTTTCCATAGAAAAGGCCCCCCGGTTATTAGCCAGGGGGCTCTGGTTCAGCTGCTGGTTAGGTCAGGTCGCGCACCGCGAAGTTGGCCGCCTCGTTGTCGCATTTCAGCGTCCACTCGGTGTTGACCATCTTCTTGGTGTTGTCGCCCGTCTTGGCGAGTTCCTGCGCGTTGAACGGCCGCAGAGTCAGGATTTCCCACATGTCCGGCTGGATGCCGAAGACGTCACGGGCGCGCTGATAGCGGCTGTTGACGACCTTGTAGGTGCCGTAGTCGCCTTCGTACACGGCTACCGTGGCCGTCAGCTCCTTTTCCTTGATGGCGTACTGCTTCTGCGCGCCGGCATTGAACGCGCTGAACACCGGGCGCTGGGCGGCCGGCAAGAACAGCAGCGTGGGGTTGCCACCGCTCACCCAGGCCTTGGTGGCCGCTTCGTTCAGCAACGCCTCGGTGAAGGCGCGCTGCGTGCCGTCCGTGGGCGCGGTGTTGGCCACCGGATCGGGATCGACGCCAGTGGCGCCCTTGCTGGTGTTGGTCTTGATGAAGCCCAGCACGCCGCGCGACTGCGGCGCCACCGCGTCAGCCGCTGCAATGGCCGTGGTGTTCTGCAAGGCGGCGAACTCGATGTCACGCTTGAGCTCGACCATCTTTTTCACGTCCTGGTAGGACACCTCGGACTTGCGGCCGGCCTTGTTGACGGCTTCTTGCGTGGCGGTCACCGCGTAGGTCTTTTCCGAGATCTGCGTGCGGTTGCCCAGGCGCGTCGTCGGAGTGATCGCGTTCGGAGTGGGCTCGTTGCCCTGCACCACCTTGTTGTTGGTGGCGGCTTCCAGCGCGTCGGTCTGCCATTCTTCGTACACGGACGTGGCCTTGCCTTTGCCGATGACCGATACGAAGGGGGTTTCTTCGGGCGAGATGGTGTAGATCTTGTCCGACAGGGATTCGCGGTTGCCAACCGCGTCGAACGTGGCGAAAGAATTGGCGAGTTTTGCCATGGTTATCTCACTTTTTGGCGGCACTCATGAGCGCGGCCATGCTCTCGATCGAGGGCTTGGCGTTGAAGCTCTTGAGCGCCTTGTCAACGGTGGAAGGCGGGACGGACCGGGTCTGGCGCGCGGGCTTGGCCGGCGCCGCCTGGGCCTTTTTCACCGCCTCGGGCTTGCGGGTTTGCAGGTCACGAAACCGCGTGGCGTCGTCCAGCAAGCGGAAGATGCGCGGATCGGTCACTTGGGACAATTCCTCGGGGGAAAAGCCGTAGGTGCCGGTCGCGTGCTTGTTCCACACCGGCAGACGGGCGGCGAAATCCGGCATTTCGGCCGCCAGGAGCTTGGCGGTTTCGCCTTGCGCCTTGCGCGTCTGCTCGGCCTGCTGGGCCTGCATAAGCTGATTCGCTTGCGAGAGCATGCCGGTCAGATCTTTGCCCTGTTGCTGGGCGCGGAGCAGGTCGGATTGCAGCGTGGCGTACTTGACCGGGTCATCTTCGCGGTTGGTCTGCTGCAAGGCAGACTCCAGATGTGCCACGGTGGCGCGCACAAGGTGCAATTCGCCAAGCTTCTCGCCGTACAGGTTCATGGTCTGAACGGATTGCTGGGCTCGCTTCTGGATTTCGCTTTCCGCCTGCTCACGATCCTTGGCCAAGGTCTGGGTCTTCTGGCGGTAATCCTGCTCGCGCATATAACCCGCGCGGAGATCGCTCTCCGGCACCTCGTACTCGGTTCCGTCGGCAGTCTTCCACTTGTGCACGCGGTCCTGCGACGATTCCGGGTCTGGTTGATCGTCCTCGCCTTCCTCGGATTCCTCCGCGTCGGCGCCCTCGTCTTCGGTGGGTTCCTGCTGCTCGCCGGTATCGTCCTGCTCGTCGCTTTGCGCCTCCCCTTCGGGTTGGGCGTTTTCGTCGTCGCGCGCGTCGTCCTGGGCGGATTCGGCGGACATTTCTTCGGCAAGGCTTTCCAGGGTGAAATCAGACATGGCTCACATCCCTATAAGGTTTGACTCCGAGCAACAAAAAAGCCGCACGAGGCGGCTGATCGGTTGGTCTTTCTTACGGCTGCCATCAGGGGCTGGCAGCAGGCCCAAAGGGGTATCACGGCTTGGTGTGCTTCGATCCGTCGCTGTAGACGGCGCCAGCCTTACCGCGCGACATGCGGATGCCGCCGTCACGGCCCTGGTAGATACCAGAGGTTTCGCTGGCGGTCGGGTGGGTGACTTCCACCACCACGATCTGCTCGCCCTTTTCCTTGCCCAGCAGCGCGGCCGCGTCCTCGTGCTTGCGCACGAACAGCGCCAGGTCATCCAGGCCCAGTTCTTCCACGGGCGCCGGGACTACCAGCTCGGCCTTGGCGGCGTAATCGACGCGGTCCTGCGTGGCGTCATGGCCGCCCACGATGGGCGCCGGCACGCTTTCCGGGTCCAGGGCTTCGGCGCGCGTGGGTTCCACGTGCACATCGGCCTTGGTGACCGTGTCGTGCGTGCCGCCGGTCTGTTGATCGGGGACCAGGTCTTTCTCGACCTGGGGATCGTCCTTCTTGGTTTCAGGCTTTTTTGCCATGGATACGCTCCTTGATGCGTTGAAGAAAGGTCTTCTCGGGGGCAGGCACCCCCAAGATATGGCGCGGTTCTGCGCCACCCATGATGTAGGCGTCGAACACGCCCACAAAACGGCCGAGGGTCTTGTGCATGCGGTGCAACTCTTCCCGCTGCTCGGCGTTCAGCTTCGGGTCCTTCCAGACCTCGAAAATATCTTCTTCGAGCTGCGCCAGGGCGGCCAGGACCAGCGGGTCCTGCGTGATGGCTTCCGCCCGGTTTGCGCGGTCCATCGCCAAGCGCTGTTCGTGCGTCAATTCGGTCATATCGGCATGCCCACGGGTGTCGCCAGGCTCGCGGCTGTTTCGATGTCCTTGCGGTCCTGCTCGCGCGCTGCCAACTCGGTGCTGGCGCTGGCCTCGGCCGCCCTCAATTGCAGGTCCTGTTCCTTGATGCGCAGGTCGGCCTGCTTGAGCCCCAGCTCGGCCTGCTTGATTTGCAGCTGTACCTGGGCCTGTTGGAGCTTGACCTTTTCGATTTCAACGTCGGCCTGCTTGGCCTGCATGTCGGCCTGGATCTGCAACTGCTTGCCCTGAAGGGTCAGCTCGGCCGCCTTCACCTGAGCCTGTGCCAGCGCCGCCTCGGGACTGTCCTGCCCCGTGCCGCCCGTCGGCTGCTGGGTTGCCGTTTCAGGGTCGGTGAAGTATTTGTCGACGGATTTCAGGCCCGCCAGCTTCACGATCTGGGATAGCGTGTTGTAGACGTTCTTCCACGTGGACACTGGAGCACCGGTCCCCATGGCTTCCTTTTGCACGGCCAGAATCCCCTGCAAGACGCCAATGATCTGCGACTTATCCCCCGTACCCTGGCCGGTTTCGATAGTCACGTCCATTTCGGGGGACCAGGGAGACGGATCGACCTGCACCCACGCATTGCGCAGGCGGATCGTTGCGGGCTTGTCCTGGTTGTCGGTCACCAGCCTCAACAGCAGCCGGAAAAGGTCCTTCACGCCCGTTTCTGCCATGATGCGGGCCATCATCTTCTTGCGCGCATCACCGGCGGACATGATCTTGGTCACGCCCGTGGCAGTCTTGTTCAGGCTGTCAGCGTCCAGGCCCTGGTTGTAGCGAGTGATCCCCGTGCGCGACTCGCGGCGTGTGTCCATAAACTCGATCCCTTGCAGGGCCGAGTCGGCAACATTGGTGGTTTGCAGTGGCGCGGCCGCACCTATGGACTTCATCCGCACGATGCCGCCGATGCGGTTGTTCAGTAGGTCGTCCAGGTTGACCGCGCCGTCCAGTACAGCAGTGCGCGGGTTGTTGGCCAGCATCAGCGAGTCGATGTACTGCCGCATCATCGCGGTGCTGGTGTCCTGGATCGGCGCCACCGAGTCGGCCAGCGCCATGCCCACCAGCCGATGGGGGATCAGGATGGGCGACATGACCACGAAGTCCGGGCCTTCTGATTCCTCGTTGAGCAGCGTGCGGTTACCACCGCGCACGACCCGGCGCCATTCGGCAATACCGTCGCCGTCGTAGTCCAGGCGGATAAAGCCGTCGAAAACCTGCACTTCCTCGGTGGCATCGTCCGGGGAAATGTAATCGACCAGGCTGTAATCTTGCTCGCCGTTGGCAACCTGCGCGATGCCTGCTTCCTGGTCGATAACCGCGCCGAACGACTGCACGCCGTCCACGTCTTTCTTCTTGTAGCCAGCCTCGCGCATGTCCGACCGGGACATGGACTTCATTTCACCCACGATATCGGCACCGGCCATCGTCTTGGCGCGCGGCGTGATGACGAAGTTCTCCGGCTGCACGTTGTCGATGTAGATCCGGCCCTTCTTGCGCGTGGTCTGGATCTTGACGTCCAGCACCTGACGGACAGGCATGGACAGCACAGCCTCGACCTTGGCGCGCACGTCCGGCGCCAGCGTGTTCAGCGCCTCGCGCGCCTTCTCGCGCATCTTCAGATCTTCCGGGTCGTCGTAGCTGGTGCGCTCCGTGACCTCGGCGTCGTCCGTGTCCAGCAGCATCGTGAGCTGGTCCTCGTCGATCCCCTTGTATTCCTTGACCGTGACTTTCTCGCATTCGGCCCAGTAGGCTCGCACGATGCCGATCTTGGACAGCAGCGCGTCTTTGATCCACGTGTTGAAGATCAAGAAGCCAGGATTCTGCTTGAGCAGGATGTAGTTGATGTAGTCGGTGGCCTGCTCGGCGAATTGCTCGTCTTCGACTCCCACGGGCTCGAATTCGCCCACGTTCTCGCCAGAAAGAAAGATTTCGATGAGGTAGGGAAGCGCGGATTCGATGGTCTCGTACACGTCCCAGGACACGGCCTGAGACCGGCCAGCAGGACCGGCCGCGCCTTCGCCCAGGTAGTAGCGGTAGTTGCGCTCGCGCTCGTCGCGGAACTGCTCTTCCTGCCACTGGGCGGCCTCGTTGATCTGGCTGTCCAGGATCTTTTCGAATTCGTCGTCGGGTAGGCGGGACATCAGAAGGTTCCTAGGGACGGGTAGGTAATTTCGCCGCCCCAGTTCTCGTTGGTCATCTGCTCGGCGTTGATCGCCACGTAGCGCAGGTTGTCAGCGCCGTGGCTCCACTCATCGTGAAGCGGCGCGCCGGGTTCGTTGGTCTGCTGGTTGACGCTGCGGCGGTAGCGCTTGGCGCACTGGACAATGCGCGCGGCCTTGTCCTTGTCGAACACCATTTGGGGGAACGCCATGCGGGTCAGGCGGATGCCTTCTTCCACGCGCAGGTTGGGCGTGATCTTCACCGTCCAGCCCAGCGCCTCCATGATTTCCTTGGCACTCTTGGCCGTCTTGAAATCGCGGTGCTCACCGTCATGGGGCAGGAACACCGTGCCCCAGTTCATGTTCTTCTTGCGCAGCTCGGCCGACCACCAGTCCAGGGTCTTGTGGCTGTCTTCCAGGCTTTCGATGACGCGCAGTTCCGAGCGCACGCGCTGGACGATGGAGGCGAACATGGCGTCATTCCATCCCAGGTCAAATACCACATGCGCTTTCAGCATCGGGTCATACGGCACGCGAGAAACGCGGCCCTCTTCCTGCGCGGCCTGGATCTCGTCGTAGTAGATGGCGCCGGCGACGGCCGGCAAGCACTTGCCTTCCCAGATCTGCGGATAGCCCTTCGGGTCGCGGCGCAAGCAGTCGACGCGCTCCTGCTCCAGCACGTCGGGGAACCAGGGGTTGTCCGAATAGTTGATCTGCACCACGACGGCGTTGGCCGGCGGGTCGACCACGAAGCGGCTGTAGGTCTCGTCCGTTTCCAGCTCGGGGTTGAGCGATATCCAGATCTCCGACTGCTCCTTGCGGATGGTCGGGATAAGGATGTCCCAAGACCGCTTGCTGACCTTGTGAGCCTCTTCCACCCACACGACGTCCACGCCCTCATAGGACTTGATGGACTCGACAGTGTGGTCAGCCAGGCCAGCAAACAGGAACTCGGTGCCGTTGGCGCCCCGGATCTCATTGTTCTGGATCTGGTAGAACCAGCCCAGACCGATGGACTCGATCTGGTCCGACAGCAGCTTATGGACCGAATCCTTGATGGACTTCTGCACTTCGCGCGTGCACAGGATGCGCAGCTTACGCTGGGCACCGAGCGCCAGCAGCGCGCGGGCGAATGACCAGGATTTGGCCGAACCGCGCCCACCGTGGGCGACCTTGTACCGGGCCGGCTCGAAAAGGCATTGCAGCTTTTCGGGAAACTCCAGCACGGGAAGGTCGCGGGCGCCCATGTCAGCTACCAGGACGCCGGAAGGCGATTTTCAGCGCCATGTTGATGGGCTTGTCCGGGTCGCCGCCCTCGATGGGCTGGACGGACTTGCCGTAGGCGCGGTCCAGCAGCTCCTTGGCAGCGGCGACGCGCGCGGCCGATGGCTGCTTCGTGCCCTTCATGATCGTAACGAGCGTCTTGATCGCAGTCGGGCCGTGTTCCTGGGCCAGTGCTTTGATTTCGGCGGTGGCCTTGTTGGGGACGCCCTTCTGACGTCCACCCCGGCGCTCGCCTGGTGCTGATCCACGTGCCATTGCTATTTTTGGCTACTTTTCCAGGTTGGAATGAAAAAGCCCCCGCCTCTGGGACCACCAGAGAACGAGGGCTGCAAAAGGAAACGCCCGCGAACCTTTCGGTTGCGGGCGCAGTTATCCAGACTTGGCGCAATGCTACTGCCGAATCTCACGGGGCGCAAGCCTTTCCCAGGCGAGCGGGTTGATTTCCGCGTCCTCCATCAGGCCTGCGTCCACACATCCCGAGGCGAGTCGGTCGCGCGCCTCTTCCCAGAACTCGGTCAATTGCTCAGGCGTCAAGCGGGCGTTGCGCCATACGCGTGGGCCGATCCGGTTGGCCACGTGCAGCTCGACGGCCACCCGATGCTCCCAGCGCGGCAGCTTGTCGATCAGGTGATCCATCGCCCTCGCCTTGATAGCGCGGAGGCGGCTAGCGACCACATCGTCGTCATCATGCACGTTGCCGGCTGCCGGCCTGGCGTCCCGGAACATGGGTGAGCAGCGAGCATTGCCTAAGTGCGGGCGCTGCGCAGCCGTCCAGTGGTACCAGGTGGTCAGCAGGTCTTCCAGCGTCTCGCGGAATGGGTTCTGCATCATTCACCCCCTCGGCGTGCGCCGGCCAATGAGTGCATGCGAGGCTGTGCGGCCAGCGCACGCGCGGCGGCCAGCTGCATGGAAGGTGACAGCGTGAACGCCTTGCCAGGCCGCATACCCGGAACGACAGTCACGGGTCCGGCATAGGCTGGCATCGGGTCCGGCACAGGCTGGCGCGCCGCTGGTGCTGGCTGCGCTTCCGCGATGGCTGCCGTCATCCAGCGGTCATACGCCTCCTTCTGCGTCTCGCCGCGCCTTGTGACCGAGCCGTCCGTGCACTCCCACAGGCCAAGGTCGGTCTTGCGCAGGCGCGGGCGGATCGCCTTGGGTTTTGGCGCGATGTCGCCCCGTGCCTCACGCACCGCCCGAGCGATCTGGTGCACGCGCGGCTGCGTTATGCCGAATTCCTTGGCCAGCACCGGGCCGGACTCGCCGGCCGTCAGCCGACGCTCGATTTCTTCGTTACGCGCGCGGGTCGCGGCGCCCTGGTTTTGATTGTTCATGCTGCACGCTCCTGTGTTGCGGCGGGAATTCGACTGACGGCGGGGATTAAGGGTCTCTGCACGGTGGCCGCGCGTTCAGCGGCGGCGCGCAGCCAACGATCCGGCTGGTACTCCGGCGCGTGCAAGGCGTCATGCTGGCGGCTGGGCGCAGGCACGCCCTCGGGCATGCTGGCGAACCGTTGCAGGTAGTCGATGGTGTTGCCACGGTCGGGCAGCGGCCACGCGGTGCTGCGGTGGATAGCTGCGACGATCTCGGCTTCGGTCGCCGATTCCTTGGCGAAGCGATAGCCAAGACGGCGCAGCTTGCGGGCGCATGTGTAGCGGGCCTTGCGCACGGCCTTGGCTTGTTCAGGGGTGCGTGCCATTGCTGTCTCCAGGTTCAACGTGGCGCGGACCATTGAGCCGCCAGGCTTCAAAGGCCACGCAAAGGGCCAGGAAGCCCAGGCCGGTCAAGACGATCCACCAGTCGCTCATGGAAGACTCCTGACGGCAGCTTCGAGGGCATCACCAAACTTTTTCATCGCCAAGCGCAGCTTCGCCATGCCAGCGTCAAGATCGCGCCTAACAACGCGGCTGAGGTAGCAATCCAAAAATTTCGGCGCGCCGCGAGAAAGCCGCGATTGGCGTCGGCGGTAGGCTCTGAGCTTCATGCTTTGCGCTCCTGCGACACGGCGCCCTTGCGCGCGCGCTTGGGCTTTGCCGCTGGTGCGGACCATTCCCCTTTCTCGCTGGCGATGGCCAGATGCAAGATCGCGAGAGCATCGGCGTTGTTGTCGTCCACAACCCGGAAGCGGCGCACCTTGGCCTGCATGACCATGTCGTCCTTCTTGGCCACGCCCGAGCCGGTCCAGTGCTTTTTGATCTGCCCCACGCCAAAGGGAACGAGGGTCACGCGGTGCTGGTCGGCCACCATTTCGAGCATGGCGCGAAAGCCGCCGTAGGCATGCGCGGCCAGCACCTGCCCCGGGCCGTGGCGCTTGACGTCCTCGAAAGCGATCTGGGTGACGTTGTTCTCGGTGATCATGGTCGACAGCCAGGATCGGAAGCGCTGCCATTTCTGGCCCGGCGCCCAGCTCGCGCGCGGCGTGAAGTCCTCGGTCCCGTGCAGCAGCTTGGCGTCTCGGCGGCGCACCGCGTAGCCCGTCTTCGTGCCCAAGTCCAGCGCCAGGATGCAGACG
Source organism: Achromobacter piechaudii NBRC 102461 (assembly GCF_001571245.1). Lineage (GTDB taxonomy): Bacteria > Pseudomonadota > Gammaproteobacteria > Burkholderiales > Burkholderiaceae_B > Achromobacter > Achromobacter piechaudii. The sequence goes on along the minus strand of NZ_BCTK01000017.1, from coordinate 13,762 downwards.
TTCACGCCCGGCTCCGGCACCACCACAGATCCAGGACTGACGCGGCGTGGCGAGGCATCGGGGGCCGTTTCAACACCACGCCACGCCCGGCAGATCGGGCAGTCTCTCCCAGGGCTGTCCGGATCGTTGCCAGAACCCATGCACATCAGGCAAGGGCCCGGCGCGCGCGCGTAAGTGTCCGCCAGCGTGCCGGCCATGGGGTCGATTGCCACGTCTGTGGCCTGTCGTTCGTTGAGGTTGTTCAAGCCAGTGCTCCGATCATGTCCAGGGGTTGGCGACGCTTGTCGCTGGTGAATTGCAGGCTGTCGGCGTGGCGCCACAGGTTGATGCGCCCTTCCCACTCGCCGTGTCGGTTCTTGTCGCAGATGAGCATCGCGTCCGGCAGGTCGGCGGTGTCGGCGGAAACCTCACCGTGATTGCGCAGTTCGGTTTCAACCATTCGTTCCTTTTTCTTGTTGCGCCACACGGTAAGCATCTGGTCCACCTGGTCGACGATGGCGCCCGAACCCTTGGCGGCGAACTTCCCGGGGACTTGATCCTCGTCCGCCTGCTTCTTCGCGTGGTGCACGAGGTGAACATGGATGCCAAGGTCCCGCGCCAGCGTGCACAGCATGTCGACGAAGTCCTTTTGGCCGTTGTGGTCGTCCTCGCCGCGTACGCACTTCATGAGGCTGTCGATGACCATGTGGCGGACCTTCAGCCGGTCGGCGCAGTAGCGCGCCACGGCGTAGAGCATCGCGGGCTTGACCGTACCCTGCTGGTCGTACAGCCAGAGGCGGTCCCGTGACCAGTCGATGAGCCGGTCTACCGCCTGAACGCTGGGCCGGCCGTTCATCGCGGTCTGGCGCAGCATGCGCTTGAGCGTCGACTGGGGCTTCATTTCGAACGAGGCGATGCACACTCGTTCGTTCTGGCTTGCAAAGCCGATGCAGGCCTGGCCAAGCAATTCGCTCTTGCCGTGGCCGTTGATGCCCTGCCACAGCGTGACCTCGCCAGCACGGAACCGCAGCAGGTCGTGCGTCTTGGCCCATGGCAGCTTGGCACCGGTGAGCTGCTCGCCGTGTTCGACGGCGCGCGCCAACTCGTCGCGCCACGCCTCGGCGGCCAGCACCTTGGCCTGCGGCTCGGTGGCCTCCATGTACGCCTGGAAGTCGATGTCGTCAGCGGAAAGAATTTGGCTCATGCCGGGAACTCCTGGGTTTCTTGCGCCGGGTGCCAGATGACCAAGCCCCACGGGCCAGAGGCGATGATCTTGGCCGGATCGCACTCGGACACCCGGCGCATCAGTTGCAGCGCGCGGCGGCGGGTCGGCGCCATGACATGGACTACCAGGCCAACGCAGACGCGCAGGTCCAGAGCCAGGGCGTTCTCGTCGTCGTGCACGTGGATTTCGGGGAAGCCGACCCACTGCCCGTTGACCATGCGGCCCAACTGCGCCTCAGGGCTGGTGAAGCTGCCGTGGGCCTGTTCGGCCGGCATGCAGGTCAGCCAAACGTCGGCAGGCTGGAAGCCCGACATGCGGGCAGCGATGAGCGATTGATGACCGATCACACTGCCCCCGTCCACGGTTGGTCACCGCCCAGGGCAGATTGCGCTGGCCCGTCGTTAGTCTTCGGGGCGTAGAACGTGTCCCAGGCGTGCAGGATCGACTGGTCCAGCATCGTCGCCACGTCGTGGCCAGCACCGCGCAGCGTGTCCAGCTTGCTCACGGCCAGCTTGCGGGCCGCGTCGGTCATCGGCTTCTTTTTCCGACGCCGCATTTCCTCGAACTGCTGCCACGGTTCGGCAGGAACCCAATCCGGAAGCGTCCAGACCTCAGCCCCGGAACGGGGGCTATGGGGGTTCTTTTCTTCTTCTCTTCTCTTCTCTTCTCTAGTCCGCTTTTTGTCCGCTTCAGGAGCGGACGAATTTCGGTCGTTTCGCTTCCTGTCTGCGTCCTGTGCGCGCTTCTTCGCAGACTGGCCGTTGTGGTCTTCAAACCTGGGCATCCATAGGGAAGAACCGTCAAATTCGAGCCAGCCGACCGAAATCATGGCGTGCGAAAAGCCGGGGAATCCGATCGTCTCGTCCAGAACTTCGGGGCTGTAACCTTCGAGTTGTCCATCAGCAGAATGGACATCGAAGAGACTCCAGACGGACAAAAGTCCGCCGACAACGCGCAATCTGTCCGCTTTGCAAGCGGACGCCATGCGGACAACTTTCGGATGCGTCGGAAGGTCGACGCGCATCTTGATCCAATCGCTAGCCATTACGCGGCCTCCAGCAATTTGCCGGCGCGCACGGGCAGCCAGCGGTTGTATGCCCATTCCCAGGTCGCGCGCTTCTCGTCATTGGTCAGGCTGAAGCCCTGATCAAGACATTGGTGACAGCGGAAGCAACCGGGAACGGTGTAGATGTCCTTGGCCTTGATGCCCATGCCCTTGCCATAGGCGGACCAGTTGGCGTGGCACGGGACCACGCTTTCCTGTTCGCCACGGCACACGCCTGGGATCTGGAGAAAGCAAGGCTCGCCGCGACAAGCGGTCAGGTACTTGGGTTCGTGATAGCCCGGGCGCTTCTTGGTGGCCCGACGCTTGAATGGGGTGCGTGCCAGGCCGGTGGTGGCCTTGAGCGGGGTCTTGCGCGTCAGGGGCGTGGAACGCTTGAGCATCACGCACCCTTCACGACAAGCAGCACACCGCGCGCGGCAAAGTCATCGCGCACGGCGTCAGCGTACTTGGTCAATTGGGCGGTGTTCATCCGGGACGTAACCGGGAACACGCGCATGGCGATCAGTTTCTGTTCGTAGGCCAGGCCCTTGATGGCGCCGTCATAGGCTTCGCGGAATTCCTCATCCTCGGCGCGCAGGATGGGCACGCCGTGGTGCAGCTTGCAGTAGCTCTTCCAGCCCACCGCATCGTCTTCCGGCAGGGCTTCGGCAATCTCCCCGTACCACGCATGGGAAAAGGCGTTCTGCGCCGGCGTGCGGCGCTTCTTCTGCTCTTGGATCAGCACCTGGATGGGCCGCTCTTCGTCCAGCGGCAAGCGCGGCAGCAGGTCCATCAGCGCGGCCAGTTGGCTCTGGCCGTACAGCAGGATCGATGTCGGTTTGTGCAGGCGCTGGCGCATGTCTACCTAGCCCCGCAATTGCCCAGGCTCAAGCGTGCCTTGCAGCAGCGCGAGCCGATTTCATTGCCGCGCGCCAGGTAGTCCATATACCCAACCTCAACGATGGTCAGGCCCAGAGCGCGGCACATCGCGTCCAGCTTTTCCAGCGTGATTCCTGTGGCGCCCGAGCACACCTTGGACGGCATGCTGGCGTCCCAGCCCGTGGCATCCAGCAGCTTCTGGCGCTGGTTCTGGTTGGCCATTGCCAAGCGCAAGGCCGTTTCAATGACGTGAGGACCGGTCATTCCGGCCGGCTCAATGGGAATCATGGCTGCTCAAAAGGAAAGGAATGCCCTGGAATAGGCCGCTGGGCACACTGGCGGTATGGACAAAATCACCGAAACCGAAAAGCTTCTGATCCACGCACAAAACATCGCCCGCCGCGCCTTCGTGGACCCGAGCGAAAAAGCCGTGCTGGATATCTTTGATGAGCTGCGCGCCGAGCGTGACCGCACGGCTTGGGCGACTGACGGACGCGAATGCGCGTCGGTGCATTGATGGGGTCATGCCGCTTCTGCCTTATCGGCGGCGTCGGACCTGTAGATCTGGTCGAACGTCAGTTCCGTACCCAGCCCCCTGGCGTAGTCGATGAGACGCCCAGCCACGGCGGGGGGCACGGTCTGCCCTCGCTCATAGAACGAGACGTTCGACTGGGTTACACCGATGCCCCTGGCCAGCTCGGCCTGGGTCACCCCCAACTGTTTGCGAATGGCGTTTATGGCGTTCATGCAGCAAATATTAGTCCGACTGATTGTTTACGTCAACAGTCCGACTAATTGCCGATCAACAGCCTTACTAATAATCTTCGCCGCATGCCAGCCCAGCCCCTCACCCCTGCCCAACTTGCCGACGCCGCACGCCTGAAATCCTTGTTCCTGGAATGGAAGGAGGATCGGCGCGCGCGCGGTGAGCCAGCGTCCCAGGAAACGGTCGCGGCGTTGCTGGGGTTCAACACGCAGAGTTCGGTGAGTCAGTACCTCAATGGGCGCATCCCGCTGAACGTGAACGCGCTGGTGAAGTTCGCCGCGCTGCTCGGCAAGCAGCCCGAAGACATCAGCATTGACCTGGCCAAAGAAATCCAGCGCATTGCAGAGGCCGTGCCCAGCGATACCGAGGGCGAAGAGTTCATACCGATCCGCCGCCTGGACGTGCGGCTATCCGCCGGCCGGGGGCAGCTGTTCACCTCGGAAGAAGAGAAGAGCCGCCTGTCGTTCCGCGCGGACTTCCTACAGAGCATCGGCGCGGCGCCACACAACACCGTTTCTGTCTCCGTTTCGGGCGACAGCATGGAGCCGATCATTCCGGACGGCTCGACGCTTCTTGTGGACCGGGGCAATCGCCACGTGGTCAACGGGAAGGTTTATGCTCTGCGGCAGAACGGTTGCCTGCTGGTGAAGCGGCTTTACACAACCACGTCGGGCTATGTCGCTCGGTCGGACAACGCCGCCGAGAACTACCCGGATATTCCGCTGGATGAAGAACATCCAGATTTCGAGATCATCGGCCGCGCGGTGTGGGTCGGATTCAAGCTGTAGAACGAAAGGAGACGGTATGAAGCGCCTGTTGTGTGTCTGCATGTTGACCTTGGCTCCCTGCGTTGCGCTCGCCGCCGATCCTCTCCCTGGCGACCGTGAACTCCTAGCCTCCTATTGCCTCATTGTGGTCAACAGCAACATCAACACGCTGACCCTGATGCACGAGAAGAATTCGCCAGATGCCAAATACCATGACACCTATCAAAAGGGTCTCCGTTTCCATCAGGATAAGCAGCGACAGTTGCAAAGCTTTTTGGCACCAGTACTGATCGCCGCACAAGAGTCGAATGGAACGGCATACATCTCTGCGATCCTGGCCGCCCAACAGCGAGCGGAAAGCGACATTCTTGCCTTGGCAGAAGACAATAAGGCCGCCTACAAACGCATAGGCCGGTGCGCTGACCTTTCTTGGCTGCCATAGGTTCGCAGCACAGATGACCGCCTCCGGGCGGTTTTTTTTCGCCCTACGTCTTTTTTTATTAGTCCGACTGTTGACACGATAAATCAGTCGGACTAATATTCTCTCCATGCACTCACCACCCGGTGAGCAAGAGGGAGAACACCATGCAACGCAAGCCCTATCAGGTCGTGATGCGCCGGACCGAGACCCGCATCAGCGAGCAGACCGTCACGGTTCACGCGGAATCGGAAGCTGACGCCCGCGTGCTGGCCAAGTACGAAGAGACGCCTTCGTACCTGTGGCAGGACGAGGTCCGCACCGCCACCGTCGACATCGCGACGATCAAGGGCGCCAACGATCCGGCCACGCATTACGGGAATCTGGCGGCGCAGGTTGCGCACCAGGTTGCTGCTGGCGACGCGCGGAACTGATGCCATGGGCGCCATCCAATCCTTCGAGCGGTTTCCTGACGATCAATACCGCGTCGGTGCCCCCTACACCCTCCCCGGCGATCCTCCCGACGAGGACATGCCGCGAGTTACCGAAATGCAAGCGGTCTCTACCGTGCTGGCGTGCCTATACAACGAGACGGCCGGCGCCTACGGCCAGTCCGCTGCGATCTGGGCTGCATGCTGCCTCGACCAGTTGGGAAAGCTGCAAATCGGCACGTGCATCACGCTTCTCGACGGTGAAACGGTGCCCAGCGCAGGCAAAGGCATCCGCACCCTGCTGCGTGAATACATCCACGCAGAGGCCAACCGGCTGATCCAGGAAATGGACCCGGACGAACTGGAGAGCTACCTGTGATCGCCTTCGTAATCCTGGGAGCGGTGCTGCTGGTGCAGGCCATCGCCGACGCGTGGAAGGCCCGCAAATGATGACTTACGCCATCTGGGGCCTGTGCGCCCTTTACGCAATTGCCTTGATCGGCGACGCCTTGATGGCGCGCTGCTGGAGAGAGAAATGAACCCGAACCGCAAGAAGGTCGAAGCCTCGCGCGCCAAGTTCATTGAATGGCTGGTGGCGCGCGGCGCCCAAGTGCTGCGCCCGACCAATGAATGGGAGCTGGTGCGCTTCGACTGCGCCAGCGGCGTGGCCATCGTCTACGGGAACTCCAAGGGCGGCACCACATTCACGGGCGAAGCGCTCAAGGCCTGGGAGGCGTTCAAGAGCAACGGCGCGTGGTCGGCTGGCGCACGCACTCGGCGCGTGAAGCTGAGCCCGGTCGTGCGCACGCTGCTGGAGCGAGACGGCGACCGTTGCTTCTACTGCTTCGGCCATACGTCCGACGCTGACCGTTCCGTCGAGCACCTGGTGCCGGTGACGCACGGCGGCCCGAACCACATCAGCAACCTGGTGTTGGCGCATGGCGCGTGCAACCAGCGCGCCGGCCACCTGAGCGCCATGGAGAAGATCCGCATGCGCGAACAAGCCCGAGGTGCCCAATGATCCGCCTCCTGCGCGCCCACGGCGACCTGCTGATCGGTGCCGCTGCCCTCTGCGCCGGCGTCTTCATGGCCTGCGTGCTGGGCCCGACGCTTGACGCCCAATCCCCCACCCTCACCACCCAGGACGGCGGCAGCAAGACTGCATACGCCGCCCGCCAACCCTGAGACGACCATGTCCGAAACGACAGACCTGATTGAGATCCCCAAGGCCAACGCGCTGGAGGTGTTCAGCGCCGACAAGGGCCTGGCGCCCTACATGGCGAAGATCCGCGCCGAGATTGACGCCTTCATACCCGACGTGTCCACCCAGAGCGGCCGCGACGCTATTGCGTCCATAGCCTACAAGGTGGCGCGCTCGAAGACGGCCCTGGACGCAGTTGGCAAGGATCTGGTGGCTGATCTGAAGGAACTGCCCAAGAAGATCGACGCCAGCCGCAAGGCTATGCGCGACACCCTGGACGCCTGGAAGGACGAAGTGCGCGCGCCGCTGACGGCATGGGAGCAGGCCGAGGAAGCGCGCCAGCAGCGCCACCAGCAAGGTATCGAATGGTTCCGCCTGCGTGCCGACGAGAACCGCGATCTGGACGCGGCCGAACTGCGCGCCACCATCGCAGACGTACAAGCCCGCGCTGTGGATGCGTCCTGGGAGGAATTCGAGGCCGAGGCGCACCGCGTCAAGGCCCGCGCCATGGATGCGCTTTCGCAGGCCCTGGTGGCTCGCGAGAAGCACGACGCCGAACAAGCCGAGCTTGCCCGCCTGCGTGCCGTGGAAGCTGCCCGCGAGCAGAAGGAGCGCGAAGAGCGCATTGCCCGCGAAGCCGCCGAGCAAGCACAGCGCGAAGCAGACGCCCGCGCCCAGGCCGAACGCGAAGCCGTGATCCGCCGCGAGCAGGAAGCCAAGGCCGCAGCCGATCGCCGCGAACTTGAACTGAAGTTGCAAGCCGAGCAGGCAGAGAAGGCAGCGGCCCAGGCCAAGGCTGACAAGATCGCCGCCGAGCAGCGCGCCGAACAAGACCGCCTCGCCGCCATCGAACGCGAAAGGCAAGCCGTCGAGGCAGCGCGCCAGGCAGAAATCAAGCGCCAGGCCGACGCCAAGGCAGCGGAAGAAGCCGAGACCGCCCGCCGTGAAGCCGACAAGGCCCACAAGGGCACGGTCAACCGCGCCGCCTTGGATGCCTTCGTCGCCGGCGGCATGCCCGAGGAATGCGCAAAGCAAGCCGTCACCCTGATTGCCAAGGGCCAGATCCCCAACGTTCGTATCACCTACTGAGGAAGCCATGACCGAAGTTATCGACGCCCCGGCCCGCGAAGTGGCCACCCGCCCCGAATTGGCTTCTGGCCAGGTCGCAGTGGCGGCAGCGAATTCCCCCATGGGCATGATGTTGGCCGCCGTACAGCAAGGTGCCACGCTCGAACAGGTCGAAAAGATGATGGACCTGCAAGAGCGTTGGGCCAAGGCCGAGGCCAAAAAGGCCTACGACGCCGCATTCGCCAACTTCAAGGCCGAGGCGGTCAAGATCATCAAGGGCAAGGACGTGACGGACGGCCCCCTTAAGGGCAAGTCCTACGCCGAGCTCCACGACGTGGTCAACGCGGTGACCCCCGCACTATCCAAGCATGGCCTGTCGTCCTCCTGGAAGCTCACGCGCGACGAGAAGGACTGGATGGAGGTCACCTGCTACCTGCGCCATGTGGGCGGACACGAGGAAAGCGTGTCGATGGGCGGGCCGCCTGACGCTGGTGGCGCAAAGAACGCCATCCAGGCGCGCGCCAGCACCAAGACCTATTTGGAGCGCTACACGCTCAAGGCCATCACCGGCTTGTCCGAACAGAACGACGACACCGATGGGAATGCTGCCGCCCATGCGGCCGAAGACCTGCGCGACGAATGGGTCAGCAAGATCGCACAGGCCGACACGCTGGAAGCTGCCACCGCAGTCTGGCAGCAAGGATGCCAAGTGATCGAGAAATTCAACAACTTGTCCGTGTATTCGGCGTTCAAGAAGGCCTATGCCGACAAGCGGGCCATGCTCAAGCAGGAGGGTGCGTGATGGATCTGATCTTCCACAAAGAGCCCCAGGGCACGCCGGAATGGTTGGAAGCCCGCCGCGGCGTTATCACCGGCAGCCGCTTCAAGGACTGCCGCGACCGACTCAGAAGCGGCGAGCCGTCCAAGAAGTGCCTGGGCTATGCCATGGACGTCGCACGTGAGCGCGCAGGCGGCCGGGCCGCTGATGTGTTCGTGAACAGCGCCATGCGCTTCGGCACTGAGCAGGAGCCGCACGCCCGCGCCGCTTACGAAGCAGCCACCGGCCGATTCGTGGACGAGGCTGGCTTCGTCACCACCGAAGACCGCAAGTTCGGCGTGAGCGTCGACGGCCTGGTCGACGACGACGGGATCATCGAAATCAAGACGATGGTGTCGTCCGACACGCTGTTTACCGCCGTCGTCTCGGGCGATATCAGCGAATACGTCGACCAGTGCAACGGCGCCATGTGGCTGCTGGGCCGGCAGTGGACCGACCTGGTGCTGTGGGCGCCGGACCTGGAAGCCATCGGCCGCAAGCTGACCATCGTGCGCATCACGCGCGACGACGACGCGATCGAGGCGATGGAATCCGACCTGCTGGACTTCGAGCGCCGCGTCACGCGGTTGCATCAGCAGCTTACCCAGATCGCCGCCTAACCCTTCCCCAGCAGCACAACCTACGGAGCAATCCATGAACCACAACCAGATCGGGCAGTTCACCGCGTCGTTACAGCAACCCAAGGCTTCGTCGCTGGGCAATGTTCAGAGGGACGAAGGCGAAATCTTCGCCGCCGTCGATGCTCTGAACGTCGCCATTTCCAAGTGCGAATTCATCACCCAGGAACTGGTCGGGCGGCTTGAGCCGGTCCTCGCCTCCGTAAAACCCCAGGCTGTTGCCGGCGGCATTGCTCCCGATCCGCAGCCTGATACGCAGCTTGCACGGATCGTGCAGGAACACACCCACCGCGTGCGCTCCCTGACGCTCTCCATCGAGAACGCCGCCAAGCGCCTCGCCCTGCCGTAAGCCCTGACCACCACAAGGAGCAATCCCGCATGTTCTCGATCACCGAGCAAACCGCCCGCTTGCAGGTCACCAACCGGCTTGAGAAGCACGGCCAATCCAATGTGCCCGCGATGACCTTGCGGCTCACCTTCCGCGCACCCAACGACATCCTGTCCGAAGTGGATTCGACCCTGAAGTCGTCGCTGTATCGCCGCCCGCATCCGGGCGAGAACGACATGGCCGACGAGGCCGACGAGCGCATGCAGGACCCCAACTACCTGCCGCGCCTGCGCCATCCGAAGATGAAGAACAAGGTGGTGATCGACGAAAAGATCGTCGGCGCCGAATTCACCCTCCATTACGGGCTGGGCGGCCCCAGCAACACCGTGCTGGATGACGTGAAGGTCGACAACTTTCAGTTTGATCCACAGGACGGAGGCACGGTCGAGTGCTCCATCGACATCGACATGGTGCCGAGCGAGCAGGCAGCGGGCCGCATCTTCATGCAGAACGGGCAAGACGTCGTGTTTTCGGTGACGCCGCCCGAGGAACCGCAGGCCTCGCTGAGCCTGGATCAATAACCCCTTCCCCAACGCAGCACCCCATAGGAGCAGTCCATGAACAACATCAGTTCGCCGCGCAACGATGACGCCGGCATTGAGCAGCAGATCCAGGCCAAGGGCAAGACCGCGCCGCGCGTCACGCCGGCCGATATCGAAGCAAACATCCGCGCTGAGATTTTCTTCACCGGCGACCAAGGCGTCTCGGTAAGCCAGCATATGAAGTCGGAATACGTCGAGGGCGAGCACATCCTAGCGCCGCTCGGTCTGCTGACCTTCTGCGTCCTGGTCTTGCGCAACGGCTTCACCGTGACCGGCGAAAGCGCCTGCGCCAGCCCCGAGAACTTCGACGCGGAAATTGGCCGCAACATCGCCCGCCAGAACGCGGTGCAGAAGATCTGGCCGCTGATGGGCTACGAGTTGCGCTCGCGCCTCGCCGCCCAGGCGTAACCCCACGGCCGGTGCGGCGGCGGGACCCTCACGTCCGCCCCACGCTGCCCGCCGGCCACCTTTACAGAGAACGACATGATCCCCGCCATGAACCGCCAGCAGCGCCGCATGATGGAAAAGCAGCAGACCCGCGTGCGCGCCACGCGCCGGCCGCGCCCTGAGCGCCTGCCCATGCTCATCAAGACCCAGCAGACCCTGGCGCCGCTGGAATCGATCATCGACCAGATAGAGCGCGACGGCACGGTAACGGTCGATATGCGCGGCGTGCCGGTCTTTCACTGCGTCGCGGACGGCGAGTGGTACGCCAGCGCGCCGGCTATTGCGGGCATGGCGGACTTCTTCGACATGTGGGCCACCCGCCACAGCCACGCATTCCAGGCCACGGCGCTGCGGCAGCTCGCCGCGCGCCTTGAAGCCAGCATGCCCATCGACGGGCCGCTGATGGCCGCCCTGCACCGCGAGATACCCGCCCTGCGCCGCATCGGCGCCGGACTCACCCAAGACGACGCATCGGACCTGCTGCGCCAAACCCAGATAAGGGCCGAACTTGACGCATCGGCCGCCACCGGAGCCTGAGAGCATGAACACGAACAATGGATGGAAGCTGGTGCCTGTGGTGCCGACTGACGAAATGGAAGTGGCTGCCGAGAACGACTACGAGCAGACGGGCGCCACGTTCCCGCGCTGGAAGTCTGCGTACGCCGCCATGCTCGCTGCTGCCCCCGCCGCCCCTGGTTCCCCCGCCTCCACGCAGCCGATTGAGCGCGACTGGGAACTTTCCTGCTTCTACTGCAACGGCTCCGGCCACGTCTTCGTCAAGCGCCAAGTTGCCGAGCTGGCCACCGACGTGCAGGAATTCAAGGAAGACTGCGAGGGATGTGACGGCCGCGGCTTCACCATCGCTTTCGAGGATATCCCGGGCATTGATGCCTACGTGAAGTCGCGGCGTCCGGCTCCCGCCAGCGCACAGGAAGATGCGAAGGACGAGCAGGCACGCGGGCGAGGCGATGTGCTCGAAGTCGCCCGAGAAACCGGCTTGCGCAGCTACCTTCATGGCGTCAACGCAATGGAAGCGCGGATGCTCCTGCAACGCTTCGTTGATGCGCTGTCTGCTGCCGCTCCCGCTGCTGGCGATGCGCTGGACCGGGATCAGCAGCGCTTGGCTCTGTGGCAAGCGATCCGAGATATCACTATCGGCAACTTGCATGACGACAAGCTGATCCTGGCAAACCTTCATAAGGCGGGCTACGTGATAGCCCTCGCCGCCATTGCCCAGCAGTCCCAGCGGAAGGAGGCGTGATGGCTTTGTCATCGCACCAGTCGGCGCGCATGAAGAACGACGAATGGCTGACGCCGCCCGGCATCATCGCTGCGCTAGGGGACTTTGATCTGGACCCGTGCGCGCCAGTTGTGCGCCCGTGGGGTACGGCGCACCACCATTTCACTGTGACCGACGACGGCCTGACGCAGCCCTGGAAGGGGCGAGTTTGGTGCAACCCGCCATTCGGCCGAGAGGCGGTGAAGTGGCTGCGCCGGATGGCAGAGCACGGAAACGGCATAGCGCTGATCCCGGCCCGAACCGAAACCGCCATGTTCTATGAGTGCGTGTGGGGCGCTGCTGACGCGGTGCTGTTCATTGAAGGGCGCCCGCACTTCCACTACGTCGACGGAACCCGCGCCCCGTTCAATTCTGGCGCTCCCATTTGCCTGATCGCCTACGGCCTTTCCAATGTCGCCGCGCTGGAGCGCAGCGGCCTGGGCGTAGTCCTGACAATTCCCCGGAGGAAAGCAGCATGACTGAGAACAACGCCGCCCAGCCTGGGCTGAACGACACCATCCGCGCCGTCTTCCTGGGGCACGGGTTCACGATCAAGGAAGGGCAGACCGACCTGAAGCCTTACGTGTACGAAGCCGTCCACGCCCTGCTGTCCAAGCTGCGCGCGGAGGGCGTGCAGGCGGGCGGCTACACCCCGACCCATGACCAGCCCCATCAAACTGGCGTCGGTGAATGGTGCGCGCCCGGCCCGGCCGCAGACCAGCGGCGGGCGTGGCTGCTGCGTTTTGCTGACACTGACCGGGGTGATTGCGTCTACTACGATGAGCAGGAAGCCCGGCGAGCGTTCGCCCAAGCGGAGGGGCGTGGCTGGAATTGCTATTTGTTCGAGTATGCAGCCCGCGCCGCCCTGGCAAGCGCCCCTGTAGCCGGGGAGGCGCTACGCTGGCGCGTGCGCGAACGGCGCAGCAATGATGGCGAATTGTTGGATTGCTTCGTAGAAGCCCCGGCCGCACCTGGAATGGCCTACGCGCAGGAAGTTCTGGGCGACGACTACGCCGAGGCGCAGGGCGGCATCGAAGGCAAATTGAAGCACTGCCAGATGATCGTCGCGTGGGCTAACGCGGCGCCCGAGGCCAGTGCGGAGCCGCTTGCTCGGTACTGCCCTGGATGCGGCAGCGTCGGCCCGGTAGGCGACGAGTACCGGGACTGCTACCCAGATGGCATTCAAGCCCGCATGATCCCCGCACGCCTGGCGGAACAATGCCGCGACACGTTCAGGCTTGCGATCAAATCCCTCCTGGCGGATGCGGCGGCAAATGACAGTGCCGCGCCCCAGGCCAGCGAGGCGGTGCGCGATGCGGCGCTGGAGGAAGCGGCGAAGGTGGCGGAAAGCACTGTAGCCGGTGATGCCAGTCCTGATAATCCGTACCGTGGCGGCACGGCCAAGCAGGCGGCCGCGCGCATCCGCGCCCTCAAGTCACAGATCGCCGCCCTGTCCGAACCGAAGTGCCCGCGATGCACACTGCCGCTGCGCCAGGAATGCAACTGCGACGAAGGATATGCGGCCCGCGCCGCCCGCGCCACCGACAACAAGGAGCAGTAATGGCACACGCAGCCCAACACCAAGCACCGGCCGCGCTGCCGAAGTTGCTGTATCGCATCGCCGACGTGTCGCACGCGATCGGCCTATCAAAGGGGGAGATCTACAAGCGCATCCGGGCCGGCACGTTCCCGAAAGGAACTCCCATCAGCCCCCAGGTTGTGGTCTGGAACCCAGATGAGGTCCGCCGCTGGGCCGAAAAACAGTTTGTACCCTCAGATGTACCCCCAGGGGACAAACAAACCACCTGATCCACCCAAGAGCCGCGCCAGTCGTGGCTCTTTCATTTTTGGTGAATATTCGCGGTAATAACA
>NZ_BCTK01000016.1 GCF_001571245.1 Achromobacter piechaudii NBRC 102461 | reverse complement strand
GCCTATCCATCGATTCGATCGCAGCGCATGGAACGACTGTGTATCCAACGCGCCCCAGCGGCCGTCCGGGCCAAGCCAGGTGGTACCACGACGACGCAATTCGTGCCGTTTCAACGGGCATCGGCGACTGACCGGCCACGCATTGCGACGCGTTGCGTGTCGCGGTTTCAGAAACGGGTAGCGCTCGGCGGCCAGTTCCACTGCGGGACGCAGGCCCTCCTTACGCGTGGCGATATTGCGCTGGATAAATCCGGGCCAGGCGTCTGACAACAGTTCCAGCGACAGGCCGGCCTGACGCGCGGCGTGGCCGAAGTCGGTTTCGACCATATTGGCTTCCAGCACCTTGCGCATGATGCGATCGCGCGAGGCGGATAGCCCCGCCATTGCCGACGCCGCTGCGGACTTCAGTACGTCGTGCACCGCGCGGTCATGCTGCGCGAATGCGGCCGCCAGTTGTGACGGAGCATCCGACGACGCTTGCCCGGATCGATAAGCAAGCGCCATGTCCGCACCAAAAAGCATGGCGATCAGGCTCGCAGGAGGATTGCCGCGCGAGCTTTGCGTGTGCAACGCACGACCGTACTGCGCGGCCGCCGCCAGCGTGACCAGATGCGCCATAGCCACCTGATGCGCAATATGGCTGCGGTTGACGTAGGCAATGGTATTGAGCGTGCGCGCCTGCTCAAGCGCGCCGCTGTACGCCGCCGCGTCAGCCGCGTGGGCCAGGCGCACCCGGCCTTCCGCGGTTTGGCCCAGGTTATAAAGCACGACCAAGGATGCCACTGCCACGGACATGACTACCATGCCAAGCACTAAGGCCTGACCATGCTGCATTGTGAGTGGCGCGCGGATGGGCGGCGTGCTCACTTCGCGTCCGAGGCGTTGCCAGTAAAGGACTTGAGTGACCGCGCCTTGGCCTGCGCGCCAGCCTTCTGAGCGGCCTGCTGCGCCGCACGTGTTTGCGTGCCTCCATCTTCGCCGGCAAGCTCGCGCGCCATTGCCGCCGTTTGCGACCGCACGACTTGTCCGAAATACTGATAGACAGCAATGGCCGCCACCGCCACCAACGCCACAACAACGACGTACTCGGTCATGCCTTGGCCCAGCTGACGCTTTCGATTGCTCCACATTTTTGGTCTCCCCCGCGATGAACGTAGGCCTCAGTGTCGGCGTGGCGCAGGGGGGCCACAATTCGTACATGCCGAGGTGGGCAAATGTGTCACTCGCCCTCGTTCGCTCCCGCAAATACCAAGGGACGCGCAACCAAAAAAAACCTGCGCGCCTATCAGCTACGCAGGATCTCGGGCGGCCGCCCGCCACGGGTCGGAATCTTGTAAACCGCTAATATTTCTGGGGTTTTCCCTATTGCCGCGTAGCTACCCCAGCAGTAGATTTGAGTTGCCGGGCTGTCTGACACCCATCGCGTGCGAAGCCGGGCAGGAGCGCCTCAGACTCATCTTGAGCTGGGGCGCTCTTCCATTTGTGGCGTTGGTTCTGGCAGATTTCCTGCCCTAGGGATGGCGTCACTTTATCCATCGCAGCCGTGTCGCCCCAAGCTGACTAACTCCGGCTCCAGCCTGCGTTGGGGTCGTTTTTGTCATGCAGATGGTCCCAATCCGTTCCGCAGACACCGCAGGTGTAGGCCACTTGCCGTGCGCCGCGCGATGCATTCGCATGCGCCCGTACCTCACCCAATTTGATCAAACTCTCGTGACCGGGCTCCCCGCGTTTGTGGAGAACAATGGCTTCGCAGCTGGCGCAGACCTCCATGACCCTTCCCCTATGGATACGTGTGGGCTGAATATAAAAAAACAATCTGCACCGAAGCTCAACAATTCTCACGTATGCGCAGATCCAGGAATGCAGCAGGTCGACGCTCCTATACTGGCTTGGCTGATTTCCTGGAAGGCGAGGCCCATGTGCTCTCACTATCAGACGCTGAAAGATGCCGAGTTGCTCCTGCAGAAATTTGGGGTTCGCGCGCCTGCGCAGGCCGGCAGATACGATATGTGGCCACGCTATCAAGGCCTCTTCGTGCGCCGGCCGTCCGAAAGAGAATCCGGCGACGATGCGGTGCCAGAACGCGAAGCGGTCGTGGGCCGTTGGGGCCTCATCGCGGCGGCTACGCGCCCAGACGCCCAAGACAAAGCCGCCAAATTGTCCACCTTCAACGCGCGTAGTGAGACCGCCGCAAGATCATTCACTTTCGGCCACGCGTGGCGTCAAGCACAGCGCTGCATCATCCCGGCCGATGCCATCTTTGAGCCAGATTGGAGATCGGGAGTCGCCGTGCCGACCCGATTCAGTCGAGCCGACGGAATGCCATTGGGTATCGCCGGTCTATGGGACCGCTGGCGCGATGCCACGGGTCAAGTCCAGGAAAGCTACACAATGCTGACCATCAACGCCGACAACGACCCTGTGTTCGGTTGCTATCACCGGCCGAATGAGGAAAAGCGGATGGTCGTCGTCCTGGCAGAAGGGGCGTATCAAGAGTGGTTGACTGCTCCACCGGAAGTGACGCGTGAGCTCTTATGCCCCTATCCTTCCCAAAAACTTATTGCCGTCCCCATGAAATGACCCCGTTTCTGGTGGAATATACTGGATATACAAACAGTATTTTCCGCCATGACGTTCAAAGCCCCCCTCACCCTTGATGACCTTCGCACCATCCGCGAACGTCAACCCTGGAACTCCGATGTGATCTCGCTGCTGTGGGAGGTCAAGCGGTTGCGCTCCATCGTCCTGCGCGCCTACCAGCTCTCGGGCGACTTCAAGCGCCCGGCCGGCGTGACGGGGGACCTCTACGACGATTTCCTGAAAGACCTATGCAACGAGCCCTGTGTGCTGGAACGGGACCACTTGGCTGCCTCGTTGCTGGAGACGCCCGATAAGCTCAGAAAAGGGATGGCACCGCGGTAAATACGCAACGGTGATGACGTGAAGATCTATGCATTAGACCGTCAATCGGTCCTACATACGGGCTTGTTAGCGCACAAATGCAGTTTCCGTGGTTAGAGTGCTTGCATGAACCACTGGCCCCACCTCCATTTCCCGCCCGAGCAATTCTGGGCGCTTTCCGAAGCCAACAGAGAGCTTTGCCTCGCGATGATCCGCGCGTTCTGCGAGGAGATAGCGCTGCAAGAACAAATCGGGATGCGAACGCCCCCGGACGAGTAGTTTCCGAGGTCACTCACCCGCAAGCTTCGCTTTGAGCAATCACCCGTCCTTGAAAAGGCGACAGCGCGTCTCCCCGCGCTATGAATGAGGCGGTGAAAGCGACGCTTGCGCCGCAGCACCCTTAAAAATGCGAACGCCCCGACATACGTCGAGGCCGCCGCTCATCCCTGGAAGCCGCTTCGGCAATGCGTGTCGCCGAGCGGTGCCGGGCCTGTCCTGACCCATGTACCGGAGGGCGCTACCAGTAGCTGCTGTCCGGCCTGTTTCGCCGATCTCGGCTTTGTCTTCACAAACCCGGACAAGTCGCGGCGAGCACGGAGGCCTTGGAATGGCCTCCTGCAAAGTCCACGTAGCGCCTCATAGCTGAGGCGTCCCCAAAACGAAAGGGCCGAATCCACTGTTTCAATGGATTCGGCCCTGCAACTTGCGACCCCGTTGCCTACATGACAGTAGGCAACCCAGGTATTAGATCGGTTTGATCATGGTCGCTTGAGGACCTTTCTGGCCCTGGCCGGCGACAAACGACACGCGCTGGTTCTCTTCAAGAGATTTGTGCCCGTCACCCTGAATTTCCGAGTAATGCGCGAAGAGGTCTTTACCACCCAGTTCCGGCGAAATAAAGCCGTAGCCCTTGTCGTTGTTGAACCACTTCACGATACCAGTTTCTATCTTCAATGTAAGTCCTAGATGTACAGGGAAAAAATATTCCCAGGGCCACTATGGGTGAACAGCCGCCATAAAGATATCGCTGTTTCTCAATGACACATCCTTTGCTGATTTCATGGCAGGAAGGCGAGGAATTGAACCGTGTGCCACGGGTTTGGCTCCTTCGATCGGACACACTTAAGGACACAGCGCCTGCCGGAAACGAAACAGCAGCCATTGCTGGCGGCTGTAGATGCCTAGAACTCCTAGGGCTTTCGTCCTGGCTAGCGCACGTCTGTGCCCCAATCGACAGTTGCAATTCACACCGACTGGCTTGGTCGACGTCGCTCCTCTGATCGCCCTCCGATTGAATGTACAAGATCATGGCGAGTTCCTGGAGAGGAGCGACCAGATCATCCTCGACTCTAAGGTGTGAACTCCCCGGACGGAGAGGGCAATCGAAGATCAGATTCACGTGCAAACTAAGATCCCCTTCCCCCCCAAGCGAGACGGTAATCATCTCATCGTATTACTGGGGAATCATCGTCCTAAAGAATCTGGCAGCGCCGGTATTGCCTCCCCGCATATTTCGGTGAGCGCTGAAGGCCCAGTGAGAGCCCCGCTCGCAATCTCGATAAGGGCTAACGAAAGCCTGATCGACTACAGAGCCGGACTTGCGCATTCCCCCATAAGCCCATTCGGCATTGGTGATCCGTTCTTTGATCTGGCCAGCTTCGGCCACTCGCCGCTCCAAAAGGTCGCGCCGCCTGCCACGATTACGCCTACCACCAGCGCCATGGCGTAACCCTTCCCGCCGGTCAGCGCTGTAGACCGACTCATGTGTCCACCTACCTGCACGTGGCCAGACCTGGCAGCGCCACCAACACGTCGCCCTTCCAGCCCTTCACCCAGCGGTCCAGTGCCGCGCAGCAGCCGGCTTGGTCGCCAATGTTGAACTTGCGCCACATGGTGAACTCGATCAGGTTGCTGGCTCCCAGCTTGTAGGTGAAGTCGATGAGCGCGGCGCGCTGCCAGTCGTTCAACTGAACAGTGATCAGTAGGCGCACCACCCGGACAGCAATGGCCAAATCGGCGTCGCGCCAAGCATCGCGCTCCGCATCGGTGTAGATCCGCTTCGGGTCGATGTCGGGGCCGGTATGTCCATTGCACACCGTCAGGACGCCGACAGGGTCAATGTACGGCTTGAAGCGCGCCTTTCCCGGCTCGAAATGTGTGACCAGCACACCTGCAATGGCGAGCTATCCCGCGCAGGCCCCCGCAATCAACTTGCGCTTCAGGCGGTCCAATATCATTTTCGAATCCCCGTCACCGCCGCCACAGCGCTTTGCTCCCTTTGCACGACGCGCCCGTGCAGGGACTTGATGAATGCATCGACAGATGCCCGTCAGACACAGTCTTTCCTTTGAAGCGACAACATCGCGCCCCTAAAGATGTAAAACAACCGCAGAGGCTGGTTTTATTTAGTCCCGACTTCAGCCGCTCGGCGCCAGATCTTCCGTGGACTTTTTAGATTTCGACGAAGACTCCCGTGCCGGGAAAATTCGTTTGGCGAGCTTGATGCAGGGTTCATCTACTAGGCGTGTAAATACGATGGCTACCAAGATCGTAGTTGGGAAAGCGATTACAAATGACATCGCGGCGGCAGCAATCCGGCCAAATCCAAGATAGGCCACGAACCACAGATACGAGCCGCAAGCCACACTTAAGATGATCGGAAGATGGACGAGATACAGCGAATACGAGATCCGCCCCAGAAACTGAACGAGGCCAAACCTCAATAAGGCCGAGAACGCGCCGGATTTGACGGCATATACAAGCAGGGCTGCCCCGACGACGGCAGACACCCCGTTTCGGTCTGGCGCAGCAACCGGAATATATTCGAGCCACCTGTACAACCAAGAGCTGTCTATTCCGCCGAGGTATAAGCCAATCACCGCCAGCGAGTACAGCGCGCCGCGACGCTTTAACGCCGGAACATCATTCAAGTGAGTTCCAAGCAAAAATGCGAGATACGCGACCCACTCGCCGGGTGCGAACGATACTGTGAGGATGACGTAGATCGTCGCCCCGACCACTTGACTGCGCCGACACAGTGTGAGGCAACGATATGACAAGATAAGCAGAGAGCCGATGAACTCGATCCGCATGGTCCAGAACACGGGGTTATATGAAACTTCCCCACGGAAAATCGCCCCGAACAGCCCTTCTCTGACAGCCTGGAAAAAATTCGGCGTGACGTTCCACATACCTTTTAGCCACGCGGAAGATGTCATGGCGGCGACATCGACCGAGTGATAAAGCCCCAGGCTCATGAGACCGAAAGCGAACAGCGCGCTCCCAAGAACTGGTCCTGCCAAGCGAAAATACCGGCGAGCAGCCAAGGACCGGGCGATCGATACATCCTGCCTTTCGACCAAGCTCTTCGTGAGAACGTAGCCACTTAGGACGAAGAATATTGAGACCGAGAAGCTGCCGTTCCACAGCACGGAAAGTCCGGGCGTGGCCAAGATGCTCTCCACACGGCCGTAGATAGCTCCCGGCGCTGCGACCCAAGCGAAGTAGTGGGTCAAGGCAGCGGGAAAGAACGCCAGGATCAAATGAGAGACCACAACACTAACAGCAGCTAGCCCCCTAAGTCCGTCCGCACTGGCGTCTTTTGCCACCCTTTCACCCCTCTGATGTGGCTCGCATTATATAGGTAGCGCAAGGTCTATTTGAACAGGGAAAACTTGGGCATCTGGTGCAACAATTCGCTGACGCTCGGGATGGTGACAGACTCGTCATCCTTGAAACTCAGCAGCGCATTTTCCGTTTCCCACACTGAACTACGCCAAGCGCGCAACGCCGGCGCCTCCTGGAACTTCGGAATAGTAGGCTCATCAGCACAGCTAATTGCCTCATTGTTGCCCGCGTAGCCAAGCGCTTGCGCCTGAACGTCGATGGTTTCTGAACCATGCCGGTCTGTTGGCTTTGATCTGATTCTTGGTTAGCGGTTGGCGCACAAGTGCCATGCTTGGCTTCCCTTGAGGGGAGTGGCGCTTAGTGAAACAGGTCGTCTTGGGAAGCAGATAGAACAGGACCTCTTGTGCTCGGTTTTCGATAAGTCGCCAGTGCTGCGGGCGCAGATTAAACCACTCCACGTAACGCGGTACATCCGTTGGCGAATGGGGAAAGCGGCGGACTGGTTCCGCGAAATAGGCCAGCCAGTGCCGCCAGACATCGGCCGCGTGCGCGCCAACCGAGAAATCGCACTCATCAGCGGCGACTTCAACTATGCCCGCTAGATCTGTCTGACCGCGTGGCGAACCCGGCCCAAGGCGTGCGAACGAACAAGGAGCGCGGCCGCGACACCTATGTCGAAGACAACATCTATGCGCAGGTCAGGGAAGCCGCAGACGAGCCGCTACGAGGCGCCATGGACTTGGGCTGCGCGAAGGCATCCTGCACGTCCGCCAGAGCGAAACGGGCCAAAAGCTGCGCATCGAAATTACAGGGGAACTTGCCCAGGTGGTTGACCGGATCCAGGCCAGAAAAACACGTTGCCGCGCTGAGTACAAAGTGGTCAGCCTGTACTTGGTGATGACGGAATTTGGGCTGCCGTTGAGCGCAGGCGCGCTGCGTGGTGGGTTCGATATGGCCTGGCAAGCAGCCGGCCTCTTCAAGTCAGCATTCCAGTTCCGAGACCTGCGCGCCAAGGCCGGCACCGACAGACTTAGTCGGCGGGCGACACCAGACAGGCGCAAAACAAGCTCGACCACGACTCTCTCGCGACCACCGAGAGGTACGCCTGTCGCCGAAAAACAGCGACAGGTCGGCACCCAAGCGGTGAACTGGATTGCGGAAAAGTCTCAGGATTCCGGAAAACAAAACGGGCCTCGGATTGCTCCGAGACCCGCATGTTTACTTGGTAGGCCCCCCGAGAGTCGAACTCGGCACCAACGGATTATGAGTCCGCTGCTCTAACCAGGCATGAGCTAGAGGCCCTGAAAACGATTACTGCCCTTCCAGGAAGCTCTTCAGCTTATCGGCCCGGCTGGGGTGACGCAGCTTGCGCAGCGCTTTAGCCTCTATTTGGCGAATGCGCTCACGCGTGACGTCGAACTGCTTGCCCACTTCTTCCAGGGTCTGGTCGGTGCTCATTTCGATACCGAAACGCATACGCAGAACCTTGGCTTCACGCGGGGTGAGAGAGTCTAGCACTTCCTTGACCACATCACGCATGGAACCATGCAAAGCCGCGTCCGAAGGCGCCAGGGTCGACGTGTCTTCGATGAAATCGCCCAGATGCGAATCATCGTCGTCACCGATCGGCGTTTCCATGGAGATCGGTTCTTTGGCGATCTTCAGGATCTTGCGGATCTTGTCCTCGGGCATGTCCATCTTCTGCGCCAGCGTCGCGGGATCCGGCTCGGCGCCAGTTTCCTGCAGGATCTGACGGCTGATCCGGTTCATCTTGTTGATCGTTTCGATCATGTGAACCGGAATACGGATGGTGCGCGCCTGGTCGGCGATGGAACGCGTGATGGCCTGACGGATCCACCACGTTGCGTAGGTCGAAAACTTGTAGCCGCGACGGTACTCGAACTTGTCCACGGCCTTCATCAGGCCGATGTTGCCTTCCTGAATCAGATCCAGGAACTGCAGGCCACGGTTCGTGTACTTCTTGGCGATCGAGATCACCAGACGCAGGTTGGCCTCGGTCATTTCACGCTTGGCTTTGCGAGCCTTGGCTTCGCCCGTCGCCATGCGCTTGTTGACGTCCTTCAGATCCTTCAGCGGAAGCACGACGCGCGTTTGCAGGTCGATCAGCTTTTGCTGCAATTCCTGCACGGCGGGAATCTGGCGCTCCAGCGTTTCGGCGTACGGATGGCCAGCGGCGACCTCGTCGACAACCCACTGCAGGTTGGTTTCGTTGCCCGGGAAGACCTTGATGAAATGCGTACGCGGCATGCCGGCGCGGTCCACACACGTGTGCAGGACGGCGCGTTCCAGTTGGCGAACTTCTTCAACCTGGTTGCGCAGCGTGTCGGCCAGCTTCTCGACCATCTTCGCCGTGAAGCGGATGCCCATCAGCTCGTTCTGGATGGATTCCTGGGCGCGCACGTAGATGTCCGACTTGTAGCCGTCCTTCTCGTACGACAGACGCATCTTGTCGAACTGCTTGCCCACTTCGTCGAACTTGGCCAGCGCCTTCACGCGCAGGTCTTCCAGCTGCTTGCTGGACATGCCGCCCGCGGGGCCGTCATCGCTTTCGTCTTCGTCGGCGGTGACGCCGGCGCCGGCGTATTCTTCGCCGTCTTCCGGATCGACCAGGCCATCGACGACTTCGTCAATCTGCGCCTGACCTTCCCGCACGCGCAGGATGTGGGCCAGGATTTCGTTGATGGTGGTCGGGCAGGCCGAGATGGCCATGACCATGTGCTTCAGGCCGTCTTCGATACGCTTGGCGATTTCAATTTCGCCTTCGCGCGTCAGCAGCTCGACGGAACCCATTTCGCGCATGTACATACGCACGGGGTCGGTCGTCCGGCCGAAGTCGGAGTCCACGGTCGTCAGGGCGGCTTCCGCTTCGTCCTCGACGTCATCGTCGTTGGACGCAACCGGGGCGTTCTCGCTCATCAACAGCGTTTCGGCGTCGGGGGCCTGGTCGTAGACCGCGATACCCATGTCGCTGAACGTGCTGATGATGCCGTCGATGGCTTCGGCGTCGACCAGATCGTCAGGCAGATGGTCGTTGATTTCGCCGTACGTCAGGTAGCCGCGGTCCTTACCCAGCTTGATCAGCTGCTTCAGGCGATTGCGGCGTGCTTCGTA
This sequence comes from Achromobacter piechaudii NBRC 102461, assembly GCF_001571245.1. GTDB lineage: Bacteria > Pseudomonadota > Gammaproteobacteria > Burkholderiales > Burkholderiaceae_B > Achromobacter > Achromobacter piechaudii. The sequence continues at coordinate 105,520 of NZ_BCTK01000016.1, read as the reverse complement.
TTCTTCGGGCGTAACGGGACCGCGGGCGATCAGATCCTTGGGATCAGCCTTGCCACGCTTGCCGCCGCGCTTGGGCGGCTTCAAGTCGGGCAGCACTTCGCCTTCGCCGTCCATCGTATCGTCGAAGCCGTCGGAATCGTTATTGGCATTCTTGGCCGGGCGGCCGGGGCGGCGACCGCTGGGCACCGGGCCCGAACGCACGGGGCTGCCACCCACCAGGTCGGCGAGCTTGTCCTCAGCCTTCTTGGCGCGAGCCTTGGTCACTTTTTCGGGCTTGTCAGCCGCGGCCGTCTTGGTTGCCTTCTTGGCAGCCGTCTTGGCGGCGGGCTTGGCGACCTTCACCGCCGTTTTGGCGGGCGCTTTTTCCGCCGCCATGCTTACGGCGCGCTTGGCCGCAGGGGCCTTGAGTTCAGCCGCATCAATTGCAGAGGAGGATTTGCCGGTGGATTTGGTCATAGTCGCTTCCGTGGTCGTCGCAACCCGTTTGGGCATGTTGCACCGCGCTGGCCCGCACTGGACGGTGGCCCAGCGCGACGCAGATACGGGTAAAACAGATAAACCGGCCAAGATCACGCGGCTGCGTTGTTCGCAGCGCCAGCTCTTGCGAGCCCGCTCGGCGCCTTGCCGGTGCAATACCGTTATGGCGCTTAACGTGCATAACCTCATCCTGCGACGGATTCCGGGCGTTGGGGGGGCTGCCTGCCTATAAATAGGCTTTGCTTGCTTATGGGGACCATTGCCCCTAGCAGCTATGTAGACACAGCACCCAGACCACTAACGCTACGCAAAAATTCTCGCCGCTGAACTGCCTGATTCACCGCTCAGCCGTCGGTTATCCGCCGACGGCCATAAAACTACTTGAATGATGTACTTAAGTGTTCGTCACTACGTCTTTTGCACTACTTCTTTTTCAACACATCAACTGCACTACATTTTTCAGTGCTGACATTGCGGCGCATTGCACATCCACCGCCCTGCCTTACTACATAATCAACCTCAACTCGCCGCGCCCGCCCGACTACAGCAGCGACGCACTCCTATTAGATTGAACAGGCCAAAATTGATTCCACTGGCTTTAATACATTCTTGTACGCCGCCGTGCCGTGAGATGCGGGCGCGAAAATTCAGAAATTATTCAGGAATCTTCACTCAGCAAACCACGGGGAATAACATGCAACGAATTTGCTAGAGAAGGCGTCACATTGCTTCGCCCCCCAGTCATCAGCCCCTTCGTCTTACATGCATCTTTCATGCATCTCCCATGCTTCTTCCACGCAGTCTTCGATGCGCCATCCTCGTAGCCGCGACCAGAGGACAACCTTCGATTTTAGCGCATTTAGCGTATCCCAGCACCTTTCAGCACCGCCAACCTGCTGGACAACTCCAGATAACGTTTTCGCGCCTCTTCCGTCGCTAGGCCAGTGGCCGCCAACTTGGACATTTCCAGCTTGGCCGAGTCGAATTCAATGCGACGCAATGCGTCGTCCCACTCGGTCTGGGGGTCAGGCAAATCTTCCTGGGACAGGATATCCGCGCGTAGCCCCTTGAGGACGGTCGCCAGATCTGAATCCGGCTCCGCGGCTTCCAGCAATGCCCCGACATGGCGCGCACCACTGGATTGGGCCAGCATGATCAAGTCCCTTACCAAACCTAGATGGGGGCCATGGTCGATGACTTCAAGCTGCTGATCGCCCATGGAGTCCACAAGTTCAGGGTGTGCCAGCAAAAGCCCCAACAGGCGCTTGGCCAGGGACGGCATCGTGCGGCGCCCTTCGAAGCCGCCCACATCGTTGTCCCGGCGCCCTTTCCAGTTGCCCTTGCCACCCCCCTTCCAATCGCTCTTGCCCTTCCAATCGCCCTTACTCTTCCACTCGGGCTTTCCGCCGCTGCGTTGACCAGCCGGGGCGCCGGAATCCCCACCGGACGATGGGAAGTGGCCGTAATCGGCATAGTCCGGCTCATCGGCGGGAATATCCTGGAAATCATGGCCGGCAAAGTCATATCCCATGTCGGGATGACCACCCTCAGTATCCGGCCCCGAATATCCCGACGCACCACCCGCGTCGCCAGCGGCTGCCTTCGCAGCAGCGGGCTGCGCAAAAGGCTTGGCGGGCTGCTGCGCCAGAATCTGCGACATTTCTTCGGGCGTAAGCTGCACCAGCTTGGCCATTTCACGCTCGATCTGGACGCGCAACGCGCATTCCGGAATCGCCGCCAGCAAGGGCTTGGCTTCGTGCAGGCAGCTGGCCCGTCCTTCCGCTTCATTCATGTTGTGCCGCGAGGCCAGCTCGTCAAGCAAGAAGCGGGACAACGCAACCGCGTCGCTCAAGCAAGCGCGAAAGGCCTCGGCGCCCAATTCACGCACATACGAATCCGGATCGTGCTCGGTAGGCAGGAAGAGGAAACGTATCGCGATATCGTCACGCAAGACGGGAAGACAGGCTTGCAAGGCACGCCAGGCGGCACGCCGACCCGCGCCATCGCCGTCAAAACTGAATATCACTTTGTCGCTTGCGCGCAGCAGCTTCTTGACGTGGTCGGGCGTCGTGGCCGTACCCAGCGTGGCGACCGCATTGGCGATGCCTTGCTGCGCCAGCCCGACCACGTCCATGTACCCTTCGACCACGATCACCTGGCCTTCCTGACGGATGGCTAGTCGCGCTTCCCACAAGCCGTACAGCTCATGGCCTTTCGAAAACAGCGGCGTTTCGGGCGAATTCAGGTACTTGGGCTCGCCCTTGCCGATGATGCGGCCGCCAAATCCGATGAGACTGCCTCGCGCATTGCGAATCGGGAACATGACTCGCTCGCGGAAGCGGTCATAGCGGCGCCCGTCCTCGGACTCGATGACCAGGCCCGATTCCACCAGCGTGGGATCTTCGTAATTCGGAAAGACTTGCGACAGACCGTGGCGATCGGTGCCCGACCACCCCAAACCAAAATGCGCGGCGATTTCGCCCGTCAGCCCGCGCTGCTTCAGATAGCGGATCGCTGCCGGCGAGGCGCGCAACTGCTTCAGATAGTGCGCCTGGGCAGCATCGAGCACCTGCGTATGGCGCGACTCTTCGGCGCGACGGCGCGCGGATTCCTGCTGCTGGCGGGGGCTTCGGTTTTCTTCGGGGACCGTCATTCCCGCCGAAGCCGCGAGCGTGCGCACGGCTTCGGGGAAACTGGTGCCCGTATGTTCCATCAGGAAAGTGATGGCGCTGCCATGTGCTCCACAGCCGAAGCAGTGATAGAACTGCTTGGTGGGGCTGACAGTGAAAGACGGACTTTTTTCGTTATGAAAGGGGCACAGGCCAAGCAAGTTGGCCCCACCCTTTCGCAACTGCACATATCGCCCGACTACGTCGACAACGTCGACTCGGGCGAGTAGATCCTGGATGAATGATTCTGGAATCAATAGATTCGGGAATCAAAAATCAATACAGGCGCGGGGGCAGTTGTTGGCTACGAATGCGCTTGTAGTGGCGCTTCACGGCGGCGGCGTGCTTGCGCTTGCGCTCGGCCGTGGGCTTCTCATAGAACTCGCGCGAACGCAGCTCGGTGAGCAAACCGGTCTTTTCGATGGTGCGCTTGAAGCGGCGCAGAGCGGCTTCAAACGGTTCGTTTTCCTTCAGTCGAACGATAGGCATAAAGTGATTGGCCTGCTTGTAGGGTAACAAAAGTTGATGACAAACCTGGCTTGCTTACCAGCAACGCTGCGCGGGTCCAGGTCCGCGATAACCGCGGAACGAGGAACTTTGAAAGCGCAACCCAAGTTCTCGAAAAACGACGTAGCGGGAAAACATGCAGTGCTGCCTTGGCAGTACCGATGCGTACCCACTGTTGCCCGTTTTTTACGTATTTCTCGGATTTCCGCTGGCTGTTTCCGTTACCCAAAGACTACCCAAAGAGTAACAAGCCAAGTTCGGTTTAGCGATAACCAGCGATTCTAGCATGGTCATGCACGCTTTGACTACTGGGAGGGACACTTGACGCATACGGGCGTCAAACCCCTCCCCTTGCACTGCACCTGCGATCAGCTCTTGTAACCCTTGCGAATCCAGGCTTCCAGCTGATGCGGACGCAGACTGTCGTAGTCTTCGAACGGCTGGTGGATCCAGGGATTGGTCGGCAGCTTTTCCACGTAGTAGTCGGGCGTCGCCTGGGAATGCCCTTTCCACCACAGGACAGCACTGCGCAATTCCGTGATGTCGGCAAACTGGCTCTTCAGGTGGTCGTAGACCTTGCTGAAGGTCTTGCCGGTATCAACCATGTCGTCCACCAGCAACACCCGCCCGGACAAGGTGCCGCGCGTGATGGTGATGAACTGGGCGATATCCATGTCCCCCTGCTTGGTGCCGGCGGCTTCGCGATAGCTGCTGGTGGCCAAAATGCCCAGGGGTACGTCAAAAATACGGGACATAACGTCGCCGACGCGCATGCCGCCGCGCGCCAGGCAAAGAATCTTGTCGAACTTCCATCCCGATTGGTGCACCTGCAAGGTAAGGCGCTCGATCAACCGGTTGTAATCGTCCCACGTCACCCACAGATGGCTCTCATCATTGGTCGGCGTGCTCATAGGTAAGCATCTCCTGCTTAAAGATACGAAAAGGCCGCCGCCGGTATGAGACCGGCGGCGGCCTTTGGAATAATAACCCGATCAGCCCTTCAGGGGATGACGCAGGACAATGGTTTCATTGCGGTCGGGGCCGGTCGAAACCAGATCGATCGGCACGCCGCAAACTTCGGCGACGCGCTCCAGGTAGCGACGGGCCGCTTCGGGCAGCTTGTCGTACTCGGTGATGCCGACAGTGGATTCGGACCAACCCGGCAGCTCTTCCAACACCGGCTGCGCTTGCGCAACAGCATGAGCGCCATACGGCAGCACATCACGGAATTCACCGTTGACGCGGTAGCCGACGCCCAGCTGGATCGTTTCCAGGCCATCCAGCACATCAAGCTTGGTGATGCACAAGCCGGAAATGCCATTCAGGCGAACCGAACGCTTCAGCGCGGCGCCATCGAACCAGCCGCAGCGACGCGGACGACCCGTGACCGAACCGAATTCCTTGCCGATGGTGGCCAGGCGCGTGCCGATTTCGTCGACCAATTCCGTGGGGAACGGGCCAGATCCGACGCGCGTGGTGTACGCCTTGGTGATGCCCAGGACGTAATCCAACTGCTGCGGACCCACGCCAGCGCCAGCCGACGCAGCACCTGCCACGCAATTGCTGCTGGTGACGAAGGGGTACGTGCCGTGATCGACATCCAGCAGTGCGCCTTGCGCGCCTTCGAACAGGATGCGCTTGCCTTCCTGCTGCATTGCGTACAGGTTGCTGGATACGTCCTTGACCATCGGGGCGATAGCCGGGGCCAACGCCATCGCCTGATCGCGCACTTCGTTGGCGGAAACCGCTTCGGCGCCCAAGTACTTGGTCAGCACGAAGTTGTGGTAATCCAACACCTCTGCCAGCTTCTCGTCAAACAGCGAAGGATTGAACAGGTCCTGCACGCGCAACGCGCGGCGGGCGACCTTGTCTTCGTACGCCGGACCGATGCCGCGACCGGTGGTACCGATCTTGCCTTCGCCCTTGCGCGCTTCGCGCGCCTTGTCGATGGCCACGTGATAAGGAAGGATCAGCGGGCAGATTTCGGAAATCTGCAGGCGCGAGCGCACGTCCAGACCGGCAGCTTCCAGCTCTTCGATTTCCTTGAGCAGGGCTTCCGGGGACAGCACGACGCCATTGCCGATAAAGCAGGTGACACCGGGATGCATGATGCCGGACGGGATCAGGCGAAGAATGGTCTTCTTGCCATTAATCCACAGCGTATGGCCGGCGTTGTGACCGCCCTGGAAGCGGACCACGCCTTGGACGGATTCCGCCAGCCAATCGACGATCTTGCCTTTGCCCTCGTCACCCCATTGGGTGCCGATTACGACTACGTTCTTGCTCATGTTACGAATCAATATCGAGTTTCTCGGGAAATCCGGAAATCTCCCCGCGGCCCTCTTGTTTCCAAGAGGGAGTTAGTCACAGCGTTCTGACCGTCCAGGCGCCATCTTGCAGCGCCAGCTCGCGATCGCAAACGAATTCGTCCTGATCCTGCTCGTGACCGGGCAATACCTGAACGACAATTTCCCCTGACCGGCGCAGACGGCGAACCGCCTCGGTCAAGGCGGGGGCCTGCCCCCAGGGCGCGCGAACTGCACGCGCCCGTTCCGCTGGCGGCAATCCTGCCGCCAGTTTGCGTAAATCAAGACTGAAGCCCGTAGCAGGACGCGCTCGGCCGAATGCACGGCTGACGTCGTCGTAACGGCCCCCGCTGACAAGCGCGTCGTGCCAGCCTTCCGCATACAGCGCGAACTTCACGCCAGAGTGGTAGCCATAGCCGCCCACATCCGCCAGATCAACGCCGAACGCCACGTTGGGCATCGCGTCCACCAGCGCTTGCAGCGCATCCAACGCAGCCGCCACGCCGGGCAACAACGGAAGATCGCGGCGCGCATTCTTCAGCACTTCGGGGCCACCATACAGATTGGGCAGCAACTTCAAGGCCTTCAGCGTCTCGGCACGAATGCCGGGTGCGCGTTCAGCCAGTTCACTCAAGCCGGGCACGTCCTTATCCCGCAGCAGGCGGATAACTTCGTCAGCCAACGCCACGGCAGCCGGATCCGACTCGACGATGGCGCGAACCACACCCGGATGGCACAAGTCCAGACGGGGGTTGCGCACCCCGGCGATCGCCACGGTTTCCAGCACGAGCTGGATGATTTCCAGATCAGCTTCAAAACCGGCATGACCGTAGATCTCGGCGCCGATCTGCAGAAGCTCGCGGCTGGACAGAAGATCCGCCGGGCGGGCATGCAGTACGTTGCCGCAATAGCACAGGCGGGTCACGCCGGCGCGGTTCAACAAGTGCGCATCGATGCGCGTGACTTGAGGAGTCATGTCGGCCCGCACGCCCAGAGTGCGGCCCGTCAGCTGGTCAACCAGCTTGCAGGTGCGCAGATCCAGATCGCTACCGGTGCCGGACAGCAATGAATCGATGTATTCGACCAGGGGCGGCGCGACCAGCTCGAATCCGTATGTACGGTACAAATCGAGAAGTTCGCGGCGCAATTCCTCGATGCGCCGGGCCTCTGCCGGAAGTACGTCGGCAAGGCTCTCGGGCAGCAACCAGTTACCCATGAATGTTTACCTGAAGAACGCCAAGTGATGCGTGGGCGTCGCCCAAACGAAAAAGCGGCTGAGGGGGCGTAAGCCCGCTCAGCCGCTGCGGAATGTTTTCTAGCTTACGCGGTATTGTACATGAGTCAGCGGACAGCGCCAGCCAGGATTCCTGGGCGTCCGATGCTGTCCCCCTATCCTTCTGAGCGCTGCGCAGCGCCGGCCGTCATCAAGAAAAAGCCCCTTGGATATCCAAGGGGCTTTGCACTTGCCAGAGGCTTTCCGACTTACTTCGCAGGAACCGTGACCGGTGCCAGCGCTTCGCCGGACGGGTCTTTCATGAACTGGAAGAAGCTGGAGCTGGGGTCCACCACCAGAATGTCGCTCGGCTTGGAGAACGACGCGCGGTAGGCTTCCAGGCTCTTGTAGTACGTGTAGAACTGCGGGTTCTTGCCGTAGGCCTGCGCATAGATCGAGGCGGCGGCGGCGTCGCCTTCACCCATGATGCCCTGCGCCTTGGCGTATGCCTCGGCGACGATCACTTCGCGCTGGCGATCCGCTTCAGCGCGGATCTTTTCGCCTTCGGCGGCGCCGATGGAACGCAGCTCGTTGGCGACGCGCGTACGCTCCGCTTCCATGCGGCGGTACACCGATTCCGAAATCTCCGGCGCGAATTCGATACGACGCAGGCGCACGTCGACGATCTGCACGCCCAGGGGCTCGGCGCGCTTGGCGACGTTCGTCAGGATCTCGGCCATGATCTTGTCGCGTTCGGTCGAGACCACGTCACGCACCGTGCGCACGTTGACCGAAGCGTTCAAGGCATCGCGGATCAGCGCTTGCAGGCGTTCCTGAGCCACGCGTTCGTTGCCACCCGTCGAAACATAGTATTGGCGGGGATCCGCAATACGCCATTTCACGTAGGAATCGATCAGCAGGTTCTTCTTTTCAGAAGTCTGGATGCGTTCTGCTTCGTTGGTTTCGATGGTCAGAATGCGCTTGTCGAGCGTCACGACATTCTGGAACGGAGGCGGAGCCTTGAAGTACAGGCCGGGTTCACTAATGGTCTTGCGCACTTCACCCAGCGAGAACACCAGGGCGTAGTCGCGCTCGCGCACGACGAAGACGCAGGAGGACAGGGCAGCCAGCACGATGAGCAGGCCGACCAGGATGGGCATAAAACGTTGCATGATCAGAAATCCTCCGGGTTAGCGCGACATACGGTCGCGAGGCAGCGTGTTGCTATTGCTGCTGCCGGAAGATTGAGGGGCCGGCGCCGCGTTGTTGCGCAACGGCGGTTGGGTGGGCGGGCTGATCAACGCAGGCGAACCCGGGTTGCCGACGCTGGACTTGCTGGCGTCTTGGGCAGCCAGATGCATGATCTTGTCCAGGGGCAAATACAACATGTTGTTGTTGCTCTTGGTGTCGACCATGACCTTGCTGGCGCGCGTGAAGATATCCTGCATGCTTTCCAGGTACATACGCTGGCGCATGACGAGCGGCGCCTTTTCGTATTCGCCCAGGATGCTGGTGAAGCGCGAGCTATTACCCTGCGCATCGCCCACCACCTTGGCCTTGTAGCCTTCGGCCTGCTCGGTCATGCGCGAGGCCTGACCGCTGGCCAACGGCACGACCTGGTTGGCGTAAGCCTGACCTTCGTTGATCTGGCGTTCGCGGTCCTGACCAGCCTTGACGGCGTCATCGAACGCAGCTTGCACTTGTTCCGGCGGCTGCACGTTCTGGATGGCGACGGTGCTGACTTGCACGCCGCTCTTGTAGCGATCCAGGATCTGTTGCATCAGCGCCTGCACTTGCGTGGCCACGGCGGTACGGCCTTCGTACAGGACGAAGTCCATCGACTGCTTGCCCACGACTTCGCGCATGGCCGTTTCAGAGGCCTGACGGACCGACTCGTCCGGGTCGCGCGTCTGGAACAGGTAATCCGGTGCGCCATCGGCGCGCAGGCGATATTGCACGACGAACTGCATATCGACGATGTTCTCGTCCGTCGTGAGCATCAGCGCTTCGGGCAGAACCTTATTGCGCGAGCCGCCACGGAAACCGACTTCAAACGTGCGCAGTTGCGACACGTTGACGATTTCCTGGCTTTGGATGGGGTACGGCAAGCGCCACTGGAAGCCGGCTTGCGACGTGCTTTTGTATTTGCCGAACTGGGTCACCACGGCGACCTGGCCTTCTTGCACGATGTAGAAGCCGCTGGCCAACCAGATGCCCGCTGCGACCAGAGCGATGACGCCCAGCCCGATGCGCGTGCCTCGTGGCGATGGCGGCGTCATGCCGCCTCGGTTGCCGGGACGGTTGTTGCCCCCGCCACCGCCCTTGCGACCGAATAGCGAGCCGATGCGATTATTGAAATCGCGCCAGACTTCGTCCAGGTCGGGTGGGCCGTCTCCGTTGCCTTGAGGCCGCTTAGGCGGCGGCTCGGAGCCGTTGTTGTTCCCACGACCCCAGCCGGGGTCATTCAGATTGAAGAGTTTGATAATTCGCGGCATTGTTTCCCACAATCTGTCCGGTCTCCGCAATTGCCCCGCGCAACGCATCCAGACCGGCGCGCTCGGTGGCGCTTACAAATACTCGCGCAATCGTACCATGTGCATCGCGCTCCACCCGGGGTTCCAAACCCGCCCGGTCAATCTTGTTGTATACCAGAATGGTCGGAATGGCGGAGGCGCCGATTTCGGCGAGGACTTTGTTCACTTCAAAAATCTGCTCATCCCGCTGCGGACTGGCTGCGTCGACGACGTGCAGCAGCAGATCCGCGTGCACGGTCTCTTCCAGTGTTGCGCGGAATGCGGCGATCAGGCCGTGAGGCAGGTCTCGGATGAATCCTACGGTGTCCGACACCACCACCGAGCCGGCGCCTTCGATCCAGATTCGACGCGTCGTGGTGTCGAGCGTGGCGAATAGCTGGTCCGCGGCATAGCTGTCAGCGCGCGTCAGCGCATTGAACAGCGTGGACTTGCCCGCGTTGGTATATCCGACCAGCGACACCGACAAGGCGCCGCCTCGGGCCCGCGCACGCCGCTGGGTCACGCGCTGGCGCTCAACCCGATCCAGGCGTTCGCGCAGCGTCTTGACCTTGGCGCCGATCATGCGGCGATCCATCTCAAGCTGCGACTCACCCGGCCCGCGCATCCCGATACCGCCACGCTGACGCTCCAAGTGGCTCCACATGCGGGTCAGCCGCGTGGCCAGATGCTGCAACTGCGCCAGCTCCACCTGCAACTTGCCCTCGTGGCTTTTCGCTCGCAGCGCGAAGATGTCGAGGATGAGCGCAACGCGATCCACCACGCGCAGATTGAAAGCGCGTTCAAGGTTGCGTTGCTGGGCGGGTGACAAAGGCTGGTCGAACAGAACGATGTCGGCCAGCAAGGCTTGCGCCATCGCGACGCCCTCGTCCGCCTTGCCCGAGCCGATGAAGAACTTGGCGTCGGGCCGGTCGCGCCGAGCGTTCAGGGTGCCGACGACTTCCGCGCCCGCGCCCTTGGCCAGCATCGTAAATTCTTCGGCGTGGGCGGCGTGGTCCGGGTCACCCAGGTCCACGCTGATAATCAGAGCGCGCATACATGCACCATATTGGAGCCAAAGCGAAAATGCCCGCCGACGTCATCCGTCCGGCGGGCAAAAAAAGGTACAGCTGGAGCGAGCTTACTCAGCAGGAACTTCCACCTGAAAATTCACGGCGCGCGCGGGAACAACGGTGGAAATGGCATGCTTGTAAACCATTTGCGTGACCGTATTGCGCAGCAGCACCACGTACTGATCAAAAGATTCGATTTGCCCTTGAAGCTTGATCCCGTTTACCAAGTAAATCGACACGGGCACATGATCCTTGCGCAACGTGTTCAGAAACGGATCTTGCAGAGTTTGCCCTTTATTGCTCATTGGCCAGGCTCCATTTGTTTGTTATTGAGTGATGATGTGCTTTCTTGTGCTGGTGGAGCACACCGAAACATGTACTCTACAGGGTTTTCCCGGCCCGTGCTACTTGGCCAGGAAGCGAAGATGACACCAGAGATTTCAAGCTGAAATGCCCCTGAAGATCACCCCTGCAGGACCTGCGCGAGGGCCTCTAGAAGCAGGTTTACCTGCTCGTCGGTGCCCACGGTAATTCGTAGAAACTGATCGATGCGCGCATGACGGAAATGACGCACGATGATGCTGCGCTCGCGCAAGGCGGCGGCCAGACCCGCGGCGTCTTTTTCGGGGTGCCGTGCGAACACGAAATTCGCGGCGGATGGCAAAACCTCGAAGCCCAACGCCTGCAAGCCCGCCGTCATCCGCGACCGGGTTTCAATCACGGCAACGCGAGTCTTGTCAAAGTACTCTGTATCCTCCAAAGCCGCTACTGCGCCGGCCTCTGCCAGACGATCAATCGGGTAGGAGTTGAAACTGTTCTTTACGCGCTCAAGGCCGTCGATGAGTTCGGCGCTGCCCACCGCGAAGCCCACGCGCAGACCAGCAAGCGAGCGTGACTTGGACAGCGTCTGCACAACCAGCAGGTTGTCGTAGCGCCCAACCAATCCCACGGCCGATTCGCCACCGAAGTCGACGTAAGCCTCATCCACGACCACAACCGCGTCCGGATTGCCGGCCACGATGCGCTCGACATCGGCCAGGCTCAACGCGCGGCCGGTGGGTGCATTGGGGTTGGGGAAGATGATGGCGCCCGCCTGCCCGTTCGCGCCAGGCAGGTAGTCGTCAACGTTGATGGAGAAGTCTGCCGCCAACGGCGCGGTTTCGTACTGGATGCCGTACAGCCCGCAATAGACGGGATAGAAGCTGTAGGTAATGTCCGGAAACCGCAGCGGCTTATCGTGCTTGAGCAGCGCGAGGAATACGTGCGCCAGCACTTCGTCCGAGCCATTGCCGACAAAAACCTGGTTCGCTTGCACGCCCGCATTCTTTGCAATGGCGTGGCGCAGCCGGTCGGACGAAGGGTCCGGGTACAGCTTGAGCGTGTCGTCAGCAGCGGCGCGGATCGCTTCGAGCACCTTCGGCGACGGCCCGTAAGGATGCTCGTTGGTGTTCAGCTTGACCAGGTTCTGAAGCTTGGGCTGCTCGCCCGGGACATACGGACTGAGCGTCCCGACCACGGGACTCCAGAAACGGCTCATGGATCAGCTTTCCTGCGCGTAGGGGTTGTGCGATGACTTGAATTCGATCCGCAGCGGCGTGCCGGCCAGATCGAAGGCATTACGGAAACGCGTTTCCAGATAGCGGCGATACGAATCGGGAATGGCGTCCAGCGCGTTGCCGTGGATGACGACCAGCGGCGGGTTCTGCCCCCCTTGGTGCGCATAGCGCATCTTGGGACGGAAGATACCCTTGCGCGGAGGCTGCTGCTGCTCGATGGCGGCTTGCAGCTCACGCGTCAACTTCGGCGTCGACAGCTTGGCGAACGCGGCGGCGTGCGCCGAATTGATCGACTTGAGCAGCGGCTTGATGCCCTGCCCGCGCAACGCCGAAATGGTGTGTACGCGCGCGAACGACAGGAAGCGCAGCTTGCGCTGGAATTCGCGTTCGATGCGTTCCTTTTCTTCGCCGTCCAGGCCATCCCACTTATTGATGGCGACCACCACGGCGCGACCCGTCTCCAGCACGAAGCCGGCGATGTGGGCGTCCTGCTCGGAAATTTCGGTGTGCGCGTCCAGCATCAGCAGCACCACGTTGCTGGCCTCGATAGCCTGCAACGTCTTGATGACCGAGAACTTTTCAACCGCTTCGAAGACCTTGCCACGCTTGCGCAAGCCCGCCGTATCGATCAGCGTGTAGCGGCGGCCGTCGCGATCGAAGTCGATTTCGATGGCGTCGCGCGTGGTGCCGGGCAAGTCGAATGCAATGACGCGCTCTTCGCCCATCAGGGTATTGATCAGCGTCGACTTGCCGACGTTCGGACGACCAACGATAGCCAGCTTTATGCGGTGATCGTGTTCGAGGTCGCCCTCGCCTTCCTCGAAAGGCTCGGCTTCGGCGGGAGGCTCGGCCAGATCCTTCAACGCCAGTTCGATCAGATCGACGATGCCGTCGCCGTGCGCGGCGGAAATCGGATAGGGCTGGCCCAGGCCAAGTTCATGGAACTCGGAGATGGCCGGGCCCAGACCCATGCCTTCCGCCTTGTTCACCGCCAACAGCACGCGCTGCTGGCCCGACTTGCGCAGCAACTGCGCAATTTCGTGGTCGTGGGCGTTCAGGCCGGCGCGAGCGTCGACCAGGAACACGACAACATCGGCTTCGGCGATGGCCTGCCGGGTCTGGCGAGCCATCTCCAGCAGAATCCCGTCTTTGGCGACAGGTTCAAAGCCGCCGGTATCGATAGCGATGAACGGGATCTCGCCTACCCTGCCCTCACCGTAATGGCGATCGCGGGTCAGGCCGGAAAAATCGGCCACCAGCGCGGCGCGTGATCGCGTCAGGCGGTTGAAAAGGGTCGACTTCCCCACATTGGGGCGACCGACCAGGGCAACGACAGGCTTGAAAGACACGGTTTAAGGCTTTGTTCTATAGGTTTTAGTTGGCGCCGATCATGACGAGATTGCCATTGCCCGTCTGGACCAGCACACCTTGGGGGGTGGTTTGCGGCGGCGAAACGACGGCGCCTCCACCCACGGACAGCCGCGCCATCAGGCTGCCATCACTACGCGACAGGAAGTGCAGATAACCATCCAGGTCGCCGACTGCCAGCGCACCGCCAAGCATGGCCGGCGCGGTCAGCTTGCGGTTCTTCAACGCCGCCTGCTTCCACACATTGCCGCCATTATCCAGTGCAAACGCGTTGACGACGCTATTTTGATCCGCCGAATAGGCAAAGCGGTCGTCGAGCGTCATGCCGCTGACGCTGGAGAAGTCCTTGGCCCACAACGGACGGCCGCCGGCGGTTACGTCAAAGCAGACGATACGCCCTTGGTAGGCCACTGCGCAAAGGAGATTACCCGCGATGCGCGGCGTACCGACAACGTCGGTCAGGCGTTCGAGGTCGCTGGCGCCGCGCGGGGTGGCGACGGTGCCTTCCCATTGCACGTTGCCGCTGTCGGAGGCGATCGCCATCAGCTTGCCGCCCGGCAAACCGGTAATGACCAGGCCTTCGGCCAGGACCATCTGCGACACGCTGCGCAAGGCGAGCGACGGACCGGGGCGCTGCACGTTCCAGACGCGTTCGCCGCTGTTGGCGTCAAAGGCCTGGATGCGGTAGTCGCCACTGCGCACGACGACGATGCCATAGCCCACGACCGGCGGGATGGTGACATCGCTGGTTGCGCGGACCTTCCACTTGACCTTGCCGGTGTCGTCGAATGCGATGACGTCGCCGTCGGGCGAGGCCACGGCGGTGGTGGTGCCATCACTGCCAGCGCCGGCGGACAGCTTGCCGTCGACCTTGGCCTTCCACAGCGGACGACCGCTTTGCAGGTCGAACTTGCCGACCGAGCCATCCGGCGTGGCCGCGTAGACCGCCGTGCCCAGCACGGTAGGTGCGAAGCCCAGGCCCGAGCCGCTGCCGATCGACGTGGACCAGACCTGGCGCACGGACATGCCGGCTTTGTATTCGGTCAGCGGGGCGGGATCGTAACGGCCGTCATCGTGGGAAAACAGGCCGCAACCGCCCAGGGCAAGCAAACTCGCCAGGCAAACGGCGCCACGCCACGTACGACCAGGTGCAAATTTACGCATTACAGTCACGCTCCGCTCAGGGCATCCAATTTCAATTGCACAACCTGGGTCAGCGGGTTCGCCGTGCCCAAGCCATCAATAGCGCTTTGCCAGGCCGCACGCGCTTCGTCGCGCTTGCCTTGCGCCGCGAGAATATCGCCACGGCGGTCGGCGAACAAGGCGGCAAACGCGGCCGGCGGATTGTTCAGTTGGGCCAGCGCGGCGTCGTACTGCTTCTGGTCCAGCAGCATGCCGGCCAGGCGCAGGCGCGCCACGGATTGCATGGACGGGTTCTTACCCTGGGCGGCCAGCCATTCCAGTTGCTCACGGGCACCAGCATCATCTTTCTGAGCTTGCAGGGCTTGCGCAGCGACCAGCGCGCCGCGCGCGGCATAGCCCGTCGCCGGGTACTGTTCGCGCAGCGTGGCGGCGGCAGTCTTGATGCGCACAGCAGAATCCGCGCCACCCAGGCGGGCCGCGTCTTCCAGCGCCTCGAAGTAGCCCATGGCCTGGTTCGCACGATGCGATTCATAGGCCTTCCAGCCCCACCAACCGCCCCACGCCAGCGCCACCACGGCAAACAGCGTCACGACCAGCGTGCCGTATCGAGCCCACCACGCCTTGATGGCGTCCAGCTTTTCCTGTTCTTCGAGATCGTATGCCATGCCTTAACCCTTGTTGTTCAGTACCGCAGCCAGATCGGCAAGCGCCACCTGCTGCTGCGCGGCGTCGCCCTGGGCGTCCGCGCGCAAATATTTGACGCTGGCCGTCTGCGATGCAACTTCATCGGCGCCAAGAATAACCGCAACCCGGGCGCCACTGGCATCCGCGCGCTTGAATTGGGATTTGAAGCCGGCCGAACCCGCATGCACGATCACGGACAAGCCGGCATCGCGCAGCGTTTCGCCAACGCTGGCGGCCAGGCGTTGCGCGTCTTCGCCTTGATGCACCACGTAGACGTCGCATTCGGCGGGCGCATCCAGCTGCACGCTCTGTTCCCAGAGGTCCAGCAGGCGCTCCATGCCGATGGCAAAACCGACCGCAGGCGCGGGCTTGCCGCCCAGCAATTCGATCAGGCCGTCGTAGCGGCCGCCGCCGCACACAGTGCCCTGCGAGCCGAGACGATCGGTGACCCACTCGAACACGGTCAGGTTGTAGTAGTCGAGTCCGCGCACCAGGCGCGGATTCAAGCTGTATTCGATGCCGGCTTCGGTCAGGCGCTGGCACACGCCTTCGAAGTGCGCGCGGGATTCATCGCCCAGGAAATCGAACAGGCGCGGCGCACTGTTGGCCATTTCCTGCATGGCGGGATTCTTCGTGTCCAGCACGCGCAGCGGGTTCGTGTACAGGCGGCGCTGGCCGTCTTCGTCGAGAATGTCGCGGTGCTTTTCCAGGTGCTCGATCAAGGCGGCGCGATGCGCGGCGCGTTCGGCGGGTTGACCCAGCGAATTGAGTTCCAGGCGCACGTCCTTCAAGCCCAGCAGCTTCCAGAGGCGGGCCAGCATGACGATCAGCTCGGCGTCGACATCGGGCCCTACGAAGCCCAGGGCTTCCACGTCGATCTGGTGGAATTGGCGGTAGCGGCCGCGTTGCGGGCGTTCGTGACGGAACACCGGGCCGATCGAGTAGACGCGTTGCGGACGGTCATAGAGCATGTTGTGCTCGATCGAGGCGCGCACGATGCCGGCCGTCATTTCCGGCCGCATCGTCAGCGAGTCACCGTTCAGGGCGTCGGTGAAGGTGTACATCTCTTTTTCGACGATGTCGGTCACTTCGCCGATACCGCGCGTGAACAGGCGCGTATGCTCAAGCACGGGCGTGCGCACATTGCGATAGCCGTAGCCGCGCAGCCAGCCGCGCACGATTTCCTCGAATTGTTCCCAGCGGGCGCTCGGCCCGGGCAACACGTCATTCATGCCGCGTATGGCGGCGACTTTCTGGAAAGCTTGAGTCATCTTGATCATGCCGCATCACGCGCCTGGTGGCGCGTTTGCGGCTACACCCTTTCTTTTAATGAGAGGCGAGCACGCCGTAACGGCGCGCCACGTAGTCTTCGACGATGGCCTGGAACTCTTCGGCGATATGGTCGCCTTTGAGCGTCACCGTGCGTTCGCCATCCACGAATACCGGCGCCGCGGGCACTTCGCCCGTTCCCGGCAGACTGATACCGATATCGGCATGGCGGCTTTCGCCCGGCCCGTTGACCACACAGCCCATGACCGCGACGTTCATGCTTTCAACGCCTGGGTATTGCGCCTTCCAGACCGGCATCTGACGACGCAGGTAAGACTGGATGCTGTCGGCCAGTTCCTGGAAGAACGTGCTGCTGGTGCGGCCACAGCCGGGGCACGCAACCACCATGGGAGTGAAGGCGCGCAAGCCCATGGTCTGCAGAATTTCTTGCGCCACGATGGCTTCGCGGCTGCGGTCGCCGCCGGGTTCCGGCGTCAACGAAATACGGATGGTGTCGCCGATGCCTTGCTGCAACAGCACGGCAAGCGCAGCGGTGGACGCCACGATGCCCTTGCTGCCCATGCCGGCTTCGGTCAGGCCCAGATGCAGCGGATAGTCGCAGCGGGCGGACAGGTCGCGGTAGACGGCGATCAGGTCTTGCACATGGCTGACCTTGCACGACAGGATGATGGCGTCGCGGCGCAAGCCCAATTCTTCGGCGCGCTGCGCGTTGGTGATGGCCGAGACGACCAGCGCGTCGCGCATCACGGCCTGGGCTTCCCAAGGCTGCGCGCGGCGGCTGTTCTCGTCCATCTTGCGCGCCATCAATTCGTGATCCAGGCTGCCCCAGTTCACGCCGATGCGCACGGGCTTGTCGTAACGGCAAGCCACTTCGATCATCTGGGCGAAGTTGTCGTCACGCCGCTTGCCGCCGCCCATGTTGCCCGGATTGATCCGGTACTTGGACAGCGCCTGCGCGCATTCCGGAAACTGCGTCAGCAGCTTGTGGCCGTTGTAGTGGAAGTCTCCCACCAGCGGCACGTTGACGCCCATGCGGTCGAGCTGTTCACGGATGGCGACCACTTCGCGGGCCGCCTCGGGCGTATTGACGGTGATCCGCACCAGCTCGGAGCCGGCCTGCGCCAGCTCTTTGACCTGGATCGCCGTGGCGATGGCGTCAGCGGTGTCGGTATTGGTCATGGACTGCACCACGACCGGCGCATCGCCCCCAACCATAACGACGCGTTCGCCCCACTTCACCGCCACCGAACGGGTGGCGCGGCGCATGGCGGCCCCTACGGCGGGAGGCGGCGCATCGTGGCAAGGCAGAGAGGAATCTTGCATCGGTGGAACCGGTTTACTTGGTGGGCTTGGGCAGCCAGTCGAACGGCAGCCATTGCTGCGGCAACCAGCCTTGCCAGAAGGCATACGCCACGCCGGCGGCCAGCACCAGCACGATGGCGATCAGCCACCCCCAGGACGTAGACGACGAACGATCGTCGTCAGCGCTGGACTGAGGGATGGAGTGCGCGGAATGCAGCGCGCCCGGGCTGAGTTTGACGGGGCCGGTCACGCGGGCCTTGGGGTCGAGCGAATCGACGATGGCCTGGGAATCGGCGCCCAGCAGGCGCGCGTAGTTGCGGACCAGGCCGCGCAGGGAAACGCCGGTGGGCAAATCGGCCCACGCTTCGTTTTCAAGGGCTTCGATCTGCTTCGTGGAAAACTTGATCCGGCTGGAAACCTCGTCTAGGGACCAGCCCTTGGACTGGCGCAGTGCGCGCAGTGCCGAGCCGATATTGCCCGCAGCGCTGGCGGGCGTTTCAGAAACTGCAGAAGCGAATTCCTGGGTCATGCATGCACCTGTTTAATTGGTATGGTCTGGCGCTGTGCAGCGTTGCGCTCGGTTATCCGGGTGCGGTCGCGCACTTCTCCGGCCAGTTGACCACAAGCTGCATCGATGTCGTCGCCCCGGGTCTTGCGCACGGTCGTGATGATGCCGGCGTCCATCAAGCGCTGCGCAAACACCTTCACGCGGGCGGAATTGGAACGCTTCAGGCCCGACTCAGGGAAGGGGTTGAACGGAATCAGATTGAGCTTGCAGCGCAACTGGCGTGCAATTTGGATCAGTTCCTTGGCGTGCTGGTCGGTATCGTTGATGCCGTCCAGCATGCAGTATTCAAAGGTGATGAAGTCGCGGGGGGCAAACGCCAGATAGCGCTCGCAAGCCGCCAGCAACTCTTTCAACGGGTACTTCTTGTTCAGCGGCACCAGCTCGTCGCGCAACGCGTCGTTGGGCGCGTGCAGCGATACGGCCAGCGCCACGGGACAGTCTTGCGAGAGGCGGTCCATCATGGGCACCACACCCGAGGTGGACACCGTGACGCGGCGGCGCGACAGGCCGTAGGCATTGTCGTCCAGCATCAGGCGCAGGGCCGGCAAGACCTGATCGTAATTGAGCAGGGGTTCGCCCATGCCCATCATGACCACGTTGCTGATGACGCGCGTATCTTCGGTGGCTTTGGCGCTTTCCAGGCGGGCGGTGCCGATATCGGCTTCCAGCACGCGCTTGGCCCACCACAGCTGGCCGATGATTTCGCTGGTTTTCAGATTGCGGTTAAAGCCCTGATGCCCGGTCGAGCAAAAGCGGCAATTGACCACGCAGCCGGCTTGGCTGGAAATACAAAGGGTGCCGCGATCGTCTTCGGGGATGAAGACGGTTTCGATGGCATTGCCCTGCCCCACGTCGAACAGCCACTTGCGCGTGCCGTCGGTCGAGCGCTGCTCGATATTGACGGGCAAGGCCTCGATACGGCAGTTGGACGCGAGCTGGCTGCGAAACTCGCGGGCCAGATCGGTCATGGCGTCGAACGAATCGGCGCCGCGCTGGTGCATCCAGCGCTGCAGCTGACGGGCGCGAAACGGCTTGCCGCCCCACTGCCCGACGAGTTCGGACAGGGCGGAGCCATCCAGCCCCAGCAGATTGATTCGTTCGACGGATTCCATGACCTGGGTAACGCTAAAAAACTAATTCAGTGCTTACGCGAAAATCAACGGCTGTGGATGTTGATTTCGGGGAAGAAGAAAGCGACTTCGACAGCGGCCGTTTCCGGAGCGTCCGAGCCGTGCACGGCGTTGGCGTCGATGCTGTCGGCGAAGTCGGCGCGGATGGTGCCGGCTTCGGCCTTCTTCGGGTCCGTGGCGCCCATCAGGTCGCGGTTCTTCTGGATGGCGTCTTCACCTTCCAGCACTTGCACGAACACGGGGCCCGAGATCATGAAATCGACCAGGTCCTTGAAGAAGGGGCGTTCCTTGTGCACGGCGTAGAAACGCTCGGCGTCGGCGCGCGACAGTTGCGCCAGGCGGGCAGCGATGACCTTCAGGCCGGCTTGCTCGAAGCGGCCGACGATCTGGCCGATGACGTTCTTGGCGACGGCGTCGGGCTTGATGATCGAGAGGGTGCGTTGGATGGACATTAGGAACTCCGAAAGCTGATTTCTGACTGGTTTCTGATTAATTGCCTGGCGTGGCTCTGCACTTGTCGGTGTCACCCTTGAAGTGTCATCGCGCGATGGGCGCGCAGGCGGTCCGGCTTGTTTGAACGATTCCGTTGAACATTCCGGGCCGGCCTGAACCGCTTGCCAAGGCAGGGATTCGACACTGGCCACCGATCAGACGTGCCTTGGATTCTTACCGAGGATACCGAAACGAGCGGTTTTAAGCGCACATTTCTGAAGGAATCCTCAATGAATTCATGGACTTCTAAAAGGTTTACAGTAACCCGGTATTCTAACACGCCGAGAAGACCGCATTACATCTTAAAATGAGCGGTTTGCTGCCCGTATCCCTACCCCGGGCGCCCCTGTTTGCCGGAACCCTGTAATGACTCAAGCTGCTCCCCCGACCGCCGCGACCCCCGCGAGCGACACCCCGGAACTCTCCAAGAGCTTCGAACCCTCCGAATTGGAATCGCGCTGGTACGCCGAATGGGACAAGCGCGGCTATTTCACGGCAGGACAGCACGTAAAAACGGGGACGGAAAGCCAGCCTTATGTCATCCAGTTCCCGCCGCCCAACGTGACGGGCACGCTGCACATGGGCCACGCGTTCAACCAGACCATCATGGACGGCCTGGTGCGCTATCGCCGCATGTCGGGCGACGACACCGTCTTCATCCCGGGCACCGACCACGCCGGCATCGCCACGCAGATCGTGGTTGAAAGACAGCTCGATGCCCAGAAGGTTTCCCGCCACGACCTCGGCCGCGAAAAATTCGTCGAGAAAGTCTGGGAATGGAAGGAAAAGTCGGGCAACGCCATCACCGAGCAGGTCCGCCGCCTGGGCGCATCGGCCGACTGGCCGCGCGAATACTTCACGATGGACGAGCGCATGTCGCGCGGCGTCGTCGAAACTTTCGTCCGCCTGCATAAACAGGGCCTGATCTACCGTGGCAAGCGGCTGGTCAACTGGGACCCCAAGCTTCTGACCGCCGTGTCCGACCTGGAAGTGCAGTCCGAAGAGACCGATGGCCACATGTGGCACATCCTTTACCCCTTCGTGGACGGCCCGCAGACCATCGTCGACAAAGACGGCCAGACCGTCACGCTGCGCGGCATGACCATCGCCACGACCCGCCCCGAAACCATGCTGGCCGACGGCGCGCTGTGCGTACACCCCGAAGATCCGCGCTATCAGCACCTGATCGGCAAGCAAGTCGAACTGCCGCTGTGCGACCGCAATATCCCGATCATCGCCGACGACTTCGTCGATCCTGAATTCGGCACGGGCTGCGTGAAGATCACCGGCGCGCACGACTTCAACGATTACGCCTGCGCGATGCGCCATGATCTGCCGCTGATCGTGATTTTCACGTTGGACGCGCACATCAACGAGAACGGCCCCAAGCAGTTCCAGGGCCTGGAGCGCTACGAAGCGCGCAAGGCGGTGGTTGCCCAGCTGGATGCCGAAGGCTATCTGGTCAAGGTCGAGCCGCACAAGATGATGCAGCCCAAGGGCGACCGCACGGGCGTCGTGCTGGAACCCATGCTGACGGACCAATGGTTCGTGGCAATGAGCAAGCCCGCGCCGGAAGGCACGCTGAATCCGGGCAAGAGCATTACTGAAGTGGCGCTGGAAGTGGTGGCCGATGGCCGCATCCAGTTCTACCCGGACAACTGGACCACCATCTACAACCAGTGGCTGAACAACATCCAGGACTGGTGCATCTCGCGCCAACTGTGGTGGGGCCACCAGATTCCGGCCTGGTATTCCGAAGACGGCCAGGTCTTTGTCGCCCACGACGAAGCCGGCGCTATCGAGCAGGCGCGCGCGGCCGGCGTCACCGGCGACCTCACCCGCGACCCTGACGTACTGGACACCTGGTTCTCGTCGGGCCTGGTGCCGTTCACGACGCTGGGCTGGCCGGACAACACGCCCGACCTGCAACGCTATCTGCCGTCCAGCGTGCTGGTCACGGGTTTCGACATCATCTTCTTCTGGGTCGCTCGCATGGTCATGCTGACCACGCACATGACCGGCCAGATTCCGTTCAAGCACGTCTACGTGCACGGCCTGATCCGCGACGCCGACGGCCAGAAGATGAGCAAGTCCAAGGGCAACACGCTGGATCCGGTCGACCTTATCGATGGCATCGATCTGGACGGGCTGGTGGCCAAGCGCACGTACGGCCTGATGAATCCCAAGCAGGCGGGCGCCATCGAAAAGGCCACGCGCCGCCAGTATCCCGATGGCATTCCCGCGTTCGGCACCGACGCACTGCGCTTCACGATGGCGGCCTACGCCACGCTGGGCCGCAACATCAACTTCGACCTCAAGCGCTGCGAAGGCTATCGCAACTTCTGCAACAAGCTGTGGAACGCCACGCGCTTCGTGCTGATGAATACCGAAGGCCATGACCTGACGGGTTCGGACGCCGGCGAAACCTCGTTCGTCGACCGCTGGATCATCAGCCAGATGCAAACGCTGGAAGCCGACGTGGCGCGCGGCTTTGCCGACTACCGCTTCGACAACATCGCCAACGCGCTGTACCGCTACGTCTGGGACGAATACTGCGATTGGTATCTGGAATTGGCCAAGGTCCAGATCCAGACCGGCACGCCGGCCCAGCAACTGGGCACGCGCCGCACGCTGATCCGCGTGCTGGAATGCGTACTGCGCCTGGCCCATCCGATCATCCCCTTCATCACCGAAGAGCTGTGGCAGAAGGTGTCGGTCGTGGCGGGCAAGCGCAAGGAAGGCGTGGCCGACAGCGTCAGCGTCCAGCCCTATCCGCAAGTCAATCCGGCTGCCGTGGACACCGCTGCTGAAGCGGACGTGGCCGAACTGAAGGCGCAGGTCGAAGCCGTGCGCGCCCTGCGCGGCGAAATGAACCTGTCGCCCGCCCAGAAGGTGCCGCTGTGCGCCCAAGGCGACGCGCCCACGCTCAAGCGCAACGCGCCCTACCTTGCCGCGCTGGCCAAACTCAGCCAGGTCGACGTGCTGGATGTCTTGCCCGACGCCGGCGCGCCGGTTCAGGTGGTGGGCGCCAGCCGCCTCATGCTGCATGTCGAGATCGACGTGGCTGCCGAACGCATCCGCCTGGATAAGGAAATCGCGCGACTGGAAGGCGAAATCGCCAAGGCCAATGGCAAGCTGTCGAACGCCAGCTTTGTCGAGCGCGCGCCCGCGGCCGTGGTCGAACAGGAAAAGGCACGCATGACGCAGTTCGGTGAAACGCTGCAAAAGGTGCGCGAACAGCGTGCCAAGCTGGGCGACTAAAGCGCGGTTGCAATGCGCGCGGTTGCAGCTTGATTGAAGCGCATCTAAAGCCCTCCAGGCTTGTGCCCGAACAAAACCCCGGAATACGTTCCGGGGTTTTTTTATGCCATCGATTCGCTAGCGCCTACACCCCGCCGTCCGTCATGCGATACCACGTGACCACCGCATTCACGTACAAACGGCGCAAGCCGTAAAGCGGGAACGGCACCACTGGCGACAAAGGCACGGGCAGCGCAGCGGCGTCGCCCGTGGCCACATACTGCGCCATGGCGCGCCCCATGCTGGTTTGCAGACCCACGCCGCGCCCCTGGCAACCGATATCCACCAGCAACCCAGGTTGGGGTTCGTGCAGGTGCGGAAGATAATCGCGCGTGATGGCGACCCGGCCGCACCAGCGATATTCGAAAGGCGTGCCCGCCACCTGCGGGAACATCTTGAACATCACGCGCTCCAGATGCGCCCAGTCCTGCGGCCCCTTGGGTTCCCTAAACGGCCCACGTCCGCCCATCAACAGCCGGCCCTGATGATCCAGACGGAAATACAGCAGCAGGTTGCGGGTATCCGACGTGACGTGGCCCTCGGGGAAAATGCCGGCGCGCACGGATTCAGGCAGAGGCGCGGTGGCCACCTGGAAAGTGTTGGCGTCGATGATCGAGGTTTTCAGGCCCGGCAGCAGATCGCCGCCATAGGCATTCGTGCACATCACGACGCGCTCTGCGGTCACGGTGGCGCCGCGCGCCGTGGACGCGGTCCACTTGCCGCCCTCGCGCTTCAAACCGGTGACCGGCGTTTCCGTGTGGATCAGGGCGCCCGCATTTAAAGCGGCGCGCGCCAGGCCGCGCACGTAGCTCAACGGCTGCACCGCGCCCGCCCGGTTGTCGACCCATCCACCCAGATAGCGGTCCGTGCCCAGCAAGCGCGAAACCTGATCCCGATCCAAGGGTTGCGCGTCCGCGCCATGGCGCGCCCACTGCGCCGCCCGACCGTGTGCGATGCGCAAGGCTTCGTCGGTATGCGCGCCCTGGATCCAGCCCTTGCGCACGTGCGGCACATCCATCGCGTGCCGGTCGATCAGGTTGAACACCGTGTCGGCGGTGGCGCCCGCGAACCGCAACAGCCGTTCGCCCTTTTCGTGTCCGAACATGGAAATCAGGTCGTCCGGGTCGTACTTCAACCCGGGAATCACCTGGCCGCCATTGCGGCCCGAGCCGCCAAAGCCGATCTCGCGCGCCTCCAGCACGATGGTCTTCACGCCGCGCTCTGCCAGATGCAGGGCCGTGCTCAGACCGGCGTAACCGCCGCCGATGACCAGCACATCGGCCTGCGTCGAGGCGGCAAGCGCCTCGGTTGGCGGTGGCGGCGCGGCGGTGGCGGCCCAGAGGGACGGGGAAAGGGGAAACGGCGCTTGCTGCATGACGGTTCCTTACATGGGATGCAGCACGCGGTGCAGGAAATCCTGCGTCCGGGGATGCTGCGGATGATTCAATACTTCGCGGGCGGCGCCCTGCTCGACCATGACCCCGCCATCGAAGAACATGACGCGGTCCGCGACCTCGCGGGCAAAGCTCATTTCATGCGTCACGACAACCATCGTCATACCGGCTTCCGCCAGCTTGCGCATGACGCCCAGCACGTCTCCGACCAGCTCGGGATCCAGCGCGGACGTAGGCTCGTCGAACAGGATGGCCTTGGGCTGCATGGCCAGCGCGCGCGCGATCGCCACCCGCTGCTGCTGCCCGCCGGACAACTGGTTAGGATGGGCGTCGGCCTTGTCGGCCAAGCCTACGCTGGCAAGCAGTTCGCGCCCGCGTTCGAGCGCCTGTGCGCGGGGTTCTTTCTTGACGAAGATCGGACCTTCGATCACGTTTTCCAGCGCGGTGCGATGGGGAAACAGATTGAAGCGCTGAAACACCATGGCCACTTGCGTGCGTATGGATACGATGGACGGCGCGTCGGCATCGACCAGCTCGCCGTCCACGGTGATGCGACCGGCGTTATAGCGCTCAAGCCCGTTGATGCATCGCAGGATGGTGGATTTGCCCGACCCGGAAGGGCCGATCACGCAGACCACTTCTCCCTTGCTGACTTCGGCGTCGATACCCTTGAGCACCTCGAGCGAGCCGAAGCTCTTGCGCACTCCTTGAAGCTCGATCATTTGGCGGCGCTCCTTTTTTCCAGATGCCGCACCAGCAGGATAAGCGGCACGCACATCACCAGGTACATCAGCGCCACCAACGAAAACACGGTGGCGTTCTTGAAAGTGGATACGGCGATCAGCTTGCCCTGCAAGGCAAGCTCGGCCACCGTGATCGTCGAGGCCTGCGACGAATCCTTGAGCATCATGATCATGATGTTGCCGTAGGGAGGCAACACGATCTTCACGGCTTGCGGCAAGACCACCCGGCGCATGGTCATGCTCCAGCTCATGCCCATGGCCATCGCGGCTTCGATCTGGCCTCGGTCGATCGCCTGGATGCCGGCCCGGAAATTTTCAGCCTGGTAAGCGGAATAAGCCACGCCCAGGCCGATGATGGCGGCCTGCACGGCGGTAAACGACACCCCCATGTCGGGCATCACGAAATAGATGTAGAACAGCAGCACGATGATCGGGATGCCGCGCAGCAGATTGATCACTCCGCCGCTGAACTTGGACAGGAAGGTATTGCCCGATACGCGCATCAGCGCCCACACCAGGCCCAGCACAGTCGACAGCGCCAGCGAACCCAGCGTGACCAGGATCGTCAGCTTGGCGCCTTGTAGCAATATCGGCAGATATTCCGCCGCGTCTTTAAAGAATTCCGTCATGAACTTACCTACCCCGACTGACCGCCTGCGGGAACGCAAGATGCGTCCCACCCGCCGACGCGCGCATAGGCGCACGCCGGCCAGGCCGTTGCAAAGAATGCTTGATAGCTGGTGAACCGCTCCGGCTTCACGAGCCGGACAGGCCCCACTTTTTCAGGATGGCGTCGATCGCGCCGTCCGCCTTGAGCTTGGTCAGCGCCTTGTTGATGCGGTCCAGCAGCGCGGTGTCTTCCTTGCGCGTGGCCAGTCCCAGGCTTCCCATTACCGTGGGCTGGTACGCCTGCGCCATCTTCAGATTGGGGTAATTGCCTTGCGTCAGGATGTAGGCCGCAATGGGGTAGTCCATGAAGCCGCCCTGGATGCGGCCGGCGTTGGCGTCGCGCATCATGTCGGGCGGATTGTCATACAGCTTCACTTCCTTGAATACGCCGCTCTTCTGGATGGGTTCCACGAACGCCGTGCCTACCTGCACGCCGACCGTCATGCCTTTCATGTCGGCGAAGGACTTGTATTCCTTGTTGTCGGACTTAAGCACCATCAAGCCTTCGCCATAACGATAGACGGGCTCGGAGAAACTCACGACCTGCTGGCGTTGCGGGGTGATGAACATCGCGGCGGAAACAATGTCGATGCGCTTGGACGTCAGCGACCCGATCAGCGCGGAAAACGCCATGGGTTCGATCTGCACCTCGAAGCCAGCCTCTTTGCCGACGGCCTTGACGATATCGACCATCACGCCTTCGATGCTATTGGTTTTGGTATCCAGAAAGGTGAAGGGGCTGCCGGTCGGCGTGGATCCCACTTTCAACACGGTCTGGGCTTGCGCGCCCGCGGCCATGGACAATGCTGCAAATACAGAGACAACCAGAGTCTTGAATTTCATGACATTTCCTCATCGTGGCAAAGAAGTCCGGACGACGCCCTGCGTGCCCGGTGGCGCGACAATCCCCAGTGTCGTCGCGCCGGATGTGGCTGCTGCGCGCTTACGGCGCCTGTTGCGTGTCGTCCCCCGCGGAAGTGATGTTGGAAATGGCCCAGATGACCTCGGTCGTCTGTGAGCCGGGATTGCGCCAGCGTCGCGGCGTGCTGCTGGCATAGCAAAAGCTGTCGCCTTCATTGAGCAACACCACGCGGTCGCCCACCCAGAGTTCCAGCGATCCCTTGAGCACCACGCCGATCTGCTCGCCCTGCCCCGTCACGAAGAGCTCGTTGCCGGTGGAGCCGCCCGGCTCGATGGTCGCGCGGCACAGATCCATGCTGCGGCAGGCCGGCGGCGTGTACATCTCTTTGCTGATGCCTTTTTCGCTGAGATCGATGAAGCGGTGCGTGCCGGCGCGCGCAACGCGGCCGCCATCCTCGCCTTGCGTGTGTTCGGCGTTGCGCAACAGCGAATTGACGGACACATGAAATTCGCGCGCCAACAGGTGCAATATCTTGACGGACGCCGAGCTAAGGCCCCGTTCGATCTGACTCAGCAGGCCCAGCGACATGCCGCAGGCGCGCGCCACATCGGCCAGCGATCGGCCTTGCTGCTTACGCAGTTGCCGCAGTTGCTGCCCCAGCCACAAATCGACGGCGGACTCCGGCCGGCCCGCGAGCGAAGCGGCGGAAGGAGACGACGAGGCGACGCGGGGGACAGCGGCGGTGCGCACCGGGCGCGAGCCACCGGGCTCGGATCTGCTCATATGAAAATTTCATTTATGTGTAATTTTCAATACTAAGGAGCGCGCGAAAAGCTCACAACCTAGGAACATCCCTAGAGGTTGGGCAAGAGCAAAGCCGAACAGAAGACGTGGGGATGGGTCAGGACGCGTCGGGCGTCTTGCGAGATTGCGTGGAGCTTGCCACGCCTTGAGATGAGGAGATTGGCGCGTCCGACGCGTTGCGCAACGGCGTGGCGGTCGGTGACGATGCGGGCTCGGACGTAGCCGCGATCGCGGTATCCGGCAGGGTCGATGGCGCGGGCATCGATCCGGCCGTCGAAGTGGGTGATGCAGCAGGCGCTGCGGCCGGCCGAGCCTGACCGGACCTGCGTCGGCGCTTGGGCGCGTCAGCGGCGGGGTCGTAGGTGCCGGCCAGTTCGGCCAAGGTGCGCTCATCAGCCTTGGTCAGCCACCCCTTGGCGCGCGCCGATTCAATCAGCTCGGGGCGGCGGGCCGCCGTCAGGGCCAACGAACGCTCGCGGCGCCAACGGGCGATATTGGCGTGATGGCCGCTCAATAGCGGCGCGGGCACGGCCTCGCCTTCGTAGACTTCCGGGCGCGTGTAATGAGGGCTGTCCAACAAACCGGACAAGGTGTCGTTGAAGGAATCCTGCAACGCGGAATCCCCATCGTTGAGCACGCCCGGCAACAGCCGCACGGCTGCGTCGATGACCGCGAGCGCGGCAATTTCGCCACCAGACAAAACGAAGTCGCCCAACGAGATTTCGTGCGTGACGCAGCGTTCAATGAAGCGCTGATCCACGCCTTCGTAACGACCGCAGATCAGGATGATTCCATCACTGGCGGCCAGCGCTTCGGCGCCCGCCTGGTCGTAACGCTGCCCGACAGGCGCCAGCAGCGCCACGGGCGCGCGACCCAGGCCTTGCGCTGCGCGCGCGTCCTGAGCGGCGTTGACAGCAGCTTCCAACGGAGCCGCCATCATCACCATTCCAGGGCCACCGCCATAAGGACGGTCATCTACGGTGCGATGGACGTCCTGCGTGAAATCACGGGGATTCCACGCATGAAGGGACCACCGGCCCTGGGCATGCGCCCGGCCGGTGACACCTAAATCGCGCACTACCCCGAACATTTCGGGAAAGAGCGTAATGACGTCAAATCGCATCAAAGATCCGCCGGCCAGTCGCTGTCGATGCGGCGAGCAGCCAGATCGACGGCGTGGATGTGTGCGCGTACGAACGGAACAAGCATTTCGGCGGGTCGGCCCTTGGCGTTCAGAATGGGTTCGGGCCCTTCGGCTCCAACTTTCTGGCACAAGACCTTCAAGACGGCGTGAGCGCCGTTATCAAGGACTTCGTCCACCACGCCAATCAGCGTGGGTTCACCGTTGGCGCTGGTATACAGCGCACAGCCGATGAGGTCGACCCAGTAGTATTCGTCTTCTTCAGGCGCGGGAAATGATCCGCGCGGGGCCTGCACGGAATATCCGCGCAAAGCTTCGGCCTGATCGCGGTCCGCAATACCCGCAAGCTGGGCCACCACCGTGGCGCCCTGCGAACGGGCTTGCAACACCTTGATTGCGACAGGCGCAGACGCGACAGCGCCCCGCGCCAATTCAGGCACAGGGCGAGTCAACCACCATTGAGATGCTGAGAGCAGCACTTCGGCATTGGCCGAATGAGGCTGCACCTTAACCCAGCCTTTCACACCGTAGGCTGCACTGATGCGGCCCAGCTCGATCAAATCCGTAGGCGCCGCGTTAGAGGTTGCGGCATCAGACATGTATCGTGCTCTTGGTAATTATGAAACAGCTAAGAATGGTAGCTTTACAGCTGAACTAACGGTTGGGTTGTACGACGCAGGCAATTAAGCTGCGGCGGAAACCTTGGCCGAGTAGTCCTTGACCAGACGTTCGACGGCGGGCGACAGTTGGGCGCCATTGCCGGTCCAGTACTGCACGCGATCCAGCGCAATGCGCAGGTTTTCCGTGCCTTCGCTAGCGACGGGGTTGTAGAAACCCACGCGCTCGATGAAGCGGCCGTCGCGACGGTTACGCGAATCGGTGGCCACCAGGTTGTAAAACGGACGCTTCTTGGACCCACCGCGGGCCAGGCGAATCACCACCATAGGTAATCCCTTGAATTAGTTGTGAAAAACGGGAAATTCTAGCACTTAAACAAGCCGGCTGGCAAATGCAGGTGCTGAATCAGTCTGGGCGGCGCAATTTGTATCGTAAAACACCGCATGCGCGTATTCTACAAAACGGGCCGGAGCCCGCCGCAGGCGAAAGTGTAGCCGCCTCGCGGCGCTTACGCCCGCATTTCCTGCGATTGACCCTTAGTGCGTTTGAAGAATAGCCCGGTTGGAGAGATCGGATTTATGTCGTCCTACGCCAGACCTCACGCTTCACGCCTCCCGGCTGCGCCCCTTCGGCACGGCCAATCCCCTGCTTTCAAGCCTTCACCCTGACGACGGATGACATCCACCGGCATTGCTACGCCTGTACGTTCGTGTTTTTTCCCCAACACTTCCTCTCTTGGAGGGCGCCACACCATGAAGAACCCGACATCCGTCTTCAAACCCGTCGCACGCCTGGCCTTGACGGGCTTATTGCTTGGCACGCTGGCTATGCCTCTTGCGGCTTCCGCGCGAGTCATCGGCGCAGCGCTGACGACCGCTTCGGGCAAGGTCACAGCCGTCGATCCTGCCTCGCGCACCATCACCCTGCAGGGGGCCAACGGCAACACGGTCGACGTCGTAGCCGGCCCGGACGTTCGCAATTTCCAGCAGATCAAACCGGGCGATATGCTCACGCTGGACTATTACGAATCGGTAGCCGTGGATATCCGCCCAGCAGGCTCGGGCGCGCCGGAAGTCATGACGGAAACAGCGGCGACGCGTAGCGCCAAGGGCGCCATGCCCGGGGGCGCGATGGGCCGCCAGACCACCATCACCGCCGAGATCTGGCACATCAACAAAAGCGCCAACCTGGTCACCCTGAAGGGGCCTCAGGGCGGCATGCGCACGATCCAGGTCAAGGACCCTGCCCTGCAAGCGCGCCTGCAACAGCTCAAGGAAGGCGATCTGGTGGCTTTTACGATCACCCAGGCCGTCGCCGCGTCCATACACAAATAAGCCATGCGTTGGATAGAAAAAGGCCCGCTTGATGCCAAGCGGGCCTTTTCTTGAATACGGGCTGGACGCCGATCCGGCTGACGACAGAAGCCAGCGCGGCTAGCGTCGCCGCAGATAATGCACGCCGCGACCATCCGCCTCGTGCTGCGCGACCAGCGCATTGCCGGTCTGGCGCGCAAAGGCCTGGAAGTCGCGGATCGCATTGCGGTCAGTGGTGACGACTCGCAGCACCTCACCGCTTGCCATCTGCGCCAATGCCTTCTTGGCGCGCAGGATCGGCAGCGGGCACGTCAAGCCACTGGCATCGACTTCATGCTCGAAAGCCGGCGCTTGCGCGCCAGCATCGACACCGGTTTCCGCGCTGCTCATCAGAGACGCTCGTCGACCCACTTCTGCACGCCGGCGATGGCTGCCGGCAAGGCAGCCAGGTCGGTGCCGCCGCCCATGGCCATGTCGGGACGGCCACCACCCTTGCCGCCCACCTGGCTGGCCACAAAGCCCACCAGGTCGCCTGCCTTGATGCGATCGGTAAGGTCAGCGGTGACACCGCCCACCACGCTGATCTTGCCATCGGCCGAGCCGGTGGCAAGCAGCACGACTGCCGGTTTCAGGCGGTCTTTCAGATTGTCGACCATGCCACGCAGCGCCTTCGGGTCCACGTCGCCGATGCTGGCTGCCAGGACCTTGATGCCCTTGACTTCAACAGCGGCGCTGGTGGCCAGATCGTTGCCCGCGCTGGCGGCCAGCTTGTTGCGGGACTGCTCCAGGTCTTTCTCAAGCGCCTTGATCTGCTCCTGCACCTGCGCGATGCGCGCCGGCACATCGGCGGGCGTGCTGCGCAGCATGCCGGCGATCTGCGTCAACAGCGCATTCTGGTTCTGCACCCAGGCCAGCGCGTTGTCGCCCGTGATCGCCTCGATACGGCGCACACCCGCAGCCACGCCACCTTCGGACACGATCTTGAACAGGCCGATATCGCCGGTGCGGCTGACGTGCGTACCGCCGCACAGTTCGCGCGAAAAGCCGATATCCAGCACGCGTACCGTACCGCCGTATTTTTCGCCGAACAGCGCCATGGCGCCGCCCTTGACGGCATCGTCGTAAGCCATGACCTGGGCCACGGTGGGCTGGTTGGCCAGCACTTCAGCGTTGACGATGGCTTCGACGCGCGCGATCTGCTCGGCGGTCATGGGTGCGTCCTGCGCGAAGTCGAAACGCGTCTTTTCGGCATCCACCAACGAGCCGCGCTGCTGCACATGCGCGCCCAGCACCTGGCGCAAAGCCTTGTGCATCAGGTGAGTGGCCGAGTGGTTGCGAACGGTGCGGGCGCGGCGCACCGCGTCCACGCGAGCCAGCAACGTGTCGCCTACCGACAGCGAACCCGATTCCAGCACGCCATGATGGCCAAACACGCCATTCTGGATCTTCAAGGTGTCAGCGACGGCGAATCGGACGCCGTCAGCCTGCAACAAGCCGGTATCGCCCACCTGGCCACCGGACTCGGCGTAGAACGGGGTTGCATCCAGCACGACGACGGCATTCTGGCCGGCTTGCACCTGCTGCACCTGGGTGCCGTCCACGTACAAGGCAGTGACCTTGACGTTGTCCAGCTCCAGCTTTTCGTAGCCTTCGAAGCGCGTGTCGGCGCCTTCGTAGCTCAGGCCTTCGGCCATCTTGAACTTGCCGGCGGCGCGCGCCTGATCGCGCTGGCGCTCCATCGACACTTCAAAGCCGGGCATGTCGATCTCGACATCGCGTTCACGGCAGATATCGGCGGTCAGGTCGACCGGGAAACCGTAGGTGTCGTACAGCGTGAACAGGGTCGTGCCGTCCAGCACGCCGCCCTTGGGCACATTGGCCAAGGCCGTGTCCAGGATGCGCATGCCGTGTTCCAGCGTCTCGCCGAAACGCTCTTCTTCCTGCTTGAGCACCTGGGCCACGCGGTCAGCCATGGAAGCCAGTTCCGGATAGGCTTCGCCCATTTCCGCAACCAGATCCGGCACCAGACGATGGAAGAACGGCTTGGTCTGGCCCAGCTTGTAGCCATGGCGCAAGGCGCGGCGCACGATGCGGCGCAGCACATAGCCCCGACCCTCGTTGCTGGGGATGACGCCGTCGACGATCAGGAAGGAGCAGGCGCGGATGTGGTCCGCGATGACCTTGAGCGAATTGTTTTCCAGGTCCTTGACGCCGGTTTCGCGCGCAGCGGCGTGGATCAGCTTCTGGAACAGGTCGATTTCGTAGTTGGAGTGCACGCCCTGCAACACGGCGGCGATGCGTTCCAGGCCCATGCCGGTATCGACACAGGGGCGCGGCAGGCGCGGCATGTTGCCTTCGGCGTCGCGCTCGAACTGCATGAACACCAGGTTCCAGATCTCGATGTAGCGATCGCCGTCTTCTTCCGGCGAGCCCGGAGGACCACCCCAGATTTCAGGGCCGTGATCGAAGAAGATTTCCGAGCAGGGACCGCAGGGGCCGGTGTCGGCCATCTGCCAGAAGTTGTCGGACGCATAGCGGGCGCCCTTGTTGTCGCCGATGCGGATGATGCGCTCGGCGGGCACGCCCACTTCCTTGGCCCAGATGTCGTAGGCCTCGTCGTCTTCCTGGTAGACGGTGACCCAGAGCTTTTCCGCCGGCAGCTTGTAGACCTGCGTCAGCAGCTCCCAGGCGTACTGGATGGCGTCGCGCTTGAAGTAATCGCCAAAGCTGAAGTTACCCAGCATTTCGAAGAACGTATGGTGGCGGGCGGTATAGCCCACGTTCTCCAGGTCGTTGTGCTTGCCGCCCGCGCGCACGCTGCGCTGCGACGACGTGGCGCGCGTGTATGACCGCGATTCCTTGCCCGTGAACACGTCCTTGAACTGGACCATGCCCGAGTTGGTGAAAAGCAGGGTCGGATCGTTGCCGGGGACGAGCGAGGACGACGGGACAATCGTGTGCCCCTTCGACTTGAAGAATTGCAGGAACTGGCGGCGAATCTCGGAGGATTTCATCGTGGATGACGCAGATTTAGGCGAATCTTTGATTATAGATGGTTACGGTAAAAGCGCGGAAAAGGTGCAAGGCGAGTTGCCGCCGAGCCGCTGGCCGAGCTCATGCCGAGGCCTGGCCAAGTGCTGGCCAGGCTTCAGGCACGCCCCCAACAAGCCGGCCGCCCGGCTGGGCCTAATTTAGCCCAAGCTCGGGCCCCGCCTCGGCCCAAACTCGGTCCAAAATCACGCCCCTCATCGGACGCAGACATATCCCGTTGTCCATCCCTCCGTTTCGGTCCATTTACCGCCCGCGGACACGATCACCTCGGCAAAGCCGGGCGGACAGGAACACTGGCCGGTCAGCGGATTTGCCGTCGACACGCCGGAAAAATGCGTGCAACCGCGCGGATGGTTGATGCTGTAGGCACCGCCGAAACCACTGCTGGCGCGCTGCCAGACCCCGGCCTGGCAGGTCAAAAGCTCGCTTTCCTGCGACGAGGCCAGCGTGCCGACCCCCACGCTGCACGAATGGCCGGCCGTAGCGCGGGCTCCCACCGAGAGATAGGCGCCCGCGCTGATCGATGAGGCCGCCGTCAGCGCTCCCGCCAGGGCGGGGTCCCGCGTATCGCCGATCTTGACGTAGGGGGTCAGGTCCGGCGCGGGCGGCTGCTCGCCTGCATCGGTCTGCCCGCCCACGCCTGCCCAGAGCGCCACGGTGCCTGCCGGATAAGGCGGCGTGTCGGCGGACAATGGATTGGCGAAGCTGAATGCCGGGCCTCGCACCCGCCCGGGCGCCTCCGCCCACACCGCGCCGGCATAACCCTGGGCAGCTTCGAGAACGGTGGCGATGCCGATCAGATCGGGCTTATGCGTTCCCCTTTTCAGCACGGGCTTGTCGCTGTGGACCAGGGCATCCAGCCGGCAGCGCGCGCCGGGGCACGCCGCGCCTTTCGCGATGTGGATCCGCACCCCGAAACCCATCGCCGCGCGCACGGGGAAATCATCAGGCAAGTACGCCAACGTGCGCAGTTCGGCGACCGTGGGCGAATATGGGTCATTGAACAGCGGAGCTCCGCCCTCGCCCACCACCGGGACACCTTTGGCCAGCTCGCCGAAATGGCGTTCCAGCGTCTTCGCCACCGCCACCCTGATCTGCAT
This sequence comes from Achromobacter piechaudii NBRC 102461, assembly GCF_001571245.1. Taxonomy (GTDB): domain Bacteria; phylum Pseudomonadota; class Gammaproteobacteria; order Burkholderiales; family Burkholderiaceae_B; genus Achromobacter; species Achromobacter piechaudii. The sequence continues at coordinate 70,237 of NZ_BCTK01000016.1, read as the reverse complement.
CAGCCACACTCCCGTCGAGCGCGCTGCGGCGTCTTCGATCCGCTGAACAAGCTGACTGGATGCCCAGATGGCAATCATGGCGGTCAGCGCCAGCGCGAAGGCCAGACCAAGCAACGAAAAGCCGTCTTGGCAAGGCCCCCGGCACCGGGCAATGGCAGGCGGCGTCATCGGGCGGTGAAGGTGAAGGTGTTGACGTCGCCCTGGCCGCAATGCGCCTGAGCCAAGGCGGCACGGTAGGGCACCTCGGGGATGGCCAGCGCATCTTTCACCACTTTCGCGCCGGTACCGTCGCCAATCGTGATCGCGTCCGAGACCCGTTGCAACACAGACGCCAACGCCGGGCAGGCGGCATGGCTGACGTTGGTCAGCGTGACGGTGAATACCGAGCCCAGACCGCCCCCGCCCGCCGACGAGGCGGCCACTTCGACGACGCCGTCGCGGCCCGCCCCGCTGCCGCCCAGGCCGTGCGCCACTCGCGCCCCCGCGCCACTGCCCTGAACAGCCAGGACGCTGGAGTCGCGCAGCGCATTCGCCAGGGCGCCGGTGTCCAGGCCCTCGTAAGGATTGGCGCCGCCGCCCTGGGCATTGATCTTCATGCCGGCGATGAACCGCTGGATCTCTTCGCCCACCTTGGGCACCTTGTTTTCGATGATGTAAGCGCTGATGGCGGGAATGCCGACAATCGCGATCAGCAGGATGATGGCGGTCACGATGGATACCTCCATCAAGGAAAAGCCCTGCTGGCGCCTGGAGCGCGATGGAAATTTGCTTGCATGGTGCATTGCTGCCTCCGTGGGTTGATGGAACCTGCTTGCGCGGCCCGCGCCGCGCGTGTTTTGTCGCGCTACTGACTGGCGTAGAAGTTCGTCAGGGCGCGTCGCAATTCGTCGATGACGCCGTAGTGCCACAAGGTGATGCCCAATATCGTCGTCAACGCCGTGATCAGCAGGGCCCAACGCAATGCGGAGGCTTGCCTGCGCACGCGCGCCAGCAGACGCGATTCGACGCGCTGACGCACGCGCGCCAGACCGGTCTCAAGCCCCAGCGCATCCATCATGTCGGCCATGTACCACCACGTTTCCCGATCCAGCAGACCGGTGGCGAAGATATCGGGCCCGGTCTCTCCGGCGTCGATGTGGTCCAACATGGTTTGCAGATGGGCATGCAACCAAGGCGATGCGCCCGCCGCCTGCACTGACAGGGCGTGGCGCAGCCGCGTGTCCGATGCACCGTGCTGCCGGATAAGCACCGACAGCAGACACAGGAACCGGATCGCTTGAAAGTCGCGGTACAGGCGCCACAACAGCCAGCGGTCGATGACGCCGCGCAGCCTGCCGGTCAGGTTGGGCAAGGACCACAAGCTCAACAGGGCAAGCCCGAGACTGAGCACGAGCCAAAGCAACAGCCATTGATTCAACGCACGCGCCAGACCGAAAAGGTTGCGCGTCAAGCGGCCGTAGTCTTCAGGCGGGACCATTTGAAAAACTGACTGAAGGCGCGGCACGGTGAAATACGGAATGGCGCACAGCAAGGCAAACGCCACCGCCGAGGCGACCAGGCCTGCCGCCGCAGCGGATGCCACCGCCATGCCCGCCTGCCCCGCCAGCCGGACGGCGGCAGCCAGATCGCGCAGCGCGGCGGCCAGGTCACCGCCCTCCTCCAGCACGCAGCTGATGAGCCGGCACTCGTCTCGCGGCAGCGTACCGGCCCACGCCAGGCCAAGGTCGCCGCCTTCCTCCAGGTACGCAGATGCCCAGTGCGCGCACAAGCGCCCCCGCACTGTGCGCAAGCCGTATCGGCGAGCGTCGTCATCGAAAATATCGCGAAGGCTTTTGCGCCCCTGCGTGCCTTCGATCAGATCAGCCAGGTACGCGTAGTAATCGGCGCGCTGCGTCCGAAAGCGCAGGGCATCGAGCCCGAGCGACCGGGTTTGGAAAGCGCTTCGTGGCCATAGGCGCACAAGCGAAAGCGCTCTGATCATGAGCCACCCCGCATCGTGTCAGGCGCGGCCGCCCCCGGCGAGATCATCGGCACATCGAAACGACGCAACAGCGCGCGAGGATCCACCTCGCCCGTGCTGACTTTCAGCAAGGCGCAATGCAGCGCGCGCCACCCGCGCATGGCGGATTCGCGCCAATCGCTCTCTTGATTCGAATGGGCATCCGGGCCCGCGATGGCTTGCCGCAGCGATCTGTCCAGCCCGACGTTATCTCGCGTGCGCACCCGGTCCAGAAAGCCGTCCAGGCGTTCGGGCTCGATCATTTCAGCAGCGACGCAACGGCCTGCCGTGCCGTTCAGCTGCGGCAATTGCAATCGCCGGCAATCCTGGCACCCGTCCTCATTCCTGACCCGCAGCGCGCCCACATCGAGTTGATAGGCATGGCGCATCGCCGCAATCCAGGCGCGCCAATCCACCGCGTCATGCGAGCCGCTGGCGGCGCGCTTCCCAAGCCACAGGCTGTCCACCGGCAACGCGCACTTGGAGCACAAGCGCGGCAACAAGGTCTGGTAGACCAGCAGTTTCAAAATACCCGGCGTTGCCAGGAAGTCCCGCGACACCCCAATGGCATCCGAGGCCAGGCGCTCGGGAATCATCGCAGCAGACCCCGCGTGCGTGGTGGCGTACAGGCTGACGCCGGAGCTGGCCAGATCCATGAACGCGCGGCCGGTCTCGACATCTCGAATCTCGCCGATCAGCAGATCGTTCATCGCCGACCGCTTGATGGTCTTCAATTTGGCGTCGAACGCCGCCCAGGAAGATTGCCCCACCGCGCCCCCCAACGTGTTTTGCAACGCGTTGGCGATGATGTATTCCACCGGATCTTCCAACGTAATGACCTTGCGCGCGGAGTCGATGCCACGCATCAAGGTTGCAATGGTCGTGGACTTTCCTGAACCGACCACGCCGGCCAGCACGATGGCGCCGCCTTCCCGGTCACGGGCGCGCAGCAGGGTCGACAATTGCTCGGGCAGATAACCCAAGGCGTGCAGGTTTCCGTCGGCCGTCGCATCCAGGCGCAGGATGCGCAGGCACACCGAGGCCCCCGCATCGGTCGCCAGCGATGCCCATCGCAGCACGATGGGAATGCCGTCGACGACCTGGGCCAGACGCCCTTGCTGCTCGATGGCCGGATCGAACACGGCGCCATTGCCGCCGCGCACATCCATCCATGCCACCGCAAGAACCTCCAGCAAGGTGTCATTGGACAGCCCTGCAAACCGCTCGGTGGTCACGTAATCGCCATTGATCGTGTAGCGGATATCGCAGGCTTCTTGCCTTCGATTCACATTGATGTGCACGTCGCTCGCACCTTGCGAGACACCCCAGCGAATGATGTCCAGAAACAGCGAGGCCAAAGCCGAAGCGCGATCCACCTTGGGATCAGCCCCTTGGCGACCCAGCCCTGCTGCCGTCAGCTGTCCGCGCGCAATCATCAGCAGCAAGGCCGCGGGCAGTTGATACCGCACAGGCTGCGCCAGCCGGTAGCCAGCCGCCACCACCATGCGCTGCAATTCGTCGATGGCGTCGCCCTGCACGTATTCCTTGACCGCGAAGATTGCCGCCTCGCCGCTGTTCAACAGCACCGGGCAAAGCCTGCCGGCCAAGGACGCCAGATCGAATTCGCGCGCTATCTCGCGGGCGAACGCAGGGTTGAGCCGGGCGATATCGTCGACGGTGGCCAGCACGGGATGTGGAGGCTTCGGCCTGGTCGATGGGTTCATGGTTGTGCACCGCCGATATCGAGACAGGCGGTACGGTCAAGATCGTCGCGGCGCAAACGCACGCAAGCCCCTTCGACCGCCAACAATTGATATGCCCCCTGCGAGGCGGCGCCGGCTATCGGCGCGCCATGGCCCGCCCGATAACGCAGCAGCGCGCCATTGATGAGAACGTCAACGTTGAGCCTTCGGGTGGAACCGAAAATGGCGGCAACTCGGATGTCATCCGCTGGGCGGGCGGAGGGGGCCACGGATTCCGGTACGGCACGACCGGGTGGGCAGATACCGGGCTCGCGGCAATCCGCAAGCGCTGCCGCCGCGTCCGCGCGCAGCAGCGTGCGCACCGTTTCGGCCTCTGGCCACGGTTGCGCATCTTCAATCGGCATCGACGTTGCAAGTACGTTGTGGCAGACGCATAGCGCCAACAACGTGCTGGCCGCGAGCGTGGGATTAATCCTGTTCATACAGCTCTCCTTGCAGTTCGGCGACCAGCGTGCTGGCGACCAGATTTGGCTTGGGTTGCGCCTGCACGTCGACCACCAGACGTGACCACCGCGCGGGCGCGAGAGCCGAAGGCAGCAGCGCAAGGGAGCGCAACGGCCCTTGCAGACGCAGCGCGCGCCGGCGTAATACGTGCGCCACGTCTTGCGGCAAGACAGCATCGCCGCGGGCGCGCGCTGACCCAAGTGCGGAATTTCTATCGGTGTGTGGCGACCCAGGGGCGGAGCGAGACGGTAGCTGTGACGCTGGCGATGACGGTGACGCGGGCAATGACGTGGACACAACCGCCGGCGCTAGCGCAGCCCCTGCCGCATGAGCGGACGTCGGCACCACGACGGCAGGCGCCAGCATCACCGACGCAAACGCCGGCCGCAGACGCTGCAATGCACCGACCAGTTCTGTGTCAACCCGCAAGGCGTTGGGCAACACCAGCTGCGCCAGCGAAATCGATGGGGAGGCGACGCGCCACGCCAACGTGGCTTCATCCAGGGGTTTGAAAGACACCTGCCACCCAGCCGGCAAGCGCTCGTAGAGCTGTTGATTCGTGGCCAGCGAGCTCGCCCGCGCATAGACCGCCGCGCAGCGCCAACCGCCCCTGCCCGCATCGCACTGCGCGCGGCGCAGCGCCCAGCCCTGCACGTGTATGGGCAACATTCCCACACTGCGCAGCAGCCGCGATACCTCGTCCGGCCGATGCGCGGCCAATGTCCCCAACATCGCGCGATGGGCAGCGTTCCGTTCCGGCAGCTCGGGACGCCCGGCATGGATGGCCGCACCGCTCGAAGCACGGTAAGGCGCGGTAGCGCGCCATATCGGCGGCGCCAACGCCGACAAGCCGAGACATAGCAGGAACAGGCGCAGCGCAAATGGCACGCTTGCCCAGCGTGATGGCAAAGCCGCCAGGCGAGCGGCGGGATCCGCCGCCCGCATCAACACGGCCCATACCGCATCGGCATCATGCTCGGGCAAAGCCGGGCGCTGCTCTTGAAGGCGTGCTTGAGCTTGCAACGCCTCAGTCCGAGACGTGAATATGCGATCTGCCTGCGACAGTACGACCCCGTCTTGCGCGGCGGCCAGCCAATGGCGTCCATCGGGCAGCGGGACCAGGCAGTGCCCGCCGGACGCAAACCGCAATGCGTACAACTGCGCGGCAGCCAGGATGGGCGGCCTGCCAGCGCGCCCTGCCATCCGATCACGCACCCGGGCACGCCAGCCCGCGCGCAGGCGGCCATACCCGGCCATCGTGGCGGGCGAACCGCCTACGACCGCGTGCGTGGCGCGCAGCCTGCGCCCTCGGGCACGCGCCAGAGCCTGCGTATCGGAACCAATCAGCACCAACCAACGAAGGCCGAAAGCGACGCGATGACTGGCGCCAGGACAATCAAGCAGGAAGGGATCGGGAGCCTTTTTCATGGCGCTTCAATAGCCCTCTTCCACTTGCGCCGTGACTAGCATCAACGTTGTCTCGCGCTCTTGTTCCGCGCTGTCCTGGCCGCCTGTGATCAGCGGCATTCCGGGCGCCAGTCGCTGGCCGGAATGTTGGTCGGTGCTGCGATCAAAGCCGGACAGGATCACGGGCTGGCCCGGCCGCAATTCAATCTGCTGAACCGTGCCATTGCCGTCGATCGTGATCTGCTGCACCTGGACCTGATTGCCCCGCTCTCCGAACGTGATGGTCTTGAGCGGCTGCGCCACCGCGTTGTCATAGGCAACGGACAGCAGTATCTGGCCGTCTGGCTGGATGTCCGGCACCAGCGTCAGGAACGACCCCACCGTTTCTTCCTTTTGCGTGATCGACACCGCAGGCAGCGACCCGTTGGCGCCTGCCGCCGTCGTACCTGGGACAGCGGTGCTTTGCACGCGGTCGATATACGAGAACGTCGTTCGGATGGCATGCGTGACCGGCCGCCGGTTCAGCGTCAGCACGGGCACCTTGTTGTGCCTCACGATCGCGCCCATGGTGCTGAGTGCCGAGATGACGGCTTGCGACCCCTGCAATGCCCCCCGGCCCAGCGTGGCCTCCAGCGTGCTCGCGCCCAGCGCTGCGGCGGCAGGCGCGGCGTAGCGTGCGGATGACCCTGCCGCCGCATACAGCGCATTCCAGTCCAGGCCGCCCGCCGCCGATTGCTTGACGATGACGGTGATTTCTTCAAAGACCAGTCGCACCCGGCGCGTCATCGCCTTGTTTTCCCGTTCGAGGTAGAGCGCAACGCGCTCCAGGGCCTCGGGGGTGTCGGAGACGATGATCGAGGACGCGCCGTTCACTGCATCGGCGATCAAGCCCGACCGGGTGAGGAAGGGCACGATGCTGGCGCGCAAGACCGCCAGGGCGTGGTGTTCTTTGGCGGACAAAGTCGTGCTGGAGGTACTTTCGAAGCCTTCACCGCCGTCGCTGCCCGAGCGGCCCAGACGCACATCGACCGCGCTGGCAAGCGACAGCGCGCGCACGTCGAACACACGCGTCTCGGTACGGTAGAACTCCAGCGCGTTGCGCACGTAACGCCAATGCACCGAAAACCGTGCCGCCAAGGCATCCAGCAAATCGGCAAGGGGCAACGGGCCATCGCGGACTTCCATGCGTAGGGGCGCGGGTTGGGACATGCCACCCGTGACCGCCAGGCGCGGCAGGAACTGCTCTAGCGGCAAAAGCGCTTCGGGCTGCACGCGCACCGGAATGCCGGTGGCCGCGCCCAAGCGTTGCGCCAATCCGTAGAGATCGGCATCGTCGGAAAGCATGAGCGTGGTGGGCACGTTTTCGCGCAAGGCGGGCGGCAACGACACGTCGCGCGCCAAGGGCTGCGGCGTACCCGCCACCCAGGGCGCGGCGACCTCCTGCGCGGCGATCCGCGATTGCCGGTCGGACAGCGCGTCGGCAAACGCCTGTTGACGACCGGCGACGGCGGCTTGCCGTTCATTAGCCGCACGGTTCATTTGAGCCACCTGCTCGGTCGCCGCGCAACCGGCCAGCAGCGCGCAGGTGCCAGCCAAAGTCAACCCGAGAATCCTGCTCATGCCCCACCTCCGTGTCCGAACGCCGCACGCGAACACGACTGGGCAAGGGGCACGACGCGCAGCACCTGATTGCCGTAGAAGCACGGTTGGAGGGGCTTATCGGCCAGCTCGGTCGCACTCAACAATTCGCGGACGGCGGATTTGAAGTCGCCTGAAAATTCGGCCGAGGCGGACAAGGGGATGTCGACATCAACCGCCCAATGTTGCGGGCGAAAGGTCCAGCCGGAATCGTCTGCCCAGCGCGCCAGCACGGCACGCAGCGTAGTGTCGGGCGGCGCCGCTCGATATCTGGCGCGGGTGGCGATATGGCCCGCGCCGGATGCGGTTGCGCTGGAGATCGAAGCGCCGGTTGGCGAAGCGCCAGATGAGGCCCCATCCAATGCCGATGCAGTCACCACACGCGGCTCGGACGTCACGCCGCCAGTGGCGGAAGCACCTGCCATGCCGACGCCTGCGACCCGCCCTTGATCGGCCGTATCGCGCGCACCCAACGGACCACCGCCAGCCAACTCACCTACGCTCGAGAGCGGCGAACCCTCAAGCGCTGCCTGCGCATCCAGCGGCGCGGAGGCAGCAGACACGGCGGAGCCAGACACGGCGGCGGCAGCGCTCGTATCGCGTTCAGCACGCGCCGTCAGCCTTCCTCCGCGAAACCGCAACGCACTCCACGCACCCGCCACCACCGCATAAGGCTCGCGCCGGACATACGGCAACGCGTGTTCGACGTTTTCCCGCATGCCGAAGATGGCGGGCAAAGGCTGGCCGGGCGCGAATTGCAGCCAGACGTCCTGACCATCATCGAAGACCTGGATCGGAGCCACGGCGGTGTCGCCAGACAAACGCCAGTCAAAGCGGAACTCGCGCGCCCCCGACCCTGCGGCCTGCCACGCCGGACCCGCGCCATTGTTGGGGGGCCAGCCCGTGCAAGCCCCCAGGCAGGACACACCTGCCGCCAGGAAGAAAAAGAAAATTCGAACCATGCCTCATCGCCAGCCAGGGCGCACCGGAAGCGGTACGCATGAACGGCATGGTGGACGAGGCCAATGGACGCCGCCAGACTGGCATGTACGCATGGATGAATTGATCCACCCATTGCAAAGGCGCAGTGCGGACGAAAAAAACCCGGTCATGAAGACCGGGTTTTTGCGGGGCGAGAGGCAGCGAAACCGCTGCCTGCCCGATACAAGGATCAGCGCTGCGCGGCGATGCTGCGCGCTTGCGAGGCCGCGTTATTCAGCGCGGACACGGGCGGAACCTTGCCTTCGAAGGCGTCGTTCAGTTGCTCGTTCAGCACCGGCTCGATACGCGTGTAGTTGGCCATGCGGAAACCACGGCTGTTGCTGGCCGGCCGATTGCTCATCGAAGCAATCACGGCTTGCGCGCCCGGGATGCTCTTGTAGAACGACACGTCGGAGGCGCGGAACGCGGCTTCGGTCAGCGGCAGGTAGCCCGTGCGCTGATGCCACTCGGCGGCCACGACCGGCTTGGACAACCAGGCCAGGAACTGCACCGTGGCCTTCTCTTCGGCTTGCGGACGGCCTTCCAGCGCCCACAGGGCGGAGCCGCTTACGAACGGTTGACCAGCGGCCTTGGTGGCTTGGTCGTAGTAAGGCAGCGGCGCTACGCCGAACGCCAGCGACTTGGTGTTCAGGAAGGTTCCGAACGCGCCGGAGTTGGCGGTCAGCACCGCGCATTCACCCTTGGCGAACAACTTGTCGGCCGACGCATCGCCCGTGTGGGCCATGAACAGCAGCGAACGCTTCCAGCTGACCATCAACGAGATGTGGCGCATGTAGAGCGTGTCGAACTGCATCGCGGGCGCGGCGCTTTTCTTGGTGACAGCGTCCAGGCCATTGTTGTTGCTGGTGAATTGCTGGCCGTTGATCGGCGCCAGGTTTTCCAGGTGCACCGTGACCTGATCGCTGGATGCGTACGGGCAATCGATGTCGGCCACGTCGCGCAGCTTCAACAGTTCGGCTTGCAGGCCGGTCCAGGTGCGCGCGGGGTTGTTCGGGTCAAGGCCGGCCTTCTTGTAGGCGGCGGTGTTGTAGAACATCACCGGCACTTCGGCCATCCACGGGAACGCCAGCAAGCGACCCTTGCCGTCGCGCGTGAAGCTGCTGGTGGCGGGCACGAACCAGTTCAGGTCCTTGATCGGGTACTTGGCCAGCAGTTCGTACATCGGCAGGATGGCCTTGTGCTGCGCCACCACTTCCGGCGAATGGTTGTCCGTCAGCTGCACGAGGTTGGGGGCCTTCTTGGCCTTGACGGCCGAGGCGGCCTCTTGCTCAAGGGCGTCCTGCGAGCTGAAACCACGCAGCTTGACGCTGACCTGATCCTGCTCTTTGTTGAACTGCTTGGCCAGCTTTTCGAACTCGGCCTTGTTTGCGTCCGGCAACGTGTGCCAGACCTGGATTTCGACCGGTGCGGCGTTGGCCACACCTGCCAGCGCCATCGCGGCGCCGAATACCCATGCACGCCGGCTGGCGAACATCGCGCGGGCAACGCCCGCCAATTGCAGATTCTTCATAGGTTCATAGACCAAGAAAAGGGAATTCCGGTTCCGGCCGCCGTCCGCTCAGCAGATCGGCCAAAGCCCGGCCCGAGCCAACGCCCATCGTCCAGCCGAGCGTCCCGTGCCCCGTATTGATATACAGGTTGGGGATGCGGCTGCGGCCAATGATGGGCACGTTCGAGGGAGTGGACGGGCGCAGGCCCGACCAATAACTGACGCGCTCGAAATCGAGCGCGTCGGGAAAGAGTTCTTGCGCCAGATGCGTCAAGGCTTCGCAACGGCCGGTGTTCAGGCCACGGGAATATCCCGAGAGCTCTGCGGTGCCCGCCATGCGCAACCGGTCGCCCAGCCGCGAGAACACGATTTTGTGGCTGCTGTCCGTCAGGCTGACCGTGGGCGTGGCTTCCGGCTTGATGACCGGAAACGTCGCCGAATAGCCCTTGGCCGGGTAGACGTTGCAGGGGATGCCCAACGGACGCAGCAGATTGGGACTGAAGCTGCCCATCGCCACGACGTACGCGTCGGCGTGGACGGCGCCGTAGCGGCCGTCGGGTTCAATGATTTCGATGCCTTGCACGGCGCCGCCCTGCGTCAAGAGACGCGTAGCGCGCGTGCTGTAGCGAAATTCCACGCCCGCCTGGGCGCAGCGTTCGGCCAGCGCGACCGTGAACAGGTGGACGTCGCCGCTTTCGTCTTCGGGCGTGTAGTCACCGCCCACGATGGTCTGGCGGTGCGGCGCCAGGGCCGGCTCGATGGCGATGACCTCGTCGGCCGTGACCACGCGCCGCTCCACGCCGAAATCGCGCATCAGGCCAGCGGCGCGTTGCGAGTTTTCAAATTCGTGAGGGTCGCGATAGAAATTCAAGATGCCGCGTTCGAGGTGGTCGTATTCGATGCCCAGTTCGGTGCGCATGCTGCGCAGCGTAGAGCGGCTGTACTCGGCCATGCGCACCATGGCGCGGATGTTGGGGGCGAGCCTGCCAGGCAGGCATTCGCGCAGGAAGGCAAGACCCCACATCCATTGGCGCCAGTCCAGCTGCGGGCGGAACAGCAGCGGCGCGTTGTCCTGAAACATCCATTTGAGCAACTTGAGCGGCGCTTGCGGATTGGCCCAGGGTTCGGCGTAGGACACCGAAATCTGCGCGCCATTGGCAAGGCTGGTTTCCTGGGCGGGACCGGTGCAGCGATCAATGACCACGACGTCATGGCCGGCCTGGTTCAGCCACCAGGCGCTGGAGATTCCGATAATGCCGCTACCCAATACCGCTACTTTCATGCCCGCATTGCTCCTTGCGTGCCAAATCGGCCACGGACCCGATGTCCGCCCCCCTTGGCAAGCCGCTGCCAAGGCAGTTTACCCCGCCGATTTGCCTACGCCTACGTATTAAAAAGGGGCGGAAGTCACGAAGCTTTTCAGCTTGTGAATTCCCCCCCGATGTTCCCTGCTGTCCGGTTTACGACGCGGCTTTCGCCAGGTCGGCTTCGGACGTGAACGCATCCGCGTAGAACTCTTCCGGCGGCAGTCCGTTCTGCACGCTGAATTCGCGGCGGGCGGCATCCACCATCAACGGCGTGCCGCAAGCATAGACCTGATGGCCCGACAGGTCGGCGATGTCCTGCATGACGGCTTCGTGGACGAAGCCGGTGCGGCCCGACCAGCCGTCTTCCGGCAGCGCGTTCGACACAACCGGCACGTACTTGAAATTGGGCAGCAGGCCGGACCAGGACTGCGCCAGCGCGTCCATGTACAGGTCCTGGGGACGGCGGCCGCCCCAATACAGCGTGACCGGGCGCGCGATGTTCTTGTGGATCATGTGCTCGACGATGGCCTTCACGGGCGCGAACCCGGTGCCGCTGGCCAGCAATACGATCGGCTTGTTGCTGTCTTCGCGCAGGAAGAAAGAACCGAACGGCCCTTCCAGGCGCAGGATTTCACGTTCCTTCATCTGCGTGGTGCCGGCGCCAAACACGTGGTCGGTGAAGAGCCCGCCCGGCATGTGGCGGATGTGCAGCTCCAGCGGGCTGCCGGTATGCGGCGCGCCAGCCATCGAATAGCTGCGGCGACGGCCATCCTTGAGGATGACCTCGATGTACTGCCCCGCGTAGTAGCGGAACTGCTCGGAAGCAGGCAGTTGCAACTTGATGACGGTAACGTCGGGCGCCACGCGTTCCAGCGTCTGCACGCGCGAAGGCAGCTTGCGGATCTGGATGTCGCTGGCCAACCGGACCTCGGTGGATTCAACCACCATGTCCGACTCGGGCCGCGCCTGGCAGAACAGCGTGTAGCCGTCGGCCAGTTCCTCGGGCGACAGGATCTGCGCGGGATACTGCCCGGCGTCGAACTCCCCGGACACCACTTTGCCCTTGCAGGTGGAGCACGCGCCGTTGCGACAGCTGTAGGGCAGCACGATGCCGGCGGCCAAGGCGCCGTCGAGCACGGTCTGGCCGGGCTCGACCGGGAATTGATGCTTGCTGGGTTGAATGATGACCTGGAAGCTCATGATGAAATGGTTCAGGGTTGACGAAAGCGCCACCCGGCTAGCCGGGATGGCGCGGCGCCTGGCCCGGCCTTACGCCGGGAACTTGCGAATTTCCTTGACGCGGTTTGCGTCATCTACCAGCACGACCTGCGGCTTGTGTTTGGCGGAATCTTCTTCGGACATCGGGCCGTAGGTGCAGATGATCAGCAGATCGCCCACCTGGGCCCGGCGCGCCGCGGCGCCGTTCAGCGAGATGGCGCCGCTGCCGCGGGCCGCCTTGATGATGTAAGTGTCAAAACGCTCACCATTGGTGACGTTGTAGAGTTCGATGCGTTCGAACTCGCGCATGCCGGCAGCGTCCAGCAGGTCTTCGTCGATTCCGCAGGAGCCTTCATAGTGAAGGTCGGCTTCGGTGACGGTGACGCGGTGTAGCTTTGCCCGCAGCATGATGCGTTGCATGATGGAAATTCCTGGTTCGCGGTCCGGTCCGCGACGTGTTGCAAAGGTGATGCCCGGCATCCGGTTTTGCCGTTGGAAGCCGGTATTCTATAATTTTTGCCGCAGCGGGACGGCCCGTTGCTGCGCGCGGTCAATCGACCGGTGTTTTTTATCCGGGGACGACCCCTCAATGCCGGCGCAACGCCGGCAGCGCAACAAAGGAGTCGTCTATGACCTGGATCATCCTGGTGCTCGCGGGCCTGTTCGAAATCGTCTGGGCCGTGGGCCTGAAATACACCCATGGCTTCACCCGCCTCTGGCCGTCCGTGATCACGGCGGGCGGCATGGCCATCAGCGTCTGGCTGCTGGCCGTCGCCATGAAAACGCTTCCGCTGGGAACTGCCTACGCCGTGTGGGTAGGCATCGGTACTGTTGGCGCGTTCGTGGCCGGCATCGTGCTGTTCGGGGAATCCACCAGCTGGATGCGCATCGTCAGCGTCGCGTTGATCGTGCTGGGCCTGATCGGCCTGAAACTGTCCTCGGCGTAACCCAGGCCAGGCGGCGGCCGGTCAGAAATCCAGTTCGATTTCCACCGCGTCGCCTACTTTCAGACGGGCCCCTTCCGGCGCGTCCAGAATGGCGTTCTGGCCAAATACCACCCCGATATCAAGATTGCGATAGCCCGCCAGCGTCCGGCCGGGCTCGTCGTGCTGCTGCGCGGTGCGCTGGTCGATATCGGGAATGGAACAACGGGTGCACGGCTTGACGAAGGCCATCCGGACGCCCGCCGCCGAGATCATGGCGGTATGGTCTTCTTCGAACGGCTCCCATTCGCCTTGCACGACGATGTTGGGACGGAAGCGATCCATGGGCACGGGCGCCACGCCCTTGGCTTGCAGGCGTGCGTTCAGGTCGTCCAGCGAGGCCTGATTGGCGATCAGCAAGGGAAAGCCGTCGGCAAAGCCGAAATGGTGCGTGCCCACGAAGGAGTCCGCCAGATCGGGATGCGCGTCCACCCAGCGCGACACCCAATCAGGCTTTGCATCGCGCGCGGCGGCGCTGTCCACCTTGAGCAGCCGACATGGCGTCTTGAGAAATTCGGAAAACCATTTGCCCACGGCGGCGCTTTCGTGCCGAGCGGAAATGGTGTCGCCCCAGACCGCCACGGACTGCGCGGCGGATTCCAGCCCGGACCCGTCCAGGGGCACGTCCAGATCGGGCATGCCGGGAGCGCTGACGCGCAATGCGTCGGCCGTCAGCGCCGTGCGCACCAGGGCCATCGCCGGCCACTGGCGCTGCGTCATGAACTGGCCATCGGCCCCGATCAGCATCCAGCGGCGATCGTAAGCCAGGCCGGCGCGGTCGATGGGCGACTCCGCCAGATCGATGCCGGCGCAGGATTTGATCGGGTAGATATGCAAGCTCAGGATACGGGCGGTCATGGCGGCATCGAACAGGCGTGGTTGGGATCCGCGCAAGAATAGCAGAGAGCCGGTCCCGCCACGGCCGCTATTTGCGCACGCGGCGGCCATGAAAAAACCCGGGCAAAGCCCGGGTTTCGTTGCGGTGCCGCCGACCCGCTCGTGCGCTACGCGCGGAGCCGGCTGGCGGGGATCAACCGCCCACCAGCTTCAAGGTGTCCAGCGGCGTCACCGCCTTGAACCCCTTGCGCGTCGCGATGTGTTCCGGACGCGGCGTCAGCCCGTACTTGGGCGGATTCAGCGTGTTCTCCATGCTGTTGTAGACCATGAAGACATTGGCGCGCGGCCACGGCGAGATGTTGCTGTTCGAGCCGTGCATGGTGTTGCAGTCGAAAAAGACCACGGACCCCGCCTTGGCGGTCATCGACTGGATGCCGCCCTGCTCGACCAGCAGTTGCAGGCTGACCGGGTCCGGCACCCCATATTCCTGCTTCTTGAGCGATTGCTTGTAATGGTCGTTCGGGGTTTCGCCCACGCAAGAGATGAACTGCCGATGCGAACCCGGTACGAGCATCAACGGGCCGTTGCACTCATTGTTGTCGGTCAGCAGCACCGAGCAACTGAGCGCGCGCATGGACGGCATGCCGTCTTCCACGTGCCACGTCTCGAAATCCGAGTGCCAGTAGAACTCCTTGCCCTTGAAGCCCGGCTTCATGTTGGCGCGCGACTGGTGGATGTAAACCTCGGATCCCAGGATCTGCCGCGCCACGTTGACCAGGCGCGGGTCGCGCACCAGGCGCGACAAGATGGGGTTGAGCACGTGCACCATGAAAATGGATCGCACGGCATTGCTGCCCGGCTCGGTGATGGATTCTTCGCGCCGGATGATCGACGGGTCGCGCGTCATGCGCTCGACTTCGGCCGACAGCGCGCTGATTTCGGCTTCCGAGAACAGGTTTTCCAGCAGGATGAAACCATCGCGCTCATACTGCCCGACCTGTTCGCCGGACAAGGCGTTGGCGTACTGGCCATCGCCATAGACCACCGGGTCCTGACGCGCAATGATGGCGGAACTTCTGTCCGTACGGGAGGCGTACGGATCCTGTGCAGGTGAGATCATGCGAACCTCCTTGTATCAAGCCGCTTTGGCTTCGGCTTCAGGCAAGGCGTAGACGCCTTCTTTGTCGTGCACTTCCTGGCCGGTCAGCGGCGGGTTGAAGACGCAGATGACGCGCAGCGGCTCTTTGCCGCCGCACAGCCAGTGCTCGTCGTGCTCGTTCAGCGCGTAGACCACGCCGGGGCCCAGGTCATACTTCTTGCCGTCGGCGATGGTCTCGATAGAGCCGTCGCCTTCAATGCACCACACCGCTTCAAGATGGTTCTTGTAGTGGATGTGCGTGCGGCCGCCGGGAAAGATGGTGGTCTCGTGGAAGGAAAAGCCCATGCCATCCTTCTTGAGCAGCACGCGGCGGCTGACCCAGGTGTCGGTACGGACTTCGTCGGCGGTGCCGATCACATCTTTGACATTACGTACGATCATTGACGTTTTCCTCCAAATTTCAGAATACGGGCGGACTGGCCTTCCTCGGCCAGCGCGTCGGCCACGCTGGCTTCGATCACGTCCAGGCCCTTGCTCAACAAATCTTCCTCGATCGTCAGCGCAGGCAGCAGCTTGAGCACTTCGTCATGCGCGCCCGAGGTCTCGATGACGACGCCCTTCTTGAACGCCTGCTGCGCGATGCGGTTGGCCAGCGCGGGCGTGGTGTTGCACACCAGGCCCTGGATCAGGCCGCGGCCGCGCACCGACAGGCCGGCATTCGGATAGCTGTGCACCAGGTTTTCCAGCCAGTCGCGCACCGTGCGCTCCTTGCGCTGGATGTCGGCGGTGAAGGCGGTGTTGGCCCAATAGGTTTCCAACGCCTGCGTGGCGGTGACGAAGGCCAGGTTGTTGCCCCGGAACGTGCCGCTGTGGGCGCCGGGCTTCCAGATGTCCAGCTCGGGCTTCATCAACACGAGCGACATCGGCAGGCCGAAACCGGATAGCGACTTGGACAGCGTGATGATGTCCGGACGAATGCCGGCGGCCTCGAAGCTGAAGAAGGTGCCGGTGCGGCCGCAGCCCACCTGGATGTCATCCACGATCAGCAGCATGTCGTGGCGCTTGCACAGCTTTTCCAGGTCTTTGAGCCAACGCAGCGTCGCAACGTTGACGCCGCCTTCGCCCTGCACCGTTTCCACGATGACGGCGGCCGGCTTGTCCATGCCGCTGCTGGGATCTTCCAGCATGCGTTCCAGGTACGCCATCGTGTCCACGTCGGGACCGAAGTAGCCGTCATAGGGCATGAACGTCGTGTTGCCCAGGGCGTAGCCGGACGCTTCGCGGAACTTCATGTTGGCCGTCACCGCCAGCGAGCCGCCGCTGACGCCGTGAAAGCCGTGCGTGAACGAAATCACATTGGAGCGGCCCTTGACCTGGCGCGCGATCTTCAACGCGGCTTCCACGGCATTGGTGCCGGTGGGGCCGGTGAATTGCAGCGTGTATTGCCAGTTGCGCGGCTTGAGCAGCACGCGATCCACCGTCTCCAGGAAACGCTTCTTCGCGCTGGTCGCCATGTCCAGGCCATGGACGACGCCGTCCGCCTGCACATACTCCAGCAGCTTTTCCTTGAGAACAGGATTGTTGTGGCCGTAGTTCAGCGTGCCTGCGCCGCTGAAGAAGTCGATGTACTCGGTGCCGTCTTCGTCGATCAGCGTCGAGCCTCGGGCCTGGCTGAATATCACGGGAAACGACCGAATGTAGCCCCGCACTTCGGATTCCATCCGGTCAAAGATTTTCAAGTCCATATGATCAATCCTCCCTTTCATCTAATAAGTTGAATAGACGGCCAGATCCCTCCGGATGCGGTGGACGCATTCGGATAGGCATTGCCATCCCGGTAATTTCGATAAGTCCGCGAAGGTTGCGCGCCCTACGGGGCGGGCAATGCGAACGGGCCTATCTTCAACAACATCTCGTCGTCATGGTCCGCGCCACCAAACAATTTCCGGTCGAAGAACGGTTGTTCGGAAACGTGGGCGCCAAGCTCGCCGGCCAGGCCGGCAAAGCTGCGGCGCGATGCCTGGTTGTCAGGCCCCACCGTGGTCTCAAGATATCGAACATGCTCCAGCCCCTTGCGCTGCAAGAGTTCGCGAAGCATGGCGCGGCCCAACCGATGGCCGCGTGCGCGGGCGTGCACCGCAACCTGCCAGACGAACAACACGTCGGGTCGGGTCGGGATTACGTAAGCGGAGATAAAACCGTCGATACGTCCGCCGGAACTTTCGGCAATGACGCAGGTGTCGCTGAAATGCTCACCAAGGAGCAAGTAGGCGTAGAGGGAATTCAGGTCGAGCGGCGGGCACTCGGAAATGAGGTGGTGAATGGCGGCGCCGTCTTTGCGGGTGGGCAGACGCATCGTATGGGTCTGCGCGCGAACCGCCGGCGCCACGGCACTTGAGAGCGAAGGTGTATCCAGTTCGTTTTTCTTCATGCAACGATTCCTGATTCTGGGGGTGCCCCGCCCGTGGGCACTTCAAGGATGGGCGACGATACATCGCCGTGCGGTTCGGCTGCCACGGCCTGGCCTTCCTGCTCCATCAACGCCACGATGCGTTCCAGCGATAGCGTGATGGTGGCCTGCTCCAGCTCGGGCAACGCGTTCAGCGCGTCGGCCAGATGCTTTTGCAACGGCGACGGCGCGCCTTGCGCAAGCTCGCGTCCGGCGTCGGTGGCAGTGACGAAAACGATGCGGCGATCTTCGCGGCCGCGTTCACGGCGGATCAAACCCTTGTCTTCCAGGCGGTCCAGGATGCCAACCACCGTGCTGGGGCTGACATGCATTTCGCGGCTGATGGCCGTGGCCGTCATCGGGCCGTTGGCGATCACCGTGCGCAGACACATCAACTGCGGCGCAGTGATATGGCTGACCGCGGACAACTGTCGCGAGTGCAGTGCGATCGAACGCGTAATGCGGCGCAGGGCTCGCAAGATGCGCAGATCGTATTGCTGTGAGGGATCAGTTTTCGCGGGGCTGGTCATGGAAGAGAAAGGTTCGGTCAAATTCATTTCTACACGAATGATATGCGCCCGATCTATTCGAGTCAAACAAAAATCCCCCGCACGATGTAAATAAATGAACACGGAATTGCAGGAGATAAATGCAGGATTGCCGGACTTGCAGACGGGCATCACCCCCGCGCGCGCCGACGGCATGCTCACGTAAATGCCGCCCTGCCGCCTCGGGAAAGCACCAATAAAAAACATATGTTTTATTAAAATCTGTCGATATATCATTTGTTTTTTATCGCGCCGATGCCCCATGTCCCTGCCCTACAACCTGATCCCCACCTTGCAGGAAAAGCTGGAAGGCCTGCCACCCGAGCTGCAACGCGCAGCGCATTGGGTGGTGGCGCATCCGGCCGAGGTCGGTTTGTGGTCCATGCGGCGTCAGGCGCAAGCGTTGGGGGTGGCGCCGGCCACCATGCTGCGGCTCGCCAGGGCGCTGGGCTATGCCAGCTACGAAGCATTTCGAGAGCCTTTTCAACAGGTGCTTGCCGGCAATAGCCAGCCCGGGCTGCGCGATCGCGCGGCGGCCTTGCAGGCCGCGGCCGGAGAGCCCGCCGAGCCAGGGCACGACGTCCTGACCGACTACCAGGTCCAGGCCATGACATCGGTATGCGCGTTGAACCCGGCAAACGTGTTCGACGCCGCCGTCGAAACATTGCTCAAGGCGCGCCAGGTAGGATTTCTGGGAACGCGCTCCGCGTTCGGCATTGCGTTCCAGATGCGCTACGCCTATCAGCTGGTGCGCCGTAACAGCGTGCTGATCGACGGCCTGGGCGGCGCGCCGGCCGAGCAGGCCGACAACCTGGACGGCAGCGACGCACTGATCGTCATCTCGCAAGCGCCCTATCCCACCGCCACCGTGCAATTGGCCCGCCAAGCCGCGCAGCGCGGCGTCGCGCTGATCGCGCTGACCGACGACCCCTTATCGCCGCTGGCCGTCGACGCCCGCCATACGTTGCGCTTCGCGCCGCCCGATCGCGACGGCGTGCAGGCGCGGCCTGCGCGCCAGGGGCTCGGCTCGTTCTTCCACACCACGGCTGGCTTGCTGGGCCTGGCCGAGCACCTGATCGCAAGGCTCACGGCCCGTGGCGGCGCTGACGTACTGAGCCGCCTGACCGAAGTGGAACAACGCCTGCGCGCCGATAACGTCTATTGGACGGCTCCGACTTCCCGCCGACCCGGCTGAATTTTCCTTTCACCTTAGCTTCCTGAAAACACCATGAGCCAGACCCACGTCCTGCATCGTTCCCTACGCCAGACGCCCCCAGTCGCCGTGCGCGGCCAAGGGGTCTGGGTCTATGACAGCGCGGGCCGCGCGTACCTGGACGGTTCAGGTGGCGCGGCAGTCTCCTGCCTGGGCCACAACCATCCCGACATCCAGGCCGCCATGCACGCCCAGATCGACGCGCTGGCCTACGCGCACACCAGCTTCTTCACGACCGAGGTGGCAGAGCAGTTGGCGGCGCGGCTGGTGGCCGACGCCCCGCCCGGCATTTCGCACGCGTACTTCGTGTCGGGCGGTTCCGAAGCGGTCGAGGCGGCCCTGAAGATGGCGCGCCAGTACTTCGTGGAGATCGGCCAGCCGCAACGCCGCCGTATCGTCGCGCGTCGCCAGAGCTATCACGGCAATACGCTGGGCGCGTTGGCGGTGGGCGGCAATGCCTGGCGCCGCGCTCAGTTCGCGCCGTTGCTGATCGACGTTGAACATGTCTCGCCCTGCTATGCCTACCGGGATCAGCGCGAAGGCGAAAGCCCCGAGCAATACGGGGAGCGCCTGGCGCAGGAGCTGGAGCAGACCTTTGAAAAGCTGGGCCCCGACACGGTGATGGCGTTCGTGGCGGAACCCGTGGTCGGCGCCACGTCCGGCGCGGTGACGGCGGTGCCGGGTTACTTCCGCCGCATCCGGGAAGTGTGCGACCGCCACGGCGTGCTGCTGATTGCTGACGAGGTCATGTGCGGCATGGGGCGCACGGGCACGTTGTACGCGGTCGAACAGGAAGGCATCGTGCCCGACCTGATCACCATCGCCAAGGGCCTGGGCGGCGGGTATCAGCCGATCGGCGCCGTCATGGCGCAAGGCCGCATCGTGGACGCCATGCAGCAAGGCAGCGGCTTTTTCCAGCATGGCCACACCTATCTGGGCCATGCCGTCGCCTGCGCCGCGTCGCTGGCCGTGCAAGAGGTCATCCACCGCGACAAGCTGCTGCAACGCGTGCGCGAGCAAGGCGCGGGCTTGCGGCAACGGCTGGAGCAGGCGCTGGGCGCGCACCCTAACGTGGGCGACATCCGCGGCCGGGGCCTCTTCATGGGCATCGAGCTGGTGCAGGACCGGGCCACGAAACAGACGTTCGACCCGGCGCTGTCGCTGCACGCGCGCATCAAGCGCGAGGCGATGGCGCAAGGGCTGATGGTCTACCCGATGGGCGGCACGATCGACGGACGCCATGGCGACCATGTGCTGCTGGCGCCGCCGTTCATCATTTCCGATGACGAGCTGGACCAATTGACCGAGCGCCTGGTCGGCGCGATCGACACCGCCTTGAAAGCCGTCGGGACTGAAGGCGCCTAGCGGCCACTGCTTTGCGCGTGGCGGTCCCTCCGCCACGCAGCGCCCGCGCAAGCGGGCACGTGATGATTTGCACAGGGCGCCCCGAGAGGCTCGCGGAGCGCACCCACCGCCGGCAAAGACCGGCAAATCACGGGGAAAAACCCCTTAAGGAGTTTGCATGACCACGTTCGTCAAACACCCCTTGGGCCATCGCAACGCCTGGACGCTCGCCGCGGCAGGCTTGGCAACGGCATTGCTGTCCACCACGCCGGCGCCCGCCGCCGCTCAACAAAAGTTTGTCAGTATCGGCACAGGCGGCGTCACCGGCGTCTACTACGCCGCGGGCGGCGCCATCTGCCGCCTGGTCAACAAGGACCGCGCCACGCACGGCATCCGCTGCTCGGTGGAATCGACCGGCGGCTCGGTCTTTAACGCCAACACCATCAAGGCCGGGGAACTGGACCTGGGCGTGGTGCAGTCCGACGTAGGCTTCAACGCCTACAACGGCGAGGGGCAATTCAAGCAGGCGGGCCCGTTCACCAAACTGCGATCGGTCTTTTCGATCCACCCCGAACCGTTCACGGTGGTGACCCGCAAGGACGCGAACATCAAGAGCTTCGAAGACTTGAAGGGCAAGCGCTTCAACGTGGGCAACCCCGGCTCGGGCACGCGCTCGTCGATGGAAGAACTGCTGGCCACGATGGGCTGGACGATGAAGGACTTTTCGCTGGCTTCGGAGTTGCGCCCTGACGAGCACGGTTCGGCGGTGTGCGACGGCAAGATAGATGGCTTCTTCTACGGCGTCGGCCACCCCTCGGCCAACATCCAGGACCCGACCACCAGTTGCGGCGCCAAACTGGTGTCGCTGACCGGGCCGGCGGTGGACAAGCTGGTGGCCAAGTACCCCTACTACGCGTACGCCACGATCCCTGCCGGGCTGTATCCAAACAACCCCACTGAAACCAAGACGTATGGCGTCACCGCCACCTTCGTCACGTCGGCGGACGTGCCCGATGCCACGGTCTACACCGTGGTCAAGGCGGTGTTCGACAACTTCGACGATTTCAAGAAGCTGCACCCCGCCTTCGCCAACCTGAAGCCGGCGGACATGGTCAAGAACGGCTTGTCGGCGCCCTTGCATCCGGGCGCGGAAAAGTACTTCAAGGAAAAGGGCCTGCTCTAAGGCTCGCCCGGCGCGTGATCGACGCGCGGGGTTTCAACGCGCGCCGCTGCGGCGGCGCGCGCCATGACACGTAGGGGAAAGCCATGCAAAAAGTGCCGCACACGACGGCCCCGGACCTGGAACAGCTTGTGGCGGATGCCGACCGAGGGGGCCGCAATGTTGGCGGCATCGCGGGCGCCACGCTGGCCGCTGGCGCGCTCGCCTGGTCCTTCTTCCAACTCTGGTATGCCTCGCCGCTGCCTTTTTCGTTCAACTGGGGCATCTTCAACGACACCGAGGCGCGCGCGCTGCACCTGGGCATCGCCATGTTCCTGGGCTATCTGGCGTACCCGGCCAGCAAGCGCTCGGCGCGCGACAGCATGCCCTGGTATGACTGGGTACTGGCGCTGGCGGCGGGCTTTTGCGGCAGCTATCTGTATGTGTTCTATAACGAACTGGCCGGCCGCCCCGGCCAGCCCACGCCGATGGACGTCGGCACGGCCGTAGTGGGGCTGGCGCTGCTCTTGGAAGTGACGCGCCGCGCGCTTGGCCTGCCCATGACCGTGCTGGGCATCGTGTTCGTGGCTTATGTGCTGGCCGGCCCCTGGCTGCCCGACGTGCTGGCGCATCGCGGCGCATCGCTGGAACGCCTGATGTCGCATATGTGGCTGACCACCGAGGGCGTGTACGGCGTGGCCCTGGGCGTATCGGTGTCGTACATCTTCATCTTCGTGCTGCTCGGCTCGATGTTGGACAAGTGCGGCGCGGGCAATTACATGATGCAGGTTTCGTTCGCGCTGCTGGGCCATTTGCGAGGCGGTCCGGCCAAGGTGGCGGTGGTGTCCTCGGCCGTCAACGGGCTGGTGTCGGCATCGTCGGTGGCCAACGTGGTGACGGGCGGCATCTTCACGATCCCGCTCATGAAGAAGGCCGGCTATGGCGGCGTGCGCGCGGGCGCCATCGAAACCGCGTCGTCGGTCAACGGCCAGATCATGCCGCCCGTCATGGGCGCAGCCGCGTTCCTGATGATCGAGTACGTGGGCATCCCCTACACGGACATCATCCGCCACGCCATCCTGCCCGCCGCGATTTCCTACATCGCCCTCTTCTACATCGTCCACCTGGAAGCGCTGAAGCTGGGTATCCAGCCCATGATGGCATCGGGCCCGTCGCGCACGCCGCTGCAAAAGCTGGCGGGCTGGGGCATGGGCATCAGCGGCACCTTGCTGGTGATGGGCGCGGTGTATTGGATCGGCACCGGCGTGCAGGCCATGGCGGGTGCGGCGGCCATCTGGGTGTTGCTGGCGATGCTGGCGGCGCTGTACGTGTGGTTGCTGCGTGTCGCCGCCGCGCATCCGGACTTGCCGCAGGACATCGACATCAAACACCCCGTGCGCCCGCAGCCCTGGCCCACGGTGCGCGCCGGCCTGTATTTCCTGATCCCGATCGGCATCCTGGTGTGGTGCTTGAGCGTGCTGGAGCTGTCCGCCGGGCTGTCCGCGTTCTGGGCGGCGATGGCGATGCTGTTCCAGATGGTCACGCAGCGTCCGCTGATCGCCTGGTTTCGCAAGCAGGACGCCGCGCCCGCCTGGCGGCAGGGCTGGCGCGACGCCATCGGCGGCTTGCAGGACGGGGCCCGCAACATGATCGGCATCGCCATCGCGTGCGGCACGGCGGGGTTGATCGTCGGCGCCATCACGCTGACGGGCCTGGGGCTGCGCATGACCGCCTTCGTCGAACTGGTGTCGATGGGCAACGTGCTGCTGATGCTGATCTTCACGGCGCTGGTCTGCCTGATCCTGGGGCTGGGCATGCCCACCACGGCCAACTACATCCTGATGGCGACGCTGATGGCGCCCGTGGTGGTGGAACTGGGCGCGCAGAACGGGCTGGTCATCCCGCTGATCGCCGTGCATATGTTCGTGTTCTATTACGGCATCATGGCCGACATCACGCCACCCGTAGGACTGGCGACCTTCGCGGCCGCGGCGATCTCGGGCGAGGACCCCATCAAGACCGGCATCCAGGGCGTGACGTACGCCGCGCGCACCGCCATCCTGCCGTTCATGTTCGTGTTCAACCCCACCCTGCTGCTGATCGACGTCAACTACGGTTGGGAATTGGCGCTGGTGGTGGCGGGCGCCACGCTGGCGTCCCTGACCTTTGCCGCCGCCACCATGCGCTGGTTTCGCACGCGCTGCACGTGGACCGAGGTGGGCGTGCTGCTGCTGGTGACTTTCATGCTGTTCCGGCCGGACTGGTTCATGGACCATTTCGCCTCGCCCGACGAGAGCCGGCCCGCCTCCGACATGCAGGCGCTGGCCGCCACGATGCCGGACAACGGCCGCCTGACCGTCGTGCTGCGCGGGATCAACCTGGAAGGCGATGAATTGAACAAGACCGTCGCCGTGGCTCTGCCCGCGCTACAGGCGGACGCCGACGCACCCGATGCCGGCCGCCGCCGCCTGGCCGAAGCCGGGGTGACGCTGATGAGCCTGGGCGACCAGATCCAGATCGGCGGCGTGCGCTTCGGCAGCCGCGCGCAGCGCGCAGGCTGGGAACAAGGCTGGGACGTGGTGCAGGTGAAAGCGCCGAATCCGCAGCGCTGGTCGGACTATTGGTTCTACCTGCCGGCGCTGTTGCTGCTGGCCGGCATGTGGCTGCGTCAAGGTCGGCGGGACGGCGGCGCGGTTGGCGGTGTGCACGCATGCGCGGTATGAAAGGACTGCGCGGTCTCGGTCTGAAGCCTTCGCGGTCTGATTGGTTCGCGCGATGAGATCGGCGGTCTCATCGGACTGCGCGATATGAGCGGGGGGGTGTAATCGGACTGCGCGATGTGAGAAGCGGAGTGATCGGTCCACGCGATGGGGTCGACGGTCTGATCGGTCCGGTCGACGAAATCGGCGGTCCGATCAGGCCGCGCGCGTCCGCCGCCACGGCGGCAACGCCCAAAGCGTGAGCGCGCGCAACACCCATTCCACCGGTCCGTAAGCGTGGCGCCGCAGCCACCACGCGGACCAGGGCAGCTGCAAGCCGAAAATCGCCACGGCAATGCCCACGCTAGTCAGCGGCGACACCGACGCAAACAACCGCAAACCCCAGCCGGTGAACAGGAATGCGCAAATCACCGACTGCATCAGGTAGTTGCTCAACGCCATGCGCCCCGCCGGCGCCAGCCAGGCGCCCAGGCGACTCAGCGCCCGGGTGCGGATCGCCAGCAGAAAGGCAGCGGCATAGGTCATGCTCAACAGCGGCGCAGTCAGCAGATCAGCCGCCAGGCCGGGCAATTCCCAGGCCACGCCGGCAGACGGCAGGGACGAGGTGGCGTACAGCGCCGACCCCGCCAGCCCCGGCAGCAGGCCAATCGCGCACAAGAGCCAAAGCACGCGCGGCTGACGCCACGGATCGTCCAGGGCGCGGCGTCGGCCCAACGCATACCCGGCAAGAAACATGGCGAAGACAAATGGCCCCTGCACGAACAGCACCATGAACCAGACCGATGTGGACAGTTCGTGGATGTGCTGGTCGATCGTCGTACCGATCGTGCCGCGATACGCCTGGATGGAGGCCAGCGCCTCGGCGTGGTATTGCGCGATGTAGTCGGCGGGCACGGGGTCCAGATAACTGAGCAGGCCCAACAGGGCCCAGACCAGCGAAGCCACCACGATCAGCCATAGCGCGGCGCGCAACGCGTGCTTGGGCGCCAATGTGCGACACGCCAAGAGGCCCAGGCCCAGCAAGGCGTAGGTCAGCAGGATGTCGCCCTGATAGAACAGCACGGCGTGCATCAACCCCAGCGCGGCCAGACCCGCCAGCCGCCGCAGGAAGCGCGGGCCGAACGCCGCCTGGCCACGTTCGGCCGCCGACATCTGCAAAGTGAAGCTGTAGCCGAACAGGAATGAGAACAGCAGATAGAACTTGGTTTCGAACAGGCAGGCGATGAGCCAGCGCACCGCCACGTCCAGCGCACTGGAATAGTTGGGGTCGGCCATGCCCGCGCCATAGAAAGGCGACGAGAACACGCCGATGTTCACGATCAGGATGCCGAACAGCGCGAAGCCGCGCAGGGCATCGACATGATGCAGGCGCGGCCCGGCCAGGGTCGGGGCTACGGTCATGGGCACGCCCCTGCGCAGTGCTTGCGCGTTGATAGGTTCATTACATGCAGCCGGCCAGAAGCCGACGGTTCATCACGGCCCGATGCCCTGGACGCGGGGCGCTCCCGCGTCCAGGAACCGCGTTATGCCAGCACCGGCGAGAGCACGGGCTGCTTGGGACGCACATCCAGCTGGCGACCCTTGCGCGCGCGCTTGCCCACATAGGGCGCCAGCGCGTCGCCGGCCAGGATGTCTTCGGTCAGCTTGTTGCGGTAGATACCCGTGGCGCGCAGGCCGCGAGCGCCAATCGGCACCGTCTGGTCCAGCTTGTCCGACGCGTCCAGGCCCATCAGGATGGTGCCCCGGCCGCCACCCGACAAGGACTTGCACTCGTCCAGCCCGAACACCAGGAACTTGCCCTTGGCCGACAGCAGGGCCAGTTGCGTGGCGCCCTCGAACAAGGGCACCGGGCGCAGCATTTCATCGCCGGTTTCCAGCGTGATGAACTGCTTGCCGGCGCGTTGACGGCTGACCATGTCGGACAGCTTGGCCGCAAAGCCATAGCCGCCGCGCGTGGCCAGCAGCCAGCGCGATTCGGGCGCGGCTGCGATGGTGTGGACGATGCGCGTGCCGGATTCCAGGTCGATCATCGTGGTGACCGGTTGGCCATCGCCACGCGCCGACGGCAGCCCCCCCACGGGCACCGAGTACACGCGGCCGTTGTCGCCCATGGCGATCAGCGTGTCGGTGGTGCGGCATTCGAAGGCGCCGTACAGGTCGTCGCCCTGCTTGAACGTGAATTGCGAGGCGTCATGGCCGTGGCCCTGGCGAGCCCGCAACCAACCCTTTTGCGACACGATCACCGTCACCGGCTCGTCCAGCACCTTGGTTTCCAGCACGGCGCGTTCGGCGGTTTCAATCAGCGTGCGGCGCTCGTCGCCATACTGCTTGGCGTCGGCCTCGATCTCTTTGATCAGCAGGCGCTTGAGCGTCGTGGGATTGTCCAGCAGCTCTTGCAGCGAGATCTGATCCTTGCGCTTGTCGGCCAACTCCTGCTCGATCTTGAAGCCTTCCAGGCGCGCCAACTGACGCAAGCGCATTTCCAGGATGTCTTCGGCCTGGCGCTCGGACAGCTTGAACCGCTCCATCAGCGCGGCGCGCGGCTCGTCGGATTCGCGGATCGTCTGGATGACTTCGTCGACGTTCAGGTAGACCAGCATGCGGCCTTCCAGCACGTGGATGCGGTCGGTGACCTTATCCAGGCGGAAGCGCGTGCGGCGCACCACGGTATGGGTGCGGAACGCCACCCATTCGACCAGGATGTCGCGCAAGCCCTTCTGGCGGGGCCGGCCATCGGTGCCGATGCACACCAGGTTGATCGACGAGCTGCTTTCCATGCTGGTCTGCGCCAGCAGCGTATTGACGAATTCGTCGCGGTCCACGCGCGAGGTCTTGGGTTCGAACACCAGCCGCACGGCCGCGTCCTTGCCCGATTCGTCGCGCACGGCGTCCAGCAGGTTCAGCATTACCGCCTTGGCCTGCGTCTGCTCGGGCGTCAGGCTCTTCTTGCCGGACTTGACCTTGGGGTTGGTGATTTCCTCGATCTCTTCCAGCACCTTCTGGCCGGAGGTACCGGGGGGCAGCTCGGTGATCACCAGCTGCCACTGGCCGCGCGCCATTTCCTCGAAGGTCCAGCGCGCGCGCACTTTCAGCGAACCGCGTCCCGTGCCGTAGATCTGCGCGATGTCGGCCGCTGGCGTGATGATCTGGCCGCCACCGGCAAAGTCGGGTCCGGGGATCATGGCGTGTAGGTCGGCGTCCGGCAACTGCGGCTGCTTGATCAGCGCCACGCAGGCCTGCGCGACTTCGCGCAGGTTGTGCGGCGGAATCTCGGTGGCCATGCCGACGGCGATGCCCGATGCGCCGTTCAGCAACATCACGGGCAGGCGCGCGGGAAGCATCTGCGGTTCTTGCTGGCTGCCGTCGTAGTTGGGCACGAAGTCGACCGTGCCCTCGTCCAGCTCATCGAGCAGCAGCTTGGCGATGGGAGTCAGGCGCGCTTCGGTGTATCGCATGGCGGCGGCGTTGTCGCCGTCGCGCGAGCCGAAGTTGCCCTGGCCGTCGATCAGCGGATAGCGCAGGGAAAAGTCCTGCGCCATGCGGACCATGGCGTCGTAAGCGGCCTGGTCGCCATGCGGGTGGTACTTGCCCAGCACGTCGCCCACGACGCGCGCCGACTTCACCGGCTTGGCGCCGGCGGCAAGCCCCATTGCCTGCATGGCGAAGAGGATGCGGCGTTGCACGGGCTTTTGCCCGTCGCCCACGTCGGGCAAGGCGCGGCCGCGCACGACGGAGACCGCGTAGTCCAGATAAGCCTGTTCCGCGTAACGCGCCAGCGTGATGGCGGCATTGGCGTCGCCATCGCCGTCGGGCGGGGTGGAGTCGAACAGGCCGGGTTGATTGCTGTCGGTCATGTTGTGTTCAGGTAGACAATTTCATCGAAACGGCGTCAATGCGCCTTCACGCGGACGCGGCCAGCTGGGTGTCGGCGACATGCGCGCGCATCTGGGCGCGCACCGCTGCCAGCGTGGCGGCGTCCTGGCCGCGCTTGGGAATGATCACGCCCTGCAAGGTGCCCAGGATGACGTACAGGTGCTGCGGCGTTTCCTCGACGCGCCGGATATCCGACCACTGCATCTGCCCGGAGGCGCCGGCGGTGGTATCCAGAATGCCCTCGGGGCCGAAGTCCAGCTGATGGCGTCCCAGGAACAGGTCGTCGGGCTGTTTCTTGAGCATGCGCCGCGTATTCATGCGGACCAGCGGCGGCAGGACAAATTCGTAAGCCAGCGCCAACAGCGCCAGGATGCCCAGGCCGACCGCCAGCCCCTCGAAATACACGGGCAGCATCTGAGACCAGTTGGGCCCCTTGCCGTCCCAGGTCTGCCAGACCAGGTAAGCGAAAAGCGCGACGATCATCAGGATGCCGAAACGCAGATGCGACCGGTAGCGACGCCGGCGCATCTCGGGCCGCTTATATACATAGGCAGCGAATTCCGCGTAGTCGTCGGCCGTCATGTCGACGGTCATGCGCACGGTATCAGGGAGCGAGGACGTCATCAGATATCCAGCTCGGCCAGATTGCCCTTTTCCTCGATCCAGGCGCGACGCTGCGAGGACTCGCCCTTGCCCATCAGCATGTCGAACATGCGGGTGGTGTCTTCGGGGGTCTGATCGCCATAACCCACGGGCAGCAGGCGGCGCGTGTCCGGATTCATGGTGGTTTCCCACAGCTGTTCAGGATTCATTTCGCCCAGGCCCTTGAAGCGGCTGACCGCCCAGGCGCCTTCGCGCACGCCTTCCTTGCGCAGCTTGTCCTGCGCAGCTTCAAGCTCGCCTTCGTCCAGACAGTAGATCTTGCGCGCCGGGCGCTTGCCCTGCGCGGGGACATCCAGACGGAACAAGGGCGGCTTGGCCACGAACACGTTGCCGGCTTCGACGAGCTTGGGAAAGTGCTTGTAGAACAGGGTCAGCAGCAAGACCTGGATGTGCGAGCCATCGACGTCTGCATCGGACAGGATGCAGATGCGGCCGTAGCGCAGGCCGGACAGGTCAGGCGTGTCGTTCGGACCGTGAGGGTCCACGCCGATCGCCACCGAAATATCGTGGATTTCGTTATTGGCAAAGAGCCGATCGCGATCCACTTCCCAGGAATTGAGCACCTTGCCGCGCAAGGGCAGGATGGCCTGAAATTCCTTGTCGCGCCCCATCTTGGCGGAGCCGCCGGCCGAGTCGCCCTCGACCAGGAACACCTCGGTGCGGCTGGCGTCGCTGGATTCGCAATCGGTCAACTTGCCGGGCAGCACGGCCACGCCGGAACTCTTGCGCTTTTCAACCTTTTGGGCCGAACGCTGGCGCGCCTGCGCCTGGCGGATGGCCAGTTCAGCCAGCTTCTTGCCGTATTCGACGTTGCTGTGCAGCCAGAGGTCCAGCGCGCTTTTGGCAAAGCCGCCCACCAGACGCACGGCGTCGCGGCTGTTCAGGCGTTCCTTGATCTGGCCCTGGAATTGCGGGTCCAGCACTTTGGCCGACAGCACGAAGCTGGCGCGCGCGAACACGTCTTCGGGCAGCAGCTTCACGCCCTTGGGCAACAGGCTGTGCAGTTCGGCAAAGCCCTTCACCGCGCCGAACAGGCCTTCGCGCAAACCCGATTCATGCGTGCCGCCTGCCGGCGTCGGGATCAGGTTCACGTAGGACTCGCGTACGGCGTTGCCGTCCTCGGTCCAGGCCACGACCCACTGAGCGCCCTCGCCTTCGGCGAAGTTCTCGTGGTCGGCGCCGGCATATTGCTGGCCTTCGAAGAACGGCACCATGAGTTCGGCGCCGGTCAGGGCTTCGGCCAGATAGCCGCGCAGACCGTCCTGGTATTGCCAGGTCTTGGTGTCGCCGGTTTTCTCGTTGACCAGCGTGACCTTCACGCCGGGCAGCAGCACGGCCTTGCTGCGCAGCAGGTGCGTCAGCTCGCCCAGCGGGATATTGGGGCTGTCGAAATACTTGGCGTCGGGCCAGACGCGCACGCGCGTGCCGGATTTCTTGCGGCCGCCCGCCTCGTAGGGCGCCAGGGGCTCGGCGACATCGCCGCCCTTGAAGACCAGGCGGTTGACCGCGCCATCGCGCCAGACGACGACTTCAAGCCGGGTCGCCAGCGCATTGGTGACGGAAACGCCCACCCCGTGCAGGCCACCCGAAAACGCATAGGCGCCGCCGCCCGCCTTGTCGAACTTGCCGCCCGCATGCAGGCGGGTGAAGACCAGTTCGACGACGGGCGCGCCTTCTTCGGGATGCAGGCCGACGGGGATGCCCCGGCCGTCATCCTCGACGGACACGCTGCCATCACTGTGCAACGTGACCTGGATCTGTTTGCCGTAGCCGGCCAGGGCCTCGTCTGCGGCGTTATCAATGACCTCCTGCACGACGTGCAGAGGGTTTTCGGTGCGGGTGTACATGCCCGGGCGCTGGCGCACGGGCTCCAGCCCCTTCAGGACGCGAATGGACGCCTCGGTGTAACGTGGAGTGGCCAAGTTATCCCCAACATCTGTGGAAAAAAACCGACATTTTACGGATAAGCCCAGGTTCTGCGCGGCTCCCAGTGGGTTGCGCACGACCTGACCACCTCCGAATTCGGTAGGATGATGACAAGTCACAGCCAGCGCGTCAGGGCCCAACGGCCCGGATCACAAAGTCTGCGCCGCAACATCCTACACAAAACCAGCAAACCCTGTTGTTATTAACAGTGGTATGCCTGTTGTTATTGACAGTGGTATGCTTTAATCCATTCCACATACAAGAACAACGGCAAGGCGCGTTCCTTTTTTACGCGCCTTTTGCTGCCGAACCGAGAATCACCATCATGAGCGACCAAATCAAGAACGTCAGTGACGCAAGCTTCGATGCCGATGTGTTGAAATCCGGCCAGCCGGTGCTGGTGGACTACTGGGCTGCCTGGTGCGGCCCTTGCAAAATGATTGCCCCCATCCTGGAAGAAGTCGCCACCGAGTACGCAGGTCGTCTGACGATCGCGAAGCTGAACGTGGACGAAAACCAGGGCACCGCCACCAAGTACGGTATCCGCGGCATTCCCACCCTCATGCTCTTTAAAGACGGCCAAGCCGCAGCCACCAAAGTTGGCGCGCTGTCGAAGTCGCAACTGACCGCATTCCTGGACGGCGCGTTGTAATCCGCGTGCTGTGAACGAAGGCGCCGCCCCGGAGGCGGCGCTCATTCAGTACCGCGCGAGCCCGTCCGTGGCGCGCCGCCAGACCCCTCCTTTACTTTTCCCCCACATTCACCGCGATGCACCTCAACGAACTGAAGGCGCTGCATGTCTCGCAGCTGCTCGAAATGGCCGCTGGCCTGGAAATCGAGAACGCCAACCGCCTGCGCAAGCAGGAATTGATGTTCGCCATCATGAAACGGCGCGCCAAGCAAGGCGAGCAGATCTTTGGCGACGGCGTTCTGGAAGTCCTGCCTGACGGCTTCGGTTTCCTGCGCTCGCCCGAGACCTCGTATCTGGCCAGCACGGACGACATCTACATCTCGCCCTCGCAGATCCGCCGTTTCAACCTGCACACCGGCGATTCCATCGAAGGTGAAGTGCGTACGCCCAAGGATGGCGAGCGCTACTTTGCACTGGTCAAGGTGGACAAGGTCAACGGCGTGGCGCCTGAAGCGATCAAGCATCGCATCATGTTTGAAAACCTGACGCCGCTGCACCCGAACCGGACGATGCGTCTGGAACGCGACATCAAGAGCGAAGAAAACCTGACGGGCCGCATCCTGGATGTGTTCGCCCCGATCGGTATGGGCCAGCGCGGCCTGATCGTCGCCAGCCCCAAGTCCGGCAAGACGGTGATGATGCAGCACATCGCGCACGCCATCACCACCAATTACCCCGACGCCGTCATGATCGTCCTGCTGGTCGACGAGCGCCCGGAAGAAGTGACCGAAATGCAGCGCACGGTGCGCGGCGAAGTCGTGGCCTCGACCTTCGACGAGCCCGCCACCCGCCACGTGCAAGTGGCTGAAATGGTCATCGAAAAGGCCAAGCGCCTGGTCGAAATGAAGAAAGACGTCGTGATCCTGCTGGACTCGATCACCCGTCTGGCCCGCGCCTACAACACCGTCGTGCCTGCCTCCGGCAAGGTGCTGACCGGCGGCGTGGACGCCAACGCCCTGCAACGCCCCAAGCGCTTCTTCGGCGCGGCCCGTAACCTGGAAGAAGGCGGCTCGCTGACCATCCTGGGTACGGCGCTGATCGAAACCGGCAGCCGCATGGACGAAGTCATCTACGAAGAATTCAAGGGCACGGGCAACTCCGAAGTCCACCTTGAGCGTCGTCTGGCGGAAAAGCGCGTTTACCCGTCCATCAACCTGAACAAGTCGGGCACGCGTCGCGAAGAACTGCTGATCGCCCCCGACCTGCTGCAAAAGGTCTGGGTGCTGCGCAAGTTCATCCACGACATGGACGAAGTGCAATCCATGGAATTCATCCTGGACAAGATGCGCGCAACCAAGACCAACGCCGAATTCTTCGACATGATGAAGAAGAAGTAAGCGGGCGCCACGCGTGCCAAAAAAAACCGCCTGCGGGCGGTTTTTTTGCGCTTAAAGGAATCAGACCCGGGCGGGTAGCCCCGGGCGGGCAGCCCCGGGCGGGCAGACCTGGGCGGGTAGCTCCAGGCGCTCGATCCCCTGTCGCGTCACCGCCCGGTTCAGTGCTCGATGAATTCCGGCAGCACGCCACGTGCGGGCGCATTGGCGGGACGCGGCGTCTGTTTGTCCCCCGACTTGTCCGCCGACTTGCTCGACGCGTCGATCGGCTCGATCTGCGGATCGTCCCAGTTACCCGTCACCGAATATTCCATTGTCATGGCGCGCGCCAGCGGCTGCTTGAGCAACCATTGCGTGACGAATGCACCCAGGCCGATCAGCGGGTTCACCGCCAGCGCCGTCACCATGGCCGCGCCACTGGCGTCCAGGTTAGGGATCACCACCGCCTTCAGGTCCCAGCGTTCGCTGATGATGTTGACGCCGCCCGCCAGCACGATCGCCGCCACCGGCCCATTGATCTTGTAGCCTTCGGTCGTCATCTTGCCATCCGCCATCTTCACGCGCCCCCGGATGGTGTCGAACGGGAAGCCGTCGCGCAGCAGGTTGGTCGGATTGACGTCCAGCCGCGCGAGCCGTTGCAAGGATTGCAGCGACAACAGTTCCAGCAGGCGGGCCGTGCGCGAATTCACGTGCATGAAGCGGCCCTTGTCCAAGCTGATGTCGACCTCGCCCGACACGTCCGCCACGTTGTGCGTCCAGGGCAGGTTGCGCCAGGTTGCCCTGCCTTGCGCCGTGCCGGAGCCTCCGGACACGACGTTCTCGAAGCCGATACGCGCAAGGAATTTGCCCAGGTCGGTGAAATTCGCGTTCGCGTCCACGCTCAGGCCACGATCGGGCCCTTCAAGCCGCCAGTTGCCCGTGGCATTCAGGTTTGCCGCATCGTTGGTGATCGTCAGCTTGTCCAGCCGCCACTGGCGGCCTCGTTCCAGGTTCGTGCCCACGACCTGAAGCTCGCCCACGTTCTTGCCGTACAGGAAGAATTCCTTGGCTTGCAAATCGATGGCGGGGATGTCCGACAGATCGTTGCCCGAGGCCAAGGCCTTGTCGGCCTCGTTCGTGTCGCCCTCGCCGCCAAACGAAAGATGCTTCATCCGGGCCTTGATCTGCCCGGCAATCGCGCCGGACGCCTCTTGCCATTCCAGCGAACCGGTCGCCTGGCGCGACTGGATGTCCACCCGCCATTGCGATGGCCCCGGGCGCATGGCGTACAGCGTCAGGTCATTGAGCGTGTAGCCGCTTGCGCGCAGCAGGCCCGTGGCCAGGCTGATGCGCTCCGGCGGCGGAAACACCGGCTTCGGCGCCGATTTCCGGGCCGCGCCCTTGCCTGCCGGCGCGTCGAAGCCGTCCACCACGGTCTCCCAGCCGTCCATGTCCAGCTCGGGCAGGCTGGCGTTCAGGCTCAATCCGCGCTCCGGCAGCGTGGCCGGCCGGCCGATGCCGAACGCGCCGCGAGCAAAGTAGGACGGCGTCGCGTCGCCCGGATCGCGCTCGAACAGCGCATTGACGTTCTCGCCCAGGCTGGCCGTCAGCCAGCGGCGGTCTTTGGCGCCCCGGTCCTGCGCCCCACCCCACTGCAACTTCAACAACTGAGACGAGGAAGCGGCTTTACCTACCGGGGCCGGCATGTCGATGGCCATGCCGGCCAGATTCGATTCCATCGATATCTCGACCGATCCCCCCTTCTGATAACCCAGCCGCCCCTTGTAGGCGGTCTTGCCGGAAAAGCGCGACATGGAAGGCGTATTGCTCAGTTGCGCCAGGCCGGCGCCCGTAAGCGAACCTTCGAACTGCAACACGTCCGAGCTTTGCGCCAAGGTGCCGAAGAGCTTCACCGGCCCGCCCAGGAATTGCGCGCGGATCTCTTTGGTCTGCACCCCTTTTTCAGAGAATTCCAGGTCGCCGTGCAGGTCCTTGAGCAGCGGCATTTCCGGCATGAAGGTGAAACTGTTGTCCGCAAACAGGATGTGTCCCTGAACTTGCGTGTCGTCGGTGTTCAGCAGCGGCACCTTGAGCTTGAGCGGAACGCGCCAATCGCCCGTGCCGCGCGCCTCGTCCAGCGCGCCGTCCAACAGGCCGCCCAGCGGGGAGTTCGCCGCCATGGCCAGATAGGCCGACACCGGACCGGAGGTTTCACCGTCAAGGGACAATTCCGCGCCGTGATCCATGTCGGGGATCGTGGCCGTCACCACACCGAGGTTGACCACATCGCCGGGCCCGGTCCGCGCAATGGCCCCGCCCGCGCTGTCCAGCGTCAGGCTGACCTTGTCGATGCGGAAATTGCCCGACAGGTTTTCCAGCACCGGCCAGCCCTTGCGACGCTCGGCCGGTGGCGCGTAGTCGACCTTGGCGCCGGCGTACGCGCCGGCGATGACGAATTCGCCCGTCGCGTTGGGTGCGGCATAGGGAAAATCGTCCAGATCGCCTTTGAGCGTGATCGAGGCCGACCGCATTTCCCCAGCCGGCAGGCCCACTTCCAGCCATTCGCGGGCATCGGCGTTCACTTCCAGCGGCAGATAGCGGTGGATGGCCGGCATCGCGCCGCGCACCATGGTGCCGCGCATGTCCACGCTGCCCGCCACGGTCTTGCCTTCCCGCTTCCATTGGCCTTGCAGGCGCACGTCCAGGTCGTCGTTCACCACGTGAAATTTGGCGACGTCGACAAACCAGTTTTTCGCATCCGGTCCTTTTACCTGCGCATCGACGGACAACTCGTGCGCCACCAGCGTCGGCTCCTTGAACACGCCGGGAAGCGTCACACGCAGGTGCTGCGCCGCCCCCTTCACCGATACATCAGGCGCGCCCGGGCTGCGCGCCAAGGGCACGTCCTCGATCTGCACGAAATCGCCGGGCAGGCCTTGCAAGCGGAATTGCGCGGATGCGCCGCGTACCGAAGGGCCGTCATGGTCGGCGGCCCAATCGACGCCGCGCAGCGCCACGTCGCTGGTCAGCTCGGTGAATTTGCCGCGCTCCAGTTGCAGCCAGGCACGGGCCGCGATGCGTCCCGAGATGACGGGGACCGGTATCCACGGCGCCCAGGCCCGCGGCTCGACGTCGTCCAGTTCGGTATAGAGCTGGCCGCTCCAGTTGGCAGGGTTGGACGAGTTGGCCGCGAACAGGCTGCGGTTGAATTCGCCTCGCAGTTCGACCTTGCGTGCCAAGGCATCGCCCGCCGAGGCACGCAGCACGAAGCGATGCGACAGACTGCCGTTGCGCATCAGGAAGTCCACGCCCGTCAACGGCAGCGCGGGCGCGCGCCGCAGATCGTCTTGCCAGATAATCGTCGCGTCATCGACCGATAGCTCGCGTTGACGCGCCAGCCAACGCAGGGCGGGATGATTCAGGTCGGAGCGGTGGTCGCTGGCATTCAGGTCGATGTCCTGGCCCGCCACCCAAAGGTGGTTGGCCGGATCGCGGCGCAGGGTCAGTTCAGGTTTGTGGAGCTGCAGGCGCACGAGTCGGGGCGACAGGGTCAACACACTGCGCCAGGCCAGTACGGCAGATACCGAAGGCAGGGACAGAACCGGCGTCTCGCTGTCGTCGACCACCTGTACCGAGGTGAGGTCCAGCCGGGGATTCAGGCCCTGCCAGTTTGCCTTGATGTCGCCGATGGTGACCCGCGCGCCCAACGCGTCGCTGGCGTACGCTTCGATCTGTGGCCGCCATTCGCCCACGCGCGGCAATACCCAATAGCGCACGCCCAGGAAGCCCACGGCCACGACGCCATAAACAATCAGCGCGGCCCAGAAAAGGCAGCGGAGCACGCTACGCGTGCGCGGCGCGGGGGCTTTTTTTGAAACAGACACGGATCGGTGGGCAGGAGAATATGTCTTGCGGTATCGTCCCCACTTATACCTGAAACGCGTCCATTCGTCTGCCGCCTAAACCATGCCCTCGCCCTCCTTGCTCGCCCCCGCCCTTGCCTGGTCCGGCCATCTGCGCCGCCGCCTGGACGCTCATCCCGACTTCGCTGCCTGGCTGGCGCAGGCCGTCGAGCAGCCCGTGACCGCCGCATTGATGGCGCAATGGCAAGCCGAGTTGGCCGGGCCCGACGCGCCCGCCACCATGCAGGTGGACACCTGCCGCATGGTGCTGCGCAAATTGCGCGACCGCGTCTTCAGCGTGCTGATCGCGCGTGACCTGTCCGGCCAGGCCGACCTGGAAGAAGTGGTGGGCGCGATGACCACCTTGGCCGACATCGCGGTGGCCGAGGCGTATCGCAGCGTCGCCACCGACCTGGCGGCGGTGCATGGCGTGCCGCGCGACCCCAGCACCGGCAAGCCCCAGGAAATGCTCATCGTCGGCATGGGCAAGCTGGGTGGCTGCGAACTGAACGTGTCTTCGGACATCGACCTGATCATGCTGTATGGCGAAGAAGGCGAAACGGATGGGCCGCGCCGCATCAGCCATCACGAGTTCTATGGCCGGCTGACACGCCGCATGATGCCGGTGATTTCCGAGGTGGACGCCTACGGCCAGGTCTTCCGCACCGACTTGCGGTTGCGCCCCGACGGCGACGCGGGCCCGCTTGCCTGGAGCCTGGACGCGCTGGAACACTACCTGATCGGTCAGGGCCGCGAATGGGAACGCTATGCGTGGCTCAAGGCGCGCATCATGCCGGCGCAGGCGTTCGAGGGCAGCGACAGCGCCCCGCAGGTCCGCCAGTTGGAAAGCCTGCGCGTGCCTTTCGTCTATCGCAAATATTTTGACTTCGACGCGCTGGCCGCCTTGCGCGCCCTGCGCGAACGCATTCGCCAGGACTGGCAGCGGCGCGCGATGGCGCGCAACGGCATCGACAGCGCCAACAACATCAAGCTGGGCGACGGCGGTATCCGCGAGATCGAGTTCGTGGTGCAGCTTGCCCAATTGATCCGCGGCGGCCGCATGCCCGCGCTTCAAAAACGCGGCCTGCTTGAAGCGCTGCACGCCGAGCGCGACGCGGGCCTGGTGCCCGAGGAAGACGCGAAGCGTCTGGAAGAAGCCTACCGCTACCTGCGCCGCACCGAACACGCGCTGCAGTATCGTGAAGACGAGCAGACGCACCTGTTGCCCGGCGACCCGGAACAGCGCGCCGCGCTTGCCGCCGCGCTGGGCATGAGTCACGACGACTTCGAAAGCACGCTGGCCGCGCACCGCAAGTTTGTCTCGCAGACCTTCCGCAACGTGTTCCGCATGGTCGGCATGGGCGACGCCGAGGACACTGGCACGTCTACCGATGCGGCGGACGAGTCGGACGAAGCCGAAGAGCAATGCGAGCTGACCGAACAGATCCGACTCGCTTTCGGCGACGAGGCCCAGGACCTGATACGACGCACCGAAACGCTGCTGGGCAGCCATCGTGTGCGCAGCCTGCCCGAGAGCAGCCGTCGCCGCCTGGAAGCCTTGCTGCCAGCGGCGGTGCGAGCCGCGCGGCAGACCTCGGCGCCGCTGAAAGCCGCCGTCCGCCTGGTCGACCTGATCGAGAAGATTGCCCAGCGCAGCGCCTACCTGGCTCTGCTGGCCGAGTATCCGGACACCCTTGCACGCGTGGCGCGCATGGTGGCCGCCAGCCCCTGGGCCGCGCAGTACTTGACGCAGCACCCGCTGTTGCTCGATAGCCTGATCGATTGGCGCACCTTGTTCGAGCCCCTGGACTTCGCACAGATTGCGCGCCAACTGACCGCCGACCTGGACGCCTGCCGCCTGCCCGATGGCACGCCCGACATCGAGCGCCAGATGAACCTGATGCGCGACGTGCAGCGCCAGGCCAGCTTCCAGTTGCTGGCCCAGGATCTGGAGGGCGAACTCACGGTTGAAAAGCTGGCGGACCAATTGTCGGCGCTGGCCGACCTGCTGCTGACCGAGACCATCCGCCGCGCCTGGCCGCTGGTGAACAAGGTGGACGGCGCCACCCCCCGGTTTGCGGTCATCGCGTATGGCAAGCTGGGCGGCAAAGAGCTGGGCTACGCGTCCGACCTGGACCTGGTGTTTCTGTTCGACGATGCGCGCGACGACGCCGCCGAGGTCTACGCCAAGCTGGGCCGGCGCATGACTTCCTGGCTGTCGACCATGACGTCATCGGGCCGGCTGTACGAGGTGGATCTGCGCCTGCGCCCCGACGGAGACGCCGGGCTGCTTGCCGTCTCGATGGAAGCGTTCGAGCAATACCAGCACAAGCACGCCTGGGCCTGGGAACACCAGGCGCTGACGCGCGCGCGCTTTGCCGCGGGCGACGCCGCCGTGGGCGCCCGCTTCGAACAGATCCGCGAAGCGATCCTGGTGCAGCCGCGCGACCCGGCCGCGCTGCGCGACGAGGTGCTGGCCATGCGCGAGAAAATCAACGCCGGCCATCCCAACACCAGCCAGCAGTTCGATCTGAAACACGACCGCGGCGGCATGGTCGACGTGGAATTCGTGACGCAATACCTGGTGCTCTGCTATGCGGGCACCCACCCGGTGTTCGTGAAGAACCTGGGCAACATCACCTTGCTGCGCCTGGCGGGCGAAGCCGGACTGATCGCGCCCGAGCTTGCCGCGCGCGCCGCCGATGCGTATCGCACACTGCGCCGCGTGCAGCATCAGCTGCGCATGCAGGGGGTGGAAAAGGCGCGGGTGGGACCCGACGAGCTGTCGGCCGAACGGACGGCGGTGCGCGAACTCTGGGAGTCGGTCCTGGGCGGTGGCGCAACCCCGGGGCAACTCGCGGTAAAATAAGGAGTTTTCCGCCTTTTTGCCTGCACGCCATGTCTGAACTCGTCCGCCCCAAGCTTGACCTTCCCGCCGGCCGTAGCAAAGTGCTGATGCACTCGTGCTGCGCGCCCTGTTCTGGCGAGGTCATGGAAGCCATGACGGCTTCCGGCATCGACTACGCGATCTACTTCTACAACCCGAACATCCATCCGGTCAAAGAATACGAGATCCGCAAGCAGGAAAACATCCGCTTCGCCGAGCAACACGGCATCGAATTCATCGACGCCGATTACGACATGGACAACTGGTTCGACCGCGTCAAGGGCATGGAAGACGCCCCCGAACGCGGCGAGCGCTGCACGGCCTGCTTCGACATGCGCTTTGAGCGCACGGCGTTGTACGCGCACGAACATGGTTTTGACACCATCACCAGCTCGCTCGGCATTTCGCGCTGGAAGGACATGAACCAGATCAACGGTTGCGGCGAACGCGCGGCAGCGCGCTACGACGACCTGATCTACTGGACCTACAACTGGCGCAAGGGCGGCGGTTCGGCCCGCATGATCGAAATCAGCAAGCGCGAGAACTTCTATCAGCAGGAATATTGCGGCTGCGTGTATTCGCTGCGCGACACCAACCGCCATCGCCGCGCGCAAGGGCGCGAACGCATCCACATCGGCGTGAAGTTCTACGGCAAGGAAGACCTGATCAACGAAGAGCAGCTCTGATCATCGCGCTGCGCCGCCCGTCTTGAGGTAGCGCCGCCGGTTCAGCGCTTTTCGCGCCGATATTCAGACGGCGACGCCCCGTAGCGTTTGCGGAACGCGTGGCTGAAGCGGGCCGCATCCGAAAATCCGAATCGATAGGCGATGTCGCCGATCTGCCGCGCCGACTGCGCGGCATCCCCCAGCACCTCTCGACACCGTTCCAAGCGGGCGCCCAGAATGAAATCGGCGGGCGTGGTCGAGGCCAGCGCGAACAGGTTGTACAGATAGCGGCGCGACATCCGGAACGTCGCAGCGGCAGATGCGGGCGACAAAGCCGGGTCATGCAGGTTTTCAAGTATGTGCTGCTGCACGCGCCGCAGCTGCGCGTGCTTGAGCCCCATCTGGTCTTGTTCCGCCAAGCCCCCTGCCCGCTCGCTGATATCCAGCCCCATCATTTGCAGCACCGCGTTGGCCGCATCGCGCGCGGCGCTTTCCGACAGGTGGGCGTGTTCGCCCAGCGCGACTCGAAGCAGGTCCATGGCCATGCGGCCGCAGCCCT
The DNA here is from genome assembly GCF_001571245.1 of Achromobacter piechaudii NBRC 102461. Classification (GTDB taxonomy): domain Bacteria; phylum Pseudomonadota; class Gammaproteobacteria; order Burkholderiales; family Burkholderiaceae_B; genus Achromobacter; species Achromobacter piechaudii. The sequence continues at coordinate 29,139 of NZ_BCTK01000016.1, read as the reverse complement.
GCCGGGCGCTGAAGCTGCGCGCCACGGCGTTATGCATATGCGGCTGCCAGCTTTCGGCATGCTTGCCCGGCACCTGCATCACCAGAAAATGCGCCCCGTCATCGACGTCGACTTCGTAAGGGCGCGTGGTGTCATAGATGCTCCATTCGCCCGGCATCAGCAAAGCGCTGCGGCTGGATTGACGGATCTCGCTTCGGCCGGCCAACTGTAGCGTCACCTTGTAGCCGGCCTCTTCCGACCGGCCCGCCAGCAGCTTGCTGCGGCGCACGCGCTGCGCGCTGCTGCGCAGTTCGCTGACATGCATCCAACCCAGGGAATCTACCGCAACGCTGTTGCGAAAGCGCGCAGGAGATACCGCGGACACTTCCAAGGGTACGAAGGTGTTGCTGATGCTTTCTTGCCAACTGGCGCAATCCAAAAACTGCCTGGGCGAACTGCGCAACACGGATGAGGACATGGCGACTCCGGCGTCTTGAAACAGCGTGCCGTTCATGCCTGGGACGGCCAGCCGCAGGGCACGGCGACGGCGTGCGTGGAAATGCTGCCTCTTTCTAGCACCGCACCTGACCAGCGAGTATCAGTGACAACCCCTAAGGGATCGCTGCGCTACGGCTTTCTGTCACTACCGTAAGAATAAGCCGACAACGAGTAGCCCATTGACGTCAGTTCCTCGGCCAACTGATGCCGGACGGGCACCACATCGTCATACCGTTGCGGCCGCGCGCGCGCCACCTCCGCTTCGTCATAAGGGATGAAATCGGCCGGCAACTGCGACGCGCTGAATTCTTTCAGCAGCCAGTTCAGCACGTCGGCAAGCTCGGCATTGCTCAGTTGCGAATGGGCAGCGCCCGGCACGCGGATCAGGTATTGGCGACCCGCGGGCAGATGCACGAAGGCACCCACCGACTGGCGGAAATCGGGAATGCCATGCGGGTTGCTGCCCCGCCCGTCCACCCGATGGCACCCCGCGCACTGCAAGACGTAGTCGGCCCGGGCGGCTTGCCACAAGCGGTCGGCCTCGGGCGTAACGCCCTGGGCAGCCTGCCCCCCGCCCAGCAGCAAGGCGGCGGACAGCGTCCAATGCCACCTTCCCATTCGTGCCTTGCCGCCTAGCCTCATGGTTTCGCTGGCGCCTTGAGCTGAGGTTTGGCCAAGCCCACGATCACCGACGTCGTGCAGTGAAAGATCGAGGAGTCGTTGGACATGCACCAGTTCACATCGTTGTGCAGGAACATCTGATAGCCCGGGCGCTCGCGCTCGGCCGCCGCGCACATGCATTTGCCGCAAGCCGCCTTGCCGCAGCAATCGTTGTAGCTGATGAGATAGTCCTTGCCGTCCAGGGGGTTGTGGCAAGTGCCCACCCAGGAGACGGCCGAGGGCGAGGTCCCTGGCGGGCACGACGTCATGCTGCCGCCGCAGCACGAACACAGAAAGCCATCCACCGCGCAATAGCGCCAGTAATCGCAAGCCGTTTCGTCCGTCTGCGGCTTCTTGCCCGCCGCCTGCGCCGACCGGGCCACGGGCAATACCGGCACGACAAACGCAGCGCCGACCAGTAATTTGCCGATGCGGTTCAACACACTGCGCCGCGAGGTGGCGTGTGCGACCGAGCGCGTGGCGCGCTCTCCCAATTTATCCAGCCAGTGCATTGCCGCTCTCCTTGCGGGAAACCCGGGTCTCGTCCAGCGTGTTCGCGGCCAGGAACTCCTGCACCGAGGCCACGCCAAGCTCCTTGGCCGTGAACAGGCTTTCCAGCTGCTCGCGGGAATTGATCAGCCCCTTGGCGCGCAAGACGCCGGTTTCATCCAGCAGCACGGCATAAGGCAGCTTGCTGATCTGAAACTTCATGCCCAGTTCGGTGGACAACACATAAGGGAATCGCTCCAGCCCGGCCTGCTTGTAGAACGCCAGGTGTTCAGGCATCTCGCCGTCGCTGGCCAGCACGATGCGCAGCCACGCACTTTCCGTGCTGGCCACGGATTTGAGGATGGGCAGCAGCTTCTTGCACACCGGGCAGGTGGGCGACAAAAAGAACAGCAACTGACTGTGCTGGCCACGTTCGCCGATGGTGATGCGGCGGCCCAGCAGATCGGACAATGCAAAGCTTGGCGCGGCATCACCCACGGCGGGGCCCTTGTCCATCGTCAACGCACCCATCGGCGCCACGCGTTCGTACAGCACGCCAATCTGGCGCGACAGGGCGAGGATGACCAGCACCAGGCACAGCACCACGCCCCACAAAAGGAAATTGGAAATGATCAAGGCATCCACATGAAACTCCTTTAAAGATTCCGCAGCTTGAGATGCGAGGCCAACAGATGATTGGCGATGAAATACAGGCCCACGGCGGTCATCGCCAGGCCGAAGACGGCGGCGGCGTCCGTCCACTGAAGCGCGCGCGCCTGTCCCGACAACGATGCCAGCGCCGGCCAGGCCCAAAGCGCCAGCGCCCCATTGCGCATGACCAGCCACCATGACAGCCCGCCATGCGCCGCGCCCGGCACCCGGCCAAGCGGCCCGTTGCACCCGCAATCGATATCCCGATGCCCCCGCGCCAGGTTGCAGGCCAGCCCGAGCGTGGCCACGGCCAGTACCCCAAGCGCCAGCGCGGCGCCCATCGGCTGGCGCCCGGGTATCAGCAGCAGCGCCCCCGCCGCGAGTTCGACCATGGCGTAGGTCCGTGCGAACACGCTGGCAAGACGGGCGGGCAGAAGGTCATAGGCGACGACAGCACTTGTGAACGAAGCAAGGTCCTTCAGTTTTTCCAGCGCGCCCAGCAGCAGCACGCACGCCAGCGCGGCGCTTGCGCCATAGAACAGGACAGGGTCGTTCATGGCGCGCTCCTGATGGGCTGCGGTTCGACCTGCACCGCGGTTTCGCCCGCTGCCTGGATGGTGGTCTTCCAGACCGGCGCCGCCGGCGCGGCGTCGAAGACACTGAGGTTGCCGCCGTCGATGGTGAACAGGCGCGGCTGGTCATCCTGCGATACCGACATCGACAGCGCGCCCTTGGCTGGCACCCGCGCGATGCGCTTGCGCGATGTGAGGTCATAGACCCAGATCTCGGCGGCGGGCTCCTTGTGCGAGCCTTCCGCGCCGTTCGGATGCATGCCCACATACAAGCGCTTCAAGGCGCGATTGACGGCCAGCAGGTTGTAGCCGCCCGGCCGCCAGCCGCGATCCTTGCCGCCCGCGTCCAACAGCGACCAGGGCGCGCCAAAGCTCACTTCCTTGCCGCTGAAATCGGCGGTGTAGACGTTGCCGTAGAAGGACACGAAGTAAAAGGTATCGCCCAGGTTCTCGGTATGAATGAAGACCGGGTCCTTTTCCATGTCGAACATCGGCTTGCTGCGCTGCTGCGAGGCCGGCTTGCCCGCCGCGTCAAGGTCGATGGTCAGCAGCGCGCCATCGCCGCACACGGTAGCGAAGCTGCGCGGGCGCGAGGGCAAGGGGATGACGCTCCAACACCCCGCCGTGGCCGTGATCTCGTCGGCGAACTGACGCGTCTTCAAGTCGACCACGGTGACCGAGGTGGCAGGCGTGGCGTTCTGCGCCAGAAGCAGCCCGCCATCGGTGGTCTGGCGCAGGTAGTTGCGGTAGTTCAACGCTTGCGCGCGCTTTAGCGGTATCGGCACTTCGTACTTGGGTGTCAGCGTTTCGGCATCCCATGCTTCGATGACATCGGTACGCTTGCCGCGATTGAGCCGCTCGTAGTAGGTCGTCATGAAATAGATCTCGCGGCCATCGGCCGATACCGTCATGTGGCCGTTGAGCGAGGTCGGCACGAGGCCCAGGAATTTGCCCGTGTCGCCGTCATAGATATGGATCCGGCTGTCGACCATATGGTTGAAGACCGTATCCATGACGTACACGCGGTGCGCGGTGGCTGGCGGCAAGCGCGTGCCGCCCTTGAGTTCTTCTATGGGCAGGTCCGCCCAGGCTGCGCCGGCGGCGGCGGCCAAGGCGGCGCACAGCGCCCATCGGCCCACCCGCGACGCCGGCAATCTGGCTTGACGCGCAATCATCGATATTCTCCTGGTGTCATGATCCGAATTCCTAGAACGCGTAGACGTAGCGCAGCTGCACGCCACGCATGCGAGGCCCGTTCTCGACCTTGAGGTCGTGGATGTACTGCATCTGAATCTGGTTGGCGTCGTTGATCTGGTGGGTGATCTCGGCGGCCAGTTGATGGTTGCGCGCCCGCGTTGTGACGGTTTGCCCCGACGAGGTCTCGCGGCCACCGGTTTCAAAGCGGTAGCGGATGCCGGTGTACGTGTCGGGCGTCAGGTTGGTGGAGGCCAATGCGAAGAAGCGCACTGAGGGGTCTTTCTTCAGCGTCTGGCCGTACCAATCGGTGTTGCGGCCGTAGATTTCGACTTCGGCGATCGCTTCAAGATAGGTCGATTCGCCCACGCCTTTGACGAAGGAAAAGTCCTGGATGGTGGACCAGCGGTTCTTGCCGGGCGACACGTCGGGGCGCGAGCCGTCATAGCGGCCCAGCGGCGCGACGACGAACGGTTCCCAGGCGAACCAGGTGCGGGTCTGCTCGTTGTTGTAGAGCCAGATCGCCGAGCCCAGCGTGAGATCGCCGATGCCGGTCTGGTGATCACCCGGCGCACCCGGCACGTCCAGCGACGTGCGGGTCATGGGCAGGATGAATTCAAGCTGCACCGTCTTGCCGTAGAAATCACGATAGTGCATCTGTCGATAGACCAGCGCGTTCACGTCGACCGCTGCGCCATCGATGCGCTTGCCTTCCGAATACAGGCCTGACGAGCGCAGGCCCGCCAGATAGCCCGCGACGAGATTGGTGCCCACGGGCGCCGGAATCCAGTCGCGTGCGCTGGGGTCGCCGGCCCAAGCCGGCTGCGTCGCGCCTGCCGACACCAGCACCAACGCGGCGCCCGCGCGAGCGCGGCGGTATGTCTTGCTTGCCATCCCTCTCCCCTTGGTCTCGAGCGCACGCGCCGCCACCGGTATGCCCCGGCGTGATCGGCAAGAGTCGGCGCCCTGCGTTCTAGTACGCCATGCAAACGGACTTCTTTTCCAGGTACATCTCAAGCACGGCCTTGCCATGCTCGCGGCCCACGCCGGACTGCTTGAATCCGCCGAACGGCATGTTCGGGTCCAGCATGTTGTGTGTGTTGACCCACACCGTGCCCGCGTCGATGCGCGGAATGAGGCGCTGCACGCGCGTCAGGTCGTTGCTCCAGATGCTGGCGCCCAGGCCGAACGCGCTGTCGTTGGCCAGCCGCACCGCGTCATCGAGGCTGTCGAACGGCTGCGCCACGACGACAGGCCCGAAGATTTCTTCCTGGGCGATGCGGCCGTGCTGCGGCACGTCGGCGAACACGGTGGGGCGCACGAAATAGCCATCGCCCTCGCCCGCCGCGCCGCCTGTCAGCACCCGGCCGCCCTCGGCCCGGCCGATGCCGATGTAATCCAGCACACGCTGCTGATGCCGCGACGAAATCAAGGGGCCGATCTGCGTGGCCGGATCAAAGCCGGAGCCCAGCGTCATGCTGGACGCCACGTCGGCCAACCCCTGCACCACCTTTGCATACAGCCCGCGCTGCACGTACAGGCGCGAACCTGCCGTGCAGACCTGGCCCTGATTGAAGAAGATCGCGGCGGCGGCGCCCTGCACGGCGCGATCGACATCGCAGTCGTCAAGCACGATCACGGGAGACTTGCCGCCCAGTTCCAACGACACCCGTTTCATGTCGTCCATGGCGCGGCGGCCGATAAGCTTGCCGACTTCGGTAGACCCCGTGAAAGCGATCTTGTCGATACCCGGATGCGCAACGAGCGCGGCGCCCGCGGTTTCGCCACGCCCGGTGATGACGTTTACGACGCCGGGCGGAAAGCCCGCCTGCATCACGAGTTCGGCCAGCCGTAAGGCCGTCAGCGGCGTTTCTTCGGCGGGTTTGAGTACGACCGTGCAGCCAGCGGCCAAGGCCGGCGCAATTTTCCACACCGCCATCAGCAAGGGGAAGTTCCACGGAATGATGGCGCCCACGACCCCCACCGGCTGGGCCAGCGTATAGGCGTGATAGTGCGTGCCGGGGGGAAACGGGATCGACAGGGAAAGCGTGTCGCCCGTGATCTTGGTCGCCCACCCGGCCATGTAGCGCAGCCACTGCGCGCTTGCACCCACTTCCAGGCCTTGCGCGATGCCGAGCAGCTTGCCGTTGTTCAGGGTTTCAAGTCGGGCCAGCTCGACGCCGTTCTGCTCGATGAGATCTGCCAGTTTCAGCAACAGGCGTTCGCGGCCAGCGGGCAGCATGTCGCGCCACGTGCCCGAGTCGAAGGCGCGCCGCGCGGCTTGCACCGCAAGGTCTACCTGCGCAGGGCCGGCGTCGGGCTGGTGGGCAATGATGCGGCCCGTGGCCGGGTCGTGGACCGGGACAGGCTGACCTTGGCCTTCGTGGACAGGCTTGCCGTCTATCAGCATGAATTCGCGGATGGCGGCCAGTTCCGGGCGGTCGGCGGCGACGGGATCGGCGGCGCTGCTGCGTGCTGAAGACATCGGGAAGCTCCAACGAAAAGTGTGGAGCCAGAATAGCAACGGCATCGCGCGCTGGCTTGTCGGGCCGTGCATGGGGATTTGTCATTCTGCGCACGGCCGCGCGCCAATAAAAAAGGCCAGCCAGGCCGCGCATTGCGCGCCCTGGCTGGCCTTGTTCGCGTCCGCCGCCCTGGGGGCGCCGGGCGCTATCTTGCGTATCAGTCCAGCATCAGCACCGTGGCGCCGGTGGTCTTGCGCGATGCCAGCGCGGTCTGCGCTTCGCCCGCCTGTTCCAGGCTGTAGCGCTGGTCGATGCGGACCTTGATCTTCTTCTGCAGGACCAGGTCGAACACTTCCTTGGAAGCGGCCTGCAACTTTTCCAGCGTATTCACGTGCACGCCCAGCGACGGACGCGTCACGTACAGGCTGCCCTTCTGGTTCAGCACGGCCAGGTTCACGCCAGCGACCGGGCCCGAGGCGTTGCCGAAGCTGACCATCAGGCCACGCGGCTCGATGCAGTCCAGCGAGGTTTCCCAGGTGTCCTTGCCCACGCCGTCATACACCACCGGCACCTTCTTGCCCTTGGTCAGTTCCAGCACGCGTTCGGCGACGTTTTCGCGCGAGTAGTCGATGGTTTCCCAGGCGCCGTTGGCGCGCGCCAGTTCGGCCTTTTCCGGGCTGGACACCGTGCCGATCAGCTTCACGCCCAGGGCCTTGGCCCACTGGCACGCGATCAGGCCCACGCCGCCCGCGGCCGCGTGGAACAGAATGGTCTCGCCGCCTTGCAGGCGGTAGGTCTGACGGAACAGGTACTGCACCGTCAAGCCCTTGAGCATGAGTGCTGCGGCCTCGTCGAAGCCGATGCCCTTGGGCACCTTCACCACTTGATTGGCGGGCACGTTGCGCGCCTGGGCGTAGGCGCCGATGGGGCTTTGGCCATACGCGACGCGGTCGCCCTTTTTCAGATGCTTGACGTCGGCGCCGACGGCGGTGACTACGCCAGCGGCTTCAAAGCCCAGGCCATGCGGCAGCGGATGGGGATACAAGCCCGTGCGGAAATAGATATCGATGAAGTTCAGACCCGCAGCGTGCTGCTGGATCGTGACTTCATTGGCGGCCGGCGGCGGCACTTCGACCTCAACCAGCTTCAGGACTTCGGGACCACCATGTTGCTCGATACGAATTGCCTTGACGAGATTGCTGGCCATGCTGGCCTCCTTTGAATGGAAATGATGCGAATAAATCAAGAAAACCGGACCTCAGCGCGGCGGTGGCTGCGCCTGGCGTCCTGCGTCGGATACCGGTTTGCCGGCGCCGCCGCCCATCAATGCGAATACGCCGGTCAACACCAGCGCGGTTCCCGCCATCTGCCACAGGGTGATGGGCTCGTCCAGGAACCACGACGCCAGGAACAGCACCGACACCGGCCCCATCATGCCCAGCAAGGATGCCGTCGGCGCGCCGATCAGCGACACCGCCCACATCAGCATGAAAACCGGCACCACTGTGTTCAGCGTGGCATGAATGATGGAATATCCGTACACGCCCGCCGGCTGGATCAGCATCGAGGGCGAGTGAATCACAAAAAACTGGATGATGCAGGCCACGCAGGACACCAGCATGGCGTAGGCCACCAGACGCGTCGGCCCGACCCGCTTGATCAGTTCGCCGGAACAGATCAGGTAGACAGAATAGCTCGTCGCCGAACCGAAAACGAACAAAGACCCTAACAGCACCTCGCTGCCGGCGCCAAAGGACAGGTCGTGGGCAAACACCAGCACCACGCCCGCATACGACAGCACCATGGCCAACCACTGGCGGCGCTCGATCGGCCGCTTGAACCAGAAGGCGGACAGCAGAACGACCAGCGAAGGCGACAGGAACAGGATCAGCCGTTCCAGGCTAGCCGTGATGTAGCGCAGCCCCAGGAAGTCCAGGAAGCTGGACAGGTAGTAGCCCAGCAAACCCAGGACGATGACCTGGACGCGCTCCTTGGTCGTCATGACCACGATTTCGCCGCGCGCGGCCCGGCGCGACTGATACCAGGCCACCGCCGCGAAGAAAGGCATCGCGAACAGCATGCGAAACGCGATCAGCGTGACCGCGTCGATGCCATAGCGATAGGTGAACTTGACGACAATCGCCTTGGCGGAAAACAGCACCGCGCCAAGCATCGCCATGAGGATTCCGGCCGCGCGGCCGGTGGGGATATAGAGCGGCAAAAGCCTGGCGATACGATTCATGCGATGATTTTAGATTCAGTGCAACCCGATTTGCACGCTCCAACATCGCTTTTTGGCATCGACACCCCCCGCATGACCCGACAACGCGCTCTGACGAACATCCATATTGCCGCCGTGCTCTTCGGCCTGACCGGCGTTTTCGGGGAGTTGATACAAGCCAGCGCCGCCGTCATCACGCTGGGCCGCGCCGTCTTCGCGGTGATTTCGCTGGGGGCCTTCGCCCGCATGCGTGGCAAGCCGCTGCTGGGGGTGCTGACCCCCGCGCAATTGTTCGTGCTGGTGCTGGCCGGCGCGCTGCTGGCGGCGCACTGGGTCACCTTCTTCATTTCGGTCAAAGTCGGCGGCATCGCCATCGCCACGCTGGGGTTCGCCAGCTTTCCCGCATTCATCACGCTATTCGAAGGCCTGCTCTTTCGCGAACGCATCCGCGCCGCCGAGTGGATGTTGCTGGGCCTGGTCACGGCGGGCCTCATCCTGGTCACGCCCTCGTTCAATCTTGCGGACCAGGGCACCATCGGGCTGGCCTGGGGGCTGCTGTCCGGCCTGACGTTCGCGCTGCTGGCCCTGAGCAATCGCCGCTCTGCTTCCGGCATGGATCCGATGCAGGTGGCTTGCTGGCAGAACGTCGTGGTGGCGTTGGTGATGGTGCCGTTCGCGGTGGGCCAGTTGCCGGCGCTGGCGGCGGTGGATTGGATGTGGCTGGCGTTGCTGGGGGTTTTCTGCACGGGCCTGTCGCACTATCTGTTTGTCTCCAGCCTGACGCGCCTGAACGCGCGCACTGCCGGCCTGGTGATTGCGCTGGAGCCGGTATACGCGATTGCCTTCGCCTGGGCGCTATTCAGCCAGCAGCCCACGCCCCGCATGATCGCGGGCGCTGCCTTGATCGTGGCCGCCATCGTCTGGTCGGGCCTGCGCAAAGGCGCGCCCGAGGCGCAAAGCGTGGCAAATTCGCCTCATTGACAATATCTGACTAGGCAGTAAAATTCCGGCCATGAATGCCGAAACTGCCCCGCCCACCGCCAATTCCCCCGTCCATTACCGCAGCGATCATCGCTGCATGGGGGAAGAGAACGCGGGCTATCTCATCAAGCTGGTCTATCACTCGTTGACCCGCATGCTCGACCAGGAAATGGCGCCGCTGGACCTGACCGCCATGCAATGGCGTCCGCTGGCCATGGTCTTCCTGGGCCGGGCCGATACCCCCGCCGAGCTCGCCCGCCTGAACGACATGGACACCGGCGCCATGACTCGCGCGCTGGACCGTCTTGAAGCCAAAGGCTTGCTGCGCCGTAATCGCAGCCAGCAGGACCGCCGCGTCGTCAAGATCGAATTGACCGAACTGGGCGAGGCCAAGGCCCGTGAAATCGCCCCCAATATCGCGCGTTCGCTCAACCATCACCTGCGCGGCTTCTCGTCCGACGAAGTTACGCAGCTGATGCATTTCCTGCGCCGCATGATCGCCAACGGCTCGGCTTCCGGCACTGCGCCGGAGCGCTGACCACGCTGACCCGCTACGGCTTGCCCCCCTGATACGGGGCTTTTATTTGGCATAATGTTTGCCTAGGCAAATACAGATCAATCAATTACTTTCAGCAAACAGTCAGGATGAAACGCCTTCTTTCTACCGTATTGGTGCTGGCCTTGAGCGGCTGCGCACTGATGGAGCCCGGGCCCGAACCCGTCGTAGCGCTGGATGCGGCCAAACTGGGGCTGACCGGCCACGACACGGCCTGGCCCAACACGCAATGGTGGCAACGCTACGGCGACAGCCAGCTCAATGCGCTGATGGACGAAGCGCTGGCAAACAGCCCGTCGATGAGCGCCGCGCAAGCGCGACTGGCCAAGGCCAATGCCGCCGTCAGCACGGCGCGCGCCCCGCTGCTGCCCCGCGTGGACGCCAACTACACGTTGAACCGTGAACACCTGTCGGCCGACTATATCTACCCGGCTCCGCTGGGCGGTACCGTGGTCAGCGACAACCGGCTGGCGCTGGATTTCACGTATGAGCTGGACTTCTGGGGCAAGAACCGCTCGCGCCTGAAGTCGGCCGTGTCCGAGCTCGAGGCCGCCACCGCCGATGCGCAAGCCGCGCGCAACATGCTGGCAAGCGCCACCGTGCGCGCCTACCTGAACCTGCAAAACGCCTTCGCGCAGCGCGACGTGCTCAAGCGCGTGATCGCGCAACGCGCTGACGTGTTGTCGCTGACCCAGGGCCGCTACAGCGCCGGGCTGGATACGCAGGTCGAAGTGAAGCAGGCGGAATCCTCGCTGGCGGCCGGCCAGGTCGAACTCACGCAAACAGAAACCACGCTGGCGCAGCTGCGCAACCAGGTGGCGGCACTGACGGGCGCGGGTCCGCAACGCGGCCAATCGCTGGTCGCGGTGGACCTGAGCGCGCCGGCTGGCGTCGTGCCCGCGGCCATACCGTTGGATCTGCTGGGCCACCGGCCCGACGTCGTCGCCTCGCGCTGGCGCGCCGAAGCGGCACGCAGCGCCATCGACACGGCCAAGGCCGAGTTCTACCCCAACGTCAACCTGACGGCGTTTGCCGGCTTCCAGGCGCTGGGCACCGGCAATCTGCTTGGGGCCGCCGCCCGCACCGCCGGCTTCGGCCCGGCCGTGACGCTGCCCATCTTTCACGGCGGCGAGCTGAACGCCAACCTGGCCGGACGCCGCGCCGATGCCGACCTGGCCATTTCGGACTACAACCAGGCCGTGCTGGACGCCGTGCACCAGGTGGCCGACGCGCTGGACGGCCTGCGCCTGCTGGATCAGGAACGTGCCCAACAGCGTCAGGCGCGCGAAGCCATCGAGGCCGCCTACGACCTGGCCGTGAACCGCTACAAGGCCGGGCTGGGCAACTACATCACCGTACTGATCGCGCAGACCGGCGTGCTGACCCAGGCGCGCCTGGACACCGATCTGCGTATCCGCGCCTACCAGCTTGACGCCAACCTGGCCAACGCGCTGGGCGGCGGCTACGCCCCGCCCGCGCAAACGGACACCGCGCAAGCCACGCAGTCCGCCCCCGCCACGAACCCCATTCATTGAACGATCCCCGGATTCAGACGTCATGAACGCTGCCACTCCCACCACCAATCCCGCCCGCAAACGCCTCTTGCTGCTGGCCACCGGTGTCTTCATTCTCATCGCCATCGTCTACGGCATCTGGTGGGTGCTTTTCGGCGCCCACTTTGAAAGCACCGACGACGCCTACGTGCATGGCAACCTTGTGCAGATCACGCCGCAAGTGCCGGGCACCGTGATCGCCATCGAAGCCGACGACACGGAAACTGTCGCGGCAGGCCAGCCGTTGGTGCGGCTGGACCCCGCCGACACCGACGTGGCGTTGCAACAAGCGCAGGCCAAGCTGGCGCAGATGGTGCGCCAGGTCCGCACCTACTACGTCCAGAACGATGCACTAGCCGCCGACGTGGATCTGCGCAATGCCGACATCCTGCGCGCCCAGGCTGAACTGACCCGCGCACAAAGCGACGTGACCCGCCGCCAGCAATTGGCCAAGTCGGGCGGCGTCAGCGGTGAAGAGATCCTGCACGCGGAAGCTGCGCTGAAATCCGCGCAGTCCGGACTTGCCCAGGCCCGCGCGGCGCTGGCCGCCTCGCGCGCCAAGCTCGCGACCAATCAGGCGCTGACCCAAGGCACCACGGTGGCCAATCACCCCGACGTGCTGCAAGCCGCCGCCGGCCTGCGCAATGCCTGGCTGGCCCAGTCGCGCACCGTGTTGCCCGCGCCGGTGGGCGGCGTCATCGCCCGCCGCAGCGTGCAGGTGGGCCAGCGTGTGGCCCCCGGCAATGCGCTGATGACCGTGGTGCCGCTGGACCAGGTCTGGGTGGAAGCCAACTTCAAGGAAGGCCAACTGCGCAAGATGCGCATCGGCCAGCCGGTCAAGATGGTCGCCGACCTGTACGGCAGCTCGGTGGAGTATCACGGCAAGGTCGCGGGTCTGGATGCTGGCACCGGCAGCGCGTTCGCGCTCCTGCCTGCGCAGAACGCCACGGGCAACTGGATCAAGGTGGTGCAGCGCGTGCCCGTGCGCATTCTGCTCGACCCGGAAGACCTGAAGAAGCACCCGCTGCGTGTCGGTCTGTCGATGGACGTCGAAGTGGACGTCGGCCAGCAGGAAGGCGAAGGGCTGATGCAAGCCGTGCGCAATGAACCCGCCTGGTCGACGCGCGCCTTCGAGCCCGCGCACGACGACGTCGACGCCATGATCAAGAAAATCATCGACGACAACCTCGCATCATGAGCACGACCGCCCAGCCCGCGGGCGCTGGCGCGCCCCCCGTCGAACCCGCCCGCCCGCCGGGCACTCACCCGCCGCTGGAAGGCGCGGCCCGCATCATCGGGTCCATCGCGCTGTCCACGGCGGTGTTCATGAATGTGCTGGACACGTCGATCGCAAACGTGTCCATCCCCACCATCTCGGGCGACCTGGGCGTGAGCACCAGCCAAGGCACCTGGGTCATCACGTCGTTCGCGGTCGCCAACGCCATCACGGTGCCGCTGACCGGCTGGCTGACTCAGCGCTTCGGACAGGTGCGGCTGTTCCTGATTTCGACCTTGCTGTTCGTACTGGCGTCCTGGCTGTGCGGCTTCGCGCCATCGCTCGAAGCGCTGATCGCGTTTCGCGTGTTGCAGGGCGCGGTGGCCGGTCCGATGATCCCGCTGTCGCAGACCCTGATGCTGGCCAGCTTTCCGAAGTCGAAGGCGGGCATGGCGCTGGCGGTCTGGTCGATGACCACGCTGGTCGCGCCGGTGGCCGGGCCGCTGCTGGGCGGCTGGATTTCCGATAACTACACCTGGCCGTGGATCTTCTACATCAACGTGCCCGTGGGTCTCTTGGCCGCATGGATCAGCTGGCGCATCTACGGCAACCGCGAATCGGTCACGCGCAAGCTGCCCATCGACAAACTCGGGCTGGTGCTGCTGGTCGTCTGGGTCGGCGCGTTGCAGATCATGCTGGACAAGGGCAAGGAGCTGGATTGGTTCGCCAGCCCCACCATCATCTTGCTGGCGGCGACTGCCTTCGTGGCTTTCGTGTTCTTCCTGATCTGGGAGCTGACCGACGCCCACCCCGTGGTGGACCTGCGACTGTTCAAGGTCCGCAACTTCACGGTCGGCGCGCTGACGCTGGCGGTGGCCTATGGCGTGTTCTTCGGCAACGTGGTGCTGTTGCCCTTATGGCTGCAAAGCAACATGGGCTACACCGCCACCTATGCCGGCATGGTGACGGCGCCGGTGGGCTTGCTGGCCATCCTGCTGACCCCGATCGTGGGCAAGATGCTGGCCACCCGCGACCCGCGCCAGATCGTGACGGTGGCGTTCCTGATCTTTGCGCTGGTGTGTTTCATGCGCTCCGGTTTCAACACGCAGACCGACGTACGCACGCTGATGCTGCCCACCATCATCCAGGGCGCGGCGATGGCGGCGTTCTTCGTGCCGCTGACGTCCATCACGCTGTCCAGCATCGAGCCGTGGCGCATTCCCGCTGCGTCGGGCCTGTCGAACTTCCTGCGGCTGACGGCCGGCGCCTTCGGCACCTCGATCGCCACCACGCTATGGGAAAACCGCGCGACCATGCATCATGCGCAGTTGACCGAAATCGCCAAGCCGGGCCAGCAGGCGTTTGACCAGACGGTCGCGACGCTGCAAAACGGCATGGGCATGTCGCATCAACAAGCCTTGAGCATGGTCGACGGCCTGATCAATGCGCAGGCCTTCACGATGTCAGCGGTCGACGTGTTCTATGCGTCGGCCGTGATCTTCCTGATGTTGACGGGCCTGGTATGGTTTGCACGCCCCCGCTCGGCCAAGTCGGGCGACGGCGGCGCGGCCGAAGCGGCGGCGGGCGCTCACTGAGGCAAGCCGTCCGAACAGCAAAATGGGCGCCAGCGAAATCGCTGGCGCCCATTTTTTTTGGCCGACCGTTCAGCAACGGCTATTGCATGTCCAGCGCGTCTTGCTTCAAGAATGCCTGCCAATCGCGCCGTTCGATGATGTCGGACGACAAGGCGCTGACGGGCGATAGATTGAACACCGACACGCCGCGCGTCCGCCATTGCGCGGCGGCAAAGCGGAACGAGGGTTCGATCAGATGCGCGAAATTGCGGGTCAGGCGGCTGGTCTGAGGCCGGCCGCCTTCGTCGTAGAAGCGCATCCCGTTCTGCACGGTCAGGTCCAGCCCGTGCACGAACACCTGGCGGGCGCCGCCCGACACCAACACCTGCAAAGCGGCATAGGCCACGGTGTCGGCGTCGAACACGCCCAGCGACGCGTCGAAGCTGTAGCCCAGGCCCTGCTTTGCATCCAGCAATTGCACGTCGGGCGTGGCGGCGGCGATCCGCTTGAGCACGGCGGGGGCCGCGCTGCGCTGGTAGGCGCGCTCGGAAATCATTTCGATGATGCAGATGCGGCAACGGATCTGGTCTTGCGGAATGCCCTGCATGATGTAGCGCAGTACTTCCGGAAAGACATAAAGCGTCAGGTCGCGGGAGACGATTTCGCGCACCAGCGCGATGCGCTCGCGCACGAAATTCTGGTCGATGATGCAGTAGTACTTGAACGGCAGATCGAACTTGCGGGCCAGCGCGATCGCGCCATTCACGCCCATCGCCACCCGTATGTCGAGCTGGTCGTAGGGAATCTGGGCGACCGACGGGCCGCTCAGGATCAGGTGCACCGTGTCATCGGCGGGGTCGTACCCTTCCGAAAGCGGCGTCAAGGGCAGCGAGCGGCCAAATGCGCGGAACCCGCAGATGGCCCCCGACCGGTCGCGCCAGATACGCACGAACGGCCACAGGTGCTGGTTGTGCCGTTGCGTGCGCGAACGCAGCAAACGGAACAGCTTGCGCACAAAGCGGTCGGCACGGCCACCGCCCACGTGGGCGGCAGAGGTGGAGGAGATTGAATGTTCCATCAACTAGCCTGATTGGCCGTACCCGCTGAATGCATTCAACCAGCCGAGATCAGCGACGCAATTGCGTTGCCGACGTCGACGGTCGACGCGGTGCCCTTCATATCCCGTGTGCGCGGACCATCCGCCAACACGGTTTCGATCGCCTTGACCACCGCCTCCGAGGCCTGGGGGTAACCCAGGAAATCAAGCATCAACGCCCCGCTCCAGATCTGCCCGATCGGGTTGGCGATGCCCTTGCCGTAAATGTCCGGCGCCGAACCGTGGACCGGCTCGAACAAGGACGGAAACTTGCGCTCGGGATTCAGGTTCGCCGACGGGGCGATACCGATCGTGCCCGTGCAAGCCGGTCCCAGGTCGGAAAGAATGTCGCCGAACAAATTGGAAGCCACCACCACGTCGAACCAATCCGGATGCTGCACGAAATGCGCGCACAGGATATCGATGTGATATTTGTCCCAACGCACGTCAGGATAGTTCCCGGCCATTTCGGCAACCCGCTCATCCCACCACGGCATCGAAATCGAAATGCCGTTGGATTTGGTGGCGGCGGTCAGGTGCTTGCCGCGCTTTTGGGCAAGTTCGAACGCAAACTTCAGCACGCGTTCCGCACCGATGCGCGTGAACACGCTTTCCTGGATGACGACTTCGCGCTCGGTGCCTTCGAACAGGCGGCCACCGCTGTTGGAGTATTCGCCTTCCGTGTTTTCGCGGACGATGAAGAAATCGATGTCGCCCGGCTTGCGGTCGGCAAGCGGGGACGGCACGCCAGGCATCAGGCGCACCGGTCGCAAATTGATGTATTGATCAAATTCACGACGGAATTTGAACAGCGAGCCCCACAGCGCCTCGTGGTCGGGCACGGTGGCGGGCCAGCCGATCGAGCCGAAGAAAATCGCCTCGTGTTGTCCGATCTGCGCCTTCCAGTCGTCCGGCATCATCTTGCCGTGCTGGGCGTAATAGTCGCAGCTCCAGTCGAAATGATCCCATTGGAATTCGATGCCGAACCGCGTTGCCACGGCGTCAAGCACCTTCAAGCCTTCGGGAACGACCTCCTTGCCAATCCCGTCCCCTGGAATCACCGCAATCTTGTGTTTCTTAGCCACCACGTTTCCTTGTGTTTTCCTTTGATAGACCGCCCAGAATCATAGGCATAAACGGCCCACGCGCAATACCCCCCGTTACAAAACGGTGAGGTCGCACGAGGACCGATATGACCGAGGACGATGAACGTATCAGCGCCGGGTCTTGGAGCCCAGCAGCGACCCGAGGATGCCACGGGTAAGTTCACGCGCGATGGAGCGGGCGGTGCTTTTGGCCATGGTCTGGACAACTCCGTCACGCTTTCCGCCGCGAGGGCCCGTCGAGCCGAACAGCACGTCGTTCAAACGGCCCATCAGGCCGCCGCCCGAATCCTGGGATGGCGCGGCGGCATCGCCCCCGGCCTGCCCGCCCGGCACGTCGCGGGCGCCGCCAGACGGGTCAGCGGGAACCGCCGCGCGCCGGGCCAGGACCTCGTAGGCGGATTCCCGGTCGATGGCGGTTTCGTATTTGGCGGCCATCGGGCTGGCGTTGCGCAACTGCTGGCGTTCGGTGTCGGTCGCCGGGCCGATGCGGCTGGCCGGCGGCACGATGTAAGCCCGTTCGGTCGGCATCGGGCGACCCTTGGCGTCCAGCAATGACACCAGCGCCTCGCCGACACCCAGCTCGGTAATTGCCGCTTCGATATCCAGCCCGGGGTTGGGCCGCATCGTCTGCGCCGCGGTCTTGACCGCCTTCTGATCGCGCGGGGTGAAAGCACGCAGGGCGTGCTGCACGCGATTGCCCAACTGGCCCAGGACGGTGTCGGGAATGTCCAGCGGATTCTGGGTCACGAAGTAAACCCCGACGCCCTTGGAGCGGACTAGCCGCACCACCTGCTCGATCTTGTTCAGCAGCGCGGGCGGCGCGTCGTTGAACAGCAGGTGCGCTTCGTCGAAGAAAAAAACCAGCTTGGGCTGGTCCATGTCGCCCACTTCGGGCAGCTTTTCGTAAAGGTCGGCGAGCAGCCAGAGCAGGAAGATGGCGTACAGGCGCGGCGCCTGCATCAGCTTGTCGGCGGCCAGCACGTTGACCATGCCCCGGCCCTGGGCGTCGGTGCGCATCAGGTCGGCAACATCGAGCATGGGTTCGCCGAAGAACTTTTCGGCGCCTTGCGATTCCAGCGCCAGCAGGCCGCGTTGAATCGCCCCCACGCTGGCGGACGACACATTGCCATAACGCGTCTTGAGCTCGGCGGAGCGGTCCGCCACGTTTTGCAGCATGGCGCGCAGATCCTTGAGGTCCAGCAGCAACTGGCCCTCGTCGTCCGCCACCTTGAATACCAGGGTCAGCACCCCTTCCTGCGTGTCGTTCAATTCCAGGATGCGCGACAGCAGCAGCGGCCCCATGTCGGTAATGGTTGCCCGCACCGGCAGGCCCTGCTCGCCGAATACGTCCCATAGCGTGACCGGGCTGGCCGACCAGGCCGGCTCTTCCAGGCCCAGGCTCTTGAGCCGCTCGGCCAGCTTGGGGCTGGCCGTTCCTGCCTGCGAAATGCCAGTCAGGTCGCCCTTGACGTCCGCCATGAAAACCGGCGTTCCGATGCGCGAAAAGGATTCGGCCAGTACTTGCAGGGTGACGGTCTTACCGGTGCCCGTGGCTCCGGTGATGCAACCATGCCGGTTGGCCAGGGCGGGCAGCAGCGCCAACTCGGTCTGCGCGTTCTTGGCTATGACGATGGGGTTGGGCATGAGCGACGCTCCGGGACCAGGAAGCTAAAGAATGCCCAAGTGTAGAGCCTGCCGCGTGGCTTGTGCGCGTGGCAATATCGACACAGGCGGACACGCCCCGGGCGCTATGGCCGCTGGCACGGTAAAATGCCTTTTTTGCAGACAATTTATCCTGGGAAGCCATGGCCGGACACAGCAAATGGGCCAATATTCAGCACCGCAAAGGGCGCCAAGACGCCAAGCGCGGAAAGCTCTGGACCAAGATCATTCGTGAAATTACCGTGGCGGCGCGCGCCGGCGGCCCCGACCCGGACAGCAATCCGCGCTTGCGCATGGCCTGGGACAAGGCGACCGACGCCAACATGCCCAAGGACAACATCCAGCGCGCCATCCAGCGTGGCGCCGGCGGCGCCGACGGCGATGCCTACGAGGAAGTCCGCTACGAAGGCTACGGCATCGGCGGCGCGGCAGTCATCGTCGACTGCATGACCGACAACCGCACCCGCACCGTGGCCGAAGTTCGCCACGCATTCGCCAAGAACGGCGGCAACCTGGGCCAGGAAGGCTCGGTCGCCTTCATGTTCAAGCATTGCGGCCAATTCCTGTTCGCCCCCGGCACGCCCGAAGACAAGGTCATGGAAGCCGCTCTGGATGCCGGCGCCGAAGACGTGACGACCGACGAAGAAGGCGTGATCGAAGTCGTTTGCGCGCCGGCCGACTACGCCGCCGTGCGCAAGGCTTTCGACGAGGCCGGCTTGAAAGCCGAAGTCGACGGCATCGTCATGAAGGCCCTGAACGAAACCGAGCTGGCCGGCGAAGACGCCATCAAGATGCAAAAACTGCTCGACGCCCTGGAAGGCCTGGACGACGTGCAGGAAGTCTATACGACCGTCATTTTCGACGAAGCGCAGTAAACCCCACGGGTCCGGCGCGTCGACGGCTCCGGCCGCCGGCACGCCGGAATATGAATCGGCCCCGGGCTGTCCCGGGTCCGTCGCCTTCTCCACGGGCTAGAGTGGCAACCTTCAGAATCACGCAACATGAAACTCCTGGTAATTGGCTCGGGCGGCCGCGAACATGCCCTCGCCTGGCGGCTGGCCCGCTCCCCGCGCGTACACAAAGTGTTCGTCGCGCCGGGTAACGGCGGTACGCAACGAGCCGAGCAGATGGAAAACATCCCGCTCACCAATGCCGAGGAGCTGGCCGATTTCGTCCAGCGCGAAGGGATCGCCCTGACGGTCGTCGGGCCCGAAGCGCCTTTGGCCTCGGGCGTCGTGGACGTCTTTCGCGCACGCGGCCTGAAGATCTTTGGCCCCACCAAGGCCGCCGCGCAGCTGGAAAGCTCGAAGGACTACGCCAAGGCCTTCATGGTCCGGCACAACATCCCGACCGCACGCTACGCCACCTTCACCGACCCGGTCCAGGCGCATGCCTACATCGACCAGGAAGGCGCCCCCATTGTCATCAAGGCCGATGGCCTGGCTGCCGGCAAGGGCGTCGTGGTCGCGGCCACGCTGGAAGAGGCGCACGCCGCCGTTGACGCCATGCTGGGCGATGGCTCGATGGGCGCCGCTGGCGCGCGCGTGGTCATCGAAGAATGCCTGGTGGGCGAAGAAGCCAGCTTCATCGTCATGTGCGATGGCCGCAACGTGTTGGCGCTGGCGACCAGCCAGGACCACAAGCGCCTGCAGGATGGCGACCAGGGTCCGAACACGGGCGGCATGGGCGCGTATTCGCCCGCGCCCATCGTCACGCCGGAACTGCACCACCGCATCATGCGCGAAATCATCCTGCCGACCGTGCAGGGCATGACGCGCGACGGCATTCCGTACACCGGCTTCCTGTACGCCGGCCTGATGATCGCCCCGGGCGATGATCCCGACCGCGAAATCAAGACGCTGGAATTCAACTGCCGCATGGGTGACCCGGAAACGCAGCCGATCATGATGCGCGTCAAGAGCGACCTGCTGGACGCCCTTGAACACGCCGTGGACGGCACGTTGAACCAGGCCGACATCGTCTGGGACCGCCGCACCGCGCTGGGCGTGGTGCTGGCCTCGCACAACTATCCGAACACGCCGCGCACGGGCGACGTCATCCGCGGCCTGCCCGCCGACGCCGAAGATTGCATGGTCTTTCACGCCGCCACCGAACTGGTCGGCGACGAAACCAAGACCACCGGTGGCCGCGTGCTGTGCGTGACGGCCCTGGGCGACTCGGTCAAGATGGCCCGCGACCGCGTGTACGAAGCCATCGACGGCATCCATTTCGATGGTCGCCAGTACCGCAGCGACATCGGCTGGCGCGCGCTCAAGCCGTCGCAACAAAAGCCCAAGTCCAACGCGTAACCGAAAGCCGCCGATGAACGCCTTGCCCGTCGCCACTGTCCGCGATTACCTCACCGGCCTGCAGGCCCGCATCGTCCAGGCGCTGGAAGCCGCGGAAGGCGGCCCTTTCCGCGCCGACGAATGGGTCCGGCCGGAAGGCGGCGGCGGCTTGTCGCGGCTGCTGGAAGGCGGCACGCTGTTCGAGCGCGCGGGCGTGCTGTTCAGCCATGTCAAAGGCACGAAACTGCCACCGTCCGCCAGCGCGCATCGCCCGGAACTTGCCGGCCGAGCCTGGGAGGCGATGGGTGTGTCGATGGTCCTGCACCCGCGCAACCCCTACGTGCCCACCACGCACATGAATGTGCGCATGTTTGTGGCGGCGGCTCGCCCCGGGCATGACGAAGCCGACATCTTCTGGTTTGGCGGCGGCATAGACCTCACGCCCTACTACCCGTTCGAGGAAGACGCTCGCCATTTCCATACGGTCTGCCGTGACGCGCTGGCCAGCCATGGCCCCGAGTACTACCCGCGCTACAAGCGCTGGTGCGACGAATACTTCTTCCTGAAGCACCGCAACGAAACGCGCGGCATCGGCGGCGTGTTCTTCGACGACCTGAACGCGCCCGGCTTTGATGCTTCTTTCGCGTTGACCCGTTCCGTGGGCGACGCGTTCCTGGACAGCTATCTGCCTATCGTCGAACGCCGGCGCGGCTTGGCCTACACCGAACGCGAACGCGACTTCCAGGCCTACCGCCGTGGACGCTATGTGGAATTCAATCTGGTGTTCGACCGTGGCACGCTGTTCGGGCTGCAATCGGGCGGCCGGACAGAATCCATTCTGCTGTCGATGCCTCCCATGGCGCAATGGCGCTACGACTGGCATCCCGAACCGGGTACGCCCGAAGCCGAGCTTGCCCCCTACCTGACACCGCGGGACTGGGTTTGAAGCGCATCGGTCTCCTGGGCGGCAGCTTCGACCCCGTCCACGTCGCTCACGTTGCGCTGGCGCAAAACGCGCTGTCCACGCTGGAGCTGGCCGCCGTGGAGCTGATCCCCGCAGGCAACCCGTGGCAACGCGCCGCCTTGCATGCCACCGGCGAACAGCGCCGCGACATGCTTGAATTGGCCATCGGCGGCCACGACGGCCTGCTCGTCAACCCCATCGAAATCGAACGCGACGGCCCCACTTACACCATCGACACGCTGCGCGCCCTGCCCTCGGACGCCCGCTATGTCTGGCTGCTGGGCGCCGACCAACTTGCCAATTTCTGCACGTGGCGCAACTGGCGCGACATCGCCAGCCTGGTGGATCTGGCCGTGGCTACCCGTCCCGGCACCGCGCTGACGCCGCCTGCGGAGTTAAGCGCGTGGTTGCACGAACAAGGCCACCAGCTGGAAGAACTGCCCTTTGCCCCGATGGCGGTGTCCGCGTCCGACATCCGCCGTCGCCTGGCCGCGGGCGAACCCACGGACGGCCTGCTGGCCCCGCCTGTCGCCGCCTATATTGCGGCGCACCAACTTTACCGATAAACCCACACCCGCCCGGCGCTGAACGCGCCACGGAGCCGGCATCCGCCGACCGTCCGCGGGTTATATTTGCAGCTATGGATATAACGAAACTCCAACGCGCCGTCATCGATGCCCTCGAAGACGTCAAGGCGCAAGACATCAAGGTCTACAACACCACGCATCTGACGAGCTTGTTCGATCGCGTCGTGATTGCCAGTGCCACCTCCAACCGCCAAACCCGGGCCCTGGCTTCCAGCGTCGCCGACCGAGGCCGCTCTCTGGAACTGACCGGCATCACCATCGAAGGCGAAGACACCGGTGAATGGGTCGTCGTCGACTTGGGCGATGTGGTCGTGCACATCATGCAGCCCGCCATCCGCCAGTACTACAACCTGGAAGAAATCTGGGGCGGCAAGCCGGTCCGTGTGAAGCTGTTGCCCGAGTCGACCCGGGTCGCCCCCATCCCGACCGACAACGGCTACGACGAAGACGAAGCCTGAGTTCCAGCCGTGAAACTGATCGTTGCCGCGGTGGGAACGCGCATGCCGGACTGGGTGGAGACCGCCTGGGCCGACTATGCCAAGCGCCTGCCCGCCGATTGCGCGCTTGAACTGCGCGAGATCAAGCCCGAACCGCGCACCACCGGAAAAACGCCCGCCCAGATGATGGCCGCCGAGGCCAAGCGTATCGAGGCCGCGCTGCCTCCGGGCGCGCTGCGCCTGGCGCTGGACGAGCGCGGCCGCGACCTGACCACCATGGCCTTGTCGCAAAAACTGGAACAATGGCGCGCGGGCGGCCAGGACGTCGCTTTCCTGGTCGGCGGCCCGGACGGGCTGGATGCCGACCTGAAGGCGTCATGCAGCGGACAACTGCGTTTGTCGTCGCTGACGCTGCCTCATCCGATGGTTCGCGTGGTACTGGCCGAGCAGCTCTATCGCGCGTGGGCCATCATGACCAATCATCCCTACCACCGCGCCTGACCGCTGGCCGGGCGGCGCCCCACTTGTTTACGCATGACTCACATCGCAGACACCGACGCCCCGCCCGCCCGCCTTTACCTGGCCTCGGCCAGCCCGAGACGGCGTGAATTGCTGACGCAGATCGGCCTGGCGCACGAAGTCCTGCTCGTACCCGCCCCGCCGGGCGAAGACGAACCCCAACACGACGGCGAGAGCGCCAGCGACTATGTGCGGCGCACCGCCCGCGACAAGGCGCTGCGCGGACGCGACTGGATGCGCGCGCAGTCACTTGCCGAACTGCCGCTTCTGGCGGCCGATACCACGGTCATTCTCGATGGCGCGGTGTTGGGCAAGCCCGCCGACCGCGAAGACGCCATGCGCATCCTGCGCGCGCTGTCAGGCTCGGTTCACGAGGTGCATACCGCCGTGGCCGTTTGCGCCGCAGGTGAGCAATTGCTTGAGGCGGTGTCGATTACCCAGGTCCACATGCGCGAATTGAGCGACGACGAAATCGGCCGCTATTGCGATAGCGGCGAGCCCTTCGGCAAGGCGGGCGCGTATGGCATCCAGGGTCTGGCGGGCACCTTCATCTCGCACATTTCCGGCAGCTATACGGGTGTGATGGGCTTGCCGCTGTTTGAAACGTCCAATCTGCTGCGCAGCGCTGGCATTCCGATCCCCTGAACGGGATCCTGCATTCTGCTTTCTGCATAAGAAAATCCCCCGACATCGAATTCGATGCCGGGGGATTTTTTATCCGAGCCTTGCCAGGTGATCAGGCAGAGTGGCTGATGGCAGCCCGCGAGTCAGGGGCAGGCATATCGCCCAGCGGTTCCGTCGCAGTTGCTTGGCCGTCCAACGCGGCATGCAGCTGTTCCTGATCCAGCTCGCCTTCCCAGCGCGCCACCACGACGGCGGCGGTGGCGTTACCCACCAGGTTGGTCAAGGCGCGGCATTCGGACATGAAGCGGTCCACGCCCAGGATCAGCGTCATCCCGGCGATCGGCACCGACGGCACCACGGACAAGGTGGCGGCCAGGGTGATGAAGCCCGCGCCCGTCACGCCCGCTGCGCCCTTGGAACTGAGCATCGCCACGGCCAGCAACAGAATCTGATCGCCCAGCGACAAGGGGATGTCGCACGCCTGCGCGATGAACAGCGCGGCCATGGTCATGTAGATATTGGTGCCGTCCAGGTTGAACGAATAGCCGGTGGGCACCACCAGACCAACCACCGACTTCGAACAGCCAGCGCGTTCCATCTTCTGCATCAGGGTGGGCAAGGCGGCTTCCGACGAGCTCGTACCCAGCACCAGCAGCAGCTCTTCGCGGATGTAGCGCACCAGCTTCAGAATCGAAAAACCGTTGTAGCGCGCGACCAGACCCAGCACCACGACGACGAACAGCACCGAGGTCGCGTAGAACGTGCCCACCAGCATGGCCAGGTTCACGACCGACTTGATGCCGTACTTGCCGATCGTGAATGCCATCGCGCCGAACGCGCCAATGGGAGCAGCCTTCATCAAGATGGCGACCAGCTTGAAGATGGGCTGGGCCAGGGCCGTCATGAAGTTGAGGATCGGCTTGCCGCGTTCACCGACCATCGCCAGCGCAATGCCGAACAGCACGGCCACGAACAGCACCTGAAGAATGTCTCCGCCCACGAACGGGCTGAAGATCGTCGTCGGGATGATGTTCATCAGGAAGCCGGTGATGGTCGAGTCGTGCGCTTTCGCCACGAAATTCGCCACGGCCTTCTGGTCCAGGGTGCTGGGGTCAATGTGCATGCCCGCGCCCGGCTGCACGATGTGGCTGACGATCATACCGATGATCAACGCCAGGGTCGAAAAAGTCAGGAAGTACAGCATCGCCTTGCCGGCCACGCGCCCGACCTTCTTCAGGTCGCTCATGGCGGCGATGCCCGATGCAACCGTCAGGAAAATCACGGGCGCGATGATCATCTTGACCAGCTTGATGAATGCGTCGCCCAGCGGCTGCATCTGCTGCCCGAGTTCAGGCTTGAACGCGCCCAGCAGCACCCCGATCACGATGGCGAAAATTACCTGCACATACAGGATTTGATGGAACTTGAGCTTGCGCGCGGGCGCGCCTTGATCTACGTCGATCATCGGGATTTGTCCCCACCAATGCCCCTAGCCTTGAGCGATTAAGCGCAGCGGGCGACGGAGCGTTTTCTGTTTTATGGCAATGCGCAGTGGACGCACGCCGATTTCACCGCACGCAGGTCGCGCATCGGCTTACCGGTCTATATGCAAGACCCGTGCCAGCGGGTTTGCGCAGCGCGAAACAGAGGCAAGTCTTTGATAATTCTTGGATTTTTCCGAAGGAATGCACCCGACGGGCGACCAGATGAGCGGAAAGCCACACAAAAGCGGGATAGAATGTGCGGAAACCCGCACACCATGTCCAAGCCGCCCTCCTCCTTTCCATCCCAGTCAAGCCCGTCGTCGTCTGGCGCGCTGCTGCCGCGCAGGTCCAGAGGGTCCTGGCGTGCGCGCGCATTGCTGATATTGATCGCCGTTGCCGTGGTCGCGGGGGTGCTGCAAGTTGCCACGAATTGGGCGCGCGAAACCGCGCTCAAAAACGCCACCGTCCAGGCCCGCAGTGCCGGCCAGATCAACGCGGCGCTGCTGCGGAACAACCTGGACAAATTCCGCGCGCTGCCCTTCGTCCTGACGCGCGACGTGGATGTTCGCGCCGTGCTGCAAGGCGCCACCACCACCCAGATCGAATCGCTGGATGACAAACTCGACACGCTTACGCGTGGCGTTGGCGCTTCGGCGATCTATCTGCTGGACAAGACGGGACTGGCGATAGCCGCCAGCAACTGGCGCGAGCCCGCCACGTTCGTCGGGGTGGATTATCAGTTTCGACCTTATTTTCAAGGCGCTGTCGAGCGCGGCTGGGCCGAGCATTTTGCATTGGGCACGATCAGCCACGAAGCCGGGCTGTACCTGTCTCGTCGCGTGGACGATGCTCGCGGCGCCATGTTGGGCGTGATCGTCCTGAAGGTGGATTTCCGCGATATTGAATCCGACTGGCGGCAATCCAGCGCGCCCATCTTCGTGACCGACGAGCACGGCGTAGTGCTGCTGGGCAGTGTGGCGGACTGGCGCTTTGACGTCCTTGCGCCGCTCACGGCTGATTTGGCGCAGACCTTGCGCACCAGCCTTCAATTCGGTGATGCGCGTTTTCAGACCTTGCCGCTGACCCCGCCCCTGTCGTTGATTAGCGATGGCGATTTGGTCCACCTCGACGAGGCCCTGCCGCAAGTTCCAAAAGGTGCGCCGCTGCTGCACACGACGCTGCCGATTGCCGAGTCGGCGGGTTGGACGCTGCATCTGTTGTCGCCCGTGCAGGCAGCGATGAACCAAGCGACCGCGAACGCGCAACTGGCCGCTCTGCTGGCGCTCAGTCTGTCGGCCGCCGCCATCGGCCTTGTGCTCTACCGCCGTCAACGCAATCGCGAGCAAGCCGAACAGCACGCCGCCATCCAGGCGCAGTTGGCCGCATTGGTGGGAGAGCGCACGGCCCAACTGAGCGAGGTCAATGAGCAACTGATGGACGAGATGGACGAACGGCAACGCGCCGAAGCGCGTCTGCACACGATGCAGGACGAGTTGGTGCAGGCGAGCAAACTGGCGCTGCTGGGTCAGGTCGCTGCTGGCGTTGCGCACGAAATCAATCAGCCCGTTGCCGCCATCCGCGCCTATGCGGACAACGCCACCGAATTTCTGCGGCGCGAGGATGTGAACGCCGTGCACGAAAATCTGGGCACGATTGCCACGCTGACCGAGCGTATCGGTCATATCACTGGCGAACTGCGCGCGTTTTCGCGCAAGGCGGGGGCATCGGTCGGCCCCACCAGCCTGAAAGACGCCATGGACGGTGCGCTGCTGCTAGTCGGCCCTCGGGCCCGCAGGCAAGGGGTCACCGTTGTGCGACGCCCTGACGACCTGGACGTGATGGTCCGCGCTGACCGTATCCGCTTGGAGCAGGTGTTGGTGAATCTGCTGCAAAACGCAATGGAGGCGCTGGAAAATATCAGCGACGGCCGCGTGCTTGTGGTGCTGCAAGACCTGGGCGCGACAGTCCGGCTCTACGTCAACGACAACGGTCCTGGCCTGGCTGGCGATACGCGCGCGCGCCTTTTCACGCCTTTCTACACGACGAAACCGGAAGGTCTCGGCCTGGGCCTGGTTATCTGCCGCGACATCGTCGCCGAGTTCGGCGGCGAGCTGTTGGCTGCGAATCCCGACGACCCTGCGTTTGCGCCCATTCCTGGCGCCCAGGGCGGCGCCACGTTCATTCTCACATTACGAAAGGCCCCCGCCGCGAATTCCTGGCCGGCCACATCGCCATGATCCGTATGCCCGACACCTACCCAGATTCCACCGCGCAGCCTGAAGATCGCGCGCCGGCCCCGCCGCATGTCGTCTTTATCGACGACGATGAAGAGCTGCGCCGCGCCAATGTCCAGACGCTGAAACTACACGGCATGACGGTTGATGCCTATGGCTCCGCGCGCTCTGCGCTGCCTGCCTTGCACCGAGGCTTTGAAGGCGTCGTCGTCACGGATATCCGCATGCCCGATATCGATGGCGTGCAGCTGTTCCACCGTCTGCGCGACTTGGATCCCGAGCTGCCGGTCATTCTCATCACCGGTCATGGAGATATCGCTACTGCGGTGCAATGCATGCGTGACGGCGCCTACGATTTCCTGGCCAAACCCTACGCGCCAGATCGGCTGACTACCGCGATCCTGCATGCGGCCGAAAAGCGCCGGCTGGTGTTGGAAAATCGCCGGCTGCGCGAAGCGGCGTTTACGGTCGAGGCGGACGAAGTGCCATTCATTGGCACGACGCCGGCGATGCAACGCATCAAGGAAACGCTGCGCCACATTGCGGACGCAAACGTAGACGTGCTGGTGGAAGGCGAAACGGGTACGGGCAAGGAAGTCGTCGCCACCGCGCTGCACCGGTTGAGTCGCCGCCGGCATCACGCGCTGGTGGCAATCAATTGTGGAGCGCTGCCGGAAAGCGTCATCGAAAGCGAATTGTTCGGCCATGAACCTGGCGCTTTTACGGGCGCGCAGAAGAAGCGCATCGGCCGTATCGAACACGCCAGCGGTGGAACCTTGTTCCTGGACGAGATCGAAAGCATGCCCTTGGCGGTGCAGGTCAAGCTGCTGCGGGTGCTTGAATCCCGCCAGATCACGCCGCTGGGCAGCAATGAGGTGCGCAATCTGGACCTGCGGGTAGTGGCAGCGACCAAGGAAGACCTGGGCGATCCGGCCATCCGCGGAAAATTTCGTGAAGATCTTTTCTACCGACTCAATGTCGTCACGATCCGTATTCCGCCTTTGCGCGAACGCCGAGACGACATCCCGCTTCTGTTTGCGCATTATCTTGGCCATGCATCGCGCCGCTTCCAACGCGATATTCCTGACATGCCCGCTTCGATCAATCAGTATGTGATGTCGCACGACTGGCCGGGCAATGTACGAGAGCTTGCGCACTTCGCCGAACGGTTGGTGCTGGGCGTGCTGGACGCTCCAGCAGCCCCTCACGCTTCTGTATTGCGTAATACTCAAAGCCTGCCCGAACGCATGGAGCAGTTTGAAGCACAGCTGATCCGTGACGCGCTTCAAGCCCACCAAGGAGACATCAAGGCAACATTGGAGTCGCTGGGGATCCCACGCAAAACCTTCTACGACAAACTGCAGCGCCATGGTATCGACCGCCAACAATATCTGCCCAACGGGTAGTGAAAGCAGCGAGAGCTAAACAAAAAAGCCTCGCGGCGTGAGCCGCGAGGCTTTTCTTTATCAATTCATAGCGGCATTGCTCATTACAGGGCAATGCGCAAACCAACACAAAAACAAATCACC
>NZ_BCTK01000015.1 GCF_001571245.1 Achromobacter piechaudii NBRC 102461 | reverse complement strand
CCGGTCTTCAAAGCTTGGGCAGCGTCATTGTCCAGCGTGTAAGTCCACTTGCCCGAAGCGTCCACGGCGAAGGAGCCGTAAGTGCCGGTGGCCGAGCCAATCACGGAGTAGGTGTGGGTGTCGGACGTGTCCACATCGGCGACTGTCAACTGACCGTTGGCCGTCTTGACGCCATCTTCCGTGACCGTACCGGTCAATTCACCGGACAACGTCGGATCGTCGTTGGTGCCATTGATCGTGACGACGATCTGGGCTTGCGTGCCATCCACCGTCGTGACAGTGAACGTCTCCGTCAACGTCTCGCCGACCGCCAAGGCTTGCACCTTGGGATCTTCGTTGTTCAGCGAGTACGTCCAGTTGCCGTTCGCATCGATAGAGAACGTGCCATGGTCGCCGCTCTTGTCGGTGACTTGATTAAACGAAGCTTCGCCCGCATCCGGATCGACCACATCCAGCTTGCCGCCGGTGGTGTAAGTCGTATCTTCCTTGACCGAGCCGGCATCGTCGCCCGGCTTGGACGGCGTAACAACCGCGCCATCATCCGTACCGTTGATCGTGACGGTGACATCCTTCGAGACCACGCCGCCGTTGCCGTCATCGACGGTGACGGTGAAGGTTTCGGTGATCGATTCACCGGACTTCAGGCCTTGGACATCCTTGTTGCCGTTGTCCAGGTTGTAGGTCCAGTTACCCGAACCGTCGACCGAGAACGAACCATACGTGCCCTTGCCGTCGTTGTTGACGGTCCAGGTGTGCGTGTCGGTGGTGTCGATGTCGGCGACGTTGAGCTTGCCGGTGGCGACCAGGCTGCCGTCTTCGGTGACCGCGCCGTCGGCCTTGCCGGTCAGCACGGGAACGTCGTTGGTGCCCACGATGGTGACGACGACCTGGCCGGTCGTGCCGTCAGCGGTGGTGACGGTAAACGTCTCCGTCAGCGTCTTGCCGGCGCCCAGGCCCTGAACGGCCGGGTCGCTGTTGGTCAGGTTGTAGGTCCAATTGCCATTGGCGTCGACCGAGAACGTGCCGTGCTGGCCGGCTGCGTTGGTCTGGGCCTGGAATACGGCTTGGCCGGCATCCGGGTCGGTGACGTCGAGCTTGCCGCCCACCGACAGCTTGCCGTCTTCGACGACTTCACCCTTGTCGCTTCCAGGCGTAGCCGGCGTGATGACCGCGCCATCATCCGTGCCGTTAATCGTGACCGTGACGTCCTTGGAGACCACGCCGCCGTTGCCGTCATCGACGGTGACGGTGAAGGTTTCGGTGATCGATTCACCGGACTTCAGGCCTTGGACATCCTTGTTGCCGTTGTCCAGGTTGAAGGTCCAGTTGCCCGAACCGTCGACCGAGAACGAACCATACGTGCCCTTGCCGTCATTGCTGACGGTCCAGGTGTGCGTGTCGGTGGTGTCGACGTCGGTGACGTCGAGCTTGCCGGTGGCGACCAGGCTGCCGTCTTCGGTGACCGCGCCGTCGGCCTTGCCGGTCAGCACGGGAACGTCGTTGGTGCCGACGATGGTGACCACGACCTGGCCGGTCGTGCCGTCAGCGGTGGTGACGGTGATGGTTTCCGTCAGGGTCTTGCCGGCGCCCAGGCCCTGGACGGCCGGGTCGTTGTTGGTCAGGTTGTAGGTCCAATTGCCATTGGCGTCGATCGAGAACGCGCCGTGGGCGGTGGGCGTGTTGGTCTGGACCTGGAACACGGCCTGGCCGGCGTCGGGGTCCGTGACTTCCAGCTTGCCGCCTACCGACAACTTGTCGTCTTCGACGACTTCGCCCTTGTCGCTGCCCGGTACGCCCGGGGTGATGACCGCGATGTCGTCGGTGCCGTTGATGGTGATCGTGACGGCTTGCGTCGTCACGCCGCCGTGGCCGTCATCGACCGTGACGGTGAACGTCTCGGTCAGCGACTGGCCCGTAGTCAGCGCTTGCACGGCGGGGTTGGCGTTGGCCAGGTTGTAGGTCCAGGTGCCGTCGGCGGCAATGGTCAGGGCGCCATATTGGCCGGCGCCATTGTTGTTGATCGACCAGGTGTGCGTGTCGGACGTGTCGACGTCGGCGACATCCAGCTTGCCGGTGGCGACCAGCGCCGTGTCTTCGGTTACCGCGCCAGCGGCCTGGCCGCTGAGGGTCGGGACGTCATTGGTGCCCTGGATGGTGACGGTGACCGTGCCGGTCGTGCCGTCCGCCGTGGTGACGGTGAACGTCTCGGTCAGGGTTTCGCCGACGGCCAGCGCTTGCACGCGGGCATCGTTGTTGTTCAGGTTGTAGACCCACGCGCCGCTGGCGTCGATCGAGAACGTGCCGTGTTGGCCGGCCTGGCCGGACTGCACGATGAAGCGGGCTTCGCCGTCGTCCACGTCCGTGACGTTCAACTTGCCATTGGCGGTGAAGGTGGTGTCTTCCTTGACCGTGCCGGCGTCATCGCCGGCGTTGGCCGGGGTGATCTGGGCGGGGTCGTTCACGCCGACGATCGTCACTTCGACGGTGGCGGTGGACGTGGCGCCGCTGGGATCCGTGACCGTGTAGGAAATCGTGCTGGTGGCGGTCTGGCCGGCCGGCAGGTTCTGGAAGCCGGTGCCGGGCGTGAAGACGTAGCTGCCGTCGGGCAGGACGGTGAATGTGCCGCCGTTCGAGCCGGTGACGGTGACGCCGCCCGCGGTCATGGGGCGGCCGCTGACCGAGACGATGGCCAGGGGATCGCCATCGGGATCGCTGTCGTTGGTCAGCAGGTTGCCGCGCTGGACGGCGTTCTGGTCGCCCGTGCTGGCGTCGTTCAGGGCGGACGGCGCGGTGTTGGTGGCGGCGGGGACGGCGGCGTCGGCATTGTCGCCGGTCGCGCCAGCGGCAGCTGCGCGGGGCAGGGTGTCGTCGCCACGGCCGGGGTTGGTGTAGGCCAGATCCAGCGGCGTGGTCGTTTCCAGGATGCGGGCCAGGCGCACGAAGCTGCTGCCGCCGGCATCGCCACCGCCCGCCACGATGGCGGCGGTGGGGTCCAATTCGTCAAACGGGTCGCGGCCGGCTTGCAGAGCGGCCAGCAGGCGGTCGGAGTCGGTGCCGGTGGGCGGCGCTACCGATGCTTCGCTGGGGTCGGCCAAGGGACCCGCGATGTCGCCATTGACGGCAACCTCGCGGCTTTCGCCGATGACGATCGGCATGCCGTTCTCAACCTGAAGCGAAACCGTGGCGCCCGAGGCAGTGACGATGTCGCTGCCTGCGGGGACTTTGCTGCCTTGATGCAGTTCGGTCAGTGAGCCGTCGCTGTTGCGTATCCAGGCGCGACCGGAGATTTCATTGACGACTGCAGGAGAGGTGTTGGCCATGTGGGTTCCGTTTCAGGGAGTTATCCAAGATGGCCAGATACTAAAGAGCGCCGCGCGGACGCGATATTGTCCTCAAGGACAGTATCAGGAAGTGATTTTGCTACGCGAGTCGGCCGGCGCCGAAATGCCGTGCACAAGCAGGGCGAGTTGGAGGCGGTCAGACACCCCGAGTTTCTCGAAAACGGCGGACAGGTGGGCCTTGACCGTGCGTTCGGTAATGCCAAGAGCCTCGGCAATCTGCGCGTTGGCCTGACCGCTGGCGGCGTACCGCGCGACGGTTATTTCCCGCTCGGTCAGTACCCCGTTGTCCCAGCTATGGGAATCCTGGGCGCGTTCGGTCACCAGCTTCAGTAGCCGCGCCACTAGCGAGCGGCCCATCCAGATCCCGCCGGAGAGAACCACTTCCAGGGCTTGCGACAAGGCGGCTGCAGGCGCGTAGCTGTGGCAGTAGCCGTGAGCCCCCGCGCCCAGGGCTTGCGTACCCTGTTCGTCATTGGGGCTGGGGCTGGCGACCACCAGGTGCAGGCCAGCCAAGGCCGGGCCCCACATGGGATCCTGCCAGGACGGCAAGCGAGGCAGATCCGTATCCAGCACAGCCAGGATACGGCCCTGCTCGCGCCAGCGTTGCAGGTCAGCCAGTCCGCGCCCGCGGGCAGCCAGCCAGCGCGTGGAATCCAGCGCGCGCCAGTGTTGCCAGAGCAGGTCGTCGTGCGTAATCAACAAGACGGGAACAGGTTTCATAAAGCCTTCCAGCTCTCCTTTAACGTTCGGTGAAGGCGTTCGCCTTGGCACGCAGAATCGGCTTGAGCAGGTACTGCAACACGGTGCGTTTACCCGTCAGGATATGAACCTCGGCCACCATCCCGGGGATGATGGGCAATAGCTTGTCGCCCACGGTGCTGCGGTCCGTGCGGACCCGCACCACGTAATAGGAATTGCCTTTCTCGTCGGTGACCGTGTCCGCGCCGATCTGCTCGACCTTGCCTTCCAGGCCGCCGTAGATGGAGAAGTCGTAGGCGGTGAACTTCACTTCCGCCTTCTGGTCCGCGTGCAGGAAGCCGATGTCGCGCGGCTGGATACGGACTTCCAGCAGCAGGGTGTCGTCCTTGGGCACGATCTCGATGATGTCTTTGCCCGGCTGCACCACGCCGCCGACGGTGTTGTTGAACAGCGTCTTGATGGTGCCGGCCAGCGGCGCGCGCACTTCGGCCAGCTTCACGCGGTCGGCCAGGGCCAGCTTGCCTTGGCGCAGGGTGGACAGCTTGGTGTTGGTTTCCGACAGTTCGCTGCGGGCCTGGTTGCGAATGTTGAGCTCGGATTCCTCAAGCTTGCTTTGCGCTTCCTTGATCGAGGCCTGGAAGCGGTCGATCTGCGCTTCCGCGCCTTTCTGTTCGCCGCAGTACCGCGCCACGTCGCGTTGCAGGCGCAACAAGTCCACTTCAGAGACCGCGCCGCTCTTGAGCAGCGGCCGGGTGACCTGCAATTCCCGCGAAGTCAGGCCGCAGCTGGCGGACGCCTGATCGCGCTTGGCGATGGTTTCGCGCAAATCTTCCTGGCGTTGCTTGAGCTGTTCGCGCGCCACGTTGATGGTGGCGTTCAGCTCGGTGTTGCGCGCCTGCCAGGCGTTGCGTTCCATTTCAACCAGGCCGGGCGCTTGTTTGAGCACTTCTTCCGGCGCCACGAAGGGCTCGCCGGTCGCCAATGCTTGCAGACGCGCGGACTTGGCCAGCAAGGACAGGTATTCCGCGTTGTTCTCGCCGAGCGAGGACGCGAAACGCGTGGAATCGATCTTGAGCAGGGTCTGGCCGGCCTCTACCTCCTGGCCGGGACGGACCAGGATTTCCTCGACGATGCCGCCATCCAGGCTCTGGATGATCTGCACCTGCCGAGAGGGCACGACCTTGCCTTCGCCGCGGACCACTTCGTCGATGCTGCCGGTGGCTGCCCAGATCAGCAGCAGGAAGGTCGCCAGCAATGCGACCCAAAGCAGCACGCGCGAGCTGCGGGCTTGCGACTCTTGGATCACCCATTCGGCATTGCCGACATAGTCCGAGCGCTTTTCCTGCTTGCCCTTTTCGGCGCCGTCCAGCAGCCGGTCAAAGAAGAATACGAAGACGTTGCGCAACTTGCGCCACAGGCCGCCGAACAAGCCGTTGCGGGTCTCTCCAGGATTTTTCTGCATGGCGCCCTTAACTCCCGCGTCCAACGCGTCCTTGACGCAGTGCTTCGACAACTTGCTCCTTGGGGCCGTCCGCGACGATATGACCGTTATCGATCACGATCAGGCGGTCCACCAGATCCAGCAGCGCGGTGCGGTGGGTGACCAGCAGGATCGTCTTGGTCGCGCTGGCCTCGCCCAGCCGCTTGCGCAATTGCGCTTCGCTCTGGTGGTCCATATTGCTGCTGGGTTCGTCCAGCAACAGGATGGGCGGGTCGTTGATCAGGGCGCGGGCCACCGCGACCGACTGGCGTTGGCCTCCGGACAGCGATTCACCGCGCTCGCCGATCACCATGTCGAAACCATTGGGATGCAGGTTGGCGAAGTCGGTGACGCCGGCCAGGTTGGCGGCGGCCAGGATGCTGGCGTCGTCGGCGTAGGGCGCGCCCATGGCCAGGTTGTGTTTCAGGCTGCCGTAGAACAGCGTCGGGTCTTGCGGCACATGGCCGATGGCGCGGCGCACGTCGGCGGGGTCGATCTGGCGCACGTCCACGCCATCGAGCAGCACGGCGCCTTCAGTGGGCTGGTACAGCGCCAACGCAAGTTTTTCCAGCGTGGTCTTGCCCGAACCGATGCGGCCGATGATGCCGACCTTTTCACCCGGCTTGAGCTTGAACGAGACCTTCTTGAGCACCGGCTGCGTGCTGCCGGGGTAGGCGAACGTGACGTCGCGGAATTCCAGGCCGCCGTGAAAGACCGGGCGATGCAGGAACTCGGCTTCGGCGGGGCGCTCGATCGGCAGCTTCATATAGTTGTCGATCGACCCTAGCGACGTGCGGGCGTTCTGGTATTGCATCAGCAGCCCGGCCACCTGGCCCAGCGGCGCAAGGCAGCGGCTGGCGATCATGGACGCCGCGATGATGCCGCCCATGGACATCGCCGATTCCTGGGCCTGATACACGCCGATGATGACGACGGCGATCGACACCAGTTGCTGGATGGCTTGCACGAAGCCGACGGTAGTCGACGAAATCAGTTTGAGCTTGCCACCGGTCTGCGCGATGAATTCGGTGGCGCGTTCCCAGTTGCGCTGGACCGAGCCTTGCGCGTTCAGCGTCTTGACGGCCTCCAGGCCGGTCAACGCTTCCACGAGAGTGGCGTTGCGTTGCGAGCTGGCCTGAAAGCTGGCCATCGTCAGGGCTTCCATGCGCGCCTGCGCAGCCAGCGACACCAGCAGGATCAGGACGATCGCGACCAGCGGCGGCAGGATCATCCAGGGCGAAATCCAGGCCAGCGCGGCCAGGAACAGCAGGATGAACGGCAGGTCGACCAGCGTCGTGATGGTGGCCGAGGCGATGAAATCCCGAATGGATTCGAACGAGCGCAGGTTGGCCGCGAACGAGCCCACCGACACCGGCCGCCCCTCCAGCCGCAGATCCAGCACGCGTTCCATGATCTGCGCGGACAGCCGCACGTCCACGCGCTTGCTTGCACTATCAACCACATGTGAACGGGCGGTCGATAGCACCATGTTGAAAATCACCACCAGGGTGATGCCGATAGCCAGCACCCACAGCGTTTCGACGGCGTTGTTGGGCACCACGCGGTCATACACGTTCATGGTGAACAGCGGCATCGCCATCGCGAAGATGTTGATCAGCAGCGCGGCGATCAGGGCGTCGCGGTACAGACGACGGTTTTCCATGATGGCGGCCCAGAACCAATGGCGCTCGCGCACCTTGGCCACTTCCGGGGAACGCGCATCAAAGCGGAATTGCGGCCGCACGAAGCACACCAGGCCGGTGTATTGCGCGGCCAGCGCTTCGGGCGTCATCTCGACAGAACTGCCGCCAAGCTCGGGATGGCTGACCACATACTTGCCGTCTTCTTTTTTCAGCAGCAGGCATGCGCGCTCGCCTTGCAGCAGCAGAATCGCGGGCAACAGGTCTTGGGAAATGCTGTCCAGCGTGCGTTTGACGACTCTTGCGGAAAGCTGCGCGCGCGCGGCGGCACGGGGAAGCAGGGCAGGGGTCAGGCGGTGCTCTTCCAGCGGCAGGCCGGCGGACAGCGCCTGCGCCGTGGCGGTCACGCCGTGCAGGCGGGTGATCTCGACCAGGCAGTCCAGCAGGGGATCGTCATGCGCGGCCCGGGCGTCGGCGCGCCATTCACGCGCCGCCTTTTCAGATAACTTGTCCATCTTCGTCATCCAAGAGGTCGAGGTGTTCCGAGAGGCGCGCGCGTTGCTGCTTGCGCTGGGAAAGCTTTTGCTGTGCCTGGATAGGCAGGTCCGTCATGCGCAAGGTGCCATTGGCGATCAAGGCGTCGATCAGGTCTTCCAGAACGCGGACAAAGTCCGCGTCCAGTTGCGAAAATTCGTTGCCCTGGGGGGTCATATGGCCTCCTTGCGCACACCGCCTCAAGGCTTGGCGTTGGGTGCGTTCATCGGCACGAGCGTGGGCGGCAGCGTGCCTTCGTTGTATTGAACGCGCACGGGAGCCAGGCGGGCAGAATCGGGGACCGTCGAATTACAAAGCTTGATCACTTCGTCGGTTACCTCCAGTTTGCCGTTTTCCTCGGGCATCTCGTTGCGCGCGGGTTGCAGCGACAGCGCCGGCAACAGTGCATGAGACAGCGCCAGCCAGCGATACTGCGCAAGCTTGAGGTCATACATGCCGTTGGTCAATGCGCGACGCGATTCAAAAAGTTCGTTTTCGGTGTCCAGCAAGTCAAGCAACGAGCGCTGGCCAATCTGGAACTGTTGGCGATAGGCATCACGTACCTTGGCGGTGGCCACTTCGTGGTCACGCAGGAAGGGCAGCTTCTGGCTCAGGCTGGTGATGTTGTTCCATGCCACGGCCAGGTCCTGCTGCACATTGCGGCAGGTGTAGTCGCGGATGTCGCGCGCGGCATAGGATTGCGCGGCCGTCTGGCGCACGCGCGCCGAGTCCGCGCCGCCGCGGTACAGGTTATAGCTCATCACGACCTGGACGCTGGAGCTCTGGATGTCGCGCGTTTGGGGCGTGGGGTCATTCTGGTCCCGGCCCGAGGACGCCACGAACTCAAACTTGGGCGAAAACGCGCCCTTGGACGAGGAGACTCCTGCCTGCGCGGCTTGCAGTCCGGCCTGCTTGGACAGGAAGCTGGGGTTGCGGCGCAGCGACTCATTGAAATCGCCCGGCTTGACCGGCAATTTGGCGGCGATGTCGGGCGGCGGCTGCATGGCTTCGGGCGGGAAAGCACCGGTCACGCGTTGAAAGCGTTGCTGCACGTCCAGCAGGTTTGCGGTTTCGGTCATCAGATTGGTCTGCGCCAGCGACAGACGGCCGCCGGCCTGTTCCAGGTCCACCCGGCGTCCCACGCCGGATTCCGTGCGTTCGCCGATCTGCTTGAGCGTTTCTTCGTGCAGCGA
This sequence comes from Achromobacter piechaudii NBRC 102461, assembly GCF_001571245.1. Classification (GTDB taxonomy): domain Bacteria; phylum Pseudomonadota; class Gammaproteobacteria; order Burkholderiales; family Burkholderiaceae_B; genus Achromobacter; species Achromobacter piechaudii. The sequence goes on along the minus strand of NZ_BCTK01000015.1, from coordinate 268,354 downwards.
GTAATTCTGGCGGGCCAGCAATTCCATGTCGCGATAGCGTTGCAGGTCGATGTAAGCCTGTACCGCGGCGAATGCCGTGCTGTCGCTGGTGGCCAGCACGTCATAGAAGCGGGCCAGCTTGTCGAAGCCGGCCTGCTTGACGTCGTTGCTGGTGCGGAAGCCGTCAAAAATCAGCTGGCGCAATTCGAAGTTGTAGCCCGGGCGGTTCCAGCGCTGCGAACCCACGCCAGGGACGTTGTTGCGGTATTCCCGACCCACGTAGCCTTGGGCGTTCAGTTGCGGAAAGAACGCGGCGCGAGCCACGGCCTGGCCTTCCAGCGATGCCTGGAAGTCATGGTATTTGGCTTGGATTTCCGGGTTGCTCAGAAGGGTCTGCTCGACCACCTGATTCAGGGTCACCATCGACGCAACCGGGGCGGGCGCGGCGGGAGGGGTGGTCTGGGCGAACGCGGCGGGAACAAATGCCAATGCGAGAAGCGAAGTCGTGCGTTTGATCAAAAACGAAGCCATGGTGATTATTCGCGTGTCGGAGTGGGAATGAATGGCGGCCATATTGTATGTAAATGTCATATTTCCCTAGTCAAGATTTGTTAACTCTTTAAGGGGTGAATATGACCCGCCACAATGTTTCTTCGCGCAACATCACCTAATTGGACTGAATTTGCACGAACTTCACAGACTGAGAAAAATGTCGTCTTTATTAATACGGTTTATTTCGTATTATTTCGAAGGTGACGTGTCTGTAGTGAAACAGGATTATATCGTTCTGATAATTCTGTATCAGATTTATCCGAAGGAATTTTCGTTTTGTGATTAATTTTCCACAGTGCCTGATTACAAATTCCGAGGGACATCGGGGACAGATTCCGTAACCAACATGGTAGTGGTGGTACTAGTATCCATGGTGTGGTTGTACTAGGTTCAGAGCCTGGGCATAATTCCTCCATGCCGCAGTGGCCGGCGCGGGAGCGATTTGCTTTTCAACCGCGCGAGGCTCAAGCCGGATTGTCTATTTGCAGAGCGCATCCATGGCCCAAACCCTTTACGACAAACTCTGGGACGCCCACATCGTCCACCAGGAATCAGACGGCACCTGTCTGCTCTATATCGATCGCCACCTGGTGCATGAAGTCACCAGCCCGCAGGCGTTCGAAGGCCTGGCGATCGCCGGTCGCAAGCCGTGGCGCACTGGCGCCAACCTGGCGGTGGCCGACCACAACGTGCCGACGTTGAACCGCGCCCAGGGCATCGACGACCCGATTTCGCGGCTGCAAGTGGACACGCTGGACGCCAACTGCGAAAAATACGGCATCACCGAATTCCGCATGAACGACCTGCGCCAAGGCATCGTCCACGTGATCGGACCCGAGCAAGGCGCAACGCTGCCGGGCATGACGGTCGTCTGTGGCGACTCGCACACCAGCACGCACGGCGCGCTGGGCGCATTGGCCTTCGGCATCGGCACCTCTGAAGTCGAGCACGTCCTGGCGACACAGACGCTGCTGATGAAGAAAGCCAAAAGCATGCTGATCCAGGTCGAAGGCGACCTGCCTTTCGGCTGTACGGCCAAGGACGTCGTGCTGCACATCATCGGCATCATCGGCACGGCCGGCGGTACCGGCCACGCCATTGAATTTGCCGGCAGCACCATCCGCGCGCTGTCCGTCGAAGGTCGCATGACCGTGTGCAACATGGCCATCGAAGCCGGAGCCCGCTCCGGCATGGTCGCCGTCGACGACAAGACCATCGAATATTTCCGTGGCCGTCCGTTCGCGCCGTCGGGCGTGGTGTGGGACCAGGCGGTCAAGTACTGGCGCACGCTGCATACCGATGAAGGCGCCAAGTTCGACACCGTGGTGCAGGTCAGCGCCCGCGATATCAAGCCGCAGGTCACCTGGGGCACCTCGCCCGAAATGGTCTTGCCGGTGGATTCCCGCGTGCCGGACCCGGATCGTGAAAAAGACGATGTGCGCCGCAGCGGCATGGAGCGCGCGTTGCAATACATGGGCCTCAAGCCCAACACCCCTTTGACCGACATCCGCGTTGATCGCGTGTTCATCGGCTCTTGCACGAACTCGCGCATTGAAGACCTGCGCGCCGCCGCTGCCGTGGCGCGTGGCAAGCGCGTGGCTTCCAATGTGCGTCAGGCAATGATCGTGCCGGGTTCCGGCCTGGTCAAGCAGCAGGCCGAACGCGAAGGGCTGGACAAGATTTTCATCGAAGCGGGTTTTGAATGGCGTGAACCCGGCTGTTCGATGTGCCTGGCCATGAACGCCGACCGCCTCGAACCCGGCGAACGTTGCGCCTCGACGTCCAACCGCAATTTCGAAGGGCGCCAAGGGCAGGGCGGCCGCACGCACCTGGTCAGCCCCGCCATGGCGGCAGCCGCCGCCGTGGCCGGCCACTTCGTCGACGTCCGCACGTTCCGTTAAGCGATCACGCACCGAGTACCGACATCATGCAAGCATTTACCACTCACGAAGGCCTGGTGGCTCCGCTCGACCGTGAAAACGTCGACACGGACCTCATCATCCCCAAGCAGTTTCTCAAGTCGATCCAGCGCACCGGTTTCGGCCCCAACCTGTTCGACGAGCTGCGCTATCTGGACCACGGCGAACCCGGCATGGACAACAGCAAGCGTCCGCTGAACCCGGATTTCGTGCTGAACCAGCCGCGCTACCAAGGCGCGTCGATCCTGCTGGCGCGCAAGAATTTCGGCTGCGGCTCCAGCCGCGAGCACGCGCCCTGGGCCCTGACGCAATATGGCTTTCGCGCCATCATCGCGCCCTCGTACGCCGACATCTTCTTCAACAACAGCTTCAAGAACGGCCTGTTGCCGATCGTGCTGTCCGAGTTGGAAGTGGCGCGCCTGTTCGACGAAGTCAAAGCCTTCCCCAACTACAAGTTGCAGATCGACCTGGACCGCCAGGTGGTCATCGCCGCCGACGGCCGCGCGATGGGGTTCGATATCGAACCTTTCCGCAAGTACTGCCTGCTGAACGGCTTTGACGACATCGGCCTGACGTTGCGCCATTCCGACAAGATCCGCGCTTTCGAGGCCGAACGCCTGGCCCGCCATCCGTGGCTGGAAAGCCGCCCCATCGCCTGAACCCATTCTGATCACAGGATCGCTTTTAAATGACCCACAACATTGCAGTCTTGCCGGGTGACGGCATCGGACCGGAAATCGTCGAGCAGGCCGTGCGCGTGCTCAAGGCGCTGGACGTGTCTTTCGACATCAAGCAGGCTCCGGTGGGCGGCGCCGCGTTCGACCAGTTCGAACACCCGCTGCCTCCGGCCACGCTCAACCTGGCCAAGGAATCGGACGCCGTGCTGTTTGGCGCCGTCGGCGACTGGAAGTACGACAGCCTGCCGCGCGAATTCCGTCCCGAGCAGGCCATTCTGGGCCTGCGCAAGGCGCTGGGCCTGTTTGCCAACCTGCGTCCCGCCATCCTGTATCCCGAGCTGGCCAGCGCCTCGTCGCTCAAGCCCGAGATCGTGTCCGGACTGGACATCCTCATCATTCGTGAGCTGACCGGCGACATCTATTTCGGTACGCCGCGCGGCGTCCGTTCGTCGCCGGATGGCGTGTTCGCTGGCGAACGCGAAGGCTACGACACCATGCGCTATGCCGAATCCGAAGTGCGCCGCATTGCGCGCATCGGCTTTGAATCGGCGCAGAAGCGCAACAAGAAGCTGTGCAGCGTGGACAAGGCCAACGTGCTGGAAACCTCGCAGTTCTGGCGCGATATCGTCATCGAAGTGGCGCGCGAATATCCGGACGTCGAGCTGTCGCATATGTATGTCGACAATGCGGCGATGCAGCTGGTGCGCAACCCGCGCCAGTTCGACGTGATCGTCACGGGCAACCTGTTCGGCGACATTCTGTCGGACGAGGCGGCCATGCTCACGGGTTCCATCGGCATGCTGCCGTCGGCCTCGCTGAACGCGGGTGGTCAGGGCCTGTACGAACCCAGCCACGGTTCGGCTCCGGACATCGCGGGCAAGGGCATCGCCAACCCGTTGGCGACCATCCTGTCGGCCGCCATGCTGCTGCGCTACTCGCTGAACCTGGCCCCGCAGGCCGACCGTATCGAAGCCGCCGTGCGTCGTGTGCTGGCCGACGGCCTGCGCACTGCCGACATCTTCGAGCCGGGCACGACCAAGGTCAGCACGGCAGGCATGGGCGACGCGGTTCTCAAAGCCCTGGCCTGATCGCCATGCAGGGGCGCGCCCTTGCGGCGCTGCCCCGTGTTCGAAGGGGGCCGCCTTTGTAGCGGCCCTTTTTTTGCTCCTGTTGCGACGGCGCTGCGTCGGGCGGTGGACACGGTTCCGCCCCTAAATTTTTCTAGCTGCGCCGCAACATCCACCCGTGCATTCTGATAAATTGTTGAATTGCACGACTTTTTCTACCCGGACCTTGTCTCCACCTTTATAGAGCGATTGAAATGAATCAAGCAGTAGGCCTTGTCGGCTGGCGCGGAATGGTCGGCTCGGTGCTCATGCAACGCATGCGCGACGAGAACGACTTCGCACTGATCGAACCGGTGTTCTTTTCCACCAGCAATGCTGGCGGCGCCGCGCCCACGTGGGCCGAAGGCGCGGGCCCGTTGCAAAACGCCTACGATATTGATGCTCTGAAAAAACTGCCGATTATTGTGACGGCACAAGGCGGCGACTACACGTCCGAGGTCTATCCCAAGCTGCGCGGCGCGGGCTGGAACGGCATCTGGATCGATGCGGCCAGCACCTTGCGCATGGCCGACGACGCCATCATCGTCCTGGACCCGGTCAACCGCCCGGTCATCGACGCGGCGCTCAAGCGCGGTGTGCGCAACTTCATCGGCGGCAACTGCACGGTCAGCTGCATGCTGATGGGCCTGGCCGGCTTGTTCAACAATGACCTGGTCGAGTGGATGACGTCCATGACGTACCAGGCGGCCTCGGGCGGCGGCGCGCAGCACATGCGCGAACTGCTGACCCAGTTCGGCGAGATCAACCAGGCCGTCAAGCCGCTGCTGGATGACCCGGCCTCGGCCATCCTGGCCATCGACCGTGGCGTGCTGGCCAAGCAGAAAGATGATTCGCTGCCGCACGAACATTTCGGCGTGCCGCTGGGTGGCAACCTGATTCCCTGGATCGACAAGGATCTGGGCGATGGCATGTCCAAGGAAGAGTGGAAAGCCGAAGTCGAAACCAACAAGATCCTGGGTCGCGGCGCCGCATTTGGCACGGCCCCCACGCCGATCGACGGTCTGTGCGTGCGTATCGGCGCGATGCGCTGCCATAGCCAGGCCCTGACCATCAAGCTCAAGCGTGATGTGCCGCTCGATGAAATCGAAGCGCTGATCGCGCAGGGCACGCAGTGGGCCAAGGTTGTTCCCAATACCAAGGAAGCGACCGTTTCCGCGCTGACCCCGGTTGCCGTGACCGGCACGCTGGACATTCCGGTTGGCCGTCTGCGCAAGCTGTCGATGGGCTCGCAGTACCTGGGCGCGTTCACCGTGGGCGACCAACTGCTGTGGGGCGCCGCCGAACCGCTGCGCCGCATGCTGCGCATTGCGCTGGCCGAAGCCTGAAGCAGGGGTTGATGGGCCGATAAGAAACGTCTGATCGGCCTTGAAGACAATCAGGGGCACCTTCGGGTGCCCTTGACGTTTCGGCAATCGTAAAGAGGGTGTGGCGGATGTGCCCGAGAGCCAACGCCGAAGCGCCTTTCAGGTTTGTGAAACGGGCATCATCCATTACACTTTTCCCGTGAATTGAGGCCTGTTCCCGCTCATCTCGCGCGCGATCAGCGCTAACCCGTAATGCGACTACAAGAACGGAATTCCAGCTTATGACCCAGCGTTCGCGCCCTGTGAAGCATGCCCGCCGTTTGAAATCCCTTCAATGGGCGATCGCTTTGGCGATTGGGTCGAGCATGTGCAGTTCGGCGTTGGCCATGCGGGTCGGGCATTCCCGCGTGGTGTCCGGGCCGGGCGCGCCGTTGCAGGCGGTGGTGGGCTTGCAGGAATTGACGGCCGACGAAGTGTCGTCCCTGAAAGTGACGGTCGCGGACGAAGCCGCCTGGCAGCGCGCGGGACTGAAACCGCCGGTGCCGTTGGCCAGCATGGTGGTTCGTGTCGAAGACGGCATTGACAGTACGCGCAAGAATCTACGCGTGCGCGGTACGCAGCCTCCCACGAGCGGTGCGGTGGATCTGCTGCTGGATATCAGTTCAAGCTCTGGCCAGCGGCAGGTGCAGGTCAGCATTCTTGTTCCCCTGCGAGGCACGGGCGCTGATGTGACGCCGGCATCCGTTGGCGGCGCGGGGCGCGCGGGATCTGGCACCGCAACCGTCAATGTGAAGCAGGGCGACAACCTGTTTGGTATTGCGCAGCGCAATGCGGTGCCCAATGCCTCGGTCTATCAGATGCTGGTGGCGCTGTGGCGCGCCAATCCCGACGCCTTTATTCAGAACAACATGAACCTGGTTCGCGCCGGGCAGAAGTTGAAGATTCCCGATGCGGCGACGGTTCGGGCAATCGATCCGGCCGAAGCACGCCGCATTTTCAACGAGCACGCCGAGGCGTTTGCGAAATACCGCGCCCGCGTCGGCGCGGCCGCCGGGGCAAACCCCTCCGTGGTGAAGGGACAGGACGCTGCATCGGGCACGGTGGGCCAAACCGGCGACACCGGCGTCGCCACACCCGCACCCACACAGGACCGTGTGCGCTTGTCGACAGGGCAGGCCACGGGTAGCGCCGCCGAGCAGGCGGATGCCCAAGCCGACGCGAAGACTTCCAGCGAGCGCGCGCTCAAGGATGCCGAAGGGCGCGTCAACCAACTGCAAAGCAACGTCGACGAATTGAACAAGGCCGTCGCGCAGCAAGGCGCGGCGGGGTCGGGTGGCACGGGTGCTTCGGGAGCTTCGGCCGTTGCTGGCGCAGCGGCGGCATCGGGAGCCGCGGGTTCTCCTGGCACCGCAGGTGCTCCAGGCGCAGCGGGCACTCCGGGTGCGGCAGGCACACCGGGTGCAGCAGGCACTTCGGGTGCGGCAGGCACACCGGGTGCGGCAGGCACTTCGGGTGCGGCAGGCACACCGGATGCGGCCGGCAATTCGGGTGCAGCAGGCACTTCGGGCGCAGCAGGCACTTCGGGCGCAGCAGGCACTCCGGGCGCAGCAGGCACTCCGGGCGCAGCAGGGACTCCGGGCGCAGCAGGGACTCCGGGCGCAGCAGGCACTCCGGGCGCAGCAGGCACTCCGGGCGCAGCAGGCACTCCGGGCGCAGCAGGCACTCCGGGCGCAGCAGGCACTCCGGCCGCATCAGGCACTCCGGGCGCAGCAGGCACTCCGGGCACAGCAGGGACTCCGGGCGCAGCAGGTACTCCGGGCGCATCAGGCACTTCGGGCGCAGCAGGCACTCCGGGCGCAGCAGGCACTCCTGGCGCATCGGGCACTCCGGGCATCCCGGGCGCGACTGGCGCCCCAGGCGCAAGCAGCCCGGCCGGCGCCACCTCCACCGCGACGCCTCCTGTCGGCAAAACCGCCGACAACGCCAAGGACGTCACGAGCGGTATGCCCAGCTGGTTGGCCGACAACCTGCTTGTCATCGTCACCGCCTTGCTGGCGCTGATCGCCTTCGCCATTGCGTGGCTGCTGCGTCGTGCCGGCGCCCGGCGCGACGATGATGACGAAGATACCTACGCATTTAACGAGCCGGCGCTGGACACGGCAGCGCTGAACCGCAAGCTCGATACGATCAATCTCGACCTGGACGAACCGCCCACGGACGAACCGCGCCGAGTCAGCGGTCCACGGGTTTGAATGATGTCTAGAGTTGCATTGGGGCTGGCGTATGACGGCTCCGCTTGGCAGGGTTGGCAGACGCAGCCGCACCGGCAGACGGTACAGGACACGCTGGAGTCGGCCTTGGCAAGATTCTGCGGTGTGCAAGACCCGGTTCCCACGATATGCGCGGGCCGCACCGATACCGGCGTGCACGGCGCGATGCAGGTGGTGCACTTGGACACGTCGTTGGACCGGCGCATGGAGTCATGGGTGCGCGGCGTGAACGCCTTTCTTCCGCCCAGTGTGTCAGTGCAGTGGGCGCAGGAAGTGTCGGACGAATTTCATGCACGCTTTTCCGCGCGCGCCCGCACCTATGTGTATCTGCTGTGGCGTGGCCGCGTGCGGCCGGCGCTGTGGGCGGGTCGGGCGGGCTGGTGCTTCCAGACGCTGGACGTAGACGCCATGCGTGCCGCCGCGCAAGCCCTGGTTGGCGAACACGATTTTTCAAGCTTCCGTTCTTCGCAATGCCAGGCCAAGCATCCGGTGCGCCACATGCACCGGCTCGACATCGCCGAGCGCGGGCCGTTTCTGGTATTCACCTTGAAGGCCAATGCGTTTCTGCACCACATGGTGCGCAACATCATGGGTGCATTGCTGCAAGTGGGGCAGGGCAGGGAATCGGTGGACTGGATGGCGCAGTTGCTGTCCTTGCGCGACCGCACGCGGGGCGCACCGACGTTTGCGCCTGATGGGCTATACCTGTCCTCCATTGACTACCCGGCCGAATTTGGCCTGCAAGAACTGGATGGCGGGTCATCGTTGTTGTCGCCGTTTACGCAGTCCTATTAGGTACTACTGAAAATAGGCACTACTAAAAGCCGCCACCGCGGATCGCGCCTTACGCGCGCTTAAAGGGGGTATCGCCATGCAACGCCGCGCATTTCTAAAACAAGCCGCCTTGGGCGCGGCGGGTGGTGCCGCGCTGGCGGCGCCCGCCATCGCTCAAGAGGCCCCGACCGTCACATGGCGGCTGGCGTCCAGCTTTCCCAGCGAATCGCCCACCTTGTTCGCGGGGGCCGAGGACGTCGCGCGCTACGTGTCCGAGGTGACCGACGGGCACTTTGCCATCGAGATTTTTCCGGCGGGTGATCTCGTCCAGCCGGGCCAGGTTCTTGAAGCCGTACAGCATCGCGTGGTGGATTGCGGGCATACCGCATCAACGCGCTATTTCGATATCGACCCCGCGCTCAGTTTTGATGCGGGCGTGCCGTTCGGCCTGAACACTCGGCAGATGAACGCCTGGATGAGCCAGGGCGAAGGCCTGGCGCTGACGCGCGTGCTGTTCGACAAGTACAACATCATGAACTTCCCTTGCGGCTACACCGGCGCGCAGATGGGCGGATGGTTTCGCGGCGAGGTCAAGACGGTTGACGACCTGCGCGGCCTGAAGGTCAAAGCCAGCGGCTTCGCGCGACATGTGCTGTCACGGCTGGGCGCCACGCCCGTCGATGTGCCTGTGGCTGAAAGCTACGCGGCCCTGGAACAAGGCGCGGTCGACGCGGTGGCCTGGGTAGGTCCGTACGACGACGAAAGCCTCGCGCTGTACAAGGTGGCGCGCAATTACTACTTTCCGGGTTGGTGGGCCGGCACCTTGCAGCTTTCGCTATACGTGAACCAGGACGCCTACGACGAACTTCCGAAACCGTATCAGTCTGCGCTGGCATTGGCGTGCCGCATGGCAAGCGCCAACATGATCGCCAAGTACGACGCAGGTAATCCCGACGCGCTGCGCCGTCTCGTGTCGCGCGGCGCGCAGCTCAAGGCGTTTCCCAAACCCGTGCTGCAAGCCTGTTACGACGCCTCGCTCGCCGCCTACAAGGATCTGAGCGCCAAGGATCCAATGTTCAAGAAGCTGTACGACAGCATGGTGGCGTTTCGGGACAAGGAAGTGCCTTGGTTTCGCGTGGCTGAAGGCAGTTACGACGCCATGATCGCCACGTTGGGCCAACCTGGCGGCTGATCGCCGTCCATCGCGCGAGATATACTGATCAACCGCCTTTTTCATTGGGCGACAGGTACAGAACGTCATGCGCACACGCATCAAAATCTGCGGCTTGACCCGCGAACAAGACATCGAAGCCGCCGTCTCGGCAGGCGTCGACGCCATCGGCTTTGTGTTCTATCCGAAGAGCAAGCGTTGTCTTACGCCAGCACGCGCCGCGCAGTTGCGCCGTGCCGTGCCCGCGTTCGTCGATGTTGTCACGCTGTTCGTCAATCCGACGCCCGCCGAGGTGCAAGCAGTCATCGACGAGGTCCGTCCCGAATTGCTGCAATTTCACGGAGACGAAACGCCGCAGGACTGCGCCCGCTACGGCCACCGTTTCTTGCGAGCCTTCCGCGCCGGCGCGCCCGGTCTGGACACCGCCGAAAATCTGGCCTCGTACTGCCGCGCTTTCGGTGAAGCGGCGGGCTGGTTGTTCGACAGCTACAGCGCCGGCTATGGCGGCAGCGGGCACGGCTTTGACTATGCGTTGCTGAACGACGTGCGCGCAGATCCAGTGTCCCGACCCCTGATCTTGTCGGGTGGTTTGAACGGCGAGAATGTCGCCCAGGCGATCGAGCAGGTCCGGCCTTGGGGCGTGGATGTGAGCAGTGGCGTCGAGCTTGAGCAAGGAATAAAAAGTTCTGATAGAATCTCGTTCTTCGTTGATGCGGCACACGCCGCAGACGCGAAACTGAAGGGCAAAAAGTAGTGCGGTTGTGCAGTCGGTGACTTGTATAAGTCCGTTGATTCAGCCAGCGAAATTAGCATGCAGCAAACCGGCAAAAGCCGGGGCTAAATATGCGAATAAGCTGGCTCGAGTAAACCAAGACAAACGCAACGAACACAGCAAAAAATCTTTAAAGACGATTTGCACAGTTCAAAAAAGCACTATATAATTCTTCTTCTTTGCAGGCGGTTAGCTCAGTTGGTTAGAGCGCCACGTTGACATCGTGGAGGTCGTTGGTTCGAACCCAATACCGCCTACCAGATTCCTGCAAAGCAGTGCCAAGCACTGTTTAGCAATGCCTAGAAAGCCGCGTAAGTCTATGACTTCGCGGCTTTTTTGCATTCTGCGTCGCTCACCGCTACCAACTGCCGCCAAGGGGTGCCAGCAGATTTAAGGGTAGGAATAAGGGTATGGCCGAATCGGATAAGGGTAGGCCCCCAATTCCTCATTTACCCGCGTCGGACGCGCAGCTATCAAGATAATCCGACCACCACTGCATTAGCTGCCGGCGCCCATCCAGATACTCGGCGTGGTTATAGGCGCGGCGAACCATATTGCGCTCCTTGTACTCGAGCTGGCGTTCAATTACTTCTGCGCGTGCGCCGCTACGCTCATTCATACTGGTCGACGCCAGGCCGCGGAAGCCATGGCCCGTCTGTTCCCCTGAAACTCCAGGATCTTGAGAGCCTTGTTTATGGTCTCGCTGCTCATTGGTGTGTTGGCGGGGTCGCGCAGTCCGGGGAACAGCAGCCGATAGCGCCCTGTGTACGGCCGCAATTCTTCCAACAGCGCCAGCACCTGGCGCGATAGCGGGATGACGTGGTCAGCGCCTGTCTCTTTGGTGATCAACGTACCCTTCATCCGGCTCGCCGGAATTCGCCATAGCGCGTCTTCGATGTGGAACTCGCTCCACACCCGCAGTCCCCAAGGACGCGGTAAACGGCACGACGATTTCGATCAGATTGCGCACCCGTGGCGAACGCCGCGTCGGCGTGGCCAGGGTGGGTCGAGAATTTGAGCCGGCACCCGGCGTCGCTGGCGCCCGATCCATCGCGGCATGGCTCAACAGGCCGGCCTGGCGTGCATCGGTGTCCAACCGGTCGATGACGTGAAGGGCAATGCGGAGATCCTCACGCGACACGCGGCAGCTTTCTGAAGCTTCGCCGGGCACATGCGAATGCGTCGCCTTGCGCAGGCGCGCGATAGTTGTGTAAAAGCTCATGCCGCCAGTTCCCTCCTGGTGACAACGTTTCTTGTGGCTGTGGTCAGGTGCGGCTGCGCAGCGGCGGCGCGGGTAAGGGCTTCTCGCATGGCGAGGTCGTACTGCATCGGGCGCCAAACGACGGACCGATAGGGTGGCGGGGTGACGCCGGCGCGGCACTTGTCCAGGAACCGCTCAAGGAAAGCGAGGAGGTCGGCGGGTGCCGAGGCGGGCGCCGGCCATCCGGTGCGTTCGGCAATCATCGCGGCCATTTGCACACCGTGGTGGACGCTTTCACAGGCGCGCTGAGCTTGCGCAGATGCTCGGCCGTCTGTCGGCGCGCGATCTGCATTTCGAGGGATTGATGGCGCGGCGGGGCCATGCTGCCTCCTTGAGCTTGGCCTGGCCGACGTGGCCCTGTTCGATCCAATGAACCGTGAATGCATCGGAGGGCGCTGCCGGCGCGGCCTTGAGCGTGCCGAGCACCAGGACAGTGTCCCTGCGACCATCAGCCACCAAGGAGTCCACCAGGCCGAGAGCGTCGCTGCGGCCGGGCAGGTCCAGGCAGTCGAACCTATCCAAGATGAGGCAGCGCAGCCCGGAGATTTCGGCTAGGGCGGCGCTGACGAGAGCGTCTACACGCCAGCGCTCAGATTCCGACAAAAGGCGGTAGGCGCGGCCACCGAACGTGATGACCATGTCGGCACCGATTTCGGGCACGCGCCAGCCGCCGAGGTCGGTGAGGTCGGCCAGCTTGTCGTTCACCGGCTGCAGCGCCTCGGCCAAGATCTCGCCCGGGATACAGTCGCGCGACAGAGCGTCGCCGATGGCGGACCAGGCCAGTACTTCCTGGTGGTACAGCGCGGGGAGACGCTGACCGATATCCAACGTGCGGCGCGGTTCTTCTACCTTCAGCAGAACGCCGACGGCTTACTTCGTCGACGCCCGCGGCGTCAAACGGGTTTTCGTCTTCTGGGACGGGCCTTCTCGACGAGGGCCTTCACATGATCCAGCTTTATGGGTCCTTGAACGGAACCCAGGGAACATTGGGAATTGGTTGCTACGCAAAAATTCTGACGAGGGGTTAATGAGGGGGTTGAAGGCAATTGGGCCAATGTTTTATGCCGAATTAGTCGCCTATGGCGGTTTGGTCGGCAATCACTTTAGCTGGACGCCGGAAGGCGAACTATTATTTTTTGATGGGACGCCGGAGGCGGTCCGCGCGGGGGTGGAGGAAATCTATGCGGATCGCGATCCCGCAGTAAGGCCGCCCGTCACCGAGATCACCCCGAGAGAGTTTGCGAAGCGCTTTACGCCGGATGAACTCATGGCAATTCGGGCGGCGCAGTTTACTGACATGGAAGTTGGGTTGGTCTACGACGACTTCAATCGCGCCGAATTCATTTCTGTGCTTGACCCAGCTGTAGGAGCCGGCCTGGATCTCTACATCGCTAAAGGCTTGTTGGGCGCAACGCGCAAGGAGGAGTTGCTACGAAAAGATGGAGCAACCGTGGGCGAATCTGGTTCAGAGCTTCCTTCCAATGCAGAGGGACCCTGAGCAAAGCTCGAATTGAGATTCTGGCGGCAAGTTGCGAACGAATCCGAAATCCTCAGGGTTCGTTGCAATTGCGCCAATGTCGGAGATTTTCGTGTTGAGAAATGCGGCCTTGTCTTCTTCGGAAAGGCGCCATGTGTATTGGCGAGTGAACCATTCCAGTGCGTGGATAGGATGGTAATAGGTGGGTACGCTCTGCTCAATGATTTCACATTTCCCAGAAAAGAGATTCTTAATTCCCGAGTGGGTCATATTGTAGTAGTGGTGGGGGTACCCGTGGTATGGCTGCAAGAAGGGAACAGCGATCCAAAAGACGCCACCAGGCTTCAAAACGCGGACTATTTCCTCCGCACATTTGAAGGGGTTTCGAACGTGTTCAAGAACGGCATTGCTGTGCACGTAATCGAAGACGCCCGATTTAAAGGGCAGCGCCTCGGCCACTCCCAATACGTCCGTTGTGGGATATCGAACGATCTCCAAATTGACCACATTTGCGTGGTCGACGGGTCGATAGCCTGCTCCGACATCAAGGATCATCTTGTCTGGGTTGTCGAGGATAATCTCTTCAAATTTCGGGTCATACGAGTTTCTAGACACATTTTCTGTGTCTTCGACACCAGCCATTTTCGCCAGATCCGGGGTCAAACAGTTGTAGAGAGAACCCTCTCTTCGAAATCGATTTCTCCACTTCATCAACTTCGCAATTTGATCCAGTTTCCGGCGTTTAAACCACTCGGGCGTTGCGGGATGCGCTGGTACAGGGATTGCGGAATTTTTCGTCATTTTTGACTCGAAGAGGCTCCAGCGGATGATCACTAGGTTACTGGATACGTAGCGAATGATCCACGGACTAGATACTTTTTTGCTTTGCGACATCCCGCTTCGGCGGGATTTTTTTCGTCTTCAGGGGACGTTATGAATGATTGGGAAAGAACGCTTGCGTGGTTGGCCGGCGTCGATGCGTTGGTCGCAGTGGGCCGCGCGCTGACGAACAAGGAGGCGCTTTCATGGCGCGTGGTTGCGCCGGCTCATCGCGTTCAAGCTGCGAGGTGATGCGAAATGAGCCAATTCCAACTTTCGCAGCGGAGCCTGACACGCCTTATCGGCGTGCACCCCGATCTTGTCGAAATCGTCAAATTGGCAATTCAGCGCACCACCGTCGATTTCATTGTGGTTGAGGGCGTCCGGACTCTGGCGCAGCAGCGCGAGTATGTGACCAAGGGCGCCAGCCAGACGATGAACAGCTACCACCGTCCGCAGGCCGATGGCCTTGGCCACGCAGTCGACCTGGCGCCGCTGGTGCGCGGCGCGATTCCATGGAACGACTGGCAGGCCTTCGCCGATCTTGCGGGTGTAGTCAAGGCATGCGCCGTAGAGCTTGGCGGGCCTGTGGAGTGGGGCGGCGACTGGAAGTCGTTCAAGGACGGACCGCACTTCCAAATCCCACGCGACTGGATGGGACGAGCGTGAGCCCGCTACTGCGCGCCGCGCAGCGCTGCCCTACCTGATCGGCGCTGCCCTGGTGGTGGCTGTCGTGCTGGGCGTGCGCTGGTACGGCGCCAGCCAGTACCAGGCCGGCGCAGACGCCAAGCAAATCGAAATTGAAAAGCGCCAGGCCGCCATCGAGCGCGCATGGCAGGAGGAACGGGATCGTGCTGATGCCAAACACCGCGGCGCCGTACTGGCGCGAGAAGCTGCTGAAACGACTGTTGCTGCTCAGCGTGGCCGGATTGACGGGCTGCTCCGCCAGCTTGCCCAGCGGCGCACCGAGAATGCCGCAGACGGCGGCAGACTTGACGCAGCCAGCCCCGACTGGATCGGAATTATTGGGTCGTGTGACGGACGATATGCCCAACTGGGAAAAGATGCTGCTCGATGGGCTGACCAAGTGAACGGCCTGCAGGGCTACATTCGTGCGATAGGGGTCATGTCTGCATCAAAGCAGTGAAATCGCAAGGTTCACGACGCCAGCCATTCCAAACGTAGCGGAAGTCCAACCGGACCGCTCCGCAATTTCGAACCAATGAGTTGGTGTGAACAAAGCAGTGCCAAGCACTGTTTAGCAATGCGAAGAAAACCGCGTAAGTCTATGACTTCGCGGCTTTTTTGCATCTCCGCTGCCAATTATGGCAGCCCTGCCATTTCCCCGGTATAAGGCGGCATCAGCGTTTCGCGTTGACTGGGCCCACAACGCAGACCTGACAAAGAGTGTGGTCAAAACGCGCTGCTCCTTTGTTGTTGGGAGATTCCCCTGCTCGCGATACCGCAAGATGAGCGAAGGTAAATCGCCCCGGGATTTCAGCTCGTCTGTCTGCTGCCGTTAATCAACAGTAAACCACCATCGGGAGCTGGGCTTGTTGAAAAATAGCGAGAAAATGACCCCCATTGATTGGGCCATCTTAGGTCTGGCGCTTATCTTGCTGATACCGCCCGTGCTGGTCATTACCGTTCTCAACCAGACTAATGCCGCGCACTTCGTCACTTCCGCGACAGGGCGAGCCTATTTTTTATCGTATGCGTCGTTTTGGCTCGCCGCCATGGCGGGACTGACCGCTGGCCGTGGCGTGCTCAGGCATCAACGCGGTACACCGAAGGCAGAGTTGGCCGTCGCGTCGATTCAGGATTACATCGAAAGCGCCTTGTGTCTGGTCACCTCCGCATGCTCGCTTGCGCTTACAGCGCTCGATGAGCAGCAGTTGCACCATCGCGCTTTCTTATGGATGTTGACCGCGTATCCCATCGTCTATGCCGGATATCTATGCGCGTTGAAGAGATGGGAGAGCGCGCTCCGGAAGCGCAAAAGGGCTGTTTCGTTGGCTTCCGTCGGATTGCGCAATGCCCGACGTTTATTTTTAGCGGCCGCCACGGTTGTGGCTTCAGGCCTTTGGGCCATGGATTGGTTCTTTCTGCCGGCTTTGACGGGGTGAGTCGGCTTGGGTGAATTCGCCGGATTTCGTAGCAAGTTCGACCCGATGAAGGCCGCTAAGTCACTGACTTGGCGGCCTTTTCGTTTGATGGCTACGGTATCGATTCACCTCAAGGTATCGCATCAACCCGCCCCGCCTCGCGCTGGTTTTTCACCACCCCGCGAATATTCAACACCGCCAAACCCAGTTGCAGTGCAATCAACGCGAACGCGCCGTCATGGATTCCCCACGCGATCCATAATGCGTTGCTTAATAAAAATACCCAGAAACCCCATTTGCGTTTCGTTTTGCCTTGCGACGCCACCAGCCATGCGGCAGCCAGCGACGTCAGCATCGCTGGCCATTGAAGAAAATCCCATAGCGCGTCCATGTTGTGATCGGGTCCCTTGTTCCTGGCGGGCCTGATCAGCCCAATTTCTTCACGACGCGCGCAAGTTTTGCGATGCCGCCCGTGCCACTTGCGGCGCGGCCCATCAGCGCGGTGCCTATCGCCGTCAGGACGGTGCGCTTGAACATCGTGCGGCCTTTCATGCCCGCCACCATCAGCAGTGCGCCCACGCCGAACACGATCAGATGTTCACCGGGAAAATCGGGACGGCGCGCGTCCATGTCTTTCAAGTCCTGCACCCGCGAACGATCCTGCTGCGGCACGGGTTCCATATCAATAATGTCGTCAGATTGCATCGCGGTCCCCCAAGGATTGGAAATCGCACTTCTTCAGCAAGTGACATGCCAGCCCCTGACGTGTGCAGTGAGTCTCCGCGCAAGCGCGGCCTTATCTGATAAGGTCCCGCATATCTTTCAGCCTTTGAACCATGCACACCTACACCAAGGCAATACTGCTGCTTCCCTGCATTTGGCTTGCCGCCTGCGTCAACCGGCCGCCGCCCGCAGCGCAGGCGCAGCCGCGCATTGACGAATTGCCCATGTATGGCGGCATGGATCGATCGGCCGCCGCGCAATTGCAGGCCGGTGACCAGAAACTGAGGGCCGACGCGATCGGGGCGTTCGGGTCTGCCAGCAAGGCCTCGCAGGCCTGGGTGGCGCAGGGTTATCGGTTTTATCAAGCCGACCAATTGGGCATGGCGATGCGTCGGTTCAACCAAGCCTGGCTACTGAACCCGGACAATCCCGAGGCCTATACCGGCTTTGCGGCGGTGTTGCATGACCAGGGCAAGTTTTGCCAGGCGATGAGCATGATGGATCTGGCGATCAGCCATGATCCTCCGACCTTCCAGGGCATCTACGCCGACGCGGGCCGCATTGCCGCGCGCTGCGCGGCGGAAGACAAGACGCTGCCGCCCGAGGCGCGCGTGGCGGCCACCGCGCGTTCCGATGAGTGGTACCGCAAGGGCGAGGCGGTCGAACCCGACAAAGGCTATCTGTATTCCTCCTGGGCAACCGCCTACTACTGGCGCGGCCAATACGATCAAGCCTGGGCGATGGTGGTCAAGGCGCGCGAGGCGGGCGGATCGCCCAGCCCGAAATTCATGGAAATGCTGCGCAGCCAAATGCCGGAGCCTCGCAGTTAACCCTTTTATCGTCCCATCGATCGCGGCTGCTCTGCCGGCATTTGCGATATTCTGCTGACCATCATGATGAAAGCTCTATGGTTGGCGTTGGGCTGCGTGATGTTGGCATTGGGCGTCATCGGCGCATTTTTGCCGGTCATGCCGACGACGATTTTCCTGATCTTGGCGGTGGGCTGCTTCTCGCGCTCGTCTCCGCGCCTGGAAAAGTGGTTGTTGGACAGTCCGACTTACGGACCGCCCCTGCGCATCTGGCGTGACCAGAAGGCAGTGTCGCGCAAGGGGAAAACCTACGCGTGCCTGGGCATGGCGGTGGGGTACGGGCTGTTCTGGTGGAGCGCGCATCCGTCGTGGCCGCTGGCCGTGGGAGTCGGCCTGTTCTTCGTGGCCAGCGCGGCCTATGTCTTGAGCCGGCCGGCGCCCAGATCGTCGGACGCCGGCGGCGAACCCTTGCAACGATAGCGCGTCGCCGCGCATCGTTGCAGGGCGATCAATGCGAGTGGCGCGGGTCGCCTCGCGTTTCGATCACTTTCAGGTAAAGCGTCGCCGGTTCCAGGCAGCCACCGGTCGACAGTTGACCGACCATCTGCCGGTAGATCTCCTGCCACGGCGTCTGCGAAGCGGGCGCCTGGTAGGGCGGTTCCTGCTTGCGCCGTTCCATTTCCGCATCGTCGACCAAAGCCGTCACGCTGCGCTGATTCAAATCGACGCGGATCTTGTCGCCGGTACGCAGCAGCGCCAGTCCGCCGCCCACGGCGGCTTCGGGCGACATGTTCAGGATGGAGGGGCTGGCCGAGGTGCCGCTTTGCCGCCCGTCTCCCAGACAAGGCAACGAGTCTACGCCGCGCTTGATCAGGTGCGAGGGCGGGGCCATGTTCACCACTTCCGCGCTGCCCGGATAACCGACGGTGCCGGCGCCGCGTATCACCAGGATGCAGTGTTCGTCGATGTTCAGCGACGGGTCTTCGATGCGGGCGTGATAGTCCTCGGGGCCTTCGAAGACGATGGCGCGTGCTTCGAACGCGTTTTCTGAACCGGGCTCGGACAGATAGGTGCGGCGGAACGCTTCGCCCACCACCGACATCTTGATGATGGCGCTGTCAAAGAAGTTGCCGGACAGCACGATGAAGCCGGCCCGGTGCTTGAGCGGCGCGTCGCAGGGTCGGATGACGTCGGTGTCGCGGGTCTTGGATGCGGCGGCGATGTCGCCGATGCTGCGGCCCGACACGGTCGGGCAATCCGCGTGCAGTCGGCCGGCCACCAGCAATTCGTGCATCACGGCGGGCACGCCGCCCGCGCGGTGAAAGCCTTCGCCCAGGTGCTCGCCGGCCGGTACGCAATTGACCAGCAGCGGCACGTCTTCGCCCAGGCGTTGCCAGTCGTCCAGGCTCAGGTCGATGCCGGCATGGCGCGCCATGGCGATCAGGTGGGGCGGACAGTTGCTGGACGCGCCCAGCGCCGAGGCCACGACGATGGCGTTCTCGAACGCCTCGCGCGTCAGGATTTTCGATGGGCGCAGATCTTCGCGCACCATATCGCAGATACGCATGCCGGTGGCGTAGGCCATCTGTGCGCGTTCGCGGTAAGGCGCGGGAATGCTGGCGCAGGTGGGCAGCGACATGCCCAGCGCTTCGGCCAGCGAATTCATGGACAGCGCGGTGCCCATGGTGTTGCAGTGGCCCACCGATGGCGAGGACGCGGTGGCCAAGGTCATGAAGCCTTCGTAGTCCAGCTTGCCCGCCGCCATGAGGTTGCGCGCATGCCAGATGACCGTACCGGAGCCCACCCGCTGGCCGTCGTGCCAGCCGTCCAGCATCGGCCCGCCCGACAGCACGATGGCGGGCAGGTCGACGGTGGCGGCGGCCATCAGGCAGGCGGGCGTGGTCTTGTCGCAACCGGTGGTCAGCACCACGCCGTCCAGCGGATAGCCGTGCAGGATCTCGACCAGGCCCAGGTAGGCCAGGTTCCGGTCCAGTGCGGCGGTGGGCCGCCGGCCTTGCTCGGCCAGCGGATGCACCGGGAACTCCATCGGAATGCCACCCGCGTCGCGGATACCCGCCTTGATGCGCTCGGCCAGCGCCAGGTGATGCCGGTTGCAGGGCGCCAGGTCGCTGCCGGTCTGGGCGATGCCGATGATCGGCCGCCCGGATTGCAGCTCCTGACGCGTCAGGCCGTAGTTAAGGTAGCGCTCGACGTAGATCGCCGTCATATCGGCGTGCGAGGGGTCGTCGAACCATTTCTGGCTGCGCAATTTGCGGGGTATCTGAGACATGGTGAACTCGCTTTGCTTCGCGTGGGCGTCAGTGACGAAGGCGTCAGTTGCGCGCCTTCTGAATCTCATCGTTCAACTGCTTGATGAGGTCGGGGCCCAATTCCTGCGTGTATTTGTCGACCACCGGTTGCACCTTCTGGCGCATGCGGGCCACTTCTTCGGGGCTGACGGTGTTGATCTTCATGCCAGCCTGTTCAAGCGTGGTCATGGCCTTGGTGGAATCGGCGCGGCTATCCTTGCGCTCGAAATCGCGCGAGGCCTCGGCTGCCTGCCGCACCAGCTTCTGCTCGTCCGGCGACAGCGTGTCCCACCACTTCTTGGACGCCATCACGACCCACGGGGTGTAAACGTGGCGCGTGATCGTCAGGAAGGGCTGCACTTCGTAGAACTTGCTGCTTTGAATGGTGGTGATGGGGTTTTCCTGGCCATCGACCGTGCGCGTTTCCAGCGCGGTGAACAGTTCAGAGAACGGCATCGGCACGGCGTTGGCGCCCAGCGTGTTGAACACGCCCAGCGCGATCTGGTTCTGCATGACGCGCAGCTTGATGCCTTGCAGGTCTTCCGCACGCGCGATCGGGCGCTTGGAATTGGTCATGTTGCGAAAACCGTTTTCCCAATAGACCAGACCGACCAGGCCCTTGGCTTCCAGCTTCTTCAGCATATCCTGGCCCAACTGGCCGTCCAGCACCGCGTCCGCTTCCTTTTCGCTGTTGAACAGGAAGGGCAGGTCGAACACGCCGAATTCCTTGACCATGCCCGCCAGCGGCGCGGTCGATCCCACCATCATTTCCTGGGCGCCGCCAGCCAGCGCGCCTTGCATCTGCTCGTCCGAACCCAGGTTGGCGGAGCCGAAGGTCTTCATCTTCAATTTGCCGCCGCTGACTTTCTCCAGCTCTTGCGCCAGGTAGCGCGCGGCGCGGCCTTGGACGCTTTCTTCGTTCAGGCCGTAGCCGAAACGGATCAGGCGCGGCTTGACGTCGGCCGCGGCGGCCACGCCGGCAACGGCGCAGGACAGCGCGGTCGCCAACACGAGTAAACGGGTTTTGAATCGAATGGTCATGGTGCTCCTCCTTGGGGTTTTTTGCCGCTAGTGCATCCAGCGTGCGGGTACGGTGATCAGTTCGGGGAAGATCACCAGCAGAATCAGCAGGACCGTGTAGGCGACAACGTAGCGCCACACGCCCCTGCAGATGGTTTCCATATTGATGCGGGCGACGCCGCAGACCACGTTCAGCACGGTGCCTACGGGCGGGGTCAGCAAGCCCACGCAGCCGACCATCACGAACATGACGCCGAAGTACACGGGGTCGATGCCGGCCTTGGTCACCACGGGCATCAGCACCGGCGCCAGGATCAGGATGGTGGGGGTCAGGTCCATGACGGTGCCCACCAGGGTCAGCAGCACCAGCAAGGCGAACATCAGCAGCTTGGGCTGGTCCATGACCGGTTCCAGCAGCGCGATCAGGTCCTGCGGCATGTCCGCCAGCGTGATCATGTAGGACGACACCATCGCGGCGGCAACCAGGAACATCACCACGGCGGTCGTGCGCGCGGCGTTCACGAACAGGGGCAGGAGGTCGCGCAGGCCGATCTCGCGATAGACGAACAGGCTGACACCCAGGGCGTAGACCGCCGCCACCACGGCCGCTTCGGTCGGCGTGAACACCCCGCCGCGCAGCCCGCCGATGATGATGACCGGCAGCATCAGTGCCCATATCGATTCGCGCAGCGCCTTGATGCGATTGCGCCACGGCTCGCGCGGCGACGGCTTGATGCTGCCGTGCTTGCGCGCCACCCACGTCCATACCGCCACCAGGGTCAGGCCCATCATCAGGCCGGGCGCGATACCCGCGAAGAACAGCTTGGTGATGGAGACGTTGGTGGCCACGCCGAAGATGATGAATGAGATCGACGGCGGAATGATGGGCGCCACGATGCCGCCCGCTGCGATCAGGCCGGACGCCTGTCCCGCGTCATAGCCTTTTTCGCGCAGCATGGGGATCAGCAAGGAGCCCAGCGCAGCGGCATCGGCCACCGCGGAGCCGGACAGCGCGGCCAGCAGCACGCTGGCAAAAATCGCGACGTAGCCCAGCCCGCCTTGAACGTGACCGACGAACATGCTGGCCAGGCGCACGATGCGGCGCGAGATGCCGCCAGCGTTCATCAGCTCGCCGGCCAGCATGAACAGCGGCACGGCCATCAGCGTGAAGCTGTTGGCGCCCGTCAGCATGTTCTGCGCGAGGATTTGGGTGTCGTAGAAGTCCAGCTGGAACATCATGGCCAGGGCACTGAGCAGCAGCGCAAAGGCGATCGGCATGCCCAGGGCGATCAGCCCCAGCAGCACTAGCAGGAAGACGGTCAGGATCATTGCAGGATTCCGGGCGGGGAAGGGGGCGGGCGCGTGAGGGTGGGCAGAGCCCGGATCAGACGAGCGGGTCTTCGGGGCTGGATTCGGCGGGCAAGGGGCCGCCGGCCAGCACGCGCACGATGTCGATCAGGGTCAGGATGGCCATGGCCACCGACGCGTACAACGCCGCCGTGTTGAACACCGCCAGCCGCATGCCCGTGACGGGCAGCACGGTGTCCATGCCGATGACGGTCTGCACCCAGCTGCCTTGCGCCATCAGCCACAGCACCCACAGCACCAGCAACTGACAGAACAGATGCGAGATGCGGCGCGCACGCGGGCCGAAGCGCTCGACCAGCATCGTCACGCCGATGTGCTGGTGCTCGCGCAAGGCAATGACGGCGCCCAGGAAAATCAGCCAGACAAACGCCAGGCGAGACACCTCGTCGGACGCGTTGATGCCGGAATTGAAGAGGTAGCGCAGCGCCACGTTGCCAAACAGCAGCACGACCATGACGACCAGACAGGCGACCATCAGCCAGGTCTGCAACGCAAAACACCAATCGGCGGCGCGCGACAACGGCGAACCGCCGGGCCGCCCGGAAGGCAAGGCTTGCATGTTTGTCTCCTACCCCGGTTTTCCGGGGCCTTTTTCGTTTATGCTTTGGCGGATGTTAGCGCTAACATTTTGCTTTTGGCAAGCCCCAGTTTTTGCGTCAGACTACGCGCTGCCCACCCGATCCTGAAGGCCGATGTCCATCCGTAAACCTCGAAGTTCGCACGCAGGCCGCATCACCATGCAAGAGGTGGCGCGGCGCGCTGGCGTCAGCGCCATCACCGTATCGCGTGCGTTGCGCACGCCGGACAAGGTGGCCGAAGCGCTGCGCCTGCGCATTGCCCGCGTCTGCCAGGAATTGGGCTATGTGCCCAACCATGCCGCCAGCGCGCTGGCGTCGGCACGCTCGCAAACCATCGTGGTGCTGATTCCCTCTTTGAGCAACGTGGTGTTCGTGGACATCATCTCGGGGATCAAGGAAGTGCTGGATCAGCACGGCTATCACATGCTGATCGGCGTGACGGGGTATTCGCTGGACGCCGAAGAATCCCTGCTGCGCAAATACCTGCAGCATTCGCCGGACGGGTTGATCCTGACCGGCGTCGACCACAATCCCGGCACCTGGGCGTTGCTGCGGCGCCAGGGGATCGCCACCGTGCACACTATCGAAACGCTCACCGATGGCGAAGACATGAGCGTAGGCTTTTCCCAATTCGACTCGGGTTACGCGGCTTGCCGCCATCTGGTCGAGCGCGGACGGCGGCGCATCGGCATCATCGGGGCGCAATTGGATCCGCGTTCCTTGCGCCGCTGCGAAGGCGCGCGTCAGGCCTTGCGCGATGCGGGCTGCTACGACGCCACGCTGGAAATCATGACGCCGGAAAAATCATCGATCAGCCTGGGCGCCTCATTGCTGGAAACCCTGCGCCACCAGCATCCCGATTGCGATGCCGTCTTCTTTTGCAACGATGACTTGGCCCAAGGCGCGGTGTTCCAGTGCGGCAGGCTGGGCGTGCGCGTGCCCGAGCAGATGGCGCTGATTGGCTTTCATGACCTGGCCGGCACCGCCTGGACCACGCCGCCGTTGTCCACCATTGCCACGCCCCGTTATCAGATCGGCGTGTCGGCAGCCGGGCTGCTGATGCAGCATCTGGCGGGCGAGCCGGTGGCGCAGCGGCATGTGGATCTGGGTTTCACGCTGGTGCAGCGCGAAACCAGCTGAACGCCGGCCCTACGTGGCGCGGCGCATCGCCAGGAACACCCCCGAAGCCATGATCAGCGCCATGCCCGCCAGCGCGAGGCTGTCTGGAGGACGCTGGAACCAGAAGGTGCTGAACAGCACGGCCAGCAGCAGCTGGAAATAATTCAAGGGCGCCAGGGTGGCGGCCGAGACCCGTTGGAACGCGGCGATCAACAACACCTGCGCCAGCCCGCTGCATGCGCCCAGTGCGATGATGGCTGCCATGTCGGCCGGCGTCGGCCAGGGGTCGGGCAGAAAGAAGGGCGCTGGCAGCGCCGTGGCGACCAGGCAGATGATGGCCGTATAGGCGTACTGCACAGGGCCGGGCACCTTGCCCGACAGCTTGCGCGTCAGCACCTGGAAGATGGCGTAGCAGACGGCGGACACCGCCATCAGCAGCGTGCCCAGCAGCGGCAGATCCCCGCCGGGCCGGACGATCAGCAGCATGCCGGCAAAGCCCACCGCTACCGCCAGCCACTGCACGGGCCGCACCTGTTCGCCCAGCAGCCAGGGCGATAACGCCACCATGATGAGCGGCGAGGTGAAGTAGATGGCGGTGGCTTCGGACAGCGGCATCCAGGTCAGCGCGGTCATGAAGCAGGTAGCCACCGTGGCCAGCGCAACGCCACGCAGCACCAGCAGCGGCTTTTCGGGCGCGTCGCGCAGCCGCAGTCCGGGGCTGTGGCGCCACAGCATGTAGATCGCCAGCACGATGACCGCCAGGTATCGCATCACGTTCAGGAAGGGCGCGGGGTAGCGTTCCAGCATGTGCTTGGAACCCGCGTCGAACGTGGCGAAGGCCACCAGCGCGGCGAAGAACAGCAAGACGCCCGCGTTACGTGACGTGGCGGGCGTGGCGAGGACAGCGGAGGGAACGGAGGCCATGGAATGAGCCGCGCGTCAGGCGCTTGCGTGGCCGATGCCTTGCAGAAACGCGTCCAGGGCGGGGCCGATCGCCTGGACCATGTAGCCGCCTTCCTGCACGACGACGGTCGGCAGGCGCAGGCTGGCCACGCGCGCGCCGATGTCGCGGTAGGCGTCGATGTCCAGCTTGAGCACGCTGATCGGGTCGTCTTTATAGGTGTCGAACCCCAGCGCCAGCACCAGGGCCTCTGGTGCGTAGCCCGACAGCGCGGTCAGGGCCGTGTCCAGCGCGGCCAGGAACGGGTCGTTGCCCGAGCCATGGGCCAGCGGCAGGTTCAGGTTGCAGCCTTCGCCCGCGCCGTAGCCGCGTTCTTCCGCGTAGCCGGTATAGAAGGGGTAATAGGCGCCAGGGTCGGCGTGCAGCGACACGGTCATGACGTCCGCGCGCTGATAGAAGATGTTCTGCGTGCCATCGCCGTGGTGTGCATCCACATCCAGCACCGCCACCTTGGACCACGTTTGCAGCAGGCGGCTGGCCGCCGCGGCGCTGCTGTTCAGATAGCAGAACCCGCCCGCGCGGTCCCGATGCGCGTGGTGGCCGGACGGCCGGCACAACGCATAGGCCATGCCCGACGTGCTGGCGACATGGTCGGCAGCCGCCACCGCGCTGTGGGTGGAACGCAGCGCCGAGCGCCATGTCTGCGGCCCGATGGGGCACGACAGGTCGCTCAGGTAATAGCCCGCTTGCGCCACGATGGACGGAGACGGGCAGGGCCCGCGTCCGGCTTGTTCGACGCGGCCGTTGTAGTAAGGCGAAAGGTTGGGCAAGACCTCCGGCCCCGGGTCCACGCCGGGCGCCTTCAACGATTGCCAGCGCGTGTAGGCGGTTTCCAGGAAGTTCAGGTAGTCGGCGCTATGGATGGATTCAAGCGGCTTGCGACCGTAGTCCGAAGGCGCTTGAACGCGGATCCCTCGCGCGGCGAGGGCGCCTTGCAGGCTTTCCGCGCGGGACGGCAGATCGGTGGGGGCGCTTATCCGACCCAGCCGCATGAATTGCTGCGGAGTGTGCAGCAATTGTTCTTCCGAGAAAAACGCCTTCATGATGGTCCTCGCTGACGCGTCAAGCCTGCTTGATTTCGATTTCGACAAAAACGAATTCGGTGTCGCTGGGGTTGATGACGTTGTGTTCAACGCCAACGGGTCGATAGTAGGCGATGCCGGTCGTAAGCTGGCTCGTGATCTGGCCGTCGGGCGTATCCAGCAGCAAGGGGCCGGTGGTTTGCGGCACGACCACGTAGTTCATGCCATGGCGATGCCAGCCCGTTTCACCGCCAGGCGGAAAGCGCCATTCGGTGACGGTGACGCGGTCGTTGTCGATTTGCACGGTGGGGATGGCGGCGGGGCGTTGCACGGGGAAGTCTCCTGAACGAGTCATGGTGTGGATGAGGGCGTGGGATCAGGCCATTGTGGCCTGAGTGGGGTCCCAATGCTGGCCGGGCACGGCGGCGATCAATTGCCGCGTGTAGGCGTGTTGCGGCCTGTCGAAGATCTGGGAAGGCGAGCCATATTCGACCACCTTGCCACGGTGCATCACCAGCACCGAATTGCAGATCTGCGCGGCGACGCGCAGGTCGTGGGTGATGAAGACCAGCGCAATCCGCAGGCGTTGTTGCAGGTCGTGCAGCAGTTGCAGCACCTGGGCCTGCACCGATACGTCCAGCGCCGAAACGGATTCATCGGCGACCAGTACCTTGGGTTCCAGCGCCAGCGCCCGCGCGATGCCGATACGTTGGCGTTGGCCTCCCGAGAACTGATTGGGATAGCGGTCGAAGGCGGACGGGTCCAGCCCGACGAGCGACAGCAGTTCGCGCACGCGGGCTTCGGCCTGGGCGCGCGGCACGCCGTTGGCCACGGGGCCGTCGCTGATGATGCGGCCCACGGTGTGGCGCGGGTTGAGCGAGGCGAAGGGGTCCTGGAAGATCATCTGGATATCGTGGCGCAGCGGGCGAAAGCGCGCTTCCGACATGGCGGCGATGTCCTGGCCGTTGAAGATCAGTTGGCCGCCGTTGATGCCCACCAGCTTCAGCAGGCATTTGCCGATCGTCGATTTGCCCGATCCCGATTCCCCTACGATGCCCAGCGTTTCGCCGCGCCTGACGGCAAAGCTGACGCCGTCCACCGCATGCACTTCGCGTTTGCCGCCCAGCCAGCCGTGGCCGATCACATAGGTTTTCTTCAGGTCTTTCACTTCCAGCACGGGCGCATCGTCGGCGCTGGCCGCGCGTTCTTCGCCGCGCCGATGCGGCACTGCCGCGATCAGGCGCTGGGTGTACGGATGGCGCGGGCGGTTCAGCACCTCGTCGGCGGGGCCTTGTTCGACCAGCACGCCTTTTTCCATGACGGCGACGCGATGGGCAATTTCCGCCACCACGCCGAAATCATGCGTGACGAACATCACGCCCATTCCTTTTTCTTTCTGGATGCGGGCGATCAGGGCCAATATCTGCGCCTGCGTGGTGACGTCCAGCGCCGTGGTGGGCTCGTCCGCGATCAGCAGGGCGGGCTCAAGCGCCAGCGCCATGGCGATCATCACGCGTTGGCGTTGGCCGCCTGACAGCCGAAACGGGTAGACGTGATAGAGCGTTGCCGGGTCCGGCAGCCCCACGAAGTCCAGCAGTTCCAGCGTGCGTCTCATCCGCTCGGCGCCGGGGTAGGCGTCGTGCACACGCATGACTTCGCTGATCTGTTCACCCACGGTCATCAGCGGGTTCAGGGCCGACAAGGGCTCCTGGAAAATCATCGCCATGTCCTTGCCGCGCATGGCTTGCAAGGTGGCTTCATCCTGCCGCAGCAGGTCTTGGCCCCGGAACAGGATGCGGCCCTGCTGGGGCGTGAGGTAGTCGGGCAGCAGGCCCATGATGGCGTTGGCGCTCATGGATTTTCCCGACCCGGATTCGCCCACGATGCACAGGATTTCGCCCGCGCGTATGTCGTAGGACACGTCTTGCACGGCAAAGGGCCGGTCGCCGCCGCGAGGCAGCGCGATACTCAGGTTCTGTATGGACAGCAGAGGCGTGGCTTCGGTCATGGTGGCCTCCTATTCGCCGCGCTTGCGCAGTTGGGGGTTCAGGGCGTCGTTCAAGCCTTCGCCGATCAGGTTGATGGCCAGCACGGTCAGCAGGATGGCCACGCCGGGCCATACGCTCATCCACCAGGCTTCGCGGATCATCGTGCGCGCTGCGCCGATCATGAAACCCCAGCTCATCAGGTTGCGGTCGCCCAGGCCCAGGAAGGACAGGGACGATTCCGTCAGGATGGCGGTGGCCACCATGAACGAGGCCGACACGATGATGGGCGACATGGCGTTGGGCAGAATCTGCGTGCTGACGATGCGCGCGGGCGTCTGGCCGATGACGATGGCGGCCTGGACGAATTCGCGCTGCTTGAGCGTCATGAATTCCGAGCGCACCAGCCGCGCGGCGGGTGGCCAGGACACCACCGCGATGGCGCCCATGATGGAATAGACCGACGGGCTCAGGATGGCCACCAGCACGACGGCCATGGCCAGTTGCGGGATGGTCTGGAAGAACTCGGTAAAGCGCATCAGCGCGTCATCCACGCGGCCGCCGCAGTAGCCGGCCACCGATCCGACCAGGATGCCGAACAGCAACGCGACGGCGGTCGACAGCAGGCCGACCATCAACGAGACCCGCGCGCCCCACACGAGGCCGGCCGTGATGTCGCGCCCCAGCATGTCGGTGCCGAAGGGATAGTCGGCGTTGGTGAAGGGCGGAATCAGCGGGTCGGCCACCATCATCCATGGCGATTCTTGATATAGCAGCGGCGCGGCCAGCGCCACGATCACAACGATCAGCATGATGGCAAGACCTGCCACCGCGCCATAGTTGCGCATATAACGTTGGGCAAACGACTTCATGCAGCGGCTCCTTGCTGTGCGCCGGCGGCAATGCGCGGGTCGATCAGGCGGTACAGCACATCGGTCAACAGGTTGAACACCACCACCATGATGGACGTCACCAGGAAGATGCCCAGCAGCAACTGGTAGTCGCGCTGGAGCAGGGCGTCGAACATCAGGCGTCCGATGCCCGGCCACGCGAACACGGTTTCGGTCAACACTGCGCCGCCTGCCATCTGGCCCAGCTGGATGCCGGCGAAGGTGATGACGGGCAGCAGCGCATTGCGCAGCACGTGGACGCGGATCACACGGCTGGGGCTGACCCCTTTGGCGCGCGCCGTCTTCACGAAGTCCATGCCGATCACTTCCAGCATCGACGCCCGCGTCAGGCGCACGTACACGGCCATGAAGAAGCACCCCAGCGTGACGGTCGGCAGGATCAGGTGCTGGGCAATGTCGGCGGCGCGTGCCCAGCCGGTCAGGCTGGCGCCTACCGTCTCCATGCCGAACGCGGGCAGCCAGCCCAGCACCACGGAGAACAGCAGGATGCCCATCAAGGACAGCCAGAACAGCGGCGTGGCGTACAGCAGCAGCGCGCCGGTCATGACCGAGCTGTCGATCCAGCGGCGCTTGTTGCGGTAGCGGGCCTTGGCCGCGACCACGCCCAGGAACACGCCCAGCACGATGGAAAACAGGAAGGCGCACGACATCAGCAGGAAGGTGGCGGGCAGACGCTCGACGATCAGGTCCAGCACGGGGACGTGATTGCGGTACGAGAAACCCAGGTCGAGCTGGACCACGCCTTTGAGGTACAGCATCAGCTGCGTCAGAATTGGCTTGTCCAATCCGAAGGCCACGCGCAGCTGGTCGACATAGGCCGCATCGCCGGCGCCGGCCTGGCCCGCCAGCACGGCAGCGGGGTCGCCGGGCGCCAGGCGGATCAGGAAGAAATTGATGATCACCACGCCCAGCACGACCACCAGGGCCTTGCCGATGCGAGACAGGAAAAAGGAAAGGAATTTCATGCTTGGGGTCCTCTCGGGCTGGGCGCGGGCGGCCTTGGGGGCGTGCCCGCGCGCGGCCGGGATCCGCCGCCGCAAGGGCTTCGCGGCGGCGTCTTGCTGCGCTTACTTTTCGATGTAGACGTCGTCGAACGATTCGTTCAGCCCGATTGCGGTCTTGACCAGGTTCTTGACGTTGGCGCGATACAAGGTCGGGAATTCCATGTCCACGAGGAAGCCGTTGGCCACGTCGTTGACCAGCGTGGTCTGGAGCTTGGTATAGATTTCCTGGCGCTTGGCCGGGTCAACCTCGGAGGCGGCGGCTTCCCATTGCTTGTCGGTTTCGGGGTTGCTGTAGCCCTGCACGTTGGCAAACGGCGAACCCTTGACGATGTTCGACGAGATGTACAGGCGCTGCACGCCCAGCGCGGGGTCGCCGTACTGGTAGGTGAACGTGGTGGTCAGATCAAAGTCCCAGTTGCCCGTGCGGCTGGCCCAGCCGCCCGCGTCGGTGGATTCCACATTGACCTTGAAGCCCAGCTGCTCCAGCGCCTGCTTGGTGTATTCGCCCAGGCGGTCCCAGGTGGAACCATACGGAAAGCTCAGTTGGCGAATGGTGTAGTCCTCGGGCTTGATGCCCGATTCCTTGATCAGCGCGCGCGCCTTCTTCATGTCGAACGGCATGGCTGGCATGTTCTTGTCGTAGAACATTTCGGTGGTCACGAAGGGGCTGGTCGACACCTTGCCCAGGCCAAAGAAGATATTGTTGACCACCATATTGCGGTTCATCGCCGCCATGATGGCTTGACGCACCTTCAGATTGTCGAAGGGCGGTTTGCGCATGTTGAAGATCAGGTAGGCCTGCGGCGAGAACATTTCCCAGCCGGCCGTGGTGTATTCCACCTTGGGCAGCGCGCGCAGGCGCTTGATGTCGACGTTGTCCACGTCGCCGCCGCGCAGCACGTCCACGCTGCCACGTTCGAAGGCGACCGCGCGCGAGGCCGCGTCGGGAATCACGTTGAAGACCAGTTCGTCCAGGTACGGCTTGCCCGGTTTCCAGTAGTCAGGGTTGCGCGTCAGCTTGATGTATTCGCCACGCTTCCACTCCTTGAACATGAACGGACCGGTGCCCACGGGCTTCTGGTTGGCCGGGTTGGTCATGAAGTCCGTGCCTGCATACAGATGCTTGGGCATCATGGGCGCGAAGCCCGGTTCGAACATCAGCATGAAAGCCGGGAACGGCGTCTTCAGCTTGACCACGACGGTCTTTGCGTCGGGGGCGGTGACCGATTCGACGAACTTGTTCAGGATGACGCGGGCGCGCGCATGGGTCTTGGGCAACATCTCGGACAGCGAGAACACGACGTCTTCCGAGGTGAACGGCTTGCCGTCATGCCATTTGACGTTGTCTTGCAGGTGGAACGTGTAGGTCAGTCCATCCGCCGCTGCTTCCCAGGATTTGGCCAGGCCCGGCTGGGGCTTGAGGTCCGTGGAATAGGTCAACAGGCTTTCGTAGATCTTGCCCGCGACGAACTGCGTGGGCCCTTGCTGGTTGATCGCCGTGACGATCACGGGCGGTTCGGGCTGCACGATCATGTTCAGCGTGCCGCCTTTGGTCTGGGCCAAGGCTTGCGAGGCGGGTAGCGCGGCCGCAAGGACCAATGCGCCGATGCTTAGGGAGAACCATTTCTTCGATTTCACTGCGAGCCTCCGGGCTGGAAAGGGACTGACAGGTGACCGCCGCTGCGCGGCGGATGCCGTGCTTTGACAAGCAAACCTTGTGCCACCTGGGTTGATCAGGGGTACTACAGATAAAACCGCTACAGCCATGCTTCGTACAGGTGCTGGGTAAGGCAGGCCGCGCACCAATGCGGCGAAATCGGCGGTGCACGCGGGGCGCGCCAAACAGGCGTTGGCAGGGGCGCTCCGGCCGCGTGAGGGGCTGTTTGGTAACGGTTCCCGCTATGCGGCGGCGTTGGCCCGCGCCACCATGGCATCAAGCAAAACGTTGCAGCCGGCTTCCAGATGCTCGGGCTGCGCGTCTTCAATTTCGTTGTGGCTGATGCCATCCTTGCACGGCACGAAGATCATGGCGGTGGGCGCCACCGCGGCCATGTAGACGGCATCGTGGCCAGCGCCCGTGACGATGTTCATCGCGGGCAGGCCTCGGCTGGCCGCGCCACGCCGCACCTTGTCCACCAGATCCGGGTCGAAGGGCGTAGGGCGGAAATACTGCACGTCCTTCAATTCCACCTGCACGCCATGAGCGACCGCGATGTCATCGCAGGCGCGGCGCCATTGCTGGTCCATGCGCGTCAACGTGGCTTCGTCTTCGTGGCGCAGGTCGGCGGTAAAGCGCACCTGGCCGGGAATCACGTTGCGCGATCCGGGATGCGCGTGGATCTCGCCGACGGTGCCGCGTCCGTGCGGCTGATGCGCGTTGGCGATGTTGATCACGGTCTGCACCAGGAAGCTGGCGGCAAAGAGCGCGTCGCGACGGATTGGCATCGGGGTCGGGCCGGCGTGCATTTCCATGCCGGTCACGGTGATGTCGTACCAGCGCAGGCCGAGCGATCCCGTGACGACGCCGATGGTTTTTTCCTCGTGTTCAAGAATCGGGCCTTGCTCGATGTGCGCTTCGAAGTAGGCGTCGACGGGGCGTCCGCCCACGGGGTCCGTGCCCGCATAGCCGATGGCCGCCAATTCGTCTCGCACGCAAATGCCTTGCGCGTCGCGCGCCGACAGCGCCGTCTCAAGCGTGAACTTGCCCGCGAACACGCCGGATCCCATCATCACGGGAACGAAGCGCGAGCCTTCTTCGTTGGTCCAGATCGCCACTTCCAGCGGCGCTTCCGTCTGGATGCCGGCGTCATTCAGCGTGCGCATCACTTCCAGGCCGGCCAGCACGCCGTAGCAGCCGTCGAACTTGCCGCCGGTGGGCTGGGTGTCGATATGGCTGCCGGTCATGACCGGGGGCAGATCGTTGTTGCGGCCCGCGCGGCGCGCGAAGATGTTGCCCACCTGGTCCACCCGCACGGTCATGCCCGCCTCGCGCATCCAGCCGGTGACGAGGTCGCGGCCCTGGCCGTCCAGTTCGGTCAGCGCCAGGCGGCAGTTGCCGCCCTTGGGCGTGCTGCCGATACGCGCCAGATCCATCAGCGACTGCCAAAGACGTTGGCCATTGATGGACAGGGAAGACGTGGTCATGGATTGCCTCGATGGTCGGTGAGTGAGTCGAAGTCTTCGCGCAGCCGCGCCAGGATGCCCAGCAGATGCGTGTGCATGGCATGGCGCGCACGGATGGGATCGCGCGCGGTGATGGCGTTCAGAATGCGCTGGTGCTCGGCATGGGCGGCGGCCCACGCCTGCGTGGTGACGAAGTAGTCCTGCATGCGGCTGTAGAGCGAACTGGCCACGCTTAGATTCCACAGGTGCGCCAGGGCCGAGGCCAGCGCCGCGTTGCCGCACGCCGCGCCGATGGCGCTATGAAACGCGCGGTCGTGCAGGCCAGGTGAGTCGGTCAGCGACATGGCGGCGTGCGCGTCGCGGATGGCGGCGATCTGTGCGGGCGTGCCCTGATGCGCGGCCAGCGCGGCGCATTCGGGCTCGATCAGCATGCGGGCTTCAAGCAGGTCGAACGGCCCGATGTCGTCCTGTTGGGCCAAGGCGGGGGCGCCGTGCGGGGGCACCGCGGGAAAAGCGGCCCCGTCTGGCGAGATGGTGACGAACACACCGGTTCCCACCCGCACTTCCACATAGCCTTCGATTTCCAGGGCGATCAATGCTTCGCGGATGGAAGCCCGGCTGACTTGCAGTTGTTCGGCCAGTTCGCGTTCGGAGGGCAGGCGCGCGCCGCGAGCAAAATCGCCCGCGCGGATGCGACCGGCAATCTGGTCGGCAATCATGCGATACAGGCGGGTGGCGGCGACAGCCTGGAAGGTGCTCATCACGACGTGGCGGAAACTTGGCCTGGTGGTCAGGCCACCAATATAGGCACGTCGTTATTGAAATAGAAGGGGAAATTCGCCTTTTCAGGGAAAACGATCAGAGGGAATTCACGGCTTCCTATCTGGTGGTCAGGCCAGTTAGGCAATGGGAATTCGCGAGGACAAAGGCCCCCCGCGCGCGGCGGGGCAGGGCCGGCGCGAGGGGCCGGCCCGCTGGCTCAGGCTTCTTTGGTAAAGGCGCGCACCAGGCGCGCGATGCCGTCGAGTTCGTCCTGGGCGCCTTCGACCCATTCCGGCTTTTCGAACGGGCTGTCCGAGGGCGCGCTATCCATGCCCGCCTTCAGGTCATTGAGCAGTTCCAGCGCCATGTCGGTGGCTTGCGGGCTGCTGCGGGTAGAGAGGGCGATGGCAATTGCCACCGCCTGGCGCATGGCCAGCAGGCGGCCGTCCAGTTCAGTGCCCATGAGGCGTCCTTGTTGTGCAACGTGAAAGGCGCATTTTACGGGCGGGGTTGTGCGGGCGCTTGTGCCGGAGCGGGGTTTGCGCAAGATCAAGCTGTGGTGACCCGCAAGAGCGAATAATCCTGGGTATGCAAGCCACCCTGAGCCCCGTCCATTTCTCGCCCGCGCCCGCGCCCGCGGTCGCCGCCGAGCCATTTTTTCCGCCCCAATTGCTGGCAAGGCTGGACAAGAACGGACCCCGCTACACGTCCTATCCCACGGCCGATCGATATCACAGCGGTTTCGGCGAAGAGGACTACCGGGTGGCGCTGCGCAAGCGGCGCGCCGTCAGCCCGGTCGAGCCGCTCTCCTTGTACGTGCACATCCCATTCTGCGACTCGGTCTGCTATTACTGCGCCTGCAACAAGGTGGTCACGCGCCATCATGATCGCGCGGCGCGCTATCTGGATGCGCTGACCCGCGAAATCACAATGCATGTCGAGGAACTGGGGGCGGGCGTGCCCGTCTCGCAGTTGCATTTTGGCGGCGGTACGCCGACCTTTCTGTCTGACGCGGAACTGGCGCGATTGATGCAGGACCTGCGGGCAGGGTTCCGTTTTTCGGCTGACGCCGAAATTTCCATCGAGGTGGACCCGCGCACGGCCACGCCAGAGCGTCTGGCGCATCTTCGCCGACTGGGCTTTAACCGTCTGAGTTTCGGCGTTCAGGACTTTGACGAACGGGTGCAAAAGGCGGTCCACCGCGTGCAGTCTTTCGAGGACGTGCGCGCGCTGATGCAAAGCGCGCGCTCGCTGGGCTATGAGTCGGTCAATATGGACCTGATCTACGGCTTGCCCTTGCAGACCACGGAATCTTTCGCGCGCACGATCAAGCAGGTGGTGGCGCTGCGGCCCGACCGCATTGCGCTGTACGCCTACGCGCATCTGCCGGAACGCTTCAAGCCTCAACGTCGCATCCACGAAGCGGATCTGCCCAACCGCGAGACGCGGGTGGGCTTGCTCAGCGCTGCCATCGACGGGTTCCTGCAGCAGGGCTACACGTATATCGGCATGGACCATTTCGCGCTGAACACCGATGCGCTGGCGATTGCCAAGCAGCGCGGCGAGCTGCACCGGAATTTCCAGGGCTACAGCACGCAGCCCGACCGTGATCTGGTCGCGCTGGGCGTGTCGGCCATCGGCCGCATCGGCAATACGTACAGCCAGAACGCCAAGGTGCTGGATACGTATTACGCGGCGATCGAGTCCGGCCATTTCGCGGTGGAGCGTGGCCTCTGCTTGTCTTCCGATGACCTGGTGCGCCGGGAAGTCATCATGGACATCATGTGCCAGGGCCGGGTGGACTTCGCTGCCGTGGAAGCACGCCATGGGCTGCGCTTTGGCGACTATTTCAGCCGAGAGCTGTTGCAAATGGCCAACCTGGCCGAGCTGGGGCTGGTCAACCTGCGCGCCGGCCAGGTCCAGGTGACGGGACTGGGCTGGTACTTCGTGCGCGCCGTCGCCATGGCGTTTGACGGCTATCTGGGCAGCGCGAGTTCGGGCGCCAGTTATTCGCGCATCATCTGACGCCGGGCGGTGGGGCGCGGGGCTCATTCCGCGAATTTCTCGCGCAGGTATAGCGCCAGCGACAAATCATCTGCCAGTTGCAGCTTGCACATTGCGCGTCGCTTGTGGGTGCTGACGGTCTTCTTGCTTCGCGACAGGCGCTCCGCGATCTGAGTGACCGAAAGGCCCTGGCTGATGTGGCGCAGGATCTCGACTTCCGATGTGGTCAGCATCGCGTGCGGGTGGGTGGGCAGCAGCGGGCGGATCTTGCCGTCCTGCACGGAAAGAAACGCGTTCTTGCTGTTGAGGACGCCTCGGATGATTTCGGGCAACAGCATCATTCCCCATTGCTTGGCCAGATAGCCATTGGCGCCCGCTCGATAGGCCGCGTATTGCGTTTCCTGCCGATTGCCGGCCGAAAACGTGATGATCGCCAAGCCGGGATGGTAGCGCCGCAGGCGACGCAGGAAGTTGACGCCGTCCCACGGTTCCTGGGGTAGGTAGAAGTCGATCAGCGCGACGTCACAGGGCGTATGGCTCAGTTTCTCCATTAGGGCACGCGCCGAGGTTTCGCGGTGCAGAACCCGAAAGCCCGGGCGGCTTTCCAAATACGCGCCAACGCCAAGCGCAACGACCGGATGGTCGTCCAGTATTGCCACCTTGATGACCGAAGGCAGCCGCGACAGCAGCAGGTGCCGGCGACCGCCCGAGCGGACGCCTTCGCCGCAGCGGGGCAGGTTGGAAAGAGAGGCCGCTTTGGTCACACGGTTTGGGACAGCTTTCATCGATGCTCCACGGCCGGTAGCGAATGCAGTGTCGTTTGCACCCGGCCAGAGTTGAAGTCCGGAGCACGCTCCGCGCCTAGTCATAAATTTGCGATGGAAGGGTACGTTTTCGACAGCGTGTCCGGATCGGAATCACGCGAATATCAGACCGTTGCACCCCCAGATGCGCAATCAATCGGACAGAATCGGCCTCGCAGGCCTTGACGGCAATACGGAAAAGGCGCAAAGGGTGCTACAATCGGCAACGTTAATTGCGGTCTGATCGTGGATTCCTGGGGCTTGGCCCCGTCTGGTTTCCCGTCGATGTGGCCGCGCAACTTGCAACGCGCCTGATGGCGCGTTTGAACAGGCTCAGAATCATGTTTTTCCCGCTGGCACGAACTACGACCCGGAACTTTCGCCCTATGTCGCGTTAGTTTTTCGTGCGTCGGGTTTCACCGTGTCAGGTCAGCGGTAAGACTCAGCAAGACATCCAGAAAACGCGGCTCTCAGGCCGCGTTTTTCATTTCCGTTTATTGATTTTTTCTCGTTCCAAGAACCCCAGGAAGCACTCCCGATGGTACAGATCACATTGCCCGATGGTTCGCAACGCCAATATCCGGGGCCGGTCACGGTCGCCGAAGTGGCTCAGTCGATCGGTACGGGCCTGGCCAAGGCCGCCTTGGGCGGTCGCGTGACCTTTGAAGGCGCCGAGTCCAAGCTGGTCGACACCAGCTTTCGCATCG
This sequence comes from Achromobacter piechaudii NBRC 102461, assembly GCF_001571245.1. Classification (GTDB taxonomy): domain Bacteria; phylum Pseudomonadota; class Gammaproteobacteria; order Burkholderiales; family Burkholderiaceae_B; genus Achromobacter; species Achromobacter piechaudii. Next base: position 230,939 of record NZ_BCTK01000015.1, on the reverse strand, counting down.
AAGGCGACGCGCGCCTGGCGATCGTCACCGCCAAGGATGCCGATGGCCTGGATCTGATCCGCCATTCGACCGCCCACCTGCTGGCCTATGCCGTCAAGGAATTGTTTCCGGACGCGCAGGTCACCATCGGTCCCGTGATCGACAACGGCTTCTACTACGACTTTTCGTACAAGCGTCCGTTCACGCCTGAAGATCTGGTCGCCATCGAAAAGAAGATGGCCGAGCTGGCCAAGAAAGACGAAGTCGTCACCCGCGAAGAGTGGTCGCGCGACGACGCCGTTGAATTCTTCAAGGGCATCGGCGAGAAGTACAAGGCCGAGATCATCGCTTCCATTCCTTCCAACGAGCCCCTGAGCCTGTATCGTGAAGGCGACTTCATCGACCTATGCCGCGGCCCCCACGTGCCGTCCACCGGCAAGCTGAAGGTGTTCAAGCTGATGAAGGTGGCAGGCGCCTATTGGCGCGGCGACAGCAAGAACGAGATGCTCCAGCGCATCTACGGCACGGCCTGGGCCACCAAGGAAGAGCAGGAGGCCTATCTGCACATGTTGGAAGAGGCCGAGCGTCGCGACCACCGCAAGATTGGCCGCGAACTTGATCTGTTCCACTTCCAGGACGAAGCCCCGGGCCTGATTTTCTGGCATCCCAAGGGCTGGGCGTTGTGGCAGCAGGTCGAGCAGTACATGCGCGCCATCTACAACAACAACGGCTACCAGGAAGTGAAGGCGCCGCAGATTCTCGACATCTCGTTGTGGAAGAAGACGGGCCACTGGGACAACTATCGTGAAAACATGTTCACGACCGAGTCCGAGAACCGGGTCTATGGCCTGAAGCCGATGAACTGCCCGGGCCACGTGCAGATCTTCAACGCCGGCCTGCATTCCTATCGCGAACTGCCGCTGCGCTATGGCGAATTTGGTCAATGCCATCGCAATGAACCGTCGGGTTCGCTGCACGGCATGATGCGCGTGCGCGGTTTCACGCAGGATGACGGCCACATCTTCTGTACCGAAGAACAGTTGCAGGACGAGTGCGCGGATTTCACGGCCCTGCTGCAAAAGGTCTACCGTGATTTCGGTTTCACCGAGGTGCTGTACAAGGTCGCTACGCGTCCCGAAAAGCGTATCGGCTCGGACGAAGTCTGGGATACGGCCGAGCAGGCGCTGATGGAAAGCCTGCGCCGCACGGGTTGCGAATTCGAGATTTCGCCCGGGGAAGGCGCGTTTTACGGTCCCAAGGTCGAATACACCTTGAAAGACGCCATCGGTCGCCACTGGCAATGCGGTACCATTCAGGTCGACTTCTCCATGCCCGTGCGCCTTGGCGCCGAGTATGTGGACCAAAACGACCAGCGTCGTCCGCCGGTCATGCTGCACCGTGCCATCCTCGGCTCGCTCGAGCGTTTCATCGGCATGTTGATCGAAAACCATGCCGGGGCGATGCCGCCTTGGTTGGCCCCGGTGCAAGCCGTTGTATGCTGCATTTCCGAACCTTCGGCCGATTATGCGGCTGAAATAACACAAAGCCTGAAAAAACAAGGCTTTAGAGTAGAGTCCGATTTGCGTGGTGAAAAAATCACTCGTAAAATCCGGGAGCACAGCCTGCAAAAGGTGCCGTACATTCTTGTCGTCGGCGACAAGGAAAAACAAAACGGCACCGTAGCCGTCCGCGGTCTGGGTGGATTGGACCTTGGCGCCATCGCATACGACGAATTCGTCGCGCGGTTGTCCGAGGATGTCTCCGCCCGTCGCGACGTCAATCAACCTGATAGCAGTGCTGCTTAACATTTCTAGGAGCTTTCAACATCGCCACTGAAAAAGCCAATCGCATCAACGGTGAAATCCGCGTCCCCGAGGTGCGCCTGATAGGTCTGGACGGAGAACAGCTGGGCATCGTCAAGATCGCCGACGCGTTCCGTCTTTCCGAGCAAAGCGACGTGGATCTGGTGGAAATCGCGCCGAACGCCGAACCGCCGGTCTGCCGTTTGATGGACTACGGTAAGTTCAAGTACCAAGAGCAGAAGCGCCAAGCCGAAGCTCGTTCCAAGCAGAAGGTCATCCAGGTCAAGGAAGTCAAATTCCGTCCGGCCACCGATGAGGGCGACTACCAAGTCAAGCTGCGCAACCTGCGCCGCTTCCTCGAGGAAGGCGACAAGGCCAAGGTGACGTTGCGTTTCCGTGGCCGTGAAATGGCTCACCAGGAACTTGGTATGCGCGTGCTTGAACGTGTGCGTGACGATCTGCTGGAACTTGCCCAGGTCGAAGCCATGCCGAAGCTCGAAGGCCGTCAGATGGTCATGGTGCTGGCGCCCAAGAAGAAGGCCGTGCCCGCTGCGGGCAAGCCTGAATCTGCCGCGTAAGTTCCAGCCATAGCCTTCTCTATGAAGGCTTGGCCGCTTCCCATCCGACCCGCCGTCCGTCACGTGGCCGGCGGGTTCGCTTATTGGGCGGCTCTGCGCTACGATGTCAAAAAGCCGCCTTCCCGCGAGGGAAGGCGGCGTACGTTCAGGGTGTCGCGATGCATGTTTTGTTCGTTTTGGATCCCTTGCCGCTCCTCAAGGCGTACAAGGACAGTTCGGTTGCCATGATGCGTGCCCTCGTGGCGCGCGGTCACACGCTCAGCGTGGCCATGCAGGGCGATCTCTACATCGAGGCCGGTTCGGTCAAGGCAGTCACCACGCCCATCGCGCTGGTGGCGGACGCCGACCTGCACGGTCACGATTGGTGGACCGAGTCCCCCGCTCAAGATCTGCCATTGGCGGATTTTGGCGCTGTCGTCATGCGTAAAGACCCGCCTTTCGATATGGAATATGTGTATTCGACGCACCTGCTCGAATATGCCGAGGCGCAGGGCGCGCGCGTGTTCAACAGCGGCGCGGCCATTCGCAACCATCCCGAAAAGCTGGCCATCACCGAAATCAGCGAGTTCACCGCCCCGACGCTGGTGACCCGCAACATGGCTCGCCTGAAGGCTTTTCACGACACGCACCACGACGTGATCGTCAAGCCGCTCGACGGCATGGGTGGCACGGGCGTGTTCCGCCTGCAACCCAAAGACCCCAACCTGAATGCCATCCTGGAAACGCTGACCGATAACGGCGCGCGCACCATCATGGCCCAGCGTTACATCCCTGACATCGTCAAGGGCGACAAGCGCATCTTGCTGATCGGCGGCGAACCGGTGCCGTATTCGCTGGCCCGCATCCCGCTGGCCGGCGAAACGCGCGGCAACCTGGCTGCCGGCGGCCGTGGCGTGGCGCAGGAATTGTCCCCGCGCGATCGCCAGATCGCCGAAGCCGTTGCGCCCAAGCTTGCTGCTCGCGGCCTGCTGCTGGTCGGCCTGGACGTCATTGGCGATTACGTCACCGAAGTCAACGTCACCAGCCCCACCTGTTTCGTAGAGATTGCCGAACAGACCGGCTTCGATGTCGCGGGCATGTTCGTCCAGGCGCTTGAAAAAGCCGTGGCGACCACTGCCCTGGCAGCCTGATCTTTCTGGATTCCGTCATGACCACGGGTATTGTTATCGTCGTGCACGCGCCTTTGGGCGCGGCGATGCGCGAATGCGCCAGCCACGTCATGGGAGACCTTGACGGCATGCTGGCCATTCACGACATCCTGCCCGAGGACCGGCCCGATGATCAGGCGCCGGCTGTCCTCAAAGACATCCTGGAACAGGATCACGGCGGTGGCGTGCTTGTGCTGACGGATCTGATCGGCGCAACGCCCGCCAATATCTCCAAGCGCGCCGTGGCCGACGCCCAGGCCCAGGGCATTCAATGCTGCGTTCTGGCCGGTCTGAACACCCCCATGCTGCTGCGCGCATTGACCTATCGCAATCTTCCGCTTGCCGATACGCGCGAAAAAGCCCTGGCGGGCGGAGTGCAGGGCGTCTTGCGTGTAGACTGACGGGCGGGAATTTGCCCTATTATGTCGGCTGGTATTTCAAGTCGAAAAGCGGTTGGCGGTTTGGCTCTTTGCTGCGATCAACACTGCGGCTTTAATCCGCGGTCATAATATTTCCTATGCCTACTAAAGACATCGTCATCAGCAATAAATTGGGTTTGCATGCGCGGGCCGCCGCCAAGCTGACGCAACTGGCCAGCAAGTTCTCAAGCGAAATCTTCATTTCGCGCGGCGCGCAACGAGTGAACGCCAAGAGCATCATGGGCGTCATGATGCTGGCGGCCGGGCTGGGCGTCACGGTCAAGCTGGAGGCTTCCGGCGGCGATGCCGAGCAGGCCCTTTCCGAAATCGAAACTCTGTTCGACAGCAAATTCGGTGAGCAGGAATAGAACAACCCCTGAATCCGCCAGCCTGGGCGTTGCCGAGGCTGGCCTGTCTTCGACCCTGAACAATGCCCACGACGGGGCTGGCGCTGCCAGTCCCGTCGTTTGCCTTTATGGCAAAGGGGTTGCCAAGGGATATGCCATCGGACGCGCGGTCGTCATGGGCGCCGCGGCGCTTGAAGTGGCGCACTATCGGATAGCGCCCGAGGACGTGCCGGCGGAAAGCAGCCGCCTGACCGAGGCGCTGGCCTCGGCCCAGCACGAGCTGCGCCTGTTGGCCGACACCTTGCCGGCTGACGCCCCGCGTGAGCTGGGCGCGATGCTGAACGTGCACAGCCTGCTGCTGGGTGATCCCCTTCTGGCCGAGCAGACGCTGGCTCTCATCGCCGAGCGTCACTACAACGCCGAGTGGGCCCTGACCACGCAAGGTCAGATGCTGGGACAGCAGTTCGACGCCATGGAAGACGAGTACCTGCGCGAGCGCGGGGCCGACGTACGCCAGGTCATCGAACGGGTGTTGCACGTGCTTGCCGGCACCTCCGCGATCCTGCCCGACATGTCTCACATGGGCGGCGACGATGCGCTGGTGGTGGTGGCGCACGATATCTCGCCCGCAGACATGCTGCGTCTGCGCGGCGGCCGCTTCGCCGCTTTCGTGACAGACCTGGGCGGCCCCACCTCCCATACCGCCATCGTGGCGCGCAGCATGGGCGTGCCGGCCGTGGTGGCCATGGGCAACGTGCGTGAGCTGGTGCGCGATGGTGACATGCTCATCATCGATGGCGCGGCCGGCGCCGTGGTGGTCAATCCGTCGGATCGCATCCTTCAGGAATACCGTCGCCGACAGGCCGTGTACGCCGACGAGCGCGCCGAATTGGGCCTGTTGCGCGATGAGCCTTCGGTCACGCTCGACGGCATCGACATCGTCCTGCACGCCAATATTGAATTGCCCGAAGAGGCTGCCTTGGCGCTGGCTTCGGGCGCGCATGGCATCGGCTTGTTCCGCAGCGAATTCCTGTTCATGGGCCGTCCCGACCTGCCTGGCGAGGAAGAGCAGTACGAAGCCTATTCCTCGGTGGTCAAGGTCATGGCGGGCAGGCCCGTCACGATCCGCACGCTGGACATCGGCTCGGACAAGACGCTGGACGGCGAAGCCACCGTGGCGACCAACCCCGCATTGGGCCAACGCGCCATCCGCTACTGCCTGGCGCGCCCCGAAATGTTCGCCACGCAGTTGCGCGCCATCTTGCGCGCGTCGGCGCACGGCCCGGTCCGGCTACTGATTCCCATGATTGCGCACATGCACGAAGTGGTGGCGACCAAGGCGGCAATCGAGTCCGCGCGCCGTGAGCTGGATGCGCGCGGGCAGGCCTACGCGCCGCACATGGAAGTGGGCGCCATGGTCGAGGTTCCCGCCATTGCCATCGCGATCGAGCCATTTGCACAGGCGCTGGATTTCCTGTCCATCGGCACCAACGACCTGATCCAGTACACGCTGGCCATCGACCGTGGCGACCACGACGTGGCGGCGCTGTACGACCCGCTGCATCCCGCCGTGCTGCGCTTGGTGGCCAACACCATCAACGCGGGCGAGCGCGCCGGCAAGCCGGTGGCTGTCTGCGGCGAAATGGCGGGCGATTCGCGCATGACGCGGCTGTTGCTGGGTCTGGGCCTGACCGAGTTTTCCATGCATCCGCAGCAACTGCTGGACGTCAAGCGCGAGGTTCGCCGCGCGCATTCGAACGCCTTGCGCATCAAGGTGGCCACGGCGCTCAATCGCGCACTGCCCGTCGATCTGGACGCGCTGGGACCGACTTGACCGCACCTTCGTTGATTCGGTCTGCCTGAATCGTCTTACGCCGAACGCCCCGAATCCGGGGCGTTTTTCTTGTCAGCTGGTTTCCCAATGAAAAACGGCGCCAGGGCAGGGCCCCGACGCCGTTCCTTGCAAGCCCCGCGCTGACGGCGCGAGGCTGCGATACCGCTTCTTAGCTGTGGTACGCCGATTCGCCGTGGCTGGTGACGTCCAGGCCTTCGCGCTCCTGGTCTTCCGGCACACGCAGGCCGCACAGGGCGTTGGCGATCTTGTAGGCAATCCATGCCACCACGCCGGACCAGACGATGGTGATCAGCACGCCTTCCAGCTGCACCCACAGTTGGTGGGCGATCATGCCAGGTTCGGCCAGGCCGGGGCCACCGAGAATCTGCGCATTGAACACGCCGGTCAGCAGGGCGCCGACGATACCGCCCACACCGTGCACGCCGAACACGTCCAGCGCGTCATCGGCACGCAGCAGACGCTTCAAGCCATTCACACCCCAGACGCAGACGACGCCGGCGATGACGCCGATGACCAGTGCGCCCACCGGGCCGACCAGGCCGGCTGCTGGGGTGATACCCACCAGGCCGGCAATCGCGCCGGACGCCGCGCCCAGCATCGACGGCTTACCCTTCACAGCCCATTCGGTGAACAACCAGGCCAGTACAGCGCCGGCGGTGGCGATCATGGTGTTGAAGAAGGCCAGCGTGGCGTTCTCGTTGGCAGCCAGGGCGGAACCCGCGTTGAAGCCGAACCAGCCCACCCACAGCAGGGCGGCACCCACGAAAGTCATGGGCAGGTTGTGCGGCTGCATCGCTTCGCGGCCGTAGCCCACGCGCTTGCCCACCACATAAGCACCGACCAGACCGGCCACGCCCGCATTGATGTGCACCACCGTGCCGCCGGCGAAGTCCAGCGCGCCCTTGGCGTTCAGCAGGCCGGGCGCCGTCTCGGACGCAAACCAGACCATGTGCGCAATCGGAATGTAGGCGAACGTGAACCAGATCACCGTGAACACCAGCACCGCCGAGAAGCGGGCGCGTTCGGCGAAGCTGCCCACGATCAGCGCGCAAGTGATGCCGGCGAACGTGGCCTGGAACGAGGCGAACAGCAGCTCGGTCAGGGTGTTCGACATGGCGTACTTGCCGTCAGCCGGCGTGAACATGCCAGAGAAGAAGGCGCGCGACAGGCCGCCGAAGAATGCGTTGCCTTCGGTGAAGGCAAGCGAATAACCGTAGATGAACCAGAGAACCAGGCCCAACACGAACGTGCACAACACTTGCAGCAACACAGACAGCACGTTCTTGCTGCGTACCAGGCCGCCATAGAACATCGCCAGACCGGGTACGGCCATCATCAATACGAGCAGGGTAGAGACGAGCAACCAGGAGATATCTGCTTTATCCATTTTCAGGCTCCAATGAGTCTTTCTTTATTTATTTACAGCGCAGCTTCGCCAGCTTCACCTGTGCGGATACGGATAACCTGTTCCAGCGGGGCGGCAAAGATCTTGCCGTCGCCGATCTTGCCGGTACGAGCGGCTTGCTCGATCGCTTCGATGACTTGGTCGACAAGGTGATCGGGCACGGCGGCTTCGACGCGCAGCTTGGGCAGAAAATCGACGGCGTATTCCGCGCCGCGATACAGCTCGGTATGGCCCTTTTGACGGCCAAAACCCTTTACTTCGGTGACAGTCAGTCCCTGGACGCCGATCCCGGATAGAGCCACCCGCACTTCGTCGAGCTTGAAGGGCTTGATGATGGCGATGATGAGTTTCATGGCATTTCCTCTCATGGTTGCACGTTGGCCTCGACTATCAAGCAATATCCATGCCATGTTTTGCAAGGCCGGTAACGCGGGCGGTGCGCGCGCATGTTGTGCCTGTTTGCACCAACATGGGGCGTTATGCACCACTTCTTCGCCTCAATGTGGTGCGACGTGCGCGCAGAAGGGGCGTGCAACCAAATATGTTTCAAAGCCGGTATTTGTAGCGAGTTGATGCTGCGGGCGTTGCCGTTTGTATTGGATTTTGCGTCCAGCCATACATGGGGCGCTACGGCCCGTGCGCCGCCAAGCGTTGCGACACAACGCTGCGCGCGGATCGACAATCCACAAGGGCTGCTTTTGGGCTGGGTTTCGCTGTCGCGAATCTGGCCTTCGCGTGATACCGGGGTTTACACGGAGCGGCTTGTTGGGAAGGGGCTGCTGAAGAAGAATCAAGACAGGTCATCCCGATGGATGAGCGTAGCTGCCCCGCTTTGCGGTGTCGGCGCCCCGGCTCTCCAGATAAAAAGCAAGAACGAAGAGGACACCATGAGGATCGATCGCAAGCTGATAAGTGCAGTCGCGCTGGCCGCTTCGGTAGGTGTCCTGGCCGGCTGCAAGAATGAAGAGAAGGTGGCTCCACCGGCCGCCTCTACGACTCCTGCTCCGACGTCACCCGCGGCGGCCGCACCAGCGGCCAGCCCGTCGGTCGCCAGCGCTTCGGCAACGTTGCCGGCCGAGTGCGAGGCGTATCTGACCAAGGTGAACGCGTGCATGGATAAATTAGGAAGCAGCAATCCGGCGGCGGTCAGCGTCAAGCAGCAGCTCGATGCGGCCAAGACGCAGTGGGCCGCTATTCCAGACAAGACGAATTTGGCCGCGCAGTGCAAGCAGTCAACTGATTTGTTTTCGCAATCGGCAAGCCAGATGGGTTGCCCGTAACGATGTTGGTAGGGGGTTGCCGCCATGGCAGCCCGGTTTTCTCCTGTGCTTTGGTGGGCGGTCACCGCATGCGGCCCGCCCTCTTTTTTTTGGCTTTCGGGTCCGCGGTCGGACTGCGCCGGCCAGCCAAAGCACTACACTTGAGGCGTCAAGAACATGAGAGGCCGCTATGAATAATCGCACCCAATGGATGGAAGACATCCAGAAAAATATCTCCGACCTGATCGCCCGCAGTCCGGCGGCGGATGTGGAACGCAACGTGCGCGCAATGATGACGCAGGCGTTCTCCAAACTGGATCTGGTCACGCGCGAAGAGTTCGACGTGCAAGCCGACCTGCTGGCCCGCACGCGTGCGCGTGTGGATCAACTGGCAGCGCAGGTGCAGCAGATGGAATCGCGTCTGTCCGCGCTGGACAAGTAACGCGGCGCTGGTCGACAGACCTGGCCTGAACCACAACGACCGCCTGACGCGGTCGTTGTGCTTTGGGGGTATGGGTGTCTGGATGCGCGACATAGTTGTCCCGGTCGGCGCGTCGCCCGTCTGCTGAATTGCCGATACTGGCAGTCTTCTTCAGGAGACTGTCTTGACGCTTGCTGTTCTTGCCAGCCGGGCCCTTAGCGGCCTGCATGCGCACGCCGTCCGGGTCGAGACCCATCTGGGCCCCGGGCTGCCCAGCTTCAATGTCGTGGGTCTTGCGGATACGGAGGTGCGCGAAAGCCGCGAACGCGTGCGCGCCGCGATATTGAACAGCGGATTTGATTTTCCGCCCGGGCGCATCACCGTCAATCTGTCGCCAGCGGACATTCCCAAGGAATCGGGGCGCTTTGACCTGCCCATCGCACTGGGTTTGCTGTTGGCCTCGGGGCAATTGGCCGCGCCGTCTGGCACCGAAGAGGCGGGCGAGCCACGTGCGACCGATCCGTCACTGGCTGATCTGGTGCTGGCGGGCGAGTTGTCGCTGACGGGCGCGTTGGTGCCCGTTGCGGCGCCCTTGGTCATTGCACTCAGCGTGGCCCGCGACACGCCCGGCGCCACGCTGATACTGCCGTCGGGCAGCGCGGAAGAGGCGGCGTGGGTGCCGGATCTGCGAGTGTTGTCGGCGCGTAGCCTTGCGGATGTGGCCGCGCACGCAGCGGGCGCGCATTTATTGCCCGATGCCGTTCCCAAGGCGTGGCCGCAAGCGCCGCCCGCGCCGTGCCTGTCGGACGTGCGAGGGCAGGCGGGCGCAAGGCGGGCATTGGAGGTGGCGGCGGCGGGTGGGCACAGCCTGCTGATGGTGGGGCCGCCGGGCGCGGGAAAAAGCATGCTTGCGGCGCGTTTGCCCGGCTTGCTGCCCCCGCTGGACCGGTCGCAGGCGCTGGAGGCGGCGGCCGTTGCGGCATTGGCGGGTTGCCCGCAGAGCTTGATGGGTCAGCCGCCGTTTCGGGCGCCGCACCACTCGGCGTCGGTGGCCGCGCTGGTCGGCGGCGGGAGCCGGCCGCGCCCGGGTGAAATCAGCCTGGCGCATAACGGGGTGCTGTTCCTGGATGAACTGCCGGAGTACAGCCGACGAACCCTTGAAGCCTTGCGCGAGCCGCTGGAGGCGGGCAGGGTGGTCATCTCCAGAGCCCTGCATGCCGCGCAGTTCCCGGCGCAGTTTCAGTTGGTCGCCGCGATGAACCCCTGTCCGTGCGGCTGGCGTGGGCATCCCGGACGGGCTTGCGGATGTACGCCGGACCAAGTCGCGCGCTATGTGGGAAAAATATCGGGGCCACTACTGGACCGGATCGACCTGCACGTGGCGCTGCCGCCGTCCGATCCGGAAGCGATGGCGGGTCCCTCGGGGGAGGCCTCCTGTCTGGTGCGGGAACGGGTACGGCAAAGTCGCCAGCGCCAGATCGAACGCCAGGGCAAGCTGAACGCTTTATTGAGCGGCCCCGAACTCGATCAGTACTGCGTGATGCAGGCCAATGCACAGGCGCTGCTGTTTCAGGCGATGCGCCGCCTGTCCGGGTCTGGGCGGGCCTTGCACCGGGCGTTGCGGGTAGCCCGCAGCATCGCTGACCTGGGTGGGGCAGACCTGATTGACGCCAGCCATGTGGCGCAAGCGGTTCAATACCGCCGGCCGGGTTTGTAGGGTTGCTTCGAACCCTGCCGGGCGTCCGACTCGGGTTTTTCCGCATTCCGGCTCGACAAGGGGCCAGAAATCACCATATAATCAAAGGCTTTCCCGGATCTGGGTCGCTTTTTTCCTGGTTCGGGGGAAGATGCCGGTTGCGCCCGGGCCATAACTTATGGCCTTAAGCGACGCTGGTAGAAAGAACGGGGGCTTGAAAAACGGGGGCTTGGCGCAGGCGGCAGTGTAGGGTTGGACGATAGTCCGGCACGATAGTGCGGCAGCGAGCAAATCCCCAGCAAGGCCTCAAGCAGTACCCCAGTGCAATACCCAAGAAGTGGCAACAGGTTTACAAGTTTTGCGTGGTGTCGGTACCAGCCCTTGGGCTGCCAGCCACCCGCGTCAAGCACCTGGCGTCATGTCAAATCAACTACGAGTTAAGTTTAGGGAATCATCATGCCCAAGATGAAAACCAAGAAAAGCGCCTCCAAGCGCTTTAAGGTTCGCGGCAGCGGCTCCATCAAGCGCGGTCAGGCGTTCAAGCGCCACATTCTGACCAAGAAGACCACCAAGGCCAAGCGTCAATTGCGCGGCTCGACGGCGGTTCATGAATCCAACGTGGCCTCCGTCAAGGCCATGATGCCTTTCGCTTGATAAGGGAGATCTAATATGCCTCGCGTCAAACGCGGCGTAACTGCCCGCGCACGTCACAAAAAAGTCATTGCCGCCGCCAAGGGTTACCGTGGCCGCCGCGGTAATGTGTTCCGTATTGCCAAGCAAGCAGTCATGCGCGCTGGCCAATACGCCTACCGCGACCGTCGTAACAAGAAGCGCACGTTCCGTGCTTTGTGGATCACGCGTATCAACGCTGCTGTCCGCGAACATGGCGTCAGCTACAGCGTGTTCATCGCTGGTCTGAAGAAGGCTTCGATCGAACTCGACCGTAAGGTCCTGGCCGATCTGGCCGTGCGCGACAAGGCCGGCTTTGCCGCCATCGTGCAGCAAGCCAAGGCTGCCTTGGCTGCCTGATCGCGCGCTTTAACTCATCGCGCATCGCTGCAAACGGGGCTGTAATAGCCCCGTTTGCGTTTTGAAGGCTGGATTTCATGACTCTATTGGTTGACGACCTGGTCTCCCAGGCGCAAGAACGGTTCGCCGCGGCTACGGATGCCGCCGCGCTTGAGAACGCAAAGGCTCGATTCCTGGGTAAGGAAGGCGCACTGACGGTGCTGCTCAAAGGCCTGGGCAAACTCGATCCCGAGCAAAAGCGCGAGATGGGCGCCCGGATCAATCAGGCCAAGCAACAAGTCGAAGAGCTCCTGAATTCGCGCCGCGCCGCATTGGCGCAGGCGGAACTGGACGCCCGACTGGCCTCCGAAACCATTGACGTCACCCTGCCTGGCCGCGGTCGCGCGCCGGGAGGCATCCATCCGGTGATCCGGACCTGGGAACGCGTGGAAGCCATCTTCCGTTCCATAGGCTTCGATGTGGCCGATGGCCCCGAAGTGGAAAACGACTGGACCAATTTCACCGCTTTGAACAACCCGCTGGACCATCCGGCGCGTTCCATGCAGGACACGTTCTACGTCGACATGAACGACGCCGACGGCCTGCCGCTGCTGCTGCGCACGCACACCAGCCCCATGCAGGTGCGTTACGCCCGCATGCACAAGCCGCCCATCAAGGTCATCGCGCCGGGGCGCACCTATCGCGTCGACAGCGACGCCACGCACTCGCCCATGTTCCACCAAGTGGAAGGGCTCTGGATCGCCGAGGACATCTCGTTCGCAGATCTGAAAGGCGTGTACACCGATTTCCTGCGTTGCTTCTTTGAAAGCGATGATCTCGTCGTGCGCTTCCGTCCGTCGTTCTTCCCGTTCACGGAACCGTCTGCCGAAATCGACATGATGTTCACCTCGGGCCCCAACCGTGGCCGCTGGCTGGAAATTTCCGGCTCGGGTCAGGTGCACCCCGAAGTGGTGCGCAACTTTGGCCTGGATCCCGAGCGCTACATCGGCTTTGCCTTTGGTTCCGGACTCGAGCGTCTGACGATGTTGCGCTACGGCGTCAACGACCTGCGCCAGTTCTACGAAGGCGATTTGCGCTTCTTGCGCCAGTTCAACGAATAACAGACGGCTGATCATGCAATTTCCCGAATCCTGGCTGCGTACGCTGGTCAACCCACCGATCGCAACCGATGAACTCGCGCACCGGCTCACCATGGCCGGCCTGGAAGTCGAAGACACCGCGCCCGCCGCACCGGCCTTCACCGGCGTGGTCGTGGCCCACATCGTCGATATCGCTCCGCATCCCGACGCCGACAAGCTGCGCGTCTGCCAAGTGGACGACGGCTCCGGCGAGCGCCTGCAAATCGTCTGCGGCGCGCCCAATGCGGCTGCCGGCCTGAAGGTGCCGCTGGCCCGCGTGGGCGCGGAACTGCCCGGCGGCATGAAGATCGGCGTGGCGAAGATGCGCGGCGTGCAATCGTCGGGCATGCTGTGCTCGGCACGCGAGCTGGGCTTGTCGCAAGACCACGCCGGCCTGCTGGAGCTGCCCGCCGACATGGTGCCTGGCCAGTCCATCCGCGAAGCGCTGGACCTGGACGACACGCTCTTCACGCTCAAGCTCACGCCCAACCGCGCCGACTGCCTGTCGATTCTCGGCGTGGCGCGCGAAGTGGCTGCGCTGACCGGCGCTCCGCTGTCCGTGCCGACCGCCGTGGCGGTCCCCGTGACGCTGGACGAGCGCCTGCCCGTCAAGATCGAAGCGCCGGAACTTTGCGGCCGTTTCGCCGGACGCGTCATTCGTGGTGTGAACGCTCGCGCCGCCACGCCCGAATGGATGAAGACGCGTCTTGAGCGCGCTGGCCAGCGTTCGTTGTCGGCGCTGATCGACATCTCGAACTACGTCATGCTTGAACTTGGCCGGCCGTCGCACGTGTTCGACCTGGACAAGATCGGCGGCGACATTTCCGTGCGTTGGGCCCGCGAAGGCGAGACGCTGGAACTGTTGAATGGCCAGACCGTCGCGCTGGATCCGAAGGTGGGTGTGGTCGTGGCCGGTGAGCAGGTCGAAAGCCTGGCCGGCATCATGGGCGGCGAAGCCACGTCCGTGACGCTGGACACGCAGAACATCTATCTGGAAGCCGCTTTCTGGTGGCCGCAGGCCATCGCCGGCCGCGCGCGTCGCTACAAGTTCAGCTCGGAAGCCAGCCATCGCTTCGAGCGTGGCGTGGACTACGCCAGCATTCCCGAACACATTGAATTCATCACGCGCCTGATCGTCGACATCTGCGGTGGCCAGGTCGGCCCGGTGGACGATCAAGTCGTCAACCTGCCGACGCGCGCTCCGGTGCGCATGCGTCTGGCGCGCTGCCATCGCGTGCTGGGCGTGCCCGTCACGCAAGAGCAGGTCGCCAAGATTTTCGCCAGCCTGGGTCTGGAATTCACGGTCGAAGGCGATGACTTCATCGTCATCCCGCCGTCGTACCGATTCGATCTTGAGATCGAAGAAGACCTGATCGAGGAAGTGGCGCGCATCTATGGCTTCGAAAGCATTCCCGATGTGCCGCCGATGGCGCGCGCCAAGATGTTCTCGCAGCCTGAAGTGCATCGCGGCGCGCACGCGCTGCGTCGCCTGACCGCCGCGCAGGACTATCAGGAAGTCGTGAACTACAGCTTCGTCGAAGCCGATTGGGAACGCGACTACGCAGGCAACGATACGCCGGTGCGCCTGGTCAATCCGATCGCAAGCCATTTGTCGGTCATGCGTTCCAGCCTGATCGGTGGCCTGATCGCCAACATCCGCCACAACGCCAACCGCAAGCAGTCGCGCGTTCGCGTGTTCGAACTGGGTCGCGTCTTCATGCGCGACGCCAGTGCGCAAGATGGTCCGCTGGAAGTCGCGGGCGTGCGTCAACCGATGCGTCTGTCGGGCGCCGCGTGGGGCCCGGCCGTTGAAGAGCAGTGGGGCATCGCCACGCGCCAAGTCGATTTCTTCGACGTGAAGATGGACGTCGAGGCGCTGTTCGGCGCACGCGGCCGTCGCTTGCGTTTCGAAGCCGCCGCACATCCCGCGCTGCATCCGGGCCGCAGCGCCCGCATCGAACTGGACGGCAAGCAAGTGGGCTGGATCGGCGAACTGCACCCGCGTTGGGCGCAGCAGGCAGATCTGGCGCACGCGCCTGTCGTGTTCGAACTGGACGTGCAAGCCTTGTCCGAAGGCGAGCTGCCGCAAGTGCGCGAGCTCTCGCGTCAGCCCGTCGTGGTGCGCGATCTGGCGTTGTGGGTGGATGCCGGCGTGTCGACGCAATCGATGCTGGACACGGTGTTCGCGGCGGTCAAGGCCGATGCGCAATTGGCCGTCGTGCAGGACGCGCGCGTGTTTGACGTGTGGCGCGAGAAGGCCCATGGCAGCGAGCCCGTCACCGAGAAAAGCCTTGCTTTCCGTTTCTGGCTACAGGACACTGAGGTCACCCTGGACGAAGCCCGTGTGGCGGATTGCCTGTCCCGCATCAAGGATGCATTGGTCAGTGCCCACGGCGCGCGCCAGCGTACATGAACCATGGGGAACAGTATGCTTGCTGCCGAGCCGCGCACCTTGACCAAGGCTGAGCTGGCCGAACTGCTCTTCGAGCGGGTAGGCCTGAACAAACGCGAAGCCAAGGACATTGTCGATACCTTCTTCGAAGAAATCCGCGACGCCTTGGCGCGCGGAGATTCCGTGAAGCTCTCGGGTTTCGGCAATTTCCAGGTGCGCGACAAACCCCCGCGTCCTGGCCGCAATCCTAAAACCGGCGAGACCATTCCCATCGCCGCACGCCGCGTGGTCACGTTCCACGCGAGTCAGAAACTCAAGAGCGTGGTGGAGCAGGCAACCCCTGCTGCACCCGACGCCGCGGAGTGATACGCTTTGTCGGTAATTGTTATCGGCACCCGGCTTACTCGCGGCATAAAATTCGCTTATGACACGTACTGAACCCACCGTTACCCTGCCGCCCATTCCCGCCAAGCGTTACTTCACCATCGGTGAAGTCAGCGAGCTGTGTGGCGTCAAGCCTCACGTCCTGCGGTACTGGGAACAGGAATTCACCCAGCTCAAGCCGGTCAAGCGGCGCGGCAACCGCCGCTACTATCAACATCACGAAGTGCTGTTGATCCGCCGCATCCGCTCCTTGCTGTACGAACAAGGCTTCACCATCAGCGGTGCTCGCAATCGCCTCGGCGACGCGCGCGACATGCCGCATGATCAAGACGCAGCGGTCCGCTTGTCGGGCGCTGAAATGCAAGGCTTGCGCAACGAACTCTCCAGCGTCTCGACGATGCTGGCCGATGCGTTGGGTCTGCCTGCAAACGTGGCTGCCAGCGCAAGCAACGGCAACGTCAGCAGCACCGTGGCGTAAGCCAGTTGATGCCATTGGCATCAACGATCATTCTGTAGAAATCGGTATCCGCCGCGCGCGTCGCTGACCGCTACGCGCGCGGCAAGAAGCAGTTCCCTGCGCTTCGTGCGTCGTCTTGCATGTGGTTGATGCAAGCGACGAACATGAAGCGCAAATTTTTTGAGTATTCAGTGCATTTTTTTGCACCAATGCGTGCAAACTTATTTTTGTTCTGCTATACTCTTTTTCTTTCGGGGCGTAGCGCAGCCTGGTAGCGCACTTGCATGGGGTGCAAGGGGTCGCGAGTTCGAATCCCGCCGTCCCGACCAGCAATACCCTAGGGGGTTAGTGATGAAAATCACTAACCCCCTTTCTCATTGGTGCGCCGGATTTTCTGCCGAATCGTTAGACGCATCGCGCGGTTTTACTTTCACAACGTGACCACCAAACACCACGCTGAGTGATTCTTCAGCCGTGCGGACAAACGTTACGTCGGCGCGAGGTTGCGCAAGCGTTGTGGCGGCATGCAGCATCGTCGACGCGATACCGATGATCGGGAGCGACGCCAACATGCTGTGGTGCAGCGTGGCGCCAGGGTTCGACGGCCGGTCCAATATGCGACTCGTCAAACCGTCCCTCTCCAGCAATGCCAGCGCCCGCCGCAACGTACCCTGCATGTCTTCCACGTTTTCAAGATAGAAATCACGCCGTTCCGAAAGCAGTTGCGCGAACTGCGCGTCGCTGGTCTTGTTCATGTAGTACGTGCGGGCAAAGGTCACGGCGGCTTTCCCTTTCAGACGATGCGATCACGGCGTCTCGCTTGCGAGTCGTTGATCTCTGGCGTTCACTACCTTATCCGAAACGTCCGGGTCGGCGCCAATCCTCGTCATCTTCTTTAGCAACAGGCTGGTATAACGTAGCGTCCTGATTCTGTCTGCATAGGTATCCCCGTGGCCAACAAAATTGCCGGAAGCCGTCTTGTCGGCATGACCTGCACCGCTATCCGCCAACACGCCCGCAAGATGGTGGCATCGGCGCCGTGGTCCTTGTGCCTGTTTATTCTGACGTTGCCGTTTGCCTTCCTGGCGTTCAAGTCCGTTGGCACGATCCAGTACGTGTTCCTGATGCTGGCCCTGGTCAATCTACTTGCGCTGGCGCGCATGACCTTTGCATGGACCGGCGTGATCGCCGAGGCTGATCCGACCGGTAAGCAGCCCGTGCGGACGGGCAATGCCGAAGCGAGGCACCTGGCGCTTGTGATGCTGTTTGTTGTCGTGGCGGGCGCGCTGTTGCGCGCCTCCGCTGATATTCCGCTGCTGTTGTACTTCGCGATGAACGGCGTCGGCGATTCCAAATTCTTTGCCATTCTGTTCACGGTGCTTGGTTTGCTGTGGATACCGACGGCATACGCAGGCGCGCTGTGCTTGCCAAGCTTGGCGCGAGCTGCATCGGTGGGCGAATACGGGTTCGGCGCGATGCGCCGCGCCATGCGGTTCAGGCGTTGGCCGCTGGCGGTGGCGTTGTTCGCGCTGATCGTATTCGCAGGGTTTACCAAGACGATGGTTGCCGAGGTGGCGCGCCGCATGACGTGGTCCGGCGTGGCGTATGGTTTGACGGGCGCGCTGATATGCGTCGCCTTGATCGTGATCGTCACCGTGATGGCCGCCATTGCCTATCGTGAGTCCTCGCGCCACAACGCGGGATCAGGTGGCGACGCTGCCGTCGTGGGGTGAGTCAATGCGCAAACCGCACTACGTCGCCAGTGGCCGTGCATCGCTCTTTGTCGAGACGATGGGTAGCGGCGATCCGGTCGTGTTCTTGCATGCGGCCATCTGCGATCGCACGATGTGGAGCGCGCAGATGGCGGCCGTCGCCGTCACGAATACCGCTATCGCTTATGACCGTCGGGGGCATGGGAATACACGTGCCGACGTCGAGCATTATTCAGCGGTGGCGGACCTGATTGCGGTGCTCGATGCCTTGGCTGATGGCAAGCGGGTGATATTGGTCGGGTGCTCGCAAGGGGCCCGCGTCGCGCTGGATGCGACCTTGCTGCATCCTTCGCGTGTAAGCGGGCTGGTGTTGATTGCGCCCACGGTGCCGGGTGCAGGCGCGCCGGATTATTCGCCTGCGATTGGCGCACTGATGGCGCAACTGCAAGAGGCAGAGATGCAAGGTCAACAAGACCGCATCAACGACTTGAAGGCGCGATTGTTTCTGGATGGGCCCGGCGCGGCGGCAGGGCGGGTTTCGGGCCTTGCGCGCCAGCAGTTTCTGAAGATGAATGGCGCGATATTGCGCTCGCCTTATGGCGGGACCAGCACCGATGACCTGGCTACGTTCCAGCGTCTGGGTGAGATTCAAGTTCCGGCGCTGGTGATGTGGGGCGCCTACGATTTTCCACACATCCAGGCGCGCAGCCGCCAGGTTGCGACGTTGCTTGCCGATGGCATCGGTGAAGAATTGGCCGGCACCGCCCACTTGCCAAGCCTGGACAATCCGGCCGAATTGGCGGCGCGCCTGATCGCTTTCATCGCGCGCGTCGGCGCTGGAAAATAATGCCCGCCCGGGTTGGGCGGGCATTTGACTCGCCTTAGCGCTTCTTGCCCGCAGCGCGTGGCATGGGCGGCAAGGGGTTGCCGACGTGCGTCGCGAGCCAATGTTCGATTTTGTCGTCGCGGCGGGCGGCCCAATCCTTGCCCAGTTCAAGCACCAGCATATTGCGGGTGTCACCCAGGTCCTGGCCCGCATCCTTCTGGAACATGGCGCGCCAGATTTCCGAGGCGACCATGTCAGTGGTCAGCAGCACGCCGATGCCTTTGGCGTCGATCCAAAGAGGAGCTGCGCGGTCATCGACATACTTCTTCAGGTTTTCAAGCTGCTTTTGCGCAAGCGAGGCATTGTCTTTCGAAGCCGCGATCAACACCAGATACTGTCGGTGGCCAACTGCGGGTTCTTCGGCATCGCCAAAGGGATTTTCCATGATGCATTCCTTGCTGAATTGAGCGCGCCTGGGCCGCGAAGGCGGGCCAGCAATACAGGGTACTCGACTGGCGGCAGTTGCGATGCGGGTTGTGGCGCGCCGTCCGACGTTTCCGCGTTGCGCTGTTATGGGAAAAGTCATGCCATTCTGTGCCTGTCGCGATCTGGCGGTCGGCGCGCATACTCAGGACCTGCCATCAACAACGAGAAGCCCGCATGCGCTACCGCTACGTCACCGCCGATGTCTTTACCGGTCAAACCTATTGTGGCAACCCTTTGGCGGTTGTGCTGGACGCGCAAGGGCTTGATGACGCGCAGATGCAGCGCATTGCCCGGGAATTCAACTATTCGGAAACCAGCTTCGTACTGCCGCCGAAAGACCCCCGCAATACGGCCTGGGTGCGCATTTTCACGCCTGATCGCGAGGTGCCGTTCGCCGGTCATCCCAACGTGGGCACCGCCGTGGTTCTGGCGCGTGAAATGGTGGCGGCGGGACGCCCGACGCCGGACGCCTTTGTGTTCGAAGAAGCGGCGGGCCTGGTGCGCATCGCGTTGCGGTCCGGAGCCTCGGGCGTCGAACGCGCGGAGCTGCTGGCCCCACAACCCTTGTCGCGCGCCAGCGAAGTCTCGGCCGCGCAATTGGCGCGCGCGCTGAAACTGGAGCCGGCCGATGTCGACACGTCGGAACATGCGCCGCAAGTGGTGTCGGTGGGGTTGATCTTCCTGGTTGCGCAATTGGCCAACCGTGACGCCTTGCGCCGCGCGTCGCCGGATTCGCACGGCTACGCCGCCTTGCTGCCGCTGGATGGCGCGAAGTCCATCTATGTCTACACCACCGATACCGGCAGCGACACGATTGACGCGCCGACCGACATCCAGGCGCGGATGTTTACGGGGCGGATGACGGAAGATCCGGCGACAGGTAGCGCGACGGCGGCGGTTACGGCTTTGCGCGCGGCGCTGCGCGGCAAGGGGAAACTGGCGTTGCGCGTGGGGCAGGGCGTGGATATGGGCAGGCCCAGCTTGTTGCTGGCGCATGCGGAGCCGCGCGAGGATGGGGTATGGGCCGGTGTGGCCGGGCATGCCGTGGTGGTCATGGAAGGCTCGCTGCCAGCGCCGCTGGTCACTTGAATTCGGTTGATCGCGGCGCGAGCCCTCGTGTAAGCTTGCCCGCATGAATACACCGAATTTCTCTGCCGCATGCCGGGCAGACAACCGACGAGCCACTCGACGTTCACGTTGAGTGGCAAGTCACGTACAGGCGCCGAGTGTTCGGCGCTGTCCCTTGAAGGCCACGATACCCCTCGTGGCCTTTTTGTTTTTGCGGCAAGAGCCTTGCCGCAGTGTTGCTTCCGAGGCGTGTCGCCGGGCCTTCGTTTCCCTGACTGAAGGAACGAAGCATGACTCATGAAACCCTGACCATCCGGCCCTACCAGGCCGCCGACGAAGCCGCCCTGATCCAGCTGTGGCGCGATTGCGGTCTTACACGTCCCTGGAATGATCCGGTCAAGGACATTGCCCGCAAGCTGACGGTGCAACCCGAGCTGTTCCTGGTGGGGCAGATCAAGGATGAGATCGTCGGAACGCTGATGGGCGGCTACGACGGGCACCGCGGCTGGATCAACTACCTGGCCGTCGCGCCCGCGCACCAGCGGCGGGGCTACGCCACCTTGCTGATGCGCGCCGTCGAAAGCCAGCTCTTGATCAAAGGATGTCCGAAGATCAACCTGCTGATTCGATCCGGCAATCTGGCCGTGCAGGGTTTCTACAAGAGCCTGGGCTTTCAGCTGGATGAAGTGGTCAGCCTGGGCAAGCGTCTGATTCCCGACATGTAAGCCGGTCTGGCAGACGCAGCCTGGCTGCGTGCGGCTTAGATCGCCACGGTGAGGTAGACGGCTTCGCGGCCCACGATCGGCATGCGGGTAGGCATGAAGATCGTGCAGTGGTCGCACGGTGACCGGATTTCTTCGGCGCCGTCCGTGGCGATCAGTTCGCCCTTGTCGAAGGTTTCAAAACCGATGACGGGGCGGCTGAAGCGGAAATCCGCGGACTTGACCATGTGCACTTCCAGCAAGCGAAAGCGCTGCGGCACCGGCGGCGGCGGGGCGTTCAACGGAGCGTCGATCAGGCCGGTGTGGGCCAGAAAACGCATCGTCACGTCCGTTGCCAGCTCTGCGGCGGATCGGGCGAAATGCTGGCCGCATTCCACGACAAGCGAACCTTGGCTGTTGGACGAGGGATCGCCGTGGTGGCCATAACCCATGACTCCCGTGCCGGGAAACTTGTGTTGCGGCATCACCAGATGCACTGCGGGCGCGCCAACGGCAGCGGCCAATGCGGTGTTGCGGTCCATCTCGTTGTAGACCCAGAAGGGCTGTACCGGCGCGCGGGTTGAGTGGATGTCCAGCACGAAGTCGGCGGCATCCAGCACCGGACGCAGTTCGCGCGCGCGGCGCAGTTCGGGGCTGTCTTCGGCGCCATCAAGCATGGCCGCCGACCAGATGCGGTTCAGGTTATGAACCAACTGGCGGTTTTCGTAGGGATTGTCGATGTCGAAGGCTTCATAGGCTTCGACGTGGGCGAAGCTGACCGTCAGCGTGCCGATCTTGGGCCGCACGCCGTTGTCCAGCAAATGCGTGGCGGCGACCATGCCACAGATCTCATTGCCATGCGTGATGGCGTTGATCAGAACGTGAGGGCCGGGCACGCCGGATTCAAACCGGTGAACGTACGGGATGCCGGTATTGCCTTCGCGGTAAGCCGAAAGGTCGCGCGGCAAAACTTCCAGGGGGGCGGTGTCGGGTTCGAAAGCAGATGTTTGCATGGATCGATAGGCCTCTTGTCGAACGTTGGAATATACCCCCGGGCCGCAAGGCGGCAAATGCCCGTCGCCTTTGCACGATTAAAAAAATGGACGCGATGGGAGTCAAAAGTTGAAGTTTCAGGTGCATTCGAGCATTTACAAGATGCCTCAGCACTAGACGATCTAGTGCGGCGTGACCCGCTAAAAACACTTCTTTTCAGCACGATATTTTTTTGGCATATTGCGCGCGAATGATTGATTTCAGGAGCACAAGAATGGGGGCGGGACCGCAACGCCATATCGATGGTTTTCAAGTGGGTTGTGAGATCGTGAATCTGGATGCCGGCGTGATGGCCATCGAGATTGTCGTGAGCCGGACCGGAAGCAACGGTGCGCAGCCGCAGCGCTGGTCCTTGCCGCGTTTCGTGACCTTTGCCGACGCCGATGTCGCGCGTCGTCATGCCGAGTTGGTGCTGTCCGGCATCGTGTCGGTGGATGCGTCCACGGGCGAACCCAGATACGGCATTTTGTAGTGATGCAGGCTCGCCAGGCATGACAGGCGCGCCGGGCAGGCTCTACTAAATGTTGCAGCGCCAAAGCGGGCGATTCGGCCCGCGCAGGCGCATGAGCGCTGGGTCCGACCCGTCTGGCCGCGCAAGGCACCAGGTAGGTTTTGTTTCGTTTATCACAATCGTGTGCCTTGCTCCGGCGATTTTGATCGGTACAGTGGTACCCGCTGACAACAATAAAGGAGAGTTCCATGCTTGACACTTTTCCTGTTCTGCGTCGTGTAGGTATTGCCGCGACGATTGGTGTGGCCGGTGTGCTGTTTGCTGGCTGTACTACGACCACCCCGAAATCGTCGGCTACCTCAACCGAGAAGCGCGATTCGATGAATAGCGCGGCCAACGCAACGCTGACCAAGTTGTACGAAGCGTCGCCGCAATCCAAGGAATTGGTGGCGCGCGCCAAGGGTGTGTTGGTGTTCCCTGACGTATTGAGCGGCAGCTTCATCGTGGGCGCCGAGCATGGCAAGGGCGTGCTGCGGGTAGGCGGCGCCAATGCCGGGTACTACAGCACGACGGCTGGCTCGATCGGGTTCCAGGCCGGCGCGCAATCCAAGGCCATGGTGTTGTTGTTCATGACGGATGACGCCCTGAACAAATTCCGCAACAGCAGCGGCTGGACCGTCGGCGCGGACGCCACGGTTGCCGTGGTGAACATTGGTGCCAACGGCCGCATCGATACCAACACGGCGCAACAGCCGATCGTGGGTTTCGTGATGAACAACGGTGGCTTGATGGCCGGTGTTTCGTTGGCTGGCACCAAGATCTCCAAGCTTGATTGGTAAGCCTCTGGCGATAAGATCTTTATCCATGAAAAACGCCGCGGATTTCGGTCCGCGGCGTTTTTGTTTTGGGGCAAGGGATCAGCCCAGCAAGGCGTCGCCGTTATTGCGCAGGGCGCTTTCACGCTGGATTTCGGCTTCTTCGATGTCGGGATCCAGGCCGCGCCACCGCAGGATGCGTCCACGCTCGGCTTCGGGTTCCCAACCCAGCATGCCGTAGCGCGTGATTTCGGTTTCGCCTGTGTCGAATTCCACTTCAAAGTAACCCTGACGATCGGGTAGCGTGCCGCCGGGTGACCATTCTGTTTCGGGCATGGTTGCTCCTTGCTAAGCGATGGGAGGGAAGCCGGCGCGAATGCCGCGCCGACGCAATCATTGTGCGGGCGGCCGGGTGATCCCGCAAGTTTCGGAACGCGTCGCGTCGTATCTGTCAGGCAAGCGGAACGGCGGTGGTGTACAGCACCTGTTTGAGCGCGAAGCTCGAACGTATGCTGGCTACGCCCGGGATGCGCGTGATGTGCTCCACGATCAGTCGTTCAAGCGCGTCCACATCGGGCACCAATGCGCGGATCAGGTAATCGGCATCGCCCGACATCAAATAGCACTCCATGATCTCGGGCAGCACTGCGATCTCGCGTTCGAAGACGTCCAGCGCGGCCTTGCGCTGCTTGTCCAGCGAGATCTGGATGAAGACGTTGACCTTCAAGCCCAGTTTGCGCGCATTGAGCAGCGTGACACGGCGATCGATCAGACCGTCGGTTTCCAGGCGTCGTACGCGGGCCAGGCAGGGCGAAGCAGACAGATTCACGCGCGCGGCCAGTTCGACATTGGTCAGGCGCGCGTCGCGTTGCAGTTCGTTCAGGATTCGGATGTCGGTCGCATCCAGGTTGATTTCCGGCATAAGTCACCTAGGTATCGTTGCTTTGCAGTTCGTTCGTGCTGGGGATGCAGTGTATCGGAGCAAATTGAGGTGAAATATGCTGGGGTTTACCCTATAGACTATTTCTTTCTTCGGCAAACTGGCCGAAGCACGGAATATTCAAGCGGTAGACCCTGTAGTGATGAGTCAGCAAAGTACGTTGCGCAAGTTCCTGCCCCTGATGGGCGCGGTGATGGTGTGGGGGGGGAACTGGCCCGTCATGAAAATGGGGTTGGCGCACATGAGCCCGTTGTGGCTGGCCGCCTGCCGGTTTGGATCGGCGGCCCTGGTCAGCGTGCTGGTGCTGGCGGCCGTGGGTCGGCTGCGCTTTCCAACGCGGCAGGAATGGCCGCTGGTGGCCGGCGTCGCGCTCTTGCAGATGGGGGCCTTCACCGCGCTGGCCTTGTGGGCGTTGCAGTACGTGGCGCCCGGCCGCGCGTCCGTCGTTGCCTACGCTACGTCGATATGGGTGATTCCGTTATCGGCGCTGATCCTGAAAGAGCGGCTGAATGCGGGGCAGTGGCTGGCGACGGCGCTGAGTTACGCGGGTATCGGGGTGATCGTGGCGCCGGCGTTCAGCCCATGGCAGGCGCATACCGTGGTGGGCCTCATCATGCTGCTTGGCGCGTCGTTCGCGTGGGCGTGCAATATCATCCAGTTGCGAGGCCATCGCCATGTGCGCCTGGGCGCCGACATGATTCCCTGGCAAACGGCGCTGGCCACCGTGCCGCTCGCCGCGCTGGCCTGGTTGCGCGACGGCGCGCCTGGCTTTCTGGCCGTGCCCGACGCATGGCCGATCATCCTGTACACGGGGCCGTTGGCGACGGCGCTGACGTTCATCGTGGTGCTGGGCATGACGCAGAAGATGCCGCCCGTTGCCACCTCGATCGCCATGTTGTGCGTGCCGGTGATCGGGCTGATCGTGTCATCCGTGGTGTTCCATGAACGCATCTCGGCAGATCTGGCGTTGGGCCTGGCGCTTATCGGCCTGAGCGTCGTGGCCTCGGCGGTCGCTGCGCGGATGAAGCGTCCGCTTGCGCTGCGGCCCTTGTAGAACGCACTAGAATGTCGTGCGCCGGCTGGGGCCGGGCACTATTCGTGGATGCGCGGCAGAAATGGATTCGCTATATGTGCTGGTCGTCCTGGGTGCGGTGGCTGCGGGATTCGTACAGGGGCTGTCGGGATTTGGCTTCGGAATGGTGGCCATGTCGTTCTGGGCCTGGACCATAGACCCCAGACTGGCCGCTGCGATGACCGTGTTCGGCGCGCTCACCGGCCAGTTGCTGGCTGCCTTCACCGTGCGCCGGGGGTTCTCATGGGCGCAACTGCTGCCCTTCGTGTTGGGCGGGCTGGTGGGCATACCCATAGGCGTTCGGCTCCTGCCCCATCTGGACCCGCTGATCTTCAAGGCGTTCATTGGCGCCTTGCTTGCAATCTGGTGCCCCATCATGCTTTTTGCGACGCGCTTGCCGCGTATAAGCGCCGGGGGCAAGGTGGCGGACGGAGTCGTTGGCGCGATGGGTGGCGTCATGGGCGGCATCGGCGGCTTCACCGGCGTCATTCCGACGCTCTGGTGCACCTTGCGGGGCTTCGAGCGCGATGTGCAACGTTCGGTGATCCAGAACTTCAACCTGTCGATGTTGGCGGTCACGATGGCCGGATACGTGATGACGGGCGTGGTGACGCGGGACATGCTGCCGCTGTTTGCCCTCATCGTGCCGGCCATGCTGGTGCCCACGTTGTTGGGCGCGCGAGTCTATGTGGGCATCAGCGATATGACGTTTCGGCGCATCGTGCTGGGCCTGCTGACCCTGTCCGGCATTGCACTGCTGGTTGCGTCGGTACCCAAGCTTCTGGCGTAGCGAGGCGGGCTTGACGAGCATGCTATCGTTAGTCGATTGAAGAGAGAATTACGCATGGCATTGCATCGTTTCCAAAAAGGCGAACTGGGTCATTGGCTGCGCATCGTGGCCGATAACTCCGAACCCGGCGCCGCACAAGCCGAAGTGCCTGTCGAAATTTCGCAGGCGCTTCAGACGTTGCGCTGCATCCAGCCCGGTGAAGATGGCCGTTGGCTGATCACCGAAAAGGGCAAGCTTGCCCTGCGCATGGAAGAACCCAGCGCGATCCACGTGCGCTGATCATCGCCACGCGCGGGCGTTTGTCCGCGCGCTTGCTTGCATCACATTCCTGCCTACCTCCCGCGTTGCTCTTGCTGCCTCTTGAAGCAAGATGCACCGAAATGCCGCATATTTTGCGAATGTTTTCGCCATATGTCGCATCGCAGGGGGTATTTATAGGGCAGTACGGGAATCTCCTGAGACGGAATGTGTGATTTCGCATCTTCCGGACGTATCGCGCTTGTTTCGTCGCCGTTAAGATGAACTTGCGTGACGCTTTCAGGTCTATTCACTTACGCGAGATTTCGGTCTCGCAACGTCACGCGTGGTTCACGCGTTTAGGTAACCGACTGGGAGGTAGCACATGCAGCATCGTGACCAGGAAGTACTGATCGACGTTTCCACAGCGGCCATGGATACCGGCGGATATGGCGTCTTGCTGACGGTAACGGCCGAGGGCGGCACCGAAGTGGATGCCGCGTTTTCCCACTTGGGCAACTGCGCTTCGTTGGACGAAGCACGAGACCGCGCGGAGATATTCGCGCAGAACTGGGTCGAGGAAAACATCTTCCGATAGGGCGTTTTTGCCCTGGACGGAGCTGATCGGTTGAACCGGTCTGTGTGTGCATGAGGCTGCGGAAAACACTCCAGGAATTGCGACGATTTTTTCGGTTATCGTTGCTGCTCAAAAACCTGGGGCCCGTTTCGGGTACGCGTCGTTCCAAGATGATTGCCGCACAGACCAATCCTTCTCTCGCGGAGCATGTCCGCGCCATGCGCGCACATTTCGACTCCGTCATCCTGCCGCTTTGTATGGGGCCGGGCTTCAATGGCGCATTGGGCCTGCCCTACGAATCACTGGATGCCACAACGGGCAAGCCGTTGCCGCCCACGAGGTATCGGGCGATGGCATGTGCGCGGCAACTCTATGTGTTTGCGCAAGCGAATGGCGATGCGGCGGCCACGCACGCGGACAGGCTGTTCGAATCGATGTGCCGCGTGTTTCGAGACGAGCGCGGCGGCTGGGTTTACAGCGTTGACGTCGATGCACGTCCTTTGGACGAATCCCAGGATCTCTACACTCACGCATTCATCGTGCTGGCCTGCGCCGCTTACTTTCAGCGCAGCCGCAATGCGCAGGCGCGCAAGCTGATGTTGGCGACGGCTTCGGCAATCGAGTCGCGCTTCAAGACGCATGACGGGCTCTATCACGCGGCGCTCAGTCCCGATTGGCAGACGCCGCTGCGCCCGCCCGCGCAAAATCCGATGATGCATTTGACGGAAGCGTATCTGGCGGCGGCGCAGGTGGCCGAGCCCGCGCTCTTCGCCCAGCATCTGCGCAGCCTTGCACAAGGCGTGTCCCAGTTTTTCGTGCACGGGCCCACGCAATGTATTTCGGAGGCTCTGCAAGGTACTCCCGGGAACAGGCTGGAGCCTGGCCACCAGTTCGAATGGCTGTCGCTGGTGCATGGGGCCGCGCAGGTGTTCGAAGGGCTGGAACTTGTGGAAACCTTGCCCCGCGCGGTGCGCTGGTCTCGCAAGCACGGCGTCGACGTGCAAGGCCCTGGCGTGCTGGCGTCGCTGGACGAGTCGGGAGCAATCGTTGATGAGACGCGGCGCATCTGGGCGCAGACCGAATATCTGCGCGCGCTAGCCGTGTTGGGCGAATTGCCCGCGTTGGAGTCCGGGCTGGCCAGTTTCCGCGCCCATTTCCTGCACGAGGCGGGCTGGTACGAGTGTCTGGACGGGCAGGGCGCCGTGGTCCGTGCAGACATGCCGTCGACCTCTCCGTACCATCTGGCGACGTGTCTGGCTGCTTTGCCGAACGTTGTTTAATCGCTTCGTTAACAATTATTGTCGTTCAATTGTTATAAAACGATAGAAAAATATTGGTGAAATCCCTTACA
Source organism: Achromobacter piechaudii NBRC 102461 (assembly GCF_001571245.1). Taxonomy (GTDB): domain Bacteria; phylum Pseudomonadota; class Gammaproteobacteria; order Burkholderiales; family Burkholderiaceae_B; genus Achromobacter; species Achromobacter piechaudii. Next base: position 202,571 of record NZ_BCTK01000015.1, on the reverse strand, counting down.
ATTTGCTAACACTGTTTGTGGGGAAGCATCAATGAGCGTTATGTGCTTGGCTTGCCAACGCATTAACCCGGGCCTTGCTGGCGTCGCGCCGCATTCGCACCTGGGACATCAAGGGTTCACCAATCCCACGCAAAAAGGGCGCGAAGAGAGTCGCGAAGATCACTTCCGTTGCCTGAGTTGCGGGGCGAAATGGTTGCGTGAAACCGATAAGTGGGGCGTGGATCTTGGATTCAAGCTGGCGCCTTGAGCGTCACGCCGCCGTACTTGAACCGGGCCTCTGTATAGAGGCCCGTTTTATTTCGTTTCATATGTTCGATTACCGATGAAACAGAACATATCAGCGCTTGTCGCTGACAGTCAGATAGCGCCACCCGCCGCCCTGACGTCCGGATCGGCTTGCGCCGTTTCCAGCAACCATTGCCGGAAGCATTCCAGGGCGTAATGGTCGCGGCGCTGCGCGGGGGCGCATAAGTAATACCCCCTCGTCAGGCGTATGGGCAGATCTGGAAAGGGCGCGGCGACACGGCCGGATTGAAGTTCGTCGCGGACCAGGCAACGCTGAAGCACGGCGACGCCCATATCCGCCATGACCGCGCGTATCAGGATCGACACCTGGTCGAAACCCTTGGACAGCATCACGGCGTGGCGCGGTACGCCTGCCGCGTTGAACCACTGCGCCCAATTGTCCCGACCGTTGGTGTGATAGAGCAGCGGCTCGCCCAGCAAGCCCTGCGGCGTACTCCACAGCCCCTGTTCCTGGCGCGCCGCCAGCCTGTCGGGGTGACAGATGACGACCACTTCGCGCCCGATCACGTAGTCAGCCTGCCAGCCTGGCCACTGCTCGGGCGTGCCCGACAGGATGCTGGCGTCCGGGGTGGCGCCGGAAAAGTCTTCACTGCGCCGATAGGCCGCGAAATTGAGCTGGATATCGGGATGCCGCCGATGAAAGTCGGGCAAGTGCGGTACCAGCCAGGCGCTGGCCAAGGTCGGCACGGTGGACAGGGTCAAGCGCAAGCGCCGGTCATCGGCACGCAGTTCAGCACTGAGCGCTTCGATAGCCGATAGCGGCGAATGCGCGCCGTCGTACAGTTTCTGGCCCAGCTCGGTCAGGGTCAACCCATGCGCATTGCGATGCATCAGCGGCTGGCCAAAATGCTGCTCAAGACGCGAAATGGCGCGGCTGATGGCGCCCTGGGTGACGCACAGCGTCTGCGCCGCCTGCGTGAAACTGCCCAGGCGGGCCGCCGCGACGAAGGCGTGCAGCTCGGACATGGACGGCGAATGGAGCCGCATCTAGCATGACCTTTGGTAATGAAGGAGTGCAATATAGTCGTTTGAAAGGAAACCGTAAAGTTCGGACACTGGCGGCCTGTCTGAAACCCCTTACGTTCCTATTCGGAGTCGATCCATGTCTCGCCGCCTGCTTGGCCGGTCCGCGCGCTTTGCGCTTGCCGGCATGTTCGCCACGCTGTCGTTTGCCGGCATTGTCCAAGCCGCCGACTATCCCTCGCGTCCTATCAAACTGGTGGTGCCGTTCGCCGCAGGCGGTTCGACCGATATCGTTGCCCGCCTGGTGGCCGAATATGCCGGGCGCGACCTCAAGCAGACCATCGTGGTCGAGAACAAGGCTGGCGCGGGCGGCTCGATGGGCATGGAGCAGGTGGCGCGGTCCACCCCCGACGGCTACACGATCGGCATGGCCACGATGAGCACGCATGGTTCGAACCCGGCGGTCTATCGCAAGATGAACTACGACCCGATCAAAGATTTCGCGCCGGTGGCGAACGTGCTGGCGGTGCCCAGCATCCTGGCCATCAACCCCAACCTGCCTGCGCAGAACATGGCGGAATTCGTGGCGTTGGCAAAGAAGGCGCCCGCCGATCGTTATAGCTTCGCTTCGCCGGGCGTCGGGTCGCTAGGCCATGTGAACATCGAGAACTTCATGATGCTGTCCGGCATCAAGCTGCTGCATGTTCCGTACCGGGGCGCGGGCCCCGCGCTGAACGACGTGATGGGCGGCCAGGTGGATGCGATTACCGACAACCTGTCGTCGACGCTGCCGCAGGTGAAGGGCGGCAAGCTGCGCGCGCTGGCCGTGCTGGGCGCGCAGCGTTCGCCGCTGCTGCCCGACGTGCCGACGTACATCGAACTGGGTTATCCCGACATGGGCACGGGCGGATGGTTCGGCTTAGTCGCGCCGGCCGGCACCCCGAAGGACGTGATCGATCGCCTGAACCAGGCCGTGCGGGCGGCGATGCAGGACCCCGAGTTCCGCAAGAAGGCCGAGGACGTGGGTGGTACGCTGATGCCCACTAGCCCCCAAGAGTTCCAGGTCCAGATCGAACAGGCCCTGGCCCGCTACGCCAAGGTGGCCAAGGCCGCCAACATTCAGGCTGACTGACGATGACACTCGCCGATTTCAACGTGGTTTCCGTGCATGAACCTCAAGGGCCGGCGCTGCCGCTGGTCTGTGATTCGCCGCATAGCGGTGAACACTATCCCGATGATTTCGGGGCGGTTGCAACGCTTGCGCAACTGCGCCAGGGTGAAGATACGCACGTGGACGCGTTGTGGTCGGCGGCGCCCGCGCTGGGGGCGACCTTGATCGCCGCCCACTTTCCGCGCGTGTACATCGATCCGAACCGTACATTGCAGGACCTGGACCCCGAGCTGTTGGCCGAACCGTGGCCCGAGACGCTTTCCCCTGGCGAGAAGACGCGCCTGGGCAAGGGGCTGATCTGGCGCCGCATGGACAAGGCCACGCCGATCTACGATCGCAAACTGAGCCTGGCCGAAGTGCGGCATCGCATTCAGGCTTATTACGAGCCCTACCATGCGGCCTTGTCGCGGGCGATCAAGCAGGCCGAGCAGCGCTTTGGCGCGGTCTGGCATCTGAACCTGCATTCGATGCCCAACGATGCCTATGAGCGCCTTGGCCGGCAAAGCGAACATCCGCTGGCCGACTTCGTGCTGGGCGATCGCGACGGCACCACCTGCGAACCGGAGTTCATTGCGCTGATCGAAAAATCCCTGCGCGACCTGGGCTATACCGTGGCGCGCAACGACCCCTACAAGGGCGTGCAGCTGATTGCCCAGATCGGTCAGCCGGCGCTGAACCGCCATAGCCTGCAAGTGGAGATCCGCCGCCCGTTGTATATGGACGAGGTCACCCGCGAGCGCAACGCCGGCTTCGATTTGCTGCGCGGGCATTTGAGTTCGGTGCTGGAGCAGGTGGCCGACTATGTGCGCGTGCGCATGGAGGCGGTTGCGTCGACAAAATAAAGTCGATTGTCGGGCCACGCCCATCCCCAAAGCCGGTGTTGATGCTGATCAACGCCGGCTTTTTGCATGAGGCTTAAGTTTTGGTTCGCCGCGCCGTTCTCGCTAGAGACAAGCTGCGCCGCCTGTGGCCGCGGCGCGAGGGAACCGCAATGCTAGAGAAGAAGATCAACGGATTTTCGGTGGTGGCGTACGCGACGCAACCCGAAGGCCGCACGCCCGCCCGGGCATTCCTGGAGACGCGGCGTCTTGCGCCCAAGCTCAAGGAAGGCGATGTGCCTGCGCCGCCAGCAGGGGACGAGGAGGGGGCCGAGCCCGCCGCCGCGCCGCCCGACGGCCAGCCATTCGAGATTTTTGTCAGCCGCCGCTTTCGCAGCGCAATCGAAGCGATGTCGGCCGCCCGCAATGCGCTGGACCGCGTGACCAGCGTGGACGAAGACGGCGTGCCGGATCCGCTGCCGGAGTAGGGCGCGGACAGGAGGCGGCCGGACCCAGCCAGCCGACGCAACGACGCGTCAGGTGAGCGTGCTGCGCATCAGGATTTCGGTCAACGCCCGAGTGGGTTTGTTGGGCGCTGGCGCCGCGATGACGATGAACTCCACCTGCGGCAAGGCCGGCAACTGAGTCGCGCCACCGGGCGCGGCCAGTCCGGCCGTGGACAGATGCGAGGGCTGCACCGTGATGCCCAGGCCGGCGCGCGCCGCCGCCTGGCATCCCGCATAACTGGTGCTGGTGCAGACAATCTGCCAACTGCGGCCCGCGCGGGCCAGCGCGTCCAGCGTCAGCGTGCGCGTCACGCTGGGCTCGCGCAGCAGGATCAAGGGCAGCGGCTCATCGGGCGCGAAGCGCAGGCCCTCCTTGGCGCGCCACAGCAGCGCTTCCTTGTGCAGCGTCTGGCCCCGGCGATCTCCCCGACGGCGCTTGCCGATCATGACGTCCAGGCCATTGTCGTCCAGCAGTTTGTAGAGCTCGCTGGTGACGCCGATGGTCAGGTCCAGTTCGACCTCGGGATGGGCCAGGCGGAACGCCGCCAGCACATCGGGCAGCGGCCCCATAGCCAGATCATCCGACGTGCCCAGTCGCACGCGGCCACGCAGGCGGGGCGCATCGAACAGGCGTTCGGCGCGTTCGTGCGCGTCCAGGATGATTTCGGCGTGCACCAGCAGGCTGCGGCCATCGCTGGTCAAGGTCAGTGAATGCGTGTCGCGCAGGAACAGGCGGCGGTTCACGGACTGCTCCAGTTGCCGGATGTGTTCGCTGACGGTGGGTTGCGTCAGGCCCAGCCGGCGCGCGGCTTCGGTGAAGCTGGGCGCGCTGGCGGCGGCGGTGAAGGTCTTGAGCCACAAGGGATTGAGCATGTCCGGCCGATACGGTTATAGAAATTTCCGATGACAGTCAAAGTAATCAATGGCCTTCACGATGGCAAGCGGCGCGCCTATAGTTTTCCGTAATTTCCAGGAAACCTAGCCATGCGCCGCTTTCTACCCGACCAATTCACCCTCATCCTGATCGCCACCGTCGCGTTCGCCAGCTTCTTTCCCGCCGTGGGCAAGGGGGCTTCGTTCATGATGGTGGCCAGCAACGTGGCCATTTCGCTGCTGTTCTTCCTGCACGGCGCGCGCCTGTCCACGGACGCGATCGTCGCGGGTGTGAAGGATGTGCGCCTCCACGCGCTGATCCTGGCCTGCACGTTCATCCTGTTTCCCGCCTTGGGACTGGGACTGCGCGCGATGTTCCCCGGGCTGCTGACGCCGTCGCTGTGGCTGGGCGTGTTGTTCGTGTGCACGCTGTCGTCCACCGTACAGTCTTCGATCGCCTTCACGTCGATGGCGCGCGGCAATGTGCCGGGCGCCATTTGCGCGGCGACCGCCTCGAACCTGCTGGGCACGGTCCTGACGCCGCTGTTGGTTGCCGTGCTGCTGCATCGCCAGGGCGGCGGGCATGGGCTGGCCGATGCCGGCCGTATCCTGTTGCAGCTGTTGCTGCCATTCGCGGTGGGCAGCCTGCTGCGGCCGTGGATCGGCGCGTGGGCGCAGCGCAACAGCCGCACCTTGTCCAAGGTGGATCGCAGTTCGATCCTGCTGGCGGTCTATACGGCTTTCAGCGAGGCCGTGGCGCAGGGCATCTGGCATGCGTTTCCCGCCATCGACCTGGCCTCGATGGTGCTGGTGAACGCCTTGTTGCTGGGAACGGTGCTGGTCATCACGACCTGGGGCAGCCGCAAGCTGGGCCTGTCCAAAGAGAATGAAATCACCTTGGTGTTCTGCGGGTCGAAGAAGTCGCTTGCGTCCGGCATCCCGCTGGCGACCGTGTTGTTCGGCACCTCGCAGATGGGCGTGGTGGTGCTGCCCTTGATGATCTTTCATCAGATGCAGCTGATGGTGTGCGCCGTGCTGGCGCGGCGCTATGCGGATCGGCAGGAGCCGACGCAGGTCGCCGTGGCACAGGCCTAGTTTTCAGGCCAGGCTTTCAGGCATCTTCGCGCGGCACGATCTTGCCGGTTGGTTGCCAGTAGACGACGCCGTCGCGCTCGGTCACGGTCAGCGCGGTCAGCCGGCCATTCTTGCAGGGCCCGCCCACGCAAAGCCCGGTGTCCGGCTGGTAGGTCGCGCCGTGGCGCGCGCACATGAGGAGGTCGCCCGCGCGGGTGAAGAAGCTGCCTTCCCAGTCCAGCTCGACGCCCACGTGGGCGCAGCGGTTCAGGTAAGCATGCACGCGGTCCTGATAGCGCACGAAAAAGGCGGTGGTCTGGCCCGCGCCGTCCAGCACGGGCACTTTGACGCCCAGGCCGCCGTTGGCCAGGTCGGATGCCGCACAGACGCGGACTTCGGGGACGAGGGTGGGATCCTGCATGGCGGGCCTTGGAAGATAAGGGGGCGATGTTCGGTCAGGGGGCCAGGCTTGTCAATCGGCGGGCGCGGAGTCGGTGGCGTCCTGCGTGTGCGCGCTGTTCTGCTGGCGGGCCCACATGCTGGCATACACACCCTGTCGGGCCAGCAGTTGCGGATGCCGGCCGCGTTCAATGATGCGGCCTTCGGACAGCACGATGATCTCGTCGGCGTCGGCCACGGTGGACAGGCGGTGGGCGATGATCAATGTGCTGCGGCCCTGGCTGACTTCGCGCAGGTTTGCCTGGATCTCGCGTTCAGTGTGCGTGTCCAGCGCGCTGGTGGCCTCGTCGAACAAAAAGATGGCGGGATTCTTCAGGATGGTGCGGGCGATGGCCACGCGCTGTTTTTCTCCGCCTGACAATTTCAGGCCGCGTTCGCCCACCATGGTCTGGTAGCCGTCGGGCATGATCATGATCAGCTCGTGGATGTGCGCCAGCCGCGCGGCCGCTTCGATCTCGGCATCGGTGGCGCCGGGGCGGCCATAGCCGATGTTGTAGTGGATGGTGTCGTTGAACAGCACCGTGTCTTGCGGCACCACGCCGATGGCGGCGCGCAGGCTGGCCTGGGTGACGTTGCGCACGTCCTGGCCGTCTACCAGGATCGCGCCGCTGTCGGCGTCGTAGAAGCGGAACAGCAGCCGCGCGATGGTGGATTTGCCGGCGCCCGACGTACCCACGACCGCGACGGTCTTGCCCGCCTCGATGGTGAAGCTGACCCCCTTCAATATGGGGCGGCGCGCATCATAGCCAAAATACACGTCACGGAATTCGACCTGGCCGCCCGCCACGCGCAGCGGCTGGGCGTCGGGGCGGTCGGCCACTTCGCGGTCCTGGCCCAGCAGTTCGAACATGCGTTCCATGTCGATCATGGCCTGCTTGATTTCGCGGTAGATGAAGCCGAAGAAGCTCAATGGCTGATACAGCTGGAGCAGATAGGTGTTGACCAGCACGAAGTCTCCCAGCGTGTAGCGGCCCTCGGCGATGCCGGTGGCGGCCATCCACATCACCAGCGTCAGGCCCACCGAGATGATGGCGGCCTGTCCCACGTTCAGGATGGACAGGCTGACCTGGCTGCGCACGGCGGCGCGCTCGTAGCGGGTCAGCGATGCATCGTAGCGTCGCGCCTCGTGTTCTTCGTTGCCGAAGTACTTGACCGTCTCGTAGTTCAACAGGCTTTCGATGGCCTTGGTGTTGGCTTCGGAATCGGTTTCGTTCATCTGCCGTCGGAACTTGGTGCGCCATTCCGTCACGGCCAGCGTGTAGCCCATGTAAAGGATGACGGTCGCGCCGGTGGCCGCCGCCAGCCAGATGTCGAACATCTTCCACAGCACGATACAGACCAGCCCGATCTCGAAAAACGTGGGCAGGATGTTGAACAGCAGGAAGGACAGCAGCGTCTGGATGCCCTTGGTGCCGCGTTCGATGGCGCGGGTCAGGCCACCCGTCTGGCGCGACAGGTGAAAGCGCAGCGCCAAGGCATGCAGATGGCGGAAGATCTGTAGCCCCACCGAGCGGATCGCGTGCTGGCCGACGCGGGCGAAGATGGCGTCGCGCAGTTCCGAAAACAGCAGCGACATGACGCGCGCGGTGCCATAAGCCAGGATCAGGCCCAGCGGCACGGTCACCGCGCCGGGCGCGCCTTTGCCCAGTTCGTCGATGGCGTGCTTGTAGATCATCGGCACGTAAACCGTGGCCGCCTTGGCTGCGAACAGGCACAGCAACGCCGCGACGACGCGTACTTTCAGCCCCGTCTTGCCCGGAGGCCACAGGTAGGGAAAGAGGGTGCGCAAGGTCGAAAAGCCGCCGCGATTCTTGGGCGGCGCGTCAGGGGAATTCATGGCGGGGCAGGGGGCTGAAAGCCTGGGGCTGGGGCGGTGAGAAGGGCATTATCGGGCACCAGCGCTATTATTTGGGTGATAACCCCTGGTATTTCCGGACCATTGCCAGGGGATGTCGGTCCGGTATCGCAATGCGGGTGCAGCTCGGCAAGCCCGCTTTTTTATCTCTTCAATCCGGGGTTGGCCGGGCTGTGCCCCTGGATTGCGCGACCTGGCGCGTATTCGCCGCGCGAGCGTTGCGTCGCATGCTTTGGAGGGTCTTATGGCGAAGGTACCCGCAGTGAAATTGAACGACGGCAACATCATCCCGCAACTGGGGCTGGGCGTTTGGCAGGTGCCCGATGACCAGGCCGCCGCGAGCGTCAAGGAAGCCTTGGCGGCCGGTTACCGGTCGGTGGACACCGCGGCCATCTACGGCAATGAAGCAGGCGTGGGCACGGGCCTGCGTGCGTCGGGCGTGGCGCGCAAGGACCTGTTCATCACCACCAAGCTGTGGAACGACAAGCACGGCTACGACGATGCCCACAAAGCCATGGACGAAAGCCTGGAAATGCTGGGCCTGGCGTATGTGGACCTGTATCTGATCCACTGGCCGGTGGCGGGCAGCACCAAGTTCCTGGACGCCTGGCGCGCGATGATCGAAATGAAGGAAGACGGCCGGGCGCGTTCGATCGGTGTGTCCAATTTCACGCAAGCCAATTTGCAGCAGTTGATCGAGGCGTCCAAGGTGGCGCCTGCGGTGAACCAGATCGAGCTGCATCCCGGTTTCGCCCAGCGCGAGCTGCGCGCGTTCCATGAGAAGCACGGCATTGCGACCGAGTCATGGAGCCCGCTGGCCCAGGGTGGCGTCACCAAGGAAAAGGTCATCGTGGAGCTGGCCGCCAAGCATGGCAAGTCGCCCGCGCAGATCACGCTGCGCTGGCACGTGCAGAGCGGTTTGATCGTGATCCCGAAGTCGGTAACGCCCGCCCGAATCCGCGAGAACATCGACATCTTCGACTTTGAATTGTCGGGACAGGAGATGGCCGCCATCGACGGCATCCAGGACGGCGCGCGGCTGGGGCCCGATCCGGAGAAGTTCGGCAAATAGTCAGCCGGGCAAAACGCGCGGGTAATGGGGCAGCGGGGCCCCGTGCCCGAGCTAGTGTTTCAGCGGGAAGACCCAGTAGCGCACGATGACCACCAGCAGGATGGTCAAGGTGATCCACGAAGCCCAGTGCCAGGCGCCCGTGCCCAGCAGCGCGGCCAGCAGGCCAAAGACGCTGAGCACGCCCAGCAGAACGGGCGCGCCCCAGACGAACATGAAGCCGCGGCCGCCGCGGCTTTTGGCGTGACGTGCGCTCATGCGGGAGTCCTTTGCGGGGCGGCGGCGGCCTGGTGCTTTTTCACGAGTTCGTTGATGCGGGCCTCGGTGGCGCGGCGCCGCGCAATCCAAAGATAGAGTCCGCTGACCAGCACCACGATGGTGATGAGGTCCAGCAAAGCCCAGATGATTTTCAGCGGCAGGCCCGCGTAATCGCCAAAGTGCAGCGGGCGCGACACCTCGAGCGCAGTCAGGTACCAGGGCATCTTGGCCACGGTGGTAAGTTCGCCGCTGCGGCCGTCCACCAGCACGGGCGTGTTCAGCTTGGAGGTCAAGGGCGTGTCGCCGCGCATCCAGGCAATGTAGTGATGCGGGCTGCCGAAGGCGTTGCCGGGGAAGGCAATGAAAGAGACCTCGTTGCCCGGCATCGCCTTCTTGGCCGTGTCCGCCGCCGATTGCGCCGAGGCCAGTTCGGTGGGCACTGTCTGGCCCTTGTAGGGTTCCAGGATGCGGACCAATTCCGTGGACTGCCACAGGCGGAACAGCGGCGTCGACAGCTCGTTGATGACGCCGGTGAATCCCACCACGAAGGCCCACACCAGCGTCACGATGCCCAGCAGGTTGTGCAGGTCCAGCCATTTCAGGCGCGTGGACCGCGTGGCGCGCACCGTGCCGAATTCCAGCTTCTTCATGAAGGGGCCGTACAACACCACGCCGGACACGATGGCCACGCAGAACAGCAGCCCCATGAAGCCCAGGAACAGCTCGCCCGGCAAGCCGGCGAACAGGTCCACGTGCAACGCCAGCATGATGCCCATGAACGAGAATTTATCTTCGGTGTAGAGCGGGCCGTCGAGCAGCACGTCGCCGGTGCGGGCGTCCATCCGCACGGCATGCCCGGATGCCTGACCGTCGCCCGGCTTCTTGGCCATGCCGACATACACCTGGGGTTCATCGGGATCGAAGAACAGGTAATCAACCACCTCACCGGGATACATGGTCAGGGCGCTGGCCACCAGCTTGTCCAGATTGGCGGGCGGCGTGTCGGCGGGCACCTCGGACAGCGGTTTGGCGTCATCCAGCCAGTGTTCGATTTCGTGGTGAAAGACCAGCGGCAAGCCGGTCAAACAGATGATGAGCAGGAAGATGGTGCAAACAAGGCTGGTCCACTTGTGGATCCAGTACCAGGTTTTGATGGTGGACGCGGCTGTCATGGCGGCAGAAGGGCCGCGCGCGCGGCCCCTTTTTTTGAGCGTGGGTGGGGAAGGATGGAACAGTATCACGAATAATAGCGATTCTCGTAACGGAATATTGACCGCCATACGCCGAAGGGTGCAAGGATGGCGTCAACCAAAGCGGGTTAAAAAGACAGGTCGGGAAGCACCGGGCGCGAGCCGCTCGCGGTGTGTTTCAAGGGACGGGTCTTGCCCGCCCGCAACCGGCAGTCGAGAAACATCATGGAGCAGCGATTTCTGAAAGTCCCCCGTAACGAGCAGGGCCGCGACTTTGCGGTGGGCGACGTGCACGGGCATTTTTCGCGTTTGCAGGACAGCCTGGACCGGCTCGGTTTCGACCCGGCGCGTGACCGGCTGTTTTCCGTGGGCGATCTGGTCGATCGCGGACCCGAAAGCGAGGCGGCGCTGGAGTGGCTGGCCCGTCCGTGGTTCTACGCGGTGCAAGGCAACCACGAAGACTATGCGATCCGGCACGTGCGCACGGGCGAGGTGGACGTGATGAATTGGCGCGGTTATGGCGGCGGCTGGTTTCTGGATCTGCCGGCCGAGCAACAAGAGGTCTATGCCGAAGCGTTCGCCAAGCTGCCGATCGCCATCGAAGTCGAAACGACGGCGGGCGCCGTGGGCCTGCTGCACGCTGATTGCCCGGTGCTGTTCTGGCCGCGCCTGGAATTCGCGCTGCAAGACCGCTACAAGCGCACCAGCGCGGCCTGCCAATGGTCGCGTGACCGGCTGCGGCAGATGAACCGCACCGGCATCCAGGGAGTGCGGGCGGTGGTGGCGGGGCATACGCCCGTGACCGCGCCGCTGGCGCTGGGCAATGTCTATCACATCGATACCGAGGGGTGGCGGTCGGGCTACTTCACGTTCCTGGACCTGGAATCCTTGTCGGCCTGGCCATGCGACGTGGTGACCGAACTGGCGGTGGAAGAATAGGCCGACGCGTGTGCCGAACAGTCAGAGCCAAAAATAACGGGTGCCGCAGGGCACCCGTTATCGTTTTGCGCTTTGCCCGCTTGGGGCTGCTGGATTCCTGGCGGGCGTCGCAAGCGCCCGTCGCGCATACGGTCAGAGAGGCCGGGCGACGACGGAACTGGACGTCGTGACCGCGCTGGCGCGAGCGGCGGCATCTTCGGCGCTGCCGGCCGCGGGTATGCCCGCAGTTGGAACAGCGGCAGCCGGTACGCCCGCAGCCGGTACGCCTGCCCCCGTCATACCCGGCAGCGTATTGCTGGCGGCGGGCATGGGGATGGGCTGCAAGGGAGCTTGGACGGCGCTGTTGTTCGAATCTTGCGGCAGCATCGCGCCCGGGGTCGGCAGCGGTTTGACGGACGTGTCCACGCCGTCGGTGCTGCGGTTGTTGTTCAGGAAGTCGGTCAGCGCATCGCCCGATGACAGATCCAGCGACGCCACGGCCTGGCCCGGCGGGAACTCGGCGAAATAGTATTCGCCGTTGTCCACCAGCAGCCCGTCGGGGCGCGGCGGCTGCTTTGCTTCGGGCATGCCCTTCAACACGGGCTGCATGTAGTCCAGCCACGTGGACAAGGCCAGGCCGCTGCCGAATTCGTTGGTGCCCAGCGACTTGGGCTGGTCAAAGCCCATCCAGACGGTGGTGGCCAGGTCGGGCGTGAAGCCCGAGAACCAGACGTCCACGGCGTCGTTGGTGGTGCCGGTCTTGCCGCCGACGTCGTTGCGCTTAAGGACCTGGTGCGCGCGTGCCGCCGTGCCGCTGGTGGCGACGCCACGCAGGATGTCGTCCATGACCCACGCGGTGCGCGGGTCGATGGCGCGGGCGGCTTCGTCGCCCGCCTTGACGGGTTGCGCCTGCATCAGCACCTTGCCCGAACGATCCGTGACGTGGTCCACCAGATACGGGGTGACGCGATAGCCCCCGTTGGCAAAGACGCCATATCCGTTGACCACTTGCAGCGGCGTGGCGCCACCCGCGCCCAGTGCCAGCGGCAACACGGCCGGCCAGCGCGATTTGTCGAAGCCGAAGCGAGTCAGGTAGTCCTGCGCGTACTGCGGCGAAATGGCTTGCAGGATGCGGATCGACACCATGTTCTTGGACTTGTACAGGCCCTGACGCAGCGTCAGCATGGGTTCGTACTTGTTGCCGTCGTTCTTGGGCTGCCAGTCCTTGGAGCCCGTCTGCGCGGCCGTCAGCATGAAGGGCTGGTCGGAAATCTGCGTGGCGGGCGTGAAGCCGCGTTCCAATGCCGCTGCGTAGACGAAGGGCTTGATGTTCGAACCGGGTTGGCGCCATGCCTGCGTCACGCGGTTGAAGGTGCCCCGGTTGTAGTCGAAGCCGCCGATCATGGCGCGGATGGCCCCGTCTTGCGGCGCCATCGACACCAACGCCGCTTGCAGCGCTGGCATGTTGATGATTTCCCAGGAGCCGTCGTCCTTGCCGCCCGTCTTGTGGATGTAGACGACCGAGCCGCGACGGATGCGCTGGCTGTCGCTGGCTTTCGGGTTCAAGGCGCGCGCCACGACGGCCAATGCCTTCTTGTCCGTAATGGTGATGATGTCGCGCGCGCTGCGCGCCACTTTCACTTCGGTGGGGCTGGCCGACAGCACGACGGCGGCCAGCAGGTCTTCGCTGTCGGGCGTCTTGTCCTGCACGCCGTCCAGGATTTCGTCCAGCGCCTGTCCGTCGCTTTCGACGCCATCGGGCAGGTCGATCTGGTCTTCCGGGCCGGGATAGACGGCGCGGCGGGTGTAGTCCATGACGCCATCGCGCACGGCGCGGTAAGCGGCCTCTTGGGACTTCGAATCGATGGTGGTGTAGACGTCGATGCCCTTGGAATACGTTTCTTCCTGGAACACGCCATACATGAGCTGGCGCGCCAGTTCGGCCGGGTAATCGCCATGCACGGCGAAGCCGCGCGCGCTGGCGCCGTCGGCACCACGGATGGTCAGACGCTGCTTGAGCGCTTCATCGGCCTGCTCGGGCGTGATGTAGCCCAGCGTCTTCATGCGGCCCAGCACATAGTGCTGGCGAATTTCCGCGCGGGGGAAATTGGTGATGGGGTTGAAGCGAGAGGGGGCTTTGGGAATGCCGGCCAGCATCGCGGCTTCGGCCGGCGTCACTTCCGACAGCGGTTTGCCGAAGTAGGTGCGCGACGCGGCCGCAAAGCCGTAGGCGCGATGACCCAGATAGATCTGGTTCATATAGAGCTCAAGAATCTGGTCCTTGGTCAGCTCGTTTTCGATCTTGAACGTCAGCAGCAGTTCGTAGAACTTGCGCGAATAGGTCTTTTCCGACGACAGGTAGAAGTTACGCGCCACCTGCATCGTGATCGTGCTGCCGCCTTGCGACTTCGAGCCCTTGACCACGTTGGTCAGCACGGCCCGCGCCACGCCCATCCAGTCGACGCCGCCATGGCTGTAGAAGCGATCATCTTCGGCCGCCAGCACGGCCTGGCGCATCACGGGCGGAATCTCGTCAAAGCGCAGGACGTTGCGGTGTTCTTCGCCGTACTCGCCGATCAGAACCTTGTCAGCGGTGTAGATGCGCAGCGGCACGCGCGGCCGGTAGTCGGTCATGGCGTGCAGGTCGGGCAGGCTGGGCCAGGCCAAGGCCAGCGCCAGTCCAAGCACGATTGCGCCGCACGCGGCGGCGCCGGCCGCGACGATGCCGGTCTTGACCAGGATGCGTTTCCAGGGGAGGCCCGATTTACCGCCCGGGGTGGCGGAGGATTGCTGGGGGGTGCTCATTGCAGGCGATTCTAGGACAGAACGCTATAGACCGGCCACGGCGCAATAAGGTTTCGGTAACCAAAATTGCCGGGACCGGAAGGAAAGCGCGTGCCGCTTTATATAGAGGGACGGGGTCTAGCATACGCTGCGCGCGGCTTGCGGGCGCGAGCGATGGGAATTGCGCTCTGAAATGTATTGCGCGCGGTGACAAACAGCAAGGCCGGTTGCATGCGGATGTCGTGATTCAGCTTGCAGTAAGGCGCGCCGCGTCCTGTTGATAGCGCTGCGGGGGTACGCCCAGCGCGCGGTGGAACATGGCGCTGAAGGCGCTGGCGCTGCGGTATCCGAGGTCGGACGCAATACGCGCCACGGGCACGCCCACGGACAGCCGGCACACCGCGTCCGCCAGCCGCACCTGCTGCACCCATTGCCGGTAGTTCAAGCCCAGCTCGGCCTGGAACAGCCGGATCAAAGTGCGAGCGCTGGCGCCGACCTCGCTGCCCCAGGCCTCGATGCCGCGTTGCAGACCGGGCTGGTCCAGAATGGCGGCGCAGATGGTTTGCAAGCGGCGGTCGCGTGGCCAGGGTATCTGGATGGGCAGCACGCGGGCGGCCGCCAGTTCGGACAGGATCAACGCGGCGATCTGGTCGGCCCGGCCGCCCAGCGGATAGTCGATGGGCTCTGCGGTCAGCGCCAGGATCAGTTCGCGCAGCAGCCCGCTGACTTCCACCACCTGGCACTGCGGCCAGTAGCGGGCGGCGGCGTCGGCCTGGATGTAGAGCGAACGCATCGATACCGCACCCACCATATCGACCCCATGCGGCACGCCTGCTGGCACCCACAAGGCGCGCAGCGGCGGCAGCGCCCAGAAGCCGCTGGGCGTGGTGACGCGCATGACGCCCTCGGCGGCGTAGATCAGCTGCGCGCGGGGGTGCGAGTGCGCGCCGGTCTGCGCGCCCGCGCGAAACTCCTTGGCCAGCGCGGTGACCACGCGCGGGCGGTCCTGGTAGTCCTGCGCATTGATGCTGCGGGCGGGGTCGGGCGGAGCAAGGCGGGCGGGCATGATGTCACTTCCGACAAAAGGATGAGGGGGCAGCCGCAAGCGGACTGCCGCCATTTTGTCACTTGGCCGACGAAAATTGGCAGATTTCAGCGGCGCCCGCTTTCTACACTGATGGCTGGTATCCGGCTGCCGGCCGGACATGACTCATCAAGCTACCCATGACTCCTGCCCAGAATCCCGTTGCTGGCATCTCTGATGCCAACGTGCCGCCCGTCGCACCGGCCACTGCCGCCCCATCGACCGCCTTCAAGGTGCTGGGCGCGATCAGCGTGGCGCATCTGATGAACGACATGATCCAGTCGATCCTGTTGGCCATCTATCCCATGTTGAAGGATTCGTTCAGCCTGTCGTTCGCGCAGATCGGGATGATCACGCTGGTGTATCAGCTGGCCGCCTCGCTGCTGCAGCCGTTCATCGGCCTGTATACCGACAAGCATCCGAAGCCGTATTCGTTGCCGGTGGGCATGAGCTTCACGCTGGCAGGATTGCTGCTGCTGTCGGTGGCGCCGTCGTTTGGCTGGCTGCTGGTGGCGGCGGTGCTGGTGGGTACGGGCTCGTCGGTGTTCCATCCCGAATCGTCGCGCGTGGCGCGCATGGCCTCGGGCGGCCGGCATGGGCTGGCGCAGTCCCTGTTTCAGGTCGGGGGCAACGTGGGGTCGGCGCTGGGACCTTTGCTGGCGGCGCTTTTCATCATTCCGCATGGCCAGCGCAGCGTGGCCTGGTTTGCCTTCGCGGCGCTGTTCGGCATCGTGGTGCTGACGGGCATCGGCCGTTGGTACAGCGCCAACCGCGTCACGCTGAAACCGCGTGCGCGGGCGGTGGGCGCGGGCAATGGCCTGTCGCGCAAGCAGGTGATCGGTGCGTTGGCGGTGCTGGGCGTGCTGGTGTTCTCCAAGTACTTCTACCTGGCCAGCCTGAACAGCTATTTCACCTTCTACCTGATCGATAAATTCGGCCTGTCGGTACGCGAGGCGCAGCTCTACCTGTTCCTGTTCCTGGCCGCGGTGGCGGTGGGCACGGTCGTGGGCGGGCCGGTGGGCGATCGCATCGGCCGCAAGATCGTGATCTGGGTGTCGATCCTGGGCGTCGCGCCTTTTACCTTGCTGCTACCCCATGCCAACCTGTTCTGGACGGCGGCGCTGGTGGTGATCATCGGCATGGTGCTGGCGTCGGCCTTTTCCGCCATCGTGGTGTATGCGCAGGAATTGGTGCCCGGCAAGGTCGGCATGATCGCCGGCCTGTTCTTCGGTTTTGCGTTCGGCATGGGCGGGGTCGGGGCGGCCGCGCTGGGCAAGTTGGCGGACGCCACCAGCATCGGCTACGTGTACCAGGTGTGCGCCTATCTGCCACTGTTGGGCGTGGTGGCGATCCTGTTGCCCAAAGTCGACAAGGCGCGTTGAGCAAACCTGCTACTAAACCACGAATTTGGGCGCCGCGCGCTCGCGCTTTTGGATGACTGGCAAAGGCAAGCCACAATAATTAATCTAAGCCTTGCCCGTCCTCCATTGCGCTTGTCGGCAACCTGAAAGTTTTAAACGTCAAATACTGCAAACGATGGTCCGGGCGCGCCTGGCTTGGCGTATTCTTCCGGACATACCGCGCAATCGTTTCGGCGCGGCTGGTAAAGGTTCAGGACAAGTCGCGCCCTTGGCATGACGGATAGCCGTCTTGTGGGGGCGCGACCTTTTGTCCTTCTGGTAACAAAAAGCATCAAGCATGCTGACGTGTAACGCGTAATCCACCCTTGAACCCAGTGCAATAGCAGGTCTGAAGCGACGGCGTTCGCCCATCAGGGGCTGCCGGCAAAAACATGACGACTTCCTTGTTCTTCTTGATGTGGGGGCTGGCCACGGCCTTGGCGCTACCGCTGCTGCTGCCGTTCCAGTCGCGCGGGGTGAAGGGCATCCGTGCGTTCATCGCCGCCAATATGTTGGCCGTGCTGTCATTGCTGGCCTTCGCCGCGTCGGAACTCATCCCGCCGGGGGCGTATGTCATGGTCTCGAATGCGTCGTGGGTGTGCGCCATCAGCCTCGTCTACGTGGGCGTGCGCCAGTTCTTCGGCCTGCGCCCGCACGTCGCGCGCACGGCCGGCATCAGCGCGGTCTGTGTCCTGGCGTTCGCAATATTGCTGTATGGCGCTGACCATATGCCGGAGCGCATGCTGCTGTATTCCGCCTTTACCTGTGCCAGCGCGCTGATGACCGGGCGGGTGATCTATCAGCAGCGCTGGCGTATTCGCACGCCGGGTGTGGCGCTCTATCTGATGCTGGCGATATTCGGCCTGGCGGCCCTGCATGCGATGCGGGTGCTGGTGTATGGCTCGGGTTGGGCCGAGCCGGTGTCCTTGCTGCAACCGTCGGCGTGGGGGCTGTTCTTTATCGTGTGCGGATCGGTCACGGTGCCGGCGTTGTTTCTGGCGCTGCTGTTGCTGGTGCAGACGTGGCTATCCGAGCAGATGCAGGCGGCCTTGACCTTCGACAGCCTGACGCATGCCTATTCCCGCCGCAGCATCCTTGATGAACTGGAACGCGAGCTGCTGCGTTGCGCCCGTTCGGGCAGCCCGCTTGCCGTGCTGGTGCTGGACATCGACCATTTCAAGTCCATCAATGACCGCTACGGCCATGCGGCGGGCGACACGGCGCTGCGCCATTTTTCCAAGGTGGCGCAGAACGCGGTGCGCGCTTCCGACCGCTTTGGCCGCCTGGGCGGCGAGGAATTCGTGTTGCTGATGGTGGACTGCGACCCCGCGCGGGCGCTTGTGCACGCGCAACGCGTCTGCGATGCGCTGCGTGACACGCCGCTTTATCTGCAAGGGATGGAAGTGCCCCTGACGGCCAGCGGCGGGCTGGCCACGTATCAGCCGGGCGATAGCGCCGACGTGATCCTGGCGCGCGCCGACGTGGCGTTATACCGCGCCAAGGAGCAGGGTCGGGACCGCGTGGAATCGGCGTTCGTGGCGCGTGGCGCCAGCCGTGCGCAGGGCGAGGGAAGGGCTGCGATGGCGCCAGCGGCAAACGCGCCGCTGGCTACCCAGGAAGTGGCGGGGCACTAGGGCTTGAGGTGTTCCTTCAGGAACTTCTCCATGGCCTCGTAGAACTCGAACTTGTTTTCGTCGTTGTGAAAACCATGGCCTTCGTTGTCCTTGACCATGTATTCCACGTCAACGCCGCGCGCCTTCAACGCCGCCACCATCTGGTCGCTTTCGTCCTTGTTCACGCGCGGGTCCTTGGCGCCCTGTGCGATGAACAGCGGCGTCTTGATCTTGTCCGCGTGCAGCGCGGGTGACGTGGCCGCCAGCCGGTCCTTGTCGCGCTCGGGGTGGCCGACCATGTCCTGCATCTTGTCCAGCATCGGCTTCCAGTAAGGCGGAATCGACTTCATGAACGTGAACAGGTTGGACACGCCCACGTAGTCCACGGCCGCCGCATACAGGTCAGGGGTGAAGGTCACGCCCGCCAGCGTGGCGTAGCCGCCGTAGCTCGCGCCATAAATGCCGATGCGCTTGGGGTCGGCGATGCCCTGCTTGATCAGCCATTGGACGCCATCGGTGATGTCGTCCTGCATTTTCAGGCCCCATTCGCCGAAGCTGGCTTCCCAGAATGCGCGCCCATAGCCGGTCGAGCCCCGGAAGTTCATTTGCAGCACGCAGAAACCCCGGTTGGCGAGGAATTGCGTTTCGGGGTTGTAGCCCCAGCCGTCGCGCGCCCACGGGCCGCCGTGAGGGTTGACGATGCAAGGCAGGTTCTTGGGATCGCGGCCGGCGGGCAGGGTCAGGTAGCCGTGGATGGTCAGGCCGTCGCGGCTTTGGTAGCTGATGGGGCGCACCTCTGACATGTCGGCTTCCGGGATGGCCGGATTGATGTCGGCCAGCTTGGTCAGCGTGTCGGCGTTGGCGTCGTACAGATAACGCGAGCCGGGCGTGCGGTCGTTGTAGGCCGCAACGATGAACACGCTTTCGTCGCGGTTGGAGCCTTGCAGCGCGATGTCGTAGCCCTTGAGCTTGTCGCGCAGCGTGTTGAACAGCTTTTCCGACTGCGCATCGAAGAACTTGTATTGCGGCTTGTCGGTTTGATACGCCGCCAGAGTCAGCACGCGGCGCTTGCGCGAATAGCCCGCGCCGTCCAGGTCGACCGTGTCCGGCGTGAAGATCTCTTCCTCGGCGTCAGGGCTCGCGGGGTCGATGACCACCAGCGACAGCTTGTCGCGGCCACGGTTGCTCAGGGCGTAGATCTTCTTGTCGTCGAACGTGAAGAAGGACGGGCTGACGTTGGTGCGGTAATCGGTGGTGATGATCGGACGGAACTCGGAGGCTTCGTCGTCGCGGTAGAGCAGGGTGGTGTTCAGGCCGTCGCTGGTGACGGCGGCGCGGACCTTGCCCGCGTGGTCCGTCTGCCAGCCGACGATGTTGCCGGGGTTCTGCGCCACCAGCACGGCCGCGCCGGTGTGGACGTTGACGCGGTAGACGTCGAAGACTTCGGGGTTGCGCTGGTTGTGGCTGATGAGGACGTGGTCGGGATCGTCTTCAAGATCGTCTTCGATGCTGGCGCGCGCGCCTTCATAGGGCGTCAGGTCGGTGATCTTGCCGGTCTTGGCGTTGACCGCCAGCACGTGGTAGTTCTCGTCGCCGCCGAAGTCCTTCTGAAACAGCACTACGTCGGCGCCCTTCCAGAAGTAGTTGGAGATGTCGCGGGCGGTTTCGCTGGTGAGCTGGCGGGGCTCGCCCACCAGTTGGCTGCCTTGCAAGGGCTGCACGTAGATGTTCATGCGCGCCGGGTGGCCGTCCACGCTGGTGGGCTGCATGAAAGCAAGCGTGCGGCCGTCGTCGGCCAGGCGGAAGAAGCCGCGTTCCGGGTTGCGGAAAAAATCCTTCAGGGGATAGGCGCGGGGCGGGGGCTGGGTGGCGCATGCGCCCAGCGAGGCGCCGACGATGCTGGCGGCCAGGACGGTGCGCGTCATGAATGAAAACAAGGCAGAACCTCCGCGATTTCGATGCGATCGATAATGCCATAGTCGCGCGGACGGTGTCGAACCGGCCCCACTTATGCCGCCGTGCCGTTTGCGGGATAATCGCGGCAATTCATCTGGAGAATTACATGTACAGGAATCTGGTCGCGGCATCGGCGCTGGCGCTGGGCCTGGCGGGTTGCTCGCTGGGCATCTCGCAGGACAGCGCATCCCCGCACAGCGAATTCAAGGCGCCGGTCGCGTTCAAGGACGCCTACGCCACCGTGATCCGGCAGTCGAACAACTGCCTGCGCAGCACCGACAACGCCTATCGGGTGGTGTCCGACCTGAACGAGGCCGCGCAAACCGGCGTGGTGCGCGTGCTGGCTCCGTATACCGACAACGAAATGTCGCGGGTCGACCTGAAGGCAGCCGGCCCCGCCAGCACCGACGTGCGGATCGTGATGTGGGGCAAGGGCACCTGGGACGCCGCCGCGATGCGCGCCATGCAGGACGCCATCTACTACAGCATCACCTCATGCAGCACCTACATGCCGCTGGACCCGCGTCCGCCCGTCAAGCCGTCGCGCGACCTGCCCCGGTAAGGGGCAAACGCCGCTCAGTCGCCGCCCGGGCGGCGGCGGATGATCTTGAACGTCGCGGTGGCGCGCGCCACCAGTTCGCCATCGGCGCGCCGCACGTCGCCTTCGCAAAAGGCGATCGAAGCGCCCCGGCGCAGGCAGCGCGCTTCGATCACCAGATCGCCCGTGCCGGGCGACAGGAACGTGGTGTTCATGTCGATGGTGGCCATGCCTTCGGTGGCGTCGGCGGAACCGCGCGCCGCCGCGCTCAGGGTGAAGTCCAGAATGCTCATGAGCGTGCCGCCGTGCACGTCGCCGCGGCTGTTGGTCAGGTCCTGGCGCCAGGGCAGGGTGGTGCGGGCATAGGCCGGCGCGATGCTTTCGGGCACCAGGCCGATGAAGTGCATGAAGGGTATCGTCAGGCCGAAATAGTCAGTCGTAGCGGTTGCGGTCATGAGCGGTAAGCAAGATGGGTAAGTGGATAGAGCCGGTCATAATAGTTTTTTTTGCAGTGCCCGCCAGCGTCTCGCGGCGGCGGGCGCGTCGTCGTCACTGGAATGTCTGAACTCTTGCGCAAGATCGTGCATGTGGACATGGATGCGTTCTACGCGTCCGTGGAGCAGCGCGACAATCCCGAGCTGCGCGGCAAGCCCGTCGTGGTGGCCTGGACCGGGCCGCGCTCGGTCGTGTGCGCCGCGTCCTACGAGGCCCGGCGCTTCGGCATCCATTCGGCCATGTCCGCGATGCGCGCCGAGCGCCTGTGTCCGGACGCCATCTACGTGCCGCCGGACTTCAACCGTTACCGCGAGGTGTCGCGCCAGATCCGCCAGATCTTCGCCCGCCATACCGACCTGATCGAACCGCTGTCGCTGGACGAAGCCTATCTGGACGTGACGCACAACAAGGGCGGGCTGCCGTCCGCTACCGAGGTCGCGCAGGTCATCCGCCACCAGATCCGCGAAGAAACCGGGCTGACCGCATCGGCGGGCATCGCGCCCAATAAATTCCTGGCCAAGATCGCGTCCGACTGGAACAAGCCGGACGGACAATTCGTCATCCGTCCCACGAAGGTGCTGGAATTTTTGCAACCGCTGCCGGTGCGCAAGGTGCCGGGGGTCGGCAAGGTGACGCAGGCGCGCCTGGAACAGCTGGGTATCCATACGGTGGGCGACCTGGCCACGCATAGCCTGGAAGAGCTGGCCCACTATTTCGGGCGCTACGGACGGCGTCTGTATGAGTTGGCGCGCGGCATCGACGAACGCGAAGTGCAGACGGACCAGCCGCTCCAGCAGGTGTCGGCCGAGACCACGTTTTCGGAAGATATCCGCCTGGACGCGCTGGGCGAGGCCATCGACCGGATGGCCGGCAAGGTGTGGGATCAGGCCTTGAAGAAAGGCGCGCTGGGACGCACGGTGGTCCTCAAGCTCAAGACTGATCGCTTCCGCATTCTGACGCGCAGCCAGACCAGCTTGAATCCGCCCGGTTCGGCGGCCGAGCTGGCGGCGGTGGCCAGGCTGCTGTGCGAACGGGTGGAGCTGCCGCCGGAAACGCTGTACCGGCTGGCAGGGGTGGGGATGAGCAATTTTGCCGATCCCGCCGAGCAGTCGCGCCAGCCGGATCTGTTCGGCGGCGCGTTCTGACTGCCCGGCGTGGCTCAGGCCAGGCGGGCCTTGACCTGTTGCGACAGGGCCGTCATGTCGGCACGGCCGGCCAGCGCCTGCTTGAGCAGGGCCATGACCTTGCCCATGGCGGGCGCGCCCGTCACGCCTTGCGCGGCCACTTCGGCCAGCGCGGCGTCGATGGCGGCGGCCACTTCTTCCGGCGTGGCGGCTTGCGGCAGGAATTCTTGCAGCACAAGCAGTTCGGCCTTTTCCTGCTCGGCCGTTTCCGTGCGGCCAGCCTGTTCAAACGCGGCGATGGACTCGCGCCGTTGCTTGACCTGCTTTTCGATGATGGCGGTGATTTCGGCGTCGTTCAGGTCGCGGCGTTCGTCCACTTCCTTCTGCTTGACGGCGGCCAGCAGGAAACGCAGCGTCGTCAGGCGTTCGGAAGCCTTGGCGCGCATCGCGTCCTTGACGGCATCAGAGAGGCGGGTCTTGAGCGTAGCAGTGCTCATAAGTGAACCTTTTGGGTGGTGTTGCGGCAATCCGCAAGTGTAAACCGGGCTTACTTCACCCGGGCCAGATCGCCGCGCAGCGCCACGCCCGCCACCATGGCGCCCGCATGGCACTCGTAGTCGGTCTTGCTGCTGTATTCGTTTTTGCGATAGTAGCTGACGATATTCGTCACGGCGTTCGCGCCGGCCTTCTTGGCGGCTTCATGCAGCGCGATCACGGCGGACTGCGCCACCCACAGGCAGGCTTCCGGGTCTTTCTTGGCGAAGGCGTTGGTCTTGCGGTTGGTGACGACGCCGGCTTCCAGCACCTGGCCCTTGGGGCCCGTGCCCGCCAGATAGAACTTGACGCTGCCGTCGATCTTGCCGGCGGCCTGCGCAGCCTCGATGGCCGGTTGCAGGGGCAGGAAGACGGTGCGATCGGCCGCCAGCACTTGGGTCGAGCAGGCCAGCGACAGGGACAGGGCGCCAAACAACTTGCAGGTGATCTTCATGACGTGTGTTTTCCGTATATGAAAGAGGCGAAACAAAAAGGGAAACGAGGATCCGCGCGGCTCAGGACCAGCGCCGGAAAATCAGGGACGTGTTGATGCCCCCGAACGCGAAGTTGTTGTTCATGACGTATTCGTGGCTCATGCGGCGGCCTTCGCCTTGCAGGTAGTCGAGCTTGCCGCAACGCGGATCGATGTTGCGCAGGTTCAGCGTGGGCGCGTACCAGTCGCGGTTCATCATTTCGATGCAGAACCAGGACTCCAGCACCCCGCAGGCCCCAAGCGTGTGGCCCAGATAGCTTTTCTGCGAGCTGATCGGCATGCGGCTGCCAAAGAGCGCGTGCGTGGCCTGGGTTTCGGCGATGTCGCCCTGTTCGGTCGCGGTGCCGTGTCCATTGACGTAGCCGATCGCCTCGGGGGGCAGGCCCGCATCCGTCAAGGCCATCTGCATCGCCACGCGCATCGTGGCCGCTTCGGGCCGCGTGATGTGCGTGCCGTCCGAATTGCTGCCGAAGCCGACGATTTCCGCGTGGATGCGCGCGCCGCGCGCCAGCGCATGGTCCAGCGATTCCAGCACCAGCATGCCGCCGCCTTCGCCGATGACCAGCCCGTCGCGGTCGCGGTCGTAGGGGCGCGGCGTCAGCTCTGGCGTGTCGTTCTGCTGGCTGGTGGCGTACAGCGCGTCGAATACCAGCGCCTCGCTGGCGCACAGTTCTTCCGAGCCGCCGGCCAGCATCATGTCCTGGCGGCCATAGCGGATGGCTTCGTAGGCGTAGCCGATGCCCTGGCTGCCCGAGGTGCACGCGCTGGACGTCGGAATGATGCGGCCCTTCAGTTCGAAGAAGATGCCGACGTTGGCCGCCGTCGTGTGCGGCATCATGCGCACATAGGAATTGGCGTTCAGGTCATCGGTGACGCCGTTGAGCAGCATGTTGCCGAAGGCGCGGATTTCAGCCGTGCTGCCCACCGACGAGCCGCAGGCGACGCCCATGCGCCCGTCGGTGATGCTGGGTTCGCCCAGCAGCGAGGCATCGGCCAGCGCCAGCTCGGCGGCGCGCACGGCCAATTGCGACACGCGGCCCATGCTGCGCAACTGCTTGCGGGTCCAGTGCGCCGGCACCTTGAAATCTTCAACCGGCCCGGCCAGCCGGGTGTTCAGTTCGGCAAAGCGCGACCAATCCGGCATGTAGCGGATGGCGCTGCGCCCCGATTCAAATGCCTGCTGCACGCTGGTCCAGTCCGAACCCAGCGCGCTGATGCCGGCCATGCCGGTGACAACGACGCGTTTCATCAGCACAAGCCTCCGTTGACGGCGATCACCTGGCGCGTGATGTAGGCCGCGCCGGGCGACATCAGGAAGGCCACCGTGGCGGCGACTTCTTCCGGCTTGCCCATGCGCTGCGCGGGCACCGCCTTCAGGATTTCTTCGACGGGCACGTGCTCGTCGATCATGTCGGTATCGATCAGGCCCGGCGCCACGCAGTTCACCGTGATCTGGCGTTTGGCCAGCTCGACGGCCAGCGCCTTGGCCGCGCCGATCAGGCCGGCTTTGGACGCGCTGTAGTTCACCTGCCCACGGTTGCCCACCATCCCGGACACCGAGGCCATGCAGACCACGCGGCCCGGCGCGCGCCGCCGGATCATGGGCATGGCCAGCGGGCTCAACACGTTGTAGAAACCGTCCAGGTTGGTGCGCATCACCTGGTCCCAGTCGTCGGCCGTCAGGGCCGGGAACGCGCCATCGCGGGTGAGGCCGGCATTGAGCACCACGCCGTAATACGCGCCGTGCGCCTCGACATCTGCTTGCAGGACGGCCGCGCATTGCGCGCGGTCGGATACGTCGAATTGCAGGACGCGGGCCTGCCGGCCGCGTGCGATGACTTCAGCCTGCACGGCTTCGGCCTGTTCGCGCTGCTGGCGGCAATGCAGGACGAGGTCATGGCCAGCGTCGGCCAGGGCCAGCGCGATGGCGCGGCCGATGCCACGGCTCGAACCGGTTACTAGGATGGGGGCTGCGCTCATGTCAGAGGGGCTTCCTGGGTGAATTCGTTGGGGTCCGTGGGCTGATAGACATTCAGCCGGGCCTCGGCCAACAAGCGGGCTTCGTCGCGCAATTCGCATTCGAAGACGCTCATGCCGCTGGCGTCGATCAGGCCACGCTGGACGTGGATGGACAGGGCCGCGCCGGCCGGCAGGCTGTCGGCTTTGCATTCATAGCGCCGCGTGCCAAGCAGGAATCCCAGCTTGACGGGCACGCCCGTCGCGCGCGCGTGGCAGCCGGCCCAGGCGCCTACCGCTTGCGCCATCAGCTCCATGCCCAGCCAGGGCGGCAGCGAGCCGTCCGGCAGGGAGTACGGGCCGGGCTTGATGACGGCGGTGGCGGTCAGGCTGTCGACGTCATAGGTTTGCACGGCGTCGATCAGGATCATGTTGCCGGCGTGCGGCAACAGGCTGGCGACGGGCCAGGGGCAGGCGGTCATGGCTGCGCTCCGAAAATCAGGCTGGCGTTGTTGCCGCCGAACGCAAAGGAATTGCTCATGGCGATGCGGGGGCGGCCGTGGGCGTAGCGATGCCTGGCGGTGCTGAAATCCAGCGCGGGCAGCGCCGGATCGGGCTGGCCGTCCCAGCAGTGCGGCATCAGGCGGCCATCGGCATTCGCCGACGACAGCGTGATCCACGCCAGCGCGGCTTCCAGCGCGCCCGCCGCGCCCAGCGTGTGGCCGGTCAATGCCTTGGTGGACGCGCACGCCACTCCGTCAGGAAACACGGCATGCATCGCGTGGCTTTCCATGGCGTCGTTGTGCGCGGTGCCGGTGCCGTGCAGGTTGACCCAGCCGATGTCGGCGGGCGCCACGCGCGCGTCCTGCAACGCGGCCAACATGGCCTGGCGCGCGCCCGCACCCGAGGGCTCCGGGGCCGACATGTGCCACGCGTCGGAACTGGCGCCACCGCCCAGCAGGGCCACGGCGTCGTCATCGGAAGCCTTGCGCTGCATCACGAATAGCACGCCGGCTTCGCCGATGTTGATGCCGCGCCGGTTGGCCGAGAACGGCAGGCAAGGCCCGTCGTCCACGGCTTCCAGCGTGGCGAAGCCATTGATGGTCAGGCGGCAAAGCGTGTCGGCCCCGCCGCATACCACCGCATCGCACAGGCCCAGCGCCAGCAGCCGGCGCGCGGACAGCAGCGCGCGGGCGCTGGACGTGCAGGCGGTTGACAGCGTGTAGGCCGGACCGGTCACGCCCAGATGCGCCGCCAGGAAAGCGGCGGGCGAAGACAGGGCCTGGCGGCGGTAGTCGTAGTCAGCGGGCCAAGCGCCTTGCGTGGCCAACTCGCGGAACGCCGGCGCGTTGTCGTTGACGCCCGAGGTGCTGGTGCCCAGCACCACCGCGATGCGGGACGGGCCGTATCGGGCGATGGCGCGTTGCAGCTGGGGAGCGATCTGTTCGGCGCAGGCCAGCAGCAGCTGGTTGTTGCGGCTGTGCAGATGAGCAGGAAGGGCAGCGGGGATGGACGGCAATGCGCCGTCATAAGCGCCCAGCGTCAGGCTGCGGTCGCGGACCCAGCCGGCTTGCGCGCGCATGCCGCTCGTGTCGCCATTGAAGGCGGCGTGCGCGACGGTGTCCACGCCCGCGCCCAATGCGCAGACGATGCCGGGGGTGCCTAGCCAGCTGTTCACGGCTGTTCCTTGAGCGGCGCGATGCGCCAGGTGACGCCAGCGGCGTCGGTGATCGAGAAAACCTCCGGCTGCGACGGCTGTGGCCAGCGCACCGTCCATCGGACCGCGCCGCGTACGTGCAGGCTGCGCTGCGCGCCGCCATCGTCCAGCTGCCGGGCCTGCCATGCGCCACGGCCGTACGCGGCGTCCAGGTCGGCCAGCGGCGTCCACGCGAACATGAGCGCGGCGAACAGATCGCGCGCCTGCGCGTTGGGCCGCAGAAAGCCGTCGTTGCGCCAGTGGCCGTCTTCCAGCATCTGCCGCGCTTGCGGCACGCCCATCGGGTCGAACAGCGACCAGCGCAACGCCGCGCCTTCGCGCTGCACTACCAGCATCGTGTCCAGCTGAGGTTGGCCCGCGGCCAGTTGCACCACATGCAGTTGGCGCGGCACGGCAAAACGGGCGTCGCGCGCAGGCAGGGGCGGCGCGCTCGCGCAGCCGGCCAGGGCGGCAAGCAACAGCGCCGTAGCCGCCGCGCGGCGGGCGCGAACGGGGAGGGGCAGGCGTGGGGAGGCGGCGCGCATCATGAGTTTTGGATGGATTTCAGCAGGGTCTCAAGCGGGTTCGGCCTGCGCGGACGCACCCCGGCACAGCTCGCTCAACATGCGCAGCCGGCGTTGCGGGCTGGCGACGAAGGGGTTGGCGGTGTCCCAGGCATAGCCCGCCAGGATGGAGCTGATCATCCGGCGGATTTCGGGCTGCGGACTCTTGTGGAACACCACGTCCTGGAATTCGCCGGTGTACCAACCCTGCACATAGGCGCGGAAGGTTTCCACGCCCAGCATCAAGGGATCGGCGAAATCGGCCTGCCAGTCGACGATCTCGCCGCGCAGTTGGCGGTGCAGGGCGTCGGTGGCCAGCTTGGAGGATCGCAGCGCGATGGTGACGCCCGACGAGAACACCGGGTCCAGGAATTCGGCCGCGTTGCCCAGCAGCGCGTAGCCGGGGCCGTACAGCCGGGTGACGCTGGCGGAATAGCCGCCGATGGTGTTGGCGGGCGTGTCCCACACCGCATTGGCCAGCACGCGCTTGAGGTTCGGCGCGGCGGCGGCCATGTTGCGCAAGGTGGTCATCAGGTCTTCGTCGGGGCCGCCGAACAGGTCCTGTCCGCCCACCACGCCAAACGAGCAGCGCCCGTTCGAAAAGGGAATCAGCCAGTACCAGATGCCCGGCTGCTCCGGATGCACGCTGATGAGGATCTTCTCGCGGTCGAAGCCGGGGTCGTCGATGCGGTCTTCGATGTGCGTGAAGATCGCCTTGCGCGGCGGCATCGACGACGGACGCTCCAGGTCCAGCAAACGCGCCAGCACGCGGCCGTAGCCGCTGGCGTCCAGCACGAAGTGGCTTTGGATCTGATAGCTGGCGCCGTCTGCGCCGCGCACGGTCAGCAGCGGCCGGTCGCCGCTGAAATCGGCGGCCGTGACTTCCTGCAGGTAGCGCACGTCCACGCCCTGGCGCGCGGCGTCATCGGCCAGCACCTTGTCGAACTGCGCGCGCTGCACCTGGAACGTCGTGCCGGGGCCCGCCGTGAACTTGTCGCGGAAGTCGAAGTACGCGTACTCGTCGCCGCGCGCGAAGGCCGCGCCGTTCTTGACCTGAAACCCCGCTGCGTTGACGGCGGGCATCATGCCGGCTTCTTCCACGAATTCCAGGCAGTGCGCCAGCAGGCTTTCGCCGATCGAGAAGCGCGGGAACTGCTGGCGTTCCAGCATCAGCACATCATGGCCTTGCCGCTTGAGCAGCGCGGCCGCAACCGCGCCGGCCGGACCTGCTCCGATGACGACGACTTCACGATGTTCCATGCGAGGTGATTCCATGTGGGAAAGACGGATAGGTTCAGCCGCCCTGGGGTGCACGCACCCAGGGAGACCACAGTAAGGAGAACGCGACGCCGAGGGCGACCGCCATGCCGAAGTTGGCGATGGCGGGCGTCTGGCTGACGGCCAGCAGGCCGAATGACAACAAGGTGGTGACCGCGCCCAGCAGGATGCCGACCAGGCTGGCCGCCGCGCCCGCAACGCGCTCGTACATGAAGATGGCGTAGTCCACGCCGATGGCGGATACCAGCAGCAGTCCGAACAAACTGAACAACGTCAGGGGCTGGCCCAGGTAGCCCAACGCGGCCAGCGCGCAGGCGGTCGCGGCAAGCGGCACCGCCAGGATGCGCCAGGTGGCCGCGCGGCCCAGCGTCAGCAGCAGCAACGCCGCCGCCACCCCGTAGGAAAGCAGCTTGAGTTCGGCGGCTTCGACGCGGGTGGAGGCGAACATGCGGTTCAGGTCGCCGCTGCGGTCTACAAGCTCGACGCCCGGCAGGTCCTGCGCGATGCCGTCCAGCGCCGTGGCGCTGCGCAAGCCCAGCAGCGTGACCATGCCCGCGGCCTGCCCATCTTGCACGCCCAGCCACTGCGCGCGCCAGCGTTCGGCCAGCGGGCCTTGCAAGGCGGCGTCGATGGTCAGCGCGGGCTGCTTGGCGTAAGACTGCAATTCCTGTTGCAGGGCCTCGTAGGGGATGCCCAGATCGGTCAAGGGCTTCCACACCTGCGGCTGCCCGGCCAGCGCCGCCAGCCGCTGTCCCAGGGCCTGCTGGCTTTGCACGGGGGACATTAGCTGATTCAGCGAGTTGTAGGCGGCCAGGTCGCCGCGCTGGATCAGCGCGTCCAGCTTGCGCGCCACCTGGGCCTGGCGGCGCAGCAGCTCGTCGGCATCGGGCGCGCGTACCAGGAAGAACTGGCTGGTCGGCGTAAAGCCGGTGATGTCGCCGATCTGCCGCGCCTGTTGCAGCAGCGGCGCGGGCAGGCTCAACCATTGGCGCAGATCGTCCTGGATGACCAGCCGGTTGATGCCGCCAGCCATGATGGCGGCCAGGCCCAATGCGCCGACGGCCAACAGCAGGCGTCGGCGCGCCACGCGGTCGCGCAGGCGCATCGCCGCCTCGGCCGCGCGTAACAGCGGCGGCCAGGGACGCGGGCGCCAGCCGTTCATCCAGGCCGGCAGTTGGCACACGGTGCAGGCGTAGGCCCCAAGCAGCCCCGCTGCTGAAAAAACGGCGGTCTGCGTCAAGGCCGGGAAGGGCGTGAAGGCCAAGGCCACGTAGCCGACGAGGCTGGCTGCCAGGCTGATCGTCAGGCCCGGCAAGACGCGGCGCAGCGCGGGCCAGGCCTGCCAGTCGGGCATGCCGTAGCTCTTGCCCAGCCAGTGCATCGGAAAGTCCACCGCGACGCCGATCAGGCTGGCGCCGATCACCAGCGTCAAAACGTGGATCGAACCGAACACCGCGACGCAGGCCACCGCGCCGGTCAACAGGCCGACCGCCACGGGAATGAACGCCAGCAGCGCACGCGCGCGTCGCAGGGCCAGCAACAGCACGATGACGATGCCCGCCAGGGCGATGGATCCGATCCACCCGCTTTCCTTCACGGCCTGGGCGCGACCGGCCGCCGCGAACAACGGGCCCCCGGTGATCAGCAGTTCTGCGCCCTCGGCGTGCAGCGCCTGACGGGCATCGTCGATGCGCGCCGCCAGGTCTTGGGGCGCGTCGGTGTCGAACGCGTCGGCGCGCGTTTCGGCGCGCACCAGCACCCAGTGCTTGCCGCCTTGTTCGGCTTGCAGCGTGCCGCTGCCCATGTCGTACTGCACCGCGCCGCCGGGGCGCAGCGCCTGTTCGGCGCGCCGCGTCAGGCCCAGCCAGTCCTGGTCCACGGGCACCAGCCCGGACGAAGAGAACGGGTCGGTCAGCTCGCGCGCGCGGCGCTGGGCGTAGGCGGCGGGGTCGGCAGTCAGTTGCTCGCGGTCGGCCTGGGGCAGCATGGCAAGCCGCCCGGCCAGCAACTGCGCGCGCAGCGCCGCCACGTCCACATTCAATTCCAGCTGCACGGATGCGAACAGGCCGCTGTCCTGCAAGCGTTGCGCCAGCACCCGCGCAGGCGCGACCGGGTCCGCGCCGGGACGCGCCGCGACCAGCGCCAGCAACTGGCGCGACAGCGGTTCCTGGATGCGCGCTTCGGCCAGGCGCCGCGTGGCGTCGGCCTTGGCGTGCGGCACCAGATCCATCAGGTTGGCCGACACCGGCCAGCCATGGCGGCATTGCCACGCGCCCGCGCACAGGACCAGCAGCAGCCCCAGCTTGAACAGCCGGGGCAGCCAGCGCTCAATGGGAAAACGCACGTTGCTCCTCGGCGTTCAACGCGTCGGCGGCCACCGCGTCGGTCATTTGCAGCACGCTGCGGTCGCCCTGCGTTTCACGCAGTTCGATGCGGTCGACCAGCTTGCCGCCGTTGATCTGGATGTTGTCGAAGATCTGCCGCAACAAGGCGGAGCGCGGCGTCAACATCAGTTGCCAGGCGTTGGCTTCGCCCGTCAGCGCCAGGTCGAAATTCTCTTGCAGGCCCTGGGTGTCGCCCGCCAGCACCGACAGGAACAACCGGTTCTCGCGGCCCGACCCGGTCTGTTGCGGCAGGGCTTGCCACGCGCCGGATTCGTCACGCCGCGAAATGCCGTTTGCGTCGATGCGCAGATCCTGCGCGATGGGGGTGCGCAGCCGCCACAACAAGCCTTTGCCGGCCGCCAGCGTGAAGTCGCCGCGGCTGGTCAGCGGCTGGGGCAGCGAGCGCAGGAATTTCTGCTGCACGAACTGGCCTCGCACGACAGGTGTGGCGCGCAACTGCGCTTCCAATTCAGCCAGGCCGAAGGCGCGCGCGGTCCAGGGCAGGGCGGTCAGCAACAGCAGCAACGCCGCGCGCCAGGCCCATGCGGACGCGCTCCGTGCGCCGGTTGCGATGCGCGTGGAAGTGAGTGCGTTCATGCCGAAGCCTCCAGAGCCTGTAGCTTGCGCTGCACGGCGTCGACGAAGACCGGGGGCGACACCAATTGCATTTCGCGGGTCTCGATGCTTACCGCGACCTGTTCCGACGACCCCCGGGTCAGCCGCTTGCCGCTTGCCGTATCCAGGATCAGGTAATTGATCTTCAAGCGGTTTTCCCATTCCACGAGTTCGGCACGCACCGTCAGGCGCTGGCCAAATTCAGCGGGCTGGGCATAGCGCAGATGCAGGTCGATCACCGGCCAGGCGTAGCCGCTGGCGCGCATGGCGTCATAGTTGTGGCCCAGTTGGTCCAGCAGCTCGCAACGCGCCTGCTCCAGGTATTTCACATAGTGGCCATGCCACACGACATTGAGCGAGTCGATGTCGAAGAAGGGCACCCGGATCTCGACTTGAGCGCTGATCGCGCCGCGTTTACGCATCGTCTTTCCAGAAAGGGTAGAAGTTGAACCATTGCAGCGGCGCCAGTCGGCAATGCGCGGCAAGGCGGTCGGCGTAGCGCTGCGCCCAGTGGGCGATGCGCGCCTGACGGGTGGCGCGCGTCCATTCGATGCCGTCGGACAGCCGTTCCATCGCCACGCGATAGCGGTCGCCATGGCGCGTGCAGAACAGCACATTGACGGGGCAGCGCAGCAGGCCGGCCAGCAGCCAGGGGCCTTGCGGCAGCGCGGCGCTCGCGCCCAGGAAATCGACCGGCGTGGTGCGGTCGCCTTGCAGCGGCACGCGGTCGCCGGCAATCGCCAGCCATTCGCCGCGATCCAGGCGCTGCGCCAGATCCAGCATGGTGGGCGCATCCAGCTCGCTGACCTGGATCATGCGCAGGCCGCCGCCCGCCTCATCCAGCAAGCGATTGAAATGGACGGCGTGCTTGCTGTGCACCAGCACGTTCAGGCGCAGCGCGCCGGATCGTTCGGCCAGCGCGCGGCAGATTTCGATATTGCCCAGATGCGATCCCACCAGGATCTGGCCACGGCCCGCGCCCATTTGCGCATGCAGGCCATCGGGGTCCGCGATGTCCAGATCCGACAGCGTGATCTTGCCTTGCCATACATCGAGTTTGTCGAGCATGGCTTGGGCAAAAGCCAGGTACTGGCGGTATACGGGCAAGGTGCGGGGCACGGGCGTGCCCGTTTGCGCCAGGCGCCGCTGGTACTGGGCAATGGCGCGGCGGGCGCGGCCGCCGAAGGTGTAGAAGTACAGCACCACCAGCCAGACCACGGGCGCGACAACGCGACGGCCCAGCCGGCGAGCGGCCCAGGCGGTCAGGCGCATCAGCACGGGGCTGCCGCGTTCGGCCTGGTGGGCCCAGTGCGGATCGGCGGCGGTCACGGGCGCGTCCTGGGCGCGAGACGGCGCCACAGCAGGGCAGGCGAGCGGCCCAGCATGCCGAAGAACAGCCGCGCGTGCATGCGGCTGATCAGCAGGTTGTCGCGCAAGCCCTTGAAGTGCGACACGCCGCCTTCGGGATAGGTCACGCGCGTGGGATGCCAGGCCATCGGCACGCCGCGCCAATGCAGCCGCACCAGAATGGCGATATCGAAGTCCATGCGGCGGCCGACGCTGACGCCGTCGATGACCGGCAGCACGCGATCCAGCGGGTAGACGCGAAAGCCGCACATGGCGTCGGGGATATCGAGCGACAGCGTGTTGATCCACACCCAGATGCGCGTCAGCCAGCGGCCATACAGGCGGCTGCGCGGCACGTCGTCGCCATAGACGGGCGCGCCGCAGATCACGGCTTGGGGCTGGGCGCGCGAGGCGTCGGCCATGGCGAGGGCGTCGCGCAGCGCATGCTGGCCGTCGGCGTCCACCTGCAAGGCGTGCGTGTAGCCCAAAGCGGCGGCCGCGCGCAGGCCGTCCTGCACCGCCGCGCCCTTGCCGCCATTGGCGGCGCGGCGCAGCAGGTGCGTGCGCGGCTGCGCGGCCAGCGCGTCCAGCACGGCGGCGCAGCCCGGCTCGGAGCCATCGTCGACCAGCACGCAGGGCAGGCCCTGCGCGACCATTTGCGCATGCACGGACGCAACCGTGGCGCCGTGGTTGTAGACGGGGATGACGGCGCAGAGCTTATGTTGCGGCATGGCCGGCCTGATGAATGATGCGGCCCGACGAGCAGGGCGCGCCTTGCACGGTGCAGGTGAAATACAGCTTCTGCTTCGCCTCGTCCCAACGCAGTGCCATCTCGGCCTGGTCGCCCGGACGCAGCAGCCGCTGGAATTTCAACGCTTCCATGCCGCCAAAGTGCAGCGCCGGGCAAAGGCCTTGTTTGGCCAGCGACATGGCCCAACTGATCTGCGCCACGCCGGGCACCACGGGCACGGACGGAAAATGGCCGCTGAAATAGACCATGTCGTAAGGGATGTCCAGCGTGTAGCGGCGTTCGTTGGCGGGCTGGCCCGGCAGTTCCACCGCCTGCGGTTCGGTCGGACGCGGGCCGGCCGCCACGTCGAACAGGGCTTGCGGCAGCTTGCCTTGCGCGTTGCTGGGCAGGTGCCGGAAGAAGCGCCAACTGCGCGCAATGGCCAGCGATTCGAAACCGCCGGCCAGATGCGCGCGCAGCGCTTCCACGAGCGTCTTGCGGCCTTGGTTGCGCAGCACATGCAGGCCCGTGGCCGACAGCGCGATCAGCGCCGTCAGGCGCGGCGCGCCAGCCGTGCTGCCCAGGCGCGCATCGGCTACATAGGCATGGCGCATCAGCGCCTGCTCCAGCATCGGCAGCGACACGCGCTTTTCCTCGATCTTGACGATGCGGTCCAGGCGGCCCAGCAGTTCGAATCCGTTGACCGTGAGGCGCGCGCCGTCCGCGGTCTGCTCGTCGGCGGCGTTCACCCACGGCGATTGCACGCGCAGCGCGCCGTCGGGATTCACGTTGATGGCAACGCCGGGCAGCGCCTGCCAGTCCGAGGCGCCCGTCCGCCAGGCGACGGCGCCGGTTTCCGAGCTGCCGTAGATTTCGGTGGGGCGCAGGCCCAGTTCACGTTCGATATCGTCGGACACCTGGGGCGGCAGAGCTCCGCCCGACGAATGGATGCGCAGCAGCCGGCCGCGCAGTTTCGCCCAGTCCAGGCGCTGGCCCAGCCGCCGCAGCATGGCGGGGCTGGTGACCCACGTGAACGTGGGATAGCGCAGGCTGGCCTGCTGCAATTCTTCGGGATAGTGCCGCTGGCGGCGGTCGATCAGCCGGCCCGCGCATAGCGGCCACAACACGCGGAATGGCAAGCCGTACATGTGTTGGGCCGACACGCTGCCCAGCACGGGCGCATCGGGCGCGGGCCATTGCCGTTGCAGTGCGTGGACCTCGGCCGACAACTGCCGCCATTGCTTGTGCAACGGCTTGGGCGTGCCGCTGGAGCCTGACGTGCATAGCACCAGCGTGTGCGACGGGTCCAACGCGATGGGCGCGAGCGGCGCATGGTCTTGCAGGGCGTCCAGCCGCCATTGCCTGGCGCTTGGCACGGGCAGGTCGGCGTCGGTAAGCCAGGCGTCGATGTCGGCGTCCAGGCTGGCGCAGGTGCCCGGCTGCGCATCGCCGGGCAGGATGGCGACGACGTCGGCGCGCCAGCACGCCAATAGCGCGATGGCCAGCGACGCGGCGTCGTCGAACCACAATGCGACCCGGCGCGCCGAACGCGTCCGCAGCGCGCCGGCCACGCGCAGGCTGGCGTGCGCAAAGGCGGCGCGGGTCAGCGGCGGATCGTCGGCAAGCAGGACGTTGTTCGCGTCAGCGTCGGGCAGCAACAGATGTTCAAGCGGTATCCAGCGCATGCGTCAGACCGCCTTCGCGGCTGCCGGGCGCAGCAGCCATTCGCCCAGCATCAGCATTGCCATCAGGCCGTAGCTGATCGCGCCGTTATAGGCGACCCACCAGCTCCACGGCGCCCAGGCGGCCAGCGCCGCCGCGACCGCGCCGTTGCCGGCGAAAAACGCGCACCAGACGCGTGTCACGTTGCGGGTATAGCGCACGCCCTCGGGCGGCAGATCGGGGTGCCGCAACCGCGCCAGCCGTTCCACGACCGGGCGGCCGACGCGCAGGCTGGCGCCGAAAATGGCCAGCATCATCGCGTTGACCATCACGGGATACCAGCGCAGCCAGGCTTCGGAATTGCAGATGGCCAGAACGACGCAGAAGCCCACCGCTACGGCGGGCAGCAAGCGCGCGCCCGGCTGCCCGGCGCGCGCGGTCAGGCCGCGCAGCAACCACAGCAACGCCAGCGGCAAGGCCAGCCACGCGGGACTGAGCCGCCCCAGCGTGGCGTGCACCACGAAGGGATACGCCACGCCAGCAGCGGCCAGACCGGCCGCAACGCCGCGTCTCATGCGTCGGGAGCCTGCTTTTGCCACATGGCCTGGACCACGTCCTCGACGGTGCGAACCGTGCGGAAGTCGTTCGCATCCAGCTTGCGGCCGGTCTGGCGGCGCACGTGGTCGATCAGGTCGATCGCGTCGATGCTGTCGATTTCCAGATCGGTATATAGATTGGCTTGCGGCGTGACGCGTTCGGGTTCGATCTCGAACAATTCGACCAGCGCATCGCGCAACGTGTTGAAGATGTCCTCGCGGGTATGCATGGTGGACTCCATTCTTGTCAGGCGCGCCGCTGCGCGGTGACGAAGGCCGCTAGGGTGCTGATGCTGGTGAAATGCTCGCGCATGTTGCGCGTTTCCGGGTCGATGGCGATGCTGTAGCGCTTTTGCAGCGCCAGGCCCAGCTCCAGCGCATCCACCGAATCCAGCCCAAGTCCGTCGCCAAAGAGCGGCGCGTCGGACGCGATGTCGTCGGGGGTGATGTCTTCCAGCCCCAGCGATTCGATGACGAGCGTCTTGAGCTCAAGTTCCAATTGATTCATCCCGCTTAGACTCCGTTGCCACCGATCGGGGTGGCGTGTTCGTTCATGACAGCGCCGGCCGGCGCGGAGCGCGCCAGTTCGGCTTCGAAATAGGCATGCAGCCAGGCATTCATCTTGCGGCCGGCGGCGGGCAGCGGGTGCGCGCTGCTCCAGACGGTGGGGTCGATGTCCTCGCCCACCTGGATCACATAACGCATGCGGCGCGCCGGAATGCGATACCACGGTTCGCCTTTGGTCAGGCTGCGCGGATTCATCTGTATGACTACGGGCGTGACGATGCGCGCGCCGCGCAACGCGATGGCGCAAGCCCCGCGATGGAACTGCGGCAAGGCGTCGGGCGGGGTGCGCGTGCCCTCGGGAAAGACGATCAGCGTTTCGCCGTTGCGCAGCACGTCGGCGGCGCGGTCGAACATGTCGAAGCTCTCGTCGTTCGTGATGTAGCCCGCGTTGGCGACGGGGCCGCGCGTGAACGGGTTGGTCGCCAGGCCGTGCTTGACGATGCAGTTGGCGTTCTTGACATGTCCCACCAGGAACACGACGTCGAGCAGCGACGGGTGATTGGCCAGGATCATCTGCCCCGGTTTGCCCAGCCGTTCGGCGCCCTTGAATTCGACGGTCAGGATGCCGACCCGCACCATGAACCGGATGAACAGCCGAAACGTGCCGTTCAATGCCCAGCGCGCGCGCCGCTGCCGTTCGATCCGGCCGCCCGGCAGCAGGCGCTGCGGCGGAAAGACCAGCACGCGCAGCAGCACGCCGCCCAGGCCGAACATCGTGAAAGCCATGCCGGTGGCGACGAGGCGCCATAGCCAGAAATCCTGGCGGGGTTGCGTCGTGCTTGTCATGCGTTGCGGGTCCAGGTCCAGCGGCGGGCGCCGTTGCCGTGCGCCCACGAGGGCGTGCGCAGCGCCAGGTGTCGCATCAGGTTCAAGGGGTTGGGCCAGACCGGTTCGTTGCTGGCCTCAGCGGCTGGCGCGGCGCTCGACATGGACAGCGACCAGTCCGAGCCAGCGCGCAGATGAAACGCGGCGGCGTAGGTGTAGGGCACGTCGTCGATCCAGGGGGAGTAGGGCGCGGGAGGACGTTCTTCGGCCAGCACGACCAGCACGTCGTCATGGCCCTGGTCCAGCAGCAGCGCGCCTTCGATAAAGGCGTGTTCCAGGCCGTCGTCGTCGACCGATAGCGCGATGGATTCGGTGGTCTCGCGGCGTATGATCGACCACTGCGCGGCAATGCCGTTGTGCACCGACAGGCCGAATGCAGTGGGCGACAGGGGTTCGTCCGCCGCCAAGGCTTGCAGCAGACCGAAGTTGCGGGTGGTTTCGCCATGCCGGGAGGCAAACACGAACGGCATCGCCGGACGCTCGGCCGCCAGCGGCCACGCGCACTCGAATACGGCGCGGGCCAGCGGGCTGAGCCGGCGGCGTTGCATCGGAGGCAGGAAATCCAGGCGAGGCGCGCGCGAGGCGTCAAGCGGACAATAAGGGTGTTGCGCCCAATAAAACCAGTCCTCGGGCGACTCCATTCCTTGCGTCCAACCTTGCCATTGCGCGATTGAGAACGTCAACATAGCGCGCGATTCTACTATGTCGAAGTCCGTGGAATTTGTTTTTAGTAGTAACTTTGTGTCCGCCCGGGCACAGTGAATGAGTCGCTTACTAAGTGTAATTGGTTACTTGTTGCCGTGGAAATTCAGGAACTATTCATGTATTGGGCGCACAAAGGCGCAGCCGCTCGTTATCAGGTGAATGATCTGTCCGCCGATGACGCGATACGCGCAGCGGCGCGATCCGGCCCCAAGGCGCAGCAGGACTTCCAGGTCAGCCGCGCCTTGCTTCACGACGTGCGTCAATCCACGTCGCCGGGTGGGGTGACGTCCCTGAGCCACAGCGGCGGCCACGCCATCTGCGCCCGTGCGCCCGCCGGCTGGGGCCTGGGTGCCGACCTTGAACGCATGCGCCCTCGCGACTACGCGGCGCTGGCGGCCTGGGTGTGTTCCTCGGAAGAGGCTGCCGCGCTTGCTGCGCTGAACGGCCCCGCCCAGGCCCGGCACTTCTATCTGTTGTGGACATTGAAAGAGGCCTTCATCAAGGCCGCCGCATTGGATTTCCCTGCGGATATGGCGAAGGTCGGCCTGCATGCGGACGAGGATGGCCAGTGGCAGCTACGCGCGCCGCCCGGCCGGTGGCGCGCGTGCAGTTGGCAAGTGGGGGACGCATGGATGGCGTCCATGGTCTGGCAAGCCCCCTTGCGCGACACAACGTATCCAAGATGGCGGGGCGGTGCGGGATGCGCCTTGCCAGCGCTCACACTTGTTGGCGAATGGCTACGCGATATCGATTGAATCGGACGTGAATTGAGACCTTCGCAGTTAAAGATGTATTATCCATACATGTTTAAAGCGAGCACGATCGCAATTGAAGGAGCAGCAAGATGTTGAGCCCCGAAGTCCGCGCGCTGGTCAAAGCCACGGCCCCTGTCCTGAAAACCCATGGCGTGGCGTTGACGCGCCATTTCTATGCGCGCATGTTCGAACACAATCCCGAACTCAAGCACGTCTTCAACCAGGGCCATCAGGCCGGCGGGCAGCAGCAGCACGCGCTGGCGGGCGCGGTGACGGCGTATGCGGAACACATCGACGACCCGTCGGTGCTGGCCCCCGTGGTGACGCGCATCGTGCACAAGCATGTCAGCCTGGGCATCCGCGCCGAGCATTACGCCATCGTGGGCAAGCATTTGCTGGCTTCCATCCGCGAAGTGCTGGGTGAGGCCGCGACCGACGAGCTGGTGGATGCGTGGGCGGCGGCTTATGGGCAACTGGCCGACCTGTTGATTGCCGAAGAATCGCGCCTGTACGCGGAATCGGCGGCCAAGCCGGGCGGCTGGACGGGATGGCGCACGTTCCGCGTTGTGGGCAAGCAGGCGGAAAGCGCGGAAATCACGTCGTTCTATCTGGCGCCTTCCGATGGTGGCGCAGTGCCCGAGTACCGGCCGGGTCAATACCTGTCCGTGCGGGTCTACGTGCCCGAACTGGGCCTGATGCAACCGCGCCAATACAGCTTGTCGGACGCGCCCGGCCAGGATCGCCTGCGTATTTCGGTCAAGCGTGAACTCGCGGGCGACCAGACGCCGGCCGGCCGCGTGTCCAACACCTTGCACGACCGCCTGCAAGAGGGCGACGTGTTGGACGTGGCGCCGCCGC
Source organism: Achromobacter piechaudii NBRC 102461 (assembly GCF_001571245.1). Lineage (GTDB taxonomy): Bacteria > Pseudomonadota > Gammaproteobacteria > Burkholderiales > Burkholderiaceae_B > Achromobacter > Achromobacter piechaudii. The sequence goes on along the minus strand of NZ_BCTK01000015.1, from coordinate 162,553 downwards.
AGGGCGACTTCTATCTGAATGAAGATAGCGACGCGCCGGTGGTGTTGCTGAGTGGCGGCGTGGGCCTGACGCCGATGGTGTCCATGCTGAACCATCTGGTGCGCACCGATGACAAGCGCCAGATCCGCTTCGTGCATGGCTGTCGCAACCGTTCGGTGCACGCCATGCGCGACCATGTGAACCGCATCGCGGCCGAGCGCGGCAACGTGCGCAAGGCGGTCTTCTATGAAGAGGTCGGCCACGCCGACAAGGCCGGCGAAGACTACGACCACCGTGGCCGCGTGGACTTGCGCGCCATTTCGGACGAGGCCATCGTGCCGGATGCCGACTACTACCTGTGCGGCCCCGCGCCTTTCATGGCTGCGCAACGCGCGGCCTTGCTGGAGCTGGGCGTTGCGCCCGCGCGTATCCACGCGGAAGCCTTTGGCACCGGCGGCGCGCCCGCCTGAGCGGTGTATCCTGGCGGCCTGAACTTGCCGGGCCGCCCGGTCACCCTCCCACCCCGCCATGCAACTGACCCGATTCACCGACTTCGGCTTGCGCGTCCTGATGTACCTGACGCAATGCCGCGACCGGCCCAGCCCCGTGACCATCCCGGAAATCGCCGGGCGCTTCGAGGTGTCGCGCAATCATTTGGTCAAAGTGGTGCACTTCATGTCGCAACGCGGCTGGATCAGCACCGTGCGGGGCAAGGGTGGCGGCTTGCGGCTTGCGCGTGACGCCTGCGCGTATCGCGTCGGCGACCTGATCCGCGAACTCGAACAGCAAGGTCCGTTGATCGATTGCCACGAACCGCCCTGTGCGCTGGACGGCGCCTGCCGGCTGGCGGGCGTGCTGGCCCAGACCTTGAACGCCTTCTATGACGCGCTCAACGGCTACACGCTGGCCGACCTGGTGCGCGACCCCACCGCCGCCGCGATCATCAAGCTGCATCGCGCCGCCTGAACCCAAACCATGATGTTTGGTTATGGATGCTGCGGCGTTTGGCATTTGCCGCGTCGCCCGCCCGCGTTCCAGAATGGGGAAGTTTCCTGTTCTATTGGATGAAGGCATGCGCGTTTGCGTAATCGGTGCGGGCGTGGTCGGCGTGACGTCCGCCTATTTCCTGGCGCGCCAGGGTCATGATGTGGTGCTGGTGGATAGCCAGGCCCGGCCCGCGGAGGTGTCCAGCTACGCCAACGGCGGGCAACTGAGCTACAGCTATGTTGCGCCGCTGGCGGGCCCGGGCGTCTTGCCCAGCGTGCCCGGCTGGTTGTTGCGCCAGGACTCTCCGCTGCGCTTTCGGCCCCGGCTCGATCCTCATCAATGGCGTTGGTGCCTGCAATTTGCGCTGGCTTGCCGCGCGTCGGTGGCCAAGGCCTCGACCGCGCAGTTGCTGGGCCTGTCCTACCTGAGCCGTGACGTCATGCACACGCTGCTGGATCAGGAAAACCTGGATTTCGGCCATCTGAAAAATGGCAAGCTGATCGCCTATCGCAGTGCGGCCTTGCTGGACAAGGCGCGTGCGCTGGTGGCTTACCAGGCGGGCCATGGCGCCGAGCAGCAGGTGCTGGACGCCGCCCAGACGCTGGCGATGGAGCCGGCGCTGGCCGCCATGGGCAGCAATCTTGCCGGCGCGATCTACACCCCCAGCGAAGAGGCCGGCGACTGCCGCCAGTTCACCGAAGGGCTGTTCGACCGCCTGCAAGCGCTGGGCAATGTGGAATGCTCGATGTCCAATCCCGTGACCGGGTTGCAGCGGGAAGGCCGCCGCATCGTCGCGGTGAACACGCGCCATGGCGACGTCGGGGCCGATGCCGTGGTGCTGGCGACCGGCATCGGCACGCGCGCGCTGCTCCAGCCGCTGGGCCATGACGTGCCGCTGTACCCGCTCAAGGGGTACAGCCTGAGCGTGCCCTTGGCGGACGACGACCGCGTTGCCCCGCGCATCAGTGTGACGGATTACGAGCGGCGCATCGTGTATGCGCGCGTGGGCAAGGTGCTGCGCATTGCCGCCATGGTCGATATCGGCAGCGCCAACGCCGACATCGATCCGGCGCGCGTGGCCTTGCTCAAGCGCCAGGTGCGCGAGGCGTTTCCGGCGCTGGATCTGACGCAGGCCATTCCGTGGGCCGGCTTGCGGCCGGCCACGCCTACCGGCAAACCGCTGATCGGGCAGAGCCACGCCGCCGACAACCTGTGGCTGAACATCGGCCAGGGCGCGCTGGGCTTCACGCTGGCTTGCGGCAGCGCGGCGTTGTTGACGGCGCAGATGGCCGGTCTGGAATTGCCGCTGGACCCTGCGCCGTTCCGGCCTTGATCAGGCCTCCGCGGCGTTGCCTCCAAGGCTCGCCGCTTCACGCAGGCGCGTCGCTGCCGGCTGCTGCCCAGACGTTATGGGAGCGCGGCGTTTCGATGCGGTAGTCGGAATACTTCCGCGTAAAGAACGACGCGCCCAGCTGCTCGGCGGCGCGTAGCGGTTGGCGCGGGTCCTGCGCGATTTCCCCGCGCTGGTTGCCTGCGCCATGCACATAGCCCACGAAATCCGAGTGCGTGTAGCGCGCAAATTCCTGCACCTGATGCACGATGCCCAGCGCCGCGCCGGGGTAGGTTTCCTCGGACGCCACGGCAAGGCCCAGGCGCTTGCCCGTCATGCACGCCTTGACGCGTTCGGGCTCCGGCCCGGCGCCGGCATAGTGGCTGAACGAACGGTCAAAGAACGCCTTGGTCTGCGCCGACATGCCGTACCAGTAAATCGGCGTGCAGATCAGCACGCCGTCCGCTGGCAGGAAGTGTTCCAGAAATAGCTCTGAATAGCGGTCATCGGGCGCGGGCTTGGTACGCAGGTCGGACAGGAAGCCCTGGATGTAGTCGTCCAGGAACAGCAGCTTGGTGGACAGCCCGGCAGCGTCTGCGCCGCGTTGCGCGGCTGCGCCCAAAGCTGCGCTGTTGCCATCGCGGCGGGGGCTGCCCACCAGGATCAGCAGGTGTTGAGATGAGTGATTTTGATTCATGACGGCTCCAAGGGTTGGTGTCGTCAATATAGAAATTCACTATCTGGCGGACAAATGATGAATGCTGCTCTAAGATGAATTCATTTCATCCATATAGCGCTGGAATCCATGTTCGCCACCTTGCCGGTCACCGCCTTGCGCACCTTCGAGGCCGCCGCCCGCCTGCGCAGTTTCAAACTGGCCGCAGCCGAATTGGCGGTGACGCCTACGGCGGTGTCTCACCAGATCAAGGCGCTTGAACGGCACGTGGGATTTGCGCTGTTCGAGCGCGCCCCGCGCAGCGTGCGCCTGACCGACAAGGGCGCGCGCCTTTTCATCAGCGTGCATGGCGCGTTGCTGGACGTCGCGCAGACGCTGGACGGCCTGCGCCCCGAGCCCGCCTCGGGCGCGTTAACGCTGTCCACCACGCATTCCTTCGCCGCGTTATGGCTGGTGCCGCGCCTGGGTCATTTCCGAGTAGCGTTTCCGCAATATCAGCTGAACCTGCAAACCAGCGCCGAGCCCGTCGACCTGTTGCAGGACGCCAGCGTCGACGTGGCGGTGCGCTACAGCCGGCTGGACTATCCCGTCTTGCACACGGCGTGCACCTTGCCCGAGTGGTTTGGCGTCTATGGCGCGCCGGCCTTCGTCGCGCAGTTGGAAAAGGACGCCAGCAAGCAAGCGCCCGCGCTGGTGACCGTGCGCTGGCGCGATTCCGATCTGTATGAGCAGGGTTGGCTGGCCTGGTGCCAGGCGGCGGGCCTGCCCGGCTGGCGCGAACCGTCGGCGGTGCACGCCTACGCCGAAGAGCACTACGCCCTTCAGGCCGCCATCGCGGGGCAGGGCGTGGTGCTGGCCAGTTCCGTCATGGTGTCCGATAGCGTGCGGGCCGGTACCCTGGCCGCGTATTTGCCAACGGTGCGCGTGCCGGGCGCGGCCTATACGGCGCTGTGCGCGCCCGGCCGCGAACGGCATCCCCCGGTCAAGGCTTTCCTGGCGTGGCTGACGCGGGAATTCCAGGTGTAGCAATGCCTGCCGGCCGACCCGCTGCGCGCGGCAACAAGGGCAACGCGGCCAGCATCGCGAGGCCTGCCAGCAGCCAGGCGATGGACCACGAGCTGGCCCCGACCACGTGCGGCAGCGCGACGGGTGTGAGGAACAGGCCCAGATAGACGCAGCTGTTCGCCATGCCCAGCGCCGTGCCCGCGCGGTTGGCGCCGGCAAGTGTCGCCAATTCGGTGTACGCCACGCCATGCCAGGCCGAGGCGCAAATGCCCGCCGCCGCCAGCAGGACCGCGGTGGCCAGGACGGCGCCCATCGTCGTCGGCGCGCCGCCGACCTGCCATGCGGTCAAGGCAAGCGCCGCGAACATCCCGGCACTGAGCTGCGCGCAGCGGCGCAGGAAGACGCGCCGATTGCCGTGGCGATCGGTCCATCTGCCGCTGGCGATGCGCGCCACCATCGCGCCCAGTTGCACCGTCACCATCACGGCGGTCAAGACGCCGATGCCGGCCTGGCTGAAATCGTGCAGGAATACCGTGGCGAAGGTCAGCACCGCGAATTGCGGGCAGCACATCAACCCGATGGCCGCCGCCGCGCGCCACACCCGTGCGTCGCGCAAGGGGCCGGCCGTGGCGGGGCGGGTCCGAGCCGGCTCGGGTGCGCGCGGCCGGGCGGGGTCGCGTAGCCAGCAGATGGCAAGCAGCGCCGCTGCCGCGCACATCCCGGCCAGCACGCCGAAAACGGCCACAAACCCCGCCCGCGCCGCCAGCCAGGGCAGCAGCAGCGCGCCCAGTCCCCCGCCCAGCGGCACGGCGGTCTGGCGGATACTCATCGCCAAGCCGCGCTCGCTGTCGTCGAACCAGGCCATCACGGCCCGGCCGCTGGCGCCGTTGACGCTGCCGCCCAGCACGCCCACCAGTACCAGACCGGCCGCCAACAACCACAGGCTGGGCACGACGCTGCCGGCCGGCGAGGCGAAGGCCGCCAGCCAGGCCAGCGCGGCGGCGGTCGCGCCCAAACCGGTCAGCAACACGGGACGCTCGCCCCAGCGGTCGGTCAGGATGCCCCAGGGCAATTCAAACAAGGCCACGCCCAGGCCCATCAGGCCCAGCGCCAGCCCCAACTGATCGTTGTCCAGGCGGTAGCCCGCTCGCAGGTACACCGCCGTGGTGGGCAGGCCGGCGGCCGCGGCGGAAAACGCGGCGTTGGCGGCGACGCCCACCGCCAGGACCTTCCAGCGATGGGCGGGCGCTTCGGCCATCGTCGGGATCGGGGTGGGGGAGGAGGAAAGGTCGGACATGCAGGACTCCAGCGCGATGCAAATAAAACGACCCGGCCAGTTTGCGCGCCTGCTATTGTTCTGAAAATCAGAAAATATTGGCTCAACAGTTTTGAAAAACTGGACGATTCATGCGACCCATCACCTTTGACCTGGACGTCCTGCGCAGCTTTGTTGCCGGCGTCGACCTGGGAAGTTTCGGCCGCGCGGCCGATCGCCTGGGCCGTTCAACCTCAGCCACCAGCGCGCAGATGAAAAAGCTGGAAGAGCTGGCCGGCGTGCCGCTGCTGCGCAAAGCGGGGCGCGGGCTGGCGCTGACCGAGGCGGGCGAGACCATGCTGGCCTATGGACGCCGCCTGCTGGAGCTGAACGATCAGGCGGCTCGCGCCGTGCAAGGCGGCGAGCTGTCCGGCCAGGTGCGCCTGGGCATGCAGGAAGATTTTGGCGAAAGCGTGTTGCCGCAGGTGCTGGGCCAATTCGCCCGCGCGCATCCCAATGTGCGGATCGAAGCGCGGGTTGCGCGCAACGGTGAATTGCTGGAACGCATGGCGCTGGGGCAGCTGGATCTGGCGCTGGCCTGGGGGCATGAGGCGCGTCTGCCGCACGCGCAGCACCTGCTGGATCTGCCCATGCGCTGGATCGGTCCGGCCCGGCTGGCCTGCCCGGCCACGGATGACGGCAACGTGCCGTTGGTGGCGTTCGAGGCGCCGTGCCTGTTTCGCAGCTCGGCGACTGACGCGCTGGATCGCGCCGGGCTGAGGTGGCGGGCGGCGTTCACCAGCCCCAGCCTGGCCGGCTTGTGGGCGGCCGTGTCGGCAGGCCTGGGTCTGGCCGTGCGCACGCCTTTGGGCTTGCCCGCAAGCGTGCGCGCGCTGGCGCCGGGCGAACAGGACCTCCCCGCTTTGCCGTCGATCGCGCTGTCGCTGTATCGTGCCCAGGCGCAACCCGATCCGGTCGCCGCCGCGCTGGCCGATATCGTGTGCGAGTGCATTCAGGACGGCGCCGCCGCCTGGACGTCTCCCTCCGCTTCCTTTGTCGCCACGGTCCCCGCATGAATCGATTCCACGAAATGTCGGTATTCCTGGCGGTCGCCGAATCGCAAAGCTTTGCGGCTGCCGCGCGGCGGCTTGCCATGTCCGCGCCCACCGTCACGCGCAGCATTGCAGCGCTTGAGCGGCGGTTGGGCGCGCTGCTGCTGGTGCGCACCACTCGCAGCTTGCGCCTGACCGAAGCGGGCCAGCGCTACGCCGCCGACTGCCGGCGCATTCTGGAAGAGGTCGAGCAGGCCGATGACGCCGCCGCTGGCGCGATGGCCATGCCGCGCGGCGCGCTGCACATCACCGCGCCCGCCTTCTTTGGCGAACTGCATGTCATGCCGGTGGTGCTGGGATATCTGCGCGGCCACCGTGAAGTGTCGGTGCGCACGCTGCTGGTGGACCGCGTCGTGAACCTGCTGGATGAAGGCGTGGACGTCGCCGTGCGCATCGGCGCGCTGCCCGATTCCACCTTGACGGCGGTGCCGGTCGGCCACGTGCGCCGCGTGGTCTGCGCCGCGCCCGCCTTTCTGCGCGAACACGGCGCGCCCGAGGATCCCGACGCGCTCCAGCGTTTTTGCACGATCACGGCGGCAATGGAAGGGCGGGGCGCGCAATGGCGTTTCATGCAGGCGGGCGAGCCGCGCCGCATGAACGTGGAATCGCAGCTGACCGTCACGTCGTTCCAGGCCGCCGTGCTGGCCGCCTGCGAAGGCTGGGGGCTGACGCAGGTGGTGTCCTACCAGGTGGCGCGGCACCTGAAGAGCGGCGCGTTGCAGGTGGTGCTGCGCGACTTCGAATTGCCGCCAATGCCCGTGCACGTGGTCTACCCCGAGGGCCGGCGAAGTTCTGCCAAGGTGCGCAGCTTCGTTGAATTCTGCGTGGATGCGCTGCGCCGCGACCTGGCCGAACTGCCCGTCTGACCCCGCGCGCGGCATCGGTCCTTTCAATTTCGACAATAGTGTCTTGTCGCCGCCGGCCATTCACGCGGCGGGCACATGGGGCCAAGATGGAGGCATCGCTCACCCACCTTGGAATTTCCCATGTCCGCTACCCCCTTGACCTTCTATGGCTTCCCGCTGTCCGGCCACGCGCACCGCGTCGCGCTGATGCTGTCGCTGCTGAACGTGCCGCACCGCCGCGTCGACGTGGACCTGCCCGGCGGCGAGCACAAGCGTCCGGAATTCCTGGCGCTCAACGCGTTCGGCCAGGTGCCGGTGATCGATGACAACGGCACGGTGGTGGCGGACTCGAATGCGATCCTGGTTTATCTGGCCATGCGCTACGGCGGCCAGGCCTGGCTGCCCAGCGATCCGGCTGGCGCGGCGGCGGTGCAGCGCTGGCTGTCGGTCGCCGCGGGGCCTCTGGCAAGCGGTCCGGCGACGGCGCGGCTGATCACTGTGTTCGGCGCGCCGTATGACGCGGACACAACCGTGGCCCGCTCGCATGCCTTGCTGGGCGTGATGAATGCCGAACTTGCCCAGCGCGACTATCTGGCGGGCGCCCATCCCAGCATCGCGGACGTGGCGTGCTACGCCTACGTGTCGCACGCGCCGGAAGGCAATGTGTCGCTGGCCGACTACCCCCATGTGCGCGCCTGGCTGGACCGCATCGAACACCTGCCCGGCTTCGTGCCGATGGCGCGCACGGCGGCTGGTCTACAGGCCGTTTGAACCCGTAGCGGCTGCAACGACAAGGAATGCACCATGACCCTCGCTGACTCGACCCCGGAAAAGACTTCGCCCTGGCATGCGGGCGAACGCATGTTGCAGACGCATGTTGGCGTGGCCGATCGCATGGCGCAGATCGGCCCCAAGATCATCCGCGATTTCATGCCGGACCAGCACCGCGATTTTTTCGCGCAATTGCCGTTTCTGGTGCTGGGCGCGGTGGACGCGCAGGGCGATCCCTGGGCCGGCGTGCTGGAAGGCGAGCCGGGTTTTGCCTCGTCACCCGATGCGCACACCTTGCGCGTTGCGGCCATGCCGGACGAGTCGGATCCGCTGCGCGCGGGCATGGGCCCCGGTCAGGCGGTGGGGCTGTTGGGCATCGAATTGCACACGCGCCGGCGCAATCGCATGAATGGCCGCATCGCCGCGTGGAACGGCAAGCGCTTTGATGTGGCGGTCGCGCAGTCGTTCGGCAATTGCCCACAATACATCCAGTCGCGCGATTTCTATTTCTCGCGCTCGCCAGCCTTGCACTTCGCCGACGCGCGCCCCGAAACCGAGCGCCTGGATGAAGCGGCGCGGGCGATGATCCGGGCGGCCGACACGTTCTTTGTGGCCTCGTATGTAGGCGATGCCGACGCCCGGGCGGTGGATGTGTCGCACCGGGGCGGCAAGCCGGGATTCGTGCGGGTGGATGGCGACGTGCTGACCATTCCCGATTTCTCCGGCAATCGTTTTTTCAATACCTTGGGCAACCTGACGGCCAACCCGCGCGCCGGATTGGTCTTCATCGACTTCGAGCGCGGCGACGTGTTGCAGGTCTCGGGTCGGGCCGAGGTCATTTTGGACAGCCCCGAGATCCAGGACTTTGCAGGCGCGGAGCGGCTCTGGCGTGTGCATGTGCGCCGCGTGTTGCGGCGGCCCGGCGCCTTGGCGCTGCGCTGGCGCTTCGGCGACTATTCGCCGACCGCGCTGGCCACGGGGCAGTGGCCGGGCTAGACGGGCGCGGGCGTGGTCTTTTGCACCACCGTGTCATCGGGCGCAAGAACGCGCCCGTCCTGAGCGCGGATTTCAAGCCGGCGCACAGGCTGGCCGCGCTTGCGGTCGATCAGCGTCGAGTGCGCTTCGGTCGGGCCGTAGTAATGGTCTTCCCCCCATTGGCGCAGGCCGACGATGACCGGAAACAGCGCGCGGCCTTTGTCGGTCAGCACGTATTCCTGATAGGCGCTGCCATCCGAGGCCGGGGCAACGGCCAGGATGTCGTGCGCGACCAGGGTGCGCAGCCGGTCGCTGAGGATGTTCTTGGCCACGCCCAGGCTCTTCTGGAATTCGCCAAAGCGGCGCACGCCGTCGAACGCATCGCGCACGATCAGCAACGACCACCAATCGCCGATGGCGTCCAACGAGCGCGCCACCGGACAGGCGGCGCCTTCAAGACTGGTGCGTTTGACCATGTCTGGCCCTTAAAGCAATGGTTGACGGGGAGGGAGCTTCAGGCGGTGTGGCGAGCAAATTACGGACGTAATGGTTGCATTATAAAACCTTGGGGTCTAGCATTCTGGTTTCGTAATAAAACCACAAGGAAACGCGATGCCCGATCCCTCCCAACCCCCAACCGATCCTTCGGCCCGGCCGCTGCCCACCTCGCTGGTCATGTTGCTGGCCGTGGCTTGTGCCCTGAGCGTGGCCAACGTGTATTACGCGCAGCCCTTGCTGGATGCGATCGGGCGTGAGTTCGCGCTGAATGAGGGGGCGGTGGGCGTGGTGGTCACGGCGACGCAGCTGGGCTGCGCGGTGGCGCTGCTGTTTGTCGTGCCGCTTGGCGATCTGCTGGACCGGCGCCGGCTGATGCTGGCCCAACTGGGCCTGTTGGTGCTGGCGCTGGCGGCGGTTGCACTGTCGGCCAATACGCCGTGGTTGCTGGCGGGCATGGTCGCGCTGGGTCTGCTGGGCACGGCGATGACGCAAGGGCTGCTGGCGCTGTCCGCCGCGCTGGCCGCGCCCGCCGAACGCGGCCGGGTGGTGGGCGCGGCCCAGGGCGGCGTGGTGATCGGCTTGCTGCTGGCGCGCACGGTGGCGGGCGTGGTGGCCGATGCCTGGGGCTGGCGCGCCGTCTATCTGGTGTCCGCCGCGTTGGCGGCCGTGCTGGCGGTGGTGCTGATGCGCCGCCTTCCGCAACGCCGCCTGCCCACGGCGACGCTGTCGTACTGGGCCTTGTTGCGGTCCATGGCGACGCTGCTTGCCACCGAACCCGTGCTGCGCGTGCGCGGCATGATCGCGCTGCTGATGTTTGCGGCCATCAGCGTGTTCTGGACGGCGCTGGTGCTGCCCTTGAGCGCGCCACCGCATTCCTTGTCGTACGCGGCGGTGGGTGCGTTCGGCCTGGTGGGCGTGCTGGGTGTGCTGATGGCTGCCCGAGCCGGGCGCTGGGCGGACCGCGGGCTGGGCCAGCGGACCACCGGGGCGGGCCTCGTCCTGCTATGCCTGGCGTGGGCGCCCATTGCGCTGCTGGATCACAGTTTGTGGGCCTTGGCGCTGGGCGTGCTGGTGCTGGATGTGGCGTTGCAAGCGCTGCATGTCACGAACCAGACGATGATCTTCAGCATCGGCGCCCAGGCGCATAGCCGCCTGGTGGGCGGCTACATGATGTTCTACGCGGTGGGCAGCGGCCTGGGCGGCATCGCGTCCACGGGGGTGTACGCGCGCGCCGGCTGGGCGGGCGTGTGCGTCCTGGGTGCGGCGATCAGCGTGTCGGCATTGCTGTTCTGGCTGGCGACGCTGCCGCGCAAGGCAGCGTCACCACCGTCGCGTCAGGGCTGTACCGCGTAGTCCCTGGACCCCAGCACCACGGCGGCCAGGCCCGGCGCCTGCGTCAGCTTGTGCAGCGCGTAAGTCTGCGCCGTGGCGATCTTGGCCTGATGGAACTCGGGGTCTTCATCCCGATGATCCAGGCTGGCCAGCAGCGCGCGCGCCATCTGCCAGCCCGCCAGCGTCGTGCCCGCCAGCAGCAGGTAAGGCACGGCCGACCCGAACACGGCGTTCGGCGCGCTAGCCGCGTTGGCCAGCACGAAGTCCACCACGTTGGCCAGAGCCAGCCGCGCCTGGCGCAGCGGCTTGAGCATCAGGTTGGCAGCGGGTTCGCTGCGCGCTTCCAGTTCGGTTTCGGTCTGGCGGATGGCGTCCAGCAGGCCCTGGGCCACCGCGCCGCCGTCGCGCAGCGTCTTGCGGCCGATCAGGTCGTTGGCCTGGATGGCGGTCGTGCCTTCGTAGATGGTCAGGATGCGGGCGTCGCGGTAGTACTGCGCCGCGCCGGTTTCCTCGATGAAGCCCATGCCGCCGTGCACCTGCACGCCCAGGCTGGCGACGTCGATGGACATCTCGGTGCACCAGCCCTTGACGATGGGCACCAGGAATTCCTGGATGGCCAAATGGCGCTTGCGTTCGTCGGCGTCCGGGCTGGCGTGGGCCAGGTCGGCGTGGCCGGCGGTGACGTAGGCCAGCGCGCGGCCCGCCTCGGTCAAGGCGCGCATCGTGCCCAGCATGCGGCGTACGTCGGGGTGATGGATGATGGTGACGGCATCCCGCGAGGACCCGTCCACCGGGCGGCTCTGCACGCGCTCGGCGGCATAGGCCAGCGCGTGCTGGTAGGCGCGGTCGGCAATGGCGATGCCCTGCACGCCCACGGCATAGCGCGCGGCATTCATCATGATGAACATCGCGTCCAGCCCACGATTTTCCTGGCCCACCAGATAGCCCAGCGCGCCGCCCGCATCGCCAAACTGCAAGGTGGCCGTGGGGCTGGCCTTGATGCCCAGCTTGTGTTCGATGGATACGCAGGTGACGTCGTTGCGTGCGCCCAGCGAGCCATCTTCATTGACCAGGAACTTGGGCACCAGGAACAGCGAAATGCCCTTCACGCCGTCGGGGGCGTCGGGCAGGCGGGCCAGCACCAGGTGCAGGATGTTCTCGGTCAGGTCGTGATCGCCATAGGTGATGAAGATCTTGGTGCCCGACAGGCGGTACGTGCCGTCGCCCACCGGCTGCGCGCGCGTGCGGATCATGGCCAGGTCCGAGCCGGCTTGCGGTTCGGTCAGGTTCATGGTGCCGGTCCATTGGCCGGAGATCATCGGGCCGATGAAGCGCTTTTTCAATTCCGGCGATCCGGCCGTCAGCAGGGCCTCGATGGCGCCATTGGTCAGCAACGGGCACAGCGCGAACGACAGATTCGCGGCGTTCAGCATTTCGGAACACGGCGATCCGATCAGGCCGGGCAGCCCCTGGCCGCCGTACTCGACTGGGTGCGACATGCCTTGCCAGCCGGCTTCGGTGTACTGGGCAAACGCCTGCTTGAAGCCGGGCGCGGTGGTGACCACGCCGTCGCGCCAGCTGCTGGGTTCGCGGTCGGCCGGGTGGTTCAGCGGGGCCAACACCTCGGCGGCGAACGTGGCGGACTCTTCCAGCACCGCTTGCGCGGTGTCGGGCGTGGCCTCCTCGAAACCGGGCAGGGCGGCGACTTGCCGCAGGCCGGCCAGATGGTTCAACACAAACAACATGTCTTTCACGGGGGCGTGGTACGTCATGGCCGAAAAACTCCTGTGATGAAAGGGCAGGGGGCGCCGGCGTCAGGCGGCTTTGTTGGGGCTGTCGGCGGGGGTATCCGTGGCCGGCTCGTCCGAAGAAGAGGCGGGCGCGGTGGACGGGCCCGCCAGGTCGATGGCCTTTGTCGCGCCGACCGCGGCGCGCAATTCGAATTTCTGGATCTTGCCGGTGGATGTCTTGGGCAATTCGCCAAAGCGCACCGCGCGCGGCACCTTGAAGCCGGGCAGCAGCAGCTTGCAGTGCGCGATGATTTCCTCGGCGGTGGCGCTGGCGCCGGCTTTCAGTTCGACAAAGGCGCACGGCGTCTCGCCCCACTTGGGATCGGGCATGGCCACGACCGCCACCGCCGCCACGGCCGGGTGCCGGTAAAGCGCGTCCTCGACTTCGATGCTGGAGATGTTCTCGCCGCCCGAAATGATGATGTCCTTGCTGCGGTCCTTGATACGCACGTACCCGTCCGGCGTCATCACGCCCAGGTCGCCCGTGTGGAACCAGCCGCCCGCGAAGGCCTCGTCGGTGGCGCGTTCGTTCTTCAGATAGCCCTTCATGCAGATGTTGCCGCGGAACATGATTTCGCCCACGGTCTGTTCGTCGGCGGGCACTTGCTGCATGGTTTCGGGGTTGCGCACCGATACGCCGGCCTGCAAGTGGTAGCGCACGCCCTGGCGCGCGGTCAGCTGGGCGCGGCGCTCGTCGTCCAGCGCGTCCCACGATTCCTGGCGGGCGCAGACGGCGGCAGGTCCATACACCTCGGTCAGCCCGTACACGTGCGTGAGTTCGAAACCGATCTCGCGCATCTTGGCGATGACGGCGGGCGCGGGTGCGGCCCCGGCCACCATGGTGCGCACCGTGTGCGTGATGCCCGCGCGCATGTCGGCTGGCGCGTTGGCCAGCGCGCTTTGCACGATGGGCGCGCCGCAGTAATGGGTGACGCCTTCGGCGCGGATCAGGTCGAAGACGGTCTGCGGATCGAACTTGCGCAGGCACACGTTCACGCCCGCTCGCGCGGCGACGGTCCAGGGAAAGCACCAGCCATTGCAATGGAACATTGGCAGGGTCCAGAGATAGACCGCGTGCTTGGGCATGTCCCATTCAAGAATGTTGCTGACCGCGTTCAGGTACGCGCCGCGATAGTGATAGACCACGCCCTTGGGGTCGCCGGTAGTGCCCGAGGTGTAGTTCAGCGCAATCGCGTCCCATTCGTCGGCGGGCGGCTGCCACGCGTAATGGGGCGAGGCGTCGGCCAGGAAGGCTTCGTAATCGACGGCCCCCGGCAAGGTGGCGGGGGCGCTGTCCAGGTCGTGGACCGAAATGATGCGCAAGTGCGGGAATTCGGCGCGGGCGCGTTGGGCGATATCGGCGAATTCGGTGTCGACGATCAGCGCGCGGGCTTCGCCGTGGCCCAGCATGAACAGCACGCTGGGCGCATCCAGCCGGGTGTTCAGCGTGTTGAGCACCGCGCCCAGCATGGGCACGCCGAAGTGCGCTTCGACCATGGCGGGTATGTTGGGCAGCATGACGGCGACGGTGTCGCCGCGGTGGATGCCCGCCTGTTCCAGTGCATTGGCCAGCCGCTGCGCGCGTTCGTAGGTCTGGCCCCACGTGCGGCGCACCTTGCCATGCACCACCGCCAAACGCTGGCCATACACTTCGGCCGCGCGGGCGATGAAGTCCACCGGGGTCAGGGCGGTGTAGTTGGCGTCGCGGCGCGCCAGGCCATGGTCGAACATGCTGCTCATGCGTAGTCTCCGAGTGGGGCGCGCGGGCGGCCCCTGTCTTGTTCGAGGTTTGCTGATCGCGGAAAGTTTGATTCCCGTCGCTTGCGTGAGCTTAGGGGCGGGCCGAAAATGCTGTCTGTCGCCTGCATGACAGACCGCCGGCCGACCCTGCAAACTGCCAGTTTTACACGGTTCCGCCCATGTCCGATGTTTCAAACATTGTTTCCGCCGCCGCCCTGGCCGAGCTGTTTCGCGCCTGTTCCTGGTTTGGCGCGCTGCAAGCCAGCCACCAGGATCTGGTGCTGGCGACCTCGCGCGCGGAACACGTGGCCAATGGGGCCTGGATTGCGCGGCGCAATGCGCCCTCGGACTACTGGCTGGGCGTGCATACCGGCCTGCTCAAGCTGGCCATCTATAACGAATCGGGACGCAGTTGCACGTTTTCGGGAGTGCCCCGGGGCGGCTGGTTCGGCGAAGGCAGCGTCATCAAGCGCGAGCTGCGCAAATACGATGTGGTGGCGATCCAGCCCTCGCTGGTGATGGCGGTGCCGGCTGCGACGTTCCACGCGCTGCTGGCCGCCAGCCTGCCGTTTTCGCATTTCGTCATCGGCCAGTTGAATGACCGCATGGGCGAATTCATCGCATCCATCCAGAACCATCGCCTGCTGGACGCCGATGCGCGCGTGGCGCAGTCGCTGGCGCAACTGTTCAATCCGCAGCTGTATCCGTCCACCGACCTGACGCTGGCCATTTCGCAGGAAGAACTCGGCTATTTGACGGGCTTGTCGCGCCAGCGCGTGAACCAGGCTTTGCAGACCCTGGCCGACGCCGGCATCCTGGCGCTGGCGTATCACCAGATCAAGGTGCTGGACCTGGCCCGTTTGCGGCAGTTCGGCCTGGACCAGATCTAGCCGCGATCAGCGCGGCGCCAGGGCCCGCGCCAACGCGGCGCGCGCCAGGATGCGGGTGGAGTCCAGCGTGGGCAGCACGCAGTTGCCGTCGTTCAGCACCAGCGGCAGTTCGGTGCAGCCCAGCACCACCGCGTCGCAGCCCGCGTCGCGTAAACGCTGGACGATGGCTTGCAGGCGCACCACCGAGACCGGCTGGAAGTCGCCATAGACGAGTTCATCCATGATGATGCGGCCCAGCTCGGCGCGGTCTGCCTTGTCGGGACGGACGAAGTCCAAGCCTTGCGCGCCCAGCTTCTCGGGGTAGACCTCGCTATCGACCAGCCATCGCGTGCCCAGGATGCCCAGGCGACGGAACCCGCGCGCATGGGCCTGGCGGGCGACTTCCTCGGCGATGTGCAGCCAGGGCAGCGGCGAGCGTGGCAGCACATGGCCCATCGCCTGATGGATAGTGTTGTCGGGGCAGATCAGGAAATCGGCCCCGGCGCGCGCCACCTTGTCGGCGGAAGACAGCATCAGCGCGCCGACGCCGGCCAGGTCGTCCTTATCCAGGCACGCGACGTAATCCGCCAAGGAATGGGTGTGCAGGGAAATTTCGGGGTGCGCATGCGGCCCCATGCGCTGCGCGCCTTCCGCGCACAGCGTGCGATAGCACAGCGCTGCGCCTTCGGCCGAGCAGGCAACGATGCCGATATGCAAAGGGACGGTGTTCATGGCGTGGGTTCCCGGTTCAAGTCGCTGGTCCCGTATTTTCCACGTCTTGCGCCGGTGGTGTTAAATACGCTTTTCCCGGACAGTGAACGCGGGCCCACGGGCTTTAGCGAAGGAAACAACATGGCATTCGATTTTGATCTGTTTGTGATCGGCGCGGGCTCTGGCGGCGTGCGCGCGGCCCGTTTCGCAGCGGGCTTCGGCGCGCGCGTGGCCGTGGCGGAAAGCCGCTACCTGGGCGGCACCTGCGTCAACGTGGGCTGCGTGCCCAAGAAGCTGCTGGTCTACGGCGCCCACTACAGCGAAGACTTCGAACAGGCCCATGGCTTTGGCTGGAGCGCAGGCAAGCCGTCTTTTGACTGGGCCACGCTGATCGCCAACAAGAACCGCGAAATCGAACGCCTGAACGGCATCTACCGCAATCTGCTGGTCAATAGCGGCGTGACGCTGCTGGAAGGCCACGCCCGCATCGTCGACCCCCATACCGTCGAAATCAACGGCCAGCGCCACACCGCCGCCAACATCCTGGTCGCCACGGGCGGCTGGCCGAGCGTGCCGGACATTCCCGGCAAGGAACACGCCATCACCTCGAACGAGGCGTTCTTCCTGCCGGAATTGCCGCGACGCGTGCTGGTGGTGGGCGGCGGCTACATCGCCGTCGAATTCGCCTCTATTTTCAATGGCTTGGGCGCGCAGACCGTGCAGGCCTACCGTGGCCCCCTGTTCCTGCGCGGCTTTGATCAGGGCGTGCGCGAACACCTGCGCGACGAGCTGTCGAAAAAGGGCGTAGACCTGCGCTTTTTCACCGACCTGGCCCGTATCGACAAGCAGCCCGATGGCTCGCTGGCCGCCACGCTGAAAGACGGTTCGGTCATCGAGACCGATTGCGTCTTCTACGCCACGGGTCGCCGTCCGATGCTGGACAACCTGGGCTTGGAGAACACCGGCGTCAAGCTGCGCGAAGACGGCTTCATCGAGGTCGACGACGAATACCGCACGGCCGAGCCGTCCATCCTGGCGATTGGCGATGTGATCGGCCGCGTGCCGCTCACGCCCGTGGCGCTGGCTGAAGGCATGGCCGTGGCGCGCCGCCTGTTCCGCCCCGAGGAATACCGCAAGGTGGACTACAAGCTGATTCCGACCGCCGTGTTCAGCCTGCCCAATATCGGCACGGTGGGCATGACGACTGAAGAGGCGCGCGAAGCTGGCTACGAGCTCAAGATCTTCGAAAGCCGCTTCCGGCCGATGAAGCTGACGCTGACGGAGTCGCAGGAAAAGACGCTGATGAAGCTGATCGTGGACGCCAAGACGGACCGCGTGCTGGGCGTGCACATGGTCGGCCCCGATGCGGGCGAGATCGTGCAGGGCATCGCCGTGGCGCTCAAGGCGGGCGCGACCAAGCAGGTGTTTGACGACACCATCGGCATCCACCCGACGGCCGCCGAAGAATTCGTCACGCTGCGCACGCCGGTTGCGCAGTAAGAGGCGGTTCTTCACGGCGCCATGAGCGGTCGCGCGGCAAGAGGCTTGCCCCGCCGCGCGCCGATCTCGCAGTAAGCAGCCAGCCGCCGCCCGCGCTCGCTACAGGCGTTCGATCATCGCGCGCGCGGCGGCGGGGGCGCGCTCCTTGGCGCCGTTGATGAAAAATGCGTAGACGTCCTGTGCACGGTGTGGCGTCGAGGGCGTCGAGCCGACGCGGGGCAGGTCGGCCGGATCGGCGCCGCGCGCCCAGTCGCGCAGCCTGTCGGCCCACGCGTCCAGCACCTTGGGCGCGTAGCCTGCCTTGAAGGCAGTGCTGGCGCGCATCAGCCGCGCATAGACAAAATCGGCGGTGCGGTCGGCGATGGACGGAAAGTCCTCGCTGTCGGTATAGACCGTGGCGGCCTGGTGGCGGCGGGCCAACTCCAGGTATTCCTCGCAGGCAAAGCTGGCATGGCGCACGTCCAGCACGTGGCGCAGCGGCAGGCCGTCGACCTTGTCGGGCAGCAGCGCCAGGAATTCGCCGAAGTCGTCGGCGTTGAAGGTCTTGGTCGGCGCGAATTGCCACACCACGGGTCCCAGCTTGGGGCCAAGTTCCGCAATGCCGCTATGGATGAAGCGATGTATGGAATCGCCCGCGCCGGCAAGCTCGCGCCGGTTGGTCGCGTAGCGCGAGGCCTTGAGCGAAAAGACGAAACCTTCCGGCGTTTCGTCGCGCCACTTGGCGAACGTGGCGGGCTTTTGCGTGCTGTAGTAGGTGCCGTTGATCTCAATCGCGGTGAGCTGCTGGCTGGCGTATTCCAATTCACGCGCGTGCGGCAAGCCTTCGGGATAAAACGTGCCGCGCCAGGGCGCGTAGGTCCAGCCACCGATACCGACGCGAATTGTGGGCGGGCGTTCCACCACGGACGGATGACGTTTCGGCATGTCCAGGTGCTCCATGCAGTCCAACGAATCGGTCCACTGTATCGCCAGCCGCGTGGGCTCGTAAAGCAGCCAGCGCCAATCGGCATGCGGCTTCTGGGGCAGTGTGGCGTTGGCGACACGTCCGCGTGGCGGCGGTCGCGCGTTCAAAAAAAAACCTGTTCCGATACAGTTTTGCGATAACGTGTGCGAATCCCATTTCGACATCCTCCGGCGCGCGCCGGTTCATCATGCCCGACCTGACTCATCTTCTGACGTTCGCCCTGGTGGCCCTGGGCATGGTGCTGACCCCCGGCCCCAACATGATCTATCTGGTGTCGCGATCCATCTCGCAAGGGGCGCGCGCCGGGCTGATATCGCTGGGCGGCGTGGCGGTCGGCTTCATCTTCTATGTCTGTTGCGCGGCCTTTGGCATCACCGCCTTGCTGCTGACGGTGCCGCTGGCCTATGACGCGCTGCGCATCGGCGGCGCGATGTACCTCTTGTATATGGCCTGGCAGGCGATCCGCCCGGGTGGCCGCTCGCCGTTCCAGGTGCGCGAACTGCCCCGCAGCAGCCCGCGCACCCTGTTCACGATGGGGCTGGTGACCAATCTGCTCAACCCCAAGATTGCAGTGATGTATGTGTCGCTGCTGCCGCAATTCATCCAGCCCGACCACGGCAGCGTGTTCACGCAGTCGCTGGCGCTGGGCATGACGCAGGTGGTCATCAGCCTGTCGGTCAACGCCGTCATCGCCATCACAGCCGGGTCCATCGCGGGCTTTCTGGCGGGCCGGCCCTTGTGGATGGTGATCCAGCGCTGGCTGATGGGTACCGTGCTGGCCGGGCTGGCCGTGCGCATGCTGATGGACGCGCGCCGCTGATGCCGCAGGACGACGGATTTTTCGGCTCGCTCGGCGTCATGCTGGGCGAAGCGCTGCGCGCGGTGGTGGGCGGCATCAAGTGGCTGCTGGGCGGTTTGGGCGGCGCGCTGGGAGACTTCTACGGCGGGCTGTCCAAGGCGATGGGCATGAACCCGTCGATCTTCAACTTCGTCCTGCTGGTGCTGGGGCTGATGTTCCTGTGGGCGGCCGTCAAGGCGCTGCTGCGCCGCTCGGTGATCGGGTTTCTGTTCTGGCTGGTGTTGGCGGTGCTGGTCCTGGGCGGCCTCGTCCACTAACGCCGCACCTGATCGGCCAGTTCACCCAGGCGGCTGACCAGTGCGGGAAAGCGGTCGGCGCTGGTGTTGCCATAGCCGATCACCAGCCCGTTGTCTTCGGCGCGCGGCGCCATCGCGAAGGTCGATAGCGCGCTGGGGTTCATGCCCACCTGACGCGCCAGCGCCACGATGGCCTGATCGGGAAATTCCGGCGGCAGGCGCACCGTCAGATGCAGGCCGCTGTGCCCGCCCAAAACCTCGTGATCCACGCGCAAATGCGCGGCCAGCGCGTCGCGCAACGCCGCCTGCCGTTCGCGGTACAGGCGGCGCATGCGGCCCAGATGGCGCGAGAATTGCCCGTTGTCGATGAAGGCGGCCAGCGTCAGTTGTTCCAGCCGATGGCCGCCGCGCAGCATTTCAACGACCGAGGGCAGGGCGCTTTGGGCCAGCGCCTCGGGCAACACCAGGAAACCCAGGCGCAGCGCGGGAAACAGCGTCTTGCTGAACGTGCCTACGTACAGCACGGGCGCATCGGGCAGCAGCCCCTGCATGGCCGCGATGGGATCGCCCTGGTGCCGGAATTCGCTGTCGTAGTCGTCTTCGATGATCCACGCGCCGGCGCGCCGCGCGCGTTCCAGCAAGTCCAGCCGGCGCGCCACCGACAGTACGGCGCCGGTGGGATATTGGTGCGTGGGCGTGGTCTGGATCAGGCGCGGCGGGTGGGTCCGCCAGGCCTCTTCCGGAATGACGATGCCGTCCGCGTCCACCCGCATGGCCACCACGTTCAGGTCGCCGCCATGAAAGGCGGACTTGGCCCCGCGATAGCCGGGCTCTTCGAGCCAGGCGGTGTCGCCGGGGTTGGTCAGCAACTGCACGCACAGCGCCAGCGCGCCCTGGGCCCCTTCGGTGATGACGATGCGGGAGGCGTCGCAGTGCACGCCGCGCGACACCCGCAGATACTGCGCGATGGCTTCGCGCAGCGCGGGTTCGCCTATCGGATGGCCATAGCCCAGCGTGGCGGCGGGCGCGGCTTGCAGCGCGCGGTCTTGCGCGCGCCGCCAGGCGTTCAGGGGAAACTGTGTCAGCGCCGGCGTGCCGGGCGTCATCGGCAACGAGCTGTCGGCGGGCGCGCGCGTGGCGACGATGCGCGACAGCCGTGTGGCGGTGGCGGGAGCGGCCGGAGCGGGCGGGCCAGATGGCTGCGTCCGCGCCGCCCGGCCCGCCTGCGCAAGCGGGGCGGCCGATAGCGGCGCGACGCGCGTGCCCTGGCGGTCGGCGATGACATAGCCTTCGGCCGTCAATTGTTCGTAGGCGATCAGCACCGTGTTGCGTGAAATTGCCAGATCTTCCGACAAGGCGCGCGAGGACGGCAGCTTGCCGCCCGCCGGCAATTGGCCTGCCAGGATGGCTTGCTTCAAGCGCTGGATCAGTTGCCGCTGACGCGGTGGCGCGCCGGGGCCGCGCGCAAGCGGGCTCGATAGCAGGGCGGCGTCGGCGGGGGAGTGCTGGCTGGGTGTGTTCATGGTCCGACGGTGCATGGCGCGATGGCTCATGGCCCCATTAAATTCAAGAATCGTGGTGCTTTTTATGATGCCACGATTCCGATATCGTGAGGCCCTGCGTGTTGCGTCCGCCACGGCCGGCGGCGCGCGCTTAACTGGATGAGGCTCCGTCGCATGCAACCCCGCGTCAATGCATTTCAACAACCTATCGGCCCCGACGTACCCGGCTGGAGCGCCCGCGCGCGGCCGCCGCTGACGCCGGCCATCGGCCGTTACTGCCGGCTGGAACCCTTGTCGGCGGGCCGGCACGCGGCGGATCTGTACGACGCGTTCAGCCGGGCGCCGGACGATAGCGACTGGACCTACATGGGCATCGGCCCCTTCAAGGACGCCGCCGCGTACCGGGCGTTTGCCGACGCGGCCCAGGCGGGCAGCGACCCGCTGCACCACGCCATCATCGACCTGGCGACGGGGCGGGCCGTCGGCACGCTGGCGTTGATGCGCATCGACCCGGCCAACGGCGCCATCGAGGTCGGCTTCGTGTCGTACTCGCGCCAACTCAAGCGCACCCGCATCGCTACCGAGGCGCAATTCCTGCTGATGCGCCGCGCCTTCGATGAGCTGGGCTACCGCCGCTATGAATGGAAGTGCGACAGCCTGAACGCGCCGTCGCGCCAGGCGGCGGCGCGGCTGGGCTTCCAGTTCGAAGGCATCTTCCGCCAGGCCACGATCTACAAGGGCCGCAGCCGCGACACCGCATGGTTCTCGATCATCGATGGCGAATGGCCGGCGCTGCGCACCGCCTACGAGCGTTGGCTGGACCCCGAGAACTTCGACGCGCAAGGCATGCAGCGCCACGGCCTGTCTGATCTGATCGCCCAGGAACGCGCCGCGTGCGCCTGATTCCGGTGGCGTTGGCCCTGTTCTGGGGGCTGAACTGGCCGGCGGTGAAGATCATCCTTTCAATCTTCCCGCCGTTCACCCTGCGCGTGCTGGGCCTGGGCAGCGGCGCGGTGCTGCTGTTGCTGCTGGCGCGCGCCAAGCGGCTGGCGCTGTTGCCGCCGCGCGCTGCGTGGCCGGGCATCGTCGTGGGCGGCGTGCTGGCCGTGGCCGTCTTCAATCTGGCGGTGGCCTGGGCGCAACTGAGCACCAGCACGTCGCGCGCGGCGGTGCTGACTTTCACCATGCCGATGATGTCGGCGCTGCTGGCGTGGCTGGTGCTGGGCGAACGCCTGGACCGGCGGCGCGCGCTGGCGCTGACGCTGGGCGCGGCAGGCGTGGCGATCCTGGCCTGGCCGGTGCTGCGCGCGGTGTTCGCCCAGCACGATCTGGCCGCGACAAAGGGGCTGGTGTTTCCGCTGGTGGCCGCGTTCGGCTGGGCGGCCGGCACGGTGTATCTCAAGCGCTGGCCCGTGGCGGGCCATCGCATCGTGGTCACGGCGTGGCAGTTGGCGGTGGGCGCGGCCTGCGCGCTGGCCGGCGTGCTGATCGCGGGTGAGTCGTTTCCCACCCAGGGCTGGAACGGCCGCATCGTGGTGGCGCTGTCGTTCCACATCATCCTGGGAACGGCGGTGGCCTATTGGTTGTGGTTCGTATTGAGCGAGCGCGTCAGCGCCACGGTGGCCGCGCTGACAACGCTGATGGTGCCGGTGGTAGGCGTGCTCGGGGCGATGGCCCTGGTGGGCGACCGGCCGGCCGCCGCCGACTGGTGGGGCTTTGCCTTCGTGCTGGCGGGCGCGGCGCTGATCGTGCTGAACCTGGGGCGCTCGCGGGGATAGCCCATCCGTCCGATCAGATCCGCCGATGGCGCAACCACTGCTTCACCAGTTCGCCGCCGCTGACCAGCGTGATGCCCAGCAGCACCAGCACCGCGCCAATCGCAAAGCCCGCATCCAGGGGCTCGTCCAGGATCAGCACGCCGAAGCTCACACCGAACAAGGGCGTCATGAAAGACAGGATCGACAGGCGCGAGGCCAGGTAGCGGCGCAGCAGCCAGAACCACGCCAGGTAGCTGGACAGCGCCACCACCACAGCCTGGAACGCCACGCTGGCCAGGGCCGACGGCGTGGGCTGGATGGCATGCTGGCCGGTGGCCACGGCATAGGCCAACAGGCCGACGGCCGCCACGGCCATCTGATACAGCAGGGTTTTGGACGGGGCGGCCTCGGACAGCGAGGTTGCGCGGATGGCGACCGTGGTGGCGCCCCACAACAGCCCGGCCGCCAGGCCCATGGCGTCGCCCAGCAGCATGTTGGCGGCGCCGGCGGCTTCGCGCGGCGCGCCGCCCTTGAACAGAAAGGCCACGGCGATGCCGCCGAAAGCCACCGCCACGCCCAGCCATTGCAGCGGTTGCATGCGTTCTTCCGGCTGCAGCCAATGCAAGCCCAGGGCGGCGAAGATCGGCGCGGTATATAAGAACACCGACATGTGCGAGGCCGTGGTGTACAGCAGCCCCTGGGCCACGAACAGGAATTCCGCGCCGAACAGCAGCCCGACGAGCAGGCCCGGCAGCGCCGTGCCGTCGCGCACGGCGCGCAAGCCTTCAGCGCGCCACACCACCACCAACAACACCAGCGCGGCGAAGCTGGAGCGCAACGCGATCTGCATGATGGGGGCGATGTCGGCGGCAACCAGCTTGATGGCGATCTGCTGGAAACCCCAGCACACGCACAGGATCAGCATGCCGCTCGTGGCCAGCGCGTCCAGCGGCAGGCGCAGCGGCTTGGTGGCGGGGGCCGTCACGGCAATTCGGCGGGGTAGCTGTCCAGCGCCAGGCCGATCTGCTGGCGCAAGTCCCATTCGGCCAGCGTGGATTGCACCGGACCGAAAAAGGCGCCGTCGCGCGTGACGAACATGGCGGGCAGGTGAAAGACTTCGTAGCGTTCGACCAGGCCGCGGTTATCGCCCGCATCGACCCAGCAGATCCGTTCCACCGGCAGCTCCAGCGCGGGCAATTGTTCGCGCGCGATGCGGCAGGTGCCGCAGGTGCGGCTATGGAAGACCAGCAGCGACAAGCCGGGCGCGTCCAGCAGGAAACGGTCGGCGGTGCTGTCGTTCAGTTCTATCTGTTCCATGGGGTTCATCCGGGGCAAGGCAGCCATTATGGCAGCGCGCCGCCCCGTGGCCGGCGATAACCGTGGGGGCGGAGGGGGTGTGACGGCTCAGGCGCCGCGCAGCACGCGATCCAGTTCCAGGACCGACTGATACAGCACGCGCGTGCCGTCCAGCAGTTGCGCCGGTTCGATCCATTCTTCCGGGCAATGGCTGCGGCCATTCAGGCAGGGGATGAAGATCATGCCGATGGGGCCGGTGGGCGCCATGTAGACGGCATCGTGGCCCGCGCCGCTGGGCAAACGCATCGACGCATAACCCAGCTGGTCGGCCGCGGCCTTCACGGCGTCCATCACCAGCGGCGAACAGTCGGTCGGCTGCGCGCGGCTCAGGGGCGAGAAGCCGGCCGTCAAGCGCAGCGCCTTCAGATCGTCGGCCACGCCCGCCATCAGCGTTTCGGGAAAGCTGTCCAGCACGGCATTGCTGTCGCTGCGCATTTCCAAGGTCAGTTCGACGCGCCCGGGCACGGCGTTGGCGGCGTTGGGCGTCATCGACAGCCGGCCCACCGTGGCCACCACGTAATGCGGGTTGCCGCTGGCGGCGCTGGCCTGGCGGCTGGCCGCGTCGATGATGCGCGCGGCGCCCACCAGGGCGTCGCGGCGGATGTCCATGGGCGTGGTGCCGGCGTGATCGGGCTGGCCTTGCACCACGATCAGCACGCGGCGGATGCCGACGATGTTGGTCACGACGCCAATCGGCAGGTTGCGGCTTTCCAGCACCGGGCCCTGTTCGATGTGCAGCTCGACAAAGGCCGCCGTGCCGTCCGGGCCGCGCAGCGGCGCATTCAGCGCGGCGGGGTTGCCGCCGATGCGCGCAATGCCCTGGGCCAGCGATTCGCCCTCGGGATTGCAGGCGGCCAGCATGTCGGCCGTGAGCTGGCCGCTCAAAGCGCGGCTGCCCACGCACGAGATGCCGTAGTCGCTGGGTTCTTCGGACAAGAAGTCGATGACTTCAAACGGGTGGTCCAGCGTGATGCCGTGCTCGTTGAGCGTGTGCGCGACTTCGATGCCCGCCAACACGCCGATGATGCCGTCAAAGCGGCCGCCGGCCATCACCGTGTCGCAATGCGAACCGGTGGCAATCGGCTTGCGCGACGGGTCGCGGCCCGCACGCGTACCGATCAGGTTGCCGCCCGCATCCAGCCGCGTCGCCAGTCCGGCCTCTTCGAACTGGCCGCGCAACCAGGCGCGCGCGTCGTCGAACAGCGGGGAAAACGCGCGCCGCGTCCAGGGGACATCGGGCAACGTGAATCGGGACAAGGCTTCAACGCGGGACCACAGGCGCTCGGCGTTGAGCGGCGGAAAAACGGGGGAGGGGGAAGTCGGGTGCGGCATGAAAATTCCTGAAGATGCGCCAGGGATTATGTCATGGCGGGCCGACGCTCCCGCTTCAGGAAAGCGGCCGCCAGGACGGCTCGCGCTTTTCCAGGAAGGCGGCGACGCCTTCGCGCGCCTCGTCGGTGGCGCGGCACGCGGCGATGCGCTCGACGGTGTCGGCGATCAGCGCCGCGTCGATGGGCTTGCCCGCGAAATCGCGCACCAGCCGCTTGCTGGCCTTGACCGCGTCCGGGCCATTGGCGCACAGCGTGCGGCAGAGCGCGTCGGCCGCTTGTTGCAATCCGTCGGCGGGCACCACGTCGTGCACCAGGCCCAGGCTTTTCGCGGTCGCCGCGTCAAAGCGTTCGGCCGTCAGGAAATAGCGATTGGCGGCGCGTTCGCCCATGGCGCGGATGACGTAAGGGCTGATCGTTGCCGGCAACAAGCCCACGCGCGTTTCCGACAGGCAGAAGTGCGCGCCGTCGGCGGCGATGGCGATGTCGCAGGCCGCCACCAGGCCCATGCCGCCCGCGTAGGCGTCGCCGTTCACGCTGGCGACCACCGGCTTGGGGCAGGCCCAGATGGCGTGCAGCATGTCCGCCAGGCGCGAGGCGTCCTCGCGGTTGTCCGCCTGGGTATGCGTGGCCATTTTGCGCATCCAGTTCAGGTCGCCGCCCGCGCAGAACGCCTTGCCCGCCCCGGTCAGCAACAGCACCCGCACGTCAGGATCCTGCGCCGCCTGGCGGACGGCGTCGGTCAGCGCGGCGATGAGCGTTTCATCGAAGGCGTTGCGCATGTCGGGCCGGTTCAGCGTCAGACGGGCAATGGCGCCGTCGCGCACGACATCCAACGGGGCGTTCATGGGCATGGGGGTCTCCTTGGTGTTGATTCTGGCTCAATAAATTGTGGGGATATGGAAGACGATTCTAGGAGCAAACTTCGCTATCAGCGGTAGGTGGCGGAAAAATATTGAGTTATCCTCAAAAAAATAATGGAGCGAGACATGGATTCCCAATCGGCCGCACAAGCCGCAGACGCACGCTACGCGTCGGTGTTCAGACCCGGGCTGTTCGAGGGCAAGACCATCGTGGTGACTGGGGGCGGCAGCGGCCTGGGGCGCTGCACTGCGCACGAGCTTGCGTCGCTGGGGGCGAACCTGGCGCTGGTGGGGCGCAAGCCGGACAAGCTGGAAGCGGCCGGCGCGGAGATCGCGCGCGTCTATCCCGAGGCCGCGGGCCGCCTCAGCCTGCATGCCTGCGACATTCGCGATGAAGCCGGCGTGCGTGCTGCGGTCACCGACGTGCTGGCGCGCCACGGCGCCATCGACGGCCTGTTCAATTGCGCGGGCGGGCAGTTTCCCGCGCCGCTGGACCGCATCAGCCTGAACGGCTGGAACGCCGTGGTGCAGAACAATCTGCACGGCACCTTCCTGATGGCGCGCGAGGTCTACACCCAGCACATGCGCCAGCATGGCGGGGCCATCGTGAACATGCTGGCCGACATCTGGGGCGGCATGCCCGGCATGGGGCATTCGGGCGCGGCGCGCGCCGGCGTATGGAACCTGACCGAAACGGCGGCCTGCGAATGGGCGCATGCGGGCGTCCGCGTCAATGCGGTGGCGCCGGGCTGGATTGCCTCCAGCGGCATGGACAGCTACGACGAGTCCTACCGCGCGGTGCTGCGCGAATTGAAGACCCGCGTGCCGCTGCAACGATTCGGCACCGAGGCCGAGCTGGCGGCGGCCGTGGTGTTCCTGCTGTCGCCGGCGGCCGCGTTCATCAACGGCACGGTCATCCGCGTGGATGGCGGGGTGCCGAACGCACGCCATTCCTGGACCTTGCAGCCGGCCGACCGCGGCGAGGTCTACAACGGCTTTCCTCAGTACGTGGCGCCGTCCTTGTTTTCCGATCCGGCCGACGCCTCGGGGCCGGTCGCTTCCTCGGACGCATGAAGCCGATCCAGGGCGTCGCGCACCTCGCTGCGGAACTGGGCCAGCGCCAGCGCGTGCCGCTGCGGCGGTTGCAGCGCCTGCCACAGGAATCCGACGAGCTGGTCGGCCGTGGCGGCCACGTCCACCCGCGCGCCGCGCAGGATCGCGTCCCAAAGCACGTGCTCCATCGGGCCGTAGACGGTCGAACGCAAGAGGCGCAGCGGCATGTCGCGCCGGATATCGCCATCGGCCTGCCCTTGCGCCAGGATGCGCATCAGCGGCGCGGTGTAGCGGCGTTGCAGGCCCGCGTAGACCTCGCCGAAATCGTCATTGCGCGCGCGCCCCTCGGACAGGATGAAGGCGCACAGCCCGGGCCCCTCGGCCAGCAGGTGGCGCAGATGGGTATGCACCAGATAGTGCAGCTGCGCGCGCGCGCCGTGCACGTGCGGCAGGTTGTCTTCCACCTTGGCGATGATTTCGTCATACCAATCACCGATCACCCGCACGCACAATTCACGCTTGCCGCCGAAGTACGTGAAGATCGTGGCTTCGGACACGCCCAGCCGCTGGGCGATCTCGGTGGTCGTGGCGGCCTGGAACCCGGCTTCGGAAAACACCTGGCGGGCCATGTGCAGGATGTCGCGGATGCGCTGTTCGGACTTGGCGCTGGCCGGCGGGCGGCGGATCGGAACGACGGGGGTTTTTTCCATGCGGACGGCAGAAGGGCGGTGGGGCGAGGCTTAATATTGAGCCAGGGTCAAGCAAGTTCAGCAAGCCCTGGGTGATCCATAACAACATCAGAGACAAAACCATGCTGTCCCGAAAGGAATCCTACAAGCAGCTTGTGTCCGAATTCCAATGGCAGGTGCCGGATACCTACAACATTGGCGTGGACGCCTGCGATAAATGGGCCGACGGCAGCGGCCGGCTGGCGCTGATCTTCGAAAAAAGCGACGGCGCGCAAACGCGCTATTCGTTCGATGACATCAAGACGCAGTCGAACCGGCTGGCGCACAGCCTGACGCGCCACGGCGTACGGCGCGGCGACCGCGTGGCGGTCTATCTGCCGCAAGCGCCCGAGACGGCGGTGACGCATATCGCCGTCTACAAGATGGGCGCGGTGGCGGTGCCGCTGTTCACGCTGTTCGGCGTGGACGCCATCCAATACCGGTTGGCCAACAGCGGCGCGGCGGCGCTGGTCACCGACACCGAGGGTTGCCGCAAGCTGCGCGAGATACGCGCCAGCCTGCCAGACTTGAAAGTCATCTATTGCATCGATGGCGATGGCGACGGCGAGGCCGTGCCGTTTCACCCCGCGCTGGCCTTGGAACCGGACCATTTCGAGCCGGTCGCCACGCGCGCCGACGACCCCGCCGTGATCATCTACACGTCGGGCACGACGGGCAAGCCCAAGGGCGCGCTGCACGCGCATCGCGTCCTGCTGGGGCACCTGCCCGGCGTCGAGATGTCGCACGAGTTCTTCCCCGAAAACGCCGCCCTGATGTGGACGCCCGCCGACTGGGCCTGGATTGGCGGGCTGCTGGACGTGTTG
The DNA here is from genome assembly GCF_001571245.1 of Achromobacter piechaudii NBRC 102461. GTDB lineage: Bacteria > Pseudomonadota > Gammaproteobacteria > Burkholderiales > Burkholderiaceae_B > Achromobacter > Achromobacter piechaudii. Next base: position 133,708 of record NZ_BCTK01000015.1, on the reverse strand, counting down.
CTGCCGTCCTGGCACCACGGCGTGCCCGTGCTGGCCCGCCGTTTCGAGAAATTCGACGGCACGGCCGCGCTGGAACTGATGGCGCGCCACGGCGTCACGCATACCTTCCTGCCGCCGACCGCGCTGAAGATGATGCGAGGGTCCGCGTATCCGGACGCCGCCGGCCCGCTGGCGCTGCGCTCGGTCGCCAGCGGCGGCGAATCGCTGGGCGCCGAACTGATCGACTGGGGCCGCCGCGTGCTGGGCGTGACCATCAACGAGTTCTACGGCCAGACCGAATGCAACATGCTGGTGTCGTCATGCTCATCCCTGTTCGATCCGGAAATCGGCGCGATCGGGCGCGCCGCGCCGGGTCACCGGGTGGCTATTGTGGATGACCGGGGCGTTGAAGTGGCCGATGGACAGGAAGGCAACATCGGCGTATTGCGGCCGGACCCCGTCATGTTCCTGGGCTATTGGAACAACCCCGAGGCCACCGCCGACAAGTTCGTCGGCGACTACCTGTTGACGGGCGACCTGGGCGTGCGCGACGCGCAAGGCTTCATCCGTTTCGTGGGGCGCAACGACGACGTCATCACCAGCGCCGGCTACCGCATCGGGCCGGCGCCCATCGAAGATTGCCTGATCGGCCACCCCGCCGTGCGCATGGCGGCGGTGGTTGGCGTGCCGGATGCCCAACGCACGGAAATCGTCATGGCGTATGTGGTGCTGAACGACGGGGTCACGGGCGACGACGCGCTGGTGCGCGATTTGCAGGCGCATGTACGCACACGGCTGGCCGCGCATGAGTATCCGCGCGTCATCCGCTTTGTAACCAGTTTGCCCACGACGGCCACCGGCAAGATCATCCGTCGCGAGTTGCGCGACGGGAAGTACCGTTGAGTCCGTCTCAACCCGTGACAATCTCGTCCATGTGGATGGGTTGACGGGTTGCCCCGCGCTGCAAGTATGATGGCGCAAATTACATACGGCCCCACGCAATTGGGGCCGTATCACCATTCGTCTAAGCATGGAGATAGCCCCAATGAATAAGCCATTGGATGGGGGTTTGGCTGCGTTGAACGTGCCTGCCTACGTCAAGCACCGCGGCCTGATTGACTGGGTAGCCAGTTTTGTAGCACTGGCCAAGCCCGATCGCGTGGTCTGGTGCGACGGTTCTCAGGAAGAATACGACCGCTTGTGCGAACAAATGGTCCAGGCCGGCACGATGCGCAGGCTCAACCCCGCCAAGCGGCCCAATTCCTTCCTGGCGTGCTCGGACCCCTCCGATGTGGCGCGCGTGGAAGACCGCACCTTCATCTGTTCCGACCGCGCTGAAGACGCCGGCCCCACCAACAACTGGGCCGACCCGGCTGAAATGCGCGACACGTTGAACGGCCTGTTCGACGGCGCCATGCGCGGCCGCACGCTGTACGTCGTGCCGTTCTCGATGGGCCCCCTGGGTTCGGACATCGCCCACATCGGCGTCGAATTGTCCGACAGCCCCTACGTGGTCGTGAACATGCGCATCATGACGCGCATGGGCAAGGCGGTCTATGACGTGCTGGGCACGGACGGCGACTTCGTGCCCTGCGTGCATTCCGTGGGCAAGCCGCTGGCGGCAGGCGAAGCCGACGTGCCGTGGCCGTGCAACCCCACCAAGTACATCGTGCATTTCCCCAAGAGCCGCGAAATCTGGAGCTACGGTTCGGGCTATGGCGGCAACGCGCTGCTGGGCAAGAAGTGCTTCGCCTTGCGCATTGCCTCCACCATGGGCCGCGATCAGGGCTGGCTGGCCGAACACATGCTGATCCTGGGCGTCACCTCGCCCAAGGGCCGCAAGTACCACGTGGCGGCGGCATTCCCGTCGGCCTGCGGCAAGACCAACTTCGCCATGCTGATCCCGCCGCAAGGCATGGACGGCTGGAAGGTCACCACCATCGGCGACGACATCGCCTGGATCAAGCCGGGCCCCGATGGCCGCCTGCACGCCATCAACCCGGAAGCGGGCTATTTCGGCGTGGCGCCGGGCACCAGCGAGCAGACCAACTTCAACGCCATGGCCACGCTCAAGGCCAACGTGATCTTCACCAACGTGGCGCTGACCGATGATGGCGACGTGTGGTGGGAAGGCATGACCGACACGCCGCCCGCGCACCTGATCGACTGGCAGGGCCAGGACTGGACGCCCGCCATCGCGCGCGAAACCGGCCGCAAGGCGGCGCACCCGAATGCGCGCTTCACCGCGCCGGCCGCGCAATGCCCGTCCATCGACCCCGAATGGGAAAACCCCAAGGGCGTGGTCATCGACGCGTTCATCTTCGGCGGCCGCCGCTCGACCACCGTGCCGCTCGTCACCGAAGCGCGCAACTGGGTCGAAGGCGTGTACATGGCCGCCACCATGGGCTCGGAAACCACCGCCGCCGCCGTCGGGCAGCAGGGCGTGGTGCGCCGCGACCCCTTCGCCATGCTGCCGTTCTGCGGCTACAACATGAGCGATTACTTCAACCACTGGTTGAAACTGGGCAAGCAGCTGGAAGCCGCTGGCGCCACCTTGCCGCGCATTTACTGCGTCAACTGGTTCCGCAAGGGACCCGACGGCAAGTTCGTCTGGCCGGGCTTTGGCGAAAACATGCGCGTGCTGCGTTGGATGCTGGGCCGCATCGATGGCGAATCCAAGGGCGTGGACCAGGTGTTTGGCGTATCGCCCAGCTACCAGGACATCGACTGGACCGGCCTGGAGTTCACGCCGGACAAGTTCGAACAGGTCATGTCGGTGGACGCGGCTGCGTGGCGCGATGAACTGGCGCTGCACCATGAATTGTTCGGCCAGCTGTCGCAGGGCTTGCCTGAAGATCTGCCCGCCACCAAGACGAAGATCGAAGGGCGTCTGGTCGCCTGACCTGGGACTTGGTCCTATAAGCCCGCGTGCCCTGTAGGCGCGCGGGCTTTTCTATTTCATGATGGCCGCTTCTTTCAGGTATCTGAGGAGGTGTGGTCGTGGCGAAGTGGAAAATGAACGAGTCCGGCAACAGGGCAGGGCTGCCGGTGCAGGCCGACGCATGGCCCGCGCTGGCGCATGAGCTGCAAGCGGCCGTCGTGGGCGATATGGAGTCTTTTGTGATGGGTCTGGATGTCGGCTTTGCGTTCGTGGGCCGGCAAAAGGTCATCAAGGTCGATGACGCCAGCCACACGCTGGACCTGCTGCTGTTTCATCGCAAGCTGCGCCGCCTGGTGGCCATTTCGGTGCTGCTGGACGAATCGCGGCCGATAAGCGAAGACCAGATGGAAGCCTGCCTGCGCTGGCTGGACAAGTTCGAACGCCGGTCCCACGAAGGCACGCCGCTGGGCATGATCGTCTGCGCGGCCATGCAAGCCGAATATATCCAGCTGCTGGAGCTTGCCGACACCGGCGTGCAGGCGGCCCCATACCCCACCGACCTGCCGCCGCGCGCGGTGCTGGCGCAGCGTCTGCAACAGGCTTCGCGCCGTGCGAGGGCGCGAATTGCGCAACGCGCGCCGCACGATCCAGGCACAATGCCGTGATGAAACTCGACCCGCAAGACCTGGCCAAGATCACCGCGCTGACCTTGGCGAACTACGAAGAGAACGCCGAGGCGTTCGAGGCCGGCACACGCGAGCACGACGTCAGCCAGAACATCGCCGCGCTGCTGCGCCATATTCGCGGCGAGCCGCCGTACGACATCCTCGATCTGGGCTGCGGCCCCGGCCGGGACCTGAAAACCTTCGTCGCGCTGGGCCATCGGCCCGTCGGTCTGGACGGCACGCAAAGCTTCGTGGAAATGGCGCGCGCCGCTTCGGGCTGCGAAGTGTGGCGCCAGGACTTCCTGCAACTGGCGCTGCCCTCCGAACGCTTTGACGGCATCTTCGCCAACGCGGTCCTGTTCCATGTGCCCGGGCAGGAATTGCCGCGCGTGCTGCGCGAGCTGCGAACGGCGCTGCGCCCTGGCGGCGTGCTCTTTTGTTCCAACCCTCGCGGCGGCAACCAGGAAGGCTGGAATCGCGGCCGCTACGGCGCGTATCACGACCTGGAGGGCTGGCGGGCCTTGCTGCTGGACGCCGGCTTCGAAGAGCTTGAACACTATTACCGGCCCGACGGCTTGCCGCGTGAACAGCAGCCGTGGCTGGCCAGCGTCTGGCGGCGGGTCGGGTAGGGCGGGGCGCTTGCGGGCTTGAGACAGGCGCGGCCACGCGCATGCTAATGGTCCGATTTCACGAAGCCGCCGCAGCCTGCGGACAGCGATTGCAGGGTGCGGCTGGCGGTGGCTGCTCCTGCGCTGCGCAATACAACCCGTCGTATGTCAGCTCAGTGTTACAACACCCCGCGACAATTGCCCGCCGCTTTGTGGCCGTGATACAAGACGGCCTCTTTTTCCGACGGCCTTCGTTCACATGTTCACTGCTACCTCCTTGGGATGGTTCATCGCAGGTGTCGCCTTCATCCTGGCGATGCCCGGTCCCACCAACACGTTGCTGGCTGCGGCCGGTCTGCGCCAAGGGTTTGGGCCGTCCGCGCGGCTGACCGGGGCGGAGCTGGCGGGCTACGTCATCTCCATTACCGTCTGGGGCCGCTTTCTTGAGCAGGCCTCGCATGCCGTGCCCTGGCTGCCCGTCGTCGTCCGCGTGTCAGCCAGCGCGTATATCGCTTATCTGGCGATCCGCATGTGGCGGGCCGCCAGCGCCGTGCCGTCGGCCGCCCAGCGGATGATCGGCATGCGCGCGCTGTTCGTGGCGACGCTGCTCAATCCCAAGGGCATACTTTTCGCCAGCGCGATTTTTCCGTCCGCCGCGTTCCTGAGCGTGCCGGATTACCTCGCCGCCATGGCGATCTTCGCGGCGTTGTTGTTGCCCGTCGGATTGCTGTGGGTCGCCTTCGGTGCGTCGCTGGGCAGCCGGAAAATGCGCTGGATCAACCCGGCGCAGGTGCAGCGCGGGGCGTCGTTGCTGCTGGGCGTGTTCTCCTTGAGCCTGGCCTGGGCGGCTTTCCGGTAGGGCGCTACCGGGTCTGCTCAGTTCAGCATGGACCGGGTGCATGGACGCCCCGGCGCCGCCTCATCGGCCCGTTGGCCGCCGGATCGGCATGTCGCCATCGCCCGCCTCGACACCGCCGCTGTCGCATCTTTTGGGCGCCATCCCTGCTACGCACTCACTCGCCGGCACGGTTGCAGTTTTGACCGGACAGTAAAAAGCCGCGGGAGCAACCTCGCGGCTTTTTGCGCGTGCAAGAACACCGGGGCGGCGTCAATGCATCTTGCCGTAGCGCCCCGCATTGAAGTCCTGGATGGCTTCGACGATCTGCGCTTGCGTGTTCATCACGAAGGGGCCGTAGCCCACCACCGGTTCGTCTATCGGTTCGCCGCTCAACACCAGGAACACGGCGTCGTTGTTGGCCTCGACGGTGATGTCTTCGCCTTCCTGCGAGAACAGCGCCAACTGCGCGTCGCGCGCGACCGATTCGCCGTTGATCAGCAACGTGCCGCGCAGCACCACCAGCATGCTGTTGCGGCCGGCTGCCACCGGGAAGGTCGCGGACTTGCCCGCGTTCAGGCGCACGTCCCACACGTCCATCGGCGTGAAGGTGTGCGCCGGGCCGGCATGGCCCGCGAAGTTTCCGGCGATCACGCGCACGCTGCCCGCCTCGTCGGGCAAGGCTGCTACCGGAATGTCCGCGTTCAGAATGCCCTGATAGCCCGCCGCCGCGCCTTTGTCCTTGGCCGGCAGGTTGACCCACAACTGCACCATTTCCAATTCGCCGCCCGTACGCGTGAACGCGGGGGAATGAAACTCTTCATGCAGGATGCCCGAGGCCGCCGTCATCCATTGCACGTCGCCGGGGCCGATGACGCCGCCGTTGCCGGTGGAGTCCCGATGTTCGACTTCGCCCTGGTAGACGATGGTGACGGTTTCGAAGCCGCGATGGGGGTGCTGGCCCACGCCGCGCGGGTGCTCGGCCGGCTCGAACGTGGCCGGACCCGCGTAATCGAGCAGCAGGAAGGGGCTGACGTTCTTGCCCTTGTCGTTGTACGAGAACATCGAGCGCACGGGAAATCCGTCTCCCACCCAATGTGGGCGAGGTGCGGCGTGCAGGCCGAGGATCTTCTTCATGGTGTCTATTCCTATAGCGCGGCCCCCCCGGGGCCGTTCGTCATGGGGCTAAAGATTAGGGCGGAACAGCGGTTTTTGTAGTGACGGCTTTTGATATGGACTGTTCCATGAATCGGACGATTGCCGGCTTTCCCCGAGGCGTTTTTGATTAATGGCGGCTCATCCGTTGCGCCATCAGCCAGAAGGACGAGGCGCTGTTTTTTAAGAATAATCCGATTTTGAGGGCGTGGTGGGCTCCCTATCGTGTCGTTGTTTCTTCATTTCTTCTTTCCTTCCTTTCTTCCTTGCCGCCAGCCGGACGTTGTTCGGTCTCTGGCCCGAGCCCTGACCTTGCCCGCCCGACCACCATGCCCATGATCTCTTCCGCGTTTTCCCGATTCCGCCCGCGCGCCTCCGTCCTGAGCGTCGCCGCCCTCGTCATGGCCGTGGGCCTCCTGCTGGGCAAGCTCTGGATGCTATGGCCGACGCTGTCCTAGCAAGCCTGCGCGCCATCGGGCTGTATGCTGCTGCCATGGAACCACACATGACTGCCGCGCCACCAGAGCGCCCGGACCAGATTTGGGGCTTTGCCCCCGTCTCCGCGCCCGACGCCCGGGTGCTGGTGCTCGGTTCCATGCCGGGCGTCGCTTCGCTCAGGCAGGCGCGCTACTACGCGCATCCGCGCAATACCTTCTGGCCGATCGCCGGGCAGGTGCTGGGTTTCGACCCGGCGCTGGACTATCCCGCCCGACTGGCGGCGCTACAGGCGGCCCGCGTAGCGCTATGGGATGTGCTGCATGCGTGCGAACGGCCCGGCAGCCTGGACGCCGACATCCGTCGCGACACGCTCGTGCCCAACGACTTCGCCGCTTTCCTGGCGGCGCATCCGGCCATCACGCGCATTTGCTTCAACGGCGCGAAGGCCGCAGCGCTGTACCGCCGGCACGTGCTGCCCACGCTGCCGCGCGCGCTGGATTACGTGGATCTGCCGTCCACCAGCCCCGCCCATGCGGCCGCGTCCTTCGAATCGAAGCTGGCCGCCTGGCGGCGTGCGCTGACGTTCTGACGTACCGATCCGGCTAGACGAGACTCCGCCCAATCCGGCACCGCCCGGTTCAACCCAGCCCGATCCGGCGCGATCCGACCAGCCCGATCCAGCCCGATCCGATCCGGCCCGATCCGATCCGATTCGATCCGATCCGATCCGACCCGACCCAGCCCGACCCGACCGACCCGACACTCCCGCGCAACGAAGCCTGGCCGCGTGCGCACCTTTGCCTCTCGATCGCGCTTCTCTGTCCCCGATTTGATGCATATCAACTTTCTATATAACTCCCGGTGATAAGGTAATAACAACAAGAAGTTACCAGCCCGGAGAAGTACGCAATGCCCCCATCCCCCGCTCCAGCAGAGCCCCCTCTACGCGGTAAACGCGGTTTTCTGAAAGGGCTGCTTGGCCTAGGCGCCGCAGCCACCGTCATCCCCATCCACGCCGAAGCCACTGGCCTGAACAGCCAGCCCCCGCGCCGCCCGGGCATGGCCGGCAAGCGTTACGGCATGGTTGTCGATATGCGCAAATGCATCGGCTGCCAGTCCTGTACGGTCAGCTGTTCGTTGGAGAACCTGCCTCCGATCGGGCAGTTCCGCACCACCGTCCTGCAATACGAAGTCACGCCCGACGATGGCAGCCCCTGCGCCATGGTGATGTTGCCGCGCCTGTGCAACCACTGCGACAACCCACCTTGCGTGCCGGTCTGTCCGGTGCAGGCCACCTTTCAACGCGAAGACGGCATCGTGCTGGTCGACAACGAACGCTGTGTCGGATGCGCCTACTGCGTGCAGGCCTGTCCCTACGACGCCCGCTTCATCAACCACGACACGCAGACGGCCGACAAGTGCACGTTCTGCGAACACCGCCTGGAAGCGGGGCTGTTGCCGGCCTGCGTGGAAAGCTGCGTGGGCGGCGCGCGCGTCATCGGCGACATGAATGACCCAAACAGCGCCATCTCGAAGCTGCTGGTCGAGCACAAGGCCGACGTCAAGGTCCTCAAACCCGAGATGAAGACCGACCCCCACGTTTATTACATCGGCTTGCCCGACGCGTTTGTCCACCAGGTCGACGGCCAGGCCGGCGTGCGCCTGGCGGGCGGACATTGAGCCATCGAAGGGGACTTTCATGCAGATCTCGGAATTGCTCACGCCGGTCTATGACGCCGCCTGGTTGCCATGGGCCGTGCAGTATTTCTTTCTTATCGGCATCGCGGCCACGACGGCGTTGACGGCAGCGGTTGCGGCGTTCGGCCATGCCGGCTCGCCGGTGCGCCGCCTGCTGCCTGCCGCCGTCGCCGTGCTGCTGGTCAGCGCCATCGCAGCGCCTGTATCGCTACTGGCCGACCTGCATCAACCCGGCCGATTCTGGCACTTCTACGCGCACCTGACGCCGTGGTCGTGGATGTGGCTGGGCGCGGTGCTGCTGCCGGTTTTCATCGGCCTGTCGATGCTGTTCTGCGCGGCGTGGTGGTGGGGGCGCATCGGCTGGCTGCGCCTGCTGGCCGTGGCCTTGGCGCTGTCGGCCGCTTCCATCCTGGTCTACACCGGCGCGGAAGTCATGGTGCTGCGCTCGCGGCCGTTGTGGCACACGGCGTTCCTGCCCGTGAACTTCGGCTTGACGGCATGGTTGGGCGCATTGGGCGCGATGTTCCTGGTGGGCCGTTGGTTGCCGGGCGGCATGAAGGCCCTGCCGGTCGAGACCCTGCGCGGCCTGAGCCTGACCGCCGTGACGTTGCTGGCAATCAGCGCCAGCGCCTGGGCGGGGCTGGGCCTGTTGGGCGCAGATCCCTCGTTTGACGCAGCGTTGCGGCTGTTCGCGGAATTTCCCATCTGGCGCATCAGCCTGGCGGGCGCGGTCATCACCGGCTTCTGCATGATCGCCCTGTTGCAACGGCCCGCGCGTGCGCTGGCCGCGCCGCTGCCCTCGGCCGCGTTGGCGCTGACCATGTTGGGCGCGGCGTGGATCTTTCGCTGGGTGGTTTTCATGAGCGTGCAGGGCGTGCCCAAGTTTGGCGCCGGCCTGTATTTGTACGACATGCCGTGGGGCAGCGATGGGCTGCTGGGCATGGTCGGGGTGCTGGGGCTGTGCGTGGCGTTGGTCACCGCGGTCACCTGGGCACTGGAAAGCTTCCCGGCGCGTGAACGCGGCCTGGCAGGCTGACAGCAATGGAATTCAAAGCAATGGACAAGCAACACGAAGACGACAAGCCCGGCGCTCCTGCGCCGGATGACGCGGCCGACACGCCGCAAGACGCCGCGCGGCGCAAGCTGATGGTGCGGGGCGGCATGGTCGCGGGCGGCATGGCTGCCTTTGCGGCGGGCTACGGCGAAACCGTGGCGCGGGCCGTCAAGGGCCTGGCCCAAGGCTCGGCCGGCGTGCCCACCGCCCACGCCGTGCGCGGCAATTCGCTGACGCCCGAATTCCGTATCGACCCGCTGACCGGCGTGTTGAGCGCGCAGCCCGGGCAGACGGTCAGCCCGTCCAGCTGCCTGGGATGCTGGACGCAATGCGGCGTGCGGCTGCGCGTCGATACCGCGCAGAACCGCATCCTGCGCGTGGCGGGCAACCCGTACCACCCGCTGGCCACGACGCGGCCCGCGGCCATGGAAATGCCGGTGCGCGAGGTCTATGCGCAACTGGGTGGCGACAACGGCCTGGAAGGGCGCGCCACCTCGTGTGCGCGCGGCTCGGCCATGCTGGAACAAATGGACAGCCCGTACCGGGTACTGCAACCGCTCAAGCGGGTCGGCGCGCGCGGCGAGGGCAAGTGGCAGAGCATCACGTTCGAGCAACTGGTGCAGGAAGTGTGCGAAGGCGGCGACCTGTTCGGCGAAGGCCACGTCGAGGGGATGCGCGCCATCTTCGATCGCGACACGCTGCTGGATCCGGCAAACCCCGAGTATGGTCCCCGCGTCAATCAGTTCCTGTTCACGGACGCCTCCAATGAAGGCCGCACGCCGCTGATCCAGCGCTTTGCCGCGCAGTCCTTCGGCACGGTCAATGTCAGCAATCACGGTTCGTACTGCGGGCAGAGCTTTCGCGTGGGCGCGGGTGCGGCGCTGGGTGATCTCAAGGGCATGCCGCACGGCAAGCCCGATTGGGACAATGCGCGCTTCGGTCTGTTCATCGGCGCCGCGCCCGCGCAGGCCGGCAACCCGTTCCAGCGCCAGGCCCGTCAATTGGCCGAAGCCCGCGTGCGGCCCGAGGCCGACAGCTTCACCTACGTAGTCGTGTCGCCCGTGCTGCCGGCCTCGTCCAGTCTGTCGGCCGGGTCGGGTAATGAATGGGTGCCGGTGAATCCGGCCAGCGATCTGGCGCTGGCCATGGGCTTGATCCGCTGGATCCTGGATAACGAACGCTTCGATGCCCAGGCCTTGTCGCAGCCGGGCCCGCAGGCCATGAAGGCAGCGGGCGAAGCGGCCTGGACCAACGCCACCCACCTGGTCGTGACGGAGCCGGGCCACCCGCGCCTGGGCACCTTCTTGCGCGGCGCGGACCTGGGCTGGCCGCGTCCGGCCGACGCGGACGATAAATGGGAAGACGTGTACGTTGTGCGCCTTGGCGATGGCACGCTGGCGCCGCACACGGTGGCGACGCCCGCCACGCTGTTCGTCGACGAGCCCATCGCGGCGGCCGGCATGGCCGGTGCGCCGCAATCGCTGCGCGTCGCATCGTCGCTGGCGTTGTTGCGCCAGGAAGCGCAGCGCAAGACGCTGGACGAATACGCTGCCTTGTGCGGCGTGCCGGCGGACAAGATCGCCGAGCTGGCCCGGCGCTTCACCAGCCATGGCAAGCGCGCCGTGGCCGACGCGCACGGCGGCACCATGAGCGGCGCGGGCTTCTACACCGCCTACGCCATCGCCATGCTCAACACGCTGGTCGGCAACCTGAACGCGGACGGCGGCCTGGTGCTGGACGCCGGCCCGTTCCCGCCTTACGGTCCGGGCCCGCGCTACAACATCGCCGGCTTCGCCAATCGCGCCACGCCCAAGGGCGTCGCGCTGTCGCGCAACCGCTTTCCCTACGAAAAATCCAGCGAGTTCTCGCGCAAGAAGGCGGCGGGGCAGCCCGCGTATCCGGCGTCCGCGCCGTGGTATCCGGCCACGGGCGGTCTCAGTTCGGAAATGCTGGCGTCGGCGCTGGCGGGCTATCCGTATCGCGCCAAGGTGTGGTTCAACCACATGAGCAATCCGGTGTACGGGATCGCCGGCTTCAAGTCTGTGTTGGCGGACAAGCTGAAGGACCCGCGCATCCTGCCGCTGTCGGTGTCGATCAACCCCTTCATCAACGAGACCAACGCGCTGGCCGATTACATCGTGCCCGACACGGTCACCTATGAAAGCTGGGGCGTGTCGGCGCCCTGGGCCGACGTGGTCGCCAAGGCGTCCACGGTGCGCTGGCCCGCCGTGCAGCCGCGCGTGGCCCGCACGGCGACGAACGAGCCGGTCTGCCTGGAAACCTTCCTGATCGCCTGCGCCAAGCGCCTGGGCATGCCGGGGTTTGGCGCCAACGCCATCACCGACAAGGATGGCGGCAAGCATGCGCTGGACACGCCCGAAGACTTCTTCTTGCGCGGCATGGCCAATATCGCGTTCGCGGGTGGCCGCGTGGTGCCCGAGGCGACCGACGAAGACATGGCGTTGACGGGCGTGGACCGCTATCGCACGCTGCTGGAACACAAGCTGAAACCGGGCGAGTGGCGGCAGGTGGCGATGCTGATGAGCCGGGGCGGACGTTTCGACAAGATGGACGAGGCCTGGGTGCAGAACGGGCAAGCGCGCCAGACGCGCCTGGCCTACGCCAAGCCTTTGCATATCTATAGCGAGGACCTGGCCAAGTTCCGCCATGCCATGACGGGCGAGCGCTATAGCGGCTGTCCGACGTGGTATCCGGCGCGCCTGGCCGATGGCCGCGACGTGCGCGCCGAGTATCCCGCGCAGGATTGGCCATTCCTGCTCAGTTCGTTCAAGTCGAACCTGATGAGCTCGATGTCCATCGGCGTGAATCGGCTGCGGCAGGTGCATCCGCACAATCCGGTGTCGATCAACCGCCAGGACGGCGAACGTCTGGGCATCCGCAATGGCGACGCCGTGCGCATCGTGACGCCGGGCGGCGCGGTGACGGGGCTGGCGCTGCTGCGCGACGGCATTCAACCGGGCGCGGTCGGCATCGAACATGGTTACGGCCATACCGAGCTGGGCGCGCGCGCCCACGTGGTCGACGGCAAGCCCATGCCGCACGACGCCACGCTGGCGGCGGGGGTGAACCTGAACGACCTGGGTTTTGCCGACCTGACGCGCGGTGAACACGCCAACGTCTGGATCGACTGGGTATCCGGCGCGGCGGTGCGCCAGGGCCTGCCGGCGCGGATCGAGCGCGCCTGACGGTGCGGGGCGCGGCGCCCTGGCCGAGATCCCAGGGCCACCGGCGTGTCAGCGCCACGCCCACGGCGCGCGTCAGCGCACCAGGGTGTCAGCCACCAGATCCAGGTCGCCCGCGCGAACGTCCACGTCGGGCAGCACGCCTTGCAGGTCGCCCGGCTGGGCGGCGGCGGCGCCCGACCGGCTGATGCGGATCTCGACCCGCACGCGGCTTGCGCCGGAGAGCGTGGCCTGCGGCGACATGGCGCTGCTGTCATCCAGCACGAAGGCGCGCGGCAGGTCAGACACGCGCCACCGCGAGATCGCCAGCGGCATGCGCGAGCCCGAAACCGGACGCGCCAGGATGAAGACGGTGTCGTCCGGCTTGACCCGGTCGGCGAGCGAATCGGCGATGCGCGCGTGGCCGGAAATGCGGGCGGGGGCCGTCGCGGGGTTCGTGGTGGTGTTGGTGGCGGGGCGCGCGGTGGTGGAAGGTGATGCGGTGGTCGACGCAGTGGTCGACGCAGTGGCCGCGTCGGGCGCGGCATACGCCAAACTGTTTGGCGACGTCTTGCCCGAAGGGTTCGGCGTGGCGGTGGCCGAGTTATTACTCAAGTCATTGTCGGCGCCACCTGCCGGCGCACCCCTCGCCATCGCGCGAGCCTGGCTGATGTTCGACTGGATCTGCCGCGCCGCTTCGGAGTCCGCCGGCAGCAGGGCTTGCAGCCGTTCCCAATGGCCCAGCGCTTCGGCCGCATCGCCCCGGCGCAGCGCCATCATGCCGGCCAGCGCCAGCGCCTTGGGCTGATCCGGGTCATTGGCCAGCGCTTGCGCCACCGCCGCGATGGCGTCGGCGTCCGGCTTGCCCTGGTTGTTCGACAGCAGCGCGTCGGCCAGATCGGCCAACACGACCGGCTGGCCCGGCACCAGCCGCAGCACCTGCCGATAGGCCGCCACGGCATCCGCGTAGCGTCCCAGCGTTTCATAAGAGCGCGCCAGCGTGTACCAGCCGTCGGCATCGTCCGGCGCGCCGCGCAAGCGCTGCGCCAAGGCATTGATCGCCAAGGCCATGTCATCGCGCGCACCATCGCCGGCCGCGTTCTGGGCGTCGCTACCAGAAGGGCTGGCGTGCGCGGGGGCCGTGCTCGCCAGCGTCATGTCCGCCGCCGCGCGCGGGTTGCCCAGCTTGCCGTACAACAGCACGGCGGCCACGGGAACCAGCACGCTTAACAGGCAGGCGGCGGCCACGCCCGCCCGTTGGCCGCCCAGCGGTCCGACCCGGGTCTGGCGCGCGGCCAGGTCTTGCAGCAGTTCGCGCTGCATTTCTTCTTCCGCGCGCAGCTTGGCCTCGGGGCTGAGGCTGCCGGCCCGCAGGTCGCGCTGCAATTGCTCGCGGCGCGCGAGGTAGAAGGCGCGCAGGCTATCTTCAGCCCCGGGCGCGGTGGGCGGCGCGCGGCGCAGCAGCGGAGGAATCAGGCAGAGCAAGGTCGCCAGCAAGAGCAGCACGACGACGATCCAGAGCGGGGTCATGGGCCGGTATCCAGAAAGCGGGCGGCGCGGGCGCGCTCGTCGGCCGTCAGCGGCGCGCGCGCCACCGCGCGGCGCTTGAGCGTGCGCACCAGCACCCAGAACCCCAATGCCAGCAAGGCGAACGGCCCCAGCCAGAGCAGCCAGGTGATGGGTTTGAAGGGCGGGTCATAGCGCACGAAGTCGCCGTAGCGCTCTTCAAAGAACAGCATGATCTGCGCGTCGCTGCGGCCCTCGGCCAGTTGCGCATGGATCAGGTTGCGCATGTCGTGGGCGAGCGGGGCGTTGGATTCGGCCAGCGTCTGGTTCTGGCAGACCAGGCAGCGCAGGCCATGCGCCAGCTTGTCGGCGCGCTGCTGGTCAGCGGGAGAGAGCGCGGGCAGGGCGGGAGCGGGTTGGGTCGCCTGCGCGTGCGCCGCGCCCACGGCCAGCATCAACGTCAGCAATATCAACATCGACAGCGGCGCCAGCCACCGCCGCATTGCGGCGGGCAGCGCCATCGTCGCGCTGCGCGAGGTCTGCCACCGCGCGCTCATTTCAGCGCCTCGATGATGGGCAGGATCCGGGCCTTGAAGATCTCGGGCGTGATCAGGCCCAGTTGCTTGTGGCGGATGCGGCCGGCGCCGTCGATGACGAAGGTTTCCGGCACGCCGTAGACGCCGTACTCGATGCCTACGCGGCCATCCGTGTCGCTGGCCGAGGCCACGTAGGGGTTGCCATTGCGCGCCAGCCAGGCGGCGGCGTCCTCGGGCTTGTCCTTGTAGTTCAAGCCGTACAGCGGGATGGCGTGGCGCTGGGCCGCCTCGCGCAGCACCGGCAGTTCGTCTTTGCACGGGCCGCACCACGACGCCCACACGTTCAGCAGCCACACCTTGCCGCGCAGCGACTCCACGTCCAGCCGCTCGCCCGGCGACAGCAGCACGGGCAGGTTGATGGGCGGCGCGGGCTTGTCGATCATCGCGGACGGCACCGCGCGCGGGTCGCGCGACAGGCCCATCGCCAGGAACACGGCCATCGCCATGAAGACGGCCAGCGGCAGCAGGAAGCGCATCAATAGCCCTCCCGTGGCTGGTGCTGGCGCGGCTCCAGACCGGGCCGGACATCGCGTGCCGCCGCTTCCTGCGCGCGGCGATAACGCTTGTCGCCCGCGGCCAGCAGGCCGCCCAGCGCCATCAGCAGGCAACCCGCCCAGATCCACGTCATGAAGGGTTTGACCTGGATGCGTACCGTCCACGCGACGCTGCCCCCCGCATCGCCTACCGGTTCGCCCAGCGCCACGAACAGATCGCGCGTGGCGCTGCTGTCTATGTCGGCCTGGCTCAAGGCCATGTCCTGCACGGTGTACAAGCGCTTTTCGGGATACAGCGTCACCACCGGCTTGCCGTTCCGGGTGACGGGGAACACGGCGCGCTCGGCGCTGTAGTTCGGGCCGGTGGCGGGCGCGATGCTGGCAAAGGTGAATTGATAGCCCCCGGCTTCCTGCGTGGCGCCTACGTCCATCCGGATCTCGTGCTTGACCTCGTAGCCGTTGGCCAGCGTGACGCCCGCGATGAATATGCCGATGCCCGCATGCGCCAGCAGCATGCCGTACCAGGAACGCGGCTGGCGGCCAAGGCGGCGCAGCCATCCGCCCTGCGCGCCGTCATTGAGCCGCTGCCAGGCGTGCGCGGCGGCGCTGGCCACCGACCACGCGGCCAGCCACAGTCCCAACATGACCATGGGCGAGCCCAGGCGCAGCGGCCCCGGCATGGCCAGCGGCAGCAGCACGGCGGTCAGCACGCTGATCACGAAGGCGGTGCGCAGCCTGCGCGCCAGGTCGGGCACTTCGGCCTGCTTCCAGCGTGCGACCGGCCCCACGCCCATCAGGAAGATCGCGGGCGTCATCAAGGGCACGAACACCGCTTCGAAGTAGGGCGGGCCGATGGAGATCTTGCCCCAGTCCAGCACGTCGAGCACGACCGGATACAAGGTGCCCAACAGCACCGAGCCGGCCGCCACCGTCAACACCACATTGTTGGACAGCAACAGCGATTCGCGCGACAGCAACGAAAAGCCGCCGCCCAGGCCCACCGTGGGCGCGCGCCATGCGTACAGCGCCAGTGAGCCGCCGACGATCACGGTCATGAACGCCAGGATGTACAGGCCGCGCCCCGGATCCACCGCGAACGCATGCACCGACGTCAGCACGCCGGAACGGACCAGGAACGTGCCCAGGATACTGAGCGAAAACGTGCAGATGGCCAGCAGCACCGTCCAGCTGCGGAACGCGCCCCGGCGCTCGGTGACGATCAGCGAATGGATCAGCGCGGTGCCGGCCAGCCAAGGCATGAACGAGGCGTTTTCGACCGGATCCCAGAACCACCAGCCGCCCCAGCCCAGCACGTAATAGGCCCATGCGCTGCCCAGCAGGATGCCCACGGTCAGGAAGGTCCACGCGGCCAGCGTCCACGGCCGCACCCAGCGCGCCCACAGCGCATCCAGCTCGCCCGATAGCAGCGCGGCGATGGCAAAGGCGAAGGCGACGGAAAAGCCCACGTAACCCATGTACAGCATGGGCGGATGCACGATCATGCCGGGGTCTTGCAGCAGCGGGTTCAGGTCGCGGCCGGCCATGGCGGGCGGCATCAGCCGTTCGAACGGGTTGGACAAAAACAGCATGAACAGCAGAAAGCCCACGCTGATCCAGCCCATGACCGCCAGCACGCGCCCCGCGAATGGCAGGGGCAGCCCACGGCTGAAGAGGGCGACGGCCAGCGTCCAGGCGGTCAGCAGATACAGCCACAGCAGCAATGACCCCTCATGCCCGCCCCATACGGCCGCAAAGCGATAGGCGGCGGGCAGGTCGGCGTGCGAGTTGCCCGCCACGTACAGCACCGAAAAATCGTTGTCCAGGAACGACCAGGCCAGGCAGCCGAACGCCAGCGTCGTCAGGCAGAACTGCCCCACGGCGGCCGGGCGCGCGACCCGCAGGCCCGCCTGCCAGCCGGTGGCCGCGCCGATCAACGGCAGCGTGGCCTGGGCCAACGCCACCAGCAACGCAAGGATCAGGCTGAACAGGCCAATCTCGGGAATCATCGGGTCTCCGTGCGCGGGCGGTTGGCGGCGGCGACCTCGCCCGAGGCGAAGCTGTTGGGCGCTGCGCCCGCGCGGCCCGTCGTGGCAACGTTGCCCGCCCGCTTGATCGCATCGGCCGCTTCCGGCGGCATGTAGTTTTCGTCGTGCTTGGCCAGTACCTGCGTGGCGCGAAACACGCCGTCCGCGTCCAGCTTGCCCGCCACCACCACGCCCTTGCCTTCGCGGAACAGGTCGGGCAGCAGGCCCTGGTAGCTCACCGGCACGGTGTGCGCGGTGTCGGTCACGAGGAAGCGCAAGGTCACGCCGTCGGCCTCGCGCCGCACCGAGCCCTGTTCGACCAGGCCGCCTACGCGAAAGCTGCCATGCCGGGGCGCTTCATGGGCGACGACCTGGCTGGGGCTGAAGAAGAACACCAGGTTCGATTGCAGCGCGTTCAACACCAGCGCCGTGGCCAGGGCCAGCAGCGCCAGCCCGCCCGCGATTGCCCAGGCGCGACGTTTGCGCGGGCTCATCGATGCCTCGGCCCGGCGTCAGAAGGACGTGGATCTGCGCGCTTGCGCGCGCGCCGCCATAGCGTCCAGACTTCCAGCGCCATCAAGGCCGCCGTGACGCCGTAGGCGCCCAGGATGTAAGGCCCATGGCCGTCCAGCGTGAACAGGGTGTTCCAAGTCATGCGGCCTCCCGGGCGGCAGGGGCACGGGCACGGACCGCGCCGGGTTCGCGTTGCGCGATCAGGCCGCGCACCCGCGCCAACGCCACCGCCGCGCTGTACAGCCAGAACGCGGCCACCATCAGCAGCATGGCCGTCACCATGATGCGCGCCATGCTGGGCGCGGTGGTCAGGCTGATGGATGCGCCCTGATGCAGGGTGCTCCACCACTGCACCGAAAAATAGATGATGGGCACGTTGACCACGCCAGCCAGCAGCAGGATCGCGCCGCTGCGGTCCGCGCGCCGGTCGTCGTCGGTGGCCGCTTGCAAGGCGATGAAGCCCAGGTATAGGAACAGCAGGATCAGTTCCGAGGTCAGCCGCGCGTCCCAGACCCACCAGGCTCCCCACGTGGGCTTGCCCCACAGCGCGCCGGTCCACAAGGTCAGGAAGGTGAACAGCGCGCCGGTAGGCGCCAAGGCGCGCATCATCATGAACGACAAGCGCGTGTTGTAGATCAGGCCCAGCGCGGCATAGGCCGCCATCACCAGATACAGGAACATCGACATCCATGCCGCTGCTACGTGGATGAACAGAATGCGGTAGACCTCGCCCTGCTGGCTGTCGGTCGGCGCGACCACCAGGCCCACGTACAGGCCGGCGGCGGCAAAGAGGGCGGCGGCCAGCGCCAGCCATGGGATCAGGCGGCCGGCCAGCGGATAGAAGAGCGCGGGCGCGGCGTAGCGCATCCAGCTTGCGGCCGGCGCGGCGGGGCAGGGGGGATTGAACCCGGTTTGCTCAGGCATGGCTCATCTCATTCCAGCGCCACGCGCAGCGCTGCCGACGCGCTCCAGGGGCACAGCAGGATCGCCAGGCACAGGCATGCGCCCAGCAGCGACAGTTGCGGCGCCGCGCCCAGCCCGGCGTGCGTGGCCGACACCGCGCCCGCGCCGAAGATCAGCACCGGCACATACAGCGGAAGTACCAGCAACGGCAACAACGCGCCGCCGCGCAGCCCCAGCGTCAGCGCCGCGCCCAGGCCGCCCACCAGGGCCAGCGTAGGCGTGCCCAGCAGCAAGGACAGGACCAGCACGCCGATGGCATGCGGTGGCAGATCGAACTGCAAGGCCAGGATGGGGCTCGCCAGGATCAGCGGCACGCAGCCGCTGAACCAGTGCGCGGCCAGCTTCACGCCCACCAGCAGCGGCAGCGGATGGGGAGACACCACCAGTTGTTCCAGCGCCCCATTGTCGTGGTCCTGCGCGAAGGGGCGGTGCAGGCTCAACAGAATGCCCAACAGCGCGCACACCCACAGCACGCCCGGGCCGATGGCGCGCAGCAGCGCCGGGTCGGGGCCGACCGCCAACGGAAACAGCGTGCCGGCCACCACGAAGAACAGGGTGGCCCCCAGCGTGTCGGCGGGTCGCCGCCAGGCCAGCCGGATGTCACGCAGCGCCAACTGAGACAGCGTAGTCAGCATCCGCGTAGTCATCCATGTTCAGGGTTAGCAGGCGGTCGGCGGCGGTGGCCGGTCGCCGATGGCAGGCCACCACGGCCGCGCCGCCGCGATCCAGGTGCGCGTCCAGCATGGCCCACAACTGCACCAGGCTGGCGGCGTCCAGCCCCGCGTCGGGTTCGTCCAGCAGCCATAGCGGCTTGCCGCTCAGCATGACGGCGGCCAGCGCCACGCGCCGGGCCTGGCCTTGCGACAGGCGGCCAGCCGGGGTGTGCAGGCAGGAGTGCAGGCCCCAGGTGTTGAGCCCGGCCGCGATGGCCGCATCACTTTGCGGCGCGCCGGACACATGCAGCGCATAGCGCAGGTTCTCCAGCGCGCTCAGGTCGGCGCTCAGGCCGTTGGCGTGGCCCAGATACGCCACGCGCCCGAAATAGGACGCGGGGTCGAGCGCCACCTCGCGTCCCTGCGCGCGCAGCGTGCCGGCTACTGGCCGCAGCAGTCCGGCCAGCATGCGCAGCACGCTGGTTTTGCCGCTGCCGTTGGCGCCATGCAGATGCAGCAACTGGCCGGCGTGCAAATCGAAGTCCAAGGGACCCACGCCTTGCCCTTGCGCGCCGCCGCGAGGGCAGCACAGGCCGCTGGCGGCCAGCAGGGGCAGTGGCGCGTCAGCGGGCCGCATTGGCGGGCTCCACCTTGGCCGGCTCCACCTGGGCGACGCTCTTGGCCGCGCCGGCGGCGGGGCCTGCGTCCGACACCGACTCAGGCGGAATGTTGGGCAGCTTGTGCGCGATGCCCTTGTGGCAATCGATGCAGGTCTTGGACTTGTCGGCCAGGTACTTCGAGTGCATGTTCTGCGCGCGCACGCTCTGGCGCGTGAAGTCCATGTATTCGTAGTTGTGGCAGTTGCGGCATTCCAGCGAATCGTTGGCCTTGAACCGCGCCCACTCGTGCTTGGCCAGCTCCAGGCGCTTTTCCTCGAATTTCTCGCGCGTGTCGATGGTGCCGAAGATCTTGCCCCACACTTCCTTGGACGCCTGCATCTTGCGCGCGATCTTGTCCGTCCAGTTGTGCGGAACGTGGCAGTCCGAACACAGGGCGCGCACGCCCGAGCGGTTGGTGAAGTGGATGGTGCCCTTGAGTTCCGCGTACACGTTGTCGCGCATTTCGTGGCAGCCCGTGCAGAATTTCTCGGTGTTGGTCAGTTCCATGGCGGTGTTGAACGCGCCCCAGAACAGGATGCCGCCGATGAAGCCGCCGACTGTCAGAAAGCCCAGGCTGAAATGCACGCTGGGGCGGCGAATGATGTTCCAGTAGCGCTTTAGGAGCTTGACCATGGCGGCGTCTCCGTTACTTCTTGTCTGTCGCCGGGGCGGTCAGGCGCTTGAGGATCACGTCGA
This sequence comes from Achromobacter piechaudii NBRC 102461, assembly GCF_001571245.1. Taxonomy (GTDB): domain Bacteria; phylum Pseudomonadota; class Gammaproteobacteria; order Burkholderiales; family Burkholderiaceae_B; genus Achromobacter; species Achromobacter piechaudii. Next base: position 113,109 of record NZ_BCTK01000015.1, on the reverse strand, counting down.
TGTCCTGGTAGGTGTTGGACACCAGCGGCTTGGCCTCGGCTTGCGGCACATGGCATTGCACGCAGAAATAGCGGCGCGGCGACACCTCGGCCAGCACGTTGCTGTCGCGATCCATGTAGTGCGTGACGCTCAACGGCGGCGCTTGGGATTCCTCGGTGTTCACGCGCGCATGGCAGGCCAGGCAACGGTTGTAGTTCTTGTCGATCTGGTAGCCGTCGATCTTGTGCGGAATGGTCGGCGGCTGCATCGAATACGTCCGCATCCGCTTAATGTCCTTGTTCTCGATGGGACTGATCAGCGGCGGGTTGGTCTCTTCGGGAATGGGCGTGGCGCCCCGCATGGGGTCTTCGACCTCCAGCGGCGGGGCGGCCGATGCCGAACCGAACAGGAAGCCCGCGGCAAGTGCGAGGGCGATGGCGGCGGCGCGGTGGTTCATGGCTGTCTCCCCGAGGTCTTCAGACCTTGTTGATCCTGACCGCGCATTTCTTGAAGTCGGTCTGGAACGAGATCGGGTCGGTGGCGTCCAGCGTGACCTTGTTGATTAGCTGTCCGGCGTCGAACCAGGGCACGAATATCAGGCCGCGCGGCGGCTTGTCGCGTCCTCGCGTTTCCAGGCGCGTGCGCATCTTGCCGCGCCGCGATTCGATTTCGACTTCGACGCCGCGCCGCAAGCCCATCGCCTGGGCGTCGTCCGGGTGCATGAAACAGACCGCGTTGGGAAAGGCGCGGTACAGCTCGGGCACGCGGCGCGTCATCGATCCCGAATGCCAGTGTTCCAGGATGCGGCCGGTAGACAGCCAGAACGGGTATTCCTGGTCGGGTGTTTCCGGGGGCGGCTCGTAGGGGACGGCGTAGATCTTCGCGCGGCCGTCCGGGTTGCCGTAGAACTCGAAGCCCGCGCCCGCCTTGACGTAGGGGTCGCTGCCTTCGCGGTAGCGCCACAACGTTTCCTTGCCCTTGACGACCGGCCAGCGCAGGCCGCGCACCTCGTGATAGGTGTCAAAGGGCGCAAGATCGTGGCCGTGCCCGCGGCCGAACTCCGCGTATTCCTCGAACAGGCCCTTCTGCGCATAGAAGCCGAACGCCTTCGCTTCCTGGTTTTCGTATTCGGGATCCAGCTCGCTATTGGGGAATTTATTGACCTTGCCGTTGGCGAACAGGATGTCGAACAGCGTCTTGTCGCGGTACTCCGGCTTCTTGGCCAGCAGGTCGGCCGGCCACACTTCTTCCACCTTGAAGCGCTTGGAAAATTCCATCAGCTGCCACAGGTCCGAACGCGCGTCGGCGGGCGCGTTCACCAGCTGATGCCAGAATTGCGTGCGCCGTTCGGCGTTGCCATAGGCGCCTTCCTTTTCCACCCACATGGCGGTGGGCAGGATCAGGTCGGCCGAGATGGTCGTGACCGTGGGGTAGGCGTCGGACACGACGATGAAGTTGGCCGGGTTGCGATAGCCGGGCAGCCCCTCGTTCATCAGGTTGGCGGCCGCCTGCATGTTGTTGTTGACCATCACCCAGTAGGCGTTGATCTTGCCGTCCTTGAGCATGCGGTTCTGCAACACCGCGTGCGCGCCGACCTTGTCGGGAATGGTGCCGTCGGGCAGTTGCCAGATTTCTTCCGCGTGCGCGCGATGCTTGGGGTTGGTCACCACCAGGTCGGCGGGCAGGCGATGCGAGAACGTGCCTACTTCGCGCGCGGTGCCACAGGCCGAGGGCTGGCCGGTCAGCGAGAACGGGCTGTTGCCCGGCGTCGAGATCTTGCCTGTCAGCAGGTGGATGTTGTAGGCCATGTTGTTGGCCCACACGCCACGCGTGTGCTGGTTGAATCCCATCGTCCAGAACGAGGTCACGCGGATCTTCGGGTCGGCATAGAGCTCGGCCAGATCGCGCAACTGCTTTTGCGGAACCCCCGTCAGCCGCGACGTGTATTCCAAGTCGTAGGTCGAGACGAACTTGGCGAAGTCGTCAAAGGTGATGGGCTTGGAACCGCCGGGGTCGTCCGCGTTCTTGGCAGCCTTCTGCAAAGGGTGTTCCGGACGCAGGCCATAGCCGATGTCGGTGTTGCCCAGATGGAAGGTCGTGTGCTTGTCGACGAAGTCCCGATTCACCCGCTTGGTCTGGATGATGTGATTGGCGATGTAGTTGAGGATGGCCAGATCCGTCTGCGGCGTGAAGGTCAGCGTCAGGTCGGCCAGCTCGTAAGAGCGGTGTTCGAAGGTGGACAGCACCACCACGCGCGTCTTGGGCGCGGACAGGCGGCGGTCGGTCACGCGCGTCCACAGGATGGGGTGCATTTCCGCCATGTTCGAACCCCACAGCACGAAGGCGTCGGCGTTCTCGATGTCGTCATAGCAGCCCATGGGCTCGTCCGCGCCGAAGGTGCGCATGAAGCCCACGGCCGCCGAGGCCATGCAGTGGCGCGCGTTCGGGTCCAGGTTGTTGGTCCGAAAGCCCGCCTTCATCAGCTTGAGCGCGGCGTAGCCTTCCCAGATGGTCCATTGGCCCGAGCCGAACATGCCGACGGCGGTCGGGCCCTTGTCGCGCAGGACGCGCTTGAACTGTTCGGCCATCACGTCAAAGGCCTGGTCCCAGGACACCGGCGCGAACTCGCCGTCCTTGGCGTACTTGCCGTCCTTCATGCGCAAGAGGGGCGTGGTCAGCCGGTCATTGCCATACATGATCTTCGACAGGAAATAGCCTTTGACGCAGTTCAGCCCCTTGTTCACCTCGGCATTGAAATCGCCGTGCGTGGCCACGACCTGGTTGTCCTTGACCGCGACGTTCACGCCGCAACCGGTCCCGCAGAACCTACAGGGCGCCTTGGACCATTTCAGCTTGGCGGCTTCGGACTCGGTCACGATGTTCTGCGTGACGCCGACTATCGGTATGCCCGCCACGGTGGCGGCGGCTGCGGCGGCGGACTGCTTGATGAAATCTCTACGAGCCATGGACATCGCCAATCTCCTCGTTCATCGCGGCCAGCGTGTCGGCGTGCTGATAGACCAGCGCCGAAGCCAGTACGCCATCCAGGCGCTGGATCTCGGAGATCCGCGCCATCATGTCGTCGGTGGTGGGCGCTTCCAGCGTGACGACCAGCTTGCCGGTGTCGGAGGCGCCATGGATGTCCGAGCCCGCTATCGCCGAAATGGCGGCGCGGACGTCGGGCAGGCGGTGGGGCAGGGCATGCACGACCAGGCTTGCGATGTGCAGCTCGGGGGGCGCCGGGGCGGGCGCGGCAGGTGCAGGCACTGCCAGGGAAGCGGATTCGTCGTGTTTCATCAGCTGCCCGGAGGGCCTGCGATGAGCTGGTAGAACCAGACTGCGAAACCGTAGCCCGCCACGATGATGACCGTAAGCACGGGCGCCATGACCGCCGTCAGGAACAGGAAACTTCGAAGTTCCTGAGGCTTGGTGTAGCCATCAGACTCGTTTTGCACACACCACCTCACTTTGACAGTTGGGGTATTGCATCGAACGTGCGGATATCGAGGTTTTTAGCAGTGCTTTTATATCGCGTCAATGTTGCATATCGGCGAAATAATTTTGCGGCGGCGCAATAAAAAGCGTGCCCGACACGGCTGCCGGTTCAGTCCGGCAGCGCGTCGGGCACGCGAATGGCAAGCGCGGTCGCTGCGTGTTCAGGATCAGGCAATCGCGCCGTAGATGCGCCGCGCGTCAGCCGCCGTGGCCAGGGGTCGGCCCAGCGCGCGTGCGCCGTCCGCGGCCTGACGAACCAGCGCGGCATTGTCCGGCGCGATGCTGCCGTCGCGCAGCTTCAGGTTGTTCTCGAAGCCCACGCGCATGTGGCCCCCAAAAGCCGCCGCCGTGGTGACGCACGCGTTTTCCTCGGGACCGAACGCGCACACCGCCCAGGGCAAGGACTGATCGTAGGCGGACAGGAAGGGCAGCAGGTCATAGGCGGACGAGGTCTGGCCCGCGCTGTAGCGGCCCAGCACGAACAGCACCGACCATGCGCCCGGTGGCACCAGGCCCCGTGCACGCAGCGACAGCCAGCGGCGCACGTCGCCTTCGTCGTACAGGATGATCTGCGTCATGATGCGGCGCTCGGCCAGCCAGGCCAGGAACGACGCCAGTTCCGCTTCGGCGATATCGGGCACGGCGATTTCGCGCAGGCCGATCGACACGGCTTCCGGTTGCAGTTCGCGCACCAGCGCAATCTGCTCGGCCGCCTTGTACACGCCGGCCGCTTCGCTGGTGACCTGCACCAGCAATTCGCGGCCAACGGCGCGTTCCACGGCGGCCAGTGCGTCGCGGTAGGCCTGCGCATCCAGCAGATGGCTGCCGTCGGGCTTGCGCACGTGCATGTGCATCATGCCGGCGCCGGCGTCCAGGCAGGCGCGGGCTTCGCGCGCCAGGTCGTCGGCCGTCAGCGGCACGGCAGGATGGTCGGCGGCCTTCTTGTAGGCGCCATTGGGCGCCACGGTGATGATGACGGGCGAGTCGGCCAGCGCGGCGCGCGGCAGGGCAGGGGCGTTCAAGGTTGGATCTCCGGCAATTCCGGGTTGATGAGGTCCAGGCCGGCGCGCAGCAGGCGGTCGTAGCGGGCGCGCTCGGCGGCGATGGTTTCGGGCGTCCAGGAATAGAACCCTTCACCTGCCTTCATGCCGTAGCGGCCATCGGCCGCGCGTTCGGTGAGGCAGCGCGCGGGGTGGTCCGAGTTGCAGAAGGTCGGGTACATGGTCGCGCCGGCGGCGGCGTGCACGTCGATGCCGGCGTGGTCGCGCTGCATGACGGGGCCCGCGGCCAGGAAGCGGAAGCCGAAGCCGAAGCGCACGGCCGCGTCCACGTCTTCCGGCGATGCGATGCCGCGGTCGATCAGGTCGAAGGCCTCGCGCGACAGCGCATGCTGCAAGCGGTTGGCCAGGAAGCCGGGCAGGTCCTGCTTGACCTTGACCGGCACGCTGCCGCAACGGCGCATGAAGGCGATCAGGGAATCGGCGCAGGCATTGTCGCTGGCTTCGCCCAGCACCACTTCCACCAGCGGCACCAGATGCGCGGGCATGAAGAAGTGCAGGCCCAGCATGCGGCCGCGCGTGTCCAGGCCCTGGCCGATGGCGCTGATCGGAAAGCTGGAACTGTTGCTGGCCAGGATGGCGTCCGGGCGGGCGCGTCGTACCAGATCCGCGAACAGCGCCTGCTTGATGTCCAGGCGTTCGGGAATGCACTCGATCACCAGGTCCACCGTGGCCCAGTCCACGTCGTCCAGGCTGGCGGCCGTGGCCAGCAGCGCGGCGTTGGCGTCGCGCCCGATGGTCTTCAGGTTTTCAGCCACGCGCGCGGGCAGGCCCGCCGCGCGTTCGGCGTTCGATTCGATCACGGTCGTGCGGCAGGCGGCGCGCGTCAACACCACCGCCACATCCGCGCCCATCGTGCCGCCGCCCACCACTACTGCATGCGCCGCGCCCGGATTGGGCAGCGCGGTTGCGTCCGTCTGCATGTTTGCTCCTGTCATTGCATCGTCGTTGGGGGCGAGTGTAGAGAAGCCGGTTTGATAGATGAATCAGATTTTTTGGATAGAATGATCGACAAAATAGATCAATGAAAAGCCGGTGGAGACCATGCAGATCAATCTTTCGATGCGCGATATCGACACCACGCTGGTGTTGGGCCGGACCTTGAATTTCCGGCAGGCGGCGGCGCAGCTGCACTTGTCGCAATCGGCCTTGTCCACGCAGATACAGCGGATCGAAGAAGCGCTGGCGGTAAAGCTGTTTGATCGCACCACTCGCACCGTGCGGCTGACCGCCGCCGGCGAGGTCTTCATGCAGCAGGCCGCCGGCTTGCAGGTTGCGTTCCGCGACGCCATCGCCGCCGTCAGCAGCATCACCAGCGCCGAGCAGGGCCAGGTGTCGGTCGCCGCCTTGCCCTCGCTTGCTGCCCGGCTGCTGCCGCGCGTGTTGATGACCTACCGCCAGGCGCATCCGCACGTGGCGTTGAAGGTGCGCGATACGCTGTCCGGTCCCGCGTTCGACCTGGTGCGCGCGGGCGAGGTCGATTTCGCCTTGACCGCCGCCGACCCGCAGCACGCCGACCTGCACTACGTGCCGTTGATGTCCGACAGCTTTCTGCTGTTGATTCCCGAGGGCCACGCGCTGGCCAAGGCGCGCGGGCCGCTGCGCTGGGCCGACACGGCCAGCGCCGAGCACGTGTCGATGGTGCAGCCCAGCAGCGTGCGGCAATACACCGAATGGGCCTTCCTGCAAAACCGCATCCGCTTCACGCCGGCATTCGAAGCTGAACATCTGACGACCATCGTGGCCATGGTCGAATGCGGTTTCGGCGTGGCGGCCTTGCCCGAGATCGCGGCGGGCGCGGTCGCGCAGACCGCGATCGTGCAACGGCCGTTGACGGGGCCGGTGGCGGAACGGTCGATCGGATTGGTGACATCCAGGAATCGCAGTTTGTCGCCTGCGGCGGCGGCGCTGGTGCAGACGTTGAAGACCTATCTGGCGGCGCATCCGCGCTAGGATCTGCACCGCTCGACAGCGGGTCGCCGATGGTATTATTCTCAGTACACTAACTAATCGGAGCTGCCTCAACGTGCCGGATGTACAGAAAAAGACGACGTCCCGAAAGCGCGTCGCACCGCAGAAGACAGACAGCAATATTTTCGATCCGGCCAAGCAGGTGCTGTGGTCGCGCCCCGGCTATCTGGTGCGACGCCTGAACCAGATCCACTACGCCATGTTCTACGAAGAGTGCAAGACGCAGAACGTGACGCCCGTTCAGTACGGCGTGCTGACGGCGCTATCGCTCAGTCCCTGGCTGGACCAGACCGCCATTGGCATGGAACTGGGGCTGGACCGCACCACTACCGCGGATGTGGTCAAGCGGCTTCAAGAGCGCGGCCTGGTCGAGCGCCGCGTCAATCCTACCGACAAGCGTTCGCGTCAGGCGGTGATCACGCCGGAAGGATTGCGCATCATGGGGCTGTTGCAGCAAGGCATGGCCCGGGCGCAGCAGCGCTTGCTTGAGCCCCTGTCCGCGCGCAACCAGGAAATCTTCATGAAGCTGCTTTCCACGCTGGTCGAAGCCAATAACCAGTACAGCCGCACAACGCTCAAACCGATGTAAGGCGAGGGGGCCGCCTACGGCGTGCCCCTATTCAATCCTTGATGGCATTCACGCGGGGTTCGCAGCGTGCCGCCTGACCGTCTCCCAACGTGTTTCGCACCCAGATCAATTCGGCCGCAACCGCCACGGCGATCTCCGCTGGCGTCTTGCTGGCGATGCGCAGGCCCACCGGGCCGTGCAAGCGATTTATCTGGTGCTCTTCCAGGTCGAACAGGCGCAAGCGCTCACGACGCTTCTGCTGATTGGCGCGCGATCCCAGCGCGCCGACATAGAATGCGGGCGACTTCAAGGCTTCCAGCAGCGCCATATCGTCAAGCTTGGGATCATGGGTCACGGCCACGATCGCGGTACGTTCGTCGGTGCCGATTTCCAGCACGGCATCGTCGGGCATGCTGGTCAGCAGCGTCGCGTGGGGCGCGTTCCAACCGTTGAAGAATTCTTCGCGCGGATCGCAGACCGTCACCTGGAATTCCAGCGTGGCGGCGATGTCGGCCAGCACGCGGGCGGTCTGGTTGGCGCCGATGATGAGCAGCCGCCATCGCGGCCCGTAAACGCTGCGGAAAATGCGGCCATCGAAGTCGGGACCGTCGGCGGGGCCGGCGGGCGAAATCGAAGTATGGCCATCGATCAGGTCCACCGTGCGCTGTATCAGCCGATGTTCGCGGATCGACGCCAGCACAGCGTCCAGCCAGGCGGTGTCGTGCAGCGGTTCGCTGATCAGGCGCAGCGTGCCGCCGCAGGGCAGGCCGAAGCGCGCCGCTTCGTCGCGCGTGACGCCGTAGGTCAGGCGGGCAGGGGCATCCTCAAGTTCGCCGGCGCGGGCGCGGGCAATCAGATCGTCTTCGATGCAGCCGCCCGATACCGAACCGATCACCTGCCCATCGTCGCGCACGGCCAACATGGCGCCGGCCTGCCGGGGCGCCGAGCCCCAGGTTTGCACAACGGTCACCACGTGCACGCGCCGGCCCGCGGCGACCCAGTCGCGGGCTTGTTGCAATACGTCCAGATCCAAAGCGTTCATGGGCTACTCACACAGGAAAGGCCTTGGCGACGAAGGGGCGTCGACATGGCCTATATGTTCACTGTACTGATGATTGGCGGGCGTGTCTCTAGTGTCTATCCCTAGCTGGACGACCGTATTTCCGACGCGGCGCTCGCCCCGGGATTTCCCTAATTGGTCAGTACGCTGACTATAAAGTCAGTATACTGATCTAAATTCGGAAGCTGCGACGGCCGGGTTCCCATAGGGGAGCGTGCCGTCCGGCGTTCCGGTTGTTCCAATCTAATAGTCAGTGTACTGATAAAGATACTGACATGCCGTGGCCGGGCAGGTGTCGCGCCATCACACTGGGAGCAGGGGAATGAGCAAAGTGCGCAAGATCGCATTCGAGGAGCACTACACAGGGGTCGGATTCAAGGACTATTCCAAGAGCTTTGCGCAGCACATCGATCCGGTCGTGCTGGCCGATCTGGCGGCGCGGCTGGTGGATTTCGATGAAGTCCGGCTGGGCGAAATGGACCGCGCGGGCATCGATTACGTGATCCTGTCGCAGACAGGGCCCGGCGTGCAGGCCGAACCCGACGCCGCCGTGGCGCTTTCCCGCGCCAAGGAGAACAACGACTTTCTGGTCAGTCAGATCGCCCGCCATCCGACCCGGTACGGCGGCTTCGCCACCTTGCCAATGCACGACCCGCGCGTCGCCGCCGTCGAGCTTGAGCGCTGCGTCAAGCAGCTGGGCTTCAAAGGCGCGCTGATCAACGGCCACACCAACGGCGTCTACTACGACGGCCGCGACTACGACCCGTTCTGGGAACGCGTGCAGGAACTGGATGTGCCGATCTATCTGCATCCGAGCGATCCCTACGTGGTGCCGCAGGCCTACTCGGGCCACCCCGAGCTGGTGGGCGCGTCCTGGGGGTGGGGCGTGGAGACCGCGACGCATGCGCTGCGCCTGCTGTTCGGCGGTGTGTTCGACCGATATCCCGGCGTCAAGCTGATCCTGGGACACATGGGCGAGGGCCTGCCGTTCCAGCGCTGGCGCTTCGACAGCCGCTTCGCGGTCTATTCGCACGGCATCAAGCTGGCGCGCGCGCCGTCGGAATACCTGGGCAGCAACATCGTCATCACGACGTCCGGCGTTTGTTCGCCGCCGACGCTCGTGGCGGCCATCGCCGAAATGGGCCGCGAGGCGGTGATGTTCTCGGTGGACTACCCCTATGAATCGACCGCGCTGGCCGCCGAATTCATCGAGCAGACGCCGATGGACGATGACACCCGCAACCTGATCTGCCACGGCAACGCGCGGCGGCTGTTCAAACTCTGAATCTCCCGGACCAAGGAGCAACCATGCAGAAACCCTTTCGTATCGGCCAGATCGTGCCTAGCTCGAACACCACGATGGAAACCGAAATTCCCGCGATGCTGCTGGCGCGCCAGCAGATCCGGCCGGAGCGTTTCACGTTCCATTCCAGCCGCATGCGCATGAAGAAGGTGGTCAAGGAAGAGCTGGCGGCGATGGACGGCGAATCCGATCGATGCGCGGTCGAACTGAGCGACGCGCGCGTGGACGTGCTGGGCTATGCCTGCCTGGTGGCGATCATGGCGATGGGCCATGGCTATCACCGGGTATCGGAAAAGCGCTTGCAGGCGCACACGGCCGCCAATGGCGCGGATGCGCCGGTCATCACCAGCGCGGGCGCGTTGGTGGACGCGCTGAAAGTGATCGGCGCCCGCCGCATCGTAGTCGTGGCCCCCTATATGAAGCCCTTGACCGAGCTGGTGGTGGACTACATCCGCAACGAAGGCTTTGAAGTGGTCGATTACCGGGCGCTGGAGATTCCGGACAATCTGGACGTGGGGCGCCACGATCCGTCGCGCCTGCCGGAGATCGTGGCGCAGATGGATACGCGGGATGTCGATGCCATCGTGCTGTCGGCCTGCGTGCAGATGCCGTCCTTGCCGGCCATCGCCAAGGTCGAGGCCCAGACGGGCAAGCCCGTGATCACCGCCGCTGTCGCCACCACCTACGCCATCCTGAAGTCGCTGAACCTGGAGCCGGTCGTGCCCGGCGCGGGCGCGCTGCTGTCGGGCGCGTATTGAGGAGAACGGCGTTGAGCACCTATCTCTATGGGGCGAATGTCCACGCCAACGGCATCCGCCAGCACTATCTGCGCTACGGCGGCGCAAACACGGCGGGCCGGGACGCGGTCGTGATCGTGCCGGGCATCACCAGCCCGGCCGTGACCTGGGGTTTCGTGGGCGAACGGTTCGGCAAGACCTTCGACACCTACGTCCTGGACGTGCGTGGACGCGGCCTGTCGGAAGCCGGCCCGGCGCTGGATTACAGCCTGGACGCGCAAGCGGCGGACGTGCTGGCGTTCGCAGAGGCGCTTGGACTTGAGAACTACAGCCTGGTCGGGCATTCGATGGGCGGACGCATCGGCGTGCGCGCCGCTCGCACCCGGCCCCAGGGCCTGCGGCGGCTGGTGCTGGTCGACCCGCCGGTGTCCGGCCCGGGCCGTCGGCCTTATCCGGCCAAGCTGCCCTGGTACGTCGATTCCATGGCGCAGGCCCGCCACGGCATGGACGCGGACGCCATGCGTGCGTTCTGCCCGACGTGGACCGACGCGCAGCGCCAGTTGCGCGCCGAATGGCTGCACACCTGCGACGAACGCGCCATCGTCCAAAGCTTCGAAGCCTTCCAGACCGACGACATCCATGCCGACCTGCCGCGCGTCAGCGTGCCTGTCCTGTTGATCACGGCGGAAAAAGGCGATGTGGTGCTGGACGACGACGTAGCGGAAATCACGCAGTTGGCGCCCGCCACGCAGCACCACCGCGTGCCCGGCGCCGGCCACATGATTCCCTGGGACAACGAGGAAGGCTTCTACGCCGCCTTCGGCGATTTCCTGGGCGCGCCGCTGGCGCGGGCCTGAGCCGGCGGTCTTTCACGAGAAGGAGGCATCCATGCCTGTAAGCGACTATGAACTGGTGAAGGCCTGGCAGCAGGTGCTGACCTTGTCCAAGCTGCAAGCCGGTCAGTCCGTGACGGTGCTGACCAGTGCGGCGACGCACCCGCAGACGCTGTCGACGGCGCTGATCGCGGCGCAATCGATGGGGGCGGTGGTCAATCGGCTGGACCTGCCGCCCGTCAATGGCGACAAGGCCCTGAGCCGCGATTCGCTGGCGTACCTGGGCACCACGCCACTGACCGGAAACAAGCCCGCCATCGCGGCCTTGAAGGAAAGCGATCTGGTGCTGGACCTGATGACGCTGCTGTTCTCGCCCGAGCAGCACGAAATCCTGGCCACCGGCACCCGGATCCTGCTGGCCGTGGAGCCGCCCGAGGTGTTGGCGCGGCTGGTGCCCACCGAGGCGGACCGCGCGCGCGTGAAGGCGGCCGCCGCGCGCATCGGCAAGGCGCGCGAGATGAGCGTGGTGTCGGCGGCAGGCACCGACCTGCGTTGTCGGCTGGGCGAATTCCCGGCGATCAGCGAATACGGCTTCGTCGACGAACCGGGCCGATGGGACCATTGGCCCAGCGGCTTTGTGCTGACCTGGCCGAACGAGGGCGGCGCCAACGGCAAGATCGTGATCGACGTGGGCGACATCCTGCTGCCGCAGAAACTCTACGTGCGCTCGGCCATCGAACTGACCGTCGAGAACGGCTTCGCCACGCGGATCGAAGGCGGCGTCGATGCGGAACTGCTGCGCGAATACGTGGCGTCGTTCCAGGACCCCGAGGCCTACGCGATCTCGCACATCGGTTGGGGCCTGCAACCGCGCGCGCACTGGACCACGCTGGGCCTGTACGACCGCGAGGCTACCATCGGCATGGACGCGCGCGCCTACGAAGGCAATTTCCTGTTCTCGCTGGGACCGAACAACGAGGCGGGCGGCCATCGCACCACCACCTGCCACATCGACATCCCGCTGCGCGCCTGCACGGTGCGTCTGGATGGCGAAGACGTGGTGCGCCAGGGCAAGGTGCTGGACGGCGCGGCCGGGCAATCGATCAAGGAACCCAATCATGAATGACGATATCTCCGCCTACGCCCGCCAGGGCTTCGGCGCTTCGATGGCTCCCAAGCCGCCCTACGGCCTGCTGATCGTGGACCTGGTCAACGGGTTCGCCGATCCCGCGGTGTTTGGCGGCGGCAACATCGCCTCGGCCATCGAGCAGACGACGCATCTGCTGGCGCACGCGCGCAGCCAGGGCTGGCCGGTGGCGCACAGCCGCATCGTGTTCGCGGACGACGATGCTGACCAAAACATCTTCACGTTGAAGGTGCCCGGCATGCTGACGCTCAAGGAAAACCACCCCAACAGCGCAATCGTTCCCCAGCTTGCGCCGGCCCCGGGCGAACTCGTGGTGCGCAAAACGGTGCCGTCGGCCTTCTTCGGCACCGGCCTGTCGGCGTGGTTGTCGCAGCGCGGCGTGCAGACGCTGGTGGTGGCGGGCGCCGTCACCAGCGGCTGCGTGCGGGCAAGCGTGGTGGATGCGATGCAGTACGGCTTTCGGCCCCTGGTGGTGTCGGACTGCGTGGGGGACCGCGCCATCGGCCCGCACGACGCCAACCTCTTCGACATGCGCCAGAAGTACGCCACCGTGCTGACCCGCGAGGAAACGGTGCACGCGACTCGGCGCTGAACGCATCCCTGGCCGGGAATGAAAAAGGGGTTGCGCCGCGAGGCGCAACCCCTTTTCCTATTGATGCGCCGTCTGCCTACACGGGGTACACCAGGTCGTTGGCCAGGATGGTGGTGTCATACACGACCTGGCGTTCTTTCAGCATCAGCCGCCCGTCCTGTTTCGTGTAGCGGTCGTAGTAGGTGCCGGCCAGGTGCAGCGTCGTGGGGCCTTCCACCAGGGTCTGCATCAGCATGAACGCGGCCTGCGCCTGGATGTCGCCGTCAGGCGATTCGCTGATGACGCGGGTGTTGCTGACCAGATGCAGCATGTAGCGCGGCGCGAACATCTGCGTGCGAGAGATGGCCACGGCCCGGTCGTGCATCATGGCGCGGCCCTCGGCATAGACCAGCCCCACGGGCAGGCCCAGCTCGGCGTTCTCGCGCGCCGTCACGCGGTACAGCCCGTCCTCGGTAAAGAAGTCGGGCCAGGCCTCGATCTGGCCGGCGTCCAGCGTCGCGCAATACTCGGCGTGGAATTCCTCGATTTCCTGGCGCAGCGCGATGGCGCGGGCCGGGTCGATGTTGCGGGGGGAAAATTCGAATCGGGTTCTCATTGGTTTCGGTTCCTGCCTCAGAAGCCCATCACGCCACGGTAGTAGCTGTACATCGAGCGGATCGCGGCTTCCGAGATCAGCGTGTTGGAGGTGCCTTGCTTGCCGGAATCCAGCTTCAGCACGTTGACGTCCGTGCTGGCGCGCCGCACGCCTTCCTGCACGAACTTCATCGCTTCGTTGTCTTCCAGGCCCAGAAAGCCCGCCGGCCCCATCAGGTTGCCCTGGCGCAGGCGATGGCGCTCCATCTCCGGCGTATCGTCCTCGTAGCCGAACATGGTCCACTGCATGATCATGCTGTCGGGCCCGTTGGGCACGATCTGACGCACGCCCAGCGTGTTCATCTCGCGCTGAACGATCAGGTTGGGCCACACCGTCTGCATGGTGACCGACCACGGAGAATCGAATTCCTTGACGAACTCCAGGAAGCGGTCGTCCTGCAAGTGCAGGCCGTCATGGAACGAGCGCATTTCCTTTTTGTTCTCTTCGCTGACGGTGGCGTATTTGTCTTCGCTCTTGGCGGACGCCATGGTGCCGTGGCGTCCATGGACGGAGTCGACCAGCATCGCCGACTTGTTGCCCGCCACCAGCAGCCCGAACACAACCAGGAACGAGTGCAGCAGCGTCGCGTGGTAGGGATCCTTCAGGTTCTCGTGATACATCTTCCAGTTGCACGGCAGCTCGTTGCGGTAGTAGCCGTGGATCTTGAGCTTCTTGCCCGGGAAGACCGTATCGAAATCCGCCAGGATCTCGGGCGTCAGGTACTCCTCGATGGGTTCCACATCGGCGCTGTAGGACGCGAAGATGACGCCGTTGCGCGTCGTCACGTGCAGCTTGCGCAGGCCGTGCTCTTCGTTCTTGAAGTCCTTGGGCATGCCGCCTTCGCGGTTCACGCCGCGCTTGAAGGGGATGCCTTGCAGATTGCCCTTCAGGTCGTAGGACCACTGATGGTAAGGGCAGACGAATTCCTTGGCGTTGCCCTGGCTGTTGCGGCAGAATTCCGCGCCGCGATGCGCGCAGCGGTTCTCGAACACGTTGACTGAACCGTCCTCGGCGCGAGACACCACCACGGGCGTCGGCCCGACATAAGAGCGTTTGTAGTCGCCGGGGTTGGGCAGCTCGGCTTCCAGCGCCACGTAGTTCCAGGTCTTGCCGTGGAAGATCTTTTCGATTTCGCTGTCGTACACGGCCTTGCTGGTGTAGACCCAGTCGGGGATATAGTGCAGCGCGTCTTCCGGCCAGACACAGTCGGCCAGCGCAGCATCCTTGGACGCTGCCGTGATGCCGATAACGGTTTGTGATTGATACATGTAAAGCTCCTGTCGAGGCGGGGCAACAATGGATTCAGGACGCGGCGGCCACGCTCTGCTGGCAGGCTTTCACCAGCGGCTTGAGCGCCACGGTTTCGTCGGCGTAGCGCTGCGGATCGATGCGCAGGCCCTGTTCGAACAGCACGCGCAATTGGCGCAGGTCGCCGCCCGCGTTGATGGCGATGGCGTGTACAGGGATGCCGTCGCGATGGCCCAGCCAGATGAATTTGGGCGCGTCGGCCTGACTGAGGGGCACGCCTCGGCAGGCATAGGCCAAGCCCGGTTGCGGCAGGCCCAGCATCTGGACGTTGCAGCCGAATTGATCCGTCCAGAACCAGGGGTAGGGCTCGCCGGGCGTGGGCAGGCCCAGCATGCCGGCGGCGGCGGCGCGCGCTTGTTCATTGGCGTTCTGCCATGACTCCAGCCGCAACGCGGTATTCAGATAGCGGCGGTGCTGGCTGGCGCAATCGCCAGCGGCGTAGATGGCGGCATCGCTGCTGCGGCAGTTGGCATCGACCACGATGCCGCCGTTGACGGCATCGAGCGCCAGCCCCGCCTGTTCGGCCAGAGATACTTCGGGCGCGAGGCCGATGGCGACCACCACCACGTCGGCCTCGATCACGGTGGCGTCCTGAAGTTCCAGGGTGAAGCGCGCGTGGTGCCGGACCGCTGCGTCTGGATGCGGCTGCGCGCGGCTGCGTGCAATGCGCGCGTCCAGGCGCAACGTCACGCCGGCATGGCGGACGCGGTCGGCCAGCCAGTCCGACAGCGCCGCAGGCAGGACGCGTTCAAGCAGGCGGGGCGCGCTTTCTAATACCGTGACGTCCGCGCCCAGGCTGCGCGCGGTGGACGCCACTTCCAGGCCCAGAAAGCCTCCGCCGATGACCACGACGCGCGCCTGCGGCGTGAGGCCGGCGCGCAGCGCGGCCGCGTCATCGAGCGTTCTGATGTAGTGCACGCCAGCCGTGCCGCGCGGCAGCGAAGGAAGTTCGCGCGCGCGTCCGCCCGTGGCGAGCAGGCAGCGGCTGTATTCCAGGCGGCGGCCGTTGGACAGATGAACGAGATGGGCGGAAGGATCCAGCCGCAGCGCTTCCGCCCCGGTCAGCAGGGTGATGCGCCGCTGCTCATAGAAGTCGCCGGGATGAACGGCCGTCTGCGCGTGCGCCTCGGCCGATTGCAGCACGGCCTTGGACAGCGGCGGTCGTTCGTACGGAGCATGCGCCTCGCGGCCGATCAGCGTGATTGGGCCTGCGTGGCCCAGGTCGCGTAGGGTGGCGGCGGCCACCGCGCCCGACTGGCCTGCGCCGATGATGAGGATCGAGTCGGCTTCGGTCATGATCAAGCCTGCACGTCCGCGTAGATGTCCTGGCCTTCGACCTTGACGGGGTACACGCGGATGCCGGTCGTCGCGGGCGCGCACATGGCTTGGCCGGTGCGGATATCGAACCTGGCCTGATGCAGGGGGCATTCGATGCAGCCGTCTTCCAGATACCCGTCGGACAGCAGCGCATAGGCGTGCGTACAGACATTGTCCGAGGCGAAGAATTCGCCTTCGCTGCGATACAGCGCCAGTTGTTTTTCGCCGGCCGCGACGGGGATGACTTCATCGTCGTCGGTCAACTGGTCGGTGGAGGCAATGCGGATCCAGTTCATATCGTCTCTAGTCAGTATGCTGAGTAATGTGGTCAGTGTACTGCGCAAAAAAACATGTCAGGAGCTAGGGATTTCCCCGACGAGACGATCTTTGTCGGACTGCGGCGCGCGCCTATTATGCACGCCACGCGAAGCAGGGCCACACCCTTTCGCTCTATATGGAAGGAACGCCTGAAAACACCTTCCGAGCCGTCTTTCCATGAGCACAAAACCGGCCGCAAACCTAGGGTTTATGCGGCTTTAGCAGTGGGGATTAACCTTGTTGACACTCAAAATTACTGTCAGTATGCTGATCAACAATTCAGTGTGCTAACGTTTTTTCTGGTGTATTCAAGCGGCGTTGGCATGGGTTGAGGCGAGTCCAAGGGGACTCAATCGAATAGATCGGGAGCAATACATGCAACGACGCCGTTTCCTCGCACAAGCCGCTGGCGCTGCCGGCGCTGGCCTTGCCACCGTGGGCATGCCCGCCATCGCGCAATCCGCGCCCGCGGTGCGCTGGCGCATGTCGACCAGCTGGCCCAAAAGCCTGGACACCATCTATGGTTCGGCAGAAGACCTATGCAAGCGCGTCGCGCAATTGACGGACGGCAAGTTCGAGATCCGCGCCTTCCCTGGCGGCGAACTGGTGCCGGCGGCGCAGAACATGGATGCGGTCAGCAACGGCACCGTCGAATGCAACCACGTGCTTAGCACCGCCTATATCGGCAAGAACACCGCGCTGACGTTCGACACCGGCCTGTCCTTCGGCTTGAGCGCGCGCCAGCACAACGCCTGGGTGCATTCGGGCGGCGGCTTGAAGATGCTGCGTGCGCTCTATAAGAAATACAACATCGTGAACCACGTCTGTGGCAACGTCGGCGTGCAGATGGGTGGCTGGTACCGCAAGGAAATCAAATCGCTGGCCGACCTGAAAGGCTTGAACATGCGGATCGGCGGCATCGGCGGCATGGTGCTGTCCAAGCTGGGCGCCGTGCCGCAGCAGATTCCGCCTGGCGATATTTATCCCGCGCTGGAAAAGGGCACCATCGACGCCGCCGAATGGATCGGACCTTACGACGACGAGAAGCTGGGCTTCAACAAGGTCGCGCCTTTCTACTATTCACCCGGTTGGTTCGAAGGCAGCGCCTCGATCACAAGCATGGTGCATGACAAGGCCTGGGAGGCCTTGCCCCCGGCCTATCAGGCCGCGTTCGAAGCGGCTGCCGGCGAGCAGACCATGCGCATGCTGGCCAACTACGACGCGCGCAATCCGCTGGCGCTGCGCAAGCTGATCGCGGGCGGCGCGAAAGTCAGCTTCTTCCCCAAGGAAGTGATGGACGCGGCCTACAACGCATCGCAGGAACTCTGGGTCGAGCTGTCGGCCAAGAACCCCGACTTTGCCGCGATCTACCCCGACTGGAAGAAGTTCCAGGTTGATCAGGTGGGCTGGTTCCGCGTGGCCGAAAGCCCGCTGGATAACTACACCTTCGCCGCCGTGGCGAAGGCCCAGGCCAAATAAGACGCAGGAGACAAGGGGTAGTCATGACGACAGAACACGCCAGTACGCACGGCCGGCCGGGTAAGCCGCAAGGAGTGGGCGCGCGGGTGCCGCGCAAGGAGGACGCGCGCCATCTGCACGGCAAGGGCAATTTCGTGGCCGATATGGCCATGCCCGGCTTGAGCGAGGTCGCGTTTCTGCGCAGCCCGCTGGCGCACGCACGCATCACGGCGGTGCGCGTGGCCGACCAGATCGCCGGCAATGTGTTCTTGCGTCAGGCGATGCCCGATGCGCGCGACATCGTGGCCGATTCCACGCTGCCCACGTATCAGGCATCGGCCCAGCCGCCGCTGGCCTCGGGCAAGGTGCGCTTCGTAGGCGAACCCGTCGCCATGGTGTTCGCGCCCACTCGTGCCGAAGCCGAGGACTACGCCGAGCTGATCGAAGTCGACTACGACGACCTGCCCGTGTATGCCGATGTCGATAGCGCGCAGGCCGCCCAGGGTGACCTGCTGCACGAGCAGTGGCGCGACAACGTCTTCGTCACGCTCAACGCCGACAAGCAATTCGACGAGCACGCGGCGCAGGCCGAGGTGGTCGTGCGCCGCAAAATCGACCTGGCGCGTCAATGCATGGTGCCGATGGAAGGCAAGGCGGTGCTGGCGTATTGGGATCATCAGGCCGATCAACTGGTGGTGGTCAGCGCTACCCAGGTGCCGCACATGATCCGCAGCGTGTTGGCGCAGTGCCTGGATCTGGAGCAGGGCCGCGTGCGCGTGGTGTCGCCGGATGTGGGCGGAGCCTTCGGCTACAAGTGCGTGTTGCAGCAGGAAGAGTTGTGTGTGGCCTGGTTGGCCAAGACCTTCAAGCGGCCGTTCCGCTTCATCGAAGACCGCCGCGAACACCTGACGGCGGGCGCCAATTCGCGTGAGCACCATTATGAGATGGTGGCCTACGCCGACCGCCGGGGCAGGCTGCTGGCGCTGGACGCCAAGATCACCATCGATGGCGGCGCCTATTCGGTATGGCCGTTCACTATCGGCCTGGAGCCGGGCCA
The DNA here is from genome assembly GCF_001571245.1 of Achromobacter piechaudii NBRC 102461. Taxonomy (GTDB): domain Bacteria; phylum Pseudomonadota; class Gammaproteobacteria; order Burkholderiales; family Burkholderiaceae_B; genus Achromobacter; species Achromobacter piechaudii. The sequence goes on along the minus strand of NZ_BCTK01000015.1, from coordinate 94,274 downwards.
GGCCATCGGCAACCTGCCGGGGCCCTACGCCTTCAAGGGCTATCGCTGCGTCACGCGAGCGGTGGCCACCAACAAGCCGGGTTTCGTGCCGTATCGCGGCGTGGCCCGCACCGGCGTGTGCTTCGCCATGGAACTGACGATGGACGCCATCGCGCGCGAAGTCGGGCGCGAGCCTTGGGAAGTCCGACTGGAAAATCTGGTGCAGGGCGAGCAGATGCCGTTCGTGAACGTTACCGGCAAACATCTGGACAGCGGCGACTATCCGGCCAGCCTGCAGCAGGCCATGGACATGATCGATGTGGCCGCGGTGCGCGAGCGCCAGCGCCAGGGTGAAGCCGATGGCCGGCTGATCGGCGTGGGTCTGGCGACCTATACCGAGCAGGCCGCCCATGGCACGTCCGTGTTCGCGGCGTGGGGCACTCCGGTCATTCCGGGCTTCGACCAGGCTACCGCCCGGGTCACGCCGGACGGCGGGTTGGAGCTGCGCGTTGGCGTCCACTCGCACGGGCAGGGCATGGAGACCACATTCGCGCAGATCGCCAATGAAATCCTTGGCGTCGACGTGGGCAGCATCAAGCTGCTGCACGGCGACACCGGACAGACCCCGTTTTCCACCGGCACCTACGCGTCGCGCTCGCTGGTGATGTCGGGTGGCGCCGTGTCGCAAGCCTGCAAGCGGCTGCTGCCTCGGCTGACCCATATCGGCGCGCATCTGTTGCAGGCCGATCCCGCCAGCGTGGTGTGGAATCAGGACCGCCTGGAAGCGGGCGGCAAGTCGGTATCCGTCAAGGACGTGGCCGACGCCTGGTATCTGCGTCCGCAACTGCTGCCGCCCGATGTAGATCCTGCCGGCCTGGAGGTCACGGTGGGCTACAAGCCCAAGGTCGACACGGGCTGCTTCACCTACGCGACCCACGCGGCCGTGGTCGCGGTCGATCCGGGTACCGGCGGCGTCGAGATTCTGGACTATGTGGTGGTGGAGGATTGCGGAACGATGATCAACCCCATGGTCGTCGAAGGCCAGACCATCGGCGGCGTGGCCCAGGGCATCGGCACCGCTTTCTATGAAGAGACGCCTTACGACGAGAACGGCCAGCCGCTGGCCTCGACCCTGGCGGACTACATGCTTCCCGGCGCCACCGAAGTGCCCAACATGCGCCTGCACCATTTCGAGACCCCGTCGCCGCATACGGAATTCGGCGCGAAGGGCATGGGCGAGGGGGGCGCCATCGCGCCACCTGCCGTGCTGTTCAATGCCGTCAACGACGCGCTGCGGCCCTTGGGCGCAGCCGAGCTGCTGCGCACGCCCTTGTCTCCGACGCGTGTATTGGCCGCCATCGCACAAGGCGTCGCCGCGCAAGCCAAGCCGTCGGTTCAGCCCGCCACCGCGCAGGTGATGGCATGAAGGCCGCTGCATTCGAATACTCCCGTCCCGGCTCCTTGCAGGACGCGCTGCGGGCGTTGCGTGAACACGGCGGACGCGCCAAGTTGATTGCGGGCGGTCAGTCGCTGGGACCGATGCTGAACTTGCGCCTGGCGCGTCCGCCCGTCGTCATCGACATTTCCGGCTTGCCGGAATTGCGCACCGTCACCCGGCACGACGGCATGCTGCGCGTGGGCGCGGGCGTGACCCACGCCGAAATCGAAGACGGCGTGCATGAATTGCTGCGCGGCACGCCCTTGCAGCAAGTGGCCCCGGGCATCGCCTATCGCGCCATCCGCAACCGGGGCACGCTGGGCGGCAGCCTGGCGCATGCCGATCCGGCCGCCGACTGGGTGCTGACCGTGGTCGGGCTGGGCGCGACGCTGGAAATCGCCGGGCCCGACGGCGTGCGCATGGCGCCGGCCGACGGCTACATGCAGGGCGCCTACACCACGGGCCTGCTGGACGACGAATTGATCGCCGCCGTGCACATCCCCGTTCCCAGCGCGCAGGCGCGTTGGGGCTATTACAAGTTCTGCCGCAAGACCGGCGAGTTCGCCGAGGCCAGTTGCGCCGCCTGGTTCGATCCCGCTGCCGGCACGGCGCGCATCGCGGTGGGGGCGCTGGACGGCGCGCCCAGGCTGCTTCCGCAGTTGGCCGCGCGCCTGGCGCAGCAAGGGCTGGCCGGCATGGACGAGTCGCTGCTGGCTACGGAACTGGCCGGCGTCATGCAGGACAAGGATGAACACCACCGCAAGCTGCACGCGACTGCGGTCACGCGCTGCGTGGCGCAGGCATTGGGTTGACAGGAAAAACCATGGTTCAGGTGACATTGGAAGTAAACGGCAAGCGCGTGTCGCACGAAGCGCCCGCGCGCATGCATCTGGGGGATTTCCTGCGGGATCAGGCGCGCCTGACCGGCACCCACCTCGGTTGCGAGCATGGCGTGTGCGGCGCATGTACCGTGCTGGTCGACGGCGCTCCGGTGCGGTCCTGTATCTCGTTCGCGGTGGCATGCGAAGGCCGGCAGGTGACGACCATCGAAGGCTACGACGCCGATCCCGTGATGCAGCGGCTGCGCGCCGCCTTCACCAAGCATCATGCGTTGCAATGCGGCTATTGCACGCCGGGCATGCTGGCGACTTCGCGCGATATCGTCCTGCGCCTGCCCGATGCCGATGAAAGCCGGGTGCGGGTGGAATTGTCCGGCAATCTTTGCCGATGCACGGGCTACATGGGCATTGTGGCCGCGGTGATGTCGGTGTTGGCCGACCTGCGCGCACAGCCGGACGACGCGGTTCAGGCGCTGCGCGCCGCGCAATTGCAAGGCCACGGTGCAGCCCCGGTGATGGAAAAGCCGGTGGTCTTTGCAGGCTTCACGCCGACGATGGCGGCCCCCGCCGCTGAGGGCGCGCCCGTCGCAGCGGCCCCTGAGGCGGCTGCGGCTCCAGCGGGCAAGAAAGAGGGCCGAGGCAGCCAGATCGACGGCGGTTTCCAGGTGCCGTTCCCGGCCGACCAGGTCTGGGCCTTCATGGTGGACCTGCCGGCGCTTGCCAGTTGCCTGCCGGGCGCGTCGATCGAATCGCACGAGGGCGACCGCGTCAAGGGCAAGGTCGCCATCAAGTTCGGCCCCATGGCGGCCGCCTTCAACGGCGCGGCGCGACTGGAACGGGACGACGCCGCCATGCGCGCGGTGTTTCGTGGCGCGGGGCAGGACTCCCTGAGCCAGTCGCGCGCCAATGGCGACATCACCTATCAGCTTGAGGCGCTATCGCCCACCGAAACGCGCGTCAACGTCAACCTGCTGTATTCGCTGCAAGGGCCGCTGGCGCAGTTCTCGCGTTCGGGGTTGGTGCAGGATTTCGTGCGCCGCATGATCGCCGACTTCGGCAACAACGTGACGGCCCGGCTGCGTCAGCCGGCAGGGCAGGGCGAACCGCTGGCCCAGGCCAGCTTCAATCCCACGGCCATGTTCTTCAGCGTGTTGTGGGCGCGTATCAAGCGGTGGTTCCGGCGCGGCGACTGAGCGCGAGCCAGGCACGTTCGACAGGGTGAGGGTGTTTTGCGCGATCGTCGTGCTGGCGCCGTGCACCCTGTTGGCGTGGTTGCGCCAGCGGCGCGACAACATCTGAGCAGGTTCCGCGCCCGTGGCGACAGACCGCGGCGTCGGGTTTGGGCAACGTGTGATCAAAAAATTCTGGGGAAAACAGATGCAAGCACTACTCGCCTTGTCGCGCGGCATAGACGCGATCAACCTGCGCATGGGCCGGGCGGTGTCCTGGGTGACGCTGCTGGTCGTCCTGGTCAGCGCCGGCAACGCCCTCGTGCGCAAGTTCTTCCACATCAGCTCCAACGCCTGGCTGGAGATGCAGTGGTACATGTTCGGCGCAATGTTCCTCTTGACCGCCGGCTACACGCTCTTGAAGAACGACCACGTGCGCGTGGACATCATCGCGTCGCGCCTGTCGCGGCGCGCCCAGGTGTGGATCGAAATCTTCGGCCTGCTGTTTTTCCTGATGCCCGCCTGCCTCTTGATCATGTATCTGTCCTGGCCGGTCTTCATGGATTCCTACCTGAGCAACGAGCATTCCTCCAATTCAGGCGGGCTGATCCGCTGGCCGGTCAAGCTGTTGATCCCCGTGGGCTTTGCGCTGCTGGTGTTGGCCGGCCTGTCGCACCTGATCAAGTGCGCCGGCTTTCTGCTGGGGCGTTGCCGCGATCCGCGCGAACGCGAGGGCGCCAAGAGCGCGGAAGAGGAACTGGCCGAAGAAATCGCCCGTGAAGCGCAAGCGCGCGAAGCCGTGGCTGTGCGTGAACCGGATAACAAGGGTCGCTGATCATGGAGTTCCTCATTGCCAATCTGGCGCCGATCATGTTCGCGACGCTGATCATCTTCCTGTTGCTGGGCTTTCCCGTCGCGTTCGCTCTGGCGGCCAACGGCATCCTGTTTGGCTTGGTCGGGATGGAGCTGGGACTGCTGAATTCGTCGCTGTTCCAGGCCTTGCCGCAGCGCGTGTTCGGCATCATTTCCAACGACACGCTGCTGGCCGTGCCGTTCTTTACGCTGATGGGGCTGGTGCTTGAGCGCTCCGGCATGGCCGAAGACCTGCTCGAAACGATCGGCCAGCTGTTCGGCTCGATTCGCGGCGGGCTGGCCATCGCCGTGGTGTTCGTCGGCGCGATGCTGGCCGCGACCACGGGCGTGGTGTCGGCGTCCGTCATTTCGATGGGACTGATATCGTTGCCGATCATGCTGCGCAACGGCTACGACCGCAAGCTGGCCGCGGGCGTGATCGCCGCGTCGGGCACGCTGTCGCAGATCATCCCGCCGTCGCTGGTGCTCATCATCCTGGCCGACCAGCTTGGGCGCTCCATCGGCGACATCTACCGGGCTGCGATGGTGCCGGGCTTCCTGCTGGCCGGCACGTACATCCTGTATGTCGTCATCATGAGCGTGTTCAAACCGGCCTCGGCGCCCGCGCTGCCCGAAGAGGCGCGCCGGTTCCAGGAGCCCAACGGCACGCGCGGCGGGCGCTCGCTGCTGGTCCTGATGGTGATCGCGGCCGTGTCCGCCTACTTCCTGGGACTCTGGGTCGAGAACAACACTGCGCCGATCGACGAACGCATCGTGGTTGCGTTGCTGTTCTGGGGCGCCACCGCCTTCGTCATTGCGCTGATCAACAAGGTGCTGGGGCTGGGCTTGCTGTCCGCGCTGGCCGAACGGGTGACGTTCGTCATGATTCCGCCGCTGGCGCTGATCTTCCTGGTGCTGGGCACCATCTTCATCGGCGTGGCCACGCCGACCGAAGGCGGCGCAATGGGTGCGGTGGGCGCCATCCTCATGGCGGTGATCCGCCGCCGCCTGTCGCTGGACCTGCTCAAGCAGGCGATGGACACGACGACCAAGCTGTCCTGCTTCGTCGTGTTCATCCTGGTGGGGTCCACCGTGTTCGGCCTGACGTTCCGCGCCGTCAATGGCGATCTCTGGGTCGAACATCTGCTGACCGGATTGCCGGGCGGGCAATGGGGCTTCCTGATCGTCGTCAGCGTCCTGACCTTCGTGCTGGCCTTCTTCCTGGACTTCTTCGAGCTGGCGTTCATCATCGTGCCCTTGCTCGGACCGGTCGCCGACAAGCTGGGCATCGACCTGATCTGGTTCGGCGTGATCCTGGCGGTCAACATGCAGACATCGTTCATGCATCCGCCATTCGGCTTCGCGCTCTTCTACCTGCGATCCGTGGCACCGCGCGACCGCTACAAGGACCGGGTCACGGGGAAAATGATCGAGCCCGTGACCACGGGGCAGATCTATTGGGGCTCGGTGCCGTTCATCGTGATCCAGCTGCTGATGGTCGCCGCCGTCATGGCCTTTCCCGGCATGGTGATGCACTACAAGAGCGATGCCCCGACGGTCGACCCCGGTTCGGTGTCGCTGGAGGTCGGCGGGGGTGGGGGCTCGTATGGGGCGGATTCGAATCCGTTCAAATAGGCCGCGGGAAGGAGGGGGCGTGGCTCACGCCCTCAGTCGCACCTGCTCCGACGCCAAGTACGCGTCGCGCGACGGCAGTAGATGCTCGCGGCACACCGTCATCAACGCCGCGCGGTCGCCGTCGCGCAGGGCCTTGATCATGGCCCAGTGTTCCTGGCGGGCGCGTTCGCGCGGGCCGGCCGCAACCAGCGTGCCGAAGCGGATCGGGTGGGTGCGGCGGGCGTATTCCTCGATGGCCTGGCCCAGCACGGCGTTGTCCAGCAGGCCGAAGAACTCGCGGTGGAAACGTTGATTGCTGCGCAATACGCGGCGCGCGTCGCCATCGGCGACTGCCGCGTCGTGCTCGCGCTGCACCATCACCAGCGCCGCCAGCCGTGCTTCGGGAACGGGCAGCGGTATCTGGCTGGCGGCGTGCACTTCCAGCACCTCGCGTAGTGCGTACAGCTCCATCACTTCGCGCGCGGAAAACGCCCGCACGACCGCGCCCACGTTGCGCTTTTTTTCCACCACGCCCAGCAGTTCCAGCTCGGCCAGCACCTGCCGCACGGCATGGCGCTTCATGGAAAAGCGCGCCATCAGCTCATCTTCGGTCAGGCGTTCGCGCGGATGCAGCCGGCCGAAGACGATGTCTTCTTCCAGCGCGGCTACCGCGGATTGCGTGGCGTCGGGGGCCTCGGCTTGCAGGGCGTCGGGCGTGATGGCGTTCATGTTGGCAGAGCTCAGGTCAAAGGGCGCGGCGGCGGGGGCTCACTTCTTGGGCACCGTGTCGTGCGTGACGCCGGCGCGCAGGAAGTCGAAATCCACGCCCTGGTCGGCCTGCGTGACGGTTTGCAGGAACAGCTTGCGGTAGCCGCGCTTGGCCGTGGGGCGGGTGATCGGGTTGGCGGCCATGCGGCGCGCCAGTTCGGCATCGTCGACCAGCAACGCGATTTCGCGGTTGGCCACCGATAGCCGGATGCGGTCGCCATTTTGCACGTAAGCCAGCGGACCGCCAATCGCGGACTCGGGCGTGACGTGCAGCACGATGGTGCCGGCCGCCGTGCCGCTCATGCGGCCGTCCGAAATGCGGACCATGTCTTTCACGCCGGCGCGCGCCAGCTTCTTGGGAATGGGCATGTAGCCGGCTTCGGGCATGCCCGGCGCGCCGGTGGGCCCGATGCGCTTGAGCACCAGAATGTCGTCGGCGGTGACGTCCAGAGCGTCGTCGTCGATGCGGCGCGCCATGTCCTCGGCGTCCTCGAACACGACGGCGCGGCCTTCGTGTTCCATCAGCTTGGGGTTGGCGGCCGACTGCTTGATGATGGCGCCGCCCGGCGCCAGGTTGCCGCGCAGCACCGCCAGGCCGCCCACCGGATAGATGGGCGAGGCGGCGGTGCGGATCACATCCTGCTTGAACGGGGCAGGCGCGTCGTCCAGTTCCTGGCCCAGCGTGCGGCCAGACACGGTCATCACGTCCAGATGCAGGTAAGGGCGCAGTTCACGCAACAGCGCCAGCATGCCGCCCGCGTCGTGGAAGTCTTCCATATAGTGCTGGCCCGACGGCTTCAGGTCGACCAGCACCGGCGTTTCGCGGCTGATGCGGTCCAGGCCGGCCAGGTCGATATCGATGCCCAGGCGGCCGGCGATGGCGGTCAGGTGGACGATGCCGTTGGTGGATCCGCCGATCGACAGCAGCACGCGCAAGGCGTTTTCGATGGACTTGCCGTTGATGATCTGGTCGGGCGTCAGGCGGGAGGCGGCCATCGCCACGGCGGTCGCGCCCGTGCGCTCGGCCACACGCACGCGGTCGGCGGTGACGGCCGGGGCCGATGCGCCGCCTGCGACCATCATGCCCAGCGCTTCGGTAATGCAGGCCATCGTGCTGGCCGTGCCCATCACGGAACAGGTGCCCACGCTGGCGACCAGCTGGTTGTTCACGTCGGCGATTTCCGGCGCGTCGATCTCGTCGGCGCGGTAGCGGCCCCAGTAGCGGCGGCAGTCGGTGCAGGCGCCCACGCGCTCGCCGCGATGCGAGCCGGTCAGCATCGAGCCCGTTACGAGCTGGATGGCGGGCACGCCGGCCGAGGCCGCGCCCATCAATTGCGCGGGCACGGTCTTGTCGCAGCCGCCGATCAGCACCACGGCGTCCATGGGCTGCGCGCGGATCATTTCCTCGGTGTCCATGGACATCAGGTTGCGCAGGTACATGCTGGTGGGCTGCGAGAAGCTTTCGTGCACCGAGATGGTCGGGAAATCCATCGGCAGGCCGCCGGCCAGCATGACGCCGCGCTTGACGGCTTCGATCAGCTGGGGCGCGTTGCCATGGCAGGGGTTGTAGCTGCTGCCGGTGTTGACGATGCCGATGATGGGACGCGCCAGTGCGTCATCGGACAGGCCCGCGCCCTTGATGAACGCCTTGCGCAGGAACAACGAGAAGCCCTTGTCGCCGTAGTTCGTCAGCCCGCGCGCCACGCCTTGCGCGGTGGCGCTGTCGCTGTCAAAAGGGCCCATTGCGGGCTTGTCGCCCTTGGTCTCGTCCGTCATTTTCAGTCCCGATAATATTATTGATAATCCTGGGCCAAGATCATATCCAGCCTTTGAAAGTCGCCGCAAGCGGTTTCTGATCGGGTGCAGATTGATCGTAGTAGCAGATCAGTCGATAGAAAAATTCTGATTCTTCTATCAACTTCCGGCTCCTACACTGGCGCGGTTGACGAGCCGGGCGTCCGTCCATTCCTATACTCATCCCGGCTGGAGAGACCTACATGTCAGACCTGCGTCTGCGGCCGCGCCGTGCCGTCCTGTTTTCCCTGCTGGCCCTGTGCGCCGGCGTGTCCGCCCCGGCCCTGTCCGCCGATGCCTACCCGGACAAGCCCATCCGCCTGATCGTGCCGTATCCCCCCGGAGGCGCCACCGACGTGATCGGCCGCGTGCTGGCGCAGGAGCTCACGGGCGCGCTGGGCCAAACGGTGGTCGTGGAAAACCGCGCGGGCGCGGCGGGCAACATCGGCGCGGACCAGGTCGCCAAGGCGCAGCCCGACGGCTACACCCTGCTGATGGGCGCGCTGACCAGCCATTCCATCAACGCCGCGCTGTATCGCGGCCGCGTGACGTACGACGTCGAAAAAAGCTTTGCGCCGGTCTCCATCGTGGGCACCGTGCCGCTGGTGTTCGTCGTGAACCCGTCGGTGCAGGCCAAGACGCTGTCCGAACTCATTGCGCTGGCCAAGTCCAAACCGGGCTACATGACGATGGCGTCGGCCGGCAATGGCTCGCCGCAGCATCTGGCTGGCGAAATGTTCAAGCGCACGGCGGGCGTCGATATCCTGCACGTACCGTACAAGGGCAGCGGCCCGGCCATGACCGACCTGATGGGCGGCCAGGTGTTGAGCATGATCGAAACCGTGCCGGCCGCGCAGGCCAACATCAAGGCGGGCAAGCTGCGCGCGCTGGCGGTGACCTCGCCCAAGCGCGTGGACGCATTGCCCGACGTGCCCACTGCCGCCGAGGCGGGGCTGAAGGACTTTGAAGTCAGCTCCATGTTCGGCATCGTGGCGCCGGCCGGTACGCCGGCCCCGGTGATCGATCGCCTCAATGGCGAGCTCAAGAAGATCCTGGCCAAGCCGCAGGTGCAGGCCTCGCTGCTGAACCAGGGCGCCATCGCCACCTGGACCACGCCGGCCGAGGCCAGCGCTCGCGTCTCGGCCGAGCTGGCCCGTTGGACCAAGGTGATCGACGAGGCGGGCGTCAAGGGGGATTGATCCCGCCTGGATGATCTACGCCTTGCCGGATTGATCGCACGCCGAAGATTCTCGCGAATCTTCGGCGAAATTTATTGTGCGCCGCCATAGGCGCCACGCAACAACGCGTTCGCATTGCTACCAATCCCGGCGTGAATGCGGCTTGTCTCGTTCCCCTTGCGACAGAGCATGCGAAAAGCCGATGCAATAATCCGCAATACAGCGATTGTGCGCCGCACACGGGTATTGACCCTGTTCGGACTAGGCCGTAATGTTCTCTGCGGTCCAGCCTAGGACAGTGGGGGGATACCACGATGTCAGAGAATCAAGACGAAAAGTCGATCCTGTACACGCACTTCGGTACGCACAGCCCTTATTGGCGGCTGTCGGCCGATAGCGATGCCATTGAATTGGCCGCCATCAAGGGGGCGACGAATGTCGCGGTGGCGCTCAAGCCTGCTCAGGCCGACATCATTCGCGCGCTGACGGGGATCACCTCCAGCGTGCGTATCGACATTTCGCTGCACGGCGATCTGCTGCGCCTGCATCTGGTGGGCCGCAAGATCAATCCGAACGAATGGGCCGGCACGGCGTCTGCCCACTCCGATACCGAATCGGTCGCCAAGGATCTGGTCGAAGGCCTGTCGTTCGCCGAAACTGTGGTGTCCGAAGCCAATTCCGTGATTGTCATCGTGGACCAGAACGGCCGCGTGCAACGCTTCAACAAGCTCAGCGAGGAATACACCGGCAAGCGCGAGCAGGACATCGTCGGACGCAGCGTGTTCGAAATGTTCATGACGCGCGAAGAAGCCATCGCCTCGCGCCGCAATATCGCCGAGTTCTACAAGCGCGGGCAGTCGTATGAAGTCGAGCGCACGATCAACACGGTCAAGGGCCGGCGGCTGTTCCTGTTCCGCAACAAGTTCGTCACCAGCGGCAGCGGCGAAAAGCGGGTCTACCTGATCTGTTCGGGCACCGACATCACCGAAGAACGCCAGGCGCAGGAGCGCCTGCGCGTGCTGGCCAACACCGACATGCTGACCAACCTGCCCAACCGCCACGCGATCACGGCGCGCTTGAAGGCGGCGTTGGAAGGGGGGCAGGAAGGGCGCGGCGGCGTGTTGTTCCTGGACCTGGACAACTTCAAGCGCATCAACGACCACTACGGCCATGGCTTCGGCGACCGCCTGCTCAAGGCGGTGTCGGTGGCCATCTCGACCTGCCTGTCGCCGGGGCAGACGCTGGCCCGCCTGGGCGGCGACGAATTCATCGTCTTGCAGGAACAGGCGCAGGCCTGGGAACTTGAAGCGACGGCCGAACGCATCATCGAACGGCTGCGCGAGCCGTTCCGTCAGGGCCTGATCGAGGTCTACACCAGCTGTTCGATCGGCATCGCCATGTATCCCGACCACGGCGCCGACCTGGACAGCGTGGTGCGCAGCGCCGACATCGCCATGTACGTGGCCAAGGAAGCGGGGCGCCACACCTATCGCGTATTCCAGCCCGACATGGACCGTCGCAACGCCGACTACGTGTGGCTGGACACCAATCTGCGCAAGGCGCTGGCCGAGAACCACCTGATGCTGTACTACCAGCCCAAGCTGGTCGGACGCACCGGCGAAGTGCACAGCGTCGAAGCGCTGCTGCGCTGGCGCTCGCCCGAGCGCGGCATGGTCTGCCCCGGCACCTTCATTCCCTACGCCGAGGAATCGGGCCTGATCTCGCCGCTGGGGGTGTGGGTGATGCGCGAAGCCGCGCGCCAGGCCGCGGCCTGGAAGCGCGATGGGCTCAACATCCGCATTGCCGTCAACATGTCGGCGCGCCAGCTTGATGACAAGGGCGTGGTCAGCGATTTCATGCGCGCCATCGGCGACGCCGGGCTGGACCCTTGCATGGTGGACATCGAGCTTACCGAAAGCTGCCTGATCGAAGACGAAGGCGCTGCCATCGACCTGATCAAGCAGTTCCGCCAACTGGGCGCGCGTGTGCATCTTGACGACTTCGGCACGGGCTATTCGTCGCTGTCGCAACTGGCGCGCATTCCGCTTGACGCCATCAAGCTGGACGCCAGCTTCGTGCGTGGCGTGAACGAGAACCCGGTGTCGCAGGCCTTGGCGCGCGCCATCGTGGCCGTGGCGCGCACGCTGGAATTGAAGGTGATCGCCGAAGGCGTGGAAACCGTCGAGGAAGCCGGCTTCCTGGACACGCTGGGCGTGGACGCCAAGCAAGGCTATCTGTACGCCAAGCCCATGCCGGCGGCCGAATTCGTCACCTGGCTGGCCCAACGGCGCCGGCTGCATCTGATCGCTTGATGCCGCCCGCGCCGCTCATGGGCGTGCTCAGTGCATGGTGGCTTCCTGCGCGGCGTCGCTGCTGACTGCGCTGCGACGGTTCTGCGCCAGCACCAGGCGTTCCATATACGCGCGGTCCTTGGGGTCGATCGAGAACGCGGCCTCGACCCAGTCTTCGGTAATGTCCATCAGTTCAGAACGCGACAGGTTCAGCACGCGCTGGCGCGCGCGCAGCATGGCGCGCATGCCGTTCAGCTTGGGCCGCATCACGTCGATGAAGGTGCGCGTGGCGCGATAGGCCTCGCCCGGTTCGAACAAGGCGTCCACCAGCCCCTTGCCGTGGAACCATTCGGCCGTGTGCGACTCGCCCGTGCTGATCAGGTCTTCGGCCAGCTTCATGCCCGAGCGGCGCGCCACCAGCGAATAGCCGCCCATGCCGGGGAACAGGTTGAACGCCATCTCCGGAAAGCCCATGCGCGCATTGTTCTGCGCCAGCACGAAATGGTGCGCCAGCGCGGCTTCAAAGCCGCCGCCCAGCGCCGTGCCCTCGATCATGGCCAGCGAGATCGCGCCCGTGTCAAAGCCGCGCGAGGCCGCGTGCACGCAGTCTACGCAGGCACGGGCATAGGCGCGCAGCGCTTCGCGCTTGCCGGTGCGGATGGCTTCGGCGAAGAAATTCAGGTCGCCGCCCACGTTGTAGATCTGAGGCACCAGCGAACCGGTGACCCAGAAGTCGATCGGCAGGCCCGAGTCCTTGGCGGCGCGCGCCAGGGTCATGATTTCGTCGATGAGTTCGTGGTTGAAGCACGGCCGCGGTTGTGCGCGCAGCATCATCCACATGACTCGGCGTCCCTCCTCATAAAAGGCGGATATCTGCTTCATGTTTCCCGCGGCGGTGAAGGGGTGGCAGTCTGTATGAATGAGTTGATTCATTTGCTTTCGTCCAATCGATCAAGGTGAGTCGGAGTACTGCCGGGTCAGCCTAAACCAGAGCTTCCGGGTGCCGTCTCATGCAAATCTCGTCCGGCTGGCCAGAGTTGGCCGTAGGTCGAAATCCCGAGTGATGAATGCAAAAGTCAAGGTGCGCGGCGGCGCGTCTCGGCCTCACGGGCGAGGGCGCGCATCGCCGCAATGGATGAGCAATGTCGCAAATTCAAGAGTTTCCGGGCAGTGCGCCTGCGCATCGCGCCGTCGCTTTGCGTCATGCGTACGGATGATCTTGTTGCTGGGCGGTAACACAAAATAATTCTCATTTGTAAATAGAATCGATTCTCGATAGCATCGCGGCTTTCATAAACCTGAATTGATCGAAGGCTTTGCGATGTCTCCGCCGTTTGTCCTCCACCGTCTTTCCTGGGCCATTGCGCTCGCCCTGTCATCCGTTTTGCCGCAGGCCATGGCCCAGACGGCGCAGCTGCCCGCGATCAGCGTTGAAGGCGCTAGCGCCGACGACCCCCGCGTGCCCGACGTCACCACCGCCACGCGCACCCAGACGCCGGCCCGCTATGTCCCGCAGACCATCGACACCGTGAAGGTCGAGAACGTCCAGAACTACGGCGTCTCGACACTGGGCGAGGCGCTGTCCGGCATGCCCAACGTGTCCAGCGCCCAGGACACGCGTTTCGATTCCGTGCGCATCCGGGGCTTTGACGCCAGCAACGACTTCTATCTGGACGGCATCCGCGACGACAGCCAATACGTGCGCGACTTGCACAACATCGAACGCATCGAAGTGTTGAAAGGCCCGGCTGCCGTGCTCTACGGGCGCGGCAGCCAGGGCGGCATCGTCAACCGGGTCAGCAAGGCGCCGCAGCCGGGCCGCGAATCCAGCATCGAGGCACAGACGGGCAGTTGGGACCTGCGCAGCGTGTATGGCGACCTGAGCGCCGATCCGTCCGACAACGTCAGCGTGCGCCTGAACGTGGGCCAGGAAGAGAGCAACAGCTTTCGCCACAAGATCGGCGGCACGCGCCAACTGGTGGCGCCGGCCATCAACTGGCGCATCACGCCCGACCTGGACTGGCTGGTGCAGTACGAATACAGCCGCTACGACCGCGCGCCGGATCGCGGCATCCCCAGCGTGAACGGCCGGCCGGCCGACGTGGGCCGCAGCACGGTTTACGGCGACCCCGACCGCGACTACATCGATGACCGTGCGCAGTCGTTCCGTTCGCGGCTGGCCTACACGCTGGCGCCGGACTGGCAGCTGCGCTATACGCTGGGCGTCTTCAAGCTGGACAGCGAGTTCGACAACACCTACCTGACGGGCTACAACGCCACGACCCGCAAAGTCACGCGCACGCGCTGGCAGCAGGACCTGAGCGCGCGCAACATCACCAACAACCTGGAAACCGAGGGCCTGTTCCGCACCGGCGGCATCGAGCATCGTGTGTTGTTTGGCGTGGAGCTGTCCCATCAGGACCGCTCACCCACCTTGTATTCCGCGGCCACCAGTGGCCCGGGCGCGCAGCCTGTGCCGGCGCTGGACCTGTACGATCCCGACCTGTCCCGGCAGCACACTGGCCGCATGGCGGTCAGCAGCGACGCGCGCCACAAGGTCAAGAGCCAGGGTTATTACGTGCAGGACCAGATCCGCTTGAACGACCAATGGCAGGTGCTGGCGGGCGTGCGCATGGACCGTTTCAGCATCGATTCCACCAACCGCTTGCTGGGCGCTTCGGCCTCGCACGACAGCAGCGGTGTCAGCCCCCGCGTCGGGCTGGTGTGGACGCCGCTACGCGACCATTCTTTCTATGCTTCGTACAGCAAGACGTTTTCGCCCACGGGCGGCGGCACGATCGGCATCACGCCCAACGCGCGCGGCAACACCAACGAGCTGGACCCGGAACACACGCGCCAGACGGAAGTGGGGGTCAAGAGCGATTGGCTGGACGGGCAGTTGAGCACGACGCTGGCGCTGTATCAGCTTGAGCTCTACAACCGCCGCACCACCGACCCCAACGATCCGACGCTGGTGTTGCTGACCGGCAAGCAGCGTTCACGCGGCATCGAATTGACCGCAGCTGGCCGGCTGACGGGCAACTGGTATCTGCGCGGCGGTATCGGCTTGCAGAATGCGTCCATCGTCGAGGACAACAATGGCATGGCGGGCAACCGCGTCAGCAACGTGGCGCGGCGCAACGGCAGCGTGTTCCTGACCTACAAGCCGGCCGAAGGCCTGTACGGCGAAACCGGCCTGACCTTTGTAGGCGAGCGTTACGCCGACAACACCAACCTGACGTCGCTGCCCGGCTACGCGCGTTGGGACGCGCTGCTGGGCTACCGCGTCGGCAAATGGGACTGGCGCCTGGCGGTGCGCAACCTTACCGACAAGACCTACTACGCCTCGGCCACCAGCGCTGGCCAGATCCAGGCAGGCGAGCCGCGCACCGTGGTCGCCACGGCGCAATACCGCTTCTAAGAAGGGGGCGATGCGAGCGTGGCTTGGCGGCGCGCGGTCTTCAGGCCAAGCCGCCGTTGGCGCGCAGCACCTGTCCATTGATCCAGCCGCTGTCGGGGCCGGCCAGGAATGACACGATGCCCGAGATGTCCTCGGGCTCGCCCAGCCGTTCCAGCGGTGGCATCTTGGCGAAGTGTTCGATCAGCTCGGGGCTCTTGCCCTTCAGGAACAGCTCGGTGGCGACGGGGCCGGGGGCCACCGCGTTGACCGTGATGCGGCGGCCGCGCAGCTCCTTGGAGAACACGCGAGTCAGGCTTTCGACCGCCGCCTTGCTGGCGATGTAGATGGCGTAGCCCGGCAGGTTCGTGGCTACGGTCGTGCTGGACACATTGACGATGCAGCCGCCGTCCGCCAACCGCGTGGCGGCCTCGCGCAGCGTATTGAAGGTGCCGCGCGTGTTGATATCGAAGGTCTGGTCGTAGGCCTCGTCCGAGGTTTCCGCCAGCGGCTGCACGCTGAGCACCCCGGCGCAATTCACCAGCGCATGCAGCTGGCCCAGCTCGGCCTGGACCTTGTCGAACATGGCGCGAACCTGATCGGCGCGGGCCACGTCGGCCTGCACCGCCAGTGCGCGGCCACCGGCTTGCTGGATCTCCTGCACCAAGGCGTCGGCGTGCGTGGCGCTGGACGCATAGTTGATGGCGACGGCATAGCCGTCCTGGGCCAGGCGGCGCGCGATGGCTGCGCCGATCCCGCGCGAGCCGCCCGTCACCAGGGCCACGCGGGGCGTTGCGCGTTCGGGGGTTTGAGTGGGGTACATGCCAGTTCTCCGTTCAGATCAAAGGGGTGAGGCGAATCATGAACTATTCCAATAAGAAAATAATTACCCTATATTCGCTAACATAATTTCATCTGCATTAATAATCCCAGACCGCTCATGGACCGCTTTCAAGAAATGCAGGTGTTCGTTCGCATCGCTGAACGGCGCAGTTTTTCGCAGGCCGCCGAGGACCTGCGCATTCCGCGCGCCACCGTCACCAACCTGGTCAAGCGCATGGAAAAGCGGCTGGGCGCGCGGCTGCTGGAACGCACCACGCGGCAGGTCCGGCTGACCCATGACGGCGAGACCTACTACCAGCGCTGCGTGCGCTTGCTGGCGGATCTGGAAGAAGCCGACGGCGCGTTCCTGAACACCGCGCCCAAAGGCTTGTTGCGCGTCAACGCGCAAGGCACCTTGGCCAAGTACTTCGTGATGCCCGGCTTGCCCGGTTTTCTGGAACGTTATCCCGACATCGTCCTGCACCTGGGTGAAGACGACCGGCTGGTCGATCTGGTGCGCGAGGGCGTGGACTGCGTGCTGCGCTCGGGCGCCTTGCAGGATTCATCCTTGGCGGGGCGGCAGATAGCGCTGATGCCGCAGGTCACGGTGGCCAGCCCCGCGTATCTGGCGCGCTTCGGCGTGCCTGCCAGCCTGGACGATCTGGCTGCCCATCGCGCCGTGGACTATATCTCCAGCGCGACGGGCCGCGCCTTGCCGCTGGACTTCATGGTGGACGGGCGCAACGTCACGGCGCGGCCGGCCTCGGTGGTCAGCGTGTCGGGCGCGGAGCTCTACACCAGCGCCGCGCTGGCCGGCCTGGGGTTGGCGCAGGTGCCGCGTTATCGCGTCGAACGCGAACTGGCGGCCGGTCATCTGCGTATTGTGTTGCCCGCCATGCCGCCCGCGCCCATGCCGGTATCGGTGCTGTATCCGCAGAACCGGCAGGTGTCGGCGCGGGTGCGCGTGTTCACGCAGTGGCTGGCCCAGGTGTTCGCCACCGCGTTCGATCAGACGATGCCGGTCAGGTAGTACACCGCGATCACCACGAACACCGACATCGTCGAAATCAACGTGATGGCGAAGATGTCGCCATAGGATTGACGATGCGTCAGGCCGGTCACCGCCAGCAGCGTGATGACCGCGCCATTGTGGGGCAGGGTGTCCATGCCGCCGCTGGCCATGGCGGCGACGCGATGCAGCACCTCCATCGGGATGCCCGCCGCCACCGCGCCGTCGATGAAGGTCTGCGCCATCGCGGCCAGCGCAATGCTCATGCCGCCTGATGCCGACCCGGTGATGCCGGCCAGCGAGGTCACCGCGACGGCTTCACCCACCAGCGGATCGGGAATGGCCTTGAGCGCATCGGCCACCAGCAAAAAGCCCGGCAGCGCGGCGATGACGCCGCCAAAGCCGTATTCGGCCGCCGTGTTCATGGACGCCAGCAGCGCGCCGGATACGGCGCTCTTGCTGCCCTCGGCGAAATGCGCCTTGATGGCCGAGAACGAGAACAGCAGGATGGTCACGATGCCGGCGATCAGCGCGCCCATCACCGCCCACAACGCGACCTGGTCGGCGGCGTTCACGGGCATGGGTTGGGCCAGGCCGGGCAGCGTCACTTCGGACCCGTCCGGATACCAGCCCGGAATCCAGCGCGTCAAGAGGAAGTTGACCACGCCCACGACCACCAGCGGCAGCAGGGCGATCAGCGGATGATGATCGCGTTCGCTTGCCGGGGTGGTCGGTTCGTTGCGCAGTTCCGTGCCATAGGTTTCGCCGGCAGCGGCCGCGCGCTTGCGCCGCCATTCCAGGTACGTGACGCCCACGGTCAGCGTGAACGCCGCGCCGATCAAGCCCAGCCAGGGCGCGGCCCAGGTGGTGGTTTCAAAGAAGGTGGTGGGAATGATGTTCTGAATCTGCGGCGTACCCGGCAGCGCGGTCATCGTGAAGGTGAATGCGCCCAGCGCGATCGCGCCCGGCATCAGCCGCTTCGGGATGCCGCCCTGACGGAACATTTCTGCGGCGAACGGATACACGGCGAACACCACGACAAACAGCGATACGCCGCCGTAGGTCAGTACCGAGCAGACCAGCACGATGGCCACGATGGCGCGTTCGGCGCCGATCATGCGCAGCACCGCCTGGACGATGGCGCGCGAAAAGCCCGATAGCTCGATCAGTTTGCCGAACACTGCGCCCAGCAGGAAGACGGGGAAGTACAGCTTGGCGAAGCCGGCCATGCGCTCCATGAAGATGCCGGAGAACACAGGGGCCAGCGCCGATGGGTCGGTCAACAGCACCGCGCCCATGGCCGCAATGGGCGCGCACAGGATGACGCTATAGCCTCGATACGCCGCCAGCATCAGGAACGCCAGCGCCGCCACCACGATAAACAATCCGGTCATTCACGACTCCAGGAATGAAGAGATAAGGGGTGCAGGGGCTACACCTTACCCGATCATGCCGGCCGCGATGTGACGCGACGCAATTTCGTTGCGTGAAGCTATTGGGGCCTGTTCAGGACGCCGCCATCAGCGCGGCCGCCTTGTGCGCCAGCCTGGCCACGCCGAAGCTCGTCGCCAGTTCGTGCCCGTCCAGGTCCGACAGGGGCACCCAGCGCGCGTCGCGCGCATCGTCGCCGGCCACCGGCTCGCCGGACCGCCAGCGGCACAGCATGGCGATCAGGATGAAATGGCGGCGCAGCACGCCGGCCTCGTCGCGGTCGAAGACGTCGACAGCGTCGAACACGTGCAGGGGTTGGGCGACCACGCCGGTTTCTTCGAGCAGTTCGCGCGCGGTCGCTGCGGCGAGGGTTTCGCCTGCATTGATCTTGCCGCCCGGGAAGGCCCAGCGGCCTTCATCGGGCGGATTTGCCCGGCGCACCAACAACACGTGGCCATCGCGGATGACGGCGGCGATGGTCGCGGCGATGGGGCCGGGCGCGGGCATGTGGAGCTCCTTACTTCTTGACTAGCGGGCAGGTGGATTTGGACAGGGGCATGAACGCCTGATCACCCGGCAGTGTAGCGACCAGCTTGTAATAGTCCCACGGCCGCTTGGATTCGGACGGCTGCTTGACCTCGAACAGGTACATGTCGTGCACCATGCGGCCGTCCTCGCGGATGCGGCCATTGGTGGCGAAGAAGTCGTTGATGGGCATGGACTTCATCTGCTTCATCACGGCTTCCGGCGCATCGGTGCCGGCCGCTTGCACCGCCTTCAGGTAGTGCATGACCGACGAATAGGTGCCCGCCTGGCTCATGTTGGGCATTTTCTTGAGCTTGTCGTAATAGCGCTGTGACCACGCGCGCGTCTGGTCGTTCATGTCCCAGTAGAACGCTTCGGTCAGCGTCAGCCCGGCAGCCGCCTCCAGGCCGATGGCGTGGATGTCGTTGATGTACAGCAGCAGCCCGGCCATTTTCTGGCCGCCTTTGATCAGGCCGAATTCGCTGGCGGCCTTGATCGCGTTGACCGTGTCGCCGCCCGCGTTCGCCAGGCCGACCACTTGCGCCTTGCTGGCCTGCGCCTGCAACAGGTAGGACGCGAAGTCGCTGGAGCCCAGGGGATGGCGCGCCGCGCCCAGCACCGTGCCGCCGTTGGCCTTGACCACCTCGGTGGCGGACGCTTGCAGCGTGTGCCCGAAGGCGTAGTCGGCGGTCAGGAAGTACCAGCTCTTGCCGCCCTTTTCGACGGTGGCGCGCGCCGTGGTGTTGGCCAGCGACCAGGTGTCATAGGTGTAGTGAACCGAGTAGGGAGAACAAAGATCATTGGTGATGCGTTCGGTGCCGGGGCCGCTGAACACGACGATCTTCTTCTTTTGGCGCGCCACTTCCAGCACGGCCAGCGCGGGGGCCGAGCCGGCCACGTCCATGATGGCGTCCACCTTCTGCGTGTCGTACCACTCGCGCGCCTTGGCGGCGGCGATGTCGGCCTTGTTCTGGTGATCCACCACCAGCAGGTCGATCTTCTTGCCCAGCACCGTGCCGCCAAAATCGGCGATGGCCATCTCGGCGGCCGTGGCGCTGCCTTTGCCGGTCACGTCGGCATAGACGCCGCTCATGTCCAGGATCAAGCCGAGCCTGACGATGTCGTCAGAGACGGCGGCCGGTTGCGCCCAGGCCGGCGTGGAGGCTGCGGCCGCCAGTGCGGAGGCGGCGAACAAACGGGTAATCGTGCTGCGGTACTGCATGCAAATCCGGGGCGTGTTGGCGTAGGCCATGGTTGTCTCCTCTGATGCCGGATCGTTTTGAGGCGTGCTGGCGCCTGGCTGGCGCTCTGGTATTGGTGCTGGCGGCGTCGTTGGCGTGGACGGTGGTTGAGGCTCCTTGGACGGTGGGGCGCAGGCTTGGACGTTCAGCGCTGCGCCAGCAGGTCGAATTCCATCCGCACTTTGCGAAACGGAAATTCCAGCCGCGCGAAATACACCACGCGGTGATCGATGCAGGCGTAGCGGCGCAGTTCCGCCACGGGGGAAGACACGGGAATCTGCAAGGATTCGGCCGACTCCTGGCCCGCCTCGATTACATTCAGGACCTGGCGCGCCTCGGTGATGCGCGTGCCGTAGAACTGATCCAGCACGGGGGCCACCGTGCTTTTCTGGATGCGGGTGCGATGTTTGCGAAACAGCCCGCTATCCAGAAACACTTCGCTGTAGCAGAAGGGGCCGGCCTCGGTGGTGTGTACGCGCCGCAGATACTGGAACAGGCCGCTACGGTCCGCCGAGCAAGGCATGCCGAGCGTGTCGGGCAAGGGGGAATCGGCGCTGGATTCCACCAGCGACACGGTGCCCAGCTGGTTGCTCAGTTCCACGGTTTCGGCCCAGGTCTTGGGGATCAGCAGCGTGGGCGTTTCGGGCAATTCCGCATTCACGAAGGTGCCCGACCCGCGCGAACGCCGGATCAGCCCGTCTTGTTCCAGCAGGCCGAATGCCTGCCGGATGGTCGCCCGCGAGATGCCATAGGTTTCCATCAAGGACTCCAGCGGCGGGATCTGCTGCCCCGGCCGCCAGGTGCGATTCTGGATATTGCTGCGAAACAGCGCCGCCGCTTGCAGGTAAAGCGGCTGGGGGCTGCGCGAAAAAAGCTTGCGGGCGGGCATGGATCAGGGCGGCGGGGGTGAGGAAGGATCCGAGAGCATAGCGTTTGCCATGTCGCGCAGCCGGTGTTTCTGGATCTTGACCGAATTGGCGCTTTCCACCGATGGAAACGCATCCAGCACCGTGAAGCGCACCGGCGCCTTGAAGCTAGCCATCTGCGCCTTGCACGCAGCCAGCCAACCGGCCGGATCGGCCGTGGCGCCGTCGCGCAGCAGCACGAAGGCGTAGGGCACGATCTTGCCGTCGCGCGTGGCGCCCACCACCTGGCAGGCGCGCACGCCATGCAGGGTCTCGACCATCTGCTCGATTTCAACCGGGTTCACCAGAAAGCCCGACAGCCGCAACGAATCGCCCATGCGGGTCTGGAAGACGAACTGGCGCTCGGTCAAGGTGTAGCCCAGGTCGCCCGTCTTGAAGTAGCCGTCGGCGGTGACGGCGGCCTGGCTGGCCTCGGGGTTGTCCAGATAGCCTTGCATGAGGCTGGGCGACAGGATTTCGATTTCGCCCGATTCGCCGTGAGGCAGCACGCGGCCGCTCTCGGGGTCGCGGGTCCGCACGCGCGCGTCGGGGTAGATCAGCGTGCCGCCGGGTTGATGCCGGGCGGACACGTCGCCGTCGGCGTCCTCGCGCGGCTGGCCCGCCACCAGCGCGATCAATTCGCTGGAGCCGTACAGGCCCGTCAAGGGCACGCCTGTCTGCCGGGCAAGATCCAGCATGTTGTCCAGCGCTGGCGTGAAGCTGGCGAAGCCGAACAGCCGCGCCGAGCGGAAGGCGCTGGCCGGGGCCGCCTGCATCATGCCCACCAGCGCTTCGTTATTGGCATAGGTGTGCGTGACCGCATGGCGCGCGATGGCCTGGGCCGATTCGGCGGCGTTGAACACGGGGGCGCAGACGACCGGCACGCCGCGCGCCAGGCCGCCCACCAGCGTTGCAAAGCCGAACGCCCCGCAGAACGGCGCGCTGGCCAACACGCAACTGTCCTCGTCATAGCCGAAAGCCTGCGCGACGGTGGCGCCGTGCCGCAGCAGGGTCTGCTGGTCATGCAAGACGAACTTGGGTTTGGAGGTGGTGCCGGAAGTGGTGAAGCACAGAACCCCGGCATTGCGCTCAGCCGGGGGAGGCGCGGACTGCGTGGCCAGCAGGTCGGCATAGCGATGCGCCGGCATGCCGTTCCCGGCCGCATCCGCATCCGCATCTGCATCTGCATCTGCATCCGGTTCCGCAATCGCGATCACGCCTTGCAGCCGCGTCTGCGCCTCGGCGGGGACGGCGGCCAGGATGCCTGCGAAGTCGATGCCCTTGAAACCCGGCCAGTAGATCAACCAATCGGCCTTGCCGCGCCCCAGGATGTCGGCCACTTCCAGCGCCCGAAAGCGCGTGTTGACGGCCAGCACCAGCGCGCCCAGATGCGCGCAGGCCAGAAACGATTCCACCCAGGCGGCGCAATTGGGCAGCCATACCGCCACGCGATGGCCGGGGCGCACGCCGATTTGCGCCAGTCCGGCCGCCAGCGCGCGGCTCTGGTCGCGCAGGCGCCGCGCGCTGATGGGCTGATCCTGGTCGATCAGCAGCGTGGCGTCGGGGCGGCGGTCCGCCAGCGCGTCCAGATGCGCGGCGAAGGTCGAGGCAGGCAGGCTCATGGCTTACACCGTCGCAATCGGCGTCACGGGCGAACCGACCGCGCCGGGCATGCGCAGCGGCGGCGCGGTCAGCAGGAAGCGGTTGCGGCCGTTGGCGTGCAGCCAATCGGCCAGATCCTTCAAATACCAGAGTTCGGCCAGCGGCACGCCCAGCTTGAACAGGCAGTGGTGATGCAGCGGCAGGATCGAATGGCCGGGGCCGGACGTGCGGGCCGGATAGGATTCCACCGCGTAGTTGTCGGCGCAGATGGCGGCGACGCCGCTCTGGCTGATCCAGTCGAGCAGGGCGCTGTCGGCGCCGTCGAGCACCGCGCCGGTCTGTTCCAGTTCGTGCGGATCGGGCTGGCCATTCATCGCGACCACGCGTTCGGCGAAACCGGTACGCAGCACCAGCATGTCGCCCGTCTCGACCACCGCGTTCTGCTCGCGCATGGCCGCTTGCAATTGTTCGTGCCCGACCAGCGTGCGGCCCGGCCCGAACGCGCGCGCCAGATCTACCAGCACGCCGCGTCCCTGCATGCCTTTTTCGGCATAACGGCTGACGCTGAGTTTGCGCGCAAACGAGCCACCGGGCGGGCAGCAGGCCGCGTCCGAGGTGTCCGGGTCCGCGCCGCCAAATACGTCCACGCCCGCGGCATAGCCGTTGTAGTAGACGCGGCGCGCCTGCCCGTCGCCCTGGATGTCGAAGAGGGCGCCCACGTGGCACAGGCCGTCCCACTGCGTGGAATATTGCATCGACAAGGTGACCTGGTCGTCCGACAGCACGTCCACCGCTTCGGGCTGCACTTGCGACATCGCAAAGTTCAGATAGGGCGTGCCTTCCCGAAACGTGGGTTTGAGCGTGGGCGCGTGACGGCGCGGATTCAGGACATTGCCGCCGGGCAGGTCCAGCGGCAGCGACAGGCAGAACACCTTGCCCGCGCGCACCTCGCGCACCGCCTGCAAGACCTTTTCCTCGGTCAGCAGGTTCAGCCGGCCCAGCTCGTCGTCCGGGCCGAAGTCGCCCCAGGTGGATCCTTCGGGGCGTTGCGTCCAGCGTTTCATTGCTTGTCTCCTATCCGATTTCTATGTTTTTATAACTATAGTACGTATTTACGTACTTTGAGCAGACGTCCATTTCAAAAGAAATCCGCACGCAGCGGATTCGACAGGAGACACGTTCATGACCCAGTCCGTACACCCGCGCGCCGGGCGGCGCAGGCTTGCCCTGGCCGCCCTGGCCCTGTTGGCGCTACCCGCCGCCCATGCGGCGGGATATCCCGATCACCCCGTCACCGTGGTGGTGCCGTACCCGCCCGGTGGCGGCGCCGACATCTTCGGCCGCGCCATCGCCAATGCGCTGCAATCCGGGCTAAAGCAAACCGTGCTGGTGGAAAACAAGCCGGGCGCGGGCGGCAACATCGGCATGGCCTACGTGGCGCGCGCCAAGGCGGACGGGTACACGCTGGGTCTGGGCACCATCGGCACGCAGACCATCAACCAGTTCCTGTACAGCAACATGACGTTCGACCCCGAACGCGACCTGGTGCCGATCGCGCTGGTGTCCACCACGCCGAACGTCATCGCCGTCAGCGCCAAGTCGCCCTACAAGACGGTGGCGGACGTCATCCGCGCGGCCAAGCAGTCGCCGGACAAGAAGCTGACTTATGCCTCGCCCGGCATCGGCTCGTCGGTGCACCTGACCGGCGCGTATTTCGAGGCGATGGCGGGCGTGACGATGCTGCACGTGCCGTTCAAGGGCACGTCCGCGTCGCTGCCGGCCGTGGCGGGCGGGCAGGTGGATCTGCTGTTCGACAACCTGCCGGGCGCGCTGGCGCAGATCAAGGACGGCAATCTGGTGCGCGGCGTGGCGGTCACCTCGGCGGCGCGCGATGCGTCCGTGCCCAACCTGCCGACCGTCGCCGAATCCGGCTTGCCCGGCTTTGACGTGACGGCCTGGTTCGCCCTGTATGCGCCACGCGACACGCCGGCGCCCGTGGTCAAGCAACTGATCGAGGCGGCGCGCAGCGGCTTGCAAAGCCAGGCGCTGGCGACCAATTTCGCCACCATGGGCGCCAAGCCCGGTACGCTCTTCGGTCCCGACCTGGCCGCCTTCGAACGCGCCGAGCGCAAGAAGTGGGGCGGGCTCATCAAAGACCAAGGAATCACTGCGCAATGAACACGCCCATCGCACTTGTCACCGGCGGAAGCCGGGGCATCGGCCGCGCCATCGTGGCCCGTCTGCTCAACGACGGCTATGAGGTCGTCAACTTCAGTCGACGGCCGCCCGACGCGGTGCTGCCCGGCGAAACCTTCCGCTCGGTCGACCTGGGCGACGCCGCCGCCACGCGGGAGGCCGCGCGCGAATTGGCGGCCGAGCGCCGTGTCCTGCATCTGGTGAACAACGCCGGGATGATCCAGGTGGCCAATATCGAGGACGTGACCGAGGCCGAACTGCAACGCACGCTGGCGTTGAACCTGACCGCGCCCGTGCTGCTGCTCCAGGCGCTGTTGCCCGGCATGCGGCAGGCCGGGTATGGACGCGTGGTCAATATCGGCAGCCGCGCGGCGCTGGGCAAGGGCGGGCGCACGGTCTACGGCGCATCCAAGGCCGGCCTGGCCGGCATGACCCGCACGTGGGCGCTGGAGCTGGCGGCGGACGGCATCACCGTCAACACCGTGGCGCCGGGCCCGATCGCCACCGAGCTGTTCAACCAGTCCAACCCGCCCGGCCAGCCCAAGACGCTGGCCTTGGAAGCATCCATTCCGGTGCGCCGCGTCGGGCAGCCGGAGGAGGTCGCGCACAGCGTGGCCATGTTCCTGGACAGGCAGGCGGGCTTCATCACCGGCCAGTTGCTGTATGTCTGCGGCGGGATGTCGGTAGGCTTGGCGGGCTGACGGGCGGCTTGGCGGATGTGGGTGAGGCTGGCGGGCTTGGGCGTGTCTTGGCGGATGCCGGTGCGGCGGGCGGGCTTGGGCCTGACTTGGCGGAGGCCGGTGAGGAAGGCGGGCTTAGGCGTGTCTTCTTGGCGGATGTCGGTGTGGCTCGCGGGCAGTCGCGCATCTGGTGTCGGTGGAATGGGCGGGCCGAGGCGTGCCTCGGCCTGAGGCAATAGGCGGTCCTCGCGCCGGCCGCCTATTGCTCCTTCCAGTCGCGTCCGTTCGTCGAGCGGAAGCGGCCCCCGGTGGCGCAGCATCCGCCCGCGCCCATCGCCATTTCGCCGATGATGGCTTCGACCGTCTTGCCCTGGCGGCTCAACGACTGCCGCTGGCAATCCATGAACGAGGGATAGAACTCGGGCTCCAGCACCTTGGTCCAGCGGCGCGCGCCGGACGTGGATTCGGGATCGGCCTCGTTCAGGTAGACCTTGCAGTCATGCACCACCAGGTGGACGGGCTGGCCGTTGAGATCTCCCTTGAATTCCCGGTTTGGCGTCAGATCCTGCAACAGCCGCTGTTCCAGCGTGGGCTTGGCCGGGTCGGGCTTATCGTCGCAACCGGCCAGCAAGGGCAGGGCCAGCAGCGCGAGGGCGGCGGCGCGGCGCCACGTCGGGCGGTGGTCATCGAATCGGGTCATGGGTTGGGCCTGTTGTGCTTGGGTCCAACGTGCTGCCGGACCGCTTTTTTCGATATCTTGCCCGAGGCCTGCAACGCGTCGGCGCGTTCCTGGCGCAGCCGCCTCAGCACCTCGGTGGGCGCCACGCCGAAGTGCGCGGCGAATTTACGCTGGAAGGTGCGGCGCGACATATGGCAGGCATCGGCCATGTCGTCCACCGTCCAGCGCGCCGACAGCCGCGCTTCGATCTTTTCGACCAGGTCCCGAAACGGCGCGGCCACGCGGTCTTGCAGTCGCAGGGTCTGGCTGTATTGGCGCTGGTCGCCATCGCGCCGCATGAAGACGACAAGTCGGCGCGCCACCTGCTGCGACAGAGCCGCGCCAAAGTCGCGTTCGATCAACGCCAGCGCCAGGTCGATGCCCGCCGTCACGCCCGCCGACGTCCAGTATTTGCCGCTTTCGATGAAGATGCGGTCGTCCTGCACGCGCAGGGCAGGGTACTTCTGCCGAAGCCGATCAGCGGACCGCCAGTGCGTGGTGACGGCGCGTCCATCGAGCAGGCCGGCGGCGGCCAGCACGAAGGCGCCCGTGCACACGCTGCACGTGCGCGGCGTGACCACGTCGCGGCGGCGCAGCCACGCCATCGTCTCGGCATGAGCGCTGGCCCGGTCCACGCCCGGGCCGCCCGGCACGAACAGCATATCGATGGGGGAGTCGCCGTCGTGTTCGAAGGTGCCATCCACCTGCATCCGCAGCCCCTGTTCCCAGGTCGCCACCACCGGCGCCGCCGCGATGGTGCGCAGTTGGTACAGCGGCTTGCCGGCCTCTTCGTTAGCAGAGCTGAAGGCCTGCCAGGGGCCGGCCAAGTCCAGCGGCTGAAAGCCGTCGTACAGCACGAAGAGCACCCGAAGTGGCGCAATTTCATCCCATTCTGGCGCACCGGCGCGGGCGCGTCCGCCTATGCTGGACGCTGGCGTTTCTGAGGGAGCATCGTCATGCATGTGAATTTTCTCTTGTTCGAAGGGCTGACCCAGCTGGATATGACCGGCCCCTACGAGGTCTTGGCGAACGCGCCGGGTTTCACCGTGGATTTTGTCGCAAAAACGCGCGATCCGGTGCGTTGCGATCGCGGTCTGCAATTCGTGCCCACGCAGACGCTGGCGTCCGCCCGGCAATGCGACCTGCTGGTCGTGCCTGGCGGACCGGGCACGGACGATGCCATCGTCGACCCGCAGTGGGTGGCGTTCACGCGCCAGCAGGGGCTGGCCGCCCGCTATCTGTTCGGTATCTGCACGGGCTCGCTGCTGCTCGGCGCGGCGGGCCTGCTGCGGGGCAAGCGCGCGTCCAGCCACTGGCGCGCGCGTGAATTGTTGTCGCGGTTTGGCGCGATCCCCAGCGAAGAACGTCTCTGCGTGGACGGCAATATCTACACGGCTGGCGGGGTGACCTCGGGCATCGACATGGGCTTGAAGGTCGTGGCGGCCTTGTGCGGCGACGACGTCGCCAAGCTGATCCAGTTGCAGATCGAATACGACCCCAAGCCGCCGTTTCCCGGGGGCACGCCCGCCACGTCCGAGCGCGCCGTGGTGGACCGTTACCTGGCGCAGTCGCAAGCGCGTTTCGAGCGGCGCGCGGCGGCGGTGGACCGCGCCGCCGCGGCCATGCCCTAGACGGCGTAGGCGTCTTCGTCCATGTCCTGCTCCTTGGCGGGCGGGGGCGTCGCACCGTCTTGCAGCATCTCGGCCGCCGTCATGCCCTTGGTCAGTTCCAGGGCCTGGCGTTCGAACAAGCGCCGGTACAGCCCGCCCTTCAAGCGGATCAGCTGGTCGTGGCTGCCTTCTTCGATGACGCGGCCATGGTCCATGACCAGCAGGCGATCCAGCGCGCGCACGGTCGACAGTCGGTGCGCCACCACCAGCGTGGTGCGGCCCACCATCAGGCGGTCCATGGCCTGCTGGATCAGCACTTCGCTTTCGCTGTCCAGGCTGGACGTGGCTTCGTCCAGGATCAGGATGGGCGAATCCGCCAGGAAGGCGCGCGCGATGGCCACGCGCTGGCGTTCGCCGCCCGACAGCTTCACGCCGCGCTCGCCCACCAGCGTGTCGTAGCCCTTGGGCAGCGACACGATGAAGTCATGCGCGCTGGCCAGGCGGGCCGCCTGTTCGATCTCGGCCTGCGTGGCGCCGGGCCGGGCGTAGGCGATGTTTTCGGCCAAGGTGCGGTGAAACAGCACGGGGTCCTGCTGCACGATCGCGATCTGGCTGCGCAGCGACGCCTGTTTGACCTGCGCGATATCCTGCCCGTCAATCGTGATGCGGCCATCGTTCACGTCATACAGCCGCTGGATCAGCTTGATGAACGTGGTCTTGCCCGAACCCGAATGACCGACCAGCCCGACGCGTTCTCCGGGCGCGATGCGCGCCGAGAACTTGTCATACAGCGGCGTGTTGTGCGCGCCATAGCGGAACGTCACGTTCTCGAAACGGATCTCGCCCGCTTTGACCTGGATGGCGCCCGCGCCCGGCCGGTCGGCCACGCCCAGGGGCTGGCGTTCCATCGCGACGAGTTCTTCCATGTCGTTGACCGAGCGTTGCAGGTTGCGGATGTGCATGCCTACGTCGCGCAGATAGCCTTGCAGCACGAAGAACATCGTCAAGGTGAAGGTGATGTCGCCCACGCTGGCCTGGTTACGCGACCACAGCATCAGCGACACGCCCAGGATGGCCGCCTGCATCGCCACCAGCATCGCGCCCTGGATGCCGCCGTTCACGGTGCCGCGCACCCAGGTGCGGCGCGTGCGGTTGCGCCACTTGTTCACCACGCGGTCCAGCCGCACCTCTTCGCGCGCTTCCGCGCCGAATGCCTTGACCACGGCATTGCAGCTGACGGCATCCGCCAACGCGCCGCCCATGCGCGTATCCCAGGCGTTGCCCAGGCGCGCGGCGGGCGCTACATAGCGCAGCGACAGCGTGACCGTGACGGCGATGTACAGCACCGAACCCAGGCCGACCACCAGCCCCATGACCGGCCAGTGCGCGCCCAGCAAGGCCGTCGCGCCCACCAGCATGACGACCGACGGCAGCAACGCGATCAGCAGCGTGTCGTTCAGGGTGTCCACGGCCCACATGCCGCGCGTGATCTTGCGTACCGTTGAACCGGCGAAGCTGTTGGCGTGCCAATCGGTCGAAAATCGCTGCACCCGGTAGAAGGCGCTCGACACGATGCCGTTCATCATCTTGAGCGTGAACGTGATGATGTTCTGGTACACCGCCTGGCGCAGCAGCGTGCCGCCGATACCCAGCGCCACCAGCAGCCAGAAGGCGGTGATGGCGGCGCTCCAGGCCAGTTCGCTGCCGCTGGAACCGGAGGCCACGGCGTCGACCAGGCGGCCGGCGTACATCGGCGTCAGGATGTCGGCCACGGCCGACGACAAGGCCAGCAGCACGATGACCAGCGTGCGCCACGGCTGCATCGCCCAATGCCGGAACGTGAAGCCCAGGACTTCCTTGAAGGTCTGTCCTCGTAAGTCGATTTTTTTTCTAGCCATAACAATGGCCTGGCGCACAAGGGACGCCAGGCTGTCCTTGTGATGAAAGAGGGATGACGAGCCAGGCGCGTAGGCGCTGGCGACTGCGTTTATGTGTTGGGGCCAGGCACGGAGGACCAGTCGCCAGATAAAAATCTAGCGATGGGTCCGCGCGGGCGACGACTTAATGGCGTCGCGGGGACACGCGCGGGACGGCGTACGGCATGGGGTGAATCATCATGCGGCCTCCCTGGCGGTAGGTGAAGTGGAAAAAAGAAATGGGCAAACGCCCGTATTGCTGATTCTATAGATATGAGTTATGGGAATCAACGGGGTGCAGCGCGCGCCGGCCTTCGATGTGGGTTTTTTTCAACGCACGCGGCCGCGCGGATTGAAGGCCGCGAAGCCGGCCCAGCATTGCTGCGTGAAGTCGTAAAGCGCGTCTTGCGCCGTCAGCGGCGTGCGCCCGGCCAGGCGCGCCAATACGTAATGGCCCTGGCGCTGGGGATCGGGCGGCAGCGGCACTTCAATCAGTCGACCTTCCTGTTGTTCGCGCCGCGTCACGCAGATCACGCCGAGCAGCAGCGTGTCGGTATGCAGCGCCAGATCCACCAGCGGGTCCAGGTTTTCGCAGCGCAGCGTGACCATCTGATCGGGCGCGCCGCCCGGGCCCAGTGTTTCGGCCAGGCGCAGCGACACCTCCGGACTGAGCGTGCTCGAAGCCACGGGATATTGGCGCACCTCGTGGATGCTGACGTGCCGGTGCGCCAGGATGGGGTGGTCGCGGCGGCACACCATGCCGGCGCGCAGCGGCGCGAGCGGGCGCGTTTCGATGTCAGCGGCCTCGTACAGCATGCGCGCGTCGCAGACCATGGCGTCGATCCGTTCGGCGCGCAGCATGTCCAGCAACACGGCCGTGGCGCCCAGCTCGACGCCGACACGGACTTGAGGGCGGTTGGCGGCCATGTGCGCCAGAAAGGGCGACAGCAGCAGCGCGGCCGGCGTCGGGCTCAGGCCGATGGTCAACGTGCCGGACTCACCGCTGTGCAGGGTCTTGAGCTCGCGTTGCAGCTCGGCTTCTTCGAAGCGCATGCGCCGGG
Source organism: Achromobacter piechaudii NBRC 102461 (assembly GCF_001571245.1). Classification (GTDB taxonomy): domain Bacteria; phylum Pseudomonadota; class Gammaproteobacteria; order Burkholderiales; family Burkholderiaceae_B; genus Achromobacter; species Achromobacter piechaudii. Next base: position 63,239 of record NZ_BCTK01000015.1, on the reverse strand, counting down.
CGCGTTCGGCTACGCAGGCGCCATAGGGCGTCAGCCGGACCTGGCGCGTGCCCCGATCCAGCAGCGGCAAGCCCAGCTCCGCCTCCAGCGCCTGGATGCTGCGGCTTAACGCGGGTTGTGACAGGTTCACCTTTTGCGCTGCCAGCGAAAAGGTGCCGTATTCGACCACCGCCAGCAGATGCTTGAGCTTTTGAAAATCCATAACGTCAGTGCATCAAATCCATGAAATAAATGCATTGGCATTATAAGTGTGGCGTTCTTATCATGGTCCCCGACGACGCCCGCAGAGGCGTTGCGACCCGCGCCCCAGAACTCGCACGACCGGCGCGGCTTATCAATTCGGAGACAGATTCAATGAAGCAGCATTTGTTGTCGGCCGCCATTCTGGCGGCCTGCGCCGGCGTAGCCATGCCCGCCGCCCAAGCCCAGAACGCCAAGCCCACCCAAGCCGCCTCGCCAGCCGTCAGCGGCCCGGCGGCTCGCGCCGCGTCCAACGCCGTCACCATCCGCCGCGATGGCTACGGCATGCCTCATGTCTATGCCGATACGGTCTATGGCATCTTCTATGGCTATGGCTACGCAGTGGCGCAAGACCGTCTGTTCCAGATGGAAATGGCCCGCCGCAGCACCCAGGGCAAGGTCGCCGAGGTGCTGGGCGAAAAGATGTTGGCGTTCGACAAATCCATACGCGGCAATTTCTCGCCCGAACGCATCCAGCGCCAATTGGCCGCGCTGCCCGAGTCGGAACGCCAGATCCTGGACGGCTACGCGGCCGGCATGAACGCGTGGATCGCGCGCGTGCGCGCCCAGCCCGACACGCTGATGCCCAAGGAATTCAACGACCTGCATTTCCAGCCCTCGGACTGGACGGGTTATGACGTGGCGATGGTGTTCGTGGGCACGATGGCCAACCGCTTCTCGGACGCCAACAGCGAAATCGACAACCTGGCGCTGCTGACCGCCTTGAAGGACAAGCACGGCGATGCGCGCGCGATGCAGATATTCAACCAGTTGCGTTGGATGACCGACAGCCGCGCGCCCACCACCGTGCCGGAAGAAGAGGGCGTGTACCAGCCTGGCGCGGCGCCCGCGCCCGCCAAACTGTCCTACGCCTTGCCGCGCTACGACGGCACCCCGCCCATGCTTGAGCGCGTGGCGCGCGACCCGCAAACGCGCGGCGTGCTGCCCACTCCGGCCGCCGATGCACCCGCCCGGATGCTGGCGCAGTTCGCCGAATCGGGCCAGCCCGGCATCGCCGGCTTTCCGACCACCAGCAATATGTGGATCGTGGGCCGCCAGCACGCCAAGGACGCGCAATCCATCCTGTTGAACGGCCCGCAATTCGGCTGGTGGAACCCGGCCTACACCTACGGCATCGGCCTGCACGGCGCGGGCTTCGACGTGGTGGGCAACACCCCGTTCGCCTATCCCAGCATCCTGTTCGGCCACAACGCGCACGTGACGTGGGGCTCCACGGCCGGCTTTGGCGACGACGTGGACATCTACGCCGAAAAGCTTGACCCCGCCGACCGCACGCGCTATTTCCACGACGGTCAGTGGAAGACGATGGAAAAGCGCACCGAGCTCATCCAGGTCAAGGACGGCCAGCCGGTCTGGATGGACGTCTATCGCACGGTGCACGGCATCGTCACGAAGTTCGACGACAAGCAGCACGTGGCCTACGCCAAGGCGCGCGCCTGGGAAGGCTACGAGCTGCAATCGCTGATGGCCTGGACGCACAAGGCGCAGTCGCGCAACTGGGCCGAATGGAAGCAGCAGGCCGCGCGCCACGCGCTGACCATCAACTGGTACTACGCCGACGATCGCGGCAACATCGGTTATGCCCACACGGGCTTCTACCCCAAGCGCAAACCCGGCCACGACCCGCGCCTGCCCGTGCCCGGCACCGGTGAAATGGATTGGGACGGCATGCTGCCCTTCGCCACCAATCCGCAGGTCTACAACCCACGCCAGGGCTTCATCGCCAACTGGAACAACCAGCCCATGCGCGGCTATCCGTCCACCGATCTGTTCGCCATCGTGTGGGGCCAGGCCGACCGCTACGCCGAAATCGAAACGCGCTTGAAGGCCATGACGGCCAACGGCGGCAAGGTCAGCGCGCAGCAGATGTGGGACCTGATCCGCACCACCAGCTACGCGGACGTGAACCGCCGCCATTTCCTGCCGTTCCTGCAACGCGCCGTGGCGGGCTTGCCGCCCACCGACGCCCGCGCCCAACTGGTGGCGGGGCTGACCGCCTGGGACGGCATGAGCGCCAGCGACAAGCAGCCGGGCTACTACGACAACGTCGGCCCCGCCGTGATGGACGCGTGGCTGCGCGCCATGCTGCGCGCGACGCTGGCCGACGAGATGCCGGCGGATTTCTTCAAGTGGTACAGCGCCACGGGCTATCCCACGCCCGCCACGCCAGCGGTCGGCTCGCTCAACCTGACGGTGGGCGTGAAGGTGCTGTTCAACGCCTTGGCCGGGCCCGATGCCGGCGTGCCGCAGTCCTATGACTTCTTCAACGGCAAGCGCCCCGAGGCCGTCACCTTGGCCGCGCTGGACGAGGCCCTGGCCACCTTGCAGAAGTCCTATGGCCAGGATCCCGCCCAATGGCGCATCCCCGATGCGCCCATGGTGTTCGCGCCGAAGAACTTCCTGGGCGTGCCGCAGGCGGACGACAAGGCGGTGCTGAGTTTCCCGTCCACGCAAAACCGGGGCACCGAGAACAACATGACGGTGTTCGACGCCAAGGGCGTGCGCGCGGTGGACGTGGTGGCGCCGGGGCAAAGCGGCTTTGTCGCCCCGGACGGCACCCCGTCCGTCCACACGCGCGACCAGTTCGACATGTACCGCGACTTCGGCAGCAAGCGCGTGTGGTTCACGCCCGCCGAGGTGCGCGCCAACGCTAAGTCGGTAGAGACCTTGCGCTACTGACGGCATAGCCGCCCTGGTGGCTGGCCAGGCGCGCATAGGCCCCTTGCCTGGCAAGCAATTGGTCATGCGTGCCGGCCTCGGCCAGGGTGCCCTTGTCCAGCACCAGGATCAGGTCGGCGTTGCGGATGGTGGACAGGCGGTGCGCGATCACCAGGGTCGTGCGGTGCTGCATCAACGCGTCCAGCGCGCCGCGCACCTGCATTTCCGACAAGGTATCCAGGTGCGAGGTCGCCTCGTCCAGGATCAGCACGGGCGCATTCTTCAAGAACGCCCGCGCAATCGAGATGCGCTGGCGCTGGCCGCCCGACAACTGCATGCCGCGTTCGCCCACCCGCGTCGCCAGGCCGTCCGGCAATTGCTTGACGAAGTCGGTCAGCGCGGCCTGGTCCAGCGCGCGCGCCAGGTCGTCGGGCGTGGCTTCGGGGCGCGCCAGCCGGATGTTCGCCTCCAGCGTGTCGTTGAACAGGTACGTGTCTTGCGTGACCAGCGCCACGCGTTCGCGCAAGCCATCCAGTTCCAGCTGGCGCACGTCCATGCCGCCCAGCCGGACCACGCCCTGGCGCGGGTCCCAGAATCGCAGCAGCAGGCTGGCCACCGTGCTCTTGCCTGCACCCGACGCGCCCACGATGGCGACCGTGGCGCCGGCAGGCGCGGTGAAGCTTAAGTCCTTCAGCGTGTCCTCCGCCTTGCCGGGATAGGCGAAGTGGACGTGTTCGAACGCCAGCGACAAGCCGTGCGTGGCCACCGGCGCGGCCAGCGGGCCGTCGGTCACGGGTTCGGGTTCGTTGCTGACCACGTGCAGCCGGCGCGTGGCGGCGATGGTGTCCGCCAACTGCCGGCTGACCTGGGAAATTTCAGACACCGGTAGAAAGGTCGCCATGGCGATCAGCACCAGCAGCGGCAGCATGCTGGCCGACAACGCGCCCGCCGATACCTGCCAGGCGCCCACCACCGCCACGGCCAGGCCGCCCAGGCCCATCGCCACTTCAAACCATGCCGTCTGCCGCGACAGGTCGCGCAGGATGGCAAGGCGCCGGACTCGGTACTGATCCGCTACTTTCAGGAATTCGGCGCGGCGGCGGCCGGTTGCCTGAAAGGCGGTCAGGTCGGCCAGACCCTGGATGGTGTCGGTGGCGTGCGCGCTCATCTCGCCCAGCGCGAGTCGCGCCTTGTCGCCCAGCGCGTCGATATTGCGGCGGCCGCGCACGGGCGAGACCAGCGCGTAGGCCAGGAAGGGCAGCAGCGCCAGCGCCACCGGCCAGCTGTAAAAGCCCAGGAAGCCCAGCACCGACACCGGCACCAGCACCGACACGATGGCCGGCGCGATGGTGTGGGCGTAGAAATACTCCACCATTTCAACGTCCTGCGTGGCCAGCGCGACCAGATCGCCCGAACGGCGCTGCAACAGGTAGGCGGGCGCCAGCCGTTCCAGCTTGTCGTAGAGCTTGACCCGCATGTCGGCCAACAGCTGATACGCCATCGCGTGCGCCAGCCAGGATTCCAGCCAATGGAACAGGGCGGCCAGCGGCGCGCAGACGAGCAGGCCCAGCACCAGGCCCGAGATCTCGCGGCCATCGCGGATGGCTGCCACGATCAACGCGCTGAATACGCCCACGCCGATAAAGGCCGCCACCCGCGCCACACCCAGCAGGATGGTGGCAGTGAGGGTGCCGCGCCACGGCTTGACCACCGACAGCAAGGTGCCTAGCGTTTCGCGCCAGCCCACCTGTTCGGCGTCCGCGTCCAGCGGGCGCAGCGCCGGGCCGGGGCCGCCGTCCTTGCCGTCCTGGTTTGTGGGGGCGGCGGTCGCCAGCGGACGCGATGCCGATGCGGCCGTGCCCGCCGAGGGGTTCTCGTGCGCCTCGGCCTGCTCGTGCATCAGCCGGTAATACAGCCCGCGCCGTTGCATCAACTGCGCATGCGGGCCGGCTTCGACGATGCGGCCGTGGTCCAGCACCAGGCTGCGATCCGCGCCGATCACGCTGGCAAGCCGGTGCGCCAGGATCAGCGTCGTGCGGCCGGCCATCAGACGGTCCAGCGCCTGTTGGATCAAGGATTCGTTTTCAGTGTCCACCGACGACAGCGCTTCATCCAGGATCAGGATGGGCGCGTCGCGCAGCAGCGCCCGCGCAATGGCTACGCGCTGGCGTTGGCCGCCCGACAATTGCAGGCCGCGTTCGCCGATGCGCGTGGCGTAGCCGGCGGGCAGCGCCATGATGAAGTCGTCGATATTCGCGGCGCGGGCGGCGGCGCGCACCTGCTCGTGCGTGGCGTCCGGCCTGCCCAGCCGCAGGTTGTCGTCGATGCTGCCGTGAAACAGCGTGATGTCCTGGCTGACCAGCGCGATCTGCGACAGCAGCGTCTGCGTGTCCAGCGTGTTCACGTCCTGGCCGCCCACCCGGATCGCACCGGCCTGCGGCACGCATTCGCGCAGCAGCAGTCGCACGATGGTGGACTTGCCCGCGCCGCTGGGGCCCACGACGCCGACGCGTTCGCCCGCCGCGATGCTGAACGTCAGCCCTTGATGGGCGGGGCGCTCGGGCGTGTAGGAAAACGCGACCTGGTCGAACTCGATGGTGGGGGCAAGCTTGCCAGCCGGGCGGCTCGCCACGATGGGGGCGGGGGTCAGCGCCTGCGCGTCCATCAGCGCATGGATGCTGACCGCGGCCGACTGCCCCAGCATGCCGCGATGCAATACCGAACGCAGGTCGCGCAGCGGCCGGAAGATTTCGGTGCCGGCCATCAGCACGATCAGCAGCGCCTCGACGCTCATGTCGCCAGCCGCCACGCGCCAAGCGCCCAGCGTCAGCGCCAGCGCGGCGCCCAGCGCCACGCCCAGGTCGCTGATGCCGCGCGTCAGCAGGCTGACCGATAGCACCCAGAACGTGTTGTCCGACAGGCTGCGCGCGCGTGCCGCCAGACGCCGGCCCCAGGTCTTGCCCTGGCCATAGGACTTCAAGGTGGGCAGGCCCTGCACCGCGTCCAGGAAGTCTTCGCCGAATTCGTTCAGCGCACGCGTGCGCGCCTGGCTGGCGCGGCGGTCCAGCATGTGCACGGCCATGGGGCCGAACAGCGCGAACAGCGCCGCCGCCAGGAACACCAGCGCCGTGGGCACGTCCCAGAACGCGATCACGGCAAAGATGGCGAACGGCGCGGCCGCCGCGATGGCGACTTGCGGCAGGTACTGGCCGAAGAACGTCTGCAACTGCTCGACGCCGTCCACCACCGTCAGCATGATGCCGCCTGTGCGCTGGTTGGCGAACCAGGCCGGCCCCAACGCCACGATGCGGTCGTACAGTTTGCCGCGCAGCGTCTGCTGAATCTGCGCGGACGTCTGATTGGCCTGCACCGTGCGCCAATGGTCGAACAGCGCGCGCAGCAGCACCATCGCGCCCGCGCACAAGGCCGGCGTGATCCAGTCCTGCCACGGCGCACCGTTGAAGACGCGGGCCAGCAACTGGCCCAGAAAGACATAACGGGCAATGCCCGCCGCTAGCGCCAAGAGGCCCAGGAAAATGCCGCCCGCCATGCCGGCGCGCAGCCCCGCCGTCAACCGCCACAATCGAGAGTCGAAATACATGTCCATGCTCCATCCAGAGCCTGCATGGTCGCTGATCCGCCGCCTTAGCGATAGCGAGCGTTTTTCAATCATGGGTTGAGATAAACTCAACCGATGTCCGATCTGCCCACCCGCACCCCGCCATTGGCCGCCTTGCGTGCCTTTGAAGCCGTCGCCCGCCTGGGCAGCCTGAGCCGCGCCGCTGCTGAATTGCACGTCACCAAGAGCGCCGTCAGCCATCAACTGCGCGCCTTGGAGGCGGATCTGGGCGTGCCGCTATTGCGGCGGGGCGGCACCGTGCGCCGCGCCGAAACCACGCCGGCGGGCAGTGAGTTGCTGGCGTCCGTACAACAGGCCTTGACCCTATTGGATTCTGCCTGCCGCCATGTGCGCGCCTCGGGGCGGGGCCGAAGCCGCTACACGCTGAACGTGTCCGCCAACCCGTCGCTGGCGGCGCTGTGGCTGGCGCCGCGCATCGGGCGATTCATTGAATTGCACCCGGACATCGGGGTGCAGGTCTATCTGCATGCCAGCCAGGACCCGGCCTGGAAAAGCCAGGATATCGACCTGGCGTTCCTGCACGTGCGTACCGGTGGGCCGCACGAGGCCGAGCCGGGCGACATCGCGCTGATGACGGAGACCGTGGTGCCGGTGTGCAGCCCGACCCTGATACCGGCTGCGCAGCGCAACGACCCCCGCGTCTTCCTGCAACATCGCTGGCTGGAGGAAAAGCACATCGACAGTCCCGAAACCGATTGGCGGACCTGGCGCCCGCGCCTGGGGTTGGCGGATGCCGATTGGCAGGAACCCATGGTGTTGAGCGGTCTGAGCACCGTGGTGGCGGCAGCGGCGGCGGGGGTGGGCATCGCGCTGGGACGCGCGCCGCTGATCGATGAAGACCTGGCCAGCGGCCGGCTCGTGCCGCTGATGCCGCATCTGCGCATGCCGGGGTCCTGGGGCTACGTGATGCGCGTACACGCCAATCGGCCCATGGATGCCTCGCTGCCCGCCTTGGTGGAATTCCTGGCGGAAGAAGGGCGGGGCTTCCGCGCGCCCTGAGCAGTCTTGTTCTTGGGGGCGCGCACCGCAATCAGATTGCGATTTGGCTGCGCGTGGAAACGCCGCGCGTCCCGCGCTCCCCCGTCACTCGCTCGTCAGCTCCATGCTGCGCGTGACTTCTTCCTGCACCCGTTCCCAGATCGACCGCTTCAGGTCCACGAAACGCGGCGACAGTTGCACGTCCGCGCTGCGCGGGTGCGGCAGGTCGTTCTGGATGTCCTGCACGATGCGCCCGGGCTTGGACCCCATCACCGCCATGCGGGTGGACAGGGTCAGCGCCTCGTCGATCGAATGCGTGATGAAGACAATCGTCTTGCCGCTCTGCTCGTAGATGGACAGCAATTGCTCTTGCAGCACCTGCCGCGTCATGGCGTCCAGCGCGGCGAAGGGTTCGTCGAACAGCATCACGTCGGGGTCATTGGCCAGCACGCGCGCAATCGACACGCGCTGCTTCATGCCGCCCGACAGCGCATGCGGGTACTTGTCCGCCGCCTGCTTCAAGCCCACCATCTCGATGAACTTGCGCGCGATGGGGGCACGTTCCGCCTTGGACATGCCGCGCATCTTCAAGCCGAACTCCACGTTCTCCTGCACGGTGCGCCACGGGAACAGCGCGTACTGCTGAAACACCATGCCACAGGCAGCCGTCACGTCGGTGACGGTTTTGCCGTTGATGGCGACGGTGCCCGTGTTGGGCGTGATGAAGCCCGCCATCAGATTGAGCAGGGTGGACTTGCCGCAGCCCGACGCGCCCAGCAACACCAGGAACTCCCCGCGCTTGACCTCAAGATTGACCTTGTCCAGCACGGTCACGTCGCCGTAGGCCTTGGACACGTCGGTCAGCTGGATCATCGTATCGTTCATCGCTGCCATGCCAGCACCCATCGTTCAAGAAGCCGCAAACACAGATCGGTCACCAGCACGGTGAAACTGATCAGCACCATGCCCAGCACCACCGTGTCGGTCTGGAAGAATTCCTTGCCGTTCATGATCATGAAGCCCAGGCCTTCCTTGGAGGCGACCAGTTCGGCCGAAATCACGCAGGTCCAGGACAGGCCCAGGATGATCTTCATGCCCGACAGGATCTGCGGCAGGCAGCCGGGGAACAGCACTTCACGCATCACCTGCCACCGGTTGGCGCCCAGGTTGCGCGCCGCCCGCACCAGCACCGGGTCGATGCTGCGCGACGCTTCCATCACATAGAGCAGCGCCGGCACGAAAGAGCCCATGAACACGATGCTGTACTTCTGCGTTTCGGTGATGCCGAACCACAAGAGCGACAGCGGAATCCAGCTCATCGAGGGCAGCGGGCGCAAGAAGGAAATGATGGGATCGAAGACGGCGCGCGCCACCTTCGACGTGCCCAGCAGGATGCCCAGCGGAATCGCCACGATCACCGCCGCCAGAAAGCCCACCATCACGCGGCGCGTGGAGGCCAGCACGTTGTAGAACAGCGTGCCCTGGTCGGACATCGACATCGCGCGCGCCAAAACCTGGGACGGCGCGGGCAGGAAGATGGGATCGACCGCGCCGGCGCGGCACAGTCCTTCCCACAGCAACAGAAAGGCGACAAGCGAAAACACACTGACCCAGATCAGCCTGTTTTGCCGGGAAGACGAACTCATGGACATAGCGGCGCGGCCCCGGGCTTACAGGTACGACGCCTGGACCCAGTCCTTGACCTGGGGCGCCTTGTCGATCTGCTTGAGCGACACCAGCATCTGCGCCAGTTGCTGCATGCCGGTCACGAAATTGCCCGGGTCCACCATCAGGGCCTTCTGGTCAGCGGCGGAATACCACTGCGTCTGGCGGATGACGGCCAGCTGTTCGGGCTTGGACAGGCCGGTCAGCTCCAGCAGCACGCTGGCCGCCTCCTCGGGCTGTTCGGTCAGCAGGGCGTTGGCCTGGAAGATGGCTTGCAGGAATTGCTTGACGGCCTGCGGGTTGTCGCGGCCCAGCTTGGCGTGCGTCAGCAGCACGTCCGGGCCGGGCGTGATGGCGTATTGCTTGTAGAGCGAGAACGCAGTGTCGTCCAGCAGCACGTGCGTGCCGGGCACCGCCTTGATGCGGTCGAACGCCGGCGTCCAGGCGACGGCCGCGTCGATCTGCTTGCCCTGGTAGGCCGACAGCAGGTTGGTGGCCGGCAGGTTGATGATGGACACATCGCGGTCCGGGTCCATGCCCGCCTGGCGCAGCACGTCCAGCAGCAGCACGTGGGCGCTGGACGCATAGGTCACGCCGATCTTCTTGCCTTTCAGGTCGGCAACCGACTTCACGTCTTCACGCACCAGCACGCCTTCGGCGCGGCCGAAGTTGTTGGGGGTGGCGATGACCTGGAACTGGCGCGCGCCCGCTGCCATCAACGCCAGCGAAGACACCACGCCCGTGCCGGCCAGGTCGATATTGCCGGCCATCACGGCGCTCATGCGGTCGGAAGATGTGGCGAAGCTCTGCCACTTGATGTCCAGCCCCTGCTTGGCGAACAGGCCGGTCTTCATGGCGATGTAGGCCGAGTAGTGACCCAGCCAGGCCGACCCGCCATAGGTGTACGACGCGTTGGCGGCGCGGCCGATCATCGGAAATCCCAGGGCGCTTGCGCCTGCCAGGGCAGCGGTGCGCACCAGCATGGCGCGGCGATTCATGTTCATGTTTTTCCCCTACGTGATGTAGATAGATGGTTGGAAGCCATGTCGCCGGCACTCTGCGGTGCGGCAGACGAGACTTTCACCCGGCCATCGCGCGGGGCCATGAATATAAGGATCGGCGATGGTCAAAATTCGTGCTGCTTAAGCAATCCGCCATCGACACGCACGTAATTTCACCCGCAGCTTCTATTAAGTATTCGCGCTGCTTATATTGCGATGGCCCCGGCAACGCAGGTTCACACTCGCGCCACTTGTCCTTGGAGCTTGTCGTGAAAAGTTATGACGTGATCGTGATTGGTGCCGGTGTGATCGGCAGTTCGGTGGCGTTCCACCTGGCTGAATTGGGCGCGAAGAACGTGCTGGTGCTGGACCGGGCCACGATAGGCGCGGGAACCACCTCGCAGTCCTCCGGCATCTTGCGCACGCATTATTCGGTGCGCGAAAACGTCGAGCTGGCGCAGCGTTCGTGGAACGTGTTCAACAACTTCGCCAGCTACGTGGGCGACGACGAAGCGTCTTGCGGGCTGGTCAAGTGCGGCTACCTGATCAGCGCGGCCGACAACGACAAGCTTGCGCCCTTGCGCAGCGCGTTGGAGCAGCAGCGCGAACAGGGCATTGCGCTGGAATTGCTGAACGCCGCCCAGGCCCACGAGCTGCTGCCCATTGCCTCGTTCGAGGACGCCGCGCTGATCGGCTTCGAACCGGAAGCCGGCTTTGCCGACGCGTATCTGGTGGCCACCAGTTTTGCGCGCGGCGCGCGACGCCGGGGCGTCACCATCCGCGAAAACGTGGATGTGCGCCAGTTGCTGGTGCAGGACGGCCGCGTGGTGGGCGTGTCCACGTCGGACGGCGACTTCGCCAGCCCGCTCGTGATCAGCACGCAAAACATCTGGACCTCGGAACTGGCAGGCTGGACGGGGGTGGCGATGCCCGTGGTGCCCGAGCGCCACGCCGTGCTGGCGCTGGAATGCGACGCCGCGCCCTATACGTATTCCATGCCCGTCTTCAAGGACCTGGCTTCGCCCGGCATGCTGTATTGCCGCAGCTATGGCGGCAACCAGATGCTGGTCAGCGAGGGCATCGTGGGCGAGGCCTTGCAAAAGAGCGATGCCGAGCAGGGCGATATTCCGCTGGACTATGTGGCGGAAGTCGGCGAACAGGTGGCTGCGCGCTTTCCCGCTTATGAGACGGCGGGCCTGGCCTCTTCATGGACCGGCGTGTATGACGTGACGCCCGATTGGAATCCGGTGCTGGGTCGCGTGCCGGGTGTGCAAGGCCTGATCGTGGGCTTCGGTTTTTCGGGGCACGGCTTCAAGCTGTCGCCCACGGTGGGCCGCGTGCTGGCGCAGGAAGCGCTGGGGCTGGCCACCGACGTTTCGTTGACGCCCTATGCCATCGGCCGTTTTGAAAGCGGCGCGCTGCTCACCGGCAAGTACGGCCTTGGCGCCGTGTCCTGACGCCATGCGCGCGCAAGCAAGCTGGCTGGCGCTGACGCCCGAACCTTGGAAGAACGGCGGCGGCGTCACGCGCACGGTGTCGGTGGACGCGGTGCAACAACCGCCGCGTTGGCGCGTCAGCGTGGCGGACATCGACCGCGCGGGCCCATATTCCCGCTATGCCGGCTATGACCGCGTATCGGTGGTGCTGACGGGCGGCGGCGTCGCGCTGCGCGCGGGGGACGAGTCGGTCTGCCTGGCGCCCGGGGTAGCGACGGCCTTCACCGGCGATGCTGCCTTCGATTGCCGGCTGACCGACGGGCCGGTGCGCGTGCTGAACCTGTTCGTGCTGCGCGGCGCGGCGCGCGCGAGCGTGACGTGCATCGGCGCGCCGCAGGATCCGAAGCTGGCGCTGGAAGGGTCGCAACACACCCGGCAACCCGACTCGCCACCCGCGCCGCAACTCGCCACGCAACCCGTCCTGCACGCCGGCAACCTGACGTCAGACGGCGCGACGACACAGACATTGCGTATCGCCATCGCGATCCAGGCGGGACGTTTGAATGTCGCTCCCGGCGCAGACGACACGCTGCTTGCGGCAGGCGACTACGCCATCGGCTTGTGCGAGGACGACGCTGCGCCAACCCGCTACATCGCCACGAACCCGCCTCGCCCTGGCGCGTTGGCAGCGGTGTTGCTGGACGTGATGGTGACGGCCCCCGCTTTTCCTTGAACCCTATTTATTGCGGCTTGCGCGCAGGCGGCGCAGGGCGCTGATTGATTTCCCGACCCAGGAGTGTTCGCATGAAGGTATTAACCGCGGTCAAGCGCGTGGTTGACTACAACGTCAAGGTACGCGTGAAGGCCGATCAAAGCGGCGTGGACATTGGCAACGTCAAGATGTCGATGAACCCGTTCGACGAAATCGCCGTCGAGGCGGCGGTGCGCTTGAAGGAGCAGGGCGTGGCGACCGACGTCGTTGCCGTGTCTTGCGGCCCGGCGCAGTCGCAGGAAACGTTGCGCACGGCACTGGCCATCGGCGCGGACCGGGGCGTGCTGGTGCAGACCGACGCCGCCCTGCAACCGCTGGCCGTGGCCAAGCTGTTGCGCGCCGTCGTCCAGACGGAACAGCCCGCGCTGGTCATTCTGGGCAAGCAGGCCATCGATGACGACGCCTGCCAGACGGGACAGATGCTGGCCGCGCTCTTGGGCTGGTCGCAGGCGACCAACGCCAGCGCCATCGAGATCGACGGCGGCACGGCCCGCGTGACGCGCGAAGTGGACGGCGGCCTGGAGGTGCTGGCGCTGACGCTGCCCGCCATCATCACGGCGGACCTGCGCCTGAACGAGCCGCGCTACGTCACGCTGCCCAACATCATGAAGGCCAAGAAAAAGCCGCTGGACGTCGTGACCGCCGAAAGCCTGGGCGTGGACCCGGCCTCGCGCCTGCAAACGCTGTCCGTGCAAGAGCCCGAGGCGCGCGCGCCCGGCATCAAGGTGGCCGACGTGGCCACGCTGGTCGACAAACTGAAGAACGAAGCGAAGGTGATCTGATGACGGTCCTGGTTATTGCCGAACACGACAACCGCGCGCTGAACGGCGCGACGCGCAACGCCATTGCCGCCGCCGGCCGGCTGGGCATGCCGATCCATGTGCTGGTGGCGGGCGCCGATGCGCAAGCTGCAGCCGACGCCGCCGCGCGCGTGGACGGCGTGCAGAAAGTGCTGTGGGCCGATGCGCCGCATCTGGGCGATGGCCTGGCCGAGAACCTGGCCGCCCAGGCCGTGGCGGTTGTGCGCGCGCAAGGTCATACCCATCTGTTCGTGGCCGCCAGCACGTTCGGCAAGAGCGTTGCGCCGCGCGTGGCGGCGTTGCTGGACGTGGATCAGGTGTCCGATGTGATCGACGTGCTGGCCCCCGACACGTACAAGCGGCCCATCTATGCGGGCAACGCGATTGCCACGGTGAAAAGCGGCGACGCCATTGTGGTCGCCACGATACGTCCGACGGCGTTCGATGCGGCGTCCGACGCCAGCGCCGGGCCGGGTGGCGTGGTCGAACCGGTCGCCGTCGTGGCCGACCTGGGCTTGACGCGGTTTGAACGACGCGAGATCGCGGCATCCGAGCGGCCGGAGCTGGGCGGCGCGCGCGTCGTGGTGTCGGGTGGTCGAGGCCTGGGCAGCGCCGAACACTTCAAGCTGCTGGATCCTCTGGCCGAAAAGCTAGGCGCGGCGCTGGGCGCGTCGCGCGCGGCGGTGGACGCAGGTTACGCGCCCAACGATTGGCAGGTGGGCCAGACCGGCAAGATCGTCGCGCCCGCGCTGTACATCGCGGTGGGTATCTCCGGCGCCATCCAGCATCTGGCGGGCATGAAGGATTCGAAGACCATCGTGGCCATCAACAAGGATGGCGATGCGCCCATCTTCGGCGTCGCGGATTACGGCCTGGTGGGCGATCTGTTCGAAGCCGTGCCGGCACTGACCGCCACGCTTTGACGCGTCACCGCCGCATGCTGCGCCACAGCGTGGCAGGCGGCAGGCCGAGGGCCGGGGCGATGTCTTTCTGGATCAGGCGTTCCACCGCCATCAGGATCACGTCCCGCGCCTCGGTGGGCAGCTTGCCCAATTCCTGCTGGCGCGAGGCCAGGTACAGCGTGCGGGACAGGCTGGGATCGTCGGCGCGGGCCGCGCCCAGATAGGGCGCGAGCGGCAGCACCCGCAACTGATCCACGAAATGGCGCGACTGCCAGATGCACAGCGGCGTGCTGATCGCAAAGCCGATGCCGGCCGTGACCAGGCTCAACAGCGGATCGGTGTTGTCGAATTCGAAGGTGCGCTCGATCACGACGTCGTGCGCTTCGATCAGGCGGTCGATCTCGGCACCGATGAACGAACGCGCGCTGTAGCGGATGAATTGAGTGCGCCGGCCCAGCTCTTTCAGCGAGCCGATCTTGTCCACGTCCATCGAGCGCGGCACGATCAGCACGTAGGGTTCGCTGAAAAGGCTGATCTTGCGTATGGTCGGCTTGCCCGGCACCGCGCTGGTGGTGACGACCAGGTCCAGCTGCCGGTCTTCCAGCTGCTTGTCGAGCACGGGCGTGATGCCCGACCACAGGCGGATCTGGCGCGACGCGCCGGACAAGCCGTGGATCAAGGTTGGCCCCAGCGTGCCCGCGAAAGAATCGACGCAGCCGAAGCGGACGATGTTGCGCTTGGCCCGGCTCAGGTTGCGCACGCTTTCCGTCATGTCGCCGGCTTGCGCCAGCAGGCGGGCCGCATGGTCGAACAGCAGGTCGCCGGCCGGGGTGGGGCGTGCCGGCCGGGTGCTGCGGTCGAGCAGCTCGGTCGACATGGCGGCCTCAAGCTGCTTGACCCGCTGCGACACGGCGGCTTGCGACAAGCCCAAGAGGCGCGCCGCGCCGGACACCGAGGCAGCCTCCACCACCGCGACCCAGGTCAGCAGCAGGCTCCATTCCGGATAGTTTTCCGTCGTGCTGAAGGAAAAACGATTCATCGCCTGCGCGTCCTGGGCAAAGGGCTTGGGGAGGGAGCGCTTAACGCTGGCGCGCGCGGGTCTGCTTGAGCGCGGCCTCGACCATGGACTGGACCACGGGGATGACCCGGTCGGCCAGATCGGGGCGGTAGCCGTAGGGATAGGTTTCGTCCATGTAGGTGGACTGGCACATTTCCAGCTGGATGGCGTGGACGTTGTCTGCCGGCGAGCCGTAATGGCGCGTGATGTAGCCGCCCTTGAAGCGGCCATTGACGGCCCAGGTGTAGTCCTTGCAATGGTCCAGTTGCGCCTGCACGGCGGCCAGGATGTCGGGCGCGCACGCGGCGCCGTCGGACGTGCCGATGTTCAGGTCGGGCAGCTTGCCTTCGAACAGGCGCGGCAGCACGCTGGCGATGGAATGGGCTTCCCACAGCAGCACGGCGCCATGTTCGGCCTTGATGCGATCCAGTTCGCTGCGCAATTGGGCGTGATACGGCTGCCAGTAAGCCTCCAGCCGTTGCGCGCGTTCGGCATCGGTCAGCACGGCGTCGTCCTGGTAGAGCGCTTCGCCCCGGAACGTCTGGGTGGGGCACAGGCCCGTCTTGGTCTGTCCGGGATACAGGCTTTCATCGTTGGGCGGGCGGTTCAGGTCCACCACGTAGCGCGAGTAACGCGCGCCCAGCACCGAGGCGCCCAGCGCCTGCGCAAATTGGTACAGCGTGTCCAGATGCCAGTCGGTGTCGCCCGATTGCAGGCCCAGCGGGGTCATGTGCGGACGCTGGGCGTCGGGGATCTGGCTGCCAAGATGAGGAATAGAGATCAGCAGCGGGGCGGTGCCACGGCTGAAATGAAAAAGGTCGCTCAAGGGAAAACTCCGGGTCACAAAATGGATGCGCGGCAGGGGACTGCGGCAGATGGCGCTGCGGCGCTGCGGTGCCCGTATGCTAGGCAGCGCGCGCGGCCGCGACAATTGCATCAGTTTAATGGATGTTGTTAATCAGGAAGCGTGATGCAGTGCGACGGGAGCCCGGGCGTCGACAGGCGGCCGGAAGTGTGTAAGGTAGAGTGCGTTGCACGATTGAACCGTTGCGCAAAGCACGTTGCGCTTTGCGCCTTATTTTTGTTGGGAGTTCCATGATTGACGACCTGATCCAACTGGGCAAGCTGATCACCCTGGGTTTGGCGCTGATGCTGCCATTGGCCAATCCCCTGACTTCCATGACGCTGCTGCTGTCGCTGGGCGGGCAGATTCCCTACAAGGAACGCGAACGCCAGGTCACGCAAGCGGCGTTTTACGTGGTGGGCATCATGCTGGTCACGTACTACGCGGGCGCGTGGATCATGCATACGTTCGGGATCTCGATTCCGGGACTGCGCATCGCGGGTGGGCTGATCGTGGTCAGCATCGGTTTCAGCATGCTGTTTCCGCCCGCCGAGCCTCGCACGCTGGCCGCCGAAGCGGCCGCCGATGCGCAAACGCGGCAGACGCCGAACATTGCATTCGTGCCGCTGGCGCTGCCCGGCACGGCGGGGCCGGGCACCATCGCCATGATCATCAGCGGCGCGGCATCCGTCGACGCCTCCATCACGCCGGAATATGCGCCGTGGGTCATTGTGGTCACGCCCATCATTGTGTTCGCGTTGTTGGGCCTGCTGTTCTGGGTGTGCCTGCGATCGGCGGGCCGCATCGTGGCCGTGATCGGCCAAAGCGGCGTCGAAGCCATTTCGCGCGTCATGGGCTTCCTGCTGGTGTGCATGGGCGTGCAATTCGTCATCAACGGCATTCTGGAAATCATGGGCCAGCATGTCGCGGGATAAAGCGGGTTGGCGGACGGCGCGGGTCGTGGTGGGGCGTGCGTTGCTCAGTCTGCTGCTGGCGGCCTCCGCGATATGGGGGTGCCTGGCGCTGGCGTACCAGATGCCCGGCGGCGTGTGGGGCAAAGGCGCGGCGTGTCTGACGTGGGCCGTGCTGTGCGCCGTGGCGATGTTTGCCTTGTGGCGCGCGCCGCCATGGCGGCGGCGGGCCGGATGGGCATACGCAATCGGGCTGGCGCTGCTGTGCGCAGGGTGGCAGATGGTGACGCCATCGAACGACCGCGTCTGGGCCGATGACGTGGCGCGCATGTTGCACGGGACCGTGCAAGGATCTGTCGTCACGCTGGAAAACGTCCGCAATTTCGATTGGCGCGCGGACGATGATTACACCGTGCGCTGGGAAACGCGGCAGTACGATCTGGACAAACTCGAGTCCGTCGATATGGCGCTGTCGTACTGGGCGGGGCCGGCCATTGCGCACACCTTGGTGTCCTTCGGTTTTGCCGATGGCCGCCACGTGGTTTTCTCGGTTGAAATCCGCAAGGAACGCGGAGAGCAATTCTCGGAAATTGGCGGATTCTTCAAGCAGTTTGAACTGAGCGTGGTAGCCGCTGAAGAGCGCGACATCCTTTTCGTTCGCGCCGGTCCGCGCGGCGAAAACGTCTACCTGTACCCCGTGCACATGCCGCCGCGCGCCATGCGCGAGCTGTTTCTGTCCTACGTGAACACCGCCAACGCCTTGACCACTACGCCGCGCTTCTATCACACGGTCACGGCCAACTGCACCACGCTGGTTTATCACATGGTCAACGCCATCGTCCCCGGCCTGCCGCTGGATTACCGGCTGCTGCTGTCGGGCTATCTGCCCGAATATCTTTATGAACAGGGTGGGTTGGACAAGAGCGTGCCGCTGGCGGTGCTGCGCGAGCGGGCTTACGTGGGGCCCCTGGTAGCCGCAGAGGATGACCCTGTCGCTTTCTCCCGGCGTATCCGGCACTGATCGGCCTGTCGGCGGGGAGGGAGCTGGGCGGGTTTGTGCCACTCAGCCATTTCTCCGCGTTACGGAACAGTGTTTTCCAGGCGAAAAATTGACGAAAAATGCACGTTTAATGCGTTACAGTACGGGCCATCCACGGAGGATGTGAGTTTTATAAACGCAATTTTTCTTCCGGTTTCCGTGCCGGATTGCTTTTTTCCAGGAGGGCGTCAGATGTCTTGGCTGACCCTGATCGTTGTCGGTTTTATCGCGGCCGCCTTGGGCGCCGTTCTGCTTCGCCAACCTGGCGTCGCTCTTTACGACTGGTTCGCCTCCCGTCGTACCCTGCGCCGCACCGCCGCCCGCGCAAGCGTCATCCCGCCCGCGCCACGCGCCCCGGCGCATGCCGTCAAACATCCTGATGCCGCGCCGGCCACGAGCTGAGCACGGCCTTCCCCCATGGCGCTTGCCGGCGCTTCACCGGCCCGCGCCTGCCCTGCGGAAGCCGCCTGCGTCCTCATCTCCAAACTTCCCAAGCTGAACAGCTGTTCAAAAGCGGCAGCCGGGGCAACCGGCTTGTCACGGGGCTGTCTGCGGATCGGCTCAAATCTTCGAAGATTCGCTTCCGATAGATTCGGACCCCGGCTTGCCGCCATAGGCCCTAGTCACGCCGCCGGCCGATCCAGGCCCAGATGCCCGCGCAACGTGCGGTGTTCGTACTCGGTACGAAACAGCCCACGCCGCTGCAACACGGGAATCACCTGCTCGACGAAATCATCGATGCCGCCCGGCAGCGAGGGGGGCATCAGGTTGAAGCCGTCCGCGCCTTCGTTGCGGAACCAGTGTTCCATCTGGTCGGCGATCTGTTCGGGCGTGCCCACCATGGTGCAATGTCCGCCACCGGCCGCAAGGCGTCCCAGCAGTTGCCGCACGGTGGGTTGTTCGGTTTCGATGATGCGCAAGATGGTGGCGTAGCGGCCCTTGGGGCCCTTGAAGTCGTGCAAGGGAACCAGCGGGGGTACGGGTGCGTCCAGTTCCCAGTTACTGCAATCCTGAAGCACGAAGGTGCCCAACTGGCGTAGCGAGGCGTCGCTGGGCAGCAGCACGTCCAGGTCGCGCTGCTTGGCGCGAGCTTCGGCCTCGGTGGACCCGACATAAGTGACCAGCCCCGGCATGATCGGCACGAAGGCGCTGCGGCCCGCGGCGCGCACGCGCTGCTTGATGTCGCGGTAATACGCTTGGGCGGCGGGCAGGTCGTAGGCCACCGCGTAAATGGCTTCGGCGCGACGGGCCGCCAGGTCGCGGCCCTGGTCCGATGCGCCGGCCTGAAACAGAACGGGATGGCCCTGGGGCGGGCGCGGCACGGTCAGTGGGCCATCAACCAGAAAATGCGCGCCGTGGTGGTCGATGGGGCGCACGCGCTCGGGCACGCCATAGACGCCGTTGCGGTCGATGGCCAGGGCATCGTCCTGCCACGAATCGAACAGCCGCAACGCCACGTCCACGAATTCTTCGGCGCGCGCGTAACGCCAGTCGTGCCCGGGCATGGCCTCGAAACCGTGGTTGCGCGCTTCGGCGTCGAACATGGACGTGACCACGTTCCAGCCCATGCGTCCGCCCGAGATGTGGTCCAGCGACGCCACCATGCGCGCCGCGTGGAACGGCGTGAAGAAGGTGCTGGACACCGTGCTGATCAGGCCGATGTGCGTGGTGGCGCGTGCGATGGCGGCCATGGTCGTCAACGGTTCCAGATACCAGCGCGGTCCGTCGCCGATGTTGTCGGTGGATTGGCCATCCGCAAAGAAGATGGCGTCCAGCTTGCCGCGTTCGGCCGTGCGTGCCAGCGCTTCGTAATAGCGGATGTCGCCCAACCGTTCGGCCGCCGAGTCGGGGTGTCGCCAGGCGGCGCGGTGGTGGCCGCAGCCGAAAATGAACAGGTTCAGGTGCAGCATGGCGTTCAGTTCTTGACGAGGCCGCCGTCCACGACCAGATTCTGGCCGGTGACGCTGCGCGACCACGGGCTGGCGAAGAACAGCACGGCGTCGGCGAATTGCTCAGGCGTGGTCACGGCGCGCAGCGGCGTGCTTGCAGCGATCAGATCGAACACCGCTTCGGGCGTGGCCGCCGACGCATCGGTGGTGCGCAGCAGCCCGCCCGACACCATGTTGACCGTGATGCCGTCCGGCCCCAGATCGTGCGACAGCGTCCGCGTGAACGACAGCAAGGCCGCCTTGGCGGCGGTGTAGTCGTGATACGGCACGACCGGGTTCTGGACAAGATTGGTGCCGATGTTGATGATGCGGCCGACCCCGGCCTTCCGCATGCCGGGCAGGGCGGCCTGGGTCGTGTTCAGTGCGCCGCGCACGCAGCCTTCGATCTGCTGGTTCAACTGGTCCCAGGTCAGCGTATCGGCGTGCGGACGGGCATCGCCGTTGAACTGAAAGGCTGGCAGCGCGTTGTTGACCACCGTGGTCACCGGCCTGCCGAAGTGGCTTTGCGCCTGCGCGATCATGGCCGCTACGGCGGTCGCGTCGCGCACATCGGCCTGCACCGCCAGCGCGCGTTCGGGCGCGGTGTCGGCCAGCGCCCGCGCGGCGTCGGCGCTGTTCAGATAATTGATCACGACGTTCGCGCCTTCCCGCAGGAAGGCTCGCGTAATGTGCGCGCCCAGCCCACGGGCGCCGCCCGTCACGATAACCAGTTGTTCGTTCAAGGCGGGGGCGGGATGTGCAGAGGGCATGGTCGACTCGTCGGTTCTCCGGCACGCACGCAATCAGGTGCCGCAAGCGGGCGAACTTAGCATAAATCCATGCGTTGACATTGCCTTGCCGCGACCCTAATCTTGCGGCAATTCCTGGGGGAGCCTGTATGGGCTGAGATTCCGCGTCGTCGCGGTAACCCTTTGAACCTGATCCGGGTAATGCCGGCGAAGGGAAGGACATCGCGCGGCTCGCGCGCCCTCCCTGATCTTTGAACCATCAGCGGCCCCATCTTCCAGCGGGGCCCGCTACGCGCGTCTGGCCGTTTGCCGGACCAGGGAGGCCAAACCATGCTGACTCAAACCACCGCCTTGATGTGGCTGCTGCTGTTCTCGGGCGGCTTTGCCGTCGCCAGCGTGCTGTACACGCGGCGCAAGCGCGGCACGCTGGAAGACTACATCGTGGCGCGCAACAGCCAGGGCGCTTTCGGCACCATCCTCACGCTGATGGCCTCGACGCTGGGCGCGTGGATACTGTTTTCTCCCGCGCAGGCAGCCACCTGGGGCGGGCTGGCGGCGGTCATCGGCTACGCGCTGGGCTCGATGTCGCCCCGGCTCGTCATGATTCCACTGGGCCGCCGCATGCGCGAACTGATTCCGCATGGGCACACGCTGACCGAATTCCTGATGGCGCGTTACGGCAGGCCCATGTACGGACTGGCGCTGTTCATCATGCTGTTCTACCTGTTCATTGCGCTGTCCGCCGAGGTCACGGCCATCGCCAAGCTGGTCACCATGCTGGCGCCCGTGCCGCTGTGGGCGACCGCCGCCGTCGTCATGGGCACGACGCTGCTCTACACCACCTATGGTGGCCTGCGCTCGTCGATCTTCACCGATCAGGTGCAGATGATGGTGATCCTGCCGCTGCTGGTGATCTTGTGCGTGGTGGGGTGGCAGGCGGCGGGCGGCACGCTGCCGACCATCCAGGCGTTGCAGGCGAAGGCGCCGCAACTGCTCGACCTGACCGACCGGGTCGGCGTGAAGGCCGGCCTGACTTTCTTCGTGGCCATCCTGCTCACGGGGATTTTTCACCAGGGCAACTGGCAGCGCATCTACGCCGCGAAAGACGCGCGGTCGATGCGCAATGGCTTCTTGCTGGGCGGCATCCTGGCCGCGCCGTTCATCTTCCTGATGGGACTGTTCGGCCTGGCGTTCGTGGGCCTGGCGCCGCAGGGCGACAGTTCCATCGCGCTGTTCAGCGTCATCATGCCGCACGCGCCCGCCTGGTTCGTGATCGCCTTGATTCCCTTGGGCCTGTCGCTGGTGATGAGCACGGCCGACACCGCCATCAGCGCGGTGTCCAGCATCGTGGCGGTGGACATGCGCCGGCTGATGCCGCGCGCCAGCGGCCGGGACATGAAGCGGCTTGCCCGCTGGGCGGTGTTGCTGCTGGCGATTCCGGTGATGGTCGTCGCCTCGCAAGGCTATAGCGTGCTGTATCTGTTCCTGCTGGCCGATCTGCTGTGCTCGGCGGCCGCGTTTCCGGTGTTCTATGGCCTCTTCAGCCGCAAGCACGATGGCCTGACCGCCACGGTTTCCACGGTCGCCGGCCTGGCGGCGGGCTTGTTTTTCTTTCCCGCGCCGGGTGACAAACCGACTTTCCTGCTGGAGTCGTTTCTGTTGGCGGCGTTCGTGCCTGTGCTGACGACCGTGCTGTTGCGGTTGGCGCGTCGAGGTGTCCAGGAGTTTGATTTTTCAACGCTGGGCGCGGCGGTGCGGCGCTTGGACAAGGACGCGGCTTGATGTGTATGCCGATGCCGATGCCCGCAGTGGGTGGCGGGCGCATCGGGTAGGGCAGAGGGGCTTGGGGCGCACTGCCGTCGTCCCAAGCCGCCGTCGTTCCAAACCGCAGTCGTTCCAAGCGTTTTGGAAAACAAAAAAGCCTTGGAACACGTTGTAGTGTCCAAGGCTTTTCCGTCTGGAATATTGGTGGAGCGGAGGAGGATCGAACTCCCGACCTTCGCATTGCGAACGCGACGCTCTCCCAGCTGAGCTACCGCCCCAATCAAGCAAGAGCAAAACTATACCTGAACTATAAAGCGCCGCGCAATACGGCGCATCGCAAATTTTTTTCAGGCAAATTCCAGGGTGGCGACCACCGGAGCGTGGTCCGACGGCTGTTCGTTGCGGCGCGGCTCTTTGTCGATGACGCAGGCGACGCAGCGCTTGACCAGCGGCGCCGACAGCAGCACGTGGTCGATGCGCAGGCCGGCATTGCGGCGGAACGCGAATTGGCGGTAGTCCCACCACGAAAACGACTTTTCCGGCTGCTCGAACAGGCGGAACGAATCAGTCAGGCCCAAGTCCAGCAGGGCGCGCAGCGCGGCGCGTTCGGGCTCGGACACCAGCACCTGGCCTTCCCATTTCTCGGGGTTGTGCACGTCTTCATCGGCGGGTGCGACGTTGTAGTCGCCGAGCACCGCCAGCCTGGGGTACTGCTTGATTTCTTCGGCCAACCACTCGCGCATGGCTTCGAACCAGGCCAGCTTGTACTGGTATTTCTCGGAATCCAACGACTGCCCGTTGGGGCAATACGCGCAAACGACGCGCACGTCGCCTTCGGGGCTGGGAAAGGTCAGCGCCAGGACGCGTTGCTGGTGATCGTCATGGCCGGGGATGTTGCGCACCATCTTCGTGCCCGGCATGCGCGACACGATCGCCACGCCGTTATAGGTTTTCTGCCCCGCCCAGACCGCGTGGTAGCCCGCTTCCTTGAAAGCCGCCTCGGGAAATTTATCGTCGGTCAGCTTCAGTTCCTGGATGCACAGCACATCAACGGGATTGGCGGCCAGCCAATCCAGCACCTGCGGCAGGCGCACGTTCAGGGAGTTCACGTTCCAGGTAGCTAATTTCATGATTGTTGTAGATTGCTTGTTTATGCGGTTCTCGGGGGGGATGCCTTCCAAAAACCCGGTCTGGCGACTCACTGGCTACGCATCCGGAGCGTGGTTGGCGGGCGCCGAGGACAAGGCCAGATGATACCTGCTCGTGCTGCATCGTTCTGTTCGCATCTTTCGAGCAGCGGCCTGGATGCTGTTCGCAGCCGGGGCCCTCGCGTGGGCTCGGCGTTTCGGGACGATCCGGCTCAGGCACGCGACCTGCTGGTAGCTCAGCGCGCGGCGCGCCGTCGCGCTGGGCCAGGCGGTGCTGGATGCTAGGAAGAGTATTGATAGTGGTCGGGCTCGCCATCCTGCTGTCGCACTAGGCCGCAAGGGCCTGCGGAGTGCGCTCAATCCATGCGACGATGGCGCAAGCGGCTATCAGGCACACATCACTGCATCGAGGTTTTACAGATGAGCGATACCCAGAAGAAGAAGACCCCCGAAAAGCCGGACGAGGCTCAAGACTCGTCGCGTCCGGAAAAACCGCCTGGGAAGCCGCAGGATAGGGATACGCCGGAAGCCCCGCGCCGCATGCGCTGGCCAGCGGATTTTCCGGCGAAGCACTGACCCGATAGGCCTGCCAGGTACGCCGTAAACAATAACGATGATTGCCGCGCTTGGTTTTGCGTCGGTGGGAAAACCTGCGCAAGTGACCCATGCGGTTGCGAAGACGTCACGTTCAAATCGGGCCTGCCAGGGTGTGGCTTCTCCGGTGCGGGATCAGCGCCGCGATCAATAGCGCGAAATTTGCACCGTGGCTTCGAAAGCCGGGTCGCGGTCACATCCGCCCTTTCCGGGGCGGTGGCCGGCCAACACGTTTCCGTGCGCGGACTCATCGCACTCTTTAGGGAAAATATGGGGTTTAGCTACCTGCATTCGGCATGCAGTTGCTTGGCGACTTCCCTGCAAACTACTCATGTCATGGCGCTACCCTCAGGCGCCCGTTCCTGTTCAGGTCCTACTTCAGAGCATTCTGTAATTTGGTAGCATCACGCCGATACACGCCGACTCCGACGCACTAATGCCTGTTGTAGTCCCCCCATTCCGTCCGCAGCTCGAAATAGTTGATTGGAATGTTCTGCACCTCGAACACGCTATGACCATAGAAAAAATAGACTTTGCGAACATGCTTTTTCCGCCTTCCCCTGATGGATGGAACGTCGAAGGTTCAGATGCACCTCGATTCGGTTGGGATGAGCTTTACCTCACAAAGTACAACCAAGCATTCAGCCCTTGGCGTTTTTCCAAAAACTGTAGCGCCGTTCTGGGCTATGTACGGGTGCACGGTTTGAGCGACACCATGCGGAAAATGGCTGACTATCTAATGTCAATCGTTGCACCTCACATTGAGAGCATGGGTCAATACCGGTACGTTCGGAATGATTTCCAATGCAAGTATCTTTGGGTGTACATGCAGCCCGCCTTCTATGGTGCGTTCATGAACAACGTCACTGCGCATGGCCTTCTTTATCTGTACGAAGCAACGCGAGAGGAACGATATCTGCTGTTGGCGGATCGGCTCTTGATGACTTCAGTGGACGTTGATGCGCCAGTGCCCTTGTGTAGCCAAGTTGAAGAAGGCATGTGGCTGCATGAGTACGTATTCCAAAGTGAGCTTGAAAGTATTGCCTGGTGTGATTACATGAAAAATGGCAAGTGGAATCTGGCTCGCGTGTTCAATGGCCACATCCACGCACTGTTCACACTCATGCGCTTTCGGGAAATGACAAAGCAGGATTTTTACGACGATGCCATTGCCGAGTCTACGCGGCTGATGGGGTCATTGCTTGAAAGCCAAGTCTACGACAACAGGTATTTCTCTTATTGTGTGGAGATGCCGGTGTATCCGGACTACGGCCAGGAAAGAGCGATGCTTCTGGCCGAAAGCTTGGCAGAACTTACGAGAGACGAATCGGTGATGCATGGGGCCCAGGCGCTAAAGAAAATCTGGCCAGAGGTAAAAGCTAATAACGCTGAAATTCAGACTTCGGGCTTTTCTGCTGCCGAAAAAATATATCTTTCGGCTGTTTCCAAAAAATAGACATGAAAGTTTTTATTCTGGGAAGTTGTGTATCTAGAGACGCTCTCGATTTAGCCACAAAAGAAGAATTCACTCTTGTGGATTACATCGCCAGAACGTCGATTGGAAGCGTGTTCGCCCAACCGCCTTTCGCCGACCATTTCAGCGAAAAGCTGTCGTCTCCGTTTCAGAAACGCCTGGTCCAACTGGATATAGCCAAGTCGACTAAAAGCCTGTTGTCGCTCATGGAAACAGATGTTTTCCTTGTAGACCTTATAGACGAGCGCTTCGACCTGTTGGAAACTGCCCCGGGAAAATTCTGCACACTGACCAACGAATTCGCCGCGACGGGTGCGCCCAATGAGATTCCGGGCCACACGGTAATACCATCAGGCTCGGATCTATTCATGCAATATTGGACCGATGGCTGGAAGGCCCTGGTTGCGCTGCTTTCTCAGCAAGGAATGCTGCATAAGGTCAGGGTGAACGCCGTTCAATTGCAAGAGCGAACCGTGACAGGTGCTCTGTTTAGAAGTGCAAGCGTTGATAGTATCCAGGCATCCAATGTCATGCTCGATAAAATGTACAGCCGGATGTCCGAAGATCTGCAACCGCATCAGTTCTTTCGGTATGGGGACGAAATGGCCTGCCCTGATAAACACAAATGGTCTCCAGAACCGTTTCACTTTACTGAAGAGCTGTCTTTGGAAACACTAAGGAAGCTCAAAGTGGCGGCGGCAGAAATATCCAAATTGGGTCTGTGATGGGATCACGCGGTCAATCCGCCTTCACTTTGCAACCGTGCTGCCGAACTTTGTTGCCGCTGACTCTGACTGATGGTCCGCCCAATCAGTAACGCGGCTGCCTCGTCGCAGGGGCCTGAGCGGCAAGCGCGATGGTCTGCCCGCGCGCCACGCGCCGGAATTCGTCCACCT
This sequence comes from Achromobacter piechaudii NBRC 102461, assembly GCF_001571245.1. Classification (GTDB taxonomy): domain Bacteria; phylum Pseudomonadota; class Gammaproteobacteria; order Burkholderiales; family Burkholderiaceae_B; genus Achromobacter; species Achromobacter piechaudii. The sequence goes on along the minus strand of NZ_BCTK01000015.1, from coordinate 36,722 downwards.
CGATCAATGCTCCGACCCGCTGTTCAGCATCCGGCTCTTCGCCTTTTCGATATGCGCGCGCATCACGTTGCGCGCGCCGTCGGCGTCCTGTTCTTGAATCAAGCGGTAGATGTGCCGGTGTTCGTCGATTGCGGCTCGGGTGCGCTTCCAGGGTTCGCTGTGGACCAGGTGGCGCATGACGTTGACGGCGTGGCTGACGTCGTATTCCAACGATTTCAGAACCTGGACGAAGCGCTGGTTGCTGGTGGCGGCGGCGATGGCGCGGTGAAAACCGTAATCGTAATGGTGGGCGATGGCGCCCGACGCGTCGGCTTCTTCGTAGCCGGTCAGCATGCGATCCATGTCGCGCAGATCGTCGTTGCTGCGGCGTAGTGCGGCCAGGTATGCGCATTCGGGTTCGATCACCATGCGCAGTTCCAGGCCTTCCAGGATATGGCCGACGCGGCGCGCCGGATCCACGGCGGGCATGCCGCCCATCAGGTCGGGCTTGGCGCGCACGTAGGTGCCGGAGCCTCGGATCGAGTCCACCAACTGGTCTTCGCGCAGGCGGTCCAGCGCCTGCCGGACCACAGGGCGGGACACCTCGAACAGCGCCGCCAGCTCCAGTTCCGTCGGCAGCTTGTTGCCGGGTGCGATTTTGCCGGTGGCGATGGCGTAGAACAGGCTTTCATAGACCCGTTCCGCAAAGCGCTCGGCGCGCACATAGCCCAGGCCGGACGCAACATCCGCCAGCACGTCCAATTCCGGGCGGGGGCGGGAAGCCGATTCCAGCAGGGATTCCAATTGCGGGTCACGCACGTCGCTCATTGGCGCGCTCCTAATAGCATGAAGAAAGCGGACATTTGTCAGTCGCCATGACAAAACCGCTGCGCCCTGTTAACCGTGCAGGGCGGTAAGAGGCTGATATATCAGGGATTACCCGTACCTAATGCCAAAAACTCCGACGATTTGGCGGAAAGCTGTCAATTCAATTGACAAGTTATGGCGGCCTCCCGTAATTTGCAAGAAATCACATCGCCCGCGCCGTTGACGCGCGGATGGCGCAACCGGAATCCCGGCGACGCCTGGCCGACCGCACAACGCGGTGGCTGCACTTTGAGACAACACGCATCACCGCCAATATGGGCTCCCGCACCTCCTTCGCTTGCGCGCACGTTCCATCGTGCGTGGAGCGCTGCGCGCGCGTCGGGGCCTTTTCCGCAACAGGCCGTTCGGCCGCTACTTTACTCCGCACCCCGTGACTCAGAAAAACTTTATCGCCAACCAGTGGGTGGCCTCTGCCACCGGTGAAACCATTGCCGTCGTGAACCCGTCCGATGGCAAGCCCTTCGAGGCGATCGCGCGCTCGGGCGAGGCGGATGTCGACCGCGCCGTGCAGGCGGCGCGCCAGGCGTTCGAAGGCGAGTGGGGCCAGATGGCGCCCGCCACGCGCAGCCGCCTGTTGATGAAGATTGCGTTCGCGCTGCTGGATCGGCAGGAAGAACTGGCGCAATTGGAATCCGCCGATACGGGCAAGCCGATCAAGCAGGCCCGCGCCGACGCGGCCGCCGTTGCGCGTTATTTCGAGTTCTACGCGGGCGCGGTCGACAAGCTGCACGGCGAAACCATTCCCTACACTCCGGGCTTCACCGTGCTGACCGTGCGCGAAGCGCATGGCGTGACGGGCCACATCGTGCCCTGGAATTACCCGCTCCAGATTTTTGGCCGCAGCGTCGGCGCGGCTCTGGCCGCGGGCAATGCCTGCGTGGTCAAGCCCGCCGAAGACGCATGCCTGTCGCTGCTGAAGCTGGCCGAGATCGCGGCGGAAGTCGGCCTGCCCGCAGGCGCGCTGAACATCGTCACCGGCTACGGCCACGAAGCCGGCGCCGCGCTGTCGGCGCACCCAGGTATCGACCACATCTCGTTCACCGGTTCGCCGCAGACGGGCAAGATGGTGGCTCACGCCGCCGCCGACAACCACGTGCCGGTCACCCTGGAACTGGGCGGCAAGTCGCCCCAGATCGTCTTCGATGACGCCGACCTGGACGCCGCCATGCCGGTGCTGCTGGCGGCCATCATCCAGAACGCCGGGCAGACCTGCTCGGCCGGCAGCCGCGTGCTGATCCAGCGCGGCGTGTACGAATCGGTGTTGAAGCGCCTGTCGGACGCCTTCGCGGCAACCGTCACCGGGCCCGCCGAACAGGACCTGGACGTGGGCCCGCTGATCAGCGGCCGCCAGCATGATCGCGTGCGCGGCTTTTTGGCCGAAGCCGAAGCCGAAGGGCTCAAGGTGGCGGCCCGTGGCAAGCTGAAAGAGGGCGCGCCCGAGGCGGGCTACTACCAGCCGCCGGTGCTGTTCCGCGACGTCCCGCCCAACAGCCGCCTGGCGCAGGAAGAAGTGTTCGGCCCGGTCCTGGCCGCCATGGTGTTCGACACCGAGCAAGAGGCGCTGGAAATCGCCAACGGCACGCTGTACGGCCTGGTCGCCGGGGTCTGGACGCGCGATGGCGCGCGTCAGATGCGTCTGGCGCGCCAGTTGCGCGCAGGCCAGGTCTTCATCAACAACTACGGCGCCGGTGGTGGCGTGGAACTGCCGTTCGGCGGCTCGCGCCAATCGGGCTATGGCCGCGAAAAGGGCTTTGAAGCGCTGTACGGCTTCACGACGTTGAAGACCATCGCGATCCGTCATTGATGGCCTGAGCAGGTGGCGCGAGCCGCCTGCGCAGGGGGCGGCGGCGGGCAAAATATCGGTTAACGTTGATGTTTTGCTTCTGGGGCCCGCCGCCCCGTATTCAGGATCCGTATGTTCACCGGTATTGTTCAAGGCACCGCGACGATCGCGAAGATCGCGGACCGCGAAGGCCTGCGCACCTTCACGCTGGATTTCCCCCCTGGTTTCTGTGTTGACCTGGCCGTAGGCGCCAGCGTATCGACGGATGGCGTCTGCCTGACCGTCACCGAGCTGCTTTCCGACCACCAGGCCACGTTCGACGTGATGCTGCAAAGCCTGGCGATCACCACGCTGGGCAGCTACGTCGAAGGCGGCCGCGCCAACGTCGAGCGCGCCGCGAAGGATGGGGCCGAGATCGGCGGGCATCCGCTGTCGGGGCACGTGGACTTCACGTCCGAAGTCGTGATGGTGAAGTCGTCCGACACCAATCGGCTGATGCGGTTCAGCATTCCCGAGGCGTTTCGCAAGTACGTGTTCGCCAAGGGCTACATCGCCATCAACGGCGCCAGCCTGACCGTGTCCGAGGTGAACCGGTCCGAAGGCTGGTTCGAGGTGTGGCTCATCCCCGAGACCCGCCGCATGACCGTGTTCGAAGACAAGCAGGTGGGCGACTTCGTCAACATCGAAATCGAACGCAGCACGCAGGTGCTGGTCGACACCGTGCGCGAAACGGTGCAGGAAAGCCTGGGCAAGTTGCAACCCTTGCTGGAAGCCATCCTGAAGGAAAAGGGCTTGACCCTGGAAGACTTCGTCAGCCCGCAGGGCAAGCTGAAGTAAGGCGCGCGGGGGCTTGCCCCGCGCTGCTGTTTTTGCATCGCTGCGCGGCTTCAGTGCACCGCTTCCCTGCACCGCTTCACTGCACAGCCTCACTGCACAGCTTCACTGCACAGCTTCACTGCACAGCTTCACTGCACAGCCTCACTGCGCGGCGCGATCGCGCGACCTGCCTGCGCGACCCCGCCTCGCCACCTTACTCTCCAAACGCGCGTCCTTCGGGACGCACGCGAATGCCGGGCTGCAAGCGCGTCCATGGCAGGTCGGCCGGGTCTGCCTGCATCGGGCCGGGCGCCTTGGCCACCAGCACCTCTTGGGCGATGGGCTGGAAGTCGGCGCGAAAATGCACCGAGCTTTTGACCACCAGGATGCCCATCTCCTCGGGCTGCACGCCGCCCACGCGGAACAGGTTGCGGTCCAGCATCTGCGCCTTGCTGGCGCTGACCACCACGCGCACTCCGCCGATCCGCAGGCCGGCCACGGCCCCCAGGTCCACGTCCATGCCGTGCATCATCGGCCCGTCGAAACGCAGCTTGCCGGGCGACAGTGTTTCCACCACGAACTCTCCGGTGAACGGAGCGTCTCCCGCCACGCCAGACTGCCCACCCAGGCTCAACGTCACCGTGTTGCCCAAACCGGCGGCGGTAGCGGCCTGCACGGCCTGCGGATCGTAGAGCAGGCCAAGCGCGGCATTCTGCGCATCCGCCTCGACCAGCGCGCGCAGCATGCCGGTGGTGTTGGCGTCGCCGCCCGCGCCGGGATTGTCCTGCGTGTCGGCGATTACGATGGGGCGCGACGCGCCTGCCGCCAGGGCCTGCGCGCGGCGCACGGCTTCAGCGGGCTCCAGGAAGTCGGGCGACCATTGCGGTTCCAGTTCAAGCACCTGCCGGTACAGCGTGTCGGTGACGTGCTTGGTGGCCTCCGCGTCCGTGCCGTAGGCCCACACAACCGGGCCGCACTCAGGAAAATCAGCGGCGGGAAACCCCGGCGCGAACGACATGGATGCAACGCCCGGCGTCTGCTCCAGCATGCCCAGCGCCTCGTATACGCCTTGCGACGGTTGCAGCATGGTGCACATGCCGTTGATCGGAATCAGGAAGGGCAGGCGGCGCACGCGTAGAGTCCAGTTGTCGCCGGCCTCGATGCGCGCCAGCAGCAGGCGTGCCGCGTGTGCGCCCGTGTCGGCCATGTCCACGTGCGGGTAGGTGCGAAAGGCCACCAGCGCGTCGGCTTCTTGCAGCATCTGCGCGGTGACGTTGGCGTGCAGGTCCAGGCTGGCGACCACCGGCACTGATGGCCCGACGATCTGGCGCACACGCGCCAGCAGTTCGCCTTCGCCATCGTCCAGGTGTTCAGTCACCATCGCGCCGTGCAGGTCCAGGTAGACGGCGTCGTAGCGGCCCGCGCGCGCGGCTTCCAGGATTTCACCGGCGATGCGCTCGAAGGCGTCGCGCGTCACGTGCGCGGACGGGCTTGCGCCCGCCCAGATCACCGGATGCACGGTGTGCCCCTGATCCAGGACGGCGTTGATGAAACCGCCCGCGGGTATGTTGACGGACCGCAGCGCCAGCATGTCTTCGCCACGCACCATCGCGGGAAAGCCTTCGCCGCGGACAAAATTGTCATACCCCGCCTTGGATGGCGCAAAGGTATTGGTCTCGTGCTGGAAGCCAGCCACCAGGATGTGCATGTGTTTTCCTCTTGGATTGTCGTTTTTGGTTGGGGTGTTCAAGGCAAGGGCGCGCGCGCGGGGCGCCACGCTTGGGACATCGCTTGCCGTGCGAAGCCGCCCGGACGATTATTGGAGACGCGCGCGGCTTTAGCAATAGCGGTCTACCGAGGGGCGCGACACGTGCGCGCCGCCTGCCGCGCGTGGCGGTCAGCCGCAGTTTTTAATAAATTCTTGATATTCAAAGGTAGATATACCAATGCTTTCCAGGCATAAACGTCTTGAAAGGCGCATGAATGCTCAAGAATTTTCTGAATTTCCCATGGTGCCGTCGTTTCAGGCTGAATCGGAATACAATGCCAGCACTTCCGGAGGTTCCTATGTCGGTCATATCCGATATCAAAATTCGCCCCCTAGAGCGCGGCGACCTGCACTTCGTGCACAAGATCAACAATAACGACGTCATCATGCGGTACTGGTTCGAAGAGCCTTACGAGGCCTATGACGAACTGGTCGCACTTTACGACCGCCACCTGCACGACCAAAACGAACGGCGCTTCATCATCGAACACGATACCGGCCAACCCGCCGGTCTGGTCGAGCTGGTTGAAATCGACTACATCCATCGCCGCGCCGAATTCCAGATCATCATTGCCCCCAGCTACCAGGGCAGGGGATACGCCAAGGCCGCCACGCGTATCGCGGTGGGCTACGCGTTTCGCGTGCTGAACATGCACAAGGTCTATCTGGTGGTCGACAAAGACAACACCGCGGCCGTACACGTCTACGAACGCTGCGGCTTCCAGATCGAAGGGCTGATGAAAGAAGAGTTCTTCTCTAACGGCGCCTACCGCGACGCCTACCGCATGGCGCTGCTGCAACACGAGCATCTGCGCGATGTCGGCCCCGGCGCGCCAGACGCGCCCGTGCTACGCGACTGGCCCCAGGAAGAACAGACTGGCTGAAGCGCCCGACTCAATCTGCCGCGCGCAGCAGGCGCAGCCCGTTGGCCACCACCAGCAGGCTTGCGCCCACATCCGCGAACACGGCCATCCACAGCGTGGCGTTGCCAGTCATGGCAAGCGCCAGGAACACCACCTTGATGCCCAGCGCCAGCACGATGTTCTGGATCAGCACGCGGTGCGTGGCGCGCGACAGGCGCAAAAATGTCCCGATCTTGCGCAGGTCGTCGTCCATCAAGGCAACATCCGCCGTTTCAATCGCTGTGCCCGTGCCGGCCGCGCCCATCGCGAAACCGATGTCGGCGCGCGCCAGCGCGGGCGCGTCGTTGATGCCGTCGCCCACCATGCCCACCTTGCCGTTGGCCGCCAGCTTGCTTTCGATGGCGGCCAGCTTGTCTTCCGGCAACTGATCGCCGCGCGCTTCATCGATGCCGACCTGCCGCGCGATGGCCTGCGCGGTGGGCGTGTTGTCGCCCGTCAGCATCAGCGTGCGCACGCCCAGCGCATGCAGGTCGGCGATGGCGGCGGCGCTGGTGGGCTTGACGGTGTCGGCCACGGCGGCCAGCGCCAGCACGCGCTGCCCGTCCGTCAACGCGATGGCGCTTTTGCCCTGGTTTTCGAGCTCGTCCATGCGCGCTTCCAGCGTCGGGCTGGAGACGCCCGCGTCGCGCATCAGGCGGCGGTTGCCCAGTTGGAACGTCACGCCGTCAATCTGTCCGCTGACGCCACGGCCGGGCAGGGCGGTGAAGGCGTCCACGTCCAGCAGCGTCTTGCCGGCTTCGCGGGCGGCGTTGGCCACGGCCAATGACACCGGGTGGTCCGAGCGCGCAGCCAGGCTGGCGGCGATCAACGTCGCAGGATGGCGGGTAGTGTCGGACGTGTCCCAGTCTTGCAGGTCGGTCTGCACGGGCTTGCCGTGGGTCAGCGTGCCGGTCTTGTCCAGCGCCAGCCACTTCAGGTTGCGGCCTTCTTCCAGATACACGCCGCCCTTGACCAGGATGCCGCGGCGCGAGGCGGCGGTCAGACCGCTCACGATGCTGACCGGCGTGGAAATCACCAACGCGCACGGGCAGGCAATGATCAGCAGCGCCAGCGCGCGGTAGATCGCGTCGAACCACGGCTGGCCCCAAAAGAGCGGGGGCACGGTCGCCACCAGCACGGCCACCGCGACGACGGCGGGCGTGTAGATGCGCGAGAAGCGGTCGATGAAGCGTTGCGTGGGCGCGCGCGCGCCCTGGGCCTGTTCCACCGCGTGAATGATGCGGGCCAGCGTCGTGTTGCCGGCCGCCGCCGTGACGCGGTATTCGAACGAGCCGGCGGCGTTCACGGTGGCCGCATAGACGGGGTCGTCCTGCGCCTTTTCCACGGGCAGGCTTTCACCGGTGATCGGCGATTGGTCGACCGTCGAACTGCCGCTGACGATGATGCCGTCCGCCGCGATGCGCTCGCCCGGGCGCACCCGCACCACGTCGCCCACGTTCAATTGCGCGGCCGGCACTTCCCGCCACGCGCCATCGGTTTGGCGAACGGTGGCCGTTTCAGGCGCCAGGTCCAGCAGGCCTCGCACCGCGTTGCGGGCGCGGTCCAGCGACCGGGCTTCGATCAGCTCGGCCACGTTGAACAGGAACATCACCATGGCGGCCTCGGGCCATTGCCCGATCAGCACCGCGCCGGTGACGGCGATGCTCATCAGCGCGTTGATGTTCAGGTTGCCGTTGCGCACGGCGATCCAGCCCTTGCGATAGGTGCTGACACCGCAGGCCAGAATGGCGGCCACGGCCAGCGCCGCCGTCACGCCCCAATGCCAGCCAGCGAAATGCGAGAACTCGGACAGCGCGGCCAGCACGCCGGCCCCGCCGATCAGCCACCAGTTGACGCGGCTGGCGGCGGGCACAGGGGCACCTGCAGCGCCCTCGGCCAGCGGCTCGGGCGTCATGTCCAGCGACTTGATGGCGGCCATGATGCGGTCCAGCGCGCCTTCGGCGTGAACCACGGTCAGCACCCGTTGCATCAGGTTGAAATCCAGCGCGTGCACGCCGTCCAGGCCATCCAGCTTCTTGCGGATCAGCGTTTCTTCGGTCGGGCAGTCCATCTGCCCGATGCGCAGCCGCGCGAGCACCTGGCCGGGGCCGGCAGCCAGGGTGGCCGTGCCGGATCCCGCCGCCGCGTATATCGGAGCGCCATGATCGTGCCCGCAGCAGGTGGCTGGCGCCTGGGAGTGGCCGTGGTCGTGGGAATGGTCGTGGTCGTGGCGGTGATCGCCGTCATGGCCATGGTCGTGGCCCTGGGCGCCGGCCGCATGCTCGTGCGAGGCGTGGTCATCATGATCGTGGCGCGGCTCAGTATGGGCGTGGCCATGGCCCTCGCAGCAGGCGTCGGCCTGTCCGGGCGCGCGGGGATCCTGGGATTTGATCGGAGGAAATGCCATCGTCTATGCCTTGTTCTAGCGGATGTCGGTATTGCACACCTTGGAGTTACTATAGGGTCAACCCCCAAATTGACTGGACCTTGCAACCGAGGAGGCGTGATGCGAATTGGCGAACTGGCCACGGCGGCCGGCACAACGGTGGAAACCGTCCGTTATTACGAAAAAGAAGGTTTGCTGCCCGCGCCCGAACGCGGGCTGAACAATTACCGCAGCTACGGCCAACCGCATCTGGAACGGCTGCGCCTGATCCGAAATTGCCGCGCGCTGGACATGACGCAGGACGAGATCCGCGCCATTCTGTCCTTGGCCGACAACCATCAGAAGGGTTGCGGCCCCATCAACGAACTGTTCGACGAACACATTTCCCATGTGGACGAGCGCATCGCCGAACTCATGCAGCTGAAAACCCAACTGACCGAACTGCGCCAGCGCTGCCTGTCGGCGCGGCCGGATACGGACGATTGCGGCATCCTGCATGGCCTGTCCGAGATGCAGGTCGAAGAGCGCCAGGAACGCCACACGCATCTGGGTTGAGCCCTGGCGCCGGCCGCCGCCGCAAGCCCTTGCACGCGATGCCCTTGCCACCGGCCGGGGGATACCCGGACCGGCCCGCGCCATCGCTTACTATGAGAATCTGTCTTTTTTACAAAAGCGCCTGAATCAATGACCGACACCACCACCGCCACGCCGCTGCACGCGCTCTACACGCGCCGTTCCTTCAAATTCCTGCGCGGCCCCGGCCCCAAACCCGCTGAACTTGAACAGATCCTGCAAGCCGCCATGTCGGCGCCCGACCATGGCGCGCTGCGGCCGTGGCGCTTTGTCGTGATTACCGGCGACGCCATTGGCAAGCTGGCCGACGTGGCGCTGGATGCCGTCAAGCGCAGCGGCGACCCGCGCATGACGCCCGAAAAGGAAAAGTCGGTGCGCGAATGGATGGCCAGCGTGCCGCTGTTCATCGGCGTGGCGCAGAAGATCGCGCACGGCAACACCAAGATCCCCGAACACGAGCAGCTGCTGGCCACCGGCTGCGCGGTCATGAACATCCTGAACGCCACGCACATGCTGGGCTACGGCGCGTTCTGGAGCACCGGCGTGGGCACCTACGTCGAAGACGTGCAGAACGCCTTGGGATTCGATTCGCTGGACTACCGCTTCCTGGGCTATCTGGCCATCGGCACGCCCGGCTGCGCGGTGCCCCCGGCCAACCGCCCCGACTTCCGCGAATTCGTCACGGAATGGACCGGCCCGGTCTGACGCCGCACGGTTTCATCGCTTTGCCAGGACGCCCGCCAGGGCGTCTTTTTTTTGCGTGTCCACGTCAGCCGCAGCGCCATTGCGCCATTCCAAAGCCGGCCTCCACGCAGCACGGCCAAGCGTCGATAGCCGCCTGCCGCGCGCGCTGCTTGCCACTGCGGATCGCCGTTGGTAAAGCGTGGAAAACCCCTAGGACGAGGCGGGTGGACTAGCCCCGAAAGCCGTCTCAAGCGCCCCGTCCCCTGTGCTAATCTCGTCGACGGCCACGCATATTTATCCCTATGCGCGGGCCGACGATGGCAGCGCTTGAGGTCACACGCCTTGTGCAATGCCTTGGTAGGAAGAAAACGCGTGACACGATCAAGCGTGGAGACAATATATGAGCCAGTATGGGCCGTTGAAGTTGCACGTCCCCGAGCCTACAGGGCGTCCGGGTTGCAAGACAGACTTTTCCTATCTGCATCTATCGCCGCCCGGCGAGGTGCCCAAACCCCCCATTGATGTCGCCGCTGTCGATACCGGCGCGCTGGCTTACAGCCTGGTGCGAGTGATCGACGACGACGGCCGCGCGGTGGGCCCCTGGGCCCCCGAGATCAGCGATGATCTTTTGCGCGCCGGCATGCGGGCCATGCTCAAGACGCGCATCTTCGACGGGCGCATGCTGACCGCGCAGCGCAAGAAGAAAATCTCGTTCTACATGCAGAGCCTGGGTGAAGAGGCCATCGGGTCCGCCCACGCGCTGGCGCTGGAACAGGGCGACATGTGCTTTCCGACCTATCGCCAGCAAAGCCTTCTGCTGTCGCGCGATGTGTCGCTGGTGACGATGATGTGCCAGCTGATGTCCAACGAGCGCGACCCGCTCAAGGGCCGCCAGTTGCCGGTCATGTATTCCGACCGCGAAAACGGCTTCTTCACCATCTCGGGCAACCTGGCCACGCAGTTCATCCAGGCGGTGGGCTGGGCGATGGCCTCCGCCATCAAGGGCGACACCCGCATCGCGTCGGCCTGGATCGGCGACGGCGCCACGGCCGAAGCCGACTTCCATACCGCGCTGACCTTCGCGCACGTGTACCGCGCGCCGGTCATCCTGAACGTGGTCAACAACCAGTGGGCCATCTCGACGTTCCAGGCGATTGCCGGCGGCGAAGGCGCCACCTTCGCGGGGCGCGGCGTGGGCTGCGGCATCGCGTCGCTGCGCGTGGATGGCAATGATTTCCTGGCGGTGTATTCCGCCTCGCGCTGGGCCGCCGAGCGCGCCCGCCGCAACCTGGGCCCGACCCTGATCGAATGGGTGACCTACCGCGCCGGCCCGCATTCGACCTCCGACGACCCTTCCAAGTACCGGCCTGGCGATGACTGGGCGCACTTTCCGCTGGGCGACCCGATCGAGCGCTTCAAGAAGCACCTGATCGGCCTGGGCATCTGGTCCGACGCCGAGCACGACGCCGTCCGCGCCGAACTCGACGCCGAGATCGTGGCCGCGCAAAAGGAAGCGGAAAGCTACGGCACCCTGGTGGACGGCCACGTCCCCAGCGCCGCCAGCATCTTTGAAGACGTCTACAAGGACATGCCGGAGCATCTGCGCCGGCAGCGCCAGCAGCTCGGAGTCTGACCATGGCAATCGATAACAACGCTGGTCCGGCCTCGTCGCCGATGACCATGATCCAGGCTTTGCGCTCGGCCATGGATGTGATGCTGGAGCGTGACAACAACGTGGTGGTGTTCGGGCAGGACGTCGGTTATTTCGGCGGCGTGTTCCGGTGCACCGAAGGCCTGCAAGCCAAGTACGGCAGCTCGCGCGTGTTCGACACGCCGATTTCCGAAGGCGGCATCGTCGGCGTGGCGGTGGGCATGGGCGCCTACGGCTTGCGGCCCGTGTGCGAAATTCAATTCGCGGATTATTTCTATCCCGCCTCGGACCAGATCGTGTCCGAGGCCGCGCGCCTGCGCTATCGCTCGGTGGGCGAATTCATCGCTCCGATGACCATCCGCATGCCCTGCGGCGGCGGCATCTATGGCGGGCAGACGCACAGCCAAAGCCCCGAGGCCATGTTCACGCAGGTGTGCGGGCTGCGCACGGTGATGCCGTCCAACCCCTATGACGCCAAGGGCCTGTTGATCGCGTCCATCGAAAATGACGACCCGGTCATCTTCCTGGAACCCAAGCGGCTCTACAACGGCCCCTTCGACGGCCACCATGACCGGCCGGTGACGCCCTGGACGGGCCGCCCCGGCAGCGTGGTCCCCACGGGTTACTACACCGTGCCGCTGGACTCCGCCGCCATCGTGCGGCCGGGCAACGCGCTGACGGTGCTGACCTACGGCACCACGGTGTATGTGTCGCTGACCGCCGCCGAAGAGACCGGCATCGACGCCGAAGTCATCGATCTGCGCAGCCTCTGGCCGCTGGATCTGGAAACCATCGTGAACTCGGTCAAGAAGACCGGCCGCTGCGTCGTGGTGCACGAAGCCACGCGCACCTGCGGGTATGGCGCGGAACTGATCGCGCTGGTGCAAGAGCATTGCTTCCATCACCTGGAGGCGCCCGTCGAACGCGTGACCGGTTGGGACACTCCCTATCCGCATGCGCAGGAATGGGCGTACTTCCCCGGCCCGCGCCGGGTTGGCGAAGCGTTCAAACGCGCGATGGAGGTGTGAGATGGGGATCCATATCATCAAGATGCCTGACATCGGCGAAGGCATTGCCGAAGTCGAATTGGTGGGCTGGCACGTCAAGGTGGGCGACACGGTGGCCGAAGACCAGCCGCTGGCCGATGTGATGACCGACAAGGCCACGGTGGAAATTCCGTCGCCCGTGGTCGGTAAAGTTATTGCGCTGGGTGGCGACGTGGGCCAGGTGATGGCCGTAGGCGGCGAACTGATCCGGCTGGAAGTCGAAGGCGAGGGCAATGAGCGCGCCGGATCCGGTGCGCCGCAGAAGGCCGCTTCGCAACCCGCGCAGCCGGCCCCGTCGGAACCGGCGACCAAAGCGGGAGGCATCGCGGGCCAGATCGCGGCGTCGATGACGCCAGCGGCTGGGAGTCAAACTGCTTTGCAGAGCGGGCAGGGCGCGGGGCAACCCTCGGCGCCAGCACGCGGACAGCCATCCGCCCGTCAGGCCACGTCCCCGGCACGCGCCGCCGCAGCGCGCCAGCCGGGTGAAAAGGCGCTGGCCTCGCCCGCCGTGCGCAAGCGCGCCTGGGACCTGGGCGTAGAACTGCGCTTTGTTGCCGGCAGCGGTCCGGCTGGTCGCGTGCTGCATGAAGACCTGGACGCCTATCTGCAATCGCAAGGGGCGGGCAACGCCGCGCGCGGCGGCTCGGCGTATGTCGAGCGGCATGACGAAGACGTGGTGCCGGTCATCGGCCTGCGCCGCAAGATCGCGCAGAAGATGGCCGAGTCCAAGCGCCGCATTCCCCATTTCAGCTATGTCGAGGAAATCGACGTGACCGAACTGGAAGACCTGCGGGTGCAGCTCAACCAGAAATGGGGCGAGTCGCGCGGCAAGCTCACGCTGTTGCCGCTGCTGGCGCGCGCCATGGTCGTGGCGCTGCGCGACTTTCCGCAGATCAACGCGCGCTATGACGACGAAGGCGGCGTGGTGACGCGCTACGGCGCGGTGCACATCGGCATCGCCACGCAAAGCGACGGCGGCCTGATGGTGCCGGTGTTGCGGCACGCCGAAGCGCGCGACCTCTGGTCCATGGCCGCCGAGATCGGGCGGCTGGCGCAGGCGGTGCGCAACGGCACGGCCGGGCGCGACGAGCTGACCGGCTCGACCATCACCATCACCAGCCTGGGCCCCCTGGGCGGCATCGTGACGACGCCGGTCATCAATCACCCCGAGGTGGGCATCGTGGGCGTGAACCGCATCGTCGAGCGGCCCGCGTTCCGCAACGGCGCCGTGGTGGCGCGCAAGCTGATGAACCTGTCGTCCTCGTTCGACCACCGCGTGGTGGACGGCATGGACGCGGCGCGTTTCATCCAGGCGGTGCGCGCGCTGCTGGAACAACCCGCGCTGCTATTCGTGGAGTAAGCATGAGCCAGATCACAAAGACAACGACCTTGCTGGTGATCGGCGGCGGCCCTGGCGGCTACGTGGCCGCCATCCGCGCCGGCCAGTTGGGCGTGCCGACCATCCTGGTCGAAGGCGCGCAACTGGGCGGCACCTGCCTGAACATCGGCTGCATTCCATCCAAGGCGCTGATTCACGCGGCCGAGGAATTCGACAAGGCGCGCCATTACGCCGGGCAGTCGCCACTGGGCATTTCAGTATCGACACCCGCCATCGACATTGCGCGCACCGTGTCGTGGAAAGACGGCATCGTCGGCAAGCTGACGGGCGGCGTGGGCGCGCTGCTGAAGAAGAATGGCGTGCAGGTCGTGCAAGGCTGGGCCAGCTTGCTGGACGGCAAGACGGCCGAGGTCAGCACGGCCGAGGGTGGCGTCATGCGTATCCAGTGCGAGCACCTGCTGCTGGCGGCCGGCTCCGAGCCCACGCCGCTTGTGTCGATGCCGTTTGGCGGCATGGTGGTGTCATCCACCGAAGCCCTGTCGCCCACGTCCATCCCCAAGCAGATGGTGGTGGTGGGCGGCGGCTATATCGGCCTGGAACTGGGCACCGTGTACCGCAAGCTGGGGGCGGAAGTGGCCGTGGTGGAAGCGCAGGACCGCATCCTGCCGACCTACGACGCGGAACTGACCCGGCCTGTGGCCGCCGCGCTGGAGAAGATGGGCGTGTCGCTGCATCTGAACCGCAAGGTGCTGGGCCTGAACGGCGCGGGCGACGCGGTGCGTATCCAGGATGCGTCGGGCGTCGAAACCCTGTTGCCGGCCGACCGCGTGCTGATCGCCGTGGGCCGTCGGCCACGCACACAGGGCTGGGGGCTGGAAAGCCTGCAACTGGATCGCAAGGGCAATGCGCTGCGCATTGATGATCAGTGCCGCACGTCCATGCGCGACGTCTGGGCCATCGGCGATATCGCCGGCGAGCCCATGCTGGCGCATCGCGCGATGGCGCAAGGCGAGATGGTGGCGGAACTGGTGGCCGGCAAGCGCCGTCACTTCCAGCCCGCCGCGATCCCCGCCGTGTGCTTCACCGATCCCGAGGTCGTCGTCGCGGGCCTGTCGCCGTCGGACGCACAGGCCGCGGGCTTGGACTGCCTGGCGGCCTCGTTCCCGTTCGCCGCCAACGGCCGCGCCATGACGCTGGAATCCACCGACGGCTTTGTCCGCGTGGTGGCCCGGCGCGACAACCACCTGATCGTGGGTTGGCAGGCGGTGGGGCGCGGCGTGTCGGAACTGTCGACGGCGTTCGGCCAGTCGCTGGAGATGGGCGCCACGCTGGAAGATGTGGCGGGCACCATCCACGCGCATCCCACGCTGGGCGAAGCGGTGCAGGAAGCGGCGCTCAAGGCGCTGGGCCACGCGCTGCATATTTAGCGGACGACGGGCAAGGAGGCGGCTTGAGGCCGCTTCCGTTGCGCTGGGGCGATCTGGCGTTGTCGGTGCGTCGCGGCTATTCGATGCCGTGCTTACGTTACTTCGCAGGCGCCATGCGATGTCCGTGTTTGCCGCTGCTTCGCGCAAGCTGGGGCGGCTCTTTCTGACGCGACTGCGCGCCAGGCGCTTTCAGCTCATACCGACCGCGACCCTAACGGCTGCCATCCACATACGGCCGCGCCTGGAGCACGATGATGTTGTCTCCCTGCACGGCCCATTCGATGTCTTGATCGGTATTGCCGAGCCTTAGCTTGATCTGATTGCCCACGGCGGCCAGCCGCGCCACCAGTGCGTCGTTGAGTACCTGACGCGAGCCCTTGATGGGCACTTCGCGCACGCCGCCCGCCGCATCCGCGATCAGTTGCGTGTCTTCGGCCGACCGGCTCAAGACCTGCACCGCCTTGGACCAGGTGGAATACATCAGCTGTTCGGCCTGGCGCTTGCCTTCTACGACCTTGATGCCCAGCCCGCGCTTGGCCGAGATATACGTCACGTAGCGGCGCGAGGCGTCAAAGGGGTCGCGCGTAATCATCACGCCGGAACTGTCCGAGGCCGCCGCCTGCTGAACCAGCACCGCCATCACCACGCCGCCCTGGCCGATGCCCGCCGCGCGCCGCGCCTCGTAGGCTTCGAAGTTGTAGACCGATGCCCACACGGTTTGCACCGCGCGCGCCAGCGCGTCGGCCTGCGTCACGTTGGGCACGGTGGTGTACAGGCCCGCGCCGCTGAAGCCGGGCAGGTCTTCCGAATTGGACGAGCTGCGCACAAACACGCCGCGCCCCTTCAATTGTTTTTGCCAGCGCTCGCGCCAGTTGGCGGCCAGCGCCGCGTCGGGCTCGGCCTGGATGATGTCTTGGCGTAGTGCCGCCAATTCGGCGCGGCGCACGTTGGCGTCGCTGGCGAAATCTGGTCGTTGCTCAAGCTGCGCGATGCGCTCCTGCACACCCAATCGGTCCATGAACGCCGCGTACTGGGCAAACGGAATGCAGAACCCGTCTGGCACGCTGGCCAGCGGCGGCAGCGCGCCTTTAAGGGCGCCCAGGTTGGCCGCCTTGACGCCGCAAAACCGGCTGTCGCGCGTGACCATGCCGGTCAAGGGCTTGATCGCGCGCACCGACAGGTCGGGCTTGGGCAGCGCGACGGCGGGGCGGGGCTGCGGCGGCGCGGTGCCCGCTTCCGGGCGCGCCGTGCGCTCGACCTGATAGCCGTTGCTGTTGACGGTCAGCGTCACCCATTGCCCGTCATGCTCGCGCAGCGCGGCGACCGCGTCACGCACATAGGCGTTGGGAATGCGCCAGCCCTTGGCCAACAGATTCACGTGCGACAACAAGGTGGACGGACGTTGCGTGACCAGGCCGGCGACCGGTGGCAGCGCCACCGGCACTTCGTCCAGCACGACGATGTCGGTGGGTGCAAGGTCGGGCGTATCGTCCACCGACTTCACGATGCGCAGCCGCCCCTGCGCGCGGCCGGTGTTCAGCGGCAGGAAGGTCTGTTCGCGCAGCAAGGCTTCCTGCGTCACGAAGCCCAGGCCGGCGGCTTGCGCCGTCTGCTCATGGATCGTCGAATTCGCCTTGAACTGGATGGGCGCATAGAAGGTGTCGCGCAGCTTGTCCTGCGTCAGCCGCAGCAGCGCCGGCGTGACCCGGTCGCCTTCCCAGAATTCATAGGTGTAGCCGGGCAGATCGCGTTGCCAGCTCAAGGTGCCGAACAGCAGGCGGCGGTCGGGGTCCTTGTATTGCGCGATCAGCGTGGCCTTGTCCGTGCCTGGCAACAGGCGGCGCTCGCGCGCGAAGTTCTCGTGCAGCGTATAGCGCGGCGTGTCGATGTAGTAGATGCGATCGCCGTGGCGCCGGTCGATCACGAACAGCACATGCGGAATCTCCAGCGGCGTGCCGGCGTTGTAGACGCGCGCCAGTTGCTGAAATTGCGCCTGGCTGCCGATCTGTTCCAGGTACGCCGGGCCGCCGCGCTTGGCGTCGGCGGTTTGTTGCGCAGCACGTTCGTCAGGACGCAGGGGCCGGGCGTTCTCGTAGGGCGAAGGCTTACGCGCCGTCTGCGCGGCGGCGGGCAGGACGACGCTCAGGGCCAGCAGGCCGGACGCGGTCAGCGCAAGCAGGCCGGGCCGGGGCGCGCGGCGAAGTCGGAGCGAAGCACGGGATGCGGGCATTGAAGGCTGGGCGGGCGCAATAGGGCGCGCAGGCGGGGGCGCGGTTGCAAAAGCTTGCGATGATATCGGAGCCGCCGCGCGCGCCCGTAGTCGGATGTATCCAGGTGTGGCCAGCCATGTGCGCGAGGGGAGAATCCAGCGTTACGTTGCTTGGGAATTCGCCGCCACGTCCCGGCTGGATGCAACAAGGCCCCCAGAAGGGGGCCTTGTTGAGTGGGGCCTGGATTCAGCCCGGATCAGTTCGCGGCGGTTTCCGCCAGCACGCGTTGCGCTTCTTCGGCCACGCGTTCGGGGGCGGTGCCGCCGATGTGCTTGCGCGCGGCGACCGAGCCTTCCAGCGTCAGCACCTGATGAACGTCATCGCCGATCTGGGCGTGATACGCCTTGAGTTCGTCGATGGACAGATCGGCCAGGTCGCAACCGCGCTGCTCGCAATCGCGCACGGCGTGGGCCACCACTTCGTGGGCGTCGCGGAACGGCACGCCGCGCTTGACCAGGTAGTCGGCCAGGTCGGTGGCGGTGGCGAAGCCTTGCAGGGCGGCGGCGCGCATGTTGTCGGCCTTGACCTTGATGCCGGCAGCCATGTCCGCAAAGATGGTCAGCGTGTCGCGCACGGTGTCCACGGTGTCGAACAGGCCTTCCTTGTCTTCCTGGTTGTCCTTGTTGTAGGCCAGGGGCTGGCCTTTCATCAGGGTCAGCAGGGCGACCAGATTGCCGTTGACGCGGCCGGTCTTGCCACGGGCCAGTTCGGGCACGTCGGGGTTCTTCTTCTGCGGCATGATCGAGCTGCCGGTGCAGAAACGGTCGGCCAGATCGATGAAGCCCACGCGCGGGCTCATCCAGAGCACCAGCTCTTCGGACAGGCGCGACACGTGCGTCATGATCAGCGCGCCGGCGGCGCAGAATTCGATGGCGAAGTCGCGATCGGACACGGCGTCCAGCGAATTGCGGCACACGCCGTCAAAGCCCAGCGTCTTGGCTACGCGTTCGCGGTCGATGGGGAACGACGTGCCGGCCAGCGCGGCCGCGCCCAACGGCAGGCGGTTCACGCGGCGGCGGCAGTCGGCCAGGCGCTCGGCGTCGCGGCCGAACATTTCAGCGTAGGCCAGCAGGTGATGGCCGAAGGTGACGGGCTGGGCGACTTGCAGGTGGGTGAAGCCCGGCATGATGGTGCCGGCGTTTTCCAGCGCGACGGCGGCCAGCGCATGACGCAGCTGGCGCAGCAGGTCTTGCAGAGTGTCGATTTCGTCACGCAGCCACAGACGGATGTCGGTGGCCACCTGGTCATTGCGGGAACGGCCGGTGTGCAGGCGCTTGCCCGCATCGCCCACCAGTTCAACCAGGCGCTTTTCAATGTTCAGATGCACGTCTTCCAGATCCAGCAGCCATTGGAAGCTGCCGGCGTCGATTTCAGACAGGATCTGCGTCATGCCGCGCTGGATATCGGCCAGGTCCTGGGCGCCGATGATGCCCTGGGCGGCCAGCATGTCCGCGTGCGCGAGCGAGCCCTGGATGTCGTGTCGCGCCAGGCGCTTGTCGAAATCCACGGACGCCGTATAGCGTTTGACGAGTTCGGAAACCGGTTCCGAGAACCGGGCGGACCAGGCCTGCGCCTTATTGGCGAACTGGTTTTGATCGGAGGAGGGAGTGTTTGCCATGATGGGCGGAATTATAGGGCCTGCCGCCAGGCCCGCGCAGCCGCACGCCTCGCGGTGGTGATTTTCAGGGACGGAAACGCCCGCCGCGCGCCACTTGTCGGATAATCCAGCTTTGGTTTCAAGAACTTAGAGCGAGTACGAAGCATATGCCCATGGAATGGGAAGAACTGGTGACGCAGATGGATGCCCACATGCCGCACGAGGCCTGGGCGCAGACATTGGTGGGCGCGGGCGTTCTGGTGCTGATTGCACTGTTCGTCCAGTGGGTGGTCGCGCGCGTCGTGCTGCTGCTGGCGCACCGGGTGCTGGTGCTGACCGGGCGGGGCGATTGGGACGCGGCCTTGCAGCGTCGCCGCGCCTATCAGAACCTTTGGTACGCGGTGCCGTTCGCCGTGGTGTCGATGGGCATCGACCTGGTGCCCCATGCCGAACGCGCGGTCACCGTGGTGGGCCGGCTGGCGCACGCGGGCGCGTGGATCTGCGTGTTCGTGGCGTTCTCGGGTGTGTTGAGCGCCTGGCAGGACACCTATTCCGCAACCACTCGCGCGCAGACCCGCTCCATCAAGGGCTATATCCAGATCGGCAAGCTGATCCTGGCGGCGGTATGCACCGTGCTGGTGCTTTCCATCCTGATCGACCGCTCGCCGTTGTGGATGATTTCTGGTCTGGGCGCGCTGTCCGCCGTGCTGCTGCTGGTGTTCAAGGACACGCTCTTGTCATTGGTGGCCAGCACCCAGCTGACCAGCAACGACATGCTGCGCATCGGCGACTGGATCGAAATGCCGCAGTCCAACGCCGACGGCTTCGTCAAGGACATCGCGCTGCATACCGTCAAGGTGCAGAACTGGGACAACACCGTGACCACGGTGCCCACCTACAAGCTGTTCTCGGAAAGCTATCGCAACTACCGCCACATGTTCGAATCGGGCGGCCGCCGCATCAAGCGCACCCTGCGCATCGATGCGGCCAGCGTGCGTTTCCTGACCGATGACGAAGCCCAGCGCCTGATGCGGTTTCGCCTGCTGCACGACTATCTGCAAGCCAAGACGCTGGACATCGCCCAGGCCAACCAGACCATGGGAGAGCTGGCCAGCGTGCCGGCCAACCGCCGCCGCCTGACCAACATCGGCACGTTCCGCGCCTATGGCGTGGCCTTCCTGAAGCAGAATCCGGAAGTGCGCCAGGACATGGCGATGATGGTGCGCATGATGGAGCCGGCCTCAGACGGCATCCCCGTCGAGGTCTATTGCTTCACCGCCGTGACCGCCTGGGTGGAATACGAGCGCATCCAGGGTGACATCTTCGACCATCTGCTTGCCATCCTGCCCGAACTGGGCCTGCGCCTGTACCAGCAGCCGTCCGGCGCGGACTTCGGCGCCATGGGCAACCAGTTGCGCGAAAGCGCGATCCAGGCGGCGCTGGCCGTCGAACGTGAACGCCCCGGGCTGGTTTTGCCCGATGACCACGGCACGCCGTCCCAGCGCGGCATGACCGACGGCAAAGTCCCCACTTAGCTCTGGCGGGCGCGAACGCCGTGAGATAATCCGCCGGTTGGAACTTAGTCTTCATTGACCCCAGGCGATCCCCCGATGTCGAACCCGTTCTTCAACCTGTATTCCCACGGCTTCGCCCGGGTGGCGGTCGGCGTACCCGAATGCCGCATCGCCGATCCGGCCTTCAACGCCACGCAGACCATTGAATTGGCCCAGCAAGCCGCCCAGGGCGGCGCGGTGCTGGTGGCGTTTCCCGAACTCGGCCTGTCCGCCTACACCTGCGACGACCTCTTTCACCAGAAGGCCTTGCTGGACGAATGCGAGGCAGCGTTGGCACGCGTGGTCGAGGCCACTGCCGAACTGGATATCGCCGTCATCGTCGGCGCGCCGCTGCGGGTCTCGCACCAATTGTTCAACTGCGCCGTGGTGGCCGCGGGCGGGCGCGTGCTGGGCGTGGTGCCCAAGAGCTATCTGCCCAACTACGGCGAATTCTACGAAGCGCGCCAATTCAGCGCCGCCGATTGCGCGGCCGTCACCGACATCGCCTTGCTGGGTCAGACCGTGCCCTTCGGCCCCGAGCTGCTGTTCCAGATGGAAAAGCTGCCGCTGTTCCAGTTCCACGTCGAAATCTGCGAAGACGTCTGGGTGCCCATCCCGCCGTCCTCGTTCGCGGCGCTGGCCGGCGCCACCGTGCTGGTCAATCTGTCCGCCTCCAACATCGTCGTGGGCAAGTCGCAGTACCGCCATCAGCTGGTGGCGCAGCAGTCCGCGCGCTGCCTGTCGGCCTATATGTACACGTCGGCGGGCCGGGGCGAATCGTCCACGGACCTGGCCTGGGACGGTCAGGCCATCATCTATGAAAACGGCGAGCTGCTGGGCGAATCCGAGCGCTTCCTGAACCATTCGCACCTGCTGTTCTCGGATGTCGACCTGGACCGCCTGTCGCGCGAGCGCATGCGCCAGACGACCTTCGGCCAGTCGGTGCGCCGCCACCAGGACGAAGTGCGCAAGTTCCGTTCGGTGCCGGTGTCGGTGAACCCGCCGCTGGATGACGCCGAACTGGCGCTGGAGCGCCGCGTGGCGCGCTTTCCTTACGTGCCGGCCGACCCGCGCCAGCGCGACGCCCGCTGCAAAGAGGTCTACAGCATTCAGGTGCAGGCCCTGGCGCAGCGCCTGTCGGCCAGCAAGATGTCCAAGGTGGTCATCGGCATTTCGGGCGGGCTCGACTCCACGCACGCGCTGCTGGTCTGCGCGCAGGCCATGGACACGCTGGGCCTGCCCCGGTCGAACATCCTGGCCGTGACCATGCCCGGCTTTGCCACCAGCACCCGCACCTTGCAGCAGGCGCGCCGCCTGATGGCGGTGGTGGGCTGCACGGCCTCGGAAGTGGACATCCGCCCCAGCTGCCTCCAGATGCTCAAAGACCTGGGCCACCCTTACGCGCAAGGCGAGCCGGTCTATGACATCACGTTCGAAAACGTCCAGGCCGGCGAACGCACCAATCATCTGTTCCGCATCGCCAACTTCAGCAACGCCATCGTCATCGGCACTGGCGACCTGAGCGAACTTGCACTGGGATGGTGCACGTATGGCGTGGGCGACCATATGTCGCACTACAGCGTCAACGCCAGCGTGCCCAAGACGCTCATCACGCATCTGGTGCGCTGGGTGGCCGAATCCGGCCGGCTCGGTGAGGACGGCGCGGCCGTGCTGCTGGACGTGCTGGGCACGGACGTCAGCCCGGAATTGGTGCCGGGTGGGGCCGACGACAAGCCCGTGCAGAAAAGCGAAGATTCCATCGGGCCCTACGAGCTACAGGATTTCAACCTGTACTACACGCTGCGCTACGGCTTCGCGCCGACCAAGGTGGCCTTCCTGTCGCTGGCCGCCTGGCGCGATCGCGAGGCGGGCGCCTGGCCCGACGCCGGCCACGTCACGCGCAACCAGTACGACCTGGCCGCCATCAAGCGCAACTTGAAGATCTTCCTGGACAGGTTCTTTCGCACCACGCAGTTCAAGCGCACCTGCGTGCCGAACGCGCCCAAGGTCGGTTCGGGCGGATCGCTGTCGCCGCGTGGCGACTGGCGCGCGCCTAGCGATTCCGAGTCGGTGGTGTGGATGCGCGACGCGGAACGCATCCCGGATGCCGCGCCCGAAGCCTGATCGGGGTTCTCCCGCAATCGCGCCGGCGGCCCATTTGCACGGCGGGCCCCGGTGGTATTCTCTTATCCATCGCGCCCTGGCTGCCTCGAAAAGCGGCGGGCAGGGCGCCGCAACACATCAAAAACCCAGGACGCCAACGTGAAACAAGTCACCGCCATCATCAAACCCTTCAAGCTCGACGAAGTCCGCGAGGCGCTGGCCGAAGTCGGCGTCAGCGGCCTGACGGTCACCGAGGTCAAGGGTTTCGGCCGCCAGAAGGGCCACACCGAACTGTATCGGGGCGCGGAATACGTGGTGGACTTCCTGCCCAAGATCCGCGTTGAAGTCGTCCTGCCCGACGATCAGGTCGAAGCCGCCATCGAAGCCGTGGTCAAGGCCGCGCGCACCGGCAAGATCGGCGATGGCAAGATTTTCGTGTCGCCCGTCGAACAAGCCATCCGCATCCGCACCGGCGAATCCGACGAAGAAGCACTGTGATCCGCACCGCCTGTTGACCGGCGTTGCCTGAACCGCCAAGGCGCTCGCTCCCATCGTGGGGCTAGCGCCTTGTTGTTTCTAACGGATGAGCTGATTCATTTCCAGAATCGGCATCATCACCGCCAGCACGATCAGCAGCACGAAGCCGCCCATCAGCAGGATCAGCGCCGGCTCAAGCAGGGCGGTCATCGCCATCGCGCGGCGTTCCAGATCGCGTGACAGGTTCTGCGCGCCGCGATCCAGCAGTTCGGGCAAGCGGCCGGTTTTTTCGCCGCTGGCGATCAGGTGCACCAGCAGCGACGGGAACACCTTCTGCGCGCTCAGCGATGCCGACAGCGCCGCGCCTTCGCGCACGCGCGCCGAGGCTTCATCCACTGCCAGCCGCAGCACATCGTTGCCCAGGGTGCGGCGCGCAGCTTCCAGCGCGGTCAGCAGCGCCACGCCGCTGCCGCAAAGAATCGCCAAGGTGGACGCAAAGCGCGCGGCGTTCACGCCCAGCACGAAGCGGCCGGCCAGCGGCAGTCGCAGCACGCGCGCATGCCAGGCGCGGCGCGCGGCCGGTGCGCGCAGCGTGTAGCGCCACAGCACGATGGCCAGAACCAGCACCACGCCCGTGACCGCGCCCCATTCGCGCACATAGTCCGACAGCGCCAACATCATGCGGGTCAGCATCGGCAACTGTTGCTTGGCGTGGTTGAACGCCGACACCACCTGCGGCACCACATAGCCCAACAGAAAGATCACGATGATGACTGACACGCTGGCGACGACGGCCGGGTAGATGAACGCCGTCATCACCTTGCTGCGCAGCGTGTTGCGCTCTTCGATGTAGTCGGCCAGCTTTTCCATCACCTGCGCCAGATCGCCGGACTCTTCGCCCGCGCCGATCAGCGCGCGATAGATCTCGGGAAAATCGCGCGGACGCGCCGCCAGCGCGGTCGACAGCCGATGGCCGGCGCGCACGTCGTCGCGCACCGCACCCAGTGTTGCCGCAATGTGTTTTTTCTCGGCCTGCTCAAGCGTCGCGGACAATGCGGCGTCCAGCGGCAGGCGCGCGGCCAGCAGGCTGGCCAACTGCCGTGTCAGCCATGCCAGATCGGCGTCCGACAAGCGCGTGCGCAGGTTCGCGCCCAAGCCTTCCGCGCGCGCCGCTAATGCAGTGGACAGCGGCAACAGGCCGCGCCCGCGCAACTGGTTGCGGGCGCCGCGTTCGGTGTCGGCATCGATCGTGCCGCGCACGATTTTGCCCAACGCGTCGGTGGCTTCGTATCGAAATGAAGGCATGGCGGACAGTGAGGCCGCGCGCAAATGAAAAACGCGCAAGAGCCCCGAATTTAAAGGGTTTGCAGCCTGTATGTTGCATGTCAAATATGACCGTAGTGTTGCACTGTCACCCCGTATACTCCGACGCGATTTCACGTTTTTGTTCACACGATTTCACGTCTGAAGGCACCTATCTCGTCATGCGTCACATCGCGCAACTCAGCCTTGCGGCCTTGCTCCTCGCAAGCCAAATCGGACCGTCGATCAGCACGGCCCACGCTCAACAGGCGGACAATCGTGTCAGCTTGAATTTCGTCGACACCGACATCCCCGCCGTCTTGCGCGCGCTGTCCTTGTTCACGCAGCGAAACTTCCTGGTGGACCCGCGCGTCAAGGGCAAGCTGACGCTGGTGTCGGACCGCCCGGTCGATAGCGGGCAGGCCCTGTCGATGCTGACCGGCGCGCTGCGGCTGCAAGGCTTCGCCATCGTGGACGTGGATGGCGTGACGCGCGTCGTGCCCGAAGCCGACGCGAAGCTGCAAGGCAGCGCGGTGGTGGGCAACACGCGGCCCGCGCAGGCGGTGGGCGGCGTGGCCACGGGCAATGCCGCGCGCGGTCCGGTGCCCGTTTCGGCCTTTGCGAAAGGCGGCGGCAGCAGCGGCGAAATGCTGACGCGCGTGTTCCCGCTCAAGTACGAAAACGCCGCCAATCTGGTGCCGGTGCTGCGTCCCATGGTGCCGCCCAACAATCCGATCAATGCCTATCCCGGCAACAACACGCTGGTGGTGACGGACTACGCCGATAACCTCGAACGCATCGCGCAAGTGATCGCGCGTATCGACGTGCCCAGCTCCATCGACACCGATGTCGTGCCGGTGCAGTCCGGCATCGCCACCGACATCGCTATCCTGGCTTCGCAATTGCTGGACACGCAAAGCAGCGATCCCACGCAGCGCATCGCGGTGGTGGCGGATCCGCGCAGCAACAGCGTGCTGGTGCGCTCGGGCAGCCCGGCGCGCACGCGGCTGGCGCGCGACCTGATCCTGAAGCTGGACGCGCAGCAGAACCGTGCCGGCAATCTGCACGTGGTGTACATGCGCAACGCGCAGGCCACGCGCATCGCCGAAGTGCTGGGCGGACTGCTGACCGGGCAGGCCAACGCCGCACCCGGCGCGACGGCAGGCGCCAGCAGCACGGCGGGCGGCGCGCAACAAGGCGGGCGCGCGCAGAACACGTCCGCGAACATGGCCTCGGGGCAGGGCATGGGCGCGGCCTCGGGCTCGTCCAAGGGCGGCTTGTCGGGCGAGCAGGAACGCATCGCGCGCGAGGACAACAGCACGCAGGCCGTGTCGTATTCGGCGGGTGGCGCCACCATCCAGGCCGACCCGGCCACCAATTCGCTGATCATTTCCGCGCCGGAGCCGCTATACCGCAGCCTGCGCGAAGTGATCGACCAGCTTGACCAGCGCCGCGCGCAGGTGCTGGTGGAAAGCCTGATCGTCGAAGTCAGCGAGCAGGCGGCCGCCGAATTCGGCATCCAGTGGATGACGGGCGCGGGCAACATCAACAGCAACGGCACGAGCTTCATCGGCGGCACCAACCTGGGCGGCAGCGGCATCACGGGCAACGGCCCGACCTCGATCGATGCGCTGGGCAGCGGCTTGAGCCTGGGCGTGGTCAAGGGCACGGTCGACGTGCTGGGCAACCAGGTCATCAACCTGGGCGTGCTGGCCCGCGCGATGCAGAACACGGGCGAAGCCAACATCCTGTCCACGCCCAACCTGCTGACGCTGGACAACCAGTCGGCCAGCATCCTGGTGGGCAAGACGGTGCCTTTTGTGACGGGGCAGTACGTCACCTCGGGCAGCAACGGCAGCTCGAATCCGTTTCAGACGATCGAACGCGAGGACGTGGGCCTGAAACTGAACATCCGTCCGCAGATTTCCGAAGGCGGCGCGGTCAAGCTGGACATCTATCAGGAAGTCAGCAGCATCGACGAAAGCCGTTCGACCCCCACCACCGGCATCGTGACGAACAAGCGCGCCATCGACACCAGTGTGTTGATCGACGACGGTCAGATCATCGTGCTGGGCGGCCTGCTGGAAGAGAACGTGACCTTGACGTCCAACAGCGTGCCCGGCCTGGGTTCGCTGCCGGTGATCGGTTCGCTGTTCCGCTACGACACGCGCAAGCGCACCAAGACCAATCTGATGGTGTTCCTGCGACCTTACGTGGTGCGCGACGCCAATCGCAGCGCCAGCGTCACGATGGATCGCTACGACTACATGCGCCGCGCGCAGGGGGCTGCGCAACCGCGCTCGCACTGGGCGCTGCCGGACATGCAGGCGCCCGTGCTGCCGCTGCCGGGCTCCGCGCCTTCGGTGTCGAACAACGCTTACGATCTGCGCCCGGAGCAGCAGGCCGACACGTTGCGCCGCCCGCCGCCCACTACTGTGCAGTCGTTCGCCGTGCGCCAGTATCCCGGTGCGAACACGACGCAGGGCGGCAACCGCCCGATCCGCGTGTCCAGCACGCTGACGCACAGCGTGGCGGTGGACCCCGAGTCGCTGCTATGAGCGCGCATCCCTTGCCGTATGCCTGGGCGCGCGCGCAACGTGCCGTGCTGTCGCTGCGCACGGGGCAGGCGCAGCTGACCGTCAGCCCGCGCACACCGGAATGGGCGGTGCGCGAGATCCGGCGCTGTCATGGCGACATCGCGCTGGCCCAGGTCGATGACGACGCGCTGGAGACCTTGCTGACCGCGGCGTACAGCCATTCGGAAGACGCCGCCTCCGTGATGGGGGTGGCCGAGAACGAGATCGACCTGGACCGCTTGTTGCAGGACATTCCGGAAGTGGCCGACCTGCTGGAAGCGCAGGACGACGCGCCCGTGATCCGCATGATCAATGCGCTGTTCGCGCAGGCGGCGCGCGACGGCGCCAGCGATATCCACATCGAGCCCTTCGAGACGCATTCGGTGGTGCGCTATCGCGTGGACGGAACGCTGCGCGATGTGGTGTCGCCACGCAAAGCCTTGCACGCGGCCTTGATCTCGCGCATCAAGATCATGGCGCACCTGGACATTGCCGAGAAGCGCTTGCCGCAGGATGGCCGCATTGCGTTGCGCGTGGGCGGGCGGCCCATCGATGTGCGGGTCTCGACCTTGCCCACCGGCCACGGCGAACGCGCCGTGCTGCGCCTGCTGGACAAGGAAGCCGGCCGCTTGCAGCTGGAGCGCCTGGGCATGTGTCCCGACGTGCTGACGCAGCTGGATCGCCTGATCCGCCAGCCGCACGGCATCGTGCTGGTGACGGGGCCGACCGGTAGCGGCAAGACCACGACGCTGTACGCGGCGTTGAGCCGTCTGGACGCGGCCACCAGCAACATCCTGACGGTCGAGGATCCGATCGAATATGACCTGTCCGGCATCAGCCAGACGCAGGTGAACGCCAAGATCGACATGAGCTTCGCGCTGGCGCTGCGTGCGATCTTGCGGCAGGACCCGGACGTCATCATGATCGGCGAGATCCGCGACCTGGAAACTGCGCAGATCGCGGTGCAGGCCTCGTTGACGGGCCACCTGGTGCTCGCGACCCTGCATACCAACGATGCGGTGTCGGCGGTGACGCGGCTGACGGATATGGGCGTGGAGCCTTTCCTGCTGGCCTCGTCGCTGCTGGGCGTGCTGGCGCAGCGGCTGGTGCGCAAGCTGTGCCCGGAATGCAAGAGGCCATCGATGCAGGACGGCGTGCGCGTGTTCCATCCGGTGGGCTGCGCGGCCTGCAACCACACCGGCTACAGCGGCCGCTCGGGCATCCACGAACTGTTCACGGTCGACGACGAGGCGCGCCGCCTGATCCATGAAGGGCGCGACGAGCGCGAACTGCGTCTGGCCGCCGTGGCTGCCGGCATGCGCACGATGCGGCAGGACGGGCAGCGCTGGGTGGATAGCGGGCAGACCTCGCCCGAGGAAATCGTACGGGTCACGCGCGACGCCTGACCTTGCTACTTCCCGCTGCCGAACGTGACCGTGTCACCCGAACGTCGGCCCAGCGTGGACAACAGCCCGTCCAGCGCCGCGCGCTGGGCTTGCGTGGCGGCCGGCGCAAAGGTGGCCTGACCCTCGAAGCGCACGCCGCTCGCGTTGGCGCTGCCCTGGCCCGTCACCATCAGCATGCCGCTTTCGGTGCTCAGGGCCAGCGTCGCGCCGGACTTGCCCGCGCCTTGCAGCCGCAACAGATAGGTGCCGACCGGCGTCAGCGAGGTGAGCGCGGTGGCGGCATTGCGCCAGCGCAGGTCGGCGATGTTGCCGGCAGGCAATTCACCGCCTAGCCGCAGCGGCTGCCAATTGATTTCCAACATGCCTTCGGGCGCCAGGGTGTTCCAGGGCGCGCCCAGCGCGGGCAGCACCGTGGCCGGCACCCGCAGCGATTGCGCGGGCAGCGACAGGCCTATCCAACCGACCTTCGCACGTAACGGGCCTTGCAGCCACGGGTGCGTGATGTCCAGCGTCATCGCATCCCAGCGCCATTGCCATTGCACGGGCTGCGGCAAGACGCGTTGCGACCCAGGCGGCCCCAGCGCCACCCACGCGCTGCCGCGCCACAAGGTGCCGCTGGCATCCGCCAGCGACACCAGGGTATCCGCCGGTTGCACGGCCAGCAGCCAACGCGCCGGCAGCACGCTGACGCCGGCCGCCAGCAGGCACGCGCCGCTGGCCAGCCAAAGCGCGGCGGCGCGCTTGTTCAGCGATTTGAGCGACTTGAGCGGCATTACCGGCCCCCCGATGCGCTGGGGGCGATCAGCGTGATGTCGCCGTTGACCAGCCCCGGCAGCGGTCGGCCATTAGGATTGGTCGCGCGCGTCAACAGCACCTGCTGCGTGGCCAGGCCCCAATCGCGTCCCGCGCCGTCCAGCCAACGCAGCAGCGCGGACGACGGCGCCTGATTCAGTGTCAGTTGCATGCCCGCGCCGGATTCGGGCTGGCCCAGCGTCCACATCGTCGCCGGCAGGCCCGCGCGTTCCAGGCTGGCGCCCAGCTCGGCAGGCGTGGGCGCGACCACCGCGCGCGAGCCTGATCCTTGCCGCAGCGCGCGGGCCTGGGACGTCAGGTCGGCGACGCTGGCGGCCTGGCCGCGCAGCGCGGGCAGCTCGGCGTGCAGCTTGCGCACCGTGTTCAGCGGCGGCTCGATCAGTGTGACGAAGACGACGGCCGTGCCCAGGACGGCGCCCGCCACCGTGACGAGGCGGCGTTCGCGCGGCGCCAGCGCAAGATAGCGCTGGCGCGCGCGGGTCAGCGTGGGGTCAAGCGCTCGGCGCAAGGTGGCGCGGGCGCTTGCCCATTGCTGATGCAGGCGTTCAATGGCGGTCATGGTTGTTTGCGCGTGATGCGCCAGGTGTTGTCGTTGTCGCCGCGCTCCAGCTTCAGGCCCAGCGCCGCCGCCTGCTGGATCAAGGCAGGGGTTTCCGACACGCGCTGCGCTTGTGCGCCCGCGTCGGCCAGTTGCAGGGTCAGGGCCTGGTCGGCATAGCTCAGGCGCGCAACGCTGTCGGCGGCGAAGGGCAGCGTCTGCGCGACGGCTCGCGCCAGGGGAAGAAAGTCTCCGGCGCTGGCCGCGCCGCGATTGGCTTGCAGCGCATCCAGCCCCTGCTGGGCCTGCCGCGCCGGGTCCAGCACGACCGGCAGATCGGGAAAAGCGGCCAGCACCTGCTGGCGCATGCCGGTGGTCAGCGCCTGCGCTTCGGCGTTCAAGCGCGAGGCATAGAAATTCAAGCCCGCGATCCAAACCACGGCGGCGGCTGCGCCCCAGCGCCACACCGGACGCCAGCGCGACGCGCGCACGGGCGCCAGACGCGGCATGGCCAGCGACCATGACGGCGAGGGCGCGTGCCAACGCGGGTCGGCCGGATCACGCAATGGGGTGGATGAAAGATCGGTCGCCTGGCCGGCAGACCCATTGATGCTGGTGAGCGTCAAGGTCTGTGGCGCGATCAGCGCCTGGGCGCGCAGGCCATGGGCATTGATCAGCGCCCACGCGCGCCGCACGGGTTCGCGCGGCGACCACGCCAGCGCGACGCTGCCATCGGCGGCGCGCGGGCTGAATCCGATTGCCAGCGTGTCCAGGTCGCTCAGGACCAGCGGTTCGAGCGCGCTGTGCACCGCCGCCGCAAAACGGGCGCGCGGCAGTGCTGGAATCCGGATCGTGGTGGCGATCACGTCGGCCGGATGCAGGACCGCCTCGCACACCGCATTGGGATAGGCGTTGCCCAACGCGCGCAAGGGCATTTCGCCCTGCTGGGCGCAGCGGCCGCGCCGGTCGAACCAGGCATAGGGCAGCGGCGACTCGGCGTTGAATTCGTCCAGGGGAGCAAGCGCAATGCGCAAGGCGTTCTTCAAGGGATTTCTCTTGTCCATATCGTGTCGGGCGCGGCGGGCGGCGCGCTTTGCACCAGCGCCTGCATGGCGACGCGGGCGCGTTCGTAGACGACCGTGCCGCTGGCCAGGAACCAGCCGCTGGCGGTGGTGACGGTGGGGGCTGGCGCATCCACGCCGGTGCTGGCGAGCCGGTTGGCGAAGTCGCCCGCGTTGTTGAACCAGTTGCCGCGATCGCGTTCGCCGGCCAGCGCGCGCGCCTGTCCCAGCGACAATCCTGGCACCAGCGCGGCGATGACCTCGGCCGGCGCGGTGTTGACGTTGACGCTGGTAGCCACGGGCAGCACGGTCATGGTGCGGCGCATTTCGTCGCGCACGGCGGGCTCCAGGCCTAGCTGCGCGGCGATTTCATCCACGCCGCGCGGCAGCGGAGCGCGTGCGTCCGGCGTGGCCGAGGGCTGGCCGTTTGGGGCGGACGGCGCATCGGCGGGCAGGGCGGGCGGCTGGGCCATGGCGATGATGTCGATGAGGCGCGGCGCCAGCGTATCGGGCAGTTGCTGCGCGGCAAGCAAGCGGCGCAGCACCTTTTCCTGTTCGGGCTGCGGCGCGCCATGACGCGCCAGGTTGCTCAGGTTGTATTTGCCCTGTTCGTCCTGCACGCGGCCCGAGAACACGGCGACGCGATCGTCTCCCGGCCGCTCGATGCGCGTGTCCAGGATGGGCGTCGCCCAGATCTGATCGCCGCGCGTGGTGGATTCGCGCTTGCCGTGGTCGCGGATGACCAGGCGCGCCCAATCGATGCCGCCCGCGAGCATCACGCGCGCCTGCACGCGCGCCATTTCGTTTTCTACGCGGCGCGTGCTGGCGGTCTGGCGCTGGAACAGGCTGGTGGTCAGCGCCGCCACGATGGCCACGATGATCAGGGCGCTGATGACCGCCGCGCCGCGTTGCTGGCGATAAGTGCGGGCCGTCATGGCAGCTCCAGGATGCGCGTGTAGCGCTGCGGGTCGCTGGCTGCGCCGCGCGCAAGCGTGATCTCGATGCCGGTCGGGGCCGCGCCGAAGCTGGCGTTGGCGTTGGCCCAACCCACGCCGGGCACCCAGGCGCGCAGGCTCAATGCGTGTACGCCGGGCAGCAGCAGCGCGCCGTTGACGGCGGCGGGCAGCGGGCTGCGCGGCGCGGGTGGCCCGCTGGCGCGCCACAGGCCGTCGGGTCTCACTTGCCATTGCACTCGTTGCCACAGGCCGTTGCCGTCCGGGTCGGGACGCAGCACTTCCAATGTCTGGCCGCCACGGCTTTGGCGCAGCAGCCGCAGGCCGCTGCTCAACGCCACCGCGTCCTTGCCCGGCGTGTCGAAACCCGGCCCGGAATAAGACAGTTCCACATCGCGCGCCATCTGGCCCAGCGTGCGGACGATGGCGTCGGTGTCTTCGGCCTGCTGTTCGATCCGGTCGCGCGCGCTGGACACGCTGGCCAGCCCGCGCCAGGCCATCAGGCTGACCAGCGCCATGAGCGCCAGCGCGACCAGGACTTCAATGAGCGTGAAGCCGGCCTGGCGAGCGCGGCCCGTCAACGGGAGGCCGCGCAACGACGGGCGGACGGTCACGCGAAATGCGGGGCGGTGCATCGTCATCGCAGGCTGGACAGCAGGCCATCGAGTTGCAGCAGCACCGCGTCGGGCCGCGACGAGGCGGCGTCGTGCACGTTGACCGACACCTGCCGAAAACTGCGGTTCAGGGAATTGGTGAACACCAGTTCGCACTGCAACGCGCGGCCGCCTTGCGGACAGGGCACGGTCTGCGTGCCGGCGCGCGGCAGGCTCTGCTCCAACCGCAACTGGGTCAAGGCGTTCTGCGCGGCCAGCAGCGCCAGCGTCTTGTCCTGCAACGCACGGTTGTTGGCCGTCATGACGCCCGTGGCCCGCAGCGCGGCAGCCATGGCCACGGCGATGATGGCCAGGGCCACCAGCACTTCGATGAGCGTGAAGCCGCGCTGGCCATGCGCGCGCCGCGTGCTTGCGTCGTGCTGATCGACAGCGGCTGGGGAAAATTCATCGGATCTCATAACGGCCGGCGGCGTCGCGTTGCAGGGTAACGGTGGCCTCGCCTGCGTAGAGGGTCAGCGTGATCGGGTCGGCGACCCATTCGGTGTTGAACACCAGAGGCCGGTCAGGGTCCAGGCGCAGTTGCACGGCGTCGGCGCGCCAGGACTGCGGGCGCAGCATGTCGTCGCCTTCCAGCCGGTCGACCGGCACGGCCACGTTGTCCTGCGCACTGGGGCCGGGCGGGCGTCCGGCGCGCTCGAACGACCAGCCCTTGGTGCTGGCCAGCCAGCGTATCGAGCGGCCATCGCTGCGGGCTTCGCTCTGCGCTACGGTGAATGCATCGGCCAGCCGCTGCGCGTCGGTCCGCAAGCCGTTGTCGCGCTTGCCGATCGACAGGCTGACCATGCTGGCGCCGATGGCCACGATCACCAGCACCACCAGCACTTCGACCAGCGTGAAGCCGCGTTCAGAGCTCCCAGGAACCGATGTCGGCATCGCCGTTCTCTCCGCCTGGCTTGTTGTCCGCGCCAAACGAGAACACATCGATGTCGCCTTTGACGCCCGGGCTCAGGTATTGATAGGGGTGGCTCCAGGGGTCATTGGGCAGCTTGTCCAGATAGCCGCGCCAGTTGGTCGCGCCATCGGGCTTTTCGGCCAGCGCGCGCAAGCCTTGCGCCGTGGTCGGATAGCGGCCGTTGTCCAGCCGGTACAGCTTCAGGGCCTGCATGATGCCGGCGATGTCCTGCCGCGCCGCGACCTGGCGCGCCTGGTCCGGGCGATCCAGCACGCGCGGCACGATCAGGGCCGCAAGAATGCCCATGATGACAATCACCACCATGATCTCGATCAGGGTGAAGCCTTGCTGACGGGCACGCCCGCGCGGTGATTGACGCACTTTACAACTCCGGTCTTCTGGTAGAAGCCCGCCATTCTGGACATGAAATATGACAGTAATGCGGCGCAAAGCCGTCCGCCTGCTACCATGGCCTCTCTACAAGGAGCGGTAATGGCTACAAAAGAGAAGTCTTCGACTGGTTTGGCGGCGTTGGTTGAAAAGGCGCTTCAACAGAAGAAGCTGGCTGCCGCCACGCAAAAGCCGACAGGATCGTCCCTGTCGAACATGGCAGGACGCAAGCAGATGGGTCGTCCCGCAGGCCGCAAGCGCTGATCGGCGGGCGCTTTAAGGACGCGCCGCCAGATTCACCCCCGCATTTCAATTCCCTGTCGTAATGCCTGCCGGCGCTGCCAACGCAGCGGGCGTCGACAGGCGATTCAATCTTCCCCCTTGCTCGACCGTCACGGCATCCACAGCGATGTCGCGCAGCACGATGCCGGGCGCGACCTCAGCGCCCGCGCGCCATGCCAACGGCGGGCCGCCATCCACACTGAGCACTGCCGCGCCATCAGGCCCGGCCGCGATCAAACCCAGCACGCTGATCTGCGTGCGCATCACTTCGTCTTTGCCGAACCAGAGCGCCACCGGCGTGTTGTCGGCCGCGCGCGGCGGGGCGGCGGACACGGCGGGCGGCAGCGCGCCCGGACGCGGCGCCAGCAATATCGAGCCCCACACGCCTACGCCAGCGGCCAAAGTCAGCACGGCAAGAACGCGTAGCGCGGCGGGCGCGGAGGGCAGGGACAGGAACATGATCGACACCAGATGGTTAAGCGGCGCGCCCGACTATAGCGGGGCATCGTGACAATTGCGCGATAACCCTGCGCGCGGCGATTCAGCTTGCATACAGCATTCTGTCATTGCGATTACACGGCGCCTATCTAGCATGCGGGCACGCTCAAGTTCAAACGCTTGGGCATCCATCCGATCCAACTGGGAACCCGCATGCAAGACACGAATCAAGCCAATCGCCGCCGACTCCTGAAAATGCTGGGAGGCGCGCCGATGCTGCCGATCGGCGGCGTCAGCATGGCCGCGCTGCTGGCCGGCTGTAATTCGAGCGACGATGGCGATGATGACGCCTCGGGCAATCCGCAGCCCAACCCCGGCACGCAGCCGCCCGTCACGCCGGTGACGTTCACGTCCGCGTCCTTCACGTCGATGGCCGCGCCGACGCTGGCCAATCCGGAACTGATGGCGCGCACGACCGTGAGTTCGGCCATGGTGCTGGCCTTCAGCGACGGCTCCAAGCGCACCGTCGAGCTGGGCTACGAACCGTTCTTCATCACGGGCGACCAGGTGCCTGACGGCAAGGGCGGCACCGCCATCGCCGGCGGCTATTTCAATCTGGCCGGCGCGCCGATCATGGACAACTCCGTGCCCGCCCGCGCGCGCCAGTTCTTCTCGAACTGCCCCGATGGCACCTCGCTGCTGGCGCTGTCCGCGCCCACCACGGTGCCCGGCGTCGCCGGCAACGCGGTATACGCGGTGGTGCAGTTTGAATACCAGTCGATGGACCAGGCCGGCAACGACATGTACGGTTTGCTGCCGTCGCCGATTGCCGTGCTGACGCTGTCGCAGGATCCGAACACGGGCAAGCTCAGTCTGGTCAAGTACAGCAACGTGGACACGTCGTCGGTGCATGGCCTGTGGATCACCTGTGGCGCCAGTCTGTCGCCCTGGGGCACGCACCTGTCCAGCGAAGAGTACGAGCCGGACGCCACCACGGCGCGCGCGAGCGCCTCGTTCCAGGCGTATAGCAACAATGTCTACGGCGATCCCAACAAGGCCAATCCCTACCACTACGGCCACATGCCGGAAGTGACGGTGCACCCGGACGGCACGGGCACCATCAAGAAGCACTATTGCATGGGCCGCATCTCGCACGAACTGGTGCAGATGATGCCCGACCAGCGCACTGCGCTGATGGGTGACGACGCCACCAACGGCGGCCTGTTCATGTTCGTGGCCGACCGCGCCGCCGACCTGTCGGCCGGCACGCTGTATGTCGCGCAATGGACGCAGACGTCCGGCACGGGCGCGGGCGCCGGCACCTTGAAGTGGATCAAGCTGGGCCACGCCACGAGCGCCGAGGTCAAGGAATTGGCTGACCAGCTGACGGCCGCCGACATCATGGACGTGCGCACGGCCGATCCGCTGGACGCGAGCTTCACCAAGATCCGCTATAGCGGCAAGGACAACTGGGTCAAGCTGCAACCGGGCCGCCGCCAGGCCGCCGCTTTCCTGGAAACGCACCGCTACGCGGCGCTGGTGGGCGGCACGCTGGCCTTCACCAAGATGGAAGGCACGACCGTCAACGCCAAGGACAAGATCGCGTACAGCGCGATGTCGCGCATCGAGTCGTCGATGATCGATGGCAAGGTGCCGGGCCTGAAGGTCGAAGGCAACGCGGCCGGCGCGGTCTACCAGCTGCACATGCAAGGTGGCCAGGCCGATACCGACGGCGGCGCGATCGACAGCGAATGGGTGCCGGTGGACATGGCCGCCGTGGCCGAGCTGGTCGGCAAGCCGCTGGCGACGCCGGACGCGCTGGGCAACACGCACAACGCGGACTTCGTGTCCAACCCCGACAACCTGAAGTTCTCGGAAAAGCTGCGCACCTTGTTCGTGGGCGAGGACAGCGGCGGCCACGTCAACAACTTCATGTGGGCCTACAACATCGACACCAAGGCCTTGTCGCGTCTGCTGTCCTGCCCGGTGGCTGCTGAATCGACCGGCTTGCAGGCCGTGGACGAGATCAACGGCTGGACCTACATCACCAGCAACTTCCAGCACGCGGCCAATTGCTCAGGCGTGGCGGTTTGCACGACGGGCGGCGGTTGTGTGGCGCTTGGGGGTCTTTCCAGCTGCGGCACGGCATCGACCG
>NZ_BCTK01000014.1 GCF_001571245.1 Achromobacter piechaudii NBRC 102461 | reverse complement strand
CTGCTGGCCGGACTCCGCCCGTTCGGAACGCTCAATCTAGTAAATGCAGGTGTCCCGCGCTGAGCTAACGCCTCTACACGCCGCCCGGCCGCACCTTCTCGAGTTCGCGGACAACATCCAAAAAGTTAAGCTCGGTATATGCCATCGATGTCCGCACATCGTCATGTCGCATGGCCTTCGCGATCACCCGCACGTCCACGCCCATCGCCGTCAATTGCCGGCCGAACGTATGCCTAAGCCAGTGCGTTGAAGCGCGCTCAAGCAGCCCTGCGTCTTGATCCCGGCCCGCATCGCGAAGCCGCACTGCACACCCCTGAAACGCGCTGGTGAGTATGTCCCAAAGGGTAGCCCGCCGTCGAATCTCCCGCCACCGCCGCTGACTGCGGCGTCCCACCACCGACGACGAGCAAGGGCCCGGACCTTCCACTTTTCGCGTGCGGGTCGAGAGAATAAGCGCCGTTGGATCTCCGGAGGCAGGCTCGGGCGGAAAGCTGAATGCGTAGCGGTAGGCACGCAGGTCATCCATGACGTTGGACGGCAAGGCTACTCGCCCGGCTTTCCCGCCCTTTCCATGTCTGACGAGCAAGGACCAATGCGCGCGTCCGGACTTCGGATCCGCGTAAAGCTCCACGTCCCCCATGGTGGCTAACACAACCTCACTTGCCCGCAACCCCGTGAACTGCAGCAGACGCAGAATGAACCGATCTCGCAGAAACATCAGCCTCTTTTCGACTGACCCACGCGCAGCCTGTTCCATCGATTCCAGAACTTCCTCGATCAAGTCCGGAGGCACTGCATGGCGACGCGGCGCGTCGCGCCCCACCCCGCCGCCACTTCCGATAGACGCCATTGGATTCGCACGTCTATACCCTGCCTCAAACCAAAACTTGAGTAGTGCATGCAGGACCTTCTGCGCATTCGCGAGTGCTGACGCTCCGAGCCTGGTTCGAAATGGCGTCCAGTCAGGATCGCCGGCGCGCGCGGTGCGCCTACCGCAAACATGGTCACCCGACCTTTCGCGCAGGAATGCAAGGTAGCGGGTCACGTCAGGGATAGACCACCGGCTAGGCCCATCCGATCCCACCAGGTTGCAGTACCAGCGGATACGCTGAATCTCGCGCCGATAGTTCGCGAGGGTATGAGGACTTACCGGCGGTCGACGCGCTGCCAGCACGTCTAGCCAGCGCTCCGCGGCGTCCCAGTCATCGCGGACCAATCCCAGGACGCACGGAACGCCCTCTGAGCCGCTCGTGATGGAAGAGGCCGCGGTAGAAACCACGGCGTTCATCGCGGCGCTCCGGTGGCCCCTAACGCGGCTCGCCTGTATGAATCCAACAGCGCTTGTTCTTCCTTTCGCAGTACCTGCAATCCTTCATAGCGTTCCCGCCAGAGCCGGCTTTCCGCGCGTGCCGCTTCAATTGCCCGCAACGCAAAGGCACGCCCGCCCTGCTCGGCTTGTGTGACCTGCGTCACCGTATTCACTAGCGCGGCCATCTTGTCCGCCAGGGCAGAGAGGGCGCGGTCAGCGCTATCAACCTGCCCCAGCGCGCGAGCCAACTCGCATTGTTGCGCGCTCATCGCCGCCTCCAATCGAGCTTTGTCTGCCTCAAGCACCAGGCGTCGGCGGCGACTCTCCTCAAGCTCGATCGCGAGCAGACGTACCGGTGTAGGGTCCTCCTGACGCGCCAGGACCTGCGCCGGCGCAGCTGCAGCGCAGCTATCGTGATCGGCGCCGGTCGACGGCGTCTGCACCATGGCTTTCTGCACACCCACCAGCACGGAGAGGATGGTTTTGGTGGACGGGCTTCGCGTCGGTGCGTACGCCCGCAGAATTCGCTGGTACGTGGGAACGCCATACAGGCGCCCCGTAACCTCCAGCACCGCGTTTACTAGCCCACCAAGAAAAGCGCGGTTATCCGCTACCGCCGGATACGCTTCCTGCAGGCGCCCGACGGCGACCATGATGCGTCTCGCCTGGTCGTCTGTTAGCTGAAAGGACGGCCTACCCATTGCCGGCTAACCTCCAAAACCACGATCATGAAAATCGTCATATTTATGACGCAAGTTTTTCTATACCGTACACACCGCGCAGTGTGTACGGTAGAGCCGCCAGTCGGCCCAGTGAGCAGCAACTTCCTCATCCAATCAGATCCTGGCAATCCAACCGCTGGCGTCGTTCAACTGCAAGGATCGAGTCCATCAACCGGTCCACGAGTTGCCGCATTCCCTCGACATCAAGAGTCGCCGACACAGGGCCGCGCCCCTGCGCTGTGCCCAGGTCGATCGACAGGCAGGCCTTTGAAGACGCATGAAAGGCACTCTCGTCGAATCGAAAGGACACCTGTCCCATCGTTCCAATTGCCGCTCTGAACGGCACTTGCACGCTAACGTGTCCCATTGCCCTTCTCCCATTCGAAATGACGGCATTTCGGGAATTTGCTGCACCCCAGGAACCGTCTGTCCGAGGTGGAAGAAACACGGCTCACAAGCTTGCCGGCCCCGCAGGTAGGGCACGCCGCCCCTGCACAACCCGCCCAGGGCTCACCGCCGGCAGAGGCACTCAATACTTCCGCAGTTGGCATCGACGCCGCAACAGACCCTGCGCGAACCCACGGCTTACCGCCCTCGTCCGGTTGAGTATGTTTGCACTCTGGGTAGGCACTGCATCCCCAGAAAGCCCCCCGTGAGCCCTGTCGCAAGCGCAAAGGCTTACGGCAAAGAGGGCATGGGTATGCCTTCTGCGTTCCTCCGGGAGTGACGCCCGCGCCCGTCGCGGTACCGGCGCGTGGCTCGAATTCGAATTCCAGACGTCGTTCTTCATTGAGCTTAAGCCTGGCATTGAACGAACGCTTTGCCTTGCTAACGAAGCCCTCCAGCACCTCCGTCTTACCCACGCTGTACAGCGCGGTTAGCTCCGCATAAGACAACTCGCGTCCGGCCACCGAGCGATCCTGCCGAAAGCCGCAACCGGCGCTGCACGAAACCTGACGAGCGCTCGCCAGCAGTGGGGCCTGGCACCGAGGACAAGGCGCAGCGAGGGAGGTCTTCGGCGCTGCCGGCAACGCAGCCGCCCTGGCCTTCAGCGTCTCGACGAGGCGACGTGCGAACTGCGCAGTCTCAGTCATGAAGAGCGATCGCTCGTACTGTGCGCGCTCCATAAGACGAAGTTTGGATTCCCAATCGCCGGTCATCCTGGGCGACGTGAGCTCTTCAAGGCCATTGGTTTCCAGAAACTCCACAAGCTGAATGCCCTTGTCCGTGGGAACCAGGTGCTGCTCTTTCCCCTGTCGCCGCAAATAGGGCTCTATCGGACGCTTGGCCCGGTCTTGATCTGCCAGGAGCACCTCGATAATCGACGCGCGAGTGGCGGGCGTACCAAGGCCGCGCTCTATCATCGCCTCGCGGAGATCGTCATCCTCTAACAGCTTACCGGCAGTTTCCATTGCCCCCAACAGCGTTGCCTCATTGAACCTGGATGGAGGCTTGGTCTTCTGGGCAACGAGCTTCACATCCCGGTTTGCTGCGGCTTCTCCCTGTACCAGTGGACAAAGAGACGGCGCCTCATCCTCTGCGTCGGGGTCTCGCCCATAGACCGCCATCCATCCAGCGTCTTGAAGCACCCGGCCTGTCGCGGTGAACTCGTGCCCGGACACGATTGTCGTCCGCTCTGTCTTGGCGAATGACGCCGGCGGATGGAAGGCCGCCAGGAACCTCCGAACGACCAGGTCGAAGACCTTTGCCTCGCCGTCGGTCAAGTCGCCCGGAAGTCGCCCCGTCGGAATGATGGCGAAGTGATCAGAGATCTTCGCGTTGTTAAAGATCCGCTTATCCTGACGGACCCAACTGTTGGCAATGACCCGTCCCGCATGCTCGCCGTATGCGCTATCCGCCAAGGCTTCGACGACTGCTATGGCCTTGCCCACGTAGTCCTCTGGAAGCGCGTTCGAATCCGTCCTTGGGTAGGTGAGTGCTTTGTGCTTCTCGTACAGGGCCTGGGTCAGGTCCAACGTCTTTTTCGCGGAGAATTTAAACCGCTTGTTGGCCTCGCGCTGGAGCGTCGTCAAGTCGAACAGCTTGGGAGGACTGCTGGTGACTACCTTAGACTCATCGCGCACGGATGTGGGCGGAGTTGCCCGGCAACTTGCAAGCAAGGCGTCTGCCTTGGCTTTATCCCATATGCGGTGTCTCGAATCCCCCGCGGATTCTCCTGCGTCAATGGCCGGCCCACGCCAGCGGGCAACATACTCCCCAGCCTGCACCGCAAAAGTCGCGTGCAGCTCCCAGTATGGCCTCGGAATGAAAGAGCGAATAGCGAGCTCTTGATGGACGACAATCGCAAGCGTCGGCGTTTGCACTCTGCCGACGGAATTTCGCTCCCGCCGATCAGTCTGCGCTTCGAGCAGGGCGGAAACCGCTCGGGATCCATTAATGCCAACCAGCCAGTCTGCCTCCGAGCGGCTCCGAGCCGCATCGCCCAGCCTCGCGAAAGCGGACGCTGGCCGAAGCCCCTTAAATGCCTCACGGATCGACGCAGGAGTCATGGACTGAATCCACATCCGAAACACCGGCTTTTGTGCCTTGTGGAACTCGTAGATCAGGTTAAAGATTAGCTCGCCCTCGCGGCCTGCGTCGCAAGCATTGACCACCTTGGAGACGTCGGGCCGGGCAATCAATTTCCCGAGTAGTTTGAGCTGATCTACGGTGCCCGGAATGGCACTGAGAGCGAACTGATGTGGAATTCGGGGCAGGCCCCCGAAACCCGCGGAGGGATGGCCAGATTCTGGATCGGCGATCTGCACCAAGTGTCCGATACCGGAGCTGACGACGAACTGTTCACCTTCCAGCCAGTTTCCGACCTGGCGGCACCCGCCGATTGCGGCAGCGATATCGCGCGCAACGGATGGCTTTTCGGCAATGATGAGCGTCTTCATCAGTCACGCTCCCGAAGGATATTGCGCGGGCAATTGGGGCGCTGTGCCTTGCCCTGTAGGAAGGACGCCCGCGTCATCTCCTCGCGCCCCAGCCGCCGGCACACCGAAATTGCGTGCCATGCACCAAAGCAGACAGCGTATCCGACAAGGTAGGCGATGAGGGCCGTGTTCAACGGCCGCCCGATAAGCTCGGCGATCGTTCGGCTCCCGGACGCGCCTCCTGACAGGAAATGAGAGATTGCGCTCACAACGAGCGCTCCAGAGCAGGCGATCGCTAGGAGCGCCCACAACCGGCGAGGGGCTCCCATCACTGCGGTGCGCGCCCTCTTGGCGACGACCGCTGCCCCTAATCCCGCCTCACGAGCGGCGACGCGAGCGTACGAAATTCGCTGAGCAACAGTAGTGCGCATGGTCGCCTCTACGCCGCACGGGCCATGGGGCTTGCCGTCATGCCCTTGAGCACCACTACGCCCGCGCTCAGCCTAAGAATATCCTCCACCTTACGCTTGGCGTCCTGGAGGTTGTAGGCAACATCCGTTTTGTCGGCCGTTTGCCACCAATATCCAACCGATCCGATCAGGTCCACTCTGCCAAGCACGCGCTGATCCTTGCCCACACGCAGAACGTGCGATTCCCGAAATTGCTCCCACTTCGGCCTTCTCGTGCTGATACGCATCACAAATCCTCCAAGCCAGGGGCAGCGGCGCCACCCCCGGAATATGTTCACTGGGTTAGATCGCAGCCGGAGCCGTATCGCTAGCCTTCGGCGCCTCGGGTTGAGCCTTCGCACGGTATTGCACGGATTCGACCCGTTGAAGGCCCAAGGTCACCCGTTCCGCATCCATGCACATACCAGCTTCGGCCTGGTTGCTCTGCTCGTTGACCCAAGGCCGCGCATACGTCGTTCCAACCACGGTCACGGATGCGCCGACCCGGACGACCTCATACACGCGCTTGGCGGTCCCTTCGTGCCAAATGGTCACCTGCACCGGAAATGTCCGGACGTCGTCTTGGACGTATCCACCATTCCCGTCCGACTTGTAGTCGGCGCACATCACGCGCAACTCACAAATCTGGCGATCCTCACCCTTCACTTTCACCGTCTTCAAGACCGGGTTCGTCAAGACGTTTCCGCCCATCTCACTTCGCATTGCCATATCAACACTCCAAAAAAGTTATCCTCGTTATGTATTTGAGCCATCTGTACTGGGTCGTCCGCCCAACTTTGATGGCATCAAGATTGCTGGTTTCGTCCATAGCGTTTTCTGTTTTGCAGCAAAACGTCCTGCCGGATCGGTACACCTCTCTCGTTCACGACAACACCGCGCCGCTTCGCCCTTGATTCTTCAAGGCCCGTCATGATGTCGTTCACCAGCACACTTCCGAAGAACGCCAGCAGTGCGGCGAAGCCGATCCAAATTCCGACCTCAGTCCAATACGGCCAGAGCGGATACATGATGTGGAGCACGAGGAGAGCAATTGCTATCAGCGCGGGAGACGTTACGATCGCAATGGCGGCGATGACCCAAACCCAGCACAGGGTGCGAGCAGATGCACGCGTTGGGTTAGTGAGTTCGCTCATCGCCCGTTCCTGTTTTGCAGCAAAACAGGCGGCTCAGCCCCCCCCCTCCGCTTTCTGGCGCAGTGCCCCGTTCCGCAGGTACGACTCCAATTGATCGACCGCTTGACGCAACACGCTTTCGAGGACATTGAGCTCCATCGCTCGTTTTTCGCAGGCATGAAAGTGCTCGACGACCGCCGGAGGAAGGCTGGTCAAGGCACGCTCCAACGCTTCGAAAAGCACGTACCTGGCTTGTCCTCGAATGCACCAGCGCAGGCGCGCCCGTCCCATCTCTCCACGTCCACGCTCCTCCACCAAACGCAGGTAGCAACCCGCATCGAAACGTGTCGTGTCACGCGCCAATGAGCTCATCGCATCCCGAGTTTGCGCCACGGACTCAGATAGCTGCCTCGACAGGGAGCGGAACGCTCCCTTACCCTTAAAGGCTTTTATGTCCACAGATACGGATGACGCCAAACGCGATCCGGCCCGGACGTCCCCATTCGCAGCCGAAAGATCAGACTGCGGCGGCAAAGCGGCCTGATCCCCGCACATGAAACGCACTGAAGCTGTCGACATCAAGAGCTCCGTCTAAGCCAACAGGCTCTTATCGACACCCGCTCCAACCTCGTCGGTCAGAGGGACAGCATCCAACAGCCGTAACTCCGCAGCAGACAGATTCAAGCGGCGCTTGGTGTGACGGGGCGCGTCTTCACCCATAAACACCGCCTTCGGCACGTCCCCGAAGATTGCCTTCACGGCCTGC
This sequence comes from Achromobacter piechaudii NBRC 102461, assembly GCF_001571245.1. Taxonomy (GTDB): domain Bacteria; phylum Pseudomonadota; class Gammaproteobacteria; order Burkholderiales; family Burkholderiaceae_B; genus Achromobacter; species Achromobacter piechaudii. Next base: position 321,355 of record NZ_BCTK01000014.1, on the reverse strand, counting down.
GTTCTCTGCTGAGACGCGGCGTCGGCGCCGGCCACGAAATCCACGCGGCTGAGCGCGACCAACTCCTCATTCATCAGGTACTTCTGCCAGTAGAGGACGCGCTCGAATACGCTCCGACATTTGTGCTTGACCGATTGCAGCAGTGCGTGTCCCTGCCGTCCGGACACCAGGTCGCGCCTCTGGGCGCTCTTCAAAACCCGCGTGAAATAGTCCACCTCGACGATTAGCAGGGCCACCATGTAGCCGTAGGGCGACGCGAAGCCGAGCTGCATTTGCGCGGGCTCGCGCGATTGCAGAACCGAGTACGTCAGCCCCTTGTCTTTCATCTCGTCCAGCTTATGGAGAAGTTGCGCTTGCTCCGCTTTGATGTACGCGCGCACTTCTTCAATGCGAGACTTCGTCTCGACCAGCGCCCAGTCGGCATATGGATTGTCATTGGACGATAGCGACCAGAGCGATCGAAGCGCCGCGGCCACGCGCTTTCCTCCGGCGATCGGCGCGCCTTGCTTGCCCGGCTCGACCGCCTTGCCCATGAACAATCGGAGCGCCTCCAAAGTGTGGAGAGACATCACGTCCTGACTCTCCGCGACAAGGGAAGGCAACGACTTTATCTGGCGGGCTTCCGAATTGCCCACAAGAGGATCGGCGCCAGCACGGGCCTCATGAGATTGCCGCATGCGTTTGAACTCGGCATCTCGCTCGTAGTAGAGCTGCAAACGACCAAACAGCGGATTCGCAGGGTCGGGGTCATCTTCGTTGAGCAACGCACCAAGAATGCGGCGCTCGCCCTCCAAGTCGTAGCCGTCGGGAAAAGGGGAGGTGTCTGCCGTCGCAAACGCGGACAAGGAAGTATCAATCGCCATTTTTTTCGGTGCCATCAGGCGCTTCTCCGTTGTTGAGTATGTTTTGGGGTGCTGCTGGCCCACGACGCTGATAGGCTGCTCCACGACGGCAATGCCATCTCGCAAAGCACTTCCTGTCTGGGCCTGTTTTGCTGCAAAACGGTCATGTTCGTGTGCTCCGTCCAGCCATCGCCGCCCGCAGTTCCGCGATACGGGCTCGACCCTCCGCCTTCGAGGACGGCTCCAAAGCCGGCGATACGTCCGCCATAACCCCTGCCTCAGCGGCGCGAACCGATGCGCTTACCGCCGCGAGATTGCGACGCCGTTGCGCCTCAACGTGAGCAAGTTCAGGAACAAAGCGCCCTTGTTGGGCCAGAAGCACAAGCCGCCTCAGGTATCCGAGCGGGTTCTCCACCGTCTGCTTTCGAGCGCGGGCAGCGAATTCGTCCAGGAGCGTCTGTCGGAAAACGTCCGGTGCGTAGCCAAGAATGGTCATCGCACCTTCTCGGCTCTCCGGAGGGAGCACGTCTGGCCAGATAAGCGAATCCAAGCCCACCACCACGGATGTGTTTTGCAGCAAAACGGCGTCGTTTGCGCTCGCGTGGGTTGTGGTCGTTGGTGTATTCGAGGATGTAGTCGTACCCCTTATAGAAGTGGACGAATTCAGCAAACTGCTTTGAACTTTTCGAGCAATCTGCAATGGACGATTCCCGCAAACTGATATTTCCGGTTGGGTATTTCCAGTTTGCTGATTTCGTACATTGGCCCGCCCGACGCTCTGCTTCTGGGCGGTTGCCATGCCATCGTCCGTGGCCATCTGGAATGCTTGGTGACGACGAGTGGTAGCCATGCCCGCAACCTCGGCCCTCTTTTGGACAGCGGCCTGGGAGGCGAACTGCTGCTCCAGTAGTTCGCACAGCAACGCTGGGTCGACCTGCGTGTACACGCGTTTCGCACCCCGATTCAGGTGAAACTCTTGAACAAGACCAAGGGCTTTCAATCGGTCCTTGGCGTTCTCCAATGAGCGCCGATTGAGCGCCAGATCCTCTTGCCAATTCAGCGCGGTCAAGCTGAACCAGGGATAGCCGGATTCGACCGACCTGCGTTGTAGTTGAAGCAAACGCGACAGCAGCAAACCTGCGTTCACTCCGCCCGTCACGTCTGCGAGAATTCGGTGATAAGCCGTCGTGGGACCCAGGAGATCCCGGACGGCGCGCTCAGGGGCGCGCATAAACTCGAATGTGAGTTCCACTGGTAGGGCCTCCTTACGGCAGACTTCCAGCGCTCTCGCTATGTTTGGCAGATTCATCCGGTACCACAACGTGGCGGGCCGGCCCGCGAGCGTCTCCTCCACAAACCCGAGATTGCGGAGGCGCCGGCGTGCCGTATCTAACTCGGCACGCGACAGCCCTGTCTCAAGCCACCACTGCTGCTGCGTTTTAAAGATCCAGCCATTGGTCTGAGCTACGTCACGCCCGGTTCGGGTCCAGTGTGCGAGCTGAGACAGTACGATCGCCGCCTTCGGATTCCCGGCCATGCGAGCCAGGAAGAGACCAAAGGCGATGGGCCGGCTCTGCTTCAAGGCCAGCCAGAGACGGTCGTAGGCGAAGTTCTTCGACATACGACTGTCAGCTACTGAGAACGGGCAAGGGACGCGCCAGCGCGGCATTTGCGGCCTGCTGACGCAACTCCCGGTCTACCGCAATCCAGTTCACTCGCACTGCTGTACGAGGCGGCATTCCGGTACGCAGGGTCTCAAGGAACCCCTTGCGCTCTAGTAGCTTGCGCGCAGTGAGCTGCTCCTTGTAGGACAGGCCGAGGCGAGCACGCCATTCGGCCGCGTCGAGATAGACCCAGTCTCCCTCCAGTTCAGCCAGGTCGGACTGGGTCGCCAGATCGCTGAGTATGGCTGCGGCGTTCAGACTTCCCGCGAGCTCGACGAAAGCACGGTGGATTGTGATTGGGGCGTCTAGAACACGCAGCAGATAGTGCTCGTTGGCCTGGTCGCGCTGAATCGCGGTGCCTGCGTCATTCTTTGCAGCATATCGCCGGCCGTAAGGATCGAGCGTGAAATCCCATGTGGTCATTGCGGGCTCCGGTCGATCGAGGAAGTCCCTTCGTTGTGACCAAACAGAGAGTCGTTAGCTGCGGCGCCACACTCGCCATCACGCCCGAGCAGAAACCACAAGACAAGCGCAGGGCTGGCGTTACTCCACGCGCCTATGGACTTGGGGAGAAACGTCTTGGGTGAAGTGCGTTTATCCACGACCGCCCCTCCCGAATCCAGCGCGGCCGGACATCGCCTTCATCGGAGGCTGATCGGCGGCTCGTTCCGCGACGCGTCGCATGGCGAGCGTGTAGGCCAAGGGTCGCAACGCGGGTGTCCCCTCGAGAACGGTGACAGTGGCGGCATGGCTTTCGCCGGGCACCGGCGCGGCCACGCAGCCTTGCATCTTTGGTGAGCTCATACGGGTCTCCTGCTAGCGCTGATTGAGCGCCGCGAACAGCGTAAGAAGGGTGTACTTGGGGAAGGCATCGTGTAGCGCGAGGTAGCGTTCACGAACGTCGGAGGTCGATTTCTGCAATTCCTTCCAGATGCTGTGAACTCGCAAGTACTCTCCCGACTCCAGCTCGACCGCAGGGCCTGGCTGGCTCAGTCTCATGTGCGTCCGCAATTGCTCGACATCCATCGTCGGTATCGACGGAAACAGCGCGCGTATCAGGGATCCGCTGGCTTGTGCCCGTAGAAACCGTCGAAGCTGCTCCATCAGCTCCATACGTTGTTGATGCTCGCTCTGCTGAGCAACGAGCGCTTCGGGATCCACATAGATTCGAACCGTCACGGCCGGCAGCATTGCGTCAAGTCCACGGTCACGGAGGCCGGCCAGGAGAAGTTGGGCCGTATGCGGCGGGATAGCACCATCGGCGCATGCGTGCCGGCGGATCTGTTCATTCAGCTCGCGCAGGGCTTTACGCTTGAGCGTCGGATGCTTCAGCTCCATGAAGTTCACGACATACCTCCCATGAGTTCTGCCGGCACTCCTACCGAGCTCCAGAAGGACTGTGTGGATCGCTCAGGGAATGCCTGATTGAACTGACGGACCGCTTGAATGACCCGGAGATACATCAATCCCGTCGCATCGCTGGCATCCGTCATTCGTCGCACAACGTGATACGAGCCGTCGGCGTATACGGGATCTCCCAGCAACGTCTCGCATGCTTCTTGCCAGGACTCAGTGCTATCCGCCTGCCGCTTGAACTCGCAGTCCGGAATCACGAGAAGGCCGGCGGGGGTGTTTTGCTGGGAGAGGAGCACGAGCCACCACCACGCGTAGTAGCGCTCGGCAAAGTCGCCGCCCTGCAACGCCTGTTCCTGCAAGGACCCCAAGTGGCCGCCGACATCTGAGGGAATCTCAACCATGAAGCGCAAAGGCAGTTCGTCGATGGACTGCAGGCAGCCTTGAAGACGGCTGGCCATGGCAAGCTCCTCCAGTGCGTGCCAGAGCTCGCGCTCGGCAGCACCTCTGTCGTCGACCGTGGATTGCAACGTGCCAGATTTCGAAACTACTGATGCGGCGTGCGGCTTCTCATGCTGGTTGGGAAGCGAGTCTTCTGACTTTTCGCGGTGCTCCGCAGGGCTTTTCTCCACCGCGCCTGAGGTCGGCGGTTGGGCGGAGCCCTTTTCGCCGCCACCTACGACTTCGCTGTGCGCGGAAGTGCCGCCCGAGACAGACGGGGGATGCTTGGCGTCGCGCATCAGACTGGCAGCATCAATATCCGAATTCGCTTGCACAACTAGCGCCGCACGCTGAAGTTCGTCCACGGTCAAGGTCGCGCGCTGCGCAAAGTTCTCGTCAAGTCTGGCGGTGAATGCCCCAAAATCGAGCGACTTTGTCGCAACATAGTTTTCGCGCATGTGGCCGATAGCGAGCGTCCAAGCCTCTTCCAGTGCATCCTCTGCACCAAGTTTCGACGCAATCGCGGCCAGCCGACTCCGTGCCGGTATGAAGCGATCTTGCACATCCCGTCTGGAGAGGTGATTGGCCGCGCAGGCGAGGTCGGCGAGATGCTTCATGGTGAAGCCGTAATGACTGAGGAGCGCCGGAGAGGCTTGTATGCCTTCGTTGGTTTTGAGGTGCTCAGAAAAGTCCCGCAAGCTCAGGGCGGCTCCCCGCTCGCGCTCGACTTCCTGTTTGAGGTCAAAGGTCGACCGAGCAGCGTCCCAAAAGAGGAGCCCCGAACGTTGATCGTTCTCCACCATATGCGCCGCGAGCAAGGCTGCCTCGCTGCGGTACGGGACCTTCACGAAGTCCATGTACAGAAACCGAACTTCGCCTTCGGCGACGAGTTCTTGCAGGATCTCCAAGCGGGTGTTGCCACCCTTGGCGGGGATGTGCTGCTTCTCTCCCGGCCTTTGCGTCACCGCGATCATCTGGTCGAGTCCGCGCTTGCGGATCGACTCTTTGATCTCGTCGAACTTTTCATTACGGACCGTTCGCGGGTTGCGTTCGTATAAGCGGCAGTCGTCCCTGACGTTCAGCGTGATGACATTGGTCACCGCCGATTCGATTGCAGCCGGCTCGGGAGATCTTTCGCTCAGCCGCGACGCAATCATTTGGTCCAGGTCTACTTTCTTCGATGCGGGCTTCATTCGTTGCCCCTCAGAGTAGGCAGCTTGTCATCCTCGCCTGCGAGGGCGGTGGCCATGAAGAGCAAGTCGTCTTCACCAAGTACGCCCAGATTTCGATATGCGCTTACGGCGCCCAGCACAACGCCCAAGTGCAGGGCACGTTCGGGCGATCCGGCCGCTGCGCGGTGCAAGAGGTCCAGCTCAGTGCTTAAGTGCTGGAGCGCAAGTTCTTTGTTCGTGCTCACGCCTCGATCCTCCCTGAGCTGATCGCGGACCAAGCCTTCAGGTACGGGGCCGGGTCCGGCACGATGAAGATGGGTCGGTGGACCCAGTGATGGAGGACCGGGTCCTCAAAGATGCGCGCAGCTTCCATTTTTGATACCCCCATGAGCGTCATTTCGCTGAAGCTCATGACCTCCGACGGAGCGGTCTCCGCAGAGTCAAGGCCAATGGGCCGCATCGCAAGGAGTGCTGTTTGAACGACGGCTGCAGCGCGCGCACGTCGCATTTCCAGCGGCGCGTGGTCCGAAGACACGGCCACGTAGAACGTCAAGGGCGGTTGTTCGCCTCCTGATGGCGCGGTAGCTCGGAATACGTCGCCGATGTCCGGCAGTTCAGGCAGTCGGTTGGCTCTTTTCATCGATCAAGCCTCCGCCTCACCGGCCTGGCCCTGACCGTCCACATAAATGCCGTTCAGCGCGGGGAAGAGTTCCCACGCCAGGCGGTGCATGACGTCCCAGGGGGACTTGTCACCCCTGCGACGGTCGTATTGGTGAACTGGGACACGTGCTGTTGCGGCAGCGGTATAGGCTGCGGCGTGCGGTATGACAGTCTCCAGAATCCCTTTCACCTGCCGATGGCCAAGAAAGCTCCGGCGGATCTGATCCGCGACTTGGCGGGCATTGTTGTTGCGTTCCAGGGCGCTGATAACGACGTACAGGTCCCCGCTGCGAAAGTCCGAGCCGAAGTCCGAAAGACTGTTCAGAGACTCCATCATGCGCAGCGTGCCGTCGGCAAATTCAGCCGCAGATAAAACGTCCGGCTTGATGGGAGATAAGATCACGTCCGCCGCCATCGCCGCCGTCTTCTGTAGCTCGCCGGCAGCACCCTGCGTGTCAATGATGATCCCGTGGTATTTCTCGACGGCCGCTGAGCGCCTCACTGCCCGGCGCATTATCAGCAGACGATCTTCTCGATCCTTGAGCCACGTTTGAAGATTGCCCGCGACAGCATCCGAGCAAATGATGTCAATCCCAGGAATCGCGGTCTGGCTTATGCAGTCTTCGGTGACGAGGCCGCCCCGGGTGATGACGCGTGTCAGCCCGTGCTCCGCGCGATGTTTAATGGGGTAGTACTTCGTCAGGCTGTTCTGTTCATCAGCGTCTATCAGCAAGACCCGCATGCCGAAGTCGGCAAATATTCCTGCGAGATTTGCGCAGGTCGTGGTCTTCGTGACTCCACCTTTGGTGGACGCGACAGCGATCGCGTGTGGCATGGCGTTCCTCTTTTTCGGCGGTAGGCCGTTCGGCCCAGTTGCATACCCGTTCAAGGGCGGTTATCGTTAGAAAAAACACGGTTCCGTGTTACACGATTTTGTGTAATTCAGGGCGACATTACCCGAATCCGTGTAATTCGGCAAGATAGGACTGGCGATGGAATATCAGGAATTTGTAGAAGCCGCGCTCAAGGGGCGCAGCGTCAACAGCATGGCGAAGGCGTGGGGTCTGAAGCAACAGACCTTGGATCGCTATGTCAAAGGCACGCACTTGCCGGACTACCGGACTGCTATGCTGATGGCTCAGGAAGCCGGTGTCGCAATCGATGCGACGTTCATCCTGCTGGCGCAGGAAGAAAGCAAACGCAAAAAAGCCGGCGCCGCTTTCGCGGTTCCGGCTCTTGCTGCTGGTGTCGAGAACACCACCAAAAATTCGACCACAGATAAGTGGTCGGGGCGAGAGGATTCGAACCTCCGACTCCTGCGTCCCGAACGCAGTACTCTACCAGGCTGAGCTACGCCCCGAATGAGTTTGACAACTCGTACTACCAACTTAGCGGCGCTCAGTGCTACCAAGTTCTTGCTACTGCTTTTTTTACTGCTTTCCGCTGCGGGCCTGAGATCTGACAACTGCTGCAATAGCGTTTCCGCCTTCGCTTCAATCATCACGGCCTCAACAGCGACCGCTATTAGAACCTATATTCCGCTTTTTTGAAAATCAGACTTTCGTCCACCAGACTTTCGTCTACTTCAATCAGCGTCACCATCCGCGCCAACTTCAGCGCCGTCTTGGATTTCGGCTTCAGCGATCTCTATTCACCGCGAAAGCGCAGAATTCTAGCAGAGAATTCAGAAAAGGCGAAACGGGGTAGATCGACAGGGCTTCGCGCGCCCGATCCGCCTCGGCCACGGCGGCCAGACGGGCGTGTTCCAGTGCATCGGTGGCCTGGATCGCCGCGGCCACGGCGGCGAAATCGGCGTCGCCCGTCTTGATGGCGTCGCGGATCAGTTGTTGTTGCTGCGGCGTGCCCACTTCCATCACACGGATCAGCGGCAGCGTAGGCTTGCCTTCACGCAGGTCGTCGCCCACGTTCTTGCCCAAGGCGGCGGCGTCGCCGCTGTAGTCGAGCACGTCGTCGACCAACTGGAACGCGGTGCCGACGTGGCGGCCATAAGCGGCGGCGGCGGCTTCCTGTTCGGGCGTTGCGCCGGCCAGCACCGCGCCGACCTGGGCAGCGGCTTCGAATAGCTTGGCGGTTTTGTAGCGCACGACTTGCAGGTAGCGGTCCTGCGAGACGTCGGGGTCGTGCACGTTCAGAAGCTGGAGCACCTCGCCTTCGGCGATGACGGTGGTGGCTTCGGACAGGATGCTCATGATGCGCATCGAGTCGGCTTCGACCATCATTTCGAACGAACGCGAATACAGGTAGTCGCCTACCAGCACGCTGGCGGCGTTGCCGAATACGGCGTTGGCGGTTTCGCGGCCACGGCGCAGGTCGGATTCGTCGACCACGTCGTCGTGCAGCAAGGTTGCCGTGTGGATGAATTCCACCACGGCGGCCAGCAGTTGGTGATGGGTGCCTTCGTAGCCCAGCGCGCGCGCCACCATCAGCACCATCGCCGGACGCATGCGCTTGCCGCCCGCGCCGATGATGTAGTCGCCAATTGTGCGGATCAGGACCACGTCCGAATTCAGCCGTTCGCGGATGACCGCGTCGACAGCCTTCATATCGTCAGCAATGGGGGCAATAAGCGCGGGGAGATTCAAGACGTATCCGACAAGTGAAACGAGCCGCGAGGGGGGCTCTTACCGCTGGGCCGCCAGGAATGGCGGGGGATTCGACCAGCGATTATACGGGGTGTGACGGCAGCGGGGCGGCCCGCTTGCCGCCCCGCTGTCAGTGCAGGATGCGCCCGACGCCGCCCCTATCGAACCAGACCGCGCTTGGCCAGGTTGGCGTACAAGGCCCGCACGCCGAAGGTCCACGGCGCAATCTCGGTGGACAGCCGCACCTCGTTGACCAGGGCGCCGAGGCGTTCCGATGCGATCTCTACGCGATCGCCCAGCTTATGGGTAAAGCCGGTGCCAGGACCCTTGCGGTCCTGGCTGGGCGAGAACATCGTGCCCAGGAACAGCATGAAACCGTCGGGGTATTGGTGATGCGCGCCAAACGCCTGGCGCACCAGATCCTGGGGATCGCGACTGATCTCGCGCATGTGGCTCACGCCGTCCAGATGGAAGCCATCGGTGCCGTCGATGCGCAAGGACACGTCGGCCTGGCGCACGCTGTCCAGGTCGAAATCGCCATCGAACAGGCGGATGAAGGGGCCGATGGCGCAGGAGCCGTTGTTGTCCTTGGCCTTGGTCAGCAGCAAGGCGCTGCGGCCTTCGATGTCGCGCAGGTTGACGTCGTTGCCCAGCGTGGCGCCCACGATCTCGCCCCGGCTGTCCACGGCCAGCACGATCTCGGGTTCGGGGTTGTTCCATTGCGATTCGGGCAGCACGCCGATCTGCGCGCCGGTTCCAACCGAGGCCATCGCGGGCGTCTTCGAGAAGATCTCGGCATCGGGGCCGATGCCCACTTCCAGGTACTGCGACCACTGGCCGCGCTCCATCATTTCGGCTTTCAGCTTGATCGCCTCGGCCGAACCCGGCCGCAAGCGCGATAGGTCCGAGCCGATCAACGCCTGCATGCGCACACGGATTTCGTCGGCGCGGCTGGCGTCGCCGCCCGCCTCTTCCTCGATCAGCCGTTCCAACAGGCTGATGGCGAACGTGACGCCGGCCGCCTTGATCGGCTGAAGATCGCAAGGGGCGAGCAGCCGTGGTCCGTCCTGCCCTTGAATCGTCGCGGCCACCAGGGCGCGCACGTCGCCCAAAGATTCGCCGGCCGCGCCCTTGGCCAGCACGACGCGGTCGGGACGATCCAGCAGGTCGGCAACGGTGGGCGCCACGGCGCTGATGTCAAAGACCTCGCCGTTGCGCACCACGACGACGCTGGGTCCGTCCACCGGCGCCGGCCGCCATACGCGGCCCACCAGCAAGGCGTTGTCCAGGTCTACAGGCAATGAGTTGTCTTGGTTCATGAGTCTCCACGCTTTATGCCGTCTGGGCGGCATGTCGATTAGGTGCAACGAGTCTAGAAGAAGGTGAGTATCATGTCCAACATTCTGAATTGCAGTCCAACAGGTTGGACAGAGAAGCCATGAGCGCCGACTACGATGTGCCCGCCATCCGCCGTACCCACGACATCCTGCGCGTGCTGGCCAGCCGCCGCACCCCGGTCAAGGCGGCCGAACTGGCGCAAGCCTGCCAATTGGCAAAAAGCACCCTGTACCTGCTGCTGGACTGCCTGGAGCAGCGCCGCTGGGTCGAACGCAAGGACGGCGGCTACCTGATCGGGATCGAGCTGATGTCGCTGGGCTTTGCCTACCTGCGCCACGACGGGCTGCAAGCCGCGTTCCACGAAGCCGCCGGCGCCTTCGTCGCCCGCTGCAACGAGGTCGTGCAACTGGCCGCGCTGGATGGTTTCGACGTGGTCTACATCGCCCGCGAAGACGCGCGTCGGCCGGTGCGGCTGGTGTCCGAACTGGGTATGCGCCTGCCCGCGCACGCCTGCGCGTTAGGCAAGGTGCTGCTGGCCAGCCTGGAGCCCGACGCACTCAGCGCATGCGTGCCCGACCCCCTGCCCCGCGTAACCGACCGCACGCTGACCACGCGCGCAGCGCTGGACCGCGAACTGGACCAAGTCCGCCAGACGGGCCTGGGCCACGATCAAGAGGAATTGGCGACCGGGCTGGTCTGCTACGCGGCCTATGTGGGCGTGACCGCGCTGGGCAAGCGCGTCGCGGTCAGCACGTCGATCCCGACCGACCGGCTGGACGACGCCCACCGGCGCGAGGTCATGGAAGGCATCCGCCAGGTGGCGCGCCACGTCGCCCAGCGGGTGGTGGCGCCTGCGTGAAGCCCCCGCGCCACACCTAAGCCCTTAGCCCACAACAGGTTTTTGACTTTTGAAAAGTCACGCGCTAATATTGCGGATTCGGTCAGCAATGCCCGAATTACGTCGGTTGTTCGCGTAAACCCTTTGGTTGGCTTTCTACCTGAAGTTCATCGGTATAGAGCTCGGAGGCGTTCTTGCTTTTGGCCCGCTGCATGCAAATGCCAGCGCGGCATGAAAGGAAAAACAGCCAGTCGGGAAACCGATCTTTCCAAAGTGGCACCCCGCCCAGCAGGGCGGGCCGCGCGAATGAACCCATTTACCTATTTAAGGAACACCCCATGTACGCGGTCGTAAAAACCGGTGGCAAGCAGTATCGCGTTGCCGCTGGCGAAAAACTCAAGATAGAACAGATACCGGCAGACATTGGGCAAGAAATCACCCTGGACCAAGTGCTGTCCGTGGGCGAAGGCGACCAACTGAAAGTTGGCACGCCCCTCGTCTCCGGCGCCGTGGTCAAGGCAACGGTTCTTGCGCAAGGCCGCCACGACAAGGTCAAGATCTTCAAGATGCGCCGTCGCAAGCACTATCAGAAGCGTCAGGGCCACCGTCAGAACTACACCGAAATCCGCATCGAAGCCATCACGGCTTAAGAAGCGACTCGGTACCACTTAGCAGGAGCTAAACATGGCACAGAAAAAGGGCGGCGGCTCTACGCGGAACGGACGCGACTCAGAATCGAAGCGTCTGGGCGTCAAGGCATTCGGCGGCGAATTGATTCCCGCTGGTTCGATCATCGTGCGTCAGCGCGGTACGCGCTTCCACGCTGGCGTGAACGTCGGCATGGGCAAGGACCACACCCTGTTCGCGCTGATCGACGGCAAGGTTCAATTCGGCTTCAAGGGCGCATTGAACAAGCAGACCGTTTCGATCGTCGCTGCCGAGTAATCGGACAAGCACGGTCAGCAACGCGGTTCGCCGCGTTCTCGAACGGCAAAAGCCCTGTCGCATGCGGCAGGGCTTTTTTGTTTTTGAGGTCATTGGCGAGTAAAGTTTCCAATGCCAACCTGGCAGCGCCCCATGGCGGGCGGCTGCCCTATTACCCACTACACGCGCAGACACCATGAAATTCGTAGACGAAGCCACCATTGAAGTGGTCGCCGGCAAAGGCGGCAATGGCGTGGCGAGCTTTCGCCGCGAAAAGTTCATCCCCAAAGGGGGCCCGGACGGCGGCGACGGCGGCCGCGGCGGCACCATCTATGCCGTTGCCGATCGCAACATCAACACGCTGATCGATTTCCGCTACGCGCGCCTGCATCGCGCCAAAGGCGGCGAAAACGGCCGTGGCTCGGACCAGTACGGCGCAGCCGCCCCGGACATCACCCTGCGCGTGCCGGTGGGCACCGTCATTCATGACGCCGAAACCGGCGAAGTCCTGTTCGACATGGACACGCATGACCAGAAGGTCGTGCTGGCCGCTGGCGGTCAGGGCGGCATGGGCAACATCCATTTCAAGTCCAGCTTGAACCGCGCCCCGCGCCAATGGACGCCCGGCAAGGAAGGCGAACACCGCTATCTGCGCATGGAGCTGAAGGTGCTGGCGGACGTGGGCCTGCTGGGCTTGCCCAACGCCGGCAAGTCGACGCTGATCACGCGCATCTCGAATGCGAAGCCGAAGATCGCCGACTACCCGTTCACCACGCTGCACCCGAACCTGGGCGTCGTGCGCACCTCGCCGTCGCGCAGCTTCGTCGTGGCGGACATCCCCGGGCTGATCGAAGGCGCCTCCGAAGGCGCGGGCCTGGGCCATCTGTTCCTGCGTCACCTGGCGCGCACCCGCGTGCTGCTGCACCTGGTCGACGTGTCCACGCCCGACCCTGATGCCGATCCGGTCGAGCAAGCCGTCGTCGACGCGCGCGCCATTGTTGAAGAGCTGCGCCGCTACGACCCGGAACTGGCCGCCAAGCCGCGCTGGCTGGTCCTGAACAAGCTGGACATGGTGCCCGATCCCGAAGACACCAAGCGCCGCTTCCTGGAACTGTACGACTGGAAGGGCCCCGTGTTCGCCATTTCCGGCCTGACCGGCGAAGGCACGCAGGATCTGCTCTACGCGCTGCAAGACTACCTGGACGCCGAGCGCGAAAAGGAACATCTGTCGCGCGATCAGGCAGATGGCACCTATGTGGCGCCGGACCCCCGCTTTGACGACACGCGTTCCGACGCCGACAAGCCGGCCGCCGCTCCGCGCGGCGGTGACGAATAAGCCATAATCGCAGTCCTTTCGATTACGTCTTTTTTCGCCGCAGCCGGCGCCTACCATGTCTGCTGAAACACCCGCCGTTTCCGTCGTCACCCACGCCCAGCGCCTGGTCGCCAAAGTTGGCTCGTCGCTGGTCACCAACGAAGGCCGCGGCCTGGACCGCGCGGCCGTCGCGCACTGGGCCTCGCAGATCGCCGCCTTGCACAAGCAGGGCAAACAGATCGTGCTGGTCTCCAGCGGCGCCATCGCCGAGGGCATGGCACGCCTGGGCTGGCGCAAGCGCCCCTCCGTCATGCACGAGCTGCAAGCGGCGGCCGCCGTGGGCCAGATGGGCCTGTGCCAGGCCTACGAAGCAGCCTTCGCGGAATACGGCCTGCGCACCGCGCAGATCCTGCTGACCCACGAAGACCTGGCCGACCGCCACCGCTACCTGAACGCGCGCAGCACGCTATTTGCGCTGCTGCGCCTGGGGGTGGTGCCGATCGTGAACGAAAACGACACGGTCGTCACCGATGAAATCCGCCTGGGCGACAACGACACGCTGGGCGCGCTCGTCACCAATCTGATCGAAGCCGACACGCTGATCATCCTGACCGATCAGCGCGGTTTGTATGACTCCGATCCTCGCAAGAACCCTGGCGCCACCTTCATGTCGCACGCGCAAGCGGGCGACCCGGCGCTGGAAGCCATGGCCGGCGGCGCGGGCAGCGGCATCGGCACGGGCGGCATGCTGACCAAGGTGCTGGCGGCCAAACGCGCGGCGCACAGCGGCGCACACACCATCATCGCCTCTGGCCACGAACGCAATGTGCTGACGCGCCTGGCCCAGGGCGAATGCATCGGCAGCGAACTGCGCGCCGTGCTGCCGGTATGGTCCGCCCGCAAACAATGGCTGGCCGACCACCTGCGTCTACGGGGCCGCGTGGTGCTGGACGATGGCGCGGTGCAAGCCCTGATGCGCGAAGGCAAGAGCCTGTTGCCCATCGGCGTGACCGACGTGCAAGGCGAGTTTGGCCGGGGCGACGTGGTGGCCTGCGTGGACAGCGAAGGCCGTGAATGCGCGCGCGGCCTGATCAACTATTCGTCCGTCGACACGCGGCGCATCCTGCGCCAGCCGTCCTCGCAAATTGCTCGCATCCTGGGCAGCATGACCGAACCCGAACTCATGCATCGGGACAACCTGGTCGTCCTTTAGTCCTGCTGCTCTTGCGATTCCTGCGGGTGGCCGTGCTGCAAGAGGATGTACCCCCATCCGCGCACGGCCAACACCGGCAGCTCAATATCGAAGCGGCGCGCCTTCGTGCGCAGCCGCGATACCAGCACATCGACACGGCGCGCGCCCTCCCGGGGATTGCACGGAAAGAAACGCTCGCGCCGCAGACATTGGCCAGGGGCCTTCAACAATCGGACAAAAAAGTCTCGTTCGGTGATCGTCAATGGCAGACGCTCACCGGCCGGCCCCGACAGCACCCGCTTGTCCAGCCGCCATGCCGGGCCGTCCGTCGAAGGCGGCAGCAGCCGCCGCCGCACATTGCGCAGCAGCGCGTCCCATTCCTCGGGTTCCATGCGGGCCGAACTATAGAAGTCCACGCCCGCCTCCAGCGCCTCGACCCGCTCACGCGCCGACGCTGCCTGCGATTGCCACACGACCGCCGCGTCTGGCGCCGCGCGACGCAAGGCCGCAATCAGCTTGGGGACCTCGGGCCCCTGCCCACGCAACACCATCGCGTCGACATCATCGGTGCGCAACCGTTCCAGAAGTTCATCCGGTGAAGCGCACGCGCTGACTTGCCATTGGAAATCTCGCAAGGCAGCAACAAAATGATTGCTCGTCATTTCATCAAGTTGCACGACGAACACGTTGCCTCGTTCATGCATGTGTATTCGCCTCCAAATCTATCACCCAGGTAATGCTTATAACCACCAAAGTAAATCCTGAGCAAGCTTCAATCGACGCGTGAAGACATTTTCAGACCGATTGAAGCAAGCCCGTCTTCTGCGTGGTCACACGCAGAAGACGCTCGCTCGTCTTGCGCGAATCTCGCAAAGTGCAATCGCCAGTTACGAAAGCGGGCTTCGGCACTCCAGCCGATCCGTCCGTAAGCTTGCGCAGATTCTGAAGATTGAGCTGGAATGGCTAGAGACCGGCAAAGGCCCCATGGAGCTTCCCATGGAGGGCTACGACCTGTCGGATACGCTGCCAGCGGCAGGGGTCGCCGAGACCATGCCACGCCTGGCGCGACGGCCCCGTCCGCAAGCGCCCTGGCCGTTTCCCAACATCGCGCCATCGCAATTCGACGGCCTGACGCCAGACGATCGCGCGATGCTTGAAGCACTGACGCAGACCTTCATCGAAACGGCGCAGGCACGCCGTACCGTCAAGCCGCGCGGCCGAAAAATCGGCTGATATTCCGTCCGCATCTTGATGCCCGCAGCGCCGATTACGCGCCGCTCAGACAAAAAAATATCCGCACCTTTCGGTGCGGATATTTTTATTTGAGCCGACGATTAAGCGACTTGGCTTATGCGCAGGAAGATCAGGGCTTGGGCGCGGCGGGCATGCCACCGGCTGCCGGTGTGGGCGGGGCATCGCCACGGATCTTGGCGGCGATTTCAGACGCGGCTTGTGCCGAGGCCACGCCAAAGGCCAGCACGCCACGGTTCAGCGGTTCGGCGATGCTGGGCGCGGCGACCAGTTCCTGATCGATCACCAGAGCCAGGCGGTTGCCGACGTTCTTGGTGCTGACTTCGGTCAGCTTGCGAGCGCCGGCTTCGGAAAAGCGCAGGCCCACGAAGTTCTGACCTTGGCGGTCAACCAATGCGGCGGCGTCGGTCAGGTCGGCGCGCGTCAGCACGGGCACTTCCTGCATGTAGAGCTTGCCATCGGGCAGTGCGATTTCGCGCAGGCCGGGGCCGGGCTGTTGTTGCGCGAGGTAGAAGTCCACCGAGGATGCGGTGGCCGGCTTGGACGATTGCTGGCCGGCTTCGGGCGTGGCCGCGGCGCCGGACGTTTTCGTCGGGGCGGTCTTGCAACCCGCCAGCGCCAACGTCACGACAACCAGGGCGGGCGCCAATTTGCGTAGGGTCAGTTGCATGCTCGATTCCTTCTTTTAAGTTAGCTATGCCCGGCAGGTCGAAGGCCAGCCGGGCGTTTGGTTGAAAAAAGTGTACAGAACCTGAATGACGGTGTCGCCGCAGACTGAATCCAAATGTAAAGCAGTAATACCAGCTCTGGGTGGCTGACGATCTTCGAATGATTTCATGCATTCAGATCATGAGTGCGGCGCGCTCGATCTATACTTCGCTTTCGCGCAGGGGTACTCGTTCCGCTTTACCAGGAACGGGTTGAGAGAGTCCCTTCGTACCAGTACGGATAATGCCGATGCTGGGAGCCGTATTTCCGCCGCGCGTCCCTGCACGCCTGACGGAAGTCCATTCCCGATCGGCTCCAACCACTCGCTTGGAGCTTTCCATGAACGCCAATCCCAAATTCCTGGCCGCTACCGCCGAAGTCGACGCGGCGGCCGTCGCACCGCTGCCCAAATCGCGCCGCGTGTATGAGACGGGCTCGCGCCCCGACATCCGCGTACCGTTTCGCGAGATCGAGCAGGACGACACGCCGACCATGTTCGGCGGGGAAAAGAACCCGCCGCTGACGGTCTACGATTGCAGCGGCCCATACACCGACCCCGACGTAAAAATCGATATCCGCCGCGGCCTGCCCGAACTGCGCCGCGCGTGGATTGAAGAACGTGGCGACACCGAGGTGCTGTCCGGCCCCAGCAGCGACTATGGCAAGCAACGCCTGACCGATCCGAAACTGACGGCCATGCGCTTTGACCTGCAACGCCCGCCGCGCCGCGCCCGCACGGGCGCCAACGTGTCGCAGATGCACTATGCGCGACGCGGCATCATCACGCCGGAAATGGAATTCGTGGCGATCCGCGAAAGCCTGCGCCGCGAGCACTATCTGCAAACGTTGCGCGACAGCGGTCCCGACGGCGAAAAGATGGTCAAGCGGCTGCTGCGCCAGCACCCGGGCCAATCGTTCGGCGCGGCCATCCCCGCCGCGATCACGCCGGAATTCGTGCGTGACGAAATCGCACGCGGACGCGCCATCATCCCCGCCAACATCAATCACCCGGAAGTCGAGCCGATGGCCATCGGCCGCAACTTCCTGGTCAAGATCAACGCCAACATCGGCAACTCGGCCGTCAGCTCGGGTATTGGCGAAGAAGTGGAAAAGATGACCTGGGCGATCCGCTGGGGCGGCGACACGGTGATGGATCTCTCCACCGGCAAGCACATCCACGAAACCCGTGAATGGATCATCCGCAATTCGCCCGTGCCGATCGGCACCGTGCCGATCTATCAGGCGCTGGAAAAGGTGGACGGCAAGGCCGAGGACCTGACCTGGGAAATCTTCCGCGACACCTTGATCGAGCAGGCCGAGCAAGGCGTGGATTACTTCACGATCCATGCCGGCGTGCGCCTGCCGTTTATTCCCATGACGGCCGATCGCATGACGGGGATCGTGTCGCGCGGCGGTTCGATCATGGCCAAATGGTGTCTGGCGCATCACAAGGAAAGCTTCCTGTACGAGCGCTTTGAAGACATCTGCGAAATCATGAAGGCGTATGACGTCAGCTTCTCGCTGGGCGATGGGCTGCGCCCGGGCTCGGGCTATGACGCCAACGACGAAGCACAATTCGCGGAATTGAAGACGCTGGGCGAACTGACGCAGGTGGCGTGGAAGCACGACGTACAGGTCATGATCGAAGGCCCCGGCCATGTGCCGATGCAGATGATCAAGGAGAACATGGAGCTGCAACTTGAGCACTGCCATGAAGCGCCCTTCTACACGCTGGGCCCGCTGACGACCGATATCGCGCCGGGCTACGACCACATCACGTCGGGCATCGGGGCCGCGCTGATCGGTTGGTACGGCACCGCGATGCTCTGTTATGTGACGCCGAAGGAACACCTGGGGTTGCCGAACAAGAAGGACGTGAAGGACGGCATCATCACGTACAAGATCGCGGCCCACGCGGCGGACCTGGCCAAGGGCCACCCGGGCGCGGCGATCCGCGACAACGCGTTGTCGAAGGCGCGCTTTGAATTCCGCTGGGACGATCAGTTCAACCTGGGCCTGGATCCCGACACCGCCAAGGAATTCCACGACGAGACCTTGCCGAAGGACTCGATGAAGGTCGCGCATTTCTGCTCGATGTGCGGTCCGCATTTTTGCAGCATGAAGATCACGCAGGACGTGCGCGACTACGCGGCGGCGCAGGGCGTGAGCGAGAAGGACGCGCTGCAAAAAGGCATGCAGGAAAAATCGGTGGAGTTCGTGAAGAAGGGCGCCGAGGTCTATCACCGGCAATAGCGGCGATGGCAGCAGGGCCGGCATCCAGACGCGATGCCGGCCCTGCCCGAGCCATCAGTTTCAGTTCAACCGGGCGACCGCTTACAGCAGCTTGCCCGGATTCATGATCCCGGCCGGATCCATGACCTTCTTGATTTCCCGCATCAGGCGCAGCTCGACCGGGTCCTTGCTATGCAGGAAGTGGTCGCGCTTGAGCTGGCCGATGCCATGTTCGGCGGAAATGCTGCCGCCATAGCGGTTGACTTCGTCCAGCACGGCATCGGTGATCGCGGCGCCATGAATCGCCACCCAATCACGCGCCGCGCCGGCGGGCCGCGACAGGTTGTAGTGCAGGTTGCCGTCCCCGAAGTGTCCGAAGATGAACGGGCGGATGTCGGGATACAGCGCACGCACGCGCGCCTCGGCGGACACCATGAATTCCGGAATGCGTTCGATGGGCAAGGACACGTCGTGCTTCAGATGCGGCCCATCGGCACGCTGCGCTTCGGAGATCTCCTCGCGCAGCTTCCACAAGGTCTGCAACTGCGCCATGGACGCCGACACCGCCGCATCCAGGCACAGCCCGCGTTCCAGCGCCGTGCCGATCACGTTCTCCAACAGCGTCGTCAGGCCGGCTTCGTCCGCCGTGTCGGCAAGTTCGACCAGCACGTACGCGGGGTAGCGCTGGTCGAAAGGTTCCTGCACGCCTTCGGCATGGGTCAGCACGAGATCCAGGCAATCGCCCGAAAAATATTCGAATGCCTGCAAGCGCGCGCCACATTGCTCGAACAGAATTTCGAACAATTGCAGCGCCTGCGCGGGCGACTCGACCGCCGTCAGCACCACCGAGCGCACATCGGTGCGCGGGAACAGCCGCAGCGCCACCGCCGTGATCACGCCAAGCGTGCCTTCGGAGCCGATCAGCAGCTGTTTAAGGTCGTAGCCGGTGTTGTCCTTGCGCAGCGTGCGCAGGCCATTGAAGATTTCGCCGGTGGGCAGCACGGCTTCCACGCCCAGCACCAGTTCGCGCGCCATGCCGTAGCGCACCACGTTGACGCCGCCGGCGTTGGTGGCGACGTTGCCGCCGATCTGGCTGGAATCTTCCGCCGCCAGGCTCAGGGGCAACAGTCGCCCGGCCTCTTGCGCGGCACGCCGCAGGTTGCCCAGGATGGCGCCGGCCTCGGCGACCAGCGTGTTGGCCACGGTGTCGATGGAACGCACGGCGTTCATGCGGTCCAGGCTCAACACCACGTTGCGGCTGCTGCCGTCGGGCGTCGCGCCGCCACACAGGCCGGTATTGCCGCCGCGCGGCACCACGGGCACGCCCTCCTGCTGGCACAGCGCCAGGCAGGCGGCCACTTGCGCTGTGTTGCGCGGGCGCACGACCGCTTGCGCGTGGCCGTTGTACAGGCCGCGCCAATCGGACAACCAGGGCGCGATGTCCGCTTCGGCGGTGTAGACGGTGTCAGGGCCCAGGGCTTGGGCCAGGCGTTGCGGGAAGTCGGATGCGGTCATGATGTCGGCGTGGCTGCGGGAAAGAGTTGATCGAGTTGCAGGCGGTTAGCCGCCTGCTGCAAGTGACGGACCGCCGCCAGTCGGGCGCGGTCGGGGTTGCGCGCGCGGATGGC
Source organism: Achromobacter piechaudii NBRC 102461 (assembly GCF_001571245.1). Lineage (GTDB taxonomy): Bacteria > Pseudomonadota > Gammaproteobacteria > Burkholderiales > Burkholderiaceae_B > Achromobacter > Achromobacter piechaudii. Next base: position 301,194 of record NZ_BCTK01000014.1, on the reverse strand, counting down.
TTCGAACACGGCAACGTGTTCCTGGTGCACGGCGGCGGTCAAGCCATCGTGCAGCCGGCTGTTCGACCGGGCGGTGCTGACCGCCAGGCGCAACTGGCGGTTCAGGTACTGGAGCAGGTCCTGATAGGTGCGGTTGTGCGTGGCGGCGGCGATGGCGACGTGAAACGAGATGTCGTGTTCCACGCCTTGTTCGGGATGCTCCAGATGCGCTTCCAGCGAGGCCAGCGCCTGCGCCATGGCGGTCAGGTCGGCAGCGTTGCGCCGCAATGCGGCCAGCGCCGCCGCGCCCCCTTCCAGCTCCATACGCAATTCATAGACGTTGGCCAGTTGCTCGCGGTTCACGGCGATGCCACTGGACACCTGGAACCCCTGGCCACCCGTGCGCGACACGACGGTGCTGCCCGACCCTTGCCGGCTCTGGATCAGCCCCTGCGCGCGCAGGCGCTCGGTCACTTCACGGATCACGGCGGCGCTGACGCCGTATTGGTCCGCCAGGACGCGGCCGGGGGGAAGCTTGGCGCCAACAGGATGCACGCCGTCGGCGATGTCCGTGGCGATCTGTTGAGCGACCTGTTCGGTCAGGGTGAGGCTTTTGGTGAGCATGGGGCGGATTATAGATAACTTTTCAGGTTATCTGATAACTTTTATGGAGTGGGGAGGCGTTGCTGGTCGAGTGGATTGAGGTAGTGCAGGAAATCGTGAAGGAGGCGGTGCCTGCGATGCCTACGGTGTCGACGCTCCGCCGCCTGCGTCCGCGCCTCGCCCCGCTATCCGCCTATGCAGCCGATGCCGCAATGGCCCACACAGCCCGCACCCATCAGGCCGTGGCTGGCGCGCTGTCGTCGCCCGTCACGGGCGCTTCATCCAACGCCGTGCCGCCCCCGTCGATTTCGCAGCACCGACCGCCGCGCGCCTTGGCGCGGTACAGCGCGGCGTCGGCGGAATCCAGCGCCGCCTGCGGGCTGCGGTTGTTGGCAGAAATAATGGAAATGCCGATCGACATTCCCACGATGACCCGCGTACCGTCCGCCAGCGCGATGGGCTGCAACGCGTCCAGCAGCAAGTGTTCGCCCAGCCGCAACGCGGCTGTGGCGTCGATGCCCGTGACCAGCACGATGAACTCGTCGCCGCCGATACGCGCCGCCACGTCATCTACGCGCAGCATGGCGCGCATGCGCTGGGCGATGGTCGTCAGCACCTGGTCGCCGGCAGCGTGTCCGTAGGTGTCGTTGATGCGCTTGAAGTCATCCATGTCCATGTACAGCAACGCCGCGTCGCTGTCCTGCCCGCGCGCGCTGGCGCACACGCGCTCCAGCGCCACTTGCAGGCCGGTCCGGTTGGCCAGCCCGGTCAGCGCATCTTCGTTCGCGCGCTGTTTGCTGGCGCGCTCGGCCAGCATGGTCGACACCAGGATGCGGTTCAGCCGATGGGACGCGATGGTCATGCTGATCAGATAGAACGGAATCTGAATGAAGACGATGGCGGTGATGACCTCGCCGCTGAACAGGGCGCCCAGGCACATGGGCCCCAGGCTCAGGAAGATCATGGCGGCCACCAGGCGCGGCGCGCCATAGTTGCGAAAGCAGATGCCCCCGGCCATCGCGCCGCAGGAAACGCCCGCCAGCGTTGCCGCCAGCCAGTCGCCGTTGAGGAGCGTAATGAACACCCCGTACCCCACGCTGAACGCCCAGAACAGCGCCAGCAGCACGTAGATATCGGTATAGGTGTTGCCGCCCTTGGGCGCGGCCCGCAGAGCCGCCCGCAGGATCGTGACGCGCACGATGGCCAGCACCACTTCCAGCAACAACCAGGATATGTACAGCGGTTCGGGGCGGCGCCAGGCGATGACACCCGCAATCATCAGGGTGTTGATGACGCCGCCGGCAAAGATGGGCAACGTGCCGAACAGGCTGGCCAGGAGCGCGGCGCGGATATCCGCAGGCGTATCCGGCCCGGAATGGGTCAACCAGCGCGTCAGGCGCCACTTGGGCAAGCTGAACTTCAGTCCTGTATCCACGCCGTCACGTCCAATCACCGCCTCAAAATTCGGTAGGCTGGCTGGCGTTATAGCAGGTATTTCTGGCCGTTAATATTGTCCGCGAGGGCAATACGGGCCCATTACATGACGAAATCGGGGTGGAAAAGAGGCGGCGACCTTAGCGCCCGCGAGGGCCGCAAACGGCGCATTCGGGGTCTCGCTGCACGTTCACGCTGCGCCATTGCATGGTGCGCACATCCAGCCACAGCAGCCTGCCGGACAGGCTTTCGCCCACGCCGGACAGCAGTTTCAGGGCCTCGGCCGCCTGCATGCTGCCGATGATGCCGACCACCGGCGCAAACACGCCCATGGTCGCGCAATTGGCGTCTTCGACGTCGTCGGCTTCCGGAAACAGGCAGTGGTAGCACGGGGCGCTGTCGTCGCGCAGATCGTAGACGCTGACCTGCCCGTCAAAGCGGATGGCCGCGCCCGACACCAGCGGCTTGCGATGCTGCACGCAGGCGCGGTTGATGGCGTGACGGGTGGTGAAGTTGTCTGTGCAATCCAGCACGAGGTCCGCCGCTGCGACCGCCTCGGACAGCGCTTCGCCCTGCAAACGTTCCACTCGGGCATGCACGCGCGCTTGCGGGTTGAACGCGGCAAGCATGTCGCGTCCGGATTCGGCCTTGTGGCGGCCGACGCTGGCGGTCGTGTGCAGGATCTGGCGTTGCAGGTTGCTCAGTTCGACGACATCGTCGTCAGCGAGAGTGATGTCACCCACGCCAGCCGTCGCGAGGTAGAGCGCGGCGGGTGAACCCAGTCCACCCGCGCCCACGATGAGCACCCGCGCCGCCAGCAGCTTTTCCTGGCCTTCGATGCCCAGCTCATCTAGCAGGATGTGCCGGGCATAGCGCAGCAGTTGCTCGTCGTTCATTTGTCCTTGCTGGGCTCGACTCCGGACGGCGTGATCTTCATGCGCGTGGGAGTACCGCCGCCGGCCTTGGCGTCAGCCTTGGCCTGGGCGCGCGCCGAACCCTTCTGGACCGGCTTGCCAGCCAGCACGTTCAGCGCTTGTTGCAGTTGGAAGTCGTCCTTGCCGCCGAACTCGAACACCTTGGTCGGCAGGTCAACGTTGTCTTGCGCCGAGTTGGACTTCACCTCGTTGGAGGTCTCGGGGTTGGACAGGTGGCGTTGCAGATCGGCTTCGCGCGGCAGGCGGAACAGGTCGCCGTCGGCCGTATCGGCAACGACGTAGTCCGGTTCGATACCCGTGGCCTGGATGGAACGGCCGCTGGGCGTGAAGTAGCGCGAGGTGGTCAGCTTGACGGCAGTGGATTCGGACAACGGCAGGATCACCTGCACCGAGCCCTTGCCGAACGTGCGGTTGCCCAGCACCTTGGCGCGCTTGTGGTCTTGCAGCGCGCCGGCCACGATTTCGGAAGCCGAGGCCGAACCGACGTTCACCAGCACCACCATCGGGACCGTCTTGGTCCAGGCCGGCAAGCCGGACAGGTAGTTGCTTTCGCCGCGCGCATATTCCGACGGCGTGGCCAGGTACTTGTGGCGGGCGTCGGGCGTGCGGCCATCGGTGGACACCACCAGGGCATCCGGCGGCAGGAACGCGCCCGACACGCCGATGGCGCTGGTCAGCAGGCCGCCCGGATCATTGCGCAGATCCAGCACGAGGCCCTTGGGGGCTTCCTTGGCGCCGAGTTCTTTCAGTTGCTTGGCAAGATCGGAACCGGTCTTTTCCTGGAACTGGGCGACGCGGACGTAGCCGATGCCGTTGTCCAGCATCTTGCTGCGCACGCTGCGCACCTTGATGACGTCGCGGACGATCTTCAGCACGATGGGCTGCGGACGGTCGGCGCGCATGATGGTCAGCGTGATGGGCGACTTGGGTGCGCCACGCATGAGCTTGACCGCGTCGTTCAGCGTCATGCCCTTGGTGGGCGTGTCGTCGATCTTGATGATGAGGTCGCCGGCCATGACGCCTGCGCGCGCGGCGGGCGTGTCTTCGATGGGCGAGATGACCTTGACGAAGCCGTCTTCCGCGCCGACTTCGATGCCCAGGCCGCCGAACTCGCCTTGGGTCGCTGTCTGCATTTCGCGGAACGCGTCGGCATCCAGATATGCCGAGTGCGGATCAAGGTTCGAGACCATGCCCGAGATCGCGTTGTCGATCAGGGTTTTGTCGTCGACCGCTTCGACATAGTTGTTTTTGATGGCCGCGAAAACATTGCTCAGTTGCCTGAGCTCGTCCAGGGGCAATGGGCTGCCGCGCTGGGCAACAGCAGTTACCCCTACGCTAAGCAAAACACCAGCCACCGCACCGATGGCAATCAGACCGAAACCGCGAAACTTGCGAGTGCCCATGCACACTTCCCGAATTTTGTTTTCGCCGATGGGGGTTTGGTAATTTACCAACGACTTGTACCTACCAACCTACTGGGCCAGCCACTGGGCCGGGTCCACAGGAGCGCCACGATGGCGAATTTCAAAGTATAGGCCGGATTCCACTTGGCCGCCGGTTGCCCCTACCGTAGCAATAGTATCGCCACCTGTCACCGAATCCCCCACCCGTTTGAGCAGACTTTGGTTGTAAGCATAGACCGTCAGGTACTGCTGGCCATGATCCACGATGATGAGGTTGCCAAAACCGCGCAGCCATTCGGCGTAGACCACGGTACCGGGCGCGACCACCTTGACGGGCGTGCCTTCCGGCGCGCGCAGCACCACGCCGCGCCAGACGCCGCCATCGGGGCGGTCCACCCCGAATCGGCCTTGCACCTGGCCGCGCACCGGCATGGCCAGCCCATGCTTCAGGCCGCTGCCGCCACCCACCGGGGGAGCGGCGCGGGCCGGCTGCTGCACGGATGCAGTGCGGGTTGGAGTGGTATCGGCCTCGGCGGGTTCCGTCTTTTTCGGCGGTTCCGCAGATTTGGCGGGCGTTTGCGCCGGATCGGTCAGGCGCGTCTGCTTCTGTTCAGCTGGACGTAAACCGGCGGCGTCCGGATCGGCCACGGCGACCGGGCCACGGCTTTGGCGGGAGGCGGCTTCGACCTGCTCGCGCGCCTGGGCCGCTTCGCGGGCATCGCGGCTGTCGCGATCGCGCCGGGCGGCGGTTTCGGTGGCCGCCTTGCGGTCAGCCTCGGCTTTTTTTCGGGCTTCGTCGGCGCGGCGCTCGGCTTCGGCGCGCTTGCGGGACTCTTCGGCGGCGCGGCGGGCTTCTTCCACGCGGCGCGCCTCTTCCGCCTTTTTGCGGGCCTCTTCGGCCTTGCGGGCGTCTTCGATCTGCTTGGCGATCGCCGCATCCAGATCGGTGATCAGGCGCGACAGGCGCTGGTCGTCGCGCCCCAGCTTGTTGGCTTCGGCGCGCTGGGCGGCGATCTGCCCTTCCAGTTGCGCAAGCAGCGTGGCGCGCTCTTTCTGCTGCCCGACCAGGGCCGCCTTCTGCTCGGAGGTTTCCGCCACGACTTTTTCAATTTCGGCGCGGCGCTCGTCGGCGCGCGCCTGCAAGGCCGCGAGGCGATCGATATCCGCCCTGAGCGCCTTGACGGCATCGGCACGGGCCCGCGAAACGTAATCCAGATAGCCCAGATTGCGGCCCAGCACCTGGGGATCGTCGCCGGACAGCAGCGCGGTCCAGGGCGACAGGCCGCTGGTGTATTGCGTGCGCAGTTGGTCGGCAAGTTCGACGCGGCGCTTGGCCAGCACGATTTCCTGCGCGCCGATCTGCTTTTCCAGGCTGGTCAGATCCGTCTGCGCCTGGCGCCCGGCATCGGCCAGTTCGCGCAAGCGCAGATTGATCTTGGAAATGGCCGATTCCGACTGCTTGAGCGCATCGGCGGCTTCCTTGCGGGCGGCTTCGCGCCCGTCGATCTCTTTCTGGAGATTCTCGATGCGGTCGCGCAAGGCCGCCTGCTGACGCTCGGCGTCGGACTGGCGGCCGGCAAGGTCGTTGGGCGCGGCGCGAGCCGATAGCGCCCCACCGGTCAACATGACCGCCAACAACAACCCTGCCGTGCGACGCATAGAGATATCAGTCCTTCTTAGCCTTGCCTTGAGCGGCAACCGCAGCCATGGCCGCCTCGATCTCGGCGGCATCGCCCAGATAGTAGTGGCGGATCGGGCGCAGGTCATCATCCAATTCGTAGACCAGCGGCTGGCCGGTCGGAATGTTCAGGTTGACGATGTCGTCGTCCGACACATTGTCCAGATGCTTGATCAGCGCGCGCAGGCTGTTGCCGTGAGCGGCGATCAGCACCTTGCGGCCGGAGCGGATGGCGGGCGCGATGGACTCGTTCCAGAACGGCAGGACGCGATTGACGGTGTCTTTCAGGCATTCGGTGGCGGGCAGCTGGTCGGCCGGGATCTTGGCATAGCGGCTGTCGAAACGCGGATGGCGTTCATCGTCCAGCGACAGCGGTTCCGGGGCGATCGCGTAGGCGCGGCGCCAGATCAGGACCTGTTCGTCGCCATACTTGGCGGCGGTTTCCGCTTTGTTCAAGCCCTGCAGCGCGCCGTAATGGCGTTCGTTCAGGCGCCAGTTCACGCCCACCGGGGTGTACATCGCGTCCATGGCGTCCAGCGCGATCCACAAGGTGCGGATGGCGCGCTTGAGCACCGACGAGTAGGCCAGGTCGAAGGTATAGCCTTCTTTCTTGAGCAGCTCGCCGGCGCGGCGGGCCTGTTCACGGCCGGTTTCGGTCAGGTCGACGTCGGTCCAGCCGGTGAAGCGGTTTTCCAGATTCCACTGGCTTTCGCCGTGGCGCATCAGAACAAGTTTATGCATGGTTTGGCACGCTTTCCGCGCGGGTTAAAGTTAAAGGATGGTTAAAGAATGCGCTCATTTTATAATTGAGTGATTTTGCCCTTGATTTTGCCCCGGCGCACCCGTCCAATTCCCTGGCGCGGCGCCTGCGGGTTGGCCGAGGGTTCGCCCATATCCGGCTAGCTGCCGCACTTCAGGATGCCCCGTGGATCTTTTGCAATTCTTGCTCGATAAAAACAACGTCTTCATCGTCGGCGTCGCCGTGGTTTCAGGCGTGATGCTGGCCATTCCGGCGTTGCGCCGTGGCCGCAGCGGCTCGGCCGTCAGCACTGGCGAGGCCATCCAGATGGTGAACCAGCGCAACGCCGTCTGGGTTGACGTGCGTCCTGTCGAACAATTCCAGGCCGGCCACATCGCCCAGGCACGAAATGTGCCGGTAGCCGACCTTGAACAGAAAGCCGCATCGCTGCCCAAGAACAAGCCGCTGATCCTGGTTTGCGACAATGGCCGCGACTCGGCCCGCGCCGCCGCCAAGCTGCGCGCGCAAGGCCTTGCCGACGTGGTGCCGCTCGAAGGCGGCATGCGCGCCTGGTCGGCCGCCAGCCTGCCCGTCACCCAAAAGGGCTGACCCGGCGGTTGCCCCTATTTCAATCTTGGATTTTTCGAGGAGCGCCTATGAATAAAGTCGTCATGTACAGCAAGGACTACTGTCCGTATTGCTCACGCGCGAAGGCCCTGCTCGAGCAGCGTGGCGTGACCGACCTGGAAATCATCCAGATCGACCGCGATCCGTCACAGCGCGATGTCATGATCGAACGAACCGGCCGACGCACCGTGCCGCAAATCTTCATCGGCGATACTCATGTCGGCGGTTGCGACGACCTGATGGCCCTGGACCGCTCGGGTGGCCTCGCCCCCTTGCTGAACGGCTAATCGCCTCTACTTTTGCCCCCCCCCACCAACGGAATCACTCATGGCTGATCAAGACCAAAACACCCAGCAAGAAGGCGGCAACGACGCGCCCTCGTTCAATCTGCAACGCGTCTACCTGAAAGACCTTTCGCTGGAAATGCCGAACGCGCCTCACGTCTTCCTGGAGCAAGAAGCGCCCCAGGTCGAAGTGAGCATCACCGTGGGCGGCCAGCGTCTGGCCGACACCGTGTTCGAAACCACGGTCACCGTCACCGTCACGACCCGCATCAACGACAAGGTCGTGTACCTGGTCGAAGGCACGCAAGCCGGCATCTTCGAAGCGGCCAACATCCCCGAAGAGCAGCTTGATCCGCTGCTGGGCATTGTCTGCCCGACGATGCTGTACCCGTACCTGCGCGCCAACATCGCCGACGCGATCACGCGCACCTCGATGCCGCCGCTGCACCTGACCGAAGTGAACTTCCAGGCCCTGTACGAACAGCGTCTGGCCGAGCTGCAACAACAGCAGCAAGGCGCCGCCAACGGCAATGGCAACGGCAGCGACTCGGGCATCATCCTGCCCGCCAGCGCCACCCGCCAGTAAGCGCGTCCGCCCCGATGAACCATCCCGCTCTGCCATGCTTGCGCGTCGCCGTCCTGGGTGCGGGAAGTTGGGGCACCGCGCTGGCGGCGGCCGCCAGCCGCCGCCACCCCACCGTCCTTTGGGCGCGCGACGCCGCGCAGGCCGCCGACATGGCCGCCTCGCATGAGAACGCGCGCTACCTGCCGGGCATTTCCCTGCCCCAGTCCCTGAATTTCTCGTCCGACCTGGACGCCACGCTGCGCAGCTTGCAGGACGAAGGCGCGCGTCGCCTGATCGTGCTGGGCGTGCCCGTGGCCGGTCTGGCCGCCACCTGTGGCGAACTGGCCCGCCGCCTGCCGGCTTTGGGCTTGCAGGACACTCCCATCGTCTGGACGTGCAAGGGCTTTGAAGCCGACACGGCCAGGCTGCCCCACGAAATCGTGCGCGAAGCGCTGCCCGACGCGATCGGCGGCGCCTTGTCCGGCCCTTCCTTTGCCCGTGAAGTGGCCCAGGGCCTGCCCGTGGCCCTGACCGTGGCCAGCACCCATAACGCATTACGCGAAGCCACCACCGCCGCCCTGCACGGCGCGGCGCTGCGCGTCTACGCCAGCTCGGATCTGGTCGGCGTGGAAGTGGGCGGCGCGTTGAAGAACGTGATCGCCGTGGCCTGCGGCATCGGCGACGGGCTGGCGCTGGGCACCAACGCGCGCGCCGCGCTGATTACCCGCGGCCTGGCCGAAATGACCCGTTTCGGTGTCGCATTGGGCGCGCGGGGCGAGACCTTCGCCGGCCTGACCGGCCTGGGCGACCTGGTCCTGACCGCCACCGGCGAACTCTCGCGCAACCGCCGCGTGGGCCTGGAAATCGGCGCCGGCCGCAAGCTGGCCGACATCCTGGCCAGCGGCATCACCGCCGAAGGCGTGCGCTGCGCGCGCGCCGCGCGTGACCGCGCTCGCGCCATCAATGTCGAACTGCCCATTACCGAAGCGGTTTGCGCCGTGCTGTTTGACGGCGTCGCCCCCATGACGGCCGTGTCCGCCCTGCTGGCGCGCGACCCGCGCGACGAAAGTGTCCACGGCAGCGGTCCGCTGGATGAGTCGTTGGGCGGCCATCTCTGATTCCTTCCTGACAACAAAAAACCTGCCCATCCCGAGGAGACATCCTTCATGACGCATACCCGAAAATTGCGGGTCGGCCCGCTTCTGCGCGGCCTGTGCCTCAGCCTGGCCGCCGTGTTGCCGGCCGCCGCCCAAGCCGATTGGCCCGAACGGCCGATTCATCTGGTGGTGCCCTTCCCGCCCGGCTCGTCGCCGGACATCCTGGCGCGCACGATCTCCGAACCGCTGTCGCAGGCGCTGGGCCAGCCCATCGTGGTGGACAACAAGCCGGGCGCGGGCGGCAACATCGGCACGCGCGTGGTGGCGCAGGCCAAGCCGGACGGCTACACGCTGCTCTACACGATCAACGGCCCGCTGGTCACCGCGCCCACGCTGTACAAGAAGACGCTGGGTTACGACCCGCTCAAGGACCTGGCGCCGGTCAGCCTGGTGGGCACCAGCCCCAACGTGCTGGTCGTGCCGGGCAGCCTGAAGGTCGATAACGTCCAGGACTTCGTCAAGCTGGTCAAGGGACGCGGCAATTCGCTGAACTACGGCTCGGTCGGCGCGGGCAGCTCCGCGCATCTGGCGATGGAAATGTTCAAGGAAAGCGCGGGCGTGGACCTGGCGCACATTCCGTATTCCGGTTTTCCGCAGGTCATCACCGCCATCATCAGCGGCGACGTGCAGGCCGGCTTCATGGTGCCCGCCATCGCTGTGCCGCAGTCGCGCGACGGCAAGGTCAAGCTGTTGGCCGTGACCAGCCTGCAACCGAGCGAGGCGCTGCCGGGCGTGCCCACGATGGCATCGCAGGGCTATCCCGACTTTGAAGCGATTTCATGGAACGCGGTGCTGGTGCCGGCCGGAACGCCCACACCCATCATCGAACGGCTGAACAGTGAATTGGCCCGTGTCATCAACAGCGACGCCGTGCGCAAGCAACTGGCGCTGCAATACTTCACGCCCGCCCCCTCCACGCCCGAAGCCCTGACCGCCCGGATCAAGAGCGAAACTGCGCGTTGGGACCAGGTGATCGACAAGCTGAAGCTGTCGCTGGATTGATGCGCTTTGGCCGGGACCGGGCGCGGCGTGAACCGCCCGCCCTGCCTGGCCCCCTTCGAACGGCCTACGACCCGCCTTCGAACCCCTGCTGACGCCACGCTTCGAACACCGTCACCGCGACGGCGTTGGACAGGTTCAGGCTGCGCTGGCCGGCGCGCATCGGCAGCCGCAAGCGTTGCTGCGGCGGGAACATCGCCTGATGTTCGTCCGACAGCCCGGCCGTTTCGCGGCCAAAAACGAATACGTCACCCGGTTTGAAAGCGATGTCCGCCACGCTGCGTTGCGCGTGCGTGGTCAGCGCATAGATGCTGCCAGCGTCCGCACCCGTGTCGTCCAGCGCTTCTTGCAGCGTGTCGTGCACCCGCACGGGTTGCCACTCGTGATAATCCAGCCCGGCGCGCCGCATGCGGGCATCATCCAGTTCGAATCCCAAAGGACGCACCAGGTGCAGTTGCGCGCCGGTGTTGGCGCAGAGGCGGATGGCGTTGCCGGTATTGGGAGGGATCTCGGGGCAGACGAGGATGACGTGGAACATGGCGGATAGGGAGCGATGACAGCCTGCGGCGCCAGAGTGGCCGCACGGGGGGATTGTCGCCGATTTGCAAGGCGGCCGCGCGCAACGGGTGCTTGCCCGCCGTCGCCCCGCTGGCGGTTGCCTGTTGCTGGCGAGCCGTCGTTCACTGCCTGTCGCCCTTCGCCCTTCGCCCTTCATCCTTCGCCCGTTGCCGGTCGCCCATTGCCCTTTGCCCGTCGCACGCATCCCTGGCTTGGACAGCCACGCCAGCCGGCCCGGCGTCACGACGGTGTCCGCGCGGCCACCAGCACCGTCACCCCGGTGGCGCCCGCCGCCTTCAGGGCCAAGGCAGCGGCCTGGACGGTGCTGCCCGTGGTCATGACGTCATCCACCAACGCCACATGCCGCCCCCGCACCAGAGGCGACGCGACGAACAAGCCGGCCGCCACCTGTCGCCTGGCGCGCCGGCTCAGGCCAGTCTGACGCGGGGTTTCGCGTTGCCGGCGCAGCGCCTGCCGCAACAGCGGCGCGTCCAGGTGCAGCGCCAGCCCACGGGCGATCTCAGAGGCGGGGTTCATGCCGCGCGCGCGCAGCGATGCTCGGCTGGCTGGCACGGGCGCCAGCAAGACGCCCTGCGGCAAGCCGCCCTCGCGCACGATGGCATCGGCCAGCAGCCTTGCCAGCACCGGCGCCATGCTCAGGCGCAGCTGGGTCTTGAGCATGCGGATCAGCGCATCGGCGGGAGGCGCGTAGTCAAAGGCCGCGATCGTCCGCCCGTAGGCCCGAGGCGCGCCCAGGCACGCCGGGCAGATCGAAGCGGTGGCCGGCAGCCGCAACGCGCAGCGCGGGCAACGCGGCCGCGCGCCGGGCGGGGCCGCCACGATGTCATCCGCGCAACCGCCGCACAAGCGCGCCCCCGTCACCCGAGCCCCGCAGAGCGGACAATCGCAGCCCACGCGGGACCCGAGACGCCGCCCCAAGGTCAGTAGGGACAATCGGGGCCAGCGGCCGGGATGCGCAATAATGGATGCCATCCCTCATGTAACCATGTTCCGCCCCGTGGCCAAGACGCGGGCGTGACCGAAATGTCCCTGCCAGAATCCGCACCGCTTCCCTCTCTACCCATCGTCAGCGCCGACGTGCCCCGGCAGTTCGCCCGCCGTGGCGACTTGTCCGACGCACAATTTCTTTACGGCGAAGTGGCCCGTCGCATGCTGGGCCGCCTGCAATACATCCGGGTGCAGCCTCAGGCGATGCTGGATGCGGGCTGCGGCGCGGGTGACAACCTGCCGCTGCTGCGGGAACGCTATCCCGAGGCCGCCTATACCGGCCTGGACAATTGCGAACCCCTGCTGGAGCTGGCCAAAAAGCGCCATGCCCCGGCCGGCCTGGGCGCCTGGATCGGCAAGCTGGCGCGACGCGGCCCCACCGCGCCGACGTTCGTCAACGCCGATCTGGCCGAAACCGGCCTGCCCCCCGAATCGCTTGAGCTGGTGTGGTCCAACCTGGCCATGCATTGGCACCGCGCCCCGCATGCAGTGCTGGCCGAGTGGCGGCGGATTCTGAAAGTGGGCGGATTGGCGATGTTTTCCTGTCTCGGGCCGGCCACCCTGCGTGAACTTCGGCAGGCGCTGACCGATGCCGGCCTGTCCACCGCGACCCCGTCATTCGTGGATATGCACGACTTCGGCGACTTGCTGGTGGAAAACGGCTTTGCCGACCCCGTCATGGACCAGGAGATCCTGACCCTGACCTACCGCAGCCCCGAAAAGCTGCTGGCGGACGTGCGTGCGTTGGGTGGAAACCCCGCCGAGGGGCGTCGCGGCGGTCTGGTGGGGCGCGACTGGCGCGACCGCCTGTGCGCAGCGCTGGAGGCCCAGCGCCGCCCGGACGGGCTGATCGCGCTGAGTATTGAAGTGGCTTATGGGCATGCGTGGCGCGCCGCGGCGCACCGGACGGTAGCGGGAGAAACCCGCCTGTCCGTCAGCGCGATCGGCGGACGCCAGCGCGGCAACCCCTGACGGTAGAGCCATCGCCCGCCTGCGCGCGCCACCTACCTGTGTGACGCCCGCAGGCCAGGACTTAGTGCAAGCGTTCCGGCAACGGCACCGCGACGCCGGGCTCGGAGGCAGACAAAGGCTGCATGGGCTCGGAGTTGGCGCGGATGCGCCGACGCAATACGGCGGTCGGTTCCGCAGGCGGGGCCGACACCGATTCGCCACGCCAGGCGTGCGACATGGCGTCAACCACCAGCGGCAGGTCACGCAGCCGATGGAATTGGCTGCGCAGCCAGCGCGCGTCGTTGCCGCTGCGCATGGCCTCGTCGCGCAGCGCGGCGATCATGTCGCCCGTACCGAGCTCCTCGGCCACCGGCATCAAGCGTTGGAACAGCGCGCGCAGATGGTCCATCAAGCGCAGACGCTGGCCGTCCGGCGTCACATAGCTGCCCTGCAAGCCAAAACGGCAAGCCTGGAAGTGGTTGCTGCGGTAGGACAGCCACGCGCTGTCGCTGGGATCGTCCTCGCGCATCAGCAGCACCGCCAGCGCTTGTGCGAACGCGGCGATCTGGCAGGCGCGCTCCACGGTCAACGGCGTGTCGCAAACGCGGATCTCGACCGTGCCGAATTCCGGCTTCGGGCGGATATCCCAATACAGGTCCTTGATGCTCTCGGCCAGGCCGTAGGCGCGCAGCTGCGACAGATGGGCTTCGAACTGGTACCAGTCCTTGACCTCGGGCGGCATGTGACCAGCCAGCGGGAAGCTGTTGACGGCGTTCAGACGCGAACAAGAGAACAGCGTGTCCACACCTTCGCAATACGGCGAGGACGCCGACAGCGCGATGAAGTGGGGTACGTAGGGCGAGAGCCGGCGCAGCAGCTTGATGGAATCATCGCCGCTTTGAACACCCAGATGGATGTGCTGGCCAAAAACAGTAAATTGACGCGCCAGGTAACCGTACATTTCGGCCAGGTACTGGAAGCGCGGGGTGTCCGAGATGGACCGTTCTTGCCACCGCATGAAGGGGTGGGCGCCGCCACCGGCAACCGACACACCGACGGCATCTGCCGCTTCGACCAGGGCGTCGCGCATCTCGCGCATTTCGGCCAACAGGCCCATGGGGTGCTCGTGCACCGACGAATTCAGTTCAATCATGGACCGCGTGATCTCGGGTTTGACGCGGTCGGCAATGGGGTGATTGGCCATCTGGGCCAGCAGCTCGTCAGAGGCTGCGGTCAGGTCAAAAGTGCGGGGGTCGATCAGTTGCAACTCAAGTTCGATGCCCAGGGTGTTGGGGGCCGACGAAATGAACGGGATCGGTTCCATTCCGGACTCCTTTGAATGTTTGATGAGGGGACGCGCCGTTCGACCTTGAAGCCCGGTAACTTCCCGGGGGGCACTAGACGGCGGCTTGTGAAACGGATGATAGCCGCAGGTTTGTGGCAATAAGATTGAAAATCGTGACATTTGTGTGCAACATCGCGTAGCACACGGTTTTGCCCTCTGAGAATTAGTGAGCGAGCACTTACAACTCAGGAACGGCGCGGGTCCCCGGCCGATGGCGGTCGCATCGGCAGTGATCATGCGGTTTTCGAGGGTGGGTGGGATAACCCTGAATCGGGTTATCCCTGATCAAAAACAGGGGCGCGCGCCCCTTATTTGCGCCAGAAAATCGGGGTGAAAAGCACCAGCACGGTCAGCAATTCCAACCGGCCGATCAGCATGGCGAAGGTGCAAACCCAGATCTGGAAATCGGACAGGACGGCAAAGCTGCCCATCGGTCCAACGGGCCCAAGCCCCGGCCCCGTGTTGTTGATACTGGCGAAAATGGCCGAGAACGCCGTGATGGGATCCAGGCCCGACAGCAGCAGCAGGCTGGTGAACACGGCAATGGACAGCCCGTAGAACAGCATGAAGGCCAGCACGGACGACATGGTGCGCGTCTCGACCGCGCGGCCGTTGATGCGCACCGGGCTGACCGCGTGCGGATGCAGCATCGTCACGAGCTCATTGCGGGCCTGCTTGACCAGCAGGATCGCGCGGATCATCTTGATGCCGCCCCCGGTGGACCCGGCCGACGTGGCGAAGCCGGACAGCAGCAGCATGGTCAACGGCGCGAACAGGGGCCACTGGGCGAAGTCCGTATTGGCGTAGCCCGTGGTGGTCGCCATGGAAATCGTGTTGAACATGCCATAGCGCAGCGCTTGCAGGGGCTCGCTGTAGACGCCCTTGATGTACAGAAACACCGAAATGACCAGCCCCACGCCCAGCACCACGACCAGGTACGGAATGGCTTCAGGACACCGCACATAGGCGCGCGGGCTACGTTGGCGGAAGGCGTTGAAGTGGGTGGCGAAGTTGATGCCGGCGATCAGCATGAACACCATGGCGACCATTTCGACCGCCACGGAATCGAAGTGGGCGAATCCGTCATCCCAGGTCGAGAACCCGCCCAGGCCCATCGTGGTGGCCATGTGGCACCAGGCCTCGAACCAGGACAGCCCCACGGCCCGGTAGGCCAGAAAGCACAGGATCGAGAACACGAAGTACACCGCGTACAGCGCCTTGGCGGTGCTGGCAATGCGCGGGGTGAGGCGTTCGTCCTTCATCGGGCCGGGCGTTTCGGCCCGCACGACCTGGTGGCCGCCCACCCCCAGCAAGGGCAGAATCGCCACGGCCAGCACCAGGATGCCCATGCCGCCGATCCAGATCAGCGTGGCGCGCCACAGATTGATCGACGCGGGCAAGGTGTCCAGATTGGTCAGGACGGTGGCACCGGTGGTCGTCAGCCCGGACATGGCTTCGAAGTAGGCGCCCGTGAATGACAGGGGCAAGCCGGCCCGGTGAAAGTACAGCATCAGCGGAATCGAGGCCAGCAGCGGCAGGCCCGCCCACACCGCCGACACCAGCACGAAGCCGTCGCGTGCCCGCAGTTCGCAGCGGCTGCGGCGCGTGATGGCGGCAAGACCGCCGCCGATACCCAGGGAAATCAGGAAGCCGTGCAGGAACGCATCGCGCGCGGCGTCGCCACCCACATACGCGATCAACAGCGGGATCAGCATGGTGAGCGCGAACATCACCATGGTCAGGCCCAGGATATAAAGGGTGCCCAGAACGCGCTTCATGAAAGCCTACCCGGCGAGGCCCGGCCCACGGCGGAGCTTGAAAAGTGTGCGCATCAGAAAAAGGATGCCGAAACTTGGAACAGCTTTTCCACGCGCGGCATCTGGCGGCGCGAGGGCACGAAGACGATCACGTGGTCGTCCGTTTCAATGACGGTGTCGGCGTCGGGCAGGATGATTTCATCTCCCCGCACCAGTGCGCCGATGCTGGCGCCCTTGGGCAGGCTGATCTGGCCGACCGGCCGGCCCACGACCTTGGAGGTGGAGCGGTCGCCATGGGCAATGGCTTCAAGCGCCTCGGCCACGCCCTGGCGCAAGCGGTGCACGGCGGCCACGTCGCCGCGCCGCACGTGCCTCAGCAGCTCGCTCATGGTCGCCTGGGACGGGGATACGGCGATATCGATATGGCTGCCCTGCATCAGCTCGCCATAGGCCTGGCGGTTGATCAGCGCGATCACCTTGCGCGCGCCCAGGCGTTTGGCCAGCAGGGACGACATGATGTTGTCCTCGTCGTCGCTGGTCAGCGCGAGCCAGGTGTCCATGTCTTCGATGTTCTCGCGCTCGAGCAGGGCTTCGTCAGTGCCGCTGCCGTGCAGGACCAGTACGCTGTCGGGCAGCTGCGTCGCCAGGTATTCGCAACGCTTGAGGTCACGTTCGATGATGCGGACGCTGTATTTTTCTTCGGCCAGCTCGCGGGCCAGACGTAATCCGATGTTGCCGCCGCCTGCGATCATGACGCGGCGCACGGCGCGTTCGGCCTCGCGCAACTGGCGCACGGCGCGCCGCGCATCGCGCGAATCCACCACCAGCACGACTTCGTCGCCCGGGGCGACAACGGTGCCGCTGCCGGCGCGCAGCGGTCGCCCGCCGCGCAGCACGTCGATCACGCGCGCCTTCACATCGGGCCAGACGTCGCGCAGCTTGTCGACGGAGGAATGCGCCATCGGGCTGCCATGGCCCACGCGCACGGTCACGACGGAAACCCGGCCCTCGGCGAATTCCACGACCTGCAAGGCTTCGGGAAATTCAATCAGGCTATGCAGGTAGGTCGTGACGCTGCGTTCGGGGCTGATCAACGCGTCGATGCAAAAGCCCTCTTCGCTCATGAGTTCCGGGTGTTCCGGAAACTCGGCCGAGCGGATGCGGGCGATGCGACGGGGGACGTTGAACAGCTGGCGGGCGATCTTGCACGCCACCATGTTGGCGGCGTCAGAGGCGGCACAGGCGATGAAGAGGTCGGTGTCGGCCGCGCCGGCGGTCTCAAGCACCGACACTTGCGAGCCATCGCCATGGACGACGCGCAAGTCAAAGTGTTCCTGCAAGTACCGAAGTTGAGTGGCGTCGGTATCCACCACGGTGATGTCGTTTTGCTCGGACACCAGGTTTTCGGCCACGCTGGTGCCTACGCGACCAGCGCCCATGATCAGGATTTTCATGTGCTGCGCTTGCGCGCCGACTCGATGCCCAATTGCTTGAGCTTGCGATACAGGTGGGTGCGTTCCAGGCCGGTGCGCTCAGACACACGCGTCATGCTGTGGCTTTCGCGGACCAGGTGGTATTCGAAATAGATGCGTTCGAACTCGTCGCGCGCTTCGCGCAGGGGCTGATCCAGCGAAATGCTGCCCAACTGGCCGTTGGACGTGACCGGCACTTCGTTGGCGGGCGCCGTGGTCAACACGGGCGGATCCAGCTCGTCTTCCAATGCCACGGCCGGGCTGACGGCAGCGGGGTGCGCGGCGACCGGCGCCGGATGCGGGGCGCGTCCACGCGCCAGGCCAGCGGCCACCGTCTTGAGCAGGCGTTGCAGCGTAATGGGCTTTTCCAGGAAATCCATCGCGCCGATGCGCGTGGCTTCGACCGCCGTGTCGATGGTGGCGTGGCCGCTCATCATGATCACGGGCATGTCGAGCAGCCCTTGCGAGCCCCACTCTTTCAGCAAACTTACGCCATCGGTGTCGGGCATCCAGATGTCCAGCAACACCAGATCAGGACGCATGCGAAGGCGAGCAGCGCGCGCTTGCGCCGCGTTTTCGGCCAGTTCGACCGTGTGTCCTTCGTCGTAAAGGATCTCCGACAAAAGCTCGCGTATACCGACTTCGTCGTCAACCACCAGAATTCTGGCCATAAAGCATCCACCTATTGCGTAGCCGCATTATCCTTTTCTTGCGCGGTCGCGTCCATAGTATCTGCCCCGGTAGTCGTCGCCAACCGGGTCAACAAGATGGAAATCCGCGCCCCCCCTTCCTTGCGGTTCGCAAGGTCGATACGTCCGCCGTGCTCTTCAACGATCTTGCGCACGATTGCCAATCCTAACCCAGTCCCGTGGGACTTTGTGGTTACGTAGGGCTCGAACGCGCGCTGCATCACCTGCGCCGGAAAGCCCGGCCCGGTGTCCGCAACGGTAAATCTGAGAGCCTGCTGGTCGGCCCGATCGGGCTGTTCGCTGCGCATCAACTGCGTCGTCACGCTGACCCGGCCCTGCCCGCCCATTTCGGCGATGGCGTCGCGCGCATTGGACAGCAGGTTGTGGATCACCTGGCGCAGCTGGGTCGGGTCGCCCTCGATGTCGGGCAGGCCTGGCGCCAGCGAGACGTCCAGGTTCAGCGCCTTGGCCGCGCCGCGCGAAACGCCGCCATCCGGCTCCCAGCCGTACAGCGACAGCACGTCGGCCACCAGCGCGTTGAAGTCGATGCGCTGCATCACGGCGGGCGGCGTGCGCGCATATTCGCGGAAGTCGTCCACCATCTGCTTGAGCGAGGCCACCTGGTTGACGATGGTGTTGGTGGAGCGCTGGACGATCTGCGCCTCGGCAGGCTGCAACTTGCCTTCCAGCTTCATCGCCAGGCGTTCGGCGGACAGCTGAATGGGCGTCAGCGGGTTCTTGATCTCGTGCGCAAGGCGGCGCGCCACCTCGCCCCAGGCCACGGTCCGGTTGGCGGAGATCACTTCGGTAATGTCGTCGAACACCACCAGATAGCCGTTGCCGCGCCCGTCCACGCGCAGATGGGTGCCGCGCGCCAGCAGCGTCAAGGGCTGCGGCGCGATGGGCGCATCGCCCTGGGCCGGCCCGATTTCAAACTGCTGCTGCCAGTGCTGGCGTTCGGAGCCGACCGCGGCGTGGGTGGAAAACGCCTGCCGCACGATGTTCGCGAATTCAAGCATGCCGTCTACCGTTTCCAGCGGCCGACCGATGACTGATCGCAGGTCCACCCCCAGAATCGTCTGGGCGCCCTGGTTGACCGTCGTGACGCGGAACGACTCGTCAAACACCAGCACCCCGGACGACAGGTTCGACAGCACGCTTTCCAGATAGACGTTGGAGCGCTCCAGCTGCTGGCGATTGCTTTCGACCATGCGGCGCGCTTCGTCCAGCTGACGCGTCATCGCGTTGAAAGACCGCGTCAACTGGCCGACTTCGTCGCGCTCGGGCGGTTCAGGCAGCGGCCGGTAATCGCCCACACCCACCGCCTGCGTGCCGCCCGCCAGACTGAGCAGCGGGCGCACGAGACGCTTGGACAGCGACAGCGCCACCGCGATGGCGCCGAACGCGGCAAGCAGCAGCGCCAGCGTCAGCGTGATGCCATAGAGCTTGCGCAGCCCCAGCCGCGACAGCGCCAATTCCTGGTAATCCCGAAAACCCTGCTGAACTAGATTGGCGTTGTGCGCGATCTGTTCCGGCACGGGTTGCAGCAGTTGCAGCCAACGCGGCTCGGACGCCGCACCCAGCAGATTGTCGTAGCGGTCCGGCCCGGTCAACGGGATCACGACCCGCAGATGCAGGCCGCCTTCGGCGCCCGGCGTGACGGGGTCATCGGCCTCGGCGGCGGAATAGCCGCGCGCCAGACGCAGCTGGTTCATGACGGTGGACGGCGGCATCGCCGGCAGCAACTGGCCGTACTGGCTGGTCGAAAACGCCACCATGCGGCCGCTGCCCGTGAACACCATGGCCTCTTGAACGCCGTTGGCCTCGCGCAGCCGGGTCAGCGCCAGCGTCACGCCGCTATCTGTATTGCGATTCAGTTCCACCGCCATGGAGCGGGCGCGCGCGTCCAGGTCCGCCAGCAGGGAATCGAGCGCCGCGCGGCCCAGGTTCAGGCCGGCTTCCAGCGCGGTGTCCACCCGGACGTTGAACCAGGATTCAATAGAGCGCGACATGAACTGCACCGACACGGTGTAGATCAGGGCGCCCGGCACCACGCCGATCAACGCGAAGGCCAACGAAAAGCGCGCGGTCAGCCGCGCGCCAAATTGACGTCGCCGGATCTGGCGCGCCAGGCGGACGGTCAGCGCCACCACCCAGATGAACAGCGCCAGCGCAAAGATGCCATTCAGCACAAGCAGGGTGTCGTAGTAGCGCGCAAAGCGCGACGCATTGCCGGTAGACCATGCCAGCAGGCCCAGCAACGCCAGGCCACTTACCGCCCCCACCATCAGGGCCAGCCGAAGCAATAGCCTCATGAGGGATCTTTCTCCTGATCGCTCAACATGAACGAGAATTCCATCCAGGGCGTGCCCTGCGCCCACGAACTGCTGTTCAGCGCGTTGACCTGGAACGGCCGGGGCAAGAGCGAGGTATCCAGGCGCAGCCGCAGCTGTCCGCCATAGAGCACGCCGGCATCGAAGTCGGCCGCATCGGCCACCGACCAGTTGCGGATATGCCGGATGACGCTCATCGCGTCGTCCAGTGAGGCCACCGGGAAGGACAGCTCGCCCACCCCAGCCCGCCATTGCCGCGTCAGCGCGTTATAGACGACCCGCCAGGTGCGGGAGGTGTCCACCAGCGACTTGTCGAACCACCACCAGCGCTCGCGCGTCATGGTGAGATCCGCCGTGAAATACAGAGGGACGCCGCGCTGGGCGGCGTCCCGTAACTGCTGGTTCAATTCGAATTCGATGTCCGCATCGATCTCGAGCTTGCCATTGCGAACGGCGGGTTCCACTCGCGTCACCCTCGGCTCGGCGGCATGAACGTCGCCGCCCGGCACGGAACAAAGCAAGGTAGATACCAGCAACAACCCTAGAAATAAACGCGAAATAGTGGACATACGACACCGCAACACCGTCATGCCCCTATTCTTGGTGATTCAGGACTGCTTGGCAAACAAGGCGTAGAAAAAGCCATCATGTTGCTCGGCCGGTGTTGCATCGAGCGCAACTGGCAGCAACTGGCCGGGCGCGTCCAGGCGCTGGGCCTCGGGATGCCGCTGCATGAATTCGAGCGCCTGGCGCGCGCCTTCAATGGGGAATACCGAGCACGTCACATACAGCAGACGGCCACCGGGTGCGACCGTCTTCCACAAGGAATCCAGGATCCGGGCCTGCAACGTTGCCGTGCGGCGCACGTCGTTTTCGCGGCGCAACCAGCGGATATCGGGGTGACGGCGCACGATGCCCGACGCCGTGCATGGCACGTCCGCCAGCACCGCATCGAAGGGCTTGCCGTCCCACCAGGCGTCCAGGTCGGCGGCGTCGGCGGCTTCCAAGTGGACGCGGTCGCTGGCCAGGCCCAGGCGATCCAGGTTCTGCTCGACGCGCTCCAGGCGTTCGCCGTCGGCATCCAGCGCCACCAGATCGATGTCCGCCAGCTCAAGCAGATGCGCGGTCTTGCCGCCCGGCGCCGAGCAGGCGTCCAGCACCCGCATGCCATCGGCGGGCGCCAGCAGTTCAGCGGCCAACTGCGCGCCCGCATCCTGGACCGACCACCAGCCTTCGGCAAAACCCGGCAACTGCGTCACGGGCTTCGGGCTGCCCAGCACCACGCCCGCCTGGCCGACGGGCTGCGCTTGCAGCCCTGCGTCCTGGAATGCCGCCAGCACCTGATCGCGGGTGGCGCGGCGGCGGTTCACGCGCAGGGTCAGCGGCGCGGGCACGTTGGCCGATTCCAGAATCCGCTGCCAATCCTGCGGATAGGCGATACCCAACTGCTTGACCCACCAGCCCGGGTGGTTCCATTGCGCCTCGGGGCTGTCGGCCACGGCCGCCTCAAGCGCCGCGCGTTCACGCAGGAAGCGGCGCAGGCAGGCGTTGAGCATGCCCTTGAACGAGGCAAGGCTGCGCGTATTGGAAGCGGCCGTCACGGCCTGGTCCACCACGGTGTGCGCGGCGTAAACCGGCATGCCGGGCAACTGCGCGGCGGCTTCGCCCTCCTCTTTGAGCAGCGTCAGCGACACCAGCAACAACGATTCAAACAACACGCTGGGATAACGCTGGACCAATTCACGGCCCACCGCATCGGCCCAGCCCAGATAGCGCATCGCATGGAAAGACACGGCCTGCGTGGCCGGGCGCAGGGCCGAACTGACGTCGCTCAACGCGTCCGTCAGGGAACGGCCGTCCAGCACGCCCTCGACCACCCCCGCGCTGGAAAGAAGAACGGAGGAAAGCGGGGGGGCAAGATTGGGGGAGTCGGAACGCGTGGACATGGTGGGAATTCTGAGGATAAGACCGATATGGTAGCCGGACCTGGACGAACGGCGCTGGCCACGTCAAACTGGCCGCTGCCCAGGGAGCGCTTTATGTCCACCGCCACACTGTTGCTGTTCGTCCTGGCCTCGGCCATCGCCATCGTGACGCCCGGCCCCACCACTCTGCTTGCCATGAGCAACGGCTCGCGCCACGGCGTGCGCGCCGCCGGCTGGGGCATGGCGGGCGCGGTGCTGGCCGACCTGATCCTGATCGGCGCGGTTGCATCCGGCCTGGGCGTGGTGCTGGCGGCCTCGGAAATCGCCTTCCAGATCATCAAATGGGTGGGCGCGGCGTATCTGGCCTACCTGGGCTGGAAGATGCTGCGCTCGGATGCGGCGCTGGTGCTGCCCTCTGCCAGCTCGACTGCGCGCCCGGCCAGCCTGGCTCTGGGCATGCGCAGCTTTCTGGTGGCGCTGACCAACCCCAAGGCCCTGCTGTTCATGTCGGCCTTCCTGCCGCAATTCATCGACCCGCAAGCCCCGCTGCTGATTCAATACGCCATCGTCGCGGCGGTGATGGCGACGATCAATACGCTGACGATGGTGGTTTACGCCATGCTCGGCGCGCAATTGGTGCGGGCATTTCAAGGATCGGGATTGCGCTGGCTGAATCGCGTTTGCGGCAGCTTGATGATGGGCTTGGCGGCGACGCTGGCCCTGTATCGGCGAGGGGCGGGGTAAAGTCCGAATCGCCGGATGCGGCGTGGGCCCAGGCCCGTCGGTTACACACGTAACCCCCGCCGCTCGGCAGGACCTGGGCGGGCCTTTCGCCTCCTCCAGCCAATTCGTCGCTTCCCCCCGGTTTCCCCTAAAATAACGGCCCCCGCTCTGCCGCGCTAAAATTGCGCAGATTTTGATCATTGGCGCCGGCTCGCGCCCACCGAGGTATTCCATGTCTTCCCCCAAAGTCGGCTTCGTCAGCCTGGGCTGTCCTAAAGCCCTGGTCGACTCCGAACGCATCCTGACCCAACTGCGCACCGAAGGGTACGAAGTCACGCCCGAGTACAACGACGCGGACGTTGTCGTCGTCAACACCTGTGGGTTCATCGACAGCGCCAAGGCCGAATCGCTTGAGGCGATTGGCGAGGCGCTGGCCGAGAACGGCAAGGTCATCGTCACCGGCTGTATGGGCGTCGAGGAATCCGTGATCCGCAAGGTGCACCCCAGCGTGCTCGCGGTCACCGGTCCTCAGCAGTACGAAGAAGTGGTGCGCGCCGTGCATGACGCCGCGCCGCCCAAGCAGGACCACAATCCCTATCTGGACCTGGTGCCCCCGCAAGGCATCAAGCTGACGCCGCGTCACTACGCCTATCTGAAGATCTCGGAAGGCTGTAATCACCGTTGCAGCTTCTGCATCATCCCGTCGATGCGCGGCGATCTGGTCAGCCGCCCGGTGGGCGATGTGTTGAGCGAAGCCGAACGTCTGGTCAAGGCGGGCGTGAAGGAAATGCTGGTGATCTCGCAGGACACCAGCGCCTACGGCGTCGACGTGAAGTACCGCAGCGGCTTCTGGAACGGCCGTCCGGTCAAGACGCGCATGACCGAGCTCTGTCTGGCCCTGTCCGAAATGGGCATCTGGACACGCCTGCACTATGTGTACCCGTACCCGCACGTGGACGAAGTGATTCCGCTGATGGCCGAGGGCAAGATCCTGCCCTATCTGGACATTCCGTTCCAGCACGCCAGCCCGCGCATCCTGAAGGCCATGAAGCGCCCGGCGTTCGAAGACAAGACCTTGGCGCGCATCAAGCGCTGGCGCGAGATCTGCCCCGACCTGACCATCCGTTCCACGTTCATCGTCGGCTTTCCTGGCGAGACCGAGGAAGACTTCCAGTACCTGCTGGACTGGATGCAGGAAGCGCAGCTGGATCGCGTGGGCTGTTTCCAATATTCGCCGGTGGAAGGCGCGCCCGCGAACCTGCTGGACAACCCCGTGCCCGACGACGTGAAGCAAGATCGTTGGGAACGCTTCATGCAATTGCAGCAAGGCATCTCGACCGCGCGCCTGGCGCGCAAGGTGGGCCGCGAAATCGACGTGCTGATCGATGAAGTGGACGAAGACGGCGCGATTGGCCGCAGCAGCGCGGACGCGCCCGAGATCGACGGCTGCGTGTACGTCAGCTCCGACAACCCGCTCAAGCCGGGCGACATGGTGCGCGTGCGCGTCACCGAGTCGGACGAATACGACTTGTGGGGCGAAGTGATCTGATGAAGCAGGGGCGCGGCGCCAATGTTGGCGCCGCGCCCCCGTTTGATGGCGCCCGAAGCGCGGGCGCCCTGGCCGCGTAGCGGCTATCTGTTTACAGGAAGTCCGCCAGGTCGTCGGCGTGTTCCTCTTCGACCGCCAGGATTTCTTCCAGCATACGGCGCGTGGTCGAATCCTGATCGCCGATGTATTCGATCATCTGGCGATAGCTGTCGATGGCGATACGCTCTGCGATCAAGTTTTCCTTGATCATGTCCTGCAAGGTTTTGCCTTCGACGTATTCCGAATGGCTGCGCTCCAGCAGGCCCTTCGGAGACAGGTTCGGTTCGCCACCAAGCTGAACGATGCGTTCGGCCAGACGGTCGGCGTGTTCCTGTTCCTGCGTGGCATGTTCGGCGAATTCCGCCGCCACCGGCTCGGCGTTCAGCCCATGTGCCATGAAGTAGTGGCGCTTGTAGCGCAGCACACAGACTATTTCAGTGGCCAAGGCCTCGTTCAGCAGCTTCAGCACGGTTTCCCGGTCTGCGCGATAGGTGTCCGTGACGGCGCCGGATTCGATGTCCTGACGCGCCTTGGCTCGGATCGCCTTCACGTCCATGTCGAATGGGCGGCTGGCCTTCTCGGCGGTTCGGGTTGCTTGTTCCATATCGTTCGCTCCTCTAGTTAGTGAAAGCCCTACGACGCTGGATTTCCAGTCGTACCGAACGACTCAGTCTACCGATCGCAGCGGAACTTGCTGTGTCCAAACATTGCTCCTGCCACCAATTTGCACCGCCCGGCCACCCCCAAACGCGCCCGCTGACCTTCTCGTAAACTATCGACTTCCCGGAAAGCCCGTGACGCAATCTGTAACGGGCCCGGTCATCTCGAACCTGTTATGAACCTGAAGAACATCTGCGTGTATTGCGGCTCGAACCCGGGCAGTCGGCCGGACTATATCGAGCAGGCCCGCGTGCTGGCCCGCGAATTGGTCAAGCGCGACCTGGGTCTGGTGTACGGCGGATCGGTCGTCGGCATCATGGGCGTGGTGGCCAATGAAGTGTTGGCCGCTGGCGGCCGCGTCATCGGCGTCATCCCGGAATTGCTGCAAAAGAAGGAACAGGCGCATCGCGGCCTGACCGAGCTGCATCTGGTGCAGAACATGCACGAGCGCAAGGCGATGATGATCGAGAAGTCGGACGGCTTCATCGCCCTGCCGGGCGGCTCCGGCACGCTGGAGGAATTCTTCGAGGTCTGGACCTGGGCCCAACTGAACATGCATCAGAAGCCCTGCGGCCTGTTGAATATCGCGGGATACTACGACGCGCTGGTGCAGTTCGTTAACCATGCTGTCGACGAAGCCTTCATCCGCCCGCAGCATCGAGACATGTTGGTGGTGGAGCAAGACCCCGCGCTGCTGCTGGACCGGTATGCCATCTATGAGCCGCCGAACGTCTCGAAGTGGTTCGACCCCATCACGGCCTGATGCCTTTCTTCCCCTTTTGAGCCCATGACGACCGCCCTCGCAATGTCTTCCGATTCGTTGTCCCCACGCAGCACCGAGTCCGTGCTGCGCGACTACTTCCACGCCAAGGACGAGAATCGCCCGCATTACATGGCGCGCGCATTCGCCTCGGACGCTGTCCTGAAGATGGCCTTGCGCACGCAGGCGATCGCCTTCCCCCCTGAATCGCACGGACTGGCGGCGATTGCCGACACGCTGGTGCGCAAGTTCGGCCAGACCTACGAAAACGTCTACACGTTCTACCTGTCGCGCCCGCCGATCGATGCGCGGCTGCCCGAATACCAGTGCGACTGGATCGTGGGCATGACCGAAAAAGCCACGGGCAATGTGCGCGTGGGCTGCGGTCGCTACGACTGGAAATTCCAGGCGGATCCCTATCGCGCCACCGACTTGACCATCACCATCGAAACCATGGTCACGCTGCCGCCGGGCGACATGCCCGCCGTGTTCGGCTGGCTGCTGGCGCTGGACTATCCCTGGACCAATGCGGCGCGTGTCGTCGCCAGCGCGCCGCCGCTTGAAGCACTGGCGCCGGTCGTGCACTATCTGCTACACCCCAACGGCTTATAGGCCCCGCCACCAGCCGGCAAACGGATTGATTACTTGAAATACGATATCGCTGCATTCGACTTTGACGGAACCCTGGCAGACACCATGCCCTGGTTCAATTCCATCCTGAACACGGTGGCCGACAAGTACGGCTTTCGGAAGATCGACCTGGCCGAGCGCGAGAACCTGCGCCACCGCGAAGCCTCCGAAATCCTGAAGTACCTGGGTATTCCGCTGTGGAAGCTGCCGGCCATCATGACGCACGTGCGCACGTTGATGCAGGACATCGACCCCAGCGTGCAACTGTTCGACGGCATCGCCGATGCGGTCGCGCAACTGAAGGCGGGTGGAGTGCGGCTGGCGGTGATCAGTTCGAATTCCATCGAGAACGTGCAGCGCGTGCTGGGCGCCGACACCTGCGCACTGTTCGACGACTATGAATGCGGCACCGACCTGTTCGGCAAGGCTGCCAAGATCGACCGACTGATGCGCCGTCATGAAGTCGCCCCCGAACGCTTCCTGCTTGTGGGCGACGAAATGCGCGACATCGACGCCGCGCGCAAAGCGGGCGTGCGCGTGGCCTCCGTCGCCTGGGGCTATAACCACGTGGACGCGCTGCGCGAGCGCAAGCCCGACGAACTCATCCTGACCGTAGACGACCTGCCCGCCATCCTGGCCTGACTTCGCAACCGGAACCCGCCATGCACATCGACCCCGACCATCTCGTCACCGACGCCAACGCGCTCCAGGCCCTGTACGGTTCACCGGGCGAGGCGTCGCTGAAGAAGGAAGTGGATCACGTGCATCCGCATTACCGGGCTTTCATCGAGGCATCGCCGTTTGCGATGCTGGCCACGTGCGGGTCGGATGGGTTGGACGCATCGCCGCGCGGCGATCCGGCCGGCTTCGTCGTGGTCGAAGACGAAAAGACACTGCTGCTGCCCGACCGCCGTGGCAACAATCGCGTGGACAGCTTGCTCAACGTGCTGGCCGACCCTCGCGTGGCGCTGTTGTTCCTGGTGCCCGGCGTGGGCGAGACGTTGCGCGTGAACGGCACGGCCCGCATCAGCGTCGACCCGGCGCTGCTGGCGCGCTTTGCGGTGGACGACAAGCTGCCGCGCTCGGTGCTGATCGTTGACGTGCAGACCGTGTACTTCCAGTGCTCGCGTGCGCTGCTGCGCTCGCGCCTGTGGGACCCGGCCACGCAAGTGCCGCGCAGCGCGCTGCCCAGCGTCGGGCGCATCCTGTCCGACCTGACGGCGGGCACGTTCGATGGTGTCACCTATGACCGGGACCTGCCAGCACGCGTGGCAGGCACGTTGTACTGATCTTATTCAGCCGAGGTTCTTGCCATGGCTCGTAACGTCGAAATCAAGGCCAGGGTCGATAGCCTGGCCGTGCTGGAACCCTTGGCCGCCGCCCTGTCCGGCCAGGAACCGGTATCGCTTGAGCAGGACGACACCTTTTTCACCTGCACCCACGGGCGCTTGAAGCTGCGGGCGTTTGCCGATGGCACGGGCGAGCTGATTTTCTATCGACGCGCCGACGAAGCGGGCCCGAAGGAAAGCTTCTATTCCATTTCGCCCACCGACGCGCCCGACACGCTGCGCGAGACCCTGACGCTAGCGTATGGTGCGATTGGCCGGGTGAAGAAACACCGCGTCGTGTTCATGGCGGGGCGCACCCGCATCCATCTGGACCGGGTCGAAGGCCTGGGAGAATTCCTGGAGTTGGAAGTCGTGCTGCGCGACGGCGAGAGCGCCGACGCCGGCTATGAAGAAGCCCGCACCTTGATGTCGAGCCTGGGCGTCGCGCCCACGCAATTGGTGCCGGGCGCCTACCTGGACCTGCTGGCGGGCACCGCGCGGGCCTGAACGTTCAGGCCGGCTGCGCGCAGCCCGCTCGCTCGCTCGCTTCAAGCAGGCTGCCAGCCGCGCACGAATACATCGACAGGCTGGCGCTTGCCGCCAGCCTTCTGCAATTCCAGCAAGCGCAGCACGCCATCGCCGCAAGCAATGTCGATGCCCTGCCCGTCCGCGCGCAACACGCTGCCCGGCTCGGCCGTCGCCGCGCCTTCCAGCGCCTGCGCGCGCCAGACCTTGACCGGGTCAGGCAGGCCCGGCAAGCGGATGCTGGCGCCGGGCACGGGGTTGAAGGCGCGCACGCGGCGCGCGAGCAGTTGCGCGGGCTGCGTGCAGTCCAGCGCTGCTTCGGCCTTGTCCAGCTTGGCGGCATAGGTCACGCCGGCTTCGGGTTGCTTGCGAGGCGTAAGGCCGTCTTTTTCCAAGGCGTCCAGCGCTTGCACGATGGCCTGGCCGCCCGCCGCCGCCAGGGCGTCGTGCAGCTGTGCGGCATCGGTGTCCGCGCCAATCGGCACCACGACTTCCAGCAGCATGTCGCCCGTGTCCAGGCCCTGATCCATCTGCATGATGGTCACGCCCGTCTGCGCATCGCCGGCTTCGATCGCGCGCTGAATCGGCGCGGCGCCGCGCCAGCGCGGCAACAGGCTGGCGTGGATGTTCAGGCAGCCCA
Source organism: Achromobacter piechaudii NBRC 102461 (assembly GCF_001571245.1). GTDB lineage: Bacteria > Pseudomonadota > Gammaproteobacteria > Burkholderiales > Burkholderiaceae_B > Achromobacter > Achromobacter piechaudii. The sequence continues at coordinate 271,899 of NZ_BCTK01000014.1, read as the reverse complement.
GGCGCGGCAGGCCCAGCACCCATTGCGGCAGGATCAATCCATACGCCGCCACCACCATCACGTCGGGCGCAACCTGCTCCAGCAACGCGCGGGCCTCGGCGGCCTCGTCGGGATAGCGCCCGTCCAGCCGCAGGCTGCGCGGCTGGGCAACGGGAATGCCGGCGTCCAGCGCGGCCTGCTTGACCGGGCTGGGCGTCAGCTTCAGGCCGCGACCGGCGGGCCGGTCGGGCTGGGTCATTACCAGGGCAATGTCGTGACCCGCAGCCCGCAAGGCGTCAAAGGCGATACGGGCGAATTCCGGCGTGCCGGCAAAAACTAGGCGCATGGGGAGTCAGACCAAAAAGTCAAAAAACGGGAATCAGTCGCGCAGCGCTTCGCGCTCGGCCTTCTTCAGCTTGGTCTTGATGCGGTTCTGCTTGAGGTTGGACAGGTATTCGACGAAGACCTTGCCTTCAAGGTGGTCCAGCTCGTGCTGGACGCACACGGCCAACAGGCCGTCGGCTTCGAATTCGAAGGGCTTGCCGTCGATATCGAGCGCCTTGCAGCGGATGCGCGACGCGCGTTCGACTTCGTCGTAGATGCCGGGCACCGACAGACACCCTTCTTCGTAGATCTTGTGATCGTCGCTGCGCCAGGTGATCTCGGGATTGATCAGTGCGAGCAGTTCGTTGCTGTCCTCGGACACGTCGATCACGACCACGCGTTCATGCACATCGACCTGGGTTGCGGCCAGGCCGACGCCGGGCGCGTCGTACATGGTTTCAGCCATGTCGCGAACCAGTTGACGGATGCGGTCGTCGACTTCGGCTACCGGCTTGGCTTTCTTGTGCAAGCGCGGGTCCGGGTAGCGAAGGATAGGAAGTAAAGCCATTGAAAAGGGATCGCCAGTAATTGATGCTTGGGTAAGAGTTTAATTCATTAGAGTCTTGATTTCTAATAGTTTTCGGCTAATCCGGGCATTGCCGGCATGCTGCGTCCCCGGTTCCTGCAGGCTCGCGCGTGACCGATCCGTCCCTGCCCGGCCGGCACGCATCTCGCCTTGCATGCGACACTTGCCCACTCTTGACGCTCCCATCCGACGCGCCCGTCACATGCCGCTAGCCCATACTTCCGCCGAACTGTCCGCCTGGTTGCGGCTGTCCCTGGAACCGAATGTCGGATCCGCCACCGCCTGTACGTTATTGAGCGCACTGGGTATGCCCGAGCAGATCTACGCGCAACGGGCCACCGCCCTGGTCCGTCATCTGCCCGAGGCGCTGGCGCGCCAACTGGCCGCGCCCATGCCGGCGGACATGGCCGCACAGGTGGAAGCCGCGCTGCAATGGGTGGTGGCGCCGGGTCGCCACATCGTGACGCTGGCTGACCCGACCTATCCGCAAAGCCTGCTGACGATTGCCGACCCGCCGATCCTGCTCTATGTGGCGGGCGACCCCGCCTACCTGCAAGGCCCGTCGTTGGCGGTGGTCGGCGCGCGCAACGCCACGCCCGGAGGCCAGGAAACCGCGCGCGCCTTCGCCCGCCACCTGGCGGGCCATGGCTGGCGCGTGGTCAGTGGCCTGGCCCTGGGCATTGATGCCGCCGCGCACGAAGGGGCGCTGGACGCCGGCCCCGAAGGCGCGGGCACCGTCGCCGTCATGGGCACGGGCATCGACCGCATCTATCCCGCCCGCCACCGCGAGCTTGCTCACCGCATCGCGGCGCACGGCGCGCTGGTGTCTGAATTTCCATTGGGCACGGGCGCGCTGCCGCCGCACTTTCCGAAACGCAATCGCATCGTGGCCGGGCTGGCGCGCGGGGTGCTGGTGGTGGAAGCCGCCAAGCAAAGCGGCTCGCTCATCACGGCGCGGCTGGCCGGCGAAAGCGGGCGCGAAGTATTCGCCATTCCCGGGTCCATCCATTCGCCCTTGTCGCGCGGCTGCCATGCGCTGATCCGCCAGGGCGCCAAGCTGGTGGAAACCGCCGCCGATATCACCGACGAGCTGGGCGGCGGCCCCACCCCGATCAACCGCCGCGCGCCGCCCGCGCCCCCGGCGCTGCCCGATCACCCCGTGCTGGACGCCATGGGCTACGACCCGCTGCACCTGGACGCCATCTTCGCGCGCTCGGGCATCACCATCGACGCGCTACAGGCGCAGCTGGTCGAGCTGGAATTGCAGGGCCGGCTCGCCCGTCTGGATGACGGCCGCTACCAACGTTTGAAGTAGGGTCATCCGAGCGACCCACGCCCGGGAAACCGCACACGCCCTCTGCATAGCGATGGCGCTACTATTGTCGATGGCGCCGCAGCGTTGCGCGCCGCGTCACCCAATATCGAACCAGGAAGAGACATGGCTTTGCCCTCCCGCGTGAAGATCGTCGAAGTGTCGCCCCGCGACGGTCTGCAGAATGAAAAGGAATTCGTGCCGACCGACATCAAGGTCGAGCTGATCAACCGCCTGTCCGCCGCAGGCTTTCCCAACGTGGAAGCCGCGTCGTTCGTATCGCCCAAGTGGGTGCCGCAGATGGCCGACGGGGCCGACGTCATGGCGCGCATCGAGCGCCGGCCGGGCACGATCTACTCGGTGCTGACGCCCAACATGAAGGGCTTCGAAGGCGCACTCGCCGCCGGCGCGGATGAAATCGTCATCTTCGGCGCGGCCAGCGAAGCGTTCTCGCAAAAGAACATCAACTGCTCCATCGCGGAATCCATCGCCCGCTTCGAACCCGTGGTGCAGGCCGCGCGCGAAGCCGGCATCCGCGTGCGCGGCAGCATCAGCTGCGCACTGGGCTGTCCGTACCAGGGCGAGGTCCCCATCGAATCCGTGGTCGATGTCGCGCAGCGCTATCTGGCGATGCAGGTCGATGAAATCGACGTGGCCGACACCATCGGCGTCGGCACCCCGCAACTCGTGCGCGACGTCATGACCGCCGTGACGCGCGTCGTGGACCCGGCGCGCGTGTCCGGCCACTTCCACGACACCTATGGCCAGGCGCTGGCCAACATCCTGGCCGCGCTGGAAACCGGCATCTCGATCTTCCATACGTCTGTCGCCGGCCTGGGCGGCTGCCCGTACGCCAAGGGCGCCACCGGCAACGTCGCCACCGAAGACGTGCTGTACATGCTGCGCGGCCTGGACATCGACACTGGCGTTGACTTCGACGCCGTGGTCGATATCGGCCAGTGGATGTCGGCCAACCTGAACCGCAAGGGTTCCAGCCGCGCGGGCAACGCCATCGCGGCCAAACGGGCGGCATGACCTCGCCTGGCCCTGCCCCTTCCCTTGAAGAGCGCGCGGCCTTGCTGCGCGAGATCGGCCCGTTGCCGCTGTCGGGCCAGGCATGGCCCGACTGGGTGCGCATCCTGGCATGGGTCATCCTGGCCGTGCTGGGCGTGCAGGTGGTGACCACCGCCATCCGCGCGCCCGCGCAGCCGTTCGATACGGTGCTGGCGGTGGTGGTGGTGCTGTGTTTCGTGGGGCTGCTGTTCGTGTCCTGGCACATGCAGACGTCGATCACGACGATCGACGAGCGCGGGCTGCGCCAGTCCTGGTTCACCCGCCGCGAAGTCGCCTGGGAAGACGTGCGCTACGCGCGCTTCGTGCCCATGCTGTTTTCCAAGCGGCTGGTGATATTCACGCATCGGGGCAAGCCCGTCATCCTGCAGGGCGGCACGCGCGAACTGCGTACGGCGTTCGTGAAGATCGCGCAGCTGTATCGACGCGGCTGACGCCCCCCCCGGGACTTCATCGAATACAACGCGCGGAAAGCCCATCGCGGGCTCACCGCGCAACGCTGACGATCAGCGGATCGGCAACGCGTACATCAAACCGCCCTGCGTCCATTGCGCATTGAGCCCGCGCTTGATCTTCAGCGGGCTGCCCTCGCCGACGTTGCGATCAAAGCTCTCGCCGTAATTGCCCACCTGCTTGACGATGTTGTAGGCCCACTTCTCGTCCAGCCCCAGGTTCGCGCCGCCGCCGGGCGTCACGCCCAAGATGCGCTTGATGTTGGGATTGGCGCTGTTGAGCTGCTCGTCGACGTTCTTGGACGTGACGCCGTATTCCTCGGCCTCGATCATTGCCGACAGCGACCAGCGCACGATGTTCAACCACTTATCGTCGCCCTGCCGCACGAACGGACCCAGCGGTTCTTTCGAGATGATCTCGGGCAGCACCACGTAGTCGTCAGGATTTTGCAGCTTCGAGATGCGGATCGACGCCAGCCCCGAGGCGTCCGTCGAGAACACATCGCAGCGGCCCGCCGCGAAGGCGTTGACCACTTCGTTGAATGTTTCGATCACCACCGGCTTGTACGTGACGTTGTTGGCGCGGGCCCAGTCGGCCAGCGTGTTCTCGTTGGACGTGCCGGTTTGCAGGCAGATGGTGGCGCCGTTGATCTCTTTGGCGCTTTTCACGCCCAAGGACTTCGGCACCAGGAAACCCTGGCCATCGTAGAAATTGATGCCGGCGTGGATGATGCCCAGCGCGGTGTCGCGCTGCTGCGTGACCGTGGTGTTGCGCGTCAGCACGTCCACTTCACCCGATTGCAACGCGGTAAAGCGCTGCTGCGAGTTCAAGGGCACCACCTTGATCTTGTTCGCGTCGCCGAACACCGCTGCCGCAATGGCGCGGCATAGGTCCACGTCCAGCCCTTGCCACTTGCCTTGCGCGTCGGGCGCGGAGAAACCCGCAAAGCCCGTGGTCGTGCCGCAAGCCACGGCGCCACGCTGACGCACGACGTCCACCGTTGCCGCCTGCGCGCCTTGCGCCGCCGCCATCAAGAGCGCCGCGCCCATCAACCCTTTTGCAATGTTCATGACCTGGATTCCTGTTAAGCCGGGCGCGCGGACGCGCCGAGGCAAGAAGCTTATAGACATGAAGCGCCCGCGCCAAATAACAAGCGCTTATTTAGGTATGACCGCTCGCGCTCCGGGATGTCGGGCGCGAGCCGGTGGGCCAAGCTTAAACAGGCCGACGCCGCTCGGCCTTGTCCGCGATCAGGCGGCCAACGAAATCGACACGGGTTCGTTGGCTTGGCACGCGTCCAGCGCGCGGCCCAGGCGCACCATGCCCTGGGCGATTTCCGCCTCGTTCATGGTGGCGAACGACATGCGCATGGCAAACAGGTCGGCCTGCTCGGCATTGGCGTAGAACGCCTTGCCCGGAACGTAGACCACTTCATGTTCGATGGCGTAGGGCAGCAGGCGCGTAGCGTCGACATCGCCCGTCAGGCGCGCCCAGAAGAACATGCCGCCCTCGGGCTTGCTGAAGCTGACGCGGCCGTCCAGTTCACGGGCCAGCGACTCGGCCATCGCGTCGCAACGCAGGCCATAGGCAGCGCGGATGCGCGGCACATGCTCGTCGTAGCGGCCATTGGCCAGATACTGCGCCACCACTTCCTGGATCCACGCCGATGAGGCCATGTCGTCGGCCGCCTTGGCGCTGACGCAGCGGCGACGGATTTCGGGCGGGGCGATCAGCCAACCGATGCGCAGCGCCGGCGCCATGGTCTTGGACATGCTGGCCAGGTACACCGCCCAGTGGCGCGCTTCGCCTTCGGCCAGCGCCGCGATGGGGGGCACCGCCTCGCCGGCAAAGCGCAATTCGCTGTAGGGGTCGTCTTCAACGATCAGGAAGCGATGTTTGACGGCCAGCTCCAGCAAACGCAGGCGGCGCTGACGCGAAATGGTCGCGCCGCACGGGTTCGAGAACGAGGCCACCACGCAAACCATCTTGGGTTTGACCCGCGCGGCCAGCTCATCCAGCGCGTCCACGTCGATGCCGTCCGGCCCCGAGGCCACGGTGTGCACGGTGGCGCCGGTGTAGCGCAGGGCCTGGACAGAATTGGGGAAGGCCGGCGATTCAATGATGGCGTGATCGCCCGGTTGCAGCATCACGCGGGTCAGCAACGCCAGCGCTTGCTGCGATCCGCCCGTGACAACCAGCTCGGTGTCGGCGTTGCAATGCAGGCCGCGCGCGGCGGACAGGCGCGCCAGTTCGTTGCGCAGGCTGGCCTGCCCGTCGATATTGGAATATTGCAGGCAGGCGCCCAGGCGTGACAGGACCTGGTTGGAGGCGATCGACAAGCCCTCGACGTCGAACAATTCTTGCGCAGGATAGCCGCCAGCCAGCGAAATCGTGCCGGGCCGCAAGGCATACGGCATGAGCGATCGGATGGGAGAGGCGGGGGGATTCAGGAAAGGCGTGGCAAAGGCGTATTCTGGCGCAGCGCTGGACATGGCGGGAGACTGGGGAAGGTGGAAGACCGTGTCGCCCGCTGGGGCGGCGCCGGAGGGCATAGAACATTGAAATATAAACAAATCTCCGCAAATTCTAAGCCTGCGTATTACGCAGGGTCAACGACCGTCACACCACGTGTGGCGAAACGATCGCGCGGGGTCCTACACTATGGGACATCCTGTTCCTGCAAGAGAGCTGCATGACCGTCCAAGACACCATGGCCGGGCGCATCGCCCGCATCCACCAACGCATTGCCGACGCCTGCGCGCGCGCCGGACGCAGCCCGGACAGCGTGGTGCTGCTGCCGGTCAGCAAGACCTTCGAGGTGGACGCGATCCGCGAAGCCATGGCGCTGGGCATGACCCGCTTTGGCGAGAACAAGACCCAGGAACTGCGGCAGAAGGCCGCCGCCCTGGCCGGCCAGGGCCTGCAATGGGTGCTGATCGGCCATCTACAGACCAACAAGGCCAAGGACGCCGCGCGCGACGCCGACGAGGTGCAATCGCTGGACCGCGTCGACCTGGCAGAAGCATTGCACCGCCGCCTGCTGAACGAAGGCCGCACCCTGGACGTGCTGGTCCAGGTGAAGACGTCCACCGAGCCCAGCAAGTTCGGCATGGCCCCGGAAGACGTGTCCGCGTTCCTGCGCCGCATCGCGGCGGAATTTCCGACGCTGCGCGTGCAGGGCCTGATGACGCTGGCGGTCAATTCGCCCGATCCCGACGCCGTGCGGGCCTGCTTTCGCGCCTTGCGCACGCTGCGTGACAGCCTACGGGCGGAAAACATCGAGGGCGTTTCGCTGGACCGCCTGTCGATGGGCATGAGCGGCGACTTCGAACTGGCCATCGAGGAAGGCTCGACGGAAGTGCGCATCGGCACCGCGATTTTCGGCGCGCGCACCTACCCCGACGCGCAGTAGACAGGCGCGTTGATGCGGGAAAACAGGGGGCCACGCGGCCCCCTTTTCGCTGGGAACGCGAGCATAATGGCTGCGCAAAAAATAGCGACGCGGACTGACGGCGCAGAACACGACCGGCAGCGTCGCGCTCAATCTTTGATCCCGCACGAGGAGACACCCCATGCAACATTCCGCACGGCGCCTGTTGGCGCTGGCTGCCCTGTCGTTGGCCACCGCCACGGCATCCGCCCAATCCTGGCCCACCCAACCCGTCCGCTGGATCGTGCCGTACCCGGCTGGCGGCGGCTCCGACGTGGTCGCGCGCACGGTCGCCAGCGGCCTTGAAAAGTCCCTGGGTCAGACCATCGTGGTGGAAAACCGCCCCGGCGCGGCCACCATCATCGGCGCCACCGCCATCGCCCAAGCCGAACCCAATGGCTACATGGTCGGCACGGCGGACTCGGGCACCCTGGCGTTCAATTCGTCGCTCTACGCCAAGCTGTCCTACGACCCGGCCAAGTTCACCTACATCGGCGGCATCGCCAAGTTTCCGCTGCTGCTGGCCGTGAACGTGAATTCGCCCTACAAGACGGTCGAAGACGTGCTGGCCGCCGCCAAGAAAGAGCCGGGCAAACTGACGGCGGCATCCGCCGGCGCGGGCTCGCCCCACCATCTGGCGCTTGAGCTGTTCAAGCAGCGCACGGGCGCCAACCTGCTGCACGTGCCCTACAAGGGCGCGGCGCCCGCCATTCAGGATCTGCTGGGCGGACAGGTGGACGTGATGTTCATCGACCTGGCCTCGGGGCTGCCCAACGTCAAGGCCGGCAAGCTGCGCGTGCTGGCCGCCGCCACGCCGGAACGCGTGTCGGTGCTGCCGGACACGCCGACGATGGCCGAACAAGGCGTGGCCAACTTCACGGCTTACGCCTGGCAAGGCCTGGTCGGCCCGGCCGGCTTGCCGGAAGCCGTGGTGAAAAAGCTGTCGGCCGATCTGGACGCCACGCTGAAAAGCCCCGCCGTGTCGCAGAAGATGCTCGACATGGGCGTGATCCCGATGCCGATGTCCGCGCAGGACTTCAAGGCCTACGCCGAACAGGAGCGCAGCGCCTGGGCCGACGTGATCAAGAAGGCGAACATCAAGCTTGAGTGATCCGGCAAGACAATGAAAAACCCGCGTTCATCGCTGAACGCGGGTTTTTTTTGGCCCATCCGGGTCGGTTACGCGCGGCCAGGGCAAAGAGATTCGCCCCGACGCGCGCCGCGCCTTACACCAGCACGCGCTCGATACCGCCTGCGTTGGCGCGCTTGACGTAGTCTTCCATCCAGCCTTCGCCCAGGATATGGCGGGCCATCTCGACGACGATGTAATCCGCTTCCATCTTGGTGTCGCCTTCATAGCGCGACAAGCCTTGCAGGCAAGACGGGCACGACGTCAGCACCTTCACATCGCCGGTGAAGCCGTCGCCACGCAGCGCGGCGTCGCCCTTGAGCAACTCTTCCTGCTTGCGGAAACGAACCTGCGTGGAGATGTCCGGCCGGCTCACCGCCAGCGTGCCCGATTCGCCGCAGCAACGGTCGCTCTTGATGGCCTCGTCGCCCACCAGCGCGCGCACCGTCTTCATGGGCTCTTGCAGCTTCATCGGGGTGTGGCAGGGGTCGTGATACATGTAGCGCACGCCCTTGGCGCCTTCCAGCTTGATACCCTTTTCCAGCAGGTATTCATGGATGTCGATCAGGCGGCAGCCGGGGAAGATCTTGTCGAATTCATACCCCGCCAGCTGGTCATAACAGGTGCCGCAGCTGACCACCACCGTCTTGATATCCAGGTAGTTCAGCGTATTGGCGACCCGGTGGAACAGCACGCGGTTGTCGGTGATGATCTGCTCGGCCTTGTCCGTCATGCCGTTGCCGCGCTGGGGATAGCCGCAGCACAGGTAGCCCGGAGGCAGCACGGTCTGCACGCCGGCGTGCCAGAGCATCGCCTGGGTCGCCAGCCCCACTTGCGAGAACAGGCGTTCTGAACCGCAACCCGGGAAATAGAACACCGCTTCCGTGTCGGCCGTCGTGCCCTTGGGGTCGCGGATGATCGGCACGTAGTTGGCGTCTTCGATGTCCAGCAGCTTGCGCGCCGCCTGCTTGGGCAAGCCGCCCGGCATCTTCTTGTTCACGAAGTGAATGACCTGCTCGCGCAGCGGCGGCTTGCCGACGGTGGCGGGCGGCTTGGCCGTCTGCTTCTTGACCAGGCCCGAGAACAGGTCATGCGCCGCGCGCTGCACCTTGTAGCCCACGCCCACCATCGCCTTGCGGGTGGCGTTGATGGTGGCCGGGTCCTTGGCGTTCAAAAAGAACATCGCGCTGGCCGTGCCCGGGTTGAACGACTTGCGGCCCATGCGGCGCAGCACGGCGCGCATGTTCATCGACACGTCGCCAAAGTCGATATCGACCGGACAGGGGTTGTAGCACTTGTGGCAGACCGTGCAGTGGTCGGCCACGTCCTCGAATTCTTCCCAGTGCTTCAGGCTGACGCCGCGCCGGGTCTGCTCTTCGTACAGGAAGGCTTCGACCAGCAAGGACGTCGCCAGGATCTTGTTGCGGGGCGAATACAGCAGGTTGGCGCGCGGCACGTGGGTGGCGCACACCGGCTTGCACTTGCCGCAACGCAGGCAGTCCTTGATCGACTCCGAGATTGCGCCGATGTCGCTTTGCTGCATGATCAGCGACTCGTGGCCCATCAGGTTGAAGCTGGGCGTCCAGGCGTGGCGCAGGTCGGCGCCGGGCATCAGCTTGCCGGCGTTGAAGTGGCCGTTGGGATCGACGCGGCGCTTGTAGTCCTGGAACGGGGCCAGTTCGGCTTCCGTCAGGAACTCGTACTTGGTCAGGCCGATGCCGTGTTCGCCGGAGATCACGCCGTCCAGGTCGCGGGCGATCTGCATGATGCGGTCGACGGCCTGATGGGCCTCGCGCAGCATTTCGTAGTCGTCCGAGTTGACCGGGATGTTGGTGTGCACGTTGCCGTCGCCCGCGTGCATGTGCAGCGCCACGAACACGCGGCTTTTCAGCACACGGCCGTGGATGGCGATGAGTTCGTCAACGATCTTCTTGTAAGACGCGCCCGAGAACGCGCGTTGCAGGCCAGCCAGCACTTCCGTCTTCCAGGACACGCGGATCGTGCGGTCCTGCACCACGTCGAACACGCGCGCGGTGGGTTGCGCGGCCAGACGGTCGGTCAGGGTGGCGTGCACGTCGCCCAGGCCCAGCCCTTGCAGTTCAGGCAGCGCCTGCGCCAGCGGCAGGTCCAGGTTGTCCAGCAGCCATTGCCAGCGTTGGCGCACGCCGCCCAGCAGCTCCAGCGCCTGGCGCGTGCGTTCAGCCAGCACCTCGGCGCGCGTGCTTTCGATGTCGGCATCGTCCGCCTTGCCCACCGGCAGCGGCGTGCACAGGTAGGCATCCAGCGCGCCCAGCAGCTTGAGCTTGTTGCTCGTGGACAGCTCGATGTTGATGCGTTCGATGTGATCCGTGTATTCGCCCATGCGGGGCAGCGGGATCACCACGTCTTCGTTGATCTTGAAGGCGTTGGTGTGGCGCGCGATCGCGGCGGTGCGCGAACGGTCCAGCCAGAATTTCTTGCGCGCCTCGGGGCTGACGGCCACGAAGCCTTCGCCGTGGCGCGTGTTGGCCAGGCGCACGACTTCGCTGGCGGCGGCGGCCACGGCGGCATCGTCGTCACCGACGATGTCGCCGATCAGGACCATCTTGGGCAGCACGCCGCGCTTGCTCTTGGTGGCGTAGCCGACCGCGCGCAGATAGCGTTCGTCCAGATGCTCCAAGCCGGCCAGGATGGCGCCACGCGCTTTTCCTTCGCCGTCCAGATAGCCCTTGACCTCGACAATCGACGGGATGGCATCGCGCGCCTGTCCGAAGAATTCCATGCAGACCGTGCGCGTGTGGCGCGGCATGCGGTGCAGCACCCAGCGCGCCGACGTGATCAGGCCGTCGCAACCTTCTTTCTGGATGCCCGGCAGGCCCGCCAGGAATTTATCGGTGACGTCCTTGCCCAGCCCTTCCTTGCGGAACACGCGGCCCTTGATTTCCAGCGTCTCGGTCTTGAGCAGGCGTTCGCCGGGCTTGCCCTTGCCATCGAACCACTTGAGTTCGAAGCGGGCCAGCTCCACGTCATGGATCTTGCCCATGTTGTGGTCCAGGCGGGTGACTTCCAGCCAGTTGCCGTCCGGATCGACCATGCGCCACCAGGCCAGGTTGTCCAGCGCGGTGCCCCACAGCACGGCTTTCTTGCCGCCGGCGTTCATGGCGATGTTGCCGCCCACGCACGACGCTTCGGCCGACGTGGGATCCACGGCGAAGACGAAGCCCGCGGCTTCGGCCGCTTCGGACACCCGCTTGGTCACGACGCCTGCGCCGGCATGGATGACGGCCACGGGCTCGGTCAGGCCGGGCAAGATACAGGACTCGACCTTGCCCAGCTTGTCGAATTTTTCGGTATTGATGACGGCCGACTTCCAGGTCAGCGGGATGGCGCCGCCCGTGTAGCCGGTGCCGCCGCCGCGCGGGACGATGGTCAGGCCCAGCTCGATACAGGCGGTGACCAGCGCGGCGATCTCGTCTTCGGAGTCGGGGGTCAGCACCACGAACGGGTATTCCACGCGCCAGTCGGTCGCGTCCGTCACGTGCGACACGCGCGACAGGCCGTCGAACTTGATGTTGTCGCGCGCGGTGATGCGGCCCAACACCTTCTGCGCTTGCTTGCGCATCATGGTGGTCTGGTCGAACTCACCTTCGAAGGCAGCAATGGCGGACCGGGCGCGGGCCAGCAGGCCCACCACCTTTTCGTCGCGGTGCGGATCGTGGCCTTCTTCCGTGGGCGAACCCGGCTCGCGGCGGCGGTCGATCTCGCTCAGGCGATGATGCAGCGCATCGATCAGCTGCTTGCGGCGCTTCGGGTTGTCCAGCAGGTCGTCCTGCAGGTAGGGGTTGCGGCGCACCACCCAGATATCGCCCAGCACTTCGTACAGCATCCGCGCGGAGCGGCCTGTACGGCGTTCGCCGCGCAGATCGCTAAGCAGGCTCCAGGCGTCATCGCCCAACAGCCGGCCGACAATTTCGCGGTCGGAAAACGACGTGTAGTTGTAGGGGATTTCGCGCAATCGCGCGGGAGTCGCGGGCGGCATCGCCCCGTTCAAGATGTGGCTGGCGAGAGGGGCGTTCATGGCGGCAAGAGGGGCCCATAAAAAATTATTTTATGCCATTGGCAGGACTTGACCCCAAATACCCCTGGGAAGCCGACCAAAAGCGCGGGGAAGACGGCATGTACCGTCCCCGATTAAGTTCGAAGTCAGCGCTAGATCTGCCCGGGGAAAAACCACAGCAGGCCGGCCGTCATGACCAGGTAGCGCATGAATTTGCCGATGGCCATATAGAGCATGCAGGGCCAGAACGACAGTCGCAGCCATCCGGCCACGGCGCACAGCGGGTCGCCCACGGCGGGCAGCCAGGACAAGAGCAGGGCCGGCGGGCCCATGCGATGCAGCCAGTCATGCGCGCGTTCGTTCCAGCGGCCGCGCATCCGCCCGCTCTCGGTCGCGTCGGGATGCGGGTGCGGATGCTTTTCCTTCCAGCGCTGATAGGCCTTTTCAGCGCCCAGGCCCATCCAGTAGCTGATCGCGCCGCCCACGGTATTGCCCACCGTCGCCACCAGGATGGCCGGCCAGAACATATCGGGCGCCAGCTTGATGAAGCCGAATACCGCCGGCTCGGAACCCAGCGGCAGCAAGGTGGCGGAGATCAGCGATACCGTGAAAATGGCGGACAGGCCCACCGAGGGCAATGCCAGCACTCCCAACAGCCAGTGAATAGCGGATAAAAGGCTTTCTTCCATGAGGAGCGAGTGTAGCCGCGCGCGGTCGAATGACGATCGGGAATTGAGCGGGCCGCGCCTGTCCATGCAGCGGCATCGACACCAGAAACCTTGCGGGCGACGCGGCTTTCCCTGCAATAATCTCGCCCAGTCCTCACTTTTGCTCTTGTGCGCGGGTCCATGTCCACTGATTATCTGAAACGCATCCTGACTTCGAAGGTTTACGACGTGGCGGTTGAATCGCCGCTGGAAACCGCTCCGCAGCTATCCGCGCGAATTTCGAACACGGTGCTGCTCAAGCGCGAAGACACCCAGGCCGTGTTCAGCTTCAAGCTGCGCGGGGCGTACAACAAGATGGCCAACCTGACGCCGGCCGCCTTGAACCGGGGCGTGATCGCGGCCTCGGCGGGCAACCACGCCCAAGGCGTGGCGCTGGCCGCCAGCCGCCTGGGTTGCCGCGCCGTCATCGTCATGCCCACGACCAGCCCGCAGGTAAAGGTCGACGCGGTGCGTCGTCTTGGCGGCGAAGTGGTGCTGGCCGGCGAGAGCTTCACCGACGCCTACGCGCACGCGCAAATCCTTGAGAAGAAAGAAAAGCTGACCTTCGTGCACCCCTTCGACGACCCCGACGTGATCGCGGGCCAGGGCACGGTGGGCATGGAGATCCTGCGTCAGCACCCCGGCCCGATCGACGCCATCTTCGTGGCCATCGGCGGCGGCGGGCTGATCTCCGGGGTGGCCGCCTATATCAAGCAGCTGCGTCCCGAGATCAAGATCATCGGCGTGCAGACCGAAGATTCCGACGCCATGCTGCGCAGCGTGCGGGCCGGGCGTCGTGTTCAGCTCAATGACGTCGGGCTGTTCTCGGACGGCACCGCCGTCAAGATGGTGGGCGCCGAAACCTTCAAGCTCACGCGCCAGTACGTCGACGACTTCGTGGTGGTGAACACGGATTCAATCTGCGCCGCGATCAAGGACGTATTCCAGGACACGCGCAGCGTGCTGGAACCGGCGGGCGCCATGGCGGTGGCCGGCGCCAAGCAATACGCGGCCGAGCACAACCTGAAAGGCAAGACCCTGGTGGCGATCGCCTGCGGCGCCAACATGAACTTCGACCGCCTGCGCTTCGTGGCCGAGCGCGCCGAAGTGGGGGAAATGCGCGAAGCCGTCTTCGCCGTGACCATGCCCGAACAGCGCGGCAGCTTCCGCCGCTTTTGCGAACTGGTCGGCGAACGCAGCGTCACGGAATTCAACTATCGGATTTCCGACGCGGACCGCGCACACGTGTTCGTGGGCATCCAGGTGTCCTCTGCCGCCGAGCCCGACAAGATCGCCGCCAATTTCCGTCGCCACGGCTTTGACACGCTCGACCTGACCCACGACGAAATGGCCAAGACGCACCTGCGTCACATGGTGGGCGGGCGCTCGACACTGGCGCGCAATGAGTTGCTGTACCGCTTTGAATTCCCGGAACGTCCGGGCGCGCTGATGCGCTTTTTGAATGCGATGAATCCGGATTGGAACATCAGCCTGTTCCACTACCGCAACCAGGGCGCCGACTATGGCCGCATCCTGATCGGCATCCAGGTCCCGCCCGCCGACAAGAAACAGTTCCGCACCTTCGTCGCCGAGCTGGGCTATCCGCACTGGAACGAAACCGACAACCCCGCCTACAAGCTGTTCCTGTAGGAAGCGCGCCGCCACAATGCGAGAGGGCCTCCATCTGGAGGCCCTTCCCTTCTGAGCGTCAAGGACGCCCGGCTGCAACCGAAAGCGGGGGTTCGCTGTCACTCGGCGGTCTACGGAGATAAACCGCGCATTCGGCAGGGCCGCAGCCAGGCGTTCTGTCGTTTAGAAACGGTGGCGCACGCCGACGGCGACGGCGGTGTCGCGCGCGTCGTGCTGGAACGCGTAGTTGTCGCCATACGAGGCGTACGCGTACAGATTGGTGCGCTTGGTGAAGTCGTACGTGTAGCCCAGGCTGTAGACATTGAACGTGGCGTCGTCGCCCGTCAACTTGTCGTTGCCGGGGGTGGCGCGCTGCCACGAACCGAACACGGCGTGGCGGCCCAACGGCACGGTGGCGCCGATCATGTACGAGTTGGCGCGAAAGCCATCGGCCAGCTTGAACGAACCCAGCGTGTTCATGCCGTCCGGCGTCGTGCCCATGTTCTGGCCCACGAACCAGCCGTCGCGCGTCTGGCCGAATGCAGCCGACAGCTTCACGACTTCAAAGTCGTACGAACCGCCGACGATGTATTCCCGAATGCGCGCCGCGCTCTTGCCGCCGACGCGGTCGTTGCTCGGATCGAAGCGGTCGTAGGCAGCGGCCAGGTTCAGCGGGCCGTTGACGTACTGCACGCCGGCGGTCAGCACGCGGTTGTTGTTGCCCGTGGCAAAGCCGGTCTGCTTGGTGTCGCTGACGGTGTCATCGGCGCTGAACGAGTAGCCCAGGCCCGCCTTGAAACCGCCCAGGCTGGGGGTTTGATACAGCACCATGTTGTCCAGGCGCATCGTGTTGGCGCTGCCGAACGTCGTGCCCATGTTGGCGGTGTTGTAGCTGATCGAGAACGGGTCGATGGAACCGAAGTACTTCGAAGCCAGGTTCGTCTGGCGGCCGAATTCCAGGCGGCCCCACGAATCGCTGTCCAGGCCCACCGTGGCTTGACGGCCGAACAGGCGGCCGTTCTGGGCCGACTTGCCGTTCATGGGGCCGAAGCCGCCTTCCAGGGTGAACACGGCGCGCAGGCCGTCGCCCAGGTCTTCCGTGCCGCGCAGGCCGAAGCGCGAGCCGCTGCTCACGCCCTGGACGCCGCCGATACGGCTTTGCTTCACACCGTTGAATTTCACTTGCTCGTAGCCGATACCGGCGTCGATCAAGCCGTACAGCGTCACGGAGTCAGCGGCTTGCGCGGCGCTGGCAAAGCCTGCCAGCAACGCAACGGCCAATAGCGTCTTCTTCATAAAAGTGTTCCCAAAATGGCGAGATGAAAAGGCATGCGCGGCGGCGCGTCCGGTAGACGGGCCTGCTGCGTGCCGCTGCAATCCGCAAGCGGCGACTGCACTGGCGCTAGTGTCCGGCCTGCTGCAACGCGAAGTAACACGGATTTCGACGAACTACTTTCCATGGTTGGGATAATGCGTCCGCCGCAGAGGCGGGACGCGTTGCCGCTTCGGGCTTAACACCTTGAAAACAAATGCGAATGTTTGCTCGTGATAGCTGCCGGCGCGGTATGCAGTTGCCCGTCGATGCGAACATTTCAGAAAGCAGTTGTTGTCCTGCCCGTCCAGTTGTGAGGCGAAAACACCACACTGAAGCGCTCCGTCATATGCCCCGCGTACCGGGACGGCGAAAAAAAACCCCTCGGCGTCTCAAGGGGTATTTCGTGACCGGCGATGCTGCGCGTGCTGGCCTGGCAGGCGATGCAGGGGCTTACTTGCCCTTGGGCGGGTAGTCCAGTTCACCGAAGGTGTATTCGCCGCGTGCCTTGGCTTCTGCCAATTCCTGGCGGACTTGTTCGCGCGTCTTGCCACCGGATTGCGACACGGCGGCCTTGGGCGGGTAGTCCAGTTCAGCGCTGGTGACTTGGCCGGCGATCTTGGCGCTTTGCAATTCTTGCTGGACCTGATCGCGGGTCAGGCCGGTTTGCTGCACGGTGGCGGGCGGGTAATCCAGTTCACCAAACGTGACCTGGCCGGCGGCCTTGGCAGCTTGAAGTTCTTGTTGGACCTGTTCACGCGTCTTGCCATCGGCGTGGGCGGCGGACATGCCAACCAGGGTTGCGGTAACCATGAGTGCGCTTGCTAGGGCTTTCATTGTGATGACTCCATCCTAAACCTTGCGCAGCGTCCGGCGCCAGAATGGCAACGGCGATGCGGCTGTTTGATTGCTGGGACGAAGTATCTGGAAATTCGAGCCTAGTAAAAACCCTTAATTTGGTGAACATATTTGCACTGATGGGACAATTGCACGTTGTATCCCGCAAATAGCGGTCGATTTTTGCGCAGTCCATAGGCAGCCCCAGGCGTGGCAAGCCTTACCGGCGTTCAGCTTGCAGCAAGGCGTTGAAGCAAATGTGCGCCGTCCCAATCCGCGAGCGGTACACCGCTACCGTGGAAATAGACATTTCAGCTGGCGGGACAATAAATCCATTTATCATACAAACCTGCCAGAAATGGAATTTTGAGACTTGAGGGCCACATGGATATCCAGCTTAACGACATCGCGCTTTTTGTCGAAGTCGCCAAGCGCAAGAATTTCAGCCACGCCGCCGAAGCCTTGAACATTCCAACATCCACACTGTCGCGCCGCGTCAGCGAACTGGAACGCAGCGTGGGGATGCGGCTGCTGAACCGCAGCACGCGCAAGATCGATCTGACCGAAGCCGGCGCCATTTATTTCGAGCGTTGCCGGCACATCGTCGAAGAAGCGCGCATCGCGCACGACCAGTTGCTGGACATGGCGGTGCAACCCAAGGGGCGCTTGCGCATCTCGCTGCCGACCAGCCTGGCGCAGTTGTTCCTGCCCGCCGTCATCAGCGAATTCCGCGAACAGCATCCCGATATCGAATGCGATTTCGATCTGAGCATGCGGCCGATCGATCCCATCAGCAATCCGTTCGATTTGATCCTGCGCTTTGGCCAGCAGCCCGATTCCAGCCTGATTTCTCGCAAGATCGTGCTGATGGCCCACCAGCTGTATGCGTCGCCGGATTATCTGGCGCGCCATGGTGAACCGCGCGTGCCCGCCGACCTGGCGCACCATGAATGCCTGCGCCCCACCATGCGCGAAGAATCATCCTTCTGGATGCTGCACTCCGGAGACAAGGTGGAACGCGTGCAGGTGTCGGGCCGGCTGTCAGCGAACAACGTCGGCATGCTGGGCCGGCTGGCGGGCCAGGGGCTGGGCATCACGCCGCTGCTGGTTTTCGATGCGATGGAACGCGCCATCAAGCAAGCTGGACTGGTGCGCGTGCTGCCCGACTGGAGCCTCACGCCGCTGCCGCTGTTCGCGCTGCTGCCCTCGCGCATGCTGCCCGCCAAGACGAAGGCGTTTCTGGATTTCATCCAGCCCAGGTTGTCGGATTCGTAGGCGTTGCCTGGCGAGCAGGCTCAGGGCGTGTCCGCGCTGTACTGACAGACCGTGAAAAGCGGCGTGCCGGTTTCGGCTACCTTGGCCGAACCGCCCAGGTCGGGCAGGTCGATGATGGTTGCGGCCTCGACCACGTTGGCCCCCAGGCGTTGCAGCAGCTTGATGGCGGCCAGCATGGTGCCGCCCGTGGCGATCAGGTCGTCAACCAACAGTACGCGTTGACCGGTGCGCACGGAATCCGTGTGCATTTCGACCGACGCATTGCCATATTCCAGCGAATATTCTTCGGCGACGGTGCGGAAAGGCAGCTTGCCCTTCTTGCGCACGGGCACAAAACCCAGGTTCAGTTCATAAGCCAGCACGCTGCCTATGATGAAGCCACGCGCGTCGATACCAGCCACCAGATCAAGGCGCTGGCGCATGTAGCGGTAGACGAACAGATCGATCAGAACCCGGAACGCCCGCGGGTCCTGCAGGACGGGCGTGATGTCGCGGAAGATGACACCAGGTTGGGGCCAGTCCGGAACACTGCGGATGGTTCGCCGGATGGTCTCGGCGTTGTCGGTCTGCATGAAAGGCGGGCCTGAAGAAATGAAGCAAGGCGAACTATAACCCTGCCACCGCGCTTAAGCCAGGATTGCCGCCTGCCATGACATGTCATGTAATTTGCCATTGCACAATTGCAGGCTGCGGTGCACCGCGCCGGGGGGCAAGGCGGCGTGCGTGACCAGCACCACCGAGCGTCCGGCCACCGCGCGCTCCAGGTCGTTGAAGAAGCTGGCCTCGGCGGCGGCGTCCAGGCCGGCGGTGGGTTCGTCCAGCACGATGACGGAGGCCGGCGACAACAAGGCGCGCGCCAGGCACAGGCGGCGCGCCTGGCCGGCGGACAATTGCGACCCCGTTTCGCCCGCCCAGGTGTCCAACCCTTCGGGCAGCGCGCGCACGAAATCCCCCAGGCGGGCGGCGTCCAGGGCGCGCCACAACGCCGCGTCATCGGCGCTGGCGTCGCCAATCAACAGATTCGTGCGCAAGGTACCCAGAAATACCGGTGCGTCTTGCGATAGCAAGGCGATGCGCCGATGCCAATCACGTTGCGTGCGCTCGCGCGCATCGACGCCGCCAAACCGAACCTGTCCGGCTTGCGGATCTTCCAGTCGAAGCATCAGGTGCAGCAAGGTGGACTTGCCCGCCCCGCTGGCGCCCAGGATAGCCACGCGCTCGCCCTTTTCCACGCGCAGGTCGATGCCGTCCAGCACGGCGGGACTTTGGGTCGCCGACCGGGCGGGATAGCGGAACGTAACACCATCCAATTCCAGCGCCCCGCTTTCAGGCAAGAGGCGCGGGGTGGTCGGGTCGATCATGTCGGGCTGGGCCTGCGTCACGTCGCGGATGCGGCCCGCCGCGCTCATGGCCGACCCCATGCGCGACGCGCCCCGCATGATGGGGCCCGCCACTTCGAAAATACCGATCACGGCCAGCAACAAGCCCACCAGCACGGGGCCTTCGATGCCCCCTGCTTCGTGAGTGCCCAGCCCAAACCACAGCAGCGCCAGCACCGAGACGCCCGCCGCCACTTGCAGGAACCATTGCCCTCTTGCGGCCACGCGCGCCTGGCTGCGACGCGCCAATGCGCTGGCGTGGCACAAGCGCTCGAAGTGCTCGGCCGCCTGCGCCTGCGTGTGCAGCGCCACCATGTCGGCGTGGCCTTCGACCGCGTCCAACGTCGCGGCGCGCAATCCCGCCGCGCTTTCCTGAGCGGCCGCGCCGGGCTTGCGCGCGGCGCGCAGCAGCCATAGCGGCACCAGCAGGCACGCGGTCAATAACGCCAGCGCGAACGCCAACGCGGCAGCCGGCACCCACATGCCCAGCACGGCGGTCAACACCGCACCGGCCAGAATGGCCGTCGCCAAGGGCGCCAGCACGAACAGGAATACGGTGTCCAGCGCGTCAACATCCCCGGTCATGCGCGCGACGAGATCACCGCTTCGATACTTCGCGAGCTGGCGCGGCGTCAGGCGGATCAACGATGCAAACACCATGGCGCGCAGGTCGGCCAACAGACGCAAGGTGGCTGAATGCCCGACTACCCGGTCGGCATAGCGGGACACTATGCGCAGAAAGGACAGCCCGCGCACCAGCGCGGAAGGCGCGAACAGGTTGAAAACGCCGCCCGCGCCGGCCAGCGCCGCCCCCGTCAGGAACCAGCCGGACACGCCCAGCAGCCCGACGCCCGCGGCAACCGTGGCCAGCGCACAGAACAATGCGAGCAAAAGCCCGCTTTTTCTACGTGCGTAAAGGGGCAACAGCAACAGCAGGTTTTTCATGCCTCATCCAATCGGCCATCGGCCAGCCCGAGCACGCGGCCCACGCGCGCGGCCACCGCTGGCGAATGCGTCGCCAGCAACAAGGTCCGGCCCACGGAAAATTCCAGGATTTCGTCCAGCACGCGGGCCTGCGTCGTTTCGTCCAGATGCGCGGTGGGCTCGTCCAGCAGGATCAGGCCCGGGTCGCGCAGGAACAAACGAGCCAACGCCACGCGTTGCGACTGACCGCCCGACAGGCCATGGCCTCGGCTGCCCAGCGGCGTGTCCAGGCCTTGCGGCAGCGCGTCGGTGAACGCCAGCACGCAGGCGCGGCGCGCGGCCTCGCGCACATCGGCGTCCGACGCGTGCGGACAGCCCAGCCGGATGTTGTCGGCGATGGACCCGGCCAGCAACAGCGGCGTCTGCCCGATCAATGTCACCCGGCCACGCAACGTGGCCTCATCCCAGTCGGCCAGAGGCCGATCGTCGATGCGTATGTCGCCTTGGCTGGGACGCAGCCGCGCGATGGCTTCGATGAGGGTCGACTTGCCGATGCCGCTGGGGCCCATCAACGCCACGTGTTCACCGGGTGACAGCATCAGCGCTGCGCCGGCCAGCACCGGCTGCGCGCGCCCGGGCGCCAGCACGGTCAGGTCGGTGACGACGAGCGCAGCGCCGGAGGCAGTGGCAGGCAATGGCGCGCCCGCCGATGCGGTTGAAGTGGGTTGCGTCGTTTGCGTGGGCTGCCCCGCTTGCGTCGCATCTTGCGCAGGCAGCCCGTCGAACAGCACCGCGACCTGCGTCACCGCTGCCATCGCGGTTGCGCGATCGTGATAGTGCGCGGCGAACTGGCGCAGGGGCGCATAGACTTCCGGCGCCATCAGCAGGCAGAACAGGCCGGCCTGCAAGGTCAGCGGCGACCAGCGCACATCGAGAAATCCCAGGTACGTGAGGCCGATGTACACCGCCACGCCGGCCACGCCCAACGCTGCGAAAAACTCCAGCACGGCGGACGACAGGAAGGCGATGCGCAGCACCGACATCGTGCGCTGGCGCAGCGCATCGCTGGCGGCCACGACGGAAGCGGCCTCGGCATCGGCGCGGCCATAAAGCTTCAGCGTGGACAGACCACGCAGGCGGTCCGCGAAAAATCCCGACAGGCGCGCAAACGCACGCAGATGACGGCGGCTGGCGCCCTGCGCGCCCCACCCCACCAGCGCCATGAACAACGGGATCAGCGGCGCGGTGATCAGCAACACCAGGCCCGCGATCACGTCCACCGGCAACAGCAAGACGGAAAACGCTACGGGCAGCAGCGCGGCGGCGGCCATGGCCGGCAGGTACTTGGCGAAGAATCCATCCAGCGCTTCGACCTGGTCCACGACTGCGCTGGCCAGCTCGCCAGATGCCTTGCCGCGGCTCCAGTAAGGACCCTTGGCGACCATGCTTGAAAACAGGGATTGCCGAACGTGGCGCTTGATGCGCTCGGCGGCGTCGGCCCCCGCGCGCTCGCCTGCCCAGGTGATCGTGGCGCGCAACAACATCAATGCCGCGATACCCACGATGCCGGACAGCAGTTGCTGGCGCGGCACGTGCTGCACGATTGCCGCATCCAGCACGCGGGCGAGCAACCACGCCTGCACCACCAGCAACGCGCCACTGAGAAGCGGCGCGGCGCCGGCGAGCATCAAGCCGGGCCTGGCCGCCTTGGCCAGCGCCATCAACCACCGCGACTGTTCGCGCGGAGGTTTCTGCAAACTGGCCGAGGGGTCGTGCTCCAGGCTGCTAGCGCCGCCGCTCACTCGTCGTCACGGCTGGCGCGCGGGTCGTGCGAGTGACCTTCGCGCAGCTCGAACCACATGGCGTTGAGAATGGCGAACGCGCATGCCAGACCCAGGCCGAGTATCCATGAGAAATACCACATGAGGCGGGCTCCTTTAGTACGAATTGGGCGTGTCGCCCACGGATTCATGGGTGACCTTGCCGCGCATCACGCGATACACCCAGGCGGTGTAGAGCGTCACGATCGGCAGGAAGACGGCCACGGCGATCACCATGATCCACAGCGTCAGATGGCTGGACGATCCATCCCAGATGGTCAGGCCGGCCTGCGGCTTGGTCGAGGACGGCATGACGAACGGGAACAGCGCGAAACCGACGGTGAGGATGACGCCCGTGATCGACAGGGCCGAAGCCAGGAACGCCAGCATGTTGGCGCGCGCGGTCAAGAGCAGCACCACCAGCAGCGCGCCGCCGACGCCCAGCACCGGCGCGATCCACATCAACGGCCACGTCGTGTAGTTGGCCATCCATGCGCCCGACTGCACGGCCACCGTCTTGAGCATGGGGTCGGACGGGCCGCCCATGTTGACGACGCTGGTGATGGTGTGGCCACCGATACCGCCCGCCACCCAGAAGCCGCCCGCCACGAACAGCGCCGCGGTCAGCAAGCCGGCCAGTCGGCCCCAGTTGCGGGCGCGGGAAGACACGGGATCGTCCGTGCGCCAGGCCAGCAGCACCGCGCCGTGCATGGCCAGCATCACCACGCTGAGTACACCGGCCAGCAAGGCAAAGGGCGCGAACAATTGATAGAAGTGCCCTTCGTAGATGGGGCGCAATGTCACCGGATCGAACGTGAACGGCACGCCCAGGATGATGTTGCCCATCGCCACGCCGAACACCAGCGAGGCGACCACGCCGGAAAAGCACAGCACGCCGTCCCAGCTGTTGCGCCAGCGCGTGCCTTCCATCTTGCTGCGATATTTGAAGCCGACGGGGCGCAGGATCAGCGCGATCAGCACCAGCATCATCGCCAGGTAGAAGCCGGAGAACGACGCTGCATACAGCAATGGCCATGCGGCGAAGATCGCGCCGCCCGCCGTGATCAACCACACCTGGTTGCCTTCCCACACGGGGCCGACCACGTTGATGACCACACGGCGTTCGGCGTCCGTCTTGGCCACGACGGGCAGCAATGCCGCCACGCCCAGGTCGAAGCCGTCCATGACGGCAAAGCCGATGAGCAGCGCGCCCAACAGCACCCACCAGATCACCCGCAAGGTGCCATAGTCAAAAGGAATAAGGGTATCCATCTGCTTTCCCCCTCAGGCGCGCACGGCGGCGCGGACAGGATCGGCGGCGGCATTGCTGACCACCGGCCCATCGGATTTCGGACCCGCCTTGATGGCGTGCAACATGACCTTCACTCCGATGATCAAGAGGACGGTGTACAGCACCAGGAAGATCGCCAGGCTGATGGCCAGGTCGGCGATGGTCAGGCCTGAAGCGGCGTAGTACGTGGGCAGCACGCCTTCGATCACCCAGGGCTGGCGGCCATACTCGGCCACGAACCAGCCGCTTTCAATGGCGACCCAGGGCAGCGGCAGGCTCCACAGCGCCACCTTGAGCAAGCCGCGCCGGCTGTCCAGGCGGCCACGGGAGGCCAGCCAGAAAGCCACGCCGAAGAACAGGATCAGGTACATGCCCACGGCCACCATGATGCGGAAGGCCCAGAACAACGGCGCCACGGTGGGCACGGTGTCGATCGCGGCCTGCTTGATGTCGGCCTCGGTGACCTTGCTCATGTCTTCCTGATAACGCTTGACCAGCAAGGCGTAGCCCAGGTCCGGCCAGGTCTTGTCGAAGACCATGCGCGCATCCGTGTCCTTGGGATTGGCGCGGATCTTCTGCAAGGCGTCGTACGCCACCATGCCATCGCGGATGCGATTTTCGGCGCGCAGGATCAGGTCGTCGATGCCCAGCAGCGGCGTGGTGAGCGAGCGCGTGCCGATGATGCCCATGACGTAGGGAATCTCGATGGCGAAGTCGTTCTTGCGCTCGGCCTGGTTGGGAATCGCGATCAGGTTGAAGGATGCGGGCGCGGGCTCGGTGTGCCACATGGATTCCATGGCCGCGATCTTCATCTTCTGATGCTCGGTCGTGAGGTAGCCGCTTTCGTCACCCAGCACCACCACCGACAAGGCGCCGGCCAGGCCGAAGCTGGCGGCCACGGCCATCGAACGCTTGGCCAGGTCGGTGTGGCGACCCTTGAGCAGATACCACGCGCTGATCGACATCACGAACATGGCGCCTGCGACGTAACCGGCGCTGACCGTGTGCACGAACTTGGCCTGGGCCACGGGGTTGAAGATCACCGCGGCAAAGTCGGTCATCTCCATCCGCATGGTGTCCGGATTGAAGATCGCGCCCACCGGGTTCTGCATCCAGCCGTTGGCGATCAGGATCCACAGCGCCGAGAAGTTGGTGCCGAACGCCACCAACCAGGTCACCACCAGGTGGCTGACCTTGGACATGCGGTTCCAGCCGAAGAAGAACAGGCCGACGAAGGTGGCTTCCAGGAAGAAGGCCATCAGCCCTTCGAGCGCAAGCGGCGCGCCGAAGATATCGCCGACGTAATGGCTGTAGTAGGACCAGTTCATACCGAACTGGAATTCCATCACCACGCCCGTGGCCACGCCCAGCGCGAAGTTGATGCCGAACAGCGTGCCCCAGAACATCGTCATCCGTTTCCAGATGGGGCGGCCGGTCATCACATACACGCTTTCCATGATGGCCAGGATGAACGACAGGCCAAGCGTGAGGGGGACGAACAGGAAGTGATAAAGCGCGGTCGCGGCGAACTGGAATCGCGACAGGTTGACGACGTCAAGATCAATCATTGGGGCGCTCCCAAGCAGTCGAGACACCGCGGCAACCGGCATGGTTCCCAGGCCGACTCTCGCGCCATGTTAAGGGCGATGGATACAACTTCATAGCGGTTTCCTGAAAAATCGGGGCGCTTGGCGACTCAGTCCTTGCCCCGCAATTTGCCGGCGAAGCCCAGCACCTTCTGCACTTGCGAACCCAGTCGCATGAGCTTTTGCACGGTCTCCGGGGGCAGGCGTTGGACCTCATCGAACCATCCGGAAGACAGTTCGATGAGCTCCAGCATTTCGGTCATGCGTTGTTGTGCGTACGCGTCATTGGGGCCGGACGGCGTCTCCAGAAGCGTGTCGCGCAGCAGGGTCATCGTGGGGTTGATCTCGCGCTTGCGCTTTTCGTCCATCAGGATGCGGAAGATCTCCCACACATCCTTGGGCGTTTCGAAGTAGTCGCGGCGGTCGCCCACCTGGTGCACCAGCTTGACCAGGCGCCACGATTGCAATTCCTTCAGCCCCAGGCTGACATTCGAGCGCGAGAAGCCGAGCGTTTCGGCGATTTCATCGGCATTCAGGGGATCGGGATGCAGGAACAGCAGCGCGTAGATCTGGCCAACCGTGCGGTTCACGCCCCAACGGCTGCCCATTTCGCCAAAGTGCAAGACGAAACGTTCGTTTTGAGGGCTGAGAACCATGTATTTATTGCGCCAAAGGTCAAAAGCACGGTGTGGCCGATAGTTTCAGTTACACCGCTTTCAGAAATTCCTGAAATTATCGAACAAACTGTGCGATTAGGCAAACCACAATGCTGGTAGGGGTAAAGGCGCAAGCGTGGCGGCTTTCCGAAACTGACCTTACCGTCCCCATATGACAGGATGGCTCCTGGCAGGAACGCCAGCCCAGAAAGCAGACAGCCACCGTGCAAGGGGTGCACGGTGGCTGCATACCTGGGCTGAACACTCAGCCGATGTTAATAGGGCCGGGTCAAAAACCCCGCCTTGGCACGGGCAGGTAGATCAACCTGCCTTGACGGTAACCGCCGCCGACACGCGCTTGGCCTTGGCGCGCGCGGCCGCCACGTCTTCAGCCACGGCCAGGCCCACGCCCATGCGGCGCTTGACGAAGGATTCGGGTTTGCCGAACAGCCGGATGTCGGTGCCCGGTTCGGACAGGGCCTCGGCCACGTTGTGGAACGACACGGCGGCTGCGTCGACCCCGCCATAGATGACGCTGCTGGCGCAGGCTGGTGTCCACGGGCAGGCCCAGCAAAGCGCGCGCGTGCAGTTCAAATTCGTTCTGCGTCTGGGTAATCATGGTGACCATCCCGGTGTCGTGCGGACGCGGGCTGACTTCCGAGAACCAGACCTGATCGCCCGCCACGAACAGCTCGACGCCGAAAATGCCCAGGCCGCCGAGGTCGGACGTCACGGCCAGCGCGATCTCGCGGGCCCGTTCCAGCGCGGCGGGCGACATGGGATGCGGCTGCCAGCTTTCGACGTAGTCGCCGTCCACCTGCTTGTGGCCGATGGGCTCGCAGTAGCGCGTTTCGACCGTGCCGTCCGCGCCGCGCGCGCGCACCGTCAGCAGCGTGATTTCGTAGTCGAAGCGGATGAACCCTTCGACGATTGCCCGGCCGCCGCCCACCCGGCCGCCTTCCTGCGCGTAGCGCCAGGATTGCGCGACGTCATCGGCGCTTTTGATCACTGATTGGCCCTTGCCCGACGAGGACATCACCGGCTTGATGACGCAGGGATAGCCAATTCCGCCATCGATCGCGGCCCGCAATTCTTCTTCGGTATCGACAAAACGATAGGGGGACGTGGGCAGCCCCAGCGTCTCGGCGGCAAGGCGCCGGATGCCTTCGCGGTTCATGGTCAACTGGGCCGCGCGGGCCGTCGGCGTGACGCGGGTGACGCCCGCCGCCTCCAGATCCACCAGCAAACTGGTGGCAATGGCCTCGATTTCGGGGACAATAACGTGCGGTTGTTCCTGCTCGATGATCTTCTTGAGGGCGTCCGCATCGGTCATGGAGACCACATGCGCGCGGTGAGCCACCTGATGGCCCGGCGCGTCCGCGTACCGATCCACCGCAATGACTTCCACGCCCAGCCTTTGCAGGGCAATGATGACCTCTTTGCCCAGTTCGCCCGATCCGAGCAACATGACTCGGGTGGCCAGGGGGGACAGGGGCGTGCCAAGGACGGGGCTGGAAATGCTGGACATGGAGCGGGCCTGGATAAGAAGAATTGAAAGCCGTTGAAAAGAGCCGCCAGGATGCCATAGGGCCCAGGCGGGGGCAAACCCGCCCACTGATATTAAAATCCCCGCATGACTGATCATCCCATCACTTCGTCCGATGCCGCGCTGGCATCTGCCCGACGCACGTTGCAAGTCGAAACCCAGGGGCTGCTGGACCTGTCCGCCCGGCTGGACGAGTCGTTCGCGCAAGTCGTCGCCCTGCTGCTGGCCTGCCGTGGCCGCGTGGTGGTCACGGGCATCGGCAAGACCGGGCACATTGCCCGCAAGATCGCCGCAACGTTCGCCTCGACCGGCACGCCCGCCTTCTTCGTGCACGCCGCCGAAGCGGTGCATGGCGATCTGGGCATGATCACGAAGGACGATGTGGTCATCGCCGTTTCCTATTCGGGCGCCGGCCAGGAATTGCTGACCATCCTGCCGGTGGCGCGCCGCATGGGCGCCAAGCTGGTGGCGATCACCGGCAATCCGCAATCCGAACTGGCCCGGCTGGCCGACGTGCACCTGGACGGCAGCGTGGCCCAGGAGGCCTGCCCGCTGAACCTCGCACCCACTGCCAGCACCACGGCCGCGCTCGCCCTGGGCGATGCGCTGGCGGTCGCCTGCCTGGAAGCGCGCGGCTTCGGCCCGCAGGATTTCGCGCGATCCCACCCGGGTGGCGCGCTGGGCCGCCGCCTGTTGACGCACGTGCACGATGTCATGCGCCAGGGCGACGCCCTGCCTATCGTGCTGGCGGGCACGCCCGTATCGCAGGCGCTTGAAGTGATGTCCGCCAAGGGCATGGGCATGACGGTCGTGACCGACGCGCAGCACCGCCCGCTGGGCATCTTCACCGACGGCGACTTGCGCCGCCTCATCGCCCGGCACGGGGACATCCGCAGCTTGACCGTGGAGGCGGGCATGACCCGGTCCCCACGCACCATCTCCCCCGACGCGCTTGCCGTCGAGGCCGCCCAGCAGATGGACGAGCTTCGGCTCAGCCAGATGCTGGTTCTGGACGCCGATGGCGCCTTGCTGGGCGCCTTGCATATGCATGATCTGATGGCCGCTAAAGTGGTATGACTATGACTCTTCCTGCTTCCGTGACTCACCCGGCCGAAGCGCTGGTCCTTGCCCGTATTCCCACCACCGTGCGCGACCGCGCCGCCGCCGTGCGGCTGATGGTGTTCGACGTCGATGGCGTGCTAACCGACGGCAGCCTTTACTACGGCGAAGGCGGCGAACTGCAAAAGCGCTTTCATGCGCTGGACGGTCATGGGCTGCGCCTGCTGATGGAAGGCGGCCTGACGGTTGCGCTGATGACGGGCCGCTCGGGCCCCATCGTGGCCCGCCGCGCCGCCGAACTGGGCATCTCGGAAGTGATGCAAGGCGTGCGCGACAAAGGCTCGGCGCTGGCAGAACTTGCGCAGCGCTCGGGTGTCCAACTGAACCAAACCGGCTACATGGGCGATGACATCATCGACCTGCCGGCCATGCAACGCGCGGGTTTTGCAGCCAGCGTGCCCAATGCCCCCGGCTATGTCAGCCAGGCGGCGCATTGGATTTCGACGCAGCCCGGCGGCAGCGGCGCGGTGCGCGAATGCTGCGACCTGCTGCTGGCTTCCCAAGGACGCCTGGGCGCGTTCCTCGCGGCGCCCGGCCTGCTGGGCCCAGGCGCCATCCAATGACGGCCACGAACTTCGACACGCCCTTGCGGCGACACTGATGAAAGAACGTTTTCCTTCCCTGATCGCGCTGTTCCTGCTGCTGGTGCTGGTCACCAGTTCGTGGTGGGCGGCCGATTACGCGCAGCGCGCGATCCAGGTTGACCCGCCGCGCCGCATCACCCACGAAATGGATGCCTGGTCGCGCGATTTCGTCATGCTGCGCACCGACCCCACGGGCCGTCCGATCAATCGGCTGGAAGGTGAATACGCGGAACACTTCCCCGACGACGATTCGTATCACATCACCGCGCCGCGCGCGGTGGGGCAGCGCGAGGCCAACCCCGTGACGGTCGGCGTATCGAAAACGGCCGTGATGGAACAAGGCGGCAAGCGCATCGTCATGAATGGCGACGCGCACGTGCACCGCCAGCCGGACGCCAACAACGACGTGCTCGACGTGCGCAGCCAGCAGCTGATCATCCTGCCCGATGAAGACGTGGTGTTCACGGACCTGCCGGCGGAAGTCATCAAGGGCCGCTCGCGCATGAACGGCAAGGGCATGCACTACAACAACAAGACGCGCCAATTGCAGGTATCCGCGTCGACGGATGTTGAAATTGCCGGCACTGAAGGCAAGCAACAGCGCCGCACCGAGATACCCGCCAACAACACTGACCAAAAGAAACCATGACCGACCTTCGGACTCTCTTTGCCCCGACGACTCGCCTGCTTGGCGCCGTCCTGCTGACGGCCTCGGTGTTCGCGCCCGCCCACGCGGCGGAACCCGCGGCCAAGCCGGCCGAAGAGCCCAGCACGCTGATCCTGTCGGACACGCTGCACTATGACGACGTAAAGAAACAAAGCGTTTTCACCGGCAACGTCAACATGACGCGCGGCCTGATGACGCTGACGTCCGACACGCTGGAAATGCACGAAGACGCCCAGGGCGGCCAGTACGGCACCGCGACGGCCAACAAGGGCAAGGTGGTGACTATCCGCCAGGAGCGCCCCGAGACTTTCGAGCTGATCGAAGGCAAGGGCCTGCGTGCGGAATATGACGGCACCAAGAGCACGTTCGACCTGATCGGCCAGGCGGTTGTCGTCCGTTACGTCTGTGGCAAACCGTTCGACACGATTCGCGGCGAACGGGTACGCTACAACGAAAAAACCGGTACCTACGAAGCCCAGGGCGGCCCGAACTCCGCCGCCCCCGGTGGTCGCGTGCGTTCGGTTTCCGAACCCCGCGCCAAGTCCGATGCCGCCGTGGCCGAATGCCGCAAGCAGCAAGCCGCCAAGAAAGGGCGCTGAAGCGCCCCCCCTGCAACACCTCTCGCAGCCACGATGAATCAACCTTCTGTGCCCACCCCCGTGACCTCCGCCCCTTCGGGCGTCAAGCAGGGCAGCCTGCGCGCAACCGGCCTGCGCAAGACCTATAACGGCCGGACCGTGGTGCAGGATGTGTCCCTGTCCGTGGTCAGTGGCGAAGTCGTGGGCCTGCTGGGCCCCAACGGCGCTGGCAAGACCACCAGTTTCTACATGATCGTGGGCCTGGTTCCCGCCGACGCCGGGCGCATCGAGATCGACGGCGCGGTCATCACCGCGATGCCAATCCACAAGCGCGCGCGCATGGGTCTGTCGTATCTGCCCCAGGACGCCTCGGTGTTCCGCCGCCTGACGGTCGAACAGAACATCCGCGCGGTGCTGGAATTGCAGATCGGGCCGGACGGACGGACGCTGTCCACGGCGAAGATCAACGAGCAGATGGAATTGCTGCTTGAAGAGCTTCAGATCGGCCACATTCGCAGCAATGCGGCGATTTCGCTGTCTGGTGGCGAACGTCGCCGTGTGGAAATCGCGCGCGCCTTGGCCACGAGCCCGCGCTTCATCCTGTTGGACGAACCCTTTGCCGGCGTGGACCCGATTGCCGTTATCGAAATCCAGCGCATCGTGCGGTTCCTGAAGGGCCGCGGCATCGGCGTGCTGATCACCGACCACAACGTGCGCGAAACGCTGGGCATCTGCGATCGCGCCTACATCATCAGCGAAGGCAAGGTGCTGACCGACGGTCACCCCGACGAAATCGTGGGCGATCCGGCCGTGCGCCGCGTGTATCTGGGCGAGCACTTCCGCATGTAACGGGCACCTGGGGAAGACCCCTAGACGCCCCTCGGGCGGCGGCGAATACGCCCTAGGGACTCCGCCATAAAAATGCCATGTTCTTGCGCTAGGTCAGCTTGTTTTATCGGCCCGAGTCTATACACTAGTACTAAACGTAGCCACCCAATCCAAGGAGAACGCCTAACGACCTCACCGCGCATTTTGCGCACCATTTTTTTCTCTTTTAGAAGGAGAGCACACTATGAACCTGAGCATCTGCGGTCGTCACCTCGACGTCACCCCGGCAATCCGGGAATATGTCATGAACAAACTGGCGCGAGTGCTGCGGCATTTCGATCACGTCATCGATACCCAGGTCATGCTCTCAGTAGAGCCCCTGCGGCACAGAGCCGAAATCACCATGCGTCTAAGCGGCAAGGATATTCATTGTGAAGCGACCGATGAAAATCTCTATGCAGCCATAGACCTTCTTGCTGACAAAGTCGACCGTCAGGTCATCAAGCACAAGGACAAGGTACGAAGTCACTCAGCGGAGTCCGTGAAGCGGCAAGCGGCGAGCCTCTCGCCACCCCAGCAGTAATGCGCTTCATGATCACTCGCCCTGCGCGATAAGCTAAACAGCGATTGTAAAAATCCTGCCTAAGTCCCGGTGTCCCGCTAGACGTCAGTCCAGCCGGGGCATCGGCAAAACTCCCCCGCTCTACCCCCTCCTGCTCGTCTCCCCACCCATCATTTGCCGCGCCAAGCCGTGTCCACGGGCTGGACGTCGTGTTCGAACGCCCACAACGCGCCGCGATCAGACTATGCTGTCGCTCTTGCCACGCCGTTCGCATCCCATCGTTGGGGGGGACGCCCGGCCAATTTATTGCACTGCGTCATATAACCATATAATGATCCGATGAATCATTTGTCGCGCATCCTACCCGCCGGCAACGTCGTGCTCGATATGCTCGCAACGAGCAAGAAACGGGCGTTCGAACAAGCTGGCCTTCTCTTTGAAAACAACCATGGCTTGGCACGCGCGCTCGTGTTCGACAGCCTTTTTGCCCGGGAACGTCTAGGCTCCACTGCCCTTGGGCAGGGCGTGGCCGTTCCGCATGGCCGCGTGAAGGGGCTCGAGCAGGCGCTGGCGGCGTTCATCCGCCTGAGCCAGCCGATCTCGTTCGACGCGCCAGACGGGCAACCGGTGTCGATGTTGCTGTGCCTGCTGGTGCCGGAAACGGCCACGCAGCAGCATCTGGACATCCTGGCCGAACTTGCACAGCTGATGTCGAACAAGGCATTGCGCGAGGCGCTGGCCACGGAAACTGATCCGGCCGTCGTCCACAAAATGCTCACGACCGGCCAACTCTGATCCTCGCGGAAACGCTGCCATGCTAACGGTGCAGGAACTCGTCGACGACAACGCCGACAAAATCCCCTTTAACTGGATTTCGGGCCAAGGCGCTGCCGACCGCGCCATCCCCGATGACGGCATGGCCGCCGCCGACCTCGTCGGCCACCTGAATCTGATCCATCCGTCGCGCATTCAGGTGTTCGGCCAGGAAGAGCTGGCGTACTACACCCGCTTCGACTTGCGCCGCCGCATGCACCACATGGACGAGCTGCTGATTGGCGGCGTGCCGGCCATCCTGCTCGCCGACGGCCTCACGCCCCCCCAAGACCTGGTGGACCAGTGCGATCAGCATCAGGTGCCGTTGCTGTCCACGCCGGTCGCGGCAGCGCAATTGATCGACCTGCTGCGCATCTATCTGGGCAAGAAGCTGGCGCCCACGACGACCGTGCACGGCGTGTTCCTGGACGTGCTGGGCCTGGGCGTGCTGATCACTGGCGAATCGGGACTGGGCAAGAGCGAACTGGCGCTGGAGCTGATTTCGCGCGGTCATGGCCTGGTGGCTGATGACGCCGTGGAGTTCTCGCGCACCGCGCCCAACATGATCGAAGGCCATTGCCCACAGCTGCTGCAAAACCTGCTGGAAGTTCGTGGCCTGGGCCTGCTCGATATCCGCACCATCTTCGGCGAGACCTCGGTACGCCGGAAAATGCGCCTGAAGCTGATCGTGCATCTGGTGCGCGCCACGGCGCAAGACAAGTTCGAGCGCCTGCCTCTGCAAGACATCACCCAGGACATGCTGGGCTTGCCCGTGCGCAAGGTGATGCTGCAAGTGGCGGCGGGCCGCAACCTGGCCGTGCTGGTCGAAGCCGCCGTGCGCAACACGATACTGAAATTGCGCGGCATCGATACGCTGGGCGAATTCATGGAACGCCAGGCCATGGCGATCCTGCAAAGCAGCAAATGAACGCGCGCGGCCACGTGGCATCGTGAGCCTTTACGAAACCCTGGCCGACGAAATCGCGCAGTCGATTCGCGATGGCGTCATGCGCGTCGGAGACAAACTGCCTTCGGTGCGCGACGCCTGCGCGGCGCGCGGCGTCAGCCCCTCCACGGTATTTCAGGCGTACTACCTGCTTGAAGCGCGCGGCCTGATACGCGCG
Source organism: Achromobacter piechaudii NBRC 102461 (assembly GCF_001571245.1). GTDB lineage: Bacteria > Pseudomonadota > Gammaproteobacteria > Burkholderiales > Burkholderiaceae_B > Achromobacter > Achromobacter piechaudii. The sequence goes on along the minus strand of NZ_BCTK01000014.1, from coordinate 238,342 downwards.
CGGCCGCGTTCCGGTTATTACGTCCACGCCCCCGTCGAATCGCTGCCGCCCGAACCCGGCGCGTCCAATCCGGCGGGCGAGTCGACCGAACTGGCCATCAGCGAACGCATTTTTGACATCCTCGGTTCCGTGCGCAATCGCGACGTGACACCGTTGGGGTCCGCCTTTCCTTCCCCTTTGCTGTTCCCACTGCCCCGCCTGGCGCAAGCCATGGCGGCGCACTTGAAACGGCAGGACCCGCTGGATACCGTCGAAGACCTGAGCCCCGGCAACCCCAGCCTGCGCCGCCAGATCGCGTTGCGCTACCTGATCGGCGGCATGAACGTCGCGGCCAGCGATATCGTGGTCACCAATGGCGCGTTGGAAGCGCTGAACCTTTGCCTGCAAGCCGTCACGCAAGTGGGCGACACCGTCATGGTCGAGGCCCCGACTTTCTACGGCGCCTTGCAGGCCCTGGAACGCCAGGGCCTGAAAGCACTGGAAGTGCCCACGCATCCGCGCACGGGCGTGGACCTGGACGCCATGGAAGCCGCGATCAAACGGCATGCGCCGCGCGCCTGTTGGTTGATGACGCAATTCCAGAATCCGCTCGGCAGCCTGATGCCGGACGACAAGAAACGGCAACTGGTGGAGATGCTGGCGCGCCATGGCATCCCGCTGATCGAGGACGACGTTTACGGCGAACTCTATTACGGCGCCGCGCGGCCCGTGCCGGCAAAGGCCTATGACAAAGCCGGCCTGGTACTGCACTGCTCGTCGTTTTCCAAATGCCTGGCGCCCGGTTATCGGATCGGCTGGGTATCGGCCGGCCGCTATACGCAGCGAGTGCAACGGCTGAAGCTGTCGTCGACCTTGTCCGCGTCGGGCCCCGCGCAAGGCGCCATCGCCGAGTATCTGGAGCAAGGCGGATACGACCGGCACCTGCGGCGGCTGCGGCAAACATTGCAGGCGCAGCAGGACCGTATGGCCGACGCGATAGCGCACGAATTTCCGGCAGGCACGCGCGTCACGCGGCCGCAAGGCGGCTTCTTTCTTTGGGTGGAACTGCCGGCGGCCGTCGACGCACTGGGCTTGCATCGTGATGCGCTGGCGCGCGGCGTCAGCGTGGCGCCGGGCCCGATATTTTCAGCCAGCAGCCAATTCGCCAGCGCGCTGCGCTTGAATTACGGGCATCCGTGGGACGCCGCGCACGAATCCGCCATCCGCGTGCTGGGCGAGCTTGCGCGCCAAGCCTGCGCGCGGGCCAGGGGCAGACGCTAAGTCAAAAGCGCCGCCGCGCGCAGCCCTCTTCAACCGACATCAGTTCAACGTGGACGCCGCGCGCGCACGCTTGACGTCCAGGGCGCTGACGCTGCCCGCCTCATTGCCCCAGCTGTTGCGGATGTAGGACACCAGCATGGCGATATCGCTGTCGTTCAGGATTTGGCCAAAGGGCGGCATGCCGTGTGGCCGGGGGTTGGCCGCCGTGGCAGGTGCGTAACCGCCGTCGAGCACCATGCGAATCACGTTGGTGGGCACGGGCGCGGTCACCGTGGGGTTGCCGGCCAACGCCGGCCACGCCGTGCCGCTGCCCTCGCCTTGCGGCTGGTGGCATTGTGCGCATTGCTGCCGATAGATCTTGCCGCCCAACTCCATGGCCGCCGCACCCGCCGCCGATTGCTGGCGCGGCGTGGATGCTGGCGTGGCCGGCAGGGACTTGATGTACACGCCGATCGCCAGTGCGTCGTCATCGGTCAGATGCTGCGTGCTGCCCAGCACGACTTCGGCCATGGGACCGCTGGCGCTGGAGTGCGCCGAGATGCCGGTCTTGAGCAATGCCGCGATATCGGCTGCCGTCCAGCGGCCCATGCCGGTCTGCATGTCATTGGTGAGCGGCGGCGCGTACCAATCCAGCACCGGGATCACGCCGCCCGTCAGCGCATCGGAGGCACGCGTCGCGCCCAGTTGATTGCGAGGCGTGTGGCAGGCCGCGCAATGCCCCAGCCCTTCAACCAGATAACGCCCCCGGTTCCATTGCACCGATTGCCCTGCGTCGGCGTCTTGCACGCCCGGCTTGAAATACAAGGCGCGCCACCCGGCCAGCAACGCGCGTTGATCGTATGGAAACGCCATCTCGGCCGGCTTGTTGGGCTGGCTGACAGGCGGCACGCTGCGCAGGTAGGCATACAAGGCATCGGCATCCGCCCGGCTGACGCGGGTGTATTCCGTGTAGGGGAACGCGGGATACAGCAGCGTGCCATCCTTGGATTTGCCGTTGTGCAGCGCCTGCCAGAAGTCGTCTGCGGTCCACGAGCCGATGCCCGTCTTGTCGTCCGGCGTGATGTTGGGGCCGTAGACCGTGCCGAACGGCGTGGGTATGGGCGTGCCGCCCGCCAAGGGCTTGCCGCCCCGGCTGGTATGGCAGGCCATGCAGTTGCCCACCTGGGCCAGATAGCGGCCGCGATCGACCAGGGTCGCTGCGTCCGCCGTGGCGGCCGGACCGGTGCTGGCGTCATCGCGGGTGCCAAGCCAGTACAGGGCGCCCACCGCGACTATCGCCGCAAGCAGCACAAGGGACAGGACTCTCTTGAACAGTTTCATTGGGGCCCCCGGATCAGCGTTGCGCCTGGCTGCCGCATTGCGCGGGCAGCTCGAGCGAACCCGCGGCTTCGGGCGCGTAAGGCTCGACGACGGGCTGCGACGACAGCCACGCCGCCAGGGCGCCGATGTCGTTGGGGGTGAGCTTTTGGGCGATATCGGCCATGCAGTCCGGCGCGGCGGCGCGGCGCAGGCCAGTTTTCCAGCTACCGATCTGCGAACCGATGTAGTCGCGCGGCAAGCCCAGCAATCCGGGGATAGCGGGCATCAAGCCGCCCAGCGCGGCGCCATGACAGGACGCACAGGCGGGCAGCCCACGCGCCGCATCGCCTTGCAAGGCCAGGACGCGGCCCGCTTCAAGCGTGGCGCTGGAGACGTCCGCGCGGATGGGCGGCGGATAGGGCACATGCTGTTCGGAAAAATACCTGGCCATCTCGCGCAGGTAGTCATCGGGCAGGCCGGCCAGCAGATGCGACATCGGCCGGTACTGGCGCCGGTCATCGCGAAAGTTCAGCAGCTGGTGGTACAGATACTCCTGCGGCTTGCCGGCCAGGCGAGGGTAATAGCCGTCGGTGCCGGCCCTGCCCTGCGCGCCGTGACAGGCGGTACAGGCCGCGACGCGCGCCGCCATGGTGTCGGGCCGCAGCGTCTCGGGAGGCGCTGGTTGGGACAGCGCGCTGCTTGTCGTAAAGACAACAGTGGCGGTCGCAAGCACGCGGAAAATCGCCCCAAACCGCGGCAGTGAAACACTACTAAAGGAAATGAGCGCTAACATTCAGGTCGAATTCCTATCCCCCGTAAGCATGACGGCGGGGGCTCGTAAGTGAATCGAACAAGTATCCGGCCCGTTAGCTTACGCGACGCGGCAACAAAGGGTACAGACCCAGATTCCTTATTTGCGGCCATATCAGATGCCATCGCTGCGGCATCGTCCTGGAAAAGCGTGCAACAATCATGTCCATGTTGAAAGTCGTCCTTGTCACCGGCATCTCTGGTTCAGGAAAATCCGTTGCACTGCGCATGCTTGAGGACGCCAGCTACACCTGCGTCGACAACCTGCCTGTGCGATTCCTGACCGAATTCATCGCCAACGCGCGCGATGAGGGCCTGGAACGCGTGGCCGTGGCCATCGACGTCCGCTCGCCGGGCGAACTGGCTGAACTGCCCGACGTGGTGACCGCGCTGCGCGCCATGGGCACCAGCCTGCGCGTGGTCTTCCTGGACGCCAACACGTCGACGCTGGTGCAGCGCTATTCCGAATCGCGCCGCCGCCATCCGCTGACCGATCGCCTGCAACGCGGCGGCACGCCGCCCTCGCTGACCGATTGCATCGCGCTTGAACGCGAACTGCTGGCGCCGCTGCGCGAGCAGGAACATGTGATCGACACCTCGGACCTGACTCCGGGACAACTGCGCGCCTGGATCCGCGATCTCATCAAGGCTGACCGCGCCCCGCTCGTGCTGACCTTCGAGTCCTTCGCCTACAAGCGCGGCGTGCCCGGCGACGCCGACCTGGTGTTCGACGTGCGCTGCCTGCCCAACCCGCACTACGACCGCAATCTGCGTCCATTGACCGGGCGCGATGAGCCCGTCGCCACCTGGCTGGCCGGCTACGAGCAGGTGGGCCAAATGATCGACGACATCGCCGGCTTCCTGAACCGCTGGTTGCCGCTGTACACACAAGACACCCGCAACTACCTGACCGTGGCCATCGGCTGTACGGGCGGCCAGCATCGCTCCGTCTACGTGGTCGAACAGTTGGCGCTGCGCTTCGCCGACCACGATCCCTTGCTGGTGCGCCACCGAAACCAATTGCTCTCCGAATCCGCATGACCCTGTCCCGCCCGCTCCACCTGATCCTGATGTTGTTGCTGGCCATTGCCGTGGCCGGCTGCTCTTCCACCGGGGGACGAAAGAAGGGCGGCGGGTATTACAAGGACGACGGCCCGGACGCCAACCCCCCGGCCAACCTGGACCAGGTGCCCGACGCGGTGCCCCGCATCGAACCGTACGCCAGCGGCGCGAACCGGCCCTACGTGGTGTTCGGCCAGCGTTACGTGCCGGACACCAGCGGCCAGCCGTACAAACAGCGCGGCATCGCGTCCTGGTATGGCAAGAAATTCCATGGCAATTCCACGTCCATCGGCGAGTCCTACGACATGTACGCCATGACGGCCGCCCACACCACGCTGCCGATTCCCAGCTACGCCCGCGTGACCAGCCTGGTCAATGGCAAGACGATCATCGTGCGCGTGAACGACCGCGGGCCATTCCACAGCGACCGCATCATGGATCTGTCCTACGTTGCCGCGTACAAGCTTGGCATCATCGGGCCGGGCAGCGGACAGGTCGTGGTCGAGAGCATTCCGCAAGAGGAGATCCGCCGTCTCGCCTCGCAGGGCGCGCCCGCCGCCCCCGCGCCGGAACCGGCTTCGGCTACCGGCTCGCTGCCGGTCCAGGCGCCGGTGTCCGCGGTGCCGGTGGCGCTGACGGCCGAACCGCTGCCCGGCCCCGTGCCCGGATCAGCGCCGGTGCGGCAGGCTCCCGCCGCGGGGATCGGCAACGTCTATCTGCAAGTGGGTGCGTTCAGCCAGCCGGGCAATGCGCAATCGCTGGTGGCGCGCATCAATTCGCAGCTGGGTTCCGCGGGCGCGCCGCCCGCCCAGGTCGAGCAATCGAACAACCTGTACCGGGTGCGGATCGGACCTTACCCCGACCGCCAGAGCGCCATGAATGCCGTGCCGCTGGTGTCGGACCGCATCGGCATCCTGCCCAGCATCGCGACGCAGTAAGCGGTGCCGGCCCGGCGTTCACCAGGGCAATTCGGCCTGGCCGTCGCAGACACGGCGCGCGCGCGGGTTGCGGCTGACATAGCGGTTGCCTTCGTGCGCCAGCAACGCCTGCTTGCGCGGCAGGCCGCCGCCAAAGCCCGTCAATGACGTATCGGCCCCGATCACCCGGTGACACGGAATGATGATGATGATGGGATTGCGGCCGACCGCGCCGCCCACCGCCTGCGCACCCTTGGGCCGCCCCACGGTGCGAGCCAGATCGCCATAGCTGGCCAGCTTGCCGAACTCCAGCGCGCACAGCGCATGCCAGACCTTGTGCTGAAAAGTCGTGCCGATGGGGTCCAGCGCCACGTCGAAGCCGCGCCGCTTGCCCGCGAACCAGTCATCCAGCTCGCGCCGCGCCTGCTCCAGGATGGGGTTGGCGTCCGTGCGCGTCCAGCCCTCGGGCGAGGGCAACATTTCCTGGTCGGTGAACCATGCGCCGCGCAGTCCCTTGGGGCTGGCGACAAGGCGCAGCTCGCCCAGCGGGGTGTCGATGTCGCGGTAGGCCAGCGGCTCCAGCGGGTCGGCGGGCTTGTTCGACACTATCGTTGCATACGCCATGGCTTTACTCCGCCGATTTCTTGCGCGAGAGCGCCCGGTTGTACAACACGTCGCGCGCCTGGCCCGTGACCTTGGCGGCGACCCGCGCGGCATCGCGCACGGACATCGATTCCAGCAGCGCGTCCAGCAGCACGTCGGTGCGCGGGTCGGCCTCTTCGTCGATCTCCTGCGCCACTTCGGCATGCGCGATCAACACGAACTCGCCCTGCTCGCGGTGCGAGTCGCCGGCCAGCCAGGCGGCGGCCTCGCCCATCGTGATGGTGGCGATTTCTTCAAAGCGCTTGGTGAGTTCGCGCGCCACGGTCAGTTGGCGGTCGGGCCCGCAGACTTCAAGCAGATCGGCCAGCGTGGCGGCCAGGCGATGCGGCGACTCAAACATCACCACCGGCGCGGGCAACGCGCACCAGGACCGCAGCCAGCGCTGGCGGGCCACGGCCTTGGGCGGCGGGAAGCCGGCGAAGGCGTAGGCCGGATTTTCGTCAGTGGTGACGCCGCTGCCCATCAGCGCGGCGATCACGGCGCTGGGGCCGGGCACCGGCACCACCGCAAAGCCGGCCTCGCGCACCGCGCGCACCACGCGGGCGCCGGGGTCGCTGACGGCGGGCGCGCCTGCGTCCGACACCAGCGCTACGCGCTGCCCCTGGGCCAACCGTTCGCAGATTGCCTGAGCGGCGGCGGCCTCGTTGTGGCGGTGAGCGGCCATCAGCGGCGTGCCGACGCCCCAGGCGTCCAGCAAGGTGCGGCTGGCGCGCGTGTCTTCGGCGGCGATCACGTCAGCACGTTGCAGGGCGTGCCACGCCCGCAGCCCCAGGTCGCCCAGGTTGCCGATTGGCGTGGCCACGACGTACAGGGTCGAAGCGGGCCAATGCTGCCCGGCCACGCGATCGGACACGCGGCTCCAGGCATCGCCGGCGGGCGGGGGTGAGACATTTTGATTCATTGCAGCCTACTGACACGGAAAAACCATGTCAGTGTAGCCGCCAATCCCCGCCATCCCCGGAGCCCGCATGACGGACCCCACCCTGCGGCTGGCCTGCGAACTGGCGCTGGCGGCAAGGCGCCGCGCCGACAAGCGCCGCCGCCGCGCGCGCCCTCCCGCATCGCCCGTCGACGCGCCAGTACGCCGCTCGCCCATGCAGCGTCGCGGCGACGCGCACGAGGACGCGGCCTTGCGGTGGTTGCAGGCGCGCGGGCTGGTGCTGCTGGCGCGCAACCTGTGGACCCGCCTGGGCGAAATCGACCTGGTCATGCGCGAAGGCGATACGTTGGTCTTCGTCGAAGTCCGCGCCCGCGCGCCTACGCGCTATGGCGGCGCGGCGGCAAGCATTGGCCGCGACAAGCAGGCGCGGCTGGCGCGTGCAGCCGCGCACTGGCTGCCGGAATTGGCCCGCCGCCATTTCGGTGGCGTGACGCCCCCCGCCCGTTTCGACGCGGTGGTCTTCGACGCCGGGCAGCCGCAATGGCTGCGCGACGCCTTTTCACTACCCTGATTCACTAGCCTGATCCCGCTTGCGCGCACGCGCCGATCATTCGGTGACAACCTGCCGCAACGTCGTTACGCCTGGACAGAACAGCGCGTCTGCCCCGTGAGATAATCGCGCCCATGGATATGACCTCTCGTATGACGTCGCACTTTCGCGACGCCATGGCTGCGTGCGAACAAAGTATGAACGTCCTGGCGGAACCGCTGGCAGTGGCGGTCGACGTGCTGTTCGGGGCCCTGGCGAACAACGGCAAGATTCTGGCTTGCGGCAATGGCGGCTCGGCAGCCGATGCGCAGCATTTCATCGCCGAACTGGTGGGCCGCTTCGAACGCGAACGCCTGCCCTTGGCCGGCATCGCACTGAACACCGACACCTCCATCCTCACCGCCGTCGGCAACGACTACGGCTTCGACGAAATCTACGAACGGCAGGTCAATGCGTTCGGCCAGGCAGGCGACGTACTGGTGGCGATCTCGACCAGCGGCAATTCGCCCAACGTCGTGCGCGCCATGGAAGCCGCCAGCTCGCGCGAAATGCACGTGCTGGCCTTGACCGGCAAGGGCGGCGGCGTCATGGGGGAACTCATCACGCCAATGGACGTCCATCTATGTGTTCCCAGCGACCGCACCATGCGGATCCAGGAAGTCCATATTCTGCTGCTGCACGCGCTTTGCGACGGCATCGACGCTCTTCTGCTTGGAGACACCGAATGATTTCTGACGTCAGAACCGCAGTCCGCCCCCTGATGCTCGCCGCGGCGCTGTCCACCGCGGCGCTCTCGCTTTCGGCCTGCGCGCCGCTGATCGTGGGTGGCGCGGCCGCCACCACGGCCGTCGTCGTCACCGACCGCCGCACCTCCGGTATCCAGCTTGAAGACCAGAACATGGCCTTCAAGGCACAAAGCCAGATCTCGCAAAAGCTCGGCGACACCGCGCGCGTCAATGCCATGGCCTATGGCGGCCACCTGCTGCTGACGGGCGACGTGCCCACCGAAGAAGCCAAGAACCAGGCGACTGCCATCGCGCAGGGCGTGGAAAACGTCAAGCAGGTCATCAATCAATTGAACGTGGGCCCGATCGCCTCGTTCGGCACCCGCTCGAACGACACGTGGCTGACGTCCAAGGTCAAGACCGCACTCATCAACACCAAGTACGTGCCGTCGGGCACCATCGCGCTGACCACCGACCACAGCGTCGTCTACCTGATGGGCAAGGTCACGCAGGCCGAAGGCGAATACGCAGCCAACGCCACCGCGGATGTCGGCGGCGTAGCCAAGGTGGTTAAACTGTTCGAGACCATCAGCCGCGAAGAAGCCATCCGGCTGTCCAACAGCAGCACCCGGGATAACTCCACGGAAACCAAGGCGCCCATCCAGAGCGGCGCCGGCACCGCGCCTGCAGACAGCGCGGCCGGCACCAGCAACGGCGTAGAGGCGATGCCCATCAAATGAAAAAAGCTATCGTAGCCCTCGCCGTCCTGGTGGCGGTTGGTATCGGCGCCTGGTTCGTCTGGCGCCCCGCCCAGACTGCGCCCGATGTCACGTTCACCACGCTGGAAGGCAAGACCTTCTCGATGCAGGACCTGCGCGGCAAGGTCGTGCTGGTCAAATTCTGGGCAACCAGTTGCGTGACCTGCGTGAAGCAAATGCCGGAAACCATCGCCGCCTATAAGGAATACGCGGCGAAAGGCTACGAGGCCGTGGCAGTCGCCATGAATTACGATCCGCCCAACTTCGTCTTGAACTTCGCGGACCAGCGCAAGCTGCCGTTCCCCGTGGCGCTGGACACCAAAGGCGACATCGCGCGCGCCTTCGGCGACATCCGGCTAACGCCGACCGCCTTCCTGATCGACAAGCAGGGGCACATCATCAAGCGCTATCTGGGCGAATACGACGTGGCCGAATTCCACGCCACCGTGGAAAAGGCCCTGGCGGCGGGCTGATCCCTCATCGCCTTTGCCGTGCACGCATGAAAAAACCGCCGTTTCAGGCGGTTTTTTCATGCGTGGCCCATCGAAATGGGCCGGGTGGATGAGGCTCAGAAGGCCGGAATGACAGCGCCCTTGTACTTTTCCTGGATGAATTTCTTTACGTCGGCCGAGTGCAACGCCTCGACCAGCTTCTTGATGCCCGGCGCATCCTTGTTGTCGGAACGCGTAACCAGGATGTTGGCGTAGGGCGAATCGGCGCCCTCGATGAACAGCGCGTCCTTGGTGGGGACCAGGCCGGCTTCCAGCGCGTAGTTGGTGTTGATCAGGGCCAGGTCCACGTCGTCCAGCGACCGCGGCAGCATGGCGGCTTCGAGTTCACGGAACTTCAGCTTCTTGGGGTTCTCGACCACGTCGGCAGCAGACGCCAGGATGTTCGAGGCGTCCTTCAGCTTGATGACGCCCTGCTTTTGCAGCAACACCAGCGCGCGGCCGCCATTGGACGGATCGTTCGGGATGGCGACCGTTGCGCCATCCTTGAGTTCAGCCAAGCTCTTGATCTTCTTGGAATAACCGCCGAAAGGTTCAACGTGAACCAGGGCGACGGGCACCAGCGTGGCCTTGCGGTCTTTGTTGAACGTGTCCAGGTACGGCTTGTGCTGGAAGAAATTGGCGTCCAGCTGCTTGTCCACCAGTTGCAGGTTGGGCTGCACGTAATCGCTGAACACCTTGATGTCCAGCTCGACGCCTTCCTTGGCCAACTGCGGTTTCACCACTTCCAGGATTTCGGCGTGGGGAACCTGGGTCGCGCCCACCACCACTTTTTCTGCATGGGCGGCCTGCGCCGCCACCAGGAATGCCGATGCCGCCAGAGCAGCGCGGACGAAGTTCAAACGCATGGTTGCCTCTTTTATGAAGTGAAAATGGGGGCTGATGCCCAACCGGTGCGGATTTGCCCCTTCGTGGGGGGCCTCGCGTCTCGAAAACGCCCCAATTTACCTGAATGCCGGTTATTTGTCGGGCATATGGACATGGGTTTTAGGCATATGAAACGTGTGGGTACTACAATCCGTCGTATGCTTGCGCTACCGCGTTTCGAACGCGATGTTGTGCAGGCATTTTTTCTAACCACTCATACATATTTGCCGACTTAGCTGCCATGACCGACACCCCCGACCCTGCTGCCGTTTCGTCCCCCGCTGTCAAAGCCGCTGTGCTGTCTGAAGCACTGCCGTATATCCGACGATTCCACGGCAAGACCATCGTGGTCAAGTACGGCGGCAACGCCATGACGGAAGAGCGCTTGCAGCGCAGCTTCGCGCACGATGTCGTGCTGCTCAAGCTGGTGGGTCTGAACCCGGTGGTCGTACACGGCGGCGGTCCGCAGATCGACGACGCGCTGCGCCGCATCGGCAAGCAGGGCACCTTCATCCAGGGCATGCGCGTGACCGATGCCGAAACCATGGAAGTGGTTGAATGGGTGCTGGGCGGCCAGGTCCAGCAGGACATCGTCATGATGATCAACGAGGTCGGCGGCAAGGCCGTCGGCCTGACCGGCAAGGACGGCGGCTTGATCCAGGCTCAGAAAAAGCTGATGGCCAACAAGGACAACCCCGCCGAGCCCATCGACATCGGTTTCGTCGGCGACATCACGCTGGTCGAACCCGCCGTGGTCAAGGCCCTGCAAGACGACCAGTTCATCCCCGTGATCTCGCCCATCGGCTACGGCGAAGACGGCACCGCCTACAACATCAACGCCGACGTCGTCGCCGGCAAGATGGCCGAAGTGCTGGGCGCCGAAAAGCTGTTGATGCTGACCAACACCCCGGGCGTGCTGGACAAGGCGGGCAAGCTGTTGCGCAGCCTGTCGGCCCAGACCATCGACGAACTCTTCGCCGACGGCACGATTTCCGGCGGCATGCTGCCCAAGATCTCGTCCGCGCTGGACGCCGCCAAGAACGGCGTGAACTCCGTTCACATCGTCGACGGCCGCGTGCCGCACTGCCTGTTGCTGGAAATCCTGACCGATCAAGGCGTGGGCACGATGATCAGCTCGCATTGATGCGAGCTCAACGTCTATTGCTACGGCCGGCGGTGCGCATGCGCCGCTCGCGCCGCATGGCCACGGGCGCTTCCGAGCGCCTGTGGCTGTTTGATCTGGACAACACGCTGCACGACACCTCGCACGCCATCTTCCCGAAGATCGATCTGGGCATGACGATGGCGGTGGCCGAGGCGTTGAACGTGGACGTCGACACGGCCAACGAGCTGCGCCGCAAGTACTGGCAGCGCTACGGCGCCACGATGATCGGCATGGTGCGGCATCACGGCGTCAACCCCCACGACTTCCTGCATCGCAGCCACGACTTCGACGTCAACCCGCTGGTGCGCGCGGAAAAGGCGCTGGCCTACAAGCTGCGCCAGCTGCCCGGCCGCAAGGTGCTGCTGACCAACGCGCCGCTGCGCTACGCCCGTTCCGTGCTTGAGCGCCTGGGCATCCTGCGCCAGTTCGACAGCCTGTGGGCTATCGAGCACATGCAGCTGCATGGCCAATTCCGGCCCAAGCCGTCGCCGGCGCTGCTGCGCTATGTATTGGCCCGCGAAGGCGTGCCCGCCCACCGCGCCGTGCTGGTCGAAGACACATTGGCCAACCTGCGTGGCGCGCGCCGCGTGGGCGTGCGCACGGTGCATGTGTATCACCCCGGCACGCCATTTTCGCGCGGCCGATCGCAGCGTCCGCCCTATGTCGACTTGCGGGTAAACTCCGTCAGTGATTTGCTGTTACGTCGGCGTCCCCTGCGGGGATAGCGGCGCGCTCCTCCCTCCCCCCACACCGTCAAGCCTGCGCGAGAGCAGTCCCTTCCATGGCGAGCAAACCCGGCGAGCGCAAGACCCAGATTCTGCAGACCCTGGCCGAAATGCTGGAGCAGCCGCACGCGTCCCGCATCACCACGGCCGCGCTGGCCGCGCGCTTGCAGGTGTCGGAAGCGGCGCTGTACCGGCACTTTGCCAGCAAGGCGCAGATGTTCGAGGGGCTGATCGAGTTCATCGAGACCAGCATCTTCACGCTGGTCAATCAGATCGCTACCGCCGAGCCCTACGGCGTGCCCCAGGCGCACAAGACCGTGGCCATGCTGCTGACCTTCTCCGAGCGCAACAAGGGCATGACACGCGTGCTGACCGGAGACGCGCTGGTCACGGAAGACAATCGGCTGCAAGAGCGCATCAACCACATCAATGACCGCATCGAGATATCGCTGAAGCAATCGCTGCGCATTGCCATCACCGACGGCGGCCTGCCAGCGGACGCCAATGTGGCCGCGCATGCCAGCCTGTTGACGCATCTGGTGTTGGGCCGTTGGCTGCGCTATGCCCAGAGCGGCTGGCGCGTGGCGCCAACGTTGCATCTGGACGAACAACTGCGCCTGGCGCTGGGTTGATTTCGCACGGCCGCTGCGCTTGCCGCGTGGCCGGGCGCACGAGCATAATGCGCGGGATGGGTTTACTCAAGCCCAAACCTCCATCGGTTTGATTCACATCAATACGGGTTTTCCGCAATACCGTCACGATCGTGCTGTAGCGTCGACACATAGATTTAGATAAGCCCGTGCTCGCGGGGAGTGTGTCGTCGGATTGACCTCAACCGGAGATGGATATGACCGCGCCAGCCGCCGTCCCTGCCCCACAGGCACCCCCAAAAGTAAAAATTCCAATCGGACTGATCGCCGGCATCGTCGTGATGATCGGGGTATTGATGATGCCCCTGCCCGCCGACCTGCCAGTCGCGGGGCACCGCATGCTGGCGATCCTGGCGTTCGCGGTGGTGGTCTGGATTACCGAAGCCGTGTCCTACGAAGCCAGCGCGATCATGATCACGACGCTGATGGCTTTCCTGCTGGGCACGGCTCCGACAATCAAAGACCCGAACGTGCTGTACGGCACGTCGGCCGCCATCAGCATGGCGCTGACCGGTTTTGCCAACTCGGCGCTGGCGCTCGTGACCGGCGCCCTGTTCATCGCCGCCGCCATGACCTTCACCGGACTGGACCGGCGCATCGCGCTGGTGACGCTGTCCAGAGTGGGCACCAGCACGCGCCGCATCCTTATCGGATGTATCGCCGTGACGATCGTGTTGAGCCTGGTCGTGCCCAGCGCCACCGCGCGCAGCGCCGCCGTGGTGCCGATCATGATGGGCGTCATCGCCGCCTTCGGCGTGGACAAGCGGTCGAACATCGCAGCCGGCATCATGATCATCGTGGCGCAGGCCACCAGCATCTGGAACGTGGGTATCCAGACCGCCGCCGCGCAGAACCTGCTGACGGTCGGCTTCATGGAGAAGATGCTGGGCGAACGCGTGGCGTGGTCGGACTGGCTGATCGCAGGCGCACCGTGGTCGCTCATCATGTCGGCCGTGCTGATCGTCGTGGTGCTCAAGCTGCTGCCGCCGGAAACCGACAGCATCGCCGGGGGCAAGGAAGCGGTCGAAAAATCGCTGCTTGAACTGGGCCCGATGACGGGTGCGCAAAAGCGCCTGATGGCCGTGTCGATCATGCTGCTGCTGTTCTGGTCGACCGAAGGCAAGCTGCACAAATTCGACACCACCTCGACGACGTATTTCGGGCTGGTCCTGTTGATGCTGCCGCGCTTTGGCGTGATGACGTGGAAAGACGTGCAATCGCGGATCCCATGGGGCACGGTGATCGTGTTCGGGGTGGGCATCAGCCTGGGCACCGCGTTGTTGACCACGCAGGCCGGCCAATGGCTGGGCAACCAGGTCGTGGCGCACACGGGCCTGGATCACCTGGGACCGCTGGCCATCTTCGCCGTGCTGGCCGCCTTCCTGATCATCATCCACCTGGGCTTTGCCAGCGCCACCGCGCTGACCTCGGCCATGCTGCCCATCCTGATTTCGGTGCTGGCCACGCTGCCGGGCGACTTCAGCCGCCTGGGCATGACGATGCTGCTGGGCTTTGTGGTCAGCTACGGCTTCATCCTGCCGATCAACGCGCCGCAGAACATGGTGTGCCTGGGCACGGAAACCTTCAACGCCAAGCAGTTCGCCAAGGTCGGCATCATCGTGACCATCGTGGGCTACCTGCTGATGCTGCTGATGGGCATGACCTACTGGCGCTGGCTGGGCTGGCTGTAAGGGGAGGCGATCATGAAACTCTCCCTTGCCCAAGCCAACGAATATGGCCGCCGCGTGCTGATGGCCCAGGGCGTGCCCGAAGACATCGCGCGCGACGTGGCCGAACACCTGGTCGAATCGGACCGGGTGGGCTACACCAGCCACGGCCTGTCCATCCTGACGAACTACCGACGCGTGCTGTCCGAAGGACTCGCACAGCCCGATGGCCGGCCCGAGCTGGTCAATGACCGGGGCGCCATGCTGGCCTACGACGGCCATCACGGCCTGGGGCAGTACGTTGGCAAGGTCGTCATCGAAAAAGCCATCGAGCGCACGCAGGAACACGGGCAGTGCATCGTGACCCTGCGCCACAGCCATCACCTGGGCCGCATGGGCCACTTCGGGGAAATGGTCGCCGCCAAGGGTCTGATCCTGCTGGCCTTCACCAACGTGATCAACCGCGCGCCGACCGTCGCGCCGTTCGGCGGCGCAGAGGCGTGCCTGACGACCAACCCGCTGTGCTTTGCCGGCCCGCTGCCGGGTGGCCGGCCGCCTTTCATCGTGGACATGGCGACGAGTTCTATCGCCGTGAACCGCGCGCGCGTGTTGGCGGCCAAGGGCGAAAAGGCGCCGCCCGGGTCATTGATCGACGCCGAGGGCAACCCGACCACGGACCCGAACGCGCTGTTCTCCGATCCGCCCGGCGCGCTGCTGCCGTTTGGTGGCCACAAGGGTTATGCCCTGGGCCTGGTGGCCGAGCTGCTAGCGGGCGTGCTGTCCGGTGGCGGCACGATCCAGCCGCAGCACCCGCGCATCGGCGTGGCGACGAACAATATGTTCGCGCTGCTACTGGACCCGCAGGTCGATTTCAATACCGATTGGCGGTCGATGGAAGTGGGCGCGTTCATTGATTACCTGCATGCCTGCAAGCCGCAGCCCGGCGTGGAAAGCGTGCAGTATCCAGGCGAGTACGAGGCCCGCAATCGCGCCGTCAATGCGGATTCGGTGGAGTTCGACAGCCGGATCTGGGATGGCCTGACCAAGCTGGCTCGGGATCTGGGCGTGCCCGACGCCCTGCCCTGAGCCGTCGAACGGGTGGCGGAACCACGACGGTCCCGCTACAGACAGGCGGTGGATGCCTGCAAGGCCCACCGCCTGGCAAGAGCGATCACGCCAGGACCGGTCAAGCCTTTACCGAGCGGTGCCGGCTGATGCTCATCATGATGCCGAAGGCGATACCCATGGTGAACAAGGCCGTCCCGCCGTAACTCATGAATGGCAGGGGCACGCCCACCACGGGCAGGATGCCCGTGACCATGCCGACGTTCACGAACACATAGATGAACAACATCATGGTCAGTGCGCCGGCCAGCAACCGGCCGAACTGCGAAGCCGCGCGCGAGGCGATCGTCAGGCCGCGCGCCATCATCAGGCCGTACAGCACCAGGATGGCAATGCCGCCGTACAGGCCGAATTCCTCGGCATAGACCGCAAAAATGAAGTCGGTGGTGCGTTCGGGGATGAAGTCCAGATGGGTCTGCGTGCCCTTCATGTAGCCCTTGCCATACATGCCGCCCGACCCCACCGCGATCATCGATTGAATCGTGTGAAAGCCCTTGCCCAACGGGTCGGAGCTGGGGTTGAGCAGCGTGCAGACACGATGCTTCTGATAGTCGTGCAGCACCACCCAACTCACATCGGGCTCGCATAGCTGGTCTTCGTAGTACACCAGCGTGCCGATGGCGATGATGCCGGCCAGCATGACGGGCACCAGCAGCTTGAACGACAGCCCCGCGAAATAGATCACGAAGAAGCCGGCGCCGAACACCAGCAACGCCGTGCCCAGGTCGGGCTGCAACACGATCAGCCCGAAGGGCGCGGCCAGCATCGCGGCGGCGGCCAGGAAGTCGCGGATCCGCACGGCGCCTTCATGGCGCTGGAAATACCAAGCCAGCATCATCGGCACCGCGATCTTCATCATTTCCGACGGCTGGATGCGGGTCACGCCCAGGTTCAGCCAGCGGGTCGCGCCCTTGCTGGTTTCACCGAAGAATTCCACGCCCAGCAGCAGCACCACGCCCACCACGTAGAACGGCAATGCCAGCTTCATCAACCACTTGGGCGGAATCAGCGCCATGGTCCACATCGCGAAGAACGCGATGATGAAGTTGCGCGACTGTTCGGCGAAACGCCAGTCCGTGCCGCCCACGGCCGAATGCATGACCGTCAGGCCCAGCGCCGCGAACATCATCAGGATGGCCAGAAGCGGCCAGTCGAACGCCGTGAAGACGCGTAGCAGGATAAGGCCCAGGCGCTTCATTGTTGGCGCACCACGTCAGAGGTAATGGTTTCAACGGAAGCCAGAGGGTCGCCACGGTCGGGCCGCACGATCTTGTCCTGGCGGTCCTTGGCCAGCCAATAGTCGAAGACCTTGCGCGCAACCGGCGCGGCCACGCTGGCGCCCCAGCCGGCGTTCTCGACGATCAGCGAGACGGCGATGCGCGGGTGTTCCAGCGGCGCGAAGCCCATGAACAGCGCGTGGTCGCGCAAGCGTTCGTCGATGGCGCTGGCTCGGTAATGGCCGCCGCGCAGGCTGAACACCTGGGCCGTGCCGGTCTTGCCGGCGGCCTGATACGGTGCGTTGGCGAATGCGCGACGCGCCGTGCCGGCCCGCACCACGTCCGCCATGGCGTTCTTGATGACATCCACATTGGCCTGCTTGAGCGGAATGCGGTAGTCGGGCGTGGACTCGGTCGGCTTGGCGACGCCGGTGCGCGAGTCACGCACCGCGTGCACCAGATGCGGGCGGCGGTACAGACCGTTGTTGGCCAAGGTGGACGTGCCCTGCGCCAATTGCAGCAAGGTGAACGCGTTGTAACCCTGGCCGACGGCCACCGAAATGGTTTCGCCGGCGTACCAGCGCTGGCGGTCCTTGTCTTTGTAGGCCGCGCGCTTCCAGTCGGTGGACGGCAGCACGCCGCGCTTCTCGCCTTCCAAGTCGATGCCGGTGATCTGGCCAAAGCCGAACTGCTTGGTGAAGTCGTGCAGCGCGTTCACGCCGATCTCGGGTCCCAGCGAATAGAAATACGTATCGGACGACACCACGATGGCCTTGTGCATGTCGGTCATGCCGTAGGCAGCGCCCCCCGCGTTGCGGAATTTCTGTCCGCCGAATTCGAAATAACCCGGGTCCGAGATGCGGTCCGTCGCGCGGCGCTTGCCCAATTCCAGCGCGGCCAGGCCAACGAAAGGCTTGTAGGTCGAACCGATCGGGTAGGTGCCGTAAAGCGGACGGTTGATCAGCGGGTGGTCCGGCGACTCGTTCAACATGCGCCAGTTGTCCACGTCGATGCCATCCACGAACAGATTGGGATCGAACGAGGGCTGCGAGACGAAGGCCAGCACTTCGCCCGTGTCCGGGTCGATGGCCACCAGCGCGCCGCGCTGACCCTCGAAGGCTTCTTCGGCGACCTTTTGCAGGCCCAGGTCGATGGACAGCATGATGTCGGAACCGGGCACCGGGTCGATCCGGCGCAGGGTGCGCATGGGGCGTCCACCCGCCGTGACTTCGACTTCCTCAAGCCCGGTGCGGCCGTGCAGTTGCTCTTCCCAGGTCTTCTCGATGCCCTTCTTGCCGATGACATCGGTGCCCCGATAGTTGCCCAACTGGCCGGCGCGTTCCAGCTCTTCGTTGTCGCCTTCGGCAATGCGGCCGATGTAGCCGACCACGTGCGCGGCCGACACGCCTTGCGGATATTCGCGCACCCAGCGCGCTCGCAGCTCCACGCCTGGAAACTGGAAGGCGTGCGCGGCAAACCAGGCCGCTTCGGTTTCGTTCAGGTTGTTGCGCAGTTGCAGGCTGGCGTAGCGGCTGGACTCGGCGGCGCGACGCTTGAAGCGCCGCTGGTCGGTCGGGCTGATGTAGACCACTTCCGTCAGCCGCTCGAACAATTCGTTCATGTTGCCGGCGTGGGCCGGCACGACTTCCAGCGTGTAGGTGCGGTAGTTGCGCGCCAGCACTTCGCCGTTGCGGTCCAGGATCTCGCCCCGGCGCGGCGGGATGGGCACCACGGCGATGCGGTTGCGGTCGGCGCGTTCGGACAGGCCTTCGTAGCGATCCACCTGCAAATACCAGAACCGGCCGACCAGCACGCCAAAGCACACCAGCGCGAACACGCCGCCTACCCAGGCGCGCAGGCGGAAGCGCTGCTTTTGCTGCTGGCCGGTTTTCTTGAATTCAAACATGAGGCGACGCCGCCATCAGGCGGAGGAAGATTCGGCGTCGTCGGCACCGCGCTGCGGCAAGTGCAGGACCCAACCCGCCAACGGCCACAGGGCAGCCGTGATGGCCACGCTGATGCACCAGTCCCAGCCGGGCCATTTGCCCGCCACCCAGGCGTGGATGATCTGCGTGAGAAAGCGCGCAACGAAGAACACAGGCAGCATGTGCATCGCCTGGCTCCAGAGATCGAAGCGTTGCAATCGGCGGTGCAGCACCACGGCGCCATAGGCGACCAGCGTGTAGGACAGGGCGTGTTCGCCCAGCATGCCGGCGTCGTGTACGTCCATCAGCAGGCCGAAGAAGAACGCCGTGAACAGGCCGACGCGGCGCGGCTCGTGCACGCACCAGAAAGCGATGATCAGCAGCAGGACGTCGGGCGCGCCCTGCCACAGCCGCCACGGCAGCAGTGACACCAGCCACACCAGCAGCACGGTGCCCCAGACGAACACACCGTGCGCCGGACCGGACAGGCGGTCGGGGTGCACGTTGCTGGGCGTACCCAGGCGGCGCCTGGGTTGCGATGAGTTAGTCCGATCCACCGGAATCGACCTCCTGACGGTTGGACTCGGCGCGTGCCACATCCACCTGCAAGACCAGGAAGTGGCGATAGCGTTCGGGATGGGCCAGCGGTTCACACACGGCGCGGGCGAAACCGGAAGCGGTGTCGCGTTCGACCGAGGTCACTTTGGCCACGGGCAGGCCGGCGGGGAACAAACCACCCACGCCGCTGGTGACGATAGTATCGCCTTCCTTGATGTCGGCATTGGCGGCAAGGTAACGAACTTCCATCTTGCCGGGGGAATTGCCGCCAAATGCAATCAGGCGCAAGCCATTGCGCAGCAGTTGCACCGGGATGGAAACTTGCTCGTCGGTGACCAGCGCGGCCTCGGCCGTCATGGGCGTCACGCGCACGATCTGGCCGACCACGCCGCCTTCGTCGATGACCGGCATGCCGGGCGCCAGGCCCGCCTTGCTGCCCTTGTTGAACACCAGCCGCTGCGTGAAGGCATTGGTGGGTTCGTACATGACTTCGACCACCACGGCCGATTGCGCCACGGTGTCGGTCACGCCCAGCAGGCGGCGCAGTTGCGCGTTTTCAGCGGCCAACTGGGCAGCGTGCGACGCCACTTGCGCCAGCTCGATGCGCTGGCGCTGCAAGGCTTCGTTTTCACTGCGAATGAGGTTGGCCGCGTTGACCCATTCATTGACCTGCTGGACGAGGTCACGCGGCGCCATGACGGCGCGCTGGAACGGATAAAGCGCCACGGCGATGGTGCGGCGCGCCGGTTCCAGCATGCGCCATTGCGAATCGATGATGATCAGGGCCAATGCCAGGACGACCAGAACGACCAGCCGCACCTCCGCTGGTGGGCCGCGCCTGAATAAAGGGGGGGTCCCTTGTCGTTGCATGAATCTCAGCCCGGACGCCCGCGTCCGAAGCCCCCGCAGCGGCCGGAGCCGAAGAAAAGCGGGGCTCCGGGCTGGCGGGCGGTATTAATCGTTGATGAAGATGGCGCCCAGTTTCTCAAGGTGTTCCAGCGCTTCGCCGCAACCGCGCACGACGCAGGTCAGGGGGTCGTCGGCCACAACGACGGGCAAGCCGGTTTCTTCCTGGAGCAGGCGATCCAGATCGCGCAGCAGCGCGCCGCCACCGGTCAGGGCGATGCCCTTGTCGGTGATGTCGGCGCCCAGTTCCGGCGGGGTCTGCTCAAGCGCGATTTTCACCGCGGACACGATCTGGTTGAGCGGGTCGGTCAGCGATTCCAGGATCTCGTTGGACGACACCGTGAAGCTGCGCGGCACGCCTTCGGCCAGATTGCGGCCCTTGACTTCGATCTCGCGGACTTCGGAACCCGGGAATGCCGAGCCGATTTCCTTCTTGATCAATTCAGCCGTGGGTTCGCCGATCAGCATGCCGTAGTTGCGACGGATGTAGTTGACGATGGCCTCGTCGAACTTGTCGCCGCCCACGCGCACCGAACCCTTGTAGACCATGCCGCCCAGCGAGATGACCGCCACTTCGGTGGTGCCGCCGCCGATGTCGACGACCATGGAGCCGCTGGCGTCGGACACGGCCAGGCCGGCGCCGATGGCCGCGGCCATGGGTTCTTCGATCAGGAAGACGTGGGATGCACCCGCGCCCAGCGCCGATTCGCGGATCGCGCGGCGTTCAACCTGGGTCGAGCCGCAAGGCACGCAGACGATGATCCGCGGGCTGGGGGCCAGCATGTTGCGGGGGTGCACCATGCGAATGAACTGCTTGAGCATCTGTTCGGTGACCGTGAAGTCAGCGATAACGCCGTCCTTCATGGGCCGGATGGCCTCGATATTGCCGGGAACTCGACCGAGCATCTGCTTGGCTTCGTGGCCGACGGCCTGGATGATCTTTTTGCCGTGAGGCCCGCCTTCATGACGGATTGCGACCACGGAGGGCTCATCGAGCACGATGCCCTTGCCGCGGACGTAAATCAGCGTATTGGCGGTACCGAGGTCAATCGCCATATCGCTGGAAAAATAACTGCGCAGGAATCCGAACATGGGAGCTCAGCTAAATTCTGGGGGGAATTGGGTTCATGCCGGGGGGCGTTTGGCCCGAAAAAGGTCGGGTCCGCCTGTCATCACGGCGATTAAACCGTGAATCATAACTTATAATTTCACCGGAAATAGCGCATAAATGCCGGCTATTCAAGCTTTGTAACGGGTTTGGCGCATACATACTGCCCAGTCCCGCCCTTCGGCCTTCGCTTATCGATTTTGCAATCCCTATGGCGCTCAATGACACAGATGTGGCCCGCATTGCCCGGCTGGCCAGAATCGAACTTACCTCCGACCAGCGCGCTGTTGCGCAGGCCGAACTCAACGGCATTCTGCACTTGATCGAACGGCTTCAATCCGTCGACACCCAAGGCGTCGAACCGCTGGCCCACCCCCTGTCCGCCCATGAAGACATTGTGCTGCGCCTGCGTGAAGACGCCGTGACCGAGGCCAGCTCGGAAACGCGCCGCGAGGCGCTGCTGGCCAACGCCCCCGACGCCCAGGAAGGCTTGTTCCTGGTCCCTAAAGTCCTCGACTAAGCCATGACAAAACCTGCCTTGCATACCCAATTCGAGGGGATCGCCGCTTTGCGCGCGGCCCTCGCCCAACGCCAGGTCAGCGCCGTCGACCTGGCGCAAAGCGCCTTGGCGGCCGCCGACGCGGCCAGCGGCCTGAATTGCTTTTTACATATTGACGCTGAATTGACGCTGGCCCAGGCCCGTGCCGCCGACAACGCCTTGGCCGCCGGTACCGCCGGCCCGCTGGCGGGCGTGCCGATCGCCCACAAGGACGCGTTCGTCACCCGTGGCTGGCGCACCACCGCCGGCAGCAAAATGCTGGAGGGGTACGTCAGCCCGTTCGACGCCACCGTGGTCGAGCGCCTGGGCGCGGCGGGCGCCGTGTCCATCGGCAAGCTCAACTGCGACGAATTCGCCATGGGTTCCGGCAACGAGAACTCGGCCTACGGCGTCGTGAAGAACCCCTGGGACCACGCCGCCGTGCCGGGCGGCTCGTCCGGTGGCTCGGCCGCCGCGGTCGCCGCCCGCCTGGTGGCGGCCAGCACCGGCACCGACACTGGCGGCTCGGTGCGCCAGCCCGCCGCGCTTTGCGGCGTCAGCGGCATCAAGCCGACTTACGGCACCGTCTCGCGCTATGGCATGGTGGCCTTCGGCTCCAGCCTGGACCAGGCCGGCCCGTTGGCGCAAAGCAGCCGCGACCTGCTTGAGCTGCTGGACGTCATCAGCGGCTTCGACCCGCGCGACGCCACCAGCCTGGAAAAATGCGACGGCGCCGTGAACGAACCCGGCCGCGTCCGCCGCGACTTCGACGCCGCGCAAGCTGCGTTCGACGCCGCCGGCAGCCAGCCTCTGAAGGGCTTGCGCATCGGCGTGCCGGAAGAATATTTCGGCGCCGGCCTGGCGGCTGATGTGGCCGCCTCGGTCGAGGCCGCGCTGGCGCAGTTCGAAGCGCTTGGCGCCGTGCGCGTGCCCGTGTCGCTGCCGCGCACGGAACTGGCCATCCCGGCTTACTACGTGATCGCTCCGGCGGAAGCGTCCAGCAACCTGGCTCGCTACGACGGCGTGCGCTACGGACACCGCGCCGAGCAGTACGGCGACCTGAACGAGATGATCAGCCGCTCGCGCGCCGAAGGCTTCGGCGACGAGGTCAAGCGCCGCATCCTGATCGGCACCTATGTGCTGTCCCACGGTTACTACGACGCCTACTACCTGCAGGCGCAGCGCCTGCGCCGCCTGATCGCGCAAGACTTCCAGCGCGCCTACGCCGGCCAATGCGACGTCATCATGGGCCCGGTCACGCCGTCGGTCGCCAAGAACATCGGCGACAACCGCGACGACCCCACCGCCGACTGGCTGGCCGACGTCTACACCCTGGGCGTCAGCCTGGCGGGCTTGCCCGCGATGTCGATCCCCTGCGGCTTTGGCGGCGACAACGGCAAGCGCCCCGTCGGCCTGCAGATCATCGGCAACTACTTCGACGAAGGCAAGCTGCTGGCCATCGCCGACCGCTACCAACAAGTGACGGACTGGCACAAGCGGTCCCCGCTCTGATGATGCCCCCACGCTTCCTGCGCCTGCTGCCCCTGGACGGGGCCGCGCGCGCCTGGAGCGGCCCGGCGCCGCTGCGCTGCGGCACTATTGATTGGAACTACAGATAATGAACTGGGAAATCGTCATCGGCCTGGAAACGCATACGCAGCTTTCCACCGACTCCAAGATTTTTTCGGGCAGCAGCACCCAATTCGGCGCAGCGCCCAACACGCATGCCAATGAGGTGGACCTGGCCCTGCCGGGCAGCCTGCCGGTCATGAACCGTGGCGCGGCCGAACGCGCCATCCGCTTCGGCCTGGCCGTGGGCGCGACCATCGCGCCGCGCTCGGTTTTCGCGCGCAAGAACTACTTCTACCCTGACTTGCCCAAGGGCTATCAGATCAGCCAATACGAGCTGCCCGTTGTCGTCGGTGGATCGCTGTCGTTCTTCGTCGGCGAAGAAGAAAAAACCGTCAACCTGACGCGCGCCCACCTGGAAGAAGACGCCGGCAAATCGCTGCACGACGACTTCACGCTGGCCAACGGCTCGCCGGCCAGCGGCATCGACCTGAACCGCGCCGGCACGCCCTTGCTGGAGATCGTGACCGAACCCGAAATGCGTTCGGCCGCCGAAGCCGTGTCCTACGCGCGCGCGCTGCACAGCCTGGTCGTGTGGTTGGGCATTTGCGATGGCAACATGCAGGAAGGCTCGTTCCGCTGCGACGCCAACGTGTCGGTGCGCCCGGTCGGTCAGAAGGAATTCGGCACCCGCACCGAGATCAAGAACGTCAACTCGTTCCGCTTCCTGGAACGCGCCATCGTCTACGAGGCGCGCCGCCAGATCGAACTGATCGAGGACGGCGGCACGGTGGTGCAGGAAACGCGCCTGTACGACGCCGACCGCGACGAAACGCGCAGCATGCGCAGCAAGGAAGACGCGCACGACTACCGCTACTTCCCGGACCCCGACCTGCCCACGCTGGTGATTTCGCCCGCCTGGGTCGATGAAGTGCGCGCCGCCATGCCCGAACTGCCGGCCGCGCAGCGCGCCCGCTTCGAAAAGGAATTCGGGCTGCCTGCGTACGACGCCGCCCAATTGACCGTCAGCCGCGACCTGGCCGCTTACTTCCAGGCGGTGGCGAACGCGCTACCGGCGGGCCAGGCCAAGCTGGCCGCGAACTGGGTCATGGGCGAAGTGGCCGCCGCCTTGAACAAGGAAGAAAAGAACATCGCCGAATCGCCCGTGCAGGCGCCGGCGCTGGCCGCCCTGATCGGCCGCATCATCGACGGCACGATCTCGAACAAGATCGCGCGCGAAGTGTTCGGCGCCATGTGGGCCGGCGAAAACGGCGGCGACGCGGACGCCATCATCGACGCACGTGGCTTGAAGCAGATCAGCGACACGGGCGCCATCGGCGCCATGATCGACGAAGTGCTGGCCGCCAACCCGGCGATCGTGGAAGAGTACCGGGCCGGCAAGCAGAAAGCGTTCAACTCACTGGTCGGCCAGATCATGAAGGCCGCGCGCGGCAAGGCCAACCCGCAGCAAGTGAATGACCTGCTCAAGGAAAAGCTCGACAACTGATAGTCGGCGTAGGATCAGTCCTACAAAAGGCCGCGGCATCTTGCCGCGGCCTTTTCTTTTTTCAAGAATGGGGACTCAACTTTTGTTCGGAGTGCTCCATGTCTGACTACATCGAAGTTCCGCAGGAAACCGTGGCCGACCGCCTTGAAGCGCTGATCCAGGCGGCGCATAACGGGGCGCGCGTTGTGATCATGCGGGATGGCAAGGCGCGGGCATACATTCGGCCGGCAAATCCTGAAATGACGCCCGACGCCTACGATGCTCTGCTCGCACTCAAGCATTTTCCACGCGACCACGGTGTGTCCGACGAACAACTGCGCGCCTGGCAAGAAGAGGACCGACGTTGAACACGGTCCTGGACGCGTCCGTGGCATTGGGCTGGCTGGTCCACCGAAGCGATCCTTCGGAAGCCATGCTGGCAAACCATCTGTTCGAGGAAATCGAGCATTTCAATATGCTCGTGCCGCAGCATTGGCACGTGGAAATAGCCAACGGCATGCTGCGCTTGCAGCGGGCGAATATCATCGCTTCCGGACGGGTGACATCCTTCATGGCGCGTATTGGATCGTTTCCAATCCGCACCGACACAACTGGCACGCCTCGCCAATGGTCAGTCACCCATCAGCTCGCGCTTGCCCATGCCCTGACCGCCTACGATGCCACCTATCTTGAGCTGGCGGCCCGGTCCGGCAGTTGCCTGGCAACCTTCGACCGCAAACTTGCCGACGCGGCCAGGGCGCATGGCGTTTCGGTATTCGGGCAGGCTCATGGAGTAGCGGAACCCATGGCGCGCTATGGCTAAGGCGCCCGGCGCGTCGCACCGGGCAGCCTGACATCCGGGTTGTTACTTCACCCCATACTTCGTGCGATACGCCTGCACCGCATCGCGGTTTTCCGCGAACGACGCGTCGTCTTGCAGCAGGGCCATGATGTCCGACAGCGACGCAATCGCCACCACCGGGATGCCGTAGGTCTTGGCTACGTCCTGCACGGCGGAATGCGCCGACAGCGCGTCGTCCGCGCCCGCGCGTTCCATGCGGTCCATGGCGATCAGCACGGCGGCCGGCTCTGCGCCCGCGTTGCGGATGATTTCCACCGACTCGCGCACCGACGTGCCCGCCGTGATCACATCGTCGATGATGACGACTTTGCCTTCCAGCGGCGCGCCAACCAGGGTGCCGCCTTCGCCGTGATCCTTGGCTTCCTTGCGGTTGTAGGCAAACGGAACGTCGTTGCGCCCGTCCATCGCCGGGTGGCCCGCCAGCGCTACCGCCGTCGCGGTGGCCAATGGGATGCCCTTGTAGGCCGGCCCGAACAGCATGTCGAACTGCACGCCGGAATCCAGCAGCGCCTGTGCGTAGAACTGCGCCAGCTTGCCCACCGCGCGGCCGCTGTTGAACAGGCCGGCATTGAAGAAGTACGGGCTGATCCGGCCCGATTTGACCTTGAAGCTGCCGAAGCGCAGCACGCCTTCATCAAGGGCGAAGCGGACAAAATCGAGGGACGTGGCGGTAGAAGTGGCGGCGGGCATGCGAAAGGTCCGGTAGATAGCAAACCCTCGCATTTTATCCGGTGTCCGAGCCATTTCCTGCCCCCGCCGCCGAGTCGGTTAAATTCCTGGCATTGTTCCGGCCGCAAGGGCCGCCTTACAGGAGTTTCGCTTTGCTGCGCATCACGTCGATCAATCTCAACGGCATCCGGTCCGCCTTTCGCAAGGGTCTGCAACCCTGGATGGAAAAGCACGCCGCGGACATTCTTTGCCTTCAGGAAATCAAGATCGCCGACGCCGACCTGACCGAGGACCTGCGTCACCCGCCCGGCTACACCGGCCATTTTCACCACGCCGTCAAAAAAGGCTATAGCGGCGTGGGCATCTACCTGCGCGATGCCGCCGAACGCGTGAACATCGGCCTGGGCTGCGAAGAATTCGACCCCGAGGGCCGCATCATCCGCGCCGACTGGAAGAACCTGTCGGTGATCAGCGCCTACCTGCCCTCCGGCTCCAGCGGCGACGAACGCCAGCAGGCCAAGTATCGATTCCTGGATCGCTTCGGCCCGTGGATCGATGCGCTGATGCACGAACACAAGACCACCGGTCGCGAATTCGTCATCTGCGGCGATTGGAACATCGCCCACAAGGAAATCGACCTGAAGAACTGGAAGGGCAACATGAAGAACTCGGGCTTCCTGCCCGAAGAGCGCGCCTGGCTGACCGACGTGTTCGACAAGCGCGGGTTCGTGGACGTGTTCCGCACCATTGACGACCGGCCCGACCAATACACCTGGTGGAGCAATCGCGGCCAGGCATGGGCCAAGAACGTCGGGTGGCGGATCGACTATCAGATCGCCACGCCGGGCATCGCCGCCCGCGCGCGCAACGTCGCGATCTACAAGGACGAACGCTTTTCGGACCACGCGCCGCTGACGATCGACTACGACACGACGCTTTAAGCTTGCGGGCCGGCTCGGCCGGCCCCTGCCTCAACACGCCGTCGCCCGACAGCGTCGACGTCCCCGCCTACACAATTATTAAATGGGGACGTATAAATACAAAAATGGTCTGCACCTGCCGTCCCCGTTCGCGCGAAACCCTTGTATTCATGGGGAAAACGGGCGATCCGACCCGCCGACCAACCATGCCATAAAACGGGGACGTATTAATTTTCCCAGAAAAATCAATGCTTCCGATAACAATCGGCTTCGCGGCAGGATCAAAACGCATCTCCCCTTATTGATACGACCCCATTTTAAACAAAGAAAAACCGCTTTCTTTTCAAGGCTCTACCCACATTGGAGGGCTTTGCGCAGAGCAACAAATATCCATACACTTGCGCACCATGACGGTGCAGTCGATGCACCAGAATAATCAATCTGCGCCCCAAATTGGCGCAAGACGCACCCATTCGTAGCACCCCCGAGGAGATCATGTTGAAAGTGCAGAGTCTGGACGACTTCCTGCGTGCCGTCGCCGCGCGCGACCCGCAACAGCCCGAGTTCATGCAAGCCGTCCAGGAGGTCATGTGGAGCCTGTGGCCTTTCATCGAAAAGCACCCGCACTACGCCGAGCACGCGCTGCTTGAGCGTCTGGTCGAACCGGAACGCGTCATTCAATTCCGCGTGTGCTGGACCGATGACCGTGGCCAAGCCCGGGTCAATCGCGCTTTCCGCATCCAGCACAGCTCGGCCATCGGCCCGTTCAAGGGCGGCATGCGCTTTCACCCCTCGGTGAACCTGTCCATCCTCAAGTTCCTGGCTTTCGAGCAGACGCTGAAGAACTCGCTGACGACCCTGCCCATGGGCGGCGGCAAGGGCGGATCCGACTTCGACCCCAAGGGCAAGTCCGACGCCGAAGTCATGCGTTTCTGCCAGGCGCTGATGATCGAACTGTATCGCCACCTGGGTCCCGACACCGACGTCCCGGCCGGCGACATCGGCGTGGGCGCGCGGGAAGTGGGCTTCATGGCCGGCATGATGAAAAAGCTGTCGAACTCCACCGCCAGCGTCTTCACCGGCAAGGGCCTGACCTTTGGCGGCAGCCTGATCCGTCCGGAAGCCACGGGCTATGGCACGGTGTATTTCGCCGAAGAAATGCTCAAGCGCGTGGGCAAATCGTTCGACGGTCTGCGCGTGTCGGTGTCCGGCTCGGGCAACGTGGCGCAATACGCCATCGAAAAGGCCATGTCCCTGGGCGCCAAGGTCGTGACCGTGTCGGATTCGAACGGTACGGTGGTCGACGACGCCGGATTCACGCATGAAAAGCTGGTTGCGCTGATGCACATCAAGAATGACCTGCGCGGCCGCCTGGACAGCTATGCCCAGCAATTTGGCCTGAAGTACGAAGCGGGCAAGCGCCCGTGGCACGTGCCGGTGGACGTGGCCCTGCCGTGCGCCACCCAGAATGAACTGGAGCTGGCCGATGCGCAAACGCTGATCAAGAACGGCGTGTTGTGCGTGGCCGAAGGCGCCAACATGCCCGCCACGCTGGACGCCGCCAAGGCCTTCATCGCCGCGCGCGTGCTGTACGCGCCGGGCAAGGCGTCGAACGCCGGTGGCGTAGCGGTGTCGGGCCTGGAAATGGCGCAGAACTCCGCGCGCCTGTCATGGACGCGCGAAGAAGTGGACACCCGCCTGCACGCCATCATGCGCGACATCCACGAAAACTGCGTGCGCCACGGCCATAGCGAGCGCGAATACGTCAACTACCTGGACGGCGCCAACATTGCCGGCTTCGTCAAGGTTGCTGAGGCAATGCGCCAGCAAGGCCTGTACTGATAAAGGAAACGCGCGCGGCGCTCAGTGCTTCATGGCGCCGTGATCGTGGCTCATGCCGGGGTTGTGCGAGGCCGGCTTGACCTTGAACTGGACGGCGACCTCGCCGGCCTTTTCGAACTTCAGCGTGGCGGGCACCGTATCGCCATCCTTGAAGGGCGCGCGCAGCTTGATGAACATGACGTGGTACCCGCCCGGGCTGAGTTTCACCTCGGTATCGGCGGGCACCGCGATGCCGCCTTCCACCTGACGCATCTTGGACACGCCGTTCTCGGTCTGCACCGTGTGCAGCTCGACCCGTTCGGCGGCGTCCGACGTCACCGACACAAGGCGGTCCGCGGTCTTGGCATCGTTGTCGATGTCCATGTACCCCGCTCCATTCGATTGACCCGGCGCGGATGCGCGCACCCAAAGATCGTCAATCTCGACCTGGCCAACCTTGTAGTCCTTGGCCCACGCCGAGCCGGCCGTACACAGGCCCAGGGCGGCAATGAGTGCGAACTTGCGGATGTTCATGGGGTGTCCTCCTAGTGGGTTAACGCCGCCGGACCAAGCTGCGGGCGGCTGACAGAACCGAATCGGTCAAGGCTTCCATCGCCTCGGAGTTTACCCGCCAATGCTGCCAATACAGCGGCACATCCTCCCAGGCGCGGCTGCGAAGCATCATCAGATGACCGGCATCAAGATGTTCCTGCACCAAGGGCAGCGGATTCATCGTCCAGCCCAGGCCGCCCAGCGTCGCCTGCACGAACGCGCGCGTGGACGGCACCCACCACACGGGTGGCTGCCACGGCGCGGGATCTGAAATCTTGTGGGCAAAGCGCGCCTGCAATGCATCCTTGCGGTTAAAGACCAGCACCGGCGCCTGCGCCATCGTCTGCGCGTTCACGCCCTGGGCGAAATAGCGCTTGTGAAACTCGGGCGTGCAGGTCGCCACGTAACGCATGCTGCCCAGCGCATGGATGCGGCAACCCTGCACCGGGTCGGCCAGCGTCGTCACCGCCCCCAGCACCGAGCCGTTGCGCAACAGCGCGGCGGTGTGGTCCTGGTCTTCGGACTGCATGTCCAGGGTCGCGCGAGTGCGCTGGGAAAACAGCAGCGCGGCATCAACGAACCAGGTTTCCAGGCTGTCGTGGTTGACCGCGATCGGGATGCTGGCGTGCGGCACTTCGTCATCCGACACCCCCAGCCGGTTCAGCGCGTCGTGCTCCAGCAGCGCCGTCTGTTCGGCCAGCTGCACCAGCACCTGGCCATCGGCCGTGGCTGCCGCCGGCACGGTGCGTTGGACCAGCAAGCGGCCCATGCGGTCTTCCAGGGCCTTGATCCGCTGCGAGACGGCCGATGGCGTCACGCTGAGAGACAGCGCCGCGCGCTCGAAACTGCCTTCGCGGATCACCGCGGCCAGCGCGCGAAGATTGCCATGGTCGATTTTCACAGATTAGCTCACCTTAATATAGTGAAGGAAAATTAGCTGTATTTCATATCAATGGCAAGGGAAAATACCTTATTGCCGAACCGCGCAATGCGTTCGGAACTCTTATCAAAGCGCCGCCACAGGCGTTGCAGTCACAGGTATTTGCATCATGTTCGCCACCTTGTCATCCCCCCTCTTCCTTACTGCCTGGGCCAGCGGAACGGCCACCGGGCTGGGTCTGTTCGCCGTCGTGGGCGCGCAAAGCGCCTTCATCCTGCGGCAGGGGCTGATGCGTGCCCATCTGCTCAGCGTGGTCGCCATCTGCGCCTTGATCGACGCGGTCTTCATCTTCGCCAGCGTCTCGGGGCTGCAAGCGCTGACCACCTGGTTTCCCTGGCTGACGACCGCCGTGCTGTGGTTCGGCGTGGCCTTCCTGTCCTGGTACGCCGTGCAGTCCGCACGCCGCGCCTGGACGGCCACGGGTGGCCTTGCCGCCGCGCGCGACGTGGTGCCCTCGCGCCGCGCCGCGATGCTGGGCGCGTTGGGCTTTTCGCTGCTGAATCCGCATTTCTGGCTGGATATGGTGGTCGTGGGCTCGCTGGCGCACGGGTTCGACGACGCCCGCATGGCGTTCGCAGCGGGCGCCTTCACCGCCAGCCTGCTTTGGCTCGCCGTGCTGGGCATCGGCTCGCGCCTGTTCGCCCGCTTCTTCGCCAGCGCCTTGGCCTGGCGCGTGCTGGACGGCGTCATCGCCGTGATCATGGCGGCCCTGGCGGCCAGCCTGGCCATCAAGGGCATCTGACGCGGACAGCCCCCGCCTGCAAGGTCTGCCGCGCCTGACTTGGCGCGGCGGCTTGGCGGTTACCGTCGGGTTTGCGGTTGCCTTCGGGGTTGCCTTCGACTTTGCGTTCGCCTTTGCCATGGCCATGGCGTTCACTACAGCTTCCGCCGCCGCCTCCGCCTCGCCCCCCTCCCTCTTCACTTTTATAATGCGCCGTTGCCACTCTTTCGTCGGGCGCACGGCCGGCCCGCCAGACGATCATGCGCGGACCTACCCCTTCCAAAGACGTGCGGCTGCCGCCGTTGGCCGCCATCCAGGCCTTCGAAGCCGCCGCGCGCCTCGGTTCCTTCGAGCGCGCCAGCGAAGAACTGTTTGTCACCGCCAGCGCCATCGGCAAGCGCATTGCCGCGCTGGAGGCGATGCTGGACGTCTCGTTGTTCATCCGCAGCAGCCGGGGCGCCACCCTCAGCGCCGCCGGGCGCGACTACCTGAGCCAGGTGCGCACCGCGCTGGACCTGTTGTCCGACGCGTCCCTGCATCAGCGGGGTGAACCCAAGCCCGAGCCGCTGCGCGTGGTGTCCACGCCCACGTTCGCCCGGCAGGTACTGATTCCCTACCTGCCCGGGTTCACCGCCGCGCATCCCGAAGTGGAATTGGAAATCATGCTGTCCATCCCTTACCTGGACATCATGCCGCCCAACGCCGACGTCTGGGTGCGCTTTGGCAGCGGCAAGCATCCCGGCCTGCACGCCCGGCAACTGACCAACGACCCCGTCTTCGCCGTCTGCTCGCCCGCCTATCTGGCGTCGCGCGGGCCTTTCAATCGCCCGCAGGACCTGGCGCGCGCCGAGCTGCTGCGTTGTCCCATGGAGCCCTGGCGGCCCTGGCTGGACGCGGCCGGCCTGGACTGGCCGGAACCTTCGCGCGGCGTCTGGCTGGTGGATCTGGGCATGATGCTGGCGGCCGCCCGCGCAGGCCAGGGCGTGGCTCTCACTCGTCGCAGCCTGGCCGCCGAATGGCTGGACGAAGGCAAGCTGCTTCGCGTCACCGACATTGAAATCCCGGGCGAGTCGCAGTATTACCTTTGCACCGAGGCTTCGCGCACGCCCCGCCGCGTGGTGCAAGCGTTTTCCCTATGGCTGCAAGAGGTCTGCAAACTGGCGGCCCAGGACCCGCGCGGCCTGCACGCCAGTCAGGAATAAATTTCCAGTGATGGGCGGAAGGAATTTCCGCACAACGCGCCCTGCCGCTCGCTAGGATGCCGCGAACGCCGCTGTCTGCCCCCACATCGACCCGATCAGGCCCGCGTGCGACATCGCGACGAACGGCTGGCGGCCCCTTGCGCCCGTACTAGGTATTTACGCGGAAAAGGCCCGCGCGGTCAGATTCGCGTAAGCGATTAAGCAGACAGTCACAACACGCAACACAGGAGAGCGCCGCATCACGTAACACGCCGATCAGCGCCGGCACACGGTTTTCCACGCAGTTCACTAATTACTACAACGGAGACATCCATGGATTTTCGTTTGAAGCTGCTAGCAGGAACCCTTGCATTTGCCGCATCGGCCGCGTCCTACGCGGCCGACCCCATCAAGATCGGCGTGGCCGGACCCTACACGGGCGGCTCCTCCTCGATGGGCGTCAGCATGCGCGACGGCGTGCGCCTGGCCATTGAAGAGATCAACAAGAGCGGCGGCGTGCTGGGGCGCCAGCTGGTTGCCGTCGAACGCGACGACGAAGCCAAGAACGAGCGCGGCGTGCAGATCGCGCAGGAACTGATCAACAAGGAACAGGTGGCCGCCACGGTCGGCTACATCAACACCGGCGTGGCGCTGGCCTCGCAACGTTTCTACCAGGACGCCAAGATCCCGGTCTTCAACAACGTGGCCACGGGCAGCGTGATCACGCACCAGTTCAAGGCGCCGGAATACCCCGACAACTACGTGTTCCGCAACGCGGCCAATGACAGCATCCAGGCCCCGATGATCGTTGAAGAAGCGATCACCCGCCGTGGCTTCAAGAAGGTCGCCATCCTGGCCGACTCCACCAACTACGGCCAGCTTGGCCGCGAAGATCTGGAAAAGGCGCTGGACGCCAAGGGCATCAAAGCCGTGGCCGTCGAGAAGTTCAACATCAAGGACGTCGACATGACGGCCCAGCTGTTGAAAGCCAAGGCCGCCGGCGCCGAAGCCGTGCTGACCTACGGCATCGGCCCCGAACTGGCGCAGATCGCCAACGGCATGACCAAGCTGGGCTGGAAGGTGCCGATCATCGGCAGCTGGACCTTGTCGATGGCCAACTACATCGACAACTCCGGCGCCAACGGCGAAGGCGCGCGCATGCCGCAGACCTTCATCCAGGACCCGGACACGCCCAAGCGCAAGGCGTTCATCGACGCCTACCTGTCCAAGTTCAAGCCCAAGAACAACCGCATCGATTCTCCGGTGTCGGCCGCGCAGGGCTATGACTCGGTCTTCCTCCTGGCCGCCGCCATCAAGCAGGCCAACTCCACCGACGGCCCGAAGGTGCGCGAGGCGCTGGAAAACCTGCAAACGCCGGTGGAAGGCGTGGTGATGACCTACAACAAGCCGTTCACCCACGACAACCACGACGCCATCACGGCCAAGGAAGTGGTCATCGGCGAGGTCAAGGGCGGCCGCGTCGTCAAGGCCAACTAAGCCTCGCAACAGCAGGAAGGCGGCGGCTTCCCGGCCGCCGCCGCCCGCGTCCCGACCATCGGACGCGGGGCATGCAGCCGCCTGAAATCAGCGTTCTGCCCAAGGGGGTTGGGACGGAACACAGCGCCTCAAGACACACACCATGATTCTTCTACAGCTTATCTACAGCGGTATCGCGCTAGGCATGATCTATGCCGTGATCGCGTTCGGATACCAGCTCACCTTCGCCACGTCCGGCACGCTGAACTTCGGCCAGGGTGAAGCCCTGATGCTGGGCGCGCTGGTCGGGCTGACGCTCGTCGGCCTGGGCGTGAACTACTGGGTGATGATCCCCATCGTCTGCATATTCGGCTTCGCGCAGGGTGCGCTGGTCGAGCGGGTCGGGGTGCGCCCGGCCATCAAGACGCGATCGGAATTCGGCTGGATCATGGCCACCATCGCGCTGGGCATCATCTTCAAGAACGTGGCGGAGAACATCTGGGGCCGGGACGACCTGCGCTTTCCCTCGCCGCTACCCGAAGCGCCCATCCAGGTGCTGGGCGCCAACGTCCTGCCGATGGAGCTGCTGGTTGTGTTCGGCGCGCTGGGCATGATGATCCTGGTGGAAATCTTCAACCGCAAATCCATCTACGGCAAAGCCTTCGTCGCCACGTCCAACGACCGCGACGCGGCCGGCCTGATGGGCATCAACACCGGCATGGTGATCACGTTTTCGTATGCGCTGTCCTCGCTGACCGCCGCCTTCGCGGGGGTGCTGGTGGCGCCGCTGACGCTCACCGGCGCGACCATGGGCGCGGTGCTGGGCTTGAAAGCATTCGCCGTGGCGATCATCGGCGGCCTGTCCAGCGGGATGGGCGTCGTGGTGGGCGGCCTGATCCTGGGGATCGCCGAAACGACCACCGGATTCTATCTATCGACGGGGTACAAGGACGTGCCGGGATTGGTGTTGCTGCTGCTCGTACTGACCTTCAAGCCCGCCGGCCTGTTCGGCAAGACCGCGATCAAGAAGGTGTAAGCGATGAAACCCTTGCACCTCCTCCTATCCGTCGTGGCCATCGCCTGCCTGGCCGCCGTGCCCCTGGGCGTGACCAACACGTATTACCTGCACCTGATCGAAACGATCATGATCTATTCGATCCTGCTCTTCGGGCTCGATATCGTCGTCGGCTACACCGGCCAGGTGTCGCTGGGCCACGCCGGCCTGTTCGGCATCGGCTCGTATGTGGCCGGCGTGCTGTTCTTCCATTTGCAGATGCCCATCTGGGTGATCCTGCCAGCCGCCATCCTCATCGCCGCCGCCTTCGGTGCGGTGCTGGCGCTGCCGGCGTTGCGGGTGACGGGGCCTTATCTGGCAATGGTGACCCTGGCGTTCGGCACCATCATCCAGATCCTGATCAACGAAATGACCTTCATGACCGAAGGCCCGCTGGGCATCAAGATTCCCAAGCCTTCCATCGGTGGCCACATCCTGACCAAAAGCGAGTACTTCTGGCTGGTCGGCGCGCTGCTGGTGATTTCGCTGATCGTCGTGCACCGCATCCTGAAGTCGCACCTGGGCCGCTCGTTCGAGGCACTGCGCGACAGCCCCATCGCGTCCGACTGCATGGGCGTGTCGGTCTACCGGCACAAGGTGTTCGCCTTCGTGATCAGCGCCGGCTTCGCGGGCCTGGCGGGTGCGCTCTACTCGTATTCGGAACAGTACATCTCGCCCAACACCTACAACTTCGAACTGACCATCCTGTTCCTGCTGGCCATCATCATGGGCGGCCGCAAGAGCCGCACAGGCGCACTGCTGGGCGCGTCCATCATCGTGCTGCTGCCCAAGATGCTCGATGACATCAGCACCTTCCGCCTGATCGCGCTGGCCGTGGCTGTGCTGGTCACGGTGGGCAGTATCGTCGCCGTGTCCAAGGGCCGCGCCGAACCGCGCCGCGTCGTCGTGCCGGTGGTGGGCACCATCGTGCTGGCTGTCTTTTCGTACTGGCTGGAGGCCGTGACCGACTGGCGCCTGACCATCTTCGGCGCCATGATCCTGTTCGTCGTGTACTACCTGCCCGACGGCATCGTGGGCTTCGTGCGCAACCTGTTCTTCTCGAACCGCCGCGCGGCGCTGTCGGTCAAGACGGACCTGGTCAAGGAACAGGAGGCCGTGCCGGACGCCGTCGCGGGCAAGGGCGAAACGCTATTGAACGCCAAGAACGTGCTGATGCAATTCGGCGGTCTGAAGGCGTTGAATGAAGTCGACCTGACCGTCAAGCGCGGCACCATCCATGGCCTGATCGGCCCGAACGGTTCGGGCAAGAGCACCATGATGAACGTGCTGACCGGCATTTACGTGCCCACGGCCGGCGCGGTCGAATTCTCGGGCAAGTCGCTGGTGGGGCTGCCGCCTGCCGACATCGCCGCCGCCGGCATCGCGCGCACGTTCCAGAACGTGCAACTGTTTGGCGAGATGACAGCGCTGGAGAACGTGCTGGTCGGCCTGCACCACACCTTCACCACGGGGCTGGCCAGCATTGCGCTGCGCACGTCCAAATGGAAGAGCGAAGAGCAAGGCGCCCGCGCCCGCGCCATGGCGCTGCTGGAATTCGTGGGCCTGGAATCGCTGGCCAACGAAGAGGCCCGCAACCTGCCCTATGGCAAGCAACGCCTGTTGGAAATCGCGCGCGCGCTGGCGCTGGACCCGCAACTGCTGCTGCTGGACGAACCCGCCGCCGGGCTGACCGCGCCCGACATCGTCGAACTGCTGGCGATCATCCGCAAGGTGCGCGACCACGGCATCACGCTCATCCTCATCGAGCACCACATGGACGTGGTGATGGGGGTGTGCGATACGGTCTCGGTGCTGGACTTCGGCCAGAAGATCGCAGAGGGCCTGCCCAACGAAGTACAAAGCAACGCCAAGGTTATCGAGGCGTATCTGGGCGGCGCGCCCGCCTGACGCCAAGAGGACAACAAGATGCTATCGATCAAGAATCTGGAAGCGGGTTACGGCAAGGTCAAGGTGCTGCACGGCATCAGCATGGAGGTGCCCAAGGCGAAGGTCGTGACGCTGATCGGTTCCAACGGCGCGGGCAAGACCACGACGATGCGCGCGCTGTCGGGCATGATCCGCCCCACGGCGGGCGAGGTCACGCTGGGCGGCAAGCGCATCGACGGCCTGGAATCGCACCGAATCGCGCGGCTGGGGCTGGCGCATTCCCCGGAAGGCCGGCGCGTGTTTCCCACGCTGTCGGTCACCGACAACCTGTTGCTGGGCGCGTTTCCGCGCCTGACGGGCAGCCGCCCCAAGGGCGACGTGCAGGCCGACCTGGGCCGCGCCATGGACCTGTTCCCGCGCTTGAAGGAACGGCGCGATCAACTGGCCGGCACGCTGTCGGGCGGTGAGCAGCAGATGCTGGCGATGGCACGCGCCGTGATGCTGAACCCGGAACTGGTGTTGCTGGACGAACCCTCGATGGGGCTGGCGCCGATCCTGGTGGAAGAGGTGTTCCGCATCATCGCGCGCTTGAAGGACGAAGGCGTGACGATGCTGCTGGTGGAGCAATTCGCCGCTGCCGCCTTGCAGGTGGCCGACTACGGCTACGTGCTTGAAAACGGCAGGATCTCTGTGCACGGCAGCGCCGACAAGCTCAGGGATGACCCCGCCGTGGTGGCGGCCTACCTGGGCGGCGGCCACTAAGACGGCAAAACGCGACGGTCCGCATCGACTGCGGAGCCGTCGCGTGCGAGCCGGGCGCGGGCGACACGCCCTGCGCCCGAGTCGTTTCTTAGACGATCGTCAGCGTGACGTCGATGTTGCCACGCGTGGCATTCGAGTACGGGCAGACGATGTGCGCTGCGGCGACCAGCTTTTCGGCTTGCTCGCGGTCCATGCCCGGCAACGAGATCTTCAGCTCGACTTCGATACCGAAGCCGGTCGGGATCGCGCCGATGCCCACGATGCCGTTCACCGACACGTCGGCCGGAATGGCGATCTTGTCGCGGCCGCCGACGAACTTCATCGCGCCCAGGAAGCAGGCCGAATAGCCCACGGCGAACAGTTGTTCGGGGTTGGTGCCGGCTGCGCCCGCGCCGCCCAGTTCGCGCGGCGTGGTCAGCTTGACGTCCAGGTTGCCGTCATCGCTGACGCCACGGCCTTCACGGCCGCCGGTAGCGGTGGCATTGGCGCGATAGATAACTTTTTCGATAGACATGATGCGTTTCCTTTGTAGGATGAAAAGTTGAACTGCCTGGCCGGGCGGGCCTTCCCGCGCCGGCGCTTACTGATGACGTGCAAACCTGCCTGACTGCTTACCACTTATCTAGTGCACGACTATATCGTGCGCTATTTATTAGACCGGATGATGACAGGCATCACCCATCCTTCAAATACTGTCGACCAGCTTTTCCCGCAGCGCGTGCAGCGCTTTCATCATGCCCTGCGCCTCGTCCAGCGTGCACTGCGCGGCAGCGGCCACCGCGTGCGGCACGGCCTCGGCCTGTTCGCGCAAGTCGCGGCCTTGCCGGGTCAGGCCGACGATCACCTGGCGTTCGTCGTCCACCGCGCGCTTGCGGGTCACCAGACCGGCGGCTTCCAGCCGCTTGAGCAGTGGCGTCAGCGTGGCCGAATCCAGGAACAGCCGGGCGCCGATATCCGTCACCGTGATGTCCTCGCCTTCCCACAGCACCAGCATCACCAGATACTGCGGATAGGTCAGGTCCAGCCCGCGCAGCAGCTTGCGGTACACCTTGTTCATCGCCAGCGAGGTCGAGTACAGGGCGAAACACAGTTGGCTGTCCAGCAGCAGCGGGTTGAACGCGCTTTTGGCTTTGGGAAGAACTCTGGCCTTGGATTTCATTGCGCAATATTAAATAGCGCACTATTTAACGTCAAGGATTTTTTTTCAAAGCGCGCGGCGTGCGCTCAGGCCGCGTGCTCGCCTTCCACCGTGCTGCGGTCCGACCCGTATTGTTTCAGGCCGTCCAGATCCAGCACGCGCACGGCGCCGTACTCCACATTCAGCAACCCCGCTTCTTCCAGCTTGCGCAGCGCCTGGTTGGCGCGCTGACGCGACACCCGGGCCAGATAGCCGACTTCTTCCTGTGTAATCGTCAGCCGCATCCCCATGCCGGGGTACAGCAAAGGGTTGAACAGTTCAGCCAGGCAGCGGGCCACGCGCGCATCGGGATCCAGCAAGCGATCGTATTCGGCCTTGCCGATGAACTGCGCGACGCGCTCGTTCAGTTGATGCAACAGGTAGCGGTTGAACGGAATGCTGGTGTCCAGCAGCCAATCGAACGTGGGCGCCGGCAGCCGCGCAACGACGGAATCGCGCAGCGCGACGATGTCATATTTGCGGACTTCGCGTTTGAGCAGCGAACCCTCGCCGATCCAGCCACCAGCGGGCACGCCCGTCAGCGAGGCGACCTTGCCTTCGGCATTACCGACCGACACTTTGACCAGCCCGGCCAGGACGCCAATCCAAGCCTGTGCGAGTTCCCCTTTGCGCTCTATGATCGATCCGGCAACGACCTGCTGCACAGAGAGGTCCCGCTCGACGCGAGTTTGCTGCTCGGCGTTGAGCACGCGAAACCACGCCGCGGCAAGTTGAAGGGAGTCGGATAGCTGCATCGGGAATACCCTGAAAATTCCTTGAATGTCGCGATGGTGACAGTTGGTAGCAAGCCAACCTTATACCTTAAGTCCTGCCGTAAATCTAAAACCAACTGGTCAAGCCCCTCATCGCCACTGCCGCTCCCGCGGCCCCCTGGCGCGGTGTGCCCAAACCGGAGGAGACAACGTGGCACATTCATCGCCCGCATCCGCACAGGTGCCGGCGGCGCTGGACACCTTTCCAGCGCTGCTGTTCGCGCATGCCAATGTTCGTGGGTCGCGGCCCGCGATCCGAGAGAAAGATCTGGGGATCTGGCAAACCCTGACGTGGTCCGACGTGGCCACGCATGTACGCCATGTGGCCAATGGCCTGGCGGCGCTGGGCATCCGGCCCGGCATGCACGTGGCGGTCATCGGCGAGAACCGGCCGCGCCTGTACATGGCGATGATGGCCACGCAGTCGCTGGGCGCCATTCCCGTGCCGCTCTATCAGGATGCGGTCGCGCAGGAAATGGTCTATGTGCTGCAAGACGCCGAGATCAGCGTGGCGGTGGTGGAAGACCAGGAGCAGGTCGACAAGATGCTGGAAGTGCGCGAGCAATGCCCCGCGCTCAAGCATGTAGTGTTCGATGACCCGCGCGGCCTGCGCCATTACACCGACCCGATGCTGCAGTCCTACGAAAAGCTGGAAGC
Source organism: Achromobacter piechaudii NBRC 102461 (assembly GCF_001571245.1). Taxonomy (GTDB): domain Bacteria; phylum Pseudomonadota; class Gammaproteobacteria; order Burkholderiales; family Burkholderiaceae_B; genus Achromobacter; species Achromobacter piechaudii. Next base: position 197,951 of record NZ_BCTK01000014.1, on the reverse strand, counting down.
ACTGGGCCAGGAATACGCGGCGCAGCATCCCGATTTTCTGGATCGCGCCATCGCTGCCGTGCAGCCGCACGACCCGGCCGCCATGTTCTATACGTCGGGCACCACCGGCAAGCCCAAGGGCGTCGTACTGACCCATCACGCGCTGATCGACCGCGCGCGCGCCGTGTCCGACATGGAAAAGCTGACCGACAAGGAAGACGTGCTGGCCTATCTGCCGCCCGCCTGGATCGGGCAGAACATGTTCTCGTATACGCAGCTTCTGGTGACGGGCTTCACGGTGAATCATCCCGAGTCGCCCGACACGGTATCGATCGACATGCGCGACATCGGCCCCACCTATTACTTTGCGCCGCCGCGCGTGCTGGAAGGCCTGTTGACGCATGTGATGATCCGCATGGAAGACGCGGGTTACATCAAGCGCAAGCTGTTTGGCGCATGCATGAAGCTGGCGCGCCGCGTGGGCACCCGCATCCTGGATGGCGAATCCGTCAACGCCTGGGACCGGCTGCGCTACGCGCTGGGCAACGCACTGATCTACGGCCCCTTGCGCAACGCGCTGGGCATGAGCCGCGTGCGCGTGGCCTATACGGCGGGCGAAGCCATCGGACCGGACCTGTTCGTGTTCTACCGGTCCATCGGCATCAACCTCAAGCAGTTGTACGGCTCGACGGAAACGTCCGTGTTCGTCTGCGTGCAGCCCGACGGCCAGGTGCGCGATGACACGGTGGGCCCGCCCGTGGCCGGCGTAGAAATCCGCGTGGCCGACAACGGCGAAATCCTGGTCAAGAGCCCCGGCCTGTTCAAGGAGTACTACCGCAACCCGGATGCCACGCAGGAGGCACGCAGCGCCGACGGCTGGTTCCACACCGGCGACGCAGGCTATCTGGACACCGATGGCCAGTTGAAGATCATCGACCGCGCCAAGGACGTGGGCAAGCTTGCCAACGGCAGCCTGTTCGCGCCCAAGTACATCGAGAACAAGCTCAAGTTCTTCCAGCACATCAAGGAGGCCGTGGCCTTCGGCGCCAATCGCGATGATGTCTGCGCCTTCATCAACATCGACCTGGAAGCCGTAGGCAACTGGGCCGAGCGGCGCGGACTGCCCTACGCGGGCTACACCGATCTTGCCGCCAAGGAAGAGGTCTACCAACTGATCGCCGAATGCGTCGAGCAGGTCAATGCCGACCTGGCCACCGATCCCAAGCTGTGCGCGTCCCAGGTCAGCCGATTCCTGATCCTGCACAAGGAACTGGACCCGGACGACGACGAACTGACCCGCACGCGCAAGGTGCGCCGCGCATTCATCGCGCAGAAATACGGCGTGCTGATCGATGCGCTGTTCGGCGGCAAGCAGTCGCAATTCATCGAGACCGAAGTGAAGTTCGAAGACGGACGCACCGGCAAGATTTCAGCCGACCTGAAGATCTGGCCCGTCAAGACGTTTCCCGCCATCACAGCCCGAGCCGCGTAGAGATCATGAGCAACAACGACCGCGACCAGCGTATTGGCGACGTCATGCTGGACATGCAGAACATCTCCCTGTCCTTTGGCGGCGTGAAGGCGCTGACGGACATCTCCTTCAATGTGCGCGAGCATGAGATTCGCGCCATCATCGGCCCCAACGGCGCGGGCAAGAGCTCGATGCTGAACGTCATCAACGGCGTCTATACGCCGCAGCAAGGCGGCATTGAATTTCGCGGCCAACGCTTCTCGAAGATGAACCCGCGCCGCGCGGCCGAAATGGGCATCGCGCGCACGTTCCAGAACCTGGCGCTGTTCAAGGGCATGAGCGTGCTGGACAACATCATGACCGGCCGCAACCTGCGCATGAAATGCGGGCTGCTGTCGCAGGCGTTTCGCCTGGGGCCGGCCGAGCGCGAAGAAACCCAGCACCGCGAATTCGTCGAGAACATCGTCGACTTCCTGGAAATCCAGGCATACCGCAAGACGCCCGTGGGCCGCCTGCCTTATGGCCTGCAAAAGCGCGTGGACCTGGGCCGCGCGCTGGCGATGGAGCCGCGCCTGTTGCTGCTGGACGAACCCATGGCCGGTATGAACATCGAGGAAAAGCAGGACATGAGCCGCTTCATCCTGGATGTGAACGATGAATTCGGCACCACCATCGTGCTGATCGAGCACGACATGGGCGTGGTCATGGATATTTCCGACCGCGTCGTGGTGCTGGACTACGGCAAGAAGATCGGCGATGGCCGCCCGGACGAAGTCCGCGCGAATGAAGACGTCATCCGCGCCTATCTTGGCGTGTCGCACTGAGGCGGACAGACATGGGATTTTTTCTAGAGACCTTATTCGGCGGCCTGATGAGCGGCATGATGTATGCGCTGATCGGCCTGGGCTTCGTCCTGATCTTCAAGGCGTCCGGCGTCTTCAACTTCGCGCAGGGCGCGATGGTGCTGGTGGCCGCCTTGTCGATGGCGCGCTTTTCCGAGTGGATACCGCGCTGGCTGGGCTTTGACAACATGATCCTGGCCAACGTGCTGGCCTTCATCGTCAGCGCCATGGTGATGTTCCTGCTGGCCGTGGCGATCGAACGCTTCGTGCTGCGCCACCTGGTCAACCAGGAAGCCACCACGCTCTTGATGGCGACGCTGGGCATCAGCTATTTCCTGGACGGCCTGGGGCAGATCACGTTCGGCAGTTCGGTGTACTCCATCAACGTGGGCATGCCGAAGGATCCGATGATGATCCTGGAATCGGTTTTCGAAGGCGGGTTGCTGATAAACCTTGAAGACCTGACTGCGGCTGTCATCGCGGCCTTGCTGGTCGCCGCGCTGGCGCTGTTCTTCCAATACACATCCACTGGCCGTGCCCTGCGCGCGGTGGCCGACGACCACCAGGCCGCGCAGTCCATCGGCATTCCGCTGAACCGCATCTGGGTGATCGTGTGGTGCGTGGCGGGCCTGGTCGCGCTGGTGGCCGGCATCATCTGGGGGTCGAAGTTCGGCGTGCAATTCACGCTGTCCACCGCCGCGCTGCGCGCGCTGCCGGTGGTGATCCTGGGCGGCCTGACCTCGGTGCCGGGTGCCATCCTGGGTGGCCTGATCATCGGTGTGGGGGAAAAGCTGTCCGAGGTGTACCTGGGGTCGCTCGTGGGCGGCGGTATCGAAATCTGGTTCGCCTATGTGCTGGCGCTGGTGTTCCTGCTGTTCCGTCCGCAAGGGCTGTTCGGCGAGAAGATCATCGACCGCGTGTAAACCACCAGGCCTCTAGGATAAAAACATGTTCTATCGCGAAAACGGCCAGTTCAAGACCACGTACCGGGCCGACCAGCAGATCTTCCCGATCCGCCAGGACCGCATCTTCATCTGGCTGCTGCTGGCGGTGGCGTTCATCGCCGTGCCGGCGCTGTCTTCCGACTACCTGCTGCGCGCCATCCTGATCCCGTTCCTGATCCTGTCGCTGGCGGCCGTAGGCCTGAACATCCTGGTGGGCTATTGCGGCCAGATCTCGCTGGGCACCGGGGCCTTCATGGCGGTGGGCGCGTATGCGGCCTGGAACTTCGGCGTGCGCTTTCCGGGCATGCCGCTCGTCATCCAGATTCTGCTGGGCGGCTGCTTCGCCACCTTGGTGGGCGTGATCTTCGGCATACCCAGCCTGCGCATCCGGGGCCTGTACCTGGCAGTGGCCACGCTGGCGGCGCAGTTCTTTGTGGACTGGGCGTTCCTGCGCATCCCCTTCTTCACCAACTACTCGTCGTCGGGCAACGTGTCGGTGCCGCCGCTGACGGCGTTCGGGCTGCCGGTGCAATCGGCCATGGAAAAGTACCTGTTCGTGCTGATCCTGGTGGTGATCTTCAGCCTGCTGGCCAAGAACCTGGTGCGCGGCGCGATCGGCCGGCAATGGATGGCGATCCGCGACATGGACGTGGCGGCTTCGGTCATCGGCATCCGCCCGATGTACGCCAAGCTGACGGCGTTCGCGGTCAGCTCGTTCATCGTGGGCGTGGCCGGCGCGCTGTGGGGCTACATCCACCTGGGTTCCTGGGAACCGCTCGCGTTCGATCTGACGCGCTCGTTCCAGTTGCTGTTCATGGTCATCATCGGCGGGCTGGGGTCGATCATTGGCAGCTTCTTTGGCGCGGCCTTCATCGTGCTGGTGCCGGTGGCGCTGTCGAACATCCCGCATGCGTTGGGCATCCCGCTGTCGGTGGACACCGCCGCGCACATCGAACACATGGTGTTCGGCGCGCTGATCGTGTTCTTCCTGATCGCCGAACCGCATGGCCTGGCGCGTCTGTGGAGCATCGGCAAGGAGAAGCTGCGCATCTGGCCCTTCCCGCATTAAGAGAGGGCCCACCCCGAAGCGCCGAAGGCGCGTTCCCCTCAAGGGGCGCCGCTGGGGACCGGCAAAGCCGGATCCGCCGCGGCCCCGCTGAGACGGATCGCGGCGACGCAAGAGGACCGCGCAAGCGGAACGAATTGGAATCGCAACGCACGACCGTTTTGATCGTTACCGGCCGTGGCGGCACAAGCGCCACGACCGGCATCCTGAATACCCGGCTCAAGACCGGGCCAATCCCGGTGTCCCAGGGTTACTGACCCCAAACACCACGCAGGAGGTAAATGGAGATGAAGCGTCTTAACCTGAAGTTGGCGGCAGCCCTGGTGGCCGCAGCCGGCGCCGTCGGCGCCGTGGCCACGCCGGCAATGGCGGCCGAAGAGCAGTTCGTTCCGTTGCTGGTGTATCGCACCGGGTCGTTCGCGCCGCTGGGCATTCCCTGGGCCGATGGCAAGCTGGACTACCTGAAGCTGGTCAATGAACGCGATGGCGGCGTCAACGGCGTCAAGATCACCTACGAAGAATGCGAAACCGCCTACGCCACCGATCGCGGCGTGGAATGCTACGAGCGCCTGAAGGGCAAGGGCACGGGCGCATCGGGCTTCGATACCCAGTCCACCGGCATCACGTTCGCCGTCAGCGACAAGGCCATGGTCGACAAGGTGCCGGTCGAAACGATGGGCTACGGCCTGTCGCAGTCGGTGGACGGCAGCGTGTTCGAATGGAACTTCCCGCTCTTGGGCACGTACTGGACCGCCGCCGACGTGATGATCCAGGACATCGCCAAGAAAGAAGGCGGGATGGACAAGCTCAAGGGCAAGAAAATCGCGCTGGTCTATCACGACTCGCCGTATGGCAAGGAGCCGATCCCGCTGCTGCAAAAGCGCGCCGCCAAGGAAGGCTTCGAGCTGGTGCTGTATCCCGTGACCGCGCCCGGCGTCGAGCAGAAGTCCACCTGGTTGCAGATCCGCCAGGCACGCCCGAACTATGTGCTGCTGTGGAGCGCGGGCATCATGACGCCCACCGCCATCCGCGAAGCGCAGGCCAGCGGCTATCCGCGCGACAAGATGTACGCCATCTGGTGGGCCGGCTCGGAAGGCGACGTGAAAGACCTGGGCGATGTCGCCAAGGGCTACAACGCCATCACCGTGCACAACAGCGGCGCCGAGCACGACAAGGTCTATGACGACCTGAAAAAGTTCGTCTACGACAAAGGCCAGGGCGCGGACAAGACCGGCAAGACCACGCTGGGCACCATCGCCCACACGCGCGGCATGATGATCTCGATGCTCCAGGTGGAAGCGATCCGCACGGCGCAGGAGAAGTACGGCAAGGGCAAGGCACTGACGCCCGAGCAGGTGCGCTGGGGTTTCGAGAACCTGAACCTGACGCAGGAAAAGCTCGACAAGCTGGGCTTTGGCCAGATCATGCGTCCCGTCAAGACCTCGTGCAGCAATCACAAGGGCGATGACTGGGCCCGCATCGTGCAGTGGGACGGCGCCAAGTTCAAGGTGGTGTCCGACTGGTACCAGGCGGACAAGGCCATTCTGGACCCGATGGTCAAGGACGCCGCGGCCAAGTACGCCAAGGAAAAGAACATCACGCCCCGCACTTGCGAGAACTGATGTGAACCGGCGGCCGGCGTCCTTGCGGGCGCCGGCCGCCACCACGCCGCAGGAATCGTCATGACCGCTGCAACTCCCGCTGCAACCCCGGTTGCAAACACCGCTGCCTCGCCCGCCGCCGCGCCCAACGTGCTGCTGGACGTGAACGGCATCGAGGTGATCTACAACCACGTGATCCTGGTGCTCAAGGGCGTGTCCCTGCAAGTGCCGGAGGGCAAGATCGTGGCCTTGCTGGGCGCCAACGGCGCAGGCAAGACCACGACGCTGCGCGCCATCTCGAACCTGCTCAAGGGCGAACGCGGCGACGTCACCAAGGGGCACATCCAGTACCGTGGCCAGCGCATCGAGCGGCTGTCGCCGGCCGAATTGGTCAAGCGCGGCGTCGTGCAGGTGATGGAGGGGCGGCATTGCTTCGCGCACCTGACCATCGAAGAAAACCTGCTGACGGGCGCGTACACGCGCAACATGAGCCGGGCCGATACGGCGGCCGCGCTGGAACGTGTCTATCAATACTTTCCGCGCTTGAAGCAACGCCGTACCAGCCAGTCCGGCTACACGTCGGGCGGCGAGCAGCAGATGACGGCGATCGGCCGCGCGCTGATGGCCAATCCCAACATGATCCTGCTGGACGAACCCTCGATGGGGCTCGCGCCGCAGATCGTGGAAGAGATCTTCGAAATCGTGCGCGACCTGAACCAGCGCGAGGGCGTGAGCTTCCTGCTGGCGGAACAGAACACCAACATTGCGCTGCGTTACGCCGACTACGGCTACATCCTGGAAAACGGGCGCGTGATGATGGACGGGGCCGCGCTGGACTTGGCCCAGAACGAGGACGTGAAAGAGTTCTACCTGGGCATTTCCAGCGGAGAACGCAAGAGCTTTCGAGACAACAAGTTCTATCGCCGCCGCAAACGCTGGCTGGCCTGAAGAGAGGGTGCGATCCCATGTCCGAGTTTTTCGATGTCCTGGAAACCCGCGCGCCCGAGCAACGCGAGCGCGAGCTGATGGCCGCCTTGCCCGCCGCGATCGCGCGTGCGATGGCGCGCGCGCCGGCGATTGCCGAGCAACTGCGCGGCGTTGACCCCGCTACCGTCACGTCGCGCGCGGCCCTGGCGCGCCTGCCGGTATTGCGCAAGCATGAATTGCTGGAACGCCAGCAGCACAGCCGCGACGACGCCGCCGCGCCCGCCAGCCCGGGCAAGGCGTTTGGCGGCTTCTCGGCCATCGGCTGGGGCGAAGCGATGCGCGTCTTCGCATCGCCCGGCCCCATCTACGAACCGGAGAGCGCGCGCGCCGACTATTGGCGCTTCGCCCGGGCGCTGTACGCGGCAGGCTTTCGCGCGGGCGAGCTGGCCTACAACTGCTTTTCCTATCACTTCACGCCGGCCGGCTCCATGATGGAAACGGCGGCCCACGCCGTGGGCTGCACCGTGTTTCCGGGCGGCACCGGGCAGACCGAACAACAGGTGCGCGCCATCCTGGATCTGGCGCCCAGCGGCTACACGGGCACGCCGAGCTTCCTGAAGATCATCCTGGAAAAGTCGGACGAGCTGGGCGTGAAGCTGGACTCGTTGCGACGCGCGCTGGTGTCAGGCGAAGCGTTTCCGCCCTCGTTGCGCGACTGGCTGGCGGCGCGCGGCATCGAAGGCTATCAAGCCTACGGCAGCGCCGACCTGGGCATGATTGCGTTTGAAACGCCGGCTCGCCAAGGGCTGGTGCTGGGCGAAGACATCATCGTCGAGATCGTGCGGCCGGGCACGGGCGAGCCGGTGCCCGATGGCGAAGTCGGCGAAGTCGTCGTCACCACCTTGAATCCGGATTACCCGCTGGTGCGCTTCGGCACCGGTGACCTATCGGCCGTCATGCCCGGCATCTCGCCCTGCGGGCGCACCAACACGCGCATCAAGGGTTGGATGGGCCGCGCTGACCAGACGACCAAAGTGCGCGGCATGTTCGTGCATCCGTCGCAGGTGGCGGACGTGGCAAGACGCCATCCCGAGATCCTGCGGGCACGGCTGGTCATCAGCGGCAGCACCGGGTCGGACCGCATGGTGTTGAAGGTGGAATCGCGCGTGCGCGGCGAGGACCTGTCCAAGCGCATCGCGGATTCCGTGCGCGACGTGACCAAGCTGCGCGCCGATGTCGAATGGGTGGACGCGGATGGTCTGCCCAACGATGGCAAGGTCATCGACGACGTGCGCACTTACGAGTAAGGCTTCGAGCCGGCGTCAGGCGGCGGCCTGCTCGCCACCACACTGGGACGCGTCGGAATTTCGACGCCGTCCTAGCGGCGTCGATACGCTTCGATTGCCGAGTAGATCGCCATGCCGGCGATCATCGCGGCGACGAAGATCAGCGCCTGCGGTACGCCGGCCGCAGCGGCCACCAGCGCGGGGCCCGGACAGAATCCCGCCAGCCCCCAGCCGGCGCCAAACGCCAGGCTGCCCAATGCCAGGCGCGGATCGACACGGGTAGCCGTGGGCCAATGCAGCGGCTCGCCGGACAGGCTGACGCGACGACGGCGCAACAGGGCGAATCCCAACGCGGTGACCACCACCGCGCCGCCCATCACGAAGGCCAGGGACGGGTCCCAACTGCCCGCGATATCCAGAAAGCCCAGCACCTTGGCGGGGTTGGCCATGCCGGACACGATCAAGCCCAATCCGAACACCAGGCCCGATGCGAACGCGATCAACATCACCATGTCAGCCTCCGAATCCGTGGCGCGTGGCGTAGACCATGGCGAAGCCGGCAGCCATGAACAGCGCGGTGGCGGCCAGCGACCGCATGGATCCGCGTGACAGCCCGCACACGCCATGACCGCTGGTGCATCCGGACGCATAGCGCGTACCGATGCCGACCAATAGGCCCGCCACGATCAGACGCGGGGTGCTGGCTTCAACCACGATGGGGGGCAAGGCCGCGCCCAGGCGGTACAGCCAGGGGGCCGCGAACAGGCCCAGCAAAAACGCCACGCGCCAGAGGCCGTCGCGCTGGGGCGGAAGCAAGCCGCCCACGATGCCGCTGATACCGGCGATGCGGCCGGCGCCCGCCATCATCAGCAGCGCCGCGGCCCCGATGAGCACACCGCCCAGCGTGGCGGTGGCGGGGGTGAAGGAAGACCAGTCCAGGTTCATGTGAGTGACGCCATCGTGCGGCCGCAGTACAAACTGGAGAGTGTTTTCATGACCTGGCTGACTTCGAAGCTGGCCATCTGGTAGTAGACGTATTTGCCGTCGCGGCGCGTCGCCACCAGCCCTTCATCGCGCAGTACAGCGAGTTGCTGGGAGAGGGTCGGTTGCCGGATGCCGGTCAGCGATTCCAGTTCGCCCACGTTGCGTTCGCTTTGCACCAGTTGGCACAGCAGCAGCAGCCGGTCTTCATTGGCCAGCGCCTTGAGCAGCGTGCAGGCCTGGGCGGCGGATTCACGCAAGGCGGCGAGTTCGCAGTCGGTGAGGGGGGAGTTCATGAATAGGGATAGCGAGAGAAGATTCGAACATTATATTTACGAATAAACTATAAAACAATATAATCAGAAAATATATATTGTCTTTGCGGGCGGCCATGAATCCTCAAATCCAAGCGTTTTTCGACTCCGTCACAGCGACCGTCACGTACGTCGTACACGACGGCAGCGCCTGCGCCATCATCGATTCCGTACTGGATTACGACCCGAAGTCGGGGCGCAGCAGCACGACCAGCGCCGACCGGGTCGTGGACTACGTGCGCGAACAGAAGCTGCAAACGCAATGGCTGCTGGAAACCCACGCGCACGCCGATCATTTGTCCGCCGCCCCCTACCTTCAGCGCCAGCTTGGCGGCGTCATCGCCATCGGGCAAAGCATCCGCACCGTGCAGGGCGTCTTCAAGCAGGTCTTCAACCTGGAACCCGAATTCCAGCTGGACGGCTCGCAGTTCGGCCACCTCTTCGCCGACGGCGAGACCTTCCAGATCGGCCAATTGCAAGCCACCGCGATCCACGTACCGGGCCACACGCCGGCTGACATGGCGTATCTGATTGGCGACGCCGCGTTCGTGGGCGACACGATGTTCATGCCGGACGTGGGCACCGCGCGCTGCGATTTTCCCGGTGGCGACGCCCACGAGCTGTACCGCTCCATCCAGCGCCTGCTGGCCTTGCCCGGCAACACGCGCCTGTTCATGTGCCACGACTATCCGCCCGCCAGCCGCAAGGCACAGTGGCAGACGTCGGTGGCCGAACAGCGGGCGGCCAATATCCACGTGCGCGAGGGCACCAGCGAAGACGCGTTCGTCGCCATGCGCACGCAGCGCGACGCCACCCTGTCCATGCCGACGCTGATCCTTCCCGCAATCCAGGTCAATATCCGCGCGGGCCATTTTCCGCCCGCCGAAGACAACGGCGTGCGCTATCTGAAGATTCCGGTCAACGGGCTGTAGGGCGCGCTTGCCGCACTTGCGCGGCACGGGCGAATCCCGCAAGATCGGCGGACCTACCGATAGCCGACCAGACGGATCCCCATGTTTGCAGAAGCCGAAGCCGACCCCAGCCTGTCCAAGGACGAGTTCAAACCACTGGAGGCCCGGCTGCGCGTCGCCCTGCTCAACGCGCAATACGGCCGTCTGGAAAAGGCGGACAAGACCTTGATGATCGTGATCGCGGGCATCGACGGCGCCGGCAAGGGCGCCACGGTCAACCAGTTGAACGAATGGATGGACCCGCGCCACATCAAGACCCTGGCCTACGGGCCAGCCGAAGGCGAGGAGCTGGAACGGCCGCCGTTCTGGCGCTATTGGAAAGACCTGCCGCCCAAGGGCAGCACGGGCATCGTGTTCGGATCCTGGTATGCGCCCCTGATCATCGAGGCCGCCAGCAAGAAACCCAACCAGGAATACATCGCGGCGCACTCGGCCGCCATCCTGCGCTTTGAAGCCATGCTGGCCGCCGAGGGCGTGCAGGTCTTGAAGCTGTGGTTCCACCTGTCGGCCAAGGCGCAGACGGATCGCGCGCAGCGGCTGCTGGCCAGCCCCGAAACGTCGTGGCAGGTCAGCCCGGTGGACCTGAAAGTCGCCAAGCGCTTTGACCGCATCCGCAACGGCGCGCAAATCGTGCTGAACCATACGGACAGCGGCCACGCACCCTGGGTGGTCATTCCCAGCGCCGACGAAAACATGCGCGCGACGCGCACGGCCGAAGCGGTGCTGGCGGCGATGCGCCAGCGTGGTGTGCCTCGCATCCCGGCATCGTTTCACGCGCATTCGAGCCCGACGCGCATCGTCGACCAGCTGGGCCAGCTGGACTACAACGCCAAGATCGACAAGGACGACTACGAGTCCGAGCTGGGCCTGCTGCAAGGCCGCCTGGCGCGCGCGGCACGCTCGCGAAAATTCCTGGATCGCTCGCTGATCCTGGTTTTCGAAGGCCAGGATGCCGCCGGCAAGGGCGGCGCCATCCGCCGCATCACGCATGCACTGGACGCCCGCCAGTTCGACATCACGCCCGTCTCCGCGCCCAACAGCTATGAATTGTCGCGCCCGTACCTGTGGCGCTTCTGGCGTCACCTGCCCCGCCACGGCCGCGTCGCCATCTTTGACCGGTCCTGGTACGGCCGCGTGCTGGTCGAGCGCGTGGAAAAGCTGATCGCCCCTGCGCAGTGGCGCCGCGCCTACGCCGAGATCAACGACTTCGAGGAACAACTGGCAGCCAGCGGCGCGATCGTGCTGAAGTTCTGGCTGGCGGTCACGCCGGACGTGCAGTTGGAGCGTTTCAAGGAACGCGAGAAATCGCCCTTCAAGAATTTCAAGATCACGCCGGACGACTGGCGCAACCGGGAAAAGTGGAAAGACTACTCGGCGGCGGCCAACGAAATGCTGGCGCGCACGGACGTCGCGCACGCGCCCTGGCATCTGGTGTCGGCCAACGACAAGCGGTACGCTCGCGTGCAAGTGCTGAGACACATCGTCCAGGCCATGGAAGACCAACTCTGAACCTGAATCCGCAAGGAGGCCTCGCGCCATGAGTACCGCTGAAATCCGCCCAATCGGGCCCGCCGACTTCGACGTGTGGCTGCCGCTGTGGAAGGGCTATCAGGCGTTCTATCGCGTCAGCATCGACGATGCCGTGACGCGCGCCACCTGGGAACGCCTGCTGGACCCCGCCGAACCCATGCACGCCGCCCTGGCCTATGAAGGCGGCCGCGCGATCGGCATGGTGCACTGGATCTTCCATCGCTCCACCTGGACGGCGGGCGACTACTGTTATCTGCAAGACCTGTACGTGGATGCCGACGTGCGCGGCACGGGCGCGGGCCGCAAGCTGATCGAACACGTGTACGCCGAAGCCGCCGCCGCCAACGCCGCGCGCGTGTACTGGCTGACCCACGAAACCAACGCCACCGCGATGCAGCTGTACGACCGCATCGCGGACCGCTCCGGCTTCATCCAATACCGCAAGGTGCTGGCATGAGCGCGCGCGACCCGAACTGCCCTTTGTGCCAGGAGGACGGCGGCACATTGTTGTGGCGCGGGCCGCATCTGCGCGTTATCGAGGTCGAGGACGCCGACTATCCCGGCTTTACGCGGGTGATCTGGAACGGGCATCTGGCAGAGATGACCAGCCTGTCCACGCATGGACGCGATCTGCTCATGCGCGCCGTGTACGCCGTGGAAGAGGCGCAGCAGGCGGTGCTGACGCCTGACAAGATCAACCTGGCGTCGTTGGGCAACATGGTGCCGCACCTGCATTGGCATGTGATTCCGCGCTGGCGCGGAGATCGCCACTTTCCCGATCCGATCTGGGCGGCTCCCCGCATTGCCCCTGGCGCGGAGCCGGCGCAATGGTCCGAACGCCAGGCGCACACGCGCGCCCTGCTGCCGCGTTACCGCAATCGGGTCGTGGAAGCGATGAACGCGCTGCTGATGCATTGAGCGGCGCGGCGGGTGCAGGGATGCGCTGAGGATCGGGCGGCTGGGCGGGCTGCCCGACCTCATGCGTCATGCCCCCGCCTGATGCCTTCGCCCAGTGCTTTCGCCTAATGCCTTCGCCTAATACCTCGCCTCAAGCCGCGAAGATGGCGTGACCCCGTTCCGCCAGCCATGTCGCATAGGCATGCTCCACCTGCCGGGCCGCGTTGTCAGCGCAGAACAAACCGTGCTCGCGGATCAGCGCGCGGCCAGCCTGGCCCATGCGTCGGCGCATATCCGGGTCGGCCAACAAGGTCGCCAACGCCGCCGCCAGCGCGACGGGGTCGCGCGGCGGCACCAGCAAGCCAGTCACACCCGCCTGCATCGTCTCCGGCACGCCGCCCACGTCCGTGCCCACCACGGGCAAACCCATCGCGGCCGCCTCGACGAACACCGTACCTAGCGCCTCGCGGTGCGTGGCCAGCGCAAAGATGTCGAAGGCCGTCAGCACGTTGCCGATGTCATGGCGTCGGCCGGTGAAGTGGACCCGCGCGCCCAGGCCTCGCGCCGCCACCATCGCCTGCAACTGCGCCATCAGCGGCATGCCGTCGCCCACCAGCACCAGATGCGCGTCGGGAAAGCGGGCAGCGATGCGTTCAAAGGCGGCGATCAGATCGGCGTGGCCTTTTTCAGCGCGCATGACCGCCACGCAGCCTACGACCCGCGCACTGGGCGACAGGCCCAGTTCGCGCCGGACGCAAACGCCTGGCGCCGCTTGCGGCAACACGACGGGCGAATGGATCGTCGCCACGGCTGCGGGCGCCGCGCCGCCGTCCAGCAACTGCTTGCGCACATACCGGCTGACGGCGATGACCCGATGCGCCAGCCAGGTGTACGCGTACAAAGAATGGATGGGCTTGGCCAGATGCCGCGTGCGCACGATGAGCGGCGTGCCGGCCAAACGGGCAGCCAGCGCGGCCAGCACGGTGTCGCGCCGGCTGTGCGTGTTGAGGACGTCAAAGCGTCCGCGCCGCAACAAGCCGCGCACGAACGCCACGCCAAGCAGGAAATTGCCGGGCCCGTCCATGGGGACGCGGTGCACCGTAAACCCGGCCTCGCTCGATCGGTCGCCAAGTTCAGCGCCCGGCTGGCAGACCAGTTCCAGATGGTGGCCGCGGTCGCGCATGGCGACCATTTCCTTGTAGATGCAGAACTCCTGCCCGCCGAACGAGGTGGCGGCTTCGGTGTGCAGGATGCGCAGTCGGGGCCCCGCGCCGGCTGCCGCCGTCAGTGGCGAACGCGTCATTGCGGCAGGCGGGCCGGGGCGGAATCGGGGCTGTTCCAGGCCTGGCCGCGCGCCAGCAGATAGGCTTCCAGATAGGCCACCTCGTCCTGGTCCAGCGCCACCACACGGGGCGCGCGGCAATCTTCGGGGCATTCGGATGCCGCCAGCCATTGCCCGAACCGGACCTGGACGCGGCCTTGAGCGGACAGGTCGAAGCGGGCGCCCTCGCGCTGCCACCTCAATACGCGAGGGCCAGGGGCAAGCCGCAATACCTGATACCGACCCTGAGCCGCCCCCACGGCAGGCGCGCGCACCGCGCTGCCGATGTCCACCAGCCGTGGGGCCGATCCCGGCGTGGCCGGCTGATAGGTCAGAACGGAAATAGAGTGAAGAAACATAGGCATCAGCAAATAATCAGCCCGCTGATGCTATCTATGAAGCTCGCGCCGATGCCTGAGAAAATTCTGACTTTCCAACCCGTTGCGGTGCGGCCCCGCCATATGGGAAGAATCCTATGAGAAGCCCCCCATCACTCTTTAAAAATTACTGAGATTCGGTGGCAATTGGCCGACGTTGCACTACAGTTGCTCAACTTTGCCCATGCCGCGCAGACTGCGCCCGCCGGGGCCCCATTGCCTGTTCAGGTAAAATTCAGAATCTTTTTCGCCCCGCATCACGCTCGGCGCAAACCCCTTCAAATTGCAAAAAGGACGCCCTGTGACCCAGCCGGCCCTGCCCCACCGCCCTGCCTCTTTTCTTCAGGCGTTCCTGCGCTCTGAAGCGCTGGGCGGCTATGTGCTCATGGCCGCCGCGCTGGTTGCGCTGATCGTCGCCAACAGCCCGGCCGCCCCCGCCTACTTCGACGTATTGGGCGCAAAACTGGGCTTCGAACTCGGCCCCGTCGTACTCAAGGAAACCGTGCTGCACTGGATCAACGACGGCCTGATGGCCGTGTTCTTCCTGCTGGTCGGCCTGGAAATCAAGCGCGAAGTGCTGGACGGCCAGTTGCGCGGGGTCTCGCGCATCGTGCTGCCCGGCGTGGCGGCAGTGGGCGGCATGGTGATGCCTGCCCTGATCTACGTGCTGCTCAACATGGGCACCCCCGACACCCTGCGCGGATGGGCCATTCCCGCCGCCACCGACATCGCTTTCGCGCTGGGCATCCTGGCGCTGCTCGGCAGCCGGGTGCCGACCTCGCTGAAGATCTTCCTGACCGCGCTGGCCATCCTGGACGATCTGGGCGCCATCGTCATCATTGCGCTGTTCTACACGTCCGAGTTGCAGGTTTTCGCACTGGCGATGGCGGGCGCGCTGCTGGCCTGCCTGTTCCTCATGAACCGCGCTGGCGTGCTGCGCCTGACGCCCTATCTGCTGGTGGGCGCGGTGCTGTGGTACTTCGTGCTGAAGTCCGGCGTGCATGCCACGTTGGCCGGGGTGGCGCTGGCGCTGACCATTCCGCTGCGTCCGCGCAACCAGGGCAAGCCCGACGCCCATTCCCCCCTGCACGACCTGGAACACGCCTTGCACAAGCCGGTCGCGCTGCTGATCGTGCCGATCTTCGGCTTTGCGAACGCGGGCGTGTCCTTTGCCGGCATGGGCCTGGCCAGCCTGGCGCAACCCGTGCCGCTGGGCGTGGCGCTGGGTCTGTTCCTGGGCAAGCAGTTGGGCGTCTTCGGCTTTGCCTGGCTGGCGATCAAGAGCGGCATGGCAAGCTTGCCGCGCCATTCCACCTTCACGCAGTTGTACGGGGTGTCGTTGCTGTGCGGTATCGGCTTCACGATGAGCCTGTTCATCGGCGCGCTGGCCTTCACCGACGCGGCGACGGTCGACGCCACCAAGATCGGCGTGCTGGCCGGATCGCTGGCCTCCGCCGTAATCGGATTTCTGCTGCTGCGCGGCAGCTCCGCCCCGACGACCCAGGCCGCGCCCGACGCCGTGCGACAAGGCTGATCCCGCTCTGGCAGGGCCGTTCAGCCGCCGCTCAAGCAGAAGGACTACCATCGGAACATGCTCCTTGCCACGGCAGCGGACGGCACGCCGCCCCGGTCATGGCAGGGCCTGTCTGTCGCCGGCCGTCGCGCCCTCATGGCGTAATCCCGGGCCGGCAATCCTTGTCCGGAGGTAGCAGCATGTCCCAGTTGAATGGAAAAGTGGCGGTCATCACAGGCGCCGCCAGCGGCATCGGCAAAGAAATCGCGCTGACTCTGGCCCGCGCGGGCGCAACCATCGCCATTGCCGATTTGAACCAGGCCGGCGCCGACGCCGTCGCCCGCGAGATCGAGCAGGCGGGCGGCAAAGCGATGGGCGTGGCGATGGACGTCACCAGCGAAGACGCCGTGAACCAAGGCATCGACAAGGTTGCCGCCGCCTATGGCAGCATCGACATCCTGGTCTCGAATGCCGGCATCCAGATCGTCAATCCCATCGAGAACTTCGCTTTTTCCGACTGGAAAAAGATGCAGGCCATTCATGTGGACGGCGCCTTCCTGACCACCAAGGCGGCGCTCAAGCACATGTACAAGGACAATCGCGGCGGCGTGGTGATCTACATGGGATCCGTGCACTCGCACGAGGCCTCGCCGCTGAAGTCCGCCTACGTCGCCGCCAAGCACGCGCTGCTGGGCCTGGCCCGCGTGCTGGCCAAGGAAGGCGCGGCGCACAACGTGCGTTCGCATGTCATCTGCCCGGGTTTCGTGCGCACGCCGCTGGTCGAAAAGCAGATTCCCGAGCAGGCGAAAGAACTGGGCATCAGCGAAGAAGAAGTGGTCAAGAAGGTCATGCTGGGCAACACGGTGGACGGAGTCTTCACCACGGTCGAAGACGTGGCCCAGACCGCGCTGTTCCTGTGCACCTTCCCCAGCGCCGCCTTGACCGGACAGTCGTTCCTGGTCAGCCACGGATGGGTCATGCAGTAGGCACGCGGCGCGCGCGGCTATGCCAAAATCGCGCCCATGCCGATCGATAACCGCCTGACCCCCAACGCCCTGGCCGCCCAGACCGCCGCGCTACCCGCCGCCTGGGCGGCTGCTTTTGCCCCCCGCCCGGTGGCCGACGCCTTGGCGCAGGCCATCGCCCACGTCGAAAAGCGGCTTGCCGAGGGTGCGCTCGTGTATCCCGCCACGCCACTGCGCGCGCTACAGGGCCTGGCGCCGTCGGATGTTCGCGTAGTGATCCTGGGACAGGATCCCTACCACGGCCCCGGCCAGGCGCAGGGTCTGGCGTTTTCGGTGCCCGATGACTGCAAGCGGCCACCCAGCCTGCGCAACATCTTCAACGAGATCGCACAGGAATACCCCGGCACCGCCATCCCCACCGGCAATGACCTGAGCCCCTGGGCCGACCAGGGCGTGCTGCTGCTGAACACCTGCCTGACCGTGGAGGACGGCCAGCCCGCCTCGCACGCCAAGCGGGGATGGGAAATGGTGACGGACTCGCTGATCTCGCTGGTCGCCCGCGACCCCGCGCCCAAGGTCTTCATGCTGTGGGGCGCCCACGCACAGGCCAAGCGCATGTTGCTGCCTGACGACAGCGGCCACCTGGTGTTGATGGCCAATCACCCTTCCCCGCTGTCGGCCCGCAGGCCGCCCATCCCGTTCCTGGGCTGCGGGCACTTTCAGATGACCAATTCGTGGCTGGTGAACCAAGGGAAAAACCCTATTGATTGGGGACTGGACAAAAAAATAATTCCCTTGCAGGGTGAATTCAGGTTATGATCGCCGCACTGCACAAAACGAGTTCGGCATTTACCGCTTTGATTTAGCGGCATTTTTTGCAGTTCGCCGGGCAACCTAGCCCGGGCCCCATGCCGAACTATCATCGATTCCTGACCTCCTTTCCTTTCGCCCTGCGTTCCAATCTGTTCCAGAGAACGCGCCACGCGCACGGTTGATTCGGTCGGCACGATGCTCCATCAACCGTCGCCTGGATCCGGCCGCCTAATCCCCTGGCCCGACCAAGCACTGCGTCGCATTGTCTGCGGCAAGGGAAAGTAATGTCTTTCGAAAACCTGGGTCTTGCACCCGCTCTGTTGTCGGCCGTTCAAGAAGCTGGCTTCAATACCCCCACCGCCGTCCAAGCCGCTGCCATTCCGCAAGCGCTGGCTGGCCACGACCTGATGGTGTCCTCGCAGACGGGCAGCGGCAAGACCGCCGCCTTCATGCTGCCGGCCCTGCACCGTATCGCCCAGATGCCCGCCAACAAGGGCGTCGGCGTGCAAGTGCTGGTGCTGACCCCGACCCGCGAACTGGCTCTGCAAGTCACCGAAGCCACGGCCACCTACGGCCGCAAGCTGGCTGACCTGCGCACCGCCACCGTCGTGGGCGGCATGCCCTACGGCGCGCAATTGAAGGCCCTGTCGCGTCGCGTTGACGTGCTGGTCGCCACGCCCGGCCGCCTGATCGATCACCTGCAATCGGGTCGCGTCAAGCTGAACACCGTGCACACGCTGGTGCTGGACGAAGCCGACCGCATGCTGGACATGGGCTTCATTGAAGACATCGAAACCATCGTCAGCCGCCTGCCGGAAGATCGCCAGACGCTGTTGTTCTCGGCCACGCTGGACGGCACCATCGCCAAGCTGGCCGCCAAGATGATGCGCGACCCGCAGCGTATCGAGATGGCCGGCGCCAAAGAAAAGCACACCAACATCACGCAAAGCCTGCTGTACGCAGACGACGCCAGCCACAAGATGCAATTGCTGGATCACGTGCTGCGCGACGCCAAGCTGGATCAAGCCATCGTCTTCACGTCCACCAAGCGTGGCGCTGACGACCTGGCCGATCGCCTGGCCGACCAAGGCTTTGCCGCCGCCGCCCTGCACGGCGACATGAACCAACGCCAGCGCACCCGCACGCTGTCGCAACTGCAACGCGGTCAGCTGCGTATCCTGGTTGCCACCGACGTTGCCGCCCGCGGCATCGACGTGCAAGGCATCAGCCACGCCGTCAACTTCGACCTGCCGATGCAAGCCGAAGACTACGTGCACCGTATCGGCCGTACCGGCCGCGCCGGCCGCAATGGCCTGGCGTTCACGCTGGCTACGCATTCCGAGCGCCACAAGGTTCGCCGTATCGAGCACTACATCGGCCAATCGATTACGCCTGAAGTCATCGCCGGCCTGGAACCCAAGCGCACGCCGCGTCCGTCGGCTGGCGGCAGCGGCGCCCCGCGTGGCGGCAAGCCGTTCGGCAAGCGTCCTGGCGGTTTCGGTGGCTCGCGCCACGAAGGCGGCTACCAAGGCAATCGCGAAAACCGCTCTTTCGGCGGCCCGCGTGAAGGCGGCGCACCCCGTGGCGAGTTCAAGCCGCGTGAAGGTGGTTACCAAGGCAACCGCGACGGCGCTCCGCGCGAAGGCGGCTACCAAGGCAATCGTCCCTTCGGCGACCGCCCGGCCCGCTCGTTCAGCGATCGTCCCAGCTTCGGTGATCGTCCCCAGCGCGAAGGCGGCTACCAGGGCAATCGCCCGTTCGGTGACCGTCCCCCGCGTGAAGGCGGCTTCCGTGGTGGTGACCGTGACGCCCGCCCCAGCTTCGGCGGCGACCGTCCCAGCTTTGGTGACCGTCCCCAGCGCGATGCCCGCCCGTTCAGCGAGCGCGCTCCCCGCGAAGGTGGTTTCCGCGGCGCTGACCGTGACGCCCGCCCCAGCTTCGGCGATCGTCCGGCCCGCGAAGGCGGCTTCCGTGGCGGTGACCGTCCGGAAGGCGGCTTCCGCGCCAAGCCCTCGTTCGACAAGCGCCCCGGCGGCCCCGCCAAGCGCTTCGCCAAGCCGGCTGATCGTCGCGGCTAAATCGCCCGACTGAACCCGTCGCAAAGACCCCGCGCCCGTCGCGGGGTTTTTTTTCGCGCTCCCCACGCGCGCGCGCCACGGCGAGCGCGCCGATTTTTTGGGAAAATGCCGACATGCCCACGTCTCAATCCCCCATGCAACGCCCCGCCCCCGCCAATCTCCCGCCCTTGTCCGCCGCCGCGCAGGCACACAGCGACGCCGCTGCCGCCCAACTGCGCGCCGCCGTCACCGCCAATGGCGGGTGGTTGCCATTCGATCACTGGATGGCCCAGGCCCTGTACGCGCCAGGGCTGGGGTATTACGCGGCCGGCAACGTCAAGCTGGCCGATGCGGACGACGACGCCAAGGCGCCCGCCGGCGATTTCGTCACCGCGCCGCAACTGACGCCGCTGTTTGCCCGCACCATCGCGCGTCAGGCCGCGCAGGTGCTGCGCCAGACGCAGACGCATGCGGTGCTGGAATTCGGCGCCGGCACGGGCGCGTTGGCGGAAGGCGTGCTGCGCGAGCTGGACGCGCTGGGCCTGACCGACACACAATACCTGATCCTTGAAGTCTCGGCAGACCTGCGGGCGCGCCAGGCCGAACGCCTCGCCGCTTTCGGCGCGCGCGTGCAATGGCTGGACGCCCTGCCCAATGCGTTTGCCGGTTGCGTGCTGGCCAACGAGGTGCTGGACGCCATGCCCGTGTCGCTGTTCTGCTGGAGCGAAGACGGCACGGTGATGGAACGCGGCGTGTCCCTGGACGCGCAGCAGGACTTCGTCTGGAGCGACCGCCCCGCCCCGCCCGCCTTGGCCCAGGCCGTGGCCGCGCGCATGCCGGCGCTGCCCGGCTACGTGTCCGAAATCAATTTGCAGGGCGAGGCCTGGATTGCCGCCATGGGCAGTTGGCTCGAACGCGGCGCGGCGCTACTGGTGGATTACGGCTTTCCGCGCAACGAGTACTACCACCCGCAACGCGCGGGCGGCACGCTCATGTGCCATTTGCGTCACCACGCGCATGGCGACCCCTTCACCGCGCCGGGCTTGCAGGACATCACTGCGCACGTGGATTTCACCGCCATGGCCGACGCCGCGCTGGAAGCCGGCCTGCAAGTGCTGGGTTACACGTCGCAGGCACGCTTCCTGATGAACGCGGGGCTGATGGACTTGCTGGCCCAGCTGGATCCCTCGGATGTGCAGCAATACGCGCAGGCCGTGGCGCCGGTGCAAAAGCTGCTGTCCGAAGCCGAAATGGGCGAACTATTCAAAGTGCTGGCCGTGGGTCGGGCGATGACGGAACCGCTGATCGGCTTTACGCGCGGTGACCGCCTGGGCAAGCTGTAAGCGCTGCCGAGGCGCGCGCTCAATCCGCCCTTAGCCCGCCCGCAAACGTTCCAGACGCGCCTGCCGCACGCTGTCTTTGATGCGGGCCGGCTCGCCCGCGCAGGCCTTGGCGATGGCGCCCGCATCCACGCCGCGCACGGCGTCGGCCCGCGCATGCCAGGCGGGCATGTCCACGGTGCGCAATATGCCCGCGCATTTGAGCAGGTCGAAAAACCGGTCGGGCTTGCGCAGCGCGTCCGCGCGTTCCATCAGCGCCAGCTGCGCTTCGGTGGCCTCGTCATTGCCCGACGCGCGTTCAACCGCATCCAGGCCCGACAAGACCTCGGGCAGCAAGCGCGCGTAATCATTGCATTCGGTGGGCACGCGCATGCGCCGGCCCAGGGCCTCGCGCTCTGGCGTCAAGCGGCACAACAGCGCATAACGGCCCGGCATCGACAAGTCTTGCGCGGCCGCGCGGTCCACATCGGCGCTGACCGTGTCAACGCCCTGCAACTCGGGCATCACGCGCGCCAGCGCGCCGCAGGTGTGCAGCACTTCCAGCATACGTGAAGGTTTTTTTGCCATCAGCCCGCGCGACAGTTCCTTCCACACCCGTTCGGCAACCAGCGCGTCGGCCTCGCCGGCATCAACCATGGCGCGGCACAGCGCCAGCGTTTCGGGCGCCACGGAAAAGTCATCGAAACGCGCGGCGAAACGGCCCAGCCGCAAGATGCGGACCGGATCTTCCTGGAACGCCTCGCCCACATGACGAAACACACGGGCACGCAGGTCGGCGACGCCGTTTAGCGGATCGACGAGCTGGCCATCCTGGGTCTGGGCGATGGCGTTGACGGTCAGGTCGCGGCGGCGCAGGTCTTCTTCCAGCGTTACGTCAGCGCCGGTGTAGAAGGTGAAGCCCTTGTATCCCCGGCCCGACTTGCGCTCGGTGCGCGCCAGCGCGTATTCCTCTTTGGTGCGCGGATGCAGGAACACCGGGAAGTCGCCGCCGACCGGAATGAAGCCCCGGCGGACCATGTCTTCGGGGGTGGCGCCCACCACCACCCAATCGTGATCGCCGGGCGGCAGGCCCAACAGCGCGTCGCGCACTGCGCCGCCCACGATATAGACCTGCAAGCCGTCGACGGCGGCGTCCCGCGTCATGGCACCGACGAGGTTTCGGCGCCCAGCGGCACGATATTGCCCAGGCGCTCTTTCAGAGACTGCGGCTGGCCCGTGAACATCGCCGCGTAATACACCGAGTTCGACATCACGTTCTTCACGTAGGTGCGCGTCTCGTTGAACGGGATGGTCTCGGCGAAGATGGCCCCTTCGACGGGATGCGAGAAGGTCGAGCGCCAATTGTGCGGACGACGCGGCCCGGCGTTATAGCCCGCGCTGGCCAGCATCTGCGAGCCGTTCAGATCGCGCAGCACCATGTTCAGATAATTGGTGCCCAGTTCGGTATTGGTGTCGAAATCGTTGACGCTGGCCGGCGTGAAATCGGTCATGCCGATCTTGCCGGCCACCCACTTGGCGGTTGCCGGCATCAGCTGCATCAGGCCCGAGGCGCCCACGTGCGAGCGCGCGTCCATGATGAAGCGCGATTCCTGGCGGATCAGGCCATAGACCCACGCCGGGTCCAGCGCAATGGCGTTGGCCTTGGCGGTGACGCGGCCTTCAAACGGTGCAATGAAACGCTGGCTGAAGTCGAACTCTTTTTCCGTGCGGTCCGACGTGTTGACCACACGGTCGTAGATGTTCTCGGCGCGCGCCAGTTCGGCGGCGGCCATCAACTGGCGGTCATTCATGCCGCGCAGCGTGTAGTTCCATTCAGGCACGGCCTCGCCGCGCCAACCCAAACGGAACAACTGCACGGCGCGCTGCAAGCCAGGATTGGCGCGGGCCTCGGCGATTTCTTTGTCGGTGATGGGCGCCGGACGCGGCGGCACATTGATGCGGCGGCCCAGTTCTTCGGCCGACAACTGGCCGTAGAAATCGAAACGGTCGGCAATGCTGGCGTACATCGCGTTGGCCTGATCCTTGCGGCCCGTCGCCGCCAGCCCGCGCGCCTTCCAGTACACCCACGACGCATCGTTGCGCTGCGCGGGCGGCATGTCGTCGATGGATTCGATGACCCACTTCCAGTCGATCTTCGGCTGGCGCAACGCGGCGCGTACCTTCCAGCCCGCGTTGTATTCCGTCATGCGGATGTGGCCGGCTTCGTGATACCAGTCATCGGCGCGGCTATCGAGCTTCAATGCGGCCATCAGCGCATATTGGCCACGCACCCAAGCCAGGTTGGGCTTGGACATGGACTTCGCCCATTCGCGGCGCAGGTAGGAATCCGCGACGCTGACGTCGGAACGCGCCAGACGCGCCAACGCGATGGTCACCAGTTCTTTTTCATTGCGGCCCACCGGCATGCGGTCTTGCCGGGTCAACCATTTCATCGGGTCCTTCATCAGGACGTCGTAGGTTTTCAGGTCGCGCGGCTCGAACATGTACTGCACCAGCTTGCGCGCATCGGTCGTCTTGTCGGCCTCGATGGCGTCGCGCAACTGCGGTTCCAGCTGTTCCCACCCCAGGATGCCGTCGGCCACCAGCTGGTCGTACAGCGCCCAGCAGGCGGAGCCGGGCGCAAACGCCGCCATGGCCTGCTCGGCGGTCGCGCGCTGGCCGGTCATGTGCTTGGCGTCCAGGATGGCGCATTCGATCTGGGCGTTGCTGTTCTTGACGGGCGCCAGCTTGCGCACCGTTTCGAAGTCGCCGCTGCGGGCGGCGGCCAGCAGCCAGTCGCCCCGCAGCCGGTCGGCCAGATAGGCGTCGCCATTGCTGCTGATGAAGCGTTGCAGGTCGGCCGTGGGGCGGCCGGTGGCCGGCGGCGTCCAGAGCTGATAGCGAAGCAACCAGTATTCGGGGTACATGCCCAGCGTGTCAGACTTGGCTTGCGGCACCATGGCGCCCAGGACGGACCACTGCTTGCGGTTCATCGCTTCGCGCGCGGCCACGACGGCGGCCAGCGCGGGCGTGTCGGCCGTGGGCGGCAGGCCCGCCAGCACGGCGGGCGGTACAGCGATGAGGGGTTGCGCGGCCGATTGCGCCGATTGCACGGGCGGCTGCGGTTGCGCGTTGATGGCGGCGCTGCGTTGTTGGGCGTCGACCGGCGCGCATGCGGCGGTGAAAAGCGCCAGCAATGGCAGCCAGCGGCGCAGGGCCAGGCGGGCGTCGGTCGGGGTCGGACCTTGCAGGGATTTCCGATGGATTTTCTGATACCGTCCAGATTGCCGCGAACGTGTCATGCCGTGTCCCTCATTTGCCGTCATACGGCGGCCTTGCCGAACGGCCACATGCGCTTGCCCGATGGCCGCATGCCTGTAACTCGCATGCTGGTTTGTCGCATGCCTGATTTCAGCACGTTCGCCTTCATTGTCCACCCCCATTACAGCCACTGCATGACTACGCAAAATACTCCAAAGGATACCGCAGTCCAGCACCGCATGCGATTGCGGAAACTGCGCGCCGAAATGCCTGAAGACCAGCGCAGCCGCGGCGCGCTGCTGATGCGCGCGCGCCTGTTCACCTGGCTCAATGTCGCCCGCGATGAAGCCGTGCGCGCCGGCCGCGCCGCGCCCGCCACCGTCGCGGCGTTCTGGCCCATGGACGATGAACCCGATCTGCGCCCGCTGCTGTCGCAATGGGTGGAAAACGGCATCGGCGTGGCGCTGCCCGTGGTGCGCGAACGCAACGCGCCGCTGGCCTTCCTGCCCTGGACGCCCGAAGCCGAGCTGCGCGCCGGGCCTTACGGCATCCAGGAACCCGTGGCCGGCCCCGACGTGCTGCCCGACGTGGTCCTGGTGCCCACCCTGGGTTACACGGAACAAGGCGACCGCCTGGGCTACGGCGGCGGCTACTACGACCGCACGCTGGCCGCCCTGCGCGAGCGCGGCCATCCGTTCATCACCATCGGCATCGCCTGGAGCTGCGGCGAACTGGACGCTGACTACCAGGCGGCCTCGCACGACGTCCCGCTGGACGCGGTGCTGACCCAGGACGGCTGGGTGCCCCAGGCGCCGCTGTCCCAGGGCGGCCCCGGCGGCACCACCTTGCATACGTTCCGCATGAACTGACGCACCAGTTGCGCCCGGTGGCACGCACCAAAACGGTGCCATCGGCCGCAACGGGGATGGCTTTTCCGCGCCCGTCAGAGGATATTGTGCCCACGGGCCCTGTGTCCCCGAAAGCTGGCATGCAGGTTGCTTATTGTTTATGACCGGCCAACCATCGGCCGGCAAATGACCGCGTGCAAGCCGGCCACCACAAGCCGGCAGCAGGCATTGCATCGGAGGAGCCATGAAGGACAGACCATCCCGTCCCGCCGCCTATGACGAAATGCGCGACAGCGCTGGCGGCATACGCTCCCAATACCAGGCGTTCGAACGCTGGCACCAAGAGCAGTCGGCCGAAGCCATGGCCGTGCGCCGGCTGGAGGCCGACCTGAGCTTTCGGCGGGTCGGCATCACTTTCTCGGTCGCGGGCGACGCCGCCGGCACCGAGCGCCTGATTCCGTTCGACCTCATCCCCCGCATCATTCCCGCCGACGAATGGCGGCACCTGGAAGCCGGGCTGAAGCAGCGCGTGCGCGCGCTGAACATGTTCATCCACGACATCTATCACGGCCACGACATCGTGCGCGCCGGCGTCGTGCCAGCCGAACAGGTGTTCCTTAACGCCCAGTACCGCCCTGAAATGCAGGACGTGGACGTGGCCGAGGACATCTACTGCCACATCGCCGGCGTGGACATCGTGCGGGCCGGCGCGGGCGAGTTCTATGTGCTGGAAGACAATCTGCGCGTGCCATCCGGCGTGTCCTACATGCTGGAAAACCGCAAGATGTCGATGCGGCTGATGCCCGATGCGTTCAGCCGCATCAAGGTCGAGCCGGTAGCGCATTATCCCGACCTGCTGCTGGACAACCTGCGCGAAGTGGCCCCGCATGGCGGCGACGATCCCACCGTGGTCGTGCTGACCCCGGGCATGTACAACTCGGCCTACTTCGAGCACGCCTTCCTGGCGCAGCAGATGGGCGTGGAACTGGTCGAAGGGCAGGACCTGTTCGTCGAACAGAACACCGTCTACATGCGCACCACGCAGGGTCCGCGCAAGGTGGACGTCATCTATCGCCGGCTGGACGACGACTTCCTGGATCCGCTGTCGTTTCGCGCCGACTCGGCGCTGGGCGTGCCCGGCCTGCTGTCGGTGTACCGCGCCGGCCGCGTCACGCTGGCCAACGCCATCGGCACGGGCATCGCCGACGACAAGTCCACCTACCTGTACGTTCCCGACATGATCCGGTTCTATCTCAGCGAAGAGCCCATCCTGTCGAACGTGCCGACCTGGCGTTGCGGCCGGCCGGACGAGCTGTCCCACGTGCTGGCCAACATGCACGAGCTGGTCGTCAAGGAAGTGCATGGCGCGGGCGGCTACGGCATGCTGGTGGGACCATCGGCCAGCCGCGCCGAGGTCGAGGCCTTCAAGGAACGCGTGCGCGCCAACCCCGCCAACTACATCGCGCAGCCCACGCTGGCGCTGTCCACCGTGCCCACCTACGTGGAATCGGGCGTGGCGCCGCGCCACATCGACCTGCGTCCGTATGTGCTGTGCGGCAAGGACATCCGCACGGTGCCCGGCGGCCTGTGCCGCGTGGCGCTGACCGAGGGCTCGCTGGTGGTCAACAGCAGCCAGGGCGGCGGCACCAAAGACACCTGGGTTCTGGAGGACTGAACATGCTGAGCCGAACCGCCGACAACCTGTTCTGGATGTGCCGCTACATCGAACGCGCCGAGAACACGGCCCGCATGCTGGACGTGAACCTGCAAATGTCGCTGTTGCCGCAAGACACGCAAACTCGTGAGGGCTCGTGGCTGGGCGTGCTGCGCATCTCCGAACTGCAAGGGCTGTACCAAAGCAAGTACGCGTCGATCTCGCCCGGCGACGTGCTGCAATACATGGTGCGCGATCCGGAAAACCCTTCGTCGATCTATTCCTGCATGCGCGCCGCCCGCGAAAACGCGCGCGCCGTGCGTGGGAGCCTGACGACCGAAGTCTGGGAAACCTACAACACCACCTGGCTGGAGCTGCTCAAGCATCTGCATACCGGCCTGCTGGAACGCAATCCCGGCGAATTCTTCGAATGGGTGAAGTTCCGCTCGCATCTGGCGCGCGGCGTCACCATCGGCACCATGCTCGAAGACGAAGCGCTGTACTTCCTGCGCATCGGCATGCACCTGGAGCGCGCGGACAATACCGCCCGCATGCTGGACGTGAAATTCCATGAACGCGCCAGCCATGCCGCCGCTACCGAATCGCGCGGCGAGGCATCGGGCAACGCCGCGCTGCAAAGCGAGTTCTACCGATGGTCGGCGCTGCTCAGTTCCGTGTCCGGGCTGGAGATCTACCGCAAGGTGTACCGCGACGTCATCACGCCGGACCGCGTGGCCGAGTTGCTGATCCTGCATCCCGACATGCCGCGTTCGCTGCTGGCCTCGATGCGGGCAGTGTCCGAAGACCTGGCGCGCGTGTCCAACCAGCGCTCAACGGAAACCCAGCGACGCGCCGGCATGCTGTGCGCCGAGCTGCAATTTGGCCGAGTCGAAGACATTCTGGATAGCGGCCTGCACCAGTATCTGGACCATTTCCTGGACCGCATCAACGATTTGGGCAACCGGATCAGCCAGGACTTCCTGGTCCCGCTGTCGGCATAACACGGAGACAGCACCATGAAACAGTTCATCACGCACGTCACGCATTACCGCTACACCACGCCGGTCACCTACAGCATCCAGACGCTGCGCATGACCCCGCGCGATGACGAGCACCAGCGCGTGCTGCGCTGGAACATCGAAGCACCCGGCGCGCTGGAAAAGCAGATGGATGCGTATGGCAACATCACGCACACGCTGACTCTGAACCGCCCTCATACCGACATCGAGCTGCGCGTGGTGGGTCAGGTGCAGGTGTCGCCGCTGACGCGCGGCCTGCTCGGCAGCGAAGACAGCCGCCTGCCCGTGCATGCCTATTGCGTGCAGACGCCCCTGACCCAGGCCGACGACACCATCCTCGCCTTCGTGCGCGGCGTGCTGCCCAACGGCCTGACCACGCCGGACGACATCCTGCTGCTGGCCAACGCCATCAGCGACCGCGTCGCCTACGAGCCGGGCACCACCGACGTCACCACGGCCGCCAACCAGGTGCTGGCGATGGGCCACGGCGTCTGCCAGGACCACGCGCACCTGTTCCTGGCCTGCGTGCGCGGCCTGGGCGTACCCGCGCGCTACGTCAGCGGCTACGTCCACACTACCACCGAACACTCGGCCAGCCATGCCTGGGCCGACGTGTTCCTGGCCGACGTCGGCTGGACCAGCGTTGACATCACCAACCGCCAGTTCGCGTCGGACAGCCATTGCCGGCTGGCCGTGGCGCGGGATTACGATTCGGCCTCGCCCGTGCGCGGCGTCCGCAGCGGCGGCGGCGACGAATCCATGGAGATCAGCGTGCAGGTGCAGGTTTCCGGCCAGCAATAACCGTCGCGCCCACGCCGCAATACAATGCGGCGTGGTTTCTTTGAATGATCGATCATGACTTATTGCGTAGCCGCCCGCCTCGACGCCGGCCTGGTATTCCTCTCTGACTCCCGCACCAACGCCGGGGTGGACCAGATCAGCGTCTTCCGAAAAATGACCGTCTTCGAGCGTCCGGGCGAGCGCGTCATGGTCCTGATGACCTCGGGCAACCTGGCCATCAGCCAGGCCGTGCTGCATGCGTTGGTGCGCCAGCACGAAGTCGGCGGCGAAACCATCTGGAACGCGCCCGACCTGTTCGAAGCCACCCGCTGCGTGGGCGCGGCGGTGCGCGAGGTCTACCACCGCGAAGCGCCCGCACTGCACGAGCAAGGCGTGGAGTTCAACGTCAGCCTGATATTCGGGGGACAAATCGGCAACGAAGGTTGCCGCCTGTTCCAGGTCTACGCGGCGGGCAATTTCATCGAAGCCAGCCAGGAATGCCCGTACTTCCAGATCGGCGAAGCCAAGTACGGCAAGCCCATCCTGGACCGCGTGCTGCGCCCCGACACCTCGCTGGACGAGGCCGCCAAGTGCGCGCTGATCTCCATGGATTCGACCTTGCGCTCGAACATCTCGGTGGGCCTGCCGCTGGACCTGCTGGTCTATGACACGGGCGCGCTGCGCGTTACGCATTTCGCCAGCATCGACGAACGCAACGAATACTTCCGCATGATCCGCGGCACCTGGGGCGAGCGCCTGCGCCAGGTCTTTGCCGAAATCCCGGACCCGCTGTGGACCAACCCGGACGATCCCGGATCGCTCGTGCCGCCCAGCCGCGTGCACCAGCCGCTGCGCGTGGATCCGGCCGATGCGCCCGCGCCCGACAGCTATCCCAACCCCCAAGTGCTGGCGCAGGATCCGGGCAAGGATCAGGCCAATTAAGCGGCACCCGCGTTAACCCGGCTTTCCGTCGGCTGAAACCCGGCTTGCGAAACGGCGAATTCTCATCCTTGTTCTGACGGGCCACACTGGGCCCACCAGAAAACCACAAGGAGCGAGACATGCCCCACTTTTTCGCGCGCGCGGCCACGCGTGCTGCCTGGCCCGTGCTGGCCTTGTCCTGCCTGACCTGGGGCTCGGCCAGCGCGCAAGGCGCTTACCCGAACCATCCCATTTCGCTGGTCGTGCCGTTCGCGGCGGGCGGGCCGACCGACGTGGTGGCGCGCAGCCTGGGCGCGTCGATGGCCAAGACGCTGGGGCAAAGCATCATCATCGAAAACCGCACCGGCGCGGGCGGCACGCTGGCTTCGCAGCACGTGGCTCGCGCGGCCCCCGACGGCTACACCTTCCTGATTCACCACAACGGCATGGCGACCGCGCCGGCGCTGTACCGCAAGCTGTCGTTCAATCCCCTGACCGACTTCGCCTACGTGGGCCAGGTGGCCGACGTACCCATGACGCTGCTGGGCCGCAAGGACCTGCCGGCCGACGGCATGGCGGGCTTCATCAAGTACGCACGCGAAAACGGCAACAAGATCAACCTGGCGAACGCGGGCCTGGGCGCGGTGTCGCAGCTGTGCGGCATGCTGTTGCAGGAATCGCTGGGCGTGCAGTTCACCACCGTGCCCTATGCCGGCACGGCTCCCGCGATGACGGCGCTGTTGGGCGGCCAGGTCGACGTGCTGTGCGACCAGACCACGCAGACCATTCCCCAGATCAAGGCGCAGCGCGTGAAGCTGTATGGCGTGACGACACTGGATCGCATCAAGACACTGCCGGACGCACCGACGTTGCAGGAAGGCGGCTTGAAGGGGTTCGAGGTCAAGGTCTGGCACGGCGTCTACGCGCCCAAGGGCACGCCTCCAGAGGCCATCGACAAGTTCAACGCGGCGTTGCGCGCGGCGCTGAAAGACCCGGCGTTCTCGCAGAAAATGGCGGAGCTGGGCGCGGAGATCGTGCCCGAGGCGAAGCAGACGCCCGAAGGTTTGCAAACGTGGTTGCAGTCGGAAGTGGATAAGTGGGGCACCGTTATCCGCAAGGTGGGCGTGTACGCGGATTGATACGCGCGGGGCGCGGCAAGGCTGGCGGCAATCCTGTCCGGCCTCGTTCCCTGCGCGCCGTCCACGCTGGCCGTCGACGCTGGCCCCCCAACGCACGCCGCACAAAGAAAAGGCCCGCACATGATGCGGGCCTTGCGTTGCCTGGACTGCCTCGCGCGATTACAGCGCGAGTTCCTTCCACACCGCCAGCGGTGCATCCGCGTGGTTCAAG
The DNA here is from genome assembly GCF_001571245.1 of Achromobacter piechaudii NBRC 102461. GTDB lineage: Bacteria > Pseudomonadota > Gammaproteobacteria > Burkholderiales > Burkholderiaceae_B > Achromobacter > Achromobacter piechaudii. The sequence continues at coordinate 166,944 of NZ_BCTK01000014.1, read as the reverse complement.
GTGTAGAAATGCAGGCCGGGCGCGCCGTTGTCCAGCAAGGTCTGGCACAGCTCGGTCACCACATCTACGCCAAAGGCGCGGATGGATGCCTTGTCGTCGCCAAACTCGGCCAGGCGCAGACGGATCCAGCGCGGCACTTCCGCGCCGCACATTTCAGAGAAGCGCAGCAGTTGCGTGTGGTTCGTGATGGGCATGATGCCCGGCACGATCGGCACCTGCACGCCCTTGGCCTGGGCCCGGTCGACAAAGTCGAAGTAGGCGTCGGCGTTGAAGAAATACTGCGTGATGGCGGCGTCGGCGCCGGCTTTCACCTTGCCTACGAAATGATCCAAATCGGCCGACGGATTGGCGGCTTGCGGATGCATTTCGGGATAGGCCGCCACTTCGATGTGGAACCAGTCGCCCGTTTCCTCGCGGATGAACGACACCAGTTCGCTCGCGTAGCGCAGCTCGCCCGCGTCGCCGCCCATGCCCGAGGGCAGGTCGCCGCGCAGGGCCACCACGCGCCGCACGCCTTCGCTCTTGTAGGTCTGCAAAATGTCGCGCAGATCTTGACGCGTGGCGCCCACGCAGGACAAGTGCGGCGCGGCGTCGCAGCCCAGGTTGCGCAGCGTGCGCACGGCGTCGGCCGTGCCGGCGCGCGTGGAACCACCCGCGCCGAACGTCACGCTGACGTACTTGGGCTGAATGGCCAGCATCTGCTTGGCCGCGCGCACCAGCCGTTCCTGGCCGGCCAGGTCGCGCGGCGGAAAGAACTCCAGGCTGAAAGCAGGGGTAGTCGAGTCAGACATTAGGGGATCAGTTTGGTAAGCAGGCCAGAGATGATGCTGTACAGAATGGCACCGCCCACGGCCCACCAGAACCCGTTGACCTGGAAGCCTTTCAGCACGGAGCCGACGAACCAGAACAACAAGGCATTGATGACGATGAGGAAGAGCCCGAGCGTGACGATCGTGATGGGCAGCGTAAGCAGCACCAGCACCGGCTTGACCAGCATGTTGACCAGGCCCAGCACCAACGCCGCGATCAGCGCTGATCCGAAGCTGGCCACGGCGATGCCGGGCAGCAGGTAGGCGACGGCCAGCAGCGCCACCGCGTTCAGGATCCAGACGAGTATCAATGTCACCATGTTCGAACTCCTGTGTTGTCGCTCCGCGGCCCCGTCTTCAGCCTGCAAAAACGGGGGGCTCCGCGGTTCGGAAAGCCCGCGCCGACATGGCGCGGCATTTTCCTATTGTGCTTGGACCCGATCAATAACGGTAGTGCTCGGGCTTGAAAGGACCTTCGACCGGCACGTTGATGTAGTCGGCCTGATCCTTGCGCAGCGTCGTCAGCTTCACACCCAGCTTCTTCAGGTGCAGGCGGGCGACCTTCTCGTCCAGGTGCTTGGGCAGCACATAGACTTCGCCGGACTTGTAGGCTTCGTTGCGCGTGAACAGTTCGATCTGAGCGATGGTCTGGTTGGCGAACGAGGACGACATCACGAACGACGGGTGGCCGGTGGCGCAACCCAGGTTCACCAGGCGGCCTTGGGCCAGCAGGATGATGCGCTTGCCGTCCGGGAAGATCACGTGATCGACTTGCGGCTTGATCTCTTCCCACTGGCAATCGGCCAGGCCGGCGACGTCGATTTCGTTGTCGAAGTGGCCGATGTTGCAAACGATCGCCTGGTCCTTCATGGCGTTCATGTGCTCACGCGTGATGACGTGGTAGTTGCCGGTGGCGGTGACGAAGATGTCGCCATGCGCGGCGGCTTCTTCCATCGTCACGACCTTGAAGCCTTCCATCGCGGCTTGCAGGGCGCAGATCGGGTCGATTTCAGTGACCCAGACTTGCGCGCGCAGCGCGACCAGCGCCTGCGCGCAGCCCTTGCCCACGTCGCCGTAACCGGCCACGACGGCGATCTTGCCGGCGACCATCACGTCGGTGGCGCGCTTGATGCCATCGACCAGCGATTCACGGCAGCCGTACAGGTTGTCGAACTTGGACTTGGTGACCGAGTCGTTCACGTTGATGGCGGCAAAGGCGAGTTCGCCCTTTTGCGACATCTGGTACAGGCGATGCACGCCGGTGGTGGTTTCTTCGGTCACGCCCTTGATCTGGGCCAGACGCGTCGAATACCACTTCGGGTCGCGCTTGAGCGTTTCCTTGATGGCGGCGAACAGGATGCGCTCTTCGTCGCTGCCCGGGTTGGCCAGCACCGAGATGTCTTTCTCGGCCTTCGTGCCCAGGTGCAGCATCAACGTGGCGTCGCCGCCATCGTCCAGGATCATGTTGGCTTGCTGGCCATTGGGCCATTCGAAAATCTTGTGGGTGTACTGCCAGTACTCTTCCAGCGTCTCGCCCTTGACGGCGAACACCGGCGTGCCCGAGGCGGCGATCGCGGCGGCGGCGTGGTCTTGCGTCGAGAAGATGTTGCACGAGGCCCAGCGCACTTCAGCGCCCAGCGCCACCAGCGTTTCGATCAGCACGCCGGTCTGGATGGTCATGTGCAGGCTGCCGGCAATGCGGGCGCCCTTGAGCGGCTGCGCGGCGGCGAATTCTTCGCGGATGGCCATCAGGCCAGGCATTTCGGTTTCGGCGATGGCCAGCTCGCGACGGCCCCAGCCTGCCAGCGACAGGTCGGCAACCAGGTAATCGGAGAAGGATTTATCAGTAACAGCGTTCATGGTGTGTAGGCTCCACGTGAATATCGAACGGCGCACGATATGGCCGGACAACGCGAATACACCACGACAGTCGAGTGCTCGCCTTTCCCGCCATATGCGACAAAGGTGAGCGCCGTTGCTGTAGCGACGCGCAAGGCGCGGCGCTTGAACAAGGATTCCTGAGCCTGGCGAACCGGGTTTCACGCGGGGTGTGCACGATGCCGTGCAGGGCGGGAACCACGAGGTCGTCGCAACGCTCCTCAGGATTGCCGGGGATTGTACCGGTTTGGCCGATGGTGCGGAAATGCGTCCCTGAAAAAAATCGGGTCATCCGGCGCGCGCGGGCGCGGGGCCGGCAGCGGATCGCGGCGCGGCCGGCGACAGCGGGACCAGCGCGTCCAGCAGCGCCGCCGCCACGCCATCCCAACTGCGGGTCAATGCATGCGCGCGCACGGCGTGGCGATCCAGCGACAGCGCGGCGCGGCAGGCATGGGCAAGGTCGTCGTCCAGGCAGCCAGTGACGCCCTGCTCCACCACCGCCAGCGGCGCCTCGCTGCGAAACGCCGCCACGGGCGTGCCGCAGGCCATCGCCTCCAGCATGACCAGGCCGAACGTATCGGTCAGGCTGGGAAAGACGAACACATCGGCGGCGGAATACAGGGAAGGCAGCGCATCATCCTGCTGCATGCCGAGGAACACCGCATCGGGAAAGCGCTTTTGCAGCCGCGCCTGATCCGGTCCCGCCCCCACCACAACCTTGCTGCCCGGCAGGTCCAGCGACAGGAACGCATCCAGGTTTTTTTCTCGCGCCACCCGGCCCACGCTCAGAAATATGGGGCGCGGCAGATGCGCGAGCGCCGTGCGCGCCAGTGGCTGGAACTTGTGCGCGTCCACGCCGCGCGACCACACTTGCAGATTGGCCAGACCGCGCCGCACCAGCACGTCGCGCACCGTCGGCGTGGGCACCAGCACGCATCGGGACGGGCGATGAAACCAGCGCAGATAGCGCCACGGCAAGGCGGCCGGTATGCCCATGCGCGCTTGCAGGTAGTCGGGAAACATGGTGTGGAACGATGTCGTGAACGGCCAGCCGCGCGACAAGGCCATCCGGCGCGCCGCCAGGCCCAGCGGGCCTTCGGTGGCGATGTGCAGCGCGTCGGGAATGGTGTCGCCCAAGGCATCGCCCAGGACGCGGCGCAGTTGCCGCCCCGGTTGCAGACACAGCCGCAGCTCGGGTTCGGAAGGGGCCGGCATGGTGCGGCTGCCTTCCGGGCTGACCACGATCAGCTCGTGGCCCCAATCGCTGAGAATCTGCCGCATGGTCGTCCAGGTGCGGACGACGCCATTGACTTGCGGATGCCAGGCATCCGTAACCAGAACGATGCGCATGATAGGGCCGGAAGTGGGCGATACCGCGATTTAGCCCGCCCGATGTGACAGCCCCAAGACGGTTGCTGCAACCGCCTGCCCCGCGCCTCAGTTATTGCGCCGGGGATACCCTTGCGCCTTGATGCGCACCCAGACGTCGCGCTTTTCCTCTTCCGTCATGAATACCCAATTGGCGACTTCCATGGCGGTGCGGCCACACCCTCGGCAGATGTCATCGAACAAGGTCGAGCAGACGGCCACGCAGGGGGAGTCGGTCGCCTTGAAGACACGTTGCGCGTCTTCAGGCGAAGGCAATTCGGAAAGATCAGCGAAGTAACGATTCATGGGGCGAAGGTTACCACCAGGGTTATGTCCCTTTTTGGATAGCCCTTACGCCCACCCTGGCTTGATTGACAGCCGCGCCTAGCGCCATCCGAAGAACGCGGCGGCCTCGTCCAGCAGCGCGTCGGGGCACTCTTCGGCCAGGTAATGCGCTCCCGGCAGCGCCTTGCCCGAGACGTCCTCGGCGATGGCGCGCCACAGCGCCAGCACGTCGAAATTCCTGCCCACCGCGCCGCGCTCGCCCCACAGCGCCCGCACCGGCATGCGCAGCCGTTCGCCCTGTTCGCGGCCCGCGCGATCATGGTCCAGGTCCACCGTGGCCGACGCGCGGTAATCCTCGCAGATGCCGGTCGCCCAGCCGGGCAGGCGCGCCGCGCGTTCGTACTCGGCCATGGCTTCGGCGGAAAAGTGCACCAGTCCGCCCGGCCGCCCGCCCATCACCGAGCGCAGATAGAACACGGGGTCATGCTCGATCATCGTCTCGGGCCCTGGCGCGGGCTGGATCAGCCAGAACCAATGGAAGTACGCCTGCGCGAACGCGCGCGTCGTGCCCTCGTACATGTCCAGCGTCGGCGCGATATCCAGCAGCATCATGCGCGAGACCGCCTCGGCGTGGTCCAGCGCCAGCCGGTGCGCAACGCGCGCGCCCCGGTCATGGGCCAGCACCTCGAAGCGCGCATGGCCCAGCGCCTGCATCAGCCCGATCATGTCGGCGGCCATTTCGCGCTTGGAATGCGCCGTATGCCCCGGCGTGGCCGGGGGCTTGGTGCTGTCGCCATAGCCGCGCAGATCGGCCGCCACGCAGGTGCGATGCCGCGTCAATTCGGGCCACACGCGGTGCCAGATCGCATGCGTTTGCGGATGGCCATGCAGCAGCAGCAAGGGCGGGCCCGACCCATCGATGCGCGCGGCGATCTCAACGCCATTGGTCTGGATGCGGCGCACCGGCAAGTCAAAGAATGCGGTCATGGATAGTGCCTCCCTGGGGTCAGCGCCCCGTGTTGTCCAGCCGGTCGCGCACAATGCGCGCCACATCCTTCATCCACGGATGACGCGCCCAGTGCGCCGCCTCGAACCGCTCGACCTCGGGCAGTTGCGACAGCGACGCGCCCACCATGTCCTGGCCCTGCGCGTACATGCGGCGATGGCGTTCCGGCAAGGCGAAGCCCGCCGTCCACCCGTCGGCGGCGCGCACCTGCCCCGCCATGACGTCGATGGACACGCGGTTGGCGTCCGGCTGCTGCGTATTGGACACCCGCGCGAGCAGCGCGTCGACCTCGGGCGCCGCCAAGCTGACCAGCAGCAGCCCGTTGTTCACCGCGTTGAAGTAGAAGATCTCGCCAAAGCTGGGCGCGATCACGGCGCGGATACCGAACTGCTGCAAGCCCCAGACCGCGTGCTCGCGGCTCGAACCGCAGCCAAAGTTCGGGCCGGCCACCAGCACCGAAGCGGCGGCATACGCCGCCTGGTTCAGCACGAAGCCGGGGCGCGGCGCGCCGTGCTCATCAAAGCGCAGGTCATACAGCAGGCCCTGGTCCAGCCCGGCCTTGTCGATGATGCGCAGAAACTGCTTGGGCATGATCTGGTCGGTGTCCAGATTGGAAAACGGCAGCGGCGCGGCGATGCCCTCGATCAGCGGATTCATTGCGTGTGGCTCCAGTCACGGACATCGACGATGCGGCCGCTCAGTGCGGCGGCGGCGGCCATCGCGGGGCTCATCAGGTGCGTGCGCCCTGCCCGTCCCTGGCGGCCTTCGAAATTGCGGTTGGTGGTGGATGCGCAGCGCTCGCCCGGCCGCAGCACGTCGTCATTCATGGCCAGGCACATCGAACAGCCAGGTTGGCGCCACTCGAAGCCGGCTTCGATCAGCAGCGCCGCCAGCCCTTCGGCTTCGGCCTGCGCGCGCACCGCGCCCGAGCCGGGCACGACCATGGCGCGCACGCCGGCCGCCACCTTCCGGCCGCGCGCAAGATCCGCCACCACCCGCAGGTCCTCGATGCGTCCGTTGGTGCAGGAGCCGATGAACACGCGGTCCACGGGCACACCGGCAATCGGCGCACCGGCTGCCAGGCCGATGTAATCGATGGCCTTTTGCAGCGCCAGGCGCGCCAGCTGGTCGGGTTCGGCGAGCGGGTCGGGCACATGCCCGGTCACGGGCACGGCTTGATCGGGGCTGGTGCCCCAGGTCACGAAGGGCGCGATGTCGGCGGCGTCGAAGACGTGTTCGGCATCGAAGCGCGCCCCATCGTCCGTGCGCAGCGTGGCCCAGTAATCGCGCGCCTGCGCCAGCGAGTCACCGTGAAGTTGGGCAGCGCGTGCCGTCACGTAGGCGTCGGTCGTGGCGTCCGGCGCGATCAGCGCCGCGCGCGCGCCAGCCTCCACCGTCATATTGCATAGCGTCATGCGGGCTTCGGCGGACAAGGCGTCGATGGCCGTCCCGCAGTATTCCACCGCGTGTCCGCGCGCGCCCTGCGCGCCGATCCGATGCACCACGTAGATGACCAGATCCTTGGCGGACACGCCCGCGCCCAACGTCCCATCGACGCGGATGCGCATGTTGCGCGCCACGCGATACACCAGCGTCTGCGTGGCCAGAATGTGTTCGACTTCGGACGTGCCGATGCCAAAGCCCAACGCCCCCAACGCGCCATAGGTGGTCGTATGGCTATCGCCGCACAACACCACCATGCCGGGCAGGATCATGCCGTGTTCAGGCGCGATCACATGTTCGATGCCTTGCAACGGGTCGGTCGTGTCGAACAGGGCAATGCGCTGCGCGTCGCAATTGCGTTTCAGGTTGAGCGCCTGCCGCGACGACGCCTCATCGGCGATCACCCGCAACGCCGACGGCACGGGATGGGTGGGAATGATGTGGTCCACCACCGCCATCTGCTGGCCCGGCCGCAGCACGGCCCTGCCGCGCGCGGCCAATCCGCTGAAGGCTTGCGGGCTGGTGTACTCGTTCATGATGTGCAGATCGACGTACAGCAGGATGTGCTCGTCGTCGATGCGGGCCACCTCATGGCTGGCCACCAGTTTGTCGTACAGCGTCATGCCGGGCATGTCTTGCTTCCTTGTGTCTTGCTTGCCTGAATCCGGTCGCCCGCCTGATGCGGGCGCGTCTTGCGATGTCATTGCAGTGGCTGGCCCGCCGTCGGCAGCGCCGCATCGATGGCGCTGCATCAGCGGGCCAGAAAATCAAAGGTCCCGAGATCCAACAATCCGAAATCAGTTGGCCTCGATGCCGGCGTCTTTCACGACGCCGGCCCAGCGCGTCATTTCGGCTGCCACCATGTCATCCGTCTTGGCGGGCGTAGAGACCAGCGGGTCAAACCCTTCGCGCTGCATGCGCGCCTTCAGCTCGGGCGATTGCAGCGCCTGGGCCAGCTTCGCGTTCAGCGTGTCGATCACCGGCTGCGGCGTGCCCGCCGGCGCGCTGACGACGAACCACGTATTGAATTCATAGCCGGGCAGGCCGGATTCCGCGATGGTCGGCACGTCGGGCAGCAGCGGCGAACGCGTCGTGCCGGTCACCCCCAACGCGCGCAGCTTCTTGCCGTCCACCTGCGGCTTGGCGGCGGATAGCACCGGAAAGCTCATCTGCACCTGTCCGCTGATGGTGTCCACCATGGCCGGACCGCCGCCCTTGTACGGCACGTGCAGGATCTGAGTCTTGGACACCGACTTGAACAGCTCCGCCGCCATATGGAAGGTGCTGCCCGTGCCGGCCGAGCCGAAGCTCAGATCGTTGGCGGGACGCGCGCGCACGTAGGCCAGCAGTTCACTGACGTTGGCCACGGGCAAGGTGTTGGTCACCGTCAGCACATGCTGCGAGGTGCCCACCGTGCCCACCGAACGCAGGTCTTTCTTCGTGTCGAACGGCATGTCCTTGAACAGCGCCGGATTGATGGCGAGCGACATGGTGTTGATGGCCAGCGTGTAGCCATTGGGCTGCGCACGCGCGACGGCAGCCATGCCGATGTTGCCCGACGCGCCCGCACGGTTTTCGACGATCACGCTCTGCCCGAGCGCGCGCGCCCACGCGTCAGAGATCAGCCGCGCGGCGATGTCCACGCTGCCGCCCGGCGCGAACGGCACGACCAGCGTGATGGCGCGGTCGGGAAATGCGTCGGCGGCGCCAGCCGGAAATGTCCAACAGGTTCCGATGGCAAGGGCCGCGCACCAGGCACGGGCGACAGGTGTGAATTTCATTGTTTGTCTCCTCGGTGGACCACGTCAGGAACGCCCCGCGCGGCTCTATATGGGAAAGGCCAGTGTATAAGCCGGTTCGATTCTTATAATTCGCGGTAAAACTAAATCTTTATTAAATTGAATTTATAAATAGGCGCGTGGGCGCGTATAGGCCATGGACGCACTTTCCGATCTCGCTTTCTTCTCGCTGGTGGTCAAGCACGGCAATCTGTCCGCCACCGCCCGCGAGCTGGGCCTGACGCCGCCCGCCATCAGCGCGCGGCTGGCCCGTCTGGAACAGCGGCTGGGCGTGCGGTTGCTGAACCGCACCACGCGCCGCGTCAGCGTGACGCAGGAAGGCGAGCTGTACCTTGCCGAAGGCGGCCGCATCCTGGCGGACCTGGAAGCGCTGGAACGCTCGGTATCCAGCGCCCGCGCCCAACCTCAGGGCTTGCTGCGGCTGAACGCCACCTTTGGTTTTGGCCGCGCGCACATCGTGCCCGCCGTGTCGGATTTCGCGCGTCAGTATCCCGACGTCGAAGTGCTGATGCGCCTGACCGACCGGCCGCTGAACCTGATCGAAGAAGGCTTCGACGTCGCCGTGCGGTTTGGCGACATGCCCGACGCCCGGCTCACCGCCCGCAAGATCGCTTCGAACCGCAGGCTGCTATGCGCCTCGCCGCGCTACCTGGACACCTACGGCGAACCCCGCACGCCGGGCGACCTGCAACGGCACCGCTGCATCGTCGTGCGCGAGAACGACGTCGCCTACGGCACCTGGCGGCTGCAAGCCGGCCAACGCGCCGAAACCGTCAAAGTGCGCGGGCCGGTCAGTTCCAACGACGGCCAAAGCGCGCTGGAATGGGCGCTGGACGGCCACGGCATCGTCATGCGCTCGGAATGGGAAACCGCCGCCTATCTGCGCGAAGGCCGGCTGCGTGAAGTGCTGTCCGACTGGCGCACCCCGCCCGCCGACATCCACGCGCTATACCCGGAACGCCTGAACCTGCCCGCCAAGACGGTGGCCTTCGTAGAGTTCCTGGCGCAACGCTTTGCGCGGCATTTGAAGGGGGCTGGGGCGGGCGGCGGCTGTTGGTGACAAAATGAGCACCCTTTTGTAGCCCCAGGGCGACAAAAGATTTAGACTCGAGCGATATTGATGCCCGAGGGCCACAAAATGACCACGGGCACCAGCGAACGCTGGAAGACATCCTTGCCGAACAGCGGCGCGTGGAATAGCTAACGAAGCTGATGCACATGTCCGCTGGCATGGCAGCTCAAATTTCATCAATCGCCGTACTCGCCGACGTCCCTGCCGGGGCGTCGGCCGCGCCGATGGCGTAGCGGTCGCGCGTGGTGACGTAGAAGCTTGCGCCGAATCGCCCCACCGGGAAGTAGTCTTGCAATCGCACGCGCCAGGTTTCAGTGTCGATCAGGCCATCGCGTGCGTGCAGCCAGCGGACCTGGCCGATGAAGATCTGGCGGCTGGCGGTTTCCATGGTTTCGTACAGCGTGCATTCGAACGCCACGGGCGCCTGCACGATGCGCGGCGGCTTGACGTGATGGCTGGGCGCGGCGTCCAGGCCGGCGTGGGCCAGCTCGCTGATGTCGGCCGGCAGGCGGTCGCCGCAGCGGTGCATTTTTTCGGCCATGGCTTCGTCGGTCAGGTGCACCACGAATTCCTTGTCGCGCGCGATGTTGCGCGCCGTGTCCTTCAAGCCGCCGTCTTCCAGGCGGTTGATGCTGACCATGACGATGGGCGGGTCCTCGCCCAGCATGTTGAACATGCTGAACGGCGCGGCGTTGACCACGCCGGTGTCCGACAAGGTGGTGATCAGCGCGATGGGCCGGGGCACGATCAGGCTGGCCATCAGCTTGTAGCGCTGGTACTCGGTGATTGCGTCGAAATCGATTTCCATATCAGGCCAATCCCAGCATCTGGGCAAGGGTTTGCGCGGGCTGCGGGCGCTCAAGGCTGATGCGCCGCTCCAGGTCCGCCAGGTGGTTGTCATTGATCTTCACGGCTTCGGCCACCTCGCCGCGTTCCATCAGGTCGACGATCGACACGTGTTCGCCGTGTTCGCACGCCGCATTGCCGGGCGGTTCGTACAGCGCCACGATCAAGGAGCAGCGCGACACCAGTTCCGCCAGGTAGCCGTGCAGGATGGCGTTGCCCGAAAGTTCGCCCAGCCGAACGTGAAAGGCGCTGGCCTGGCGCGCCCAGGCGGGCTGGCCCGCGCGATGCAGCAAGGCGTGCTCGTCGCGCAACTGCTTGCGCAGCGAGGCGTAGTCGGCCTTGGTCGCGCGTGCGACGGCCAGCGGCAAGAGCGCCGCTTCCAGCGCGCGGCGCGCCTGGAAGATCTGGCGCGTGTCTTCGGGCGTGGGCTCGGCCACGACGGCGCCGCGGTTGTGATGCAGGTCCACCACGTGCTCGTGCGCCAGCCGCTGCAAGGCCTTGCGCGCCACCGAGCGCGACACGCCAAACAATTCGCAGATGGCCGCTTCCGGCAGCTTCGTGCCGGGCGTGAGCCGCTGACTCATCACGCTTTCATACACCGCTTCGCAGATGCGGCGTTCCATGTCGTTGTCGGGCGCGCCCTCGGCAGGAACGGCCGCCACGGTGGGCGGCGGGTCGATCTTGTCACGGGTGGCGGGCTTGGCGCGGGGCTTGGCGGTCTTTCGGGTGGGCATGCTGGACTCTGGCAATAAAGGGCAAGGCGGGCAGAGGAACGGGACAAGGCGACGGATAAGCACGATGACGGCCCGGCCATTACAGCCGGGCGATCACCTCGGGCGGCAAGCTGTCCACGTGGCGGTAGATGTCGCCAGGCGTGGTGAACCAGATTTCGCCCCGGTCACGCGCGGCGGCCAGTGGTTCCAGCGCCCGCCGCAGGTGACGCAATCGATACGGCTGCCCGACGATGTAGGGATGCAGCGCGATGCCCATCACCAGCGGCTGGCGAGCGGACTGCGCACGCATTTCCTCGAACTGATCGAGGATCATATCGGCAAAGTCGCGCGCGTCCATCTTGCGGCCCATGATCATCGGAATGTCGTTCAGCTCCTGCGGATACGGGATGGCCCACAGGTCGCCCGCGCGGGTGCGCATGCGCATGGGCTGGTCGTCATGGCACCAATTCAGCGTATAGCGGTAGCCGGATTCGGCCAGCAAGTCGGGGGTCGCGCGGCTTTCCGATATCCACGGCGACAACCAGCCCGCCGGGGCCTTCCCGGCGTGCCGCTCGATGCGGTCGCGGCAATGCGCCAGCAATGCGCTTTCGTCGTCCTCGGACAAGCCGCCCTGCCGATGCGCGTTGCTGAAGCCGTGGCCGATCAATTCATCGCCGCGCGCGTGGAACGCATCGATCAGTTCCGGGCAATGGTCATACAGCGCGGTGTTGATCAGTACGCCAGCGGGCAGGCGCAACTGGTCGAACAGCTCCAGGCAGCGCCACGCGCCGACCCGGTTGCCGTATTCACGCCAGGCGTAGTTCAGCACGTCGGGATGCGGCGATGCCGGGCCCAGTTCGGCCCCCAGCCCTTCCCCAAACGCGAAGTGCTCGATGTTGAAACCCAGGTAGACGGCCAGGCGCGCGCCGTTGGGCCAGACGTAGTCGGGCCGGCCGGCGATGCCCTGATACGCGAAACGGCCATGGCAGGCCAGCGCGTCGGGCGTCCACGCGGGGACGTCGTCACGCCCCGGATTAGTGCTTGCAAGCAAGGTTGGATTCATTTTGGTGCAAATCCTGATGCATGATTGTTAACAAAATTTCGGTCGCTTTGGAAACAAAACCAAGCTTTGACGCAGACAAACCACGCTCAAAGACGCTGCATATCCCCGTGCGGCAGAGCGATCGCCGCGACTCCGGGCCGGCTGGGCACGGGTGGCATGGATCTTGCATGGGCTACGCAAGCAGCCCTTATCCCCATGCAAGATCCGTTCCACTTTTTCAGGAGTGCCCCGATGGTCCCGACCCGCCGTTCCTTTCTGCTTCGCGCCACCGCCGCCGCCCTCTTCTCGGCCGGCTTCGCCCTGCAACCGGCGCTTGCCGCCGATCCGATCAAGATCGGCCTGATCACCGCGCTGTCGGGGGAATCGGCCCGCGCAGGCGAAGCGCTGACGCGCGGCATGACGATCGCCATCGACGAGATCAACGCCAAGGGCGGCCTGCTCGATGGGCGCCAGGTCGTGCTGGTGCGCCGCGATGACGAAGGCAATCCCGCCAAGGGCATGGCCGCCGCGCGCGAACTGATCTTCAAGGAGAAGGTTGCCGTGCTGTTCGGCGGCCTGGACACGCCCGTGTCAATGGCGATCGTGCCCATCGTGAATCAAGAGAAAGTGCCCTTCATGGGCCCGTGGGCCGCAGGCACCGCCATCACGCAGAACAAGGGCAATCCGAACTTCGTGTTCCGCGTGTCGGCGATGGACGAAATCGTGGACAGCGCGATGGTCCAGTACGCGCAAAAGACGTTCCAAACCGCCAAGCCCGGCCTGATCCTGGTGAACAACCCCTGGGGCGAGTCCAACGAAAAAGGACTGAACGCCGCGTTGGCCAGCGCCAAGCTCACGGCGGCCGGCACCGAAAAATTCCAGCCCAATGACCTGGACGTGGTGCCGCAACTGAGCCGCCTGAAGGCGGCCGGCGCGGACACGCTGTTCCTGGTGGGCAACGTGGGCCCGTCGGCGCAGGTGGTGAAGTCGCTGGACCGCATGGGCTGGAAGGTGCCGATCGTCTCGCACTGGGGCCCCGCCGGTGGCCGCTTCACGGAGCTGGCCGGCCCCAACGCCAAGAATGTGCACTTCGTGCAGACCTACAGCTTCTTCGGCAAGCAAGGGCCGGTGGGCGACAAGGTGATGCAGGCGCTCAAGACCAAGTATTCCGACATCAAGGGCCCGCAGGACATCACCCCGGCCGTGGGCGTGGCCAACGCCTATGACGGCATGCAGCTGGCGGCGCTGGCGATTGCACAGGCCGGTTCGACCGATGGCGACGCGGTACGCCAGGGCTTCTACAAGATCGGCAAGTACGACGGCCTGATCAAGACCTACGAGCAGCCCTTCACGCCGGCCTCGCACGATGCGCTGCGCGAGAACGACTACGTGTGGACGCAGTTCATCGACAACCGCATCCTGCCCGTCAAGGGCGCGCAATAAGCGACGCGGTCAAGCGAACGAATCACGCGGGAGACGCGCATGTTGTTGATGTCCGCCATAGTCAGCGGCCTGGGTCTGGGAAGCATGTACGGGCTGATGGCCCTGGGCTTCTACCTGACCTACGCCGTGTCGGGGACGGTGAATTTTGCCCAGGGCAGTTCCATGATGTTGGGCGCCGTGCTGACCTACACGTTTGCGCAGACGCTGGGCTGGCCGCTTGCGCCCGCGCTGCTGCTGGCGCTGGTGTTGTGCGGCGTGTATGGCCTGGTGGTCGAGCGGCTGGCGGTACGGCCGTTCGCCAGCCGGGGCTCGAACGCGTGGCTGATGTCGACGGTGGCGCTGGGCATCGTGCTGGACAACGTCGTGATGTTCACGTTCGGCAAGGAACCGCGCAGCCTGCCGTCACCGCTGGCCCAGGCCCCGCTTGAAATCGGCGGCCTGGGGCTGGGCATCTACCCGCTGCAACTGCTGATCCCGCTGGTGGGCTTGGCGCTGGCGGCGGCGCTGCATACCTTGTCGCGCCGCACGCGCTGGGGCGTGGCGCTACTGGCGGTGGTGCAGAACCCGAACGCCGCGCGCCTCATGGGCATCCCCGTGCGCCACGCCATCATGGCCGCGTTCGCCGTGTCCACGTTGTTCGCGGGCGTGGCGGGCGCATTGGTCGCGCCCCTGTTCAACGTGCAGGCGGACATGGGCACGTTGTTCGGGCTGAAAGCCTACGTGGTCGCCATCCTGGGCGGCATCACCAGCGCCTGGGGCGTGATGATCGCGGGCCTGCTGTTTGGCGTGGTCGAAGCGCTGATCACCGTGGCGCTGGGCTCCGGATACACCCAGATCATCAGCTTCACGCTGGTGATCGTCATGCTGGCCGTGCGTCCCAATGGACTCTTCGGCCGCGCCGATGTCAGGAAGGTCTGATGAATAAGCGACTTGCATCGCGCTGGCTACCGCTGGCGCTCTATGCGCTGCTGGCCGTGGCCGCCCTGGTTTTGGCCGCCACCGTCAACGGCTACTACGTGTTCGTGCTGGGCAATGTGGCGTTGCTGGCGCTGGCCGGCATCGGCCTGAACGTGCTGCTGGGATTGACCGGGCAGATGTCATTCGGCCATGCGGGCTTTTACGCCATCGGCGCGTACACCGTGGCCATCCTGACGGGCCAGGCGGGTTGGAGCTTCTGGCTGGCCTGGCCGGCCGCAGCCGTCGTGGCGGGTGCGGCCGGCCTGTTGCTGGCCTTGCCGGCGCTGCGCGTCAAAGGGCCTTACCTGGCGATGATCACCATCGCGTTCGGCTTCATCGTGGAACACGCGCTGATCGAAGGCGGCGACGTCACGGGCGGCCAGAACGGCTTGATGGGCATTGTGCAGCCCTCGCTTGCCGGCATAGGCGGCGACCGGGGCGTGGCGATGCTGGCCATCGTTGCGGTGTTCGTGGCCTTGGCCGCGTATGCGCTGCTGTCGCGCGGAACCTGGGGCGCGGCGATGCGCGCGGTCAAGGACAGCGAGACCGCCAGCGAATCCATCGGCATCAATCCGCTAATGGTGAAGACCGTGGCGTTCATGGTGTCGGCAGCCGTGGTGGGCCTGGCGGGAGGGCTGTATGCGCCGCAGGCGGGCATGATCACGCCGCACAACTTCAACTTCATGCAGTCGATCCTGTTCGTGCTGGCGGTGACGCTGGGCGGCGCGGGGTCGCTGGCGGGCCCCTTGCTGGGCGCGGTGGTGGTGGGGCTGTTGCCCGAGCTGCTGTCCAGCCTTGAGGAATACCGGCTGCTGTTCTTCGGCGCCTTCCTGCTGGTGGTGTTGTGGGCCGCGCCGGATGGCGTGGCGGGCTTGCTGTCGCGCTGGCGTCGCAATGGCGCGGGCCAAGAGTTGGCCCCACGCGCAGGCGGCGGCATGTCGGCGGCCGGACGGGCGCGACGCGTGCTGCGCGCGGACGCGCTGACCATGACGTTCGGCGGCGTGCGCGCGGTGCAATCCGTTTCGTTTGACGTGCCCCCCGCGGCCGTCACGGCGCTGATCGGACCCAATGGCGCGGGCAAGTCCACCGTCATCAACATGCTCAGTGGCTACTACCAGCCCACGGCCGGCACAGTGGCGCTGGGCGACGCGCCGCTGGCCGCGCTGCCCGCCTATCGCGTGGCGCGCAGCGGCATCGGCCGCACCTACCAGACCTCGCAGTTGTTCGACACCTTGACGGTCGAAGACAACGTGGCGCTGGGCATGGTGCGCGGCCGGCTGGGCGGCTTGCTGGGCTCACGCCGCTACCTCGCGCCCGACGTGCGCGAACGCGCGCGCGCCCTGCTGGCGTTCTGCGGCTACGAAGGCGCGCTCAACGCGCCGGCCGCCGACCTGCCGCACGTGGATCGACGTCTGGTCGAGATTGCCCGCGCGCTGGCCACCGACGCCGACATCCTGCTGATGGACGAACCCGCCGCCGGTCTTTCCCGCGAGGACAAGACGCGCCTGGCCGGGCTGCTGCGGCGCATCGCCGATGCGGGCGCCGGCGTGCTGCTGGTCGAGCACGACATGGCGCTGGTGATGGGTGTCTCGGATCACATCGTCGCCATCGATGCGGGCCGCGAACTGGCTAAGGGCAATCCTGCGCAGATCCAGCAATCGCCCGCCGTGCGTCAGGCCTATCTGGGCGATGAGAGCGCGCGCAACGCCCCCACCGCGCGGCAGCGGCCGGCCGGCGCGACGCTGCCGCCCGAAGTGCTGGGCGTGGGCAATCTCGTCACCGGCTACGGCGCAAACCCGGTGCTGCATGGCATCGACCTGCAAGTTCGGCAAGGCGAGATGGTGGCGTTGCTGGGTGCAAACGGAGCGGGCAAATCGACATTGATGCGCACGCTGGCCGGGCTGCATCGGCCCGCGCAAGGCGGCATGCATCTGCAAGGGACCGAGCTCAACGGCCTGGCCGCCGACCGTATCGTCGCGCGCGGACTGGTGCTGGTGCCGGAGGGGCGGCAGGTGTTTCCCGGCTTGAGCGTGCTGGACAACATCCGTCTGGGCGCATTCCTGCATCCGCGCGACCGCGAGGCGCGCGTAGAGGAAATGCTGACGCGCTTCCCGCGCCTGCGCGAACGCCTGCATCAGCGCGCGGGCCTGTTGTCGGGCGGCGAACAGCAGATGCTGGCGATTGCGCGCGGGCTGATGTCCAAGCCGCTGATCCTGCTGCTGGATGAGCCGTCGCTGGGCCTGGCGCCCAAGATCATCGACGAGCTGTTCGAAGCGCTGGATCGCCTGCGCGCGGAATCCATGACCATTCTGCTGGTGGATCAGATGGCGGCGCTGGCCCTGTCGCTGGCCGACCGCGCTTATGTGCTGGAGTCCGGCCGCGTGGCGGCGCAGGGCACGGCGGCGGACATCGCGCAGGACGGCGCGCTGGCGCGCGCGTATCTGGGCGCGTAGCGGGCGGGAGAGGACGCGGCGCGGGCACGATCGCGCGTTGCAAACGCATCAGGATGGCGCGCAGCCTGTTCGCGCGTAGCGCCGCGCCGCTCTCGACGCGTCCGCAACATCGCCACCCGCTAGCCCGCGTCCGTCCCCAGACGCGTGCCCGCGCGCACGATGCCGCAACGCTTGTGCGCGCGCATCACCACGCCGACTTCACTGTTCAGCACGCCGTCCAGTTCACCCAGCCGGCGGGTCGTCACTTCCCACAGGTGCAGGCTGTCGCGGCACAACACGTGCCAGAACAGTTGCGAGGCCCCGCTGGTGCCGAACAGGCAGCGCGTGTGCGGGTCCAGCGCCAGATGCGCGGCCATCGCGTCCACGGCTTGCGGCCGCACCTGCACAGAGATCACCGCTTCGACCGGAAACCCCACCAGCGCCGGTTCGACCTCGACACGGAAACTCAGCGCCCGGCGCTCGACCAGATGGGAAAGCAGGCGCTGCGCGGTGGGCTCGCTGACGCCGGCCTGCTCGGCCAGTTCCGCCAGGCTGGCGCGCCCATCGCGCATCAGATGCGCCACCATGCGCGACTCGGCTTCCGTCAGCGCGGCGGGCGGTTGCGCTTGCGGTGCGTCGGCCACGGCATCGGGTTGCGCCTGGATGCGCCACTGGCCGGCACGACGAAAGGGCCGCAGCACCAGACGCGCTTCCACGTGTTCGACGCCGTCGATCGACGGCAGCACCCGCGTGACGACGTCCGGCATGTCGGCCGCATCGGTCAGGGTCAGTTCGGCCATCAGGTCGGCCGTCCCGGCCAGCGTCACGACCAGCTGGCTGATGTCCAGTCGCGCCAGCTGTTCCGCCACCTCGGGCACGCGGCCCGATCGGCAGCGCACCCATGCATGCAGCACCACGCCCTGGCCCATGACCAGCGGGTCCGGTTCGGCAATGACGCGCAGCGCGTCCGCGTCCATCAGGCGGCGAATGCGGCGCGCCACGGTGCGCTCGGCAATGCCGGTGGCCGCGCCCAGCTCGCGCCAGGACGCGCGCGGGTCTGCCTGCAAGGCGATCAGGCAGGCCAGATCGGTGTCATCGAGCGCTGGCATTAGGGGCTTACCCTTACTTGACGTGACTATATTCATTAATCTAACGTTCGCGCATTGATAAAAACACAAAATTAAACGGTCTTTTTGACCAAAAATAAATTCTTATTTTGAGGACGTCATGAGCAGCCCATCCGCAACCTTGCGCAGCAAGCAAGGGGCAAGCACCGCGCCCGACAGCGCAGCGCCCATTTCCCGGTCCCGCACCATTCTGGCCGGTAGTGTAGGCAATGCGGTCGAATGGTTCGATTGGACCATCTATGCGTCGTTCGCCATCTTCTTTTCCGGCCAGTTCTTTCCGGATGGCAACGAAACCACCGCGCTGCTCGCTACCTTCGGCATCTTCGCCGTGGGCTTTTTCATGCGTCCCGTGGGCGGCTGGGTGCTGGGCATCTTCTCCGACCGTTACGGCCGCAAAGCCGCGCTGGGACTGACGATTCTGATGATGGCCGGCGGCTCGCTGATCATCGCCATCACCCCCACCTACGCCACCATCGGCCTGGCCGCCCCGCTGCTGCTGACCGCCGCGCGCCTCTTGCAAGGTTTGTCGCTGGGCGGAGAGTATGCCTCGGCCACGACGTTCCTGGCTGAAATGGCGCCGCCTGAAAAGCGCGGCTTCTATTCCAGCTTCGTGTTCTTCAGCGCCGCCGTCGGCATCCTGGCCGCCTCGGCCGTGGGCTGGATCCTGACGACCACGCTGACCAAGGCCGACATGGCCGCGTGGGGCTGGCGCATCCCCTTCCTACTGGGCGCCCTGGGCGGCCTGGCGGGCATGTGGATTCGCCGTTCGGTGCCGGAAACCGAAGCGTTCTCGCACGCCAAGCAGGCTGGCGTCGAAAAGCAGCCGCTGCGCACCCTGCTGCGCGACCACCCGCGTGAAGTGCTGCGCATCGTGGGCTTCTCGGTGCTGACCACGTTCGCGTTCTACATCTTCGTGGCCTATGTGCCCACCTACGCCATCCGCCAGGTCGGGGCCGATCCCAAGACCGCATTCGCCGCCAACACCGTGGCGTTGATCGTGTTCATGCTGGTGCAGCCGCTGTTCGGCATCCTGTCCGACCGCATCGGCAGAAAGCCGCAGCTGATCTTCTTCGCAGCCGGCTACCTGGTGTTCTTCTATCCGCTGATGACCACGCTGGGCCCGTCCTTCGGTTCGATCCTGGCGGTGGAGCTGTTCGGCCTGGTGCTGTATGCCATGTACACCGCGATTGCGCCGGCCATCATGTCGGAGCAATTCCCCACCAGCGTGCGCGCCGTCGGTATCGGCACCCCGTACAACCTGGTCGTGGCCTTGCTGGGCGGAACCACCCCTTATCTGCTGACGTGGCTGCAAAGCAAAGGCATGGAACGCTGGTTCTTCTATTACGTGCTGGCGGGCGCCGTGATCACCTTGATCACCTTCATCCGCATGCCCGAAACGCGTGGCCAGACGCTGAAATAAGCGCGATGCACGCCTAGCAAACGCTTTCCGGTTCCCTTGGGGCCGGAAAGCTTTTCCTTTTTCAAGAGACCCATGCCCGCACAAGACCACACCGACCTGCATTTTCGAGACGCTCGCGAACTTGCGCGCGCCATCCGTGACGGCGAACTGAGCGCCCGCCAGGTCACGACGCATTTCCTGGACCGCATCGAACGCGCCGCGCCCTTGGCCGCCTTCAGCGAAGTCACCGCTGAACGCGCACTGGCGCAGGCCGACGCGGCCGACCGCCTGCGGGACGCGGGCATGCTGCTGGGCCCCCTGCACGGCGTGCCGGTGGCGGTGAAGGACAGCCTTCAATGGCAGGGCATCGCCACCACCGGTGGCTCGCAGACCCGGCGCGGCGTCATCAGCACCGAGACCGCGACGGCGGTGCGCAGGCTGGCGGCTCAGGGCATGGTGATCCTGGGCAAAACACGCATGACGGAATTCGCGTTCGGACTGTCCGGACAGAACCCCACGCAGGGCACGGCGCGCAACCCCTGGGATGCGAAGGTCGCGCGCGCGCCGGGCGGTTCGTCCAGCGGCGCGGGCGTGGCAATGGCGGCAGGGCTGACCGCGATTGCGCTGGGCGGGGACACGGGCGGCTCGGTGCGCGCGCCGGCCGCGCTGAACGGCGTGGTGGGCTACAAGCCGTCCTCGGGCCTCATCAGCCGCGCAGGCTGCCTGCCGCTGTCGGACACGCTGGACGTGCTGGGCCCGCTTTCCCGCAACGTGGCCGACGCCCGGCTGCTGACGCAGTTGCTGGCCGGTCCGGACGTGGACGATGCGGCCACACTGGCCTTGCCCGCTTCCTGCGTCACCGCGCTGCGCCATCCCGCCCCGCGCCGCGCCGCCGCCGTTGCCGTGCTGGCCCCGCAGGCGTGGCCCGCGCAGCTGTCCGATGCCGGTCTGGTCAGTTGGCACCAGGCGCAGGAGCATCTGGCGCAGGCCGGCTTGACCCCCACCGCCTGGCACCCGCCCGCGTCGCTCTCGTTCGAGCGCATGGCCGATGACAACTCCGTGGTGCTGGCCTACGAGGCCTATCGCTATTACGGCGCGCTGGCCGAAAACCCCGCCGCACCCTTATGGGAAGTGGTGCGCGCGCGCATCGCGGCGGGTGGCCGCATCGCGCAAGCCGACTACGAAGCGGCGCTGGTCCGCCGCCAGGCCGACATGGCGGCCTTCGCCGCGGCAATGCAGGGGTTGGACGCGCTGCTGATGCCGGCATGCGACCAGGCGGCGCAAGCGCTGGACGCGCAAGACGTGCGCCATGTGGGCCTGGGCAAGCTGCTGCGCCCGGCCAACTTCCTGGGCGCGGCCGCCATCGCGTTGCCCGCTGGCCTGGACCCGGAAGGCATGCCCATGGCCGTGCAACTGCTCTCCCCCGCAGGCGGCGACGCCGCCATGCTGGACTGCGCGGCGGCGCTTGCGCCCGTGCTGGCGCCCACGCCGCTGAGGCCCGATCTGTCGGCCTGGGGCCTGTAGAACGCAGCGCTGCGCCGAACCAACGTGCTCGGCCGCGTCAAAAAAAATGCCCCTGCCAATTGCTGGCAGGGGCATTTTTCATGAAAGAGCCGCTTTACAGCGCCTTCTTCAGTTCCTGGACCTTGTCGGTCGCTTCCCACGAGAATTCCGGCTCGGAACGGCCGAAGTGGCCATAGGCGGCGGTCTTCGCGTAGATCGGGCGCAGCAGGTCGAGCATGTTGACGATGCCCTTGGGGCGCAGATCGAAATGTTCGCGCACCAGCTTGGCGATCTGGTCGTCGGGGATGACGCCCGTGCCTTCGGTGTAGACGGTGATGTTGATGGGTTCGGCCACGCCGATGGCGTAGCTGACCTGCACCTGGCACTGGCGCGCCAAACCGGCGGCCACGATGTTCTTGGCCACGTAGCGCGCGGCGTAGGCGGCCGAACGGTCAACCTTGGACGGATCCTTGCCCGAGAACGCGCCGCCACCGTGCGGGCATGCGCCGCCGTAGGTGTCGACGATGATCTTACGGCCGGTCAGGCCGCAATCGCCTTGCGGGCCGCCGATGACGAAGCGGCCGGTCGGGTTGACCAGGAACTTCGTTTGCGGGGTGATCAGGCCTTCCGGGAAGCTGGGCTTGATGATGTCTTCAATCACCGCTTCACGGATGGTTTCCTGCGTGACTTCCGGCGCGTGCTGGGTCGACAGCACGACGGTATCGACTTCAGCCGGGCGGCCGTCGATGTAGCGGAACGTCACCTGGGACTTGGCATCCGGACGCAGCCACGGCAGGCGGCCATCCTTGCGCAGTTCGCTCTGGCGCTGCACCAGGCGGTGCGCGTACCAGATCGGGGCGGGCATCAGGTCGGGCGTTTCGTCGCAGGCATAGCCGAACATCAGGCCTTGGTCGCCCGCGCCCTGGTTCAGATAGTCTTCCGAGCTGCGGTCGACGCCTTGGGCGATGTCGGGCGATTGCTTGTCGTAAGCAACCAGCACGGCGCAACCCTTGTAGTCGATACCGTATTCGGTGTTGTCGTATCCGATGCGGCGGATGGTGTCGCGCGCAACCTGGATGTAATCGACGTTGGCGGTGGTGGTGATTTCACCGGCCAGCACGACCAGGCCCGTGTTGCACAGCGTTTCGGCTGCAACGCGCGCGTTGGGGTCCTGCGTGAAAATGGCGTCGAGGATCGAATCGGAAATCTGGTCGGCAACCTTGTCGGGATGCCCTTCAGAAACGGATTCGGAAGTGAAGAGAAAGTCGTTATTGGCCACAGATGCGTCCTTGGTGTCCGGCCTTGCCGGCGCAGAGGTTCACGAGGCGCGTTGCACCCCGGACTGCATGAATGCGCGATCTGGGCGCGACGCTTTAGCGGATTTGGCAAAGGCGGCGCAATGCGCTGTGCCCCTGCCGTCGCCCCGCAAGTTGTCGGTTAACTCGGCGACTGAGCGGATTTTAAGCGAAAATGCCGTTCTTATGCTCGCGGCGGGGGTGTATACATATTCCCGATTACCGGCATAACCCTGCCCGTCCTTACCTATTTGCTGAATGCTGCTCGCCCTGTTCCGACTCTTCGCTGCCTTGCCGCTACCCATTGCGCACGCCCTGGGCCGCGCGGCGGGGCTTGCCGTGTACGCCTGGCCCGGCAAGTATCGGCGCCGTCTTCAGGCCAACGCTGCCCAGGCCGGCTACCCCGGCGCCGCGTTCGCGCGCCGCGCTGCGGCGGAGACCGGCGCGATGATTCTTGAGAACCCCCGCGTCTGGTTCAGGAACGAGCAAAGCCTGGCGCAAGTCGTGTCCGACGACAACGACGTGGTCGACACGGCGCGCGCGGAAGGACGCGGCATCCTGTTCCTGACCCCGCACCTGGGCTGCTTCGAGATCACCGCGCGCTACCTGGCGCGCCAGATGCCCATGACGGTGATGTTCCGTCCCCCGCGCAAAGACATCCTGGCGCCCTTGCTGGAGACGGCGCGCAACAGTTCCGCCGTCAACGCCGTGCCGGCCACCATGCAGGGGGTGCGGGAATTCGTGCGCGCGCTGCGGCGCGGCGAGTCGGTGGGCATGCTGCCCGACCAGGCTCCCAGCGTGGGCGACGGCGTGTGGGCCCCGTTCTTCGGGCGGCTGGCCTACACCATGACGCTGCCCAGCAAGCTGGCCACGCAAACGAACGTGCCCATCATCCTGACGGCGGGCGAGCGCCTGCCACGGGGCAAGGGCTGGCGCATTCATTACGTGCGCGTGCCCGAACCGCTGCCGGCCGATCCCACCGCGCAGGCCGCGCTGATCAACGCCGCGATGGAAACGCTGATCCGCCGCTGCCCGCAGCAATACCTGTGGAGCTACAACCGCTACAAGACCCCGCGCGGCGCGCCCCCCGCCCCCGATGCCGACGCCGCTGCGTCCGCTCGCTGACACCTTTTCGCCGCCCGGTCACTCCCCGACACGATGACAGATTCAAAGACGCGCACGCTGGTTTCCCTGTTGAAATGGTTCGGCCGCATCAAGCCGTCAACGCGCTTGCGCATTGGTGCCGTGCTGGGCTGGCTGGCGCCCCGGCTGGCGAAATCGCGGGCGCGCATCGTGCGACGCAATCTTGAACTCTGTTTTCCCGACCAGCCCGAATCCGTGCGCGAACAATGGCTGGCGCAGCATTTCCGCGCGCTGGCCCAATCCATCGTCGATCGCGGCGTGCTCTGGTACGGCACGCCCGAGGCCATCAAGGACATGGTCACGCAAAGCGGCGCGGAACGCATCAACGAGCTGACCGCCCAGGGCCGCTCCGTGATCTTGCTGGCGCCGCACTTCATCGCGCTGGACGCGGCCGCGACGCGCCTGACCATGGAAGTGCCCAGCGCCGCCACCATGTACACGCCGCAAAGCGATCCGCACATCGATGCGGTCGTGGCCGCCGGGCGGGCGCGCTTCAACGAAGTTTTCCTGGTCAGCCGCAAGGATGGCGTGCGTGACCTGATCCGTCACCTGCGCGCGCCCCGGCCGGTCTATTACCTGCCCGACATGGACTTCGGCCGCCAAGGCTCGGTCTTCGTGCCCTTCTTCGGCGTAGAGGCCGCCACGTTGCTGGCCACGGCCCAGCTGGCGCAGAAATGGAATGCGGCGGTAGTGCCCATCGTCGGATTCTGGAATCCCGAGACAGGCCGCTACCATGTGGACGTGATGCCGCCGCTCGAAGATTTTCCCGGCGACGCATCGTTGGAAGACGCCACCGCCCGCTTGAACCGCGAGCTGGAATCCTGGGTGCGCCGCTGCCCCAGCCAGTACTACTGGGTGCACCGCCGCTTCAAGACACGCCCGCCCGGCGAAGCCAAGCTCTATTGATCCGGCCCGGCTGTCCACGCCCGAATAATGGGCGATAATCCAGCGATGAACTGGAACTTCACCAAAATGCATGGCGCGGGCAACGATTTCGTCGTGCTCGACGGGGTCCGCCAGACCATCGAAATGACGCCCGAGCGCGCGCGCGCCCTGGGCGATCGGCACTTCGGCATCGGCGCCGACCAGATCCTCGTGGTTGAGCGCCCCACCGTCGCCGACGCCGATTTCCGCTATCGCATTTTCAATTCCGACGGCAGCGAAGTCGAACACTGCGGCAACGGCGCGCGCTGTTTCGTGCGCTTCGTGCATGAACAAGGGCTGTCCGACCGCAACCCGCTGCGCGCGCAAATCGCCACCGGCATCCTGGTGCTGGACGAAGGCGACGACGAACAAGTCACGGTCGATATGGGCAGCACCCGTTTCGAACCCGAAGCCCTGCCCTTCGACACCGCCGGCCTGGCCTCGATGCGCGAAGGCGAAGACACCCTCTGGGAACTTGACCTGGACGCCCCCGACGGCGTGCCCGCCAAGGTCTGGCTGTCCGCCGTGGCCATCTCCAATCCGCATGCGGTCCAGGTCGTGGACAACGTCGACACCGCGCCCGTCGCCATCCAGGGCCCGCTGATCGAAACCCATCCGCGCTTCGCCCGCCGCGTCAACGCCGGCTTCCTGCAAGTCATGGATCGCCACAACGTCCGCCTGCGCGTCTTCGAACGCGGCGCGGGCGAAACGCTGGCCTGCGGCACGGGCGCCTGCGCCGCCGTCGCTGCCGGCATCCGCCGCGGCTTGCTGGAATCGCCCGTGCGCGTGCAAACCCGTGGCGGCGTGCTCACCGTCGCCTGGAACGGCGACCAACTGCGCATGACCGGCCCGGCCGAATCCGTGTTCACGGGGCAAGTCGACATCGACAAGCTCGTCTTCTCCATGGCGCTGAACCGCTGACCCTATGACTGATACCGCTTTCACCGCCCACGACATCGCCGCATTCCTGCAAGACCACCCCGGCTTCTTCGATGAACATGCCGACGTGTTCGCCACCATGCAGGTGCCGCACCCGCACGGATCGCGCGCCATCTCGCTGGGCGAACGCCAGATCCTCACGCTGCGCGAACGCAACCGCGAACTGGAATGGCGCTTGAACGAACTGGTGCGCAACGCCACCGCCAACGAAAGCATCGGCACGCATGTCGCCAAGTGGTGCAGCCGCCTGCTGTCCGAGAACGACGCGCAGCGCGTACCCGGCGAAATCGCGTTGGGTCTGGCCGAGCAGTTCGACCTGAACCACGTCGCGCTGCGCCTGTGGAACCTGTCCGAGCTGCCGCCCACCGGTTACGGCGAACCCGTCTCGCAAGACGTGCGCACTTTCACCGACAGCCTGAAGACGCCGTATTGCGGCACCGACACCGACTTCGAAGCCGCTGGCTGGCTCGACAGCAAACCCAAGTCGCTGGCGCTGGTGCCGTTGCGGCTGGAAGCCGACGGCGCGGCCGTGGGGCTGCTGGTGCTGGGCTCCGACGACCCTGAACGCTTCACGCCTGAAATGGGCACGGCTTTCCTGGAATCCATCGGCCAACTGGCCTCGGCCGCGTTGCATCGATTGAACCCGGCCTCGCCCAAGGCCTAGCGCCACGACAGGGCGAGCGGACATGGATCAGACCTCGCACAACGCGCCCCCGCCCGGCGCCGCCCAAGCAGACACCGCTGCGCTGCCCGAGCCGATGCGCGCGTGGTTGCGTCATCTGGAAACCAACCGCCGTTATTCTCCGCACACGCTGGATGGCTACCGGCGCGAGCTGCACTTTCTGCACGAACTGGCCGACCGCGCCAAGCTGCCGCTGGACAAGATCGCCAACGGCCACATCCGCCAATTCATTGCGCGACTGCATGCGCAGGGCCGTGGACCGCGCAGCCTGGCGCGCACGCTGGCGGCCTGGCGCGGCTTCTATCAGTGGTGGGCGCCGGCCGTCGATCTGGCCGGCAACCCCGTGGCGGGCGTGCGCGCACCCAAAGCGCCGCGCGGCTTGCCCAAGGCATTGTCAGTCGAACAGACCCAGGCCCTGCTGGACCGACCGGCCGCCAAGGTGGCTAACGAGCCCGTCGCGCTGCGCGATCAGGCGATGTTCGAACTGCTGTATTCCAGCGGATTGCGCCTGTCGGAACTGGTGGGCCTGGACCTGCGCTACACGCGCACGGCCGATTACGAATCCGCAGGCTGGTTGAAGCTGGACGAAGCCGAGGTCGAAGTGCTGGGCAAGGGCGGCAAGCGCCGTTCCGTGCCCGTCGGCCAGGCCGCCGTGGCCGCCCTGAGCAAATGGATAGCCGCGCGCCCCCAATTGGCGCCGCCCTCCCCCGCGCCGCAAGACGCCGCCGCCCTGTTCCTGGGCGCGCGCGGCAAGCGTATCTCGCCGCGCGTGGTGCAGCTGCAATTGGCGCAGTTTGCGCAAGCGGCCGGACTGCCCACGCATGTGCATCCGCACGTGCTGCGCCACAGCTTCGCCAGCCATGTGCTGCAATCGGCGCAAGACCTGCGCGCCGTGCAGGAAATGCTGGGCCACGCCAACATCTCGACCACGCAGATCTATACCCGGCTGGATTTCCAGCATCTGGCCAAGGCCTACGATCAGGCGCATCCGCGCGCCGGCCGCAAGTCTTGAAGGTGGCGCGGGCCGTGCAGGCCTGACGCCATCAACCGCCTCCGGCCAGCATGCCGCCCAGCAGCATGACCCCCAGCATCAACACCGCCAGCGCGGCCAACGCTTCAACACCGTATCGCAGGCGCGCCGCGCCCTGGCTGGATAAACGCTGACCCACGCGCGTCGCCGCCCCGCCAGCGGCAACCGCCAGGCAGGCCAGCGCCGCCACCGTCAAGCCCGTGCCCAAGCCCATCGCCAACGCCGAGGCCACGCCCGCCAGGAAGAATCCTTGCGCCAGCGAGAACACCAGCACGATCAGCGCGCCGCTGCACGGACGCAGCCCCACGGCCAGAATGGCCGACGTCGCCCGTCGCCAGCTCAGCGCGCCAGCAACCTGATCGGGCGCAGGCACGTGCGCGTGTCCGCAACCGCAGTCGTCATCGTGGTGATGGTGGGGTTGATGTTGATGGGGCGTCGCGCTGGCCGCCCCATTCACCTTGATCGCACTGAGCGCAGCCGCGCCTTTCAACGGCGGCGTGGACACCGGCTGATCAGCAGGCCTTTCACGCCGACGCCGCAGCAGCGGCCGGATCGCCTTGACCCACACCAGCCACGCGCCCAACAACGTCACCAGCGCATAAGAGGCCAGCTCCAGCCACCGCGTGGCCTGGTTCATCGTGGCGGCGGTCGCGTTGAACACCAGCGCCAGCACCGCGACCAACACGATCGCCACCAGCGCTTGGATCAAGGCGGACGCCAACGCCAGCAGCGCGCCGTTGCGCGCGGTCTGCCGGTTGGCCAGCACATAGGAAGAAATCACCGCCTTGCCATGTCCGGGGCCCAGCGCATGGAACACGCCATAAGCGAACGACAGGCCGATCAGGGCCCAGGCGGCGCCGCCATCGGCCTGCCACGCGCGCACCGCGCCCGTGAGCTGACGATAGAAATGGCTTTGCCAGACCGACACCTGCCCGAAGAAACTGGCCAGCCAGCCCGGCCCTCCCATGCCTGCGCCGCTTTCCGGCACGCCGAAGGGATGCGTGCCCTGCGCCGCCGCCGCGCCCGCGCCGCCCAGCAGCAGCAACCAGCAAAGCAGCACTGCGCCCGTCGTCCAGCGCGCAAGGGTCAACGGCGAGCGCGCTACGGGCATCGCACCTCGATGCGGTGCGTCAGCCCCTTGGTGATGGCAAAAAGTTCGTCCGGCAACGCTTCCGGATCGGCCGGGATGGCCGCCAACTGCTGCATGGTCTTCCAATCCAATTCCTTGGGCTTGCGATAGGCGGACGTGCAGGCCGAGGCGTTCGGCCCGCCCAGCGCCACCGCGCCTTTCTCGTCGAACGCGTAGGCGACGAAGTAGGTCGGGTCATAGATGTCCACCTGCGCCCCGTCCGCGCCGATGGGCAGCGGCGTTGCCAGCGGCAACGTGAACGAGAGCGTCAGGCGTGTGGTCTTCGGGTTCCAGTCGACACGGGCATCGCGCGGGGCTGCGAAGGTGGCGGTCTTACCCGCCACCGTGACGCGCGTGAAGTAGTGCGAGATCGGCTCGCCCAGCGACTTCATCCAGTCATCGGCCATGCCCTTCAAGGTGGCGGCCGGCAAGGAACCGCCCTTGCCTTTGGCCATGCCTTGCGTGGCGTAAGCGCCAAACATTTCGTCAAACAGCCAGACCTGGCGGACGGCGGTGACGCGCTGCTCGGCGTCGATATCGATCACTGCGCGGGCGTCGATCCACATATGTGGATGCGCGCTGGCGGACCCCGCCGCCAGCAAGGCCGTCGCGGCGCTCAGGGCTGCAAGGCCGCGGCAAGCTGACGTACGTTCCATTCAAACATTTCCAAATAGGTCGCGCCGGGCTGTCCGGGCTTGGACAGGGCGTCGGAATAAAGCGTACCACCCACCTTGGCGCCGGTTTCACGCGCAATTTGCTGAACCAGTTTGGGGCTGGAGATGTTCTCCACGAAGACGGCCGGCACCTTGTCGCGCTTGACCTGTTCGATGATGCGGGCAACTTCCCCGGCGGAGGGTTCGGCATCCGTCGACACGCCCATCGCGGGGATGAACGAAACGCCGTAGGCGTCGCCAAAATAGCCAAAGGCGTCGTGCGAGGTGACCACCTTGCGGCGGTCGGCGGCAATCGCGGCAAACGTGGCCTTGGTTGACGTGTCCAATGCCTGCAAGCGCGTGATGTAGGCGGCGGCGCGCTGGCGATAAGCCTCGGCACGGGCCGGGTCGGCGGCCGCCAGGCCGTCTGCCACGTTGCGTGCGTAGATCACGCCGTTGGCCAGGTTCTGCCAGGCGTGCGGATCGGCGTCGCCGTGATGATGGTGACCGTCTCCGTGATCGTGGTCGTGGTCATGATCATGTTCATGGTCATGGTCGTCATGCTTATCCCCGGCGGCTGCCTGCGCGAACTTGCGCGGCGTCACGCCTTGCGAAGCCACCACCGTCTTGCCCGCGAAACCGGATGCCTTCGTCAGTTTGGGAAGCCAGGTCTCGAAGTCCAGCCCGTTCACAAACAGCACTTGCGCGGCCGACAGCTTCTTTGCGTCGCCGGGCGTGGGCTCATATTCGTGGGCATCGCCATCGGGTCCCACCAGCGTCGTCAGGCTGACGTCCTTGCCTCCCACTTCGCGCACGATGTCGCCAAGGATGGAGAAGCTGGCCACCACCTTCAACGGCTCGGCGGCATGCGCGACGCCGAATACCGCCGACAGGCACAGGCCGGCCACGGCCATCAGGGCGCGACGGCGCGACGGCAAAATGGAACGCATAGCGAATCTCCTTGTGAAATCAGGCGCGGCGCGCTCGGCGCGACGCCCGCAGCAACCCGCCTTGCGGGCCGCCAACGATGGAAAACAGATAACAGGCCCCGGCCGCCAGGATGATCGACGGCGAAGCGGGAACGTTGAAGTGATAGGACAGAAGCAGTCCGCTGACCGAGGCCAGCACGCCGAAGCCGGCCGCCAGCGGAATCTGACGCGCGGCCGAGCGCACCCAGAAGCGTGCGGCGGCGGCGGGCAGCATCATGATTCCCACCACCATCAAGGTGCCCAGCACCTGAAAGCCCGCCACCAGATTGACCACCACCAGCACCAGGAACCCCATGTGCACCCATCCACCGCCGCCGCCGCTTGCGCGCAGGAAGCCCGGGTCCAGGCATTCGGCGACCAGCAGCCGGTAGATGGCCGCGAGCACCAGCAAGGTGACGCTGGCCGTGATGGTCACCAGCAGCAACGACGCATCGTCCAGGCCCAGCACCGTGCCGAACAGCACGTGCAGCAAGTCCATGTTGGAGCCGCGCAAGGACACCAGCAGCACGCCCAGGCCCAGCGATATCAGATAGAACGCAGCAAAGCTGGCGTCTTCGCGCAGTGGAGTCAGGCGGGCGACCAACCCGGCCAGCAGGGCCACGGCCAGGCCAGTGGCGATGCCGCCTAGCATCATCGCGCCCAGCGACAGCCCGGACAGCAGGAAGCCGGCCGCCACCCCCGGCAGGATGGCGTGCGACATGGCGTCGCCCATCAGGCTCATGCGCCGCAGCACCAGGAACACGCCCAGCGGCGCGGCCCCCAGCGACAAGGCGCACGCCCCCGCCAGCGCGCGCCGCATGAATCCATAATCCATGAAGGGCGAAAACACCCACTGCGCCAGACTCATTGGTAGGCCCTCGCGTGCCATTGGCGCGCCAGTTTCAGATGCGCGTCGCTCAACGCGTCGGCGGTGTCGCCCCACGCCACCACGGAACCGGACAAGAGCAGGCAGTCGGGGAAGTGGTCACGAACCAGGTCCAGGTCGTGCAGCACGGCGATGACCGTGCGGCCTTGGCCATGCAGCCCGCACAGCAGGGCCATCAGGTCTTCGGCGGTATGGCTGTCGACGGCGGCGAAAGGCTCATCGAGCAGCAGCACCGGAGCATCCTGCACCAGCATCCGGGCGAACAAGGTGCGCTGCATCTGGCCGCCCGACAAGGTATCCACGCCGCGCCCGGCAGCATCGGCCAGCCCGACGGTTTCCAGCGCGTCCATGCAACGTTCAAGTTCATCGGCACGAAAGCGGCGCCAGGCTCCCACCCGACGCCACGCGCCCATGACCACCAGATCCAGCACCGTCACGGGAAACGCCCGGTCCAGTTCGGCCGCCTGCGGCAGCCAGGCCAGCTCGGAGCGTCCCGCCCCGCTGATGCGCACGCTGCCCGCCATGGGCCGCAGCACGCCCATGATGCCCTTGATCAGGGTCGACTTGCCGGCGCCGTTGGGGCCGACCACCGCCGTCATGCCGCCAGCGGCAAAACGGCCCGACACGGACTTCAGCGCGGGATGCCCATGCCAGCCGAAGGACGCCTCGGACAGCTCAATCGAAACGGGCGCGACGCTCATCGCGGCCACCAGTCGAGCGCCCAGCCGGTCAGCGCCCACAACGACGCGGCGGCCACAAGCGCGACCGCCATGCGACGCCAGGCCGACATCAGGAAAGCAGAGCGGGGAATGTTGCCGTGCCGGAGCGCGGCGCCGGGCCGTGCGGGCAGAAGCGTGACGTGGGACATGAGAAAGCAGAAAGCGTGAAGAAGAAAACCCGGGCATGGGCCGGGCAGATAAATCCAAAGCCAGGAGGCTGCAAGCCGCAGCGCTCTTAACTTTTACAATGTTATATCATAACTAAATTCGCTTGATAAAGGCGGGGCCGCCCGCATATCTGAGTTTTCTGCTACCTTCCAGGCATCTCGCGCGCGTCGCGCGCGTTTTCCATTCAGATGATTCCGAACATGCCCGTTCCGCCCCGTTCCCCCCGCAGCGACACCGTCGGCGCCCAGCTCAGCGTCGCCGAGACGCTGTGCGAACAACGCGGACGCCGCCTGACGCCCATTCGGCGCAAGGTGCTGGAATTGCTGCTGCGCCACGGGCGCAGCCTGAAGGCGTATGAATTGCTGGAGGCCATGCGTGAAGTGCACCCGGGCGCCGCGCCCCCTACCGTGTACCGCGCACTGGACTTCCTGATGGACGAAGGTCTGATCCACCGGCTTGACGCAGTCAACGCCTGGAGCGCCTGCCACGACGCGGGCGGCGCGCCGCACGATCTGCTGGTCGTGTGCACGGGCTGCGGCGCGGTGGCCGAAGTGTCCGACCCCGCGATGAGCCGTCAACTGGCCGAACGGGTCGCCCAAACGGGCTACGCCCTGGCCACGCACGAAACCGAGATCCGGGCGCTCTGTCCCCAGTGCCAGCAAAAGCAACCTGCCGAGGCGGGGCACCAACATCATCACCACTGATTTTCTTGCGCGCGCCGCGGCGCGCGCAGGCGTCGAACCGCCATTCACCAAGAGGCGGGACAGATAGCGGCGGCACGCCCGTGGCCCCGGCTCTTGAAATCGCGGAAACCGCCCCAAAATACGGATATCGCCGGGTACTTGCCGGCGTACAGACGCGATCCGGAGGGCTTCGGCCCCTGGGTTGACCCGGGGTTTGCCCCCTGCCCCCGACTGTGCTGTAATCCTGCGTCCGGCCGCTGTTGGCGGCCCACGCAGCCTGTGGCAAACATCATCCTGCACGGGGCAAAACACCCTGTCAGGGCCTGTGTTGAATGCCTAGACTTCAGCCTTGACTTCACGCTAGCAGCTTCGCCATGAACACCCCGCGCAGTTTGGACAAAATGGTTCCCGTCACCATCCTCACCGGCTTTCTCGGTGCGGGCAAGACCACCCTGCTCAAACGCATCCTGACCGAATTCCACGGCCGCCGCGTTGCGGTCATCGAAAACGAATTCGGACCGGAAAGCATCGACAACGACCTGCTGGTGCAAGACAGCGATGAAGAAATCATCGAACTGTCCAACGGCTGCGTCTGCTGCACCGTGCGTGGCGACCTGATGCGCACCCTGTCCGAGCTGCGCGCCAAGCGCGAAGCCGGCGAACTGACTTTCGAACGCGTCATCCTCGAAACCACTGGCATGGCCAACCCCGGCCCGGTTTGCCAGACGTTCTTCATGGATGACGACATCGCCGAATACTACCGCCTGGACGCGGTGGTGACCGTGGTCGATGCCAAGCATGGCATGTCCACGCTCGACGCACAGCCCGAAGCCCAGAAGCAAGTCGGTTTCGCCGACCGCATCCTGATCTCCAAGCGCGACCTGGTCAACGAAGTCGACTACGAAGCGCTGCGCCATCGCCTGGTTCACATGAACCCGCGCGCGCCGATCACGCCGGTCAATTTTGGCGAAGTCGACCTGAAGTCGATCATCGACATCAGCGGCTTCAACCTGAATTCCATTTTGGACATCGACCCGGAATTCCTGGCCGACGAGCACCCCGACGCCGCCCACGACCATGCGCATGACCACGGTCATGACCACGGCCACGGGCACGATCATGGCCACGATCACGATCATGACCACGACGGCGATTGCGGTGCGCATTGCAATCACGCCCACCATCACCACCCCAAGCACGACGACGAAATCGGCGCGTTCGTGTTCCGATCCAACAAGCCGTTCGATCCCGCGCGCCTTGAGGAATTCCTGGGCGGTGTGGTGCAGGTCTATGGTCCGGACCTGATGCGCTACAAGGGCATCCTGTACATGAAGGGCATCAACCGCCGCATGTTGTTCCAGGGTGTGCACATGATGATGGGCGCCGAACCCGGCAAGCCGTGGACCGCGGCAGAAAAACCGTCCACCAAGATGGTATTCATTGGACGTAAGCTGCCCCAGGAGATTTTCACCCGGGGCTTGGAGCAGTGCCTGGCGGGGTAATCCCCCTTCCCGACGTGACGCGAGGCGACGAAGGCAGTACTGTGAGGTACGAGTAGCGTAGTCAGCAAGCAGCACGAACCGGGAAAGGATGCCCGCGCCAGGATCGATTCATAGTGGAGTGTTTTCATGGCTACCAAGGCAGCAACTAAAAAATCAAGCAAGTCGACGAGCGATACGGCGATTGATCTGCCCAGCGAGAAGGAATTGCTGGCCATGCCCGAGTCCGACTATATGAACGAACGCCAACTGGCGTTCTTCAAGGAACGGCTCAAACAACTCGAACAGGACATCCTGGCCAACGCCGGCGAGACCACTGAGCACCTGCGCGAAACGCAGTTCGTGCCCGACCCCGCCGACCGCGCCACCATCGAGGAAGAACACGCACTTGAGCTGCGCACCCGCGACCGCGAACGCAAGCTGCTGAAAAAGGTGCAACAGTCCATCGCCCGCATCGACAGCGGCGAATACGGCTGGTGTGAAGAAACCGGCGAACCGATTGGCGTACCCCGCCTGTTGGCCCGCCCCACGGCCACCCTGTCGCTGGAAGCGCAGGAACGCCGCGAGATGCGCCAAAAGCTGTACGGCGACTGATCCGTCCCGTTTTCACGCCATGCCCCGAAAGGCTATGCTGATTTCCAGCATGGCCTTTTTTATTGGCTGCCGCGCACCGCGCTTGATTTCCTTGGAACCGCCCCCAGCTAGTCCTTTCAAAGGAAGGAACGCATGGAACAATTTCACGCCACCACCATCGTGTGCGTGCGCCGCGGCAACCGCGTCGCACTGGGCGGCGATGGCCAGGTCACCCTGGGCAACATCGTCGTCAAGGGCACGGCCCGCAAAATCCGCCGCCTGTATCACGACAAGATTCTCGCTGGCTTCGCCGGCGCCACCGCCGACGCATTCACCTTGCAGGAACGCTTCGAGGCCAAGCTGGAAAAGCATCAGGGCAACCTGATGCGCGCCGCGGTCGAGCTGACGCGCGACTGGCGCACCGACCGCGTCCTGCGCCGCCTGGAAGCCATGCTGATTGTCGCCGACACCGAGCACACCCTGGTGCTGACCGGTAACGGCGACGTCCTCGAACCCGAACACGGCCTGGCGGCCATCGGCTCGGGCGGCGCCTACGCGCAGTCCGCCGCGCTGGCCTTGCTGCGCAACACCGAGCTGTCGCCCGAGGCTGTCGTCAAGCAGTCGCTGGAAATCGCCGGCGACCTGTGCATCTACACCAACCAGAACCACGTCATCGAAACGCTGGGCGACTGACGTCCGCACGCGGCGCGAGGGGTCCGTCCCCACGCGCTGCCGCCGCTTCCCCAGCCCGCCTCAAGCTCCAAGGATTCGCCCTCATGTCCGCATCCAACATGACGCCCGGAGAGATCGTCTCCGAACTCGACAAATACATCGTCGGCCAGAATCGCGCCAAGCGCGCGGTGGCGGTCGCGCTGCGCAACCGCTGGCGCCGCCAGCAGGTCGCCGAGCCCCTGCGCCAGGAAATCCACCCCAAGAACATCCTGATGATCGGCCCCACCGGCGTGGGCAAGACCGAGATCGCGCGCCGTCTGGCCAAGTTGGCCAATGCGCCCTTCATCAAGATCGAAGCCACCAAGTTCACGGAAGTGGGCTATGTCGGCCGCGACGTCGACACCATCATCCGCGACCTGACCGAATATTCGATCAAGCAAACGCGCGAACTGGAAATGCGCCGCGTGCGCACCCAGGCCGAAGACGCCGCCGAAGACCGCATCCTGGACGCACTGGTGCCGCCCGCTCGCGGCGCATCCGGCGAACCGGAACGCGGCGAAGACAACAGCGCGCGCCAGACCTTCAGGAAGCGCCTGCGCGAAGGCAAGATCGACGATCTGGAAATCGAGATCGAAGTGGCCCAGGCCGCGCCGCAGATGGACGTCATGACGCCCCCCGGCATGGAAGAAATGGCCGAGCAGCTGCGCGGCATGTTCGCCGGCATGGCCCGCGACAAGAAGAAGTCCAAGAAGATGAAGGTGCGCGAAGCCTTCAAGCTCATCGTCGACGAAGAAGCCGCCAAGCGCGTCAACGAAGAAGACCTGCGCACCGTGGCCATCAACAACGTCGAGCAGAACGGCATCGTCTTCCTGGACGAAATCGACAAGATCGCGGCGCGCCAGGAATCCGGTGGCGCCGACGTGTCGCGCCAGGGCGTGCAGCGCGACCTGCTGCCGCTGGTCGAAGGCACGACCGTCAACACGCGCTACGGCATGGTGCGCACCGACCACATCCTGTTCATCGCCTCGGGCGCCTTCCACCTGGCCCGTCCGTCGGACCTGATCCCGGAATTGCAAGGCCGCTTCCCGATCCGCGTCGAATTGGAATCGCTGACCGCCGAAGACTTCGTGCGCATCCTGTCCGACACGGACGCCTCGCTGACCAAGCAGTACACCGCGCTGATGGCCACCGAAGACGTGCAGCTGGAATTCACGGACGAAGGCGTGCGCCGCCTGGCCGAGTTGGCCTACGACGTCAACGAAACCACCGAGAACATCGGCGCCCGCCGCCTGTACACGGTGATGGAGAAGCTTCTGGACGAGCTGTCGTTCGATGCCACGTCCAGCCAGGACAAGCATGTGAAGATCGACGCGGCGTACGTCAATTCGCAACTGGCCGAAGCCGCCAGCAGCCAGGACCTGGCGCGCTACGTGCTGTAAGCCATGACGGATGCCGCGCAAGCGGCGTCCGCCAATAAGCAAAACGCCGTGTTCCGCTTGATTGCGGACACGGCGTTTTTATTGCCCTGGGGATCAGCGCCCCCATCAATTCGTGATTGCGGTCACCACGTACTTGCCATCCTTGCGCGTCGCCGTAAAGCGAACTTTGTCGCCCGCCTTGATCTTGGCCAGCAGCGCCGGGTCGGCATCGTAGACCAGCGTCATGGCGGGCAGGTCCAGCGCCTTGATCTCGTCATGCTTGATCGTCACCTTGCCCGCAGCCGGATCCACGCGGCGCACTTCACCGCTGGCATCCGCCTGCTGCGCAAAGGCCAGCGGCGTCGCCAGAGTCACAACAGCCATCGCGGTGGCGACGGCCATGGGCATTGCATACTTGCGATTAAAAGCCATATAGGCATCCTCCATAACAGCGAAAGCAAGAGGGCCGGGCGCACCGCCCCGCCGCTTTACACAGTGCTAGGATACCGCCGTTATGAAACCGTTCCGGCGGCAGAACGCAACAATCCTGACGGATGTTTTCGAGCCGGCCCCGCGCACGGGGCGTACGCTTACCGCTGGACGCAACCCCCACATTTACCCATTTCAGGACGTTTCCCATGGCCAACCGCTTATCTGTCATAGCCACCCGCACGGGAGACGACGGCACGACGGGGCTGGGGGACGGATCCCGCATCGCAAAAGACGCCCCCCGCGTGGCGGCACTGGGCGATGTGGATGAACTGAATAGCGTGCTGGGCGTCCTGCTGACCGAACCGCTGTCACCCGAGATCTCGATGGACCTGATGGCAATCCAGAACGACCTGTTCGACATGGGCGCCGAGCTATGCATCCCGGGCCATTCGGCAGTCACCGAAGACCAGATCGCCCGCCTGGACGCCCGCCTGGCGCACTACAACGCCACCCTCGCGCCGCTACGCGAATTCATCCTTCCCAGCGGCACACGCGGCGCGGCGCAAGCGCACGTGGCGCGCACGGTATGCCGGCGCGCGGAGCGGGCGGTGGTGGCGCTGGCGCGCGTGGAAACGGTGAACCCGCCGGTTCGGCAGTATTTGAACCGGTTGTCGGATCTGTTGTTTGTGCTGGCGCGCTGTATCAACCGCGTAGAGGGAACAGGGGACGTATTCTGGGCCAGTCCGAACGCCCGTAAGGCCACGTAACTCCTGAGATGAAATGCAAGGCAGCAGGCATTAATCCCGTGGACTGGGAGGCTGTAACAGGAAGATGTCAGTGCACACTTTGTTTCATGTTCTAGGTGAGAATAAAGCAGTTGCGGCATAATTGCGGGTTAATCGGCGGCCCTGCGCGCACGCTGAACGCCCAAGGAATACATAAGAATGAGTATTATTGTCACCGGCGGAGCAGGATTTATTGGCTCCAACTTCGTTCTCGACTGGTTTCAGGAAAGCAGCGAACCCGTCGTTACCTTGGATAAGCTCACGTACGCGGGCAATCCCGAAAATCTTGCCTCACTCAAGGGCAATCAAGCACACAAGCTCGTGCAAGGCGACATCGGCGATGTCGAACTCGTCAGCCGCCTGCTGGGCGAACATAAGCCGCGCGCCGTTCTTAACTTCGCCGCCGAATCGCACGTAGACCGTTCCATCCACGGTCCGGGCGAATTCATCCAGACCAATATCGTGGGTACCTTTCACCTGTTGGAAGCCGTACGCGCGTACTGGAACACCTTGCCCGATGTCGAACGCGCGGCATTTCGTTTCCTTCACGTGTCTACCGATGAAGTTTACGGTTCGCTGGAAAAGGACGATCCCGCTTTCAGCGAAACGAATCGCTACGAGCCCAACAGCCCCTATTCCGCGAGCAAGGCCGCGAGCGACCACTTGGTGCGGGCATACCACCATACCTACGGGCTGCCAGTGCTGACC
This sequence comes from Achromobacter piechaudii NBRC 102461, assembly GCF_001571245.1. Taxonomy (GTDB): domain Bacteria; phylum Pseudomonadota; class Gammaproteobacteria; order Burkholderiales; family Burkholderiaceae_B; genus Achromobacter; species Achromobacter piechaudii. Next base: position 128,516 of record NZ_BCTK01000014.1, on the reverse strand, counting down.
ACCAATTGTTCCAACAACTATGGTCCCTATCATTTCCCCGAAAAGCTGATTCCTCTGGTTATCCACAACGCCCTGGCGGGCAAGCCGTTGCCGATCTATGGCGACGGGCAACAGATCCGCGACTGGCTGTACGTGAAAGACCACTGTACGGCTATCCGTCGCGTGCTGGCTGACGGCCAGCTAGGGGAAACCTACAACGTGGGCGGCTGGAACGAGAAAGCTAACCTGGAAGTCGTCCACACGCTTTGCGCGCTGCTGGATGAACTCAGCCCCCGGGCTGATGGTCAGTCCTACAAAAATCAAATAACGTTCGTCAAAGATCGGCCTGGTCACGACCAACGTTACGCTATTGACGCCTCCCGGCTTGAGCGCGAGCTAGGTTGGAAGCCTGCCGAAACTTTCGATACCGGCATCCGCAAGACGGTCCAGTGGTATCTGCAAAACCAAGATTGGGTCGCCAACATCACCAGTGGCGCATATCGCGATTGGGTTAGCACTCAATACAGCGCTTGAACCAACCGCGACCCGGCCCCTGCCTCGGCCCCGTATTGTCGGCAGCTACCCTGAATTATTCCGGGCGCCGGGTTCCGCCTGCAGCGACCGCCATCACGCCGAGTTTTCCGTTTTGCCAATTAGCCGAGTATCCATGCAGGTAGTCCAGTGAGCCAGCACGTTGCCATTCTCCTTTGCACATATCAGGGTGAAAAGTACCTGGCTGCGCAACTGGACTCATTTGCGGCGCAGACTTTCCCATCTTGGAAACTCTGGGTATCGGACGACGGCTCGACCGATGCAACCCTGGACGAGTTGAAGGCTTTTGCCGAGCGGCGCAAGCCAGGGCAAGTCACGCTCCAAGCAGGCCCGCGCAAGGGATTCGTAAAGAATTTCATGTCCTTGATCTGTGAACCCACCCTGCACGCGGACTATTACGCCTTGTCTGATCAGGACGACATTTGGCACCCCGACAAGCTGGAACGTGCCTTAAAGTGGCTGCGCGACGTGCCGCAGGGGCAACCCGCGCTGTACTGTACCCGGACCGAGCTGGTCGACGGGGCGGGCCAACCTATCGGCTTTTCGCCATTGTTTACGCGCCCACCGGCATTTGCCAACGCCCTCATGCAGAACGTGGCCGGCGGAAATACCATGGTGATGAACAATGCCGCTCGCGACCTACTGCTGGAGGCCGGTGCAGACATAGATGTAGTCGCCCACGATTGGTGGATTTATATCGTGGTCAGCGCCTGTGGCGGCCGTGTCTATTACGACAGTGAGCCCTCGCTGCGCTATCGGCAGCATGGGGACAACCTGATTGGTGCCAACGCTGGATTAAGTGCCCGCCTATTACGGATCAAAATGCTGTTTGAAGGACACTTGAAAATGTGGACCAACCAGCATATTCAAGCGCTGTCGCCCTTGCTACCGAAACTGACTCCCGCCAATCTCGTCATCTACAACCGCTTTATCTCAGCGCGTCAGCGGAGCCTGCTTCCGAGGGTAGTCGGCATTAAACGTTCCGGGGTTTATCGTCAGACCTTGCTGGGCAACCTCGGATTATTGGCCGCTGCGCTGACCAATCGAATTTGAAGGCTATTATGAAAATCCTGCTACTCGGCAAAGATGGGCAAGTCGGACACGAATTAAAGCGCACCCTGCTGCCGCTGGGCGACGTACATGCCTTTGGCCGTCAAGGCGCCAATCTGGAAAACCTGGAAGCGTTGCGCCAATTACTCGCTCAACAAGCGCCAGACATTATCGTGAACGCCGCTGCCTACACCGCAGTGGACAAAGCCGAAACCAATCAAGACGTCGCCCGCACGGTGAACGCCGATGCCGTAGCGGAAATCGCGCGGTACGCGAAGGCAAATGACGCCCTGTTCGTACACTACTCCACCGACTACGTATTCGATGGCCGCAAAGAGGCACCTTACGACGTCGATGACCAGACAAATCCACAAAGCGTGTACGGTTCGACCAAGCTCGCGGGTGAGGCTGCCATCACCGCAAGCGGCTGCAAGGCGCTGATCCTGCGTACGAGCTGGGTGTTCTCCGCCCACGGTGGAAATTTCATCAAAACGATCTTGCGCCTCGCTAAAGAGCGGGATGCATTGAATATTGTGGCTGACCAGCATGGTGCGCCGACATCCGCCGAACTGATCGCGGACGTCACTGCCTTGGCTGTCGCCGGCTTTCAGCAAGGCAAACTTGCCGCTGGCATATACCACCTGACTGCCGCTGGCCACACCACATGGCACGGGTTGGCGACACATGTCGTCGCGCGCGCCCGCCATAATGGCTTGGCTCTAAAAGTCCAGCCCGGCGATATCGGTGCCATTACAACCGAGCAGTATCCGGTGCCCGCGGCTCGGCCAAAAAACTCTCGATTGAATACGAACGCCCTGACCGCGCCGCTGAAGCTGCAACTGCCGGACTGGACAGTGCATGTTGACCGCACGGTAGATCAACTTACGTCATTGGAACTTTCCGCATGAAACGCAAAGGCATTATCCTGGCCGGCGGCTCCGGCACCCGACTGCACCCCGCCACGCTCGCGATCAGCAAGCAGTTGTTGCCGGTTTTTGATAAACCGATGATTTACTATCCGTTGAGCACGCTGATGCTCTCGGACATTCAAGACATCCTGATCATCTCGACCCCCCAAGACACGCCGCGATTCCAGCAACTGCTGGGCGACGGTTCTCAATGGGGCTTGAATCTCCAATACGCAGTGCAGCCGTCGCCCGATGGCTTGGCTCAAGCGTTCCTCATCGGTGAATCGTTCCTCGGTAACGATCTGTCTGCGCTCGTGTTGGGCGACAACATTTTCTACGGCCACGACTTCCACCAGCTTCTGGCCAACGCCAATGCGCGCGTCGAAGGCGCCAGCGTATTTGCCTATCACGTCCATGACCCCGAGCGTTATGGCGTGGCGGAATTCGACGAAAAGGGCAAGGTCCTTTCGTTGGAAGAAAAGCCAAGCAAGCCGAAGTCCAACTACGCGGTTACCGGCCTGTACTTTTACGACGAAAACGTCGTCGAGATCGCCAAGCAGATCAAGCCTTCACCGCGTGGCGAACTGGAGATTACCGATCTGAACCGCGTCTATCTCGAGCAAGGCAAGCTGGGGGTTGAAATCATGGGCAGGGGATACGCCTGGCTGGACACCGGCACCCACGAATCGCTGCTCGAGGCCAGCCAGTTCATTTCCACTCTGGAGAACCGCCAGGGATTGAAGGTGTCGTGCCCTGAGGAGATTGCGTTCCGCAATCGGTGGATAACGCCGGAACAGCTGGAAGCGCTGGCCGCTCCGCTGTCCAAGAATGGCTATGGAAAGTATCTCCAACGTCTACTCGTTGAGAAGGTGTATTGATGAACGCCACTCCGCTCGCAATTCCGGAAGTCATCCTGTTCGAACCGAAGGTATTCGGGGACGACCGTGGATTTTTCTTCGAGAGTTTCAATCATCGCGTCTTCGAAGAAGCCATTGGTCGAAAAGCGCAGTTCGTGCAGGACAACCATTCTCGCTCGGTCAAGGGCGTACTGCGGGGCCTGCACTATCAGATCCAGCAGGCGCAGGGCAAGCTTGTGCGCGTCGCCCAGGGCGAAGTCTTTGATGTCGCCGTCGACCTACGCAAATCCTCCCCGACGTTCGGGCAGTGGGTCGGTGCGTTGTTGAGCGCCGAGAACAAGCACCAATTGTGGGTACCAGAAGGTTTTGGCCACGGATTCGTGGTGTTGTCCGACACCGCGGAGTTCCTGTACAAGACAACTGACTACTACGCCCCGGCGCATGAGCGCTGTATCGCCTGGAACGATCCGACGCTTGCCATCGATTGGCGTATGAGCGGCGACCCGGTCGTCTCGGCCAAGGATGCACTGGGCTTACCCTTCCTGCAAGCCGAATACTTCGCCTAAGACAGTCCGATTCGCTCCGGCAAGCTGCGGCTGCCACTGTCGTGGACACACCCACGCCCTGCGGCTATCTAATGTTCGACATGAAAAACACTACTGATTTGACCGACTCCCCCTCGTTTAAAGCCCTTTCCGGCCATCGCGGGGAAGGGGCGGCCGATGACGCCGGCTATACGATGGATACCTCGAAACTGATCGCGTTTTACCTGCCTCAATACCATCGCGTGGCGGAAAACTCGGAATGGTGGGGCCCGGGGTTCACCGAGTGGACCAATGTGGCTCGCGGCAGGCCTAATTTTGACGGACACTATCAGCCTCATATCCCGCGGGAATTGGGTTTTTACGACTTGGACCGCGTGGAAACCATGCGCGAACAGGCCGTTTTGGCGCGCGAGTATGGTGTACACGGATTCTGCTTCTACTATTACTGGTTCAGCGGCCGCCGCATCCTCGAGCGGCCCCTGAACAATTTTCTGGCGTCCGACATCGACATGTCGTTCTGCCTGTGCTGGGCCAATGAAAACTGGACGCGGACTTGGGATGGAGATACCAAGAGCGTACTGCTCGAACAAAAGTACGCGGAAGGCGACGAAGAGCGCTTTATTCAGGACATCCATCCCTTCCTGGCAGATCCTCGCTATATCCGCGTGGACGACAAGCCGCTGCTCGTCGTCTACCGCATCAAGGAATTGCCGGATCCTGCCGGTTCGATAAAGAAATGGCGCGCGGAAGCGGAACGCCTTGGCCTGCCTGGCCTTCATGTGTCCGTCGTCGACTTCTACGACATCAGCGATCCGCGTGAAGTCGGTGCCGATGCCATGGTCGAATTTCCGCCGCACAAGTTCAACGGCCCGCAAAACTGCCCGGATCCATCGCCTCATCTGACAAATCCGAATTTCCGCGGTGGCCTGATCGACTATTCGCGGGTCATTGCGCAAAGCATGCTGCGCCCCGAGCCGCCGTTCACGCTCTACCGAGGCATCATCCCCAGCTGGGATAACACTGCCCGACGCCAAGACACGGGCACAATCATCGTGAATGCCACCCCTGCATTCTTCGGCTCGTGGCTGAAATTCCTGCGCGCCTACACCCGTGAGACGCGTCCCGGGGCATCCGATCCCTTCATTTTCGTCAATGCCTGGAACGAATGGGGCGAGGGCTGCCATCTTGAACCCGACGTGCAATGGGGTCTGGGCTATCTGGACGAAGTCGCACGCACTTCGTACGTGTCTCCTGAAGATAAGGTGCCAATGGAACAGGCCCGCGAAGCAGCATTCCGCCGTATCCAGCGAATCGCCTCCGACGACGGCATCGGGATCAAGACGGATCTCAGCAAGCATGTACCGATGAAGCCCCGTGTGCAGCGTCTGGCTCATGCGCTGCAGAAATATCCGCTGCTGCACAAGATCGCACGCAAGCTGTATCGCGCAACCCACGCACTTTTGCATTGATATGCCGAAGACTGTCGCTGTTGTCGCCCATTTTGATCCAGATGACGTTTTGGATCCCACGTTGCATGGCATCCTAGAGGAATTGGAAGCGCTGTGCGATAGCGTTGTTCTGGTCACGACAAGTCGACTGGCGGCGGACGACGTGCCCCGCAGCAAGCGGATTCAGACAATCTGCCGACCCAACATCGGCTACGACTTCTACAGCTATCGTGTAGGCATCAGCGCGGTGCTGCAGCAAGGCGGTTGCGACCGCATGCTGCTGCTCAACTCAAGTTATCTGGTGACCGACAATCACCGATACCGGGACACGATGGCGACAATGCTGCAGCGACTCGACGACGTGGACATCGTTGGAGTGACACAGTCACGCCAATGGCAGTGGCATCTGCAATCCTATCTGATCGCATTGCGGGGCGAATCCGTTTCGAGCAGTTGGTTTCAGTCGTGGCTCTCGACTATCTCCCCGCGCAATACCAAAATAGAAACCATACTTTCAGGCGAACTCGGGCTGTCTGCGGCCATCATGGCCAGCGGCGCGTCCGTGGACGTCGTTTTCCAGCCGACCCGCTGGGACAACTGGCGCGCCATGGCGCTCTGGGGACGTAAGAGCCTGACCCTCAAGAGCTTGGCAAAACTGGGCCGGCCCTCGTTCTGGCGTTCGCTAACGCAATTCAATCCCACTCACTTTCAGGCGCAAGCGCTTGCGCGGAAAACGGGATTGGTCAAGACCGAGCTCGTTCGGAACAACCCCCACAAGCTCAGCTTGGCCTGGTTGCGGCGGCTATGCCCGCCAACTGAGTACGAAGCGATAAATCGATTCGTCACGCGCTCGCAGGCTCACTACCAATCTAAGTCAGGACCGCTCACTGCCTTGACGACAAAAGCCAGCCCGTTGCCCTGGCAGCGCGTCATCCACACCGCGCCGCTGGGCAGACCCGGGGTCCGAGTCGCGGTGGTCGTTCATATTTTTTATCCGGAACTGGCCGGCGAGATTTACGACTACATCAAAAACATCGTCGAACCGTTCGACCTCATCATCACCACGCCTCACGAAGGGGCGGTATCACAGTTGATCGATATCTTTGCGCCGCTGGCAAGCAGCGTGGCGGTCGCGCTGTCGGAGAACCGCGGCCGGGATGTCGGACCGTTTCTTGCAGTTCACCGTAGCGGGATACTTGAGCACTATGACGCGGTGCTCAAGCTGCATTCCAAGAAGAGCACATATAGCGACAGCGGGCAGCAATGGCAGCAGAGCCTGTTCCGCCAGCTTTGCGGCAACTCTCAGACTGTACGCCGGAGCCTCGCACTGTTGCGCGACGGCACGACTGGCATGGTAGGACCACACGATTACTATCTGACGCACCCGCACTACTGGGGCGCCAACCGGGCCACTGTGCGCGCGCTGATGCAAAGCCTTACGCCCACTACCTTAAAAGAAGAGGACGTACCGCTCGGTTTTTTCGCCGGCACCATGTTCTGGTTTGCACCGAAGGCCATCGCGGCGCTACATGACATTCCGGATTCCCTGCTGACCTTTGCGCCCGAGAACGGAAAGCAAGACGGCACACTGGCACATGCGCTGGAGCGGCTGTTTGGAATACTGCCGGAACTGGGCGGATATACCATCACCAGCCTAGCGCTAGCCGGACGGAGCTTGAACGAAGTAGCAACCCTTGACCATAGCGTTCCCGTGCTGAAAAAGCCCTCTGAGTTGGTCCAATAGGCGCATGAAACCTCTTTGATGCTGGCGTATCCGCTCCGACGTACCGCGGTGCCAGCTTGCCACCAATTGACTATTTATTGATAGACCCATCCGTTTATGTCCAACCAAACCGCTGCTGGCGCCGTACAAGACATCCTGTCAGCGCTAAAACGTTTTTCTTTGATAGGCACACTAGGCTGGCAGGATGTGCGACAGCGCTACCGCCGTTCCTCCATTGGAGCCTTCTGGCTGACCATCAGTATGGGAGTGATGATCGGCACGATCGGCATCGTATTTGGCCAGATCTTCAAATCGCCAATGAACGAGTTTTTGCCGTTTCTGTCAGTCGGCTTGATCCTATGGGGGTTCATCTCGACAGTCATCACAGAAGGGTGCAGCGGCTTCATCGCTGGAGAGGCCGTGATCAAGCAGTTGCCCATCCCGCTTAGCGTGCACATTTTCCGCGTCCTTTGGCGCAACCTGATCATCCTGGCGCATAACGTCGTGATCTTTCCGCTGGTCCTCATCGCGGTCCAAAAGGCACCTACTTGGGATGTCCTAGTCGCAATCCCGGGCTTGTTGCTCTTGATGTTGAATCTGACCTGGATCGCCATTTTTTTGGGTGTCATCTGTACTCGCTATCGTGACATTCCCCAAATTATCTCCAGCTTTCTGCAGGTCGTCTTCTATGTCACGCCGATCATGTGGCTGCCGAGCCTTCTGCCTTCCCGCGCCGGCGCTTATATGCTGGATCTGAACCCTTTCTATCACTTCCTTCAGATCGTTCGTGCCCCCCTCCTCGGCCAAGAACCTTCACTGGAGAACTGGCTAGTGTCGATTGGCATCGCCATCGTAGGCTGGACTTTGACCTTGGTGCTCTTCGGCCGTTATCGCCGCCGTATCGCCTACTGGCTTTAAGACACAACGACTCTTCAAGAAAGACAGATTATGGCTTCCATTGTTTTCGACAAAGTCTGCGTCGACTTTCCCATTTACAACGCCAGTGCACGTTCACTTAAAAAGCGACTATTCCAGGTTGCGACCGGTGGTCAGATCAGCGCCAACTCAAGTGGCCGGGTGATCATCCGCGCACTCGAGGACTTGACCTTGACAATCAAGGATGGGGATCGCGTCGGCTTGCTTGGACATAATGGTGCAGGCAAAAGTACGCTGTTGCGCCTGCTGAGCGGCGTTTACGAACCATCAAGCGGCAGGGCCGAAATCAAGGGTGAAATTGGATCTTTGATCGATGTCAGTTTCGGCATTGATCCGGAGGCAAGCGGCCGCGAGAACATATACCTGCGCGGCGCCCTCCTGGGTCTGACTCGCGCCGAGATAAAGACCAAGCTCGAAGAGATCATCGATTTCTCGGAGCTGGGTGACTTCATCGATATGCCAGTTCGCACATATTCATCTGGGATGCACTTGCGCCTGGCATTCTCGGTATCCACCATCATCAGACCCGAAATCCTGTTGATGGACGAATGGCTATCCGTCGGCGATGAGGGATTTCGTGTTCGTGCAGAAGCCCGCATGAATGAACTGGTGGAGTCCACGCACATCCTCGTCATCGCGAGCCACTCGCGCGAACTGGTCAGGGACACATGCAACCGCGCTATCTGGCTCGAGCATGGAAAGATAAAAATGGACGGAACGCCCGAAGAGGTCACTCAGGCTTATTTCGGCCATTGAACTGATCCCGCCCGCCTGAACGCCACACACCGGATGAAGCTCGAATTTGCAGGGCGTAATTTCGGCGATCCGTTTTAGGGTGCGTTCGCTCGAATATTGGTCTCCACGCAAGGCGAAACAGATAATGACTCAAGACTCGTTGCGAAGTTTATATGACAACCACGTCGGGAAAGTCTCTGACAAATGGGAAATCTATCTCGAGGAATATGGGCTAATCCTAGAGAAGTACCGCGACCGCCCTATCCGATTTCTTGAAATTGGAATTCAAAACGGCGGTTCCCTGGAAATCTGGTCCAGATTTTTTCCCAATGCCGCGAAGTTCGTGGGCTGTGATATCAACCCGGACTGTGCCAAATTGCGCTACGCGGATCCGCGCATCGACGTGGTCGTAGGCAATGCCAATACGCCCACCACGTATACCGAGATCACGCGGGCATCAGCGGCGTTCGACATCATCATTGATGACGGCTCTCATCTTTCCGGAGACATCATCAAGACCTTCTGCCTCTATTTCCCATTGGTGGTAGAGGGCGGGACGTTTATAGCAGAGGATCTGCACTGCAGTTACTGGGCATCGTACGAAGGCGGCCTATTTCATCCTTATTCATCGATAGCCTTCTTCAAGTTACTGGCTGACGTCATTAATGCCGAACACTGGGGAGTGAATGCGCCAGATCCGTTGCGCCTGCTCTCAGGCATTCTCTCCCACAATGGATGCGAGATAGCGCTGGATTTGCTAGCGCAGATCCGGTCGGTGGAATTTATCAATTCCATGTGCATCATTCGCAAGCATCCTGCCTCCAGCAACACGCTCGGACGTCGCATCATTGCAGGCCAGGAGGAACTCGTCGTCGCTGGCCACTTGGCCCTGAGCGGCGCGCCCTACACAAGGCAAGACGCGCCTGCACAAGCGGACAATCCCTGGTCCACACGCCTGACCCCACCGGCCGAGACGATAGTGGAAACGGAGCAATTGTTGAGCGCGACACAAACCATACTCACCGAGCGCGATGAGGCCGCACGGATCAGCGCCAACGAAATCAAGCGCTTGGAGCAATCCATAAGCGAACTTCAAGGCGCGTGGCAACAGGCAGAGCAACGGGCAGAAAATGCCGAACGTTCCAATAAGTCGCTGCAGCTATCGACTAGTTGGCGCATGACCGCCCCCCTGCGTTGGATTGCAGATACCTTACGCCGTTTAACCCGATAGCCACTGTCTGGCGGTGTACCGTCAACGCCCTGGTTAAAAGGTCGGCCGGCCTGGTGACGTGTCACCAGGCCGGCGTTTCGACTACTCATCTATCGCCATGATGAGCGGGCATGTGTAAACCTCACCGCCTGATACCGACTTTATATAGAGTTTTTTCGGGCCAGGCAGGTCTGAAATGTCCATGCCCAAGTCAAAGCCGGACGACATCAGGCCGGGACGCTTGAAATAAGCAGCGACATCGGGACGTTTCTCCGTTCCAGCTTTGAAAAATCGTTCTCGGCCATCGGCACCCTGCACAATGATCCAGGCCTGAATAGGTTGACGATCCTCTCCGTCGATGGGTGCAGTCCATCCGCGCAGCCTCATCAGGCCACCGACGGTACGCACTCTGGTGCCTGGCAACAACGCTTGCCCGTTTACATCGTCAACCACACACTGGGCCGCATTCTTTGTCATCCCCTCCAACGGCAGGTCGGACGAGTCCGCGGCCCGCTTGAACAACTGATCCCGGGCGGTCGTCTGAGGCACAATGTCAATGGGCGTTTGCCGGACCTCGAAGTCGTTCTTCCACAGATACTTTTGCTCTGACAAAAAACGCACCGATTTGACCTTTGCGCCGAGATCCACGCCAGCGGCAAGCGCAGCAAAATCCTCAGCCACGGCCAGATAAGGGGCCACGATGAAACCGGTCGACGTGATTTTGGGAATGACCCGCTTGCGGATCACAGCCCCATTGTCAAACGTCATTTCTATCTGCAGCTGAGGCAAACGAAACACTCCCGCAACCAACTTGCCCAATAGCGTAGGTTGGATGTCCGCTTGCATCCATACCGGTCGCAAGGGATCTAATTCAATAGCTTTACCGAACTCGCCAGGGACCGCTTTCTGGTGATCAAGATCAAGCGACGCCCCACGTTCTCCCATTCGCTTCTTCAGTACGAGGTACGGCGACTCGATTGCCGACACCGTATATCCTGCCAGCAGCTCAAGCACGCTGCCTGCGTCCTCGATAGCCGGCAAGCGGTCATCAATCGGAGAAAAAGAAAAAAACACGGTGTCGGGCGCATTGCCACCCCGAAGATGGGCCACGTTCTTATCGTCGAGACTGGTGTCGTATACGGAATAGCTTTGGGGAATCGGTCGTCCAGACCAATTCAAGTCATGGGCAAAGATCGTGGACAATTCGGTAGGATACAGATCCACGGTCCCCGTCGCGAGTGGCAATGGATGCTCCAAGCGGATCTTTTCCTTCGCCTTTTCGTACTGTTCGATAAAGCGCTCAGGATGTGCAATTCGTTGATGAATACCCGATATGGTATTCACCCAATGAGCAGCCACTTCGTTCCAAACAAATCGTGGCGTGCGATCGAAGTTGCTGGGCGCGATCAGGCACCACACCGTTACCATCGCACACCACGTGGCGATAATGGCGATCACGTTCGCATAAAGCGATATTCCATAACTCAACATCAGCAGCACGCCGATCGTCACTAAGATATGCCCGTCCTGGCGTACGAAGCCCGCTTTGAACGCCACGAACAGCGTAAACGCCATCCCGAGCACGAGCATCCAGGCGCGTGAGCCAAATGCCCGCAAGAGCGCGTGCGAAAAGAGGCTAAGGACCAATATCGATGCCAACAGGATGTATACCACCGCGTCGACGGGCCCACCTTGAGACATGGCATTGGTGTATCCCGAAATAATCGGCCCCTGTGCCATAAAGAACTGCGGAAGATCTTTCAAGTTCTGGCCCGCAACGATCCAGTTGAGACAGACCGACAGCAGCAGCAGCGCAGCGAAACCCAAAGCGGCTCTCTTTTGAGATCTCCACAACATCAAGAATGTCAACCCGCCAACCGGCAGGACAACCCCAGAGAAACTCCCCTTTACAAGGGGTCCCAGGCCCATCGCATACGTCGCCACTGCAAGAGCCAACACAACACCAGGGCTCGGCCGGAGGCAATAACGAGAATTTGGATGCGCGGTCACACGCGTCACGGCCAGGAGCAGGAAAAACGGAAGCACCAGAAAGAGCACATCGCGAGTGAAGAGCAGGCATAAAAGGACCGGAAGCAAAACCGCCCACCACTGCCGCTTGACGGGTGCGCTCAGATGCACGGCGATGGCAAAACCGATCACATAGAGACCACTGCCCCACCGCATCTGAAAATCTGTACCTGGGCCATACGCCGTCGAGTAGACGGACCCCATGGGACCGAATGTGAAGATCATGTCACGACCAAACACCAGCCCGCGCTCTACGGCTTCATTGATCGCGTAACACCAAGAAGGGTCCAAACCTGCCCGGGGCATCCAAGGAGAAAACGGAATGAACGCGAGGCAAGTCAGCACCAAAGCCACCAACACAATCACTTGCCGGAGCACCGAGCGCCTAAACGATGGCGTGGCAATGAGCTCAGAGGGCTGAATCATTATATTTATATACTCGAATTCAAATTCAATAAAAGGCGCTTTTCAACGAAAGGAAAAGTGCTTATGCCCCAGATAGCTTGAAAAAACCGGCACCACGATACCTGTCGCATGTGCGATTTCGTGCACAAAGATTTCTATGCCCAGTGCCGGAAGGACATACACCGCAAGTCCCATGCTTATCAGCCACGTTTGCAGCACCGCGAACACATTGACGGCAATAAAGAAGAGGATCGACTTTTTCGTGGATTGCGTACTTTCCCGGAATACGAAAGCCTTCGCCAGCAGAAAAGCGACGACCATCCCGGTAATGTAGGCGAGAATCACCGCCGAGGAAAAATCCATCCAGCGGCTAAAAATAATGCGTGAACCGAAGTTCGCCGCGGCAGCGATCCCACCTGTCACGACGAACAGCGTGAATTGCTTGTTCAGGAAAATTTTCATGGCTTACCGCTTCACCACCCGCTTTGCCAAGTTCCTGCCGAAACCAATACTCTCCGAAATTCCCCGATCCTCCGGATAGTAATAGGAAGTGTCAGCCGCCCATAGACCGTCGACTGGGAGCATGGCGTCCGGCACACCATCCATGTAGCCGGGCTCACAGATTGGCTGAGCGTAGCGATAACGGCTCGCACGGATATCGAGAAAATCGCTATCCGATAAGGCTGGATTGATTTTCTTCAGATAGCGCTTAACTTTACTTATGAAGGCCTCGTCAGACTCAGAATACTTTGGGTGCTCGCCAGGCATGTAAAAAGGTACATAGACGATATGCTCGCCCAGTGGCCGCAGATTTGTGTATTCCACCAGACCGGGAATATCCATCTCAGGATCATTGATGTTGAGCCAGAAGTTCTCCGTCACGGGCTTCTTCAGTTTTGCGATCACGCACACCACGGCAATGTTCTTTTTATTATTGAACTTGTCCAAAATGGACTGCGGCAGGTCGGGCATCAGCCGTGAGACGTATGGGAGTGGCACCGTGCTCACCACTTTGTCGAAAGCCTCCATTTCCCCCCCGACCATAATCCCTCGAACCCGGCCGTCTTCGATTACGACCTTGCTGGCCGGGGATTTCAGGCGGATCTGCCCCCCGTTGTTGCGAATAGCATTGGCCAAGCCTTGCAACAACGTCGACGACCCCCCTTCCAGATAGCCGAGCTTTTCACGGAATAGGCTGTAACGCGAACGGCCGATCCGCCGGATACGGCTCCATATCCAAGCGGCGGATAGATTATCGGTGTAGTCGTAAAACTTATAATCGAACAATCGGCGCCATAAAACTTCATAGGCCTCGGCACCGACCCATCGGCGTATCCACCCCGTGGCCTCCACCCGATCCAATGGCTTCCAATCATCGCGTTTGACTGACAGGAAGGCATGCAGGCCATAACGGACTTTAGCCACCAGGCTCAGCCCTTTGAACTTCAGCAATGCGATGGGATTTCCCCAGGGCTGCAAACGGTTCTGATACCAATAGCCCATCTTGGTTTCGACCCAGCGCATCTTCTCGGCCATACCCAACTCTTCCAACACCTGCAGAAAGGCTGTGTCGGAAGTGCAGTGGAAGTGGTAATAGCGTTCGATATCAAGTCCGTTGAAATCGAACGTGGCCGTCATACCTCCGACGCGGTCATCCGCCTCAAACACCACAGGTTGATGCCCGTCCAAAGCAAGCTGATACGCGACGGCAAGCCCCATTGGCCCCGCGCCTAAGACTGCAATTCGTTGGCCCATGATATTCAAAACTCCAGAACCACTTTGCTGTACACCGGATGATGGAACGTCTCGTCGACCGCTTTGGCAAACGGCGTTGGCGTTACATTGAATATCGTCGGCCAGTCTATGACCTCAAACTCGTCATGGGCCACCAATGCCTTGAGTTGTGCTGCAGTAAACGGCGGATCACGGTCGAACAATGCATATATCTTCAGAAGTAAATAAAACAGCCCATATGGAATCTTGAGCAGTGTTGCCTTAGCACCCGTGGAAGACTTGATAGCCCTGATGATATCAATATAGTCAATCTTTTCCCGGCCAGTTATATTAAATATCTGGGGAGGAATACGCGACTCAATACAGCTTATTATGATATCGGCAAAATCGCCGGCATAAAGCGGTTGCCGCATGAACTTTCCATTTCCTGGTATCGGGAACACAGGAGCGCGCTGCATGAAGCGCGAGAGCCACCCTAGGTGTTTTCGGTCGAACCAGCCGAACATAAGCGTCGGACGGAGGATTGGGCACGGAATGCCACTCTCCAGAACCAGCTGTTCCTGCTCTTTCTTCGACCGCGTGTAAAAATCGTCAGCGACGGACTCCACAACCGAAGAGCTGATGTGCACAAGATAAGGCACACCATACTTCTTAACCTGATCAATAATATTTCTCGTCGAAACGATATTATTATTCTCAAAATCGGAATAGTTAATGCCGCCAATTTGCGCCTGCAACATCACAACGGAATCGGAATTTTCGAAATGCCGCTCCCAAATTCCAGCTTTGGCCAAATCAGCATACTCGGCAGTGATCGACGGCTGGGTCTTCCGAAGAATGGCCAAATTCGCTTCATGTTTATCCAGCACAACGATATTTGTATAACCTCGTTGTAGCAGGCGTGCCACCAGATTCTGCCCCACTAAACCAGCCCCACCAGGCAACACAATTTTCGCTTCTTTCTTCATAATTTCAATTACCGAATAATAGGGTTGGCATTCTTGAATAGGCTATCCGCAACCAATTGCCAAACCTCGCGCCCATCTTTTGGACTGATGATTACTTAACGCCAATTATGGCAGGTGAGATCTTTCCCAGATCCAGCTGGCATGGCACATCTACACCTACTGCACTAATCGAAACGTCCTTGCCATCGCGCTTCATATAACCGACAAAGCCAGCCTTGACGGCGGATTTCGATAATGAGGAAGCTAGACCTGCGCGAGAGTGCCCCGTCAACGCATAGCCAACAATAGAGTTGTTTTCCACGATCTTCACCAACTTCGGAGAGGCACCAGCCCGATCGTTGTACATCCATCCAGAAACTCTCCAATATCCCGTATCTTCGAGGAGGAGAGTAGCCTTTTCCAGATGGCCCACGCATGCAGGCAGGGCTTCCGACGCAACCTCAGCCCCCAGATCGGCCTTTAAACCTCGATAGGGGAACCTTCCGAACACTGACAACTCCCTTGCCTGCGCTGCCCTCGCCATTGAGAGCGGCTCTTCCATCTTGGGATAAACCAAACCAATGTATTCCTGGTCTTTAATTCCCAACTCCAACGCCAAGGCCGCGATCTCCCGGTTCTGCAGCATATCGGCGTCGCCTCTTGCTGCACGCACTTGGTAGCCCAACATCAAAACAGCGGCCACAGCGAAAACCAAGACCGCGGATTTCGCGCTTCGAGCGCTGCGGGACACTCCACTGTTCAGGTAGAGAACGACCGTGAACGCCAGCCAGGCCATCAGCGCCGGGGTCGTATAGCGGGAGGAGATCGCTGATTCCATTCCAAAAATAAGTCGTCCACTAGCGGTGCCGAAGGCTGAGCCACCGATATAGAGGATGAAGAACAGCAGCGCGATGGATATGGATGCCTGCCTGGCACTACGCACGAGGCATAGCGAAAGCCATGCCGAGCCCAGAGTCAGCAAACACCCGGCGGCTGCGGCCACACCCATTCCAATCACCCCCTTGCCTACCATGAAGTAAAACGGGCTGCCGAGGTACATCATCGTATAGACGATGAGCCTGAACGGCTGATCTCGCAGGGCATCCGAAAGGTGGCCATGGAAAGGCGGTGGCACGTAGGTGGCGAAATAAGCCGTTAGGCATAGCGCTGCAAGCACCGCCAATACGACTATACGCAGCGGACTCAGGCGAAGCACCACCGCACATATGACCATAAGGGGCAGGGCCAATACCCCGTTGGCCATCGTACCCGTCGCCAGCACGCCAAACAGACAGGCCAATGCAAAGTCAGCTGCGCTGTCCTCGCGCTGAACCGAACGGCCAAGCCATACCAGCCCGCACATCGGCAGCAGTTGGGCGAGAAAGAACTGGCTCTGAAATCCCCATGCCAGATTGTTGTCTTGAGACCAGAAGAACAGTGCCCCGGCGATAAATAGCGCCAGCGCCTTCCTGGAAACCGCGCTGCGACCGCCACTGTCAGTATTGCGCAACACGATCCAGAACACCCAGATCGCCGCCGCGACGATCACGTAGTTCATGATGATCAGAAAGACGCTGACTCCGCCGAAATACCTATAATCCAGCCAGAAGAGCACCCTGGATAGCAATACTCGGTGCTCGTTGTGCTGGCGCCACCAAGCAGACGCAATGCCGTCCTGGGTGTCTAGATAGAATTGCAGCGTGCCATCCCACATATCCCAATGAGGAATGGGCGAATACATGCGGATCGCCCCAATAACGGCCAGTACGGTCATGACGAGCGCGAACAGGCCTGCCAGAATATTCAAACGCTGGAGCTTCCACATGGCGGTCGGGAATCAAATATCCATCTTGTTGAAGACGAAACGGGGCAGGTTACGGATCACCAGCATGATTACAGCCCACTTTCCCGGTGCATAGACGACAGGCTTCCCTGCAGCGATTCCTGCGACGATAGTACCGGCCACATCTTCGACCCGAGCCATGCGAGCATAGGCGGCACCCATCGCAACGGTCATCGGCGTTTGCGTTGGACCAGGCTTGATCAAGACGACCTTGACTCGCGTTTTGGCTAATCGGTGCTGCAATCCTTGCGCATAACGTTCAACAAGGCCTTTCGCTGCTCCATAGACATAATTCGACTTGCGACCCCGATCACCTGCTACCGAGCCAATCACAGCCAAGGTACCGTGATCTACCTGCTCCATGCCACGCACAAATGCTTCGGCATACATCACTGGAGAAACCGCGTTGACATGAAGAGCCTGCTCGCAAACACTGAGCGTCGTCTGGCATGCAGCTTGATCCGGCAAATTTCCGTGCGCGATCAGTACGAGATCGACCGTCCCTTCGGCCTGGATGGCGTCGACCTGCTCCTCAATCCTCGTCGGATTGACGAAATCGCCAATTACCGTACGCACATCTGATCGGGGGCTTCGAACCCGCAGATCAGCAGCGACCCCATCGAGTTTTTCTTGATCACGGCCAATCAGCGTTAGGTCTACATCCGCATTCGTGACCCATGCCCGCGCACAATGCTCGGCAATTGACGAGGTAGCGCCCACGATGACAATACGTTTCTTCTTGATCGACACTATTAGTTCCCCATCAGCCGTCGTGAGAGCGCGGAACTCACTCCCGGATCACGGTAGGACAGAAATTTGGTTAATGCGGGATACCCCGCTTCAAACAGCGCCCTCGGCATGCGCGCGTCCTTCGCCGGATAAATTCGCCCGCCTGCCTCCGCCACAATCGAATCCAGGCGGGAGAAAAGACGATGCGTTGCCGGGCCTTTATTCTGAAAATCCAATGCCAACGTAACCCCAGGCTGCGGAAAACCCAACATACCCACAGATGGCTGGCTACCGAACGTTTTCAATACCGCCAGGAATGAGCCTTCTCCGGAGCGCGAGATCTCACGCAGCATGGCACCGATCGCATCACACCCCAATGATCGCGGCACGACACTCTGATACTGATAAAATCCGGTGGGGCCGTACATGCGGTTCCATTCAAGCAAATTATCCAGGGGATAAAAGAACGGTGCGTAATGCACGACTTCTCTTCCGGCATTCTTCTTCAAAATGAAGTATGCCCAATTGAACGGCCGTAGCGATAATCGATTGACAAGTGAAATCGGCGGCGTGAACGGCATTTTTCTCGCTCGGACTGCCGGATCGGGACGTACCCCCCCATCGATATGATTGCCGCGCATGAATAGCCCTTTCCCCTCTTTGGATTGGCAGTCGATCCACGCGACGGTGTATTCCCAATCATGCTCGGCACCATCCGCCAAGACAAAAAACTCGTCGAGCGTGTGGTAAGCCCGCGTCTCGGTGACTAGCCAAGGGCCAGCCACGCGCCGCAACTGTAGCTCTGCAGCCAGAATCACCCCCGTCAAGCCCAATCCACCTATCGTCGCGGCGAACCAATCCTCGTTGGTCTGAGGCGAACACTCTATGCGCTCGCCATCTGTGCGCTGGAGGACCAGGCGAACGACGTGGTGGCCAAACGTTCCCAAAACGTGATGGTTCTTGCCATGGACTTCATTCGCAATCGCACCCCCTACGGTAACGATCTGCGTACCAGGAGTGACGGGTAACATCCAACCTCGCGGCACCGCCAGTTGCTGAATATCTCGCAGCAGCACCCCCGCCTCGCAATAAACACGACCTGTAGATTCATCAAAGGATAGGAATCGGTCCAGGCCCGACATTTGCCATAAGGCGCCTTCGGGATTGAGGCAGGCGTCACCATAGCTACGACCCATGCCGAATGCGATACCCGGCGTAGATCGTCTCAATTGCTGCGCGATACGCGAGCGATCGGACAAGTCGTAGACGACGTGGGGGCGCCTTTCCAGACGCCCCCAGGACGAAACCGTTACCATGGCTGCATCACCGTACCCAGCGTCAATACCGCGACAAAGACCACGCCAGCGCACAGGCTTGCTTTGTCCTTCACCGCGAATACCAGCGGATCGTCGTGCATATTTCCTCGGTGCGCCTGCATCCACATCCAGCTAACCCAAAAGAGCATGACAGGGACGGCTCCCCATACTATCTCGGGCATCTGATAGAGGGTCAGCACTTGGGCACTGTTCAAATACAATGCCAACACCAGTACCGACGCATACCCGGCGGTAATACCCAAAGTCTGGATCAAAGGAGCATCAGACGTGTAATAACCGCGTCCATGCACCTTTTTCTTTCCGCTAAGAATCTGAACCTCCAGCTCTGCATACCGCTTCACGAAGGCAAGCGACAAGAAGAGGAAGACGGAAAAAGCAAGCAACCAGAAGGATAGAATCAACCCCGCTGCGGCAGCGCCGGCGATAATCCGAAGGGTGTATAAGATCGCCAACACAAGGCAATCCACGAGCATGAGCCGCTTCAGACCCCATGAATATGCGCAGGTCAACAGGAAATAGGCCGTCAACCAGGGGATAAACGCCCCGCCCACGAAGAAAGCAAGCAGGTAGCTCGCCACCAACAGCAACGGTGCCAGCAATACGCCGCGCCAGATCGGGACCGCGCCACTCGCAAAAGGGCGGGTGCGCTTGCGCGTATGCTGGCGGTCACTCTCCAAGTCGAACAGATCGTTAGCAATATAGACTGCCGACGCGCACAGACTGAACGAAATAAAAGCAACGATCAAGGACAACCAAGTGTCCATATCACTCAGTTGATGCCCGGCGATGAAGGGGACGAACAACAGCACGTTCTTCATCCATTGATGCATGCGTAGCACTCGGCGCCATACCCGCACGCCGTGCTTTACGGGAGGAAACACCGTTTCGACTTCGCAGCATTCCGCAGCCTTGGCGGGCAGGTCGGCCTTCGCATTGACCACAATGGCCCGACGTGCCTTACGCCAAACTGCCAGATCAACAGATGAATTTCCTGCATAATCGAATCCACCACGGCCAAACCGCGACTCTAGCGAATCTGCTTTATGCAAGCCCGAAAGATTGATCTGCCCATCGCTGGCCATCACCTCGTCGAAAATGCCCAGGTGTGCGCCGATCGTTTCGGCAATTGAACGATCCGACGCAGTGCACAGAATTAAAATCCGCCCTTCTTTTTTCTGTTGCTTTAACCAACACAAAAGTTCTTCGTTATAAGGCAGCGACTCTGGATCAAATACCAACGAGCTTGCCAAACGCTGTTTGAGAACGGCCTTGCCCTGCGCTAACCATTTAGGCACGCACAATACGCTACCAGGCCTATCGCGCAGAGTACGCAATGCCGACTCATGCAGCATATCGGTCTTGATCAGGGTGCCATCCAGATCGATTATCAGCGGCGGGGAAAAGCTCAAAAATAACTCCTACACACAGTCCATTAAAAACCATATGGATAGGCAAATAAGCCGCGCCACATTATCAGTACTTTGCTAAAAAACTTGAACTTTGGATATAAAACAGGACCGCTTCTTAGTACGCCTGGGAAGCATCAAGGATGAAACGGCTGACCGGCGTGGCGGGATGGATTCGTCTGCCCCGCCAAAAGGCCTTGCATGTTAACGCCAAAGCCTGCATTCAGGCCGAAACGCACCTAAAACGCAACTGGGAAAACCCTATTTAACCAGTAGCTACCTAACATCCAGACGCCACGTCCAAGCGGTCCAAGGTGGCGTCAACTCACGAAAAGGGGCTGCCAATGCAGCCCCTTTTCGTGATTCAGTACGCTACCGCTTTAATTCACCCCAGCCGCATGCGCCTGCTCGTCTGCATGATAAGAAGACCGCACCATCGCTCCCACCGCCGCATGCGAGAACCCCATCGCATAGGCCTCACGTTCAAACATCGCGAACGTATCGGGATGCACGTAGCGCAGCACCGGCAGGTGATGTTCCGACGGCTGCAAATACTGGCCGATGGTCAGCATATCCACGTTGTGTTCGCGCATGTCGCGCATCACTTGCAGAATTTCTTCGTCGGTCTCGCCCAGCCCCAACATCAGCCCTGACTTGGTGGGCACTTCGGGGTGCAGCTTCTTGAATTCCGCCAGCAGCTTCAGCGAGTGCATGTAGTCCGAACCCGGGCGCGCCTGCTTGTACAAACGCGGCACGGTTTCCAGGTTGTGGTTCATGACGTCCGGCGGGCCGGCGTTCAGGATGGTCAGCGCGCGATCCAGGCGGCCGCGGAAGTCGGGCACCAGGACTTCGATACGGGTGGTGGGCGACAGTTCGCGGATGTGCGTGATGCAGTCCACGAAATGGCCGGCGCCGCCGTCGCGCAGGTCGTCGCGGTCCACCGAGGTGATGACCACGTACGACAGCTTCAGCGCGGCGATGGTGCGCGCGAGGTTCTCGGGTTCTTTGGTGTCCAGCGGGTCGGGGCGGCCATGGCCCACATCACAGAACGGGCAGCGGCGCGTGCACTTGTCGCCCATGATCATGAACGTGGCAGTGCCCTTGCCGAAGCATTCGCCGATGTTCGGGCAGGACGCCTCTTCACAGACGGTGTGCAGATTGTGTTCGCGCAGGATGCGTTTGATGTCGTAGAAGCGCGAACCGGGCGCGGCGGCCTTCACGCGGATCCACTCGGGCTTTTTCAGGCGTTCGGCGGGAACGATCTTGATGGGAATGCGCGCCGTCTTGGCCTGCGACTTCTGCTTTTGCGTCGGATCGTAAACCGCTTGCTCAGGCGCGGACGCAGCGGCGGATTCGTTCGAGGGGACGGGAGACTCGGCAAGCGTAGACATTGGGCACCTTCAAAACCGGCGCGAGTGGCGGCCCGGCCTGAGACAAAAAAAGGCATTTTACCCTTCGCCGCCCGAGTGCGCCCGACAGCGCGCGCCGCCCCCGAATCGTGCGAGGCGCCTGCCGGGTTATCGTCTTGCCTGCAAATCCGTCGAATTTCTCTCGCCTTGCCGCCCATGTCGCACTCTTCTTCGCCTCGCCTCGTCGCCCTGATCGCCCCCCGTCTGGACACCGGACCCGCCAGCCGGGCCATCCAGGCCTGCGCCGAGCGCCTGGCTCCCGAGGGCTACTTCCTGGCCGCGGGTCCCTGGCACGATCCCGCGACGCTGCCGCAGTTGGCGGCGTTGCATCCCGCCGCCGCGCTGGTGATCGGCCCCTTGGACGACCCCATTCTGCGCGCCGGCGTGGCCGCGCTGGAAATACCCGTGGTGGAAACGTGGAACGCCTCGGCGCACCCGCTGGACACTGCCGTCGTCATCGACAACGAAGAAGCCGGCCGCATGGCGGCGCGCCATCTTGCGGAAAAGCGCCACGCGCTGGTGGCCTGCATCAGCGCCGACAACCCTTGGGAACGCGCGCGACGCCAGGGCTTCATCAGCGCGGCGGCTGCGCTTGGGCTGGATCGCGTGGCGGACATCGTTCAGCCCGAGGTGCTGCAGATGAACGATGGGCGCATGGCATTTCTGCGGCTCCTGGCCACGAACACGATCTTTGACGCGGTGTTCTGCACGTCGGACCTGCTGGCCGCCGCTGCGGTATCCGAAGCGCACAACCGCGATCTGCACGTGCCGCAGGACCTGGCGGTACTGGGATTCTCGGATGACGGCAGCGCGGCGCAATGGGCGCAAGGGCTGACGACGCTGGGCGTGGACGCCGCCGATCTGGGCCGTCGCGCGGGGCAGGTGCTGCTGGATCGGCTCCAGGGTGAACTGGCGGCTGGCCAGCATCAGACCCTGGATATCACCTTCGACTCGCGCCTGAGCACCTGATGCGGCAGGCGGCGGGCGGCAATGCCCGCCTGCCCTCACACCTCGTAGAGCGCGGGCAAGCCGCTATCTTGCAGCATGGCGTTGGCTTCCAGCAGGAACGCTGGCGTGGCGGTCTCGGGCACGCGGACCAGCCATTGCACCGCCTCTTCCTTCCTGCCACGCAAGAGCAGCAGGCGGCCCAGATGGAACATGCCTCGGAAGTCACCGCCGTCGGCGCACCGTTGATAGCAGTCGAACGCGCGCTCAAGATCTTGCTCGACCACGTCGCCCGCCTCGTAAAACCGCCCTACGACACCGATGGACTTCACATGGCCAGTCTGCGCGGCCTGCTGATACAAGGCCAGCGCCGCCGCCTTGTTTTGGGTAACGCCGCCGCGACCGGCGCGCAGCATGTGCGCGTAGTTGTACATGCCCCAGTCCAGGCCGCGATCAGCCGCCAACCGAAACCAATACGCGGCGACGGTATCGTCCGCCGCCACGCCCCAGCCGTTTTCATAGCAACGGCCCACCATGTTGATGGCCATCGGATGGTCGGCGTTGGCCGCCCGCTTGAACCAGGCCAGGGCGACCTCGGGCTGACGCGCGACGCCCACCCCATCCAGCAGCATCTGGCCATAAATGGTCTGCGCTTCCACCAGCCCAAGCTCGGCCGCAGCGCTGATCCACGCGGCGTAGGGCTCGGGTGGCCCCTCGCGCAACCGGGCCAGTTGCTCCGGCGTCGTCGCGGCCACGTCGGCGGCGGTGTAGGTCTTCAAACGGTGCTCCTTGCGCGGTGCCAGGCATCCGCCAGATTATGGGCCAGCGCCTCGCCCACCTCGGTAGGCGCGCGGCGCACGCCACAGGCCGCCATGTCGACCGTGCGCAGCCCTTCGTAGCCGCAGGGATTGATGCCCAGGAATGGAGACAGATCCATGTCCACGTTCAGCGACACGCCGTGATAGGCGCGTCCGTTGCGGATCTTGATGCCCAGCGCCGCGATCTTGGCGAGTTCACCGCTGTCAGGGCCCAGATCGGGATCAGGCACGTAGACACCCGGCGCGCCGGGCTTGCGACAGGCACCCGCCACGCCGTGCTGGATCAGGGTGTCGATGACAGCTCCCTCCAGCAGCGTGACGTATTCCTTCACGTACATATCCACGCGGCGCAGATCGAACAACGCGTACGCCATGACCTGGCCAGGTCCGTGATAGGTCACCTGACCGCCGCGATCGCAATGAACGATGGGAATGTTGCCGGGGTTCAGCAGATGCTGGGGCAGGCCCGCCTGCCCCAATGTGTAGACCGGTTCATGCTCGCACAGCCAGATCTCGTCCGGCGTATCGGCGCCGCGCTGCGACGTGTACGCCTGCATGTCCTGCCAGATCGGCAGGTATTGCGCCGGCCGCGCGAGCCACTTGATCACGGCAATTCCGATTTACAGGACCATGGACACCATCGGATGGCCGTGCAGGGCCTTGTACAGGTTGTCCAGCTGTTCGCGCGAGGTGGCGCGAACGATGAACGTCAGGCCCATGTAGTTGCCGCCCTTGCTGGGACGCATCTCGACCGTGGCGGCGTCAAAGCCGGGATCGAACTGCAACACCACGTCGGTCAGCGTTTGCGCAAATTCGGGATGCTGCTTGCCCATGACCTTGATGGGAAAGTCGCTGGGATATTCGATGAGCGATTCTTCGGGCGGAATATGCATGAGAGTTACCTAGAGAGGTTGTTGCCCCTGAATGTTCTTATATGGGGGCAAACTGCACACAGGCAAGGCCGGCCAAAAGAGCACGGGCGGCTGAGGCAGCCGCCCGGAACAACGGTTTACAGCGCGGCGATGCGGGCATCATAACCCGCTCGCAATTGCTCAAAAACAGGGCCGGGCTTGCCCGAACCCACCGGTTTGCCGTCCAGGGAAACAATCGCCAGCACTTCCTTGGTGGCCGAGGACAGCATCAGTTCGTCGGCGGATTCCACCTCTTCCTGCGAGATGCGACGAGCCTCGAACGGGATGCCCGCGGCGTCGGCGAGCTCGCCCATCAGACCGTAGCGGATGCCTTCCAGGATCAGGTTGTTCTTGGGCGGCGCCAGCAGCTTGCCGCCCGAGACCACCCAGATATTGGTCGAAGACCCTTCGGTCAGATAGCCATCACGAAACTGCACCACTTCGTCGGCGTTCGCGTCCACGGCCTGCTGCTTGGCCAGCACGTTGCCCAACAGGGACACCGATTTGATTTCGCAGTGCAGCCAGCGTTCGTCGGGAATGCTGATCGCGGTCAGGCCCTGGGTGCGCTGCGCGGCGGGCGGCGGCGACCAGGGCGAGATCATGCCGAACACGGTAGGCGTGATGGCGGTTGCCGGGAACTGGTGATCGCGCTTGGCCACGCCGCGCGTGACTTGCAGGTACACGATGCAGGTATCGAGGTTGGTGCGCGCGAGCAGTTGTTCGATCAGGTCGACCCAGCCTGCCCGTTCCATCGGCGGCGTGATACGCAGCGCGGCAAGGCTTCGATCCAGACGGTTCAGGTGTTCGGCCATGCGGAACGCCTTGCCGTGATACACGGGAACGACTTCGTAGATGCCGTCGCCAAAAATAAAACCGCGGTCCAGGACGGAGACTTTCGCCTCGTCGACACGCAGGAACTCACCGTTGAGATACACCTGGCTTTCGCCCGGCACGCCCGGAATCATGGGGTACTCCTGAAGGATCAAAAGTCGCGGACGAACCGTAGCGGTTCGCCGTGGAATGAAAAACGGGCGTTTCGCGCACGAAACGCCCGTTGCAAGCTTACACCTGGCGGACGCGCGCGGGGCGCGCCGCGCTTACTGGAACCAGCGCTTGACGGTATCGACCATGCGGCCGAAGAAGCCCGCGCGTTCGACGGCGTCCTGCACCACCAGCGGCTCGGTGCGCAGCACCTTGCCATCCAGCGTGAATTGCAGCGTGCCCACCTGCTGGCCCTTGGCCAACGGAGCGATCAGGGGATCGGTGCGTTGAGCAACCGGCTTCAGATCGCCGGCCTTGCCACGCGGCACTGCAATCGACACCGGCTTGGGCGGACCCAGCTTGACGTTTTCAGCCGTGCCTTCCCAGACGCGCGCATCGATGCCCGGCTGGCTCTTGTCGAACAGTTTCACGGTGTCGAAGTTCTGGAAGCTCCAGTTCAGAAGCTTCAGGCTTTCTTCGGCGCGCGTGGCTTCGCTGTCGGTGCCCACCACCACCACCAGGATGCGGCGGTCGCCGCGCATGGCGGTCGAGACCAGGCAGTAGCCGGCCGAATCGGTGTGCCCGGTTTTCATGCCGTCGACCGACGGATCCGCCCACAACAGACGATTGCGGTTCGGCTGCGTGATCTTGTTGTAGGTGTAGCTCTTTTGCTTGTAGTAGTGGAAGAAGTCCGGGTGATCGGTGATCAGGTGCGAGGACAGCGTGGCCAGATCGCGCGTGGAGGTCACGTGCTGCGGATCCGGCAGGCCCGTGGCGTTCATGAAGTGGGTGTTCTTCATGCCCAGCCGCTCGGCTTCCTGATTCATCAACGCGGCAAACGCGGACTCGCTGCCGCCCACGGCTTCGGCCAGTGCGACCGAGGCGTCGTTGCCCGACTGCACGATCATGCCCTGGTTCAGTTCGTCGACAGTAACCGGCTTGCGCGGCTCGATGAACATGCGCGAACCGCCCGTGCGCCATGCGTGTTCCGAGACGGGCACGGTCTGTTCGAGCGTCAGGCGCTTTTCTTCCAGCGCGTTGAACACGACGTAGGCCGTCATGATCTTGGTCAGCGACGCCGGTTCAACCTTCATGTCGGGGTTGGAAGCGGCCAAGGTCTGGCCGCTGTTCACGTCGATCACGATCCAGGCCTTGGCCGCGATGGTGGGCGCCGGCACGGCCGACACATCCCCCACCGGCACCGCGCCCGAGGCCGTCGGCGCCGGAGCGGTCGCGCCCGCGGCGGCCGGAGCAGCGGCGGGCGCCTGTTGCGTCCAGGCCGGCATCGATACGGCAAGCATTGCTGACAGCACCGCGCCTGTCAGAAGGCGGCGGGTAAAGGCAGTCGGGGATTGAGCGGAGTAAGGCAAATTCTTCATCGGCAACGTGGGTCCAGGAAAGACGCCCGCCGGCGCGGGGCTAGTGGCTGACAATTATAGGCAGGCGATTGGACAGGGCCGGTTCACGCGGGGTTCCTTGTGCACTTAAAACATGCAACCTGATGCAACCTGCGGCCTGCATCGAGCAGGATCAGTCCAGCGCAACCTTCAAACGCGCCTGCACCAATTGGCGCAGCACCAGCAGCTTGCCGTGAAAGAAGTGCGACGCGCCCGGCACCACCACCACGGGAATCGAACGCGGACGCGCCCAATCCATCGCTTCGGACAGCGGCACGACTTCGTCTTCTTCGCCATGGACCATCAGCGTGTCGTCAGGAACCTGGACTTCATGAGACTGGAATCGGTTCACGGCGGGCCCCATCAACATCAACGCGGACGGCAGCACCGCATCGCCCGCGTCCGCCAGCGCGGCGTAGGTCTGCGCGGCCACGGCGGTGCCGAACGAGAAGCCCGCCAGTACCCAGGGCGCCTCGGCAAGCTCGGGATGCAGCTCGCGCATTTGCGCCACGACTGCCAGCATGTCCTGCGTTTCGCCCACCGACTTGTCGAACACGCCTTCCGACTGCCCGACCCCGCGAAAGTTCGGACGCACCGCCACCAGCCCGTGCTGCACGCAAGCGCGCGACAAGGTCGTGACGACCTTGTTTTCGCGCGCACCGCCTTGCAGAGGATGCGGGTGCAGAACCAGGGCCCAGCCTCGCGGCGTGCCGGCAGGCCAATCGATGGCGCAATCGATGCGGCCGGCGGCCCCGGTGAAGGCGTGGGTATCAGTACGAGCGGAGGACATGGCAGGACTCAACGTGCAAAGAGGGAAATCGGTTCAGTTGGCGGACCGCGAGGTGGCGGAAGACTTGGCGGGACTATCGAATGCCGGTTCGTATGACGGGCCGGGTATGGAGCCAAATCCGCGTCGAGGCGTGGCTTCGGGAGCAGCTTGCACCACCCCGGCCAGCCATTGCGCCAGCTGATCGGCAGCCTCGTCCGTGGCTTGGCGCAGTGCTGCAACGCCACCTGCGGCGTCTTGCGTGGGCGCGGGTGTCTGCACCTGAATGCGCTTCTGAGCCACAACGGCGCGGCCGTTTAGCAGCACCGCCTGCAACAGCAGGCGGCCTTCGCTGGACTGGCCGTTTTCGGCATACACCTGTTCGAACTGCATCAACGACAGTTGCAACTGCGGCATTTGAAGATTGATGCGGTCAGCCAGTACCGGCCCTTGGCGCGACAGACGGTCGGTGAGGCGCTGGCGCACGAGTTCAGACGGTGACGAGGCCCAGCGGAACGTCGCATACGCCCTGGGCGCGGCGCTGTCGCCCACGCGCCAGATCATGCTGGTGTCCGACAGGGCGGGCGGCGCTTGCAGGCTCATCGCGATGGGCACGCGCGCCGGCAGCGCCGGCACGGGCTTGGCATCCAGCCCCAGGTCGAACACCGATGGCGGCGTCGCCACGCGGCCGATGCCGCAGCCCGCCAGGGCGCTGGTGATTGTCAGGGTCAAGATCAGTACGGCGCGACGCATCTTCATTTGGGCTGTCTCCCGAAACCGGCAAATCCGGCTTCGCCGGGTCCGGGCGCAACGGGCGCCGGGCCGAACAAGAACGATTGCGGCGTGCTGTCCACACGGCGCAGGGTGATGGTGGCGCCGCGCGCCGCCGCGCTGACGTTGGCGGCCATGTTGGTGACAGCGGGCAGGGTCTCGCCATCCAGGCGGGCGGCGGCCAGCGCGATGTCATTCAGGCTGCGCGTAGCCACCGACAAGGGGCCATCAGGCGCGTTCAGGCGCGCCAGCGCCTGCCGCGACTGCTGCGCAAGATCCGCGATCTCGCGCGCGGCGCGGTCCGCCTGGCGCGACGTGCTGCCCAGCGAATCCACCAACGGCCCAATCTTGGCCAGCGTGGGGCCAAGATCGCGGCTGGCGTCGCGCAGGGACTGCGTGATGTCCGTCGCATTCTGCAAGCTGGCGGTCAGCGCCTGCACGTTCTGTTCGCTCAACACGCGGCGCAGTTGTTCCGTGGCTTCTTCCACATTCGAGAGCAGCTTGCCCCCCCGCTGTTCGATGCGATCGAGAAAGCCCGGACGCAGCGGAATGGCGGCCGGGTGCTCGGCCGATGACGCCAGCCGCTTGATCGACGAGCCGTCGTCGCGCAGTTCCACGTTGGCGATGCCCGTCACGCCCTGCACACCCAGTTCGGCCCAGGTGGATTCGGTGATGGGCGTGTTGGGCGCAACGCCGATACGGATACGCACCTGACCGGGCTTGTCCGGGTTCAGCGCCAAGGACTGCACTTTGCCCACCGGCACGCCCTGATAGCGCACGGCCGATTGCGGATTCAGTCCGCTGACCGCCGTGGCCGAAATGATTTCGTACGGTTGCAGCTTGGTGCGGTCTCGTCCGATCCAGACAGCCACCAGCGCGGCGGCCGCCAACAAGACCAGCGTGAAGATGCCGGCCATGAGCGCATGACTACGGTTTTCCATGATGCAACCCCTTCGGCGCCAGGTCCCCAAGCGCGCGCAAACCGCGTTCGCCCAGGAAGAATGTATGAATGAACGGGTGATCGACCTTCAAGACTTCCGGCACCGTGTCACATACGATCACCCGCTTGTCCGCCAGCACGGCGACACGCGTGGCCAACGCCAGCAGCGTGTCCAGATCGTGCGTCACCATGACGACGGTAAACCCCAATTGCCGGTGCAGACTGCGCACCAGGTCCACGAACTCGTCCGAGCGCAACGGATCCAGGCCGGCCGTGGGTTCGTCCAGGAACAGCAGTTCGGGATCCAGGGACAAGGCGCGCGCCAACGCGACGCGCTTGACCATGCCGCCCGACAGGTCGGAGGGCCGCTTGTCGGCATCCTTGGCGGTCAGCCCGACCATGGCCAGCCGGCACATCACGACGTCGCGCACCAGGTCTTCGGGCACCGTGCGCAGCTCACGCAGCGGCAAGGCCACGTTGTCGAAGACGGACAGCGCCGAGAACAGCGCCCCCGCCTGGAACAGCATGCCCCACCGGTAGGACAGGCGCCGGCGCTCGCCGGGTGACAGGTCGAACAGCGAATGGCCCAGCACCTTGATCGTGCCCGCAGCGGGCTGGTCCAGGCCGATGATCTGCCGCAGCAGCACCGTCTTACCCGTGCCCGAGCCACCCACCAGCACCAGGATTTCGCCGGGGAAGACGGTCAGGTCAAGGTTGTCGTGGACCACATGGTCGCCAAACGCCGTGCGCAATCCGCGCACCGTGATGACGGGTTCCACCGTGACGCTATCGTCGGTGAACAGGCGATTCTGCGTGGCGCTGTTCATCAGACGCCCACCGAACTGAAGATGATGGCGTACAACGCATCCAGCAGGATCACGCCAGTGATCGACGTGACCACCGATGTCGTTGTCCCCCGGCCCAGGCTTTCGGTGTTGGGCTGGATGCGCAAGCCGAAGTGGCAGGCGATCAGCGCAATCAAGATACCGAAGGTCACGCCCTTGAAGATGCCGATCCAGTAATTGGTCAGCGAGATGGCGTCGGGCAAGGACGTCAGGAACCACTGCGCGGACACGCCCAGCTGCATCTGCGCGGCCAGCATGCCGCCCAGGATCGCCATGGCGTCCGTCCACAAGACCAGCAACGGCATGGTCACCGCCAGCGCCACCACGCGCGGCAGAATCAGCCGCTGCCCATGCGAGATGCCCATGACGAGCATGGCGTCCAGCTCCTGCGTGACGCGCATCACGCCGATCTGCGCGGTGATCGCGGACCCGGATCGGCCCGCCACCAGGATGGCGGCCAGCACCGGGCCCAGCTCGCGCACGATCGACACGCCCAGCAGCCGCACGATGAAGCGGTCGGCGCCTATCATTTGCAGTTGCTGCGCGGACAAGTAAGACAGCACCACGCCGATCAGAAACCCCACCAGCGCCGTAATGCCCAGCGCCTGCGCGCCGGTCCGATACACCTGCGCCGAGATCTCGCGCCACGGCCCCAGGCGCGGACGGCGCAGCATGCCGCCCAGGTCCAGCATCAATTGGCCCAGCATGATGAGCAGAGCGCGGCCATTCTCGGCTGCCTGCAATATTGCGCCGCCCAGGCCGCGCATCCAGCCGAAGGTTTCCGGCTTGGGAGGGGCCGTCTGGACCTCGCCCTTGTTCATGGCCAGCGCGTTGAACACATCCTGCTGGCCGGCCGACCAGCGCACGCGCTCGGGCAGCTTTTCGCCCCAGGCCTGCCAGATCAGCAATGCGCCGATGGTGTCCAATCGGCTGATGCCGTGCAGGTCCCACCGCATGCCCTGCTCGGCGGCCTGCGCCATGGCGGCGCGCCGGCGTTCGACTTCGCCAGCCTGGGCCAACGCCAGGACGCTCCAGTCGCCCGCCACATGGCAGACTTTCCCGTCCAGACGGAAAGGCGCGGCGGCGGGCGCGGATGAAGCAGAATGCGGCATGTAGGCGGGGCACCGATGCAAAATGTATCGCCAATGATAAACGCTTGCGCCCTGAAAGGCCGCGCGTGCCGGCCGCGTGCCCTACAATCGCCGCCATGTCCGAACACGTCCGACCTCTCGACCTGCCCGCGCCGGAAATCCTGGCCCGGGAGCTAGGCTTGCGCCTGCCCGTATTCCAAGACATCGCCTGGGCCGGTGACACCGGGTCGACCAATGCCGACCTGCTGGCGCGCGCGCGCTCGGGCGTGGGCGCCGCCAAACCCTGGCTGCTGGGCACGCATCTGCAAAATGCCGGCCGTGGCCGTGCGGGCCGCCCCTGGCAAAACCGGACAGGCTCCACGCTGATGTTCTCGTGCGCTTACGACGTGCACCTGCCCGCCGCGCAACTGCCCGCGCTGTCTCCCCTGGCGGGCGTGGTCGCCTGCGAGGCCTTGCGCGCCGTCGCGGGGCCGCGTGCGCGCGGCTTGTGCATGAAATGGCCGAACGACGTGCAGTGGCATGACGCCAAGTTGGCCGGCGTACTGGTCGAAACGACGCGCAACCCTGGCGGCCGCGAGGCGGGTTACACGGTTGTCATCGGCATGGGGATCAATTTGAGAGATGCTGACGTGCTGTCCCGCGCGCTGGGCCGCGACGTGGCCGACTGGACCCAGGTGCAGGCTGAATCCGACCGCCAGCCAGACGCGGCCGACCTGGTCTGCGCCAGCGCCACCGCCTGGCATGACGCCATCCAGACGCTGGAACGCGAAGGTTTCGCCGCCTTCAAGCATCGTTTCGATCAGGTCGACGCCCTGGCGGGCCGGCCGGTGAACGTGCTGGAGAAAGGCGATATCCTACTTAGCGGCACTGCCTGTGGCGTGGACGAACATGGCCGCCTGCTGGTGCAAACGCCCGAGGGCGCCTCACCGATCTCGATCGGTGAAATTTCGATTCGACGCCAAGCATGATTATTCTTATCGACTCCGGCAACAGCCGTCTGAAGGTGGGTTGGCTGGACGCCAGCAACCCTGACATGCCGCGCGAACCGGCGGCAGTCGCCTTCGACGGCCTGGACCTGGATGCACTGGACGGCTGGCTGGCCGCGCTGCCGCGCCGTCCGCTGCGCGCGCTGGGCGTGAATGTAGCGGGCGAAGCGCGCGGCGCCGCCATCACCGCGATCCTGCAAAAGCACGGTTGCACAGTGACATGGTCGCCGTCCCAAGCCACCACGCTGGGGCTGGTGAACAGCTACCGCGTGCCCACGCAACTGGGCGCCGACCGCTGGGCATCGTTGCTGGGCGTGCTGTCGCGCCTGCCCGGCGCGCATCCCCCCTTCGTGCTGGCCAGCTTCGGCACCGCCACCACCATCGACACCGTAGGGCCTGACAACGTCTTCGCAGGCGGCCTGATCCTGCCCGGCCCGGCTATGATGCGCAACGCTCTGGCCCATGGCACGGCCAATCTGCCCATTGCCAACGGTCAGGTCGTGGCCTACCCCGTCGACACGCACGAAGCCATTGCCTCGGGCATCGCCGCCGCCCAGGCAGGCGCCGTCGTGCGCCAATGGTTGGCGGGCCGCCAACGCTACGGCCAAACGCCGCAGATCTACGCGGCGGGCGGCGGCTGGCCCGAAGTGCATCAGGAAATAGAACGCCTGCTGGCCGACGCCGGCGGCGCATTCGGCGCCGCGCCAGTACCGGTGTATCTGGACCACCCCGTCCTGGACGGCCTGGCGGCGGTCGCCCGCGCCACCCTGGACACCTACGCCTGAGCGAGGCCGGCCATGCGAGTGCTCTTCATCCTGATCCTGCTGGCCAATTTATGGGTACTGGCGCTGGGCCAAGGCTGGATCGGCGTGCGCCCGGAAGACGAAGGCCGGGATACGCGGCGCTTCAGCCAGGAATTGAATGCGGACGCGGTGACGCTGGTGCGGCGGACGGGGCAGTGATCGGGGCCTGATCAGTCCAGCCAGGCCGACAGCGCATCCATCGACCGCTGCGTAGCACCCGCGTGCAATTCGAACCAGCGGCGCGCGGCTTTGCTGGCCTCGCGACGCCGCGCTTCGTCGTCCAACATGGCGATCGCAGCATCCACGGCCGCCTGCGGATCGGGCTGGCGCAGCACCGCACCCGCCGCAATCGCATCCTCCGCCGCCTGCTTGAAATTGAACGTGTGGGGTCCCACGATGACCGGCACGCCGGCCGCGCAGGCTTCGATCAGATTCTGGCCGCCCAGCGGCGCGAAGCTGCCCGCCACGATGGCGACGTCGGAAGCCGCGTAATAGAAAGCCATCTCGCCCAGGCTATCGCCAAGCAGCACCGAGGTTTCAGCCGTGGGCTCGCCACCCGCGCTGCGGCGCATGAATGGCAACCCTGCATCGTTCAACAAGCGGGCAGCCTCGTCAAAGCGCTGCGGGTGTCGCGGGATCAACAGGAATAGCGGCGCGTTCGGCTGACCGCTGTGGCGCTTGATCGCGTCGATGAACGGCGCGTCCTCGCCTTCGCGGGTACTGGCGATGGCGACGACCGGCCGCCCCAGCCGAGCGCGCCATTCACGCCCTGCCTGCACCTGCGCGGCCGGCAGGACCAGATCAAATTTCAAGTTTCCCGTTACCACGGGCACCGGCGCGCCGGCCTGCACCAACCTGGCGGCATCTTCCACCGTCTGGGCCAGCACACTATTCAGACCGGCCAGCGCTTCGTGCATGACGCTGCCCATGCGCTTGGCCTGACGCAGCGAAGAGGCGGAATACCGCGCGCTGACCAGCGCCATCGGCACGCCCGCAGCGCGAGCAGCGGCCAGCAGGTTGGGCCAGATCTCACGTTCGATAAGCAGGCCGCAGCGCGGCTCGTACGCGCGCATGAAGCGGCGCGTCGCACCAGGGAAGTCGTAGGGCAGCCAGGCTTGCCGCAGTTGCCCACGCGACACGGCATCGGCAAACAATCGCTGGCCTTCCGCGCGCCCGGTCGCGGTCATGTGGGTCAGCAACACCGGCAGGCCACGGACCAGCAAGGCTTGCAGCAAAGGCTGCGCGGCCCGGGTTTCACCCAGGCTGACGGCATGTACCCAGACCGGGGAATGCCATGCGAAATCGGTAATGGGCGACGGCGACTTGGGCGCATGGCCGAAGCGTTCGGGCGAAAACACCTGCCACTGACCACCCGCCCGTTTGGCGCGCCGCGCCATCCAAAGCCACAGCAGCGGAGCGAAAAGCCGCAACGCCAGCGTGTAGACGCCGCGATTCATGTCAGTGCGCGGCCAGCGCCTGTTCGACCGAGGCCATCACCGCCTCGCGCGATGGCGAAGCGCCCCGATCACCCAGGCTGGCGGTGTAGTTGGAACCGACTAGCGGCGTGCGGACCGGCGTGGAGGCGCGATAGATACCGATGGTCGGGCGGCCCAAGGCGGCCGACAGATGCGTCAAGCCGCTGTCCAGGCCCACCATCAGGCGCGAGCCGGCAAGCAGGCGCGCTACGGAAGTCAGATCCATCCGGGGCATCACTTCCGCCCCATCCATGCCGGCCACCAGCAGGCTGGCGCGTTCGGCCTCGGATTCGTTGCCCGCCAGAAGCTTCAGCGTGCATCCGGCCTCGCGCAAACGGCGGAACACAGCTCGCCAATCTTCTTCGGGCCAGAGTTTGTCATCACGGCTGGCCGACGGCATGATCACCGCGTAACCGCGATCGTTATCCAGATGATGCAGGCGCGGCAGCTCGGCGGCGTTAAGCCCGGCGCTACCTACTTCGACGACCGGCTCGGCCGGTTGCGCCGCCTGGCGCACGAAGTTCTGCAAGCCGAAATCGGGCAGCCCGGCATGCGTGTAGCCAAAGGTCAGGCCCGCCAACTTGCGCTGCCGGATCACGGCGGGCTGCCAGAATTCGACGCGATGGCGCACGTTGTAGAACAGCGAGGCAAGGGGTTCGCGCGCCGAGCGCCAATCCAGCCCGTGACGCACGCCACGCGCCTGGCGCACCAGCCACGCGGACTTCAACAGGGCCTGCATGTCCAGGACGATGTCGTACTGGGTCGAGCGCAGCCGCTCTTTGAGCGCCCGGCGCTCCATGCGCACCTGGGCCGACCACCACGACTTGCGCCAGCGCCGATGTGCGACTTTGATGATTTCGTTAACGGCCGGGTGCCAGGACGGGATCTCCGCGAATGCTTCCTCGACGACCCAGTCGATCTGTGCGTCAGGCACATGCCGGGCAATATCGGTGATTGCCGGAAGCATGTGGACGAGGTCGCCCAGAGAGGACGTGCGTACGATGAGAATTCGTGTGGGCATGAGCAAGGATTCGAGCTGGCGCCGCCCTCAACCCGATGTTGGCAGGCGCCGTTCAACGCAGCCCGCACTGTACAACAACATTGCCGGTTAGCGCGATGCGCCTTTCACCGGCCTATGGCAGGAAATTCTGGGCAATGGTGGTTAGCGAACGCCGTATCGGTCAAAGACGTTTTTTCTTCTTTACGATCATCCACTTGGGCATGCGAAACAGTACCAAGCGGCGATAAAGCACCACATACGTGGTCGAAAACACCGCCGTGAAAAACATTAACAAGTAGGGCTGCTGCCAAAAGAGCACGGCGGGAATAACCGCCAGCGAGGAAAGCAGCCACAGGTACGGAGATGTCATGGAATTGCGCTGCGTCTGATGGCGCATTTCGCGCGAGCCTATCGCCCAGCGCACCAGGCGCTTGTAGATCAGCATATGCAGGTGCACGCCGTCCGGCGCGCCGGGAGAGCGACCGCGCAGCCATTTCTTGCGGTAGATGGAGAACAGTGTTTCGAACACGGGATAAATGCACAGCAGCAGCGGAAACCAAGCCGACACTTCAGGGTGGCGCGCCAGCATCAGCACCGACAATTCGCCGATCATGAACCCCAGGAAGTAGGCCCCGCCATCGCCCAGGAATATGTGCCCGTGCGGATAATTCCAAACCAGAAATCCGATAATGCCGCCCAAGGTGCTAAGGGCAACAATCAACAAAAACCGGTCTCCGAGATAAAACGAAACATAGGCAAATCCTGCCAATATCATTGCGGACACCACGGCCGCGAGGCCGTTATATCCGTCAATAATATTTATGGCATTTGCAGCCCCACTGATCGCCACTGATGTAAAAATCAAGGAAATAATCCCGAACTGCAGCAGCCAATCAATTCCAATAATGTCGACACGCGTCACGGCCGCGCCAAGCAGATAATAAGCCAGCGCGCCCGAAAGCATTGCCATTCCGAGCCGCACCAGGACTCGTACCTGCTTGGTCAGGTCCTCGGCGAAACCGCCCAGAAAGGCGGGCATCGAAGCGGCCAGCAACAGGACCATATTGGGCAGAACGTCCGGCTCGCGCACCGCCACCAACGCACAAGTGACGCCACTGGCGATCAGCAAGGACAGCCCCCCAATGCGCGGCACCGGCCTAGCGTGATACTTTTGCACACCTTCCAGATCGTGGTCGGCCGTCAGGCCGTCATGCCAGGAACGGTAGCGAACGATCAGCAAGGTCGAGAACAGCGAAACCAGAAACGCTACTAGAACGTACAGCATAAAAAAACGCGCCGGAAAGAGAAGTCGCGGAATTGTAGCGTCAGACGCAGACAAGACATGCAAACAATATGGACAGCTTTGCAAAAGAATGGAAACGCGGCTTGCAAAATAAAAAGGGCCTGCGTGGCGCTCTGCCGACCGGCTAAACTCGCGCTTTTACAGATTTGCGCGAACAGCGCCCGCCTCGGGTTGGATGAGGTGCATCTGGACTTGGAACTTCAGTATCAAGACGTATTTACAAAATATGCTGCCTTTAAACCCTATTGAATTGGCCAAACTGCCGCGCCAGCCCGAATGGCAATCGTTCTGCCAGGCCGTCCAGGCAGCCTCGATCTGTACCGATGAGCTTCGCTTGATGCAAGCCGCCGGGCTGACGATTGATCTGAGCGCGCAGGTCTCTTCCCATGAGGCCCGGGCCGCCGCGACAGCCCTGCTCGAAGCACGTGGCTTTGACGCGGCTCGCACCGCCCTCCTTGCCGGCGACCACGTAAACAAGACCGAAGACCGAGCCGCCTGGCACACCATGCTGCGCGCACCCGAACCCATCGAAGCTGTGGCTCGCGAGCACCAGCGAGTCCGCGAATTTGTGCAACAGGCGGATGCCCAGGGAAAATGGAAAGCGGTGATCCATATCGGAATCGGCGGCAGCGACTGGGGCGTGCGCCTCGCCACGGACGCGTGCAGCGGAAGCGGCGCGCGTCGGGCGTTGAAGTTCGTGGCAAATATTGACGGGCACGCGCTGGAAGACGCCATCCTTGGCCTGAATGCCGAAGACACCCTTCTGGTGGTGACGTCCAAGTCATTCACGACGACCGAAACCTTGGCGAACCTGCGTCGCGCGGTGGCCTGGCTGACCCAGGCGGGCGTCGAACAACCCTACGATCAAGTCGTCGCCATCACCGCCCGCCCGGATGCAGCCCGGGCGCTCGGCGTTCCGTCCTCTCAGATCTTCGAGTTCTGGGATTGGGTCGGCGGGCGCTATTCCTTGTGGTCGGCCGTTGGGCTGCCCGTGGCCATGGCGGTCGGAATCGACGTCATCGAAGGCATCCGCGAGGGCGCCGCAGCGATGGACGAACATTTCGCCCAGGCGCCCATCGCCGAAAACGCCCCGGCGCAGCTTGCCTTGGCCGGTGTAGCCAATCGCAGTGTGTTGGGATATAGCTCACTCAGTATCGCGGCCTACGACGCGCGCCTCCAATTCTTGGCTCCCTACCTCCAGCAACTGGACATGGAATCGCTGGGCAAATCGGTGGACATGGCGGGCGACCCGGTGGGCGTACCCACCGGCCCGTCCGTCTGGGGCATGCCGGGCACTGATGGCCAGCACACGTTCTTTCAGTGGCTGCACCAAGGCACGGACGGCGCTGCCGTCGACTTCATCATGTGCCGGGAAGCCGACCATCAGTGGACAGAAGAACACGCGATGCTGCTTGCCAACTGTCTGGCGCAACGCCAGACACTGCTGCGCGGGACGTCGCTGGAGGCGGATCGTGACGCCATGCTGGCCCAGGGTGTGCCCGCCGACAAGGCGGAATGGCTCGCGCGCCACCGCCGACACGAAGGCGGCAGGCCCTCGACGCTGATCGTGCTGCCCAGGCTGACGCCCCACGCGTTGGGCGCCCTGCTCGCCTTGTACGAACACAAGGTCTTCGTGCAGGCGCTGATCTGGGGGATCAATCCCTTTGATCAATGGGGCGTCGAGGCCGGCAAGAAAATGGCCAGCGGCATCTTGCGCGAACTGCATGGGCAAGAGCCAGACGCCGACCACGACCGCTCGACCGAGCATTGGATTTCGGTTCTGACCCAAGACCGCTGACTCAAGCTCGCTGCTTGCCTGGCCCGAGGCCCAAGTAGCCAAACCCGATATTTGGGACGAGAATGTGCATATAAAGCTTCTAAAAGGAGACAGCCATGCGCATTGCCGATGCCCAATGGATTCCTTCGACGCAGCACCAGACATGGGATGCGTTGACCGACCCGAGAGTCTTGCAGAAGTGCATTCCGGGCTGCGTGGAAGTTGCGATGCGCAGCCCGACCGAATATGCCGTCACCCTGCGTGCGAACATCGCAGGGATCGACACCGACTACGAGGGCGAGATCCTGCTCTCCGACGTCAATGCTCCCGACAGTTGCACGCTGGTGTTCGAAGGCAAGGGCCGCGCGGCGTGCCTGGCCATCGGCACCGCCCAGGTCAACCTCAGCACCAAGGACCAGGGCACACGAGTCGCTTACACGGTCGCCGGCATGGCGGGCGGGAAGTTGGCCGAGTGCGGCGAGGGGCTGCTGCTCAAGGCGGGCGACAAGATCATCCAGAAGTTCTTCGCCGCCTTCATCGACCACATGGCAGCACAGCCACGCCTCGCGCCGCCGCCCCCTCCTCCCGAACCCGAACCGCGCGGGGTGTCCAACTCCCGCTGGTCATGGCTGCTGGTCGTGGTCATCATCGCGGTTTTCTGGGGCTACCACTCGTTTTACAAGTGAAAACCCTAGTGGGCCGGTGATATCCTAGGCGGCATGACTCCGCCACCGCCCTCGCCCGCCGCCGATCCCGCCCGTTCAAAAAGGGATTTGTTGATGGCCATGGCGGGGGTGTCGGCGACGGTGGTGTTGGCCGCGCTGGACTCCACGATCATCAGCACCACGCTGCCTCGGGTAGCCGAGGCGCTGGACGGCATGGCGCTCTATGCCTGGGTAGGTACCGGCTACCTGCTGGCCACCGCGGCCTCCATCCTGATCTTCGGCCGGCTAGGCGACATGTTCGGCCGCAAGCCGCTGATGCTGGTCTCCGTCCTCATCATCGCGCTCGGTTCCATCGCCTGTGGCCTGGCGCAATCCATGACTCAATTGATCGTGTTCCGCACCCTGCAAGGGGTGGGCGGCGGCATGATGATCGCCACCGCGTTCGCGGCGCCCGCCGACCTGTTTCCGGATGCCAAGCAGCGCGTGCGATGGATGGCGCTGGTGTCGGCGGCCTTTGCCATGGCCAGCGGCATAGGCCCGGTGCTGGGCGGCGCGGCCACCCAGGCGCTGGGTTGGCGGGCCGCGTTTTTCATCTCGCCCATTGCCGCCGCGGGCGCTTTCTTTTTGTTGGCGCGGTATTTCCCGCGCATCCGGCCGATGCATGACGGCAGCCGCAAGATCGACTGGGTGGGCGCCATCCTGCTGGTGCTGGCGGTGGGCGCGCCCCTGGCGGCGCTAGAGCTGGCTTTCGCTCGCGGCGAGCATGCTCACCCTCTGCTGGGCGGCTTGCTGGCACTGATCGGCGTAGCGGCCATCGTCATCCTGATTCCCACCGAACGCCGCGTGCAATCCCCGATCTTTCCACTTCGGGTGCTGGCGGGGCGCGAGTCGCGGCTGCTGAACCTGGCGGCAATGATGGTCGGCGCGGTGATGTTCGTGCTGATTTTCTACAGCCCGCTGCTGTTGCAGCAGGTGCTGGGCTACACCCCCAGCGAAGCCGGTCTGCTGCTGACGCCGCTGGTCGCCGCGATTTCGGTGGGCAGCATCATCAACGGCCGCATGTTTCCCAAGCAGACCGAACCGCAACGCCTGATGGTGTTTGGCGGCCTGCTGCTGGCGAGCGGCACGCTGATGGTGCTGTTGATCTCGCCGGGCACCTCGGCCTGGTGGATCCTCGCCGCCTTCTTCGTCAACGGCTGCGCGTTGGGCTTCCTGCTTCCCAATCTGACGCTCTTCATGCAGATGTTGAGTGAGCGGCGGGATGTGGGCGTAGCGTCCGCGCTGGTGCAGACCACGCGCGCGATCGGCAGCGCGCTGGGCACGGCGCTGGTCGGCATCATGATTTCGCATGGCACCGTACTAAACGGAGTGCGAGCCGGCCTGGTCTTGTGTATTGTCCTGTCCCTGACCTGTGCGCTGCTGGCGCACCGGGTCAAGATGAAGAATCTGGTCACCAGCCGGAAATAAGGCACACCGAGACACACCATGCGTCAACGCAACTTGCTGGACCTGCTGCTGCTGGCGGCGGTCTGGGGCGGCTCCTTCCTGTTCATGCGGGTCGCCGTCAAGGATTTTGGGCCCGTCGCGCTGATCGAGCTTCGTGTCGGTCTGGCCGCGCTGTTCCTGCTACCCGCCGCGATATGGCGTGGCAAACTGCCGGTGATTGCGCGGCACTGGAAGGCGCTGCTGGTGGTGGGCACGCTGAACGCCGCCGTGCCGTTCCTGCTGTACGCCTACGCCGCGCAATCGCTGGGCGCGGGGTTTCTGTCGGTGGCCAATGCGGTGACCCCGGTGTGGGGCGCCGTCGTCGGGTGGCTGTGGCTCAAGGACCGGCTGCCGTGGATGCGGTCACTGGGCCTGTTGATCGGCTTTGTCGGCATCATCGTGCTGGTGTGGGACAAGCTCAATTTTCAGGCGGGCGGCACCGGGCCGGCCGTGCTGGCCGCCGTATCCGCGCCCGTCTTCTACGGCATCGCCGCGAACTGGACCAAGCGGTTCCTGACCGGCGTAGACGCGCTGGCCAGCGCCACGGGCAGCATGATCGCGGCGTCGCTGGTGCTGCTGCCGATGGCGGTGTCCGCCTGGCCGGAAGCACCCGCATCGGCAGCCGCCTGGATTTCCACCGTGCTGCTAGCCGTGGTCTGCACCGGCGCGGCCTACATCATCTTCTTCCGGTTGATCGCCAACGTGGGTCCGACCGCCGCCGTCAGCGTCACCTTTCTGGTGCCGATTTTCGGCGTGGTGTGGGGAGCGTGGTTGCTGGACGAAAGCATCACGCCGTCCATCGCCGTGGGCGCTGCCATCATCCTGATTGGCACCGCGTTGGCGCTGGGGCTGGTCAGGCGGCGCGGATGACGCGCGGCGTCAGTACTTATCGGACGAACCCGTCAGCGCCACGCCAATACGCAGCAGCGTGTAAGAGGCCGCATCCACCCAGCGACGCAGCCAGCCCCGGCGCTGGTAATCCAGCGGACGAATGAACCGGCCGCCTTCGCGGATGGCCGTTTCCAGGCGCTCTTGCAGGTCCCATGCAAAGGGCTGGTCGTCAACGACGACGTTCGCTTCGCGCGCCAGCAGCAAGCTGAAAGGGTCCAGGTTGGACGAGCCCACCGTGGCCACGTTATCGATGACCGCCACCTTGGCGTGCAGATAGCTGGGCATGTATTCGTAGATCTCGATGCCGTCGCGCAGCAGCTGGTCGTAAAGCGAGCGCGTCGCGTGATACTGCATGCGGTACTCGACCTTGCCTTGCAGCAGCAGCCGCACCCGCACGCCTCGCGCAGCCGCTTTCGCCAAGGCGCGGCGGAACTGACGCCCCGGAAAGAAATACGCGTTGGCGATGAGGATGTCGCGACGCGCCTGCGAAATGCCGTACAGATAAGCGCGTTCGAACGTCTGGCGAAAACGCAGGTTGTCGCGCAACACCAGCGCGGCGCGCAGCGTGCCGCACGGCTTGACGCGAGTGTGATGCGGCTTGGTCAGCCGCATGCGGCTCCAGTCGCGCGGATGACGGCGCAGCCGCGCCCAATTCAGACGCACCCATAACAGGTCTTGCGCGTAGGCCGCTTCGGTGACCATCGGCCCTTGAACCTGCACGGCGAAGTCAAAGCGCGGCCCGGAGATGCCATCGGTCGGATCCAGGTCGTCGTAATCATCAACAATATTGATGCCGCCGATGAACGCGATGCTGCCATCCACCACCGTGACCTTGCGATGCAGTCGTCGAAGACGGCTGCGCGATGGGACGAAGCGCGCGAACCAGCGCGGCTCAGGTCGGAAGATGCGGCATTGCGCGCCGGCTTCCAGCAATCGGGCGCGCACGGCGGCCACGCTCATGGCGCTGCCGAAACCGTCCAGCACCACCCTGACCTTCACCCCGCGCCGCGCGGCCGCCATCAGGCATTCCAGCACCCGCACACCCGTGCGGTCCAACATGAAGATGTAGGTTTCCAGATGCACGCTGACGCGCGCAGCGTCGATGGCCTCGCACAGTGCGGGGAAGAAGTCGGCGCCGTTCTGCAACAGGCGGATGCTGTTGCCGTCCGTCCATTCCAGCTTGACCTGCTCGGCCCTCACGGAAGTTCCAACTCGGCCAGCAAGGGGGAATGATCGGACAGCCGCGCCCATTCCCGTCCGCGCAATACGCGCGCGCTGCGCACGGCAAAGCCGCGCTGATAGATGCGATCAAGGCGGAACCAGGGAAATACCGCCGGGAAGGTACGCGGCGGCGGCTGCAACAGCCCCGCGCTGCCTTCCATGCCCAGCTGATTGGTGCGCTCCAGGACGGACAGGCCGCCATTGGGCAAGCCGCGGAGCGCGTTGCTCAGGCGCTTGACCGAGTCGCGCAGGCGGGGCAATTCACCGCCATGGCTGCGCGGTGCATGCGAAAACACTTCGTACAAGCCCAGTTGCTGCACGAACAAGGGGGCCAGGCGGTCGTTCCAATCGTTGAAATCGCCGGCGATCAAAATGGGTTCGCCATCGGGCACCATGCACCGGATGCGTTCGGTCAGCGCCAGGACCTGACGGGTACGGCTGCCGGCGAACAAGCCCAGGTGAACCACGAAGCAATGCACCGGGCGTTCATCCACTTCGATGCGCGCGTGCAGCAACCCGCGCTGCTCAAGCCGATGATCGGAGATGTCGACGTTTTCGTGGTCAAGAATGGGAAAGCGCGATAGCAGCGCATTGCCATGATCCGTGGCGTGTCGAATGGCGTTGCGGCCATAGGCCACGTCCAGCCGCAGAGCGGCGGCCAAGGATTCGTGTTGGGCGTCGAGCAAGGATTTTTGCTCGTTGCGGCCTTGGACTTCCTGCAGGAAGACCAGGTCGGGGCGCAGGCCATACAGGCCCAGGCGCAATTCATTCAGAGAGTCACGCCGGCCCAATGCCGAACGGCCCTTGTGAATGTTGTAGCTGACGACACGGATGAGCGACATAAAAGCGATGGCGCCTTTGAAAGCAGAGGAACCACTGGCCAAGCCCAGGAGCAGCCCCAGCCAGCACCGCCAACAAGACGGCGTTTGCCAGATTACTCCAATTCAGCCGCTTCGCTGCAACAGCACATTCGCTGCAAGCAAGTGCCGCCCCCAAGCGAGGCCGCCGAGGATCCGGCTCCGCCGGTCCCGCGAGGCGCCCCCCTTGGGGGGGAGGCGCCCCCGGCGCCTCGGGGGGGGTATTACTTGGCCTCGACGTTACGCAAACGGATGTGCAATTCGCGCAACTGCTTTTCATCGACTTCGGACGGCGCTTGCGTCAGCAGATCCTGAGCGCGTTGCGTCTTCGGGAAGGCGATCACGTCGCGGATCGATTCAGCGCCGGTCATCATCGTGACGATACGGTCCAGGCCGAAAGCGATACCGCCGTGCGGAGGCGCGCCA
Organism: Achromobacter piechaudii NBRC 102461; assembly: GCF_001571245.1. Lineage (GTDB taxonomy): Bacteria > Pseudomonadota > Gammaproteobacteria > Burkholderiales > Burkholderiaceae_B > Achromobacter > Achromobacter piechaudii. The sequence goes on along the minus strand of NZ_BCTK01000014.1, from coordinate 84,381 downwards.
TATTGCAGCGCGTCCAGCAGGTAGCCGAACTTCTCCTGCGCTTCCTCGGCGCCGATCTTCAGCGCGCGGAACACCTTGCTCTGGACTTCTTCGCGGTGGATACGGACCGAGCCGCCGCCGATTTCCCAGCCGTTCAGCACCATGTCGTAAGCCTTGGCGAACGCCTTGCTGGGATCGGTTTCCAGGAAGTCTTCGTGGCCGTCCTTGGGGCTGGTGAACGGGTGGTGGGCGGCGGTGTAGCGGCCGTCTTCCTCGTCGTACTCGAACATCGGGAAGTCGACCACCCACAGCGGCTGCCAACCGGCTTCGAACAGGCCGGTCTTCTTGCCGAATTCGCTGTGGCCGATCTTCACGCGCAGCGCGCCGATGGCGTCGTTGACGACCTTCTCGCGATCCGCGCCGAAGAAAATGATGTCGCCATCTTGCGCGCCGGTGCGCTTGACCAGTTCGGCCAGCGCGGCGTCGTGCAGGTTCTTGACGATGGGCGATTGCAGGCCGTCACGGCCCTTGGCCACTTCGTTGACCTTGATGTAGGCCAGGCCCCTGGCGCCGTAGATGCCGACAAACTGCGTGTAGCCGTCGATCTCGCTACGCGACATTTCGGCACCGCCGGGCACGCGCAAGGCGACCACGCGGCTGCCGGGCGCCGTAGCGGCGGCGGCGAACACCTTGAAGTCCACATCGCGCATGACGTCGGTCATGTCGGTGAATTCCAGCTTCACGCGCAGGTCCGGCTTGTCCGAACCATAACGGCGCATCGCTTCGGTCCACGGCATGATGGGGAACGGCGAGGCCAGATCGACACCCTGCACCACCTTGAACACGTGGCGGATCAGGTTTTCGAAGATTTCGCGGATCTCGAATTCGTTCAGGAACGACGTTTCGCAGTCGATCTGGGTGAATTCGGGTTGGCGGTCAGCGCGCAGGTCTTCGTCGCGGAAGCACTTGGTGATCTGGTAGTAGCGGTCAAAACCCGACACCATCAGCATCTGCTTGAACAGCTGCGGCGATTGCGGCAGCGCGAAGAAGTGGCCGGCGTTCACACGCGAGGGCACCAGGTAGTCGCGCGCGCCTTCGGGCGTGCTCTTGGCCAGCATCGGCGTTTCGATGTCGATGAAGCCGAGCTGGTCCAGGAACTTGCGCGTTTCGATCGACACGCGGTAACGCAGCATCAGGTTGCGCTGCATTTGCGGGCGGCGCAGGTCCAGCACGCGGTGCGTCAGGCGGGTCGTTTCCGACAGGTTGTCGTCGTCAAGCTGGAACGGCGGAGTGACCGACGCGTTCAGGATTTCGACTTCCTTGCAGAGCACTTCGATTTCGCCCGAAGCCAGCTCGCTGTTGGCGGTGCCGGCCGGACGCTCGCGCACCAGGCCGGTGACGCGGACGCAGAATTCATTGCGCAGGCGCTCGGCGGTAGCGAAGGCGGCGTTGTCCGGATCGAACACGATCTGGGCCAGGCCCGCGCGGTCGCGCAAGTCGATGAAGATGACCCCGCCGTGGTCGCGGCGGCGGTTCACCCAGCCGTACAGGGTGACGGTCTGGCCGAGATGGTCACGGCAAACCTGGCCGGTGTAGCAGGTACGCATGCGGGATGACTCCGTTGTGTGCTTAGTTTGAGCGTAAGGGTTACGAATCGGCGCGCGGCGCGTCTTGCACGCCAGTCGCCGGAGAGAGCGGAGCCGGCCGATCCTCGGGCGCGAACGCCTGGGTCGGGGCGACCACGCCCATGGAAACGATGTACTTCAATGCCGCGTCCACGCTCATCTGAAGATCGATCGCGTCGGCGCGAGGCATCATCAAAAAAAAGCCGGACGTCGGATTCGGCGTCGTGGGCACATACACGCTGATGTGGTCGCCTGGCATCAGGCTGGCCACTTCACCGCTGGGCGTGCCGGTGACAAATGCGATGGTCCAGGAACCCGCGCGCGGATACTGCACCAGCACCGCACGGCGAAACGCCTGACCGTTGGGGGCCAGCACGGTATCGCTGACCTGCTTGACCGAGTTGTAGATGGAGCGCACCAGCGGAATGCGGCCCAGCAGGTTTTCCCACTGGTCCACCATGGTACGGCCGATCAGGTTGGCCGCAAACACGCCCGTCAACAGCACCACCACGATGACCAGGACGAAGCGGAAGCCGGGGATGTCGATGCCGAACAGCGATTCGGACGACAGAAAGCCAGGCACGAACCCTTCCAGGGTGGCGACCAGCAAACCCAGCACCCACACCGTGATGACCAGGGGAACCCAGATCAGCAGGCCGGTGATGAAGTACTTCTTGATCAGGCGCATCCGCATCGCGAGAGCTCTAGGTGGCGGCAGTACCGCCAGCAGGCGCCGACGGGGCGGCCGCCGGCGCAGCGGCCGCGGCAGGCGCAGCGGGTGCAGCCGGCGCGGCCGGGGCGGCGCTTTCCGACGGTGCAGCGGCGCCCGTGGCGGCAGCGCCCCCTGAACCATTGTTGCGGAAGTCTGTCACGTACCAGCCGGAACCCTTGAGCTGGAATCCAGCCGCGGTCACCTGCTTGGAAAACGTGCTTTGGCCGCATTCGGGGCAAACCGAAAGGGGCGCATCGGAAATCTTCTGCAAGACGTCTTTGGCGTGGCCGCAGGCGCTGCACTTATAGGCGTAGATGGGCATCAGGAGGCTCCCAGGCGCGCGCCCGGAAATTCAAAGCCGTCAATCGACAGACACGGGCGGTCCGGGACGACGGATGGGCAGGGCCGGAAAAAAATTCGGGAAAGTCTTGAATTTTAGCGGTTTTTCGTAAACCGTCGGTGTCCGGCGGCGCCCCGGGGGGCCAAGCCGCGTCGCCGGGGCGCCAGTCCCGGGGAAGTCGGCCGCTGCTAGACGGGAAGCAGGAACATGATGGCCGCGATCAGCGTGGGGCCCAGCGCGGACAGAAACAGGCGTCCGGACGAAATGCTGCCATCGGGAAAATGGTTTTTCAAGATGGCGAAACCGGCCGGATTGGGCGCATTGGCAATCACCGTCAGACCGCCGCCCGTCACCGCCCCGGCCACCAGCATGTAGCGCCAGGCCTCGTTGGTGCCTTCAACCAGCGAACCGAGGTAGGTCAGTGCGGCATTGTCCGTGATGGCCGTCAACGCAGTGGCGCCCCAGAACAGCACGAACGGCTCCAGCCCGCCCAGCAGGTCCTGCAACCACCATTTCTGCAAACCGCCCAGCACCACCAGGCCGGCCAGGAAGAAGCCCACCATCAGGCCTTCCTTGATCAGAAGGCGGTTCTGATGGCGCTTGTACGCTTCGGAAAAGCCGATGAACATCATCAGCAGGCCCAGGAAAATCGCGGGGTGATGCGCGGTCAGCACCACGGCCACCAGGAACAGCAGGTGCACCAGGATGACAATGGCCGGCACCGGCGGACGCGAATCCGCCCCGCCACGCGCGTCGACGCCGCCGCCCGTGCCAATGGAATGTTCCATCAGCGCCTTGCGGCAGATGAAGGTCAACAGCGCGGCGTTCAGGCAGACGGCAACCGCCGCGCGCCAGCCGAAGTGCTGCACCATGAAGGTCGTGTCCCAGCCGAAGGTGGACGCCACCATCAGCACCGGCGGTGCGGCGTAGGACGTCAGCACCCCGCCGATCGACACGTTCACGAACAGCACGCCCAGCGTCAGGTACTTGAAGCCGGCGCGGCCGCTGGTGCGGAAATAGGCATCGCGCAGCAGGATGGCGGCCAGCGTCATCGCGGCGGGCTCGGTGATGAACGAGCCGCCCAGCGGCACCAGGGCCATCACGACGAAGAAGGTGGCCAGCTCGCGCGGCAGTGGCAGCGCGCGCGCCACGATGCGAACCAGCAACCCCACCAGCTCCAGGATCGGGCGGCTGGCCGCGACCACCATGATGACGAAGACGAACAGCGGCTCGGTGAAGTTGCGCGTGTCCATGTAGCTGACCGCGCTGGCCGGCCCGGACAGCGCCGCCATGGTCACGATCAGCGCAAAGGCCCACACGCCGAACACGGCTTCGACTTCGGCGAACAGGTGCCAAAAGCCAGCGTGCGGTCCGCCACGATGCGCCAGACGGGCAAAAACGGGGACCGAAAAGGTATGAAGAACCGCCACGGCGAATAGAACAGTGGCGATGACTTCAATGGGCTGAGGCATAGGAACGACTTCCGGAATCAAGACTCACGCAGCGCGTGCATGGCGTCATGCGAACGCGGTCCGGCGCGGCTCGCCGAACAAGGGACGCAATATAACGCAGGCTTTTTTCCGTGTAACGCAGGGTCTACACCAAGTTGCGACCCGTGCCACCACCGGGTTCAGGAAATGGGCGCGGGCGGCTCCGCCCCCTGCTGCGCGGCCTTCATCTCCATCAGCAGGCTGTGCAGCATTTCGGTCGACAGCCCATGCAACACCAGCCGATAACCGGCGCGCAATGTCGACATCGGCACCAGCGGATGGCTGTTGTTGACCAGGATCAGATGCTGCGGCGCCCCCAGCAATTTCGCCGCATAGATGCCGATGGTCTCGTCCAGTTGCAGCGAATTGGCGGCGCGCCAGAAGTCGTTGTCGGTCAGCATCAGCTGGTACAGCGGCGTGAACAATTCGATGGCGCTTTGCAGGTCGAGGAAGTTCAGCTTGCCCTGCGGCATGTCTTCCAATTTCAGCGGTGGGTCCTCGATCATCGAAAAATCAACCGACGCCGGCGCATGCATTTCCACGCCCGCTTCGCGCAGCGCCTGGTTCAGGCGAATCACGAAGTTAAAGAGGTTCAGGTCGTGCTTGACGAACAATTCGTCTTTCAGATCATCGATCTCCAGCGGCTTGAGCGGCGTGGTCGTGATCGGCACGGGCGAATTGGCGGCGATGAACGCCAGCGCCTGCGCGCCCAGATGGAAGTGGCGCAGGATCAGCCAGTTGGCCTCGGGCGACACAAACCGCTTCAGGCCCCAGGCCAGGATGCGGTGCAGCAGTTTGGAATGCGACCAGCGGCGCGGCAGGAAGGTCTTGACCGCCTGAATCAAAATGATGAAGGCGCGCGCCAGCGGCCGCAGGAACGGCAGCAGGTACTGGCGCGACGCGCAGCTTGAATCGGTCAGCCAGGCCTTCTTCACCTTGTCCGGCAGCGGCGTGCTGCGGTCCAGGTACAGGGCCAGCCACGGGCTGGGGTCGGCCGGGTCGTGCGGTTTGGAGAGGAAATCCGGTTCCTTGCTCATGCGGCGTCGCCCTCCATCACGTGGTGGAACTGCATCAGGTACAAGGCAGCCGTGCGGCGCGCGGTGTCGACGATGCGTTGTTCGGCGCGGCCGTCTTCATCGCAGTCCAGCGCCAACTCCACCGCCGTCAACCAGCGCGCCAGATGGTTTTCATCGTTGTGGCCGTGGTATTCCAGGAAGCGGAACGCGTCGGGCGGCAGCTTCAGGCTGGCCTTGAGCAGCGGCAACAGCGCCGGCACGATCCGTTGGCCGGTGCCCTCGATGATGTAGATAGCGCCCAAGAGGCCGATCGGGTCGCGCGTGGCGGCCAGGCCATGCAGGTAAGCGTTCAGCGCCTCGCCGCCCGGGTTGCGGCGCAAGGCGTCGATGTTGTCCACCACGCCGCCGGCCGTGCGGTAGTCCTGGAAGAGAATCTGGAAATCGTTCTGTTCTTCGCCCGCGTGCATGTCGATCAGCGCGGCCAGGGGCGCGTATTGCTCGGTCAACGAGGCGGCGCCTTCGCGCATCCACTTGCTGCCTTCACGCACCTGCGGAATCCAGTTCTCCATCCAGTTCAGATAATCGGCCGTCTGGAATTCGCGGCGACGCAGCCGGCGCACGACGGGCGTGCGCCACACGCGCGAGCGGTAGTCATGCCAGATCGCGGCCAGCTCGGTCAGCAGTTGGCCCAGGCCCTGCGGGGCCATGTCGGGGTCATGCGGCGGCGCGATGGCGTCGGCGTCATCGCTTTGCGCATCTTCGCGCGGCGTTTGCGTTTGCGCGTGCGAGTGCGTGGACGTGGCGGCGGCAGGCGCATGCACCGCCTCGGCCTCCAGCAGCATGTAGGCCGCCATGAAGCGCCCGGATTCGGGGATGTAGCAGAAGATCTGCTCGCCCGGCTTGATCTCGCGCGTTTCCAGGAATTCGGCCAGCATGATGAGGATCGATGCCGCGCCCGTGTTGCCACGCCATGCCAGGTTGCTGAACCAGCGTTCGCGCGGGATCACCAGGCCCGCTTTCTCCATCAGATCTTCGACCACGGGGATGAATTTTTCCGACGAGTAATGGCACAGGAAATGGTCGACCTGGTCCGGGTCCAGCCACCCGTCGCGTACAAGCTTGGCGTATTCGTGGATGCCGATGTCGAACAGATGCGGCAACAGCCGGATGTCCTGGCGCAACGACAACGCGCCGTCGGCCTCGGCTTCGTTCCACGACGGATAGTCCAGATGGCCCTTCTGGCGGTCGGCCGACAGGCCCAGCTGCATGCACACGGGGTAATCGCCCGAGAACGAACGCTGATGCACCCACTTGAGCTTGAGCCTGACGCCTTGCGATGCGCCGGCCACCGCACGGCCCGTATTGCCCAGCAGCAGCGCGCCCGCGCCGTCCGACAACATCCAGCGCAGGAAATGCGCGTCAAAATCGGCGTCGTAGCCGCGCGCGGCAAAGCGCGAACGCTTGAACAGACGCGAGGGCAATTCGCTGGCCACGGCCAGCGCGCTGGCGTGACCGCCCATCTCGACGCCCTGCGCCGCCGCCTGGATCGCCGACACGCCCGCCGCGCAGATGCCATGCACCGACAGCGTTTCCATGGGCTGCGCGGCAAGCTCCCCCTGGATCATGTTGGCGAATCCCGGCATCAGCGCATCGCCGCCCGACGATCCGCTGGTCAGCATCGACACGGCGGCCAGGTCGGTGTCGCCACGTCGCAGGCAGTCGCGGATGGCGTTGGCGGCCAATTGGGCGTTGGTGAAGACCGTCTGCCCTTCCGGGTCTATGGCGTAGTAACGATGCTTGATGCCGTTCTCGGCCAGGATGCGGCCCTTGATGCGGCTCGACATCCGATTCAGCGGTGCGATGTAGTTGTCCATGGCGTCGTTGGACACGGGCTCGCCCGGCATGAAGTAGCCGGCGCTCTCCAGGTAGACACGGTTAAACGCGATAGGCATGTGACGGGTCTCGATGGGTAATGGATAAGGCGCTAGCGAACGTGCTCGGGCGCCATGGAAGAACGGCTGCGCAGGCGCGGCATGAAGATGCCAAGCACAAAGACGCGAGCCATATAGGGCACCAGCCCGCGCTCGTTCAGCGCCGGGTCGACGCGCGCGCGGTAGTGGTCGCGATGCAGCCGGGTCAGGTCGGACCAATGCGCGCGCGGGTGCTCATGATGCGCGGTGTGCAGGCCGATGTTGAACAGCAACGGGTTGACCAGCCCTTCAAAATTGCGCGCGTAGTTCAGTCCCGCGACATGGCGCGGCCCGCCGTCGGCATGCGCGTGCTGGAGATAATTGGTGGCCAGCAGCCAATGCAGGCCATGCAGTTGCGGCACGATCACGAACACCAGCGCCTTGACCGGGTTGACGGCCAGCAGCCCGCCCCACAACCCCAGCCACGCGCCGTATTGCGCCACGCTGTAGCGCCACGCGCCCGGCCAATGTCGGCGCAGGCGTCCCAGCCACGCGAAGAACATCGGATACAGCACCCAGCCCGCCTGGAACGGATGCAGCACATAGCCCCACAGGTGATTGGTGTCGCCCCCGAAACGATAGGTGCGGGCGGCGTCGCGCTCACCATGCTTGTAGCGATGATGATTGGCCACGTGCGCGGGATAGAACACGAAGGTCGGGTGCCCCTGCAACAGCGTGATCCAGAAATCGGTGGCGCGATTGGCCCAGCGGCCACGCCACATGCGGATGTGCGTGTGGTTGTGGTGGATGACGCCGATGCCCAATGTCAGGAACAGCATCAAGCCATACAGCGGCCACCAGAAGCCGTACACCCATTGCCAGGCCGCCAGCGCGGGCAGCGCAGCCAGGTAGGCCAGGCTTTGCCAATCGCGCCGGTTGCGCAGCGACGGCAGGCGGCGCCGGAGGTCAGGCCTTGCCGGCAACAGAGTCTCGGCGCTGGAACGCGTCCAGCTGTGGGGCCGCGGCCTCGGCTTTTAGGCGCGTGCGGAACAGGCGGTCCATGAACGTGAACTGGAAGCCGTAATTGCCGTTGTAGCAGGCGTGGTGCAGATGATGACGCCGGCTGGCGGCGAACCAATGCGCGTAGGACACCTTGGGAAAGAAATCGTAGTTGGCGTGGCCGATGCAGTTGAAGAACAGGCTGAACAGCGGCACCGAGGCCAGCGCCCAGAAGCTGAAATCATGCAGCACCATCGGCAGCATGATGACGTTGCCCAGCATCAGCGCTTCGATGGGGTGAAAGCTGTAGGTCGAGAACGGCGTGGTCACCACCGAGCGGTGATGCGGCAGGTGGAACCGTCGCAGCAGCTTCGTGTGCAGCAAGCGATGGTTGATCCAGAAATGGACGTCGTTCCAGGCCACCAGCACCAGGATTTCAACCACCACCTTCTGCCAGCTCGGGTCGGGATCCAGATGCGCCCAACCCAGTTGCAGCAAGCCCCACGGAAAAATCATGCCCGTGCCGAACAGCAGGATGGACAGCCCGGACTGCGCGAATTCGCGGCGTAGCTGTCCGGGACCCAAGGGGCGCGGGTCCAGCGGCCGGCCTATGCCCAGCGCCGGCAACACGTGCTGGGTCAGCAGCCAGGTCGCCGCGCCGAACACCAGATAGATGCCACCGAAGAACAGCAGCCCCGCCAGCATGACCTGCCAGGCGGACAAGGCTTCAAAAGCTTGAGCCATGAACGTGTTGTTTCACCCTGAAGAATGGCCGCATCATAAGCAATCCGTCAGCATCCCGGGAAGGCATTTACTACTAAATGAATCCGGGCACCACAAAAGTTCATGGATGGCTTTGCAAGGGCGCCCCAGCGCGGGCTATGGCTGCGGATACTGGCGGTTCAGGCCGGCGACGGCGGCGTCCAGGCGGGCGGCCAGTGCGGCGCTGGCAGTCGGCATGGGTTGCCGCAACTCTTCGGTCAGCAGGCCCTGGCGGCCCAGCTGCGCCTTCAGCGGGCCGGGGTTCGGCTCTTCGAAGGCCAGGCGGATCACGGGGGCCAGGGCGTGGAACAGCCGGCGCGCCTGGTCCAGTTGTTGGTTGCGGACCGCCCGGTACATCGCCACGAACAGGTCGGGCCGCAGATGCGCGGCGGCCGCGATCATGCCAGCGCCGCCCAGGCACAGCACGGACAAGGTCTGCAAGTCTTCGCCGGCCAGCACGTTCATCTGCCCATCCGCGATCAGCGCCAGCGTCTTGTCCAGCGACCCGCCGCAATCCTTGATGGCCGCCACGTTCGGATGGGCGGCCAGCGACAGCAAGGTGGATGTGTCCAGGGTAGTGCCCGTGCGGTACGGAATGTCGTAGAGCACCAGGGGGAAGCGCGAGGCATCGGCCAGGCGGCGGAAATAGGCGGCGGCCCCTTCCTGACCGGCCCGCACGTAGTACGGGGCGGGCGCCAGGATGCCGGCAAGCGGCCGGGTGCCGAAGGCCGACAGGCGCTGCAATACATGCCCCTGGTGGTTGCCCGCCAGGCCCATGATGACGGGCAGCCGCCCGGCTTCGGTCAAGACCGCGTCCAGCACCGCCAACTGTTCGGCGTCATCGAGCGAGGCGGCCTCGCCGGTGCTGCCGCAGACGACCAGCCCGTCCACGCCCGCAGAGGCATAGTGGCGCACCAGCCGGCGCAAGGCGCCGCCGTCGACCGCGCCGCCGGAAAACGGCGTCACCAACGGCACCCAGACGCCCTGGAAAACAGATTGTTGAATAGACATGAGAACACTCCTTCGATGTAGGCGGACCGTGGTTGGACCGTACAGAAGTGCTCGGGATATCAGAGGTGCGCGAGAGGCGCCAAAGCGCCGCCAGAAGGCCGCTGTTCCGTCGCCCATCTGACGGAACAGCATGCTCCGGTCAGATGAGCGGCTGTTTTTTGGATTTCAGGCCGACGGCAGCCAGCACCACGCACAGGGCGCGGAGGCAGGAAGCGGATTGGATGGCCTGAGAATTCATGAATGAAAAAACGCGCGTAAGCGGCGATGCGCAAATCTACCGGGCGGCCGTCTACGTGTCAACGGCGCGCGGCGCAGGCGACACGCAACGCCTTTAGCGCAGGCTGTCCAGGAACACCGCGCACAGGGCCTGCATGCCTTGGCGGTCGTCCTCGTCGAAGCGGTCGGGCACGGGGCTGTCTACGTCCCAGACGCCGATCAATTCGCCCTGATGCACCAGCGGCACCACGATTTCTGAACGCGAAGCCGCGTCGCAAGCGATGTGGCCGGGGAAGGCGTGCACGTCCGGCACCAGCTGCGTTTGCCGCTGGCTGGCGGCCGCGCCGCAGACGCCCCGGTTCAGCGGAATACGCACGCAGGCCGGCTTGCCCTGGAAGGGTCCGAGCACAAGCTCGACGCCATCGAAGAAATAAAAGCCGGCCCAGTTCAGATCGGGCAAGGCCTGATAGGCCAGCGCGCTGAGGTTGGCGGCGTTGGCAATGCGGTCGGGCTCGCCTTCAAGCAGCGCGCGGGCCTGCGCAACCAGCTCTTTGTACAGGGCGGACTTGGACTCGGCGACGATGGGAGCGGCTTCGAACATAGCGATAAATGTAACTGTACAGGCGGTTTTCGATGCAGGTGATTTTAGGGGTTCCGCGCGTTAAAGGGGCCGGGCTGCTACCGTATGGGACAATACTTTTTTACCGCAGTCCCCCTCACAAGCCTCTCCCTTTACCCTTCTTGATCAAGAAGCAATCCATGGACAAGCCTCTCGAACCTGCGTTTTCCTTTTCGGAACGCGCCCAGCAACTTACCAGCTCCGCCATCCGCGAGATCCTCAAGGTCACCGAGCGCCCCGAAGTCATTTCGTTCGCTGGCGGCCTGCCGGCGCCCGGTGGCTTCCCGGTAGAAGTGGTACGTGCTGCATTCGACAAGGTATTGGCCACCAACGGTCGCGCGGCCCTGCAATACGGCCCGACCGAAGGCTATGCGCCGCTGCGCCAATGGGTTGCCGATGACCTGAACCGCGCGGGCGCCAACGTCGCCGCCGATCAGATCCTGATCGTTTCGGGTTCGCAGCAAGCGCTGGATCTGCTGGGCAAGGTGCTGATCGACAAAGACAGCAAAGTGCTGGTCGAAGACCCCAGCTACCTGGGCGCGCTGCAATCGTTCAGCCTGTACCAGCCGAAGTTCGTGCCGGTGCCCACGGATGAAGGCGGCCTGGTCCCCGAAGCCATCACGCCGGAACTGGCTGACGGCGCACGCTTCTTGTACGCGCTGCCCAACTTCCAGAACCCCACGGGCCGCACGCTGAACCTGGAACGCCGCATCGCGCTGGTCAAGCGCGCCGCCGAACTGAACCTGGTCATCGTCGAAGACGACCCCTACGGTGAACTGCGCTACGCAGGCGAGCCGCAGCCGGGCCTGATCTCGCTGGCTGCTGAATACGGCGCCAACGTCGTGCGTCTGGGCACGTTCTCGAAGGTGCTGGCCCCCGGCCTGCGCCTGGGCTACATCGCCGCCGCACGCCCGCTGATCAACAAGCTGGTGCAGGCCAAGCAAGCCACCGACCTGCACACGCCCACGCTGACGCAGATGGCCGTCTACGAAATCGTCAAGGACGGCTTCCTGGAAGAACACCTGCCCAACGTGCGCGAAATCTACCGCGCTCAGGGCAGCTGCATGCTGGACGCCATCAAGCGCGAATTCCCGTCCACCGTCACCTGGACCAAGCCGGAAGGCGGCATGTTCATCTGGCTGACGCTGCCCGAACACATGGACAGCACCAAGCTGCTGGAAAAGGCCATCGCGCAAAACGTGGCCTTCGTGCCCGGCGCGCCGTTCTACAGCGGCGCGGGCAAGCAGAACACGCTGCGCCTGAGCTTTGCCACCGTGCCGGAAGACAAGATCCGCACCGGCATCGCCATCCTGGGCAAGCTGCTCAAGGAATACACGGCCTGAAAAAGCCGCGCTTGAACGCAGGTTGACCTTCGACGGCCGGGCGCAATGCCCGGCCGTTGTTTTATGCTGTCGGCTTTCCAGCCCAATTTCCGACCGTGACAGTGAGCGCCTCGCAACAACCTCCCGTCGATCTCAGCGACATCGTATTCACCGACTGGGTCGAACGCTGGCTTCCAAGATCCTGGCGGCCGTACGCCCGCCTGTGCCGGCTGGACCGGCCCATCGGTACGTGGCTGACGCTGCTGCCGGCCGTGGCCGCGCTGGTTCAGTCGGCGGGTGGCTTGCCTGACCTGCAACGGCTGATCGTCTTCTCGTTGGGCGCGCTGCTGATGCGCGGCATCGGCTGCACGGTCAATGACATGTGCGACCGCAACTTCGACAAGCACGTCGAACGCACGCGGTTCCGCCCGCTGACCAGCGGCCAGCTGTCGATGAAGAATGCCGTGTGGTTCCTGCTTGGCCAGTTGATGGTGTGCGGATCGCTGCTGTTTTTCCTGAACGAAATGAGCCGCTGGCTGGCCTTGGCGGTGCTGCCCTTTGTATTCATCTATCCGCTGTGCAAGCGCGTCACGTACTGGCCGCAAGTGGTGCTGGGCATCTGCTTTAACTGGGGCATGCTGATGGCCTGGTCCGACACGCAGAACGTCGTGCCGCTGGCCGCCATCGCCATGTGGCTGGGCGCGGTGCTCTGGCAGGTGGGCTACGACAGCATCTACGCCTATGTCGACGTGCGCGACGACCGCAGCCTGGGCCTGCACTCCACCGCGATGCGCTTTGGCGATCAAGGCAAGCTGTGGATCGGCGGTTTCTACGCCGCCACCATCTTGCTGTGGGCCTGGGGCGGCTACGCGATGGGCTTGTCGTGGGCGTACCAGGTGGGCATGGCGGCCGTCGCGGTGCATCTTGCCTGGCAGTTGAAGGTATTCGACATTCAGCGGCCCGACCGCAACTTCATGCTGTTCCGCGCCAACCTGTGGCTGGGCGCGCTGCTGGTCGCGGCAGCCTTGGCCGGCACGCTGATTTCCTGACCGGACGGAGCCGGGCGCCAGGCCCGGCGCATTGCCGCCACGACGGGATCGGGCGATCATGGCGGCACCGATACGCCTTACGGAGACACCGCATGCCCTCCTTTGTGAAATCCCTGGCCACCGCCGCCGCCGCTTGCGCCCTCTTCGGCGCGGCCCCGGTTCAGGCCGCCACCGATTGCTCGGCGCTGCGCGGCTGCGCCGCCAAGTTCTGCGAAATCGAAAACGACATTGCCGCCGCGCGTGCCCAGAACAACACCCGGCGCGAAGCCGGCTTGAAGAAAGCACTGGCCGAGGCCAAGGCGCATTGCACCGACAGCCGCCTGCAATCGCAACGCGAAGCCGACGTCCGCGAAAAGCAATCCAAGGTGTCCGAGCGCGAGCAAGAACTCAAACAAGCGCGCGCCAAGGGCAAGCAGGACAAGATCGACAAGGCGCAGCGCAAGCTGGAAGAAGCCCAGGCCGAATACAACGCGGCGCTGGTGGAACTGAATCGCTAGACGGTTCGAACCTTTCGCACCATGACTAGCCCCGGCCCCCCGGGGCTTTTTCATGGGTGAGCACTATCGCCCCGCATGCACCGCGACACCCCTGCGCAAGGTGTCACCCGAGCCATTCGACACCCAAGATGTCGTGTCACCAGATGGAAATATCACCACCTATGGCGTCATCTGGCGAGATGAGCGGTGATTAGTGCATATTTTGGAAAGATGTTTTCTAGGAATAAGGGTTTATCCCAGGGTTGTTTGAGCACAGAATGCATCTCATCGGGACACAGCAAGCGAACCCCAGCAATGACGCCAGAGGTTCGGATCCCAAGCTCACAACATACCGGAGGTCTGCTATGAAAACCCTTGCAACCGCATTGATGCTGTCCATGTCCGTCCTGGCCGCTGGCGCGCAAGCTGCCGAAGCCGACCAAGCTCCCACCCGCGCACAAGTTCAAGCCGAACTGCAACAAGCCAAGGTCTCGGGCCAGTACACGTTTGGTGAAGAAGGCTACCCCGCCCCCATCGCCCAGAAGTCCAGCCTGACCTCGCAACAAGTGCAAGCTGAACTCGCCCAGGCCAAGAACGCCGGCGAAGTCACCTTCGGCAATTTGGACTACCCGCCCGTCGCCGCTGCTGAACATGCCACGACGTTGAGCCGCGCCCAAGTCGAATCGCAACTGGCTCAAGCCAAGGCAGAAGGCCTGGTCACCTTCGGCAACATGGACTACCCGCCCGTGCGTGGCTGATCCATCGGCCTGAACAGGCTGCAAGCCATCGCAAACAAGCCCCCCGGCAAACGCCGGGGGGCTTTGTTTTTGACGATTCGACAGCTGATTAAGTCGTTTCGGCGTTAAGTTAAGCCGTTACGACACTTTTGATTCTACAAATCGACAGCACTCCCGCATAGGATGAGGCCACCCCCATCCCCCTCATTGCAGGAGCAGCACCATGTCCACGTCAGCCACCCGCCCCATCGTCTTGCTGGGCGCCGGAAAAATCGGATTTGCCATCGCCTTGATGCTTGAACGCAGCGGCGATTATTCGGTCCTGGTTGCCGACCAGGATCCCACCCGCCTGGGCGTGCTGGCCGAACTGGGTTGCGAGACGCGCCAGATCAGCGACGACGAGTCGGTCGCGCGCTGCATCGAAGGGGCCTACGCCGTCGTCAACGCCCTGCCGTTTCATCGGGCAACCGCCGTGGCGGGGCTTTGCGCGCGCGCCGGCGTGCATTATTTCGATCTGACCGAAGACGTCGCCAGCACCCATGCCATTCAAGCGTTGGCCGGCGATGCGCGCAGCGTCCTGATGCCGCAATGCGGTCTGGCCCCCGGCTTCATCGGCATCGTCGGTAACGCGTTGGCGCGCCGCTTCGACACCCTGCTGGATCTGCGCATGCGCGTGGGCGCCCTGCCGCGCTACCCCTCCAACAGCCTGCGCTACAACCTTACGTGGAGCACCGAGGGCCTCATCAACGAATACTGCAACCCTTGCGAAGCCATCGTCGACGGCCAACTGACCAGCGTGCCCGCGCTGGAAGGCTACGAAACTTTTGCGCTGGATGGGGTGGAATACGAGGCCTTCAACACCTCGGGCGGCCTGGGCACGCTGCCCGCGACGCTGCTGGGACGCGCGCGCAACGTGGATTACAAGTCGGTGCGTTACCCCGGCCACTGCAACATCATGAAGCTGCTGCTCAATGACCTGCGCCTGCGCGATCGCCGCGATCTGCTCAAGGATATTTTCGAGTCCGCCATCCCCACGACCGAGCAGGATGTCATCGTCATCCAGGCGTCGGCGTCCGGTCATCGCCACGGCCGGCTGGAAGAAGAGTCGTACCCCATCCGAGTGTTCGGCGCCGATGTCGACGGCCATCGCCTGAGCGCGATCCAGCTTTCCACGGCGGCGGGCATTTGCGCCGCGCTGGATCTGGTGGCGCAAGGCGTCTTGCCCCAAAAGGGTTTCGTGGGCCAGGAAGCGATTGATCTGGACGCATTGCTGAACAACCGCTTTGGCCGCATCTACGCAGGCAAGCCGCTGGCGTTGGCCGGCTGCGCCACCGCCGACCGCTAAGAGCCGGCGTCATCCCCGCGCGGCGCTACGTCCAGCCTTCCAGACGCAGCGTCGCGCGCACCAGCCGCTGTTCTTCCTGCTCGATGTCGGACAAGCTCTGACGCACGCTGTCCACGTGGTCGGCCGCGGCTTTGCGCGCCAGTTCAGGCTGGCGCCCCGTCACGGCATTGAACAGCCGCGTGTGCTGACGGTCGATCTGCCGCTTTTCCGGTTCGCGGTGGTAAAGGTTGTTCACGCACGCGAACACCGATCCCAGCAGCAGATCCGTCAGCGATTGCAGCGTGTGCACCAGCACCGGATTGTGCGAAGCCTCGCAGATCGCCAGATGAAACGCATGGTCCAGATGCGCATGCGTGGCCGTGTCGGTGGCCGTGCCCTGCGCGGCCACCATCTCGTCATAACGGCGCCTGATCATGATGAAGTCGGCTTCGGTGCCGCGAATGGCGGCAAGCCGGGCAGACTCGGCCTCTAGCAGCGACCGCACTTCCAACAGGTCATACAGCGTGCGCGGCTGCGAATTGAACAGATGCATCAACGGCCCCGCGTCCACCTTCGAGATGTGCGCCACGAAAGAGCCCTTGCCCTGCGAGGTATGGATGATTTCGCGGGCGCGCAACAGCTTGAGCCCTTCGCGCAACGCCGTGCGTGACACGCCCAGCTTTTCGGTCAACCGCCGCTCCGACGGCAAGGCCTGCCCCGCCTTGAGTACGCCGTCCAGAATCAGGCGCTCGATTCGTTCGGCGACTTCGTCCGCCACCTGGCGAGGTTTTTCTTCGATTTCCGCGTACATGCAATCTCCGCACCAGTGGTATGACCAAGCCGTTCGTGTGGTTTCGGCTGTCAGCCACGCCCCGGTAAGTGGCTGATATAAAACCATAAAAATCGGTCACCTGTCTTGTGGCGACGAAATAAACTGGTATGACCAGCTGGTTTTACGGTAGACATGGCAGCGGGTGCGAACGATGATGTCAGGACAGATTCGCCCGGCGCCCCGCGCCGGCCAGCCCTTCTTACCGCTAGAGACCCGCATGACTCAACGCATCCAGCAACACGGCCTGCAAGTGGCGGCCAATCTCAACCAATTCATCGAACAGGAAGCCTTGCCCGGCACCGGTCTGGATGCAGACAGTTTCTGGCAGGGCTTCGCGGCGCTGGTACACGACCTGGCGCCCAAGAACCGCACCCTTCTGGCCGAACGCGATCGCTTGCAGGCCGAACTGGACACCTGGCACCGCGCCAATCCCGGCCCCGTCGCCGACCCGGCCGCCTACCGCAAGTTTTTGGAAGGCATCGGCTATCTGTTGCCGCAACCGGCCACCGTGCAGGCCACCACCGAAAACGTCGACACTGAAATTTCCCAGCAGGCGGGCCCGCAACTCGTCGTGCCGATGTCCAATTCGCGCTACGCGCTGAACGCCGCGAACGCGCGCTGGGGCAGCCTGTACGACGCGCTGTATGGCACGGACGCCATCCCCGCCACGCCCGGGGACACCGGCAAGGGCTACAACCCCGAACGCGGCGCGGCGGTGATCGCGCGCGCCCGCAGCTTCCTGGACACGGCCGCCCCGCTGGCCAACGGTTCGCATGCCGACGCCCAGAGCTACACCATCGAAGGCGACCAGCTGCGCGTGAACCTCGCCAAGGGCGTCGTCACGGGCCTGAAATTCGGGTCGCAATTTGCCGGCTACCAAGGCGAGGCTTCGGGCCCCACGGCCATCCTGCTCAAGAACAACGGCCTGCATTTTGAAATCCAGATCGACCGCGCCAACGCCATCGGCAGCACCGACGCCGCCGGCGTGAAGGACGTGCTGGTTGAAGCCGCGCTGACCACCATCATGGACTGCGAAGATTCCGTCGCCGCTGTCGACGCGGAAGACAAGGTCCACATCTACCGCAATTGGCTGGGCCTGATGAAAGGCGACCTGACCGAAGACGTCACCAAGGCCGGCAAGACCTTCACCCGCAAGCTGAACGCCGACCGCCAGTACACGCGCCCGGACGGCGGCGCGCTGACCTTGCACGGCCGCTCGCTGATGTTTGTGCGAAACGTCGGCCACCTCATGACCAACCCCGCCATCCTTGATCGCGATGGCCAGGAAATCCCCGAAGGCATCCTGGATGCCGTCGTCACCAGCCTGGCGGCGCTGCACGATCGCACTGCCAAGCTGAATTCGCGCACGGGCTCGGTTTACATCGTGAAGCCCAAGATGCACGGGCCGGCCGAAGCGGCCTTCGCCAGCGAACTGTTCGATCGCGTCGAAGACCTGATCAAGGTGCCGCGCAACACCCTGAAAATGGGGATCATGGACGAAGAGCGTCGCACCAGCATCAACCTGAAAGCCTGCATTGGCGCGGCCGCCTCGCGCGTGGCTTTCATCAATACGGGCTTTCTGGATCGCACCGGCGACGAGATGCACTCCAGCATGGAAGCCGGCCCGATGCTGCGCAAGGGCGACATGAAGTCCACCGCCTGGATCACCGCCTACGAACGCAACAACGTGCTGGTCGGCCTGGACAGCGGCCTGCGCGGACGCGCCCAGATCGGCAAGGGCATGTGGGCCATGCCTGACCTGATGGCCGCCATGCTTGAACAGAAGATCGCGCACCCGAAGGCCGGCGCCAACACTGCCTGGGTCCCCTCGCCCACCGCCGCCACGCTGCACGCGCTGCACTACCACCAGGTTGACGTGCAAACGGTGCAAAAGGAATTGGAACGCACCAAGCTGGACAGCGTGCGCGACGATCTGTTGAGCGGTTTGTTGAGTGTTCCCGTTGGCGACCCGACCAAGTGGTCCGCCGAGGACATCCAGCAGGAACTGGACAACAACGTCCAGGGCATCCTCGGCTATGTGGTGCGCTGGATCGATCAAGGCGTGGGCTGCTCCAAGGTGCCGGACATCCACAACGTCGGCCTGATGGAAGACCGCGCCACGCTGCGCATTTCCAGCCAGCACATCGCCAACTGGCTGCGCCACGGCGTGACGAACAAGGACCAGGTCATGGAAACGTTCAAGCGCATGGCGAAGGTGGTCGACGGCCAGAACGCCGGCGACCCGCTCTACCAGCCCATGGCCGGCAACTTCGACACGTCGCTGGCCTTCAAGGCAGCATGCGCGCTGGTGTTCGAGGGCTTGACGCAGCCGAACGGCTATACCGAACCGCTGCTGCACAAGTACCGCCTGCAATTCAAAGCCGCCGCGCAGGCCTGACCGCCAGCCTGACAACCCGTCACGCATCGAACCGGGCAGCTGAGGCTGCCCGTTTTTTTTCGCCAAGGAATCTGCCACTTGTTTTCGCACGATCGTGCTAAAGTCCGTCCCATGACAGCCAGAACGGAAAAAAGCGAACTGACTTTCGCGGCCATCGTGGACGCGGCATTGGACCTGGCCGCCACTCAGGGCATGGAAAGCCTGTCGCTGGGCCAGATCGCCAAGCGGCTGGGCATCAGCAAGAGCGGCGTGTTTTCGCGCGTAGGGTCGCTGGAGGCCCTCCAACAGGCGGTACTGGACGAATACGACAGGCGCTTCGTGGCCGCTGTTTTTGCCCCGGCCATGGCGCATCCGCGCGGCCTGCCGCGCCTGAACGCGCTGGTCTCACTATGGGTGGAACGCGCCAGCAATGTCGAAATGGCGACGGGCTGCGTGTATGTGGCCGGCGCTTTCGAATACGACGACGTGGAATCTCCGCTGCGATCTCTGTTGGAACATAACCTGCGTCGGTGGCGCGCAGCCATGGTCCGCACGGTGCAACAGGCGCTGGAAGCCGGCCATCTGCGGCCGGACACGGATCCTGAGCAACTCGTTTTCGAGGTCTACAGCCTGATGATCGGCCTGATGCACGACGCACGCTTCCTGCGGGACCCCAAGGCGCCGGCGCGTGTCCGGGCGGCTTACGACCGGCTCATATCGACGTATCGCAGCTTCACGTACCTGGAATGACAAGCTTTGATTGATCCAGTCCGCCGGCATAGGCGGGCGCCTTTTTTTCCCTTATTTCGCACGGTCGTGCGAAATTAATCAGGAGTCCGTCATGTGGATCTCGATCGTCCTGGCCGTTTCAGCCATCATTGCCATTCTGTGGCGGCAATGGCGCGCCCTGCTCCGTCAATTACCCGACCGCGCCGAACATCTGGTGCTGTTCTAGTGAAGTTCCGCCATCCCGGTCTATATTCCGGTTTAGCCCAACCGAATCCCGTCATGCCGCGTTCCGTCCATCTTCTGATCGTCGATCCGCAGAACGATTTCTGCGACTTGCCCGAGTCCCATCTGCCGCGCGACCCGCTGACAGGCCAGGCCATGCAGCCCGCCTTGCCGGTGCCGGGCGCTCACGCCGACATGCAGCGGCTGGCATGCTTCATCGACGCCACCGCCCCCGCGCTGACCTCGATCACCGTGACGCTGGATTCGCATCACCGGCTGGACATCGCGCACCCCACGTTTTGGCATAACAGCGAGGGCGAGGCCGTCCCGCCCTTCACGACGATCACTTCTGCGCAACTGCGCGCGGGCCAATTCTTGCCGCGCCACGCTGACGACCTGCCGCGCACCATCACGTATCTGGACGAACTGGAAGCGCGCGGCCGCTACACGCTGATGGTGTGGCCCGTGCATTGCGAGATCGGCACCTGGGGGCACAACGTGCATCCCGACGTGCGCGCCGCCTACAACCGCTGGGAAGACGCCGGCCAGTTCATCGTGCGCAAGGTGCCCAAAGGCACCAACCCATGGACCGAGCACTACAGCGCGTTGATGGCCGAAGTGCCCGACGCCGACGACCCGCGCAGCCAGCTGAACCGAGCCCTGCTGGGATCTTTGGACCGCTCCGAGCTGATTTTGGTCGCCGGGGAAGCGGGAAGCCATTGCGTGCGCGCCACCGTCGAGCATCTGGCCGAACACCTGCCGGGGGGCAATCCTTCACGCATCGTCTTGCTGACCGACTGCATGAGCCCCGTCACGGGATTTGCCGACGCGCAGACCGCCTTCCTGCAACGCATGCGCGATCTGGGCATGCAGGAACGCACCAGCGTCGACATGGCTCGCGCGCTGCAACACTGAGCGCGCAATGACAACGGCCGCCTGCTGACGCCGGGCGGCCGTGATCGAAGCTTGTTGTTGCAGCCGCTCGGAAACGCACGCGGCTCCGACTGCTTGGGACGACTTTACGCGCTTGCCGCGGGCTTTGCCGCCTTGTCGCATTCCACATACAGCGCGCTGATGGCTTCGCACAACGCGGGTGGTTGCTGGAACAGCCGCGACACCAACAAGCAGCCTTGAACGGTAGCGAACACCGCGCGCCCAGCGGCCTCAGCCGTGCCGTTGAACTTCAGCGTGCCCTGCGCCGCGCCTTCCGCCAGCACGCGTGCCAGCCACGCTTCATGCGCTCGGAAAAAGCCTTGCAATGCACCCCGTACGCGCTCGGACAAGCTCATGATGTCGGCGGCCAACATGCCGCCCAGACAAAGCTCACCAGCGCCGCAAGCGCGCGTTTCCATCATCGACAGATACTGCTCCAGCTGCGCCTGCGCAGGCTGCGCGGTATCGATCGCACGGACGGCGCCAAGCGCGCGCGTGCTATAGGCTTCGACGGCTTCGTACAGCAGGTCGTCCTTGCCCGGAAAGTAGTAGTGGATGCTGGACGTCTTCACGCCCACATGCTCCGCCAGATCGCGGTAGCTGAACCCGTTGCATCCGCGCGTGCGAATGAGCTTCTCGGCATGCGCCAGAAGCAGGTCTCGGGTGGTGTTGGGGGTCGGGGTGTCCATGGCTGAATATTACCTACTAATAGGTCGGTCCGTCATCGGTGGCCGCCCTAATGGGGGATCGGGAGGTGGACCGGATCGCCCGTGCGAACCCCGGCCGGGAAACATCCCGCCCCCCGGGGTCCGCATGTGCCGGCATCCGATTAGCCTTGCACGGGCGGGTAGTCCAGTTCGCCGCTTTCGGTCAGGCCTTGCGCACGGGCAGCGGCCAGTTCCTGCTTGACCTGAGCGCGGGTCTTGTCGGCGCCGACGCTGGCAAACGCGGTGGCGGCGTAGCCTTCTTCGCCGGAAACCAATTCACCATTGGCGCGGGCGGCGGCCAGTTCTTGCTGTACTTGGGCACGGGTCACGGTGCTGGCGGTGTTCAGCGCGGGCGGGTAGTCCAGCTCGCCGGCTTGGGCGGCGCCAATGAAGGAAGCGGACAGGATCAGGGCGGATACGAGGGTCTTCATGGTGAAACTCCAATAGAAAGGGATGTTGCGTACGATTGAATTCGAGTGCTTGCGCTATCTATGACTAGATAGACAGTCGATGAAAAAATCAGCCTTGCACGGGCGGGTAGTCCAGTTCACCGCTTTCGGTCAGGCCTTGAGCACGGGCGGCAGCCAGTTCTTGCTTGACCTGAGCGCGGCTCTTGTCGGTACCGACGCTGGCAAACGCGGTGGCGGCGTAGCCTTCTTCGCCGGAAACCAATTCACCATTGGCGCGGGCGGCGGCCAGTTCTTGCTGCACTTGGGCACGGGTCACGGTGCTGGCGGTGTTCAGCGCGGGCGGGTAGTCCAGTTCGCCGGCTTGGGCGGCGCCAATGAACGAGGCGGACAGGATCAGGGCGGATACGAGGGTCTTCATGGTTGATCTCCAAAAAGCAATGTGAGGAATGCGTGGGTTCGATTAAGCTTCGGTGTTCTGAGCAGCTATCTACTTGTAGGTAGATGCCCAGGGAAATAAAAAAGCGGTCCTACTGTATTTCTGGTTGCGGCGTCAGCGGTGTTTGGTTTGCTGCGTCGATGGATGAATCTTACCTACTACTAGGTAGATAGCACAAGCGGGTTTTGTGAAACCAAATATTTCTTGGTGCGCATGCGCAACGGTGTGGGGACGAGCACTCGTGACTTCGACAACGCCAGCGATGCCATTGCGAACCAGGCCGCTTACCAAGCTCGGGGCGACGTGCCGTAGCGCGCCTTAAAGACCTTGCTGAAATGGCTGAGGCTTGAAAAGCCCACTTCCCCCGCCGCCTGCGTCACGCTCATGCCGGCTTGCAGCAAGTCCGATGCACGCTCCAGGCGCACGTCACTCAAGTACGCATGCACAGATCGGCCCATGCTTTCGCGCATGAGCTGTTGCAGACGCTTTTCGGACAGGCCCACCGACCGCGCCAGACGCCCCGGCGGCCAGTGCTCGGCGCAGCGATCGCGCAGCAGTTGGCAAGCGCGGTCGACACGCTGATCGACGCGAGCCATCGGCGCGGCCAGCGCGTCGGGCAGCGACAGCAGTTGGACGAAGGCCGACAGCATTTCCAGCGACTTCGCGCAATACCAAAGCCGTCGCGCCTCCGGGGCGGGCGGCGCATCGCCGATCAGGCCAAGCGCCAGCGTCAACAAGCTGGCGGGAGCATCCAGGCAAGCCACCAGCGACCCTTGCGAGGGCACGCTGACGTCGCGGTGAAAGCGCTTTTGCAACAGCGCGACGGGCATCGCGCCGCTAGCGCGCGCCAGCGCCTCGGGCGTGTACCGGATGTCGATCATTCTGACGCGGCGATTGGCCGGCAGGCGTGTGCCCCATCCGACCGCGTGCTCGTGGTTGAACAGCAGCGCAGCGCCCCCGGAAACCGTCAAAGGCTCGCCACCTTCCACCGCCAGCAAAGCTTCGCCCTCCAGCCACACCTGCATCCCGAACACGGGCGCGCCCGGCGCGGGAATCGTCAAGGCGCGTCGCGGGCAGCCGTCCAGCACCACCAGGCTGACGCCGTCGTCGACCCGCAGCACGCGCTCGATGACCGCTTCCCAGTCGTCCGTGTCGGGCACGGTAGGCAGCGTGCCCCGCCACCACTCGTGCCGCTTGGGCGGGGTGGTGCAGGGCTCGGGCACTGACAGAGTGGGCAGGGGCGCGGCGGCGCTGGCGGGCATAGAAATCGGGCGCAAAAACGGGGCAGCAGCAAAACCGTCAATCGGCGCCGAAAAAACGTCAGACAGCAAAAGCGAGATCTGAAATCATGCGACGCACAGAAATGATTCTTGTTAATTATAAATTGATCCAGGGGTAACACCGTGTCCTTTTCAGTCAAGCCGCTGCCGCTGGCGTTGCTGGCCGCCCTTGCGGCGTCCGCTGCCGCCACCGCGCAAACCGCCCAACCCGCTGCAAACGGGGTCACGACGCTGGCCCCCGTCGTGGTGCAGGGAGCGAACGACGCATCGCCGACCTCGGGCGCTGACTATGTGACCACGCGCAGCCGCTCCGGCACGAAGTCGGACGCCGCGCTGATCGACACGCCCCAGACCATCAACGTCATCACCCGCAGCGAGATGGACGAACGCGGCGTCACCTCGGTCGCCCAAGCCGTTCGCTACACCCCCGGCGTGTTCGCTCAATACGGCGACAGCGACGTGCGCTATGACTGGCTGACCGTGCGCGGCTTTACGCCTTCACGCTATCTGGACGGGCTGCTGCTGCCCTTTGGCGCACGTGGCTATTCGCAACCGCGCATCGACACCTACGGGCTGGAACGCATCGAAATCCTGAAAGGGCCGTCTTCGGGGCTGTACGGGCAAAGCGCGCCGGGCGGCCTGGTCAACATGACCAGCAAGCGTCCCACTGCTGAACCGTTCAACGAAGTGGTGTTGCAGGCGGGCAGCTTCAACCGTTTTCAGGGTGCGTTTGATTTCTCGGGCCCTGCCGACGAAGAGGGCAAGTTCCTGTACCGGTTGACCGGCACGCTGCGTGACAGCGACACGCAATACCAACACGTCGACGACGAACGCCAATTCATCGCCCCCAGCTTCACGTGGCGTCCGTCCTCCGACACCAGCCTGAACCTGAGCGCCCAGTATCAGAAGATCACGAGCCACGGCGGTGGCGGCGCCCCCGTGCTGCCGGTCATCGGCACATTGGAAAAGAGCGCCACCGCCGGCTACATCCCGCGCGACCGCTTCGTGGGAGAGCCGGGCTACGACATCTTCACCAACGAGCAAGCCATGATCGGCTACACGCTGGATCACCGGCTGAACGACACCTGGAGCCTGCGCCAAAGCGCCCGCTACACCAACGTCGACACCAACACGCGACGCGTGCAGATCGGCGCGATGGTGTCGGACACCCAAGCCATCCGCTATGCCTGGGCCTTTCCCGAAACCTCGCATACGTTCCAGATCGACAATCAGTTGAACGCCAAATTCAGCGCCGGCCCCACGCGCCATGACGTGACGTTCGGCCTGGATTACCTGCGCGAGAAGTCGCGCTACAACGAGAGCAGCCTTGGCCTGATGCTGCCGCCCGCCTCGCCGCTGTTCAACGTGTTCGACCCGGACTACGGCACGTCGGTGACCCGCCCCGCCACGGCCAACAAGATCAATATGACGCGCAGCCAGCTGGGCGTGTACGCGCAAGACCAGATCGAACTGGATCGCCTGCGTTTCACGTTCGCCGGGCGTTACGACTGGACCGAAGGCACCACCGACAATGGCGTCGCGGGCAGCGGCGGCCAATGGGGCTGGACGTCGCGCACATCCGATGCCGACCGCTTCACCGGCCGCGCGGGCGTGACCTATCGCTTTGACAACGGCATCGCGCCCTACTTCAGCTACTCGACATCGTTCCAGCCGATGACGGGCATCACGCGCGATGGCTCGCCGCTCAAGCCCACCACGGGCGAGCAATACGAAGCCGGCGTGAAGTATCAACCCGACGGGTACGACAGCTTCGTCACGCTGTCGGCCTTCCAGATCACGCAGAAGAACGTCAACACGCCCGATCCCGTCAACACCAGCTATGTCGTGCAGACGGGACAGGTACAGGTGCAGGGCCTTGAGCTGGAAGGCAAGGCCAGCTTCGACAACGGGCTGGACCTGACGATGTCCTACGCCCTGAGCGACAGCGAAATCACCAAGACCAACGTGGCCGCGCAGCGCGGCAACCAACTGATCTTCGTGCCGCGCCACCAGGCCGCGCTCTGGGCCGACTACACGCTGCGCAGCGGCCCGCTGCAAGGCGTGGGCCTGGGCGCCGGCGTCACCTACCGAGGCGGTTTCTACGGCGACTTGAACAACCGTTACGCCCTGCCCGCCGTCACGCTGGTGGACGCCGCCATCCGTTATGACCTGTCCCGCGTCAGCCCGTCGCTGGCGGGTGCTCAAGTTGCATTGAACGTGTCGAACCTGTTCGACAAGCGCTACGTCGCCAACTGCCTGGGCACGGCCGTCAGCTGCTACTGGGGCGCGGAACGCACGGTGATGGCGACCTTGCGATACCGCTGGTAAGCCGTCGCCCGGCCCTTTGGCAAAAGCCCCATCGGCATCGGGCGGGTGACCTGCGCAGACCCCTGGCGAAACGGTGTTCTTGAACCCGTGTCGCCACGCGGCTGCGCGGGTCGTTGACCTGGCATAAACGGCGCGCCTGAACGGCGCCGATCCCGGCAGGTCGATTCATTGTTCTGGCAATCGTGCATCTGGTAAAGTCGCGCAGCTAACGGCCCTATGGCCGGCGCCGCGTGGGGCCGTGGGTCCCGGTGATAACCGCCCATCGAACTTTCCCTTCCGATTCCGCCAATATGATTCCCATCCACGGCTCGGCCCAGCCCGCCGCATCAGGCGGCTCGTGCCACGGTTGCAAATCAGATGAGGTAGCGTCGATCGACATGACGTTCGCGTTTCAGCCCATCGTGGATCTGAAATCTGGCGATGCCTATGCCTATGAAGCGCTGGTGCGGGGTCCTCAAGGCGAGCCGGCAGCCTCCGTGCTGTCGCAAGTGGACGACGCCAACCGCTATCACTTCGACCAGCGTTGCCGCACCACCGCGATTGAACTGGCCGCCCGGCTCGGCATGGATCGATACCTGTCGATCAACTTCATGCCTAACGCGGTCTATCAACCCGCCGCGTGCATCCGTACCACCTTCGAGGCAGCAGAGCGGCACGGTTTTCCCGTCAATCGGATCATTTTCGAAACGGTCGAGGGCGAGAGCATTATCGATCGCGCACATCTGCTGGAGATCTTCCAAGCCTACAAATCGTATGGCTTTCAGACCGCGATCGACGACTTCGGCTCAGGCTATTCGGGTTTGACGCTGCTGGCGGATTTTCAACCCGACCTCATCAAGCTCGACATGGCGCTTGTGCGCGGCATCGACACAAACATCGCGCGTCAGCGCATCGTTGCGGGCGTACAAAGAATCTGCACGGACCTGGGCATTCGCGTCATTGCGGAAGGGATTGAAACGGCCGGCGAGCGCGACTTTCTGGCGTCCCAAGGCATCTCTCTCATGCAAGGTTATCTGTTCGCCAAGCCAGCCTTCCAGGCCATGCCGCCGATATCCAATGCCGGTTGATTGCCGCTGCGGCGTCCGGGTCGCGTCAGCGGAGCTCCGAGCATGAACATGCCGCAGCAGCAACTGTTCGAAGCGGCATTCATGCAAGCGTGGAACGCGCTGGTCATCACCGATGCGGATCTGTCTGCGGGCTGTCGCGTTCAGTTCGCCAACCCCGCGTTCACCGCCATGACAGGCTATTCACTTGAAGAGTTGCGCGGGCGGTCTCTGCGCATTCTTCAAGGACCGGCCACCGATCCCGCAGTCATCGAATCCCTGCGCGCCTGTTTGAAAGAAGGACGGTATTTCGAAGGCAGGGCAACCAACTACCGCAAGGACGGTTCAGACTACATCGTGCGGTGGAATATTTCGCCGATCCACGACGCGAGCGGCGCGGTCACGCACTTCGTGTCGGTGCAGGAAGATATCTCTGAATTGGTGCGTATCGGCCGCAACAATCACTTGCTGGCTCGCGCGCTCGATGCAACAAGCGATCTGGTCATGCTGACGGACGCAGAGGCGCGGATCAGCTTTGTGAACAAGGCGTTCGAAAACGCCACGGGCTATTCCCTATCCACCATCAAAGGCAAGACGGCGGCGATCCTGAAGTCGGGCGAGCATGACGACGCGTTTTATGCAGCCATGTACCGCACGCTCTCAAGCGGGCAGGATTTTCGGGCCACGTTCGTCAATCGCAAGCGAGACGGCTCGCTCTTTCATGTCGAGCAGACCATCTCGACGATTTTCGATGAGCAGGGCCGTGCGACCCACCACATCAGCGTCAGCAAAGACGTGTCGCAACAGGTGGAAAGAGAACAAGCGTTATTGCGCGCCGCCACGAAGGACAAGCTCACCGGACTCTACAACCGCGCGCATGGCGAAAAAACGCTGCGAGATGCCGTTGCGAGCGCTCAGACGGGCGACGATCCACTCAGCTTGATCATTGCGGATGTCGACCACTTCAAGCGCATCAACGATCATTTCGGGCATCTCGCCGGAGACCGGGTGCTGAGCGAAATCGCGAGAATCCTGCACGGTGCGGTGCGCAGCCAGGACACGGTAATTCGTTGGGGAGGCGAAGAGTTCGTCATCGTGCTCGCCGACTGTCCGATCTCGGATGCGATCGACATTGCGGAACGCGCGCGCACCTGCGTGCATGCGCATCGTGACGCGGAAATCGGATCCCTGTCCTTGTCCCTGGGCGTGGCGCAGTTCGTTCCCGGCGAAACCATCGAGGAACTCATCGCACGCGCAGACACCGCGCTATACGAGGCCAAACGCGGCGGACGCAACAGGCTGTCGGTTGCGCGCACGGCGGAAACTGCCGGGGTGGATCGCATTGAGCGGCGGAACGACGCGACAGCGGCAGAATCAACAGCCCCATCCTGATCCCTTCCCCTGTTCGCTCGGGGCGGCATCGGATGCGATCACATGCCCGCAGCGAAACCGCCCCTTCGTCGATAGTCCTCGGCACGCGCCAACGTGCGATAAAAGTCCGCGCCCAGGTTGATGAAATCCTCCATCTCCTGGTGCGTAAGCTTGTATTGCACGGTCTCGATGAGAGCGGCGTAGGCAGCTAACACCTCTGGCCAGTCTTCGAAGCTCCGTGCGCCTGATGTCCTGATGATCATCTGCGCGACCAATTCCTGCGTGTCCATAAGAACCTCTTCTACCCAAACACGGCTTTTCCCGCGGCGGATTCATGGCAAGGGCCGACTTCTTGCTCGCTTGCCCATACTCCTTCGCATCACTGCATCGATTCCCGCAAAGTTCGCGCCCCCTCCCTTTTGCAGCGTTCGGAACAGAAGCGCACCTCGTCCCAAGCGCGTTCCCATTTCTTGCGCCAAGTGAATGGCCGCCCGCAATGCAGGCAGATTTTTTCTGGGAGCGGTCGGTTCCTGGGCATGACTTGAATCCGGTACTGAGCGGGCGCGGCTTCGACGCAAGTGACTCAGGGCCGCTCTGGGCGGCCCCGCGTCGGTCATAGAAAACCGAAAAACCGAACCGATTTTGTCCCGAATTACTTGGGCATCAGAACCGTGTCGATGACGTGGATGACGCCGTTGTCGGCGACGATGTCCGTCTTGACCACATTGGCGCCATCGACCTTGACCTTGCCATCGGCGACGGTCACGGTGATGGGGCTGCCTTGAACCGTCTTGACCTCGCCTGCCTTGACGTCCTTGGCCATGACCTTGCCCGGTACGACGTGATACGTAAGGACCTTGGTCAGTGCGGCCTTGTCTTTCAACAACGCATCCAGCTTGTCCTTCGGCACTTTGGCAAACGCCGCGTCAGTCGGCGCAAACACGGTGTATGGCCCGGGCCCCTTCAGGGTGTCGGTCAGCCCGGCGGCCTGCACGGCAGTCGTCAGCGTATTGAACTCGCCCGCCGATTTAGCCGTATCCACGATGTCGGCAGCGTTCGCCAGGCCGCAGGCCAGGGCGATCGTCGTTCCAGTCAGAAAACGCTTCATGATGAGCTCCAGAATGTCATTGATATGGGGGTTCGCATCGGGGCACCCTCTTACCGCGCGTGGCAACTTGGAAAAGGCGATGCGTGGGAGTAGAGTAGGCGGCACCACTCACTTCGTCCATATTTTGAACCTATAAATGCGGTATTTACTGGTTCAAAAACGGTTCATTTATGGAACATATGCCCGACACTGACATTGACCGAACCGGTTCAACCGCCGCCTACCGGACCGGAGTCGCAGCCCGGCTGGCCGGCCTGCCCGTTGAAACCCTGCGCGTCTGGGAAAGGCGCTATCACCTGTCCTCTCCCGAGCGCTCGCCGCGAGGCCAACGGCTGTATTCGGCCGAGCAGGTCCATCGGCTCCGGCTGTTGAAACAGCTCGCGGATCAGGGGCACGCCATCGGCACGCTGGCGACGCTGACGCTGGAGCAGTTGCAGGCCATGCTTGGCGCGCAGCCCAGCCTGGCCAGCCCTGCCTTGCGTGCGGTGGCGATCGGCGCGACGCTCGCTCCGCGCCTTTCTGGCGGCGTACCGGGTCAGGACGGCGTCGTCGATTTCATGGCCGGGCCGGATGTCCGCGTGATCGGCGCGTGCGCGCGCCTGGACGACGCCGGTTCGTTGCCGCGCCATGCAGACGTGCTCATCATCGAAATCTCGGAACTGGACGCTAATGCCTTGGCGCCCATCGAACGCGCGCGCGATGCTACCGAGACCGGCGCCGTGGTGGTGCTGTACCGCTTCAGCTCCAACGCCACGATCCGCACGCTGCGCGCGCAAGGGTGCCTGGTCGCGCGCATACCTGCTCAGTTGAACGAGCTGGCGCCACTGTGCCGTTCGGCCGTCGCCGGCTTGAATCTTGCCGCGCTGGGCCCGGCTTCGGCCGTCGAATTCAACGAAGACGCGCTGGCCAAGATCATGACGCTGCGCAATCCCATCACATGCGAGTGCCCCAGGCACCTGGCCGAACTGCTGATGATGGTGGGCAGCTTTGAGCGGTACAGCGCACAGTGCGCGTCGCGCGACGAAGCGGACGCCCAATTGCACCTGGCGCTGCAACAGGCTGCCGGACAGGCGCGCGGCATCCTCGAAATCGCCATGAATCGTCTGCTGCAGACCGAAGGCATGTGGCCGGCAGCCGACTGAACACGAGCGCGTCCGGCGTTGCTTGCACAAGTTGTGCAGGGATCAAAGATCGTCCAGGCGGCTCAACGTCAGCGCCGCCTGGTCTCGCAACGCCGTCTGTACGTGTTCGGGCGTCTTCCGCCATTGCTGGTACACCATCGCCAGACGCCGGTTGTCCTGAAGCAGCGGCTGGTGGCGAGCAAAGAAATCCCAGTACAAGGCATTGAACGGGCAGGCGCGGTCGCCGGTTCTCTGCTTCCTGTCATACGGGCATGCCTGGCAGTAATCGCTCATGCGGTCTATGTAGGACGCGCTGCTGACGTAGGGTTTCGTGCCCAGCAGCCCGCCGTCCGCGAACTGGCTCATGCCAACGGTATTGGGCAGCTCGACCCATTCGAACGCATCGATATACACGCCCAGATACCACTGATGCACGGCGCCGGGGTCCAGTCCGGCCAGCAGCGCAAAGTTGCCGATGACCATCAGGCGCTGGATATGGTGCGCGTAGGCGTTCTCCAGCGAATTGCCGATGGCGTCGCGCATGCAACGCATTGTTGTCTGCCCCGTCCAGAACCACGCCGGCAACGGGCGCGCATGCCCCAACGCGTTGCGTGTCTCATAGCCCGGCATGTGCGCCCAATACACGCCGCGCACATATTCGCGCCATCCCAGAATCTGCCGGATGAAACCCTCCACCGCAGCGAGCGGTGCGTGCCCCGCCTCGTAGGCGGCTTGGGCCTGCCGCACCACTTCGTCCGGATGCAGCATCTTGGTGTTCAGGGCGAACGACAACTGCGAATGAAACAGGCGCGGGTTGCCCGCGCTCATCGCGTCTTCATAGGCCCCGAAGTTCGGCAGAGCACTCTGGATGAAGTGATCCAGCCACGCCAGCGCCTGCGCACGGTTCAACGGCCAGTGGAACTCACCGGCCTGCGGATTTCCGAAGCTTTGCACACCCGCTTGGCGCACTGTTTCCCACAACCCGCGATGATCATGCACCGGCCGGGCATCCGGCGGCAGCAGCGGCGTGCCCTGCCAGGGCTCGCGGTTGTCGTGGTCGAAGTTCCATCGGCCGCCCATCGGAGCGCCTGAAGTGTCCATCAGCACGCCATGGCGTTGGCGCATATGGCGGTAAAAAGCCTCCATCAACCACTGCCTGCGTGGTCCGAAAAACTCGGCCACCTCGTCGCGGGACGTATAGAAATGTTCGCTGTCCACTTCCCGCACGGAGAACGTCTGCGATGCGCCCCAAGTACGCAGGTTCTCGCTGACCCGCCATTCATCGGGTTGCTGGTAACTCAGTTCGCGCGCGCCGTAATGCGCCATCAGCGCGGCCAGGTTTTGCGTCATGTCCTGGCGATTGCTGGGATCGTCGATCGCGACGTACCTCACCCGATGTCCCGCCTCGCGCAGATGCCGCGCAAAATCGCGCATGGCTGCGAAGATAGCCAGGATTTTCTGCGCGTGGTGCAGCACGTAGTCCGTCTCTTGACGCACTTCCATCAGCACATGCACCACGCCCGGATCGGGATGCTCGAACCAGCTGTGAAGCGGGTTCAGCTGATCGCCCAGAATCAAGCGCAGCGCGCGCGCGCCGGAGCGTTGGGATGCCATGGCGTGCCGTTCCGGATCAGGACGCTGGTTCCAACGCAGGCTGCGCGCGTTCCTGGCTGACCCAGATAAACGCATTGGTATCCAAGCCCAAGGCCTGGGCGCGACGCAGGATATCGTCGCGCGTGTCCGGGCTCAGCGTTTTGTCGCGCGCCAGGATCCAGGCGTAGCCGCGATCCGGGCCCACGACCAACGCCCAGCGATACTCCGGGTCCAGCGCGGCCACATGGTAGCCCCCGTAGAACGGACCGAAGAAAGACACCTTCAGCGACGCCACCGACGGGTCACCCGTAAAGAGGGCTCGGCCCTGCGCCGATCGCCAATCGCCCTGCGCCCCCTTGGCAGGGTCGAACCCGCGATTCACCACACGCACGCTACCGTCATCCTGCAAGGCATAGTTGGCGGTGACGTCGGTCATTCCGCGCTCGAACCGGTGGTCCAGCCGCGCGATCTCGAACCAGCGGCCTTCATACCGATGCACGTCGAAGGAACCGACTGGCGTCACGCCCTTGGGCGGCGTCGTGGCGGCACAGCCGTACAGCGTCAAACCCAGCAGTCCCAGGCCCAGCCATGGCGCCACGCGCCACAAGGGATGGGAGAAACGACGATCGGACTTGGCATGACGCATGGCAGACCTCCGCTGAAAGTATCAGCCGCAATTATATTTTCGAGGTCCTGCGGCCATGCTTCCGATTCGAGGAAAACGGAAACAAGTCTGGGGGTTTGGGTATCAAGGTGTAGGGGGTGACCGAAACCAAGCCGGCCAGGTCTAGCGAATATTCAGTTGAGCTGACACCAGACAGTTATGGCGACGAGAAACAGCAGCCCAAAAGCAAAAACCCCGACAGTCATGGACATGCCGGGGTTTGTTTGCAGACTGAACTGGCGACGTCTTAGAACGGAATATCGTCGTCCATATCCGCCAGGTTCGCACCGCTGCTGGCCGGGGCTGCGGCCGGAGCCGGGCGCTGTTGCGGCGCCGGGCGTTGCGCCGGGGCGCGTTGCTGTTGCGGGCGCGACGGAGCGTCGTCGTAACCGCCGCCGCCGCCGTAGCTGGCGCCACCGCCGCCGCCGTCTTCGCGGCCACCCAGCATTTGCATCTGGTCGGCGACCACTTCGGTGCTGTAGCGATCAGCGCCGGTGTCCTTGTCTTGCCACTTGCGGGTCTTCAGGCGGCCTTCGATGTAGACCGAACGGCCCTTCTTCAAGTATTCGCCGGCGATTTCCGCCAGGCGGTTGTACATGACGACGCGATGCCATTCCGTTTCTTCGCGGCGCTCGCCGGAAGCCTTGTCCTTCCAGGTGGAGGTCGTGGCGATGGACATGTTGCAGATTGCCGCCCCGTCCGGGCTGTAGCGGACTTCCGGGTCACGCCCCAGATTGCCCACAAGAATGACTTTGTTAACCGATGCCATGCCGATGTCCCTCAGTTGTTGACAGCCTGCGCCCAGGCGTTGCCGCGAGCGCGCCGGCAACAACATAAAAAGCGATGTTGAAGACCGGCTTCATGAAACACGCCGGTCATCATGACAATGACCGGCGACGACTGGAATCCGATGGATTCCCACTTCCTTGAAGCCCTAATTTGGTACGTATTATCGACGAAAAGCACTCGCCGCGCCAAACGCGATTCGTGACAAAGCGATCCACCCCGGGAATCGATTTAGGAGCTGTTGGCGACCATACGCGGCAACATCCGCGACTTTCCGCATGTAGTCGGGGACACATCCCCACATCAGGACAACGGTCGTAGCGCCCAGGTCACCGCCAGCCAGATGGCCGACAGAATGGCCGCGCCGATGAACACCGCGCTGGCCCCCGAATGCGACGCCAGCCAGCCACCCAGCGCGCCGCCGACAAATAGGCCCGCCGCCTGCGCCGTGTTGTAGAAGCCCAGCGCCAGGCCCTTGTATGCCTGAGGGGCCACGCGCGAAACCAGTGAGGGCTGCAGGGCCTCAAGCACGTTGAAGGCCACGAAGAAACCGGTCAGCGCCACGGCCAACGTATAGAAACCATGGCTGGCGGCGGGCAGCAGCGCACACACCAGCACCAGGCCCGCCACGGCGGCGCGCAGGGCGCCACGGTGGGCGCGGCGCTTTTCCGCGACGAACACCACCGGCACCATCAGCACGAACGACACCAGGATGACCGGCAGATAGACCTTCCACAATTCGCGCGCATCCAGCCCGCCCACCTTGGCGAGCAGCGCCGGCACCACGACGAATAGCGACACCTGGATCAGGTGCAGTACGAAGACGCCGAAGTTCAGGCGCAGCAGATCACGGTGGGTCAGCACTTCGCGGGGTCGAGCGGCCTGCATGGTTCGGGCCTGGGTGCGCGGCACCACCGGCACCACGAAGCGCGCCACGCCCAGGCAGATCACGCCCAGGCAGGCGATGGTCCAGAACAGCCCGGACAAGCCCCACCAACCCACCAGCACCGGCGACAAGACCAGCGACACCGCGAACGACAGCCCGATCGAACCGCCCACCATCGCCATGGCGCGGGTGCGGACTTCATCACGGGTGGCGTCGGCCAGCCAGGCGGTGACGGCGGCGGAAATGGCCCCCGCCCCCTGGATGGCGCGGCCTATCGTGATCCAGTACACGTCCGTCGCCTGCGCACAGACGACGCTGCCGACGACGAACAACAGCAATCCGAACAATACGACGGGGCGACGCCCCCAGCGGTCGGACGCCAGGCCAAAAGGAATCTGCATGAAGGCTTGCGTCAGGCCGTACATGCCCAGAGCCAGGCCGACGCGCGCGGGGTCGTTCCCGCCCGGCAGTCCGGCGGCGGCCACGGCGAACACCGGCAACAACAGGAACAGCCCCAGCATCCGCGCGGCGAACAGGCCGGCCAACGCGACGCTGGCGCGGCGCTCGGAGGGGGTCAATTTCAACTTGATGTCTGCCGGCATGCGGAAAATTCAACAATGACAAGGGCGGTGCGCGCGCGTGGATGTCACACGCTCACAGTCTGATCTGGCGGTGCGGCGCCGAACCCGGTCCAGTCCGCCTTGGTGGGCTGCCTTGAACGCGGGAGGATTCGGCGCGCTATAGTAACAAGTTGGCCTTTGAAACCGCTTAAAAGAGCCTGATGGACACACGATCAACGTGACAATACGCATACGGGGTGCTCGCACCCACAACCTCAAGAACGTTTCGCTGGACCTGCCGCGCCACAAACTGGTGGTCGTCACCGGCTTGTCCGGCTCTGGCAAATCTTCGCTGGCGTTCGATACGCTGTACGCGGAGGGCCAACGACGTTATGTGGAAAGCCTGTCCGCGTATGCCCGACAATTTCTCCAGCTGATGGACAAGCCGGACGTTGACCTCATCGAAGGTCTGTCGCCGGCCATTTCCATCGAGCAGAAAGCCGCCGGCCACAATCCGCGCTCCACGGTCGGCACCATCACCGAAATCCACGACTACCTGCGCCTGCTGTATGCGCGGGTGGGCACGCCCTACTGCCCCGATCACGGCCTGCCGCTACAGGCGCAATCCGTCAGCCAGATGGTCGACGCGGTGCTGGGCTGG
This sequence comes from Achromobacter piechaudii NBRC 102461, assembly GCF_001571245.1. Classification (GTDB taxonomy): domain Bacteria; phylum Pseudomonadota; class Gammaproteobacteria; order Burkholderiales; family Burkholderiaceae_B; genus Achromobacter; species Achromobacter piechaudii. Next base: position 48,747 of record NZ_BCTK01000014.1, on the reverse strand, counting down.
ACGCCGGAAACCCGGCTGGCCGTGCTGGCGCCGATTGCGCGTGGCAAGAAAGGCAGCTTCGAGGACGAATGCGCCAGCCTCCAGGCGCAAGGCTACGTGCGGCTGCGCGTCGACGGCCAGTTGATGGAAATCGACGGCATGGCTCCGTTGAAGAAGACCGAGAAGCACGACATCGACGTCGTGATCGACCGGCTGCGTATCAAGCCGGAGAGCAAGCAGCGTCTGGCCGAGAGCTTTGAAACCGCGCTGCAACTGGCCGACGGCCGCGCGCTGGCGCTGGACATGGACAGCGAACGCGAGCAGGTGTTCTCCAGCCGCTACGCCTGCCCGGTGTGCAGCCACAGCCTGCCCGAGCTGGAACCGCGCCTGTTCAGCTTCAACAATCCGATGGGCGCCTGCCCCAGCTGCGACGGCATTGGCCAGGTGGGATTCTTCGACCCCAAGCGCGTGGTCGCCTTTCCCGAACTGAGCCTGGCCGCTGGCGCGATCCGTGGCTGGGATCGCCGCAATGCATTCACGCATTCGCTGCTGACCAGCCTGGCGGCGCACTACGAATTCGACATCGAAGCCCCATTCGAAGACCTGCCCGAAACGCTGCGCGACAAGGTGCTGTACGGCTCGGGCGAGGAAGAAATTTCATTCCTCTACCTGAACGAAAAGGGCCGCAGCACCGTCAAGCGGCATACGTTTGAAGGCGTCATCCCGAATCTGGAACGCCGCTGGCGCGAGACCGACTCGGCCACCGTGCGCGAAGAACTGGGCAAGTACCGCAACATCAAGACCTGCCCGGACTGCGCGGGATCGCGCCTGCGCCCCGAAGCGCGCAACGTGCTGATCGGGCACGACCCGCGCGGCGGCGAGCGCCACGGCCAGGCCATCTACGAAGTCGAAGCCATGCCGCTGTCCAGCTGCCTGGCCTGGTTCCGTGATCTGAGCCTGACCGGCGCCAAGCAAGAGATCGCGCAGCGCATCGTGCGCGAGATCGAAGCGCGGCTCAGTTTCCTGAACAACGTCGGGCTGAACTATTTGTCACTGGACCGCAGCGCCGACACCATCTCGGGCGGCGAAGCCCAGCGCATCCGGCTGGCCAGCCAGATCGGCTCTGGCCTCACGGGCGTGATGTACGTGCTGGACGAGCCCTCCATCGGCCTGCACCAGCGCGACAACGATCGCCTGATCGGCACCTTGCAACACCTGCGCGACCTGGGCAACAGCGTCATCGTCGTCGAGCACGACGAAGACATGATCCGCATGGCCGACTGGGTCGTCGACATGGGCCCGGGCGCTGGCGAGCACGGCGGCGAAGTCGTGTCCCAGGGCGACCCTGACACCGTGCAGCGCGATCCGAATTCGCTGACCGGCCAGTACCTGAGCGGTGCGCGCGAGATCGCCATTCCCGCTCGCCGCCCGGTCAACGACGAACTGCCCTGGCTGACCCTCACCGGGGCCAGCGGCAACAACCTCAAAGACGTCGAACTGCGCGTGCCGGCCGGCCGCCTGGTCTGTGTGACGGGCGTGTCCGGCTCCGGCAAATCAACGCTGGTCAACGACACCTTGGCGGTAGCGGTATCGCGCCAGCTGCATCACGCGCAAAGCGAGCCCGCTCCCTATGTGTCGATGCAGGGTCTTGAGAACTTCGACAAGATCATCAGCGTGGATCAAAGCCCCATCGGCCGCACCCCGCGCAGCAATCCGGCCACGTACACCGGCTTGTTCACGCCCATCCGAGAACTGTTCGCCGGCGTACCCGAGGCGCGTACTCGAGGCTACGACCCCGGCCGCTTCAGCTTCAACGTCAAGGGCGGCCGCTGCGAGGCGTGCCAGGGCGATGGCGTGGTCAAGGTGGAAATGCACTTTCTGCCCGACATGTACGTGCCTTGCGACGTTTGCCACGGTAAACGCTACAACCGCGAGACGCTCGAGATCCGCTACCGGGGCCGCAACATCAGCGAAGTGCTGGACCTGACCGTCGAGCAGGCGCTGGAATATTTCGAATCCGTGCCGGCCATCTCGCGCAAGCTGCACACGCTGATCGACGTGGGCCTGTCCTATATCCGGCTGGGCCAAAGCGCGACCACGCTGTCGGGCGGCGAAGCGCAGCGCGTGAAGCTGTCGCTGGAACTGTCACGCCGCAGCACCGGGCGCACGCTGTACATCCTGGACGAGCCCACCACCGGCCTGCATTTCCGCGACATCGAGCTGCTGTTGCAGGTGTTGAACCAGTTGGTCGACAGCGGCAACACGGTGCTTATCATCGAACACAACCTGGACGTCATCAAGACGGCGGACTGGCTGATCGATATGGGCCCGGAAGGCGGCGACGGCGGCGGTTACGTGGTGGCGCAAGGCACCCCGGAAGTCGTGGCGAACACGCCGGCCAGCCACACCGGCCAATACCTGGGCAAGCTCTTGCGCCGCAGCGCAAGCAGGTAAGCCCACCGCAACCCCACCATCAGGCAGGAGATACCGCATGTACACGTTGATCATCGGCAACAAGAATTACTCGTCGTGGTCCTTGCGGCCCTGGCTGGCCCTGCGTGCGACCGGCATCGCCTTTAGCGAGCAAAAGCTCGGCTTTTTCACCGAAGAGTTCTCGCGCAAGGTGGCGGCGGTGTCTCCGGCAGGCCTGGTGCCGGTGCTGCTGGACGGCGAGTTCGCCGTCTGGGATTCCCTGGCCATCTGCGAGTACGCCGCCGACCAGCACCCAGACGCGGGCCTTTGGCCCAAGGATGCAAAAGCCCGGGCTCGTGCCCGTTCGCTGGCGGCGCAAATGCATAGCGGCTTTGGCGCCTTGCGCAACGCGCTGCCGATGAACATCGAAGCGCACTTGCCTGGCATCGACATGTCCGAAGCCGTGCATGCAGACATCCAGCGCATGCAAGCCCTCTGGCGCGAAACGCGCGAGCAGTTCGGACACGGCGGTGATTTTCTGTTCGGTGCGTTCTCGATTGCCGACGCATTTTTCGCGCCGGTGGTCTCGCGCTTCACAACCTACGACGTGCCCGCGACGGGCGCTGTGCGCGACTATATGGACGCGGTGCTGGCGCTGCCGGCCATGCAGGAATGGACGCGCGACGCCCGCGCCGAAGCCACTTTCGTCCCGGAAGACGAACCTTATCGCAAGCACCGCTGAAGATGCGGCCGGGGCGTAACCGTAAGGATGCGCCCCTGCCCCCGCGTTCAGCCCATTTCGAACAGGCGCTTGTGTTCGCGGATCGCGTAGCGGTCGGTCATGCCCGCGATGTAGTCTGATATGGCGCGCGCCTGCTCGTTGAACGCGGGCCGGCGGTAGTCGGGCGGCAACAGGCGCGGATCATCCAGGAACGCCGCGAACAACTCGCGCACGATGCGGCGCGCTTTCGCGGTCATGCGCAGTACCTGATAGTGCCGGTACAGGTTGTCGTACAAGAATTTTTTCAACGCATCGGCCTCGCGCCGGATCTCGTCGGAAAATCCCGCCAGCGGCGGCGCGCGACGGACGTCGTCAACGCTGGCCGGAGCCGCGTCGCGGATGCGCGCCAGCGAGGTCTGCGTCAGATCCACAATCAGCGTGTTGATCATGCGGCGGATGGTCTCGGACACGGCGCGACGCGGCGCCAGGCCTGGATAGCGGTCCAGCACCTCTGCATGATGGCGCTCGAAGATCGACACATCCTGCAGCTGTTCCAGCGTGATCAGGCCGGAACGCAGGCCGTCGTCGATGTCATGGTTGTTGTAGGCGACTTCATCGGCAAGATTGGCCAACTGCGCTTCCAGCGAAGGCTGGGTGCGGTTCAGGAAGCGCTCGCCCACATCGCCCAACTGGCGCGCGTGCGCAACCGAGCAGTGCTTGAGAATGCCTTCGCGGGTTTCAAAGCACAGGTTCAGTCCGTTGAAATCCGCGTAGCGCTCTTCAAGCTCGTCCACCACGCGCAGGCTTTGCAGGTTGTGTTCGAAGCCGCCGGCTTCCGGCGCCAGTTCGCGCATGCATGCGTTCAGTTCGTCTTGGCCGGCATGCCCGAAGGGCGTGTGGCCCAGGTCGTGCGCCAGCGAGATCGCTTCGGTCAGCTCTTCGGACAGGCGCAGGCTGCGTGCCAGGGTACGCGCAATCTGCGCCACTTCCAGGCTATGCGTCAGGCGTGTGCGAAACAGGTCGCCTTCGTGGTTGACGAACACCTGCGTCTTGTATTCGAGCCGACGGAAGGCGCCGGAATGCACGATGCGGTCGCGGTCACGCTGAAACTCAGTCCGATTTTCGGGCGGTGGCTCGGCATAGGTGCGACCGCGCGATTGGGACGGGTCGGATGCGTAGGAAGCCAATTCTTTCGTCTGCAACACCGTCTCCAATCGCGGTTACTGGGTCGTTCTGGACAAGACGGCGCGCACCGCCTCGTCGGGGGCCGCGCGCATGAAGGCTTCGCCTATGCGCGGCATGAGCACGTAGCGGATCGAACCGCCTTCCGTTTTCTTGTCGACCTGCATCAGGTCCAGCCAGCGGTCCGCGCCCAGATCCGGGGCGACGACGGGGCAGCCGATGGCGGCGACCAGCGCGCGCACGCGCTCGACGTCGGCGCGGGCAAATCCGGCCACGTCGGCCGACAATTCAGCCGCTTGCACCATCCCGCAGCCCACGGCTTCGCCGTGCAGCCAGGCGCCGTAGCCCAGGCCGGATTCAATGGCGTGGCCAAAGGTGTGGCCCAGGTTCAGGATGGCCCGCAGACCGGATTCGCGTTCGTCCTTGCCCACGACCTGCGCTTTCAATTCGCAAGAGCGCCGGATGGCGTAGGCCACCGCCTGCGGGTCCAGCGCGCGCAGCTTCTGGGCGTTGTCCTCGCACCAGGTCCAGAAATCCGGGTCCAGGATCAGGCCGTATTTGATGACTTCCGCCAGGCCGGCGGACACTTCGCGCGCGGGCAGCGTGTTCAGTACGTCGGTATCGATCTCGACCGCTACCGGCTGGTAGAACGCGCCGATCATGTTCTTGCCCAGCGGATGGTTCACGGCGGTCTTGCCGCCCACCGACGAATCCACCTGCGCGAGCAACGTGGTGGGCACTTGCACGAAGCGCACGCCGCGCATGTAGACGGCGGCGGCAAAGCCCGTCATGTCGCCGATGACGCCGCCACCCAGCGCCACCAGCACGCAGCGGCGGTCCAGGCGGTGCGTCAGCAACGCGTCGAAGATCAAGTTCAACGACTGCCAGTCTTTATAGGCTTCGCCATCCGGCAGTTCGATGCGCAGCACGCGCTTGCCGGTGCGCGCCAGGGCGGCCTCGGCGCGTTCGCCGTACAGCGCGGCCACCGTGGGGTTGGTCACGACCGCGATGGCGGTGGCGTCGGCGGGGATGCACTTGTCCAGCGCATCGAGACGGCCAGGGCCGATGTGAATGGGGTAGCTTCCGCCCGGGGTGTCGACGTCAACAACGTTCATATGCGCTTCTCGAAGGCTTGTAATTGCGGCAGCAGCGCCTTCACCAGCGTGTGGATGGGCATGGCGCCCGTTTCCACGACCAGGTCGGCGACTTCTTTGTACAGGGGTTCGCGCAGGGTCATCAGATCCCGCAGGGTGCCGCGCGGGTCGGCGGTGGCCAGCAAGGGGCGATTGCGGTCGCGGCAGGTGCGGCGGAACAACTCGTCCACGCTGGCCCTCAAATAGATGACGATTCCGCGCTCGCGCAGACGCTGGCGGTTTTCGCTGGCCAGGATGGCGCCGCCGCCGGTGGCAAGAATAATGTTGCGCCGTTGGGTACACTCTTCCAAGGCGGCGGACTCTCGGCGACGAAAACCGGCTTCGCCCTCGATTTCGAAGATAACCGGCACCCGAACGCCGCAACGCGCCTCGAGCTCATGATCCAGATCCATAAACTCGCGCCCCAGCGCACGCGCCAGGCTCCGGCCGATGGTAGTCTTGCCCGCGCCCATCATGCCGACCAGGAAGACGGGCAGGTCATGCGGCAACGGCACGGTCTTGCCTGTGCACTCGATGGCGCACGGCATGTTTTCAGACGCCTCGTCGGAGGGCGCTGGGTCCGGGTCAGCCTCCGGACATGAATGGGCGGAAAAGTTCATGTCGGCATTATCACATCTGCCGCCAGTTGCCCGCGCACCACACTGAACAATCTTGTTACAGAAACCGATCCCTCTCGCTGAGTGGGGACCGGAGTTACCCGTAAAATCGCCGCGATGAGCAAGCCCCAGAATTCCTCCAAGAAAGACAAGCCCGCCAAGAGCGGCTCCCCGTTCCTGCGATTCTTCGTGAAAACCGGCATCCTGTTTGCCGGCCTGTTCCTGTGCGGCGTATTGCTGGCCGGGATGGCGTTGGCGCTGGCCTGGCCCAACCTGCCCGACCTGAACGCCATGACGGATTACCGCCCCCGGGTGCCGCTGCGCGTCTACACGGCGGATCGCGTCCTGATCGGCGAATTCGGCGAAGAGCGCCGCAACGTGCTGCGCTTCAATGAAATCCCCGACGTCATGAAGTCGGCGGTGCTGGCAGCCGAAGACGACCGTTTCTATCAGCACGGCGGCATCGACTGGACGGGCGTGGTGCGGGCGGGCCTGACCAACCTTATCAACATGTCCAAGACGCAGGGCGCGAGCACGATCACCATGCAGGTGGCGCGCAACTTCTACCTGTCGTCGGAAAAGACCTATTCGCGCAAGTTCTACGAACTGCTGCTGACGTTCAAGATCGAGTCCGAGCTCACCAAGGACCAGATCCTTGAGCTCTATATGAACCAGATCTACCTGGGCCACCGCGCCTATGGTTTCGCGGCCGCCTCGCGCACGTACTTCGGCAAGCCCTTGGCGGAAGTGACTCCGGCCGAAGCCGCGATGCTGGCCGGCATCCCGAAGGCGCCCTCGCGCTTCAACCCCATTTCGAACCGCCCCCGCGCCGAACTGCGCCAGCGCTACGTGCTGGGCCGGATGCAGTCGCTGGGCTATCTGACCGAACCTGAATACAAGCAGGCGATGGCGCAGCCCATCATCATGAAGTCGGCCGAAGGCACGCCCGCGGGCGGCTATGCCATCCATGGCGAATACGTGGCGGAACTGGCGCGCCAGCTGCTCTATAACGTCTACCAGGACAACGTCTATTCGCGCGGCATCAATATCTATACGACCGTGCAGTCCAAGGACCAGGAAGCGGCCTACCGCGCCGTGCGCGAAGGCGTGCTGGAATACACGCGCCGCGCGCCCTACCCGGGCCCCGAAGAACAGCTGGACCTGCCCCCGGGCACCGAGAACAACCCGGCCGCCCTGGATGAATTCCTGGACGGCGTGTTCGACAAATTCAGCGACAGCGGCGATCTGCTCACCGCCTTGGTGCTGTCCGCCAGCCCCACGGAAGTGAAGCTGGCTCGCAGCTCGCGCGAAATCATCACCGTCACCGACAAGAAGGTGCTGGGCGTGGTGGCGCGCGCGCTCAATGACAAGGCCAAGCCCGAACAGCGCATCAAGCGCGGCTCGGTGGTCTATATCCGCAAGTTCGGCGACAACTGGGAAATCATCAACCTGCCGTCGGTGCAGGCGGCGTTCGTGGCCCTGTCGCCGCAAGACGGCGCCATCCGCGCGATGGTGGGCGGTTTCGATTTCTACCGTGGCAACTTCAACCGCGTGACGCAGGCGTGGCGCCAGCCGGGCTCGAACATCAAGCCCTTCATCTACGCGGCCTCGCTTGAACGCGGCTTGACGCCGGCCACGCAGATTTCCGACCAGCCGTTTGAACTGACGGCGGCGCAGACCGGCTCCAAGGCCTGGAATCCGAAGAACTACGGCAATCAGTACGAGCCCATGCTGACGCTGCGTCAGGGCCTGTACAAGTCCAAGAACATGGTGTCGATCCGCATCCTGCAAGCCATCGGCCCGCAGTATGCGCAGGACTACCTGACCCGCTTCGGTTTCGACAAGGCGCGCCAGCCGGCCGTGCTGCCGCTGGCGCTGGGCGCGGGCTCGGTGACGCCGCTGCAACTGGCGGGTGCGTTTTCGGTATTCGCCAACGGCGGCTACCGCGTCACGCCCTACCTGATCGACCGCGTCACCGACAGCAGCGGCAAGGTCATCATGCAGTCCAAGCCCGTGGTCGCCGGCGATGCGGCGGCGCGCGCGATTGACCCGCGCACCGCGTGGGTCATGGACGACATCCTGCGCGGCGTGGCCACCTACGGCACGGCGGCGCGTGCTCGCGTACTGCTCAAGCGCAACGACATCGCCGGCAAGACCGGCACGACCAACGAATCCGTGGACGCGTGGTTCTCGGGCTACACGCCGAATCTGGTGGCGACGGCCTGGCTGGGCTTCGATCAGCCCAAGTCGCTCGGCTCGCGCGAGACCGGCGGCGGCGTCGCCATGCCGATCTGGGTCGACTACATGCAGGACGTGCTCAAGGGCGTGCCGGAAGAAAAGCCGCGCCCCCGTCCCGATGGCCTGATTGTGGAAAACGGCGAATTCTACTTTTCGGAATTTCCCCCCGGCCAAGCCGTGGCCCGCCTGGGGCTGGCCGAGGCCGACACCTTGGGTGAGTTCCTGAATGGCCTGAACGGCAGCAGCAATCAGGACACGAAGATCAAGGTGGCGCCGGGCGTGGGTACGCAAAACGCGGCTCCGTGGTCGCAAAAGATTCCGTTCTGACGAAAAAAGGCCGGCCTGGATAGGCCGGCCTTTTGTTTGCCGCGTGCGGTATGGGCAGTCTTACAGTTTCAGCGTGACGGGTACGCCTGCCGCGGCGGAACAGATCTGCGACAAGGCATCCGGCAATTGCGGACCGCCACGCGTATCGTTCCAGTGCTGGCCGTCGTAACGGTAATGGAAGCCGCCGCTGCGGGCAGCCACCCACAGTTCCTGCATGACGGCCTGGCTGTTCACGACGACGTGGGTATTGTCTTCGAACACCATGGTCAGGACATTGCCGCTACGGCTGGTTTCCACATCGACGTCGAGCGAAGCCGCCCAGTCATCGGCCTGGCTTTCGATGCTGTCCAGCACCTGGTCGATCAACGCAAGAAATTCGGTTTCGGTCATAATCGAGCCTGCAAGAATTACGGAGTTCCCAGTGTTCCAATTGGCATTCAGCCGCATGGCTCTTCGCATTGTAGCCACGCTTGTGGCCTCCGGCATGGTAGCGGCCTGCGGGTACAAGGGGCCTTTGTATATGCCGACGCCTGACGGCAAACCGCCGTCCAACCCTCAGCCGGCGTCGCAAATTCCTCCTGCCCCGACAATCCCATGACGACAGCCTTTCCCGTGCCGCCAGAGCTGGCCGGCCATCCCTACTTCCAGTACCGCAATAACGTACTGTACGCCGAGGATGTGCCCCTGGACCATCTGGCGCATGGGCTAGGCACCCCGCTGTACGTCTATTCCCGCGCGGCGCTCAAGGCCGCCTGGGAGACCTATCGCAGCGCCATCGGGCCGCTTCCCGTGCTGGTCTGCTACGGCATGAAAGCCAATTCCAACCTGGCCGTGCTCAAGGAATTCGTGCGGCTTGGCGCGGGCTTTGACATTGTTTCGGGCGGGGAGCTCAAACGCGCCCTGGCCGTGGGCGCGGACCCCGCCAAGATCGTCTTTTCCGGCGTCGGCAAGCAAGTCTGGGAAATGCGCGACGCACTGGCCGCCGGGGTGAAGTGCTTCAACGTCGAATCCGAAGGCGAATTGCGCCGGCTGTCGGACGTGGCCCAGGAAATGGGAATGCGCGCGCCGGTATCGCTGCGCGTGAACCCCGACGTGGATGCCCAGACGCACCCCTACATTTCCACCGGCCTGAAAGAAAACAAGTTCGGCATCGCCATTGAATCGGCACTGGACGTCTACCTGACCGCGCAGGCGCTGCCGGGCCTGGAGATCGTGGGCGTCGATTGCCATATCGGTTCGCAGCTGACCGACATCAGCCCCTATTTCGACGCGCTGGAAAAACTGCTGGACCTCATCGGGCAACTGGACCAGGCCGGCATCCGCATCGCGCATCTGGACCTGGGCGGTGGCTTGGGCATCCGCTATACGGACGAGACGCCTCCGTCACCCAAGGCCTTGTTGGACCAGGTGTTTGAACGATTGAATGCGCGGGGCCAGGGGCATTTGCACCTGATCCTGGAGCCGGGTCGCTCGCTGGTCGGCAATGCCGGCGTGCTGTTGACCACGGTGCAATATCTCAAGCATTCGGACGCGCGCAATTTCGCCATCGTCGATGCCGCCATGAACGATCTGCTGCGCCCCGCGCTGTACGACGCATACCATGGCGTGCAACCGCTGCGCCCGCGTGCCGGCGACCTTGTCGAGTACGACATCGTGGGCCCGGTATGCGAAAGCGCCGACTGGCTGGCCAAGGGCCGCGCACTGGCGATCCAGCAAGGCGACGTGCTGGCAGTGGAATCGGCCGGCGCGTACAGCATGGCCATGGCCAGCAACTACAACACGCGCGCCCGCGCCGCCGAGGTCATGGTCGATGGCAGCAACTACCACGTGGTGCGCCAACGCGAAACGCTGGACGACCTGCTGCGCGGCGAATCGACGCTGTAGCTTTCATCCGCGCGGTATCGCCGCGCCTTCGTCAGCACCTGGGGCGATCATTCTTCGCACCAATAAAAAAGGCCCTTGCGGGCCTTTTCTACGTCGGGCTTTTTCTCACAGCTGCCCGTACGAATGCAGCCCGGACAGGAACATATTCACGCCCAGGAAAGCGAAGCCGGTAATCAGAAGACCCATCAGCGCCCAGTAGGCCGCCATGGTGCCGCGCAGGCCTTTGATCAGACGCATGTGCAGCCAGGCCGCGTAGTTCAGCCAGACGATCAGCGCCCAGGTTTCCTTGGGGTCCCACTGCCAGTACGCGCCCCAGGCATCGGCCGCCCACAACGCGCCCAGGATCGTCGCCACGGTGAAGAAGGCGAAGCCGATCGCGATGGCGCGATACATGATGTCGTCCAGCACCTCCAGCGACGGCAGCGCGGCGGCGATACGGCGGCGGCCCAACAGAATAGCGCCCACGATTACCGCGCCCACACCGAAGTAGAGCATCCAGGTGGCCGACAAACCATCGGTGCGGAACACCATCGGTTCAGCGCAAAGCAACACGCCCAGCACGAACAAGGGGGCCAGCTTGAGCCAGGACGTCGTCTGCCCGTGCTGCTTGATCAGATAGGCAAAGCCCACCATCGCGGCCAGCGAGAACGTGCCGTAGCCGATGAAATTGGCGGGCACGTGCAGCTTCATCCACCAGCTTTTCAGGGCGGGCACCAGCGGCTGGATCTGACCTGCATCGCGCGTAAAGGAATACCACAGCAGAAACACGACGGCCGAGGTCACCACCAGCAGCACGAATCCGCCCAGCGCGCGCGTGGCGTACTTGCGTTCGTAATACAGATAGAACAGCGCCGTGATCAGCGAGAACAGTACGAAGACTTCGTAGAGGTTGCTGACGGGGATGTGCCCCAGGTCGGGCCCCATCAGATGGCCTTCGCGCCAGCGCACCAGCAGACCCGTCACGCCGGCGAACACCGCGCCCCAAGTCAGCGCCGTGCCCAGCCACGCGGCCGTGGGGCTTAATACGCCGATCCAGTAACAGACCATGGCCAGTGCGAACAGCGCGCACATCCACAAAATGGCTGACTGGGAAGAGAACAGGTATTTCAGGAAGAACACGTGCTCGGCGCGGGCCAGGTCATTGCCGTAAAGCATCAACGCCAGCCCCGCCGCGATGGCACAGGCGACCATCAAGCGGCGCAACGGACGCCACAGCCAGCCCAACCAGGCCAGCGCGGGCACGGTGCCGCACAGGATGATCTTCTCGTAGTAGTCCATCGAGTTGCCGTGGCGGGTCAGCGCAAACGCAGCGCCCACCGCCAGCAGCAGGAAGAACACCACGTCGGTCCAGTCGGGCTTGCCGCGTCGGGCGCGGCTGTCGCCGGTTTCCGACAGGCTGTCCTGCCACAAGGTATCTGGGGACGCGTTCAGCGTGTCCGGCGAGGAAGGGTGCGGGGAGGTCGTCGTCGACATAAAAAACCTTAAGGCCTCTTCTGGCGCAACAGCGCCTGCTTGAAGCGTTCAAACTCTTGATTGAAGTCGAGTGTACGCTTCTGGGACGTCATGGCCGCCAGGACGCTGCTGCCGCTGCCTTGCGGCTTGACCCAGATCCAGATGCGGCGGTCGCGGATGTAGAACATCGAAAATACACCCAGCACCAGCAAAAGACTGCCCAGGTAGACCGTATTCTTGCCCGGCGTACGGCTGACCTGGAACACGCTGGCCTGCACGTGATTGAAATCCGCCAGCGACAGGAACACCGGAGCCGGATAGACCGTCAGGTCGGACAGCGCCGCCACCGCCAGGCGCGACCAGACGACGGCGCGTTCGCCTTCCGGGCCGTCCACGGCCACAGGCGGCAGACCGGCGCGTTCGCGTTCGATGGCACGCAATTCATTCATGCTGGCGCCGATCAGCCGGATCACCACGTCCGCCGCGCGCTCCAGGTCGGCGGGCGGCGTGTTGGCTTGCAGGAACGCAGCCACCGCTTGCAGGCCGCCCGAGGCAAAGGTCTCCAGCGCGCGCTCGGCGGCGGTTTGCAGGGGCTGGCGATCCGCGCCCGACGGGCTGTTGCGTTCAGCGAAGCGCCTTGCGGCTTCCTGGCGCGCGGCCGGGTCGGCCAGCGTGGCGCGCAGGCGCATGAATTCAGCGATCGAGCTGTCCTCATCCGCCGGAATGCGCAGGTAGCGGAACGGCTCGGACGCATTGTTGCGCACGCCGGCCAGGAACACGCTGGCGCCGTCCAGCTCGACAGGCAACATGTAGTTCTGGAATTCGTGCGCCTGGCCGGCATCGTCGATCAGCTTGTATTCGACGCTGGGCCCCACGTTGCGCAGGTTCTCATTCTTTTTGCCCGCCGCGCTGCCCGACACCGAAGCCACATGTTCGGCGAAGCTCTGGTTGGCGCCCTTGGGGTCGCCGCGTGTCAGGTCCTCGACGTTGATCGGGCGCATCGCCGTGATTTCCACGCCCATGCTGCGCGCGCCGCGCGCCGTCTGCGCGGTCACTTCGCTGGTCTTGCCCACCGTGCCGTCAACGGAGAACGTCGCGTCATTGGCGCCGACCAGCGGGTAGCCCTTCAACACCACCGTGCTGCCGCCGTCGTCGAAACTGGACTGGTAGACGGTCATGCCCTTGAAGCGCAGCGGCTCGTTGACTTCGATGGTGGAATCGAAGGTCTTGCCGGTGTCGGGGTCGGTGACTTCCACTTCGCTGGCAAAGCGGCTGGGCATGCCGGTGGAGTAGTAATCGACGACGAATTTCTTCAGCTTCAGCGTGAAGGGCATCGGCTGCACCAGCGCGCCGTCGCCCACCATCACCACCGCCGTGCTCGCCTGGCCGCCTTCAGGCACCAGCACGCTGGCGCGAAAACTGGGGTTGTTGACCGACAGGCGGCCGCTTTCCGGCACCTGCGATATCAGCATGTTGTCGACAATGGGTTGCTTGCCGCCAAACATGACCTGAAGGCGCACCGGCAATTCGCTGTCGAGCAGACCCCCGATGCAGATGATGACCATGGCGGCATGCGCGAACACATAACCCAGCCGATTGGCGCTGCCTTTCTTGGCCGCCAGCAGCACGCCATCGGCGTCGCGGCGCTCGCGCACGGCATAGCCCAGCCGCTCCAGCAGCGTTTTCAGGCCCGCCGAAGTCTGCGCGACGTCGGTGGGTTCTTCGGTTTCAACGCGGTGGGGAAACGCGCGCAGGCTGCTGGCGCGCACATGTTCGCGGAACGAGCGCGCGTCGCGCAGCATCTTGGGGGCATTGCGGATCAGGCAGACCGAGGTCGACACGACCAGGAAACCCATGATCAGCAGGAACCACCAACTGTTGTAGACGTGCCAGATCGAAAACTTGTCGAACACCTCGTACCAGAACGGTCCGAACTGGTCGATGTAGTTGCTGGATGAGCGGTTCTGCTGCAACACCGTGCCCACCAGGCTCGCCACGCAGATGAACATCAGCAGGCTGACGGCAAACCGCATCGAACCGAGCAGTTCGAAGAAGTCTTGAGGCAGGCTGCGCAAAGAGGGGCGGGTGTGGGTGCGTGTTGAATTCATGAAAAAAGGGGGGCCGCGCGATCGGCTACCCCCCTCATAGACAGCGCGCAGCGGAACCAGGTTCCGCTACGCTCAGGTTGCATGAACGCGGACCAGCCGCGCGTGTTGCCGGCCTACGCTTACCGCAGGCCCGCTGCGTAGTCGGACACTGCCTTGATATCGGCGTCCGACATGCGGTCGGCGATCGCGAACATGATGTCGTTCTTGCGGTCGCCACTGCGGAACAGCTTGAGCTGCTCTTCGATGTACATGGGGAACTGCCCCGACAGGCGGGGGTACTGGGCGGGCATGCCAGCGCCATTGGCAGAGTGGCACGCCGCGCAGGCGGGCACATTGCGTTCGGGCAAACCGCCGCGCCAGATCTTCTGACCCAGCTCAACCAACTTCTCCTGGCCTGCGGTGGCGGGCTCTTTCAGGGGTTGTTGAGCCAGATACAGCGCAATGTTCTGCATGTCCGCTGGCGTCAGATTCTGCGCCATGGCGGTCATCGGGGTGGGATTGCCCCCCGCGCCATTGCGCACGGGCAGCTTGGCGCCCTGCTTGATCTGGAAATCGGCCAGTTGCTTGGCCAGATATTCGTGGGGTTGCGCGGCCAGGTTGGGATTCACCGGGATGGTGCTATTGCCCGCCGCGCCATGACAGGACGCACAGGCAATGATGCCCCGTGAGGCGTCACCCTGATCAAACAGCTGACCGCCCTTGGCGGCATCTGGCTTGGCCGGGCCGGCAGCGCCGTCGGCGGCGAAACTGGGTGTAGAGAAGGCGGAGGCGCCGAGCAACAGCCCGCTCGCAACCAACATCCGGGACAGCACACGCTTCATGAAGACCTCGACGATCACATCGATCAAGGCGCAAAAAGGCGCCCACGCCTGCCCCGCACACCCTGGAAAACCGTATCGAACCTCATTTGCCCAATCTGCCTGCCAAGATGCCGCTGGCACCTAAACAGTAAGCAAAAAAGACGGCTCCGCGCACGGGGACCACTGTTGCAAACGCCGGATTATACAATAGGGCTCGAAACCAACCGTATCCAAAGCCCATCCGTGTCCCTCCTACATCGCGCCTCCTTCCTTACCTCCGCAGCTCGCCTCGACCAGTTGCCGGCCGCCGGCGCTCCCGAGGTCTGCTTTGTCGGCCGCTCCAATGCCGGCAAATCCACGGCCATCAACGTGCTGTGCAACCAGCGCCGTCTTGCGTTTTCCAGCAAGACGCCGGGCCGCACGCGCTTGATCAACATGTTCGGCTTGCCCGACCCGCTGGATCCGGAAGGCCACATCGGTTTTCTCGTTGACCTGCCCGGCTATGGCTATGCGTCCGTCGCGCGCAACGAAAAAGAAAAATGGGCGGACATCCTTGGCGGCTACCTGCGCGACCGCGAATCGCTCGCGGGCATCGTGCTGCTGATCGACATCCGCCGCGGCGTCACCGAACTGGACCGCCGCCTGGCCAATTTCATCGCCCCCACCGGACGCCCCGTGCTGGCGCTGCTGACCAAGGCCGACAAGCTGCCTTATGGCCAGCGCATGCGCACCGTGTTCTCCGTCCGCAAGGATTTGGCCGATATCGGCGCCCTGCACACCATCCCGTTTTCGGCGCCTGAGCGCATCGGGTTGGAAGAAGCCGGCGCCCATATCGAAAACTGGATTTCTCCCAAGGTCGAATCATGAACCCGCAGATCATTACCCCTGAATTTCCGGTTTCCCGCCCTCGCCGCCTGCGCCGCGACGATTTCACCCGCCGCCTGGTGCGCGAGAATGCGCTGACCGTCAACGACCTGATCTATCCGGTCTTCGTGGCCGACGGCACGGGCATCGAACAAGCCGTGCCCTCGCTGCCTGGCGTGGTCCGTTATTCGCTGGATACGCTGCTGCCCGTGGCCGAGAAATGCGTGGAACTCGGCATCCCCGTGATGGCGCTGTTTCCCGTTATCGATCCCTCGCTGAAAACGCCCGACGGCATCGAAGCCACCAACCCGCGCGGCCTGATTCCTCGCGTGGTCGGTGAGCTGAAAAAGCGCTTTCCCGAGCTGGGCATCCTGTGCGATGTGGCGCTGGACCCGTACACCAGCCACGGCCAGGACGGCGTCATCGACGACAACGGCTACGTGATCAACGAAGTCACCGTCGAAATCCTGGTCAAGCAAGCCCTCACGCAAGCCGCGGCGGGCGTCGACATGGTTGCGCCCAGCGACATGATGGACGGCCGCATCGGCGCGGTGCGCAAAGCGCTGGAAGCCAACGGCCACATCCACACGCAGATCATGGCCTACTCGGCCAAGTACGCCAGCGCCTTCTACGGCCCGTTCCGTGACGCCGTGGGCTCGGCCACCAACCTGGGCAAGTCGAACAAAATGGCTTACCAGATGGATCCGGGCAATCTGGACGAAGCACTGCGCGAAGTGGCCGCCGATCTGCACGAAGGCGCGGACATGGTCATGGTCAAGCCGGGCATGCCGTACCTGGATGTGCTGCGCCGCGTGAAGGACACCTTCCGCGTGCCCACCTTCGCCTATCAGGTCAGCGGTGAATACGCGATGATCAAGGCCGCCGCCGCCAACGGCTGGCTGGACCACGACAAGGTCATGATGGAAGCCCTGCTGGCGTTCAAGCGCGCAGGCGCCGACGGCATCCTCACCTACTTTGCCATCGAAGCAGCCACGCTGCTCAAAGCCCAGCGCTGATCGCCCCTTGCGATGCGGGCCGGCCTGCGCGGCCGGTTCGCGTTGCAGGTGATCAGGCGCGTTGCCGGGCCGGGGCAGGCGCGGTTCGGCGCAGCCCCAGCCACGTTCCTCCCAACACGCAGGCCAGGCCCAGCACATGGGTCAAGGTGACGTGTTCGTCCAGGAATAGCGAGGCAAACAGCAGTCCGAATATCGGCAGCCAGTTGACGAACAACGCGGCACGGCTGATGCCCAATCGCGCGATGCCGGCGTTCCAGATGATGTTGCTGACGCCAGAGGCGATCACCGCCGAAAACAGCAGGACGAGCCACGGCCACCACGTCATCTGCCACGTATCCGTCTGGTAGGAAGACGGCGTGACCGCCGCGTGCGCGACCAGCATCAACCCGCCCGCCAGGTACATATACCAAAGCATGCCCAGCGGATCCATCGTGCGCGACATGCGCTGGATGACGAGCCCGCCAAACACAAACACCAGCACGGCCACGAATACGACCGCATCGCCCCACCCGTTCAGCCCGAATTGCGCGCCGCTACCGGCCACCACCATGCCCACGCCCAACAGGCCGAGCAAGGCGCCGCAGATGCGCACCATCGTCAGTTTTTCGCGATAGAACAGCGCGGCCAGCAACGCCGACAGCAAGGGACTCGTGGCCATGATGAGCGTGCCGTTGGCGGCCGACGAAAACCGCAGCCCGGACACCAGCGCCACCTGATGCGCGTACACCACCAGGAAACCGGCGAGCGCCACCCAGCCCAATTCCATGCGGCCCAGCTTGGGCACTCGGCCTCGGCGGGCCTTGATGATGAGAGTGACGGTAATGAACGCAATGACGATCCGCACGGCGGCAAGCGCCTGGATGTCCATGTGCTGCGTGAGGTATTTGATGGAGACGATGTTCAGGCCCCATGTGGCCATGACGAACATCAATTGAACATAGATCAGACCGTTTCGGTCCTGGCTTGCATCAACTGTCGGGGACGTCACGGGCGCCGGCCTGGAGGGGTTGGGATGCGCCGCCCACGCGGCGCAGTCGCCATGGTATATCGGCCGCCGCCAGCGCACCAGCACCTTGGTCGGTGCATGCGCCCGAGGCCAGCCTACGCGCACCTTGGGTCAGCGCGTGAGCATCAAGGTCGCGTACGAGCAGCTTGAGTCAGTGCGCGAGCACAAGGTAGCCTACGCGCACCTTGAGTCAGCGCGCGGGCATCAAGGTCAGCGTACGAGCACCTTGTCCAGCGACTCCGTGAAACGCTTGGCGTCCTGGAAGCCCACGACGCGCGCCTCCGGCAACTCCTTGCCGCCCGGCTCGAAGAACATGATTCCCGGCGGCCCGAACAGCCGGAAGCGTTTGAGCAATGCGCGATCGTCGGCATTGTTTGCCGTCACGTCGGCTTGCACCAGCAACATGTTCGACATGCGCTGCGCGACGCCCGGATCGGTAAAAGTGAAGCGCTCCATTTCGCGGCACGACACGCACCAATCCGCGTAGAAATCCAGCATCACCGGCTGGCTGCTTTGCGCCAGCACCGCGTCCAGTTCCGCGATGTTGCGCACGCGGGTGAACTGGAGCTCGCCCTTGGTCACGGCCGTGCCTGCCGAGGCCTCGCCACGCGCGGCAAGGTGCGACAGCGGTTGCAGCACATCGCGCCCCCCGCTGGCCGCGCCCACCAGCCAAGCGGCGGCGGCAAGCGCCAGCAGCAGGCCCAGCCCCTTGCCGAACATGCGGCCCGCACCAGCACCGGCAGGCAGCGCATCAAAGGCGCGCAGCATCACCGCCGACACGACCGCCAGGAAGGCCCAGCCCGTCATCTGCACCCAGGTTGGCACCACGGGTATCAGCATCCACCACGCCGTCGCCAACAGCAGCATGCCGAACAGGCGCTTGACGCCGTCCATCCAGGCACCCGCCTTGGGCAGCAAGGCTCCCGAGGACGCGCCCACGATCAGCAGCGGCACGCCCATGCCCCACGCCATGGCGAACAGCGCCGAACCGCCCAGCACCACGTCGCCGGTCTGCGAGATATACAACAACGCGCCCGCCAGCGGCGCGGCCACGCACGGCCCGACGATCAGCGCGGACAAGGCGCCCATCACCAACGCGCCCGTGTAGCGACCGCCCGGCACGCGCGAGGAACGCTCCGACAGTTTGGCCTGCACCCCCGACGGCATCTGGAACGTGAACACGTCGAACATGGCCAGCGCCAATACGGTCAGCAAGATCGCGAACAGGGTCAGGATCCAGGGGGTCTGCAACCATGCCGCGAGGCCGGCGCCGCTCAAGCCGGCGGCCACGCCCAAAGCCGTATAAACCACCGACATGCCCAGCACATAGGTTGCAGCCAAAGCCAGGCCGCGCCCGCGCGAGGGCCGAGGCTGCGCGGCACCGCCCAACACGATCGAAGACAGAATGGGGATCATCGGCAGCACGCAGGGCGTGAACGCCAGCAACAAGCCCAGGACCAGGAACACGCCCGCCGTCTTGGCCCAACCCAGCCCGCCCAGCGCATCGGCCAGGCCGGTGTCGCCCGCGTTGACCAGCGCGCCAAGGCCAGTGGCTGACGAGGTCGACGCGCCCTGCCCGGATTGTGTGGCCTGGCCCATTATCCCGGCCAGTCCGCCCGCCAGCGCGTATCCGCCAGCCACCGGAGTCAGCTTGACGCTGCTGTCCATGGGCGGATAGCAAAGGCCGGCGTCTGCACAGCCTTGACCGGTCAAAGTCAGGGTAAAGGGTTGAGTGCCCGAGCCCACCGGCACGCGGATCAGCACGTCCTTGTGGAACACTTCCATGTCTTTTTCGAAGGTCGGGTCGTACTTGACCTCGCCCTTCGGGTAGACAGCCTCGCCCAGCGTCGTCGCGCCGGCCGGGCTGATCGTGATGCCGAATCGCTCGCGGTACATGTAGTAGCCGGGCGCGACCTTGAAGCGCAGCTCCAGCGTATCGGGCGCGGCCATCTGCGCGCTGAACACGAACGCTTTTTCGGGTTCGAGAAATTCCGCTTCCGCGCGCGCCGGCTGCCAACCCATCAGCAACAACGCCATTGCCAGCAATGCAAGGCAGCGCCCGATCAAGGCGCGCGTCGCGCGTAGGGCGTGAATCGAGCGCCCGGGCGCAACGTCGATACCGGCAAGTGGGAACATCAGACTCTCTTGTTATTCGTGACGGCCGTCTGCTCTCGAACCCAATCCAGATAGGGCGCCGCGCCGCCTATGACCGGCAGCACGATGATTTCGGGCACATCGTAGGGATGCATCTGCGCCAGGGCCTGTACAACGGCTTGGTGACGCGCGTATGTGGTTTTGATATGAATGGGGACTTCTTCTGTCCCTTCGACCTCGCCATTCCACAGGTAGATGGACAGGCCAGGCGCGCCAAGGTTCACACACGCGGCCAAACCATCTTCGACCAGCACATGCGCAATGCGCTTGGCCAGCAAGAGGTCGGGCGCATTGCTGATGACCAGCACGACGTCGTCATCGCGCAACATGGGGGCTCCTTGAGATACCCGTGAGGGATGTAACTCGGGGTATTTTATCGATATTGCGGGGGAACACCGGATGCCTGCAATGCCCGGCCGCCCGCCCAGACCAACGTCCCCATCATGCCACCGCTTTTACGAGGCCCGCATGCCCGACAATTGCCTGTTCTGCCGCATTGCCCGGCACGAGATCCCCGCCCATATCATTCATGAAGATGATCGCTTGATGGCCTTCCTGGACATCCAGCCGGTGCGGCCCGGCCACACCTTGATCATTCCGAAGCAGCATTACCCCTATTTCGAGGACATGCCTGCGGATCTGGCGGGGCATATCGTGAACCTGGGGCAGAAATTGGGCCGCCACATGAAGCGCCTGTACGGCGTGCAGCGCGTGGGCTTTGCGTTCACCGGCATCCACGTGGCGCATTCGCATGCTCACGTCATTCCCATGCATCACACCCAGGACGTGACGTCCACGCAATACATCGAACAGCAGGACCTGACCTTCAAGATGCCGCCACAGCCGCCCCAGGAAGTGCTGGCGGCCACCGCCGCGCAGTTGCGGGGAGAACTGCACGCCTCTTGATCAGACGCGACTGGCGGAGCGCGCAGTCGGATGCCACGGATCGCGCGCTCTGCCGGGGCTCAGTCGAAGGCCGAAGCGGCG
Organism: Achromobacter piechaudii NBRC 102461; assembly: GCF_001571245.1. Lineage (GTDB taxonomy): Bacteria > Pseudomonadota > Gammaproteobacteria > Burkholderiales > Burkholderiaceae_B > Achromobacter > Achromobacter piechaudii. The sequence goes on along the minus strand of NZ_BCTK01000014.1, from coordinate 27,867 downwards.
CTCCAAATAAAACAAGGGCGGGTCCGAAGACCCGCCCTTGTCGCTTATCTAGCTACCGAAATTTATTCGGCGCTGTCCGCAGCGGCTTCATCAACTTCCGGACGGTCAACCAGTTCCATGAAAGCCATGGGAGCGTTGTCGCCTTGACGGAAGCCCATCTTCAGCACGCGGGTGTAGCCACCGTTACGGGCCGCGTAGCGCGGGCCGATTTCGGCAAACAGCTTCACCACCGCATCGCGATCGCGCAGACGGGCAAATGCCAGACGCTTGTTCGCCAGCGTGGGCTCTTTGCCCAGCGTGATCAGGGGTTCGATGACGCGGCGCAATTCTTTCGCCTTCGGCAGCGTGGTCTTGATGGCTTCGTGAGTGATCAACGAAACGGCCATGTTGCGGAACATGGCAAGACGGTGACTGCTGGTGCGGTTGAGCTTACGCAAGCCATTACCGTGACGCATGATAAGTTTCCTTTGAATCTAAAGATGGCGTTCGCCATCGGGTTGCCGGCTCTTCTATCAACCTGCAATCAGGCCGCGGTCCGGTAGAAAACGGTGCATTTTACGACGATTTCGCAAACCGCCCGGCGGGGTTGCCGGGCGTTGCAGGAACCGCCCTGTTGCCAGGACGGCACCCGTTCAAAACTTAGGGACGCTCCAGGCCCAGGGGCGGCCAGTTCTCGAGCTTCATGCCCAGAGTCAGACCACGTGCAGCCAGGACTTCCTTGATTTCGTTGAGCGACTTGCGACCCAGGTTCGGGGTCTTGAGCAGCTCGTTTTCGGTACGCTGGATCAGGTCGCCGATGTAGTAGATGTTTTCGGCCTTCAGGCAGTTGGCCGAACGCACGGTCAGTTCCAGGTCGTCGACCGGACGCAGCAGGACCGGGTCGATCTGCGGCGTGCCGCGGACCGGAGCTTCGTAGGAATCGCCAGCACCTTCCAGCGCAGCGAAGACCGAGATCTGGTCCATCAGGATGCGAGCCGACTGGCGCACCGCTTCCTCGGGCGAGATGACGCCGTTGGTTTCGATGTCCAGAACCAGCTTGTCCAGGTCGGTGCGCTGTTCCACACGGGCGCTTTCAACCGCGTAGCTCACGCGACGAACCGGGCTGAACGAAGCGTCCAGAACGATGCGGCCGATGGTGTGGGTGCGGTCTTCCGACAGCGCGCGCACGTTGCCCGGCACGTAGCCGCGGCCCTTCTCAACCTTGATCTGCATTTCCAGCTTGCCTGCGTCCGTCAGGTTGCAGATGGCATGGCCGGGGTTGATGATCTCGACGTCGTGCGGCAGCTCGATATCGCTGGCCAGCACGGTGCCCGCGCCGGTCTTGCGCAGAACCAGCGTCACTTCGTCGCGATTGTGCAGCTTGAAGACCACGCCCTTCAGGTTCAGCAGGATGTCGACGACATCTTCGCGAACGCCCGGGATGGTCGAATATTCGTGCACCACGCCCGTCATCTGCACTTCGGTCGGCGCGTAGCCGGTCATCGAAGACAGCAGGATGCGGCGCAGGGCGTTGCCCAGCGTATGACCGTAGCCACGCTCGAACGGCTCCATCACGATCTTGGCATGGTGCGTGCCGACCGGTTCGACTTCAATGGAGCGCGGCTTCAGAAAACCTTGAGTGGACATTTACTGTGTTCCTTTTCAATACCCTCGGCTCGTTACACCGATAAGGCTGATGGACAGGGTGAAACATGCAACTCGGGCGGCGCGAAAACGCCGGCCGATACTTACCGCAAAGCCCGCCCCACCAAAAGGCGGAAAGCGGGCTGCTGCGAGACGTGCAAACGGGTCGCGGGACCAGTAGCCGGCACACCTGCGAAGGAGGCGCCGGCCGACCTGATTAACGCGAGTACAGTTCGACGACCATCGATTCGTTGATGTCGCGAGCGACGTCAGCGCGATCGGGGACCGACTTGAACGTACCGGTCAGCTTGGTCGCGTCGACTTCCACCCATTGGGGGATGCCGATGCTGGTGGCCAGGTCGAGCGATTCCTTGATACGGCCTTGCTTCTTGGCCTTTTCACGGATCGAAACGACGTCGCCAGCCTTGACCAGCATCGAAGCGATGTCAGCCGTGTGGCCGTTCAGTTCGATGGCGCGGTGGCTCACCAGCTGGCGAGCTTCGGCGCGCGTCGAGCCGAAGCCCATGCGGTAGACGACGTTGTCCAGGCGCGATTCCAGCAGCTGGATCAGGGTTTCGCCGGTGTTGCCACGGCGACGCTCTGCTTCAGCGAAGTACTTGCGGAATTGCTTTTCCAGCACGCCGTACATGCGCTTCAGCTTTTGCTTTTCGCGCAGCTGCAGGCCGTAGTCGGAAGTGCGGGCACCCGAAGTGCGGCCGTGTTGGCCAGGCTTGGAATCCAGCTTGCACTTGGAATCCAGCGAGCGACGGGCGCTCTTCAGGAACAGGTCAGTACCCTCGCGGCGCGAGAGCTTGCATTTGGGTCCAATATAACGTGCCATGTGGATTCCCTTTAGATACGACGACGCTTCGGCGGACGGCAGCCGTTGTGCGGAACGGGCGTGATGTCGGCGATGGACGAAATCTTGATGCCCAACGCGTTCAACGCGCGGACCGACGATTCGCGGCCAGGACCGGGGCCCTTGATGCGCACTTCCAGCGTCTTGATGCCGTATTCCAGCGCGACGCGGCCAGCCGTTTCAGCGGCGACTTGCGCGGCAAACGGGGTCGACTTACGCGAACCCTTGAAACCAGCACCACCCGAAGTGGCCCACGACAGTGCGTTGCCCTGACGGTCGGTGATGGTGATGATGGTGTTGTTGAACGAAGCGTGAACGTGCGCGATGCCGTCCGAGACGTTCTTCTTAACCTTTTTGCGCACGCGCGAAGCGCCGCTGGTGGAAGCTTTCGCCATAATCCAGTTCCTCGATTATTTCTTCAGGGACGCAGCAGCACGACGCGGGCCCTTACGGGTCCGGGCGTTGGTGCGAGTGCGCTGGCCGCGCACGGGCAAACCGCGCTTGTGACGCATACCGCGGTAGGTTCCCAGGTCGATCAAACGCTTGATCGAGAGCTGTACTTCACGACGCAGGTCGCCTTCAACCGTGAACAAACCAACATGTTCGCGGACGCGTTCCAATTCAGCGTCGTTCAGATCCTTGACCTTTTTGTCAAAGGGTACGTTTGCCGCTTCGCAGATTTTGCGAGCGCGCGTACGACCGATGCCAAAAATAGCGGTCAGTCCGATCTCGGCGTGCTGTTGCGGCGGGATGTTAATGCCAGCAATACGGGCCATGACTATTCCTTGAATAAATCTGTTGCGTAGTCGCTAACCCGAGTTAGCCTTGACGCTGCTTGTGACGCGGGTCGGTGCAGATAACACGCACCACGCCGTGACGTTTGATAACTTTGCAGTTGCGGCAGATCCGCTTAACCGATGCCATTACTTTCATGGTTGACTCCTAATTTTCCGTAATCCGGTTCCGCTCATTTGGAGCGGAAAACTATCCTGGCTCGCGTCAGATCATAGGGCGTGAGCTCCACTGTGACCTTGTCACCCGGCAGGATCCGGATGTAATGCATACGCATCTTGCCGGAAATATGGCCCAACACCACGTGGCCGTTTTCGAGCTTGACGCGAAATGTCGCGTTCGGGAGGTTCTCAAGAACCTCGCCTTGCATCTGAATGACGTCGTCCTTGGACATTCTTTTGCTTACCGCATCGGCAAACCCGCGCCCTTGAAGTTGGCCTTCTTGAGCAACGAGTCGTACTGGTGAGACATCATGTAGGCCTGAACCTGTGCCATGAAATCCATCGTCACCACCACAATAATCAACAGAGACGTACCACCGAAGTAGAAGGGAACGTTCCAGCGCATCACCAAGAATTCCGGCAACAGGCACACCAACGTGATGTAGATGGCACCTGCGAGCGTCAAACGCATCAGGATCTTGTCGATGTAGCGCGCTGTTTGTTCGCCCGGACGAATGCCCGGAACAAACGCACCACTCTTCTTCAGGTTGTCCGCCGTTTCGCGGCTGTTGAACACCAGAGCCGTGTAGAAAAAGCAGAAGAAAATAATCGCGACGGAATACAGCGTGATGTAGAGCGGTTGACGAGGCGACAGGGCCGCAGCCAGGTCGCTAAGCCAGCGCATGTTCTCACTGCTGGAGAACCAGCTCGTGATCGTGGCCGGGAACAGAATGATCGACGATGCGAAAATCGGCGGAATCACCCCTGCCATGTTCAGCTTCAGCGGCAAATGCGAGCTTTGACCACCGTAGACCTTGTTGCCGACCTGCCGCTTGGCGTAGTTCACCGTGATCTTGCGCTGTCCGCGTTCCACGAACACCACAAAAGCGGTAACCAGCACCACCAAAGCCACAATGAACAGTGCCGAAAGCACAGACATCGCGTTGGTGCGGACCAGGTCCAACAGTGCAGCCAGCGCCGCGGGAAGACCCGCAACGATACCTGCGAAGATCAGGATGGAAATCCCGTTGCCCAGACCGCGTTCCGTGATCTGTTCACCCAGCCACATGACGAACATGGTGCCAGTGACCAGAGTCACAACGGTCGTGAAGCGAAACAGCATGCCCGGATCGATCACCAGTCCCTGTTGGGACTCCAACGCCACCGAAATGCCCACTGCTTGCACCAGCGCCAGCACGACTGTGCCGTAGCGGGTGTATTGGGTAATCTTCCGACGACCGGATTCGCCCTCTTTCTTGAGCGCTTCCAGCGACGGCACCACCACCGACATCAACTGCATGATGATGGATGCCGAAATGTACGGCATGATCCCCAGGGCAAAAATCGAGAAACGCGAGAGCGCCCCACCCGAGAACATGTTGAACAGGCCCAGGATCCCGCCCTGGTTCTGACGGAACAAGTCCGCCAGCGCATCCGGATTAATACCCGGTACGGGGATGTGTGTACCCAAACGGTAAACCACCAGGGCGAGCACCAGGAACACCAAACGGCGCTTCAAATCACCGTACCGTGCTCCGGTTTTGCCCAATGCCTGCGCGTTAGCCACTCGTCACCTCGTGATCAAGCAAGCGAGCCGCCCGCGCCTTCGATGGCGGCGCGAGCGCCGGCCGTCGCGGTAATGCCTTTCAGCACTACCTTGCGCGAGAGTTCACCCGACTTGATGACCTTGGCGTAACGAACCGCCTGACCAATCACGCCAGCCGCCTTCAGCACTTGCACGTCGATTTCATCGATGGGCAGGGCTTGCAGGTCCGACAGACGGACTTCGGCGTACAGATGCTGACCGAGCGGGGTGAAACCACGCTTGGGCAGACGACGCTGCAGCGGCATTTGACCGCCTTCGAAGCCAACCTTATGGAAACCGCCCGAGCGCGACTTCTGACCCTTGTGGCCACGGCCGGCGGTTTTACCCAGACCCGAACCGATACCACGGCCGACGCGGCGCTTGGCGTGCTTGCTGCCCTCAGCGGGCTTCAGCGAATTAAGTTGCATATCCGACATGGTGATTCCTTAGGCTTCCGAGACGGAAACGAGATAATCCACCTTACGGATCATCCCACGCACCTCGGGCGTATCGACCAGCACGCGGCTGCTGTTGATGCGGCCCAAGCCCAAACCGCGAACCGTATCACGGTGCGATTGCTTGGTACCGATCACGGAGCGCACGAGGGTCACTTTGATCTGCTTCTGAGCCATGATTTACCCCAGGATTTCTTCGACCGACTTGCCGCGCTTGGCAGCAACATCGGCCGGGGTCAGGGAAGCGCGCAGACCGTTCAACGTGGCGCGAACCATGTTGTAGGGGTTGCTCGAGCCCAGGCTCTTGGCAACCACGTTACGCACACCCATCACTTCAAAAATAGCGCGCATCGGGCCGCCGGCGATAACGCCAGTACCTTCAGCAGCCGGCGAGATCAGCACGGTAGCGGCGCCATGCTTGCCAACCACGGTGTGGTGCAGCGTGCCGTTCTTCAGAGCAACCTTGAACATGCCGCGACGGGCCTGTTCCATTGCCTTCTGGACGGACACCGGCACTTCACGCGCCTTGCCCTTACCCATGCCGACGCGACCATCGCCATCGCCAACCACGGTCAGCGCGGCAAAGCTCATGGTGCGACCACCCTTGACCACTTTGCTCACGCGGTTGACCGCGATCATCTTTTCGCGGAGGCCGTCATCGTTCTCTTTTTCCGCGGCGTTCTTGCCTTGTACTTTAGCCATTTGACAGATCCTCGCTTAGAACTTCAGGCCGGCTTCACGCGCGGCATCGGCCAGCGCTTTCACGCGGCCATGGTAACGAAAGCCCGAGCGATCGAAAGCGACCAGTTCAATACCGGCAGCCTTGGCCTTTTCGGCCACGCGCTTGCCAACCAGCGTCGCAGCGGCAGTGTTGCCACCCTGACCGGTTTGGCCGGCCAGTTGCGCACGCACTTCGGCTTCCACCGTCGAGGCGCTGACCAGAATGCGATCGCCTTCCGGCGAAATGATGTTGGCGTAGATGTGCTGGTTCGAGCGGAAGACCGAGAGGCGATGAACGCGCAGCTCGTTGATCTTCCGGCGGGTCGGAACCGCACGACGCAAACGGGAAACTTTTTTGTCCATGATTCGTCCTTGCGTGCGCCGTTATTTCTTCTTGGTTTCTTTGATGACGACGCGTTCGTCCGAGTAACGCACACCCTTGCCCTTGTAGGGTTCGGGTTCGCGGTACGCGCGGATTTCAGCGGCCATCTGACCGACGACTTGCTTGTTGGCGCCCTTGATGACGATTTCCGTCTGGGTGGGGCATTCGGCCTTGATACCGGCCGGCAACTGATGCAAAACGTCGTGCGAGAAACCGAGCTGCAGCTTAACGGCATCGCCTTGGATCGAGGCGCGGTAACCCACGCCAACCAGGGTCAGCTTGCGCTCGAAGCCCTTGCTCACGCCGGTAACCATATTGGCCACCAGAGCGCGCACGGTACCCGACATGGCATTGGCGTGACGAGTTTCGTTGGCGGCGGCAAACGTGAGCTTGCCTTCGTCCATCGCAACCGTGACGTCGCCAGTCAGGGCTTGAGTCAGGGTGCCCAGCGGGCCCTTGACAGTGATCTGATCCTGCTTGATGTCAGCTTCGACACCCTTGGGCAGTTCGACCGGATACTTAGCGATACGTGACATTCGAATTTCTCCTTAGGCCACGTAGCACAGCACTTCGCCGCCGACGCCGTTGGCGCGAGCCTTACGGTCGGTCATGACGCCGCGCGAGGTCGAAACGATAGCCACGCCCAGGCCGTTCATGACCTGAGGAATGCTGGTACGGCCCTTGTAGATACGCAGACCGGGGCGCGAAACGCGTTCGATGCGCTCGATAACCGGACGACCAGCGTAGTACTTCAGGGTGATCTCGAGCTCAGGCTTGGCCTGGGTGCCCTTGATTTCAAAGCTGTCGATGTAGCCTTCGTCTTTCAGCACAGCGGCAATAGCCGCCTTCAGCTTCGAGGAGGGCATGCTCACCGTAACTTTGTCCACTTGCTGCGCATTGCGAATGCGGGTCAGCATATCGGCGATGGGATCGCTCATGCTCATAATGTATCTCCTACCAGCTGGCCTTGGTGATGCCGGGGATTTCGCCCTTCATCGCCATTTCACGCAGTTTGTGACGCGTCAGGCCGAACTTGCGGAACACACCGCGCGGACGACCGGTGACCACGCAACGGTTACGTTGGCGCGTCGGATTGGCATTGCGCGGCAGCTGTTGCAGCTTGAGCCGAGCTTGGTAACGTTCTTCGTCGGTCTTCGACTGGTCGTCGATGATCGCCTTCAACTCAGCGCGCTTGGCAGCGAACTTGTCAGCCAGCTTGGCGCGCTTGATGTCGCGATTGATGAGGGAAAGTTTAGCCACGTCATCAGCCCCTTAGTTACGGAACGGGAAGCTGAAGGCCGTCAACAGCGCCTTGGCTTCTTCGTCGGTCTTCGCGGAGGTGGTGATGCTGATGTTCAGCCCACGCAGCGCGTCGATCTTGTCGTACTCGATTTCGGGGAAAATGATTTGCTCTTTCACCCCGATGTTGTAGTTGCCGCGGCCGTCAAACGCACGACCCGAGATACCACGGAAGTCGCGCACGCGAGGCAGCGCGACCGCAACGAGGCGATCCAGGAATTCGTACATGCGTTGACCACGCAGCGTGACCATGCAACCAATCGGGTAGTTTTCGCGGATCTTGAAACCGGCGATAGCCTTCTTGGTCTTCGTCACGACAGGCTTTTGGCCAGCGATCTTGGTCAGGTCCGACACCGCGTGTTCGATAACCTTCTTATCGGACACGGCTTCCGAGACACCCATGTTCAGGGTGATCTTGGTGATGCGCGGCACTTCCATGACGCTCTTGTAGCCAAACTTGGCCTGCAGGTCGCCAGCGACCTTGCTCTTGTAGAAATCTTGCAAACGAGACATGTCTATCGCCCCTTACGCCTTGGCGCCGACAACGGCACCATTGGAACGGAACACGCGGACCTTGCGACCGTCGACTTCTTGAACGCCCACGCGGTCGCCACGACCGGTTGCGGGGTTGAAGAGCGCCACATTCGAGATGTGGATCGGCATGGTCTTTTCGACAATCCCGCCCGGGTTGTTAGCCATCGGGTTGGCTTTGACGTGCTTCTTGGCCACATTGACGCCTTCGACCAGAACGTGGTCGGCATCAACACGGGCCAGCACGGTACCGCGACGCTTCTTGTCGCGGCCGGTCAGGACGATGACTTCGTCGCCTTTACGAATGTTGTTCATCGTAGGGCTCCTTACAGCACTTCCGGGGCCAACGACACGATCTTCATGAACTTCTCGGTACGCAGTTCACGCGTAACGGGTCCGAAGATGCGGGTGCCGATAGGCTCCAGCTTGGCGTTGAGCAACACGGCGGCATTGCCACCGAAACGAATCAGCGAACCGTCTTTACGGCGCACGCCCTTGGCGGTACGAACCACCACGGCATTGTAAATTTCGCCTTTCTTGACGCGTCCGCGCGGAGCCGCATCTTTGACGCTCACCTTGATGATGTCGCCGATACCGGCATAACGGCGCTTGGAGCCACCGAGCACCTTAATGCACATGACATGACGCGCACCAGTGTTATCGGCCACGTCCAGCGTGGTCTGCATTTGGATCATGATTTTTCCTGTTCCAACTTAACTGGAAATACTGTTTTCCCGGGGTTTTCCCCCCGAGGAACTCTGCAATTCCTGCCAGTTTTGGTCCCGTCAGGTCTGCCGCCCTGCTTTATGTATTGCAGACCTAAAGCTTTCGCTCTACCTCTGCAACTGGTTGGCAACGCAACGACCCTGGGTTGAAATCCTGCGGGTATTCCCCCAACTCGATGAATTCGAAAGCCAGCTTGAAGGCTAATGCCCGGGGCTAGTTCTTCCTTAACTCAATCGACAATCTGGGAAAGCTGATCATTCTAGCGTGGTTAAATTTTGAGCGCAAGTACTTTGTTGGAATGACGCACAAAAGACCACGCTCCCCTATGTGGGGAACGTTTGCGGCCTATCTGCCCCCTTATTTCTGGCGGTAGTAGGCCTTCTCCCAGGCGTCATGATTGGCTTTGCCGCGACGGATTTCGTCCGTGAACGGGGCCGCTCTGAGCACCAGGCGATTCAGCCATTTTACCGGAATCCGGCAAGGCCTCTCAAAGTCGACGAACAACACGGCGCGCAGCCCCGGCGTGTCGTTGTGCACCTGATGTGGATAAAGATCGTCGAACACTACGGCCTGCCCTTCCTGCCAGTTGTACCGCTCCCCGCCAACCTCGATCCAGCAACGCTCGGCAGGCTCGGGCACGACCAGGCCCAGGTGCAGCCGCAGGACGCCGTTGTAGGGACCGGTATGGAGCGGAATCCGCTTGCCCGGTTCCAGGATGGAGAAGAACGCGCTGCGCACCCCCGGTATGCCCAGAAGCGCCCGCGCGGTTTCGGGGCAGCGCGCCAGGTTGCGCTCGGAACGCAGCCCGTATCCCATGAAAAGGAATGTCTTCCATTGATCGTCGGACGTGATCATGCCGACGTCGGGGGAGATCTCGTGGAAAGCGGGCAGGTTCTGACGCTCGGTCAGCAGTTCCGTGAGCTCGGCGCGGATGGCCGGTGTGCGCGCTTCAAGTTCAGGGATCCAGGGAAACTGGGCATTCTGGAAAATCGGCTTGTCGCCCACCAATGACGCCCGCGCAATGCGTTGGCGCAGCCAATCGATGAAGCGAAACAGCAAGCGGGAATACAGGCTGGGCTTGTTGCCGGTAAGCGCGTCAACGGGTTGCACGATGGGTATGTAATCAGGCTGCCTAGGATGGCTCATTGTGTAGAAGCCGGCACGGGCTTGCAAGGCTTGGCCCCATCGATTGGCTCCAATCCGGCGGGGCAGATTGGACCTCCCCGCCGCGCGCAAGCTGGTTTAGACTGGCGTGGGCGACGCGATCGCACTCCACTCCTATTTCGCAAGGAAAGACAGGCATGTATGAACAGTTGGCGCTGTATATCGACGGCGAATTCATCTCCGGCGAGGGTAGGCGCACCCAGGACGTCATCAACCCGGCCACGCTTGAAGTGCTCGGCCAGCTGCCTCACGCAACCGAAGCGGATCTGGACCGTGCGCTAGCCGCCGCCCAGCGCGCATTCGAATCGTGGAAGAAATCTTCTCCGATGGATCGTTCGGCCATCCTGCGCAAGGTCGCCACGCTGTCCCGCGAGCGCGCCAAGGAAATCGGCCGCAACATGACGCTGGACCAGGGCAAGCCGCTGGCCGAAGCTGTCGGCGAAGTCACCTCTTGCGCCGAGCACGCCGATTGGCACGCCGAAGAATGCCGCCGCATCTACGGCCGCGTGGTCCCGCCCCGCAACCCGGACGTGCGCCAGTTCGTCGTGCGTGAACCCATCGGCGTCTGCGCCGCGTTCACGCCCTGGAACTTCCCGTACAACCAGGCCATCCGCAAGATCGCCGCCGCGCTCGGCGCCGGTTGCACTGTCGTGCTCAAGGGCCCGGAAGATTCGCCCAGCGCCGTCATGGCGATCGCACGCATGTTCCACGACGCCGGCTTGCCCAAGGGCTGCCTGAACATCGTCTGGGGCGAGCCCGCCAAGATCTCCGACTACCTGATCCGTTCGCCGATCGTGCGCAAGGTGTCGTTCACCGGTTCCGTGCCGGTGGGCAAGCAACTGGCCGCGCTGGCCGGCGCGCACATGAAGCGCGTCACGATGGAACTGGGCGGCCATTCGCCCGTGTTGGTGTTCGACGACGCCGACATCGACCGCGCCGCTGAAATGCTGGCCAAGTTCAAGGTGCGCAACGCTGGTCAGGTCTGCGTGTCGCCGACCCGCTTCTATGTGCAGGAAGGCGCCTACGAACAGTTCCTGGCGCGCTTCTCCGACGTGCTCAAGAACATCAAGGTCGGCGACGGCCTGGAAGCCGGCACCGACATGGGCCCGCTCGCGCATGAACGCCGCGTGCCCGCGATGAGCGCCTTCATCGACGACGCCAAGAAGCATGGCGGCAAGGTCGTCGTCGGCGGCGGCCCGCTGGACCGCAAGGGCTTCTTCTTCGCCCCCACGGTCGTGACCGACCTGCCCGACAACTCGATGCTGATGACCGAAGAGCCCTTCGGCCCCGTCGCGCCGGTGGTGCGTTTCAAGGACACCGACGAAGTCCTGCGTCGCGCCAACAGCCTGCCGTTCGGCCTGTCGTCCTACGTCTTCACCAATTCGCTGAAGACCGCCACCAAGGTCTCCAACGGCCTGGAAGCCGGCATGGTCAACATCAACCACTTCGGCAGCGCGCTGGCCGAGACGCCCTTCGGCGGCATCAAGGACAGCGGCATCGGCAGCGAAGGCGGCCTGGAAACGTTCGACGGCTACCTCGTCACGAAATTCATCACGCACATCTGATCGGCCCCGGCCGTCAGACCAAAAGCCCCGCAAGGGGCTTTTTTTTCGTCCCGCAAAAGCGGCGCGTTTCATGATGCTGTCATGGGCCTTGGCCACCATTGCGCCTCGCTGACAGGCAGCTGACCTTGCACCCGGCGCTGCCGACCCACTTTTCAGGACATGTACGCGCAATGAACGCCCTTTCCCGCTTTGCCCGCACGGCAGGCGTCGCCTCTCTCGTGGCCTTGCTCGCCGCTTGCGGCGGCGACGATGACAACGACAACACCCCGGTCGCCCCGACGCCGCCACCCGCCGCCGAAACGCCCGTCGCACCGCCCGCCCCCGTGCAAGTTGCGTTCATGCCCGACATCCACTTCCACGACGTCTATGCCGACTTCAAGGATGGCTCGTTTCCCGGCATCCCCAATCCGAAGCATGGCGACAACGCCACCATCCGGACGATGTACGCGCAACTCACGTCGACCCGGCTGTTCAACGAAAACTACTTCGCCTTCCTGGCCGCACTGGATGACGCCGCCAAGCGCGGCGTGAAGCTCATCGCGTTGCCGGGAGACTTCTCCGACGACGGCCAACCCGTGCACATGCGCGGCCTGGTCAAGATCATGGATGACTATTCGAAGAAGCACGGCATCCAGTTCTTCGCTGCGCCCGGCAATCATGACCCCAACCGCCCGTTCAACCAGGCCGCCGGCAAGAGCGACTACCTGGGCCTGGACCCGGTCAGCGGCGCCATCGGTTTCTCGCAGCCCATCTACAGCCGTGGCGGCAACACTGCATGCAGCACGCCTTACAGCGGCGACTGGGCGCGCATCGGCAACACGTATTGCACCGAAGAAGTGCTGCACATGGGTTACGCCGGCATCACCGACGCGCTCAAGCAGCATGGCTTCATGCCGCAGCCGCAAAACGTCTATTACGAAACGCCGTACAGCACGTACAAGTACGAAGACTACGAATATGAAACGGCCCTGTCGCAAGCCAACTGGGTCAACCGCCAGTACGAGATCTGCGCCGAAGGCACGGGTGGCCCGAACAAGCCGCAGAACTACACCTTGTGCAAGATGGTGCCCGACACGTCCTACGTGGTCGAGCCCGTCAAGGGTGTCTGGCTGGTCGGCATCGACGCCAACGTCTATGTGCCTACAGGCATGGGCGCGAACGACTTCACCGGCTCGGGCGACCAGGGCTACAACAAGATGCTCACGCACAAGGCCCACGTCATCAAATGGCTGACCGACGTCGTCGCGCGCGGCAAGGCGCAGGGCAAGCAGGTGATCGCGTTCAGCCACTTTCCGATGACGGAATTCTTCAATGGCGCGTCGGACGACATCGAAGCACTGCTGGGCGCCAACAAGATGCAGATGGTCCGTCGCCCCGCAGAGAACACCACGCGTGCGCTGGCCGAGACTGGGCTGAAAGTACACGTGGGCGGCCACATGCACTTTAACGACATGGCGGCGCGCAACTACGGCGGCGACACGGCGCTGTTCAACATCCAGGCGCCGTCCATGGCCGCTTACGTGCCGGCCTACAAGCTGATGACGCTGCAAAGCGCCGACCAGATCGAAGTGCAGACCATCCGCCTGGACAAGGTGCCGCGCTTTGACGAACTGTTCGACCTGTACCGTGCCGAAAACGCCTACACCACGCCCCCGCGCTGGGACGTCTCGATCCTGGACGCCAAGGACTATGGCGACTTCACCTATCGCTACATGAGCGAACTGGTGCGCCTGCGCCTGCTCAACGATGACTGGCGCTGCGAAATGCGCGAACTGGTCAAGAGCCCGCTGACCGGCGCCGACCTCTTGACGCTGTCGCAGCTGCAAACCACCGTCACGCTCAAGGAACTGGCCAACACCGGCAATCAGAACAATCTGACGCCGGCATTCTTCGCGTGCCTGGCGGAAGGCGGAGGCAGCGGCGCCGCCAACGCGGCCTATGCCGGCAACCTGGCCGACGCGCAAAGCCGCGCGCAGGCCCTGGCGCAAGCCAACGGCATGCAGCTATCGGACTTCGCGCAATGGAAGGCCCTGGACATGGCCGGTGACTTCGTGCGCATCGCCAACGCGGGCGACCTGGCGTTCGCCGACATCCCGGCCCAGCGCGCCAATCAGTACAAGCTGCTGGCGCTTGCGCTGGCCCAGACCAACTCGGCAGTGCAGATGAATGGCAACAGCGTCAGCAACGCCAGCACGCTGGCCGATCTTTTCAAGGCGCGCTTCAAGCCCCTGATGGCCATCATGCTGAAACTGGCGGCCGGCGCGCCGTCGGAGCATATCCGTCTGGACCTGACGAGCAACAGCATTGTCAACCTGTCCAATCAGCCCTCGCCGTTCTAAGCCCGGCTGGCGGGTCTGAAGGCAAAGCGGCTCACGATCAGTGAGCCGCTTTTTTTATCCGCGCGCGCGCATGTCCCGAGGCGTCATGCCGAATCGGTGCTTGAACAAGCGGCTGAAATGGGACGGATGCGAAAACCCCACCTGGTACGCCAGCTCCGCGATGCTGCGGTGCCGATGCAGCGGACTGAGCAACAGCTCGCGGCACTTGTCCAGACGCTGGTCAAAGATGAAGGACTCCGCCGACAGCCCGCCCGCTCGCAGGATGCGATGCAGGTACGCGACCGAGATGCCGCAGCCCTGCGCCACCTGCTGCGGCGACAACGCCGGGTCCGCCAGATGCTGGCGCATGTAGGCCAGCACGCGCTGGCGGTGCGCCAAGGTGACGCTGCTGTCCGACTCGGACGCATGCCCCTGCCCGGGTTGCACCAGAAACAGCACGATCAGATCGATCAGACGTTCGCCCAGCTCGGTCACTTCCGTATCCGACCAGCCGCCCATACCCTTGAACAGATGATCCATGTAGCTGGCCAGCATGGCGCCACGCGGCGATCCGTCATCCACGCGAAGCTTGTAGAACGCGCCGATCCGGGAGTCGCGCTGCGACAGCGCGCTGCGTGGAAAGGACACGCTCAGGCTGCGGTACCCCGACGCCCCCAATGCCGTCGCCTGATACGGCAGGCTCTGGTTCATCAGGTACACGCAACCGGGTTCGACCTGGAACTCCCGGCCCTGCTGCTGCACGGCCAGCGGTCCCGCCAGCGGCAGGCCGAACGTGTAGAACTCCTGGTCCAGCCGCGACACATTGCCCGCAGTGCGTTCCAGCTTCTGTCCCTGATAGTGCAGGTCGTTGAATTGCAGGCTGGCGCGGCGCGCATAGCGGACGTGGCCGGCGAAGTGCGCCGGCGCACCGCGATGCACTTCGAATGGGCCGAACGCGTCGGACAAGGCGGCGCGCCATTGCTCGCGCCCATCAGCGCCGGCGGTGGCCGAGATGGCGAACTGCGTATCGGGCATGGCGCGGTCTCCTGGTCGCGGCAAGAAGCGCAAATTGATCTTGCGTCTACAACTTGTTGACTCACCCTGCTCTGGGGCGGCCGGCGCATTGTGATGGCTTCTGGCGCAAGTCTATAGTCAGCCCGATAAGCACACAACCTGGACAACCCGGGAGGAGACTCATGGCAAACGCGCCTGCAACGGCCGCGCGCTTGGCGCCGATCTCGCGCTATCTGCGCTGCGAGGGCCGCGAACTGCACTACATGGAATGGGGAGCGGCCGACGCACCACCCGTCATCATGTGGCATGGGCTCGCCCGCACCGGGCGCGACTTCGATGAGCTCGCCTGCGCGCTCGCCAGCGACTACCGCATCATCTGCCCCGATACGATCGGACGCGGCCTGTCGCAATGGAGCCCCGATCCCGCTGCGGAATACCAACTGGACTTCTATGCACGGCTGGCGCGCGCGCTGGCCGATGGCCTGTCGATCGATCGCATGCGCTGGGTGGGCACGTCGATGGGCGGAGCCACCGGCATGCACGCCGCCGCCACGACCTTGCGCGACCGGATCTCGCACCTGGTGGTCAACGACATCGGCCCCGAGCTGCCCGCCGCCGCCATCGAACGCATCCTGGCGTATGCGGGCAGTCCGCCAGCGTTCGACACCGTCACCGAACTCGAAGCCTGGCTGCGCGTGGCCTACAAGCCCTACGGCTGGCAGAGCGACGAACAATGGCGCCGCATGACGGAAACCTCGGTACGCCGGCTGCCCGACGGCCGCATCACGGCGCACTACGACCCGGCCATCGTCGGCCAGTTCACGCATCATCCCGACGACTACCAGCGCTGGAGCGGTTATGACACGCTGCGCATGCCGCTGTTGCTGTTGCGCGGCGCCGAATCCGACCTGCTGTTGCCCGAGGTCGCCCATGCAATGACGCAGCGCGGCCCGCGCGCGCAACGCATCGACTTTCCCAACTGCGGCCACGCCCCCGCGCTGAACGTAGCACCGCAGATCGACGCCATCCGCCAATTCCTTGCCACGCCGGACCACACGGCGAACGCGCAGACCCACTCATAACAGGAGACTTCCCATGAATCGCATATTGCTTGCCGCGCTTGCGGCGCTTTGCATGAGCTCGGCGGCTGTCGCCAAGGATTTCGTCGTGGCCCATGTCTATGACAAGACCGGACCGCTGGAGGCCTATGCCAAGCAGACGCAGAACGGTCTGATGCTGGGCCTGGAATACGCCACGCAAGGCACCATGACCGTCGCCGGCCGCAAGATACGCGTCATCGAAAAGGACAACCAGGGCAAGCCGGACGTGGCGCGCGCGCAGTTGGCTTCCGCCTATGCCGATGACAACGCAGACATCGCCGTGGGCCCGACCTCGTCGGGTGTCGCGCTGGCAATGCTGCCCATCGCCGAAGAGTACGAAAAGATCTTGCTGGTCGAGCCCGCCGTAGCCGATTCGATCACGGGCGAAAAGTGGAACAAGTACATCTTCCGCACCGGCCGCAATTCGTCGCAGGACGCCATCGCCAACGCGGTCGCCTTCGACCAGGCCGGCACGTCCATCGCCATGCTGGCGCAAGACTACGCCTTTGGCCGCGATGGCGTGAAGGCTTTCAAAGGCGCGCTCAAGAACGCCAAGATCGTGCACGAGGAATACCTGCCCGCCAACGCCACCGACTTCACCGCCGGGGCGCAGCGCCTGTTCGACGCATTGAAGGACAAGCCGGGCCGCAAGATCATCTTCATCCTGTGGGCGGGCGCGGGCAACCCGTTCAAGATCGCCGACCTGGATCCCAAGCGCTTCGGCATCGAAATCGCCACGGGCGGCAACACGCTGGCCGCCATGACACCGCTGAAATCCCTGGCCGGCATGGAGGGCGCCACGTATTACTACTACGGCATCCCGAAGAACCCGATCAATGACTGGCTGGTCGCCGAACACCAGAAGCGCTACGGCCAACCGCCCGACTTCTTCACCGCTGGCGGCATGTCGTCCGGCATCGCCATCGTGGCGGCGCTGAACAAGACGGCCGGCGACTCCGACACCGACAAGCTGATCAAAGCGATGGAAGGCATGAGCTTTGACACGCCCAAAGGCAAGATGACCTTCCGGCCCGAGGACCACCAGGCCATGCAATCCATGTACCACTTCCGCATCAAGAACGACCCGTCGGTGCCGTGGGCCGTGCAGGATCTGGTCAAGGAAATCACGCCGGATCAGATGAACGTGCCAATCCAGAACAAGCGCTGAAGGCCGGTTGCCGCAATGCTGGAAACGCAATCGCTCACCATCCGCTTCGGCGGGCACGTGGCCGTCAACGACGTCAGCTGCCGCTACACACCCGGCACGCTGACGGCCATCGTCGGGCCGAATGGCGCGGGCAAGACCACCTACTTCAACCTGATCTCGGGCCAACTGCGCGCCAGCGCCGGTTCGGTCAGGCTCAATGGCCGTGACCTGACCTCGCTGTCGGCCCCCGCACGCATGCACGCCGGCCTGGGCCGCGCCTTCCAGCTGACGCAGCTGTTTCCCCGATTGACCGTGCACGAGAACGTTCGGCTGGCGTTGCAGTCCCGCCAGCAAGGCATGAGCTGGCGCCAGATCCGCTTCTGGCGCGTCTGGGACGACGACCGCCAGCTGCTGGCGCGCGCCGATGCGTTGCTGGAGCGGACGCGCCTGATGGCGCGCCGCGACCAGGCCGCCGCCGACCTGCCGCACGGAGACCAGCGCAAGCTGGAGATCGCGATGCTGATCGCCCTGGAACCGCAGGTGTTCATGTTCGACGAGCCCACGGCCGGCATGAGCGTGGACGACGTGCCCGTGGTGCTGGACCTGATCCGCGAAATCAAGAACGATCCTTCAAAAACGATATTGCTCGTCGAACACAAAATGGACGTGGTTCGCGAACTGGCCGACCGCATCGTCGTGCTGCACAACGGCCAGCTGATGGCCGATGGCGAACCCGCCGCCGTCATCGCCTCGCCCATCGTGCAGCAGGCGTACCTGGGCGTCGCGCCCACGGAGACACCGGCATGAGCGCGCCCCTGCTGCTTGAACTGCAAGACGTACACACGCACATCGGCGCTTATCACATCCTGCACGGGGTGGATCTTGCCGTACCGGCCGCCGCCGTCACCATGCTGCTGGGCCGCAACGGAGCCGGCAAGACGACGACGCTGCGCACCATCATGGGACTGTGGCGTGCGTCGCAAGGCCAGATCCGGTTTGACGGGGCGGATATCGGTGGGCCGGGCTCGCGCAAATCGCCGCCCGACATGGCGCGCATGGGCATGGCCTACGTGCCCGAGAACATGGGCATCTTCGCCGACCTGTCGGTCAAGGAAAACATCCTGCTGGCCGCGCGCCAGGCCAGAAACGCGGACCAGCTGGATACGACGCGCCTGGAATGGATATTCGGCTTCTTCCCCGCGCTGAAGAAATTCTGGCTACATCCCGCGGGCAAGCTGTCGGGCGGACAGAAGCAGATGCTTGCGGTTGCGCGCGCCATCATCGAACCGCGCCGCCTGTTGTTGATCGACGAGCCCAGCAAAGGCCTGGCGCCCGCCATCATTCAGAACATGATTGACGCCTTCATCGAACTCAAACAAGCGTCCACGACCATTTTGCTGGTCGAGCAGAACTTCAACTTTGCCCGCCTCGTCGGGGACCACGTCGCCGTCATGGATAACGGCCGCGTCGTCCACGCGGGCGGCATGCAGGCGCTCGCGCAAGACGACGCGCTACAGACGCGGTTGCTGGGCCTATCGTTGGGAAGCCATCAATGAGTACCTTGGATTTCGACACGCCGCTGCCTCGCGTGCGCGCGGACCTGCGCCCTGTTTTGCTGGTGGTGGCGCTGGCGGCGCTTGCGCTGCCGCTGGTAGGTTCGTTTTCAACGTGGATCACCCTGACCCTGGCCGGCTTGGCGATGGGCATGATCATCTTCATCGTCGCCTCCGGCATGACGCTGGTATTCGGCTTGATGGATGTCTTGAACTTCGGCCACGGCCTGTTCATCGCCATCGGCGCATACATGGCGGCGACCGTGCTGGGGTCGATGTCCGATTGGACCCAGACAGGCAGCCTGTGGATGAACCTGGCGGCTGTCCTGCCGGCCATGATCGTCGGCATGCTGGTGGCCGGCGCGGTCGGGCTGGCCTTTGAGCGCGTGATCGTGCGGCCCGTATATGGACAGCATCTGAAGCAGATCCTGATCACGATGGGCGGCATGATCATCGGCGAAGAGATCATCAAGATGATCTGGGGTCCGCAAACCTTGTCGCTGCCGCTGCCGCAGGCCTTGCGTGGCGCGTTCCTGCTGGGCGATGCCGCCATCGAGAAATTCCGGATCGTGGCGCTGGTGGTGGGCGTGCTGGTGCTGGGCGGCATGCTCTGGCTGTTGAATCGGACCAAGCTGGGCCTCTTGATCCGGGCTGGGGTCGAAGACCGGGAGATGGTCGAAAGCCTGGGCTACCGCATCCGCCATTTGTTCGTGGGCGTGTTTGTCGCGGGTTCGATGTTGGCCGGCCTGGGCGGCGTGTTGTGGGGCATGTACCAGCAATCGGTCGTGCCGCAATTGGGCGCGCAGGTGAACGTGCTGATCTTCATCGTCATCATGATTGGCGGGCTGGGGTCGACCGTGGGCTGCCTGATCGGGGCGCTGCTGGTAGGCCTCATGGCCAACTACACCGGCTTCCTGCTGCCCAAGGCCGCCCTGTTCTCGAACATCGCGTTGATGGTCGCCATCTTGTTGTGGCGGCCCCAAGGCGTGTATCCCGTCACGAACCGCTAGGAGCCGCGCCATGTCATTCCGCCTGCTCTCCGGCGACCCGCCGCGCAGCCCGCTGCTGGCGCTTGCGCTGATCGCGATAGTCGCCCTGCTCGCCACCGCGCCCTTTTTGTTCCCCGGGCCCAAGTCGTTGGCGGTGGCGGCCAAGATCCTGGTGTTCATCATCCTGGTGGCCAGCTATGACCTGCTGCTGGGCTACACCGGCATCGTGAGCTTTGCGCACACGATGTTCTTCGGCATCGGCGCCTATGGCGTGGCGATTGCCAGCATCCGAATGGAGCCGGGGTGGACCGCCGTGTTCGCGGGGGTAGGCGCGGGGCTGATCGTGTCGTTGGCCTTTGCGCTGTTGATCGGCCTGGCAAGCCTGCGCGTACGAGCCATCTTCTACGCCATGATCACGCTGGCGGTTGCCGCGGCGTTTCAGACGCTGGTGTCGCAGTTGTCGACGTTGACGGGCGGCGAAGACGGCTTGAACTTCAAGGTGCCGCAATGGCTGCGCCCGGCCTTCCGGCCCTTGTCCGAGCCCGTATTTGGTGTGACGATCGACGGTCGCATCATCACCTATTACCTGATTGCGGCCGTGTGCGTCGTGCTGTTCCTGATGCTGCTGCGCATCGTCAATTCACCGTTCGGCCGGGTGTTGCAGGCCATACGCGAAAACCCGTTCCGCGCCGAGGCCATCGGTTACCGCACGGTGTTGTACCGCAGCCTGTCCAATCTGCTTGCCGCCGCGTTCGCCACGCTGGCCGGCGCGCTGTACGCATTGTGGCTGCGCTATAACGGCCCCGATACCTCGCTGTCGTTCGAGATCATGCTGAACATCCTGCTGATGCTGGTGATAGGCGGCATGGGCACGATGTATGGGGCAGTGGTAGGCGCGAGCCTCTTCGTGTTCGCGCAAAGCTATCTGCAAGACGGCCTGCACGTCATCCATGATGCGGTCACGGGCGTGGCGCCGCTGGCGCTGCTGTTCGAACCTGATCGCTGGCTGCTATGGCTGGGGATCCTGTTCGTGGTGTCGGTGTATTACTTCCCCACGGGCATCGCGGGCCGGCTTCGCGAATTCGCGCGAAGGCGCTAGCGTCGGGACGTTCGCATCCGGGCGCGTTCGGGCTCAACCCGCCGCGCCCGGAACGTCCGGTCTTACTTGACCTTGCTGCGCAGTCGATCCAGGTCGCGGCTCAACTGGTCGATCTGCCGCTGCATGGCGCTGAACTGCCGATCATTCGCGCTGTTGTTGTTGCTGGCGCTGCTACGGCTGCTATCGCTTTGCTTGCGTTCGATCGCGGCAAGCTTCTTGTCCTGCTCATCGACTTTGCGTTGCAGCGCCCGGTTCTCGTTTTTCAGATCGTTCGCCGTGCGCGCTTGCTCACGGATCTGATCCAGTGCTTGCCGCAATTCCCGCACTTCCGGACCGGTGCTCACCCGACCGCCAGACCCCACCACCAGCACGCTGTCATAGACGGGGCGGGATATATCCCCGTCCTTCAACACCAGGGTTTGCGCGCTTGCTGGTACGGCAAACGCCGCACTCGCGCACACCATGAAACCCGCAATGCCAAGCTTGCCCGCAGACCAGATCATGGTTGCAACTCCCGAGGTCAGAATTGTCAGCGCGACGTGCGCTGACAGGATTTATATCAGGATCCTGGGGGTCGTTTACCTGGTCGGCGTCGACAGTTGATACGCTGCGTTTCAACGCGCGCGGGCCGGACGATAGCGCGCGGCCGGCGCGGTCCTGCGGCGGCTATTTTCCCGTTTGGCGCAGCGACTCCGCGTCGCGCCGAAGACTGTCTACGCGCCGCTGCATGTCATCGATGCTGCCACGGTCCAACTGCGAGCCGGACGGCGACGGTTGCAAAGGGCGCATCGTGGTGCCCGTATTCAGCGGGATCATCGCGGGTGGCGCAGGCCCTGCGCTCGACGGCTTCTGGTTCAACAGGCGTTCAAGCATCATGAACTGGTTGCGCTGCGCCTCCAGGGCCTGCTCCTGCGATGCCAAGGCCTGCTCGTCCTCATCGTCGGATCCAAAAATGGCGGCGTGGTCGCGAGATCCCGGACTGGGTTTTACCCGAGGCTCGGGGCCTGCGTTCAACACGTTCTTTCCAATGCGGGAATCGTCGGGGGCCGAAGCAGAGCCAGAGGCCTCGGGCTTGGCCGGCTGCGCTTGCGCCGCGCCCGACAAGCAAAGCGCGGCCGCAAGGACCTGAGCCGTGACGGCATTGCGCATGGTGTTCGTGAACCGCATCGACATAGATTCCGAGGACGAAAAAAAACGGCAAGGGGTTTAGCCCTTGCCGTTTTATATCAGAACGGCGAACCGTTCCGATGACTGCATCACTTAGATGATACGTGCGGCTTCAACCAGACGCACCACACGCCACGACTTCGAGCGCGAGATGGGACGGCCTTCAGCGATTTCAACCGTATCGCCTTCGTTGTATTGGTTCGATTCATCGTGCGCCTTGTACTTCGCGGAACGCATGATGATCTTGCCGAAGATGGGGTGCTTGACGCGGCGCTCGACGAGCACAACGACAGTCTTGTCCATCTTGTTGCTGACGACCTTGCCAACCAGCGTACGCTGGCGCTTGGCCACTTGGGTGTTTTGAGTTTCGCTCATGTTTATTTCCCTGCCTTCTCGGTCAGCAAGGTACGAACGCGCGCGATGTCGCGACGCACGTTGCGCAGCTGGCTGGTGTTGGCCAGTTGCTGCGTGGCCTTCTGCATACGCAGACCGAATTGTGCCTTCAGCAGGCTTTCGAGCTCTTTGCCGAGCTCGGCGGCGTCTTTCGAACGGAGTTCGCTAGCTTTCATGTTAGTACTCCTTAAGCACCGATATGACGCGCGACGAACGTGGTCGAAATCGGCAGCTTGGCAGCGGCCAGGCGGAAAGCTTCACGCGCGATCTCTTCGCTCACACCTTCCATTTCGTAGAGCACTTTGCCGGGCTGAATTTCAGCGACCCAGTACTCAGGATTACCCTTACCGTTACCCATACGGACTTCGGCGGGCTTCTGCGAGATGGGCTTATCCGGGAAAATGCGAATCCAGATACGGCCGCCACGCTTGATGTGACGATTGATAGCACGACGAGCGGCTTCGATCTGGCGAGCGGTCAGACGGCCACGGCCGGTGGCCTTCAGACCGAATTCGCCGAACGACACGTGGGTACCACGCGTCGCCAGACCGGTGTTGCGGCCCTTCTGCTCTTTGCGATACTTTCTGCGAGAGGGTTGCAGCATGGTTATTCTCCTTCAGGCGCCGGAGCAGCGTCCGCCTTGCGGGGACCACCACGACCACGACCACCCGGACGACCGGTGCGAGCACCGTCCGGACGATCACCACGCGGAGCGCGGCGCGGACGACGTTCTTCTTCGCGCGGGGCAGCGGTTTCCGGCGGCAATTCGCCGTTAGCCAGCATGTCGCCCTTGTAGACCCAGACCTTGATGCCGATCACGCCATACGTGGTGTGGGCTTCAGAGGTGCCGTAGTCGATGTTGGCCTTGAGGGTGTGCAGCGGCACACGGCCTTCGCGATACCACTCGGTGCGAGCAATTTCGATACCGTTCAGACGGCCCGAGCTCATGATCTTGATGCCTTGGGCACCCAGACGCATCGCGTTTTGCATCGCGCGCTTCATTGCGCGACGGAACATGATGCGCTTCTCGAGCTGTTGCGAGATCGAGTCGGCGATCAGTTGAGCATCGGTTTCCGGCTTGCGGATTTCTTCGATGTTGACGTGCACGGGCACGCCCATCAGACGCTGCAGATCAGCCTTCAGGCTTTCGATGTCTTCGCCGCGCTTGCCGATCACCACGCCCGGACGAGCCGAGTAGACGGTGATGCGGGCATTCTTGGCCGGACGCTCGATGATCACGCGACCAACGGAGGCGCTCTTGAGCTTCTTCTTCAGGTACTCGCGAACGCGAATGTCTTCGGCAAGCATCGTGCCGAAGGCCTTGTCGTCGGCGAACCAACGCGAGGACCAATTACGGGTGACCGCGAGACGGAACCCAGTGGGGTGAATTTTCTGACCCATCGTGACTCCTTAAGCTCCGACCTTGACCGTGATATGGCAGGTCTGCTTCTCGATACGGTTGCCGCGGCCCTTGGCGCGAGCGGAGAAGCGCTTCATCGACTGAGCCTTGTCCACAAAAATCGTGGTGACTTTCAGTTCGTCGATATCGGCGCCGTCGTTGTGCTCGGCGTTGGCGATGGCGGACTCGACAGCCTTCTTCAGGATGACGGCCGCCTTCTTCGGCGAGAAGGTGAGGATTTCCAGGGCACGGCCGACCTTCTGACCACGGATCATGTCCGCAACCAGGCGGGTCTTCTGTGCCGAGATGTGCACCCCACGGATAATGGCAGTAGTTTCCATCGCTTACCTCTTCGCCTTCTTGTCCGCAGCGTGACCCTTGAACGTACGGGTCAGCGCGAACTCGCCCAGCTTGTGACCGACCATGTTCTCGTTGATGTACACGGGGACATGCTGCTTGCCGTTGTGGACCGCGATCGTCAGACCGATGAACTCGGGCAGGATCGTGGAACGACGCGACCAGGTCTTGATCGGCTTCTTGTCTTTGCCCGCGACGGCCGTGTCCACCTTTTTGATCAGGTGAGCATCGACAAACGGGCCTTTCTTGATCGAACGTGACATAGTGTTCGCCTCTTACTTGCGCTTGCGCCGTTGGACGATCATATTGTTCGTCCGCTTGTTGCGACGGGTCTTGAAACCCTTCGCCGGGGTGCCCCACGGGCTGACCGGCTCGCGTGCTTCACCGGTACGGCCTTCGCCGCCACCGTGCGGGTGATCCACCGGGTTCATGGCAACGCCACGAACCGTCGGGCGGATACCGCGCCAACGCATTGCACCGGCCTTGCCGATTTGGCGCAGGCTGTGTTCTTCGTTACCGACTTCACCAATGGTGGCGCGGCATTCGATGTGCACACGGCGAACTTCACCCGAGCGCAGACGAACCTGAGCGTAGATGCCTTCGCGAGCCAGCAGGACGGCGGAAGCGCCGGCCGAACGGACCATTTGAGCACCCTTGCCAGGCAGCATTTCGACGCAGTGAATCGTCGTACCCACCGGGATGTTGCGGATCGGCAGGGTGTTACCAGCGCGGATCGGAGCATCGGTGCCCGACAGCAAGGTAGCGCCCACTTCCAGACCACGCGGAGCGATGATGTAACGACGTTCGCCGTCGGCGTAGCACAGCAGAGCAATGTGCGCCGTACGGTTGGGGTCATATTCCAGACGCTCGACCTTTGCCGGGATACCGTCCTTGTCGCGACGGAAGTCGACGACACGGTAGTGTTGCTTGTGACCACCACCACGGTGACGGATCGTGATGTGACCGTTGTTGTTACGGCCAGAACCACGGGTCTTCTTTTCCAGCAGCGGCGCGTAGGGCTCACCCTTGTGCAGGTTCGGGCTAACAACCTTCACCATGCCACGGCGGCCAGCCGAAGTCGGCTTAACTTTTACGAGGGCCATTTACTTCACCTCCGCAAAGTCGATTTCCTGGCCGTCCTTGAGCGACACGTAAGCCTTGCGCTCATTACGGCGACGGCCAACGAATCGGCCAAAGCGCTTGACTTTGCCCTTACGGTTGAGGACCTGCACGGACTCGACCTGCACCTTGAAGAGCAGTTCGACGGCAGCCTTGATTTCCGGCTTGGTAGCGTCAGCCACGACACGGAAAGCGACTTGCTGATTCTTCTCAGCGACGAACGTGGCCTTTTCGGTCACGATCGGAGCCAGAATGACTTGCATCAAGCGTTCAGCGTTCATCCCAGCATCTCCTCGAGTTGAGCGATGGCCGGCTTGGTGATCAGCACTTTCTTGTAGTGGACCAGCGACAACGGATCGGCATAACGGGGCTCGACAACAGCAACGTGCGGCAGGTTGCGGGTGGCGAGGTAAACATTCTCATCAACGCTGTCGGTGATGATCAGGACCGAGTCCAGGCCCAGGCTCTTCAGCTTTGCAGCAGCAGCCTTGGTCTTGGGCGATTCCAGATCAAACGATTCGACAACGGCGATACGGTCTTCACGAGCCAGTTGCGACAGGATCGAACGGATCCCGGCGCGGTACATCTTCTTGTTGACCTTCTGGCTGAAGTTCTCTTCGGGCGAGTTCGGGAAAATCCGACCACCGCCACGCCACAGCGGCGACGAAGTCATACCAGCGCGTGCGCGGCCGGTACCCTTCTGGCGCCAGGGCTTCTTGGTCGAGTGCTTAACTTCGGCACGATCCTTCTGAGCGCGGTTGCCGGCACGGGCATTGGCTTGGAAAGCCACCACGATCTGATGAATCAGCGCTTCGTTGAAGTCACGGCCGAAGATCGTATCGGGCGCGCTGAACGTAGCAGCGGCCTGACCTTGGTCGTTCAGGAGCTTGAGATCCATTTACTTACGCTCCCTTCTTGGCCGGGGCCTTGATGGCCGGGCGCACGACGATGTCGGCGCCAGCGTGGCCGGGGACAGCGCCCTTGACCAGCAGCAGGCCGCGCTCAACGTCAACGCGAACGACGTCGAGGTTTTGAACGGTGCGGGTGACATCACCCAAGTGACCAGCCATGCGCTTACCCGGGAAAATACGGCCCGGATCTTGTGCTTGACCAATCGAGCCCGGGACGCGGTGCGAACGGGAGTTACCGTGCGACGCGCGTTGCGAACCGAAGTGGTGACGCTTGATGGTACCGGCGAAGCCTTTACCAATGGTCGTGCCCGTCACGTCGACCTGTTGGCCGGCTTCGAACACGGATTCCACGGCGATCACGGAACCGGCTGCAAATTCAGCAGCGCGAGCGGGATCCAGGCGGAATTCTTTGAGGATGCTACCGGCTTCAGTGCCGGCTTTGGCGTAGTGGCCCGTTTGCGGCTGAGCCACACGCGAGGCACGACGAGTGCCATAAGCCACTTGGATCGCGGCGTAGCCGTCGGTTTCCAGCGACTTAACTTGGGTCACGCGGTTGTTAGACACGTCCAGCACGGTTACCGGGATGGATTCACCTTCCTCGGTAAAAATGCGGGTCATGCCGACCTTGCGACCCACCAGCCCCAGCCGGTGAGCGGCGGGCGTGGGTGTCGAATTCGACATCGTTTTCTCCATTCCCGACTGCGATTGGTCGGGGCTAATCAGGCAAAAGGTAACGGCCTTTGCCCTACGACTATGTTCAACCTGGTTGGTGTCGCATCAACGTCCGCTTTGCCTTGCAGCAAAGAACGGCAATTCATGCAATCCGCCCATAGTTAGACTTGCCACAAAATGGCAAGCTTGGCATATTAGCATGATTTTTTCAGGCAACACAAGCACTTAGCTGGCTTGGGGCCAGTAAGGGCGGGCACATTTGCCACACTTTTTTGTGACCGCGCCAACCCAAGAACAAACCAAAAACAAAATGGCCGCACTCCCGGGGGAATACGGCCATTTTTTACGAGCCTACCGGCGAAGGTAGCAGGCTCGGTTCGCCTTACTGCAGCGCGATTTCGACGTCGACGCCGGCCGGCAGGTCCAGACGCATCAGAGCGTCAACGGTCTTGTCGGTGGGATCAACGATGTCCATCAGGCGCTGATGGGTACGGATTTCGAACTGGTCGCGCGACGTCTTGTTGACGTGCGGCGAACGCAGAACGTCGTAGCGACGGATACGCGTGGGCAGCGGCACCGGGCCGCGGACAACGGCGCCGGTACGCTTGGCGGTGTCGACGATTTCAGCGGCCGATTGATCGATCAGCTTGTAATCGAAAGCTTTCAAGCGGATACGGATCTTTTGGTTTTTCATGGCGTTTCCTAAAGAACGAGAGGCGAAGGCGACGAGGCGCCCTCGCTGGTTGTGTGCTGCTTAGTGATCCGAA
>NZ_BCTK01000013.1 GCF_001571245.1 Achromobacter piechaudii NBRC 102461 | reverse complement strand
GCATTTGCAGTGTCAGCGTCAGTGCCCGTAAACCGGCGGAACATATCGCGCAGATCAGGGACGCGAAAAGTGTTCGCATCGACGTTGACGAAGTAATGCCCCCCCCGGCGCGCTTCCCAATTGGCCTGCGTGAGCACCAAGCCGTTTTCCTGCGCGTAACCCCAAAGCGCGGCGTAGGCCGATTTCTGAAGTACGCCACCCACGGCGTCCACTTCGCTGGGCAAAGGCGTGACGGTGTGGCCGTCCAAGGGCCGACCGCAAAGTGGCGAACGGTATCCCGTGAAATAGCTTGTGGAAGCCCAAATCCAGACCTCCGCCATTTCGGCGACGAGGATGGGTCCGATGTTGGTCGTTGGCAAGTTGTTCAAGGACACAACTGGTACGCGGGTGTCCAGCTCCGCCTGCAAACCGGCAACACGAGGGATATCGGAACGGGCGAATGCCAGATTGCTCACTGCGGCGATCTGGGCAACGGTTTCAAATGCCGTAACCGGCTCAACCTTCCATCCCGTCCCCCAGGCGGCAACGGTCGCCCCGGTGGTGTTGTACTTCGCCATCACCTCCGAAACCGTCACGGACGGGTACGACCAGGCTTTGTTCAACTCGCCCAGCCAAATGCAAGGGGTGCCACTCGCATCTGACCCAAAGCGGACGGCCAGGTCAGATCCGACACCACCGGCGAGGATCGTTGCGCCCTGCCGCCCCCACGCTTTGCTGGTCTGAACATAACCATGAATCAGGATGGTCACGGGCGGCACATCGGTCAGATACTCGAAAATATCTACCCGCAGACGGATCATCGTGTTTGCACCGATAGCGGCCGGAGGCAAGGTGATCTTCATCGCGCCGGTGATGGTGCCCGTGTGCGTCGAGAAGCCACCGCCGTCTGGCAGTACGACGTGGGCAGTTTGCCCGGATGCACTATTGAGACCGTATTGAGCGCCCACCGCTGCGCCAGTTGCCAGCAGGATCGGGCCGCTGACACTGCCGCCCGCTTTGGGAAGGGCTTGGATATCATCCAGGACTTGCGCCGGTGAGCGGGTGGCCAGAGCGCCAGTGCCAGCGCCCACCACATACGCACCCGCCGTGAGCGCCCCTGCACCCGTGCCACCTCGCGCGACCGGCAGCGTTCCAGCATTTGCCTTGGACACATCCAGTGCAGTCACATTAAGCGCCACATTCCCCGACCCATCAAAGCTCACGCCGCCAGCGGTCGCGCCGCCAGTGACAGAGAACAAACGCGTCGAGGCCAGCTTGGTCGCCGTGCTGGCGTTGCCCAGCGCAACTTCGCCCGCGGCCGACACGCGCCCCTTGGCATCCACCGTCAACGTCGGCACCGCATTGGCATTGCCATAGCTGCCGGCCGTGACACCGCTTGCGCCCAGCGTCAATCCCAACGAGAGGTTGGCCGATCCATCGAAAGTCCCGCTACCCGTCGCGTCGCCCGTGGCGGCAATGGTGCGCGCGGTGGCGAGCTTGGTGGCGGTAGCTGCATTGCCAACGGCGACATTACCCGCCGCCGTCACACGCCCCTTGGCGTCCACCGTAAACGTCGGCACCGCATTCGCATTGCCATAGCTGCCGGCCGTCACGCCGCTTGCGCCCAGCGTCAATCCCAACGAGAGGTCGGCTGATCCGTCGAACGATCCAACACCCGTCACATCGCCCGTGGCGGTAATCAAGCGCGCAGTGGCCAGCTTTTGCGCCGCGCCCGAGGTCAGCGACGTGGCCGTGCCGGACAGGCGCGCGACCGGCACCGTGCCGGTCTTCAGATTCGTGGCGTTCAAATTCTGCTGCGCATAGCTCAACGCGTCGGAACTCGTCGCGGCCAGCGGCCGGCCGGTCACGGACGCCAGCCCGTCCAGCTGCTTGTACAGCCAGGCCAGCCGTTCGTCGGTGGTCTGCTGCACCTTGTTGAACTGTTCAACGGAAGGCGGCACGGATCCGATGAATGACCAACCCGTCTTGTATTGCAGGTCGGTGATGTCTTCGGTCAGGCCGTTCTGCGCCCAGGTCGATTTGAAAAGGTCGAAAAATGTGGGGTCTGCCATCAGTAAATCCCTCGCGCCAGCACGCCGACGCCAAAGCCAAAGAAACCTTGCCCGCGAAAGCCGAAAGGCTTTTCGGTCGAGCCGGTGATGAGTTGCACGCCGATGCCGGCGGCTTGGGGCACCCACTTGTAGGGGTTGGCCATGAGCGGATCATTGGGGCCGGGAATGCGG
Source organism: Achromobacter piechaudii NBRC 102461 (assembly GCF_001571245.1). Taxonomy (GTDB): domain Bacteria; phylum Pseudomonadota; class Gammaproteobacteria; order Burkholderiales; family Burkholderiaceae_B; genus Achromobacter; species Achromobacter piechaudii. Next base: position 348,500 of record NZ_BCTK01000013.1, on the reverse strand, counting down.
CTGACCCAGATCCGGATTTTTGCGTTGCCGGCGTTCTGCACGACGACGCGGCGCACATCGAAAATCGGTTTGAGCGAACTGGCGATCTCGGGCGTCGTGCCATGCCCGTTGTTCAAGGCGATCTTCCAATACAGCAGCTTGCGGTATTCGGCGTCGAGCAAGGTCGTCGAACCTGCAACCGGCCGCTCGTTCGCGCGGCGCAAGCGCGCCTGGCTGAATCCGCCCACGTTCTGCTGCGTCTGAAAGCCGAAGAACCGGACGTAGATCGCTTCATCGATGACGCGAGGCAAGCCGACGATCTCGCCGATACCATCCAGCTGCCTGCCCACCGCCGTCTCCAGCCAGCGGTCTTCGTACAGGGCGCGCAAAGCCCCCTGCAATCCTTCCGCCGGCTTGAGCAGCGCCTTGACCAGCGCCTGCAATCGGGGCTTGGCCTGGAACTGACCCAGCCAATGGCTCCACGCCACCTGTCCGTGATCCTGGTTCAGATCCATCACGTCACCTCGATGCGTGACAGATCGAACGCCGCGACCTGGAAATCCTGGATCGCCACGTTGGCCGCGCGAAAGTCGGCGGCCGTGGGCGTAAAGGCGGGGTTGGCCGAGTAGGCCAGCTTCAGGTCGACCGAGGCCAGGCCCGGCGTGCGGAAGATCGCGCCGTAGAGCCGTTGCAGGATGACGTCCTCGCCGATGCCATAGCCCTCGCCCACCGAAGCCAAGCTCTGCGCGATGCGATCAAAGCCATCGGGAGGAAAGGCCTGCTCGGACGGCGGCAGCAAAGTGGTCGCGCAGCGCACCCACAGATACACACGTTCGGGCCGGTCGAAACGGATCAGCTGGTCCGCTCCTTCCGCGTCCTTGACCACCACCCGGCGCTGGCCGTGGGTGTCGATGCCCGCTGCCACGACGTGGAAGATGGCGTCGGCCACCTCATCGTCCAGGCCGCCGTCGGCCACCACGTGCACGCTGTGCGGCGGACGGCCCAGCGCGTCGGGCGCGTCGGTGTTGTTCATGAAGACCTTTACGGTGCGCACGCCCGCGACGCGGTCGCGCACGTTGGGCCCGATGCTGGGCAGCGTGGCCGCGCCAAGCCGGAACAGCCCCGTCGAATAGCGCGCGCGCAACTCGGCCGCATTCTCTGCCAGGCGGCCGGCCACGCCCGCTTGCAGGTTGTCGACCGCCGCCCAGCCATCGACCTGCGTGATGATGCCGTTCAGGTCGCCGATGGCCGCGCCCTCGTCGGACGCATCCAGCGTTCTTGCCAGCGCGGGCGATCCCAGGCGGATCAACGCCAGGTTGGCGGTCCATGCAAAGGCTGCCGCCTGCCGGCCATCGGTGCGGATACGCACGGCGGCGCCGTCGCTGGAGACCTGCAAGCCGCTCGCGGCCAATGCGGCCACCAGCCCCGCAAGAATCTGCGGCAGGTTGGTGGTCGCGCCGGTGGCGTAGGAATAGGCCACGCCGTCAATCGACACCGAGTAAGTCGTCGATGCCAACACGGCGGGCTGCAAGATCACATCGGCGGCCGCGCCGGCCAGAATGGGCGTGGCGCTGTCCAGCGCCCACACGTTCTGGCTCACGCGATGCCGCAGTTGCGCGCCCGCCGGCACGACCGTACCCGGCGCGCCGTAAAGCACCACGTAGGCGCGCGACGGTTCGTCGCGATAGCGCGATACCCCCGTGAACGAGACGGCGCGGTCCAGCGACACACCGGTCGCAGACCCCGGGTACATCGCGTAGTACACGCCCTCGGCCTGCTCCCACAACGCCGCTTCGCGCTCGGCGAAGGTGTCGATCAGCAGGCCGGTAATGCTGTCCGGGCGGGTTTCCACCACCCCATTGAATCCGGCGGCCAACATCCGCGCGCGCAGGTCGGCCACGATCTCCTGGCGGATTTCAGGCAGGCGCGGTCGGTCGAACCCATCCGGTGTGACACCGTAGGCCATAGATACCTCAAGCAAGTAAGGGGTTAAGACGTATGCAGCAGGACGACGCGTTCGAGCCGTCCGGCAGTGGTGTCGACGTCGATCGTCACGCGCAACACGCGCAACTGGCGTTCGATCTGCAATTGCAGTGCTCGAACCTGAAGCACACCCGGCACGTCGCGAATGCGCGCGCGGAAGATCGCTTCGATGCCCGAGCGATCGGGCGACTTCACCAGGACGCTATCGAAGTACGGAACGCCGAACGTGGTGTCCAGAAACCATTCGCCCAGAAAAGCCAGCAAAGTGATCTTGATCTGCTGGGCGATACGTTCAGCGCCATCCACCAGCGAGGCACGGCCCAACAGATCCAGGTCCAGATCGTGGTCGGCGGTCAAAGCAAGGTCCAGGGCCATCAGATGGGATCCTCCGTGGTGCCGCCTGCGTAGGCGTGGCGATGCGTATCGCCGATGTTCTTGCCGTTGTGCGTGACGGCGCCGCCTTCGTAGGCGACCCCGCCGCGCACGCGCATCGACGCGCCGCCCTGGCCGCCCTCGCCCGCCATGCCCTGCGTGTAGGTCAGCGGTCCGTTGATCGTCACCGGCGTGTTCAGCGTGGTCTGCTCGGCTTGCACCGTCCACGTCTTGACCTGAAAGCTCAGGTCACCCGTGGGCGACAGCTTGATCGTGCCGGGGCCGTACTGGATGCTGACGTTCTGCGTATCGGCCGCCATCGTGCCCGGCCGCAAGAGCGGCGAGGCGAAGGCGTCGGACAGATCGAATTGCCGCGGGTCATCGGGCGGGCCGTTGTCGCCCGCCAGCCAGTTCTCAAGCGCACGCGCCGAGAAGGACAGCTTGATCGCGTCGCCCGGCGCAAGCGGCACCGAGATCAGCGCCTGCGCACCGCCCACGTCGCCGACCGGCCAACACACCGGCACCCGCACCACCTGGGGCGGCGGCAGGACCTCGCCGTTGGCCAGCCGCTTGGCCAGCGCGGGGCGAGCCGTCACGAAGGTGCCGTCATAGGCCACGACTTCACCGGGCAGCGTCGTGTAGACGTCCGCCAGCTCCGTCGCGATCAGGCGGCGGATAAGCGTTACCGCATTGTTCATGGCTATTCCTTTTTCTGTGCGGGCGGGTGGGGGTCAACCAGATTCAGTTCGGTCTGCCAATCCCCGCCCTCGCTATCGCCGGTGTGCCGCAACGTTTCCACGCGCTGAAACGCCTGGACCGACCGGCTTTCCAGCTTGACCAGGTCGCCCGGGCTGATCGTGGGCAGCAGCAGCGACTTCACCTTCCAGCCGTCGCGCTGCTGCTGTCCGCTGGCCGCTTTGGCGGCCGTCGCCGGCGCGCGTGCGCCAGCCTTGCCCGCTGCGCCACCGGTCGCTTTCGATTTCTCGGTGGCGGCCTCGCGCGTGCGTTCGGGGCTGCCCAGCAAGCCGCTGTCCATCGCCAGCACCACGGCTTGCCGCCGCGTGGTGCCCAGCCGCTGCACCACCTGCAACTGCTGATTCTGGATCGACCATTCCAGCCCGGTCCCCTGCGTGACCTTGTGCAGCGCCGTGCGCGCCGCGCCGTAGAACGAGAAGCCCTGTTGCCAGCGCCGGTCCGGCACATCGTCAGCCATCACCAGCGGCAGGCCCATCTGCGCGGCGATGGCGCTGATGATGTCGCTGGCTCGCGCGCCCGGTCCCAGGCCGATCGACACGGCGGTGTCGCGCACCTCGATATAGCCGTCCTTGACAATCAATTCGGTGATCAGGTCCGGCTGCTCGAAGCGCGTGTAGGCATGCACGATGCTGCCCGAGGCCATCAACAAGGGCCCGCCCTCTTCGGCATAGCCCGCGTACAGCACGCAGCGCAGGCCGGGCTCTTCGAGCGAGCGGCGGCTCTGTTCGGACAAGTTGTACAGGGCGATCTTGGCGTCGTTCGGTTCCTCCGCAGCGGTCTTGGCGATGTCGAAGGTCATCCGGATGGGCGGCACGATCTCCAGCCCCTTGTCGCTGCTGCGCTTGCCCACCAGCAGCCGGTATACGCGGTCAAACCTGGCCATCTGGCGCCTCGTCGGCATCGATGTAGATCAAGGCGACCTCGCCCGAGGGCAAGGCCGCGCGGCTGATGGTGTCGCGACGGTCCGGCGCCAAGGCGACGAGCTCGCCGGCAGGCACCGCCAGATGGCGGTAGCCCGCCAACAGGCGCGCATTCGGCACCAAGGCAATGCCGGCCACGATCAGTTCGTTGTAGGCGTTCTCGATCGACAGCACCCACAGCTGCGCCTCGCTATTCCAGGACAGGCGCAGAAAGAAAGCCATGCCGTCCAGCTGCACTTCGGTCACGCTGTCGTTGGTGTCGGGAATGGGGATCTGGATCATGCGGGAAGGGTTCCTGTCGTGATGTCGTCGCGCTGTTTCGGGCTGACGGGGTTGCCGTTCTGCTTGCCAGCATTGGCCTTGGTGGCGCCCGCCTTGCCTGTTGCGGTGCCGGATGTTTTCTCGGGCGGAATATCCGCCTGCCGCAGCGTCACCTTGCGGATGCGCCGGAATGAGGCGGATATCTCAAAGCGGTCGCCGCCGCCATTGCTGCGTCCGATGGAACAGTGTTCCATCACGAAGTCCACATACACGTCCAGGCCGGTCGTGATGGTGATGGGCAGCCGGTCCGCGTGGATCTTGCGCAGCGCGTCCTTGGCGCCCACCAGCTTCGAACGCCCCGCGCCCAGGCCCAAGCCCCGGCCCAAGCCCCGGCCGCCGCCCAGCAAGGTGACGTCGGCCGCCGTCACCCAGCCGTCCAGCGTCAGCTGTTCGGACTCCTGGACGACGTGGTCGGTCACGGGCGGGCCGTCTTCCACGGCGTAGGACGTGGCCCGGCTGTTGAGCGCGGTGCTCTCGCTGACCACCGCGTCCAGCGGCAAGGTGCCGATGCTGCTGCCGCCGTTCCACCCGAAGATCAGGGAAACAAAGTTCATGGATGCTCCTAGCTTGGTGCCTCGACGGCAGGTGAAATGTCGAAGCTGTGTTGCAGGCTGTTCAGATTGCGCTGCAAGCCCAGGTCCACGCCTTGCGCCACGGCCGCGCGCACGGCCTGGGGTTCTCCGCCCGGCGCGTTGACGGTGATCTCGTTGCGGTTCTGGTACGTGAAGGGCCCACGGCCGGCGTTCAGCGCGGGGCCGAACAGGACGGCGGGCGGCGGAACAGGAACCTTGCCGCCTCGTAATACCGCCAGCAACTCCGGCGACATTGACTCCCACCCCAGGCTCTGAGGCTTGGCATCGACGTCTGAGGCCTGCGCGTCGTCCTCGGCGTCGGAACCACCGGGCAGCAGGCTTTTGAACCAGTCCTTGGCCCGCTGCACCTTGTCCAGCACCCAGGTCTGGATGGCGGCGCCGATCTCCTTGATCGTGGCGATCATCCGGGCGCCCATGCCCGAGAAGAACGTCCAAAGATTGCCGAACGCCCCGGCCCAATGCTCGATCGCGCCGTCCCAGTCGCCCGTGAAGGCGGACACGACGCCTGCGACCAGCTCGGTCCAGAACGCCCAGATGGCTCGGATGTAGTCCAGGACCGGGCCCAGGAACGAGGCGTCGGCCATCTCCATCAGCGCGTCCCAGCTTGCCGACATGTACGCCTTGATCGCGTCCCAGTTTTCCCAGATCTGCCAAAGCGCCGTCGCGGCCAGGCCAATCAAGGAAATGATCCGGCCTATCGGCGTCATGGCGAACGCGTTCCACAACATGGGCACGACGGTTCGGGCCAGGAACAGAATCAGCTTGCCGACCGGCGAGAGGACCTGCCAGAGGCCATAGCCCAACACGGCCAGTGTCGCAAAGCGCTGGACCCAGGGCCCCAGCGCCTGCCCCGCGCCGCCCAACAGGTCCTTCACGTAAATCAGCACCGAAGACACGGCATCGAGCTCGTCCTGCCATTCCTCCACGCCTCCGATCCAACCACCCAGCACGGAATCGCCGCCTGCCATCCAGGTGGCGATGTCCTGTCCGATCACGAAGATCGTGGCCAGCAGCGCCGCCATGCGCAGCATCGGCCGCAGCGTTCGCGTCCAGACCGACAGCATCTGCATCGCGCCCCCCGGGCCGCGACGCAGCGCCATGGCCGAATCCAGCCCCCGCGCCACGCGTGTCGCCACCACCAGGGACCGGATGAGGTCGCGCGAGAACTGCGTGGCCTGGCGCAAGCTGTTGCCCAGCGCCACCATCCCCAGGCTTGCGCCGGCCAGCGCAAGCAGCTTGACGATGGAATCGATGTTGTCGGCCAGGTACAGGATGGTCCCCGTCACGGCCTTGAGCGCGGTCTGGCCCAAAGGCAAGGCCTGACCGACGTAGCGCTGCAAGGCGTCGTTGAACACCGTCATCGCGGCCGCGATGGACGCCGGTTCCTCCTGGGCCTGCGCGCGCATCGCGGGCAACTGCGATTGCAAAGCGGGCAGTGCGCGCTCGGTCGTCAGCTGGCCGTTTTGAACTTGCTCGCGCAACTCTCCTCGGTCAAGGTTCAGGCCCGTCGCCAGCGCTTCCTGCATGCGTTGCGGCATGGCATTGAATTGCGCCATGCCCAGCTTGCCTTGCTCAACCATGGTCAGCAGCGACGTCACCACACCGTCCCGCTCTTTGGCGGGCGTGCGCGACAAGGTCATGCTCAACGCAACGGCTTCGGCAACGCCCACGGCCTCCTGGCGATCACGTCCATGGTCTTGCAGGGTCTGCGTGGCCCGCGCATACGTATCGACGTTGTCCGCATACGGCGTGCGGCTGACGCGCGACGCACGCGCAAGCTCGCCGTCCACCGTGGCGGCCTGCGCGTCCGAGCCCGCCGCCTGCCGCAAACGGCCTTGCGTCTGCGTCCATGCGTCGATATCGGCGAGCACGCGTTTGAGCGGCTCGGCCCCCAACGTCAGCTTGATCGCGCCGCGTAGACCGCCCAACACGACCGCATGCTGGCGCGCCGCCGCCACGCCTTGCGGTCGCGGCGGCGTGCGTGCAGCGGCCGCCTGCGGCGGGGCGGTGACGCCGGCCAGGATGTTGGCAAACGCCTGACCCATCGCGCCGATGGCCTGCACGCTGGTGCGGACCATCTCTTGCAGCATGTCCTGGAACGCTTGCCGGTGGGCGTCCAGCCCGGACGCATCCCACTGGTGGCGCAGCACCGTCACCACCTCTCGTACAACGATCATCGTTACCTCGCCTTGTTATCTGCCGCGGCCTGCGCCGCCTGCTGGGCATCCATCAGCGCGTTGAGCTTCAGGATGTCCAGCAGGTCGACGTCGCCGCGCTTGACGGCTTGCAGGCTGACATGGCGGGCCAGAATGGGCCGCCAGATGATCAACTCTCGTTCGAAGCCTGGGGCGAAGCGGCCGACAGGCTCGCCAGCTTCGCGCGGGCCGGACCAAAGCGGCCGGCCCAACGCGCCAAAGGGCCGGCGAAGTTGTGCTCAAGAATGTGGAACAACAGCTCCAGGATTTCGGCGTAGTCGGCAAAAGCCAGCCCGCGATGCGCGGACGTCAGCTTCTGCGGCTCGCGCCCGTCCAGCTCGAAGCTGACCAGTTCTGGGTCGATCAGGCGTTCGGCCCAGTTGGCCAGCGCATCGCCGCCCAGCTTGGCCGACAGATCGCGAAAGGCGGACATCATCGCCGCTTCGTCGCGGGCTTGGCCGCCGCCGTCGCCCCCCAACACCGAGGCCAGTATCGAGCCTGCGGCCGGCAGCACTTCCTTTTGCAGATCGCCCAGCAACTTGAGCTGGCGAAAGGGATCGAAGCGCGAAATGCGGAAGATCGTCGTGCCCAGCGTGATTTGCTTGACGGCGCTCATCAGGTGTTGCCTCCGATCACGTTGATGGCCGGACCGGTCTCGATGGTCCATTCGCGGCTGCCGACCTTGGCGCCATAGCCGGCGTCCGGCATCTTGACGATCCAGGCCGAATCCGAGGCGTGCAGCGACGTGCCGCGCAGGTCGGTCACCGAAATCGGCACGGCGCCGTTGCCGTCGGTGGCGCGATCGGCCTGGTGCAGCGCGGTCAACGCGGCGTTGCTCGCGCTGGTCTGCATCAAGGTCAACGTGATCTTCAGGCGCGAGTCGCGCGACATGGAGCGCGCCACTTCGCCATCGACGCCGACGACGGACGCAATGCCTTCGCCGATTTCGGTCACGGTGACGAAGGTGTCTTCGGCCAGGCCGGAGATGGGCAGCGCGCCCATCACGATCTTCACCTGGTTGGGTGCATAGGTTTTGACTGACATGGATAGGCCCCGATTACAGTTGTTGGTAGGTGAGGTTGCCCTTGATCTCGGCAACATGGATGGCGCCAGCCAGGCGGGCGCTGAAGGTCAGGTCGCGCAAGATGCGGTTGGCCTTGTCGTTGGACGACACGCTGGCCGCGCGCGGCACGTTGATGACGAAGCCGGGAATCTTGCGGCCCGCGTCGTCGATTTCATCGGGCGCAACCAGGCCACGGCTCTGACCCAGCAGCAGCGCCTGGCGGATGCCGTTGACCAGGACCTGGATGCCCGCGTCGGTATAAGGCACCTTGCCGTTGGCGTTGATCAGCTGCGATGCCACGTTGATCTTGACCTGCTCGGCCAGCCAGTCGCGGCCACGAATCACGTCGATCCATTCGCCCGCGGCGACCTTGCCGTTCTGCGTGACGGCAAAGTTGCGCATCTGCTCGAACGTGTTGGCGTTCTTGGCATGCGCGGCCAGGGCTTCGCCTTCGGCGAGGCTGTCATAGGTCACGCCCGACAGCCGCGTATTGGCCCAGGTCTCGCCGCCCGGGTAGAACGTGAAGCGGTTGGCGGCAACCGCCGTATCCAGCGATTCGCTGGCGGCCTGGCCGTGAAACCACACGTGCGTGCGGAAGAATTGCTTTTGCTGGCAGCGCGACGCGATGTCGTTGGACACCGCCGCATCGATGATGCCGGCCTGCGCGCTGGACACGCCGAAAAGCCGTTCGTTCGATTCCACCCATTCGGCGGCGTCCAGTACGTCGGCTTCGACGCGGCTGGCCAGCGACACGCCGTACCAGTCGCCGTTTTCGCGCAGGCAGGCATTGAGCGCGGCCGACGGAGTTTCGGTGCTGACCGGCGCGGCCAGTTGCAGGTTGCCCGACACGGCGATGGCAATGGCCTGGCCCGTGACGGTGGCCGTCACGCTGACGTCCGTGCCAGTAGCGACGGCCGTCACCGGGGCCTGGGTTTCGGCGATGGCGGCGGCCAGGGCGGTAGCCAGCGTCTGCGGCGTGCTGTCGGGCAGGCCCGAGACATTCACGTCGGCCTTCTGCACGACACCATCGGCGTCGCGCCACGACAGCGTGGCGGTGTAGTCGGCGACAGAGGCGCGCGTCACGGAAATGCGCGACGCGTCCACCTGGCGGCGACCGACGAAAACACGGGCCACGGTCGGAATCTGTTTGAAGGCATCGCGCACGGCGATGTAGAGCGGGTCGGTCGGCGCCATGCCCAGGTCCAGCAGTTCGCCCGGCTCGGTCACCGCCATGACGCGGTTGACGGCCAGCGCGTGCGCGCCCAGGATCAGGAGGTCAGAAAAATTCTGCTCCTTGATCGCCGTGGTATTCAGCGAGATCGCCACATTGACGATCCGGTCGATTTTTGCCATTTGCGGCTCCAAAAAAAAACCGCCCAAAGGCGGCGGGGACTACGTGAATGAAGACCGAGGACGCTAGCGCGCCGTCTCGATCTGCGTGGAAAAGGAAGTTTGCAGACTGGGCTGTAGCCCGCCTGTTGTCGTGATCGTGCCGGTCACCGTTTCAATGAGGCCGACAAATTCCGTATAGGTGTGCGCGTAGCGGATACCCAGTTCAAGCACGCCCAGCAGCTCGCTCGCCGCACCCGCGGCCTCCTGCGGTACGCGTTCGATGCGGCCCGACTGAAACACGGCCAGGCCCAGCGCTTCCGCCTGTTCCTCGAACGCGGGATGACGCAGCGCCAATCCCAGGTTGTGCAAGGCGCGATAGGCGGCAAGGCCCACGCTGCGCAGTTCGACGCTGGCGTCGCGATGGTCATGTACGGGCTGATTGCCCTCATCGTCGACGCTGCCGGCCTCGGCGGGGCCAGGCTGCACCCAGCTTATGGCCATGGCGATGTACGGCGGGGCGGGCAACGCCTGGGCTTGGTCGGCAAGCACGACGGGCACGTCGCCTGCAGCGGAGGCAAGCAGCGTAAGGATTGCGTTGTCAGGCGTCACGTCGGTCAATGTGGGCTCCGGAAAAAACAAAGCCCGCGAACCGTTGAAGGTTGGCGGGCTGCGTATCGTGTGGGCGCAATGGCCCGCAGCTATTGTCTCAAATCCAGTCCCAAAGATGCAGGGTTTTTATGAACCGCGTGTCCCAATCGCGACCAAGCGCGAGCGATGGTCGATAGCGGCACATCGGTCGATGCGGGGCCGGAAAAAAACAAAGCCCGCGAACCGTTGAAGGTTGGCGGGCTGCATATCGTGTGGGCGCAATGGCCCGCAGCTATTGTCTCAAATCCGGTCCCAAAGAAGCAGAATTTTTATGAACCGCGTGTCCCAATCGCGACCACGCATAGGTGGCCGATTTGGTGTTGCCCCCGCAGCGCTGCACATGGCCCGCGTCCAACAGATGTTCGAGTACGCGGCGCGCGCCACGCCGCATCGCCTCTTGCGAGGCGGGCGCAAGCGGTATGCCCCGGCTGACGTGACGCAGGATCTCGGCCATCCTGAATTCACGGCCCGGATAGGCCGCTAGCAGATCGATGACTTCGTGCGCATACTTCATTTGAATATCCTCCAGACCTGTTGCTTGAAACTGCCAAGCGCGACCTTGTAGTACGGCAACGCGATGCCGATGACGCGGCACGCCTGGTCCTGGCGCGCGGACGCGGACAGGTCGGCGTAGTCGGCGCGCCGCGTGTATTCGGCCTGCACCACGCGCCTCTCCACAAGCGGCAGCGCTTCGTACAAGGCGTGCACGCGGCGCGCGCGTTCGTGATTGACCGGAATCCGCAACGGCTCGTCGTCGTCATCGTGGCCGGGCAGCGGCGGAAACTCGCATGCGTGCGGCGCTTCGTGAAGCATGCGGCGCGGCCCCGGCCAATCGCCCTCCCATTGCGACCGCGCCCAGTTGTGGATTTCATCGTCCACCCAACGCGGCAGGCCCGCCTGCGTAGCCGACGAGGTTCTGATGGGCTTGCGCGCCTTGCCCGCGCGCATGCCCTCTTGCGAGCGTGCATCGTTTGCGATTGGCGTCATCATGCGGCCTCCTTCCGGGCGGCTTGCTTGGCCACTGCCAACATGTCGGCAATCGCCTTGGTCGGGTGGCCGCCCTGCGCGATGCGGGCTTCCCAGCGTTCAATCCATTCCCGATGCGACCGGCTGCGAGCGGCCAGCAGCTTTCCTGCTCCCATTTTTTTCAATGCCTCCTCGGCTTGAGCCCGCGTGGACAGCGTCTGGCCAGGTGCGGGCAACGCCGCGCGTGGCGGCGGAATATCGGGCCAGGCGCCCTTGGCCAGTTCTTCGGTCAAGGTCCGTTCCCAACGGACCTTGAGCGCACCGTAATTGCTATTAAGAAGATCGACCGTGCTGACCCCCACCGCCGCCCAATACACCGCTGGATGGGACCAGTCGCCCGTCTCGCCCCGACGCCGCGCCGACACGCCGCGCACGGCTTCGTGATAGGCAAGCTCGGCGATCAGCCACGGGCAGCACAGCTTCAGGAATTCCGGCAGGGTCGGCGGCCATTCACGCGTGAGGCAAGCGGTAAGCCCGCGCCGCACCTGCGCCTCGCTCAGTCCCGCCAGCTTCTGATTCCAGGAATCCTTCAATTCGCGCGGGGTCAGACCTTCCCATTGCTGCGCAAACTTCGCGCCGTACAAGAGGTGCATTTCGTTGACGACCAATGCGCCCATACCGACAGATGATTCAACCAGCGGCATCGATCACCCCCATATCGATCTCGCTGCGCGCATGGCCTTCCGCCAGCACGCTGCGCAACTCGGTGGACCAGTCCGCGCGTTGACGCGCGCGCTGACCACCGGCCGTGCGCGGTTCATGACGCGTTACGTGGCGCGGCGGGAACAACCCCAGATAGCCGCTGGCGATGCTGTGCGCAATGACATCGCGCGCCGCGATACCCTCGGCGTGATAGCCGGCCAATTGCTGCAACTGCCGTCGTGCGCCCTCTTGCGTGATCGGCTTCTTGCGCGCCTTGCGATCCGCCACCCAGCTGACCCAATCGGCGCGATCCAGCCAGGCCGGCAACGGCATGTCGATGACGTCAACACCCGCTCTGCGCCGGCTACCGGGCTCCACCGCGCCGGGTAGGTTGCCCTCTGGTTCTGGTTCTGGTTTTGGTTCCTGGTTGGTTGCGCAGGTGTTCAACGGCTGTTGCGCCGCGTCGCCGGACGCCTCTTGCGAAACGCGCCGGGCCCGCTTTGCCGCGCTGGCCTTGCCGGCGGCGGACTTGGCTTCTTTGTTGCCGTGATAACGCGCGATCTCGGCGTCGCAGCGCGCGTGCCGCCAGCCCTGCTCGGATTCCGCGAAGAACTCTTGCAGCACCTGCGCGACAGCGGCTTGCTCGTCGTCGGAACGCGCGATCAGTAAACGGCAGAGCTTTTCGATATCCCGCGTCAGCGGGGCTTCGGTGTCGTAATAGAGTTCGATCAGGTCGCGATAGACGCTGCGCTCGATTCGCGTCAGATGCCGCGTCGCGCTATTGAAATCGCCGATGTGATGGGGGTAGTAATTCATTGCGCCGGTCTCCCTTCGGCCAACTCGGGCCAGATTCGAGAGCAGTCGATGGGGCGGAGATCGCGCCGGGTCACTTGACCATTGGTGGCCCGTTCGATCAACGCGCAGTGCTTGACCGGCACCGGCCGGCGTCCTGTGCGCCATTGATAGATCAGTGCGGGTGAGACTCCCACGCGCCGCGCGACTGCCGCAGCGGTCAGCGCCCCCTCCTGCTTGAAATAATCGTGTAGATTCATCACCAAAACTATAGCGACGCTACAGCTTATTGGCAAGCCATGCTATAGTTTTATTTGCATAGCATTGCTATATGAAAATGTGGACTATCGAAGAGGAAGCCGCCGCCCTGCGCGCACGCTTTGAAGGCGTGAACCGCGCGGCATTTGCTCGCGACCACCACGTCAAGGGCGGCCAGGCGATGATTTATCAGCACATCACCGGCCGCCGTCCCATTGGGATCGAAGCCGCGATGGCTTATGCCGAAGGCTTTGGCTGCACACTGGCCGCGATCAGCCCTCGCCTGGCGGCCGAAGCCCAAAAGGCCGCTTCCCTGACCTCCGCCCCGCCACTTTCCGCTGCGCCCGCCTCGGGTTCGACCTGGCCCTTTCCGTCGGTCCCCCTGGCGCTGCTCAAAGGCCTGGGCGACGACCAGCTCAAACGCCTGGAAGGCGCGTTGCTGTTGGCGTTGGGTCAGATGGGCGTGAAGGCCAAAGGCGCTGCGACGTCATCCAAGAGCCCTGCCGCCAAGCGCGGCGCCATCATGAACATCGATGCCGTGGCCGACGAATTCCCGATGGCGCCCGTGCCTGCCGCCCCCTGGGATCCCGACGGCCTCACCACGCATCAAGCGGATCGGATGCAGGCCTTGCGTATCAGCACGGCGGCCAACGTTGGCCACGTCGCCAACGCGGGCTATTCCGCGAACGATCAAGCGTTCATGCCCATCCCCGAGCTGGATGTGCGTCTGGCCGCCGGCCGCCTGGGCATCGAGAACTATCACGAGACCGAGATCGGCGAGATCCTGCTGCGCCGCTCGTTCCTGGAATCCTTCAAGCTGCCCATCAACCGCATGAAGATCGTCTACGCGCAAGGCGACAGCATGGAACCCGTCATCCGCAACGGCGGCCCGATGCTTTTCTTTGAAGACCCCATCACCGACCCGCGAGAGATCGATCCCCGCACCGTGTACGCGATCAACCACGGCGGCAAGATGATCGTAAAGTGCATCGCGCGCGAACGCGAAGGCGCATGGCTGGCCAAGTCGCTGAATCCGGCTTACGCCCCCTTCGCGCTGGAAAAGGAAGACGGCTGCGAGGTCCGCATCGTTGGGCGAATTCTGTGGTCGCCGTATGACTTGCGTAATGGTGTGGACGAGCGCTTGTTGTAAGCGTCGCGGACGATAAAAGTTCACGCGCGTGCGGAATTAATGTCGAGATCGCCCAAGCCCCCCAAGCCGCCCGCACTCGCTATTGCATTTCAGCCTGTCCCTATAAAGACATCTTTCTATAGAATGCTTGTCGGTATCTATGTCGAGTAAAGCGACTCATCCTCTCGGCTACTACCCCCCACTGTCAGCGTCAGATGGCCAGTTGTGTGACGCGCAATCCAAACCCCAAATCAGATCAGGAGTTTCCTTTGACACTTCCGCGCCTTGCTGTTCTTTCTCTCGCCGTCCTGCTCACCGGATGCGCAGTCAATCGCAGCGCCAACCTGACACCTGAGCTGCAAAACGCACTGGACACGCCGCTGTATTGCAACAACGCGAGCGAGTGCAAGCTGATGTGGGAACGCGGGATTTACTACGTGGCGAACAACTCGAAATGGCGTGTTGTTGCTGAGACCTCGAACCTGATCGAAACGGAACGCCCCTACAAAAACTATTACGCGCTGGCTTACAGCATCACGCGTGAACCCATGGGCGAAGGACGTTATCGCATCGCGACAGCCGCCTGGTGCGGCTTGAAAGACTGGGAATGCCGTCCTCACGCGGACGAAGGCCTTGCCCGCGCCAAGTACTACATGAAGACGGGGCAGCAGTTGACGACTGCTCGGTAACGGGGCTGACGACCGCTCGGCGCGGGATTTAACGTTCCCGCCGAGTCGGTCGCCTTTCGGCGAGTGGATGCGGCGAGGCGCTCCGCAAGAGATCCCCCCGGAAAAGACAATCCCCACGCGGCTTGCCGCTACGTGGGGATGGGGCTGATCATCTCATTACCGCCCGGAGGGGGGTAATTGGCAAGATTCGCTAGTTAGATATTGAGCTCAACTACCTTGGTGTGATTCATGCAATGGGCGTTGATCTTGTACAAGAAGATCAAATATCCGATGCCCAAAGTGACGATCGAGATGATCGCCCACAGGACGATGTTCCCGATAATGCTGGCCAGGTCGATGGTGCATACCAGACGGCCTACACGGCGACCCGAATCATCGAGCACCGAAGTCCGGCTGATGATGAATCGCTGCATGTAATACGGGAACACAAAAAGAGCCAAACCCAGCGTCACGATACTCAAGAGGATCCAGATAATTCCGTGGCCGATGATATCGCCCACGGTCAGATCCGACTTCAAATTCAGTTGCTTCATGGTAGTTAAGCCTTCCTCGGTGCAAAATTGCAGCGATGGTTTTACCATTTTAAAAAATATATTTCAAAAAGCCACAAACAGAAGTTCAAAACGTGCGGCGGCAGAAAAGCTAAATCTGGTCCGGGCTTTTGGATCAAGCAGAGGGGTCGCACGCCGCCTACAGAGCATGCTCGAGATCTTCGAAGGATCGAAGCGCGTATGGAAAATGCCGCTCGTCGTGTGACTGCGCCGCGTACCGGGCTTGGCGTCATCAATGGTTGCGACGCGATTTTTTCCACGAACCCAGCCAAGGGCGGTTGGATCAGCAGCTGATTTTGGGTAGCTGAAAAGGTCGAGCAGGCCTAGGGTCAAAACGAAGCAGTTGGGTTCACTTCACGCAAACCAACGAACAACTAAGCCCCACATAGCCTCGGACAAATCAAAGCTTTTCAACAAGATTTCCGTCCCCATTCTCGCGCCTGCGATTCTTGGAGTGACAGGATCCACGCATATGGATCAACGCTGCGAGCGTAGGAAATTGCTGAGTTGAACGTCGAAGTATGAACCCCGCCTGAAGGCAGGCTATTCGAGGCGTGAGCCTGTCACCATCGCATAATCGACAGGCAAGAAAAAAGCCGCTATAAGCGGCTTTTTCTTTGAATTCTTTGGGGTGGCTGATGGGGCTCGAACCCACGACAACCGGAATCACAATCCGGGACTCTACCAACTGAGCTACAGCCACCTCTGGTACTGCGTTGCAAGGAAGTTGCTACGTTTTCGCGTGGCTTTTTCACTTGCGTTTTTTCCTATCTTTTTCCTCGCCGCCGCGCTTTCAAAAGAAGCTCAACAACGAAGAGGCCGAACTATAGCATATTTTTTCGAGGCGTCAAAAGCCCCCCTAAACTTCTTCATTGCAACCGCGCGCCGCTTGCTATCCTTGCCGCTGGCTCACTCCCCTAGGCTGGTTTTCACGTCATCGCTATGGATCGCATACACGCAATTTTGATCGATTACTGGCCTCATCTGGCGTTCGCCGTCAGCATCGTGGCCGGCACGGGCGCGGCGGTGCATGCCGCGATGACCAAGCAGGATGTGCGGGCGGCGATCGGCTGGGTCGGGATGGCGCTGTTTTCTCCATTGTTCGGGGCCCTTATCTATTTCGTGGCCGGCATCAACCGGATCCGCAAGACGCGGGTGTCGCAGCAGCGTGACGAAGCGATGGTGGTCGATGCCGAGCAGGTCGACACCCTGCCCGTGGATGTGGCGGCCGTGTCCGGGCCGCAGTTTGCGTCGCTCAAGATCCTGGGCGACCGTGTCAGCAGATTTCAGCTGCTGGGCGGTAATGCGGTGCAACCGCTGGCGGGTGGCGACGAAGCCTATCCGGCCATGATGCAGGCCATCCGCGAGGCGCGCAGCGCCATCGCGATGCAAAGCTATATTTTCGACAACGATGACATCGGCCGCGAAATGGCGCAGGCGCTGATCGAGGCTCAGGCACGCGGCGTGCAGGTGCGCGTGTTGATCGACGCCATCGGCTCGAAATATTCACGTCCGCCGATCGTGCGCATGCTGGCGCGCGGCGGTGTGCCGGTGGCGCGCTTCATGACCAATCCGCTGGGCGTGCTGCGCATGCCCTACGCCAATCTGCGCAGCCACCGCAAGGTGATGGTGATCGATGGCCGCATCGGTTTTACGGGCGGCATGAACGTGCGGGCGGCGTTTGTCACGGCGCTGGCGGGCAAGGCCGTCAACCGCGACACGCACTTCCGGGTCGAAGGGCCGGTGGTGACGCAGCTGATGTCGGTGTTCGCGCACGACTGGAATTTCACCACTCACGAATCCCTGCCAGCGCGGCCGTGGTTCGATCCGCACGCGCTTGCCGCCAGCGGCAACGTGCCGATGCGCTGCGTGCCTTCGGGGCCCGACCGTGCGCTGGGCAGCTCGCACAACATGCTGCTGGGCGCGCTGGCGGTAGCGCAGCATCACGTGCGCATCCAATCGCCCTACTTCCTGCCGGACCAGACGCTGATCGGCGCGCTGGCCACCGCCGCACGGCGCGGCATCCGCGTGGACATCGTCATTCCCGACAAGAACAATCTGCGGCTGGTGGATTACGCCATGTCGGCGCAGCTGGACCAGGTGGTGCGCACGGGCTGCAATGTGTGGCGCGCGCTGGGCACGTTCGACCATTCCAAGCTGATGACGGTGGACGACGCCTGGGCCTATGTCGGTTCGTCCAACCTGGATCCTCGCAGCCTGCGCCTGAACTTCGAGCTGGACAGCGAAATCTACGACCCCGCCGTGGCGCGCTGGATCGGCAATCGAATCGACACGCTGATCGGGCACGCCAAGCCTGAAACGCTGGATACGCTGGCCCGCGCGCCCTTCGCCAAGCGGCTGCGCAACAAGATCATCTGGTTGGCCACGCCTTATCTATGACGCGCCCCACGCCCACACGCTGATCTACTCGCATGCGTTACGAACTCACCGACCTGCGCCTGTTCCTGGCCATCGCCGAGGCCCAAAGCCTGTCGGGCGGAGCCAACACGGTGCACCTGACCGCGTCCAGCGCCAGCTATCGCTTGAAGAACCTGGAATTGGCGATGGGCGTGCCGCTGTTCAAGCGCGAGGCGCGCGGCATGGAGCTGACGACGGAAGGCGCTTTCGTGCTCAAGCACGTGCGCTCGCTGCTGGCCGGCGTGGAGCGCATGCATGGCGAAGTCAGCGGCTTTGCCAGCGGGCTCAAAGGCAGCGTCAAGCTGTTCGCCAACAGCAGTTCGTTGAACGGATTCATCGTTCCCAGCCTGAGCCGGTTCCTGTCGGCCAATCCGAACGTGAACATCCTGCTGGAAGAGCGCTCCAGCAACACCATCGAAGCCGCTATCGCGGGGCAGGAAGCGGACATCGGCATCTTCGCGGGCCACGCCGAATCCGCTGGCGTGCAGGCGGTGCGCTATGCGATGGACGAACTCATCATCGCGGCGCCGCTGAACCATCCGGTGGTGCAGCATTCGCCCATCCGCTTTCCGGCGGTGCTGGATCTGGATTTCGTGTGCATGAGCCGCGCCAGCAGCAACTATATTTTCTTGCGCGACATGGCCAGGCTTGCGGGCAAGGCGCCCAAGGTGCGCATCCATGTGCACACCTTCGACGCCGTCCTGTCGATGGTCGAGGCCGGCGTGGGCGTGTCGCTGGTGCCGCGCAGCGTGGCGGCCGCCGCGCTGCGCGATCAGCGCATTGCGGCGGTAGCCATCAGCGAACCCTGGGCGCTGCGCGAACTGACGCTGGTGACGCAGGCCGACGTGCCGCTGTCGCCCTTCGTGGAGCAGGTTGCCGAATACCTGCTGGACGATCCGACCGTCGCCGCCACGCGCGGCGAGAGCTGATCACCCCTGTTTGCGGCGCTTGCTGGCCAGGAAGTCGTTCATGAATTTCTGCGGTTCGCCGGTGTTGAAGGCTGCGCCGAATTCCGCAACGCTGTCTTCGATGGCGTCGTCCACCGACATCGTTTCCCAGCGGCGCAGCAAGGTCTTTTGTTGACGCAGCGCGGCCGGGCCCAACGCCGCGAAACCTTGCGCCAGCTTGTTCACGGCGTCATCCAGCTGCGCGGGCGGCACGGCGGCATTGACCAAGCCCCAATCCTGCGCGCGGCGCGCATCGATCAGTTCGCCCGTCAGCAGCAGCCACGCGCTGTTGGCGGCGCCGATCAGACGAGGCATGAGCGCGGCATGGATCACGGACGGGATGCCGACCTTGACTTCGGGCATGCCGAACTGCGCCTCGTCCGAGCAGATCCGCAAGTCGCAAGCCAGCGCGAACTCCAGCCCGCCGCCCAGGCACCAGCCGGGGATACGGGCGATCACCGGCACGGGAAAATGCCGGACCGCGTTGCACAGGTCGCGCAGGTTCGAGATGAAACGCTGGGCGCTGGCTTCGTTCAGCGCGGCCATTTCGGCGATGTCCGCCCCGGCCACGAAAGCGCGGTCGCCCGAGCCGCGCAGCACCAGCACGCGCACAGAGTCGTCGTCGCGCAAGTGCGCAAGCGCCTGGCGCAAGCCATCGATGACGGGGGTGCCAAGAATGTTCAGCACGCCGGCATCCTGCATGGTTAGGGTGGCGATGCCAGCCGCGTCGATCTGCACGGCGGCATGGGGAAAGCTCAGGTTGGTGATGTTCACATGCGCTCCTGTCACTGCATTTTCTCGAATTTGATGTCCTCGACCACCGTCTTCCAGTGACCGTAGGACTCTGCGATCAAGGCGCCGAATTCCTCGCGCGACATCGGGCTGGGCACGGCGCCCTGCCGTTCGATGGCCTCGACCGTGGCCGGGTCCGCCAATGTCTGGCGCACGGCTGCGTTCAAGGTGTCCAGCACGGCCGCCGGCGTGCCCGCAGGCGCGGCCAGGCCGAACCACGACGGGTGGTTCATGGCGGGCAGGCCCGCCTCGGCGTAAGTGGGCACGTCGGGCAGGACCTTGAGCCGCTGTCTGGCCGCGACCGCCAAGGGGCGGATGCGCTGCGCCTGGATCAACGGATAGGACGACGGGATGTTGTCGAACACCACCTGCACCTGGCCGGCGACCAGGTCGTTCAAGGCGGGGCCCAGCCCCTTGTAAGGCACATGCAGCATGCGCGTTCCGGTCGTCTTCATGAACAGTTCGCCATTCATATGGCTGAGTCCGCCATTGCCCGACGAGCCGAACGCGTACTTGCCGGGCTCGGCCTTAAGCAGCTTCAGAAAGGCCGGCAGGCTGGCCGCGGGCATGCCGGGGTTCACCACCAGCACGTTGGGCACGTCAGCCAGGTTGCTGATCGGCGCGAAATCGCGGACGGGATCGTAGGCGCTCTTGGCGTAGACGTTGGGGTTGACGGCGTGCGAGCTTTCGACGGCCATCACCAGCGTATAACCATCGGCCGGCTGCTTGGCGGCGTAGGCTGAACCGATGCTGCCGCCCGCGCCCGGCTTGTTTTCGATGATGACCGACTGGCCCAGTTGCGCGCCCAGCTTGTTGCCCACCACGCGGGCAATGATGTCGGTGGTGCCGCCCACGGCATAGGGCACCACCAGGCGGATGGGCTTGTCGGGATAGTCCGCGTTGGCCAGGCCGGGTGTGGCCAGGCAGGCCAGCAGGACTGCAAGCGTCGTGTGGATCGGTTTCATTGTTGTCTCCTCAGGGGTGGTTCAAATCGTGGCCGGACTGCCCAGCACTTGGTCGGTGTGTTCTCCCAGCAAGGGCGGCGCCGCCCCCAGCGCGTCAACCGGCGTGCCGGCCAACAGCGGGTTGCGCACCAGCCGCATTTCGCCCAGCACGGGATGCGCGGCGGTCTGCACCAATTGCCGATGCAGCACCTGCGGGTGGGCAAAGACCTCGTCCAGCGTGTGGATCGGCCCCCACGGCACGCCTCTACGGTCGAACGCGTCGGTCCAGTGCTGGCGCGGCGCGGCCGCCAAGACTTGCGCGACGCTCGCGCGCAGGCTGTCCATGTGCGCCAGGCGCGCGCTGTTGGTGGCGTAGCGGGCGTCCAGCGCCCATTCGGGATGGCCGGCCACTTCGCAAAAGCGGGAGAACTGACCGTCGTTGCCGATCGCCAGGATCAGGTGGCCGTCAGCGCACGCGAACACTTCGTAGGGCGCGCAGTTCGGATGGGCATTGCCGCTGCGCTTGGGCGCGACGCCGGACACCAGGTAGTTGGCGCCCTGATTGGCGTTGAGCGCCACGGCGACGTCAAGCAGGCAGATATCCAATGGCATGCCCTGCCCGGTCTGGTCGCGCTGGCGCAGGGCTGCCAACACGGCGGACGTGGCGTACATGCCCGTCATCAGGTCCACCACCGCGACTCCGGTGCGCAACGGACCCGCGCCGGGCGTGCCATCGGGCTGGCCGGTGTAGCTCATCAGCCCGCCCATGCCCTGGAACACGTAGTCGTAGCCGGGCTTTTGGGCCAGGGGGCCGGACTGGCCGTAGCCGGTGATGGACAGATAGATCAGGCGCGGGTTGATGCGAGCGAGGGTGTCGTAGTCCAGCCCATACTTGCGCAGCCCGCCCGCCTTGTAGTTTTCGACCAGGATGTCGGCGTCGGCCACCAGCTCGCGCACGCGGTCGGCGCCCGCTTCCGAGGCGAAGTCGATGGCGACCGACTGCTTGCCCCGGTTGCACGCCATGAAATAGGCGGACATGGCCGCGCCGCCGTCTTCGGATTGCAGGTCAGGCGGGCCCCAGCCGCGCGTATCGTCGCCGCGCGTAGGGTGTTCGATCTTGATGACCTGGGCGCCCAGGTCGGCCAGGTTCTGCGTGCACCAGGGGCCGGCGAGTATGCGCGACAAGTCCACGACTTTGATGCCGCGCAGGGCGTTGTGAAGCATAGTGTCTCCGTTGTTCAACTGCTTTCGGAGAATTATGTTCGCGCCCTCGTTCCATGAGGAGTTGAAAGTTTCGAACGCTGCGTTCGTGGCTTTTCAAAGCTGTTTCGCAGCGTGGGCGCGGGCGTGAGCCGCGCGTGATGCGCCGTGCGTGCGCCCGGCCGTCAGCCGTCCGACACGGGCGATGGCGCGGCGCGCACGGCGAACACGGCGTTCGCCTTGAGCATGACGCGTCCGTCCGCGCGCAGCAGGCAGTGGGCGTAGATCAGGCGCTTGCCCTGCTTGTCGATCTGCACATGCGCTTGCAGCCAGTCGCCGGGCTGCACCGCGTTCAGGTATTCCACCGACATTTGCACCGTCACGATCGACACCTGCGCCTGTTCGGCGATGGTGTGCCCCAGCGCGCTGTCCGCCAGCGTGGCCAACAGGCCGCCGTGCGCCATGCCATGCATGTTGGTGTGCGCTTCGTTGACACGCAGCGCCAGCACGCTGTCGGCGTCGCGCCGGTACAGCGTGCCCAGGTCCGCCAGATGCGTCATGAACGGACTGCTGGGGCGCCACGGCGCAAAGCCTTCGGGTATGGAATCAGTCATGGCGTGAAATCAAGAGCATCCGATATTGGATGGCTGAAAGTATCGCAAACCCCATCTGCTCGGACATACCCGATGGCAAGAGTTGTACGCGCAGCGTACGCAAACAGCAGGTGCCCTGGATTGCAAGCACAGGCGCAACTTGGTCGCGCGGCGGCTTCATGCCCGGGGAGATCTAAGAGTAAGATTTACGCCACAACATTCCTATACATGGCAGGAGCAGTCGAAGATGGCGAAAGTCGGCATGGTTGGTATTGGCCTCATGGGCCACGGCATTGCAAGCAATCTGGTCAAGCATGGTCACACGCTGACAGTGCTTGAGCATCCGGGCAATCAGCCCCTGGACGCGCTGAAAGCGGCTGGCGCGACCAGCGTGGCCAGCGGCGCCGCGCTGGCGGCTCAGTCGGACGTCATCATCCTTTGCGTTACCGGCAGCCCGCAGGTCGAAGCCGTGCTGCTGTCCGAAGGCGGCGTGCTGGAAGGCTTGCGCGCGGGCACGGTCATCATCGACTGCTCGACCGCCATTCCGTCGTCGACCGTCAAGGTTGCCGAGGCCGTGACGGATGCCGGCGGCCGCTTCCTGGACGCGCCAATGACGCGCACGCCCAAGGAGGCCGCCGAAGGCCGCTTGAACCTGCTGGTCGGCGGCGACGCGGCGCTGTTCGAAGAGTGCAAGCCCATCCTGGCCTGCTTTGCCGAAAACATCACGCATGCCGGCCCCGTGGGCGCCGGCCATCGCATGAAGCTGCTGCACAACTACGTGTCCTTGGGCGTGGTGGCCTTGCTGTCCGAAGCCGCCGCGTGCGCGCTGCGCTCGGATATCGACCCGGCCGTGTTCGCCGACGTGCTGGGCAAGGGCGGCGGCGGCGGCGTGGCGCTGGAACGCATCAAGCCCTATCTGTTGGAGCAGGATCCGTCGTCACTGCGCTTTTTCATGTCGAACGCGCAAAAGGACCTGTCCTACTACAACACCATGGCGGCCGAAGCCGGCGCCGTGCGCGAGATCGGCGCCGCCGTGCAGCACACGTTCGACCAGGCCGTGACGCAAGGCGGTGGCGAACGCTACGTGCCGGAACTGGTCACGCTCTTGAAAGACCGCTGATTTCAGCGGCTGGCGGTTGCCGGCGCGCGCGCAAGGCCGCGTCCGGGCAACCGCAAAGAGATGGCGGCCGCCAGCAGCAGCAACACGCCAGCGGATCCGAAAGCGACCCAGTGCGTGTGGAAGGTGTCGAACGCCCAGCCCCCCAGCCACGAGCTGATCATGCCGCCCACCTGATGACCCAGGTAGGTCAGGCCATACAGCACGCCGACCAGGCGGATGCCATAGACGTCCGCCAGGATGGCCGAGGACAAGGCGATGCTGCCCGCCCACACGATGCCGCCGATGGTGGCCGCCGCGTACAGCTCCCAATGCGCGCCCACCATCACGAGCGCGAAGAAACCCAATCCCCGCACCAGATAGATCGCCGCCAGGATATTGCGCCGCTCGACCTGGTCGGACATGCGGCCCAGCACCAGCGTGCTGAAGATGGCGACCAGCCCGATCAGGCCGATGCCCAGCGAACTGGTGGTGGCGTCAAAGCCATGGTCCATCAGCATGGGCATGCCGTGCGTACCCAGCAGGTTCATGCTGTAGCCACAGGCGAACAGGCCCAGCGCCACCTGCCAGAACGGCAGCGTGCGCAGGGCGTCGCGCACATTCGGCGCGGGGGCCTTGCTGGTGGGCGAGGCGGTGCGCGCCGATGCCTTGCCGTCAGGAATCTGGTGCGGCAAGAGGTCGGTGTGTTCGGGCGCTGCATCGCGCATGACGAACAGCGCCATCGGCACGGTCAACAAGGCGAACAGCACGGCGAAGGCCAACAGCGTTTCCTGCCAACCCACGGCGGCAATCGCAAAGGTCAGCGTGGGCGTCATCAAGGCAATGCCGGCCATGGAGCCGGTAGACAGGAAAAACAGCGCCATGCCGCGCTGCCGCGTGAACCAGCGGCTGATGATGGGCGTCAGTGCCACGGGGCTGGTGAAGGCCAGGCCGACGGACAACGCCACGCCGAAGGACAGCAGGAATTCGATGGGACCGCGCGCGAACACCGTCCACAACGCAGAGGCCACGACGATGGCTGTGCCCGTCAGGAGCACGAAGCGCGTACCGCGCACGCTGACCAGGTAGCCCGCCAGGGGCATGGCCAGGCCATAGCAGAGCATGCCCACCGCAACGATGCCCGACAGCAGGCTGCGCGAAAACCCCAGGCCGTCGGCCATGGGCAGGAAAAACGGCCCGATGCCCATGCGCAGCCCCACCGTCAGCAGGGTGAGTACCGCGGCGGCGCCGACGATGTTCCAGCCGAAATACCAGCCGCCCGACTCTTGCTTGTTCAAAACCCGTCTCCTCGATGTCTTTTTATGGCCGTGGACGCGCCAGGGCTTGCAGACACCGCAGGACAGGCGCGGATGACATTCCGCTATCGATACGGGTGAGAAGGACGCGGCGCGAATCGGCGTGTTCTTGCCGGGGCCAGAGGCCGGCCGACGCGACATATTACTCCCGGCTATAAGCCGAAAGCCTGCGTGATGAGAAAACCTGTTCGGTCAGCGGGCATCGGCGCAACACCTTGCGAGCAACGACGCAAGCGTGCGCCACAGTCAGCGCAGGCAGCCGCCCTCGCCTCGCGCCCGCCAGGACAGCATCAGCCCTTTTTTTCCAGGAAGGCCTGCAACGCGGGCACCGTGTTCAACACGTGCTGGCGCATTGCCGCTTCGCAGCGCGCCGGGTCGCGCGTTTGCAGCGCGTCGATCAGCTCTTGATGCGATTCGCGCACGCGCAGCACGCGGCCGGGCTGTGCCGCCCACAGGCGCATGTAGGGCTCGACGACGGAATGCAGCTCGGAGATCTGACGTAGCAGCCGGGGCTGCTGGCAGAAGCTGCACAGGTATTCATGAAATTCCCGGTGCGCGGACGTCCAGTCCAGATAGTCGCTGGAACCCTGGTCCAGCTGTTCCAGCATATTGGTCAGGCGGCGCACGTGTTCGGCGTTCATGTGCAGGACGGCATTGCGCATGGCCAGCCCTTCCAGCACCGAGCGCATTTCGAACACTTCCAGCATTTCCTGGTGGTTCAGGCCCCGCACCACCGCGCCGCGATTGGCGCGGATTTCAACCAAGCCTTCAGAGGCCAGCCGGCGCAGCGCGCCGCGCACCGGCATGCGGCTGGTGCCGATCTCGGTGGCGACCACGTCGGGCACCAGGCGTTGGCCCGGCGCATAGTGGCCCAGGCGGATTTCGCGTTGCAGATGGAGGTAAGCCTCGTCTTCGGCGCTGATCGCTGTCTTCTGGAATTGCAGCATTGTCGTTCCCGGGGCTTGGAAGCCGCCATGATAGATAAACGCAAAAATAACACAAACTGGATCCAGTGATCCATGGATGCAAACACCAATGGTCCGCAGAAGAGGCCTCCCGTCTAATTGCCTGCGGCCGGTCCCTTTTGGGGCGGGTCACGCGGCGGAAGGGGCAGCAGACCCGCCCGGCGCGATCACTCCATAACGCGATCAAGGGGAATCCAATGAAATTTCGTCTCATCCGGACGCTGGCCGGCCTGGCCGCCGCTGCCTTCGCGGCCCAGGCCGGCGCACAAACCGCCGCCGCCGACACCGATTGGCCGCAGCACCCCGTGCGCATCGTCGTGCCGTTCCAGGCCGGCTCCGCCACGGACCTGATCTCGCGCCAACTGGGCGCGGCGCTGGCCACCGAACTGGGCCAGCCCTTCGTGGTTGAAGCGCGCCCCGGCGCTGCGGCGGCTATCGGCAGCGCCTCGGTGGCCCGCTCGGCGCCCGACGGCTACACGCTGTTGATGGGTGGCCCCGCCGCCGTCGTCACCAACCGCTTCATGCAAAAGCGCCTGTCCTACGACCCGGACGCGTTCGCGCTGGTGTCGCTCGTGGCCTACACGCCGAACATCCTGCTGGCCAACCCCCAACAGCCCTTCAAGACGTTGCCCGAGATGGTGGCCTATGCACGCGCCAATCCGGGCAAGCTGACCTATGCGTCGTTCGGCACGGGCACGACCTCGCACATGGCGGGCGAAATGCTCAAGTCCATCGCCGGCATCGACATCCTGCACGTGCCCTACAAGGGCGCGGGCGAAGCCATCCCGGCCCTGCTCTCCGGCCAGGTGTCGATGTACTTCGACACCATCATGACCGGCTTGCCGCAGGTCAAGAGCGGCGCGCTGCTTGCGCTGGGCATGTCCAATTCGAAGCGCTCCGCGCTGGCGCCGGACATTCCCACCATCGCCGAACAAGGCTATGCGGGCTACGACATCGCCCCGTGGTACGGCCTGGTCGCGCCGGAAGGCACGCCCGCCCCGATTCTGGAAAAGCTCAACCGCGCCGTGAACAAGGTGCTGGCGGATCCGACGTTGCGCGGTAAGCTCGCCGAAGCCGGCGCCGAGCCGCGTGGTGGCAGCCGCGAGGAATTCGCCGCTTTCATCAAGGCCGAAATTCCGCGTACCAAGCAGCTGATCGACCAAGCCGGCATCACCCCGCAGTAATCCTAAACCACGAGTTCCAGCATCATGCCCCCCTCCTTCGATTGGTCTTTTCCGTACGCTTCCCGAAAAATGCCGGTCCTGGCCGCCAATGCGGTCGCGACCAGCCAGCCGCTGGCGGCGCAGGCGGGGCTACGCATGCTGCTGGCCGGTGGCAATGCCGTTGACAGCGCCATTGCCACCGCGATTGCCCTCACGGTGGTCGAACCCGTCATGAACGGCATCGGCGGCGACATGTTCGCGCTGGTCTGGCACGACGGCCGGCTGCATGGCTTGAATTCCAGCGGCTGCGCGCCCGCCGCCTGGACCCCCGAATACTTCAATGGCCGCGAGGCCATGCCCGGCACCGGTTGGGGCACCGTCACGGTGCCTGGCCAGGTCGCCGGCTGGAAGGCGCTGTCCGACCGCTTTGGCAAGCTGCCCTTCGCCAAGCTGTTCGAGCCGGCCATCGCCTATGCCGAGGAAGGCTTCCCCATATCGCCCACCATCGCGCGCCAATGGGCGACGCAGGCGCCCAAGCTGGCGCACGAACCCGGTTTCGCCGAGGCCTTCCTGCCGCAAGGACGCGCCCCCCAAGCCGGCGAATGGTGGCGCTTCCCGGCGCAGGGCAAGACCCTGCGCGACATTGCGCAAAGCGGCGGCGACAGCTTTTATCGCGGCGAACTCGCCCGCAAGATCAGCGACTTCGCCAGCCAGACGGGCGGCGCACTGAGCGCCACGGATCTCGCCGAGCATCGCCCGGAATGGGTCGCGCCCATCTCGCAATCGTTCCGCGATGTCGAACTGCACGAAATTCCGCCCAACGGCCAAGGCATTTCCGCGCTGATGGCGCTGGGCATGCTGGAACAGTTCGACCTGGAAGGCATGGGCGTGGACAGCGCCGACTACTACCACGTCAGCATCGAAGCGATGAAGCTGGCGTTTGCGGACCTGCATCATCACGTGGCCGACCCGCGCCACATGCGCACGGACGCCAAGGCCTTGCTGGACCGCGCCTACCTGGCCGAGCGCGCGCGCCTGATCTCGATGGACCGCGCCAGCGTGCCCACGGCCGGCACGCCCGCCACGGGCGGCACCGTCTACCTGACCACCGCCGATGCGGACGGCACCATGGTGTCGTTCATCCAGTCCAACTACCACGGCTTCGGTTCCGGCGTCGTGGTGCCGGGCACGGGCATCAGCCTGCACAACCGAGGCTTGAATTTCGTGCTGACGCCCGGCCACGCCAATCAGGTGGCGCCGCGCAAAAAGCCCATGCACACGATCATCCCCGCGTTCGTCACGCGCGGCGGCCAGGCGCTGATGTCGTTCGGCGTGATGGGCGGATCGATGCAGGCGCAAGGCCATCTGCAAATGGTCACGCGGCTGGCGGCGTTCAAGCAGAACCCGCAGGCGATGAGCGATGCGCCGCGCTTCCGCGTCGAGAAGGGCCCGGTTGTGAATGTGGAATCGCATCTGCCCGCCGACGTGGTGCAGACGCTGCGCGAGCGCGGCCACAATGTGGCGGTGGCGCCGGTGGACAGCCTGGAATTCGGTTCGGCGCAATTGATTTGCCGCTTGCCGCAGGGCGGCTACGTGGCGGCATCGGATTCGCGACGCGACGGCCAGGCGGTCGGCTTCTGACCTCCAGCGGCTTCAGGCCGGGGTCCAGACCGCCTTTTCCTGCCGGGGCAATGCCGGAAAGCCGCCATCGCCCAGCTGGCTCTGGACCGCGTCCGCCCCGTACTTGATCAGGTCGGCGTCGCGTTCGATACCCAGCTTGCGCATGGCGCTTCGCTTCTGCGAGCTGACCGTCTGCACGCTGCGATGCGACATCTGCGAAATTTCCGTGACCGTCGCGCCTGCGCAGAACAGGCGCACGATCTCGGCTTCGCGCTTGGTCAGCCGCGCGCGCCCCAGCACGAAAGCCTGGTTGACGATCATGTCCTTGATGGTGGGCGAGTAGTAGGTCTTGCCCTGGTACATGGCGTGCACGGCGTTGATGATGTGGCTGGTGGAATCCGACTTGCTCAACACGCAAAGATTCTCGTAAGCCAATAAGGCGCGGATCAGCGTGGGATTGTCGATCATGGTCAGCACCGCCACGCGCAGCGCGGGATAGCGCCGTCGCAACAGAGCGATCAGGCCCAGGCCATCGCCATATTTACCGCCCGGCATGGTGTAGTCCGACACGACCACATCGCAGTGCTGCGTTTCAAGCCGCGCGACCAGATCGGTGGAGTTTTCGGCGCATCCGATGACATCGATGGCCGGGTCCAGTCCAAGTTCATAGCTGACCCCCAGCGCCACGGCGGGGTGGTCGTCGGCGACGATCACGCGAATGTATCGTGATGACATTGCTGCATTTCCCTCTTCCACATCGGGACCCCCCGGGCAACATATTGCCTTGCACGTGGGGATAACGCCCGACGCAAGCAAGTTCCATTTTTTCATCGGCTGAGTTGCATGGGTGACCGCCGCGTGAAGCGATATCGATAGACCGATATAGTGCTGCGGTACCGTCAATAAGAGAATAGGAATACTACGAAAATACCCCACTCGCAACGATCCGGCGCGCGAGTCAGACGCATCCCCATCACGCCCAACCGGCTTTCGCGATTATCGTCAAAACACGCAGAGTTGCAAGACCATCCAGCACGCTCATGAAGAAGAACGACAACGAAGACCCTGCACGATCCCTGGACCGGCGCAGCCCTGCACAGTATGAGCGCGCTGCGCACAGCGTCGTCCCGACCGCTGCGCGGCTGCGGCACGAGCGCCGAGTACGCACGCTTTACGAGCTGACGGGCGCGGACCCGGCGCGCATCCGCACGCTGGCCCACGCCTTCATCAAGGCCAACGATATCGACATGGGACGCGTGCAGGTCTTGCACGCCAGCAATGATCGCGCCGCGCTGCGCCAGCTGGCGCACCGCATCAAAGGCGCGGCGCAGATGACGGGCGACGCGCAGTTAAGCCGGCTCTGTTCGGTACTGAGCGAAGCCTGTTTGGAATCGCAAGGTGATCTGCTATCGCTGGACGCCATCGTTTTGCAACTGCACGACGCATTGAAAGAGTTTGGCGAATCGTGTCGGCGCATGGCCTTTGACGCGCAGCCATGACGCCAGCGCGGCGGGCTGCGCGCGCCTTTCCGATACCGTCCGTATATCGGATTCTCTGCACACAATCTTAGTCATCACATAGGCAATTCGTAGTCGTCTTAGCGCGACGCGTGCCCCACCTTCGTATAGTCATTCGACGCTGCACGTGCTGGGTTCTGGCGCGGTCCGGGCCCTTGTGGCAACGGGTACGCACGGGTCCGTCACCAGCCCCGATACATCGGCTACCTCGGATGGTGCGAATGAAAATGCGGCAACCCGATACCGGCGGGTTTTCTCCGGCTGATGGCTTTTGCACGCCCACTGCTACCCGCCGATCGGCGTTCACGCATGCCCGCTGCGCGAGGCGAGCGCCTCGGTTCACGTGGTCCGACCGCGCGGTCTGGTCCGCCTTATTCATGGGGCTGCCATGGCGCGCGCGGCCTGCATGGCAAATATGCCACGCACATCTCACGCGGTCTGCGCGGACGACATGCGCCACCTGCGCGGCCAGCGCGGCGCTGCTCTGTACCGCCCCGATCCACGCGCAACTTCCGGACGCGGGCCGTTCGCTGCGCGACCTGGAAGCCACCATTCCCGCGCCGCCCCCTGCTCGGCCCGCGCCATCCTTGAACCTGCCCGGCCCCGAGCCGGCAGGCGTCAACACCGAACCCGACGCGGCGCGCGCGGGCACCGTGATCGTTCGCGGCTTTGTGCTGGGCGGCAACGCCGTCTATGACGCGGCCACGTTGCAGGCCCTGCTGGCCGACCTGAGCGGATCCGAACAGGACCTGGATGGGCTGCGGGCGGCGGCCGCCCGCATCTCGGCGCACTATCGGCGCGACGGCTATCTGCTGGCCCGCGCGTATCTGCCCGTTCAGCAGGTTCAGGACGGCATGATCCGCATCCAGGTCGTGGAAGGCGTGTACGGCCAGATTGTGCTGAACAACGCGTCACGCACGCGCGACGCCGCATTGACGCCCCTGCTCGCGGCCCTGCCCGACGGCCAGGCCGTGCATGGCGGCGACCTGGAAAGCGCGTTGCTGCGTCTGAACGACATGCCGGGCGTGATCGCCCGGGGCACCCTGCGCGCGGGCGCCACGCCGGGCGCGACGGACCTGATCGTCAACGCAGAGCCGGGGCCATGGATCGCGGGCAGCATCGACGCCGACAACTACGGCGGCCTCTATACAGGCGAATACCGCCTGAGCCTCGCGGCAAGCCTGAACAGCCCGCTGGCGCTGGGCGACCAGTTCGACATGCGATTGCTGTCCAGCGACCGCACGCAGCGCTACTACCACCTGGACTATTCAGCGCCCGTCGGCCCCTGGTCCACGCGCGTGGGGGTGGGCGCGTCCAACATGCGCTACGAACTGGGCCGCGAGTTCACTGAGCTACAGGCGCATGGACGCGCGCAGAACAGCAACGTGTCGCTTCGGCAGACCGTGCTGCGCAGCCGCGACGCCAATGTCCAGGCCTCGCTACAGTACGAGCACAAACGCCTGCGCGACGATTACGACGCCTTCGATCTGTCGCGCGTGCAACGCATCGACTTGTGGACGGCCGCGCTGAGCGCCGGCGTCACCGACACGCTGTTCGGCGGCGCAAGCAACGGCGGCTATCTGGCCGTGTCGCGAGGCAACCTGCGCTTTGGCGACGACACCCAGCGGCGCGACGACCGCCAGGTCAAACACTCGGGCGGCGGCTTCGGCGTGGTCAGCCTGAGCCTGAGCCGCCTGCAACGCACGGGCGGGCCGTTCCAGGTATATGGGCGCGTGCGCTCGCAATGGGCCAGCAAGAACCTGGACAGCGCCGAGAAATTCAGCCTGGGCGGCCCCTATGGCGTGCGCGCCTACGCCCCGGGCGCGGCCAGCGGCGACCAGGGCTGGCAAGCCACCGGCGAGCTGCGCTACCTGCCGCTGCCGGGCTTGCAGTTCACGGGCTTTTTCGACACCGGCTCCGTTCAGACGAACAAACGCGCCTGGACAGCGGAGCGCAACCGCCAATCGCTCAGCGCATTCGGCCTGGGCGTCGCCCATGGCGGCGCACACCACCTGGTCAGCGTCAGCGCCGCGTGGCCCTGGAGCCAGAGCGACGGGGCGGCGGCTACCGATCGGCAACCGCGCTTCTGGGTGCAGGCCACCCGCTACTTCTGAGTCTCACCCCACCCGCTACGTCGCGCGCACTCCTGCTCGCACGCAGCATTTTCCCCAGGAGGAAAACATGAACAAGACCTTTGCATTGGTTTGGAGCGACACGCGTGGCGGCTGGGTCGCCGCCAGCGAATGCGCGCGCCGACGCGGAAAATCCGCGGGCGGACTGCGCCTGAGCGCCGTGGCGCTGGCCTTGCTGGGCGCGGTCGGCCTTGCCCAGGCGCAGGACTTGCCCACGACGGGCGTCATCCAGCACGGCACGGGCCAGATCGCCGTGGAAGCCGATAAAAAGACCATGCGGATTCAGCAAAAGACGGACAAGATGATCATCGATTGGCAACGCTTTGACATCGGCGAAGGCAAGCAGGTGATATTCGATCAGCCGGGGCGTTCGTCTGCGGTGCTGAACAAGGTGTTGGGCATGCATTTCAGTCATATCAATGGCGCTCTTACCTCGAATGGCCGCGTGTTCCTGATGAACCCAAACGGCATCTACTTTGGTTCAAGTTCCCAAGTGAAAGTGGGCGGCCTGGTCGCCTCGACCAAATTGGTCAGCGACGACGACTTTCTCGGCGATGGGCTGATGCGTTTCAGCGGCAGAAGCAACGCGTCGGTCGTAAATGACGGGAGCATCACCGCAGAAGATGGCGGCAGCGTCGTCATGTTGAGCGAAGGGGTCAGCAACTACGGCCATATTCGAGCCGACCAGGGGGGTATCGCGCTGGGGTCTGGACAAGCATTCATTCTGGGCTTTGGTGGCAATTCCATGTTGGACCTTCAGGTCGAACGAGGCGCGATGAATGCCATTGTGGAGAACATGGGCACATTGCAAGCCAACGGTGGAAAGGTCCTGCTCAAGGGCCGTTCCACCGACGGCGTCGGCGCGCTGGTCGTCAACAACGCAGGCCTGATCGAAGCCCGGTCACTGAACGGCAAGTCCGGCGCCATCGTGCTGGACGGCGGTGACTCCGCCCAGATCGACGTAGGGGGCAAGCTGATCGCCACGGGCGGGGACGGGATGCCGGGCGGCACGGTGTGGCTCAGGGGCAAGTCCGTACTCTTTCGTCCCGATGTCCTGATCGACACGCGCTCGGCATCCGGCAATAACGGCCTGCTGTCGATCATCTCTACCCACATCAGCGTCGCCCGGGACGCGTATGCGGCGGGCCCCGGCACCACCTTGGCCGCACGAACGCTCAACAAGAATCTGGAGACAAACAACGTCTCGCTCATCAGCACGGCCGGCGACGTCGCGATCCACGCCCCGCTGCAATGGGACAACGGTTCGGCCCTGTCCTTCCAGGCGGCGCGGCACGTCCACGTGAACGCCCCGATCACAGCCAAGGGCAATGGCGCGTCCGTCGCCGTGCGATCGCAAGAGGGAGACCTGCGCGTCAATGCCCACGTCAGGCTGGCCGGTGACAACGCGGCGCTGGCGATGATCGCGAAGTCCAACTTCGAGCTGGGCAGGGGCGCATCCCTGGAACTGAGCGGCAAGGACGCCACCTATGAAACGCGCGAGGGCCGCTATACCGTCATCAACGACATCAGCCAATGGGAGTCGATGAACCAGGACCTGGCCGGCCGTTACGCGCTGGGCAAGAGCCTGGAGGGCGGCGGCCCGATGGCCACCATCGGCAACGATCAAGCCGCCTTCACCGGCGAATTCGAGGGGCTGGGCCACACCCTGAGCAAGTTCGATGTCCGCGGCAACAACCACGCGGGCCTCTTCGCCCAGTCCTCGGGCAACATCCGCAACCTGAACCTGTCGGACATTTCGGTCACCACCGCCAAGGGTGCGCAATCGCCCATTAAGGCCGCCGGCGCGCTGGTGGGCACCCATTCGGGGACCATCACCAACGTGCACGCAACAGGTTCGCAGCTGACAGACCTGGGCGCGGGCCATGGCGCCGTGGGCGGCCTGGTGGGCCGTAGCAACGAAGGCCAGATCGAGCGTTCCAGCGTCACGGCGTCCACGCTCAAGGCCAAGGGCGGCCGCGTCGGCGGGCTGATCGGCGACAACAACGGCGGCTTCATCAGCGAATCCCGCGCGGAGGTGGCCGTGCACGTTTCGGACAACGTGCATGCAGGAGGCTTCGCCGGCTACAACGGCGCGGGCGGCACGCTCTACAACGTGCAGTCACGCGGTGCGCTGACGCATAGCGGCGATTCCGGCAACGGTCACTTCGGCGGCCTGGTCGGCGCCAACGACGCGATCATTGCCCAGTCCTCCGCCTTCGGCAACGTCCACGTGCAAAGCGGTGCGGCCTTCTCGGTCGGCGGACTGGCAGGCTACAACGGCGGGACCATCGACAACGTCACCGCCAGCGGCCACGTCAGCGGCGGTCACAACAGCGCCATCGGCGGACTGGTCGGCTACAACAACGGAAAGCTCATGCAAGCCGAAGCCAAGGGCAACGTCTCGGGGCGGGACTGGGGCGACGTCGGCGCACTCGTGGGCGTGAACCGGGGCACGATCCATCAGGCCGTCGCGCGTGGCAGCGCCCGGGGCGAATTCAAGAGCCGGGTGGGAGGCCTGGCCGGACGCAATCTTGTCACCGGGGAAATCATGGGCGGCTCCGCATATGGTGAAGTCAGCGGCGGCCTGTTCGCCACACTGGGCGGCCTGGCTGGCGAGAACGCAGGACTGATCCATCAGTCGCATGCGCGCAATAGCGTCAACCATCCGTGGTGGTTGTGGCTGCTGCAAACCCGTGGCCCCGTGGCGGGCCATAACAGCGGCACCATCTGGTAAGGGGCGCGGGCAAGGCGTCCGTCAAGGGACGCCTTGCTCGTGTGCGCTTGCCGGGCGCTAGCTGAAGACGCGTAGTCAAGACGCATCTTCAAGGACGCTTCTTCAAGACGCCTCTTCGATTCGCAGCATTGACCCCGGCCTGAAGGTGCAAGCGCTCGGGCTGCCACTTCAAGTCGACACGGCGCTCGCAGAGCAAAGCACGTCGGCGCTAGAATGCAGCGGGCGCGATGCCACCGGATCGCGCCCGCTTTGCATGAGTGAGCCCCGCGGCTGCGACGCGACTACCTAGGGAAATTCAAACGTGAACTCGGCCGCAGCGTTGGCCACGCCGCCTTGCAGATCGTTGCGGTCCTTGGCCGTGCGGATATAGCGCGCCGCCAGGGACAATTTTGCGCCGCCGTCCAAGGGAACCATGGCGTATTCGGGTCCGTAAGCGCCGCCGACGGGTCCGAAGCGCACGCGCTCGTCGTTGCCGTCCTCGACGATGATGCCGATGCCCTTGGCCGGCTGTCGCCCATCGGCATAGGCGTCGCGCAAGGCCAGGACGGAGTCCGTGCCGGCGACCAGGCCGCTCTTGGCCCGGAATTTGACCTGCGGCCGCGCTAGCGCGCTGCATCGGTTCAACTGGATGTGAAAGGGCTTGGCGGCAGACGTCACTCCCTCGGCCGGAAAGTCAGCGACGTAGGCAGGCGGCATGTCCACCCTGATGTCCTGGTGTGCGCCCGCCTCGCAATGATGTTTGACGTCGATGCTCTGCCCATCCCCATTGGCGCCCATGCCGAAAATCCGGTCTCCCTGGTAGACGGACTCGATAACACAGAGCTTTGCGCCGGGTGGATCCGTGGGCAACGATTGCTCCCAGTGCGGGAGGGGGACCATCGCGCCCACGCCGACGGCGCCCACGGGCGCGGTGAAAAACCCTATCGCCATACCCATATCGGCAGCGACGCCTGTGACCCGCAATTTAAGCGGCAGATCTTCGGGCTTGGCCGTCAATATCAACTGCTGCCGGTACTCTGCTCTATACAAAACGAATCCGCTGCCAGAGGACGGTCGTTCAAGGTCGTGGGCCGCCAAGACCCGATGCATGCGGGCAGTGTTTATTGGAGCGTCCTGAAACAGGATCCGCAACCCAATCCCCTGCACGTTGGTGGGCACGGCGCCGTGGATGTCGATAGGCGGTTTGAACCACATTGCCGAGACCAGCAGCCGGAATTTCTCCTCCTCGCCAGGCAGGCCCACCACGGTATAACGAAGCAGAATCGGCGCGAATCTTTCGTACAGCACTTGACCGGGCTCCGACTGCGTAGTCAACGGTTCGACCACACGCCAGTCCGAACCAAAAGCGTCGCTCAGCTTGCAATCCGCTGCCGCAAGCACCTCGTCGGCCGCCAACGCCCATTGCGGTGCGGCGCTGCACATCAGCCACAACGCCCACGCCTTCCACCCACACGCACGCCGCGTACGTTTCTTGTCCATGTCGTCTCCTAGCCCCGGATGCCGCGAGCCATCGCTGCCCTGCGGTCCGGTTTCAGTTGGGAAGGGCCACGCCCAGTGGCAGGCGGCCCTCGATGATTTCGCCGTCGTCGTTGGCGGCTTGATATCGCAATGCGTTCTTGCCCGCGGCGGGCGCCGCCCCCTGCGGCAGCCGGAACCGCGTTCGCGCCAGGGGCGCAATGGTCAGGCCGCTCAGGGCGATCGGCGGCCGAAGCGAGCCAGGTTTGCCGGCCGCGCCGGACGCCCGCTCCAGTTCCAGGCTCGCAAGCGACACCACATACGGCGTGGCGTTGTGCGCCTCGATTTCGTTCTCGGCGGGCAGGTAGGTCCACGCCACCTTGCCAATGGCGTCCTCGGCGGTTCCCGGCAGGCCTGGCGGCCTGAACAGCACTTTCATGCGCAGCCGATAAGCCAGCTGCAACAGGTTCGCCTGCGCCGGGTCGCGCGCGGGCACTTCCAGGAAGTTGATCCAGAAAACGGATTCACGATCCTGCGGCATCGGCTCGCCCGTGTGACTGAGCAGCAGGTTCGTGCGCCCCGCCGGATCCAGCCGGAACACGGGCGGAGTCAGCAGGAAGGGCACGGACACCCGGGCGGGGTCGGCGTCGGCATCGCCCGCGTCCAGCCAGCTCTGCACCAGGATGGGACGCTGTCCGGCATTGCCGGTGCGCAAGGTCAGCGCCTTTTGCCCGGCCGGGTAGACGAAGCGCGTGCCCGTGACGACCAGATTCGCGTGCGCGGGACACCCGCATGCAAGCCCGAGTGCAATCGCCATCGCCAGCGTCAGGCAGGCATCGCGCCATCGGACGAGCCAGCGCGGGCTCATCGCAGCGACAGCGGACCGACGCCGCCCCCAGGAACCCCATCGTTGCGCAGCGAGACGCAGGGCAATTGCAGGACGTCGTACGCGCCGCCGTTGCGCGCCTGACGGTCGGGCAGCACATAATCGATGCCGCAGCGCTCTTGCTCGCCTTCGCCCCATTCGATGCGCACCGCGCCCTGGTCCGCCTCGGCCCGCATCACCACCCGGCTGCCCTGCCCCACCGCGCCCACCGCCAAGCCGCTGCGCGCATCGAGGGCCTGCGCGCCGAACGGCAAAGGCGAGCCGTCGTCGCGGGTGCTGACGATGAGGACCTGGCGTGCACGCAGCGTGGGGTAGACCAGCTTGACGATGGCGCCCGCGCGCGGCGCGACGTTCAACGAACTGGCCTTGAGCTCGATGTCATCGGGCAGGTCGGCCGGGTCGACGTCCACCGAATTCAAACGATACGGGCTCAAGCTGCCGACCACCGCATAGCCGCCGCCGTCCACCCGGTTCAGGCCGTAGCCCACACGCGCGCCCTGCGCATTGTCGGCCTGGACCAGCGCCACCGTTTCGCCCAGGGTCTGCGCCAGCGTTACGCCGCCGCCATGCAGCAACATGGCGCCCGTGGCACTGAGCGATGCCTGACGATAGCCCGCGCCCTGCCCCATGCTGGCGGACACCGTGCCCTGCGCGTAGTCGTAACCCACGCCCGCGTCGATGGCGTTGTCGCTCGTGCGGCCATTGCGAGAGGCCGACACCGAGTACGTCGCCGCGCCCCCGTCGTCCAGCGCGCCGCTGACGCTGGAGGACAGACGCGCACCGTCACGGCTGTCCGCGCTGTAGACCGCGCTGAGACGTGGCGCGCGGCGCGTCATGGACGCGCCCAGCGGAATGGCGACGCTGACGGTCACCTGCGTGCTCTTCTGGCTGCCGCCGGCCCAGTACGCGCCCGCCGCCGCGCTATGCACGCGCTGTAGCGCAATCGAATAGGACACGTCGTTCCAGTCGTTGTTGTAGCCCAGCGAAAAGTTGACATCGCCGCCCGCCTGCGACCAATAGTTAGACGCCGATGCCGACGCATACAGGCTGCCCCAGCGTGGGCCCAGCGTCTGGCTGAGGTTCAGGTCGAAGCGGCTGCGCATGCGGCCCTCGCGCTGATAGCGGTAGCCGGCGGGCAGGCTGCCCAGCGCCACCGCGTCGCGCAAGCCCACATAGCCGCTCGTGGAATAGCGGTACGCCAGCAGCGAGAAATTCGTGCCGCTATTAGGCAAGTCCTTGCTGTAGGTCAGCCGGTAGCTGGCGCCCGAACGCTTGCCTTCCAGCGGCAGGTCGGCGCGCGCGCCCGTCACGTCGGCGGCAAACGCGCCCAGCCGCGTGCTGATCGCCGCGCCCAGCAGCGCCGAGCGGTAGTGATCCGTGAACGCCAGGCCGCCGTAACCCGTGACGGCATCGCCGATGCCGCGCTTGAGCGTGCCCTGCATCACATATTGGGAACTGGCGCGCAGTCCCGGATCGGCCGCGCGCCCCGCGGTCAGGCTGTACTGGGTCATGCCCGGACGCAGCAGTTGCACGATGGTGGCAAACGGCACCACGAAACTGCGCAGGCTGCCGTCTGCTTCGGTCACCCGCACTTCCAGGTCGCCGCCATAGCTGGCCGCGCGCACGTCTTCGATGGCGAAAGAGCCGGGCGCGACAGTGGTTTCATAGATGAGAAATCCGCGCTGATAGACCGACACCTTGGCGTTGCTGTTGGCGGTGCCGCGCACGATGGGTGCGTAGTAGCGCAGAGTCTCGGGCAGCATGCGGTCGTCGCTGGCCAGTTGCACACCCCGAAAAGACACGGCATCGAAGAGTTCGCCGCTGGTGGAACTTTCGCCTAGCAGCAGTTGCGTCTGCCAGGCAGGGATGTCGGTTTGCAGGTAATAGGAACTGGCCTGATAGCGGGTGCCGCTTTGCTCGGACCAGTACGCCGAACCCCTGTGGCGAATTCGCAGCGCGCCAAGGTTCAGCCCGGCGTTCAGCCCGGCATACCCGCGCGTCATGCGCTGGCCATTGCTTTGCGTAGAGAACACGTTGGCGTTGTAATTGATGCGCGCAGCGGTGATGCCGCTGTCCCACTGCGACGGATCTACATAGCGGTTCGAGACCGCCAGCTTTTGAAGATAGTCGGGATAGGTCACGTAAAGGGCCAGCTGGGCCATGTCCACGCGGATTTTCGCGCCGGGCACGTAGCGCGCCAGGTCCTCGCAGGACGGCGTCGACGGCAGCGGTTCCACGCCGTCC
Organism: Achromobacter piechaudii NBRC 102461; assembly: GCF_001571245.1. Lineage (GTDB taxonomy): Bacteria > Pseudomonadota > Gammaproteobacteria > Burkholderiales > Burkholderiaceae_B > Achromobacter > Achromobacter piechaudii. The sequence continues at coordinate 309,229 of NZ_BCTK01000013.1, read as the reverse complement.
GCGCGCGACACCTTGCCCAGATCCAGGCCGCCCAGCGCCAGCATCTGCGCGTCGTAGCACGGCACGGCGCTCTCCTGGCCCGGCACGTGACGGAATTCCACGACCTGGATGCCACGCCACTGGCCATTGAAATACAGGTCCAGCCGATGCATGCCCGCCTGCGCAAAGTTGGCGTGCTGAAAGCGCCGCGTATCGATGGTGGGGCCGCCCACTTCCTGCATCAGCATGTAGGGGTCGAACACCGCAACTTCATCTTGCGCCCAGGCGCTGGCGACTGCGATCGAGCAGGCGGCCGCCGCGACGCAGCAACGGGCGCGTCGAGACAGGCCGGAACGTCGCCGCATCCAGGGACGCGCGCAAGAAGACTGGCGAACGCAGGTTCGCGCCGATACCGATAGGCAGGAGGACAAGCCGGACAAGCTCCGCGTACAAGGTTCCACGACTCAATCAAGCAGGCGCTTGTTGAGGACGCGCCGACCGCCGAAATCGTTGATGGCTTCGTAGCGGACGGCGAATGCGCCATCGCGCACGCCGGACGCTTCCACAAGCAACGGGAATCTGGCCTGGGCGAAGGGCGCGACCATGCCGTTGTCGACATCGATCTTGCGATTGCCCGAGACCAGCTCGATGCGCGCAAAGGACACATGGAAAGGCGTGGGATTCGAGACTTCCAGCGCGCGCTTACCCTCTGCGGTGCGCACCAGCTTCCAGGTGAGCTTGTCAGGCGCCACGGCAGCCTCATCGCGCAGCGTGGCTGGCCGGAAGAAGATCTTGATTCTTGTCTGGAACGAAAACTGCAGGATGTTGGCGACCGCCGGATCACGCGGCGGCGTCTCCACGACGTTCAGGTAAAAAACACTTTCGCGATCGGTCGGCAGCGGTTCCTGGGTATACGTGATGCGTATGTTGGCCGCGCTGTTCGGTTCGATCCGCATGATGGGCGGCGTCAGAACAAACGGCACGCGCAGCTCGGCGGGCAGGAGATTTTCCCTGCCATCGTCGATCCAGCTTTGGGCCAGCACCGGCGAGCCGCCGTTGTTGCGCACCAGCATGATTGCATCGCGAACGTCGGACTTGATGACCAGGCGCGTGCCTTGCAGTACCAGTGCGGCCTGGGCGGGAATCGCCCAGGCGCACAGGACCAAAGCGAGCGACAGCACGTGCGCGAGCGCGGAACGGGCAGACGCCCCGATGATCGTCTTCATGGCTATCGTCAGGCTCAGTTGTAGCGCAGCGTGTAGGTCACGAACGAATCGCCGTCGCCATAACCGACCGACGTGGCCGACGGGTCGGCGGGCACGTATTTGGCCGAGTAGTACAGGACGGCCTGGCTGTTCTTGACCTCGGCCACTTGCGGGTTGGGGTCGACGATGCCCAGGCGGATGGGCGAGGTGTTGACGGGAGCCTCGGAGCGGTTGTTGCGGATCTGGATCTGCACGCCCGCCGCAGGGTTAGCACCGACCAGTTTCAGATTGCCCGTGACCTTGTCGACGTTCGGGTGGTTGGCATGAAACTGCAAGTGCACCTTGGTTTCGTCAGCGCACTCGGCCGAGCCGTGCACCCTGATCTGGAAGTCTCGTTCGGGCGCTGAACCCTGGACGATGTCCTCGGGCTTGACCGTACCGAACGAAGGGACGTCGACTACGCCGTTGGCGCCGCCCACGCTGCCTTCGACGTCGCACGTCACGTCATTGATCGAGCCGAAGAAGTTGACGGTGCCGCCTGCGGCAAAGCTTGCGCCAGGGGCAAACGTGGCCGCAAGCAAGCCTGCGGCGGCAAGGGATGTCACGATACTGCGCTTCATGCGAGTTCCTCTTGAGGAGATTGGAAGGGCGGCCTGCATCTGGGCGCCTCGACGGATGATTGGGGTCATTGCCGCGCGCGGCTGCCTGGCCGTCCATGCGTTGATGCCTGCCCGGCCAGACACGGCCGGACCCGCTTAGGGTGCTCGCCAACCCCGGCATGGCATGCCGCGGGGATGGGTTGCAGCGAGCCCCTGAACGATACGATTTAGAGGCGGCAAATTAACTAGGAGGATGCTTAATTGGCGCTCTGATAAATCAGAAAAAACGCGAGATATCAGGGGTATGGCGAAGAACTGTATTGCTGCGTTGCAAAACGCAATCCGACTGCTTGTACAAGGGTTTTTGTACGACGATTGATGCGGCGCGTTAAGACTTCCCGGGCCGTGTTCGCCAGCGACAAAAGTGAGTCGCTTTCTGGCAAGTCGACTGCGCTTGCGGGCGCTTCCGATGCGAGCCGACACACTCCGGCGCACACCCCGCTACACTGGCCCGGCGCAGTCCGCTGCGACTCGCTTTGTTTCGACCCCGCCGGCGATGCCGGCCCGGGCCATGCAATGCAGTACCGGAGGTAATGTGAACACCGACAAGATCCATCTTTCGATCGAGCAGGTCTATGCGTTGTCGCTTGACGTCCTGAGCCGCAATGGCTTTTCCCCCGAACACGCCTCGGCAATCGCGCGCACCATCACCGCCGCGCAGCGCGACGATTGCCAATCGCATGGCATGTACCGCCTGATCGGCTGCGTGCGTACCTTGCAGTCGGGCCTGGTGAGCCCCAGCGCGCTGCCCGTCATCACGCATCCCACCGCCGCTGTCGTGCAGGTGGATGCGCAGCGCGCGTATTCCTTGCTGGCATTTCAAGAAGGCTTGCCGCATCTGGTGGAAAAGACCCGGCGCAACGGCGTGGCGGTGCTGGCCATCAATAACTGCTTTCACTTTTCGGCGTTGTGGCCCGAGGTGGAAGCCATCGCGCAACACGGTCTGGCGGCGGTCGCGATGACGCCCAGCCATAGCTGGGTCGCGCCCGCGGGCGGCACGCGTCCCGTGTTCGGCACCAACCCGCTGGCGTTTGCCTGGCCGCGTCCCGGCCCCTACCCCTATGTGTTCGACTTCGCCACCAGCATGGTCGCGCGCGGCGAGATCGAATTGCACCGCCGCACGGGCCGGCCCATTCCGCAAGGTTGGGCGATCGACGCGGAAGGACGCCCCACCACCGACGCCGCCGCAGGCATGGCCGGCGCCATGCTGACCTTCGGTTCCTACAAGGGGTCGGCGCTATCCACGATGATCGAGCTGCTGGCCGGTCCGCTGATCGGCGACTGGACCAGCATGCAGTCGCAGGCATTCGACGCCGGCAAGGGCGGCGCGCCATTGCATGGCGAGCTGCTGATTGCGCTGGACCCCGACATCCTGGGCCGAGGCATGGCCCCCGCCAACGCGCAGGCCGCCGAAGCCATGCTGGACGCCATCAACGGCCAAGGCGCGCGGCTGCCCTCGGAACGGCGCTTCAAGGCGCGCGCCAAGAGCGAAGAGGAAGGCCTCTGGGTAGGCCGCGCGCTGCACGACGAAATCCTGTCGCTGGCGGGAACCGCGTAAGCGCGCGGGCCGGGCTTGTTTCAGGCCAGCTCGGGCAGCCCCGCCAACAGCTTGTCCAGCGTGACGGGGTAGTCGCGCACGCGCACGCCCGTCGCGTTGTAGATCGCGTTGGCAATGGCGGCGCCCACGCCGCACAGGCCCAGTTCGCCAACGCCCTTGGCCTTCATCGGCGAAGAAACCGGATCGGTTTCATCCAGGAAAATGACTTCCTGGCTGGGGATGTCGGCGTGCACCGGCACCTCGTAGCTGGCCAGATCGTGATTGACGAAATAGCCGACCCGGTCATCCACGGCCAACTCTTCCATCAAGGCCGCGCCCACGCCCATTGTCATCGCGCCGATCACCTGGCTGCGCGCCGTCTTCGGGTTCAGGATGCGGCCGGCCGCGCACACCGCCAGCATGCGGCGGATGCGGGTCTCGCCCGTGGCCGCGTCCACCGCGACTTCGACAAAGTGCGCGCCAAACGTGGATTGCTGGAACTTCTTGTCCAGGTCGCCGAACTCCAGCTTGTCTTCTGCGACCAGATCGCCGCCTGCCGCCGCGTCGCGCAGCGTGGCCTGGCGGCCGTTGGCGTCCGTGACCATGCCGTCGGCGAACACCGCGCCGTCGCTGGCAAAGCCCAGCCGTTGCAGGATCGCGGCACGCAGCTTGTCACAGGCGGCGTAGACGCCCGCCGTGGAACTATTGGCGCCCCACTGCCCGCCCGAGCCGGCCGACACCGGAAACGTCGAATCGCCCAGCCGCACGATGACCTTGGCCAGCGGCACGCCCAGCATCTCGGCGGCAGTCTGCGCAATGATCGTGTAGCTGCCCGTGCCGATGTCGGTCATGTCGGTTTCAACGATGACCTGGCCGGCCGCGTCCAGGCGCACGCGCGCGGCGGAATCGGTCACCAGATTGTTGCGAAACGCCGCCGCCACGCCCAGACCCACCAGCCAGCGCCCTTCGCGCCGCGAGCCGGGACGCGGACTGCGATCAGCCCATCCGAAATGATCCGCGCCCAGGCGCAGGCATTCGATCAGGCGGCGTTGCGAGAACGGGCGGTCGGGCTTGGACGGGTCCACCTGCGTGTCGTTGCGCACGCGGAATTCCACCGGGTCCAGCCCCGCCGCTTCCGCCATTTCATCCACCGCGATTTCCAGCGCCATCAATCCCGGCGCTTCGCCAGGCGCGCGCATGGCGTTGCCTTCGGGCAGGTTCAGTTCCATCAGGTTCAGCGCCGTCAGCCGGTTGGCGCCGGCGTACAGCAGGCGCGTTTGCTGCACGGCTTCTTCCGGCTGGCCGCCGGGCAGATCGCCCGACCAGCTTTCATGGCCGATTGCCGTGATCTTGCCGTCTTGCGTGGTGCCGATGCGCACGCGCTGGATCGTGGCGGGGCGGTGCGTCGTATTGTTGGCGATCAAGGGACGTTGCAGCGCCACCTTCACCGGCCGGCCCGCCGCGCGGGCGCCCAAGGCCGCCAGCACCGCGTCGGCCCGCACGAACAGCTTGGCGCCGAAGCCGCCGCCCACGTAGGGCGATATCAGCCGGACCTTTTCGCGCGGCACGCCCAGCGTACGCGCGACGTCGCCCCGGCCCCAAGCCACCATCTGATTGGAAGTCCACACCGTCAGCGCATCCCCTTCCCACATCGCCGTTGACGCGTGCGGCTCCATCATCGCGTGCGACTGGTCGGGCGTGGTGTAGGTGTGGTCGATCTTGATCGCCGCCTGCGCGTAGGCGCTTTCGAAGTCGCCCACCCGATCCTCTTTCGGCTCATTTTTGCCGGCCTTGTCCGTGGCGGATTTCTGCGCCGCCAGATCGAACTTGCCCTGAGCGCGTTCATACTGCACGCGGATCAACCGGCTCGCGGCGCGCGCCTGCTCCAGATTCTCGGCCACCACCAGCGCGATGGCCTGGTGATAGTGCTCGATGTCGGGGCCGCCCAGCAGCTTGGCGGTGTTCATCTTGCCCTTGCCCAGCTTGCCGGCGTTTTGCGCCGTCACCACCGCCAGCACGCCGGGTGCGCGCCGGGCGGCTTCGATGTCCATCGAGCCGATGCGGCCCTTGCCGATGGCCGCGCCCAGCACATAGCCCACGGCCGCCTGCGGCGCCACGTCGTGGCGCTCGTAGGCATAAGGGGCGGTGCCCGTGGTTTTCAAGGGGCCGTCGATGCGGTCGACGCCGTGGCCCACGACCTTCAACTGGTCGATGGGATTTTGAGTAGCGGGAGTATCGAATTTCATCGCGTCAGGCCCTCGCTTGCGCCAGCACTGCACTCAGGGTTCTTGCCGCCAGCGTCAGCTTGAACGCGTTATCGGCGGTGGGGCGGGCATCGGCCAGCAGGCGATCCGCCACGGCGCGCGCGCCCTGCGGCATCGCCGCGTCGGCCGCGTCCATCCTCCACGGCTGCGGCGCCACGCCGCCCAGCGCCACCCGGCCGCTCCCATCGGACTGCACTACCGCCGCGACGGACACCAGCGCGAACGCAAACGAGGCGCGGTCGCGCACCTTGCGGTACACGTGCACCCCGCCCAGCGGGCGCGGCAAGGCGACTGCCGTGATGAGCTCGCCGGTCTCCAGTGCGGTGTCGATGTGCGGCGTGTCGCCGGGCAGGCGGTAGAAGTCCGCGATAGGAATCACGCGCGTGCCTCCTCCGGGCTTCACCGTTTCAACCTGGGCATCCAGCAGGCGCATGGCCACCGCCATGTCGCTGGGATGCGTGGCGATACAGGCGTCGCTCGTGCCGATCACGGCCAGCTGCCGTGTCACGCCGCCGATGGCCGAACAACCCGTGCCCGGCGCGCGCTTGTTGCATGGCATGTTGGTGTCATAGAAATACGGGCAGCGCGTGCGCTGCAACAGATTACCGGCCGTCGTCGCGCGATTTCGGATCTGCCCGGATGCGCCCGCCAGGATGGCGCGCGACAGCACGGCGTAATCGCGCCGCACGCGTTCGTCGGCGGCAAGGTCGGTGTTGCGCACCAGGCTGCCGATACGCAGGCCGCCATCGGCGGTCTCCGAGATCTGGTCCAGCCCCAGGCCGTTCACGTCGACCAGGTGCGTGGGCGTTTCGACTTCCAGCTTCATCAGGTCAAGCAGATTGGTGCCGCCAGCGATGAAGCGCGTGCCGCGCACCTGGGCGGCGCTGGCCGCTGCTTCTGCCGGGGTGCGCGCGCGCTCAAAAGTAAACGGCCTCATGCTTTGCTCCCCGCCACCTCGGTGATGGCCTCGATGATGTTTGAATACGCGCCGCAGCGGCAGATGTTGCCGCTCATGCGTTCGCGGATTTCGTCCGCACTGAGCAGCGGCCGTTCGGTCAGGCTGGCGCTGACATGGCTGGGCACGCCTTGCGACAGCTCTTCAAGCATGCCTGCCGCCGAACAGATCTGGCCCGGCGTGCAGTAGCCGCACTGATAGCCGTCGTGCTTGACGAACGCGGCTTGCAGCGGGTGCAGCGCCGTCGGCGTACCGAGCCCCTCGATGGTGGTGATTTCTGCGCCATCATGCATGACGGCCAGCGTCAGACAGGAATTGACGCGGCGGCCATCCAGCATCACCGTACAGGCGCCGCATTGGCCATGATCGCAACCCTTCTTGGTGCCGGTCAGATGCAGGTGTTCGCGCAGCGCATCCAGCAAGGTGGTGCGCATGTCCAGCGCCACCTCGCGCGCCGCGCCGTTGACGCGCAGCGTCACAGTAGCGGTCATCGGCTGCATGCCGGCCTGCGAGACCTGCTGCCCCACGGACATCGAGGGCGCGGCGATCGCCGTCGCCGACACTGCGCCCGCCTTGAGCAGATTGCGCCGGGTGATCTTGATTGCGTGTGAGTTTTCCAAGGCTGCTCCTCTGTTGTTCAGTCGGCCACGCGGAGCGCGCCGTGTTCCGGGTCGATCGCCAGCAATCCGCATTCCCATTCTTTGGGATGCGCGCCGGCCTGCGTGGTGTGTGCAATGCGTTGCTGCGTCAGCTGGGCCAGGATCGACACGGCGATCTCGGGCGGCGTGCGGCTGCCGATGGGCAGGCCGACGGGGCCATGCAGGCGCGCGACCATCGCTTCTGTGAATCCGAAGTGCTCCACCAGCCGCTTGCGGCGCTGTGCATTGGTGCGGCGCGATCCCAACGCCCCTACGAAGAACGCAGGCGACGGCAACGCTTCCAGCAAGGCCATGTCGTCCAGCTTCGGATCATGTGCCAGCATGATGATTGCGGTGTGCACGTCTGGCACAAGCGCCGTCACCGCGTCATCGGGCATCGACGTCACCAGCCGTGTGCCGGGTACGTTCCACGACGCGGCGTACTCGTCGCGGGGGTCGCACACCGTGACGTCGAAACCCAGCGCCACGGCCATGGGCGCCACATAGCGGGCGATGTCGCCCGCGCCCACCAGCAGCAGGCGCCATTGCGGTCCGTGCAAGGTAGTCAGCGTCTTGCCGTCCCACTGAAAGCAATCGCCCGGCACTGCGGCGGTCAGCCGGGCCGCGCCGTCGGCAAGGTTTACGCTTCTGTTGACCAGCTCGCCGCGCTGCAAGCGTTCGGCAAGATCCTGCAATTGCGCGGCATCGGCATTGGGTTCGATCAGCAGTTCCAGGATGCCGCCGCAAGGCAGGCCGAAATTCAGTGCTTCATCGCGCGTCGCGCCGTAGGTCAGCGCGTAAGGCTGCGAGCGCCAAAGCTCGCCACGACGCATCTTGTCGATGAGGTCGTCTTCGATACAGCCGCCCGACACCGACCCCGCGATGCGCCCATCGTCGCGCACCGCCAGCCAGGACCCGCGCGGTCGTGGCGACGCGCCCCAAGTCGCGGCCACGGTCGCCAGGACCAGCGCGTGGCCCTGTCCCCGCCACTCGCGGATGGCTTGCAAGACTTGCAGATCCAGACTTTCCATCATGACGCCTTTGGGAACATCGAAATCACTCTAACAGTGGGCCGCGCGCCAAGAAAAGAGGCAAAATCCGCATACACCGTTAAGTGAAATTCACTAATCGAGGCGGAAGGCGTAGCGGGCTATCTGCAAGCTGCCCGGCGCCGACCACCAAACGCATCCGCGCAGCAAATTCCGTTCCCAAACCCTCACATGCCCTCATCCACGCCCGCCCCCGCCCCCACGCCCCCCTACCCCCATTGCGTGGGCATCCTGCTGGGCGCGGGCTACGGACGGCGCTATGCCGCCGTCGCGCCCGGCCATGACAAGTTGATGGAAATGCTGGACGACGGCACGCCCGTGGGCCTCGCCTCTGCCCGCGCGCTGCGCCAGGCCACTGCGCGCACCATTGCGGTGCTGCGCCGCGATCAGGATGCGCTGCGCGCGCTGCTGATCGCGGCGGGATGTGAAGTGGTGACGGTGGCTGCCAATGCGGACGGCATGGGCGATAGCCTGGCTACCGCCGCGCGCCATCTGATCGAGCACAGCGACGCCGCCGAATCCTCCTGCCTGGTCGCGCTGGCCGACATGCCCTGGTTGCGCGCAGCCACCTGCGCACAAGTGGCCGCGCTGACGCCGGCGCACGGCATCGTGGCGCCCCGGTGGCAAGGCAAGCGCGGCCATCCCGTGGCGTTCGCGCGTGAACGATGGCCTGAGCTTGCCGCCCTGTCGGGCGATGTGGGCGCGCGCGCATTGCTGGCGCGCCATCCGGTGCATGACGTTGAAGTGGACGACCCCGGCGTGCTTGCCGACGTCGACACGCCCGGCGATCTGCATCCGAGTGATTGAGAGTCGGGCAAGCGTTCAGCGCTTGTCGCGCCGGTATGCGAGGGGTGGCAAGACCCATGCGTTGCAGGCCTACGCGTTCAAGACCCCTGCATTGCGCCAGACCAAACGCGCGCGCCCCCTCTGGAGCGCGCATCCGATCAAGGGTTGTCGGTGATGCCGGCCTCGCGCACGATCTTGCTCCAGCGCGCCTCTTCCTGCTTCACGTACTCGCCCAGCGCGGCCGGCGTGCCGACGCTGGCCACCAGCCCTTCCAACTCCAGCGCCGCCAGGAAATCCGGCTTGGTCGAGACATTCTTGATGGCGGCATTCAGGCGATCGATGACCGCCCCCGGCGTGCCCTGCGCGACGAACACGCCGTACCAGCTGTCCACGTAGTACCCCGGCACACCCGCCTCGGCCACAGTGGGCACGCCCGGATACGACGGCGACCGATCTTGCGTCGTGACGGCCAGCGCGCGCAGCTGGTCGTTCTTGACCTGGCCGCTGACGCTGGCCGAGGTGGAAAAGATCATGTCGATCTGCCCGCCGATCAGGTCATTGATGCCAGGCCCCGAACCCTTGTAGGGCACGTGCAGGATGTCGACCTTGGCCAGGCTCTTGAACAACTCGCCCGCCAGATGCGCCGACGTGCCGTTGCCGTAAGAGCCAAACGTCAGCTTGCCCGGATTAGCTCGGGCATACGTCAGGATGTCCTGCACGCTCTTGAACTTGAACTTGGAATTGGGCGAAACCACCAGCACGTTGGGCGACTTGCCGATCAAGGCGACAGGCGCGAACGCCCGCTCGGTATCGTAGGGCAACTTCTTGTGGATGGCGGGGTTGACCGCATGCGCGAACGTCGCCATCAACATCGTGTAGCCGTCAGGCGGGCTCTTGGCCACGTTCTCGGTGCCGATGATGGTGCTGCCGCCCGGACGGTTCTCGACGATGACCGACTGCCCCAGTTCGTCGGTCAGCCCCTTGGCAAGCTGACGAGCGACGATGTCCGTGCCTCCGCCCGGTGTGAACGGCACGACGATGCGCAGCGGCCGGTCGGGAAATTCCGCATGCGCCGGTTGCGCGCCGAGCGCGCCCAGGGCCAACATCGCCACCGCAGCGGCCCTGGCGGGCACCCATGCCAACAATTTGTTTTTCATCTTTGTCTCCTGATTTTCCATGCGCCGATCTGATGCGGCGCGTCTCATAGAGCGGGCGGGCGGATCGCCCAGCCCGCAAGCGCATTCACGCCGCTAGTCCTTCAGCACCGCCACCCCGTCCGCCGCACACACTCCCTGCCCCAAAGGTTTGACGAACAAGGGGTTGATTTCTGCTTCCAACAACTGCTCTTGCATCGCGCTGGCCATGCGCGCAAACGCCTGCACCGCCTGGATCAGCGCGGGCACGTCCGCCTTCGGGCGGCCGCGATAACCATCCAGAAGGGGCCAGGTCTTCAGGCGCCGCAAAGCCGCTTCGACATCCTGCGCCGACAGGGGCGCGCCATCTTCCGGCAACAGCAGCAGCGTGGTGTCGCGCACCAGCTCGGCCACCACGCCGCCCATGCCCAGCAGCAACGCCGTGCCCAGCGGGTCGTGATGCACGCCCACGATGAGTTCGGCCGCGCCCGTCACCATCTCTTGGACCAGAAAGGCCTGCGGCGCGTGGCCGGTATGACGCTGCACGTCCGCGCGCATCTGCTGCAAGCGCGCTGCGATGTCTTCAGGCGCGACATTGACCGCCACGCCGCCCACGTCGCTTTTATGCGTGATGTCGCGCGACAGCAGCTTGAGCACCACGCGCGGGCCCAGCGCTGTCGCCGCGCTGATGGCCTCCTCTTCCGATCGGACCGTCATTTCCCGCACACCCGGTATGCCGAAGCGGGCGAACAGCGCCTTGGCTTGCGCCTCGTCCAGCGACCCGCGTTCCAGATCGGCGATCGGCGCAGCCGAGGGTGACGGCACGAGCATCGGCGTTGGCACAGGAGACGCCAAAGACGGCTCGGCGTGTAGCTTGCTCGCCACGTGCACGCGCCACATCGCGGACAGCGCCGCGCTGACGCTATCCGGCGCGTTGAAGGCGGGGATGCCGTAGCGGCTGAGGATTTCCCCGGCGCGCGGCGCGTGCGGGCTGATGAACGCCAACACCGGCTTGCCGCCCGACGCGAGCGAATCGCGCAGCGCGTCGGCCATCAACTCGGGCTGCGCCACGGCGGACGAGCCGACGATGACGACCAGGGCGTCGTACTGATCGCTGCCCAACACGATGCGGATCGCGCCGCGCAACAGGTCCGGCTGCAAGCCCGCCAGGGTCACGTCGATGGGGTTGCGGTCCAGCGCCGCGTGGTCACCCGTTTGCAGCGCGCGCAAAGCGGCGCCGGTATCGGCATCGGGCGCAGGCAGCTCAAACCCCGCCATGCCCAGGCTGTCAGCCACCAGCGTGCCCGCGCCACCCGTGGAAGTCAGGATCGCCACGCGACGCCCAGCCAGCTTGCGCGCGCTGGCCAGCGCGGCGGGGATGTCCAGCAGATCGGAAAACATCTGCGCGCGGATGATGCCCGTCTCGTCGAACAAGGCGTCGTACATGGCATCAGCGCCCGCCAATGCGCCCGTATGCGAGGCCGCCGCCTGCGCGCCGGATTCCGAGCGGCCGATCTTGAAGGCCACGATGGGCTTGCCGGCAGCCGTCGCCTTGCGCGCCGCCGCGCGGAAAGTTCGCGGGTTGCGGATGCTTTCCACATACAGTGCGATGACGTGCGTGGCCGGGTCGTCAACCAGCGCATCCACGAAATCGGCCAGATCCAGGTCGACTTCGTTGCTGGTGGAAATCAGTTTGGAAAAGCCGATGCCGCGCGCCGCCGCCCGCGACAGCAGGGCGCCCAGAATACCGCCGCTTTGCGACACCAGCCCGACCGCGCCGCTATGCAGCTGATCGAGCTCCAGTGCGCCGCTGGCCGACAAGGTGATGCGGTCGGTCAGGTTGACCAGGCCGATGGTGTTCGGGCCCAGAATGCGCATGTCACCCGCCGCCTCGCGCAGTTCGCGTTGACGGCGCGCGCCCTCGTCGCCGGTTTCCGAATAGCCGCTGGCCAGCACGATGGCCGCGCCCGTGCCCAGCTCGGCCAGTTCGCGTATGGCCTGCTGCGTGCGCTCGGCGCCCAACAGCACGATGGCGACGTCCGGCGCTTCCGGTAGCGAACGCACGTCCGGATAGCAGCGCAGGCCGGCGATCTCGGAAGCCTTGGGGTTGATCGGATAGATGCGGCCGTCAAAGCCGTGCTTTTGCAGATAGGCCACGGGACGGCCCGACGTCTTGGCCGGATCCGCCGACGCGCCGACGACGGCGACGCTGCGCGGGCGCAGCAGCTTTTCGATGCCGTTCATCGCGCGCCTGCCTCGGTGCGCCCGGCAGCCGCCCTGGCTTCGTCCATCTTCGCCAGAAAGGCCGCCACGGATTCGCGGTGTTCGGTGCTGGTGTAGCAGATGCCCTGGGCCTGGCTGCCCATGGCGAACACCTGGTCGGCGGTCAGCTCCGAGCTTTGATCCAGTATGGATTTGGCCAGCGCCAGCGCCGTCGCCGAGCCCTGCGCCAACTCCGCCGCCCAGGCCTGCGCCGCGCGCAGTTCCTCGCCGGCCGGGGCCAGGCGGTCGGCGATACCCAAGGCGAGCGCTTCGTCGGCCAAGACCTTGCGGCCCGAGTAGATCAGGTCCTTGGCGCGCGCCAAGCTCACGCGGCGCGGCAGGAAAAACATGCCGCCCCCATCGGGAATCAGTCCGCGCGCGATGTAGCTCCAGGTGAACGAAGCGCCTTCCGAGGCCACAATGAAATCGCAGCTGAGGGCGGTGTCGGCGCCCAGGCCGGCGGCTGCCCCATTGACGGCGGCGATCGTCGGCTTGGGCATGCGAAACAGCAGGCTGACCGCATGATGCACGCGCTGCTGGCGCGACCAACCATTGAAGGCGACCTCGCCCGCGGGTGCGTCCATGCGGCGCTGCATGCCGGAGATGTCGCCGCCCGCGCAAAAGCCCTTGCCTGCACCGGTGAGCACCAGGGCTTTCGTACCGCGATCGGCGGCAACGGCCTCCAGCGCATGAATCAGCTCGGCGCGCATTGCGTCACTGATCGCGTTGCGCTTCTCGGGGCGATTCAGCGTCAGCGTGGCCACGCCGCCGTCCACTTGCAGGTTGATGAATTCGTAGTCCGCCATCTTGTTGCCTCCGTCTGGGTCGATAAGCCAGCGAGTCCCGATGCCGGGTTTTTCTTGGCTGGCGATATCGACACGGTAGGCGCTACAGTGCGCAAACACACTCACCCATTTCCACCTGGTGGAATTGCAATGACGCCCCCTTTCTCAGATCAGTCGCCCGACACGCCGCGACGTTTCGATGGCATCGGCCAGAATCGCTCGCTGTCCCGAGGGCTGGAAATCCTGCGCGCGTTCAAGCCCGGCACCGACCTGCTGGGCAATGGCGAACTGGCCGAGCGCACCGGCCTGTCGGCAGCCACGGTCAGCCGCCTGACGCAGACGCTGGTCACCAGCGGCTTTCTGGAATATGAACGCGGCGCGCGCGCCTATCGGCTGGCCGCGCCCGTCCTGAGCCTGGGGCACGCCATGCGCGCCGCCTCGCCCGTCCTGAACGCCGCCACGCCGTTCATGCGTGACGTCTCCAACAAGCTGCGCGTCAATATCGGATTGGCCGGCGCGGATCGCACCGAAATGGTTTACCTGGAGTCGATTCGCTATAACCGCAGGGCGTCGCTACGCACCATCGTGGCGGGCCAGCGCGTGCCGATGGAGCTGACCTCATTGGGCCGCGCTTATCTGGCCACGCGCGACCTAGCGGCGCGGCAGGCATTGCTGAAGACAATAATGCAGGGCTATCGCAGCGCTTCGTGGAAACCCATCGTCGCGGACATCGATCGGGCGATTGCAAAAATCGCCGCCGATGATTATTGCGTTGCCTCGTGGCAGCCGGGCGTGGTCGCCATGTCCACGCCGCTGCTTGTGCCGGGCGGCCAGACGCTTGCCTTGAATCTGAGCTTGATGACAGACGACACGCCAGCGGCCGTCGCGCGGCAACATGCCGCCGACCTGCTGGATTTGAAAAACAAGATTGTGATTGAGCTTGCGCGCAGATCGCCCGCGCAATGACGGGCCGCGCGGTCGGCGGATCAGCCCCGGATTCCGGTCACCGCCTTGATAGGCGCCACGCCTTGTTCGGGGCCGGAAGTGCAGCCACCTTGCGACGGCGCGTTCCACTGCAAAAACACGTCTTTCCGAATCAAGACAATTATTCGGGGATTAACGGGATATTCCACACAGATTATCTCCTGCCTTATTTTTTGTGATGGCCAAAGCACAAGCAAAGAAGCCACATGCACTATCACCGCCCTGTTCAGCATTCCGGATTCGCATTTCTACACCGACCGCGCAGTGTAGTGAGGGACGGAACGCCGATGTTTAGGAAAGGCAATCAAACCAGACAGAAAGTATCTAACGCATTAACTTTATTGCGGATTATTCTGCAATAAACCATCAGCGAGATAATCAACCGGGAATAAGCAGGTCAATAGATAATCGCCAGCCTCCCAAAACCATTAATAAAAACGCCTTGGGGCCGTGCGTAGTCCGGACGCTGTCCGGACTATTGCGCCATGCGGCGCAGCCGATCCAATTCGGCCTTGTTCAGGCGCTTGGCTTCCAGCTCGGCATAGTTGCGCTCGCCCGCATCGTAAGACCCTTCAAAAATGCAGCGGCTGCGCAGGATCTTGCAGTTGTCGGCGACGACCCGCTCTTCTGCAGCGGCTGCGCCGGTAGCCGTGCTGGGGGCGGGTGGCTTCGTGGAGGAACAAGCGGAGAGTGCGGCAACAACGAGCACCACGGCGGGGCGACTCAGCAATCGAATCAACATTTTTCCTGGCCCAAGATGGCGGTGGCAATCCATCTTTATAGCAAGCCAAACGTCGAATATTCGTTCCAAGTCGTAGCCGGACGGACGATCAATCGTCCTCGGCGCCCGACAGGTCGGTGAAGTCGGCGACCTCGCCATCCTCGAAGTTCACCATGATGCCGTAGGGCTCGCAGATGGGGAACACGCCTTCGGCGAACAGGATCGACCATTCTTCCTCGCCGTGAAAAATGATCTCCGGGCCGTCCACCAGGGGCATGCCGGCCGGCAACTGGAAGGACGCATCGCAACCCAGCAAGGCGGGCTCGCTGCGGTAGACCTCTTCCAGGTACGCGGACGCCTTGCCGATGTACACGCCCAGATCGGCGATGATCCGCTCGAACGCCGCCAGCCCGGCTTCGTTATCGCGGGAGTCCGCCAGCACTTGCACGGAAACGTAGACCTGCCCCCCATTGATGTCGGGCGACGTGTCGATATTGCCTTGCAGATAGCGCAGGCCGTCTTCGCTGGTATTGAGGGTCAGGGAAGCAAGAAAGGGATGGTCGGCGGTGGTCATGGAGAGGGATATCGAAGTGGGATATCACTCAATTGTCGACGAAGTTTTGGTGCTTGGGAGTCGGGGATAACACTTCCAAGCTATGCGACAGACAGTAAATGTCCGACCACAACGCCGCCGGCTCCGCGTGCAACGCCAGTTCCTCGGCTGTGCGCAGCTCGCCTTCGCAAGCGGCGACCGCGTTGATTTCATAGCCGTTGACCACATAGATCCAGTCGGCGACTCCGTCCTTGGCACCACGTATGGCCTGCTCGGTGGTCTGGGGAATCGCGGGGGTCTGGGTCATGAGCAGGTGGGCGCCCGTAATGCCGGGACGCAGGCAGGCAGCGTCCGCATACGCTTTCAGATAGGCCCGCAACCCGTCCTGGCCGCCGTCGCGCGGTGACAGGCGCAGGGTCAGCGCGTATCTTGCCAGGCCGCCGCCGACGCTTTCCAGCACCTTGCACTGGCTGCGGATCATGTTGCGATGCTGCGGCATCAGCTTGGTGGACCACGGCGTGGGCCGATTCAACCGGCCCAGGTAAGCCGGCGAACTCAGGGTGGCGTAGGCGTCCAGCTCGTACATGACGAAGAACCCTTGCCCACCATGAGCGCTTATCCAGCGCGAACCGCGCAGAAAGCCCGGCACGCCCATGCGTTCGGGAAAGTGCTCATGGGAATGCCAGTCTTCAAATTCCGAGCGCCAGGCCGGCGCGATGTCCCACCACATGGCGATGGCCGCCTTGCCAAGCAGCGCCATGATCAGCGCTTTGCCCGCAGTGCGGACAATTCCGTGGCAACCTGCTGCATGACGTCGGGACCGATCTCGCCAGCGAATTTATCCACGACCGGTTTGACGGCGTCGCGCAGACCGTCGACCTCCTGCGCGGTCAAAGCGTTCACCTGCATCAGCTTCTTCAGGTCCTCGATGGCGACGGCTTCCTTGGCCTGCGATATCTTTCGCTCTTGCGACTTGGCCTCGGCCGCGGCCTCTTGAATGATCTTGCGTTCGGCCGGCGTCATGCCGTCCCAAGTTTTCTTGCTCATCAGGAACGGCATGCCGGTATAGATATGTCGTGTCAGCGAAAGGTATTTCTGCACCTCGGCAAATTTCGCGGACTGGATCACACCTACCGGATTGTCCTGCCCGTCGATGGCCTTGGATTCCAGCGCGCCATAGACTTCTCCGAACGTCATCGGTACGGGATTGGCGCCCAGCGTCTTGAACATATCGATGTAGACCGGCGCGGCAATGACCCGGATTTTCAAGCCCTGAAAATCCTGCACATTGGCGATGGGACGCTTGCTGTTGGTCATGTTGCGAAAGCCCAGGTCCCAGATACCCAGGCCCACCAAACCGTGAGCGCCAAGTCCGTCCAGCAGTTGCTGGCCGACGGGGCCGTCCGACACCGCATAGGCTTCGCGCGCATCGTTGAACAGAAAGGGCAGGTCAAACACCATGAACCGCTTGTCGATGCCGGCCAGCAGCCCCGTGGCCATCGAGGTGAAATCCAAGGTGCCGCCCCGTACTGCGGACAGGTTCTGCGGATCGCCGCCCAGCACCGCGTTGGCGTAGATCGATACCTTCATCTTGCCACCGCTTTTCTCGGCAACCAGATCGGCGAACTTTTTCGCGCCTTGGCCCAAGGGGTGGTCCTCCGCCAAGCTGAATGCGAACTTCAACGTGCGCGCCTTGACCTCTTGCGCCGCCACCGTGGCGCTCCAGGTCAAACACCCGATCAGTGTGGCGACGGCGCTTACGGCAAGGCGGACGAACGGCTTTCTGGTTTGCATCGCAACCCCTCTCTCGGTTGGTGTCGGCAACGAAATAGTGGCTGCGAGCATAGGGCATAATTTTGAATACCGTTCAAATTTTGGCCAAATTCAAAATTTGAACGGCGCGCAATTTTCACCGCGTCAAACCTCAGGAGCGTGCAATGAGCGGGGCGATTGAAAAAACACTGGCGTTGCTGGAATACTTGGCCCAGCACCCTGACGGCGTGGCGCTGGCCACTGTTGCCGACGACTTGAATCAGTTGCGCAGCGGCTGCCATCGCACGCTGCATGAACTGATGAAGTACGGCTATGTGCGGCAGACGCCGGTGCGCGGAGAATATGCGCTGACGACCAAGCTGGCCTCGATGGGGCTGAGTTTTCTGGGGCGCTCCGGCGTAGTGGACATCGCGCAACCGGTCATCGACCGCTTCGCTTTGGCCACCGGAGAACTGGTGCGCCTGGCCATCGTGGACGGCAAGCGGCTGACCTTGGTGGCCAAGGCGCAGGGCGCAAAATCAGGACTGCTCTACGACCCCGATATGGGTATAGACCTGCGGCTGTCGTGCAGCGCGGCGGGCCACGCGTGGTTGATGACCCTGCCGGAAGACCAGGCCATCGCTTATGTCACGGAACAGGGGCTGGGCAAGCCGCGCGACTTCGGCCCCAACGCGCCTACGTCAATCCGCGCGCTGCTGGCCAGCCTGGATGCCCACCGCCGTCGCGGCTACAGCATCCTGCAAGACGTCTACGCCGCCGGAATGAGCGCAATGGCCGCGCCCATACGCCGTCCCGGCCACGCCAGCACCGGCATCCTGGTGGTGGCGGGGCCGTCGCAACGGCTGACCGTGAAGGCGATGGAAAAGTTCGGGCCTGCGCTGCTGCGCGCGGCCGGAGAATTGGCGCAAGCGGGCGAGGCGTCGCCCCTGCTGCGCTCGGCCCGCGTGGGCACCTGGGGCAACGGGCCCGCCAGCGCCGACGCGGCCTCGATTACTTGACCGTATCCTCGTCGGCGTTGCGGCCCTGCATGGGGAAACGCTTGCGAAACATCGGGGAGGCCAAGCTGGCCAGCGCCAGTTCTTCCGTGGCTGCCAGCAAGTGCGGGCCTAGCTCCACCATGCGCGCTTCGGTCAGCCGCATGGCCGGGCCCGCGATACTGAGCACGCCGATGGCGTCTTCACCCTTGCGCTGCACTGGCGCCGCCATGGCCGTCATGCCCGGCGCGAACACTTCGTTGATCATTGCGTAGCCGCGCTTGCGGCCCGCATGCAGCATTTTCGTCAGCGCCGCGATCGTGGTCGGCGCGTTCGGCCCGTATTCAGAGGGCGATCCGAAGCCTTGCCGCGACACCAGATCCAGCGCGCGCTCGTCCGACATCGTCAACATCCATGCATGCCCGGAAGCGCTGCAAGACAGCCTGGCGTCCGAGCCCATTTCAGGGTCATAGCGCAGGCCATGGCGCGCGCCTTGCGCTTTGGCCACCCAGGTGAGCCGCTCGTTGTCGACGATGGCCAACCGCACCAGTTCGCCCGAAATGTCGGCAAGCCGGTCGACCAGCGGCTGGGCGATATCGACGATGCCGGTGGCAGCCAGATAGCTCAGACCGATAGAGGCGACGCGTGCCGTCAGCGCATAGTCACCGTGATCGCGGATCTGCCTGACATAGCCGCAACGGCACAGGTCCGTCAGCAAGCGATGGGCGGCGCTTTGTGGGATTTCCAACTGCTGCGCAAGCGAGGCTAGCGGCACGCCTTCGGGTCTGGAGGATAGGTGCTCCATGACGGCGAGCGCGCGTTCGAGGACTCCGGCCATGTCATCTCAACAAGTAATGGGGTAATGGATGATAACCCTAGGTGGAAAACTATTCCACTCGGAATTACATTCCACTACCGAGTCATCCAAGACATCGAGAACATTCCAAAAATCAGGAAGAAGACAACGATGAAGACCCGCATTTTCTGCTTGGGCTTGATGGGCGTTCTATGCTCGGCCGCCATGACGGCCAGCGCGCAAGACGTCCAGGAACGCACCATCCGCTTCGGCCACCTGAACAATACCGATCACCCCGTCAGCGCGGGCGTGCAGAAGTTTGCGGAGATCCTCGCCGCCAAGAGCGGCGGCAAGCTGAAGGTCAAGGAATTCCCGGCGTCGCAGCTTGGCAATGAAATGCAGCAGCAGTCCGGTCTGCAAGGCGGCGTGCAGGAAATGTCGGCCCCGGCGACCACATCGCTGGCCGGCATCGTCAAGGAATTCGGGTTGATCGACCTGCCCTTCTCCGTGACCGACTTCGGACAGGCCGACGCGTTGCTGGACGGCCCGCTGGGCAAGGCGCTGATCGCCAAGCTTCCCGAGAAAGGGCTGGTTGCACTGGGCTTCTGGGACCTGGGCTTTCGCAACGTGACCAACTCCAAGCATCCCATCACCAAGCCGGAAGACCTGTCGGGGCTGAAGATCCGCGTCATTCCCAACCCGGTGTTCCTGGATACGTTCAAGGCATTCAAAGCCAACCCCGTGCCGATGCCGTTCGCCGAACTGTACGGCGCGCTGGAATCCAAAGCGGTGGACGGCCAGGAAAATCCGTACTCGGTAATCCTGTCGAACAAGTTCTACGAAGTCCAGAAATACGTCAGCGCCACCAACCATGTCTACGCCGCGAACATCGTGCTGGTCAGCAAGAAGTTCTGGGACAAGCTCTCGCCCGCCGAGCAACGCATGATGAACGAATCGGCCGACGAAGCGCGCGGCTATCAACGCAAGGTCAGCCGCGAGGCCGCGCAGAAGGCGGTGGCCGAACTGCAAGCCAAGGGCATTCAATACAACACGATCGAACCGGGCGAAAAAGTCCGCATGCAGCAGGTCGTCAAACCGGTCATCGATCACTTCACCGGCAGCTACGACCCCGCCATCGTCAAGCTCTACAACGACGAACTCGCGCGCATCCGCAAGTAAACGCACCGGCCCATCCATCATGAAGATCCTTGTATTGCACGGCCCGAACCTCAACCTGTTCGGCCGCCGCGAGCCGCATATCTACGGCACCACCACCCTGTCGGAAATCAATCAGCGCCTGACGGCGCTGGCCAGCGAGCTGGGCGTTGAGCTGGCGACGCTGCAATCGAACCACGAAGGCGCGCTGATCGATTTCCTGCACGAAAACATCGACGCGGCGCAGGGCGCGCTGGTCAATCCGGCGGGCCTGACCCAACACGGCGTGCCGCTGCATGACGCCATCAAGGCCATGCCTTTCCCCACGCTGGAAGTGCATATGTCAAACATCGCGGCACGCGAAACGTGGCGCGCGCATTCGATTATTTCGCCGGCAGTGCGTGGCACGGTGCAAGGCCTGGGCCCGCATTCGTACCTGACCGCGCTGCGTGGGCTGGTCGACCTCCTGCGGGAAGCCAAGGCATGACGACGCGCAACGTTCATCCCTCTGTGCAAGGAGCAGGCCCATGGTCTTCATAGACAGGCTCATCGCGGGCGCATGCCGCGTGCTGGAGATGGCCATCGCCCTGCTGCTGGCGGCGATGGTCGTGCTGGTCTTTGGCAACGTGGTCGCGCGCTACGGCTTCAATTCCGGCATTACCTTGTCGGAAGAACTCTCGCGCTGGATGTTCATCTGGCTGACTTTCCTGGGCGCCGTCATCGCGCTGAAGGAACGCGGCCACCTGGGCATGGACATGGTGGTGGCCAAGCTGCCGACTGCGGGCAAGAAGATCTGCCTGGTGGTGGGTCAGATCATCATGCTCTACATCGTGGGCCTGATGTTCAAGGGCAGTTGGGAACAGGCCGTCATCAACGCCGAAGTCAGCGCGCCGGTCAGCGGCCTGCCCATCGCCATCGTGTATGCAGCGGGCCTGGTGTTCTCGACACTGGCCGGGCTGATCATCGCGGTGGACCTTTACCGTGTCTTGAGCGGCAAGCTGCGCGACCAGGACCTGATCATGATCCAGGAATCCGAAGAGGCCGTGCAGATCAAGCAAATTCTGGACGACGCCCAACAGAGCGCGCCGGGGAGAAGCACATGACCATCGTTGTTTTTCTGGGGTCGCTGCTGGGCGTCATGGCGCTGGGCGTGCCCATTGCCTTCGCGCTGTTGGCAAGCGGCGTGGCGCTGATGTGGCATCTGGACATATTCGATTCGCAGATCCTGGCGCAGAACGTCATTGGCGGGGCCGACAGCTTTCCCCTGCTGGCCGTGCCGTTCTTCATGCTGGCCGGCGAAATCATGAATGTGGGCGGCTTGTCGCGCCGCATCGTGGACCTGGCGCTGGCGCTGGTGGGCCACGTCAAGGGCGGCCTGGGCTACGTGACCATCATGGCCGGCTGCCTGCTGTCCGCCCTGTCCGGTTCCGCCGTGGCCGATGCCGCCGCGTTGACCGCCTTGCTGCTGCCCATGATGGTCAGCGCCGGCCACAGGAAAGATACCGCGGGTGGACTGATCGCAGCCACCGGCGTGATCGGCCCCGTCATCCCACCCAGCATCGGGCTGGTGATCTTTGGCGTAGCGGCGAATGTGTCCATATCGAAGCTGTTCATGGCCGCCATCGTTCCTGGGCTGATGCTCGGCGGCGCGCTGTGGCTGACCTGGTTCTGGCTCGCGCGCCGCGAGAAACTGGTGCCGCCCCCGCGCAAGTCCGTCCAGGAAATCGGCACCGCATTCCGCAAGGCGTTATGGGCGCTGATGTTGCCGGTCATCATCCTGGTGGGTTTGCGCATGGGCGTATTCACGCCCACCGAAGCCGCCGTCGTCGCCGCGACCTACGCGCTGCTGGTGTCCACGCTGGTCTACCGCGAACTGAAGCTCAACCAGCTGTACGCCGTGTTCGTATCTGCCGCCAAGACCAGCGCCATCGTCATGTTCCTGATAGCCGCCGCGATGGTCAGCGCCTGGCTGATCACCGTGGCCGACCTGCCCGCCAAGGTGGTGGACATGCTGCAACCGTTCATGGGCAACAAGATCTTGCTGATGGCGGCCATCATGGTGTTGGTCATGGTGGTAGGCACCGCCATGGACATGACGCCGACCATCCTGATCCTAACGCCCGTACTGATGCCGCTGGTGCGCGCGGCCGGCATTGACCCGGTGTATTTCGGCGTGCTGTTCATCATCAACAACTCCATCGGCCTGGTGACGCCGCCCGTGGGCGCGGTGCTCAACGTGGTGGCGGGCGTGGGCAAGATGAAGATGGATGACGTCACGCGCGGGGTGGTGCCGTTCATGGCGGCTGAATTCCTGGTCATGTTCCTGATGGTCGCGTTTCCGGCGCTGGTCATCGTTCCCGCACGCTGGTTCGGTGGTTGATCCTCGCGGCCCGTTCGCATCGTCGAACGGGCCGGTTTGAACCGCCATACAAAGGAGAGCTTACGCAATGTCCGATCTTGCCCAGTACCGGCGTCCTTTCTGGGACACGCAGCCCGGCTACCGCTTCGAGCCCTATGGATCCACCCTGCTTCGATCGCCCAACGAACCGCTGATTGCAGTGGCGCAGACCTTGTCCGAAATCACCGGCCCCGCGTTCGGCGCCGCCTTCGTCAAGAACGGCGACAACGATCTTTCACGCATCGCCAATGTGGACGCCATCGGCGAACGCATCATCGTGTCGGGTCGCGTGCTCGATGAAAATGGGCGCCCCGTGCCCGATGCCCTGATCGAAATCTGGCAGGCCAATGCCGCCGGCCGCTACCTGCACAAGCGCGACCAGCACGATGCGCCGCTGGACCCGAATTTCAGCGGCGAAGGCCGCACCGTCACCGATGCGCAAGGCCGCTATCAATTCAAGACGATCAAGCCGGGCGCCTATCCCTGGGGCAACCACTACAACGGCTGGCGCCCGCAGCACATCCACTTTTCATTGTTTGGCCGCGCCTATGCCACGCGCCTGGTCACGCAGATGTACTTTCCGGGCGATCCGCTGCTGGAATTCGACCCCATCTTCCAATGCGTGCCGGACGCCAAGGCCCGCGCGCGGCTGGTGGCCACGCTCGATTGGGAAACCACCGTGCCCGAATACGCGCTGGGGTATCGCTTCGATATCGTGCTGCGCGGCCGTAACGCTACCCCGATGGAGTAACGCATGCTCTACCCCACCACCTCACAAACCGTCGGCCCCTACCTGCACATCGGCCTGTCGGGTTTGAACTGTTCCGACCTGACGGCGGGCCTGCCCGACCTGGGCGCAACGCCGGTCACTATCCATGGCCGCGTTACCGATGGACAGGGCAAGCCGGTTCCCGACGGCATGATCGAGATCTGGCAAGCCGATGCACGCGGCGTCTATCGCCACCCCGACGACCCGCGCCATGCCGGCAGTGAAGGGGCAGCCGCGGGCTTCACGGGATTCGGGCGCGTGCCCACGGAGCCGGACGGCTCGTTTCGCATCACCACGATCAAGCCCGGCCGCGTTCCCGCCCCGGACGGCGCGCTGCAAGCCCCCCATCTGGTCGTCTCGCTGTTCATGCGTGGATTGCTCAAGCATCTGTCCACCCGCATGTATTTCCCCGATGAGGCCCAAGCCAATGACGAGGACTGGGTGCTGCGCCAGACCCCGGCCGCGCGCCGCGCCACGCTGATTGCAACTGCCTCCGACGACGGCCTGCTGCGCTGGAATGTCGTGCTGCAAGGCGCCGGCGAAACCGTCTTCTTCGACATCTGACAGCGTTGTAGAACGGCGCGAACCATGACGACTCTATCCGGCCTGACCGAACAGATTTACTCCGACCGCGACATCATGGGGCTGTTCTCCGGCCCCGGCACCCTGCGCCGCATGCTGGCCGTGGAGGCGGCGCTGGCACGCGCCCAGGCCCGGTGCGGCGTCATTCCCGACAGCGCCGCCCGTTGTATCGACG
The DNA here is from genome assembly GCF_001571245.1 of Achromobacter piechaudii NBRC 102461. Lineage (GTDB taxonomy): Bacteria > Pseudomonadota > Gammaproteobacteria > Burkholderiales > Burkholderiaceae_B > Achromobacter > Achromobacter piechaudii. The sequence continues at coordinate 285,097 of NZ_BCTK01000013.1, read as the reverse complement.
AGGTCTGCCATGCCGATGATATCGACGGCATCCTCGACCTGGAGCAGATCGCCGCCGCCTCGATGTTGGCCGGCAACATCGCCATTCCCTTCGTCAAGCAACTGACGGCGGCCGTGCGGCAGGTGGACCCCGAGGCTGCGCGCTACGTGCATTGGGGCGCCACCAGCCAGGACATCCTGGATACCGCGCTCGTCTTGCAGCTCCAGCAGACCATTGCACAACTGGATCAGGATATCGGCTCCGCGCAAGCGGCATGCGCGCGGCTCACCGCCGCCCACCGCGACACCCTCATCGTGGGCCGGACCTGGTTGCAACATGCGCTTCCCACCACCTTCGGCCTGAAGACGGCGGGCTGGCTCGAAGCCTTGGAGCGCAGCCGGCAACGCCTGCGGCAAGACGCCGAGCAGATCGCGCTGCTGCAATTCGGCGGCGCGGCCGGCACCTTGGCCAGCCTGGGCGATGCCGCCCCCGCCGTCGCGCACGCCTTCGCAGAAGAACTTGGCCTGGCGCTACCCGGCATGCCTTGGCACACGCATCGCGATCGGTTGGCCAATGTCGCCGCGACGCTGGGCGTACTGACCGGCACGTTGGGCAAGATCGCCCGCGATGTATCGCTGATGGCGCAGACTGAAATCGCCGAGGTGGCAGAACCCGGCGGGCCGGGACGCGGAGGCTCCAGCACCATGCCGCACAAGCGCAATCCCGTCGGCAGCGCCGCCATCCTGGCCGCCGCGACCCGCGTGCCGCCGCTCGTGTCCACGGTGTTGTCCGCGATGGTCCAGGAGCACGAACGCGCATTGGGCGGATGGCAGGCGGAATGGGACGTCTTGCCGCAGATCTGCGCATTGGCTGGCGGCGCGCTGCGCCACGCGGTGAGCATGCTGGACGGCCTTGAAGTCGACGCGGCCAGAATGGCCCGCAACCTGGACGCAACCAACGGGCTGGTCCTGGCCGAAGCGTATGCGTTGGCGCTGGGGTCACGAATCGGCCGGATGCAGGCGCATGAAGTCATTGAACGAGCGTCGCAAGAGGCCGTGCGCAGGCGCTGCACCTTGAAAGTCGCGGTCCAGGACGCATTGACGCAAAACGAGGCGACGCGTAATTTATTGAGCCGGGAAGAGCTCGACCGATTGAGCGATCCGGCGAACTACCTGGGCCAAGCCACCGCCCTCAGCGACCGTGTGCTGGCGGAATGGCAGGCCAAGCTCGGGACCGAGTCCACGTAGCATGGGGCCATCGCGCTACGGATCGCCCTATCCGCTATCCTGACCCGCTTGCCCACTCTAATAAGCAGTCGCGTCATGCAAACCTATCAAGGCTCCTGCCATTGCGGCGCGTGCCGCTTTGAAGTCGACATGGATCTGGATCATGTCCGCAGCTGCAATTGTTCAATCTGCCAACGACGCGGTGCGCTGATCCATCGCGTGCCGGCAGACGCGCTGCGCCTGGTCACCCCCTTGGAAGACCTGAGCGTCTATCAATGGGGTACGCAAACCGCCAGGGATTATTTCTGCCCTCGATGCGGGATACTGCCGTTTCGCAAGCCCAGCGCGCCCACGGCTGAAGAACTGGCGCAGGGAAAGCAAGCCTTTACCGGCTGGGCGATCAATGTGCGGTGCCTGGAAGGGGTGGATCTGGCGGGTGTGATGGTCAAGCCAGTGAATGGGGCGGCTTTGAGAATTTGAGATGGGGGATATTCGAGCCCCTCATTTCAAGGACTGAGTATCGGAGGACTCGCCACCCACCGCGCAGCTATCGATGGGGCCTCCGCCCCATCCCATGTTCCAGCGGACATTTCCACGGCAGCGTCGTGGCTCTGCTCAAGAATCAGGCTCAAGGTACTGAGGAACACGTCCAGGCCTGATCCCAGCCACACCAAGGGGGTTCCCCTTGGATGCGGCGGGCGACAACGGCTTAGAAGCGGCCGCGCAAGGTCAATGCGGCGCTGCGCGGCGTCCCGTAGAAGTTGCCGTAGTCCAGGTAACCGACCGTGCTGTAGTAGGTCTTGTCGAACAGATTGTTCACGTTGACCTGCGCCGACCAGTTGTCGCTGATCTGGTATTGGGCAAACGCATTCCAGATTGCGTAACCCGGCTGCGTGAACTTGTATGGCGTGCTTTGCGTGCTGAGGCTGCCGTTGGCATTACGCAAGTAAGCGCTGCCGCTGACATAGGTAGTGCTTTGGATGCTGACGCCGCCGCCCACTTTCCAGCGATGCAGTTCGCCTGGCAACTGGTAGGTCGCAAAAATCTTGGCCATGTGCTTGGGAGTCAGCGGCTGATAGCTGCCACCCGACGCATTGCGGTCGCGATTCTGGTTGTAGTTGTAGCTGGCTGTCAGTTGGACGCCCGGCGCCACTTCCCCGCTCAGTTCCGCGTCAAAGCCCTTGCTGACGATGTTCCCGTTGGGCAGGAAGCAGCAAGTCGCGCCGTTGCCCGCCCTGCTGGACGGATAGGCCGCATCGCGCACGGCGGCATTCTTGCGCTCGATCTGATAAATGGCGAAGGCGCTATGCAGCTTGCCGTCCAGATGCTCGCCCTTCAGGCCGATCTCGTAGTTGCGGCCGGTCACCGGATCCAGTGGGTTACCGGGCGCCGGGCCTTGCAGGCTGTTGGCTTGCGATTTGAAGGTTTCGGCGACGCTGACGTAGGTGGTCCACGTGTCGTTCAGGTCAACCGTTGCGGCCACATACGGCGTGAAGACATTGTCGTCCTGGTACTGGGTCACCGACGTTGCCAGGACCTCCCTTGCCGCATTCAATGTCTGGTTCGTAAATGTGTAGTCGTACCGGCTCAGGCGACCGCCCACAATGACATGCAGAGGATCCGCCAGATGCATGTTCAGCGACCCGTACACGCCGACCTGCCGCGTGTCGGTGGTCTGATTCCACATCGGCGTGAAGTCCGTGCCGCGCGGGTAATCGTATGGATTGAACTCGAAGATGTCAGGCACCGCCTGGCCGCGGTTGGACGGTTTGGAACCATAAGTGCTAGGCCGGAAACGTTCCCAGCTGGCGCCCACCACCACCTGGTGGCGGCGGCCCCACAGGCCAAACGAACCATTGGCGGACAAGTCGATGGACGTGTTCTTGAAGTGCTCGTTCTGGTTGCTGGCGGCGTCGAACAGCCCGCTCCCCGTCAAGGGGTCGATCGCGCCGGAGAAATAGTGATCGAAGCGGTCCTGGTGCGAGTTTTCATGGTTGATGTCCAGGTTGGCGCTCCAATCGCCTCCAAGCTGCTGCGTCACATGCCCGAAGAGATTGACGATGGTCCGGGTCGCCTGATCGTCGGCGCCGCTCAGGTAGGTACTGCGGGGAAGCTTCAGGTCCTCGCCGGTGGCATAGCGCGGCAAACCGTAGCCTTGATAAGACGAGTCCCGCTTTTGATAAGACGCCCCGACAAAGGCCGTGGTGGTGCTGGTCAGATCCGCTTCAAGCATCCCGTAGCCCAGCGTGCGGCGGCTGTGCGCCACATCGTAGAAGAAGTCCTTGTCTTCATAGGCGAGCACGCCGCGCCCACGCAGCTTGCCGTTTTCCGTCAGCGGACCACTCACGTCCAGATCCGTGCGCTTATAGGCCCAACTGCCTACCTCGGCCTGCGCGATGATCTGCAATTCCGGGGTGGGTTTCTTGCGCACCAGGTTGATCGTGCCGCCCGCTTCGTTGGCGCCGCCAAACAGGCCATCAGCACCGCGCAGCACTTCGACGTGGTCATAGAACGCCATGTCATCGTCCGCACCGAACGAGCGGTACATCGACGCCCCGCCATCCACGCGCATATTGCCGATTGCGAATCCGCGCGACAGGTAGTTGCTACTGAGCATCGCGCCCTGGAACATCGAGATGCCCGGCGTGGCGCTCATCACGTCGTTCAGACTGACCAGACGCCGGTCTTCGATCTCTTGCCGGGTGATCACCGACACGCTTTGCGGCACTTCGCGCAGCGCTTGCGCCGTCTTGCCTCCCACCGTGGCCGAACTGGCGGTGAAAGAACCGGTGTTTTCGGTCACGCCCGCGCGGCCCAGCACGGTGACGGGCTCAAGCTGAGTCACGCCGGGCGGCGGCACGCGAACCAGGCGATACCCGTCACGCTCAGGCAGAGCCTCCAGACCCGTGCCGCGCAGCAACGCCACGAGCCCTTCCCTGACGCTCATCACCCCGTCCACGCCCGGACTCTGCAAACCCGACGTGACGGCGGGATCGCTTGCGATCAACACCCCTGCCTGAGCGCCGAAGCTCAACAAGGCGGCATTCAAGCCGCCCGCGTCAATGCGATAGGTGCGACGTTGATCGTCGGCCGCCGCCTGCGCCCAAGCAGAAGACGGCAGATGGGGAAGGATTGCGCCAAGCAATACCGACGCAAGAAGGGTGTGGCGGGCGGCTCGGGGGAAGGCCATGACTCAGAGTTCCTAGACTGGGATGGAAAACAGATACGCCGGTGTGTTGGCGCCGTTCTCTATCTCTTTCGCTCGAACGCTGAAATTCCGCCTTTCCTGTAACAACTTCACCGCGCCATCAATGGGCGGCGCTCAGGGACACCCAATACCGCGTGCGGTAATGCACCCGCACGGGCAACACCCGGGGCAGCATCGTCAGGATGCTGTCGGTGTCCGCCAACGGATACGTGCCTACTACCTCCAGCCCCGCGATTGCGGGATCACAACGCAGCACGCCCTTCCGGTAGCGGGCCAGTTGGGCCACGAAGTCGCCCAGCGGCATCCGGTCGGCCAACAACATGCCATGCGTCCACGCGTCCGCGCCCGGCGCCACCGGCAGCACCGGACCGACGCCCAACGCTTGCAACGTCGTCTGCTTGCCTGCCAGCACCCGTGTCACCCGCCCATCGGCGCGCGCGACGATATCCACCGCCCCTTCGAAAACGGCAATCTCATAGCCCAGGTCATCCCCGTTGTCGCGTACGGAATAGCGCGTACCCACCGGCGTCAACACGCCGTCTCGCGTCATCACCGACAGCGGGCCCAAGTTGTTGGAACCGGCGCTTGTGATCAAGATTTCACCCGAACGCAGCGCAAGAGAGCGAGGCCGCTGGTCCAGGCGCAGGTCCAGCGCGGTGCCGGGCCCCATGACGATGCGCGTGCCGTCATCCAACGTCAGGGTGCGCAGCTCGCCCGTGCCCGTGCGCTGGTCCGCCAGCAGGACGGGCCAACGTTCCCACGGATCGGCGGCCCATGCCAGCCCGGCCACGGCACTGCCCGTCACCATCCACTTGAGCGCGTCGCGGCGCGCGCGGCGCATCGCGGCCCGCTCGATCAATTCAACCGCGACCGCCGGCGTCGCCACGGCACAGCGCGCCGCAAGATCGCCGCGCATGGCGCACATCCGCTGCCAGATGGTTTCGTTGTCGGGATGCGCCTGACGCCAGCGCAGACAGGCGGCCACCGTGGCGTCGCCGGGCTCGCCTTGCAGGCGTGCCATCCAGTCGGCCGCCTGCGCCAGGCGCTTGCGATCGACCGGCAAGCCGTCCGGGGCACGCTTGCTCTGCATCGTGGCGTCAGCCATAGATCGCCAGATAGCAATGCTGCAAGGCCTTGGACAAGGCTTTCTGTACGGCGTTGGTGGATATGCCCAGTTCGCGGGCGATCTCGGGCTGCGACAGGCCTTGCACCTGCGCCAGCATGAACACCCGGTGCACGTGCACCGACAAGCCATCCAACACGGCGCACACCGCCGTCACCGCCTCGATCACCAGCGCCTGCTCTTCCGGCGAAGGGGCCACGTCGACGGGCTGGCGCGCCAGCACCTCGCAATAGGCCGCCTCGACGGCCGCCCGGCGGAAATGGCCGATAGTCAGCGTACGAGCGATGTTGGTCAGGCAGGCGCGCGGCGCCGCGATGATGGCCCGGATATCGTCACGCAAGACCCGTTCGAAGGTGTCGTGCGCCAAGTCGGCCGCCTGGTCGACGTTACCCGTCTTGCGCCGCAGTAGTGTCACCAGCCAGCGGTGATGGACACGATAAAGGTCCTCGACCGCCCGGCCTTTCATAACATCGGATGAGGAAGACAAGGCTGCGCCCGCACAAAAATTGGAACAATAACGATTCGCATTATAAACACAGCACCCCCGGGCGGTCCGGCAGCGGCAATCCTGCAATGCCTGAAACAGGCATTGCAGGCCGGGTTCTTTCCCCAGGACCGGGTGTAGGGTTGGCAACCTTCGGGTGCATTAACAGATGACGGCAGGGATGACCGGTGTGCGTCTGCCCCTTCGGAAAATCGCATCGAAATTCGGCCTGCGTCGTCCAGCTATCATTTCGGCCTCACGTTCCGGGAGGACCCATGAAAGCAATACTCGCTGCGATGCTGACGGTGCTGCTGACCGCCTGCGCATCCAAGATCGTTTCGTACACACCCGTGCCCGCTCCGGCTGATCCCCTCGCGGTTATCGAGCAGGTGCTAAGCGAGCAGCCACAGAAATACCGCCCGGAAGGCGTAAGGGCCACAGGCACGTATGTGGAATTCGGTGATGGGGTGATTGCGCAGCAGTCCGCGTGGAACCCGGCGCGAGCCAAGGCCAAGCAAACGACCGTCCGCCTGTACTACACATCTATTGCGCAGAACCGCCTGCGCGAGCGCGGCCGTTGGTGGATCGTGCAGTCGCTGAACAAGCAAGGGTCGCTGTTGGCCTCTGCATGGACCGACGACAAGGACGCGGCGTTGCGCTACATCGCGGCGCTGGAAGCTATGCGGGACCGGGCGGCTGCGAGTGCAAACTGAGTGCAAATCCGAGCGCACTCAGAATGGCGAGTGCAAATTTACACGGGCCTCTCGAAAATAATTCCCGAGCCTAACCCTTTTTACAGTTTGATGGCGCGGCAGGAGGGGCTCGAACCCCCGACCCCGGGCTTAGAAGGCCCGTGCTCTATCCAGCTGAGCTACTGCCGCGCAGTCTTTGACGCTCCGGAATATATCCGGGCGGCGCATTTTACCTTGTTGCGCAAAAAGGTGTGCGCGCCCGGATCGTCGCCTAGGCTTCCTCGATATCCGTGTGCGTCGACACCCACAGCACAATGGCGTCCTCCGGGCTCAGACTAATCACCCGGTGGCCCATGCGGCTGTCTATATAGAAGCTCTCGCCGGCTTTCAGGCGGGCCGGTTCGTAGAACTCGGTGTAGAGCTGGACTTCGCCCTCCAGCACATAGACGAATTCTTCCCCGCCGTGGCGGCTCCAGTCCTGGAATTCGTCGAACGAGCGCGCCTTGACGCGGGTGTGGAACGGCATCATGCGCTTGTGCGACAGCGCGGTGCACAGCAGGCGGTGGTCGTAGTACGGGGTTTCGTATTGGCGGCCTTCGCCCTGGCGGCTCAGGCTGCGCCGGCCGGTGCCCATGTGGGCGTCGGACGCGCTGAACAGTTCGGCCACGTCCAGTTCCAGGCCCGCCGCGATCTTGATCAGGTTGTCATAGGTGGGCGACAGCAGGCTGTTCTCTATCTTGGACAGGGTCGAGGCGGCGACGCCGGTGGCCGCCGCCGCCTGCTTCAGAGTCCAGTTGCGCGCCTGGCGCAAGGCTCGCAGCCGTTGTGCCAATGCGCTTTGTTTGTTGCCTTGCATCCTGTGTACCTTGTCATGCCCGCGTAGTGCGCTCCCGCCACCAGTCGCGCGCCTGGTAAGACCAATAAGTCAGTTGAACCGCCGCCGTCCCCAGCGCGCCGCCGTTCCAGGCCAGGCCAAAGGGTTCGAACAGCTTGTAGCGCTGCGTGTCGCCGGTGATCCCTTCGGCCACGACGCGCCCGCCAATCGAGGTGGTATTCATGCCGTGCCCGCCGAACGCCGTGCAGTACCAGACGTCCGGGGCCAACTGGCCGATCTGCGGCATCAGGTGACGGGCGTAGGCCATGCGGCCCGACCATGCGGTTTCAACGCGCACGCCCTTTAACTGCGGGTAGACGGACAGCAATTCGCGGCGCAAGGACTCGGCCAGATCGGGCGGGTCCTCGACACGGGTGGTGATTCTACTGCCCCAGCCGATGCGGCCGCCATCGAGCACGCGGTAATAGTTGCCAGCGCGCCGGTCGTCGCCGATGGCGGCGGTGCTGCGGATGGCGTCCAGCACCCGGTCGCCCAGCGGTTCGGTCAGCATGATGTAGGTGGCGATCGGCAACATGGCGCGCCGCAAGGCCGGCACCACGTCGCCCGTATAGCCGCCCGTGGCCAGTACCACGGTGCGCGCGTCGACCTGGCCTTGCGCTGTTTTCAGGTGCTTGATCGCGCCGTCCAGCGTCACGCCCGTGACCGGGGAATCTTCATGGATGCGCACGCCCAGCCGGACACATTCCCGGGCCAGCGCCCGCGCGTAGTTCAAGGGGTGGAAGTGAAAAGATGCCGGGTCTTCGACGCCCTGGTGATAGACGTCGGACACCAGCCGTTCGCGCACCTGGGCGCGCGTCAGGAACCGCACGTCGCGCCCGAAGTCGCGGCGCTGCGCGTCGCACCACTGGTTCAGCGCGTCGGTGGCTTCGTAGCGCACCACGCGCAGGCGGCCGTCCACCTTGTGCGCATCGGCGATGGCCAGCGTGCGGATGTTGTCGCGGATGATCTCCACGCCTTCCATCGACAGCCGGTACAGCTGCCGGTAGTGGTCTTCGTCGACATGGCGCTTGATGGCGTCCGCGCCCGCCGAGAACGCGGGCGAGACCGAGCCGCCGTTGCGGCCGGAAGCACCCCAGGCAATGCGCCGGCCTTCCAGCAACGTGACGTTGCGCCCGCGCCGCGCCAGTTCCAGCGCGGTGGACAAGCCGGCCAGGCCGGCGCCGACCACGCAGACGTCGGTGCTGGCCACGCCGGCCAACGGCGGATAGCGCGTGTCGCTGTCGGACAGCGTGCGCTTGTAATAGGTGTCGATGTACTCGGAGGCCATGCCGGTGGGGTCCGTGTCAGTGCAGGCTTGCGCCTTGCAGGCCGCCCGTCAGGCGCTTCTCCAGCCAGTTGGCCAGGCGCAGCAACGGGTAGCAATAGATGAAGTAGATGGCGGCGATCATGCCGTAGATGAACAGCGACTTGGCCGGGAACGTGATGATGAACACCTCGCCCTGGCGCGTCAGTTCGGTGATGCCGACGACCGACAGGATGGCGGTGCTCTTGATCAGCATGACGTAGACGCCGCTCATGGGCTGCACGATCAGGCGCATCGCCTGCGGCAACACCACCAGCCGCAGGATTTGCAGGGGCCGCAGGCCCAGCGTCATCGCGCCTTCGGTCTGGCCGCGCGGCACGGACTGGATCGCGCCCATGACGATTTCCGCGACATAGCAGGACGTGTACACCGACAGCGACACGAACGCGGCGGTGCCGGAATCCCAATGCAGCAGTTCGATGCCGGTGCTGGGCAGCACGAAGTAGAAGATATAAAGCTGCACCAGAAACGGCGTGCCGCGCAGGATGTGGATGTACAGGCCGAGCAGTTGGTGGATACCACGGATGTGATAGCTGCGGATCACGCCGATCACAAAGCCCAGCAGCGACCCGGCGATGATGGCCACGAACGAAATCTTCAGCGTCACCCAGAAGCCCTTGAGCAGAAAGGGCAGCACGACGCCGGCGGTGGACAGATAGGAATCCAGCATGCTTACCTCGCGTTCCAGGCCGGGCCGGCCAACCAGTGGCTGACGCCTCGGGACAACAACAACATCACGCCGTAGATCAGCAGATAACCGGCGGCGATGGTCAGGAAGCTTTCGTTGGGCACGATGCGATCGCTGTTCATCTGGACGCCCGCCGCAACCAATTCGAATACGGTGATCAAGGACAGCAGCGAGGTGTCCTTGATCAGCACGGCGGTCTGCCCCAACAGGGGCGGCAGCGTGTTGACGAAGGCTTGCGGCAGCACGACGTAGCGCAGCCGCTGGTGATAGTTCATGCCGCAGGCCTTGGCGCCTTCGATCTGGCCACGCGGCACGGACTCGATGCCGACGCGGATGATCTCGCTCATGTAGGCCGCGTGGTGCAGGGTCATGGCCATGATGCCCAGCACCATTTCGCTCCAGCCCTTGGCGCCGGGGATCAGCATGGGCACGGCGTAATAGACCAGGTAGATCTGCACGAGCAGGGGCGTGGACCGGATGAATTGCACGTAGGCGGCGACCGGCCGCCACACGGCGGCGCGGTGCGACATGTGCAGCAAGGCCAGCGGCACGCCGGCCAGCACCGACAGCACCAGGCTTGCGCCCGCCGCGATCAGCGTGTTGGCCAGGCCGGTGGCGAACTGGCCCGTGTACTGGCTGACGATGCGCCAGTTGTAGTAATCAATCAACCAGTCCATGGGCGCTCCGGTCTCCCCTGTTGTGCCGCGCTATCGATCAGTGGTCTTTCTTCCAGTCGGTGGAGTACCAGTACTTCACCTGTTCGGGCAGCGTGTTGTCGGCGGTCTTGAGCGTCTGCCAGTTGTCCAGCCAGAACTTCAGGCGGAAGGCGTTGGGGCCGACGGCGAAGGCCAGCGGCTCGCGCACCATCACGCCGTCCAGCACGCGCAGGTTGCCGAAGTCCACCAGGAACTGGTTGGCGGTGGACATGGACATGATGCCGGCGTCCAGACGGCCGCTGGACAGGGCCTGGCCGACCGGCGCGCTGCCACCCGAAAACTCTTTCATCGTGGCCTTGGGCAGCATTTTCTTGCCCACTTCGGCGTAGGTGCTGGCGCCCAGCACGCCGACGTTCACGCCCGCCTTGTCCAATTCCTCATACGACTTGTAGGGCGAATCCTTGGGCACGACGGCGACGGTTTCGGCGTAGAACATCGGCGCCGAGAACAGCACCTGCGCGGCGCGTTGCGGGGTGGGCGTCATGTCGGCGGCCACCATGTCGGCCTTGCCCGACAAGAGCGCGGGCAGCAGGCCCTTCCACTCGTAGTCCTGCAACACGAGCTTGACGCCCAGGTCGTCGGCCATGCGCTTGGCCACTTCCACGGCCAGGCCGGTGCGATTGCCCGACTTGTCCATGAAGCTCATCAGCGGTCCCGATGTCTGCACCGCCACGCGCAATTCGCCGCGCTTGATGATGTCGCCCAACTCGTCGGCCTGCGCCGGCAGCGCCACGGTGGCCGCCGCGAACGCGACGCTGGCCACGCCCAGCCATTGTTTGATTTTCAACATTTGAATGTCCCCTAGAGGTGGATGAAACCGTGTCATTCCGGGCAAAGCTGGTGGTGATGCCGCATGGCCGGCAGCGCCCGGAGTTGCCGGACCGGCCTGTGCTTGGACTACAGGATCTTGTCCAGGAAGGCGCGCGTGCGCGGCTCCTTGGGGTGGCAGAAAACCTCGTCGGGGGTACCGCGCTCCACGATGCGGCCCGCGTCCATGAACAGCGCGCGATCGCCGACGTCGCGGGCGAAACCCATTTCGTGGGTCACGACCGCCATCGTCATGCCATCGCGCGCCAGTTGGCGCATCAGTTCCAGGATGCCGCCCACGGTTTCGGGATCGAGCGCCGAGGTGGCTTCGTCGAACAGCATCAGTTTGGGGTCCATGGCCAGCGCCCGGGCGATCGCCACGCGTTGCTGCTGGCCGCCGGACAACTGGCTGGGATAGCGCTCGCCGTAGTCGGCCATGCCGACCCGGCCCAGCAGCTCGCGAGCGTAGCGCTCGGCATCGGCGCGGCTGCGCCCACGCACCACGCGCTGGGGTAGCGCAACGTTATCCAGCGCAGTACGGTGTTGGAACAGGTTGAAGTGCTGGAACACCATGCCCACTTCGGTGCGCCAGCGGTTCACATCGGTGGCCGGATCGGTCAGCGACACGCCGTCCACGCGGATCGTGCCGCTATCGATGCTTTCCAGGCCATTCAGCGTGCGCAGCAAGGTGCTCTTGCCGGAACCGGATGGGCCGACGACGACCATCACTTCCCCCCGGTTCAGCTGGCAATCCACGTTGTCCAGGGCCAGATGCGGGGCTTGCCCGTCGCGCTGGAAGGTCTTGGTGACTGCCTGGACATCGAGTAAAGCGTCTGCCACTGATGCACCTCGAAGAGGGTTTCCGACCGCCCCGCTCCGCCGCCCAGGGGGGCAAACGACGCTAAAGACGGTTTAGAAAAAAAGTTTCGCAATTCACGCTGGAGTTTCGTATAGTAAATTTTTTTCCCGAATCGCCACTTAGGCATAACCCTTAAGCGAAGCAATGACTTCGCTGGCAATCCAAGGAACCGGCATGGACACCCCCCAAGACATCCTGCGAGCGCTCGGCCTGAACGCCGACGCCCTTACCGGCGGCACGCTGACCGCGCGCAGCCCGATTGACGGCGCTGAACTGGCGCAGGTCCATGAACACACGGTGGCCCAGGCCCATTCCGCCATCACGCGCGCGCGCCAGGCCAGCCTGGCCTGGCGCGACGTGCCGGCACCGCGCCGGGGCGAACTGATCCGCCTGTTGGGCGAAACGCTGCGCGAAAACAAGACCGCGCTAGGCCGGCTGGTCAGCCTGGAAGCGGGCAAGATCATCGCCGAAGGCGAAGGCGAAGTGCAGGAAATGATCGACATCTGCGACTTCGCCGTGGGCCTGTCGCGCCAGTTGTACGGCCTGACCATCGCGTCCGAACGCCCCGGCCACCGCATGATGGAAACCTGGCATCCGCTGGGCGTCATCGGCATCATCAGCGCGTTCAACTTCCCGGTGGCCGTGTGGTCCTGGAACGCCGCGCTGGCCATCGTCTGCGGCAACGCCGTGGTGTGGAAGCCGTCTGAAAAAACGCCCTTGACCGCGCTGGCCTGCCAGGCCCTCTTCGCGCAGGCGATGCAGCGTTTCGGCGATGCGCCCGCGGGCCTGTCCGAAGTGCTGATCGGCGGCCGTGAAGTCGGCGAAGCGCTGGTCGATTCGCACACCGTGGCGCTGGTGTCGGCCACCGGTTCGACCCGCATGGGCCGCCAGGTGGGCCCGCGCGTGGCGCAACGCTTCGGCCGCGTGCTGCTGGAACTGGGCGGCAACAACGCCATCATCGTCGGCCCCACCGCCGATCTGGACATGGCCGCGCGCGGCATCGTGTTCGGCGCCATCGGCACGGCCGGTCAGCGTTGCACCACCACTCGCCGCCTGATCGTGCATGAAAGCGTGGCCGATGCGCTGGTCGAGCGCCTGCACAAGGCTTATGCCAGCGCGCCCATCGGCAACCCGCTGGACAGCGGCAAGCTGGTCGGTCCGCTGATCGATCGCGGTTCGTTCGACGCCATGCAGGACGCGCTGAAGGCCGCGCGCGAACAGGGCGGCAAGGTCACGGGCGGCGAACGCGTGCTGGCCGATGAATACCCTAACGCCTGGTACATGCGTCCGGCCATCGCCGAGATGCCCGGCCAGACCGACGTGGTCTGCCACGAAACCTTCGCGCCCATCCTGTACGTGATGCGCTACAAGGAATTCTCCGACGCGCTGGCGTTGCAGAACGGCGTGCCGCAAGGCCTGTCGTCGGCCATCTTCACCAACGACCTGCGCGAAGCCGAGACCTTCCTGTCTGCCTCGGGTTCGGATTGCGGCATCGCCAACGTCAACATCGGCACGTCCGGCGCTGAGATCGGCGGCGCCTTTGGTGGCGAAAAAGAAACGGGCGGCGGCCGCGAATCGGGTTCGGACGCCTGGCGCAATTACATGCGCCGCGCGACGAACACCATCAACTACTCGCGCAACCTGCCCTTGGCTCAAGGCATCAAGTTCGGCCAATAAGCCCGACCGTCAAGCCTGACAAGCAAGGCCCCGCGCGTTGTCCGCAACGCGCGGGGCCTTGTTGCATGCGGCCTGCGAGGCATCGCGCTGAATCGCCGCGTAACGCCTGTTTATTACACCTCCTACATCCGATAAGCCTGCCTTACAAATAGTTGCGGCGGGCGATGCTACATTGCCTCGTCACAAGAACAACACACCGCACCATGCCCTCACGCCGTCTTGCACACCCTCGTTTCTCTCTGCACGTCCTGGCTGCCGCCGTCGCCCTTTGCGCTGCCGGCTCCGCCGCTGCGGGCGTGTCGTATCGCCTGGACCGGCCCTCGGCCGCGCCGGGCGAGACCGTCACCATCGAAGCCGTGTACTTCAACGAAGGCAGCGCGCGCGCCAACTGGGAAGCGCCACCCGAACTGGTGCTGCAATGGCGCAGCCAGGACGGCCAGATCGTGCGCAGCCTGGCCAAGCTGGCCGGCGACCGCGCCAGCTACAGCGTGCCGGTCAACAACTTTGCGCGCATGGCGTGGACCGCCGTGGTGCCCAGCACCGCGCGCGGCCTGCAAGCGGTTTCCATTGAAGGCCAGCCGTCGATGATGGCGCTGGACGCCACCGGGCGCGAGACCGGCACCCTGGCCAGCACGCCGGCCCAAGGCCCGGTGGTGGACGCCCGCAGCGGCCAACCGGTGCCCGTGGCCGCCGTCACCGCCGTGGGGGCCTCGCCCGACGGAGGCCCCGCGCCCACCGCCGCCGCCATTCCCTCGGCGCAGCCCGTCACGGCGTTCGACCGCTTCCGCAGTTCGATTTCGGAATACAAGCCGGTGTACTTCGACATCGGCACGCGCGGCCAGACGACCGCTCGCTTTCAGATCAGCGCCAAGTACCGCCTCTTCAGCCCCTCGGGCGACCGCCCGGCAACCTGGGGCGAGAACTTCTACCTGGCCTACACGCAGACCTCGCTGTGGGACCTGCAAAGCGATTCGATGCCGTTCATCGACACGACGTTCAACCCCAGCGCGTTCTGGCTGTCGGACAACATCTGGCAGTCCGCCAACCAGAACTGGCGCTTCGGCATGAACACCGGCGTGGAACACAACTCGAATGGCAAGGACGGGGCCGATTCGCGCTCGGTCAACGACGGCTACATCGAGCCGCGCTTCCACTACCGCTTCGACAGCGGCAGCACGCTGACCTTCGCCCCCAAGGTCAAGGCCTACTTCAGCGTGGCCGACGAAAACCGCGACTACGCCGACTACGCCGGCCGCGTCGACTGGCAATTGCGCTGGGCGCAGGACAATGGCGCGGTGGTCTCGGCCATGTATCGCCAGGGCGACCAGAAGCGCCGCACCACGCAGCTGGACTTCGCCTGGCCCTTGCAACGCACGTGGCTGAACATGAACGGCTATCTGCATCTGCAATATTTCAACGGCTACGGCGAAACGCTGCTGGGCTACAACCAGCGCAACGAATCGCAGTTCCGCGTGGGCCTGTCGTTGGTGCCCTGATCGCGTAAGGCAACGCCCCGCTTGCGCGATCCGGGTGGATCGCGCAAGGGATATCCCCACCCTGAGTTCGACCCGCAGCAAACATCCGATCCCGTAAACTCCCTTAAAAAAACACAACAAGGGAATCCGGGCCGCGCCATGTTTGCCGACCTCAAACATCTGTCGCATCACGCCGCGTGGCGACGCCAGCTTGAAATGCTGCTGGAATCGGCCGGCGAAGGCATCTACGGCATCGACCTGCGCGGCCGCTGCATCTTCATCAACGGCGCGGGCGCGACGTTGCTGGGCTACACGCCTGATGAAGTCGTGGGCCGCAACATGCATTACCTGATTCATCACTCCCACGCCGACCGCGCGCTGATGCCCGTGCACGACTGCCGCATCTTCCAGGCTTTCCGAGAAGGCCGGGGCGTGCGCGTCGATGACGAAGTGCTGTGGCGCCGCGACGGTTCCTGCTTCGACGCGCAATACGCGTCCTACCCCATCCGCAACGAGGGCGAGGTAGTTGGCGCCGTCGTCACGTTTTCCGACATCACCGAGCGCAAGCGCATCGAACGTGAACTGCACGGCACGCAGGCCTTGCTCGAACGCCGCGTCGGCGAACGCACGGCCGAACTGAGCAACGCGCACGAGTCGCTGCGCCGGCTGTCCTCGCACCTGTCCACCTTGCGCGAAGAAGAACGCGCCCACATCGCGCGCAATATCCACGACGACCTGGGCGCCTCGTTCACCGCGCTGCAACTGGACCTGAACTGGTTGCGCCGCCAGCTGGGCGCCACCCCAGCCCTGCAATCGCACGTGGACCGCATGCTGGAAGTGACGCAGACCGCCATGGGCGCGACGCGCCGCATCCTGAGCGACCTGCGCCCCGTGGTGCTGGACCACCTGGGCCTGTGGGCCGCGCTGGAATCCCTGCTGCAAGACCTGCAAACCCGCACCGGCCTGCAATGCCGCTACCTGTGCCCGCCCGACACCGAACGCCGCCGCCTGGACCGTAACGCGGAGATCGCCGTCTACCGCATCGTGCAGGAACTGCTGACCAACGTGCAGCGCCACGCCTGCGCGCGCAGCGTCAACGTCAGCGCCGTCTGGAGCGACGACGGGCTGCTGCTGACCGTGGAAGACGACGGCATCGGCATGCAGCTGCCCGAAGCGCGCCACACCTTCGGCATCCTCGGCATGCGCGAACGCGCGCGCGGCATCGGCGGTGACCTGGCGCTGGACAGCGCGCCCGGCGCCGGCATGCGCGCCCGCCTGCGGCTCCATCCCACCTGACCCGTCCCATGGCTCTGAACCTGCTTATCGTCGACGACCACCTCATCATCCGCCGGGGGCTGGCCCGCATTCTGGAAGAAGACCCGCGCGTCGCCCTGGTGCACGACGCGGCGGACGCCCCCTCGGCGCTGCGCGCGCTGCGCACGACCCACTACGACGCCATGGTGCTGGACGTGGCGCTGGGCGAACGCGACGGGCTGGACGTCTTGAAGACCGTGCGCGCCGACTACCCCGCGCTTGGCGTCGTCATGCTGTCCGTCTATCCCGAAACGCAATTCGCCGTGCGCGCCCTGCGCACCGGCGCGCACGCTTACCTGAACAAGGGTTGCGACCCGGACGAGCTGCTGCGCGCGCTGGTCAACGCGGCGGCCGGCAAGCTCTACGTCACGCCCGCCGTGGCCGAACTGCTGGCCCACACCGTGCGCCAGGACAGCAGCCGCCCGCCGCACGAACAACTGTCCAACCGTGAATTCCAGGTCTTGCAACTGCTCGTGGCCGGGCGCTCCGTGTCCGCCATCGGTGAACAGCTAGCCCTGTCGGTGAACACCATCTCCACGTATCGCAGCCGCATCTTTGAAAAGCTGGGCGTGCGCACGCTGGTCGAGCTGGTCGCCTACGCCAACACGCACCAGTTGGGTGCGCTGTAGCCCCTGATCGCACCAGCGCGGCGCGCCCGCGCACCGCGTAGTAAGCCCCCTACACGCATATCGTCAAAGCCGGGATACCGGCACGGCGCGCACGGCCCCATGATGGCTCCAACCCCTACTGGCCGGAGCCGACCATGTCCCTGTTCACCAATCCCTTTGACGCCAACAGCCGACTTGCCTGCGGTTGCGGCCGCCATGCCTCGCAGGCCGAGCACGAACGCGCTGCCCAATCCGCCGTCAGCGGCGACGCGGCCAGCAACGCCGTCGACCAGGCCGTCATGCGCGCGATCTTTCCGCAAGACGCCCTGCGCCGCCGCTTCCTGCGCGCCGTGGGCGGCAGCACCGCCATGGCCGCCATCGCGTCGATCTTCCCGCTGGCCGCCGCGCGCGAAGCCTTCGCGCAATCGACCGGGCCGCTGGAAAAGCAGAAACTGAAAGTCGGCTTCATCCCCATCACCTGCGCCACGCCGATCATCATGGCTCACCCGATGGGCTTTTACGCCAAGCAGGGGCTGGACGTGGAAGTGGTCAAGACGGCCGGCTGGGCGTTGATCCGCGACAAGGCCATGTCCGGCGAATTCGACGCCGCCCACATGTTGTCGCCGATGCCGCTGGCCATCTCGATGGGCGTGGGCGCCAGCCGCGCCGTGCCGTGGACGATGCCGGCCGTGGAAAACATCAACGGCCAGGCCATCACGCTGTCCATGAAACACAAGGATCGGCGCGATCCCAAAGACTGGAAGGGCTTCAAGTTCGCCGTCCCGTTCGACTACTCGATGCACAACTACCTGTTGCGCTACTACCTGGCCGAACACGGGCTGGACCCCGACACCGACGTGCAGATCCGTTCGGTGCCGCCTCCCGAAATGGTGGCCAACCTGCGCGCCGACAACATCGACGGCTTCCTGGCGCCCGACCCGGTCAACCAGCGCGCCGTGTACGACGGCGTGGGCTTCATCCACACGCTGTCCAAGGCCTTGTGGGACGGCCACCCCTGCTGCGCGTTTTCCGCCAGCAAGGAATTCGTGACGGCCATGCCCAACACCTATCAGGCGCTGCTCAAGTCCATCATCGAAGCCACCGCCTATGCCCGCGACGCCGCGCACCGCAAGGAGATCGCGTCCGTCATCGCTGCGCCCAACTACCTGAACCAGCCGGTCACCGTGGTCGAACAGGTGCTGACCGGCACCTACGCCGACGGCCTGGGCAAAGTGTTGACCGATCCCAACCGCATCGACTTCGACCCCATGCCGTGGCAGTCCTTCGCCGTATGGATCCTGACGCAGATGAAGCGCTGGGGCCAGGTCAAGGGCGACATCGACTACCAGAAGGTCGCGGCCGACGTGTTCCTGGCGACCGATGCCGTGCGCCTGATGCGTGAAGCCGGGCTGACGCCGCCCGCCGAGACCGTCAAGACGTTCAGCGTCATGGGCAAGCCGTTCGACCCCGCGCAGCCCGAAGCCTATCTGGCCAGCTTCAAGATCCGGAGAAGCTGATGCGGTCGGTGCAATATTGGCGGGCGACGTTCCTGTCCGTCGCGCTGTTCCTCCTGTTCCTGCTGCTGTGGCACGCCGCCACCCGCCCCGACACGGGCGGCGTGACGGTGGACCCGGCCTACGCGGCGCTGGTGGGCAATGCGGCGGCCAGCGGATCGAAGACGCCGTTTCCCGGCCCGCCCAAGGTCGGTGAAAAGCTGTGGCAGCACATCAAGGATCCGTTCTACGACCGAGGCCCCAATGACAAGGGCATCGGCGTTCAACTGGCGTACTCGGTGGCGCGCGTGTTGACGGGTTTCAGCCTGGCCGCGCTGGTCGCCATCCCGCTGGGGTTCCTGATCGGCATGTCCAAGACCGTCTATCGCGCCTTCGACCCCTTCATCCAGGTGCTCAAGCCGATCTCGCCGCTGGCCTGGATGCCGCTGGCGCTCTACACCATCAAGGACGCCGACACGTCCGCCATCTTCGTCATCTTCATCTGCTCGCTGTGGCCCATGCTGGTCAACACCGCGTTCGGCGTGGGCGCGGTGCGGCAGGACTGGCTGAACGTGGCTCGCACGCTGGAAGTATCGCGGCTACGCACGGCTTTGCAGGTGATCCTGCCCGCCGCCGCGCCGACCATCATGACCGGCATGCGGATTTCGGTGGGCATTGCGTGGCTGGTGATCGTGGCCGCTGAAATGCTGATCGGCGGCACCGGCATCGGCTACTTCGTCTGGAACGAATGGAACAACCTGTCGATTGCGAACATCATCTGCGCGATTCTTTTCATCGGCCTGATCGGCATGCTGCTGGACACCGTGCTGGCGCGCGCCGCACGGCTGGTCAGCTATCGGGAGTGACGCCATGAGCCAAGCCTTTCTACAAGTCCAGGGCCTGGGCAAGCGCTATCCGGGACGCAATGGCCAGCCGCAGCCGCCCGTCTTCGAGCACATCGACTTCGACATCGAACAAGGCCAGTTCGTTTGCGTGATCGGCCATTCCGGCTGCGGCAAGACCACCATCCTGAACGTGCTGGCCGGCATCGACGACACCAATGAGGGCGTCGTCATCATGGACGGCCGCCAGATCGCCGGGCCGTCGCTGGAACGCGGCGTGGTGTTCCAGGCGCACGCGCTCTTGCCCTGGCTGACCGCCCTGCAAAACGTGGAATTCGGCGTGCGTTCGCGCTGGCCGGCCTATACCCGCGACCAGGTGCGTGAACACAGCATGCGCTATCTGGACATGGTCGGGCTGGCGCATGCGGCTGGCAAGAAGCCCAGCGAATTGTCGGGCGGCATGAAGCAGCGCGTGGGCATCGCCCGCGCCTTCGCCATCCAGCCCAAGATGCTGCTGCTGGACGAACCCTTCGGCGCGCTGGACGCGCTGACGCGCGGCACCATCCAGGACGAGCTGCGCGCCATCGTGCAGCAGACCCGCCAGACCGTATTCATGATCACGCACGATGTGGACGAAGCCATCCTGCTATCGGACCGCATCCTGCTCATGAGCGCGGGCCCCTACGCCCGCATCGCCGAGTCGGTCAGCGTGGACCTGCCACGCGACCGCACCCGCGCCAGCCTGCACCACGAACCGCGCTACTACGAAATCCGCAACCATCTCGTCGACTTCCTGGTCGACAAGGCATCCCACAAGGAGTGAACCCCATCATGATGTCCCGTGCTGAAGTGACCGAACTGGTCGTGACCCGCAAGCTGCACAAGAAGCTGTCGTGGACGGCCATTGCCGAAGCCGTCGGCCAGAGCAAGGAATGGACTACCGCCGCGCTCCTGGGCCAGATGACGATGACCGAGGATCAGGCGCGCGCCGCCGCCCGCATCCTGGACCTGCCCGAAGATGCGGTGGTGCAACTGCAAGTGGTGCCCTACAAGGGTTCGCTGCCGACCTCGGTGCCCACCGACCCGCTGATCTATCGCTTCTACGAACTGATCAACGTGTACGGCACGACCTTCAAGGCGCTGATCAACGAAGAGTTCGGCGACGGCATCATGAGCGCGATCGACTTCAAGATGGACCTGTCGCGCGAAGCCGATCCCAAAGGGGACCGCGTGCAGATCGTCATGAGCGGCAAGTTCCTGCCGTACAAGACGTATTGATCCGGCGCGCCCGGCCTACCCTTCGACCGCCAGTTCTTCCCAGCCCAACTCGCGCGTGCGCCGCAACGCGGACGTGACTTCGTCCGCCGCCCGGCGCACCGCCTCGGGCAGCGCCAGCCCCGTCAACAGCTGCGCGGTCACGCTGGCCATGAACACGTCGCCGGTGCCATGCACCGACGGCGGAATGGCGATTTCGGGGTGCGTCACCATGCTGAGGTCGTCGCGCGTGACGATGGCCAGCTGCAAGGACCCTGCTGGCGCCGCCATCGGCGCGGCGCTGGTCACGACGATCCAGTCTGGCCCCAGCGCGATCAATTCACGCGCCGCCGCCGCCACCTCGTCGATCGTGGACAAGGGCCGGCCCACCAGCATCTCAAGTTCAAAATGATTGGGCGTCATGCCATCGGCCAAGGGCACGAGCAGCTTGCGGTATTGCGCGACCAGGCCCGCATCGACATAGAGCCCGTCGTTGCGGTCGCCCATGACGGGATCGATATGCACGCGCACGTCAGGCCGCGCGGCGCGCAGCGCGGGCAACCAGCGCGCCAGCAGATCCGCCTGCCCCGGCTGCCCCAGATAACCGCACACCACGGCGCGCGCCACACGCGTCACGCCGCGCTCATCCAAGCCTTTGAGCAGGCCTTCGAACCAATCCAGCGGCACCGCGCCGCCATGCAGCGTCGGGTAGTGCGGCGTGTTGCTCAGTACGACAGTCGGCACCGCCACCGCGCGCAAGCCGGCGCGGCGGAAGATGGGCATTGCCGCGTTGTTGCCCACGTAGCCGTAGACCACTTGAGACTGAATTGAAATGATGTCCACCTGCGCGGTGGTGGCGGGCAACGCTGCGCCGGGCGTGGGGGCAGCGGAGATGGCGGTCATACGGCGGGCTCCTGACGGAACAAGGTTGCATGCGGCGTGGCGCCGGCTGGCAACATTCTAGTCCCGCTGGGCGGCCTCGCTGGCGGGGGCCAGCCAATCGGCGTTCTCGCGGACGGCCGCGGCCATGGCGCCCAGGTGCGGCGCATAGGGATACACCGCCGACGACGCCACCCGGCAGCGCGCCATGTCGGGATGCGCGGTGTTGAGCAGGTACTGGAATCCACCCGCGCTCGCGGGCACGCGCAGCAGCAACGAGCTTCCCTGCTTCAGCCACGCGTCGCCCACCGCCTGGGTGGCGCGCAGGTCCGTCTGCCAGCGCAGGGGCGCCGCGGCCTGATCGACCGAGCCAGCGGGCGCCGTCACCGCCAGCAGTTGGTAGTGGCGCGGCAGCGAGCGCGGGTGTGCGACCTCGGCCAGGAGCAGCCGCGCCAGGACGGCCGCCGCCGCGCTTGCCTCCAGCACGATGACGGGCGCGCCCGCGCCATGCCAACGGCCGGCCGGGCGGGCACGCGGCATCAGGTCACGAGCATTGCTCAGGCGCCACAGCGCGGTCATGGTCCGTTTCCTTCGTCGATATCGATCAGCCATTGTTCGATCAGCGCGGCGTAACGCCCGTGCTGGCATAGCAGCAATGGCACACGGCCGTGCAGCCGCCGCTTCGGCGCGCGCAGCCAGCGCCGCGCTTCATCCGGGCAGCCGAACACCAGTTCGGCCAGCCAGACGACCCGGATGGCGTGATACAGGACGCGCAGGTCGGACGCATCCAGCCCCATCACGCGCGCCGGGTCGCGCGTACGCTGCGGCGCGGGGTCCGACAGGGGTTCCGGCGGTGACACCGGAACCAGGGGAAACCAGCGCGCCAGATCATCCGGGAAGGCGCGCCGCAACGCCTGCAACAACGCCGTCGCCCCTTGCAGCGTGGCGGGCGGTTGGGCTTTTCCCAGCGCTTCGGTCAGGCGATGGTCCAGCGCTTGCGTGACGGAGCAAGCCGGCTCGTGGGTCGCGGCGCGAGCCGGCTCATGCGTCACGGCGCCGGACCGTTCACGGAACGCGGGCGACCGAGCCTTGGACGGGCTTTGCCGCCATGGCCTGCTCAAGCGCGGCGTTCAGCGCTGCGCCATCGATGCTGACGGTTCCCGCATTCAGCAAACCTTCCATATAGGCGCGCGCCGCCAGCTCCTGGCGTTGGCTGCGCAGCGCGGTACGCAGTTGCGGGCTGACCTGCTCGAACGGCGTCACGCTGGCCGGCCGCAGCGCTGTCAACTTCAGGATATGGAAGCCGGCTGCCGACTGGACCGGTGCAGAGACCTCGCCGGCTTTCATCTGCTCGATGACCGGACGCATTTCGGGCGTCAATTGCGCCAGCGGCACAAAGCCGATGTCGCCGCCTTGCCCGCGCGAGGTCTCATCGCGCGAATGGGCTTGCGCCAGCGCCGCAAAATCCGCCTTGGGCGCCTGGGCGCGCTTGGTCAGTTCCTGCGCTTGCTTGCGCGTCGCCGCCACCGCGTCGGCATCGCCCAGCGGCGCGGGCAGAAAGATCTGGCTGACGTGGTATTGCGCGGGCACGGCAAGCTGCGGCTTGGCGCGCTCATAGGCGGCTTGCAAGTCCGCGTCGGTGGGATAGCCGTCGGGCGCACGGCTGACCGACTCCAGATAGCTTTGCACCACGATGCGCTCCTGGGCAGCCTGCACCGCGCGCCGGATCTCGGGCTGGTCCTGCCAGCCTTGCGCGCGCGCCTGTTCGATCAACGCCTTCTCGGCCAGCCGGGCGCGCAGCCACTGTTCCATTCCCGCGCGATTGTCCTGCAACTGCTGGCGCGCCTGCGGCGGCAAGGTCTGCAATTGGCCCAGCAGCTCGTCGCGTTCGACACGCACCGCGCCCAGCGTAGCGACTGCCGTGGGCCGGGGTTCAGGCGTATTCGCCGACGGCTTGACGGCGGCGGGGGCTGGTGCGGCCATTGCAGTGGCAGGAGCAGGAGCAGGAGCGGCCTCGCTGCTTGGCGCGCCCTTGCCGCGCATCAGGGCAACGGCGCCCGCCAGCGCGGCGATCAGCAGCACGGCCGCCGTCACGCGCAGCCGCCTGCCGGGAATAGCGGCCGGGTTCATGGTTCGGTTCCTTCCGCCGCCTCAGCGTCCGCCTGGGCCGACGCGTTGGCGCGCAGGAACAACAGGAACTCTTGCAGCAGCCGGTCCCATAATTCGGTCGTGGCGCGCAAATAAGATTCCGAGACGCCACCGGCCACGATCACGTCCAGCTCCAGCACCAGGAACGCGCCCTGCACCGACAGCCGGGCAAAGCGCTTTTCCACGTTCCAGCGCTCGGCCAGGCCTGCGGGCACCTCGCCTTGCACGCGCAGCGCGCAGCTCAACGTGTAGTCCAGGAAATGGCCTTCCTGCTCGGCCGGGTTGCCCATGCGGGCGGCAAAGCCCACGCCCTGGCTGGCGCTCAAAAGCTGCACCATGCCGTTCTGCTCGGACAGCGTTACGCGATAGCCAACGGATTGCAGCAGCGCTTGCAGGCGTTCGGCGTTGACATCAAGGATCAAGCTGGATTCGGTCATTCTGAGGGTCCTGAAATTCAAGTAAGACGATTCGGAAAAGCAAGGCTACGGGCGCGAGGTTGCAGCGACTTGACTTTGACTGGCGGGGATCTTCGCGTCGTAGAGTTTGTCGCCATAGGCCTGCGCCTGCTCTTCGAACTGCACGCGCGCCTTGCCCGCAAAGGGTTGCCTGATGGCCAGGATGTCGCCGGTGCTGATGCCTTCATAGGCGTGCAGGATTTCCTTGCCCGCCTCGTACATCTGGCGGTTCCTGGCCACGCAGGTCTTGATCTCTTCATCGCGCAGCGCCACCGTGCGGGCCAGGGCCAGGCGTTCCGCTTCCTTGGCTCGCGCCATCGCCAGCAGTTCGTCGTACGCGCCCTTGAACTTGCCCAACTGCGCCTGCGTGGCCGCGACCTGGGTCTGTGCGCTTTCCCTCACGGCGTCCTGCTGCTCGGCCAGCTTCTCAGCCTGCCCCCGGCTCTTGGCCAATTGCGCGCGCAACGACTCCAGCTCTTTCTGCGCCGCATCGCGTTGCGTTTCGGCGGCCACCTTGGCGGCATTGCTCTGCGCCTGTTCGCTTTGCAACTGCTGTAGCTGCTGCGTGGTGATGCGCAGCTGGGCGCGCAGGCGCTCTTCCATGCTTTCGGCACGCGCGCCGCCCGCGATACCCAGCCCGGCCGCGCACAAGGCCACGGCCGCCGCCAGCCGCCGCCCGCGTCCCGATGCGGGCCCATGGCGCGATTCATCCCATAAGGTATGCATGTCCATGGCCTTAGAACCTGGCGTTGATTTCAAACTGCATCGTGTCGATGGCCAAGGGCGGACCGTAGATCTCCTTGGTGCTCATCCAGCGGAACACGCCGTACACGTTCTTCTCGAAGGCATAACCCGCGCCGATGTAGTAGCCGCGCGCGTTGGTGCCGCCCTGGTGGAAGCTCGAATCGTTGAATGCATCGGGCAGCGCGTCCGGCTGGATGTACTTGTAGCCGACGAAGGCCAGCCAATCGCCCTTTTCCTTCAAGTCATACGAGCGGCCCAGCGTGGCTTGCAGCATCCAGGCATTGGGGCCGCTTTCGATGTCGCCGTTGTCGCCGAAGTTATTGACGATATAGCCCTGCGAGCGGGTCGCCATCTTGTTCTTGCTGTAGGCCAGGTTGCGGATGTAGTTGCCGTTCAGGCGCAGGCCCAGTCCGTCGAACACGCGCGTGTCCCAGCGCAGGTTCAGGTCCAACAGGTCGAACTTGGACGCCAGGCCCACGTATTGCGGCTGCGGCGTATCGGCCGGATTGAGCGGATTGGGCGCGATATTACGCAGCAGGAACAGGGTGTTGCCCTTCTGCATGAAGGCGGGACGCGACCAGTCGGTGTCGCAGTTTTCCGCGCCGGCCCAAGGCGAGCACGAACTTGAGCGCTGGCCCGCGATGTTGTCGAAATGGTAGTAGGCCAACGCACCGCGCAGGCTGTTCTGCGGGTTGATCTTCCAGTCCGCGCCCACCTGCGCGCCCAGCAGCCATTTGTTTTCCGTTGCGCCTTCATTCATCGACGATGAGTTCCAGCCGTTGTTCGCGTATTCGGTCGCAAACGCGCCCAAGGTGCCGAACAGGGTCACGTCGCGGCCTTGCAGCGGCTGCTTGAAGATCGCGGCGATGCCATCGAAATTCAGGTCATTGGAGAACAGCGTGTCGGTGGACTCGAAGGGGTTGGCGATACGTCCGCCCGTCACCGTCGCCCACTTGGCGGGGCGATAGGTCAGGTAAGCCTGGTCCAGCCAGATGTCCTTCTTACCCATGCCGCCGCCCAGCGTCTGCGACGTGGACACCGGGCTGTCGTCGCTGCCCGTGGCCAGGCGGATGCCGGCCGACCAGGCTTCCGACATCTCTGCGCGCACACCCAGCCGGGCGCGGATGCGCAGCTGGTTGCGGCGGTCTTCGCGCGTGTTCAGCATGGGCGGATAGCCGCCGTTGGTGTTGGGGTTGACGTCGTAAGGCCCCTTGGCGTTGAGCTTGGCGAAGTCGGTGATCTCGTTGCTGTTGCCGCCGTTGTACAGGCGCGATTCGTCGCGCACGCGGACGTCTCCCTCCACCGTGATGCGCGAGACCCAGTCGGGGAACGTGTTCGGTTGCGCCCAGTTCTCTTCCTTGGCCTGCACCATGACTTCGGCCTTGACCTCATCGCGGATCTGGTCGCGCACGGTCTGAGGGATGTACGGCACGCGCACGTCGCCGGCCTGCGCGACAGAGGCGCCCCGGTCCGGCGTAGCCTGGCGGGCAGCGCTGGCTTCCGCTTCGGCCTGCGCCACCAGCGCGTTGGCCTGTTCGGGTTTGAGCACGCCTTGCTGCACCAGCAGGCGGATCAGATTGATGGTGGCGTTCTCGGACGGCGCGGGCGCGGCGTGCGCAGGCAGCGAGGCGGCGCCCGCCAGGACCAACGCCAGCGATGCCGCCAACCGGTTCAAAGGGAACTTCATGCTCTAGTCACTCCAGGATCAATTCAATGTGAGACATCAAGACGGGCGACGGCCGGTCAGCGAGGCGCGGATGGGCATGCTGGCCGATGCCGGCGGACGTTCGTCCAGCCCCGGCACCGCGCGCAGGGCGGCGACCACGCGGGCATCGACGTCGGCGTCGCCGCTGCCGCGCGTCAACTCAACGCGCGTGATCTGCCCCGATGCCGTGAGCCAGATGTTGGCTTGCAGGCGGAAGGTCAGATTGCGGGTGCGTTCGTCTTCGCGCAGGATCTTTTGCAGCGCATAGGCCAGGTATTGGCTGTAGGTGGCGTTGCCCGCGCGGCCCCCGCCGCCGCCCGACATGCCCTTGCCCTGTCCCGCGCCGATGTTGAAGGCGTCGCTGCCGGCCTGCGCATCGCCGTCGATCTGCATCGGGTTGGCCAGGTCGTCGGCCGGGCGCACGGGCGCGTCGTCCTGCGGCTTGGGCGGTTCGGGCGTGGGTTGCGGTTCAGGCTCGGGCGTGGCCACCGGCTCTTCCTTGGGCTGCTCGGGTTCGGGCGGCTTCTCGGGTTCGGGCGGGGGAGGCGGCGGCGGAGGCAGCGGGATGATGGCCGTGACCTTGGGCGCATCGCGCCGGACACCGGACATATCGTTGGCCCAGCGCCAAAGTGCGTAGGCTGCCAGGATCGCCGCCACGGCCACGGCCGCCAGCTTCAGCCAGCGGCGCGCCGGATGCGGCCCGCGCAAGGGATCGGATGCGTGTTGCGGCATGACGTTGATCCCGCCTTATTGCGGCTTGCCGGTAACCAGGCCGACCTGAGCAAGCTCCAGGCGGCGCAGCAGGTCCAGCACTTCCACGACCTTCTGGTATTGCACGGCGGCATCGCCGCGCACGATCACCGGGAAGTCGGGGTTCAGCGCCTTTTCGGTGCGCAGCCGGTCTTCCAGCTCGGGCAAGGTCACGGGGTACGCGTCCAGGAATACCTGGCCGGCGTCGTTGACGGAAATGGCCTTGGTCTTGGGTTGCGACAGGGCCATGGTGGAGCTGGCCTTGGGCAGGTTGACCTTGATGCCGGCGATCTGCGCGGTGGCGGTCAGGATGAACATGACCAGCACGACCATCAACACGTCGACGAGCGGCGTGATGTTGATGCCGTCCACGGGCGCGTCGTCATCATCGTCCTGGGAAGTGGATACGGAAGCCATGGCTGCTCCTTACGCTTCTGCGGACGCGGGTTGCGCCTCGCGCATGGCCGGGCGTTCGGCCGCTGCGCGCGTGGCGGGGCGGTGGGCCGCTTCCTGCGCTTGCGTTTCGCCGTGCACTTCGGCCAGGCGCGTGATGAATTCGTCGACGAACACGCGCATGTCGGCGCTGACTTCCTTGTTGCGCGACACCAGGCGGTTGTAGCCAAACAGCGCGGGGATGGCCACGAACAGGCCCATCGCGGTTGCCAGCAAGGCGGCGGCCATGCCCGGGGCGATGGCGTTGATGTTCACGTCGCCCGCCATCGCGGTGCCCAGGAACACGACCATGATGCCCAGCACCGTGCCCAGCAGTCCGATGTAGGGGCCGCCGGCAATCGCGTTGGACAACGAGCCCAGCTTGGAACCCAGCGCCAGGTTTTCCTTGGTGCGCACGGCGTCCATCGATGCGCGGATGGCTTCGATGGTGGCGGCCGAGA
Source organism: Achromobacter piechaudii NBRC 102461 (assembly GCF_001571245.1). Classification (GTDB taxonomy): domain Bacteria; phylum Pseudomonadota; class Gammaproteobacteria; order Burkholderiales; family Burkholderiaceae_B; genus Achromobacter; species Achromobacter piechaudii. The sequence continues at coordinate 256,880 of NZ_BCTK01000013.1, read as the reverse complement.
TCGACGTGGTGTCGGCGCCCTGGGCCCGACGCGTGCGGATTTCGTTGATGGCCACGCGGTACAGGCGCCACAGCGATGCGTTGGCAAGCCGTTGAGCCAGGGCCGTGTCATCGGCCAGCAGTTCCAGCCGCTGGCCAACCGTCGCAAAGCTGTCGCGGAACGCCTCGTTCGCGGCGGACACGCGGGCCACGTTGCGGCTCTTTCTGAACATGATGATCCAGGACTGCACCATCATCAGCACCAGCACGCCGATGATGATCCACGCGTCCAGCGGCACCGCCTTGAGCAGGAAGCCCAGGCCGCCAAAGCCCATGCCCGACTGCTCTTCGTCGGCGCCATAGGCCACCAGCCGGGACTCCGCGCCCTGCGAGGCGGCATCCGCATGGATCAGCGCTGCCGGACGCGCCACTTTGGACAGGCGCACTTCATCCATCGCGCCCACGAACGGCGCGTACACCGGACGCGGCGCGGGAGCCGTGGCGGCGTCGGCCGACGCCGCGCCATCGACGGCGGGCGTGGCCGGCGCGGCGGCAACGGCGGGCAGCGGCACATCGCCACCCAGCGCGGCGGGCGTGGCCAGCGGCGGCAGGCTGGCGGCCAGCGATGCGGTCGCGCGGCCGTTCACATACAGGTGTACCTGGCTGCCATCGGCCGACACGGCAAGGTGCTGCCAGGCGGCGGGCGTCAGCGGCTGGCCGGGCTGGCTGCGCTGGCCGTTCACTTCCACGAAGGGCACGCCCTGGTTGATGCCGATCAGCAGCGAGTTGCCGGCATCGCGGCGGGCATAGACCAGCTGTTCGCCGGCCGGCTGGTCGGCGCGCACCCAGGCGCTGAACGTAAACGCGCCCGCGGCGGGAATAGCCAGCGAGGGGCTGGCGGGCAGCATCAAGGGCGCGTTGCCCGTGAACTGCGCGGCGCGGCCGATCACGCCGTCAACCGCCGCGCCCGTGGGCGTCTGGCCATGGTTGCTGTAGGCGGTGGTGTCGCGCGGCGGCGCGCCAGCCGCGCCGTCGAAGTGATAGACCAGCGTGTAGTTCGGGTCAAAGCTCAGTTGCCCGTTGGCGGACGCCGGCGCCTTCTGGTTGCCGTAGTACATCCAGATGTCCTGGCGCTGGCCGTCGGCCAGATCGGGCAGGTCCACCCACACCAGTGCCATGCCCAGCAAGGGGTCGAACGACTCCAGCTGATGGTTCAGCACGGTCTGGTCGTCGGCCGCCACGAAGCGGATGTCGGCGCCCTTCTCGTTGATGCCGTCAAAGGTGAAATTGCCGGTATGCAGGCGCACCAGCAGCGGCGTGCGGCCGGCAGCGCCGCCCAGCGGCATGCCCTGCGCGGTGCTGTCGACGGTGATTTGCTTGCGGTACTGCCAGTCCGGTTGCCACCAGGCATTGGCGGCGGACGGCAAGACGCCGGCCAACACGGTCAGCAGGAGCATCAATAGGCGTTGCATGAGTAAGACTCCGGGATGGAAAAGTCGCGTGCGCTCAGAAGCTGGCGCGCACGCTGAAGTTCAGGCGGGGATCGTGTTTGCGGGTGTTGGGGCCGTCTTTCAACGGATAGCCCCAATCCAGGGAACCCGACAGCCAATCGATCATTTGCAGGCGCGTGCCCAGGCCGACGCTGGCCAGCGAATAACGGGAATCCTGTTCGGGCAGCGGGTCGCGCAAGCGCAAGCTCGCGGCGTCCGCAAAGGCGTAGAAGCGCCATTCATTGACGTTCGGACCCAGCCAGCGCGCCAGCGACGGCGTGCGCCATTCGAGCGAAGCCAGGATGCCGTCATCGCCCGTGCGTTCGGCCGCCAGGTAACCGCGCACGCTGGTCGCGCCACCGGCCGAGAACTGTTCGTTCGAGACAAGCGCGCCCGAGGCCAGCTGGAATGCGCCGCGCAGGCCCAGTTGCCAGTCGCCGAACAGGTTTTGCGTATGCGTGCCATCGCCGCGCACGAGGGCGAAGCTGGGGTTGGCCTGATAGCGCTTGTCGTCGAATTCCTTCCAGTCGCTGCCCTGGTTGAAGAAGGAGCCGCTGGCCCCCACCACCGACAGCCCCAGGCTGCTTTGCGACGACTCGGTATAGCGATAGCCGTTGTAGGCCAGCGTGAACGGCAGGTATTTGATGGGGATCTGGTCTTCGCTGGCGCCGAACCGGGTGGACTCGTCGAACTTCTTGTAGTCCAGGCCGATGGACAGGGAATTGCTCCAGTCGCCTTGCGGGTCCATCGTGTAGATGGCCGACACGCCAAACGAATAGCCCTTGCCCAGCACGTTGGTGCCGCCGAGGGTCGCGACGTTGCTGTCGCTCTTGTAGCCCGAGAACTGCAATCCCCAGCGCGGCGCGAGCGGCATCGAGTACGAACCGGACCACACTTTGGCGTTGTCGGTTTCCTGCGGCGCGGTAAAGAAGGTCAGGCTGACGGAATGGCCCAGTTGCCACAGGTTGTCGTAGCCCAGCGACGCCGTGCTGCGCAGCCGCGAGGTGTCGGCGCTGTAGTCATTGTTCAAGCCGACGCTGGCATGCCAGGGGCTTTTGTCTTCCACCTTCAGGTCCACGTCCATGGTGCCAGGCAAGCGCCCTTCCTTCACCAGCGGCACCACCTGACGGCTCGCGCCCTTGTTCAAGCCGGTCAGTTCTGCCTGCGCCTGGTTGAAGTTGGGCACCTGCCCCTCCTGCAACGCGGGCACCTCGTCGCGGATCGTCAGCGGCGAATAGTGCTGCGCACCCACCACCCGTACCCGGCCGATTTTGGTTTCGGACACCTGCAGGAAGACGATGCCATCGGCCACCTGCTGCTCGGGCAGATCCACGTAGACGGATTGATAGCCCTGTTCCTGATAGACGGTCTGCAAGGCCTCGCGCGCCGCTTCGATATCGGACAGCGTGCGGTCCGGGCCCAGGTAGGGATAGACGGCGCGTTCGATGTCGCGGGCTTGCAGCACGGTGTTGCCGCGCACGATGTATTCGTTGATGTTCACGCGGCGGCCAGCGTCTGCGGGCTCGGCCTGCGCCCAAGCGGTATTGATGGCGATGGCCAAGGCAAACGCGTGCGGCGCGCGGCGCAATATGGCGCGCAACGCGCTGCCCCTACTTTCGAAATCATGCATGACGATGCACTCAGTTCCTTGTGTGAAAACCGGTTGATACCGGCCCCTGCCGTGCAGCGCTTTACGACAATCCCGTTACGGCTTCCGCCTGCAACGCCACGTCCATGGCTTCTGCTTGTTACTAGACGTATTGGCTGGCCGTGACCCACGCGTTGTAAGAAAAACTTCATCAAAAAAAAATCGCGGCGAGCGCAGCGGCGGACGTCGCCCGCCCCTGCGCGCCGCCGCGATCACATCGTCAGCCTGCTTTTTTCCTCCGCGCTCAGGCCCCCGGTTTCGCTGGCGTTCAGTGCCCCGGCGCCCAGCACTTGCACGGCGCTGGCGGCGTCGTACTTGGGCAGCGCCGCCGCCGAGCCCGCAGGCGCGGCGGCCGGTGCAGCGCCCGCCACCGGCTCGTCGCCATATCCCAGGATCTGCACGTTGATGACCGAAGGCTGGTTTTGACGCGCCTCGTTCTGTGCGCGCTGCGCCGAAGCTTCCGCCGCGTTGACGGCCGAAGTGGCCGCCGCGCTGGCCGATGACAGGGCGCCGGCATTGACGGACGCCGCGACCGGCACGCCCACGCTGTCTCCCTGGGCCTGGATGTTGGCGGCGTTCACCACCTGCAAGGCCGCGATGTTGACGTTGCCCGACACACGGATGCCGGCCTCGCCCGCGTCGATGGTGCCCAACGGGGCGTAGAGGTCCACGTCGCCCGCGGGCACCTCCGGCAAGGGCGCCAGCGTCGCGATGCCCGCGCCGGTGCTGGGCGCGTTGGGCGACAGGGTCACGTTGCCGACCGCGTCGTAGACACGCTTGGGCGGCGAATACAGCACGGTGGTCTTGGACCCCCGGCCGGCGTTGATGTCGCCTTCGGCCGACCAGGCGGTGATGTCGCCGCCAAAGGTCGTCATGACGCGGCTCTGCCCCAGCAGGATGCTGCCGCGTGCATACAGCTGGATGTTGCCCTCGCCCTGCGTGATGATGCCGGCCGTGGCGGGCGGCGCCACGCCTTCCACGCCGAACACCTGCTGCCCGCCGGGCGTCATCAGCTGAATGTCGCCGCCAAAGGTGCTGCGTATGCCCGCCGCGCCGTACAAGGTGATGTCGCCTGCGTAAGCGCCTGGCGTCGCGTCGGAAAACAACGCGGCGATGGCCTGGCGGCCGCGCAGATAGCTGCCATTGCGAGGGCTGGTCTTGTCGTTGTATTCGCGGCCACCGGCGCGCAGCTCGGCAAAATAAACCTGGCGGGCGAAGATGCGCTGCTGTTCGGCAGGCAGCGCCGCGAACACGGCGCGTGCGTCGTCCGTGCTGCCGGCAAAGCCGTAGCGCTGGGTCAACCACAACAGCAGCTCGGCCTCGTAGGTCTTGAACGGCAAGCCCTGGTCCACAAGCGGGCGGCCGGGGTCGGCCGCTTTGGCCGGGTCCAGATAGCGAGCGATGAAGCCCGCGTAATCCGGACCCTTGGGGCCCACGCCCGCCTGAATGGCAATCGATGCGCCCAGGCGTGAATCGCCCGGCAGCACCGCGCCCAGACTGGTGATGGACGCGCGGTCCGCCATCAGCACGTTGCGGCCCGCCGACACGTCCAGCACGCCGGGGCCGGCCACCTGGAACGAGCTGTACAGAATGTCGCGCCCGGCCGAGACCCGCGATACGTCCAGCGGATCGCGGTGCAGGAACAGATTGCCGGTGGACGTCACGGACGTGCCGCTCGCGCCGAAGTTCATGCCATTGGTCGTCGGCACGTCGGTCTTGACGCCCGTGTCGGTGCCGGAGGCCACGATGTCGCGGCCCGCCATCATCCAGACCGGACCCGACGCTTCGTACCACGACTGCCCGGTGTTCGGCCCCTGCACGACGGACAGCAGCTCGCCCGTGCGCAGCCCGACGATGTCGCCATCGCGGGCGTAGAAGCGCGTGACGGCGTTGGAGCCCGCCTCGCCTGCCGTCGGCGCATTGAAGTAGAACAGGGGGAAATGGGTGTAGCGGTCGCCGGCGATGCCGTCCACACCCTTGTTGCCCAGCGCCGCATTGGAGTTGGCCTCGGACAGGTAGCCCGCAAAGGCCGGCGACAGCACGTTCGCCACGCTCGACGGATCCGCGCCCGAACGGTTGATGGCGTATCCGCCCGCGTAAATCGAATCGCCCGCCAGCATTTCCAATTGGCCATGCATGCCCGGCGCCAAGGTCAGCGAGTACGGCAGGCCCGTCTGCTCGCTGTTCAGATAGCCCGCCGACAGGCCCGCATAAATGCTGCCGTCATAGGCGGTGGCGCGCAGGATCGACGGATACAGATAGCGTCCATCCGACGCGGACGTATTGCGCCGGGTTTGCAGGCTCAGGCCCTGCGCGCTATGCGAGGTCTGCCGGCTGGGCGTCAGGTTGCCGCCCGCGCTGGACAGTTCGATGGCGGTGTTCTCCGTCCACATCGAAAACCAGCTGTAGCCGCCGCCCGTGCGCAAGGTTCCGTCGGTCATGCGGTACGGCGTGCTGTTGGGCAACGCGACCCGGCCGGGGTCGCTGGCCCCGCCCACGACCAGATCGCCGCGCGTATCCACGCGCATGACCGAGTCGCCAGGAATCAGCACCAGTCCGCCCGTGGCGCTGGCCATCGTCGAGACGTAGGGGTCGTAGCCACGGCTGTCCTTGGCGTCCTGCTGGGTCGTCTGGTTGCCGTACTGCAAATCCAGTCCGCCGACTGCGCCGCCAGACAGCCCCGCATGGCCGCGCAGGTTGATCAGCGCGCCTTGCAGGTCCAGCGCGGGGTCGCCGTAGTACGGCGTGGATCCCGCCGTGGAAGACACCAGGCCGCGCGCGTTCTGCGTCGGGTTCAGGCCGCCCCCGACGCGCATGTCGATATCGCCGCCGCCCGTCAGCGTGATGCTGCCGTCGGCCGCGACGCGCCCGCTGCTGCCCACCGCCACGATCAGGCCCTGGCTGCGCGGGTTGCTCAGGGACCCGCGCGACTCGATGTTGCCCGCGTCACCGTCCACGCGCAGGCTGACGTTGCCGCCGCCCAACGCGCCAAAGCCCGTGAAGCCCACCAGCAGCGGCGTGTTGTCCTTGAATTCCCCGGGCGCCTTGACGTAGCTGCCGAAGTTGATCCACCACGCGGTCGGCGTATCGCCGCCGTTGGCGCTGCCGGATCCTTGGCGCCACAACCAGTTGCCGATGCCCACGCTGGGATCGATCACGCGCGCATCGTAGGTGGCGCCGCGCGTCTGGCCCCATACGTCGCCGCGCAACGCGCCGCCCGTGTACAGGCCCAGGTTGCCGCCTTCTTCCGGATACCAGGCCTGATACCCGGCGCCCGCCGTGACGAAGGGTTCGTAGGTGGTGGAATGCGCATCGCCCAGCACCGTCGCTTCGTAGCGGCCACGCGGCAACTGGTAGGCGGCCGCCACGTCGGTGGACTGCGTTCCCGCCGTGTAGACGCCGTAGGCCGACATCAGGCTGATGTCGCCGCCCGCCGCCAGATCCAGATCGCCGGTACCGGTGCGCAGCACGCTGAAATTCTGGGTATGCGCGGTAACCGTCGTCGACGATTTATTCTCGTAGCACTGCTCCGTCGACAGCTCACAGAGCCCAAGATCGGCCTCCGCCACGGGCGATCCGGCCGGGTGCCCGAACCAGTTGTCCGGACCCCAGGCCCAACGAGGCGGCGGCATGCACAGCCCTTCGACGACGTCGCACAACCAGAGCAGATCGTCCGGCACCTTGGTGTAGGGATCAAAGCCCGACGGCTCGGCCTCCGGCCCCCAGACCAGGCCGGCGCCGGCCGTCAACGTGGCGTTGTAATGGCTGTCCGCCAGATTCAGCTTGCCCGCGCCAGGCCCGGGCAGCACGCGCAGCGGGTCCGCCGCGCCCAGGTCCGCGCCGGCCACCAGCCGCAGCGACCAGGACTGGCTGCCGGCCGGCAACATCTGCGCCAGCGCCCAATTGCGCCGTTGGTCCGCCGCCGTGCCGGGCCGCAGCTCGACATAGTCCACGCCTTCCGGAAACACCAGCTTGGCCTGCGACGGAATCAACGCGCCCTGCTTGAGCGTGATCGCGCCCGCCATCAGCAGCACGTTGGGCTCATAGGCCTGCGTGGTGTGCAGATTGGGCAGCGCCACGTTGGCCGGCCAGGTGAAGGCCTGCATCGCCGTGCCCGCGGTCAGCAGCGTGCCCGCGCCCAGGCGCGTGCCCACCGGCAGATCGACCGCCTGCTTGAGTATGCTGCCAGCCGCGTACAGCAACTGGCCTGCTGAGTCGCGCACGTCGCCCGACAGCACCGTGCCCGCCGCGATCGACAGCGGCTGGTTCAGCGCGGCTTCGACGGGCAGGCGCGTGCCAGCGGCCAGCGTGGTCGCCTGCAAGGGCAGCGCGTAGTTCAACGTCTTGCCACCGGGAAACTCGGTGCCCGCGACCAGCTCGACGCCGCCGCGCGGCAAGACCACGTCGCCGCCGAACGGTTGCGCGCCGGGTACGAGAATCCAGCCATGCTCATCGTCGGGCGTGGCGGACGGCGGCGCGAAGCCATCGTTGATGCTGCCGTAAACGTCCAGGTTGCCCTTGGCGCGCAGGGTCAGCGCGCCGGCCTCGCCGGAGCCATAGGCCGAGGTCATCGGCGAACGCGGATTGAGGCTGGCATAGCGATACCGCGACAGGTCCAGATCGCCCTGCACCACCAGATCGCCATCGGCCGTGCTGCTGACGATCTCGACGCCCGGCCGCAGGTGGAACACGTCGCGGTAGGCGGCGTTGTTCAAGCCGGCCAGCTTGGCGTTCAGCAGATTGCCGTTGGCCAACGCATTGCGGATGAAGGTCGTGCTGTCGCTGTGCAGAGTGTCCAGGTAGGCCTGGTCGATGATCTGATAGCCCCGCCCGCTGGCCCGGTCCGCCGGATCGCCGGGGCGCGCATCGTCGTAGCGTTGCGTCGCCACCAGCGAAATGGATTTGGCGCCCTCGATCGTGAGCGGCCCGCGCGCGTCGATGGCGATATCGCCGTGAGTCGCCGCCGCGCCGCCGTTGATGCCGGTGTTGCCGGCCGCGTCGATGCGCGGCGCCAGCAGGTCCAGCGTGCCGCGCGCCATGCCATCGTGCTGGCCTGCGCCCATGCCGGGCGTGGCCGCCGTGCCATGGCGCAGGTCGATGCGCGCGCCCCCAGCCAGCGTCAGCACGCCGCTGCCGGCATTCAGTTCAATCACCGCGCGGTTGGGCGCGTCGATGATCTTGCCGTAGCTGTCCACTCGCAACACGGAGCCATGCGCGTCCAGTACGGCGTTGGACGCCAGCGTCAGCCCGTCGCGCGCCGCCATGCGGATGCGCCCCACGCGTTCGCCGCTGCCATCCACCACGCCGGCCACGGTCAGGCTGCCGCCGTCGATCGACAGGTTGATGTCGTTGGCGCGCAGCGCGTTGCCCAGCGTCAGGCTGCCCTGTTTGAACTGGAAGCTGCGCGCGCCAAAGACGCCGCCCTCGTTCAGCCGTTGGTTCAATGCGTCAAAGTCAGCGCTCAACGAGCCGGCCGCGCCCAGATGCTGGGCGCGCACGTCGATGCTGCCGGCGCGATACGGCACGGCCGTGCCGCCCGCATCGTAATGGCCCGTGCTTGCCCCAAGAATGCGGCCTTGCAGATCGACCACGCCGGCTGACGACGCCAACGCGTCGGCCCGCAACGTGCCCGCGTTGTTCTGTTGCGCCGACAGGTCGATCACCGCCCCGCCCTCTTGCCGGATGTTGCCCTGGCTGCTTTCCAGGATCACGTCGCCGCCCCAGCTGTAGCGCATCACGTCGTTGAATGCGACGGCGCGGCCGGCCACGTCGATCTGCGACGCCCCGGTCAGCACGACGCCATCCCGGCCTTGCACCGTAAGCTTGCCGCTGGGCAGCACGATCCTGCCATCCACTTGCACGGTGGCGCCGGACAGGCCGACCTCCGCGCCCAGGTCCTGCACCGGTGCCGTGATCGCGCCAGGCAGCGCCGCCAGGCGCAGGTTGCCGCCCGCCAGCATCCGGTTGACGGAACCCGAACCGCCCGTCAGCAAAGGCGTATTCAGATTCAAGTCTCCGCCGCTATAGGCATAGCGGCCGGTGGCGCTGTCGAACGCGCCTTGCGATTCATAGACAGAGAGGCTGCCGCGATGGTTGGCGGTGATCCGGTCGCTGGCGTTCAGGTTGACGCTGGCAAAGCCCAGCGCCAGCCGCGCATTGTCTTCCTGCCCGTTCGGCTGCGCCCCCTGGGCGTAGCCGAATTCAATGCGTTCGGCATCGATGCGCAGCACGCCCTTGCCCGTGCCCGCGCCGCCCGCGACCACCGCGCCCGGCGCTTGCGTGGCGCCGTTCCACACCAGGTTCTGGGTGCGGATGCCGGCCTCGTCGCCCGCCTGGCCGTACCCATAGATGGCGGGGGTGCCCAGCGCCAAGGTGGCCAGGCTGTATTTGCCGGCCACCGGATCGCGCGTGTCCAGCGCCACGGTGCCGTAGAAGTTCATCGAGTCGCGCGCGGTCAGCGTCAGGACTTCCAGCGCGGGCGCGCCCGTGCTGGTGTCGCCCCGCAACAGACGCCCCAGGATGTCCTGGTTCAGCGTCAGGCCGGCGGGCAGCAGGCCCTGCGTCGCGGCATGCTCCAGCGCTTGCGCCGTCCCAACGTTGACCGCGCCGACGGCCAGGGACAGGTTGCGCGTGCCGTAGCGCACCTGCTCGCCCAGATCGAACGCGCCATTGGTGGCGGCGGCGATGGTCCCTTCGGAATACAGGTTCGTCGATCCTGCGCAAGGCGCGGCGGCGCACGTCCCGATGCGGATGGCGCCCGTGCCCAGCGCGTTGGGCGCCAGCACGTCCAGGCGGCCATTGGAAACCGCCAGCAAGCCGGCGACGCCGGGCTGGAAGGCGTAGCCGCTGGTGGAATCCACGGACGGCGCGCCCCGGCCCAAGGTCGATATTCCCGCGCCGGCCTCAAGCTCGATCGTGCGCGCCGAAATCAACACTTCGGGCGCCATCAACTGTGCGCCCGCGCGCAGCACGACATTGTTGGCCGACGCCTGGAAGGTATAGAAGCGGCCGCCCTGCCCGTACCACACCACCGGCAACGCGCCGATGACCAGACGGCTGGCGCCCATCGCCGTCAAAGCGTCGGCCGCGACCGAGGCGCCCTCGAAGCCGGCCGTGGGCGATTGGCCCGTGCCCAGCAGTTCCACCGTCGAGCTGCCGCCGTTAAGCGCCACCGCCCCGCCGAAGCCGCCTTGCGCGGCCTTGAAGTTGGCCAGGCCTTCGAAGCTCAGGGCCTGCCCGTCTGTCGAGCCGGGATGCAGCGCCAGCCGCAAGGTGCGCGCGTCGGCCGGCAACATCGCGCGCGGCACGCCACGCGTCACGGCGTCGGCCGCCACAAAGCTCGCGTAGCTCATCTCGTTGTATTGCGACAGCGTGCGCAGCACGCTCGCCGGGGTCAGGATGACCGCGCTGGCCAGGCTGTTCGCCACCTGAGAGCCCGCCGTCGACAAGGTGCCGCTGGCGGCCCACGACCGGTTGCGCATCTGCATCGGCGTCACCGCCGCGCCCGCCGACGCCCCGCCGTTGATCTCGACCCGGAACGCGCCGGGCAAGAGGGCGTAGGTGGACGGCATCAAGGTATACGTGCCGGCCGCCAGGCCCGGTACGCCCGCGCCTATGGTGATCTGCTGGCCCAGGCCGGGCGTGGACGCGCCGGCCTCGCCGCCCACGGGCGCCACCGTCGCCTGTGCGCCCGGCACGATGGCGTAGACGGGGTTGCTGGCCAGGCCTGGCAACGTGAAGCCGCCATTGGGATTGATGCGCACCAGCGGCGAATAGCGCGCATCGGTGGAACCACCCCGGCCGGACACGAAGCCCGCGCCCGTCAACTCGCCGCCGCCCGACAGGTCGATGACCGAACCGGGCTGTGCGTCCACGTCCTGAAACGCCAAGGTGATGCCCGTGCGCAGCATGGCCTGGCCGTCCAGGCCCGTCGCGCCCCCCACGCCCACCAGCGACACGTCCGCGCCCTTGAATTTGTACGACACGCCATCAGTCGTGCCGCCATAAGGCATCAGCAATCCGTTGCCGCTGACGGACGTGACGCTGCCCGGCAACAGGCTCAGGCGCTGCGTGCCCATGCGTTCGCTCATCTCGCCCAGCACGATCGCGCCCAACGGCGCGCGGATCACGCCGCCCTGCTCGATGCTGGCGGCGGCCAGATGCAAGGAGCCGAACGCGGAATACGGGATCGCGGGCAACTCACCCGACGCGCCGTCGTGGCGGGCCACCGTCAAGCGGCGTTCAGGATCGAAGTACTGCGTGCCGTCCTCGCGGCGCGTGTAGCCCGCGCGCACTTCGGCTTCCGCGCCCGTGGCAGGATAGATCTGCGCGGCGCTCAAGGTCAGATCGCCGCGCGTCCACAAGCGCGTGCGTGGCTCGTTATCGTTCTGTGCCAGAAAGCGCAGGTCGCCCGCGCTGTCCAGCGTCACGCGGTCAAAGCCGGCACGCGCCACCGGCAGCGCGCCACCCTCGCTGCGGACGATGGCCCCCTGCGTGCCGAAGGAAAAGCTGTTGCCCACTTCCAGCAGTCTGCCCGCGTTCACCGTGAACGCGCCCTCGCCGACCTCGCGCGCGTCGCTGAACAGCACGCGTGGCCGCAGCACGCCATTGGAGGCCGCGTACTTGCCCAAGCCAGACAAGCGCACATACGAAGACGCCAGGTTCACGCGAGTCTGCGCGTCAGCGTCCGGCGCCAGCGAATACGCGCCGGCGTACAGACGCAGGCTCTGCGCCGTCCGCACGTCAACATCGCCATCAAAGGACATCAGGCCGTTGGACAGCAGCCCCAGGTGGTCGAAGCCCCCGCCCGCCAACAGGCGAGCGGTATCCAGGCGGGTCTGGCCATCGCGCAGCGCTGCGGCGGCTTGCCCCGGCTTCAGATCGGCATCCAGCGCATCGCCGGCACGGCCCGCTCCGAGGACCAGTTCGCGCGGAACCTGCACGTCGATGCCGGCGACGTTTTCGCCCCAGGTGCGATACAAGGGCGTTTCCAGCGCGATGTCCAGCGTGCCGCCCGACGCGTTGGCGCCACCGGCCCGTGCGATGAACGTGCCATCCAGATGCAGGCCGTTGTACGAGCTGAGCGAGATGCGGCCGCCATCGCGGTTAAGCATTACCGGACCCACGCCATTCACATCCACCAGCGCGCTCGCGCCGGACGCGTTCAGCACCGCGCCGGGGCGCACGATGACGTAGGCGTCGGCCGACGTCGCCGAGGCGCGATCGTGGTCGATCTCGCCACCAATCACGATGGAGCCGCCCGCGTCCGCCACGCCGTAGCGGCGGCCTTGCGCATCCACGCCGGTTTCCGCGCGGCCCGCCACATCCAGCACCGCTTGCTCGCCTATCCAGATGGACCGGTTGTGCACCTGGCCATCGGCGGTTTCCAAGGACTCGGCCACGTCCAGCGCGCCCATGCGCAGCTGGCGGATATCGATCTTGCCGCCCGCCGCCGTCAGCGCGCCCGACACCGTGATCTGCCCGGCGCCACGCAACTGGATGGTCTGGCCAGGATCCACATTGATCTGCGCGCCCCGGCCGATATTCAGTTCGACATTGGTGTCGGCGCCGGCCGGCGCCACGCTGCGGCCGCTTTGCAGCAGCAGGCTTGCGCCGCGCCGCAGCGTCGCCGTCCCCGCCACGGGATCATGCTGATAGAGCGGCGGCAACCACTGGTCCAGCGCCGCTGCCGGGTCGGTGCCGGTCGCCAAGCTCGCCGCGCCCGCAATCGGACGATAGACCGGCATCAGCACGTCGATGCGCGCGTCCTCGGCCACGGTCAGGCCTTGGTTGCCGGTGATCTCGTAGCGTGAATAGCCCTGCTGGAAGAACGGCGCGGCAAGCGTCAGCACGGTGTCGTCTTGGCCCACCGCTGCAAGCGTCGAGGCCACGGCCGGCACGCTGGTCGATGCCTCCCCCAGCGCAATTTTTCCCGCGACGAGCGTCAGCGTTCCCCCACCCTCCACGCCGTAGCCGCGCAGCTGCGCGCCCAGGGTGACCGCGCCCACGGAGCCGTCGCTTGCGGCCACCGCGTCGATCGTCGTGTTGCCGCCCTTGCCGCCCGTCACTTTGTTCTTGGGGCGCAGCACAGCGCCCGAGCTGACGTCGATCACACTGCCCTCTGCCAGCGCGATATCGCCGGTGCCGCGCACCGAGACCGAGCCGCCGTTCAAATACGGCATGCTGGCCGTCAGCTCGGGCGACAAGGCCAGGTTCGTCCACATGCCTCGGGCGTCCAGCCGGGCGCGCTCGCTCAAGGTCACGGACGGTTGCTCGGCGACGCCCGCAATGCTGTCCATCGCACCCGCCGCCGTGATCTGGTTCAGCACATTGCCCAGGCGGATGCTGCCCGCGCGCGCGGTCAGCGTGGCGTCCACCGACACCTTGTTGGCGAACAAGGTGATGTCGCCGGCCGGCCCGACCTGCACATCCGATTGCACCGTGATGTCCTGCGCCGCGATTCTGATCGCGCCCAACCCCGCGCGATTCAACTGCGCGGCGTCCAGGTGCAGGCTACCCGCGCGGTCCTCGGGCAACGCCGTGTCCAGCTCCAGGCCGGCCGCGATGGCCGCCACCTGATCCGACAACATCACGTGCTGGATCGTGCCATCCGACAAGCCCAGCGCGTAGTCCAACGCGCCCGTGCGCTTGATGTAATACGGCGTATACGTGCCGACCACCAACTGCGCGCCCCGCGCCGCCGCCCGCTGCGACTGCTGATAACCATCCAGCCCGGCCTGCGGGGCAGCGGTCTGACGCTCGCCTTGGTACGAGAGCCCGACCAATTCACCTTCCAGCACCGCGCTCTTCGTGCCGACCACCAGCCGGCCCGCGTCGCGGCCCACGGTGTAGCCGCTTTCGAAACGCTCCTTCGGCGCGATCAGCGGGTTGTAGTAATACTGCGTCTGACCCCAGCGTTCGTGCACGGCCTCGTAGCCTTTGTACAGGCCGGTGTAGGCCAGGTCGCCCGGCGCGCGCGACACTTCGTACAGCCGGCCGTCCACGCCGCGCAGCCAGGTCTGCTGGATCTTGCCGTCCTGCACATCCAGCGTGCCGCCCGACACGTTGATCTGCGAACCCGCGCGCGTGACCACGTCGCCGCCCGTGAACTCGACGTTGCCGCCTTGCGCCATCCACTCGTTGACCGCGTGGCCCTGCGTGCCCAGGTAGCCGCTGACTTCCAACAAGCCGCCCGCCGTGTACCAGCGGTCGTTGGCATAGCCGTTGGTGCCGGCCTTCACCAGCACCAGTTCGCGCGCGTCCACCCAGATATCGTTGCTGTTCAGTTTGCCGCTGTCGCGGTTGATCGGCGCATCGCGCTGTTCATTGCCCTGGACGTTGATCTTGACGCTGTTGTTCTCCATCGCCACCGGCACGCCTACCGCGCCCGCGACGTCCAGGATGGCGCCATCGCGCAGCAGCGTGCGCTGCGCGGCCTGCACGGCGATCTGGCCGCCCGTTGCCAAGGTGATCGAACCGGACGCGAAATCCACCGTACCCGAGCTGGCGATCTCCACGCGCGACAGCTCGCGCCGATCCGCGCCCGCCGCCACTACCGTGGTGTCGGAAGCCGGCGTGACCGGCACGCGCAAACCGTCGCGCTGGCTGTCCAGCGCGAGCGCGCCGCTGCGATCGAGCAGGATCGCCGTTGTGCTCGATTCGGCCAGCGTGATCTTGCCGCCGTCGCCCACCGCATTCAGATGGACCGTGCCGCGCGTATCGACGGACGTGCTGGACAGCACCACGCCGTTCTGAACGACGTCGCCACCGGTCATCGTGACGTCGCCCACGGCGGCCTGGATCAGACCCGTGTTGACGACCCGCCCCGGCGTGCCGGTCAGGGACACCTCATTGCCCTTGGTCGTAGACACCAGATTGCCCGACGTGCCCTGTCCGCGCTTGATCACGAAGTGGTCGCCCGCCGCCAGCGCAGCCTGCCCCGACGGCGTATCGATGGTGCCCGCGTTCGTCGCTTCCTTGCCCAGCAGCAGCACATAGCCGCCACCCGCCGTAGACGTGGTCGGCGCGGCGGTGCCGATCAATGCGCCGGCCTGCACCTCGATATTGCCGCGCGCGTCCTGGAAGGTCGGCTGCGCGCCGTTGTCCGCGTACAGGCCCTTGTCACGAAACTGCGCGTCCGTGATCGTGGCGGCGGCGGCCACCAGATTGCGCGCATTCACCTGGCTGGTGCCGGAGAAGATCACGCCGTTCTGGTTCACGACCATCACCGTGCCATCAGCTTTGATCGCCCCCTGGATCTGGCTGGGCTTGGCCGCCGCGCCCACCACCCGGTTCAGCACCGCGTCGTCCGCGCCCTGCTTGAATTGCAGCGTCGTGTTGCGTCCGACGTTGAAGGTGTCCCAGTTCAGGATCGCGCGCGACTGCGTCTGCTCGATCGTGACAAGCTGGCGTCCTTTGTCCACGCTGGACGTCGCGGCCTTGGCGCCTTCCCATTTGGCCTGATCGCCCGTTGCCGCCCACAGGCCGCCTTCGACCAGCCCGTCCGGCGTATCGCCAGCGGCTGCCATCGCGGCGGCGCGTGCCGCGGCCTGCGCCGCTTGCTGCGCGGCGACGGCAGCGGCCGTGCGGTTCAGGTTATCGAGCGAGCGCTGCAACTGTTGACGCGATTGCGCCTGTTGGCGCGCGCCTGCGCCGATGCCGGCCAGACTGCCGTCGGGCATGCGGCCGGTGCGTTGCGCGGTCGATTGCACCGCGTTCTTGTCTGAGAACCATCCGGGGCTGAAAGCGCGTTGCTGCGCCTGGGCCGCGCTGCTTGCGCTGCCGGCAATCAGCAATGCGGTGACGGCCTGCGACAGCGGCGTAGGACGCCAATTCGGGCGCCTGTGCCCCGGCACGCGCCCAATGTTCCGCTTGCCACCCGTATCCGCCATCCGTGCCTGCATGATCGCCATCCCTTGTTCCAATCGCGCGTGTTCGTCACCTAGAACAAGACAGACGGATAGAAAAATGCAGACCGGAACGCTGTCACAAATAATTCATCCAGACAGGCGCTTTGCGACGCACTTATGACAACAACACCACGCCTGCCGGCAGATGTGTCACGCGGGCGCCATACGCATCCCTGATCAAGCGCTCGGCATCGGCCACCTGCGCCAACGAAAATCGCGCTTGCACCAGGCGCTTGCCCAATTGCTCGTTCATCAGCACCAGACGGCCCCGGCGATAGCGGTTCAGTTCGTCCACCACCTGCGCCAGCGGCTGCTGGTTGAACACCAGCCAGCCCTGGCGCCAGGCCGTCACGACGGCCGTGTCCACGGCGACGGGCGGGATCACGCGCGCATCGTCATAGCGCAGTTCGCGGTTGGCGGCCACGTCGAACACGCCTTGGCCATGCACGAGCCGCAGCGCGCCCGACAGGCAGCACAGCCGCGCCTGCCCGTCGATGTAGCGCAGATTGAACGTGGCATTCTTGGCGCTGATGCGGCCGCTGCCCGCCACCACGATCGCGGGCGTGGCGCCGCTGCGTATCTCGGCCTCGCCTTCGGCCAGCTCGATCACCGCACCGTTGGCGTCGCGGCCCACGTTGATGCGCGTCAACGTATTCATGTCCACGTCCAGCCCCTGCACCGGCGACACGCGCCGCTGCTCGCCAGCCGCCGTGCGGTAATCCGCGCCCAGCGCATCGACGCTGGGCCATAGACCCAGCGGTGGCTTGAACGCCAGATACGCCGCCGACGCCGCCAGCGCGCCGCCAAGAAACGCGCGGCGTCCGGTGAAGACCGGCTTGGACGCGCGGCGGCTTGCGCGCTCGGCATGCACCTGCTGGATGGCCGGGCCCATGCCTTGCCACAGCTGCTTCTGCGCGGAGAACGCGGCCTGATGGCGGCTGTCCGCCCGCAGCCAATCACGAAACCGCTGCGCGTCCTGTTCGGTGGCGCGGCCAGAGGTCAGCGCCAGCAACCAGGCCTGCGCCTGCCGCGTGGCGGCATCTTCATTCTTGTTCCTTGCGGGCATGCTCATCGTCAACGCCATGGTGTGTCGTCCCGGCGCGCATCGCGAGAGGCGGCGCTCGTTCCGTTGCCGCTTGCCTGGCCGGCCGCGAGCAGTTCTTGTGCGCAATGGTCCAGCGCCCGCTTCAGTTCCTTGGACACGATGCGTTCCGACACGCCGTAGCGCCGCGCGATTTCCGCATGCGGCAACTCATGCACGCGCGCCGCCAGCACCATCTGCTGCGTGCGCTCGGGCAGCTTTTGCAGTGCACGCTGAAACGCGTCGATCTGGTTGCGGCCCTGCGCGATGCGCGCCGGGTCTGCGGCCTCGTCGGCCAAGTGGATCAGTTCGCTGATCTCGACCCCGGTCAGCAGCCGCGAATCCCGTCGCCGCTGGTCTTCCGCAATGTTCAACGCCACGCGAAACAGATAGGCCGCGGGCTGCTGGATCGACGAGCTGGCGGGCAAGTCATTCACCTTCAGAAAGGCTTCCTGCATGGCGTCGTGCGCCAGGTCGTCGGAGCCCAGGCGGCGGCGCAGCTGATTGCGAAAGTCGTTGTAGCGTTCCAGGAACAACGCCCGCAACGATCCGTCCGGCTTGTTATCCCGCACTGCCGGCTCCCCCGTCAGCGTTGCATTGCGCCGTGCTGCGTGGCGTCAACAACACGGTCAGCGGTTGCGACGTACCCGCCGGCAACGGGCCGATCACCACGCCTTGCAGTGCGGACTCAAGGCGACGGTCCAGAGCCGCCTGCCCCGTGGTCGACACCCAGCCCACGCGACTGACGCGCCAGGCCTTGTCGAACCACAACTGCACCAATGCGCGATAGTTCCCCGGCTGCGTGGACGCCGCCGAGCACAGGGCACGCTTGAGCGCCGTCTGCACCACGGCGGCATAGGGCGTGTCGCGCAAACGTTTGCCCGAAACCGCGCGGGCAGCGGCCGCATCGTCATCCTTGGCGACCAGCGTGAACGACTGCGCGCTGGCATAGCGAATCGCCAAGGGCGAATCCGCCAGCAGCTTGCGCAGCGCTTCGCTTGGCGTATAGGCGCCCACCACGGCGGGCGCGTGCCGACCGGCCGTCAAGCTGCTGTCCACCAGCACCGTCAGGCCGCTGGCCAGGCTGTACTCGACCAGCGCCTGCGCCAACGGCTGCGCCGCGATGGCAAAGTGCATGGGCTTGGCGGGCGGCGCGGCATGGCCGGTGGGCGCAAGCGCCAGCAGCCCCCAGGCGATACAGGCGCGCAAGGCTGCGCCGGGCCCCGTGAAGACGCCTTTCATATCCGTGACCGCAAGGGAAAAACGCCTGACATGGCCGCAACAGAGGACGCCGTAAGCGCCCGCGCCTGGAAAAGCCGCCATGCTAGAGGCGTCGAATGACGCATTCGTGACACTTGCCGCGCGTTCGCCGCGCAAGCGCCACGCAACCGTCACCTATGCGGGGGTGGCGATCTTTATACTTTTTGCGTTGCGCGGCCACGCCTGGCCACGCTGTTCAAGGAGCGCGCATGCGCGGGGTGTTCCGGGCCGCTGGCCTGTTGCTGTGGTCGGCGGCGATGCTGCCCGTCATGTCGGATGTTGCCGCGCAGGCCCTCGGGACCGACGCGCCGGTCGCGCCATCGCCATCCCAAGCGGCGCAAACCGCGCCGGCGCCGGCGCGCCCCGGCGGCGCGTGCATCGACACCGAGGTCAATGGCTACCGGGCCTTGTCCTACGATTGCCTGAACCAGAAGATGGCGCCCGACGTGCGGCCCCGCCCGCCCACCGTGCTGGAGTCCGAGGCCATCACGCAACGCCCGCCCAACCAGATGGGTCTGCCCACGCCGGCCACCATCGGCAACCGCATGGGCAATACGTTTGGCACGTCCGCCTACCCGCAGCGGCCTCAGCCTTAGCGCGCGGGTGTTTTGCCAGAACGCATGATGGACGTCGTGCCCGTCTTCATGCCGTCCGGCTGATGAAATAGATCTTCTTGACGAACTGATCCACTTCCCAGCGGCCGGTATACCCCTCGGGCATGACGAAGGCGGCGCCCACGGTCAGCTCGTGCACGGTGCCGTCCGGATCGACCAGGCGCGCCGAGCCTTCGACGATGGTGCCGAATTCGATATAGCCCGTCGTGTTGGACTGGAACACGCCTGCGGTGCTTTCCCACACGCCGGCTTCGGCCTTGCCGGCATTGCCTTCGAAGGCGGTAACGGTCTGGAAGGCGGCATCGCCCGAGATCGGGCGGCGCGGCTTGCCGGGCACCGGGTTCTTCATCGGGCCGGCATCGATGCGGACGAGCCGCGATTGGTCGTGTTTCATGGGCTGCCTGTCTTGTGGGATCTTGTGTTGTTTGTGGTCAATGCGCCGCGACCACCAGCACTTCAGCCATCGCCCGGCTGACGGTGCGCATGCGATGCGGCAATTCGGAATCGAAATAGACGGAATCGCCGGTTTCCAGACGGAACTGGCGTTCGCCCACCTGCACCTCGATGGCGCCCTTGAGCACCAGCAGGAATTCTTCGCCGGGATGCGGGAACACGGCCGCCGCATCCGGAAAGTCGCGCGGCGGATGCACCACGAAAGGCTCCATCGCCTTGATCTTGCGGTGTCCGGCCAGCGATTCGTAATGGTATTGCGAGCCGGGCCCGCCGCGTTGCAGCGCCTCGCGATCCGCCACGCGCACCACGCTGACCACTTCGTCCTGGGCGGCGTCGTCCGCGCCCACCAATTGCGACACGCCCACGCCATACGCTTCGGCCAGGCGCAACACCGTCGAGATCGACGGTTCGCTCAAGCCGCGCTCGAGTTTGGACAGATAGCTTTTGGTCAGCCCGGTGCGCTGCGCAAGCTGCTCCAGGGAAAGCGCTTGCTGGCGGCGCAGGGTGCGTAGACGGGGCGGCAGGTCGTTCATGGACAGGGCGGTGAAAATCCGACCGGTAAGAATGCCCGAAACCGACGCCGCCGTCGAGCGGGGGCACCCCCCCGCCTGTTCCCCGCTTAGGACAACACGTCCGGATGCGCCCGCAACGCGCGGCGCGCGTAATAAGAAAAGCCCACCTGCGAACGCTTGGGCGTCAGGATCCAGTCGTGCGCCTCGCGGCCCAGCGCGGGGGGGATGGGCTGGATCTTGCCGGCCGACATGGCCAACAGCTGCATGCGAGCCGCGCGTTCAAACTGCAACGCCAGCACGCAAGCCTCCTCCACCGAACCCGCCGCGATCAGCATGCCGTGGTGCGACAGCAGAATTGCGCGCTTGTCGCCCAGCGCGGCCGAGATGATCTCGCCTTCCTCATTGCCGACCGGCACGCCCGGCCAGTCCTTCAGAAACGCCACATCGTCGTACAGCGTGCAGTTGTCCATGTGAGACACCTCCAGCGGCACCTCCAGCATCGACAGCGACGCGACATGCAAGGGGTGCGTGTGGATGATGCAGTTCACATCGGGCCGCGCGCGATAGATCCAAGAATGAAAGCGATTGGCCGGATTCGGCATGCCGCCGCCTTCTTGCACGCGCAGGTCTTCGTCCACGACCAACAGGTTGCTGGCCGTGATTTCATCGAACCCCAGGCCCAAGCGCTGCGTGTAGTAACGCCCCGCTTCCGGCGTGCGCGCAGTGATCTGCCCGGCCAACCCGGAATCATGACCGCCATCGAACAGGATGCGGCACGTCAGCGCCAGCCGTTCGCGCAGGGTCCATTGCGGCGTATCGAACTGGCGCTGCATCTCGGCCTGCGCGCGCGCGATCAGTTCGTCTTTTCCCAGGTGCATCGTATCGCTCATCTTGTCTCCGTCATGCCGTCCGTCCTGGACAGCGTCTATGCCGTCCGCGCGCGTGAGCGCGACGGACGGCGGTGAGGGTTGAAAGGGTGCATCGATCATCGGGCGGCTCCATGCGGACCGCCCCCGTCCTCAATCCATCTTGATATCGGCGCGCTTCACGATGTCGGTCCACTTGGACTTCTCGGCCGCGATAAACCGCTGATATTCCTCTGCCGACCCCGTGTACAGCTGCGTACCCTGAGCCGCGAGCCGGTCCTTCAATTCCTTGGACGCCAGCGTCTTCTGCAACGCCGCGTTCAACGCCGCCAGCACCTCGGGCGGCGTGCCCGCCGGCGCCAGCAACGCATTCCACGAACTGATCTGCAAACCGGCGTCGCCGACTTCCGCACTGGCGGGCACGGCCTGCGCTGATACCAATCGCTTGTCCGACGCCACCGCCAACGCGCGCAGCTTGCCCGAAGCCACGTGCGGCATGATGATCGGGCTGGCGTCCATCACCACGTCGACCTGCTCACCGATGGCGGCATTGACCGCTTCGCTGCCGCTCTTGAACGGCACATGAACGATATCCACGCCCGCCGTCAGCTTCAACAGCTCCAGGCCCAGGTGCGGCGAACTGGCATTGCCCGCCGAACCAAAATTCAGCCGACCGGGATTGGCGCGCGCATAGGCGACGAAGGCCTCGAAATTCGCGGCAGGCAAGCCCGCCCGCGTCGCCAGCACGAACGGCGATCCCGACACCATCCCCACCGGCGCGAACGCGTTGGCGTCGTAGCTGAGTTTGCGATAGATCAGCGGGTTCACGATCTGCGTGCCCACGGTGCCCATGAAAATCGTGTAGCCATCTGCCGGCGCACTGGCCGCCAACTGCGCGGCGATCACACCACCCGCGCCGGGCCGGTTTTCAATGACGACGCCCTGCCCCAACGCGTCCCCCATGCCCTTGCCCACCTGCCGCGCCACGATATCGGTGATGCCGCCCGCCCCAAAAGGCACCACCAGGCGGATCGGCCGCTCGGGATACGCCGCCTGCGCGTTGCCCGCAACAACGAACGCCGCCGCCAGCGCAGCCATCTTGCTCAAAAGTTTCATGCTCTTCCCCTGGAATGCGGTCTCGCCGCTCTAATGACACAAAGTGTCCTATAGAACATTGATTTTCCGCAAGAGGAATTTGAATTGGGGGAATCCCGAGCGGAGGGAAGAAAGTTCGCCTTTTGCGTTGAAGTTCGCCTTTTGGCTTTGGTGGGCAACACCTGCCATTGTGCGGAGATCTTCTTCTATTCCTCGCCGATAAACGGTCTGCAGGTCAAGGAATGGCGAACTTAGCAACAAACGCAATTGAATTGGTTCGACGGTCTAAGCCCCAAGATATGGGAGATGCCAGTACGGGCTTTGCGGAGGAGACACGGACGTCTCGAGACACTCGGCTGTGAGTTGGGAATTGTCAGAGTTGGAAGCGTCGTGCTTTGTATTGGCGACATCGGGGCGCTTGTTGCCAGTGGCGGCTTTCGGCTGTGGATTCAAGCGGACAGTCACCAACGCCGCATTTTTTGACATACTCGCCGCACCACCTGTATGTCGGCGGCTCATTCTGAGAAGATGTTTGATGCTGCCAGGGTTCCGTCGGTAATCCGCCAGGAGTACTGGAATTCTTATGAGCGAATGAAGGAGGCCTTGTCAAAATGAGTAGTGAAAGACGTGTTCTTAGTCAGCAAGAAATAGAGGACGAATGGCCGAGCTTCGTCCAAGTTGCGGCACGAGTGTCGATGGACATCGACGACGTTCCCCAAGGTCTCAGAGTACTTGTTCCATACGCTGTCTTCTGGGGGGTAACGGATGACTGGATTCGGGAGGATGTCTTTAGTAAAACTCCTCAGTCGGTAAAGGAAAACCTGAAATGGGTTATCTCCGAGTTTGACGACGAGCTCGATTCCTGGCTTGCAGGTCCGGAAGCTGAAGAATTGGATCCCTCTGATGCGTACCTAGCATTCTCTGCTATGCGTATGGGAGTGGACTCGATCTGAACTAACTCGGACTTTCAAACTGAATCAGTCTCGCTTTCGTAGACACCTTCAATCCTCAAGTAGATGCTCTCGAAGCCGCTGCATGGCCGCCCCCTTCTGGCTGGTTTTTGACTGAGCTGACCGGCTGGAATGGGCCGAAAGCAATCATTCGTCAGTGGGCTTCTTCGATCCCTTGCTATCCTTACTGCTTCTGACCGTTAACTCCTAATTGCTTACTGCCCGTCCCAGCGCGTCATACGCCATGATGTTGTTCTGGTAGACGCCTCCACCTTGGGCGGTGCGCTCGCGCACCTTGTTGCCCGCATGGTCGTAGGAATAGTCCGTGATCTGACCTATGGCGGCGTCATAGATGCGCGTGACCTGGCCCGCAGCGTCGTAGTTGTAGTTCAGGTTCTGGCCGCGCGTGTTCGTCTGGGTCAGAAGCTGGCGGGCATTGTCGTAGGTATAGAAGTACTTGGCGCCGCCAATGTCGGTGTGCGCCACCAGACGGCCGAAGTAGTCATAGGCCCAGGTCGACGCACTGCCGTTGCCGTCGGCCTCGAAGTTCTTGTTGCCGCGCAGGTCATAGCGGAAGTAAGTGGTGTCGCCCGCGCCTAACGTAGAGCTGGGCTTGTTGCCCAAGCTCGCCAACCTCAACGACCAGAAACTAAAAAGCCACGTCCCGAACGCCGCCTGACGCTGCGGACCGTCGGGCTGGCTCCCCATCCAGCCCGGCCCACCCGCCCGTCGAGCAGCACTCGTTTATCGGCGCGCAACCCGACATCGGCGGGGGGTATCAGGATGGGAGGCTACAGACGCGGCCCGCGTCATGCTGCAAGAAAAGGTGCGGCAAGTAGGAGGACGCGCCAGCGAATTTCACAGGGCGCAGCCAATGCGAAGCTTTGCAGCATGCAGCCAGAATATTAAGTCGCTCTATTGCCCACCGCATGTTCCGAGTTGACGCAGGGCATTCTGAAAAAACCGTCACTGCGGCAACTCCCTGAAAAATTCGCGTCGGGATTAGTCCATAGTGGAAAAATTAGTATCCACAAATTCGACTGCAAAATCATTTGGATCAACATCCAAGCCCATCTGCTGGGACTTCAAAACCCCAGCCTCCCATATCGCTCTAATTTTTCCAGACATTTCCGGCGCAAATCCCACTTGCGCGCTCACAATATCAATCCACGTCCCTTTCGCGCCAAATATTTCTGCCAACTTTGGCTCCATGGCCTTCAACAAATCACCCTGCTTTGCATCAAGGTGACCAATTGCATGCAACACATAACATTCGAGGAGCCGCAAAAGAGGTTTTCCCGCATATCGGTCCATGATCTTCCTTCATATATTGTCTGGATCAACGGACAATCCAGCGATGAACTCTTCAAAACTATCAGCCAATTTTACTGAAACCGGACCTTCATCATGTCGTTCATCATTTTTGCAAAATCCGGATTCGCTTTCATTGCATTATCAAGAGCAGCGTTCGCCCGATTAAAATGTATTTTTCTTCCTCTATCGAGGTCTTCATCAAGCAGCTGCATTTCAAAAGCTACGCTGTAGGCCTTGGGCTCGAATGCTGCCGAAGGGTTTGCCATCGGCCTCCCTGACGCAGGGGGCACAGCGTACCGCATGCCTCCAATTCTGGCCATATGCGACTCAACGGTCGTAGACAGCGTCTGGAACGATTAATGGTGTCGGACTGCAGTTTCGCAATTTCGCCGCGAAATCGCAGTCTGACACCATTGTTGGTTGCGCCACGTATCGGACGAATCCGCGTACTGGGTTTGCACCCGGGTCCGGTTGCCGTTGGCGTCGTAGTCGATGATCTGGCGCAGGTAGTTGTCCGAGACCTGCCGCAGCCGTCCCAGCGCGTCATACGCCATGATGTTGTTCTGGTAGACGCCTCCACCCTGCGCGGTGCGCTCGCGCACCTTGTTGCCCGCATGGTCGTAGGAATAGTCCTTGATCTGACCTATGGCGGCGTCATAGATGCGCGTGACCTGGCCCGCGGCGTCGTAGCTGTAGTTCAGGTTCTGGCCGCGCGTATTCGTCTGGGTCAGAAGCTGACGGGCATTGTCGTAGGTATAGAAGTACTTGGCGCCGCCAATGTCGGTGTGCGCCACCAGACGGCCGAAGTAGTCATAGGCCCAGGTCGACGCACTGCCGTTGCCGTCGGCCTCGAAGTTCTTGTTGCCGCGCGCGTCGTAGGCGGTGCGCAGTTCCGTGGACATTCCGGGATTGCGCACGCCTGTGACGTTGCCGCGCAGGTCATAGCGGAAGTAAGTGGTCTCGCCCGCGCCGTTGGTGGACTGACTCAGGCGACATACGAGCGCCAAGAGCAATTTCTACCCTTCTTGGAACTCCTCCTCAACTTTGGCGACCAGATTTTCCGCATCACGCAGCGGAAACTCTTCTCCCTTTTGCCGGAAAAATTCGAATGCCATCGCATTCGCGCCATGCAAAGAATCAATGATGAACTTTCTTAAATCACCACCATCAATGACTTTCTTTGGTACGGCAACTTTAACAACCACACCCTTGTTTTCTTTTGAATATTTCCCGTACTCCAAACCCTGAAAATCCACCTGAGCCAAGGATCCAGAAACAACAAACACCGCATTCACCCATGGCGTACTTATCGATTCAAGCCCGCCTCTGAAACCCTTAAGAATCTTGCTCGCGGCCATGATGGCTTGGTTAACTTCGCAGCCTTGAAGTTCTGGACCGTGATACACCGCACCAACTGAAATCATGGTTTCCTCCTGAATCGCCCCGGTTTTCGCGGAGCCTGCTTGGTTAAAGTAAAACAGCCTCACCGGCGTATGTGCCGAGTAGGTTGTAGTAGTTTTGCAGATCAAGGCAATCTTAGACAGGAGCCCCTTCGTATCGCTATCAGAATCTACTGCGCAAGTGGGGCGTTCAGCACTGCCGATTCAACCTTCGCACGTTTCATCCGTCCTCATGCCGCAGAGTTTGACATTGAGAGAATGACTGAGCTATTAGCTGGGATCGAAGGCAATAATCAAACCTACTGGCGTGGGCGTGCAAAAACGGATCATGCCTTACTCAAGTCGCGCGCAGATGAACTCGGAATTGGTCTTGCCCTTTAACCAAACTTTAGAGAATCGCTGCCGCAGTAGATGAGCCCCATTGAAGCCTCTTTGATCTAGTTTCTGCACATACTTTGGCTTGAAGTTAACTGTCGGCTTTCCTAAGCGCTGTCGACTGCTCCTGGCCGGCAGCGGCCGGTCACTAACGGCGGTTCACGGCCACTGCTCTTGCTGTGACTGGCGTCGTTGTGCCCCTGAATTCGTGCGGACAAAAGTCCGCGTCCACTCGAATGCACCTACGGACACCTTCAATGTCGACGTGGATGCATCCACCAGAGGGAAAGATCGGCACACCCCACGGGGAAATTCACGGCATATTTGTTTGATCGGGTGTCGGTCGCGTTGAACCGGTAGAATCTCGTGGAAAACGTAGGCCCTGCCTAGCTCACAGAAGAATCCATTCGGTCAACCACGCCGGATCTGATGAGGCATCGTCGACATTCCAGCCAGTAAGTTCCCGCAGCACGGGACGTCTAGCAAGCTTTAGCAGCATTGGCCTGTGGCAGGATCGCCAAACAACGGCGAAAGATCGCGCTTGAGAGTCGCGCTTAGCTCATGGTCGGGGAAACGCTCAATTGCAGCCGTCCAAACCTCCTCCGCCATCGCTCTATCACCACTGTTCCAGTGAGCGCCGCCAAGGTTGAACATAGCGAGGGCATATTCTGGGTCGAGGACAAGCGCCCTCTCGTATGCTTCGATTGCCTCTGGCCATCTACTAAGGTTGGACTGAGTAGCACCCAGTTGAAACCAGCTCAACGCATCCGGCTGAACGATAAGAGCCTGTTCCCGCAGCAGCGGCACGCTCTCATCGAAGCGCTTCAATTCATTGAGGGCCATCGCTAGGCAATAACCATAATCGCCACCCGCCAAGTCATATGCCTTGCGAAAGCAGCGCTCTGCCTCCACCCAGTCCTTGTCGTCCTGCGCCCAGTGGCCTAACTGGTCCCAGGCTAGAGCCGCGTGGTCCGCACCGATGTGTGTGATGTGCTGATCAAACTCTTCGCGATGTTCACGGTAAGTCTTCGCAACATCCTCCCCCTCACCGCGCAGATAAAACGTGGCCATGAGAAGTTCCCACTTACCGGCGGGGTCATCGGGGTTCGCCTTCACGTAGCGTTGCCAAAAAGGTAGAGCTTGGCGGGCGTTGTCTACATTCGCGCGGCCAAAGCTTGCAACCAGACGACCACACCAAGGCCAAATCCAACGGAGGCGGCCGGCCTGAGCCATCAACCCATTGATTTCTCGAAACGCCGCCCGGCCATCGCCAAGGTTGAAAAGGACATTGGCCCGCCATCCGGTAACCGTAGAAGTGCGGCCTTGCCTTTGTTCCGAAAAAACAACTTGGTCGAAGTGATGCAATGCGTCCGGGTACAGCCCCAGCTTGATATAGTAGATACCCAATGCGGTGTGGGCCTCCGCGAGGTTGGGACTCAACCGTATAGCTTCCCGATAGTGAGTTACCGCTCGCTCCATATCTCCCAGCAACGCGAGACTGGTGCCAAGGTTTTTATGAACCATGGCCGCGAGTTCGCGATTGGTCGTAAGCGCCGGATCAGCGAGTGCAGCTTCGAAAGCACACTTTGCTTCCTGCTCTCTACGTAGCGCATGGAAAGCATTGCCGATCGTGTAGTGCAGAGCACCTATCAGGTGACGATTTTCTGTGAGCCTTGCCTGGAAATGGCTGATAGCCTCCTCGATTCTCTCGGCGTGGAGGCTCAAGCCATCCATTCCGAGGTTAATCTCGGACATATAGCACATGCCCATTTCCTCACTATCTGTGCCCAGGACGGCCGCAAACTTTTCGAAGCCCGCGCTGATTGTCACGTCTGCGTCGCTCTCGTAGAGTTGCACCAACATCTTGCGTGCTAGAGCGAGGTCGGCGGGAACGAGAACGTCTGGTGGAGCCTCAAGAACGTGAGTGCACAGCTCCACATCGTGCACACGGGCTAGAGCGACGCGCCGGTCACGTGAGGACAGCGTCTCCGCAAGAGCGACGTCTGCCAGCTGGGTCAGACGCCCACTCGTCAACTCTTCGGCGAAGGCAACCGTCAACGACTGCTGGTTGGTCCAGTTCTTGCCGCCATGCTCATATTGACGAGTGATACTCTCCGCCGTGCGAACGCGTAAGGAATCTGTAGGCAGGTGATAGGCGACATACATGCTGCTGGCCTGCATCAGCAGATAGTTGAGATTAGTTCGACGCACTTCGACGTTGAACGATCCATCCGCCTTCAAAGCACTTTCAGTTCCCTTAAGTTGTACGTGGAGCCGGACATTCGTGGCCTGTCCGTTGGCCACAACCTCGATCTGGCAATCGGTGCCGTAATCCTTGCGGTCAGCCGCTTGCAGAATGAAGACTCCACTTTCGCTAAGGAGTCGCTGAAATGCCGCGATCGCTTTACCCTCGATCTCGTGATTCCGGTCGCGGCGCGGTAGATCGTCAAAGTGACTCATTAGCAGAACTTTGGGACATAATTCAATTTTGAATCTCGCGAGCGAGTCCAAGAACATGCGGGCAATAGCGTGCATGCCAGACTTTCAATTTTACTTGACAGTCGTTGGGATAAAATTACAGCACATCTGATGCAGACGAGCGTTGCACGGGGCATCCCCGGGTTCACCGATTCCTAATCAAGACCTTAGAGGCCAACGAACATGTCAGTGGCGGACTGGTTCAGTACTTTTTGCGGCGCTTTGCCGCCCGGCATTTTGAAGCGCGCTTCAATCGCTGACCGAACTGGACGGCTCACAAGAAGGCTCAATTCAGACTTCCGGGATTCCACATCTGACACAGCCAATCGTTTCTATGGGGGATCTTACGGACGGAATACAGCTGTGGCCAGCGTAAGTGACATTGACCTCATGTACGTATTGCCATACAGCATCTACAAGCAGTACGACGGCCATTCTTCGAACGGACAGTCGGCCCTTTTGCAATCGGTGAAGCGCTCTATCGAAGTAACTTACCCTAACTCGGTCGTTATTGCTGATGGGCAGATCGTCCAAATTCCCTTCACTGACAACGTCACGTTCGAGATCGTGCCGGTTTTTCTCAATACTGACGGCAGCTACACGTTCGCAGATGACAACAACGGAGGCAGCTGGAAGGTATGTTGGCCCAAAGACGAGATCAACGCATTTGCGACACGCAATCAAGCTTGCAACTACAACTTAGTCCCGCTCGGACGTATGGTTCGTGCCTGGCGCGATACTAACGACGTACCGATGAGCGGGATGCTTATTGACACCCTCGCGTACCAGTTCATTGAAACATGGGAGCACCGCCTCAAATCGTATCTCTACTACGATTTTATGACGCGTGACTTTTTTAACTTTCTCGCGAATCAAGACTCGAGCCAAAACCACTGGCGAGCGCCAGGCAGTCAGTCCTGGGCTCGGAGAACGGGGGGATTCGAACGCAAAGCACGAATGGCCCATACGCTCGCCGTGGACGCAATCAAGAACGTTCTAGCCAACGAAAACTGGGCGGCTAAGAATAAGTTTCGGCAAATCTACGGGACTCAGTTTCCATCGTGACCATGATGAACGACACTTTAGAAGGGCAGCTTCGCGAAATGTATGGACGCGTTGCCTACACGCACAAGACGCACGAAAAAATGGCGGACGGGTATATCGCTCGCTATAAGCTCATCAAGCGGATTGAGATCGCTCTGTCCGCAATTTCGTCTGGGAGCCTTGTGATTGCAGCGCTCGGAGATAGCAAGGCCGGGACGATTGCGGGTGCGCTGCTTTCAACCGTGCTACTGGGGCTATTGCTGTATTTCAAGGAGGCCAGCTTGGGTGAGCAAGCGCAGAAGCACACTGTGACTGCTTCCAAATTATGGGGGGTTCGAGAGCGTCTACTCAGCGTCCTGGTCGATCTTGCCCGGGGCGGTTCGATCGACGCAGCGGCTGCGGCACGAGACTCGATGAACGAGGAGCTTGAGCAGATTTACCGCAGCGCGCCCCGAACGGATGCGAAAGCCTACGTCGCGGCGCAGAACGCGCTCAAGCATCAGGAAGAGCTTTTCTTCAGCGACTCAGAACTTGACCACCTCTTACCTAAGCAGCTCCGAAAAACTTCTCGGCCGTGATGGTGAACCGAATAACTCTGCGTTTGCTAGTTGGAAAAGCTAAGGGTTCTTTCCTCGCACAACAAGGCCGGGCGACGCTACTTGAGTGTCTACATAGAGCTCCCTCCAGTCCACTCTCAACATGAACAGGCACCTGAACGTCAAGAAGAGCATTAGACAGCGCGTGCGAGAATGGTACCAAGGCACCTACGTGCCTCCACCTCCAAATGATCCGGACAGTCACGTAGTCTTTATTGGACCAGGACATTACAAGCAGCCCCCGCTTGTAAAGGCAATTAAGTTGCTAGCTGCTTTCTGGCTGGAGCACTGGCAGTGGATCACGGGAACTGCCTTGGCTGTGATTGGCATCGTTGTTTCATTGAAGTGATGGGGTAGTCTACGACTCTGACTCCCCATTTAAAAATAACGGTCACAAGAGTGGGATGTGTGAATCGCCCGGGCTTTCGTAGACACGTGGAGGTCTCACAATTCAAGTAGCGCGCAAATGTGGGGAACACGTAGAGCTATGGCAGCAATTCTCAAAAGAGTTCAAAGGGCATGTGTAGGGAACTGGAAGCGATGCCACTAACTGTTGTTGCACCCCACGCGGCCATCGTCACCGCCATTAATTCGTTCAATGCTGGATACCACCATGATTATCACTTGGTAAATGGATTGGCGAAGCCATACCTGGCAGCACCGACTAAAGCAAACGCGGCGCTATTGGCACGCGCGCTGAGAACCGTCCTCATTAACTGGGGGGCTGGCAGCAGAAAGGCCCCAGGTGTCCAGGAATTGCCAGCTTTGATAGCGACCTTGCTGAACCCTACGTTTCATGCGTCTCTTGTTGGATTCACGGGCGGAGCACTTGCAACGCTAACAGTAGTCGACGGTCACGCCCGCATGATTGGAGGCTTGGCTGCCGAAGCACATTGCACAGAATTTGATACGCGTCTGCTTTCCGTCCTGTCCAACATGTCAGCCCTACTTCTCATTGGAAATACGAACGTTACATATCCAATGAAAGTGCTCCTTCTGCTGACCGGCTTTATGCCGGCGTTGGACAGTCAAGTTCGCCGAGGGCTGTCGAGCGCCGGCTTCGTCGGCACCACCGCTACTCAGTTCTTGCTGCCAGCCGACATGGGCAGCCTCAGAGCGCGGAAGCTGACGCGGTTGCCCTTCTATCTCGGTGAATGTTTTGCCGCAAATAGGGCCTTGCTAACAGGCGCGGCCGCTGATAGCCATTATCCCTGGTTGGTCGACGAGCCAGGGCGTCTGTTCGACATTCTCTTGTTCACGCAAGGTTCTGGGGCTACGCCGCTCTTCGGGTTCGCTCCAAGAGTTCCGAACTGGCACGCCTTATCTTAGTGTCGATCCATCATCAGTTGTTTGGGCCAAGAGGGCAGTGGTGTTTTCTGGTTCCCTAGACAGGTAGCCGAGTTGCTCATCAAGCTGACTACGAAGGACTGCTTCCTTCCACAAGGCGCTCCGACCAGCAGCTGCCTAGCTAACCTGGTACTGCGGGAGAGCGAATACGACTTAGTGCGGGCTCTTCAAGTGCGGGGCTGGAATTACTCGAGGCTGACGGACGACATCACCCTCTCGAAGCAAACTCCCGTTGCCCAGGACGAAATTACCCGCAGTACAAGGACGGCGATCGGCTTCATTCAGCGCCACGGGTTTACCGTGAAGCGTTCCGATGATAGTCAACAGCTTGGTCACCAATGAACATCCAGTTCTGTCAGCGATTGAGCGGCGTCGCATCCGAGCTCAGGTGCACCAAGCAGTATTTGCTCTCGCTTCAACCGAGCCTGCCGAGGCAAGCGCCATCCACAGCGCGCGGGGGAAGATCGGAAAGTTACCCGGTTCCATTCTGCGCTCGGTGCCAAGATGAAGGGCGAACTTAGCAAAGGACAGGCCCTACAAGCTGCCGAGGTGTCCGCTAGCAAATCCGACGATGTCTGAATTTCACTGTTATGGCCTATTTCAACACTCGTTGAAATAGGCCATAACAGTGAAAACGAATCACGGCTGTCGCGTGGTGAGAAGCATCATTCAGGGGAGTGATAAACGGACCATGCCCTCACGAGAAGGTCAAGTACACATAAGTCTCGTTGATTAAAAGGCCACGCTGACCCGATTCGACGTGGCGGTGTGCGAGGCGCTAGCAGATAGATAGGCGTCGGTCAGTCGCTTGGCGTGCCCCAACTGGTTGTTATAGCGTCAAAGGGTTTTGAGGGCCCTGTGGATTCTTCTCAGCGTAGGCTGCGGAGTCGTCTGCAAACGCTTGAAATATCGCCCAGTGCGCTTCACTAGTGTCTATATTTTCGTTGAAGTTGGATCCATTTCTAGCGCATCGTGCATACCACCCGAACATGTAAAAGGCCACTTCCGGCTTGATTTGGCTAGAGTTCACCAATAAAGCTATTTCTTCGATGAAGGTAAGAAACTTTCGATTCTTGTCCGCCATCTCTGGGGTGGCCAGCGCGTCTCCGTCGCCATCCAGATGTTGCAAGACGCTGGCTAGGTCTGGATCTTCGAAAAGTCGTCTGTGCTGAGCCAAAAAAAATTGAGTTCGCTTGAGAGCTAATTCTTCAGCACGAATTCCTGACTCGCGCACTTTCTGTTCCTTGAGGTTGCGTAGCTCGATAAGCACCTTGTGTACGCCCAGGATCGCAGCAACAGCGCCTATCGTCCCGAACACGAGTGTACCGAGCGTCCCCAAGCTGGACCACAGGCTTGACCAGTCAGCCATCGGCATACAACGGTCTACAAGCGGTATCTTGACCGCCGCACAATATCTGTCCATTGAGACCAGCTCAGTTAACGTTGATTTCGTCTACAAGCAGGCGGATCAGACGTCCATGAGCGGAGTGAACACGGCGAGCGCGGAACGTGCGCTCTCCACCCACGTCGTTGTCTGGGTCACTGAGATATTCGTGGAGCGAAGCGCCGGCAGCTTGAACGGTGCGCTGATTCTTATCTCGCTTATTAACGAGGAACGGAACGGTTTCACCGAACTCTCGCAAATAAGCTCTTCCCACGCCGGATATCCCATTTAGCTTCGTCACGTTTCCGATGAAGTATTCATCTGTCTTCGACGTGTTCTGTACAGCAACGTGTTCATAGGTTGACTTGTCGAACTGAATGAGGTCTCCGACTCGGTCGCGAGCAATGTTCAGAGTCATTCCATCTTGCATTCCGACGGGTCTCTGCATCTGAGCAAGGGGACTTTCCACACTCTGAGCGACAGCATCCACGAATGCATCGGTGCCGTCGAGAATCTTACGCAAGTAAGGAGTTTGCGGTTCGTACTCTTGTCCCGTTGCAGATGCTAGGCAGAATACAAAGTAGTCCCAAAAGTGGCCAGTGATCACGCTAGACCCGATCTTCTCGGTGACTAGATCTGAGAAGACTAGATCGATTCTCTCCTCAAAGCACCCTTTCTTTGGCGCATGCACATAGGCCTGTACGCCCTCGGCAGTAGCTGCACGCGTACGCAACACTTGGTTGTTGGCGAACGAGTGCGCGATGATATTTACCGTTCGGGCAGTTCCCTCAAGAGATTGTCCTGCGTCATAAAGTGGCAAGCGGCCCGAGTCCGCCTCTCCGCCTTCAAAGCGAAGATGAATATGCACTTCAGTCATGGGGATTCTTGTCGTTGAAATTGCCAATGTAAACGTTAGTTTCAATATTGAAAACCAGTATTTGCGATTAGGCTGTTGTAATCCCTCTACTTTTAGCGATTGCCAGAAGTAGGAATGCGATGCGGCCACGGTCAGTGATAAACCCGCGGGACTCGCGCCGTTTTTAGTGACCACTCTCGTGCAACGCTAACGTCCGCTTTGGGGCGGGAGCGGCCTTTGTCATAGACGGCTCCCGGCCATCATGCGCCGTTCGTCGGAAGGTTCATTGCTTTGACCCCTTCCAAAGTCGCAGCTATCTGCTCGCTACCGGCCTCTCAACTGAACGGATCTTGTCGAGAGTTGGCCTGACAGCCCTTATTTGGTAAAAGCAACGTTGATCAGAACCTGAGAGTCGACGGCTACCATGTCCGAACCCTATTCTGCCTTTCTCAACCTCCAGATGTCCCGCGAGAATCTTGCCAGATGGCTCGCTGCCCCGGCGCCGGCGGCATCAAGATGGTCGGACTGGCGTTCCATCGGCGGCCAGTGGTATCTCTCCGAAGGCAAGGATCTGGCTGCCTCCAGCAGTCAGGATCTGGGCAGGCTCATTTCGGAATGCGACGCCATGCTGGCTCGCCATCCGGACAACCGCGCGGCGCTGGGGGCCATCCTGAAATCCGCGGAGGCCGAGAACATCAAAGTTGCGGCCTATGATCGTACAGGAACGTGCTTCGTCGCAGGCTCGCTGACCTATTCCGAAAACCTCTACGACCTCATCGTTTTTTTTTCGATAGCGCGCGGAGCGGCCGATTTTTTCGAGGCGGATGGTCGTGGCCTTGCAGTGGTTCACGACTATCTCTGGGGCGAGGAAGACGAACGAGAAACGGTGGCTGCGCTGAACCTCGCCGGAAACGGCAGCTCCATATTCCTGGCGTCCGAAGAACTCGGCCAAGCCGCTCGCGCATTCGAGGCCATGGTGGACGCGATGCTGGAAGGCAAAGAGGATCCGGAGTTCCACCCGCGCAATCAACTCGACCATCTTTGAGACCAGACCTGCGTCAAGCAGGGACAACAGAGTGCACACGACAGGGCCGCCAGGCGGGCCAGAGAGGTAAAAACTCCAATGCGATTACTGCCACTGGTTATCATGCTGTCCGCTTGCGCGGTCTGTCAGGCGCAAGGAACCAGGACCTGGCACTTTACAGGCGTCGAGCTGGCCGCGGCCCTTGAAGGCCGGATGCCCTCAGAGATCCGAGATGCATCGCTTCGCCGCCAATTTGCTTCCTCCTATGCGCAGGCCTACGTCGTCGGCATCGCCGACCAGACACAGGGCACGGTCTGGTGCACCCCCACAGGCGTCCTTCCTCACGAATTGAAGGACAGGGTGTACAGCTACTTGTCCAAGCTGCCGACCAGCCGTCTCGCGGGAAATGCCGGCCCGCTGGTAAGCGAGGCACTCCATCAGTCTTTCGCTTGCCGGTAGGATCGTTTCCGCCAATACGCCCCCCTGGCGGCACTTAGCTGGGAAGGGCCGCGTGCTTTCTGTCGCCCGGTAGCTGCCGATGATTCCGAGCGGCTGCTGACGGCGGCGCACGCAAAAGCCCGGCGCGCCCGCGCCGTATTGCAATTGCGGCAAAGCCAGACCGAGCTTGCCAATTCGATGCGATCAGCGCCGTGTCGAAGTCACTGGCCATCCGCGCGTCGTAGTGTCTCTTCGGTGACCCCAGTGGTGAGCAACTTATTGACAAGTTGCACCGCATGGTCACGTTGGGAGGGTGCCATGTCGGTGGCGAGCCTATCGCGATACTGCATCATCTCCTCGTCCGGCGAGGGAACGACGCTGATCAATGCGAAGGCGGTCGCCAGGTTGCGCGCCACGCCGCGTCCTTCGGCATACATAACCCCCAGGCTGAACGTCGCCAAGCGGTGGCCCTGCGTGGCCGCCTGGCGCATCAGGCGCACGGCCTTTGCATCGTCCTGCGCCACGTCGTCGCCGTTGGCATACATCACGGCAAGATTGAACTGTGCCCGTGGGTAGCCCTGGTCGGCGGCCTTCGTGTACCAGTCCCGAGCCGATGCAATACTGCGCGGCACGCCGCGCCCGAAGTCGTATTGCTGCGCCAGGTTGTACTGCGCCGTCTCAAGCCCTTGATCGGCCGCCCGGCGGAACCACTGCACGGCTTGCGACTCGTCCTTCGGCACGCCTCGCCCTTGCTGATACAGCGTGCCCAGCGTGTCCTGGGCTGGCGCATGGCCCTGATCCGCGGCCTTGCGCAGCCACTGCGCCGCCTGCGAATCATCCTGGGGCACGCCACGGCCGGAAAGGTACGCCCCACCCATCCGATCCTGCGCGGCGGCATTTCCCTGGTCGGCGGCCTTGCGCCACCACTGCACGGCGAGCGCATCGTCCTGGGGAACGCCGGTGCCGGTGAAATACATCGCGCCGAGATTGTTCTGCGCCTTGGCCAGCCCCTGTTCTGCGGCGCGGCCAAACCACTCGACCGCCTTACCGGCATCCGGCGCCGTGGCGAGTCCGTGCGCGTAGATGGCGCCCAGGTTGTTTTGCGCCTCTGCATGGCCTTGGGCCGCCGCCAAGGCGAACCAGTGCATGGCCTGGGCACCATCCTGCTGCGTGGACGGACCGTCGAAAAAATGGTCGCCCAGTTGGTATTGCGCTTCGGCATTGCCCTGCGCTGCGGCCTTGCGCCACCACTGCAACGCCAGGTCATCCCGGCGCGCCACTCCGTGGCCGCGAGCGTACATCTGGCCAAGCATGGTTTGCGCTTCGGCATTGCCTTGGACGGCGGCCTTCTCGCACCATTGCGCGGCGAGCGCGTCGTCCTGCGGCACGCCGCGGCCGTTGGCATACATGACGCCCAGATTGAACTGCGCGCCTGCTTCGCCCTGCTCGGCAGCACGGCGCAGCCACGATACTGCGAGCGCGTCGTCTTTTTCCCCACCCTGCGCATTCGCGTACATGAGGCCCAAGCCATATTGGGCCTTGGCATGGCCAGCTTCGGCCAAGGGGCGCCACTTTTCCCGCGCATTGCCGTAGTCGCCGGCGCTGTAGTCCGCATAACCCTGCTTGAATCGATCGTCCTGGCTGTCTTGCGCCCAAACAGCCATCGGTGCGCAGCACAATGCCAAGAACAGCACCGCGGCCCGAAATCGCGTCGCGCGGCCAGGATGTCGCTGCCGCCGGCTGAGCCTGCCAGCCATGTTGGCGATTGAACGAACCGGTAACCTCAAAGCCATACCCTCTCCTGAAAATGCTGGCCACTGGCAATGCGGAAGGACGCTTGGCATTGCGCCGCGCCGGAAGCGTGAACCACAGGCGGGACGCAATTATCCGGGCCCTCGGGACTCTGCGTGGCGCGCGGCAATCCATGACAATGTCCCGGAGTCGGCACCTCCAGACTCCACGACTTCGATGCCGGCCATCATCAATCCATAGCCGTGCTCCTCATCCCAGGCACAGCGGAAATCCAGGCCGATATAAGGCGCGCCGTCGACAGGATGAAACGTAATGCTGTTCAGACGGACCAGCTTTCGCACGAGGCCCTCGTCCCAATGCCGAGGCAAGCGGAAGGCGTCATCGCTTAACACGATGCTCTCCTGCTCGGCACGCAAGCGTGGCAAATCCGCCAGCATCGCGTCCATCACCGCCCGGTAGAACACCGCGTCGTGGGCCAACAACCATTGGGCCGCCGCAGTCATCATCAGCTCCGGCCGCTCGCCGGCGCCATCGTCGTTCTCGAACAAGGCGATGACCTCGCCAGGTTCCGCAATGCGGTCATCGCGGGCGTAGCCCTTGGATGGCGCGAGGGAGTCGACGCCGCGCAATCGCGACGTGGCGGGAAGCGGCAACGCCGTCAGCCATACGCGCCAGCCATTTTTCTGCCCATAGAGCGTAGGCAGGCCCGGCACGGAAAGCGGCACATAGTCTGGTGGAATCTGCTCAGTATTCATCGAATCGCTCCTTCCATCCAGGTCGAGGCGTGTGCCGGCCCCAATCGCCAGCCACGGCTGTCAAGGCGGCCAGCGCCGCCACCAAGGCCACGTCGGCGCCGGTCGGCGCGCTCGTCACCGCCGTACGCAACCCTTGTGCCAGGGTGCTGTTGAAATCGGCCGCAAGGTCGGCGCGTACCGTGATACGCAGACGGGCACTGTCGAGCAGCATGTCCGGCCATACTCCCTCTTCCTGTCGGGCGCCGTTGGCGCGGTGGACGCGAGCGGCGCGGCCGCTGGCGTCGAGGTGGGCGTGGTCCGCAGCACCGTCCAGCCATGAGCGGCGAGATGATCGAGAAAGCGTTGCGGCTGCGATGCCATGTCGGGTTACCCGGATAGGGTATCTATGATATTGCAGTCTTCAGGACCGAATGGATGACGAACCGGTCCATCTCGCCTTCAGGCAGGTAGGGCTCGGCCCGCAAGGTCATAGTGCGCCCCGCGAAACGCGCATCGGCCTCATCCAGCATGCGCACGCCGGTAATCGGATCGGCGATGCAGAAGCCCTCCACCGACATGGCAAGATTGTCGAAGGCCGCCTCTGTGGCGGCGTAGCGCCCGGGGCCGCCGTTCAAGCGCTCAAGCAACGCCAACGCCTCCCGCGCGCCGAGCGACAGTATGTCCGTGCCATCAAGAAATAGCGGACGCTGATTCTGAGCCGGCATGATTTCGGCCAGGCGCTCAGCCCGGTATCCCAGTATGAGGCCCGGATTGCCGCGCGTTTCGGTCACGCTGTCAGCGCAAGGGCCGCTTTGCGTATAGACGCTGATGAACGCCTGCTTTTCCTCGTCGCTCATGGCGCCGCCGAACTTCTCCAGCGTGTCGCGCAAGAGATCGTCCGGAATGCTGTCGTTGCCTCGCCCGGTAACGGCGCCGTACGTGCCGGACAGCGCATCCACCTGCGCCGAGGACATGCCGAATTTGAGTTGCCCCAGCCCCTTGCCGGGAAAAACAGTCCAGTCGCTTTCTGCAACCATCTCAACCCCTACGTAGTCATTAACCGGTTTGTTCGGAAATATGGCCGCAGTTCAAGAATTTCCTCGTACCCACACACCTCGACAAAGACCCATGGCCATTCAGTATTTGTAGCATCACACCATGCTCTGTCCCGTCACCCGCACCTACTATCGTGGCGAGAAGCGCCATGACCGAGACTCAGGCCCCACGGACCGCACCCTCCGCAATTTCCAAAGCGCGCAGGCACGCTTCTGGTACTGAAAATATTTTATAAGACCGGTTTCGGCCAATTTGAGACATTCGCCAACAAGAAATGCGCGAGCGAAAACTGCCATTCACAGTGCAACGTAAGCTGCTGCGCACCAGATGGAACAAAGCATAGAATGATCGTCGTAGGCCTGTTCACGGCATTAATCCCCCGGAGTCGGACCGCATGAAATCAGACGCGGACAAGATCATCGATCTGTATGACCGGCATGCGCATGACTACGTCGCGGATCGTCGGCACAGCAACGGGAACGAAGCCGCTTGGCTCGACAGATTCTGTGCGCTATTGAAACGAGGATCAGCGGTACTCGACATTGGTTGCGGTTCAGGCACGCCGATGGCGGAATATCTCGTCGATCAAGGCTTTGCGGTGGATGGTATCGACAGCTCCCCAACGTTGATAGCGCTCTGCCGTGAGCGGTTTCCGCAACGGTCTTGGCGTGTAGCGGATATGCGTGGCCTCGCGCTAGATCGGATATTCGATGGCTTGCTCGCCTGGGACAGCTTCTTTCATCTCAGCCACGATGATCAGCGCCGAATGTTTCCAATCTTTAAGCGACACGCGTCACCGCGCGCTGCGCTGATGTTTACCAGCGGGCCTTCGCACGGTGAAGCCATTGGCTCGTACCGTGGTGAACCTCTCTATCACGCTAGTTTGGCTCCCGAAGAGTATCGAGCGCTTCTGAAAGAAAATGGGTTTCTGGTTGTGGAGCATGTCGTCGAAGACCCGGATTGCGGTGGGCACACTGTTTGGCTTGCTCAAGCGGAGCACTAAATGCCTCCCGAAGCGGCCGCTGATGACCGGCAGCAATGGGTCGGAAACCGCCCGTCACCCCCGGCTGCTCGCGGCCGGAAGCCGACGTTCGGCGCGGATGACAAAGCGCGTCAGCGCGCCGAGCGCGTGCCCATGGCCGTGAGAACGCCCAAACCGATAAATGATGTTCCCGCGAGCCGCTTACCCCAGCGGGCGCCTCATGCAGCCCGCCTCAGGCGCGAAACGACAAGACTTGCCATGATCGCGACGGGTCATGGGCTGTCCCAGGGCCGGCGCCGCAGGACAATCACGCCCGGCGTGCTGGGATCCAAAGCCGATGCGTTAAAGCGCCCTTGGGTTCTCGTCGGATCGGTTCTCAGTGGGTTTAAAGGGCGGGGGCCAAGGGAACTAGGCCTCCAATCTGAACTGCGGCAATGTGATCTCGGGGGAGACCGGCTCAAAGCACACTCGCACCCGGGCGCCTATTCTGATCGCTTCGGCTGAACACTCCACAATATTGGCCATCATGCGCACGCCTTCGTCCAGGTCGATCATGGCAACGACATAGGGCACTTTTTCGCTCAGGGCGGCGTTGCTCGGGCGCCGGTTGATCGTGTAGGTGTAGATGGTTCCCCGGCCAGCGGACTCGATCCACTCGATGCTGTCCGACAGGCAGGCGGCGCAGAATTCGCGCGGGTAGAACTGGCGCGTTTTGCAGCAGCCGCATTGCTGGATGACCAGGCGATGGTCCTTCGCCGCATCCCAGTAAGGCTGGGTGATCCGGGTCGGTTGCGGCAGCGGGCGTTGGGCTTGGTCCATGGTCAGACTCCGAGTATCAGGGTGGTGTTGCAGGAAAAAACCAGGCCGGGTGCATGCACCAGGGCTAGTTCAGCCTTGGGCAGTTGGCGCTCGCCGCATTCCTTGCGCAGTTGATGCACGGCCTCGAGCAGCAGCAGCATGCCGAACTGGCCGGGATGGTTGTAGGACAGACCGCCGCCGGAGGTATTGATAGGGAAGTCGCCTCCGGGAGCCAGGCGCCCATCCGCCACGAAGGCGCCACCCTCCCCGCGCTTGCAGAATCCCAGTTCCTCCAGCGACTGGATCACGCCGATGGTGAAGTGGTCGTAGATCTGCACCACGTCGATGTCCGCGCGCGCGACGCCGGCCATGGCCAGCGCGGTATCCGCCGTCTGCGCCACATTGGTGTCCAACCAGTCCACCGTATTGAAGGGCGTGTAGTGATGCGAGAAGGATTCGGCAATACCCATCACGTAGACCGGCGGGCGCTTGAGCGTCCGGGCGCGGGCGGCGGACGTGACGATGACGGCGCCGCCGGCGTCGGTCACCAGGCAGCAGTCGCGCTGACGCAAGGGGTCGGCAATCATTTTGGAAGCCATGACTTCCTCGATCGAGGTGTCCTCGCGCCGGTAGGCCTTGGGGTTGAGCTGCGCCCACTTGCGCGCTGCCACCGCCACTTCGGCCAGGTCCTTGTGGGTGGTGCCATAGCGCTGCATGTGCAGCTGCGCCACCATCGCGTAATAGCCGATGGGGCTCAATTGCCCGTAGGGCGTGATGAACTGGCCGCGCGGCATGCGCATGTCTTCTGGCGTGCCGCCCACTTTGCGCGTGCCGTCCGACAACTGGGTGCTGCCATAGGCCACCAGCGCCACCTCGCACATGCCGGCCTCGATGGCCGCCATGGCGTGGCGGATGTGCATGACGCTGGACATGCCGCCCACGCTGGTCGAATCCACGTAGCGCGGCCGTATGCCCAGGTATTCCGCCAGATGCAGGCCGGCGAACTTGTCGTCCACATGCGCGAATACGCCGTCGACGTCCTGCAGCGTCAGCCCGGCATCGCGCAGGGCTCGGGCGGCCGCCTGCGCCTGCAGGTCCAGCGAGGTCATGCCGGGGACTTTCCCCAGGTCGGATTCGGCGGCGCCGACAATGGCGACCGATTTCGAAAGATGCTTGGTCATGTAGGGATCAGTTCCTGTCGAAGTCGAAGAAGAAAGTTCAAAGCGCACGGGCGATCAGTTCGCGCATGACTTCCGAGGCGCCCCCGTAGATCCGGTTGGGTCGCACGTCGGTGTAGGCGCGGGCAATGGGGTATTCGCGCATGTAGCCGTAGCCCCCGTGGAACTGCAGCAGATCATCGATCGCGCTGGTGGCTTCGGACGCCCAAAGTTTGGCCATGGCCGCCCCCCCGGCGTCGAGTTCGCCGTCCAGGTATTGCTGCACGCAGCCGTCGACGAAGGCGCGGGTGGCGGCGGCCAGGGTCTTGATATCGGCCAGCTTGAACCGGATGTACTGGTTGTCGATCAAGGCCTTGTCGAAGGCGCGCCGTTGCTTGGTGTAGTCGACGGTCCATTGCAGCGCGCTCTCCAGCGCCATGGCGCAGCGCACCGCGATCATCAGGCGTTCGCGCACCAGTTCCTTCATCAGATAGCCGAAGCCCTGGCCCGGCTCGCCCAGCATGTCCTCGTCCGGCACGAACATGTCCTGGAAGAACAGCTCGGCCGTGTCCTGCGCCTTCTGACCGACCTTGTCCAGCAGCCGTCCCCGCGTGAATCCAGTGGCTGCGGTATCGGCCCAGAACAGGCTGATGCCACGCGCGCCGGCGCCGGGGTCCGTCTTGGCCACCACCAGCACCCGGTCGGCGTGAAAGCCATTGGTTATGAACGTCTTCTGGCCGTTGATGACGTAGCCCCCCTGCGCCTTGACCGCCGCGGTGCGTATGGCCTTGACGTCACTGCCCGCTCCCGGCTCGGTCATCGCGATGGATGCGACGATGTCGCCTCGTGCCATGCCGGGCAGGTCGCGTTGCTTCTGGCGCTCGGTGCCGAAGTTCAGCAGATAGGGCGCCACGATGTCTGAATGGGTAGTGAAGCCGGTGACGCCAGTGGCCAGCGCGCGGGCGATCTCCTCCACCACGATGATGGTGTGCAGGAAATCCCCGCCGCCCCCGCCGTATTCCTCGGGGGTGCTGGGCAGCAGGATGCCGGCCGCGCCGGCCCGGCGCCACAGATCTCGCGGCACGAGACCGTCCTGTTCCCATTGGTAGTGGTAGGGCGTGATCTCGTCCGCGATGAAACGCGCCACGGTGTCGCGGAACAGTTCATGGTCCGCAGAGAAAAGTCTGCGCTGCTGGTTCATGCCGTCTCCTGATCTGTCATGGTGGGCCGCCTAGGCTTGCGGCCAGTAACGCTGTTTGACCAGGCGCTTGAGCAGCTTGCCGGTCTCGGTGCGCGGCATGTCGCCGGAAAAATCGACGCTCCTGGGGCACTTGACGGGCGAGATGCGGTCACGGCAATAGGCGATCAGTTGCTGCGCCAGCTCGGGACTGGCGGCGGCGGGATCGCGCAATTGCACGACCGCCTTCACCTCCTCGCCGAACTCCTCGTTCGGCACGCCCACCACCGCCACGTCGGCCACCGCGGGATGCGTACTGAGCAGGTTCTCCGCTTCCTGCGGATAGATGTTGACGCCGCCCGACACGATCATGTTGGACAGGCGGTCGGTCAGATACAGATAGCCATCCTGGTCCAGGTAGCCGATATCGCCGTAAGTGGCCCAGCCGCGCGCGTTGTAGGCGCCGCGCGTCTTGTCCGGATCCTTGTGATATTCAAAGGAACCGCCGCCAGAAAAGTAGATGACGCCGGGCTGTCCCACGGGCAGTTCGTTCAGCCCGTCCTCGCTCATGATGTGAGCCTGGCCGAACTCCGGCCGGCCGACCGACCCGCGATGCGTCAGCCATTCCTCGGAGCCCAACGACGTGCGCCCCACTAGTTCCGTGCCGCTGTAGTACTCGTACAGGATCGGCCCCCACCACGCGATCATGGCTTCCTTGACGTCGGCCGGGCACGGCGCGGCCGCGTGCACGGCATAGCGCAGCGTGGACAAGTCATGGTGCTCACGCACTTCCCGTGGCAGGCGCAGCAGGCGGATGAACATCGTTGGCACCCACTGCGAATGCGTGACGCCATAAGTGGCGACGGCATCCAGAGCCGCAGCCGCGTCGAATTTTTCCATCATCACGCAGCTGCCGCCCGCGCGCAGTGCCGCCATGTTCCAGCGCACCGGGGCTGCGTGATAGAACGGCGCGGTCGACAGATAGACCGTGTCGCGGTCGAATGCCTTCCACGCGCTGCTGGGCGCGTCCCCCACCCGGAAATAGCGGTTGGCCACCGATAGCGGACGCTTGATGCCCTTGGGCAGGCCGGTGGTGCCCGACGAATACAGGAAATCCGTGCCTTCCGGGGTTTCCGGCAGCGCCACATCGTCGGCGTAGCGGCCGATCCACGCCTCGTAAGAGATCGCGCCGGCGTCGGCGCCGTCCATGCGGACGCGCAACACGCCGCGCGCATCCAGGCTGTCCGCATCCGTTTCGGCGTGCGTGTGGCTCGAATAGAACAGCACCCGCGCGTCGCAGTTGTCGATGATGTAGCGCGCTTCCTCGCGCTTCAGGTGGCGGCTGATGGTGGTGTAGTACAGGCCGACGCGATGCGCGGCCCACAGCAGCTCAAAAAAACGCGGGTGA
Source organism: Achromobacter piechaudii NBRC 102461 (assembly GCF_001571245.1). Classification (GTDB taxonomy): domain Bacteria; phylum Pseudomonadota; class Gammaproteobacteria; order Burkholderiales; family Burkholderiaceae_B; genus Achromobacter; species Achromobacter piechaudii. The sequence continues at coordinate 212,705 of NZ_BCTK01000013.1, read as the reverse complement.
TTTTCCAGGAACACCGCTATCACGTCGCCGGCCCGCAGGCCGGCGTCCAGCAAGGCAGCCGCGCATTTGCGGCTGCGCAGCTCCAGTTCGCGCCAGGTCACCGTGGTTCCGGAGGGAATCATGCGGTAGGCGATGCGGTCGGGCATCTCCCGGGCATGGGCTTCAAGTGCAGACATGGGTTTCACCTCTCGTTCGCGACATGCGCCAGGCTGGCGACGCCGTTGCTCAGCACCACCGTGTCGCGCTCGTCGGCCACTGCGCGAAATTGCAGGCTATCGCCGACGCGCCAGATCTCCACGCGCAGCGTCTCGCCCGGAAAAAAAGGCGCGGAAAAGCGCGCGGCGATCGTGCCGAGCCGTTGGGACGCCGAGCACGCGCACGCCTGCAGCAGGGCGCGCGCCGCCATGCCATAGGTGCACAGGCCATGCAGGATGGGCCGGTCAAAACCAGCGGCGCGCGCCATGTGCGGCAACGCATGCACCGGGTTCAGGTCGCCGTTCAGGCGGTACAGCAAGGCTTGTTGCGGCAGCGTGGGCAGCAGCACGACCTGATCGGGTTCACGCTCTGGCGTGGCGGGCAATGCTTCGGGCGATGCGTCGCCCGGGCCAAAGCCGCCATCTGCGCGGCAGAACGACACATGTTCAACGGTCGCCAGCGGCGCGCCGCTCTCGGCGTCCGAAATATCGCGCACGGTCACGACCAGCGCGCCCTTGCTGGCGCCCTTGTCCACCACCCGCGTGACGCGGGTCTGGCTGCGTACCGCGCCGGCGGGGGCAAGCGGGGCATGGAAAGTCATGCGGTGCTCGCCGTGCAGGATCTTCAACCAGTCAATGCCGGTGGCGGGATCCGCCGCCCAGCCGTTGGGCGCCCCGATGGTGGCCAGGAAAGTCGGCACCACGGCCGTTTCCTCTTCATGCACGTAGCGCAGTTCGCTTTCATTCGCAGGATCACTGCCGTAGCCCAGCCCCAACGCATAGATCATGCAGTCGCGCGCGCTGTAGCGATCGACGCGGTCCTCGAACTTCCAGTTGCGCAGGTTTTGATAATCGATTGCCATGGATCATTCCTCCCTGTGCAAGCCGGCGGCGCGTTGCCGCCGGCTTGCAGGTCATTCCGCCTTGATGCCGGCGGCCTTGATGATTTTTTCCCAACGGTCTTTTTCCGACCGGATGAAGCGGTCGAACTCGGCCGGGGTGCCGCCCAACGGAATGCCGCCCTGCTGAGCCAGCTGCTTCCTGACCTCTTCATCGGCCAGGACCGCGTTGAGCTCCGTGTTCAGGCGCGCGACCACGGCCGGCGGCGTGCGCGCCGCGACCAGCACGCCCAACCAGGCGCCGACGTCGACATCGGGATAGCCCTGCTCGGCCAGGGTCGGCACGTCAGGCAGGATCTGGCTGCGCTCGCGGGTGGTGACCGCAAGCGCGCGCAGCCTGCCGGCCTTGACCAGCGGCGCCACGGTGATCACGTTCTCTACGGTGAAATCCACCTGCCCCGCCACCAGGTCATTGGTCGCCGGCGCGGCGCCTTTGTAGGGCACGGTGACCGCCGTGAAATCCAGCCGGCTCTTCAGCAACTCGCCGCCAAGGTGGCCGGACGTGCCGATCATGGAGACCGCCATGGAGAGGTTGCCCTGCTTCTTACGGGCATAGTCGCGGAACTCCGCCAGCGTCTTGACGGGCGCGTTGGCATTGACGACCAACGCGTTCGGCATGGTGATGATGCGGATCACCGGGGCGAAGTCGGACATCGCGTAGGGCAGCTTGCTGTACAGGGTGTAGTTGACCGCGTTGGGTCCGCTGCTGCCCATGACCATCGTGTAGCCGTCGGGCTCGGCGCGCAGCAAGCCTTGCATGCCCAGGATGCCGGCCGCGCCCGCCATGTTTTCCACCACGACCGGCTGCCCCAGCCGTTCGGACAATTTCTTCCCTATCACCCGGCTGGTGATGTCCAGGATTCCGCCCGGCGAACTGGGCGCGATCAGGCGCAGAGGTTTGTTCGGATAGCCATCCGCCGCGCGCGCCATCTGCGGCAGGGCCAATGAGGTCATCAGGCCGGCCAGCACTGCCAGCGCGACTCGCCTGCGTGTGTTCATGTATGTCTCCTGATAGTTTTGTGTTCCGCGGGCTTGTGGCGCCCGTTGTCTGGGATCCGATGAGCGGATTCGTTACCGTCGCGTCAGTCCACCTTCATGCCGGTGGCGTCGACCACGCCCTGCCACTTCTTCACTTCGGTCTTCAGAAAAGCGCGGGCCTCTTCAGGGCCGCCGGTCAAGGGCCGGGCGTAGATCCGGTCCATGAACTCCTGCACGTCGGGCTGCTTGTTGATGTCGGCAACGGCGTCGGCCAGCGTCTTCAGAACCGGCGCCGGCACCTTGGCGGGCGCCGCCAGGAAGTACACCGCTTCGACGTCGTAGCCCTTGAGGCCGGCCTCCTCGATGGTGGGCAGATCCGACATCGCCTTCATGCGTTCGCGTCCGGTCACGGCCAGTGCCTTCAGCTTCTTGGACTGCACCAGCGGGATCGCGGTGGAGACGCTGCCGAACATCATGTCGACCAAGCCCGACATCAGGTCCACTTCCGCCGGCGAAACCCCCTTGTAGGGCACGTGCGTCATGTCGACCTTGGCCATGACCTTGAACAGCTCGCCCGCCAGGTGGATGGACGACCCCATGCCAGCCGAAGCGAAGGTCAGCTTGTTGCCCGGCGCGCGGGCCTTGCGGATCAGGTCGTCGACGCTCTGGATGCTGGAGCCGGGCGGCACCACCAGGATGTTGGGCGTGGACGCCACCATGCCGATGGGCATCAAGTCGCGCTCCCAGTCGTAGGGGTTGCGCTTCATGGCGGCGTTGGCCGCCACATAATTGGCCGCCATCGCGATGGTGTAGCCATCGGCCGGCGCTTGCGTCAGCGCCTGGATCGCGATATTGCCGCCGGCTCCAGGGCGGTTTTCAACAATGAATGTCTGGTTGAAACGCTCGCCCAACTTTTTGGCGTACAGGCGCGCGAGCAGGTCGGTCGCGCCGCCCGGTGCGAAGCCCACGTACACCCGTACCGGCTTGTTCGGATACGCGTCGGCCCCGCTGGCCGCACCCACGGCAGCCAGACTCAGTACCGCGGCCAACAATCCCTTCAACATTGTCATGAGTCGATCTCCTTCCATTTTTAGAGATAGGGGAATGCCGGGCCAACTAAATCCGACATACCGAACAGTATAACTAGGTGCCGATATAAATTGTCAATATTTCCGGTGTTGTGTATATTTCTTCGGTACCTCGGAATAAATTTAACCCTGCCCGGCCATTTCCGAAATATCGGATTTCGGATCCATGCGCCAGGGCATCCACCAGTCATAGAAGGGGGAATGGAGATGGACCTGCAACTCACCGGTAAAGTCGCTGTCATCACGGGATCGGGCCGCGGCATCGGCTACGCCTCGGCGCTGGCCCTGGCGCAGGAAGGCGCCCGGATTGTGATTACCGACATCAACCCGGAATCGGTGGAGCAGGCAGTCGGCAGCCTGAAGCAGGCCGGCCATGAGGCCATCGGCGCCGTGCTCGACGTCTGCGATCCCGAACAGGTCCAGACCATGGCCGAGTTGGCCGCGCACGCCTTCGGCGGCATCGACATCCTGGTCAACAACGCCGGCTTCACGCGCGACAAATACCTGCTCAAGATGCCGGTGGAAGACTGGGATTCGGTGGTGGACACTATCCTGAAGGGCGCTTACTACTGCACCAAGGCCGCCCTGCCCTCGATGATGGAAAGGAAATGGGGCCGCGTCATCAACATCGCCTCGCGCGCGCACTGGGGCAACCCCGGCCAGACCAACTACTCGGCCGCCAAGGCTGGCCTGATCGGCTTCACCCGCGCGCTGGCGTTGGAACAGGGCAAGTTCAATATCACCGCCAATGCCATCGCCCCTGGCTTGATCGAAACGCCGCTGGTGCGCGGCCTGTCCACCTATGAAACCCTGCGCGCCAACGCGCTCGCGCGCCAGCCGGTGCCGCGCCTGGGTGCGGTCGAAGACATCGCCAACGCCGTGGCCTTCCTGGCTTCTGAGCGGTCCTCCTTCATCACGGGCGAACTGCTGCACGTGACCGGCGGCCGCTACGCTTCGTAAAACGCCCTAACCGCGCCCCTACTCCGGAATCCGATCAGCCATGCAAAGCGCAAGCCCCGCCACCCCGCTCCCGCTGCCACCGCCAACATGCCTGCCCTCGCTGGAGGTCGGCCACCGCTTCGAGTCCGCCGGCCGCACCATTACTGAGAGCGACATCGTCAACTTCGCCTGTCTGTCCGGCGACTTCAACCGCCTGCACGTGGACCATGAGTACGCCAGGTCCACACCCTTCGGCCAGCGCATCGCCCACGGCCTGCTGGTACTGTCCGTGCTATCCGGGCTGACCACCCAATCCAACGGCTACCGCTTGTTGGAGCCCTACGTGCTGGCGCTGATCGACATCAATTGCCGCTTTCCCAAACCCACCTTCATCGGCGACACCATCGTCGTGCAGGTGACGGTGACGGAAAAGACCGAGCAGTACCGGCCCGGCAAGGACAAGGTGGTGTTCCGGCGTGAAGCCGTCAACCAGCGCGGCGACGTGGTGGTCCAGGCCGACTTCGCGATGGTGCTGCGGTCCCTGGAGGGCTCGGCATGAAACCGTTCGCAGACCTGACCCGCTTCATCAATCCGCGCAACGTGGCCGTGGTGGGCGCCTCCGCCCGCGAATCCAGCCAAGGGCGCCGCCTGTACGACAATCTGGTGCTGCATTCGGCGGTCCCGGGCGAGGTGTACGCGGTCAATCCGGCCTACCAGGAGATCGGCGGCCGGCCCTGCTGGCCGTCGATCAGCGCCTTGCCCGAGGCCGAAATCGACGTGGCCCTGATCATGATCAACGCCTCGCTGGTGCTGGATGCGTTGCGCCAATGCGCGGCGCGCGGCATTCCGTTTGCGGTCGTCATGACGTCCGGCTTCTCGGAAGCCGGCGAGGAAGGCCAGCGCCTGGAACGCGAGATCGCCCAGCTGTGCGAGTCCACCGGCCTGCACGTCTACGGACCGAACTGCCCTGGCTTCGTCAATGTGCGCGACCGCCTGGGCATGACCTTCTCGCCCGCCTTCAAGGACGATCTGAACACCGGTTCCATCGGCTTGGCGACCCAGGGAGGCGGACTGGGCCGCAACCTGCTGCAGGGCCTGTCCTATGGCCAGGGAGTGGGGCTGTGGTTTTCCGCCGGCAACGAGGTCGACCTGGAAATCCCGGACTTCATCGCTCACATGGCGAACGATCCGAAGATCAGCGTGATCGCCCTTCTGATGGAAGGCGTCAAGCACGGCAGGCGCCTGACATCGGCGCTGGAGCTGGCGCGCGCCCGCAACAAGCCGGTGGTTGTGCTGAAGGTGGGGCGCTCCGAAGCCGGCGTGCGCGCCGCGCAATCGCACACGGCCTCGGTGGCCGGCACGGCCGCCGTCAACAGCGCCGTGTTCCGGCAATTCGGCGCAATCGAAGTGGATGACCTGGACCAGCTGCTCGCAGTCTCGCGCCTGCTGACGCGCATCACCCGTAAAAGCGGCAACGGCCTGTGCATCTATACCTTTTCCGGGGGCACCGCCGCGCTGGCCGCCGACATTGCCGGCGCCGCCGGTCTGCCGATGGCAGTGTTCGCGCCCGAGACCAAGGCCGCTCTGCGCAAGCTGTTGCCGGATTTCGCCAGCATGGACAATCCGGTCGACACCACCGCCGACATCCTGCGCAACCCCCAAGCCTCGGCCGCGTGCCTGCGCGCGATTTGCGCCGACCCGGCGGTAGGCACGGTGCTGTTTCCCATTCCCATGGATTACGGCAGCATCACGGACGGCATGGCGCAGGCTGTCGCCACGGTGGCGGCCGAAACCGAAACCCTGATCGTCCCGGTCTGGATGAGCCGGCGCCTGGGCGGCGGTTTCCAGTTGCTGGAAACCGCCGGCCTGCTGCCCTTCCTGTCCTTGTCAGACGCCATTGCCGCCCTGTCCAAAGCCATACCGTGGCAGCGGCCCGAAGGCGGGACGGCTGCTGCATCCAGGCACGCAGATGGCGCCGTCGCGCCGGCCCGCATGCTCAGCGAAGCCGCGGCCAAATCCTTACTGCGTGAAGCCGGCCTGCCGATTCCTGAAGGGCAGGTAGTCACCAGCGCCGAGCATGCGGCCCGCGAGGCCGAGCGCCTGGGCTTTCCCGTGGTGATGAAGGTCGTCAGCGCCCAAATCGCGCACAAGACGGAAGCGGGCGGCGTCAAGCTCGGCATCGCCAGCACGGGCGCCGCCCGCGAGGCCTATGCGGCCATCCATGCGGCCGTCGCGCGCCATAGCCCTGGCGCCGTCATAGACGGCATCCTGGTGGAGCGCATGCTGCCGCCAGGCGGACGCGAGGTGCTGGTAGGCGTGCACAGCGATGCAGCCTTCGGCCTGGTGCTGACCTTCGGCCTGGGCGGCATCTTCGTCGAAACCATCCGTGACGTGGCCCACCGCATGCTGCCGCTGTCGCGCGACGATGCGCGCGCGCTGCTGCGCGAGATCCGTTACGCCGAAGTGCTGGACGGCGTGCGCGGCGAGGCGGCTGCCGATCTCGCCGCGCTGGAGGCGCTGATCTTGCGGGTCTCGGACTTCGCCTGGAGCCACCGCGACGCCTTGCAGGAAATGGAGCTCAACCCGGTCTGGGTCGGCGCCGAGGGGCAAGGCGTGATGCCGCTGGACGCGCTGATCGGCCTGCGGCCTGACGCCGATGCCGGCCTGGGGCAACGCCTGCCATGACCGCCACCGGATTTCTCTTTTCGACCATACCCGCCTAGGACCCGCATGGACTTCTCACTGGACTCCACCCAGATCGAATTGCGCGATTCGCTGCGTCGCTACCTGACGGCCGAAGTCGCCCCCATCGTCAACCGCTACGAGGCCGAAGCCCGCGTGGTCCCGCAGGAAATGGTCCGCGCGATGCGCGACTTCGGCCTCTTGGGCGGCATGCTGCAGGAAAAGGACGGCGGTTATAGCTTGCCGATGACGACCTACGGCATGCTGATCGCCGAGCTGGCGCGCGTCTGGCCTTCGCTGCGCAGCATCGTCAGCACCAGCAATCTCGCCGCCTCGGTGCTGAGCGACGGCGGCTCGCCCTATCTCAAGGAAAAGTACCTGCCGCGCGTCCTGTCGGGCGAGGCGATCGCCAGCTTCGCGCTCAGCGAACCGAACATCGGCTCGGACGCCGCCAACGTCGAAACCCGCGCCGTCGAAACCGCCAGCGGTTGGCGCGTCAATGGCCGCAAGCTCTACATCAGCCTGGGCACGGTTTGCGAGCTGGGCGTGGTGTTCGTGCAGACCCAGCGTCAAAGCGGCGAACGCGGCGTGTCCTGTCTGCTGTTCGAGCGCGCCATGCCGGGTTTCTCGTCCAGCCCCATCCACAAAATGGGCATGCTGAGCTGCCCGCTGGGCGAGTTGCTGTTCGAAGACGTGGAGATCCCCGCGGCCAACCTGATCGGCACCGAGGGCAAGGGTTTCGCGCTGGCCAAGAAATACCTCAACATCGGCCGCTGCGTAGTCGCGTTCTCGGCGCTGGGTATTGCCGAGGCGGCCTATGAGGCAGCGGTAAAATACGCCGGCGACCGGGTCCAGTTCGGCCGGCCCATCGGCGGCTTCCAGCTGGTCCAGCATATGATCGCCGACATGATGACGCTGGTCGAAACCTCGCGCCTGCTGTGCTGGCGCGCCGCCGACGCGCTGGACCGCAACGCCGCCGACAGCCAGATGCTATGTTCGATGGCCAAGCGCCACGCCACCGACGCCGTGCTGCGCGTGGCGGAACTGTCCATGCAGGTGCATGGCGGCGCGGGTTACACCGCGTTGTTTCCCGTCGAGCGTTACTACCGCGACGCCCGCCACCTGAGCATTGCCGAAGGCACCAACCAGATCCAGGCCCTGCTCATGGCACAGAGCGTGCTGGGCATTTCCGCGTTGAAATGACCGACTACGCAACCGCCCGGGCCGGTTCCCCACTCAATTCCGACATCCTATGCCGCAAATCCTCCCTACCGCACAGCGTGTACTACAAGTCTTCGAAGTCTATGCGCGGGAACGCCGTCCCCTGACGAACTCGGAAATGGCGCGCTTTCTCGATCTGGCCGACAGCAGTTGCTCGGACCTGCTCTACACGCTGCGTCAGGCGGGCTACCTGCTGCGCACGCCGAAATCGCGCTACTTCCACCCCACAGGCAGGCTGCTAGACGTGGCCCAAGGCATCTCGGCAGCCGACCCGCTGCAGTCCTTCGCTTCGGAAGCGCTGGAGATCCTGACGCGCCAATCCGGCGAGTCATCGATGTGCGGCTTGCTCGACGGCAACAAGGTGAAGATCTACGCCAGCCAGGAGAGCCCGCGCGCCTTGCGCTACGTGGTGCAGCCCGGCACCACCTTCGACTTGCAGGTTGCAGCATTGGGCAAAGCCCTGCTGGGCGAGATGGACGCGGCGGAACGCAATGCGCTAATCGATACGCTGCCGTTTGAACACGTCACGGCCAGCAGCATCACCAACCCTGACACCTTGCGCGCGCAGATCGAATCGCAGTTGCCCAAGCACTACTTCAATAGCCGCGACGAAGGCAATGAAGGGGTATCGGCCGTCGGCATTGCGGGGCGCGTGGGCGGGCAGCTCACCGCCCTTTCCATCGTCGGCCCGACCCACCGCATGGACGCCAACATGGAGAAGTACGTCCAGATTATCCTGGACGCGCGCGCCGAATTCTTCGAATCCTGAGAACCCCGATTCATCATGGAGTAACGATAGACATGGCTGGTCCCCTGAGTGGATTTACGGTGGTGGAAATGGCCGGCATAGGGCCCGGCCCCTTCTGCGCCATGATGTTGGCGGACATGGGCGCGGACGTGATCCGCATCGACCGGCTGACGCCCGGGTTCCTGGGCGGAGGCGGCACGCTCATCGACCGGGGCCGCCGCACCATCGCGCTGGACCTCAAGAAACCCGGGGCGACCGACATCGTGCTGCGGCTGCTGGACAAGGCAGACGCCTTGCTCGAAGGCTTCCGGCCGGGCGTCATGGAAAGGTTGGGCCTAGGGCCCGACGAGTGCCTGGCGCGCAATCCGCGGCTGGTGTACGGACGCATGACGGGCTGGGGCCAGGACGGCCCACTGGCGCAGGCCGCCGGCCACGACTTGAACTACATCGCCATCAGCGGCGCGCTGCACGCCATGGGATATGCCGGGCTGCCGCCGACGCCGCCGCTGCACCTGGTCGGCGACATGGGCGGCGGCGCCATGATGCTGGCCTTCGGCGTGCTGTGCGGCCTGCTCGAAGTCGGCCGCTCGGGCAACGGCCAGGTGGTGGACGCCGCCATCTGCGACGGCGCCTCGCTGCTGGCCAGCGCCTACCACGGCAAGCTGCAAGACGGCAGCTGGGTCAACCAGCGCCAATCCAACATGCTGGACGGCGGCGCCCACTTCTACGGCTGTTACGCCTGCGCGGATGGCAAGTATGTGTCCATCGGCGCGATCGAACCGCAGTTCTATCGCCTATTGCTGGAACGCTGCGGCATCGACGACCCGGACTTCGAGCAGCAATGGGAGCGCGCGCAATGGCCCCAGCTGCGCGCCAAGCTGGCGGGCATCATTGCTGGCAAGACTCGCGAGCGTTGGTGCGCGCTGCTAGAAGGCACGGACGCCTGTTTCGCGCCGGTGCTGGACTTTGTAGAAGCGCCACTGCACCCGCACCATCAGGCGCGCGGCAGCTTCATTGAAACCGACGGCATCGTGCACCCCGCCCCCGCGCCGCGCCTTTCGCGAACGCCGGGACAGGCCGGCACGGTGCCCGCACCTGGCGCGCACACGCAAGAACTGCTGGCGCAATTGGGCCTGGCGCAAGCCGAGATCCAGGCCTTGCGCGAATGCGGCGCCATCGCCTGACGGCCCGCGACAGCTTGCGGCCAGGCCCGCATGGCGCGGCCCGGCCATCATGGAAGACATGGAGACCAATACGATGCAAGCCAGCTCTAGCGAGTTCAAGACCCTGCTCTATGCCGTGGAAGGCGGCGTTGCCACCATCACCCTGAACCGTCCAGCGCAGCGCAATGCGCTGGACATGGTCATGCGCGAAGAGCTGGCCCATCTGGTGGGCCAGCTCCGGCGCGACCGCGGCGTGCGCGTCGTAATCCTGGCCGGGGCCGACGGGGCCTTCTGCTCGGGCGGCGACATCGCCACGATGGGCTCGGGCGGCTCCGCTGAAGGAGCGCATGAGCGCATGGCCAGCCTGCTGCAAACGATAGAAGGCCTGATCACGCTGGACCGGCCGGTGATCGCGGCGGTCGACGGCGCGGCCTACGGCGCCGGGCTGGGCCTTGCCCTGACCGCCGATCTGATCCTGGCGTCGCCGCGGGCGCGCTTCTGCCTATCCTTCCTGCGGCTGGGCGCCATCCCGGACTGCGCCACCATGTACACCCTGCCGCGAATGGTGGGCCTGCAGCGCGCCAAGGAACTGGCCTTCTCCACCCGCGAGTTCCAAGCCGAGGAAGCGAAGGAGATGGGCATCGTGTTTGAGATCCAGCCGCAGGAACGGATCCACGAACGAGCGCGGCAGATCGCCCTGTCCATGGCCGAACTGCCCATGGCGGCGCTGGCGATCACCAAGCGCGGCTTGAACGCTTCGCTCAACAGCGACCTGAGCGCCATGCTGGACCTGGAAGCCGCCGGCCAGGGCGTGGCTCGTTCCTCCGAGTACCACCGCGAGGCGGCAGGCCGCTTTCTGGACAAGGTGGCGCAGCGCTTCCAATGGCCGGCGGCGGACGCTCTATAGGGCATGGCCCATCTGATCGCTTTCTTCGAGCGCTGACGTAAAGGACATATTCCAGGACAGGCAAGTCGCCGGTCGAGATGCTGCGCGGTTTAGACGGTACCCTTCAAAAAGGCGTACTTTGACGGAAGAACCACCAATCCGAAAATGCTGCTTTTCGAAAAGGCGAGCCTCTAGCTCTCAACAAATCGACGTGCCTCTACGATCGAGGTCGCTCCGGCCAGCACGAATCAAAAGCGCGTCGACCGCAGTTTCAAAGCAACCGACCCAAACGCGCGGCCCCCGCCGCCGTCTCCTGCAGCAGATCCACGAAGGCACGCACCTTCGCGGGCCTGAAGCGCGCGGTAGGAAACACCGCGTGGATGCCCCCTGAAGGCAGTGCCCATTCCGGCAGCACCTGGACCAGCCGCCCGGCTGCCAGGTCTTCGGCCACGGCATAGTCAGGCAACACGGACAGCCCCGCGCCATAGCGCACGGCCTCGCGCACAGCCAACGTCGCATCCATCGAGATCACCGCGCGCACCGTGACGCTCTGGCGTTCCAGCTCGCCGCGCGAGAAGCTCCAGCGCGCGGGCTCGCGCAAGACGGTGTTGGCCACGAAGGGGAGCTGGACCATGTCCTGAGGGGTTTTGAACCCGGCAACCTGGCCTTGCCATGAGGGCGCCGCCACCAGCAGTTGCCGGAAGCTGCCGATCTGCCGCGCCTGCACACTAAGGTCCGTCAACCACCCCACGCGGATCGCCAGCTCGACCTGGCCCGACATCAGGTCGAGCGACTGGTCACTCAGCACCGCGTCCACCTTGCATTGCGGAAAACGGCGCGTGAACTCGGTGATGGCCGGCACGATGGTAGTGATGCCGTAGTCCAGCGGGGCCGTCAGCCGCAGCGTGCCAGAAGGCTCCGTGGCGCCTTCGCCGAGGGCATCGAATGCGTCGTGCGCCTCTTTCAGGATCAAGGCGCAGCGCTCGTGAAATGCCTTGCCCGCATCCGTGACCGTCACCCTGCGAGTGGTGCGCGTGAGCAACGTGGTGCGGAACTCCCGCTCCAGCCGTGCCACCTGCTGGCTGACCACTGCTTTGGTGATACCCAGTCGTTCCGCGGCCGCCGTAAAGCTGCCTGTCTCGACCACCGCCGCGAAATACGCGAGGCGCTTGAGATTGGCGAGATGGCTGGCGTCAGATTGCTCTGCATTGTTTGCTTTTTCCATACAGATTATCTACTCCGTCCGTATTTATCTGTCAACGCCGGCTGCTTACCATCCATGAATCGAACAAAACCGAGCCGTTCAAAGCGCATCCAAACGCCCTTTTCGAGCCCTCCATGAACAAGACATTGCACTACCTCTTCGATCCTCTCTGTGGCTGGTGTTACGGCGCTGGCGCCACGGTGGCGGAACTCGCAGCCATGCCTGGCGTCGAGTTGCGTCTGCTGCCCAGCGGCCTGTTCTCCGGTGAAGGCGCGCGTCCGATGACCCACGACTTCGCCACTTACGCCTGGAGCAATGACCAGCGCATCGAACGCCTCACGGGCCAGCGGTTCTCAGAGCAGTACCGCAGCGACGTGCTGGCCGACCAGCGCCAGATGTTCGACAGCGGGCCTGCCACCGTGGCACTGACAGCGGTGGCGCTGACCACGCCCGTGCGTGAATTCGAGGCACTCAAGGTCATCCAGCAAGCCCGCTACGTCGAAGGCCGCGACGTCACGTCGCTGGACACGCTGGTTGCCGTGCTGAAGGCGCAGGGCCTTGACGATGCCGCCCAGCGTTTGGTCCAGCCTGATGCTGCGTTGCTCGATGCCAACCGTGCGCGCGTGATCGAGGCACAGGCGCTGCTGCAGCAGTTCGGTGCGCGCGGTGTGCCCACCTTCATCCTGGAACAGAACGGACAGCGCCAACTGCTGCCCTCGAACGCCGTGTTCTCCAACCCGAAAGCTTTCCTGGCGCAAGTAGCCAGCGCCTGAATCCCGCGTCTCTCTCACCTTTTTTTCACACCAGGAACCATCATGATGACTCGCCGAGACTTCATTCAAGCCGCCGCCGCTGTCGGCGCAGCCACGGCTCTGGCCGGCTGCGCTGCTACCTCGGCGACTGTCGCCCCCCTGCAATGGAAGCACTTCCCGGCCGGCGAGAAGGGCTTCTTCCGCGCCCCGGTGCTGCTCTCGGGCACCAAGGAAGCCATCCTCATCGACGGCGGCTTCTCGCTACCCGACGGCCGCGCCGTGGCTGAAGCGATCAAGGCCTCGGGCAAGACGCTGACCACGATCTACATCAGCCAGAGCGACCCCGACTACTACTTCAGCCTGGGCCCGATCAAGGCCGCCTTCCCGGCCGCCAAGGTGATCGCCGCTTCCGACACCATCGCGGCCATCCGCGCCAACGTGCAGAAGAAGATCGATATCTGGGCACCGCAGCTCAAGGAAAACGGCCCGCAGACGCTGGCCGATATCGTCTTCCCCGAGCCCTTCGACGGCCCCTCGCTGAGCCTGGAAGGCAACGTCATCGAGATCGTCAAGGCACAGGACCTGGGTGCGCGCCGCTACTTGTGGGTGCCTTCGCTCAACGCCGTGTTCGGTGGCGTGCTGGTCTTCTCGGGCCTGCACGTGTGGACGGCGGACACCGCGACGCCCGCCTTGCGCGCGGCCTGGGTCAAGAACCTGGACGCCATCGCCGCACGCAAGCCGGCCGTGGTGGTGCCCGGCCATATGTCGGCCACGGGCGCGCTGGACGTTTCGGCCGTGACGTACACCCGCGACTATCTGCTGGCCTTCGAGGAAGAAGTCGGCAAGGCCGCCAATAGCGATGCCTTGATCGCAGCCATGAACAAGCGCTACCCGAACGCAGGTTTGCCCGCCGCGCTGCAGATCGGCGCCAAGGTCGCCAAGGGCGAGATGAAGTGGGGTTGATCGAAGCGTCCCGCCTCTGTGACTTGCCGCCCGCGCGGCGTGCTTGATTGATTCCGTTGACCTTGAAAGAACAGACATGAAAATTCTTCTCCCGTTGCGCCTCACTTGCCTGGCTCTCGCGCTTGCAGCCGCCAGCTTCTCCGTCCCGAGCGTGGCCCAGACACCGCAATCGCAATCGCAAACCGGCGCCGCCGTCGAACGCGACGGCGCGGGCCAATCGATCGACGACCTTTATAAGGCAGCCCTCAAGGAAGGCGGCCAACTGACCGTGTACGCCGGCGGCGACGAGGTGACCCAGGGCTTCGGCATCAAGTCCAATTTCGAGCGCCGTTTTCCCGGCATGAAGCTCAACATCGTGGTCGACCTGAGCAAGTACCACGACGCGCGCATCGAGGAGCAGTTGCTGCGCAAGAACCTCGACGTGGATGTGGCGCACTTGCAGACGCTGCACGACTTCGACGATTGGGCGGCGCGCGGGCTTCTGCTGTCGTACAAGCCCATCGGCTGGGACCAGATTCCCACGGCCTACAAGGACCCGGACGGCCGCTTCACCGGCTTGTTCATGCTGACCTTTGCCAACAGCTACAACAAGAACTACGTGTCGGCGGAGAACGCACCGCGCGATTACTCGGATTTCCTCAAGCCCGAGTTCAAGGACCGCATCGTCATCGCCTACCCCAACGATGACGACGCCGTGCTGTACATGTTCGACAAAATCATCCAGAAGTACGGCATCGGGTTCATCGACCAGCTCAAGGCCAACGGCGTGCAGTGGGTGCGCGGCACGCAGACGCCTCGGGACGCGGTGGAAGCCGGCAAGTACGCCATCTCGACCGGCACGTCAGGCAGCTTCGTTCCCGTGGAATCGTCGGCACTGCGCTTCGTGCTGCCCAAGAACGATCCCTTTCTCACCTGGGCACAGACCGGCGCCATCTTCAAGAACGCCAAGCACCCCGCTGCGGCCAAGTTGTACATGAGCTGGCAGTTGTCGCTGCCGGTGGCCTCCAACCCGCGACAGTTCCCAATCCGCAAGGACGTGGCGCCGCTGCCGGGTTTCCAGACCCTGGACCACTACAACACCAGTCCCGAGGACTTTGTTGCCTTCATGCGGGACCGCGCCCGCGTCGAGCGTCTCAAGAGCCTGTTCGAGCGTCTGATCGGACCTGTCCAAGGCATCTCTCCGCTTAAGGACTGATAGACCCTTGCTGCTGTGCCCGCGAGCAGCATGAAGGCGCTCCGGTGCACAGCATTCCCCTCCCCAACTTTCTGAGGTCCTCTATGCGCACCCCCCTTGATTTCAGCGTTCCCAGGGAAAGCCTGGTCATCCCGGCGTTAGCAAGCATCTACGAGAGGTTCGCCCAGCCGGCCGGATGGCTGCTGCTTCGCCTGGCCGTAGGCGGATGGCTGCTGCACGAAGGCTGGCCGAAGATCCTCAACCCCATGGGCCAGGTGCAGTTCGTCGAAATGATCGGATTTCACCCGGGCTGGTTGTTCTCGCCGATCCTGGCCATCATGCAAGTCTTCGGCGGTATCGCGCTCATCCTGGGGCTCCTGACGCGGCCCTTTGCGCTGGCCAACGCGGTGATGCTGTTCGTGACTGTGTGGTTTCACTTTCACTATCCGTACAACGCCGAACCGCTGTTGAGCAGCGCGGGCCTGGGGGCAATCAAGGCACATCCAGAATTCCTGACGCCCAACGGCACAAAGCGGCTCATGGATGCGGGTGTCGCGTTCACCAATCTCCTGCAGGACAAGGCAGTCCAGCTATCCAGCATCTGGGCCTTCGGCTGCCTGTTCTTTGCCGCCTTCGGCGGCGGTCTGTGGTCGATCGATCGGCGGCTGAAGAAGTCGTTCTGAACCGGGATGTCGCGTCGTGGCGAGGGGCCTTTATCGGCCGCTCGCCGCCCTATTCATCAAAGATCGGAGTTGGAAATGAACAGCAATCTTGAGCTGATCCGCCGCACTTACGAAGGGTCTTCCGAGGAAAATGGCCGCAACCTGATGGCCGTTCTTCACCCGCAGGTAGAGTGGACCGAGGCAGAAGGGTTTCCTTATGCCGGCACCTACGTGGGTGTCGACGCATTGATGGCGGGCGTGTTCTCACGTCTGGCGCAAGAGTGGATCGACTACCGCGCCCAGGTGCATACCTACCTGGCCGATGGCAACCGGGTGGCCGCCTTCGGTCTGTATTCCGGCACCTACAAAGCCACAGGAAAGTCGATGCAGGCCGCCTTCGCCCACCTGTATGAAATCCAGGAAGGCAAGATCGTGCGCATGACGCAGTACGTCGATACGGTGATGGTGGCTAAAGCGCTGTCCTGATGCAGACAAGGCGTCACCGTCAAGGAAAGCCGCGAATGCGCGGCATCTTTGCAAACGCCCTCTCTACAGATTGATGGGCGTGTCGATTTGCTTCATACGCGGGCGACCCAGTTGCCGTGCAGTCCCTGCGGTACTCGCTGGGGCATTTCAATTACGGCGACAGGGGGCTCCTCGATCCGGCGCGCATCCAGCAGCAACAGGTTGCTGCGGCGCTCCACGGGATCGTAGGTGAAGGCCACCAGATAGCCATTGTCCTCCGCCGTCCCGCCGCCCGGCTTCGGTACGAACGCAGCCTCACCGACAATCTGGTTTCCCAGGTCGTGGCGTGTGTACCTGCCGGTCTCGGTATCGAGTTTGAGCACCGTATTGAACACCGCCGACGGCGGGCTGAGTTCCTTCAGCGAGGAAGTCAGGGTCGGCATATAGACGTAACGCGTGGCAAGCGCCTCGCGTAGATGGTTGAAGCGCGGGAACTCGGTAAGCTCGTCCGAGAAGCTGGCAACCTTGAAGCTGCGGCCAGCCGGATCGATGGTCATCCGCTTGAAGGTCGGCGCGGGGCCGTTCGCCAATGCGAATTTGTCGTGCTGCACGTAGTCCACGATGATCTGCTGACCACGCTCGAAGCCGTTGGCGAAGTGAAAGACAAAAAAAGGCTCGCCTTCAATCCAGATAGGGGCGCCGCCAGCCAGTGGCAGCAAGGCGATGCGCAGGCCCAGATCGGGGCGCCATTGCAGCATCGACTGGCCGGCCCTTGCTGCCTGAATATCAAATACCGCCGGCCCTGCGATGAGCACCACGTAGTTCTCTGTCAGGACAAAATCGTGGATCATCGTGGGCATCGGCAAGTCCACGGCCTTTGTATCCACCAACGTCCCTGACGCATTGATGCGATGAATCTTGACTGTCGGCGTACGCCAGCTGTATTCAATCGCAAATAGATCCCCCGTGCGCGGGTGACGCCGATTGTGAGCGCCCAGACGCAACGGTTCGGAGCCTCCCGCAGTCCATTGGCCCACGGTATCCAGTTCAGCGCTCATCTCGTAGCTGGTCGTGGCTTCGTTAAGCGCGATCAAGCGGCCACCGTGCCAAATGATGTTGACGAAGGCGCCATTCTTGATTTGCGACGGCGCTTCGCCCGGCAGGAACATGCCGGGATCAACAGGCGACGGACGCGTGAAGCTGCCAAAGACCGCGCGCCCTGCGCGGCGCTCCACCGCCAGGCTGGCCGTTTTCACGAAACGGTTGCGGTAGCGGGCCTTCCCGTCCTCGATGTGCACGGCATGGATCATGCCATCGCCGTCCAGCGGATAGGCGTAGCTGATCGGCCTGAATTCCGGGTTGGGTCCGTTGCGCAGATAGACGCCTCGCAAGTCGGACGGAATACGCCCGGCGACCAACCGCAGATCTTGAACATCGACCTCGCGCAGCACTGGGAGAAAGTTGCCACTGAGATGGGGGTCGTCGTAGGCCCAGGGCACATCGACCGGCTCGTCGGCCTTCGCAAGAGGCCACAACGCGTGACTTCCAATGAGCGTCGCACCATAGACGGTTAGACGGTGAAACGAACGACGAGTGAGTCGACGTGACATGAGAGTGCCTCCGTGGGTGGATACCGTAAGCTCCCTGGCCGCTTTGCCGCCCCAGCAACAAAAACGCTGGAAGCGCAGCTATTGGCCCTCAACAGCCTTATCCCGGTGTCCGACCTCGCGCGGCAGCACTCAACACGCTAGTCGGCTAAAAAGACTTGAGCCATACCGAATTTGGGGTACGAGAGATCGCCATACGCGGCTCAGTGGCTTTCGGCCCCTGAGAGTTCCGGCATCAAGGGCGACAAGGAAGAGGGTCATAGCGCGGCCTGCTCCAGCAGCGTCAGCTGATCGCCAGAAGCTCACACACATAGCAAGGGCGTCCGGCCGACCTCATGCAACATCGCTGCGACGGTGGTGCCGATCGCACCAGGACTCACGGCACTCACGACAGGAGTGAGTTCAGTGTTGATGAAAGCGGATTGCTTGAGCGTTGTCTGTGCAAGGGGCGGATGTGCCGCAAAGCGGTGGGCGCCGCGCCCGTTGTTCAATGGAAACTATGATTGCAAAAATGTAAATCCATAGGGGGTCAGCCGTGCCACGTCCCGATCTTAATCTTCTGCTGGCGTTGGATGCGCTGCTCGACGAGGGCAGCGTCATCGGCGCCGCACGCCGCATGCACTTGAGTGCGCCGGCGATGAGCCGCACTTTGAGCCGCATCCGGGAGGCGTTGGGCGATCCGGTGTTCGTCCAAGTCGGCCGCAACCTCATGCCTACGCCCAAGGCGTTGGCACTGCGCGAACAGGTGCGGGTGGTGGTGGAACAGGCATCGAAGGTGTTCGCCTCCGATACCGAGATCGACCTGAAATCGCTGGATCGGCGCTTCAACGTCCGCGCCACGGATGAGTTCGTGAGCATCCATCTGGGCCATCTGCTGGATGCGATGGCGCGAGAGATGCCCAGAGCCATGCTGCGCTTTTCGCCAGAGGAAGACGACGTGGACGAAGAGGCGCTGCGCAGTGGCCGCATCGACCTGTTCATCAGCGCCTCGCGCAAACTGGGGCCCGAGATCCGCGTGCAGTCACTGTTCACCACGACGTTCGTGGGTGTCGCGCGAGCCAACCATCCCATTTTCGAAGACGAGATCACGCCCGAACGCCTCACGCGCTGGGAGCACATCAACGTGTCGCGGCGCGGCAAGGCAGCCGGGCCTATCGATGCCGCGCTGGAGGCGCAGGGGCTGCGCCGGCACGTCGCCTTGGTGGTGCCCAATCCGTACACGGCGCTGTTCGCATTGCAGGATTCGGACCTGCTATTGCCCCTGCCGCGGCATCTGGCCAGCGCCGCGCTGTCCGCGGGCCTGCACATTCGCGTGTTCGATCTGCCGACGCCGCTGGAAACGGTACTGCTGACGCAGGCCTGGCACCCGCGCCTCGAGAGTGATCCGGCCCATCAATGGTTGCGGCAGACCATTCATACGCTCTCGCACGAGAGCCAGGCACAGGCCGCCACGCGCAGCAAGCCGTAGCAGGGGTGCCTGCCGCGATGCGTGCGTATGACGCAATCATTGGAATGCAATAAATTCACTTTTCTGAATGATTGACCCTACCTACAGTGATGCGTATTAATCACTGTAGAAGGGTTGCATCGTGCATTCGGCGAACGTGCCTGAAGCAAACTCGGGCGTCTCTCCACGCCATTCCCGGTTTCGGGATCGGTGGGCGCGTGGACTGCCTTATCTCGATCTGACGACGCCACGCGCGACCTATGTGATGCGTTCGATCCTGGCCGCTTGCCTGGCCTTGGTGGTGGCCTATCTGCTCGAACTGCACGCGCCCTACGCGGCGGCTTCCAGCGTGCTGCTTGTCATCAACCCTGTCCAAGGCGGCGTGATCGGCAAAGGGGTGTGGCGGGTGCTGGGCACGCTGGTCGGGATGCTTGCAGCCTTCGTGCTGATGAGCGCCTTCGGCCAAATGCCGTGGCTCTTTCTGTTCGGCTTCGGCACATGGCTGGGGGTGTGCGTGGTGGGCATGACGCTGCTGCGTCATTTCCGGGCCTATGGCGCCGCGCTGGCGGGCTATACCGTGGGTTTGGCGGCCTACGGCGCCATGCAGCATCCGGAACGCACCTTCGATCAGGTGATGGGGCGCGGCGCGTCCGTGCTGGTTGGCGTGGTCTGCCTGGCGCTGGTGTCGGCCCTGTTCAGCAGCCGCAGCGTGCACAGCCGCCTGGCCATACTGCTCGACCGCCTGGCGGGCGCTACGGCGCACGTATTGACCACGCATCACCAGGCCATTCAAGGCAGCGCGGAGCCGGGCGCCAAGCCCCTGGATGCCGAACGGCGCTCGGTCATCACCGAGGCGTATGGCGTGGACGATCTGCTGGCGCTGGGCAAAGCCGAGTCCGCCGATCTGGCCCATCGTGCCGGCACGGTGCGGCACACGATGGTGTCGCTGTTCTCCGCCATCGTGGGCGGCGCGCCGCCTCTGCGCGATCACAGCGCCAGCCTCGCTGTGCTGAGTGCGTTGCAGCCGGACTGGGAGGAGGCGTGGCGGGAGGTCGCGCAGGCGCTGGCGCAGAAAGGTGACTCGGCCGGACGCGGCCCGACTTCGAGGACGCGAGCCATCGGTCGACTGAACGCTCTGCGCGCTCGGGTGTTGAGCGTCCTTTCCGCTACCTCGCTGGACGATGCCTCCGAGCAGGCAGCCTTGATGATCGCAGGTGATCGCTTGATCGAACAACTCGACGATTACCTGCAAGCCCTCGAAGGCATCGAGCGTTTCCACCAACCCAGACCGACGCCGGCGCGCGTGTCCGTACCGTTTCACCGCGACACTGTGGCGGCCTTCCAGAATGGCGTGCGCGCCCTGTTGACTGTGTTGATGGGAGGCGCCTTCTGGATCGCCACCGGCTGGACGGAAGGCAACATGATGCTGGCGGGGTTGGCGGCGGCATGCGCCCTGCTGTCCACTGCGCCCAATCCGGCGCTGGGTGCGGTCGAATTCATCAAGGGCACGGTGGCCGCCACGGCGATGGCCTTTCTGTGCACCTTCATCGTGCTGCCGCATGTCTCGGGCCTGCCGCTGCTGCTGCTGATCCTGAGCCTGTTCTGGCTGCCTGGCGTATATGCCACCACGATGCCGCGTTATGCGCTGGCGGGCGTGGCCTATCTGGTGGCGTTCACGACACTGGCGGCGGCGGACAACCCCATGCGCTACGACTTTGCACTGTTCCTCAATGGCGCGGTGGCCTGGATCCTGGCGACATGTTTTACGCTGCTTGGCTTCACGATCGTGCTGCCGCGCAGCGGGGCGCGCGACGTCATACGCTTACGCCAGCGCATCCGGCACGCGGCGCTGGGCACCTTGCGCAACGAGCCCCCAGATGCGCCGGCCTGGCAATGGCGCCAACAACACCGCATCGCGCAACTCGGCGCTTTGCTCAGGGGGCAGCCGCAAGCGATGGATAGCGCCATCGCCCAGGCGCTGACCAGCCTGCATCTGGGTAGGGAAATGCTGCGCCTGCGACGCTGGCTGCGCCAGGCGCCCCGGGACGCCGAGTGGCCGCGCGTGGTGACGCGCACGCTGCGCCATCTGCGCCAGCAGGCCGGAGATCCCGCGCGGGCCGCACGCCATGCTCGCCGCGCAGCGACCTCCTTGGCGCGTTTGCCGGTGCGGTCCAGCGCCACGATGGATGACGCGCGGCGCGTGGCGGTCGTGCTGCTCGACATCGCCGCGCTGCTGGAGCGCCATGCAAACGACGTTCCGCCCCCCTCTGAAGGCCATACCCATGCTCAGTGAATTTTCTTTGGCCGGCATTTACCTGCCGCCTTTCCTTGTCTACGCCTGCGTGGCCCTGCCGATCTATATGGGCCTTCGCTTCGTGTTAGTGCGTTGCGGGGTGCTGCGCTGGGTGTGGCATCCAGGCTTGTTCGAGTTCGCCATTTCCCTTTGCCTTGTTTCCCTGTTGGTGCTTTATGTCTGAACGCTCATTTCCCGCCCAACTCCTGCGGGCAGGACTCACCTTCGCGGTGGTCGTTGCCGCCGGGTTTCTGGTCAGCGCGCTGTGGCGCGCCTACGTCGTCGCCCCCTGGACGCGCGATGGCCGTGTCAGCGCACAGATCGTGCGTATCGCTCCCGAGGTATCAGGCACCGTCGCCGAGGTCTCGGTCATGGACGATCAATACGTCAAACAGGGTGACCTGCTCTATCGCATCGACAGTTCCAGCTTCGCGCTGGCATTGGCCCAGGCCGAAGCGCAGTTGGCATCCGCCGAAGTGTCTTTCCGCCAGAAAACCGAGGAGGCGCGGCGGCGCCGCGGCATGGAAAGCCTGGTGCCAGCCGAGGACATCCAGCGGGCGAACCAGGCGGCCGCCATCGCCCGGTCCGACCTGAGCAGTGCACAGGTCGCCGTGGAAAGGGCGAAGCTGGATCTTGCACGCACTGAATTGCGTGCGCCCACCGACGGCTACGTCACGCGCTTGCGATTGAACAAGGGCGACTACGCCGTGACGGGCCAGGCCAACATCGCCCTGATAGACGCCCACAGCTTCTGGATCACCGGGTACTTCGAGGAAACCAAACTGCGCGGCATCCAACCCGGCGCTTTGGCGCGGATCCGCCTGATGGGCTACGACCAGGAGTTGCCGGGGCGGGTGGCCAGCATCGGGCGAGGCATTACCGACAGCAACCAGCAGGCCGACGCGCAGGGCCTGCCAAGCGTGGAACCCAGCTTCAGTTGGGTGCGTCTGGCGCAGCGCATCCCGGTGCGCGTCGAATTCCAGCATGTGCCGCATGACGTCCTGCTGGCGGCCGGCATGACCGGCAGCATCGAGGTCACGCCCTTGGCAGGCGCGCGGGTGCCCCAGGGCCGTCTGATTTCGCTGCTACACCGCTGGATGTGAGGACCCGACCATGCATGTACCCATCCCTTGCACCCAGTCGCGCTTTCGGCAGGCGCTGCTTTCTTCCCTGTTGGCATTCCTGACCGGCTGCACCACCGTGGGTCCGGATTACCGCACGCCGACGCTGGATGTGCCCGCGCACTGGATCGATGCCGACGCCTCCATGTCAGATGACGACCGTGACGGCCTGCGCACCTGGTGGCGCACCTTCCAGGATCCCTTGCTCGAACGCCTGGTCGCGCAGGCCCTGGCGCACAATCAGGATCTGGACATCGCCTTGGCACGCCTGCGCCAGGCCCGCGCCGAACGCGTGCAAATCGCCTCGTCCGCCTTGCCCGAGGTCTCGGTCGGAGCCGGCGGCGAGGCTGCACGCGGCAGCAAGGCACTCAGCTCGCAGCCGGGCGGACAGGCGCGAACCTGGCACCTGGGGTTGGATGCGAGTTGGGAGCTGGACCTGTTCGGCGGCACACGCCGCGCGGTCGAGGCCGCCGATGCGGGTATCGAGGCCTTGGCCGAGGACCATCGTGCGCTGCAAGTGAGCCTCGTGGCCGAACTGGTGGCCGATTACGCCGGGCTGCGTGCCGCGCAACTGCGCCTGGCCATCGCACAAGACAGCATTCGTACGCTGGCCGAAGCCGAACGCTTGGCCGAACAAGCGCATCGCAGTGGGCTGGGCACGCTGGCCGACGTCACCCTGGCACGCGCCGAGCGCGAAACTGCCGAGGCGCAGCCGCCCTTGCTGGACGCGGACGTCGCCCGTTTCAGCCATTCCATCGGAGTGCTGGCGGGCGGGTTCCCCGGAGACTGGCATGCTGACCTCGCAACTTCCACGCCGGCTTTGCCCATGCCAGCCGACTTGCCGCTGTCACTGCCGTCGGACGTCATTCGCCAACGCCCCGACCTGCGCGCGGACGAACGACGCCTGGCCAGCGCCACCGCGCAAATCGGCGTGGCGCAGGCCGCACTTTTTCCCACATTCCGTATTCCCTTGGGGCTGGGCACCACCGCCAGCGTCATCCACGACCTGTTCTCGGGCGCCAGCCTGGCATGGTCGGCGGCCGTGCAGGGCAACCAGTCCCTCTACGACGCCGATCGCGCGCGCGCAGGCGTGGCTGCGGCACAGGCCAACGCCGACGCCGTACTGCGCGTCTACGAGCGGGACGTGCGTCTGGCGCTGCGCGACGTGGAAAACGCCTTGACCGCATGGACCAGCCAGCGCCGACGACAAGCCGCGTTGCAGAAGGCCGTGGCCGACAGCCAACAAGCCCTGCAACAGGCCACCCAACTCTACGCGCGTGGGTTGAGCGCCTATCTGCCGGTGCTGGTGGCTCAACGCAGCCTGATCCAGGCGCGCGATGCACTGGCCCTGAGCCAACTTGCGCAGTTGCAAGGGGGCATTGCCTTGTACAAGGCGCTCGGCGCGGGGTGGTCGGAGTGACGGCCGATACTTCGCGACAACGCCCCTCCAGCCAAAGGAATCGCTGTCCGAGGCTTAAAGCGCGCGGCCGTCGAAATGCTTGACCGGGAGCGCGTCCAGGTCGATTCCTTCAATGCAGCGCAGGTTGATCGCCACCATAGCCTGCCCCGACGGCGCGGTGCCTTCCGCATAGGGATGCATGCCGCAGGCCGGACAAAACCGGTGCTTGATCAGATGCTTGTTGAACACATAAGAGCTCATGTCCGATTCCGACGTCAGCAGGTGCATTGCCTCAGGCTGCACGAACCACATCAGCGCGCCCTTGCGCTGACAGATCGAACAATTGCACGACATGGCCTGGCCGATCTCCCCCTCGGCTTCAAACCGGATCTGGCCGCAATGGCAGCTTCCTTCATATTTCATGGCAGACATCCTAAACAGTGAAAATCCGTCGCCGCGATGATGCCGCAATCGCGATTCGCTGGCTACCCTCGTCCATACGAGCCCGCCCCCGCTGATCCAAAACGCCCACGATCAATCTCTCTCAAGAAATGCTTGCCAGCGGGACTGCTCTGCCCTGACGAAATTCTCGTAATACGGCCCGCTTCGGAAGTCGGGCCGTACTCCCAGCGAAGCGAAAGTCTGATTCAGCTCGTCGGACTGGAGCACTTCCGCAATTGCGCCTGACAGCCGCTCAAGGACGCTGGCGGGCAATGATGGCGGCGCAACCAGGCAGTAGCCCCCGTCAGTCGCAAGATCCGGCAAGCCGACCTCAACCGCGCTCGGCACGTCGCTCAACAACGAGCAACGCTCATCGCCGGTCGTGAGCAGCGCAAATGCCTTTCCGGCTCGCACCAGCGTAAGCACGCCGACCGGCTCCCCGAAGACCATGTCAAGTTTGCCTTTGGCGAGGTCGTCCAGCGCGGGTGCCAGTCCGTCATAGGATTTATGGGTCAGCTTGATGCCGGTCTGGCGCTCCAGCATTTCCGCGAGCATGCGGCTCGAACCTGTGCCCGCAGCCCCGATAACGAAACGCCCGGGATGCAGCCGTGCCAGGGCACGCAACTGCGCCAAATCTCGGGCGGCGGTATGAGCGCCCACCACCAGCACTGACGCCACACGCACCAAACCACTGAGAAACGTCAGGTCCTGGAAGACATCGAACAACGGTTGCCGACCATTGGCCGGCGTAAATAAGGTCGCACCGTTGCCGGCGATGCCAATGGTATAGCCGTCCGCCCGTGAACGCGTGACGGCGTGCACGCCTTGCGCACCGCCCAAGCCGACAGTATTCGTCACGACCACATCCTTGCCCAAGCGTGCGCCCAGCAACTTCGCGAACGCTCTGCCGTAACTATCAACCGGCCCTCGCTTGGGAAACGGAACGAGGACAGTGAGCGGCCGCGACACCCCTCGGGTTCCGCCCTGCGCCCGCGCAAGAATGATGTCGTGTACCGCGCGCGCATCCGCAGACAAGGTCTCGTGCCGGCGGCTGAAGAGTGACACATCGCGCAGAACGTCAGGCTCCAGGCCGACCGAGCGCACCTGCTTCATTGAGAACGTCGGCACACAACTGGCCGGAAGCAGCGCCACGCCCAACCGCTCCTTCACCATTTCGAATGCGGTCGAGGCCGACGCGACCTCCTGCAATACGTCGACCGAGACACCGTGCGCAAGCAGCACACGGTCCAGCCCCTGACGTCCGCCGTTTGCCGCGTCGAGCACGATCAGGCGCTCCAGGCCAAGATGCCCAATCGAGACTCTGTCACGGCGGGCAAACGGATGATCGCCCCGGCACACCAGCACGAAGCGATCCTTGAATAGCGAGGTGCGCTGCAATTCGCAAGGCCCGGAATCACCCACTGCCAGCGCGAAATCGACCGTCCCTTGCCTGACGGATTCGAGCGCTGCTTCCTGGGCCTGCTCTTTGAGTTGCACGGCAACGCCGGGGAGCTGCTGCGAGACATCGGCCAGGCACCGTGGCAACAGACTGCCGGACAGGGATGGGGTGGCAGCCACCTGCACTACGCGTTTCAGGCGCTCGCCAGCCTGCTGTGTTTTTGTCAGGACGTCCTCAAGCGCCCTCAGCGCGTCGCGCAATGGTGCGACCAGTTGTTCGCCTGCTTGAGTCAGAACGACGTGGCGGGTGCTTCGTTGCAGCAACGAGACCCCGAGCGCCTGCTCCACGGCCCGGATGCTCTGGCTGACCGCTGGCTGGGACAAGCCCACTGCTCGCGCCGCCGCGCTGAAACTGCCGGTCTCGGCTACCGCGAGCAAGACCCGCAACTGACGCAAAGTGACATGCATGGCGCGATATTTATAAGTGGAACTTATGAGTCTAGCCGAAGAATTCATTTATCCCGCGGCGGAGCAACGGATTCAATTCAGTACTTTCCCGAAGGATCAAAGCATGGAAAAGAGTTCTGTTGATCTCCGACCCAACCCCTTATCGCGGGTCTGCGTCATCGGCGCGGGCGCCATCGGCGGCTTTCTTGGTGTCCAACTGGCGCATTCTGGTGTCGATGTCCGCGTCATTGCACGAGGTCAGACGCTGGCCGCCATCAGGAAGCACGGCTGGCGACTCGATATAGACGGGCGGCGGATTGTCGAAAGCGTTCCCGCCTTCGACACCGACGTCGTTAGCGGCTTCGGGCAGGACGACCCATGGATACCGGACGTCGTCCTGCTGGCAGTCAAATCCCATTCCCTGCCGTCGCTCGCTCCTCTGCTGGCGCGCGTGGTCGGCCCGGAGACGATCGTCGTGCCAGCGATAAATGGTCTTCCGTGGTGGTTCGGTGCGGGCCAAACTTCGCTGGCAGAGCCGCTGACCAGCACGGACCCGCATGGCGAACTCGGCAACGCGATTCGGCCAGAGCGGATCATCGGCGCGGTCGTGTACCCGTCCTGTTCCTGCCCCGAGCCCGGCCTCGCCCGGCACGGCGCGGGCTCGCGGCTGGTTTTCGGCAATGTCGTGTCAGATTCCGACGAAGAACGGCTGTCGCAATGGGTGAAGCTGCTACGCCATTGCGGGCTGGACGCCCATACGACAGGAGACATCCGCACAGAAGTCTGGAACAAACTGCTGGGCAACGCATGCTTCAACCCCGTAAGCGTACTGACCCATTGCGCTACCGACGTCATGATCGACGATCCAGGCGTACATGGCGTGTTCACGGAAATGATGAGCGAGTTGCTGGCGCTTGGTCAGTCCCTGGGTATCGCACCAGCGGTGTCGCCCGCGGAACGTATCGCAACGACGCGGCGCCTTGGCCACGTGAAAACGTCCATGCTTCAGGACGCCGAGGCAGGACGTCCAATCGAGCTGGCTGCCATCCTGGGCGCGGCGATCGAGCTGGCCGTGCGAACGGACGTGAACATGCCTCACTGCCGCACGGTTCATGCGTTGGCGGCGCTCCGAGCCCGGTCCCTGGTTGCGCCATCGAATACGGAGACGCCCCATGGCAATCTCCGCTGAACTGATCGCCTCCGTGTGCGCCGAGCTGTTCGACCGATCGCTGCGCGGCATCCCTGCTGACACTCGCCAGGCGCTTGCGCAAGCTGAACAGCGCGAATCAAATCAAACCGCCCGGCACACGCTGCGGATCATGCTGCAAAGCGCCGATGCAGCCAGGCAATCCAATCATTTCGTCTGCTCCGACGCAGGGATACCCGTCTACTTCGTGCGCGTGGGTACGCAGGCCAAGCTGGACGGTGATCTGCGCCGGGCGATCGTCGACGGCTATGAAGCGCTGGTGGACACCATCAACCCGCCGCTGCTTCCCCATGTCACGCATCCGCTGACCCTGCAACGCGGCCACACCGGCCCCGGCATGCCCATCATTACGTTCGACATGGTCGATGGCAGCGATTGCCTGGACATCACCTGCAGTCCCAAGGCACTGGGTTCAGGGCGGTGGGCAGCGCTAAAGATATTCAGTTTCCCCGACCTGGCGACCATCGAAGCTTTCATCATGGAGGCCGTGATGGAAGCCGGCACCCAGCC
This sequence comes from Achromobacter piechaudii NBRC 102461, assembly GCF_001571245.1. GTDB lineage: Bacteria > Pseudomonadota > Gammaproteobacteria > Burkholderiales > Burkholderiaceae_B > Achromobacter > Achromobacter piechaudii. Next base: position 184,817 of record NZ_BCTK01000013.1, on the reverse strand, counting down.
CTGCCCGCCCGTGGTCGTTGGCGTGGGAATTGGCGGAACCTTTGACTACGCCGCCAAAATGGCCAAGGAAGCCACGCTGCGTCCCATCGGCGAGGTTCATCCCGAGCCATTCGTGGCAGATATGGAGCGCCGGCTGGCAGCCGCGGTAAACCAGACCGGGTTTGGCCCCATGGGCACGGGCGGAACAAGCACCGCCTACGCCGTGCACGTCAACTACGCTGCGGGGCACGGATTCATCCCTGTAGCGGTCGCGTTCAACTGCTGGATCAACCGACGCACGCGGGCTCGCCTGCATAACGATGGCCGCGTTGAGGTGATCGAATGACGCCATCCCTGCACCGAATGCGCTTCCCGCTTTCCGCCGAGGCCGCGCGCAAGCTGCGCGTGGGCGACCTGGTGGTACTCGACGGAGAAATCCTGGTGACGGCTGGACTGCCCACGCACCAGCGACTACTGCGCGCGCTGGAGGGGCATGAACCGCTGCCGCTGGCGATGCGGGATCAAAGCCTGTTCCATATCGGCAGTTACAGCGAACAACGCGGCGACCATTTCGACGTGCGCTACATCAACCCGACGACCAGCACGCGCTTCAACCCCTACATGCCCACGCTGATCCGGGAATTAGGCCTGCACGCCGTCGGCGGCAAGGGCGGCCTGGATTCGGCGAGCGTCCAGGCGCTGCGGCTTACGGGCGGCGTATATCTGTCATTCCTCGGCGGAGGCTGCACGCCGCTCACCTTGGCCGTGAAGGAAGTCGTCGAAGTCGGATGGCCCGACATGTTGACCCACTACCGCATCGTGCGCCTGCGCGTCGAAGGCCTGGGGCCCGCCACGGTGGGAATCGACGCCCACGGCAACAGTCTGTACGAGGATGTCCGCCTCAGCGCGCGGCAGAGACTTCCCGAGATCCTGGCGGAGCTGGCGCGCACGCGCATGCCACCCGAAAGCTGAATCAGCAAGGACCGGGCTGCCAGCGTCACGGCGGCCACAACAAATCAATAACAGGAGACATCATGACAATTCCCCAGAGTCCGGCTCGGCGCCGCGCAGTCTCGGCCCTATTGGCCAGTTTGATCGTCTGCGGCGGGCTGCCGCTTTCTTCGGCTGTTCAAGCCCAACAGGTATCGTGGCCAAGACAACCGATTCGTCTGATCGTCCCGTTCGCGCCGGGAGGACCCGCCGACGCGCTAGCCCGTTTTATCTCGGCGCGCCTGGGCCCCGAGCTGGGACAGACGGTGATCGTGGAGAATCGCGCCGGCGCGGGCGGCACGCTAGGTGCGGCCGAAGTGGCCAAGGCCTCGGATGGTCACACCATCCTTTTTTCATCGACCGGCGCCCTGGTGATCATTCCCGCCATCACAAAGAACGTCAATTACAACCCGGACCGGGATCTCGTCGCCGTCGGTCTGGCGGTGAACACGCCGCAGGTCGTGGTGGTGGCCGCCAAAAGCCCCTACACCTCGCTCTCCAGCCTGTTGGCGGCAGCCAAGGCCAAGCCGGATACGTTGAACTTTGCGTCGGCGGGCAATGGAACCACCACGCAACTCGGCGCGGAATTGCTGAAGCGTTCCGCGGGCGTGTCCATCACGCATATCCCCTATCGTGGCGCCGCGCCCGCCATTGCCGACGTCATCGGCGGCACCGTCGACATGATGGTCGCGGACGCGCCCGCCGTGTCCGCCTTCATTGCCGACAACCGGCTACGCGCGCTGGCGGTCACTTCTTCCAATCGCATCGCCACTCTGCCTCAGGTGCCCACGACGAACGAGGAAGGCCTGCCAGATGTGATCAGCGGGACCTGGTACGGCATCATGGGACCCGCACAATTGCCCAAAGACGTGGTGGAGAAGATCAACGCCGCGCTGAACCGCGTGTTGCGCGCCCCCGAGGTCGACGCGTTCATCAAAGGGCAAGGCGCCGATCCGATGGGAGGCACACCCCAGGAGTTCGCCATCTTCATTCGAAACGAGAGCCAGAAATGGGGCAAGCTGGCCAAGCAGGCCGGAGTGCGGATGGACTAGAAATTGGACGAAGATGCGGCTGCATCATTGCCGCATGCCGGCCCCTGCGGCAGCGTGGTGACTGGGCCGGCCTGCGTGGCCGCATCCGCTCAGAATGTGGGCAAGTCCAAGGCGGCCCGAAACCGGTTCTTGACGTGGACGCCATCGCGCGGAGGAAGCGCGCGCGGCGGCTCGTCGGGCCGGATGAACACCTGCACGAACGCTACGCTGCGCCGGGCCTTCACCCGTTCCACGACCTCGCTCGCCTGATCCGTTTCGCGGATGCTGAAGGCGTCCTTGATGCCGAATCCTCGGGCCACCGCGACCAGGTCGGTGCCCAGGCTGGTGTGGCTGCGCTGCATCCCGGTTTCGCCGAAGTGGCCGTTGTCCAGCACGACGATCGTCAGGTTCTTTGGTTGTTTGGCGCCGATCGTGCCCAGCGTGCCGACACCCATCAATTGTTCGCCATCCCCCGTTATCACGACGACCGAGCGCTCGGGCTGCGCCAGCGCCAGCCCAAGTCCCATTGCCGCGGCGCCGCCCATGGCGCCCCAGAGATAGAAGTTGTGGTCCCGGTCGCCGGCGGCAAAGACGTCATAGGACGGCGACCCCAGGCCGGAAATGACCAACGCGTCAGGAGCAGCGGCGATCAGTTGCGACACGAAGGCGCGGCGCTCGGCGGCGCCGGATGAGTTCATGTTGGTCGACATCAGTTGCGCTCCCATTTCTTGCGTCCGATCAAGGTCTGCGATAGCAGTACGGCCACCTGTTCGCCCGCCAGAAAGGCGGAATCGAGCGCGGCGCTGACGATCTCGCCGACCTCCTCGGGATTCGAAGCCCTAAGTACCGTGATGCCCATCAGTTCCAGCGCCTGCTGGGTCGTCTTGCCCATCGGGCCCTGCCACGGATTGAACTCGGCGTACTCTCCGCGCATGGTCACCAGCGTCAGGAAGGGAAAGTTGCAGCTGCGCAGCAACGAAAACATGTTCACGCAATTGCCGACGCCGCTGCTTTGCATCAGCAGCGCGGCGCGCTGGCCGCCAAGCCACGCACCGCTGACCACCGCCACGCCCTCCTCTTCCGTCGTCAGAACGACGTCGTTGATGTCCGGGTCCAGCTGCGCCTGCCGAATGGCATAGGCATGGCCGGCGTCCGGCACATAGGCAATCTGGCGGATGCCGCCGGATTTCAAGGCGTCAAACACGGCTTGCTGCCAAGCCGGCGCCTCGGTAGTGGTCGAAGTCATGGTTCTGTTCCCAGGGGCTGAGTCGTTCGATCCATCTTATATCGCTATAGAATCGCAAACTAAATAGAATTTGTTGATGGATCTCATCACCCATCTGCATACCCCGGAGGCAGGGATGGATCTGAAGCAATTGAAGGCGTTCGTGACCGTGGCGGAGACTGGCAGCGTGACCAGCGCCGCGCGTCTGCTGAACATCGTGCAGCCAGCGGTCTCGCGCCAGTTAAAGCTGCTGGAAGATGACATCGGTGCGCCGCTTTTCACTCGCGGCCGCCTTGGGATGGAGCTGACGGATGCCGGCAAGACGCTTGAGGACTACGCCCGCCGCGCCTTGAACGAGCTGGATCGGGCGCGGGCCGAGATCCGGCCGTCCAGCGGGACCGTGGGAGGCATCGTCACCGTCGGCCTGTTGCCCAGCACTGCGGACATGCTGTCCAGTGCGTTGCTCAGTGCGGTGACGGCCCACTACCCGGGCATTCGCCTGCGATTGACGGCCGGCTACGCCGGGCACCTGCAATCCTGGCTGGAAACCGGCGACGTGGACTTTGCGCTGCTCTACGACTCCAAGCCGAACCCAGCCTTGAAGTTCCGGCCGTTGCTGGAAGAAAGCCTGTGGTTCGTGGGCCCGCCGACAAGCGGGCTGGACAAGCGCAAACCCGTGCGCATGGCCGACATCATCGGGCGTCCGCTGGTGCTGCCGAGCGCGCCGCATGGTCTGCGCTCGCTTGTCGAGCAAGCCGCGCGCGCGCAGGAAACGGATCTACATATCGTGGCTGAGACCAACGCGATGAGCGTGCAGAAGCGTCTGGTGCTGGACGGCCATGGCTACACCATCCTGCCCTCGATTGCAGTGGCCGACGATGTGGATCGGGGAATCCTGGCGGCGGCTCCGGTCGTCGACCCGCTTCTGGTGCGTCGCATCGTGCTGGCGCAACCCGCGACGCGCGCAGTGGCAAATTCTGTGCACTGCGTCATGAACGAACTGCTCCAGTGCGCACGCGACGCGGTCCGGCAGGATCGCTGGCCTTCAGCGCGATGGCTCGCCAAATAGCCCGCCGCTGCGCCATCTCCCGGTGTGATCATATCCATCACGAAATTCTATTTATTCAGCATTTTCATAACGGATTAATCTGGGGCATCCCGATTGCGTTATGTGGTCAACATGCCTCCTCTCATCGACCTGGACCAGCCGTCCACCGGTAAAACGGAATCACGGTTGATGCCCGGCCCCGCCGGTGCGCTCGAAGTGCTTATCGACCGCCCCGTCGCACCGCCTGTGGGCATGGCGATCGTCACGCACCCCCAACCCCTGCTGGGCGGCAGCCCCCGCCACAAGATTCCGCACAAGCTCGCTCACGGCCTGCGCGATGCAGGATGGCTCGTCCTGCGCCCCAGCTTTCGGGGCGTCGGAAATAGCGCCGGCATCTACGACCACGGCGTGGGCGAGACCCTGGACATCCTGACCGTGGTAGAGGCGGTGCGCCACGAATCCGGGCGGGCGCCATTGGCATTGATCGGCTTTTCTTTTGGCGCCTATGTGCTTGCCCGCGCGATCCGCGTGCTGGCCGACAGCGGCGTGGCGCCCACCGTCGCCATTCTTGCCGGCCTGCCGGTCGGCACGGTCGAAGGGGACCGCGTCTACAACACGCCGCCCCTGCCTGCCGATGTCGTGTTGATTCATGGAGAAATGGACGCGCAGGCGCCCTTGCCCCCATTGCTGGACTGGGCGCGTCCCACCTCGCATCCCATCATCGTGGTCCCGGGTGCCGACCATTTCTTCAATCATTCGCAGGACGTGCTGCTGTCCCTCGTCCTTGCGCACCTTCCCAAGGAGTCCGCCAAGGCTCGTACAGATTGATCGTGGCTCTTGCCTACACCTCCCCGATACGCCAATGAGCAAGAGGGAGGATCCACCAAGGAGACAAACATGCGCTTTCCCATCAGGCGTTGGGCGTGCGGCGCCCTGGCATCCGCGTTCAGCGCCATGGCACTGGCTGCCGCACCGTACCCGGACAAGCCGATACGACTTATCGTGCCATGGCCCGCAGGCGGCTCGGCGGACACTATCGGCCGATCGTTGGGCAATGCCTTGGGCAAACGCCTGAACGCGACGGTTGTCGTGGAAAACCTGGCCGGTGCATCCGGCACGATCGCGACCACGCAGTTCGCGCGCGCCGCGCCAGACGGCTACACCCTGCTGCTCGCCAGCAGTTCGGCGAACGTGTCGGCGCCCAATCTCTACGCCAAGGTTCATTTCGACCCCATCAAGGATTTCACACCCATCGGTGAGGTCGCGCTGGTGCCCAGCGTACTGATCGTTTCCGCCGAGTCCCCCTTCAAACGTCCCGCCGACGTCGTGGCTGCTGCGCGCAAGCAGCCCGGCACGCTGTCGTATGGCTCCGGCGGCACAGGTAATTCCGGGCACCTGTCCGGCGAACTTTTCAGTTCGATCAACGGAATCAAGGTCACTCACGTTCCCTACAAGGGCAACAACCCCGCGCTGACCGACCTGATGGGCGGGCGGCTCGACTTCATGTTCGACAACGGCGCAATTGGCCACATCCAGAGCGGGCGCGTGCGCGCATTGGCCGTCGCATCGGATACGCGGCTCAAGGCCATCCCCGACGTGCCGACGTTCGAGGAGCTGGGCATGGCGGGGATGCAGCTGACAACGTGGTTCGGCCTGGCGGCGCCAGCCGGCACGCCCGCCCCCATCGTGGACAAACTGAGCGGCGCGCTGAACGCCGTGATGTCGGATCCCGACTATTCACAACGGTTGATCGCGATGGGCGCGGAATTGCGGCAGAGCACGCCGGCTGCCTTCACTGCGTTCTGGGCGCAGGAATTGGACCGGTATCGCAAGCTCATCCTGTCGGCAGGCATTCAGGTCAACTAGGGAATAACGGCTCACAGCAGCCGCTTGGGGAGACAGCATGAAAGCACTTACCTTGAAACGGATTTTCGCGGCCGGAACGCTGGCGTTGGTTGCCAACGCGGCCTGCGCCGCCTGGCCGGATGATCGCCCGATCGAGCTCGTCGTAGGGTTTGCGCCTGGCGGGGGCACGGACGTCATGGCCCGGTTGGTGGCGCAGCACTTGGAGAAGCGTCTTGGCGCCAATGCGCGGATCATCGTCATCAACAAGCCCGGCGCAGGCGGCGAGATCGCCGTGCGTTACGTCGCAGCGGCAAAGCCGGACGGCTACACGTTGGGCATGATCAACGCTCCGGGCTTCGTGTATCTGCCCCTGCGCAAGGGCGCGAAGTACAAGCCCGAAGATATCCGCCTGATCGCCCGCCTGGTCGACGATCCGCTGTTGTTCATCAAGCGGCGCGGATCAAGCGCGCCAGACGATCTGCCGGGCTTGGTGCAAAAGCTCAGGCAATCGTCCGAATCGCTGTCCTTCGGGCACAGCGGCGACGGCACGACGGGACACCTCGCGCTGATGGACCTTGAGCACAGTCAGGGCGTACGCGGCAACAGCATTCCGTTCAAGGGCGGCGGCGACATCCGCTTGGGCATGCTCGGCAATCACATCGACTACGGCCTGATCACGGTCAGTGAAGTGCCGGAACTGACCGATCCGAACGGTCCCTTCGCGGCCATCGCCATCACCAGCGACAAGCGTCACAACGGAACCATCCCCACGGCCGCAGAGGCCGGCATTGCGTTGCGATATTCGTCAGAGCGCGGCATGGGCGGGCCGGCGAATCTGCCCGAGTCGATCCGGGGAAAGCTGGAGCAGGCACTTCAAGACACACTGCAAGACCCCGCCTTCCTGGCCGCGTCGGGGCGCGACGCGGCGGTACTTGCGTTTCAGCCGGGCGAACAATGGAAGGAAAGCCTGGATCGTCAAACGCGGGCGTTCCAGGAACAACCCGCCAGCAGCCAGTAACCAGGCGGCCTGAAGCCAAGCAGGCCGGGCTTGGTCTGGCTTGGCTGTCCCCCTGGATTGATCTCAGCGCCCCTGGACGCAGCGAGTACGGACACCAGGAAGTCGCCCGACCGGCCCTGAGCCCTGAACACCGCCCCCAACCCATCACGGCTCCGGAATGTTCTCCCGGAAGATGACCTGAAGCCGCGGCAGGTAGCTGGGTTCGGGCGCGCCCTTTACGGCCGCCACCAGCAGCTTGACGATCTCGCGCGCTTCGACGCGCGGGTTCTGGTCGATCACGGCGTCCATGGTGCGATCGAGCAGCAGGCGGCGCGTGGCTTCGGTGAGGTCGTGGCCCACGAAGACAATGCGATGGGCAGAGGCTGTCTTGCTTGCGCGCGGCTCGCTTGGCCACGCCTCGGCAAGGCGCGCCTCTTTCAGCGCCCGCGCGATGCCTTGATTGCCGGCGCCGATGTTGTAGATGGCGTGCGGCGGCTCTTTGCGCAGCAGATCCTGCGTGACGGCAAAGGCGCGGTCGCGGTCGTCGCCGATCTCAAGAATGTGTGCGATGCGCAGGTGCGGAAACTCTTCACTCAGCAGCGAGCGAAAGCCCATTTCTCGCTCTTCGTGGCCGCGATACGCCAGTGACCCGACGAACACCGCGACCTTGCGCTCTGTGTGCTGTGGCAGGAACCGGCCCAGCAACAGCGCGGCCAGGCGGCCTGCGGCGCGGTTGTCGATGCCCACGTAACCCAGGCGCGCCGAGATCGGAATGTCCGACACGAGGGTGCTCACATGCACGCCGCTGTCGCGCAGCGCCATGATGGCGTCGCGCACTTGGGGATGGTCCAGCCCGACGAGACCAACGGCCTGCGTCTGGTCGCGCAGTTCGTAGAGCTTTTGCGCGAGCTTATTGGCGTCGAATCCCTCGATCAGATGCAGGCGGGCCCGCACATCGGGGCGGGTGGCGGCTTCTTCAAGCAGGTGCTGGCCCAACGCGGTCATGAAGCTGTTGGTGCCGGCCGGCAAAACGAAATCGACCCGCACTTCCTGGCTGGCCGCATCAGCGCCCTGGACGAAGTAGCCCAGGCGATTGGCGATGGCCAGCACGCGGTCGCGCGTCTTGCCGCGCACGCCGTCGCGGTCGTTCAGCACCCGGTCCACGGTGGCGGTGGACATGCCGGCTTCACGGGCAATGAGGGAAATGGTGGGGCGCATTGGGGGACTAGGCTCTTAAGAAACCATCAGGACGATGGTAGCGGGGCCATCATAAACCATCATTTGCAATCATTCGTGATCAAAAAAGTAACGTTGCTGCCCTATAGGCGGCATCTGTCTTTACCCCTGATTGTTTTGATGTGAATATCGCGGCTCAATAACATCAAACACCGCACGGCAGGATGCCAGGCAGTCGACAAGGCATACCAGGCCGGCAGGAGGAGCACATGTCGCACCCTACCCTGGTGCCCGACCCGCCCGTTCGGGAACGGCGTTTTCGCATCGGCTGCATCGGCGCCGGCATGATCATGGCCGAGTGCCATCTGGCGGCCTACCAGCAGGCGGGCTTCACCGTGGCGGCAATCGCGTCGCGCACCCGCAGCAAAGCGGCCAAGGTCGCCGAACGCTACGGCATCCCGCTAGTGCATGACAATCCCCTGGCCCTGATCGCCGATCCGCAGATCGAGATCGTCGACATCGCGTATCCGCCCGACCAGCAGCCCGCGTTGATTCGCGCCGCATTGCGCGCCCCGCACGTGCGCGGCGTGCTGGCGCAAAAGCCCCTTGCCCTATCGCTGGACGAAGCCCGCGCCTTGCGCGACGAGGCGCGGGCCGCTGGCAAGATCCTGTCGGTCAATCAGAACATGCGCTACGACCAATCGATGCGCGCGCTCAAGCAGTTGCTCGACCAGGGCGTGCTGGGCACGCCGGTGTTCGCGCAGATCGACATGCACGCGATCCCGCACTGGCAGGATTTTTTGCGCGGCTATGACCGGCTGACGCTCTCGAACATGAGCGTGCATCACCTCGATGCCCTGCGTTATCTGTTTGGCGAGCCCACCGAGATCACCAGCATCACCCGCCCCGATCCGCGCACCGAGTTCGCGCATCAGGACGGGCTGGTAAGCACCACGCTGCGCTTTGGCAACGGCCTGCTGGCGTTGTCGCTCGAAGATGTGTGGTCGGGCCCGCGGGCCGAGGGATACCCCGACGACCAGCACATCCGCTGGCGCGTGGAAGGCACCGAGGGCGTCGCGCGCGGCACCATCGGCTGGCCCACCGGCGAGCCGTCGACCCTGAGCTACGCCTCGCGCGCGGCCCAGGGCCATACCGACGGGCGCTGGATCACGCCCACGTGGGACACGATGTGGTTTCCGCATGCCTTCATCGGCGTGATGGAGCAGTTGCAGTACGCGCTGGCCAGCGGCACCGAGCCTGCGTTGAGCGTGTCCGACAACGTACGCACCATGGCGCTGGTCGAGGCCGCGTATACGTCCATCGCCGAAAGCCGCACAGTACGGCTGCCGGCTGTTGAATAACCAGACAGAAAAAACAGACGGAGACAAGCATCATGATCCAGACCGGAATCTTCTCGGGCTACTTTCCCTATGAGCTGGAACGCACCGCCAAGGTGATCCGCTCGCACGGCTTCAACACCGTGCAGCTGGACCTGCACTTCAAGGACATGGAGCTCGGCCCGGGACAGCTGACCGCGCAGAAATGCACGCAGATCCGCGACACCTTCCGCAACTACAACCTGCCCGTGTCCTGCATCTCGGCCTATACCAATATCGTTCATCCCGACCCGGCGGAGCGTCAGCGCCGCAACGGCTATCTCAAAGAGATCCTGACGCACGCGCGCCAATTGGGTTCGCCTTACGTGATCTCGGAAACCGGCACGTTCGCCACCGACAGCGACTGGGTGCATCACCCCAGGAACAAGACCGAGGAAGGCTGGGACCAGTGCCGCGCGGTGATCGCGGAGCTGTCGCAACATGCCTATGACCATGGCGCGGTGTTCCTGCTTGAGACCTACGTGAACAACGTGGTGGGCTCCGTCGAGGAAACGCTGCGCATGTTCGCCGAGGTGGATCACCCTGGCCTTGGCCTCTTGATGGATCCGACGAACTACTTCGAAGCGCACAACATCGACCAGATGGACCGCACGCTCAATCAGGTGTTCGACGCGCTCTCCGACAAGATCTGCATCGCACATGCCAAGGACGTGAAGCGTTCGGGCGATGACAAGTCGGAAAAGCACAGCGACATCGGTGACGAGGGCGCGGCCGAGAGCCATACCTTCCGTGGCGTGGGCGAGATCGAGTTGCCGGCCCCGGGCCTGGGCGCGCTCAACTACGACCTCTACCTGCAACGCCTGGCGAAGAAGCACCCCAACATTCCCATCATCATCGAACACCTGACCGAAGACGACGTGCCGCGCGCCAAGCGCTTCCTGGACGAGCGGCTGCGCGCGAACGGCCTGTAGGCCGCCTGCCGCAACAGCGGCGCGCCGCGAGGCACCATGCCATAAAGCCCGCGGCGCGCCAGCGAACACGATTCTGAACACCGACACCGGCAAACGCGCACCCGCGCCTTCGCCAGGGAGAACTCATGCCTGACATTTACGGAACCTGGATGACGCGCCGCGACGTGGAGGCGCGCACCGGGCAGCTTGCGCAGTTTGCCGGCGTACGCCTGATGACGCTGGACGACGGGCTGGAGCGCGGTATCCGCATGCTGGAATTCCGCAGCGGCACGGGCCTGCGCTTTACGGTGCTGGTGGATCGCGCGATGGACATCGCCGATTGCGAGTATCGCAGCTTCGCCATGGGATGGCAGTCGCCTTCGGGCTTTCGCCATCCCGGCCTGCACGACTACGAAGGCGAAGGCGGGCTGGGCTGGATGCGCTCGTTCTCGGGCCTCATGATCACCTGCGGACTGGACCACATCCTGTTCATGTACGACGCACCGGCCGACAACTATGTGTACGGCCCGCGCAAGACCGCCAGGCAATCCATCCATGGCCGCGTCGGCACCATTCCGGCACGCCTGACCGGCTACGGCGAACGCTGGGACGGCGACCGCTGCGTGCTGTGGGCGGAGGGCGTCGTCAGCCAGGGCACCGTGTTCGGCGAGCACCTGGAGCTGCACCGCCGCATCGAGATCGAGGTGGGCACCAACGACATCAAACTGTCGGATCGCGTGGTCAATCGCGGCTTCTACCGCACGCCGCACATGCTCTGCTATCACATCAATCTGGGTTATCCGGTGCTGGACGCCGACTCGCGCTATCTGGCGCCGATCCGCGATGTGGTGTGGGCGGCGCACGAGCAAACCTACCGCGAGCAGGGCGTCGGCTACCGCCGCATGCCGGCGCCGCAACTGGGTTTTCATGAGCAGGTGTGGCAGCACGAGATGGCCGCCGCCGACGACGGCAGCGTCCCGGTGGCCCTGGTCAACGATAAGCTGGCCCTGGGCATGCAGGTCAGCACCTTCAAGCATCAATTCCCTTGCCAGTATCAATGGCAGAACCTGCAATCGGGCCAGTACGCGATGGGCATCGAGCCCTCGACCAACCATGTGCTGGGCCAGGGCGCGGCGCGTGAGCGCAACGAGCTGATCTGGCTGGAACATGGGCAAGAGCGCTGCTACGACACCACGTTCAGCGTGCTGGGCTCGGCCGCCGATATTGCGGCATGCGAAGCACGCATCCGCGCAATCGCGGTGCAGCCCGAGGCCGACTATCCGCCGTTGTCGGGGCGCTTTGCGCCCATCGCGGGGCGCACATGAGCGCACGCTTTTCATTGCAAGGCCGGCGCGTGCTTTACACGGGCGCGGCGGGCGGCTTCGGTGTGGACACCACGATTGCGCTGCTGGAAGCCGGCGCGCGTGTGATCGCGCTCGACAACCACGCCGGGCATATCGATCGCTTGCGCAGCACCGTGCCGGCGCGGCTTTCCGGCCAGCTTCACATCCTTCAGGCTGACCTCGCTGACGCCAGCGCGCTGCAATCGCACCTTGAGCGACTGACCGCCGAGGGCCCGATCGATGTGGTCATCAACAACGCGGCGATCTACCCTTCGCGCCCATTCGAGGAATACAGCGACGCAGAGCTGGCGCGTGTGCACCGCGTGAACGTCGAGGCGGCCATTCAGATCGTCCGCGCAGCGCTGCCCGGCATGCGCGAGCAGCAATGGGGCCGAGTGATCAACATCTCGTCGATCACGCTGTCCGGCGGCTGGGAAAACCTGCTGCCCTACGTGCAATCCAAGGGCGCGATGGTGGGCGCCACGCGCGCCTTCGCCCGTGAATTCGGCAAGTGGGGCATCACGGTCAACGCCATCTCGCCGGGTGCGTTTCCCACCGACGCCGAGAAGATCCATCCCGATCCCGAGGGCTACAACCGCATGGTGCTCGAACGCCAGTCGGTGAAGCGCCGGGGGCACGCAGGCGACATCGCCGCAGCCATCGTTTTCCTTGCCTCGGACGAGGCGGGTTTCATTTCCGGACAGACGCTGGCAGTTGACGGCGGCTGGGTCATGCATTGAGGCGCATCGGCGCACGCAGAGGGTAGAAGCATGAGTATTCTTTCTGGCTACAAGGTTCTGGACTGCTCCATCGCCATGGCGGGGCCTTTCGCGGCGCAGCGCCTGGGCGACCTGGGCGCCGACGTGATCAAGATCGAGCCGCCCACCGGCGAATGGCAGCGGCATGCGCCAGCCGGCGGCATCACGGGCAACAAGATCAACGTGTCCTTTCTCTCGTTGAACCGCAACAAGCGCTCGCTCGCAATCGATCTGAAAAGCGCCGGAGGCAAGGAGATCATCCAGAAGCTCGCGGCGCAGGCCGATGTGTTCATCCAGAACTATCGTCCGGGTGTCGCCGGCCGTCTGGGTGTGGACTACGAGACCCTGTCGGCGCTGAACCCGCGCCTTATCTATGTATCGATGTCGGGCTTCGGCGAAGACGGCCCCTATGCCACGCGCCCAGGCCAGGACCTGCTGTTGCAGGCGATGTCGGGCGCGATGCTGTCGTCGGGCCGTGCGGGCGAAGCGCCCCGCGCGGCGGGCCAGTATGTGGTCGACGCCGTCACCGCGTATTGCGCCTTCGAAGGCGTGCTGGCCGCACTGCTGCACCGCGAGCGTACCGGCGAAGGCCAGAAGGTCGAGGTCAACATGCTGGATGCGATCACCACGATCCAGATGCAGGAACTCTCGGTCTACACCGTGGGGCACAAGCCGCAGGTGCGCAGTGCCGAGCCGCATGCCCACGTGTACATCCGCGCCCCCTATGGCACCTTCGCAACGAGCGACGGCTATCTGGCGCTGGCCATGCCCGACATGAACGTGCTGGCGCGCGTGACCGAAGAGCCGCGCCTGGCGGACTACGCCGGCGAACGCGACGGCTGGGAAAAGCGCGACGAGATCTATGCGCTCGTGCGCGACACGCTCGCCAAGGCCTCGACGGCCGACTGGTTCGCCAAGCTCGATGCCGCCGGCATCTGGTGCAGCCCCGTCTATGGATACGCCGATCTGGTCGAAGACCCGCAGATAGCGCACAACGGCACCTTCGTCGAGTACGAGCATCCGACCGAAGGCCGGATCAAGACACCGGGCTTTCCGATCCGCTTTTCCAAGACGCCAAGCCAGGTGGTGCGCGGCGCGCCGCTCACCGGCCAACACACCGACGAAGTGCTGCGCGATTTTGGCTTCAGCGCCGACGAGATCGCCGCGCATGCGGCCTCGGGCGCGGTGCTGCGCGGAGCCTCGGAATGAGCGAGCGCGCCCTGCCCTACCGTGGCCTGACCTGGGACCATCCGCGCGGCTTCAATGCCCTGCACGCCGCCTCCGCGCACACGCCGCTTGTGCAATGGGACACGCAGTCGCTCGAAGGCTTCGAATCGGCGCCCATCGCCGAATTGTGCGCCCGCTATGACCTGGTGGTGCTGGATCACCCCCACCTGGGCGAGGCGCTGGCGCACGATTGCCTGCAAGCGCTGGACACCGTGTTCGCGCCCGACGAGCTGGCGCGGATAGCGCGGGATAGCATCGGGCTGTCGTACGACAGCTATCGCATGGCCGATCGCCAATGGGCGCTGCCGCTGGACGCCGCCACGCAGGTCATGGCCACGCGCGCCGATCGGCTCGACGGCCCCGCGCCGCGCACCTGGCGCGAGGTGCTGACGCTGTCGCAACGCAGCGGCGCGGTCGCGCTCAGTTGGGGCGGCCCGCACCCATTCCTGTCGCTGCTGTCGATCGCGGCCGCCATCGCGCCCGAGACCGACCTGCGACCGCACGGCGCCTGGCACGACGATGCGACGCTTGCCGACGCGTGCGATGTGCTCAGTGAATTGGCGCGGCTCACCCCCGCGCACGCCCTGGCTTACAACCCCATCGCCCTGCTTGGCCACATGAGCTCGCGCGATGACATCGCGCTGTGCCCGCTCGTCTATGGCTATGTGAACTACGCCACCTCCGCGGTGGCGAAACCGCTTACGTTCCGCGACGCGCCCGAGGCCGACGCGGGCAGGCCGGGCTCGATCCTCGGCGGCACCGGCATTGCGATATCGCGGCGCTGCATCGTGGGGCCGGAGTTGCGCGCGCATCTGTTGTGGTTGCTCGCGGCCGATACCCAAAGCCGCTTCATCCCGCAGCACGAAGGGCAGCCCAGCCATCGCGGCAGTTGGGCCGATGCGAACGTGAATGCGGCAAGCGGCAACTTCTATGCCAACACGGCCCGCACGCTCGAAGCCGCCTCGATCCGGCCAAGGCACGATGGCTACATCGCCTTCCAGACCCAGGCCTCGCAGTTCCTGCGTGACGGCGTCGCCGCCCGCGCATCCTCCCACGCATTGGCGAGCGGCCTGACGCAGCGCTTCCAGGCCAGCCTGGCCGGCGCCCCTAAACACACCGCAACCTAAGGATTTCGACGTGAGCGCACTCGTCAATCTCAGTATCGATGGCCATGTCGCCATCATCGAACTCAATCGTCCCGAGAAGCTGAACGCGATGACGCCCGAGATGGCCGACCTGCTGATCGCAGCGGTGGAGCAATGCAACACCGACTCGCAGGTGCGCGCGGTGATCCTGACCGGCGCGGGGCCCAAGGCCTTCTGCGCCGGCTCGGACATTACCGAGCTTGACCGCTACGCCACGCCCTGGGATTTTCGCAATCGGCTCGACTACTGCGACTGCGTGCGCATGTTGAAGAAGCCCACGGTGGCGGCGATCAATGGCTATACCTTCGGCGGCGGCCTGGAAATGGCGTTGGCCTGCGATATCCGCATCGCCTCCGACAACGCACGCCTGGGCGCGCCCGAGATCAAGCTGGGTTGGATCGGCGGCGGCGGCATGACGGCGCAGCTTGTCCATTCGATCGGCCCGAGCAACGCCGCACTGATGGTGATGACCGGCGATCCCATCCGCGCCGAGCAGGCGCTGGCTTGGGGCCTGGTGAGCGAGGTGGTGCCGCAAGAGCAGTTGCGCGAACGCGCACAAGCGCTTGCCGCCACCATCGCCTCGCGCGCGCCTATCGCGGCCGAGACGGCACGCGTCAATCTGCGCGCCGCGCTGTCGATGCCCCTTGAGAAGGCCGTGGAATACGAGCGCGATCTACAGGCGATCTGCTTCGCCACCGCTGACGCGAAGGAAGGCCGGAAGGCATTTGAAGAAAAGCGCGCGCCGAAGTTCGAGCGGCGCTGACCGAAGACGAGCAGCATCTCGTCAACATCAAAGAACGCCACGGGGAGTCAAGCGGTCGCGGGGTCGATCATCCGATGATCGGAGCGCAAATCGATCGCCCCCGGAAAGGGAATTCAGGCGGTCAGGAAGCGAACGACTTCGGCCCAATCGTTAGTCGACAGGGCGACGTCTTCGTAGTCGCCCTCTTCCTCGTCGTAGCGCGAAACACAGAAGCGCTGGCTCCTGCCGGATTCGCGGTCGGCATAGTTGGCGAAGTCGATATAGACCTTCAAGCCGCGCTCGACGTTCTCGAACGAAGGCGCTGCATCGATGTAGCTCGACGAGTCGATATACCCTTCGGGCAGGGGCGGCAGGGTGCTTATGTCGAAGCCGGGAAATTCGCGACGCAGTCGATCGAGATTCATAAGGGAAGCATGTGGAAGCTGGAATCCCGGCATTTTACGTTGCTTGGTGTCAGCGGCCACTGATGACCCCGAAACCGAATTTGGGACATCGCAGAACCGGCCCGTCGCCGGCCGCTTGCGCTGGCGCTTGCCCAGGCAAAAACGTACGGCTTCCAAGGTCTGCGCAGGCGATTCGAGAAATATCACCCGCTTCACGAGCTCCCGGGGATCTCCAAAGCGGCTTGAGGCAGCCGGGCCATATTTCGCCCCAACCTGCCAAATCGCAAACTTTCATTACAAAAACATTGCTTAATGTGTCATGACTTCTATACTCGGGTTTTCCCTTGGTCATAATACAAATTCATGTTCTCGCGCTTCTCTCTTGGCAACCTGTCCATCGGCACCCGGCTGACGCTGGGTTTTGGCACCGTACTCGCGCTACTGCTGGCGCTCACTGGCTTGTCGCAGTACGAGCTGACCCACATCGGCGGCATCAACCGGGCGATCACGCTACAGACCTGGGCCAAAGCGAACGCCATCAACACCATCGACGTGACGACGCGCGCCAATGCGCGCGCGAATCTCGAACTGATCGTCAATACCGATCCCCGCGCGGCCGACGCGCTGTTTGCTCGCATCGACGCGAACAAGAAGGTGATCGATCAGGCGCTGGACGTGCTTCGGCCGTTGTTCCAGACCGAAGATGACCGCCTGAAGTTGCGCTTATTGGAAGACGTGCGCGGCCGCTATGTGGCGTCATTCCAGAAGGTGGGCGCACTGCTCAAGAATGGTGAACGCGACGCCGCTCGCCAAAGCTTGCTGGACGAAACCCTTCCGCTGCTGGACACCCTGCAAAACCGCGTCATCGAGATTTCCCGGATTCAATCTGCCGAGATGCAGGACGCCGGCGTCGCCAGCCAGAAGGTGATCGACAACGCGGGCACGATGAATCTGCTTTTGTCGGCGCTGGCGATTGTGCTGGGCGGCTTATTCGCATGGAGAGTGGCCAAGTCGATTACGGCGCCGCTTGCCCAAGCAGTCATGGTGGCGGAGACCGTGGCGCGTGGCGATCTTGGCCAACCCATCCACGCCGACACTCGGGATGAAACCGGCCGACTGATGCGCGCGCTGCGCGATATGCAGGACAAGCTGGCCGGCGCCGTCCGGACTATTCGAGCGGGGTCGGAAACCATATCCAGCGCTGCGGGACAAATTGCGGCCGGCAACACCGACCTGTCCAGCCGGACCGAAGAGCAGGCCGCTTCGCTGGAAGAAACCGCCGCATCGATGGAAGAACTGGCGTCGACCGTCAAACAAAATGCCGACAATGCGCGTCAGGCCAATCAATTGGCGGCAAGCGCTTCCGAAATTGCCCACCGGGGCGGCGCGGTCGTGTCGGCGGTGGTGAGCACGATGGCGGATATCTCCGCCAGTTCGCGTCAGATTTCCGAGATTGTTTCGGTCATTGATGGGATCGCGTTCCAGACCAATATCCTGGCGCCGAACGCCGCTGTCGAAGCGGCCAGGGCGGGCGAGCAGGGCAAGGGCTTTGCGGTGGTCGCGGGCGAGGTGCGGTCGTTGGCGCAACGCAGCGCGCAGGCCGCGCGTGAGGTCAAGGCGTTGATCGAAGGGTCGGCCGGCAAGGTGGCCGAAGGCAGTAACCACGCGGAAAACGCAGGCGCGACGATGCAGGACGTGGTCGCATCCGTGAAGCGCGTGACAGACATCATGGGCGAGATCGCCGCGGCATCGCAAGAACAGGCTGCGGGTATCGAGCAGGTCAACCGCGCGGTGTCGCAGATGGACGAAGTGACCCAGCAGAATGCCGCGCTGGTCGAAGAAGCTGCTGCGGCGGCGGGCTCGATGCAGGACCAGGCGCATGCCTTGGTGAGAGCGGTCGGCGTGTTCCGCCTGGGCGAGGATGGCGCACGGCGCGTGGAAGTTGGCGCCCCGACGCACGAGCGCGGCGCGCTGATGTTGACCTGATCATCCGACGCAATGGCTCCGAGGTGAGCCATTGCGTGTGCGCCGCGCGGTGCTGGTGTTCCTCGTCCTAAACCGGCCTGGTCATATGCCATCAACAAGTAGCGCCTGCCGCAAGCATTCAAAGATCTGTTCGACCTGAGCCTGGCTGACGATCAGCGGCGGCGAAATGACGATCATGTCGCCGGACGCACGCACCAGCACGCCGTGCTCAAAGCAATAGCGGGCGACGTCCGCGCCTCGCATACCGGCCGCGCCGGCGCGAGGCGCTACATCCACGGCGCACAACAGCCCGATGCTGCGCACATCATTAACATGCGGCAGGCCTTTGAGCGCCAGTGCCTGGGACTGCCAGAAGGGACTGATCTCTTGCACCATGGCGTTGATGCCCAGTTCCTGATGCAAACGCAGCGTGGCCAGCCCGGCCGCGCACGCCAGCGGGTGGGCGGAATAGGTGTAGCCGTGCATCAGTTCCACCGCTTGCGGCGGGCCGGCCATGAAGGCCTGATAAACGTCGCTGCTGACGATGACCCCGCCCATGGGCACCGCGCCGTTGGTCAGCCCCTTGGCCACGGTCATCAAGTCGGGCGTGACGCCAAAGACCTGCGCGGCGAAATTGCCGCCCACTCGCCCGAAGCCGGTGATCACTTCATCAAAGATCAGCAGCACGCCATGCTGCGTGCACAGCTCGCGCAAGCGTTGCAGATAACCGACCGGCGGCGGATAGACGCCGCCCGAGCCCGTGACCGGCTCGACAATGACGGCGGCAACCGTGCCCGGGTCCTGGATGTCCAGCAACTGCGCAAGCGCTTCGGCATAGCTGGCGCCCTGCTCCGGCTGGCCGGCGCTAAAGCGCATGCTGGCGTCATACGGCAGCGGCAAATGGCTGACCTCGCCCAGCAGCGGCCCGAAGTCGCGTTTCTGGCGGCCGATACCCGAGACGGACAGGCCGCCAAAGCCCATGCCGTGATAGCCCTTGGCGCGGCCGATGAACTTGGTGCGGCGGCTGTCGCCACGAGCCTGATGATAGGCACGCGCGATCTTCAATGCGGTGTCGACGGCTTCGGAGCCGGAGTTGGTGAAGAACACGTTGGTCATGCCCTCGGGCGCCAAGGCAATCAAGGCATCCGACATGGCTTGCGCGGCCGGATGGCTCATCTTGAACGAGGACACGAAGTCCAGGCGCGCCGCAGCCTCTTGAATGGCCTGCACAATGCTGGGCTGGCCGTGGCCGGCATTGACGCACCACAGGCCGGCCATGGCGTCCAGGATCTTGCGGCCGTCGGGCGTGCGGTAGTACATGCCTTCGGCGCTTTCGAACATCATGGGTTGCTGCTGAAACTGCCGCATGGGGGTGAAAGGCGCCCAGAAGGCATGGGAAACGGTGCTGGCGTCGGTCATGGAATTTCCTTTGATGTTTGAAACGGGGGCCGGCTCAGGCTTGGGCCGCGCGGACGCGATAGCCACCATCAGCCAACTTTTCCAGCGGGCTGGCTGCGGCCAGCAATTGGCGCGTGTAAGGGTGTTGCGGTTTGTCGAACAGGGCGTCGCGTCCGGCGATCTCGACAATTTCGCCCTGGTTCATCACCGCCACGCGATGCGCAATCCGTTCGACGGCGGCCAGATCGTGCGAGATGAACAGGCAGGCAAATCCGTATTGCTTCTGCAAGCGCTCGAACAGATCCAGAATCTGCTTCTGGATGGTCATGTCCAGCGCCGAGATCGGTTCGTCGGCAATGACCATCTTCGGCCGTCGCACCAGCGCACGGCCAATGGCCACGCGCTGACGCTGGCCGCCAGACAGTTGATGCGGAAAGCGGTCTCTGAACGACGGATTCAGGCCGACATCGTTCAGCGTTTCCGCTACCCGCGTCCGCCGCTGCGCGTCGTTCAGGTCATCGCTATGCCGCAGGGGTTCGGCCAGGATCTGCCCGATTCGCATGCGCGGATCCAACGAGGAATACGGGTCCTGAAAGATCATCTGGCATTGCAGGCGCGCGCTGCGGTTGACGGACTTGATCAGGTCCACGCCTTCGAACTCGATGCTTCCCGCGCAGGGTTTGACCAAGCCGGCCACCGCGCGCCCCAGCGTGGTCTTGCCGGAACCGCTGCCCCCGACCAGCGCCAGCGTTTCACCCGGCGCGATGCTCAGGTCCACGCTGCGCACCACGCGATAGGCAGCGCTGCGCCGCCAGAAGCTGCGCTGTCCGGGGTATTCGATGCATACGCCCTTGACCTCGACCAGCGGGGTGTCTGCCTGGGGCAAAGGCGGCAAGACACCCCGGCGCGGCAGCGCCTCAAGCAACTGGCGGGTGTACTCGGCTTGCGGGTTCAGCAGGATCGAGGCCGTCGGCCCCTGCTCCACCGCCTGCCCATTGCGCATGACCACAACCTTATGCGCATAGCGCGCCACCAGTGACAGGTCATGACTGATGAACAACACAGCCGTGCCCTGCTCGCGCGTCAGTTCCAGCATCAGTTCGATGACATCCAACTGCGCCAGGCAATCCAGCGCCGTGGTGGGTTCATCCGCGATCAACAGCGCTGGACGCAGCAGCATGACGGACGCCAGCATGATGCGCTGGCGCATGCCGCCCGAGAATTCGTGCGGATAGGCGGTCAGGCAGCGCACCGGATCCTTGATGCCGATGCGCTCCAGCATGGTCAGACAACGCTGGCGGATCTCAGCCGCGCCAAGCCGGGTATGCAGCTTGAGCGCTTCGCTCATTTGCCGGCCGATGGTCAGCGCCGGGTTGAGCGACACCATGGGCTCCTGGAACACCATGCCGATCTCGGCCCCGCGAACTCGGCGCAGGGCGCGCGCGTTGCGCGTGTCCAGCACCTGGCCTTTGAAGCTGATGCTGCCGCCCGCGACCTGCATGGGTGCGGGCAACAGGCCGATGACCGAGCGGGCGGCCATGGTCTTGCCGCTGCCCGACTCTCCCACCAGCGCCAGGATCTCGCCTGGCGCCAGCTCGAAACTGACGTCGTTCACGGCCATCGGGCCATCCACGCCGGCGCGGATCTTCAAATGCTTTACAGACAATAGAGGCGCTTTCTCGATCATGCTCATTTCCTCATGCGCGGATCGAGGTGATCGCGCAACGCATCGCCAAACAGATTGATACCCAGCAACGCCACGCTGATCAGCACGCCGGGAAACACGCCCAGCCACGCGGCCGATGCGATGTAAGGACGGCTGGCCGCCAGCATGCTGCCCCAGGTGGCAGCGGGCGGCGGCACGCCCAGGCCCAGAAAGCTCAGTGCGCTTTCGGACAGCAAGGCCCAGCCGAACATGCTGGTAGCCAACACGCACAAGGGCGCCAGGCAGTTGGGAACGATGTGGCGGAACATCGTGTACAGCTCGGAATTGCCGATGACTCGGGACGCCTCGATGAACTCGCGCTCGCGCAGCGACAGCACACTGCCGCGCACCACTCGAACCACCGACGGCGTATACGCCATGCCCAGCGCCAGCACGATGCTGTACTGGCTTGCGCCCAGGACGGCCATGATGCCCAGCGCCAGCAAAATGCCGGGAAAGGCCAGCAGCGCGTCGTTGAACATCATCAGGATCCGGTCGGTCCAGCCGCGCAGGTAACCGGCCAGCATGCCGATCAGCGTGCCGCATACCAGGGCCACCGCCACGGACAAGAGGCTGATCCACAAGCTGGTCGACGCGCCGATGATCAGCCGGCTCAGGACGTCACGGCCGAATTCGTCCGTGCCCAGCCAATGCAGCGCGCCGGGCGGTTGAAGCCGCAGGCTCAGATTGAGCTTGAGCGGGTCATAAGGCGTCCACACCAGGCCCAGCAGAGCCAGCGCGACCAGCCCCAGCAACAGGCCGCCGCCAATCAAGGCATTGAGCGCCGGCAGGCTGCGCCGCCACACCGGCGCAGCCGGCAAAGAGATGGCGTTGCCATTCATAGTTTCACCCTAGGATCAAAGACCGGATACAGCAGGTCAACGACCAAATTCACCACCACATAGATGCTGGTGATCAACAAAAGGCACCCCTGCAAGACGGGATAGTCGCGGGCAAAAATCGAATCCACCATGAGCCGGCCGATGCCCGGCAGGGTGAAGACGGTTTCCAGCACGGCAATACCGCCCAGCAGATTGCCCAGGATCAGGCCCACCAGCGTCCAGGTCGGCGCAAAGGCGTTGCGCAGCGCATGGCGCCACAGCACGGCCGTTTCCGACAGGCCTTTGGCGCGGGCGTGGGCGATGTATTCCAGCCGCAAGACCTCGATCGTGCTGGCGCGCGCCATGCGGGCGATGGAGCCAAACTCCACCAGCGTCAGCGTCACCACCGGCAGGACCAGATAGCTCAGGCCGTGCAACGGATCTGCGCTGACACTGACGTAGCCGACGATAGGCAGCCACCCCAGCTTCATGCCGAAGAAATACAGCAGCAACAAGCCCAGCCAGAAAGCGGGAATCGACAGCAGCAAGGTGGCGCTGGCGACCAGGCCCAGATCCATCAGGCTGTTCTGCTTCCAGGCCGCGTACAGGCCCACGGGAACGGCCAGCAGCACCGCCAGGCCCACCGAGATCAGGACCATGACGGCGCTAACGCTGAAACGCTCGACAAGCAGGTCCAGCACCGGCTGGCTGCTGCTGATGGAAAAGCCGAAGTCGCCGCTCAACACCGCCCGGATCCATATCAGGTACTGGGTCGCAAATGAGTGATCCAAGCCCAGGGTCTTGCGCATGTCGGCCAGGCTTTGCGAGTCCGCCATATCCCCCAGCATCAGCAAGGCAGGGTCGCCGGGGATGAAGCGGATCAGGCCGAACACCATGATCGAGATCAGCAGTAACGTGGGCAGCGCCATGCCCACACGCTGAAGGAAGAATCGCAACATGACGGGCCTACTTCGCGGTCGGCGCCAAAGACACGCCCCACAGGCGCGGCTTGGAAATCGGCCAGGTTCGATAGCCTTGAACATCATCGCGGAAGGCGCCGATGGCGGTCCCGTTATAGATGATGACCATGGGCACGTCGTTGATCAGCATGCCATGCAACTGATCGAACAGCGCCTGGCGCTTGGCCGGTTCGGCTTCGCGCATGGCCTGATGCAGTATGCCGATGGCGTCCGCGTTATCCCAGACCTTGCGGGCTTCCTTGGACTTGTCGCCCAGCACCTGCTCGAAACTCAACGCCGGATCGAACCGCGGCGAATACGAGAACGCCATCATCTGATAGTTGCCGCTTTGGTAGCGCTCAAGCTGCGTGCCCCACTCCAGCGTTTCCATCTGGATGTTGATGCCCACGGCCGCCAACATCGCCTGGCTCAGAATGCCCATATCGAACATCTGCGGATAGCGCTTGTTCACGATCATCTTGATCGGCTGACCACGATAGCCGGCCGCGTTCAGCAAGGCGCGGGCTTCGGTCAGATCGGTGCTGTAGCCCTTGGCCGTGGCCGCGTCGTAGTAGGTGCTGCTGCTGGGCACGGCCGAGTTGTTGACCTTGGACAGGCCGCTGGACAGCGTGGCCACCATTTGGCCGTAGTCCAGCGACAGCGCAATGGCTCGGCGGATGCGCACATCTTTGAGCAAAGGGTCGCGAGTCTGGAACAACAGGCCGTTGATGGACATCGCCGGGCTGACCTGGATGGTCAAACCCTTGGACTGCTTCAAGTCGGCCGCGTCGGTGGCCGTGACGTCGGGCAGCAGATCGACGCCGCGCGCCATCAGCGCGGCCTTGGCCGTTGCGTTGTCGGGAATCACGACAAAGCGCACCTGGTCCACCAGCGCCGCCTTGTTGCCGGTATAGCCGTCAGGTTTTGCCTCGGGACGCGCGGCGTAGTCGGCAAAGCGTTGCAGCTCGACATACTGCCCGCGTTGCCATTGCCCCAGCTTGAACGGGCCGGTGCCCACCGGTGAACGCCACGCGCCTTCGGGCGTCAGCGAGTCCGGATGCAGTATGCCCGTGCCGCCGCAATCGGTTCTGGCCATCGTCGCCAGAAACAAGGCATTGGGCTGCTCCAGCGTGAAGACCACGGTCATCGGGTCCGGACTGCTGATGTCCTGCACCTTGAGCAAGCCACGTCCATCGAAGTCGCCCAGACAGCGCCAATGCGTATTGGGATCGAGGTAACGGCGCCAGGTCCACAAGACTTCGGCGGCGGTCAGCGGCGCACCATTGTGAAAGCGCACCCCCTCACGCAAGGTGAAGCGATAGCTGCGTCCGTCGTCAGACACGTTGACCGACTCGGCCAGCATTGGGCCCACGGTTGCGTCCTCGCGGTAGGCCACCAGGCCTTCCACCATGTGCATGACGACTGCGTCGGTGTTTTCGTCTCGGTTCACACCGGGGTCCGTACTACGGATATCGCCGCTGATGCCGACCTGGATGCGTGATGGTTCGGCAGCGTGAACGCCAGTTGTCGCCAGGGCCAGCGCCAGCGCGCCGTAGCTCAGGGCGGCCTTTACAGTGTTGCGCATGAAGTACTCCTCCTTCATAGGGGTGGGCGGCGTGGCCAGATGCCGGCCATGCCGCTTGTGCTTATTGCTGCACTTGGCGAGCCCGCCGTTCGCGCAACACCGCCGCGAAGAACTTCTGCGCGGCAGGCATGACTTTGATCCCCATGTGGGGCACGTTTGGAATCTGATCCAGCCTGGCGTTCACACCGGCCGCTTCAAAGCTGGCGCGCAGCCGCTCCAGCCGCTCGGGCCGGGTGCGGCCAGCGTCGTTGGCGCCTTCCATGTAGTGCTTGCCGCCGGGACGATGGGTGATCTCCCAGGTTTCGAGATCGGCTGCGCCCACGACCATATGAATGGGCACCTGACGCAAGGCGTCAAGGTTCAGCGCCTTGCCAAACCGCGCGTCCATATCGGACACGCCCACCCACCACTTGCGCTCCGTATCCAGCAGCGTGACGGAACCCGGCGCGCCGATCGACGCGGCCCACAGGCGTTCAGGATGCAGATAGCAGAATCGGTTGGTGAACTGGCCACCGCCCGAGTAGCCGAAGAGCGCAAATTTGTCGAAGTTGCGGCCGTACTTCCTGCCGACGTCCGCGACCATGTCCAGCAGGATCTGGTCGTAGCGGATATCGCCTTCGAGGATCTGTTTGTAGCCATCGCCGTTGCCATCGCCCTGTACGCCGACCGGAAACAAGGGCGCAAGAATGACGCAGTCGTTCCAGCGGCCAAACTCGGAGAAGCTGTTGCGATAGGTCTCCATCGCACGATTCGAACCATGCACGACGACCACCAGGTCCACGGGCCGCGTCGCATCTTCGATGGACTCCGGCACGTACAGGCAATAGGAAAATCGCTTGTCGCCGGCATGCGAATAGACGGTCGTCGGGCCTTGATCGTAGAGACGTCGCGCGGTTTGACGCGCCTGCAGTTCAGCCTGCAAATCCGGGGTAGCGGTGCTCATGGTCTAAACCATTCAATGAGAAAGATCCGCAGTATCCGTCAGCGCCAAAGCAAAGAAAATCTAATTTAATTTTAATTAGGGTAAAGTAAATCTTTACCTAAGCCTTTCGGATCCGACATGAGCAGCATCCGTTTTCTCAAAACGTTTATCGCTGTGGCCGAGCAAGGCAGCTTTGCGGCCGCGGCCGATCGGGTCGCGTTGACCAGCGCCGCCGTCGGCCAGCAAATGCGCGCGCTGGAAGACGACATGGGCCGCGCGCTGTTCCAGCGCAACCATCGGCAGACGAGTCTGAGCCAGGCAGGCCTGTTGCTATTGCCGCGCGCCAAACGGCTGGTGGCCGATTACGAAGCGATGCTGGAAGACCCCGATCGCGACTTGCGCATGGAAGGCGAGATCACCGTCGGAGGCATCATTTCCGCCATGGGCCTGCTGGCCAATTGCCTGGTGCAGTTGAAAGCCATTCATCCCAAGGTGTCGGTCAAGCTGACCAGCGCCCGCTCGGATGAATTGGCGCCACTGCTGCTGGCGGGCGAACTGGATGCGGCCGTGGTGGTGAAGTCGCCCCGGCAGGACTTCAAAGGGCTGACCTGCTCGCGCTTGTATGACGAACCCCTGATCTTGCTGGCCAGCGCCGAAGCCTATGCAAGAACACCGGACGTCACGCAGTTGCTGGCCACGCAACCCTATATCCGCTACGACCGCAACACGGCCACCGGTTCCAAAGCCGCCCGGGTCCTGCACCGCCTGCGCGTCAAACCGCAGGAGATATTGGAGCTGAACTCGATTCTTGGCATTGCGGCGCTGGTGCGCCAGCAAGTCGGTGTCAGCCTGGTGCCCTGGCTGCAAAACGTCTATTGGAATGAAGACCCGGCCTTGAAAGTGTTGCCGTTGCCAGGACCCCAGGAGTTCCGCAGCATCAGCATTATCGAACAAGGCCGCAAACGTCATCTGACGGGCGAGATCAATAGGTTGTTGCGTGTTGCGTTCGACTCGCGCGGCTCTGCCTGAAGCGTGCGATGAATACGGCGCATGAACCTCGCGCAATAATCTGCCGGGCGCCTGGCAGCCTCCCCAAAAAAAGGCGGATCAAACAAAAGCACGTCGCGTACCCACACCCCGGCGAAGCCGAGACCAGGCCGTAGAGGCTTTGGAAGCGAGCAAAGGGAGAAGGACGTTGACGATCAGTGCGGTCGCCACGTTTGCGACGTCCTGGCGCCGTTTTGATTCCCGTGGCTTCGTCCGAATTGCTTCACGAGCATCGGGCCAGCAGGATTCGCCTACTACGCAGTGACTCGGCCGAGCGCCGCGGATCGCTCTGAAGTGCGCCTGTTCATGGAATGGATACTCGCGGAGGCGGCGCAGTAAGCGTGCGGATTTGATTCCAGGGATTCAAATCTGCATCGCCGCCGCTCCCCCTCAAGCACGCACACACCCCGAGCCACCCTCCCGCCTACGGCATGAAACTGCCGCCATTCACATCCAGGATCGCGCCGGTCGAGTACGCCGCCTGCTCGGACACAAAGTAAGCAACGGCGCCGGCCACCTCTTGCGGCGTACCCATGCGACCAGCGGGAATCGCGTTTGCGAGCGCGCTGTTGGTGCCGGGGTCCACCATGGCGGTCATGTCCGATTCGACCCGTCCCGGCGCAACGCAATTGACCGTAATCCCGTGCGGCGCAACCTCGGCGGCAAGCACGCGAGCGAAACCCACCGTGCCCGCCTTGGTGGCCTGATAGTGCGCGCCCGGAACGACGGTGCGCGTGCGCGCGGCCTGGCTGGCAATCATGACGATGCGCCCCCAGTCGCCTTGAACCATGGTCTGGAGGCAGGCCTGCGTGACCAGAAACATGCCGGTCAGGTTGACCGCCAACACGCGGTTCCATTCTTCAAGCGGCATCTCGGACACCAAGCGCTTGCGCCCGTTGGTCTTGGGCGAGACG
Organism: Achromobacter piechaudii NBRC 102461; assembly: GCF_001571245.1. Taxonomy (GTDB): domain Bacteria; phylum Pseudomonadota; class Gammaproteobacteria; order Burkholderiales; family Burkholderiaceae_B; genus Achromobacter; species Achromobacter piechaudii. Next base: position 157,304 of record NZ_BCTK01000013.1, on the reverse strand, counting down.
CCGGCGTTATTCACCAGCACCGACAGGTCCTGCCACCAATCGCCCACCTGTAGAGCAAGCGTATCGACCGCCGCGCGATCGGTGATATCCAGCTGCACGGCCCGCGCCGGAATCGACATCCCGGCCAGCCGCTGGGCCGTGGCATGGACGGCGTCGCTGACATCGACCAGCACAACGCGAAATCCGTCTTGCCCCAGCCGGTGGCAGATTGCCTGGCCGATCTGGCCCGACGCGCCCGTCACCAGCGCAACGTTTCGTTTGCTCCGCATCATCCCCTTTCCTATCCCAAGACGTTTCAAATCGGCGCAGCGCCAATCGACAATCCGCCGCAGACGTACAACACCTGCCCTGTCACGAAACGGGCGTCGTCCGACAGGAAGTACGCAATCGTGCCCGCGATGTCCTCGGGACGCCCTAGCCGCCGAACGGGAATGCGCGCGAGCAGCGCCTGCTGTTCCGCGTCCGACATGGGGTTGTTGCGACGGTAGAGATCCGTGGCTACCGGCCCAGGCGCGACGGCGTTGACCGTGATGCCGTGCATGCCCAGTTCCAGCGCCCAGGTGCGCGTGTAGCCGATCAACCCGCTCTTGGCTGCCGAGTACGCCGAACGGCGCGGCATGCCGAGCGCTGCACGGCTTGCAATATTGACGATGGCGCCCTGCCCCGACCGAATCATCGAGGGTAGGCATGCCTGCACACACTGCAACGGTGCACGCACATTGATCGCGAGGATGCGCTCCAGCTCTTGGACCGAGGTCTCCTGCACCGTGGACGATGTCGTCAAGCCGGCGTTGTTTACCAGGCTGTCGATCTCGAACTCTTTGCAGATCCGTTCCAGTGCGTCGCTAGTCGACGCCGCATCGCCCAGGTCGGCACGAAAGAACGCGCCGGGAAAGGCCCCCTCTGGCTCCGAGCGCGCCACACCGACGACGGTGTGGCCGTCCCGGTGGGCACGTTCGGCCAGGGCCATTCCGATGCCACGGCTTGCGCCAGTGATCAATATCGTCCGCTTTTTAGACGACGCCATGGCTCAGTCCGCCTTCAGGTTCAGAGTCTGGACGACGTTCGCCCACTTCTTCACATCGGTTTTCACCAGGTCGGCAAAGGCGGCGGGCGGGTTCGGCGCGGGCGGGATCCCCAGGCCGCGGCTGACCAGAAGCTCACGCGTGGCGCTGTCCGCCAAAGCCGCGTTGATCGCCTTGTTCATCTTCTCGACGATAGCCGGGTCCGTCGCCGCAGGCGCGAACAGCCCGAACCACGCATTGACGGCGAATCCCGGCACGCCCGACTCGCTCAGCGTGGGGATGTCGGGCGCCGACGGCCAGCGCGTACTGGTCGTGACGCCCAGCGCGCGCAACTTGCCCGCGTCGACGTTCGGTTTAACCGTAGGCATGTTGTCGAACACGGAATCCACCTGCCCGCCGAGCAATGCCGTCATCGCGGGACCGCTGCCATTGAACGGCACATGCAGCATCTTGGTGCCCGATTCCATCTGAAAGAGTTCGCACGACAGGTGGGTCGTTGAGCCGGTGCCCGACGATCCGCACGTCAGCTTGCCGGGATTGGCCTTGGCGTAGGCGATGTAGTCCTTGACGCTCTTGATGGGCAGTTGCGGGTTGACGACCAGCAGGTTGGGAACGATGCCGAACAGGGCGACCGATGCAAAGTCGGTCGAGATGTCGTAGCCGACGTCCTTGTACAAGGTGCGATTGATGGCATTGGCCGCGCTGCCCACGTAGTAGGAATAGCCATTGGGGTTTTCGCGCTTGACCACGGTCGCGCCGATATTGCTGTTCGCGCCCGGCCGGTTACTCACGATGATGGGCTGGCCGAGGATCTCGGAGGTCTTCTTGGCGACCACGCGCGCGACCACGTCGGTCGTGCCGCCGGCGGCGTATCCGACCACCCACGTAATGGGTGACTTGGGCCAGCTGTCGGCGCTTTCGGCCTGCGCGTGCGCCGCGATACAGAAGCTGGCCGCGAGCGTCGACGTCGCTTTGAGCATCAAGGATGATTTTTTCATGTGGGGTCTCCTCCGGCACCTTCTCAGGGTGCTGATGTATAGGCTCGCGGCGGTCGGTTCTTGTCGTTTTTTTAAGGCGGGACCAGGATCGCCACGGCTGAACTCGCCGTCGAGTTCGGCAAAATTTATCATAGGAATCACGGCCATTTAATACGATTATCAGGCGCGATTACCCATGTTTTTCCTATCAATCAGGGAAGCCGGGAACCCGCCCGGATCACCAGCCGCCGCGCTCGAAATAGGCGACACAGAAATCGACGAAGGATCGCACCAGCGGCTTTTTGGAATTGTGGCTGCGCGCGATTCCCACGGACAGTTGCGGCGGCGTCTCCGCCATCGGCAGATACTTCACGCCGTACAGCGCCAGCCTGGACTGCGACTGCGGCACGGGCGAGAACCCCTGCCCCGCCGCCACCAGGGCGAGCGCGGCGTGCATGGTTCTGACCTGCAAAAAGTCGGAGGTCTTGACCTTGTGCTTGATCAGCATGTCTCGAAACAGCGCCCGGGTACTGCTGCTGGCGTGATGGCTTGGAAAGCCGATCATGGCGCGGTCTTGCAGCTCGGCGATGGACACCTTGTCTGGCGCGTTTGTTGGCCAGCGCTGCGGCAGCGCGATGTAATACGGCTCGGAGAAAACCCGCGTAACGGTCAGGTCCGCATCGTGAACCGGCTCTCGGACAAACGCCAGGTCCACCGTGCCCGCCGACACCACGGCGGTCTGGTCCTGCGTGGCGTGCTCCACCAGCGTGAGCCGCACGTCCTTGTGCGTATCGCTCCATTCTGCGAGCAGGCGCGGCAGGAATGTGTAGGCATGGGCGTGGAGGATGCCGATGCGCAGGGTATGCATATTGCGGCGCCGGGCATCGCGTATCACCTCGCCGCATTGGTCGATGTCGGACAGGATGCGCCGCGCGTGCGGCAGGAAATTCAAGCCATCTTCGGTCAGGGACACGCTGCGCGTCGTGCGGTTGAACAAGGAGACCCCCAACTCGCGCTCCAGGGCATGCACATGTTCACTCAAGGGCGGCTGGCTGATGCCGAGCCGTTCCGCCGCGCGGCTGAAGTGCTGTTCCTCTGCCACCGCCACGAAATAACGCAGTCTTTTCACGTCCAACATTTATCTTATAAACCTATAAATGGGTGGCTAAAACAGTATTAGACTCTTGAAATTGCAAATAATTATACTGCCCCGACCTGCCCGATCCAGGGCAACAGGGACGGAGATAATTATGGAAATTCGCAAACTTACCGGCACCATCGGCGCGGAAATATTCGGCGTCAATGTCGCCAAGCCTTTACCCAAGGACGTGCTCGCCCAGGTGCGTCAGTGCCTGCTGGATAACTGCGTCATCTTCTTTCGCGAGCAGGAACTGACGATGGAGGAACACATCGCGTTCGTGCGCCAGTTCGGCGAAATCAGCTCCAGCCCCGTCTACAAGACCCTGGACTCGCACCCGCAGATCATGCCGGTCATCAAGGAACCGACGGACCTGAATATCATCGGCGACACGTGGCACACGGACGAGACCTATCAGGACACGCCGCCCATGGGATCCGTTCTTTATGCGCGGCAGGTTCCGTCGGTTGGCGGCGATACCTTGTGGTGCAACCTGTACCGCGCCTATGACACCTTGTCCGACAGCATGAAGCAAATGCTCGAAGGCATGCGCGCCGTGCACACGAACGAATTCCTGACCGGCAACACCGCCGCGCGCAACGCCACGCGCTCGACCAAGCTGCTGGAGACGGCAAGCGTCAGCCACGTCCTGCATCCCGTCGTGCGCACGCACGAGGAAACCGGCCGCAAGCTCCTCTTTGTCAATCGTCCCTTCACCTACGCGTTCGAGGGCATGTCACGCGAAGAGAGCCTACCCCTGCTCAACTTCCTGTACGAGCACAGCAGCAAGCCGGAGAACACCTGCCGCTTCCGCTGGCAGAAAGGCTCGATGGCGTTCTGGGACAACCGCTGCACCATGCATTACGCCATCAACGACTATCCTGGCCAGCGCCGGGAAATGCATCGGATCACGGTGCAGGGGTGCAAGCCGAGATGATGGTTTGTCGGTCCGCCATCCGTAGTGTTTACCGACCCGTACCGGTTCCAGTCTGAATATTGACTTGCATCAATTTCCCCCCTGGGGGTCGGCGCACACTGTTCCCTGGTTGTGAAATACGGGAACAGCATCATGACAGCTATCTCCCCTGACGCAGGCCCTCATGCTGGTCCGCGAGGCGATGCCGGCGGCAGTCCGGCCGCGTATCGCTTGCCGCCGTCTTGCACCGACGGCGGCATGTCGCTTCGGGCGGCGTTGACGTTGCGCCGCTCGACCCGGGCGTACTCGGACGCGCCGTTGTCGCTGCAACAACTATCGGATCTTTTATGGGCCGCCTGCGGCGTGAATCGAGCGGGCGGCGAGCGCACCGCGCCCTATTGGCGCCATCGCATCTTGCTAAGCGTCTTTGTGCTGCAACCTGACGGCGTCACGGTGTACGACCCGGTGGAGCACGCATTGACGCCCTACATGAAGGGCGATTTTCGCGCCCTGGCCGGAGAGCAGGATTTCGTGGGCCGCGCGCCGCTGGAACTGGTCTACGTCGCGCGCGGCGAAAAGATGGCCGACATCACCGCCATCGAACGACGACTCTACGCGTCGGTCGATGCCGCGTTCATCGGTCAGAACGTCTACCTCTTCTGCGCGTCGGCGGGCCTGGCCACGGTTTTTCGCGGCGCATTGGACAAGGACGGGCTCGCCCGCGCGCTGCACCTGCCCGATACCGACTTCGTGACGTTTGCCCAGACCGTCGGCTTCAGCGATGAGAAGCCTCCTGATTCTCAAGGAAAATCCCCGTGATCGATCCCTCGGACCTCAGACGGCCCATTGCCATCATCGCCATCGCGCCGGACGGGCGCACCTACCGGATAGAACGACGGAGTCAGTTTCATCCGGAGCTGGCGCCTGACGGCACGTTTTTCTATTGTTGTCTGCCTGACGGCCAGGTGGTCGACCAGATCGGGACAGGCACCTACCAGCTTCCCGATGGAACGATCGTCAGGACGCGAAGACGCCAGAACAGCTAGCCCTGGCGCGCCGGGCGCAGTGTGCTGACCGCGACACCGCGCTGAAACGCGTGCCGCCTCAAGCCACTCAGCGCGCGCCCTTGTGATCCTTCTGACCGCTGTTCTTGTGCCTGCCCAGCAACTCGGCCGACTCAGCCTTGCGCTGCTGTTGCACCGCGTCCTCTTTCTGATGGGCGCGCTCTTTTTTGGGGGCGACTGGGGGGGCTTTCGAGGGCTGTTCCATGTTGAACTCCGGGAAGTCGGCCGATAGGCTCGGCGATGATTTTCATCTTGAACCTGCGCCGCAAGGCCTCGTTGATAAAAATCACGAATCCATCAAAATCGTGTGGATGCGGTGCTCGGGGGAAGGCGTGGCAGCGCAATGCGCCGGACGCGTATCCGCAATGTGTCGCGCCGCCGACGACGTTGCATACCGCGCGCCTTCAGCCGGGCCCAACCCGACGTCAGCGGCAAGAGGCCGCGTCCGCCGCGCACAGATAGATCGGCACCTTGATGAACAGGCTGCCTTTGAGCGACAGCCCGCCCGCCAGCCCCTCTTCCGCCAGGATGAAACCCGCAATCGGCTGGATCGCCGTGCTGCGTTGACTGGCCATGAAGGTGTCATCGAGGATCTGGATGCTTCCGTTCTCCCCTTCCACCCACCCAGGCGCTGCCTCGAATGCGCGCAGCGATTCATAAGCCGTGAAAAACAGAATCAGGGCCTTGCCGTCCAGCCCCAGCACCGAGCCCGGTGGGCTGGCGATGAAGTTGTAGTAACTGCGGTCTCCCACGGCGTCGATCAATACACCGCGCCCGTACGCTACGCCCAGAATGCCGCCATCGGCATGCAAGGCGGGCACCACCAGAACGCCGAATGAACGACCGACCAGCGCCTGGGCCTTTGGCGACTGCCGATACAGCCGCAACAGCGTCGTTTCGGCCTCATAGTCGACCTGCTTGAGCATCGTCGGCGACACCGCGGTCGGCACGTCCGCGCCCTGGCCAATTGCCGCGCCAAGCGGCAGCGCAGCCAGCAGCAGTTGCAGCCACATGACAACAATGCGCGTCTTCATCTCGCCTCTCCGATCAGGAATGCTGTAGCCGGTTTCAAGGGATCAACACGGCCGTTGCCTGAAGCCGGCCTTGACGCAGATCGTCCAGCGCCTGGTTCGCCTGCTCAAGCGGATAAGGACGGACATCGCAGCGCACATTCGCCGCGACGGCGATATCCATGAACGCGTGCCCATCGGCGCGGGTCAGATTGGCCACGGACACGAGCCGGCGCTCGCCCCAAAGCAGACGATAGGGAAACGCCGGAATATCCGACATGTGGATGCCTCCGCACACCACGCATCCCCCCTTGCGTACGGCCTTGAGCGCAAGAGGGACGAGTTCGCCCACCGGCGCGAAGATCACGGCGGCGTCCAGCAATTCGGGGGGCGCGCTCGTGCTATCGCCTGCCCACTCGACGCCCAGCGCCCTGGCATGCTGTTGGGCCGCCGTGTCTGCCACTCGGGTAAAGGCGTAGACGCGCCGGTGCTGCCAGCTGCAAATCTGCGCAACCGCCTGCGCGGCAGAGCCGAATCCGTAAATGCCGATACGTTCCGCTGGCCCCGCCGCCTGCAAAGCGCGCCACCCGATCAGGCCCGCGCACATCCACGGCGCGATTTCCGGGGCGCTGAGGTCCTCGGGCACCGAATACACGTAGCGGGCGTCGGCGAGCAAGTGAGACGCGAATCCGCCGTCACGCGTGTATCCCGTGAACTCGGCCCGATCGCACAGGTTCTCGCGCCCCGACAGGCAATAGGCGCATTGCCCGCAAGTCTTCGCCAGCCACGCCGCGCCGACGCGCTTGCCGACCATACCGGGGTCGACCGAGGCGCCAGCTTCTTCAATCACGCCTATCACTTCATGGCCCGGGATGACGGGATACCGCAGGTCGGGCAGTTCGCCATCCACCACGTGCAAATCCGTTCGGCAGACCGCGCACGCCTGAACCCTTATTCGGACTTCGCCGCTGGCCGGCGTGGGCGTGGGGCGCCGCTCCATGACGAGGGGCTCGCCCGCGGCCCGTTGCGACATCGCTCTCACGGCGTCTGCTCCGTTCGCTGAATGTGCCGGCCCCGGGCGCTATGCGACCACCAGGCGGTCCTGGACGTCGATGACCCCAGGCACCGTCCACGCCGCGCGCTCGGCGGCGCCGCGTTCAACCCAGCTATTGACGCTGCCATCCAGGACGACCGTGGTGCCATGCACGCTGACCGCTATGCGGCCTGCCTCGATTTGCGCGCTGCGCTGCAGGGCCGCTTCGATCTTGCGCTTGATGTCGCCCGCCTGCACGGTCGGCGCCACGTTGATCAAATTGGAAACGCCCATCACGCCCGACAACTTATGGACCGCGCTCGCGGCCGCTTCGCGTTGATAGAACCAATCCACCGTGCCGCTCAACGTCACCCATCCGTGTTGCACCTTCACCTGCACGTTTCCATCCGGGATCGTCGCGTCCCACGCCATGATGCTCAACGCGCGCGCGGCGATCTGGTCGTCGGCAAGTTGCTTGTCGGCCGCGGCTCGCACCTCGATCTCCTGGGCAATCCCTCGCACCCCCTTGACCCGCTGAACGGTGTCTTCGGCCGCCAGCTTTTGCGCGTAGGTGCCGACGTGGCCGGTCAGGGTCACAACGCCATCTTCTACCGACACACCGATGTGCAGCTCATCGATGCTGGGCTCAAACGCCAGCGCACTCAGCACTCTTTCCCGCAGCGCGGCATCGCTCATGATCTTCTCCTTGAAGCTGTGTCGTGGATGGGCGGCCGGCTCGATACCAACGACCAGCAACCGCCCGCCCGGACGTTCCGAGCGCGTCTATCGACGACCCATATTCATCCTGCGCGTTGCCCGCGCCCGCACGTTGACTTAAGTCAACGTAAATCGGGGCCGCTGCCGCACGCGGTGACACATCCCGCGCGTCGCCACTTCGGGGATTCAGCGTGTGTGAATCTTGACTGCCAGGGCGCAAGCCGCCTGGCGCCGGGAAGCAGCGCCGAAGCGATCATGCGCGGCGCAAGCGTACCGGCGCATCTGATACGGTCGCCCGAACGGAGCAGATTGGGACCTGAATCTTGGCGTTAGAATCCAACAGTTCGCAGGGAGTATGGCGCCCACTCCCAAGCCTGTTTCAGCGCTGCCTTTTCGTTTGGCAGCCACTGGATCAAGGCATGGGAAAAGGCCTTCGGGTTCTATCTACGGCAACGGCTGACAGCGCTTGCGGCGCTGAGTTTTTCGTGGCCCTCATGGCTCTCGTTCGTGTTTCTTTGCCAGGCCCACGAGTAGTAAATGACGCTGCTAGACGCAGCATTTTGAGGAAATGATGAATTTTTGGGTCCCTGTAGTCTTCGGTACGTTCAAGATCCTCGTGTTGGGCACCGGCATGTTTTTCGCCATCAAGTCTCACTACGATGGAGAAAAAAAGGACAAGCAGAAAAAGAAGGAGTCGGAAGAACTGTAGTGCAGATCTGTTGAACTGCCCGGTTCAACAACCGGCGCAGTTCTTCCTGGATGTCACGGCGCTTCACCTCCCGGCGCGCATGATCGTCGAGGGCCGCAGCTGGGCGTCAGTTGACCTTGACGACGTCGTCCGGCTTCCACGTCTGGTCATAGAAGGCGTCTTGCGCGCCATACAAGCGCAGCGCGACAAGGAAATGTCGAGCGGGAATTGTCTGGATGAAAGCGCTGTCGGCGATGCCATCCGGCTTTTCAGGCCCGAACCAGATTTCTACGGAGCCATCGGGCTGCTTGGGAATGTCGTAATAGCTATTCGTCGACGGCAGCAATTGCTTGGTTTCCGGCATGGTGCCGTCGGTGATGTTGTAGGCGGTGACGGCCCAGAACAGCGCTGCGGGGGGATTGGGCGGCAAGCGCAACTTATAGGTATGGCTGCCTTCCAGGAAATTGCCGTCCTTGTCTCGCGCGGTGAAAGGATATTTGGAGCCGGCCCCGGTGGTATGCATCACCATCGCCGGCGCTGAGGAATAGGCGAACTGGAAGAAATTGGCGCGCTGGCTGACGTCCAGGTAGCTATCCTGCATCCATTCCGCCGTTCCCCCGGCCCAGGTGTTTTCGTAGAAGCGATCCTTGTAGTACAGATTACGTTTGTCCTCGCGCCCCAACTGCCGATTCGCCAGGATCATTTTCGGCGCGGTTTCCACGGCCTTTTTCAGCAGTTCATTCTGGCGCGCGGTAGGGTTGAAGGGCTGGCCCTTGATAATGCCGATCGACGCCAGCACGCCGCGCAGTTCAGGATCGATGGCCTCTACCGGCTCGTAGTCCACGAACTCCTTCAGCTTGGTCCAATACGTATTGTCGATGGGATACATCATGTTGATCGGCTTGCCGCTCGCATCCGGAAAACTCATCGGTTTGATGTCTTTTTCCGTCGCCCACAAAGGATAGACCCGCGTGGTCTCGGCGCTCAACACGGCAGGTCTTGGATCGGGCTTGCCTTCGCCCTTGGCCATGACCGTACGGAAAAACAGGAAGACGTTGTACGTCGGCGACTTGAATGCGAAGTAGCTGCTTGGCACATGCCCCGCGTAGTCCGGAGGCAGCAGCAGATAGAGCCCGCCTCGGGCGCGGTCCGGCCCCACGGCGCCCACGTCCGTGATGGTGCGCTGGAAGAAGTCGGTGAACATGCCTATGACATTAGGCGGCGCGTTGACCACGAGCGGCCCGGTCTTTTTCAGATCCAGATAGCTCATCGAATAGATAACGTCAGCATTCGGTGTGGGCACCATCGCCCGCGAATCCATGCGCTGCTTCCAGATGGGAAGCACGTTGTAGCCGGCGCCAAATTCTCTCTCGGAACCGTCACGCATGCCGATGACGTTCAGCGCCGGCAGCATGGTCATATAGGCATGGATAGCGCGCTGATAGTAAAGCTCGTCCCGCAAGCTCTCGGCCTCTTTGGGGTCCAGCCAGTTGCCGTTATTCAGTTGCTGGATCAGCGGTGACATGGGCGCCTGAGACTGCGCGAACGCAGGGCTCAATGGGGCGAGCAGGGCCAGCAGCAGGCTGACCCTCAGAGGGATCTTCGGCGACACGGGCATGAATCGACTCCTGGAAATGGCGCGACCGTAGCGCCAACGCCTCAAGCAGCGCTGGCGCACACCGTCGCTTCACGAACGCCGGGCAATCACTGGACCTTCTTGACGACAGGAGGCTTCCAGCTTCCGTCCAGAATGCCCTTTTCGCCCCAATAGGCGCGGATATACAGCGAAATGGGTTCCGCAGGAGAAGGCAGCCAGTTAGCCTCCTTGTCCTTGCCCGGGGAAGTCGGCCCAACATAGATCGTCACGGAGCCGTCCGTTCCGCGCACCAGATCCTTGTTCTTGGTGCCCAGCGAGAAGCGCTTGAGGTCGTTTGGACTGAACAGATGATGCTTGTTGTAGAGCGTGAGGGACCAAAAGCCTTTGACGGGCGGCAACTGGCCGGGCTCGAAGCGGACTTCGTAGCGCTGGCTGCCATCCAGGAGTGTTCCGGCAGAGTCGAAGTCGGTATAGAAGTACTGGGTTTCAGTCGGCCGGTTGTCGAACATGTTCGACTTGGCCGTGCCCGTGCGATTGAAGTAGTCCAGTCCTGTCTGAGCGTTGTTGACCGACCGGTTCCAATTGTTGCCGGCTGCCGCGCCGTTATGCTTCCACTGGAAGAACGGCGCAATGACCTGTTCCTCCGTTTCCTTGGCCACCTGCACCAGCGCATCCTTGATTGCCGGATCCTTGGCCGCGGCGTCCATCACCGATCTGAACTGCGCGTACATCGCTTCTTCCCCAGGCAGCGGGGGCACCATTTCCAGCACCTTGCTGAACTGGTCGAAAAACTGTTCTGGAACAACCCAACGCGTTTCTCCAGCGCTTGCGCTGTCGGGGGAGGGATTCGGGATCTCGGCGGTGTTCTTCCAGTCGATCGTTTTCATCTTGCCGTCGAAGTCCTTCAACGGATAGAAGACCACTTGGTTGATCTTTTTCTGGATGGCCTGGCGGTCCTCGGTCGTGTCGTCCATGAAGATGCGCGGGATGGCATTGGCCAAGGCCGTCGGGCTGCGTATGATCGCCTGCACGCCGGCCGGCTTCTTCCCCTTCCAGTTCGGCCCCACCAGCAGATAGAAGCCGGGCTTGCTCTTGTATGGCTTGCCAAGCTCGCCAAACTGGTTGGTGCGCTGGTCGTAAAGCGCGTACACCCAGAAGCGGTCACCGAAATCGGGCACTTGCGCAATCACGGGTTCTTCGTCGAGCGAAAAGAAGCCCAGACCGTACACGACGTCCTGGTTCGGGCACGTGACGAAAGTTTCTGCGGGCAGTATGTAGTCGTGAAGCATGCCGACTTGCCCGCGCGGCGCGACAGGCAGGACGCCTCCCAGTAGCCCCGGACGAGGCGCCTTGATGATCCGCTCGTTGCGATTGAGCATGTTCACCATCGGCCACCCCCATACGTACGCCATTCGGCCAATGGTCTTGGCATATTCCGGGTGCATGACGATGCCGGGGGCTGGCATCGTAAGAGCGGGGCGTTCTCCTTGCTGCGGGGAAGCGCTGAAAACGGGGGCAGTACCTGTCGCAAACAACAAACCGAAAGAAGCCACGACTGCGAACCTATGCTTCATCCTTGCGCTCCTTGAAGGTGCAACTCCAGAGTCACGGACGCCCCATTGCCATGGGGGCCACATCAAGCCGTCGCAGCCATTGTTGCCAGCGGGAGCTTCCCAAGTCCATGCTAATTTTGGCAAAAATTCGACGGTGGCAGACCGGCAACTCATGCAATTGCACTGCATCGAATCGTTCGATAGCGCTGTCGTCCAAGCCGCCCTCACCGGGTTCGCCAGACCTTTTCGGCGGAAAGGCGGCGCCTGCGGCACGCGAGTGTGGACGCGATAAGCGTCAGAAGTCAGGCGCAGACGGTTTCAAATTTGTAAGAGGCATCAGCAGGCCTCGGCGACGGCTGCGCCCCCTACTGCGCAAACACCGACTCAATCCGATTACGCCCCCGGCGCTTGGCGTAATACAGCGCGCGGTCGCTGCGGCTGAGTGCGATCTCTGCGTCCTCGTCCTTTCCATGCAGCGCCGAAATGCCGATGCTGACCGTCAGCGGTATGTGCCGGCCGCCCGACGAATACGGCGCGTCGGCGATCTGGCGTTGCACGTTGCGGGCGAACAGGTGCGCGCGTTCGATGTCGGTGTCGGGCAGCACGACGGCGAACTCTTCGCCGCCGATGCGTCCCACCAGGTCGATTTCGCGCAACTGGGCGCGCAGCGTGTTCGCAAAATGCTGCAAGACACCGTCGCCGATGGCGTGGCCCCAGGTGTCGTTGATGTGCTTGAAGTGGTCCAGGTCGCACATCAGCACCGCCGAGCCCAAGCCGCCCTGCCCTTTGATCCGTGCAAGCTCGGCGGCGATGCGCGACATGAAATGGCGGCGGTTGGGCAGGGTCGTCAGCGCGTCGGTGGCGGCCAGCTCGCGCAGTTCGAGTTCGGCGCGCTTGCGGTCGGTGATGTCCGTGACGAATCCGTGCCAGACCACGCCGCTGTCGGCATCACGGCGCGGACTGGCGTCACCCTGGCGCCACCGCACGCCCTGCAAGGGCAGGCAGACCCGGAACTCCAGATGCCACGGGGTCTGCGCGGCGGCGGCCTGTTGCAGCGATGCGCGATAGGCCGGCAAGTCCTGCGGATGGATGCGTTGTTCGATAGCGGTGCTGTTTGCGCGCACCTCGTCGGCGGTCAGCTCGAACATGTCCCAGATACCGGCGCTGACATACGAGAACGTCGATCCGCCCTGGGACGCGGGCCGGGACTGGAACACCAGGCCGGGCACGGCGTCGGTCAGATTCACGACCAGGTCCGCCGTGCGCTTGAGCCGGTCGGACATGGCGCGCATCTCGCTGATGTCGGTGGTCGTGCCCATCATCCGCAGCGCCCTGCCCGATTCGTCGCGGCTGATCACCTTGCCGCGACTGCATATCCACTTGTAGCTGCCGTCCTTGCAGCGGATGCGATGCTCGACTTCGTAGCTGTCGGTCTTGCCATCGAAGTGCTCCTGCATGGCGGCGCGCACGTATTCGAGATCGTCCGGGTGGAGTCGGATGTAGGCGTCCTCGATGCGTGTCGTGAGTTCCGACTCTTCATAGCCAAGCAAGGCCTTCCAGCCGGGCGAATAGGTGATCTCGCCGGTCACGATGTCTCGGTCCCAGACGCCCGTGCCGCTGCCCGCAATGGCCAGGGACAATTTGCGGGCTTCGTCGCGCCAGGTGTCTTCGTCGGCCCGCCCGTTCGATCGCGCATGGCGATTGGCGATGACGGTGGCCGCGAGAGCCGCCAGGTCATGCAGGGCCTGCTTGTCTTCGTCGGTGAATTCGCGCGCCTGCCCGTGCAGCAGCCGCAAGCCGCCAAGCAAGCGCCCGTCGGTGGCGCGCACGGGGCATTGAATGGACCACGGCTGGGGATTCGCGGGGGAGGTGCCGTCTACCGCCTGCCATGTGCCGTCGACGTCGGTACAGGCAAGAATGGCCATGTCCACGTCAAACAGGCGGCGGGTAAGTCGCGCCAGCCGATCCAGGGATCTGTCAGGTTCACCATGCGAGCCAGCCGCGCCATCGCCAGAGGGAGGGGTGGGGTTCGAATCACCGAAAGCGGGCATTTCTGGGCCTGATCAATGCGAAATTCTCCGGCATAGCAATGCCGCGCGACCCTCACATTTTGTCACGTACATACCAAAATTGCATTAATTGAAAAGACCCGCGCCGGCGCCCGTCCGTTGCCTCGCCCTGCGCCCCCCCGTCCCTGGCGCCCGCTTTGCTGCGGACGATCCGGGTCGCGCAGGCGCCTAAAGCATCCCCATCTGTCACGGGGTGCGAACCAGCAGCACGGGAATGGGGGAGGCGCGCAGCACCGCCTCGGCGCTGCTGCCCAGCATCGCGCGTTTCATGCCGCGCCGACCATGCGTGCCCATCACGATCAGGTCCGCGGGCCAATCCTGGGCGGCTGTCAGGATGCGCTCTTCGACCGGCAAGCCCAGGTCATCGTAGAGAACCGTCTCGACCTGCACCTGCGCCGCCGCCGCTCGCGCGTGCGCCTGTTCCAGGATCTTCTTGCCTTCCTGCCGCAGGTTTTCGATCAGCTCGCCGGTGTAGTAACCCGCGTAGGGGTTGGTGACCAGGTAGATCGACAGGTCATCCAGCACGTGGATGACGCGCAGCGTGGCGGCGGAGTCCTTTGCGATCTTGATGGCTTCGTCCAGGGCCCGGTTCGCCGCGTGGCTGCTGTCTACGGCAACAATAATCCGTGTATACATGGTCTGTTCCTCCTCGGCTTGCACATCGGGTTTTACCTCGGGAATGCGGCGGTAAACCGCGCGGGTTAACGCCGCCCCCTGGGCATATCCTGCTCTGTTCTGATCGTCGCAGCTTGACCCCCATCAAATAAAAATGGGGCCAGCCTCATCAAAGCCATCTTGGAATGAGTTGACCGGAATCAATGGCGCCACGCGCGCCGGTGCGATGATGGAGTTCAGAACATGATGCCCCAGTCCGAGACCATGATTGCGCGCACACGCCTCCCCCGCGCCGCCCCAGCCTGGTTGATGGCGGCGGCAATCGTCGCCGCGACGCTGGGCGCGGGCGTGCCGGCCTGGGCGCGCATGCCGCCCGACGAGGTCGCGCGCGCCTTCCGGCAAGAGGTATCGCCGGCGCTGGTCCTGCCCGAAGACGAACAGACGCGCTACGGGGACCTGGCCGTGCAATCGCTGCACGCGGCGGGTCTCGTCTTACTGGCTCCCCAATATGTCCTGGTGGTGGATCGCAATGTGAAAGTGCAGGCGGCGATGCTCTACTGGATGCGGCCCGACGCGCCGCCGGTCTATGTGGGCGCAGCGCCGGTGTCGACCGGCCGGGTCGGCCAGTTCGACCATTTTGAAACGCCGACGGGGGTATTCACGCATGGCCTGAACAACCCCGATTTCCGGGCCGAAGGCACGAAAAACGCCAACGGCATCCGGGGGTACGGCGCCAAGGGCATGCGCGTCTATGACTTTGGCTGGCAACAGGCGCGCCAGGGCTGGACCCAGAACGGCGTCAGCACAATGCGCCTGCAAATGCACGCGACCGACCCGACATTGCTGGAACCCAAGCTGGGCACGCCGCAATCCAAGGGGTGCATCCGGATTCCCGCCACGCTCAACCAGTTGATCGATCGGCTGGGCTTGCTGGATGCGGACTATGAGCTGGCGGCCGACCTGGTGTCCACGCCCTGGGTGTTGCGCCGCGACCGGACCCCCGCCGACGGCGCGGGCCGCTATCTGATCATCGTTGAAACCACGCGCGACAAGCGCCCCGCCTGGTCGCCGTCCCCCCGCGCCGTGAAAGGAAAACCATGAATGCCCTGCCCTTGAACGCCCACCCGGACCGCCTTCACGCTTACTGGCAGGCAAGCAATTACCTGTGCGCGGGCATGCTTTACCTGCGCGACAACCCGCTCTTGAGAACGCCGCTGCAAGCCCAGCACATCAAGCGCCGGCTGCTCGGCCATTGGGGCACCTGCCCGGGGCAAACCTTTGTGCTCACGCACCTGAACCGGCTCATCGTCCAGCATGATCTGAACATGATGTACGTATGCGGCCCCGGGCACGGCGCGGCGGCGGTGTTGGCGCACGCGTATCTGGAGGGGCACTACTCGGAGAGATATCCCGAGTGCACGCAGGACGCTGCCGGGATGCTGCGCCTGTTCCAGAGGTTCTCGGCGCCAGGCGGGATCGGCTCGCATTGTTCCGCACACACGCCTGGCTCGATCAACGAAGGCGGCGAGCTGGGCTACAGCTTGTCGCATGCGTTTGGCGCGGCGTTTGACAACCCGGACCTCATCGTGGCGGCGATGGTCGGCGATGGCGAAGCCGAGACCGGGGCGCTTGCGGCTTCGTGGCATTCGAACAAATTCCTGAACCCCGCGCGCGACGGCGCCGTGCTTCCGATCCTGCATCTGAACGGATACAAGATCGCCAACCCGACGATACTTGCGCGTATTCCGCATGCCGAGCTGCTGTCGCTGTTCGAAGGCTATGGCTACCGTCCGACCTTTGTAGAAGGGTCGGACCCGCCCGCCATGCACCGCAAGATGGCGCGCGCGCTCGATCAGTGCCTGGCGGACATCCGCGCGATCCAGGCGCATGCGCGTGCTGGCGGCAACGCCGCGCATCCACGCTGGCCGCTCATCGTGCTGCGCACGCCCAAGGGCTGGACCGGCCCGGCGCGCGTGCACGGTCATGCGGTCGAAGACTCATGGCGGTCGCACCAGATTCCGCTGGCTGACCCCGCCGGCCATCCCGATGAGCTGCACGTGCTGGCCGAATGGCTCAACAGCTATCGCCCGCAGGAACTGTTCGACGAGACCGGCAAGCTGTTCCCCACCCTGCGCGCCCTGGCGCCCACGGGCAACCGGCGCATCAGCGCCAACCCGCATGCCAACGGGGGCGAACTGCGCCGCGCGCTGGATCTGCCGGATATCGCAGAGCATCAAGTCGCCGTATCGGAGCCGGGCGCGCAGCAGGTACGGGCCACGCAGGTGCTGGGCGAATACCTGCGCGACACCATGCGGATGAACCTGGACCGGTTTCGCGTATTCGGGCCTGACGAAACGGCCAGCAACAGGCTGTCGGCCATCTATGACGCCTCCGGCAAGACGTGGCTGGCGCGGACGCTGGACGGCGACGCGGACGGCGGCAACCTGTCGCCCACGGGCCGCGTCATGGAAATCCTGAGCGAACAGACCTTGGAAGGTTGGCTGGAAGGCTATGTGCTGACCGGGCGGCATGGCCTGCTGTCCACCTACGAGGCATTCGCCCACGTCATCGATTCGATGTTCAACCAGCACGCGAAATGGCTGGACAAGGCCAAGCATCACGTTCCGTGGCGCGCGCCGGTGCCGTCGCTGAATCTGCTGATCACCTCGCTGGTCTGGCGCCAGGACCACAACGGGTTCAGCCATCAGGATCCCGGCTTTCTGGACATCGTCGCCAACAAAAGCCCCGACGTCGTCCGCATCTACCTGCCGCCCGACGCCAACTGCCTGTTGAGCGTGGCGGAGCATTGCCTGCGGTCGGTGGACTACGTCAACGTCATCGTGGCCGACAAGCAGCCGCACCCGACCTATCTGAACGGCCCGCAGGCCGCGCGCCATTGCGCGGCGGGCATTGGCGTCTGGGAGTGGGCCAGCACCTTCCACGAGCATGAGCCCGACGTCGTCATCGCCTGCGCGGGCGACATCCCCACGCAAGAGGCGTTGGCAGCGGTGGCGATCCTGAAGCGCGCCTTTGGCGGATTGAAAATCCGCTTCATCAACGTCGTCGATCTGTTCACGTTGATGTCCGACCACAGCCACCCGCACGGCTTGCCGGACGAGGTATTCGACCGCTTGTTCACGCGGGACAAACCCGTCATCTTCAACTTCCACGCCTACCCGTCCCTGGTTCACAAACTCTGCTATCGCCGCCGCAACCATGCCAATTTCCATGTGCACGGCTACCGCGAGCAGGGCGACGTCAATACCCCATTCGAGCTTGCCATCCTGAACGGCATCGATCGCTACAGCCTGGCGATGGATGTGCTCAAGCACGTGCCGCGCCTGCGCGCGTGCTCGGCAGCGCCCCTGCAATCCCTGTCCGCCCTGCAAGCGCAGGCGCTGGACCATGCGCGCGAGGAAGGCATCGATTCGGACGAGATCCTGAACTGGCGCTGGCCGGCTGCCGGCGCGCCATTGCCTTGATTCCCGTCAATATCGACGCCAACGCCGGGCCGATACTGGAACCATCGACGCCTGGAGACTCGTCATGTATGAACGCATACTTGTGCCGATTGATGGCAGCCCGACCTCGGACCTCGGATTGAAGGAGGCGATGCGCCTGGCGGCGCTTACCCATGGCAGCCTGCGGCTGATCCATGTGATCGACGAAATGTCCTTCGCCCTGGCCTCGGACTCCTATGGCGTCTACGCGGGCGAATTGCTGGACCTGCTACAGCAAAACGGAGAAGAGTTGCTTGCCAAAGCCCAGGCGCTGGCGCGCGCGCAGGGACTGCCGGTGGACACCGTCCTGTATGAGAACCTGCAAAAAACCGTGCAGCAGCGCGTCGTGGATGAAGCCATCGATTGGCGCGCGGACGTGATCGTCATCGGCACGCATGGCCGCCGCGGTGTGCGCCGCATGATGCTGGGCAGCAGCGCCGAGGGCGTCGCGCGTACCTCGCCGGTGCCGGTGCTGCTGGTGCGCGCGCCAGACACCGCGACCTAGCGCTGCCCGACGCGCGATGCAAGACGCCGACGACGGCTCCTGCTGGTGGCAGTTGGACGAGCCCGCGCTGCTGGCGCGCCTGGACTGCAACCGCGACGGGCTGACCAGCGCGGCTGCCGCGCAGCGCCAGCCGCCCGCCCGGCCCACGCTGTCCATGCCAGCCGCGCTGCGGCGCGCAACGCTTGCGCTATTGCGCCGCTTCGCCAACCCGCTGGTGCTGATCCTTCTGATCGCCGGGGCCGTCTCGGCCGCGATGGGTGAGATCGCCAACGCCGTCATCCTCGCAAGCATCATCGCGATCAGCGTGTCGCTGGATGCGTATCAAGAGGCCCGCAGCGCCGACGCCGCGCAACGGTTGCAACAGTCGCTGGCGCATTGGGCGACCGTGCTGCGTGACGGGCAGCCGACCCGCATCGCCGCCTCGGCTGTCGTTCCCGGCGACTTGCTGCTGCTGCAAGCCGGCGACATCGTCCCTGCCGACGCCAGGCTCCTGACCACGCAAAACCTGCTGGTAAACCAGGCGCTGCTGACCGGTGAGTCCTATCCGGTGGAAAAGCGCGTCGGCACCAATGCCGAGCCCGCATCGGCGGCAGCGGACGCACCCGACGCGGTGCTGGCCGGTTCCGCCATCCAGAGCGGCAGCGCAACCGCCCTGGCCGTGCTGACCGGGCCCGATACGGAACTCGGGCAGATCGGCGCGGATATCTCCAAGCGCGAAAAGCCCACGGCTTTCGATATGGACGTCCAGGGCTTTGGCATGTTCATCATGCGCCTGACCCTGTTTCTGGTCCTGTTCGTCCTGCTGGTCAACGCCCTGTTCCACCGCCCCTGGCTGGAATCCTTCATGTTCGCCGTCGCCCTGGCCGTAGGGCTCACGCCGGAACTGCTGCCCATGATTGTTTCCGTCACGCTGGCGCGGGGCGCCATGCGTCTGGCGCGCAAGCACGTCATCGTCAAGCAGTTGGCGGTGATTCAGAACCTGGGCGCGATGGACGTCTTCTGCTCCGACAAGACGGGCACGCTGACCGAGGCGATCATCCGGCTGGATCGCACGATCGACCTGCAAGCCAATCCCAGCCAGACCGTGCGTGACCTGCTGGTCGTCAACAGCTTCTTCGCCAGCGGCGCGCGCAGCGCGCTGGACGAGGCGGTGCTGTCGGGCCTGGACACCCACTGCGACGGCTGGACGCTGCTGGGGCAGCTTCCCTTTGACTTCGACCGACGCCGCGCCAGCGTGCTGGTGCAGGGCCCTCGCGAGCGCCTGCTGATCGCCAAGGGCGCGCCCGAGGACATCCTGCGCGTCTGCACGCAGTACACGCCCCAGCCGGACCTGCCGCCGCAAGCGCTGGACGAGGCCGCCCGCCAGCGCGCCACGCAGGCATTTCTGGACCTGGAGCAATCGGGATTTCGCATACTGGCGGTGGCGACGCGCGCTATGCCCGAGGCGCTTGGCGTGCAGGCCAGCGACGAATCGAACATGGTGCTGCACGGCTACGCCGCCTTCATGGACCCGCCCAAGCGCGGCGCGGCGGCGGCGCTCAAGGCGCTGCGGTCCAGCGGCGTGAAGATCAAGATCATCTCGGGCGACAGTGAGGGGGTCACGCGCCACCTGTGCACACTTCTGCACCTGCCGGTCAAGGGCGTGCTGACCGGCCGCGCACTCGCGGTCATGGATGCAGCGACGCTGCGGGCCAAGGTCGAGGACACCACGATCTTCTGCCGCATGACGCCTTCCCAGAAGGAACGCGTGGTGCTGGCCTGCAAGCATCTGGGGCATACGGTGGGTTACCTGGGCGACGGCATCAACGACGCGCCGGCCCTGCACGCGGCGGACGTGGGCATGTCGGTCGAAAGTGCCGCCGACGTCGCCCGCGACGCGGCGCGCGTCATCCTGCTGCGCCGCAGCCTGAGCGTGGTGCACGATGGCGTCATGGAGGGCCGCCGCACCGCCATGAACGTACTCAAGTACATCCTGATGGGCACGAGCTCCAACTTCGGCAACATGTTCAGCATGGCGGGCGCGGCGCTTTTTCTGCCGTTCCTTCCGATGCTGCCCGTTCAGATACTGCTGAACAACATGCTGTACGACATCTCGGAACTGCCCATCCCGCTGGACAACGTCGACGCCGGCGACATGGCCGCGCCGCGCCGGCTGGACATCGCCTCGATCCGCAGGTTCATGCTGATCGTGGGCCCGGTCAGCTCGGTCTTCGACTTCGTCACCTTCTACCTGCTGCTGCACGTGCTTGATGCCAACGAGGCCATGTTTCAAACCTGCTGGTTCGTGGAATCGCTTTGTACGCAGGTGCTGGTGATCTTCGTGATCCGCACGCGCGGCAACCCCTGCAAAAGCCGGCCCAACGCGGCGCTGGTGGCCGCCGCATGCCTCGTCGTGGCCACGGCGCTGTGGCTGCCGGTCAGCCCGCTGGCCGGCTTCTTCTCGTTCACGCCGCCGCCCGCCGCCTTTTACCTGATGCTGGCCCCGCTCATTCTCTGCTACCTGGCGGTGGTACAAATCATCAAATCGAAATTCTTCGTGGCCGGCCCCGGACGATAGCGCCGCAAGGTCAGGCCGCTGCGCTCAACACCGTGGTCTCGTCCGGTTCGACGGCGTGACAGCGCCAACCCAGCTCGTCCTTGATGCGCAGGCGCAAGGCGTCGGCGGCGTCCGGTTCGCCATGAACGATGAAAGTTTCCCTGGGCGCCTGGGTAAAGCCGCGCAGCCAGCGCAGGATTTCGTCGGCGTCCGCATGCGCCGACAGCATGGCCAGGTTGTCCACCTCGGCCCGCACCGGCACGTATTCCCCGTGGATTTTCACGGTGCGTGCGCCGTCCAGCATCGCCGCGCCGCGCGTGCCCATCGCCTGGAAGCCGGCGAACAGCACGGTGTTGCGCGGGTCTTTCGCATAGTGCTTCAAATGGTGCAGCACGCGCCCGCCCGTCGCCATGCCGCTGGCGGACACGATGACCTTGGGCATCGGAGATGCGTCGAGCGCCTTGGATTGCTCGACGTCGCTGACGCAGACGGCCGCGCCATACGCCGCGCGGGCATCCGAGGCCGACAGACGCTGGTCCCCCTGGTGCTGCAGATAGATGTCCACCGCGCTGCTGGCCATCGGGCTGTCCAGATAGATGGGAAGATCCTTCGAGATCCGGCCCGACTGCTTGAGCCGCCACAGATGGAACAGCAGCAACTGGGCCCGCCCCACGGCGAATGACGGAATGACGAGGGTGCCGCCGCGCTTGACGGTGCGCGTGATGATGGCGGACAGGGCATCACGCACATCCTCATCGGCATGCTGACGATTGCCATAGGTGGATTCGACGATCAGGTAATCCGCCTGCTCGACGTGTTCGGGCGGCGGCATCAGCGGATCGTCGTAGCGACCCAGGTCGCCCGAGAACACCAGCTTGCCGCCCGGATAACTCAGCTGGATGATCGCCGCGCCCAGGATATGGCCCGCCCGCGTCAGTTGAAACCGCAGCCCGGTCGGCAGATCGGTCGGTGTATCGAAGGCGATCGGGCGCAGCGCCGCGATGGCACGCTGGGCGTCGGCCACGGTATAGAGCGGCAAGGCGGGCTGATGTTTGGAGATGCCATGCCGGTTCAGGTAATCGGCATCGGCTTCCTGCAAGTGCGCGCTGTCGAGCAGCAGCAGGCGGGTGAGATCGAGCGTCGCTTCAGAACAATAGATGGGCCCGCGAAAACCTTCGCGGACCAGCTTGGGCAGGTAGCCGGAATGATCCAGATGCGCGTGGGACAGCACGACTGCTTCGATCCTGGATGGCGAAACGGGAAACGCCGCCCAGTTGCGCAAGCGCAGCGGCTTGACACCCTGGAACAGTCCGCAGTCGAGCAATACCAGGCGACCGTCCGCATCCAGCAGATGGCGCGACCCGGTGACGGTGCCGGCCGCACCCAGAAAATGCAAGCGCAAGTTTTTCGACATGGGACCTCCTCGCATGGGATCCACGACAGCTTCGCACGCGCCCCGCTCCGCTCGGCGTGCAGCTGCAAGCTTGCTTGACCAAAATCAAGTTATGCGGCCTGGGGCAGCGCAGTATAGGGATGACGATTCACTGGACAGGGTACGCCTCGGCTACCCCGGAGAGAAGCCATGATTGCGCGCGAACTCATGACGGCCGAACCTTTTTGCGTGACGGCCCGAACCCCTGTCTCGAAGATCATGCACGACATGCTGGATCGCGATATCAGCGCCGTGATGGTGACGGGCGACGATGGTTCGCTCATCGGCGTGGTGACCGAGGGCGACCTGATCCGGCGTCAGGACAGCGCGCATCAGAAGAAGCTGGACCATTGGCTGACCTTGCTGGCCGAAGGCGAACCACTGAACCTGGAATTCCTGCACAGCCTGCAACTGAGCGAGCAGACGGCCAGCGCGGTGATGAGCAGCCCACCCATCACCGTGGACGAAACCACGGAGTTGGCCACGATCGCCGACGTGCTGCTCAAGCGCGGCATCAAGCGCGTGCCGGTGATCCGGGACGAAAAACTGGTGGGGGTGGTCAGCCGGCGGGACATTCTGCGGGCCCTGCTGGCGCAGGGGAAGTAGCGGCTTTCGTCTCGACAGGCCGGGATGGGGCTGCTGAACCGCCCGAACCGCGCCTGGCCATGCACTAGTGCGTCTGCACGAGTGGCGCCGCACCTATGGCTACGCGTCAAAATGTGTGCTGCAATGATTTGTTGCCGCTCCAGGCCAGCTTGGACAGATTGCAATCCTTGCAATGACACGCGCGCCCAGTGCTCCCCCGTTGCTCGACATCATCCAGTCTGCTACCGAGCCCATCATCACGATCAATGGCGATCAACGTATCGTGATGTTCAACCCGGCGGCTGAACGAGTGTTTCTCTGTCGGGCGGAGCAGGCGATCGGCGCCAGCCTGGACATATTGATCCCGGCGCGATTTCGCGCGGTCCATGCCAAGCACGTCGACCGTTTCAAGGAAACGGGGGTGTCCGACAGAAAAATGGGGTTGGGCTCGCCACTGTGGGGCCTGCGGTCCAACGGCGAAGAGTTTCCGATGGAGGCCTCCATTTCGCAGACCTGCACCGAAACGGGCGTCTTCCTGTCGATATTCCTGCGCGACATTACCGAACGCCAGCGCGTCGACCAGGCGCTGCGCGCCTCGCGCGACGAACTGACCCGGCTGTCCAACGCCCTGCTGCACGTGCGCGAACAGGAAAAAAAGCATATCGCCCGCGAACTGCACGATGACCTGGGCCAGAGCCTGACGGCGTTGACCATGGAACTGTCCCAACTGGACTCCGCCCTGGGGCCGGACGAGGCCGGCGCACGGGATCGCATCCGCGCCATGCGGCGGATCATCAAGGGCACCTTTGCCTCGCTACGGCGTATCGCCTCCGACCTGCGGCCCATCATGCTCGACGACCTGGGGCTGGCGGCGGCCATCGAATGGCTCGTGGCCAACTTCGTGTCGCGTTATGGCATCGACACGGACGCCGAGATACGCATTGCGGACACCGAGCCGTCCAAACAGGTGGCCACCACCTTGTTCCGCGTGGTGCAAGAGGCGCTGACCAACATCGCCAAGCATGCGCAGGCGACCCAGGTGCGCGTGCGCCTGATCTGCGACGACACGCACTGCACGCTGACCGTCCAGGACAACGGCGTGGGCGCCGCACCCGACGGCCTGACCAAGCGGCTTCCCATGTCGCTGGGGCTACAAGGCATCCGCGAGCGGGTTCGGCTGCTGAACGGCGAAGTGACGATCAACACCCGCAGGAAGGGAGGATTTCGGCTGGAGGTGCATATGCCCGCTCAACACGCCGAAGCGTCATGGGAGGCATCGTGATCTCGGTCATGCTGGCGGACGACCACACCCTGCTGCGAGAAGGGCTGCGACGCCTGCTCGAACAGGCGGGCGACATCCGCGTGCAGGGCGAAGCCGGCAACGGGTCCGAAGCGCTGCAACTGCTGGGCCAGCGCGCCTGGGATCTGCTGGTGCTGGACATGTCCATGCCGGGCCGTGACGGCGTCGATCTGATCCGGCAAATCAAGAACTGCCATCCCGACCTGCGCATCCTGGTGCTGACCATGCATGGCGAGCAGCAGTACGCGGCGCAGGCGATCAAGGCGGGCGCGTCCGGCTATCTGACCAAGGACAGCGCCGCCGACGAACTGGTCCAGGCGGTCAGGAAAGTCGCGGCAGGCGGTCGCTATCTGAGCCCTTCGCTGGCCGAGAGCATCGCCTTCGAGCGGCAGGACCACTCCGACGTCCTGCCTCACCTGCTCTTGTCGGATCGAGAACTCTCGGTGTTCAGGCACCTAGCTTCCGGCCTGAACAATTCGGATATCGCCCGGCGACTGTTCCTCAGCGACAAGACGGTCAGCACCTACAAAAGCCGGATCCTGACCAAGATGAATCTGCGCAACCAGACGGATCTGGTGCGCTATGCGATCCGGCACCACTTGATCAACGAGCCCGAGCTGCCCGATCTGTAGCGGGCATCGTAGGAATACTCCTACGCCTGTAGGGCTGCGCCGTCACGAACTGCTGAACCGCGCTGATAGCCCGATCGACGCGGGCGCTCCATACTGCTTTTGAAGGCCATGCCTTCGCAGGACCTTCGTCCTCTTTGGAAAAAGGTCACCCCAGCGCCCAACATCACCGAGGTGCCGCTATGGACAATATCGTCGCAGGTCAAAGCGGTTCAACGATGGGTGCGTTCATCCCGCCCCAGTGCGCGCTTTGCGCGCGAGCCCCGTTATGCCACCCCGAATCGGAAGGGCATCCGCCACGTATTTCCGCGCCGGTCCATGCCCAACGGTTCATTCGATGCGGGGAATCCATCTACCGCGCCGGCGACCCCATGGTGAATCTGTATCAGCTGCGTTCCGGCTCCGCCAAGATACGCATCACCAATCCGTCGGGCCTGGAGCAGATCACGGCATTTCCCATCGCCGGCGCCTTGCTGGGACTGGATGGAATCGAAACAGGCTTGCACACCTGCGACGCCATCGCCTTGGAAGACTCGCTGCTCTGCATCCTGCCCTACGCCGAACTGCTGACCCACTGCCACCACTTCAACGGCGCCGCGCAGCTGTTCAATCGCATGATGGCGCATGACGCGAACCAGCATTGCCGGCTTTTGCTGACGCTGGGCTGCATGACGACCGAAGAGCGGATCGCCGGATTTCTGATCGGCATTTCCGAGCAAATGGCCGCCAATGGCTATTCGCCGCTGGCCTTCACGCTGAAGATGACGCGCGAAGACATCGCCAACCACCTCGGGATGAAAGTGGAAACCGTGTGCCGGGTGCTTGCGCGGCTGCAAGAGGCATCTATGGTCAAGGTGAGCAGAAGGCAGCTGGAGATCAGCAACGTCGACGCGCTGCGCCAGATGAGCTGCGGCTAGCGCGATGGGCGCCGGCTTCCTACCGCCTGGCATGCCACGCAAACTTGCCTTTTATCAAGGTTTCGCCGCCTGGTGCTCGTAAGCTTGAAGAACGAGTCGAGCGTCCGATGCGGCACCGCTTCCAGGCTCGGTTGATCCCATCCCAGGAGCTCTCCATGCAGCCCGACTACGAACCCTATATGGCGCTGTACAAATACAGCGTCAACACTGCGCTGGCGGCGGCCACGAACTACTTCGATTACATGAAGCAGCTGCGCACCTTGCAGTTGAAGACCGATAAGGATTTGCTGGCGTTCTCCCACGCCGCGAATTCCCAGATCGACGGCGCGTCATCCGTCGAAGCGGTCTTCGCCTTGCAGCAGAAATTCGTCACTGACCTGTTGGGGCGTGAGCTGACCTTTTGGCGCGAGATCGAGAAGATCATGCGCGACGCCTCGGCCTCCTCGGCGGTCGCGCTACGACAAAGCGCCAATCCCTGGCAGGAGCGATTGACGCAAGTGGCCGAAGACGCCGCGAAGTTCCTCGCCAACGGCAACGCCGCGCGCAGCACCGGCTCGGGTAACGCCTGACGTGCCGGACGATCCGAAGCGCCGATTTCCGATCCCCGCAGACGCGCCGCACACGCCGGCCCAACAAGTCGATAGCCCTTTCCAGGCGCTCAACCACTGCAAAGAGGCGCTGATCGCCACGGTGAGCGGCGGCGTATCGCCTGCGGCCGCGTCGCTGGCGGTGTGGGACTGGTGGATCCATCTGTATGCCGCGCCCGGCAAGCAGCTGGAGCTGATCCAGAAATATGGCGAAGCGCTCGCGTCCCTGGCGGCGCATGCCACGCCGTACCGGGCGGCCACAACACCAGCCAAGCCCGTCGCACCGAGGTATGCGTCGACCGCCTGGAGCGCCGAGCCGTTCAATACCTGGCGGCACGCGTATCAAGAGATGCGCCATTGGTGGTCCGAGGCCACCGGGGGCGTCCCCGGCATGACCGCGCACCATGCGCAGTTGCTGTCGTTCTGTGCCCGCCAATGCTGCGACGCGTTCGCGCCGGCCAATTTCCCCTGGTCCAATCCGGACGTCATCGCTCGAACCTTGTCCACGCAAGGCCAGAACCTGTGTGTGGGCTGGACCAATCTGGTTTCCGACCTGCAACGCGTCATCGAAAAAAGGCCCGAGGCAGGCCTGGAGCATTTCAAGGTGGGCGAAACGCTCGCGGTCACGCCGGGCGCGGTGGTGTTTCGGAACGCGCTGATCGAGCTGATTCAATACGCGCCCACCACCGGCGACGTCCACCCTGAACCCATCCTCATCACGCCCGCGTGGATCATGAAGTACTACGTGCTGGACCTGTCGCCGGGCAACTCCCTGATCCGCTATCTCGTGTCGCAGGGCTATACCGTCTTCTGCATTTCCTGGCGCAACGTCGATGCGCAAGACCGCGACCTGACATTGGACGACTATCGCAGCCTGGGCTTCATGGCGGCGCTGGAGGCCGTGAGCAGGATCAGGCCTGGCCAACGGGTGCATGCGGTCGGCTACTGCCTGGGCGGCACCCTGCTTTCCATCGCCGCCGCGACGATGGCCCGGCAGGCCGATACCCGGCTGGCCACGATCACCTTGCTGGCGGCGCAGACCGACTTCACCGAGCCGGGAGGCCTGGGGCTGTATATCGACGCGAGCGAAGTCTATTTCCTGGAGAGCATCATGTGGGCGCAGGGCTACCTGTCCGCCGACCAGATGGCCGCCGCTTTCCAGGCGTTGCGCCCCATCGACGAGACGGCGGAGCGCGCCGTCCGGACCTATCTCATGGGCGAGCGCGCCAAGCCGAATGACCTGGTCGCCTGGAACGCGGATTCCACCCGCATGCCGTACCGGATGCACGCCGAGTATCTGCGCAAGCTGTTCCTGAACAATGAACTGGCCGCAGGCAGCTATCGCGTCGATGGGCACGTCATCGCGCTGCGCAATATCCGGACCCCTATCTTCGCCTTGGGCGCCGACCGGGACCGCATCGCCCCGTGGCGATCCGTCTTCAAGATCCACAACCAGACAGACGCCCAGATCAATTTCGTCCTGGCCAGCGGCGGGCATAACGCGGGCATCGTCAGCGAACCGGGGCACGCCGGACGTTGGTATCGGGTATCCGGCCTGCCTGAAAACGGATTGCGCTCCGGGCCCGATGAGTGGCTGGAAAGCAGCCTGCGCCGCGAAGGATCGTGGTGGCCGGAATGGATCGCCTGGCTGGATGCGCATTCGAGCCCGCTCGTGCCCGCATCGACAAGTCTGGGCGAGCCCGGCGCCGACCCCGATTCGTTGGAGCCTGCCCCGGGCAGCTACGTGCGGCAGCATTGAGCGCATGCCGCACGGCCATCACATCTTTATCGCTGCTGGCTTGATCAGCTTTATCCCTCGCGCGGCGTTGTAGCCGTGGATCTCTTTCACGTCCAGGCGGCGCATGAACTCAATGGTATCCGCATCGACGATCTGGCCCGGAACCATGATGGGAAAGCCGGGGGGATACGGAATGACGAAGTTCGCCGAGACCAGCGGCGGGCCGTCTTCCAGGCGCTGATCCAGTTCGCGGCTGTTCAGCGGAAGGTACTCGCAGTCGTCCTCGTTATAGGCCGCGAAAAACGCGCTTCGCATATTGCCTTCCGGCGTCGCGCTGTCCGGGTCGTCGCGGTAGCCATCGTGAAACTGGCTGAAGTTGGGAAGGTTGGGCACGTCCTGCATCAAGCCCCTGACCTTTTCTGCGAAGGCCGCCCTGCCCGCCTCGCCCGAGTCCCTCAAGCGCATTTCTATGTCCTCGGAAATCCGGAGCAGCACCTTGATGAGGGAGGCGACGTCGCTACGCGTATTGTTGATATTGCTTTGCAGCAGCACGCTGTTGCGCGAGGTCTTGTTCAGCTGGATGTTGTAGTCCGACGCCAGCAGGTTCTTGAATGTGGTGCCATCGTACCCGGCGGTGCCGCACACGAGCGTCAGGCGCGTGGGGTCCAGGCAGAACTCATCGTCCTTGAGCGCCTTGGCCGCCGTCAGCCAATTCATGCCCGGGGTCAGGAAGTCGACGAAACCAGAGGCGCGATATTCCTCCGGGATCATCTTGTCGGCGCCCAGCACGCTGAAGTACTTCGAGATCAAGGGATGTTTCCCGACTTCGATCCGGATGGCCAGGGCGACTTCGATGGCGCGCATGACCAGCTCGTAACCCTCCAATTCCATCTGGCGGCGCGCCACATCCAGCGATGCGATGATCTGCGCGTTGGGCGAGGTCGAGGCGTGGATGAAAACGGCCTCGCGGAAGGCGGATACGTGATGTTGGTAGTCTTCGTCGCGCACCGCGACGATCGACCCTTGCCGCAGGCTGGACATCGACTTGTGAACGGAATCGGTCTCGTAGACACGGATGCGCATGGCCTTGGGGTTGGGGACCAGCACGCGCTCCAGCAGGCGCGGATCTTTCGGGTCCAGATTCTCGCCCAGCTCGCCGCACTGCGCTTCCCACTCCTGTTGCGCCTTGGGATCATCGCGCCACTCTTGCAGGGCAGCGGCAGCGCCCATCGCCGTGCGCATGCGCAGGAACGGCGACCACCGGGCGAAACCGAACCACGCTTCATCCCACAGGAAAATCAGGTCCGGCTTGATGGCCAGGCATTCGGCCATCACGCGGCGGGTGTTGTAGATGTGTCCATCGAAGGTGCAGTTGGTCAGGGTGAGCATGGCGACCTTGTCCAGGCGCCCGGCCGCCTTCAGGTCCAACAAGGCCTGCTTGATCGTGCGCAGCGGCACCGCCCCGTACATCGAGTATTCGGTCATCGGGAAAGCTTCCACGTACAGCGGCTGCGCGCCGGACAGCACCATGCCGTAGTGGTGCGACTTATGGCAGTTGCGGTCCACGATGACGATGTCGCCCGGCTTGGTCACTGCCTGGTAGACCATCTTGTTCGACGTCGACGTGCCATTGGTGACGAAGAACACGTGGTCCGCGCCAACCGCGCGCGCGAACTTGTCCTGGGCGAGCTTGATGTTGCCGGTGGGCTCCAACATGCTGTCCATGCCGCCCGTCGTGGCGGAGGTTTCCGCCAGGAACAGGTTCAAGCCATAGAACTCGCCGAAATCGCGGATCCAGTTGGATTTGATGATCGACTTTCCGCGCGCGATGGGTAAGGCATGGAAGGTGCTGATGGGCTTGGCCGCGTACAGCTTGAGGTTGTCGAAGTGCGGCGTGACATGGCGTTCGCGCACGCCCTCCAGGATGTTCAGGTGCACTTCCATGGGTTCTTCGACTTCATAGAACACCCGCCGTATCACCGAGGCGGCCGGATCGCCAGCCAGTTGCTCCACCTTTCGGTCGGTCAGCAGGTAGATGTCCAGCTCGGGCCGGATGTTCGCTATCATCCGCGCCAACTTCAGCCCGACCTCGCGCGGCGTATCCACGCTGGTATCCAGGTGCTGGTAGACGCTGAGGAAACTGCGCAGCAGCGGGGCGTCATGCTTGGAGGGAACCGGAATGCCGTCATAGATGACGACGGCTTCAAGCTTGCCATTGAGGATGGTGGCCAGGATTGCGTCTTCGACGCTACCCACCATGACGGGTTCGTAGATCATCGCGTCGTCGTGCCGGCGCAGCTCTCGGATTTCTCGGCAGATCGCGGCGGTGCGCGCGGCGGGCGCCGGGCTCACGAATAGCGCTTCGAAATAGGGGCGCCAGGACAGGCTCCCGGCCATGCCGGGAGGCGTGCGGTCCGGACCGTGCTCGGACGATTCCTCTGCGGCCTCCCACTCGTCCTCGTCGTAGCGGTAGCTGCCGCACAGCAGCGCGTTGCTCATGCGCAGGATCAGCCGCGCAGCGCCAATGGCGTCGGCGTCCGCGATGCGGTCGTCCAGTGTGTGCAGCAAGCGTGCGCCGGGAAAGGCGAAGTAGGTCTCCATGGGTCGCAATGCCGCAAGCGCTTCCAGCACGCTTTCTGCGCCCCTCGCGCTCTTGCCAATACGGGCCTCGGCCGCCCAGGCCTGCGCCTTGGCATTCATATCGCGCCACTGGTCAAGCCGCGCGGCCGAGTTCGAAAACAGGTGGTCAAGTTGGCGGTTGCTGTTCATATCGTTCGTCATAGCGATCCCCAGGTATCAAGCGAAAGGTCCATTACTGAGTTGGAACATGGCCAAGGTTGGCGGGATGCCTTCACGAAAGAATCATGACCATCACCATGCCCCAGATCGTGAGCAAGGTATTGCCGACCGCATACGTCACCGTGTAGCCCAGGCCGGGAACCTGGCTCTTGGCCACTTCGCACACCATGCCGAGCGCCGCGGTCGTCGTGCGCGCGCCGGCGCAGATGCCAAGGATCAAGGCGGGGTCGAAGCGGAAGATGTACTTGGCGATGAACATGCCCAGCACCAGCGGGACGCTTGTCGCGAAGATGCCCCACAAGAACAGGCTGATGCCCAGCTTTTGCAGGCCGGCGACAAAGCCAGGCCCGGCGGATATCCCCACGACGGCAATGAACACATTCAAGCCGACAGAGTTCATGAACCAGAGCGTCGGTTCCGGGATGCGGCCAAACGTGGGATGGATGGCGCGAAACCAGCCAAACACGATGCCCGCGATCAGCGCGCCGCCTGCGGTGGAAATCGTCAGCGGTATGCCGCGGACATTGATCACCACGGCGCCGATCAGCGCACCGGCGGTTATCGCCAGGGACATGAAGGCGACATCGGTGATGCTGGTGGGCCGATCGACATAGCCCAGGTTCTTGGCGGCGGCCCCGATGTCCTGCGTCCTGCCGACCACGGTGATGACATCGCCTCGAAACAACTGGGTCTTGGGCAGGATGGGAATCACGGTCTCGGTCGGACCGCGCCGGATTTTCTTCAGGAACACCCCGCGCGCGCCCGGCCAACGCGCCAGCTCTTCCAGCGGCTTGCCGTCCACCGATTTGTTCGAGATATAGATATCGACACCCTCGGTCTTGATGTCCAGCAGTTCGGCGTCTTCCACCTCGCGGCCGCTGGGCCCCAAGCGCGCGATCAGTTGGTCGCGCTTGCCGCCGATGGCGACCACATCGCCGGCCTGGATCACGGTCGCCTGATCCGCCTCGATGATCACGCCGTCTCGCCTGATCCGCTCGACGAAGGCGCGCACGCCTGGCTGCGTGCCCGCCTCCAGTTCGCCGACGGTTCTGCCAATAAATGGGCTTTGCGCCGCCACGGAATAAGCACGCACCTCGAATTCGTACCAGTTCGACGCGTCTTCCGCCCCGCCCCCCGCGCCCATCTTCTGCTCGTACTGCTTGCATGCCGCCACGAGGTCGATACCAAGCAGCTTCGGACCGATCTGCGCCAGGATGATCGCCGAGCCCACCGTGCCGAATATGTACGTGACCGCGTAGGCGATCGGCATGGCGTCCAGCAGCGCCTGGCTTTCCTCGGGCGAACGTCCAAGGCGGTTGATCGCGTCGGTAGCCAGGCCCATCGAAGCGGAGATGGTCTGCGAACCCGCAAACAGCCCCGCCGCGGATCCCAGGTCGTATCCCGCGAGAAGCGCGGCGACGACCGCCGCGCCCAACGACAGCAACGCCATGACGACGGCGAAGATTGCCTGGGGCAAGCCGTCCTTGGCGATGCCTCGCACGAACTGGGGCCCCACGCCATAGCCCACGGCAAACAGGAACATCAGGAAGAAGACCGACTTCACATTGGGAGATATTTTCACCCCCAGGATGCCGATGCCGATCGCCACCAGCAAGGTTGCAGTCACCGCTCCAAGGCTGAAACCCTTGAAGCTCTTTCCGCCCACCCAATAGCCGATACCCAGCGACAGGAATATCGCGATTTCAGGGTAGGCCTTCAGCGTAGATACAAACCAGTCCATGACTGTCTCCTTGATGGCTCTTTGATGCCAACGTTCTTGTCAGGCGGGCCGGCAGTCTCTAACGGCCCTTGGCAGCACCGCCCTGCTGTTGCCGATAGCGCTCCAGATATTCGTCACGAAGCTTGCGCACGCACTGGCCGATCTTCACGTAGTCCTGCTCGTTCAAGTTGGCCAGCGAGACGCGGCCCGAGGGGTGCAGCGTGCCAAAGCCCTTGCCCGGCAACAGCACTACCCCGGCCTCTTCCGCTAGCCGGAACAGCAGCTCATGCGGCTTGATCGAGGCCAGCAGCCATTTGACGAAGTCCGCCCCGACTTCCCGACTCATCTGTTCCACATCCAGCAGCGTGTAGTAATCGACCACGTTCTCGTCCACCGCCTGAGCGGCAGCGCCCATGCCGCGATAGAGCGCGGCCTTGCGCCCTCGGATCAGCCGCTTCATCGCCTTCTTGTAGCTTTCGGTGGTGTCCATGAGCGAGAAGAGCGAGAACAGCACCATCTGGACCTGCTGGGGCGTGGACAGGCCGGCGGTGTGATTCAGCGCCACCGTGCGGCTGTCGGCCACGACGCGGTCGATGAAGGGCAGTTTCTCGGGTTCGGTGGTGATCGACGAATAGCGCTTGTTCAGGTCGTCGCGCTCCGCCTTCGGCAGCTGCGCGATTTTCTCGTCGAAGATATTGGACTTGTCCGTGGCGATGACGCCCAGACGCCAACCGGTCGCGCCGAAGTATTTGGAATAGGAATAGACCAGCAACGTATTGCGGGGGCATAGCGCGAACAGCGAAACGAAGTTGTCGGCGAATGTGCCGTAGACGTCGTCGGTCAGGATGATCAGGTCAGGACGATCCTTGACGATGCCGGCCAGGTATTCCAGGCTCTTGTCGCTGACCTTCACCGAGGGCGGGTTGCTGGGGTTCACCAGGAAGAACGCCTTCACTTTGGGGTCGCGCAGCTTGTCGAGTTCTTTCTCCGGGTACTGCCAGCCATTGGCGGCGTCGGCGTCGATGGCCAGTTCGGTCAGGCCAAATTCCGACAGCTCGGGGATTTCTATGTAGGGCGTGAAAATCGGCTTGCCCAGCGCGATGACGTCGCCCGCCTTGAGCAGGTGGTTCACTTTCATCGAGTTGAACAGATACGTCATGGCGGCCGTGCCGCCTTCGACGGCATACAAATCGAAATCTCCGCCATACGGACGGCCGCCGATCATTTCTTTGCGGATGTACTGCTTCACGATTGCTTCCGACAGCTTGAGCATGCGGTCCGGCACGGGATAGCTGCATGCCAGGATGCCGGCGCACATCTCGTACAGAAAGTCGCCGCTGTCCAGGCCCAGCTGGTCTCGCACGAACGACACGGCCCCCGCAAGAAACTTCACGCCCGGAACCTCGGCATGGCTGCGCGCGAACAGATCGAAACGCTCGTCGATGCCTTCCCGCCTTGGGAATCCGCCCACCCCTTCGGCAAGATAGGAAAACGACCGCTCGGACTCGACCATCGCAAAGAGCCCCAGCTGCCAGAATCCGTGACGGGGAACCGTCGCGAGGAAGTTGGGGTTTCCTCTGCCGGCGTTAAGCATCAGCCTGTTGCTCGCGCTGCCGGCCAACTTGATAAGCTCGTCTTTCAATTCAAACGGGGAAAGGCTTGCCAGGTGAGATGTGTCGCGGGTGTTCATTGCTGCCTCCGATCATGGATGGAAAACTACGCAAGCACCCACTGCGAATCGACGCAGCGGACTCGCTCCTGACGCGCCCTCGGCAAGAGGGGCGCTTCCAAGGTTCTTCACAACTTGCGTTGGCAGCGTGAGTCCGCGTCCCGTTGCGGCTTCGATGGGGTTATGTAGATCGGGGCGGCGGCGGCGCGATCATCCGCGACGTTTTTTTCCACGCGGCAAGACTGTTCAAGACCAGCGTAAATCCGCCAGAAATGTCGAAATTGACAATGGTCAATCTATTCGATGGCAGTATGCGGGCGCGGCTCGCCGGCATGCGTGATGGCGACCTCTTCGCCGGCTTTGATCCGCGTGTCCGCATTGGCCGGGGTCGCGCCGGCGTCGCGCGACGCCGGGGCTCGATACCAGTGTTCCGCGGGCACGACCTTGGGCTCGTCGGGATCGCCTTCGTAAGCCGGCGTCATGATCTGCACTTGGTACTCGTTGAAGACGTCGATGATGTGGCGGTGCAGTTCCGCATAGGTCTTGGCGATCTTCTGCGTGTCGCGCACGTAGACGTTCAATTCATACGTGACGGCAAAATCCCCCAGTTTGGTCAACAGGACGAAGGGCCCCGGCTCCGCGAGCACGCCAGCGGTTCGTCCGCCCGCGGTGTGCAGCATGGCCTCGACCTGCCGCCAGGGAACTTCGTAGCCGATGCCGATGGTCGTATGCAGGATCAGCCCCTTGGCGCCAGCGAGCGAGCTGTAGTTCGTGACGTCGCTATTGAGGATCTGCGAATTCGGAATCGTCACCTCTTCGTTCTTGTTCGTGCGCAGATGGGTCACCTGGAGACGGACGGCCACGACCTCGCCAATCACGTCCCCTACCTTCACCCGGTCCCCCACCTTGAAGACTCGCCGGTACGTCATCAGGTAGCCCGCAATCAGATTGGAAATCGCGGTAGACGAGCCCAGCGACACCACCAGGCCGATGAAGATCGAGATGCCCTTGAAGGCGGCGGTCTCGGACCCGGGGATGTAGGGATAGGCCACGATGAGGGCGAACGCCAGGATCAACACGCGAACCAGCTTGTAGGTGGGCAGGGCCCATTCAGGCTCGAACTGCGTGAACGCCACGCGGTGCTCATCAACGGCCTCGAAGAACCGGCGCGCCCGCCGCAGGAAAAATCGGGTCAGGTAGAAAATGACGATCAGGATGAGCAGGTCGGGGATGACGACAGCAAGCGAGTTTGCAAGCCCCTGCGCCGCGCCGAAGGCCAGATCGAACAGGCCGTTGGATGCGGCGCGCGTCCACGGAAAGAGCGCCAGCACGTAGTGCAGATAGGCATACACCGACACCACCAGGGTCGCAATGCCGATGGCGCGCACCACGCCGTGCAAGGCCTTCCAGATGGTGTCCGAGCGCAGCACCTCGAAAGACTGGATGCCCACGGCCCGAACCCGACTTTTCAGCAGTCTCGACAGGGCCCGATCCAGCCACCGGTTAAGCATCAGCAGTACGGCGATTGCTATCGCCAACAGGGCCGTGGCGGCCGCGCTATACAGCCCCGCCTTGAGCAGCGCGTCGGTCGTCCGGGCCTGCCGATACTCATCGATGGCCTGCTGGATCCGGATCAGATGCAATGCAGCAAGATTTTCGCGGCTGGTCTGCTCAAGCACGGCATCGGCATCCGTCACGATCATCACCGCGGTCTTACCCGCCAGGATGACGGTGCCATTCTGAACCGCTTCGGCTTTCAACGCAGCGCTGGGCAAAGAGCGGTCCGTCGCTACGTCCTCGATCCTTGCTCTGATGCCCTCGGCGCGCTTGCCGGCCGGAAAGGATGACAGGCCCCTGACCGTGAAGAGGGTGTGGCCATCGATCTGCACGGGCGCGGTTTCCAGCGTCAACTCGGGGGAAGCAGACGCGTCTGGCCGGGCATCGTCGGCGGCGGCCCCCGCGGGCGGCGTCGACATCAGGAACAACGCTATGAAGATGGACAGGCAGAATTTGCGAATCATTGTTCTCTCCCGCATCGCCGAGTCCACGCGTCAGTCACGCGTTCAAGCCGGACTGATGGCGACCTTCAGTACGTTGTCCCGTTGGTTGGCGAAGAGGTCGTAGGCGTCGTTGATCCGGTCAAGCGTGTACCGGTGCGTGACCATCTTCGCCAGGTCCAGACGGCCTGACTCCAGCACGCTCATGAGCCGGCGCATCCGTTCCTTGCCGCCGGGACAAAGC
Organism: Achromobacter piechaudii NBRC 102461; assembly: GCF_001571245.1. GTDB lineage: Bacteria > Pseudomonadota > Gammaproteobacteria > Burkholderiales > Burkholderiaceae_B > Achromobacter > Achromobacter piechaudii. The sequence goes on along the minus strand of NZ_BCTK01000013.1, from coordinate 120,744 downwards.
GCGGTGTTGATCCGGTGGTCGCCCAGCCCCGCCGCGAAGGCGGACAGCGGAATCTTCAAGTCGCTGGAATAGACCCCCAGGCTCGACAGCGTGCCTCCCGGCTTGAGCACGCGCAGCGCGGACTCGAACGTGCTTTGCTGCCCCAACGCCTCAATCGCCGAATCCACGCCCCTGCCGCCCGTCAGGCGCAGGATTTCATCAACGACGTCGCACTCATGGAAGTTCAGCACCGCATCCGCGCCCCAGCCGCGCGCCATTTCCAGGCGCTGCGCATTGCCGTCCACGGCAATGATCGTGGTGGCGCCCAGCAGCCGCGCGCCTGCGGTCGCGCACAGCCCGATCGGCCCCTGCGCAAATACCGCCACGGTGTCGCCGATGCGGATGTGTGCGTTCTCTGCGCCTTTGAAGCCGGTGGACATGATGTCCGGACACATCAGCACCTGTTCATCGCTCAGGTTGTCCGGCACCGGCGCCAGATTGCCCTGCGCATCGGGAACCAGCAGGTATTCGGCCTGAGCGCCATCGATGATGTTGCCAAAGCGCCAGCCGGCCGTGGCACGGTATCCATGGCAGCCGCATGCGCCGCTGGCCACCAGGTAGCTGCCATCCTGCGACGGCGCGCGATCCTGCGCCGCATACGAATTGAAGTTGGGGCAGATCGCGCCGGCGATCACGCGTTGGCCCTCGCGGTAACCCGTCACGGCGCTGCCCAGCTTTTCGATGACGCCCACCGGTTCATGGCCGATCGTCAGGCCCGGCGCAACGGGGTATTCGCCCTTGAGGATGTGTATGTCCGTGCCGCAGATGGTGGTCGTGGTGATTTTGATCAGCGCGTCGTTCGGCCCCACGTCGGGGATGCGCTTCTCGCGTATCTCAATGCGCCCCGGACCCGCGAAGACAAGGGCTTTCATCGTTGTTTCCATGTCCGATCTCCTGCTCTGCACTGACGATTGCTCAACGGCCAACGCGGGGTGAAGGCGCTACTCGATCTTCACCGTCTTGTTGCGGCCGCCTGCCGCCTTGGGCAAGGTCAGGACCAGCACCCCGTTCTCGCAGACCGCCTTGGCCGCCGCCTCGTCAATCGGGCTGGCCAGCGGCACCGCACGCCGGATCTGCCCCCAGAAACGTTCCTGTCGAACGACGTTCTCGCCTTCTTTCGTTTCACTCTGCTTTTCCTTGTTGGCCGAGATCATCACGGTGTTGCCGTCGATTTCCACCGATATGTCTTTCTTGTCGATGCCGGGGACTTCGGCCTTCAGCACATACTTGTCGCCCGCATCCGTCACATCGATGTCCATCCGCGGCGCCTGTTCCTCCAGGCTCTGCCGGACCGGTCGAAGAAAGGCGTGAAAGACGTCCGAAAACGGTTCACTCGAAAATGGGCTGTAGGGGGTCAAGCGCGACATGGCCATCTCCTTGGCATGGTGAAAGAGGCGCGGATGCATCGGCACCCGCGCTATACATGGTGCGCCCGCGCGCCGCGAGGCAGTTGACGATTGTCAATGAGAAAACGGGGACAAGATTCCTGAGTGGCGCAGACCTTTCAGCGAGCCCTTGCAGGGCCTGTCCCAGCTCTCCGGTGTATGCGGACGAACATTGACGAGCGTCAATTTGCATCGGGGCATCCGCGCGATGATAAGGAACGCGGGGCCGTGCGCCCCGGCATCCCACTCTGTCGGAGGCGACGTGAAAAACGTACTTATCCCCGTGGATGGATCGGGCAACTCCCTGCGCGCCGTGCATTACGTGGTCAACCATGTCCGCGAACACGGCCCCTGTTCCATCCATCTGCTCAATGTGCAGGCGCCTATCGTCTCCGGCACGATCCAGGCCTTCTTCGAGCCGGACGCGATCCAGGAGTACTACGACGACGAATCCAAAATGGCGCTGGCCGATGCCGAGGCGCTGCTGGACCGCTCCGGCATCGTCTATCAACGCGCCTTGCGGGTGGGCGATGTCGCCGAGTCCATCAAGGCCTACGCCACCGAGCAGGGTTGCGACCATATCGTCATGGGGTCCCGAGGGATGGGCGCGGCCGGCAGCCTGCTGCTGGGATCGACCACGCTGAAACTGCTGCACTCCATCCATATCCCGGTCGTGCTGGTGAACTAGGCAGATCGTCATGGCCGCGCCAGCGCCGGCACGCGATCTGTTCTCGATCGGCCTGGACCTGATCAAGGACCCGATGTTCGCCCTGCTGCTGGCGGGTGGGCTGCTCTATTCGATCCTGGGCGCCTGGCACGAGGCCGCCCTGCTGCTGCTGTTTGTGCTGGTCATTTTCGGGTTGACGGTTGGCCAGTCCTTGCGCACGGCCCGCCCCCTGGAAACCTTGGAACGCCTGGCTGCGCCGCGCGCCCTGGTGCTGCGCAATGGTGTGCGCAGCTGGGTCGCCTCCGTCGAGCTGGCGCCCGGCGACTGCGTGTTGCTGGCCGAAGGCAACCGGGTTCCCGCGGATGGTCAGCTGATCGACGGGGACGGCCTGATGGTGGACGAGTCCCCGCTCACGGGGGAATTCCAGCCCGTCTTCAAGCGGATACCCACCCCGCCCGGCGCCGATACGGATGCCCAGATGCTGGGCGGATCATTGGTGCTGGCCGGCACCGGCGCCATGCGCGTGGAGGCCGTGGGTGACGACACCCGGCTGGGATCGCTGGGCCTGCCGATGCGGGAGCTGACTCCCGAACGCGCGCCCCTGGAATCCCAGACCCGCCGCTTCATCCTGCGTTTCATGTGGGTCGGCCTGCTGCTGTCGGTCGTCACCTGGGCCTTGTACGTCTATATGCGCGGAGGCTGGTTCGAAGGCTTGCTGGCGGGCATCGCGCTGGCGATGAGCCTGCTGCCGCAGGACTTCCCCGTCATCGTGACGATTTTTTCGGCGATGCAGGCGCAGCGCATCGCGGGCCAGGGCGTGCTGGTGCGCAAATTGAGCGTGGTCGATACGCTGGGCAAGACCACCGTGCTGTGCACCGACAAGACAGGCACGATGACCACGACCACCATGGCCGTATGCGAGCTGGTTGTCGGCCCCTTGCGCATGAACGCCGCCGATCTGGCCGGTGCGGCAGCGGTCGAACCGCCGGCTGCGATCAGGACGCTGATCGATACGCTGGCGCTGGCCAGCGTGCCCGATTCCGGCGACGCGATGGAAGATGCGTTTCGGCGCTTGGCCGGGCAGCTCACGCATGGGCAAGCTGGCGAAGGTTCAAAGAAACTGGTGAAGGCCTATCCGTTCTCGTCGGCGCGGCTGGCGGTGGTGCATGCCTGGGCGTGCGCGGACGGCGAGCCTGTCCTGCTGGTGTGCAAAGGCGCGCCGGAAGCTGTCTTCAAACTTTGCCGGCTGGACCCCGCGCAAATCGCCACGTTGGAAGCCGAGGTCCAGCGCATGGCCGATGAAGGCTTGCGGGTCTTGGCCGCCGCCTGCTCGGGTGGATTCATCGATGCGCTGCCTGAGCAGCCCGACGGTCTGCCGCTGCAATTCGCGGGCTTGGTCGGCTTGGAAAATCCCTTGAAAGAAGGCGTCAGCCGCTCGGTCGCTGCTTGTCATGAAGCCGGCATCCGCGTCCTCATGCTGACGGGCGACCACCCGTCCACCGCGCGCGCCATCGCCCGGCAAGCCGGCATACCCGCCGAGCTCGTCGCCGAAGGCGCAGATCTGGAGCGCGAGAGCGACGAACGCCTGGCCGAGCTGGTCAAGCGCATCAGCGTGTACGCGCGGGTCAAGCCGGAGCAGAAGCTGCGTCTGGTCCAGGCGCTCAAACAGGAAGGCGCAATCGTCGCCATGACGGGCGACGGCGTCAACGACGCGCCTGCCTTGCGCGCGGCGCACGCCGGCATCGCCATGGGCGTGCGCGGCACGGATGTGGCGCGGGAAGCGGCGGACCTGATCCTGACGCGCGACGACTTCTCCGACATCTTGAACGCGATCCGGCAAAGCCGCCGGCTGTTCGACAACCTGTCCAAGGCGATCGTCTACATCGTCGCCGCGCATGTTCCGATTGCCGGCCTGGTGATCCTGCCCTTGCTGATGGGATGGCCGGAAATCTTGCGGCCCGCGCATGTGGCCTTTCTTGAAATCGTGATCGGACCGCTATGCGGATTGGCATTCGAATCCGCCGCCGCCGAACCGGACCTGATGCGCCGCCGTCCCCTGCCCGTCACCAAACCTCTGTTCTCGGCAGCGACCTTCCTGGCCGGCGTCGTCCAGGGCCTGACGTTGCTGGTCTTTGTGGCCGTGCTGTACGGCTGGCTCCAGCACACTGCCTTGCCTGCGGACAGCGCCCGCGCCACCGCCTTCTGCGCGCTGGTGCTTGGCAATCTGGCCTTGATGATCAATAACCGCGTCGCGCATTGGCAGCGCAACGGCATCTGGGACGGCGCGATGCGGCTTGCGGTGGCGGCGACGCTGACCCTCTTGGCGCTCGCGTTGGAGTGGTCGGCGCTGCGCGCCCTGTTCGCCTTCGGTCCGCTGGGATTGAGAGGCTGGGCCGCCGCCTTGTTGACGGCGGCAGCCGTATGGCTGGTTGCATGGCCGCTGCGCCGTTGCGTGCTGCGCTCGTGGAGGCCGGTGCAAGCTTAGCGCGACGGGACTCGCCCCCTTTATTCCGATCCAGCGAAATGCGGCGACTGTCCGAAGTGCTCGATCAAGAGTTCGGTCAACACCCGTATCTTGCGTGCGGGATGTTGTCCGGGTGGGCGAATGACGTAAGCGCCCGCAGGAGGCGGCGGGTAGCGGGTCATGACGGGCACGAGCGCGCCCGCGACCACGTGCTCGTGCGTCAGGCAGTCGGGCAGATAGGCAATGCCCAGGCCCGCCGCCGCAGCAGCGACGAGCGCCGCGCCGTTGTCTGCCTTGAAGCGCCCTTGAGGACGGACCGAGATGGTCTTGTCGCCGTCCAGGAACTGCCAGGCTTCCGTGCCTTGCATCAGCGCTTCATGCGCGATCAGGTCCTCGGGCGTGTCGGGCGCGCCATGCGCCTGGATGTACTGCGGGCTGGCAAGCAGCTTGCCGTGGATGGGGCCGACGCGTCGGGCGACGAGGTTCGAATCTTGCAGATAGCCGACCCGGATCGCGCAGTCGTACCCTTCGGCGATAAGGTCCACGAAGCGATCGCTGTAGCAGGTCTGGACATGCAGGCTGGGATGGCGTCGCGCCAATTCGGCGACCACGGGCGCGAAGTGCGTCAGGCCGAAAGACACCGGCACCGCCACGCGCAGGCGTCCGCGCAGTTCGCCTGCGGGCAGGATGGCCTCGCGGGCCATGTCGATTTCAGCGCAGGCGCGCGCGGCGTGGTCGCGGAACGTGGCGCCGGCTTCCGTCAGCGCCGCGCCGCGTGTGGATCGCGCCAACAGCTGCACGCCCAGCTCCGATTCCAAACGCAGCAGGCGGCGGCTGACGATGGACTTGGACACGCCAAGCCGCAGCGCGGCGGCCGAGACGCCCCCGGCGTCGGCCACTTCGATGAAGGTCTGTAGTTCTTCAATATCCACGGTAGCGTTTCCCCCCGGTTCGCGACGCAGTTCGCCGCAGAATAGCACTGCCGGATGACGGCCAGAACCCTGCCATCCCGCACGTCCCACCGCTTGAATACAGCGTTCCCCGTTGTGCGACACAGCTCGCCGGGAAACGTCACTACCGCATCCCATTCGACAAAAACATAATGATCGTCCCGGGAATCGTCGCCACAAGCGCACGCTTGCCGGGAGGCAACTTCCCATCACCTTTCGCAAACCAAGCAAACCAGGGATCACTAATGACTTTTCGCAATGGCCTCGATTCGCTGCTCCGTCCTGAAGATTCGGTACTTGTTCTGATCGATCATCAGCCTTACCAACTGACCAACCTGAACAGCCACGACCCGCATGCCGTGGTCAACAATTCGACGGCGTTGGCCAAGGCGGCGAAGGCGTTTGGCGTGCCGACGATTCTGACCAGCGTCATCGCCGACCGGGGCGGGCGCATCTTCCCGCAGATCACGGATGTGTTTCCGGGTCAGGAAGTGATCGACCGCACGCTCATCAATACCTGGGAAGACAAAAAAGTCGTTGACGCGGCCAAGGCCACCGGCCGCAAGCAGTTGATCATCGCCGGCCTGTGGACCGAGGTGTGCGTCGCCATGCCGGCGATTCAGGCGGCCGGCGAAGGCTGGGATGTAACGGTTATCACCGACGCGTCGGGCGGGATCTCGGTCGAATCGCATGAAGTGGCGCTTCAGCGCATGGCGGCCGCTGGCGTCAACCTGATGACGTGGCTGGCCGTGGCCGCCGAGTGGCAACGCGATTGGGCGCGCGTCGAAACCGCCGGCGCGCTGACCGATATCCTGGTCGCCCACTGCGCCGGCAGCGGCATTGCGTATCTGTGGGAGCAGCAGCTGCTGAACACGCCGGCGCCCGCCAACGCCGCCTGATCGTATCGGGAACGGCCCTGCGCATGCGCGATCATCGGCACGCGCGTGATGCGCAGGGTCACTCCGGGCACGGCAGTTGCGCATGACGTTTTGAAACGTGTCGTGCCGCGATGACATTGCCTCGGCAAAAAAGAGCGCGATAAGCTGAACCACGCGCAACGCTTCAATTTTTCTCACACTGCTGCCGCCACTTTCCACGCGGCACGAATGCGCGTTCACCACCCCGCCTGGCCCGTCGGCCTCGTGCTTCATCCACGTCATGAGGTGACTGAACCAATGTCGAAACCTGTTCTGTTGATGGGTGGTACTGGCTCCATCGGTAGCTTGAGCGCCCGCGCGCTACGCGCCGACGATCTGGCGCTGGGCGTCAGCATGATTCTTGAACGGCTGGCCGGGTTGGACCGCGCTGCGCCGTCCCCGCCGGGCTTGTACTTTCCCTTCCAGCTGCGCGATCACGACGCTTGCCTGTCGTGCTTGCAGGCCGACGGCGGCGGCCTCATCGCGCGGGATGCTCAATGATCCCGACGCGCGCATCGCAACACAAGGCCATGATCCCAAGCCGTTACCTGGCGGCATCGGGCTTTGCGCTGATCGCCGTCTGCTACGGCTTTGCCCGCTTCTCCTTCGGGCTGTTCCTGCCGGGCATCGATGCCGAACTGAGCCTGTCTTCAACCTTGAGCGGCTTGATCTCTGGCGGCGCATTTCTGACCTACTGCATCACGGTCATCTTGTCTGCATGGCTGACGGAGCGCGTGGGCGCCCGCTATGTCGCCATCGGCGCTGCGTTGATCGCGGCGGCGGGGATGGCGGGCATTGCCATGGCGCCTTCCGCGCCCTGGCTGGCCGGCGCGGTGATGTTGGCCGGGTCCAGCACGGGACTGGTTTCACCGCCGTTGGCGGCGGCGGTGGCGGCGGCAGTGCGACCGGATCGCCAGAGCGCAACGAACTCGATCATCAATGCAGGCACGGGCGCGGGCGTGGCCTTGTCCGGCCCGGTGGCCTTGCTGATGGGCGCGCAATGGCGTCTGGCTTTCGCGGGGTTTGCCGCCATCGCCATCGGCATGGCCTTCGCCGTGGCATTCACCGTGCCGCAACGCACGCACAGCCCGGGTAAGACCCGTCACGGCATGCCAGCGCTCGATAGTGCGATTCGACGCCTTATCGCTGCGTCCTTCCTGACGGGCGCGGCCAGCACGGCGCTATGGTCCTTTGGCGGTCAGCTTGTCGCGCTGCGCCTGGACTGGAGCGGCCCGCGCGCGGGCCTGCTGTGGATCGCCATCGGCGCGGCCGGCATCGCCGGCGCCGGCGCAGGCGCGGGCATCGCGCGATTCGGCATCGACCGCGTGCACCGCGTCTTTCTGACGGCACTGGCGACCGGCATTCTGCTGGTGGGCCTGGACGGCACGTCACCGGCGCTGACGCTAGGCGGCGGGCTGCTGTTTGGCGCGGCCTACATCACGCTGACGGGCGCGTATTTGCTATGGGGCGTGGCGGCGCTGCCCGAGCGGCCCGCCACCGGCGTGATGATCGCCTTTCTGGCGCTGGCGATCGGCCAGACGGCGGGCGCGCCGATATTCGGCATGCTGATGGACGGGTTGACGGCCAATCATGCCGTGATCGCTTTTGCGTGCCTGGCGCTGTGTGCCGGTTTGTCGCGCGCGCAGGGCGCGGGCTTCACGCCGCACATGGCGCAGGAAGACAAAACCGGATGCGAGCCGATGCCCTGCCGTATCGACCGCTGACGCGCGCGGCGACGGCCGCCCTATCCCGCGCGCCCATTTGTCATCGATCCACCGAGCGCATGTCGCACGTCGTCTCGGCCGATGCGCAGACGCCACGAAACCACGCCCGACCGCGCGTGCGGTCCTGCTCGGCCAGAGGCTCCCACTTGTCGCTGTTGCGCATCTCGTAGTCCAGCAGCAGCCACTCGCCGTCGCAGGCCGCGATGCCGCGCAACGTGGCGCGCTCGGTGAGCCAGTCGTCACGCAGGTCCAGCAGCCGCTCGCTGCCGGCATCCGGCCGCGCGTAGCCCCGGGCCGACTGTATGCCGACCTGCGCATCGCCGGCTTCGATCCAGCCTGCTCCCTGATACACGGGCCGGGGCAAGTTGGCGTCGCCGGTGCTCATCTCGTCGCTGGCGTTGCGGATCTTGAGCCAGCCGTCACGCGCCTCGATCACATCGAACGTCACGCTGTACACGTCGGCAAGCGGATTGGGATGGTCGCCGCGGGTCGTGGGCAGGCTGCCGACGACCTGGGCTGTGGCAGACGGGGCCGCGCGCACCTGAATCGCGGGCTTGTCGTTCGTGGTCCAGGCCGAAAAGGCGCACGACGTCGCGCCGGGCGGGGACCACGCGGGCGCAGCGGGCGTCGTCTGAGCGACGAGGGCGGGTGACAGCGCCAATGCGGCAAGGCCGAAGAAAATCCGTCGAACGGTCATAGCTAGGTTTGTGCCGGGGGATGCAGCGCAGTCTCGCATCCGTTGCGCGTTTGGTGACATCCAATGCGAAACAAACGCAACAATAATTTACGCCCCGTGGACCGATGCGCCGTCGAACCCGAATGACGGGCTGTGACCGGACGCGTTGCCGCACCCGGTCCGACACGCGCGTCGCGCCAGCATAACAACGGGCTGCCCGCGCGAACCGATACACCGCGGGCTGTCGCGCAGGCTCGGCAGTGCCGCAGCCGCGCAATGTTTCACCGGCGATTTGTCTATTGCGCCGCGTTTTCTGGCGGGTAGCATGCGCGCTCAATCATTCGACTTCCGTCATACCAAGGACCGAACCCATGACGCTGCCGCGACCGCGTATCGCCTTCTCCGCCCTGACCCTTGCGCTGGCCCTGTCGGGATGTGTGACCCAGCCCTATTCCAGCGGCGAGGGCACGATGGACGATCCGCGTTATGCGCAGTTGCTGGACCTGATCGACGAGGCGCTCAAGGCGGACATGGCCGTGGTGCTGGTGGCCGACCTGATGCCGCACGCCACGCTGAACCAGGTCGAATCGATGACCAAGTGGACGGGCAACACGATCTGGATGCACGAGCAGATGCCGAAAATCACCTTCGGCCGCAAATTCCAGAACAACTCGCTGCAACGGGACAAGTCGGCCACCTATCTGTTCAAGTCGTTCGAGGTGCACATCCTGCCTCCCGGCAAATACCTGTTGACCGGGGGCGACGATTACAAGCTGAACGCCTTGCTGGATCAGGTGGGCGCGCGCAGCGGCCCGGTCGGTTCGGGTCGGGGCGCCAATGGCACGGCCTATCTGTCGCCGGAGCTGTATCGCGAGTTCTACAAAGAGACCAACTGGCACGAAGGCAGCACCAGCACCCAGCTCAAGACGCGCACGGTCTGCACGGCGGTGCATCGCGGCACGGGCGCCTGCGTCAGCTGGGGCGAACAGCAGTACACCGAGACCTCGCAAGGCAGCCGCGCGGGCTATTACGAAGATACGGACTCGCGCGACATTCCCGCCATCAAGGTGCAGTCGCGCGTGCCGCCCAAGCTGGCGCTGGCCAGCTTTACGCTCAAGGGCGGGCAGTTGGTGCTCAGTCAGCGGCTGCACATGAAGACGCCCAGCTACAAGTACAAGCAGTCGGCGTGCCGCGCGGTGGATCCCAAGATGATCGAATGCCCGCTGGAAGACTTCACCGTCTACACCTGGCCGGCGCCGATGGACTTCACCCGCAAGCTGATCGCGCAACGCACCAACCTGAGCGATGCGCACCGGCAATTGCTGTCGACCTTGCAACCCATGCAGATCACGCCGCTGGGCAAGCGCGGCATGGAAGATCCGGTCTGGGGCGTGCCCTTGTCGATGGACAGGACGAAATAAGGCCGACGCGGACCAGTTCACGCCGGCCCGGCTCGCAGTATTCTTGGCGAGTCCGCCCCTGGGAGCACCTTCCTGTCACAGCAAAAATCGATACGCCGCGATCTCTGGATCCTCTGGCTGTGGATCACCCTTGTGGCGATGCTGCTGGCCAGCCTGCTCGTCGTGCTGGTGCGCCAGGGCGCGGGTCCGCAGATCGAACGCGCGCGCAATCTCGCCTCGATCACCTGCGAAGCGCTGCGCGCGGGTTCCGGACGGCTGCATCTGACCGTCCCCGCCACGCCGGGGCCGGCCGGTGCGCCGCCTGCCCCGCATCCCCTGCCTGGCGCACAAGCCATCCTGGATCTGGCGCTGCGCGATCGGGCCGGCATGGAAGGCGGATTCTGGCAGGCGGGTGCGGGCGTTGTCGCCTACGCATTTCCGACTTATGACGGCACCGGCATCAAGCGCGATCCGCCCAGCGCGGAGCTTGAACGCATCGGTGCGACGGCGCAGCGCGCGCTGGATTCGGCGGGCCTGGTCACCGACGTGCGGCCCGGGTTGCGCGAAGCCGTGGTCTTTGCCGCCTGCCCGGCCGAGAGCCAGCCGGACGCGCTGGCCGCCTGGACGCTGACCCGCGTGCCGCTCATCGGTTCGGACGTCATCAACTCGCTGATCCTGGCGGTCAGCCTGCTGTTGAGCATGGTGGTGGTGTCCGGCATCTGGCTTGACCGCACCTTTGCCCGCTGGCGCCGTCAGTCCGGCCAGTTGCAGCAGCAATTGCAGCAGGCCGAGCGGCTGGCCACGCTGGGCCGCATGTCGGCGGGCCTGGCGCACGAGATCCGCAACCCGCTGGGCACCATGCGCATGAAAGTCGAAAACGCGTTGGCCGCGCCCGAACCGGTGCGCGAAGCGCGCGTGGCCGGCGCCTTGCAGACGGTGCTGGCGCAGACCGAGCGGCTGGAATCGCTGGTGTCCAGCCTGCTGGCCTTGACGCAGCCTTTCCGCGTCGACCGCCGGCCGCTGGATCTGCCCGCGTTCCTGGAGGAACGCCGCCATGCGCACGCGGCGGCCGCGCAGCAAGGCGGTCAGCGCCTGACCCTGCCCGTCGCGACGGAGCCCGATCTTGCAGCCGTCCGCGCCTGGTTCGACCCGGAGCAGATGGCGCGGGTGTTCGACAACCTGTTGCTCAACGCCCTGGCGCACACCGGCGCGGGAGGCGCGATTGAATTGGGCGCGGCGCGCAGTGCGCGCGGCGACCTGCTGTTGTGGGTGGCCGATGACGGCTCCGGCGTGCCCGGCGAACTGCGCGACACCTTGTTTGAACCTTTCGCCACGGCGCGTACCGGTGGCTCGGGCCTGGGCCTCGCGCTGGTGCGAGAGATCGTGCAGGCGCACGGCGGCCAGGTCAGGCTGGCCGAGACCGCGCGCGGCGCGCGTATCGAGATGGAGTTGCCATGGCCCGCGTCCTGATCGTCGATGACGACACCGCGTTTCGAGACAGCTTGTCCGAAACCTTGCATGACCTGGGCCACGACGTGCTCCAGGCGTCATCGACCAGCGCCGGCCTGAACCGGCTGCGCACCGAGGCGGTGGACGTGGCCATTGTCGACCTGCGCATGCCGGGCGAGGACGGCCTGGTTTTCCTGCGCAAGGCGGCGCTGCTCGGGCCGGTGCCCTGCATCATGCTCACCGCCTACGCCAGCGGCGACAACACCATCGAGGCCATGCGCCTGGGCGCGTTCGATCACCTGGCCAAACCCATCGCGCGGACCGCGCTGGTGCAGGCGCTGGAGCGCGCCTTGCAAAGCGCGCGCGGCGCGGCGAACGCGCCAGAGGCCGATGCCCCCGACGACGACGATGTCGAACTGGTCAGCGGCAGCGAGGCCATGCGCGACGTCTTCAAGCGCATCGGCATGGCGGCGCGCAGCGATGCAACCGTGCTGGTGCTGGGCGAAACCGGAACCGGCAAGGAACTGGTGGCGCGCGCCCTGCATCGCAACAGCGCGCGCGCGGCCAAGCCGTTCGTGGCCGTCAATTGCGCCGCCATCCCGGCCGAGCTGATGGAAAGCGAATTGTTCGGCCACGTCAAAGGCGCGTACACGGGCGCGACCAGCGACCGCGCGGGACGGTTTCGGGAGGCCGAGGGCGGCACGCTGTTTCTCGATGAGATCGGCGACATGCCGCTATCGACGCAGGCCAAGATCCTGCGCGTGTTGCAGGAACGCGAGATCACGCCCGTGGGCGGCGCGCGGGTGGTGCCGGTGAACGTGCGCATCGTCGCCGCGACGCACCGCGACCTGCCCGCCGCCGTCGCGGCTGGCGCGTTCCGCGCGGATCTCTGGTACCGCTTGCAGGTCGTGCCGATTGCGCTGCCGCCCCTGCGCGAGCGGCCGGGCGACGTGCTGGCCCTGGCCGAACATTTCCTGCGCCGCATCGGCGATGGGGTGGCACGCCGCCTGACCACCGCCGCCGCGCAGCGGCTGCTGGCCCACTCCTGGCCCGGCAACGTGCGCGAGCTGCGCAACGCCATGGAACGCGCGGCGGTGCTGTGCCATGGCGTGGCCATCGAGCCCGAACACATCGGCCTTCACATGCAGGACGCGGCGCGGGGGGTGGGGGAACTTGCCCCCGACGTGGCGACGGGGCTTGCGCTGGACGGCACGCTGGCCGAGGCGGTGGCGGCGCTTGAACGCACCATGATCCGGCGCGCGTTGGACGCCGCCCAGGGCAATCGCGCCGAAGCCGCGCGCCGCCTGGGGCTGTCGCGCCAGCAGCTTTACCGCAAGCTGGCCGAACACGGCCTTCAATGAAAGTGTCCGCTGCGGTGACACCCTGGTGTCGCCGCATCGGACACCTGGAACCGCGAAAATTCCCAAACCCTTGATCTGAATGGAATTTTGTCCTGGCACGGCATTTGCATCCACCGTAGATGTCATCCCCCGTCGTGCAAGGAGTTCCATCATGTCCCGATTCACGCTTTCCATTCTTGCGATTGCTCTGTCCACCGGCGTGGCGCACGCCGTGCCCGCCCAACCGGCTCCCGGCGCTCCACCGCCGCCCGCCCCGGCACTGGCGGACCCGGCCGCGCCGTCGGTAGCCCAAGGGCAAGTCCAGCGGCTGCTGATGAACCCCTACGGCGAGGTCGATGGCTTGCGTCTGGCCGACGGCACGCTGGTGCAGTTTCCGCCGCACATGTCCGATGCGCTGACCGCCGCCGTCAAGCCGGGAGACAGCATCCGCGTCATCGGTCGCGCGCAGACGCCCGGCAGCGTCAAGGCCGACGCCATCGTCAACACCTCGAACGGGCAGACCCTGTATGACACGCCGCCGACGCCGGGCGCGGGCCGGCCGCTGCCGCCGCACCTGAAGGCGCAGGCCCTGCATCCGCAGAAGGTCGAAGGCCAGGTCGATGCGGTGCTGACCGGTCCGCGCGGTGAAACCAACGGCGTCATCCTGACCGACGGCAGCATCGTCCGCTTCGCGCCCGACAGCCTGCGCCAGCCGGTGCAACCCGGCGCGCCGTTCGCAGCAGAAGGCTTGGGCACGCAGAACGCGCTGGGCACCTCGCTTGAGGCCGTCAGCATGGGCACGACGCTGTCTGCGCTGCAACCGCTGTACAACCGCGCGCCCTGAGCTTTCCACCCGCCGCGCCCGGCCCGGGCCGCCCCCTTTGACACAAAAAAAGGCGGCGGTCCGCTCCTTCCCCTCTCGAACCGCCGTCGACATGTCGCCCAAGATCCTGCCCATCCTCCTGCTGCTTTGCTCCAACGTGTTCATGACCTTTGCCTGGTATGGCCACCTGAAGTTCGGCGACCGGCCGCTGCCCCTGGTCATCCTGGTCAGCTGGCTGATCGCGCTGGCCGAGTATTGCTTCGCCGTGCCGGCCAACCGTATCGGCCACAGCGTCTATAACGCGGCCGAACTCAAGACCATGCAGGAAGTCATCACGCTGACGGTGTTTGCGGTGTTCTCGGTTTTCTATCTGGATGAACGGCTGACGCTCAATCATCTGGTGGGCTTTGGCTTCATCGGCCTGGGGGCGTTCTTCGTCTTCAAGGGCCCCTTGAACTAGGAGTCAATGATGACGCCCTCGCACACGCAAGCGCGTTCGCTGCAATGGCTGTCGGGCGTCAACTTCTTTCTGGCTGACGTGCGCGACGGGCTCGGCCCCTTCCTGGGCGTGTTCCTGTTGAGCCACGGCTGGCGCGCCGACGACATCGGCTACCTGATGACCGCGGCCGGGCTGGCGGGCATGCTGGCCACGACGCCGATGGGCGCATGGGTGGACGCGTCGCGGCGCAAGCGCGGCCTGCTGGCCGGCGCAACCATCGTCCTCATCGCCAGCAACCTGGCCTTGTGGGCCTGGCCCGTGGCAAGCGTGGCCGCCAGCACGCAGATCCTCGCCGCTATCGTCGGCGCGCTGTTCGGCCCCGCCATCATGGGGCTGACGCTGGGCATCGCCGGGCCGCGCGGGCTGCCCCGGCAACTAGGCCTGAATGAAGCCTGGAACCACGCGGGCAATGTGGTGGCCGCCGCGCTGGCCGGGCTGGCCGGCTACCGCTGGGGGCTGTCCGCCGTGTTCGTGTTGATGGTGTTGATGCCGCTGGGCGCATTCGTCTGCCTGTATCGGATCCGGTCGCAGGACATCGATCACGACGTCGCGCGCGGCCTGGAGCCGGCCATTGCATCGGAAGGCGCCGCCGCGCCCCCGCCGTCGATGTGGCGGGTGCTGGCGGGCTCGCGCGAACTGCGTCTGGTCGCGCTCACCATGTTGCTGTTCCACCTGGGCAACGCCGCGATGCTGCCCTTGCTGGGTCAGGCCACCATCGCGCGCGGGCAGGCGGACCCCAGCGCCTATACCGCGCTGACCATCATCGTGGCGCAGTTGGTGATGGTGCCCGTGGCGCTGCTGTCCGGGCGCTACGCCAAGCAGCATGGCTATTGGCGGCTGGTCGCGCTGGCGTGCGGCGTGCTGCCCTTGCGCGGCCTGCTGGCGGCCGCCTGGCCTTCACCCTGGGCCTTGATTCCGGTGCAGGTCATGGACGGCATCGCGGCCGGCCTGCTTGGCGTGGCGCTGCCCGGCCTGGTGGCCTTGCTGCTGCGCGGCACCGGCCACGTCAACGCCGGGCTGGGCGCCATCATGGCCATCCAGGGAATCGGCGCGGCCCTCAGTCCGGCCGTGGCAGGCTGGGTCGCGCAGCGCTATGGGTATGGATCCGCCTTCCTGGTGTTGAGCGCCATCGCGGCGGCGGCAGCGGGTGCCTGGATGCTGAACAACCGAGTCCGGGGCGAGGCGGACTCGGCGCAGGCAATGCAGCCCGGCCCATAAACGAATCGGCCGGGCCGCATAGAGCACAACGTCAGTTCACCGTGATGCTCGCGTCTTTGATCAGCTGCGCAAAGCGCGGCACATCGCGGGCGATCAGCGCCTGGAATGCGTCCGCGCCCTGCTGCGGGCCGTCGGGCGCCTGCGCCGCCAGCTTGTCCAGCGACTCGCGCACGCCAGGGCTTTTCAACGCGGCGGCCAGGGCCTGCTCCAGGCGCGCAATCACGGCGGGCGGCGTGCCGGCCGGCGCGGCGATACCGTTCCACACGCTCATGTTGAAGTCGGGCACCCCCGCTTCCGCAAAGGTCGGCACGTCGGGAATCTGCGGCAGCCGGGAGGCAGAGGCCACGGCAAGCGCCGTGACCCGCTTGCCTTCATGGATGGGAATCATCGTGACGGTCTGGTCGATCACCGCGTCCACCGTGCCGGCCATCAGGTCGGCGATGGCCGGGCCTGCCCCCCGGTACGGAATCTGCATGCCCTGCGTGTGGGTCACGTGCATGAAATAGGCGGCGGCAATGTGGCTGGTGGATCCCGAGCCCGCGTTTCCGAAGTTCACGTCCGCGCCGTTCTTCTTCAAGCGCGCCACGAAGTCGGGCAGCGTGGTGATGCCGCTTTTCTTGCTGACGGACAACACCATCGGCACCGTCGCCACCAGGCCGATGGCGCGCAGGTCGCGGCGCGGGTCGAACTTGCTCTTGGGATAGAGCGATGGCGCAATCGCCAGCGAACCCATATTGCCGAACGTGATGGTGTAGCCATCGGGCGCGGCGCGGATCACGCGTTGGTTGCCGATCATCGTGCCGCCGCCGCCCATGTTTTCCACCACGACGGTCTGCCCCAGGTTCTCGCCCATGGCCTGCGCCACGATGCGGGCCAGGCCGTCGGTGGACCCGCCCGCCGCATACGGCACCACCATCGAAATGGCGCGCGTGGGGTAGTCCTGCGCCGAGGCGTTGGCGCCAAGCGCAATCAAGCCGGCGCCCAAAGCCGCCAGTACAGTCTTCTTCATGGTTTGCTCCTCGCTGTTTCGGCCGGCAACAACCGGCCCTCCGCCTTGTCTTGGCGGTTTTTGTGATGCAGGTTGAAAAGGCGGCGCGGCCGGTGCCGCGCCGTCAGGAAGGGGACTAGCTTTTCTTGCCGGCCAGCTCCACGCCGGCCAATTGCTCGGACAGGCGCGCAACGGCGGTATGGTCCTGACCCTTGCCCAGCGTCTTGCCGGCCGAGGCCCACAGCTCGCGGCACAGCGAGGCGAACGGCGTCGGCGTGCCGGTATCCGTGGCGATGCCCAGCGCGATGCCCAGATCCTTGACCATCAGGTCCAGCCCGAAGCCGGAATTGAATTCACGCGACAGCACGAACTGCTTGAACTTCTTCTGCGTGGAATTGTTCATGCCGGTGGACGCGTTCAACACATCCACGATCACATTGGGATCCAGGCCGAACTGCTGGCCGATCAGCATCGCTTCGACGCCGATCAAGAAGCCGCCCGCCGACACCAGGTTGTTCAGCGCCTTCATGGCGTGGGCGCTGCCCACGTCGCCGACAGCGGTAATCGACGTGCCCATCGCGGACAGCGCGGGCCGCACGCGATCCAGCGTGGCGGCGGGACCGCCGAACATGATCGCCAGTTCACCGGTGCGCGCGCGCGGCACGCCGCCCGAGACGGGCGCGTCCACCATCTGGCTGCCCGCGGCAGCCACGGCCTGCGCCAGCCGCTGCGTGTGCGCCGGCACGCCCGAACTCATTTCCACCACCACGCTGCCCGGCTTCAAGCCGGCCAGCACGCCCTGCTCGCCGCTCAACACCTGTTCCACGATGGCGCTGGTGGGCAACATGGTGAAGACGATGTCCGATTGCGCGGCCAGCGCGGCGCAGGTGGCGGCGGCCTGGCCGCCGACCTCGCGGGCAAACTTGTCGGCCTGGCCGGGCACGGCGTCGTACACCGTCACCGCATAGCCCGCCTGCACCAGCCGCGCCGCCATCGGCCAGCCCATGCTGCCGATGCCGATCAGGCCAACGCGTTCTTGCGCCGCGCTCATGCTTGCTGCGCCTTGAAGGCGCCCTCTTCTTCCAGCACCTGGTTGGCGACCTTGAAGGCGTCCAGGCCGGCCGGGATACCGCAGTACACGGTCGCTTGCAGCAGGATTTCCTTGATCTCTTCAACGGTCACGCCATTGTTCAGCGCGCCTTTGACGTGCAGCTTGATTTCGGCCGGACGGTTCAGCGCCGTCAGCATGGCCAGGTTCAGCATGCTGCGCGTCTTCTTTTCCAGGCCCGGGCGGCCCCAGGCGTAGCCCCAGCACCATTCGGTCGTGATGTGCTGGAACGCCATCATGAAGTCGTTGGCGCGGGCCAGCGAACCGTCCACGTACTCAGCGCCCAGCACTTCGCGGCGCAGCTTCAGGCCTTCGTCGAACAGGGCCTGGGTTTCGGATTTGGTGTCTGCCATGGATTCCTCGTTGGTGATGGTGACGGGCTTCAAACCGGGCGTCTGCTCGATCTGGTTTGAGCGATTGTCAGCCAATTTTTGTCGGAACGTCAATAGTCAGATTGTCGGACAATCTTCTTGACTGCTTAAAAAATGAGCACAATAATGCGGCAAAGCGCCGGGCTGGCTGCCGTGCGCCTCAACCCACAAAAGCCAGGAGACAAGCAATGAAAAGCAACCCCAAACAGGCCGTGCGCCCAGGGCGCCGGGAATTTGTCGCTGGACTGGGCGCGGTGGCGCTGGCGGCCGCCCTGCCCAGGCCGGCGCTGGCCGCCCCGGCCGAAATCAATGTCGGCGTGATCCTGCCGCTGTCGGGCGCCAACGCGCAGTTCGGCATCAATTCGCGGCAAGGGCTGGAGCTGGCCGCCGACGAGATCAACGCGGCGGGCGGCATCAAGTCGCTGGGCGGGGCCAAGCTCAAGCTCATCATCGCGGACGCCACGTCGCAGCCCACCACCGCCGCCACCGTCGCGCAGCGCCTCATCACGCAGAACCGCTGCGTGGCGCTGATCGGCGCGTACGCCTCGTCGCTGACGCTGGCGGTGTCCGAAGTCACCGAGCGCCGCGGCATCCCGCTGTTGACGATGTCGTTCTCGGACGTGCTGACCGAGCGCGGCTTCAAACACATCTTCCAGGTCGTCTCCAAGGGCTCGGTGCTGGGCCGGGCGCAGTACGACTATGCGGCTTCGGTCGTGGCGGGCGCGTCCGACATCAAGAAGATCGCGCTGCTGTACGAAGACACGGCCTATGGCACCTCGCAAGCCGTGGGCGTGCGCAACGCGGCCAAGGCCGCCGGCGCGCAGATTGCGCTGGATGAGGCCTACCCGCTGGGCATCACCGACGTCACGCCGCTGATCAGCAAGCTGCGCGCGTCGGACGCCCAGATCGTGTTCCCGATTTCCTATCTGAACGACAGCCTGCTGATCATCCGCGTGATGCGCCAACAGCGGCTGACGGTGCCCATCGTAGGCGGCGCGGCGGGCTATGTGATTCCCGACTTCGCCAAGGCGCTGGGCCAATATTCCCAGGCCGTGCTGTCGATCGCGCCCGCCAATTACGACCAGGCGCCCGAATACACCGAGCGCTATCGCAAGCGCTTCGGCACCTTCATGCCGCACGAGGCGCTGGAACACGCGGTGTGCGTCGGCGTGCTGGCGCAGGCTCTGGAAGTGGCGGCATCCGACAAGCCCGAAGCGGTCTCGCAGGCGCTGCGCGCCAAGAAGTATGACCAGGGCTGGGCCGGCGTAATGTCGGGCGGCGGCGTGCATTTCGACGCCAGCGGCCTGAACACGCTGGCGCAACCCATCATGGTCCAGTGGCAGAACAACGAGCTGGTCTCGGTGTGGCCGCAGGCGCTGGCCAAGGGCCGCGTCATCACCGCCAGCTGAACGCGCAGCGCATCTCGGAGGACTGTCATGCAATTCTTGCAGGCGCTGGTGGACGGCATTTTGCTGGGCGGCGTTTACGCGGTCATCTCGATCGGGCTCACGCTCGTTTTCGGGGTGGTGTCCATCGTCAACTTCGCCCAGGCCGAGTTTCTGATGGTGGGCATGTTCGTCGCGTACTTCGCGTGGAAACTGCTGGGGCTGGATCCGCTGATCGGATCCTTGCTGTCCTTCGCGGTGGCTTTCGTGCTGGGCGTGCTGACTCAGAAATTCCTGATCAACCGGGTGCTCAAGGCGCCTGCGGTGGCGCAGATTTTCCTGACGGTGGGCCTGCTCATCGTCATGGAGAACCTGGCGCTGATCCTGTTCGGGTCCGAGTTCCGCTCGGTGCAGACGTCCTATCAGATGACGGCGCTGGCGCTCGGCCCGATTCTCTTTAGCGCGCCGTATCTGCTGGCCTTCACGGTGGCCTCGGTGGCCGGGCTGACGCTGTGGTGGGTGCTGAAGAAAACCTGGTGGGGCATGGCGGTGCGCGCCACCGCCCAGGACCCGATGGCCGCGCGGCTGTCAGGCATCTCCACCCATCGCGTGCATCAGTTGGCCTTCGGGCTGGGCGTGGGGCTGACCGCGCTGGGCGGCGGCATCATCCTGCCCTACCTGACCGCCTCCACCACCGTCGGCGCGCAGTTCAGCGTGCTGATGTTCACGGCCGTGGTGCTGGGCGGCCTGGGCAGCGTGATGGGCGCAGTGGTGGGCGGCATCGCGGTCGGCGTGATCCAGTCGCTGTCCTCGTTGGTGCTGCCCATGCAATTGCAGAACCTGGTGCTGTTCGCGATCTTCATTCTCGTCCTGGCCGTGCGCCCGGAAGGTCTTTTGAAAAGGGCTGCATGATGGCCATGACTCGACAATCCCTGCCCTGGGCCGCGCTGCTGGCCATTGCGCTGGCCGCGCCGTGGTTGATGGAAGACCAGGGCTACGGCATCCGCGTCCTGACGCTGGTGCTGCTGTTTGCCGCGATGGGCCAGTCCTGGAACATCGTGGGCGGCCTGGCCAACCAGATTTCCCTGGGGCACGCGGCGTTCTTCGGCCTGGGCGCCTATACCTCTACCCTGCTGCTGATGCGCTACGGCATTTCGCCGTGGCTGGGCATCGTGGCGGCGATGGCGGTGGCGGCGGTGGCCGGCGCGCTGCTCAGTCTGCCTACCATGCGCTTGCGCGGCCACTATTTCGCGTTGGCCACGCTGGCCTTCGGCGAGGTGCTGCGCGCCATCGCCAACACCTGGGCGTCGGTGACGCGCGGGCCGGTCGGGCTGTCCATCCCCTACTCGGAAGGTTTTGCGCAGATGCAGTTCAAGTCCAGCATCCCGTACTACTACCTGATGCTGGGGGCCGCGCTGATCACCTCGGTGGTCTTCGCGCTGATCAGCCATTCGCGCCTGGGTTACCGGCTGCGCGCGGTCAAGGCCAATCCGCAGGCGGCGGAAGTGATCGGCGTGAACACGGCGCGCACGCGCATTCTGGCCGCCGTGATATCGGCCGCGTTGATGGGCGCCTGCGGCACGCTGTATGCGCAGTTCATCTACTTCTTCGACCCCGACACGGTGTTCTCGCTGGTGGGCATTTCGGTGCGCGTCGCGCTGATCTGCATCATCGGCGGCGTGGGCACGGTGGCCGGCCCGCTGATCGGCGCGCTGGTCATCATCCCGCTGGAAGAAGTGTTCAACGATTGGCTGTCAGGCCACACGGCGGGCGTGTCGCAACTGGCGTTCGGGCTGATCCTGATCGCCATCATCCTGATCGAACCGCGCGGCCTGTCGGCGTTGTGGACGCGGCTGCGCAACCTGACGCGAGGCCAGCATGCCTGACATCCTGAAGGTATCGAACGTGCAGCGCCGCTTCGGCGGGCTCAAGGCAGTGGACAACGTATCGTTCAGCGTGGCGCGCGGCGACATCCTGGGCCTGATCGGCCCGAACGGCGCGGGCAAGACCACCTTGTTCAACCTGCTGGTCGGGCTGTACGCCAGCCAGGGCGGGCGCATCGAACTGGACGGCGAGGACGTGAGCGGCCTGCGCCCCCACCAGATCGCGGCGCGCGGCATGACCAAGACCTTCCAGAACGTGGCGCTGTTTCCCGAGATGACGGTGCTGGACAACGTGCTGGTGGGCGGGCTCTTGCGCCATGACGTGCCGCGCGCGCGCCAGCTTGCCCGCGATAACCTGGACCGAGTCGGCCTGTCGGCCATTGCCGCCAAGCCGGCCGGCGAACTCTCATTTCCCGAACAGGCGCGCGTGGAACTGGCCCGCGCGCTGTGCACCGATCCCAAGGTCTTCCTGCTGGACGAGGTGATGGCGGCGCTGAACGAAACCGAAATGGACGCGCTGCTGGACCTGATCCGCACCTTGCGCGACGAGGCCGGCATCACCTTCATCGTGGTTGAACATCACATGCGCGCCATCATGCGCCTGTGCAACCGCATCCTGGTGCTGTCCTTCGGCCAGAAGATTGCCGAAGGCAGCCCCGCCGCCATCGCGTCCGATCCCACGGTGATCGAGGTCTACCTGGGCAAATCCATGGAAGAGTCGGAGGTGGCCGCATGAGCCTGTTGCAGATCCAGGGGCTGACGGCCTCGTATGACCGCAGCCCCGTGCTGCACGAGGTGTCGCTGGACGTGCCGGACGGCGGCTTCATCGCGGTGGTGGGCGCCAACACGGCGGGCAAGAGCACGCTGCTGCGCTGCATCTCGGGGCTGCTGGACAAGGTCAGCGGCCGCATCGTCTTCGATGGCCAGGACATCCTGCGCCTGCCCGCGCACCGCATTCCGGAACTGGGCATCGCGCACGTACCCGAAGGCCGCCACGTTTTCCCCGACATGACGGTCGAAGAAAACCTGTACCTGGGCGGCTACACCCGGCGCCACGACGCGGCCGGCCTGAAGCGCATGTGCGAGCGCATCTATGCGCTGTTTCCCCGGCTGCGCGAACGGCGTCGCCAGCATGCGGGCACGCTGTCCGGGGGCGAACAGCAGATGGTGGCCTTCGGGCGCGCGCTGATGCTGGAGCCTCGCCTGCTGCTGCTGGACGAACCCAGCCATGGGCTGGCGCCCAAGATCGTCGAGGAAATGCACCAGGCGATGATCGACATCCATCGCAGCGGCCTGACGATCCTGCTGGTCGAGCAGAACACCCGGCTGGCGCTGTCGGTGGCGCAAACCGCCTACGTGCTGCAATCGGGATCGATGGTGCTGTCCGGCCCCAGCGATGCGCTGCTGGAAGACAGCCGCGTGCGCACCGCCTACCTCGGGCTATAGCGATGGCCGGGCGGCGGGATATATTGCGTCTTTACGTTTCACCGGCGGTTCGCCGTGGACGGGCCACAAGCCCTTGCCGCGCGCGTGCCCCGCTACGCTAAGCGAGAGACAGCCATGCCCCCCACCGGCGCAGTATTTGAAAAACCGACCACCTTGCGCACCCGCGTCGAGGAATTCCTGCGTGCCTCCATCATGGACGGACGCATCAAAGGCGGCGAGCGCCTGCGCGAAGCCGAATTGTGCGAACAGCTGAACATCAGCCGCAGCACGCTGCGCGAGGCGCTGCGCACCCTGGAAGCCGAACGCCTGATTTCGATCGAGCCGCATCGCGGCCCGACGGTCGTGCGCATTACCGAGAAGGCTGCGCGCGATCTGTATGCGCTGCGCGCCCTGTTGGAAGGTTTCGCCGCGCATGAATTCGCGCGGCTGGCCAGCGACGCCGACGTCGAACGGCTGCGCAAGGCCGTGGATGCGCTGCATCGCCAGGCCAAGGGCAGCAACAAATCGGCCTTGCTGGCCGCCAAGCGCGACTTCTACGACGTGCTGCTGTCTGCCTGCGACAACGATCTGATCAAGGACATGCTGCCCGGCCTGCTGTCGCGCATCAACCTACTGCGCGCCACGTCGTTCGCGCGCCCGGAACGGCTGCCGGAAAGCATGGCCGAAATCGACCACATCTTCGAGCGCATCCAGGCTCGGGATCCACAAGGCGCCCAAACGGCCGCACAACAGCACATCGTGAACGCGGAACGCACCGCGCTGGATGTGCTGAGGCGCCAACAAGAGGAGACATCCACAAGTGAAGGCGATCGTCCAGGAATTGAGAGCCGCGGCGGCTCTGGCGCAGCAGGATAGCGAATTCATCGCGGGCGCCAGGGGCCTGCCCTGCGCCATCTGGCTGCAAGCCGGCACGGACCCGCAAGAGCGGGTGCTTGCCTGGGCGGGCCAGCCCGCCGCCCCTTCGCAGTGTCTTGTCATCAGCGCCCCGCCGGATACCTGGCGCAAGCTGCTGGACCCCGCCCCACCCCCGGGCTACCACTCGTTCACCGCCGCGCAGCGCCAGGCCCAGGGCCTGCGCGTAAAAGGCGACGCGCTGGCCATCGCCCAGGCTTTGCATCCGCTGGAACGCCTTTTCGAGATCCTGCGGGGCCAGTGCGAGGCCACGCCCGAGCTGCTGGACCGCAGCGCCATCTCGGGTCATTACGCCAATCTTCAACTGGGCGCGACGACCGCCTCTCTCTATTACGAAACCAGCGGGCTGGCGGACGGTCCGCCGCTGCTGATGCTGCACACCGCGGGCGCGGATTCGCGCCAGTTCCACGCGCTGATGGCGGACGCCGACCTGCAAAACCAATGGCGCATGATCGCCTTCGACATGCCCAGCCACGGCCGCAGCATGCCGCTGCCCGGCCGCGCCTGGACGGAAGGCGGCCTGACGCGTGAGGCCTATCTGCAAACCTGCGTGGCCGTTATCCGCCAGGTGGCGCGCGCGCCGGCCGTGCTGCTGGGCTGCTCGATGGGCGCGGCGATGGCGTTGGTGGCCGCCGCCCGCAGCCCGGACGACGTGGCCGGCGTGGTGGCGCTGGAAGCACCGTACAAGGCGGCCGGCCGGCGCACGCCCATGCTGTGCCATCCCCAGATCAATCAGGCGGCGCACAACCCCGCCTATGTGCGCGGACTGATGGGGCCGGCGGCCACGCTTGCCGCGCGCCGCGACGCCGCGTGGATCTACGCGCAAGGCGGCTACGGGGTCTACGCCAACGACCTTTGTTTCTACAGCGAAGACTTCGACGCCGCCGCCCACCTGAACGGGCTGGACAGCCGCCGCTTTGGCGTGTCGCTGCTGACCGGGGCCTATGACTATTCCGCCAGCCCGGCCGACAGCCGCCGCGTAGCCGCGCTGATCCCCGGTGCGCGCTTTACCGAGATGCCGGAGCTGGGACACTTCCCCATGGTGGAGAACCCCCAGCGCCTGATGGACTACCTCAAGCCAGAACTCGCGCACATCCGCAGCGCCAGGGGAATCGCATGACATTGCCGAACCACGAAGTCTATGCCTTGCGCTACGCCACCGTGGCGCGCCAGCGGGGCCAGAATTTCATTACGCCGCCCGACCCGCACGACGGCCCGATGCCCATGGATTATTTCGTCTGGGTCATCCGCCACGACGCGCGAGTGTGGCTGGTCGATACCGGCTTCAACGAGGCCGCCGCCCAGACGCGCGGGCGCGAATTCCTGCGCTGCCCCATCGAAGCCCTCAAGGACCTGGGCATCGCGCCCGACGAGGTGCAGGACGTGATCGTCACGCACCTGCACTACGACCATGCCGGCAACCTGCGCAAGCTGCCGCGCGCGCGGCTGCACCTGCAAGAAAGCGAACTGCACTACGCCTGCGGCTGCAACATGCGCTTTGACATACTGCGCCACGCCTACGCCGTGGAAGACGTGGTCGATGTGGTGCGCGGGGTCTATGACAAGCGGGTGGACTTCTATCATGGGCACGATGAACTTGCGCCGGGGCTGCAACTGCTGCACATCGGCGGCCACACGCAGGGCCTGCAAGCGGTGCGCGTTCACACGGCGCGCGGCTGGGTCGTGCTGGCGTCGGACGCCAGCCACTACTACGACAACCTGGGCCTGAACGCGCCGTTCCCGATCGTGCTGAACGTGGCGGACATGCTGGCGGGCTACGAAACGCTGATCAAATTCGCCGAATCGCCCGAGCACATCGTGCCGGGCCACGATCCGCTGGTGCGCACGCGTTATCCCGCGCTGAGGCGGGGCAATGCGGAAATCGTCGCCTTGCACGAAATGCCCGTCGCAGACGGCGGGGCTACCCCACGCTGACCGCCCGGTCACGCCCCGTTTGTTGACCCAGATCAACATCGCCGCCGCGCAGAAGATCAACATGGAAATTCCACCGCCAGCAGGGGGAATGACCATGGCAAACATCGGCATCGTCTTTTATTCGCGCACGGGCACCGGGCGTACCGTCGCACACCGCCTGGCGTCCATTACGGGCTGGCCCTGTCATGAAATCCGGGACACGTCGCCGCGCTTCGGATTGATGGGTGACCTGCGCTGCGTGCTCGACAGCCTGCTCAAACGCAGCGCCCCGATTCATTACGGCGGCCCCCCGCTGGGCGAGTTCGACCATGTGGTCCTGATCGCGCCGGTATGGATGCGCGCGCTGGCCGCGCCCATGCGGACGTTCCTGCAAGGCCAGCGGCGCTCGATCCGCGCTTACTCCGTGATCTGCGTCATGTCGGGCCACGGCGGATATCGCGCGGTGGACGATATGGTCGAGATCTCGGGCGCCAAGCCCCGGTCGATCCTGCTCTTGAAGGAAGCCGACGTGCTGGCCGAGGAATGCGATGCGCCACTATGCCGCTTCCGCGAGCAGACACTCGCCGCCGATGGTCCCGGCGGGTGGAACGAGCCGCAGTTGCCCTGCATCGACTGACAGCCCACCACACGGCCTTCCTCTGGCCGCATAGACAGCAAACTCACCGAAAGACGCTAATGCGTATTAGAATCAATAACTTTTTATTTCGCCCAAGCGTTTTCTCATGTCCCACCCTCCCAAGGCCAGGAAAGACTGGCTCGCCCATTACGCGGAGCTGATCGGCAAATGGCGCGGACGGGGACACGAAGATGGCGAGGACGCCATGCACGATACGGTGGTCGGCATGCTGGAAGGCGACGTCGCGGCCATCTATGACCCACGCGCGTATCTGTCGCGGGGCACCTCCAACCGGCTGGTCAGCAAGCACCGGCACGTCAACACGCTGGACATCACCTCGCTGGACGATATGCCCGGGGGCGAGCACCCCGCCACGCCGCCCGCCGACGATGGCGTGCGCTTTCAGCAACTGGCCGACGAATTGACGCGCGCGCTGCAAGACCTGCCGCCCAAGTGCCGGCACGTCTATCTGCGATGCCGGCTCGAAGGCTGGACGCACACCGAAATCGCGCAGGAAATGGGCCTGTCACGCAGCATGGTGGAAAAATACATGACGCGCTCAGTGCGTCACATCAACGATCGGCTGCAACACCATGCCCCTTTCTGATTCCGGCCGACCGGCCCAGCCCTCGCCCCCGGACGGCGACGATGCGCTTGCCCATCCGGGCGATGCGGCCCATTGGTTTGCGCGCATGCACTCCGGCGAAACCACCCCTGAAGACGAGCAGGCATTCGCAGCGTGGCGCGACGCGCGCCCCGAGAACGCGCGCGACTATCGCCAGTTGATGCGGCAATGGGACGCGATGCGCTCGGTGTCCCCTGCCCGTCTGCGCAGCTTGATGGACCCGGCGCTGACCGCCACGCCCCCGCCGCCCATGTCCCGCCGCCGTTTCGGGCTGGGCGTGGCGACGGCCTGTGCGCTGCCGATTGCCGTGGGCTTGATGGCGGCCCCTTTCGTGTTCGACGACGAGGACCAGCGCCTGAACTACGCCACCCGCAAGGGCGAACGGCGTGACGTCACCTTGCCGGACGGATCCACGCTGCACCTGAACGGCGACACCCGCCTCGCCGCCCGCTTCAGCGCGGACGAACGACGCGTGGAGCTGGAACAGGGCGAGGCCTTCTTCGACGTGCAGCATGACGCGTCGCGGCCCTTCGTCGTGGCGGGCGGTTTGGGACAGGTCACCGTGACGGGCACCCGGTTCAACGTGCGCCGCGACAGCGCAAGCTTGCAGGTCAGCGTGGAATCGGGCTCCGTGCGCTTGCAGTCCGGTTCATGGTGGTGGCCGCGCGAACGCCGCCTTGTCGCCGGTCAGCAGGCCATCGCCTACCCTGGCAACGCATTGAGCGAGGTCGCCCAGGTGAACGTGCAGAATCTGACGGCGTGGCAGCGCGGCAAGATCATCTTCAACAACGTGCCGCTGGCCACCGTCATCAGCGAGATGAACCGCTACCTGCCCCGGCCCGCGAGCCTGGACGCCCCCGACATTGGCCAGCACCGCGTATCGGGCATCTTCAGCGTGGACGACCCGCAGGCCATGATCGACGCCCTGCCCGCCATTGCCCCCGTTGCGCTGGACCGCCAGCCGGACGGCGCCGTCCGCGTCGTGGCGCGCTGATCGGCGCGCTAAGGGGTGGTATTTGTAACAAAACCGTTACAAAATAATATCGATTCTTATTCCGGTTTCGGCCGGGCTCGTGCGTCTAGATAGGAAGGGGCCGACTTGCCCCAGGGCATCGCCGCCCACCTTCCGTCGAAACCGGCGCGCCTTGCGGGCGTGCCTTCCACCGAGCTACCGATCTTGACTACCGTATCTGCCCGACCTGCTCTGCGCGTGCCATCGCGCGTGGTTCTCAGCGCGCTTGCGTTCTCGTTATCGCTTGCCTTCGGCATGGCGCCGGCCGCACACGCGCAGGAAGCGCCCGTCAGCGTCAACATTGCCGCGCAGCCGCTGGGCGACGCGCTGTTGCAGCTGGGCTCGCAGACCTCCCTGCAAATCTTCTACTCGCAGGACGTTCTGGCCGGCCAGCAGGGGCGCGCCATTTCGGGCAACCTGGCCCCCGAGGCCGCGCTGCGTCAGTTGCTGCAAGGCACCGGCATCGACTACACCCGCAACGGCAACAACGTCACGCTGTCGCGCCCCGGTGCGGCGGGCGGCACGGTGCAGCTGGAAGCGGTGACGGTCACGGCCGGCGTGCTGGGCGACCTGGCCCCGCCCTTTACCGGAGGGCAGATCGCCACCGGCGGCAGCCTGGGCATCCTGGGTTCCGAAGACGTGATGGATTCCCCGTTCAGCACGGTCAACTACACCTCTGAACTGCTGTACGACCAGCAGGCACGCACGCTGGCCGACGTGGTCGTCAACGACGCCTCGGTGCGCACGCTGACCTCCAGCGGCGGCTTTGGCGAAGACTTCCAGATCCGCGGCTTTGCCGTGGGCAGCGGAGACGTCAGCGTCAATGGCCTGTATGGCCTGGTGTCTTCCAGCCGCGTGCCGGTGCAGATCCTGGAACGCGTGGAAGTGCTCAAGGGACCCGGCGCCTTCATGCGCGGCATTCCGCCCAACGGCAGCATCGGCGGCGCGATCAACGTGGTGACCAAGCGCGCCGACGACGAACCGCTGGCGCGCGCCACGCTGGGCTACGCCAGCAAGGCGAACTTCACCGGCCAGCTGGACCTGGCCCGCCGCTTTGGCGAAGACAATGCCTGGGGCCTGCGCTTTAACGGCGTCAAGCGCGGCGGCGAATCGACCTTGCGCGACGGCAAGCAGGGCCTGGACATGGGCGCGCTGGGCATCGACTATCGCAGCGCGCGACTGCGCTGGTCGGCCGACGCCATCCACCAGGAAGACGTGATCGAGAACTTCCGTTCGCAGATCGGCTGGCAGGCCAACGTCACGGAATTGCCCTCGCCGCCCGATGGCGACATCAACTTCTATCCCGGCACGCGCCTGTCGCAACGCGACAGCACGATCATGTCGCGCCTGGAATATGACTTCACCGACCACATTACCGGCCACATCGCGGCGGGCTATCGCGACGGCAAGGTTCGGCAGATCTTCCCGGTCACCGTCAACATGGCGGGCGCGCGCCAGTCGGTGGACCAGGACGGCAACTTCAACGTCATGACGACGTACTACGACTCGTATTCGAAGACGCGCAGCGGCGACGCCGGCCTGACCGCGCGTTTCAGCACGGGCGGCGTCAACCACCGCGTGTCGCTGGGCGCCACCTACATGAACCAGGAACTGGGCAACGCGTATTCGACGGGCTCGGCCATCGTGGCCTCGAACATCTACGACCCCACGCCCATCCCCGACGGCCCGGCCGTGCGCCTGACGCCGCAAAAGGCGTCCGACACCACGCTGACCAGCTTCGCGCTGGCCGATACGCTGTCGTTCGCGCAGGACCGCATCCTGTTGACTGCCGGCATCCGCCACCAGGTCGTGGACGTAGACAGCTACAACACCACCACCGGCGCCCGCACCAGCGGCTACCGCGCCAGCGCCAACTCGCCCATCGGCGGCATCGTCGTCAAGCCGCTGCAAAACGTCTCGGTCTACGCCAACTTCGCCGAAGGCCTGACGCGCGGCACGATCGTGGGCGACACCTATGAAAACCGGGGCGCGGTGCTGGCGCCGTACAAGTCCAAGCAGTACGAAACCGGTGTGAAGGTGGACTGGGACGGCAACATCATCACCACGCTGTCGCTGTTCCAGATTGCGCGCCCGTCGGGCCAGGCCGACGACAACAACGTCTACGGCTATTTCGGCGAGCAACGCAACCGGGGCCTGGAGCTGACCGGCTACGGCGAGCTGACGCGCGGCCTGCGCCTGATGGCCAGCGCGGCGTTCATCGACAGCGAACTGACCAAGACCCCCGGCGGCGTCAGCCAGGGCAACCGCCCGGCCGGCGTGCCCGCCAGCACCTACAACCTGGGGCTGGATTGGGACACGCCATGGGTGCAGGGCCTGAGCCTGAACGGCCGCGCCATCCGGACCTCGTCGGTGTACCTGAACAACACCAACACGCTGCGCCTGCCCGGCTACACGCGCTTTGACCTGGGCGCGCGCTACGCCACGCAGATCGCGGGCAAGGACGTCGTGTTCCGCGCCAACGTGGAAAACGTCGCCGACAAGAAGTACTGGCTGGCGTCCGGTTCGTTCGTGACGAACGCGGCGGGCCGCACGTACATGCTGTCGGCGTCGATCAACTATTGACGCAGGCAATCGCCGGGCGCGGCGGGTGCTCAGAAGTCCCAGATGACGGGGACCCAACGAAACGCCTCGCCCGCCCGCGCGATCCGTCCCACGGACGGAAACGGCAGGTGCGCGGCCACCAGCAGTCCACGATTCTCAGCCAGTTCGCGCAACAGCCCGATGCGAACCTTGGCTGATACCTCGGGGTCGTGCTCGAAGCCGTTGTGCCATTCGGGATGGTCAAAGGCCACCGGGAACAGCGCGTCACCGGCGAAGGTCAGGCGCTCGCCGCCCGACACCAGATCGACCACGGCGTGGCCCGGCGTATGCCCGCCCGTGACGCGTACCGTCACGCCGGGCGCGACCGTGTGCGTGTCTGCAAAGATGTGCAGCCGGTCGCGGTATTCGTTGTAGAAGCGCGTGGCGGTGGTCCGCAGCACGTCCGGCACCGGCTTGGGCATCACCGTCTGCGTAAAGTCCGGCGACGTCCAGAACGCCACTTCGGCCGCCGCCACGTGGATGCGCACATCCGGACGCAGGCGCTTCTGCACGTCCGGCACCAGCAGGCCGCCCACGTGGTCCATGTGCATGTGGGTGATGATCACATCCGTCACGCTCTCCAGCGCAACGCCCGCGGACGCCAGACGCTGCGGAAACATGCCGGCGCGCGGAAATCCGGGAAACTGCCCGCCCAGGCCCGCGTCGATCAGTATGGTCTGGTCGCCGCTGCGGGCCACCATGACGTTCAACGGCCAGTCGAACGCATCGGGCGGCATGAACATATGGTCCAGCCAGGCGGCCAGATCGGCCGGCTCGACGTTGGTGGCCATCGTCGAGGTGGGCAAGGGCAGCACGCCATCGCTCACGACCATCGCGTCGATCTCTCCGATACGCAGCGCGTAGCGGGACGGAACCAGATCCACGGGGCCGGCGACGCCGGGATGCAAGGGGGTATCGGTACGGAACATGACGAAATCTCCTAAGGGGTCAGACAGTGAAGGCATCGTAGGCGTGGCCGGCAAGAGCCGGTAGACCCGAAGCGTGAAGCGCCATGTTGTGAGTGGCGCACCAATGCCAGGCATATGGCGGGTTGGCCGCAGCGTTCTTGTGAACCCCTCCTTGCTGCGGCAAAATACGCGGCTACCCGCCCCTGTCCTCCTGGCGTTGGCTTTGCTCATGTCCGACCCCCTGCTTGTCTTTCAGCGACACCGCCCTCGCCTGTACGCGATCGCGTACCGCATGCTGGGCGCGGTCGCCGAAGCCGAGGATGTGGTGCAGGAAGCCTGGCTGCGTTGGCATGGCGCGGACCGCGACGCCATCGAGAACGCCGAAGCCTGGCTGGTCACGGCCACCACGCGCCTGTCCATCGACCGGCTGCGCGCCGCCAAGGCCGAGCGCGCCCATTACACGGGCGTCTGGCTGCCCGAACCCATGCTGATGGCCGCGCCCTCCACGCCCGAACAGATCCACGAATTCGCGGACGACGTATCGGTGGCTTTCTTGTTCATGCTCGAACGCCTTACGCCGGACGCGCGGGCGGCGTTCCTGATGCGCGACGTGTTCGACGCCGACTACGAAGACATTGCCGACACCTTGGGCAAGACCCAGGCCGCGTGCCGCCAGCTGGTGCGTCGCGCCCGGCTGCAATTGCGCCAGGGCGAGCCGCGCGCAGCCGTCTCGCGCGCTGCGCTGCATCGCCTGTTGCTGGCCTTTGCCGACGCCATGCAGCGCAGCGACTTTCACGGCTTGCACGCCCTGTTGAGCGACGACGCCGAACTCATCGGCGACGGCGGCGGCAAGGTTTCAAGCTTTGCCCGGCTGGTGGGCGGCAAACGGCTGGCGCAGCTGTTCTACGCCGGCAAGCGCCGCTTCGGCACGGGCCTGCGCGCCGAGGTGGTGCAGGTCAATGGGCAATGGACGCTGCTGCGTTTCATCGATGGCCAACTGGAATCCGTGCAGTCCTACGAGACGGACGGTGAACGCCTGACGCGGGTGCTGGTGCAACGCAACCCGGACAAGCTGGCGCGCATCGCCGCTGCGTTGGCGCAAGGCTGAACGCGGGCCGCACCGCGCATGGTGTTGCCTCTCAGGCAACATGGTGATCCCCGCAGCGGATCTACCGCCGCGCGAAGTGCGCTTCTACGATGAGGCTTCACTACGCCATCTGGGAAAGCGCATGTCGACACTCTTGAAATTCACCCTGCCCCTCTTTGCCGCCGGCGCGCTGCTGGGCACGGCCCACGCCGCCCCGGCCGAACCTGTCGTCACCGAGCTCATGAGCCGGCCGCTGCCGGACATTCCGGGCAAGGACGCGCTGATGATCACGGTCGATTACCCGCCCGGCGCGGCCGACCCGATCCATCGCCACGACGCCTACAGCTTTATCTACGTGCTGCAAGGCAGCATCGTCATGCAGGTCAAAGGCGGCAAGGAAGTCACCTTGACGCCGGGGCAGACCTACTACGAAGGTCCGGACGACATCCATACCGTAGGACGCAACGCCAGCCAGACCGAACCCGCGAAGTTCGTGGTGGTGCTGATCAAGAAACAGGGTGCGCCCGCGCTGATCCCGATCAAATAGGCGGCATCGCCCACGAGGCCGCCCCGCCAGGAGCTGCTTCGAAAGTTTTTTTTCAATGCCGCGTCACAGAATGGCCCGCCGCGCCGTCTTAGCAATAAGACCCACCAGATCGCGGCGCCGCCACCATGACGACTTCCCTGTTCGCTCCCTCGATTTCCCCGTCCGCCCCCGGCGCGGACTCCCTGGCTGACAGCTTCGCCACCTCGTATTCCGGCGTGGTCGCGTTCATCGCGGTCGCCGTCGAAGGCAACTTCGCCAAGGCGGGCGACCGCCTGGGCATCGGCCGCTCGGCCGTCAGCCGCAGCGTCCAGAAACTGGAAGACCAGCTGGGCACCCGGCTGTTCGTGCGCACCACGCGCACCACCTCGCTGACCGCCGAAGGCAGGCAATTCTATGAACAGTGCCATCCGGGCGTCGCGCGCATCGTGCAGGCCCTGGACAACATGCGCGAATTGCGGGAGGGGCCGCCATCGGGCCTATTGCGCGTGTGCTCGACCGTCGGCTTTGGCCGCAAGGTCGTCGCGCCCTTGCTGCAAGGCTTTTGCCGCGAACACCCGGGCATCGCCGTGGAACTGTGGCTGGACGATGCGCCCACCGACTTCGCGGCCGAGCGCGTCGACGTATCGTTTCGCAATGGCCGCATGGAAGACAGCCAGGTGATCGCCAAGAAGATCATCCCGATGCAGATGCTGCTATGCGCCTCGCCCGCTTATGCCGCCGCGCACGGCCTGCCCGCCTGCGTAGACGACATCGCCCGGCACCGCTGCGTGAACTTCCGGCTGGCGTCGGGGCGCATATACGAATGGGAATTCAAGGTGGCGGGCACGCTGCGCAAGGTGGCCCCGCCCGCGATGTTGAGCTTCAACGACGCGGACCTGGTGCTGCAAGCGGTGCTGGACGGCCATGGCATGGCGCAGATGGCCGGCTATCAGGTTGGCGAACATCTGCGCGCCGGCACGCTGGTCGCGTGCCTGCCGCAGTATGCGCCCGACGACCGGGGCCATTACCTGTGCTTCCTGAGCCGCCAGCACCTGCCGGCGCGCATGCGCGTGTTCATCGACTACATGACCGAACACATCCGCGCGCAAACCCCGCAGATTCTGGAAAGCCCCCTGCACGAGGCGGCTTGAACATTCCGGAGCCAGGCCGCCGAGGCAATCATGCGCGCGCGCCCGATACGTTGAACCAGGTATTGAAGTCGATCTCACCCAGGCGCGCGGTGGACAGGGACGTCGGCAGCAGCGTCGCGTCATCCAGCAACGCGCCAAAGTAGCGCGCGCCGCGATCGGCCTGCACGCGGCGCATATCGCCCACCTTGTCCATATAGCGTTGCGCCAGCTCGGCCAGACGCATGCGCTGCGGGCCGGCGATTTCGACGATGCCGTTCACCGGCTTGCCCAGCGTGGCATCCGCCATCGCCAGGGCCACGTCGTCGGACGCAATCGGCTGGATATAGGCGGGAGACAGCCGCACGGCGTCGCCCTGCGCGCCCGCCTGCACGATGCCGCCCAGGAACTCGAAGAACTGCGTGCTGTGCACGATGGTGTAGGGAATGCCGGCCGCCTCGATCAGCGCTTCCTGCACGATCTTGCCGCGAAAGTAGCCGCTTTCGGCCAGGCGCTGCGTGCCCACCACCGACAAGGCGACGTGATGCCGCACGCCCGCTCGCGCTTCGGCCGCCAGCAGGTTGCGCCCCGATGCCTGGAAGAAGGCCAGCACGGCCCCGTCTTCAAACGACGGTGAATTGGCGACGTCGACCACCGTGTGCACGCCGGCCAGCGCCTTGTCCAGCCCCTCGCCGGTCACGGTGTTGACGCCGGTAGCGGGCGAGGCGGCAATTGCGTCATGGCCCCGTTCGACCAGGCGTTTGACTAGCTTTGCGCCGATCAGGCCGGTGCCGCCGATAACCAGGATTTTCATGGCGCGTCCTCAGTTGAAGTTGGCCTTGTCCAGCCCGTAGGCCTTGTCGGCCGAGCCGGGCACGGTGCGAAAGCCCACGTTCAGCCGGTTCCAGCCGTTGATGGCCATGACCGCGAAACTCAGGTCCGAGATTTCCTTTTCGGACAGCTCGCCGCGAACGCGCTCGTAGATCTCATCGGACACGCCGTGCGCACCCAACGTGGTCAGGGCCTCGGTCCAGGCCAGGCAGGCCCGTTCGCGTGCAGAGAATTCCGTGGACTCGCGCCAGATCGCCACATGATGCAGGCGCAGTTCGCGTTCGCCCTGGATCTTGGCCTCTTTGATGTGCATGTCCAGGCAGAAGCCGCAGCCGTTGATCTGCGATGCGCGGATCTCGATCAGGGCCAGGATCGAAGGCTCGATCGATCCGGACTTCAACAACATCCCGAATTCGACGAATTTCTTGAAGAGCGCGGGCGATTGCGCAAAAGCGTTAAGACGTTGACTCATGATGACTCCGCTGAAGGTATGCGCCGGTCCCGGCAGGCTTGCGGCGGGCGGCGCTGGATGCTTGAACAACGCCCAGATCGTAGGTCTGCCATGCAAACGGCAGTAGCCCTGCGCGAGGGACCACGGTGTTGCCCCCGGGGCAACAATCGTGTCGACGGCGGGGAAATAGGCCGTCAATCGCGCCGTCTTCGGGCGTTTGAAGCTGTCAGCTAGCCGTAAGATCGGTCCCGCGCACCACGATTGCGCGTTTCATCAAATGCGATTGACAGGATCGATCGCCGCTTTCACAACGGCACGGCGCATCCCTCAGCTCTGAGGAATGGGTTCCAGGTAAGCGTGCCGCCATCCGTGCATGTGCGGGCCTGCCCGCGACATGCCGTCTTGCTCGATTTATGTGCTTCGTCGCGTTGACCGGCCAAAGACCGCGCCACCTCGCCGCCCTCTACATTGTTGAAAAGCGAAAATGCCTTCCTACGAACTCAAGAAACAGCTGCCTTTATTCACATTGCGCGCTATTGGCCTGAGCAGCGCCTATGTACTGAGCCTGCTGGCCGCAATGCCGGCCGCTGCCGCGCCGGGCTTTATCTGGAATGGCTCGCAAAGCAGCGACTGGCAAGACACGCTGAACTGGTCGCCGAATGTGCTGCCGACCTTGGGCAACTACACCTTCATCACCACCGCGACGCCCAACTCGCCCATCATCGACAACAGCGTCGCGCAGACCGGCATCCTGTTCATCGGCGCCACCTCCGGCGCAACGCTCAAGCTGCAAAACGCCGGCCAACTGACCAGCGACGCCGTGTTCGTGAGCAACTCGAGCAACGGCCTGACGCCCGGCGTCTCTGAACTGGAGTCGGGCACGGCGTCGATCCTGGGCGCGAATTCGCAATGGACGGCCGCCTCGTTCAGCATCGGCTTCATCGGCACCGGCACGATGACGGTGGCGGGGGGCGGCCAGGCGCTGTCGACCGGCACCACGACGCTGGGCGGGATCGCGGGCGCGCGAGGCACACTGGATGTTTCGGGGCTGAACAGCCGCTGGCAGACCGGACAACTGACCGTGGGCAGCGCCGGCACGGGCACCGTCACGGTTTCCGATCGCGCCAGCGTGCAGACCACCGGCTTGCTGGTCGCGGCCAACACGGGCTCGGTGGGCACGGTGCAACTGGTCGGCACGGGCACTTCGCTACAGTCCACCGGCGGCCTGACGATCGGCTCGAACGGCAACGGCACCCTGGACATCAGCGGCGGCGCAACGGCCAGCTCGGGCGGACGCACCTACGTGGGCTTGATGGACGGCAGCACGGGCACCCTGAACCTGTCGGGCGCGGGCAGCCGGCTGACCTCATTGGTCGACTATGTTTCCGTGGGCACGTCCGATGGGTCCCAGGGCACGATGACGGTCAGCGATGGCGCGGTGGTCGAAGCGTTCCAGATCATCAGCGGCCTGGAACCGGGCAGCCAGGGCGTCATCACCGCCACCGGCGACCAGACGCGCCTGAAACCGTCCGGCGCTTTCCTCGTGGGTTATATGGGCGACGGCGTCACGACGCTGTCCGACGGCGCCGGCATCCAGACCGTCAACCGCGTGCGGATCGCGGACGTGGCCGGTTCAACGGGCACGCTGAACATCGGCGCGCAAGCGGGCGCTGCGCCCGCCGCGCCCGGCTCGATTGATGCAGCGATGGGCCTGCGTTTTGGTAATGGCGCGGGCACGCTCGTCTTCAATCACACCAGCACCAACTACGTCTTTGCGCCGGCGATGAGTTCGCTCTCGCCCGGCCAGGGCACGATCAATATGCTGGCCGGCAACACCACCCTGACCGGGGACTCCAGCGGCTTCAGCGGTCAGACCAACGTGCTTGGCGGCGCGCTGGCTGTCAATGGCTCGCTGGGCGGATCGCTGACCATCGCCAGCGGCGCCACCCTGCAAGGCACCGGCCAGGTCGGCAACACCGTCCTGCAAAGCGGCGCTACGCTGGCTCCAGGCCAGACGGGCGGCGCGTTGCGCGTGACGGGCGACCTGACGTTTTCGCCAGGCTCGATCTATCACGTGATGGCCGATTCGCAGTCATCCGCCAGCTCGCGCGTGGACGTTACCGGCACGGC
The DNA here is from genome assembly GCF_001571245.1 of Achromobacter piechaudii NBRC 102461. Lineage (GTDB taxonomy): Bacteria > Pseudomonadota > Gammaproteobacteria > Burkholderiales > Burkholderiaceae_B > Achromobacter > Achromobacter piechaudii. Next base: position 83,251 of record NZ_BCTK01000013.1, on the reverse strand, counting down.
GAACCTGGCCGGGTCCGTCGTTCACATCGGTCCGGACAACGGCTTTCAAACCCAGCGCACCTACACCGTCCTGACGGCCGGCGCGATCAACGGGCGCTTCGACAGCGTGACATCCAACTATGCCTTCCTGGACCCCGCCCTGAGCTACGACGCGCAGAACGTCACGCTGCAACTGGGGCGCAAGCAGGTGCCAGTGGACCCTGTCACTCCCGGCAATCCCGGTAATCCCGAGACGCCTACGCGTCCCATCGCCTTCGCGGACGCGGCGCAGACCGGCAACCAACGCGCGGTGGCCAATGCGCTGGACAGCCTGCCCCAGGGCAACGCCTTGCACGACTACATCCTGACCTTGCCCGAAGGCGCGGCGACGGCGGCCTTCAACAGCCTGTCCGGCGAAGCGCACGCCAGCGTCACGTCCAGCCTGACGGGCCTGAACAACACGGTGCGCACCGTGCCGCTGGCCTACCTGCGCGCCAATCTGGGCGCGGGCATGCGGCCCGGCGCGCCCACCGCGCAGGCAGGCGGTTCGCCCTCCGCGCTGGCGCTGCCGTCGTCGAACGCGCAGCCTGCCTGGGCCGAAGTGATCGGCAACTGGCAGACCATGAAGGGCAATGGCGATTCTGCGAAAGTGCGCCAGGAAACTGGCGGCGTCTTCGCGGGCGTCGATCATGCGCTGGGCGGCGGTTGGCGCCTGGGCGGCGCGCTGGGCATCACCGACGGCAAGACGCAAGTGGACGACCGTTCATCGAAAGCCGACGTGGCCGGCTACAGCGCTGCGCTGTTCGGCGGCAAGATCTTCGATGTGGGCTCGGGCAAGCTGAACCTGATGGTCGGTACGTCCTATACGTGGCACGACATCTCGACCGAGCGCTACGCCAATGTGGCGGGCGCGTCGCAGAAGCTGAAGGCCGATTACGGCGCCAGCACCACGCAGCTGTTCGGCGAGGCGGGCTACACCTTGCCGGTCGCGGCCGGGTTCAGCGTCGAGCCCTATGTCGGCCTGGCCTGGAGCGATACGCGCACGCGCGGCTTCTCCGAATCGGGCGGCTCGGCGGCCCTGCGCGGACATAGCGACAGCAACACCCAAACCAGCAGCACGCTCGGTCTGCGCACGCTGACCGACTTCACTCTGGGACGCGCCGAAGGCCGCTTGCAGGCAAGCCTGGGCTGGCGCCACGCGTTTGGCGACGTGTTGCCGCAGACGACCATGTCGTTCGATGGCGGCCAGGCCTTCACCGTGGCCGGCGCGCCCATCGCGCGCAACGCGGCGCTGGCTGAACTGGGCGTGCAAACGGCGATCACGCGCAACGCCACCATCGGCCTTACCTACAGTGGCCAATTCGGTGGCGGCAACCGTGAAAACGCGGGCGCGCTGCACATGACCTGGAAGTATTGACGCGCCCGCCACGCGGTTCACTCAGCGCTATCGGCTTGCGGTGAGCCGCGGGGGGCGAGCCAATCTGCTCCCCCCGTCTGGTACTGCCACACTATTGCAAATCGCCTCTGAACGGCACGATACTGGCCTCCCATCATCCTACTTTTGGAGGGTTCAGCAATGCGTTGCGATGACATCCAGAAGCTCGGCGCGAAGGCGGCCCGTGAAGGCTTGACCTTGTGGGATTGCCCCTACTATCGCGCCGTCGAAATGCCCGGTCACACCGGCGAGTCCATCGCCCTGTGGAGCGAAAAGGTGCGGGCCTGGGAGGCCGGTTGGCGCATGCAGATGCGCAGCCGTCCGTCGCCAGCCCGCGTGCGCGCGCATCAGCTAGTCGCCATGCACCGAACTGCGCCGGTAGTCCTCCGCACGAGCTAGGGTGCGGTAGAACGACGCGCCGACATTGAGCAACCTCTCGCATTCGGCCCGGGTAAGACGCGGGCTGATTTGCGAGAGGCAGTCGGCAAACTCGGCCAACACTTCCGCCCAGTCCTCGAAACGACTGCTGGGCGCGGTCTGCATGATCATTTTTACAAGCAAGTCATCCTGTAGCATGGGTTTCGCCTTTCTATCCCCGATACCCATGGACGGCAGCAATTGTCATACCCGGCATCCGGGTGTACCCGGGGTGATCCAAGCCTAAGCCGGGTGCGCGGCACTGCAAGCGCGGGCTGATGGCGCTATAAAGCCATAACAGTGGCTTAACAGCGGCTAACCGCGCCTGGCGGCAAGGGCGCGACGCCGCGCAAATAAAGGGCGGGCATGTTCGATCACATCGGGTTTGGCGTCAGCGACATCAATCAGAGTCGAGCGTTCTTTTTACAAGCGCTGGCCCCTTTAGGCGTCAGCCTTGCCATGCAAGGCCCCGACAGCATCGGTCTGGGGCGCGCGGGCAAGCCGTCGATGTGGCTCTACGCCACCCGCGCGGTGTCGCCCCCGCTGCACATCGCCATCACGGCGGCCACGCGCGCCGACGTCGACGCGTTCTATCAGGCTGCCCTTGCGGCCGGCGCCAAAGACAATGGCCCACCGGGCCCGCGGCCGCACTACCACCCCAATTACTACGCCGCGTTCGTGCTGGCCCCGGACGGCCACAACGTGGAAGCCGTCTGCCACCTGCCGCAGGCGTGATCCGGACCCGCGCCCTGCCGGCACGTGAAACACGGCGGTTCCTTCAGGAATGGGAGTTGCTCAACGCCGGGCGACGCCGCGCATCCCGCAAGGCATTCCAGCAAGGACCGCGATCATGACCGATTCCAAGCCCGCCCCCGCCCCCAACCCGCCGCCCTCTCCGCACGTGGACCGCGCCGAAGCCGGCGCCACCGGCCAACCCGTGGCCGATGGTCCCCCGCAGGGCGAGGTCAATACCGATCCGAATTCCAATTCCGGCTATCCCGCCGGCGGCGCGCAAACGCAGGAAGGCAAGGACGCTTACGGGCGGCCGGTAGAACCCGCCAAGAAACCCAGCTAGACGAGGGATGTGTCCGGACCGCCTTCGTTAGATGCAGGCGCGTCCGGCCGTTCCCTGCCCACGGCGATACGCATCAACAATCCCCTGATTGCACACCCCGGCGCACGCGCTTGCCGTTCACGCGCCTTCTTCGCCGCTGGACAGCCGCCAATAGCGTTCCGGTCCAGCAAGGTCTCCGAGCAGGCCATTGAAACCCTTGATCTGCGTGGGGTAAGCGGCGATGGCCTCGGCCTTGGCGGCGGGATCGCCCAGAAAGTTGGCGGGCGTCAGCACCAGTCCGCGCGCGTGCAGCTGCACCAGACGCTGCTGCACCGCGCCCGGCTGCGCGCGATATGGGGCATCTTCGTAAAGAAACCAGGCCATCTGGGGCCACGTCTCCCAGATCAGCAGGGCCGCGTCGCTGACCCGGATGTGATCGCCGTGGAACAGGCCCAACGGAAGCGCGACCGCATCCGGCGACAGATCCTGCAAGGTGCTCAACAAGGCCTCGGTCAACTGTGGCATGGCGGCGTCTGGACATTCCAGGTACTGGCAGTCGAGCAGGCCCAGCGCGCGGTCTTCGGCGCGCAGAGCCGCCAACGCGCGCCGGTTTTCCTCCATGCGTTCCTGCATTGCCTGCCCGGCGCTGGTAAAGCCGCAATCCCGGTCCCATTGGGTCAGCACGCTCGCGTCTTCGGGCACGCCAGTAAATACGGTGACGACGGTGCTGCCGGGCCGCCGCGCTAGCAGGCTGCCGCAACTGAACACCGCATCGTCCAGGTGGGGGGAAATCACCACCAGGGATCCACCGGCGTTCAGGCGGTCGCGGGGGGCGCGGGCGAAAGCAAAAGCGTCTGGCATGGGAAGCGTCTGACAAGATGAAGGACAGCAGGCCAAGCAGCAAGTGACGTACCCGAAACCGCCTGCTCCGGACCCCGTTGTACGGCTGTATCATCGTGGGCAACGCAGCCTGTCGCCGAGCCTCTTTCTTCCATGTCCAACGCCCCCTCCGTGCCCAACAACAAACCGGGTATTGCCATCAGCGATTTACACTTTCCAGTCGTCGGCCTTGGTGCTTCGGCGGGCGGCATCGACGCGCTCCAGGATTTTTTCTCCCATATGCCCGACACGCCGAACATGGCGTTCGTGGTGATCGTGCACCTGTCGCCCAATCACGAAAGCGTGCTGCACAAGATCCTGCAAGGCGCGACCACGATGCCGGTCGTTCAAGTCACCCATGCGCAACGCGTCCAGTGCAACCACGTCTACGTCATTCCGCCAGCGTCGATACTGTCCATGAATGACGGCTATCTCAGCGTGTCGGCCGCCACCCAGGCGCATGGCAACCGCGTGGCCATCGACGAATTCTTCCGCACGCTGGCCGATGTGCATACCACCCGCGCGGTCGGCATTGTGCTGACGGGCGGCGGGTCGGACGGCTCGGTCGGCCTGGCGCGCATCAAGGAACAAGGCGGCATTACCTTCGCGCAGCAACCCGAGGACGCCGAGCACGACGCCATGCCGCGCAATGCCATCGCCACCGGCATGGTCGACATCATCCTGCCGGTGGCCGCCATGCCCACGCGGCTCAAGCAGATCGCCGACAACATGGCGTCCATGCACCTGCCCAAGCTCGATGCCGACAGCGCGGACGCCGGCGGCTCGGACGCGGACCCCGACAAAGAAGACCGCAACGCCCTGCGCGACATCCTGACGCTGCTGCGCGCCCGCACCGCGCACGACTTTCGCCATTACAAGCCTGCCACGGTGCTGCGCCGCATTGAACGGCGCATGCAGATCACAGGCGTGTCCAGCCTGAAGGCCTACGGCAAGCTGTTGCAGGATCGCGTGGAAGAAACGCCGCTGTTGCTGTCGGACATGCTGATCGGCGTGACGCAGTTTTTCCGTGACAAGGAAGCCTTTACGTCGCTGGACAATTTCGTGTTGGCCAAGCTGTTTGAACGGCATCAGAAGAACCCGGGCAGCCCCATGCGCGCGTGGGTTGCTGGCTGCTCGACGGGCGAGGAAGCCTATACGCTGGCCATCCTGCTCAGTGCCCGTGCCGATACGCTGAAGTACAGCCAGAAGATCCAACTGTTCGCCACCGATATCGACGAAGCGGCGCTGGCGACCGGCCGGGGCGGCGCGTACCCCACGGCCATCGAGGCCGACGTGCCGCCCGCCTTGCTGCAAGGCTATTTCTCGCGGCAGGAAAACGAATACCGCGTCAAGAAAGAGGTCCGCGAACGCGTGCTTTTCGCCGTGCACAACGTGCTGCGCGATCCGCCCTTCTCCAAGCTTGATCTTGTCAGTTGCCGCAACCTGCTGATCTACCTGGACCGCGAGGTGCAGCAGGACGTGCTGCGCATGTTCCATTTCGCGCTCAAGCCGGGTGGCTATCTGTTCCTGGGCAGCTCGGAGTCCGCCGACGCCTGCCCGCGCCTGTTCCAGGTGGTGGACAAGCGCAACCGCATCTATGTGGCCAAGGAAACGCCGGCGCAGTTGCGCAACGTGCCCGCGCTGCCCGCCGCCCACGCGTTCGAGCGCCCCAGCGCCACCCCCACGCCCTTGGTGCGCAACCGCCACAACAAGGTGTCCTACGCCGAAGTCCACCAGCGCGCGCTGGAAATGTACGCGCCGCCCAGCGTCATCGTGGATGCGGAAAGCGATATCGTGCACATGTCCGAACGCGCGGGCCGCTACCTGCGCCATGGCGGCGGCGAGCCGTCGCGCAACCTGCCCTCGCTGGTCTACCCCGAGCTGCGCACCGAACTGCGCACGGCGATGTTCCAGGCGCTGCACACGCGCAAGAGCGTCGAGGCGCGCCGCGTGAAGATGAAGATCGGCGACCGCCAGACCTACGTGAACATGGTCGTTCGGCCGTTCCGCCATGAAGAAACGGCCAACGACTACATGCTGGTGCTGTTCGACGAAGTGGAAGACGTGATGAGCCCCGAGGGCGTCGCGCCGACCGTCGGCGCATCGGCCGTGCTGACGCAGCTGGAGGCCGAACTGCAAGGCACGAAGGAACAGTTGCAGGCGACCATCGAACAATCCGAGACGTCCACCGAAGAACTCAAGGCGTCCAACGAAGAATTGCAGGCCATCAACGAAGAACTGCGCTCGGCCACCGAAGAACTCGAAACGGGCAAGGAAGAATTGCAGTCGGTCAACGAAGAACTCATTACCGTCAACGCCGAACTCAAGTCCAAGGTGGACGAGACGGCCAAGATCAATGACGACTTGCAGAACCTGATCGCGTCCACAGACATCGCCACGGTCTTCGTCGACCGCAAGATGCACATCCAATGGTTCACGCCGCGCGCCACCGACGTCTTCAACGTCATCACGAGCGACGCGGGCCGCTCGCTGCTGGACATCACGCACCGGCTGGATTACCCCGACATGGCGCGCGACGCGGCGGGCGTTTTCGAATCCTTGCGGGCCGTTGAACGCGAAGTGCGCAGCGATGCCGGCCGTTGGTATCTGGCGCGGCTGCTGCCCTACCGCAGCGCCGAGCACCGCATCGAAGGCGCGGTGCTGACCTTCATCGACATCACCGACCGGCGCCAGGCCGAAGACCAGGTGCGCCTGGGCGAAGCGCATCTGAAGCTGATGACGGAAAGCGCGCGCGACTTCGGCATCTTGACGCTGGACAGCGAAGGCATCATCACCAACTGGAACGTGGGCGCCGAAACCATGTTCGGCTACAACCGCACGGAAGCCATCGGCAAATCGTTTGCGATCATCTTCACGGATGCCGACATCGAAGCTGGCCGGCCTGAAAAAGAGCTGGAGCGCGCCCGGCAGATCGGCTACGCGCCCGACGAACGCTGGCATCGGCGCAAGGACGGCGGCCTGATCTTCTGCACGGGCGGCGTCAACCGCATGGACGATCCGGACTATCAGGGTTTCGCCAAGATCGTGCGCGACGTGACCGACCTGAAGCTGCGCGATGCGGAACAGGAGTCACGCCTGGACCGCGCGCGCGCCGACAACGTGCTGAAGGACGAATTCTTCGCCATGGTGTCGCATGAGCTGAAGCATCCGCTGAACCTGATCCAGCTGAATGCGGAACTGCTGGCTCGCACGCCGGCCGTGCGCAATTCGCCGGGCGCCGCGCGCTCTGCCGACCTGATCCAGCGCTCGGTCAAGGGGCAGGCGCGCATCATCGACGACCTGCTGGATCTGTCACGCGTACGCACGGGCAAGCTGGCGCTGAATCAATCCATATTCGACATCACCGCCATCGCCACGAACATCCTCGAAGTGCTTGATCCGGTGGCCCGCGCGGCCGGCCTGACGCTGCGCAGCGAGTTCGATGCGGGCCGCGCCATCCACCTGAATGCCGACCCGCTGCGGGTCGAGCAGATCATCTGGAACCTGCTGAACAACGGCATCAAGTTCACGCCGCCAGGCGGCATCGTGACGCTGCGCCTGGAGGTGGAAGATGCGCGGCTGCGCCTTGACGTCGTGGACACGGGCCAAGGCATCGACGCGCAATTTCTGGGCAAGGTATTCGACATGTTCAGCCAGGCCGACCTGCGCCAACGCAATCTTGCCAGCCCGGGGCTGGGTATCGGCCTGGCCGTGGCCAGCGAGCTGGTCAAGGCGCATGGCGGCACCATCCAGGCGCATTCGGACGGCCACGGCCGGGGCGCGCGCTTTACGGTGCGCATGCCGCTGGCCAGCGCGCATCAAGAAGAAAGCAGCTTGCCCCTGCCCGGCGAAAGTCCGCTCAAGGGTCTCAAGGTGCTGATCGTGGACGACTCCGAAGACATCCTGCACATCATGCGCGAGTTGCTGGAAATGGAAGAGGCATCCGTCACGGCGGTGGGCAGCGGACAAGACGCGCTGCAAGCGTTCGAGACGGCAAGCTTCGACCTGCTGCTGTCCGATATCGGCATGGCCGACATGGACGGCTATGAGCTGATCCGAGCCATACGGGAAAAATATCCGGACAGCGCCATGCCGGCGATCGCGCTGACGGGCTTCGGGTCGAAGGAAGACATGAACGAGGCCCTGCAAGCCGGCTATTCGGCGCACATCAGCAAGCCGGTATCGCTGGACAATCTGCTGGACGTCGTGCGCCGGCTGCGCACCACTGCGTGACGGCGAGCGAACGGCCGCGCGACCGGCCGTTCGCTCATTCCTCCTGCCGGTGACCCGCCAGCACCTGGAATGCGCGAGCCACATCGTCTGGAATTTCCTTGGACAATACCTCGCGCTTCCAGCCGCACTTGGGCGGCCAGGGCACGCCCAGCAGCGCCAGCTGTTTCTGGTTATAGCCGCCGCCCGCGGTCTGCCATCGCAGCAACCACTCGTCGGTCACTTCCATACGTCCACCTCACGTAAGAGTCGGCCGCTACCGCAGCCAGATAGCTACTGCCCACACCACTAGCAAAATCGCCACGAGTGCTCCGATGAAGCTTGCGAACTGCCGCCACGGGCCACGGCCGGTAGTGGACAGGCGCGCAGCGTTGGCCCGGGCTTCGTCCGAAGACGGTTGGGATGGATCAGGGGTGTTCATTTCAGCTCCGATCCGCCGACGGGGCGGGGATGCCTGACGCCCTCTTACAGCACGTAGCGTGCCCAAGCCAACCGGCCGAAGGTCTCGCCACGCTATGCCGTCTAGTGCTGGCACACTATTGCAGGCTTACGGGTCTGCGCCCATACTCGGCGCTCATACAGATCAGGGGTTCGAAATGGATAAAGACATCCATGACCAGGGCGCACAGGCCGCCCGGAACGGATGGAGCCTGTTCGATTGCCCTTACCTTAGGGCGCAACAGATGCCGGGCCACACCGGCGAGCCCATCGGCCTATGGCGTGCCAAAGTCGCCGCCTGGGAAGCCGGCTGGAAGACTGAAGTCGAGAGTTGGCTGGGTCGGTGCCATCCGCCCGCCAGCGACCAGGACGTACACGTTTTGCATTGACCCGCGTGGGCTTCCACGCTGCTTCACCGACAGACTCCCTGCAAGCCAGGTCCGGAAATTGCTACGCACTACCCAAAGTGCAGGGCGAACACCCGTTCGCCGCAGCCGCGAACCGTAGAGGGAGATCTGATTATGGCTTTACACATCACCGCCCCTGACACGCAAGATCGGCAAACCTCAATTGCAAAAGAACTTGGTGTAGCAGAAGGCTTTGACGCCGCGCTCGAAGTCGAAAGCCGGGTAACGTTCCTGGCGGATTATCTGGTTGCATCCGGCAAGGCCGGCTACGTGCTGGGCATCAGCGGCGGCGTTGATTCGACGGTGGCGGCGCGCATGGCGCAACTGGCCGCCGAGCGCTTGCGCCTGGCCGGCAAGCGCGCATTTTTCGTCGCCGTGCGGCTGCCTTATGGCCAGCAGCATGACGAGGCCGATGCCGCCCGAGCGCTGGATTTCATTCAGGCCGACCACGTCATGCAGGTCGATATCCAACCCGCCGTGGACGCGCAGCGCGACGCGCTGGAAGCTGCCGGACTGCTGTTTTCCGATAAGTCCGCCGAGGACTTCGTGGTGGGCAACATCAAGGCGCGCCAACGCATGGTGGCTCAGTACGCGATTGCCGGCGCGATGGATTGCCTGGTGATCGGCACCGATCAGGCGGCCGAGGCATTGATGGGATTTTTCACCAAACACGGCGACGGCGCGGCCGACCTGCTGCCGCTGCGCGGTCTGACCAAGCGCCGCGTGCGCGCGCTGGGCGTGGTCCTGGGCGCTCCCGCGCGCCTGATCACCAAGTTGCCTACCGCGGATCTGGAATCGCTGCGGCCCGGCTTGCCCGACGAGCAGGCGCTGGGCGTCTCCTACGACGAGATCGACGATTTTCTGGAAGGGCGCTCCGTGCCCGATGGCGCGCGGCAGACGGTGCTCAAGCAATATGACGCCACGGCGCACAAGCGCCAGCCGCCCGCCACGCCGCCCGAGGCCAGCGCCAACGACGCTGACGCCTACAGCGGCCCGGGCGGGCAGTTCGAATAGATGGCGGCATCCAGCCCGGCGCTGTCCGGGCTGCGTTGCACCCGCTGCACCCGATTTATTCCATGCCGTGGTACTTGCGGCCGATCTCCATCGTCGCGCGGTAGAAGCCTTCCTTGCTGCCGCAGTCATAGCGCACGCCGTCGTACTCGTAGCCGAACACCTTGCGTTGCTTCAACAGCGAGGCGATGGCGTCGGTCAGCTGGATTTCGCCACCCACGCCGGGCTGCGTCGCCCGAAGCGCATCGAAAATCCCGGGTTCAAGAATGTAGCGTCCCACCACGGCCAGGTCGCTGGGCGCGACGTCGGGATGCGGCTTTTCCACCATCCCCGACACCTGCACGACCCCTTGCGACACGGACTCGCCGGACACGATGCCGTACTGGTTGGTCTGGTTGCGCGGCACATGTTGCACGGCCAGCACGCTGCCTTCGAATTCGCGGGCCACTTTGGTCATCTCGCCGATGACCGGCGCATCGGCGTCGATCAGATCGTCGGCCAGCAGCACGGCGAAGGGCTCATCGCCCACCAGGGCCGAGGCGCACAACACGGCATGGCCCAACCCCAATGCGGCCGGCTGCCGGGTGTACACGCACTTGACCGAGTCCGGGATCACGTTGCGCACGCTGTCCAGCAACGCCACCTTGTTCTTCAATTCCAGGTCGCGTTCCAATTCCGGCATGCGGTCGAAGTGGTCTTCGATAGCCCGCTTGTTCCGCCCGGTGATGAAGATAAGCTCCGTGATGCCCGCCGCAACGGCTTCTTCGACGGCGTATTGGATCAAGGGTCGATCAACGATAGGTAGCATTTCCTTGGGCATGGCCTTGGTGGCCGGCAGAAAACGCGTGCCCAGACCGGCAACGGGGAATACCGCTTTGCGAATGGGAAGCATGGTTTGGCTCTCAATGGTGTAGACAACCCGGGACGGGATATGGGCGTAGAGCAAAAATCGTGCCCACCGCCCGGGTCGTCTGGCGACCTCATCCATTTTGGCCATTACGCCAACTCGTCCCCCATCGCGCGCCCTTCGCCCAGCTCCGCGCCGGTGGCGGGGTCAGCCGAAGGGTCGGATGCCGTGCGCGAGACCATGGCTTGCAGCGCAAGCGTCTCGTCTTCGGTGAGCCCCACGCTGGCCCTGCCGTCGCCGTCGATGGCGCGCTGCTCTTGTCCAGCCGTGACGTAGGTGAAGTTCTCGTCGCTGTTCCACGAGCCGCGCATATCGCCATCGCCTTGCGACATGTTGAAGTACACGTTGGCAAAGCGCGGATCGCCGGGCAGCTTTCCGGGCGGGAAGTTGGGCTCCATGGAATACAGCGCCTTTTCAAAGGACCGCTGATGCGAAACCTCGCGCGTCATCAGGAACCCCAAGGCTTCCTGCACGCCGGGGTCATCGGTGGCGTTGATCAGCCGTTCGTAGATGATCTTGGCGCGGGCCTCGGCGGCGATGTTCGAGCGCAGGTCCGCCGACGGATCGCCGATGGTGTCGATATAGCCCGCGTTCCACAGCTGTCCACCCGAATTGATCAGTGCCGGCCCGCCGCCATAAAGCACTTGGGTCACGTGCGAATCATTGCCCGGCCCGTTCAGCCGGCGGTAGATTTCGGCTTCGGATTCGGTGGCTTCGGCCAGCGCGCCCTTGGCGCCCTTGTTCAACATGGCCACCAGCGTGCCGATCACTTCCAGATGGCTTAGTTCTTCCGTAGCAATGTCCAGCAGCATGTCCTTGCGGCCCGGATCATCTTCGGCCAGGGCCTGAGTGAAATATCTACACGCCGCCGCCAATTCTCCTTGTGGTCCGCCGAACTGCTCCAGCAGCAGGTTGGCCAGGCCCGGATTGGTCTGCGCGACTCGCACGGTGTATTGCAGGCGTTTGTTGTGAGCAAACATGGTGATCTCCGATTGCGCCGTTCCCCTATTGGCCCGGCTGGCTTGACCGCCGCAACCGCCATGCCGAAAACGTTTAAGCCTGCTTGAGTTCGCGGTCGTGCGCAGCGCGCGGGCCGTCCCGCGCGGGCGCTTGCGCGTTCTCGTCCGGCATCGCTCCCTTGCCGCCTGCCTGCAAGTCCCACAGCGCGCGAAATGGTCCCCGCGCCTGCAACAGTTCTTCCAGCGTGCCGTCTTCCACGACCGCGCCGTTTTCCAGCACCACGATGCGGTCGTAACGCGCCAACGAAGACAGGCGATGCGCGGCGGCCACCACCGTGCGGCTCTGCATCAGGTCGGCCAGCGCGCGCTGAATGAGCATTTCGGAATGGCTGTCCAACGCGGACGTGGCCTCGTCCAGCAGCAGCACGGGCGCGTCTTTCAGGAACGCGCGCGCGATCCCGATGCGCTGGCGCTCGCCGCCCGACAGCATCGCGCCGCGCTCGCCCACCACGGTGTCGTAGCCCTGCGGCATCTTGGCGATAAACTCCGCGCAATGCGCCTGGGCGGCGGCTTGCAACACCTCTTGTTCCGTCGCTTCCGGGCGGCCATAGCGGATGTTCTCCATGACGCTGCGGCGAAACAGGCTGATGTCTTGCGGCACCACGGATATGGCGGCTCTCAGGCTTTGCAGCGTGGCGTGCCGGATGGGCTGGCCGCCGATCAGGATGCGGCCGCTATCCGGTTCGTCGGCGTGTTGCAGCAGCGACAGCAGCGTGGATTTTCCGGCGCCCGACGCGCCGACCAGACCGACCTTCTGCCCGGCCGGTATCGACAGCGTCACGCCGCGCAGCGCGCGATTGCCGCCGGGATAGCAGTAGTGCACGTTGTCGAATTCGAGGGATGCGGATACGCGCCGCAGCGGCCTCGCGGCCGGCAGGTCCGGCACCGCGGCCGGGCGCGCCATCACGCGCAGCATTTCGCCGATCACACCAAACTGCTGGGCGGTGCCCACCAGCGCCAGGGCCAGGTCGCGCGAGCCGTGCAGGATGCGAAAGGTCAACGCGCTGACCACCACCACATCGCCGGGGGTGGCCTGCCCCTGTTGCCAGGAATGCAGCACCCACAGCAGCATTGCGCTGGCCGCCAGCCACAGGCAGGCGTCGTGGATCACGCGCGCTTTTTCCACGTACATCCAGCTGCGGCGCTGCGCGCGCGCTTCCTCGCCCAGCGCGCGTTCCAGCCGCGCACGTTCCCGCGCCTGCGCCGCGAACGCCTGCACGGCCCAGATGTTCGAGATGGCGTCGACGATTTCTCCGCCCACGTGGGCGGCCTGCTCGCCGTACTGCTGGTGCAGGCCGCGCCCGCGCGCGCCGAACGCAATGATGACCGCCCCCAGCACGATCACGAAGCACAGCAGGCCGGACGCCATGCGCCAGTCCACCGTGGACAGCACCACGATGGCGCCGATGAAGTCCACGCAAGGCGGAATGATGCTCCATACCGCCGCGCCATAGATCGCGCCGGCGGCCGTGGCGGTGGCCGTGATGCGATTGGCCAGCGCGCCCGAATGATGCTGGCGGAAGTAACGGGTGGAGTGATGGCTCAGGTACTCGAACAATTCCACCCGCAACGCCGCGCAGGCCGCGACGATGTTGCGGCATCCCAGCCAGCCGCCTGCTCGCCACAGCGCCGCTTCTATCGCGATCAACGCCAGGAACACGCCCAGCGGCCACCACACCTTGTCCGTCTCGACCTGCCCCGCCGCCATCGCGTCGACGATCAGCTTCATCGCGTATTGCACCGCGACGGAACAGGCGCCGGCCAGCACCACCACAGTAGCCAGCAGGCCGAACGCCAGCCGCCGCTGCGCGACGTAACGCCAGACGAACGCGAGCGGCCGGGCAGGCAAGCCTTGTGGGTCGGATGACATGGTTCAGCCCTCTATCGCCAGCACGGACGGCGCGTTCAGCAGGCCGGCCGGACCATCGCCAAACCGCGACGCCTGATGCCGCAGCTCAACCGCCAGGGGCGCGTAGAGCGCGCGTTGGCCCGTGTCCGAGGGCGCGCTGAACAGGCCGGTCGAACAGTAGCGGCCATCTTCCCAACCGGGGTAATCGGTGACCGGATACAGGCAGATGCCGGCCATGTTCACGCCGGCCGTCCGCGCCCGCATTGCCTGGTCCGCCACGTAGCGCAGCCAGGGCGCGCGCGCCGCGCCTTCCGCGCCGGTCTCCGCGATCAGTATCGGGCGACCATAGCGCTGACCCTGCGCTTGCAGAAGATCGCTCAGTGGCGCGTAGCGTGCGTCGTCGTGCCGCAGTTGCGGGCCGCAATGCAGCCACTGGTTATGCGGGTAGTAATTGACACCCACGATATCCAGATAGCGCTCGGCGCCCCCCAGCTCCGGCTGAACGCGGCCGGTGATCATGTCCACGGCTTCGAACTGCGAGGCGTTGGCCTCGGCCGACGGCCCCTCGTCATCCAATAGCCATGGATGCACCGCGATCATCGGTTCGGCGGACAGGAAGCGCGCGCCGGGATCGACTTCAAGGATCGCGTCCGCGGCATGCACGAAGGCCCGCACCAGTTGCCGTTTCAGTTCCCCTCCCCGCCCGGTGGCGTTCGGACTGAAATGCGCCATGTCGCCCCCTGCCCAGCTCCAGTACGAGATCTCGTTGATGGGGCAATACATCGCCGGCAATTCCGATTCCGCCGCCACCAATCGAGCCACGGCAGCGGCATGGCGCGCAAACGCCTCGGGAAAACGGCTGGACCAGATGTCGATCCAGGGCGGCCAGCCAAAGTGGCATAGATCCCAGATGACCTGCATGCCGGTCTCGCGGGCGGCCCGCAACATGGGCAGCACACTGGACCAGTCGTAGGCGTACGGCGCGGGGTGGGTCAGGTGCCAGCGCACGCCATCGCGCGCAGTGCGCAGGCCCAGCGCCATCGCGGCCGCGTAGTCCGACCGGGTCCACTCGGCATGACCGGTGGACGCCAGCAGATCCAGCTGGCGTCCGTCGGGAAAGCGGTGGCATGAACATTCGAAACCCGCCAGGAAGAAACTTTGAAAATGCATCGGTCGCCCCCAGGCTCAGGCGACAAGCGCGGTGTGCACCTCGGCATTCTTCGCGGCGATGGACTCGTAGGTCGCCAGCGCCTGCGCCACCACCTGGTCCATGTTGTAGTAGCGATAGGTCGCCAGCCGGCCCACGAAATGCACGCCGGGCGTCGCGTCCGCGAGCGCCTGGTACTGCTGGAACAACGCGGCGTTCTCGGGTCGCGGTATCGGGTAGTACGGGTCGCCCTGGGCCGATGGATATTCATAGCTGATCGCCGTGCGCGCGTGCCGCTGGCCCGTCAGGTGCTTGTATTCGGTGATGCGCGTATGCGGCACGTCCTGCGACGGATAGTTCACCACGCCCACCGGCTGGTGCCACTCTTCGTCCAGCGTTTCGTGGCGGAACTTCAGCGAACGATAAGGCAAGGCGCCGAAGCGGTAGCCGAAGTATTCGTCGATGGGCCCGGTGTAGATCAGGCCATCGTAGGAGAACGCGTCGCGCGCATCCTGGAAGTCCAGGCCCAGCGCCAGCGAGATATTGGGGTGATCGAGCATGCGTTGGAACATGCGCGTGTAGCCATGCAACGGCATGCATTGATGGCGGTCGGTGAAATAGCGATCGTCGGTGGACAGGCGCGTGGGCACGCGCGCGGCGACCGAGCGGTCCAGCTGCGACGGATCCAGGCCCCACTGCTTGCGCGTGTAGCCGCGAAAGAAGGTCTCGTACAGCTCGCGGCCCACCTGCGACAGCACGAAGTCTTCCGACGTCTCCACGTGGACTAGCGGCTCGGCGACGGACTTCAAATACCGCTCGGCCTCTTCGGCCGAAAAAGGCCGGCCGTACAGCCGTTCAAGCGTGGTCAGGTTGATCGGCATCGGCACCCGGCCGCGCGGGGTTTCCGCCAGCACCCGGTGTTCATAGTTGCGCCAGGCGGTGAAGCGCGACAGGTATTGCAGCACCTTGGCCGAATTGGTGTGAAAGATGTGCGGACCATAGCGATGCAGCAGCAGGCCCGCGTCGTTGAAATAGTCGTAGGCATTGCCGCCTACGTGCGGGCGTTTGTCGATCACCATGACGCGCTTGCCGCTGCCGCGCGCCAGGCGCTCCGCCAGCACGCTGCCCGCGAAGCCGGCGCCTACGATCAGGTAGTCGTAATGCCGCACGGAAACCGCCGGGCGGGCGGTGCGCGGCGGTTCCGGCGTGGCCGCACGGCGCGCCGCGCTGCTTGCATAGGCACGATTCATCACGCGGCACATGCCGTCCCAACTGGTGTCCCACGACATCCCCCGCAGCGCGAGGTCGGCCTTGGCCAACAGGCTGTCCGGCGACTGCGCGGCCTGCAAGGCGGCGGCGATGGCGTCGACGAATGCGGGCGCGTCCTGCGCGATGAACACCGCGTCGGACCCGCCATACGCGCGCACCACGTCGGCAATAGGCGTGGACACCACCGGCCGCCCCGCCGCCAGGTACTCCGGCGTCTTCGTCGGGCTGATGTAGCGTGTGGACTCGTTCAACGCGAAGGGCATCAAGGCGACGTCCCAGCCTGCCAGATAAGCGGGCAGCCGGTCGTAAGCGCGAGGCCCCAGATAGTGGATGTTGGGGGCTTGCGGCAGTTCGGACGGGTCGATCTTGACGACGGGGCCGATGAATACGAAATGCCAGTCCGGCGCCAACGCCGCGGCCTCGGCCACCAGGCGCGTGTCGAAGCGTTCGTCCAGCACGCCGTGAAAGCCCAGGCGGGGACGCGGGATCTCCTGCTGGTCTTGCGGCGTGTCCTGGAGAAAGCGCGCCTGCCCGAAATGGGCGCAGTCGACGCTGCTGGGAAAGGCATGCACGTTCGGGTGCAACCTCCGCTTGGATTCATACAGACTGTGCCCGCCGCAGAACACCACATCGGCACGCGCCAGCAGGCGTCTTTCCAGATGCACCAATTCAGCCGGCGCGCCACGAAACGCCGACAGCTCATCCATGCAGTCGTAGACCACCAGGCTGGCCTCGATCTGTTCCGACCAGGGCAGGCTCATAGGGGTGTAGTACCAAAGCACGGGACGCGTCACGCCATCGGCCCGCAGCTTTTCCTGCAACAGCCGGCGATGGCTTTCCATCCAGTTCTCGCGCGCAAGATGCGGCGTCAGCACCGTGACGCCGTCGCAGCGGTTTTCATCCAGCCAGCCATGTCGCGCGCCGTCCACCCAGACGGGCTCTTCGACGTAGTACACCGCCTGCGAGCGCGCGAAGCGCGTCATCAGATGTTGCGGGCGCTGAAACACGAAGTTCCAGCGCAGATGGGAAAAGCAAAGGATCGCGGGGGTGTCGCGCGCCAACCAGCAGTTGCCCGGCAGGGCATCGTCAGGGTAGGCGCGTGCGCCCGCCGGCTCGTCGCCGGCACGAAAGTCGACAGTGCTGCTCATGGGGAAACTCCAAGGAAGGAATAAGGCTTTGAATAAGCGGTTGGAGTGCCGCAATTGGCGTGCCGAAAAGGCAGGCAGCCGGAGCCCGCGCGCGGGCGGCGTGGGCACGCCAATTGCTTGGTCGCAGGACCATCGAACCCCAGCTCAGGAGCATCGCCATGCGGCAGCCCTCCCGAGGAGTCTGAAGAATGATCGTCGAAGCCTTTCAACGGCCGGATGGCATGTGGAGCTTTCGCGGCATCGCCCTGTTGGGCGTGCAGCAGGACCCGCGCGCCTACCCCACCTGCGAGGCCGCCGTGGACGCGGCCCGCAACGCTTACCCGGACGACGCGGTATCCATCGTTGAATCCGAAACCCAGGAGCCACCCATGACACCCTCCCCCATCGACAAGGTCAGCAAGCCGCCCACCGCCGACAGCGGCGCGGTGGAACCCTCCACGGAAGATCAGGTGGACATTGCCAACCGCGTGCAGGAAGGCATTCAGAAGGCCAACGCCAAAAGCAAGGCAGACGCCCCCTCGCGCGCGACGGGCGGCCAGCCCCTGGATGGCAACCCGACGCCCGAACCCGACACCGAAGGCGGCGTCTTCAAGCCAGCGGACGACACGCCGTCGGTCCTGCCCAAGCGCTCGGGGCCCGACTCACGATGATCACCGCCCTGCCGCGCCGCCGTCCCTGGGCAGGTTTTCTGCTTGGGCTCGGCATGGGCGGCTTTTTCGACGGCATCCTGCTGCATCAGATTTTGCAATGGCATCACCTTCTTTCCGGTTTGACCGCGCCTGCCCTGGCCGACCTGCGCGTCCAGGTGGTCGCCGACGGTGCCTTTCATGCCCTTATGTATGTCGTGGCCGGGGTGGGCCTCTGGGGTCTTTACCGGTCGCGTGGTTCGGCCGTGCCGCCCCGCAAGCTGCTGCTGGCCGCTTTCCTGCTGGGATTCGGCGCGTGGCATGTGACCGATGCCGTGCTGTCGCACTGGCTGGTTGGCCTGCACCGGCTGCGCATGGACGTGGCGGACCCCCTGCCCTGGGAACTGGCGTGGCTGGGGCTCTTCGGGGTAGTGCCGCTACTGGCGGGATGGCTGTTACGCCGCCCGGGTCCACCCCCGCCCGCTACGGGCGGCGGGGCGCTGACCGCCGTCCTGGCCGTCGTCGTCACCACGGCGGCGGCGCTGAACCTGTACCCCGTATCCCGCCCGGCCCAGGACACCTCCGTCGTGGTGCTGCGCCCCGGCGCTGGCCCGGCCGGGCTGTTGACAGCGCTGGACGGCACGGCCGCGCGCGTCGTGTGGTCCGATGCTTCCGGCGCGGTGTGAGTATTGGCGGATGCGCCGCCGACTACCTTATTGGCGCTGTTCGGCTCGGGCGCGATGTATGTCAGCGGCGCCAGCGCGCCAGGGGGCTGTTCGGCATGGATCGCCCCCGCCCCGGGCGGCGCCGTGTAGACGGGACGCTGGCGCACCTTTCGGGCGTATCCGTGCAGGGCCGGGGCAAGTCGCGGAAGGCTGCCGCCGATCGCAAAGGCTGGCCTTGGCATGGGCTGGCGGATTTGGGCACGGCACTTGCTGTATGGGTCCGCGGCCTGCGCCGCAGTAGCTATCAGACCCGCACGGCGTGGGCGGGATCTTCAACACACGTCCTTGGATACAGGATCAATCATGGACTCCCCCACCTTGTCGCCGCTCCCGCAAGCCGCCAACCGGCCGCTGCGTGGCGCATCCGTCATGCCTTTGAACGCCACCACGACCGCCATGCCGCTGAACGCCGCCGGCATGGCGATGAGCGGTGCTGCACCCCTGCCGCTTCCCCGCCCGATCTTCGAATTCCGGCTGTCGCTCGGCATTCTGCTGGCCATCGTCTTCTGGGCGGTGGCGGGGTCGCTGCTGCTGACCCTGTGGCTGGCGTCGCAGACGCTGGCGTAGCGAACGGCTGCCGGGCGTGCGGCTCGAAGGGGCCGCACGCGGGCGGCCTTTGGCGCATGGAGCATGACGCCGGTTCGGCGTTCGCCATACGTTCCGGCGTAGCCCGCAGGCCCGCCCCCGTCACGCATCACCTAGATCGCGCGCAGCCCTCAGCCCGCCATCTTCTGGCAGCTTTCGGCGCAGCGCCGGCATGCGGCCGCACAGTCCTGCATGCCGCCGATTGCATCGCAGCTGTCCGCGCAAGCGGCGCAGATCTGCGCGCAGGCGCCGCACACGCTGGCATGCTGCTCGATACCGATCAGCATGGTGTGGGCGCTGGTCCGGCAGATTTCGGAGCAGGCCATCATCAGGCGGAAGTGCTCGGGCTCGACATGTTCGCCGCCCGCTTCCAGGCAATGGTTGGCCGCTGTCTGAAGGCAGCGCCGATAGCAGGCCAGGCAATTGTCGATGCAGGCTTCCATTTCGTTGTTCACGGCGGTCATCGCTGATCTCCTTGCGGTAGTCCCGGGATGGGCCTGCAAGGGCAGCAATTGCCATACCCGCCTGAGCCCGACGCTACTCCACGCCGGACTCGCCCAGCGGGCCGTCCGGCATCGCGGCCAGGCTGCGCAACTGCTGGTACGCGGACTCCCACTGGCTGACTGCCGCGCGCAGCCGCCCGGTCGCTTCGGCCGACCCGCCGCCGATGGCGATTTCCTCGCCCGCCAACAGGATGCGCTCGCGCAGCAGGCGCGCCGCCGACCAGATGGCCTTGTCGACGCGCTCGGCGTGCACCGCATGCAGCGATGCGCAGGAAAAGGCGTGGCCGGTATGGCAACGATATCGAACCGGCGCGCCCGTATCGACGCGCCAGATCGCCCCGCCGCAATCCGGGCACGTCAGCCCGACCGGCCGTCCAATGCGCTCCAGCACCGCTGCCGATGACTGACCGGTTTCCGTCATGCGAGATTCGGTGCGCAGCATTTCCGACGGCGCAGCGCCGGGCGCGCGCGGCGTCACCGCAGTATTTACCGCAGCCGCCATCGCCATGCCGATCTGCCGCAACGGCAGCACCATGGCCGTCGGCACGGCCGCGAGCGCGTTGGCCGGCATGTCCCGGGCCACGCTATCGCCTGGATCCTGCACGATGGCGAAACCGCCGCAGGCCTGCACCGCTTTCAGCCCGGCCGCCCCGTCATCCAGCCGGCCGGTCAGTACGATGCCGACGACGCGCGGCCCGTAGTGCACGGCTGCGGAGCGGAACAACGGGTCGGCCGCCGGCCGCGTGAAGTTTTCCTTGGGGCCTCGCGTCAGCACGGTCGCGTCATGCTGAAGAATCAGGTGCCGGTCGGGCGGCGCGATGTAGACGACGCCCGGCGCGAACGGCTCCGCATCGCGCGCGTGCTGCACGCGCCAGCGGGTGCGGGACTGAAGCAGGGTCGGCAGGACGCTGCGATAACCGTCCACGTGCATCGCAACGAAGATCGACGCGTGCAAAGCGGGAGGCAGATCGCCCAGCAGTACCTCCAGGGCGGTCAGCCCGCCCGTGGAGACCGCAACCACGACTATGTCCCGGTTCTGCATGATGAGCGCCCCGACGCGGCCTAGCGGCCGTATTCGTTGGTCTTGTGCCCGCCTGAACCGGCCTTGCCTCCGGGAATGCGGCCATCGGGCGCGGGATTGGCCGACGAGCCCTTGACGGTGCCCTGGCCCTGAATGGGCTGGGACGGGGTCTCGCCGGGCGCGGCCTGCGGAATGGTGGGCGGGGGACGGGAAGGGTCGCCCCTGGACGGAGCCGGCGCGCCGCCATCGGGCGCGGACCCCGCAGGCGCCGGGGTGCCGGCTGGCGGCGGCCCGCCCTGGCCCGCCGGACCGGCCGGGCCACCCGCCGACTGGGCGACGGTCAGCGGGGTCCAGGCCAGGCCAGCGACCAGGGCGACGGCCAGAAGCGGCCTGCATGCTCCATGCAAAGCGTGCCGTGTGTGTGTCATGGCGACCTCCGCTCAGGGTTTGCTGCGCGCGCCCGCGCCACGATTGCGCTGGCTCTGTTGGTCTTGCCCGGTGCCGATCTGCGAAACGTGGCCTTCCTTCTTGCTGCGGTTCTGCGTGTCGCGGTGGCTGGCTTGCGCTTCGCGCGGCGTGTCGTCGTCCGAGGGGTTGGGCTTGCTGTCTTTGGGCTTCATCGCGCACTCCTTTTGAAAGTGTGGCTTGATCGGGGCAGCAAGCTGCATGCCTGAAACGCGCGTGGGCGAGACGACGCCAAACCCGTCGATTCACGGCTCATAGGTATGGAGAGATTTCCAAACGGGACACTCGATGATCCCCCGTGCTACCGTCGTCGAATATCATCCTGCTTTCCCCCTTTTTGGAACGACATGGCCCTGTCCAGCGCCGCTTTTGTTGTAGGTATCGGTGCATCCGCCGGCGGCGTGGAGGCCCTGGAAGGATTTTTTGCCGGGATACCCAAAAATCCGGACATGTCGTTCATCGTCGTGACGCATCTGGGCCCCGGCCGCGAAAGCCACCTGCCCGACGTCATCGGCCGCCATACCTCGCTGCCCGTGCACGCGGTGCAAGACGACATGCCGATCGAGACTAACCAGATCTACGTGCTGGCCTCCGACGCGGACGTCTCCGTCAGCCAGGGCCACATCAAGCTGGCCGCGACGTCCGGCCAGCGCCATGGCCGCCGGCCGATCGATCAGTTCCTGACCTCGCTGGCCAAAGACTATGGCCAGCGCGCGGTCGGAATCGTGCTGTCGGGCAGCGACACCGACGGCACCCTGGGCTTGAAAGCCATCAAGGAATATGGCGGCATCACCATGGCCCAGGCGCCCAACGGCAATGGCCCGGCCTATACCGAAATGCCCCGAAGCGCCATCAGCGCGGGCATCATCGACTTTGCGTTGCCCGTCGCTGAAATGGGCACGCGCCTGCATTTGCTGGACGCGGCGCCCCCTTCTCCGCTGGACCTGCTGACCGCCGACGACGATGCCCAGGACCTGCCGGCGGAAATCGAACAGACCAAGTCGGAAATCTACGGCCTGCTGCTGACGCGCACCGGCCACGACTTCAGCGGCTACAAAAGCAAGACCTTCCTGCGCCGCGTGCATCGCCGCATGAAGGTGAACCAGACCGAAACACTGCCAGCCTATCTAGCGTTCCTGCGCGACACGCCTCAGGAAGCCGGCGCGCTGTTCCGCGACCTGTTGATCAGCGTCACCGACTTCTTCCGCGACCCGGACGCCTTTGAAGCGCTTGCTCAATTGGTCGTGCCCAAGCTGCTGGAGGGGCGCAGCGTGGGCGATACGGTCCGGGTCTGGGTGCCTGGCTGCGCCACCGGCGAAGAGGTCTACTCGCTGGCGATCCTGCTGCGCGAACAGATGGACAAAATGGAAATGCCGCCGCGCGTGCAGCTGTTCGCCACCGACATCGACGAGCGAGCCCTGAACATTGCGCGCACGGCGCGCTACCCCGGCACCTTGCTCGACAGCGTCAGCCCGGAACGGCGCGAGCGCTTCTTCATCGCCGACGGCGAAAGCTATCTGGTCAGCAAGCAGATCCGCGAACTGTGCATCTTTTCGCCGCATAGCGTCTTGCGCGATCCGCCCTTTTCGCGCATCGATCTGGTGTCCTGCCGCAACCTGCTGATCTATTTTGGCGGCGACATACAGAAGCAGGTGTTCCCGACGTTCCATTACGCGCTGCGCAATGGCGGCTATCTGTTCCTGGGCATGTCGGAAAACACCACGCAGTTCTCCGACATGTTCGGCGCCCTGGACAAACAGCACCGCATTTTCCAGCGCCGCAGCGACATCGCGGTGCGTCCGCGCCCGCACTTCAACCTGCCGCCGCCCGGCAGGGAAGGTCCGCAGGACTTCCTGCAACGCCGACTGCCAGCCAGCGGTACGGGCTTGCGCCAATCGATCGATACGCAGGTGCTGCTCCAGCATGCGCCGCCGCACGTGCTCGTCAACAAGGACGGCGACGTGGTGTATTACTCGGCGCGCACGGGCAAGTACCTGGAAGCGGCGGCGGGCGTGCCGACTCGCCAGATCCTGGCCCTGGCGCGCAAGGACTTGCGCCTGGACCTGCGCGCCCTGCTCAATGACGCCATGTCCACCGGCGCGTCGGCCACGCGGCATAACGTCGCCATCGAAGGCGACGATGGCCGCGTGCAACTGCTGCGCCTGACCGTCGACCCGCTGCTGGAAAACCACGAAGGCGAGCCGCTGTTTCTGGTGCTGTTCGCCGACGATGGCCCGCCCGTCAGCCGCGAAGAGGCCAATGCCTATCTGCACGCCTCGCATATCGGCGCCGCCGAACAGATTGAAAGCGAGCTGCGCGAAACGCGCGACCGGCTGCAATCGACCATCGAGGAATACGAGACGGCGCTTGAGGAATTGAAGTCCTCCAACGAAGAGCTTGTATCGGTCAACGAAGAATTGCAGTCGTCCAATGAAGAGCTTGAGGCCTCCAAGGAAGAGCTGGTCTCGCTCAACGAAGAACTGCACACCGTCAACGCCGAGCTGCAAGGCAAGGTGGATGAGCTGGATCGCAGCAACAGCGACCTGCACAACCTGTTCGCCAGCACCGCGTTCGCGACGCTGTTCCTGGATGGCAATCTGGTGATCCGCAGCTTCACGCCGCCGGTGTGCGACGTGTTCCGGATCCTGCCCAGCGATCGCGGCCGGCCCATCACCGATCTGGCGAGCCGCATCCCGCTGCCGTCCTTCGCGCAAGACATCAAGCAGGTCTTCCGAGACCGGGAAGTGATCGAACGCCGCATCGAAGGCGAAGGCGACGCGAATCACTACCTGCTGCGGCTGGCGCCATACCGCGACGCGAACAACCGCGTGGACGGCGTCGTCGTCACTTTCATCGACATCACCCAGATCACGCAGGCCGAGCAACGCCATCGCATCCTGATCGCCGAACTGCAACACCGCACGCGCAATCTGCTGGCGCTGGTGCAGAGCATCGCGTATCGGACGCTGGGGCGCGGCGAGCCCTTCGAGCGCCTGGACAGCCGATTGTCGGCTTTGAGCCGGGTGCAGGGCCTGTTGAGCGACGTGTCGCACGAAGCCGTGGATTTTGGCGAGATCGTTCGCCGCGAACTGGACGCCGTCGGGCATGGGCAGCACGTGTCGGTGCACGGCGAGCAGACGTTCGTCAGCGCGGAATGCAGCCAGTCGCTGGCCTTGGCGCTGCACGAACTGGGCACCAATGCGCTCAAACATGGCGCCTTGAAGCACGACAACGGCAAACTGCAAGTGCAATGGCACACCCTGACGCGGGAAGACGGACAGATCCTGGTGGTTGATTGGCAGGAATCGGGCCTGCCGACGCCGCCCGACACCAGCCGCAAGGGCTATGGACGCGAGCTTATCGAACAAGCGCTGACCTTCACGCTGCAAGCGCAGACATCGCTGGACTTCCAGGCGGACGGGCTGCGTTGCCGTATCGAGGTTCCGCTGCGTTCATCGGGCAGCCTTGCGACGGCCTCGCAGCAAAAGGCCCACCATGGCTGACGCTACGCCCTTGGCGGCGTGCCGTCTGCTGGTCGTGGAAGACGAATACGTCATCGCCGAAACCCTGGCGGAAGCGTTGCGCGAAGACGGCGCAACGATCGTCGGCATGATCGGGTGGCTGGACGAGGCAATGCGATTTGCAAGCGCCAACGCAGGGCAATTCAATTGCGCGGTGGTGGACATCAATTTGCATGGCACGCTGTCTTATCCGCTGATCGATGCGCTGGTCGCGCAGGGCGTGCACGTGGTCCTGCTGACCGGTTTTGGCGTCGAGGCGCTGGACCCGGCCTATCGTGGCTTTCCGCGTTGCGAAAAGCCCTTCAACCAGGCCAGGCTCAACGCCATGCTGCTGTCCGGGTTCAGCCAATAGCCCCACGCCGCTTTGGGTGCGGCACAACATTTGCTGCGCTGCGCAGGTCCAAACTTGCGGAGGCGGTATGTTGAGTCAGTGGATTTCCGGCACGAACGCGCTTGCGGACCACCCCGTCGCGTTATGGCTGATCGCCGCAGCGGTCGCGGCCACCCTCTACCTGATGCTGATCTTCGCGTTCCGCGTCGTGCGCGCGCGCCTGGAACGCCGCGCCGCGCTGCCTGGCCACGGCATGGCGGCAGGCGCGATCCGCGTCATGCAGCGCACCAGCTGGTTTCTGCTGGCCATCTTCACGTTGATGATCGGCGTCGACGTGGCGGGCGCGCCCTTCCCCTTCAGCGAGGGCGGCGCGCAGCACCTGTGGTTTGTGCTGATCGCGCTGCAACTGGCGCTGTGGCTGGATCGCGCGGTGGACGTCGGTTTGAGCCGCGCCCTGTCGCACCGCGCCACGGTCACCGCCACGTTGCTCAGTTTCCTGCTGCGCGCGCTGGTGTGGGTGATCGCCCTGCTGGCGATGCTGGACAACCTGGGCGTGAACATCACGGCGCTGGTGGCCAGCCTGGGAATTGGCGGCGTGGCGGTCGCCTTGGCCGTCCAAACCATCCTGAGCGACCTGTTCGCCTCGATTTCCATCGGGCTGGACAAGCCCTTCGAAGCCGGCGACTTCATCGTGTTCGGATCGGTGGCGGGCAGCATCGAGCATGTGGGCCTGAAGACCACGCGCATCCGCAGCCTGGGCGGCGAGCAGATCGTCTGCTCGAATACCGAACTGCTCAAGCAGACCATCCAAAACTACAAACGCATGCAACAACGGCGCATCGTGTTTGCGGTTCGCATCACTTACAAGACCGACGTGGAGAAAGTGGCGGCCGTGCCCGGCATCATCCGTTCGCAGATCGAAAGCCAGACCGACACGCGCTTTGACCGCGCGCACCTGGCCCGCTTCGGCGAGGGTGCGCTGGAGTTCGAGGCGGTCTACTACGTGTTGACGGCCGATTACAACCACTACATGGATATCCAACAGGCCATCAACCTGGGCATCATGCGGCAACTGCAAGCGGCGGATATCGCGCTGGCGCTGCCGGAGCAGATCCTGCATATGCCTCGGGACGCGGCGCCGGCGCCAGACGCGCGAGGGCGAAATCCAATGGGGGACGCGCCAGCGGCTGCGCCCGCCTGACCTTGCCGGGGGATGGATCCTGGGGCGCCTTTGCGGCTGTCCCAGGACCTTTGAGCCCTTACAGGCCGCGCGTGCTGCGCAGCCAATGCTGGTCAGCGGCGTTGGCATCGCCCAGGCGGTCAATGCCCGGCGTCTGCTGCGGGTCCACGTCCGGCATCGGATTGGGCAGCGCGTCAGGCGGCCAACGCCCATCCTTGTCGCGTTCCTGTCCCGGCGCGCGGCGATCGGGGTTCTCAGCCGGAGATTGATCGGGCAGCCCTTGGCCGGGCTGTGGAGAGGTCGGATTCTGCTGGGGAGTCGAGGGGGTGCTCATGGCAAGCTCCTGGAGTTGTCGGGGCAAGCGCCCCGGGATGCCGACAACGGAGCAACTGCCGTGCCCGCGTCTGAAACGGGAACGGCAGTTGCTTGGGGCGTGCGACCCAGTCTGCAAATTCGCCACTGATCCGTACATTGTTTGAGCCATCGCCACATCCTGGAGTGCACTGATGAACGCTATCGAACGAGTTGCGACATTCATGCAGGACAACGATCTGAAGCTGGTGACCGCCGAATCCTGCACGGCGGGGCTGATCGCGGCGACGCTTGCCGACATCCCAGGCGCCGGACAATTGCTCGATTGCGCCTTCGTCGTGTATTCGGTGCAAGCCAAACAGCGGTGCCTGGGGGTGCCGCAATCGACGCTGGACTCGCATAACCTGACCAGCGAAGCCGTGGCCCGCGACATGGCGCTGGGCGCGGCGCGTAAAAGCCCGGCCAATGTGGCGGTGGCCAACACGGGCGTGACCGACGCCACCGACGACCGCATTCCCAGCGGCACGCAATGCTACGCCTGGGTGTTCAAAATGGGCCAGGCCGATGCCCGGCCGGTGGTCTTCACCGCCACGAAACGTTTCTCCGGCGACCGCAACAGCATCCGCAAAGCCAGCGCGGAATATGCCCTGCAAGGGGTCGTGGAACATTACCGTTCGCTGCGGGAAGGTGGCGCCGAGGCGACGGGCAGGAAGCATTCCGGGAAGTAGAACGGAGGCTGGCGCAGGGGCGGGTGCAAGAAGAGGTGCGTGGGAGGGAGCAAGAAAGCGGCGCGAGGAAGGGGTGCAAGGGAGGGAGCAAGAAAGCGGCGCAAGGAAGGGAAGCAAGGAAGCGGGCAAGAAAGCGGCGCAAGGAAGGGATGCACGGAAGGGCGCGAGAAGGGTGTGCGAGGGACAGACGTACTAGTGGGCGCGTACCGCACCCCTTCGCCCTGCTCTCGCCGCTCCCACACGGCAAGATGATTTCATTCAAAGCCGCTTCATAATGTTCAAGCGCTTGCGCTTATGCGGCGCTACGCTCAAGGTTTGGCGACGCCGGGCCAGGCTCGTCTGCCCGCCTGTACCAGCGCCCGCTCCACCCGTGGCACCTACCCGGAGTACAAGCCCATGAGCACTATCACCACCCCCGACGGCGTGCAGATCTTCTTCAAGGACTGGGGTCCGAAGACCGCCCAGCCGATCATGTTCCACCACGGCTGGCCGCTGTCCAGCGATGACTGGGACACGCAGATGCTGTACTTCGTCAACAAAGGGTTTCGCGTCATTGCACACGACCGCCGTGGCCATGGGCGTTCCAGCCAGGTCAGCGAGGGTCATGACATGGACCACTACGCCGCCGACGCATCGGCCGTGGTCGAACACCTGGACCTGCGCAACGCGGTGCATATCGGCCATTCCACGGGTGGCGGCGAAGTAGCGCGCTACGTCGCGAAGTTCGGTCAGCCGAAAGGCCGCGTCGCCAAGGCCGTGCTGGTCAGCGCCGTGCCGCCGCTGATGCTCAAGACCGAATCCAATCCCGGCGGTTTGCCGATCGAAGTATTCGATGGCTTTCGCGAAGCGCTGGCGGCCAACCGCGCCCAGTTCTACATCGATGTCGCCTCGGGCCCCTTCTACGGCTTCAACCGTTCGGGCGCGAAGGTGTCGCAGGGCGTTATCAACAACTGGTGGCGCCAAGGCATGATCGGCGGCGCCCGCGCGCATTACGAAGGCATCAAGGCGTTTTCCGAAACTGACCAGACCGAAGACCTGAAGGCCATCACCGTGCCCACGCTGGTCATGCACGGCGACGATGATCAGATCGTACCGATTGACGACGCCTCGCGCCTGTCGGTCAAGCTGCTGAAAAACGGCACGTTGAAAGTGTACGAAGGGCTGCCGCACGGCATGCTGACCACGCACGCCGACATCATCAATCCGGACCTGCTGGCCTTCATCAAGGGCTGATTGCCCACTGAAAACGGCACGGGGCGGCCCAAACCGCCCCGTTTTCAGAATAATCCGATACACGCTTATGGCAATGGCCTATATACTCGCTTATTGCCGACAGCAGATTGGGCGCCAATTGCGCAAAACCTGCACCGCTTCGACGCTCGAATCAGCCCGGTGATGCACACCCTCCGGGGTCCGAACCCGCCTCACCGTGGGTTACCGCAGTAAGCCGCAAAGTCGGCGCACCGCCCGGACACGATCCACACCGTACGCTTCGTCGCGGCACCGCTTGGAAATCTCTTCCCAAAGCGCTGTCATCTCCTCCATTGCCTCGCCGCGCACGCCTAACGGCCTACGCCTAGCGGGGCCTTTCGTCTAAGAAGAACCGACATGAACGCCGTGCCGCAAGACAAACTCATCACCGCCCTGGACCACGCCCGCCTGCTGGGCATGATCACCCGCCCCGCCAGCGCCGCGACGCTGTCGCGCGATGCGATCGACGCCGCCCAAGAGCTGCTGGATTCCGCGCCCATCATCCCCATCGAAGAAGTCACGCCCGACATCATCACGATGCGTTCGCGCGTGCGCCTGCTGAACGACAAGGGCGATGAAATGGTTGTCACGCTGTGCTATCCGGCCGACGCCAACCTGGCCCAGGGCCAGGTCTCTGTGATGTCCCCGCTGGGCTTGAGCCTGATCGGTTCGCGCACCGGGCAGCTGGTCACCTGGACCGCCCCCAACCAGACCGAACATTCGGCCAGCATCGAAGAAATCCTGTACCAACCCGAAGCCGCCGGCGACACGACGGCGTGATGCGGTAGCCCGCGTTGCGCAACAGGCAACGGACAAGCGGGATCCGGTAATTCAGGCATACGCAGGCTGTCCGCGCACAACGGACAGCCTGCGTTCTGCCATCAGGGCGCCGGGCATCGCCGCCAACGCCCTCCAGTCGTTCCGCTACACGTCGAAGAACACGGTTTCGTACAGTCCCTGCATATGGACGTCGAAGCGGTACACGACGTCGCCGCCGCGCACGTCCTTGCGCGCGATCAGCGTGTCGCGCCGCGCCTCGGGCACGGAGTTCAAGACTGCATCCTCCGCGTTCGCCGCGCCTTCGTCATCGAAGTAAACGCGCGTGAACACGTGCAGCAACAGCCCACGCATGGTCACGATCATATCGATGTGCGGGGCCTCGCCCTCGGCCTGTGACGCGGGCTTGACCGTGTCGAACGAGTAGCGGTTGCCAAGATCCGTGCCCGTGCCGCAGCGCCCAAAACCACGAAACCCCATCGCGGAGGCTTCGTAGACGTTGCGCGGATACCGGCCCCGCCCGTCCACCTGCGAAATTTCAACCAGCGCGTCGGGCACCGGCATGCCCTCGCCGTCCAACACACGGCCTTGCAGGCGGATACGCCTGCCGTGCGCCTCATCGCCCGCCAGCACGGTATCGAAGGTCTGATCGAAGTCGTAGCCATATTGCGCGGCCGCCAAACCATAGGCGAAATAAGGGCCGACCGTTTGCGACGGAGTCTGGCCAAAATTGTCTTGCAAGCCCTGCATCAACATGACGGCTCCCTAGCGGTTTTCAAAGGGCGTTTGACGCGCCCCGCGCAGCACGATGTCAAACTGGTATCCCAACGCAAACCCTTCCTGCGTCAGGTCCAGGCTGAAGTCCGCGATCAGGCGGCTGCGCACCGACGCCGGCGTGCCGGTCAGCATCGGGTCGTGTACATGCAGCGGGTCGCCCGGAAAATACATCTGGGTGACGAGCCGGCTGCCATAGTGCTGGCCGAACAAGGACAGATGGATGTGCTGGGGCCGCCATGCGTTGGGGTGGTTGCCCCACGGATACGCGCCGGGCTTGATCGTCAGAAAGCGGTAGCGGCCATCGGCATCCGTCAGGCAACGGCCCGCGCCGAGGAAGTTCGGATCCAGCGGCGCGTCATGGCGGTCAGCCTTGTGCACGTAGCGGCCCGCCGCGTTGGCTTGCCAGATTTCCACCAGCGTGCGCGGCACGGGCCGGCCCTGGTCATCGAGCACGCGGCCGGCCAACACCATGCGCTCGCCGATGGGCTGGCCGTTGCGGCGTGCGTTGGACGTCAGGTCGTGATCCAGGCTGCCGATGCTATCGTCGCCAAAGACGGGCTGGCGCATTTCGCCTAACGCTGCGTCCAAAGGCACCAGCGGCCGCTGCGGACCGCGTTGCTCTGTCGAGCGATAGCCTTCGTACAGATAGTCCGGATGGCTGTCCCAATCGCGTGGCGACAGGCGCGTTGCGGTGGATACGGCCAAGGTCTTGGTGAAGGGGAATGAGCTCATCGGGTTCTCCACGACGCAAGGTCGGATTGGCGGGCCTGGATCAAGCGCACCAGGCCCAGCAACATGGCGGTGTGGGGGACCGGCACGCCCGCCGCGTGCGCACGCGCCACCACTTCGCCGTTGATCGCTTCTATCTCGGTTGGCCGTGCCGCCAGCACGTCTTGCAGCATCGACGGCTTGTGCCCACGATGATGCGCAATGGCGTGCGCCACACTGGCATGGCAGGCGGACTCGTCGGCATCGACGCCCGTGGCGCGCGCCACGGCGATCACTTCCGACACCACGGCGCGTGCCAGCGCCCCCCCATCGGCGACGAGGTCCAACTGGCCCACTGAACAAGCGGTGACAGCGCACAGGCTGTTCAACGCGGCGTTGAAGGCGACCTTCTCCCAGATCGCCTTCCACACGTTTGCGTCGACCTCGCAGCGCAAGCCGGCCCCATCCAGCACTTGCGAAATATGCGCAATATCGGCCGCATTATTGGCCGCCTCATTGGCCGCAACATTGACCGCAACATTGACCGCAATATTGGCCGCGATATCGGCCACATCGTCGGCAGCCGCCGACCGCAGACGCACCACCCCTGTCCCATGCGAGCTGACGTGGCCGGGCCCGGCCAGATCGGCCGGCCACGTCGTCATGCCGACCAGCACGCGGGCAGGATCCACGTGGCGCGTGACGGCCTCCAGATTGCCCAGCCCGTTCTGCAAGGTCAGCACCCGCGTCGGCGCGCCGATCAGCGCTTTGACGCCTCGCAAGGCCGCGTCGGTGTGCAGGCTCTTGGTGAACAGGATGAGCAGGTCGGGCGCTTCGCGGCATTGCTCGGGCCGCAAGGCCGACATGCCGTGGATGCGCCGGTCGCCGCGGTCGGTTTCCAGCCGCAAGCCGTGGCTGCGTATCGCGTCCAGCTGCGCATCGTCGATATCGAGCAGCGTCACGCGCTGCCCGCTTTCGCTCAACAATCCACCGAACAGGCAGCCCATGGCGCCCGCGCCCAGCATGGCGATATTCATCGTGAGGCTCCCATGGCGGCAACGGTGCGCAACGGCGCTGCGGCCTGCCGGCTGGGAATATGCCGACGCACCAGCAGCAACGCGATCAACGCGAACACCATGACCGTGCCCAGCAATATCAGGTAGCCCTGCGCGCCGCCCTGCGTGATGACGGTTGCGCCCACGAAGGCGCTCAGGATGGCGCCAAGACGACCGAACGCCAGCGCGCCCGCCGTGCCGGTGGCGCGCACGCCAGTGGCATACATATAGGCGCACAGCGCATACATGGTGGATTGCACTGCATTGACGAACAGCCCGTGCACGCCGAAGCCGAACACCAGCCACGACGAATTCTGGTGCACGTCGAGCAGCAGCATCAGGAAGGCGCTGCCCAGCGCGCCCGCGCAGCAGATGGCGAGCGGCCAGCGGGACCCCCAGCGCGTGATGGCGACGGCGCAGACCAGCGCGCCGATCACGCCGCCCAGGTTGTAGGCGGTCAGCCCGGAGGTTGCCACCGCGCCAGGCAGGCCCTCGGAGGTCAGCATGGTCGGCAGCCAGCTGAACGCGCTGTACACCGCCGTCAGGCACATGAAGAACGCCACCCAGATGGCGATGGTGTCGGCGCCATAGCCCTTGGCGAACAAGGCCCGCACGCCCAGCTGCGGCTGGGCGCCACGCTGTTCTAGGGCTTGCTCGGTGGCGTCGGTGTAGCGCACGCCCAGCGGCATGGGGCGACCCATCCGGGCCAGCAAGTGGCTCAGTTCCTTCCAGCGTTCGGGTCGACGCGCGAGGAAGCGGGGCGACTCGGGCAACACGGCCATCAAGGCGAAGCCCAGCACAATGGGTAAAGATCCGCCGATGAAGAACGAGGCGCGCCAGCCGTACAAGGGCAGCACGTAAGCCGAGAACAGGCCCGCCAGCATGCCGCCCAGCGGCACGCAGACGATGGTGGCGGTGACGGCCAGCGTGCGCCGGCGCGCAGGCGTGAATTCGGCGGTGACCGTGGTGGAGCTGGGCAAGGCGCCGCCGATGCCCAGGCCGGCGATGAAGCGCAGCACGGCCACCGTGGTGGCGTCGGGCGCAAACCCGATGGCGCAGGTTGCCGTGCCCAGCACGAACACGCTGACGATGACCGCCATGCGCCGCCCGTAGCGGTCGGCGAAGAGGCCCGCCGAGGCGCTGCCGATACCCATGCCGATCAGGCCGGCCGCCACGGCGGGCGCGAACACCTCGCGCGTGATGCCCCATTCCTTGATCATCATCGGGATCGCGAAGCCGATCAGTTGTCCGTCAAAGCCGTCCAGCACGATGGACAGCGCGGCAAGCATCACCACGAACATCTGCATCGAGGTGAAGGGGCCGTTATCCAGCAGATCGCCCACGTCGGCGCTGCGGTGTGTCGGCGCGGCGGCATGGGCCGTCGCGTTCTGGGTGCTACGAGTCATGCTGGTTCTCCTTGGTGCGGGATCGCCCGCGTTCAGTCCCAGGGCGGCGCAACGGGCAGCCCTACGTAGTTTTCCGCCAGCGTGGTGCACGCGGCGCGTGATCGGGTCAGGTAGTCCAGGTCGGCGTCTTGCAGCTTGCGGGCGTAGGCGTCCGCGTCGGGAAAGCGATGCAGCAGCGTCGTCATCCAGGTTGAAAACCGCTGCGCGCGCCAGATGCGCCGCAACGCGGTCGGGCCGTAGGTGTCCAGCAGGTCTTCGTTGCCGTCCCGGTAGAAGCGAGTCAGCGCGCGCGCCAACAGCCGCGCGTCGGAGATCGCCAGATTCAGGCCCTTGGCGCCCGTAGGCGGCACCACGTGGGCCGCATCGCCCGCCAGGAACAAGCGGCCATGCCGCATGGGTTCGATGACCCGGCTGCGCATGCCCACCACGGTCTTGTCGAAGATGGGCCCTTCGTTGGGCTGCCAGCCGTCGTGCGTGGCAAGGCGGGCGCGCAGCGTGGCCCAGATGCGGTCGTCGGACCAATCGTCGGGCGTATCGCCGGGATCGCATTGCAGATACATGCGCTGCACCTCGCAAGACCGCGTGCTGACCAGCGCGAAGCCATCGGCTCCCAGGGCGTAGATCAGTTCGTCGGAAGATGGCGGCGCCTTGCACAGTATGCCCAGCCAGCCGAACGGGTAATGGCGCTCGACGGTTTGCAGAGCTTGGGGATCGACGGCGCTGCGGCTGACGCCCTGCGTACCGTCGCAGCCCACGACAAAGTCCGCGCGCAACGACACCGCCGCGCCACTTGCGTCGCGAAAGCGCACGACAGGCCGCGACGCCATGTCTGATGTGATGCCGGACAGCGTGACGTCGCTGACGTTGAAGCGCAGGTCGCCGCCCGTAGCCAGCCGCGCGTCGAGCAGGTCCTTGAGGACCTCGTGCTGGGCATAGACCATCACGGCGCGTCCGCCCGTCAAGCCGACGAAGTCGATGCGCCGGTCCACACCGCCGACCCGCAGCACGGTGCCTTCATGCCGCAAGCCTTCGTTGTGCATCCGTTTGCCCAAGCCCATGTCGGTCAGCAGGTCTACCGTGCCCTGCTCCAGCACGCCGGCGCGTATGGTCGCGCGGATCGCCTCCTGGCTTCGGCATTCAAGCACCACGGATTCGATGCCCTGCCCGTCCAGAAGTTGCGACAGGACCAGCCCCGCCGGACCGGCTCCGATGATCGCTACCTGAGTACGCATGCACGCTTCCCCTTCGTGAGGTCACTGTTGGCCATTGTCAGAACGAGTAATCGCGCGGGGTCGTCTGCACGGTCAGCCAGCGCAGATCGGTAAAGGCGTCGATGCCGGCCTTGCCGCCGAACCGCCCCATTCCGCTGTCTTTGATGCCGCCGAACGGCATCTGCGGTTCGTCGTGGACCGTGGCGCCGTTGACGTGGCAGATGCCCGATTCGATGCGGCGCGCCACCGCGATGGCACGCCCGACGTCGCGTCCGAACACCGCCGCCGCCAATCCGTATTCGTTGTCGTTGGCGCAGGCCACGGCTTCTTCAACGCCATTGACACGCACGATGCCCTTGACCGGGCCGAAGGCCTCTTCACGATAGAGCCGCATGCTGGGCGTGACGTGGTCGATCAAGGTGGCCGGCATCAAGGTGCTGTCGGCCTTGCCGCCCGCCACCAGCCGGCCGCCTTGCGCCAGCGCGTCGTCGATCAAGGCGTTGCAACGATGCACCGTTTGCATGTCGACCACTGCCCCCAGCGCCACGGCGCTTTCGCGCGGGTCGCCCAGGGGCAGCGAGGCCGCGCGATCGGCCAGCTTTTGTACGAAGGTGTCGGCCACCTTGCGGTCGACGATGATGCGTTCAGTGGAGATGCAGATCTGCCCGGAATTGGCGAACGCGCCAAACACGGCGGCGCAGGCGGCTGCGTCCAGGTCGGCATCGTCGAGCACCAGGAACGGCGCCTTGCCGCCGAGTTCAAGAACGACAGGTTTCAGATGATTTGCGCATGCTGAGGCGATGCGCCTGCCCACCTGCGTGGAGCCGGTGAAGTTGACGCGCCGCACAGACGGGTGCGCCACCATGGCCTCGACGACGGTGGCCGCGTCGGCGGGCGCGTTCGTGATGAAGTTGAGCACGCCTCGGGGAAAGCCTGCTTCTTGCAGCGTGTGCATGACCAGCCCGTGGGTGGCCGGGCATTGTTCGCTGCCCTTGAACACGACGGTATTGCCGCAAGCAAGAGGCGTGGCGATTGCGCGCACGGCCAGGATGACCGGCGCAATCCAGGGCGCGATGCCCAGCACCACGCCGGCCGGCTGGCGCACGGCCAGAGCCAGATTGCCCGGCACATCGGACGGAATGACTTCGCCGCCGATCTGCGTCGTCAGGGCCGCGGCCTCGCGCAGCGCGCCGGCCGCCAGCCGCACGTTGAATTGCGCCCAGCCAGCCGACGAGCCGATTTCCAGCACCATGATGTCGACGAACGCCTGCGTCTTGGCCTCAAGCACGTCGGCAGCCCGCATGAGCAGCGCGCGACGCTGGCCGGGGCCGGTGTTCGACCACGAAGGGAAAGCCGCCGACGCGGCGTGCACGGCGGCGACCGCATCCTGCACGCTGGCGGCGGGCGCCACCGACGCCACGCTGCCGTTCAGCGGGTTGTGGCGCTGGAAAGTCTGGCCGCCGCGGGCGCTCGTTGCGTCGCCGTTGATCAATAGGGATACCTGCTTGGCAGATTGCTGCACGGGGGATTCCTGCATGGCGTTTGGGCCTCTTTGGGGTGAGGACTCTTGGCAAGTCCAGGGTCTGCGCATCCGGCGGATCGGGATCAAGACACCAACACTTCAACCAGGCTGGGGCCGCCGCTGGCCACGGCATCGGCCAGCACCGCACCCAGGCGCGCGGCCTCCGACACGCGCACCGCGCCGCAGCCCAGCCCGGTCGCCAACGCGACAAAATCGATGCCGGGCAGCTCCGTGCCTACGACCTTGTCGTGCGGACCGAATCCGAACGCCGGCGCGAAGTCCTGCAAGGCGGCGTAGCGGCGGTTGTTGAGGATGATGAAAGTGATGGGCAGCTTGTGCTGGGCGGCGCTCCAGAGCGCCTGGATCGAATACAGGCTTGAACCATCACCGATCAGGGCGATGACGCGCCGGTCGGGTCTGCCCAGCGCCACGCCCACGGCCGCAGGCATGCCGTAGCCCAGCCCGCCGCTGTCCATCGTGTAGAAGGTCTGGGTACGGGTGTGGGGCAGGAATTGCTGCATGACCGGTCGGGCGCTGGGCGCTTCTTCCACGATGATGTCGGCCGGGTCACGCATGGAGGCCAAGGTCTGAAGGACGAAGGCCACGGACATCGGCGTGGAGGGCTCGGGCATGGGAGCCGATGCGCGACGCGCAGGCAAGGGCCGCATGGTGGGCGCCGGCCGTGCCAGCAGGTCGCGCAGGCAAAGGCGCAGGCTGCCCACCGCCGCCATGCCGGCCGGTGCCCAAGCGGCGGTGTCCGGGTCTTCGGTCAAGAGGCAGAGCTCGGCGCCGTCGGGCACGTGGGGCCCCGCTCCGTCGACGTGATAGGTGAAGGCGGGCGCCCCCACTACCAGGATCAGGTCGTGCCCTTGCAGCCGGCTGACGATGCCTTCGCGCGCGGCGGGCAGGAAACCGGCGAACAGGCGATGGCGTTCCGGAAAGCTGCATCGTCCGGACATCGGCGCTGCCCACACGCGCGCGCTGTGCGATTCGGCAAGCGCCACGATTTCGTTCCAGGCGCCGTCGCGGTCCACCGCAGCGCCCACGACGAGGGCGGGCCGGCGGCAGGCGTCCAGGAGCGCGCCGATGCGTCCGATGGCTTCGGGTTGCGGCCGTATTTCCGTACTGACGTAGCGGTGCGCGAGGGGCGGCGAAGGCGCGTCCCAGTCATCGACAGGAACCGAGACCAGCACGGGTCCGCGCGGCGGCATCATGGCCAGGTAATAGGCGCGCGCGATGGCCAGCGGCACGTCTTGCGCGCGCGCCGGCTCGGTGCTCCATTTGACGTAGGGACGGGGCAGTTCGGCCGCGTGGCTGGACGACAGGAAGGGGTCGAACGGCAAGATGCCGCGCGCCTGCTGGCCGGCGACGACCACGAGCGGCGTGCGGTTCTTGTAGGCGGTGAAGAGGTTGCCCATGGCGTTGCCGACGCCCGCCGCCGAATGCAGGTTGACCATCGCAGCGTTGTTCGTGGCTTGCGCATAGCCGTCCGCCATGCCGACGACCGTTGCTTCCTGCAAGCCCAGCACATAGCGGAAGTCGTCCGGGAAGCCGCGAAACATCGGGAGTTCGGTGGAGCCGGGGTTGGCAAAAACCGACGTCATGCCAACGCGGCGCATCAGGTCGTAGACAGCGTCGCGCACGGTCAGCGCTTGCGGTGGCGCATCCGGGGTGGACACGTTGCCGGAAGCACCAAGAGTGCCCAACAGGCCAAAAACGGAGCCGTTCATTGCTCGGGTCCTTGCGAGGAGGTTGCGGGTGTTGTCGCGGGCCGCAGCATGCCTTCGGCGCGGTCAACAGCGATGGCAGAGTGTCGCCCCCCCTAGCAGACTTGAGAATTGATATATCGAGACAAAGTCATTACGCTTTGGCATGCCATTCGACCTTCACCAATTGGCGGCATTCAATGCGGTCGTGGCCGCCGGCAGCCTGGGACGTGCCGCCGACGCCATGCATCTGACGCAGTCCGCACTTAGCCGCATCGTGCGCCGCCTGGAAGGCCAGGTCGGCGCCCCGCTATTCGAACGACATTCCAAAGGCATGCAGCTGACCGACATCGGGCTTACGCTGCTGCCGCATTCCATCGCGCTGCTGCGCGATGCCGAAAGCGCCAAAGAGGAAATCCGCGCGATGCTGGGGCTGGCCAAGGGCACCATCCGGGTGGGCACCGTGGGCAGCATCGCGTGCCTGATCCTGCCGACCGCGCTGACCCGCACCTGCAATCGCTGGCCGACCTTGCAGGTGCAGGTGGTGGAAGGCGTGTGGGACAGGCTGGCCAGCGCGCTGCTGTCGCGCGAGATCGACCTGGCGCTGGGCGCGCACACCGAAGACACGGACGAAATTGTTTCGGTGCCCGATTGCCGTTGGGAAGACACCAGCTATGTGGTGGCCAGCACCGACCACCCGCTACGATCGCGGCCCGCCCTGAGCC
Source organism: Achromobacter piechaudii NBRC 102461 (assembly GCF_001571245.1). GTDB lineage: Bacteria > Pseudomonadota > Gammaproteobacteria > Burkholderiales > Burkholderiaceae_B > Achromobacter > Achromobacter piechaudii. The sequence goes on along the minus strand of NZ_BCTK01000013.1, from coordinate 44,927 downwards.
TGGCCGATACGCTGGAGCACAAATGGGCCATCCTGCCGCGCGGCACCGACCCCTTCGAACACATGAACCAGCTGTTCAACCGGCATTGTTTGCCCATGCCCGATGTGACGGTTGAAACCCGTTCCATCACGGTTCTGAAAAATCTGATTGCGCATTCGGATTTCTTAGGATGGATGCCCGAACCGATGTATCACGCGGAGTTGCGCGCGGGGCTGCTTGACCGCCTGCCCATCCCCGGCGCGTCCGACACGCGCATGCTGACGGCCTTCCGGCGCACCCAGGGGCTGCTGCCCCTGCCCGCCGCCAAGCTATTGAGCGAATTGCGTCAATTGGCGACCAACCCACCCCGCCACGCTCCCCACGCCCAGGGCCCTCGGCCCTGAGCGTCTGGCCCTGACTGCTTGGCCCTGAGCGCTTGGCCCGGACCGGTTTGCCCTGAGCGTTTGGCCATGGGCACTGTTCCTCGCCGCTAGGCAGTCTCGCGCCCCGCCCCCTGCAACTGCCGCCACAGGATCTTGCCGGTGCTGGACTTGGGCAAGGCCTCGACGAATTGCACGATGCGCGGGGCTTTGTACGCGGCCATCCGCGCGCGGGCCCACGCGATCACCTCTTCCTCGCGGGCGCTGTCGCGCGCCTCGGGCCGCAACACCAGCAGCGCCTTGACCGTTTCGCCCCGGCACGCATCGGGCACGCCGATCACGCAGGCCTCATGCACGGCGGGGTGCTCGTACAAGGTGTTCTCGACCTCGGCCGGCCAGACTTTATAGCCCGAGGCATTGATCATCCGCTTGAGGCGGTCGGTGATAAAGAAGTACCCGTCCTCGTCCACCCGGCCCAGGTCGCCCGTGCGAAAGTAGCGTTGGCCGTCCAGCATGAAGAAGGCTTCGTCGTCGGCCGCCGGATTGTTCCAGTAGCCCAGCATCAGCTGCGCGCCGCGCGTGACCAGTTCGCCCACCTCGCCCGCCGCAACTTCCTGCAAGGTGGATGGGTCCACCACGCGCGTGTCGACGCCGAACGTCGGCACGCCGATGCACTGGCGCTTGTTGCGGTGCATGGGGTTGCAATGCAGGAACGAAGCCGTCTCGGTCAGGCCATAGGCTTCGTTGAAGACGATGCCGTAGCGCTCGGACAGCATGGCGGACACCGCTTCGGGCATCGGCGCGCCGCCGCCGCACAGCAGCGCCAGACGCGACAGGTCATAGGATTGAATGTCGGGCTGCGCGAAAAAGTCCACGACCATCGCGGGAGGCGCGGCCCACACGCTGACGCGATGCCGCGCCATCAGCTGCGCGGCCACCTGGCGGTCCCAGCGCGGCAGCAGCACGACGGTAGCGCCCAGCAGAATCGGCAGGTTCATGCAGTTCTGCATGCCCAGCAGATGGAACAGCGGCGCCACGCCCATGATGACGGCCTCGGCCGTCAGGCCGCGCCACAGCGCCGACCCCGTCACCGCCGCCCCCAGCGTGCCATGCGTGTGACGGCACCCCTTGGGCCGGCCCGTGGTGCCGGACGTATAGGGCAACAAGCACAGATCGCCCGCGCGCGCCTTGTGCGGCAACGGCGGTGCATTGACCGCCAGGGCGCCATACCAGGGCACGCCGCCCAGGCTGTGCAGGCTGCCGCGCGGCGCGGCGATCCAGTCGGGCGGCGTTATGTCGGACCCCTCGCACCCCTCGCCCGCCTTACCCGCGCCCGCGCCCAGGTAATCGGAATAAGTGTGGACGATGACGCGTTCCAGCCGCCCGTCCTCGACGAAACTCGCCAGCCGTGGCGCCAGCTCTTGGGCGGCAAAGGCCACGCGCGCCCCGCTGTCTTGCAGGTAGTGCGCCAGCTCGTCTTGCGCGCTCATCGCGTTCACCGGCACCACCACCGCATCGGCGCGCAGCACGGCGTAGTACGCGATGATGAACTGCGGGCAATTCTGGCTCAACAACAGCACGCGGTCGCCCGCCTTGACGCCCGCGCACTGTTGCAGATAGCCGGCCATGGCGTCGACCTCGCGCTTGAGGCGTGCGTAATCCAGCACGGTGTCGTAGAAGACGATGGCGGGCTTGTCGGGATAGCGCGTTGCCGACGCCTCCAGGTTGAAGGTCAGGCTGGACCGGGGCTGGCTGATGTGGGCCGGCAGCCCCTTGGGCCACACCCGAAAATGCGCTTCTTGCATCCGTGTCTCCGATTCCCGCGCCAGGTGCCGCCCGCCTCAGGCGGTCATGCCACGCGCGATGATTTCTTTCATGATTTCGTTCGAGCCGCCATAGATCTTGCCCACGCGCGCATCCGCATACATGCGGGCAATCGGCGTTTCCAGCATGTAGCCGTAGCCGCCATGCAATTGCAGGCATTCGTCGATGACCTGGCAATTCATCTGCGTGGTCCACCACTTGGCCATGGCGGCGGTGGACAGGTCCAGCGTGCCCTGCAACTGCCGCGCGATGCAGTCATCGACAAAGCGCGCCGCGATGGTGGCGATGGTTTCACATTCGGCCAGCTTGAAGCGCGTGTTCTGCAAGTCAATCAGCGCCTGCCCGAACACCTGCCGCGTCTTGGTATAGGCGACGGTGTCGTCAATGGCGCGCCGCATCGTCGCCACCGCGCCCACCGCGATCAGCAGCCGCTCACGCGGCAACTGCTGCATCAGCTGCGTAAAGCCCTGTCCTTCGGCTTCGCCCAGCAGATTGGCGGCTGGCACGCGCACGTCGTCGAAGAACAGCTCGGCCGTATCCAGGCTTTTCTGGCCCAGCTTTTCCAGCAGCTTGCCGCGCCGAAAGCCCGGCAGGTCGCGCGTTTCCACCATGATGAGCGAGACGCCACGAGTGCCCGCCGAGGGGTCCGTCTTGGCCACCACGCAGATCAGGTCGGCATGCAGGCCGTTGGTGATGAATGTTTTGGAGCCATTGATGACGTAAACGTCACCATCACACGCGGCCGTGGTGCGCACGCTTTTCAGGTCGGACCCCGCGCCCGGCTCGCTCATGGCAATGGCGCCCACCAGGTCGCCGGTGGCCATGCTGGGCAGCCAGCGCCGCCGCTGCGCTTCGGTGCCGTAATTCAGGATGTAGTGCGCCAGGATGGCGCTGTGTACGTTGTTGCTGAACCCATAGACCATGGCGCGCGCCTGCTCGGCCGCCACGATGGCTTCGTGCGCGAAGCTGCCCCCGCCGCCGCCATAGGCTTCGGGCATGCTGACGCACAAGAGCCCCAGCCGCCCCGCCTTGTCCCAGATGCTGCGGTCGGCATGCTGCTGGCGACGCCACCTGTCCTCGTCGGGCGCGAATTCTTTTTCAAACACGCGGCGGGTGGAGTCCTGGAACAGCGTCAGATCCGCGTCCATCCAGGCGGGGCCGGTCGCCGGCATCGACGTCTCAGGGCGCGTCATGGACGGCCGCCCCCCACAACCAGCACCTGTCCGCTGATGTAGTTCGATTCGGGCAGGCAGAACAGATAGACCGCGCCCGCCGCTTCCACCGGCGTACCCGCCCGGCCGATCGGGATGAGGCTTTCGGCGTTCTTGAGCACCTGGGGATTCACGCCCACCTTGATCTGCCGGCCCTGGATGTCCAGCGTGGTGTCGCCGTCGGCGGCGGCGTCGGTCAGACGCGTCTTGATCAGGCCGAACGCCACGCTGTTCACGTTGACCTTGTAGCGCCCCCACTCTTTGGCCAACGCGCGCGTCAGGCCGTTGATGCCGGCCTTGGCGGCGGCGTAGTTGGCCTGGCCCGCGTTGCCCATCACGCCCGAGGTGGACGAGATATTGACCACCTTGCGGAACACTTCGCGTCCGTCGGCGGCCTCGGCCTTGGCGGCTTCGCGCAAGAAGCCGGATGCCGCGCGCAGGATGCGGAAAGGGGCCGACAGGTGCACGGCCAGGATCTCGTCCCATTGCTCGTCCGTCATTTTCTGGATGACGTTGTCCCAGGTGTAGCCGGCGTTGTTCACGATGATGTCCAGCCCGCCAAAGCTGTCCACCGCCGCGCCGACGAAGCGGTCGGCAAAGCCGGGAGCGGTGACGCTGCCTGCGCAGGCCTGGGCCTGGCCGCCCGCCTGGCGGATCATCGCGACCGTGTCATTGGCCGGGCCTTCGTCCAGATCGTTGACGACGACCTTCGCACCTTCGCGCGCTAGTTTCAGCGCGATCTCCTGGCCGATGCCGCGCCCCGAGCCGGACACCAGCGCTACCTTGCCTTCAAGCGTACCCATCGTCTGTCTCCTGATTCTTTTCAAGGCAGCGCGCGTGCGCCGCCGTGAATTGGTGTGTTGCGCAGCGCGTGTGCCGGCCACGTGACCTGCACGTACCCGCTCACGCCGCCTGGTACAGCGTAACGACGCACGCGCCGCCCAGCCCCAGGTTGTGCTGCAACGCCAGCCGCGCGCCGTCGACCTGGCGCAGATCGGCCTGCCCGCGCAACTGCCAGACCAGCTCTGTGCATTGCGCCAGCCCCGTCGCGCCCAGCGGGTGGCCTTTGGACAACAGGCCGCCCGACGGGTTGGTCACGACCCGGCCGCCGTAAGTGTTGTCGCCGTCGACGATGAACTTTTCGGCGCTGCCTTCCGGCGTCAGGCGCAGCCCTTCGTAGGTGATGAGCTCGTTCGCGGTAAAGCAGTCGTGCAGTTCCACGACGTCCAGGTCGGCGGGGTCCACGCCCGCCGCTTCGTACACGCGGTCGGCGGCGGCGCGCGTCATGTCCAGGCCGACCAGGCGCTGCATATCAGCAGCCTCGAACGTCGATGACGTATCGGTCGTCATGGCCTGCGCGGCGATACGCACGCCGGGCCGCAAGCCGTGACGGCGTGCAAAATCATCGGAACAAAGAATCGCCGCCGCCGCGCCGCAGGTGGGCGGGCAGCATTGCAGACGGGTCAGCGGCTCGAAGATCATGGGCGCATCCATGACCTCCGCCAGCGTGACGGTCTGGCGAAACACTGCATAAGGATTGCGGGCCGCGTGCTGGCGCGCCTTGACCGAGATGCGCGCGAAGGTGTCGGCGCGGATGTCGTGCTGCTTCATATAGTCGCGCGCGGCACCGCCAAAGAATTGCGCGGCGCGCGGCGTGGCGGTGTCGTAGCCCTGCGCATCGCTCATGGCCGACACGAAGCGCGCCAGCGGAGACGGGCGGTCCTCGTACACACCCTTCAACGCGCCCGGGCTCATCTGCTCGAATCCCACGGCCAGCGCACATTCCACCGCGCCGCTCTCGACCGCCTGGCGCGCCAGGAACAATGCAGACGAACCGCTGGCGCAATTGTTGTTGACATTGAAGACGGGGATGCCAGTCAGGCCCACGCCATACACCACCGCCTGGCCCGAGGTGGAGTCGCCGTACACATAGCCGGCGTACGCCTGCTGCACGGCTTCGTAGGGCACGCCCGCGTCGGACAAGGCGGCCCGCGCTGCGCGCACGCCCATCTGGGAATACGGCTCGCTGGCGCCGGGTTTGCAAAACGGGATCATGCCGACGCCGGCCACCCATACGGTTCGATTCATGCCTGCCTCTCCTGTCGTGTGTCGTGGCGGCTGCGCGAAATACGGGATGCGGCTTGCGGGATGCCGCTGCCGCCTGTCGCCGTCCGCTGGGCCGCGAACCAGCCCGTAGCTTCCCGCCGCGCACAGGGCGCGGCAATGGCCGCAGGCATCAAATGGATTGGCGGAAAGTGTCAGCGCCTGGCCGTGCGCGGGGCGGGTCGAACGTGGGGCCGCACGTCAATTGATTGCGGCGGTATTCGCCAGGAGACACGCCGGTCCATTTCTTGAACGCGCGATGAAAGGTGCTGGGCTCCGAAAAGCCCAGGCGCTCGGCGATCTCCACCAGGGAAAGATCGTGCCGGCCCAGGTACTCGACGGCGGCATCGCGCCGCAAGTCGTCCTTGAGCACCTGAAACCCCTGCCCTTCCTCGCGCAGATGGCGACGCAGCGTTTGCGGCGTCATCGACAACTGCGCGCTGACCTGGGCCAGCGATGGCAGGTCGGCGGACAGGTCGTTGCGCAACAGGCGGCGGATGCGGTCGGTCAGCGTGGCGCGGTCCTGGTACTTGACCAGCAGGTCGAAAGGCGCGTTCGCCAGAAAGGCGTGCAGCGCCTGCGCGTCCTGCACCACGGGCAGCGCCAGCCAGCGCGCCTCCAGCCACAGCCCGGTCTGGGGCTGACCGTAGCGCACCGGCGCATGGAATACCTTTTGCGCATCGGCGCTGCGCGCGCCGGCGTTGTAATCGACGCCCAGGATAGGCAGGCGCCGACCGGCCAGCCAGTTGGCCACGCCCAGCGTGAAGAACAGAAACGTGCGTTCGCCATACCACTGCGCGCAGCCCGATGCGCCGCGCGCGTCCAGCACGATGCGCGCGGTGTCGCCGCTGATGCAAAGCCGCGCGGTGAAGTCGCGCAGCACCCCGTGGTAATAGCGGAACGCCACGCGCAGCGCGTCGCCCAGCGTGCTTTCCTGCAAGGCCAGGCGACAGGCGTGGGCAAATGCGCCCAGCGGCACCGGGTATCGACCCATGCCCAGAAAGTCATCGCGTGTGGCGCGCCGCAACATCCGCAGAATCTGCGCGAACTGCGCCTGCGACACGCGCGCCATCGGCGCTTGCAACAGCGCGGGCGGCACCTGGGCGCGCCGCAGCACGCGCTCGACGTCCACGCCACGCGTGCGCGCGCCTTGCAGGATCTGGGCGATGTGTCCGACGGCAATGGTGTGATGCGTCATGGCGGATTCCTACGGCGGGGCGTGAACCGACTGCGTCGATGGTAGCGAAAGCGCCGCGTCCCAGGAATGCCCGACGTGAGCATTCCCGCCAAGCGGAATCAACCATTTCGCCATTGGTTCGCCGCGAACCCGCGCCTAGACTGGCTTTTGCCGATGGCCGGCAGCCTCTTCGCATTTACCGGAGTCCCTCTTTGGATACGCCGAACACCGCCCCGCTTGCGGGCATCAAGGTGCTGGACCTGTCGCGTCTGCTGCCCGGCCCGCTGGGCGCGCAGTATCTGGCCGACCTGGGCGCCGACGTCATCAAGATCGAGGAAACGCAGGCGGGCGACTACGCGCCCCCCGCCCTGCGCGCCGTGTGCAACCGCAACAAGCGCGGGCTGCGGCTGGACCTGAAGCATCCCGATGGACAGGCGGCGCTGGCGACGCTGGCGCGCGACGCCGACGTGCTGATCGAGAGCTTCCGGCCCGGCGTGACGACGCGCCTGAAGGCCGATTACGACACGCTGTCGCGCCACAATCCGCGCCTGGTGTATTGCAGCATCACGGGCTACGGCCAGGACGGTCCGCTGGCCCAGGCTGCTGGCCACGACCTGAACTATGCCGCCTACGCGGGCGTGGCCGACCAGATGGGATGCGGGCCGGATCAACCGGCCTTGTCGAACCTGCCGGTGGCAGACATCCTGGGCGGTTCGCTGACGGCGGTGATGGGGATCCTGGCGGCGCTGGTCGATGCGCAGCGCACGGGGCGCGGGCGCTATGTGGATATCGCCATCGCCGACGGCTTGCTGGCCGGCGCGGTGGTGCCGCTGGCGACACTGAACGCACACGGCGATACGCGCCCGGCCGGCGGCGACACGCTGTCGGGCGCGCTGGCCTGCTACGGGCAATACCGCACGCAGGATGGCCGCTATCTGGCTGTCGCCGCGTTGGAGCCCAAGTTCTGGGACACCTTGTGCCAGCGCTTGGGCAGGCAGGATCTGCTGGCCCTGCACCGCGACGAAGACGCGGCGCGGCAGGCCTGGGCGCGCGCCGAACTGCAAGAGCTGTTCGCGCAGCGTCCGCTGGCGCATTGGCTGCACGTGCTGGATGGCGCGGACTGCTGCGTCGCGCCCGTGTTGAAACTGGCGGAGAGCCTGGCTCACCCGCACTTCACGGCGCGCGGCATGGTGCACGCCGCCCGGCATGCCGAGTACGGCGCGGGCGCGCAGGTGGGCAGTCCGGTGCGGATGTCAGGCTTTCAGTTCGCCATTGCGAGACAAGCGCCGCTGCCGGGCGAACACACGCCGCAGATCCTGCGCGAAGCCGGCTACGACGAGGCCGCCATCGCCAGCCTGTCGGCGCGCGGCGTGGCGTGCTGATCGCGGGCGGGAGTGCCGGGGCCGCATGCGGGGTAATGCGTGACCGTGCCCGTTGCCCCGTCCTTGAACGCGCGGCGTCGCCGACGCATTGCGGTACCCGATAACAACCAACAGAACGGAGACAACCATGACGGATCATTCTCGCCGCAGCGCCTTGCCCCGGCGTCGCAGCCTGCTCAAGCTGGGGCTGGCCTTGCCAGCCACGTTCGGCTTCTGGCCCGCCGCCCGCGCCGCCTCGTTTCCGACGCGTCCGGTGACGCTGATCGTGCCGTTCCCCGCGGGCGGCGCGACCGATACGCAGATGCGCGCGCTGGCGGTGGCGGCCTCGCGCGAGCTGGGCCAGACGGTCGTCATCGCCAACCGGCCCGGCGCGGGCGGCACGCTGGGGCCGGCCGCCATGGCGCAGACGGCGGCGCCGGACGGCTACACGGTATCGGTGGTGGTGGGCACGCTGTTCCGCTACCCGTTCCTGCAACAGGTGAACTACGACCCCGTCAAGGATTTCACCTATATCGCCTGCATGACGGCGTATTCCTACGGCATCGTGGTGCGCGAGGACGCGCCGTGGAAAACGCTGGACGAACTGATCGCCCACGCGCGCGCCAACCCCGAGAAGATCAGTTACGGCGGCACGGGCGCGGGCGGTTCGGGCCGCATCGCCATCGAACGCCTGTCACGGCTGACCGGGGCCAGGTTCAACTTCATCCCGTACAAGGGCGCGGCGGAAGAGACCACCGCGCTGTTGGGCGGGCACATCCAGATGGTGTCGGACGCCGGGTGGGGACCGATGATCGACACGGGCCGCGCGCGGCTCCTGGCCATCGTTGGCGAAGCGCGCGCCAAGCGCGTGCCCGACGTACCCACGATGACCGAACTGGGTTACCCCATCGTGGCGACCAACCCCGTGGGCATCGCCGGCCCCAAGGGCATGGATCCCAAGACGGTGGCCGTGCTGCAAAAGGCCTTTCATCGCGCCTCGCGCGACGCGGAATACAACCGCGCGCTGGACAACGCGGATCAACCGCACATGTTGATGGACAGCGCGGCCTATACCGATTTCGCGGTCCGGCAGGTCGCCGAGGAAAAGCATTTCGTGGCCGAACTCGGGTTGAAGATGCAATAACGCGGGCGCAAAAAAAAACGCGCGGGATCGCCGCGCGGCCGGGCTGGCTGGCTATGGCGTCTTAGCGGCCGGCAGCCTTGGCGCTGATGCCGTTGGCCACGCCCATGTCGACCTTGGGCACGTCGCGGATCAACACGCGCACGTCTTCGCCAGAGATGTCGATGCTGCTGCACACGGCCTGGTTCAAGGCGGCGATCAGCGCGGCCTTCTTGGGTTCGTCGCGCCCTTCGATCAGCGCCACGTCGACGCGCACCATGCGCTTGCCGATCTCTCCGGCCACGATCACGTTTTCGGCGGGCACTTCCTGCAGCACGATGCGCACGCTGGGCAGCGGCGCGACAATGCTCTGGACCACGGCGTCTGACGCGGCGCGAAGCAAGGCGGCCTTCTGGGCGGCCGAGTGGCCTTGCAGGATCTGGACATTCAAAATGGGCATGACGGCTTCCGGTTATTCGAAACGGGGAACGCCGGGCAGCTTGACCGGCCAGCTATCATAAAACGACTTTGCCCGCGTGCAAGCGATTGCACGCGGGCAAAGTTCTTTCTTCTGGCTTCCCGGGATGGCAGGACGCCGGGTGGCGATCAGGCCGCTTCGCCCCGATGCTCGGGTACCGGTTGGGCGACCAGATCCGCGGCGTCGGTCTCGGACGTCACGGTCTCGGTCAAGGCCGGCGTCACCAGTTCAACGACCTTCTTGCGCGACAGCATGCCCAGGAATTCATCGTCTTCGCCGGTCACGGCCACGGGTTGATCGCTATGCACCAGCTGCGCCAGCACTTCGCCCAGACCCGCGGTGGCGGGCACGGACGCCAGGTCTTCCACGAAGCGAGACACGTCGCGCACGCCTTCCTGGATGGCCTGCTCGGCCGCCTTGGCGGTCAGCACGCCCGCCAGGCGCTTGCCGTCCAGCACCGGTGCGTATTCGTAGTCCATGGCGCGCATGCGGTCCAGCGCGTGCGCCGGACGCGAACGCATCGTCAAGGTCAGGCGCGCCGGGTTGACGGCGTGCGTGGCGTTCAGCACCTTGGTGCGGTTCACGTCCTGCAGGAACGACTGGACGTAATCATTGGCCGGATTCAGCAGGATGTCTTCCGGCGTGCCTTCCTGCACCAGTTCGCCGTCCTTGAGGATGGCGATGCGGTTGCCCAGGCGCAGCGCTTCGTCCAGATCGTGCGTGATGAACACGATGGTCTTGTTCAGCTTGGCCTGCAATTGCAGCAACTGGTCCTGCATTTCGCGGCGGATGAGCGGGTCCAGCGCCGAGAAGGCTTCGTCCATCAGCAGGATTTCGGCGTCGGTGGCCAGCGCGCGCGCCAGGCCCACGCGCTGCTGCATGCCGCCGGACAGCTGATGCGGATACTGGTTTTCAAAACCGGCCAGGCCCACTTGTTCCAGCCAGTCGCGCGCCCGCTTTTCGCGTTCGGCGCGGCCCACTCCCTGCACGGTCAGGCCGTAAGCGGCGTTGTCCAGGACTGTGCGGTGCGGGAACAGGCCGAAGCGCTGGAACACCATGCTCATCTTCTTTTGGCGGAAGACTTCGAGTTCGCGCTTGTTCAGGCTGACGACGTCAACGCCATCGACCAGGATATGGCCGGCGCTGGGTTCGATCAGGCGGTTGAAGTGGCGGATCAGCGTCGACTTGCCCGAGCCGGACAGGCCCATGATGACGTAGATGCTGCCTTCTTCAATCGACAGGCTGATGTCGCGCAGGCCCAGCGTGTGGCCGCTTTCGGCCAGCAGCTGTTCCTTGCTCATGCCGCCCTGGGCGGCTTGCAGCCATTTCTTCGGATGCGATCCGAAGACCTTGTAGATGTTCTTGACTTCGATCTTGCTCATCGCTGGCCTCCCATGCGCATGCGCTGTCCATACGATTGCGTGATCCGGTCGAACAGCACGGCCAGCACCACGATACCCAGGCCCGCCAAGAGGCCACGGCCGACTTCCAGGCGGTTGATGCCCAGCAGCACTTCATAACCCAGGCCGCGCGCGCCGATCATCGAGGCGATCACCACCATCGACAACGCCATCATCGTGGTCTGGTTGATGCCGGCCATGATGTTGGGCAGCGCCAGCGGCAGTTGCACGCCAAAGAGCTGTTGGCGCGGGTTGGCGCCAAAGGCGCGCGACGCTTCCAGCACTTCGCGGTCGACCAGCCGGATGCCCAGGTCGGTCAGGCGGATCAGCGGCGGCACGGCGTAGATCACGGTGGCGATGATGGCGGGGATCTTGCCCAGGCCGAACAGCATCACGACGGGAATCAGATAGACGAAGCTGGGCATCGTCTGCATCACGTCCAGCACGGGCAGCATGATGGATCGCAGCCAATTGATGCGCGCCATCAGCACGCCCAGCGGGATGCCGATCACCACCGACAGGCCGGCGGCCATGATCATCAGCGCCAACGTCTGCATGCCGGCGTCCCACAGGCCCAGCACGCCGATCACGCACAAGAGCGCGCCCATGGCCAGACTCAGGCCGATACGGCGGCTGACGCCGTAGGCGATCGCGATGGTGACGGCAACCACGGCCCACCAGGGCGAGTTGCGCAGCAGTTGCTCCAACCACACCAGCGCGTGCAGCACCGGCTGAGACAGGGTCTCAAGCGTGTCCGCGTAATTGGTGACCAGGTGATCGACGAACCCGTCGATCGCCGCCCTGACCTGGCGGGCGGGAATAATTTCAGGAAACATAGTTTCGACTCCATTCTGGGGCGCTATGCGGCGGCCGATGGCCACCACGCATTCCGGATTCCGGATGGGTATGCGGCCGGATGGCTTTCTTGACGAAAGCGGGCTGCATACGGTGCAACGCCTGTTGCTGGCGGACGGGCGCAAGCGCCCGGCCAGCGGCCATCTCAGGGGAAAAAACCCAACGCAAGAATTGCCACGGGGCTTTTTCCCTTAAGGCGGCCCGGCATGCCGACGCTTGCGGCAGACCGGGCCGGCACGCGCGTTGACAGCGCGAGGCCAGATCCGATTACGTTACAGCGCGGTTTGGACGCGCTGGGCGACGTCGGCCGGAACCCACTTGGTCCAGACGTCGGGCTTGTTCTTCAGGAACCACTTGGCCACGGCATTGGATTCATCGCCGGACTCTTCCATGTGGGCCAGGGTCTCGTTGATGACCGGCAGCGGCACCGAGACCTTGGACAGGAACTCGGTCAGCTTCGGCGCTTCTTGCGTGAACTTGGTGTTCACCGCCGTGAAGACGGGGTTTTCCGGGTAAGCGCTGGGCTGGGGATTGGCGCACTTGCTCGACGTCAGGCACTTGTGCTTTTCGGCATCGTAAGGCGGCATGTCCAGCTTGACCAGATCCATCGCGCCAACGAGCGGCGTGGGCGACCAGTAGTAGAACACCACATTCTGCTTGCGCTTGTAGGCAGACATCAGCGCGGCTTTCTGCGCAGCGCCCGTGCCGGGGGAGTACAGCGTGTAGCTGTCGTCCAGCTTCAAGGCGTGGAACAGGTTATTGCTGGTGACTTCGCAGCCCCAGCCTGCCGGGCAGCCATAGAAGCGGCCCTTGCCGGGTTCTTCGGGGTCTTTGAATTCGTCCTTGAACTTGGGCAGATCGGCGGCGGACTTCAGTTCGGGCAGGCGTTCGGCGGTGTAGCGCGGGATGTACCAGCCTTCGGCGCCCATGTAGAGATCGCCGATGCGCTTGACCTTGCCGGTCTTCTCGGCGCGGTCCCAGGGGTCGGCCACGCTGTTGAGCCAGATTTCGGTATTGATATCCAGGTCGCCGCGTTCAAGCGCGGCCAGGGCGGGCAGCGTTTCCGTCGGCAGGGTTTCGGTTTTGCAGCCGTAGCCCTTTTCCATGATGAAACGTTCGACATCGACCAGGACCAGGTTGGATTCCCAGTTCATGGCGCCGAAATTGACCGGACGCTTGATTTCGCATTGCGGGGCGTCGGCGGCTTGGGCCACGCCGGCAAAGGCAAACATGACGGCCGCGGCGGCCAGGGTCTTGACAGGGGTAAAACGCATTGGCTTTTTGCCTCCATAGGTTCAAGGACACACGCCGGGCCTGGCCCGGAAGTGCCGTGGAGCTAAGGGGGTTGTGCGGAAGACGGGCGAACCGCCAATACAAACCGACACTAGCGACAAGAGGAACCGCAAAGGCGCGGGTTCTTGCAAGACAGCAGGAGTTTCAAAACAGCTTTTTTGAAAACCCACAGAAGGGAACAAACTGAACGAAGAAGGCAGCATCTTAAACGAAATTGCTGCACCGCCCAACCCCAAACCTGAATAAGTCAGATACATTCGGGGCTTGAAAGCCCCGGGATAACCCTAGGCTACAAGGGGGATGGACGCAATTTCCCCTGGGGAATATTGGTTTCAAATTGACGATACATTCAGTAAATATTTGGTTCGTATTAGTACATACAAGGTGTTCCGGCAGCCTGAAAGGACGTCAAAGAAGGCTCAACCCCGCCAATTTTGCTTGCTAATTTCAGTAAATCGTCAGCTTGTTTTCAGTTTTTGTTCAGATTGATCGAGCGTTCCACGTCGCCATACATGTAGTCGCGCCGCCACGGGTACGCCAGGTCTGCGGGGTTGTCCAATTCATCGGCGCGCCCGACGGCCGGCGGCTGGCCCAGGATCTGATGCAACGCGATCCAGCCATGCTCGAACGCCATGGCGCAGCCCGCCAGATACAGGCGATACGCCCGCAGCGAGCGAGCGCCCTCTTCCCCTTTCAACACCGCTGCGGCTTGAGGAAGATGGGCCTCCAGCGCGTCGCTCCATGCCCATAAAGTGCGTGCGTAATGGGGCCGCAGATTTTCCACGTCCACCTCTTCCAGGCCGCCATTGGTCAGCGACTGCATGACGACGCTGATGTGCGTCAGTTCGCCACCGGGGAAGATGTACTTTTCGATGAATTCGCCCATGCCATTGCCCAGCTCGGCGTTATAGACGCCCGCCGCCGTAATGCCATGGTTCATGATGAGGCCGCCCGGGCGCAGCAGGCGGCGCAGCTTGGCGAAGTAATCGTCCAGTTGCGCGCGGCCCACGTGCTCGAACATGCCCACCGACGCGATCTTGTCGTAGGGGATGGACTCATCAAGCTTGCGGTAGTCCAGCAACGCCATCCGCACCCGGCCCGACAAGCCCTTTTCCTCGATCAGCCGCGTGACGTAGGCGTGCTGGTTGCGCGACAGCGTGATGCCGGTGGCGTCCACGCCGTAGTGTTCGGCCGCCCACAGCAACAACCCGCCCCAGCCCGCGCCCACGTCCAGAAAGCGTTCGCCGGGCCGCAGCCGCAACTTGCGGCAGATGTGATCCAGCTTGGCCTCCTGCGCCTGCGCAAGCGTCATGTCCGGCGTGCGGAAGTATGCGCAGGAATAGACGCGGCGGGGGTCCAGCCACAGCGCGTAGAAATCGTCCGACAGGTCGTAATGGAATTCGATCTGCTTGGCGTCGCGCTCGATGGAATGGCGCCATACCGACATCACGCGCCGCACCAGCTCGGTCAGCCAGCCGCCGCGCGCGGCTTCAACGGGCGAGCCCGGCAGCAGCGCCGACGCGGCCGCCATGACGTCGCGCATATTGCCTTCGATGTCGATGCGCCCTTCCACATAGTCCTGCCCAAGCACGCCGACGCCGCCTTCGGCAAGATGCGCAAGCGCGGCCATGTCGTGGGTCACGAAGCGCACTCGCGGATCGGGCGGCCCAAGCACCGCGCCATCGGGCAGAACCAGCTGCACCGACACGGGAAGGGCTTGAAGTTTGCGTTCCACCACAGAAAGCAAAGGATTCACGTCTTCTCCTCGAACACGACAGGTCGTGGGCGACTTTATCGACATATTGCGACACTTTGCTGTCAGGTCGCGCATGATAAAGTCGTTGGCTTGGCGCAAGACTGGCGGGCAACCGCAAGCGCGCCCTGTCCCTGCGTTTTACCGCGATCACCATGTCCCCATCATCTGTTTCCCGCAATGGCCTGCCCGGCTGGCTCATACTCATGGGCGCGCTGACCGCGATCGGCCCCTTCGCCATCGATATGTATTTGCCCGCGTTCCCGACCATCGCGGCGAATCTGGGCGTGCCGCGCGGCGACGTGGAACGCACGCTGGCGGCCTATCTGATCGGCCTGGCGCTGGCGCAGGTGTTTTACGGACCGATGGCGGATCGCTTCGGCCGCAAGCCGCCGCTGATGGTGGGCCTGGCCTTGTTCATGGTGGCTTCGCTGGGTTGCGCGCTGTCGGGGTCCGTCGAAGCGCTGACCGGCTGGCGCGTCTTGCAGGCCATGGGCGGCGCGGCAGGCATCGTGATCCCGCGCGCCGTCATCCGTGACCATTACGACACCCACGAAGCCGCGCGCGCGATGTCGCTGCTGATGCTGATCATGGGTCTGGCTCCCATCCTCGCGCCCCTGGCGGGCGGGCAACTGCTGGCCATCGCGTCCTGGCGCAGCCTGTTCTGGATCATGCTGGTGGGTGGCGCCATGTTGATGGTGGCGGTGGCCCGCATCATGAAGGAATCGCTGGCGCCCGAACGCGTCGTGCCGCTGCGCTGGAGCACCATCCTGCGCAACTATCGCGACCTGTTCATGCATCGCGGCTTCATGGCGCACAGCCTGGCGGGCGGGTTCGGCCAGGCCGGCATGTTTGCGTACATCATCGGTTCGCCGCGCGTCTTCATCGAACTGTATGGCGTGCCGCCGCAGTATTACGGGCTGCTGTTCGGCACCAACGCGCTGTCGCTCATCATCTGTTCGCAGATCAGCGCCCGCCTCTTGCGCAGCTACAAGCCGCACCAGTTGCAGCGCTGGGCGCTGACCTCGCTGGCAACGGCCAGCCTGGTCGCCGTGGGCCTGACGCTGGCGGGTTGGATGACGCTGCCTCTCTTGATGCTGTGCCTGATCAGCTATATGGGAAGCCAGGGCTTCGTGAATCCGAATTCGGCAGCGCTGGCCTTGTCGGACCAGGGCAAGCGCCTGGGCGCGGCATCGGCGCTGTTGGGAACGCTGCAATTGTCCTGCGGCGCCTTGGCCGGCTTTGCGGTCAGCGCCTGGCAAACGGACAGCGCCCTGCCCCTGACCACCACGCTGGCGGCCTGCGCCTGCCTGTCGTGGACGGCGGGCCGTGTGGCGCGTTCGCACACGACCTGACGCTGCCGCTTGCTCTGCTTACGTTTTTCGTATTAGAATCTAAGTCTTCACATGAAGTTTCCCGTGCGGGACTACTATGCTTTGTAGTTCAGCACTCTGACCCCAACCCCGCGCATTACGGTATTTAGCGGGCGGCAGGCAGCGGGTATAAGCACGGGGCAAGCACCACGTACGAAGTAGATACTTACTTGACTACGGTACGACTTGCCCCTCATCCACTAAGACTGGGTGGCCGGCAAGGCAGCGCAACTTAAGCAACACATTGCGCGCCTCACAGCCCGGCGGCTAAAACCCTGTCTACCCCCCAAAGCGATGCGCGAGAAGAACGACACTAAAGAGGTGCATCCATGGCACGCGTATGCCAAGTGACCGGCAAAGGCCCGATGGTGGGCAACAATGTTTCGCACGCGAACAACAAGACCAAGCGTCGCTTCCTGCCCAACCTGCAATCGCGCCGGTTCTGGGTTGAAAGCGAAAACCGCTGGGTTCGCCTGCGTGTTTCGGCCAAGGCCATCCGCACGATCGACAAGAACGGCATCGACGCCGTGCTGGCCGAAATGCGTGCCCGCGGCGAAATGGCCTAATCGGCCTCCCCGCCAATCTACATACTAGGAGCACGACATGGCCAAAGGTATCCGCGAAAAGATCAAGCTCGAGTCGACTGCCGGCACGGGTCATTTCTACACGACGACCAAGAACAAGCGCAACATGCCCGAAAAGATGCTGATCAAGAAATTTGATCCGGTCGCTCGCAAGCACGTTGACTACAAGGAAACCAAGCTGAAGTAATGCAGCCGGTTCTCCAAGCAGTACAAAAAGCCTCGCAATCGCGGGGCTTTTTTGTTGGCTCGCGGCGTTTTTTATTATTGCCGCGCGGCAAAGGGACATGCTTCAATTGGCCGCTACGCTGCTCCCATCCCTCTTGCCTGCGATATCCGCCATGCTTCGTCCCTGCCTTCCCCTGCTGCGCCGCGCGCTCGCGCCCGCACTCCTGGCCCTGGCGCTGACGCCGATTGGCGCCGCTACCGCCAAGGACAAGGAACCGCCGATCCGCATCGGCGAGATCAACAGCTACAAGGCCATTCCCGCATTCCTTGGCCCCTATAAAAAGGGCTGGCAACTGGCGGTGGAAGAAGTCAACGCCAGTGGCGGCGTGCTGGGCAGGAAGCTCGAAGTCGTCTCGCGCGATGACAACGGCAACCCCGGCGATTCGGTACGCGCCGCGCAGGAACTGATTGCACGCGAAAAAGTGGAGCTGCTGTTCGGCGGCTTCCTGTCCAATACCGGCCTGGCGCTGACGGACTTCGCCAAGCAGCAGCAAGTGTTCTTCCTGGCCGCCGAGCCGCTGACCGACAAGATCACCTGGCAAGAGGGCAATCGCTACACCTACCGGCTGCGCCCCTCCACGTGGATGCACGTCGCCGCGCTGGCGCCCAAGGCGCTTGCCCTGCGCAAGAAGCGCTGGGCCATCGTCTACCCCAACTACGAATACGGGCAATCCGCCGTGGCCACCTTCAAGGCCATGATGAAGTCGTTCCAGTCCGACGTGGAATTCGTGGCCGAACAGGCCGTGCCGCTGGGCAAGGTCGATGCTGGCGCCGTGGTGCAGGCGCTGGCCGACGCCAAGCCCGACGCCATCTTCAACGTGCTGTTCGCCGCCGACCTGACGCGGTTCGTGCGCGAAGGCAATACGCGCGGCCTGTTCGAAAACATGCCCGTCGTGTCCGTGCTGTCCGGCGAACCCGAGTATCTGGAACCGCTGGGCGCCGACACGCCCACGGGCTGGATCGTGACCGGCTACCCCTGGTATGCCATCGACACGCCGGCCAACACCGCCTTCGTGGACGCCTACAAAAAGCGCTACAACGAAACGCCCAAGGTCGGCTCGGTGGTGGGCTATGCCTCGCTGATGTCCATCGCCCAGGGCCTGAAAGCCGCTGGCGCCGTCGACACCGAAAAACTGGTGGACGCATTTGCCGGCCTGAAGGTCGACACGCCCTACGGCCCGATCCAATACCGCAAGCTGGACCATCAATCGACGATGGGCGTCTACGTGGGCGTGACGGCGGTGGAAGACGGCAAGGGCATCATGAAAGACTTTGCCTACATCGACGGCGCGCGCTTGCAGCCGCCCGATGAGCAGGTCCGCAAGATGCGCCCCGCAAACTGATGAGCCTGTCGGGGCTGCTGTCGCAGCTGCTCAACGGCCTGGCGGACGCCAGCGCGTTGTTCCTGGTGGCTGCGGGCCTGTCGCTGATATTCGGCGTGACCCGTGTCGTGAATTTCGCGCACGGCTCGTTCTATATGCTGGGCATCTACCTGGCCTGGACGTTCACCCAATGGTTTGGCACGGGCGCCGCTTACTGGCTGGGCCTGTTGCTGGCCGCGCTGGTCACGGGGCTGATCGGCGCAGCGGCCGAATGGCTGGTGCTCAAGCGCCTGTACCGCGCGCCCGAGCTGTTCCAACTGCTGGCCACGTTTGCGCTGGTGCTGATCATCGGCGACGCCGCGCTGGCCATCTGGGGCCCCGAAGACCTGTTCGCCGCGCGCGCGCCCGGCCTGTCCGGCGCGGTGCAGATCCTGGGACGGCGCTATCCCGAATATGACCTGCTGCTGATCGCCGCCGGCCCCGTCGTGCTGGGGCTGTTGTGGCTCTTGCTGATGCGCACGCGCTGGGGCCGGCTGCTGCGCGCCGCCTCTGAGAACCGCAGCATGCTGGCCGCGCTGGGCGTGAACCAAGCCTGGCTGTTCACGTCCGCCTTCACGCTGGGGGCGTTTCTTGCCGGGCTGGGCGGCGCACTGGCCGCGCCGCGTGTCCCGGCCACGCTGGGGCTGGACCTGGAAATCATTGCCAGCGCGTTCGTCGTGGTCGTGGTCGGCGGGCTGGGGTCGATACCCGGTGCGTTCCTGGCGGCGCTGCTGATCTGCTGCGTGAAGGCAGTTTTCGTTTTCCTGGGGCAGGTGGCGATCGGCCCGTGGGTCTTCAACCTGTCCAAGCTGACCTTGCTGGCGGAATTCGCCGTCATGGCGGTGGTGCTGGTGGTGCGGCCCTGGGGCCTGCTGGGCAAGCCGCCCGCCCCCACGTCCCACGCCGGCACGCCGGAACGTCCCATCGCGCCAGCCGGCCCGCGCCTGCGGTTTGCCTATGGCGCGCTGCTGGTCCTGCTGGCCCTGGTGCCCGTCGCCACACTGCAATGGCCGTATCTGGGCATTCTGATGACCGAGATCCTGATTGCCGCCCTGTTCGCCGCCAGCCTGCATTTTCTGACCGGCCTGGCGGGCATGACCTCGTTCGGCCACGCGGCCTGGTTCGGCCTGGGCGCCTACGGGGCGGCGCTGCTGCTCAAGCTGGCCGCCCTGCCGATGGAAGCCGCGTTGCTGCTGGGGCCCTTCGCGGCCGCCTTCGGGGCGCTGCTCTTCGGCTGGTTCTGCGTGCGCCTGTCGGGTGTGTATCTGGCGATGCTGACGCTGGCCGTCGCGCAGATCCTCTGGGCGATGGCGTATCAGTGGGACGACGTCACGGGCGGCAGCAATGGCTTGATCGGGCTATGGCCCTCGGCATGGCTGGCGCAAGGCCCGTGGTTCTATTACGTGACCTTGGGCCTGTGCGCGGCGGGCATCGCCTGGCTGCGCCGGCTGGCGTTTTCCCCGCTGGGCTATGCATTGCGCGGCGTGCGCGATTCGCCCCTGCGCGCCGAAGCGCTGGGGATCGAGACGCGTCGCGTGCAATGGGCGGGCTTTGTCGCGGCCTCGTTCGCGGCGGGCATCGCCGGATCGCTCTACGCCTTTTCCAAGGGCAGCATCGCGCCTGACGTGCTGGCGGTGAGCCGGTCGGTGGATGGCCTGGTGATGGTTTTGCTGGGCGGGCTGCAAACGCTGGCGGGGCCACTGGTTGGCGCGGCCGCCTACACGTGGCTGCAAGACGTTGCCGCGCGCAGCACCGAGTACTGGCACGCGGTGCTTGGCCTGGCGATCCTGGCGCTGGTCATGGTGTTCCCGGACGGTTTGGCGGGCGCCGCTGCGCGCTTGCGCGGGAGGCGCGCATGACGGCCAGCGCTCCGCTGCTTCAAGTGCAAGGGCTGCGCAAATCCTTTGGCGGCATCGATGCATTGGCGGGCGTGTCGTTCACGCTGGACGCCGGCCAGATGCTGGCCCTGATCGGACCGAACGGCGCGGGCAAGTCCACGTGCTTCAACGTGCTGGGCGGCCAATTGCGGCCGGATGCGGGTTCCGTGCGGCTGGATGGCCGCGAACTGGTCGGCTTGTCGGCCGGCAAGATCTGCCGGCTAGGCGTGGGCCGCAGCTTTCAGACCGCCGCCACGTTCCGCTCGATGAGCGTGCGCGAAAACGTGCAGACCGCGCTGCTGGCCCGCGACCGGCTGCTGTTTCATCCCTGGCGCCGCGCCGACCGCCACGCGCTGGACGAAGCCATGAGTCTGCTGTCCCAGGTGCAGATGGCGGACAAGGCGCTGTCGCCATGCGGCACGCTGGCCTATGGCGACGTCAAGCGGGTCGAACTTGCCATGGCCCTGGCCCATCAGCCGCGCCTGCTGCTCATGGACGAACCTACGGCGGGCATGGCGACCAACGAACGGCACGCGCTGATGCGCCTGACGCGCCAACTGGCCGATACGCAGCGCATCGCCGTCCTCTTCACGGAACATAGCCTGGACGTGGTGTTCAAGCATGCGGACCGCATCGCGGTGCTGGTGCGCGGCGCGCTGCTGACCGAAGGCGCCCCCGCCGCCATCGCGGCCGACGAGCGCGTGCGCGCCGCCTATCTGGGGACCGAAACGCCTGACGCGTGAAGGTGCCAGGCGCGCGTCGTCAGCGGCGGCCTTGTGGACGATGGGCCGGATTACGGGATGGCATCCGGTTGGCCGCCTGACTACGGGCTGGGCGGTACGCCGGCCGTCTGGCCGGGCGTCTCGCACTCCCAGAAGATCCGCGCCGTGCAGCCGGCGCAGATGCCGCGATCCAGCTTGGCGTAGATCTCGCGCAGCGCGGTCGCCTTGTCCGGATAGATGTGATCCGCGCCCAGCCGATCCAAAAAGCCCGTGCGCCGCCACATATCCAGCACTTCCGGCCTGGGGCGATGGAAATACAGGTCGCCGCCCATCGCGCGCCGCGCGACCAGCTCGTCTTCCCACACCTGCGCGCCGGCCAGATCGATGAAGTTCATGCTCTTGGCCATCACCAACAGGTGGCGCGGCGCGTCGGCCGTTTCGCGCAGCTCATGCAGCCGCTGCGCCACATGCGCCGCCGCGCCGAAATAGATGGACCCTTCCATGCGCAGCAACTTCAGTTGCGGGCACTCCGGCAAGGCATCCGGGTGATGCGCAAGCACGACGAAGCGCCGGTCCGGCCCGCGCGAATCGAATCCCATCGTGCGCATCGCCGGGCGCGAAGTGCGGTGCAGATACGCCATCAGCGACAACACCGTGCCCAGCAGAATCGCCACTTCCATGCGGATGGTGACGGTGGCGGCCAGCGTGGCGGCGGCGATTGCGCATTCGCCCGGTTGCATCCGGATCAATTGCCGCCAGCGCGGTATATCCAGCAGGGTCCAGGCCACCAGCAACAGCAAACCCGAAATGGCGGCGTTGGGGATCATGGCCAGCAAGGGCGCGGACACGGCCACCAACAGCACCAGCAGCACGGCGGAAAACACCGCTGCCAGCGGCGTCTTCGCGCCGGCCTCGAAATTGGGAATCGACCGGTTCAAGGACCCGCAGGACAGGTAGCAGGAAAAGAAGCCGCCGACGATGTTCGACAGCCCCTGCCCCACGAATTCGCGATTGGCGTCGATGCGTTGGCCCGACCGGGTGGCCACCGCCTTGGCGATGGATATCGACTGGGCCAAGGCCACGATGGTCAGCGCGAAAGCCAGGCTCATCAGGTCGGGCAAGGCGCGCCAATCCACGCTGGGCACGTGAAATGGCGGCCACGGCTGCGCGATGGCGCCTACCACCGACACTGGCGCGCCGCCCCGCGTGGCAACCCAGGCATTGAACCCCGCCGCCGCCAGCGACCCGGCGATAAGCCCCAGCAGCATGTAGGGCTTGCGCTTGTCCAGCCGCCGCACCAGCAGCGCCGCGCCCAGCGTGGTCAACGTCACGAGGACGGCGCCGGGATGAACCTGATCCAGATGCGTGCCCACGCTGACCAGCAGCGCGCCCGCGCCATGCGAGGCGGGCGATGGCACGCCCAGCCCGTCCTTGAGCGCATGCACGGCGATCAGCAAGGCCGCGCCACTGGTGAAACCGAACAGCGCCGAAGGTGAAATGAAGTGCGCGAGCGACCCCAGGCGCAGTGCGCCCACCAGCCACTGCATCACACCCACCAGCACCGTGACCGCCAGCGCCAGCTCGATATAGCCAGGGCTGCCGGCGACGGCCAAGGGCGTCAGCACGGCGAACAGCGCCAGCGAATTGGCGTTGGTGGGACCGGACATCACATGGCGGCTCGATCCGAACAGCGCCGCGACGATACAGGGCACGATGGCTGAATACAGCCCATATTCGGCGGGCAGCCCCGCCAGCGTGGCGAAAGCCACGCCCTGGGGCAGCACCAGCAGCGCCCCCAGCAGGCCGGCAGCCAGGTCCGCGCGCAAGGTCACGCGATTGACCTCGGCCACCCATGAACCGAAGAGGCGGCTGGCCAGTTTGCTTGCGGCTTGCGTCATCGTGTCGCCTGTTCCATCGTGCCTTCCGGCGCCAAAAGCCGTCTAGCGTAATGCCTCGTCCGGGCGCGCGCAACGCCCGGGCCGGCGCAATCGGGCACGGCCTCTTACTTCAGATAGCGCCGTTCAAGCTCGCGCATGCCGGCGTCGCCCTGCAACGCGATGATGTCCTTGACCGAGGGCAGATCCGCGTCCACCTGGTGGATGCCGCCGTCCTGCCGGATGCGCGCGAACACCTCGCGCATGGCGCCCACCGCCGCGCGGATGGCGTGGTTGCCGTAGATCACCAGCCCGACCTTGCCCAGCGCCTGGATGTCGGATTCACGCAGTTGCGGATACGCGGTCGGCACCAGCACCAGCGGCACGCGGCCCGGCCACGCGGCGATGAAGGAGAGGATTTCGTCGGGCGAGCTTTGCTTGGAATGAATCAGCACCGCGTCCGCGCCCGCGGCTTCATAGGCCAAGGCGCGGTCCAGGGCTTCTTGCTGGCCCAGGCCGGCGATCAGCGCCTCGGTGCGCGCGATGACGCAGAAATCGGCATCGCGCCGCGCGGCGCAGGCGGCTTCGAGCTTGCCTTGGAATTCCTGGATTCGAACCAGCTCCTGCCGCCCCTGGGCGCGCAGGCTGGTGTCCTTGGGAAAGGTCTTGTCTTCCATCACCACGGCTGACACGCCTGCCGCTTCGTACTGCGGCACCATATACGACACGTTGATCGCGTTGCCAAAACCGGTGTCGATGTCGGCAATGACCGGAACGTCCACCGTCGCGGCCATGGCGCGCATCATGTCCAGGTGCGCCGACGAAGACAGGATGCTGGCATCGGGCACCGCGTAGCTGGCGGACAGTTCGAAGCCGCTGCCCCAGATGGCGTCAAAGCCCGCCTCGGCAGCCAGGCGCGCGGCCATGGGATTGTGCGCCGACATGGCGTGCATCAGAACGGGGGCTTGCAGCTGCTGGCGAAAGCGTTGGTTGCGGTTCATGGCGAGGCGTCGTCTGGGCGGCGCCCAATGCGCCGGCTTGGGGGATCGTAGCGCCAATTCCAAGGGAGCTGGTGAGACGGGGCGCGCGCGGCAATTACGGAGATTGAGGCGGGGGCCGCCGAAGATGCCGCACCGTATCCCCGACTGGACTCAGGTTTCGCCGACGGGGCTGCGGCGCATCACCAAGCACGGTCAGGGATCGCCCCCGCCGATCAGCCCGCTTCGCCGCCCCGGCGCGCCTTCATGGCTTGACCGATGGCGGTCAGCGCATCGTCCGCGATCAGGCGCGCCGCCATCGGCAGCAGCTCGTCTTCCTCGCGCTGGATATGCGCGGCGTAGGCTTGCGTGAATTCCCGAACCTGTTCGGCGGACAACGCCGCCGCGCGGCCCGCCGCGATCTCGGACAGTGCCTGCCGCAGCGGCGTCCACAATGACGCCAGCCGCCGATGCTCGTCCACCAGCCCGCGCACCAGCGCATGCAGGCAACCCGCATCCGAGCCCGCCATGGCATCGATCAAGGCAGGAAACAGATCCTCTTCTTCATCGTCGTGGTGGTGTGCGGCGGCGGTGTCGAAATACCGGCGCACGCTGGCGGCGGCGGTCTGCGCCGCTTCGTCGCTGCCGTGCACCGGCAGGTGCGCGGCCAGGCGCGCAAGCGTCGCGCACTGGCGCGTGATGCGCCCGTGGCAAGCGGACAGCAGTGCCAGAGGATCATCCGCGCCGGGCGCGGCAGCCGGACCACCGGGAAAGCTCACCACCATCGCACACCTCCGACGTCTGTATCGCCATCAACCAGAATGACCGCGCCACCACAATCGAACGCTGTCCCAGGCGCGCCCTGCGATGCCTGCCTCAGCCACGGGCTCCAGCGCCACGACCGGAAATTGCATGGCCGGCTTGCCGTCGACCAACACGCGCAAGGCGCCCACCGTATCCTGCGCCGCGATCGGCGCGACCAGCGGCTGTTGCGGCGTCCAGACCGGCTCGACCTTGGCGCCCGCTGGCACGGTCACGTAGGCGTCTCGCGCAAAACCCGCTTTGAGGCTGTCGCTTGCGCCCTTCCAGACCTCGGGTGTGGCCACCGCCTGGCCGCGCGCGTACAGCTTGATCGTATTGAAACCCTGGAAACCCCACTCCAGCAACTGCCGGCTTTCCTGCGTGCGCAGCTTGTCCGAAGCCGTGCCCACGACCACCGTGATGAGGCGGCGCTGATCGTTTCCATTGGGACGGCGCGCAGTGGCAACGATGCAGTAGCCAGCGGAATCGGTGTGACCGGTTTTCAGGCCATCCACGCTGGGGTCCAGCCACAGCAGCCGGTTGCGATTGGGCTGCGTGATCTTGTTGAAGGTGAATTGCTTGGCGGAATCGTAGGTCTTGTACAGCTGCGGGTAATCGCGGATGAAGCGCGTGGCCAGCACGGACAGATCGCTGGCAGTCGAATACGTGCCCGGATCGGGCAAGCCATGCGGGCTGGCGAAGTGCGTGGCGTGCAGACCAAGCCTGGCGGCGGTGTCATTCATGCGCGCCACGAAGGCTTCCACGCTGCCCGACACTGCCTCGGCCAGCGCAATGGCGGCATCGTTGCCCGACTGGATCATCAAACCGCGCAGCAGGTCGTCCACCGTGACTTTCGAGCCGGGCTCCAGGAACATCTTGGAGCTGCCCGCAGGCACTTTCCAGGCGCGCGTCGAAATGACAACCGTTTGGTTCGCCGACAGTTCTTTCTTGCTCAAGGCGTCAAACACGACGTAAGCCGTCATGATCTTGGTCAGGGACGCCGGCTCGATCCGGGTCGTGGCTGCGTGCGAGGCAATCACCTGCCCGCTGGTCTCATCGAGCAACAGCCAGGCCTTGGCCGACAACACAGGTTCAGGCATCGGCTGCGCCATCGCGCTGGACAGGCATGCGGTCGCGACGAGCAGGCTCGCCGCCAATTTCTTCATCAACATATCGGTGCTTCGAATCCATGCTTTGTTTTAGCGAGGCAATTGGAACACGAGACGCGCGGATGGTTCATTGGCTGGCATGCCGTGAAAACAGGGCTTTGCGCGACAGCATTTTGAAATCGAACCCTTGCAGCAAGCACTTTCTGCGTGGAAAACAACAAACAACGGCTTAAATCCCGGCGGAAAGCCGCAAGAACGGCTAGTCTTCCGCTATCATCGGGCGCGTGGCGTTAATTGCCGATACCCGGCGCGCGCTGCTCCATGTCCTCAACTACGGATTTTGACCATGGCCACGAAAGCAAAAGCTCCTGCCAAGAAAGTCACCAAGCCCGCCGTCAAGGCGCCCGCAAAGAAGGCAACCGCCGCCAAGACCGCTGTGAAGCCCGCAGCCAAGAAGGCCGTCGCCGCCAAGAAGGTCGCTGCTGCACCCAAGGCCATCAAGGCTGCAATGAACAAGACCCAGCTGGTCGCTTACATCGTCGAGCAATCGGGCGTTGAAGCCAAGGCCGTCAAGGCCGTGCTGGCCAGCCTGGAAACCTCGGTGCTGGGTTCCGTGGACAAGAAGGGCGCTGGCGAATTCACGCTGCCCGGCCTGTTCAAGGTTGCCGTGCAGAAGGTTCCCGCCAAGGCCAAGCGCTTCGGCAAGGACCCGTTCACCGGCGTTGAGCGCTGGTTCCCCGCCAAGCCGGCTTCGGTCAAGGTGAAGGTTCGCCCGCTCAAGAAGCTGAAGGACGCCGCGCAGTAATTCGCGCGACCATCCGGTCAAGCCGGAAAGGCCCGCCTCGAAAGAGGCGGGCCTTTCTTTTTGCCGCTCGATTTGCACGAGTGGGCCCACGCCAGCTAGAATTTATCTTTACGTTAAGAAACTTCACATCAAAAGAAGCCGCTCTTGCCTACGTCTGACCTTGTCGATCTCGTCATCTCGCAATGGTCCACGGAATGCCCTAATCAGGATTTCGCGGCCATGGCGGTCGTCACGCGGGTGTTCCGCCTGAACGCCTTCGCCACCCGCAACGTGAACCGCAGCTTTCGTCGCCACAACCTGCACCAGGGCGAATTCGACGTTCTGGCGACCCTTTACCGCACGGGCGCGCCGCACGCCATGAATCCGCAGAAACTGGTCGACGCCTTGCTGTTGACTTCCGGCGCCATGACCAACCGGCTCGACCGCCTGGAGCAGGCGGGCCTGCTGGTGCGCAACCCCAACCCGGACGACCGCCGCGGCATCATCGTGTCGCTGACGCCAGACGGGTTGCGCGTCATCAAGCTGGTGCTCAAGGACTATCTGAAGGACCTGGGCGAACTGCTGGATCCGCTCTCGCTGCCCGAACGCAAGCAACTGGCGGGCTTGCTGAAAAAACTGCTGATCAAACACGACCAGGAGACGCCAGGCGGCATCGGCGCCTGACCGCGCGGCGCTGACGGTGGCGGTGTCGATGCCGTCATCAATGCAGTGTCCGTTGCTGTTGCGGCGTCGCCGCTGCCGTACCGTCGTTAATGTTGTCCTTGCCGTTGCAGTGGCGTCGTGGCGATTGCCGTTGAGTCGTCGTTACCGACGCTGTCGCCGTCTTCGTTGCCATCGCCCTACTCCGCCCCCTACTCCGCACCTTATCGCCCAGCCTTTCCATCCCGTTTCATGACCGCCTCTTCCCAACCTTCCACGCCGCCCACCCCCACGCTGACCGCGCCGATTGTCCTGCTGATGTCGGTGGCAACCGGCCTGGCCGTGGCCAGCAATTACTACGCGCAACCGCTGCTGCATACGATCGGCCAGCAATTCGGGCTGTCCAACGCGGCGGCGGGCGCGATCGTCACCACGGCCCAACTGAGCTACGCGCTGGGCTTGATGCTGCTGGTGCCCCTGGGCGATCTGTTTGAACGCCGCCGCCTGATTGTCCTGATGACGTTGCTGTCGGCGGGCGGGCTGCTGATCTCCGCGTTCGCCGACCACATCGCCCTGCTGCTCCTGGGCACCGCGCTGACCGGCATGCTGTCCGTCGTCGCGCAGATCCTGGTGCCGTTCGCCGCCACGCTGGCCGCGCCGCACGAACGCGGCAAGGCGGTCGGCACCGTCATGAGCGGCCTGCTGCTGGGCATCCTGCTGGCGCGCACGGTGGCGGGCGTGCTGGCGGACGTGGGCAGCTGGCGCACGGTGTATTGGGTGGCTGCGCTGTTGATGCTGGGCATGTCGGCCGCGCTGTGGCGCGTGCTGCCGCGCTACCAGAGCCCCACCACGATGAGCTATCCGCGCCTGCTGGGCTCCATTCTGCGCATGTTCGTGCAAGAGCCCCTGTTTCGCGCGCGGTCGCTGCTGGGCTTCTTGCTGTTCGCCGCATTCAGCATGCTGTGGACGCCGCTGACCTTCCTGTTGGCCAGCCCGCCCTATCAATACAGCAACACCACCATCGGGCTGTTTGGCCTGGCGGGGGCGGCGGGCGCCTATGCCGCCAATCGGTTTGGCCGGCTGGCGGACCAGGGGCTGGGCAACCTGGCCACACGGGTGGGCCTGTTGCTGCTGCTGGGTTCGTGGGGCCTGATGGCCTTTGGCCAGGTGTCGGTGGTGGCGCTGCTGGCGGGCATCCTGGTGCAGGACCTGGCCATCCAGGGCGTGCATGTCACCAATACCAGCTCGCTCTATCGATTGCGGCCGGAAGCGCGCAGCCGGCTCACGGCGGGCTACATGACCAGCTACTTCCTCGGCGGCGCCTCCGGTTCACTGGTATCGTCCTGGCTTTACGCCCACTTCGGCTGGCCCGGCGTGGTCATCGCGGGCGCTGTTCTGGGCGTCGTTACATTGGCATATGGCGCTTTGGCGCCCAGTGCGCGCATCCCGGAAATGGCCCCGCCCCCTCGCCGCGTCTAGCACCTCCTATAATCAGGGGTTTTGACCGCCACCGCGTCAGGCCGCCCCCGCGTCCGCGCGGCAGGGCGGCTCACCCTTTTTTGCCACCGTGCCCGAGCCCATGCAGGAACGTTACCTCCCCACTACCGTCGAAGCGGCCGCCCAACAAGACTGGCAGGCCCGCGACGCCTATCTGGTTCACGAACACGCCAAGAACGCCGACGGCTCCGAAAAGCCGAAGTTCTACGCCTGCTCGATGCTGCCCTACCCCAGCGGCAAGCTGCATATGGGCCACGTGCGCAACTACACCATCAACGACATGATGGCGCGCCAGCTGCGCATGCGCGGCTATAACGTGCTGATGCCCATGGGCTGGGACGCCTTCGGCATGCCCGCCGAGAACGCGGCCATCAAGTCCAAGGTGCCGCCGGCCAAGTGGACCTACGACAACATCGCTTATATGAAGAAGCAGATGAAGGCGATGGGTCTGGCGATCGACTGGACGCGCGAAATGTGCGCCTGCGATCCGCAGTACTACAAATGGAACCAGTGGCTGTTCCTGAAGATGCTGGAAAAGGGCGTCGCCTACCGCAAGACCCAGGTGGTCAACTGGGATCCGGTCGACCAGACCGTGCTGGCCAACGAACAGGTCATCGACGGCCGTGGCTGGCGCTCCGGTGCGCTGGTTGAAAAGCGCGAAATCCCCGGCTACTACCTGCGCATCACCGACTACGCCGACGAACTGCTTGGCGCCGTCCAGAACGACCTGCCCGGCTGGCCCGAGCGCGTGCGTCTGATGCAGGAAAACTGGATCGGCAAGTCCGAAGGCCTGCGCTTTGCCTTCCCGCACAAGATCGCCGGCCAGGACGGCCAGTTGATCCAGGACGGCAAGCTGTACGTCTTCACCACGCGCGCCGACACCATCATGGGCGTGACGTTCTGCGCCGTGGCGCCTGAACACCCGCTGGCCACCCATGCCGCGCGCAACAACCCGGAGCTGGCTGCGTTCATCGAACAATGCAAGCTGGGCGGCACGACCGAGGCCGAAATGGCCACGC
Source organism: Achromobacter piechaudii NBRC 102461 (assembly GCF_001571245.1). Lineage (GTDB taxonomy): Bacteria > Pseudomonadota > Gammaproteobacteria > Burkholderiales > Burkholderiaceae_B > Achromobacter > Achromobacter piechaudii. The sequence continues at coordinate 15,130 of NZ_BCTK01000013.1, read as the reverse complement.
GCGAAAAGGAAGGCATGCGCACCGGCCTGACCGTCACGCACCCGATCACGGGCGCGGACGTCGAAGTTTGGGTCGGCAACTACGTGCTGATGACCTACGGCGACGGCGCCGTCATGGGCGTGCCCGCGCACGACGAACGCGATTTTGCCTTTGCCAAGAAATACGACCTGCCCATCGTGCAAGTCGTGGACGTGGCCGGCAAGGAATACTCCACCGCTGCCTGGCAGGAGTGGTACGGCGACAAGCAATCGGGCCGCACCATCAACTCCGGCAAGTACGACGGCCTCTCGCACAAGGAAGCCGTGGACGCCATCGCGGTCGATCTGGGCGCACAAGGCCTGGGCGAAAAGCAGACCACGTGGCGCTTGCGCGACTGGGGCATCTCGCGCCAGCGCTACTGGGGCACCCCGATCCCGATCATCCACTGCGCTGACTGCGGCCCGGTGCCGGTACCCGAAAAAGACCTGCCCGTCGTGCTGCCGGACGACCTGATCCCGGACGGCAGCGGCAACCCACTGACCAAGAACGAAGCCTTCCTGTCCTGCGCCTGCCCCAGCTGCGGCAAGCCCGCGCGCCGCGAAACGGACACGATGGACACCTTCGTGGATTCGTCCTGGTATTTCATGCGCTACACCTCGCCGGGCAACGACAATGCCATGGTCGATGCGCGCAATGACTACTGGATGCCGATGGACCAGTACATCGGCGGCATCGAGCACGCCGTGCTGCACCTGCTGTACGCGCGCTTCTGGACCAAGGTGATGCGCGACATGGGCTTGCTCAATTTTGACGAGCCCTTCACCAAGCTGCTGTGCCAGGGCATGGTGCTGAACCACATCTATTCCCGCAAGACGCCGCAGGGCGGCATCGAGTACTTCTGGCCCGAAGACGTCGAAAACGTCTACGACGACCGCGGCGCCATCACCGGCGCCAAGCTCAAGTCGGACGGTTCCGCCATCACCTATGGCGGCGTGGGCACGATGTCCAAGTCCAAGAACAACGGCGTCGATCCGCAATCGCTGATCGACACGCTGGGCGCCGACACCGCGCGCCTGTTCGTGATGTTCGCCAGCCCGCCCGAGCAAACCCTTGAGTGGTCCGATTCCGGCGTTGAAGGCTCCAACCGCTTCCTGCGCCGCTTGTGGTCCATCAGCTACGCGCGCCGCGATGCGGTGGCGCGTGGCCTGGCCAATGGCGCCGACTGGTCGCAGGCCACGTCCGCCGTCAAGGACCTGCGCCGCGAGGTCTACACGCTGCTCAAGCAAGCCGACTACGACTACCAGCGCATCCAGTACAACACCGTGGTGTCGGCTTGCATGAAGATGCTGAACGCCATCGACGACGCCAAGCTGCCCGAGGATGCCGCCGCCGACGCCGCCTATGCCGAAACGCTGGGCGTGCTGTTGCGCGTGCTGTACCCGGTCGTCCCGCACGTCACCTGGCATCTGTGGCAAGACCTGGGCTACGCAAAAGAGCTGGGCGACCTGCTCGACGCGCCCTGGCCGCACGTGGACGAAGCCGCCTTGATCGCGGACGAGATCGAGCTGATGCTCCAGGTCAACGGCAAGTTGCGCGGCTCGATCCGCGTTGCCGCCGGCGCCGCCAAGGAAGACATCGAAAAGCTCGCCGCCAGCCAGGAGGAAGTCTCACGCTTCCTGGAAGGCCGTCCGCCCAAGCGCGTCATTGTGGTGCCGGGCAAACTGGTCAACGTCGTAGGCTGATGAGGTCAAGCATGTACACCGCCGGGCAACTCTCGCACTCCCCCCGCCAATCCTGGCTGCTGCGCGGCGCCTGCCTGGCGCTGTTCATGCTGCTCACCGCTTGCGGCTTCACGCTGCGCGGCGTCACGCCGATGCCGTTCGATACGCTTTACGTCGGCGTGCCTGATAACACGCTGTTCGGCGCGGACGTGCGCCGTGCGTTGCGCGCAGCGTCACCGAATACCAAGCTGGTCGATTCCCCCAAGGATGCACAGGCAATTCTCCAGCAGGTTAGCGATAACCGCTCGCTGCGCGAGGTCTCCCTGAATGCGCAAGGCCGCGTCGAGGAATACGAACTGGGCATCAACTACACGTTCCGCCTGATCGACAGCAAGGGCCGGGCGCTGATCCCGGATACGACCCTGTCCATCTACCGCGAAATGCCGTATGACGACCAGGTCGTGCAGGCCAAGCAGGGCCAGATCGACACGCTGTACAAGGCCATGCAGCGCGACCTGGTGTCCCGCCTGCTGCGCCGCATGACCGCCCCGGACGTGCGCCGTGCCTTCGAGGAAGCCGAGCAACGCGGAGACAACGGCGAAATCCCGCTGTACGACCCGACCGCGCCGCAGCCCAAGAGCACGCCCGCGCCGTGGAAGACGCCGTCCACCACCGACCCGGCGATCCTGCGCTAGCCCATGGCACAGCCTTTGGACGCGGATCGTCTGGCGGAACATCTGCAACGCCCGGGCAACCGGCTTGCGCCGCTGTATACGGTGTCCGGCGACGAGCCTTTGCTGGTGACCGAAGCTGTCGACACGTTGCGCGCCTCGGCGCGCAACGCCGGCTACACCGACCGGCTCTCGATGGTAATGGACGCTCGCAGCGACTGGAGCGCCGTCACCGCCGCGACCCAAAGCGTGTCGCTGTTCGGCGACCGCCGCATCCTTGAAATCAAGATCCCCACGGGCAAGCCAGGAAAATCCGGTGCCGACACCCTGACCAAGCTGGCCGAGCAGGCCGAAAAGCAGCCAGATGCCGACACGCTGATCCTTATCGCGCTGCCTCGGCTGGACAAGGCCACGCGCGAGAGCCGCTGGGTGCAAGCGCTTGCCCGAGGCGGCGTGATGGTCGACATCGCCAACATCGAACGGGGCCGCCTGCCCGCCTGGGTCGGCATGCGGCTGGCCCGCCAGAACCAGCGCGCCGACGCCGCCACCCTGCAATGGATGGCGGACAAGGTCGAAGGCAACCTGCTGGCCGCGCACCAGGAGATCCAGAAATTGGGTCTGCTGTATCCCGAAGGCCAACTGGCTGCTGAGGACGTCGAACGGGCGGTGCTGAACGTGGCCCGTTACGACGTTTTCGGCCTGCGCGACGCCATGCTGGCAGGCGACATCGCCCGCACGATCCGCATGATCGACGGTCTGCGCGCCGAAGGCGAGGCGCTGCCGCTGGTGTTGTGGGCGGTCGGGGAAGAAATCCGTCTGCTTGCCCGCATCGCCGAAGCGCGTGCGCTGGGTCAGGACGCCAATGGGCTGATGCGCCGCCTGCGTATCTTCGGCGCGCACGAACGCCTGGCGTTGCAGGCGCTGAACCGTGTGCAGCCCGCCGTCTGGCCTGTCGCTGTGCAACACGCCCACGACGTCGATCGTCTGATCAAGGGCTTATCGGTCGCCGGACGGCTCTCCGATCCGTGGGAAGAAATGACCCGGCTGGCCCTGCGCGTGGCCGCCGCCGGCGGACGACCGTGAAGGCGGCAATGCCGCCGCCTTCGCCCTGACCCGCTCTTTGCCTCGCCCCCGATCCCGCCGCTCGTTCCTGGCCATCGCGCCGCGCACCAGCCATGGGCGCCGGATATAAACTGAATCCTCAGACGGCGCCTGCGCCGCCCCATCCCATGATTGACACTGCCATGTCCTCGTCCTCCATCGAACACGCCATGCTGACCTTGGGCGAAAACGCCCGTCGCGCCTCGCGCGCAATGATGCGCGCCAACAGCGCCGCCAAGAACAAGGCCTTGCTGGCTATGGCCGACGCCCTGGCCGCCAGCCACGACGAACTCAAAGCCGCCAACGAAAAAGACGTGTCCGCCGCCCGCGCCAACGGTCTGGAACCGGCGCTGCTGGATCGCCTGACGCTGTCCGACAAGACTCTGGCCCATATGGCCGAAGGCTTGCGCCAGATTGCCGCCCTGCCCGATCCCATCGGCAGCATCACCGCCACCACCGTGCGCCCGAACGGCATGCGCGTGGCGCAGATGCGGGTGCCGCTCGGCGTCATCGGGATCATTTATGAGTCGCGTCCGAACGTCACCATCGACGCGGCCGCCCTGTGCCTGAAATCTGGCAACGCTGCCATCCTGCGCGGCGGCAGCGAAGCGCTGCATTCCAATATCGCGCTGGGCCGCGTGGTCCAGACGGGCTTGGCCGAGGCCGGCCTTCCGCCCGACGCCGTCCAGGTCGTGGCCACCGCGGACCGCGCCGCCGTGGGCAAACTGATCACCATGACCGAGCACATCGACGTCATCGTGCCGCGCGGCGGCAAGGGCCTGATCGCGCGCTTGTCGCAGGAAGCCCGCGTGCCGCTCATCAAACACCTGGACGGCAACTGCCACATCTATATCGATGCGGCGGCCGACCCGGACAAGGCACACACCATCGCCTTCAATGCCAAGACCTACCGCTACGGCATTTGCGGCGCGATGGAAACATTGCTGGTCGACGCGGTGGCCGCAGTGTCCATCCTGCCCTCGCTGGCCGCGGCCTTTATCGAGCATGGTGTCGAGCTGCGTGGCTGCCCGCGCACGCTGGCCTTGCTGCCGCATATCACTGCCGCCACCGAAGAAGACTGGGGCACCGAATACCTGGGGCCGATCCTGGCGATTCGTATCGTCGACACGCTGGACGACGCGATCGAGCATATCGCGCGCTGGGGCTCGGGCCACACCGACGCCATCGTCACGGAAGATCTGTCCGCCGCGCAACGCTTCCAACGCGAAGTGGATTCCAGCTCGGTCTACGTCAACCTGCCGACCTGCTTTGCCGACGGCTTTGAATATGGGCTGGGTGCGGAAATCGGCATTTCCACGAACCGATTGCACGCGCGCGGTCCTGTCGGATTGGAAGGCTTGACGACGTTGAAGTGGGTGCTGAACGGCGAGGGGCAGGTCCGAGGCTGAAGGCTTCAAGCGATGGTGGCTCGACCCGCCCGCCATCGCTGACGCAGCCCTGAACACGCGGCAGCGCCAAGCCTTCTACAATACGGGCGGAATTTTGTTCTGGGTTGGCTGTTTCCGTGTCGCAGGTTCTGCTTGGAAGACGCCGCATTGCGATGCTGCTTTTCAGGTATGGTCTTCAGCCGTTGCAGTCAGAGGTGCTGGTGAAGGGTGGCCTTGCAGGTTGCTCATCAAGCGTTACTTGCGGGAGGCAGTTTGCCAGTTGGGGCGTGCCAGGTGCGGTTTGCGAAGTTGTGCTCGCCGGTTACTGCCTATCACTGACTGCTTGCCGGTAGCACCCTCCAGTGCTGATCTTGCCGGCGCTACGCATCAAGCCTCACCCGCCCGGTTCGGCCCAATTGGTTCTGCTTTTTTTTCATTCAATGCGGCACGCCGCGCAATCTTGAGATCCCCCATGCATTCACCTGTCATGGCCATGGCCTTCAGCCTTTTCGTGCTTTGCTTCATCACCTGCACACTGAGCGGCATCGTCCTGTTTTTCTTGAAAACCAAAGAAATCAACGCTGCGTTCAAGCACCCTTATTTGCAACATCGTCCGTGGAAGCAGTACCCGCTGGCAGTCCAGGCGGCCATCATGCTGGATTATTTTTTCCGCCTGATGTTTCCTGGCACGCGGTTCTGGCTGATCGGCAATGCGAACGACCTGTTGGGTCATGTCGACCCGAAGAAGACGCCGCTCTCGCTGAAATGGCCGATCGTGGGTTTCTGGGGTTCGTGCTGGGTGGGACTGATTGCAATGATCGTCCTGTGGGTGATGTTGTACCTGGGAACCTGACCTCATGCAGATCCGAATCGAAGACTATCCCGGCAGCCTGGACGCCGCTCGCACGCTGATCGCCGCGCGCGAAAGCGGCGTAGCCGGGCCGCGCCTGCCCGCGGACTGCCGCCCCCAATCCATGGCGCAGGCGTTCGCGGTCCAGCAACGCACTGCGCAGCTCTTGCAGGAAATGCACCAGGATGGCATCGCCGCCTGGAAGAGCGCGCTGCCCTCGCCCGAGAAGACCGTCGTGGCGCCGATCTACGCATCCGGCACGGCGTATGCCGAGGCAGGCCCTGTCGCCACGCGCCCTGAAATCGTGCGGGTAGAACCTGAAATTGCGTTCGAGCTTGCCCACGACCTGCCCGCGCGCGATACGCCTTACACCGAAGCCGAAGTTGACGCCGCCGTGGGCAGTGCCCGCCTGGCGCTGGAAATACTGGGCTGCCGGTACGCGTCTCCTGAACATGCGAGCCTGCCCGAACTGCTTGCCGATCATATGTTCAACGAAGGACTGGTCCTAGGGCCGCGCATTGCGAGCCCCGACGCGGCGCCCACCAACATGACGTTGACCTTGTCCATCGCCGGCCGCGAAGTCGAGCAACATCCTGGCTTTCATCCCAACGAGCGCCCGAAGGCCGGCCTGTACTGGCTGGCGAATTTCCTGCGCGAACAAGGGCTTGGACTGCATGCCGGCCAGCACGTCATCACCGGTTCTTACGCCGGATTCCTGGACGTGCCCGCCCATCAGGACATCGAACTGATCTACGGCGATCTGGGCGTGCTACGCGTACGCTTCGGAAGTTAAGCGAAGCCTGTTTTTCTGCGCGGCAACCCGGCCGCCATCCGTCATAGCGCTACGGATGGAAGTGAGGTGCAGCGGACCTGCCTGAGGCCAGCCTTGGACCAATTTCGGATCAATTCCGGGATAGCTTCGGCCCCGCGCCGGATCAGCTCGGTCCGAGTTCGGACCTGGGCTCCGGCCCAGGCCCAGGCCCAGGCTCGGGACTCAGGCCCAGGCCCAGGCCCACGCCCAGGCCGGGCCCAGACCCAGGCTCAAGCCCAGTCTCCGGCCGGGACTCAGTCCGGCTCGGCAATCGCGATAGCGTCACCCGCCGCTTCAATGATTTCACCAGCGGCCAGGCATAAGTCTTCGCGGTATCGGCCTGCTACGATCTGCACGCCCACGGGGCTTTGGCCGACGCTGCTCATGGCGTGGCCCATTGCGACGGACAGGCCCGGCAAACCCATGAACGGCACCCCAATCTGCGTCATCTGCGCGCGCCACACGCGCGCGTAAGCGGCATCGCCTTGAAGATCCAGCTTGTCGGGAAACGGCAATTCAGCCGATACCGGGAGCAGCAGGATCGGGTAGTCGGCCAGGAACACTTCCCACATGCGGGTCAGCGTTGCCCGACGTGTCAGGACCGCGGAAAAATTACTGAGATTCGCATCGGCCGCCTTGTCGCGCTGACCACGCAACGCCACGAGGGCGCCGGGATCGCCTTCTTTTTCAGCTGCCGCCACCATGGCCTCATAGCCATCGGCCATCCACATCCGAATCTGCAAATCTGCCGCCTCTTGCATGGGCGGCACGGCATCGAGCGTATCGACCGTCCAGCCCGCGTCGCTAAGTCGCCGCGCGGCTTCCTGCAACGCCTTGACGACAGCCGGTTGCGTGTCCATGCCATCCGGGTTCACGCACAGCGCGGCGCGGCGGGGCACGTCGGGCCCCACCAGCGGCGCGGGCACCCACCACGGATCGCGGGGATCGCGCGCCGCCATCACCGCCAGCCCCAAGCGCACGTCGGCGATGGTGCGCCCCAGCGGCCCGGACACCGCCGTGAGCTGCCCGCCAATGGAGCGTTCGGGCAGCGCTGCGTTATAGGCAGGCACGCGCCCCAGCGATGGCCGCAAGCCGTGCACGCCACACGCGTAGGCGGGATAGCGAATGGAACCGGCGATATCGGTGCCATGCGCCAGATGCCCGATACCGGCCGCCACCGCCGACGCCGCACCGCCCGACGACCCACCCGGCGTCAGGGCCGCGTTGCGGGGATTGCGGGTATCGCCATGCAGGCGATTGCCCGTGAACCAGCGCAGCGAAAATGCCGGCGTGTTGGTGCGGCCGAGGATGACCGCGCCCGCGCGCAGCAGGTTATCGACGACCGGGTTGTTGTCCGTTGCGATCAGGTCCTTTTGCAGGCTGACCCCGTTGGTCGTGGCGTAGCCCGCCTGGTCGACGTTGACCTTGACCGTTACGGGCACACCCGCCAGCAAGCCGGGATTTTCTCCGCGCGCAAGCTGGGCATCCACGTCGCGCGCGCGAGCCAGGACGTCTTCAGGACGATGATCGATGACTGCGTTCAGCGCCGGATTGACGGCATCAAGCCGGTCCAAAGCGCTTTGCGCGGCCTGGACAGCGGTCACTTCACGCTGTCGGATACGAGAGGCAAGCTCAACTGCGGACAAACGCCAAAGATCGGACACACGTTGCTCCTGAATCGTGGTTTTCCAGCGGAGCAGCACACATTAGCGCCAGTCGCGCTCGTCCACAAGCCACGGCTTACCGCAAGGGCGCGGCTATTTATCTTCTTCGAACACCTCGACGATCGCGTCGGCCACGGCCCGCACGCGCGCGGTGCGGTTCAGATCGCCATGCATGACCAGCCAGAGATCGTACGGTTCAGCCCGACCGGGCCAGATACGCACCAGGTCGGAGTAATCGGGCGCCATGTGCGTGGGCAGTTCGCCGATCCCCAGGCCCGCCGCCACGGCGGCCAGAATCATCATGCCGGAGTTCAGCTCGATGGCGATCCGACCGTTGCCCGTCGGTTCCCCGCAGAACGTGTCGGACCACCCCGGCAGCACGGCCTGTTGGTATGTCACCAAGGTATGCCCGGCGAAGGCCGTGCCGGGGCGGGGTTCGCCATGCGCGGCAAGGTAGCCGCGCGACGCATACAGCCCCACTTCTTTGCGCGCCAGATGGCGCTGGATCAGGTCGGGGTTGTCGGGCTTAAGGTTGCGGATGGCCAGATCCGCCTCGCGCCGCGTCAGGTTGCTGATCTGGATCGATGCCGACAGCACCACGCGTATGTCCGGGTGCTGGGCCTGCACGCGCCGCACTGCCTCCATGACGAAATAGCTGGCGACGGTTTCGGAAGCCGCTACGCGCACCACGCCCGACAGGCGGTGATCCAGCCCCTGCATCTGGCGCTGCAACTGGTCGGCCGCCTGCTCCATGCGCTCTGCTGCCGCGAAGGCCAGTTCGCCAGCGGGCGTGGGCACGTAACCGCCCGGCGTGCGCAAGAACAGCCGCGCGTCCAGTGATGACTCCAGCGCCGCCAGGCGTCGGCCCGCCGTTGCCTGGTCGATCTGCAACAAGGCCGCCGCGCCGCGCAGCGTACCCACACGATAAATCGCCAGGAAGATCCTGGCATTGTCCCAATCCATAGCGCCGTCCCCGGGGGTCAGGTCCCCACCAATGCATTTTTGCATCACTATAAAGCAGTAATTCGGCTTTTTTGCATTTCGGAAAACTTCTAAGCTTGCGCCTCGAACTTCCGCGACTGCTGCCATGAACACCGCCTGCCGAACCACGCCTTTGCCCCCTCTCGCCGCCAAGCCCACCACCGGCTGGCTGCCGCTTGTCACGCTGGCCATCGGGTTCGTGATGGCGATGCTGGACGTGACGGTGGTCAACGTCGCCCTGCCCAGCATTGCCTTGCAATTCGTCGTGCCGCTGACCGATCTGGTGTGGATCGTGGACGGCTACACGCTGACCTTCGCCGCCTTGCTGCTGGTGGCGGGAGCGCTCGCGGACCGCTACGGCGCAAAGACGATCTATCTGGCCGGCCTGGCCGTGTTTACGCTGGCCTCGCTGCTCTGCGGATTGGCGCCTGACGCCAACACGCTGATCGCTTCCCGCATGTTGCAGGGCCTGGGCGCCGCGTTATTCATGCCCAGTTCGCTCAGCCTGCTGACGCACGCCTATGACGACGAAAACGTGCGCAACCGCATGCTGGCTGCCTGGTCAGCCATCGTGGCGGTGGCGGGCGCCGCCGGCCCATTGCTGGGCGGCGTGTTGATCCATCAGTTCGGCTGGCGCGGCATTTTCCTCATCAACCTGCCGCTGGGGGTCGCCGGCCTTTGGCTTGCCCGTCGCCGCATCCTGGCCGCACCACGCCGTCCGCGCGCGCTCAATCCCATCAGCCATGTCCTGGGCGTGATCGCGCTGTCTTCGCTGTGCTTCGTGCTGATACAAGGCAACGCCTACGGCTGGACTTCGCCCCGCATTGCGGGCGCCGCCGCGCTGTGTGCGCTGGCCGTCGTGCTGCTGGTGCGACGCGAACGCCGCCACGCCGAACCCATCCTGCCGCGAGCCCTGTTCAAGACGCCGCATTTTGCCGCGGCCAACGGCGTGGGCTTTCTGATCAATCTGGCCTCTTACGGCCAGCTCTTCCTGCTCAGTTTGTTCCTGCAACACGCAAGAGGGGCCGATGCGCTCCAGACCGGTATCCAACTGGTCCCGATGCTGGCGGTGTTCTCGATCGGCAACATGATTTCCGGCCGCGTCTCCGCGCGCTGGAACGTATCGGCAGCGCTGTTGGGAGGCATGTCGTTGGCCGCCATCATGAGCGCGGTCGGCATTGTGGCGTTCACGCCCACGATCGCCTACTGGCCGTTTGCTTTGCTGGTGGCGCTGGGAAACCTGGGCGTGGGTATTGCCGTGCCCGCCATGACCAGCATCGTGATGCAGGTCTCGGGCAAGCGCCACGCCAACAGTGCGGCGGCGGCGTTGAACACCAACCGCCAGTCCGGTGCGTTGGTGGGTGTGGCCTTGATGGGCACCATCATGCATGCCCTGCCCGACTGGAACAGCGCGCTGCCCGTGGCCTATTGCGTGATCGCCGCGAGCTACGCGACGGCGGTTGCGCTGGTCTGGCGTCACCTTCGACGCACGCCCAACGCCTGATCCGCAGGGCAAGCACGGGCGCAGCCTTTGCATCACAATATGGCGGATTCCACCCCTAGGGAGATCCGTATGTCTCGCACTGCCACGCCCGCGCCATCCATCCGCCGTGTCGCCATCGTCGGCGCCGGCACCATCGGCGCCAGTTGGGCGGCACTGTTCCTTGCACATGGCCTGAGCGTCGTGGTCAGCGACCCGGCTCCCGATGCCGAAGCCCAAACGCGCGCACGCGTGCAAGCCGCCTGGCCAGTACTGAAGGAATTGGGACGCGTCGCCAAGGGCGCGTCGTTCGAGGCCCTAGTATTCGAGCCCGATCTGGCCCGCGCGCTGGTCGACGCAGACTTCGTGCAGGAAAACGCGCCGGAACGCGAAGATTTCAAGATCGATCTGTTCGCCAGGATGGACGCCCTCTTGCCTGCTCACGTGATCGTGGCGTCCAGTTCGTCGGGACTGATCATGAGCCGTCTGCAAGCGCGCTGCCAGCATCCCGAGCGCTTTGTCATCGGCCACCCCTTTAACCCGCCGCATCTGATCCCGCTGGTGGAAGTAGTGGGTGGGGACAAGACGTCGTCCGAGGTTATCGACCAGAGCATCGCGTTCTACAAGGCGATCGGCAAGTACCCAATCCGTCTGAACAAAGAAGTGCCGGGCCATATCGCCAACCGCCTGCAAGCGGCGCTCTGGCGCGAAGCCATCCATCTTGCCGCCGAAAATGTCGCCAGTGTCGCGGACATCGATGCGGCGGTCTCGCAGGGGCCTGGCCTGCGCTGGGCCTTGTTCGGACCGCACATGACGTTCAACCTGGGGGGTGGCGCAGGCGGCCTGGCGAACTTCATGGACCACTTGCTGGGCCCGGTGCAGACGTGGTGGGACGATCTGGGCGCGCCCGAAATGACCGAGGAGCTGCAACGCAAGCTGATCGAAGGCGTCGCTGCCGAAGCCGGGCAGCGCAGCATCGCTGATATCGTGCACGCGCGCGACGCCCAGCTCACCGCGCTGATCAAGGTGCTGCACCGGTAATCCCGTGGGGCCACCTGCGGTCTCCCGCGTCCCCGCGTTAATCTATTGAGTTCTACGCCGGCCCTGCGTCCCGGCCACTCCAAGGAGCCTTCGAATGACTGTCGTCACGCAAGACCTCGCGCAATCCCGATTCACCGCCACCGTTGACGGTGTGCAATGCGTACTGGACTACCAACTGCAAGGCAATACGATGTCCATCGTGCACACAGGCGTTCCGAGCCAGGTCGGTGGACGTGGCATTGCGGCCGAGCTCACCAAAACCGCGCTGGACACGGCGCGCGCCAATGGCTGGAAAGTGCGTCCCGTGTGCTCGTATGCCGAGGTCTACATGCGCCGCCACCCCGAATACAACGACCTGCGTGCCTGACGCGCCTCGCTACCCGTGACCAAGAAATCTGCTTCCTCCGCCACGCCTTGTCCTTGTGGCGGCGCGACCTACGAGCGTTGCTGTGCGCGCTGGCATGAAGGGCCGCTCGCCATGCAAGCTCCTACCGCCGAAGCGCTTATGCGCTCGCGCTACAGCGCATTCGTGCTCGACAAACTGCCCTACCTGTTGGCCAGTTGGCATCCCACGACGCGGCCAGCAGCGTTGGAGCCGAACCCACCCGATCTGAAATGGCTGGGCTTGTCCATCAAGCAGGCGCGGGATCAGGATGCCAACCACGCTACCGTCGAATTCGTTGCTCGCAGCCGTCAGGCCGGCCGCGCGCATCGCCTGCACGAAGTCAGCCGCTTCGTCCGGGAAGGTGGGCAGTGGTTCTATGTGGACGGCGACGTAAGCTGAACGCAGCGCCGCTCATGTTCATCCGAACGCGGGCGTTTGCGTGTCGGCCTCGACCGCCTGCCTTAACGCCGACACCAGCGGTTGCTCGATGCTGCCGGGCAAGCACCGGCTGCTGACAATCGCCAGCTCGGTCGATGGCGCCGGCTCAAAGCCGTCTTCGGCACCCAGCACCGCGTGCGCCTCAAGTGTGGCGAACGCGGGTAACAGGCTCACGCCCAAGCCTGCGGCGACGGCCGCCTGCACCCCCGCCAGACTATGGCTGTGGTACGCCACATACCAAGGGCGACCGGCGCTCTCCAACGCGTAAATCATGCGCTTGCGGTAGATGCAGCCGTGCGGAAACATCACCAGCGGAACGGGCGCTTTCGGCGCATCCTGTCCTTTGGCGCTGACCCAGGCCAGGCGCTCTGGCCACGCAGCCAAACACGGGCCGTCACCCGGTTCCCGCTTGATCAGCGCCAGATCCAATTCATCGGAAGACAGTCGGCTACGTAACTCGGTGCTCATGCCACTGGCCGTTTCCAGGCGAACGTCGGGATGATCAGCCGCAAATCGCGCCAGCAGCAAAGTCAGCCGCGCCACATCGAAGTCCTCGGGAATGCCCAGGCGAACGACGCGCGCCGCGCGCGGCGCCATCAACGCATGCTCGGCCTCGTCGGCAATGGCGAGCAGACGGCGGGCATAGGCCAGCATCAGGTCGCCCTCTTCGGTCGCGGACACATTGCCGCCCGCCCGGTCCCGCAGCAGCAGGGGCTTTCCCACTGTCTGCTCCAATTTCCGTATTTGCTGGCTGACCGTGGATTGAGTCCGATGCACGCGGCTGGCCGCGCGCGTGAAGCTGCCTTCGTCGGCAACACAGACCAGCGTGCGCAGTAGCTCTAGATCAAGCATGGCGGCGTTCTCATTCGTTTTACAACTGAGGGGAGTTTCATTATTAATTTTACGACTTCCCTGCCCAGGCTCTACGCTGATTGCTTCCGAACACTTTCGATAAGGTTCTGCCATGCCGCTGACATCACTGCCCCGCCCAGAGTGGCTCACCTTCGACTGCTACGGCACGCTGATCCAATGGGACGAGGGCCTGCACGCTGCCGTCACCCGTATTCTTGCCAACACCCCGCAAGAGCAAGCGACTCACCATCCCACGCCGACAGAATTTCTGCGTGTCTACGACCAGCACGAACATAGGCTGGAACGCACGCCGCCCCATCGCAACTTTGCCGATATCTCGCGCGAGTCGTTGCGCTTGACGATGCAGGATCTGTCTTTACCCTACCGGCCTGTGGATGCCGACGTATTAATAAATAGCATTTCGGTCATGCCGCCTTTTCCCGAAGTGGTCGACACCCTGGCCGCCCTGAAACAGGCGGGCTTCCGGCTTTGCATCATCTCGAACACCGACGACGGAATCATCGCCGGCAACGTCGCCCAACTGGGCGGTCATGTCGACCGTGTGATCACGGCAGAAGCGGCGGGTGCTTATAAGCCTGCGCGCAAGATCTTCGCGCACGCTCACGATAGCCTTGGCGTCACGCCCGACGAGGTCGTACATATTTGCGCCAGCCCGCATCTGGACCACGCCGCAGCGCGCGACATCGGCTTTCGATGCGTGTGGATTGATCGTGGTACGGGCCGGCAGCTATTGCCTGACTACCGTCCGGACGCTACCGTACCGACATTGGACCGCGTCCCGGATTTATTCCGTGCTGCGGGCTGGATGTAAGGCGGCGGTCTGACACGTAGCGGCTCACGCATTCGATCCTCCCCTCAACCCGAAGGCAGACATGAATCAAGAACCTCATTTTGCAGACGCACTCTTTCACGCAGAACCCGTAGCAGCGCTTCGCGCCGACTTGGCCCTGGCTTTGCGCGCGGCCGCCGCGCACGGATTGGGAGAAGGCGTTTGCAATCACTTCAGCGTCGCGCTGCCGGGCGACCCTGACCACTTCCTGCTGAATCCCCGGGGGCTGATGTGGAATGAGGTTCAAGCCGACGACATCGTGCTGATCGATGCGCAAGGCAACAAACTGGCCGGACGACATGCGGTGGAACCCACCGCAATGTTCATCCATGCCGCCATCCACCGCATCGCGGGCAAGTCCTGCGTTCTTCATACCCATATGCCGTATGCCACCGCGCTCACCCTGACTTCCGATCGCGGCCTGGACACGACGCTGTCGCAGAACGCCATGCGATTCCACGGACGCCTGGCCATCGACGAAAACTACAACGGCTTGGCGCTGGACGTCTCGGAAGGCGAGCGTATCGCGCATGCGATGCAAGGCGCTGACATCGTTTTCCTCGGAAATCATGGCGTGGTCGTGTGCGGCGAGCGCCTCGACTACGCCTACGATGACCTGTTTTTCCTGGAACGTGCCTGTACCGCGCAGGTCCTTGCCCAATCCACGGGCCGGCCGCTCAAACCTGTAGATGCGACGATCGCCGCCAAAGTCGCAGAGCAGGTTCAAAGCGAGCGGCTGCAATCCGAACTGTTTTTCGAAGCGCTACGCCGCCAATTGCCATAAAGGCAATCTCGGGTTTCGAATAAAACAAAACCCCCTCGCGGCGCCAGCTGCGAGGGGGTTATTCAATTGTCTATTATCGATTGCGGTCAAACCGGAACCACTACGCCATAAAAGCGGAGCAATTTGGAAACCAC
>NZ_BCTK01000012.1 GCF_001571245.1 Achromobacter piechaudii NBRC 102461 | reverse complement strand
ACCGTCCATTTGCGCCGCGCCCGTGATCATGTTCTTCACATAGTCAGCGTGGCCCGGGCAGTCAACGTGAGCGTAGTGACGCGCTTCGGTTTCGTACTCGACGTGAGCGGTGTTGATCGTGATGCCGCGAGCCTTTTCTTCAGGAGTCGCATCGATCTGGTCGTAGCCCTTGGCTTCGCCACCGAACTTGTTCGACAGAACGGTCGTGATAGCTGCCGTCAACGTCGTTTTGCCGTGGTCAACGTGACCAATCGTACCCACGTTCACGTGCGGCTTGGTACGTTCAAACTTGCCTTTTGCCATGGCTGACTCCTGACCTGGATTGCGCTTCAGACTGAAGAAAAGAACTTGGAAATTTGTGGTGCCCATGGCGCGGATCGAACGCGCGACCTCTCCCTTACCAAGGGAGTGCTCTACCACTGAGCCACATGGGCATTTAAAAATCTTGGAGCGGGTGAAGGGAATCGAACCCTCGTCGTAAGCTTGGAAGGCTTCTGCTCTACCATTGAGCTACACCCGCGGCATACCCATTCACCATCTCATTTCCCAAACCCTCAAAATCAAGGCCTGGGGAACCTTACAACCTTCTTTGCGAAGGCCGCCCAGTTCCCTAGGCCTAATTTTAAAATCCAGGCAGACATCGCCTGGATTTAGAGTTGGGTCTCTGGTGGAGGAGATTGGATTCGAACCAATGTAGGCGCAAGGCCAACAGATTTACAGTCTGCCCCCTTTAACCACTCGGGCACCCCTCCAGCGGAGAACTTGAGATTATGAACACTTTCGAATCCGGTGTCAAACGTTTCGGATGAAAATATTCAAATCTTTTGTTCGGCCACTCGCGTTTCTGCGCAGAGGGGGCGAAGCTTACAGGTTTCCGCGAATTGATGCACGCAAAAGTTGCGAATAGTCGTCCGCCGTGAAATTCACCGGGTTGGTTCCCCCTGACGGATCGACGCTGGCCATGCGCCCTACCCGCTCGGCTTGCGCCTCGTCGATACCGATTTCGGCAAGCGTATGGGGAATTCCCACCGCCTCGCGCAGCCGCAGCACCCAGTCCAGCACCGCACCTGGCCCCGAATCCGGCAGGTCCAGGTAGCGCGCCAGTGCCTGCAAGCGGGGCGCCACCGCATGTTGGTTGGCTTTGAGCACGTACGGCATCAGGATCGCGTTGAGCATGCCGTGATGAGCGTCGTAAAGTGCGCCCAGCGGATGCGCCAGCGCGTGCATCGCGCCCAGCCCGCGTTGGAAAGCCGTGGCGCCCATTGTGGACGCCACCAGCATCTGTTGGCGCGCTTGCAGGTCCGTTCCGTCCGCCACGGCCTGCGGCAGGTATTCCTTGATGATGCGCATGCCTTCAAGCGCGATCCCAGCCGCCATCGGGTGAAAGAACGGCGAGCAATACGCCTCAAGGTTGTGCGACAGCGCATCCATACCGGTGGCGGCGGTGATGTGCGGTGGCAAACCGACCGTCAATTCAGCGTCCAGAATCACGATGGCGGGCAGCATGCGTGCGTGGAAGATGATGCGTTTGATCTGCGCCGCCTCATCGGTAATGACCGACGCGCGGCCTACCTCTGAACCCGTTCCCGCCGTCGTGGGCACTGCCACGACAGGCGCCATGCCGGCTACGTTCACGCGCAGGTAGTTGTCGCCGACGTCCTCGAAGTCCCACAAGGGCCGGTCCTGCCCCACCATCAACGCAATTGCCTTGGCCGCATCCAATGCCGACCCGCCCCCGAACGCGATGACGCCATCATGGCCGCCTTGCAGATAGGCCGCGACGCCGTCCTCTACGTTGCGGCCCGTGGGATTGCCCTTGATCTGATGAAAGACCTTGCACGCCAGCCCCGCCTGACTGCAGGCGCGCACGGCCTCGGTCACCATGGGCAGCGCCGCCAGGCCAGGATCGGTGACAAGAAGCGGACGGCTCATCCCCAGCTCGCGGCACCATTCGGGCAGCTCCTTGATACGGCCAGGTCCGGCCTTGATCGCGGTGGGGTAATTCCAATTGACGCTGGGCACGGTCATGATTTGATTCCTGATGAACGTCGGTTCAAACGCTACGCAGATGGAAAGATTTGGCCTGGGTAAGCTGCTCGTAGCCGACCACCGACAGCGACACGCCCCGCCCCGTATTCTTCACACCAGTCCAGGCCAGGGCCGGGTCCAGGTAGTCACAACGATTCATGAAGAACGTACCGGTCTGAACCCGCCTGCCCAGCGCCAGCGCGGCGTCCTGGTCCTGCGTATAGACTGCCGCGGTCAGTCCGTAGGGGCTGTCGTTCATCAACGCCACCGCGTCATCGTCGCCGTCGACCGGCATGATGCCCACGACCGGACCGAAGCACTCTTCGTTCATGACACGCATGCGATGGTTTACTCGCGTCAGGATAGCGGGTGCGACATAACACGAGCTTTCACTCGCTTTATCGAAACGCGAGGGATCAATCATGTTTTGTGCGCCCGCCGATATCGCCTCGTCGATCACGCCACGGATTTCGGCTGCGGCGCGCGTACGCACCACCGGTCCCAGCGTGGTGTCGGCATGCAGCGGATTACCCAGGACATAGTCATGCGTCAACGCGACGGCGCGTTCGACGAATTCGTCGAAGTGCGCGCGCGCAACGTAAATGCGCTGGATCCCGCAGCAGGATTGCCCCGAATTGAAGAACGCGCCATCGACGAGCGATTCCACCGCATGGTCCAGCTTCGCATCCTCGCGGACATAGGCCGGGTCGTTGCCCCCCAGCTCCAGGCCCACACCGATGAACCGCCCCGCCGCGCTTTCCTCGACGATGCGTCCCCCGCGCACCGAGCCGGTGAACGAGACATAGCCGATCTCCGGCGCGCGGATCAGGCGCTGTACGGTGTCGTGGTTGGCGTGCAGATACTGGAAGACGCCGACGGGCGCGCCGGCGTCGCGAAACGCTCTTTCTATCAACTCGGCGCAAAGCGGGGTCTGGTCGGAGTGTTTCAGGATGACCGTGTTGCCCGCCATCAGCGCCGGCACGATGCTGTTCACCGCCGTCAGCAGCGGATAGTTCCACGGCGCGATGGTCAGCGCGACGCCAATGGGTTCGCGCGTGATGAAACGAGTGAACCCCGCTTGCTCGGGCACGCGGATCGGCGCCAGGGCTTCGTCGGCAATCGCGATCATGTGCCGCGCCCGGGATTCGAAGCCCGCCACCTCGCCGGGCGTGTACCGCAGGGGCCGGCCCATCTGTATGGTGATCGCGCGCGCAATCTCCTCGCGCGCCGCGACAAAGCAATCCACCGCCAGGGACACAATGCGCCCCCGCTCGGCGATGCCCAGCGCCTGCCACGCCGGCTGCGCGCGCCGGGCCTGTTCCAACGCGCGGGCGATCTGCGCGTCGCTGGCGTAGGCGCGGCGCACAACCTCGCGCCCGTCGATGGGACTGATGGTGATGAGTTCCTCGGTCATGGTGGCCCTATGCAAGCGGTTGCTGAATCAGATGATCTCGAAATAACGGGCCAGCTCCCAGTCCGTGACGTGGCGCCGGAATTGCCGTTCTTCCCATTCGCGCGTCGCCGCGTAGTGTTCGACGAATGCGTCGCCGAAAAGATGCCGCGCCGCCTCGGATGCGCGCAGCCGCTGCGCCGCTTCCCACAACGTGGTCGGCAGGTGCAGATGGGCGGGAAACTGCTGCGTATAGGCGTTGCCTTGCACCATCGGCTCGGGCGTCAGGCCCTGCTCGATGCCGTACAACCCCGAGGCCAGCGCGGCGGTCAGCGCCAGATAGGGATTGGCGTCCGCCGAGCCGATCCGGACCTCCACCCGCTGCGATTTATCGCTGCCCGGAATCAACCGCAAAGCGGTCGTGCGATTTTCCATGCCCCAGGTGGCGTCCAGCGGCGCCCAATACCCCGGCACCAGCCGTGAATAACTGTTGACGGTTTGCGCATACAAGACCATGAATTCGGGCAGATAGCGCTGCACGCCCGCCATGAACGCAATCTGCGTTGCGCTCATGCCGTGCGGCTGCGACTTGTCGTAGAACGCCGAATGGCCGCTCTTGCGGTCGCGCAAGGACAAATGAATGTGTCCGCTCTGGCCGGGGTGTTCGTGCGACCACTTGGCCATGAACGTCGCCATCAGGCCATTTTGCTGCGCGAGCGCTTTGCAGAAGGTCTTGAACAGAAACGCCTTGTCTGCCGCGTGCTCGGCCAGGTCAACCGCCAGCGCGGCTTCCAGCACGCCGGGCCCTGTCTCGGTGTGCAGTCCTTCGATGGGCATGTCCATGCGTTCGCACAGGTCCAGCAACTTGCGGTAGAAATCGCCTTCGACCGTACTGCGCAGGACGGAATAGCCGAAGTTTCCCGGCGTCCAGTTTTCCATGTTGCGGTAATGCTTGGCGCGCACCGAATGCGGTGTCTCGCGGAACATGAAGAACTCGTATTCCAACGCGGCGTGGACCTCGAATCCCATGTCGGCCGCGCGGTCCAGCGTCCGGAGCAACAGGCGCCGCGGGCAGATATCGGCGGCTTGCCCCTCGAACTCCGCAAGGAACAGCAGCATGTCTTCGCCGTTTGGTCCTTGTTCAAGCGGCAGCCGGCGCGCGGTTTGCGGCACGATGCGCATCTGCGCGTCGGGGTAGGCAGTGTGCCAGCCGGTGTACTTGGTGTTGTCGTAGAGCTGGTCGTCTAGATCCCATCCCAGCACCACGTCGCAAAATGCCAGACCCGAACGCAGAGCGCCCAGGAATTTGTCGCGCCGCAGGTACTTGCCCAGCATGACGCCGTCGACGTCGGACAGGCCCACCTTGATATGCGACAGCGCGCTGGCCTGGACCAGCCGCTCCGCATCTTCCACCGATGCTACCCCTAGCGAATGCATGCTTGTTCACCTTGTGGCTGAAGCCTTGCGTTGGACTGCGGGCAAACGCCGCGGCCCCCGCTTGCGGGACAAGGGAAACCGCACTGGCGTGCTCTCAGGGTTTTTCCGAGTCTAGACACGTTGCCGCGAATTTGCAGCCCTGTGCGTGCAGTATTTTCCCTAGGTTGCGGGGGCCGCATCTGCCACGCGGGCAATCAGACGGACACAAAAAAACAGGCGCCGCAGCGCCTGTTTTTTCTTCTCTGCACAAAGGCGTCAATCCAGCGACACGCCTGCCGTCTTGACCATGTCGGCCCAGTACACGGTGTCTTCCTGCAAGCGCGTCTTGAACGCATCCGGTTGGCTGCCCACGGGCCAGCTGCCGCCACTATTGATTTTCGCGATCACGTTGGGCGACTTCATCGCCTGCGCCACGGCCTGGGCCAGATAGGCGACGCGCTCGGGCGGCGTGCCGGCCGGCGCGAACAGGCCATACCAGTCGTCCGCCGTGATGCCATCCAGTCCGCTTTGTTTGAGCGTTGGCGCGCCCTTGAATATGCCGATGCTGTTTTCGTGGCTCAACGCCAGAATGCGCAGCTTGCCGGCGGCCACCATCGGCTCGGCCGAGGCGGGCGACGTGATCAACATGTCGACCGTGCCGCCCATGAGATCGGTGATGGCGGGCGCCGCGCCGCGATAAGGCACGTGCACCAGGCTGACGCCGGCCTTCTTGGATACCAGCGCGCCCATCAGATGGCTCATCGTGCCATTGCCCGGCGTGGCGTAGGTGATGATGCCCGGCTGCTTGCGCGCGGCATCCAGATAGTCGGCAAGCGTCTTATAGGGGCTTTCCGTGCGCGCCACCAACACCAGCGGCGCGGACGTGATCTGCGAGATCGGCGTGAAGTCTTTGACCGGGTCAAAGCCCACGTTCTTGTACAGGCGCGGGTTCACCGCCATCACACTGGTCTGCGACATCACCAGCGTGTAGCCGTCGGGTTTGGCGCGCGACACCTGCGCCGTGCCCACGTTGCCTCCGGCGCCGGAGCGGTTCTCGACCACGACGCTCTGACCCGTGATGGCGCCCAGCTCCTGCGCAATCAGGCGAGCGACGTTGTCGTTGCCGCCCCCGGGCGGAAATGGCGACACCACCGTGATCGCCTGCTTGGGATAGTCGGCCGGCGCCTTCAGCGCCTGCGCCTGGGCCGGCGCGGTGGCCGTCCACATCAAACCGGCGACGGCCAACGCGGCCGTGGCGCGAACGTGCAATGCATGGTGCTTCATCTGTATTCCCCTTGTGTCGGCGGCCGGATACTCGGCCGTCCCCTTCATTTCGGTTCGCCATGAACCGTCCGCACCCCGGCGGCAAGCGCCGGGGCGTAATGATCGATCTGGATGTGTTGTTCGCGCCGCGCGGCCTCTGCGTGCCGTCGCGGGCGACCTTACGTCGGCGCGTCAGGGCACGGCGAAGCGATAGCCCGCCAGTTCACGTTCATCAATCTGCTTGACCAGGTTGGTCTCCCACGACAGGTACTGCCGCGCCGCGGCCTTGTTGCCGTCGTGGCGGTCATGCACGAAGAACAGGTAGTCGATGCACTCGCTGTCGGCGGGCTCATTCGGGGTGGCTTCCTGGGCGATGCCCGCCGCCGCCCAGCTGGCCGGCGTGCCCGTGTTCACCTTGATGTCGACGATGCCCGATGCCCGCAAGTCCTGCGCGGTCCAGGCGGCCAGCGCCGCGTCCTCGGCCAGCAGGATGACCGCGCGGGCGGGGTCCAGCGCCAGTCGGTCAAGGCGCGGCCGGATAGACCAGCGCGCCCCCGCGATATGCCCGGCGCGATAGCGCATGCCCGGACGGATGTCGATCGCTTGCGCACCGTCCTGCAACGCGGCCGCCAGTTGCGCGTCGGACAACATCGGGACGACTGGCGTGTCCGTGCGCGGCGTGGCCGGCGTCAACATCGCGCGCGCGCCCTCTTTCAACACGCTGGCATCCCAACCCATCTGACGCAGCCAGCTGGCCGTGACGGGCGCACGCACGCCCTCTGCATCGAACACGACGATGCGCGCGCCGCGCACCGCCAGGTACTGGTCCGTCGCCTGCACCAGCTGGCCGCCGGGCGCGTGCTGCGCGCCAGGCAGCGAGCCCTGCGCGAATTCCTCGGCGCTGCGCACGTCGCACAGGAACGTCGTGCGCGTGGTGTCGCGCAGCCATTGCTGCACGGTGGTGGCGTCGACGATTGGCACGCCGTGGCGCAAGGCCAGTTGCGCGGAGCGCTCGGCCAATGCCGGCAGTGCTTCGGCCTCGACACCATCTTCATAGCGACGGCGCGCGCCGTGTTCCAGTTGCAGGTCTTCCAGATACCAGCCCTGCGTGCCGTTCTCCAGCGCATAGACGGGATTGGGCACGCCCAGGTTGATCAGCGTCTGCGCGCCGATGATGCTGCGCGTGCGGCCGGCGCAGTTGATCACGATGGTGGTCTTCGGATCCTTGACCAGCGTGTGCACGCGCAGCGCCAGCTCTCCGTTGGGGCAGCAGATGCCGCCGGGGATGCTCATCTTCTGGTATTCGGCGTATGGCCGGCCGTCCAGCACGATCAGGTCTTCGCCGCGCTGCTGGCGCGCCGCCAGTTCTTGCGCGCCGATACGTGGGGTGTGGAAAACTTCTTCTGCCAGTTCACCAAAGGTTTTGCTGGGCACGTTCACGCCGGCAAAGGCGGCGTAGCCGTCGCGTTGCCATTGCGCGATGCCGCCCTTCAGACGGTGCACCTGCGTGTAGCCCAGGCTGGCCAGCGCGCGACCGGCGCGGGCGGCCGTCTCGTCATCGCCGCCGTTGTCGTACACCACTACGCGAGCATCGCGCCGAGGCGCCAGGCGCACGATATCCACCTCAAGACGGCTATAAGGCACCGGGGCCGCGTAGAACAAGTGCGACTCTCCATACTGGCCATGTTCGCGCACGTCCAGCAGCGCGATCTCGTGGCCATCGTGCAGCCATTGCTTGAGGGTGTGCGCGTCGATATCGGCGACAGGGGAAGCGGGGGTCGGGTGCATCATGGGATTCAGAGAGAGCGAGAATGTTGGGTCATGGCCGACAGTCCTTGTTCAAGGTCGTCGATCAGATCTTCGGGGTCTTCAAGGCCGATATGCAGGCGCAACATGGCGCCCCGTGGCGTGGATTGCGGCAGTGCGCGTGTGTCGAGCTTTGCCGGGATGACCAGGCTTTCAAAGCCGCCCCACGAGGCGCCGATGCCGAAGAGGTTCAGCGCGTCGATCAGGCGCTCGGCGTCGGCCGCGCTGAACGCGCCGTCCAGTTCCAGGGTCAGCAAGCCGTTCGCGCCGGTGCAATCGCGCCGCCAGATCGCGTGCGAGGGGTCACCAGGCAGCGCGGGGCACAGCACGCGGGCGA
This sequence comes from Achromobacter piechaudii NBRC 102461, assembly GCF_001571245.1. Classification (GTDB taxonomy): domain Bacteria; phylum Pseudomonadota; class Gammaproteobacteria; order Burkholderiales; family Burkholderiaceae_B; genus Achromobacter; species Achromobacter piechaudii. Next base: position 344,105 of record NZ_BCTK01000012.1, on the reverse strand, counting down.
TTTCCGGGCGGGCTTGCAGCCACGTCGCAACCTGCATCGCGTTGCGGGCGTGTTGCGCCATGCGCAGCGGCAGCGAACGCATGCCGCGCAAGACCAGGAACGCGTCATCGGCGCCGACCGTCTGGCCGAAGTCGATGTTGGCGCGCTCCAGCGTGCTCCAGGCGCGTGAGTTCGTGACCACGGCGCCCATCATCACATCGGCGTGGCCGCCCAGATATTTGGTGGCCGCCATCACGGAAATATCGGCGCCCAAGGTCAGCGGTTTGTATATCAAACCCGACGCCCACGTGTTATCCACAGCCAGCCAGCAATCGTGTTTTCGCGCAGCTGTGGATAAGTCGCGGAGGTCCGGCATCTCGTACGTCAGCGAGCCCGGCGCCTCGGCGTAAATCATGCGCGTATTGGGGCGCATCATCGCTTCGATGCCAACGCCATCGGGTCGGTAGAAGGTGTAGTCGATACCCAGCCGGGTCAGATGCTCGGCGCAAAACCGGCGCACGGGTTCATAGACCGCATCGGTGACCAACACATGATCGCCAGCGCGCAAGAACGCCAGCAGCACCATGGCGATGGCGGCCTGACCGGTGGGATACAGCGCGGCGCGATGGCCCTGCTCCAGTTCGACCAGCGCGTCCTCCAGCGCATGCGTGCTATCGGTGCCGCGCGCGCCATAGGAGGGCAGACGCTCTTGTTCGCGGCGCGCGCGCGTGTCGCGCCACTCGGCGACGCTGTCGAACACGTAGGTGCTGGCGCGCGTTACGGGAGTGTTGACCCACCCGTGATGTGGTCGCCCGGCGCGCAGCAGACGCGTTGCCGGCTGGTAGGGCTTTTTCATGATCAGCGACGCGTTTTCACGCCGATGGGCATGACCTTGCAGGTGCCCGCTTCCAGGTCGAAACCCAGGCGCTCGTTCAGCGTTTCCAGAGCGCGGCCGTACATGTGCAAATGGCGGATGACGCTGTCACCCTGGATTTCCACCGCGTGGATATCGTCGGGCATCAGCGCGATGCCCGAGCCCGGCCCCACGACCACGGTGCCGGTCTTTTCCAGACGGCCCACGCCCGGGACGGAACCATCATCCAGGCGGTCATAGACGTAGTTGTATTCCACGCCTTCCACGGCCGCGATACAGGCCCAGGTGGTGTGGTTGTGCGGCACGATCTTGTTGCCCGGGCGCATGACGTTCAGGTACAGCGCATAGCTCTTGTCGTCGTCTTCGGCGATCAGGTAGCGGGCCTGGCGCTCGCCGTCTTCGGGAGGCGCATAGCGTTCACCATTCCACCAGTCCGTATGTCCGGCCAGGCCGACCAGCTCTTGCAGGACTTCAGCGAGGCTGTCGCGGTTCAGCCCCTTATTTCCTACAGTTTTTTTAATATTTCCAATGGCGGCCTCGATGCCGGCCTGATGAGGATGTGCAGTGCTCACGTTGACTTTCCCTCTTGTTTCATGAGTTATTGCACTTAATGTATCGCCGGGTCGCTGCGCCAACAATTTAAATTGCCTTAACATTCCATTAGCATCGCTAATACTTCAGGCATCCCATGCGCAACCTCGATCTGGATCTGCTTCGTACCCTCACCGCCATCGCCCAGCACGACACGTTTTCCGAGGCCGCCAACCGGCTGCACAAGACGCAATCGGCCATCACGCAGCAGATGCAGCGCCTGGAGTCCACGATCGGCCTGCCCTTGTTTGAAAAGCAGGGCCGCAACAAGGTGCTGTCATCGCATGGGCGGCGGCTGGTGGAATATGCGCGCCATATGCTGGCCATCAACGATGAAGCGCTGCGCGCCCTGCAAGACGGCCCGCTGGAAGGCGACTTGCGCCTGGGTGCGCCGCTGGACGTGGCGGACACCATCCTGCCGACATTGCTGACGCACATCGCGCGCTCGGCGCCCCGCGTCAAGCTGGAGATCCGCGTGGACCGCAGCCCGTTCCTGATGGACGCTCTGCGCGCGGGCGAGTTGGATCTGACCATCTCGACGCGGTTTGACCAGGATTTCGAAGGCGTGGCGCTGCGCACGTCGCCTACCGTATGGTTGGCGTCCGCGGACTATCTGCACGATCCGCACGCGCCGATCCCGCTGGTACTAGCCGACGAGCCCAGCATCTTCCGCCGCCTGGCGTTGAATGCGCTGGAACAGGCGCGCGTGCGTTGGCACACCAACTACGTGGCGCCGAATCTGGTGGGAATCAAAGCAGCATTGCGCGCGGGCCTGGGCGTGACGGCGCGCAGCGTGGAGCTGTTAGGTCCAGAGATGCGGGTGCTGGGGGAAAAGGAAGGCCTGCCGCCCTTGCCGGACGTCACCTACTTCCTGTGGATAAGGCGCGACCTGATCAATCCGCTGACGCGGCAGGTCTATGACATGCTGCGCAGCAATCTGGGTTTGGCGCAGCAGGCCGATGCGGCGGCGCAAGCGCCGCAGCAGGTTCAATAGCGGTCGAAAATGGCCTGGACTGCGGCAGGGTCGCGCGTGACGGACAAGGCCAGCATCAAGAGAATGCGCGCCTTCTGCGGGTTCAGGTCGCGTGCGGCAATAAAGCCCAGGCGGCCATCATCCAGTTCGACATCGCGCGCGACAAAGCCGCTGCCGGTACGGCTGGAGCGCACCACCGCCACGCCATCGGCCGCGGCGCGGCTCAGGGCATCGATGGCCAGGTCGGTGGCATTGCCATCGCCCACGCCGGCAAGCACGATGCCGTCGGCAACGCCCGCCACGAAATCGATCAGATCCGCCTGCACATTGGCATGGGCATAGACCACATCCACACGAGGCCAACCGGCCTTTTCCAATAATGCGAGTGAAAACTCGCTTTGGCTGGAATGCACGGTGGTGTTGCGGGAATAGAAGCACGGCGCGCCACCATGCATGACGCCCGCCCGGCCGCGATTGGGCGAGGCGAACGCGCACAGGCCGGCGCTGGCGGTCTTCTGGATCTCGCGGGCGTAATGCACGTCTTCGTTCATGACGACCAGCGGACCGCGCCCGCGTGCGTCGGGGTGGCGGGCAAGCGCGACCGCGTTGTACAGATTTGCCGGCCCCTCGGCGCCCAGGGCCGTGGCCGGACGCATGGCGCCCACCAGCACCACGGGCTTGTCGTGCTGATTGACCAGGCTCAGGAAGTACGCCGTCTCTTCAAGCGTGTCGGTGCCGTGAGTGATGACGATGCCGGCCACCGAGGCGTCCTGGCAAAGCGTATCGACACGCGCGGCCAGCGCCTGCCAGACCGCATGCGTCATGTTCTGGCTGCCCACATTGGCAACCTGTTCCGCGCGGATATCCGCGATGCGGGCCAGTTGCGGCACGGCGGCCAGCAGGTCGTTGACGGAGAACGACCCGGCCTTGTAGCCCGCGGAAGTCGCGTCGGCCTGAGCGCCGGCGATGGTGCCGCCCGTGGCCAGCACGGCGATGACCGGCAACGCAAGATCAGGCATCCACGACTCCGGACAGGCCTTGGCGTTCAAGCAGCGAATTCAAGTGTTCCCAGCCATGGAAGTCGATGACGATCTGCCCTTTTTCCTTGGCGCCGACCTTCAAGGCGACGCGCGTGCCCAGGTGATCCGACAAGGCCTCTTCCAGGCGCGTCAGATCGCGCGAGACGCCGTTGGCCTTCTTGCGCGGCGATGCAGCCGATTCGGCTTCCTTGGCGGTCTTGGCAACCAGCTTTTCGGCCTCGCGCACCGACAGGCGGCGGGCGATGATCTGGTTCGCCAGTTGGATCTGCGTGGCGGCGTCCACGGCCAGCAATGCGCGCGCGTGGCCCATGTCCACGTCGCCCGCCAACAGCATCGTCTGCACAGGCGCCGCCAAGTTCAACAGGCGCAGCAGGTTGCTGGTGGCCGAGCGCGAGCGGCCGATGGCTTGAGCCGCCTGTTCATGCGTCAGCCCGAATTCGTCCAGCAGGCGGCGCACGCCATGCGCCTCTTCCAGCGGGTTCAGGTCTTCGCGCTGGATGTTCTCGATCAGCGCCATGACCGCCGCGTTCTCGTCGGCCACTTCGCGCACCAGCACCGGCACTTCTTTCAAGCCGGCCAATTGGGCCGCGCGAAAACGGCGTTCGCCCGCGATGATCTCGTAATGGCCAGGCGCCGTTTCGCCCAGCGCGCGTACCAGAATGGGTTGCATGATGCCTTGCGTGCGGATCGATTCGGCCAGCTCACCCAGGGCGCCCTCGTCCATGCGCGTGCGCGGCTGATATTTGCCGGCGCGCATCTTCGAGATGGGCAAGGTGGATGGCGGACCCTCGGGCTTGGCCGCGACGGCCTTGCCGATGTTGTCGATCGCAGGCGCGTCCGCGCCAAGCAAGGCGTCCAGTCCGCGACCCAATCCCTTGGGTTTCTTGGTGGCCATAGTTAAATCCTCTTTCCTTCTGTTTTTGTATCCTGAGCCGGGGCTCAGGCGTGCCGCTGCTCGGCGGGCAAGCGGTACCAATACGCGTAACAGTCTTTGAAACCGTAGCGGCCATACAGGGCGCGCGCGGCGGTATTTTCCGGCTCGACTTGCAGATACGCCGTCGTGGCGCCGCCGTTGGCGCCATGGCTCAATAGGTGATCCATCAAAGCATCGGCGTAGCCTTTACGCCGCTGCCCGGGATCGGTGACGATGTCGAACAGGCCCAGCAATTCATCGTCGCGAACGGCCAGGCCCGCGGCGACGCATTGTTCCGCCGCGTCAAAAGCCAGCACCGGCTGCTTATCCACAGCCAGCCCTTGCAGACGCGCCTGGTGCTCTTCGATGTGCTCGGCCGTTGACCCACGCATGGCGCCGACGGCCTGCGCGAAGCGGTCGGTATCGACGATCCTGAAAGACAGGCCGCCCCGGACACTGAGTCTGGGGGCGAGCGACATGCTCATGACTCGGGTCTCACCGGTATAGGTATAGCCTCGGGCCTCCAGCTCGGCGTCGAGCGAAAAATCGGGGCCGATGGAGGTAATGCGCAGCACCATGGGCAAGCCATGGCGCGCATACAACGAAGAACAATACGCCAGCCGCTCGTCCAGCGGACGTGTGGATAACCCCAGCACATTCACGCTGCGCACGCGCTTGGCTGGTGACGGCGCAAAGCGCACGAGCCAGCCATCATAGAGCAGCTGCGAACGCACTGCCGTCGCGTTCAGCGCCGCCTCTTCCAGACGAACGCGCAAGCGGTCACGCTCGTCGACGGGCGACGAGCGGATCGATGGCGATGCGGTGGAAGAAAAGAGCGCGGCTGCGGACATGGCCAGGATTTATTCCAAATCCTTCCTGACGCGTTCGATCATTTCCGCGCCAAACGAGATGTAGGCCTGCGCGCCGCGTGACGCCCGGTCATACACCACGCCCGGCATCCCGTAACTGGGTGCTTCGGCAAGGCGCACATTACGCGGCACAACCGTCTTGAACACCTTGTCGCCAAAGTGCGCTTCCAGTTGCGCGGACACCTGCTGTTGCAGGGTCATGCGCGGATCGAACATCACGCGCAACAATCCGATGACACGCAGGTCATCATTGATGTTGCGATGGACACGCTTGATGGTGTTGACCAGATCGGACAAGCCTTCAAGCGCAAAGTATTCACACTGCATCGGAATGATGACGCCGTGTGCCGCGGCAAGGCCATTGAGCGTCAGCAGCGACAAAGTCGGCGGGCAGTCGATCAGGACAAAGTCGTATTGGCTCGCGACGGAATCGATCGCCTTTTTCAATTGGCGTTCGCGTTCTTCCATTTGGACCAGATCGATTTCCGCGCCGGACAACTCGCGATTCGCCGGCAGCACGTCGTAGCCGCCGGATTCCGACTTCACGCGGGCCCGCTCGATGGTGGACTCGCCAATCAGCACTTGGTACAGGTTCGATTCCAGCGCATTCTTGTCGATACCGCTACCCATCGTGGCGTTGCCCTGCGGATCCAGGTCCACCAGCAGCACGCGCTGATTGTGCGTGGCAAGGCCCGCCGCCAGATTGATGGCGGTCGTCGTCTTGCCCACACCGCCCTTTTGGTTGGCGATGCAGAAGACGCGGGCGGTTGTGCTGGGGGGTAAGTTCTTCATAGGGTTCCTTGACTGCGTCCTTCGCCGCGCCCTTCATGGCGGCGCATCCAGATCAGGCAGCGTTCTGCTTGCAGCTCCGGCACGCGGAGCGGCTGAATATGATCGACCTGCCAGTCCCCGCGCGCGTGCAGCGCTTGAATTTCTTCGTCGGGGACCTTGCCCTTCATCGCGACGAGGGTACCATCGTTGCGCACGTGGCGACCCGCGAGCTGCGCAAAATCATCCAGCGAAGCGAAGGCGCGCGACGTGACGATGTCGCACTCGGCCGGCTCCAGCGTTTCGATGCGGGCATGGCGCGCCTGCAAGTTGGGCAGGCTCAACGCACCGCTCATCTGGCGCACGAATGCGGTCTTCTTTTCTACGGCGTCGATGCAGGTCACCGACCATGCAGGCTGCATGATCGCGAGAACGACGCCAGGCAGGCCGCCACCGGATCCGACGTCGTAGACCTTGGCAGACGCGCCCGAGGCGCCCAGCGCCTCGCAGAACGGCGCCACGGCCGACAGGCTGTCGAACAGATGCTGGATCAACATCTGCTGAGGATCGCGAATGGCGGTGAGGTTGTACGTGCGGTTCCAGCGCTGCATCTGCGCCAGGTAATTCAACAGCTTGGCCTTTGCCGCGTCATCGACGGCCAAGCCCAACTGCTCGCACGCGCGAGAGAGGCGGCCGGCCATGTCAGCGCCGGCCTGATCGGTATGGGCGGTCATGCGGCTTGCTTGCGCGAGCCGTAATGCAGGCGCTTCAGGTGTATGAGCAGCAACGAGATTGCAGCGGGGGTAACGCCCGAGATGCGCGCGGCTTGGCCGACGGTCTCGGGACGATGCGTCTTGAGCTTCTGGCGCACTTCGAACGACAGGCTCGTCACGGCGTCGTAGTCGACATCCGCGGGAATGGGCTGAAGTTCGTGCGAGATCTGCTTCTGGACTTCGTCTTGCTGGCGGGCGATATAGCCTGCGTACTTCACCTGGATTTCGACCTGTTCGGCCAGGACGTCGTCGCCCACCACGCCCGGACCCGCCAACAGCGAGCCGTCGGCGTTGCGCGCGGCCATCAAGGCTTCATAGGAAACATTGGGCCGTTTCAGCAGATCAGCTAGTGAGTACTCACGTTCAATCGCCTTGCCCAGCAGCGGTTCGGCCACTTCAAGCGGCAGGATGCGCGGGTTCACCCACGAAGACTTCAAGCGCTCGACTTCCGCCGCAACGGCGTCGCGCTTGCGATTGAAGGCGTCCCAGCGGGCATCGTCCACGATACCCAGCTGGCGGCCAATCTCGGTCAAACGCAGGTCGGCATTGTCTTCGCGCAGGCTCAGGCGATATTCGGCGCGCGAGGTGAACATGCGATAGGGCTCGGTCACGCCACGCGTGACCAGGTCGTCAACCAACACGCCAAGATAGGCTTCGTCGCGGCGCGGGGTCCACTGGTCGCGGCCCAGGGAAAGCAGCGCGGCGTTGATGCCTGCCAGGAGGCCCTGCGCTGCCGCCTCTTCGTAGCCGGTGGTGCCGTTGATCTGACCTGCAAAGAAAAGTCCGCCGATTGCCTTGGTTTCGAGCGTGCTCTTCAATCCACGTGGATCGAAGTAGTCGTATTCAATGGCGTAGCCGGGCCGCATGATGTGCGCGTTTTCCAAACCACGCAGCGAATGGATCAGCTCCAGCTGGACGTCGAACGGCAAGCTGGTCGACACACCGTTGGGATACACCTCATGCGTGTCGAGGCCTTCGGGTTCAAGAAAGACCTGATGCGATTCTTTATCGGCAAAGCGGTGAATCTTGTCTTCGATAGATGGGCAGTAGCGCGGGCCCACTCCTTCGATCACACCGCTGTACATCGGCGAGCGGTCCAAGCCTCCGCGGATGATGTCGTGCGTGCGGGAGTTCGTATGAGTGATCCAGCACGGGAGCTGCCGAGGATGCATCGACACATTGCCCATGTACGAAAACACGGGAATGGGATCCAGGTCGCCGGGCTGCTCTTCCAGAATGCTGGTGTTGATGGAGCGCCCGTCAATGCGCGGCGGCGTGCCGGTCTTCAAGCGACCTTGGGGCAGCTTCAGTTCCTTCAGGCGCTGGCCCAAGGAGATAGCTGGCGGATCGCCCGCACGGCCGCCCGAATAGTTTTGCAGCCCCACGTGAATCAAACCGTTCAGGAAGGTACCGGCCGTCAGGACAACGGTCTTGGCGCGGAACTTCAAACCCACCTGAGTCACCGCGCCAACTACGCGGTCCCCTTCCACCATCAAGTCTTCCACCGCTTGCTGGAACAGCCACAAGTTAGGCTGGTTCTCCAAGCGGCCACGAATGGCCTGGCGGTACAGAACCCGGTCCGCCTGGGCGCGAGTCGCACGCACAGCCGGCCCCTTGGAACCGTTAAGAATGCGGAACTGAATCCCCGCTTCGTCCGTGGCCAGAGCCATCGCGCCACCGAGGGCGTCGACTTCTTTAACCAGGTGGCCCTTGCCGATCCCGCCAATGGAGGGATTGCAAGACATTTGGCCTAGGGTTTCGATGTTGTGCGTCAACAGCAGCGTGCGTGCACCTGCACGCGCGGCAGCCAATGCCGCTTCAGTGCCGGCGTGGCCGCCACCGACGACGATGACATCGAATTCGTGGGGATAGTCCATGATGGGGAGGAAAGATAAGAAGGCGTTCGGTGCTCATTATAGAGGCAGGGATACCATGTTTCACGTGAAACATTCCTTGCCGCGTTTCTGGACTACGGCTGTCGGCGAAAGGCGTCGACTATTGGCAACGTGGAGCGCGAAACTCCACGAATATGTTGGCACCTGCCGCTGTTGGGGAGTTCGGCAGCGTGGGGTGTTCCGGGCGGAACATCCGCGGGCGAAGGACATAGCGCCGACGGGCAGGATGTTTCACGTGGAACATTTCACTCGTGGAACAGCGTTCGATCGCGAACGCCTGCCCGTTCATCGAACGAATATATGAGGGCGATGTTTCACGTGGAACATTGAAGGGCCCCTGGTTCGGTCTGATGCACATCCGACCGATGGCCTCCTCCATCTCGCCGCCCCATCTCATGCAGATCCGACTTCGTGAAACGAAGGCCATCGCTGCGCCTAATTTTCAAGGTCGGTCCCAGCGAACGAATCCAATGTTTCACGTGAAACAGTGCGCCTGCGAGCTCGGCAACTACCCCGACCGCGTTCGGTGTTTCACGTGAAACATTTGAGGGCCCATAGTTCGGTCTCATTGCAAAGCACATCCGACCGGTGGCCCTCGCAGTCACATCTCATACAAATCCAACTTCTTGAAGTACAGGCCATCGCTGCGTCTAATTTTCAGGCTCGCTCCCGGAGAACGAAGCCAATGTTTCACGTGGAACATGTGGCGTCTACAAGTCAGGTAATCGATATGTTCCACGTGAAACACCAAGCGGTTACGCGCTTGCGCCGCTTACCTAATCGTGTGCTGTTTCACGTGGAACACCGAAAGGCCCCACTGTCGAAACGTCAAAAGCACGAAACCCTTCGATCCGAACCAGGACGGTTGGCAAATTTAGAATCTTTAAATGATTCACGGCATCCAATCGGCTCAGAATTTCCAGCCATTCCAGGGCGACGGGCGACACCGAACGATTAAATAAAAAACCAATTTTTCGAACCCTACCCTACCCCTTACCCAAAAAAGACCAAATTTTTTCACTTTTTTGTCGGAAAGGAGCCTTGCAGCGGTTCAATCCTTGAGAGATGAAAGCCAGCCCAAATACATCCAAGCAAACTTTCGGACTAGCGATACCCCGCAACCGGGATTCGGTAGTCATCCGCTAAGCCACAAAGCGCTCGCATCAAAGCCAGCGCGTATGTGACTCAAAGCAGCGGCACACGGTTTTTCAGTTCAACAAGCACGCACGAGTTATCAACAATGACCCCGACCCAGACGTGCCTGATTTCGATCCCCTTCACGTGGAACAACTTTGGGGATAACTTTTGAAGCGAGGATACGCAAGGACACTGCGCAACAGGAAACGGGCGTACCGCGATTACGGCACCTGCGCCATAACTCAGGCGCAAAAAACGTCGATCCTCATAGGAGAATCGTTTTCTACCTCGATGCAGCCACTCCGGCTCGAACGTCAATTCACGTCGAGCCAATACCCCACAAACCGTCGATTTTTTACGTGGACAACTTTGTGGATAAGGTTTGTCGGATTCGACAATGCCCACCCACGGACCAACTTTATTTTTCTTAAAGGACGTGTAGGTTCGGGAACTAGGACCGATGCGCTTAGTCAAATTGCGACAAAATCCCGACCAGCCGTTTATCCACAAACTTGCTCACACCGCGCCGATTTGTCCCGCGTACTTTCCGCAGCGGACCACAGTCGGACCTTTGATGACACAAGTATCTTGCCCGGCTACCAACGCCCGCGCCATCATCCGTTTGGACGAGGCAATCGCCTGCTTCATGTGAAACCTGTGGAGAACTTGCTCGCAGCAAAAATGCGAGGTTATCTGCAGTCGGTGATTTCGGTAGAAAGCGGGTGCCTCAATCGCGGGTCTGGGAATAAGTACCAGCGACAAAAAGGCATTGACGCCACCACCGCACGATTACTATCCCCATTTCTATCCACAGGCCGGGCACCCCATTTTTTTGCTTTCGGCGATCAAACCTGTGCATAACCGGGATGGGGATATCTTTGTGAACAACCATCCCCTTCTTCTGACGAAACCGGCATAAAGGCCTCAGAAAGGCGCTTGGCAAAACCCACGTCTACCGGAGCGTCAGCCTCGATAAATCGCCTGGAAGCCTCGATTTCCCCGGGGAAATGCGAAAAATCAGGGGTAAGCACGCGGGGCCAGCTACCGCGGTCAGCTTTAATCTCGCCACACGGATTCACCAAAGGCGAAAACTGAAAATCTGTGCAAAACCCTATAGAAGCGGATGCCCGTGCTTCATTAATGCGCACCAAAAAGCAAGCGCACCAAAATAATTATCCACAGAGTTATCCAAGGGCTGAGAACATGTTAGTGAACACTAACACTCGCGCGATGAGCCCGCATGACGAGCTCGCAAAATATGCACGCCCAAATGAAACAACGCCCCGGATCCGAAGATCTTGGGGCGTTGTAGCCAGGTAGAACCTGGCAGACGGGAAACGGGATTTCCCGATTTAGAGCGGGCGAATTTCGGCCGCTTGAGGTCCTTTCGGACCATCCTTAACTTCGAATTCGACTTCCTGGCCTTCGTTCAGGCTGCGATAGCCGCGGCCCTGGATGGCGGAAAAGTGTGCGAAAACGTCGGTTCCACCAACATCCGGGGTGATGAAACCGTAACCCTTGTCAGCGTTGAACCACTTAACTTTGCCCTTCTGAGCCATTTTCTCTAGCGTCCTGTAATTAAGTCGACATGCAATGAATCAAGGACGCCGTGAGAACTGAACGACCGGTAGAAATACCTGCGTTGCTGCTGTGTTCCCGCTCGTCGCCAAGCAACAGAACGAGTCAGCGCGCTGCTTGAATCAACTGCGGAATCAGCATACTCATCCGGGCTTGGCGGCTCATATTGTTGTTTACCCCAATGTCGCATTTTTCAGACTCGGCACAAGTACCGCCCTGCGAAATTAGCCCTGTCGGCGCGCCAGCAACGCGTAAATCGGCCCCGTTACGATCACCACGAAAACCATGCGCGTAACGTGAAATGCAGTGACCACCGGCACGCCCAGCTGGAGCACTTTGGCGGTGATCGCCATCTCGGCAATACCGCCCGGCGTCGTGCCCAATATCAGCGTGGGAACGGGGGCCGCCGACCAGTAAGACAGCAACGCGCCCAGGCCAAAGGCCATGGCCAGCGCGCCTAGCGTGAAGACCGCCACCACAGCAATGAAACGCGGCGCGGCACGAAAGAAATCCGGCCGATAACGGTCGCCCAGCGACCAGCCGATCAGCAGCTGCCCAACCTTGGGGACATAGTCCGGCAGCGCCGACAGCTCGATGCTGCAAGCGGTCAGCATCATCGCCACCAGCATGGGCCCGAGCACCCATGGATTGGGCAATCGCAGCTTCATGAACGCCAGCCCGCCCAGGCACGTGAGCAGCACCAGGGCGGCCAGGCCCGCCTCATGGACGGTCCGAGGGCCAGGCACCGTCGGGTCCAGGCCGGCCACGCCCCACCACTGAAAGATGAAGGGCACGGTGATAACCACCAGCAGGACACGCACGCTATGCGCCGTCGCCACGCGATCGATGCGCGCGCCGTGGCGTTCCGCCAGGCTGGCCATTTCACTGGCGCCGCCGATTGCCGACGAAAACCAGGCGGTCTTGAAATCGGCGTCCGTATAGCGGCGCAGCATGGCGGTTCCCATGAAAGCCAGGCCCAACGCAAACAACATGCCCACAACAATAGGGCCCGCATTGCTTCCGATATGACCGATCACCTGCGGCGTGAAATACAGGCCCAGCGACGTGCCGATCACCCATTGCCCGCCATTGCGCGCCGGCCTGGGGCAAGCTGTATGCACGCCTGCAATGCGTGTCGCGGCCGTCGCGAGCAGCGCGCCCAGCATCCAGGGCAAAGGCATATGCGCCCATACCGCCAATACTGCGCCCACCAGCGCGATTGATAATCCGCCTGCCACCCTGAACAACATGTTTTGCCGCACGATTCCATCCACGTACTTCGCCAATCGCGAAAAGCGAATTATGAGTTAGTGGGATACTTACGAAAACTCTCTTTCGCCCATTGCGTACTCCTTCGCGTCCACCATGATCCGATCCAAACTTCCCGACGTTGGCACCACCATCTTCACCGTCATGAGCCGTCTGGCCATCGAGCACAAGGCCATCAATCTGGGCCAGGGCTTTCCCGACTTCGATCCCGACCCCGCCTTGTGCGCGCTGGTCACCCAGGCCATGGCGAACGGGCATAACCAATACCCATACATGCCCGGCGTTGCGCCGCTGCGTGAAGCCATTGCGGCGAAGACCCAGGCGCTATACGGCCACGCCTACGATCCGGAAACCGAAATCACCGTGACCAGCGGCGCCACCGAGGCCCTGATGGCCACGGTGCTGGCGGCCGTGGGCAGCGGCGACGAGGTCGTGGTCATCGAACCCTGCTACGACTCCTACCTGCCGGCGATCCGCCTGGCGGGCGGTACAGCCGTGCCCGTGCCCTTGCGCGCGCCGACTGAAGCCGACCCCTACTACCGCATCGACTGGCAGCGTGTGCGCGACGCCATCACGTCCAAGACGCGCCTGCTGATGCTGAACTTCCCGCACAATCCCACCGGCGCCGTGCTCGATGAGGGCGACCTGGACGCCCTGGAGGCGATCGTGCGCGATACCGGTGTACTGCTGGTGTCGGACGAGGTCTACGAACACATCGTGTTTGATGGCGAGCCGCACGCCAGCGTGGCGCGCCGTCCGCTGCTGGCCGAACACGCGTTCGTCATTTCGTCGTTCGGCAAGACCTATCACACGACCGGCTGGAAAATCGGCTATTGCTGCGCGCCGCGCCAACTGAGCGCCGAGCTGCGCAAGGTGCATCAGTTCATGGTGTTCACCGTGCCTTCGCCCATGCAGTTTGCGCTGGCCGAATTCATGCGCGATCCCAAGCCCTACCTGGATCTGCCTGCGTTCTACCAGGCCAAGCGCGATCGCCTGTCGGACGGCTTGGCCAAGACGCGATTCCGTGCCTTGCCCAGTCCCGGTACATTCTTCCTGCTGGCCGACTACAGCCAGATTTCCAAGCAGAACGAAGCCGACTTCGCCCGCGATCTGACGATCAAGCACGGCGTGACCGTGATCCCGGTTTCGGCCTTTTACCGGCAGCCCGACGCGGCCGAATCCAACCATCGGATCGTGCGTTTCTGCTTTGCCAAGAAAGACGCCACATTGGATGCGGCGCTGGAAAGATTGGCTCAGGTCTGAAGGTCAAAAACACAATACGAGTAATTACTCGCGTTGTTCGCAAATAAAAGCCGGGGAGCAATTCAGCGCCCCGGTTTTCGTCATCGCAAAGGCATTCTTTCGCGATGCAATCAAGCCGCGTCCACTGCCACCTTTCGCGCCCGACGAACGCGACGCAGGATTTGCGGGACCACCACCACGGCCACCGCAGCGACCCACATCGACACCGAGACGGGGCTGGCAAACAACACGCGCACATCGCCGTCGGTCATCGACAAGGCGCGCCGCAGATTCTGCTCCATCATGTTGCCCAGCACCACGCCCAGCACCAGTGGCGCCATGGGCACGCCGAACTTGCGCAGGAAATAGCCCAGCGCACCGATCCCCGCCACCAATAGCAGGTCGAACGTGCCGGCGTTGATGGCATAGACGCCGATATAGCTGATGCACAGAATGCCAGGCACCATCAGCCAACCCGGCACCGACAGCACCTTCGAGAACAGGCGCACCAGCGGCACGTTCATGATGAACAGCAGCACGTTGGCCACGAACAGCGAGGCGATCAAGCCCCACACCAGTTCAGGCTTGGTGTCGAACAGCACCGGGCCCGGCGTGATGTTGTAGAGCGTCAGCGCCCCCATCATTACCGCCGTCGTGCCCGAACCTGGCACCCCCAACGTCAGCATCGGCACGAAGGAGCCGATCGCGGACGCGGTGGCGGCGGCTTCCGGCGCGACCAGGCCGCGCATATCGCCGCGCCCGAACTTGGCCTCGGGGTCCTTGGCTTCGATGATGCGCTTTTCCTGCGAGTACGCGACCGCGGCAGCCACGCTCGCCCCTGCGCCCGGCAGCACGCCCACGCCGAACCCAACCAACGCGCTGCGCACAACGCTCCACCACGTGAATGCAAGCTCTTTCAGGTTGAAGATCTTGCGGCCGCTGGGCGCGACTTCGACGCTATGGCCGGCCATCACCTTTTCCAACATCTCCAGCATTTCGCTGACCGCGAACAAGGCAATCACGACCACCACGAAATCTATGCCGTCAGCCAGGTGCACGGAATCAAAGGTGTAGCGATACACGCCCGAATTCGCATCCACGCCCACGACGGAAATCGACAGCCCGATCATCGCCGCCAGCACGCCCTTGATGGGCTGCTTGCCCAGCAGGCTGGTCAGGCAGCAGAAGGCGAAGATCATCAGCACGAAGTACTCGGCGGGACCGAAGGCCAGCGCCCATTTCGCCAATAGCGGGGCCAGCAGGATGATGCCCACCACCGAGACAATCGCACCAAAAAAGGCCGACCACGCCGACAGCGACAGCGCGACGTTGGCCAGGCCCTGGCGCGCCAGCGGATAGCCATCCAGCGTTGTCATGATCGCGCTGGCCTCGCCCGGCACATTCAGCAAGATCGCCGTAATGCGGCCGCCATACTCCGCGCCCACGTAGACGGCAGCCAGCAGGATCAGCGCCGTCTCGGGCGGCAGGTTCATGGCGAAGGCGATCGGAATCAGCATGGCTACGCCGTTCACCGGTCCCAAGCCCGGCAGCACGCCCACCAGCGTGCCGATGAACGATCCGATCATCGCCACCAAGATGTTGGTCAGCGAAAACGCGACGCCAAAGCCGATCGAAAGATGATCAAGAATGCCGCTCATAGCAAAGTCTCCAGCAGGCCGGCAGGCAACACGACGTCCAGCACTTTGTCGAAAAGCAGGAAGAACAACAGGCTCATGACGACGCCGCCGATGGCGCACTTGATCCAGCTGCCTGCGAAGAGGCGTCCCACGAAAATCGTCATCAAGGTCGTGGCGACGACAAACCCCAGCCACTGGAACAGAAAGGCGTAGGCGACGGTAAACGCCATCATCAGCGCGATGCGTCCGTTGGCCCCCGGCGGGTTTGCCGGCACCGTGTGCCCACCTTTGTAGATGAGCCACAGCCCACATAGTCCAATGATGCCCGCCACCAGCAGGGGGAACGCGCGCGGGCCGACGGGCTCGTAGGCGAATGGCGCTTCGATGCCCCACCCTGCCGCTGTCATGAAGGCGGCCAGCGCAAGCGCGCCGATGCCCAGGATTCGATCGTTCATGATCCACTTTTCCGTTATGTGGGAAAGCGCGGGCGTGGCCGCTACCGCGCACCGCTGGCAAGAGCCAGCGGCGCGGAGAGCGCCGCCGGGGCGCGATCCGTAGAAAGGCCTTGCGGCCGGCTTACTTCTTGATCAGGCCGAACGAGTCGGCCAGTTCGCCGTAGACCTTGACCTGGCTCTTGACGTAGGCGTCCAGCTCCGGCCCCGTCTTGTTGAACGGGAACAGGCCCTGTTGCTGACGCAGCTTGTCGAACTCGGGCGATGCGGCCGTTTTGTTGAAGGCGTCGACCCAGAACTTGTAGTCGCTGTCGGACACCTTGGGGCCGACGTAAAAGCCGCGAATGATGGGCCAGACGATGTCATAACCCTGCTCTTTCGCCGTGGGCACCGTGCCCAGCTTGCCGGGCAGGCGCTGGTCGTTGAACACCGCCAGCACGCGTATGGGCGCGCCGCCTTCCAGCATCGTGAAGGCTTCGGCCGCATCGCCCATGTATGCCTGGATATGCCCGCCGCGCAGCGCGGTGACGGCTTCGCCACCGCCTTCGAACGCGACGAAGCGCATCTTTTTGAAGTCCACGCCCGCGGCCTTGGCGGTCAGTGCGGCCTTCATCCAGTCCTGGCTGCCCACGGTGCCGCCGGCGCCCAGCACGATCTTGGTCGGATCCTGCTTGAAGGCGTCCATCAGGCTCTTCAGGTCGGTATAGGGCGAATCGTTGCGCACCACGGCCACGCCGTAGTCAGTGCCGATCCCGGCCAGCCAGCGCACGTCGTCGACGTTGTACTTGCCGAATTTGCCCTGCGCCAGGTTCAGCAGCGAACCGCCCGAGAACGCGACGATGGTGCCGGGCTCGTTGGGGTGCTGCGCCACGATGTTGTTGTACGCCACCGCGCCGATGCCTCCTGGCATGTAGACGATGCGCATGGTGTTCTTGAGCGCGCCGCTTTGCTTCAGGCCCTCGGTCGCCAGGCGGCAGGTCAGGTCGAAGCCGCCGCCGGGCTGGGCCGGCGCGATGCATTCGGGGCGGCGCGGCTCGTCGGCAGCGTGGGCGGCGCCCAGGGACAAGGTCATCGCGCCAAGCGCCGCCAAGGCGGCCAGGCGCAGCTTCAGGCTGGTCTGCATTCTTGCGTCTCCGAGTTTTATAGGTCTTGGTATGGCTGCTGCCTGCACGGGCATCAGCGGACCCTACCGTACAAAACCGAAGCTTTCCAATACCTTTCAATCCGGGCTGTTTTCATGACGCGTCGCAGCATCAGATGCTCGCTGCGGGGAAGCCGTCCGGGAAAACACCAGGGCTGACCGCAGCCCTGTCCTGTCGGGGCGATTCTCCAAAACCAACCTCGCGCCCAGGATCTCAGCGATGGTGCCGACGATGGCCAGGCCCAATCCCGCCCCGGACGTGTTCTTGCCCGCCGCACCGCGCCGAAAACGCACGCAGGCCCGGGCGATGTCTTCCGCCGACATGCCAGGCCCGTCGTCTTCAACCACCAGGCGCGCCTGATCGTCCTGAGTTTCCACCGTCACCGTCACGACTCCGGCGTGCCGGGCATAGCGGATGGCGTTGTCGACCAGATTGGTGATGGCTTCGCGCAGCAGCCACTCCGCCCCGTAGATGCAAACCGGGCGCTCGGCCGCATCCAGGCCGATGTCCAACTGCCGGGCGCGAGCGGCCGGCAGCAAGGTGCGGATGACGGCGTCCGCCAGCTCGACCAGATCCACGGGCTCCGCCGTGTAGCCCCCTTCGGCCAGGGAAGCGTCCTTAGCGCGCGCCAACGCGAGCATTTGGTTGGTGGTGCGTACGGCCCTGTCCAACCCCTCTTGCATCGCCAGGAGGGCTGTACGGACCTCCTGGGGGTCTGTTTCCCGCAGGGCATAGGCGGTCTGGGTCCGCAAAACCGACAAGGGCGTGCGCAATTGGTGCGAGGCGTCGTCCAGGAACTGACTCTGCACCCTCGCCTGGGCCGCAAAACGGGCCATGTGGAGGTTTACAGCCGAAACCAGGGGCAGGACCTCACCTGGCATCTCCGACGCGCTGACGGGGCTTAAATCGTCTCCAGAACGCCCTTCCACTTCTTGTCGCAGTCGGACCAGGGGCCTCAGCGCCATGAAAACGCCCAGGATGATGACCAACACGCTGATCAGGATCACCGCCAGGTCGCGTTCCACGGAGCGCACCAGGACCTGATGCAGGAACGCCTGCCGGCTTTCCAGCCCCTCCGCGACCTGCACGATGATACGGCCCCCTTTGTTTGCGTATAGGGGCGGATCCATGGTTCTCGCCAGCGCGGCGACGCGCACGGGCGCACCCTGGTAGGTCGCGTAGAAAAACTGCGGTTCGCCAGATTTCAGGGCTTGCGCAGGCATGGGCAGGTCTGGATGCCCGATTTCCGCCAGCCCGTCTTCAGTGGCCACCCGGTAGAACACATTGCCATTGGCCGTCAGCTCGAAAAATTCAAGCATCAGGTAAGGCTGCTCCATGGCTAATCCACCGCTGGCTGTGGATATGTTGTGGTCGATCGCGCGCAGCGCGCCAGCGAGCGAGCGATCGTAGGCAATGTCGACCTGGGTGCGCAGCTGGTGGTTCGACAGCCAGAGCGCGCCCATCATCACCAGGACCAGGGTGGGAATCAACCACCAGAGCAACTGCGTTTTCAGCGTGCGATTGCGTTTTTTCGCCGCGAAAAAACCCGTTTTTTTTGGATTTCTAGTTGTCAACAACAGCCTCCAGGCAGTAGCCCATGCCCCGCATGGTCACTATCTGCACACCGGTGTCCGCCAATTTTTTGCGCAGACGGTGAACAAGTACCTCGATGGCTTCCAGGTTGATGTCCACATCGTCGGTGACGATGCGGTCAAGAATCTGCTGTTTGTTGATCGGCTCGCCACTTTTTTGAATCAGGACGCGAAGCACCGCGTGTTCACGTGGGGATAACTGCAAAGTCTGTCCCGAGGCCGTGAATTTCTGAGCCGCAGTTTCAAAAACCAGGTTTCCCAGAGACAAGCGCGGGTGTTCTCTGCCGCGACTGCGCCGGATCAGTGCGATCAATCGCGCTTCCAACTCTTCCACAACAAAGGGTTTTGGCAAGAAATCGTCAGCACCCAGGTGCAGCGTGCCGATTTTTTCTGCCAAAGAATCGCGCGCGGTCAAGACCAACACCGGCGTTCGATCGTCTCGCGCGCGAATTTTTGCCAGCAAGGCATGGCCGTCCATGCCAGGCAATCCCAAATCCAGAACGACGGCGTCGAATTCTTCAACCGCCAACCTTCTTTCGGCGACCAATCCGTCGTCAGCCCATTCCACGACGAAGCCCGCATGTCGGGCCAGGCTTCTTGAAAGCCAGCGAGCAAGTTCGGCTTCGTCTTCTATCAGGAGGATGCGCATGGACGGAGTCCGGGGGGGAGTGGCTGGGCGAAATGGGAAAGCATGTTTGGCTTTTCCTTTATTTCTCTTTATATAAAGACTAATGATTAATAAGGCCTGTGGATAACTACCTTAACCTTGAAATCCTGATTCTTTTCATCAGCTTGCAGCCGTTTTTGCCTGTGCAAGAACTCTGTGTGGGAAAAAAGTTGAAGTTGGACAACATTTCGAGCACCCCCAAAAAGGCCCGCTTGTTCAACATGCCTCCACACAATGTGCACAACCTGGCTACTTAGGAGTTATCCACAGGCCCTTTCCTGCAAACCGGACCGGAAAGCGGCACTTTTACCCCGAAAAACAGCCCTCTGCCTACCCGGTTTTTCGCCCTTGCAGAGGCCCAAAAACGGCCCCAGGCGCTCGCAGGAAATCCACCCCGCGAGGGGGTATGTCGCGCCATTGTTGACGTCGAACTGAACAAAAAGTGAGCAGCTTCCGCCGTAGAATCCGGCCATGGCTACAGAGATCAAAATCAGAAAAAGGCGTTGGTTGAACGGGCTCAGAGACCGTTTTCTTGCCGACAATTTGCCCACAACCCTGTGCGCTGCCGCGCTGATGGGACTGTTCGGCGCGCTGGCCACAGTGGTTTTTCGAGAACTTCTGGCTTGGACCCAGACGATGCTCAGTGGCGCAGATGAGCCGCAGGGCATGGTCTCGCTGGCCCGCGGCCTGGAACCCTGGCAACGGTTCCTGCTTCCCGCCGTCGGGGGCGCGATAGCAGGCGTCATCCTGCAAATGGCCGCGCGCTGGCTGCCCCGCCGGGGCGCGGCGGACTATATGGAAGCCATTTCGATTGGCCGTGGCGTCATAGGATTGCGCCAGACGCTCGCGCGCAGCCTGTCATCCATTTTTTCCATCGGCTCGGGCGCTTCCATTGGCCGTGAAGGGCCGATGGTGCAGCTGGCCGCGATGTTCTCTTCGTTGACCGGGCGATTCCTGTTGCTGCCGCCGCGTCACTTGCGCTTGCTGGTAGCCTGCGGCGCAACGGCCGGGATCACCTCGGCGTACAACGCGCCGATTGCCGGCGCCCTGTTCATTTCGGAAATCGTGTTCGGCGTGATTTCGTCCGCGACGCTGGTACCCTTGGTCGTGTCATCCGTGGTGGCCAACATCGTCACGCGCCAGATCCTGCACTACGACGCGGTGTTCCATATGCCGCATTTTGAATTCGTATCCGGCTGGGAAGTCATCAACTATCTGGGGCTGGGCGTGGCGGCGGGCCTGGTCGCGCCGCAGTTCCTGCGTTTTCTGGACACGGCGCGCAGCGCATTTTCCCGCTTGCCCACACCACTCTGGATCCGCATGGCGCTGGGCGGTTTGATCGTCGGTGCGCTGTCGGTCGTCAACCCGGAGGTCTGGGGAAATGGCTACAGCGTGGTCAACAGCTTGTTGCACACGCAATGGGCATGGCAAGCGGTAGCCGCGATCCTCGTCATGAAAATAATTGCGACCGGCGCAAGCGCGGGCTCCGGCGCGGTGGGCGGCGTATTCACGCCCACGCTGTTCGTGGGGGCGGCGCTGGGTGCGTTGTATGGGACCGGTCTGCAAAACCTGGTTCCGGTGGGAGACCTGTCGCCGGTATCGAGCTACGCCGTGGTGGGAATGGGTGCATTGCTGGCCGCCACCACGCATGCGCCGCTCATGTCGATCCTGATGATTTTCGAAATGACATTAAGCTATGAAGTCATGCTTCCATTGATGCTCGCCTGCATCACGGCTTTCGTGATTGCATCGCGCATACGGCCGGAATCGGTTTACGCGAAGTCATTGGCCAACAACCGCCGAGCGCAAAAAACCGTGGAGAATTCAGCGAAGGATAAAGGTGAGTAATAGCTCACAATTTTCGATTTGGCGAATCATGCTTCGATGCGCTCGCCGTTGACGCGAATCACCGGTTTTCGCCTTTCACCAAATCCACAAAGCCGATCGATCTCTTTCGGGAAATTTGCGTAGGGCCTGCCACGGCTCTCGGCCGCTGAAGCAGACCCTGATACGCCAGAAACCCCTTGTTCATGCAGGTTTCAACGCGCTGGATGGGTGCCGCTGGCACCCATCGAAACCTCGGCTATTTCCCAATACAGAAACTGGAAAAGATCTCCCCCAGCAAATCGTCGCTGGTGAATTTTCCGGTGATGCTGCTCAGGCTTTCATGCGCCAGGCGCAGTTCTTCCGCGAACAGGTCCAGCACCCGGTCGTCCTGGCCGGCATGTTCGCCCGCCAGCGCCAGATGTTCGGCCGCCTGCTGCAACGCGTGCAGATGGCGTTCGCGTGCCAGCCAGGGGGATTCCGCCCCCGGGTTCCAGCCGGCGATGTGCAGCAGCGCGGCGCGCAGAGCGTCCAGGCCTGCGCCGCGCTTGGCCGATATGCCCAATTCGCCCTCGCCCGGCGCGAAAGCTGTGGATAACAGGTCCACCTTGTTGAAAACTTTCAGGACGGGTGTACGCGGCGGCAGTCGCGCGGTGATCTGCGCGTCGAGTTCGTCGCCGGGTTGAGTGGCGTCTTGCAGATGCAAAATAACGTCAGCCCGTTCGATTTCTTGCCAGGTGCGGGCAATCCCGATGCTCTCGACGGTGTCTTCGGTTTCGCGCAATCCGGCCGTGTCCACAATGTGCAATGGCACGCCGTCGATATGGATTTCCTGCACCACTTTGTCGCGCGTCGTGCCCGCGATGGGGGTGACGATGGCGATGTCGTCGCCCGCCAGGGCATTGAGCAGGCTGGATTTGCCCACGTTCGGCTGGCCGGCCAGCACCACGTGCAGGCCCTCGCGCAAGATGACGCCCTGGCGGGCCTGCGCGATCAATTTGGACAGGTCAGCCGTCAACGCGTCCAGGGTCGGACGCGCCTGATATTTTTCAAGGAAGTCGATCTCTTCCTCCGGAAAATCCAGCGTCGCTTCGACCAGCATGCGCAGGTGGATGATGCGGTCCGACAGCTCGTTCACACGTGCCGAAAACTCACCAGACAGGGACGCCATCGCGCCGCGCGCAGCCGCTACCGATGACGCGTCGATCAGGTCCGCGACCGCTTCGGCCTGCGCCAGATCCATGCGGTCATTCAAGAAAGCGCGGCGCGTGAATTCGCCCGGTTCGGCCAGGCGCACGCCCAGGTCGCGGCCGGCGGCCACACAGCTTTCCAGCACACGCCGCAGCACGGCCGGGCCGCCGTGGCCTTGCAGTTCAAGCACGTCTTCACCGGTATAGGAATGCGGCGCCCGGAAGTAGATGGCGATGCCTTCATCAAGCAGTTCGCCATCGCTTGTCTTGAACGGAAGATAGTGCGCGTGACGCGGTGTCAGATCGCGCTGGAAAAGGCGCCGCACCAATTCGGACAGGTCCGCACCAGAAACGCGCACGACGCCGATGCCGCCTCTTCCGGGGGCGGTGGCAATGGCGGCGATGGGGGCGTAAGCGGACATATCTGAGAGGCGGGAGAGCGAGAACAATAGGGGAATATAACTGTTGCGCGGCCCCTTGTTTGCTGGTTAATGTGGCCCCGAGGTTCAAAACCCGAAACAACTCAGGGAGATCACGATGGCATCTCGGTTTTCGCGTGTCTTGGCCTGCGGCTCTGCCGCGGTGATGTTGGCCTTTGGCACATTCAGTTCCGCTATGGCTCGCGATCTGGTGATCGCCCTGAAGACCGAGCCCTCGTCGATGGATCCGCAGTACCACGCGTTGACGCCGAACACGCAAATCTCCCAAACCATTTTCGATACGCTGGTCGCCACCGATGCACAGTTGAAGCCCCAGCCCGCGCTGGCGGAATCCTGGACGGTGGATGGCAAGGTCTGGACCTTCAAGCTACGTCCCAACGTCAAATTCTCGGACGGCACGCCGTTCACCGCCGAAGACGTCGTCTTTACTTATGACCGCGTGCCGAAGGTGCCCAACAGCCCGTCGCCTTTTACGCTGTATCTGGGGTCGGTAGCGAAGACGGAAGTGGTCGATCCCATGACCGTGCGCATCACCACCAAGGAAGTCGCGCCGAACCTGCTGGTGAATCTGGCGCAGTTGCCCATCATGTCGAAGAAGGCCGCGTCCGGCCCGGCCGCCGAAGGCAAGACCACCACCGAATTGAATAGCGGCGATGGCTTGGTCGGCACGGGTCCGTACAAATTTGTGTCCTGGAAGCGCGGCGCGGAATTCGTGCTGGCGCGCAACGACAACTACTGGGGCAAGAAGCCCGAGTGGGACCGCGTGGTATATCGCCCGATTAGCAACGCCGCCGCGCGCGTCGCCGCGCTGCTGGCCGGTGACGTCGACATGATCGAAGATCCCCCCACCGACGATCTGCCCAAGCTCAAGGGCGACAAAAAGCTATACGTCGAAGAGACGCCGTCGGTACGGGTGGTGTATGTCGCCCTGGACCAGTACGCCGAGCCGTCGCCGGGCATTCAGGGCACTGACAAGAACCCCATGAAAGACAAGCGCGTGCGTGAAGCGCTGTCGCTCGCGATCAACCGCGATGCCCTGGTGGAACGCGTGATGGGCGGCGTGGCGCTGCCGGCAGGCAATCTGCTGCCCTATCCGATGTTCGGTTCCAGCAAAGAGCATTCCAAGGCGCCCAAGGCCGACGTCGAAAAGGCCAAGGCCCTGCTCAAAGAAGCCGGCTACCCGAATGGTTTTTCGATCACGCTGGGTTCGCCATCCGGCCGCTACGTGAATGATTCGAAGGTGGCGCAAGCCATCGCATCGATGTGGACGCGCATCGGCGTGAAGACCAGCGTGGATGCGATGGCGCCCCCCGTGTTCTTCAAGAACCGTGACAGCTATTCGTTCTCGGCCTATCTGGCGGGCTGGTCCGTGACCAGCGGCGAAATGTCCAATGCGCTGACCTCCCTGCTGGTGACGCGCAATCCCGAAGCCGGCCTGGGCACCACCAACCGCAGCCGTTATTCCAACCCGAAGATGGACGAGCTGGTCAAAGAGGCCTCATCCACCATGGACGACGCCAAGCGCGCCGCATTGCTGTCCAAGGCCAGCAACATCGCCATGGATGACTACGCCATGCTGCCGGTTCACTTCGAACTGTCCGTGTGGGCGATGAAGGGCGACATCCGCTACCAGGGCCGCCCCGACCAGGTCACGCTTGCGCAGTTTGCAACCTTGAAGAAGTAACGCGCGACGCAGGCGGTCTCCAGTGCTGGCAACAATCGTAAGAAGGCTGCTGCAAACCATCGTCGTCATGCTCGTCATGTCGGCGTTGGTTTTTGCTGGCATCTACATGGTGGGCGATCCAGTGTCGATGCTGGCCAGCCCGGAAGCCACCGAGGCGCAGCGCGCCGCCATCAGCGCATCGCTGGGATTGGACCTGCCGCTGTGGCGGCAATACCTGATCTTCATGAGCCAGGCGGTGCGCGGTGATTTCGGCAACAGCTTCCTGACCGGCGAGCCCGCCATGCACCTGATTCTTGAGCGCATGCCGGCCACCGTCGAACTGGCCACCGTGGCCATGTTGCTGTCGGTGCTGATCGGCGTGCCGCTCGGGATTCTTGCGGGCTTGAAGCCGCAGGCGCCGGGCTCGCGCGCCATCATGACGGGATCGGTGCTGGGCTTTTCGCTGCCGAACTTCTGGGTGGGGCTGATGCTCATCATGGTGTTTGCCGTGATGCTCGGCTGGGTGCCCGCCGGCGGACGCGGCAAGACGGTCAGCATCGGATCGCTGCAACTGAGCGTGCTGACGTTGAGCGGCTGGATGAGCCTGGCGCTGCCCGCCGCCACGATTGCCATCGCCAAGTGCGCGATGATCATTCGCGTCACCCGAGCCGCCACGCGCGAAGCGCTGCCGATGGACTACATCAAGTTCGCACGCGCCAAGGGCCTGTCGGAAAAGCGCGTGCTGGGCGTGCATCTGTTGAAGAACATCCTGATTCCCGTCGTGACCGTGGCGGGGCTGGAATTCGGTCAGGTGATGGCGTTTGCGGTGGTCACCGAAACCGTATTTTCGTGGCCGGGCATGGGCAAGTTGCTGATCGACTCCATCATCAACCTGGACCGCCCCGTGGTGGTCGCGTATCTGCTGCTGATCGTGTTCTTCCTGGTCATGTTGAATCTGGTGGTGGACATCATCTACACGGTGCTGGACCCCCGCGTACGTTTGGATAGCCGTCGATGAACAGCCCTGCCACCGCCGCCGCGCCGGTCGCCGCGAAAAAAGAACAGACACCTTGGCGACGCTTCGTGTCGGACTTCTTCGCCAGCAAGCTCGCCACGCTGGGTCTGGTAATGCTGGTGGTGATCGTGGGCGCGGCGCTGCTGGCGCCGTGGATCGCGCCGCAGAATCCTTATGATCTGGCGACGCTGGACATCATGGACTCCAAGCTCAAACCCGGCAGCGAAAGCGGCGACGGGTCCATACATTATTGGCTGGGCACCGATGGGCAGGCGCGCGATCTGTTGTCCGCGATTCTTTACGGCATGCGCACGAGCTTGATGGTGGCGACCGTCTCGGTGCTGGCGGCTTTCGGCATAGGCGCCACGGTGGGTTTGATCGCCGCCTATTTTGGCGGTCGCATCGATGCGCTGCTGATGCGGATTGTGGATATCCAGCTTTCGTTCCCGGCCATCCTGGTCGCGCTGATGCTCCTGGCGATTCTTGGCAAAGGTGTGGATAAGGTGATCATCGCGCTCATCGTCGTGCAATGGGCGTATTTCGCGCGCGCGGCTCGCGGCGCGGCGCTGGTGGAGCGCGGCAAGGAGTACGTCGAAGCCGCCCGCTGCATGTCCTTGTCGTGGGGGCGCGTGCTGTTCCGGCATGTGCTGCCCAACTGCATGCCGCCGCTGATCGTCATCGCTACCATCGACCTGGCGCACGCGATTGCGCTGGAAGCCACGCTGTCGTTCCTGGGCGTGGGCGTGCCGGTCACCGAACCGTCGCTGGGCATGCTGATCTACAACGGGTTCGAATACCTGTTGTCGGGCCAGTACTGGATTTCGTTCTTCCCCGGCATCGCGCTGGCGCTGGCCATCATCGCCATCAATCTGGTGGGCGACCACCTGCGCGATGTGCTCAACCCGCGTCACGCGAATTAGGGGGACGCGATGCAGAGCAGCGCCGTGCAATCGCCCGTGGACGTGGCCCCCGCCGTGCTTGAAGTACAGGGCCTCAAGACCCATTTCTTTACCCGCAATGGCGTGGTCAAGGCGGTGGACGGCGTGGACCTGACGCTGGCCGAAGGGGAAATACTGGGTCTGGTGGGCGAGTCGGGATCAGGCAAGAGCATCACGGGTTTTTCGCTGATGGGCTTGCTGGATGAACCCGGCCGCATCGTGGAAGGCAGCCTGCGGCTCAATGGCGAAGACCTGCGCGGCGCCACGCCCGCGCGGTGGCGTCAATTGCGGGGCCAGGAAATCGCGATGATCTTCCAGGACCCGATGATGACGCTCAACCCCGTGCTGCGCGTCGATACGCAGATGATCGAGGCCGTGCGCGCCCATCACAAGGTGTCGCGCGAGCAGGCGCGCCAACGCGCCCTGCAAACGCTGACGATGGTGGGCATACCTTCGCCGCAGGAGCGCTTGCGTGCGTATCCGCATCAATTGTCGGGCGGCATGCGGCAACGTGTGGCGATCGCCATTGCACTGCTCAATTCCCCGCGTCTCATCATTGCCGACGAGCCCACCACCGCGCTGGACGTCACCATCCAGGGCCAGATCCTGTTCGAAGTGCAGAAGCTGTGCCGCGAGACCGGCACGGGCCTGATCTGGATCACGCACGATCTGGCGGTGGTGGCCGGGCTGGCTGATCGGGTGTCGGTGATGTATGCGGGCCGGGTGGTTGAAACCGGCAGCACGCGCGACGTCATCACGCATCCCATGCATCCCTACACGCATGGCCTGATCGCATCAATACCGACTCCCGAGTCGCGCGGCAGGCCCTTGGTGCCAATCCCAGGCATGACGCCGTCGCTGTTGAACTTGCCCCAAGGCTGTGCTTTCCGGGGGCGCTGCCCGCGCGCGACGGATGCCTGTCTGATCGAACCGCAGCCTGTTGAAGTCCGCCCGGCGCAGTGGGTGCGCTGCTGGCACGCCGGAGACCCAGACCCAAAATGAGCGCAGCAGAACGCGACGCCGCCGCCCCCATCCTGTCCCTGCGCGACGTGGAACTGCGCTTCGTGCAGCCCGTGGACCTGGCCGGGCGCATTGCGAACCTGTTGGGCGCGGGCTTGAAGACGCAGGTGGTGCACGCCGTGGCCGGCGTGGACCTGGACGTGCAGCCGGGCGAGGTCATCGGCATCGTGGGTGAGTCGGGCTGTGGAAAATCCACCTTGGGCCGCGTCGTGTCCGGCATCTTGCCCCCTACCTCCGGCGACGTGCACTACCAGGGCAAGCCCGTGAAATCGATGACGGGCACGCAGCGCCGCGCTTACGAGCTTGGCGTGCAGATGATCTTCCAGGACCCGTACGCATCGCTCAACCCCCGCATGCGCGTGCGCGAGATCATCGGCGAGGCGCCGGTGGCGCACGGCCTGATCCGCGCGCGTGACAAGGCTGATTACGTGGCGGGGCTGATGCGGCAGGTGGGGCTGGACCCGACCTTCGCGCAACGCTATCCGCATCAGTTCTCGGGCGGCCAACGCCAGCGCATCGGCATTGCGCGGGCGCTGGCGCTAAAGCCATCGGTGATCGTGTGCGATGAAGCCGTCGCGGCGCTGGACGTTTCGATCCAGGCGCAGGTGCTGAACCTGTTTGAACAGCTGCGCGACGATCTGGACCTGACCTACCTGTTCATCAGCCATAACCTGAGCGTCGTCAGCCATATCTCTGACCGCGTGGCCATCATGTATCTGGGCCGCGTGGTGGAGCTGGCGCCGACCGACACGGTGTTTCAGCGCGCCAACCATCCGTACACCCAAGCACTGTTGAAAGAGCTGCCGACGTTGACGCCCGGCCGGCGCACGTATCAGCCGATCAAGGGCGAGCTGCCCTCGCCGCTGGACCCGCCCAGCGGCTGTGCATTTCATCCGCGGTGCCCTCATGCGATGCCGCGTTGCAAGGCGGAACGTCCGTTGCTGCGCGAAATTACGCCCGGCCAGTTCAGTGCCTGCCATCTGAACGATATGGCGTAGATCTCATGTATGGCCTGACTGGACGACAGCAGAGCGAAGCGCGAGAATCATCCGACAAGAAAGCGAAACCCCCGCGCGCGCAAGCTGCCGCGTGTCCTCACCCGATCCACTCTTCTTGACTCGAACGCCATGAAAACCATAGACGAAATCGAACGCGCGCACGGCGAATTGACCGCGCTGCGACGGGATATTCACGCCCACCCGGAACTGGCCTTTCAGGAAACCCGCACGTCCAACCTGGTGGCGCAGCGCTTGCGCGATTGGGGCCTTGAGGTGCACACCGGCTTGGGCAAAACCGGTGTAGTCGGCGTGTTGCGCGGCGGTAGCGGCAAGAAGACGATTGGCCTGCGCGCCGACATGGATGCGCTGCCCATGCCCGAGCACAACCGCTTTGCGCACAAGTCCACGATCAGCGGCCGCATGCATGGCTGTGGCCATGATGGGCATACCGCGATGCTGCTGGGCGCGGCGCAGTACCTGTCCACGCATCGCAATTTCGATGGTACGGTTGTGTTCATTTTCCAGCCGGCCGAGGAAGGCGGCAACGCCGGCGCGCGCGCGATGATGCAAGACGGCCTGTTCGATAAATTCCCGTGCGACGCGGTGTTCGGCATCCACAACATGCCCGGCATGCCGGTCAACCAGTTTGGCTTTCGGGCGGGGCCGACCATGGCCTCCAGCAACCGCTGGGACATCGTGATCAAGGGTGTGGGCGGCCACGCGGCTCAACCCCACGCATCGGTCGATCCCATCATCGTGGCGGCCGATATGGTGCATGCGCTGCAGACCGTCATCTCGCGCAGCAAGAATCCCCTGGACCAGGCGGTGCTGTCGATTACGCAGATCCATGCAGGCGATGCGTACAACGTGATTCCCGGCGAGGCCGTGTTGCGCGGCACCGTGCGTACCTATTCCGTGGAAACACTGGACAAGATCGAGGCGGACATGCGCCGCATCGCGACGACCCTGCCGCAGGTCTATGGCGGCACGGGCGAACTGGATTTCGTGCGGGCGTACCCGCCGCTGGTGAACTGGGAAAACGAAACGGCCTTCGCCGCCAAGGTTGCCGAGGATGCCTTCGGCGCCGAAAACGTGGTGCGGGAAATGCCGCCTTTCATGGGCGCGGAAGACTTTTCGTTCTTCCTGGAAGCCATTCCCGGCGCGTATCTGTTCCTGGGCAATGGCGACGGCGACCATCGCATGGAAAGCTATCACGGCATGGGTCCGTGCCAGCTGCATAACCCGAACTACGATTTCAACGACGCGCTGTTGCCGGTGGGGGCGACCTACTGGGTGAAGCTGGTCGAAGCCTATTTGCCGGCCGCCTGAACGGCTTGCAATAACCGATCGGCTATTTGCTAATAGATATGCCGCATGAAGCCGCGAGCGTTTGCCTCGCGGCTTCTTCTATATGACGTAAGGCTTTGATCAAACGCCGATAACTTCGTTTGATATCGCAGTCGCGGTTTCCATAATCGATCGTTCCAGATAGGCCGCAAGGCAACACGGAGCGATCAATGTCCCAAAGCAACGCCTTGCGGCGCGAAGTCGACGCCGCCCCCGCGCCCCAGGCGCAGTCATTCGACATCAACCCCCTGCCCGGCCCGGTCGGCGCCGAGATCATCGGCCTGGACTTGTCGCGTGAGCTGACGGCGGCGGATTTCTCTCGCGTGCATCAGGCGCATCTGGATCATCACCTGCTGGTGTTCCGAGATCAGCGCATCACGCCGCGCCAACATATCGATTTCAGCCGCCGCTTCGGCCCGCTGATGATCCACGTTTTGCACCAGTTTCATCTGGCGGGCCATCCCGAGATCCTGACGGTGTCCAACATCGTCGAGGACGGCAAGCCGATTGGCTTGGGCGACGCGGGCAAGTACTGGCATTCGGATATTTCGTACAAGGAATTGCCCAGCCTGGGCTCGCTGCTGCACGCGCAGGAGCTGCCCTCGGAAGGCGGCGATACGCTGTTCGCCAACATGCACCTGGCCTACGACACGCTGCCCGCAGCGCTGCGCAATGCCGTCGTCGGCAAGCGCGCGGTGCATTCGTATCTGGCGCAGTACGGGCAACTGCAAAAGGAAGGCAACTGGCGGCCCAACCTGAGCGCGCAGCAGATCGCGCAGGTGCGCGAGGTGGTCCATCCCGTGGTGCGCACGCATCCCGAAAATGGCCGTCGCGCGTTGTTCGTGAGCGAAGGATTCACGACGCACATCGTGGGCATGCCCGAAGACGAAAGCCGCGCGCTGTTGGCGGAATTGTTCGCGCACAGCGTGCGTGCCGAACACATCTACCGGCATCGCTGGCAGCCCCACGACCTGGTGTTCTGGGACAACCGTTCGCTGATCCATCTGGCGGGCGGCACGCCGGACCACCTGCGCCGCAAGCTCTATCGCACCACCATCGAAGGCGACGTGCCGTTCTGAGAACGCACTGTCTTCGACGCCAAAGCACTTATCCACAAGGAACACCATGCGACTGTCATCCGCACTTCGGGATCGTCTGATCCAAACGGCCACCGGCGCTGGCCTGGCGCTGATCCTGGGCTTGTTGGCGCTGGCCTCGCCCACGCCCGCCATGGCCGAAGGACGCATCCGCATCGCGGAACAGTACGGCATCGTGTACCTGCTGCTGAACGTGGCGCGCGACCAGCAACTGATCGAAAAGCACGGCAAGGCCGAGGGTGTGGATATCTCGGTCGAGTGGGCAAAGCTGTCCGGCGGCTCGGCGGTGAACGACGCGTTGCTGTCGGGGGCTGTGGATATCGCGGGGGCGGGCGTGGGGCCGCTGCTGACGATCTGGGATCGCACGCGCGGCAAGCAGAACGTGAAGGGCGTGGCGTCGCTGGGCAACTTTCCCTATTACCTCGTCACCAATAACCCCAACGTGAAGACCATTGCGGACTTCACCGACAAGGACCGCATCGCGGTCCCGGCCGTGGGCGTCTCGGTGCAGTCACGCGTATTGCAGCTGGCCTCGGCCAAGCTGTGGGGCGACGCCCAGTTCAACAAGCTGGACAGGATCTCCGTCGCGCTGCCGCATCCTGATGCTGCCGCCGCCATCATCGCGGGGGGCACCGAAATCACGGGCCATTTCGGCAATCCGCCTTTCCAGGAACAGGAGTTGGCCGACAATCCCAACGCCCGCATCGTGCTCAATTCCTATGACGTGCTGGGGGGCCCGAGTTCTTCCACGGTGCTGTTCGCCACCGAAAAATTCCGCCGCGACAACCCGAAGACCTACAAGGCTTTCCAGGCTGCGCTGAAAGAGGCGGCCGAGTTTGCCGCCGCCCATCCCGACAAGGCCGCCGATACGTATTTGCGCGTGACTGGCGCCAAGCAGGACCGTGACTTCCTGATCAAGGTCATCAAGAATCCCGATGTGCAATTCAAGCTGGAACCGCAGAACACCTATGCGCTGGCCCGGTTCATGCATCAGGTGGGCGCCATCAAGAATGCGCCCGCCAGTTGGCGCGACTACTTCTTTGACGACGCGCTGACCGCGCAAGGAAGCTGACATGTCGGCCATCGCCGCAGGCCCTGTGGATAACATTTCCAGGACGGCTCCTTTGCTGGCTGTGGATAAGGTGACAATCGAATATAAGACGCGTGAAACTCGCGTGCGGGCCACGCACGAAGTCAGTTTTGACGTCTATGGCGCGGACCGTTTCATCCTGTTGGGGCCGTCTGGCTGCGGGAAGTCGACGCTGCTCAAAGCCGTGGCGGGGTTCATGCCGCCTACCGAAGGCCGCATTGCCGTCGATGGCAGCACGGTGACCGGCCCGGGACCTGACCGGATCGTCGTCTTTCAAGAATTCGACCAACTGCCGCCCTGGAAGACCTTGCGGCAGAACGTGGCGTTTCCTTTGCTGGCCTCGCGCAGATTAGGCCGGCGCGAAGCGGATGAACGCGCGATGCACTATCTGGACAAGGTCGGCCTGGCCGCGTTTGCAGATGCCTATCCGCACACGCTGTCGGGCGGCATGAAGCAACGCGTGGCGATCGCGCGCGCGCTTGCCATGCAGCCGCGCGTGCTGTTGATGGACGAGCCTTTCGCCGCGCTGGATGCGCTGACTCGGCGACGCATGCAGGAAGAGCTGATGGCGTTATGGGAAGAGGTGCGCTTTACCTTGCTGTTCGTCACGCATTCGATTGAAGAGGCGCTGGTGCTGGGCAGTCGCGTGCTGTTGCTGTCGCCGCACCCCGGACGGGTGCGGGCGGAGTTGAACGCGCACGCGTATGGCTTGCAGACGCAGGGCTCCGCCGGGTTCCAGGCTGCGGCGCGCCGTATCCATGATCTGTTGTTCGAATCCCCCTCGCCCGCCGTGGCCGAGCGCGCGGCGGCTTGAGGGCATCCGATGACTACCCGCTATGCCACCGTCCCGCCCGTGCGGCCGGAGTTCGAATACGACTTATCGCCCCTGCCCCCGCAAGCTGCGCAGACGCCGCTGCCGTGGCAAGAGCGCCTGTGGCAGCACGCCGCGTTGCGCAAGCTGTTTATCCTGGCGCTGCTGGCGGGCTTGTGGGAGTTGGCGGCGCGTTACACCGACAACGACCTGCTGCTGCCCGGCGCGTGGCAAACGGCGCAGGCCTTTGTACAGGGCATCGCCAACGGTGAACTGCTGGCGCGCGCTTCGCAGTCGCTACGGGTGCTGGTGCAGGGGTATCTGGCCGGCGTGGCCCTGGCGTTCGCGCTGACCACGCTGGCGGTATCGACCCGCTTTGGCCGTGATCTGCTGTCCACCTTGACCGCCATGTTCAACCCCCTGCCCGCCATCGCGCTGCTGCCTCTGGCGCTGCTGTGGTTTGGCTTGGGCGAAGGCAGCCTGGTGTTCGTGCTGATCCATTCCGTGCTGTGGGCGCTGGCGCTGAACATGTATGCGGGCTTTCTGGGCGTATCGGAAACGCTGCGCATGGCCGGCCGCAACTACGGCCTGACGGGGTTGCGGTATGTGCTTCAGATACTGGTGCCGGCTGCGCTGCCGGCAATTCTGGCGGGCTTGAAGATCGGCTGGGCTTTCGCGTGGCGCACGTTGATCGCCGCCGAGCTGGTGTTTGGCGCTTCCAGCGGCAAAGGCGGGCTGGGCTGGTACATCTTCCAGAACCGCAACGAGTTATACACAGATCGGGTGTTCGCCGGCCTGGCCGCCGTGGTGGTCATTGGCCTGCTTGTGGAAAACCTGGCATTCGATACGTTGGAGCGTTTGACGGTGCGGCGCTGGGGAATGCAGCGCTGAAAAAAGGGCGGCTCCGCCAGGAACCGCCCTCTTGTCGCGCTATGCCGTGCGCGCCTTACAGCGTCAGGCCCAGCGCCTTGGCCACGCCCGCCGCATAGGCCGGGTCCGCCTTTTTGAAGTGTTCCAGCTGACGGCGTTGAATCTCTTCCGGCACGCCAGCCATGTGACGGCCGATGTTGCCGAACAGCAGCTCCTGTTTCTCAGGCGTCATCAGGCGGAACAGATTGCCGGGCTGCGAGTAATAGTCGTCGTCCACGCGATGGTTCCATCGCGCCGCCGCCTGGCCGTCCAGCGCCTGCGGGGGTTCGCCGGCCGACGGGGTCTCTTTCCATTCGCCGGCGCTGTTGGGCTCGTAGTTCAGCGTGCCGCCCACGTTGCCGTCGACACGGCCCGCGCCGTCGCGGTGATAGCTGTGGAACGGGCAGCGAGGCGCGTTCACGGGGATCTGATGGTGATTGATGCCCAGGCGATAGCGGTGCGTGTCGCCATACGAGAACAAGCGCCCTTGCAGCATCTTGTCCGGCGAGAAATCGATGCCCGGCACGACGTTGGCCGGCGTGAACGCGGCTTGCTCGACCTCGGCGAAATAGTTCTCGGGGTTCTTGTTCAATTCCAGCACGCCCACTTCAATCAGCGGGTAGTCGCCGTGCGGCCAGACCTTGGTCAGGTCGAACGGGTTGATGTGATACGTGGCGGCTTCGGCCTCGGGCATGATCTGCACCTTCAGCGTCCAATTGGGGAAGTTCTTCTGCTCGATGTTCTCGAACAGATCGCGCTGCGAGCTTTCGCGGTCATGCGCCACCACCTGGGCAGCTTGCTCGTCGGTCATACAGACGACGCCCTGCTGCGACTTGAAGTGGAACTTCACGTAGAAGCGTTCGCCGTCCTTGTTGACGAAGCTGAACGTGTGCGAGCCAAAACCATGCTGCTGGCGCAGGTTGGCCGGAATGCCGCGGTCGCTCATCAGGATGGTGACCTGGTGCAGCG
This sequence comes from Achromobacter piechaudii NBRC 102461, assembly GCF_001571245.1. GTDB lineage: Bacteria > Pseudomonadota > Gammaproteobacteria > Burkholderiales > Burkholderiaceae_B > Achromobacter > Achromobacter piechaudii. Next base: position 309,403 of record NZ_BCTK01000012.1, on the reverse strand, counting down.
ATTCGGGGCTGAGAGACCAGAAATCCCATGCGGCGGTGGCGCTGCGCAGATTCGTCTTGGGGTCGCGCTTCTGGGTGTGGATAAAGTCGGGAAACTTCAGCGGGTCGCGGATGAAGAAGACGGGGGTGTTGTTGCCCACCAGGTCCCAATTGCCTTCGTCGGTGTAGAACTTGATGGCGAAGCCGCGCACGTCGCGTTCGGCGTCCGCCGCGCCGCGCTCGCCGGCGACGGTCGAAAAGCGCAGGAACAGCGGGGTCTGCTTGCCGATCTGCGAAAAGATGCTGGCGCGGGTATAGCGCGAGATATCGTGGGTGACGGTGAAGGTGCCGTAGGCGCCGGAGCCTTTGGCGTGGACGACGCGTTCGGGAATACGTTCGCGGTCGAAGTGGGCCAGTTTTTCAATCAGCCAGAAGTCTTGCAACAGCGCGGGGCCGCGCGGGCCGGCTGTGAGCGTGTTGTTGTTGTCTGCCACCGGCGCGCCTGAGGCGGTGGTCAGATTCTTCTTGTCGGTCATAGCGCACACTCCGTTCGTAAGTCAGGAAGGCGCGCGCCGTGCCGGGCCCGCGCCGTGTCGGGAATACTGCCCTGCGGCGAGCGCGAGGCAGTATCTGGGACACATCATAGGGACCAAGGTTGCGTTTGGGAAGTTGATTGATCTTGGTTTATCGATTATTAAAATCTATCGATATTCGCCTGATGCTCGATTCGTCCAGCCAGCGCGGGCATATCGCACGGGCAAAAAAAACCGGCCGCGAGGGCCGGTCTTTCAGACTTCAAGCGCGAGGCTTATCGGATTCACCGATTTGCCGCGGCCTCGGTCTTGCGCTGCATGGAGCGGGTGATGGACCACTGCTGCGCGATCGACAAGGTGTTGTTCACGCACCAGTACAGCACCAGGCCGGCCGGGAAGAAGAACATCATCCCGCCAAACACCAGCGGCATGATCATCATGACCTTGGCCTGGATGGGATCCGGGGGCGTCGGGTTCAGTTTGATCTGCAGGAACATGGTGGCCATCATGATGGCGGGCAGAATGAAGTACGGGTCGCGGATGGACAGGTCATGGACCCACAGAATCCACGGCGCGCCGCGCATTTCCACGCTGGCCAGCAGCACCCAGTACAGCGAGATGAACACCGGGATCTGCACCACCATCGGCAAGCAGCCGCCCAGCGGGTTGATCTTTTCGGTGCGGTACATCTCCATCATGGCGGCGTTGAGCTTCTGCTTGTCGTCGCCGTACTTTTCCTTCAACGCTTGCAGGCGCGGGGCCACTTGCTTCATGCGGGCCATCGAGCGGTAGCTCGCGGCGGCCAGCGGGAAGAAGATGGCCTTGATCAGCACGGTCAGCGCAACGATGGTCCAGCCCCAGTTGCCGAGCAACGAGTGCAGCCACGTCATCAGCGTGAACAGCGGCTTGGCGATGATGGTCAGCCAACCGTAGTCCACCACCAGTTCCAGGCCCGGGGCGAGCGCCGCCATGGCCTTCTGGTCTTGCGGGCCGACCCACAGATGCGAATCGACACGCGAGGCGGAACCCGGGGCGATTTCGCCGACGGCTTCGATGCTGCGGGCGGCGTACAGGTTCTTCTGCACTTCCAGCAGTTCGTTCGTGCGCGGCTTGCCTTGCGGCGGAACCCAGGCGGTGGCGAAGTAGTGCTGCACGACGGCGATCCAGCCGTTGTCAGCCTGCTTGATGTAGTTGGCCTTCTTCTTCTCGATGTCGCTGAACGTGCTCTTCTGGAACTTGTCCTGTTCGGAGTAGACGGCGAAACCGGTGAACGTGTGATAGAAGCTGGACGTGTCGGCCGGGTCGTTGCCGTCGCGTTCGAGCTGCAGGTACAGCGCGGGCGTGACGGGAGCGGAGCCGACGTTGGCCAGGTCGTGGCGCACGTCGATGTCGTAGCGGCCCTTGTGCAGGGTGAACGTCTTGGTGACCTTGACGCCGCCGGACTCGCCTTCGAAGGACACGACCAGGTTGTCGCCGGTCAGCTGGCGTTCGGAGGACGTGACGCGGAAAGGCGTCTGATGCGTGGGGAAGCTTTGGCCATTGGGCGCGCCGACCACGCCGGACTGCACGACGTAGTTCAGGCCGGCCGAACGGTCCAGCAGCACGGTGGGCTTGTCGGGCTGGCCGGTTGCCGGGTACTTCAGCAGCTCGGCGCGCACCAGTTGGGCGCCCATGGTGTCGAACGTCAGGCGCAACACGTCGGTGGTGACGACGACTTCTTCCGAACGCGCGGCAGCGGGTGCGGTGGCGCCAGGAACCGCCGACGGCGCAGTGGCCGTGGTCGTGGGCGCGCTGGGCACCGAAGGCGTGGCGTTATTGGCGCCGGCCTGCGGTTCAGCCGTGCTGGCCGCGGGCGTCGGGCCCCCGAACAGCGACGGCTTGCCGTTATGGATTTGCCAGTTGTTCCATAGGAGCAACAGCGAAAAGGAAAAAATCATCCAGAGGACGGTTCGTCGGATATCCATGGTGCCTACTGAAGTGAATACGGGCCAGCAAAGCCCGCCAGTTTAGCGTCAATCGTGCTCGGTGCGGTGGCTGTGGGAACAGCAAGAGGGGCCATTGGTTCCCTTGTGCTGCGGAACCGGATCCCAGCCTCCGGGCGACCACGGATGGCAACGGCCAATGCGCCGGACCGCCAACCAAAAGCCGCGCCAGGCGCCATGGCGTTCGATTGCTTCAATCGCGTACGCCGAGCAAGTGGGAGTAAAGCGGCACTGCCTGCCGATCCAGGGACTCAGGAAGAACCTGTAGAACCGGATCGGAAGAATGAGCAGTGCTTTAAAGATCATCGCGCGATCCGCTCAAAGTGAGCGTCCACTTCGGTTCTGACCAAGCGTTTCAGCGAGGTCAGGGAAGCAGGCGCGACTTTGCTATGCAAACGCACGACGTAATCCTTGGCCGGCAACGCCAGACGCCGATGGCGGAACGCTTCGCGGATGACCCGCTTGATGGCGTTGCGCGTACTGGCGTGGGCGGCGAAGCGCTTGGCGATGATCAGCCCCAGGCGGGCACAGGGATCCTGGCCGGGGGGCAGATCATTGGGAGCCGAAGTCACAATGAATAACGCCCCTCGAGCAAGACGCCGGCCTTTCAGGGCAGCGGCGAACTCGGAGGGGCGATGCAACCGCGCCTCCGGGGGAAGCGTGGAGCGCGGCATGGACTGCGGGTCAGGCGTTTGCGCGGAACCAGAACGAGATTGCGAGAGGTCTTGCAATATGGCCGGTCCGTGCAAATAGTCAGGTTTCCGGAAAAACCGGAAAACCAGAACTTAGACAGCCAGACGCTTGCGGCCCTTGGCGCGGCGGGCGTTCAGGATGGCGCGGCCAGCGCGGGTTTTCATGCGCACGCGAAAGCCATGGGTGCGCTTGCGGCGGGTGACGGAAGGTTGGTAGGTACGTTTCATGGACGATCCACAAAAAGAACAAAAGTCAGAAGGGACCTGCCCGGAGGGTTCCAGGTCGCGGATTCAGAAGCGGGTATCTAGTGAGCATTTTTGCAACAGGTGCAAAAAACAACGCATAGACGGGGCTCTGGACAAGGGATTTCTCCCCAGGCGACCTATTCAGCAAAGCTAAAAACCGGACAGTGCAGTAAACGCCCAAACCTATGAAAGGCAGGGTGCTTGCTACAACTCCGGCTAAGCTCTCTGTGAAACCTTCTGACAGACAGAATTCGGAAAAGCCCACCATTTCAGCAAGTTTTCCCTGTCTTGTCAAACAGTTAAGCCCGGGCAGTGTAGACGCTTATGTCCTACCCTGTGGATAACCCCAGCCCAGGCAAGGTAGAATCGAGGTTTGAATAAGAACGACATGAAAGAATTCTGGCAGACCTGCGTCAGTCGTCTTGAGCAGGAACTCCCCCCCCAACAAATCAGCGCGTGGATACGACCGCTGGTCCCGCTTGCGTACGACGAAACGCAGGCGGTGCTGCGCGTTGCCGCGCCCAACCGCTTCAAGCTGGATTGGGTGCGTAAGAACTTTTCCCACCAGATCGAAGCGTTGGCCGCGGAGTGGTTCAAGCGACCGGTACAGGTCTTGTTCGAGTTGCCTTCTCATGGAGCCGCCCCGCGCATGCCGGTCGCGCCCGTGCGTGCACCGCAGCCCGATCAATCGCACCTGTCCGCTGCACAGCCCGCTGGCGGCGCGCCGCCCATGCAGGCCCCGGCTTCGGCCGCCCCTCCCCCGCCCGCCACCACGGTTGCTGCGCAGGCGGTCAACGCCGACGCCGCCAACATCGTGTACGAGCGTTCGCGCCTGAATACGGATCTCACCTTCGAGAACTTCGTGACGGGTAAGGCGAACCAGCTCGCGCGCGCCGCGGCGTTGCAGGTGGCCGAGAACCCCGGTACGTCCTATAACCCGCTGTTCCTGTATGGCGGCGTGGGCCTGGGCAAGACTCACCTGATCCACGCCATCGGCAACGCCATGGTCGCCGCCGGCACCGGCGTGCGCGTGCGCTACGTGCATGCGGACCAATACGTGTCCGACGTGGTCAAGGCGTACCAGCGCAAGGCGTTCGATGACTTCAAGCGCTACTACCATTCGCTGGACTTGCTGCTGATCGATGACATCCAGTTCTTCTCCGGCAAGAACCGCACGCAGGAAGAATTCTTCTACGCGTTCGAAGCGATGGTGGCCCAGCGCAAGCAGATCATCATCACCAGCGATACGTATCCGAAGGAACTGTCTGGCATCGACAGCCGCCTGATCTCGCGCTTTGACTCCGGCCTGACGGTGGCGATCGAGCCGCCGGAGCTGGAAATGCGCGTGGCGATCCTGCTGCGCAAGGCGGAATCCGAAGGCGTGCCCATGCCCGAGGAAGTGGCCTTCTTCATCGCCAAGCATCTGCGCAGCAACGTGCGCGAGCTGGAAGGCGCGCTGCGCAAGGTGCTGGCCTATGCCCGCTTCCACGGCCGCGACGTGCTGACGGTCGATGTCTGCAAGGAAGCCCTGAAGGACCTGCTGTCCGTGTCCAACGGCCAGATCACGGTAGAAAACATCCAGAAGACGGTGGCGGATTTCTACAAGATCAAGGTCGCGGACATGTACTCGAAACGCCGGCCCGCCAATATCGCCTTGCCGCGCCAGGTGGCGATGTATCTGGCCAAGGAGCTGACGCAGAAAAGCCTGCCGGAAATCGGTGATCTGTTCGGGGGGCGCGATCACACCACGGTGCTGCATGCCGTACGCAAGATTTCCGACGCCCGCGCAAAGCAAGCGGAGCTCAACCATACCCTGCACGTGTTGGAACAAACTCTAAAAGGATGAACATGCAACTCGTACAAACCACACGCGATGCATTGCTGAAACCGCTGTCGACTGTGGCGGGCATCGTCGAAAGACGCCATACCCTGCCCATTCTTGCGAACATCCTGATGCGCAAGGAAGGCAACAAGGTTGCCTTCATTGCGACCGACCTGGAAGTACAGATCACCACGCATGCCGACTTCGGCGTGGGCCAGGACAACGAGTCCACCACGGTTGCCGCGCGCAAGCTGCTCGACATCCTGAAAGCGCTGCCGGATACCGGCGACGTGCGTCTGGCGCTGGCCAGCAACAAGTTGTCGGTGCAGTCGGCCAAGAGCCGCTTCGCGTTGCAGACGCTGGCCGCCAGCGAGTTCCCCACCGTGGCGCAGCCCGAGCAATGGGACGTCTCGCTGACCATGCCGCAACGCACGCTGCGTCATCTGTTCAACATGGTGCACTTCGCCATGGCGCAACAAGACATCCGTTATTACCTGAACGGCATGCTGCTGGTGTTTGAACCGGGTCGTGTGCGCGCCGTCGCCACCGATGGCCACCGCCTGGCGCATTGCTCGACCGAAGCCGACGGCATCGCCGAACGCCACGAAGTGATCGTGCCCCGCAAGACCGTGCTGGAAATGCAGCGCCTGCTGGAAGACTCCGACGAGGTGGTCTCCATCGATGTGGCGCCGGGCCAGATTCGCTTCCGCTTTGGCGACGTCGAACTGGTGTCCAAGCTGGTCGAAGGCAAGTTCCCCGATTTCACGCGTGTGATTCCCACGAATTACACGCGCCATTTCATGGTGGGCCGCGAAGCGCTCCAAGGCAGCTTGCAGCGCGCCGCCATCCTGACCACGGACAAGTTCAAGGGCGTGCGCCTGCAGTTGGCGCAGAACCAGATGAAGATCTCGTCTTCCAACGCCGAGCAGGAAGAAGCGCAGGAAGAAATCGACATCGACTACGGCCACGAAGCACTGGACGTGGGCTTTAACGTGGGCTATTTGCTTGATGTGCTGGCCAACGTGAAAGTCGACAGCATCCAGTGGTCGGTCATGCCCGACGCCAACGCGTCGGCGCTCATCACCCTGCCCGAAGACGACCAGTTCAAGTACGTCGTCATGCCCATGCGGATTTGATCCGCGCCCCTTTTGTGGGTTTGTGCCGCTTGCGGGCCTGATGGCTCGCGGGCGGTCCGGCCGCCAGGCCGTTCTTTAAAGCGTTATCGATACAGACATGTCAGATCAGCAGAACACCACTTCCGAGAACAGCGGCTACGGCGCTGACTCGATCAAGATGCTCAAGGGGCTGGAGGCCGTGCGCAAGCGCCCCGGCATGTACATCGGCGACACGTCCGACGGCACCGGCTTGCACCATATGGTGTTCGAAGTGGTGGACAACGCCATCGACGAAGCCCTGGCTGGCCATTGCGACGACATCGTCGTCACGATCCACACCGACAACTCGATCTCGGTCACCGACAACGGCCGCGGCATCCCCACGGATATCCACAAGGACGACGAATTCCACCGCAGCGCGGCAGAAATCGTCATGACCGAACTGCACGCTGGCGGCAAGTTCGACCAGAACTCGTACAAGGTGTCTGGCGGCCTGCACGGCGTGGGCGTGTCTTGCGTGAACGCCCTGTCCGAGTGGCTGCGCCTGACCATCCGCCGCAACGGCCAGGTGCACCAGATGGAATTCCGCCAAGGCGCGCGCGTGGCGCCCCTGGCTGTGACGGGCACGACGGACATGCGGGGCACGGAAGTGCGCTTCCTGGCCGACCCGATCATCTTCAACAACATCGAATACCACTACGAGATCCTCTCCAAGCGTTTGCGCGAGCTCTCGTTCCTGAACAACGGCGTGAAGATCCGCCTGGTCGACCAGCGCCAGGGCAAGGAAGAGAACTTCGCGTTCTCCGGCGGCGTGAAGGGCTTTGTCGAATACATCAACCGCGCCAAGACCGTGCTGCACCCGAACGTGTTTTCGGTCAGCACCGAATCGGCCGCCGGTGGCGTGTCGGTGGGCGTGGAAGTGGCGATGCAGTGGAATGACAGCTACAGCGAAAGCGTGCTGTGCTTCACCAACAACATCCCGCAGCGTGACGGCGGTTCGCACCTGACCGGCCTGCGCGCCGCGATGACCCGCATCATCAACAAGTACATCGCCGATAACGAACTGGCCAAGAAGGCCAAGGTCGAAACGTCCGGCGACGACATGCGCGAAGGCCTGGCCTGCGTGTTGTCGGTGAAGGTGCCCGAGCCCAAGTTCAGCAGCCAGACCAAAGACAAGCTGGTGTCCAGCGAAGTGCGTCCGGCCGTCGAAGAAGCCGTGGCGCGCACGCTGGAAAGCTGGCTGCTTGAAAACCCGAACGACGCCAAGGCGTTGTGCAACAAGATCGTCGAAGCCGCCCGCGCCCGCGAAGCCGCCCGCAAGGCGCGCGAAATGACGCGTCGCAAGAGCGTGCTGGAAGGCGCCGGCCTGCCCGGCAAGCTGGCCGACTGCCAGGAAAAAGATCCGGCGCTGTGCGAGCTGTACATCGTCGAGGGTGACTCCGCAGGCGGCTCGGCCAAGCAAGGCCGCGACCGCAAGTTCCAGGCCATCCTGCCGCTGCGCGGCAAGGTGCTGAACGTGGAAAAGGCGCGCTTTGACCGCCTGATCGCCAGCGAACAGATCGCCACGCTGATCACCGCGCTGGGCACCAGCATCGGTCCCGATTTCAACGTCGAAAAGCTGCGCTACCACCGCCTGATCATCATGACTGACGCGGACGTGGACGGCGCGCACATCCGCACCCTGCTGCTGACGCTGCTGTATCGCCAGATGCCTGAGCTGGTGCAGCGCGGCTACGTGTATATCGCGCAGCCGCCGCTGTACAAGGTCAAGGTTGGCCGCGAAGAACGGTATCTGAAGGACGACCAGGAAGAAGCGCAGTTCATGCTGCAACTGGCGCTGAAAGACGCCGAGATCATCTCCGGCGGCAACATCATCCGTGGCGAAGAGCTGACCGATCTGGCCAGCCAGTACGTGGCGGCCGACGGCGTCATCGCGCGCCTGTCGAAGGTGTTCGACGTGGGCGCGCTGTCGGCCATGGCCGAAGGCGTCGAGATCAACCTGGAAACGGCCGAGTCCACGGCGGATTCCGCCAAGCGCCTGGCCGACGCCATGCGTGACCCGGTCAGCGGCAATGGCGTGGACGTGGTTCCGCAGTTCGATGAAGCCACCGAACGCCACCGCCTGTCGGTCCAGCGCATGCACCACGGCAACGTGCGCGTCAGCATCATCGACGCTGACTTCATCAACGGCACCGACTACACCACCCTGTCCAAGGCGGCCAAGAGCTTCCTGGGCAAGGTCGGCCCGCGTTCGCTGGCCGCGCGCGGCGAAGGCGACAAGCGCAAGGAACAGGTCGTCTCCGACTTCCGTGAAGCCATGCAGTGGTTGCGCAGCGAAGCCGACCGCAGCATCTCCAAGCAGCGCTACAAGGGTCTGGGCGAAATGAACCCGGAACAGCTGTGGGAAACCACGATGGACCCGAAGGTGCGCCGCCTGTTGCGCGTGCAGATCGAAGACGCCATCGCGGCGGACGAAGTCTTCACGACCCTGATGGGCGACGACGTCGAACCGCGCCGCGCGTTTATTGAACGCAACGCGCTGTCGGCGGGCAACATCGACGCGTAAGCGTGTAGGATCCCGTTGGAATTTAGATTTTTCCCAATAAATCTAGATTTCTGAAGAAAAAACCCAGCCGGCGGCGGCTGGGTTTTTTTATTGATGGCGAGGGGGCAATGTGATGACTTGATAGCCGGCTTTTGCTGGAACCCATTTTTGACTACAGGCTCAACCGTATTCGAAGCACTTCCAGTGCCTACGTGAGTTCCGTATCGGAAGCTTCATATGGGTGCGCAAAGCTTTCAATGCAAATCCATTGAGCGTGCTGTCCCGGGTGTACGTATGCCTCAAAGTCGTCGAGGAGCAAGCAGTCCTCAGCAGCGGCATTGGGAATCAATGCCAAATCTTTTGTAGCTCCTGCCCAAGACACGTACTCAAGTTGGGCGAACCAAGCCGGTGCCGCATGCTCTTGGATGAGCAAGTCGGCGATCGCGCGAAATCGTGACTCATTCACCGTGGTGAACACCACGATGCGGGGGAGCAGCTCCCGGCAGCGCTCCAGAAAGTTGAGAAGCCCGGGACGTGGAATCTGGCTCACCGCATCGCTACTGTTTGCTAGGGATGGCTTATCAAAGCCTATGTAAGTGCTCCGTCCTTCTGGAGGACGAAGTAGCGCTCATTTCCGAATTGAGCATAAAGCGTTTGCGGATCTCGTGAGGGATAGTGAGCTGCCCGCGCGAAGCCACGGGCAGTTGCTTGTTTTTCGACGGAATGGGTTATTGCGAAGCTAGTTAGCATCTGGGCTCTTGTCCCTCAGAGCAAGGAAGATAGATGCTTGAACTGTTTAACCCTCTTGTCCAGGCCCCCTGGATCGCGCCCGTTCTTTGGGCAGGGCTTTTTTTACTGCTATGCCTTTGGATCCGGGCGCGTGCGGGATCCGCGCACTTTCTTTTGGACCGACTTTGGCGAATTGCAGCAGGTCGGCGCGAAGCCCAAGATTCAGTGCTGAAAAAAATCCAACAGGAAAGTCGCGACCTGGAGATCTTTAGGTTTTTCTATCGCATGCCGTTGCAATCCTTGGCCGACCTGCACAAGCTTGATAGCTGGGCGAAAGCCAACAACGTCGGGATGTTGAAGCTGAAGACTCTGTGGCGCTGGGTTGATGTGCGCAATTCGGCGGTCGTGCGCAGGCCGAAAAAGATGTGGAAACCGGCCGTATTCCTCATCGTCGTCGTGTTGGGAACCTTCTTTATATTCGCTGGTTCCTTGCTCGCTTCGCCCTACGGGTACTTTCACATGAAAGAGTCGAATGTCTGGTTCAAGACGGACGCGAAGACGGTAAGAAACATGACTCTATGGGGCGAAGACTGGGCTTTCGCTACCACGGAATGCGCTGCGGACAGTCCAGATCTTATGGAGAAAACAGGCTTTCGAAAGTCGGAGCTGCTCGACCTATGCAGGGCGTTAGCAAGTGGCAGCATGAAAGATCAGGTGCACTCGCTCGTGAAGCAGCAGAGGTTGCTAGCTTTGCTCTTGATTCTCCCCACTCTTGTCGGGCTGGCTATTGTCATTCGCGCATCTTCAGGCGCGGCCGAGGCAGAAAAGCTCTGGAAGGAACTGAATTGCGAGCCTGCCGCACCCAAGGCGATTGAGCCGAGCGGGACCCCGGCTGTCAACTGCGGAGGCACGCCTCAAAATGTCCGCTCCTAGGGGCCCGTGTAGCCGTAAGGAGTGCGGAGAACAGGCATAGGAAAATCTAACGAAATGGTACGGTTCGATCTGGTACGACCTACCAGATGTTAGATGGCCTTAGGGCGACGGCACGTGACATCTAAATGCTGATGGGATCCTACAAAGCGTTCAGGAACCGGTGTTCATGAAAGGGGCTTGCTTTTGCAGCCCCTTTGTTTTGGCGCTGCCGGGGCTGGCCCGGACCCCGGACCCGACCGCGCGAGACCTCAATCCGCCAAGTGGTGCGGATTCACGGCCGTTCCAGCACGACTTCCCAGACGTGCTTGGGCAGCACATACCGATACGACAGGCATTCCTCGATGTGTCGCACTTTCCATCCGTCGAAGGCCGCGCGTATCGCAGGCTCGTTGAAAAAGCGCTTGGTCTGGCCGTTGACGCGATAGAAGTCCGGCTCGATCTCTTCGTGACCGCGCGCGCCGAAGTGGGTGTCGCGGGTGGAGTTGAGCCGGCACAAGAGGATGCCGCCGGGCGTCAGGGTTGCCTGGATCCGCCCGATGATTTGCAGGGTTTGCGCCCAGTCGAAGTAATGCAGCGACAGGCTGGCGATGACTACGTTTGTCTGCGCTATGGGAAAGGGATCGCGCAGGTCTTGGCAATGGAACGTGGCCTTGGGGGCGCGCCCTCGGGCAAGCTCCAGCCACTTCACGGACAAGTCGACGGCGCAGACGTTCAAGCCTGCGTCACAGAGCAAGGCGGTGTCTTCGCCGCGGCCGCAGCCCAATTCAAGAACGACGCCTTGCCTGGCCAAGGGGGCCACTACCGGCAACCAACGCTTTAACCAGTCGTCGGACGGACTGCTACCGAACAGGCTGCGCACACCGGATACGGCGACGCGGCCGGCCGTGCGGATTCTGGAAGGCCACGATCTTTCGGGTAGAGGGTTGGTCATTGATGGATGGAGAGGAAATCGCCGTGGGATAGCTTGAGTAATAAGGGACCGCCAGGCGCGGCCGCTGCGTGCGTCTGCGTCTGCTCTCGTCACGCGCACGTTGGCAGAACCATAAATGAAAAAGGCATTGAAGGACGAGTCTTCCAAAATTGTCATTTCCGCCGCGTTGCGCCGTGGCAAGCGCGCCCCTACCGCGTCGGCCGCGCCTTCAAGTCCCCCATTTCCTCCAGCATCAACTGATGCGCGTACCGCGAGAACACGCTGACCAGCCGCGTGCGCGTGTGATACGGCGGGTACAGCAGTGAAACCGTCACCGGCACCGAGGGGCTGAACGGACGCACTTCCACGCCGTTGGCCTCGTATTCCTCGCGCGCGGCCAGCGGGTTGATCAGCGCCACGCCAAGCCCCGCGCCCACCAGCGCGCAGACGGACGAGCCCAGCCCCGCTTCGGCCACCGTCTGCCGTTCCACCTTGGCGGCCTTGAAGACGGCGTCGATCTTCTCGCGCAGCGGGGTGGCGCTGGGAAAGGCGATGAAGGGCTCGCCCGCGAAGTCGGCGGGCTTGAGCTTTTTCAGCTTGGTCAGCCGGTGGCCCTTGGGCAGCACCGCCACGCAGCTCATGGTCAGCACGGGCTCGACCTGGATGCCGGGGCTCTCGCCGGACAGCATGGCCAGCCCCGTGTCGCAAAAGCCAGAGCTGATCCAGTTGTGCACCGCGCTGGCGTTGCCGGAATGGATGGACACCATCACGTCCGGGTACTCGGTCTTGAAGGCGGCGACGATGCGCGCGAGCATGCCGCCCGCCAGCCGGGGCATGGCCGCCACGCTCAAGCGGCTGGCGCTGAACGAGCGGATGCTGGCCGCCGCCGACTCCAGGCCGGCCAGGCCGATGAAGGTTTTCTCCACCTCCTGAAAGAAGCGCGACCCGTCCTGCGTGGGGCTCAGGCGGCTGCCATTGCGGTCGAACAAGGGAAACTGGGTGATCGCTTCCAATTGCGCTATTAAGCGGCTAACGTGCGGCTGCGAGGTGTGCACGCGCCGTGCTGCGGCCGTCATCGAGCCGGTCATCATGACGGCGCGGAACGCTTCGATGTGTCTCAAGCCCATCCGTGGAATGGCCATATCAAATCCGTATAGAGGAATACCTGATTGGAACTGGATAAAACCATACTGCTAGTTGATACTTTTTGCCAGCCGCGGGGCTCATCGCGGGACGTGGCGGACGCTGGCCAGACTGGCGCCGCCGATCGTGACTACAAATACGCGCCGATCGCACGGCGCCAAGGGAATCAGATGAAAGCATTTGCCGCGATCTCCGTCGCTGCCGCCATGTTGGGCAGCGCGGCCACCGCTCACGCCGAAGGCCCCAGCCGCCTGGACAAGATCCGTGAAACCGGCGTGATCACCATCGGCCACCCCGAAACGTCGGTGCCGTTCGCCTATCTGGACGGCAATCAGAAGCCGATCGGCTACACGGTGGAGATCTGCCAGGAAGTCGCCCAGCACATCAAGGCCGCGTTGAAGCTGCCCAAGCTGGAAGTGCGCTACAACCCGACGACGTCGGCCACGCGCATTCCGCTGTTGGCCAACGGCACCATCGACCTGGAATGCGGCAACACCACCAACAACCTGGACCGCCACAAGCTGGTCTCGTTCGCGCCCACGACCTTCGTGGCGCAAGTGGTGCTGGTGGCGCGCAAGGATGGCGGCGTGGATCCCAACAACCTGGAATCGTTTCGCGGCAAGACCATCGCCGCTCAGGCTGGCGGCCAGACCTTCCGTTTGATCTCCGGGCTGAACGCCAAGGGCAACCTGGGCATCACGATGGCGCCCACCAAGGACACGGCCGAGACCATCCTGATGGTGGAGTCGGGCCGCGCCGCAGGTTCGGCCAATGATGACGGCATCGCCTATGGCGCCGTCGCCTCGTCCAAGAATCCCGACGCGTTCGTGATCGGCAAGAAGGGCCTGGAAATGGCGCCCTACGGCATCATGGAACCCAAGGACGACCCCGCCTTCAAGAAGGTGGTCGACGAGGCCGTGATCGACCTGATCAAGACCGGCAAGGTCGCGGCGATCTACGACAAGTACTTCAATTCGCCGATTCCCCCGAAGCAGATCAACCTGAAGTATCCGATGAGCGATGCGCTCAAGCGCGCGCTGGCCAACCCGACCGATTCGGGCGACCCCAAGGTGTACGAGTAATCAGCAGGTAGTCCGCGGGACGCCCAGGCGTCCCGCGGCGATTTTGGGGTAAGGCGTCGCGCGCGGCGCCGCCATCTAGGGCACGGGTATGAATTACAACTGGAGTTGGAGCGTCTTCCTGGAGATGTCCCCGGACGGGGTGCACACCTTCCTGGAAACCATCCTGATCGGCGTGGGCTGGACCTTGGCGCTGGCGTTGACGGCGTGGGTGTTCTCGCTGTTGCTGGGGTCGTGGCTGGGCGTGATGCGTACCGCGCAGTCGCGCGTGAAGAACGTATTGGGCGCCACCTACGTCGAGCTGTTCCGCAATGTGCCGCTGCTGGTGCAGATGTTCCTGTGGTATTTCGTGCTGCCTGAATTGCTGCCCCATGCGTGGGGCCTGGCGATGAAGCAGATGCCGCAGCCGTGGGGGCAATTCGTGCCCGCCGTGCTGTGCCTGGGCTTTTATGGGTCGGCCCGCGTGGCGGAACAATTGCGCGCCGGCATCCAGTCGCTGCCGCGCGGCCAGTTCCAGGCGGGCACCGCGCTGGGGCTGACCGAGGGCCAGGTCTACCGATACATCATCCTGCCCGAAGCGTTTCGCATCGTGCTGCCGCCCTTGACCTCCGAGTTCATGGGCACCATCAAGTATTCCTCGGTGGCGCTGACGATCGGCCTGCTTGAACTGACGGGGCAGGCGCGCTCCATGCAGGAATTCACGTTCCATATCTTCGAGGCGTTTTCCGCTGCGACGGTCATCTACCTGATCCTGAATGGCATGGTCGTGCTGGGCATGCGGCTGCTTGAGCGGCACATCGCGGTGCCGGGCCTGATCGGTTCAAGCGCCAGGAAAGGCGCGGCCGCCGTCACCACCGCCGCGCTGGGCCGCTAGGAAATCGCGATGGGTAAATTCGATTTCGACGTCATCTGGACCGCGCTGCCCTATCTGTTCCAGACGGGCATGACGTTCACCTTGACGCTCACGGCGCTGGCCGCCGTGATGGGCCTGGCGCTGGGCACGCTGTTGGCGATGATGCGGCTGTCGCGCTTCAAGATCCTGTCGGTGCCGGCGGGCATCTACGTGAACGTGATGCGTTCGATCCCGCTGCTGCTGGTGATCTTCTGGTTCTATTTCCTGGTGCCGTACATCGCGGCCTGGGTCGTGGGTTCGCCGACGCCGCTGCGCGTGGGGGCGTTCAATTCCGCGGTGATCACCTTCACGATGTTCGAGGCCGCGTACTTCTGCGAAATCATGCGTGCGGGCATCCAGTCCATCGCGCGCGGCCAGGTGTCGGCCAGCATGGCCATTGGACTTACGCCGTGGCAGGGCATGCGCTATGTGGTGTTGCCGCAGGCGTTTCGCAACATGGTGCCGGCGCTGTTGACGCGCGTGATCATCCTGTTCCAGGACACCTCGCTGGTGTATGTGCTGTCGCTGACGGACTTCCTGGGCGCGGCTTCCAAGATCGGCCAGCGCGACGGCCGGCTGGTCGAGCTCTACCTATTCGTGGCGGTGGTGTATTTCGTGATCTGCTTCACGGCGTCCCGCCTGGTCAAACTGTTGGAAAAGCGCACCCGTGTGCTGCGATAGGGTTTAACGATGCAATTGTCTTCGACTCCTCCGATGATCGAAATCAACCAGGTCAGCAAGTGGTACGGCGCCTTTCAGGTGCTGGACGACTGCACCACGAAAGTGGGCAAGGGTGAAGTCGTGGTCGTGTGCGGGCCCTCCGGGTCCGGCAAGTCCACGCTCATCAAGACCGTGAACGCGCTGGAACCCTTCCAGCAGGGCGACATCACGGTCAACGGCATATCGGTGGGCGATCCGCGCACCAACCTGCCCAAGCTGCGCTCGGTGGCCGGCATGGTGTTCCAGCATTTCGAGCTGTTCCCGCATCTGTCCGTGACCGAGAACCTGTGCCTGGGCCAGACCAAGGTGCTGGGGCGCGGCAAGCAAGAGGCGCGCGAGCGGGCGTTGACGCTGCTGGAACGCGTGGGCCTGTCGGCGCACAAGGACAAGTACCCCGGCGAACTGTCGGGCGGCCAGCAGCAGCGCGTGGCGATTGCGCGCGCGTTGTCGATGGACCCGGTGGTGATGCTGTTTGACGAGCCCACCTCGGCGCTGGACCCCGAGATGGTCAACGAAGTGCTGGACGTCATGACGGACCTGGCCAGCGAAGGCATGACGATGATGGTGGTGACCCATGAAATGGGGTTTGCCCGCCGCGTCGCCGACCGTGTGATCTTCATGGACGGCGGCAAGATTGTTGAAGACTGCGCCAAAGACGCGTTCTTCGGCAGTGTCGAGGAGCGTGCCCCGCGCACGCGCCAGTTTCTTTCCAAAATTTTGCAGCATTGAAGCCCATGACCCAGCGGACTCCCGCCGACCTCCCGACCGTTCCTGTCGACCTGCGCAGCGACACGGTCACCCACCCTACCGCGGCCATGTACGAACGCATGCGCACCGCGCCGATCGGCGACGACGGCCTGGACGGCGACCCCTCGGTGCGCGCGCTGGAAGCCCACGTGGCCGCGCGACTGGGCAAGGAAGCGGGGCTGTTCGTGCCCAGCTGTACGATGGCCAACCTGCTGGCCGTGCTGGCGCAAACGCAGCGCAACGAACAGGTGGTGCTGGAATCTTCCGCCCACATGTACACGTCGGAACGCGGCGCGGCCACGTTCACCGGCCTTTTCTACCAGGGCGTGTCCGGCACGGACGGCGCGATGGACCTGAACCGGCTGGAAGAGGCGTTGCTGTCGGGCGGCCATCGATTGAAGACTTCGCTGGTGGCGATGGAAACGTCGCACAACAATGCGGGCGGCGCGGTGCTGCCGCTTGCGCACATGCATGCCGTCTACGGCATGGCCAATGCCGCCGGCATTCCGGTGCACCTGGATGGTGCGCGTCTGTTCAACGCGGCCGTTGCACTGGGGGTGCCCGCCGCGCAGATCACGCAGCACGCCGATACCGTGTCGCTGTGCCTGTCCAAGGGACTGAGCGCGCCGGTGGGCGCGGTGCTGGTGGGCAGCAAGGCGGTCATGGCCAAGGCGCGTACCTTGCGCCGCATGCTGGGCGGCACGCAGCGCCAGTCCGGCATCATGGCGGCGGCCGGTCTTGAGGGCGTGCAGACGATGACAAGCCGCCTGGTCGAAGACCATCTGCGGGCGCGCCGCCTGAGCGATGGCATCAACCAGCTGGCGCCGGCGCTGTCGGCCACGGTGCCGCAAACCAACATCGTGCAGGTCGAGACCGCTGATACCGGCATGACCAACACGCAGTGGGTCGCCGCCTTGCAGGCGGAGGGGCTCTTGACCCGCCCCTGGGGCCGCACGCGCCTGCGCTGCGTGACCCATCGCCATATCGAAGACGAGGACATCGACGCCGCCGTGCGGGCCTTTGCAACGGTGCTCGCCAAGCGTTGATCCGCCGCGCCGGCGCCCCCGCCGGCGGTGCGATAATGCCGCATGTCCACGACTCACCTATCCCGAAAAGACTATTTCTGCGCGCTGGCGGTCGTGGTCATCTGGGGCCTTAATTTCGTTGTCATGAAGGTCGGCATGCGGGGCTTGTCCCCCATGATGCTGGGCGCGCTGCGATTCGCGCTGGCGGCCTTTCCCCTGATTCTTTTCGTGCGCCGGCCACAGCTGCCGTGGCATTGGATCGCGGCCTATGGGCTGGTTCAGGGGCTGGGGCAATTCGGCCTCCTGTTCACCGCGCTCAAGTTCGGCATGCCGGCCGGCATGGCCTCGCTGGTCATTCAGACGCAGGCTTTCTTCACGCTGCTGCTGGCCGCGCCGGTATTGGGCGAGCGCGCGCGGCGGCATCACTGGATCGGGCTGGGCGTGGCCGCGTTGGGGCTGGCGGTGATCGCCGGTGGGCGCGGCGAAGGGCCGGGCCAGATGACGATGCTGGGCTTTGCGCTGACGCTGGGGGGCGCTTTCATGTGGGCAGCGTCCAACATGATCGTCCGGCTGGCCAGCCGCAAGGCGCCCGGCTACGACCCCTTTGCCTTCATTGCCTGGAGCAGCGCCGCGCCGGTGCTGCCGTTCTTGCTGCTGGCCGTGCTGATCGATGGCTGGGAGCCGGTGGTCGGCATGGTTACCGGCATCGGCTGGGGCGAAGCGCTGTCTGTGCTGTACCTGGCGGTGTTGGCGACGCTGGTGGCCTACACGCTGTGGACACGCCTTTTGACTCGGCATCCGGCGGCCAGGATCGCGCCGTTCTCGCTGCTGGTTCCCGTGGTGGGCCTGTGGGCGGCATCGATGGCTTTCGGCGAGCGCTTGCAACCCTTGCAATGGGTCGGGGCGGGATGCGTGCTGGCCGGCCTCATCATCAACCAGGTAGGCGGGCGCTGGCTGCGCAACCGCTGACCCCGTCAATCTGCACCCATCCCTCGGCTGACCGAACTAGCCCTTCAGCCCGATCCTGCCGGTTTGCCTACACCTGCTCAAAGCGGATGTAACGCTTGTCGGTGTACTCCCGGCGCGTCGTGATCTCCTGTACCGACGCGCCCGGCGGGCCGCGCCGCAACCACTCAAGCATGTGATCCACCTGGTCGGGCGTGCCCTGCACCAGGGCTTCGACCGTGCCGTCCAGCAAGTTCTGCACCCAGCCCGTCACGCCCAGCATGTGGGCGCGTCGCACGGTGGCGTGGCGGTACCCCACGCCTTGCACCGTGCCGCTGACTGACACGAGAACGGTTTCGATATGGGGGTCGGTTTTAGGGTCTTGCATGGATGTTCCTTCGGATGATGCGCCGCCAATGGGATGAGTAGGCGGATATGGCTACAGCGGATGGTCTATAGGCCCCGTGGGCATCGAAGCGATACGTTAGTGCTCATGTCAAAACGTGCCAACGGGAACACCCGCTACCAGAGCTTGGAGAAGCCATTATGGAAGAGACCAGTTTGTTGTCGGAAGCTGAGACAGCGCGCTACAGGGACCAGGGTTACCTGGCCCTGAAGGATATGTGCCCGCAGGACGAGGTGGGCTATATCCGCCGCACCCTGCTGGACCTGTTCGCGAACAAGACGGGATACAACGAGGGCGCGCAGTACGACTTCGTCAGCCGGGACGATCCGTCCAAGCCCGCGAAGTTTCCCAGCCTGCACGATCCGCGACATTATGCCCCCGGTCTGCTCAAGACGGCTTACCACGAGCGCACGCTGGACCTGGCGCGGCAGCTGCTGGGCGAAGAGGCGGCGCTGTATGGCGAGCACGCGCTGCTCAAGCCCGGCCCCTTCGGCCCGGAAACGCCGTGGCACCAGGACGAGGCGTTCCGCTCGCCGGACTTTGTCTATAACGAACTGAGCATCTGGCTGGCGCTGCAACCGGCGACCGTCGAGAACGGCTGCATGCAGTTCATTCCCGGCTCGAACAAATGGGACGTGCTGGAACACCGCTCGCCGGGCGGCGACAAGACCCTGCATCCGCTGGAATGCTGCGGCGATTTCCGGCGCGATCAGGCGGTGGCCGAACCGCTGGATCCGGGCGGCATCACCGTGCATGACGCGCGCACGCTGCACTTCACGGGGCCCAACACGTCGCCGTCGCCGCGTCTGGCCTACATCCTGATCTACAACACGCCGCCGATCTACAAGCCGGGTCGTCGTGAATTTCCGTGGCTGGAAGGCCGCTGGACCGACAGCCAGACGCGCAAGAAGCAGTGGCACAAGCGCGGCGGGCTGGCGGTGGACGTGATGCGCCGCCTGCCCGGCGCGCGTCTGACCAGCCCACGTTGGGTGGCGTGGGCGACGATCCGCGCGGTCAGCAAAGTCTGGCCGCGATAGCTTGGGTGGACAGGGGCCGAAAGAGCCCCGGTCAGAGGGGGGGCGAACGGGGCCGGCAAGCGACGCTTGCCGGCCTCGGCGCGTATACTGGGCGGCGTCGCAGGGCCTGTCACCAGACGTTGCGGCCAGGCCGCCCGCAGCCGGCGGCTCCAGATTCTAAAAATACGAAACGCAGCTGGCGCACCTCTACCACTCCTCAGACCTCTCATGACCGCTAACCTTTCTACGATCACCTGCATCGAAGATCTGCGCGCCGTTGCGCAAAAGCGCGTGCCGCGCATGTTCTACGACTACGCCGATTCCGGCGCCTGGACCGAAGGCACCTACCGCGCCAATGAAAGTGATTTCCAGAAGATCAAATTGCGCCAGCGGGTCGCGGTGAACATGGAAGGCCGGTCGTTGCGCACCACGATGGTGGGCCACGACGTGGTGATGCCGCTGGCGATTTCGCCTACCGGCCTGACCGGCATGCAGCATGCCGACGGCGAGATCCTGGCGGCCAAGGCGGCAGCGGATTTCGGCGTGCCCTTCACGTTATCCACGATGAGCATCTGCTCGCTGGAAGACGTGGCACAGGCCACGAAAAAGCCGTTCTGGTTCCAGCTCTACGTGATGCGCGACCGCGAATTCGTGGCCAACCTGATCGACCGCGCCAAGGCCGCCGGCTGCTCGGCGCTGGTGCTGACGCTGGACCTGCAAATCCTGGGGCAGCGTCACAAGGACATCAAGAACGGCCTGTCTACGCCGCCCAAGCCCACGCTGCGCAACCTGATCAACCTGGCGACCAAGCCGCGCTGGTGCATGGGCATGCTGGGCACCAAGCGCCGCACGTTCGGCAACATCGTCGGACACGCCAAAGGCGTCAGCGACCTGTCCTCGCTGTCGTCGTGGACGGCCGAACAATTCGACCCGCGCCTGAGCTGGGACGATGTGGAATGGATCAAGCAGCGCTGGGGCGGCAAGCTCATCATCAAGGGCATCCTCGACGTGGAAGACGCACAGCTGGCCGCCAATAGCGGCGCCGATGCGCTGATCGTCAGCAACCACGGCGGGCGCCAGCTTGACGGCGCCATGTCCTCGATCGCGGCGTTGCCGGCCATCGCGGACGCGGTGGGCTCGAAGATCGAAGTCTGGATGGACGGCGGCATCCGTTCCGGCCAGGACATCCTGAAGGCGGTGGCGCTGGGCGCGCGCGGCACCATGATCGGCCGCGCCTTCCTGTATGGCCTGGGCGCTTACGGCCAGGCGGGCGTGACCCGCGTGCTGGAGCTGCTGTACAAGGAAATGGATACGACGATGGCGCTGTGCGGCCGCCGCAACATCGAGGTCGGCGACCGCAGCATCCTGCTGCCGGGCACCTATCCGACTTAAGGCGCGCCGCGCCCGTTTCCCTCAGCCGCCGTTGCCGGCGCCCAGGTACTGACTGGGCCGCCGCAGCGCCGGGTCGAACGGGTTGATCTGCGCACCGACTGCGTCGGCTTCCCGACGCAGCATTTCCACGATCAACGGCAGCCGCTCATCGTTGATGCGTTCGATGGGGGCGGCCACGCTCAACGCCGCCACCGTGACGCCGTTGCGGTCATGCACCGGCACTGCCAGCCCCGCGATATTCGGAAAGACGCCCTGCCCCTGGCTGCGCGCGTAGCGCAGTTGCAGGCACTCCTGGATGCGTACGCGCATCGAGATTTCGTCGACGAAACCCAGATGGTGCAGTCGGGGGATGTTGAAGCGGATGACCTCTTCACGTTCCGCTTCCGGCAGGCTGGCCAGCAGCACCAGTCCCCCCTGGCCCATGCCCAGCGGCACCCGCCCGCCGATGTCGCCAGTATGCGAGCGGACCGGAAACGCGCCGTCCACGCGGTCTACGCACACCGCGTCAAAGCCGCTGCGCACCAGCAGGAAGATGGTGTCGTTCAACATGCCCGACAGGCGCAGCAGGGCCGGTCGGTACAGCGAACGCAGGCTGGACTGATGTGTGCCCGCCGCCGCCGCCAACGCAAAGAAGGCCACGCTGAGTTGATAGCCCTTGCTTTGCGCGGGCTGCTCCACCACGCCTTCCTGCATCAATCCTTGCAGCACGCGATGCACCGTGGCTTGCGCCTGGCCGGTGCGCGCGGCGATATCGGTCAACCGAAGCTTTTCCCCTTTGGCGTCCGCCAACACCCGCAGCACCGCAAACGCGCGTTGCAGCACGCCCTGGCCGCTGGAATCGTCCGTTGTCTCAGATTTCTTCATTATTGAATTCCAACATTCAAAATACCTGGCATCATTTTTACCAAGAAATTCGAATCAACGGAAATACAAATAAGAAAATTCGATTCTTCGGAAAACCCTAATTGACCGCGCATTTGAGCGACTCCTAGACTGCCCTATCGATAAGCCGCCTTCGCGCCGGGAAACCGGCCCAGGCGCTGCACAACGCCCGCATCGGGCGACGGGGTTTGGAAAATGTCATTTCTGCGGCTGGACAACGTCTCCAAGAACTACGGCGACCTGCGCGTCGTTTCCGATCTGAGCCTGACGGTCGAGAAGGGGGAATTCGTTTCGCTGCTTGGCCCGTCGGGCTGCGGCAAGACGACCACCTTGCAGATGATTGCCGGCTTTGCCGACGTGACGCAGGGCGTCATCACGCTGGACGGGCGCGACATCACGCACGCCAAGCCCAACACGCGCGGGCTGGGCATCGTGTTCCAAAGCTATGCCCTGTTTCCGCACCTGACCGTCGCCGACAACGTGGCCTTCGGTTTGAAGATGCGCAAGGTCGAACGCGCCGAACGCGTGGAGCGCGTGCGCGAAGCGCTGGCGCTGGTGAAGCTGGACAAGCACGCCGACCGCTACCCGCGCGAACTGTCGGGCGGCCAGCGGCAACGCGTGGCGCTGGCCCGCGCGCTGGTCATCCGCCCGCCCGTGCTGTTGCTGGACGAGCCCCTGTCCAACCTCGATGCCAAGCTGCGCGAGGACATGCAATTCGAACTGCGCGGCATCCAGAAAAAAATCGGCACCACCACCGTGATGGTCACGCACGATCAGGCCGAGGCGCTGTCGATCAGTGACCGCGTCGTCGTCATGCAGGACGGGCGCGCCACGCAGGTCGACGCCCCGTTCCGCATGTATGAACATCCGCAAACCGAATTCATTTCGCGCTTTGTGGGCAAGACCAATCTGTTGCCCGGCCGCGTGACGCGCTGCGGCGAGCAGGCCGAAATCGAAACGGGGGCGCTACGCGTCCTGGTCGACGGCGAAGGCCTGCGCCATGGCGACAACGTGCAGTTGTCGCTGCGTCCGGAAAAGCTGGTGCCCGTGCCCGCTGGCCAGGGCAAGCTGTCCTGTATCGTCAGCACGCGCTACTTCCTGGGCAGCCAGTGGATGTACGACCTGGATTCGCCGGTAGGCGCGCTGACGGTACTGACGCCCAACGACGGCCGCCGTCCGCATGACGATGGCGAGACCATCGGGCTGGACTGGGCCGAAGGCGTGTTGCGCGTGCTGCGCGCGCCCGCCGTCCAAGAGGCCGCGTGACATGGCGACGCTGACTCAAGCGGGCGCGGGCCCCAAGCCCCGCAACGATGGCCTGCTCGCCATCCTGGGCTCGATCCCCCTGGCGATTGTCTTCCTGACGTTGGTGCTGACGCCGCTGGCCCTGACCTTCGTGCTGTCGTTCCGGCCCTTCGACTATGGCGCGGGCATCCTGCCCGGCCATACGTTCGAACACTACCTGGCCGTGGTCACCGACAGCTACTTCCTGGAAATTTTCTGGCGCACCTTCTGGATCGCCGCCGTCACTACGTTGCTGTGCGTACTGATCGGCGCGCCCGAAGCCTACATCCTGTCGCGCATGGGCAAGCCGTGGCGCTCCATCTTCCTGCTGGTGGTGCTGTCGCCCCTGCTGATCTCGCTGGTGGTCCGCGCATTTGGCTGGAGCATGCTGCTGGGCCCAGGCGGCGCCATCGGCCGCGCCGCCGCGGCGCTGGGCATGGGGCCGCTTCTGTACACGCCCACCGCCGTCATCATCGGGCTGGTGCATGTGATGCTGCCATTCATGGTGATTCCGGTGTGGACATCCCTGCAAAAGCTGGACCCCACCGTTGAACACGCGGCGCTGTCGCTGAACGCGTCGCGCTTTCAGACGCTGACGCGCATCGTGCTGCCGCAGGCCATGCCGGGCATCCTGTCGGGCAGCCTGATCGTGTTCGGCCTGTCGGCCAGCTCGTTCGCGATTCCCGCGCTGCTGGGCGGACGCCGCCTCAAGATGGTGGCCACGGTCGTGTACGACGAATTCCTGACCGAGTTGAACTGGCCGCTGGGCGCGGCCATCGCCATCGTGCTGCTGGTGGTCAACGTCATCATCATGATGGCGTACAACCGCGTCGTTGAACGCTCATACCGCCGCAGCCTGGGCTAGCCGACAAGGAATCATCATGCAGAAAAACGGCCCTTTCGCGCTGGCGTTCAACTTCCTGGTGGTGGCGTTCGTGCTCGCCCCGCTGCTCATCGTGTGCCTGGTGGCGTTCACGCCGGACAGCACGCTGACCGTGCCCACCACCGAGTTTTCGCTGCGCTGGTTCCGTGCGGTGTTCGATCACCCCAACTTCATGCAGGCGTTCCAGAACAGCCTGTGGCTGGCCTTCCTGTCGGCCACCATCGCCGTGTGCCTGGCCGTGCCGGCCGCCATCGCCATCACGCGTTATCGCTTCCCGGGACGCGAGGTGCTGAACGGCCTGTTCCTGTCGCCGCTGATGATTCCGCATCTGGTGCTGGGCGTTGCGCTGCTGCGATTCTTCGCGCTGATGGGCATGGCCGGCAGCTTCCCGTGGCTGGTTGCCGCGCACGTGGTGGTCATCACGCCTTACGTGATGCGGCTGGTGATCGGCGCGCTGGTCGGCTTTGACCGGTCCATCGAACATGCCGCGCTGTCGCTGGGCGCAAGCCGCGCCACCGTGTTCTTCCAGATGACGTTGCCGCTCATCATCCCCGGCGTGTCCGGCGGCTGGCTGCTGGCATTCATCAACAGCTTCGACGAGCTCACCATGTCGGTGTTCATCACCGCGCCGTCCACCATCACGCTGCCGGTGCGCATGTACATGTACGCCACCGAATCCATCGACCCGATGATGGCGGCGGTGTCAGCGCTGGTCATCCTGTTGACCGCCGTCACGATGCTGCTGCTCGATCGCGTCTATGGCCTGGACCGCGTGCTGGTGGGGCAGAAATGAAATCCTTGCCGTTGGCGAAAAGAGAGGCGCCGGCATCATGGCAATACTGAAACGCGTGGCGGAATCGGGCCGGCCCATGGTCCCCTTCACATTGAACGGGCAGGCCTGTAGCGCGCTGGCGGGCGACACCGTGTTGACCGCCGTGCTGACGCAGTCCGATTGCGTGCGCCATTCCGAATTCAGCGGCGCGCCGCGTGCCGGCTTCTGCATGATGGGCGCCTGCCAGGACTGCTGGATGCAGCACGAAGACGGCACGCGCCTGCGCGCCTGCTCGACCTTCATTGAAGCCGGCATGCGCCTGCAAACCACGCCCTCGGCGCCCGCCGCCGTGCCGGGCACCTTGGCGGCAGCGGCCTGGCCCGAGGACGATATCGCATGAGCATCGTGATGCCCGTGATCGTTGGCGCCGGCCCGGCCGGCGTGCGCGCGGCCCAGGCGCTGGCGGCGCATGGCCTGCGGCCCGTCATTCTTGACGAAGCGCCGCGCGCGGGCGGCCAGATCTACCGCCAGCCGCCACCCGGATTCCAGCGCCCGAAGTCGGCGCTGTACGGTTTTGAACATCGCAAGGCCGACGCCGTGCATCGCGCCATGGCCGACCTGCATACGCAGGTGGACTATCGGCCGGGCAGCCTCGTGTGGAACGTCGAAGGCAAGACGCTGGACGTCTTGCATGATGGCGTCAGCACCGCCGTGCCCTACACGCATCTCATCCTTGCCACCGGCGCCACCGACCGCGTGCTGCCCTTCCCCGGCTGGCTGACGCCCGGCGTCTACACCTTGGGCGGATCGCAAGTAGCGCTGAAATTCCAGGGCTGCGCCATCGGCTCGCGCGTGGTCTTCATGGGCACCGGACCGCTGCTGTACCTCGTTGCTTATCAATACGCCAAGGCCGGCGCGCAGGTCGTCGCCGTGCTGGATACCGCGCGTCCATCCGACCGCCGTGCGGCACTGCCCGGCATGCTGCGCGCGCCTGCGTTGCTGGCCAAAGGCCTTTACTACATGGCGTGGCTGCGCGCCCATGGCGTGCCACTGCGCAGCGGCGTGCGGCCGGTGACGGCGTTGGGCAAGGACCGCGTGTCCGGCCTGACCTATCGCCAAGGCAGCCGGGAATACACGGTGGAGTGCGACGCGCTGGCATACGGTCTTGCGCTGCGCTCCGAGACGCAGCTGGCCAGCCTGGTGGGTTGCGAATTCGAATTCAATACGCGCGACCGCAACTGGACGCCGCGCCGTGACAGCGCCGGACGCGGCAGCGTGCCCGGCGTGTACGTCGCGGGCGATGGCGCCGCAATCGGCGGTGCAGACGCCGCCGAGCTGGCTGGCGAGCGCGCCGCGCTGGCGCTGTTGCAAGACATCGGCCAGTCCATCGACACGGCGCGCGCACGCGTGCTGGAAGCCCGCCTTGCCGCCAACGGCCGGCTGCGCGCGGCGTTGGAACGCGCCTTTCCCTTTCCCGAGGATTGGGCTGCGAACATCGCCGACGACACCGTCATCTGCCGTTGCGAAGACGTGACGGCCGGCACCGTGCGGCGCGCGGTCAGCGACACGGCGGCGCAGGAACTGAACCGCGTGAAGGCGCTGACGCGCGTGGGCATGGGACGTTGCCAGGGCCGCATGTGCGCAGCGGCCGCAACCGAGGTGCTGGCGCATGCTTGCGGTCTCGGACCGGCCGAGGTGGGCCGCCTGCGCAACCAGCCGCCCGTCAAGCCCGTGCCAGTCCACGTGGTATGCGTGGAACGCAACGACAAGGTATCGGCATGACGCAGCGCATCGACACGGAAGTCGCCATCATCGGCGGTGGCATCGTTGGCGGCAGCGCCGCGCTGTTCCTGCGCCGCGCCGGCGTGCCCGTCATCCTGCTGGAAGCCGCCTTGTGCGGCGCGCGGGCCAGCGGCGTGAACTACGGCGGCGTGCGGCGGCAAGGGCGTGGGCTGGAACAGATGCCGCTCGCGCGACGCGCCCACGAACTATGGGGCCAGTTGCCCTCGCTGATCGGCATCGACGGCGAATACGTGCGCTCCGGCCACTTGAAGCTGGCCGCGTCAGACGCTGACATGGCGCTGCTGGAAGCCTATCGCCAACGCACGCGCGGCTTCGGCATGGACCTGCGCATGCTGGACCGCCGCGATCTGGCGCGCCGCTTCGGCTGGCTCGGGCAAGACGTGGCGGGCGGATCGTTCTGCCCCGAAGACGGCCACGCGAATCCCCGGCTGGTGTCACCGGCATTCGCACGCGCCGCCGCCGCGCTGGGCGCGGACGTGCGCGAAGGCGTGCGGGTCAGCAGCGCCCAGCACGACGGCACGCGCTTCATCGTGCGCGCCGACGACCTGGAAGTGCGGTCGCGCTATCTGCTCAATTGCGCCGGCGCCTGGGCCGGCCGCTTCGCGCAGGACTTCGGCGAAACTGTGCCCGAAACCTCCATTCATCCGTTGATGATGGTCACCGAACCCTTGCCCGTCTTCATGGATGTCAGCCTGGGTGTGCAAGGCGGCGGCATCTATGCGCGCCAGGTAGCGCGCGGCAATTGCGTCATCGGCGGCGGGCGCGGCGTGTCCAGCGACCCCGACTTCGCACGGCCCGGCCGCGCCGGCCTGGGCGCGCTGATGGCCAACGCCACCCGGCTCTTGCCCGTACTGCGCGGCGCGCAGGTCATCCGCTTCTGGACGGGCGTGGAAGGCAACATGCCCGATCACAACCCCGTGCTGGGACCCAGCGCCCGCGTGCCCGGCCTGTTGCACGCCTTCGGCCTGTCCGGCGCGGGCTTTCAGATCGGTCCCGCGGTGGGTGAAGTGTTGTCCGAACTGGTCGTGCGCGGCCAGTCCTCCATTCCTATCGATGCCTTTTGCATTGAACGATTTACGGCCGCCGCTCACGGCGCCGTGACTCGGCCTGAACCTGTTCGTGAGCAAACGCAGGAGTCACCATGATGGATAAGAAACAGGGCGCATCGCGCCTGACCAAGGGGAAACGGCTGCTGGGCGCGGCGACGCTGGCGTTGCTGTCCGCAGGGGCCATGGCGCAGCAGAAGACGCTGTACGTCGGCATGAACGGCGGCGACATGGAGCGCGCGTTCACGCAGTACGTGTTCCCCGATTTCGAGAAAGCCAACAACGTGAAGATCGTCGTCGTGCCCGGCACCTCGACCGACGTTCTGGCCAAGGCGCAAGCCTACAAAGACAACCCGCAGATGCACGTCATGTTCCTGGACGACGGCATCATGGCGCGCGCGATTTCGATGGGCCTGTGCCAACAGCTCAACGACGACCCCGTCCTGAAAGAGCTCTATCCCACCGCCGTGATGAAGGACCGCATGGCGGCCGGCATCGACATCGGCATGACGGGCCTGGGCTACAACACCAAGATGTTCGCCGACAAGGGCTGGGCGCCGCCCACCTCGTGGATGGACCTGGCCGACCCGAAGTACAAGGGCAAGGTCGTGTTCCAGTCCGCCTCGGGCAGCACCTTCGGCCTGCACGGCTTCCTGATGTTCAACCGCATCCAGGGCGGCGACGACAAGAACTATGAGCCCGGCTTCAAGAAGTGGCCCGACACCATCGGCCCCAACGTGCTGGAATACATCCCCAACTCGGCCAAGCTTGCCGAGATGATCCAGTCCAACGAAGCCGCCATCTTCCCGCTGACGCCCACCGCCATCGCCCGCCTGAAAAAGCGCGACATCCCGGTGGAATACGCGCAGCCCAAGGAAGGGTCCGTCATCTTGATGGTGGGCGAATGCGTCATCGCCAAGAACAGCGAACCCGAGCTGTCGCAAAAGCTCGCGCTGTACCTCTTGTCCGCCAGCGCGCAGGCCAAGGCGCTGGAAATGGGCGGCCACTTCCCGTCCAACAAGAACGTGAAGGCGCCAGCCGATAGCGTCGAGGCGCTCAAGCGTTTCCAAGGCTATATGGAAAACGCCAAGATCCTGGATTGGGACCAGATCAACACCGCGCGTCCGGCCTTCAACGCCCGCTGGAATCGCACCGTCGAACGTTGATAAGATCTTGCGGCGCGCACGCCTGTGGATAAGCCGCAGGCGCGCGCGCCGCAAACCAGGAACTCCACCATGCGGCTCATCATCAACTCCGGCGGCCCCCAGGCGATAGACGCATGGCGCGCGCAATTTCGCACGTTCGCGCCCGAGCTGGACGTGGTGGGCTGGCATGAAGAGGTCGATCCCGCCAGCGTCGATTACGCCCTGGTCTGGGCCCCCGACGCCGGCCGCCTGGCCACCTTTCCCAACCTCAAGCTCATCATCAGCGCCGGCGCGGGCGTCGACCACATCCTGGCCGATCCGCAACTGCCCCGGCACCTGTCCATCGCCCGCATGGTCACCGCCCGCACCCAGACCGAAATGGCGGAATTCGTGCTGACCTGCGCACTCATGCTCACGCGCGATATCAAGCGCGTTGTGGACAACCAGGCGCGACGCCACTGGGAAGTGTTCGAGTCGCTACGCGTCGCCGCCGACGTGCGCGTCGGCATCATGGGCCTGGGCCACCTGGGCATCGCTGCCGCGCAACTGCTCGCGCGCGTGGGCTTCCCCGTCAGCGGCTGGTCACGCGGATCCAGCAAACTCGAAGGCATGCCCTCCTACGCCGGCCAGGCAGAGTTCGGCCAGTTCCTGTCCAACACCGACCTGCTCGTCTGCCTGCTGCCCGCCACCGACGCCACCAAGGGCATCCTCAACACCGCCACGCTATCGCAACTGCCGCGCGGCGCCAGCCTCATCAACGCCGGCCGAGGCGCGCACATGGTCACCCCAGACCTCCTCGCCGCACTGGACAGCGGCCACCTGCAGCAAGCCGTGCTCGACGTCTTCGAGCAAGAGCCGCTACCCGCGGACTCCCCGCTATGGACGCATCCCCAGATCATCATCACCCCGCATTGCGCGGCGATCCCCGACCGCAAGGAACGCGCCCGCCACACCGCATGGCTGATCCAATCCAACGAACGCGGCGAAGCGCTACCCAACATCTACGATCCCAACCGCGGCTATTGACGCCAGGACAGGGCGCGCACCGCCGAGTCGCCACGATGAGGTGCGCGAGTGCGCCCCGCACCACGCCACCCACACCAAGCAAGCTCGCCTCCCACCCCCCACCCCCCATCAGCGCCCCTCACCACGTAAGCCCCAAAAGGCCGCCCGCGCGGCCGACCTGGGGCGGGCCCCGCAAGATCTTCCTCCCCATCCCCTCCCTCCCCAGGAACCCCAAGCACACCGCCCTGCCCCCCCCCGTCAGATTCCCTCTGATCGAGCATGGTGGGGCGGTGGTGGGTGGGAGGCGGGGAGTCGATAAGCCCGAGGGAATCCGAAGGCAGCCGCCGCAGGCGGCAACGAGGATGACGACGGGGCAGTCCGGAGCGAAGGCTCCGGACCGCAATCGTTGACCCGCCTCCCGCCCGCCGCCGCCCCGCCGTGCGCCAAAAGAACACGACCCCAGGCACAACACCGGCACGTCAAACAAAACCCCAGCAACGCCCCTTCCCAACAAAAAAAACAGCAAAATCCGCAAACCCCCCTTAGCTACATTGCCCTCCAAGGAGCAGCCATGAAGCCCACCACCCGATCCCTCTACACCGACCGCCTGGACCCCGTCCTGCGCTGGCTCGCCGCCCACCCCGACGCCGACCCCGACCTGCACCAGCTGGCCGACCTGGCCTGCCTCTCCCCCTATCACTTCCACCGCGTCTACCGCGCCATGCTCGGCGAAACCGTCAACGCCACCGTCCAACGCATCCGCATGCACCGCGCCGCCGCCGCGCTCGCCGATTCCCAAGCCCCCTTGCGAGACATCGCACAACGCGCCGGCTACGACTCCGACGCCGCCTTCAACCGCGCCTTCGGCGCCTTCTTCGGCACCCCGCCCGGCCGCTACCGCACCGCCCGCTCCCAACCCTTCGACTCCCAGGAGAACGCCATGTACCCCATCGCCATCGAAAACTTCGCCGGCGTCACGCTCGCCGTCCTGCCCCACCACGGCAGCTACCAGAACATCGGCCCCGTCTTCACCCGCGCCTTCATGCTCGCCCATGGACAAGGCATCGCCGACCCCGACGCGCCCGGCTTCGGCGTCTACTTCGACGATCCCGAACAAGTCCCCGAAAGCCAGCTGCGATCCCTGGCCGGCATGGTCGTCGCACCCGATGCAACCCTGGGCGGTGGACTGGAACGCCACGTCATCCCCCCGTGCCGCTGCGCCATCCTCACCTACACCGGCCCCTACAACGAAATGGCCAAGCCCTATCAATGGATGTTCTCTGAATGGCTGCCCGCCAGCGGCATGATCCCCGCCGACATCCCCATGTTCGAGCAGTACATGAACGACCCGCGCAGCACCCCGCCCGCCCTGCTGCAAACCCGCATCTGCCTGCCGCTCAAATGACCGCGCCTATCCCAGCACGCCGGCCAGGTACTGCCTGAGCCACGCGTGCGCGGGGTCGTCCTGATAACGCTCGTGCCAGTACAGCGACACCGCGATCGGCGGCAGCGTCAGCGGCACCTTCTGCGTCACGATGCGCGCCGCGCCCGCCATGGCCCGCGCCACGCTCACCGGCATCGTCGCGATCAGATCCGACGCCTCCACGATGAACGGGCACACCAGATAACTCGACAACGTCGCCACGATCTTGCGGCTGCGGTTCTGCCCCATCAGGATGCGGTCGATCGCGGTGCTGAAATAACGCGTGTGCGCCGCCAGATCCAGATGGCCATAACGCAGGTAAGCGTCCAGATTCCAGCGCTTGCGTAAACAGGGATGCCCCTCGCGCACGATGCACACCGCCGGCTCCTGGTACAGAAAGCGCGTGCGCAGATCCGGCGCCGGATCCGGGAAGTATCCCGCGATCAACTCAACATGGTTCGTGTCCAGCATGCTCAAGCCGTGTTGCGGCCGCGCCGGCACGATCTGCAACTGAAAATGCGGCGCGTCCACGGCCAGCCGGGGAATCAGCTTGGGCAACAGCGTGTACTGCACATAGTCCGTCGCATACAGCGACAGCGTGCGTGAAGAGTGAGCCGGGTCGAAGGCCTCGCGCGTGCGCGTTGCGCGATGCCAGCTTTCCAGCAGCGGCTTGAAGTTCTGATGCAGTTCCAGCGCACGCGGCGTGGGCTGCCACGCGCCGCCCTCGCGCACCAGCAGGGGGTCGCCGAACAACTGCCGCAGCCGGTTCATTGCCGCGCTCATCGCGGGCTGGGTGATGTCCAGCGCCTCGGCCGCGCGCGACACGTTGCGGCACGCCATCAGGGCGTCGAAATGCAAAAGCAGATTCAGGTCCGGGTTCTTCACGGCCACGCCCCTATAAATAGCGTTTATACAAATATAAACCTGCCGGACTGCTGCCTTCGAAGCGACAGGCCTAGCATGGCCCTGTTGTTGCAGCGAACCAGGACCGGACACGCATGATCCGGCCACAAGGAAGTTCTATCAACAAGGGGAAACCAAGCCATGAACCATGGGCTGAATAGCAGTTGCCGTCGCATTGCGGCCGGCGTCGTGTTGTTGGCTGCGGCGGGCTCCGCCCACGCCGCGTGGCCGGACAAGGTGATCCGCATCGTCGTGCCGTTTGCGGCTGGCGGGTCCACCGACCTGATCGCGCGCAAGATCGCCGAAGGGCTGGGCCAGCGCCTGTCCGCCAACGTCATCGTCGAAAACCGGCCTGGCGCGGGCGGCACCGTCGGCACGGAGTACGTCGCCCGCCAGCCCGCCGACGGCTACACCATCCTGATGGGTTCGGTCAGCACGCACGGCAGCGCGCCATGCGTCTATTCCAAGCTGCCTTACGACGCCGTCAAGGACTTCACGCCTCTGACCGTGATCGCCACGATTCCGAACGTGATGTCGGTCAACCAGTCAGTGCCCGCCAACAACCTGCCCGAATTCGTAGCCCTGCTGAAGAAGGAGCCCGAGAAATACTCCTTCGCATCCAACGGCCAGGGCACGTCGAACCACCTGGCGGCCGAACTGTTCAAGTCGACCGCGGGCGTGTCGATGGTGCACGTGCCCTATCGCGGTTCGGGTCCCGCCCTGATCGACCTGGTGGGCGGCCAGATCAACATGATGATGGACGTCGTGATGACGTCCTACCCCTATATCAAGGACGGCAAGATCAAGGCGCTGGCTGTCACTTCGCCGCAGCGCTCCAAGCTGTTGCCTGACGTGCCCACCGTGGCGGAGTCCGGTTACCCCGGCTACGAGGCCATGGTGTGGTTCGGCATGCTGGCGCCGGCCAACCTGCCCGAGTCGCTGCGCCAGAAGCTGACCGACGGCCTCACGCAGACCCTGCATGCGCCCGCCATGACAACGTATCTGGAGCAGCAGGGCGCGCAGGTCTCCGATGTGGCGGGCCCCGCATTCGGCGCCATGATCAAGAGCGAGATCGGCAAATGGTGCGGCGTGGTCAAGCAGGCCGGCATCCGCCTGGACTGATCCTGCACCGCAGGACCTTTTCTTTGGAATCAACGATATGTATCGCATAGGGATAGACGTCGGCGGCACCTTCACCGACTTCACGATGATCGACGAGGACGCGGGCGTGGTGCACTTTCACAAAGTGCCCTCGACCCCGCACGATCCATCCGAAGCCATCGCCACGGGTATCGGCCAGATGCTGGAAGACCACGACGTGCCGCCCTCGCAGGTGTCGCACGTGGGGCATGGCACCACGGTCGCCACCAACCTCATCATCGAACGCAAGGGTGCGCGCGTCGGCCTCATCACTACGCGCGGCTTTCGCGACGTGCTGGAGATCGGCCGCCAGACCCGTCCGCATCTGTACGACTACAGCGTCGGCAAGCCGCCCGTTGCCGTGCCGCGCGAGTTCCGTATCGAAGTCAGTGAACGCGTGAACGCCGCGGGCGAAGTGTTGACCGCATTGGACGAGGCGCAGGTGCTGGCGGCCGCGCGGCAATTCGCGGCGGCCGGCATCGAGGCCGTCACGATCTGCTTCCTGCACGCCTACCGCAATCCCGCGCACGAACGCCGCGCGGCGCAGATCGTGGCCGAGGTGATGCCCGACGCCTACATCAGCCTGTCGTCCGACGTGCTGCCCGAGTTCCGCGAATACGAACGCCTGTCCACCACCGTGCTGAATGCGGCGGTCGGCCCGAAGATGGCGCGCTATCTGGAACGCTTCCTGCAACGGGTGCGCGACCTGGACATAGCCCATGAGCCGCACACCATCCATTCCAACGGCGGCCTGATGTCGATAGGCACCGTGCGCCAGTATCCGGTGCGCACCTGCCTGTCCGGCCCGGCAGCCGGCGTCGTGGGCGCGGCGGCGGTCGGACGCGCCATCGGCAGCCTGAATCTGGTCACGTTCGACGTGGGCGGCACCAGCACCGATGTGTCGCTCGTCTGCGAAGGGCGGCCGCTGTTCACCTCGCATCGGCACGTGGCGGGCTATCCCGTGAAGACGCCCATGGTCGATATCCACGTGATCGGCGCGGGCGGTGGCAGCATCGCGTGGCTGGACGACGCGGGCGCCTTGAAGGTGGGGCCGCACAGCGCCGGCGCGGTGCCCGGCCCCGTGGGCTATGGCCGGGGCGGCCAGGAACCCACCATCACCGATGCGGAAATCGCCTTGCAGCGGCTCAATCCCATCGCCCTGCTGAACGGCCGCATGCCCGTGCACGCCGAGGCGGCGCGCGACGTCATCGAACAGCGCGTGGCGCAGCCGCTGGGCCTGGAGCTTGAAGCGGCGGCCGAGGGCATCCTGCGCATCGCGGCGGCCAACATGAGCCGGGCCATCCGCGCGGTGTCGACGGAACGCGGCTATGACCTGTCGCGCTTCGCGCTCTACGCCTACGGCGGCGCGGGGCCGTTGCATGCGGTGGAAGTCGCCGAAGAATGCGGCATCCCCGTGGTGATCGTGCCGCAGGAGCCGGGCACCATGTGTGCGCGCGGCATCCTGCTCAGCGACATCTCCTTTGACTTCGTGCAGAGCGAAATTTCGCTGGCCTCCGAAGCCAGCTGGCCGGCCATCAGCGCCATCTTCGAGAGCCTGCATCAACAAGCCGATCGCTGGTTGGAACAGGAGCGCGTCGATCCCGCGCTGCGCGTGTGCCATCGCGCCATCGACGCGCGCTATGAAGGGCAGAACTTCGAAGTGCAGGTCAGCCTGGACGGCGAAGCTGCCGTTGGCTACGCGGAATTTGCGCGGCGCTTCGCCGAGGCGCACGAGCGCGAATACGGCTACACGGTGGACGATCGCAAGGTGCAGATCATCAATTGCCGCATGCAGGCTGTGGGCCAGGTGGTCAAGGCGCCGCTTGCGCCTCGTCACATTGGCGGTGTGTTGCAGGACGCCAGCCTGGGCCGGCGCAAGGCCTATTTCGGACCGGTGCACGGCTGGCTGGAAACGCCCGTCTACGACCGCGACCGGGTGCCCACGGGCGCGCGCTTCACCGGGCCTGCCCTGCTTGAAGAAATGAGCTCGACCACGGTGGTGGGCGTGGGCCATGAGGCCAGCGTGGACGAGTACGGCAACCTGATCATCCGTTTGCAAGGAGGCTTGCATGACTAAGCCCGACCCCACCGACGCCGGCGCAGCGCTGGCCGATCCGATCGGCATGGAGGTGTTCTGCAACCGCCTGCTGTCCATCACCGAAGACATGAACAACACGCTGGTGCGTGCGTCGTTCTCGACCAATATCAAGGAACGCAAGGATTGCTCGGTGGCGCTGTTCGACGCTACCGGGCGGCTCGTCGCGCAGGGCACCCAGATTCCGCTGCACCTGGGATCGCTCGATGGCGCCATGGGCGCCATCCTGCGCACGTATCCCGTGGATGAGATCCGCGACGGCGACGTGTTCATCTGCAACGATCCCTACCTGGCCGACGGCAGTCACCTGCCCGACATCAACATCGTCACGCCCGTGTTCTGGGACGGCGTGCTGCGCTTCTTCGCGGCCAACATTGCGCACCATTCGGATGTGGGCGGCGCGGTGCCGGGCTCCATCGCGGGCGGCTTGAAGTCCATTTTCGAAGAAGGTATCCGCATCCCCGCCTGCCGCATTGCGCGCCACGGGCAGTCGGACGAAGACCTGTTGCGCCTGATCTGCGCGAACACCCGCGACCCCGAAGAACGCGTGCTGGACCTGCGCGTGCAGATGGCCACGAACCGTCGCGGCGCCGCCGCCGTGCAGGGCCTGATCCGGCAGATGGGACTGGATGCGGTGCTGCGTTCTGTCGATGACGTCATCGCCTATACGCGCCGCCGCCTGCTCAACCGCATCGCCGAGCTTCAGGAAGGCAGCTACACGTTCCGCAGCGACCTGGACGACGACGGCATGGGTGGCGACCCGGTGCCTATCCAGGTCACGCTGACCGTGCGACGCGACAACCTGCACTTTGACTTTGACGGGTCTGGCAAGCAGGCGCGCGGCGCAATGAACCTGCCGTTCAATGCGCTGCGCGCCTGCGTCTATTACGCCGTGAAGGCATTGCTGGATCCCGACCTGGCGCCCAACGCCGGCCTGTTCGATCCCATTACCTTGTCGGCGCCGGTGGGCACCATCACCAATCCGGAACACCCCGCCGCCGTCGGCGCGCGTTCGATCACGGCGCAGAAGGTGGCGGGCGCGATCTTCGGCGCGTTCCGTGGCCTGCTGCCGGCATCCAGGACCATGGCCTCCAGCAACGATTGCTGCCCCGCCATCGTGTTCTCGGGACGCTGGCGCGAACGCGCCGGGCACTTCGTTTACCTGGAAACGCTGGGCGGCGGCGCGGGCGCACGCCTGGACAAGGACGGCATGGACGCCGTGCACGTGCACATGACGAACACGTCGAACCTGCCGGTCGAAGCGCTGGAAAACGAGTACCCATTGTTGATGGACGAATACGCCATGATCCCGGATTCGGGCGGCGCGGGCCGCACGCGCGGCGGCCTGGCGATTGCCAAGCAGATACGCGCGGTGGGGCCGGGCATCGTGTTTTCAGCGCGGTCCGACAGCCATACGGTGGGCGTGGCGTCGGGGGTGGATGGCGGCGGCGACGGGCGCCGCGCGCGGCTGGTGCGCAATTTCGGCACGGAGCAACAGGAAGAACTCTTTTCCAAGACCGCGAACATCGCGCTGGCGCCGGGCGAAAGCGTGCGCATCGAAACGCCGGGCGGCGGTGGCTATGGGCCGCCCTCGGAACGCTCGCAGGCGCGCATCGAGCAGGACCTGGCCGACGGCAAGATCAGCGCCGAGGCGGCGCGCGCCGCATACGGCGTGCGGGGAGCGCTCGCGGTCGACGCTGCGAGTCTGGCTAGGCCACGTTGAGCGTCATCGAGTACTTCATCTTGTCGTGCGGGAAAGTGGTGATGGTGGCCAACAGCAGCAGGCCGCCTTCGCCGTAATAGCGGCGGGTGATGACAAAGCCCGCCGACTTGGGCTCGACCTTGAGTTGCCGGGCAATCGTGGCGTTGATGGGCGTGGCCGAGAACTCCTGGTTCACCTCGGTGATGCGGTCGCCGAAATGGTCTTCGATCAGGCGCAGCAGCGAAATGCGCGACTTGACCTCGACCCGCACGTCGGAGTGCTCGGGATCGGCGTAGATCAGCGTGCTGGCGGCAGCGGTGTTCGCGTCATCCAGCGTTTTGATGGAGTTGATATGCAGCCAGGTCTTGTCGGCCGCGCAGCCCAGCGCTTCGGCCAGGCGCTTGGGCAACTTGATGGTGCGCACGTCCTGCACCAGCAAGGCGGCGTTGCGCGCGTATTGCAGCAGGTCGGGAAACTGCGAGATGCGCTGGGTGAAGCGGGTGCTGGCGCGGGCGGTTTCCACGCGGGTGCCTACGCCGGGGCGGCGCGACACCATGCCTGCCACCGTCAGCATGCGGATGGCTTCGCGGATGGTGTGGCGGCTGGCGTTGAACTGGTCGCACAGCTCGTGTTCGGTGGGCAGCAGCGTCATCACGGGGTAGCGGCCGGTGCTGATGTCGCGCGACAGCGCCTGGAAAATGCTCTTGTAGCGGGGGCCGCCGGCATCGTCTTCGGGCGCGGGCGATTCAGGCTTTCCACGCGCCTGCCGTGCTCCGCCGGGGCCGGCGGCGCGCTCGGAGGATCGGGTCATGGGGGAGGCTCCTTGAATTGTTATATGGGGTTTGTACGGACAATAACCGATTGACAACGATGTCTAGTCGGATTCATTATTTGTCCGGACATTCATGTACGGACAAAGTGTACCAACAATCGGGGGTTTTCATGGGCAAGGTACTTGCAGTGATCGCGGCCGCGACAGTGGCGGCCGGACTCAGCGCGAATGCAGCAGCGCAGCAGAAGTTGGTGGTGGCCGGCTACGGCGGCTCGTTCGAAGACATCATGCGCAAGGACATCTTCCCGCCCTTCGCCAAGCAGCACGGCATCGAGCTGGACTATGTGGCCGGCAACTCCACCAACACGGTGGCGCGTCTGCAAGCGCAGAAAAGCAATCAGCAGATCGATGTGGCCATCATCGATGACGGCCCCATGTACCAGGCCATCGCGCTGGGCTTTTGCGAACCGATCAAGGGCCTGCCCGCCGACGATATCTACAGCACCGCGCGCTACAAGGATGACAAGGCGGTCGCTATCGGCATCGTGGCGACCGGCATCATGTACAACAAGAAGGTCTTCGACGAAAAGAAATGGGCGCCGCCCACGTCCTGGAAGGACCTGAAAGATCCCAAGTACAAAAAGCAGTTGGTCGTGCCGCCGCTGAACAACACCTACGGCCTGCACGCACTGGTGGAATATGCGCGCGAAGGCGGTGGCGGCGAAAAGAAGATCGACCCGGGCTTTACCACCTTCAAGAACGAGGTCGGCCCCAACGTGCTGGTCTACGAGCCTTCGCCCGGCAAGATGACCGAGCTGTTCTCGTCCGGCCAGGCGGTCATTTCTGTGTGGGGCAGCGGCCGCGCCAAATCGTTTGCCGACACGGGCTTCCCGGTGGGCTTCGTGTATCCGCAGGAAGGCGCCTATGCGCTGCTGTCGTCGGTCTGCCCGGTGGCCAAGCCCAACGTCAACCCGATGGCCCAAGCCTTCGTTCAATACCTGGTGACGCCTGAAGTTCAGGAAAAGCTGGCGAACGCATATGGCTACGGCCCGGTCAACAAGAAGGCCAAGGTCACCGACGATCCGCGCGTGCCGTTGCCTATCGGCAAGCGCGCCGCCGACCTGATCGTCATCGATTGGGACACGGTGAACCAGAACCGCGACGACTGGAACAAGCGCTGGACGCGCGAAGTCGAGCGCTGACACGCGCAGCACGCAGTGCAATACGGGGCGGCGCGGCGCGTCGCCCACGGGAGCCTTCATGACCTATCTAGTGCTGGACCGCCTGTGCAAGCGCTATGGCGAGACGACCGCTGTTGAAGAACTGAGCCTGTCGGTGAACCGCGGCGAATTCATATCCCTGCTGGGGCCCTCGGGCTGCGGCAAGACCACCACCTTGCAGATGATCGCGGGCTTTGTCGAACCTACCAGCGGCAGCATCGTGCTGGACGGGCGCGACGTTAGCCGGGTGCCGGCCAACAAGCGCGGCCTGGGTCTGGTGTTTCAGAATTACGCGCTGTTCCCGCACATGACCGCGTCCGAGAACGTGTCGTTCGGCCTGGAGATGCAGCGGGTCAAGAAGGATGAGCGCGAGGCGCGCGTGGCCGATGCGTTGAAGCTGGTGGGACTGGCGCATTTGGCCGACCGCCACCCGGCGCGCATGTCCGGCGGGCAGCAACAACGCGTGGCCCTGGCGCGCGCGCTGGTGATCCGGCCCAGCGTGCTGTTGCTGGACGAGCCCTTGTCGAACCTGGACGCCAAGTTGCGCGAGGAAATGCAGCTGGAACTGCGCAGCATCCAGCGCACGATCGGCACCACCACCATCCTGGTCACGCACGATCAGTCCGAAGCGCTGGCGCTGTCTGACCGCATCGTCGTGATGAACCAGGGCCGCGTCGAGCAGGTGGCCGAACCCTTCCAGGCTTATGAAGGGCCGGCCAGTCATTTCGTGGGCGGCTTTCTGGGCAAAGCCAATGTGTTCACGCCGAAGGCCGAGCAGTACGAGAACGAAACGCGCGCTCGCGTTGGCGAAGCGCACATCCCGATGGCCGGCGCGCCGGTGCCGCAAGGCGCGGTGATCGTGCGGCCCGAGAAGATCCTGTTCTCGGAACCCGCCGCCTGTGCCTTGCCCGGACGCATGAAGACGCGCGTGTTCCAGGGCAACCACTGGCTGTGCCAGGTCGAGACATCGGTGGGCGAAGTCATGGTGATCCGTCAGAACGACGGCGTGGCCGTGCCCGCGGAAGGCGAACCGGTGCATCTGCGCTGGCGCGCGCAGGATATGTGCGAGGTCGCACCCGCGCAACAGGGCCGCGTCTCATGAGCGCGCGCGCCAATCCGTGGATGTTGAGCGCGCCGGCGTTGGTGGTCTACGCCACCTTCCTGGTGGTGCCGATGGCGCTGGTATTGCTGATCAGCTTCTTCGACTTCCAGTTCTACGGCGGCATGCAGGTGACCTTCACCTGGAAGAACTATTTCGAGATCTTCAGCGACGGCTATTACTACGAAATCTACGCGCGCACGTTTGGCGTGGCGGCGGCGGTGACCGTGGCCTGCCTGGTGCTGGGCACGGCGGAAGCCTACGTGCTGTCGCGCATGGCCAATCCGTGGAAGGGCCTGTTCCTGATGGTGGTGCTGGGCCCGTTGCTGATATCGGTCGTGGTGCGCACGCTGGGCTGGGCGCTGCTGTTCGGTTCCACCGGCCTCATCAACAAGGCGCTGATGGGAATCGGATTGATCAGTACGCCCGTTGACCTGATGTACAGCAATCTGGGCGTGGCCATTGCGCTGACGCACGTGCTGGTGCCCTTCATGGTGATCTCGGTGTGGGCGTCGCTGCAACGGATCAACCCGGCGACCGAAGCCGCTGCCTTGTCCTTGGGCGCATCGCAGTTCACGGTGATCCGCCGCGTCATCGTGCCGCAGGTCATGCCCGGCATCCTGTCGGGCGCGATCATGGTGTTTGCAATGGCGGCCAGCTCCTTCGCCACGCCGGCCATCATCGGCGGCCGGCGCTTGAAGAATGTGGCCACCGCCGCCTACGACGAGTTCCTGAACACGCTGAACTGGCCGCTGGGCGCGGCGCTGGCGGTGGTGCTGCTGGTGGCGACCGTGGTGGTGCTGCTGTCGGCCAACCGGATCATCGAGCGCAAATACGGCGCGGTCTTCAACCAGGCAGGAGGCTGACATGCAATTTCGAAACGGCCCCATCGGCCTGGTGTTCCACACGCTGTTCATCCTTTTCATCCTGGCGCCCATCGTCATGGTGTGCGCGGTGGCGTTCACCTCCGAAGGCTTCATCTCCTTGCCCACCAACGGCTTGTCCCTGCGCTGGTTCCGCGCCATCCTGGACAACCCGCGTTTCATCGAAGCGTTCTGGTTCAGCCTGGGCCTGGGCACCTTGTCAGCGACGCTGGCCATCGGGCTGGCCGTGCCCAGCGCGCTGGCGCTGGCGCGCAATCGTTTCCGGGGCCGCGAGGCGCTGGTGGCGTTCTTCCTGTCGCCCCTGATGATTCCGCACGTCGTGCTGGGCCTGGCGTTCCTGAAGTTCTTCACTACGGTCGATCTGGCTGGCACGTATGTGGGCCTGGTGGTGGCGCACGTGATCCTGGT
Source organism: Achromobacter piechaudii NBRC 102461 (assembly GCF_001571245.1). Classification (GTDB taxonomy): domain Bacteria; phylum Pseudomonadota; class Gammaproteobacteria; order Burkholderiales; family Burkholderiaceae_B; genus Achromobacter; species Achromobacter piechaudii. The sequence goes on along the minus strand of NZ_BCTK01000012.1, from coordinate 268,087 downwards.
GATGCCGTACGCGCTGCGGCTGGTGCTGGCTTCGGCCACGGGCATCGACCCTGCGCTGGAGCGCGCTGCGCAGTCGTTGGGCGCATCCAACTGGACGGCGTTTCGCCGCGTGGTGCTGCCGCTGTTGCTGCCGGGGGTGGTCAGCGGCTGGGTCATCGCCTTCATCACCAGCTTCGATGAGCTGACCATGTCGATCTTCATCGCCTCGCCGTCCACCACCACGCTGCCGGTGCGGATCTTCCTGCATATCGAAGACACCATCGATCCGCTGGTGACCGCCGTATCGGCCGTGCTGATTTACGTGACGATCATCGCCATTTTCATTCTGGACCGCGTGGTCGGCCTGGAGAAGCTGTTTGTAGGAAAGGGACGCTAATGACGGACGAGAAAGAACTGGCGCCGCGCGCGCCCGTGCATCGCGGCATCTACGACGCCGTGGTGATCGGCGGCGGGCTGGTGGGATCGGCGATTGCCTATGGCTTGCGGCGCGAGCTGGACCATGTGGCGGTGCTGGATGAAGGCGACGTGGCCTATCGCGCGTCGCGCGGCAATTTCGGGCTGGTGTGGGTGCAGAGCAAAGGCATGGGCCTGCCGCGCTACGGCGTGTGGACGATGACGTCCGCCTCGGGCTGGCCGCGTCTGGCCGCGCAACTGCTGGAGGAAACCGGGGTTGATGTGCATCTTGAGCAGCGCGGCGGACTGCATGCGCTGCTCAGTGACGAAGAAGTGGAGGCGCGCGGCAATTTCATGAAGACGCTGCTGGCGCAGCCCGGCATGGCGCAATATGACTGGAAGCTGCTGGACCGCGCCGAGGTGGCCGATCTGGTGCCGGGCATCGGCCCGGATGTGCGCGGCGCCACGTGGACGCCGGTCGATGGCATCGCCAACCCGCTCAAGCTGCTGCGCGCCTTGCATGCGAGTTTTGCACAGCGGGTTGTGGATTACCTGCCGCGCCGTCCCGCGCAAACCGTCACGCAGCGCGACGGCGTGTTCGACATCGCGACGCCGTCGGGCACGGTGCGCGCGCGCAAGGTCGTGCTTGCCTCGGGCCTGTCCAACAAGGATCTGGGCGCGCAGGTGGGGCTGGACGTGCCGGTGCGGCCGCAGCGCGGCCAGATCGTAGTGTTGGAACGCACGCGTCGCCTGCTGGAAACGCCGCTGTCCACGTTGCGCCAGACCGACGAAGGCACGTGGTTGATCGGCGATTCGCAAGAAGAAGCGGGCTATGTGGACAACCTGGTCGGGCTGCCCATCCTGGGCACGCTGGCCGACCGCGCCGTGCGTACCTTGCCCGCCTTGCGCGACGTGCGCGTGGTGCGCAGCTGGGCGGCGCTGCGCGTGATGTCCAAGGACGGCTTTCCGATTTATCAGCAATCCGAAACGTGCCCCGGCGCCTTCGTCGCCACCTGTCATAGCGGCGTGACGCTGGCCGCCGCGCACGCACTCAATCTGGCGCCCATGATCGTGGCCGGCAAGCTTGCCGACGACATGGCGCCCTTCTCGACCCGGAGGTTCCATGTTCAAGAGGCTTGAAGAGGCGCAGCGCCAGACGCAAGGCGCGCCCGTGCGCGTGACGGTCAATGGGGCCGAGCTGCAATGCCGCCAGGGCGACAGCGTGGCGGCGGCCTTGTTCGCCGGTGGCGTGTCGGCCTGTCGCGACACGGCCGTGAACGAAGTGCCGCGCGGCCCCTATTGCATGATGGGCGTGTGCTACGACTGCCTGGTCACCATTGATGGCCAGGCGAACCAGCAGGGCTGCATGACGGCCGTGCGCGAAGGCATGAAGATCGAGCGCCAGCTGGGCGCGCGCAAGGTGCAGGCATGATCGAGACGACGCAATGCGATTTGCTGGTGGTGGGCGCGGGTCCTGCCGGCTTGGCGGCGGCGACGCTGGCGGCCGGGCTGGGCGTGGACACCGTCTTGCTGGACGAACAGGCGGCGCCGGGCGGACAGATCTATCGCGCCATCACAACCACCCCCGTTACCGACCGGGGCATCCTGGGTGAAGACTATTGGCACGGCGCATCGCTGGTTGCGCCGTTCAAGCAGTCGGGCGCGCGATACGTGCCGGGTGCAACGGTATGGGCCGTGGCCGAGCGCACCGCGCCGCATCCCGAAAAAGGATTTGAAGTGGCGTACTCCGTGGCGGGCGAAGCGCGCATCGTGCACGCGCGCCGCCTGCTGCTGGCCACGGGCGCGCAAGAGCGGCCCTTTCCCATTCCCGGCTGGACGCTGCCCGGTGTCATCACCGCGGGCGCGGCGCAGATTCTGTTGAAGTCAGCCGGCGTGGTGCCTGCCGACCGTACGGTGCTGGCGGGCAGCGGCCCGCTGCTGTATCTGGTGGCCTGGCAATATCTGAACGCGGGCGTGAAGATCGACGCGCTGCTGGAAACCACGCCGCCCGGCCGCATGGGGCAGGCGCTGCCCAAGGTGTGGGGCTTTTTGCGTTCGCCGTATCTGGGCAAGGGCCTGAAGCTGCTGCGCGCGGTCAAGGCGGCGGTGCCCATCGTCAAGGGCGTCACGTCGCTGGAAGCGCTGGGCGAGGACAAGCTGCACAGCGTGCGCTACACGGCGGGCGGCGTTACCAAGACCTTGCCCGCCGAACAGCTGATGCTGCATCAGGGCGTGGTGCCCAATGTGAACCTGTCGCGCGCGGTCGGCGCCGAGCACCGCTGGAACGAGGCGCTGGATTGCTGGGAACCGCAGGTCGACGAATGGGGGCTGACGACGGTGGACGGCATCGGCATGGCGGGCGACGGCGCGGGCATCGCGGGCGCGCTGGCGGCGGAGCACCGGGGCCGCCTGGCCGCGTTGCAGGCCGCGCATCTGCTGGGTCGCATCGACGCCCGCAAGCGCGACAGCGAGGCCGCCGCGCCGCGTGACGCGCTGGCCCGTGCGGTGCGGGGCCGCGAGTTCTTCGACGCGCTCTACAAGGCGCCCGATGCATTCAGACGGCCGACGGGCGACACCATCGTGTGCCGCTGCGAGGAAGTCACCGCCGCGCAGGTGCGCGAGACGGTCAAGCTGGGCTGCTCCGGTCCGAACCAGATGAAGGCGTTCCTGCGTTGCGGCATGGGACCGTGCCAGGGCCGCTTCTGCGGGCTGACGGTGGCCGAGATCATCGCCGAGGAACGCGGCGTGCCGACGCAGGAAGTGGGCTACTACCGGCTGCGCTTTCCGACCAAGCCGCTGACACTGGGAGAGCTTGCGTCGCTGCCGCAGACCGACGATTCCCGACAAGCCGTCGTGCGCCTGAAAAAGTGATGCCATGACCGGGTCAACGCGGTCGGCACAGGTCATCATCATCGGCGGCGGGCTGCACGGCAGCTCGGCCGCGCTGCATCTGGCGCGGGCGGGCGTGTCCGCTCTGGTGATCGAAAAGAACTACGTGGGGCGGCATGCTTCCGGCGTGAACGCGGGCGGCGTGCGCACCCTGTCGCGCCATCTGGCCGAGGTGCCGCTGGCGCTGGCCTCGCGCGAACTTTGGTATCGCATCAGCGAGCTGGTCGATGACGACTGCGGTTTCGAGCAGCATGGCCAGGTGCGCGTGGCCGAGGATGCGGCCGACGTCGACACCTTGCAGACGCGCCTGCGCACGATGACCGATCACGGCTACACGCATGAACAATGGATCAGCGCCGAGGACCTGCGTGCAATGATCCCCGCCATCGCGCCCACCGTGCAGGGCGGATTGATTGCGCGCGAGGATGCGGCGGCCGATCCTTATCGCACGACGTTGGCGTTCCGGACCAAGGCCGCCAGCCTGGGCGCGCGCTTTGTCGAAGGCGTGCGGGTGGACAAGGTGGCGCGCGTGGACGGCCAATGGCGCGTCGATACCGATGCGGGCGTCTACACCGCGCCGCAGGTGTTGAACTGCGCGGGCGCCTGGGCCGATCGCATCGCGGCGCAATGGGGCGAACCCGTGCCGCTGTTGGCGATCAGCCCCATGATGCTGGTGACGCTGCGCATGGATCACTTCCTGGACCCGGTGGTGTTGGGCACGGGCCGCGCCTTGTCGTTCAAGCAGCGCAGCAACGGCACCGTGCTGATCGGCGGCGGGCGGCGCGCGTGGGTGGACCGCGATGCGGAATGGACCGAGCTGGATTTCCGGTCCCTTGCCGAAGGCGCGCGCACCGTCTGCGATCTGTTTCCGCACATGCGCGACGCCATCGTGAACCGGGGCTGGGCCGGCATCGAGGCGGCCATGCCCGACGAGATTCCCGTGATCGGCCGCAGCAGCCGGCACGAGACCGCGTTTCATGCGTTCGGCTTTTCGGCGCATGGTTTCGAGCTGGGCCCGATCGTGGGCCGCATCATGGCCGACCTGATCACTACCGGCGCGACGGACTTGCCGATCGCGCCGTTTCGGATAGAACGTTTTTCGGACGCGACCCTCGCGTCCACCCCATCAAAGGAGCAACGCGAATGAACGACGACATCGTGCGCAAGCAAACCAACCAGCGCCTGAGCCGCATCGTGATCCATGGCGACACGGTCTATGTGGCGGGCGTGACATCGAACGCGGAAGGCGGCATCGCCGCGCAGACGCGCGACGCGCTGGCCAAGATCGACGGCTATCTGGCCGAGGCCGGCACCGACAAATCGCGGCTGTTGTCGGTGCAGATCTGGCTCAAGGATATCGACCGCGATTTTGCCGGCATGAACGGCGTGTGGGCCGAGTGGGCGTTGCCCGAGGCGATGCCCACGCGCGCCACCTGCGAGGCCAAGCTGGCCGCGCCCGAGTTGCTGGTGGAGATCATCGTCACCGCCGCGAAACGGCCGCCTTACGTCAGCGGGCCGGTGTCTGAAAGCTGACCTGACCAGGACGACCCGGCAGGTTCAGCGTCGCGGTGGCGGGCGGCGTGGTGGCGATGACCTCGCCGCCTCGCATCACCATCAGGCGAGTGGCGCGCAGGCGTAGCGCTTCGACCGGATCGCGCGCTTGGAGCAATACCAGGTCGGCGCGCTTGCCGACCGCGATGCCCGTTTCGTCCAGGCCCAGGATCTTTGCGGGCGTGGTCGTTACCGCTTCGAAACAGGCGCGCATGGCGTCCTGGCCCGTCATCTGGGCCACGTGCAGGCCCATGTGCGCCACTTCCAGCATGTCGCCAGAACCCAGGCTGTACCACGGGTCCATCACGCAATCATGGCCAAAGGCCACCGGCACGCCGGCCGCCAGCAGCTCGGGCACGCGCGTCATGCCACGGCGCTTTGGATAGGTGTCGTGACGGCCTTGCAGCGTGATGTTGATGAGCGGGTTGGCAATGGCCGACACGCCGGCCTCGCGCATCAGCGGGATCAGCTTGGACACGTAGTAGTTGTCCATCGAATGCATGGATGTCAGGTGCGAGCCGGTGACGCGGCCTTGCAGGCCCAGACGCTGCGTGTGATAGGCCAGCGTTTCGATATGGCGCGAGAGCGGGTCATCGCTTTCGTCGCAGTGCATGTCCACGCGCAAGCCGCGTTCAGCGGCCAGTTCGCACAGGATGCGCACGGATTCCGCGCCGTCCTGCATGGTGCGTTCAAAGTGCGGGATGCCGCCCACCACGTCCACGCCCATGTCGAGCGCGCGTTTCAGGTTGTCCAGTGCGCCCGGCGCGCGCAGCACGCCGTCCTGCGGGAAGGCGACCAGTTGCAGATCCAGATACGGTTTGACCTTGTCGCGCACGTGCAGCAGCGCTTCGGTGGCGAGCAGGCGCGGATCGCAGACGTCCACGTGCGAGCGGATGGCCAGCAGGCCGCGCGCAACTGCCCAATCGCAATAGGCCAGCGCGCGCTCCACCAGCGCCTCTTGCGTCAGGAGCGGCTTGAGTTCGCCCCACAGCGCGATGCCTTCAAGCAGCGTGCCGGACTGGTTCACGCGCGGCAGTCCGAAGGACAGCGTGGAATCCATATGGAAGTGCGCGTCCACAAAGGGCGAGCTCACCAACTGCCCAGCGGCGTCGATGATCTGGCCGGCCTCGGCGCGCAGCGCAGGCTCCACCGCCGTGATGCGGCCTTGCGCCACGCCGATATCCACATTCGTGCGGCCATCGGCCAGCGTGCAGTTCTTGATGATCAAATCGAGCATAGACAGCCCCTAAAACAAATTAAAAAAAGCGCTTCAGCGAAGCCCCCCATCCAGGTCGCACGGAGCCGGCTCCGCCGGTCCGTCGCGACGCCCCCTTGAGGGGGAAGCGCGAAGCGCTGCGGGGGTGGGTCTAGCCTTTTAGCGTTCGCCCTTGCGGTACGGCTTCATCAACGCTTGCGGGTAGGCGGCGCGGCGCGCCATCACCACCAGCGCCAGGATGGACAGGATGTAGGGCAGCATCAGGTACACCTGATACGGTAGCTCAGGCAGGCCGGGCAAGGCCGCGCCGCCCTGTTGCAGGCGCAGTTGCAGGGCGTCGAAGAAGGCGAAGATCAGCGCGCCCAGCAGCGCCTTGCCGGGCCGCCAGGATGCGAACACGACCAGCGCCACGCAGACCCAGCCACGGCCGTTGACCATGTTGAAGAAGAAGGCGTTGAAGGCGGCCAGCGTCAGGAAGCTGCCCGCCACGCCCATCAGCGCGGACCCGGCCACGATGGCGCCGATGCGCAGACGCGTCACCGACAGGCCCTGCCCTTCGGCGGCGGCGGGGTTTTCGCCCACCATGCGGATCGCCAGGCCGACCGGCGTGCGGTTCAGCACCCACGCCAGGATCGGCACGGCGGCCAGCGCGATCAGCGTCATCGGCGTCTGGCCCGCCAGCACGGGACCGATCACGGGTATGCCCTCCAGGAACTTCATCTCGGCAAACGGCGTGATGGTGGGCGGCGTGTTCACGCTGGGAAACGTCACGCGATAAGCGAAGTAAGACAGGCTGGTCGCTAGCAGCGTCACCCCCAGCCCCGACACGTGCTGCGACAGGCCCAGCGGCACCGTCAGCACGGCGTGCAGCAGGCCGAACACCGCGCCGGCCAGCGCCGCCGCCAACACGCCCACGTACAGCGGCGCGCCCAGGTACACCACCAGCCAGCCGGTGAAGGCGCCGGCCGCCATGATGCCCTCGATGCCCAGGTTCAGCACGCCCGCGCGTTCGCATAGCAACACGCCCAGCGTGCCGAGAATCAGCGGCGTCGCCAGACGCAGCACGGCGACCCAGAAGGCCGAGGAACTCAACAGATCCATCCATTCCATGGCGTGCTCCTCAAGCCCGGTTGCGGCGCAGGCGGTACTGCGCAAATAGCGTCGCGACCAGCATGGCGAGCAACGAGGTGGCGACGATGACGTCGGCGATGTAGTTCGGTACGGCGATGGCGCGGCTCATGCTGTCCGCGCCCACCAGCATGCCGGCAACGAAGATGCTGGCCAGGATCACGCCCAGCGGATGCAGGCCGGCCAGCATGGCGACGACCACGCCGGTGTAGCCATAGCCCGGCGACATATCCAACGTGACGTAGCCGGTGCGGCCCGCCACTTCGATGGCGCCCGCCAGACCGGCCAGCGCGCCGGACAACATGGCGGTGCCCAGCATCACGCGGTTGACCGGCAGGCCCAGGAAACGCGAGGCGTGCGCGTTCGCGCCCACCGCGCGCATCTGAAAGCCGAAGACGGTGTAGCGATTGAGCAGCCACAGGCCCAATGCCAGCCCCGCCGCCCACAGCAGCCCGGTGTGCGCGCGCGTGCGTTCGATCAGCTTGCCCAGTTCCAAGTCGCCGTTCAGCGCGACGGACTGCGGCCAGCCCATCGCCATCGGGTCCTTCATGGGACCGTCCAGCATCATGGACACGAACAGCAGCACGATGAAGTTGCCCAGCAGCGTGGTCACCACTTCATCGACGCCCAGCCGGGTTTTCAGCAGCGCCGGAATCAGCAGCAGCAAGGCGCCTGCCAGCGCGGCCGCCAGCATCATGCCGCCGAACAGCACGGGCACCGGCAGGTCGAAGCCCGTGCCGTCATGCAGCCCGCCGATGGCCACGGCCGCCAGCGCGCCCAGGTACAACTGGCCTTCCGCGCCGATGTTGTAGAAGCGCGCGCGAAACGCCACGGCGCAGGCCAGGCCCGTCAGCATCAGCGGCGTGGCGCGGGTCAGCGTTTCCGACAGCGCAAAGCGCGAACCGAACGCGCCTTCGAACAGCAGCGCGTAGGTACGGCCCACCGGCGCGCCGGCCCAGGCGACCAGCAGCGTGCAGACCGCCAGGGTGAAGAGGATGGCCGCGATCGGGGCCAAGGCCAGCGCCATGCGGCTGGGCTCGGGGCGGCGTTCCAGGATCAGTTTCATGCGAGTGATGCTCAATAAAGAGGGAAGCGGCGCGGAACGGCGCGGGCCGTTACGCGCGGGTTCCCGTCATGGCCAGGCCCACGGTGGCGGGCGTCCATTCGGCCACCGGCTTGACGGCGACCAGCTTGCCGCCGCACAACACGGCGATGCGGTCGGCCAGGGCGAAGATTTCTTCCAAGTCTTCGGACACCAGCAGCACGCCCGCACCGCGCGCGCGGGCGGCCAGCAACTGCTCGCGCACGTAGGCCACGGCGCCGATGTCCAGGCCCCAGGTTGGCTGGTCGGCGACGATGAAGCGCGGTTCGCGCGCCAGCGTGCGGCCCAGGATCAGCTTTTGCATATTGCCGCCGGACAGGCTGCGCGTACGCACGTCCAACGACGCCGCGCGCACATCGAACTGCTTGGCCAGCGATGCCGCGTAGGCTCGGCCCGCGCGCGCGCGGATCAGGCCATAGCGCGCGAAGCGCTTGTCCTTCAAATCTTCGACGATGGCGTTTTCCCAAAGCGGGCTGTCGCCGATCATGCCTTCGCCGTGGCGGTCTTCGGGGATGCGGCCCACGCGGGCGGCGGTCCAGCCCGCAGGCGTGGTGGGCGCGACGGCGTGTTCTGCGCCCAGCCGGATCGTGCCATCGCTGGGTTGGCGCAGGCCGGTCAATACCGACACCAGCGCCTGCTGCCCGTTGCCGGCCACGCCGGCGATCGCCACGATTTCATGTTTGTGGACAACGAGGTCCAGGCTGTCCAGGCGCGGCGCACCCTCGCGGCCATCGCGCACGGTGACTTGCGACAGCGTCACGACCGGCGCGGCCTGTTCGGCGGCAGCCACGGCTTCGGCGCGCGGCATGACCACCTTGCGGCCCACCATCAGCTCGGCCAGTTCGGCGGGGCTGGTGCCGGCGGTGTCGCACTCGGCCACCAGCTTGCCCTGGCGCAGCACGGCCACGCGGCGCGACACGGCCATCACTTCGTCCAGCTTGTGCGAGATGAAGATGACTGCCAGGCCTTCGTCGACAAAGCCGCGCAAGGTCGCGAACAGATCCTGCACTTCCTGCGGCGTCAGCACCGCGGTGGGCTCGTCCAGGATGAGCACGCGCGCGCCGCGATACAGCGCCTTCAGGATTTCCACGCGCTGCTTTTCGCCGACGGACAGGCTGCCCACGCGCGCGTCCGGGTCCACGCCCAGGCCGAAGCGCTGGCCCAGTTCAACCAGGCGGCGGCGCGCCTTGGTGCGGCCCGAGGCCAGCTTCCACAACGATTCCGTGCCGACCATGATGTTGTCCAGCACGGTCAGGTTGTCGGCCAGCGTGAAGTGCTGATGCACCATGCCTACGCCCGCCGCCAGCGCGGCGTCGGGCCGGCCGGGCGGCAGGGGCTTGCCGAACACATCGATACTGCCGGCGTCGGCCACGTAGTGGCCGAACAGGATCGACACCAGGGTCGATTTGCCGGCGCCGTTCTCGCCCAGCAAGGCCAACACCTCGCCTTGCGCGAGCGTCAGCGAGATGTCGTCGTTGGCCGTGAGGCTGCCGAACCGCTTGGTGATCCCTGTCAGTTGCAGGGCGAGAGGCGCTGGTTTCATCGTGCCGAGGACTTGGGTTCTTTGTCGTTGACCTTGACGGTGAAGCTGCCATCCAGAATGGCCTTCTGCTTGGCATCCACCTTGGCGATCAGGTCGGCGGGGATCTTCGATTGGAAGGTGCCCAACGGCGCCAGCGACGAGCCCTTGTGCTTCATCAGCGAGTATTGGCCATAGTCGTCGGCCTTGAACGTGCCGGCCTTCACTTGCTTGAGCGCTTCGTCGATGGTGGGCTCCATGCTCCACAGGGCGGACGCCACGACGGTCTCGGGGTATTGCGGCTGGGTGTCGATCACGTTGCCGATGGCCAGCTTGCCGCGTTCCTTGGCGGCGTCCGACACGCCAAAGCGCTCGGCGTACAGCACGTCCGCGCCCTTGTCGATCATGGCGAAGGCGGCTTCCTTGGCCTTCGGGGGATCGAACCACGACCCGATGAAAGTCACGGTGAACTCGGCCTTCGGGTTCACTTCCTTGGCGCCTTCCATGAAGGCTTGCATCAGACGGTTCACTTCCGGAATGGGATAGCCGCCGACCAGGCCGATCTTGCCCGACTTGCTCATGCCGCCGGCGATCATGCCGGTCAGGTAGGCCGGTTCCTGGATGTAGTTGTCGAACACCGAGAAGTTCGGTTGCTGCGGCTTGCCCGAGGAACCCATCAGGAAGGCGGTCTGCGGGTAGTCCTTGGCCACCTTGCGGGCGGCGGCTTCCACCGCGAAGGCTTCGCCCACCACCAGCTTGTTGCCCTGCTCGGCGTACTGGCGCATGACGCGCTCGTAGTCGGCGTTGGTGACGTTTTCCGAGAAGGTGTAGTCGATCTCGCCACGGTCGCGAGCGGCCGTCAGGGCCTTGTGAATGCGCGACACCCATTGCTGTTCCACCGGCACCGTATAGATGGCGGCGACCTTGGTCTTGGCGGGCGCCTGGGCATGCGCCAGGCCCGAGAACAGCAGCGCGCCGGTGGCGGCGGCCGCGGCCAGCTTGAGCAGGCCACGGCGGGCGATGCCGCCTGCGGACGGGAGGGACAGGGATTTCATGCGGGTGACTCCTTCGCGGGGGATGGAAACGTGAGGGAAAGACGGTGTTGCGGGGACGCTGCGGTGCGCCTCGGGACGGGCGGCGCGGGCCGGGTCGCGGCTCGCGGCCCCATGGTTCCGGCCGTCGGCGGGCAGGCCAGGACGAGCGGGCGGAAACGTAGGCGTGGGATCGGTCATCGGATGGAGGCGCCAGACGGCGCGCCCTATCCACATGGTCGGGTCCGCAGCCAGTGCTGGCGAAGCAAGTTGTATGCCATGGAAGTCCACCCGGACTAGTCGGGGAAACCTGATGGCCGGGCGGAATTATAGGCACCCTCGCAGGGAAACGTGGCACCAATTTGGTGCCCGCCGTTGCTCGTCTTGGACATGCGTGTCGCAAAACGCGATTCGAATGGCGGGTTCGTCCGGTAAACCGACAGGCGGCGCTGCCGCACCCGTAAAATCGCCGCTTCGGCTGCGCGTGGCGCGGCAGGCTGGAAGATCCATGCAAGACATTCAATTGCTGCTCGAACAGTACGGCGGGTGGCTGGTGTTCGCCAACGTCCTGGTCGAACAGGCGGGGCTGCCCGTGCCCGCCTATCCCATGTTGATCGCGGCCGGTGCGCTGGGCGGCGCGGCGGGCTGGCTCGCGCCGTGGCTGGCCGCCACCGTGGCATGCCTGTTGGCCGACACGCTTTGGTACGTGGCGGGCCGGCGCTATGGCGCGCGGCTGCTGGGGGTGGTGTGCAAGCTGTCGCTGTCGCAGGATTCCTGCATCCGCCAGACGCAGCGCCTGTATTTGCGCATAGGCGTGCGCGCCTTGCTGGTGTGCAAATTCCTGCCGGGCGCTGGCGCGCTGTCGACCGTCATGGCCGGGCTGACCGGCACCGCCTACCGGCGCTTTCTGCTCTACGACCTGGCCGGCGCCATGATCTGGGCCGGCTCGGCGCTGCTGCTGGGCGGGCTGTTCCATAGCGTGATCAACGACGTGCTCGATCTGTTGGGCACGTATGGGCCGATGGGCCTGGGCGTCCTGGCGGCGGTGCTGGGCCTGTACATCCTGGCGCGCTTTCTGCGCCGCCGCATTCTGCTGCGCAGCCTGCGCATCATTCCGCGCGTGTCCGTCGACGAGCTGATGCAGTGGCGCCAGGACGGCCGCAACCCGCTGGTCTTTGACGTGCGGCCCGAGGCCACGAGCGACGCCGCGCGCATTCCCGGCGCTATCGCTGTGGACCTGAAGGCGCCCTTGCCCGCGCTGGATGCGCAAGCGCTGGAGTCCGACATCGTGGTCTATTGCGCCTGCCCCAACGAGGTGTCGGCCGCGCTGCTGGCCTCGCGCCTGCGCGCGGCGGGCTATCCGAAGACGTGGGCGCTGCGCGGCGGCTTCGAGGCCTGGACGGAGCGCAACCACGGAGCTTGAACCGGGCGCGCGCGGTGTGCGTTGCGAAAGATCGGGCCTACGTAGTGCCGGAGACGACGCCTGCGCGCTACGTCCGGCCCGTTGAAGGTGGAACCCAACTACGACGCGGTCTCTGGCGGCGTTGCTCGGCGAGCCTCGGACGCGGCCGAGGCGCATCAGCGATTATTTCCCTTTCTGGCCGCGCCCCAAAAGCAGTCTTGCGCCTGATCTCGGGAACGGGGTCGTGCGAAGCATTTCCCACCGGCCCGCAGACCTTCATGCATCAGGTGATCTTTCCGCGAATCAACGGGCAGGACGTGACGTGGCGGCTGGTGAAACTCTTGAAATAAGCGTCGTCTCCTTCCGCCACCGTTCACGGGCCGTTCAGGTTCCGGCCGGGCTGGGCGAGCCTGCGCGCCAAGCGCATAATTCCATCTCAGCCCGTCACAGAGGCGGGCGGCAACAGGAGAGACGAATGCGGTTGTTGTTTTTGGGTGCCGGCGGCACCGGTGGCTATTTCGGCGGACGCGCCGCCCAGGCGGGCGCGGACGTGACGTTTTTGGTGCGTGAGCCGCGCGCGGCGCGTATCCGTGAACACGGCTTGCGCATTCAGAGCCCGCTGGGCGACGCCACCTTGCACCCGAAGCTTGCCACGCAACAAACCCTGCAAGGCCATTACGACGTTGTCGTGCTCAGTTGCAAGGCCTATGACCTGGCCAGCGCCGTCGAGGCCATCCGCCCCGCCGTCGGCCCGGACACGGCCGTGTTGCCCATCATGAACGGCGTGCTGCAATACGACGTGCTGGACCGCGAATTCGAGCCGCATCGCGTGTTGGGCGGGCTGTGCCAGATCAACGCCACGCTGGGTCCGGAAGGCGAAGTGGTGCATCTGGGCAAGCATGCGAACATCGTGTTCGGCGAGCGTGCCGGCCCCGCCCGCAGCGAGCGTTGCGTGGCGCTGGAACAGGCGCTTGCCGGAGGCGAGTACGTCAGCCGCCTCAGTGAAGACATCCACCAGGACATGTGGGAAAAGTACGTCATGCTGACGACGCTGGCGGCGGCGACCTGCCTGATGCGCGGCTCGATCGGCCAGATCGCTTCCACCGATGACGGCATCGACATCCTGAAAAGCCTGTTGCAGGAATCCCAGGCCGTGGCGGCGGCATCCGGCCATGCCGTGCGTCCCGAAGCCGATGCCTTCGTGCAGAACCTGATCAGCGACCGCACGCAACCGATGACGGCGTCCATGTTCCGTGATCTGCGTCAGGGTCTGCCTGTCGAAGCCGATCACATCGTGGGCGACATGGTTCACCGCGCGCAGACGCTGGGCGTGGACGCCACCTATCTGCGTGTGGCGTACTCGCATCTTCAGGTTTATCAGGCGCAGCGCGCAGCGGGTTGATCCGACAATTGATGCATGGATTGCAAAAAACTCGTGTGATGGAATGGGTTTTTTGTTCGGATTCGACCGAATAGTATGGATTGCCAGATCCGGGGCGGCAGGCGGCGCATCGCGCACCGCGTGTCGCCTCGGTCCTCTCCCAAGGAGCAAGACCATGAAAATCGCATTGATCGGAATCACGGGCCGCGTCGGCTCGCGCGTCGCGGACGAACTGCTCAAACGCGGCCACCAAGTGACGGGCATCGCCCGCAACCCGGCCGACGTCAACGCCCAACCGGGCTTGACCGTCCAACAGGGCGACGCCACCGACCCGGCCGCGCTGACCCCCCTGCTGACCGGCCACGACGCCGTGGTCAGCGCCACGCGCTTTGTCTCGACCGACGCCAAGCCCTTGATCGCCGCCGTGAAAAACGCCGGCGTGCCGCGCCTGCTGGTGGTGGGCGGCGCGGGCAGCCTGCTGGTGGCGCCGGGCAAGCTGCTGATCGATACGCCCGAATTTCCGGATGCCTACAAACCTGAGGCCCGCGCGGGCGTCGTGTTCCTGGACACGCTGCGCCAGGAAAAGGTGCTGAACTGGACGTTCCTGTCGCCCTCGGCGATGTTCGAACCCGGCGAGCGCACAGGCTCGTTTCGGCTGGGCGAAGACCATCTGCTGGCCGACGACGAAGGCAAGAGCTGGATTTCGATGGAAGACTACGCCATCGCCCTGGTCGATGAAATCGAAAACCCCAAGCATGCGCGCCGCCGCTACACGGTAGGGTACTGAACCGCTGGCGGGCTAAGTTCTGCCTGCTTTCCGGGGAGCCCGTCAAGGGCTCCTTTTCTATTGTGCAAGCGTGCCGGCGCCGCTGTTTTTATTTGTAAACTGGCAGGCCGCCCGTCGGCGTATTCGAAAGTTGTCTGTATGCGTATGAAGTGCAAAGCCTTGGCCGCCTGTGTGCTGGTCGCGTCCCAATGCCTGGCCGTCGCGCCGGCGCTGGCGGCCGCGCCCCAGTCGAACAAGGAGATCGTCGTCGCGTTTTTTCGCATGATGTTCCAGGACCGCGAGATCGACGAAGCGGTGCGTCTGTACGTCAGTCCCAACTATGTGCAGCACAATCCCTACATGCGCGATGGCGTGGGCCCGATGGTGGATTTCTTTCCGCCCTACTTCGACCAGCATCCGCAAGCCATCGTCGATATCAAGCGCGTGATCGCCGAGGGCGATCTTGTGGTTATCCACAACCAGTGGCGCGATTCGCCGGAAGATCGTGGCCAGGCGGTTGTGGATATCTTCAGGGTGGACAAAGGCAAGATCGTCGAGCATTGGGACGTGAGCCAGGAAATTCCCGAAAACCCCGCCAACCAGAACGGCATGTTCTAGGAGAGCCGCCCATGTCCCCCATCGAACCGGTCGAATTGGCGCGTGCGTATCTGCTGCTCAACCACGGGCCCACGGTGCTGGTCACCAGCGCCCATGGCCAGGCGCGCAATGTCATGGCGGCGGCGTGGGCGATGCCGCTGGATTTCAGCCCGCCCAAGATGCTTGTGGTGGTGGACAAGAACACCTACACGCGCGAACTGATCGAGGCGTCCGGCGAATTCGCGCTGTGCATTCCGTCACGCGCGCAAGCGTCCGCGACCTTCAAGGTGGGATCGGAATCGGGCCGCGACGAAGACAAGTTCCAGGCCGCAGGCCTGACCACGTTCGCGGCCAGCAAGATTGGCGCGCCCTTGGTGGCCGATTGCCTGGGCTGGCTGGAATGCAAGGTGGTGCCCGAGCCCCACAACCAGCAGGCTTATGATCTGTTCATCGGCGAAGTCGTGGCGGCCTGGGCCGCGCCGGATGTGTACTCGCAAAATCGCTGGCACTTTCCCAGCGACGAGCGCCGTTCGATCCACTACCTGGCTGGCGGGTCTTTCTTTGCCACGGGCGACGCCTTCAACGTTTCAGAACCGGAGTAGCTTTTATGCGCAGCGTGTATCTCGCGGGTTTCGATGTGTTCCTGCCCGATGCCGTGGCGCACGGCCAGCGGCTCAAGGCGTTGTGCGCCACCTATGGATTCGACGGGCTTTTTCCCCTGGACAACACCGCGCCGCCGGAACTGTCGGGCGCGGCGCTGGCGCAATGGATCTACCGTGAAAACGTGGCGCTGATCCGACGCGCGGATATGGTGATGGCCAACCTGAACTGCTTCCGTGGCGCCGAGCCCGATTCGGGCACCGCGTTTGAAGTGGGCTACGCCATCGCTTGCGGCAAACCGGTGTGGGGCTATACCAGCCAGGCCGGCACGCTGATCGATCAGGTGGCCGTGGGCGCCGCAGCCGACGACGGCATCTCGCGCATGGTGGATGCCGATGGCCACACGGTGGAAGACTTCGGCTTGAACCTGAACCTGATGCTTGCGTGCAGCGCGCGCATCGTCGTGGGCAAGGCGTCCGATTGCCTGGCCCGTATGGCCCAGGACGCGTCGCGTTGACGTTGCGCGTTTGTCGTTGGATCAGCCGGCGGCTTTGCGGCGCGGGGCCTTCTTGGCTGCCGTGGGCAAGGCAGCCGGCGTTGCAGCCCGGCCTGTCTTGGCCGGACGCGCGGCCTTCGCAGCCGCCGCCGTTTTCGCCGTCGTCCTGAGCTTCGTCGCCTTCGCTGGCCGGGGCGTTGCGGCCGCACCGGGCGTCGCCAGATAGCCCATCACCGCATCGACCACCGACTGTTCAAGCTGCCGCGCGTCAAAGCCCGCGGGCGGCTCCAGCGCCATCGCGTGCACCAGCGACTCCATGATGCGCAGCACCACGTAGGTGGCCAGATCGCGGTCCTGCTGCGCGATCTCGGCGCGATGCAGCTCCAGCAGATGCCGCATGCGGCGATGGATATCCTGATCGGCCAGGCTGTGGTCGCCCGGGATGTCGAACAGCGGGAATTCGCGCTCCAGCACGCGGTGCAGCGCGGGTTCGAGCAGGTGCGCATGCAACATGGCCTGCACGATGGCGGCCACGCGCTCTTTCAGCGTGGCGGCGGGATTGCTGTTCAACACGTCGTCGATGACGTCCAGCATCTGGTTGTCGTGGCGCTGGTGCAGCGCGGCGATCAGCGCGTTCTTGTTCGGAAAGTACTGATACAGCGACCCGACGCTGACGCCGGCGGTTTCAGCGATCAGGTTGGTATTGGTGCCCGCATAGCCGTGCGCGGCCAACACGCGCGCCGTGGCTTGCAGAATGGTGTCGACGGTTTGCTGGGACCGCTGCTGGCGCGGCGATTTGCGGGGCTGGGGGATAGCGGTCATGGGTGCGTTCAAGGCGATTATCAAACCTGAGCAATGGCTCATAAGCGTTGCAGCAGGCAATCCGGCTCGTCACCCGCAAGCGCGGATTATGCCATCGACGAATTCTCCGCGATGGTTTCGGATTGTCATCACCCCTGGAAGCACGCATCGGGGTACGCAGCGATGCGCGCCCCGACTGCGCGCGGGTCTGCTCTTCAGACCGTGGCGGCCATTTCCAGGACCTCGTCATCGACGGGTTCGGCCTGGCCATCCTTCAGCTTTTGCAGATGGTCGGCCAGCTCGGCGATGGTCAGGGCGACCAGGCCGTGCTGGGCCGCATAGCGTTCCAGCGAGGCGCCGCGCATCATGGTGCCATCGGCATTCATCAGTTCGCACAGCACGCCAGCCGGACGCAGGCCGGCCAGCACGGCCAGGTCCACCGAGCCTTCGGTGTGGCCCCGGCGGGTCAGCACGCCACCGGGCTGGGCACGCAGCGGGAACACGTGGCCGGGGCTGACGATGTCTTCGCTTTGGGCCGACGGCGAGATGGCGGCGCGGATGGTGGTGACGCGGTCAACGGCAGACACGCCGGTGCTGACGCCTTCGCGGGCTTCGATCGACACGGTGAAAGCGGTGGCGAAGCGGCTTTGGTTGCGCGCGACCATGGGCGGCAATTCCAGCCGGTCCAGCGTTTCGCCGGGCAGGCACAGGCAGACAATGCCGCTGCCGTCGCGGATCAGTTGGGCCATGACGGGCACGGTCAGCTTGTCGGCGGCGACGATGAGGTCGGCTTCGTTTTCGCGGTCGAAGTCGTCCATGAGGATGACGGGACGGCCCAGGCGCAGATGATGCAGCGCGCGCTGCAAGCGGGCGGCGAACGGTTGTGAAGCCAGGCTGGGAAGGGACTGCTGGGTATTGAAGTGGGACATTGAAACGCTCTCGCAAAATAAAAGGGGGCGAAAAACGTTTCAGGGCTAATCGACAGCCGTACGCAATACGACGTTCCAGGCGCGAGCGCGCCTGGATGACGGGGTGTTGCGGCGGCACATCTTCTCTCATCCGGACTATGACCGTCGGCTCTGGCATCTCACCAGATCTGCTGACCCCGATGTCCGTACTGGACGCCGGGCGCTCGCGGGCTCGCCACATTGCATGGCATACCGCCGGTGGGGAATTGCACCCCGCCCTGAAGACGTACTGCATGTCGTGTTAACGACATCGGCGATTGTACGCCTGTCCGCGCGGGTGGCGGAACAGGGCGGCGCAGGGATGCGTTTTTAAGGGACGGTCTTGTCGGAACTGGCCGGTTTCGGAGCGCTGGCGGGTTTCTTGGCGCTGGCCGTTTTGGTGGGCTTGGGAGACGTGAGCGGCTTGGCCGAGGTGGCCGTTTTCGCGGTCTTGCGTCCCGTTGTCCTGGACGGGGCCGCTTGCACGGCCGCTTCGACAGGCGCCTGGACAGTCGCTTCGACAGGCGCGTCCGCTACGGGCGCGGCATCCGCACTCTTGGACTTCTTCGTCTTCTTTTTCGGCAGCGCCAGCATCGTGCCCCGGCACGGCGGCGTGCCGCAAAGGCAGCGGTAGCCTTCTTTCAGCGCCTTGGTGATGCGCCCATCCAGCACCAGGCCGTAGTCGTACGACAGCTCGGTGCCGCGCGGGATGTCCTGCAAGGCGACGATGTAGACGCGCTTGCCGTGCTTGCCTTCCTGCGCTTCACAGTTGGGCTGACAGGAATGGTTGATCCAGCGCGCGTCGTTGCCTTCGTCGCCACCGTCGATCACGCGGCCCGAACTGAGCGCGAAGAAGAAAGTGTGAAACGGGTCATCGGGATTGGTCGGATGGCGCCGGTCGGCTTCTTTTGCGCTGATGCGCGCGCCACCGTACTCGATGATGCGCGTGCCGGCTGGGATCTTGCGGGCGGCGAAGACGCCGTTGCCATGCAGCTTGGAGCGGCGAACGACGTGCCAGGGCTTGATCGGGGTGGCTTCGGTGGTCATGGAGGCGGCAGCGTGTCGGTGGGGGGCGGGTGAGACGAAACAGAATTATATCGACGCGTCCATGACGTGGATGACAGGCGTATAGTGAGCGCCGCCTTGTCCTTACTTGATATTCATCATGATCGTCCGTCCGCGGCCCTCCGCGCTGGCTTTGTTCTTTGTACTGCGCGGTTCCATCATCCCGCGCATTCTCAGCAGGATCCTGGTCATCACCCTGCTGTCGTGCGTGGTCGTGTGGATGTACCACCGGCAGTGGTTCTCGCCCGCGCATCTGACGGCGGTGCCCTTCTCGCTGTTCGGCCTGGCCTTGTCGGTGTTCATGGGGTTTCGCAACAACGTCTGTTATGACCGTTGGTGGGAAGCGCGCAAGCAGTGGGGCGACCTGATCGTGCAGGCGCGCAGCCTGGCCCGCGAAAGCGCGGTGCTGCTGGCGGCCAGCACGGCCAACCCCATCCAGGAACGGCTGGTGCGGCGCTGCATCGGATTCGGCTACGGACTGGCGGCGCGCCTGCGCGGGCAGGACATGGTCGAGGCGGTACGCCCGTGGGTGCAGCAAGACGAGCTCGACACGCTGGCCGGTTGCCGCAATGTGCCCGACGCCTTGCTCATGGCGATCAACCGCGATCTGGCCGGCTGCCTGCGGCGCGGCGAACTCAGCGACATTCTTTATCAGGGCCTGACCCAGCGCGTGGCGCAATGCGCCGCCATCCAGGCCGCCTGCGAACGCATCAAGTTCACGCCCTGTCCGTTCGCGTATTCCTTGCTGCTGCATCGCACGGCCTGGCTGTTCTGCCTGCTGCTGCCGTTCGGCCTCGTAGGCACGCTGGAATACCTGACGCCGGTGGCGGTCACCATCATCGCCTATACCTTCTTCGGCCTGGACGCCCTGGGCGACGAGCTTGAAGACCCCTTCGGCCTGGAAGAAAACGACCTGCCGCTGTCGGCGCTGGCGCGCGTGATCGAGATCGACCTGCTGGAAGGGCTGGGCGTGCGCCCGCTGCCCACACCCGCCGAACCGGACGACTTCGTGCTGCGCTGAAAGCGCGGCTTATCCCACCGGGCCGGTCAGCGGCAGCATGGTTTCCTTCAAGCGGCGCAGCACGAAGCACGATTTGCTGTGGCGGATGCCGGGAATGCGGTACAGCTGTTCGCGCAGCAGGCGTTCATAGTCGCGCGTATCGCGCACCGCGATGCGGATGTAATAGTCGTAGTCGCCCGACACGAGAAACGCTTCCAGCACTTCGGGGATGGCCGCCAGCGCGCGGCCGAACTCGTACAGGGTTTCTTCGCTGTGGCTCTCCAGCGTGACGTGGACGATCACCGTGTCCATGAACCCCAGGCTGGCCGGGTCGATGTCCACCGTATAGCCTCGGATGACGCCGGCGCCCTCCATGCGCTTGATGCGATTCCAGCAGGGCGTGGACGACAGCCCCACCGCCGCGCCGATCTCGTTCAGGCTGGCGCGCGCGTTCTCTTGCAGCACCTTCAAAATGGCGAGGTCGAATTTGTCCAGGTTCATTTTCTTTGATTCCTCCAAATCAAAGACAAATTTACTCCGATCGACCGGTATTCGTGGAAAAGAAGATAAAAATTCTGCGGCGCTACGAATAAGATAGATAGTATGAACGATCGCCTGCACCCCACCGCCGCTGCCGCGCTAGCCGCCACCTCCGCCCCGCTTGCGAACGGGGCCAAGATTCTGCTCGACACGCTGATTGCGAACGGGGTGGACACCGTCTTCGGCTATCCCGGCGGCGCGGTCCTACCGCTGTATGACGCCTTGTACGCCGAACCGCGCTTGCGCCACGTACTGGTGCGCCACGAGCAGGCCGCCGTGCACGCCGCTGAAGGCTACGCCCGCACCACCGGCCGCACAGGCGTCGTGTTCGTCACCTCGGGCCCCGGCATGGCCAACACCACTTCGGGTCTGCTGGACGCCATGTGCGATTCGATCCCTGTGTTGTGCATCAGCGGCCAGGTGGCCACTGCCGCCATCGGCACCGACGCGTTCCAGGAATGCGACGCCATCGGCATCTCGCGTTCCGTCACCAAGTGGAATACCCAGATCCGCGCCGTCGACGACGTGGCCAACGTCGTGGGCCGCGCGTTCGACTTGACCCGCCAGGGCCGGCCCGGCCCGGTGCTGGTGGATTTTCCCAAGGATGTGCAGCTGGCCGTGCCGCGCGATGCGGACGACGACGTGCCGGGCCTGCCGTCGCAACAGAAGCTGGCCGCGCTGCGTGCGCGCCGGCAGTCGGGCAAGCTGGCGACCAAGCTGCCGCAGTCGGCCGTGCGCCGCGCCGCCGCGCTGATCGCCCAGGCCCGCCGCCCCATCTTTTACGGCGGAGGCGGGCTGATCAACGCCGGCCCCGAGGCCTGCGAGGCTTACACCGATCTGGTCCGCCACACCGGCGCGCCGTGCACGCTGACCCTGATGGGGCTGGGCGCCTTTCCCGCGTCCGACCCGCAGTTCGTCGGCATGCTGGGCATGCACGGCACGGTCGAAGCCAACCTGGCCATGCACAACGCCGATCTGGTGGTGTGCATAGGCGCCCGTTTCGATGACCGCATCACCGGCAAGCTGTCCGAATTCTGCCCGCATGCGCGCAAGATCCATATCGACATCGACCCCGCTTCCATCAACAAGGTGGTGCGCGTGGACGTGGCGCTGGTGGGCGATTGCCTGCCGCTGGTGCGCGCGCTGCGCGCCGAGCTGGGCGATACGCCGCTGGAGGCCGCGCGGCTGGCGCCGTGGTTCAAGCGCATCGACGCCTGGCGTGCGCAGGACTGCCTGGGTTTCACGCCCGCCGCCGACGCCATCCTGCCGCAGCACCTGATGTCCAGCCTGAACGCCGCGCTGTCGGACCGGGACGCCATCGTCTCGACCGACGTGGGCCAGCATCAGATGTGGGCCGCGCAGTACCTGCGGTTCGACAAGCCGAACCGTTGGCTGACCTCGGGCGGCGCGGGCACGATGGGTTACGGCGTGCCGGCCGCGATCGGCGCGCAGGTGGCGCATCCGGACAAGACAGTGGTGTGCGTCAGCGGCGACGCCTCGGTGCTGATGAACATCCAGGAATTGTCCACGGCCATGCAGCACCAGACGCCCGTGAAGGTCGTGCTGTGCAACAACGGCTACATGGGCATGGTGCGCCAATGGCAGGAGCTGATCCATGGCGGGCGGTACAGCCATAGCTACAACGCATCGCTACCCGATTTCGTGGCGCTGGCGCGTGCGTTCGGCTGGGGCGCGGCGCGCGTGGACGATCCGGCCAAGCTGGATGCGGCGCTGGCCGAATGCCTGGCCCACGATGGCCCCTACTTCCTGGACGTGGCCGTGACCGCGCAAGAGAACTGCTTTCCGATGATGCCGGCAGGTCATGGGCATCAGAAGATGATGCTGGCCGAAGGCGTCTGGTACCAGGACGAGACGACCTGATCGGGCTGGGGCCGAGGGGGGGCGCACCGCGCCCGCCTTGCCCTTAGAACTGAATCGACAGGCCGCCGTCCACCACCAGCACGTGCCCGTTCACATAGGACGCGGCCGGCGAGGCCAGGAACACCGCCGCGCCGGCGATTTCCTCGGGTTCGCCCCAACGCCCCGTCGGATTGCGGGCCGCGACGCGCGGGCCGACGTTGGGATCGGCCACCATGGTCGCATTGGTTTCGGTGGCGAAGGTGCCGGGCGCAATCGCGTTGCTGGTGATGTGATGGCCGCCGAATTCCGCCGCCAGCGCGCGCACCATGCCGGTCAGGCCCTGCTTGGCGGCCGGATACACGGCGTCGCCCGCGCGGGCCAGCTCCCCCACCACCGAAGTGATCGCGATCAGGCGGCCGCCGCCCTGGCGCATCATGCGCTCGGCCGCGAACTTCGCCAGCAGCATGCCGGCGACCAGGTCCGTATCGATCAGCTCGCGGATTTCGGCGGGGCTGGTGTCGCGCAGCGTCTTGCGGTTGCGCGCGCCGACGTTGTTGACCAGCACGTCGAGACGGCCGTGTTCATCGTCGATGCGCTGGAAGGCGCGCTGCATTTCATCGTCGCGGCTGACGTCGAACGGCAAGCCATGCGCGTCCAGCCCGGCATTGGCCAGCTCGGCCACGGCGGCGTCGACCGACGCGGCGCTGCGCCCGTTGATCAGCACGCGCGCGCCGCAGCCCGCCAAGGCCCGCGCGATGCA
This sequence comes from Achromobacter piechaudii NBRC 102461, assembly GCF_001571245.1. Taxonomy (GTDB): domain Bacteria; phylum Pseudomonadota; class Gammaproteobacteria; order Burkholderiales; family Burkholderiaceae_B; genus Achromobacter; species Achromobacter piechaudii. The sequence goes on along the minus strand of NZ_BCTK01000012.1, from coordinate 245,043 downwards.
AAAGCCCAGCCCACGCGCCGAGCCGGTCACCAGCGCGACCTGGCCCGTCAGGTCGAAGTTACGCAGATACGGAAGTGTGCTCATCGATGCGGTCCCGATTTTTCCATGGTCATTCCCTGAATTCCGGCGCCCAGTGCAGCAGCCGCCGTTCAAGCCAGGTCACACAATAAACCAGCGCGATGCCGACGATGGACAACAAGGTCACGGCGGCGAACATGTCGGTGGCGTTCAGGGTGGCCAGCGCGGTGATCATCAGATAGCCCATGCCGGTGGTGGACCCGACGAATTCGGCCAGCACCACGCCGATCAGCGCGAAGCTGATCGCGTTGGGTAACGCGGCGAAGGTCCAGGCCGCCGCCGTGGGTATGCGCACGCGCCACAGGATCTGGCGCGGCGAGGCGCCCAGCGTACGGCAGAAGTCCACCAATTCGCGCTCGACGCTGCGGCCGCCCTTGTAGGTGTTGAAGAACACCAGGAAGAACACCACGAACCACGACGTCACCACCTTGGACGCCAGCCCCAGGCCGAAGAACATGGTGATGAGCGGCACGAACGCGATGCGCGGCATCGAGTTGAACGCCACGATGAAAGGGTTGAACACATCGGCCAGGAAGCGGCTGCGGCTAAGGGTCATGCCGACGATGAAGCCGCTGCCCACGCCCACCACCAGCCCCACCATCGTCGCCTGCAAGGTCAGCCACAGGTGCGGCCAGACCGAGCGCGGCCCGGGCTGTAGCCATTCCCACAGCCGCACCGCCACGCGCGAAGGCTGGCTGATGAAGAAGGGGTCGAACAAGGTGTTCTGCGTGAACCACGGAATGCGCGTCAGCGTTTCCCAGGAGCCCAGGATGACGGCAAGTATCAGCACTTGCCACAAGGTGATGCGCAGCCGGCGCTTGATGCCGGCGCGGCGGTCCAGCCGCAGCTGGTCCTGCAAGGAATCGGAAGTTTCAGTCGACATCATGGAGGCGTAAGCGTCAGGCGGCGGCGCGGAACTGCTGGCCCAGCACGCTCCACAGGCTTTGTACGTGGGCAACGAATTGCGGCGTTTCGCGCAGCGTGAAGACGTCGCGCGGATGCGGAATGCGGATGCGCTCATCGAGCAGTACGCGGCTGGGCGGGCCGGACAGCACCACCACGCGGTCCGACAGCAGGATGGCTTCGTCCAGGTCGTGCGTGACCATCACGATGGTCTGGCCCAGCTTGCGCCAGATCTCCATGAGTTCCCGATGCAGGTGCGTCTTGGTGTGCGTGTCCAGCGCGCCGAAGGGTTCGTCCAGCAGCAGGATGCGCGGCTCGACGGCCAGGCTCATCAACAGCGCCACGCGCCGCCGCATGCCGCCCGAGAGCTGGTGGGGATAGGCGTTGGCGAAGTCGGTCAGGTGGCCGAGCTCAAGCAGTTCGGCCACCCGGCGCTCGATCCGGTCAGGCGCCACGCCCTGGAATTTCAGTCCCAGCGCCACGTTCTTCTTGACGCTGAACCAGGGGAGCAGCGTGTCCTTCTGAAAGATGTAGCCCAGCGCGGGCGGCACCTGCCCATCGACCAGGCGGCCGTCGACGTGGATGGCTCCCGTGGTGGGGCGCAGAAAGCCCGCGATCATGTTCAAGAGCGTGCTCTTGCCGCAGCCCGAAGGACCGACGATGGAGACGAATTCGCCCGCTTCGATGGTCAGGCTGACTTCGCCCACCGCATGCGTCGTGCCCTGGCGCGACTGGTACGCCTTGCCGACCTTGTCCAGCGTGATCATCAAAGGCCCCGCGCTTTGCGCACGAAGCTCATGTCGACACACTTGGCGTAGGGCACGGTCTTGATTTCGTCGTTCGAGAACTGGCGGCCATCGCCCATGATGGCCGTCATGCGGTTGTAGGCGTCTTCGGTGATGATGTTGTCTTTCAAGAACACCGTGTCCTTGTAGACGCCCAGCGTCTTTTCAATGGCGGCGCGCGGGAACGCGCTGAGGTAGTCGTCGTAGATGACGTCGGTGATGCCGGATGCCGAGTTGGCGGTGATGAAGTCCTGCGCCTTGACCATCGCGGTCACGAAGGCCTGCACCACTTCGGGCCGCTTCTGGATGGTGTCTTGCAGCGTCAGCGCGGCGATGCCGGGGACGTCGCCGCCCATGAATTCGTTCCACGAACTTTCGGTGGTGGCGTCGAATATCGGTACGCCCCAGCCTTCCTGGCGCGCCTGTTCCATCATGGACATCGTGGCCATGCTGGCCGATACCGAGCCGGTCTTGAGCGCGCCCAGCATCGTGGCCAGATCGCCCAGCGGGCGGATGTCCACCTTGTCGGCCACGCCGGCCTTCTGCATCAGGTAGAGCGCCATCAGCCAGGTGCTGGACTGTGGCTGCGTGGCGCCGACGCGCTTGCCTGCGAGGTCTTTCAGCGATTTGATCTTGCCGCTGTCGTAGTCTTCGCGGCGCACGATGACGTTGGCGTAGGTCAGCTTGCGGTCAAAGCCGAACACCAGCGTGGCGGCCTTGCCGGCAATGGTCAGCGCGGGCGCGGCGGTGGCGGCGGTAGCGCCAAATACGATCTGGCCGGCCGCCAGCAACTGGTTGGTGCGCGGGCCGCTTTGCGAATTCAGGTACTCGACTTCCAGCCCGCCTTCACCGAAATAGCCCTTCTTGAGCGCCACATAGCCGGCCGCGAAAAAAGGGTCGATGCTGCCTTGCCCGTAGACGACGCGGCCCAGCTTGGGTTGGGCGAACGCGACGCGTCCGTCCAGCAAGGCGATGCCGGCCAGGGACCCGGCGGCCGCCAGCACGCGGCGGCGAGTGGTAAAGCGGGAACTAGCGGTCATGTCGTCCTCGTCGTGGTTTTGGTTGCAGCTGTTTGGCGTAAACAATACCCCAGCGCCTGCCGTCCAACAATGGAAAACGCCCGGCTTGTCCGGGCGTTGGTGCGTATCGGGATGATGGCGCTCAAGGCGGCGATGGGCGGGGCCGGGCTTGCGGCCGGCCCCCCATGCCGTGACCCTTTACGCGGCGGTCTTCTTGGGCGCGGCCTTCTTCACGGCTTTCTTGACGGCGGTTTTGCTTGCCGTCTTGGTGGCCGTTTTCGTGGCGGTCTTGGTCGCGGCTTTCTTCACCGCAGCCTTCTTGGCTGGCGCCTTCTTGGCGGCCGTCTTGGTCGCGGTTTTTGCAGCGGTCTTGGACGGCGCGCGGCCCGGTTTTTCAGGACGCGGCTCGAATTCGAAGCCGATCTTGCCGTCGGGCTGACGCACCAGGAACGCCTTGAACTTGCGGTTGGTGCGGCTGGACACAAAGCCTTCGAGCAGGTCGGTGCGGCCCGCGGACAGCAGCTTGCCCATCTGCTCGGCCGAGATCTCCTGTTGCAGGATGACCTTGCCCGAACGGAAGTCGCAGGTCTTTTCGGGACCGACCGACTTCTCGCACACGTAGCTCATGCCGTGTTCGAATACGCGCGATTGGCACTTGGGGCAGGCGCCCACCGGCGTGTGGCCGGAGAAGTCCACCGCTTCGGCATCGTCTTCGTCGTTCTGGCCGAAGTCGAATTCCAGCTTGTATTCGTCACTGATGCGCAGGATGGCCGCGAACGGCCGACCCATCTTGCTGATGAAGCCTTGCAGCGGACCGATCTCGCGCTTGGCCAGCAGCTCTTCGACTTCGGGCAGCTCGAACGTGCGGCCGCCCGGGTGCTTGCCGATCGAGAAATCGCAGGCGGTGCAGGCAAAGCGGCGGTAGTTTTCCTTCACCACCGCGCCGCACTTGGGGCACGGCGTCTGCAAGGTGGCGTAGTCGCCGGGCACCGTGTCGCGCTCGTATTCCTTGGCGCGCTTGACGATGACCTGCGTCATCTGCGCGATTTCGCGCATGAACGCCTCGCGGCCCAGGCCGCCCTGCTCGATCTGCTTGAGCTTGTGTTCCCACTCGCCCGTCAGTTCGGGCGAAGTCAGTTCGGTCACGTCCAGGCCCGACAGCAGCGTCATCAACTGGCGCGCCTTGGCGGTGGGCACCAGGTCGCGGCCTTCGCGGCGCAGGTAGACCTCGTTGAGCAGGCCTTCGATGATGGCGGCGCGCGTGGCCGGCGTGCCCAGGCCGCGCTCGGACATGGCTTCGCGCAGCTCTTCGTCGTCCACCAGCTTGCCCGCGCCTTCCATGGCGGACAGCAACGTGCCTTCGTTGAAGCGGGCGGGCGGCTTGGTGGACAGGCCGACGGCTTCCACGTCTTCCGTGCGCACGGTTTCGCCATCGGCAACCGGCACCAGGTTGGCGTCTTCGCCCTGGGCTTCCTTGCCGTACACGGCGAGCCAGCCCGGGGTGACCAGCACCTTGCCGTCGGTGCGGAAGCGGTGCCCCTGCACTTCGGTCAGGCGGGTGGTGACGCGGTATTCGGCGGCCGGGAAGAACACGGCCAGGAAGCGCTTGAGCACCAGGTCGTACAGCTTGGCCTCGGCTTCGCTCAGGTCATGCGGAATTTGCAGCGTGGGGATGATGGCAAAGTGATCCGACACCTTCTTGTTGTCGAAGATGCGGCGGTTCGGCTTCACCCATTGCTGGCTGACGACGGTATCGGCGTGGCGCGACAGGCCGCCGACGGCGTTCGAACCGCCCTTGGCCAGCGCGCGCATCGTCTCCTGCACCGTGGTGATGTAGTCCTCGGGCAGATAGCGCGAGTCGGTACGCGGATAGGTCAGCGCCTTGTGGCGTTCGTACAAGGTCTGCGCCAGCGCCAGCGTGGTCTTGGCGGAAAAGCCGAAACGGCCGTTGGCTTCGCGCTGGAGCGAGGTCAGGTCGTACAGGGCCGGCGACATCTGGGTCGACGGCTTGGATTCCTCGGTAACGCTGCCCGGCTGCTCGCGGCAGGCGGCAACCACGCTTTGCGCGGCGGCGGCCGACCACAGGCGCGACTCGCGTTTTTCGGGGTCGCGGTCATCTTTCTTGAATTGCGGGTCGATCCAGCGGCCTTCGTAAAGGCCGGCGGCGGCGATGAAGGTCGCGCGCACTTCCCAGTAGTCGCGCGGCACGAAACGACGGATGCGCTCTTCGCGTTCGGCCACGATGGCCAGCGTCGGCGTCTGCACGCGGCCCACCGGCGTCTTGAAGAAGCCGCCGTCCTTGCTGTTGAAGGCGGTCATGGCGCGCGTGCCGTTGATGCCCACCAGCCAGTCGGCCTCGGCGCGCGAACGGGCGGCCGCTTCCAGCGGCTTCAGCTGCGAGTCGTCGCGCAGGTTGGCGAAGGCTTCGCGGATGGCGGCCTGCGTCATCGATTGCAGCCACAGACGCTGAATCGGCTTTTTCACGCCCGCATACTGAATGATGTAGCGGAAGATCAGTTCGCCTTCGCGTCCGGCGTCACAGGCGTTGATGATCGAGTCCACGTCCTTGCGCTTGGCCAGGCGGACCAGCAGCTTCAGACGTTCGGCCGACTTCTTGTCAGTGGGGCCCAGTTCGAATTCCGGCGGAATCACGGGCAGGTGCGTGAAGCTCCACTTTCCCTTGACCGGATCATTGGGCGCGACCAAGCTCAACAAGTGGCCAATGCTGGACGCCAGGACGTAACGTTCGCTTTCAAAATAGTCGCCCTCGCGCGCGAAGCCTCCCAAGGCGCGTGATATATCAAGGGCCACCGAGGGCTTCTCGGCAATAATCAGCGTTTTATTCATGTGTATCCAGTGGCGGTAGTCCCGCCTTAGTAGCGCGGATAATAAGATCGGAGATTCGCCAGATGCAAGTCGGCACTGAAAGACAAGCGGGATCCGAACTGCACGCTTGGCGTCAATTTTTGGCGCGAAGCACCTTGTGGCTAGGTGTTTTGCTGCTGGGCAGCGCTGCAATTTGCTGGGTCGCCGCCAACTGGCAGGACATGACAAAAGTGCAGCGCTTTGCCGGCACGCAAGGTTTGCTGGCGATATCGGCGCTTGCCGCGGCATGGGCCGGTTTGCGCCTTCGCGCCTCGCCCGGCGTGCGGCGCAGCATCCCCGGCGCGCTTCTGGCATTGGCCGGCATCCTGCTGGGCGCCTTGCTCGCGTTATTGGGTCAAACTTACCAGACTGGCGCCGATACCTGGGAATTGTTCGCCTGGTGGGCGGTTCTGCTGCTGCCGTGGGCGCTGGCTTCGGCCAGCCAGGCCGTGTGGCTATTGTGGGTGCTGGTGCTGAACGTTGCCGCCGCATTGTGGCTGGGCGAACGGGTGTTCACCTGGTATGCCCTCTATGACGGCTCGGGCCTGCCCAATCTCATCATGGCGGCGCTCAACCTGACCTTGCTGCTGGGCTGGGAACTGGCGGCGCGCCGCTGGCGGGCCAGCACGCTGATTGGTCCCCGCGTCCTGGCCGCCATCGTCATCAGCACCCTGGTGGTGTCGCTGATGTTCGGCGACTTCATCGGACGCAACGTCGGATCGCTCAATGGCATCGCCTGGGTCGCCGCGACGCTGGGCCTGGGCTTTTTCTATCAGCGTGGGCGGCGCGACCTGATCATCCTGGCCATGCTGGCGGCGGGCGTCATCTGCGTCTCGCTGCGGGTGGTGGGCGAATGGCTGCTGCGGCTGGAGCCCGGCGTGTGGGCGGCGCTGCCGCTGGCCGCCCTGCTCATGGCCGAGGCCGTCCTGGCCGCGCGCTGGCTGCGCAAGCTGGCGGCCGAACCGGCGACCCCCATCGTGACGGCGGACGCCGAACCCGCCGCCGCCTCGGCGGGTAACGCGGTGGAATCGGGCGACGCCGGCACGCCGGTGGCGCAACTGGCCCCCGCCGCCAAGCCGCATGCCGAACCGCCTTGGTACGTGCAATGCCTGCTTGGCCTGAGCGCCTGGCTGGCGACCTTGCTGTTGCTGGTGTTCGTGGCGTTCTCCAACATCGTCACGACCGACGAGAGCGCGCTCGTGGCCGGCCTGGTGCTATGCGGCGCGGGCGTGGCGGTGCTGCGCAGCGACGCCGGCCCATTCTGGCGCCAATGCGGCACCGCGATGGCTTTCACCGGCCAGCTGCTTCTTATCTACGGCCTTGCCAGCTCCACCTCGTTCACCAGCGCGTGCTTGTTCGTGCTGCTGATGGCGGCGGTGGTCTACGCGCTGGGTCCCGACGTGATCCTGCGCTTTCTTTCGGGCCTGCTGATCGCGCAGGCCGGCGCCGCCCTGATCTGGCGCGTGCTCTCGCCCGACCTGTTGAGCGACGATCTGCTGGATGCCTGGCTGTACTTCGATCCGAACCGCGCGGGCTTCGTCTGGTTGCCCATTGCCGTCATCGGCGCGTGGTCCACGGCGGTCATCCTGACCTGGAGCCATCGCATGGGCGGCAAGCGCGGCCACGCGCTGGAGCCGCTGGCCTGGGCTTTCCTCTTGTCCGTGCAGGGCATGGTGTGGCTGGCGGGCGGTATCTCGGCCCTGAACTTGCCGGCCATGTGGCAGCTCAATCCCCAGGGCGCGTTCCTGGTGGTGGCGGGTGCTCTGCTTCCGGCGGCAGCAGCGATGGCAGTGCTCTGGCCGCGCCGCCACGTGTTGACGGCAGGCGTCACCTGGGGCGTGCCCCTGGCCTTGCTGGCGCTGGCGTTGTTCTGGCTGCCCAGCCCGGGCGTCGGGTTTGCGCTGGCCTGGCTGCTGCTGGGTTTTGGATTGAACCAACTGCGCCTGGTCATTTTCGGCGTGTTGAGCCTGCTGGTGTATCTGGGCGTCTATTACTACCAGCTTGAGGTGCCACTGCTGCAAAAGGCCCTGTGGCTGGGCGGTGGTGCGCTGCTGCTGTTCGTGCTGCGCGGCCTGGTCTGGCTGGTGCCGCGCCTGATGCGCACGCAATCGCCCGACCGGCGCGCGCCGCTGCCTCCGGTGTCAGGTCCGCTGCGCTGGCGCACGCTGGCCATCCTGGGCGGACTGGCACTGGTGCTGGTGGTGGCCAACGGCGGCATCTGGCAGCGCGAGAAGCTGCTGGCGACCGGCAAGGTCGTGATCCTGGAGTTGGCGCCCGTGGACCCCCGCTCATTGATGCAGGGCGACTACATGGCGCTGAATTTCGCGGCCAGCCGCGATATCACCCGCTTGCGGCTGGGGGGCGATCGCCCGGTCGATGACGATTCCCTGATGGGCGTCGAACCCGACGGCTACGTGATGCTGCAACCTGATGCGCGCGGCGTCGCCACGGCGCTGCGCATCCAGCCGGACGTGCAGCCGAAAGCGCCGGGCGAAGTGCCGTTGCGGTACCGCGTCCGCGATCGCGGCGTGCGCATCGTGACCAACGCCTGGTTCTTTCCGGAGGGCGAGGCCAAGCGCTACGAAGTGGCGCGGTATGGCGAACTGCGGGTCGCCGACAATGGCGAGGCCTTGCTGGTGCGGATGCTGGGCGAAGATCTCCAGCCGCTGTAGCGCGTCAGCCGGCGACGGCTGGCAGCGGAAAGCGCCGCGCCCAGTGCGCGGTGGCTGCCGACAGGAAATCGGCTGGGCGGTCGGCGGCGATGGGCGCGAATCCCAGGTTGCGCCAGGCGCTTTGCAGCGCGGCTAGCGGTGAGCCGGTATCGATTGCGGGCGCACCATTTTGCTTGGACAGCTTCAGGCCGCTATCGATGTCCAGGATCAACGGCACATGCAGGTAACGCAGCGGCGGTGCGCCCAGCAGGCGGCCCAGCACGCGTTGGCGCGCCGTGGAACTGAGCAGGTCCGCCCCGCGCACCACGTCCGTCACGCCCTGTTCCGCATCGTCCACGACCACCGCCAATTGATACGCCCACAAACCGTCGGCGCGGCGTAAGGCGAAGTCGCCTACGGCCGTCGCCACGTCCTGTGTTTGCGGGCCGAGCCATCTGTCTTCAAAGTGTTCGACGCCCGGCGGCACGCGCAATCGCCACGCGCGCGCCTGGCGGCCTGGCGGTAAGCCGTGGCGGCACGTGCCTGGGTAGGGACGCTCGCCGTCCATGCCGGGCGCGGTCTGGCCCCGCAACGCGGAGTCGGTGATTTCGCGACGGGTGCAGCCGCAGCCGTAGATCAAGCCACGCGCGGCGAGCGAGTCAAATGCGGATTGGTAGGCGGCGTTGCGCTGCGATTGCCACATGACCTCGCCGTCCCAGTGCAGGCCCAGCGCGGTCAGTTGCGACATGATGGTGTCGGCGGCCCCCGCCACGGTGCGCGGGGTGTCTACGTCTTCCATGCGCAACAGCCAGCGCCCATTTTGGGCGCGCGCATCCAGCCAACTGGCAAGCGCGGCCACCAGCGAACCCGCATGTAGCGGGCCGCTGGGGCTGGGGGCGAATCGGCCTACGTACGTCACAGCAACAGCAAACAGCCTGAGCGCCGTGTCAATGCAACAGCCGCACGCCCTCTTCGTCCAGCAGCTCTTCCAGGACCAGGTTGTCGATCTCGGCTTCCTGGCTCCAGAGAACCATGAGGGCGATGATCTTGATCTTGGAAAGCGGCACGGGCGTTTCGGGCGAAGCCAGGCCTCGATCGATGACGATTTCTCGCAGGGGCGCCGGCAGCACGCCGGCCGATTCCAGGAAGGCGATGAAGCCGATGGATTCGGAGCCGAGCTGGCTGTATTCGTTGTCGGTGTAGATCCGGGTTCCGGTGTTGGGAGCCTGAGCGAGGTCGACACATCGTTCGGTGGTCTCGGCCAAGCCATACAGCCAGCCGAGGGCGTCGTCGATGTCTTCGTGCTCGAAGCCGGCGGCGGCTAGCCGCTTTGCGAGCACATCGGCCGCAGGACAGGCTTGCGGCGTGTAGTAATTCTCGAACAGATAAACCAGGATATCGAACATATGGCGCAGTGTTGTGCCTGTTTGCACAGTCGGCCCGCATATCGGCAGACCAGCAAACATGAATTTTACTTTACGCTGATTTATTTAGCCGGGCAACCGGCGAAAAGGCGGAATGTTGTATGGCGTCACCCTGTCGTGGACGGCCCCCATTCTGCCCGTATTTGCTGCCAGAATGCATGATTGCGCAAAAGAAAACAGGGGCGGACACCAAAGGTCCGCCCCTGTTTTTATCTGCGGCCAGATCGCCGCGACGGGACCGCGCTATGCCGCCTTGGCCGCGCTTTCCAGTTTGAGCTGCGTCATCTGCCGGATGAACACCGGGATGCAAATGGCCAGGCCGATCAACCCGCTGGCAATGCCCGGCAGGATCGTGAGCAGCGCGCCCAGCGTGCACAACCAACGCTCCCAGCTCTTCATGCCGACAAGCATGTAGCGCGAGAACGCCGCCGACAGCAGCACCAGACCCACCATGCAGCCGATCAGCGTCACGAAGAAGTCCTGCCAGGTGAAGCCCTGCACCGAAATCAGCAGCGACGGCGAGAACACGAACACGAAGGGAACGATCAGCTTGGTGATCCCCAGCCTGAACGCCGTGTTGCCGGTCTTGAACGGATCACTGCCCGCCATGCCCGCCGCCGCGTAGGCTGCCAGCGCCACCGGGGGCGTGATGTCCGCCAGGATGCCGAAATAGAACACGAAGAAGTGCGCCGCGATCGGTTGCACGCCCAACTGCACGAGCGTAGGCGCGGCCACCGCCACCATGATCAGGTAGTTGGCGGTGGTGGGAATGCCGCAGCCCATCAGGATGCAGACGATGCCCGTCATGATCAGCGCCGCCACCAGTGTCAGCGACTGCGTGTTGGCGATGGCTTCGGGGATCACGACCGAGGCCACGCCGGCAATCGATTGCGCCGCCGAGATCACGATGTACGAAACCTTGAAGCCCACCCCGGTCAGCGTCACCACGCCGATCACGATGCCCACGGTGCCGGCGGCCGCGCCCACGGCCAGCGCATACTTGGCGCCGGTCTCGAAGGCTTCGTACAGATCGCGCAGACGCAGGCGCTGATACGGATTGAACAGGCCCACCAGAATGCAGCCCGTAATGCCGGCGAACGCCGCCAGATACGGCGTGCGGCCGCTGGCCAACACGCCGATCAGCAGGAACAGCGGAATCAGCGTCGGCCAGCGCATCTTGAACGATTGCTTGAGCTTGGGCATTTCTTCGGGCGTCAGGCCGCGCAAGCCTTCACGCTTGGCCTCGAAGTGCACCTGCATGAACATGCCGAAGAAGTACAGGAAGGCGGGGAAGATGCCCGCGATGGCGATATCCTGATACGGAATGCCCAGGAATTCGATCATCAGGAACGCGGCCGCGCCCATGATGGGGGGCGTGATCTGGCCGCCCGTGCTGCTGGCTGCCTCGACGCCCGCCGCGAAATGCCGGGGGTAGCCGATGCGGATCATGGCCGGAATGGTCAGCGACCCCACCGTGACCGCGTTGGCCACCGACGACCCCGACAGCATGCCGAACATGGCCGAGCCGAACACCGATACCTTGGCCGGTCCGCCCGCGTAACGCCCGGCGATGGTCGAGGCGACATCCAGGAACAGCTGGCCCAATCCGATACGGGTGGCCAGCACGCCGAACAGCACGAAGTGAAAGACGTAGGTCGCCACCACGCCGACCGCCACGCCGTACACGCCCTGACTGGTCAGGTACATGTGGTTGACGATCTGGGACCACGTGTTGCCCGCGTGTTGCAGCAGGCCCGGGAAATACGGACCGAACATGGCGTAGGCCATGAACACCAGGGCGATGATGGGCAGCGGCCAGCCCATGGCGCGGCGCGTGGCTTCCAGCAGGCCGATCAGCAGGATGGAGCCCATGAAGACGTCGATGGGCAGCGGATTGCCCACGCGGAACGCCAGGTCTTCGAAGATGTACGGGATGTACATCACCGACAGCGCCAGCGCTACGGCGATGATCCAGTCATACAGCGGGATGCCGCCCGGTGCGTACCAGGTGGACTTGGGCTCGCGCTGATAGTGCGACTTGGAAAAGCCGAACACCAGGAAAATCAGGCTCAGCACAAACGCCAGGTGTACGCCGCGATGGGTTGCTTCGCGCAGCAGGCCGAAGCCGGCGGTGTAGTAGTGAAAGATCGAAAGCGTGACGAGCAGGCCCGAAACGATCCAGGTGGCGGTCTTGTCCAGCGGCCGGAAGCGGATTTCGGAATCGTACTTTTCCGCCAGCTGCTGGGTCTTTTCGTGGTCTATTTCCATCGGGTATTTCTCAGGTGAATCCGCGAACAGGGCCGCACTAGGCGGCCCTGCGCAATGCCGGCGCGCTCGGGGCGCGCGGGCGTATCGCCGTGTGTAGAACGGCTCGTGCTTACTTCAACAGGCCGATTTCCTTGTAGAACTTCTCGGCGCCCGGGTGGAACGGGATGCCGGCGCCCTTGATCGCGTTGTCGCGCGTGATGAGCTTGCCCTTGGCATGGCCGTTGTCCAGCGTCTTGCGCGTGGCGTCGCTGTACAGCGCCTTGGTGACGTCATACACGACCTGTTCGGGCAGCTTGGCCGACGTGACCATTTGCGCGTTGACCGAGATGGTCTTCACTTCGCCCACGTTCTGGTAGGTGTTGGCGGCGATGGTGTCGGGCGTGAAGAATTCCTGCTTGGCGCGCAGCGCATCGATTTCCGGGCCGACCAGCGGCACGATCTCGATGCCCGCGCCGCTCGAGGCCAGCTCGGCAATCGCGCCGGCCGGCGCGCCGCCCACGAAGAAGAACGCATCCAGCCCGCCGTCCTTGAGCTTGTCGCCCGCCTGGTTCGGCTTGAGGTATTCGGCCTTGATGTCCTTGTCGGTCATGCCGTAGGCGCCCAGGATCAGGCGCACGTCAACCAGCGTGCCCGAACCCGGCTCGTCCATCGACACGCGTTTGCCCTTCAGGTCGGCCACGCTCTTGATGCCCGCGCCCTTGCGCGTCACCAGGTGGATGCTTTCCGGATACAGCGTTGCGATCAGGCGCAGGTCTTGCGCCTTGGGCTTGCCTTCGAACGTGCCCGTGCCGCTATAGGCCCAGTACGCCACGTCCGATTGCGTGAAGCCGGCTTCAAAGGAGCCGCCCAGGATGCCGTTGATGTTGGCCACCGACCCGTTGGACGCCACGGCCGTAGCGACGAGCTTGCCCGGTTGGGACACGGCGTTGGCGATGATGCCGCCGATCGGGTAGTAGGTGCCGGCCGTGCCGCCCGTGCCGATACGGAAGAACTGTTGGGCCTGTGCCGAGCCCGTGGCGCCGACGGCGGCGACCGCAACGGTCAGGGCGGTGATCCAGTGTTTGAGTTTCATTCGAGCTTCTCCGAGTGATGGTGCAGCGTGTTGATTGATGTTGATGTGTTCCACGTGGACGGGTATTGTTCCAGGCGTCTTTTGCCGCCGGGCCTACCCTTGCCAGAGGCGCTTTATCGGGGCAAAAAGCCCGCGAGTCGGGCGCGCCGTGGAGTCCCCTTTTCTATGGTGAAATTCTGTCATGCAGGGCATGCGTAGCCAATGGTTACGGAGCTATCGTTTACCTGGGGGTCGATGAGCCTTGGGGTTATGGATGGTCTTCGTTTGGTTATGCGTCCGGCCCTACGGTTACATCCTTTGCGGTGCAAATAACGGAGTTACCCGATGTCCCAGGAAGTCATACGCGGCATAGCGCTGCCCCCGCCAGCGCAGCCGGGTGATCCGTTGGCCCAAGTCGACACGCCCAGCCTCGTGCTGGACCTGACGCCCTTCGAAGCCAATCTGCGCGCCATGCAGGCTTGGGCGGACCGCCACGAGGTGGCCTTGCGGCCGCACGCCAAGGCGCACAAATGCCCCGAGATCGCGCGGCGCCAACTCGCGCTGGGCGCGCGTGGCATCTGTTGCCAGAAGGTCAGCGAGGCGCTGCCTTTCGTGGCCGCGGGCATCCACGACATCCACATCAGCAACGAAGTCGTCGGGCCTGCCAAGCTTGCCTTGCTGGGCCAGCTGGCGCGCGTGGCCAAGATGAGCGTCTGTGTGGATAACGCCCACAACCTGGCGCAGCTCTCGCAAGCCATGACGCAGGCGGGCGCGCAGATCGACGTGCTGGTCGAAGTGGACGTCGGCCAAGGCCGCTGCGGCGTGTCGGACGATGCGCTGGTGCTGGCGCTGGCGCAACAGGCGCGTGACCTGCCCGGCGTGCAGTTCGTGGGCTTGCAGGCCTATCACGGCTCGGTGCAGCACGCCCGTACGCGTGAGGAGCGCGCGCAGATCTGCAAGCAGGCCGCGCGTATCGCGGCCTCGTACGCCCAGCTGCTGCGTGAAAGCGGCATCGCTTGCGACATCATTACCGGGGGCGGCACGGGCAGCGCAGAATTCGACGCGGCAAGCGGCGTCTATACCGAACTGCAAGCGGGCTCTTACGCGTTCATGGACGGCGACTACGGCGCGAACGAATGGGACGGTCCGCTGAAATTCCAGAACAGCCTGTTCCTGTTGTCCACCGTCATGAGCGTGCCGGCGCCCGACCGCGTGATCCTGGACGCAGGCCTGAAGTCCACCACCGCCGAATGCGGCCCGCCCGCCGTCTTCGATACGGCGGGCCTGACCTATGCGGCGATTAACGACGAACACGGCGTCGTGCGCGTTGCGCCCGATGCCACCGCGCCCGCGCTGGGCGACGTGCTGCGTCTGGTGCCCTCGCACGTGGACCCGACGTTCAACCTGCACGACGGCCTGGTCGTGGTGCGCAATGACGTCGTAGAAGACGTCTGGGAAATCGCCGCGCGCGGCTTCTCGCGCTGAACGCCTGCTTGCGCGCCCCTATGGCGCCAGATTCGTCATCCCCAGGAATTGACGCAATTCGGCGGTAGCGGGCGCGGCGAACAATTCCTCGGGCGGGCCGATCTCATGCACGCGGCCCTGGTGCATGAAGACGACCCGGTCGCACACCTCGCGCGCAAAGCGCATTTCGTGCGTGACCATCAGCAGCGTCATGCCATCGGCTGCCAGCTCGCGCACCACCGCCAGCACTTCGTTGACCAGCTCGGGGTCCAGCGCCGATGTGATTTCATCGCACAGCAAGGCAAGCGGCTGCATCGCCAGCGCACGCGCGATCGCCACGCGTTGCTGCTGTCCGCCGGACAACTCTTCCGGCCACGCATCGAACTTGTGCGCCAGCCCCACGCGCGTCAGCATGGCGCGCGCCATGTCGGCCGCCTCGGCTTCCGGCATGCGCTTGGCCACCATGGGCGAGAGCATCACGTTGCGCCCCACGGTCAGGTGCGGAAACAGGTTGAACTGCTGGAAGATCATGCCCACCTTGAGCCGCAGCGCGCGCAGCCGCAGTTCATCGTCGCCCAGCTGCGCGTCGGCCACCATGATGGCGCCGCCGTCGATCTGCTCCAGCCCGTTCACGCAGCGCAGCAGCGTGCTCTTGCCCGAGCCGCTCTTGCCGATGATGGCGATGACCTCACCGGGCTCGACGCGTAGCGTCACTCCCTTCAGGACTTCGTTGTCGCCGAATTTCTTGCGGACGTCTTCAAGGGCGATGAGGGGCATGCAACTTCCTTTCCAGCCGGAGGCTGAGGCGCGACAGGGGCCAGCACAGCGCGAAGTAGATCAGCGCCGCGCAGGCATAGACGGTGAAGGGACTGAAGGTGGCGTTGGTGATCACCGTGCTGGCCTTGGACAGCTCGGTGAACCCGATGATGGAGGTCAGCGCGGTGCTCTTGACGATCTGCACGGCAAAGCCCACGGTGGGCGCAATGGCGATACGCAGCGCCTGGGGCAGCACCACGTAGCGCATCTGCTGCACGTAGCCCAGCGCCAGGCTGGCGGATGCTTCCCATTGGCCTTTTGGAATCGCCTCCACGCAGCCGCGCCAGATTTCGGCCAGGAACGCGCCCGACCACAGCGTCAGCGCCGCGCCCGCCGCCAGCCAGGGCGGCACTTCCACGCCCAGCAGCGACAACCCGAAGAACGCCAGGAACAACTGCATCAGCAGCGGAGTGCCCTGGAACAGTTCGATGTACGCCCAACTGACGCGGCGCATCAGCGCCACGCGAGACGTGCGCATCATCAGCGCCAGCACGCCCATCAGCGCGCCGCCCACGAACGCCACCAGCGACAGCACCACCGTCCAGCGCGCGGCCAGCAGCAGGTTGCGCACGATGTCCCATGTTGAAAATTCAATCATCGCGCCGCCTTGCGAAACAAACGCCGGCCCGCCATGCGCAGCAATTGGCGCAAGACGATGGCCAGCACCAGATAGATGCCGGTCGTGACCAGGTACACCTCGAACGCGCGGAAATTGCGCGACTGGATGAAGTTGGCCGCGAAGGTCAGGTCCTCGGCTGCGATCTGCGAACACACCGCCGAGCCCAGCATCACGATCACGATCTGCGAGGACAAGGCCGGCCAGATGCGCTTCAAGGCGGGCTTGAGCACCACGTGCCGAAACACCTGCAAGCGCGTCATCGCCAGGCTGGCGCCCGCTTCGTACTGCCCTTTGGGCGTGGCGTCGATGCCGGCGCGGATGATCTCGGTGCTGTACGCGCCCAGGTTCAGCGCCATCGCCAGGCATGCCGCCTGCATCTCGCCCAGCTGCACGCCCAGGGACGGCAGGCCGAAGAACACGAAGAACAGCTGGATCAGGAATGGCGTGTTGCGGATCACCTCGACATAGGCGGTCACGGGCACGCGCAACCAGCGCGGCCCCTGCGTGCGGACCCAGGCGCAGACAATGCCCAGCGCCACGCCCGCCACCGCGCCGAAGGCGATCAGCTCAACCGTGACGCCGATGCCCTTGATCAGCACCGGCGTGTAGTCCAAGACCGACGCGAAGTCGTATTGATAAGCCATGATGGCCGCCGTCGGAACTTACAGGTCCTTGGGCAGCGGGGCTCCCAGCCACTTCTGCGAAATCGCCGACAGCGATCCATCGTGCTTGGCAGCCGCAAGAATGTCGTTGACCTTGGCGCGCAGCTTGGGCTCGTCCTTGTTCATGCCGATGTAGCACGGCGAATTCTTGATGAGGAATTTCGTTTCCGGCTTCTTGGGCGGGTTGCGCGCCAGGATGGCCGCGGCCACCACGTTGCCCGTGGCGATCATCGGCACCTGGCCCGACAGGAAGGCGGTGATGGTGCCGTTGTTGTCTTCATAGCGCTTGAGCGTGGCCGAGGCCGGCGCGATCTTGGACAGCTCGATGTCTTCCACCGCACCGCGCGTCACGCCGATGGTCTTGCCCGCCAGATCCGCCGCCGACGACACCTTCAGGTCTGCCGGGCCGAACACGCCATTGAAGAACGGCGCGTAGGCGTCGGAAAAGTCGATGGCCTTTTCGCGTTCCGCATTCTTGCCCAGGCTGGAAATCACCAGATCGACCTTGCGGGTCTGCAAGTAAGGCACGCGGTTGGCGCTGGTGACCGGCACCAGTTCCAGCTTCACGCCCAATTGCTTGGCGATCAGCGCCGCCGTATCGATGTCATAGCCCAGAGGCTTCATGTCGCTGCCCACCGAGCCGAATGGCGGAAAATCTTGCGGCACGGCGATCTTGATGACGCCGGCCTTGACGATATCGTCCAGGGTGTCGGCATGCGTCAGCGGCGCGGCCAACAGGCTGGCGGCGGTGCAAAGGGACAACAGCAGGGTTCTACGGTTCATGAGGAACTCTCCAGAGCGCGCATCGCCCGGGGCGGGCCGACGCGTTGCACACCGATTCGGTATACAAAGCTGGAAAAGCAAGTTCCGTGCCATTTCCGGGCGGGGTGCATCGCGCGGGGAACGGCCGACCGGGCCGTTACGCTCTGCCCCGTTCTGGTGCGGCAGACGCGCCGCAAGCGGGCATGGATTGCACCGGTTTGGGCGGGGCGCATTGCGAGCGCCGCCCATGAAAAAGCCGTCCCAAAATGAACCAACCCCCGAATGTTGGACCTAGATCCAATCTTCGGGGGTTGGGCATGACGAAGTGCGGCGAGCCGTTCAAGCTCGAGGCGGAATTCAGTCCACCTGCGCGCCCGACTGCTTGACCGCGCTGCCCCACTTGGTGACTTCCGAGGCAATGAACGCACCGGTCGCCTGCGGCGTCAGCGGCATGGGCTCGGCACCCCGGTCACGCAGGAATTTCTGCATTTCCGGCGTGTTCAGCGCCACGCCGATCTGGCGGCTGAGGTAGTTGGTGACTTCAGGCGGCGTGTCGCGCGGGGCCAGCACGGCGGCCCAGCCAATCGCCTCGAAGCCCGGGTAGCCCGATTCAGCCACCGTCGGCACGTCCGGCAACTGCGGCAGACGCTTGGCGGTCGTGACGGCCAGCGCCACGGCCTTCTTGTTCTGCACGTGCGGCAGGCCCGCCGTGACGGAGTCGACCATCAGCGGCACCTGGTGCCCCAGGAAGTCCGCCTGCGCCGGGCCGCTGCCCTTGTACGGGATGTGCCGGATATCGATGTTGGCCGCCGCCTTGAACATTTCGGCGGACAGATGCTGCGTGCCGCCGATGCCGGCGCTGGCGTAAGCCAGTTCGCCCGGATTGGCGCGCGCCTGCGTCACCAGCTGGTTCAGCGACGTGATGCCCGAAGCGGGAGTGGCCAGGAACATCAGCGGCACCGAGAACACGCCCGACACCGGCGCGAAATCCTTGGTCAGGCTGTAGTTGATGGTCTTGTACAGCGTCTGGTTGACCGCCGCCGCGCTGCCCGCGATGACCAGCGTGTAGCCGTCGGGCGTGGCGCGCGAGGCCTGCTCCATACCGATGTTGCTGCCTGCGCCGGCGCGGTTTTCCACGACGATCGGCTGCTTCACGGCAGCGCCCAGCTTTTCGGCCAGCGCGCGGGCAAAGATGTCGGTCGCCTGTCCGGGCGGGAATGGCACGATCAGGCGGATGGGGCGTTCGGGATACTCGGCGTGCACTGGCGCGCCGGCCGCCGCCAGCGCCAGGCCGGCGGCAAGACTGGAAAGAATACGTTTCATGATTGGTCAGTAAAAAGCGACAAGCGGCTGCGCGCGAACGGCGCGCCTCTTCTCATAAAATAGAGCGCCCGACACGGCGGCCCTTGTGAGGCGGCCCGGGGCGATTCGGCGGGGGGTGCGTCACGATAGCATCCCTCTGTCGGTGCTACATTTGCCTTTTCGCGCGCAGTGCGCGAAGTTCCTCCTTCACCGCAGTCCATACACCCCGCAGGAACCGCCATGGAATTCAGCCAGTTCAACGTCAACACCCTCATGGATATCACTTCCCGCCCGGACCTCGTGTTCGTCAGCGGCAAGGGATCCTGGCTGGAGGATCACGCGGGCAAGCGATACCTGGATTTCGTGCAAGGCTGGGCGGTGAACACCCTGGGCCACTCGGCTCCGGAAATGCAGCGCGCGCTGGTCGAACAGTCGCAAAAGCTGATGAACCCCTCGCCGGCGTTCTACAATATCCCCTCGATCGAGCTGGCCCAACGCCTGACCGGCGCGTCCTGCTTTGACCGCGTCTTCTTCGCCAACAGCGGCGGCGAAGCCAACGAAGGCGCCATCAAGCTGGCGCGCAAGTGGGGCCAAGTCAAGAAGAACGGCGCCTACAAGATCATCACGATGAACCACGGCTTCCACGGCCGCACGCTGGCCACGATGTCCGCATCGGGCAAGCCGGGCTGGGACAAGATGTTCGCGCCGCAAGTCGAAGGCTTCCCCAAGGCCGAATTGAACGACCTGGAATCCGTGAAGAAGCTGATCGATGACAAGACCGTCGCCATCATGCTGGAACCGGTGCAAGGCGAAGGCGGTGTCATCCCCGCCACCAAGGAGTTCATGCAAGGCCTGCGCAAGCTCGCCGACGAAAACCAGCTGCTCTTGATCGTCGACGAAGTACAGACGGGCATGGGCCGCACCGGCAAGATGTTTGCCTACCAACATTCCGACGTCACGCCGGACATCATGACGCTGGCCAAGGGCATCGGCGGCGGCGTGCCGCTGGCCGCGCTGCTGGCGCGTCAGGACGCCTGCGTGTTCTCGCACGGCGACCAGGGCGGCACGTATAACGGCAACCCGCTGACCACCGCGGTGGGCGTGGCCGTGTTCGACGCCCTGGCAGCCCCGGGCTTCATGGACGCCGTCAACGCGCGCGCCAAGCAATTGTCCGAAGGCCTGCTGGCGCTGTCGGCCAAGTACGGCATGAAGGGCGAACGCGGCCTGGGCCTGTTGCGCGCCCTGATCATGGACCGCGACGACGGCCCGGCCATCGTCGAAGCCGCCCGCAATCAAAACCCGCAGGGCCTGCTGCTGAACGCCCCGCGCCCCAACCTGCTGCGCTTCATGCCGGCGCTGAACGTCACGGCCGAAGAAATCGACCTGATGCTGAAGCAACTGGATGCGCTGATCGCCCAGGTTCGCAAGGCCTGATTGATCGGATGGTGAGGTAAAGCCAAGGGCCGCAGAGAGGCGGCCCTTGGCTTTTGTGCGCGCCGTGGCAGGGCGGAAGCACATTTCTGCTGCCTTATAGTGCAGCAGAAACTGGTTGTTTGCTGCACTATAGGCTAATATTTATGCACTCTGTGCAAGCCTATAGGCTAATAATGTCTCCCGAACTTAATCAACTGCGCTTAGAACAATTGCAGGCAACGCTGGCGCGCTATGCCGCTCTGCTGACACAAAAGACGCCTGCGCATGGTTGGTTGAAATTGATCCGCGAATCCCTGGGCCTGAATCAACGGCAGCAGGCCCAGCGGCTGGGCATTGCTGCGCCCACTTTGCACAAGGCAGAACAGGCGGAAGCGGACGAGCGCATCACGCTGGGAAACCTTCGCAAGCTTGCGGACGGCCTTGACTGCGAACTCGTCTATGCCTTGGTGCCGCGCAAACCGCTCACCGACGTGATTCAAGAGCGCGCTCGCGCCATCGCGCTTGAAGAGGTCAGTGGCGTTGCGCACACAATGAGCCTTGAAGATCAGCGTCCCACGGATGCGCGTCTACGCAAACAGGTCGAGCGACGGACGGAGGAGCTGCTGCGTGGCCGATGGTCCGATCTATGGCGCTAGAACTCGACGAACAGGATGGACAGACACCGCTCGATCCCGATGAACGCGCGGGCCTTATCCCCGAGCACTTGAGCACTAAAGGCGATTTGAATGATTGGGAGCAAGAGAATCTCTTGCGAGCGGTGCGTTGGTTGAAGCGGGTTCGTTCGCAGGACGTTCTTACCGAGGGATTCTGCCGGACGCTTCACTTAAAAATGTTCGATCAGACTTGGGCCTGGGCTGGCACATTTCGCCAGTCTGACAAGAACATAGGTTGCGACTGGACGCAGGTAAGCACACGGCTTGCTCAACTGCTTGCGAACACGCGCTGGGGAATCGAACATCAAACGTTTCATCCCGATGAAATCGCCGCCCGCTTTCATCGGGACCTGGTTTGGATTCATCCGTTCCCCAACGGCAACGGACGGCATGCCCGAATGATGGCCGATGCCCTGCTCCGTAGTCTTGGGCAGTTGCCGTTTTCGTGGGGGGGCGGTGGAAACCTGGTGAACGCATCCGAAGCACGCACCCGCTATCTGAATGCGCTGCGTGCGGCGGACCGGGGTGACTACCCTTTGCTGCTCGCTTTTGCCCGCAGTTGAAAACTGCCGCGCTATCTCTGACCGTATTCCTCCCAAGACCGAGGCTCTACGCATGGGGAATAGGTCTCCGTTTATGTCAACTCTTGCCCTATACTCGCGCCACTACCGCACCAACGGTAGTCCGGAATGGAAGCCGGCAATGTCTTTGGCGGACGATCGCCGCGCAAGCGGCATTTTCACGTCTGCGCGCCTTTGCACGTCCCTATGGGCGGGCCTTGGCGAGGGTGCGTTCGCGCACGCCGGTTTCCAAAGACACCGGTCTTCCAACCTTGTCTCGTGCCCGCCCACCCCATTTGGAAGTGGGATGCGGGCTGACTCGTCTTTGGAGCAAGCATGCAATCGCACCCTCTCACCCAGAATCCCTGGTCTATCGAGACCGACCCCGAGTTGGGCGTCATTCCGCTCGCGCACCTGCACCACATCGATCGTACCCGCCATGCCATTGAGGCTATCGCACGCTTGGTCGGCAATAGCGCATTTGAACCCGCCGCAACCGGGGAGCAACCGTTGGACGCCTGGACGGTTGCGGCGTTGATGGGCGGGGTGCAAAGCTTGTGCGACCACTTCGGTACGTTGACCGAAGTGATGCTCGAACAGGCTCGAACAGCAGGCCGTGACGTAGGCCCCGACTGTTCATGCTGC
Source organism: Achromobacter piechaudii NBRC 102461 (assembly GCF_001571245.1). GTDB lineage: Bacteria > Pseudomonadota > Gammaproteobacteria > Burkholderiales > Burkholderiaceae_B > Achromobacter > Achromobacter piechaudii. Next base: position 223,082 of record NZ_BCTK01000012.1, on the reverse strand, counting down.
AACGCGCCCGCGTCAATGCAGTAAATGATGATTGGACTTTGATCGTCGAGGTCGATCAAGACGCCCAGTTGTGAAAGCTGCGCTTCAGACGATCGACCGTGTGCCGCCATTTTGGCGTTGTCGGCTGACAAACAGTATTTTGATTTCCGAAAAGTCCGACTTCATTTATCGCCTCGCTCTCCGAGACGGTGTGCAGCCACTTCACCCGCACGAAGTACTCAGCGCGATCAGGGTCGCTCGCCCTTACGCCGTATTTGTCGGCATCTTTGAGAACGTGCAAGGCAGGTTCTTCCCCTGTTTCGGTTTGAACATTGAAGTCATTGATCGATTGCACCGGTTCCACCACGGTGCCGACCCCGACATAACCCTTTTTCGGAATCTTGACCCAGACTCGATCGCCGGGAGACAGCAGTTTCAAGGTCTGGCTATACCAGCTACCGCCACCGCCACTGATAAAGCCGAATCGGCGCGCGTCTTCCCAATCCCTGTTCCCGTAAGAGACATAGAACTCGCCGTTCCAAGGCTCTTTTTCGCCATTTGCGGCAGCCGTAGAGGCAACGTTCGCCTGCGTTTCGCTCGGGTCAATAAGCCATGCACGACTTAACAACTTGTCGTCGCCATGCGCGAAAACCTGAAAGAAGACAGCGTTTATCGCAATGTCGCGGGCGTTCAGATAGCTGATGATGCGTTCGGTTGCCGGATCCAACTCCGCGGCCACGATGATGATCTGATGGGACTGGTTCAGTGTCTCATCATCCAATTCAACGCCAAACCTCTGCTGGAAGGCTTCATCCAACGCCTTGCCGTCGGAGAAACGTTGATAGATCTGAGCGACGCGGTCCGGCGTGAGCTCTTCGACCCAGGATGCGTAGTCCAGCGCTTGCGCCACGATTTCACGCGGCGTTCGATTCCGTTTCAGCTCGATGAGTACCAGCGATCCATCAGGTGCGATGGCCAGTAAGTCGATGCGACCTCCGTGCGCAGTGGCTTCCTGACGACCGATCAGCATCCAATCGTTGGATAAGATCCTGGCATCCTGGAGGATCATTTCTTCAAGCTGCTGTTCGCTAGCGAGCCGGGTACGAGATAACAATGCCGGCTGTTCGCCGACAAGCCAGATGGAGTGATTAATGGGCATTTCGAGTCAGTCTGGAAAATAGGGTTTCAGGCAATCGTTGCAAGCCGGATTGGGGCGTCAAAAAATCCTTTGCGTCCTCAGCACGCGCCTGCCGCACGCGCGCCATGGGTTGCCTGACTGTGAGTGTATTTATCACTGACGCTCGACGAGAGCTGTTCGATCAAACCTTTACACGAAAATCCCATCATGCTGACGTATTGTTTCGCCGATCTTTCGGCCTGCTTGTTCCAGTCTGCCTTGAGGCTATCCACCGCCACGGTCGCATCTGCGACGCTGTAGCCGTCGCCAAAATCGGACGACAGTTGTTCAATCAACCCGTCACGAGAGAAACCCTGCATGCTGAGGTACTGCTGCGCCGAGCGAACCGCATTTTTTTGGGGCATCGTAAGGCTTTGAGCCGCTGCGGGAGCGGCTCCCAAGACGGCCAATGCAATAAGGGCGGTGCCGAGGTGCGACAGTGCTTTGTTCATGAGTGTCTCTTCTAGTTTTAGGAATGTCGATGCGCATTGGAACGAAATGGCACGGAGATTTCAGCGCCCCGTGTTCGTGTGCAAGCGTTGATCTGAATACGCTGCCGGAAGGCGAAGTTGCCGAATATACACTGCGATATCAAACCAATCCGTGACGCAGTCGTCACCGGCAAGTGCGTGGTTAATATCGCGCATTTATTATTTCTAGCCAGAAGAAAACTTGGCCGGCATACCGCGCCTTCAATTCAAGGCCTGCGCCTTCCCAAGCCCGCACGCGCCAGCCGCCAATCAGATGTATCCTTTCGCCCGTCGTCATCATTCACGAGGTAGCGCGCGTGCACTGTGAAACTTGTGGGGCGGCGCATCGCGGTCGTGGCCGTCTTTGCGACGAATGCACCAAGACCCTCTCCGGCATTTCCAGCGAAACAAAGGCGCCGCCGACTCCGTTCGGTTTCGGCACCGAGAGCAAGCCGCTTGCCCCGGAATATAAAAAGCCGCTCTCCAAAGAGGGCGGCTGGGATCGGCCGACGCTGGTTCGCACGGACGTCATTCCGATTGCATTGGGCGGCCGGCCATTGAAGCGTTGGTGGTTGGCCGCGTTTGGCCTGGCCGGGCTGGCGATGACTGTTGGTGAAGTCGCCTTCAAGTGGGGCGTGTGGTGGTTCTGGTTCGTCATTCCCAGCGCGATCGCATTTTCTGTTGGGCGTAGCCTGCTCAAAAGGCGCTTCGTCCGATTGGTGAACCTGATCAACGTCGAAGCCGATCGGTCGGGTAGCGTGTATGTCACGACGATAGGCGGAAGCTGCCCGGTATGTAATGCCGACATCAAGCTCAACGATATCGGCAGAAGCCAGCGCAGCAAGATCGTCGTTCAGTGCACCGAAAACAAGATCCATCAATGGCCATTCGACCCCAATCGCCTGGAGTCGTTGTAGCGGATCGATGCGGCCGTCAATGCTGAAGGCAACTGCCGATGGCCGACGTCAGCCGGGACATTTCCTTGTCCACGCCCAGATCCGCGCAATAAGCGCCCGCGCCGCGCAACGATAGCTTCAACGTGGACGTCTTCTTCGACATCTCGGCTCTGAGGCGGAAGCCGGCCGTGTTGGGCGTGCTGTAGTGTTGCGACTCCAGGACGCCGGAATGCGTGTCGCGGATGGCGTATCCGGTGTCGTATGGCGAACCACTGTCGTTGCTGGCGGCGCTGGCCTGATCGATGCAGGCGAATACGGCTTCGACCGAGGCGTTCTGCGGCACCGCGACCGTTGCGTTTTTTTCGGGACCGAATGCGTCGCACATGCTGGGCGACATTGAGCAAGCGCCGAGCAAGACGGCAAAGCCCAATGCAAGAGCCAGGCGGGCCGACAGCGGCACGGTTCTTGATGCCTCGTGAGTACGCTGCATATCTCTGATCTCGTGAAATGCCATTGGTCCACCTTGGTTATCGAGGGTGGCGCGACAAACGCGTGCCGCGACGACGCGTATCAGGAGGCTTGCCGGTCAAAAATATGGACGACGCGAAACCGTTCGCATACCAGCAGCATGTCCGGCGCATAGCCACCGTTGCGCTCGAAGTATGCAATATGTTCGTCGCGCCAGACGGGGAACGGGCCCTCCCCTTCCGCGACGGCGAACGCTTCGTCGACCTGATCGAAGCGCTGGATCAATATGCTGGTCGTTTCGATGACGCAGGCGGGGCGGCCCTTCCCGTCCAGTACCACATCGCGCCGCCCAGCTTGTGGCACTGGCTCGTCGTCGTTGAAGTGGTGCAAGGCGCCGCAAGTGGCCGTCTTGGTCCCGGCCAGGACCAGCGCCAGCAGCGCGTCGGCAAGCTCGGGGGAATCGCCGAACTGAAACGTCACGGCATCTTCAAAAGGAGCGGGAGGGGGCGTGGTCGGCTTCATTGTGGGGGTGCTGATGTTGTCTGGGGGGCGAGACGCGGTGCTGGTCCGCATGCGCGTCGGGGAAGATCGGATCATCATGGAAACCCATCCGACGGGAAACACGATGTCGGCATTCTAGTGGGTCGCACACCGCAGTTGGCTTCCAATACCGATGGAGTTATCGCACGTCTGCCGCGAGCTTGATGCTCAAGCCGATCAGCGCCAGTCCGGCAAGCCGCGTCGCCACGGTTCGAGCTCCGACAAACGCCACGCAACGCCGCGCTACCAGGTTGCCGATCAGCACCAAAGCCGATTGGTAAAGCAGGCTGAGAACGGTCACGTGCAGCATCATCGCCCAGAGCGTTGCGGTCGAGGCTTGCGGCGTCAGGAACAAGGGAAAGAAGGCGACGAAAAACAGCATGACCTTTGGGTTGGTCAGGCTTACCAGCAATGCGCGGCGCAAGATCCGCCACGGGGAAGCATCGCGCACCGGCTCCACGCCGTCTGCGCCGGGTCGCGAACGCAGCAGCTGCACGCCCAACCAAAGTAGGTAGGCGACGCCGGACCATTGCAGGGCCTGGAAGATCAGCGGATGCGCCTGCATGAGGGCGGCCAGGCCGGCTGCGGCCGCGACCATGAACAGGAAGTCGCCGATCAGCGTACCCGTCACGGCGGCCATGCCGGCGCGTTTGCCATTGCGCGCCGTGGCCTCAAGGATGGCGATCGTGCCTGCGCCCGGCACGGCCTGGAATATCAGGATGGCGACGATGAAGCTGCCGTAGTGCTGGATATCGAACATGCCGCTCAAGCCCTTTGCGTTGAAGAGCTCAAATTATCGAATTCGTCATCACCTTCGATACAGTACATTCTTCTTCTGCAATTCGATTTCCATGTTGATTTTTCTTGTGCATACCGGCTGGGGCAAGAATGGATAAAGGCGAACTCGATGACATCGCATGGCGTCTGCTGCGCGCGCTGCAAACGGACGCGCGCGCGCCCTTGAAGGCGCTGGCGCAAGCGGCGGGCTTGTCGGTGGCGGCGACGGCGGAACGGCTCAAGCGCTTGCAGGAAGCGGGTATCGTGCAGCGCTTCGCGGTTGAGGTAGACGCTGTGAAGACGGGATATCCCGTGAAAGCCATCGTCGGCATCACGGCGACGCAGCCGGGCAAGAAGGCGCTGCTGGACCGACTGCGTCAAGCGCCCGAAGTGCTCGAATGCCATCACGTGGCGGGGGCGGATTCCTACATGATGACTGTGGTGGCAACTGGGCTGGCCGACCTGGAGCGCTTTATCGGCACAATCAACGGCTACGGTGAAACCCGCACGTCCATCGTCTTCTCCACACCAATCGAGCGTCGCGGCGTGGTGCCGCCCGGCATCGGCAAACGCACCTGATGCCGGCGCATGGCGCGGGGCAGCGGCATCTGGTCGAACGCCGCCACCTCTGGCAAACTTGCCGCCATGCTACGCATCGACCATCTCAGCAAGCGCTACGGCGACTACCTTGTATTCCAGGGCCTGACTCACACCTTCGAGCCGGGCTGCATGGCGCTCTGTGAAGAGGACAGCACCGGCAAATCCAGCTTGCTGGGCATCATCGCAGGCGTGGTCCCCGCCGATGAGGGCGAGGTCTGGATCGACGGGCATTCCCTGGCGCAAGCGCCGCTGCAAGCCCGGTCGCGCCTGGCCTATGTGCCCGACAACTGCATGATGTTCCCCACGCAGACCGGCCACGAATTCCTGTTGAAAGCGGCAGCCGAAAAAAACGTCGTCCTGGACGACAGCGTGCTGGACCTGGCGTTTCGCCTGGGTCTGGAACCGCACCTGGACAAGCGCTTCGAACAGATGTCCACGGGTACGCGGCGCAAGGTGTACCTGACGGCCGCCGCGCTGGGCGCGCCGTCGGTCGTAATCGCGGATGGCCCCAGCAGCGGCCTGGACGCCCAGGCGCGCGCCGTGTTGGCCGAGACGTTCACCCTTTGGGCGCGAGACCGCGTAGTGCTGTTCGCCAGTCACGATCACGAGCTGGTGCAGGCGTGCAACGCCCGCACGCTCAACGTGGGCGATCTGCGTTAAGTGCCTGGTCTGGCCGAGGCCGCGTCAGCGCTTGGCGCCTTGCAAGACCTTGATGAACGCATCGCTGAACGCGGGAATGTCGTCGGGCTTGCGGCTCGATACCAGCGCGTCATCCACGACCACTTCCTGATCCACCCACTTGGCCCCGGCATTACGCAGGTCATCTTGAAGAGACGGCCAGCTTGTCATGGTGCGGCCACGCACCACGCCCGAGGACACCAGCAGCCAGCCGCCGTGGCAGATCACGGCCACGGGTTTGCCGGCATCGAACATGGCGCGCACTAGCGCTTGCGCTTTCGGGTGCATGCGAATCTCATCACTGTTCATAACGCCGCCGGGCAGCAGCAGTCCGTCGAAAACGCCGGGTTCGGCTTCGGCCTGTGCGAATGTCAGATCCACCGGAAAGCGGTCGCCGGGCTTGTCGTGATGCATGCCCAGGATCGGTTCATTGCGCGCTGACACCAGCACCGTGCGAGCCCCTTCGGCTTGCAGTCGGTCGCGCGGACCGGTCAGTTCTACCTGCTCGAATCCGTCGACGGCCAGAATTGCGACGTTCATTTCGTTGAGTGTTGCCATGATTGCTCCCTGTGCAGGGCCCCGTGCAAGCGATACGCGGCGGGCCGGGGCTGCGCCCGCCAAACCGATCACGCAGCAAGCGCCATGCCGCAGGGGCGGGAAGGCATCGGGATATCATGCAGAGTCGATTTCGACGCCGACCCCTTTTATCAATCAGAACAAGGAACAAAGAACGATGCCGCTATCCACCGTGCTTGCTCGCGTGTGCCTGATGGGATTCCTGTTGCCTGCCGTTGCCCTCGCGACGCCACCAGAGGCCCCTAAGCTTTCCGGCGTCGAAGCCGAGCGGGCCGAGCGGCTACGGACGAACGGCGATGCGTTGCTGGGCGACGCGCTACAGGGAATGGCGCTCGTGGTGATCCCGACCGTCAACCTGGACGCCCAGGCCGGGCGCGACTTTGATGACCCCGCCGTGCGCGACAAGTTCGCTCGGCAAGGCAGCGTGCTGATGCGCTGGCAGGACAAGACCGAAGCCGATTTCGGGATTAGCGCAGGGCCGGGCGAGCACAGGTTCAACAAGACCGACATCGGGCCGATCTTCCAGACGACGCGTGGCGCGGTGACGTATCAGGTGATCCCGGTATGGCCGGGCGAATATCAGCTGACGCGCATCACGTACCAACAACGGCGCACTGACCTGCCCAAGCTGGATGCGGATCTGGAAGTGCTGGATATGAAAAGGGAAATGGCCTACGCCTCGCTGCGCGAGCGTGCCGACTTCGATTTCAAAAAGATCGACTCCGCGCCGAAGCAGGAAGAAGACACGAGCGACGGCTTGGGCCAGGGCTGCATGATGATGATGCGGCTGGGTAATGGTTGCGACGAGGCGGCGAAGGCCTTGCGCTGGGAGTTGAACGGCCAACGCGCGGTCGCTGCTGGCGCGGCGGAACGGCAAGAGGTGCCGGGCATGGATGTCGAGCTGTCTTTTGCGCCTGTCGCCTCGATCACCTTGAGCAAGGGTGATGTGGTGCTGACCGACGGCTTCGTGTTGCAGGACGGGCAACCGGTCATGCGCACGGATATGTGCGGCTATTGGGCGGGCGAAAGACTCTGCGGGCTGCAATCTCTGATCGTGCAGCGCTTGCCCGCCAGCCTCCAGGATTTCCGGCAGGCACGCAGCGCCGCCAGCTTCAATATGCCCAGGCTTGAGGCGGCGTTGCAGCGCCTGGAGTATCGCGCGCCGACGATGCTGGTCGAGCCCGCCGACAAGGCAACGCCGAATGTGATTCGGGCGGAACGCAGGTAGTTCTGCCGACGGAGCTGCGCGCGGCAGGCGGGCGTGCAAGACGCGCGCCGCCAGTCACGACTGTTCGTATCCGCCAGCCCATCGCGGCCAGCGACGGCCGACTCAGGCTACGCTGGCGAAGCGCTGGTCCAGGTACTTGATGATTTCGCTGGATTCATACATCCAGCGCGTGCCGTCCGCATCTTCGATACGCAGGCACGGCACCTTGATCTTGCCGCCGCCAGCCAGCAATTGTTCACGCGCCTCGGGGTCGTTCTTGGCGTCGTGCAGCGTTACGGGCACGTTCAGGCGATGCATCGCGCGACGCGTCTTCACGCAGAAGGGGCAGGCCTGGAATTGATAGAGGGACAGCGCGGCGGCTTGCGCGTTGACGGCAGCCTGGCCTTGGGCAGAACGCTGTTGCGGGCGCGGACGGGTCAACGCGTCGCCAATCACGATCAGTTGACCCAGGCCGACACGCAGGGCTTTGACAAGCATGGATGGACTCAAAACAAGGGAAAGAGGCGGTCAGTCTACCTTGTTGCCGCAGGCGGCCCTCAGGTCTGCGCCGATTCGTGGCCGTGCAGCGTCTTCAACCTTCTCAATTCCGGGAACCAGCGCATCCACAGACCGGCCACCGCGATGGTGCCCATGCCGCCCAGTACGACCGCGGGCACCGCGCCGAACAGTTCGGCGGTCAGGCCCGATTCAAACTCGCCCAGTTGGTTCGACGCCCCGACAAACAGCGTGTTCACGGCGCTGACGCGGCCCAGCATATGGTCGGGCGTGTTCAGCTGCACCAGCGAGGACCGCACCACGACACTGACCGCATCGGCCGCGCCCAGCACCACCAGCGCAGCCACCGACAGCGGAATCGACGTGGACAAGCCGAACACCGTGGTCGCCAGGCCGAATACGATCAGCGAGCCGAACAGCAACCGCCCCACGTTTTCGCCCAGGCTCAATCGCGCCAGTGTCAGCGACATCAAGGCCGCGCCGCAGGCAGGCGCGGCGCGCAACGCGCCCAGGGCCCAGGGGCCGGCGTTCAGGATGTCTTTTGCGAACAGCGGCAGCAAGGCCGTTGCGCCGCCCAGCAGCACCGCGAACAGATCCAGCGACAAGGTGCCCAGCAGCAGGCGACGCTGAAAGATGAAGGTGATGCCGGCAAACAGCGTGCGCCACGTCGTGGGTTCTTTGCGCGGCAAAGCGCGTTCGATGACCAGCGTGGCGATCGATGCAAAGGCCGTCAGGTACAAGGCGGCCGCCACGCAGTAGATCCATCCCGCGCCCAGGCTGTAGCCGATGCCGCCCAGCGCGGGGCCGGCGATCTGTGCGATCTGCCCGCCCGATGAGGCCAGCGCGGTGGCGCGCGGCAGCCATTCGCGCGGCACCACGGCGGGAATCAACGTGGACAAGGTGGGCGCTTCGAACGCGCGCGCCGAACTCATGATGATGATGGTGGCGTAGATCAGCGTCTTGCCGCCGACGCCATGCAGCGCGGCAATGGCCAGCACCAGCGTGGCCAGCGTTTCCAGCGCCATGCAGACGGCGACGATCTTGCGGCGGTCGTAGCGGTCGGCGACGTGGCCCACCACCAGTGTCAGCGCAGCCATGGGCAGGAACTGCGCCAGGCCGATCAGGCCCAGGTCCATGGCGCTGCCGGACAGCGCGTAGATCTGCCACCCCACCGCCACGGAGACGATCTGGAACGCCAACGACGCGCTGATGCGTGCGAACAGGAAGTGCAGGAAAGGTGGGCGGGTAAGCGGACTGGGGGAATCGGCGGCGGGCATGAGGGCGTGCGCGGCAGGCGCTCGGACGGCGCCGGAACGCACATTCTAGTGACAGCTGGCTGACGCGATACTAAAGCGCCGGCCGGTGGGGTGATGGGGCGGGGGCGATGCGCTGAAAACGTGGCGCGACGACCCTGGCGCGACGACAGCGATGCGACGGCTGTAGTGCAACGAGTGCGATGCAACGACCGTAGCGCAATTTTCGCGACGCCCTACGCTCCGCCATCAGCACGCGCCGCCGCGACTGCGACGGCGCGCAAAGGCCAGCGCCTACGCTGCGATCGACACAAGCTCCGCGCCTTCGGTGACCTGATCGCCCACGCCATAGAACACTTCTTCGACCTTGCCGTCGCCGGGGGCGGAAATCGTGTGCTCCATTTTCATGGCTTCCATCACCAGCAATGGCTGCCCCTTTTCGACGGTGTCGCCCGCCTTGACCGAGATCGAGATGATCTTGCCCGGCATCGGCGCGGTCAGGCCGCCGCCGTGCTCGCCCTGCGTGTCCTGGGCATGCGCGAGGGGGTCGTACAGCTCCAGCACGTGCACGCCGTCATCGCCGAAGACGTGGGCGCGGTCGGCGTGCAGCACGACGGTGCCGGCGCTCTCATGGCCAGCCAGCGTAATGCGCAGGCCGTAGGCCAGGTTCGGATTTGCGCTGGCGTGCGAGCGCCACAGAAACGGTTGCGGGCCCGCGCCCGTGTCCAGCGTCCACGCGCCACCTTGGCGCGACACGGTGACGCGCCGCGTTTCGCCGTTGTCCACCCATTGCAGATGGCGCTGGTACTGGTTGCCCAGACGCCAGCCGTCGCGCGCGTCCCAGGGATCGGCGGGGCCTTTGCCAGCGGACTGCGTGCCGGGCTGGGCCAGGCCCTGGCGCACCAGCACGGCGGCCGCTGCCAGTGCCAGCGTGGCGGGGTTGGCGGCCTGCGGCTCGGGCAGCAGCGTGGCGCGCTGGCGCTCGATGAGGCCGGTGTCCAGGTCGGCGGCGGCAAACGCGCTGTCTTTCATCAGGCGCGACAGGAAGGCCACGTTGGTCTGCACGCCGACGGCTTGGGTCTGCGCCAGCGCTTGCAGCATGCGCTGGCGGGCCTGATCGCGGTCGGCGCCATGCACGATCAGCTTGGCGATCATGGGGTCGTAGAACGGCGTGATCGTATCGCCCGTGCGCACGCCGCCATCGACGCGGATGTCGGCGTTGGCGAATGCCGTGTGCGGCGGCAGGCCTAGGTAGGCCAGCGTGCCGATGGAAGGCAGGAAGCCCTTTTCAGGGTTCTCGGCGTAGATGCGGGCCTCGATGGCGTGGCCGTTGATGCGCAGGTCTTCCTGACGCGCGGGCAGCGGCTGGCCGGCCGCCACGCGCAACTGCCATTCGACCAGATCGTGGCCCGTGATCATTTCCGTGACGGGGTGTTCCACTTGCAGGCGCGTGTTCATCTCCATGAAGTAGAAGCGTCCATCCGGCTCGGCGATGAATTCCACCGTGCCCGCGCCCACGTAGCCCACGGCGCGCGCGGCGGCCACGGCGGCCTCGCCCATGGCGCGGCGGCGCTCTTCGGTCATGCCGGGCGCCGGCGCTTCTTCGATGACTTTCTGATGGCGGCGTTGCACGGAGCAATCGCGTTCGAACAGATAGACGCAGTTGCCTTGCGTGTCCGCGAACACCTGGATTTCGATATGGCGCGGCTTTTGCAGGTAGCGCTCGATCAGCACCCGATCATCGCCAAAGCTGGATGCGGCTTCGCGCTGGCATGAGGCCAATGCATCCAGGAACGCACCCGACGATTCCACCACGCGCATGCCCTTGCCGCCGCCGCCCGCGCTGGCTTTGATGAGCACGGGATAGCCGATGCCGTCGGCCTGGGCCTTGAGGAACTGCGGGTCCTGGTTGTCGCCGTGATAGCCGGGCACCAGCGGCACGCCGGCCTTTTCCATCAGGGATTTGGCGGCGGACTTGCTGCCCATCGCGGCAATGGCGGAAGCGGGGGGGCCCACGAAGGCGATGCCGGCCTTTTCGGCGGCTTCGGCGAAGGCTTCGTTTTCCGACAGGAAGCCATATCCGGGGTGGATGGCGCCCGCGCCGGTGTCGCGCGCGGCTTGCAGGATGGCGTCGGCGCGCAGATAGCTGGCGCGCGGTTCCGATCCGCCGATGTACACGGCCTGATCGCAGGCGGCCACGTGGCGCGCGTTGGCGTCCGCGTCCGAATAGACGGCGACGGTGCGGATGCCCATGCGGCGGGCGGTGGCGGCGACGCGGCAGGCGATTTCGCCGCGATTGGCAATCAGCAAAGTGTCGAACATGTATGTCTTCCTGGCTGTAATTCTTCTGGACCTGCGTCGCTGCGGCGCGGGGCCTACATGCGGAACACGCCGAACCGGGTGTCTTCGATGGGCGCGTTCAGCGCCGCCGACAACGCCAGTCCCAGCACGCGGCGGGTGTCGGCGGGCGCGATGATGCCATCGTCCCAGAGCCGCGCGGTGGCGTAGTAAGGGTGGCCTTCGTGCTCGTACTGTTCACGGATCGGCGCCTTGAACGCCGCCTCTTCTTCCGGGCTCCACTTGCCGCCGCGCGCTTCGATGCCATCGCGCTTGACGGTGGCCAGCACGCTGGCGGCCTGCTCGCCACCCATCACCGAGATGCGGGCGTTGGGCCACATGAACAGCATGCGCGGCGAATAGGCGCGGCCGCACATGCCGTAGTTGCCCGCACCGAACGAGCCGCCAATCAGCACGGTGAACTTGGGCACGGCGGCGGTCGCCACCGCCGTCACCATCTTGGCGCCGTGGCGCGCGATGCCTTCGTTTTCGTATTTGCGGCCGACCATGAAGCCGGTGATGTTCTGCAGGAACACCAGCGGAATCTTGCGCTGCGCGCACAGTTCGATGAAGTGCGCGCCCTTTTGCGCCGACTCGGAAAACAGGATGCCGTTGTTGGCCACGATGCCTACCGGCATGCCCTGGATGTGCGCAAAGCCGGTGACCAGCGTGGGGCCGAAGCGCGCCTTGAATTCGTCAAATTCCGAGCCGTCCACGATGCGCGCGATGACTTCGCGCACGTCGTAGGGCTTGCGCGTGTCGGCGGGAATGATGCCGTTCAATTCACTGGGGTCGTAGCGCGGCTCGCGCGGCGCGATGGTGGCCAGTTGCTGCGGCTTCTTGCGGTTCAGGCGCGCGACGGCGTTGCGCGCCAGTTGCAGCGCGTGCATGTCGTTGGCGGCCAGGTGGTCCACCACGCCGGACAAGCGCGTGTGTACGTCGCCGCCGCCCAGGTCTTCGGCGCTGACTTCTTCGCCGGTGGCGGCCTTGACCAGCGGCGGGCCGCCCAGGAAGATCGTGCCCTGGTTCTTCACGATGATGGATTCATCGCTCATGGCGGGCACGTAGGCACCGCCTGCGGTGCACGAACCCATCACCACGGCGATCTGCGAAATGCCCTGCGCCGACATCTGCGCCTGGTTGTAGAAGATGCGGCCGAAGTGTTCGCGGTCGGGGAAGACTTCGTCTTGCTGCGGCAGGTTGGCGCCGCCCGAATCCACCAGGTACACGCAGGGCAGATGATTCTGCGCCGCGATCTCCTGCGCGCGCAGATGCTTCTTGACGGTCATCGGGTAGTACGTGCCGCCCTTGACGGTGGCGTCGTTGCAGACGATGACGCATTCGGTGCCCGACACGCGGCCGATGCCGGTGATGACGCCCGCGCCGGGCGCATCGCCGTCGTACATGCCATGCGCCGCCATGGGCGACAGTTCCAGGAACGGCGTGCCCGGATCGATCAGGTTTTCGACGCGGTCGCGCGGCAGCAGCTTGCCGCGCGCCACGTGCTTGGCGCGCGCGGCTTCGCTGCCGCCCAGCGCGGTTTGCGCCAGTTTCTGATTCAGATCATCCAGCTGCGCCTGCATGGCGCGAGCATTATCGGTGTAGTCCTGCGACCGCGGATTGATGCGGGATTCGATGATGGGCATGGGGTTCCACCCGTCCTGCGTGATTGGAATTTGAAGGCGCTCGTCGAGCGGTTTGTCTCGCTGCCCGGTGGGCCGGGCATTCTTGTCGATATGGGTTTTCGTTGCGCCTTTCGTGGCAGGGGCGCGACCGCGTCGCCCGCGCCAGCCCGGTTCGACAGGCGCAGCGAAAAACCATGCTGGAAGACGGACGGGGAATCCGTCTTCCAGGCACTTGCTTAGACCATTTCGATCGCCATCGCCACGGCTTCGCCGCCGCCGATGCAAAGCGTGGCGACGCCGCGCTTGCCGCCGGTCTTGCGCAGCGCGCCGACCAGCGTGGCCATCAGGCGCGCGCCCGATGCGCCGATCGGGTGGCCCAGCGCGGTGGCGCCGCCGTGGACGTTGACCTTGTCGTGCGGCAGCTTGAAGTCATTCATGGCGGCCATGGTGACCACCGCGAAGGCTTCGTTGATTTCGTACAGGTCCACGTCTTCGGCCTTCCAGCCGGTCTTGGCGAACAGGTTCTTCAGCGCGCCGACCGGGGCGGTGGTGAACCAGCCCGGCTCTTGCGAGTGCTGGCTGTGAGCCACGATGCGGGCCAAGGGCTTCACGCCGAGCTTCTCGGCGGTGGAGGCGCGCATCAGCACCATCGCGGCGGCGCCGTCGGAGATCGACGACGAGTTGGCGGCGGTGATGGTGCCGTCCTTCTTGAAGGCGGGCTTGAGCGTCGGGATCTTTTCCGGCATGGCCTTGGTGGGCGCTTCGTCGGTGTCGATCACGGTGTCGCCCTTGCGGCCGGCGACCGTGACGGGCGCGATTTCCCACTTGAAGCTGCCGTCTTCGGTGGCGGCGCGGGCGCGGCGCAGCGATTCCAGCGAGAACTCGTCCTGCTGTTCGCGCGTGAATTCATATTTGGCGGCGCAGTCCTCGGCGAACACGCCCATGGCTTTGCCCTTGTCGTAGGCGTCTTCCAGGCCGTCCAGCGCCATGTGGTCATACACGGTGTTGTGGCCGAAGCGATAGCCCTGGCGCGCCTTGAGCAGCAGGTACGGCGCGTTGCTCATGCTTTCCTGGCCGCCCGCGACAACGACGTTCGCGCTGCCGGCAGCCAAGAGGTCGTGGCCGAACATGGCGGCTTTCAGGCCCGAACCGCACACCTTGTGAACGGTGGTGCATGCCACGCCCAGCGGCAGGCCTGCGCCCAGCGCGGCCTGGCGCGCGGGGGCCTGGCCCTGGCCGGCTTGCAGCACGTTGCCCATGATGACTTCATCGACCTGGTCCGGCTTGATGCCGGCGCGTTCGATGGCCGCCTTGATGGCGACCGAGCCCAGCTCGTGCGCGGCCAGGCCGGACAGGCTGCCCAGCATGCCGCCCATGGGCGTGCGGGCGATGGAAACGATAACGATGGGATCTGACATGACTAACTCCTGTGAGGGTCGGGACAGCGTCTGGGTGTCGGCACTGCGCGGTCGCCAGAAAGGCGTGCCGGACGCAGGCGTCTGTCCGTATCGTAAGGGAAAAATTCTTCAATACGGCCTTGCGCCACCTGCGCGCGACAGGCCTGCCACCAGTCCGGCTCAAGCAAGTCGGCATGGTGACGCATGAAGGCGCCGCGCACGCGCGCGTCGCCCAGCAGGAAGCGGCCGAATTCTTCGGGGAATACGTCGTTCGGTCCGATGGCGTACCAGGGTTCCGACGCCATTTCCGCTTCTTCGTTGGGGGCCGGCGGGATGCGCCGGAAATTCATCTCGGTCATGCGCTGGATTTCGTCGTAGTCATAAAAGACGACGCGGCCCAGGCGCGTGACGCCGAAGTTCTTGTAGAGCATGTCGCCAGGGAAGATATTGGCGGCGGCAAGCTGGCGGATGGCGTCGCCGTATTCACGCACGGCGGGCTCCAGCAGTGCGTCGGACGCCTGGCGCAGGTAGATGTTCAGCGGCGTCATCCGCCGTTCGATGTAGACGTGGCGGATGACGACCGTGTCGCTGGTCTCTTCGATCAGGCTGGGCACCAGGCGGCGCAGTTCGTCCAGCAGCGCGGGCGCGAAACGGCTGCGCGGCAAGGCGACCTGCGAATACTCCCAGGTATCGGCCATGCGGCCCACGCGGTCATGCAGCTTGACCATCTGGTACTTGCGTCGCACGGTGGCGTGGTCCATGCCGTCTTTGTCGATGCGGTCCTTGATGAGCTTGAACACATAGGGGTAGGACGGCAGCGTGAACACGCACATCACCATGCCCTTGATGCCGGGCGCGATGTCGAAGGCGTCGCGCGAATGGGCCAGGTGGTGCAGGAAGTCGCGGTAGAACAGCGTCTTGCCCTGCTTTTGCAGGCCGATCATGGTGTAAAGCTCGGCCTTGGGCTTGCGCGGCAACAGGCTGGCCAGGAAGTTCACGACGGCGGCGGGCGTTTCCATGTCCACCAGGAAGTACGCGCGCGTGAAGCTGAACAAGGTGCTCAGGTCGTCTGCGCCCAGCAGCAGCGCGTCCAGCGTGACCTGCCCGGCCGGGTTGCGCGTCAGCGCTACGGCAAAGGGATAGACCGTCGTCTGGTTGATGAGACGGCCAACGATGTAGGCGCCTTTGTTGCGAAAGAACAGCGAGCCCAGCGCGTGGATCTGGCAGTCGCTGGCGATGCGACGGCCGACGTGGCGCGGCAGCAGCGTGCGTAATTGCGAGACGGCGGCGCGCGCCAGCATGCGCGTTTCGCGTGGCAGGTCTTCGAAGGGCAGCGCCAGGCCGAAGTCGGCCACCATGCGGATCAGGCTTTTTTCCAGACCGTCGGTGGCCGGGTAGTAGACCCGATACGACGGCATGCTGCTGTCCAGGTATTCGGTGGCAACCGCCGGCCGGACGAAGAGGAAGTCGTTGTGGAAGTAATCCCGGTGCAGCAGCCGGCACGTCACGGAATTGAAGAAGGTCTCGGCGCATTCGGGTTGGCGGTGCGCGCCCAGCAGGCCCACGAACTCTTGCTTGATCTGTTGCCAGTAGGCCGTTTGCGCGTCGGTCAGCGCGGGCGCCGCCGCGCCGTTGCCATTGGCGTGGGCTTCGCCCAGCGCGCCTTCGGGCCGACCGCGCAGCACGCTTTCCAGCTGCGTTGCGCATTCGCGCACGCGCATGTCGTAGTACTCGATGCGTTCGCGCGACAGGTGCTGGATACCGTGCCAGTCGCCCGATTCGAACAGCGCCTTGGCCCGCTGCGCGCTGTAGCGAAACAGCGCGTAGTGGCGGTCGAAGCCGGCCAGGATCAGCCGCGCCACGTCCAGCGCGGAAGGCCCCGGGGCGGGGGCCTGCTCGATGTGCTGGACGTCGGACATGCGGATCATGGCGGGGCGCTCGGCCGGCAGATCAGGCGGTTTCGTTGAACAGTTCGCGGCCGATCAGCATGCGGCGGATTTCGCTGGTGCCCGCGCCGATCTCATACAGCTTGGCGTCGCGCCACAGGCGTCCCACCGGGTATTCATTGATGTAGCCGTTGCCGCCCAGGATCTGCACGCCCTCGCCCGCCATCCACGTGGCTTTCTCGGCCGTGTACAGGATCAGTGCGGCGCAGTCCTTGCGCACCTGGCGCACGTGTTCGGCGCCCAGCTTGTCCAGGTTCTTGCCGACCTGATAGCAGAAGGCGCGGCTGGCTTGCAGCGTGGTGTACAGATCGGCGACCTTGCCCTGGATCAGCTGGAATTCGCCGATGGCCTGGCCGAATTGCTTGCGGTCGTGGATGTACGGCACCACCACGTCCATCACGGCCTGCATGATGCCCAGCGGCCCGCCAGACAGCACGGCGCGTTCGTAATCCAGCCCGCTCATCAGCACCTTCACGCCGCCGTTGACCTGGCCCAGCACGTTCTCTTCGGGGATCTCGCAATCCTGGAACACGAGTTCGCCCGTGTGGCTGCCGCGCATGCCCAGCTTGTCGAGCTTTTGCGCCACCGAAAAACCCTTGAAGCCCTTTTCGACCAGGAAGGCGGTGATGCCGCGCTGGTGCGCCTCGGGATCGGTCTTGGCGTAGACGACCAGCGTGTCGGCGTCGGGGCCGTTGGTGATCCACATCTTGGTGCCGTTCAGCACGTAGCGGTCGCCCTTCTTGTCGGCGCGCAGCTTCATGCTGACCACGTCCGAGCCGGCGCCGGGTTCGCTCATGGCCAGCGCGCCCACATGTTCGCCGGAGATGAGCTTGGGCAGGTACTTGGCTTTTTGCGCCGTGGTGCCGTTGCGGTTGATCTGGTTGACGCACAGGTTGGAGTGCGCGCCGTAGGACAGGCCGACCGAGGCGCTGGCGCGCGAGATTTCTTCCATCGCCACCATGTGGGCCAGATAGCCCATGTTGGCGCCGCCATATTCTTCGTCGGCCGTCATGCCGAGCACGCCGAGTTCGCCAAATTTGCGCCAGAGATCCATCGGAAACTGGTCGCTGCGGTCCACCTCGGCGGCGCGCGGTGCGATCTCGGCCTGCGCGAAATTGCGCACGGCGTCGCGCAGCATGTCCAGGTCTTCGCCCAGGTCGAAGTTCAGGCCGGGAAGATTCATCGATGTCTCCGTGATAGTGGGTACTTACATTCTTATCGGTGCCCGGGGCTGGCATCGGGCCGCCATCGTGTGGCTCATCATGCGCCGATCGGGCATCGCGACGCAATGATGCACCGCAAATATTACGTTTACGTAAACGTAAATTGGAGTCGGGTTATCCCTAGGAAATTGTCCATTTCCCCGAGGAGAACGCTGTTTACTATTCGTCCCTGTCCCTGAAATCTGCCTGACCGATACGGAGTGTGCCGTGCTCGAACTATCCAATCTGGACGAAATTGTGGCGCTGCGGCGCGATATCCACATGCACCCGGAGCTTTGCTACGAAGAGCACCGCACGGCGAAAGTCGTGGCGGACACGCTGCGCGGATGGGGCATCGAGACGCACACGGGCATTGCCAAGACCGGGGTGGTCGGGGTCATCAAGCGCGGGACGTCGGACCGCGCCATCATGCTGCGCGCCGACATGGACGCGTTGCCGATGCAGGAAGAGAACCAGTTCGAGCACCGCTCGCGCCACGACGGCAAGATGCACGGCTGCGGCCACGACGGCCATACCGCCATGCTGCTGGCGGCGGCCCGGCATCTGCAAACGGCGGGCGGCTTCGACGGCACGGTCTACCTGTGTTTCCAGCCGGCCGAGGAAGGCGGCGCGGGTGGCCGCGCCATGATCCAGGATGGCCTGTTCACCCGCTTCCCCTGTGAAGCCGTGTTCGGCATGCACAACTGGCCGGGCCTGCCGGCA
This sequence comes from Achromobacter piechaudii NBRC 102461, assembly GCF_001571245.1. Classification (GTDB taxonomy): domain Bacteria; phylum Pseudomonadota; class Gammaproteobacteria; order Burkholderiales; family Burkholderiaceae_B; genus Achromobacter; species Achromobacter piechaudii. The sequence continues at coordinate 204,715 of NZ_BCTK01000012.1, read as the reverse complement.
GGTGCATTTGGCGTATGCGCGGGCCCGATGATGGCCGCGGCCAACGGCTTCAAGATCACGGTCAAAGGCAAGGGCGGCCACGCCGCCGCGCCGCAGGACTGCAACGACCCCGTGCCCGCGCTGTTCGCCATCGGCCAGGCGCTGCAAACCATCCTGACGCGCAGCAAGCGCCCGCTGGACGCGGCCGTGCTGTCGATCACGCAGGTGCAGGCGGGCGGCAGCGTCATCAACGTGATTCCCAACAGCGCGTGGCTGGGCGGATCGGTGCGTGCGTATCGCACCGAGGTCGTCGACCTGATCGAACGCCGCATGAATGAAATCGCCGGCAACATCGCCGCCGCACATGGCTGCGAAGCCGACGTGTTCTTCGAACGCCGCTACCCCGCGCTCGTCAACACCGTGGCCGAAACCGAGTTCTGCATGGAGGTCATGCGCGACGTGGTGGGCGACGAACGGGCGTTGACGATCGAACCGGCCATGGCATCGGAGGACTTCGCCTTCCTGTTGCAGGAAAAGCCGGGCTGCTACGTGTTCCTGGGCAATGGCGATGGCGAACACCGCATGGCCGGCCACGGCCTGGGCCCGTGCATGCTGCACAACGCCAGCTATGACTTCAACGATTCCTTGATTCCGGCGGGCGCGTCGTACTGGGTCCGCCTGGCGCAACGCTATCTGGCGGCGTAAACCAGCGCCGCAACCGCCTGATGTGCTTCACGTTTTCCGCTTTACCCAACGCAGCGCTACGCAACATCACTAGGACGATATGAAAAAGAAGACTTTGCTGATCCAGGCCGCGGGGGCGGCTCTGGCAATCATGGCAGGCGGCGCAATGGCCGAAGGCTGGCCCGCCAAACCCGTCACGCTGGTTGTGCCCTATACGGCAGGCGGCAGCGCCGACGCCATCGGACGCCGACTGGGCGACGTGTTGCGCAAAGAAACCAACGTGACCGTCATCGTTGAAAACAAGCCGGGCGCTGGCGCCTCGGTGGGCACGGACTTCGTCGCGCGCGCCCAGCCCGACGGCACGACGTTGCTGCTGGCCTCGACCAGCCCGCTGACGATCTTCCCGCATCTGGCCAAGACCAACTACGACCCGATGAAAGACCTGACGCCGGTGGCCAGCGTGGCGGTCGCGCCCGTGGCCATCGTTGCCACCAAGGCGCTGCCGGTCAAGGACTTCGCGGGTTTGATCGACTACGCCAAGTCGCATCCGGAAGGCGTGCGCTACGGTACGCCGGGCCAGGGCACCGTCGCCCACATCGGCATGGCTGCTGTCACCAAGCAGACCGGCACGCAGATGCTGCACGTGCCCTATCGGGGCAACAGCCAGGCGCTGACCGACGGCCTGGGCGGCGTGGTCGAGCTGCTGGTGGTTAACAGCGACGTGGTGTTGCCGCACGTGGCCAATGGCGCGCTCAAACCGCTGGCCGTGATGGCGCCGCAACGCCTGGCTGCGTGGCCTGACGTGCCGACGATGGCCGAGCTGAAGCTGCCCGAGGCGCAGTACTACTCGAACTTCGGTGTGTTCGCGCCCGCCAACCTGCCGGCCACCGTGTCCCAACCCTTGTTGGCCGCGCTGACCCGCGCGGTGGCCAGCGCCGACTTCCAGGACCTCTTGGCCAAGTCGTACCTGCAACCGGGCACCGCGTCTGGCGACGCGTTCGCCAAGCAGGTGCAGGCCGAATTCGCCAACAACGCGCGCGTCATCAAGGAAGGCAATATCAAGGCCGACTAAGACGCGGCTTGTGGGGCAGCCCGCGGTCATCGACGGGCAGCCCCTTGACCCGATAGCGCATTGCGGCCAGCGATTTTGCGTTGGTGATGCGCTCGATGTGCGCGCATTGCGCGCACCAATGGCCGGCGCGGATCGATGCAAACGGCGCATGCCAGTCATGGCCACGATGGCATAGCCAGTGCATTTTCTTGGTGGTGTTGAGGTAGACGGACGTCAGGCATTCGCCGCCGCGTTCACGCGCCGCCTGATGCGCCGCCTCGATGCCCAGACGCTTGTTCAGGTTGGCGCAGACGCCGCACCAACTGCCCAGCAGGATCTTGCCCCCGGTGGTTTGCCATTCATGGCCATCGGCGCAGCGGAACCCATAGCGCACGCCCAGCCCGTGATAGGTATCCGACAAACATGCGCCACCGCGTTCCTTGGCCTTGCGTTGCAGGCGCGCCAGGCCGTCCGGATGCCGGTAGCCTTCAACTTTACGCAAGCGTGCGCACTCGGGACACCAGGTGCGCCGCAGCACGTCGGCGCCGGCCGCTTCCCATTCGTGACCCGCTCCGCAGCGGAACTGGAAGGTTTTTTGCCCGCGCGGACTGACGGTGTCCAGGCACTGCCCGCCGCGTGCTGTCGCTGTTTGCTGGATGCGCAACAGCAGGTCGTCGCGCCTGCGCCGGTAACCTGCATCACGGCCACAGACCGCGCAACCAATGCGCTGCAAAGCCTTGTTGCCCTTGCGGTTCCATTCATGGCCGGCTTCGCACTGGAAGCGGTGCGGCACGTCCCAGCCCAGCCACTCGGGCTCAAGGCAGGTCACGCCGTTCTTCGTCGCCAATTCGCCCAGGCGCGTGAAGTTGATCTGAGCCACGCATAGCGGGCATTTGGCCTGGCTGGCGCGGCCGAAGGTTTGCAGCGTGCGCTCGAATTGATGGCCCACGCTGCACTGAAAACGGTACATCGCCGACAAGCCGCGCCAACGCGTGTCCAGGCATTCAAAGCCGGCGGCGTCCGCGGCGGCGCGCAGCTGCGGTTGGCGATCAAGAATGGGGTGCTGACGTATCGTGTGCATGAGGAATCCTGTTGCCAGAGACATCGCCATTCACTGTCGTGCGCACCGCCGCAGGAACCCGTGCAAGACACGGAACCAAGTCGAAGGAAGACGCACGAGCGCTTCGGGCAATCGCGACTGCGATGCGCCGATGATGGCGATCGCCGATCTTGCCTTCCTGTCGGGAGCAAAGATATTGGATAAATCTTATTTTTGGGCGGAACCTTGCAAACCGCCGCACATCGGACTAGCTGGAGCGAGGTCCGAACATGATCACCAGCATGCCGGCCAGGCACAGGCCCACGCCGATCCAGTCGCTCAGGGCGGGCCGCACGCCATCGACCGCCCATAACCACAGCAGCGCCATGCCGATATACACGCCGCCGTAGGCCGCGTAGACGCGTCCGGACGCCGTGGGGTGCAGGGTGAGCAACCAGGCGAACAGCGCCAGGCTGGCCGCGGCCGGCAACAGCAGCCAGACGGAATGGCCCTTGCGCAACCACAGGTACGGAAGGTAGCAGCCGATGATTTCGGCCAGCGCCGTCAGGACGAACAGCGCAAGGGTTTGCAGGGCGGCCACGATGGCGGCCTTAAGGCTTTTGCGCCAGCAACACGCGGCATTCGCGTTCCTGCTGGGCAATTTCCTGCAAGGTGTCTTCGATATCGCGGCGCTGCTGCTCAAGCGTCGCGCGGTGCTGTTCCAGCACGCTCAGGTACTGTCGCAACTGCACTTCGGTATCGCCCGGGCCGTCGTACATATCGATCAGCGTCAGGATTTCCGACAGCTGCAAGCCCAGCCGCTTGCCGCGCAACGCCAGCTTCAAACGTGTGCGGTCGCGAGGGCCGAAGATGCGGTTGCGCCCCTCGCGCGCCGGGCTGACGATACCCTGGTCTTCGTAGAAGCGGATCGTGCGGGGCGTGACGTCGAACTCGCGGGCGAGCTCGGAGATGGTCCAGGTTGACGAGGGCATGCGACGTGTGGCAGTTTACGTAAACGTAAATTATGATGACTTGACGTGAACGTCAAGCGTGGAGCAAGAGGCAATGAACCCCAACGAACAGAAATTGCAGTACCCCTGGGCGGACTTCCAGCCCGAAGCCGGCCGTGCCCATGTGGTGGCGGAAGGCGTCAAGTGGATCCGGATGCCGCTGCCGTTCGCGCTGGATCATATCAACCTCTGGCTGCTGCGCGACCGCATCGACGGCCAGGACGGCTGGACCATCGTCGACTGCGGGATCTCGCGCGACGAGGTCAAGAATCTGTGGGAATCCGTTTTCAACAACGAACTCGAAGGTCTGCCCGTGCTGCGCGTGCTGGTCACGCACATGCATCCAGACCACATCGGCCTAGCCCATTGGTTGTGCGAACGCTGGAACGCGCGCCTGTGGATGACGATGACGGACTTCATGGTGGCTTCGCTGTGGTCGTCGCGCCGCAATGACGCCGGCGCCGGCCCCGGTGGCCAATCCGCGGTCGACCACTTCGCCCGCCACGGCCTGACCGACCCGGACGCGCAAGAGCAGATCCGCCAGCGCGCCAACTACTTCCCCAACCTGGTGCCGGCCGTGCCCGCGCGCTACACGCGCATCATGCACGGCGACAAGATCCGCATCGGCGCGCACGACTGGCGCGTGATCGTCGGTTACGGCCACGCGCCAGAACATGCCTCGCTGTTCTGTGCCGACCTGAACGTGCTGATCTCGGGCGACATGGTCTTGCCGCGCATTTCCACCAACGTTAGCGTGTTCGATTACGAGCCCGATGCGAATCCGTTGCCGCTGTACCTGCGGTCGCTGGATGGTTATGACGGCTTGCCCCGCGACACGCTGGTGCTGCCCTCGCATGGCCGGCCGTTCAAGGGCCTGCATGAGCGCATCGCCCAGCAGCACGAGCACCATCGCGATCGTCTGGCCGAAGTGCTCCAGGCCTGCGCGACGCAGCCGCAATCCACTTCCGACATCGTGCCCGTGCTGTTCAAACGCAAGCTGGACCTGCATCAGCTGACCTTCGCCATGGGCGAGGCGCTGGCGCATCTGCACGCGCTTTATTTCGAAGGCAAGCTCAAGCGCGCGACGGGCGCGGACGGCATCGTGCGGTTCACGGCCGCGTGATCGGTCAGCGCGGCGGGTTCCGGGCGGAACCCGTCAGCGCGAGGCGGTGGCCAACCTGACGGCCAGGCCCACGAACACCAGCGCGGCGATGCGGTTGAGCCAACGCTTGGCCGTCACCGAGCGTTGCAGCAGTTCGCCGAACGCGCCGGAGAAAAACGCGATGGCGCCAAACACCAGCAGCGTCGACACCATGAACACGGCTCCCAGCTGCATGACCTGCAAGCCGACGGGGCCCAACGCGGGCGTGGTGAATTGCGGCAGGAAGGCAAAGAAGAACAGCAGCACCTTGGGATTGGTCAGGTTCATGACGATGCCGCGCCGATACAGCGCGCTGGGCTTGAGCGGCTCCGGCCGCTTGCCGGGGTCCGACTCTACGGGCGCGCGCAGGATCTGCCACGCCAGGTAGGCCAGGTACGCCGCGCCCGCCAGCTTGAGCGCGGTGAAGGCCAGCGGCGAAGCGGCGAACACGGCGGCCAGGCCCAACGCGACGGCGGCGGTATGGCCCAGCAGCCCGGTGCACAACCCCAGCACCACCAGCATCCCGGCCTTGCGTCCCCAGATGGCCGACTGCATCAGCACGAACAGATTGTCCGGCCCGGGCGTGAGCGCCAGCAGCACGGCGATGCCGAAAAAAGCGATGAGGGTGTCTAAGGGCAGCATACGATGTGGCCTGTCGAGTAGCGGCGCGGGTAAGCGGGGAAATGGCATCATAAGGGTAAATACGCCGTTGTTCGGCCCTGCCCAACCATCCAGGACAAACGAGACACGCCATGACGACAAACGCCGCGCACGCCCCGCAAGCGCAAGACGACGCAACGCAACCCGACGCCGCGCTGCACGCGTTGCTGCTGGCTCGCCACAGCTGCCGCGCCTTCCTGCCCAAGCCCGTTCCGCGCGCCGTCATCGAGCGCATCCTGACGCTGGCCCAGCGCACGGCGTCCTGGTGCAACTGCCAACCCTGGCGCGTGTCCATCACCGAAGGCGTGGGCACCGATCGCTTGCGCGACGCGCTGCGGGCGCGCGCCGAGCAGGCAGGCGAGGCGCCGGGCTTTGCCCCCGATTTCCCCTTCCCCCGCGAATATCGCAACGAATACCTGGCGCGCCGCCGCGAATCGGGCTTTCAGCTGTACGGCGCGGTGGGCGTTGCGCGCGGCGACCGCGACGCCTACCGCCGCCAGGAAATGCGCAACTTCCAGCTGTTCGACGCGCCGCACGTCGCCGTCATCACAACCGACGAAGCGCTGGGCGAATACGGCGCAATGGACTGCGGCGGCTATGTCGCCAACTTCCTGCTGGCCGCGCAGGCCAATGGTGTGGCCACGGTGGCGCAGGCGTCGCTGGCGATGTATCCCGAGGTGCTGCGCGACGTTCTGGGCATCGGCCCCGACCGGCGCGTGGTCTGCGGCATTTCATTCGGCTATGCCGATACCTCCCATCCGGCCAACAGCTACCGCACGCGTCGCGCCGACCTGTCGGAAACCGTCAACTGGGTCACGGGCTAAGGACAGGCGCGCCCGCGCCTGATATGGTTCACCCTGTTCGCCCGAGTCCGGCCCTGTCCACTACTCCAGCATTTCCTTGAAGATGACTTCCAAACACATCGATACGGTATTGCAGCACGCGGGCACCGCCCCGTTCGACCCCCAGACCGGCACCGCGCCCGTTCCGCTGCCGCCCATGCGCGCCAGCACCGTGCGGTTTCAGAATCTGGCCGCCCTGGAGCAGGCGCAGCGCAGCAAGGCCGAAGGCGGCCGCGCCACCACCTACGGCCGCATGGGCATGGATACGCACGCCGCCCTGGAACAGGTCTTCACGCAGCTGGAAGGCGGCACGCATTGCTACCTGGCTTCGTCGGGCCTGTCCGCGATGACCATGGTCATGATGGCGCTGTGTTCGGCGGGCGATCACGCGCTGATCTCCGATTGCGTATACGGCCCGATGCGCGAGCTGGACGACGCGGTGCTCAAGCGCATGAACATCGAGATCACCTACTTCGCGGCCGATGACGACCTGGACGCGTTGGTGCGGCCCAATACCAAGCTGCTGTATGTGGAATCGCCCGGTTCGCTGCTGTTCGAAATGCTGGACATGGGCGCGATGGCCGCCTTCGCCCAACGCCACGATCTGGTGCTGGCCACCGACAACACCTGGGGCTCCGGGTATATCTATCGGCCGCTGACGCTGGGGGCGCAGGTCTCGGTCATTGCCGGCACGAAGTATGTGGGCGGGCACTCCGACCTGATGCTGGGCGCGGTCGTGACGAACGACGCAGCCATCGCCAAGAAGCTGAACCGCACGCAGTACGCGATGGGCTATTCCGTCAGCGCCGACGATGTCTGGCTGGCGCTGCGTGGCGTGCGCACCATGCCGATCCGCATGGCGCAGCACGCGCGGCACGCGTTGCAGGTATGCGAATTCTTCAAGAGCCGCCCCGAAACAGTGCGCCTGTTCCATCCTGCCCTGCCGGAAGATCCGGGCCATGCGTTGTGGCAGCGCGATTGCACGGGCTCCAACGGCATGCTGTCTGTCGAGCTGCGCCTGTCGCCCAAGGCGGCGCGCGTGTTCGTGGACGCGCTGACCTTGTTCGGCATCGGCTTTTCGTGGGGCGGCTACGAAAGCCTGGTGCAGCTGGTCTCGCCCAAGGACCTGTCCAAACACCGCTATTGGGGCGAAGGCGACAACGCGCTGGTGCGTTTGCACATCGGCCTGGAAGCGCCCGAAGACATCATCGCGGACCTGACCCAGGCGCTGGAGAAAGCGGCGGCGGCCGGCGAATAACAGCCGCCCACGCCGTCGCCCTTGCGGCGACGGCCGCCCTATTGCCCGGTCGCCGCCTCGCGGATCCACGCGCCGATGCGCTGGGCAATCTCGTCGCTGTTGTCGTCCATCATCGGCATGTGTGAATTGCCCGCGATGCCCATGTCCGCCAGCCGCCACGTGTCGACCCTGGCGCCGTGGCGCGCCAGGGCATCGGCATACTCCCGGCCGCTGGCGACAAGGCGCTGCCACAACGGCGTGGCGTCCAGGAAGTCGCCGTAGACGAACAGGAACGGCTTATTCGCCACGGCGGCTGTCGAGACCTCGGCAGAGAAACCCGAAGGTTCGATGCCGATCACACCGCGCACCAGATCGGGCCGCGCATGCAGGGCTCGATAGGCGACCTCGCCGCCATGGCTGTGCGCCACCACCAGGCAGGGGCCGATGCGATCCAGCGCCGCGCAGAAACCATGCAGCGCTGCATCGTTATTGCCCAACCAGCGTGGCACCGCGTGCCGGATGAAATCGTCGAACGCCCCAACCGGAAAGCGCAGCCCGGCGAATGCGCGGCGCGTGTTGAAGTCTTCGGCGCGGCCCATGCGAAACAGCGACCAGCTTTCCTCTGCCGTGCGGATGATGGGCGGTTCCGGCCAGACCTGTTCGAAAGGCGCCCATCCAGCGCGTCCACGTTCGACGTTGTCCACCACATACACCGCATGACCCTGGCGCAGGAAATGCTGCATCCAGCCAGCGCGTCCGTCAGGCGTCTGTTCCCACATCGCACCCGTCATGCCGCCGCCATGCAGCAGCACGATCGGAAGCGGATGCGCGAGGCGCGCCGGGATGAAGTACTGCACATAGGCCTGTTCAAAGTGGTACAGGCCATTGGGGTCGTAGGCGAGCGACGCGCTCTTGGTGAACGCGATGTCGCGCTGCGGCAGGCCAGCGATGCGCACCGGTCTGCCGCCCGCATAGAAGCTGCCGAAATCGGCCAGCGTGACGGTTTGGGCGGGGGACGGGGTCATCGCTTGACCAGCGGGCATTGGCTGTCCGACAGCGGCCACGCGAGCGTGTCGCCGGGGATGCTGCGCACGATGTTGTAGTAGTCCCAGGGCGCCTTGGATTGCGCGGGCGTCTTGACCTGCGCCAGCATCATGTCGCGCACCACCAGGCCGTCTTCGCGGATGTGGGCATTCATGCTGAACGGGTCATCGATGGGTAGCGCTTTCATCTTGGCCATCACCGCGTCGGCGTCCGCCGTGCCGGCCGCCTTCACGGCTTGCAGGTAGTGACGCACCGAGCTGTACACGCCTGCTTGCAGGAAGGTCGGCGGACGGCCGACGCGGGCCTCGAACTTCTTGGTGAAGGCGCGCGTGCCGTCATTCATGTCCCAATACGAGGGCACGGTCAGGTAGGTCTTTTGCGCCGCCTGCAAGCCCAGGCTGTGCACGTCGGTGATCAGCAGCAGCATGGCCGCCAGCTGCTGCGCGCCGCCGATGCCGAATTCCGCCGCCTGCTTGATGGCCGAAATGGTGTCGCCGCCCGCGTTGGCGATGGCAATGATCTGCGCTTTCGAGCCCTGCGCCTGAAGCAGGAAAGACGCGAAGTCGGAGGCGTTGAGCGGGTGAAAGACGGTGCCGACGTCTTCGCCGCCGCTGGCCTTGACGACCGCCTCGGTGTCGGCCGCCAACTGCTTGCCGAACGCGTAGTCCGAGGCCAGGATGAACCAGCGCTTGTTGCCTTCGTTGACCACGGCGGTTGCGGTGCCGCGCGACAAGGCATAGGTGGTGTAGGTCCACTGCACGCCATAGGGCGAGCATTGCGCCTGCGACAACGCGGTGGTGCCGGGGCTGGAGAACAGCACCAGCTTTTTCTTTTCGCGCGCAATGCCCTGCACCGCCAGCGCGACCGAGGAATTGGGCACGTCCACCACCACGTCCACGCCGTCGGTGTCGTACCACTTGCGGACCATGCTGCTGCCGATATCGGGGCGGTGTTGATGGTCGCCCGAGACCAGCGAGATCGGCTTGCCCAACACGCTGCCGCCCACCTCTTCGATGGCCAGTCGGGCGGCTTCCACCGAGCCCTTGCCAGTGGCGTCGGCGGTCACGCCCGCCATGTCCGTGAGGACGCCGATCTTGACGCCGTCCGCCGTGCTGGCATGCGCGGCGCTGGCCGCAAAAGCCAGGCTCAGGCCCAGCGCCAATGCCGCGCGCTTGCGCAGGAATTGCTGCTTCATTTGTCTTCCACCCTTTTTGATGCCGTCGTTGCGGCGAATTCTCGTGGCAAAAGTGTAGCGCCGCGAGTTCAAAAGGATGGAAGACTTTCTCAGCGATTCCTCAAAAGAAAACGCCCCGGCCATGCGGCCGGGGCGTCTGGTTCGCGTGTGCGAAAAGAATTACTTGTTGCGTGCCATCGGGATCAGGACGTCGATTTCCTTGATGGCGCCTTCGTAGCTGTTGCCCGCCATGACCGGCGAGGTCATGAACTTGCCACCCACGGCAAACGACGGGGTGCCTTCGATGCGGTAGGCGTCGGCCAACTGCGTGGCGCGCTGCACTTGGGTCTGCACGCTGAACGAGTCGAAGATGGAATCGAACTTGGCGCGGTCCACGCCTTGCGTGGCGGCCCACTCGCCCATCGACTTCTTGTCGAACAGGCGCTTGTTTTCACCGTGGATGGCGGTGAAGAACTTGGCGTGCAGGTCGGGGCGTTCCAGGGCCATGAACGTGTAATAGACCTGCTGCAGCGGCTTCATGCCGGCGTTGAAGGCGATGGGAACCTGCTTGAGCACCACGTCGGACGGGGCGGTCTTGGCCCAGGTTTCAACCATGGGTTCCATGGCGGCGCAGTGCGGGCAGGTGTAGGCGAAGAATTCCAGCACTTCCACTTTGCCCGGAGTATCAGAGGGCAGCGGCGGGTTGATGGCCACATAGGCTTGCGAGCCTTGAGCCTGGCTGACCGGACTGAAGAACGTGGAGGCGGTCAACGCGGCCGCGGCCATGATGCGAAGGATCTTGGGGGACAACATGGATGAGAGGTTCCTGAGTAAAAAGTTACAGACAGGCCCGGGGCCGGATTAGTTCAATGCAAAAAATAGCGCCGGAGCGGCCTACTGGCGCACCACGGCGGTTTCGATCTTGTTTTCACCCAGGCGGCCGCGCGCCCGGTTCATATCGTCCAGCCGCGCGAACGGGCCGACGCGCACGCGGTTCAGCGGCTTGCCATTCACTTCGGCCTTTTGCACGGCGACCGGCAGACCCAGAAGAATGATGCGGGCCTTGAGCGATTCCGCATCGTTCTCGCCTCGGAACGCGCCGGCTTGCAGATAGTACGTGCCGGTTGCTGCGGGGGCGGCGGCCTTGGCGGTCGGCGCGGGCGCGGGCTTGGACAGAGGCGTGGGCGCCGGGCTCGGTGCTTGATTGGACGCGACGGCGGCCGGCGCCGGTGCCGTCGCCTGCGGTTTGGCGGTGGACGGCAGCGTGGCGATCAACGCGCCCAGGTCGTCCAGGCGGGACGGCGTTTCATCCGGCTTGGACGCTGCGCCGGTGCCAGCGCCCGGCAAGGGAGCGGGCGCGGTGGCGGTGGGACCAGTGGGTGGGGCTCCTGCCGCGCCGTCGCGGCCATACAGGCCCGCGTTCGGATCCGGCGCCTGGCGCGGGTCGGGCAGCTTGCCCGTGTCGCCCTGGCGGCTGGCCCGGTCCACGAAGGGTACGGGGGCCTTGGTGACGTAGAAGGCCACGACGGCGGCCACGATCAGACCGATGAGCAGGCCGGCGAGCGCCCCGTAAAGGGTGCTGCCGCTTTCGCCTGAGGAACGGCGGGTGGTTTTTCGCTTGGTTGCCATGAACCGATGTTACATCCGCTCGGGCGCGGACACGCCCATCAGCTCCAGGCCGTTGGCCAGGACCTGACGCGTGGTTGCGGCCAGCCGCAGACGGGCCAGTTTCAGGGCGACGTCGTCGACCAGCACGCGTTCAGCCGCGTACCAGGCGTGGAAGTCCGATGCGCAATCGCGCAGCCAGAACGCGATGTGGTGCGGCGACAGATCCTGCGCGGCCAGCGCCACCACGTTGGGGAATTCGGCCAGGCGTTGCATCAGGGCGAATTCGGACGGCGCGGTCAGCAGGGACGTATCGGCGGCAGCCACGTCGGCGGCGGGCATGCCGGCGTTGTTGATCATCGTGCTGATGCGAGCGTGGGCGTACTGGATGTAATAGACCGGGTTCTCGTCGCTTTTCGACAAGGCCAGGTCCACGTCAAACACGAATTCGGTGTCGGCGCGGCGCTGGATCAGGAAGTAGCGCACGGCGTCGCGGCCCACCCAGTCGATCAGGTCGCGCATGGTGACGTAGCTGCCGGCGCGCTTGGAGATCTTGACCTCTTCGCCGCCGCGCATCACCTTGACCATCTTGTGCAGCACGTAAGACGGGTAATCCTTCGGGATGCCCTCTCCCAGCGCTTGCAGGCCGGCGCGCACGCGGGCCACGGTGCCGTGGTGGTCGCTGCCCTGGATGTTCACGGCGCGGTGAAAGCCGCGTTCCCATTTGGCCTTGTGGTAGGCCACGTCCGGCACGAAATAGGTGTAGCCGCCTTCGCTCTTGCGCATGACGCGGTCTTTGTCGTCGCCCGTGCCCAGTTCGGTGGTGCGCAACCACAGCGCGCCGCCCTCTTCATAGGTATGGCCGCCGGCGATCAGCGCGTTGACGGTGGCTTCGACCCGGCCCGACGTGTACAGCGAGCTTTCCAGGTAGTAGTTGTCGAAGGCCAGACCGAACGCTTGCAGGTCCAGGTCTTGTTCGCGGCGCAGATAGGCCACGGCGAAGACGCGGATGTCGTCCAGGTTGTCGATGTTGCCGGTGGCGGTGACGGGTTCGCCGTCGGACGGCTGGATGGTCTTGCCGTCCTGGAAGTCGCGCGCGATGTCGGCGATGTAGTCGCCCTTGTAGCCGTCGGCCGGCCAGTCGGGCGACTCGGTCGTCAGCCCACGGGCGCGCGCCTGCACGCTGATGGCCAGATTGTGGATCTGGTTGCCGGCGTCGTTGTAATAGAACTCGCGGGTAACGTCCCAGCCGATGGCGTCATACAGGCGGCAGAGGGCGTCGCCCAGCGCGGCCTGGCGGGCGTGGCCCACGTGCAGCGGGCCGGTGGGGTTGGCCGACACGAATTCAACCAGGATCTTTTCACCGCTGCGGGGGGCGCGGCCATAGCTTGCGCCCTGCTCTGCGACGGCGGCGATGACGGCCTGGCGGGCGGCGGCGGTGATGCGCAGGTTGATGAAGCCGGGGCCGGCGATTTCAGCGCTGTCGACCAGATCACGGGCGCCGGGGGCGGCCATCAACGCGTCCACGATGGCTTGGGCGAGTTCGCGCGGGTTGCGGCGGGCCGGCTTGGCCAGCTGCATGGCCACGTTGGTGGCGACGTCGCCGTGGGCGGCGACCTTGGGGCGCTCCAGCAGCACGTTGGCCTGGGCGTCGGGAAGGCTCTGCGCGACGGCGGCCTGGATCAGGGAGATAAGCTGTTTTTGTTGCTCGGGGAGCATGGGCGTCTGAAGTAGTTCTGGGTGAGTGACCAAGGCGGCGATCAAACGGACGGTGTCCGGGCCGGCGGTGTCACGGGAATCATCCGGAATGATAGTTGATTTGGCAGCCCAACCGGCGGCCCTGAGGGCCGAAACCGTCCGTCAAGCGTTCGGGTTGGCGGCAGAACTGTCAACAAAATCAAATGCCTAGGCGGCGAGGCACGCGCCCGGCGACGCGTCACGCTGGCGTGCCCGGAGGCGCCAGTTGGCATCAAGGGGGCGTTGCGGTAGTGTACGTAACGTATTCATTGAGGGAGACGACAATATGCTGATTACCTTTCACTCCAAGGTTGTGGCCGAAGTCCTGATGCTGTCCGACCACGCCGGCCCCATCCTGCAAGCGGCGGGCAAGCCTGTTGGCGACAAGATTCCCGAGCGCGGCGTTTTCACGGTCGAGCAACTGGCCCCCGCCATCAGCGGCATCGAACACGCGATCCAGATCGCCGAGCATCCGGAAGATGACGACGACGACGAAGACAAGGCGCCCCGATCCGCCATGGCGCGCGCGGTTGGCCTGAAGGAACGCGCTTTCCCCCTGCTGGACATGTTGCGGCAATCGCAGGCTGCCGGCGTCGAAGTCACCTGGGAAGCCTCGCGCGGGTGGTAAGCAATGTCGCCGGACGGACAATCTGACCGGCGATTTTTGCCTACCCTTGCCGCCTGACGCCCATTCAAGGAATTCTTTATGCGCAGCGACATCACCATTGTTTTCAACACCCGCCAGTCGCTGGACCTGAGCGCGACGGTCGAGCCGTCCCCGCAGCGCCAGAGCGACGCGCGCGACTGGTTCGACGGCGCCTGGGAAACCCTGGGCTGCGAACCCCTGCGGCCCAGCGGCAAAGTGCTGTTGCTGGACAAGGTGCTGGGCGTGGCCGACGCGCTGGGCTACGACACCCTGTCCACCGACACCAAGGAAGCCCGCGAATTCGCCGAGCATCTGGCGCTGGCGCTGGAACGCCCGCGCATCACCGTCGACCTGCCGGGCCTGACCGTCGGCTACTGACGGCGCGGGCTTGGCAAACGTAAAAATCCCCGCCAAGGCGGGGATTTTTCTTGCCGGCACGCGTCCGGAACTACCGGATGCCCGCCCGCATGAACGATTGCACGAATTGCCGCTGGAACAGCAGGAATGCAATCAGCAGGGGCGCGGCCGACATCAGCGTCGCGGCGGTGATGACCGACCAGTCGATGCCCTGGTCCGTGGACGAGAACACCTGCAAGCCCACCGTCAGCGGCCGGGATTCGACCGAGTTGGTGATGATCAGCGGCCACAGGAAGTTGTTCCAGTGGTGGCTGACCGACACCAGCCCGTAGGCCACGTAGATCGGCTTGGCCAGCGGCACATACACCTTCCAGAGAATCTGCATCGCGCTGGCGCCTTCCATGCGCGCGGCCTCTTCCAGCTCGCGCGGCACCGTCTTGAACGTCTGGCGCAACAGGAAGATGCCGAAGGCGGAAGCGAAGTACGGCAGGCCGATGGCGAACACCGTGTCGCGGATGCCAAGCTGGCTCATGGACCGGTAGTTCTCCACCAGCAGCACGTCCGGCATGATCATCAGCTGTAGCAGCACCAGCATGAAGACGAAGTCGCGGCCGCGGAACTCGAAGCGCGCGAACGCGTAACCCGCCAGCGTCGACAGCACCAGCTGCGCGGCCAGCACCATCGTGACCAGCAGGAAGGTGTTGAGGAAGTAACGTGGAAACGGCGCGGCCTGCCAGGCGCGCGCGAAATTATCCAGCGTCAGCGGTGCGAACAGCTCGAAGCGGGTGGCGTAGGCGGGCGGGTGGAATGCCGCCCACATCGCGTAGGCCAGCGGCAGGATCCACAGCAGGCCAAGCGCCCATGCGCCCAGGGTATCTAGCTTGTCTTTCATTGATAGTGCGTCCTGCGATCCAGCCAGCGGAACTTGAACAGCGCGGTCAGCGCCAGTACCACCAGCAACACGACGGTCAGCGTGGCGGCGTAAGCCGTGTCCCAGAAACTGAAACCCACCTGGTAGATGTAATACAGCAGCAAGGTGCTGGCGTTGTCCGGCCCGCCGCGCGTCATCACGACCACGTGATCGACCAGCCGGAACGCATTGATCAGCGCATTGATCAGCACGAACAACGTGGTGGGCATCAGGAGCGGCCACAGGATGCGGCGGAAATACTGCCAGCGTGACGCGCCTTCCAGCATGGCGGCCTCGCGCAGCGACGGCGACACCGTCTGCAAGGCGGCCAGGTAGAAGATCATGAAAAAGCCGGATTCCTTCCAGACGGTCACGAGCATCAGCGCCGGCAAGGCGGTCTCGCGGTTGCCCAGCCAGTTCGGGCCGGGCGACCCGAACCAGCCCATCACCTGCGCGATCAAGCCGTATTGCGGCGTGTAGAAAAACAGCCAGATGTTGGCCACCGCCACCATCGGCAGCACCGTGGGCGTGAAGTACGCCATGCGTAAAAAGCCACGGCCGCGCAGATTGCGGTTCACCCACAGCGCCATGATCAGCGCGATGCCGATCGACGTGGGGATCGTGCCCAGCGCAAACCACAGGTTGTTCCACAGCGACTGCCAGAACACCGGATCGTCACGCATGACGGCGTAGTTCTCCAGGCCCACGAAACGCGCCGGACGCGCGCCCTTGGGCGTGGAGAAAAAGCTGTGCCAAAGCGTCGCCAGCGCCGGGTAATGTGTGAACGCGGCGAGCAGCACGATGGCTGGCAGCAGAAGCAGCCAGCCATAAAGCGCATGTAAAGAGCGGCTCATCGTGCTTGTCGGTTTATTTGTAGGGACGCAGGATGCGATCGGCCTCGCGCTGCGCGTCGGTCAGCGCCTGCTGCGGCGTCTTCGAACCCGTCAGCGCCGCTTGCAGCGCGTCGTTCAGGGTCTTGGTGACGCGCTGGTTTTCATGCGTGGAAAATTCCGCCACGCTGACTTCCAGCTGGTCGCGCGCGACCGCGGCGGCCGGCACTTCCTGCGCGTACTTCTTCATCTTCTCGGTCTGCCAGGCGGCTGGCGTCACGGCCACGTAGCCGGTGGCGATGCTCCAGTCGGCCGCGCGTTCCGGCGTGGTGACCCACTGAGCGAACTTCAGCGCGGCCTGTTGCTGCGCGGGCGTGCCGCTCTTGAAGATGTAGAAGTTGCCGCCGCCCGTGGGGCTGCCGCCGCGCTTTTGCTGCGGCATCATCGCCACGCCGAACGGGAAGTCGGCGTTCTTGCGGATGTTGGTCAGGTTGCCGGTCGTGGTCCAGACCATGGCGGCCTTCTTTTCCAGGAAGTCCTTGGGCGTGGTGCCCCAGTCGATGGTGCCGGTCGGCATGATCTTGTGCTTGGCGGACAGGTCGCGCCAGAACTGCGCGGCTTCCACCACTGCCGGCTTGTCCAGGTAGACCTCGTTGCCGGCTTCGTTCATCAGGATGGCGCCGTTGGGCGTGGTCAGCGCCTGGAACAGCCAGTACGCGAACGCGCCGCCCGACGGGATCTCGATGCCCCATTGCGTCGTGTTGCCCGAGGCGTCCTGCCGGGTCAGCTTCTTGCCGTAGTCGACCAGCTCCGCCCAGGTGGCCGGCGCGCGTTCCGGATCCAGGCCCGCTGCCTTGAACAGGTCCTTGTTGTAGTACATCACGATGGTCGAACGCTGGAACGGCACGCCCCAGGTGTGGCCGCCCGTGCGGCTGTTCTGCATGAAGGCGTCATAGAAGCCGCCCAGCCACTTCTTGTCGGCATCGCTCTTGGCCAGCGAATCGATCGGCACGATGGCGTCTTCATCGATCAGCGTGAACATGTCGGTGGACAGCAGCACGGCCAATTGCGGCGGCGTGCCGCCCTTGAGCGCCGTCAGCGCCTTGGCGATGGAGTCCTGATACGAGCCGGCATAGATCGGCTTGATCTTGATGTCGGGATTCTCCTTTTGGAAATCCGCGACCATGTCGTCGACGATCTTGGTGATCGGGCCGCCGACGGCGACCGGGTAATAGAACTCAACCTCGACGGGTTTGTTTTGCGCCTGAGCAGGCAGGGACAGGCAAGCGGCGGCCAGGCTGGCGGCCAGGGTCTTCAGAACGATGCGTCGCATGGTGCGTTTCCTTTCCAGTGCAATGGGCGGCTACTAGCGCCCGACGGTGTTGATGACCGCCGAATCGGCGGCAAAGAAATGCTGTTGCCCGTCTTGCCACGACAGGCCCAGGGCCTCGCCGGCGCGGGCGCGCAGATGGCCGCCCACCCTCACGGCCACGCCGCTGGTGTCGCCAACGCGGCACACCACGATGGAGTCCGCGCCGAAGTATTCGACGCTTTCGACGATGGCCGGGATGCCGGCGCTATCGATGCGGATGTGTTCAGGGCGCACGCCCAGCTTGACCGCGCCGGCCGGCGCGTTCGCGATCACGGGGCCTTGCGTGCCGGCGATGACGGCCGCGCCGCTCGCGGCGGCCAGCCCGATCAGGTTCATGGGCGGCGTGCCGATAAAGCGCGCCGCGAATTCGCTGGCCGGCCGCGCATACAGGCCGTCCGGGGTGTCGTGCTGTTCGATCTGGCCGCCACGCAACAGCACCACCTGATCGGCCATGCTCATCGCCTCGGTCTGGTCGTGCGTGACGTAGACCATCGTGATGCCCAAGTCCTGCTGCAAGGCGCGGATCTCGCGGCGCATTTCGTGGCGCAGCTGCGCGTCCAGGTTGGACAGCGGCTCGTCCATCAGGCACACCGGCGCCTCGGAAATCACCGCGCGCCCCAGCGCCACGCGCTGTTGCTGGCCACCCGACAATTGCGAGGGCTTGCGGTCCAGCAGATGGCCCAGGCCCAACAGGCTGGCCACGCGCTGCAAGCGCCGTTCGAAGTCGCGCGCGGGTTCCTTGCGCACTTTCAGGCCGAACAGGATGTTCTCGCGCACCGACAGGTGCGGGAACAGCGCGTAGGACTGAAACACCATGGAGATGCGGCGCTTGGCCGGCGGCAACTGCGTGACGTCGCGCTCGCCGATGCGTATGGTGCCGGACGTTGGCGTATCCAGGCCGGCGATCATGCGCAAGGTGGTCGACTTGCCGCAGCCCGACGGGCCCAGCAGAACCGTGAAGCTGCCGGCAGGCACCGTGAAGCTCACGCCGTGGATGGCGGCGGCGCTGCCGTACTGTTTGGTGAGGTTATCCAGGACGATGGATGACATGCTGTCTCGACGATCTAATTGTTAGATCCGCATTGTTGCCTGTTATGAAAACCTTTTCATTGTGCAGCGCAAACATGACGGATTCGTGGCAAGCCTGACGGCCTCAAACTCAGCGGCGCAACCCTCGCGCCGCGTTCATGCAAACGGATAAGGACCCGGGTAATCCCCCAGCACCGCGTGATGCGTGACCAGGCTCGCGCCTTGCCACCAATGCAGCTGGTAGCCGGGCGGTTCCATGATGTATTGCAGCGTCGGGCGCGGTCCCAGTTCAAGCGCCAATTGGTGTGCGGTGCCGGGACAGGTGGATGCGATCGTGCCGCCAAAACGCTGGAAGATGGTGCGGTGCAGATGGCCGCACAGCACGCGCTCCACATTCGGAAAGCGCGACACGATGCGTTCCAGTTCCGGCGCGCCGGCCAGCAGGCCGATGGCGTCCATGTGTTCGATGCCGGTCAGGAACGGCGGATGGTGCATCAGCACCAACGTGGGCCGGTCGGGCTGTTCGGCCAGGCGCGCGGCCAGCCAATCGAGCCGGTCCTGGCACAGTTCGCCGTGGCTTTTCATCGGCACCACCGTGTCCAGCGCCAGCAGGCGCAGCGGATAGGTCTCGATGGCGTACTGGATGAAGGGGCCGGCGCCCTGCAAGTAGGTGTGGTCGGGAAAAGCGGCGCGCAATTGGGTGCGGTCGTCGTGATTGCCCGGCAGCAGGAAATAGGGAATCTCCAGTGCTTGCAGATGCTCGCGCAGCACCTGGTATTCATGCGGGCGCCCCAGGTCGGTGAGGTCGCCCGTGATCAGCACGCAGTCGGGCCGGGGCGTCAGCGCGTTCAGCGCGAGCACGGCCGGCGCCAGGAAGGCGGCCGGGTCGATGACACCGTAGGCCTTGTCGCCCGGGGTGCGCATGTGCAGGTCGGTGATTTGGGCAATAAGCATGATGCGTGCGTATGTCGGAATGGAAAGGTTCAGCGGCGTACCGAGGCCGCGGTGCCGCCCACCACGATGCAATGCGGCAGGCGATTCGATTGGGCGGGCTGGCCATGGATCTGCGCCAGCAGGTTCGAGCACGCCGTCTGTCCGATGCCGTCGCTGGGTTGCGCCACCGTCGTCAGCGGCGGCGTCAGCAATGCGCCAAAGCGCATGCCGTCAAAACCGCATACCGAAATATCGGAAGGCACGCGCAAGCCCAGCGCCACCAGGTCGGCGATGACGGCGGTGGCGAGCAAGTCGTTTGAGCAGAACAACGCGGTAGGCGCCTGTTTGCCGCGCAAGGCGGCCTTGAGTACGTCGGCGTCGCTGCCCGTGTGCGAGCTCATCGCGATGTGCTGCACGGTGTCCAGGCCCAGCTTCTTGGCGCAGGCGCGCGCGCCGCTCAGGCGGCGCCTGGCGCGGTCCGACGCGGTCAACGGGCCCGTCACCAGTGCGATGCGGCGATGCCCCAGCGCGGCCAGGTGGGCGACCATGTCGCTGGCCGCGGCGCGGTTGTCCACGGACGCGAATGGGTGCGTCGCGGACTCGTTGTAGACCAGCACGTAGGGCATGCCGGCGCTGTCCAGGTCGTCCAGCGTGGCGCTTTTGTTGACGTCGGCCACGGTCAGGATCAGGCCATCCACTTGATGATCGATCAGGCCCTGCACGGCGGCGGACTCAACGGCCGGGTCGTAGCCGGTGGCGGTCAGCATGACGCTGTAGCCCGATTCGCGCGCGCGGCGCTCGGCGCCTTCGAAGCACTCGGCAAACACCGGATTGGACAGCGTGGGCAGGATCAGGCCGATGGTGCGGGTGCTGCCCGAACGCAGGCTGCGGCCCACACGATTGGGCCTGAACCCCGCGCGCTTGGCCACGTTGCGGATGTGCGCCAAGGTGTCCGGATGCACGATTTCAGGCTGGTTGAACGCGCGCGAAACCGTCGCCGGCGATACGCCAGCCTTGCGGGCCACTTCAATGATGGAAAAGCGGGGCGACGGGCGCGTAGCCATACCGAGGTCGATTGTCGATTTGCTGAAAACGTTTTCATCTTACAAGACAAATATGACCTTTGTGTTGCACGGGTTTGCGCTATGCTGACGTGAACGCAACAACATAAAGCCAAGGCGCGACGCAGTCGTTCTACCCTGGAAAACACGGTGTTTCTGGTGTTTTTCCTAATTGACGCGGTGCGCACAATGGCTGGGATCGGTTCGCTCGCCACCCCGTCGCCCTGGCGCCGGGATCGCAAAGGACAGACCCCTCGGTCAAGGGGACCGGGTGCGTAATCAGCTGCCGCGCCTTGCGCGGCGCCGGTAAAGAGGAAAGGAAAATGTCTACTGCCTTAAACAGCCTTGGCGCGGTTCAAGCCGCGCGCAAGCTGCAACGGCGCGAGTTAACCGCGGTGCAACTGGTGCGTGCCTGTTTTGCGCGCATCGAGCAGCGCGAGAACACCATCCATGCCTGGACCGCGCTGCAAAAGCAGGCGGCGCTGGACGTTGCCCAGGTGCTGGACGATGGCCCGTTGCAAGGCCCGCTGCACGGTCTGCCGATCGGCGTCAAAGACCTGTTCGACACCGTCGACCTGCCCACCCGCTACGGGTCACCCATCTACGAACGCCATCGCCCCGGCCTGGACGCCGCGGCCGTGGCGCTTTGCCGTGGCGCGGGGGCCATCGTGGTGGGCAAGACCGTCACCACCGAATTCGCCACCTACCAGGCCGGCCCCACGCGTAACCCGCGCAACGAAGCCTACACGCCGGGCGGCTCGTCCAGCGGGTCCGCCGCCGCCGTCGCCGACGACATGGTGCCCTTCGCGCTGGGCTCGCAAACGGCGGGGTCGATCATCCGTCCTGCGTCCTACTGCGGCATCGTCGGCTTCAAGCCTACGTTCGGGGCCATTCCCCGCGCCGGCGTGAAAAGCCTGGCCGAGTCGCTGGACACTGTCGGCGGCTTTGCACGGTCGGTGCCTGATGTGGCGTTGTTTGCCTCGGTGATGATGCGCGATGCGCGCATGCAGAATCTGTCCTACGACGCCAAGCCGCGCGTGGGCATGTGCCGCACGCTGCAATGGCGGCACGCGCAGGCCGAGACGAAAGAAGCGTTCGCGCAGGCTGCGGCCACGCTGTCGCGCGCGGGGGCCGTCGTAAAGGAAGTGCCGCTGCCGTCCCAGGATTGCATGCTGGTGCAGTTGCACGCCGACATCATGGCGTACGAAGCGTCGCAGTCGCTGGCCTACGAGCGTCTGCAACATGCTGGCCAGCTCAGTCCGAAAATCCAGGCCGTGCTGGAAGCCGGCGCGCAGATCACGGCCGAGGAACATATCAGGAATCTGGCCCGCGCCGAAGAGTCGCGTGCCCGCGTGAACAGCTGGTTTGATGACTACGACGTGGTGCTGGCGCCCAGCGCCGCCGGTGAGGCGCCCTTCGCCGACCTGGGCACGGGCGACCCGCAGTTCTCGCGGCCCTGGACGCTGTTCGGCCTGCCCTGCCTGAACCTGCCTTTCGCGACCGGCCCGCAAGGCCTGCCCGTGGGGCTGCAACTGATCGGTCAGCGCTATGACGACTATCGCACCCTGGCGATCGGCGCGTGGATCCACGAGCAGCTGCTTGCGGCCAATGCGCCCGACATCGGCGCGTCCGACATGTGGCCGCGAGGGTGAACGTGATGCGCGGCTGGCGGCTGAAAGCCGAACGCCGACGCTGACTACCGAAGCCGGAAAGCAGAAAGCCCGCCGATAAGGCGGGCTTTTTTTTGCCGGTAGCGCCAAGAAGAGGTGTGTTCCTGGGTCAGGGCCAACCCATGTTTCGGGCTGGCCTTGGGCGTTCAGTTCAGGTGGCGAGCGCGGATCACGCGGTCTCGGCGGCTTCCTGTTCCGCGGACGCCACGGCGCCCGCGTTGATGTGGCGGTTCACGGCGCTCAGCACGGCCTGGAACGAGGCGGTCACGATGTCGCGGTCGATGCCGACGCCAAAGCCTGTGCTGGACTCACCGACGCGCAGCTCGACGTAAGAGGCGGCGCGCGTGTCGGTGCCGGTGCCGATGGCGTGCTCGTGGTAGTCCATGATGCGGACCGGCACGTCCAGCGCGGCCACGAAGGCCGAGATGGCGCCGTCACCCTTGCCCGTCACGATACGGCGTTCGCCGTTGTATTCGAGTTCGGCTTCGATGCTGAAATGCTGGCCTTCGCCGGCCGACGGGTTGCCGTCGATGCGGTGGCGGATCAGCTTCCACGGCGACTTCTGTTCGAGGTATTCGCGGTTGAAGATCGTGTGCACGTCGTCGGCGGTCACTTCGCTGCCCGTCTCGTCCGTCACGCGCTGGATGGCGCGGCTGAATTCGATTTGCAGGCGGCGCGGCAAGACCAGACCGTGTTCCTGCTCAAGCAGGTACGACACGCCGCCCTTGCCCGATTGGCTGTTCACGCGGATCACGGCGTCGTAGCTGCGGCCCAGGTCGGCCGGATCGATCGGCAAATACGGAACTTCCCAAACGGCGTCGGCCTGTTGCAGCGCGAAGCCCTTCTTGATGGCGTCCTGGTGCGAACCCGAGAATGCCGTGAAGACCAGGTCACCCGCATACGGATGACGCGGGTGCACCGGCAACTGGTTGCAGTATTCCGCGCAGCGGCGCACTTCGTCGATGTCGGAGAAGTCCAGGCCGGGATGCACGCCTTGCGTGTACAGGTTCAACGCAAGCGTGACGAGGTCGACGTTGCCGGTGCGCTCGCCGCTGCCGAAGAGGCAGCCTTCGATGCGGTCAGCGCCCGCCATCACGGCGAATTCGGCGGCGGCCACGGCAGTGCCGCGGTCATTGTGCGGATGCACGCTCAAGACGATGCTGTCGCGGCGCGCCAGGTTCTTGTGCATCCATTCGATCTGGTCGGCGTACAGGTTGGGGCTGGTCGCCTCGATCGTGGCGGGGAGGTTCAACACCATTTTGTGATCGGGCGTGGGCTGCCAGACGTCAGCCACGGCGTTGGAAACTTCCAATGCGAATTCGGGTTCGGTGGTGCTGAAGACTTCGGGCGAATACTCGTAGCTCCATTTCGTTTCGGGGCGCTGCGAGGTGTATTGCTTGATGAGGCGCGTGCCCGTGGTCGCGATGCCCTTGATCTCGTCCTTGGACATGTTGAACACGACCTTGCGGAAGGCCGGCGCGCAGGCGTTGTACATGTGGACGATGGCCTGCTTGGCGCCGGCAGCGGCTTCGACCGTGCGGCTGATCAGGTCTTCGCGCGACTGGGTCAGCACGATGATGGTGACGTCGTCGGGGATGCGCTTTTCATCGATCAGCTTGCGCACGAAATCGAAGTCGGTCTGCGAGGCCGACGGGAAACCCACTTCGATTTCCTTGAAGCCGATCTTCACCAACTGCTCGAAGAAGCGGAGCTTGCGCTCGACGCTCATCGGTTCGATCAAGGCCTGGTTGCCGTCGCGCAAGTCGGTGCTCATCCAGATCGGCGCCTTGGTGATGCGGCGGCTGGGCCAGGTGCGTTCGGAGAAGTCGCGGGTGAACGGCGCGAAGGGGACGTATTTGGTGGCGGGGTTGGCAAGCATCATAACTACACCTCGATCGGTTTCTTTTGAATCCCGTGAGCACTGGGGCTCGACTGCGCTTGCGACCGGATGACGGTCTTGCGCCAGGGGTTGCCGTGATTAACCGGCAGGATTCACAAATAAAAGGGGGAAATCGCGTGTGGCAAACGTGGCTGCCGAGCTACCACGGGGACACTAGGCCCGGCAACCGATCGGTAGGTATAGCGATAGCGCGGCAACGAAAGAGGAACGAGCGCGCAGGCCGGCGACCGGAGCGGCAAAGCGTCCGGTGGCAATCGCGGGGAGGGTGCGGTGAGCGGCCATAGGGTGCTAGTCAAACATATTTTTTCTACAAGCGCAAACAAAAACGGTGGAAAAAACGGGGGCGGAGCTTGGCTGCGCCCGCTTTGGAAATCGGGGCGGGCCGGTACAGGCCCGACCCAACACCGCGCGATTATTGCGTCTGCATGTGGCCCGTTTTCACGATTTTGCCCAGTCGTTCGCGTTCGCTGGCTGCGAATTCCACGAAGCTGGCACGCGAGCCGCCGCCCGGTTCGATGCTGCTTTGGCGCAGCGCGTCCTGCACTTCCTTGGTCTGCAAAGACTGCTCGACGGCTGCGTTCATTTTGTCCAGCACGTCGGCGGGGGTGCCTGCAGGCGCATACAGCCCCGCCCAGTGCCCGATGCGGATCGCCGGGAAGCCTTCCTCGGCGGTGGTCGGGATGTCAGGCGCGCTGGCCATGCGTTTGTCCCAGGTAGTGGCCAAGGCCTTGAGCTTGCCGCTCTGGATCAGCGGCAAGGTGACGATGCTGGCCTCGGAGGTGGCGTCGACCTGGTCGCCGATCACGGCGGTCACGCCCTCCGAGCCGCTCTTGTAGGCGATGGGTTCGACAGGCAGCCCCGTCGCTTCCTTGACCATCTCGGCAACGAAATGCGGCGTGCTGCCATTGCCGGCCGTCGAAAAGGTGATGCGATCGGTCTTGGCCTGTTTGGCGCGCTGGACGAAATCCTTCAGGTCCTTGGCCGGGTTGGACGGATTGGCCACGATGACTGACGGGGTGATGGTCAGCAGCGCCACGGGCGTCAGCTCTTCGTCTTTATAGGGCTGGTCCGAGCGGATCAGGCTGTTGGTCACGGTGCCGTTGCTGCCGACCAGATAGGTGTAGCCGTCCGCCGCGCTGCGAGCGACGTGCGCGGCGCCTACGACGCCGCCTGCGCCCGGACGGTTTTCCACGATGACCGACTGTTTCAGCGTCGTGCCCACTGCCTTGGCGATGATGCGGGCGACCAGGTCATTGGCGCCTCCCGCGCTGAACGGAGCGACAAACGTGATGGGTTTGTCGGGCCAGTCAGCCAAGGCGGGGGTGGCGGCGAAGGCGGCCGTGCAGGCCACGAGCAAACCGGCGGCATACCGGATGGGGGTGCGGAACATGGTTTTCACTCCAGGGGCCGGCCGCGCTCGGCAGGTCTCGGCTGCCGTTATGTCGTTTTGCCATGGTTGTATGCGCGGCCCGCGGTTGCGCGAGCCTGGACGGGCCAGTATAGAGGGCCGAGCTGGCGCAGGACTGAAACAGAAAGGCCGCCTGTCGGCGGCCTGATGAGGTGTAGAAGAGCGGGGGGTCGCTTCAGCGCGCGGGACCGATACGCGGTTCGACGTAACGATCGTTCCGGGTTTCTCCCCGGACTTCGCTGCGCGGGGCGCGGCGGCCATCGTCGCGCGGGTCGCGCCCCGGGAGCGTGGCGGTGCCTTCCAGAATGTGTGCCTGTTCGGCCACCATCGCGATCTTGCCGCTGCGATTGTGGCGAATTTCATACAGTGCGCGGCGCAAGTCGCCTACAGTGAAGGGCTCTTGGCGATCGCCCCAGGTCCAGCGCAGCACGCCCAGCGATTCTTCCGACAGGTTCGGCGCCAGATCGGCCAGCACGTCCGTGCTTACCGGCGTGGCGGCGCCTGCTGCAAGGCTGGCGGAAAACCAGGCGCGTACGGAAAAGAAGACGATCAACGTCCAGATGCCGGCAACCACCCACCAGATATAGGGATTGACCTTCTGCGCCATGTCCTGGGTCGGTTGGCCCAGCGTATGCAGGAAGTCGTAGTTCATGCGTTTGCCGAAATCCAGTATCCACGAGGCGATCAGATACCAAAGGACGACGGCGACGGCGATGACTATCGCGCGCACAACGATACGGGGTAGCGCCAGTTTGAGCAGGGTCTGGCCGATAAGTCGGCTGTCCTGGCGAACGCTTGCGGGCGAAGTCAGATTCATCATGCAAAATATTGTACCTATGACCCGTCCAATTTTAGAACTGCGACCTGGCCAGCACCTGACGCTGACCCCTCAATTGCAGCAATCGATACGATTGTTGCAGTTGTCCACGCTCGACCTTGAGGCCGAGATCTCGCAAGTGCTCGCGGACAACCCCTTGCTGGAGCGCGAAGACGACACTCCGGCCGCCGAGGCGCAGGCGGAATCCGAACGCGAATCCTCCGTCGAGGACGACGCGCCCGCGGTGGAACGCGATTCCCCCGTGGAAGAAATGCCGGGCTCGGGCGGCGTGTATTCGGATGACGATTCCGGGCTGCCCGAGGCGGCGCGTCCGGACACGCTGCGCGAGCACCTGCTGGGTCAGCTGATGCTGACGCGCGCCGCGCCGCGCGATGCAGCGCTGGCCGCGCTGCTCATCGACGAACTGGATGAAAACGGCTACCTGGGCTCGCCGCTGGAAGAAATCCTTTCCTGGCTGCCCGCCGAAATGGAGCCTGACCTGGACGAACTGCGCGCCGCGCTGTCGCTGCTGCAATCGTTCGACCCGCCCGGCATCGGCGCGCGCGACATGGCCGACTGCCTGGTGTTGCAATTGCGCCATCCCGACCTGACCCGTCTGCCCGAAGCCGCCGACCCTGCCGTGCTGGCCTGCGCGCGCGAAATCTGTGCAAGCCATCTGCCCATGCTCGCCACTGGCAACGCCGCCCGCCTGTGCGCCGCCGTGGGTTGCGACGAGGCAACCTTCCGCACCGCCCATTCGCTGATCCTGCGGCTGGAGCCTCGGCCGGGCCGCGCCTGGACCGTGCCGGCGGCCGATTACGCCGTGCCGGATGTCATCGTGCGCAAGACGCGGCGCGGTTGGCAGGTCACGCTGAATAGCGCCGCCGTGCCCCGCTTGCAGATCAACGGCCTGTATGCGCAGATGCTGGGCAACCAGAAGGAATCCGCGCACGCGGGCCTCCAGACCCAGTTGCAGCAAGCCAAATGGATGATCCGCAATGTCGAGCAGCGCTTTGACACGATCCTGCGAGTCGCCCAGGCCATCGTGGAACGCCAGACCGCGTTCTTCAGCCAAGGGCCATCGGCCATGCGTCCGCTGATCCTGAAAGACATCGCGGGCGAACTGGGCCTGCACGAATCCACGATTTCACGGGCCACAACGCAGAAGTACATGCTCACTCCGTTCGGCACGCTGGAACTCAAGCGCTTCTTCGGGGCAGGCGTGTCCACGGATGGCGGCGACGCGACGTCGGCCACGGCGGTGCAGACATTCATCCGCCAGATGGTGGCCGAAGAGAACCGCGCCAAGCCCTTGTCGGACAGCCAGATCATGCAGAAGCTGGCCGATCAGGGGATAGTCATCGCCCGTCGGACGGTGGCAAAGTACCGCGAAGCGCTGCGAATTGCCCCCGCAACGCTGCGCAAGGCGCAGGCCAGCGCGCGCTGAAATTGGGGACGAATCTTCGCGGATTCGTCCTTTGTTTCAAGGGCTTGCGTGACAATTACGCTACAAATTTTTTTGCGTCCA
The DNA here is from genome assembly GCF_001571245.1 of Achromobacter piechaudii NBRC 102461. Taxonomy (GTDB): domain Bacteria; phylum Pseudomonadota; class Gammaproteobacteria; order Burkholderiales; family Burkholderiaceae_B; genus Achromobacter; species Achromobacter piechaudii. The sequence continues at coordinate 177,051 of NZ_BCTK01000012.1, read as the reverse complement.
GGGCTTGTCATCCGCTGGATAATTTTCGATAATCATTCGCATGTACATTTGCGTATGTAATGCCATCACCGAACGCCAAGTCCGCGCCAGCGTGGACGGTGGCGCGACGACGCTGTCCGACCTGCAATTCGAGCTGGGCGTGGCCACGTGCTGCGGCTGCTGCGCGGCAACCGCCGCCGAATACCTGCCGGGCGGCCGCTGCTCCAGCGTATGCGACGTTCGCTCCATCGCCGTTCCGGTCAATGCTCCCGCCACCCTGGTTGAATCGGGCTCGGCTGCCAACAACAGCAGCTTCCCCATTCCGCTGGTCGCTGCTGGCTGAAGCGTTGCCATCCCTGCCGGCTCGCTGAATTCTCAGCGAGCCGTCTTGTTGTTTCCCGCTACTTTCTCTCGTAGCAACTCCCCAGCCTTCCCTGATCTGCCCTGCCTGTGCGTCCGCTTGGCCGGGTAGCAGCGCGGCCGTGCGAGTCAGATGCGCGCGACTTCCCAAAATGTTTGTCAACGAACCTGGGCGCGAGCAGAATGCTTGATCCCTGCGCCCTGCGTGGCGTGCCGCTCTCCTGGACCCTTGATGAAGGCCACGCCCGTCGCCCGTCCCCCGAACGCCCCTGCTGCCTCGGGGATCAGTTGGGTACCCATCGCGGCGTTCTGCTTTTTATGGAGTTCCGCCTTCGCGGCGGCAAAAATCGCGGTGCGGGACTGTCCGCCGCTGACTCTGCTGACCATCCGCTTTTTGATCGCCGGCGTCCTGATGCTCGGCATCGCCGCCTACAGCGGCCGTGGCCAGCCAATGCGGGCGCGCGACCTGGCCTCGCTGATCCTGCTGGGCGTGTTGAACAATGCGTTGTACCTGGGCCTGAGCTGGTCGGGCATGACCACCGTTTCGTCAGCCTTCACGGCCGTGCTGATCAGCACCAATCCCTTGTTGATCGGCGTCCTGGCCGGGCCTGTGCTGGGCGAGCGGCTGAACTGGCGCAAGTTGCTTGGCCTGTGCCTGGGGCTGGCGGGTGTAGCCGTGGTGCTCAGATCGCGGCTGTCAGGCATGCAGGAAGACATGCACGGCACGCTGCTGGTCACGGGCGGGCTGGTGGCGCTGGTGGCGGGCACGTTGCTCTACAAGCGCCTCAAGCCCACGGCGGGCCTGTGGACATCGACCGGCATCCAGTCCCTTGCCGCGGCAGCGGCGTTGCTGCCGTTCGCGCTGATGAACGAAAGCCTGGGCGACGCGCATCTGACCACCAGCCTGTTGGCCAGCATGGCCTACATGATCGTGGCGGTGTCGATGGGCGGCTACTACCTGTGGTTCATGATCTTGAGCCGGGCCAGCGCCACTTCGGCCAGCGCGCTGCATTTCCTGATGCCGCCGCTGGGCCTGTTATTTGGCTGGCTGGTGCTGCGCGAACCGGTGTCGTGGCTGGACCTGTTGGGCATCGTTCCCATCGCCATTGGCATCTGGTTGACGACGCGCAAAGCGGGCTGATCGCACTCTCTGTCAGAGTAAGTTCTGCGGGGTTGCGGATAAACAACCAAACGGTTTTGACGGGTGTAGGGACTATTTGTCGTCGCGCCTGACGGGCCGGTCGGCAATGGGCGTGAAAAATGGGGTGCGATTACCGCGTGTGGGTCCGCGCAACGCCGCATGGGGCTTGCGTTTCGCATGCAAGGCATCGCGCACGCATACTCATTCTCATTGGCTTGTCGCTTTCTTGTAGCGGTCCTAAAGCGGTTTACCAAATGCGGCGCAAGGCTAGGCGTGGCCCTGCGGCAGATGGTAGTCTGCCGGGGTTGCGTACGCGCGGCATCGTGCGCTCCTTTGTCGCGATGCACTCGCGTCGCGCCTGACTGCAAGGAGTCCATTATGAAAGGCGACAAAACCGTCATCCAGTTTCTGAACAAGCAACTGACCAACGAACTGACGGCCATCAACCAATATTTCCTGCATGCACGCATGCTGAATCATTGGGGCTTCGACAAGCTGGGCAAGCACGAGTACGAAGAATCCATCGGCGAAATGAAGCATGCGGATCGCCTGATCGCGCGCATCTTCATGCTTGATGGCCTGCCCAACCTGCAAGACCTGCACAAGCTGCTGATCGGTGAAGATGTGCCCGAGCTGCTTGCTTGTGACCTGAAGCTGGAACAAGCCGCCCACGCAACCGTCGTGGAAGCCATCGCTTACTGTGAGTCGGTGCGTGACTACGTCTCGCGCGATCTGTTCCAGGACATCCTGGACGACACCGAAGAGCACATCGATTACCTGGAAACCCAGATCGATCTGATCGACAAGGTCGGCATCCAGAATTACCTGCAAAGCCAGATGTCCGTGCCCGAGTAATCGGTCCGGCCGCCAGGCAAAAGAAAGGCGCCCCATGGGGCGCCTTTTCTATGTGCGGCAATCGCGGCGTTACTGCGGGCGGGCCGGGCATTCGGCCATCGTGCCCCAGGCGCGGTTGGGCGCACAGTACTTGTTGCGCGCGTTCCACGAGCAGGAGGGACGTTCGAAGAAGCCCTGCGTTGCGCACTGCGCCAACTCGCGCTTGAGCGCGTCCTGCCAGCCCGGCGCGCCCGGTGCGGGCGAGGTGTTGGGCGGAGGGGGCGGCGCCTGCACCATTTGCGGGGTGCCGTAGCCATTGGCTTGCATCTGGCCGCCGTTGATGGCGGTCGAGGTGCCGGGCACTTGCAGGTCCATGGTGGTGACATCCGACGAGCCCGAGGGCAGCGGCACTTCCGAGGCGGCCGCGATTTCACGGGCTTGCTCGGGGGTGATGCGTTCGCGCGAGAGCTTGACGGCCGGGTCGCTGACGGTATCGAACAGCGACACCGTGTTGACTTGCCATTCGCGGTCGGCGGGTTTGTCGGGTACGCCCAGCGTGCCATCGATGCGAGGCTGCGGGGGCTGCGCCACGTAAGGGCGTCCGTTGGCGTCCAGAACGGGCTGCTGCGAAGCTGCCGCGTCCTGACCAGGAGCGGGTGCCGCGGGCGGCGCATGCGCTACCAGCCAGTCACCCAATTGAATACCGCCCCAGGCCGACGCGCCAAGCGCGATCAGGAGCGTTGCGAATAATAAACGCCAAGACATTGCTACCCTCATCTGCCGTGCGGAACCCGAACGGGTCTACGCCTTGTCCCCGAAAACCTTGCCGCCGTGTTCGCGCATGGCATGGAATTTCACCTCGGGATACAGGTCCTCGGCTACGCGCAACTGCGCAGGGGAACTGATCAAAAACGCCGCCGCATCGACGACATCATAGGCGATATGAGCCGCATTGGCATCCATGAACTTGCGCAGCGCCTTCGGGTTTTCAGACGTAATCCAACGTGCCATTGTGTAGCGCGAAGGCAGCATTCTGGCGTCCGCGCCGTACTCGGTTTTAAGGCGATGCGCGACCACTTCGAACTGCAGTTGGCCGATGGCGCCCAGCAGCAAAGAGCCGCCAGCGGCTTCGGGACGAAACACCTGGATGGCGCCCTCTTCGCCCAGTTGCGTCAGGCCGGTGCGCAGCTGTTTGGTGCGCAGCGGATCCTTCACTTCAACCGCCTGGAACAGCTCCGGCGCGAAGAACGGCAGGCCGGTGAATTGCAGGGTCTCGCCTTCGGTCAGCACGTCGCCCAGCTGTAGCACGCCGTGGTTCGGAATACCGATCACGTCGCCGGCATACGCCTCGTCCAGCAGCTCGCGCCGTTGCGACAGGAAAGACACCACGTTGTTCGGGCGCATTTCTTTATTGGTGCGGGCAACCTTCAAGCGCATGCCGCGCTCGAAGCGACCCGAGCTGACGCGCACGAACGCCACGCGGTCGCGGTGGGCGGGGTCCATGTTGGCTTGCACCTTGAACACCACGCCGGTGAACTTGGGTTCTTCCGGCAGCACTTCGCGTTGCAACGCCATGCGGGGACCGGGGGGCGGCGCGTGGTCGACCAGCGCGTCCAGCACTTCCTGCACACCGAAGTTGTTGATGGCCGAACCGAAGAACACCGGGGTCTGCTTGCCGGCCAGGAATTGCTCGCGGTCGAACGCGGGCGCCGCTTCGTTGATGAGCTCGATTTCGCCGCTGGCCTGATCGAACGCCGAGCCGTAACGGCGGGCGATTTCAGGATTGGTCAGCCCTTCGATGACGTCGTCGTTGTCCGAACGGCGTTCCTGCCCCGGGCGGAACACGCGCATGCGGTCGCGGCGGATATCGAACACGCCACCAAACGACTTGCCCATGCCGACCGGCCACGAGAACGGCACGGCGTCCATGCCCAGGTGGCCTTCGATTTCGGACAGCAGTTCCAGCGGCTCGCGCACTTCGCGGTCCATCTTGTTGATGAACGTGATGATGGGCGTGTTGCGCGCGCGGCAGACTTGCAGCAGGCGGATCGTCTGCGGTTCAACGCCGTTGGCCGCGTCGATCACCATCAGCGCAGCGTCAACCGCCGTCAGCACCCGGTAGGTGTCTTCGGAGAAGTCCTGGTGGCCCGGGGTGTCGAGCAGGTTGATGACGCAGTCGCGGTATTCCATCTGCATGACCGACGAGGCCACGGAAATGCCGCGCTGCTTTTCGATTTCCATCCAGTCGGACGACGCATGGCGCGAGGCCTTGCGCGCCTTGACGCTACCGGCGATCTGGATCGCGCCTGCGAACAGCAACAGCTTTTCGGTCAGCGTGGTCTTACCTGCGTCAGGGTGGGAAATGATCGCGAACGTTCGGCGCCGCGCTACTTCTTGAGGGATATTCATGGTCGGGGGGATTGTACTTAACGCCGCTTTGGGGGCCGGCGCGGTACGGCATCGTGCATGAAAAAGCCTTGGAGCACCCGCTGTCGCCAGCGCGCGCCGCAAGGCCCGAAAATTCAGGAATGGCGGCGGAACGACGCCAGGAATACGCCCGCCAAAATGAACAGCGACCCGAAGGTACGGTTCATCCAGCGGATGTGCTTGGTGTCGCGCAGCAGGCGCAGCACACGCGCCGCCAGCAGCGTGTAGACGCCCATGGCGACCAGGTCAGTGAAAGCCAGCGTACCGGCAAGCGCCATGTACTGCGGCGTCAAGGCCAGCGCGGGGTCGACGAATTGCGGCACGACCGCCAACAAGAACACGGTGCCCTTCGGGTTCATCGTGTTGATGAGGAAGCCGCGCATGACCAGATCGCGGATCGACGCCTGCTTGGGGTCGCCGGCATCCACCGCGACGGGCGCGGCGTCGGTACGGAACTGACGCACGCCCAGGTAGATCAGATAGGCCACGCCCAGATACTTGACCACATTGAAGGCCATCTCCGAGGTGGCCAGCACCGCGCCCAAGCCCACGGCGACGACGACGAACTGGAACAGGATGCCCATGATGAGGCCGGCCGTGTTCCAGTAGCCGCGTGCAAAGCCGTACTTCAATCCAGAGGACATCGCCGAGATCGCGCCCGCCCCGGGTGAGAACGAAATGGCCCAGGAGGCCAGGAAGAACGTCAACCAGGTGGATAAGGGCATGATGGCGCGGGTCCTTGGATCGCAGTATTCAGGGTGCCGGTGATATTACTCGCTGGTCCTTACTTGCCCAGCAGCGCCGCGCGCGGACGGCCTGATCCGCCGTTGCCCGTCGGACGCGGAGCGCCTTCCGGACGGCGCGGGGCCTGCTGCGGGCGACCGTCGCCACGGCCGGCGTGCGCCGAGCGGTCGGCGGGCTTGGCGTCGCGTTGACCGCCGTTGCCACGGCCTTCGCCAGCGGCGCGAGCCGGTGCGGGCGCGCGGCCGCCAGTGGCTGCGCGGGCCTGGCCTTGGGCCGGACGCGAACGGCCGGCGCCAGCGTTGCCGCCACGGCCGGCGTTACCGCCATTGCCGCCACGACCGCCACCGCCGTTGCGATTGCCGCCGCGCGGGCTGCGCGCGTCTTCATCGCGTTCCTGGCGTTCAAAGGCGGCGGCGCTGGTGGGCGACGGCGTCCAGCCTTCGACCGGCTTGCGTTCGATCGTCTTCTTGATGAGGCGCTCGATGTCCTTCAACAGCTTGATTTCGCTGTTGTCGACCAGCGAGACCGCCGCGCCGGTGGCACCCGCGCGGCCCGTGCGGCCGATCCGGTGCACGTAGTCTTCCGGCACGTTCGGCAGCTCGAAGTTCACCACTTGCGGCAGCTGGTCGATGTCCAGGCCACGGGCGGCGATATCGGTCGCCACCAGCACGGTCACCGTGCTGTCCTTGAATCCTGCCAGCGCACGGGTGCGGGCCGATTGGCTCTTGTTGCCGTGGATCGCGGCGGCGGTCAGGCCGTCCTTGACCAGCTTTTCAGCCAGGCGGTTCGCGCCGTGCTTGGTACGCGTGAACACCAGCACCTGATGCCAGCCGCTTTCGCGGATGATGTGGCTGATGAGGTCGCGCTTGTGATGCTGTTCCACCATGTGCACCGTCTGGGTGACCAGTTCGGTGGCGGTGTTGCGCGGGGTGACCGAGACTTCGCCCGGGTTGTTCAACACGCCGCGCGCCAGGGTACGGATCTCGTCCGAGAACGTGGCCGAGAACAGCAGGTTCTGGCGTTGCTTGGGCAATAGCGCGAGAATCTTACGGATGTCGCGGATGAAGCCCATGTCCAGCATGCGGTCGGCTTCGTCCAGCACCAGGATTTCAACGCCGGACAAGTCCACCGTCTTCTGGCCGCAGTGGTCCAGCAGGCGGCCCGGGGTCGCCACCAGGATGTCCAGCGGCTTGCGCAGCGCGGAAATCTGGGGATTGATGTTGACGCCGCCGAACATCACCATGGACGTCAGCGAGGTGTACTTGCCGTAGGTCTGCACCGATTCCGCCACCTGCGCGGTCAGTTCACGCGTCGGGGTCAGGATCAGGCAACGGGGGCGGCCGGGCTTGCGGGCTTCCGGCTTTTGCTGCATCAGCAGATGCAGGATCGGCAGCGTGAAGCCGGCGGTCTTGCCGGTACCCGTCTGCGCGGCGGCGAGCAGGTCGCCGCCTTTCAAGACTTGAGGAATCGCCTGGGCTTGAATAGGCGTGGGCGCGGTGTAGCCGGTATCGGCAATAGCGCGCAACAGGGAATCAGCCAGCCCGAGGTCGGCGAAAGGGGAAGAGGTAGTCAAAACAACTCCAGCGGCAGCCCGTCGCTCAAGTTGAGAGACTCCAATCCAGGCGGACGAATAAGGAGAAAAGGGAAGCGCCCTGATGGGCGAAGCTTGGCAGCGAAGGGCCTAGCGGACGTGTGCAGATTGGCAAAGCACACTCGGCGATTGTAGCTGATGTGGCGGTGCAGCAGCGGATTCGATTCGGTCGCGCTGTATCGCCAAGTAACATATTGCAGCGCTTCAGCACCAAATACGTGTTTTCCCTAGGGCGCTCTCCCTATAATCGCTCCGCATCTATCCATTTGAAGAATAAAGGGTCGCTATGAAGAAATCGGCAATTGTGGGCATCGTGGTCGTTCTGGGCGCGGCATGGACCGGTACCGCCTGGTACACGGGCCAAAAGGCCGAGGCTTTCGTCAATCAGTCCATTGGCGATGCCAATGTCGAACTGAAGAAATTTAGCGACCAGTGGGGCATCGCCTCCAACGTCGAGCTGGTGTCCTTCGAACGCGGTGTGTTTTCGTCCACCGCGCGCTACCGCGTGAAGTTCTCGACGCCGGCCGAACAAGGCAAGCCGGCGCAAGACCGCGACGTGCTGTTCGTCGAACACCTGTCGCACGGCCCGCTGCCGCTGTCGAACCTGAAGTCGGGCTCGTTCGCGCCGGCCATGGTCGCCAGCGACTTCGTGCTGGAAGAGACCCCCACCGTCAAGGAATGGTTCGCCGCCACCAAGGGCGTGACGCCGCTGTCCGGTCACTACAGCGTCAGCTACGCCAAGAACATCACCGGCAAGTTCAACCTGGCCCCCGCGGAAGTCACCAAGGGCGACACCAGCCTGACCTTTTCGGGCATGACCGGCAACGTCGACTACACGACCTCGAACAAGCATGGCGTCATCGACCTGAAGACCGACAAGCTGGTGCTGGCCGGCCAGACCGAAAACAGCGACATCGTCAGCATGGCCCTGCAAGGCATTTCGCTGACCAGCGACATGACCCCGGCATCCAACGGCATGTACGTGGGCAGCCAGAAGCTCACGTTCAAGGACTGGACGATCACGTCCAAGGAAAAGCCGCCGGTTCAGTTCAAGGACACCTCGATCGCCGTCGACATGACCGAGAACGGTCCGGCCATGGGCGCCAAGATGGCGCTGGACTTCGGCATGATCAACGTGCAAGCCAAGGACGTTGCCGGCATGAAGCTGGCCCTGGACGTGCAGAAGCTGGACTCCAAGGCGTTCAAGGCGCTGAACGACGTCTATGAAGCCGCTTCGCGCCGCATGATGCAAAGCAATGGTCAAGAGCAACTGCCCCAGTTCACCGAACAGGAACAGCAGGTCATCAAGGCCAATGTCGAGCAGATCCTGGCTGGCAACCCCACGCTGGCCGTGTCGCCGCTGGAAGTGCGCACCGCCAACGGCACGTCCACGTTCAACCTGAACCTGGACTTCGCCAAGCCGGCATCGATGGATGGCGAGTTCGCGGACACGCTGACCCAGGCCGTCAAGAAGCTGGACGCCAAGCTGGTGCTGTCCAAGGGCAACCTGAGCGACCTGATGGCCGTTGAACCGCAGATGCGCGGCGTGTCGGCCGAACAAGCCGTGCAGACCGCCAAGGGCCAGGCCGAAATGGTCGGCACCATGGCTGCCGCGATGGGCGTTGCCAAGGTCGAGAACAACAACATCGTCACCTACCTGAACTACGCTGACGGCCAGGTCGATTTCAACGGCAAGAAGATGCCGGTGGAACAGTTCTTGATGATGGTCATGAGCGGCGCAATGGGTGGCGCGCGCTAAGGCGCGAACACCCGCCTCGCGCAATGAAAAAGCCGCCGCGCCGAAAAGGCGCGGCGGCTTTTTTTATGGTGTGCGCCCGCGTGCCAGTCAGAACGGCAACGCGCCCGCCGCCAGGTCGCCATTGCGCAGCACGGCTACGTGGAAGCGCTTGTCGGCCGCTTTCAGGATGTCTTCGGTCGGATCTCCCTGCACCAGCAACAGATCGGCCACCTTGCCCTCGGCGATCACGCCGTGGTCGGCCAGGCCCATCAGGTCGTGACCGCGCGACGTGCCGGCGATCAGCGCGTCCACGGGCGTCATGCCGAATTCCACCATGAACGCCAGCTCCATCGCATTATCGCCGTGCAGGTTGAACGGCGTGCCCGCGTCCGTGCCCATCGCGATGCGGCCGCCGGCCTTGTAGTACATCTGGAACGATTCACGATGACGTTGTTCGACGGCGCGCGCCTTTTCCACCGCGTATGCCGGGATGCCGTTGTCGGCATTGGCGATGATGTTGCGCACGGCGGCGATAGTCGGCACCAGATAGGTTTCGGCCTCCAGCATTTCGCGCAGGCAGTCCTCGTCCATGAAGATGCCGTGCTCGATGGAGTCGATGCCCGCGCGCACGGCGTTCAGAATGCCTTGCGTGCCCTGCGCGTGGCTGGCGGTGCTTTTGCGAAAGCGCTTGGCCTCGTGCACGCCGGCCTTCAGCTCATCGAAGCTATAGTGCGCGTCCATCGGGCTTACGCCCGGCGTCATGACTCCGCCCGTCGCCATGATCTTCACCAGATCGCAGCCCGCGTGCACCTGTTCGCGCACGGCCTTGATGACGTCGTCGCAGCCGTCGGCCACGCGGCCGATGCGGTTGCCGTGTCCGCCCGTCATGCAGATGATGCGGCCGGATGCCTTGATGGTAGGGCCTGGAAAAATGCCGCGGGCGATCGCATCGCGCACTCCGAATTCCAGGTAGTCCTTGCCGCCGCAGTCCCGCAAGGCGGTCACGCCGCCGCGCAGGCTCGCCTGCGCGTTCTCCAGCGCGGTCAGCGTGATCTGCGCGGGCCCCTGCTTGCTCAGGTGCGCGTTGGGATCGGCGCCGCCCGTGTACACCAGGTGCACGTGGCAATCCGCCAGGCTGGGCATCAGCGTCATGCCGGTGGTGTCCACCCGGATGCCGGCATAGCCTTCGAACTCGGCGGCTGGCGCTACGCGCGCGACCCCCTTGCCGTCGACCAGCACGCCGTGATCGCGCAGCATCTTGCCCAGGCCATCGAATACCAGGCCGCCAATAAACAGGGTCTGCCGTGTCGCCGTCATCTCTTGCTCCGGTTGCGCCGGGCCATCAGCCTTGCACCACATCCAGTCCCTCGCGGGACATGGTTTGCAGGCGAGGCATGAGGCCAAGCAGGTGCTGGCTGTAGGGGTGTTGCGGGCGTTCGAACAGCGTTTCCGTTTCGGCCACTTCCAGCAGTTCGCCGTAACGCATCACGCCGACCCGATCGCACATCTGGCGGATCACCGGCAGGTCGTGGCTGATGAACAGCATGGTCAGCCCCAGTTCTTCCTGCAGGTCTTTCAACAGGTTCAGGATCTGCGCCTGGATGGATACGTCCAGCGCCGACGTGGGTTCATCGCAGATCAGAAAGCGCGGCCGCGTGGCCAGCGCCCGCGCGATGCAGATGCGTTGGCGCTGCCCGCCCGAGAACTCGTGCGGAAAGCGCTCGGCGGCGCGATCGCCCAGGCCCACCACGTCCAGCAGGTCGGCTACGATGCGGCGCGTCTCTGCTTCGCTGGCCGCCAGCTTATGAAAGCGGATGGGTTCGGCGATGATGTCCAGCACGCGCATGCGCGGATTCAGCGACGAGAACGGGTCCTGGAAAATCATCTGGATCTGGCGGCGAAACGGATTGAGCTGCTTCTCGCCTTTCAGCGCGGTCAGGTCCGTGCCGCCGAATGTCACCGAGCCTTCCGAAGGCGTGTACAGCCCCGAAATCAATCTTGCCACCGTGGACTTGCCCGAGCCGGATTCGCCCACCAGGCCGAAGACCTCGCCTTCACCAATCGAAAAGTTCACGCGCTTGACCGCGTCCAGCGTGCGCTGGTTGCGCTTGAACAGCGCGCTCTTTAGCACGAAGCGCATCGACAGGTCGCGCACTTGCACCAGCGGCCCGTCGGTATGCGCGCCGAAGTCGCGCCGTTGGCCCAGCCAATGCGTGGCCAGGTCCAGCGGTTGCGACGGCGTCTTGACGTCTTCGATGTAAGTGACCAGCGGAAAGCGCTTGAGCTTGATGTCCGGACGCGGCACGGCCGAAATCAGGCTGCGCGTATAGGGATGGTCGGGGTCGCCCAGGATCTTGGCGGTCGGCCCTTGCTCGACCAGCTTGCCGTGATACAGCACCGCCACGCGGTCGGTCACGTCGGCGATCACACCCATGTCGTGCGTGATGATGATCATGCCGACCTGCTCTTCGCGGCACAGCTTTTTCAGCAGCTCAAGGATTTGCGCCTGGATGGAAACATCCAGCGCGGTGGTGGGCTCGTCGGCGATGATGACTTCGGGTTCGCAGCACAAGGCCAGCGCGATCACCACACGCTGCCGCATGCCGCCCGAGAATTGGTGCGGGTATTGCTTGACGCGCAGTTCCGGCTGATCGATGCCCACCTGCACCAGCAACTGCACCGCGCGTTTCTTGGCTTCGGCGTGCGTCAGGTTCAGGTGTACCTGCATGGTTTCCACCAGCTGGCTCTCCACCGTTTGCAGCGGGTCGAGCGACGTCAGCGGGTCTTGAAAGATCATGCCGATGCGGCGTCCGCGCACCTTGCGCTTTTGCGCGGGCGTCAGCGTGTCGATGCGTTCGCCATTGAGCAGCACCGCGCCGCCCGCCAGCCGTCCGGGCGCTTCCAGCAGGCCGATCACCGCGTTGCCGATGGTGGACTTGCCCGCGCCGGATTCGCCCACCACGCCCAGGATCTCTCCCTTCTCCAATGCCAGCGATACGCCGTCCACGGCCACCAGCGTGCCACGGCGGCTGGGGAATTCGATTCGGATGTCTTCTATGTTCAACAGGGCCATGACGTCCTCAGCGCAGCTTGGGGTTGAGCGCGTCGCGCAGCCAGTCGCCCAGCAGGTTGACCGATAGCACCAGCGCCACCAACGCAATGCCGGGGAAAATCGAAATCCACCACATGCCCGAAAACAGATAGCTGTTGCCGATGCGGATCAAGGTGCCCAGCGACGGCGCGGTGGGCGGCACGCCCACGCCCAGGAACGACAGCGTCGCCTCGGTGATGATGGCAATCGCCAGGTGGATGGTGGCGATGACCAGCACGGGCCCCATGACGTTGGGCAGGATGTGGCGGCGCAGGATGGTGAAGGGGCCGATGCCGATCAGCTTGGCCGCCTGCACGTATTCCTTGTTGCGTTCGACCAGCGTGGAGCCGCGCACCGTGCGCGCATATTGCACCCAGCCCGAGATGCCGATGGCGAAGATCAGCACATACAGCGCCAGCTGGTCGTGCATGTCGCGCGGCAGCACCCCGCGCGCCACGCCATCGATCAGCAGCGCGACCAGGATGGCGGGGAACGACAACTGCACGTCCGCGATCCGCATGATGAAGCTGTCGATGCGGCCGCCGGCGTAGCCGCTGATCAGGCCCAGGGTCACGCCCAGCACCATCGAGAACAGCACCGAGGCAAAACCCACCAGCAGCGACACGCGCGAACCATAGAGCACGGCCGACAGGATGTCGCGGCCCTGGTCGTCGGTGCCCAGCAGGAAGTCAGGGCTGCCGCCCTCTTCCCACGAAGGCGGCGTGTTGGCGTCCATGATGCTCAAGGAAGCCAGGTCGAAGGGGTTGTGCGGCGCGACGATCGGCGCGAACAGCGCGCCCAGCAGGATGGTCAGCGTGACGATCGCGGCGATGATGGCGCCGGGCGAACGCTTGAAGCTGTGCCACAGGTCGCTGTCGGCGGCGCGCGTGAAGAAGGGAGCGATGCGAGCAATCATGTTGATTCCTTTACTTGCTCTGCACGCGCAGACGCGGGTCCACGGCGAAGTACAGCAGGTCGACGACCAGGTTGATGACCACGAACATGAAGGCGATCAGCACCAGGTACGCCGCCATCACGGGGATGTCCACCATGCTGATCGCCTGGATGAACAGCAAGCCCATGCCCGGCCACTGGAACACGGTTTCGGTGATGATGGCGAACGCGATGATGGAGCCCAGTTGCAGGCCGGTGATGGTGATGACGGGCACCATCGTGTTCTTGAGCGCGTGGCGGAAATTGATCAGCCGTTCAGGCAGGCCGCGCGCGCGGGCGAACTTGATGAAATCCGCGCGCAGCACTTCCAGCATCTCGGCGCGTACCAGCCGCATGATGAGGGTCATCTGGAACAGCGCCAGCGTGATCGCCGGCATGATCAGCGCAAGCCATCCCGACTTGGTCAGAAAGCCCGTGGTCCACCAGCCCAGGCTGACGACGTCGCCGCGTCCGAAGCTGGGCAGCCATCGCAGCTGCACGCCAAAGACAAGAATGAGCAGGATGCCGATCAGGAACGTGGGCAAAGAGATGCCGGCCAGCGACAGCGCCATGAAGGTCTTGGACAGCACGCCGTGGCGCCGCAGCGCGGTGTAGATGCCCATGGGTATGCCCAGCGCCAGCGCCATCACGGCGGACACGAACGACAGTTCCAGCGTGGCGGGCATGCGTTCTTCAAGCAGCTCGCTGACGGGCCGGCGCTGCCGGTATGAAATGCCGAAGTCGCCTTTGGCGGCGTTGCCGACAAAGCGCGCGAACTGCACGACGAAGGGATCGTCCAGGCCGAGCTGTTCGCGCAACTGCGCGCGTTGCTCAGGCGTGGTGTCCTGGCCGACCATGCTGGCGATCGGGTCGCCCACATAGCGGAACATGGAGAACGCGATCAGCGCCACCGTCAACATCACCAGCACCGACTGGATAAGTCGCTGCGCAATAAAGGAAAGCATTATCGGTTGCCCTCGTTTGCAAATAACGCCGGGCCGCGCTTGCCGAGACTGCCGCAAGCGGGGCTGGGCCGGGCGCGCCCGGACGGCTTGCGCCGCCCGGGGCTCACGTCGTTATGGAATCACGACGGCGGTTTACGGCAGGACCACGTCGCGCAGGTCGAGCACGTCGTCGGCGCGCTGGATGACCTTGATGTTGTCCTTCACGCCCCACGACATCGGCTGCTGGTGCAGCGGCAGATAGCCGTAGTCGCTGCGCACGATCTCGAAGGCTTCCTTGATCATGGCGTTGCGCTTGGTCTGATCGGTTTCGACGCCGATCTTGTTGGTCAGCTCGTCCACCTTCTTGTTGCAGTAGCCGCCCAGGTTGAACTGGCCCGCGGCGGTCTTGGCGTCGCGGCAGGCGGCCAGGTTCAGCAGCGCGTTGTGCGCGTCGGTGGAGCTGGGCGTCCAACCCAGCATGTACATGCTGGTCTGGTTGCCCGCTTGCAGCAGGATCTTGCCGAAGTACTTGGACTTGGTCTGCGCCAGCAGGTTGATCTTGATGCCCACGCGCGCCAGCATGCCGGCCACCGCCTGGCAGACCTTTTCGTCGTTGACGTAGCGGTCGTTCGGGCAGTCCATGGTGACGGTGAAGCCCTTCGGATAGCCGGCTTCGGCCAAGAGCTTCTTGGCGCGTTCGGGATCGGGCTTGTAGGGCGCGCCGTAGGAATCGGAATAGCCGTTGATGGCGGTGGCCACCAGCGAGCCCAGCGGCTTGGCCGCGCCGCGCATGATCTTCTCGTTGATGGCCTTGGTGTCCACGGCCAGCACGACGGCTTCGCGCACCTTGGCGTCCTTGAACGGATTCTTGCCCTTGACGTCCGAGAACAGCAGCTCGTCCCGGTCCTGGTCCATGCCGATGAAGATGGCGCGCGCTTCCGGCGCCGTCAGCGGCTTGACGCCTTTGGCGTCTTCCAGCCGCTTCCAGTCTTGCACGGGCACCGGTTGCACCAGGTCCATCTCGCCGGAGATCAGCGCGGCGACGCGCGTGGCTTCCTGCGTGATGGGCTGGAAGATGACTTCGTCGACGTTGGTCTTGATGTCCTTGTTCCAGTAGCCGTCATAGCGCTTGAGCACCGTCTTCACGTCGGGCTGGCGCGACACCAGCATGAAGGGGCCCGTGCCGTTGGCGTTCAGGTTGGCGTAGTTGCCCTGGTTGTCGCCCTTGACGTTGGTGGCCTCGGTGGTCTTGTTTTTCTCCGCCCAGTTCTTGCTCATGATGTACAGGAACACCCATTCGCGCGGCAGGATGGGATTGGGCGTGGGGGTGGTGACTTCGACGGTGTAGTCGTCGATCTTCTTGATGTCGGAAGCCTTGGCGCCGTAGCCCTTCATGTCCGAGCCGGGCGTCAGGCTGCGCTTCCACGAGAAGATCACATCGTCGGCGGTGAAGGGCGAACCGTCGTGAAACTTCACGCCCTTGCGCAGCTTGAACACCCATTTGGTGGGCTCGGGGTTTTCCCAGCTTTCAGCCAGCAGCGGCGTCAGTTTCAGGTTGCCGTCGTAGCCGGCCAGCGTTTCGTAGATGTTGCCCTGAAAGCCCAAGGTGAACGTCTCGTTCAGGGCCATCGGGTCCATCGAGGTGGCGTCGCCCTGATACGCCCAGTGGAAGGTCTTGGCGGCCGCGCCGGCGCTGAACGCCATGGACGCGGCAATGGCGGTCGCCAACGCAGCTTGCTTCAGGTGAGGAAAAGTACGCATAGCCCTCATGCTCCGTGTGGTGCGCGGATCGCGCGACAGAAGTGACAGGGCCCCAGCCCCAACGGGTTCCGGGGCATGGCGTTGCTGCTTACGACGAAAGGCGGTGCGGGGAGGAACGGCGCGCGGCGCAAACCGCGCACGGGCCATGAAAGGCGATGCCGGGAATCACTACAGTGGACTTCGACTTCACGATAGACCCAACCCCTTGTGATTGTCATGGCGGGGACGTGCCCGCGCCGATGCAGATCGAATCTTATAGACGCATTCGTTTAAGCGTCAATCGGTTTGGATTGGGGTTAGTCCGCGCTTGCCGGATGGCTTGAATGGTGCGTTTTCCCGGCCAAAAAGGGGGCGTCGAGCGCGCCGCGCAACGCCGGGCTATTCGTTTGCAGGCAGGGGCGATGCGGGCGTTGCGGCAAGCGTGCGCGCCAGTTCATGGACGGTGCGCTTGCGCCGGTCGCTGTCTTCGTAATGCTTGCCCAGCGCCGACCATTCGGGCCGGCTGCGGGCTTCTTTCAAGGCCTCGGGCAACGGGCCCTTGCGCCAGCCTTCATCGTCCGGAAGGGCTAGTTTCAATGGCTGGCGCGCGGCGTGGCCGCGGCGTTCCAGCGCGTCGATCAATTGGCGCTGGCGCAGCGCCAACAAGCGCAGCACGGCGTCGTCGACGCTGATTTCACGCCAGCCGCGCAGTTTGCCCGCCATGCGCCTGCCCAACTTTTCCACGCCTTGCCACAAGCCGCCCGCCGCCGCGCCGATCAGCATGCCGGTGCCCAGGCTCAAGCCCGCGCTGAAAAGATCCACCGCCGCGCCAGCCATGGCGCCAGCAGCCGCGCCCATGCCCACCTGCACGCCCATGTCCTTGAGCGCTTGCGGATGGAACAGGTCCATGCCCCAGCGTTCGCCTTGCAGTGGCAAGGCTTCGTCGGTGAAGTCGGCCGCGCGAAAGTTGTATAGCGCCAGCAGCGCATTCACGCAGGTTTGTTCGCGTTGGCGCACCTGGTCGCGCAATTGGTTGGAGGTGGCGGCCAGCGCGGCGTCGTCGCTGGGGCTGGCCAGATGCAGCGCCGCGACGTCGATCAGCAGGTCCGCCAACAGCTCGTAAGCGGCGGCGCGGCGTTCACGGCGTTGCGCGGAAAGGCTGTCGGACAGTCGGGCCAGTGCGCCCGCGTGGCGGTCCAGCAGCACGCCCAGCTTGGCGTACAGCTGCTGCTCGCCATCGAGCGGCGGCGCGACGGTGTCGAATTCCACCACTGCGTGCAGGCCCAGACGCGCCATCGCGTCGCGCCATTCGTTGGCGCGGTGCGTGGGGGCGTTCACGAAGTTGAGCACCGGCAGCAAGGGCCGGCCGCAGGCGGCAAGAATGGCGAGTTCATCGCGGTGCTTGCCCAGCACGGGGTCGCGCGCGTCGATCACATACAGCGCCGCATCGCACTCCAGCATTTTGGTGAGCACGCGGGCTTCCTGTTCGAAGCGTCCATGCGCCTCCGGCGTATTCAGGAAGCGGCGGATGCGGGCCGGGCCGTCCAGCCGTTCGTCCGGTTGATCCAGCCGTTCCAGGTATTCCAGCAGCGCGATGCTGTCTTCCATGCCGGGCGTGTCGAACCATTCCAGCACGGGACGGCCGTCCAGGCGCAGGCGCGCGCCTTCAACGTGGCGGGTGGTGCCGGGGCTGTCGGCCACTTCGCCAAAGCCCGTGTCGCGCGTCAAGGTGCGCAGCAGCGATGTCTTGCCGGTGTTGGTGTGGCCGACCAGCGCGATCCTGATGAGTTCGTCAGCCATGGCCGGCCTCCAGCCAGTTCAGCGGTGCGGTAGGCGTTTGCAGGATGGCGTCGGCGGGCAAGCCCAGCGCCAGCAGACGCTCGCGCCAAAGCGCGGCGCGCGAATGCGCATTGTCCGACGGGGATGCGATGAGCCACACGGCGGTATGGCGCGCGTGGGCGGACAGTTCGGCGATCAGCGACAAGGTGCCGCGATCGGGGGTCTGGCGCGCATCGCAGGCGATCAGCAGGCGCGACGCGGCGGCTTGGGCCAGCGCGTCCAGCACGCGATTGCGCTCTTCGCGCGTGTCCAGGTTGCCCGCCATCTGGATGGACGCGGGCAGATCGGTCGGCGGCCAGGCGAGGTCGCCCGGCAGTTCCAGCCCCAACAGCACGGGCTGCCCCGCCAGCCCGGACAACGGCGCGGATTGCACGCGCGGCTGGTGCAGCGCATCCACCGGGCGGTCAATGCCGGTGGATTGCGCCGGTGGCTCCAGGCGATCGCGCAAGGGCGCGAAGCCGGCCAGCAAGGGGTCGATGCGCAAGCGCCGCAGCGCCCGCAGCGTGGCGGCAACGCAGAGCATCGCAGCGAGCAGGCGGGGCACGATGCCGTATACGACCACGACGCCGATCAGCCACCACGACCACTGCACCTGCGCGTCGGCAGACAGCGTCTGCGCACCATCGCTGGCGCGTATGACCGCCGCGTCCGGCATCGCAAAACCCAGATGCGCGGGCAGCCAGCCGATGGCCTGCGTCAGCCAGACAAAGGTGTCGGGCGCGAGCAGCGTGGTGGCCCAGACGAAACGGTAGCTGGCGGTAGACAGCACCAGCAGCAAAGTCGCCAGCGCGGCAGACAAGGCGGTCAGCCATAGCAGGTGGCTGATCGCGCCGAACAGCCAGCGCAAGGCGCCCGCGCGCGCCAGCAGGTTCAGAAAGGCCTGCGGCACCAGCGCGCTGTCAGGACCCCGCGCAAGCTTGCGGGTCGCCCACAGCCATAAACGACCCAGCCCGGTCGCGGCGGTGGGCCTGAGTAAAAAGCTGGCCAGCCAAAGCAGGAAAGTCAGCGCGTGCAGCCCCAGCATTGCGCCCAGCGCCCACAACACGTTGACGGGGCGAGAACCGTCGCCCAACGCGCCAAGCGCCACGCCAATGCCGGACATCAGGGCCAGTACGAACAACGTCGCCAGGATGGCCTGGGCGCTGCGGCGCCAGCCGTCCACAAGGGAAACCAGGTTTTCACGTTGCGCGAGCAGGTCGGCGCGAGCCAGGATGCGCGAGGGCAGATCAGTGTCCAGCTGGCGCACGCGACGCACGGCGTCGGCATCGTCCAGCGGACCCCAATGCGTTTCGCGCAGGCGGATGAGTTCGGCCAGCCAATGCGCGCGCAATCGGCGCGGGGCGTCGGAGCCGGGCGGAGGATCAAAAGCGCGAGAGGTCGAGGGCGGCATCGCGTTGGTAAGCGGCGCGGTGGGACCGCGCGTGAAGGCCGCAAAGGGCGATGCGCCATTGTAGACCCGGCGCATCGGCGCAACGGGCCGACGCGCGGCCGACGGCGATGCGTTCAGCGTTGCCGGCGGGCGCTTCGATATTGGCCGGGCGTGACGCCCACGGCGTCGCGGAACACGCGCGACAGGTGGCTGGCGTTGCCAAAGCCGCTGGCCTGCGCAACACCGGCCAGATCGCCCTTGCCCGCTTCCAGCAGCGTGCGCGCGTGCGCCAGCCGCCGCGCCCGCACCCAGGCATGGGGCGGTTCGCCGAACGAGGCGTGGAACATGCGCGCGAAATGATAGGTGGACAGGGCGGCCACGCCCGCCAGTTCGTCCAGCGTCAAGGGCGCGTCCAGATGCGCATCGACGTAGTCCATGATGCGGCGGCGCACGGCGGAAGCCAGGCCGCCGCGAGCCGGCTGTACGGACTTGCGCGCCACGCCTTGCCGCAACAGATGGTGCAGCACCGTCTCCGCCGCGCTGCTGGCGGCCAGCCGGTCGGCGGGCTGGGCCCAATCGGTTCCCAGCAGTTGCCGGCAGACATCGATCAGCGAGTCGTCCTGGATGTAGGTGCGGTCGCGCAGTTCCAGCGTGCGCGGCTCGCAGTCCAGCCGCATGACGGCCTCGCGGGCAAGGCGCTCGGGGGCGATGTACAGGTGCAGGAAGTGCACCTGATCGTTCATGCACCAGCGCGAATAGTGTTCGGCCGGCAGCACGCAGAACTTGCCCGCGCCGCCGTGCAGTGCGTCTCGTCCCACGCGGAAGGATTTGTCGCCGCCGTGCAGATAGAGCGACAGCGTGTGGTGGCCGGGCGTGTCGTAGCCCAGCGTCTCGCAAGCGCTGCGGGTCCATTGCGAAATGGCGATGCCTTCGCCCAGGGTGGTGGCGCGTTCCAGCGTGGCGGTGGAGCGCGACAGGGTGCGAAAGACGGAGAAGTCGGCGGGGGCCGAAGCGACGGTGCCCATAGAAGCGAAATGCTACTGCGATCTCGCGCGCGCGGCGCGCGTGGGCGCATAAAAACCGCAAGATCCGGCAATCGGGGCGCGGGCTGTCGGCGCACACTGGCGGCCAGGCGAGGGATGACTCCCGCCGACGCCGCGTCCCTTTAATTCTGCCAACCGCATCGTGAACCTTTTCCTGTATTTCCTGACCGTCGTGATCTGGGGCACCACCTGGATCGCCATCAAGCTGCAACTGGGCGTGGTGGCCATACCGGTATCGATTTTCTATCGTTTCGCGCTGGCGGCCCTGGTGCTGTTCGCCGGGCTGCTGCTGACCCGCAAGCTTCAGAAGCTGGACCGGCGCGGTCATGCCCTTTGCGTGGGACAGGGGCTGTGCCTGTTCTGTCTCAACTTCCTGTGCTTCTACACGGCCACGCAGTGGATTCCAAGCGGACTGGTGTCGGTGGTGTTTTCGGCGGCGACCTTGTGGAACGCCTTGAACGCCCGCCTGTGGTTCGGCACCCGGGTTGCACCGCGCGTGATGCTGGCCGGCGCCATCGGGTTCTCGGGGCTGGTGCTGCTGTTCTGGCCGGAGCTGGCCAGCCAGCAAGCCAGCCATGAAACCCTGCTGGGATTGGGGTTTGCGTTGTTGGGCACGTTCTGCTTTTCGACGGGCAACATGCTGTCGTCATTGCAGCAGCGCGCGGGCGTGCGGCCGTTGACCGGCAACGCCTACAGCATGTTCTACGGCGCGACGATCCTGCTGGCGGGCTGTCTTGTCGCGGGCGTGCCGTTCCAGTTCGACACGTCGTCTGAATACGTCGGCGCCCTGCTCTATCTGGCGATTCCGGGGTCCGTGATCGGCTTTACGGCTTACCTGACGCTGGTGGGACGCATGGGGCCGGCGCGCGCCGCGTATTGCACGGTGCTGTTCCCGGTGGTGGCGCTGGGTGTGTCGACGGTGGCCGAAGGCTATCAGTGGACGCCGCCCGCGCTGGTCGGGTTGGTGCTGGTGATGGCTGGCAACCTGCTCGTCTTCACGAAGTGGTCGCCGTTCATGCGGCGCGTGGCGGGTTAAGGGCGCGAGCGCGCCAATTGGCGCAGGGCATCAAGCAGACGGTCGATTTCATCGTCGTTCGTCAGCGGGCTGACCGACACCCGCGCGATCTGGGTCAGGCCGCGCGCCTGCATGTCCAGCGGCGTGTACGGCACGCCATTGCTGCCGATCGTCACGCCCACGGCAGCCATCGCGCGCTGGACGTCGGGGGCGGCCCAGCCGTCCAGGTTGAACGAGATCAGGCTGGATTTTTCACGGCCCTGGTCCAGCACCGTCAGGCCGGCGATCGCCGCAAGTTCGGCGCGCAGCCGTTGCGCGGTGGCGTCCACTGTGGCGCGGATGGACGGCAGCCCCAGCGCCAGCGCCTCTTGCAGCGCATTGGCCAGGCCGCAGCGCAAGGCCAATGAGTTCTCGGCGGACTCCAGGCGTCCGGCGTCGGCGCGCAGCACGGGCCTGCCATCGGCGCCCAGGGGCGCGGAATAGGTGTCGACATACGCGGGCGTCAACTGTTCGAGAAAGCCGCGCCGCACGTACAGCAGGCCGGTGCCGCGCGGGCCACGCAGCGCCTTGCGCCCCACCGTGCTCAATACGTCGCAACCTACCTGCGCCACGTCGACGGGCAACTGCCCGACCGCCTGCGCCGCGTCCACGAAATAGGGAATGCCATGTTGGCGGGCCACGCGGCCGATGGCGGCAGCCGGGTTGATGAGGCCGCCGTTCGCCGGCAGCCAGGTCAGCGCGATCAGGCGCACGCGGTCGTCGATCATGGCGGCCAGCGCGTCGGGATCGACACAACCGCTGGCATCGGACGCTATGGTTTCCAGCACGGCGCCCGCGCGTTCGGCGTGCAGCCGCATGGCCGCCAGATTGCCGCCCCATTCGTGGCGGCCGACCAGGATACGGTCGCCGGGCCGCCACGGCGCGAGCGCCGCGAAGGCCGCGCCCCAACCGGCGGAATTGCCGCTGGTCAGCGCGATTTCATCGGGCTGCGCATTCAGCAAGCGGGCGGCCAGCGTGCGCGCGTTTTCGGTGAGCGCACGCGAGGCCACGCCCGCCTCCATGGGACCCAGCGTGGCCTCGCGTTGCAGATGCGCCTGGATGGCTTGCAGCGTGCCGGTGGAGGGCAACGAGGACCCAGCGTGATTGAAATGCACGCAGGTCTGCGTGCCCGGCGTCTGCTCGCGCAGGGACTGGATGGTGGCGGCGGTCAGGGGGGCGGACATGGTTTGTTCCGTGGAAAGCACGCGTGGTGCAGGCTCGGGCAAGGACTCAGGCGGGGGTCAGCGCGATGACGGCTTCGATCTCGACCGCAACGCCTTGGGGCAGCGAGGCCACGCCCACGGCGCTGCGCGCATGGCGGCCGGCGTCGCCGAATACGTCCACCATCAGGTCGGACGCGCCATTGGCAATCGCGCTCTGGCGGTTGAAGTCGGGGGTGCTGGCCACGAACACGCCAAGTCGCACGACGCGGGCCACGCGGTCCAGGCGGTCGCCGGTGGCGGCAGCGATTTGCGCCAGCAGGCTCAGGGCCGACAGTCGGGCCGCTTCGACGCCATCGGCGTCCGAGATCTGATTGCCCAATTGGCCCAGATACTGGGGCTTGCCGCCCTTGCGCGAAATCTGTCCCGAAATGGTCAGCAGGTTGCCTTCCAGTACGAAGGGAACGTAATTGGCGGCGGGCGCGGCGGCGGCTTCCAGGGCGTAGCCCAGTTCGGCCACGCGGCCGGAGATCGTGCGGGTCATAGCGGATGTCCTGTCAAAGTTGATGGCGTTCAAGCCAGATGGGCAGGCCTTGATGCTATCGGCCATGCAGCTTCCTGACCAATCAATTCTTGTCCGCGACGCATGAACCAAACTAATGCGTTGACGATGCAAGCGGTTCGTCGGCGCGCGCGGCCTCGGTCAGCCAATCCCGCAGGGCGGCGGCCTGGGGCGGCAACGCGCCGCGTGGCGCGACGAACCACCAGCCGATGCGGGGATCTTTCAATACCGCGCCGGGCAGTGCCTGCACCAGCGCGCCGCTGGTCAGATGCGACGCGATCAGCCGGTGCCGGCCCATGGCCAGCCCCTGTCCGGCCAAGGCGGCCTCGACGACGATGTTGTAGTCATGCAGATGGACGGTTTGCGCGCGGCCCAGGTCCATGCCGAATTGGCGCGCCCACGCGTCCCATTCAAAAGGCTGCCTGGCGTGCGAGGTGAGAAGCGGATGGCGCAACAGGTCGTCGGGCGTGCGCGGCCGCTTGCGCCCCGATACGAGCCCGGGCGCACCGACCACCGACAGGTGTTCGGTCATCAGCAACCGCGAGGCCACGCCGGGCCATGACCCCCTTCCATACCGTATCGCCACGTCCACATCCCCGCCCGCCACGTCGGCCAGGCCGATGTCGGGCAACAGTTGCAGGTCGATCTCGGGATGGGCGGCGGCGAAGGCGGGCAGGCGCGGCGCCAGCCAACGCGTGGCGAACGAGGCCAGCAGACCGACCTTGAGCGTGACGCGCGGCGCTGCCGAGGCGCGCAGTTGGTCGGTGCCCTGCCGCAACAGCTCGAACGCCGGGTGCACATGCTGGAAATAGGCGAGACCCTCGGGCGTTAACGCCACTGCGCGCGTGCGCCGTTCAAACAGCGCCACGCCCAGCTCTCTTTCGAGCCGCTGGATGTGATGGCTGATGGCGCTTTGCGTGACGAAGAGCTCCTGCGCGGCCAGCGAAAAACTCAGGCGGCGCGCGGCCGCTTCAAAAGCGCGCAGGGAAACCAGGGCGGGCAGAGATCGCGTGGATCGCATGGCGGGCAAGACGGGCGTCGATGGAGATGCGCGATATCCTACGCGCTTGCGGCGCGGTTGCCCTTTGGTTGCCGCGGATGGCTGCCCATCCATGCATCGCGTGTCGGGCACGGACGGACGCAACGACGAATGCAACGGCGAATGCACACGCCGCCCAATGCAAAAAGCCCGCAAACAAGTTGCGGGCTTTTTTAGGGGTACTGCAAGCGGTGCGGATACTGCATGCACTGCTGAAATTTTGGCTCCCCGAGCTGGGTTCGAACCAGCGACCTGCGGATTAACAGTCCGTCGCTCTACCGACTGAGCTATCGGGGAACAGGTAGAGGGGCCGAATTATGCACAAAAAATCGGAAGAATGCAAAGCGGCCTGAAAATTTCTGTTCAGGCGTGTTGAATCGCGTGAGCCGTGCGGAACAGTTGCGGGACGATATCGCGCAGCAAGCGCTCGCTGGAATAGTCGTGACGCGGCGCGCTGACGCTGATCGCCGCCAGCGGCACATCGCGCGCGTCGCGCAGCAAGACGGCCGCCCCGACCTGGTTTTGCAGAACCTGATCCTCGGTCAGTGCGTAGCCCGCGTCGCGCGCCTGAGCGATCAGCGCCAGCAAGGCTTCTGGGTCAATCACCGTGCGCGGCGTGAACGCGCGCGGCGGCGCATTCACGAGCGCCTGCCGGATCGCCTCGTCGTCGCGCTGCGTCAGCAACATGCGGCCGCCGCTGTTGCACCAGGCGGGCATGCGCCGGCCGGGCAGCATCTCGGCCAGCGTCATTTGACGGCTGGGCAGGCGCAGCAGATAGATCATGTCGTTGCCGGTCAGCACGCTCATGTGCACGGCCAGGCCGCAGCGATCGCGCAGCGCGACCAGATGCGGTGCGGCGATCGACACCAGCCTGTCGTTGCGCAAAAAGAAGTAGCCGAGTTCGACCACGCGCGGCCCCAACCGATAGCGGCGCGACGCCGGATCCTTGATCAGATAGCCCAGCCGTTCCCAGGTATGCACGAAGCGCTGGGCGGCGCTTTTGCCCAGGCCCGTCAGCGTGGCGATCTCGGTCAGGCCCAGCGAATCAGCGGCGTCGCGAAAGGCGTCCAGCACGCGCATGCCCTTTTCCAAGGAGGCGACAAACAGCGCGTCGTCGGGGTCGGTCACAGCGGTGTCGGGAAGGGAAGTTTTGCGGGTCGTCATGAGTGCAGAGGCCGTGGCGTGAGGGGGCGGCACTAGTTTCCCCGAATTGTCCGGGGGCTGAATACCCACTATAAAGGTGATTATTCAATACTTTGTATCGCATAGCAATACTTATATCCACCCACTTGCCGCCCTGCTTTTCGTTCTCGATGACCCATTCCCCCTCTCTCTGCGATATGACTGCCGTGGCGCTGCGCGCAGAAATCGCTGCCGGCCACGTCAGCGCCCGCGACGTCATGGCGGCGCACCTGACGCGCATCCAGGCCTGCAATCCTTCTATCAATGCCATCGTCACCTGCGATGCCGAAGGCGCGCTGGCTCGCGCGGCGGCGGCCGACGAACATCAGGCGAATGGCGACGCGCTGGGCCTGCTGCATGGCCTGCCGATCGTGCACAAGGATTCGTTTCTGACGGCGGGCATGCGCACGACCTACGGCTCGCCGCTGTACCGGGATTTCATTCCCGACCGCGACAGTCTCATCGTGACGCGAGAACGCGCGGCCGGCGCCATCACGCTGGGCAAGAGCAATCTGCCGGAATTCGGCGCGGGCTCGCAGACGTTCAACGCGGTGTTCGGCGCCACTCGCAACCCGTACGACCTGCGCATGACGGCAGGCGGCAGCAGCGGTGGCGCGGCAGCGGCTTTGGCCGCGCGCATGGCGCCGTTGGCCGACGGCACCGACATGGGCGGATCGCTGCGCAATCCGGCCTCGTTCTGCAATGTCGTCGGCCTGCGCCCGTCGCCCGGCCGCGTGCCGCAATGGCCCTCCAGCAACCCCTACAACCCGCTTACGGTGGCGGGCCCCATGGCGCGCACCGTGGCCGACGTGGCGCTGCTGCTGGCCGCCACGGCCGGTCCCGACCCGCGCGATCCCTTGTCGATCGATCAAGACCCGGCGCGTCTGCTGGCCAGCCTGTCGCGCGATTTCAAAGGCGTGCGCATCGCCTATGCGCCTACGTGGGGCGGCCTGCCGGTGCAGCGGCGGGTGTTGCAGGTGCTGGAAAGCCAATTGCCGGTCTTCACCGATCTGGGGGCGCGGGTGGAACAGGCCTGCCCGGACTTCACGGGCGCCAACGACGCCTTCCAGGCGCTGCGCGGCCAGGTGTTCGCGGTGGGCTACGAAGCCGCCCTGCGTGAGCACCGGCATCTGCTCAAGGACACCGTTATCTGGAACATCGAACTGGGGCTGACCCAGCCCGCTGCCACCGTAGTGCAGGCCGAACGCGACCGCGCCGCCCTGTTTGCTCGCATGCATGCCTTCATGCAGACGCACGAATTTCTCATCGGTCCTGTCAGCCAGGTAGCGCCGTTCCCGGTGGATGAGGAAACCGTCAGCTGCATCGGCGATACGCCCATGCACAACTACATCGACTGGATGCGATCCGGCTACTACCTGTCGCTGACCGGTCATCCCGCCATCTCGGTGCCTTGCGGCTTTACCGACGACGGCCTGCCGGTGGGCATCCAGATCGTGGGACGCTACCGCCAGGAACATGCGCTGCTGCAACTGGCGCACGCATTTGAACTTGCCACCCAGCACTGGCGCCGCGAGCCGGTGCTGCCCGACTGACCATTCCAACAACACAAGGGGAAATCCATGAACAAAACACTATCGCGCGCCTTAGCCCTGTGCGTGCTGGCCGCCACGCCGTTGCTGGCAGCGGCCGACACCTATCCGTCCAAGCCGATCACCATGGTGGTGCCGTTCCCGCCGGGCGGGTCGACCGACGTGATCGGACGCCTCTTCGCCGCCAAGCTGGGCGCGCGCCTGGGGCAGACGGTCGTGATCGAAAACAAGCCGGGCGCCAACACCAGCATCGGCGCAGTGGCCGTGGCGCGCGCAGCGCCCGACGGCTACACGCTGATGATCACCGGCGCGCCCACGTTCACGTTGAACTCGCTGCTGTATTCGAACTTGAACTACGACCCTGTCAAAAGCTATGAATACGTCGCCATCGCGGGCAGCACGCCGTTCGTCATCCTGACCAACCCGCAGACCGGCATCGGCACGATGGCCGACATCACCAAGAAATCGGCCGCGCAGTCACTCAGCTTCGGCTCATTCGGCAACGGTTCTACGCCGCACATCGCCGGTGAATCGCTGGCCCAGCGTACCGGCGCAAAGCTGCTGCACGTGCCCTATCGTGGCAGCGCGCCGGCGATGACGGACCTGATCGGCAACCAGATTCCGCTATCGATCGACACGCTGGTCGCCAGCCTGCCGCAGATCAAGGCAGGCAAGGCACGCGCGGTGGCGTTGACCGGCAGCGCGCGCTCGCAGCTGGTGCCCGACGTGCCCACCGTGGCCGAAAGCGGCGTGGCAGGCTACGACTTCGAAACCTGGTTCGGCGTCGTCATGCCGAAGGGCACGCCCGCGCCGATCGTCAATCGCATGTCCAAGGAAATCCAGGCGGTGATGGCGGAGCCTGACACGCGCGCCAAGTTGCAGGAACTGGGTTTCGACGCCACGTATCAGGATCCGGCGGCATTCCGCGCCAAGGTCAGCGCTGAACTTGAGCGCAATGTGGCGGTCATCAAGGCGGCGGGCATCAAGCCGGATTGATGCAGTGCAGCGGCGGCAAGCCACGCGGCGCGTGGTTTGCCGATCCCGTATCATGGCACCCAGAAGGCTCGCGACCTTTCTCGTTTTTTCTGGGTTAATCCATGTCTTCGTTTGACATTCAATTGCTGCTCACTGCCCTGGTGAGCGTCCTGGTGCTGGTCGCTCTCATCGTCTCGCGCATCCGCATGCATCCGCTGCTGGCGCTCTTGATCGTATCGATAGGCGTGGGTTTTGCGACCGGCATGGCGCCCGGCGCCATCGTCAAGAACCTGACCGATGGCGCAGGCAAGACGCTGGGCGCGGTCGGCGTAGTGATCGCGCTTGGCGCCATGCTGGGCAAGATCCTGGCCGATTCCGGCACCACCGAGCGCCTGGCCAACGCCATCCTGCGGCGCACATCCACCCGCATGATTCCCTGGGCCATGACGTTGGTGGCCTTCGTCATCGGCATTCCCATGTTCTTCGAAGTGGGCCTGGTGGTCATGCTGCCGCTGATCTTCAGTGTGGCGCGCAAGCTTGAAACCCAGGAACGCTTCAAGGGGTCGGCCTACGTCTACGTCGGCGTGCCCGTCATCGCCGCGCTGGCGGCCATGCACGGCATGGTGCCGCCGCATCCCGGCCCGCTGACAGCCATCGCCACCTTGAAGACCACCGTCGGCCCGACGATGATCTATGGCTTTCTAGCCGCGTTGCCCGCGATGGTGCTGGGCGGCCCGCTCTATGGCGCCTTCATCACGCCACGCATGACGACCCGGCCCGACGAGGCGCTGCTGGAGCAATTCACCGCTGTCCAGGAAAAGGATGCGGGATCGACCGCGCCCAGCGTCGGCCTGGGCGTGCTGGCGGCCTTGCTGCCCGCGCTGCTGATGCTGGTGCATGCAGTGGCAGAAATGTTGCTGCCCAAGGACTCCGGCGTCACGCACGTGGCGGCCTTCCTGGGCAACCCGCTGGTCGCCATGCTGCTGGGCGTGCTGTTCGCCGCCGTGACGCTCGTGTTCATGCGCGGTGGCGATGCGGAAAAGCTGCGCGACGGCTTGGGCAAAAGTTTGAAGCCCATCGCCGGCATCATGCTGATCATCGCGGGCGGCGGCGCGTTTCAGCAGGTGCTGACCAGCGCCAAGGTGGGCGACGCCATCGTGCACCTGACGCATCAGTTCGCCTTTCCGCCGCTGATCCTGGGCTGGCTGATCGCCATGCTGTTGTCCGTGTCCACCGGTTCCGCCACCGTCGGCATCGTGGGCGCGGCGGGCCTGCTGGCCCCGCTGGCCGGCGCAGACCCCACGTTGAATCTGCCGCTGCTGGCGCTGTCGATCGGCTGCGGTTCGCTGTTCTTCAACTACGCGAACCACGCCGGCTTCTGGATGGTGAAGGAATCGTTCGGCATGACGATGGGCGAAGCCACCAAAACCATTTCCGTCGTGCAATCGATCGTCGCCCTGGTTGGTTTGGGCATGGTCCTGCTGATGAACCTGCTGCCGCCGATGGGCTGATGCCTGTCGCGCTGGCTGCGCGTGGGCGAAAGGCCGTCCAGTAAAAAGGGAAGCCAGCAGGCTTCCCTTTTTGAATTTATGCCGGGACCAATTTTTTCATTGGCGATGGCGGGCCAACATCTTCGCGCGCCCCTTGCATGATGCCTGCGCTTCCGCTCGTGATTGCACGTACGCCGAAGTCGGTAAGCGTAAGTTCACGGACTTCCATTACTGCACCTGGCTTCGAAATGATTTTGGACTCTTTGACGAAAGTCTCGGGCGGCTTCTTGGTGTCAGTGTTCATATCAGTACCTTTTCGTGACAAAGTCGTTAATGGCCTTGGTGCCAGCACCAACAATTTCTACCACGTCGTCGCGTTCGAAGAGCGCGCGGTCACTTGAGTCGAAGTAAATCACGCCAATGGGGTGCTGTCCAGATCGATCCAGAACGGGTACGGCCATTGCAGAATAGCGACCTGGCCCAAGTTTGCGAGCTTCGGCCTCGGTGTATCCCCAATCGAGCACCAATTCAGTACGGAGTTGCTCTTCCGTACCATTTTGACTGGCCATCACCAATGGCTTCTTAGTTCGGATAGCCCTGCCAGTTATGCCTGTATGGATGGGGAAAGTCCGTCCAACACCCTCACCATTAGAGCCGGCATAGTTGATGATCTGCTCTATCTCACGCGGCTCGTGGATTGGGGGGACCACGCGATGGAACGTGGCCCGGATGTCAGCGCCATATTCGCGCTTGTTACACCATTCGGAAAGCATGGCATGGACCGCGGAGACCGCTGCATAGAGCCCTTCGTGGATGACGTCGGGGCCATCCTTTTGGTCTTCGGCGTGTGCGGTCGCGATGCGAACCAGGGTCGCGACGATCAACCAGACGCATGCTGCGACGGCAAATCCAAATATCCATTGATCGAAGGAAGGATCTCGCCAAGTTTTCACCGCAGCGGATCCTGCAACGATTACTGGGGGGCCGTTGAACAGGACTTCTCTAGGCCACTTCTTTTGCCAGAAGCGCTTTCGTTGTGCTCCTGGCAGATGATGTGCATTCATGCCGAAACCCTCCCCCAGCTGTTTATTCTGCCCAGGACGCGGTGCTACGTCAGCAAGCTGCGCCGAGCGACTTTCCTCATCCCACTTCCGTATCAGGATGCCTTGGTTTTAACTCAGAGAAATCGTACTGGTGAGCTAGTGGGACAAAAAGCGCTCTCAGTTGAACCTCCCGCAGCGACGGGGCCGAAGCCTGAAATTTCAGAGAAATCAGATTCCTGATAAGCCGCCGCGCTGGGGCGTGCTGATAGCGCCAGTGTCGTTACGCTCAGTGGGGATTGCTGCTGTGAGCATTGCAGCTCAACGATCCCGGCGCAGTCCTATGGCACTTTCGTACTTCTTCGAAGTACATCTCATGGGGCGGATCTGCAAAAGACGCTGTGAACGCAGTCGGGCAAAAAAAATCCGCATGGCCACGGCTGATGCGGGTTTCTGGTCCGTCTCGGATGGAGCTGGATTGCGTATTGGTGCCGGTGAAAGGAATCGAACCCTCGACCTTCTCATTACAAGTGAGCTGCTCTACCAACTGAGCTACACCGGCACGGCGTGCCGGGGGCACGCGCAGGGACTGCATTGTAATGAAAAATCGGCAGGGCCGCGTGCGCAGGCGCACGGGCCGCCGATCACATCCATTTGGAAGCGCGGGACAGCGGAGCTACAGACATCGCACCGCGTGCCAGGCACGCCGCCCCGCGTCAGGAGGCTACTTAACGATGGTCAGGCGCGGACGCTTGGGTTCGTCGTCGTTGCCGCCGTCATCGCCCTGCGAGGCGTCGGCTTGGGCGTCGGCGCCTTCGGGGGCGGCGGGTTCCGCCGCGCCCTGAGCGCCGGCTTCCGGCGGTTCATAGGGCTGCACTTCAAAGCCCATGCCCGCCCCGGTTTCGCGCGCGTAGATGGCGCTGACGGCGCCGACGGGAACGTAGACGTTTTCGGTCACGCCGCTGAAGCGGGCTTGGAATTCGATGAATTCGTTGCCCAGCACCAGGCGGTTGGTGGCCAGCGTGCCCACGTTCAGCGTGATCTGACCGTCACGGACATGCGCGACGGGCACCATGGTGTGCTCATCGACCTGTACGGTGATGTACGGCGTGTAGCCGTTGTCGGTGCACCATTCATGCAGTGCGCGGATCAGATACGGTTTGGTCGAAGTTTCACCCATCACACAACCAGCCTTAACGACGCATCACTTTTTCCGAAGGCGTCAGCGCTTCGATGTAGGCCGGGCGCGAGAAGATGCGTTCGGCGTACTTTTGCAGCGGGGCCGCGTTCTTGGGAAGTTCGATGCCGTAATGGTCCAGGCGCCACAGCAGCGGAGCCACGGCCACGTCCAGCATCGAGAATTCCTCGCCCAGCATGTACTTGTTCTTCAGCAGCATCGGAGCCAGTTGGGCCAGACGGTCGCGAATGTTCTGGCGCGCGTTGGCCAGCTTCTTCTCGTCGGGCTTGGCGCTGCGGTCTTCCAGCGTCGAGACGTGAACGAACAGTTCTTTCTCGAAGTTGTACAGGAACAGGCGGGTGCGGGCGCGCATGACGGGATCAGCCGGCATCAGTTGCGGATGCGGGAAGCGCTCGTCGATGTACTCGTTGATGATGTTGGACTCGTACAAGACCAGGTCGCGTTCGACCAGGATGGGCACTTGACCGTACGGGTTCATCACCGCGATGTCTTCGGGTTTGTTGTACAGGTCGATGTCACGGATCTCGAAGTCCATACCCTTTTCGAACAACACGAAGCGGCAGCGTTGCGAAAACGGACACGTGGTTCCGGAATAGAGCACCATCATGGTGAAAGTCCTTTATGAAAAACGAAAGGCCAGCGCCTAAATCTAGCAGGCGCTGGCCCCAATTGCCAGACGGGATAGGCGTACGGCCCTATCCTCCGTTGCCGTCCCTTTTTTAGATGGGTGTCGGCGAGCTTGCCTGGCGGGGCGTTGCGGTTAGCGCACGTGTTTCCAGTACGAGGCGTTCAAGCGCCACGTAACGAGGAAGAACAACAGCAGGAACAACATGACGCCAACGCCGAGACGGACGCGGAAAGTCTGGACGGGCTCGGCCATCCAGGACATGAACGCGGTCAGGTCTGCGACGTCGTTGTCGTATGTTGCGACTTGGGCCGGGTTGGCGGCCTTAAATTTGGCATCAAAGGTGGCATGGCCCCGGTAATCAGCTACCGGTTCGGCCTTGACCGTGGAAAAACCTTGAGCATCGTACACCGTCGTGACGCGTTCCCAGGTTTTGGGTGCGCCTTCCTTGGCATCCTTGACTTCCACTTCGTGCATCGCGGTGGTGGTCAGCTCGCGCGGACCCTGGCGTTCCCAGAGCGCATGGGGCATGCCCACCGCCGGGAAAACCAGGTTGTTCCAGCCGGTCGCGCGCGACGTGTCGCGGTAGAAGGTGCGCAGGTAGGTGTAGATGTAGTCGGCGCCGGACGGGCCGGCGTTGACCGATTTGGCGCGAGCGATCACGGACAGGTCCGGGGGCGTCGTGCCAAACCACTTCTTGGCGTCCTTGGGTGACATGGCGATGGTCATCATGTCGCCCACCTTTTCGCCGGTGAACAGCAGGCTTTCCTTGATTTGCTGGTCGGTCAGCCCGATGTCCTTGAGCTTGTTGTAGCGCATCGACGACGCGCTATGACAGTTCAGGCAGTAGTTGACGAACAGCTTGGCGCCGTTTTGCAGCGACGACATGTCGTTGACGCGGTACGGCGCCTTGTCCAGTGGGAAACCGCCTTCGGCGGCAAATGCGGTGGTACACGTGAGCATCAAGGCCACGGCACCAATCAGCTTCTTGATCATGGTTAATCCGTTATCTGGTGGGCTCAGTGGGCGTGGAACGTAACGCGCTCGGGCACTTGCTTGAAGGTGCCAAGGCGGCTCCAGACCGGCATCAGGAAGAAAAATGCCAGGTACAGAAGCGTGCCGATCTGCGACGTGATGTTCAACGGCGGACTGGGCGGCTGCGTACCGATGTAGCCGAGCACCAGGAAGTTGACCATGAAGATGCCGTAGATCCACTTGTGCCAGGTGGGGCGGTAGCGGATCGACTTGACCGGGGAATGGTCCAGCCAGGGCAGGAAGAACAGGATGACGACCGTGCCGCCCATGGCGACCACGCCCCAGAACTTGGCGTCGATCACGCGCAGCAGCACGGCCACGACGATCAGGATGCCGGGGATGGCCACGCGCATGATGCCCTTGAGGTTGCTCTTGACCAGCAACGCAATGGCGCCCAGCACCGACGCGCCCGCCAGCACCCACGTGAATTCGTCGGTAGTGGCGCGCAGCATCGAGTAGAACGGCGTGAAGTACCAGACCGGTGCGATGTGCGGAGGCGTCTTGAGCGAGTCAGCAGGAATGAAGTTGTTGAACTCAAGGAAGTAGCCGCCCATCTCCGGCGCGAAGAACACGATGAATGCGAACACGAGCAGGAAGCCCGCCACGCCCATCAGGTCATGCACCGAGTAGAACGGGTGGAACGGAATGCCATCCTTCGGCCGTCCGTACTTGTCCTTCGGGCCCTGCTTGATCTCGATGCCGTCCGGGTTGTTCGAGCCGACTTCATGCAGCGCCACCAGGTGGGCCGCGACCAGACCGACCAGCACCAGCGGAATCGCAATGACGTGGAAAGCGAAGAAGCGGTTCAGGGTGGCGTCCGACACGACGTAGTCGCCGCGGATCCAGATCGACAGTTCAGGACCGATGAACGGAATGGCGGCGAACAGGTTCACGATCACCTGCGCACCCCAATACGACATCTGGCCCCAGGGCAGCAGGTAGCCGAAGAAGGCTTCGGCCATCAGACAGAGGAAGATCGCCACGCCGAAGATCCACACGAGTTCGCGCGGCTTGCGGTAGGAACCGTAAAGCAGCCCGCGCAGCATGTGCAGGTAGACGACGACGAAGAACATCGATGCGCCCGTCGAGTGCATGTAGCGCACGAGCCAGCCCCAGGGGACCTCGCGCATGATGTATTCGACGGATTGGAACGCGCGTTCGGCGTCCGGCTTGTAATGCATGACCAGGAAAATGCCGGTCACGATCTGCAGCACCAGGACCAATAAGGCCAAAGAGCCAAAGAAATACCAGAAGTTGAAATTCTTCGGTGCGTAGTATTCGGACAGATGTGCTTTCCAGGTGGATGTCACCGGAAAACGCCGGTCCAGCCACCCCAACAGGCCTGTTGTCTCGACGGTTTTCTCGCCAGCCATGTAACGGCTCCTTCTCTAATACGTGGCGTATTTGTTTTACTTACGTAATCGGGAAAAAAGCGCGACGCGAGCGTCAGGCCTTGTTGTCTTCATCGACGCCCACAATGATGCGGGTGTCGCTCAGATACTGGTAGGGCGGTACTTCGAGATTATCGGGAGCGGGCTTGTTCTTGTAGACCCGGCCAGCCAGGTCGAACGTGGAGCCGTGGCACGGGCAGAGAAATCCGCCTTGCCAATTTGCACCCATGCCGCCACCGCCGCCCGTTTCGAAGTGCGAGGTGGGCGAGCAACCCAAGTGGGTACAGATGCCGACGCAAACGAAGATCTCGGGCTTGCGCGAGCGAGCCTCGTTTTCGGCGTATTTGGGAGTGAAGCCAGGCCGCTTGGATTCGGGATCGGCCAGTAAGGGGTCTAGCGTCTTGAGGGCGGCGAGCTGTTCGGGAGAGCGGTGAATGATCCACACCGGCTTCCCACGCCATTCCACGGTTTTCATGGTGCCGACGGGTATATCGCCGATATCCACTTCAACGGGAGCCCCAGCCGCGCGGGCTTTTTCAGAGGGAGAAAACGTGCTCACAAGCGGCACTGCCGTTGCGACACCTGCTACGCCACCCACAGCACAGGCGGTGGTAACCCAGAAACGTCGCGAAGGATCAGGTGGCAGGTTGGGATCAACCGCACCGTCATCATCGTGTACCAGCGTATCCTGACTCATCTTCCTATCCTTGTTGATGCGCCCGCTCTACGAGTAGCATCACTTCTGCGGCATCGGGTTCGCGGGAATATGTAACAACATAGCAACCGCGTATTATAGCGCCAGCCTACTCAAGGGCGTATCACGAAGGGAGTGCTTTTATGAGCAAAACAACTGGTTTCGTCAAAGAATTCCGAGATTTCGCTGTAAAAGGCAATGCTGTTGACTTGGCGGTTGGTGTGATCATCGGTGCGGCGTTCGGAAGGATCGTCGATTCGCTGGTGAAAGACATCATCATGCCGCTGATCAATTTCATCCTGGGCGGCTCTGTCGATTTCTCGAACAAATTCCTGGTGCTGTCGATGCCAGCTGGTTACAACGGCCCGATGACGTATGCCGACCTCACCAAGGCGGGCGCCAACGTGTTCGCGTGGGGTAATTTCGTCACGATCATCATCAACTTCGTGTTGTTGGCTTTCGTGATTTTCTGGATGGTCAAGGCCATCTACAAGGCTCGCACCAAGGCCGAGGAAGCGCCGGCCGCTCCCGCCGCGACGCCCGAAGACGTGGCGCTGCTGCGCGAAATCCGCGATCTGCTCAAGAAATAAATGCCTTGCGGCCGCGCGCCGCATTGTCTGTTATGCGCCGCGTAGCGGCTTGCACCCCCGGCGCATCCAATGCCCGGGGGCGTGCTGACATTACGCGGGATTATCCAGGTCGATGAATTCGACCTTGATGCCGAAGTGCTCGGCCACCGCCTGCCCCAGCGCCTGTGCGCCATAGCGTTCGGTGGCATGGTGGCCGGCGGCAATGAAGCCCACGCCGGTCTCGCGCGCCAGATGCACAGTGGATTCCGACACTTCGCCCGTGATGTAGGCGCTGGCGCCGGCATCCACCGCGTCGGCCAGCATCCCTTGCGCGCCGCCCGTGCACCAGGCCACGCTGGACAAGGGCTGGTCGGGGTCGCCTACGACCAGCGGTTGCCTGCCCAGGCGTTCGGCCACGCGAGCCCCCAGTTGCCCCAGTGTCTGCACGCCGGTGGCCTCGCCCAGCCATACCAGGTTGTCCTGTCCGCAGGTGCGCGGCGTGCCATCGTCGCGGCGCAAGGGCTCAAGGCCCAGCACGCGAGCCAGCTGCGCGTTGTTGCCCAGCGTGGGATGCGCATCCAGCGGCAAGTGGTAAGCGTATAGATTCAGGTCGTTCTTCAGCGCCAGCGCCATGCGCGTGCGGCGCGTGCCGATGATGCGGCGGTCTTCGTTGCGCCACATCCAGCCGTGATGCACCAGCACCGCATCGGCCCCTCGTTCGACGGCCGCGCGTAGTAACGCTTCGCTGGCGGTGACACCGGTGATAATGTGTCCGACTTCGGATCGGCCCTCCACCTGCAAGCCGTTCGGACAGTAGTCTTTGAAACGCGCGGCTTGCAGGGTGTCGTCCAGCCAGCTGGCCAGCACGTGGGAGTCCACTTTTTTCATTGCTCGTCCTATCAGAATCATGCGCCGATATTGGCTGATATTTGCTCAGGCCGTCACGGTCTGCCTGGGTATTCTATTCGTGGTCACGACCTTGCGGCCCGACCTGCTGCGCCTTGCCGGCCCTGGCGCCGCGCCGCCCGCGGCGCTTGCAGCGGGGCGACCAGCCGCCAGCGCGGACATGGGGCCGGTGTCGTATGCGGATGGTGTTGCCCGCGCCGCGCCTTCGGTTGTGAACGTCTACACGACCAAGCACGTCAATGTGCCATTGATGCCCCTGCCCGATGACCCCGTGCTGCGCCAGTTGTTTGGCCAGGTACCCGGTGTGAGCCGTCGGCAGGCCACCACCAGCCTGGGCTCGGGCGTGATCGTCAGCCAGGATGGGCACGTGCTGACCAACTACCACGTCGTGCAGGCGGCCGACGCGATCGAGGTGGCGCTGGCGGACGGCCGGCGCGATGCAGCAAAGGTCGTGGGCGCAGACCCCGACACGGATCTGGCGGTGCTCAAGCTGAGTTCGCTGCGCACGCTGCCCGTCGCCACGTTGGCAGCGGACCGGGGCTTGCGCGTGGGCGACGTGGTGCTGGCGATTGGCAACCCCTTCGGCGTGGGCCAAACCACCACGCAGGGCATCGTATCGGCGTTGGGCCGCAACGGGCTGGGCCTGAACACCTACGAGAACTTCATCCAGACCGACGCTGCGATCAACCCCGGCAACTCCGGCGGCGCGCTGGTGGACGCCACGGGCAATCTGGTGGGTATCAATACGGCGATCTATTCCGAGTCGGGCGGGTCGATGGGCATCGGTTTTGCCACGCCGGTGGAGATCGCGCGCAAGGTCATGGACGACATCGTCAAGACGGGGTCGGTCAAGCGTGGCTGGCTGGGCGTCGAGCCGCAAGACGTGACGGCGGAGCTGGCACGCGCCTTCGAGCTCAAGGGCGATACGCGCGGGGTGATCATCGCGGGCGTGATGCGCGACGGGCCGGCCGCGCGCGGCGGCTTGCGCGTGGGAGATATCGTGCAGTCGGTCAATGGCAAGCGCATGGCCGACACGGTGCAACTGTTGTCCGAGATTGCGCAACTGGCGCCGGGCCAGCGCGCGACGCTCGGCATCCTGCGCGCGGGCAAGCCCGTTGAGGTGGCGGTGGTGGTGGGCACTCGGCCCGGCAAGCCGCGATAACGGGTCGGGAGACCAAACCGCGCAAGAGGCCAACAAACAAGGCCGGGGGACGAAGCAGCGAAGCCGGCCAGCGATACCGGTCAGCGAACCAAGCTGCCATCCCTGACCGCAGCAGTACCCGCTTCGCGTTGAGGGACTAGCCATTGCGCGTCTTGTCCGCCAGCAGGCGCACCACCGACAGCACGGCTTTTTTCGTGGTGTCGGGATGGTGTTGCAGGATGGCGCCGATTTCGGCGCAATAGCCGTCGAGTTCGGGTTTGGGCGGACTGCATGGCTTGCAGCCGGAGGCTGGCCGTGAGCCATAGCCTGGAGGCAGGCTGCCGGCGCCGGAATCGGTGGGGCCTGCAACGCCGTCCGTCAGCCAGGGCACGCTGGTGTCCAGCGCTTTCGCCAGACGCAGCAGCGTTGCCCGAGACGGCGAGTAATGCTCGTCGCGCGTCAGGATTCGGTGGATGCAGGATTGCGGCACGCCGGAGAGGCGCGCCAACTGGTTTTGACTATGGATGCCACGCCACCGCATCAGGGCGCGTAGCCTTTGTGCAGGCGACATGCCTGCAATGTAGAGGGGCCGGCGAGCCCCGACAAGGGTGAAAGAGTCCGATACTGGCTCAGTCTTGTCAGACGCCGCGCGTGGGCCGGGGAGTCGCGCGCGCGGCCCCCCGCAGGCCGATCTCAGTGACGTTCGGTCAGCGAGTCGGACACAGCATCGTCGGCCGCGCCGGGCTTGGGCGACACCATGCGGGCGCAGATCAGCCCCACCTCATAAAGCAGGCAGAGCGGCACCGCCAGCATGAACTGGCTGACGACGTCGGGCGGTGTGACCACCGCCGCGATGATGAAGGCGCCGACGACCACATAACCGCGCGCCGAGCGCAGCTTGGACAATTCGACGATGCCCATCTTGACCAGCAGCACCACGGCCACGGGCACTTCGAACGTGATCCCGAACGCCATGAACATCGTCATGACGAAGCTCAGGTAGGCCTCGATGTCAGGGGCCGGCGTGATCGATTGCGGCGCGAACGTCGCAATGAAGTGGAACACCGTGCGGAAGACGACGAAGTAGCAGAACGCCATGCCCGCGATGAACAGGAACGTGCTGGAGACGATGAGCGGCAGCGCCAGGCGCTTCTCGTGGCGGTACAGCCCTGGCGCGACGAAGGCCCAGGCCTGGTACAGCACGACGGGCAGCGCCACGATGAACGCGGCCATCATCGTGACCTTGACCGGCACCATGAACGGCGTGATGACGCCCGTGGCGATCATGCGCGTGCCTTCGGGCAGCGAGGCCAGCATCGGCGCGGCCAGCACGTCATAGATGGCGGAGGCACCGGGGTAGATGAAGAGCACGATGAACACGGCCACGACCGCGCCTACGGCACGCAACAGGCGGGTTCGCAGTTCAACCAGGTGAGAGATGAAGGTCTCTTGCTGGCCTTCTTCTTGGGAGGCGTCCTGGGTCACGTCGGTGTTCCGGAGGGCGGGACGGGCTTGGCGGCGGGCGCGGGCTCGTCAGCCGCCGGCGCGCGGGGCGCCGGGGCAGGTTGTTGTTGGGCGGGGACGGCAGGTGCGGCGCCGGCGTCGGCCGGGGGCGGCAGGTCCAGGTCCAGGCTGTGGTTTTGTCCCGGCGGCGCGATGGTGCGGGCGGGTTCGATGGCGGGGTCGGCGGCAGAGGTATCGCCCACGATCACCGGGGCGACCTTGCCGTTGGCTTCGCGGGCGACTTCGTCGAGTTCGGCGCGGAACTGCTGGACCGGCTCTTGCAATGACGCGTGCGTTTCGTTCAGCGACTGTTGCACGCCTTGTGCGGCGTCTTCCATCTCGCTTTTGAATTTGCGCAGTTCGTCGATTTCGATTTCGCGTTGGATATCGGACTTCACGTCGTTGACGTAACGCTGCGCGCGCCCCAGCAGGTGGCCAACGGTGCGGGCTACCTTGGGCAGGCGTTCGGGGCCAATGACGATCAAGGCGACGACGCCGATCACCATCAGTTCAGTGAGGCTGACATCAAACATTCGACGGCCGCTCGGAGTGGAAGCAATAAGGGCCGGCCCCGTTCAGGGCGGGCCCGGGAGACGAGCCGATGGCTCAGGAGTTGGTCTTTTCCTTGGCCTGCACGTCGATGGTTTCACCAGACACGCGCTGCTGCGCGATCGGGTCGGCGGGCTTTTCGCCGTTCGCGTCTTTCATGCCTTCCTTGAAACCTTTCACCGCGCCGCCCAGATCCGAGCCGATGTTGCGCAGTTTCTTGGTGCCGAAAATCAGCGCCACGATGACCAGAACGACCAACCAATGCCAAATGCTGAAACTACCCATGATGTTTCTCCGAATTACGCGGTGGGGGCCACGCGTCCTTTCCAGGGTCGCGAGCCGCCGATGATGTGGAAATGCAAATGCGGGACTTCCTGGCCGCCTTCGACGCCAGAGTTGATCATGATGCGAAATCCGCCATCAGGGCCCGGACGGCAACCGTTTTCGGCTGCTAGCCGCGGCGCCAACGACATCATTCTACCCAACCAACCTGCGTCCTCGCCCGTAATATCCTGCATGGATGTGACATGACGTCGAGGAATCAGCAGCAAATGCACCGGTGCTGCAGGATTGATATCGTGAAATGCAACAAAGTCCTCGTCCTCATAGACCTTCTTGGACGGGATGTCGCCAGCGGCGATCTTGCAAAACAGGCAGTTCTCGCTCATTTTCCGGGCTCCGGGGTCAGTCTTTGGGGCGGCTGGCTTTTTCCACCAGTCCCGACAGGCCTTCGCGGCGGGCCAATTCGGCCAGCACGTCTTCCGGCCGCAGCTTGAAGTGGGTCAGCGCGACCAGGCAATGAAACCACAGGTCGGCGGTTTCGCTGACGATGCGTTCCGGCACGCCATCCTTGGCGGCCATGACCAGTTCCGTTGCCTCTTCGCCGATTTTCTTCAGGAAGGAATCCGGGCCCTTGGCCAGCAGCTTGGCCGAATAAGAGGCGCTTGGGTCACCCCCGTTCTCGGGGCGGCGGGTTTCCAGCGTGTCGGCGATACGCGCCAGGATGTCGGCGGTGATAGGCGTTTGATCGGTCATTTGTAGATCAGTTCAGGGTCTTTGAGCACCGGATCGACCGTGATCCAGGATGCCTTGTCCGTCGGCCCTTCCAGGCGGCGGAAAAAACAGCTGGCGCGGCCGGTGTGGCACGCGATGCCGCCTTCCTGGTGCACCTTGAGCAAAATGACGTCGCCATCGCAATCCAGGCGCAGTTCGTGCACTTGCTGCACGTGGCCGGATTCTTCGCCCTTGCGCCACAAGCGCTGGCGCGAACGCGACCAGTACACGGCGCGGCCGGTGGCGGCGGTTTCTTCGAGGGATTCGCGATTCATCCAGGCCACCATCATGATCTGCCCGTTTTCGGCGTCTTGGGCAATGGCGGGGATCAGGCCGTTTTCGTCGAAGACGACGTCGGCCATCCAGGCGGGTTCGGTGCTCATAGTTAGTCCAACCGTACGGAAATGCCTTGTTCGGCCATGAAGCGTTTGCACTCGCCAACGGTGTGCTGGCCAAAGTGGAAGATGCTGGCGGCCAGCACGGCGCTGGCGCGGCCGGTGGTGACGCCATCGGCCAGGTGCTGGAGGTTGCCCACGCCGCCGGAGGCGATGACGGGAACCGGCACCGCATCGGACACGGCGCGCGTCAATTCCAGGTCGAAACCGGACTTGGTGCCGTCGCGGTCCATGCTGGTCAAGAGGATTTCACCCGCGCCGTAGGCGGCCATGCGGCGCGCCCAGGCCACGGCGTCCAGCCCGGTGGCCTTGCGGCCGCCATGCGTGAAGACTTCCCAGCGCGCCGGTTCGCCTTCTGCCGATACGCGGCGTGCGTCGATGGCCACCACCACGCACTGCGAGCCGTGGTAATCGGACGCGGCGCGCACCAGTTCGGGATTGGCCACGGCCGCGCTGTTGATGCTGATCTTGTCCGCGCCGGCATTGAGCAGGCGCTGGATGTCGGACACCTGGCGCACGCCGCCGCCCACCGTCAGCGGAATGAAGACCTGCGAGGCCACCTGCTCGATGATGGGCAGGATCAGGTCGCGGCCATCGCTGGTGGCGGTGATGTCCAGGAAGGTTAGTTCGTCGGCGCCCTGCTCGTTGTAACGGCGGGCGATCTCGACGGGGTCGCCCGCGTCCAGCAGGTTGACGAAGTTCACGCCCTTGACGACGCGACCGGCGGTGACGTCGAGGCAGGGGATGATGCGGCGGGTCAGCGCGCTTTGTACGGGCGCGCCGGCCTCGGTGCTGCGGGTGGAGATGGTCATTTTGCCAATTCGTCGGCGCGCGCCTGGGCGGCCTGGAAGTCAAGCGTGCCTTCGTAGATGCTGCGGCCCAGGATGGCGCCTTCGACGCCCTCTTCCTCGACGGCGCACAGGGCTTCGATGTCCTGGATGCCGGCGATGCCGCCCGAAGCGTACACGGGGATGCGCACGTGCTGGGCCAGGCGAACCGTGGCTTCGACGTTCACGCCCGACAGCATGCCGTCACGGCCGATGTCGGTGTAGATGATGGCTTCGCAGCCGTAGTCTTCGAACTTCTTGGCCAGGTCCAGCACGTCGTGGCGGGTCAGCTTGCTCCAGCCGTCGGTGGCGATCTTGCCGTCGCGCGCGTCCAGGCCGACGATGATCTGGCCGGGGAAAGCGCCGCAGGCGTCTTGCAGGAAGCCCGGGTTCTTGACCGCGGCGGTGCCGATGATCACGTAGGAGATGCCGGCGTCAAGGTAGCGTTCGATGGTGTCGAGGTCGCGAATGCCGCCGCCGATCTGCACGGGGATATCGTCGCCAACGGCGTCCAGGATGGCCTTGATGGGCGCTTCGTTCTTGGGCTTTCCGGCAACGGCGCCGTTCAGGTCGACCAGATGCAGGCGGCGCGCGCCTTGGTCGAGCCAGCGGGTGGCCATGGCGGCGGGGTCTTCGGAGAACACCGTTGCATCGTCCAGGTCACCCTGGCGCAGGCGCACGCAGCGCCCGTCTTTAAGATCGATGGCGGGGATCAGCAGCATGGTGGGCAGCAAAAAAGAAAGGGGGTTGAATGGGCTGGCGCTTGGGGCTCTGGGCCTACGGCTGCCAGTCTACAAAATTGCGATACAGGCGCAAACCGTGCTCGGCGCTCTTCTCGGGGTGGAACTGCACCGCGAAAATGTTAGCCGCCGCCACTGCGCAGGTAAAGGCGACGCCATAATCGGTTTCACCAACTGTCAGGCTGGAATCGTCCGGATCGGCGTAGTAACTATGGACGAAATAGAAGTGCGTGTCGTCCGGAATGCCGTCCCAGATGGGATGAGAGCGCGTCTGGCGGACTTTGTTCCATCCCATGTGCGGCACTTTGAGTCGTTCGGGACGGGTGTCGGCCAAGCCAGCCTCGCCGGTGTCGGCCAGGCAGGCTTCGTCATCGGCGGGGATCAGGTCGGCAAAACGCGGACCGGCGAAACGGCGCACGACGCCCGGGAACAGTCCCAGGCACGAGGTGCCGCCTTCTTCGCTGGACTCGAACAGCATCTGCTCGCCCACGCACACGCCCAACAGGGGCTTGTTGCGGGCGGCGCGCACGACGGCTTCGCGCAGGCCGGATTCGTTCAGGGTGCGCATGCAGTCCGCCATCGCGCCCTGGCCGGGGAACACCACGCGGTCGGCCGCGTCGATGTCTTTGGGCTGGTTGCAGATGCGGACGTCCGCGTCGGGGGCGGCGAACTTCAGGGCGCGTGCGACGGAATGGAAATTGCCCATTCCGTAGTCGACGATGGCGATAGTGGTCACTTCTTTTTGCCTGCTGCGTTGGGGTTGGCGAACGTTACAGCACGCCCTTGGTGGAGGGCACGACGTCGCCCATGCGCGGATCGACTTCCATGGCCATGCGCAGCGCGCGGCCACAGGCCTTGAACACGGTTTCCGCCTGATGGTGGGCGTTGAAGCCGCGCAGGTTGTCGATATGCAGCGTGATCAGCGCGTGGTTCACCAGCCCCTGGAAGAACTCACGCGTGAGGTCTACATCGAAATTGCCGATGTGCGCGCGCGTGAAGGGGATGTGATATTCCAGGCCGGGACGGCCCGAGAAGTCCACCACGACGCGCGACAGCGCTTCGTCCAGCGGCACATACGCATGGCCGTAGCGGCGCAGGCCGGCCTTGGTGCCGACGGCCTTGGCGATGGCCATGCCCAGCGTGATGCCAACGTCTTCGACCGTGTGGTGCGCGTCGATGTGCAGGTCGCCCTCGGCCTTGATGTCCAGGTCGATCAGGCCATGGCGTGCGATCTGGTCCAGCATGTGGTCCAGGAAAGGCACGCCCGTATCGATCGTCTGCTTGCCGGTGCCGTCGATATTGATGGCCACGCGGATGCGGGTTTCGTTGGTGTTGCGGGTGATCTCTGCGGTACGCATGTTAAGCACTCAAAATCTCTTGCAGGGCAGCCAGCAAGGCGGCGTTCTCGGCCGGGGCGCCCACCGAGATGCGCAGGCAGTTTGCCAGGAGCGGATGGGCGTTGGAAAAGTTGCGAATCAATATTTTGCGCGTTTTCAGCGCAAGATGCACGGCGTTGCCATCCAGCTTGCCGGAAAAGCGGGCGAGTACGAAGTTGCCGGCGGAAGGGAATACCCTGACGCCGGGCAAGGCGGCCAGCGCCGCCGCCAGCGGTTCGCGGTCGGCGCGCAGGCGCGCGGCCTGTTCGTCCAGCACGGCCTTGTGGCGCAGCACCGTCATCAACGTGGCTTGCGTCAGCACGTCCAGGTTGTAGGGCGGGCGCAGCTTGTTCAGTTCGACGATCCAGTCCGGATGGCCGGCCAGATACCCAAAACGCAGGCCGGCCAGGCCGATCTTGGAGACCGTGCG
This sequence comes from Achromobacter piechaudii NBRC 102461, assembly GCF_001571245.1. Taxonomy (GTDB): domain Bacteria; phylum Pseudomonadota; class Gammaproteobacteria; order Burkholderiales; family Burkholderiaceae_B; genus Achromobacter; species Achromobacter piechaudii. The sequence goes on along the minus strand of NZ_BCTK01000012.1, from coordinate 132,794 downwards.
CATGACCACCACGTTGGGCGCGTCCAGCACGCGCGGCATCCAGGTGTGCTCGGCGAAGGGCTGGTAGGCCTCGTCCAGCACCACCAGGCCCGGCGCGGCGTCGACGATGGCGGCGACGTCCTCGTCGGACCAGAGGCCGCCGGTGGGATTGTTGGGCACGGCCAGGAACACCACCTTGGGCTGGTGCTCGCGCATGGCGGCCAGCATCGCCGGCAGATCCAGGGTCAGGTCGGCGGTCAGCGGCACGCCCACGAAGCGCGCATGGTCAAAGCGCGCCGCCATGTCGAAATAGACGAACGAGGGCCACGGCGACATCACCACGTCGCCCGGCGCACAGCACGCCTGGACGACGATGTGGATCAGTTCATCAGAGCCGTTGCCAAACAGCACGTCGGCTGCCGCCGGCACGCCGAAAGCGGTCTTGATGGCCGCTTGCAAGGCGGACAGGTCGGCGGCGGGATAGCGGTTCAGCGCCGTGTCGCGCACGGTGCGGGCGATGTCGTCGCGCACCGACTCGGGCAGCTCGTAGGGACATTCCATCGCGTCCAGCTTGATGCAGCCGTCCGCGTGCGCAACCGGGTAGGCGGCGAGTTCGCGGATGTCCGCGCGCACGGTGCCCGCGATGCGGCCAGCGACATCTGCCGCCGGGGCCGCGCTCATGGCTTGTCGATCCGGTACTGAGCGCTGGCGGCGTGGGCTTGCAGGCCCTCGCCCAGCGCCAGTTCGGCGGCGATGCGGCCGAGCGTTTGCGCGCCCTGGTGCGATACCTGGATCAGGCTGGAACGCTTCTGGAAGTCGTACACGCCCAGCGGCGACGAGAAGCGCGCCGTACGCGACGTGGGCAGCACGTGGTTCGGGCCGGCGCAATAGTCGCCCAGCGCTTCCGAGCTGAAACGGCCCATGAAGATGGCGCCGGCATGGCGGATCTTCGCGGTCCAGATTTCAGGTTGTTCGGTGGAAATTTCCAAGTGCTCGGGCGCGATGTCGTTGGCGATCTCGCAGGCCTCTTCCAGGCTCTGCACCTGGATCAGCGCGCCACGGTTGGCCAGGCTGACACGCAGGATGTCGGCGCGCGGCATCGTGGGCAAGAGGCGCGCGATGGCGGCCTCGACTTCTTCGATGAACGCGGCGTCCGGACAGAGCAGGATGGACTGCGCCAGCTCGTCGTGCTCGGCCTGCGAGAACAAGTCCATGGCGATCCAGTCGGCCGGCGTCTTGCCGTCGCAGATGACCAGGATTTCGCTGGGGCCGGCAATCATGTCGATGCCGACCACGCCGAACACGCGGCGCTTGGCGGCGGCGACATAGGCGTTGCCCGGTCCGACGATCTTGTCCACGGCGGGCACGGTGGCGGTGCCGTAGGCCAGCGCGCCCACGGCTTGCGCGCCGCCGATGGCGAACACGCGGTCCACGCCGCCAATGGCGGCCGCGGCCAGCACGATGGGGTTGCGCACGCCGTCGGGCGTGGGCGTGACCATGACCAGTTCCTGCACGCCCGCGACCTTGGCGGGAATGGCGTTCATCAGCACGGAAGACGGATACGCGGCCTTGCCGCCCGGCACGTACAGGCCCACGCGATCCAGCGGGGTGACCTGCTGGCCCAGCATCGTGCCGTCGGCCTCGGTGTAGGTCCAGGTCTGGGCAAGCTGACGCTCGTGATAGCCGCGCACGCGGTCGGCGGCGGCTTCCAGCGCGTTGCGCTGGGCAGCGGGCAGCGTGGCCAGCGCGGCGTGCCAATCGGCCTTGGGAATTTCAAGCGTGCCGGCCGATGCGTCGGGCATGCGGTCAAAGCGCTGCGTGTATTCCACCAGGGCGGCGTCGCCGCGCGTGCGCACGTCGGCCAGGATGTTGGCGGCGGCGCGGTCGATGGACTCGTCCTCGGTGGCCTCGAAGGCCAGCAGCTTGGACAGGGCGGATTTGAATCCGGGATCGCGGGAGTCGAGACGATTGATCAGGGCCATGGCGTCATGGAGCAAAGCGGAAAGCGGCCGCCGCGGGTTCGCGGCGGGCGGGGGTCAGGCGTTGCGGGAGGCGGCTCTTTCGAAAGCGTCCAGCAAGGGTTGCAGGCGGGCGCCGCGCGTCTTGAGTGCGGCTTGATTGACGATCAGGCGCGATGAGATCGGCATGACGTCTTCCACCGCGACCAGGTCGTTGGCGCGCAGCGTGCCGCCGGTGGACACCAGGTCCACGATGCAGTCGGCCAGGCCCACGAGCGGCGCCAATTCCATCGAACCATACAGCTTGATGATGTCCACGTACACACCCTTGGCCGCGAAGTGTTCACGGGCTGAGTGCACGTATTTGGTGGCCACGCGCAGGCGCGCGCCCTGGTGCACCGCGCCTTCGTAGTCGAAGCCGTTGCGCACGGCCACGGCCAGGCGGCACTTGGCGATGTTCAGGTCGATGGGCTGATACAGGCCGCCGGGCTGCTCCTTGGCGTGCTCGATCAGCACGTCCTTGCCCGCGATGCCCAGATCGGCCGCGCCATATTGCACGTAGGTCGGCACGTCCGAGGCACGCACGATGATCAGGCGCAGGCCGGGATCGCTGGTGGGCAGGATCAGCTTGCGCGAGCTTTCCGGGCTTTCCGTGACTTCGATGCCGGCTTCGGCCAGCAACGGCATGGTTTCTTCAAAAATCCGGCCCTTGGACAGCGCCAGGGTCAGGGGCTTCATCGTGGCATCGCTCATGCCTGTTCCTTGCCGGTAACGCGTTGGATGTTCGCGCCCAGGGCGCGCAGTTTCACTTCCATCTGGTCGTAGCCACGATCCAGGTGATAGATGCGGTCGACCAGCGTGTCGCCATCGGCGGCCAGGCCGGCGATGACCAGGCTGGCGGAGGCGCGCAGGTCGGTGGCCATGACGGTGGCGCCCGACAGGCGCTTGACGCCCCGCACCACGGCGGTATGGCCGTCGATGTCGATCTCGGCGCCCATGCGGCGCAATTCCTGCACGTGCATGTAGCGGTTTTCGAAGATGGTCTCGACGACGACCGAGGTGCCTTCGGCCACGGCGTTCAGCGCCATGACCTGGGCCTGCATGTCGGTCGCGAAGCCGGGGTATTCATGGGTGCGAAAGCCCACGGCCTTGGGGCGGCCGGACATCGCGCCGCGGATCCAGTCGGGGCCGGTTTCCAGCGTCAGGCCGGCTTCGGCCAGCTTGTCCAGCGTGGCGCCCAGGATGCCGGGGTCCGTGTTCTTGAGCAGGATGTCGCCGCCCGCCGCGCCCACGGCGCACAGGAAAGTGCCCGCTTCGATACGGTCGGAAATGACGCGGTGTTCGGCGCCATGCAGGCGCTCGACGCCGTCGATCACGATGCGATCGGTGCCATGGCCCTGGATGCGCGCGCCCATCTTGATGAGCAGTTCGGCCAGGTCCACCACTTCGGGTTCGCGCGCGGCGTTCTCCAGCACGGTCTGGCCGTCGGCCAGCACGGCGGCCATCAGCAGGTTTTCAGTGCCGGTGACGGTCACCATGTCGGTGCGCACCGACGCGCCCTTCAGGCGTTTGGCGCGAGCCACGACGAAGCCGTGTTCGATGCTGATCTGCGCACCCAGCGCCGCCAGGCCCTTGATGTGCTGATCGACCGGGCGCTGGCCGATGGTGCAGCCGCCAGGCAGGCTGACGCGTGCTTCGCCAAAGCGCGCCAGCAGCGGGCCCAGCACGAGGATCGACGCCCGCATGGTCTTGACCAGGTCGTAAGGCGCTTCCAGATTGTCGACGCGGTCCGCCTGCAACGTCACCACGCCGTCGGCGCCGCGTTCGGCCTGCACGCCCATGCGCGCCAGCAGGCGCAGCATGGTGGCGGTGTCGTTCAGATGCGGCACGTTGGTCAGCGTCAGCGCGTCGGCCGTCAACAGGCCGGCGCACAGGATCGGCAGCGCCGAATTCTTGGCGCCGGATATCGTGATCTCGCCGTGCAGCGGTGCGCCGCCGGTGATGCGCAATTTATCCATTACTTGCCTGCTTGCTGGTATTCGTCCGGGGTCAGCGTGCGCATCGACAAGGCATGGATCTCGGCCTTCATGCGGTCGCCCAGGGCGGCATAGACCAATTGATGGCGCTGGATCAGGCGCTTGCCTTCGAAGGCCGCGCTGACGATGACGGCGTCGAAATGCGAGCCGTCGCCTTGCACGTCAAGATGTTCACAGGACAGGCCGTCCGCAATGTATTGGCGGACTTGCGCGGGAGTGGGAAGCATGGACGTCAGTTCCTGAGTTTGTAGCCGCTGGCCAGAAGCCGCAGCGCGTAAAGCGAGAGCGCCAGGAATACCCCCGTCACCACCGCCAGGCTGCGCCAGGGCGAGACGTCCGACACCGAGAAGAATCCGAAGCGGAAACCGTCGATGGCGTAGAAGATGGGGTTCCAGTGGGACACGGCCTGCCAGAAAGGCGGCAGGGTGTGAATGGAATAGAACACGCCGGACAGGAACGTCGCGGGCATGATCAGGAAATTCTGGAAGGCGGCCAGCTGGTCGAATTTTTCGGACCACAGGCCCGCAACCACGCCCAGCACGGCCATGATGCCGCAGGACAGCACCGCGAAGACCAACAGCCAGAGCGGATGGGCAGGCACCAGCGATACGAAGCACAGCGCGACGAACCAGACGAACACGCCAACCGTCAGGCCGCGCACGACGGCCGCCAGCACGAAGGCGCCGAAGATGTCGCGGTGCGACAGCGGCGGCAGCAGCATGAACACCAGATTGCCCGTGATGCGGCTTTGGATCAGCGACGAGGACGGATTGGCGAACGCGTTCTGCAGCATGCTCATCATCATGAGGCCGGGGATCAGGAACGCGGTGTACGGCACGGTGCCATAGACCATCAGGCGCCCTTCCAGCACGTGCGCGAAGACCAGCAGATACAGCAGCGCCGTGATGACGGGCGCGGCGATGGTCTGGAAACCCACCTTCCAGAAGCGCAGCAATTCCTTGCGCAGCAGCGTGGGAAAGCCGGAACCCGCATCCAGGCGGGGCTGCACCAGCGGTTGGCTGGCGGTCGCGTTGGATTGCGTCATGACGAGATCTCTTCGGGTTGCAGGGCGGGCGCGGCGGGCTCATCGCCCTGGTGCATGATGCGCACGAACGCGTCTTCCAGGTCAACGCCGCCCACGCGCGCCATCAGCGCCTGCGTGGTGTCCAGCGCGACGACACGGCCGCGCTTGAGCATGGCGATGCGGCCGCACAGGGCTTCCGCTTCTTCCAGGTAGTGCGTGGTCAGCATGATGGTGTGGCCGGCCTTGTTCAGGCGCGAGATGAATTCCCACAGCGTGCGGCGCAGATCGACGTCCACGCCCGCGGTGGGCTCGTCCAGCACGATGACCGGCGGGCGATGCACCAGCGCCTGAGCCACCAGCACGCGGCGTTTCATGCCGCCGGACAGCGCGCGCATGTTGTTGTTGGCCTTGTCGGCCAGCCCCAGGTTGAACAGGATTTCGTCGATCCAGTCATCGTTGTTGCGCAGCCCGAAATAGCCGGACTGGATGCGCAGCGTTTCGCGCACCGTGAAGAAAGGATCGTAGACCAGCTCTTGGGGCACCACGCCCAGCGCGCGCCGCGCCGACTTGTAGTCGGAGACGACGTCGTATCCACAGACGCTGGCGCGTCCGGAGGTGGCATGCGCCAGGCCGGCAAGAATCGAGATCAGCGTGGTCTTGCCGGCGCCGTTGGGCCCGAGCAAGCCGAAGAATTCGCCGTGTTCGATATTCAGGCTGACATTGTCCAGCGCTTGAAAGCCGGGGGCGGGCTTGCGCCCAAGCAGTTTCTGCCAGCCGCGCACACGCGGCGAGTAGATCTTGGAGACGTTTTCTAGACTGACGGCTGACATGACGGCGGGGGAGTGCCCGAAAAGAGCGAATTGATCATTATATAAGCGCGCCGTGACGGCAAGCGCCTATGGCCCCGGTGCGCGTGGGGAATGCCGGATTATCTGTCCCCGAAATAATCGGCCCGGCGGGCCTTTGAGGGGCGCGCCGGGCCGAAGACAGCCGAAACCGGAAACTTATTGGTTGCGCTGGTTCAGGGCCTGGATCAGCCCGTCGATACCGTTCTGGTTGATCTGCTGCGCGAACTGATTGCGGTAGTTCTCGATCAGCCAGATGCCTTCGACGTTCATGTCGTAGATCTTCCAGCCTTGCGGCGTCTTTTCCAGGCGGTAGTCCACGCCAGTGGGCTGGCCGTTGGACTGGCTGATCAGCGTGCGCACGACCACATCATCGGCCTTGGGGTCGCCACGGAACGGCAGCGCCTTGACGGTGGTGCTGGGCGTGACGCGGGTCAGCGCGCCGCTATAGGTGCGCACCAGCGTTCCGCGAAAGGCGTCGGCCAAGGCTTTCTTCTGCTGGTCAGACGCCTGGCGCCAGAAACGGCCAGCGGCCAGGCGCGTGGTCTTCTGGAAGTTGACGTAGGGCAGGATGTGCTGATTGACCACTTCGTTGATGCGCGCGGTGTTGCCGGCTTTGACCGCACCGTCGGCCTTGAGCACGTCAAGCGCTTCGTTGGCGGTGGCGAGGACGAATTGGTCGGGCGCGCCGTTGGGGTCTGGCTTGGCCTGTGCAGCGCTGGCTGCGGCAAGGCCGATAAGGCCCGCGAAGGCCAACCGTTGCATCAGGGAAACAAAAGCAAATCGCATCAAAACTCCTTACGGTACCGATGATTGCAAGCCGACAGCTTACTTGGTTGCAGGCACGGGCGCCGGGGCGGCCTTGCCGGCGGCAGGGGCATCGCCCTCGTCGTCTTCGTAGTTGGGCAGGAAAGCTTCGTCGTCGACGCGCTGGCCCAGCACCATGGCATTGCGGCGTTGCAGATAGGCGTCGCGGATGAAGCTGTACGGATCCAGCGCCACGCGGTCGATCGTGTCGGTGGCGCTCAGCAGGCTGGCGCGCGTATCGACGATGCGCAGGCCCCACAGCGAATTGCGCAGGCGCACGTTGTCGATGGAATCGATGCCCATGTAGCCGTAGGTGGTGCCGGCGAAGTCGCCCGCCAGGCCCACACCGTCGCGCACGCTGGACGAACCGAAGAACGGCAGCACCAGGTACGGGCCCTGGCCGAAGCCCCACACGCCCAGCGTCGTGCCGAAGTCGTTCGGGATCTTGCGCGCGCCATTGGCCGAGGCGACGTCGAAACAGCCGCCCACGCCCATGGTGGTGTTGAACAGGAAGCGGCCCAGCGTGTTCACGAAGTCATGGCCGCGACCTTGCAGGAAGCTGTTCGTGCCGGACCACAGATCGCTGACGTTGCTGAAGATGTTGTGCACGCAGCTGCGCACCGGCTGCGGCGTGACGAAGGTGTAGGCCTGGGCGACGGGCTTGAACACAGCGCGGTCGACCGTGTCATTGAACTTGTAGACGCCCCGGTTGAAGCCTTCCCACGGATCGCGCGGGTCCGGGTTCTGCGGCGCGGCGCAGCCGGCCATCAGGACACCCGCCGCCGCGATGGTGGCAATTCGGGAATATGCGTTCTTGTTCATGATCAGGAGGTCCCTATCAACGATTCTTATGTTATTGCGATGTCGAGGCGTTGCGCAGTTACAGCGTCTTTCGCATCGTCTTTAATTTGGCGTCTTCGCGGCGGGTTCGGGCGACGAAGCGCCTTGCTTTTCTGCCGAACCGTACAGGAACTGGCTGATCAGCTGCTCCAGCACGACCGCGCTCTGTGTATAGCGGATTTTTCCGCCGTCGGTAAAGTTCTCTTCTTCGCTGCCCGCCGTCAGGCCAAGGTACTGCTCGCCCAGCAGGCCGGACGTGAGGATCGAGGCCGAGGTGTCCTTGGGGAATTGGTAAGCTTTTTCCAGATTCACCGACACGACCGCCTGGAAGGTCTTGTCGTCGAAGGTGATGCTGGACACGCGGCCCACCACGACGCCGGCGCTTTTGACGGCCGCGCGCGGCTTCAGGCCGCCCACGTTATCGAAGTTGGCGGAAAGCGTATAGGTGGGGGCGAAGGAAAAGGTGCTGAGGTTGCCGGCCCGCAACGCCAGGAACGCGAGCGCGACCGCGCCCAGCAGTACGAACAGGCCTACCCAGAAGTCGGTTTTTTCGCGTGACATGATCAATCCGTTTCAATTTCCAAACATCAAGGCGGTGAGCAGGAAGTCCAGCCCAAGTACCGCCAGGGAACCCACGACCACGGTGCGCGTGGTGGCGCGCGCCACGCCTTCCGGGGTGGGCTTGGCCTGCCAGCCTTCATAAAGCGCGACCAGCGTGACCGTGATGCCGAACACCACGCTCTTGATGACGCCGTTGGCGACGTCGTTCCAGACGTCGACACCATTTTGCATTTGCGACCAGAACGCGCCCGCGTCCACGCCGATCATCAGGACCCCGACGACCCAGCCGCCCAGCACGCCGACCATCGAGAACACCGCCGCCAGGATGGGCATGGCGATGATGCCGCCCCACAAGCGCGGCACCAGCACGCGGCGAATGGGATCGACGGCCATCACTTCCATGGCCGACAGCTGTTCGCCCGCTTTCATCAGGCCGATTTCGGCGGTCAGCGACGTGCCCGCACGCCCCGCGAACAGCAGCGCGGTCACGACGGGGCCAAGCTCGCGCACCAGCGACAGCGCCACCAGCAAGCCCAGCGCCTCTTCGGAGCCGTAGCGGTTCAGCGTGTAATAGCCTTGCAGCCCCAGCACGAAGCCCACGAACATGCCCGACACGGCAATGATGAGCAGCGAATAGTTGCCGATGAAATGGACTTGCTGGGACACCAGGCGGGGGCGCGAGAAGATGATTCCGCTGCGCGCCAGCATGCCGCCGAAAAAGCGGGTGAAAAAGCCGATGCCCGATATCTGCTTGCGCACCCAGCCGCCCAGCGCGCCGACCATGTTGTTGGAACCGCTCATGATTTGCGCCCCTTCTGTTCGGACAGCCACTTCTGGAAGGCAGGCGTGTCGGGATACTGGAACGCGACCGGGCCGTCGGGCTCGCCCTTCAGGAATTGCTGCACGTAGGGATCTTGCGACGCCGACAGCGATTCGGGTGTGCCCGCGGCGGCCAGCTTGCCTTGGCCCACCAAATACACCTTGTCGGCGATGGAAAAGGATTCCTGCACGTCGTGGGTGATCAGCACCGAGGCGCAACCCAGGCGGTCGGCCAGATGGCGGATCAGGCGCGCGGTGATGCCCAGCGAGATCGGGTCCAGGCCCGCGAAGGGCTCGTCATACAGAATGAGTTCGGGTTCCAGCACGACGGCACGTGCCAGCGCCACGCGGCGCGCCATGCCGCCGGAGATCTCGGCCACCCTCAGGTGCGCGGCGGCGCGCAGGCCTACCGCGTCCAGCTTGTCCAGCACCCGGTCGGTGACCTCGGCTTCGGACAGGCGGGTGTGTTCGCGCAGCGGAAACGCCACGTTTTCGAACACGTTCAAGTCGGTGAACAGCGCCCCTTGCTGGAACAGCACGCCCATGCGTTTGCGCAGGGACTGCAACTGGGCGGGGGTGACGCTGGCCAGGTCTTCGCCAAACGCCTGCACCCGGCCTTGCTGGGCAATCAGCTGGCCGGTGGCCGCACGCAGCAGCGTGGTCTTGCCCGAGCCGGAGCCGCCCATGATGGCGACCACTTCGCCCGCGCGCACGTCCATGGAGATATCGCGCAGGACGGTGAAATCACCGTAGCCAAGCGCTACACCGTCCAGGCGCAGGGCGAATTCCGGGGTGCTGCTTGATTGAGCGGGCATGGGCAACGAAAGGGTGTTTCGGTGGCGGAGCTGCCCGGCTGGCTTGTCGGCGCGCAGGGCGGAATAAACCGGGCTGCGCGGGCAAGTCAGGCTACGGCGGGAAGCGCCCGATGACTCAGGTGCCGGGGCTAAAAAAGACTATGGCTCCCGGCGGCGAGGCGCCATTGTAGCCCGACGCTTTGTAATCACAACGCGCGGGCCCGCCTATGGAACAGTGTTTTCGGTGTCAGGGACAATCCGCCCGTGTCAGCGACGCGCCTGCGCCACAGCCAGTTCGCTTTCCAGGCGGCGCACCAGCGCCGCCGTGGACTCGCGCCGGGCCATGGGCGCGGCCTGCCCGGCCCAGAGCGACAGCACCTGGGTGTCGCCTGCCTTGCCGCCTTCCGTGCGCATGGGACGCGTCAGGGCGTTTTGCAGCGGATACGGCAGGATGTCGGCCGCGATGGCGTCCGCGTCGCGCATGAAGTCATTGGCGATGCCGCGCGCCGGGCGGCCGGAGAAGGCGCGCGTCACCCGCGATTGTTCGGACCGCGATGTGGGCAGCAGGGCTTTGTACGCCTCGCCGATGCCGGATTCGTCGGTGGTTAGGAAGGCCGTCCCCATTTGTGCCGCGTCGGCGCCCAACGCCAGCGCGGCGGCGATGCCGCGGCCGTCCATGATGCCGCCAGAGGCGATCACCGGAATGGACACGGCATCCGCCACCTGCGGCACCAGCGCCATCGTGCCGATCAGCGATTGCTCGAAATCGTCCAGGAACGTGCCACGGTGCCCGCCCGCTTCGGCCCCTTGGGCGACCACCGCATCCACGCCGTCCTGTTCCAGCGCCAGCGCCTCGCGCACGGTAGTGGCCGTGCCTACCGTCATGATGCCCAGCTCGCGGCAGCGCGCCAGGACATCGGCCGGGATGCGGCCGAAGGTGAAGCTGAATACGGCCGGGCGCAGTCGCAGGATGGCGTCGATCTGCCCGGGCAGCGGATCGGCCTGCGGTCCCGGCGCGGCCGGGGCTGGCAGGCCCAGGCGCGCGTGGTAGCGGGCCATCAGCGCCAGCATCCGGTCGGCATCGCCGTGCATGGGCTGGGCCGGGACGCTGGCGAACAGGTTGATGGCGAACGGCCGGTCGGTGTGGGCGCGGATGCCGGCAACGGCGGCATCGATCTGCTCGGGGCTCATGTAGGCGGCTCCGAGCGAGCCCAGGACGCCCGCTTTGGACGCCTCGGACACCAGCGCCACCGTCGTCGCCCCGCCGGCCATGGGCGCCTGGATGACGGGTAGGTCCAGCTTCAGCAGGTCAAGCAAACGGGCGGCCATGGGCGACTCCTTCGGGTTATTGAAGCTGGATGTTTCCAGCCTTGATGACGTGGTCCCACTTCGCGGCTTCGCTCTTGATGAACGCCGCGAATTCCTCGGGCGTGCCGCCACCGGCCTGGCTGCCGGTGTCGGCGATGGCCTTTTGCACATCCGGCTCTTTCAGGATGCGGTTGAATTCGGCGTTGAGCTTGGCGATGATCGGCGCGGGCGTTCCTGCCGGGGCAACAATGCCCTGCCAGTTGTAGGACTCAAAGCCCGGCAGGCCCGATTCGGCCATGGTCGGCACGTCGGGCAGCACTGCCAGGCGCTTGGCCGAGGTCACGGCGATCGGGTGGATCTTGGCGCCCTGGATGGCGGGCAGCGCGGAATAACCCATTTCGAACATCATCGAAATGTGGCCGCCCATCAGGTCGGTCGCGGCCAGGCTGCCGCCCTTGTAAGGCACGTGCACGATGTCGATCTTGGCCTGTTCGCGGAACATTTCGCCCGACAGGTGATGCGCGCCGCCCACGCCCGACGAGCCGAACGACAGCTTGCCGGGCTCTTTCTTTGCCAGCGCGATCAGGTCAGCCAGCGTCTTGACCGGCAGGCCGTTGTTCACGCTCAAGACCAGCGGGCTGTTCTCGATCAGGATGACCGGGGCCAGATCCTTCTGCGGGTCGTAGGGCATTTCCTTCATCAGCGACGGGTTCACCGCCATGGGGGCCAGGTTGCCCGTGCCAATGGTGTAGCCGTCCGGCGCGGCCTTGGCGATCAGGTTGGTGCCGACCACGCCGCCTGCGCCCGCCTTGTTCTCGACCACGATGGGCTGGCCCAGCGATTCGCCCAGCTTGCGCGCCAGCAGGCGCACGCGCGTGTCGGCAAAGCCGCCCGGCGCGTAGGGCACGATCATGGTGATGGGCTTGGCGGGCCAGTCGGCGGTCTGGGCTTGCGCGGCGCCGCTGAAAGCGGCGACGGCCGCCAGGGCGGCAATCAGGGGGCGCAGTGTTTTCATGCTGGGTGACTCCTCGTTCTTTTCTCTAATGTGTACAGCCCTGCGGGCCGATCGCATTATGCCCAGCGCCTTTATCTTCTGTCGTGATTTTTCCCAGCCGCCACGCCGAGACGGCCAGCAGCGCCGCCCCGCCGCCCAGCACCTGCGGCAGGCCCGCGCCCCAGTGGCTGGCCCATGAGGCCAGCAGCGGCCCCAGGATCTGTCCGGCGGCGAAGGAAGCGGTCATGATGGCGGCGGCGCGCGGGGCGGCGGCGCCCGCCATGCGCCTGGCCGTCAGCATGCCCGCCTGCGTGATCACCATGAAGGTGCCGCCCACCAGCAGGGCCGCCACGATGACGGCGGCGATGTGATGCCAGACCGCGGCGGTCAGCATGCCCACGGCCATCAGCGCCTGTGCGGCCTGCCAGACCCGCTTTTCATTGCTTGCGCGCGCCAGCCGGGGAACCAGCAGGCAGGAGACGGCGGCGGCCAGCCCGAACACCGGCCACGCCCAGCCGAACACGGCGGGGTTGGCGATGACCTGCTTGGCCATCGCGGGCAGGAAGGTGGCGGGAATGATGTAGCCGATGCCGAAGACGCCATAGTGCAGCGCCAGCCGGCCCGTGACGCGCGGCACGCGGGCGGGACGCCCGGCGCTTGGCGTTGCCATGGGCGTGGGCGATGGCCGCTTGAGCCCGGGCCAGGCAATGACGGACAGGGCCAGCGTCAACGCGCCCAGCGCCAGCCAGGTGCCGTCCGCCCGCACGCCCCAGGCCATCAATGCCAGGCAGGCCAGCCCGGTCAGCGCGATGCCGGCGCCCACCCCGGCATAGGTCAGCGCCGATGCGGCGGGTTCGCGCGCATCGCCCGGGGGCACGGGACGCGCCGCCGCCACGCAAATGAAGGCGCTGGCGCTGGCATACCCCGCCGCCAGCCGCAGCACGCACCAGACGGCCACGTGATGCGTGAGCGGCATGGCCAGCGTCAGCAGCGCCACCGCCAACAGGCTGAGGGCCAGCTGCACGCGCGCATGGCGCACGGGCCAGGCCACCGCCGCCAGCGCGCCCAGCAGGTAGCCCGCGTAATTGGCCGATGCAATCCAGCTGCCCTGCGCCAGGGACAGGCCGCCCTCATCCGCCATCAACGGCCAGACGGGTGTGAAGGCGAAGCGGCCGATGCCCATGGCGGCGGCCAGCGCCAGCGCGGCCGGCCATGCCAGGCTGGCCGCGCTGCGCGTATCGGAATCGGAAGGGTAAGCAGGCGTTGACATGCGCCTACTCTACGGCTGTACTTATATCTTTAATAGTGAATTATTAAGAACAGAGGTTCTTGAAATGAGAAACTTGGATCTCGACGCCTTGCAGATTTTCAAGGCCGTGGCGGACCAGGGCGGCGTGGCGCGCGCCGCCGCGCACCTGAACCGCGTGCAGTCCAATGTGTCGACGCGCTTGAAGCAATTGGAGGCCTCGCTGAACGCCCCGCTGTTCCGGCGCCAGAACCGCCGTCTGGTGCTGTCGGACCAAGGCCGCGTGCTGTTGTCGTATGCCGACCGGCTGCTGCGCCTGTCCGATGAGGCCCAGGCGGCCGTGCGCGACGGCGCGCCGCAAGGCGTGCTGCGTATCGGCACCATGGAAAGCACGGCCGCCGCGCGGCTGCCGCCCATCCTGGCCGCCTATCACGCGGCCTGGCCGCAAGTGGGAATCGAGCTGGTCACCGGCACGTCGGGCGCGCTGGCCGCGCAGGTGCGCAATTACGAAATCGACGCCGCCTTCGTGGCCCAGCCCTTTCCCGCCGATGGCCTGGCGACGCTGGATGCGTTCAACGAAGCGTTGGCGTTGATCTCGCCGCTGGCCTGGGGGCCGATCAACAGCGCGCGCGATCTTGGCGACCGCACGGTCATCGCGTTCGCGGCGGGCTGCTCGTATCGGCGCATCCTGGAATCGTGGCTGAACCACGAAGGCGTGGCGCCGGGGCGCGTGATGGAGTTCGCGTCGTATCACGCCATCGTGGCGTGCGTGGCGGCAGGCTCGGGCGTGGCCATCGTGCCGCGTTCGGTGCTGGCGCTGTTGGGCGCCGAAGACGCCGTGCGGGTCAAGGCGCTGTCCGGCCCGTATGGGCAGGCGCGCACGCAACTGGTCTGGCGCCCGCATGACGACACGCCTGCGTTGCAGGCGTTGCGTCAGCGCTTGCAGGCTTAGAAGCGGTAGCCCACGCCCAGCGTGGCCACCCACGGGTCGATGCGCGCGGTGCCGATGTGCTGGCCGTCCAGCTTCACCTTCGACTTGATGTCGATGTAGCGGATGTCCGCGTTCATGAACCAGCGTTCATTGATCTTGAAGTCCGCGCCCAGTTGCGCGGCCACGCCCCACGAATCGCCCATCTTCAGGTCGGAACCCTTCAGCGCGCCTTCGGCCTTGGTGTCGAAGAAGTGCGTGTAGTTGATGCCCACGCCGATGTACGGCTGGATCATGCTGTCGGGCAGGATGTGCCATTGCAGGCTCAGGGTGGGCGGCAATTGCTTGCTGGAGCCGATCTTGCCCAGGCCGCTGCCGCTGACGTCGTGCTGGAACGGCCAGGCGCCCAGCAGTTCGATGCCGATGTTGCGCGTCACCATGTAGCCCAACGTGAAGCTGGGGCGCACGTTGTTGTTCGCGTCCAGCTTGACGCTGCCGTCGAGCACCGTGCCGTTGTTGGAAGCGGGGCGCACCTGCGTCACGCCCACTCGGAACAGCACGTCGCCCGCTTCATGCGCATGTGCCGGCGCGGCAAGTGCGCCGGCGGCGATCAATCCGGCAATAGCGGTGGTGCGGAAGCGCCCGTTCAGCGAAAACATTTTTCTTCTCCGATCTTTCCATGAGGGTGAGGCCACAGGTTCTCAGACCTGCGGCGACCCACGATTGACATGTGTCAAACCGTTAAAAGATGCGGAACATGCCGTGGTGGCATGGCAACAGCGGATGCCGATTGTGCGGCGTCATCAGCCCAGCGCCAGCAAGAAGACGCCTGCGCCCAAGCCCAGCATGATGAACGGGCTGACGCGCGTATAGACCAGCGCCGCCGTTGAAAGCGCCGCCACTGCCCAGGCCCAGGCTCCGCCTTCGGCGGCGCGCAGGATGGTGCACGAGGACGCGAGGATCATGCCCGCCGCCACCGGCACCAGGCCCGCTTCGATTGCGCGGATGCAGGTGGTGTGCCGATAGCGCGCCCACACGCGTGCCAGCGCGTAGATCAGCAGCGAGCAAGGCAGGAAGATGGCGATGGACGCCGCGATGGCGCCGGCCCATCCGCCCACGTGCCAGCCTATCAAGGTCACCAGCAGCGACGCGGGGCCGGGCGTGATGCGCGACAACGCAAAGTAGTCCAGGAACTGCGCGTCGTTGATCCAGCCGTAGCTGTCGACGGCCTGCCGATGGATGTCGGGAAGTATGCTCTGACCGCCGCCCACCGTCAGGAACGACAACGGCGTGAACACCGCGAACAGGTCATGCAGCGTCGACAGATTCATGCGCGCGGCTCCTGGCGACGGATGCGCGTGTAGGCAATGAAGATCGACACGGGCGCCATCACGCCTACGACCCACAACAGCGGCAGGCGAAACAGGAAGATCGCGGCGAAGGTGCAGGCCATGATGGCGGCCGGCGCCAGTCCTACCAACGCGCGCCGCGCCGCGCGCAGGCCGGTCTGCAATGACACGCCCACTGCCGCTGCCGCCACGCCGGCCATCGCCAAGTGCAGGCCGTGAGATTGCGCCATGCTGGCGAACAGCGCCGCCGCCGCGATCGCCACCAGCATCGGCAGCACGGTGATGCCCAGGCCTCCCAGCAAAGCGCCCGGCCCGCCGCGCAGCCGAAAGCCGATCCAGATGGCCAGGTTCACCACGTTCACGCCGGGAAAGGACTGCGCCAGCGCCAGGCCCGACAGGAAGTCCGCTTCGGACAACCAGCGTCGCTGCTGCACGAATTCGCGCATCATCCAGCCGCTCAGGCCGCCGCCGAAACTGGTCAGCCCGACCTTGGTGAATGCCAGGAAGATCTGCGGCAACGTGGGGGGCGCAACGAGGGTGTCGGTGGACATGGCGGGTCAACGGTTGGGCGATGGCGCATCTTACGGAAACGAATATGTCGCCTGCCTGAAAAGCATTCGCCGCCTTGGCGCAACGGGCGCGAAGGCGGCGAATGGAGTCTTGCGTGGCGGAAGGATCAGCGCGGCAGTTCGCTGCTGCCCATCAGGAATTCATCGACCGAGCGCGCGCATTGGCGGCCTTCGCGGATGGCCCAGACCACCAGCGATTGGCCACGGCGCATGTCGCCCGCGGCGAAGACCTTTTCCACATTGGTGCGGTAGTCGTCGGTGTTGGCGCGCACGTTGCCGCGCGCATCGCGATCCACGCCGAACGCATCCAGCACGGTCTGCACGGGCGAAACGAAGCCCATGGCCAGCAGCACCAGGTCAGCCTTGATCTCGAATTCCGAGCCTTCGATTTCGCGCATCTTCATCTGGCCGGTGGCTTCGTCCTTGAACCATTCGACGCGCGCGCCGACCAGCTTCTCGACCTTGCCGTTGCTGCCCTTGAGCAGCTTGGTGGTCACGGACCAGTCGCGCTCGCAGCCTTCCTCGTGCGAGGACGACGTGCGCATCTTCAGCGGCCAGTACGGCCACGTCATCGTCTTGTTCTCGGACTCGGGCGGTTGCGGCATCAGCTCGAATTGCGTCACGGACGCGGCGCCATGGCGATTGCTGGTGCCGACGCAGTCCGAACCCGTATCGCCGCCGCCGATCACGACGACGTGCTTGCCCTTGGCCAGCGTCTGGTTGGTCAGGCGGTCGCCGGCAACGGCCTTGTTCTGCTGGCGCAGGAAGTCCATGGCGAAGTACACGCCCGACAGCTCGCGGCCCGGCACCGGCAGGTCGCGCGGGGTTTCCGAACCGCCCGTCATGACGACGGCGTCGAATTCCGCCTTCAGCGATTCCGGCGTGCGCACCGTCAGGCCGTCGGCGACGGGGTCTTTCGGATTGCCGATGTAGGTGGACGGCGCGAATTCCACGCCTTCCGCTTCCATCTGCGAGATGCGGCGATCGATCTGGTGCTTTTCCAGCTTGAAGTCGGGAATGCCGTAACGCAGCAGGCCGCCGATGCGGTCGCTCTTTTCGAACAGCGTCACCGAGTGGCCGGCGCGCGCCAGTTGCTGCGCGCATGCCATGCCGGCGGGGCCGGAGCCCACGACCGCGACCTTCTTGCCGGTCTTCTTGGCCGGCACCAGCGGTGCGACCCAGCCTTCGGCCCAACCCTTGTCGATGATGGCGTGCTCGATGGACTTGATGCCCACGGCGTCGCTGTTGATGTTCAAGGTACAGGCGGCTTCACACGGCGCGGGGCAGATGCGGCCGGTGAACTCCGGGAAGTTGTTGGTCGAGTGCAGCACGTCCAGCGCGCGGCGCCAGTCCTGCTTGTAAACCAGGTCGTTCCAGTCGGGGATGATGTTGTTGACCGGGCAGCCGTTGTTGCAGAACGGGATGCCGCAGTCCATGCAGCGCGCCGCTTGCTGCTTGGCCTGCTCATCGGTCAGGTGCAACACGAATTCGCGCCAGTTCTTCAGCCGCTTCTGCGGGGCCTCGGCGGCCTCCTGCAGACGCTGATATTCCATAAAGCCAGTAATCTTTCCCATGGTATCCCTCACGCAGCCAGTTGTTGCTGGTTGGCTGCACGCCACATTTCACCCAATGCCCGGCGGTAGTCCGTCGGCATGACCTTTACGAATTTGCCGCGCGAGGCTTCCCAGTCGCCCAGGATTTCTCGGGCGCGGTAGCTGCCGGTGTAGCGGAAATGGTCTTCCACCAGGCGACGCAGGATGGTTTCATCCGTCTCGCGTTCGCCGCCGCGCTGCGCGCTGTGCCAGATGTCGATGTTGTTCAGCGCTTGCTGTTCCGCATGCGGCGCGACGCTTTCCAGTTCGACCATCGACAGGTTGACGCGGTGCTTGAGCGTGCGCTCGGGGTCCCACACGTAGGCCACGCCGCCCGACATGCCGGCCGCGAAGTTGCGTCCGGTGGCGCCCAGCACGACCACCGTGCCGCCCGTCATGTATTCGCAACCGTGGTCGCCCGTGCCTTCCACGACGGTGGCCGCGCCCGAGTTGCGCACTGCAAAGCGTTCGCCGGCCACGCCGTTGAAGAACGCTTCGCCCGCCAGCGCGCCGTACAGGACGGTGTTGCCGGCGATGATGTGGTCGGGGCCGAAGCCGCGGAAGTCGTTGGGCGAGCGCACGATGATGCGGCCGCCGGACAAGCCCTTGCCCACGTAGTCGTTGCCTTCGCCCACCAGGTCCATCGTGATGCCGTGCGCCAGGAACGCGCCGAAGCTTTGGCCGGCGGTGCCGTTGCACTGGATGTGGATGGTGTCGTCCGGCAGGCCGTCGTGGCCGTAGCGCGAGGCCACGGCGCCCGACAGCATCGCGCCGATCGTGCGGTTGCGGTTGCGCACCGGCACGATGAACGAGACCTTCTCGCCACGCTCCAGCGCGGGGCGGCTGCGGTCGATCAGCTGATGATCCAGCGCGCCGGCCAGGCCGTGATCCTGCTCTTCGGTCTGACGCACGTCGGCGTCCGACTGCGTTTGATGGAACACGCGCGCGAAGTCCAGGCCTTGCGCCTTCCAGTGTTCGACGCCCGAGCGCATGTCGAGCAGATCTGCGCGGCCGATCAGGTCATCGAACTTGCGGATGCCCAGCTGCGCCATGATCTCGCGCACTTCCTCGGCGATGAAGAAGAAGAAGTTGACGACGTGTTCCGGCTTGCCCTGGAATTTCTTGCGCAGGACCGGGTCTTGCGTGGCCACGCCCACCGGGCAGGTGTTCAGGTGGCATTTGCGCATCATGATGCAGCCTTCGACCACCAGCGGGGCGGTCGCAAAGCCGAATTCGTCCGCGCCCAGCAGCGCGCCGATGACGACGTCGCGGCCGGTCTTCATCTGGCCGTCGGCCTGCACGCGGATGCGGCTGCGCAGGCGGTTCAGCACCAGCGTCTGCTGCGTTTCGGCCAGGCCCAGTTCCCAGGGCGTGCCCACGTGCTTGATGGACGACACCGGCGAGGCGCCCGTGCCGCCGTCATGGCCGGCGATCACGACGTGGTCGGCCTTGGCCTTGGCCACGCCGGCCGCCACCGTGCCCACGCCCACTTCGGACACCAGCTTGACCGACACCGAGGCCTTGGAATTCACGTTCTTCAGGTCGTGGATCAGCTGGGCCAAATCTTCGATCGAATAGATGTCGTGGTGCGGCGGGGGCGAAATCAGGCCCACGCCCGGCACGGAATAGCGCAGCTTGGCGATGTATTCCGACACCTTGTGGCCGGGCAACTGGCCGCCTTCGCCGGGCTTGGCGCCCTGCGCCATCTTGATCTGGATCTGGTCGGCGGATGACAGGTATTCGGCGGTCACGCCGAAACGGCCCGACGCCACCTGCTTGATCTTCGAGCGCAGCGAGTCACCCTTCTTCAATACGACGTCGGCTTCGATGCGGTCCGAGCCCAGCAGCGAGGCCAGCGTGTCGCCGTCCTTGATGGTGCTCTTGCCTTCGCGCATTTCGGCGCGGTAGCGCAGTTCGTCTTCGCCGCCTTCGCCGGTGTTGGACTTGCCGCCGATGCGGTTCATCGCCACGGCCAGCACGGAGTGCGCTTCGGTGGAGATCGAACCGAGCGACATGGCGCCGGTGGCAAAGCGCTTGACGATGTCCTTGGCCGGTTCGACGTCATCGAGCGGGATGGCGCGCGAGGGGTCGAAGCGGAACTCGAACAGGCCGCGCAGGGTCATGTGGCGACGGCTTTGGTCGTTGATGATCTGCGCGTATTCCTTGTACGTGCGGTAGTTGTTGGCACGCGAGGCGTGTTGCAGCTTGGCGATGGAGTCCGGCGTCCACATGTGCTCTTCGCCGCGCACGCGGTAGGCGTATTCGCCGCCCGCTTCCAGATCGTTGGCCAGCACCGGATCGGTGCTGAATGCCGCGCGGTGCTGGCGCAGCGCTTCTTCGGCCACCTGGAAGATGCCGATGCCTTCGATGTTGGAGGACGTGCCCGTGAAGTACTTGTTCACCAGCGAGCTTTGCAGGCCCACGGCTTCGAAGATCTGCGCGCCGGTGTAGGACATGTAGGTCGAAATGCCCATCTTGGACATGACCTTGTTCAAGCCCTTGCCGATAGCCTTGATGAAATTCTTCACGGCCTTTTCGGGGTCATTCATCTTGCCCAGCGATTCCAGCGCCAGGTAGGGGTGAATGGCTTCGGCGCCGTAGCCGCCCAGCAGCGCGAAGTGGTGCACTTCGCGGGCCGAGCCGGTTTCGACGACCAGGCCGGTGTTGGTGCGCAGGCCGGCGCGGATCAGGTGCTGGTGGACGGCGGAGGTCGCCAGCAGCGCGGGGATGGCCACGCGCTCGCTGTCGACCAGGCGGTCCGACACGATCAGGATGTTGTAGCCGCTTTGGACGGCGTCCACGGCGCGCGCGCACAGCGCGGCCACGCGGGCTTCGATGCCCTCGGGGCCCCAGGCGGCGGGGTACGTGATGTCCAGTTCGAAGCTGCGGAATTTCTTGCCCGTGACTTGCTCGATGTCACGGATCTGCGCCATGGCGGCAAAATCCAGCACCGGCTGGGACACTTCCAGGCGCAGCGGCGGGTTGACGTTATTGATGTCCAGCAGGTTGGGCTTGGGGCCGATGAACGACACCAGCGACATCACCAGCTGTTCGCGGATGGGGTCGATGGGCGGGTTCGTGACCTGCGCGAACAATTGGCGGAAGTAGTTATAGAACGGCTTGGCGCGGTCGGACAGCACGGCCAGCGGGGCGTCGTTGCCCATCGAGCCGATCACTTCTTCGCCGGTCGAGGCCATCGGTTCGAGGATGAACTTGTAGTCTTCCTGGGTCCAGCCAAAGGCTTGCTGGCGGTCCAGTAGCGACACGGACGATTGCGTTGCGACCGCAGCCTGACGCGGAGCCGGCAGCGATTCCAGCTTGATCTGCAAGCGCTCGATCCACTGACGGTACGGGCGGCTGTTGGCCAGTTGCAGCTTGATCTCGGCGTCGTCGATGATGCGGCCCTGTTCCAGGTCGATCAGGAACATCTTGCCCGGTTGCAGGCGCCACTTCTTGACGATGCGGTTTTCGGGGATCGACAGCGTGCCGGCTTCGGACGCCAGGATGACCATGTCGTCATCGGTGACCAGATAGCGGGCGGGGCGCAGGCCGTTGCGGTCCAGCGTGGCGCCGATCTGGCGGCCATCGGTGAACGCGACGGCGGCCGGGCCGTCCCACGGCTCCATCATGGCGGCGTGATATTCATAGAACGCGCGGCGCGACTCGTCCATCTGCGTGTGCTGTTCCCAGGCTTCCGGGATCATCATCATCATGGCGTGGGCCAGCGAGTAGCCCGAGTTGACCAGCAGTTCCAGGCAGTTGTCGAACGTGGCGGTGTCCGACTGGCCTTCATAGACGATCGGGTACAGCTTTTTCAGGTCGTCGCCCAGCACGGCCGACTGCATCATGCCTTCGCGGGCGCGCAGCCAGTTGAAGTTGCCCTTGACCGTGTTGATTTCGCCGTTGTGCGCAATCATGCGGTACGGGTGAGCCAGCGGCCAGGCGGGGAACGTGTTGGTCGAGAAGCGCTGGTGCACCAGCGCCAGGGCGGACACGGTGCGCGTGTCGGCCAGGTCGCGGTAGTAGCGGCCCACCTGGTCGGCCAGCAGCAGGCCCTTGTAGACCACGGTGCGAACCGATGCCGACGGCACGAAATATTCCTTGCCGTGGGCCAGATGCATGTTCTGGATGGCATGGCTGGCGGTCTTGCGGATCACGTACAGCTTGCGTTCCAGCGCGTCCGGCACCATCACGTCGGCGCCGCGGCCGATGAACAGCTGGCGGATGACGGGTTCGCAATCGCGCACGGTGGGCGACATCGGCATGTCGACGTCCACCGGCACATTGCGCCAACCCAGCACGACCTGGCCTTCGGCGCGCACCGAGCGTTCCAGCTCTTGCTCGCAAGCCAGGCGCGAGGCGGTTTCCTTGGGCAGGAACACCATGGCCACGCCGTACTCGCCCGGGGGCGGCAGGATGATGCCTTGCTGGCTCAGTTCGTCGCGATAGAGCGTGTCGGGAATCTGGATCAGGATGCCCGCGCCGTCGCCCATGAGCTTGTCCGCGCCGACTGCGCCGCGATGGTCCAGATTTTCAAGAATCTTCAGACCTTGCTGGATGATCGCGTGGCTTTTCTTGCCCTTGATGTGCGCAACGAAACCAACGCCGCAGGCGTCATGCTCGTTCTTGGGGTGGTACAGGCCTTGGGCGGCGGGCAGACCCATGCGGCTGGCATCGATCGGGGTCGCCTTGGGCGTGGGACAGGATTCGTTGGGGGTAATTTGGGGCATGGCGCGCTCCGCAGTGAGCCTGCGTCGTAATGTTGCAGTGCAGGAATCGGACAATACCCCCGCTGAGGGTAGGGTGCAACTGAAACATAAGGGGTGCGACCCTATTTATATAGATGCTTTGTCATAGGGCATAAATAAGGGGACATAACAACGGCCGCGCCATTATTGGCTTGCCGGGATGGTGTGCGCAGGCGGAGTTCGTAGCATGCACCAATACCGGGCGAAAACGCGTAATACGTCCCTATTTAATTGGGCTGAAAACGGCAGCCGGCGGCGATTGAAATGTCGCAAAAAATGCACATTGCCGACGGTAGTCGCAGCCGGGCAAAAGAAAAACCCGCCGGGTCAGGGCGGGTTTGGCATTCAGGAAGTGCTCGGGGGGGTGCCCGGCGCGGGGGGTGTCGGAGCATCCGACTCCGACGTAGCGGCCGGCTTCTTGCGCGGCCGGCCGCGCTGGCCCGGCGCCACGCGCCGGCTGGCGGTATGCGCCAGACTGGCGATGAAGCTGGGTCCGCCCAGCGCCCATTGGCCAGAGACAGCCTGGTCGATGCGCTGAGATTCCTCGCGCGAAAGCCCGTCCTGCAAGCGCTTGCGGTAGTTGGCCTGGCGGTCGAACGGCGTATTGCCGCAAGCCCAGTAGTCAGCGTGGTCGGACTGCCATTGCGCAGGCGCGGCGCTGGTGTTGCCGGTATGGCTGGCGGCCGATGACCAGGGCCAGGAGTCCGGATCTTGCGAAGCGCCGCTGCGCACCGGATACGTTTCCAGCCAGACCAGTGCCGGCAATACCCATGCGCCGGGTTCAAGCAGCGCGGAACGGTAGCGACCCGCGAAGACGCGTCCACCGCGCAGCCGCGCCGCCAGATTGCGGCCCAGCGTCTGCATCAATCGCGGCAAACCTTCTTCGTCGGCGGGGGTGGCCAAGAGCAGGATGCGGTCATTGGCGAGCACCCAGCCGTGAACCGACACCCGATGGCGTTGAGCGGATTCGCCCAGCCAAGTGGCCAACTGGTTCAGGATATCGGCTGGCGCGGGCTGAGACGGCGCGGCCAGCGGCGAAATGAAATTGGCCTGCACCAGTTGGGGCAGCCCAGGGGCGTACAGGCGGGGCAGACGGGCCATAGTGTCAGGGCTTGCGTATCT
The DNA here is from genome assembly GCF_001571245.1 of Achromobacter piechaudii NBRC 102461. GTDB lineage: Bacteria > Pseudomonadota > Gammaproteobacteria > Burkholderiales > Burkholderiaceae_B > Achromobacter > Achromobacter piechaudii. The sequence continues at coordinate 109,275 of NZ_BCTK01000012.1, read as the reverse complement.
GGAAGAACGGGTTGTCTTCGCTCACGGGATATAAATAGTGCCACGGTGGCCGCTGGTCAAGTCCCATGATCACAATATGGGCGCGGATTCGAATTTTTTTGTCGTCCGGCCTGTATGCACAGCAGGTTAACATTCGGCGACGGAACGTCGTACCGTGTATATACCCTAACCCGTCGACGCATTTTTCACCCCCGACCGGAGAACGTCCATGCCCGTGGCCCTGGAGCTCATTTCCCAGCATCGCTGCTTTGGCGGTACGCAGCGCTACTACCGCCATGAGTCCGCGCAGATCGGCCTGCCCATGCGTTTTTCTGTTTTCGTCCCGCCCCAGGCCGAGGCGGGCCCCGTGCCCGTCCTGTTCTATCTGGCCGGCCTGACCTGCACCGAAGAAACCTTCATGATCAAGGCGGGCGCGCAGCGCCTGGCAGCGGAACTTGGCGTCATGCTGGTCGCGCCGGACACCAGCCCGCGCGGCGCCAACGTGCCGGGCGAAGACGAAAGCTGGGACCTCGGCACGGGCGCGGGTTTCTACGTCGACGCGGTCACGCCCGCGTGGCGCGATCACTACCGCATGTACAGCTACGTGACCGACGAACTGCACGCTATCGTCACGGGCGACGCTTTGCCGGGCGATGCCTCGCGCACCGGGATTTTCGGGCATTCGATGGGCGGCCATGGCGCGCTGGTGCTGGCGTTGCGCAACCCCGGTAAATTCCGCTCGGTGTCGGCCTTTGCGCCGATCGCGGCGCCCAGCCTTTGTCCGTGGGGCAAGAAGGCGTTCGGCGCTTACCTGGGCGACAAGGAAACAGATTGGGCCAACTACGACGCGTCCGAGTTGATGCGCGCAATGAAGCAGCCCTTCCCGGCCGGCATCTTGATCGACCAAGGCGAATCAGACCAATTCCTGGCCGAGCAGTTGTATCCCCAGGTATTCGAAGCCGCCTGCGCCGCCGCCGATCAGCCTTTGACCCTGCGCCGCCAGCCGGGCTATGACCACGGCTATTACTTCATCTCGACTTTCATCGAAGATCACATCCGGTTTCACGTCGAACGGCTTGGAAAGCCGGCTGGATAAATCCTCGCTTCTATACTGGGGAGCCTGCCGAGGCAGGCTCGCGGCGTCGTGGACGCGTCGGGCTCTGAACCACGGCGCGCTCAATAGGAACGCGTGATTTGATCAACGGTATCGCTCCCTTCGTCTGGATATTGCTAGGCGCCGTCGTCGTCCTGCTGCCCGGCCTCGTCATGCTGCTAGGCCGGGGCGGTCCCCGCGACGAACGCGGCCGCAAGATATTCCAATTCCGCCCGGTGCGCCGCCTGTTTGGCCTGATGCTGGTGTTGCTGGGGTGCGTGTCGGGCTTGCTGGCGTTGTCGCTGGTGCAATTTTTCAGGCTGACCTCGGACGAATCCGTGGCGCGCGTGGAAGTGCGCCAGCAGGCTGAAGGCCAATTTCAGGTCACGACTGACGCGCAGGGCATCGGCCCGAAGCAATATGTTCTATATGGCGATCAATGGCAGATCGACGCCCGGGTCGTGCGCTGGAAGTTGCCGGCATTGATGGCGGGCGTACCGCCGCTGTATCGTCTTGAACGCCTGTCCGGCCGCTATAGCGACGCCGCGCGCGAAGCCTCCGCGACGCGGTCGGTCCATTCCCTGGATGACTGGCCGGCGCCGGACCTGGGATCGCTGAAGAAAAGTTTTCCGAACTGGTTCCCCTTTGTCGATGTCCAATTTGGCAGTGGCGCCTACATGCCCCTGTTCGACGGCGCGAAGTACCAGGTGTTCATGGACCCGCGCGGCGCCCTGTTCATCCGGCCGGATGGCCAAGCCACGGTGGACGGCCTGAAACGCCTGGGCTGGTAGGGCTGCAACGCGCTCGGAACAGGCGCCAAAAACATTAAGGGACACATCAGAAGTTCGAAACTTTGATGCGTCGCAGTAGTCGAATTAGCACTCCCTTTACCAGAGTGCTAACATCGAATCCATGTCGTTACCCCTTCGCTTTCCGGAGACCTCCGCTATGAAACAACCCAGTACCTCGTTGACCGCTTCCGGCAACGCTCTGGCGTTGGCCATTGCCAATCCGGGCGCACTTGGCACAATCGACGCGTATATCTCCGCGGTCAACCGCCTGCCGGTTCTGTCGGCCGAGCGTGAAACCGAACTCGGCCGTCGTCTGCGCGACCAGGAAGATCTGGGTGCCGCGCGTGAATTGATTCTGTCTCACCTGCGCCTCGTGGTGTCGGTGGCGCGCCAATATCTGGGCTACGGCCTGCCGCACGCCGACCTGATCCAGGAAGGCAACGTTGGCCTGATGAAAGCCGTGAAACGTTTCGACCCCGAACGCGGCGTGCGTCTGGTGTCGTTCGCCGTGCACTGGATCAAGGCCGAAATCCACGAATACATCATCCGCAACTGGCGCCTGGTCAAAGTGGCCACCACCAAGGCCCAGCGCAAGCTGTTCTTCAATCTGCGCAGCATGCGCCCCGACGGTCAGACGCTGGACCCCGATCAGGTTGACCACATCGCGCGCGAACTGAACGTGCGCCGCGAAGACGTCAGCGAAATGGAAGTGCGTCTGTCTGGCCGCGAAATGTCGCTGGAAAACCAGGACGACGATGACGACAGCTTCGCGCCCATCGCCTACCTGTCCGACGATGGCCGCCAGGAACCCACGCGGGTGCTCGAACGCGCCGCGCGCGACGAGCTGCAAAGCACCGGGCTGACGACCGCGCTTGAGGCGCTGGACGCACGCTCGCGCCGCATCGTTGAAGCGCGCTGGTTGCAGGACGACGGCGGCGCCACGCTGCACGAGCTGGCGCAAGAGTTCGGCGTATCCGCCGAGCGAATCCGCCAGATCGAAGCCGCCGCCTTGAAGAAGATGCGAGGCAACCTGGCTGCCTGACCCCCGTCAGGTGCTGGACACGAAGGGCCGCGTAACGCGGCCCTTTTTCATGGCTGCCGCATTCTCCGAGCCAAGAAGGGGCGTCTGTCGGTCAAATAAATTGATACAAATTAGGGGCGGAATTTCTGGTCCTTCCAGAAACTTAATAAAGAGCGCGCCGACTAACTTCATGTAGACCGCGAACTTTGGTTAGCAGTCTTGCCATCCGTCTCGGCTTCTCCTCTTTCCCCTCCCCTATGAGACGGATGCTTGCGGGGCACCACATATATTCATATATCTGGTGCCCCGATTTTTATGCGGCTTGCTCATTGACCGGCGCCAGCGCGGTGTGCCACAGCGCATCCTGAACGCGGCGCACGCCAGTCGCCATCGACCCATCCTGATAAAGCTTGATCCATCGATAACCGGGCGCCAGGTTGTCCACGACGTGCTTGCCGTCGCGGATGCTGAACTGGAAGCAGGTAGAGGGCGTGGCCAACATGCGCAGGTTGTGGCGGCGACGATCGAATTCGTGATGCACGTGCCCCCACAGCAGAACGCGCGCCTGCGGCCACCGCGTCAGGCGCTTGAACAGCGCTTGCGGGTTGTCGATCATCATCGAGTCATGCCAGTGGCTGTCGATCTGCATCGGGTTGTGATGCATGGCGATCAAGGTGTGGCGCCCGGGCGCATCGGCCAGCGCGGCCTCCAGCATGTCCAGTTGGCTGTCGGGAAGATGGCCGGCATTGGAGCCGGGCACCGTCGTATCCAGCGTCACCACGCGCCAGGCGCCCACGTCCGTGACCGGCGCGGACCATTGCGGCAACTCCTGCCGCATCACGGCGGGCAAGTCATGATTGCCGGGCAGGCAACGGATCTGCGCACCAGACAGGACGCCGGCCTGACCCAGGATCGCCGCGAAGCGCCGGTAGGCTGCGGCCTCGCCGTCTTGCGATAAGTCGCCGGTGGCCAGCAACAGGTCGGGCCGCTTGCCATCCGCTTCGATCTGGCGCAGCACGGCGCGCAGGCTCGCGTCGGTATTGACGCCCAGCATCGACGTGTCGGGCTCCCCGAACAAATGGCTGTCGGTCAACTGGACGAGCATGGCGGGCGCGTCGTGACGCCGGGCCAGAGAATGGACGCGTGGCAAGTGCCGCTCCTGCGTAGTTTGCACGTTTGAACGTTACCCAAAAAACATGGCGCGACGCGTTTCCGTGACGGCAAGCGGGGTAACGAAACGTGCATTCTCCACGATTGCCTACAGTTTCCCAGCCAGCACTTTCTGAAAATGCCGCTATTCTTGTGAAACTTTTCACTGTTCGTGACGCGGCGCTATTCATGGATGTAGGTTTCCTCGTATTCGGCCTGGCCGGATTGCTCACTCTGGTCTGTTTCATGCCACCGCTGGCGGGCCGCCTCAAGCTGCCCTACTCGGTGCTGCTGGCTATCGTCGGCTGCTTGCTGGGGATCATCATCCACGTGCACGGCTGGGCGCCCAGCTGGATCGGCGACTTCCTGGATTCTCTGGAACGGTTCGAGATTTCGTCAGAAACCTTCCTCATGGTGTTCCTGCCGGTGCTGCTGTTCGAGACCGCGCTATCCATGAACGTGCGCCGCCTGATGGATGACATCGGGCCGATCCTGATGATGGCCATCGTGGCCGTGGTGGTCTGCACGGTGGTGGTTGGCGTGACGTTGGACGCGATCTCGCCCTACGGTCTGGTGGTCTGCCTGCTGTTGGGGGCCATCGTCGCCACGACCGACCCGGTCGCCGTGGTCGGCATTTTCCGCGAGGTGGGCGCGCCCAAGCGCCTGACCACCCTGGTCGAAGGCGAAAGCCTGTTCAACGACGCCGCGTCCATCGCCCTGTACTCTGTGCTGCTGGCCGTTTTGAGCGGCCACGGCGAACTGACCGTCAGCGGCATTTTCAACGACTTCATCGTGCACTTCATCGGCGGCGGCATCGCCGGCTTCGCGATGGGACGGCTGGCCTGCTTCCTGTTTGCCTGGCTGCGCGGTTTCCCGACGGCAGAAATCACGCTGACGTTGACGCTGGCCTATCTGTCCTTCTTCATCTCCGAACATTACTTGAACGTGTCGGGCGTGGTCGCGACCGTCATTGCGGGCCTGGTCGTGGGTTCCACCGGCCGCACTCGCATGTCGCCCACCACCTTCGAATACCTGGCCAGCGCGTGGGAACAGTTCGGCTTCTGGGCCAATTCCCTGATTTTCCTGTTCGCGGCCATGCTGATCCCCAAGCTGATGGCCGCCGCCGATTGGCAGGAACTGGTGCTGGTGGCCGTGGTGTTCGTGGCCACCCTGGTGGCGCGCGCCATTGTCGTGTTCGGGCTGTTGCCGCTATTGGGGCTGACGCGCTTGGGCACCAAGGTCAGCAACCCGTACAAGGTCGTGATGTTGTGGGGCGGGCTGCGCGGCGCCGTGTCGCTGGCGCTGGCGCTGGCCGTGACCGAGCAGAGCGGCGTGGCGGAAGAGGCGCGCCAGTTCATCGCCGTGGCCACCACCAGCTACGTGCTGCTGACCCTGTTCATCAACGGCATCAGCCTGCGCCCGCTGATCCGCATGCTGGGCCTGAACCAGCTATCGTCGGTGGAGCGCACCATCCGCAATCAGGCGCTGGCCGTCGCGTTGGAAGACTTGCAGGGCAAGACCGACGAGGTTGCCAAGACCGAGCATATCGGCACGGAGGTGCGCGACCGCATCCGCGCCGTGTTCGACGCCAGCCTGACCAGCGTGCACGACGGCCAGGTCAGCCAGATGAGCGACGAACAGCGCGTGGCCGTGGGCCTGGCCATCGTGGCGCAGCGTGAAGAGGAAATGTTCTTCGACATCCTGAAGGCGCAGATCGTGGACTGGCGCATGGCGGAAACGCTGCTGGCGCGCGCCGAGCGCTTGGAAGACGCCATCCGGCTGGGTGGCGTGCCGGGCTTTGAACGCGCCATCGTGCAAGACGTGCGCTATTCCACCGCCTTCCGGCTGGCGCTGCGCATGCATTACTTGTTCGGTTTTCAAGGCTGGCTGGCGCGCGAACTGGGCCAGCGGTTCGCCAACCTGATGAGCAAGCGCTCTGTTGCGCAACGGCTGATCGCCTTCGCGCGTGAACAGATCACGCCGCTGCTGGGCGAAGAGGCCACGCAGCGCATTGTGTCTTTGCACCAGCGTCGGCTGGACCTGATCGAAAGCGCAATGCAGGCGCTGAACCTGCAATACCCGTCCTATGCGCAGTGGTTGCAGGAAAGCTACCTGGGCCGCGTCGCACGCGAGCTGGAACGCATACGCTATCGCGACATGCTTGAGCAATTCCTGATCAGCGGCGAGGTCTACGCTGACCTGATGGCGCAATTGAAGAGCCGTTGGGCGCACATCGACAAGCATCCGCCGCTGGATATCGAAATGAGCGCGGCCGATCTGATCAAGCGCGTGCCCTTGTTGGAAGGCCTGTCACCGGATTCTCTGCGCGCCATCAGCAAGCTGCTCAAGCCGCGCCTGGCGTTGCCCGATCAGCGCGTGCTGACCAAAGGCAGGCATGGCGAGGAAATGTGTTTTGTGGCGTCTGGCGCTGTGGCGGTGCATCTGCCCGACAACACCATGATCGAATTGGGCAGTGGCGAATTCTTCGGTGAACTCGGCCTGCTGGGTGAACAGCAGATCACCCCTGAAGTCACCTCGTTGGGCTACAGCAAGCTGCTGATGCTGTCGTCGCGTGACTTCCATGCGCTGCTGGCACGCGACGAAAATCTGCGCGAGCGGATCCAGGTGGTGGCCAAACAGCGTTTGCGCGCCATCGAAGTGTGGAAGCAGTTCTCGCAGGCTCAAGCCGCACCCACGCCGTCGCCCGCGCCGGCTTCTGCGCCCACGCCTGCGCAGGCTGCCGAAGCGGCGGAAGCCGCCGGCGCCACGCGCGACTCGATCGAGGATGAGGGCGTGGGCATGCAAATGCCCGGCGAACCCGCGGCCGATGCGCCGGGGGGCGTATCGCGCTGAATCAGGTCCGCTGAATCAGATCTGGCCGGCCGCTTGCCGGCGCATGATGTCTTCGACGATCACCAAGGCCGCCTCCAGCGTGAACTCCCCTTCGCCCACCTGGCGCAGCACGGTGGGCACGTCGGCGGTGGCGATCTCCATGACTTCGCCATCCCGATTGGCGGGCCGGACGTCGGCGGCCAGCACGCAGGTGCTGGTCAACACGTCCTCGACCTGATAGCCCTCGGGCAGGCGACGATGGATGCGCAGGATGGTGCGCAATGGCGTGCGGTTGGCCAGTTGCGGCGCGTCCAGCCCCGCTTCCTCGCCGCATTCGCGCACCAGCGCCAGTTCCAGGTCTTCGCCGCTGCCGGCCAAGCCCCCGACCAATGTGTCCCACATACCGGGATCCGTGGACTTGCTCAGTGCGCGCCGCGCGACCCAGATGCGGCCGTCCGGCGTCCACGCATTCAGATGCACCGCGTGCGTTAACAGCCCCAGCGGGCGCACCGCCGCGCGTTCGATCACGCCCAGCGGTTCGTCGCCGTCCATCACGTCCAGCAGTTCGTCGCGCCAGCCACGCAAGCAGTTGGCTTGGCGCAACAGTTGCGCGGTGTTTTCGAGCACGGCGTTCAGCGCCGCGCCCGGTTCGAGGTTGGGACCGATGTGCAGCGCGGCCTCGTCGCAGGCAATGCCGGGCGCGTCGCGCAGTGCGTCGCAGGCCGCATGCGTGGCCCAGCCGCAGCGACGCCCCGCTATATATAAAGCGTGTGCGCCGTCGGGGGCGGGTTGCTGCGCGCGCGCGCACAGGTCGGCATACAAGTCGGACAGCTGCTGGGGCATCGTGGCGTGTCGTGATGGGGTTGGCGACGATTTTATGCCACACGGTTTGCGGCGCGCGTCAAGGGCCGAACAGTGGGCGAGCGCAGATGGGGGCAGGCCCCCTTAATTCAAGAGGCTTGTCTTACATCTGTTTGCGTGTCCGCTATAATCCGCCAGTTTCTTTGTGATTTCGAGTGGGAACGCGGGGGCCGCTCTATCTCCCTGCTTAACCCTGCCATCTAATAATTGCGCGTAGTCCTGTTGAAGTGACACTCGTGCCACTAGGCGACAAGGGCCCTCGCGCCGTGTTTCGAGGTAAGCATGAAGAAGTGGAGAGGGATACTGGGGGCTTGTGCGATGCTGATTGGCAGCGTGGCCGGTGCTCAGGTGCAAGACATGCCCGGCGGCCCGAAGGTCAATCAGCTGAACCTGCATGAAGGCGTGACCGCAATATCACGCGACATCATGTGGCTGCATTGGATGCTGCTCACGATCTGTATCGTGATCTTCATCGGTGTGTTCGGGGTGATGTTCTATTCCATCTGGGCGCACCGCAAATCACGCGGGCACAAGGCGGCGACCTTTCACGAACATCTGGGCGTGGAAGTCGCCTGGACGGTCATCCCTTTCATCATCGTCATTGCCATGGCCCTGCCGGCCACCAAGACGGTCGTGGCCATGAAGGACACCTCCAGCGCCGACCTCACCATCAAGGTCACCGGCTATCAATGGAAGTGGGGCTACGAATACCTCGACGGCTCCGCCGCCGGCGTCAAATTCCTGTCCACGCTGTCCACGCCCCGCGCGCAGATCGAGAACCGCGAGCCCAAGGGCGAGTTCTATCTGATGGAAGTGGACAACCACATGGTGGTGCCGGTGGACAAAAAGGTCCGGGTCGTACTGACCGCGGCCGACGTGATCCACTCGTGGATGATCCCCGACTTCGGCGTCAAGCAGGACGCCATCCCCGGCTTCCTGCGCGATGCCTGGTTCCGTGCCGACACCCCGGGCATCTACCGTGGGCAGTGCGCGGAACTGTGTGGCAAGGACCACGCCTTCATGCCCATCGTTGTCGAAGTCCTGGCGCAAGCCGACTACGATAAGTGGGTTGAAGACCAAAAGAAGAAAATGGCGGCAAACGCCGACGATCCTAATAAAGAGTGGACGGAAGCCGAACTGGTTGCCCGTGGCGAAAAAGTCTTCGCCGCCAATTGCGTAGCCTGTCACCAGGCCAACGGCAAGGGCATTCCGGGCAGCTTCCCACCGCTTGACGGAGACAAGGTTGTGCTGGGTCCCAAGGCGGACCAGATCAACACCGTGCTCAAGGGCAAGCCCGGCACCGCGATGGCGGCGTTTGGCGGGCAGCTCAATGATGTCGAGATCGCAGCGGTCATCAGCTATACACGCCATGCCTGGAGCAATGCAGGCAAGGGGCAGGACCCGACGGTTCTACCGAAGGACGTTGCGGCCGCGCGTTGATCGCGCACGCTACGCCCTACACCGATAGAACCGGTTCCGTTTAGTTAGAGATACCCTGCCGGTCCCGTGGATCGGGGCCGGCACTCAGCAGGAAGGAGTCCATCATGAGCAGCGTCACTGTAGACCACGTGTCGCCGGGCCACGGCCACGGTCACGATGACCACCACCACGCCATCCCCACCGGTTGGCGTCGCTGGCTATTCGCCACGAACCATAAAGACATCGGGACGATGTATCTCATCTTCTCGTTTGCCATGTTGCTGGAAGGCGGCACGCTTGCCTTGCTGCTGCGTACCGAATTGTTCGAGCCGGGCTTGCAGTTCTTCCGCCCCGAACTGTTCAACCAGTTCACGACCATGCACGGCATCATCATGGTGTTCGGCGCCATCATGCCGGCCTTCGTGGGCTTTGCGAACTGGATGATCCCGATGCAGATCGGCGCATCCGACATGGCGTTCGCGCGCATGAACAACTTCAGCTTCTGGCTGCTGCCGGTGGCCGCCATCATGCTGACGGCATCGTTCTTCGTGCCGGGCGGGGCCACTGCCGCGGGCTGGACGCTGTACGCGCCCCTGTCCTTGCAGATGGGTCCGGGCATGGACCTGGGCATTTTCGCCATGCACTTGATGGGCGCGTCCTCGATCATGGGCGCGATCAACATCATCGTGACCATCCTGAACATGCGCGCGCCCGGCCTCACGCTGATGAAGATGCCGCTGTTCTGCTGGACCTGGCTGATCACCGCCTTCCTGCTGCTGGCCGTGATGCCGGTGCTGGCCGCTGCCATCACCATGGTGCTGACCGACCGCCACTTCGGCACGGGCTTCTTCAACGCGGCCGCCGGCGGCGACCCGGTCCTGTACCAGCACGTGTTCTGGTTCTTCGGGCACCCCGAGGTCTACATCATGATCTTGCCGGCGTTCGGTATCGTGTCGGCCATCGTGCCCGCGTTTGCCCGCAAGAAGCTGTTCGGCTACGCCTCGATGGTGTACGCCACCGCCTCCATCGCCGTGCTGTCCTTCATCGTGTGGGCCCACCACATGTTCACGACGGGCATGCCGGTCACCGGGCAGCTCTACTTCATGTACGCCACCATGCTCATCTCCATCCCGACCGGGGTGAAGGTGTTCAACTGGGTCGCCACCATGTGGCGCGGCTCCATGACGTTCGAAACCCCGATGCTGTTCTCGATCGGCTTCATCTTCGTGTTCACCATGGGCGGCTTCACGGGCCTGATCCTGTCGGTGGCGCCCATCGACATCCAGGTGCACGACACCTATTACGTGGTGGCGCACTTCCACTACGTGCTGGTGGCCGGCTCCCTGTTCGCGCTGTTCGCCGGCGCTTACTACTGGGTGCCGAAGTGGACCGGCCGCATGTACAGCGAAAAGCTGGGCAAGCTGCACTTCTGGTCCACGCTGATTTCGTTCAACGTGACTTTCTTCCCCATGCACTTCCTGGGGCTGGCCGGCATGCCGCGCCGTTACGCCGACTACGCCGCGCAGTTCACGACGTTCCACCAGATGGCCACCATTGGCGCGTTCTGGTTCGGCCTGTCGCAGCTGATCTTCCTGTGGGCGATCGTGCGCTGCTACATGGGCAAGGGCGAACCGGCGGCTGCCAAGCCGTGGGAAGGCGCCGAAGGGCTGGAATGGACGGTGCCTTCGCCCGCCCCGTTCCACACCTTCGAAACCCCGCCCGAAGTGAAGTGAACCCGTCTTTCATGTTCCAGGTAGCACAGCAATGACACCCGAGCAGCGCCGCCGTAACAAGATTGCAGGATGGGTCCTCGTGGCCTTTGTCATCGCCGTGTTTGCCTGGACCGTGTTGCGCGGTTCAGCGTTGCTGACAGGAAACGCGGTCAGTTAGGCCCGAACCATGAGCGACGACCTGCACGAAACCTCCCGGCGCAAGCTGAGTTTCCTTCAGACGATGAAGGCGGTGGCGTGGGGGTTTTTCGGCGTGCGCAAGGGCGCGGGCTACCGGGAAGACAGCGCCAAGCTGAACCCGGTGCACGTGATCCTGGCCGGGCTGCTGGCGGCGGCAATCTTCGTGACTGTGCTGGTATTAATTGTGCGTTGGGCCGTTTCCAGCCTGACTTGAATCACTTAATCTATAAATCTGTACCAGGGAGAAAGCCATGAGTGCAAGCCACTCGGTTCAAGGTAAAGAGGCACCGTACTACTTTGTGCCCGCCGACTCGGGTCATCCCGTGCGTACGGCGGTGGCGCTGCTGTTCATGGGGCTGGGCGCCGCAGGCTGGATCAACGGGGTCAGCTGGGCCAAGTGGTCCGTGCTGGCCGGCTTCATCGGTCTGATCGTGGTGCTGTATTACTGGTTTGGCGACGCCATCCAGGAATCCGAAGCCGGCTTGAACAGCAAGCGCATCGACGGCTCGTACCGTTGGGGCATGAGCTGGTTCATCTTCTCGGAAGTGATGTTCTTCGCGGCGTTCTTCGGCGCCCTCTGGTACACCCGCACCATCACCACGCCGTGGCTGGGCGATATCGATCACCGCCTGATGCTGTGGCCCGACTTCAAGGCCGCCTGGCCCAACTTCGGACCGGCTGGCGTGGTCGAAGAATTCCAGACGGTCGGCCCGTTCTGGCTGCCCACGATCAACACCGCGCTGCTGCTGTCCTCGGGCGTCACGCTGACCATCGCCCACCACGCGCTGCGCGAAAACCATCGCGGCAAGACGATGTTCTGGCTGGCCGCCACGGTCATCCTCGGCTTCATCTTCGTGGCCTGTCAGGCCGCCGAATACCATCACGCTTATACCGAGCTGAACCTGAAGTTCAACTCCGGAGCCTATGGCTCGCTGTTCTACATGCTGACCGGTTTCCACGGCTTTCACGTGATCCTGGGCGCGACCATGCTGACGGTGATTCTGGTGCGCCTGATGCGGGGACACTTCACCGCCGACCATCACTTCGGCTTCGAAGGCGCGGCCTGGTACTGGCACTTTGTGGACGTGGTGTGGCTGGGCCTGTACTTGTTCGTGTACTGGTTCTAAGACCGGTGCACAAGACGGGCGACGCGCGGGAACTCCGGGGCCCGAACCCGGTCGATTAACGCGCGGCGCTCGCATCGACTTCAGCGATAACCGCACCCCAGGGTCTGCGCGTCAGCGCAGGCCCGTGCTTTCGATCCAACCCATGTGGTGGGCGAACAGCACGAACAGGAACAGGGCGACCGACAGCCCGATGCGCACGGTCAGCGCATTGACGGTGCGGCTGGTGGACCCTTTGTCCCGCATCAGATAGACCAGGGCGGATGCCAGACTGGCCAGAATTCCGATGAAGGCCAGTACGACGAATACGCGCATGGTGGTCTCCGGACAAACAGAGTTAGCAACGATACATGGCCCGACCGCATTCAACCCGCTACACCATAGCCGCCCTACTTCTGCTTGGCATCGCCGTGGTGATTCTGGTGTCGCTCGGGCAGTGGCAATTGCGTCGCAGCGATGAGCGACGCGCCATTCTGGCCGCTATCGAAGCGGGCCGCAAGCAAGCGCCGGTGATGCTGACGCCTGCTACCCCTTCCGATGACTTCACGCCCTGGCGCGTGGCGCAGGCCACAGGCGCGTGGCTGCCGCAATTCAGTGTACTGCTGGACAATCGCAACCACGAAGGGCGTCCGGGCTATTGGCTGGCCACGCCATTGCTGCTTGACGCGTCCTCGCGCCAGGCCGTGCTGGTGTTGCGGGGTTGGTTGCCCCGGGTCATGCCCGGCCAGGGCGACCCCGTGTTACCCGCCGCGCCGCAAGGCCCACAGACGGTGACCGGCGAAATGAACGAACGCGTGCCGCGCATGTTTGAATTGTGGTCGTTGGGCGGATCGGACCAATCTGCCCTGCCCGCGACCTTGCCCGCCGCCGAGGGGCGGATTCCACAGGTGCAGAACCTGCCGCTGGACGCCTATGCGCGCGCCACGGGGCTGAACCTGCTGCCCGTGGTGTTGAGCCAGACCGACCCGCACAACGCCGACGGCCTGGTGCGCGACTGGCCGCGACCGCCTGTGGATTTTCAGAAAAACACGTCTTACGCCGTGCAGTGGTTCGCGTTTGCTTCGATTGCCGCCATCGCATGGCTGGTGGTGCTGGGGGGCGCCATCAAGCGCATGCGCCAGCGCGCGGGACAGGGCTCAAGGCCCTGAGCGCGCATCAACGAAAGATTCTTCCAGGATACAAAGTGGCTCGCGACATTTCATCCCATCCGCCCGCACGCAAGCGTTCATTGACGCCCATGGTGCTGGTGTTCCTGTGTTCGCTGGCGCCCATCGTGGCCGCCTTCGTCGTATACATGAATCCGCAATGGTGGCCGGCGGATTCCAGCAACTACGGGACGCTGGTCTCGCCGCAGCGGCCCATGCCCGCCGCCAACGAGCTGAAGCTGACCACCCTGGACGGCAAGCCCTTCGATCTGCAAAGCCTCAAAGGCAAGTGGCTGCTGGTGGCGGCCGACGGCGCGGCGTGTCCTGAAAGCTGCGCGCGCAAGCTCTACATCACGCGCAACACGCACGCCAGTCAGGGCAAGAACGTGGACCGCCTGGCCCGCGTCTGGTTCATTACCGACAACGAGCCGGTGCCGGAAAAGGTATTGGAGGCCTATCAAGGCACGGTCATGCTGCGCGTGAATGCGGATCAGCTTGCCCACTACCTGCTGGCCCGCGACAGCGCCGCCGGACAGCCGGCCTTGCAGGATCCGATCTGGGTGATCGACCCGCTGGGCAATCTCATGATGCAGTACCCTGCCCAGGCGGATGGCGTGAAAGTGCGCAAAGACATCAGCAAGCTGGTCTACAACTCGCGCATTGGTTAAGGGTTTTTTCTTTTGGTTGACATGGAACGCATCAAAGCGCGTTATCGCAAGCTCGTTTTCTTCACCTGGTTCCTGACGCTGGACCTCATCATGTTCGGCGCCTTCGTGCGCCTGACGGACTCCGGCCTGGGCTGTCCCGATTGGCCTGGCTGCTACGGCAGCGTGACGCCGCTGGGCGCGCAGGGCGACATCCATCAAGCGTCGCAGGCCATGCCTTTCGGCCCCGTGACCATGTCCAAGGCCTGGATCGAAATGATCCATCGCTACGTGGGCTCCATCCTGGGCATGCTCATCATCGGCATCGTCTACATGGCGTGGCGCTACCGCCGCGAACTGGGCCGGTCGCCCGCGCTGGCGGTGACGACGCTGGTCGCCGTGTGCGTGCAGGGCGCGTTTGGCGCCTGGACCGTGACCCATAAGCTGATGCCCGCCGTCGTGACGGCGCATCTGGTGTTCGGGCTGTCGGTGCTGGCGCTGATGACGTGGCTGTCCGCGCGCGAGCGTCCGCACTTGGCGATCGCAGCGGCGGCTTCGCGCTGGAAGCCCTGGGTGGCGGTGGGCTTCGGCCTGCTGCTGGTGCAGGTGACGCTGGGCGGCTGGGTCAGCACCAACTACGCGGCGCTGGCCTGCATGGACTTCCCCATGTGCCACGGCAAGTGGGTGCCCGACATGGACTTTCACGGCGGCTATTCCGTGATACGCGGCCTGGGCGAACTGCCCTCGGGTGAAATGATCTCTCAGCCCGCGCTGACCGCCATCCATTGGGTCCACCGTAATTTTGCCTTTGTCGTGTTCCTGTACCTGGGTACGCTGGCCTGGCGGTTGCGGGCCGAGCCCGGCCTGCGCGGCCCGGCCACCTTGATGCTGGCGCTGCTGGTGGCGCAATTGTTCACCGGCCTGACGACCATATTTTTCCAGTGGCCGTTGCTGATCGCCGTGCTGCACAATGGGGGCGCGGCCGGCCTGACCTTGGCCGCCGTGGTGCTGATGGTGCGCCTGTCCACGGCGGGCAGCGTGCCGGCAGGGGGCAGTGGCCCCAATTCGGTGCGCGTTTAAAATAGGGTCCACTATGACCAGTCTTGCCGCTCCTCAATCCGGATTGCTTCGCCAATACCTCGTCCTCACCAAGCCGCGCGTTACGCAGTTGGCGGTGTTCTGCGCCGTCATCGGCATGTTTCTCGCCGTGCCGGGCGTGCCCGATATGCGCCGCGTGCTGTTCGGCACCATCGGCATCTGGCTGCTTGCCGCAGCCGCCTTCGCCATCAACTGCCTGATCGAACAGGAAGTCGATGCGCGCATGCTGCGCACGGCGCGGCGCGCCACCGCTCGCGGCACCATCTCGGCCTTCCAGGTGTTGAGCCTGTCCGGTTTGCTGGGCGGTGTGGGCATGTTCGTGCTGTATACGCTGGTGAACCCGCTGACCATGTGGCTGACGTTCGCCACCTTCGTGGGCTACGCCGTCATCTACACCGTCATCCTCAAGCCGCGCACGCCCCAGAACATCGTGATCGGCGGCCTGTCGGGCGCGATGCCGCCCGCGCTGGGCTGGGCGGCCGTGGCCGATTCCGTGCCGGCCGAGGCCTGGGTGCTGGTGCTGATCATCTTCATCTGGACGCCGCCGCATTTCTGGGCGCTGGCGCTGTACCGCAACCATGACTACGCCAAGGCCGGCTTGCCGATGCTGCCGGTCACGCACGGCAACCAGTTCACGCGTCTGCACATCCTGCTCTACAGCGTGGCGCTGGTGGCGACGACGCTGTTGCCCTACGCCATCCGCATGAGCGGTGAACTCTATCTGCTGTCGGCGCTGGTGCTGGGCGGCATGTTCGTGTCCTATGCCTGGCGTCTGTACCGCGCTTATAGCGACGAACTTGCGCGCAGCATGTTCCGTTTTTCCATTCTCTACCTGGCGTTGCTGTTCGGTGCTCTGCTGGTGGACCACTGGGTCGCCCTGCTGCGCTGACCCCTGGAGATTGTTGATGTCCGTGTTTTCCGCCAGCCGCCGGCTCGGCCTGCGCATTGCCGCAGCCACCGCCGTGACGGTCCTTACCGCCGCCCTGGCCGCCTGCGGCGACGCCGCGCCCACCTTCAAGGGTAGCGACATCAGCGGCACCCAGCTGGGACGCGGCATGGAGCTGACCGACACCGACGGCAAGACCCGTCAGCTGTCCGACTTTGCAGGCAAGGTCGTCGTGGTGTTTTTCGGATTCACGCAGTGCCCCGACGTGTGCCCCACGTCGCTGGCCGAGCTGACCGAAGTGATGAAGAAGCTGGGGCCGGACGCCGATCGCGTGCAGGTGCTGCTGATCACGGTCGACCCAGAGCGCGACACGCAGGAAGTGCTTAAGCAGTATGTCACCGCATTCGATCCGCGCTTCCTGGGCCTGACGGGCACGCCCGACCAGATCAAGAAGGCGGCGGCGTCGTTCAAGGCTTACTACGCCAAGGCGCCCACCAAAGATGGCAACTACACGATGGACCACACCGCCGCGTTCTACCTGCTGGACGGCAAGGGCGAATCGCGCGTGCTGGCCAACAACACGCTGGGCGTGGACGCGCTGACGCACGACATCAAGGAATTGCTGAAAGGCTGAGGGGTGCCGTGCAAAAGAAGGATCAGCGGGCGCCAGCGCTCGCCGCAGCCCAGCCGGCCAACGCCGCCTGGGCTTTTTCATGCAGCTCGGCGACCGCGATGTCGTGGCGGTGCGAGATGATCATCAAGGCGTAGGGCGTGGCCAGCGCAGCGGCCTCGGGACACAGGCGCGACTCTTCGCCGACCGAGGGCGAGACATTGCGCCAATAGTTGATTGCCTGTTCGAGTTGGGGCAGGGAAATGGAATCCATGGCGCCTATTGTCCACGAATGCACAAGGCTGTCCACCGCTCCAGCACGCGCTGCAACGCCTGCAAAGAAGCGTCACCATCGCAACATGCCGAAACCGCGCCCGGGTGCTATACCGATGCCGGTTAGTTACGATGGAGCATCGTCATGAATACATCCACCCGAATTCAACAGGCGCGCAGCGGCCTGCACCCGCTGGTGGCAGCGGCGGCCATCGCCGTCATCGTCATGTGCGCGGTAGGTGTGGCAGCCGTGATGGGCTGGCTGCCCTCGCCGTCCGCCAATCCGCACGCCGATACGCCGGTGGCCGAAGCCGGCCCTGAGAACGCCAACCTGGCGCCCGCCCCGCAAGAAGCGCCCGCGCCGGCGTCGCGCCAGGCGCAGCAGTCCGCGCCGGCTACGCAGCAGGCCCGTCCGGCCTCCGCTTCGGCCCCGCGCGCGCCTGCACCCGCCCCGGCCCAGCAGGCTTGCCAAAGCTGCGGCGTGGTGGAAACGATCCGCCAGGTTCAGGTCCCGGTGAAGGACAATAGCGATCATCTGGTTGGCACCATCGGCGGTGGCGTGGTCGGCGGCGTCGTAGGTAATCAATTTGGCGGAGGCAGCGGCAAGACGGCGCTGACGGTGCTGGGCGCAGTCGGCGGTGCTTTGGCAGGCCGTGAAGTTGAGCGTAATATCAGACAGCAACAAACGGTGACGCACTATGAGCTGACGGTCCGGATGAGCGACGGCAGTGCGCGCCAGTTTCGCAGCGCGCAGCCGTTCGCCTTTGCGTCCGGCGATCATGTGCGTGTGGAAAACAACCAGCTGCTGCCCGGCTAATCCGCGGCCAGCCGCAATCAGTCTATGGGGAGACCTGGCATGAGCGACCAATTCACAAACCCGTTCGTCCTTCCTGGCATGGGACAGAATTCCGATCTGTCGGGCAATCCCTTGCTGGCCAGCATGGAAATGATGCGTCAGGCCTGGGCGGGGTTGACCGGCCCGGGCGGATTGGCCAGCAGCCTGCCGATGGCCCCTCCCATGAATCTTGAAGACCTGGATCGGCGCATCGCCGAGCTGCGTTCGGTCGAGAACTGGTTGCGCATGAATCTGTCGATGTTGTCATCCACGATCCAGGGCATGGAAGTGCAACGCTCCACGATCAGCACGTTGCGCGCGTTCGTGGACAGCGCCGCCAGCATGGACATGAGCGCGGTGCGAGATAGCGGCGCGGCCTCGCCGCTGGAAGTGGTGCTGGGTTTGAAGCCCGCACCCAAGTCCACGGCCAAGCCGACGTCGTCGGCCTCCTCGTCGGGCGCTCGTACCGACGCGCCGCACGACACCAAGCCGTCATCCGACACCGGGGCCGGCGCTACCAAAGCGTCCGCTTCCGAATCGGATGGCCCCGGCATGACCGAGCAGATGGGCGCCGCCGCGCAGTCCGCCTCCAACGCCTGGTGGGACTTGCTGCAACAGCAGTTCAATCAGATCGCCGCCGCCACCGCCGCGTCCATGCCGTCCAACCCCGCCGCGCCAGCAGCTGGGTCCGGTGAACCCGGCCAGTCCAAGCCCAAGGATTCCAAGGCTGCCGCCAAGCCCGAGGCCAAGGCGTCCAAGCCCGCCGCCCGCAAGCCCGCGGCCAAGTCCGCTTCGAAGAGCGCCGCCAAGAGCGCCCCTCGCGCGTCCAATAAAGCGGGGCCTGCCGACGGCAAGCCCTGATCTTCTTTCAATCGACCCGCGTCGGCCGCAAGGCCGTTCGCGCCGTCTCTCAACCTTACAGAACCTATGCTTAATGTAGTGATCCTCGCCGCCGGACTGGGCAAACGCATGCAGTCCAACCTCCCCAAAGTGCTGCACACGCTGGCCGGCAAACCCATGCTGGCCCATGTGCTGGACAGCGCGCGGCAATTGAAGCCGGCGCGCATCATCGTGGTGGTGGGCCACGGCGCGGACCGCGTCAAAGAAGCTTTCGAAGGTCAGCCCGACCTGCATTTCGTGCTGCAACAACCGCAACAAGGCACCGGCCACGCGGTGCAGCAGGCGGTGCCGCTGCTGCAGGAAGGCAGTGGCAAGGACGACGTGACGCTGGTGCTGTACGGCGACGTGCCGCTGGTGCAACCGGACACGCTGCAACGCCTGCTTGATGCGCGTGGCGCAGGCGCCGCCGTGCTGACCGAAGTACTGGACGACTCCACCGGCTATGGCCGCATCGTGCGCGACGCCAAGGGCAACGTGTGCCGCATCGTCGAACACAAGGACGCCTCGGAAGCCGAACACGCCATCAAGGAAGTGAACACCGGCATCCTGACCGCGCCGACCGCCAAGCTGAAAGACTGGCTGACCCGCATCGACAACAAGAACGCGCAGGGCGAGTACTACCTGACCGACGTGGTGGGCCTGGCCGTGGCCGATGGCGTGCCCGTGGGCGCTGCGCAACCGGGCGCGGGCTGGGAAACGCTGGGCGTGAATAGCCGCGTGCAGCAGGCCGAACTCGAACGCCGCTGGCAGGCCGAGCAGGCCCGTCGCCAGTTGGAAGCCGGCGTCACGCTGGCCGACCCGGCTCGTTTCGATGTGCGTGGCTCGCTGACCTGCGGACGCGATGTGTTCATCGATGTGGGCTGCGTGTTCGAAGGCAACGTGACGCTGGCGGACGGCGTGCGCGTGGGTCCGCATTGCGTGCTGCGCGACGTGGCCATCGGCGCGGGCACGCAGATCGAAGCATTCAGCCATCTGCAACAGGCCGAAGTGGGCCGCGATGCGCGCGTGGGTCCCTACGCGCGCCTGCGTCCGGGCGCTGAGTTGGGCGACCGCAGCCACGTGGGCAACTTCGTCGAAATCAAAAAGAGCGTGCTGGGCGCCGACAGCAAGGCCAATCACCTGGCCTATATCGGCGATGCCGACATCGGCGAGCGTGTGAACGTCGGCGCGGGCACCATCACCTGCAACTACGACGGCGTCAACAAGCACCGTACCGTCATCGAAGACGACGCCTTCATCGGTTCGGACACGCAGCTGGTGGCCCCGGTTCGCGTCGGTCGCGGCGCGACGCTGGGCGCTGGCACCACGCTGACCCGCGACGCGCCGGCCGACAAGCTGACGGTATCGCGCGCCAAGCAGCTTACCGTTGAGGGTTGGCAGCGTCCCGCGAAGAAGTCGTGATGGCGCAGAACGACCCCACCCAGGACGCCGCCCCGGGTGGGCCCAAGGGCGGCGCCAAGAGCGCGCTGCCCGACGGCTTGCCGGCCCCGCGCCGGTATTGGGCGGCCGCTACCGTCATGACGGGCATCAGCCTGTCGGTGCTGGACACCACGATTGCCAACGTGGCGCTGCCCACGATCTCCGTCGACCTGAACGCCTCGCCGGCCCAAGCCGTCTGGATCGTCAACGCCTACAACCTGGCGGTGGTGATGACGCTGCTGCCCTTGTCGGCGCTGGCCGAGCGCATCGGCTTTCGCCGCATGTTCACCTTCGGCCTGATGTTGTTCACGTTGGCCTCCTTGGGCTGCGCGCTGGCGGGCACGTTGTGGCAGTTGACGGCGGCCCGCGTCTTCCAGGGCGTGGGTGCCGCGACCTTGATGTGCATGTTCGGCGGCCTGGTGCGCAACATCTATCCGCTGCATATGCTGGGCCGGGGCATCAGCATCAACGCCACCACGGTGGCCGTGATGTCGGTGCTGGGCCCGACCATCGGGTCCGCGATCCTGTCGGTCGCGCCCTGGCCGTGGATCTTCGCCGTCAACCTGCCGATCTGCGTGCTGGCCATGTTCGGCCTGCGCCATCTGCCCGAAGTGCCGCGCAACGACGTGAAGCTGGACTGGGTCAGCGCCTTGCTGTGCATGGTGACGCTGGGCGTCTTCATTTCGGGCGTCGACATGATGGGGCAGGACCTCTTGCGCGGAATCGGCCTGGTGGCCATCGCGACGGTGGCTGGCCTGGTGCTGGTGCGACGCGTGCGCAAGCAGCCCGCGCCGCTCGTGCCGGTGGACCTGCTGCGCATCCGGCCGCTGGCGTTCGCCGTGGGGGCGTCCGCCTGCACGTTCGCCGCGCAGATGGCGTCCTACGTATCGCTGCCGTTCTATTTTCAGCAGGTGCTGGGCCGGCCGTATCTGGAAGTGGGCATGCTGATGGGCGCGTGGCCCGTGGGCACCGCGCTCATCGCCCCACTGGCGGGCCGCTTGTCGGACCGCTACTCGGCGGCCACGTTGAGCGGCGTGGGCGCGGCGACGATGGTGGTCGGCATGTTGTGGCTGACCTTGCTGCCGGTCAATGTCTCGAATTGGCCCATCGTCACGGGCATGTTCGTGACGGGGGTGGGTTTCGGCTTTTTCCAGACGCCGAACAACCGCGCCATGCTGTCGGCCGCGCCCCGTTCGCGCAGCGGCGCGGCGGGCGGCTTGCAGGCCACCACCCGCGTATTCGGCCAGAGCTTCGGCACTGCGCTGGTGGCCATCGCGTTCAGCGTCAGCCTGGCGCACGGCCCCGGCCTGGCGCTGGTGCTGGGCACGATATGCGCCGCGCTGGCGGTGGTGGTCAACACCGTCCGGTTCAACAAACTGCGCGTCTGACGGCGGTTGCGCCCCTGGCTCCCGGCCGCTTCTATAATGGCGGCCGGCGCCTGGTTTCTTTTGCCAGGCGCGCGAAATTCCCTATTTTGAAGGCGTGCAGGCATGAAAATCACGGTCGTGGGTACCGGTTACGTGGGGTTGGTGTCGGGAGCGTGCCTGGCCGACATGGGCAACGACGTCATGTGTCTGGACGTGGACGCGGCGAAAATCGCGCTGTTGCGCCAGGGCGGCATCCCCATCTACGAGCCCGGCCTGGAAGACCTGGTCCGCCGCAACGTGCAGGCGGGCCGCCTGCAATTCACCGACGACGTGGCGCAAAGCGTGGCGTTTGGCGACGTCCAGTTCATCGCGGTCGGCACGCCGCCCGGCGAAGACGGCTCGGCGGACTTGAAGTACGTGCTGGCCGCCGCGCAGAACATCGCGCGCCACATGACGTCCCGCAAGCTGATCGTGGACAAGTCCACCGTGCCGGTCGGCACGGCCGACAAAGTGCGCGCGGTGGTGAACAAAGAACTGTCCGCTCGCGGCGTCGAGATTCCGTTCAGCGTGGCATCCAACCCCGAATTCCTGAAGGAAGGGGCGGCCATCAATGACTTCATGAGCCCGGATCGCGTGATCGTCGGCGCGGACGACGACTACACCGTCGGTGTCATGCGCCGCATCTACGAGCCCTTTCAGCGCACGCACGACCGCCTCATGGTGATGGACGTGCGTTCGGCCGAGCTGACGAAATACGCCGCCAACGCCATGCTGGCCACCCGCATTTCCTTCATGAACGAAATGGCCAACCTGGCCGAAGCGCTGGGCGCCGACATCGAGCAGGTGCGCCGTGGCATTGGCGCGGATCCCCGCATCGGCTACCACTTCCTGTATCCGGGCGCGGGCTACGGCGGTTCCTGCTTCCCCAAGGACGTGCAGGCGCTGGTCAACACCGCCGCTGAAAATTCGCTGCCCATGCGCGTTATCGAGGCGGCCGAAGCCGCCAACCATGCGCAGAAATTCCGCTTGTCCGAAAAGCTGGTCGCTCGTTATGGCGACGACCTGCGCGGCCGCAAGATCGCGTTGTGGGGCCTGTCCTTCAAGCCCAACACCGACGACATGCGCGAGGCACCCAGCCTGACCGTGATTGCCGAACTGACGCGCCGGGGCGCGGACGTGCGCGCCTATGACCCCGTCGCCATGCACGAGGCGGCGCGGGTGCTGGTCGGCCAGCCCGGCATCAGCTTCGCCACCGATATGTACGACGCGCTGGACGGGGCGGACGCGCTGCTGATCGCCACCGAATGGAAGGTCTTCCGCGCACCCGACTTCGACCGCGTGAAAGCCCTGTTGAAAGCGCCGGTGATCATCGATGGCCGCAACCTGTATACGCCGGCCGACGTGCGCGCCATGGGCTTCGAATACTCCGGCATCGGACGCGCATGAAAATCCTGCAACTGAACTTCGAAAAAGGCTGGCGCGGCGGCGAACGGCAGACGCTGTATTGCATGCGCGCTTTCCGCAAGGCCGGCCATGATGTCGAAGTGATGTGCCGGGAAGGCGCGCCGCTGGCCGAGCGCGCGCGCCAGGAAGGTTTTGTGGCGCACACGCGCCGCAATGTGCCGGGGCAACTGGCGTTCCTGGCCGGCGCGGGCCGCTATGACATCATCCACGCGCAGACAGCCAACACCATCACGTGGGCCGTGCTGACCAAATGGCTGCATCGCCGTCCGGTGGTGTTCTCGCGCCGCACCTCGTTCGTGGTCAAGCCGGGCGACGAATGGAAGACCGGGTTCAAATGGCGCCACGCCGATCTCTTCGTGGCCATCAGCGAGATGGCCGCCAGCGAACCGCGCCGGCTGGGCATCGAGCCCGTCATCATCCGCAGCGCGGTTGAGCCGCACGACATCAACGCCGACAACGTCGCCAGCCTGGTCCGGGAATTCGACCTGGATGGCAAGAAAGTCATGGCGACTTCCGCCGCGCTGATCCGCGACAAGGACCCGGTGACGCTTGTGCGCGCCGTGGGCGAACTGGCCAAGACCCGCCGCGACTTCGTCTTCCTGCACTTCGGCGCGGGCGGCAATCGCGAGCAAGAAGCCAAGGACGAGGTCCGCCGCCTGGGCATCGAGGACGTCTATCGCTTCGCGGGCTTTCGCCGTGGGGTCGAAGACTTCTACAGCATTCTTGACGTCTTCGTCATGAGCTCAGAGGAAGAGGCGCTGGGCAGCAGCGTGCTGGACGCCTTCCTGCAACATGTACCGGTTGTCTCCACCGACGCGGGCGGCCTGAAGGAAAGCCTGGCCGACGGCCGGGGCGTGCTGGTGGCCGTGGGCGATTACCAGGCCATGGCAGCCGGCATGGCCCGCTGCCTGGACGACGCGGCCTTCCGGCAAGACATCACCACGCGCGCCTACGACTACGTCAAGAGCGAACACGACGTCCAGAAGATGGGCAACCGCTATCTGGCGCAATTCGAGCGCCTGCTGGCCCGACGCTGAACCCGGCGCGGCCTTATCCGCGCACATCGATCCTGGTTTCGAACTTGGCGCGATGCACCGAGAAAAACGTGCGCACGTTGCGCACGTTGGCCTGGGCCGTGAACGCGCGGTGCACCAGCGCGTGATAGGCGGGCATGTCCTTGACCTGCGCGATCACCACGAAGTCCGGCCCCGGCGACACCCGATAGCACTGCAAGACTGCCGGTTCGGTCAGCATGCTCTGTTCAAAGGCGTCCAGGCTTTCAGCGGCCTGCACATCCAGCGTGATCTCGACAATCGCCGTCAGCGTGCTGCCCAGCTTTTCCGCCGCCAGGATCGCCACCTGCCGATCGATGACCCCTTCGTCCACCAGTCGGCGCACGCGCCGCAGGCAGGTCGGCGGCGACGCATGCACCCGCGCCGCCAGGTCCTGGTTGGTCAGCGAACTGTCTTGTTGCAGCTGCTCAAGGATGCGCAGGTCCAGATCGTCCAGCTCAGGCTGGAAATTCGCGGCATTTTGCATGATTAATTCAAAAACGTAGATTTAGCGAAAGATTATTTAATCACAATTATGTAAGTGAATTAACTTCCAAATTTGGCCACATTAAGAAATCAAATTTCTTCCCGGGGCGCGCACAATGCGTCGGTACACGAACTTAAGTGGAGTTTTCCTATGTGCGGCATTGTTGGCGCCGTCGCCCAGCGCGACATCACCCCGATCCTGGTTGAAGGTTTGAAGCGGCTGGAATATCGCGGCTACGACTCTTGCGGCGTCGCCGTCTATGCCGACGGCCATCTGCGCCGCACGCGCAGCACGCAGCGCGTGGCCGAGTTGGCGGATCAAGTCGCCCAGGACAAAGTCCAGGGCTTCACCGGCATCGCCCACACGCGTTGGGCCACGCACGGCGTGCCCGCCACGCACAACGCCCACCCGCACTTTTCGCACCTGGGCAACGACGAGCCGCGCATCGCGCTGGTGCACAACGGCATCATCGAAAACCACGACGAACTGCGCGCCGAGTTGCAGGCCGTCGGCTATGTCTTTGAAAGCCAGACCGACACCGAAGTCATCGCGCATCTGGTGAACCACCTGTATGCCGGCGACCTCTTCGAAGCCGTGCAAAACGCCGTACGCCGGCTGCATGGCGCTTACGCCATCGCCGTGTTCTGCCGCGACGAGCCGCATCGCGTGGTGGGTGCGCGCCAAGGCTCGCCGCTGGTGGTGGGCGTGGGCCAGAATGAAAACTTCCTGGCTTCCGACGCGCTGGCGCTGGCCGGCACGACCGACCAGATCATCTACCTGGAAGACGGCGACGTCGTCGACCTGCAGTTGTCGCGCGTGTGGATCGTCGACGCCAACGGCAAGAACGTGGACCGCGACGTGCACACCGTGCACGTGCATACCGGCGCCGCTGAACTGGGCCCGTACCGCCACTACATGCAAAAGGAAATCTTCGAGCAGCCGCGCGCCGTGGGCGATACGCTGCAAGATATCGAAGCGATCACCCCCGAGCTGTTTGGCGATGACGCCTACAAGATTTTCAAGGACATCGATTCGCTGCTGATCCTGGCTTGCGGCACCAGCTACTACGCCGGCCTGACCGCGAAGTACTGGATCGAATCCATCGCGAAGATCCCGGTGGCCGTTGAAATCGCCAGCGAGTATCGCTACCGCGACAGCGTGCCCAACCCGCGTTCGCTGGTCGTCACCATTTCGCAGTCCGGTGAAACCGCCGACACGCTGGCCGCGCTCAAGCATGCGCGTTCGCTGGGCATGGACAAGACGCTGACCATCTGCAACGTGTCCACCAGCGCCATGGTGCGCGAATGCAAGCTGTCGTACATCACGCGTGCCGGCGTCGAAATCGGCGTTGCATCGACCAAGGCTTTCACCACGCAGCTGACCGCGCTGTTCCTGCTGACCCTGGCGTTGGCGCAGGTGCGCGGCCACCTCAGCGATGAACAGGAAGCCGAGCACCTGAAGGCGCTGCGTCACCTGCCGGTGGCCATCGGTTCGGTGCTGGCGCTGGAACCGCAGATCATGGCGTGGGCCGACCGCTTCGCATCCAAGGAAAACGCCTTGTTCCTGGGTCGTGGCATGCACTACCCGATCGCGCTGGAAGGCGCGCTCAAGCTCAAGGAAATCAGCTACATCCACGCCGAAGCCTACCCGGCTGGCGAACTGAAGCACGGCCCGCTGGCGCTGGTGACGGAGCACATGCCCGTCGTGACCATCGCGCCCAAGGACGAGCTGCTGGAAAAGCTGAAGTCCAACATGCAGGAAGTGCGCGCGCGTGGCGGCGAGCTCTACGTCTTCGCCGACGCCGACAGCAAGATCCAGAGTGCCGAGGGCATGCACGTGATCCGCATGCCGGAAAACTACGGCAAGCTCTCGCCGATCCTGCACACGATTCCGCTGCAACTGCTGTCGTACCACACGGCATGCGCGCGCGGCACGGATGTGGACAAGCCGCGTAATTTGGCCAAGAGCGTGACGGTGGAGTGATTCCGGCGGCTATCGTTGTTTGGTGAAAACGATAAATAAAGTCGGTCGCAATGCTGGCGGCTGTTCTTGTCGTTATCTTGTCTCCAAATGCACCGCTGTAACTTCGAAAGTCGAGAAGGGCCGCAAAGCGGCCCTTCTTTTCGCTGCGCTGTATTGAGACCGAGGGCCCGTACAGCTTGCGCCCCGAGCCCGGCGCCATGGCGTCAATGGCCAGTGCCACTGAAGGCGGTTGCGCGCAGCGTGGCCTGGGCCTTTTACAACCTGATCTGCGTTTTTAAATGAAGTCCGTCCGCCAGCTACTGCCGGCTGGATTGCCCATGCATGTCGCCGACAGCATCCTCAACGGCCTGCAAGAGGCCGCCAACGAAATCAACCGCCGCAGCGATTGACTGCCAAATTCAGAACGGTTTGGTCGGGAGATACTTGCCGTCGAGCGTGATGACTGCACGTTCACCGCCTTCGGGGTCTGGCACCTTCTGGATGTCGAGTTTGAAGTTGATCGCGCTGATGATGCCGTCTCCAAATTTTTCGTGAACCAGCGCCTTCAGCGTCGAGCCGTAGACCTGCACCATTTCGTAGAAGCGATAGACGGTGGGATCGGTCGGAACACCACCCGGAATGCTGCCGCGCATTGGAATGGTCTGCAATAGACGCACGGCGTTTTCGTCAAGTCCGAGGCGTTCGGCGACCAAGCTCGCCGCGCTCTCCGGCAGCGCATGTTGACCGAGCAGCGCGGCGGTCGTGTACGCAATGCTCAAGCCAGTACCTTCGTTGATGGCTTCAAACGTGAGGTTCTTGATCATCTTCGCGTTAATGATCGTTTCCGTCAGTGCTACGCGTGCGTTCGGCGTGACTTGCGATTGGGTCATGGTGTTGCTCCTTAAGCAAACTAACTCGGTGGGATCGGCCGTCGGAATGACGCGCCGGGATTCAGTGCGACGCTACGAACTCGGTAGGCGTCGCTGTCGCCTGGGGATGCGCGGCGAGCGGCGCAAACTTTCCTGTCGCACCGTCCAGCGCTTCGATCAAGCCGGATTCGATGTCGTAGACCCATCCGTGCAGAGTTAGCCGGCCCTGCGAGAGTGCGAGCGCGACGGAGGGGTGAGTCTTGATATTGTTGAGTTGCGCGATCACGTTCTCGCGCACCATCGCGTCGACGCGGTCGCTCTCGCTCGCATGTTCACGAGATTCGTTGACGAGCTTCGCTGAGTCGGCGTAGCGCAGCCAGTTCGAGACTGCGGGCATATGGTCGAGGCACTTGCATGTCGCGATGGCGGTCATCGCGCCGCAGTCTGAATGGCCGCATATCACCACATCCGTCACACCCAGCGCGGCGACTGCGTATTCGACAGTCGCTGACACGCCGCCCGGCTCTGGGCCGAACGAAGGCACGATATTGCCCGCGTTGCGGATCACAAAGAGATCGCCCGGTTCCTGCTGTGTGACCAGCTCAGGAACCATCCGGCTGTCAGAACACGAGATGAAAAGCGTGCGCGGCGACTGGCGAGAGGCCAGCTTGCGGAACAACTCCCTGCGTTCGGGCACGATGTCCCGTTGGAACTTCAGAAAACCTTCGATGATCTCTTGCATGGTCTGCTCCATTCAATCTGCGTTTGTCGCGGTGTTTGTCAGTGCGCGCCGTCAGGGAGAGAATGAGCCAGCTCCGTCATAAGGTCCAAGACTTGTTTATGATGTTCTCCATAGGCAATACCAATAGTTATCCAGGGCAAGGAGCCGCGTCATGATGCTGCGTCATATCCGTTATTTTTTGGCGGTCGCGGAACACCGCAATTTCACGCGCGCCGCCGAAGCGCTGCACGTCTCGCAGCCCACGCTATCGCAGCAGATACGGCAACTGGAGGACGTGCTGCGCACGCAGCTGCTAGACCGTTCCGGGCGGCATGTGCAATTGACGGATGCCGGTGTGGCGTGGATGCGCTATGCGAAGCTCGCCTTGCAGGATCTTGACGCGGGTGTGCGAGCCATCCACGACGTCAGCGAACTGAACCGCGGCAGTCTGCGCCTTGCCCTGACGCCCACGTTCGCGGCGTATCTTGTGGCCCCCTTGATGGATCGCTTTCATGGCCTGCATCCTGGCATCACGATCGACATTCAGGAACTCACGCAGGATCAGATTGAGGCGCAGATCGCCGATGACAGGCTCGACGCCGGCATCGCCTTCGAACCCGTCCACTCTGCGGATATCGTAAGCGAACCTTTGTTTCGCGAGACGCTGAGTCTCGTCGTCGGTCGTGGCCATGCGCGCGCGACGCGCCGCAAGCCGCTTTCCGCCCAAGACTTCGCAAGGGAACGGCTAGTGCTGCTGAACAAGGCGTTCGCGACGCGGCGCTACATCGATGAATACTGCATGCAGAATCGGATTCGCCCGCAGGTTGCTATCGAAGCCAGTTCGATCGGCGCGATTGTCGAGATCGTGCGGCGGGGGCAGCTCGCAACCGTACTGCCTGACCGCATAGCGCGCGAGCATGCCGAGCTGCACCACGTGCTACTCGAACCGCCGCTTCCGGCGCGTACGGTCGTGCTGCTTCAACGCAAGGACGGTTATCGGACGGCGGCGAGCAAAGCCTTCGTTCAGGCTTTGAAGGAAGTGGTCGAGGTCTTCCGACGCTGATAGCGCGCTTACCCACCTAGCCAAATACTGGTGCGGTTGAAGTCGATGCTTGTCTCGAATAAGCGAAGCATCTCCTGCAGTAGCGGGCGATGGTCGTCGCGTCGAGACAGGAAGAAATATTGCAGCGGCGTTGGGCTGCTCTTTGTTTTCAGCATGTGAACCTTGCCGCGCTTTTCCAGCGCAACGGCCCAGCCCATGGGCAGAAGGCCGAACCCCATGCCATCAGCGATCAGCGATGCGACGACCGGCCAGCTATTGCACAGCAGCCTTGATGCGGGTTCCAGCCCATTAGCCTCAAGACAGGCATCGACGATTGCAGCCGTGCCGCTGCCGACTGGCAGGGTGATCAGTGGCAGTCCGTCAATTACCTTGGCAGTCAGGCTTTTCGGCGGCGCACCGGAACGTGTCCCAATGACCCAGCAGAGTTCGGCTTGGCCTACGGGTCGCAAGCGGATGTTCTCGCGTGGTGAGCGGCTGGCAGCGATCGCGAAGTCGAGCGAGCCGTCGCTTACCCGTTGTGCCAGACCACCAAGCGAACTTCCCGCCTCCACCGTGGGCTCCAGGCGCAGTGCCGGGTGAGCCAAGCGCACATTCGAGATCAGGATAGGCAGCCAGGTCAAAGCTGTTAATTCGCCGACACCGAAGCGGCACAGGCCCCGGAGCCCCTGGGTTTGCTTGAGCTGTTGTTCGATGTCATCGGCCTCGCGGATCAGGCTCTGCGCTCGCGGCAATAGCAAATCCCCTGCACTGGTCAACACGGCCCTGTGCCCGCTGCGGTCGAATAGCTCAACGCCCAGTGCTGTCTCCAGTTCCGATATGCGCTTGGACAGAGATGACAAAGACAAGTGAAGCCGGTCTGCCGCCACAAGAAAACTCGAACAAGTCGCCGCCCAGTAAAAGGCCTCAAGCTGTTTCAACGTCATCTACTTCGCCTAAATCGAATCAGATGCTGCGATTTTACTCGCTTTTGGAAAATTAGAGCCGGTCTTAGAGTGCGCGTGGTGGGTAAGCAATCTTGCCCGTGAAGATGAAACACACCGTGCTAGCACCGTGACCGACTGTTGACCACACACCGAGGAAAAACAATGAAGCGGCTTCTGTCGAGCTTGGCTCTTACGGCCTTGATTCCCTGCTTGGTTCAAGCCCAGCAGTTCCCGAACAAGCCCGTCACTGCCGTCGTGCAGATGGCGCCGGGTGGGCCGACGGATCTCATCGTGCGTGCGATTCAGGCGCAGATGGGGGCTGCTCTTGGAGAGCCGTTGGTCGTCGAGAATCGTTCCGGGGCCAGCGGGCTCATCGGCTTGAAGTATGTGCTGAGTGCGCAGCCTAATGGCTATACGGTCGGCATCGCGACAGGCACCTCGCATGGCGTTGCCGTGAATTTCTACAAAAACCTCCCGTACGACCCGCTTAAGGATTTCAAGTCGGTCGGAGGAATCGCCTTGGCGCCAGGCGTCGTGCTGACAAGAAAGGAAATCGCGCCCGACTGCAAGTTCGAGACGCTGGTTGCGAAGCTCAAGGCAAAGCCGGATGAATATAAGTTTGGGTCGCCCGGTGCAGGCACCTTGGGTCATATGTCGGCCGAAGCCTTCATGAGCGAGGTCGGCGTCAAGATGATGCATGTGCCGTATCGCGGCTTGGCGCCTGCGATCAGTGACCTTTACGGTGGCGTCATCGATGTGGTTTTCGACAACATCAGCTCGTCACAAGCCCACCTGAAGAGCGGCAAGATTTGCGCGATTGCGATCCAGGCGCCTGAACGGCTGGAAGCATTTCCAGATATTCCTACTTACCAAGAGCTGGGCTATCCGAATCTGAATCGGCCCGCCTGGTACGGAATGATCGTGCGCAGCGACACGCCCGATGATGTCGTTAAGCGTCTGAATACGGCGTTGAACCAAGCGCTTGAGACCGATGCGGTGAAAAAGACGTTCCAGGGTTTGGGGATTTCGGCGATCCCCGGCAGCCCGGAGCCTTTCCAGTTGCGCATGAAAGAGGAAATTGAATATTGGCGAGATGTCGTCGAACGCGTCGGCATCGCCAAGGAAACCCTTTGATCGACGCGCCGTGCGCCGCATGCGCATCCCCACCCATCGCGCATTGAATTTGGCGCGGCGCCAAACGCACACGATGGGTAAGCGTCGGCCCGACCTCTGTCGGTCATGGGCCGCCTCTTTCACTACGCATCCCTGCTTTCTCCAACGATGAGCTTCAACGAACTAATCCATCTGACCGCGACGCAAGCAGTCCAGGCGCTGCGCCGGGGCGACGTCTCGCCCCTTGATTTGATCGATGCCGCAGAGGCTCGCATCGCCGAGGTGGAGCCGCTGGTGAATGCGCTGCCGACGCTGTGCTTCGATCGTGCGCGAGAGCATGCAGGAAGGCTGATGCGCGCAGGGGCGGCAGCGCAGGACGGTTCGCCGGGTTGGCTCGCGGGACTGCCCATCACGATCAAGGACATGACGGATGTCGCGGGTGTGCGCACCACCTATGGATCGCCGATCTTCAAGGATCACGTACCCGGTCTCTCTCATCCGCTGGTCGAGCGTCTTGAAAGACAAGGCGGAATTGTTATTGCAAAGTCCAACACGCCGGAGTTTGCAGTCGGCGCCTCCACCTTCAACCAAGTATTCGGGCGGACACGAAACCCCTGGAACACGTCGCTGACTTGCGGCGGAAGCTCGGGAGGGGCCGCCGTGTCGGTCGCGACGGGAGAGGCTTGGCTGGCGCATGGCAACGATATGAACGGCAGCCTGCGACGCCCCGCCACGTATTGCGCAGTGGTTGGCTTGCGCCCATCGCCTGGAAGGGTGACACGAGGCACGGTAGATGATCTGTTCTCGCCGCTAATGGTCGAAGGCCCGATGGCGCGCAACGTTCCCGACCTTGCGCTGTTTCTCGATGCCATGGCCGGACTCTGCTTGCACGACCCGCTTACGCACGCCGCACCCAGCCGCTCGTACGTAAACGCCGTCGCGGTTGCCGAGCAGGAGCCGCCGCGGCGAATCGCCTACTGCGCCGATTTTGGCGGCAGCGTGCCGGTTGATAGCGAGACACGTGACCGCTGCGCCCAAGCCGTTCGTGCATTCGAAGCGCTGGGCTGCGTGGTTGATGAAGTCAGTCCAGATATCGGCGAATTGGATGAGGCCTCATTGATCCTGCGCAGCCAGGCGTTTGTCGTCGATCGCGAGCTGCTGATCAATGCGCACCCAGACATGATCAAGGCTGACATCGTCTGGAATACGGAAATCGGCTTGAAGACCAGCCCGTCCCGGATAGCCTGGGCGCAGAGGCGGCGAACCGCATTCTTTCGCCAGATGACTCGCGTGTTCGAGCAGTACGACCTGTTTGTCACGCCGGGAGCATCGACGCCGGCCTTCGACGTCAACTTGCGGCATCCGGCCACGATCGCCGGCACCAAGCTCGACAACTATTTGGCGGGGTCGATGCTTAACGGCGCCATCACGCTCACCGGCTGCCCGGCCTTGTCTGTTCCTTGCGGGCTCGATCAGTTCGGCAGACCCATTGGCCTGCAACTTGTTTCCCTGCCTCATCGTGAGGATCGATTGCTCCAAGCCGCCGCATTGTTTGAGCGTATTGCAGGGTTTAGGAGTGGGGTTCCGATAGACCCGCGATTTGGCGAAGTTCCACCTGCCGAATGACTCAATCGCGCCCGCCACGAAGTCGCGGCAGTCGTCGGTCAAAAGGTTCGCTAAAGGTGGACTTTCCATTTGATAAATGATCGCCCTTAAATCACGAAAGCAGTAATTGGAGTGCAACTATGAATACCTCGATCAATCCCCAATCGCTACCGC
Organism: Achromobacter piechaudii NBRC 102461; assembly: GCF_001571245.1. Taxonomy (GTDB): domain Bacteria; phylum Pseudomonadota; class Gammaproteobacteria; order Burkholderiales; family Burkholderiaceae_B; genus Achromobacter; species Achromobacter piechaudii. The sequence goes on along the minus strand of NZ_BCTK01000012.1, from coordinate 76,486 downwards.
TACGCCCGTACCGTGTATTGGATCTGACACGAGTGCGCGCGGGCCCCACGGCCGTCCGTCAGTTAGCCGATTGGGGCGCTGATGTGATCAAAATCGAGGAGCCGGTCGACGAGGGCAACGAGACCGAGATGGGCGGCGTGCGGCTCGGTCCTGACTATCAGAATCTGCATCGCAACAAGCGCAGCCTTACGCTGAACCTCAAGTCGCCGGAAGGCGTGCGCATCCTGAAGGAGCTGGCGAAGGACGCGGATGTGGTGGTTGAAAACTATCGCCCCGACGTCAAAAAGCGCTTGGGTATCGACTATGAGACGCTGAACGAGATCAATCCCCGCCTGGTCTACGCGAGCATTTCTGGTTTTGGACAGGACGGACCCTATGCGCGGCGTCCCGGCTACGACCAGATTATTCAGGGGATGACCGGAATGATGTCTGTGACGGGCATCCCCGGTCATGGACTCGTTCGCGCAGGTATTGCCATCGCCGATACGACGGCCGGAATGTATGCGGCGATGGGCATCCTGATGGCGCTACTGGACCGCGAGCGCAGCGGGAAAGGACAGTGGATTCAGACATCGCTGCTTGAGTCGCTGCTCGCCGTCATGGATTTTCAATGTGCACGCTGGCTGGTCGCCGGCGAGGTCCCGACCCAGGCGGGCAACGATCATCCGACGATCATCCCCACAGGGAATTTTCCGACTCGGGACGGCATGATCTGCATTTGCGTATCTGGCCGGGTGATGTGGACCCGTCTGTGCAAAACGCTGAACCGTGAAGACTGGCTTACCGATCCGCGATTCGAAACGAATAAGGCGCGTTCGGCCAATCGAGAACAGTTAAATGCTGAACTCTCGGAGATCTTCTCCGGCAACACCACCGCCCATTGGATAACGTTGTTGAATGACGCCGGCCTGGCTTGTGGTGCGGTCAATAGCATCGACCAGGCATTCGAAGATGCGCAGGTTCAGCATCTGGGTGTGAGATGGCCTGTGAGTCACCCCCAGCTTGGGGAGATCGGATTGGTGGGGCAGCCCTATCGCACGAGCCGACATGTTGCCCAGCTTGCGCGGGTAGCGCCAATGCCTGGCGAACACACGATGGAAATCTTGCGTGAGGCCGGGCTTACTGTTGAACAAATTCACGAACTGAAGGAAAGCCATGTCATCTGATTCCCTGATGCAAAGCGCAAGCGTGCCGCAGATCCATGCTCACATCGATGGCGCGATTGGCCGTCTGGTGATCGACAACCAGCCCAAGAAGAATGCACTGACGTTCGACATGTGGGCCAGCCTTCCCGAGCAGATCGGCCGACTCGATACGGATCCAGACGTTCGGGTCATCGTGGTCGAGGGCGCGGGGGGTAAGGCCTTCGCGTCGGGGTCCGACATCTCGCAGTTCGGCGAGAAGCGCAACAACGCGGAAAACGTGAAGCTCTACAACGATAACGTTGATCGGGCCATCTCCGCCTTGGCTTCGGCGCGCAAGCCGACGGTTGCACGAGTGCTTGGCTACTGCTTTGGTGGCGGGGTGGCGCTCGCGCTGCATTGCGACCTGCGCTATAGCAGCGAGGACGCGACGTTCTGCATACCGGCTGGCAAGGTGGGGGTCGGCTACAACGAGCTTTGGCTGCAAAGGCTCGGATGGATGGTCGGGCCCTCCAATGCAAAGGAAATCATGTTTACGGCCCGCCGCTACGGCAGCGCGGAAGCCTTTCGCATGGGACTCGTGACACGGGTTCTTGGCGAACCTGATTTCGATCAGATCGTTGCGGATATTGCCGGGCTGGCCCCGCTGACGCATGAGGCCAGCAAGATCGCCATAGACGCTGGCGCGCGTGGTTTCGATCAGGGCCGTAAGGCGAGCCAAGACGCGATCATGCGGTGCTTCATGAGCCAAGACTATGTCGAGGGCCGTGACGCGTTCACGGCAAAGCGCGCGCCCAAGTTCACAGGACGTTGACGTTCGGAAGTCCCTGTCATCGAGTCGACCGACGAGCCTGGCGCAGTGCGCCAAGCCGTTCGTGATCGCTTGTCGATGGCCGGGGCCCGCCAAAGTTGCCTTGGGTGCGTACGGCCAATGAGCCCTGCGCTTCTGTCCAACTACATGACGCCATAAAAATAATCAGGAGACGCTATGACCATTTTGATAAATCGACGCCGCTGCATGGCAATGCTTGCTCTGGCGGCATTAGCAGCGCGTGATGTGCGAGCCGCGACCAAACAAGTCAGGTTTGTCCTGCCTTATCCGGCAGGTGGCGGCGCAGACAACCTTGGCCGAGTTCTGCTCGCCCGCGCGAGCGCCGAACTCGGCGAAGTTTTCGTTATCGAAAACCGGCCTGGCGCCGGGGGCACAATCGGCGCCGCCCTAGTGGCCAATGCAGCGCCGGACGGCCAGACCTTTCTCTACGATGCGACCAGTCACGCTATCAATCCGTTTCTGTATCCGAAGCTGCCGTACGTGACGACGAACTTCGTGCCGGTCTTTTTGGCCGGTCGGGTGCCTAACATCCTGGTCACGCATCCTTCTGTCGAGGCGAATACGGTCGCGGAGATCATCGCCTTAGCCAAAGCGACGCCAGGAGGGCTTGATTTCGCCTCGTCGGGTAATGGCACCGTTCAACATCTGGCGCTCGAACTGTTCCAGCGTCAGGCAGGCGTCAAGCTGAACCACATTGCGTATAAAGGTGGTTCCCAAGCGCTGGCCGACGTTGCGGGTGGGCATGTCAAGTTCTACTTCAGCAATGCGGCAGCTTGCACGTCCTATATTCAGAGCGGTACGGTTAAGGCCATTGCGCATACGGCCGAGGGCCGCCTGGCGCAGTTTCCATCTTTGCCAGCGATAGGCGATACCGTGCCAGGGTTCGTGATTTACGAGTGGAACGGTGTATTTGCGCCGAAGGGAACGCCCGCTCAACTCGTGCTGGCGTTGAATAAGGCGCTGAATACGACCGTTGCCGATCCCGAGATCCGCAAACGAACCGACTTCTTCAGCGCGCTGACCTCGCCCAATACGCCCGACGAGTTCGCCCGATTCCTGGCGGCGGAAATGGAACGATGGGGCCAGCTCATCAAAAGTGCAGGGATCAAACTAGGCTGAACGAGATGGACCACACGAAAGATCAAGCTGTGAAAGTTGACCCCGCAAGCATTGCGCAATCGATAGAGCCGCCGGCGATCGCCGGGCCGGTCGACCATCCGCGACGACCAAGCTGGAAACCCCCCGCCGGTGCGTGCGACAGCCACGCGCATCTCTTTGGTCCTACCGACCGCTTTCCTTACACTGAAGGACGTGGCTATACGCCGCCCGAGGCGCCGCTTGAACGCTACCTGGGCCTGCTCGATCACCTTGGCTTGGACCGCGGTGTAATCGTTCAGGGAAATTCTCATGGCTACGATAATCGCGTGGTGCTCGACGCCGTCGAACGCGAACCCCAGCGGCTACGGGGGGTCTGCATTACCGATAATCGGGTCGGTCCCGCAGAACTGAAGCGCTGGGATGCCTCCGGCATACGTGGCCTGCGCTTTCACCTGTTTGCGAAGTCAAATCAGCCGGGCTATTTGCGTGGCGTCGGCTGGGATGTACTGCAAAGTTTCTTGCCTACGATGCGTGACCTGGGGTGGGTCGTGCAACTGTGGATCGACTGGCAACTCTTGCCCGACATCGTGGACGACATCGCGTTGCTTGGGCGACAAGCACCGGTGGTAATTGACCACGTCTTGAGCCTGCCCGCGTCTCGGGGCGTCGCGGATCCGTCGTTCCAGTCGCTCTTGAAGCTGGTGGGCGACGGGCTTGTCTACGCAAAGCTTTCTGCTCAGAACCGTCAATCGGATGACCGCGATCGCTATGACGACGTGCGTCCTATGCACCAACAGCTGGTGGCTGCCAATCCCGAGCGCTTGCTTTGGGGCAGCGATTGGCCGCACACGTCGAGTCCTGCTGATCTCATGCCTGACGATGGCGCGTTGGTCGATCTGCTTGAGCGTTGGGTGCCTTCCCCCGCGATACGAGAAACCATTCTTGTGCACACGCCACAGCGTTTGTTCTGGAATCACTGATTGGCTTACCTCTGACGGCGACGCCTGGATGAAGGGCGCGTTGAGTGCCATTCATGATGAACCGCAGCTGCCGACTGTATCCGCCCCTTTGGAGAAAGACGTGAACTTGCCCCCTGACCCAATCGGAGTGGTGGGCCTGGCTGATTACGGCCAGCGCCTGCGCGACGGCAGGACGACAGTAGTCAAGACGGTGCAAGACTACTTGGATCGTATCGAGCGGCTTGATTCGCAGTTGCGCGCCTTTGTTTATACCGACCCAGAATCGGCGCTTCGTGCTGCTTCGGCCATAGATGCTCTCTTGGCCAGTGGTACAGATCTTGGCCCCCTGATGGGTGTGCCGGTGGCAGTGAAAGACGTGTTGGCGGTGGCGGGAATGCCGACTCGCGTTGGCTCTGATGTCGATGTAGAAGATTTGGTCGGTGCAGAGGGCGGCTTCATTGGGGCTTTGCGGCGTGCGGGCTGCGTCATACTCGGCAAGACGCAGACCGTTGAGTTTGCGCTAGGGTCCGCCGGTACGAATTACCGGCGCGGAACTCCTCGAAATCCTAGGGACCCACACCACTTTCGCGTGCCTGGCGGTTCCTCCAGCGGCTCTGCTGTAGCCGTGGCGGCGGGCCTGTGCGCGCTCGCAGTCGGTACTGACACCGGAGGCTCGGTCCGAGGCCCCGCTGCATTCTGCGGCATCTTCGGTATGAAGTTTGGGGGGCTTTCAATGCCAGATGACGGCATGTTCTCCATGAGCCGGAGTCTTGACTCGCTGGGTCTGTTCGCACCGCGAGCGGTAGATGTTGCGATTGCGTGGGAGGCACTGTCGGGGCAGACGGTGCCCAGTGTCGACCTGGGCGCCGTCAAGTTAGGGTTGCCTCGATCCTATTTCTTCGACGGGCTTGCGCCAACGATGGCGGCATGTGTGCGCGAAGGAGTGGATGCTCTGGCAGCAGGTGGCGCGCGGGTCGTGCCATTTGATATGCCCGCGCTTTGCGAGACCGATGCTATCTATACCGATGTTGCGCGCCCTGAGGCGCTTGCGATGCTCGGCAGCGAACGGTTCCAGGAGATGCGCCCGCGGCTGAATCCAGACGTGGCTCATCGAATTGCCGCGGGGCTGGAGATATCAGAACAACGCTACTTGGCGGCGCAACGTCGCCGTCAGGTGCTGCTTTCTGAAGTCCATGCCACTTTCGAAAACTTTGACGCATGGATCGCGCCGGTCAAACAGCATTTTCCGCCGATCTACCCCGACGACTTCCCAACCGCCGACGCGGAAACGGCGATGGAAAGCCGTTGCTTCGGACCCACCCGACCGGCAAACATTTTTAATCTTTGCGCAAGTGCGCTGCCACTCAGGCTGCGCCATGAACTATTGCCTGCCGCGTTGCAGTTATTGGCGCCGGCGGGCCAAGAGGCGCGCTTGCTGGGTCTGTCCATTGCATGTGAGCAGGTGGTTGGCTCCGCCAGCCTGCCGGACATGTCGAGTTGGTTGCACTCGACTTGAAATGCGCGGCGATGAACTGCCCCTGTTGCATCCGGAAAGTCAGGCTGAATAGGGCGAAATAGGAAGCGGAGCTCAATCCCACGCGGGCTGGACGCTCCGGCTCACCATTCTTGCGATCGTTCAGAGTCCCAATTCCGACAAGCCCGGATGATCGTCGGGCCGGCGGCCCAGAGGCCAATGGAACTTCCGCTCCGATTCCTTGATCGGCATGTCGTTGACGCAGGCGTAGCGGCGATGCATCAGTCCATCAGGCATGAACTCCCAGTTCTCGTTGCCATAAGAGCGGAACCAGTTGCCCGCGTCGTCGTGCCACTCGTAGGCGTAACGCACCGCAATCCGGTTGCCATCGTGCACCCAGAGTTCCTTGATGAGCCGGTAGTCGAGCTCCTTCTTCCACTTCCGATCCAGGAAGGCCTGGGCTTCTGTCCGGTTATTGGCGAACTCGGCGCGATTGCGCCACTTGGTATCCAGCGTATAGGCCAGCGCGACTTTCGCGGCATCGCGCGTGTTCCAACCATCTTCGGCGAGCCGTACCTTCTGAATGGCGGTTTCCTTGGTGAACGGCGGCAGCGGGGGGCGAGTTTCCATGATTGCTCCTGGGAAAAAGTAAGTAGAACGATCTGTCTACGTGTGCAGATTAATGCAAGTAGAACGACCTGTCTACTACTGATTGCGACGGGTGGACCGATCTGTCTACAATGCGCCATGACACGCAACACTCCCCCCGTCGACACGCTCTCGCCCCGTGAACGCATCCTGCATGCGGCCCATGCCTTGTTTTACGGCCAGGGCATACGCGCCACCGGGGTCGACAAGATCATTGAAGCCGCCGCAGTCACCAAGGTGACGTTCTATCGGCACTATCCCAGCAAGGAATTGCTGGTAATGGCCTATCTTGAGTTCCGCCACGAACGCTGGATGCAGTGGTTTCGAGGGAGTCTCGCGTCCAACCTGGCCGCCGGCGCCTCGCAGATCGACGCGCTGGCGCTCACGCTGCGCGAGTGGTTCGACAGCGAAGAATTTCGCGGTTGCGCCTTCTTGAATGCCGCGGCCGAGTTCGGTTCCACGCATCCCGAGATACTGAAGATCGTCCGCGAGCACAAGAACGATGTCGCGAGATGTCTGGACGAGATCTTCGAGAGCCCCGGCCACTCCCTGGGCGGCCCCCTCACGGTCGCCATCGACGGCGCCATCGTGCACGCCCAGATGGGTGAATCCACCGATCGCGCCATCGATGCAATGCGGAGTCTCTCGCACTGCGTTCTGGATGAGTGACGCCAGCGTAGGCGTATGTTGGTTGCCGCGAATGGCTCTCCAGGTCGGCGCCTATCCGAGAAACTTCGCGATTTCCGTTGCCTTTCGGAGTTGCGGGCGCGATGTGGCCGACTTTCGTTCAATTGCCTTGAGCGTGAGGCGGGAACGCCGGCAGTGCGACCGACGATGGCCCAAGTTATCTAATCTCGGAGGTCGTTAGCGCCCGCGCAGGCCATCGCTGCTCAACACCGCTCCTCAGCATCACGTGAGATTCAATCCGCCATCGGACAGCAGAATTTCGCCTGTCAGATAGTGGGATTCGATGAGCATGGACACGGCCTGTGCAATATCGTCCGGGCTTGCCGCCCGCCGCATTGGCGCGCGCTCTCGCCACAACTGCTGGGCCTGCGTCCAGTCAGCGGTCAACGGTGTATCCACAAGCCCTGGCGCGACGGCATTCACACGAATGTCTGGGGCCAGTGAGACCGCAAGCAAGCGCGTGACGTGATTCAGCGCCGCCTTCGTTGCGGCGTAAGGGATGGAAGCCCCTTTCGGGCGAACGCCTGCATGCGAACTCACGTTGACCACGCAAGCAGGCCGTCCGTCAGCGGCAGACGCCCGCAGTGCAGCCTCCGCTTCCGCAACGATACGAAACGGCGCAATGACGTTGACCTCGTGCAGCTCGCGCCATATGTCAGGCGTCGCTGCTGCCATGTCGGCATGGGGAACCACGCGGCTGATTCCCGCATTGTTCACGACTACATCCAATCGACCCCATTGCGCGATGGCTTCTTGCACCAGTCGTATCCGGTCTGCATCGTCTGCGAGGTCTGCTTGCACGTAGGCCGCCAAACCCAGCTCACGCGCCATGGCCATGCCTACGTCCACCGAGCTGCGCGAATGCAAAACGACTGCGTAACCATCGCGGGATAGCCGGCGCGCTATCGCTGCTCCGATACCCGAAGTCGATCCGGTGACGAGAGCAACACGTTGTGGTTGAGCCATAGAGAAGCCGAATGAAATGGAAAAGGGGAGTTTTGCATACTGGGCGTCATGCTGCATGCCGCCGCACTTAAAGGGTAGACATCTGTCCCGGCAGCCACAGCGCCAGTTGCGGCGCGGCCAGCAGCAGCACGATCAGCAGCAACAGCATGGCGAGGAAAGGCATCACGCCCACCACGACGTCCATGAATTTTCCTTCGCCTCGCACGCTGTGCACCACGAACAGATTCATGCCGAAAGGCGGCGTGAGTTGGCCCATCTCGCACAGCACGATCAGCAGCACACCGAACCACACGGGGTCGTAGCCCAGCGCCACCACGATGGGAACGGTGAGCGGCGCCGTGGTCACGAGCATGGCAAGCGTGTCCATGAAGCAGCCGAGCAGGATGTAGAACAGAATGATCGCAAGCATCATGCCCAGGGGCGGCAGGTCCAGGCTGGTCACCGTGCTCACCAGCATTGTCGTCAGGCCGATCGACGACAGCACGAAGTTCAGAAAGAACGCGGCCAGCGTGATGAGGATGATCATGCCGGTGGTACGCAACGTGGCTTCAAACGCGCGGCCCAGCATTTGCCAGGTCAGCACGCGCTTGCCGGCGCACAGCAACGTCGCGGCCACCACGCCCAGCGCGGCGGACTCGCTGGCGGTGGCGATGCCGCCGTAGATGACGCCGATAACCAGCGCGAAGATGGCGAGGGGCGGCAGCAAGTGCGGCAGTGCGTCGATGCGTTCGGCCCAGCTGACTGTGGGGCGCTTGCCGGCCAGACCCGGTCGCCACAGGCACAGGCCAACGATCAGCCCGATGAACAGCACGGTGAGCAGTACGCCCGGCACGGTGGCGGCCAGGTAGAGCTTGGGCACCGACACGTTGGCGATCAGTGCGTACACGATCATGTTGATCGACGGCGGGATCAGAATGCCGAGCGTGCCGCCCGCCGCGATCGAACCCAGGAACAGCGGTGCGTGGTAACCCGCTTTGCGCTGCTCCGGCAGCGCCAGCGTGGAGATCGTGGCGGCGGTAGCGACGCTTGAACCGCTGGTGGCCGAGAACAAGGCCGATGCGCCAATGTTGGCGTTCATCAGTCCTCCCGGCAGCCACGAAACCCACTTGGACACGGCGCCGTACATGCGGCCAGCCACGCCCGAATGCACCAGCAGTTCGCCCATCAGCACATACAGTGGAATCGCGACCAGCAGGAACTCGGCGCTGGTGCCCCAGGCCAGTTCGCCGATGGCGTTGCTCAGTCGCAGCGGCGAATACGCGCCGGCCAGACTCATGCCCAACAGGCCCACGGAAGCGGCTGCGGTCACACTCAGCGCCAGCAGGCCGAGCAGCATGGAAATCGTCATTATCAACATGGCTCACTCCTGGGGTTGCGTGCGCGCCGGCACGAGCGCGTCGGCGGTTTCTTCTTCAATGCCCTCTTCCACGGTGTGGATGCCGATCAGCGCGTTGACCGCCTGCCAGCGGCCGCGCATCACGCGGCCCAACGCGCAGGCGCCCAGCACCACGATGGTGAGCAGGAAGAATGCGTAGCCCGCAAACCACAGCGATTGTGGGATCCATTGCGGCACCTGCAACGGCGTGTTGGAGACCGACTGGAAGGCGATGGAGTCGGCCAGCACGAACCATGCGTGCCAGGTCAGCGTGCCCACGAACACGCCAAGGCAAATGAGCGCGAACAGGTCGAGCGCCACTCGCGCCTTGGGGGGAAGATGGGTGTAGACCACGTCGACCCGAATGTGCGAGCGGCGCAGCAAGGTAATGGGGAAGGCCCAGGCGCTTGCTACCGCGAGCGTGTAGCCGGCCAGCTCGTCGGCGCCGCCGATCGAGACGCCCGCCACCTTGCGCGCGATCAGGTCGATCACGATGAGCCAGGATACGAGCAGCAGGCCAAGGCCGCCTATCCAGGCGCCGATGCGAGATACGCGCTCAAGCAGGCGCAACGAACCATGCGTTTCTGTCGTCATGAGAGTTCCTTGAGATTCAACGCAGCGTCACGCCCAGGGCCTGGCCCACGGACGCGCTCCAGTTGGCGGCGCATTCTTCGCCACAGCGCCGCGCCCAGCGGCTTGCCATGTCGGTGGCCACCTCGCGCAACGCGGCGCGCTCGGCCTCGTCGGGCGCCGTGGCGTGCATGTCGGCCTTCGTGTGGATGCGGCATTCGCCCTGTCCGGTGTTGCAGGCCAGCGCGTATTCGCCTTCGCGGCCGGTCTCGTCCCACAAGCGCTGCTCCAGCACCTGCGCCTCTTTGAGCATGAACTGCTGCACGGCGGGGTCGAGCTTCTGCCAGCGGCGTTCGGCGATGGCGTAGAAGCCGATGGACCAGTCGATCGGCAGTAGATAGAGGTTCTTGGCCACGTCGTACCATTTCGCGGCGTTGCCCGAGCCGATGCCGGTGACCGCGCAATCGACCACGCCTGTCTGCAAGGCAGGAATCACCTCGGCAAATGGAATGGTCACGGGTGCGCCGCCCAGCGCACGCACGTATTCGGCCATGTTGCTGCCGCGCGTGCGCACCTTGCGCCCCTTCAGATCGGCCAGGCGCGTGATGGGCGAGCGACAGAAGAACACCTGGGCGGTGTACGGCACGGTGGCCAGGAGCCGCACGCCGTGGCGCTTGAGCATGCGCTGCTCCAGCACAGGGCGATAGGCGGCGACCATCTTGCGCGCGGTGGCGAAGTCGGCCGCCATGCCGGGCAGGTCCACGCCCTCGAAGGTTGGATCGTCACCGCTTACGAATGCGAATACGCCCATGCCCACGTCGAGCGCCCCGGCGCGCATCAGGCGCACGATCTCCGGGCCCTTGAGGCCGCTCTCCGACAGGCCAACCAGTTCGGCTGTAATCTTGCCGCCGGAATCTTGCGGCAAGGTCTTTTCCCAAAAGGGCTTCTCGACGGCCGAGAAGGTGTAGTTGTGGCTGCCGCCGCCGACCACCGCGAAATGGGTTTCGGGCAGCGCGGCGGTCTGGGCGTTGGCCGGTTCGGGCGTGGCGAGCGAGGACGCGACGGCAGCCAGCAGCGCCGCCAGAATGCTGCATTTCATATTTTCCCCTGTGTTGTTGGTATGGAGGCGCGCGCGTCGCGCGCATCGCTGCGGTGTCGGGTCAGACCGCGTTCGCCTGCGCGTGTGCGTGTGCGTGGGCACGCTCGCGATGCCAATCGGAATGACGCTGGAACACCTCGGCCAGATACAGCGCCAGCCGGTCTTCGCCGCCAGGACACAGAATCTGCAGGCCGGTGGGCAGGCCGGCTTCGTCGCGGCCGTTGGGCACCGACACCCCGCACATCTGCAAGAGGTTGCCGATGCGGGTGTAATGCACCGGTGCATTGGCGTGATCGATCTCGGTGAGCGGCAGCGCGGTGGTGAACGTGGTGGGCGTCAGCAGTCCCGCCACGCCTTGCAGACGCGTCTGCATCTCTGCTTGCAGCCGATCGCGCTCGCGTAGCGCGGCCAGATACCGCACCGCCGGCACGTCCAGTCCAACCAGCAGGCGTGGACGCACCGAGTCATCCACCGGCAGGGTGGAATCAGTCATCTCGCGCTCGAACGAGGCCACGCCTTCGGTCATCATGATGTCGCCGGTCACGGCCTTGAATTCGGCCAGCGTGGCGGGCAGTGCGACCTCAACGATTTGCGCACCCAGGCCCTGATATAGCGCGATCGACGCTTCGTAGGCCCGGCGCACGGCGGGCGTGACGTCTGCGAGAAATGCCTCCGGCAGACGGCCCAGCGTGGCGCCGGCGATGCCGAAGCGCGACGCGTCGAGCGGCTCGCGCCATTCGCCCGGTTCGGCTGGCGCCAGCACGTCGAACACCAGGCGCGCGTCGGCGGCGCTGTGGGCGAAAATGCCGACGCTGTCGAGCGTCTGGCTCAAGGTCACCACGCCGCGCGATGAGATGCGGCCCACGGTCGGCTTCAGACCGGTGATGCCGCAGTAACTGGCCGGCACGCGCACCGAGCCGCCGGTGTCGGTGCCGATCGCGGCCGGCGCCAGGCGCCCCGCCACCGCCACCGCCGAGCCGCTGCTTGAACCGCCCGGTATGCGATGCACGTGGTCGTCCCAGGGATTGCGGGGCGTGCCCATGTGCTGATTGAAGCCCCACGCGCCCATGGCGAATTGCACCATGTGAGTCTTGCCCAGGATGATGGCGCCGGCGTGCTGCAACTGCTGCACCAACTCCGCCGTGCGCGCGGCAACGGTGTTGGCATGTATCGGCGAGCCGATGGTGGTCGGCCGGCCCGTAATGTCGATCAGGTCCTTTAGCGCAATCGGCACGCCATGCAGCGGACCCAGCCAGATACCCTGGTCCAGCTGCAAGTCGGCCGCGCGCGCGGCGGCCAGCGCCTCGTCGGCATACACCGCGACGTAGGCGTGCAGCCACGCATCGAGCGCCGTGATGCGCTCCAGATAGTCGCTCACCAGCGTTTCCGCGCGCAGTTCGCGGCGGCGTAGACGCTCGGCCAGTTCGGTGATGTCCAGGTCGATGCTCATCTTCATGCTCCTTGGGCCGCCGCGATGGCGCGTTCAATCTGCGAGCGCGAGCCCACGATGTCGGGGAATTTCTCGCCGGCGCGCAGCCGCGCCAAGGTGGTCTGTTCCTGGGTCTGGAAGTCGATTGCGCGTTGGGCGGCAGCACGCACGGCGGCGCGGTCGAGCACCAGCACGCCGTTCTCATCGGCCAGCACTGCTGCGCCCGCCCACACCGTGACGCCGCCGCAGTTGATCGTGCCGCAGAACTCGCCTTCATGGCCGAGCAGCCGCGTCGTGATCACCGATGGTCCCTTGGACCATACGGGCAGGCCATGCTGGCGCAGCTCGCCCAGGTCCGTGACCACGCCGTCCACGATGATGCCGGCCACACCCGCCTGTTTGGCGGCGTAGGCCATGGCGCCGCCGAAAGCCGCCGTCACGGCCTCGCCGCAGCGGTCGATCACCAACACGTCGCCAGGCCGCACGCATGCCATGGCATGGTGCAGAATGCCGCCATCGCTGCCCGGCATGCGCACCGTCACGGCCGGCCCGGCGATGCGCACGTCCTGCTGATGCGCGCGGATATCGTTACGCATGAAGCCCGTGGTCTGGAAGTGGCCGATGGTGGCCGGCTCGGCCTTCTGCAACAGCGCCAGATCGTCGGGCGGCAGCGCAGCGGGCATGGGATGAATCAGATACATCGTGTGTGTTCACTACAATCAGATGGGCCGGAACCCGTTGGAAAAAAAGTATCACGCGGGCTTTCCGGCTCAATAATCAAAGTTTCGGCGCTGTTTGAAAAAGACTCCTTATCATGCGGATAACCCTAAGCCAGCTTGAGGCCTTCTACTGGACGGCAAAGCTGGGCAGTATCCATGCGGCCGCGCGTCATCTGCACGTGACGCAGCCTGCCGTGTCGGCACGCATCCGCGAACTCGAAAGCGCGCTCGAAGTGCAGCTGTTCGATCGCTCGCGCCAGCGCGTGAGCCTTACCGACGTAGGCCAATCAGCGCTGCGGCATGCTGAAAGCGCGTTGCACAGTACGCGCCAGCTTGAACACTTCGGCAAGGACCGCAGCCTGGGCGGAAAGCTGCGGCTGGGCGCGGATGAATGCTCGGCCAACGTGGGCCTTACCGCCGTGATCGCGCAGCTCAAAGAGCACTATCCCTCGCTGGCATTGGAGATGACGGTGGACGTGGGCTCGGTGCTGAACAGCAAGCTCAATGCGGGCGAGCTCGATATGGCGCTGCTCACCAATCCGGCCACCGGCGACACCGTCACCGACGTGTTCATCGGCTGGATGACCTTTCACTGGGTGGCCTCACCCACGCTGCACATCACGGCCGATCCGTTTCGCGCCGAGCATGCGCGCGGCCATCACATCGCCACGCACTCGCCACCCTCCACGCTCTATACCGTGGTCGAAAATTGGCTGGCCTCGGGCGGCGTCGATATGTCGGGGCCCAGCACCACGAATTCGCTGGCGCTGATCTCGCGCCTGATCGCGGCCGGCCACGCCATCGGCATCCTGCCGGTGCCGCTGCTTCAGGACATGCTGACCATGGGCGTGCTGCGCGCCCTGCCCGCCGATCCGCCGATCCCGCCCGCGCGCTTCTACATCTCGTATCTCACGGCTTCGCACGGTGCTCACATCGACTCGATCGTGGACATCACGCGCGACACGCTCACGCGTTTGAACTTCCTGGCGCCCATCGACGCCACGCCGGCGCACGCCGACAAGGCATGACAAAAGGGGCCGCAGAAGCGGCCCCCTATCTGGTGCAAGGCCATCGCACCAGGACCGTGTGGCGGCAGGCTCAGTCGATTCGCGCACCCGACACGCGTACGACTTCGCCCCATTTCTGTACCTCGGCTTCCACCAGCGTCACGAATTGCTGGCGGTCGGTGAGCGGCGGAATCACCAGGCCGACGGCGCCGAGTTTTTCCTGAATGGCGGGCGACTGCATGGCGCTACGCGTGGCCTCGAACAGCTTCTGGAAGACCGGTGGCGGTAGCCCAGCGGGTGCGCTCAGGCCAAACCAGTATTCCGACGAGAATCCCGGATAGCCGCTTTCGGCGACGGTGGGTGTGTCGGGATAGGTGGGATTGCGCTGGGCGCTGCCGATGGCAAGCGCGCGCAATTTGCCGGCGCGCACGTGTGGCAAGGCCGTGTCCTGGTTTACGAACAGCACGTCGACGCGGCCCGCCAGTACATCATTGATCGCAGCCGAACCACCGTTGTAGGGCACGTGCATGATGTCGAGCTTGGCGCGCTGCTTGAGCATTTCCATGCCCAGATGGCCGGTGGTGCCGTTGCCAGACGAGGCGTAGGAATACTTGCCGGGTTGCTTGTGCACCAGCTCGACGAACTCGGCCAGCGTCTTGGCCGGGAAGGTGGGAGCGGTCACGAGTACATCGGAGCCGAACGCCAGCACGGCGACCTGGTCCAGCTGGTCGAGCTTATAGGGAAGCTTGCTGTACAGGCCCTGGTTGGTGGCGATTCCCACGCCCGACACCAACAGCGTGTAGCCGTCGGGCCGGGCCTGGGTCACATAGGCCGTGCCGATGTTGCTGTTGGCGCCGCCCTTGTTCTCGACCACGATCGTGGTGTTCAGTGCCTTGCCCATCTCCGAGGCCAGCAGGCGGCCGATGAAGTCGGTGCCGCCGCCAGCAGGGAACGGCACCACCAGGCTGATGGGCTTGCCGCCAGGAAAGTCGGCTGCCCGCGCTGGCGCGGCGGCCACGGTGAAGGCCATGCCGGCGATCAACGCGGGCGCCATCAACTTCAGAAATGTGTTGCGAACGGACGATGCCATCCCTGCCTTGCGGCATGCTTTATCCACGGCGTGCATGGTGTGATTCCCTTGTGTGTTATCGAGCGATTTTTTACCCGCAGGGAAAAATTAGCATGTGGGTTTGAGTCGCCAGTAATCACAAATGCCCGCTGAATTGAGAGATTTTTCTTATTACGGGTAATCCCGGCGATGTGTGGCGGACGCTCGATCACCCTACGTTCGACGGCCGGCTTGCGTGGCGGCTATCTAACCCGCAGCACGACCTTGCCCTTGGCGCGCCCACTATCCGAGTAGGCCAACGCTTGGACAGTGTCGTCAAAGGAAAACACTTTATCGACAACGGGCAGGATTGCACCAGATTCGACGAGGGTAGTGATCTGCTGCAACTGTGCTCCATCGGCGCGATTGAACACAAAGGTGTATTCGACGTTCTTCTGCTTGGCCTTCCTGCGAATGCCATGGCTCAACAGGCGCACGGCTTGCCTGATTGGCCATGGCAGAGCGCGCGCCGCCGCAAACGTCGGGGTTGGTGGTCCCGAGATGGAGATGAGATGCCCGCCCGGTTTCAGGACCTGGATGGATTTGTGTAGCACGTCGCTGTCCAGGCTGTTGAGCACCACGTCGTAGTCGCGCAGAACGGTCGAAAAATCTTGCTGCTTGTAGTCGATAACGACGTCCGCGCCCAAGGCTTTCACAAACGAGATGTTGGCGGTACTCGTGGTGGTGGCGACCCCTGCGCCCAGGTGCTTGGCGAGCTGGATGGCGATGGAGCCCACGCCACCGGAGCCGGCGTGGATCAGTACATTCTGTCCGCTTTTCAACTTGGCGGTTTCCACCAGCGCCTGCCAGGCGGTCAGGGCCACCAGCGGGAGGGAGGCGGCTTCGACCATGCTGACGTTTGCCGGCTTGAGCGCCAGTGATGATGCCTTGACGGCAATGAACTCGGCAAAGGCGCCCATGCGATCTACATCGGCGCGTGCATAGACTTCATCGCCCGGCTGGAACTGACGTACGCGGGCACCGACGCGCACGACCTTGCCGGCCACGTCGTTGCCCAGCACCAGCGGGAATCGATAGGGCAGGATCAGCTTGAATTCGCCACGCTTGATCTTCGCGTCCAGGGGATTGACGCTCGCTGCGTGGACTTGGATCAGGACATCATCGTCCCGCAGGGCCGGTTCCGGTATGTCGCCGATGCGGCCGGGGTCTTTCTTGCCATAGCGGTCGATGATGAAGGCTTTCATGGTTTTGCGTCTCAGGAAGGGCAGGCAAGCCGAAAGAGGCTGTCGCGAAGTCGAGTTCGGATGCGGGCGCACCGGCGCAGCGGTGCACCGCCCGCCGAACTTTCTTTCTCAGGCAATGCTGCGATAGCGTTCAGCAGCCTGTGCCTGTCGGATGTCGCCAAGCAGGGCCAGTCGCGAGGCTTCCAGTGTGTCCCAGCGTGCGGCCTCATGCAGCGGCGGAATGGTGACGGTCTCGCGGCGATCGAAGCCGACCAGGGCCGCATCGACCAGTTCATTCACGTCCATCACCTCGGGCAGCGTGTTGATGTCGATACCGGCGCGTTCCCAGATCTCGGTGCGCGTGGCCGCAGGCAGAACCGCTTGAACGTAAACCCCCTTGGGCGAGAGTTCCAGGTTCAGTCCCTGAGACAGAAACAGCACGAATGCCTTGGTTGCGCCGTAGATGGACATGCCGAATTCCGGAGTCAGGCCGACCACCGAGCCGATATTCACGATCGCGCCTTTGCCTGCCTTGGCCAGCCGTGGTGCGGCGGCGGCGGCCAAGCGCGTCGGCACGGTCGTGTTCAAGCTCACCAGCCGTTCGATGCTATCGGCGGATTGGTCGACGAAGCTGCCTGACTGGGCAATGCCAGCGTTGTTGATGAGGATGCCGATGTTCGCGTCGTCGCGCAGGCGCGCTTCGACAGTGGCCAGTTCATCGTGCTGCGTGAGATCAGCGCGCAGCACCTCGATCGCGACTCCGGATTCTTGGCGTAGTCGGTCGGCGAGCGCTTGCAGTCGTGCGCGGTCGCGCGCGACCAGCACGAGATCATGGCCGCGCCGCGCAAAGCGTTCGGCATAGGTTGCGCCGATGCCGCTGGAAGCGCCGGTGATGAGGACGGTCGGAAGATTGGACATAGTGGTTCTGCCTGGGGCGGATATGGAAAAGGGAGATCTGGCCAGAAGGGCCGCGTGCGCCGCGGCCTCGTCATCAGCCTTATTACGCGGGGATGTCGGCCAACGCCGGATAGTCGATGTAGCCATGTGCGCCGCCGCCGTACAAGGTCGCGGGATCCAATGCGGCAAGCGGCGCGCCGGCTTTCAGGCGTTCGACCAGATCGGGGTTGCTGATGAACGGACGGCCAAAGGCAAACAGGTCTGCCTTGTGTTCGCGCAGGTGGGTGGCGGCCAGTTGCAGGTCGTAGCCGTTGTTGGCCATATAGGTGCGTGTGAAGCGGCGGCGCAAGCTATCGAAGTCGAACGGCGCCACGTCGCGTGGGCCGCCCGTGGCCCCTTCCACCACGTGCAGGTAGACGATGCCAAGCGCATCGAGTTGTTCGGCGATGTAGTCGTACTGCGGCTGCGGATCGCTGCACGAAATGGCGCCGGCCGATGACACGGGCGAGATGCGCACGCCGGTGCGATCGGCGCCGATCTCCTTGATCACTGCTGCGGTGACTTCCAGCAGCAGCCGCGCGCGGTTTTCAATGGAGCCGCCGTAGGCGTCGGTACGCTGGTTGGCGCCGTCCTTGATGAACTGTTCCAGCAGATAACCGTTGGCGCCGTGGATCTCGACGCCGTCGAATCCGGCCGCGATGGCGTTGGCCGCGGCTTGGCGGAAGTCGTCCACGATGCCCGGCAACTCGGCGATGGACAGTGCACGCGGTTCGGACACGTCGACAAAGCCATTGTTGACGAAGGTCTTGGCCTGCGCGCGGATGGCCGAAGGCGCAACCGGGGCTGCTCCGCCATGCAGATCGACATGAGAGATCCGGCCGACGTGCCACAGTTGCGCGAAGATGCGCCCGCCTCGGGCGTGGACGGCGCTGGTGACTTCACGCCAACCCTGGATCTGTTCTTGCGTGTACAGGCCGGGGGTGTCCTGGTAGCCCTGCGCCTGAGCCGAGATTTGAGTGGCCTCGGTGATGATCAGGCCCGCCGAAGCGCGCTGCGCGTAGTAAGTGGCGGCCAGCGCGCTGGGCACCAGGCCCGCGCCGGCACGGTTGCGCGTCAGTGGCGCCATCACGATGCGATTCGCCAGGGTCAGCGAGCCCAGGGTGTAGGGCTGGAAAAGAGTGGTGTCGGTCATGTCGAGTCCGAGGGTTGAGCCTGAATGAGCCGCGGGACAGTGACTGCCCGGGGCCCGGCGTTGTTGAAACGGAAACAATGATGACGACCATCATCTTTAATGTCAATGGTTTGATGATGATCATAATCTATGGGTGTTATAGTGCCGCCTATCCGTTGGCAGAGCACACAGAGAGATTGGCTATGAAGGTCACCAAGGCACAGGCGCAAGCAAACCGCGCGCACATTGTCCAAACCGCGTCCACCCTGTTCAGGGAACGCGGTTATGACGGCGTCGGCGTGGCAGACCTGATGGCGGCCGCCGGCTTCACCCACGGCGGCTTCTACAAGCACTTCGGCTCGAAGGCAGATCTCATGGCAGAGGCGGCTAGCTGTGGCCTCGCGGGGTCCGCGGACGCCAAGACGGGTGTCGATCCGGCAGACTTCATCAGGCACTATCTTTCCCGCGACCATCGCGACAAGCCGGGCGAGGGCTGCACCATGGCCGCGCTGTGCGCGGACGCAGCCCGGCAACCGGAGCCCGTCAAGGCGGCTTTTGCCGCGGGTATCGAGCATCAGTTGGCGACGCCGGCTGGCTCGGGGGATGAGTCGGTTGCACGTCCGGGCAGCGAGGCGCGCGCCCGCAGGCTGGCCATCATGGCGCAGGCCATTGGCGCCATCGTGTTGTCGCGCTCCTGCCCCGACGATTCGCCCTTGGCGGATGAAATTCTGGATGCCTGTCGGGCCGATATCCTGGCGCGCCTGCCGGACGCTCGGCCTGCCTGACGACAACTGCCGCACAACGCGCCACGAGTTCCGATGCGTCCGTTGCTGTCTCGACTGGCAACATCAAGTAATGGCCCACTGCGAGCGGTGGGCCATTTCTATTGCGCCGTCCCATTATGCGGGATTATCCGCACCATTATGGATCGCAAAACCTCCCGATTTTGCATTACGGAATTATTGCTTTACGCTATTAATAAATAGCCACTGAATCCTCATTATCTTTTTCAGTTTGGTTAAACCATCATAAGAAATACCCTTTTTTATATTCGCTAACATTTACCGGAAGCCTCTGTGTTGCGGTTTGTGTAATGAATGTAATTATTTGAGGGAATTCCCGGGGTTTATTACGGAAACCCTGACTCATTTCCACAGCAATAATAATTTTTAGAAAGAATATTGCTGTCTGGCGCCTCTACGATTCGTTGGCTCGTCACCAAACACGTATGTGTAGGTATCGAGCCGTAACAATTCCTAAGCATTAAGTCCGCCCAACAAGGGCAGTCGTATATCGAATTTGATTCGATTTACGCGTCCTTGGGTGTCGATTTCTAGTGTCTACGACACGACGAAAACAGTGAGGCCCCCGTGGTAAAGAGAATCGCAGTGTGTGGCCTTGGATATGTCGGCCTGCCCGTAGCAGTCGCATTTTCCAAGCGCTTTGATGTCATCGGCTTTGATGTGGATAAGCGGAGAATCGCACGACTGAAAGAGGGACATGACTGGACCGGCGAGATTGAAGACGACGCCTTGCGTGCCTCTGCCATGACCTTTACCGACAAGGTTTCCGAACTGGAAGGCTGCGACTTCTTCGTGGTCGCCGTTCCCACCCCCGTCGACGAAAAGAACAACCCTGATTTTTCCCTGCTGGTGCGGGCATGCCAGTCGATCGGCCCCGTGCTGCGTCCTGGCTGCATCGTCGTTTTCGAATCCACCGTCCACCCCGGCGCCACCGAGGAAATCTGCGGTCCCGAGCTGGAAAAGGCGTCGGGCCTGCGCTGCGGCGTCGACTTCAAGCTGGGCTACAGCCCTGAGCGGATCAACCCGGGCGACCGTGAGCATCCGCTGGAGAAGATCGTCAAGATCGTGTCCGGCCAGGACGAAGCCTCGCTGGAAATCATTGCCGGCGTGTACGAAAAGATCATCGACGCCGGCGTGCATCGCGCCTCGTCCATCAAGGTGGCCGAAGCTGCCAAGGTGCTGGAGAACACGCAGCGCGACATCAACATCGCGCTGATGAACGAGATGTCCAAGATCTGCGACCTCGTCGGCATCCGCACCTCGGAAGTCCTGAGCGCCGCCGGCACCAAGTGGAACTTCCTGAAGTTCTCGCCCGGTCTGGTGGGCGGACACTGCATCGGCGTGGACCCCTATTACCTGACCTCCAAGGCGCAGGAACTGGGCTATCACCCCGAAGTCATCCTGTCCGGCCGCCGCATCAACGACGGCATGGCCAACCACGTTGCACAGCGCATCGTGCAGACCCTGGCCCGCCACGGCCGCCTGAACCCGACCACGCGCGTCGGCATCCTGGGGATGACGTTCAAGGAAAACGTGCCCGACATCCGTAACTCGAAGGTGGTCGATCTGTACAACGCGCTGGGCAGCTACGGCATCACCCCGGTGGCATGCGACCCGATGGCCGATCGGGACCAGATGGAACACGAATACGGCATCAAGCTCGTTTCCCGCGATGAATTCCGTGGGATGGACGTGTTGATTCTCGCGGTCCCCCACCGCGAAACCATGGAGACCATCTGGGACGACATCCCCGGCCTGGTCAACAGCGGAGGCATGGTGTGCGACTTGAAGTCGGTGCTCGACAGCAAGCGCCTTGCCCCCGACCTCTTGTACTGGACTCTCTAAGTCCAGGCTCGCTATCCATCACTACAGGAGAGACCCTGGATGACTGCTTTCAATATCGCTCCGATCGGCACCTGCCGTATCCATACGCCGCTGCGCGATGCCGTGGGCCGCTACCCGATCAAGCTGCAACTCGGGCGCAACTACGGTTTCGTGCACACCAGCGCCGAGGCGCTTCAGCAGGCGCGTTTCATGTTTGGACAGGCCGACATTCCGGCCGACGTCCAGCGCCTGATCTTCCGCCCGTCCAATGGCGAGCAGGCTCGTCGCGGCGCGCACAAGCCGGCCGATCTCTACATGGTCGAGCTGTCCTCGCGCAAGCTGCTGACCATCGACGGCCATCCTATCCAATCGAACTACCTGGGACGCTACTTCAGCGAATTCTTCGCCGACCGCACGCGCACCCGGATGTTCTGGTCGCTAGCCAGCGCAGAAAAGCTTGCTGAACGGCGCACGCAGCTGGATCAGGACCCGGTGTTCAAGAGCCTGTCGCGCGACGATCAGGATCTGCTGTCGCGCATCGTCAAGCGCGATCAGACCGACGAGGAAATCGAAGCCGACATGCGCGAGCTGGTCGCGCTGCTTGGCCAGGACAAGGTGGTGTTCGTCACGCACGTCAACGCGCTGACGCCGGACAACGTGCCGATCGAACAACGCGCCCAGCTCATCGCCGCCGTTGCCGCCAGCGCGCAGCGCATCGGCGTGCCGTGCTATGACCCGACGCCGTTGATGGGCAAGATCGGCCAGGCCGACGCCATGGAAGACGGCGGCCTGGACCTGACGCACTACACGCAGGTCTTCGCTGAACGCCTGTGCGCCGAGTGGTTCAAGAACTACATGCGTCCGCGCATGAGCGCGTCCACGCCGCAGTCGTCCGTGCCCAAGCTGGGCGCCGAAGACAGCGCCGAACGCATCGAAAAGATATGGGATTCGGGCGACCTGCGCGAAGCCTCGCGCCGTGTGCGCGACGTGCTGCGCCGCCACCCCGGCCTGCCCGAGCACACGCTGCTGTTCGCTCGCATCCAGGAAGAGCTGGGCGACTACGAAGGTTCGCTGGCACTGCTGGGCAGCGCGGACGGTGCGCTGGCTTCCGGCAGCAAGGCCGAACAGATCCTGATGCGCAACCACTTCAAGCTGGGCCGCCATGATCTGGCGTATTCGCTGGCAGCGGGCCTCTTGGGCGACGAAATCGAAACCCCCGAGATCGTCCGCATCGCAGCCGTATCCGCCGGCCAGCTGGGCTACGTGGACGAGTCGCTGGGCAACTGGAAGCAGCTGTTCCGCATCTCGTCGCCGGAAGACGCCACCGCGCTGGAAGCCGCCGACACCGTGTTGTCGTTGTTGCAGACCAGCGGCGACATGCCCGCCGTGATCCGCTGGGTCAATGAAGTCCGCGAAGTCATCCCCACGTATGGCCGTGGCTTTGCCGTGCTGTGGCGCGACCGCCTGCTGGCTGGCGACCGCGCCGGCCTGCGCGCGCTGGCCTCGGAATCGCCCGCGTTGGAAGACGTGGACGCCCTGGAACTGGTCAAGGAAGCGTCGTGGCGCGGTTGCATCATGGCCGCCGCGGCGCTGGCCGTGTCTTGCAGCCTGGCCAAGAGCGAGCACGAAGAGGTCAGCGCCTGGCTGCAATCGCAGTCGGCGGGCTGGGCCGAAGAAGGCACGCGCGCCCTGGAAGAAGGGCGTCTGCGCGACGCGGCCGAACGCATCTGCGCTCACCGCCTGCTGAATCCGGACGCCTTGACCGCGCTGCGTGCGCAACGCTCGTTCGAACGGGCGATGCGCCTGGGCGTGCGCGCCGCGCTGCTGGCCGGCAATCACAAGGAAGTGATCGACCTGACCGACATCGCGCTGGACACGCGGGTTGATTTCCCCGAACTGGACGCCATGCGCGGCCGCGCCGCCGATGCGCTGGGCGACAAGCAAACCGCCATGCGCCATCTGGAGCAGGCCGCCGCCGACGAGGCCGCGCCCTTGAGCACCCAGCTGTACTTTGCCCGCGTCGCCTTCAACGGCGGCTGGTTCGGCGAAGCCATCGACGCCTACAAGGCGGTGCTGGCCAATGCGTCGGCCGACCAGGCCGCCCGCGATGAAGCCGAACGCCAACTCGGCCGGCTCGGCCCCCGCGCCATTCGCGGCGCCCGGGAAATCCTGGCGGCAGGCGATCACCGTGGCGCCTGGAATCTGCTGGAGCGCGTTGCGCAATCGTGGCCCGCAATGACGGAAGTCGAACACGAAAAGCGCCGCATCATCGCCGTGCTGTATGCCGAAGCGCGCGCGCTGGATCCGGCCAGCACCACCGAACGCCTGGCGCTGGGCGAAAAGATCGTGCAACTGGTCCCCACCGATGCCATCGGCCTGCGCCTGGCTGCCGTGGGCGCCATGCGGCTGCATCGTTTCGAACAGGCCCTGCCTTACTGGCGACGCCTGCGCGAGCAGTCGGATAACCCCGCGCAGTTCGACCACTACATCGATCGCTGCCTGGCGTGGATCGAGAAGGCCAATCGAAGGAAGGCGGCATGAATCCCCCACTGACTACCGAACGGGCGGACGTTGCGTCCGATCTCCAATGGGTGCACGCCCAGTTGGAGGAGATCGTCACGGCGTCGGTGCGGGTCCAGGTCGCACAAGAAAACCTGGCGCGCGCCGAAGCGTTGGCGCGTGATCATCTGGAAGATTCGAAGGTCCGCTTCCTGTTGCTGCGGCTCAAGGAGACGGCAGGCCTGAACGAAGAAGGCATGGCCGGCCAGTGGGCGACGCTGTTGGAAGAGTGCCCCGACGATCTGCAAATCGTGCGCTATTGCGCGACGCGCCTGGTCAAGGAACGGCATCTGGACGACGCGCTGTCTCTGGTCGATCGCCATCTGCCGGCGTCGTCCGAGAACCCCAGCCGGCTGTTCGCACGCGCCAAGCTGCTCAGTGACATCCGCGCGCACGAGCAGTCGGATCAGCTGTTTCGCCGGCTGATCCTGGAACACACGGACCGCAACATCCGCGTGGAGTTCGCCAAGCGCCTGCGCAAGCGTGGGCTGTTGGCGGAAGCCTATGAAGCGATCCGGCCCGTGGCCGCGCACCTGGCGCCCGGCAGCAAGGCGGCGGAACTGGCCAGTGCGCTGGCCAGCGACTATGCCTTCTACAAGGGCTTGGAGCCCGAAGGCGGCCTGGCAGGCAAGGACGTGCGGATCGTGTCGATGAAGCACGCGATCCTGCACTTTCGTAATCGCAAGATCGCCGAGCAGCCCGCCGAGAAACCCGTGTCCGTCGCCCTGGTGACGGGCAGCCTGGGGCCTGGCGGCGCCGAACGCCAACTGACGCGGCTTGCCGGTGAGTTGACGCGCATGGCGCAGACGCCCGAGCGGCGGCTGCCCGACGTGGCGATGCGGCCGGACAAAGTCGAAGTCATGGTCAAGCAGCACACCGAGCCCGCGGGCGCGGTCAAGAAGAAGCAAGGTCTGGACTTCTTCCTGCCGGTGCTGACCGAGGCGCGGATTCCGGTTACCGAGATCAACAAGCTGCCCGCCATTTCCGTTGCGCATCAGTCCGTGCCCGACGGCAGGCTGGGCCGCATGCTGGAACAGCTGCCCCCGCCCGTGCACTATGGCGTGACGCGGCTGGCGCCGGTGCTGCGCGCCAACCCGTTCGACGTGGTCAGCCTGTGGCAGGACGGCACTTGCCTGTTCGGCGCACTGGCGGCCTTGCTGGCCGGCGTGCCGACCATCCATCTGGTGTTTCGCGGCTTGCCGCCGAACATCCGCAAGGACCGCTTCCGGGAAGAGTATCCCGAGCTGTTCCAGGCGCTGGCGCAGGTGCCGGGCGTGTACTTCGTCAGCAATAGCCGCACGGCCGCAGAGGCCTATGCGCAGTGGCTGGGCATTCCGGTCGTGCGCTTTCACGTGCTGTACAACGGCGTGCCTGACCTGGCGACCAATGCCTCGGCAACGGACGAGCAGAAGTGGGAAGCCTTCAAAGCGACCACGACGGACGCCACCGAGACGATCGGTGGCGTGTTCCGCCTGGAGCCGGACAAGCGGCCGCAGTTATGGATCAAGCTAGCCGCGATGTATTTGAAGCGGCGGCCCAAGGCGCGCTTCGTCATCGTGGGTGACGGGCGTCTGCACGACAACATCGTGGCGCTGGCAGAAGAGCTGCGGGTGGTTGACCGGCTGTTGCTGGTGGGCCTGTCCAACCACGTGGGCTACTGGTATTCGCAGATGGATGCCAGCGTGCTGCTGTCGCGCTACGAGGGCCTGCCCAACGTGTTGATCGAGGCGCAGCTGCTGGGCGTTCCGGTGATCTCGACCCCCGCCGGTGGCGCGGGGGAATGCTTTGTCGAAGCCGAAACCGGGCATCTGCTCAGTGACGTCGAGCACCCAGACATGACCGAAGCCTGCGACAAAGTCGAATCGATGGTCGACCGGGTACGCGACAACCAGGCATTGCGGCAGCAAAGCCGTCAGCGCGCACAAAAGCTGTTTTCGCTGGACGCGATGCTGTCCATGTTCCTGAGCCTGTGCGTGCCCGTCATGCCCGTCTCGGAGAACGATGAGCGCATCGACTTCCAACCGATGCAGCGCATGCTCGCCTGATTGGCGGCGGGGTTTTTCCGAGGTCCTACAGATTAAGGTTTTTATGCAAATGAACGTCCCGGCTTTCGGCCTGCGGCGCAATGCGGCGCTTGCCATGGTGGTGCTGGCCGCGCTTTCACTTTCGGGATGCCAGCTGCCGCGTTCCGGTCCGATGTTGAGCGAGATGACGGGCGCTCACGATGACAAGGACGTCATCGTGATGCCCGCCTCGCGCGAACTGGTGCAGGCAAGCAGGGTGCCCGACGTGGCCGACTTTCCCGTGCGCTATCGCGATCTTACGCAGGCGGGATTCGATCGCCTGGTGCCTGGCGATGGCATCAACGTGCGCGTGTGGGAACGCGGTGGCCTGGGCGTGTTCGCGGCGGACCCGTCCGGCGTGAGCGATCTGGGCAACCAGGATATCGACCGGTCCGGCAATGTCTATTTCCCCATCCTGGGCAAGTTCCGCGCCGAAGGGCTGACGCTTGCGCAGCTGCATGACTCGGTGGTTGCTCGCCTGAGCAAGCTGGTCGTGGGCGCGGACGTCAGCGTCACGCGCGTGACCGATACGCGCGGCCAGATGGTGACCGTGCAAGGCAACCTGACCAAGCCCGGCATGTACCCGATCACGCAGACTGCCCAGCGCCTGAGCAGCGCGCTGGCGCAGGCCGCGCCCGTGCAGACGAATCCCGAGCAGCTCGTCATCAGCTTGCGCCGCGACAATCAGGTGGCGTCGGTGCGTCTGTCGGACATCTACCGCAACCAGAACAATGACATCCTGCTGCGGCCGGGCGATGTGATCACTGCCTACGACTCGCGCGAATACCTGACGGTATTGGGCGCGGCCGGCAATCAAGGCCGCGTGGCGATCAGCAAGCGCAATTACTCGGTGCTGGACGCACTGGCCGATTCGCGCGGCCTGGACGACAAGCTGGCCGACCCGCGTTCGGTGTTCCTGTTCACGCCGGCCAAGGCGGGCGTGGCGGGCAAGCCGGACATGCTGCCGGTGGTCTATCAGTTCGACCTGACGCGACCGGAGCAAGTGGCCTTGGCGCGCGAATTCACCGTGCATGAAGGGCAGGCCATCTACATCTCGGATGCGCCGTTCACGCAGGTGCAGAAGGTGCTGTCGGCCTTCCGCGTCACCATGAGCGCCGGCTTCAGCGCCACGCGTGCGATCGATAGCGATTCGGGCTCCAGTTCCGGCGTGTCCCAATAGCGTGTCGATGAGTAACGAGGACCGAATCAAGGGGTGGCGTAACCGCCGCAAGGACAGTAGCTACGCGGTGGGTTCGGGGGTCGATGCCTGGCGCCTGGACCCGGCCGCGCTGTTTGAAGCCAAGGCCACGCCCAGCGTGCTGCTCAAGCCGCTGCTTGCGCGCCTGCTGGGAGAGCCGCACGATTCCGTGGCCGCCCGGCGGGCGGTGTACGAGGCGGTGCAGGCCGAGCTGGATGCGGAAATCGCGCGCGGCAAGGTCGATGAGACGCTGGCCGACTTTTCACGGCGTCGGCTGCGACTGATCGTGCGACTGTTGGAGCAGGACATCCGCGCGGGCGTGGATGTCTTCGCCACCAGCTACATGCCGGCCAAGCTCATCGCCGAAGACGAACGGCTGGCGGCGGCGCATGCACGGCGCGTGGAGCGGCGCAAGCAGGAAGAGGCGCGCGATGCCCGCCGTCATGCATCGCGCAACGACATCGCATTGCAGATCGAGCTGCCGCAAGGCGAAGCCGGCGACCTCGCGATCCTGCGCGAACGCCTGCAAGCTCTGCATGAAGGACATCACCCGGGCAACGCCGCCAAGGGCCGGCCCGTGGGGCGTACGTTGATGGCGTTGTTCGTCTATCAGCTGCGCGTGATCCATGGCGAGAGCCGCATCGCGCTGCTGTGGGCGCTGGTCGGCCCGGTCGTGCTGCTGACGCTGATCTCGTCGCTGTACATCCTGATGGGGACGCACTTCATTCTTGGCATGGACGTGCAAACGTTTTCGCTGTTGGGGGCAACCACATGGATCATGTTCCGGCAGATCGTCTTTCGCAGCAGCACGGCCTATGTCTCGGCCCGTGGCCTGCTGAACTTTCAGGGCGTCACGCCGCTGATGTGCGCGCTGGTGCAGGCGATGATCTACGTGTCCATCTACCTCGTGGTGTTCGCGGTGCTGATCAGCGCGGGCCATGCGCTGGGGCTCATCACGCTGCCCGAAAGCTGGGCAGGATTCATCCTGTTCGTCGTGCTGATGGGATGTTGCGGGTCTGCGATGGGCATCCTGTTCGGGTCGATCGCCACGTTCTGGCACTTCTTCCTGCGCCTGGCGCCCGTGATCGAACGCTTTCTTCAGATCTTCTCCAGCGTGTTCTTCGTGTCGGAGCAATTGCCCGAGCATCTGCGTCCGTGGATCCTGTGGTCGCCCTTCGCGCACGGCATGCAGCTGCTGCGCTCGGCGTACTTCAGCGCCTACGAGTCGCACGACGCCAGCCTGGGTTATTTCCTGACCTCATTGGTGTTCCTGATGGTGGTCGCCCTGGCGGCCGAGCGTCTTGCGCGCCCCAACGTGCAGCCGATGTAAGGGGGGAAGATGATTCATCTGAATGGCGTCACTGACGAACCCTATGCATTTGGCAGCCGCCAGCCGCTGCTGTTGAACGCCACGCTGGATATCCCGGTAGGGCGCTACGCGCTCTTGTCGCATACGCCGGAAATGCACCGCCAGATCGTGGACGTGTTGTGCAACCTGCGGCCGCCGCGCCAGGGCTTTGTCAAACACGATGGCAACGTCTCGTGGGCGATCGGCCGGCAAGGCTTCATCCGTGGCAAGGCCAGCGGCCTGAGCGTCATCGACTTCGTGTGCGAGATGTACGAAATCGATGTCGCGGCCACGCATGAACTGGTCGCGGACCTGATCAGCGATCCCAAGTGCCTGGCCAAACCCATGGAACATTGGCCGCTCTACGCACGGCAGGAATTCTCGTTCGCCCTGGCGCTGGCGCCGGCGTTCGATGTGTACGTGATCGAAGGGGCCATTCCTTTCGAACCCTGCCGGTTCACCCGGCTCTGGCTGGCCCTGTTCGAAGAGCGGTTGATCGGCCGGACCCTAATTCTCTCTAGCTACCGTCAGAACCAGATGGCGGACTATTGCCTCAAAGGCTTGATTTATGAACGAAGCGCTCTCAGCATCGAAGACGACCTCGACCTCTGCCTCAACAAGTACCCCCCGCGACGATCACGAAGCGACTCCGGCACCGGCGATGACGTCTTCGGAGGCGGCTTCGAAGACAGCCAGCTCGGGATCTGAGGGCGGCTCCGAAATCGAGCGCCGCCGTCGCGAACGGCAGGCCGCGCTGCGCGAGCGCCGTCGCCACCGCTGGATCAATGCGTTCATCGTCATTGCGCCCGTCGCGCTCGCGCTGGTGTACGTGCTGTGCGTCGCCACGCCCCGCTACGAAGCCGAATCGCGCTTCTTCGTGCAGTCCGGCTCGGGCCAGCAAGGCGGCGGCGGGGCCGCCAGCCTGCTGACCACGGGCAACATGGGCGGCATGCTGGGCGGCTTTGTCGACGGCTGGGCGGTCAGCGATTTCCTCAAATCGCGCGACGCCATGCAGCAGCTGGACAAGAAGGTCGGCCTGCGCCAATACCTGATCCACAAGGGTGTCGACCCCTTCAACCATCTTGCCGAAGACTCCAGCGAAGACGATCTGTATCGCGCCTATCAGTCGGCGGTCCATGTTTCCTTCAATGCGTTGGAACAGATCGACGTGCTGCGCGTCAGCGCGTTCTCGCCGCAAGACGCCGCCACGCTGTCCAAGGCGCTGATCAGCCTGGCCGAAGAGTTCGTCAGCTCGATGAACGAGAAGGGCGTGGCCGACAAGTTGAAGGTCAGCGAAGAGTCGGTCAAGCTGGCCGAGCAAAAGGCGCTTGCCGCGCGCGAGGCATTGACGACGTGGCGCACCACGCACGGCAACATCGACCCGACCGCCACGGTGGCGATGCTGTTGAATCTTTCGAGCCAGCTGGAGACCGAACTGAGCAGCGCCCAGATCAATCTGGACAAGATCCGCGCGCTGAACAACAAAGACCACTTCATGCTCAAGCCCGCTGAAATGCAGGTGCTGGCGCTGCAAAAGCGCATTGCGTCGGTGCGTCGTCGCTTGAGCGGCGACGGCAATGCCGAAGCCAAACAGCTGAAATCGTATGAGGCGCTGAGAAACACCCAGGCGTTTGCGGACTCGAACCTGACGCTGGCCCAGCAGTCGTATCAGCAGGCCATGACGGATGCGCTGCGCCTGCAACGCTACCTGTCCATCATTGCCCAGCCGGTGCCGACGGACCGTCCGAGCAGCCCGCGCACCGGCATGTTGCTGCTGCAAGCGTTGGCGCTGGGCTTTGTGCTGATGTTCATCTCGCGCGTTGCGATGGCATTGCTCCGGGGGCTGCGTCATGGTTGATACCGCAATCGACGAACGCCGCGTCCAGGCGGACGCGACCGCGCAACTGCGCCAGGTCATCAAGGACATCCTCGCGGCCGATGACCCGAATGCCGAGCTGGCGCGGCTGGCTCCGGCCCTGGCGCAGACCAACGAGGGCTGGCGCGACGTGCGCCGCCTGTTGGTGGCGCCATGGATGCGGCAGGCGCGCTACGCGCCCGCCATCGCCGCGCTTGAGATGCTGGCCGTGGCGTACCCCACGCGCGCCGATGACCGCCGATTGCTGGCCAGCCTGTTGGGCCGCATCAAGGACTGGGACCGCGCCATCGCCCAGGCCGATGCCGCCGCCGACATCGATCCGGCCGACGCATCGCTGCATGCCGCCCGCATCCAGCTGCGCGTGCAGGCCGGCCGGGTGCCGGACGCCGCCCAGGTGGCGCGCGCGACCGCCCAGATGGCCAACAAAGATCCAGGCCAGGCCTATGCCTGGATGATGGCTTACGCACGCAATGGCGACGTGGCCGACGCGGCGGGCATCGCGGCAAGCCTGGATTCGGATCAGCTGCCCAACGAACGGGTGGCGACGATGGCCGTGCGGGCTTTGCTTGAAGACGACCGGGCTGAAGCGGCGATCCAGCTGGGCGGCAAGGCTTTGAGCGCGGGCCACGATTGCCCGGCGCTGCGCGCATCCCTGGGGCTGGCGCACCTGCGGCGCGCGTCCGAGGAAGACCGCAAGGTGCATGCGCTGGCGCATTTCGAAGCGGGCCTGGCCGCCGCGCCGGCTGACGTCAGGCTGTTGACGCTGTATGGCGAAACCCTGCTGCGCGCCGGCCGCTACAAGGAGGCCGTGGCGCCGCTTACCCAGGCCATCGAACTGGCGCCGGACCTGGAGCAGACGCGCGCCCTGTATGCGCGCGCGTTGCGTTATACGCAGCAGTACGACGTGGCCGCCGACCAGATGTTGCAGTTGGTCGGCAAGTCGCCCGACAAGCTCATCTGGCAGCGCTCGGCGATAGGCGCCCTGTCGCAGGCTGGCCGCAAGCAGGAAGCCGAGACGCTGTACGAGAAATACATCGCGACCCGCAGCGCGCGGCTGCCCAAGACCTTCCAGCAGGCCTTGGCCCAGATGGAAGAACAGCTGCATACCGCGCCCATCCCGCAGGCGCGCCTGGATTGGGCCTGGTCGATGCGGGGCGATCCCGACGCCGACCGCGCGCAGTGGGAACGCCGCGCGCGCTGGGGCCACATGATCGATCACCTGCTGTTCGACTGGCTCGAATGCCGCGAGG
The DNA here is from genome assembly GCF_001571245.1 of Achromobacter piechaudii NBRC 102461. Lineage (GTDB taxonomy): Bacteria > Pseudomonadota > Gammaproteobacteria > Burkholderiales > Burkholderiaceae_B > Achromobacter > Achromobacter piechaudii. The sequence continues at coordinate 45,200 of NZ_BCTK01000012.1, read as the reverse complement.
ACGACGTCGAAGAAGCCATGCAGATGCTGGGCGAACTGGACACCGGCGAGCGCTTCTTCGCACCGCTGCTGGCGGCGGGCAAGGGCGTTGTGGTGGCCACCGCGCACGTCGGCCCCATGTATGCGGGGCTGATGGCGCTGGAGCTGTTGGGCATCCCTTCGCGATGGCTTGCGACCGCGCCCAGCGTCGCCCAAAGCAGTTACGCCACCGCCCTGATTTCCACGGCCGACCAGACCGAGGCGCAAGTGGCCAAGGCTTGCATGCGCGCCATCAACGAGGGCTACGTGCTGTGCCTGGCGATCGATGGCGCGGCCAATCCCGCCGCGCCGCGCACGACGTTCGAAGGTCAGGAGGTGACGTACTCCAGCTTTGCGTCGCACCTGGCGCATCGCATGGGCGTGCCCTCGGTGTTCTACACCCCGCGTTGGGAGAACGGCAAGGTGGCGTACACGCTGGCGATGCTGCCCGCCGCCAACCCCGGCGAGGATGCGGACGCCTATGCGCTGCGATGGCAGAAGGCGTATCTTGAACGGCTGCGCGAACACGTGGCTGGCCCGCCGGAAGACCTGCGCCTGAGCGGGGGCATCTGGCGCCATGTGCAGTCCGCGGATCGATCCGCGCAGCAATAGGAATCACGCACTGATGAAGCCTGCAATGAAAACGATGCGTTGGCTGCTTGCCTTGCTGACCTTGCAAGGCGGCGTAGCGGCCGCGAATCAGCCCTGCCCCAGCCCGGACGAGCACTGCCCGCTGGTGTCTTCCTTGCTGTCCCAGCGCGAGGGCTACGGCGCCAAGGCCACGGGCGGCCTGGGCGGGAAATTCATCGAAGTCACCTCGGATCAGGACTCGGGGCCGGGCACGCTGCGCGCCGCGCTGGCGCAAGCCAAGAAAGGGCCGACGTGGATTCGTTTTGCATCCGACATGACCATCGTGCTGGACAAGCAGTTGCGCGTGCCGTCCAACACCACCATCGACGGGCGCGGCAAGCGCGTCACCTTGATCGATGATGGCCTGGGCGTGTACGGCAGCCAGAACGTGATCCTGACGCATCTGACGATCGATGGCCGCCTGAACCGGCTGACGCAGGCGGTGAACGTGGCCAATGGCAGCCGCGATGTGTGGGTGGACCATATGGATCTGTCGCGCATGTCCGACCGGCTGCTGAACGTGAAGAACGGGTCCACCGATGTGACGATTTCGTGGACCAAGTTTCACAATTCGAACAAGGTCATGCTGCTGAACAACATTACGTCGAAGAATCTGTTCCAGAACTACGACCGTGATTCGATCGCGCGCGTGACGTTGCATCACAATTACTTTTTCAATACGGTGCAGCGCAATCCGCGCGGCCAGTTCGGCACCTTCCATCTGTTCAACAACCTGCTTGAAAACTGGGATTTCTACGGCATGAGCTTCAGCCTGGAAGCCCGCGCGCTGGTCGAAGGCAATATTTTCAACAACACGGTCCAGCGCAAATGCGTGGAGCCGGCGTTCTTTCCGACGGTGGAAGGCATCAACGTCAACTACTGCCATTACATCCCCATCGCCGCGCAGCGCAGCGCGCTGGCCAATGGGGAGTCGGATCGCGGCGCGTATGAAAAATTGAAGTCGCAGCATGGGTACACGCGCGACTACAAGGCGTTCCTGCGCCTGAAAGACAATCTGTACCTGGGCGATGCGAAGCCGGTGTTGCAAGACTATCGTCCCGAGGACGCGCCCACGCCGCCGTATTGCTATGGGTATGAACGTCCCACCCCGGAACTGGCTCAAAAGATTCGTGATTTCGCCGGCAATACCAGTGGCGATACGCCCTTGCCCTCGTCACGTATCGGCTCGGGTTGCGGCGCAAAGCCGTAACCCGCCACCCCTGCCGGAAAAAAACTGTCCACGCTGAGAGACACTGCGCCCGCCGTCCCCCGATGATTGCAAAGCCCTGTGCTGCAATAGACGTAACAACGTTTACAAATTCGTCCCGCCAAGGACGAGGGGACAGCAATCATGAGTCAAACACCACGCTACCAGCGTCGTCCGGAGGGATCGAACTGGGGTGATTTCGGGCAGGACGACCAGCTGGGCACGCTGAATCACCTGGACAGCCAGGCCCGTCTGGCCGCCGTCGCCGAGATCAAGACGGGGCTTTCCTTTTCACTGAGCTTGCCCTTGACCGTGCCGCGCGCACCGGTGCTGAATCCGCGCCGCAAGGGGCCGTCGATCGTGCCCGCCGAGAAGAATGGCGTGCCGGTGTACCGGTACCCGCTTGCGCTTGACGTGCCGGGCGCCACCGACGTCGTCAGCGACGATCGCGTCACGCTGTCGCCGCAGTATTCCACGCAGTGGGACGCATTGGGCCATGTGGGGTCGATGTACGACGCCCACGGCACCGGCCAGCCGCAGCCCACGGGCTACAACGGCTACACCGTCAGCGAGCCGGGCGGCGACCCCTTCACCGGTACCGAAGACCTGTCCATCGCACCGATGGCGCGCCATGGCATTCAGGGACGCGGCGTGATGGTGGACCTGCGCGCCCGTTTCGGAGATGAGCGCCGCAAGGTGTCGTACCGCGACCTCATGGATGTGATCGATAGCGACGGCGTGCAGGTGCGGCCGGGCGATGTGCTGTGCCTGCATACCGGGCTGGCCGATCTGGCGTTGAGCCTGCGCGACGATGAACAGGAACGCCTCAAGACCAGCTGCTGCGTGCTCGATGGCGCGGATGCGCAACTGCTGGCCTGGATCAAGGACAGCCGTATCGCCGCCATCGCCGCCGACAACCACGCCGTGGAACTGCGCAATCATCAACTGGATGCCGACACCGGGCCGCTGCTGCCCTTGCATGAACAATGCCTGTTCAAGCTGGGGCTGCCGCTGGGCGAGCTCTGGCACCTGACCCCGCTGGCGCAATGGTTGCGCCAGCATGGCCGGCACGCCTTCTTCCTGACCGCCGCACCGATGTACGTGCCCGGTCTGGTCGGCGCGCCGGTCAACCCCATCGCGACCGTCTGACCCTGTCAGGCGGATCGCGCAACGATCCATGATTATTAATTGACTATCCCCGTCGGGGATTTGTGAGGAGCACACATGAAGAAGAACCGTCACGCGGCCTTGGCCGCCTTGCGCCCGCTGGTTGCAGCCATCGGTATGGTCAGCGCCTTGGGCGTCGCCCAGGCCGCTGGCTATCCCGACCAGCCGATCACCCTGGTGGTCCCCTATTCTGCCGGCGGCGGCGCTGACAATGCCGCGCGCATCATCGCGCAAGGCATGGGCGAAGTGGCGGGCCAGAGCGTCGTGGTCGAGAACAAGGGCGGCGCCAGCGGCTCCATCGGCGCGGCGTTCGTGTCGCGCTCCAAGCCGGATGGCTACACGGTGCTGTTTGATGCGTCCGCTTTCTCGATCAACCCCGTGCTGCGCAAGCTGCCCTACGACGCCAAAAAGGATTTCGTGCCGGTGTCGCAAGCGGTCAGCGTGCCCAACATCCTGGTGGCCGCGCCCGGTTCCGCCTTCAACAACCTGCCGGACTTCATCAAGGCCGCGCGCGCCAATCCTGGCAAGTACACCTTTGCGTCGTATGGCCCCGGCAGCCTGGCGCAGATGGCGGCCGAACTGCTCAAGAAGGATGCCGATGTGAACGTGGTGCACGTGCCTTACAAGGGCGGCGCGCCGGCCATCGTGGACGTCATGGGCGGACAGGTCGATGTGTACTTCGCCAACGCTGCCTCCAGCCTGAACTACGTCAGCGGCGGCAAGCTGAAGGCGCTGGCCGTGTCCTCGGCCAAGCGCATGCCGGAGCTGCCGAACGTGGCCACGGTGGGCGAAGCCGGCATCAAGAATTTCGACGTGGTGGAATGGAACGGTTTGTTCCTGCCCGCTGGCGCCAGCCCCGAGGTGGTCGCCAAGTTGCAGGACCTGGTGCAAAAGGCGCTGGCGCGTCCCGACACGCGCGACAAGCTTGCCAAGCTGGGTTTGACGCCCGTGGGTAGCAGCGCGGCCGACTTCGCCAAATTCGTCGACGCAGAACAGGTCCGTTGGGCCGAGGTCGTGAAAGCCAACAACATCACGGTGAACTGATGCACCGCCGGGGCGCGGGCGCTTGGCCCGTTGCCCCGGTTGTGCTTGAACAGGGAGATGCACACGATGAGCCGGGAAGAAGACTTCGAGCGCGGGCTGGCCAACCGCCGCGCCGTGCTGGGCGATGAATGGGTGCAGCGATCGCTGGACCGCGCCACCACGTTCACCGCCGATTACCAAAACATGATCACGCGTTACGCCTGGCACGATATCTGGAGCCGGCCGGGCCTGCCGCACAAGGCGCGCCGCATGATGGTGCTGGCCGTGACCTTGTCGCTGGGCCGTTGGGAAGAGTTCGAACTGCACGTGCGCGCCGCGCTGACCGCTACCGACGCGTCGCGCCTGACGCCCGACGAACTCAAGGAAGTGCTGTTGCAAAACGCGATCTACGCGGGCGTGCCGGCGGCCAATACGGCGTTCAATCTTGCGCAGAATATCCTGCGCGAAGTGGCGGCGCAGATAGGCTATGACCTGGCGGCGGCGGATCCGCGGCAAGCGGATCTGTTTGGCGCGGATTCCCAGCCGTAGCCGGTGCGGTGGATGCGTCGCTGCTGGCGCCTGCCGGCGCGGCGGGCGGCTCATCCGTCCCGAAGCGCCCGCCCAGGGCCAGATGCAGGTTCACGCGCTGCACCAACCTTTCGGCGCGTACGTGCAGCAGATCGCTCTGGACGCGCAGCGCGTCGCGCTTGCGCTGCAATACGTCAAAGTCGTCGAACTGGCCGATCTGGCGTTGCACCTGGGCCAAGGCCAGCGCGCGGCGGCTTTCGGCATATTGGCGTTGTATCGATTGCTCGCGCATCGCCAGCTGTTGCTCGCCCGTCAGGCCGTTTTCAACCTCGCCCATCGCGGTAAGAATGGCGCGCGCGTACAGCGCCAGGGCTTCCTGCTGTTGCTCGGTGCGCAATTCCAGCGTGATCTGGCGGCGGCCCGCATCGAACAAGGGCCAGGCCAGCGACGCGCCGACCGGGTAGACCCAGCTTTGCATGCTGGTCGCAAGACCGGAATAGTCTTTGGTGAAACGGCCCGCGCCGGCGAAGATCGAAATCGTGGGCAGGCGCGCCGCCTTCGCTTCCTCGGCCCCGTAGTACGCCGCCACCAGGCGTTCGCGCGCGGCCACCAGGTCGGGCCGGCGGTCCAGCAGCGACAGGGGCAGCCCGGGCGCCAGCGGCGCGGGCGAATCGGGCATGGGTTCGTTCGCGTCGGCGACGCCTGCGGGATAGCGACCCAGTATCAATTCCAGCGCGCGCAGCGCCTGCATCCGCGCCAGTTCACGTTGGGCAACCACGTCCGCGGCGGCGGCCACTTGCTCTGACCACTGCGCAACTTCCACTTCGCCGACCTTGCCGATGCGGCGGCGATACTCGATCAGCTTGAGTTGTTCGCCGGTCATGGTTTGCAGATCGCGGGCCAGCGCCAACTGAGCGCTGGCTTCCAGCGCCGCGAGCCAACTGCGGGCCGTCAATGCGCCGATGGATTGGCGGGCGTAGGCGTAGTCCGCTTCCGAGGACCGGTAGCCCGCCATGCCCGCGAGCTTTTCGGCGCGCGCCCTGCCCCACAAGTCGATCTCCCAATTCATCAGCACCGCGTAACCGTTGGCTGAAAACGCGCTGCCGGGCGTCGGGTCTGTGGCCGCGCGTGCGCCGATGCCGACCGTGGGCAAGAGCGATGCGCCCGCCAGCCGGGCCTGATGCGCCGCCTGCTGCATGCGGCTGGCCGCGACACGCAAGTCCACGTTGTTGGCCAGGGCTTCGTCGATCAACGCCTGCAACGTGCCCGACTGCGGAAAGCCGGCCCACGCGGGCTCGAAGGCGGCGGCTTGCGCGCTGGTCACCCACTGCGGCGGCACCTGCGTACCGGCCATGGCGTCCTTGACCATGGCGTCGTCCGCCGGCCGGTCCAGGTTGGCGCAGCCCGCCATCGCGGCGGCCACGCAGGCCGTCGCCAGAAGTCGGGAAAACGGGATCAGGGGCGCGGACATAGGGGGCCGGTCAGTGAAGCTTCAGAACCAGATAGTCGAGCTTGGCTGACACGCGGAAAATGACTTTGCGCACCATGTGCAGCGCTCGCAGGCTTTCCGTGTAGATCGCGGCGTTGCCTCGCGCGCCCATCGCCAACACCACGTCCTGCGGCGTATCCAGGTCGATGCGCACCGCGTACTGCATGGGCGGCGCGGCGCTGGCGCCCTCGGACGTGGTTCCCGGCAATGCGCCAGAGGCCAGGAACTGGCCTTGCGAGGTCGCCCACACGATGGAATCGACGTTGCCTTTGAACACGTGGCCCGGCACGGTGCGCAAGGACACCTCCACTTCGTCGCCCGGCTTGACCTTGGTCAGCTGGTTCTGGTCGAAGAACGCAATGACCTGCTGCGTGGTTTCGACGAACGACATGATGGGGCGCAGCGGTATCGCGGCGGCGTAGGAGCCCACGCGTGCTTGCAGGTTGATGGCGTAGCCGTCGGCGGGGGCGTACAGGGTCGTCTGTTCCAGCTCCCACTTGGCGTTGTCCAGTTCTGCCTTGACCTGGGCTACGGCGGCCTGGTCGCCTTCATACATCGCGCCGATGCTCAAGCGGATTTTCTGCTCGGCCTCGCGCGCGGCTTCCAAATTGGCCTGCCGCACTTTCAACTCGCTCTGATAGCTCTGCACGTCGTATTGGCTGCCCGCGCCGCGTCCGGCCAGGGCGGTGCTCTGGCGCAGCCGCATGCGCGCCAGATCGACCTGCGCCAACGCCGCCGCCGTCATGGCCTTGGCGGCGGACAGATCGGTGTCCAGCGATTGCTGGGTGGCTTGCGCATCGACGAGCTTCGCTTCCAGTTGCCGCAGCTTCAGCCGATAGGGTTCGGCGTCCAGGCGCAGCAGCACGTCGCCTTTCTTGATGAGCCGATTGCCCTCGACGGCAATCTCCACCACGCGCCCGGTCACGCGAGGAACGATCTCGACCACGTAATTGACCACGCGCACTTCCGAAGACGAGGGCGTGACGACGTTGATGATCAGGATAAGCGCAGCCAGGCCGGCCGCGCCTATCGACACCACGCCGACCTGCGACTGGATATTCCACGGCAGCAGCTTGAGCTTGATGAAGATGAGCCACACCAACCCGCCGTAGACGACGGCAATGAGTTCAAGCATTCAAACCTCCTGGGCCAGTCCGGCCCCAAAGCTGTCCCGCTTTGGGGCACATGCCGCACGTGCGTCGCGGAACGCCCCGGCGATCAACCGTCTGTTCGGGATGGGTGGGGCGGTATATCGGGAGCAGGGTCGGCGGCGGGGGCGGGCGCCTCGGGAAGGACATAGCCGGACGGGCGTTCCGGTTCTCGTTCCCAGGGGTAGTGGTCATGCTTGTCGCGGCCATACGCCAACTGATAGCCGATGGGTTTGGTGTGCGCCCACAGCCAGGCAAAGGGCCACAACATCCCGCCGAACGCGAGCGATAACAGGCACAGCGATTTGATGGCTTCGGCTTGCGGATGATGTTTCTTTTCCGCGATGACTTCCGGCAAGACGTGCAGCTTCCAGAATATCCAGATCGCGAGAATGGGAACCATCACCAGGACCACCCAGACCAGCACATCCGCGATGGCGTCTTCAAGATGACCGGCTGCCGCGTGCCCGGCGCAGGGCAGCGTCGTCCCGACGATGGCCAAAGACATGAGCCAACCGCGCCCTAAGCGGGATATAGACATTTCGCGCCCCTTTTCCCTGTGGGATGCCGATCATTCAGCGCGTCGCCGGGGTGGCTTCTTGCGAAAAATGTGAATTTATTTTCGCTAGTGACGGGCTGATGTGTCCATGCTAATTTCGGCAATATGTTGTCAGGTCCACGCAGTCGGCGCCTCTACGGGGAATCAGATGGATCTTCATCATTTCAAGTCGTTCGATTCGTATGCCGACGCGATTTTCGACGCCGATGCCCGGATATTTCTTTTAGGCTCGGGAGCTGGCGATTGGACAATCAACCGTTTTGATATTGATGGGCTCAAGCTCCAGCACGGGCGGGCCGCCGTCTCGAATATCTGCGAGGTTGTATGCCGGTCCACGCACCTGACGCTGCTGTTGTCGCATCCCGCGCCCTCTCAGAGCTGGTTGAACGGCGTGCCCTTGAATGCGGCGTCGCTGGGCGTGCTGGCGCCGGGCAAGGGTTATGTGTTTCGCGCGGCGGGGCCAACCGAATGGATGAGTCTGTCGCTGCCGATCGATGCCGACGTGTTCAACGGCGTCGGCCTGATGGCGCAGACGCTGCGACGATGGCGTAGTGCGGGCGGCATGGAGAAAACAGATCCCCTGCAATGGAGCGCGCTGCGCGAAGCCGTGCTGATGGCGATGACTCCGGACTGTCCCCCGGGTACGGGCCGCCGTTTCATCGAGCGCAGGCTATTCGACCTGATCGCCAGCCGCGCGCCCAACGATCAAAGCAAGGGACGGCCTTCGTCCTCCTTGTCGGGGCTGTGCGACGCCACGCTGGCGCTATTGCGCGAACGAAATGAACGCGCCCAGGTCGACGACCTGCGCCGCGGCCTGAAAATAAGCGAACGCAGTTTGCGCGGCTTTTTCCAAACCTGTTTCGGCATGGGCCCGGGGCATTATCTTTGCCTGCGTAAGCTGCACGACGTGTATTGGGATCTGGCTTCCGGGACGGATGAGCGAATGACGGTGGCGGACTGTTTCTTGCAGCATGGCTATGCCTATTCCACCCATTCCGCCGCGCAATACCGGGCGCTTTTCCTGGAAACACCTTCCGCCACGCGCCAGCGGCTGCATCCGCGCCAGCAGCATGCAGCCCTTAAACACCAGCGCGCGCGTACCCCTATCCGAACCTGACGATTTTTCGCCGGAATCATCATGGACGCCCGCCCAAGTCTCGGAACACAATTTCCGTTGACCGAGCCAAGGGAGCCCCATGATGAAAGCAAAAAAAGACATCGCGCAGGATGAAGCCGATAACGCGGCCCCTGACACCGACGCGCCGCCCGATGCGCGTTTGTCGAGCAAAAAGTACGAACGCGAACTGGCGCGGCTGCATGTTGAATTGGTGAAGCTCCAGCAATGGGTCGTGCATACCGGGGCGAAGATCTGCGTTCTGTTCGAAGGACGCGATGGGGCCGGCAAGGGCGGCACCATCAAAGCGCTGACAGAAAGGGTAAGCCCGCGCATATTTCGGGTGGTGGCGCTGCCCTCGCCGACGGAACGCGAAAAGACGCAGATGTACCTGCAACGCTATCTGCCGCATCTGCCAGCGGCCGGCGAGATCGTCATCTTCGACCGCAGTTGGTACAACCGCGCCGGCGTGGAACGCGTGATGGGATTCTGTACGGAAAGCCAGGCCAAGGTATTTCTCAAAGCCGTTCCGCTGGTCGAAAGGGCCATCGTCGATTCAGGCGTGATCCTGCTGAAATATTGGCTGGAAGTCAGCGAGGCCGAGCAGACGCGCAGGCTGCGCGCGCGTATTCACGATGAGCGCAAAATCTGGAAGCTGTCGAAACTGGATCTGGATTCATACAGCCACTGGTATGACTATTCCCGCGCGCGCGACGATATGTTCGAGCAGACGGATACCGGCTTTGCGCCATGGTTCGTCGCCGATTCCAATGACAAGAAGCGGGTGCGGCTGAACATCATCAGCCATTTTCTCCAGAGCATCCCGTATAAGGCGCCGCCCCGCGCGAAGATCACGCTGCCCAAGCGGCAAAAGCGGCAAGGCTATCGCGAGCCGACGCGCGAGGTCAGGAACGTGCCACGACTGTTCTAGACGCCGTCGGGGCCGCGCGGGTGGTATCTTGTGTCTGTTTTTTTATTGACGCATCGATTGCCGCCCCGCCCCATGTCCGACCACGCTCCACCCGCGCAGCCCACCCCTTCCGACGAACCGCAAGCCATCCACCGGCCCTTCGTCCAAAACCTGGGCACGCGGCGCATGCTGCATTTCACGCAGAAGGAAATCCAGAGCAGCATGTCGCTGCTCAATCCTGATGCGCTGGAAATCGAATACACGCGGATGATGATGGGCTTCGTGCTGTTCAACCCCGAGCCCGCGCGCATCCTGATGGTGGGGCTGGGGGGCGGCTCGCTGCCCAAGTTCTGTTATCGCTACCTGGCCGGCGCGCAGATCGAGGTGGTAGAGATCGATCCCGCCGTCATCGCGCTGCGCGAAGCGTTCATGGTGCCGCCCGACAACGACCGCTTTCGCGTCGTAGAGGCGGATGCCGCCGATCACTTGCGTGATTTGTCGGACTACGCCGATGTGATATTCCTGGATGGCTACGGCGTGGGCGGCATTCCCGATGCGCTATGTTCCGAAGCCTTCTATGCCGATTGCCACCGCGCGCTGCGCGATGACGGCATCCTCGTCATCAACTATCACGTGAACCATCCCATGCATCACGAGTACCTGGCGCGCGTGCGCGCCTCGTTCGGATCGGCGATGTTTGAAGTAGTCGACGACGACATGACCAACAGCGTTGTCTTCGCCTGCAAGGGGGATTTGTTGAACGACCCGGCCGCGGCCGAACTGAAGCGCCCCGCCGCCATCCCCCGCGACGCTTGGCGTCAGCTGATGCCGACGCTGCGCGTCATCGGGGCCACGCTAGAGCTCAGGTAGCGGCGCGGACCACCACAGGAATGGATTTGTAGCTGGGCGTGCCGCTTTGCTTGTCCTGATAGTCAAGCGGGCAAAGATTGTTGGCTTCCGGGTAGTACGCGCCCACGGATCCGGGCGCGATGTCGTAGGCGATGGCGGTCAGTCGCAGGCGGCGGTGCGATTCGCCGGCCAGGCCCGTGCTGATGTCCACGTCGTCGCCGTGTTCGATACCGTGCCGCGCCATGTCCGAGGCGTTCATGAACAGCACGTCGCGCCGCCCGAAGACGCCGCGATAGCGGTCGTCCAGCCCGTAGATCGTGGTGTTGTACTGGTCGTGGCTGCGCAGCGTGGTCAGCCTGAGCGTGTCCGGCGCGCCGGCGGGATCTTCGCGCAGTCCCTTGAACGGCAGGAATTGCGCTTTGCCCGACGGCGTCTTCCAGATGCGTTCGGTGGGCGGCAGCGACAGGCGAAAACCGCCCGGCTTCAGGATCCGTTCGTTGTAGCCGCGAAAGTCGGGATAGACCTGTTCGATCAGGTCGCGGATGCGCCCGTAGTCTTGCACCAGGTGCAGCCAGGGCACGCGGCTGCGCGGCAGCGTGGCGGCTGCCATGGCGGCGATGATGGCGGGCTCGGAACGCAGATGTTCCGAGGCCGGCGTCAGCTTGCCGCGCGATGCATGCACCATCGACATGGAATCCTCGACCGTGATGGATTGCGCGCCGCTGGCCTGCACGTCGCTCTCGGTGCGGCCCAGCACGGGCAGGATGATCGAATCGCGGCCAATTAGCAGGTGCGAGCGGTTCAGCTTCGTGTTCATGTGCACGGCAAGGTCCAGCCGGCGCATGCCGACCGCGCATTGCTCCGTGTCTGACAGGGCCATCGCCAGGTTGCCGCCCAGGCAGATCAGTGCGCGCGCGGATCCCTCCACCATGGCCTTCATGGCGTCGACGGCGTCATGCCCGTGGCGCTCGGGCGGCCGAAAGCCGAACGTCTTCTCGAAGTTGTCGAACATCACGGGATCGATTTTTTCCGTGATGCCCACGGTGCGATTGCCCTGCACGTTCGAATGCCCGCGCAAGGGGCAGATGCCGGCACCCGGCTTGCCGAAGTTGCCGCGCATCAGCAGCAGCGCCGCGATCTGCTGCACGTTGTCGGTGCCGCGCGCGTGCTGGGTGATGCCCATGCCGTAGGTGACGATGGTGGCGTGCGATTTTGCATAAGCCGCCGCCACCGCCTCCAGATCCGCCCGCTTCAATCCACTGGCGACTTCGATGTCGTGCCAGGCGGTGTCGTCCAGGTCCTGCACGTAGGCGTCAAAGCCTTGCGTGTGTTGCGCAATGAAGTCGTGATCGAGCGCGCCAGGCGCTGCGCGGTCCGCATCGACCAGCGCTTTCATGATGCCCTTGAGCGCCGCCGCGTCGCCGCCGACCTTGACCTGATAGTAGGTGGATGCGATGCGGGTGGAGCCCAGCGTTCCCATCTCGATCGGGTTTTGAGGATCGGCGAAGCGTTCCAGCGCGCGTTCGCGCAGGGGGTTGAACACGATGATGGGTACGCCGCGCCGCGCGCATTCGTGCAGGGTGCCCATCATGCGGGGATGATTCGTGCCCGGGTTGTGGCCCATCGAGATGATGAGGTCGCAGGTGTCGAAGTCGTCCAGCGACACCGTGCCCTTGCCGATGCCGATGGCTTGCGGCAGCCCGACACTGGTGGCCTCGTGGCACATGTTCGAGCAGTCGGGAAAATTGTTGGTGCCCAATTCGCGCGCAAACACGCTGAAGAGAAACGCGGCTTCGTTCGAGGCGCGGCCCGACGTATAGAACTCGACCGTGTCCGGATCCGGCAGGGCGGACAAGGTGGCGCCGATGCGGGCAAACGCCGCATCCCAGTCGATGGCCCGATAGGTGTCGCTGGCGGCGTCGTAGGCCATGGGGTGCGTCAGGCGGCCGGCGTCTTCCAGGTCGTGATCGCTCCAGGTCAGCAGCTCGGAGACGGTATGCGCGGCGAAGAATTCAGGCGTGACGCGCTTCTTCGTGGCTTCCCACGTCACGGCCTTGGCGCCGTTCTCGCAGAATTGGAAGGTGGACGATGGCGCTTTGTCGGGCCACGCGCAGCCCGGGCAGTCAAAGCCGTCGGGCTTGTTGGCGCGCAATAGCAGTACCGGCGCTTCGGCGATGCGCATCTGGTCGGCGACTGCCTGCGCCGTGGCCTTGAGTGCGCCCCAGCCGCCCGCGGGTGCGTCGTAGCGGTGGATGCCGGTCAGGTTGCGAGGCTTCATGCAAATCTCTTTATCGAATTGGAAAGGCGATTCATGCGCGGGCAAACGCCAGCGGCCCTGTGCGAATCGGCAAGCATGCCGCGCGCGGGGATCCATGAATCGTCAGCGCGCTTTATTTTTTGCGCGCCACGAATAGGGGACTTTTTAAATCGTTTCGGCTGAATAGCGCGTGTCGCGGTCCACCGGGTGATATTTCCAATTGTTTCAAAAATATTCATTTGCTTATAATGCGCGCTCGATTCAATAACGATTAGATGCTTTGCCACCGCCGGCGCGGTGAGGGAGCAGGAGAAAGAGATGTTGAACAAAGTCGTGAAGATGGGTGCGTTGGCCGTGTTGGCCACGGCAATTTCCGGTTGCGCCACCGAGCGCTCGCAGGCGTTGGCGGTTCCGGCCGTGCAGGCGGCCAGCAAGCCCTATCAAGGCGTGCGCAGCCCGATCTCGGTTGGCAAATTCGATAACCGCACCAATTATCTGCGCGGCGTGTTCTCGGACGGCGTCGACCGTCTGGGTGGCCAGGCCAAGACCATTGTGATCAGCCATCTGCAACGCAGCGGTCGGTTCCAGGTGATGGACCGCGACAACCTCTCCGAAATCGCCCAGGAAGCCGGGTTCAACAAGAAGGCCAGCCAGATCAAGGGCGCGCGCTATGTGGTCACCGGCGATGTCACCGCTTTCGGACGCAAGGTCACGGGCGACCAGCAATTGTTCGGCATCCTGGGGCGCGGCAAGGAACAGGTCGCCTATGCCAAGGTCGATCTGAACGTGGTGGACGTGTCGAGTTCCGAAGTGGTGTATTCGGCATCCGGCGCGGGCGAGTACAGCCTGTCCAACCGCGAAGTCATCGGCTTTGGCGGCACCGCCAGCTATGACTCGACCTTGAACGGCAAGGTGCTGGACCTGGCCATCCGCGAGGCGGTCGACCGCTTGGTCGAAGGTATCGAACAAGGCGCCTGGCAGCCTTCCGCCAATTAAGGAGAGCTTCCATGTTGAACCTACAGGCGATTCGTCGCCCGGCGATTCGTCGCCCGGCGACGCTTGCGCGCGCCGGACGCGGTTTGGCGGTAGCCGCCACCGTGGGCCTGCTCAGCGCATGCGTGCAGCAGCCCAAACCCATGTACAGCTGGCAGGCCTATCAGCCGTCCGTCTATGCCTATCTGAAGGAAGACGGCTCGGATAGCGCCGTGCAGGCGCAGGCGTTGGAAAAGAATATCGAGACCGCCCGTGCGGCCAATGTCGAGTTGCCGCCGGGGTTCCGCGCGCATCTGGGCATGCTGTACCTGAAGATGGGCGACGGTGACAAGGGCGTGGAACAGCTGCAAGGCGAGAAGGTGGCGTTCCCGGAATCCGCGCCGTTCATGGACTTTCTGATGCGCAACGTCGGCAAGCCCGCGCTGGCCACGGCCGCGCAGCCGCAGGCGGCCAACGCGCCCGCCGCCCCGTCCCCGGCGTCCGTCGACGCTGCCGCCGAGAAGAAAGGATCGTGATGAAGACTCGATTGTTCCGCACCGGCCTGCTGGCCGCCGTCGCCATGCTGGCAGGTTGCGTCGCGCCGCAGCAGCATGTGGACTACACCGCGTTCCGCGAAAGCAAGCCCGCGTCGATCCTGGTGCTGCCGCCGCTGAACACGTCCGTGGATGTGGCGGCCACGGCGGCCGTGTTGTCGCAGGCCACGCGGCCGCTGGCAGAGTCCGGCTACTACGTGATTCCCGTCGGCGTCATGGACGAAACCTTCAGGCAGAACGGCTTGAATTCCCCGGACGAGATCCACGGCTTGCCGGGCGCCAAGCTGCGTGAGATCTTCGGCGCCGACGCCGCGTTGTATATGACGGTCAAACAGTACGGATCGAGCTATGCCGTGCTGTCCAGCAACGTCACGGTGGCGATCGACGCCGAACTGATCGACCTGCGCAACGGCGCCAAGCTGTGGACCGGCTCCAAGCAGGTGGTGCAGGCCAGCAACAGCAGCGGTGGGCTGATCGGCATGCTGGTCCAGGCCGTGGTGGACCAGATCGTCAACACGCTGTCCGATCGCAGCTACGGCGTCGCCGGCATGACGAACAACATGCTGCTCAGTGCCGGCCAGCCCGGCGGCATCCTGTACGGGCCGCGTTCACCGCGATACGACACGCAATAAGCGGCGCGTCTTCAATCCCAGGCCGCGGCCAGTCCTTCCGGGCTGACTTCGCGGCCATTTCTTTCCAGCGCCGCGATCTGCGCCATGTCCTCGTCGCTCAGGCGCAGCTGCTGGGCCAACAGATTGCTGGCCAGGTTTTCGCGCCGCGTCGATGACGGAATCACGGAATAGCCCAGCTGCATCGCCCAGGCCAGCGCTACCTGCGCGGGCGTGGCCTGATGGCGCGCGGCGATCTGCTGGATCACCGGGTCCTTGAGCACCCGGCCATACGCCAGCGTCATGTAGGACGTGACGTGGATGCCCTGTTCCTTCAGGAAGGCGGTCAGCGCGGCGTTTTGCAGATACGGGCTCAGTTCGATCTGGTTGGTGGCGATGGCGTCGCGGCCCACGGCGGCGATCGCGGCCCGGGTCTGCGCGATGGGAAAGTTCGAAATGCCGATCTGGCGCGTCAGGCCTTGTTCGCGCGCGTCGGCCAGTGCAGTCATGAATTCATCGACGGACACGCCGTTGTCCGGCGCGGGCCAGTGGATCAACGTCAGGTCCACGTAGTCGGTGCGCAGCTTGGCCAGGCTGTCCCTGAGGCTGGGCGCGAGCTTCTCGCGGCCATAGTTGGGCACCCAGATCTTGGTGGTGATGAACAACTCGTCGCGCGGCACGCCCGATTCGGCGATGGCCTGGCCGACTTGTGCCTCGTTCTCGTAAATTTGTGCGGTGTCGATGGCGCGGTAGCCCAGTTCCAGCGCGTTGCGCACCGAATCGATGACGACCTGGTCTTGCAGCCGGAACGTGCCGACGCCAAAACGGGGAATGCTCATGTAAAACTCCGAAAGCGGGATGAAGAACCGGGCGGCAATGGCCCGGGAATGCAGTCAGTGTGCCCGCCGGATACTTGCTAAAAAAGCCCTATATCGGCGAAATACTTTTGATATAACGTCAAATATGAAAACCACACTCGACGAAATGCAGGTCTTTATCGCCGTGGTGGACAGCGGTTCCATCACCGCTGCCGCCGACGTGCTGGGCCAGACCATCTCCGCCACCAGCCGCACGATGAGCCGGCTGGAAGAAAAGCTGCAAACCACCTTGATGCGCCGGACCACGCGCAGGCTGGCGCTGACCGAAGAAGGCCGCGCCTATCTTGAGCAAGTGCGCCGCATCGTGGCGGCGGTCGAAGAAACCGAAGACCTGATGAACGTGCGGCGCAATCAGCCCGCAGGGTTGCTGCGCGTGGACGCGGCCTCGCCATTCATGCTGCACGTGATCGCGCCGCTCGTGCCCGGCTATCGCAAACGCTACCCGCAGGTCGAACTGGAACTGAACAGCAACGAAGGCAATATCGATCTGCTGGAGCGTCGGACAGACCTCGCCATCCGCATCGGACGGCTGAAGGATTCGTCGCTGCACGCGGTGCCGGTGGGCCATAGCCGCGTGCGCGTGCTGGCCAGTCCGGCCTACCTGGCGCAACATGGCGTGCCCAAGCGGGTGGCGGACCTGGCGCGGCACACGCTGCTGGGATTCAGCCAGCTGGAATCGCTGAACGAATGGCCGCTGCTCGATGCCGACGGCCAGGCCCTGCACGTCAAGCCCGGCGTGCGCGCGCACAGTGGCGAGACGCTGCGGCAGTTGGCGCTGAACGATGGCGGCATCGTCTGCCTGTCGGACTTCATGACGCGCGGCGACCGCAGGTCGGGCACGTTGCATCAGGTGCTGGTCCGGCAGACCCAGGACGTCAAACAGCCGATCAACGCGGTGTACTACCGCAACACCGCGATCTCGTCGCGCATCAAATCGTTCATCGACTAC
Organism: Achromobacter piechaudii NBRC 102461; assembly: GCF_001571245.1. Lineage (GTDB taxonomy): Bacteria > Pseudomonadota > Gammaproteobacteria > Burkholderiales > Burkholderiaceae_B > Achromobacter > Achromobacter piechaudii. The sequence continues at coordinate 28,341 of NZ_BCTK01000012.1, read as the reverse complement.
CTGGTGGAACACGTCGGGCCGCAAGGATTCGAGGAGTAGCTCGGTGAGAGATGTGTCCAATGGAGACATCGTCGTCAGTCGCGCCGGGGGCAACCTTATACTGCCCCCGTTTTGATTCTTGATCGCCCTTATTCCCATGAGCATCTTCTCCCGCTTCTTCGGCCGCAAGGAAGAGTCCACCGACGCGCGCGCGCTGGCAGCCAATCCCGACATCGAAAACCCGCTGAGCCTGCAAGTGCTGTTCGCGCAGCCTCTGGCGCTCGATGAGGACGGCTTCACCGATGCGCTGCGCGCCTACCATCCCTCGATGAGCGAGGCGCGCGCTGAAATCGCGCCCGACATGCAAGAGGTGCTGGGCCTGGCAGGCTGGGGTGAACATGTAGTGCGGCTCGTGGGCTTTAACGCGCCTTACCCGAAGGATTCGCTGGAAGTGTGCGTGGCGACGTCGCATTACCCGGCGACGGTCAAGGACGAAGTGCGCGCGCACACCAGCCACATCATCCTGTACTACGGGGGCGAGGCCACCGACCCGCTGGAGCAGTACGTCGCGCTGGCCGCCGTGGCGGGCGCGTTGACGGGATTTGGCGCGATGGCCGTGTTGAACGAGCACGCGCACACGTCGCTGCCGGCCGGCGTATTCGATGCCGAGTCGCTGGGCGAGGAAAGCCTGGAACTGCTGCGCGCGCTGCCGCTGAACATGCTGTATTGCGGCTTTGTGAAGTATGAAGTCGATGGCGTGGACGGGGTGTGGATGCGCACCTATGGCGCCGACGTGTTCGGCTTGCCCGACTTCGCGGCGCTGGCCCGCAGCCATGATGAAGGCGAGTATTACTCGAACATGTTCAACAACATCATGGGATACATGCTGGAGAGCGGCGCGGAACTGGCCGCCGGGCACACCATGCAGATTGGCGAGAACGCCTATATGAAGCTGCGCGAGCCCGCCCGGGAAGAGTATTTCCTGGACGGCCCCGCGCAGGTGCTGGTCGCCGAGATCATCACGGCGGACGAGATCAACGCGCCGCAATAACCGCACGGCTGCCGGACGCGGGCCACACCCGCAGGCCCAGCGCCAGCGCCGCCGCGCCTGCCGCCACCAGCGTCACGCCGGTCCAGCCCCAGTGCGCCAACGCCAGGCTGCCCAGTGCGCCGCCAGCTGCCATGCCGACGAACACACCCGTCATCAGGATGGCGTTCAGGCGGCTGCGGGCGGCCGGGTCAATGCCATAGACGATGCTTTGATGCGCGATCAGCGAGGTCTGGATGCCCAGGTCGAAGCCGATGGCGCTGCCCCCGATTAACCAGAGCGCGGCATGCGGCGACAGAAAGGGCAGGAAGATCATGGCGGCGAACGACACCATCGTCAGTCCCGCGCCCAGGCTGGCCACCGCCAGGGGGCCACGCGTGTCGGCCACGCGGCCGGCCAGCGGCGCGGCCAACGCACCCGCCGCGCCGGCCAGGCCGAACGCCCCGGCCGCGCCTGCGCCCAGATGGAAGGGGGCGCCATGCAGCATCACCGCCAGGGTCGACCAGAACGCGCTGAAACCCAGCGACAGCAGGCCCTGCGCGGTGGCGGCGCGGCGCAGGCTGGGGTGTTGGCGCCACAGCGTCGCCAGCGAACCCAGCAGCGCGGCGTAGGACAGTTGCGCGGTCGGCACGAAGCGCGGCAGGCCGCGCCACAGCGCAGCGCCCAGCGCCACGATGGTGACGGCGGCGGCCACGAACATGGCGCGCCAGCCAAATTGCTCGGCCACGAAACCGCTGACCACGCGCGACAACAGGATGCCCAGCAACAGGCCGGTCATGACCGTGCCGACGATCTTGCCGCGTTGCTCGACGGGCGCCAGGTGCGCGGCGGCGGGCACGATGTCCTGCGCCAGCGTGGCTGACAGGCCCACCACGAAACTGGCGGCCAGCAGCACGCCGATGGACGGCGCGACGGCAGCGGCCAGCAGCGCCAGACTCAGAACGGCAGCCTTGATGAGGATGATGCGCTTTCTGTCATGGCGGTCGCCCAGCGGGGCCAGCATCAGGATCCCGAAGGCATAGCCCAGCTGCGTCAGGGTGGGAATCCAGCCCAGCGTTTCGGCGCTGGCGTGGATGTCCGCGCCCAGCACGCCCAGCATCGGCTGGCTGTAATACAGGGAGGCGACGGACAGGCCGGCGCCTATCGCCAGAAGAAAGACGAGGCCGCGCGACAAGGCGGTGGTGGAAGTGTGGGATGACATGATGGGGTGTCCGAAAGATCTTGTACGGAGCAGATTCTGTGCGCCGGCCCCCTCTTTTGGTAGCCGACTTGCGGGTACATCGGTTATACGATTGGCGTATGACCACCTCAGCCCGCACCTCCGCCGCCGCCACCGCTGCCGCCACCGACCGCCTGCTGCTGATCGAAACGTTCGTGCGCATCGTCGAGGCAGGCAGCCTGTCGGCCGCCGCCGCGCAACTGGGCGGCACGCAACCCACCGTCAGCCGCCGCCTGCAATTGCTTGAGCGCACGATGGGGGTGCGGCTCTTGCAGCGATCCACGCACGCCATCCGGCTGACCGAAGACGGCCAGCGCTGTTATGAGCGCGCCAAGGATCTGATCGCCACCTGGCAATCGTTCGAAAGCGAGGTGCGCGGCGCGGGCGACGAGCCCATCGGGACGTTGCGGGTGGTGGCGCCGCACGCGTTCGGCCAGGATCAGTTCGTCCTGCCGCTTGCCTGCTATCTGCGGAAGTATCCGAACATGCGCGTCGAGTGGCTGCTGCATGACCGCATGCCCGACCTGATCGCCGAGAACGTCGATTGCGCCATCCGCGTCGGCGCGGTGACCGACCCGTCCGTGATCGCGATCAAGCTGGGCGTCGTGCCCCGCATCGTGATTGCGTCACCCGAGCTGTTGCAGGGCGCACCCGTGCCGCAGCACCCCGAAGAGCTGGCGCGCCTGCCCTGGCTGGCGCTGCGCACGTTCTATCGCACCGAGGTCAGCCTGACGCATTGCGCGACGGGCGACACGGAGCGCTTCGGTATCCAGCCGCGTCTGTCGACCGACGGCCTGCAAGCCTTGCGCAAGGCCGCCGTGCTGGGCCTGGGCGTGGGGCTGGGTTCGGCCTGGGCCATGCAAGAGGATCTGGCCGCTGGCCGGCTGGTACACGTGGCGCCCGAATGGCGCGCGGATCCGCTGCCGGTGTTCCTCGTGTACGCACCGTCGCGCTTCCAGCCGGCGCGTTTGCGTCGATTCATCGAGATCATGCGCGAACATCTGCCGGTGGAGTTGGGCGGCGGCTGAACTCAAAAGCGAGGCGGCAACGCGTCAGGCGCTTGCCGCTTCGTACACCAGCGTCGCCAGCGTCAAGTCTTCCAGCGCGCTGCCCACGGCCTTGAATACCGTGATCTCTTCATCGTTGCGTCGCCCCGGGCGCTGGCCTGTGGTCAATTGATGCAGGTCGCCCTGGATGGCCTCGCGCGTCAGCACGCCGGCCTCGAAGGCGGCCAGCAGGTCGCCGGACTTGGTGGGCGCTTCGTCGGTATCCACGTAGACGGTCGCACCGTCAAAGCAGGCCGGGTCCGTCTCGCGCATCTCGGGTTTGAAGCTGCCGATCAGGTCCAGGTGGACGCCCGGCCGCAGCCATTCTCCGCGTATCAAGGGCACGGTCGATAGCGTGGCGCAGCTGATGATGTCGGCCTGGCGCGCGGCGGCTTCCAGGTCGGTCGTGGCTTCGGCGTCGAAGCCTTGTTCACGCAGGCTTGCCGCCAGTGCCTGGGCGCCGGCCTCGCGCACGTTCCACACCACCACGCGCTGGATCGGCCGCACTTGCCGCATGGCTTGGGCCACCAGACCCGCGATGCGGCCGGAACCGACGATCAGCAAGTTGCTGGCGTCCTTCCTGGCCAGATAGTCGGCGCCCAGCGCTGCCGCGCCCGCCGTGCGGAAAACGGTGATGACGTCGCCGTCCACCTGGGCGACGGGTACGCCGGTCGTGGCGCTGTAAAGGTTGTAGGTGGCGTGCAACCCCGGCAAGCCCAGATGCGTGTTGTCGGGAAAGATGTTGATGATCTTCACGCCGAAGTAACCGCGATCGCTCCAGGCCGGCATGATCAGCGTCGTGCCGTGGGCCGTGCCGGATTGGATCGCGTGGACGTGGCGCGCGGGGACGGTGGCGCCCTCGCGGAAAGCCGCGCGCAAGGCGTCGATGACGGCCTCGAAGGACAGAGCGGCGCGGGTTTGGTCGGTGTCGATAAAGCGCATGAAGGGCTGCCTGAAGAATTGATCGATCTGAAAGGGCAGCAAGCAGTCTAGCAGCGCGCGCGGCGCGCGATGAAGAGGCACGGCCTATGCCGATCCGGCGATCTGGCCCGTGGATGCGCGATGATTCGCAGCGGCGGCAAGCGCCGCCGGACAGAAGCCGGCCACCAACGGCGCGGCGGCGGGGGCGAGGCTTGCGCGAGGGGCCAGCGCGGGCAGCAGTTCCGCGCGGCACGGGCGCCCATACAGCCAGCCCTGACCGGTCGCTTCGGGTGCGCGCTGCAAGACATAGCGCGCCTGCTCTTCGGTCTCGATGCCTTCGACGATGACGTAGATATTCAAGCGTCGCGTCATGTCGAAGACCGAGTCCAGCACGGTGGCCGCCCAATCGTTCGCGCTGACCCAGCGGATCATCGAGCGGTCCAGCTTCAGGCCGCTGACGCCCCACGTAAGCAGGTTGCTCAGGTTGGCGTAGCCGGTGCCGAAGTCGTCGATGACCACGCGAAAGCCCGCTTGCAGGTAGCGCGCGATCAGCGTGCGCGGATCATCCACCACGAACGCCAGCGACTCGGTGATCTCAAGCACGATCCTGTCGGGAGACACGCCGAATTCGCGCGTGATCTCCTGCATGAAATCGGCGAAGGACAGATCCTCGATATCGCGGGGCGTCACGTTGATGCTGCAATAGAATCCGCCCGCTTCGCGCAGCGCGGCTTGCAGGTCGGTCAAGGTGGCGCGCACGATGTGCCGGGTCAGCGCGCGTCCCAGGCCGGTCGCTTCGGCCCACGCAAAAAACGTTTCGGGCGGGACCGCGCCCCAGGTCTCATGCGTCCAGCGCGCCAGCGCCTCGACCCCGACCGTACGGCCCGATGACATGTCCACCAGGGGTTGGTACACGACGTGGATATGGCCACGCCGCATAGCGCGCTTGATCCGGCGTCGCACGCCGGGCGCACCGCTGGACCAGCGGTACAGCAGCAGACTGAGCAGCATGCCGCCAAACGCGCCCGCCAGCGCGGGCACCACGATATCGCCTGCGGGATGCATGGCTGCTTCGCTGAAAAGCGCGCGCGGCGCGGGGCTGTATGCGCCCACGGCAACGCCCAGCACAGCGCCTGCCAGCACAAGCAATAAGAAGTACGGCAGGCAAGGGCGCATAAACCGGTGAGATATTGTCATGGAGCCAACGAAAAAGAAGAGCAACGAACGCGGCGGAGAGACGAAGCAATGAAATTCTTGAACCGCCGACCGGCATGCGCGGGGTGACCATCCGGACACGTTGAACCACTGTGCGAAAACAGGTGAACGCGCTCTAACTAATTCGCATCGAAAGGCTCGCTTGTTGCAGCCTTGACGTTAATTTGCATTTGATTTGGACGTACATTTGCGAGCGTCGGCAGGCCCGCAACAATCGGTTATAGGTATCCCGAAAATTTATGTATCTGTGTGTTTTCCCACGCGTATACTCCGCAGCAAGGTTCAGCCCCCGAGATGCTGTCTTTGCGGCAAGGCCGCTGACCTGAATGGCGAACGACATGCCAAGAGAATTTTCCGCCCGTCTGGGTACCGTGGAATCCGAACTCAGGGCGCTGTGGCTACAGGCCCAGGCGGGGGATGAGGGCGCCTATCGGGACGTATTGGGCCGTATCGCAAGGCTGCTTCGCGCCTATCTGCGTCGGCGCATGGGCGGTTGGCAGGACGATGTCGAAGACCTGGTCCAGGAATGCTTGCTGGCCTTGCACCTGCAACGCGCCAGCTATGACCCGGCCCAGCCGCTGTCAGCATGGGTGTATGCAATCTCTCGTCACAAGCTGATTGACTTTTGGCGTAGAAATCGGCGCTATGGTGCCCTTAACGATTCGATTGATGACATCGATGAATTGCTTCTTGCAGGCGAGCCTGAGGAAACGTCATCGCATGTAGATCTGGCCCGCCTGTTGGCAGTATTACCGGACGCGCAGCGACGGGCCATTGAATTGACGAAGCTGGAAGGATTGAGCGTGGCGGAAGCGGCCACGCGGAGTGGAATGACCGAGGGCGCCATCAGGGTTCAGGTGCATCGCGGATTAAAAAAATTGAGCCTGCTCGTGAAGGTGGTCATATAGTGAAAACAGAGGACTTCATCGATTTTCTCGCCACCGGCGCCGGCCCCGCGCCGGCATTCAATATGTCCTTGAAGTTCCGCGCCGCCTTGCTCGCCGGGCTGGCCGCCAGCCTGGGCATGGGCCTCGTCGCCAACGGCATGGCGTCCGGCTCGCTGCCCTCGTTCGTGCGTTGGTCCAAGCTGGTCTACGCGATGTCGGTGCTGACCTTTGGCTGGGTCCTGCTCAAGCAATTGGCTCGGCCGCTATCCGATGTCAGAGCATCCCTGTGGGGCTTGCTGCTCGTAGTGTTGGTAATGGCGGGATTCGGTGTTTCCGACCTGACGGCTGCATCCTCCGATCAATACGACGACCTGCTGCGGGGCCACACCTGGTTGATGTGCTCCTTGTCGATCCTGCTGTTCTCCTTGCCCGCATTGGCGGCCGCGTTGTGGATGTTGCGTTCGATGGCGCCCACCCGGCTGCGGCTGGCTGGCTTTGCCGCCGGGATCTTCGCCGGCGCGCAAGGCGCCCTGGGTTATTGCATTGTCGGCCCTGATGATTCACCGCTATTCGTGGCCATTTGGTACACGTTGGGAATCGCATTGAGTGGCTTGCTTGGCATGCTGCTGGGGCCCCGCATACTGCGCTGGTAAGCGCGAGGCGCACCTCGCCCATGTCATCACGGACCCTCTCGGGTCCGTTGTTGTTTGCAGGCTCGGTAACGAAACGGCTCGTCCCGTCGAATAAGAAGACATGCCGGCGCTAGCGAGCTTCCCATGACCGCCCAAGAATTGTTCGATGTATTGACCCGACTTGCGGCAAGCACCTATCGGCCCGCGGTGATTGGGGGACGGGCGACGCTGTCTTACGGTGCGTTCTGCACCCAGGTGCAGGAGCGCAGCGCCCTATACAAGAACTTATCGGTCAAGGTGCTGCTGACCATGCAGGACAATTCGCCCTGGACCGTCGTCGATGATGTGGCGGCGCTGATGGCCGAGGTGGCGCACGTGCCCTTGCCGCTGCTTGCGACGGATCGCGTGTTGACGCGCGTGCTGGAGCGATGCGCCGTCGATACGGTGATCGCGCCCAGCGTCATGGCGGCGCGCCTGGTCCGACTTGGGCTGCTGCAAGCGGTCTCCTTGCCGGGCGGCGATGGCGTGTTCATCCGCCAGGCCGAGCCACCGCCGCGCACGTTGCCCCCGGGCACCGCGAAGATCGTGTTCGACACGGACAGCGACAACATCGGCAAGGGCATCTGCCTGAGCGCGCCGGCGCTGCTGTCGGCCGCCCGTTCAGTGGCCGATGTGCTGGCCGACCGGGGCATCAAGCGGCACCTGATGACGCGGCCGCTGGCAACGTTGCAAGAGTGCGTGACCGGGGTCTATGCAAGTTTGATCTCGGGAGCAAGCTGCGTCGCCTTGCCAGCCTGCCATCTTGGACTGGACGCGATGGGCGTCGACCCGCTGGTCCTGCACGACGAGCTCGAACACCACGGCGCGCAAAGCTTTTTGGCCACGCCGCAGGCGCTGGTGGACTACGCCACTTTTCTACAGGACCGCCGCGCCCGCGCGCCCGTAACCCTGCGTTGCGCGCTGGTCGATGGTCCGGTGCAGGAACTGGGCCTGCGTCGCCTGTTCGAGGCGGCGGGCCTGCCCGTGGTGCCCACGTTCGCCGTGCCGCAGGCCGGCTCGGTCGTTGCGATGAACACCGACGGCGTACGCCACGGCGGCTCGGCCGGCAAGACCTTGCCGCACCTGCGGATGCGCGTGTCCGCAGGCGGAGACCTTGAGATCGCGGGCTCCGGGTTCCTGGGCTATGTCGATGAGGAACCCTACGTCGGCCAGTGGCTGGATACGGGCCGGCACGGCGAGATCGACGCCGACGGATACGTCACGCTGCTGGACCGCGCGGGCACGTCCATCGTCTCGGCCTCCAGCATCGGCCCCGTCCAGGCGAACGCCGAGCGGGCGTTGATGGACACGTCGCTATTCGTGCGGGCTGTCGTGTTTCTCAAGCCGCGTGTCGGCTGCTGCGCGGTGTTGTGGCTGATCGGGACCAGCGTGTCCGACGACGAAATCCAGGCCGCCGTCGACCGCTGCAATGCGCGCCTGGACAAGCGTTCCAAGCTGGTGCGCTGGACCTTGGCGAAGGCGCCATTCTCGCTCGTGTCCGGCTTGGCCACCTCGCGTGGCCGACCCCGCCGTTCGATGATCCTGCGCCTGCACGATCATGAATTCAACGAAGCCATTGCCGAAGACGCTCGACACGATGCGTTGATTTCCGACGCGTGACCGGCCGGTCAAGTGCGAGCGGCATGCGCCGTTTTCTTCCCTGATGCACTGCCCAACATCGCAAGATTGTTGCGTGAGGGCGTTGTCTTGTTGCGTTCTTCGACTGTCTTAATTTCCCGAACGTAGCGATCAAGCGGGAAACCGTGGCGATTCCCTCAAAGTTATTTCCTTAATTTACCGTCCTTAACTATTGAGGCCGTAACCGGTTGCAGTCGCCGTTCGTATTTACAGCTATGGGCCGCTCGTGCAGATGTTTCCGAGGCGATTCCATACGAGTGATTTTTACGGATCGGGAAGTTCAACCAGGCGAGTGGACACGGCGATCAGGTTGCCGTGACCCAGGCGGATTCAGTCAGGGACGCACGCGATCGTGCGCGACAAGGGTAAGAACATGAGCACCATCGTAAGACACTGCATCGGCGGCACCCGCCGGCCCAGGATAGACAGCAAAGTCCGGTTGAGCGCCATGGCCGCTTGCGTGTCGGCGGCATTGCTGGCCGGCTGTTCCATTCAGCCCAAGCAGTTCGAAGCCGCAGAGAACCGCGACCGCGCCACGGACCTGATTGCCCGATCGACGGCCGAGCAGGAACCCATCACGGCTCCGGTGGATCTGTATGAAGCCATGGCCCGCGCCATCAAATACAACCTGGATGTGCGCGTTGAAATGATGGGCGTGGCGCTCGCGCAGCGTCAGCTGGACGTCAAGCGCTACGACATGCTGCCCAAGTTCGTGGCGTCGCTGGACTACTCCGGCCGCAACAATTATTCGGGCGGCACGAGCCAATCGCTGCTGACCGGGCAGCAGTCTTTGGAGCCTTCCACCTCGTCCGACAAGAACGTGCTGCAAAGCAGCTTGCAGCTCAGTTGGGACGTGCTGGATTTCGGCCTGTCGTACGTGCGCGCCAAACAAGCGGCCGATCAGATCAACATGGCCGAAGAGCGTAAGCGCAAGGTCATGAACCGGTTGATCGAAGACGTGCGCACCGCCTATTGGCGCGCCGTAAGCGCCGAGCGGCTGCTGGGCAAGATCCGCGAGCTGGAGGCGGCCACGCAGACCGCGCTGGACCTGGCCGCCGAGCAGGACAAGCAAGGCCTGACCGCGCCGCTTGCACCCTTGAGCTATCAACGCGAAATGCTCGGCATCCGCCGCGACGTGCAGGCGCTGGGACGTGAGCTGGGCGTGGCCAAGCAGCAGTTGGCGGCCTTGATGAATCTGCCGCCCAACACGCAATACACCATCGCCATGCCGCCAGCCATAGAGAACAACAAGCCGCTGGTGCTGCCCGGCATCGCAGATGATCCGGCCGCGTGGCTGCAAGTGGCTATCGAGAACCGGCCTGAGCTGCGCGAAGTGGCGTATCAGTTGCGCGCCAACGATCAGGAAAACACCGCCGCCTTGCTGCGCGCGCTGCCCAGCCTGAAGTTGTTTGGCGGACTGAACGCCAGCACCAATGACCTGCTCTACAACAGCAACTGGATCGGTTGGGGCGCGGTCGCCAGCTGGAACCTGCTGAACGTTTTCCGCCTGCCCGCCGAAAAGGCGCAGATCAAGGCCGAGGGCGATCTGCTGGACCAGCGCCAACTGGCGCTGACCACCGCCGTGGCCACGCAGGTCGAAGTCAGCCGCGCGCGTTACGCGTTGCGCCAGGACGAGCTGGACACGGCGCAGCGCTTCTATGACGTGCAGACGCGCATCGAAGGGCAGATCGATTCGGGCTACAAGGCGGAGAAACTCAGCCGGCAGACCTTGATCAGAGAGCAGATGAACACCCTGGTCGCGCGCGTGCGCTACGACCTGGCGCTGGCGGATCTGCAAAACGCCTATGCCAACGTCTTCTCCTCGCTCGGCATCGACCCGGTCGATACGACGATGAGCACCTCCGATCCGGTGTCCACACTGGCGACCAAGCTGCGCGACATGTGGACGGCGCGCAGCGGCTTTGCCAGCAACGAGACGGACGCCCGCATGGCAGCCGTCGCGCCCACACGCTAACCCACCCTGGCGGGATCCATCATGAACAAGCAAACAAGTCTTGCGCTTCGGGCGGGCTGGACCCGCCGTGTCTGGCTGACGCCGCTGTTGCTGGCCTGCGCCACGGCCTGGGGCGCCGATCCGCCCGCGGACGGCGGCACGGCTCGCGGCGTGCTGCGCGCCACGGCCGAGGCCACGCTGTCATCGTCCGTCTCGGAAAAAATCCTGAGCATGCCGCTGCGCGAAGGCGAACGTTTCAAGCAGGGCGACGTGCTGGTCGCTTTCGATTGCCGTCGCATGGAAGCCGAGCTGCGCGCCGCGCGCGCCGGGGCTGCTGCCGAAGCGCGCAACGCGAAGGTGCAGTCGGAACTGCTGCGCATGGCGGCCACGGGCCGCGCCGACGCCGACATCGCTCGCTTCAAGCAGCAAGAGCGCCAGGCGCAGGCCGACGCCATCCAGCAGCGCATGGTCGATTGCAAGGTCGTGGCGCCGTATGCCGGCGCCGTGGTGGAAACGCTGGCGCGCCTGGACGAAACGCCGCCGCCCAACGAAAAGCTGATCTCGATCGTCAGCGACGGCCCCTTGGAATTGCACATGGTGGTGCCGTCCAAGTGGCTCGCGTGGTTGAAGGAAGGCTCCAGCCTGGACTTCATCGTCGATGAGACCGGCGACGTGCTGCCCGCCAAGGTGACGCGCGTGTCCGCCGCCGTGGACGCGGTCAGCCAGACGATCAAGGTGGTGGCGCGCGTGGACAAGGCGCCTGCAAGCGTGCGGCCAGGCATGAGCGGCCGCGCCACGCTGGAAGGTCTGGCCGCCGCGCCGGCCGCCAGCCCGCTGGCCTCCACGCCCGAGCCTGGCGCGATGGCGAAGACGCCTGTGCAGGCGATCTATCGCGTGCCGACCGGCAGCGAAGGACAGCCGCCCGCCGTCACGCCCATCCCGTCGGCGTCAGTCGATGGCGCGTCGATGACGTCCATGCGCGTGGGATCGTCAACGGCCTCGCCCCTGTTCAGTATTTCCAAGACCGTTGATCGGCCCTTGAACGGCCCGGCGCGGTGATGTGGATGTCGGGACGCGGACGCATGGCGATATCGCCGCGCTGACGCCCCGGCGATTGCGGTTTCGGTAAGGAGTGGTTCTCATGGCCCTTCATGTGGCGAGTTCTCGTAGTGGGCCGGCAGAACCGGCGGCGGCAGGTGAAGCCGCGCGGCCCCGTCCCGCCGCGAATGCGCCGTCGGTGGCGCAGGCCGATCCGCAAAACACCACGGGCGCGCAGCTGATCCGCCTGGAAGGGGAATTGCGCCGTTGCACCACGCGCGAAGCGTTGTGGCAGCACCTGGCCAACGAGCCCATCGCCTTGCTGCCCTTTGGCCAGGCGCTGGTGTTCGATGGCGTGGCCGGTGGCCGCTTGCGTGTGGCGGCCATCTCCGGGCTGGCCAGCGTGAATCGCGATGCGCCGCTGGTGCGCTGGTACGAAAACATGGTGCATGCCATGTGTCGCCCCAGCAAGGACGCGCCCGATCCGCTTGCGGTGCGCGCCTTCGATGCGCATATCTATGCCGACCCGGCCGATCCCTGTTCGGCCGACGCGGTCCTGACCTCGCTGATGTGGGTGCCCTTGGCGGATGTGGGCCAGGCGCCGCGCGCGGGCTGGTTGCTGGCGCGTGACCAGCCCTGGGAAGAGGCGCACATGCGTCTGGCGGGCCGCCTGGCTGGCGCTTATGCCCACGGCCTGAGCGCCATCGCGGGCCGGGCCCGTCCCGTTCCAGGACTGCGCCGCCATCGCACGAAGCTGGTCGCGCTGGTGGCGGTGCTGGCGGCGGCGCTTGCCTTTGTGCATGTGCCGTTGACGACGCTGGCGCCCGTGGAAGTCACGCCGCAGGATCCGTTTGTCGTGACGGCGGCGCTGCCTGCTGTCGTCGAACGCATCCTGGTCCCGCCGGGCGCGCAGGTTGCCGCCGGCACGCCGCTCGTGCAGTTGGTGGACACGCAGTTGCGCAGCGACCATGAAGTGGCGATCCAGAAACTGGAGGTGGCGCGCGCCAAGGTGCTGCGCCTGCAACAGGCGGCGGTCACGGACCCCACCGCCAAACGCGAACTGGCCATCGCCCAGAGTGAAGAATCCGTCGCGGCGGCGGAACGCGATTACGCGCGCGCCATGCTCGCCAAGGCGGTGCTGCGCGCGCCGCAGGATGGCGTGGCGTTGTATGGCGATCCGCGCGACTGGCTGGGCCGTCCGGTGGCCGTCGGCGAAGCGATCATGCGCGTCGCCGATCCCAACCGCGTGCAGTACCAGTTGAAGGTGCCGGTGGCCGACTCGGTGAACTTGCACGAAGGCGCGTCGGTGCGCGTATTCCTGGACGCCGCGCCGCTGGATCCGCTAGATGCGCAGGTCGTGCGCGTGGCATACCGCGCCGAATCCGACGCGGCGGGCGTGTCCAGCTACACCGTGCTGGCGCGGGTCAATGATCCCGCTGCTCCGCCCGAGCGGTTGGGCCTGCGCGGCACCGCGCGCGTGTATGGCGAGCCGGTGTCCTTGTTCTATTACCTGCTGCGCCGGCCGATCACGGCATTGCGCCAATGGGCTGGAGTTTGACACCATGGACGCCACCGCCCTGCTCGTCGAGGATCCCCAAGCCGCCCTAGACGCGCGCGTGCTGCCCACGCTGCGCCAGGACCTGCGCCTGATTCCCGACCAGGGAGGCACGCGCGCCGGTGAATGGGGCGGCAACTGGCGCATCCATGACCCGGCCGCCCATCGCTTCTTCGCCGTCGATCAAGACACCGTCGGCATGCTGGCCCAATGGCATCAGGGCACGGTCGGCGCGCTGCGCGCGGCGGTGGCGCGCAAAACGGGCCGCGCGCCCGAAGACCAGAAGATCCTGGGCTTGATCGATTTTCTGCAACGCCACGAACTGGTGGCGCCGGTGGTCGGTGAAACCTATACCCGCGTGCGCCAGCAACGCTCGGCACAAAAGCGTTCGCTGGCGTCCAAACTCTTGCACAGCTATCTGTTCTTCAAAGTGCCGCTGGCCCGCCCCGACGCCTTTCTGCGCCGCACGCTGCCGTGGGTAACGCCATTCTTCTCGCGCACGTTCTGGATCCTGGCGGCGCTGCTGGGCGTGTTCAGCCTGTACCTGGTGTCGCGCCAATGGGAAACCTTCCTGCATACGTTTCCCGACATGATCTCGGCGACGGGGCTGATCGCCTACGGCGCCAGCCTGGCCCTGGTGAAGACGCTGCACGAGCTGGGCCACGGCTATACGGCCGTGCGGCTGGGATCGCGCGTGACCACGATGGGCGTGGCCTTCGTCGTGATGACCCCCATCCTGTACACCGACACGACCGACGCCTGGCGCCTGCCGCGCCGCCAGCGCGTGCTGATCGATGGCGCGGGCATGGCGGTCGAATTGCTGGTGGCGGTGTTTGCGACGCTGGCCTGGGTATTCGTGCCCGACGGCCCGTGGCGCAACGTAGCGTTTGCACTGGCGACCACGGGCTGGGTGTTGAGCCTGGCGGTCAACCTCAACCCCTTGATGCGCTTTGACGGCTATTACCTGTTCAGCGATCTGATCGGCATCCCGGGCTTGCAGGATCGTTCGTTTTCGATGGCGCGCTGGTGGATGCGCGAACGGCTGTTCGGCTATGGCGACGAGCAGCCCGAGCCCACCTACGGCCACACGCGCCTGCTGCTCATCGGCTTTGCCTACGCTACGTGGATCTACCGCTTCTTCCTGTTCCTGGGCATTGCGCTGCTGGTCTATCACTACTTCTTCAAGATCCTTGGCATCTTCCTGTTCGCCGTGGAGATCGGCTGGTTCATCGTGCTGCCGATCTGGCGCGAGATGAAGGTGTGGGTCAAACGTCGTCAAGAAGTCGGCCGGCAGGCGTTCGTAACGCTGGGCGTGGCGGTGTTGCTGGTGGCGCTGCTGCTGGTGCCCCTGCCCTATACCGTGCGCATCCCGGCCGTGTTGACCGCCACCGAGCAGGCGCCCGCCTTCGCTCCGCGCCCCGCGCGCCTGGAAGCAGTGCGCGTGCGCCAGGGCGAGACGGTGCGGGCGGGACAGATCCTGATGGCCTTGAGCGCATCGGAAATCGAACAGCAACTGGCCGCCGCCTATGAACGTGAACGGCTGCTGAACGAACGGCTGGATCGCCGCACCGCTGATCGCAAGGACCTGGCCGAATCCCTGACGCTCGTGCGCGAGGTGCAGGTAGAGCGCGACCGCGCCGCCGGACTGGAGCGCGAGCGTGCCCGCCTGGCGGTGCGCGCGCCCATCGATGGCGTGGTGGTCGAACTGTCGCTGGAACTGTCGCCCGGGCGCTGGGTGGACGAGAAGACCCGCCTGGCGATCGTGGCCGCACCGGGCGCGCTGGAGGCGCGCGGTTACGTCAATGCAGACGACTTGCGCCGCATCCGCGAAGGCGACAGCGGCGAATTCGTGGACGAGCAGCGCCTGATGCCCGCGCGCGCCGTGCAGATCGCGCGCGTCGGGGCCGCGGCCAATGAAAACCTGGATAACTGGATCCTGACTTCCGCGCACGGCGGCGAAGTGCAGGCGCGCCAGTTCGAAGGCAGGCTGCGCGCAGAGCAGGCGGTGTTTGAAGTCGCCGCCAACGTGACCGACGCGTCGCGCGACGACCGGCCGCTGACCGAGGTGCGCGGCGAAATGCAGATACGCGGTGAACCCATCAGCCTGGCCAGCCGCGTCGTGCGGCGCGTGATGAGCGTGTTGATGCGAGAGGCCGGCGCATGAACGCTCAAGAAAATTCCCGGCGCGCCATCGGCGCGTTGCATGAATGCGGGACCTTGCCGTCGGCAAGGTCCGCTCTGGTTGTAGCAAGAATGTCCGCGGGTGCGTCCAAGCGCCACGCTTCAGCGATCTCTGTGAGAGGTGTGCAGTGAAAAACAAATCTTCCGCTTCGCGTTTTGGCAAGAAGGCCCCGCAAGCCCTCGGCGCTCGCACGCTGACGTCGCGCCTCTTCCTCCAGGCTCTGGAACCTCGCGTCCTGCTGGACGCCGCTGCCGCCAAGACGGCGCACGAGGCGGCGCACGCCGTCCCGGATGTGCCGCCCGCGGCGGAAACGCAGGCGCATGCAGAGCTGATCGCCGCGCTGGGCGCGGTGGAGCAGCACAAGTCCACGCCCGCGATGCCGGCTGCCCAGCACACGGACGTCTACTTCATCGACCGCACCGTGGATCAGGCCGACGTACTGGCCAAGTCGTTGCCGGCGGGCGCCGAAGTGCATTACATCGAGCCGGGCGTGGACGGCGTGCGCTTCATCGCCGATACGCTCAACGGCCGCCACGATGTGGACGCCATCCACATCCTGAGCCACGGCGAAGAAGGCACCTTGCAGGTGGGCACCGCGACGCTGACGCTGGCCTCCATGCAGGGCGAATACCGGGCGGAACTGGCGCAGATCGGCTCGGCCCTGAGCGCCAACGGCGACGTGCTGTTGTACGGCTGCGATTTTGGCAAAGGCGCGGACGGCGCGGCGGCGGTGCAGACGCTGGCGACGATCACAGGCGCGGACGTGGCGGCCTCCACCGACTACACCGGCGCGGCGGCGCTGGGTGGCGACTGGACGCTGGAACGCCAGAGCGGATCTATTGAGGCCGTTGCAGTCTCGGCGCAGGACTGGAGCCATCTGATGGCGCCGCCCGTGCTGAACAATGCGCTGGTACTGACCTATACCGGCGTCGAAGATTCCGGCTTCCCGACCGGGGCGGTCGGCACCCTGATTTCCGCATACACGGCCGGCCAGACCGACCCCGATCCGGGCGCGCTCAAAGGCATTGCGCTGACAGCCGCCACCGCCAGCAACGGCACGTGGTGGTACACGCTGGATGGCGGCAACATCTGGAACCAGGTCGGCACGGTCAGTGCAAGTAGCGCCCTGCTCTTGCCCGACACGCCGAATGCGCGCATCTACTTCCAACCCAATTCCGACTTCAACGGCAGCGCGGGCAATGCGCTGACGCTGCTTGCCTGGGATCAGAGCGCCGGCACCGCCGGCGCTACGGTGAATCCCAGCACGATCACCGGCGCGGTGTCGACCGCCTCGGACACTGTAGCGGTATCGATCACGGCGGTGAACGATGCGCCGGTGCTGGTGGCGGGCACCCGCGTGTTGTCCACCATCAACGAAGACCTCAACACCAGCCTGCCCGCACCCGTGCCGACGGGCGCGGTGGGCACGTCGGTCAACAACTTCATCGGTTCGACCACGGATCCGGATAGCGGCGCCTTGACGGGCGTGGCTATCGTGGGCGCGGACACGTCCAACGGCACGTGGTGGGTGTCGACCAACAACGGCACCAACTGGACGCAGATGAGTTCGGTGTCTGACAGCAATGCGGTATTGCTCGTCAACAGCGGCAGCTCGCGCGTGTACTTCCGCCCCAATGCGGACTACAACGGCACGGCAACCATCACGATCCGCGCGTGGGACCAGACCACCGGCACCAACGGCGGCACGGCCAACGCCAGCGTCAACGGCGACGTTACGGCCTTCTCCAGCGCGACGAGCGCGGTCACCATCACCGTCAACGCCATTGCGGACATCACGGCCGACACGTCGACCACGGCCGAAGATACGCCCGTCATCATCAACGTGCTGGCCAACGACTCGTTCGAGAACAGCGGTCGCATCATCTCCGCCATCAACGGCAACGCCATTACCGTGGGCGGCCCGGCCGTCTCGGTCACCAACGGCTCGGTGGTGTTGAACGCCGACGGTACGCTTTCCTTCACGCCGGCTGCTGACTACCCGGGCGCGGCCGCATCCGCCAACGCAGTCTTCTCGTACACGGTAACTTCGGGCGGTGTGACCGAGACGGCCAACGTCACGGTCACCGTGACACAGGTGCAGGATGCACCGCGTATCGACCTGGACACTACGACGGCCGGCTCCAATTACAGCGGCACCTATGACCAGAGCAGCGTGTCGATCGGCAACCTGGTGTCCGTCACCGACCCCGAAGGCAATAACCTGGCGTCGATGACCATCACCCTGTCGGGCGCGACGGCGGCCGACACCTTGGCGTTGAACGGCACCGTCAGCGGCATTACCGCCAGCTACAACAGCGGCACGGGCGTGTTGACCCTGTCTGGCAACACGACCTTGGCCAACTACCAGGCCGCGCTTGGGCTGGTCACCTACACCACCACTTCCGGCGCGACGGCTGCACGCACGATCTCCGTGCAGGCCACCTCGGGTACCGCGCCCACCGCCTCGAACGTGGCCGTTGCGACCATCACGCCGCTGGACAATGATGGCGATGGCGTGGCCAACGTAGCCGACATCGATGACGACAACGACGGCATCCTCGATATCAACGAACCGGGCAGCACCGACAGCGACGGTATCCCTGATCGTCTTGACCTCGATAGCGACAACGACGGCATCCCCGACAACGTCGAAGCACAGACCACGGCGGGCTACAAGCCGCCCAGCGGCAAGGGCGCGGCGATGGTGGACGTGGACCATGACGGCCTGGACGACCGCTACGACGCCGACACTACCAGCGTCAACAAGACCACGGCGGCGGCCAGCGTGGGCCTCATCCCGGTCGACACCGACGGCGATGGCACGCCGGACGTGCGCGACTCCGACAGCGACAACGACGGCACCCCGGATGTGGCCGAACGCGGCGATGGACAACCCACGTCCGTCACCAGCACCACCGACACGGACGGCGACGGCCTGCTCGACATCTTCGAACACGGCACGCCCAACGACGGCTATGCCGTGCAGGACGGCACCGTCAACACCAGTGGCAGCGGCCTGACCACGACCGTCGTGAGCTTCAACCTGAGCGACAGCGACGGTGACATCCTCGCCAACGGCAGCAATGCGCAGGCCTTGAGCGCCGACCTGGACTGGCGCGACAACTTCGTGGGCATCGCCCCGCCGGTGGCGCAGGCTGACACCGCAATCGCCGTGGAAGACACGACGCTGACGGTCTCGGCGGCGGCCGGCCTGCTGGCCAACGACACCTTCAACCGCAACGGCAGCATCACGGCCGCCAGCTACGACAGCAATGCCGACGGCACACCCGACACCGCAATCACGTTGGGCGTGGCCACGACCTTGATGCGCAATGGCGTCAACACCGGCAGCCTGACATTGAACGCGGACGGCTCCTATACCTTCACCCCGGCATCCAATTACGACACCGTGGTGCCGCTGGTGCGCTATACGATCACCACGCCGGGCGGCAGCTCCAGCGCCAACCTGACGCTGACGATCACGCCGGTCAACGATGCGCCGGTCCTCGTCGACACGAACCTGACCGTGGCGGGGGTCATGCCGACCAACGGCGCGCCCGTCGGCCAGGTTGGCTCTCTGATATCGGACCTGGTGGGCGGCGTCACCGACGTCGACACGGGCGCGGTCAAGGGCGTCGCCGTGACCGCCATCAACAGTTCCGGCACGCTGTATTACTCGCTCGACAACGGCACCACCTGGACGCAGGTATCGACTTTGACCGAAGCCACGTCGCGCCTGCTGGCCGCCGATAGCGCGACGCGCCTGTACTTCCGCCCCAATGTGGGCGTGGTCGGCAACGTGGCCAACGCGCTGACCATCCGGGCCTGGGATCGGAGCACCGGCACGAACGGGGCGACTGGCGATGCCTCAGTGCATGGCGGTTCCACCGCGTACTCGGATGTGACGGACACCATACTGATGCGGGCAAACACCGCTCCGGTGCTCAACACAGCACCGGTGCTGACCTATACGGGTAGCGAGGATGATCCGTCGCCCGTCGGCGCGGTGGGAACTCTGATTTCCGCGTACACGACCGGTCAGACCGACGCCGACACGGGCGCGCTCAAAGGCATCGCGCTGACCGCCGCCACCGCCACCAACGGCGCGTGGTGGTACACGCTGGATGGCGGCACTACCTGGAACCAGGTGGGCACAGTCAGCGCAACCAGCGCGCTGCTCCTGTCCGACACCGCGAACTCGCGCATCTACTTCCAGCCCAACGCTAACTTCAACGGCAGCGCGGGTAACGCGCTGACCTTGCTGGCCTGGGACCAGAGCTCCGGCACGGCGGGCACCAAGGTCAACCCCGGCACCTCCACGGCCTTCTCCACGGCGAGCGACACCGTGGCGGTATCGGTCACAGCGGTCAATGACGCGCCGGTACTGGCGGTCGCGACCCGGACCCTGACGGCCATCAACGAAGACCTGAACGCCAGCGTTCCTGCGCCCGCGCCGGTTGGTGCGGTGGGCACGTCCGTCAACAACTTCATTGGCACGACCACGGATGTGGACACTGGTGCGCTGACGGGCATCGCCATCGTCGGGGCCGACACGTCCAACGGCACGTGGTGGATTTCGATCAACAACGGCACCAACTGGACGCAGATCAGTTCCGTGTCCGACAGCAGCGCGGTGTTGCTCGTCAACAGCGCCAACTCGCGCGTGTACTTCCGCCCCAATGCGGATTACAACGGCACGGCAACCATAACCATCCGTGCCTGGGACCAGACCACCGGTACGAATGGCGGCACGGCCGACGCGAGCGTCAACGGCGGCATCACGGCATACTCCGGCACGACGAGCGCGGTCACGATCACGGTCAGCGCCATTGCGGACATCGTGGCCGACACGGCGACGACCGCCGAAGATACGTCGGTCATCATCAACGTGCTGGCCAACGACACGTTCGAGAACAGCGGCCGGACGATTACCGCCATCAACGGCACGCCGATCACCGTGGGCGGCCCGGCCGTCACCGTCACCAATGGCTCGGTCGTATTGAACGCAGACGGTACGCTGACCTTCACCCCGGCGGCTGACTACCCCGGCGCGGCGGCCTCCGCCAATGCGGTCTTCTCGTATACGGTCACCTCCAGCGGCGTAACCGAGACCGCCAACGTTACGGTCACCGTGACGCAGGTGCAGGATGCACCGCGCATCGACCTGGACAGCACGACGGCCGGCTCCAATTACAGCGGCACCTACGACCAGAGCGCGGTGTCGATCGGCAACCTGGTGTCCGTCACCGACCCCGAGGGCAACAACCTGGCGTCGATGACCATCACCTTGTCGGGCGCGACGGCGGCCGACACCCTGGCGTTGAACGGCACCGTCAGCGGCATCACCGCCAGCTACAACGCCGGCACGGGCGTGCTGACCTTGACGGGCAACGCCACCCTGGCCAGTTATCAGACCGCGCTGGGGCTGGTCACCTACACCACCACTTCCGGCGCGACGGCTGCGCGCACGATTTCCGTACAGGCCACCTCCGGCACCGCGCCGACGGCTTCGAACGTGGCGGTCGCGACCATCACTCCGATCGATACGGATGCTGATGGCGTCGCCAATGCCGCCGACATCGACGACGACAACGACGGCATCCTGGATATCAACGAGCCGGGCAGCACCGACAGCGACGGCATCCCTGATCGTCTTGACCTCGATAGCGACAACGACGGCATCCCCGACAACGTCGAAGCGCAGACCACGGCGGGCTACAAGCCGCCCAGCGGCCAGGGCGCGGCGATGGTCGACGTGGACCATGACGGCCTGGACGACCGCTACGACGCTGACACCACCAGCGTCAACAAGACCACGGCAGCAGCCAGCGTGGGCCTTGTTCCGGTCGACTCCGACGGCGACGGCACGCCGGACGTGCGCGACTCCGACAGCGACAACGACGGCACCCCGGATGTGGCCGAACGCGGCGACGGCCAGCCGACTTCCGTCACCAGCACCACCGATACAGACGGCGACGGCCTGCTCGACATCTTCGAACACGGCACACCCAACGACGGCTATGCCGTGCAGGACGGCACGGTCAACACCAGCGGCAGCGGCCTGGCCACGACCGTGGTGAGTTTCAACCTGAGCGACAGCGATGGCGACATCCTCGCCAACGGCAGCAATGCGCAGGCCTTGAGCGCCGACCTGGATTGGCGCGACAACTTCGTGGGCATCGCCCCGCCGGTGGCGCAGGCCGATACCGCAATCGCCGTGGAAGACACGACGCTGACGGTCTCGGCAGCAGCAGGCCTGCTGGCTAACGACACCTTCAACCGCAACGGCAGCGTCACGGCCGCCAGCTACGACAGCGATGCCGACGGCACGGCGGACACCCCGATCACGCTGGGCGTGGCCACGACCTTGATGCGCAACGGCGTCAACACCGGCAGCCTGACGTTGAACGCGGACGGCTCCTACACCTTCTCACCGGCATCCAACTACGACACCGTGGTGCCGCTGGTGCGCTACACGATCACCACGCCGGGAGGCAGCTCCAGCGCCAACCTGACGCTGACGATCACGCCGGTCAACGATGCGCCGGTCCTCGCCGACACGAACCTGACCGTTGCGGGGGTCATGCCGACCAACGGCGCGCCCGTCGGCCAGGTTGGCTCGCTGATATCGGACCTGGTGGGCGGCGTCACCGACGTCGACACGGGCGCGGTCAAGGGTGTTGCCGTGACCGCCATCAACGCTTCCGGCACGCTGTATTACTCCTTGGATAACGGCACGACCTGGACGCAGGTATCGACCCTGACCGAAGCCACGTCGCGCCTGCTGGCCGCCGATAGCGCCACGCGCCTGTACTTCCGCCCCAATGTGGGCGTGGTCGGCAACGTGGCCAACGCGCTGACTATCCGGGCCTGGGATCGGAGTACCGGAACAAACGGCGCAACCGGCGATGCCTCGGTGCATGGAGGTTCTACCGCGTACTCGGATGTGACGGACACCATACTGATGCGGGCAAACACCGCTCCGGTACTCAACACAGTACCGGCGCTGACCTATACGGGTAGCGAGGACGATCCCACGCCGGTCGGTGCCGTGGGGCAGTTGATATCCGCCTACACGGTAGGCGTTACGGATCTGGATACGGGCGCGGTCAAAGGCATTGCGCTGACTGCTGCCACCGCCACCAACGGCGCGTGGTGGTACACGCTGGATGGCGGCACGACCTGGAACCAGGTCGGCACAGTCAGCGCAACCAGCGCGCTGCTCTTGTCCGACACGGCGAATTCGCGCATCTACTTCCAGCCCAACACCAACTTCAACGGCAGCGCGGGCAACGCGCTGACCTTGCTGGCCTGGGACCAGAGTTCCGGCACGGCGGGCACCAAGGTCAACCCCGGCACGTCCACGGCCTTCTCCGCCCTGAGCGACACGGTGGCGGTATCGGTCACGGCAGTGAACGACGCGCCGGTGCTGGTGGCAGGCACCCGCGTGTTGTCCACCATCAACGAAGACCTGAACGCCAGCACGCCCGCGCCTGCGCCGACTGGCGCGGTGGGCACGTCGGTCAACAACTTCATCGGCACGATCACGGACGTGGACAGCGGCGCCCTGACGGGCGTGGCCGTCGTGGGCGCGGACACGGCCAACGGCACGTGGTGGTATTCGATCAACAACGGCACGAGCTGGACGCAGATGAGTTCGGTGTCCGACAGCAATGCGGTGCTGCTCGTCAACAGCGGCAACTCGCGCGTGTACTTCCGCCCCAATGCGGACTTCAACGGCACGGCGACCATCACGATCCGCGCCTGGGACCAGACCAGCGGCACCAACGGCGGCACGGCCAGCGCCAGCGTCAACGGCGGCATCACGGCCTACTCCAGTGCGACCAGCGCGGTCACCATCACCGTCAACGCCATTGCGGACATCGTGGCGGATACGGCGACCACCGCCGAAGAAACGCCAGTCATCATCAACGTGCTGGCCAACGATACGTTCGAGAACAGCGGCCGCGTGGTGACCGCCATCAACGGCACGGCCATCACCGTGGGCGGCCCGGCCGTCACCGTCACCAATGGCTCGGTCGTATTGAACGCCGACGGTACGCTGACCTTCACCCCGGCTGCCGACTACCCCGGCTCGGCGGCGTCCGCCAACACGGTGTTTACCTACACGGTCACTTCGGGCGGGGCGACCGAGACCGCCAACGTTACGGTCACCGTGACGCAGGTGCAGGATGCGCCGCGCATCGACCTGGACGGCTCGACGGCCGGCTCCAACTACAGCATCGCCTACGACCAGAACACGGTGGCGATCGGCAAGCTGGTGTCCGTGACCGACCCAGAGGGCGACAACCTGGCGTCGATGACGGTCACGCTGGCGGGCGCCACCGCCGCCGACACCCTGGCGCTGGGCGGCACCATCAGCGGCATCACCGCCAGCTACAACGCCAGCACCGGCGTGCTGACCTTGACGGGCAACGCCACGCTGGCCACCTACCAGTTGGCCCTTGGCCAGATCTACTTCACCACCACGTCCGGCTCGA
This sequence comes from Achromobacter piechaudii NBRC 102461, assembly GCF_001571245.1. Classification (GTDB taxonomy): domain Bacteria; phylum Pseudomonadota; class Gammaproteobacteria; order Burkholderiales; family Burkholderiaceae_B; genus Achromobacter; species Achromobacter piechaudii. The sequence goes on along the minus strand of NZ_BCTK01000012.1, from coordinate 4,487 downwards.
CCGCAGTACGCACGATCTCGGTCCAGGCCATGTCGGCTGTCTCGCCCACGGCCTCGAACGTGGCCGTCGCGACCATCACGCCGATCGACACCGATGGCGATGGCGTGGCCAACGCGGGGGATCTGGACGATGACAACGACGGCATCCTGGACACTCTGGAATCGCAGAACGAACCCGCCTCGCTGATCGATGGTTCCATGGAGGGCGCGCTGGGTGTAGCGGGCACCGAGAACACCAGCCTGAACTTCAGCGTCGCCGGCACCGGTTTCACGTCGGCCCTGAACACGCCTGACACGTGGAAGGGCAACTTCTCGCTGGAGGGTTCCGGCCAGTGGGCCGGCTCCATGAACGGCGTGCCGGGCGCGGCAGAAGGCCAGGTATTCATGGGGATCTACAGCGGCTTCGTGGAAGAAGCCTCGCAGGTCGTGGTGCCTGCTTCGGCAGGCATTCAGGTCGGCGACGTGGTGCGCATTTCGTTCCAGCAGGTGTTTGGCGGCGTCTACGGCGTCACGTCCGCAGTGGGCATGCAGGCGTACTTTGTCGTGACGGTGGACGGTGTGTCCTTCAACTCCGACACGCTGACCTACAACGGCAACAACTTCAAGAGCTGGTCCAAGGGCGAGATCACCTTCACCGCCACCACCAACGCACCGGTCATCGTGTTCTCCATCGTGCGCCCGGCTGGCGGCGAGGGCGCTTACCTGGGCCTGGACGACGTGAAGGTGTACAAGCTTAGCGCCTGGATCGCCGCGAATGACCACGATGGCGACGGCATCGTCGACCGTCTGGATATCGACAGCGACAATGACGGCATTGCCGACAATATCGAAGCGCAGACCACGGCCGGTTACAAGCCGCCCAGCGGCAAGGGCGCGGCGATGGTCGACGTGGACCATGACGGCCTGGACGACCGGTATGACGCCGACACCACCAGCGCCAACAAGACCACGGCAGCGGCCAGTGTGGGCCTGACGCCCGTGGACACCGACGGCGACGGCACGCCGGACATGTACGACACCGACAGCGACAACGACGGCAAGGCCGATGTGACCGAGCGCGGCGATGGCCAACCCACGTCCGTCACCAGCACCACCGACACGGACGGCGACGGCCTGCTCGACATCTTCGAGCACGGCTCGCCCAATGACGGTTTCGACGTGCAGGATGGCACGGTCACGACCAGCGGAACAGGCCTGGCGACCACCGTCGTCAAATTCAACCTGGCGGACAGCGACGTGGACACCGCGGCCGACGGCAGCAACGCCGCGCCGCCCACGCGCGATTTCGACTGGCGCGACAGCGTCAGCGCGCCGGTCATCGACCTGAACTCGGTGGTGGGCGCGGCGGACGGAACGTTGAGCTACAGCACCAGCCAAATCGGCAATGGCGCGGCGGTCAATGTGGCGGCTGCCGCCGCCGACGTGACGGACTTTGGCGACAACGACATCACCCAGGTGAGCATCGCAGTATCCGGCGTGCAGGATGGCGCCAACGAAATCGTGAACCTGGGCGGTACGAACTTCGCGCTGAACGCCAGCGCCTCCAACAGCGTGACCGTGGGCGGCGTGAACCTGCTGATCAACTACACCGTGGCTGGGGGCTTCGTCATCACCCGCAGCGGCGGCGGCTCGATCGCCAGCTCGGCGCTGGACACGCTGGTACAGGGCGCAACCTACCGTGACGCGCTGCTCTCGGCCACGGCCGGCACGCGGCAACTGAGCTTCATCGCTACCGACAGCTCGGGCTATTCGTCCGCGGCGGCCGTTGCCAGCATCGCGGTCACGCCGGGCAATCGTCCGCCGGTTGCCGCCGATCCGGCCGTTGCCGGCCAAACCTTCAATTCGGCCACCGGCAACTACGCCGTCACCAGCAACGAAGACACGGCCTTCAACGGGCGCGTCTTCGCCACGGACGCCGACAACGATACGTTGAGCTATACCCTGTCCACGCCGGCCTCGCATGGGTCGGTCACGCTCAACAGCGCCACGGGCGTGTACACCTACACGCCCGCCGCGGATTACAACGGCAGCGACAGCTTCATCGTGACGGTGTCGGACGGCCACGGCGGTACGGTCCAATCCACCGTCGGCCTGACGATTACGGCGGTGGCCGACATCGCCAATGACTCGGTGACGACCAACGAAGACACGCCGGTCAACATCAACGTCAACGCCAACGACACGTTCGAGGACGCCGGCCACGCCATAACCGCCATCAATGGCGGCGCGGTGGTGGTGGGATCGGCGGTCTCGGTGGCCAACGGCACGGTGACGCTGAAGGCAGACGGCACTTTGGATTTTGTGCCCACGTTGAATTACAACGGCTCGACCAGCTTCACCTATACGGTGACCTCGGGCGGCGTTGCCGAGACGGCCACCGTGTCGATCACGGTGACTCCGGTGCCGGATGCGCCCGTGGCGGTCGACCCCGGCGTCGTGGGCCAGACCTTCAACCCGGCCACCGGCAATTACGCGATCAGCACCAACGAAGACAGCGCCTTCGTCGGCCAGGTGTCGGCAACCGATGGCGACAACGATCCGCTGACGTACAGCGTCTCGACGGCAGCAGGCCATGGCACGGTGACGGTCAACGCTACGACCGGCGCGTACACCTACACGCCGACCGCCGACTACTACGGCAGCGACAGCTTCGTCATCAGCATCAGCGATGGCACGGGCAACGTTATCCAGTCCACGGTCAGTGTGACGGTGGCGGCAGTGGTGGACATTGCCAACGACACGGTGACGACGAACGAAGACACGCCAGTCAACATCAACGTCAACGCCAACGACACGTTTGAGAACGCGGGTCATGCGATCACCGCCATCGATGGCAACGCTATCGTGGTCGGTACACCGGTCGCGGTGGCGAACGGGATGGTGACGTTGAAGGCCGACGGCACCTTGGACTTCGCGCCGGCCTTGAACTACAACGGCTCGACCAGCTTCACCTACACGGTGACTTCTGGTGGCGCGGTTGAAACGGCGACGGTCAGCATCACGGTGACGCCGGTTCCCGATGCCCCGATGACGGTGGACCCGGCTGTTCCGGGCCAGACCTTCGATTCGGCCACTGGCAACTACGCGACCACCACGACAGAAGACACGGCCGTCACCGGCCAGGTCTTGGCGACGGACGGCGACGGCGATCCGCTGGCTTACAGCGTGGGCACCGCGCCTGCGCATGGCACGGTAACGGTCAACGCCACGACGGGCGCGTACACGTACACCCCGACCGCCGACTACTACGGCAGCGACAGCTTCGTGGTGGCGATCAATGACGGCACCGGCAACATCACTTTGTCCACCGTCAGCGTGACGGTCTCGGCGGTGGCGGACATTGCCAACGATACGGTGACGACGAACGAAGACACGTCGGTCAATATCAACGTCAACGCCAACGATACTTTCGAGAATGCGGGTCATGCGATTACCGCCATCGACGGCAATGCGGTTGTCGTCGGTACGCCGGTCGCGGTAGCGAACGGCATGGTGACGCTGAAGGCCGATGGCACGCTCGACTTCGCGCCTGCGCTGAACTACAACGGCTCGACCAGCTTCACGTACACCGTGACCTCGGGCGGCGCCACGGAAACGGCGACCGTATCGATCACCGTCATCCCCGTTCCCGATGCCCCCGTGACGGTCGACCCGGGCGTTCCGGGCCAGACCTTCGATTCGGCCACCGGCAATTACGCCGTCAGCACCAACGAAGACACGGCCTTCAACGGCCAGGTGTCGGCCACCGATGGCGACGGCGATCCGCTGACATACAGCGTCTCGACGGCGGCCGGCCACGGCACGGTGACGGTCAATGCGACGACTGGCGCGTACACCTACACGCCGACCGCCGACTATTACGACAGCGACAGCTTCGTCATCAGCATCAACGACGGCACGGGCAACATCACGCAGTCCACGGTCAGTGTGACGGTGGCTGCGGTGGTGGATATTGCCAACGACTCGGTGACGATCAACGAAGACACGCCGGTCAACATCAACGTCAACGCCAACGACACGTTTGAAAACGCCGGCCATACGATCACGGCGATCGACGGCAATACGGTGATCGTGGGCACGCCGGTATCGGTGGCCAATGGCATGGTCACGCTCAAGGCAGACGGCACGCTGGATTTCGCACCTGCCGCCAACTACAACGGTTCGACGAGCTTCACCTATACGGTGACGTCGGGTGGGGTCGATGAGACGGCTACCGTCTCGGTCAGCATCACGCCAGTGCCGGACGCGCCGATGACTGTGGATCCGGCTGTCCCGGGTCAGACCTTCGATTCCGCTACCGGCAACTACGCCACGACCACGACAGAGGACACGGCCGTGACCGGCCAAGTCTCGGCGGTGGATGGCGATGGTGATCCGCTGGCCTACAGCGTGGGCACCGCGCCTGCGCATGGCACGGTAACGGTCAATGCAACGACTGGCGCCTACACCTACACGCCGACCGCCGATTACTACGGCAGCGACAGCTTT
>NZ_BCTK01000011.1 GCF_001571245.1 Achromobacter piechaudii NBRC 102461 | reverse complement strand
CCGTCAGCGTGACGGTGTCGGCGGTGGTGGATATTGCCAACGATACGGTCACGACCAACGAAGACACGACGGTCAACATCAACGTCAACGCCAACGACACGTTTGAGAACGCTGGGCACACGATCACCGCCATCGACGGCAACGCCATCGTGGTCGGTACGCCGGTTGCAGTCGCGAACGGGATGGTCACGCTGAAAGCCGATGGCACGCTCGATTTTGCACCCGCCGCCAACTACAACGGCTCGACGAGCTTCACCTACACGGTGACGTCCGGTGGGGTCGATGAGACGGCCACCGTTTCGGTCAGCATCACGCCAGTGCCGGATGCGCCGATGACCGTGGATCCGGCTGTCCCGGGTCAGACCTTCGATTCTGCCACCGGCAACTACGCAACCACCACGACGGAGGACACGGCTGTTACCGGCCAGGTCTCGGCAGTCGATGGCGACGGGGATCCGCTGGCCTACAGCGTGGGCACTGCGCCTGCGCACGGCACGGTGACGGTCAATGCCAGCACCGGCGCTTATACCTACACGCCGACGGCGGATTACTACGGCAGCGACAGCTTCGTGGTGGCAATCAATGACGGCACCGGCAACATCACGTTGTCCACGGTCAACGTGACAGTCTCTGCGGTGGTGGATATCGCCAACGACTCGGTGACGACCAACGAAGACACGACGGTCAACATCAACGTCAACGCCAATGACTCCTTCGAAAACGCCGGACACGCGGTCACCGCCATTGACGGCAACGCCGTCGTGGTCGGCACGCCGGCCGCGGTGGCAAACGGGATGGTCACGCTCAAGGCGGACGGCACGCTCGATTTCGCGCCGGCCGCCAACTACAACGGCTCGACCAGCTTCACCTATACGGTGACGTCGGGCGGCGTCGATGAGACGGCTACCGTTTCGGTCAATATCACGCCCGTGCCGGACGCGCCGATGACTGTGGATCCGGCCGTACCGGGTCAGACCTTCGATTCTGCTACCGGCAACTACGCCACCACCACGACGGAGGACACGGCTGTTTCCGGCCAGGTCTCGGCAGTCGATGGCGATGGCGATCCGCTGGCCTACAGCGTGGGCACCGCGCCGGCGCATGGCACGGTAACGGTCAATGCTTCGACTGGCGCTTACACCTACACGCCGACGGCGGACTACTACGGCAGCGACAGCTTCGTGGTGGCAATCGATGACGGCACGGGCAACATCACCCTGTCCACGGTGAAAGTCACAGTGTCTGCGGTGGTGGATATCGCGAACGACTCGGTCACGACCAACGAAGATACGACGGTCAACATCGACGTCAATGCGAACGACACCTTCGAGAACGCGGGTCACGCGATTACGGCCATCGACGGCAACGCGATCGTGGTCGGTACGCCTGTCGCGGTCGCGAACGGAATGGTGACGCTCAAGGCCGACGGCACGCTGGACTTTGCACCGGCCGCCAACTACAACGGCTCGACCAGCTTCACCTATACGGTGACGTCCGGTGGCGTCGATGAAACCGCCACGGTGTCGGTCAGCGTGACGCCGGTCAACGACCCGCCGGTGTTGACCGATCCGCGCGTCGGCAATCAAGGGTTCGATCCGGCGACGAACACCTACACGAACACTACGACGGAAGACAACGCGGTCTCTGGCCTGATTTCCGCGCTGGATACGGACGGCAACCCGTTGACCTATAGCGTCAGCACCGCGCCCGTGCACGGTGCGGTGATGCTCAATGCATCGACGGGCACCTACACCTACACCCCCACGGCCGACTACTACGGTAGCGACAGCTTCGTCGTGACCGTCTCCGATGGCTTTGGCGGCACCTTGCAGGCCACGGTGAACATGACGGTGTCGGCGGTGGTGGATATCGCCAACGACACGGTCACCACCAACGAAGACACGGCGGTCAATATCGACGTCAACGCCAACGATACCTTCGAGAACGCGGGTCATGCGATTACCGCCATCGACGGCAACGCGGTTGTCGTCGGCACGCCGGTCGCGGTGGCGAACGGCATGGTCACGCTGAAAGCCGACGGCACGCTCGATTTCGCGCCGACCGCCAACTACAACGGTTCGACCAGCTTCACCTACACGGTGAGCTCGGGCGGCGCGGACGAAACCGCCACCGTGTCGATCACCGTCACGCCCGTCCCCGACGCGCCGATGACGGTGGATCCGGCTGTACCCGGCCAGACCTTCGATTCGGCCACCGGCAACT
>NZ_BCTK01000010.1 GCF_001571245.1 Achromobacter piechaudii NBRC 102461 | reverse complement strand
TAGCTTCGTAGTCGCGATCGACGACGGCACGGGCAACGTCACGTTCTCCACCGTCAGCGTCACGCTCTCTGCGGTGGTGGATATCGCCAACGACACGGTCACGACCAACGAAGATACGCCGGTCAATATCAACGTCAACGCCAACGACACGTTCGAGAACGCAGGTCATGCGATCACCGCCATTGACGGTAATGCGCTCATCGTCGGTACGCCTGTCGCGGTCGCGAACGGGATGGTGACGCTCAAGACCGACGGGACCTTGGACTTCGCGCCGGCCTTGAACTACAACGGCTCGACCAGCTTCACCTACACGGTGACGTCAGGCGGCGTCGATGAAACCGCGACGGTGATGGTCAGCATTACGGCGGTGCCGGACGCGCCGATGACGGTGGACCCGGCTGTTCCTGGCCAGACCTTCGACTCGGGTACCGGCAACTACGCGACTACCACGGCAGAAGACACGGCTGTTACCGGCCAGGTCTCCGCAGTCGATGGCGATGGTGACCCGCTGGCCTACAGCGTCGGCACTGCGCCTGCACACGGCACGGTGACGGTCAATGGCACAACAGGCGTCTACACCTACACGCCGAC
>NZ_BCTK01000009.1 GCF_001571245.1 Achromobacter piechaudii NBRC 102461 | reverse complement strand
CCGTCAGCGTCACGGTCTCGGCCGTGGTGGATATCGCCAACGACTCGATAACGACCAACGAGGACACGACGGTCAACATCGCGGTCAACGCCAACGACACGTTCGAGAACGCGGGTCATACGATCACCGCCATCGACGGCAACGCGGTTGTTGTTGGCACGCCTGTCGCGGTTGCGAACGGCATGGTCACGCTCAAGGCCGACGGCACGCTGGACTTCGCACCGGCCGCCAACTACAACGGCTCGACCAGCTTCACCTACACGGTGAGCTCGGGCGGCGTCGATGAGACGGCCACCGTTTCGGTCAGCATCACGCCCGTGCCGGACGCGCCGATGACCGTTGACCCGGCTGTCCCCGGCCAAACCTTCGATTCCGCCACTGGCAACTACGCCACCACCACGACTGAGGACACGGCCGTTACCGGTCAGGTCTCGGCAGTAGATGGCGATGGCGACCCGCTGGCCTACAGCGTGGGTACGCCGCCCGCGCACGGTTCGGTGACGGTCGATGCCACGACCGGCGCCTACACCTACACGCCGACCGCCGACTACTACGGCAGCGACAGCTTCGTGGTGGCGATCAACGACGGCACCGGCAACATCACGTTGTCCACGGTCAGCGTGACGGTGTCCGCGGTGGTGGATATTGCCAACGACACGGTCACGACCAACGAGGACACGCTGGTCAATATCAACGTCAACGCCAACGATACCTTCGAGAACGCGGGCCACGCGATCACCGCCATCGATGGCAACGCGGTTGTCGTCGGTACGCCGGTCGCGGTGGCGAACGGGATGGTCACGCTTAAGGCGGATGGCACGATCGATTTCGCACCGGCCGCCAACTACAACGGCTCGACCAGCTTCACCTACACGGTGAGCTCGGGTGGGGTCGATGAGACGGCCACGGTCAGTATCACGGTGACGGCAGTTCCCGATGCCCCGATGACGGTGGATCCGGCTGTTCCCGGCCAGACTTTCGATTCGGCTACCGGCAATTACGCCACCACCACGACGGAAGACACGGC
>NZ_BCTK01000008.1 GCF_001571245.1 Achromobacter piechaudii NBRC 102461 | reverse complement strand
CATGCAAGGTGGCCAGGCCGATACCGACGGCGGCGCGATCGACAGCGAATGGGTGCCGGTGGACATGGCCGCCGTGGCCGAGCTGGTCGGCAAGCCGCTGGCGACGCCGGACGCGCTGGGCAACACGCACAACGCGGACTTCGTGTCCAACCCCGACAACCTGAAGTTCTCGGAAAAGCTGCGCACCTTGTTCGTGGGCGAGGACAGCGGCGGCCACGTCAACAACTTCATGTGGGCCTACAACATCGACACCAAGGCCTTGTCGCGTCTGCTGTCCTGCCCGGTGGCTGCTGAATCGACCGGCTTGCAGGCCGTGGACGAGATCAACGGCTGGACCTACATCACCAGCAACTTCCAGCACGCGGCCGATTGGGGCAGTGTGCACGCGGTGGTGCGGCCGACGCTGGAGCCGCTGGTCAAGGCCAACTACAAGGACGGCTTTGGCGCGGCGGTGGGTTACCTGACCGGCGTGAAGATCGGCGCGTAAGCGCGGCGCGGCGTCGGCCGTCAAGCGGTCGCCGCGCCTGCATATCGCGCGTCACTACCTGGCGCTGCATCACAAAGCGCCTTATCAAAAAACGCCCCAGAAAGAAGCCTCAAAGGGATCGGTACGCCGGTCCCTTATTCATTACTGGCATCGAAACCAGCGGGAATCATTTCATAGGTGTAACGCCGGCCATGTCTGCGTCGGCGGCCTCCTACACTCGGCGGCGTCGGGCTTGCCTGACGGATTCGATGCGTCTTCCGGCATGCGCGCCGGCGCTCGCCGCGCCGGGTTCAGGTGCGCAAAGCCGGTTCGTTGTTGGGTAATGAAACCTGGGAGCGTTCACATGAAAAATACTGATCACAATGCGCGTCGGAGGCTGCTCAAGCTGCTGGGCGGCGCGCCGATGCTGCCGCTGGGCGGCGCGGGGCTGGCCGCTTGGTTGCGCGGGCGCGACGCGCATGCGTCCGAGGACGGCGCAAGCGATGTCCCGGCCCCCGGCATGCGCTCGCGTGCTGGCGCCGGCGCGCCGCCTGCCCGATTTGCGTCCGCCGAGTTCGTCTCCATGGCCGCGCCCGGCCTGTCCGAGCCGGAAGGCATGGCGCGCACCACCGTGGAATCCGCGATGGACCTGGTCTATGCCGATGGTTCGCGCCACCGCGTGCAGCTGGGCTACGAAGCCTTCTTCATGACGGGCGACCGCGTGCCGGATGGCAAGGGCGGGCTGGTGCTGGCGGGCGGCTACGTCGATATCCATGGCGCGCCCATCATGGATACGTCGGTGCCGGGCCGCGAGCGCCCGTTCTACTCGGACTGCCCGGATGGCATGTCGCTGCTGACGCTGGCGCGGCCGGTGGGCGAGGCCGATGGCGCCACCGGCCCGCCCAGCGCCACGGTATACGCGGTGGTGCAGTTCGAATATCTGTCGCGCAACCGGGCGGGCAAGGACATGTGGGCCTGCCTGCCATCGCCCATCGCCGTGCTGACGCTGTCGCAAGACCTGCAAACCGGCCAGTTGCGCCTGATCCGCTACAGCAACGTGGACACCGCGCCCGTGCATGGCCTGTGGGTCACCTGCGGAGCCAGCCTGTCGCCGTGGAACACGCATCTGTCCAGCGAAGAGTACGAGCCCGACGCCACCACCGCGCGCACCTCGGCATCGTTCCGCGCGTTCAGCGGCCATCTGTATGGCGATGCGCGCCGCGCCAATCCGTATCACTACGGCCACCTGCCCGAAATCACCGTGAACGCGGACGGCACCGGCAGCATCAAGAAGCACTACTGCATGGGCCGCATCTCGCATGAGCTGGTGCAGATCATGCCCGACCAGCGCACCGCGCTGATGGGCGACGACGCTACCAACGGCGGCCTGTTCATGTTCGTGGCCGACCGGCCGGCCGACCTGTCCTCGGGCACGCTGTACGTGGCGCGCTGGAATCAGACCTCGGGTGTGGGACCGGGCTCGGCCGACCTGGCGTGGATACGGCTGGGCCACGCCACCAGCGCCGAGGTCAAGGAAATGGCCGACGAGCTGGTCGCCGCCGACATCATGGACGTGCGCACGAAGGACCCGGCGAACCCCGCCTACACGCGCATCCGCTACGACGGCAAGGACAACTGGGTACGCCTGAAACCCGGCCGCCGTCAGGCCGCAGCCTTTCTTGAAACGCATCGCTACGCCGCGCTGGCGGGCGGCACGCTGGCCTTCACCAAGATGGAGGGCACCACGGTCAACGCCAAGGACAAGATTGCGTACACCGCCATGGCGCACATCGAAACGTCGATGGTCGATGGCACGTCGCCGCACCTGCGCGTCGAAGGACCGGATGCCGGGGCGGTCTATCAGTTGCGCCTGAGGGCAGGGCAGGTGGACACGGGCGGCAAAGCCATCGACAGCGAATGGGTGCCGGTCGACATGGCCGCCGTGCCCGAGCTGGTGGGCGCAATGCTGGCAAGCCCCGACGCGCTGGGCAACCGTCATCGCAGCGACCGGATCTCGAATCCGGACAACCTGAAATTCTCGGAAAAGCTGCGCACGCTGTTCGTGGGCGAAGACAGCATGGGCCGGGTCAACAGTTTCCTGTGGGCGTTCAACGTGGACACGCGCGTGTTGTCGCGCCTGCTGTCCTGCCCGGTGGCGGCGGAATCCACGGGGCTGCATGCGGTGGACGACATCAACGGCTGGACCTACATCACCAGCAACTTCCAGCACACGGCGGATTGGAACGACGTGCATGACGTGGTGCGGCCCGTGCTGGAACCGTTGGTCAAGGCCAAGTACCGCAACGGCCGGGGCGCTTCCGTGGGTTATCTCACGGCGGTGAAGCTAGGCCGCTGACGGCCGGCGCAAGGCGGCGCGCCCGCCGCCTTGCAAAAGAAATCTGATTCGTCGATCAAGCTTTCTGCTCTTTGTTTCATGGGTCTTTCACGTTCGGTCGCCACACTGTGCGCAGCGTAAACCGTGTTCATGAAACGAGAAGAGAAGCATGAGAACAATGGATTGGAGAAGATGGTGCGCCATGTTGCTGGCGACCAGCGCATTGGCGGGCTGCGGCGGCGGGGATGACGACGATGACGCGGCGACCGCGCCGCCGCCAACGACGCAACCGCCCGTGACCGAACCTGCGCAGCCGCGCGCCGACAAGGTGCTGTTCATCGGCGTGGACGGCCTGACCTACGACGCCATGCGCCGTGGTGTGGCCGACCGGTCGCTTGCCAACCTGGGCCAGCTGACTGCCACGCGCGCCTGGACCGGCGGCGTGACGGGCGAGGTCACGCAACAGCCGACGCTGGCCACGCCGGGTTGGGCAACGCTGCTGACGGGCCAATGGGCGGACGTGCATGGCGTGCGCTCCAACGCAGCGGGGCAGGCGATGAAGGCGGCCACCCTGTTCCAGCGCATCAAGCAGGCGCAGCCGCAGGCCCGCCTGGCGGGCGCGTTCAATTCCCCGGCGCAGGCCAGCCTGCTGGGCGGCGATCGCGACGCCGGCTATCTGCAAGCACTGACCGACTGCGCGGGCGTGGACGACTGCGTCGCCTCGCAAGCGCGTGACCGCATCACCGAAGGCTACGACGTGGTCGTGGCGCAGTTCGGCGCGCCGGAACGCGCCGCGTCGGACAACGGTTTCAACGCCAGCTACGACGCCGTGATTCGGCAGACGGACGCGGCCATCGGCGTGCTGGCCAAGCAGCTTGCCGAGCGCCGCGCCGCGCATCCGAACGAAAACTGGCTGATGGTGGTGGCCTCCAGCCACGGACTGGGCAAGACGGGCGTGGCCGATGGCCTGGCCTTGTCCGAGAACAAGACCATCTTGCTGGCCGCGAACCAGCCCGCGCTGCTGGGCGGCAGCGCGGACGATGCCTCGTTCGACGGCGTATGGGACAGCAATTGGTACGCGCTGCCCAGCGCCGCCGATGTGGCTCCCACGATGCTGGCGCACCTGGGCGCATTGCCCGCGCCCGCGCAGTACGACATGGCCGGCACGCCCTTGTCCGAAACCCTGGCGCTGCGCCGGTTGTCGGCGCGCACGTCGATGGACAACAAGACGGTGACGCTGTCCTGGGTGCGCGTGGGCGAACCCGAGGGCGACATCGTCGTCAGCCGCGATGGCGTCGAAGTGGCGCGCCTGGCGGGCACGGAGGCCAGCTACGCCGACAGCGGTTTCACCTTCGACACGGAAGGCGTGCACACGCTGAACTACACCGTGTCGGCCGGTCGCGCCACCAGCGCAACGCGCGCCTCGGTGGTGTATACCAAGCCGGTGCCGCTTTTGGCCTCGCTGCGCACGGGTCTGACGATGCTGTTCCCGTTCGAAGGCAACGTGACCGACATCGCGGCGGGCGGCGGCCAGATCACTCCGTATGACGGCGTGCAGACGCCCGCGTTCGCCGATGCCGGCGTGTTCGGCAAGATGTTCAAGAACGATCGCGGGTCCGCTGCGCTGGGCGCGTTCAAGCTGGATTACCCGGCAGGCATGCTCGACAGCCTGTCCGCCTTCACCATCGGCTTCTGGTATCAGTCCGACGGCACGGCGAACGACCGTTCGATCCTGGGCAACAAGGACTACAACTCCGGCGGCAACCCCGGCATCACCATCGCCCAATGGGCCGGCCCCGAGCTGCGCTTCAACCTGGCCGGCGGCGGTTCGCGCGTCGATATCAACGGGGTGAAGTTCACGCCGAACAAGCCGGTGTACATCGCCATGGCCATCGACAAGACGGCCAAGACGATGACGGCCTTTGTCTACGACAGCGAAATCGGCTTCACGCGCCGCGTCACGGCCACCGGTTCGGTGAACCTGGCGCAAGTGGCCGGCCTGTTCGGCCCCCACATCGGCCTGAACGAAGACGGCCGGGGCACCTACGGCATCTGCTGCGCCGGCACCAAGGGCCCGTACACGATGAATTTTGACGACCTGGCTTTCTGGTCACGCGCCTTGACCGAGGACGAAGTGAAGTCCCTGGCGCTGTCCGGCAAGTCCGTTTCCGAACTGTTTCCCTGATGTGCCAAGGATAGAAAAACCATGAGCAAGTCCCTGATATTGCGCGGCGTGCTGCGCGCTGGCGCGGTGCTGATGTTGACCGCAACCCTGGCCGCTTGCGGCGGCGATGACGGCGATGGCGGCAAGTCCGACAACGGCGCCGGCGCCCCCGGCAACGGCGGTACCGAAACGCCGGTGACCCCGCCCACCCCGGCCAAACCCGAACTGCGTTGCGCGCCCTGAGCCGCGATCTCCATCGAATCCTAGGAATAGCATCCGTGACGTCCCAACAAGACCCGATCCACGCCGGCAAGCGCCGCTTCCTGCGTCAAGCCGCCGCGTCCACCGCCGGCCTGACCGCGCTGTCGATGTTCCCGCCCGCCATCCGCCGCGCGCTGGCCATACCCGCCAACAACCGCACGGGCACGATCAATGACGTCGAGCACGTGGTGATCCTGATGCAGGAGAACCGTTCGTTCGACATGTACTTCGGCACCTATAAAGGCGTGCGCGGCTTTGGCGACCGCATCACGATCCCGCTACCGCAGAACCGCTCGGTCTGGGAGCAGACCAACGGCACGCGCGTGGTGATGCCGTATCACCTGGACAGCACGCAGGGCAACGCCCAGCGCGTGTCCGGCACGCCGCACGACTATATGGACGCGCAAATGGCCTGGGACGGCGGCCGCATGGACCAGTGGCCGCGCTACAAGCAGAATCAGTCCATGGGCTATTACCGCCAGAAAGAGGTCGAGTTCCAGTTTGCGCTGGCCGAGGCCTTCACGCTGTGCGATGCCTATCACTGTTCGACCCATGGCGGCACCAATACCAACCGCCTGTTCCTGTGGACGGGCACCAACGATCCGCTGGCCCAGGGCAACGGCCCCTCGACCCGCAACCAGTGGGACAGCCTGGGCGCATCGACCACGGGCTGGACGTGGACGACGTATCCCGAACGTCTGCAAAAGGCCGGCGTCAGCTGGAAGGTCTACCAGAACCTGCCCGAGAACTTCGGCGACAACTCGCTGGCCGGCTTTCAGCAGTACCGCCGCGCCAACGAGCAGGCCGGCAACGCCGCCAACGGTTCGCCGTACCCGGCCTGGACGCCCAGCATGGACGCCACCAACCCCTTGTACAAGGGCACGGCCAACACCATGCCGGACGGCGGCTTCCTGCAATCGCTGCGCGACGACGTCAACAACGGCACCTTGCCGCAAGTGTCGTGGATCGTGGCGCCCGCCACGTATTCAGAACATCCCGGCCCGTCCAGCCCGGTGCAGGGCGCGTGGTACATCCAGGAAACGCTGGATGCGCTGACGGCCAACCCGGACGTCTGGAGCAAGACCGTCCTGCTGATCAACTTCGACGAGAACGACGGTTACTTCGACCACGTGCCGTCGCCCGCCGCGCCGTCGATCAATGCCGATGGCTCGATGGCCGGCGCGTCCACCGTCAACACCGACCTGGAACGCCACACGCACGCGTCGGCGCAGGATGCGGCGGACAACCGCGTCTACGGCCCCGGCCCGCGCGTGCCGATGTACGTGGTGTCGCCGTGGAGCCGTGGCGGCTGGGTCAATTCCCAGGCGTTCGACCACACGTCGGTGCTGCGTTTCCTGGAAGCGCGTTTCGGCGTGCCGGAGGACAACATCAGCCCGTGGCGCCGCGCCGTGCTGGGCGACATGACCTCGGCGTTCAACTTCGCCACGCCCAATGACGAAAAGCTGCCGGACCTGAACATCCTGACCCGTGCGGGCGCCGACCAGTTGCGCGCCGACCAGCAGGCGCTGACCGCCGTGCCGCTGCCGGACACGACGACCCAGGCCAAGCCGGTGCAGGAGCCGGGCGTGCGCTATTCCCGCGCCTTGCCCTATGAGCTGCACACCAGCGGCCGCAGCCAGCCCACCACGGGCAACATGTGGCTGCTGTTTTCCAATACCGGCAAGCAGGCGGCGGTCTTCCATGTGTACGACCGGCTGCATCTGGACCGTCTGCCGCGCCGCTATACGGTCGAACCGGGCAAGCAGCTGGAAGGCAGCTGGGATACGGCGGCCGACGGTGGCAAGTACGACCTGTGGGTGCTGGGCCCCAACGGCTATCACCGCCACTTCGCGGGCGACCTGGCGCTTGCGCGCACGTCGCAGCTGGATCCGGAAATCCGCGTCTGCTACGACATCGCCAATGGCGACGTCTACGTCAGCTTCATCAACAGCGGCAAGGACGCGTGCACCTTCGTCGTTACGCCCAACGCGTACTACAGCAATAACGAGCGTTGGACGTTGACCGTGCCGGCCGGCAGCAAGGTCGAACAGCATTGGGCGCTGGAAGGCAGCGGCCACTGGTACGACTTCACGGCCCGCCTGTCCGAAGACCCGGCTTACCTGCGCCGCTTCGCCGGCCGGGTGGAAACCGGCAAGCCGTCCGTCACCGATCCGGCGATGGCGACCTGACGGGCTCAGGCGGCGGTCTGCGCCTCGCGCGCCCGGAAGGCCGTGGCGCACGCCTCGCAGATCGCCGCCGTGATGCCCTGGCGCGCATGTTCACGCCGTTCCAGCATGCCGATGGCCCGCGAAAGCGGGCCCAGGTCTTGCGGCAGCGTCAGGATCCGCAGTTCGGGACTGTGCTGCCAGTTCGATCCGTTGATCAGCGGCAACAGGGTGACGCCCACTTCCTGGCGCACCAGCTCCACCAGCGTTTCGATGGCGTTCAGCTCCAGGAATTCAGTCAGCGGCACACCCAGGCGGCGCAGCAGCCGGTCGATCTGCAAACCGGTGCGCTGGGTGCGGTCAAACCGCAGGAAGGGGTTGCTGGCCAGCACCTGGCGGGCGTCCTGACCGGCCGCCGAGGCCGGCGCAATCACCACCAGTTGTTCTTCATATAGCGGGGTCCAGCGCGTGCTGGCCATCTTGCGCCCGGCTTCCACCAGGAAGGCCGCGTCCAGTTCCCCGTCTTCGACCTTGCCCGCCAGTTCGCTGGCCTTGCCCGACAGGATGCGCACGTCCAGCTTGGGATGGGCCTTCTTCAGCCCCGACACGACCTTGGACAGCGTGCCCATGCACGACACGATGCTGCCCACGGAAACCGCGCCGGCCAGCTCGCCCGGCGCCGTGCTGGGCAGCCGCATCCGGTCGTATAAATCCAGCAGATGCTTGATTTCAGGTAGCAATTCGCGGCCAGCTGCGTTAAGAATGGCAAGTCGGCCGCTGCGGTCGAACAGTTCCCGGCCCAGCTCCGCTTCCAGCGCCCGCATCTGGAAACTGACGGCGGCCTGCGTCAACGCCACCTGCTCGGCCGCTTCGGAAAAAGAGCCATGGTGCGCGACCGCCAGGAAAGTGCGTAAAAACCGGATCGTACTCATAAAAAATTCTTTTATGACGGAACAAAAAATCAAATTGATTTAATTAGATCACGAGAGTACCTTCGCCTGCTTAACCGTTCAGACCGTTTAGAGACAAGCCGATGAAAACCTTTGACTGGGTCAACCCGTATCCTTCCGTACGCATCCCGCTGTTTGCGCGCAACGTGGTGTCCACGTCGCATCCGCTGGCGGCCCAGGCGGGCCTGCGCATGCTGCTCAAGGGCGGCAACGCCGTTGACGCGGCGATTGCCGCCGCCGCCACGATCGTGCTGGTCGAGCCGGTGTCCTGCGGCCTGGGCGGCGACTGCTTCGCCATCGTCTGGGACGGCAAGGAACTGCACGGCCTGAATTCGTCCGGCGTGGCGCCGGCCGCCTGGAACACCGCCTATTTCAAGGCCAAATACGGCACGGGCCCCGATGGCCTGGCCATTCAGCCCAAGCGCGGCTGGGACGCCGTGACGGTGCCGGGCGTGGTGGCCGGCTGGGCCGCGTTGCACGAAAAGCTGGGCAAGCTGCCGTTTGAACAATTGTTCGAACCGGCCATCGAAATCGCCGAGCGCGGCTATGCCGTGCCGCCGGTCGTGGCGCACAAGTGGGCCGCGGCCGCCGACGAACTGAAGTCGCAGCCGGGCTATGCCGCCGCTTTCATGCCCGAGGGCCACGCGCCCAAGGTCGGCGAACACTTCCGCTTTCCCGATGCCGCCAACACGCTGCGCCGCATTGCCGAATCGAAGGGCCGCGACTTCTATGAAGGCGAACTGGCCGAGCGCATCGCCGCGTTCAGCAAGGAATGCGGCGGCGCGATGACGCTGGAAGACCTGCGCAACTATCGCCCGGAGTGGGTCAAGCCCATCTCCAAGTCGTACCGTGGCTACGAGCTGCACGAGATTCCGCCGAACGGGCAGGGCATTGCCGCGCTGATCGCGCTGGGCATCGTCGAGCGTTTCGATATGTCCGACATCCCCGTGGATTCGGCGCAGTCGCAGCACATCCAGATCGAAGCCATGAAGCTGGCGTTTGCCGACCTGTACAAGTACGTGGCCGACCCGCGCGCCATGCAGGTCACGCCGGAGCAGATGCTGTCGGACGCCTACCTGGACAGCCGCGCCAAGCTGATCCGCCTGGATCAGGCCACGCACTTCGAGGCTGGCCGCCCGCACGCCGGCGGCACCATCTACCTGACCGCCGCCGACGAAAACGGCATGATGATTTCGTTCATCCAGTCCAACTACATGGGCTTCGGATCGGGCGTGGTCGTGCCGGGCACCGGCATCAGCATGCAGAACCGTGGCGTGGGCTTCTCGATGGATCCCAAGTCGGCCAACGTGGTCGAAGGCGGCAAGCGCCCGTTCCACACCATCATTCCGGGTTTCCTGACGCGCGGCGGCAAGCCGGTCATGAGCTTTGGCGTGATGGGCGGCGACATGCAGCCCCAAGGCCACATGCAGACCGTCGTGCGCATGATCGACTATCACCAGAACCCGCAGGCCGCCTGCTGCGCGCCGCGCTGGAAGGTCAACCGCGACTTCACGCTGGACATCGAGACCAACATGAAGGCTTCCACCATTGCGGGCCTGAAAGACCTCGGGCATGCTTTGAAGTCCGTTGACGATCCGTACATGGACTTCGGCGCCGGCCAATTCATCTGGCGCATGTCGGAAAGCGACAACGAACTGGGTTACGTTGCCGCCAGCGACAGCCGCCGCGACGGCCAGGCAGTCGGCTTCTAACGTAAAGCTCGCAAGCTACAAGGGGAAACACCACAATGAAACGCTTGACCTTGACCTTCGGCGCCAGCGTGCTGGCGCTGGCCGCCGGCGCCGCGTGCGCCCAGAACATCCGCATCGGCCTGCAGGAAGATCCGGACGTGCTGGACCCGCACCGCGCCCGCACCTACGTGGGCCGCATCGTGTTCACGTCGCTGTGCGACAAGCTGGTGGACATCGATCCCAAGCTGCATTTCGTGCCGCAACTGGCCACCTCGTGGTCATTCAGCGACGACAACAAGGTGCTGACGTTCAAACTGCGCGACGACGCCCTGTTCCATGACGGCACGAAGTTCGACGCCGCCGCCGCCAAGGCCAACCTGGAACGCGCCATGACCTTGCCCGACAGCCTGCGCAAGGGCGAGCTGGGTTCGGTTGAAAAAGTGGACGCGCCGGACGCGACCACGCTGGTGCTGACCTTGAAGAAGCCGGACGCGACCTTGCTGGCTCAGTTGTCCGACCGCGCCGGCATGATGCTGTCGCCCAAGACCTTCAGCGACGCCGACGTCGCCGCCGTGGGCCGCAAGCCCGTGTGCTCGGGCCCGTACAAGTTCGTCGAACGGATCCAGAACGACCGCATCGTGCTGGAAAAATTCGACCAGTACTACGGCGCCAAGGACTACGCGTTCAAGCGCGTCACCTTCCTGCCGATTCCCGACACGACGGTGCGTTTGTCGAACCTGCGCGCAGGCGACCTGGACATGCTGGAACGCCTGAACCCGTCGGACGCGCCGCAGGTCAAGAACGACGCCAGCCTGACCTTCGCGCCGGTGGCCGGCCTGGGCTTCCAGCAATTCATGTTCAACGTGGGCAACGGCAAGCGCGCCGAAGACAACCCGTTCAAGAACAAGCTGGTGCGCCAGGCGTTCCAGTACGCCATCGACCGCAACGCCATCAACGAGGTGGCAGGCGGCGGCATCTTCGAACCGGCGCAGCAGCCGTTCCCGCCCGCAAGCCCCTATCACAGCGACAAATTCCCCGTCACCCAGCGCGACGTGGCCAAGTCCAAGGCCTTGCTCAAGCAGGCCGGCATGGAACGCGTGAAGGCCGAGCTGGTGTTCGGCAACAACACGACCACGTCCTCGATCGCCGAGATCGTGCAGGCGATGGCGTCCGAGGCGGGCTTTGACCTGTCCCTGCGTCCCACGGAATATGCCGCGCTGCAAAAGGAAGCGTCGGGCGGCAACTTCCAGATCGTCATGCTGGGCTGGTCGGGCCGCGTCGATCCGGACGGCAACATCTACGCGTTCGTGACGTGCAAGGGCGCGCTGAACGATGGCCACTACTGCAACCCGGAAGTGGACAAGCTGCTGAACGAAGCGCGCACCGTGCCTGACGAGACGCGCCGCAAGGCCATCTACGAGCAGGCCATGACCATCATCCAGGACGAGCTGCCCGGCGTGTACAACTACTACCAGCCGTGGCCGTTCGCGATGGGCAAGAAGGTCAAGGGCTTCACGCCGTACCCCGATGGCATGATCCGCCTGAAGGGTGTGACGTTTGCGCAAAAGTAATGACGAGGCGCGGCAGCCCCCGGGGCCGCCGCGCGCGTTGGACGCGGCGACGCGTCCTTTGGCTTTTTGCGGCGGACGCGCGCCAGGTGCTGTTGGCCTGACGCCGTCCGCCGTTCCTGTTACACGGTTTTCCCCACATGCTTAAACTAATCTTGCGCCGCGTGATCGTCGCGATACCGACACTGATACTGGTGTCGATGATCGTCTTCATGCTGCAGAAAATCCTGCCGGGCGACCCGGTGCTGACGCTGGCCGGCGAAGAACGCGACCCGGCCGTCCTGGATTATCTGCGCGACAAATACCGCCTGAACGACCCGCTGCCGATGCAGTACGCGGCATGGGCCGGGCAGGTGCTGCAAGGCGACCTGGGCAAGTCCCTGCGCACCGACGTGCCCGTCACGACGCTGATCGCGCAAAAGCTCCCCGTCACGTTGCAACTGGCCGCCATGGCCATGTTCTTCGCGCTGCTGGTGGGTATCCCGATGGGAATCATCGCCGCCGTGCGCAAGGGCAAACCCATTGAAATGGGCGCCAACATCGCGGCGCTGTCAGGCATGTCCATCCCCAACTTCTGGTTGGGGATCATCCTCATCATGGTGGTGTCGGTGCAGTGGAAGCTGCTGCCGGCCTCCGGCTACGTGTCGCCCGCCGAAGACTTCTGGTTGTCGATCAAGACCATGCTGATGCCCGCGCTGGTGTTGTCCACGGCAATCGCCGCCTACCTGATGCGGCATACGCGTTCGTCGATGCTGGAAGCGCTGTCCGCCGATTACGTGCGCACCGCGCGCGCCAAGGGCGTGTCGCCGCGCAAAGTGGTGTTGCGCCATGCGCTGCGCAATGCGCTGATGCCCATCGTGACGCTGGTGACGCTGCTGTTCGGCGAACTCCTTGCCGGCGCGGTGCTGACCGAGCAGGTCTTCACGATTCCCGGTTTCGGCAAGCTGGTGGTGGACGCGGTGTTCACGCGCGATTACGCGGTGGTGCAGGGCGTGGTGCTCTGCGTGGCGGTGGGCTTCATCCTGATGAACCTGCTGGCCGACATTCTGTACATCCTGGTCAACCCCCGCCTGAGGCACTCATGAGCGCACTTCCTGCAACGGCCGCTGCCGTCACGCCGCCCCGCAGCCGCAACCGCGCCTGGGGAAAATTCAAACGCAACCATATCGCGATGCTGGGCCTGGTCATCGTCGCGTTCTTCGTGCTGTTGGCCGTGCTGGCGCCTTTCATCGCCAACCACGACCCCTTGCAAACCAGCTTCACCACCATCCGCAAGGCGCCGTCGGCGTCCTACTGGCTGGGCACGGATGAGCTGGGCCGCGACATTTTCAGCCGCATGGTCTATGGCGCCCGCGCGTCCTTGATGGCGGGCCTGGTGTCGGTGCTGATCGCCCTGGTGGTCGGCGTGCCGTTCGGCCTGGCCGCCGGCTACTTCGGCGGCTGGACGGACAGCATCATCTCGCGCGCCACCGAGGCGCTGCTGGCCATTCCGTTCCTGATCCTGGCGATTGCGCTGGCCGCCTTCCTGGGGCCCAGCCTGACCAACGCGATGATCGCCATCGGCGTATCGGCCGCGCCCAAGTTCGTGCGGCTGACGCGCGGGCAGGTGCTGGCGGTCAAGAACGAAGACTATGTGCAAAGCGCGCGCGCGCTGGGCGCGTCGGACCTGCGCATCATCGGCCGGCACGTGTTTCCCAACGTGATGCCGCCGCTGATCGTGCAGGCCACCATCACCATCGCCACGGCCATCATCGCCGAGGCCAGCCTGTCGTTCCTGGGGCTGGGCCTGCAACCGCCGACGCCGTCGTGGGGCTCGATGCTGAACACGGCCAAGAACTTCATGACCCAGGCGCCCTGGATGTCGATCTTCCCCGGATCGGCCATTTTCCTGGTGGTGCTGGGCTTCAATCTGCTGGGCGACGGCCTGCGCGACGCGCTCGATCCGCGTCAGGAAAAGTAATCGATATGGCAACAATGGATCCTAAACGCGTCGTAGAGGTCAACGGCCTGAGCGTGCGCTTCAAGACGCCCGAACGCACGGTGCAAGCCGTGAACAATGTGTCGTTCCACGTCGATCGCGGCGAAACGCTGGCCATCGTGGGCGAATCCGGTTCCGGCAAGTCGGTGACGTCGCTGGCGCTGATGCGGCTGGTGGAATACGGCGGCGGCAAGATCGTGGGCGGCGATATGTTCCTGCGTCGCCGCAACGGCGAGGTGCTGGACCTGGCGAATGCGCCGGACACGACGCTGCAACGCGTGCGCGGCGCGGACGTGGCGATGATTTTCCAGGAGCCGATGACCTCGCTGAACCCGAGCTTCACGGCGGGCAATCAGATCGCGGAAGCCTTGCAACTGCATCAGGGGCTGGACGCGGCGGCTGCGCGCGCGGAAACCTTGCGCATGCTGGAGCGCGTGCGGATTCCCGAGGCGCGCGCCATTCTTGACCGCTATCCGCACCAGTTGTCGGGCGGCATGCGTCAGCGGGTGATGATCGCGATGGCGCTGTCGTGCAAGCCGCAGCTGCTGATCGCCGATGAACCGACGACGGCGCTTGACGTCACGATCCAGGCCCAGATCCTGCAACTGATCCGTCAGTTGCAGGAAGAGATGGACATGGGGGTGATTTTCATCACGCACGATATGGGCGTGGTGGCCGAGGTGGCCGACCGTGTGCTGGTGATGTATCGCGGCGATAAGGTGGAAGAGGGCGGCTCGGACGAGATCTTTGCGAGTCCGCAGCATGCCTATACGCGTGCGCTGCTGTCGGCGGTGCCGCGCCTGGGCGCGATGCACGGCACGGATGAGCCGGCGCCGTTCCCGCTGCTCAAGGTCGAGGAAGCGGCGCACGTGACGAACCCGGCTGCGCTGGTGGATGCGCCGGTGGCGGCGCCTTCGACGGTGCGGCGCGAGAATGGTCCGGTGCTGAAGGTGCGCGACCTGACGACCAGTTTCGACATCACGGGCGGGATTCTGGGCCGGGTGCAGAAGCGGGTGCATGCGGTGGAGAAGGTCAGCTTTGACCTGTATCCGGGCGAGACGCTGTCGCTGGTGGGCGAGTCGGGTTGCGGCAAGACGACGACGGGGCGCTCGCTGTTGCAGTTGGTCAAGAGCAAGGCGGGCACGATCGAGTTCGACGGCAAGAACATCGGGGCGCTGCGTGGCGCGGCGATGCAGACGTTGCGGCAGCACATCCAGTTCATCTTCCAGGATCCGTTTGCGTCGCTGGATCCGCGGATGACGGTGGGGTATTCGATCATGGAGCCGCTGCTGATCCATAACGTGGCGCGCGGCAAGGCGGCCGAGGAACGCGTGCGGTGGCTGATGGATAAGTGCGGGTTGCTGCCCGAGATGATCGATCGCTATCCGCATGAGTTTTCGGGTGGGCAGCGGCAGCGTATCTGCATTGCGCGGGCGCTGGCGTTGAATCCGAAGGTGGTGATTGCAGATGAGTCGGTGTCGGCGCTGGATGTGTCGATTCAGGCGCAGATTGTGAATCTGCTATTGGATTTGCAGCGTGAGCTTGGGGTGTCGTTCCTGTTCATTTCGCACGATATGGCGGTGGTTGAGCGGGTCAGCCATCGGGTGGCGGTGATGTATCTGGGGCAGATTGTCGAGATCGGGCCGCGTCGGGCGATCTTTGAGAATCCGCAGCATCCCTATACGAAGAAGCTGATGGCGGCGGTGCCGATTGCGGATCCGCAGCGGCGGCATCGTGAGCGGTCTTTGCTGGTGGATGAGATTCCCAGTCCGATGAGGAAGCTGGGGGATGATCCGTTGGTGGAGCCGTTGGTGCAGGTGGGGGAGGGGCATTTTGTGGCTCGACATTCGGTGGGGGTTTATTGAAGCGGTGCTTGGGCTAGAGGCTGGGTTTGTTTTCTGGGCTCGGGTGCTGGTTCTTTAGGCGCGTTCGGCTTCGGGGCGAGGGGGCGCTTGGCTCAACGATTGCGGTCCGGAGCCTTCGCTCCGGACTGCCCCGTCGTCATCCTCGTGGCCGCCTGCGGCGGCTGCCTTCGGATTCCCTCGGGCGCATCGACTCGCCTCGCACCCCCTCGCCCCGAAGCCGAACGCTCCGGTAGCTGCCGCTGGAAGGCGCTGGGGAGGGTGGGGTGCTTGGCGTTTTTTTGTCATGGCAGTTGACGCTGGAAGAGGGGGCGGGGTCGCCAAAGCCGGCCGCGCCGGCGGCCTTTTTTGGCGTTTGGGCATCTTGCGTCGCGGGGCTCGCTTCGCATCGCTTTTTCTTTTGCCTTGCTTTGCCTTGTGTGCTTTGGTGATGGGTTGGTCACCTCGATTTGTCTAGGCGGTATCATGGCGGGCTTCGTGCAATCTGCATTATTTACAACGGATTTTTCGCCATGGCCCTGCGCGCCACTATCTACAAGGCCGAACTCAACGTCGCCGACACGGACCGCCATTACTACGGCAGCCATTCCCTGACGGTTGCGCGCCACCCCTCCGAGACGGATGAACGCATGATGGTGCGGCTGGTGGCGTTTGCGTTGCATGCGCAGGAAGAACTGAGCTTTACCAAGGGCTTGAGCGATACCGATGAACCCGATTTGTGGGTCAAGGATCTGACGGGGGCGGTCAAGCTCTGGATTGAGGTGGGTCAGCCGGAAGAACGTCGCATCCTGCGCGCCTGCGGGCGGGCGGATGAGGTGATCGTTTATTGCTATGGCGGGTCGGCCAGCAAGATCTGGTGGGACGGGGTGCGCAATAAGCTGGAGCGCACGCGCAATTTGAAGGTCATCAATCTGCCTTCGGATCAGAGCCGCGCGTTGGCCAAGCTGGCCGAGCGGACGATGCAGCTGAATGCGAACATTTCGGACGGCATCGTTTATTTTTCGGCTGACAAGGGCGAGGTCAGCGTTGAGCCCGAGGTCTGGCGTTAAGCCATTGAACTGAGGCCGGGCGGCTTTTTCTTGATGGCCGCTTGCCAGCTTCCTGCTGGGTCGTTCCCCGATTTTCTTATTTTTCGCGTTACACATTCGCGTCGATTTTTCTTGCGCGGCGGATTTTTGCGGGATTAATATGACGATCATCATATTTTCAAGTTTCCATCATGCCTGGCTCGTCCAACCGCAAAGCGCTGTCCCACGAACGGATCGTTGACGCCGCCGCGCGCGCGATTCGTCGCGAAGGGTATGCGGGGGTGGGTGTCGCCGATGTGATGAAGGAAGCGGGGCTGACGCACGGCGGGTTTTATGCGCATTTTCCGTCGCGTGATGCGTTGCTGGCGGCGGCGATGGAGCGCGCGGGGCAGGATGGCGCGCAGCGGATGATGCAGAGCGTGTCGAAGCGTCAGGCGGCGGGGGCCAGCGCGTTGCGGGCGTGGGTGGAGGCGTATCTGGGCGACGTGCATCTGGGCGGCTGCGAGGGCGGGTGCCCGGTGGCGGCGCTGGCGTCCGAGATGCCGCGTCAGTCGGCCGAGGTGCGGGATGTGTCGGTTCAGCGCGTGCAGCGGCTGGTGAATGCGGTGGGCGGGGTCTTGCCGGCCGATGCGGGCGAGCATGCGGCGGTCAGCGTCACCAGCATGATGGTGGGCGCGTTGCAGTTGGCGCGTGCGCTGGGGGACAACGATGAGGGCCGGGCCGTGCTGGCCAGCGCTCGTCAGGCGATCCTGGACCAGTATGACCGCGAGGGCGCCGCGTCGTCTCACTGAGGTTTACCGATTTCACCGGGCCGCATTGCGCGGCCTTTTTACCGGACATGAATATGATGATCATCATATTTTGTTTGTCAGTTGTCTCAATGCTTTAGCAAGGACTGGATCATGGATTTGAAGAATGCGGTGGTGTTGATTACGGGGGCTAATCGCGGCCTGGGTTTGGCGTTTGCGCGCGAAGCGCTGGCGCGTGGGGCGCGCAAGGTCTATGCCGGAGCGCGCGATCCGTCGACGGTGACGTTGGCGGGCGTGGAGCCGATCAAGCTGGACGTGACCCGTGCGGCGGACGTAGAGGCGGCGGCTGCGCACGCGTCGGACGTGACGCTGGTGATCAACAATGCGGGCATCGCGCAGTTGGGCGGCTTTCTGGAGGCGGACAGCATCGAGTCTGCGCAGCGCCATCTGGAGACGAACCTGTTCGGCTCGTTGCGCGTGGCGCAGGCGTTTGCGCCGGTGCTGGCCGCCAATGGGGGCGGCGCGTTGCTGAACGTGTTGTCGGTGGGCAGCTGGATCAACAGCGCGCCGCTGGGCGTGTATGCGATGAGCAAGTCGGCCGCCTGGGCGATGACGAACGGGCTGCGGCTGGATCTGCGCGCGCAGGGGACGCAGGTGCTGGGCTTGCACATGGGCTTTGTGGATACCGATCTGACCCGCGGGTTGGAAGCGCCGAAGTCGACGCCGCAGTCCATCGTGGCCCAGGCCTTCGATGGCCTGGAGGCGGGCGCCGAGGAAGTGCTGGCGGATGCCTTGACCCGTCAGGTCAAGCAGGGCCTGGCCGCCGAGCCGGCGGTGTACATGCAGGCGCGGGGCTAAGACCATCATGCACGCGACGGTTCCTCGCCCCATCACGCCCGCCGAGCCGGCGGCCGCCTCGCCCTGGCCCACTTTCTGGGTGGCCAGCATTGCCGTGTTCCTGGTGTCGCTGGACGGCACCATGTTGTACGCGGCGTTCGGCGCGTTGCGCGCGGGCTTTCCCGAGGCGTCGGCGGCCGATATGTCGTGGGTGCTCAACGCCTACACGGTGGTCTTCGCGGCCATGCTGATTCCGTCGGGCGGGTTGGCCGACACGCATGGGCGCAAGCGCATGTTCATGATGGGGGTGGTTCTGTTTCTGGCGGCGTCAGCCGCGTGCGGGCTGGCGGGCAGCGTGCAGTGGTTGATCGCCGCGCGCGTGTTGCAGGCGGTGGGCGCGGCCTTGCTGACGCCGGCGTCGCTGTCGATTGTGCTGGCGGCGTTTCCCACGTCCAAGCGCGCGGTGGCGGTCAGCCTGTGGGGCGCGGTGGGCGGTCTGGCCGCCGCCGTCGGCCCCAGCCTGGGGGCGTTCGTGGTGGACTCGGCGGGGTGGCCGTGGGCGTTCTACATCAACCTGCCCTTGGGGGCGGTGTCGCTCTGGTACGGCGCGGGCCTGCTGCGCGAGTCGGTCAAGCCCGAAGCACGGCGGCGCGTGGACGGCGTGGGCATGGCGCTGTTGATGGTGGCCGTGGGCGCGCTGGCGCTGGCGACGGTGCAGTCCGAATCACCCGCCTGGAGCCGCACGGAACTGCTGGTGGTGGCGGCGGTGGGCGTGGTGTCGATGGGGGCGTTCGTGGCCTGGGCGCGGTCCACGCCGCATCCGCTGGTGGACCTGGCGCTGTTCAAGCATCGCACCTATCGCTACGTGAACCTGGCGACGCTGAGTTTCGGTATTGCGTTTGCCATGATGTTCTTCGCCTTCTTTTTCTACATGACGGGCGTGTGGCATTACAGCCTGCCGCGTGCGGGGCTGGCGGTGACGCCGGGGCCCTTGCTGGTCATGCCAACGGCGATCATCACGGGCCGGCTGGCGGCGCGCCTGGGTCACCGGCCGTTCCTGGTGGCGGGGTCCCTGGTCTATGCGGCCAGCGGCTTGTGGTTTCTGCTGGTGCCGGGCGAACAGCCCGCCTACCTGACGCAGTGGTTGCCGGGCCTGCTGTTGAGCGGCATCGGCGTGGGGATGGTGATGCCGTCGCTGTCGGGCGCGGCGGTCAGTCGCTTGCCGGCGCAGCACTATGCGGTGGGCAGCGCGGTCAATCAGGCGACGCGCCAGATCGGCGGAGTGATGGGCGTGGCGATCACGGTGCTGATGCTGGGGCAGGGGGCGGTCCGTCATGCGGATTTCTCGCCCTTGTACATGGGCCACGTCGGGCTGGCCTTGTTGACGGCGCTGCTGTGCCTGGCCGTGGATACGCGGCCGGGCAAGGGGTTGCAGGCCGCCAGCTAAACGTTGCGGCCTGCGTCCAGGAACTGGAACTTCATGAAACGCTGGCCGTCGTAGTCGACGTCGCCCGCGAATTGGAAGCCCAGCCGCTCAAGGCCCCGGGAGCGTGTCCGGCTGGGCGGCAGCAGGATGCTGACCGGCCCGATGCCGAGCTCGTCGCGCCGCGACATGACGTGGCGAAAGATCGACGCCCCATGCCCCCAGAACTGCGGCAGCAGAACCAGCGCCAGGTCGGCTTCGTTCCCTTCTTTTTGAAAACCGCCCCAGCCCGCGAACCTGCCATCGATCCGGATTGCCCAGGGGCCATAGCCGTTCGTCAGCCACTGCGCATCCTTGGCCCTGGCCCACTCGGCCACGGCGCACGGCGTCCAATTGCCGCCGTCAAGCGGCATGTGGCGAACCACGTCGGGGTGGTTCAGCAAGCCGGTCCAATCCTCTGTCGGGATGTCGGCAAAGCGGTGCAACGATAGGGTCATATTTCTTCCCTTGATGGTCCCGGTTCCAGGCCACCGGACGGCGGCGGCCTGGGGGCGCTCAGTCCGCGCAGGCGTTCGGGGCGGTGTTGGCCGGGTCGCTGCATGCTTGCCATGTCTCTGGCGCCATGGCGGGCAGCAGCATCGCGCGGCTTGCCGGGTCCGGATAGAAATAGACGCGCCATGGGTGCTCGGCCATGGCCTGCCACACCGCTTGCTGTTGCGCCGGGCTCAGGACCGCGCCGTTGGGCGTGCTTTGTGCGCCTTCGGCCAGCACGATCTGCGTGTCGGGGTCCCAGGACGTCATGTCGTAGTCGGCGTCCTGGGGCAGATCGTCTTTGATCCTGACGACGCGCCAGGGGTTTTCGTGGACTTCGACAGGCAGCGCGGCCAGCCTTTCCCGTTGCAGGGGAAAGAGGCGGTCGCGCTGTTCGTGCGGCGGGGCGGGATACGCGGTCAGCGCGGTGCCGACGTTCGGCGCGAAGTAGCTGGGGCTTCGGCGTACATAACGCGGCCCCGGTTTGCCTTGCGCGTCGATGCTCTGGACCGCAACGGGCTGTCCGGGCGATACCAGGTCGATCACGCGCAGCAAGCGGCCGGACGCGTCGCGCACGTAGTGGCGGCGCGCGCCGACGTTGTTGGTTTCGCCGCAGCCGTCGTCGATGAAGGTGTGCAGCTGGCCTTGGGCGTCGCGTTGCAGGCAGGCGCGGCGATTGGCGGAGTAGGCTTGCGCGCTGGAGGCGCTGGCCAGGCTGTATTGGGTGTATGCCGTCAGATTGCCGGCCGTGTCGTAGGCCAGCGTGTAGCCGCCATCCAGCACAGCCTGGCCGCGTATCGGGCGATAGCTTTCCACGCGGCACAAGCGTCCGTCCGCGTCGAAGTACAGCCGGGTCGGCGCGGCGGGGGCGGCGTTGTCTGCGGCGCGGTAGGCGGACCAATCGACCTTGTCGGCCCAGGTGCGCGGCAGCAGGTCGCCGCTGTCGTCGATCCGCGCCAGCTTGGAATCGGTCGGCACGCGTTCCCCGCGTTTGCCCAGCAGCACGCGGTCTTCGTCCAGCGCGACGGTGATCGGCACGGCGGGCAGCGGCGACACCACCGAGAAGTCGGTCTCGGCCGGGCCGCAGGCGGCGTGGGCCTGCGGTGCAAGCAGAAGCGGTGCGGCGGCGCATAGCCCCATCAGGACGCGCGGCGGCTTATGCATATTGCAGCGAGTCCATGAACTTCACCAGGTCCCAGAATTCCTTGGACACGCCGCCCAGGCGCAGGCCGCCAGGGCCGTCTTCAAACAACAGGAAGGGGTAGGCGTCGCGCTCGTACACGCCCGGGTCCGGCAGCCGGTAGGGGTTGAAGATTTCCGGGTTGTTGAAGTAGCGCTCCAGCCGCCCGCCGCCGTCCACATGCATGTAGCGCACGCGCAAAGCCTGCGACTTGTAGGTGTCGTGGGTGTCGGGATACACGCCGCCATCGCCCGCCACCACCGATTGCGACAACGCGGCCATGAACACGCGCTGGATGCCCACGAAGTGGATTTCGCCATGCGTGCTTCCGCCCGGCGCCTTGGCCAGCGACCGGACCAGCTGCGTTGCGCGCGAACCCGGCACCAGCGTCTTGGCGAACAGCTTGTCGATGTCGGCATTGGCCGCATCGGGGGACTGCCGCAACGCTTGCAGGTCTTGCCGAAAGGCTTGCAGCCATTGCTGATAGCGCTGGTTCTCAAGCTGGCGGTCGAATGGCTCGGCCCGCACGGCGCTGGCGTAGAGCGCGATCAACGCGGCCATGGCGAACAGGCCGAAGCGCCAAAGCCAGCTGCTGGACGTGGGGGCGGTGGGGGACGGGTGGGTGCGCATAGGGAAAGGATGATACCGCCCGGTCAGTGTTTTCCCGATGGAACAACCCGCAGAGCCATTTGTTCCATTGACCGTACATTAGGACACCCCTAGAGTTCCCGGCATGGGAACCTCACTACCTCTGCCGAAGTACCACCAGATCTATCTTGTGTTGCGCGAGCAACTGCAAGAGGGGCGGTTCGATCAGGACGGCGTGCCGGGCGAGCACGCGCTGGCCGACCAGTTCGACGTGGCGCGCATCACCATCCGCAAGGCGATGGAGATGCTGGTGGCCGACGGGCTCGTCTCGCGGCGTCCGGGCCTGGGCACGTGGCCGCAGCATGCGAAACCCGATGCCCACGCCAAGCCGGCCGCCAACGCGTCGCAGAAGGCGCACCTGACCGGCCTGCTTGAGAACATCGTCAACATGGGCCTGCGCACCTCGGTGCAGGTGCTGGACAGCACGCTGGTGTCCGCGTCGCCCGCCGTGGCCGAGTCGCTGGGCATTGCCCCGGGCACGCCCGTGCACAAGAGCCTGCGCGTGCGCAGCACCGACGCCGGTCCGCTTTCCCACATCACCACCTACGTGCCGCAGGCCGTGGCCGATTTCACACGCGCAGACCTGGAGCGCGAACCTTTGCTGATGCTGCTGGAAGCGGCCGGGGTCGAGTTCGGCGGCGCTACGCAGACGATATCCGCGCGCCTGGCCGATGCGCAGGTGGCGCGGCATCTGGACGTGTCGGTGGGCTCGGCGCTCTTGGCCGTCACCCGCGTCGTGCGCGACGTCAACGACCGCCCCGTCCAGTTGTTGCAGGGCCTGTACCGGCCCGACCGTTATCAATACCAATTGCAGCTGTCGCGCGTCGGCAGCATCGACGCCAAGGTCTGGGTCAGCGAAGAGCTGTCGGCCCAATTTCATTGAACCCCTTCGGAGATCTCCCATGAATTCGCGCCGCACTTTTCTCAACCAATCCGCCGCCGTCGCGGCCCTTGCCTGCGCCCCGTGGGTGGCGCGCGCCCAAGGCGCCACGCCCGTGAAGATCGGCGTGCTGCACCCGGTGACGGGCGCGCTGGCCTATTCGGGGCAGCAATGCCGCCTGGGCGCGTTGCTGGCCATCGAAGACATCAACAAGGCAGGCGGCATCAAGTCGCTGGGTGGCGCGCCCTTGTCGGCCGTGCTGGGCGATGCGCAGTCGCGTCCCGAAGCCGGGTCGGCCGAAGTGGAAAAGATGAACGAGGCCGGGGTGTCCGCCATCGTGGGCGCTTACGCGTCGGCCATCTGCCTGGCCACCACGCAGACCGCCGCCAAGTACAACCTGCCGCACGTCGTGGACGTGGGCGTGGCCGACCAGATCGTCGAGCGCGGCCTGAAGAACACGTTCCGCTTCGGGCCCGGCTACCGCGCCTGTAGCGAACGCGCCATCACCGACCTGGTCGCGCTGAACGAGGCCGCCGGCAAGCCGGCCAAGACCGTGATGATCGTGCACGAAGACTCGCTGTTCGGCACGGGCACGGCGGCGCTGCTGTCCAAGTCGTTGCCCGAGCATGGCTTCGAGGTCAAGGAAGTGGTCAAGCACCCGAACCCGACGCGCGACTTCAACAACATCGTGCTGCGCATGCGCTCGGTGAATCCGGACATCGTCATCCCGGCCAACTACTACAACGAATACGCGCTGCTGCTGCGCGCCATGAAGCAGCAGAAGGTGCAGCCCAAGGCCATCTATTCGGTGCTGGGCGGGGCGGCGTCCAGCTACAAGTTCCTGAAGGAATTTCCGGACATCGCGAACGGCATCATCGATTGCAACCACTGGTTCAACCCGAAGGATCCGCGCGTTGCGCCCTTGAAGGCGCGCGTCGAGGAAAAGGGCGCGTACTTCAGCTACGAAGTGTTCATGACCTACGTGGCGGTGCAACTGCTGGCCGACGCCATCGAACGCGCCAAGTCCGCCGACCGCGCCGCCATCACCGAGGCGCTGGCCGCCAGCACCTTCCAGGACAACCTCATGCCCTATGGCCCGACCAAGTTCGTCAATGGCCAGAACACGGGCGCGCAGCCGCTGCTGACGCAGGTGATCGGCGGCGACATCAAGGTGATCATCCCGGCCGAATACCGCCAGGCCGACGCCATCTTCCCGTTGAAGGGCTGAACACAAGCATGCTTGACCTGGCCATCCTCTTTTCCTCGGTGCTCAACGGCCTGACGACCGGCGCGGTGTACGCGCTGATCGCCCTGGGGCTGACCCTGATCTACGGGGTGCTGCACATCATCAACTTCGCCCACGGCGCGGCGCTCATGGTGGCGCTGTACGCCGTCTATCTGCTCAAAGAACGGCTGGGCATCGACCCGTATGCGGCGCTGCCCCTGGTGGTGGCGGGCATGTTCGCGCTGGGCTATGCGCTCCAGCGCTTCGTCATCAACCGCGCCAGCCACGGCAAGGACGAGAACATTCTGCTGGTGACGCTGGGCCTGGCCATCGTGCTGGAGAATCTGGCGCTGGTGTGGTTCAAGTCGGACACGCGCAGCATCGATACGGCCTACACGCTGTCCACCGTGGAAATCGGCCCGGCCATGATCGCGCTGCCCAAGGTCATCGCGTTCTGTGGCGCGCTGGCGGTGGCGGCGGTGCTGTTCTGGATCATCCGCAGTACCGACCTGGGCCGCGCGATCCGCGCCGTGGCGCGCGAAAAGCAGGGCGCCAAGCTGATGGGCATCGACGTGGAAAAGGTCTATGCGCTGTCCTTCGGCATCGGCATGGCCTGCCTGGGCGCGGCCGCCTGCTTCTTGCTGCCCGCCTATTACGTCAACCCGCAGGTGGGCAGCGGCTTCGTGCTGGTGGCCTTCACCATCGTGGTGCTGGGCGGCATGGGCAGCTTCGTGGGCGCGCTGGTGGGCGGCTTGCTGATCGGCGTGGTGGAGTCCATCGGTGGCCTGTTCCTGGGCGATTCGTTGGGTCAGATGGGCATTTTCGCGATCTTCATCGCGGTGCTGCTGTTTCGCCCGCAGGGGCTGTTCGGGGCGAGGGGGTGAGCATGAATCGGGATCTTTGCGCAATCGCGCTATTCGGGGTGGCGCTGGCCGCCTTGGCCACGGTTGCCCAATCGGGCGTGCTGTTGACCTTCGTGATGATGTCGCTGTACGCGGCGCTGCTGTCGCAGGCCTGGAACATCCTGGGCGGCTATGGCGGCCAGCTCTCGTTCGGCCACGCCTTGTTCTTCGGCGTCGGGGCCTACGCCCAGGCGCTGGGCCAACTGAACTTCGGCATCAATCCGTGGCTGGTGCTGCCAATGGCCATCGCGCTGGGCGCGGCCACCGGCCTGGGCGTGGGCGGCCTGACGTTCCGCTACGGCCTGAAGGGTTCGTACTTTGCGCTGGTGACGCTGGCCTTTGCCGAGGTGTTCCGCATCCTGGCGCTGTCGGCCTCGTTCACCGGGGGCGGAGTGGGGCTGATGGTGCCGCTGCAAGAGGGCGCGGCCAATATGCAGTTCGGCTCGCGCCGTGGCTATATCTATCTGCTGCTGGCCTTCGTGGTGCTGGCGCTTGCAGCCACCGCCTGGCTGCGCCATTCGCGCTTTGGCGCGTATCTGCAAGCGGTGCGCGACAACGAAGACGCCGCGCGCGCCATCGGCGTGAATCCGCTGCGCGTCAAACTGGGCGGCATCGCGCTGTCGGCGGCGTTCATGAGCGCGGCCGGCGCGTTCTATGTGCAGGTGTTCCAGTACATCGACCCGGGCATCGCCTTCGGGTCCGCCGTGTCGGTCGAGGCGCTGGTAGGCGCGATCGTGGGCGGCATGGGCACCTTGTGGGGGCCGGTGCTGGGCGCGGTCGCGCTGCACGGGCTGGCGGACCTGACCCGCAACCTGTTCGGCGAACTGCCCGGCATCAGCATGGTGATCTATGGCGTGGTGCTGATCCTGATCGTGATGTTCCTGCCGCGCGGCATCAGCGGCAGCGGCCAATCGCTGGGCCGCCTGTTCGGCAAGGAGCGCGCCCGTGTCTGAGATCCTGCTGCAAGCTCGCAACCTGTCGATTTCGTTCGGTGGACTCAAGGCGGTCCAGGACGTGAACCTGGCCGTGCCGCGCGGCTCGCTCACCGCGCTGGTGGGACCGAACGGCGCGGGCAAGACCACGCTGTTCGCCTTGCTGTCCGGCTTTTTGAAACCCGGCGCCGGTTCGGTGCACTTTGATGGGCACGACATCACCGGCCGCGCGCCGCACGAATCCGCGCGGCTGGGCCTGACCCGCACCTTCCAGATCGTGCAGCCTTTCGGCGCGCAGACGGTGCGGCAGAACATCGCCGTGGGGGCGCATCTGCGCTTGCGTGACCGGCGCGCCGCGCTGGCCGAGGCCGAAGCCGTCGCCGCGCGCGTCAACCTGCACGCGGCGCTGGACCGTCCGGCCGCCGATCTGACCGTGGCGGGACGCAAGCGCCTGGAACTGGCGCGCGCGCTGGCCACGCGTCCGCGCCTCTTGCTGCTGGACG
Source organism: Achromobacter piechaudii NBRC 102461 (assembly GCF_001571245.1). GTDB lineage: Bacteria > Pseudomonadota > Gammaproteobacteria > Burkholderiales > Burkholderiaceae_B > Achromobacter > Achromobacter piechaudii. Next base: position 333,916 of record NZ_BCTK01000008.1, on the reverse strand, counting down.
AGGTGCTGGCGGGCCTGAACCCAAGTGAGATCGACGAGATGATTCCGGTCGTGAAGAAGCTGGTGGACGACGGCGTGACCGTCCTGATGATCGAACACGTCATGCGCGCGGTGATGAGTCTGGCCGAACACGTATGGGTGCTGGCGCAAGGCCGCCTGATCGCGGCGGGCACGCCGGGCGAAGTCACGCGCGACCCGACGGTGGTGGAAGCCTATTTGGGACATGGCGCGGCGGCGCGCCTGGCCGCGCAAGGAGCGCCGGCATGAGCGCGCTGCTGGAAGTGAGCAACTTGAAGGCGGGTTACGGGCGCATGGAGGTGCTGCGTGGCGTGGACCTGACGGTGGGCGAGGGCGAGATCGTGGTGCTGCTGGGCAGCAACGGCGCGGGCAAATCCACGCTGAACAACACGGTCAGCGGACTGTTCCGGCCCTGGGGCGGATCGGTGCGCTTCGACGGCCACGACCTGACGGGCCGCCATTACCGCGAGGTGGTCAAGGCTGGGCTGATCCAGGTGCCCGAAGGCCGCCGCATCTTCCCCAATCTGAGCGTGCGCGAAAACCTGGAACTGGGCTCGTTCACCCGGGCGCGCGAGCATCGCGCGGCCAATCTGGACAAGGTGCTGGACACCTTCCCGCGCCTGCGCGAACGGCTGACGCAGCTGGCCGGCACGATGTCGGGCGGCGAGCAGCAGATGCTGGCGATCGGCCGGGGCCTGATGGCCGAGCCCAGGCTGTTGATCCTGGACGAGCCGTCGCTGGGCCTGTCGCCCTTGATGGTCGAGGAATTGTTCGGCCTGATCCAGCGCCTGCACGCCGACGGGCTGGCGATTCTGCTGGTCGAGCAGAACGTGGGCCAGTCGCTGGAAACCGGGCAGCGCGCCTATGTATTGGAAAACGGGGCGATGCGCTATAGCGGATCGTGCCGCGAACTGATGGCCAGCGACGACGTGCGCCGCGCCTATCTGGGGATGTAGCGATGCCTGATGCTCAAACGCCTCGCCCGCAGACCCTGGCCCAGAAGCTGATCGCCGCCGCCTGTGGCCGGGCCTTTGTCGACGAAGGGGAAATCGTCACCTGTACGGTGGACCTGGCCATGTTCCACGATTCCAGCGGCCCCCGGCGTCTGCAACCCATGCTGCAAGAGCTGGGCGCAACGCTCTGGGACCCGTCGCGGATCGTGCTGGTCATCGACCACTATGTGCCGGAATCCGACGACGAATCGCGCCGCATCGTGCGCATCGCGCGCGATTGGGCGGCCCAGCAGCAACTGCCCAACGTGTACGACTCGGTCGGTATCTGCCACGTGGTCGTGCCGCAGCACGGCCATATCCGCCCGGGCATGTTCTGCGTGGGCGGCGATTCGCATTCGCCCACGGGCGGCGCGTTCGGCGCGTATATGTTCGGAATCGGCAGCACCGAGATGCTGGGCGTGGCGGTCACGGGCCAGATCTGGGTGAAGGTGCCCGCCACGCTGATGATGCGGTGGAACGGCCGCTTGAGCGCGGGCGTGACCGCCAAGGACATGATGCTGCACATGATCGGCCGCCATGGCATGAATGGCGGGCGCTATCAGGCGGTGCAATTCTGCGGCGAGGCCGTCAGCGCGTTGTCCATGCAGGAACGCATGACGCTGTCGAACATGAGCGCCGAACTGGGCTCGCAGGTGGGCCTGATCGCGCCCGATGACACAACGGCCGAGTATCTGCGCGAGGCCGGCGTCACGCAGGAACTGGATCTGGCCCGCTGGCAGAGCGATGCCGGCGCCCAGGCCGAATGGCACGACTTTGACGCGGCGGCGCTGGCTCCGCAGGTGGCCGCGCCCCATAGTCCGGCCAACTCGCGCGCCGTGGACCAGTACGCCGACGTGCCCTTGCAAGTGGCATATATCGGCGCGTGCACGGGCGCCAAGCTCGATGACCTGCGCGCCGCCGCCAGCGTGCTGCGCGGCCGCCGCCTTGCCGCCGGCATGCGCCTGATGGTGGCGCCGGCCAGCCGCCAGGACCAGCAGCAAGCCGAGCAGGAAGGCGTGATGCAGGCGCTGCGCGAGGCGGGCGCCGAGGTGCTGGCGACGTCCTGCGGCGCGTGCGCCGGCTATGGCGGTTCCATTCCCGACGGCGCCAGCGTCATCTCGACCACCGCGCGCAACTTCAAGGGCCGCATGGGCTCCGAGACGGCGCAGGTCTATCTGGCTTCGCCCTACACCGTGGCGGCCTCGGCCGTGGCGGGGCGCATCGCCGACCCCCGGGAGTTCATGGCATGACGGACCACACCGCCACCCACCGCGTCTGGCGCGTGGGGGCCGACATCGACACCGATGCGCTCGCGCCGGGCGCATACATGAAGTTCGGCATCGACGAGATTGCGCGCCACTGCCTGCAACGCGTGCGGCCGGAATTTGCCGGCCAGGTGCAGCCGGGCGACGTGCTGGTGGCCGGGCCGAACTTCGGCATCGGCTCATCGCGCGAGCAGGCCGCCGCCGCCCTGGTGCGCCTGGGCGTGGCCGCCGTGATCGCGCCTTCGTTCAACGGCCTGTACTTTCGCAACGCCTTCAACGTGGGCCTGTTGCTGCTGACCTGCCCACAATCGGACGCGCTGGCCGAAGCCGAACGCATCACGCTGGACCCCGCGGCCGGGCGGATCGGCCGCGCGGCTGGCGCGGCCCCTTTCGAATTGCTCTGCGAACCCGTACCCGCCTTCCTGATGGACATGGTGCGGGCCGGCGGACTGCTGAATCTGCTGAAACAGCGTCAAACCTCCTAGGAAGAACACGATGCTTGATCCCGTCACCCTGGCGGTCCTGAAGGGCCGTCTGGAACAGATTGCCGATGAGATGGACGCGACGCTGTACCGCAGCGCGTTCAACCCCATCATTGCCGAGGCCCACGACGCCTGCCACGGCATGTACGACGCGGCCACCGGCGCCACGCTGATCCAGGGCAAGTCCGGTCTGCCCGTCTTCGTGGGCGCGATGGCCTTCGCGGTCAAGGCCGCGGCCAAGGCGGCGGCCGAGCGCGGCGGCATGGTGGACGGCGACGTCTGGCTCTTCAACGACCCCTACGAAGGCGGCACGCACGCGAACGACTTCAAGCTGGTGCGACCGGTGTTCCGCGATGGCCGGCTGTTCTGCTTCCTGGCCTCGGCCGCGCATTGGCACGACGTGGGCGGCGCGGTGCCCGGCAACTACAACCCCGCTGCCACCGAATGCTGGCAGGAGGCCGTGCAGATTCCGCCCGTGCGCATCGTGCGGGCCGGCGTGCTGGACCTGGACGTGCTGGCCATCCTGAAGGCCAACACGCGCTTGCCGGACAGCCTGTGGGGCGATCTGAACGGCCAGTTGGCCGCGCTGGAACTGGGCGCGGGCCGTCTGGACGGGCTGCTGGACGAGTACGGCGACGCCACCGTGCTGGAATCCCTGGGCACCTTGCGCGAGCGCGCGCGGCGCCTGATGCGCGATCACATCGCGCGCCTGCCGGACGGGGATTATTCGTTCGAGGACATGCTCGACAACGATGGCGTGCGCGACGTGGCGCTGCGCATCGCGCTCAAGCTGAGTATCCAGGGCGACCGGCTGACGCTGGACTTCAACGGCACCTCGCCCGCTTGCGCTGGCCCGGTCAATATCTCGCGCGCCACCGCAATTGCGGCCTGCTACGTGGCGCTCAAGCACCTGTTCCCCGACGTGCCGGCCAACGCTGGCGTGCTGGACGCGGTGGACGTGGTGCTGCCGGATGGCCTGGTCATCTCGGCCGACCGTCCGCGCCCCGTGGGCGGCTATACGGAAACCATATTGCGCATGATCGACGTGATCTTCTGCGCGATGGCGAAAGCCGCGCCCGAGCGCGCCATGGCGCAGGCCTACGGCACCATCAACGCGCTGTCCATCGCGGGCTATCGCAGCGACGCGGCGCGCCGGGGCCAGCGCTGGGTGATGTTCAGCTTTTTTGGCGGCGGCCACGGCGGGCATGCCGACGGCGATGGCCTGAGCCACGGCAACGCGCCGATCTCCACCGCCACGATTCCGCCGCTGGAAATCCTGGAGGCCGCGTATCCCGTGCGTTTCACGCAGTGGGCGCTGCGGCCGGATTCGGCGGGAGACGGCGCGCATCGCGGCGGCCTCGGCGCCATCTATGAAATCGAATTGCTGGAAGACAGCGCCGAAGCCTTCATCTTCGGCGAGCGCGGCCGCAGCGCGCCCAAGGGCATCGCGGGCGGCGGCGAGGCGGCGCTGAACGTTTTTCGCTATCAGCAGGACGGGCAATGGCGCACGCCGCCAATGAGCTCGAAGATGCTGGGCATTGCGCTGCAACGCGGTGACCGCGTGCGGCTGGAGACGCCGGGCGGAGGCGGCTATGGCGACGCCGCCAGCCGCGATCCGGCCGCGCGCGAACATGATCGCAAGATGGGCTATGTCGGCGCGGCCGGCGTGGCGGGCAACAACACGAAGGAGCAGTTGGCATGAACGCGGCACAACGGGACAAGACCCAGGCGGACAAGCCCGCGCGCGACGGTAAGGCGGGGCTGGTCGTAGGCGTGGACGTGGGCGGCACATTCACCGACCTCTTCGTGCTGGACGAAGCGGGCGGGACGGCGCGCGTGGTCAAGGTGCCCTCGACGCGCGGCGAAGAGGCGCGCGGCTTCATGAACGGCATCGCGCGCGTGGCCGATGGCGCGGACGCCATTGCCACCATCGTGCACGGCACGACCGTGGGCACCAACGCCTTGCTGGAGCGCAAGGTGGCGCGCACCGGCATCATCACCACGGCGGGCTTTCGCGATGTGCTGGAGATGCGGCGGCGCGACCGGCCGCAGACCTGGGGCCTGCGCGGCCACTACGAGCCCATCGTGCCGCGCGACCTGCGCCTGGAGGTCAGCGAACGCGTGCTGGCCGATGGCGCCGTGCACACGCCCGTGAACCTGGACGAAGTCGAAGCGGCCGCTCGCGAGCTGCTTGAGCGCGGCTGCGAGGCGGTCTGCGTGTTCTTCGTCAACGCTTACGCCAACCCGGTCAATGAGGCGCAGGCGGCGGCGCGCGTGCGCGCCCTCTGGCCCAACGGCAACGTCACGGCGGCGACCGAAGTGCTGCCCGAGATCCGCGAATTCGAACGCTGCTCGACGGCGGTGCTGAACGCCGCGCTGCAACCGGTGGTGGGCAGCTACCTGACGCGGCTGGATACCGACCTGCGCGAACATGGCTTTGACGGCGAACTGCTGGTAGTGCAGAGCAACGGCGGCGTGATGTCGCGCCAGACGGCGTGCGACGTGCCGGTGCGCACCGCGCTGTCGGGGCCCGCAGCGGGCGTGATCGCTTGCGCCGCGATTGCGCGCGCATCGGGCTTTCCCAACGTCGTCACGGGTGACATGGGCGGCACCTCGTTCGACGTGTCGCTGGTGGCGGGCGGCGAAGCTTCGCTATCGGCGCAGACCGTGATCGACTTCGGCATGGTGGTGCGCGCGCCGATGATCCAGATCGAAACCATCGGCGCGGGCGGCGGCTCGATCGCCAGCGTGGACGCGGGCGGCCTGTTGCAGGTGGGCCCCGAGTCCGCCGGCAGCATCCCCGGCCCCGCCTGCTACGGACGCGGCAACAGCCGCCCCACAGTCACGGACGCCAATGTGCTGCTGGGCCGCATCGCCGCCGACCGTCCGTTGGGCGGCGGCCTGCTGGCCAGCATGGACGTGGCGCTGGCGCGCGCGGCCATCGACGAACACGTCGCCAAGCCGCTCGGCCTGGACGTACACGCGGCGGCCGAGGCGATCCTGACCGTGGCCAACGCCAAGATGGCGGGCGCGATCCGTGTCGTCTCCATCGAACGCGGACACGATCCGCGCAAGTTCGCCTACATGCCGTTCGGCGGCGGCGGCGCGCTGCACGTGTGCGCCATGATGAACGAAGTGGATGCGGCGCACGGCATCGTGCCGCGTTACCCGGGCGTGACGTCGGCGCTGGGCTGCGTCATGGCCGACATGCGCCACGACGGCGTGCAGACGCTGAATACGCCGCTGGACGGCCTGGATACCGAGGATCTGCTGGCGCGCATCGACGGCCTGGCGGCGGCCTGCCAGGAGCGCCTGGACTCGGCGGGCGTGGCCTTCGAGGGAATCCGCGAAAGCATCGAGCTGGACATGCTGTACGTGGGCCAGAGCCATACGGTGCGCGTGGAAGTCGCGCGCGACGCGCTGACGCGCCCGGGCATCGCCGCCGCGTTCGAACGCGCCTATTGCGCGGCGTTCGGCCGCAGCCTGTCGGGGATTGCCGTGCGCATCCTGAACCTGCGCTATGCGCGTATCGGCCAGCGGCCGAAGTTCGACCTGTCGCTGCTGGCGCCCACCTCGCGCGACATGCCGGCCGCGCTGGGCACGCAGCAGGTGTTCCATGCGGGGCAATGGCGCGAAGCTGTGCGCTTTGCGCGGCTGGACCTGCCCGTGGGGGCCGAAGTCGCGGGCCCCGCCATTCTTGAACAGCCCGACACCACCATCTGGATCGAGCCCGGCTTTGCCGGCCGCGTCGACACGCTGGGCAATCTGTTGATCAGCCGGCAGGACGCCTAGGAGACCACCATGCAACCCCTGGACCCGCGCACGACGGCCTTGCTTGTCATTGATCTGCAAAACGATTTCCTGTCGCCCGGCGGCGCCTATGACCGGGGCGCCGCGGTCAGCCGCGAGGCCCGCGCCTTGCCGGCCCGCGTGGCGCCGGTGGCGCGCGCGCTCAAGTCGCACGGCGGCTTCGTGGCGGCCAGCCTGTTCACGCTATGGCCCGACGCGCATGGCGAACCGATGATCTCGCCGCATCTGAAGCAGCTGCGTCCGTTTCTGCGCAAGGGCGATTTCGCCGCAGGTTCGCCGGGCCAGGCCAATGTGGCCGAGCTGGACGGACTGGTGGACGTGTCGGTGTGGAAGGTGGCGTATTCCGCGTTCTTCAACACGCAGCTTGATTGGGTGTTGCGCCGCGCGGGTGTGTCCAGCGTGGTGATCGCCGGCATCGTCACCAACGGCGGCGTGGCCAGCACGGCGCGCGACGCGCACATGCGCGACTATCACGTGACGGTGCTGGCCGACGGCTGCGCCGCGCCCACGCCGGCCATGCACGAGGCCGCGCTGGCCGACCTGCGCACGGTGGCGGACGTCATCAGCTGCCAGGACTTCCTGGGCAGGCTGGCGCCGTGAGCGCGCCGCTCATCAAGCACGGCGCGCCGGACGCCGACGCCATGCACGTGCCGGTGCTGATCATCGGCGCGGGCGCGTGTGGGTTGACCGCCGCGCTGCGGCTGGCCAGCGCCGGTATCGACACCGTATTGATCGAACGCGACGCCACGCCCAGCGGCTCGACGGCGCTGTCCTCCGGGTTCATCCCGGCGGCGGGCTCGGCCGTGCAGCGCACGGCCGGCATCGACGATGACGCGGCGCGCTTTGCCGCCGACATCCAGGCCAAGGCCCACGGCACGGCGGCGCCCCATCTGGTGGCGGCGTACACGGGCGCGGCAGCGCCGGCGATGGATCTGTTGGCGCGCCACGGCCTGGCCTTCGAGGTGCTGGACGGCTTTCTCTACCCCGGCCATCACGCGCGCCGCATGCATGCCTTGCCCGAACGCACGGGCCAGGCGCTGGTGGCCGCGCTGGAACGCGCCGCGACGAGCGCGGGTGCGATGTTGTTGACGCGCGCGCTGGCCCGCGAATTATGGGTGGGCGAAGACGGACGCATCACCGCCGTGGGCTGCGAACGCCCCGACGGTTCGGTCGAAGTGATCGGCTGCGACGTGCTGATCCTGGCGTGCAATGGCTTTGGCGGCAACGCCGCCATGGTGGCCGAACATTTGCCGGCAATGCGCGACGCCGTGTACGGCGGCCACGTCGGCAACGATGGCAGCGCCATCGGGTGGGGCATGCAGCTGGGCGCGCGTCTGGCCGATCTGGGCGGCTACCAGGGGCACGGTTCCTGGGCTACCCCGCAGGGCGCGCTGATCTCCTGGGCGGTCATGATGGATGGCGGCGTGCAGATCAACGCCGATGGCCTGCGCTTTCATGACGAGACGCACGGGTACTCGGAAGCGGCGGTGCACGTGCTGGCGCAGCCGGGCGGCGTGGCGTGGAATGTGTTCGACGACCGCACCCTGGCGCTGGCGCGCGGCTTTCCCGATTTTGTGGCGGCCGAGGAGGGCCATGCGCTCAAGACCTGCGCGGGCCTGCCCGAACTGGCGGCGCTGATCGGCTGCGCAGCGGACACCCTGCGCCAGACGCTGCAAGCTGTCAGCCCGGACGCCGACGACATACATGGCCGTCGTTTCGAACGCGGTCTGCAAGCGCCGTATCACGCCGTCAAGGTGACCGGCGCGCTGTTTCACACGCAGGGCGGGCTGGACATCGATGCGCAATGCCGCGTGCTCGACCGTGATGGCCAGGCCCTGCCCAATCTGTTGGCCGCCGGCGGGGCCGCGCGCGGCGTGTCGGGCAACGAGGTGTCGGGCTATCTGTCCGGCAACGGGCTGCTCAGTGCCGTGGCCGGGGGCTACATCGCCGCCGCGACCGCCGCCGCCACGCTGGGCCAGACGCTTTCCAGGGAATTCTGATGACGCAAGATCTCAAAACCAGGCTGTCCACGGGCGCGGTGCTGGCGCCGGGCGTGTACGACCCCTTGTCGGCGCTGATCGCCGAGCAGGCGGGCTTCGATGCGCTGTACCTGTCGGGCGCGTCGATTGCCTATACGCGGCTGGGACGCTCAGACATCGGCCTGACCACGTACTCGGAGGTCGAGGACAGCTTGGCCCGCATCACCGAACGCGTCGCCACGCCGGTCATCGTGGATGCCGACACGGGCTTTGGCAACGCCTTGAACACGCAGCGCACGGTGCGCGGATTCGAACGCGCGGGCGCGGCGATGATCCAGTTGGAAGACCAGACCTTTCCCAAGCGTTGCGGGCATCTGGACGGCAAGACGGTAGTGCCTGCCGCCGAGATGAGCGGGAAGCTGCGGGCGGCGGTGGACGCGCGCGTCTCGTCGTCGACGTTGATCCTTGCGCGCACCGACGCGGTGGCCGTCGAAGGCCTGGAGGCGGCGCTGGACCGCGCGGAAGCCTATCTGGAAGCGGGCGCGGACGCGTTGTTCATCGAAGCGCTGCGCACGCCCGAACAGATGCAGGTGGCCTGCGCACGCTTCGCCGCGCGCGTGCCGCTGCTGGCCAATATGGTCGAAGGCGGCAAGACGCCGGTGCAAAGCGCCGACGCGCTGACGGCGCTGGGCTTTCGCATCGTGATCTTTCCCGGGGGCACGGCTCGCGCCGTGGCGCATACCTTGCAGGGCTATTACGGCAGCCTGCGCGAGCACGGCACGACCGCGCCGTGGAAAGACCGCATGCTGGATTTTGACGGACTGAATGACGTGATCGGGACGCCGGCGTTGCTGGAGCTGGGGCGGCGCTACGAAGGGTGAGCGCGCGCGGGGCGCATACGCTTCAATGTCTTAGCGCCTTAGCGCCTTAGCGTCTTAGCGCTTCAACGTCTTAACGCCCTAACGCCTTAGCGCTTCAACGCCCTGGCGTCCTGGCGCTTTATCGCGCCGTGCGCTGATGCGGCACCAGTGGCGGCGCAGGCTGTCCGGCGACCACGTCCCAGAAACCGGGCAGGAAGCATTCGGCCACCAGCAGCGGCTGGCCTTGGCGCCAGAACACGGACCGGCGCGCCCAGATGCGGTGCGCTTCCTGCATGCGCTCGCCGGCAGGCAGCACGCCGCTTGCCGTCGCGTGAAACGGCACTGGCGATGCCAGCCTGCGGCAGGCGAACGGCGAGCGGATGACGGTGCTGTCGTGATACAGCATGTCGGCCAGCGGCCGGGTCAGCAGCCGGCGCATGCCTTGCCATGCGCCGTGCGAGGCGCGCAGCGGCGTCAGGCTGCGGGCGGGCACGCTGTCCACGCCATCGACCGACATCAGCACTTCGCGGATCCATACGGGCGTACCGGGCGCGATGCCCATGGCCAGGGCTTCATCGCGCGGCGCGCCATCGGCGTATTCGGCCAGTACGCGGAGGCGCACCTGGCCCACCTGGCGCAAGCCGGCGGTCAGCGCGCCCGGGCGGAACAGCCAGTGGCGCACGGTGGAGGAAAGGACGGGCGGCGCGGCGGCCAGCCAGCCAGGAGCAAGCGGGGGGTGATGGGCTGCGGGTTTCATCATGGCTGCGTATTATGCCAAGCCCGGCGGGGCGCCTGCCAACGCATACAATACCGCCCATGGAAAAAGTACGTATCTCCAAGCTCATGTCCGAGCGCGGACTCTGCTCGCGCCGCGAGGCCGACAGCTATATCGAACGCGGCTGGGTCCGCGTGGACGGCGTCGTGGTGTCCGAACTGGGCGCCAAGGCGTTTCCCGACCAGGTCATCACGCTTGAGCGCGCCGCGCAGGCGCGCCAGACCTCGCGCGTCACCATCCTGATCAACAAGCCGGTGGGTTATGTGTCGGGCCAGGCGGAAAAGGGCTACACGCCCGCCGTCGCGCTGATCGATGCGCGCTCACGCTTTGCCAACGACCGCCATCCGCAGCGCTTCGAGCGCGCGCACTTGGAAGGCCTGGCAGTGGCCGGCCGTCTGGACATCGATTCGCAAGGCCTGCTGGTGCTGACGCAGGACGGCCGCATCGCCAAGCATCTGATCGGCGAAGACTCCAGCGTCGACAAGGAATACCTGGTGCGGGTGCAGGGCGAACTGTCCGACCGTGGCCTGCAATTGCTGAATCACGGCCTGTCGCTCGACGGCAAGGCGCTCAAGCCCGCGCAGGTGCGCTGGCAGAACCACGATCAACTGCGCTTTGTGCTGCGCGAAGGCAAGAAGCGCCAGATCCGCCGCATGTGCGAACTGGTCGGCCTGAAAGTGGTGGGCTTGAAGCGCGTGCGCATCGGGCGCGTGTCGCTGGGCGACCTGCCGCTGGGGCAGTGGCGCTACCTGCGCGACGACGAAGCGTTCTGACTTTTTCGTTCAGCAATCAGTCAGCTATCTGTTCGACTTCGCCGACAAGTGAAGTCGGGCGTCAGCAGATTTTTCAGTCTGTTTCGAACGCGCCGTTATTTCATGAAAGCGGGCGTATCCTTCGCTTGCCCGTTGCTGCCCAGGCGCTCCATCAGGAATTCGATGAAGATCCGGGTCTTGGCCGGCAGCAGCCGCGTTTCGGTCACGGCGTAGACAGGGAAGGGGCCCAGTTGCCAGTCGGGCAACACGCGGCGCAACTGCCCTGATTGCTGTTCCGCCGTCTGGCCGCCCACCAGCACCGCAATGCCCGCGCCCAGCATGGCCAGTCGCCGCGCCATGGCTACGCCATTGACCGAAAACCGGTTGCCCGGCGTGAATTCGATGTGCTGGTCGCCGTTGCTCAGTGGCCAGCGGGTCACGCGGCCCGCGCCTTCCGCGCGGAACTCAATGCACTCGTGGCGGGTCAAGTCACTGGGATGTTTGGGTTCTCCGTGCTTGTCCAGGTAATCGTGCGAGGCGTAGAGGTGAGCGGGCAGCATGCCCAGCAGCCGGGCGATTTGCGTCGAGTCGGGCAGGTCGCCGATTTCGATCGAGATATCGCAGGTCTGGAACACGCGCGAGGCGTGGTCCGGGTTTGCCAGGTCCAGGAAGAATGTGACGTCGGGATAGCGGCGGGAGAACTCCATGAACGATTCAGCCAGGAAGTCGGTGCCGAAATCCGCCGGCATGTTCACCCGCAGCGGCCCGGCCGGCGTGTCGACCAGCTTTTGCAGTTCTTCATGGGCAATCTGCGCTTCGGCGACGATGCGTTGGCAGCGTTCGAAGTACAGCCGGCCGGCGTCGGTCAGTTCCACCTTGCGGGTGGTGCGGCTCAACAGGCGCAGGCCGACCGATTTTTCCAATTCGGCCACCTGGCGAGACAACGTCGATTTCGGCACGCCCAGTGTTGCTGCAGCGCGGCTAAAACTGCGTGTCTTGGCCACTTCGACGAAGAGTTCCATGCCTTGTAAGCGTTTCATGGCGAGATTCTTTCACAAAGTCCCAGTGGAAAATTGTCCCATAAATGGAATGATGTTTTCTTTAAGCGCCCCTTTGTTTCTGGGGCGGGATAACTCAGAATGCGGGTTCTGCAATGCAGCAATGCACTAAAGCCCCTCTTGCGTTTTCAATGCCCATCCACCCAGTTGATGCACAAGGCCTCTCCCTGCAAGGGCGCGAGGCGGGCTCCTTTTTTGTCGGAAATCGGGAATATCTATGAATAAGAAAAGCGCTATGTGGCGCAGCGCGGCAGTGGTCACGCTGACGGCATCGGCTCTCACCCTGGCCGCCTGCGGCAAGAAGCAAGACGCGCCGCAAGCGGGCAAACCGCAAGTCACCGTCGTGACGCTGACGACGCAACCCGTATCCCTGACCACCGAATTGCCGGGCCGCACGTCCGCGTTCCGCGTGGCCGAAGTGCGGCCCCAGGTGAACGGCATCGTGCAGAAGCGATTGTTCACGGAAGGCGGCGAGGTCAAGGCCGGTCAGCAGCTCTATCAGATCGACCCGGCCCTGTATCAAGCCAGCTACGACAGCCAGAAGGCTGCGCTGGCCCGTGCGCAAGCGCAGCAAAAGACCGCCGCGCTGCTGGCCGAGCGCTACAAGCCGCTGGTCGCAACCCGCGCCGTCAGCCAGCAGACCTACGACAACGCCGTGGCGTCGCGCGATCAGGCTGCCGCCGATGTGCTGTCAGCCAAGGCCGCGCTGGACACCGCGCGCATCAACCTCGTCTACACCAAGGTGCTGTCGCCGATCGACGGCATCATCGGCCGTTCCTCGGTGACCGAAGGCGCGCTCGTGACCGCCAACCAGGCGGCCGCCCTGGCCTCGGTGCAGCAGATCGACCCCATTTACGTCGACGTGACCCAGTCCAGCGTGCAGTTGCTGCGCTTGCAGGACGCGCTGGCCAGCGGCCAGTTGAAGAAAGCGGAAGGCGAGCAGGCAGCGCTGGTGTCGCTGACGCTGGAAGACGGCTCGCAATACAAGCAGACGGGCAAGTTGCAGTTTTCGGAAGTGACGGTGGATCAGGGCACTGGCTCGATCACGCTGCGCGCCGTGTTCCCCAACCCCGACCGCCGTCTCCTGCCGGGCATGTTCGTGCGTGCGCGACTGGCCGACGGCGTGGCCGCCGATGGCCTGCTGGTGCCGCAACGCGGCGTGACGCGCAATCAGCGCGGCCTGCCGACCGCGCTGGTGGTCAACGCCAAGAACCAGGTCGAACTGCGTGAACTGAAGACCGACCGCGCCATTGGCGACAAGTGGCTCGTCACCGACGGCCTGGCCGCGGGCGACAAGGTCATCGTGGAAGGCTTGCAAATGGTGCGCCCGGGCGTCGAAGTCGTCGCCACCGAAGCAGGCGCCACCGCGCAGCAGCCGCAGGCGGCCAATGCCGCCCCGGCCAAGCAGTAATCAGGGAGCCTTGCATGGCAAAGTTTTTTATCGATAGGCCGGTTTTCGCGTGGGTGATCGCGATCGTGCTGATGATGGCCGGTGCGCTGTCCATCCTGCAATTGCCGGTCTCGCAATATCCCAACATCGCGCCGCCCGCCATCGGCATCGCGGTGACCTACCCGGGCGCCTCCGCGCAGACCGTGCAGGACACCGTCGTGCAGGTGATCGAGCAGCAGATGAACGGCCTGGACGGCCTGCAATACATCTCGTCGGAAAGCAATTCCGACGGCAGCATGTCCATCACGCTGACCTTCAAGCAGGGCACCAACCCGGACACGGCGCAGGTGCAGGTGCAGAACAAGCTGGCACTGGCGCAGCCGCTGTTGCCGCAGGAAGTGCAGCAGCAGGGCATCCGCGTCACCAAGGCCACGAAGAACTTCCTGATCGTCGCGGGCTTCGTGTCCACCGACGGCACGATGACCAAGGACGACCTGGCCGATTACGTCGCGTCCTACGTGCAGGATCCCATCAGCCGCACGCAGGGCGTGGGCGATTTCCAGCTGTTCGGTTCGCAGTACGCCATGCGCATCTGGCTGGATCCCGCAAAGCTCGTGAACTACGGGCTGACCACGGTGGACGTGGTCGCGGCGATCAAGGAACAGAACGTGCAGGTGTCGTCGGGCCAGCTGGGCGGCCTGCCGTCCGTGCGCGGCCAGCAGCTGAACGCCACCATCATCGGGCCGTCGCGTCTGGAAAAGCCGGAAGACTTCAGCCGCATCCTGCTCAAGGTCAATGCCGATGGTTCGCAGGTGCGCCTGGGCGACGTGTCGCGTATCGAGCTGGGCGGGCAGACCTACGCCATCGACAGCTTCTACAACGGCAAGCCCGCTTCGGGCCTGGCGATCAAGCTGGCGCCGGGCGCCAACGCGCTGGACACGGCGCAGGCCGTGCGCGACACCATCAACAACCTCAAGCCTTACTTCCCGCCGGGCATGGACGTCGTGTATCCCTACGACACGACGCCGTTCGTCAGCCTGTCGATCCATGAAGTGTTCAAGACGCTGGTGGAAGCCATCATCCTGGTCTTCCTGGTGATGTACCTGTTCCTGCAGAACTTCCGCGCCACCATCATTCCCACGCTGGCCGTGCCGGTCGTGTTGCTGGGCACCTTCGGCGTGCTGGCCGCGTTCGGCTATTCCATCAATACGCTGACGATGTTCGGCATGGTGCTGGCCATCGGCCTGCTGGTGGATGACGCCATCGTGGTGGTGGAAAACGTGGAACGCGTGATGGCCGAAGAGGGCTTGACGCCCAAGCAGGCCACCCGCAAGTCCATGGGCCAGATCACGGGCGCGCTGATCGGTATCGCCATGGTGCTGGCCGCCGTGTTCATCCCGATGGCCTTCTTCGGCGGCTCCACGGGCGTCATCTACCGCCAGTTCTCCATCACGATCGTGTCCTCGATGGTGCTGTCGGTGCTGGTCGCCATCGTCTTTACGCCGGCCTTGTGCGCAACCCTGCTCAAGCCCATTCCGAAGGGCCATCACGGCTCCAAGCGCGGCTTCTTCGGCTGGTTCAACCGTACGTTCGAGCGCAGCAGCAACGGTTACGCCAACACGGTGGCGCGCGGGCTGAACCGCACCAAGCGCCTGATGATCGTGTACCTGGCGCTGGTCATTGCCATGGGCTGGCTGTTCACGCGCATTCCCACGGCGTTCCTGCCGGCCGAGGATCAGGGCATTTTGTTCGCCCAGATCCAGACGCCTGCCGGCGCCACCGCCGAGGCCACCAAGGCCGTCATCGACGACGCCACCAAGTACCTGCTGACCGAGGAAAAGGATGCCGTGACGTCGGTGTTCGCCGTCAACGGCTTCAACTTCGGCGGCCGTGGCCAGAACGCGTCCATCCTGTTCATCAAGCTGCGCGACTGGGAAGAACGCGGCGACGCCAGCCTGAAGGCCGGCGCCGTGGCGGCGCGCGCCAACGCGCACTTCGCCAAGACCGAACGCCGCGCGCAGATGTTCGTGGTGCCGCCGCCGTCCGTGATGGAGCTGGGCAACGTCACCGGCTTTGACTTCCAGCTGATGGACCGCGCCGGCGTGGGCCATGAAAAGCTGCTTGCCGCGCGCAATCAGCTGCTGGGCGAAGCCGCCAAGAGCCCGGTGCTGGTGGGCGTGCGTCCCAACGGCATCGAAGACGCGCCGCAGTACCAGCTGGATATCGACCGCGAGAAGGCGCGGGCGCTGGGTGTTGCCGTGTCGGACATCAACAGCACCCTGGCCACCGCGTGGGGCTCGTCGTACGTCAACGACTTCATCGACCGTGGCCGCGTGAAGAAGGTGTTCGCGCAGGGCGAGGCGTCCTCGCGCATGCTGCCGGAAGACCTGAACAAATGGTACGTGCGCAACAACGCGGGCGACATGGTGCCGTTCTCGGCATTCTCGAAAGCGACGTGGAGCTTCGGCCCGCAAAAGCTGAACCGCTACAACGGCGTGCCGTCCTACAACATCCAGGGCCAGGCGGCGCCGGGCTATAGCTCGGGCGCAGCCATGCAGGAGATGGAACGGCTGGCGGCCAAGCTGCCGGTGGGCGTGGGCTTTGAATGGACCGGGCTGTCGTTTGAAGAACGGCTGTCGGGCTCGCAGGCTCCGGCGCTCTACGCGATATCGCTGATCGTCGTGTTCCTGTGCCTGGCCGCGTTGTACGAAAGCTGGTCCATCCCGACGGCGGTGATGCTGGTGGTGCCGCTGGGCATTATCGGCGTACTGCTGGCGACGCTGGCGCGCGGCCTGTCCAACGACGTGTACTTCCAGGTGGGGCTGTTGACGACGGTGGGGCTGGCGGCCAAGAACGCCATCCTGATCGTGGAGTTCGCCAAGGAGCACTTCGAGTCCGGCGCAAGCCTGACCGAATCGGCCATCCACGCTGCCCGCCAACGCTTGCGTCCCATCCTGATGACGTCGCTGGCGTTCATCCTGGGCGTGACGCCGCTGGCGATTTCGTCGGGCGCCGGGTCGGGCAGCCAGAACGCCATCGGCACGGGCGTGATCGGCGGCATGTTGACCGGCACGTTCCTGGCCATCTTCTTTGTTCCGGCCTTCTTCGTCATCATGCTGCGCGTGTTCAAGGTCAAGCGCATGAGCGAAAACAAAGACAAGCACGACACCAGCGCCAACTGCTCGCAGGAAGTGTCCTCCGAAGGACAACCGTAATGAAACTTCAGATGAGAACTTTATTGTCTGTTTCCCTGGCGGCGGCCCTGGCGGGCTGCTCGCTGGCTCCGACCTACGAACGGCCCGATGCGCCGGTCAGCGCCGCCTATCCGACGGGCGCGGCCTACAAGGCGGACGGATCGCAGTTGGCGCAGGGCATGTCCACCGCCGACGTCGGCTGGCGCGATTTCTTCAGCGACCCGCTGCTGCAACGGCTGATCGAGCTGTCCCTGGCGAACAACCGCGACCTGCGGGTGGCGGCGTTGAACGTGGAAGCGGCGCGCGCGCAGTACCGCATCCAGCGCGCAGACCTGCTGCCCAGCGTGGGCGTGGCCGCGCAGGAAAGCGCGCAGCGCACGCCTGCCGACCTGTCGGCCAGCGGCCGCGCCACGACCAGCCACAACTACCAGGTGGGCGCCGCCCTGTCCGCCTGGGAGCTGGACCTGTTCGGCCGCATCCGCAGCCTGAGCGACCAGGCGCTTGAGTCGTATCTGGCGCTGGACGAAACGCGCACGGCCACGCAGCTGGCGCTGATCGCTGAAGTGGCTAACGCCTATCTGACGCTGCGCGCCGACCAGGAACTGTTGGGTCTCACGCGTGAGACGCTCAAGAGCCAGGAAGATTCGTTCAAGCTTACGCAGCAAAGCTATGACCAGGGCCTGTCCACCTCGCTGGACCTGAGCCAGGCGGAAGTGTCGCTGCGCACGGCCCAGCGCAACCTGTCGCAGTACACGCGTCAGGCCGCGCAGGACCGCAATGCGTTGACTTTGCTGGTGGGCCAGCCCATGTCGCCGGAAATCGTCGCGGCGCTGGATCAGGCCGTGAAGCTGGATGACGGCATGTTGCCCACCACCTTGCCGGCCGGCTTGCCGTCCGATCTGCTGGCGCGCCGCCCGGACATCCGCGCGGCCGAGCATCAGCTCAAGGGCGCCAACGCCAACATCGGCGCGGCACGCGCCGCGTTCTTCCCGACTATCACGCTGACGGGCCAGGCCGGCACGGCCAGCGCCAGCCTGGGCGGTCTGTTCGAAGGCGGTTCGGGGGCATGGAGCTTCGTGCCCCGTATTACGGTGCCGATCTTTGCGGGTGGGTCGCTGCAAGCCAATCTGGATCTGGCCAAGGTGCAGAAGAACATTCAGGTTGCGCAGTACGAAAAGTCCATCCAGACGGGCTTTCGGGAAGTGGCCGACGCCCTGGCCGGGCGTGGCACGCTGGACGACCAGATCGAAGCGCAGCGTTTGCTGGTCAATGCCAACCAGCGCGCCTACGACGCGTCCGACCAGCGTTTCCGCCAGGGCATCGACGACTACCTGAGCGTGCTGGATTCGCAGCGTTCTTTGTATACGTCGCAACAGGCGCTGGTGGATACGCGCCTGGCCCGGCTGTCCAACTTGGTTACCTTGTACAAGGTGCTGGGCGGCGGCTGGACCGAACGCACGGTCACGGCGCAGGCCGCGCCGGGTGCAGGATCGTAAGATTGCGAGCGCGGGCAGGGCAAGCATGCCGCTTGTCCGCCGCTCTTGGCCCTGCGTTGCGGCAGGGCAAAAAAAACGGGCCGATCGAAAGATCGGCCCGTTTTTCATTGAAGCTTGTCTGGCAAGGCGTCACGTGCGCTTGCGGGCGATTAGGCCAACCACGAACAGGACGATGATGGCGCCGATCACCGAAGCGATCCAGCCCGCCGGTTCTCCCTCTGCATACCAGCCCATCGTCTGACCCAGGAAACCGGCGACCACCGCGCCGACGATACCCAGGATGGTGGTCATGATGATCCCCATGTTCTGGTCTCCGGGCATGATGGCGCGGGCGATCAAACCCACGATGAACCCGACGATGATCATGATGATAATGCTCATGCGCGTACTCCTTGCTATGGAAAAAAGGGGGCGATGTGCACTGATGATACTCACGCTTTTTGGGGCGCGGCTGTAACAACTGGTATGTGGGGTCACCATGCAACAGGCCGCATGCTGCGGCCTGTTCGGGGTATTTCAGGACGTGATGTCGATGAGTTGGGCGACGTCGTGGGTCAGCGCCTCGACGCTGTCCGTGTCCGACGCCAGCAGCCGCGCGCGGCCATCCTTGTCGAAAATGTACACGCCCCGGCTGTGCGTTACTTCGTACATGTCGGCGTCGTCGCCCGCCCGGGGCTTTTCGATCTGGTAGGCCACGCGGTAGCGGCGGGCCAGGTCGGCGACCTGCTTTTCATCGCCCGTCACGCCGATGGCGTTGTTGTTGAAGGCATTGACATAGGCTTGCAGGATGTCGGGCGTGTCGCGGTGGGGATCCACGCTGACGAACACGATGCGCACGTTCTTGGCCTTGTCGCCCAGGTTTTGCAGCACTGCCGTCAACTGCGCCATGGTGGTGGGGCAGATGTCGGGGCAACTGGCGTAGCCGAAGAACAGCAAAACCGTCTTGCCCTTGAGATCGTCGCTGCTGATGGTCTTGCCGCCTGCGCCGGGCAGCGAGAATTTCAGGTCGGGCAAATGGCCCTTGACGTTGTAGAGCGTCCAGTCGACGTTCCGATCGCCGCATGCGGCCAGAAACACGCAAAGGGCCAGCAGCAGGCCGCGCCAGGCGCGGCCGGTAAGTAGGTGTCGCATGAGTCCAGGAGAGGCCGAAAGAGTTAAGGAAATGCGTCCAGGAATAGACCCGGTCAAACCCATTGATTCTACCTGCACGGGGGCGCCAGGCTGGCGCAGGAGGCATGCCGGCTTCTTGTCCTGGCGCAAACATTGGGCCGGGCGGCGCGATGCGGAGGACTGCCTGGACCGATTTGTGAAGCTTTGTGGGGAGTTTGTTGAAGATGTCGCAAAGGCATTCCCACGGCCGGGCGCGCGGTCTATATTCAGGACCTGGTCAGCAATGCAGCTACAGGAAGGTCCTGAAATTGGATATGGCATCAGGCACGGCAATTCGTTATCCGTTGTTCCCGTATTACCCGGTAGTGGTCGAGGTGCTGCGCAGCCGCCATGCGGACCGCGTTCTGGACGCGCCCTGCGGCACCGGCTGGCTTGGCGACATGCTGTCGGCCACCAGCACCCGCAAAATCGCCGTGGACGGCGTGGGCCTGTGGGAATTCCCCCCGGCGCAGGCGGGCTACGGGTCGGTCACCGAGCACGACCTGGACACACCGTTAAATGTCGATGGCGCCTATGACGCGGCCGTGTGCTGCGAAGCCATCCATCTGATGACCAACCCCGGCGTGCTGGCGGAAAGTCTTTACCGCGCGCTGCGGCCGGGCGGAACCCTGATCATCACCACACCCAACACCTGGTATCTGCGCTCACGCTGGCAGTTCCTGATGCGGGGGTTTCATTCGGGCTTTCGCCCCATGGTGGGCCGGCAGCGCGGCGAAGACTACATCACCTATTTCCCGTTCAGCTTTCCGCAACTGCACCTGCTGCTGTCGCACTACGGCTTTACGGACATTACGCTGCACGAGGTCGAAGAGCCCAAGCCCAAGCGGCTGATCGAACGGCTGCTGGCCGTGCCGTCGCGCCTGTATTACCGGCGCAGGGTCAAACGCGCTGAAAACGGCGACGTGCTGCGCTTCTGGAAGCAGGCCGGGTCGGATCAGTCAGTGCATGGCCGCTGGCTGGTGGTGTCGGCGCGCCGGCCGGACGAACCGGCGGCGTCGCAGACATAAAACCGCGCAGTCAGTTGCCGCTCATGCCGCTATGGCGCAGCAGGGCGTCGATGCGGGGCGCGCGGCCACGGAAGGCGGCAAACGATTCCGCCGCCGGCCGCGAACCACCCACCGCCAGCACTTCGCGGCGGAAACGCGCGCCGGTTTCGGCATCCAGCGTGCCCAGCGCGTTGTCCGGCTGTTTGGCGGCGGCTTCCTCGAAGGCTTCATACGCGTCGGCGGACAACACTTCCGCCCACTTGTAGCTGTAGTAGCCCGCGCCGTATCCGCCCGCGAACAGATGCGAGAACGCGTGCGGCAGGCGGTGCCACGACGGCGGGAACAGCACGGCCACTTCCTGGCGCACTTCCTGCAACAGCGCTAGCACTTCGGTGATGGACGCACCCTTGGCGCGGTCGTGCATCAGCATGTCGAACAGCGCGAATTCGATCTGGCGCACGGCCTGCATGCCGCTCTGGAAATTGCGCGCGGCGACCAGGCGGTCGTAGAGCGCGCGCGGCAGCGGTTCGCCGGTGTCCACATGCGCCGACAGCTTTTGCACCACCGCCCATTCCCAGCAGAAGTTCTCCATGAACTGCGACGGCAATTCGATGGCGTCCCACTCGACGCTGGCAAACGCGGCCGCGCCAGGCTCGTCCACTTCGGACAGCAGCGCGTGCAGCGCATGGCCGGTTTCATGGAACAGGGTGATGACGTCGTCATGCGTGAGCACGGCGGCGCGATCGCCATTGGGGCGCGAGAAGTTGCAGGTCAGGTAGACCACCGGCGTCTGCACGTGGCCGGCGACGACGCGGCGGGCGCGTTCGCTATCGACCCAGGCGCCGCTTTGCTTGCCCGAGCGGGCGTACAGGTCCAGGTAGAGGTAGCCGATCAAGCCGCCGTCCGGGCGCTCGACGCGTACGCCGCGCGCATCGCTGTGCCAGGTGGAAACAGGGGTTTCGGTCAGGCGCACGTCGAACAGCTTTTCGATGACGTCGAACAGGCCCGCCAGCACGCGCGGTTCGGTGAAGTACTGCTTCACTTCGTCTTCGGAATAGGCGTAGCGCGATTCGCGCAGGCGCTCGGAAGCGTAGGCAACGTCCCAGGGTTGCAGCTCGGTCAGGCCCAATTCGCCCGTGGCGTAGGCGGTGAGTTCAGCCAGGTCGCGCTGCGCGAAGGGCTTGGCGCGGGCGGCCAGGTCACGCAGGAAGACGGTGACTTCGCTGGCGTCGCGGGCCATGCGGGTCTGCAAGCGCAGCGAGGCGTAAGTGCCCAGGCCGAGCAGGCCGGATTCTTCGGCGCGCAGCGACAGCAGTTCTTCGATGAGCCCGGAGTTGTCGAACTTGGCGTCGCCCTGTTCCGAGGCGACGGTGCCGTAGCCCCGGTACAGCGCTTCGCGCAGCGAACGGTCTTGCGCGTACTGCATGACGGGCAGGTAGCAGGGCATTTTCAGCGTCAGCTTCCAGCCTGCCTTGCCGTCTTCTTCGGCGGCGGCGCGGGCGGCGGACAGCACGTCGGCGGGGATGCCGGCAAGGCGCGCTTCATCGTCCACCAGCAAGGACCAGGCATCGATGGCGTCCAGCACGTTTTCGGAAAACTTCTGCGATGCCTGCGCTTCGCGGTCGGAGATCTGGGCATAGCGCTCGCGGTCGGCGCCTTGCAGTTCGACGCCGCTCAAGCGGAAGTCGCGCAGCGCCATCTCGACGATGCGGCGGCGCACGGGCGACCACGAGGCAAAGTCGGGGGCGGCGGCCAGGCGCTGGTACTGCTGGTACAGACCTTCGTGCAACCCGACCCAGGTGGAAAATTCGGTGATGAGCGGCAGCGCGGCGTTGTAGGCTTCGCGCAATTCGGGCGTGTTGACGACGGCGTTCAGGTGCCCGGCGACCGACCATGCGCGCCACAGGCGTTCGGAGGCGGTGTCCAGCGGTTCCACCACGGCTTCCCAGGTGGGCGCCAGCGCGGCGTCGGCGGCGTGGTCGACCGCCTTGCGGGCGATGCCCAGCAGTTCTTCCACGGCCGGCACGATGTGCTCGGGCTTGACGGCCGCGTAGTCGACCAGATCGGAAACGGGGGCAAGCAGGGGGTTCTGGGTCATGGTGTTACCGGGGTGTGTTGGGGCGGGGGCGGGCCAGGACAGCGACGCCGCGAAAGACATAGGGATCAGATAGGGACGATCCCCCCGAAAGCAAGGGGCAGTCAAGCCCGCATGCGGCAAGGGCAACGCGCCGCCGGGAGCGGCGCATTGCCCTTGTTGGCCGTTCTCGGGGCGCGCGGCCCCGCAGCGCGTCAGCCTGCGGCGCGTTCCGCGGCTTCGACCGTGTTGACCAGCAACATGGCGATGGTCATGGGGCCCACGCCGCCGGGCACGGGCGTGATGGCGCCGGCCACTTCCTTGGCGGAGGCGAAGTCCACGTCGCCGCACAGCTTGCCGTCTTCGCCGCGGTTGATGCCCACGTCGATGACGACGGCGCCGGGCTTGATCATCGAACCGTCGATCATGCCGGGCTTGCCGGTGGCGACCACCAGGACGTCTGCGCGGCGGGTCTGGGCCGCCAGGTCGCGCGTCTTGGAATTGCAGATGGTGATGGTGGCGCCCGCTTGCAGCAGCAACATGGCCATCGGCTTGCCGACGATGTTGCTGGCGCCCACGATCACGGCTTCAGCGCCGCGCAGCGTCACGCCTTCCGATTCCAGCATCTTCATCACGCCGTAGGGCGTGCAGGGGCGGAACAGCGGCTGGCCCGTCATGAGCAGGCCGGCGTTGCTGATATGGAAGCCGTCCACGTCCTTCTCGGCGGCGATGGCTTCGATGACCTTGTGCGAATCCATGTGCTTGGGCAGCGGCAGCTGCACCAGGATGCCGTGGATGGTCGGGTCCTGATTCAGGACGGCGATGCGGGCCAGCAATTCGGCCTCGGTCATCTCGGCCGGGTACTGTTCCTTGACGGAATGCAGGCCGGCTTTTTCGCAGGCGGCAACCTTGTTGCGCACATACACCTGGGAGGCGGGGTCCGCGCCCACGAGCACCACGGCAAGGCCGGGGCGCGTGCCCTTGGCCGCCAGGGCGGCGACGCGCTGGGCGACTTCTTCACGAATGCGCAGCGACAGAGCCGCGCCGTCAATAATTCTTGCGGTCATGCATGCGCCTCGGGTTTGGCCAAGGCCACTTTCATCAAATCAGCAACGGTAGTCACTTCCAGTTTTTCCATAATGTTGGCGCGGTGCGCCTCGACGGTCTTGATGCTGATGCCCAGGTCGTCGGCGATCTGCTTGTTCAAGCGGCCGGCGACGATGCGCTCCAGCACCTGCTGCTCGCGCGCGGTCAGGCGCGCCAGCATGGCTTCGTGATCCTTCTGGGCCTGGTGCTTGGACACGCGTTGCGTGGCCTGCTCCAGCATGCGCGCGACGATCTCGCGCAGGTCCGATTCGTTGAAGGGCTTTTCCAGGAAATCGACCGCGCCCTTTTTCATCGTGGATACCGCCATCGGCACGTCGCCGTGGCCGGTGATGAATACGATGGGCAGCGGTGCGTTGCGGGCGATCAGCTGCTCCTGGAGTTCCAGGCCACTCATGCCGGGCATGCGCACGTCGGCGATCAGCACGCCGATCTGGCTGGCGTCGTAGTCTTCCAGGAAGGATTCGCCGCTGGCATAGGCGCGAACGCGATAGCCATTGGCTTCCAACAGCCAGCGCAGCGAATCGCGGACCGCTTCGTCGTCGTCAACAATGAATACCGTGCTCGACAGGTGGGGCGTGTTCATGCGTGCAACTCCTCGGACTGATCATTCTGGGCCTGCGGCTGGGACGCAGCGCAGGGCAGGGTAAAGCGGAAAATAGTCCCGCCAGCGGGGTTGGGGTCCGCCCAGAGGCGGCCGTGGTGCGACTCGATAATGGTACGGCAGATGTTCAGCCCCATGCCCAGGCCCTGGGTCTTGGTGCTGAAGAAGGGTTCGAACAGGCGTTCGGGTTCGGCCAGGCCATGGCCGCGGTCGACCACGGCCACTTCGATGTGCTGCTCGTGCAGGATCACGGCCACCTTCAATTCGTCCGATTCGCTGTTCTCCATGGCTTCCAGCCCGTTCTTGAGCAGGTTCAACAGCACCTGTTCGATCAGGATCGGGTCGGCCAGTACATCGGGCGCGTTCGAGGGCACGAAGCTGTCGATGCGGATGCGGCGCTTGCGCGCGTCGATTTCGGCAAAGCCGATGGCGTTGTCGACGATGCGGCCGATGGCCACGCGCTGGCGGCGCGGCTCGCTGCGCTTCACGAATTCGCGGATGCGGCTGATGATCTTGCCGGCGCGCTCGGCCTGCGAAGCGGCCTTTTCCAGCGCGGGCAGGAGCATGTTCGGGCTGGTGTGGCCGGCCTTGACCAGGGCGACGGCGCCCATGCTGTAGTTGGCGATGGCGGTCAGCGGCTGGTTCAGTTCGTGCGCCAGCGACGAGGCCATTTCGCCCATCGTGGTCAGGCGGCTGGTCAGCTGGATCTTTTCCTGCTGCACGCGGGACGCTTCCTCGTGCCCACGGCGTTCGGTGATGTCGCGCGCCACCTGCATGCGCACGCGGCGACCGTCGGTCCAGGCCAGCATGCGGTGGTGCACTTCAAACCAGCGCTGCACTGACGGGGCGAACACTTCCACGGATTCGTCGGTGAAGCGGCCACGGCGGCCGGCCAGCAATTCGTCGTGGCCGCCCGTCTGCGCGCCGAACACGCGGCGGTAGGTGCGGTTGGCGAACAGCAGTTCCAGCCCGTCGTGCGTATCGGCCGTGACCGAAATGGCGTCGTCCAGGCCTTCCAGCACCGTCATGAAACGTTCGTGCGCGGCCGTCAGCGCTTCGCGGATGCGCTTGGGTTCGGTGATGTCGGTCATGGAGGTCATCCACCCG
Organism: Achromobacter piechaudii NBRC 102461; assembly: GCF_001571245.1. Lineage (GTDB taxonomy): Bacteria > Pseudomonadota > Gammaproteobacteria > Burkholderiales > Burkholderiaceae_B > Achromobacter > Achromobacter piechaudii. Next base: position 308,801 of record NZ_BCTK01000008.1, on the reverse strand, counting down.
ATCTGGTTGCCGTTCGGGTCCAGCAGCGGCGACACGTACATGCGCGCGGTGAAACGCGAACCATCGCGGCGTTGCGCTTCGACTTCCAGGCCGCTGCTGGGCGTCTTGCCCGACATCAGCACGTCCAGCGTGTGCTGGTGCTGTTCATGGCGGCCGGGCACCCAATAGGGGAAGGGCGGGCTGCGGCCGATGAGGTCGGCCTCGTTCCAGCCGATCATGCGGCAGAACGCCGGGTTCACGTAGGCGATGCGGCCTTCCATATCCAGCACGCGCATGCCCGTGGACATGGAGTTTTCCATGGCGCGGCGAAAACCGGTTTCGGCGATCAGTGCGGCTTCGGCGGTGGAGCGAAAGCGCGTATAGCGCCACAGCATCAACAGGCTGATGACGATCACGCAGGACAGGGCAAGCACCACCCATATCAGGCGTTGCTGACGCATTTCCTGGTCGATCGTCACAAACATGACGCTATCGTCATGAATGCGTTGCAGCCAGAAGAACACCCCCATCACACAGATGTACAGGATCAGCACCATCGCGGGCGTGACCCAATACACGCCGCGGCGGCGGGTGCGGGCGTGATCGTGGAACGGCGTAGGAATATTGGACTTGGGCGCGCTGGACATGGAATTCGGGCCAGATAGACCGCGCATTTTAGTGCGTGTTGGCCGGGAAATGCCGGGAATCAGGCCATGCTTTTGGCGTAAGGTGAAAAATTCCCAGCGCGGCGGGCGGGACTCGCTGGCGGGTGGGTGCTGTTTTTGCCATTAATAACACTAGCGGCGAGGATCGAACACGGTATTCAGCTTGCGGTCAATATTTCGCATTATGAAATGCCGTACCGCAACATGAAATTTTGCTTGCGACCGGTTAATCTTCTTTCTTAGAATGCCGGCTGATAGGGAACCGACCCAAAGCAGGTCTCTAGAAAAACACCCCGACCCATGCCTGTCATGGTAGCCCGGATGATCCCGGCTACCATGCAGAGTCCGCGAGTTGAACAATCAAGCGGGTGTGGTCACGACGAACCCCAACAGGAGACACACGATGTCCTCTTTCGCCCAGGCTGGCGCCCCGCAGGCTGCCAACGACGAAGACACCCTTGAAACCCAGGAGTGGCTCGAAGCCCTGGCGGCAGTCCTTGATCGCGAAGGGCCGCAGCGCGCGCACTACCTGCTGGAACGCCTGATCGACGAAGCCCGTCGCTCCGGCGCCCACATCCCGTTCTCGCCGAATACCGCTTACGTCAACACGATTCCTCCCGGCCTGGAGCCGGCGCATCCGGGCAACCTGGAACTGGAAACGCGTATCCGCTCGTACGTGCGCTGGAACGCCATGGCCATGGTCGTCAAGGCCAACAAGCACAACCCGCCGGACGGCGGCGACCTGGGCGGCCACATCGCGTCGTTCGCCTCGCTGGCCACCATGATCGGCTGCGGCCAGAATCACTTCTGGCACGCCGAAGACGAAAACCACGGCGGCGACCTGGTCTACTTCCAGGGTCACACCTCGCCCGGTATGTACGGCCGCGCCTATCTTGAAGGCCGCCTGACCGAAGACCAGCTGAACCACTTCCGCCAGGAAGTGGACGGCAAGGGCCTGTCCTCCTATCCCCACCCGAAGCTGATGCCGGATTTCTGGCAATTCCCGACGGTGTCGATGGGCCTGGGCCCGCTGATGGCCATCTATCAAGCCCGCTTCCTGAAGTACCTGCACGCCCGCGGCATCGCCGACACCAGCAAGCGCAAGGTCTGGGTGTTCTGCGGCGACGGCGAAATGGACGAACCGGAATCGCTGGGCGCCATCGCCCTGGCGGCGCGTGAAAAGCTCGACAACCTGATCTTCGTGGTGAACTGCAACCTGCAACGCCTGGACGGTCCGGTGCGCGGCAACGGCAAGATCATCCAGGAACTGGAAGGCGACTTCCGTGGTTCGGGCTGGAACGTCATCAAGCTGATCTGGGGCGGTTACTGGGATCCGCTGCTTGCGCACGACAAGGAAGGCATCCTGCGCCAGATCATGGAAGACACCGTTGACGGCGAGTACCAGGCGTACAAGGCCAACGACGGCAAGTTCGTCCGTGAACATTTCTTTGGCAAGCACCCCAAGCTGCTGGAAGCCGTCTCGCGCATGAGCGACGAAGACATCTGGCGCCTGAACCGTGGCGGCCACGATCCGCACAAGGTGTACGCTGCGTTCGACGCCGCCACCAGCCACACCGGCCAACCCACCGTCATCCTGGCCAAGACCATCAAGGGCTACGGCATGGGCCACGTGGGCCAGGCCAAGAACCCGACCCACCAGCAAAAGAAGCTGGAACTGGAATCCATCCGCGAATTCCGCGATCGCTTCGGCATCCCGATTCCGGACGACCAGCTGGAAAGCCTGCCGTACTTCAAGCCGGCCGAAGATTCGCCGGAAATGAAGTACCTGCACGAGCGCCGCGCCGCGCTGGGCGGCTATCTGCCGCGCCGTCGCGCCAAGGCCGACGAGAAGCTGAAGGCCCCCGCGCTGGACGCCTTCAAGGCCGTGCTGGAACCCACCGCCGAAGGCCGTGAAATTTCCACCACCCAAGCCTTCGTGCGCATCCTGAACCAGGTGCTGCGCGACAAGGATCTGGGCCCGCGCGTCGTGCCGATCCTGGCCGACGAATCGCGTACCTTCGGTATGGAAGGCCTGTTCCGCCAGATCGGCATCTATGCGCCGGAAGGCCAGAAGTACACCCCGGTCGATAAGGACCAGGTGATGTACTACAAGGAGTCGGCCGACGGCCAACTGCTGCAGGAAGGCATCAACGAAGCGGGCGCAATGAGCTCGTGGATCGCGGCGGCCACGTCGTACTCCTCGAACAACCGCATCATGATCCCGTTCTTCATCTACTACTCGATGTTCGGGTTCCAGCGCATTGGCGATCTGGCCTGGGCAGCGGGCGACATGCAGGCCCGTGGCTTCCTGCTCGGCGGCACCGCCGGACGCACGACGCTGAACGGCGAAGGCTTGCAGCACGAAGACGGCCACAGCCACATCCTGGCCTCGACCATCCCGAACTGCGTGTCCTATGACCCGACGTTCGGCCATGAGCTGGCCGTGATCATCCAGCATGGCTTGAAGCGCATGGTGGAAGACCAGGAAAACGTCTATTACTACCTGACGGTGATGAATGAAAACTACCCGCAGCCCGGTCTGACCCAGGGCGACGAGGAAGGCATCATCAAGGGCATGTACAAGCTCAAGTCGCACGGCAAGGGCAAGAACCGCGTGCAGCTGATGGGCTCGGGCACGATCCTGCGCGAAGTCATGGCGGCGCAGGAACTGCTGGAAGCCGATTGGGGCGTGGCCTCGGATCTGTGGAGCGTCACCAGCTTCACCGAACTGCGCCGCAACGGCCTGGACGTCGAACGCCACAACATGCTGCACCCCGACGAAAAGAAGCCGCAGGTGGCTTACGTCACCGAGCAGTTGGCCAAGACGGAAGGCCCGATCATCGCATCGACCGACTACATGAAGCTGTTCGCCGACCAGATCCGCCCGTTCGTGCCCAAGGGCCGCGAATACAAGGTGCTGGGCACCGACGGTTTCGGCCGCTCGGATTTCCGCTCCAAGCTGCGCGAGCACTTCGAAGTGGATCGCCACTTCGTCGTGGTCGCCGCGCTGCGCGCGTTGGCCGACGAAGGCAAGGTGCCGGTTGCGAAGGTGGCCGAGGCCATCAAGAAGTACGGCATCAATCCGAACAAAGCCAACCCGCAATACGCCTGAGGGTAAAGAGACATGAGCAACATCGTGCAAATCAAGGTTCCCGACATTGGCGACTTCAAGGAAGTGGAAGTCATCGAGGTGTTGGTTGCGGTGGGTGACACCATCAAGGCCGAACAAAGCCTGATCACGGTTGAGTCCGACAAGGCCTCGATGGAAATCCCCGCCTCGCAAGGCGGCGTGGTGAAGTCCATCAGCGTGAAGGTCGGCGACAAGGTCGCCGAAGGCGCCGTGGTTCTGGAAGTGGAAGAGGCCGGCAGCGATGCCGCCGCGCCCGCCAAGGAAGAACCCAAGGCCGCCGCCAAGGAAGCGCCCAAGCAGGCTGCTGCTGCCGCACCCGCCGCCAAGGCTGAGGCCGCCGCGCCCGCGCCCGCTGCCGCCAGCGGCCCGGTCGAGATCGAAGTGCCGGACATCGGCGACTTCAAGGAAGTGGAAGTCATCGAAGTCATGGTTGCCGTGGGCGACACCATCAAGGCCGAGCAAAGCCTGATCACCGTCGAGTCCGACAAGGCCTCGATGGAAATCCCGGCCTCGCAAGGCGGCGTGGTCAAGGAAGTGAAGGTCAAGGTTGGCGACAAGGTCACCAAGGGCTCGGTCGTGGTGGTGGTGGAAGGCGGCGCTGGCGCCGCGCCCACCGCTGCGCAGGCCGACGCCAAGCCGCAGGCCCAGGCCGAAGCCAAACCCGAAGCCAAGGCTGAAAGCAAGGCCGAAGCCCCGGCCTCTGCTTCGCGCCCCGCGCCGGCCGCCGCGCTGGAAGATCCCAACCTCAAACCCGGCCAACTGCCGCACGCCTCGCCGTCGGTGCGCAAGTTCGCGCGCGAGCTGGGCGTGAACCTGAGCAAGGTCAAGGGTTCGGGTCCCAAGGAACGCATCACCGCCGACGACGTGCGTGGTTTCGTCAAGCAGGCGCTGGCTGCCGGTCCCGCCACGGCTGCCGCCGGCGGTTCGGCCGATGGCGCCGCGCTGGGCCTGTTGCCGTGGCCCAAGGTCGACTTCACCAAGTTCGGCCCGATCGAAGCCAAGCCGCTGTCGCGCATCAAGAAGATTTCCGGCGCGAACCTGCACCGCAACTGGGTCATGATCCCGCACGTCACCAACAACGACGAAGCGGACATCACCGACCTGGAAGCGCTGCGCGTCACGCTGAACAAGGAAAACGAGAAGTCGGGCGTGAAGGTCACGATGCTGGCCTTCTTGATCAAGGCCGTGGTTGCGGCCCTGAAGAAGTTCCCCGAGTTCAACGCCTCGCTGGACGGCGACAACCTGGTGCTCAAGCAGTACTACCACATCGGTTTCGCCGCCGACACGCCCAACGGGCTGGTGGTGCCGGTGATCCGCGACGCCGACAAGAAGGGCATCCTGCAAATCGCGCAGGAAATGACCGAGCTGTCCAAGAAGGCGCGCGAAGGCAAGATCTCGCCCGCCGACATGCAGGGCGGCTGCTTCTCGATCTCGTCGCTGGGCGGCATCGGTGGCACCTCGTTCACGCCGATCATCAACGCGCCCGAAGTGGCCATCCTGGGCGTGTCGCGTTCCGCGCACAAGCCCGTCTGGGACGGCAAGCAGTTCGTGCCGCGCCTGATCGTGCCGCTGTCGCTGTCCTACGACCACCGCGTCATCGACGGCGCCTCGGCTGCCCGCTTCAACGCCTATCTGGGCGCCTTGCTGGCCGACTTCCGCCGCATCGCGCTGTAAACGGGGAGCCCTATGAGCAATACCGTTCAAATCAAAGTGCCGGACATCGGCGACTTCAAGGAAGTGGAAGTCATCGAAGTGCTGGTCGCCGTGGGCGACACGATCAAGGCCGAACAAAGCCTGATCACCGTGGAATCCGACAAGGCCTCGATGGAAATCCCCGCCTCGCAAGGCGGCGTGGTCAAGTCGATCGCCGTGAAGGTCGGTGACAAGGTCGCGGAAGGCGCGGTCGTGCTGGAAGTGGAAGCGGCGTCGACCGACGCCGCGCCCGCCGCCAAGGACGCGCCCAAGGCTGCTGAAGCTCCCAAGCAGGCGGAAGCCGCTGCGCCGGCCGCCAAGGCCGCCGCACCGGCTCCTGCTGCCGCCAGCTTCAAGGGCTCGGCCGATGGCGAATACGACATGCTGGTGCTGGGCGCGGGCCCTGGCGGCTATTCCGCCGCCTTCCGCGCAGCCGACCTGGGCCTGTCCGTGGTCCTCGTCGAACGCTATGAAACCCTGGGCGGCGTCTGCCTGAACGTGGGCTGCATTCCGTCCAAGGCGCTCTTGCACAACGCCGCCGTCATCGACGAGGCGCGCGCGCTGGCTGCCCATGGCATCAGCTTCGGCGAGCCCAAGATCGATCTGGACAAGCTGCGCGGCTACAAGGACAGCGTGGTCGCCAAGCTGACCGGTGGCCTGGCCGGCATGGCAAAGGCTCGCAAGGTCACGGTGGTGCACGGTGTAGGCGAATTCGCCGACGCGAACCACCTGACCGTCAAGGCGGCCGATGGCAAGACGCAGACGCTGCGTTTCAAGCAAGCCATCATCGCCGCCGGCAGCCAGTCGGTGAAGCTGCCGTTCATGCCCGCCGACGAACGCGTTGTGGACTCCACCGGCGCGTTGCTGCTGCGTGAAGTGCCCAAGAAGATGCTCATCATCGGCGGCGGCATCATCGGCCTGGAAATGGGCACGGTGTACTCGACGCTGGGCGCGCGCCTGGACGTCGTGGAAATGCTGGATGGCCTGATGCAAGGCGCAGACCGCGATCTGGTCAAGGTCTGGCAAAAGAAAAATGCCTACCGCTTCGACAACATCATGTTGAAGACCAAGACCGTGGGCGCCGAAGCCAAGAAGGACGGCATCTACGTCACCTTCGAAGGCGAGGGCGCGCCCAAGGAACCGCAGCGCTACGACCTGGTTCTGCAAGCCGTGGGCCGCAGCCCCAATGGCAAGAAGATCGGCGCCGACAAGGCAGGCATCGCCGTGACCGACCGTGGCTTCATCGAGGTCGATCGCCAGATGCGCACCAACGTGCCGCACATCTACGCCATCGGCGACATCGTCGGCCAGCCGATGCTGGCGCACAAGGCGGTGCACGAAGGCCACGTTGCAGCGGAAGCCGCTGCCGGCCAGAAGTCGTTCTTTGACGCGCGCGTCATTCCGTCGGTGGCCTACACCGATCCGGAAGTGGCATGGGTGGGCCTGACCGAAGACGAAGCCAAGAAGCAAGGCATCAAGATCGAGAAGGGCGTGTTCCCGTGGGCGGCTTCCGGCCGCGCCATCGCCAACGGCCGCGACGAAGGCTTCACCAAGCTGATTTTCGATGCCGAAACGCATCGCATCCTGGGCGGCAGCATCGTGGGCACCCACGCTGGCGACCTGATCAGCGAACTGGCCCTGGCCGTGGAAATGGGCGCCGACGTCGTCGACATCGCCAAGACCATCCACCCGCACCCGACGCTGGGTGAATCGGTGGGGATGGCAGCGGAAGTTGCCGAAGGCGTCTGCACCGACTTGCCGCCGATGAAGAAGAAGTGATGGCAGAGGGCGGCGCTGCCGCCTTCACCGTGCCGCCGCAGCCACGCACACGCTGACTGCGGCGGGCAGACCCGCCATGCAAAAAGCGCCGGCCCTGTTAAGGGACCGGCGCTTTTTTTGTTCTGCGCCGCGCGGCAGCGGCGTGTCCAGCGTCAGGCTTGGGTATTGATGCGCGAACCCAGCGTGCTGTCTATCGCCATCGGGGCCACGGACTGCATCAGAGTGGCGACGGTGTCGGCTTGCGCGTTCAATGCCTTCTTCAGCACGGTGGCCTGCACTTCCTGAACCACGTTCGCGTCCTTCAAAGCCAGTGCGGTGTTGACGGTGTTATTGATGGAATCCATGGTTCTTGTGTCCTTGTCGGCGTAGGCCGGGCGTGAGCCCAAAGTGTTCGCATTATTGCGTACATTTTCAGTTTGATGCAAAGGATTGTCGAGGCTACGTGTGGCGGCGGTATGACATCGTTGATGACGTCAAGGCCGCGCCGGGCATTCCTTCACGACGCCCCAGCCGTTGTTCGGTTCGCAGAACTGATCACGCGCCGCCCATGCGCAGTCGGGGCGGTCGAAGAAACCCAATGCCGCGCAGCGGTCCAATTCGGTCTGCAAGGACTGAACCCAGGCCAAGGGATCATGCGCGGGGATCTCGGTGATGCGCAGCGTGGAGTGTGGGCCGGTAGCGGGGCGTGCGGCGACCGTCGAATCGGAAAGCACGGCGGGCGATTCACTGGCCGCTGGCGCGGCTTGCTGCCTGGTCGCGTCAACGGCTGAAGTGGGGGCAGGCGCGGGGGCAGGCGATGTGCTTGTTCCGGATGTGTCCTCGGACTCGGGCGTCGATTGCGACGCAGGATCTTCCATAGACCCCGTCGCGGGATTCGTCGCCGCACTTTGCGCAGCCGGCGCAGTCGGATCCACGTCCCAATCGCTGGGTTCTTCGTCCAACGGCGGTGTGTTGGGCGGCAGCAGCGGCACGCGCACGGGACTTGCCGCCGTGGGGCCGGCGATGCCGTTGTTCGGTGCGTTCCACGACACCACCAGCAGCACCAACGCTCCATAGATCGCCAGTGTGTACAGCACCGTCAACGTGGCGGAACCGACGCGCCGTCCGGTGATGCGTGGCGCGTCGTCGCGGCCCAGCAAATGGCGCCAGCCCACCAGCGCCGCGCCGGGCGCCGAGATCAGCCACCAGCCGATGCGCTTCACGCAGCCGGGCTCGGGCCGAGGCGATAGATGCACCTGGGCCGCCAGCAATTCGCGCAGGGCGCGGTTTTCTTCGCGCAGCCGCAAGGTCTGCGCGTCGACCGAGGCCTGATCGTCGTGATCCGTCGTGCTGTCTTGCTGCCTAGCGTGGGGATCGGGGGGCGTGGCGGTCATGGGGCTGAAAAATATGGATACAAAGACGTGCGACCGCAATTATGACGTAAGCCGGGAGCGCCTCAAAACGCGAATAGAACGGGAAAAGGGGGGCTTGGCGAGGCTTCGCGAGCGTCAGGCCGGCACGCGCATCTCTCGTTCGCCGTCCCGCCGGCGGATGAGAAGGCCGGGGCGCCTACGCGGTCCACCCCGGCTTCGCCGCCCCTGCGCAGCTCGTGCTGCTCAGGGCGTTGCCCGATCAGCCGACACGCTTCAGGAAGCCATCTTGCGCCACGGTGATCTGTAGTTTGTGCTGGATGCTCAGATCCTGCTCGAACTCGGGATGCTGCGGCAACCAGGCGCGGACCGCCGATTTCGGGCTGTTGCCCTGACCCCAGGGACGATGTGCGCAAAGCTCGGGCGGCATGTCTTCGATCACCGTATCGAACACCACGCAATAGCTTCCCGGCGTCACCATCGGCGCATAGGCCTCCAACTCGGCCAGCACGTGGTCATGGGTGTGGTTGGAGTCCAGGCACACCAGCACGCGTTTGGCATCACCCACCAGATCGTGCACTTGCTGAACGATGTCGGGATCGATACTCGATCCCTGGACCATCTTGATCAGCGGGCTCATCGGATGCGCTTCGATGGCTTGACGGTTGTGGGCGCGGATATCGATATCCACGCCAATGACGCGGCGGTTCGACACCCCGGGCATCAACGGCATCTGGCTCGCCTGAGCGTCGCAGTAATCCAGCATGGCAAGCATCGAGGCGCTCATCACCAGCGAGCCGCCATGGGCAATGCCGGTCTCGACGATGACGTCGGGGCGCGTCTTCCAGATCAGTTCCTGCATGGCATGAATGTCTTGCGGGTACTGGATGATCGGGCGTCCCAGCCATTGGAAGTTGTAGGTGTAAGCACCCGTTGTGCCCGCACGTATCATCCAGGCGAGCGCATCGGCGGCCAACGCCTGGTCTTCGCCCAGGCGTTTGATGTTTTCCTGCACTTCATTTTGGAATTGAGCAATTGCATCCATGGTCTTGATTCTCGGAAGTTTCGATGAGAGTGACGCTGTCGACCCGTCCGCCGATCTGCGCCCCTTTGTAGAGATTTTCATAACAAAATGGCTCGAAGCCCGCGGCTTTCATTGCGCTGGCCGTGCGATCAATGTCATAGGTGACCCGATGCAGTTGAACCTTGTCGCCGTCCAGCGTCGCGTAAGCAGCGCGGCAGTCGCCATCGCGTGGCTGACCGACCGAACCGGGATTGCAATAGCGTTGAGACCCGAAGTCGGCCAGCACCTGCACGTGGGTATGGCCCGAAAACAGTAGCTGCACGTCTGCGGGAATCTTGTCGCGGGAGATCTTGTAGAGATACTGGTCACGCGGATCTTCGGGACCGCCATGCACAAACAGCCGCCCGGGCTGGCGGATGAAATCGTGCGACGCTCTCAACCACCCCACCTGCTTCGCGCTCAAAATGCGCTTCTGGTAATTGATGATCTCGGTGACGACCCGCGAACGCGGACAGTTCTGATCCAGCGTGATGTAGCTGTCATGATTGCCCAGCACATTTGGGGCTTGCAATTCTTGCAGCAGATCGATGCATTCGCCCGGCTGCGCGTAGTAACCCGCCACGTCTCCCAGCGACAGGAAGCCCGTGCACCCGCGCGCCTTGGCGTCAGCGACCACCGCTTGGAGCGCGGGAAAATTTCCGTGGATGTCAGAAAGTATGGCCAGCATGAGTCACGAAATCTTCGGTGTAGCGCCAGGCTTTGCCGGCCCGGATGCAGGGCTCGGCGGGTTCGACGCCAAGTAAGAAATAGTCGATCGCCATTTCGGCTTCGTTAAAGCCGAAGGCGGTTCGTAGCGAGTTGCTGCTAGAGAAGCGCGGATTGATTTCAAGGAGATAGGCGCGCTCGCCTTCCACCCTGAATTGAAAGTTCGTGGGCCCCAGCGGGCAGAAATGACGGCAAAGAAGATCGGTCGCCTTGTCGATGACTGCGTGATCGCGCACCACTTCAGCGACCAGCGTGTTGCCGGCCGCAGACAGCCGGCGTCGGAACGTCAGCGGCCCCACGTGACGGCCTTCGCCCAGTCCAAATACGCCGACCGTGTACTCTTCGTCCGCCGTGCCAACGATTCGTTGCAGCATCCACGGGCTGCCGGACTTGCCTCGCCAGTAGTTGAAATCCGTTTCATCTTCAAGCAGGACGATGCCGCGCGAGCCGTTTCCGTGCAGCGGCTTGAGCAGCAGTGGCGCGGCGCCCAGCGTGTTGACGGCCTCTGTCCACGAAGCCGGACGCGCCGACGGGATCGCCGGGTATCCCATCGCGTTCAGCGCCAATCCGAAATTCCACTTGTCTGCGGTGACATCGACCAGCGAAGCTGAATTCACGGCCAGCCGGACGTTCAGCCCGGAAAAGAAATCGCGGTGGCGGCTGAAAAACGCCATGTCGATTTCCAGGCCAGGCAAGATCAGATGGATGTTGTGGGCACGGACGATGCGCGCCCAGTAGTCCAGGTATTGCTGGCTGCCTTCAGGCGCATCGGGCTTTTTTTCAAAGGCATCGCATAGATGTGGCCCTGGCGAATTGTCGTTGCGGTCAACGCCGATGATTCGTACCCGATATTTGCTCTGACGCAGGCTTTTGATGATTCCCTGGCCAATGATCGCGCCCACGCCCGTGACCGCAATCACGATCTCCTGGCGTTCGGTTTCATCGGAACGAGCTGTACGCGTCATTGCAGTTCCAGTTCCATCAGCAGGGCCACGCAAAGATCGGGGAAGTCGATGCCTACCTGCAACATGGCCTGGAGATTCGCGTCGAAATCGTCCAGTGTCTTGAGCACGGCCAGGGGCAAGGGCTTCAGGTAGATGCCTTCTTCATGGGTGATGCGGTAGCCGGCCCGCATGACGGCGGCAGTCAGCGTGTCGCGGCAATACTGGCGCTGATGGCCGAGCGCAATGTCATTGGCGTTCAGGCTGTATATGTCGTCGATCAAACCCAGCTCAAGCCCTAGCCGACGATTCATCGACTTGCCGTTGGGCACGGCTATATATAGCTTTCCGCCCGGCTTGAGGTATTGACGATACCGAGCCAGGATCAAATCGGGTTCGTCCACGTGCTCCAGAATGAAGCCCATCACGATGATGTCGAACGGCTCGGCGGGCGTGTAGTCTTCAAAATAGGCCTGGACGATCTCGCCTGCGAAGCCCGGGGTGTTCTGAAGGAATTGATCGATGACGTCACTGGCGCCATCGACGATCACGTGCCGCTCGCAGGCCTGTGCAAAGATGCGGGACGTGTATCCGTGGCCCAAACCCAGTTCCAGCAAGGAACCGGCATGGTTGAACCGCTTGATGATCCGATGCGGATACCAGTTCAACATCAAATTGTTTTCTATCTCGGTCGCCCCGTTGGGACGATACTCCGACGAAACGGCGTTCAGATCTTTTCTCATGGATTCGTCTCTGCTGCGGCAGATTGGGCAAGAAAGGTGCGCCAGGGCACGGGCTGCCCGCCGATATCGGCAATGCCTTGGGGGCCGCGGTTGGCAATCAGGTCCAATGTGCTGACATAGGGCGTGAATTCGCCGTGCAATTGTGGGTACTCGGTGCAGCCGTAGCCCATGTAGCTCACGTCGATGCCATTGGCTTCAAAGGCGGCGTGATCCAGGTAGTGGCGTGCGCCGTGGCCCGTCAGGTAGGTGGCGCCTTGCAAAGCACGGCATAGGTCGATGAGCCGTTGCGTACTGGCACCGGGGACATTCAGCGCCGATGCCGTCAAAAAGGTCGTGCCGCTGCCGATGGCAGGAAAGTACGCCACCAGCGCGTCAATCGAGGCCTGGGCCAGATGCGCCAATGTGTGATGCTGGACTGCATAGACGGAGTCGACCACGGCAAGCATGTCCGCCCTGAATGGCGCGTCCATATAAGCCTGGTTCAATTGGCTGATATGGCTGCGTCTCCAGTCGGAGCGATAGTCGATCTCGACTTCGTTGATCAACTGGCCGCGCCGCTGGCCCGCCAATGGAGCGGTCAGCCAGCTGATTCCCGAGCGCGTCTTGATCTGTACGCGATTGAAAAAGCCGCGTGCGAACTGCACGTCGTCGTAGTGGACGAAAACGTCTGCTTGCTTGATCTGCTCTAGCAATCCCACCCAGGGAAAAAACATGGGCTGGGACACGACGATGCACAGACGTCGATGGGTCTGAGCGCCAATCATGAGCCACGGGACCCATACAACTGGCGAACTGCCGTGATGACGCGGTCCAGATCCGCATTCGTCATGTCGTGATAGCTGGGCAGATTGATGGCGCGGTCAGGAATGTCATACGCATGGACATTCTTTGCCTGGGCCTCGAACATGGGCAGGCTGGACAGCGGATGGAAGAAGACGCGGGCGTCTATGCCTTCCGGATTCAAAGCGGCTTGCAGGTCTTCCCGCCGAATGCCCAGCGCGCGATCAAAGACGATGGTTGGCATCCAATAGCCGTTCTGCATGCCCGCGGGTTCCGGATTCAACGATATGCCGGGCAGATCTTCCAGGCCGGCCTGATACGCTTCGAATACCCGGCGCTTGCCGTCGATAAGTTCGTCGATCCGTTCCAGCTGGGCGCAGCCGATTGCAGCCTGTATGTTCGACATCTTGTATTTGAAGCCGAGCAGGTCGGGCCAGAATTGCTTGGCCTGCGCGGCATGGCGGCCGTGGTTGGACAAGGTGATGGCCCTTTCATAAAGCGCTGGGTCATTGGTGACGAACATGCCGCCTTCGCCCGTCGTCATGGTCTTCGTTCCATGGAATGAAAACGCCCCGAAGATGCCCATGCTGCCAGCCCGCCTGCCGTGGCAGGACGAGCCGATGGCTTCTGCGGCGTCTTCGATCACCGGTATGCCATGGCGTGCGCCGATGGCCAGCAGCGCGTCCATATCGCAGAGATTGCCGTAGAGGTGCACGGCCAGGATGGCTTTGGTGCGGGGGGTGATCGCCGCTTGCACCTGGGCCGGATCCAGGCACCAGGAGCCGGGAAGAATGTCCACGAAAACAGGCTTGGCGCCAAGGTGGACGATCGGCGCGGCGCTGGCGATCCAATTCGTGTCAGCCATGATGACTTCATCACCCGGGCCGATACCCAATGCCGCCATGCCGATATGCAGTGCGCCGGTGCAGCTGGAAGTCGCGATGGCGAATTGCGTACCGATGTGGGCTTTGAATTGCCGTTCGAAGCGGCCCAGGTATTCGTAGCAGCGCTCCCCCCAGCCATGGCGAGCCGCGTCGGTCGCGTACTCCACTTCGAGATCGGTGATCGAGGGCTTTGTGTAGTGAATGCGCGCGCTCATCGGATTTCCAATGTAGGAACGGCCGTGACGAATTTTCCGCCCCAATCGCGGATGTGTTGGTTCTGGCTCATGACTTCTTCGACAATGTTCCAAGGGAACACCACGACGTAGTCCGGGCGGACTTCCTTGAGCTTTTCCGGGGAATAGATCGGAATCCTGCTGCCCGGCAGGAATTTTCCCTGCTTGTAGGCGGCGGCATCGCAGACCAGCGGCAGCAGATCGGGCTTGATACCCGCGTAGTTCAGCAACGTATTGCCCTTGGCGGCAGCACCGTAGGCGGCCACGGATTTTCCCATCCGCTTCTGCTGGATCAGGAACTCGACAAAATTATCCTTTATGCCATCGACGCGCTGCTGAAAGCTCTCGTACGCCTCGGGGTCCTGCATGCCAGCCTGCTTTTCGGCTTGAAGAACACTTGCGACGGAGGGGAGATCGCCGCGCGGATCATCCGCGTGGCATCCAAAAACACGCAGGCTGCCACCGTGGGTGGGCAGTTCCTGGACGTCCGTTACACGCAGTCCGCACGCGGCGAAGATACGGGCCACCGTGTACAGCGACAGGTACGAGTAATGCTCGTGGTAGATCGTGTCGAACTGCGTATGGGCCAGCAGGCGCAGCAGGTGCGGAAATTCCAGCGTGATCGTTCCGCGCGGCTTCAAGGCCGCCTTCAGGCCAAGGGTGAAGTCGTTGATGTCGGGGACATGCGCATAGACGTTATTGCCCGCAATCAGATCTGCCTGTTGTCCCTTGTCTCTGAGCTGCTTGCCCAGGGTCTCGCCGAAGAACTCGCGCAGCACCGGAATGCCGGCGGCCTGCGCGGCTTGCGCCGTGCTGGCGGTCGGTTCGATGCCAAGGCATGCAATGCCCGCCGCGACGAAGTTTTTCAACAGATAGCCGTCATTGGACGCCACCTCGATGACCAGACTGTCCGCACCGAGCCCATAGCGCTCGATCACCATCTCGCTGTAGCGGGCGGCGTGCGCCAGCCAGCTTGCCGAAGTGGATGAGAAGTAGGCGTAGTCCTTTGTGAACAAGGCGTCGGCCTGGGTGTAGTCTTCGGTCTGCACCAGCCAGCAGGTGTGGCATACGCGCACGTTCAACGGATAGTAGGCTTCCGGTTGCTGGAGTTCCTGCTCCGTGAGGTAGGCGTTGGACGGGGGGGCGGCGCCCAAGCTGACCAGTGATTGCAATAAAGGCGTGGCGCAATGGCGGCACTTCATAGGTGAATTCCTGCGAAATCATCGGGAATCAGGGGATGAGCCCTGTCCCGAGGGGAAAGTTCGACGGGCGGCATGGGCCAGGCAATCGCCAGTTTTGGATCGTCGTGGCGCAGGCCGGCTTCCGATGCGGGCGTGTAGAACTCGGTATGCAGATAGAGCAGTTCGCTATCAGGTTCCAATGCCTGAAAGCCATGGGCACAACCTTCCGGGATCACCAGCATCTTCGCCGAGGTCGGATCGAGCTCCTCCGCGTGCCAGCGCAGGAATGAGGAGGATCCGGCGCGCAGATCGACCATCACATCCCAGACACGGCCTCGAATGCAGCGCACGAGCTTCATTTCTGCATGAGGAGCGTATTGAAAATGCATGCCGCGCACGGCGCCGGCGCGCGTTGTGCGCGACTGGTTGATCTGCAGGATTTGCCGTGGTCCGACGACCTCGGCCAGGGATTTTGCGCAAAACAGGCGAGCGAAGGCGCCGCGCGAGTCCGCCACGGCGTGCGTGTGAACGACGTACGCGCCAGCGATGGGGGTGCCGGCCACGTTCATGCCGACGCCCACCGCGAGCCCGTTTGCGCCGCCTTTTCGACGTACTGCCGCAATTGCGCCAGGGAGAGGGTCTGCCCTGTCCGATGATGATGGCGATACCAGTTCGCGGTCATCGCCAGCGCGTCGTCCAGTTGCAGAACGGGGCGCCATCCCAGGACCTGGCGCGCCTTGGCGCAGTCCAGCAGCAACAGGCCCGCCTCGTGCGGGCCGGCGGATGGCGTCGCGGTCCAGGCCAGATCCGACCAGTGCTGGTTCAGCAAGCCCAGCAATTGCGCCACGGTGCGATTGTCTTCGGCGACCGGACCAAAGTTCCAGCTGTCGGCGTACGTGGAATCGCCCGCCAGCAATTTCTGGCCCAGCATCAGGTAGCCGGACAGGCAGTCCAGTACGTGTTGCCAGGGGCGCGTGGCCGCCGGCGACCGGATTTCGAGCGTGCGATGTTCATACACCGCCCTGACCAGATCCGGCACCAGACGGTCCGCAGCCCAATCGCCGCCGCCGATGACATTACCGGCGCGCGCCGATGCGACGAGTACTGGCTTGTCGCGACCCCAAAACGATTTCCGATAGCTGTCGACCAGTATTTCGCAGGCGGCCTTGGATGCGCTGTAAGGATCATGTCCGCCCAACGCGTCATTCTCGCGATAGCCCCAATGCCATTCGCGATTGGCATACACCTTGTCCGTGGTCACAACGACGACCGCGCGTACGCTGGGCGTGAGCCGGCAGGCTTGCAGCACGTTCGCCGTCCCCATGACGTTGGTGGACCAGCTGTTGAGCGGATCGGAATAGGACTCGCGCACCAACGTCTGCGCTGCCAGATGAAAGACGATTTCCGGCTGCGTCCGGGCGAATGCCGCCGCCACCTGGCCCGCATCGCGCACGTCGCCGCGCACGTCATCGATGTCCTGGGCCAGCAGGTCCCAATGATTCGGCTCCATGGACGGCGGCAGGGACAGGCCGGTGACGCGTGCGCCCAACGAGCCCAACCAGGCTGCCAACCAGCTGCCTTTGAATCCGGTGTGGCCGGTAACGACGGCGCGCACGCCAGCGTAAGCGCCCTCGAATTGCCTTATGCCCACGTTTTCCACGGCGGATTTCCTTGGGCCCACAGGTGTTCGAGTTGATTCTTGTCGCGCAAGGTGTCCATCGGCTGCCAGAAGCCCAGGTGTTCGAAGGCCTGAAGCTGGCCTTGCCGGCTGAGTGTCTCCAGCGGAACGCCTTCCCACGGCATGTCATCGCTTTCGATCAGCGAGAGGACGCTGGGCGACAGCACAAAGAAGCCGCCATTGATCAGGCCGCCATCGCCGCGCGGCTTTTCCGTGAAGCCGGTGACCTGGTTACCTTCACGGCGCAGGGCGCCGTAGCGCCCAGGGGGCTGCACCGCGGTCACGGTAGCGGCCTTTCCGTGCTCGCGGTGAAAGGAGATCAGCGCACTGATATTCACATCGGAAACGCCGTCACCATAGGTGAAGCAAAACGCTTCCTCGTCCTTCACATAATCTTCAACGCGCTTCAAGCGGCCGCCGGTCATGGTGGTTTCGCCGGTATCAACCAGGGTCACGCGCCAAGGTTCGGCTTTGCGCTGGTGCACTTCCATCCGATTGTCCGCCATGTCGAAAGTCACGTCCGACATATGCAGGAAGTAGTTGGCGAAGTACTCCTTGATCATGTAGCCCTTGTAGCCGCAGCAAATGACGAAGTCGTTCACGCCATGCGCCGAGTACGTCTTCATGATGTGCCAAAGGATCGGCCGGCCGCCGATTTCGATCATGGGCTTGGGACGCGCTTGGGTTTCTTCCGAAATCCGGGTACCGAGACCGCCGGCGAGGATGATGGCTTTCATGCTTGACTCTCACACCATTGAACGAAGATTTTCTTGATTTCAGTTTCGAACTCGCGGGCGAAGCCTGCTTCGTCCATGAGCACGCTGTTTTGCAGATCCTGGCGCAGACGCTTGCGCAGCTTGGCAAGCGCTGGCACATCGCTGGCCAGTGCGACGGCCTTTTCGATGTATTCAGCTTCATCGGCGCAGATGAGATCTGCGTGGCCCACAGACTTCAGAATCGAACTGCCCAATCGGCCGACGCTGGGACGGTCCGCAAGGGTGATATACGGGACGCCCATGTGAATGAATTCCATCAGGGTCGTGCCGGAGTTATGGGGGAAGCAGTCCAGGCCGATATCGATGCCGCGCAGCAGGTCCCACGGAGGGCTGTTGAATCCGATGCTCAATCGGTTGCGGCTGACGCCCAGGGCTTCAAAGCGCGCCGCCAGCCCGTCGCACATGGCCGCATCCCGATAGCTGCCGCTGTTGATGACCAAACGGGAATTTGGCAGGCGGCGCAGGATGGCCGCCCAGGTACGGATGGTGCGGTGGTTGATGCGGATGGCGCGCGACAGCGTGCCGAATGTGATGCCCTCGTTGGTGAGGGCGGGTAGTTCGCTTACCTCGCCCATGGACGTACCGGGGCGGTAAGCGCAGGCCGTGCTCAGGCGCAGGATTTTTTCCGAGAACAGCGCTTCGCTGCCCGCAGGCGCCATGGCGCCATCCAGGACGATATAGTCGATCGCAGACAGGCCGGTCGTATACCCATACCCCATCCACGTAATCGACACGGGAGCCGGTTTGCGTGCAAAGACGGCAAGCCGATTGCCCTGGGTGTGTCCCGCCAGGTCAATCAGGATATCGATGCCGTCAGCGCGGATCTTCTCGGCCAGATCGGCGTCCGTCAGCCGCGACGTCGGTACCCAATGATCGAAGTAGCCCTTGAACCGCGCGGTGACTTCGTCTTCACTGGCCAACTCGGCGTAGGCCGTGATGTCGAACGCCTGCCTGTCGTGATGCGCGAAAAGCGGCTCGACAAAGTTATTGCCAGAGTGCTTCTTGAAGTCGGGCGACACGTAGCCGATCTTCAATCGACGATTGGCCTGCCGCGAGTTGGCGTGCGGGCGCCACTTGCTGCGAAGGGGAGCAAACAGCAGGCGGTTGCTATTCTGGTATGCAAGGTAAACGTCGCTTGCAGACTTGTCCGGCGAATAGTTGATGGCGAACAAGAGGTTGCTGTGCGCGCTGCCGGCATCGGGGTAGGCGTTGACAGCGACTTGGGCAGCTTGCTCGGCTGCGACGATATCGCCGCCATCGATGAGGACCTTGCAAAGATTCAATAGCGATTTGCGATGTTTGGGATCCCACTGCAAGGCCTGTTCGTAGGCGGAGCGCGCTTCGGCATAGCGCCGCTCGACATTCAGCGCATCGCCCAATCCGGAATAGGTGTGCGCATTGCGCGGCGCAAGCTCGACCGAGCGGCGGCAGACGTTGATGGCCTCCGACGATCGGTCCAGGCGGGCCAGGCTGATTCCGAGCAGGACGTAGGAACGGAAGTCTGCGGGCGCGGCCTGCACCATCTTCAAAGCGGCCAGCAGTGCTTGATCCAGCTGGTTGGTATTGAACAGGCAGGCCGTGAGCACTTCCCAGGCGTCGGCGAATCCAGGTGCAATGTTCGCCAGCTTGCGCGCAATCGGCTCGGCCTGTTGATAGGCGTTCTGACGAATCAGGTCCTGCATCTTGTTGGCCTGCGCAAGCAGAGCGGGCGCAAGTTTGGCGTCGCTGTCGTTGCTGCTCAGGATGCCGGCTTCCAGGCTGATCCGTGCCAGCGCGCTGGCGTACAGCCCGCAGAAGGGGGCCATGCCTGCGCTGGCTTTCAGGCCGGACTCGAACAGCTTGCACCAGGTGTCCGGGCAGGTACGGACCAAGGCATAGCGACGCAACAGGTAAAGCAGTTCCGAGACCTCTGACGAGCCGGTTTGCAGCCCTCGCGCTTGCGGGGCGGCAGCCTGTGCCGCGATGTCGGTCAATGCGGCCAGGCTCATGCCCTCGGCCAACGCCATGCATAGTTCCTGCTGGGTCGGCGTCAAACGTAGCTTGACGGGCTCGTGCCAGAGATTGAAGCGCGGGGAGGTGTCGGTTGCATCGCCAGAAATGATTCGAACCGCCCCGGCGCCAGCGACGTCATGGGCAGTATCGTAGGGGCCGTCGTCGAGGCAGTAATGGGCAACCTTGCTTTCAAGCAGCGTCTTCAGCGCGTTATCAAGCTGCTTTCTGGCGGCAGGATCGTCCAGGCCCAAGCGATGCATGATGCTGGCAAGCAGCGTCGTATAGGGCAGGGAGGCGGGCCAGACATGGGCAAGGGTGTCGACGATGGCTTCAACCGCCGTGTCCCTGGTGGTCAGGCCCTGGCCCAGATGGTTGACATAGGTGACGCTATTTTCGGCGGACAGGCCTGCCAGGCGTTGCAATCCGCACGCCCAGCGCAGGTCCTTCATCCGCGCCAGGTCCAGCCGGGGCGGCTGGTCGGCGGGGTGCGCGGCCGATATCCAGAGGCTCTGGCGAAAGGCACGGCCAGTTGCAAAGTCCAGGTACTGCTGTTTGACGGTGGCCGGCTGGCCCATGGTCAGCAGGCTGTTGGACAGCGATACGCCTTGGCCGAAGTTCAGCGGCAGCTCGGAGATTGCGAGACTGTCGCCGACATAGTTCAAGCCCGCTTCGGCGGCGCGGCCCGCGAATTCGATGAAATAGCAGGCGCTGGCGGCGAGCAGATTGCCCGCGCCCTGGTCTTGGGTGGCTGAAAACTGCGACTCGAACTGTCGTAGCGTGGCGGACAAGGCGACACCCATGGGGTTCACGGGTGCGAGCCCTTCCTTGAACAGGGTCATGGCCGCTTGCGCGCTTGCGATGACTTGCGCTTCGGTCTGCGCGGCGTGCGCGTGCAGAACAATAGCGTCGCGTATGACTTCCTGGGCCTTGGCCCCCGGGTAGACATGGTAGTCAACGTACAGCAGGCCCAGGGGCGACAGGCGGCGGGCGCAACGTTCCAGCACGGCTTGGGCGGCCGGCGCCGGCAGGTAACTGAACAGGCCGCTGGCGATGATGTAATCGAACTCGCCCAGGTCATCGTCCAGGGTCGCGTAATCCCTGCAATGCAGTTGTACGTTGTGCAGTTTGAGCCGGCGTGCGTGCTCTTGACCGCGCTGCACAAGCGCTTCGGAAACGTCCACACCAACGACATGCGCGTGCGGATTGGCCATGGCAAACGGTAGCAGCCCCTGTGCCGCTCCGCATCCCAACATCAGGACCTTTGCGCTGTTCAGCGCCGCAGAGGCCACGCCGTAGAGGTGGGCGGTGGCTCGCAGATGCAGCGGTGAATGGCTTGGCGACAGGCAACCCGGGTCGGCGAGTGACTGTTGCTGGATATAGGCCGGATTTGACATGAGTGAAAGCGGTTTGCGTGAGCCTGGGAGGGGATGCTGGAATTCTAGAAAGCGCGAGCGCACTCCATTCGGGGAATCAGCGTCTGAATTCGCCGCCAGTTTGGAAAAAGGCGAGGCCGACGCCGCAAAATGAAAAAACCCGCCGTGAGGCGGGTTTTGAGGGTTGCCAGGTCTGGCGCGAAGGGCCGTTCCTGGCTGCCTGCCGGGGGAAACCGAAGCTTCCCCCTGCCGACCGTAGCCCTTGCTTTGAATTAACGCAGCAGGGACAGAACGGTTTGCGGCACTTGGTTGGCTTGCGCCAGAACCGAGGTACCAGCTTGTTGCAGGATCTGAGCCTTGGACATGTTCGACACTTCCGTGGCGTAGTCGGCGTCTTGAATACGCGAACGGGCGTTGGACAGGTTGTTGACCACGTTGTTCAGGTTGGCGATCGTCGATTCCAGACGGTTCTGCACAGCACCCAGTTCGCCGGTCAGCTTGTCCAGCTTGGTGAAGGCGGCGTCCAGCGTCTTCATCGGATCGGACGTCTTCGTGCCCTTGCTGGTGTCTTCAGTCGTCAGGTTGCCTGCGCTGTTGACCTTGGCTTCAGCGCCGACCTTGGCAGCGTAGTCGCCCGTGCCCGTGCCGCTCTTGACCGTGACCTTGCCCGTGTTGGGGTCAACCAGGTAGGTGGTGTCGTAGTTGGCGGTCGTGTTGAACGTGCCCTTTTCGTCGACGTACGTGTCGGTCGACTTGCCCGAGGTGAAGCTCAGGGTGGCGGTGGTGATGCCTTGGCCCAGGGTGACGGTAACGTCGTTTGCCGTAGCGTTGGCCTTCACGTTGGCCAGCAGAGCATCGCTGCTGATGGTGTCGGTGAATTCCAGGTTGTTGGCGGTCGCGGTGCTGGTGTAGGTCTTGCCACCGATCGAAACGCTGGCGGCGCCGGCGGTCGAAACGGAAGCAGCAGCCTTCATCACGCCATCCAGCGTGGCGGCGGTCGTGCCCGAACCAGCGCTGTTGGTCGTCAGGTTGCCCGACGAATCCAGGTATGCGTCTTGGCCGCCGATGGTGACCTTGCCGGTGGCGTCAACGTCGAACTTGGTCGAGTTGGAGCCAACGTTGTTGTAGGTGCCGGACACGGTGCCGGTAGCCGGTTGCAGCGAGGAGGCCAGCGTGCCGACGGCAGCGGTGCCAACAGCCGAGTTCGTGAACGTGAAGTTCTTGTTGGTGGCGTCGTAGGTGTAGGTGACGTCAGCGGCGGAACCGTTGCTGATGGTGACCTTGTTGCCGTTTTCCAGCTTGCCGAATGCTTGTTCAGCGGTCACGGCTTCGTGCGTCGTGGTGACCTTCCATTCGTTGGCGGCGGTGGTAGTGCCGCTGGCAGCTTGCAGATCCGACACGGTAGCCGAACGGTTCTGGGTCACGCCCGAGCCGTTGACGTTGAAGCCGTCCAGACCCAGCGTCTTGACGCTGATTTCCGACAGGTTCAGGGTGATCGTTTCGCCGTCGTTGGCGCCAACTTGCAGCGTCAGGGGCTTGGCCGAATCCGACAGAACCTTCACGCCGTTGAAGTCGGTTTGTTGCGAGATGCGGTCGATGTCCGACAGACGTTGGTTGATTTCGTCTTGCATCGAGTTCAGCTGTTCTTGCGAGTAGCTGCCGTTCGAAGCTTGCACCGACAGTTCGCGAACGCGTTGCAGGTGGGTGTTGACTTCGGAGGCGGCGCCTTCCGTCGTTTGAGCCAGCGAGATGCCGTCGTTGGCGTTACGAGCAGCTTGGGTCAGGCCCTTGACGTTCGCGGTGAAACGGTTGGCAATGGCCATACCGGCGGCGTCGTCCTTGGCGCTGTTGATGCGCAGGCCCGACGACAGGCGTTCGATGGCGGTACCCAGGGAAGATTGCGACTTGTTCAGGTTGTTCTGAGCAACGAGGGACAAGTAGTTGGTGTTGATAACTGCAGCCATGTTTAGGCTCCCAAGAGAGAAAGGCTTCTTCAAACCGGGCAGCTGGGCCGCCCATCGTGTTAACGGGAGAATTCGCGTTCTTGCGTCTTCGAATTTCTCCGTTGTCAGGATTACGGCAGTCGCAAATCAATCTTTAGCCCTAATTCTCGAAAGTCGAATTTATTGTTGTATCCGCCGAAAGAAGGATGCGAGGTCGAGCATCCTTTGATGGAGGTGGCCTTTGCAAAAAGAGATCGGGCGCCCGCAGGCGCCCGATCTTCATGTGTTCGATACCTCTTCTGGAGGCTTCCTATATATAGGTCTAAATAATCTGCGCGATCTGCCCTTCCTGCGGCAGCTCCTGCCAGGCCAGCTCCTTGAGCTTGGCGCGGATGCGCGCCGTCGCCTGCGACCTGAGCTGGCACACACGCGCCTCGGTCACATTCATGATCGCGCCGATTTCCTTCAGATTCAGTCCCTGCTCGTAACACAGCGACAGCAGCAGCTTTTCGCGGTCGGGCAGGGCGTCGATCGCGTGCACCAGCGCCTGGCGGAAATCGCCGGCAAGCAGCGCGTCCAGCGGATTGCCGCCGGCCGAGCCGTGGTTCAGCGTGGCGGTCCAGTCGGATTGGCCGGAGGCGGAATCGGGTTCGGTGGTGAAGTCTTCGTAGTGCACGATCTGCACGCCCTGGGCGTCGTGCAACAACGATTGGTACTCGCCGATCGGCATTTCAAGCTGGGCAGCGATCTCGGCTTCGGTGGGCGCGCGCATCAGGCGCTGTTCAAGCTGCTGGATGGCCTGCTCGATCTTGCGCGCTTTCGTCCGGACGCTGCGGGGCAGCCAGTCCTGGCCGCGAAGCTCGTCCAGCATCGCGCCACGAATCCGTGTCGTGGCGTAGGTCTCGAATTGGGCGTCTGCCGTTTCCTGATAACGCCGTACGGCGTCGAGCAGACCGATCATGCCGGCCTGTATCAGGTCGTCAAGCTCAACGCTGGCGGGTAGCCGGGCGAGCAATTGCAGGGCCAGCTTCCGCACTAGCGGGGCATATTCGACCAAGCTGTCATCTGCGTGGGGCATTGCGGGAATGTCAGGCGGTGTCCATCGTGACGCATCGTCAGACGTTGTCAATTTGCGACATTGTCGACAAACGCGCGGCTGCGCTAAAGCGACCAGGATTTAGTGATCGGCAAGGTGTCATTGTCGGCACTGCACAACATTTCATTCGCGGAAGTACGCAATGTTTTGAATGCTTATTTGCCAAATTGACGTAAATTCGTCACGAGTTTCTATGTCAATGTGTATCTAAACTCACAGGTTGCGCAATATCAACAAAGATTTGTCATATAAGTCATAGAAAATGACATCACCTGTGGTAAATTTTACTTAAATTGCGAACAAATGATACATTTCGCATTAAAACAGGATGCAGCAGCAATCAGGCGCCACTCAAGGCGTCGGTGCTTTTGGTCATAAAGCCCCCGTGGGTGGGATTGGGATAGGGAGTAGGGCGTGCAACAAGTCGAAAATTCATTGCTGGCAGATATCCGTGAAGTGAATCTGTCATACCTGTTACTTGCGCAACGTATGTTGCGTGATGACTATGCAGCGTCAATGTTCCGCCTGGGGTTCAGCAATGAAGTTGCCGACATCCTGATGCGTCTGTCGCCGGCCCAGCTGGTCAAGCTGGCCAGCTCCAGCTCGCTGCTGTGCCGTTTCCGTTTTGATGATTACAGTCTGCTGTCCGCGCTGACCCACGACGTCCTGGGTGGTGCGCTGCAACAAGCACACGCAACAATCTTGCTGGCCAAGCAACCTGTAGAAGAATTGGCCTGACGGCCACTCCAACATCCCACTCGGACCCGTGTAATGGCCTCCAAAAGCGTATCTCAGGAAGCGGACGACATCCTGCTTGCCAGCTCCATGATTACCCTGGGAGCGCGGCTGCAAGTTCTGGAAGCTGAAACCAGCCTCAGCCACGACCGCCTGGCACGCTTGTACCGCGAAATCCGCGGCTGCTCGCCACCCAAGGGCATGCTGCCGTTCTCGGTTGACTGGTTCATGACCTGGTTGCCGAACATCCACTCGTCGCTGTTCTACAACGTTTATTCGTTCCTGAATGCGCGCACCAGCAGCAAGGGCATACGCGCCATCATCGACGCCTATCGCCTTTATCTTGAAAACGCCGGCCTTGATACGGCCGAAAGCTCAGAGCCGGTGTTGAGTTTCACCCGCGCCTGGATGCTTGTGCGTTTCTTTGACAGCGGCATGCTCCAGCTGTCCGCCTGCCGTCAATGCGGCGGCCATTTCATTGCGCATGCGCACGATCCGCACTCGGACTTCGTCTGCGCGATCTGCCGTCCGCCTCCTCGCGCCGGCAAGACGCGCGCGGCGGCCAAGGCGCGCGCTGGCACCCGTCCTGCACCCGTGCTCGGCGCTGCCCGTCCCTGACCCGGACGCGCCAGGCGCGCGTCCAAATACATCAAAAGCCCTGGAAAACTCCCCGTAACCCGCCTTTTTGGCTCGGGGGGAACAGGGGATCATTGACGCCAGTTTTAGACTTCGTTGGCAGGGGCCTGATGTGTTGATTGTTATCGGTTTTCTCGTGGTGATCGTGTCGGTCGTCGGCAGCTTCATAGCGCTGGGCGGCCATTTGGGCGCGCTTTACCAGCCCTTCGAGCTGACACTGATCTTTGGTGCGGCCTTTGGGGCTTTTCTGGCCGGCAACAGCAAAAAGTCGCTGATGCTCGTCAAGAAGGCGTTGCCCGACGCGCTGAAAAGCTCGCGCTACAGCAAGGACGTGTACATGGAGCTGATGGCGCTCCTGTATGTGTTGCTGAACAAAGCGCGCCGTGAAGGCCTGATGGCCATCGAATCGCACATCGAGGACCCGGCTTCCAGCCCGATCTTCGGCGAATATCCGCGCATTGCCAAAGACGCGAAGCTCATGGAGTTCATTACGGACTACCTGCGCATCATGATCAGCGGCAACATGAGCTCGTTTGAAATCGAAACGCTCATGGACGAGGAAATCGAGACCTACCGCCATGAACGGGAAGTGCCCGCCCATGCGTTGCAGCAGATGGCCGACGGCCTGCCGGCCTTCGGTATCGTGGCCGCGGTGCTGGGCGTGATCAAGGCGCTGGCCGCCGTGGACCAGCCGCCCGCGATTCTGGGCGACCTGATCTCCAAGGCCATGGTCGGCACGTTCCTGGGGATTTTGCTGGCATACGGCTTTGTGGGGCCGCTGGCCTCGCGCGTGGAACGTCGCAACGACGAAGCCATGAAAGTGCTGGAATGCATCAAGACCACGCTGCTGGCCAGCATGAACGGTTACCCGCCCCAGCTGGCGGTGGAATTCGGCCGCAAGGTGCTGTTCTCGTCCGTGCGTCCGACCTTTGGTGAACTGGAAGAACACGTCCGGCAAACCAAGTCGACCGGCAAGGCCTGACGGAGCGGTCGATGAGTACCGTAAACAACCACCGCGTGGTGATCCGCCGCAAGAAGGTCAAAGGCGGCGGGCACCACGGCGGCAGCTGGAAGATCGCCTACGCCGACTTCATCACGGCGATGATGGCGTTCTTTCTGGTGATGTGGCTGATCAGCATCGTGCCGCGCGAAGAACTCAAGGGTATCGCGGAATACTTCCGCATGCCGCTGCGCGTGGCGATCACGGGCGGGCCCAGCAGCTCGGCCGAAACCAGCGCCGTGCCCGGCGGCGGCCGCGATCCCTTGCGCAGCGAGGGCGACGTGCGCCGTGGCCAGGGCAACCGGGTCGAGTCCCAGCCCATGGGCGACGCCGAGCGGCGCGAGCAGCATCGCCTGGAAAACCTCAAGAAGCGCCTTGAGAACGTCATCGAAACCAGCCCCGTCCTGAAAAGCTTCAGGCCGCAGATGCTGATCGACCTGACGACCGAAGGCCTGCGTATCCAGATCATCGACAACCAGAACCGCCCGATGTTCGCGACGGGCCGCGCCGAAGTGCAGCCCTGCATGCGCGACATCCTGCGCGAGCTGGGCCCCGTGCTGAACGAGCTGCCCAACAAGGTCAGCATCTCGGGCCACACCGACGCGTCGCAGTACGCGCGCGGCGAGCGCGCCTACAGCAACTGGGAGTTGTCGGCCGACCGCGCCAATGCCTCGCGCCAGGAATTGGTGGCCGGCGGCATGAACGAAAGCAAGGTCATGCGCATCCAGGGTCTGTCTTCCAGCATGAGCCTGGTTAAAGATGATCCGTATGCAGCCGTTAATAGACGTATCAGCCTCGTGGTGCTCAATATGAACACCCAGAAGCGCATCGAAAACGAGAACGCCGCTGCTGCGGACGTAAGCGCCAAGGATGCGCGCGAGGTGGGGACGGCCGTGGAGGCGGTGCAAGCCGCCGCCCAGGCCGCGACGGCAACCAAACAAGGCGAAGCGGCGAACGCGCCGCCGGTTCAGGGGGTTCGATAGCAATGGCGGCAACGATTCTGGTGGCGGACGACTCGGCGACGATGCGGATGATCGTCCAGGCGACGCTGACGGGCGCGGGATGGAAGGTGTTGACGGCCGGCAACGGCCAGGAAGCGCTGGAAGTGGCCAAGAGCCACCCGGTGGACCTCGTGGTCAGCGACTGGAACATGCCCGTCAAGGGTGGGCTTGAACTGATTCAAGGCCTGCGTGAACTGGACCAGTACCTGGATGTACCGGTGCTGGTGCTGACCACCGAAGACGACGTGGACAGCAAGATGGCCGCTCGGGATCTGGGCGTTTGTGGCTGGCTGTCCAAGCCGGTCGACCCCGATGTGCTGGTGGAATTGGCGACCGAACTGCTCGACGAGCAGGCCGGCGCGTAAAGCAGGTTCATTTATGAAGGCGTACGGGTCATGAGTTCTGGTTTGGACCTCAGTCAGTTTTACGAGACCTTTTTCGACGAGGCGGATGAGCTGCTCGCGCAGATGGAGCAGCTGCTGCTGGAACTCGACGTGGGGTCTCCCGACATCGAACAGCTCAATGCCATCTTCCGCGCGGCCCATTCGATCAAGGGCGGCGCGGCGACATTCGGCTGCTTTACGCAGCTGGCGGGCACCACCCACCTGCTCGAAAACCTTCTTGACGCAATCCGTCGCGGCGAAATGGCGCTGCGCACGGACATGATTGATATTTTCTTGGAAACGAAAGACGTGCTCAAAAGCCAACTGGATGCCTATCGGGCCTCCGAAGAGCCCGATGAAGCCGTGTTTGAGCGTATCTGCGCCGTATTGAGGCAGCTGGCGCTGGAGCATAAGGACCCCGCCGCGGCCGTCGCCGCGACGCCGGCCCCCGCGCCTGTCGTGGCTGCTCCGGTTCCGCCGCCCGCGCCGGTCGCCGCGCCCGAACCCGTGCAGCCCGCAGCCGATAGCGGCAACTTGCCGCTCAAGGTCAGGATCACCAAGGTCTCGGACAAGGACGCCGCCTCGCTGCTCGAAGAAATGGGCAACCTGGGCAACGTGCGCGCCAGCGAACGCGCCGATGGCGCGCTGACCGTGTGGATGGACAGCACCTGCACGCCGGACGACATCGAAGCCGTGTGCTGCTTCATTGTCGACGGCGACCAGCTATCCATCAGCCGCGAAGCGGCCCCGGCCAGCCAGGCCAGCGCGCCGGCAGCCGAGCCCGTGGCGACACCGGTTGCTGCGGCCCCCGCGCCGGCAGCGCCCGTCGCCTCCGAGCCCGTGCCGACGGTGGCCGACACCGCCGCCGCCGCCGAAGCCATCACGCAAGCCGCCGCGCGCGCTTCGCGTCCGGCCGCGCCCGCGCATGCCGACAAAGAATCCACGTCGATCCGCGTGGGCGTTGAAAAGGTGGACCAGGTCATCAACCTGGTGGGCGAACTGGTCATCACGCAAGCCATGCTGGCGCAGACCGCTTCGACGCTGGACCCCGTCCTGCACGATCGTCTGCTCAACGGCATGGAACAGCTGGAACGCAACGCCCGCGACTTGCAGGAAGCGGTGATGTCGATCCGCATGATGCCGATGGACTACGTGTTCAGCCGCTTCCCCCGCCTGGTGCGCGATATCGCCGGCAAGATGGGCAAGCAGATTGAATTGCAGACCTACGGCCGCGCCACCGAGCTGGACAAGAGCCTGATCGAACGCATCATCGACCCGCTGACGCACTTGGTGCGCAACAGCCTGGACCACGGCATCGAGACGCCCGAAAAGCGTATCGCCGCCGGCAAGGATCCGGTCGGTCAACTGGTGTTGTCCGCGCAGCATAACGGCGGCAACATCGTGATCGAAGTCAGCGATGACGGCGGCGGCCTGAACCGGGAAAAGATCTTGAAGAAGGCCATGGCTCAAGGCCTGGCCGTCAACGAGAACTCGCCCGACGACGAAATCTGGCAGCTGATTTTTGCGCCGGGTTTCTCGACCGCCGAGAAGGTCACGGACATTTCCGGCCGTGGCGTCGGCATGGACGTCGTGCGCCGGAACATCCAGGACATGGGCGGTCACGTGCAGCTGTCGTGCGAGCCCGGTAACGGCACCACGACGCGTATCGTGCTGCCGCTGACGCTGGCGATCCTGGACGGCATGTCGGTGCGCGTGGGCGAAGAAACCTTCATCCTGCCGCTGAACCACGTCACCGAATCGCTGCAACCGACCAACGACCAGATCTATTCGGTGGCGGGCAACGAGCGTGTGATGCACGTGCGCGGCGAATACCTGCCGCTGGTCGAGATGCACCGCGTGTTCTCGGTTGGCGAGGCGCAGACCGATCCCACGCAGGCCATCGCGGTCATCATGCAGGCCGAAGACCGCCGCTTTGCGTTGCTGGTGGATCACCTGATCGGCCAGCATCAGGTGGTGGTGAAGAACCTCGAATCGAACTACCGCAAGGTTCCCGGCATCTCGGCCGCCACCATCCTGGGTGATGGCAGCGTGGCCCTGATTGTTGACGTATTTGCGCTTGCGCGCGCCAACCGTGAACGTTGGTCGCAGCCCGAAGCCATTCTGAATTGATGGAGCAATAAAAAATCATGGCAGCCAAACCGCAAGCGCAATCCGCGCGCAATGAAGATGTCGGCAGCGAATTCCTGGTCTTCACGCTGGGCGATGAAGAGTACGGCATCGATATCCTGAAGGTTCAGGAAATTCGCGGCTACGACGCCGACACGGTCACCCGTATCGCCAACGTGCCCACGTTCATCAAGGGCGTGACGAACCTGCGCGGCATCATCGTTCCGATCGTCGACCTGCGCATCAAGTTCAACCTGGGCCGCGTCGACTACAACGAGCAGACCGTCGTCATCATCCTCAACCTGGATCGCCGCGTCGTCGGCATCGTGGTTGACGGCGTGTCGGACGTGCTGATGCTCAACGCCGGCCAGATCCGTCCGGCGCCGGAATTCGGCGCGACGCTGTCCACCGAATACCTGACGGGCCTGGGCACCGTTGATGAACGCATGCTGATCCTGGTCGATATCGAAAAGATGATGACCAGCGACGAAATGGCGCTGGTCGAGAAGGTCGCCTCCTGATCGGAGACTGGCCGTAACGCGGGGTAGAGGCGCCACAACAATCCGATGTGGCGCTTTCCTTTAACGATTGCAGTCAAGGGGTGGTTCTTGTGATGCGCAAGTTTTTCGCGAACATGACGATACGCAGCAGCCTGTTGTGGGTGCTGGCGTTCTTCTCATTCATGTTGGTGATCGGGGCCGCGCTGGGCGTGCTGTCCCTGCGCATCAGCAATGGGACCCTGGCCGAGATCAAGCAATCGCAGGAACTGGACGACGCGGTGGGTCGCGTCGTGTCCAGCTACAAGGACACGATGAACGGCCTGGGCCGTGCTGCGTCCGCCAATTACGCGGACATCGTGGGCAGCGTGGGGCAGGCTACCTTGCTGACGCAGGGCTTGTCCTCGGAAGCCACCGGCCTGCTCGAACGCGCCAAGGCGTCGATGAACAAGGGCCAGGCAGAATTCGAATACTACAAGAGCCTGCCGCGGCCGGCCGATGCGGCCGAGGCGCTCAAAGAGATCGAAGCGTCCTACGCCATGCTGGTGCAGCAAGGGCTGACGCCGCTGGTCGCCGCGCTGGAAAAGGCCGACATGCCGGCCTTTCAGAAGCAGGTTCAGACCGTGCAGGACGCGCTGGAAGGGCGCTTTGCGCGTGCCGTCGAGGGCTTTGATTTCTGGCGTGCCAGCAAGATGCTGGACGCGCATGAAGTGGCGCAGGTGCGCTATCAATTCGTGCTGATCGCCGTGGGCGCGGGCGGCGTGATCGCCGCGCTGCTGGTGTTCGCCACCTATGTTTTCCTGCGCCGTCGCGTGCTGCTGCCGCTTAAAGAAGCCGGCCATCACTTCGACCGCATCGCGGGCGGCGACCTGACCGCGCGCGTCGATGTGCGCAATACCAATGAAATCGGCCAACTGTTTGCCGCCCTCAAGCGCATGCAGGAAAGCCTGACGCGCACGGTGGCGACCGTGCGCCGTGGCGTGGACGAGATCAACGTCGGCTCGCATGAAATCGCGGCCGGCAACACGGACCTGTCCAGCCGTACCGAACAACAGGCGGCGTCGCTGGAAGAAACTGCGGCGTCGATGGAAGAGCTGGCCTCTACCGTCAAGCAGAACGCGGACAACGCGCGCCAGGCCAATCAGCTGGCGGCGAGTGCATCGGATGTGGCCGAGCGCGGCGGTTCGGCGGTGTCGGAAGTGGTCAACACCATGCACGACATCTCGGCCAGCTCGCGCAAGATCTCGGAAATCGTGTCCGTCATCGACGGCATTGCATTCCAGACCAACATCCTGGCGCTGAACGCGGCTGTGGAAGCGGCGCGTGCCGGCGAGCAGGGCAAGGGCTTTGCCGTCGTGGCAGGCGAAGTGCGCTCGCTGGCGCAGCGCAGCGCGCAGGCCGCCAAGGAAATCAAGGGCTTGATCGAAGACTCGGTGTCCAAGGTGGGCGCGGGCTCGCAGCAGGTGGAACGTGCCGGCGCGACCATGCAGGAGATCGTGGCGTCGGTCAAACGCGTGACCGACATCATGGGTGAGATCTCGGCAGCGTCGGAAGAGCAGTCCAGCGGTATCGACCAGGTCAATCGCGCCGTCTCGCAGATGGACGAAGTGACGCAGCAGAACGCGGCGCTGGTGGAAGAAGCCGCCGCCGCCGCCGGCTCGTTGCAAGAGCAGGCCCAGCATCTGGCGCAAGCCGTGGCGGTGTTCAAGATCAATGCGGGCGAAGTCATCGAAGTGCCGGCGCATCGCCTGTCTTCGAAGCGCCCGTCGGATGAAGACTCTCGTTTGCAAGCGCCTGACGCGTTTGCGCTTGAGCACTGAGGAATCGCGTGGCAACTGCGGCAAACCCGGCGCCGTCCATCTCGGTGGACCGCCAATTCGATTTTCGTGACGCGGACTTCTCCCGCGTCCGCAAGATGATTCATGCGCGCGCCGGCATTTCGCTGGGCACGCACAAGCGTGAAATGGTCTACAGCCGTCTGGCGCGCCGCCTGCGCGCGCTGGGCCGCCATGACTTCGGCAGCTATCTGGACCAGTTGGAAGACCAGCCCGACTCGCACGAGTGGGAAGAGTTCGTCAACGCGCTGACGACCAACCTGACCGCCTTTTTCCGCGAGTCGCATCACTTTCCCATCCTGGCCGAATTCGCGCAGAAGCGCGGCGGTCCGGTGTCGGTATGGTGTTGTGCGGCCTCCACGGGCGAAGAGCCTTATTCGATTGCGATGACGCTGGTTGAAGCGCTGGGTCCGCGCGCGGCGTCCTCGACGGTGCTGGCCACCGACATCGACACCAATGTGCTGAACCGGGCGCGCGCCGCCGTCTATCCGGCCGAACGCGTGGCCAAGATGGAAGACGAGCGCCTGCGCCGCTTCTTCCTCAAGGGCCGTGGCGCCAACGCGGGTCAGGTGCGTGTGCGCCCCGAGATCGCCGACATGGTGCGGTACGAAACGTTGAACCTGTTGGCGCCCTCGTGGCCGATCAACGAAAAGTTCGACGTGATTTTCTGCCGCAACGTCATGATTTATTTCGACAAGCCGACGCAGGCGAAGATCCTGGAGCGTTTCGCGCCGCTGCTCAAGCCGGGCGGCCTGCTGTTTGCCGGACACTCCGAGAACTTCACCTACATCAGCCGGGATTTTCGTCTGCGCGGGCAGACCGTCTACGAATGTGCGAGTAAGGCCTGAACGGGTCGAGGCAGCAAGCAATGAAAAAAATAAGCGTTTTGTGTGTGGACGACTCCGCGCTGGTGCGCGGCCTGATGACTGAAATCATCAACAGCCAGCCGGACATGGAAGTGGTTGCGACCGCGCCGGACCCGTTGGTCGCGCGCGACCTGATCAAGCGCCACAATCCCGACGTGCTGACGCTGGACGTCGAAATGCCCCGCATGGACGGGCTGGATTTTCTTGAAAAGCTGATGCGCCTGCGGCCGATGCCGGTGGTGATGGTGTCGTCGCTGACCGAGCGCGGTGGTGAAATCACGCTGCGCGCGCTGGAACTGGGCGCGATCGACTTCGTGACCAAGCCCAAGCTGGGCATCCGCGACGGCCTGCTCGAATACACCGAGATCATTGCCGACAAGATCCGCGCGGCCTCGCGCGCCAAGTTGCGCGCACCGACCCCGCACGCGGCGCAGGCCGCGGCTGCGCCGATGTTGCGCCGGCCGCTGTCCAGCTCGGAAAAGCTGGTGATCGTGGGCGCGTCCACGGGCGGCACCGAAGCCATCCGCGAAGTACTGCAACCCTTGCCGCCGGACAGCCCGGCCATCCTGATCACGCAGCACATGCCGGCTGGCTTCACGCGCTCGTTCGCGCAGCGGCTGGATGCCTTGTGCGCGGTGACCGTGCGCGAAGCGGTCCATGGCGACCGCGTGCTGCCGGGCCACGTGTACCTGGCCCCGGGCGGCGACACGCACATGCGCCTGGGCCGCAGCGGCGCCAACTACGTGATCGAACTGGAAGCCAGCGAACCCGTCAACCGCCATCGCCCGTCGGTGGATGTGTTGTTCAATTCCGCCGCCGTGGCCGCGGGCAAGAACGCCATCGGCGTCATCCTGACCGGCATGGGCAAGGATGGCGCGGCCGGCATGCTGGCCATGCACCGCGCGGGCGCGCACACCATCGCGCAGGACGAAGCCAGCTGCGTGGTGTTCGGCATGCCGCGCGAGGCCATCGCCATTGGCGCCGCGGATGAAGTGGTTGCGCTGTCGGCGATTAGCGAACGCATTCTGACTCGCCTGGGCGACCGTGGGCACCGCGTTTGACGCGTCAGCAACCACGATCGATCTCAAGCAAATTTCTTCTGGAGTGAAAGATGGTAGACAAGGGCATAAAGATTCTGGTGGTGGATGACTTCCCCACCATGCGACGGATCATCCGCAACCTGCTCAAGGAGCTGGGTTTCGAGAACGTCGACGAGGCCGAAGACGGCGCGATCGGGCTGGAAAAGCTGCGCAATGGCGGCTTCCAATTCGTCGTGTCCGACTGGAACATGCCCAACCTGGACGGCCTGGAAATGCTCAAGCAGATCCGCGCCGACGCCTCGCTGGCTTCGCTGCCGGTGCTGATGGTGACGGCTGAAGCCAAGAAAGAAAACATCGTTGCGGCGGCCCAGGCCGGCGCCAACGGTTACGTGGTCAAGCCTTTCACCGCGGCGACGCTGGAAGAAAAGCTCACCAAGATCTTCGAGAAAATTGCGGGCTGAGGTGTGCAATGAGCACAACAGAACATGTAGAACCCGCTGGGGAAAATCCTGACCTGATCCATCGGATCGCCTCGCTGACGCGCATGCTGCGCGACAGCATGCGCGAGCTGGGTCTGGATCAGGCCATCAAAGACGCCGCCAACGCCATTCCCGATGCGCGCGACCGCCTGCGCTACGTCGCGCAGATGACCGAGCAGGCCGCCAACCGCGTGCTGAACGCGACCGAGCAGGCCGGCCCCATCCAGGACGGCATGTCGCGCTCGGCCCAGGCGCTCGATAGCCGCTGGCAGCAATGGTACGACCAGCCGCTGGAAATGCCGGAAGCGCGCGAACTCGTCAAGGATACGCGCGCCTTCCTGGCGGACGTGCCCAAGCAGACGCAGCAGACGCAATCGAAGCTGATGGAAATCATCATGGCGCAGGATTTCCAGGACCTCACGGGCCAGGTCATCATGCGCATGATGGACGTGGTCGGCGCGATTGAACGCGAGCTGCTGCAAGTGCTGCTGGACAACGTGCCGCAGGAACGGCGCGACGAGGCCAACAGCTTGCTGAACGGACCGCAGATCAGTCCGCAAGGCAAGACCGACGTGGTCACCAGCCAGGATCAGGTCGATGACCTGCTGGCCAGCCTGGGGTTCTGATCGACCCATCGCGCCGTCCGGCCTGGCCGCCGGCGGCGCGTGCATAGAAGAATAAGCAGGGGGGCCTTGCAGTAAGAGACAAGGCGCGCGCCGCGCGCCAGGCAACGGACGCCCACAGAAGGCGGTCCGGGCCAGCACAAGGAGGTCCATCATGGCCAGATCCGTATTCCGCCTTGGCGGCATGTGGGCACTGTTACGCCGCTTGAACCGGGGCGACGGCACGTTGTCGGAACGCACCCTTTCCTTAAGTCCCGCTGTTTTCCCCCTGCACCGGTTCCTTGCGCGCATGCGAGGCCGCGTCGTCACCGTCCGGCAATCCAGCATTGAAATCGCGCTGAACGCGGCGCGCACGCAATATCAGGCGGGCCGCTGTTCCGCACTGGCGCAGGAACAGGCGCGCGCGGCGGGCGCGCTGGCCGACAGCGGCGCGCAGATCGCCGCCTTGTCTACGTCCACGTCCGAACACGCGCGCCAGATCGCAGACGTGTCGGGCCAGAACCTGGGCGCGGCGCAGCAGGCGCTGGCCGAGCTGTCCGACGTCAAGGCGCGGGTGGATCGCATGACCCGCGAGATGGCCTCG
This sequence comes from Achromobacter piechaudii NBRC 102461, assembly GCF_001571245.1. Taxonomy (GTDB): domain Bacteria; phylum Pseudomonadota; class Gammaproteobacteria; order Burkholderiales; family Burkholderiaceae_B; genus Achromobacter; species Achromobacter piechaudii. The sequence goes on along the minus strand of NZ_BCTK01000008.1, from coordinate 272,993 downwards.
TTCACCGAAGTCGTGGGGCAATTGACCTTGCGGGCGCGTTCGGTTGCCGACATCAGCAAGCTGATCAAGGACATTGCATTGCAGACCCAGTTGCTGGCGCTGAACGCGGGCGTCGAGGCGGCCAGGGCAGGGGACGCGGGCAGGGGCTTTGCCGTGGTCGCCAGCGAAGTGGGCCGGCTGGCCGAACGCGTCAATGCCGCCACCAACGACATCGGCCGGCATACGGTCCAGATGCTGGACCTGGTGGACACGACGCAGCGGCAGACCGGCACCCTGCGCGAAGACGTGGACGCGTCCGGCGCCGTGCTGGACCGCACCTGCGCGGACTTCGAACGCTTCGTGCGCGACTTCGGCAGCATGAATCTACAGGTTGGCGAAGTGGTGCAGGCGATCAACGACGTGGACGCGACCAACCATGGCATGAGCCAGGAAGTGGGCAGGATCGCGGCGTTGAGCGCCGACGTGCTCAAGCGCGTGGGCAGCATGTCGGACGAAATCGACCGTATTCGCCGCCAGACGGAAAGCGTGCAGGAGGTGCTGGCCGACGTGCGCACCGGCCGCACGGCGTTCGATCAGCTGTGCGGGGCGCTGGAGCAGTTCGCGCGGGCGGTCGAGCGGCTGCTGGACGACGCCAGGCGTCAGGGCCTGGACGTATTCGATCGCCAGTACCAGCGCATTGCCGGCAGCGAGCCGCCGCGTTATCACACGCGCTACGACCGCAGCATCGACGAGGCGCTGACCCGCTTGCTCGATGAGGTGCTGGACGCGATGCCGGGCGGCATCTACACGCTGGCCGTCGATGCGCGCGGCTATGCGCCGGCCCACAACGGCCGCTTTTCCCATCCGCCCACCGGCGACCCGCAGCATGATATCGCGCGGTCGCGGCACAAGCGCATCTTCGACGATCCCGTGGGCGCCCGCCTGGCGGCCAACACGGGCGCGATGTTGTTTCAGACCTATTCGCGCGACACCGGCGAGATCATCAACGATATTTCGATGCCGCTTTATTTGGGGTCGGAACATTGGGGCGCGGTGCGTATCGGGCTGGACTACGTGCGCTTTCAGGCCGCGCTGGACGGCGCGGGCCCGGCCGGGTCGGCGCGCAACGGCGAATAGCACCGCTTTCTTCCCGTTTCTTGGCTTATCGCCCAACCCCGGGCAATCCTAGAATCTCGGCGGGCGGCTCGTAATCGGAAAATCCGCGAGCCGCAACAGAACCGCAGAGCATGGCTGAAGAAAGCGACCTCGAAAAGTCAGAAGCAGCCTCTCCCAGGCGCCTGGAAAAGGCGCGCGAGGAGGGGCAGATTGCGCGTTCCCGCGAACTGGGAACGTTCATGATGCTGGCCGCCGGTGTCGGCGTGATCTGGGCCGGCGGCGGTTCGCTGTATCGAGGCTTGAGCGGCGTTCTGCACAATGGCCTGGCGTTCGACCAGCGCATCGTGACGGACCCCGGCGTGATGGTCGAGCAGGCGGTGATCGGCTTTGGCCACGCCTTGCTGGCGTTGCTGCCGGTGTTCGGCGTGCTGGCGGTGGTGGCGGTCCTGTCCAGCGTGTTGCTGGGCGGCATCGTGATTTCCGGCAAGCCGCTGCAAGCCAACTTCTCGAAACTGAGCCTCTTCGCCGGCCTGAAGCGGATGTTCTCGTCGCAGACGGTGGTGGAACTGATCAAGGCGCTGGCCAAGGCGCTGCTGGTGGGCGGCGTGGCGGTCTGGGTCATCTGGCGCTACCACGACGACATGCTGGGCCTGATGCACGTGGCCCCCTCGGCGGCGCTGATCAAGGCGCTGTCGCTGGTGGCGATCTGCTGCGCCCTGATCGTGGCGTCGCTGCTGGTGATCGTGCTGCTGGACGTGCCGTGGCAGATCTGGAGCCACTTGAAGAAGCTGCGCATGTCCAAGGAAGACGTGCGCCAGGAACACAAGGAAAGCGAAGGCGATCCGCACGTGAAGGCGCGTATCCGGCAGCAGCAGCGCCAGGCGGCGCGGCGTCGGATGATGTCGGAAGTGCCCCGCGCGGACGTCGTGGTGACCAACCCGACCCACTACGCGGTGGCGCTCAAGTACGACGAGGACAAGAGCGGGGCCCCGCGCGTGATCGCCAAAGGCACCGGCCTGATTGCGGCCAAGATCCGCGAGCTGGCCGCCGAGAACCGCATTCCCACATTGGAAGCGCCGCCGTTGGCGCGCGCATTGCATCAACACGTCGAGCTGGGTAAAGAAATCCCGGCCGAGCTATATACCGCCGTGGCGGAAGTGCTGGCGTGGGTCTTTCAGCTGCGTTCGTGGCGGTCGGGATGGGGGGTCGAACCGACGGCCCCGACCAAACTGGCCGTGCCGGCAGACCTGGACCCGCAGGCAAAACCCGCAGCACAAGGAGTCTGAGGAATGAGCGCTTTGCTCACCATGTTCAAGAATAGCGGGGCCGGCCATGCGCGGCTTCTGGCAGGGCCCATCCTGATCGTGATGGTGCTGGGCATGATGGTGCTGCCCCTGCCCACGTTCCTGCTGGACCTGCTGTTCACGTTCAACATCGCGCTGTCGGTGATGATCCTGCTGGTGGCCATGTTCACGCGCAAGCCGCTGGACTTCGCCGCCTTTCCGGCCGTGCTGCTGTTCGCGACCTTGCTGCGCCTGTCGCTGAACGTGGCCTCGACCCGCGTCGTGCTGCTGCACGGCCACACGGGTCCGGACGCCGCGGGCAAGGTGATTGAAGCGTTCGGCCACTTCCTGGTGGGTGGCAACTTCGCGGTCGGCATCATCGTGTTCGTGATCCTGACCATCATCAACTTCATCGTCATCACCAAGGGTGCGGGCCGTATCGCCGAAGTGGGCGCGCGCTTCACCCTGGACGCGATGCCCGGCAAGCAGATGGCGATCGACGCCGACCTGAACGCCGGCCTGATCGGCGAAGACGAAGCGCGCAAGCGCCGCGCCGAAGTCTCCCAGGAATCCGACTTCTTCGGTTCGATGGACGGCGCCAGCAAGTTCGTGCGCGGTGACGCCATCGCCGGCCTGCTGATCATGGTGATCAACGTCATCGGCGGCCTGATCGTCGGTATGGCCCAGCACGATATGTCGATGGGCGACGCGGGCCGCGTGTACACGCTGCTGACCATCGGTGACGGCCTGGTCGCGCAGATTCCGGCGCTGGTCATCTCGACGGCGGCCGGCGTGGTCGTCTCGCGCGTGTCCACCGACCAGGACATCGGCCAGCAGATCATCAGCCAGCTGTTCTCGAACCCGGCCGTGCTGTTCCTGACGGCGGGCATCATCGGCATCATGGGCCTGATTCCCAACATGCCGCACGTTGCATTCCTGACGCTGGCCGGCGCGCTGGGCTGGGGCGGCTGGGCGCTGCACAAGCGGCGCAAGGCCGCCGCGCAAGCCGCCGAGGTGGTTCCACCACAGGCGATCACGCAGGCGCAGGCCGCCGCCGCCGAAGCCAGTTGGGACGACGTATCGATGGTCGACCAATTGGGGCTGGAGGTGGGCTATCGCCTGATTCCGCTGGTGGACCACGCGCAGAACGGCGAGCTTTTGCATCGCATCCGCAGCCTGCGCAAGAAGTTCGCGCAGGACGTGGGCTTTTTGCCGCCGGTCGTGCACATCCGCGACAACCTGGAGCTCAAGCCCAACGATTACCGCATCCTGCTGTCGGGGGTGGAAGTGGGCCACGGCGTGGCGATGCCGGGCCAATGGCTGGCGATCGATCCGGGCGGCGTGACCATACAGATCAAGGGCACGCCCACCACCGACCCGGCTTTCGGTTTGCCGGCGCTGTGGATCGACGGCGGCCTGCGCGACCAGGCCCAGGTGGCTGGCTACACGGTGGTGGACGCGGGCACGGTGGTGGCCACGCACCTGAACCACCTGATGCACCGCCACGGTTCCAACCTGCTGGGCCGCCAGGAAGTGCAGCAACTGCTGGACCGCATTGGCCGCGATGCGCCCAAGCTGGTCGAGGACCTGGTGCCCAAGACGCTGTCTCTGACCGCCTTGCAGAAGGTGTTGCAGGGCCTGTTGTCCGAAGAAGTGCCGATCCGCGACATGCGCACCATCATCGACACGCTGTCCGAACACGGCCCGCGCCTGGCGGCGCAAGCGGCCGCCACGGGCGGGCAGCCGGACATCAACGAATTGATCATGCTGACGCGCCGTTCGCTGGGCCGCGCGATCACGCAGCAGTGGTTCCCCGGCGAAGGCGAGTTGCGGGTGATTGGCCTGGACGTGAAGCTGGAGCGCGTGCTGTCGCAGGCGATGACCACCAGCGGCGGGCTGGAGCCCGGCCTGGCCGATACCTTGCTGCGCGAAACGCAGGCCGCCGTCGAACGCCAGGAAGCGCAGGGCAATGCGCCGGTGCTGCTGGTTTCGCCGGTCTTGCGCGCGCCGTTGTCGCGCTTCCTGCGGCACCATCTGCCGCAGCTCGGCGTGTTGTCGAATACGGAAATACCGGATGAGCGCATGGTCCGCGTGACCGCGCTGATCGGCGGGAGTAATGGGTAATGAAGATAAGCCGCTTTGTGGGCGCCAACAGCCGTGACGTGATGCGCCAGGTGCGCCTGGCGCTGGGTCCGGATGCGTTGATCGTGTCGAATCGCAGCGTGGATGGTGGCGTGGAAGTGCTGGCGACGCTGGATGGCGCGTTCGAGGACGACGCTTCCGACACGCCGCAGCGGCAAGCGCCGGTGCATGCGCCGGCGTCGGGTGCTGCGCCAGTTCCGGCGAACGCAGGCGCGCCCGTATCCGCACCCGCGCCCGGATTTGGGGCAGGCGCGTCGCCCGGGTTCGCGCCGGCGTCGACGCCTGGGTTCACGCCCGGGATTGCGCCGGGGTTTGCGTCCGGATTCACACCGGGCGTTGCGCCTGGAATCGCAGCGGGAACCGTACCCGCACGCGCGCCGGCCGCACCGATGCCCGGCTTCGCGCCGGCCTATCCCTCGGCATCGGTGCCCGCCTCCGATCCGCGCGCCGCTACGGCCGTCAGGCCCGCCGCGCCGCAGACGGGCTATACGACGCCTTCGCGTTCGATCGCTGCGTACCAATCCGCATTTGCGTCGTCGGCCCAGCCGGAAGACGATGCACCAGTGGCTCCGGCCGGCGCGGGCGCGATGCCCCCGTCTGGATATTCCACGTCGTCTCAACCGGCCCATTCGCAGCCGGCCCACTCGCAGCCGGCCCACTCGCAGCCGGCCCATTCGCAGCCAGCCCATTCGCAGCCAGCCCATTCGCAGCCAGCCATCGCCCGGCCGCCGATAGAGCAGGGCGCGGCCCAGCCTCTTTCCCAGCAGCCGGCCACGCCGCTGACGGGCGCGGCCACCCGTGTACAGCTGCCGCCTTTGCCGCCAAGCCGCCCCGCAATGCCGGCCGCGCCCACGCCGGCCGCGTATGCGCCGGCAGCAACGGCGATTCCCGCTGCGCCGGCCGCATCGTCAGTTGCCGCTATGCCGACGGCGTATGCATCGGCCGCTTCGTCGACTCCCGCCGCGCCGGTTTCGCATGCGCCGGCGGCTTCTACCGCTGCCGCTACGCCGGCTGCCTACGCATCCACGGCCGGATCGGCTTCGCATGCATCGTCCGCTGCCGCTACGCCGGCTGCCTACGCATCCACGGCCGAATCGGCTTCGCATGCATCGTCCGCTGCCGCTACGCCGGCTGCATACGCATCCACGGCCGGATCGGCTTCGCACGCATCGTCCGCTGCCGCTGCGCCGGCTGCGTATGCATCCAGCGCCGCATCGGCTCCGGCCGCACCCGCCGCGTATGCTTCCGCCGCGCCCGCGCCTTCGATGGCTCGTATGCCCGACGCGCCCTTGCGTCAGGCGCCGCCCTCGCTGCCGCCCGACACCACGGCCGGCTTGCAGGACGCCATCAGCGCGTTGCGCGGCGCGCTGGAAACCCGCATGGACGGGCTGCTCTGGGGCGGTCGTCCCGGTACGACCCGCGAGGCTGCCGCCGCCGCGCTGTTCCGCAGCCTGCTGGACGCCGGTTTCAGCACGAAGCTGGTGCGCGCGCTGGTCGACCGCCTGCCGCCAGGGCTGTCCGCCGACGCCGCGCAGGCGTGGGCCCGTAACGAACTGGTCACGCACCTGCCGGTGGTGGCCTCGGAAGACGAATTCCTGGCGGGCGGCGTGTATGCGCTGGTCGGCCCGACCGGCGTAGGCAAGACGACCACGCTGGCCAAGCTGGCCGCCCGTTGCGTGGCGCGCGAAGGGCGCGATCAGGTGGCGATGCTGACCACCGACCTGTTCCGGATCGGCGCGCTTGAACAATTGCAGATCTATGGCCGCCTGATGGGCGTGCCCGCGCATTCCGTGCGCGACGCCGCTGAACTGCGCCGCATTCTTGCCGAGCTGGGTAACCGCAAGATCGTGCTGATCGACACCACCGGCATCAGCCAGCGTGACCGACTGGTGGCCGAGCAGGCCGCGATGCTGTGCAACGCGGGCAAGCCGGTGCGCCGCCTGCTGGTGCTGAACGCGGCCAGCCAGGGCGACACGCTGGACGAGGTGGCTCATGCCTATCGCAATGGCGTGGGCGAGGACGTGGCCGGCTGCATCATCACCAAGCTGGACGAAGCCACTCGCCTGGGCGCGGCGCTGGACACGGCCATCCGCCATCGCCTGCCGATCCATTACATGTCGGTCGGGCAGAAGGTGCCTGAGCACATGGAACTGGCGCGCGCCGACACCTTGATCGACCGCGCCTTCGGCATGGTCGAACGCGCCCGCGCCTTGTACACGCCCAGCGAAGCGGATCTGGCCTCGCTCGTCCCCTCGGCACGCGAGGCCGATGCCGTCGATCCGGCGCGTCGCCGCCAGTTGCTGGCCTCCGCGATCCTGCGCCCGCAAGGCGGTCCCGCCTCGATCGCGGCCGCGCAGAATCTGGACGACACGATCGCCATGCTGGACAGCGATCCGGCCTGCGCGCAGGCGCGCGCGTCCTGGCGCGACTACGTCGGCGACGGTGCGGGCGCCAGCCTGGCCGCGCTGGGCGACGAGCCGCTGGGCATGGTGCGCCGCGAATTCTCGGCCACCTGCAATCGCCATCTGCTGGCCATGCACGGCAAGACCAGCATGAAGGGCGACGGCTTGCCGGGCGGCGTGCTGATGGGCGCGCTGCTGATGAGCGATCGCGGCGTGGCCATGGCCGCGCCCGCGCAGCAATTGGCGCTGGCCCACGGCATGCTGACCTCGTTCGCGCCGGGCGCCACCGGCCTGGCCGATGCCGGCCAGGCGCTGGAGGCGCGTGTGCGCTGGCTGGGCGAGCAGTTGCCGCGCCTGCCGCTGGTGCATCTGCTGGAATCGGGCACCTCGGCGTCCTGGCAATCGTTGAACGGGCAGGGCGCTTCGTGGGTGGCGCGCTGCGCCGGCGGCATGCGCGTCGTGCAGGACGAATGCCCGACCAATCTGAATGCAGTCGGCAAAAGCGTGGGCTATCTGCCTGTGGGCCAGCCCGGCGACATGCCCGGCCTGACCATCGAACAGGCCGGCAAGTCGGTGCCGTTGGCGCTATGGGCATCGGGCACGGAAATCACCTTGCCCGGCCGGGGCGAAACCACGTCCATGCGGCTGGTCTGCGCGCGCTTGATTGATACGGTCAGCGGCGAAATCGCCGCGCAGTTGTTCGGCCTGACCAACCTGCCTGCCTCCCAGGCCGACGCCGCCACCGTGGCGCGCTGGCTGGTGTTGCAGGACGAAGCCCGCGCCGGCTTCCGTTACATGGCCAATGCCTGGCAGGCGCTGCCTTCCGTCGACGGCGCTCACACGCTGGCGCGTCAGGCGCTGATGGCAGGGCAGTTGGGCGCGGCCTGCTGGCAGATGGCGCACTCGCCGTCGGCCGCTGTCGTGCGCGGTCCGCTGTCGGGCATCATGGGATCGGAACGCAAGCTATCGGGCCGCATGCTGCCCGTGGCGATCCTGAAAATGTTCGCGATGCTGGAAATGGCTGCTTGATTGCAAGCCGGGGGTGGCGCGCCGGAAGCGGCGCGGCCACGCCAGCCCGATGGGCCGGCCTCAGCCGGCGACGATCGGCTTGCGGCTCGGGGCGCCGCGAGTGCCACGGCCGTAGGCGTCGTAGGTGGCGTTGTTGCCGCGCGCGCCGTTGAGGTCGCGCAGGGCGTCCAGCGATTGCTGGGTGTAGCGCAGGTGCACGTCGATCAGTGCGCCATTGCGCAGATTGATTTCATTGGCCGAGGCCGACTTGCTCAACAGCGCCTGCCAGATGCCGGACAGCTGCGGATGCAGCACGGCGGCCTGCTCGGTGCCGGCGTGGCCGGCAGGCAGGCCGATTTCGCCCAGCAGGCCGTCGCGCGTTTCGCTCAGATCAACCAGCTGCTGGGCCACGCGGGCCTTGCGTTCGGTGATCGCCTGCAACGCGCCGACATTGCCCGGACCGACCAGCACCTCGGTCTCTTCTTCCAGGATGGCTGAAAACTCGGTAATCAGCGCGTCTTCCTGACGCATGCAGGACTGGAGCGAATCGACGGGGTTCATGGTCAGGCTTCGAAGGCGATAGGGCGGTGAAAAGGATTACTTCAGCAGATCGCGCGCGCTGGCGATGAGGCTGTCGGCGATGCGACCGGTGTCGATCTTCAACTGGCCGGAAGCGATGGCGGCGCGGATGGCGGCCACGCGCTCGACGTTGATGTCGTTCGAACCGTCTTGCAGGGCCAGCATCTTGCGCGACGCCGAACTCAACGCCACTTGCGAGCTGCTCGAGCCCGAAGCGTTGTTGCTTGCGCCATACGCCTGCGCCACGGCGGAATCCGGACGTTGGCTCACGGCGTCGGCCGACAGGGGCCGGTTGGTGGTCGAATTGATTTTCAAGGTTTTCTCCGCAGGGCGTCCTGGGTCGGTTTGCGACGGATCCGCCTACTTATGTCTGTGTAACGACAGGGCAGGAAGGAACTTTAGGGCAGCTTGTCCAATGGTGTGGCGCGATTTGTAACAGACCCTACAGTTGTATTTCCACCAAGCCCGCGTTGCGTACCACCCCGCTGACCACTTGGCCGCTGGCGGTGCGAACCTGCACCACGGCCCCGGGCGCCGCATTATCCAGCGCCTGACCTTCACTGCTGACGACAAATCCATTGCCGCGCGCGTTGATGCGGACGTTGGCCCCACGCATCACCGACTGCGCGTTGCGCAGCGACGAGCTCCGCACCGGTTGGCCGGCGTTGATGCGGAAGGCGGCCGACATGCCCACCACCGCCTGCGGATCCGTGATTGCGCCGGGCGGCAGCGACACCAGGTCGCCGTCGCGCGGTGCAAGATCATCCGGCGTCAGCGCCTGGCCCGCCGAGATCATGCGCGAAGCGACGTAATAGTACCCGGGCACGCTGACCGTCGCCTGCACATAAGTGGTCCAGGGCTTGGGCGCATTGCAGCGCACGCCGACCGTCATGCGCGAACGCAGCTTCATGCCCGAAGGCATAAACGGGGACATGGCATCGCAAGGCGCCAGCCGCTCGACGCGCGGCGGGTCGATCGTCACGGATGGCTGGCCGGGCAGGGCGGCCAGTTGTTCCACCAGATAGTCGTGCGCGGTGCTCACGATCGCCTCGGACGGCTGGCTGGCGGCGTCTTGCGCCAGCGCGGTTGCGCTGCCTGCCAAGGCCAGGGCTAGCAGGCCGCTTGCGCGCGCGAGGAGAAGTCGAGCAGAGATTTTCATGATGACTGAATTGTAAGAGTCCGGCGCGCTTGGCAATACGTGAATTGGATGAGAAATGGCGGGTTATTTGGCTGATTGTGTTTCATCGCCGGCCCCTATGATTCCGTCATCCAATGGGATAGCGGCGTGCCCGATGTCCCGTGCTCTATCCGTATTGCAACGCACGAAGGCGCCACGATGCTAGACAGGCTTAACGAAGATTTCCGGTTCTACCAGCAGGCTTTGGGACTGCGCGCGCAGCGCCAGGAAGTGCTGTCGTCCAACATCGCCAACGCCGACACGCCGAACTACAAGGCCCGCGATTTTGATTTCAAGACCGCGATGCAGAACGCCATGGAAGATTCCAAGCGCCTGGCCGACACCTCGCTGACGCTGACCTCGGCGCGCCACATCCCGGCCAAGGCGGTCTCGCAAGGACCGACCGACCTGCTGTTCCGCTTGCCCTACCAGCCCAGCATGGACGGCAACACGGTGGACATGGACATCGAGCGCGTGCAGTTCGCCGACAACACCTTGCACTACCAAAGCACGATGCAGATGATCTCCGGCCGCATCCGGACCATGCAGACCGCCATTCAGGATTGATCCATAAAGGGAGCAACAGGCAATGTCCTTGTTGAGCATTTTCGATATCGCCGGTTCGGCGCTCAGCGCGCAGTCGCAGCGCATGAACGTCACGGCCAGCAACCTGGCCAACGCCGACAGCGTCGTCGGTCCTGATGGCCAGCCGTACCGCGCCCGCCAGGTCGTGTTCCAGGTGAACCCGGCCGCTGGCCAGGCAATGGGCCAGGAGATCGGCGGCGTGCGCGTTGCCGGCGTGATCCAGGATCCGTCGCCGCTCAAGCAGATCTATGACCCCAAGCATCCGCTGGCCGATGCGCAGGGCTACATCAGCATGCCCAACGTCGATCCGGTGGCCGAAACGGTCAACATGATCGCCGCGTCGCGGTCCTACCAGGCGAACGTCGAAGTGCTGAACACAGCCAAGTCCCTGATGCAAAAGACGTTGACCATCGGTCAATCCTAATTTTCGCCCGGAGTGTATCCATGACCACCGTCGATCAAAACACCAGCGCCGCGGGCTTGGCGCAGGCCCAGTCCAACGCCAACAATTCCGTCACCTCGCAAGGTTTGCAAGATCAGTTCCTGAAGCTGCTGACGACGCAGTTGCAGAACCAGGACCCGCTGAACCCGATGCAAAACGCCGAGCTGACCTCGCAACTGGCGCAGATCGCGACGGTTGAGGGCATCAGCAACCTGAAGAGCACCATCCAGGCCATCAGCGGCCAGATCGACGTGTCCCAATCGATGAACGCCGTGTCGATGATCGGCAAGGGCGTCCTGATCCCGGGCAACAAGATCAAGCTGGGCGTGGACGGCGACAACGCCGCCGAGCGCGTGGCCACCCCCTACGGCCTGGACCTGCAAAGCGACGCGCAGAAGGTTCAGATCCGCATCGCCGACGCGAACGGCGCGGTCGTGCGCACGATCGAAATGGGCGAACAGAAGACGGGCGTGTACACGCTCGACTGGGACGGCAAGAACGACAACGGCGTGCCCCTGGAACCGGGTGCGTACACCGCGTCCGTGCTGGCCACGGACGGCGACGGCAAGAAGGTGAATGCAGAAGTCCTGAGCTACGGCCAGGTCAAGAGCGTGGCCTACTCCACGAACGGACTGCGTCTGGACCTGGGCCTGGAAGGCCAGACCAGCATGTTGGACGTGCGCAAGGTCATCGGCGCCTGAATCGGGCGGATTTGAATCGATGCCGGCGCACGGGCGGCGGCTCCTCATCATTAATTAGCGAGAGAAAACATGGGCTTCGGACAAGGACTAAGCGGCTTGAACGCCGCAGCGCAGAACCTGGACGTGATCGGCAACAACATCGCCAACTCGGGCACCGTCGGCTTCAAGTCGGCCACCGCCTCGTTCGCTGACGTGTACGCCAGCTCGCGCGTGGGTCTGGGTGTCAAGGTCGCCGCCATCAACCAGCGCTTCACCGTCGGTACGGTGCAGGGCGGCGGTGGCGAATACGACATCGCCATCGACGGCGCCAAGGGCATGTTCCGCCTGACCGACCAAAGCGGCGCGGTGATGTATTCGCGCAATGGCGAATTCCTGGTCGACAAGAACAACTTCATCGTGAACGCGCAAGGCTATCGCCTGACCGGCTACCCGGCCGGCGCGATCGGCGCGAACCCGGTCGAACTGCAATTGCCCACGGCCAACGTGGCGCCCAAGGCCACGGCCACCGGCACGACGGTCGCCAACCTGGACGCCAACGCCAAGGTGGTCTACCCGACCGACACCGTCACGGCTCCGGCCGTGGACGGCAGCGTCACCCTGGGCGGCACGCCCTACACCTTCACCCGCGATGCGCTGGGCGCGCTGGTGTGGTCGGGCGCCACGCCGCCTGCCGGCAACTACGGCGCCGCGCCGAACGTCGTCACGGTTGACGCCACGGGCGCCATCACGGCGGGCGACATCACCCAGGTTCCGGGCTACGTCAACTACACCGCCGCGGTCACTGAAATCGGCCGTCCGTTCGATCCCTCGGTGTCCAACAGCTACACCAACGCGTCGCCCATGACGGTGTTCGATTCGCTGGGCAACTCGCACCAGGTGATGCAGTACTTCGTCAAGCGCCCGGCGGACGCCGCCGGCAACAGCGTGTACGACGTGTACTACACGATGGACGGCCAGGCCATGGCGCCCACCACGGAAGCGGGCGGCGTCTGGGGCAATGCGCAGCAGTTCACGTTCAACAAGGCCGGCGCGCTGACCAGCGCCCCGGTCGTGACCCTGAGCTTCGCCCAGCCCGGTGGCGCCACGACGCCCGCCGATCCGTTGAGCATCGCCATGAACTACACCGGCACCACGCAATACGGCAGCAACTACAAGCTGGTTGCCAAGCCCGACGGCTACACCTCCGGTGAATTCAGCGGCATCAACATCGGCGGCGACGGCAGCCTGGTCGCCAGCTACACCAACGGCGAAACCCAGGTGGTCGGCAACATCGTGCTAGCCGACTTCTCGAACCTGCAAGGCCTGCAACCGGTGGGCAACAACGCGTGGACGGAAACGTCCGCTTCGGGCCAGCCGATCCTGGGCCAGCCGGGCACCAACGGCATGTCCCGCGTGGTGGGTCAGGCGACGGAAGCATCCAACGTCGACATGAGCAAGGAGCTGGTCAACATGATCATCGCCCAGCGCACCTACCAGGCCAACTCGCAAACCATCAAGACCCAGGACGAAATCATGCAAGTCCTGATGAACCTGAAGTAATGCTTGCGACGACACCGACGGAATAGGCAATGGACAGAATCATCTACACCGCCATGAATGGCGCGGCGCGTATCACTGAGCAGCAGGCCGCGATTTCGAACAACATGGCCAACGTGAACACGACGGGCTTTCGCGAGCAGATCGCGCTGTACCGCTCGGTTCCCGTGACGGACGGAGTGAGTCTGCCCACGCGTGTTTCGACGGTGGCCTCGACCCCGGGCAACAGCTTTGAAATGGGCAACATGCAGACCACTGGCCGCGATCTGGACGTGGCGCTGTCCAGCGAAAGAGGCTGGATCGCCGTGCAGACGCCGCAAGGCGAAGCCTATACGCGCGGCGGCAGTTTGCAGGTCGGCATCAACGGCCTGCTGCAAACGTCGCTGGGCCAGCCGGTGCTGTCCGACCAGGGCGGCCCCATCGATGTGCCCGACCAGGCCGCGCTGACGATTACGTCCGACGGCACGATCACGGCCATCGGTGCTGGCGACGGCCCGAACAACATCCTGAACCTGGGCCGTATCAAGCTGGCCAACCCGAACAATGCGCAACTGGTGCATGGCGACGACGGCGTGTTCCGCCTGGCGCCTGTCAATGGCCAGCCCGCGCCGCCCGCGCCGGCTGATCCCAGCCTGCGCGTGCTGTCCGGCGTGCTGGAAGGCAGCAACACCAATCCGATGAAAGCGATGGTGGGCATGATCGAAAACGCCCGCCGTTTCGAGCAGCAGATGCAGGTGATCCAGCAGTCCGATCGCAACGCCGAACGCGCCAACGGCATTTTGTCCGTCAGCTGATTCCGGTCGCAGATTCAAACCAATTTCGCGCGCGGCCAGTCCGCCGCACCAGGAGTACTTCATCATGATGCGTTCGTTGTGGATTGCCAAAACGGGCCTGGAAGGTCAACAGACCTCCATGGACGTAATCTCGAACAACTTGGCCAACGTCTCCACCAACGGGTTCAAGCGCGGCCGCGCCGTGTTCCAGGACCTGATGTACCAGACGCTGCGCCAGCCGGGCGCCCAGGTTGGCGACGCCACGCAGTTGCCGTCCGGCCTGCAATTGGGCACGGGCGCGCGCGTGGCCGCCACCGAGCGCATCCACACCGCCGGCAACCTGAACAACACGGGCGGCGAAATGGACATCGCCATCAATGGCCGCGGCTTCCTGCAAGTCGAGCTGCCCGACGGCACCCAGGGCTATACCCGCGACGGCGCGCTGCAACGCGACCAGAACGGCCAGCTGACCACGGTCAGCGGCTATGTCATCCAGCCGCCCATGAACGTGCCGGACAACGCCTTGTCCATCTCGATCGGCAAGGACGGCATCGTCTCGGTGACGCAGCCGGGCGCCGCCGGCGTGAACGTGCAGATCGGCCAATTGCAGATCGCCACCTTCATCAACCCCACAGGCCTGCAAAGCATCGGCGAAAACCTGTATCTGGAAACGGATGCCTCGGGCCCCGCCAACCTGCTGCAACCGGGCGTGGATGGCGCAGGCTCGATCATGCAGAACTACGTCGAAACCTCGAACGTGAACGTGGCTGAAGAACTGGTCAACATGATCACGACCCAGCGCGCCTACGAAATGAACAGCAAGGCCGTCAAGACCTCTGACGAGATGCTGGCCCGCCTGACCCAACTGTGATGCCCATGTCTGTCCTGCGTCTGGTATTCGTTGCGGCGCTGGCTCTGCTGGCGGCCGGTTGCGCCATGATTCCGCCCGAGCCCATTGTGACCGGGCCGACCACGGCCGCGCCGCCGCCGCCGCCCATGCCGATGGCGCAGCCGACGGGCTCGATCTATCAGCCCACCACGTACGGCAACTATCCGTTGTTCGAGGATCGTCGGCCGCGCAACGTGGGCGATATCGTCACCATCGTCCTGAACGAGCGCACCAATGCCTCGAAGAACGTGGCGACGAACACCAACCGCACCGGATCGGCCACGCTGGGCATCGCCGCCGCGCCGTCCTTCATGGACAGCTGGGCGGGCGCCAACCTGAACACCGACGCCAAAGGCGGCAACGTGGCGCAGGGCAAGGGCGACAGCACCGCCAACAACGCCTTCACCGGCACCATCACCACGACGGTCGTGGGCGTGATGTCCAACGGCAACCTGCAGGTGGCGGGCGAGAAGCAGATCGCAATCAACCGAGGCAGCGAATACGTTCGCTTCGCCGGGGTGGTCGATCCGCGCTCGATTACCGGCACGAATACCGTGTCGTCCACGCAAGTGGCCGACGCCCGCATCGAATACCGCAGCAAGGGCGTCATGGACGAAGTTCAGACCATGGGCTGGCTGCAACGCTTCTTCCTGCTCGCATCGCCGTTCTGACTATGACAACACCCACTCCGATATCCGCCATGCTGTCCTTGTTCGCCCGCGTGTGCGTGGTGGTGGGGCTCGCGGCCGGCGCCGGCGCGGCGTATGCCGAGCGGCTCAAGGACCTGGCCTCGATCCAGGGCGTGCGCGGCAACCAGCTGATCGGCTATGGCCTGGTCGTGGGCCTGGACGGCAGCGGCGACCAGGTGCGCCAGACCCCGTTCACCCAGCAGAGCCTGACCAACATGCTGTCGCAGCTGGGCATCACCGTGCCGGCCGGCAGCAACATGCAGTTGAAGAACGTGGCGGCCGTCATGGTCACCACCACCTTGCCCGCCTTCGCGCGGCCTGGCCAGACGCTGGACGTGGTGGTCTCGTCCATGGGTAACGCCAAGAGCCTGCGCGGCGGCACCTTGCTGATGACGCCGCTCAAGGGCGCCGACAGCCAGGTCTATGCGATTGCCCAGGGCAACATCCTGGTGGGCGGCGCGGGCGCGTCGGCCGGCGGCTCCAGCGTGCAGATCAATCAGTTGAACGGCGGCCGCATCAGCGCGGGCGCCATCGTCGAACGCGGCGTGCCCACCACGTTCTCGCGCGACGGTTATATCCATGTGGAACTGAACAACACCGATTTCGGCACGGCGCAAAACGTGGCGCAGGCGCTGAACCGCAAGTTCGGCCAAGGCACGGCCACGGCGCTGGATGGCCGCGTGGTGCAGGTGCGCACGCCGATGGAGCAGGCCTCGCAGGCGCGCTTCCTGTCGCAGGTCGAAGACCTGCAAGTGGCGCGCGCGCCCACGGTGGCCAAGGTCATCATCAATGCCCGCACCGGCTCGGTCGTCATGAACCGCACGGTCATGATCGAAGAGGCGGCCGTGGCGCACGGCAATCTGTCGGTCATCATCAACCGTCAGAACCAGGTCTCGCAACCGGACACGCCGTTCACCGAAGGGCAGACGGTGGTGGTGCCCAACACGCAGATCGAAGTGCGCCAGGACAACGGCTCGTTGCAGCGCGTGAGCACCAGCGCCAACCTGGCTGACGTCGTCAAGGGCCTGAACGCCCTGGGCGCCACGCCGCAAGACCTGCTGGCCATCCTGCAGGCCATGAAAACCGCCGGCGCGCTGCGCGCCGAACTGGAAATCATCTGACGGCCATGGCGATCACTCAAGACGCGGCGCGCGGCGCTGCCCGACAGGATTCGGTCTTCGACATGGGCCGCTTGTCGGACCTGAAGCGCGACGTCAAGAAAGACCCCGAAGGCACCGACCAGCAAAAGCAGGTGGCCAAGCAGTTCGAGGCCTTGTTCCTGCAAATGATGGTCAAGCGCATGCGCGAGGCCACGCCCAAGGAAGGGCTGTTCGACTCGCAGCAGACGCAAATGCTGCAATCCATGGCCGACGAGCAGCTGGCGCTGCACCTGGCCTCGCCCGGCATCGGGCTGACGCAGTCCATCCTGGCGCAGATGCAGCAGGGCAAGCCGGCCGACATGTCCGATGACGCGGTGCGCGCGATCGGGCAGGGCGGTGACCTGGACTTCCGCACGGGCGGTTCGCGCGAAGTGTCGGCGCTGCTGAACGTCATGCGCAACAACCGCGCCAGCGACCGCGCCTTGGCCGCCGCCGAGGGCGCGCCCGATCACGTGGTGGACTTCGTGTCGAAGATGTCGCGCGCGGCCAACCTGGCCTCGCAGCAAAGCGGCGTGCCGGCCCGGCTCATCATGGGCCAGGCAGCGCTGGAATCGGGCTGGGGCCAGCGCGAGATCAAGCACCCGGACGGCAGCACCAGCTACAACCTGTTCGGCATCAAGGCCGGTTCCAGCTGGAAGGGCAAGGTCGTCAACGTGCTCACCACCGAATACGAAGGCGGCGTCGCCAAAAAGGTGACGCAACCTTTCCGCGCCTATGCGTCCTACGAAGAATCGTTCTCGGACTACGCGCGCCTGATCGGCAACAGCCCACGCTACGAAGCCGTGACGCAGGCCCGCAACGAGATCGACGCGGCGCGCAAGATCCAGGACGCAGGCTACGCGACCGACCCGCGCTATGCGCAAAAACTGATCGGCATCATGGGTCAGCTGCGAGGCGCAGCCAATAACGTGGAAATTTCTCGCCAGATGTTGGAAGGACTCTAAATTTGGACGATCTCCTGCCGTTATTGGAGTATCCAGAGATATCAGCTGCGGTTACATACGGGGCATTGTCAGCATGAACTTGTACAAAACAGCGCTGGGCGGGCTGAACGCCGCCCAGGCCGGCCTGGCAACCACCAGCCACAACATCAACAATGCCACCACGGTGGGCTACAACCGTCAGCGCGTCCTGACCTCGACGGCCGGCGCCCAGGCGACCGCCAACGGCTATATCGGCCGTGGCGTGCAGGTTGACACGATCGAGCGCAGCTACGACAGCTTCTTGTACAAGCAGTTGGTCGGCGCGCAGGGCAGCGGTGCGCAATTGCAGACGCAATTCGCCCAGGTGTCGCAGATCAACAACCTGTTCGCCGATCGCACCGTGGGCATCGCCCCGGGGCTGACCGACTTCTTCACCAGCATGAACACGGTCGCCAGCAAGCCGGCCGATCCGGCCGCGCGCGCCGACCTGCTGGGCAAGGCCAACAGCCTGACCACGCAGATCCGCTCGGCTTACTCCGAAATGCAGAACCTGCGTGAAGGCTTGAACACGCAGATCTCCACCACGGTCGAACAGGTCAACAGCTACCTGGGCCGTATCGACGACCTGAACACGCAGATCTCGCTGGCGGCCGGCAAGGCCAACGGCAGCCCCCCGAACGACCTGCTCGACCAGCGCGACCAGGCGGTGATGGAACTGAACCAGCTCGTCGGCATCACGACCTACGAGCAGGGCAACAAGATCAACATCTCGCTGACCAAGGGCGGCCAGTCGCTGTTGTCGGGCACGACGCTGTACCCGCTGCAAGCGGTGCCTTCGTCCAAGGACGCGAGCCGCACGGTCGTGGCCTACACCTTGCCGGCGGGTTCGGGCAAGACGGTTGCCGTCGAAATGCCTGACAGCGACGTCACGGGCGGCAGCCTGGGCGGCCTGCTGCAATTTCGCGCGACCTCGCTGGACACCTTGCAGAACCAGCTGGGCCAGATGGCCGTGGGCCTGGCGCTGTCGTTCAACGAACAGCACAAGCAGGGCCTGGACCAGAACGGCAACCCGGGCACGGATTTCTTCAGCATCGGTTCGCCCACGGGCGTGCCCAACACCGCCAACAAGAGCAACGCGCAGATCACTGGCCAGTTCACGACGTTGAACAACGTCAACGCCAAGGACTACGAGATCTCGTTCGACGGCACCAACTACCAGGTGCTGCGCATGCCGGAAGGCGCGCGCGTCTACAACGGCCCCGCGACCGGCACGCCGCCCAACGCAACGCTGAACCTGGACGCCGAGGCGGGCGTGACGCTGACGATCAACGCGCCGCCGCAAGCCGGCGACAAGTGGTCGCTGTCGCCCACGCGCGATGCCGCGCGTGACATCAACGTGCTGATCAGCGATCCCGAAAAGATCGCCGCAGCCGACGCCGACGGCGGCGACGCCAACGGCAAGAACGCCTTGAAGCTGGCGCAACTGCAAAGCGCCAAGGTCTTGGGCCACGGCACGATGAGCACCACCGACATGTTCGCGCAGGTCGTGAACACCGTGGGCGTGCAGACCGCCCAGGTGAAGACGGCCGCCACCGCGCAGGCCAATCTGATCAAGCAGACGACCGCCGCCCAGCAATCGGTGTCGGGCGTGAACCTGAACGAAGAGTACGTCAGCCTGTCGATTTACCAAGAGCAGTACCAGGCAAGCGCTCGCATCATCGATGTGGCAAGCACCGTGTTCGACACGCTGCTGGGCCTGCGTGGCTAAGACGATCTTTACTGTGATGACTACAAAGCAATTCGGAGCCGCACCATGCGCCTGAGCACCACGATGATGTACTCGAACGGCCTGAGCGGCGTTCTCTCTCAGGAATCGGACATGAACCGCCTGGTCGAACAGGTCGGCAGCGGTCGCAAGTTCCTGACGCCCGCGGATGATCCCCTGTCGGCCTCGTTGTCGATCGGCGTGGCGCAGACCAAGAGCATGAACAGCACGTATGGCCTGAACCGCGATACGGCCATGACCAATCTGGGTCAGGAAAGCAACGTGCTGGATTCGATCACCACGGCATTGCAGGACGTTCGTACCCGCGTCATCCAGGCAGGCAACGGCACCTTTGCCGACAGCGATCGCCAAGCCCTGTCGACCGCATTGAAGAGCGCCCGCGACGCGCTGCTGGGCCTGGCGAACAGCACGGACGGCAACGGCCAGTACCTGTTCTCTGGTTACCAGGGCGGCGTGGTGCCTTATTCGCAGGACACCAACGGCAAGATCGTCTACAGCGGCGCCACCGGCGAGCGCACGATCCAGGTCGACCAGTCGCGCCAGCTGTCCACCAGCGATCTGGGTATCGACGTGTTCAGCCGCGCCAACCCGGGTTCGCAAGCCTACGTCAGCACCGCCGCCAACGCCAACACCGGCACCGCCCAGTTCAGCACCGTGTCGGTGACGCCGGGCTCGGCCAACATCGGCAAGAATTTCCAGATTCAGTTCGAGGCGGACCCGGCCACGGGCAACATGGGCTATCGCGTCACGACGACGGATCCCAACGCCAACCCGCCGGTCCCGCCCGTCGTCACCCCGACGCCGCCCGCTGCGGCCACCCCGTACACCGAGGGCGCGGCCATCGACTTCGGCGGCGTGTCGGTCGTTGTCAAGGGTACGCCCGCCAACGGCGACGTGATCGACGTCCAGAGCGTGCAGACGGCTGACCTGGACATGTTCACCACGCTGGACAGCCTGATCAAGGTGCTGGATTCGCCGATCGCCGGCGACGAAGTCGCCCTGGCCAAGCTGAACAACGAATTGGCGACCGCCAACAAGAAATTGTCGAACAACTACGACAACGTCTTGACCGTGGCCGCTTCGGTCGGCGCCCGGATGAACGAGCTGGAAGCGCTGGACGCGACCGGCACGAAGAAGGGCCTGACGTATTCCAAGACCTTGTCGGACCTGGAAGACCTGGATTATTTCGCCGGCGCCAGCCAGCTTGCCATGCGCAAGGTCGCGCTGGAAGCGGCTTCCTCCGCGTTCATGACGATTCAGGGCTCCAGTTTGTTCAGCCGCGGTAAGTAAGCGGCAGATTTTCAGGCCGTGCCGCTCAAGGTCCGGCCTACGGCGCCATTCTCGGACGCTACCGGTCATGAACCGGGGCGTCCGTGGTTGCGTTCAGGGTGGGTTGTGTCGTTTCACGTTGCTTAACGCTCGGGTAATTCATGCTTGTCAATTTGAAAGTCCGCACCTGCATCGTGCTGGTGCTGTTGCTCTTCACGGGCGCCATGTTCGCGTCGAACGGTGTGGCGTGGATGGGCCTGAATTCCAGCAATGAAAAGCTGGAACGGGTCAACGCCATCTATTCCAATCAGGCGACGCAGCTCAATCGCGCCTACATCGCCTACCTGCGCGGTCGCTTGTTGCTGGCCAACTCGCTGATGGACATGCAGCAGGGCAAGACGGAGCAGGCCTCCTCGCAGGCCAAGCGCGCCGACGCGTTGATGCAGGAAGGCAATCAGCTGCTGGAAGCGTTCCGCAAGTCGCCGCCCATGCCGGGCTCCGAAGCGGCGGTGCAAAAGCTGGAAGCCGCCTATCGGCAATTCGACGATGTCTACAAGCGCCAGGCCAGCGCATTGTCCAAACTGGCCATCCAGGACTATCTGGACCTGAACGACGCGGGCGGCGCGGCCAACACCGCCTTCCGTGAAGCCGTGTATGGCGTCTTGCAGTTCGTGGATACCCGCGCCGATGAACTCGTGGCGCGGGCCGAAGTCGACCACAACATCTCGCGCACCGTGACGATTGCGCTGCTGGCGGTGTCGCTGGCGCTGGCGCTGGGTTGCTGGATCTTCATCAACCGCACCGTGTTGCGTCCGCTGCATCAGGCGGGCGAGCACTTCGACAAGATTTCCGGCGGCGACTTCACGGGCCGCATCGACGTGCGCAGCACCAACGAAATCGGGTCGCTGTTCGCCGCCATCAAGCGCATGCAGGAAAGCCTGACGCGCACGGTGGCGACCGTGCGCCGTGGCGTGGAAGAGATCAACGTAGGCTCGCGTGAAATTTCCGCAGGCAATACCGATCTGTCCAGCCGCACGGAACAGCAGGCGGCTTCGCTGGAAGAAACCGCCGCGTCGATGGAGCAACTGGCTTCCACCGTCAAGCAGAACGCCGACAACGCACGCCAGGCCAACCAGTTGGCCGCCAGCGCGTCGGACGTGGCCGAGCGTGGCGGTGCAGCGGTGTCCGAAGTGGTCAGCACGATGCAGGGCATTTCGGCCAGCTCGCGCAAGATCTCGGAAATCGTGTCCGTCATTGACGGCATTGCGTTCCAGACGAACATCCTGGCGCTGAACGCCGCCGTGGAAGCGGCCCGTGCCGGAGAGCAGGGCAAGGGCTTTGCGGTCGTGGCGGGCGAAGTGCGCTCGCTGGCGCAGCGCAGCGCGCAGGCAGCTAAAGAAATCAAGGGCCTGATTGAAGACTCGGTGTCCAAGGTGGGCGCGGGTTCGCAGCAGGTGGAACGCGCCGGCGCGACCATGCAGGAGATCGTGTCCTCAGTCAAACGCGTGACGGACATCATGGGCGAAATCTCGGCCGCCTCGGATGAACAGTCCAGCGGTATCGATCAGGTCAACCGCGCCGTCTCACAGATGGACGAAGTGACGCAGCAGAACGCCGCGCTGGTGGAAGAAGCCGCCGCCGCTGCCGGTTCGTTGCAGGAACAGGCCCAACGCCTGGCGGAAGCCGTGGCGGTGTTCAAGATCAATGCAGGTGAAGTGATCGAAGTGCCGGCGCGCCAGCTCGCCGGCCAGCAGAGCGCGAAACGCATGTCGCCGCCGCAGGCATCCAGCCCGGCGCCGAGCGCTGCGCGCGCATCGGCTGCGCGCCTGGCCAAGCCGGCTGCGGCGGTGGCCGAGCCGGCAGCGCCGGAGCAGGAGGACGACGAGCCCGAGGCCCAACCGGCCGCCGCGCCCGCGGCGCCTGCCGCCGCTCCCCGCAAGACTCAGGTGGCGCGTCCGAAGCCGGCCGCGTCCGCAGCGACGGTGGTACGCCCGTTGCGTCGTCCGGCCTCGCGCGCGGACAGCGCGGCAGCCAAACCCGCCGCGCCCTCGGCCGCGTCGACGGCCAGCCGTCGACCCGCGCCCGCGGATGATGATTGGGAGTCCTTCTGACGAATCCCGCGTCAGGGCATTGAACAGGCAGTCTATTAAAAACAGTACCCCCCCTTTACGGACCGGCGGCCACAGCGTGCCGTCGGGACGACTACCGGAACTCTTGGAACATGTTCAGCAATCTGAAGGTGCGCACGGGCTTGATGCTCGCTCAGTTGGCAGTTGCCCTGGCCGCACTGGTTGCAATTGGTTTGGGCTGGAACAGCATGCGTGCCAGCGCCGTCACGATCAACGCTCTGGATTCCCTGAGCGTGCAGCAAAGCAATCTGATCAAGGACGCCTACACGCAGATGCTGCGCGCGACGATCCGCGCGGACATCGCCGCCGCGCAGCGCGCTACGGGTGACACGAACGGTGCTGCCGAGAACTCGCGCACCGTGCAGCAATTGATCGGCGACGCCAACAAGAAAATGGAAGCCTTCAAGGCCGTTCCGAAAGTGACGAGCGTGGGCCAGGCCGCTGAAGGCGAGCTCATAACGACATTCAACGCCTTCTCGAACGCGTTGCGTTCCATGATGGGTGCGCTGGACAAGGGCGACGCCGCGACCTACCTGAGCTTGAAGAATACCCAGGCAGGCGCCGCCAGCGCGGCATTCTTCAAGCAGTTGAGCGATTTTGCAGGCAATATCAACACGTTCAGCGAACACGAAGTGCAGGCCGCTCGCAGCCAGGCGTCGATGATGACGTTTGTGTACCTGGGCCTGGCCGCGCTGATCCTGGCCGTGGCGCTGGGTGCGTTCCTGTTCATGAACCGCGTCATCCTGCGCCCCTTGCGCGCCGTCAGCGACAGCTTCGACAAGATTGCCGGCGGAGATCTGACCGTGCGCGTGGAAGCCACGTCCACCAATGAAATCGGCCATCTGATGGCCGCCGTCAAGCGCATGCAGGAAAGCCTGACGCGCACCGTCTCGGCGGTGCGTCGAGGCGTGGACGAGATCAACGTGGGCTCGCGTGAAATTTCCGCGGGCAACACGGACCTGTCCAGCCGTACCGAACAGCAGGCGGCGTCGTTGCAGGAAACGGCCGCGTCGATGGAACAGCTGGCCTCTACCGTCAAGCAGAACGCCGACAACGCGCGCCAGGCCAATCAGCTGGCGGCCAGCGCGTCGGATGTCGCCGAGCGCGGCGGTTCGGCGGTGTCGGAAGTGGTCAACACCATGCACGACATCTCGGCCAGCTCGCGCAAGATCTCGGAAATCGTGTCCGTCATCGACGGCATCGCGTTCCAGACCAACATCCTGGCGCTGAACGCGGCCGTGGAAGCGGCGCGCGCGGGCGAACAGGGCAAGGGCTTTGCGGTCGTGGCAGGCGAAGTGCGCTCGCTGGCGCAGCGCAGCGCGCAGGCCGCCAAGGAAATCAAGGGCTTGATCGAAGACTCGGTGTCCAAGGTGGGCGCGGGTTCGCAGCAGGTGGAACGCGCCGGCGCGACCATGCAGGAGATCGTGGCGTCGGTCAAACGCGTGACCGACATCATGGGCGAGATCTCGGCAGCGTCGGAAGAGCAGTCCAGCGGTATCGACCAGGTCAATCGCGCGGTCTCGCAGATGGATGAAGTGACGCAGCAGAACGCGGCGCTGGTGGAAGAAGCCGCCGCTGCCGCCGGTTCGTTGCAGGAGCAGGCCGAGCGCCTGGTCCAGGCCGTGGCGGTGTTCAAGATCCATGCGGGCGAAGTGATCGAAGTGCCGGCGCGCCAGTTGACGCAGCAACCCGCGCATCAACCCGCGCAGCGTCCTGCTCCGCGCGTCGCCGCGCCGAAGGCTCCGTCTGAATCGCCCGCGGAAGCTCCGGCTCGCGCGACGCCCGCCGTGCGTTTGACGCACGCGGCGCGCTCCAAGCCGGCAGCCGTCGGCGCTGAAGGCGCCACGGCGACGCGGCCGTTGCGCCGTCCGGCGCCGCGTGCGGCGGCCCCCGCAGGCGAGGCCAAGCCGGCGTCCGCGCCGAGCCGCCGCAGCGCGCCGTCCGACGACGATTGGGAATCTTTTTGATGCTGGCGCAGCCAGCGAACAGGTAGGGTATGCGAGGCTATAGAAATCTTCTGGCGGGCGCCGCCATCGCGTTGTTGCTGTGCGCCTGTGCAGCCACGGGTCATAACTTCGATCCGGGCAAACTGAGCACGCTGACTCCTGGCCAGACGACGCTGGAAGAAGCCTCGCGCGCGCTCACCGCGCCGCCTGACAAGCTTTACAGACAGACCGACGGCACGCTGCTGGCCCTCTGGTCCTTCAAGATCACGTTTGTCGCCGACGGACTGTACAGCCGCAAGGAAGCGCTGCTTCAGTTCGGCCCGGATGGCCGCCTGGTGCGGCTCGTCGACAGCACCAATATTCTGCTGGAACCCTGGGAACGCCAGAAACTGCTGGGCCCCGCGCCTATGCCTGACACGCGTCAGGAATGGACGCAGCCCGTGGCGGAACCCGAGGTGCAAACCATCTACATACCTGGTCCGGGCGAACCGGCCGGGTTGGCGCCGCAAGGCAAGTAGTGCAGGTAGTCCGGTAGAGAGCATGGCGGCGTGCGCCGCTGTGACCGTCGCCTTGAATGTACACGTCATGTAACAGGGCGTGTCCACAAGGTGGTTTTTCATTTGGTCAGAGCAGGTCCTGAGGGATGGGGAAATAATATGGAAGCGAGTCTCGAATCCGGCGCAAAGGCCGGCAAAGGCGGCAAGAAAAAGGCCGCGCGCGCACCCAAGGTGAAACGCAAGCTGAGGTTGCGCGACGCCCGCGTCGGTACGATGCTGTTGTGGGTCATGGCGTTCTTCGCGATCCTGATCGCGGCGGTTGGCGGCCTGGCCGCATTCTTCTTGCAGCACAATTACGAATCCATCCGCGAAGTCAACGCGTTGACCGAGCGTGCCAAGCAAGTCGAAGTGATCAACAGCGACATGCTGCGCGCCCGCGTCAGCCTGATGGTGGCCGCGCGCCACTTGCAGGAATCGGGTTGGGGCAGCGGCGAGAATTCGGCCCGCGACGCGGCCGCGGCGCTCAAGGGCGCCACGGACTTGCTGACGGGCGTGCGCAGCCGCTTCTCGGACTTCCAGAAAAACATGCTCCAGGACGACACGGGTCGTCAGCTGTCGATGAACCTCGTGCGCCGCTATCGTTCGTATATCGACGACGGCGTGGACACGATGGTCGAAGCCTTGCGCAGCGAAGACTATTCGACGTTCTACATGGTGAACAACGAATACGGCACGCCGCGCAGCGCCGCCTTCATCGAGGCGATCAGCGACTTCAGCAAGTACATCGGCGACCAGCAGCAAGCGACCATCGATCAGGCTGAAGCCAACTTCAACCGCGCCATGGTTGCCGTGGGCGTCGCGGTGGGCCTGGCCCTGCTGTTGATGGTGTTCTGCCGCGTCCTCTTCGGCCGTCTCGTCGTTCGCCCCTTGGTGGAAGCCGGCCAGCATTTCGACAAGATCGCCGCTGGCGACCTGACGAGCCGCGTGGAAGTCAAATCGCACAACGAAATCGGCCAGTTGATGGCAGCCGTCAAGCGCATGCAGGAAAGCCTGTCTCGCACGGTGGCGACGGTGCGCCGTGGCGTGGACGAGATCACGGTGGGCTCGCGCGAAATCGCGGCGGGCAACACGGACCTGTCCAGCCGCACGGAAGAGCAGGCCGCCTCGCTGGAAGAAACCGCCGCTTCGATGGAAGAGCTGGCCTCTACCGTGAAGCAGAACGCCGACAACGCGCGCCAGGCCAACCAGTTGGCCGCCAGCGCGTCGGACGTGGCCGAGCGTGGCGGTTCGGCGGTGTCGGAAGTGGTGAGCACGATGCAGGGCATCTCCGCCAGCTCGCGCAAGATCTCGGAAATCGTGTCCGTCATCGACGGCATTGCTTTCCAGACCAACATCCTGGCGCTGAACGCCGCCGTGGAAGCGGCGCGTGCCGGTGAACAGGGCAAGGGCTTTGCCGTCGTGGCAGGCGAAGTGCGCTCGTTGGCGCAGCGCAGCGCGCAGGCCGCCAAGGAAATCAAGGGCCTGATCGAAGACTCGGTCCACAAGGTTGGCGCGGGTTCGCAGCAGGTGGAACGCGCCGGCGCGACGATGCAAGAGATCGTGGCCTCGGTCAAGCGCGTGACGGACATCATGGGCGAGATCTCGGCAGCGTCGGAAGAGCAGTCCAGCGGTATCGACCAGGTCAACCGCGCGGTCTCGCAGATGGACGAAGTGACGCAGCAGAACGCGGCGCTGGTGGAAGAAGCGGCGGCTGCGGCGGGCTCGTTGCAGGATCAGGCGCATCGCCTGGCCGAAGCCGTTGCGGTGTTCAAGATCAACGCGGGCGAAGTGATCGAAGTGCCGGCGCATCAACTGAGCGGCTACGCGTCGCCGACGTTGACGCAGGGTTGATCGCCCGGCATTGCCGCCGGGGCAGCACCCGGCGGCAATGCTGCCTGTCCGCGCGCCGCAGTGCGCGTGCGCGGACTCATAAGCACGTTAAGTTTTTGTAAAAATTACCGTTAATAAAAATAACGCCTTGGGGAAGGGCGGTGAACAGTGTTTGGCGGAGGACGGCGCTCGCGGCGCACCCTCCATACAGACCAGGCGGGGACAGGTGGATCCGGGGCGTGTAGGCCGGTTTGCTCGCTGCTAATCATTCGCTGCTCTATCGATGTCACTGGAGACTAGCTGTGCGCGTGAACCTACCCATCACTGATGTGGAAACCAAGCTGCGCGAGGATCAGTATCTGATCTCGCGCACCGACACTAAGGGCCGCATCGTTTACGCGAACCCGGCTTTTGTCGAAGTCAGCGGCTTTACGCTCGAAGAACTGATCGGCAAGCCGCACAATCTTGTGCGCCATCCCGACATGCCGCCCGAAGCCTACGAAGATCTGTGGGCAACGCTGCAAGCCGGCGAGTCGTGGCTGGGCCTGGTCAAGAACCGTCGCAAGGACGGCGGCTACTACTGGGTGCTGGCCAACGCCACGCCCATCGTCGAGAACGACGAAGTGGTGGCGTATTCCTCGGTCCGCGTGTGTCCTTCCGACGAGCAGATCGAGATGGCCGAAGAACTCTACGCGCGCATGCGTGAAGGCTCGGCGCGCGGTATCCGCATCAAGCGCGGACGCCCGGTGCGCGCCGGCTGGCGGCGCGGCCTGGACGTGCTGGCATTCCCGTTTCGACGCAGCGTGCGCAGCCGCATGTTCCGCCACGCGCTAGTGTCTTCCGCCATCGTCGTGGGCGCGGGCGCCTATGGTCTCAACGCCAACTGGGAAAGCCTGAGCACCTGGGGCGCGGGCCTGGGATGCGGTGCGATCGCGCTGGCCGTGCTGGCCATCTTCGGCATGGGCTGGAGCCTGTCGAAATCCCTGCTGGAACCGATGCTGGATGCGGCCAACATGGCGCGCCAGGTGGCCGCCGGCAACCTCACCACGCAGATCATCGCCGAATCGGATGATGAAGTCGGCAGCCTGAAGTTCTCGCTGGAAGTGATGCGCAAGAGCCTGATCGGCATTGCGCAGGACGTCTATCGCGGTATCGAAGGCACGACCCACGCGGCCGTGCACATCGCGCGCGGCAACCAGGAACTGGCCGGCCGCACGGAAGGCCAGGCGTCGTCCTTGCAGCAGACGGCTGCCAGCATGGAGCAGCTGACTTCCACGGTGCGCCAGAACGCCGACAATGCGCGCCAGGCGAACCAGCTGGCCGCCAGCAGCATGGACGTGGCGCGGCGCGGCGGCGTTGCCGTGGGCCAGGTCGTGAACACCATGCATGGCATTTCGGCCAGCTCGCGCAAGATTGCGGACATCGTCAGCATCATTGAGGGCATCGCGTTCCAGACCAACATCCTGGCGCTGAACGCCGCCGTGGAAGCGGCCCGCGCCGGAGAAACGGGCAAGGGCTTCGCCGTGGTCGCGGGCGAAGTGCGCAGCCTGGCGCAGAAGAGCGCGCAGGCGGCGAAAGAGATCAAGGGCCTGATCGAAGACTCCGTGGACCGCGTATCGGAAGGCTCGGCGCAAGCGGAGCAGGCGGGCGCGACGATGGAAGAAATCGTGGCGGCCGTGCATCGCGTGACGGACATCATCGGCGAGATCTCGCAAGCCTCGCAGGAACAGTCCAGCGGAATCGAGCAGGTCGATAGCGCCGTGTCGCAAATGGACGTGATGACGGTTCAGAATACCGCGCTGGTGCAGGAACTGGGCGGCGCGGTGATGCAGTTGGGCAGCCAATCCGGCGCATTGCGCGAGACGATCCGCGTATTCCGCCTGACGGGCCACGCCTAGGTAACTCATAAGCGTCGTATAGACGCGACGCGCTTCGGTTACGCACACTGGCCCCTCCCTTAGATACGTTCGGGAGGGGCCAGTGCTTTTGCACGCGGATATTCATCGTTTGACGTTCATGCCCGCCAGCGGCGCGTCGTAGACCTCGCTCGCCGGCCAGCCTAAAGGCGCGGCGAATCCTGCTACGCCAAACCCTGCGAACCTGCGCTACCGTCCCGCCAGCGCGTCCACAACGCGGCTCATCGCGCCCAGGCCCGATTCGAACAGCGTCTCCAGGAAGGGGCCCGCGTGGGGCAGCACCACCGTCAGCACGGTGACGCCGATGATGAGCGTGACGGGAAAGCCCACCGAGAACACGGACAGTTGCTGCGCGGCGCGGTTCAGGATGCCCATGGCCAGGTTGATGGTCAGCAGCGCGCAGATGAGAGGCAGGGCAAGCAGCAGGCCCGACACGAACACGGTCTTGCCCCATTCCACCACCACGCCCCAGCCATTCTGATGCAGCTGGATCGCGGCAACGGGCAGCGTGTCGAATGAACGCACCAGCGCGGCCAGCACCAGCAGGTGGCCGTCCAGCGCCAGGAAGGTCAGCATCGCGACCATGTTGAACAGGCGCGACAGCACGGCGGTGTTCGCGCCCGAGCTGGGATCGAAGAACGAGGCGAACGACAGGCCCATTTGCAGGCCGACGAATTCGCCGGCCGTCTGCACGGCGGCGAACACGATCCGCATGGTGAAGCCCATGGCGATGCCGATCAGCACCTGTTGCATCACCATCCACAGGCCGGCGTAGGAACCGGGCGCGATCGGCGGCATGGGGTCCAGCGCGGGGCTGACCGCGACGGCCAGCACGAACGACAGGCCCACCTTGACCTTGACGGGAATGGCGGATTCCGAGAACAGCGGGGCCGTGCCGACCAGCGCCAGAATACGCACGAACGGCCAGAGAAACTGGCCGATCCAGCCGTTGAGCTGTTCGAGCGTGAAGGCGATCATGGGAAAACGTCCGGGGCCGGGCGGCGCGGGCCGCTCAGGACACCAGCATGGGGATCTGGCCGATCAGTTGGCGGATGTAGTCGACCATGACGCCGATGAGCCAAGGGCCCAGCAGCACCAGCACGCCGCACATGGCCAGCAGTTTCGGAATGAACGACAGCGTCATTTCGTTGATCTGCGTGGCGGCCTGGAAGATGCTGATGACCAGGCCCACCACCAGCACCACCAGCAACAGCGGGCCGGCCATCGCCAGGACGATCTTCATCGCCTGGTAGGCCATGGTCATGACGGTTTCTGCGGTCATGGCGAGTGCTCCGGCGTTATTGGTAGAAGCTCTGGGCGAGCGAGCCCATGAGCAGGTTCCAGCCATCGGCCAGCACGAACAGCATCAGCTTGAACGGCAGCGCCACGGTGACGGGCGGCACCATCATCATGCCCAGCGCCATCAGCACGCTGGCCACGACCAGGTCGATGATGAGGAACGGGATGAAGATGGTGAAGCCGATCTGGAACGCCGTCTTCAATTCGCTGGTGATGAAGGCCGGGACCAGGATGCGCAGCGGCACTTGCGAAGGGTCTTCCAGCGCGGGCTGCTTGGCCAGGTTGGCGAACAGCGACAGATCGTTCTCGCGGGTCTGGTGCAGCATGAACGTGCGCAGCGGGCCGGCGGCGCGCTCGACCGCTGTTTCGAACTGGATCGACCCTTCGGATAGCGGCTTGTAGGCGTCGGCGTAGATCTTGTCGAACACCGGCGACATCGTATAGAAGGTCAGGAACAGCGCCAGCCCGATCAGCACGTGGTTGGGCGGCGACATCGCCGTGCCCATGGCGCTGCGCAAGAGGCCCAGCACGATGATGATGCGCGTAAAGCCCGTCATCATCAGCAAGGCGGCCGGCAGGAACGACAACGAGGTCATCAGCAGCATGGTCTGCATGCTGAGGGAGTACGTCTCGGAGCCGTTCGGGCCGGGCGTTGCGGTCAGCGCGGGCAGGGTGGCCTGGGCGACGACTCCGGCGGGAAAGAAGGCCAGGCCCAGCACGGCGGCGGCGGCCAGCATGGGCAGGGCGCGCTGACGGGCAGGCAGGAGTGTCGTGCTGGAGAGAAAGCTCATGGGTGTCGCAAAGATGCGCGGGTCGCGCTAGCGGCGCTTGAGCGCCTGGCCCAGCTTGGTCGCGAAGGCCGCGGCGGGCAAGGGCGAACCCTCCGGCATCTGGCCGGCGGGCAGGGTATGCAGCGTAGTGAGCTGGTTCGGGCCGACGCCCACCACCAGCCAGGTATTGTCGATTTCGACGACGACGATGCTTTGGCGCGCACCAACGGGCAGGCTGGCGACCTGCTTGAGCAGGTTGCCGCCGCCGCGCTGGGTCAATCCGGCCCGCCGCGCCAGCCAGGCCGACACCAGGATGGCGGCCACCACCAGCACCAGGCCGATGATGACGCGCAGCAGGGCAGATTCAGTCATGGCGCCAGACTGCTAGCGGCGGTTGTTCAAGCGGTTGATCCGCTCGGACGGGGTGATGATGTCGGTCAGGCGGATGCCGTACTTGTCTTCGACAACCACGACTTCGCCTTGGGCGATCAGGTAGCCGTTGACGAAGATGTCCATCGGCTCGCCGGCCAGGCCATCGAGCTCGACCACGGAACCCTGGCCCAGCTGGAGCAGGTTCTTGATGGTCAGGCGGGTGCGTCCCAGTTCGACCGTGAGCTGGACGGGAACGTCCATGATCAGGTCGATGTCGGTGCCCGAGCCGGCCGTGGCGCCAGCCAGGGGCTTGAACACCGACTGCGCTGCCGATTGTGCGGCAGGCGCGGCAGGTGCTGCGGGTGCAGCGGCCGGAGCCGGAGCCGCCGGGGCCGGGGCGGGCGCCGGCGCTGCGGCGGTCTGTTCAGCCATCGCGGCTGCCCAGTCGTCCTGCGGCTTCAGGCCATCGGCCTGGGTGGGCGGGTTGGCGCGGGATTGTTCGGCGAGCGCGTCGGCCCAGTCGTCGGCCGGGGACGAGCCGGAGCCAGGCTCGTTCTTGTCAGTCATGGTCGGGGGCCTCGTTTGAATCGGTATCGTAGGTAAACATGTTCTGTACGCGCAATGCGTACTGGCCGTTGAAGACGCCGTAGCCGCATTCCATCAGCGGTACGCCATCGACGTTGGCAATAATGGTTTCGGGCACGTCCACGGGAAGAACGTCGCCCACCTTCAAATGCATCAGTTCGCGGATCGACGACGGGATGCGCGCGAATTCCGCCACCACGTCGATATCGGCGCTGCGCACCTGGCGCGACAACTGCTGCGACCAGCGCTGGTCAACTTCTTCCAGCGTGGTTTCCTGCAGCGGCCGCGTCAGCAGATCGCGCACCGGCTCGATCATGGAATAGGGCAGGCAGATGTTCAGGTCGCCGCCGGTCGCGCCGAATTCGATGTGGAACGAGGTGACGACCACCACTTCATTGTTGCCGGTGATGCTGGCGAACTTGGTGTGCATCTCCGAGCGCACGTACTCGAATTCGATGGGATAGACGGGGTCCCAGGACTTGCCGTAGCTTTCCAGGGTCAGGTTGAGCAGGCGTCGGATGATGCGCTGTTCGGTCGTAGTGAAGTCCCGGCCTTCGACGCGCGTGTGGTAGCGGCCATCGCCGCCGAACAGGCTGTCGATGACCAGGAACACCAGGTTCGGGTCATAGGTGAACAGCGCCGTGCCACGCAGCGGCTTCATCTGAATCATGTTCAGATTGCTGGGCACGGGCAGGTTGCGTTCAAAGTCCGCGTACTTCTGGATCTTGATCGAGCCGACGGTGATGTCGGCGCTGCGGCGCATGAAGTTCAACAGCACGTTGCGCATGTGGCGCGCAAAACGCTCGTTGATGAGCTCCAGCGTCTGCATCCGGCGGCGCACGACGCGCTCGGGCGAGCTCAGGTCGTAGGCGCGCGCGCCGTCGTTTGCGTTCGCAGCCGCCGACTTGCTATCGCTCTCGCCGGTGACGCCGGCAAGCAGCGCATCGACTTCGTCCTGCGAAAGAAATGCCTCGTAGGCCATGCTTATTGCACCACGAACGCCGTGAACAGTACGTCGGTGACATACTGGCCGTCCGGCAACGGCGAGAACGGACGATTGACCGCGACCTTGATCGCGTTGGCCATGTCGGTCTTGCCTTGCTGCGTCTGCACGCCGGTGGGCGATTGCGAGGACAGCACCATCAGGATGCGGCTGCGCACTTCAGGCATGTATTTCTCAAGCCGCGTGCGGGTCTGCTCGTCGCTGACGCGCAGGGTCAGGCCGACGTGCATGATGCGTTCGGTGTCGGCATTTTGCAGCGTGACAGTGAAGGCTTCGATCGGCACGAAGATCGGCGCGGGCACGGCGATCGGGCCGGCGGGCGGCGCGACGAACGTGGTCGGCGTGGCTTGCGGGCCCTGGCCCGGCTGACCCGGCTGACCGGGTTGGCCGGCTTGACCGGGCTGGCCGCCAGGCACCTGGCCCACGCCCAACTGCACGGCAGCGCCAGCGGGCGGTTGCTGCATGCGCTGCGTGATGAACCAGGTTGCGCCGGCGCTGGCGCCCGCGACAATGAGCAGGACCAGAAGGCCCAGCAGGAGGCGAAGAACGCCGATGCCGCCGGATTTCTTGGCGCCCGACGGCGCGGTTATGGGTTTGGTAGTCGCCATCTCGGTTTCGATGCGTATTGAGCCGCTGGTGAAAACGGATTCTTAGTGGATGAAAGCATTCTGCCCCAAAGTGCGTCTCGCCTTGGAGGCGAAAAACAGGGCGAAAGCCGCGTATCTCAAGCTATTGCTGCACCGCCCGCGTCCGTTGCCGGATGCGGGCGACGTGTTTGTCACGCAAAGGTGTCGACCAGTGCGTTGGCGTTGCGCGACACGGTCACGGTGGGCGCGGCGATGTCGGTCGATGCATCGGCAAGCGCCGCTCCATTGCCCGACTGGCGCTGCGATCCGCCGTTGCCTTGTTGCTGCGCGAATTCCTGCTGCGCGGCCTGCTCACCCACGCTGGTCTGGCCCAGCGAGATGCCGGCTTGCGCCAGGGCCTGTTGCAGTTGCGGGATGGCGGTTTCGATGGCCTGGCGCACGGACGCATGGGCCGACACGAACGAGGCGCTGGCCACGCCGTCCGACAGGTTCAGGCTGACGCGCAGCGGGCCCAGGTCGGGCGGGTCCAGGCGCAGCTCGGCGGTCTGCATGCCTTGACGCGCGTTGGTGCTCATCATGACGACCTGCTGGCCCAGTTCGGTGCCCCAGTGCGTGCCGCCCACCGGGGTGGCGACCTGCATGACCAGCGGCACCGAGGGCGCGGCGATGGCGGCCTGGTTCACGACGGGCGCGGCCTGGCGCTGAGTGGCGGCGGCAAGCGCTTGCGCCAGGTTGTCCTGCGGCGTAGCGCCATGCTGCGGCGCCTGGAACTGCTGCGCGGTGCTGGTCAGGGCGGCCGTCAGCTCTTCTTCGGTGTGGGCCGGCAGCGTCGTGGTGTGCTCGCCGGCAGGCTGCGTGTCGCGCGCGACGCGCGGCAGCGGGATCTCGGGCGCCAGGCGCGGCGCATCCGCCTTGGCGACGACGGGCTTGGCGGCAGGCGCGGCTTCGGCAACCGGGGGCACGGCATTGCCCGGCTTGACCGCGGCGGTCAGGACCGGCTGCGCGGCTTGCGCGTTGCGCGCGGCAAGCGCCAGGGCGGCGTCGGCCTCTGCGGCCGTGGCGGCAACCGGCGTGCCCGCAGCGACGGGCGCGGTGGCGGGGGTCAGCGCGGCAGTCAGGACGGCCGCGCCGTTGCTCATCGCGGCGGCGGCGGATTCGGCCGTGCCGCGTGCCAGCTGCACCTGTTCGGCGGCCTGCGCGGCCAGGTCCAGCGTCTGCTGCGGCAGGACGACGACCGGCTGCTGCGCGGCGGCCACGGCCAATGCGCCGGCTTCGGCCGACGTGGCCGTCTTCACGGCTTCGTCGATGGCGCCGGCGGCGGCGGACTCGGCCTTGCTGGCGGGGTCATTGCTCGTGCCGGCGTTCTTGGCGGGCGTCTTCGCGCCGTTGTTCGCGGGCCGCGAATCGGCGGACGGCTTCGGGCGTTGCTGGGCCAGCACGTCGGAAAAGCTGGGGCCTTTCTTGTTCGCGGGTGCGGACTTGGCGCCCATCGCGTCGGCGATGGAAGTCGGCGCAACGGGCGAGACCGTGGGCAAGGGCAGGGGAGCGGTCATCTGGGGCTTCCTGTTAGGTATTGCTTAATGCATGCCAGCCTGGCGCTGGACCAGGCGGGCGGAATATTCGTCGTTGGCGCGTTGTTCGCGGCGGGATTCCACGACGGCCTGCGCGCGCATTTCGCGCTGCGCCAGGGCGTCGTAGGAACTGAGCTTGCGCTTTTCCTGCTGCCAGTACAGGCGGCCCTTGGCCAGGTTGTCGTCCGCCTGGCGCAACACGGCCTGCTGCTGGCCGATGGCGTCGTCCAGGGTGCCGATAAAGCGCTGGTAGTTATGGCAATCGCTGGCCGACATGCCCGTCGTCATCGCCTGCTGCAAACGCTCCAGGTAGTCCTGGCGGTAGTCGCTCAACATGCCCAGCTGGCGCTCGGCGTTGGTGCGTTCGGCGCTGAGGCGGCCCAGGAGGCGCGCGGCTTCGTCCGTGCTTTCCTTGGCCAGGTTGATCAACATGTCCAAGGGCAATTGGCTAGGCATAGGTGTCCCTTAACTCGAAACTGGCGCGCAACTGGTTGACGGCTTCGTCGTAGCCGATGTTCTCGCCGATGTCCTGCTGCAAGAAGGCTTCAAGGCGCGGATAGCGCGCGATGGCTTCGTCCAGCTGGGGGTCGTTGCCGGCCGCGTAGGCGCCGACGGCGATCAGGTCGCGGTTGCGTTGGTAGCGCGACAGGTTCTGCTTGAAGCGGCGCACGATAGCGAACTGCTGCGGCGTGATCAGCGAGGTCATGGCGCGCGAGATCGACGCTTCGATATCGATGGCGGGGTAGTGCCCGGCTTCGGCCAGATGGCGCGAGAGCACCACGTGGCCGTCCAGGATGGCGCGCGCCGAATCGGCGATCGGATCCTGCTGGTCGTCGCCCTCGGCCAGCACTGTATAGAACGCGGTGATCGATCCGGCCTTGCCGGACGGGCCGGGCGCGCCCATGCCGGCGCGTTCGACCAGCATCGGCAGCTTGGCGAACACGGACGGCGGGTAGCCCTTGGTGGCGGGCGGTTCGCCGATGGCCAGCGCGATTTCGCGTTGGGCCATGGCGTAGCGCGTCAGCGAATCCATGATCAGCAGGACGTCCAGCCCCTGATCGCGGAAGTGTTCGGCCAGCCGTGTGGCGTAGGCCGCGCCTTGCAGGCGCAGCAGCGCCGACACGTCGGCGGGCGCGGCCACGACGACCGAGCGGGCCAGGCCCTCGGGGCCCAGGTTGTGTTCGATGAATTCCTTGACTTCGCGGCCCCGTTCGCCGATCAGGCCCACCACGATGACGTCGGCCTTGGTGTAGCGCGCCATCATGCCCAGCAGCACGGATTTACCCACGCCGGAGCCGGCGAACAGGCCCATGCGCTGGCCGCGTCCGACCGTCAGCAGGCCATTGATCGCGCGCACGCCCGTGTCCAGCACGGTGTCGATCGGTGCGCGCGACAAGGGGTTGATGGGCTGTGCGGACAAGGGCGCCAGCTCGGCGCCCGTCAACGGACCCAGTCCGTCCAGCGGGCGGCCGGCGCCATCGAGCACGCGGCCCAGCAGGGCGTTGCCCACGGGCAGGTGGCGGCCCAGTTGCGGCTTGGCGTTGCCGTTCAGTTCCGCCTTGCGCGGCAGCGGAATCGCGCGTTGCACGGGCGGTTCGCCGGGCACGACGCGCGCGCCGGGCGGCAGGCCGGAAATGTCGGCCTGCGGCATCAGGTACAGGGTGTGGCCGTCGAAGCCCACGACTTCGGCGTCGGCCCAATGGTCATGGCCGCGCGCGATTTCGATGCGGGCGGCCGCGCCGACGGGCAGGCGCAGTCCGGTGGCGTGCAGCACCAGGCCGGTCGCGCGGGTGATCTTGCCGCTGACCAGCCACGGGTCGGTGGAGGCCGCGCGGATCGAGCCGATTTCCAGCTGGGTCTTCCAGCGGTCCAGCACCGGCACGGTGGACGCGGACGCCACGGGCAGGGTGGAGTGGCTGGTCTGCGCCGGGGCCTGATCGCCGTTCACGCCGGATCCTCCCAGGACACGTTGCGACCCAGCGAGGCCGCGACGCGGCGCCAGCGCGTCTGCAAGGTGGCGTCGATATCGCCAAACGGCGTTTCGGCGCGGCAACCGCCGCGCGCGATGGACTCATCGGCCAGCACGCGCCAGTGGCCTTCCTTCAGTTCGTCCGCCAGATGCAGGCGGATCAGCTCGATGTCTTCGGGGTTGGCCCACAAGCGCATCTGGCCGCCCGCGGACGGATTGATGTGCAGCACGTCGCGCACGGCGGCGGCCACGGTTTCGGGTTGTTCCGACAGCGTGGTGCGCACGACCTGCTGCGCGATGTCCAGCGCCAGCGTCAGCAGGCTCTGGCCCATTTTTTCTTCCAGCGCGCCCACGGAGGCGGCGCAGGCCTGCACCAGCGCATGCAGGCGTTGTGCTTCCTCTGCACCCTGTTCGCGGGCTTGCGCCAGGCCCTCGGCATAACCGGCTTCGCGGCCTGCGGCATAGCCAGCCTCGTGGCCCGCCTGCTGGCCGGCTTCGACGCCCGCTGCATGGCCTTGCGCGTAGCCTTCGTCGCGCCCTTCGGCCATGGCCTGGGCACGCAGCTGCGCCATCACGACGGCGGGGTCCGGGCCCGGATCGGGTTCCGGTTCGGGCGCCACTTCGACGGTCGCCGGCTCGTCGAACGACAGCATCTGCCAGCGCCGCCATGCGGCGCTGCGCGAGATGAGCGTCGTCGTGCCGTTGTCCGCTTCAGACATACGCGTCGTCTCCGGAATTGCCCAGCACGATCTGGCCGCTCTCGGCCAGGCGGCGGGCGATCTGCAGGATCTTCTTCTGCTCGCCTTCCACCTTCGACATGCGGATCGGACCTTGCGCTTCCAGGTCCTCGCGCAGCATTTCGGCGGCACGGCTGGACATGTTGCGCAGGAACTTGGCGCGCAACTCTTCCTGGGCGCCCTTGAGCGCGACCATGAGCGTGTCGTTGTCGATTTCCTTGAGGATGAGCTGGATGGCGCGGTCTTCGACGTCGAGCAGGTTGTCGAACACGAACATCTCGTCGATGATCTTCTGCGCCAGATCGTTGTCGCGCTCGCGCAGGCTGGCCACGACGGTTTCCTCGTCCGAGGAATTCATCATGTTCAGGATCTCGGCCGCGGTGCGCACGCCGCCCATCTTGCTGCGCTTGGCGCCCTGACCAGCCAGCACGGAGTTCAGCACTTCGGTCAGTTCGGACAAGGCTGCCGGCTGCACGCCGCCGAAGGTGGCGATGCGCAGCATGACGTCGTTGCGCAGGCGGTCGGTCAGCAACGCCAGCACGCCGGCCGCGCGGTCGCGTTCCAGGTGGACCAGGATCGTTGCAATGATCTGCGGGTGTTCGTCGCCGATCAGCTCGGCCACGGTGTTCGGGTCCAGCCAGTTCAGCGCGTCGATGCCGCTGCCGCCGTCGCCGGCTTCCAGGATGTCTTCGATCAGGCCGGCGGCGCGGTCGCTGCCCAGCGCCTTGGTCAGCACGCTGCGGATGTAATCGTCCGAGCCCAGCGTGACGGCCATGAACTGGTCGGCTTCCTGGCGGAATTCTTCCAGCACCACGGCCACGTCGTTGCGCGTGACCTGCTTCAGGCTGGCCATCGCCGCGCCCACCTGCTGCACTTCACGGGCGCTCAGGTACTTGAAGACTTCGGCTGCGGCGTCCTCGCCCAGCGACATCATCAGGACGGCGCTGCGCGTCATGCCGTCCATCGGAGTGGAATCATTTTTCATCTTTGCTCATCCAGGTGCGCAGAACCATCGCGACGGCGCGCGGATCCTTGTTGGCCATCGTGCGGGCGCGTTCCAGGTTGTCTTCGTAACGGCTGAGTTCCTTGGTGCGCGCCGCGTCCTGGGCCTCGCGAGCGGCTTCCTGACGCTCGGCTTCGGCCATTTCAGGATCCACCGGCGGGTACAGGTACTCGGTGACCGAGCGGCGGATCTTGCGGTACAGCCAGAAGGCCAGCACCAGACCCACGAGCCATGCCAGGATGGTCTTGAACAGGGCAATCATTTCCGGATCGCGCCACATCGGCAGCGGCGGCGGGCCATCGTTGAACTGGCTGTTGACCAGATTCAGCGAGTCGCCACGCGTTTCGGAATAGCCCATGGCTTCGCGGACCAGGTTGGTCAGCTTGTTCAGTTCTTCGGGCGGCAGGGCTTGCGGCTCGCCGTCCTTGTCGCGGATGTAGTTCACGACCACGGCAACGGACAGGCGCTTCAGGTTGCCCACCGGCTGCTTGATGTGGCTGATCGTGCGG
Source organism: Achromobacter piechaudii NBRC 102461 (assembly GCF_001571245.1). Taxonomy (GTDB): domain Bacteria; phylum Pseudomonadota; class Gammaproteobacteria; order Burkholderiales; family Burkholderiaceae_B; genus Achromobacter; species Achromobacter piechaudii. The sequence goes on along the minus strand of NZ_BCTK01000008.1, from coordinate 233,792 downwards.
TCCACTTCATAGTTGGTGGTGGCGTCGCGGCGCTCGTTCAGGTTGGCGGTCGCCGCCTGGGTGCCGGTCTGCTGCTGTTGTTGCTGCTGCTGCGCGTTGGCGGCGGCAGGCGGCTGGCCGGGGCGCGGGGGTTGTTGCGCTGGGGGATTGGCCAGCGGAGCCTGCGCATTGGGAGGCGCCTGATTGGACAGCGCGCCGGGCACGCCCTGGGCGGGGTTGACGCCGCGTTGGGTGGAATCGCTGGTCTGCTGGCTGCGCACAGCGGCCTGGCCAGGTTCCTGGTTGGGACGGTAGATCTCGGACGTTTCTTCGCGGCGGGCGAAGTCGACGTCGGCGCTGGCCTGGGCGTGTACGTTGCCCGGGCCCACCAGCGGATTCAGGATGGTCAGGATGCGTTCAACGGTGCGCTGTTCCATTTCGCGCACGAAGCGCATCTGGTCGGCGTCCATGCCACGGCCTTCGCCCAGCGGCGCCGACAGCAGGCGGCCGTTCTGGTCGACGATCGACACGTTTTCGGCGGTCAGCTCGGGCACGCTGGAGGCCACCAGCCACGAAATCGCCGACACTTGCGCATCGCTCATGCTGCGGCCGGGGTACACATTGAGCAGCACCGAAGCGGTAGGAGCCTGGCGCTCGCGCACGAACAGCGACTGGCGCGGCATGGCCAGGTGGACGCGGGCGTGTTGCACGGTGTGCATGGCTTCGATCGAACGCGCCAGCTCGCCTTCCAGGCCACGCTGATAGTTGATCTGCTCGGCGAACTGGCTGGCGCCGAAGCGGGCGTTGTCCATCAGCTCGAAGCCCACGGAACCGCCGCGCGGCAAGCCTTGCGAGGCCAGTTGCAGGCGCGCGTCATAGACGCGATCGGCCGGCACCAGCAGGGCGGTGCCTGTCTCGTTGTAGCGGTAGGGCACGTTCATGGTGCCCAGGGCCGTCACGATGGCGCCGCCGTCGCGGTCGTCCAGGTTCGAGAACAGGACCTTGTACTTGGGCTCGCTCGTCCACATCACGGCGGCGACGATCAGCGCGACGACGGCGGCAGCCGCGCCCAGCAAGATAGGCTTGGGCAGTGCGCGGACCTTTTCCAGCACAGGGAACTTCGCCAGCAGCGACGAACTCAGAGTGGCCTGCTGATTCATCGACGGCTCCCGCTGGCTGCGCGGCGCAAGGAAAAGGACTTCATGTCTGGGTAGGGCAGATTACACATGCAACGTGCTTCTGGTCTGGGGAGAGCCTGGATTATTGCCCTTGGGTCGACAATCCCAATCGATGAAAACAGCCGGTTTTTGGCGTTACTTATCCTCTATGTCATGGCGCGCACGACAGATCCGGCCCCGACGTTCGGCATTCGGGGAAATGTCGGGGTTTTTGGCGGTTTTTAACGGCTATGGGCGCGCGCGATCGGCGTTACGCTTTGCGGCAACATTGGCGTAATCGCCCCACCAGCAAGGAATCAGGTAATGGCTGTATCAGGCTTGAACGGCATCGAAAGCATGCTCCAGCAGATGCGCACCGTCGTGAGCAAGGCGGAAACCGGCAATCTGGCCGCCGGGGAATCGGTCGGCCAGCCCGACGGTTTCGCCGCCGAGCTGCAACGCTCGATCCGCCGCGTCACCTCGGCCCAGAACGCGTCGTCGGCGCAGGCCAAGGCGTTTGAAATGGGCGCGCCGGACATCTCGCTGAACGACGTGATCATCGACATGCAGAAAGCCAGCCTTGGCTTTCAGACCGCGGTGCAGGTGCGCAACAAGCTGGTTGCGGCCTACAAGGAAATCTCGTCGATGGCCGTGTGATGGCGTCGATCTGAAAAAAGGCCTTTCCGGTTCAATCGGAAAGGCCTTTTTTTTGTGCGAGGCTTGCGCTCAGTTGCGCTGCGCGCCTTTTTCCAGCCGCCACACCACTTTTTGCAGCCAGTTTTCCTGGCGTGCATCCAGGTTCAGGAACACGGCGCCGACGTGGCTCATCGGCGGTTCGCCGGTCAGGGATACGTGCCGGGGCGCTTCTTCTTCCGGGCTGTCCGGCTGGATCATGGGCTGGCCGGAAATCGGGTAGACGTTGCGCACTTCCAGGTGGGCGCTGAGTTTGCCGAGATCGCCAAAATCGAGTTGCACGTCTTCCATGATCGTGCCGCGCTCGGGCAGGGCGGGCACCGCCAGGCCGGCGCGCAGGCCCACGCCGTCAACCGAGATGTCGCGCACCGTGAAGCTCAAGGGCTTGACCTTGGGCTCGGGCTGCCAGATGGCCTGGTACTGGCCGGCGCCAGTGGCCAGCGAGGCGCGGAACATCTTGCGTCGCTGGATGCGGGCCAGTCGATCGGGAAACGGCGACATCAGCGCCGCGCTGCCGTCGTCGAAGTGGATCACTTCGGGGCGCTGCACGCGAAAGCGGATCTGTACGCCGCCATAGGCGGTGGCATGGAAATGGAAGGTGGTGCCACTGAGCAGCCCCATGCTGTCGGACTGCTCGAAGTCAGCGCCCGCGTAGTCGCGCGGTCGCCAGAAGAATTGGCGAGTCTGTTTGTCCGCGCCCAGCACCAGCACCGCCATTTCACGGTCGGCGGCGTCGCGCACAAGGATGTGGCTGTCGGGGTGCGTCAGCTCGAACAGAGCGGAGCGCATGTCTTCCGGCCGGGTCAGCAGGAATTCCGGGTCGCTGGCTTCCAACACGTTGGTGGTCCTTAGAGAATGAGGTCAGGCGGGCGGCGCCGCTTGGGGAAGCTCGCGCGATTCCAGGCGATAGAGCCAAGCCAGCAATTCTGCCACTGCCACGTACAGTTGGGGAGGAATATGTGCATCCAGGTCCACCTGCATGAGCAGGCCGACCAATTCACGCGATTCATGCACATACAGGCCATTTTCTTCGGCGGCGCGCACGATGGTGTCGGCAAGCTGGCCGTAGCCCTTGGCGACGACGCGCGGGGCGCCGTCCTTGTCGTCGTAGGAAATGGCGACGGCCGCATTGCGGTTGGCGTTGGGGCCGCCGTCCTCGGTATAGGGGGTGTTGCTCATCAGAAGTCGGTCGGGATGACTGGGCGCGGGTCCGTCACGCTGACCGCCAGATTGCTCAGGGTCAGGCCGGCAGCCAGCAGGCGCGAGCGCAGCTGGTCGGAGGCGTTATTGATTTCACCGGCGGCAAGCGGCGCGACCAGTTGCAGCACGATCTGGTCGCCCGCCAGGTTCAGCCGGGCGTCGACCAGGCCAAGACGGGGCAGGTCCAGCTTCAGGCGCGTGGCCCAGGTGGGCGTGGCCGAATCGGGATCGCCGCCGTAGGGGTCGCGTTCCACTTCCCATTCCATCGGCGTACCGGGCCAGGCCTCGCCTTGCCAGGTCAGGGATTGGTTGGCCAGCACGTCCAGCTGTTGGCGGACCAGCACGGTGAGGTCCTGGTGGATGCCGGCGACGGGCGTACTCGGCGCGGGGGTCGAGGACGTCCCCGCGCCCGAGGGCGCATCGGCGCCACCCGCCGTGCGGTTGGCGGCGGGGGCTTCGGCGCGGCTGCGGGCTGCGTTGGCCGTCTGCTGCGCGCTGTCCTTGGGTAGATTGGCCTGCGGCTCTTTTTTCAGCGCGTCCGGATTGGTCCGGCCGAACACCATGTCGGTCAGGTGCGATTCGTAGAACAGGCCGCTGGTCTGCAACGCCTGGCGCAAGGCCTGGCCCAGCAGGCGGGCGGACGGTCCGCCGGCGGCCAGCGAGGCATGCGCCGCCGCGTCCGCGCCGCGCGCCGCATGGGCGTCGGCCGAGCCTGCGGGGCGCGTGGTCTTGGCGGCAGCCGCTGCATCCGCGCCAGCCGGGAGCGCGAGGGAAGCGGAAGGCGGGGTCCCCGGTTGTGGGGTCGCGGTTTGCGCGGGCGCTGCGGCCGCGTTGCCCGGGGCGGGTTGCGGCGTTGCCTGCGCGGGGGCTTGGCCGGGCGCGGCCTCGCCGCTGCCGCTCCATAGCGGCGCTCGCCCCTGGACGGCGGGCGCGGCTTCGGGGAACTGGGCCAGCAAGGCGAGGATCGTGCGGGCAGTGGTGCCCAGCGTCGTCGGAGCCGAGGCGGTCGTGTCGCTGCTGGTGACCAGGCCGCGCGCGGCCAGCGCCAGCGCGGCGGCGGTCTTGGCGTCCACGACGGCATTCTGGCGGTCGCCTCGGGCGCCGCCAGTTTGTATGCCTTGCCGGGGATCGCGGGTGGAGGCGTCCGAGGACCCGGGCTTTTCCGGGCCGCCAGGTTGGCTGACGGCATCCGGCCGCGCGCCTGAAACCTGGTTGGCGTTCGCGGCGGACATCGTCGTGCCAAGCACGGCGTCCAACCGCTGCACCAGGACGTTACCGAGTGCGGCGGGACCGACGCTCATTCTTCAGGCGCCTGATATCCGTAGGCCGACAGCAGCGTCTGCTGGCGCTTCATGCGGCCCAGCAGCTCGCCCAGGCGCGCCAGTTGAGGAATGGCCAGGTCGCGCGTCTCTGCATCGTTTTCCAGAATGCGCACGAGCAGGTCGTATTTCATGGCGCGAGCCGCGTCGTCCAGCGGGGCTTTCTGTTCGGTCTGGCGCAAGAGCTCGACGCGTTCACAGTATTGCTGGCCGTGAACCATGGCCAGATCCCAGTCACCCGCCTTGGCGGCGTTCAGCATTTCCCCCGTGATGGACGCAATTTCCTGGTAGTTTTCCAGGATGGAGGGAAGGGACTGGGTGAGGGACGTCATGGAAATCTCGGGCGTTCGCAGGCTGGCTAGGGGCATGGGTCGGGCCATTACGGCTCCAATCCGCCAGCCGGCCGGTCGATGGAAGTCTGCCAGGCTTCGGCCAGGTCGGCCAGCAGCCGGTCGGCAATATCCAGCTGCTCGACGTCCGCCTTCAGGTTCGCTGTCAGCAGGGTACGGATGATGTAGTCGTAGAGCAGGGCGAGGTTGGCGGCGATGTCGCCGCCCGCCTCCATGTTCAGCCCCGTCTTCAGGCCTTCATCGACGATCTTGATGGCTTTCGAGATCGCGGCGCCACGTTCGGCGATCCGGCCTTCGTTCAAGTGGATGCGCGCCTGCCCGATGGCCGCCCGCGCACCCAGGTAGAGCAGGGTGATCAGCCGCTCCGGGCTTGCGCCCAGGACTTGCGTTTCCAGGCCGATATCGGCGTAGGAACGAACAGAATAAGACCCTGAGGGCCGTCGGGCGGCATACGTCATTTAATGCATCTTCTATAAGTTACTTGTTGGACTTATTCATTGCCTCAAACTGCTGGGTCAGGTAGTTGCCCGTGCTTTGCATCTTCATATAGAAGGTGTCCAGCGCAACAAACTGCGCGCGCATCCGTTCGATTTCGGCGTCGCTCGACGCCTTGGCACGTGCCTTTTGCGCATCCAGCGCGCTGATGGTCTTGGCCAGGCCGTCCTGGCGCGTCTTGAGCGAACCCGTCGAACCCAGGACGTCCTTGAGGGCCTTGTCGATATTCTTGGCCAGGCCGTTCTCGCCGGTCAGCAACTTGGTGACGTCGGCGGGATTTTCGGTCAGCGCCTTGGTCAGCTTGGTGGTGTCCAGCTTCAATTCACGCGCGGTGGCGTCGGTGGTGATGCCCAGGTCCGCCAGCGAGCGCAGCGTGCCATCGCCCAGCACCGATTGCAGCGCGCCGGACAAGGCCGATTGGATCGACCGCGTCGTGCCGTCGCCCGTCAGCGGCTGGTTGGTGGCCGCCTTTGAATCGAACGCCGTCAGGTTCTTGATGGTCGTCTGCAGCGTCTTGTACTTGGTGACGAAGTCCTGCACTGCCTTGCTGGCCACGGAGGTGTCCGCTTCCAGCTTCAGCGTGATCGGCTTGTCGGTCTCGGTTTTCTCGGCCAGATTCAGCGTGATGCCGTCGATGGCGGTCGAAATATTGTTCGAGCCGCTCTTGACCGTGATGCCGTTGATGATGACTTCGGCGTCCTGCCCCTTGGTGGCCGTCATGCCGCTGGTGTTGCCGCCGGCATCGGTGCTGAAGGTCAGGATGTCCTTGAGCGACTGGTCGCCATTGACGGTGATGGACTTGACCGATGCCTTCTCGCCCGTGTCGCGCGCGGTCAGCATCAGGAAGTTGTTGCCGTTGCCGTCGTTGATGACGGTGGCGCGCAGGCCGGTCTTGTCGTCGGCATTGATGGCTTTGACGATACCGTTCAGCGACGTGTCGTCCTTCAGGTCGACGGTGCGCTTGGTGCCGTCGGACAGCTCGATTTCAAACGTGCCGGTGGCGCCGTTCTTGGCGGTGCGGTCGGCGACGGCCGAGGATTGCAGGCTTTGTGCGCGGGCCAGGTTTTTCACTTCAATGGTGTACTGACCGGCAACGGCGCCTTCAGCGGCCACGGTGGCCGTCAAGGCGGAACCGCCAGTCACGCTGCCCTTGATGGCAGCCATCGTTTCCGTCTTGCCGAGCACGGCGGCCGACGATTGAAGGGCTTCCAACGCGCTTTGCAGCTGCGAGTAAGCGTCGATACGGGTCTGATAGCTTTCGGCACGGGTCGTGTAGACCGACAGCTTTTTCGTCTCGGCGTCTTGCAGGTCCGACAGGATCTTTTCCAGCGGCAAGCCGGACACGGACCCAAGGTTGGTAATAGAAGCCATGTGAAATTCCTTCCTAGCGATGCGATTCTGTCAAAAATACGGTGCCGGCGATTGGCCGGGTAAGGGCATAAGGCGGGCCTAATTCGGGGTTTCCCTCACGTACAGGCGCCAACTTGCATGAAAAACACTGTTTTAAGGGTCACTCACGCAGAGGTCTTGATGCCATTGCCTTGCATGTTCACGATCATTTTGGCGATCTTCAGCACGGTTTCGCTGGGGATCGTGCGGATGACATCGCCTGATTCCGCGTCCACTACCGACACCACCACCTGATGCACGTTCGGGTCTATTTCGAACTGCAGCTGCGTCGACCACGCCTTCATCTGGTCGTTGATTTCGTCCAGCGCCTTATCCAAAGGCAGCTTCTGCGAATCAGATTGGTCCGACGTAGCACTGTCGGAGGCGCCGCTGTTCGTCGCGGCGGCGGCGGGCGTCACGCTCACAGCCGGTTCGGCGGCGATGGGCGCGGGCACGACCGCAGCGGGTGCGAACGTAGCGGGGGCTAGGGGGGTTACGGCCATGATCACTCCAGCGGCGATGTGGGCGTCTCGGAGGAACGCGCTGTTTTCAGGGAATTCTCAGCTACGATAACGGCACCCTCGCAGGGAACTTTAGCCCCCGGCGAGGCCTGATGTTTCACGTGCTAATCAGTTTGGATCGGGCAATGAGTGTCAAGACGGCGCTGCGAGTCATCGAAATCATCGAAACCTTTGCCCGCGAGAAACGCGCGCTGCCACTGTCGGAGCTGGCCCGCCTGCTGGACGTCCCCGTCTCCAGCTGCCTGGCGCTGATCCGCACCCTGACCGGCCTGGGTTATCTGTACGAAACCGGCCGTCGCCAGGGTTACTACCCCACGGGCCGACTGCTTGCCATGGCGCAGCGCATCGCCCGCGCCGATCCGGTGCTGGACCGGGTCTATCCCAGCCTGGCTGAACTGCGTGACGCGACCCGCGAAACCGTGGTGTTCGCCAAGCTTACGCAGGACAGCCGGGTGGTGTATCTGGACGTGCTGGATTCGCCACATACCATCCGATACGCGCCTGTTGCCGGCGAGTTCAAGGACGTACACGCCAATTCGCTCGGCAAGGCGTTGCTGTCGCTGATGGATGCGGCGGGGCGCCAGGCCTTCCTGGAAGGCACGCCGATGACGCGCTACAACGAACGCACGCTCGTCACGCCGCAGGCGCTGGAAGACGATCTTGCGCGTTCGCGGCAGCGCGGGTGGTTCATGAACAGCGGCGAATCGATCGCCGACGTGGGCGCCATCGCGTGGCCCGTCACGCTGTCGGGCGAACATTACGCGATTTCGGTGGGCGGCCCGATCTACCGGATCGAGCCGCAGCAGGAGGCGTATGCGCGCATCCTGCGGGCGGCCTGCACCGCCCTGGAACAGCAGGCCTGAGCGCCCGGGGCGGGCGCCCGTCGCCCGCGTCAATACGACTTGGGCAGGCCCAGCACCTTTTCGGCGATGAAGCACATGATCAGCTGCGGGCTGACGGGTGCGATGCGCGGGATGAAGCTTTCGCGCAATAGCCGTTCCACGTGATATTCCTTGGCGTAGCCCATGCCGCCCAAGGTCATCACCGCCGTCTGGCAGGCGTTGTAGCCCGCTTCGGCCGCCAGGTATTTGGCCGTGTTGGCATACGGACCGCAAGGCTGGCCGGCGTCGTACAGGCTGGCGGCCTTGAAGACCATGAGGTCGGCGGCCTCCAGCTGCATCCAGGCTTGCGCCAGCGGGTGCTGAATGCCCTGATTCTGGCCGATGGGGCGTCCGAATACCGTTCGTTCGCCCGCGTATTTCACCGCGCGATCCAGCGCCGCGCGGCCGATGCCCACGGCTTCCGCGGCGATCAGGATGCGTTCCGGGTTCAGGCCGTGCAGGATGTATTCGAAGCCCCGGCCTTCCTCGCCGATGCGGTCGGCCACCGGGATGCGCAGCCCGTCGATGAACAGCATGTTCGAGTCCACGGCCTTGCGCCCCATCTTCTCGATTTCACGCACTTCGATCTTTTCGCGGTCCAGGTCCGTATAAAAGAGCGACAGGCCCTGCGTAGGCTTGTCCACTTCCGCCAGCGGGGTGGTGCGCGCCAGCAGCAGCATCTTGGTGGCCACCTGCGCCGTCGAGATCCAGATCTTGCGGCCGTGCACGATGTACTCGTCGCCCTGGCGCACGGCCCGGGTCGACAGCTTGGTGGTATCCAGGCCGGCGTCGGGCTCGGTCACGGCGAAGCAGGCCTTTTCGCGGCCGGCGATCAGCGGTTCCAGCCAGCGCGCGCGCTGCTCGTCGCTGCCGAACACCACCACGGGGTTCAGCCCGAAGATGTTCATGTGCACGGCGGACGCGCCGGTAAAGCCCGCGCCGGAAGCGGCGATGGTCTGCATCATCAGCGCCGCTTCGGTCATGCCCAGGCCCGCGCCGCCATATTCCTGCGGCATGGCGATGCCCAGCCAGCCGTCGCGCGCCAGATCGGCGTGCAGGGGCTCGGGAAAACCGCCTTCGCGGTCGCGTTCCAGCCAGTATTCGTCGGGATAGCGGTCGCAGATGCGCGAGACCGCGTCGCGCAGCGCCAATTGGTCGGGGGTGAAAGCAAAGTCCATCAGTGGTTTCCATCCTGGGTAATGCCCCGGGCGACCAGGGCGTCGATCCGGGCGTCGTCGTAGCCCGCCTGCGCCAGCACCTCGCGGCTGTGTTCGCCCAGCCGGGGCGCGGGCAGGCGCAGGGAAGTCGGCGTGCCTTGAAATTGCCCCAGCGGCGCGGGGGTGCGGATCCGGCCTTCCGTGGGGTGATCCATCTGGCGGATGAATCCGGTCGCGCTCAGGTGCTCGTCCTGCAGCAGGTCGTCGACCGTGTACAGCTGCGAAGCCGGGATATCGGCCTGTGTCAGCGCGTCCAGCCATTCCTGGGTGGGGCGCGTGCGGATCACATCGGCGACGAAGGCATAGACCTCGCTGATATGCGCCGCGCGCGCGCCATGCGTGCAAAAGCGCGGGTCCTGCCCCAGCTCGGGCTGGCCGATCAGATTGAAGAAGTTGCGCCAGTGCTTGTCGTTGTAGATCAGCAGGCACAGGTAGCCGTCGGCGGTGGCATAGGGGCGGCGGTGCGGGGCCAGCAGCCGCGCGTAGCCCGTCGGCCCCATCGGCGGCTCGAAGGTGGCGCCGCCCAGATGGTCGCCCAGCACCAGATGGGCCATGCCTTCAAACATGGGGATTTCGACCTGCTGGCCGTGGCCAGTAGCCTTGGCGTGCAACACCGCCGACACCAGGGCGATGCCGACGTGCAAGCCGACCGCGCGGTCCGCCAGGGTCAAGGGCGCATAGCGCGGCACATCGCCGCTTTGCTCGGCGGACAACGCGGCGATGCCGGTCTGCCCCTGGATCAGGTCGTCGTAGGCGGGCCGGCCGGCATAGGGGCCGGCCTCGCCAAACCCGTAGGCGCCCAGGTAGACGATGCGGGGATTGCGCGCGGCGACCTCGTCATAAGACAGCCCCAGCCGGGCCATGGCCTGCGGCCGGATGTTGTAGAGCAGGGCGTCGCAGGACTCGGCCAGTTGCAGGCAGGCTTCGCGTCCCTCGGGCGTTTTCAGGTCCAGCACGATCGAACGCTTGTTGCGGTTCAGGTGCAGGTACAGATGGCCCATGCCAGGGTTGCGCATGGGGCCGACGGCCCGCATGTTGTCGCCGGCCGGCGACTCGACCTTGATGACGTCGGCGCCCAGGTCCGCCAGGATCTGCGTGGCGTAGGGCCCCATCACGACCGAGCTCAGGTCCAGGATGCGCACGCCGGACAACGGGCCGGCGGGCGCGGCGTCAGTCGCCGGGTGAGGCGTGGCTTGCGTCATTGCTGTTCGATCCCCGCGTCTTTGATCAGCTTGCCCCACAGGTCGCGCTGCTCGCTCACGAAGGTGGCGAACGCGTCCGGCGTGCTGGAGAACGCGTCAAAGCCCAGGCCCGCCAGCCGCTTCTTGACGTCGGGCTTGGCCACGACCTGGTTGATGGCGGCGTTCAATTTGGCGACCACTTCAGGCGGCAGGCCGGCCGGGCCGAAATAGCCGTTCCAGGAATTCAGGTCGAAGTCTTTCACGCCCGCCTCGGCCATCGAGGGCAGCTCGGGCACGATGCTGCTGCGTTCGGCCGTCGATACCGCCAACGCGCGCAACTGGCCCGACTGCACGAAGGGCAGGCCGGACGCCAGATCCGTGAACATGAAATCGACCTGGCCGCCCACGACATCGGTCAGCCCTTGCGGCGTGCCCTTGTACGGCACGTGCAGGATGTCGATCTTGGCGCGATCGGCCAGCGTCGCGCCGGCGACGATGCCGGTGCTGTTGCCGCTGGCATAGGTGATGCGGCCCGGGTTCTTTTTCGCGTCCGTCACCAGATCGGCGACCGTCTTCCACGGGCGCTTGGGATTGACCACCAGGATGAACGGCAGGTTGCCGCCGCGCGCGATGGGGGTGAAATCCTTCACAGGGTCGTAGGGCACGTTCTTCATCAGCCAGGGGGCGGCCGAGTGCGACGTGTTGGTGGTGACGAACAGCGTGTAGCCGTCCGGCTTGGCGCGTGCCACGTAGCTGGCCGCGATGGTCGCGTTGGCGCCCGGCTTGTTCTCGACCACGATCTGCTGGCCAAGAATGGTGGACAGTTCCTGGCCGAAGATCCGGCCGACCGCATCGGTGCCCGAGCCGGCGGGGAAGGGCACGATCAGGGTGATGGGCTTGTTGGGATAGTCAGCGGCCTGGGCCACGGGGGCGGCCATCAAGGCTGCGCCGCCGAGCAGGGCGGCGCCGAACAGACGTAGGGGGTGCATGGGTTGTCTCCAGTTTTTATCGGAAATTCAAGCGCGGCTCTGCGTCCGCTGCCTGGGTGCCGCGCCGTTCAGGCGGCGGGCGGTGGCGCCGGAAAGTCCCGGATCACGCGATCGGGGGATTCCTCGTACGGAGGGGTGTAGATCACCAGCAGCCTGGCGGGCTGATCGCTGGTTACGGTAAATACGTGGGGGATGTCGGGCGGGAAGTAGCAGCAGTCGCCCGCCACCATGTCGGCCGTTTCATCGGCGACCTGCGCGCGCGCGGTGCCGGACAGCAGATAACAGACCTGTTCGATACCCGGGTGCGCGTGAGGCAGCGCGCCTTGGCCTTTTTCGATCGTGCCCAGCAGCACTTCCACGCCGCGCGCGCCGACCGTGTCGGGGCTGATCAGCCGGCGGTTCAAAGTGCCGGTGTGATTGGCGGGGTGATAGCCGGGGATGTCGGCTTCGCGGACCAGCCAGCGGGGGGTTGAGGATTGCGTCATGTTTGTCCGTCTAAATTTTCATACGTGAATTCATTTTCACGTATGAGAAAAACATCGGCAAGCGCTTTTTCACGCCGGATACCGTGGCGCGCCCTAGGGGATTAGGGAAAACACCGGGCACGGACTGCTAAAATCCTGGACTGTCTTTCTCTCACGGCTCCGCCATGTCCCCCGCTTCTTCGCCCGCCGCTTCCGCCACCCTGTCCGAATGGCTCCAGTACCTGGAATCCATACACGCCACCGCGATCGACATGGGCCTGGATCGCGTTCGCGAAGTGGCCTCGCGCATGGGGCTTGAGCTGTCCGGCGTGAAGTTCGTCGTCGGCGGCACGAACGGCAAGGGCTCCACCTGTGCGATGCTCGAAGCCATCCTGCTGGCGGCGGGCTACAAGGTCGGGCTGTACACCTCTCCGCACCTGATCGATTTCAACGAGCGCGCCCGCGTCAACGGCCAGATCGCGTCGGACGCCGACCTGATCGCGCAGTTCCAGGCGGTCGAGGCGGCGCGCGGCGACGTCTCTCTGACCTACTTTGAATTCACCACGCTGGCCATCCTGCGGCTGTTCTCGCAGTCGCGGCTGGATGCCATCGTGCTGGAAGTGGGCCTGGGCGGGCGTCTGGACGCCGTCAATATCGTCGACGCCGATTGCTCCATCGTCACCAGCGTCGACCTTGACCACACCGACTGGCTGGGCGACACGCGCGAGAAGATCGGTTTCGAAAAAGCCCACATCTACCGCCCCGGCCGTCCGGCCATTTGCAGCGACCCGGTCCCGCCCCAATCCCTGCTGGACCACGTCGAGAAAATCGGCGCGGACCTCTGGCTGTTCGGGCGCGACTACAACTATTCCGGCGACCGCCAGCAGTGGGCGTACGGCGGCCGCGAACAGCGCCGCAGCGCGCTGGCGTATCCGGCGTTGCGCGGGGCCAATCAGCTGCTCAATGCCTCGGCCGCGCTGGCCGCGCTGGAATCCGTGCGCGACCGGCTGCCGGTGCAGCAGCAGGCCGTTCGCCTGGGTCTGTTGCAGGCGTCGTTGCCGGGCCGCTTCCAGATCCTGCCGGGCCAGCCCTCGGTGATCCTGGACGTGGCGCATAACCCGCACGCTGCCGCCGTGCTGGCGCAGAACCTGGACAACATGGGCTTCCATCCGTACACCCACGCGGTGTTCGGCATGCTGAACGACAAGGATCTGGAAGGCGTCGTCGCCAAGCTGGGCACGCGCATCGACCACTGGTATTGCGCCGGCCTGCCGGGGCCGCGCGGCACGTCGGGCCAGGCGCTGGCCGACAAGGTCGCCGCCGCCTTGCCGCCGTCGCCCGCGGGGGCCGAAAGCCCCAGCATCGCCGCCTTCGAAGATCCCGCCCAGGCCTTCGCCGCAGCACGCGAACGGGCGGTCGAGAATGATAGAATCGTCGTGTTTGGGTCGTTTCTCACCGTGGCCTCGGTTTTGCAGGCTCTGGGTCGCAAGGCATAGGCAAAACGGGTCATGGCGGCCCGCCGCCATATTGCCGCAAGGCGCCGCAAGGATTCTCTTCCATGGGTTTTTTCAATCGCAAAGATCCTGCCGACCAGGCGCAGTCCTCTAAACGGGCGGCAGTGCCTAGCGAGGTTCAGGCTGCGCAGTTGCGCGGCCGCGCGCGCCGCAGGTTGGCGGGCGCCGTTGCCCTGGTGCTGGCGGCCGTCATCATTCTGCCCATGGTGCTTGATTCGCAGCCCGTGCCGGTTGCCGACAACATTCCCATCCGCGTGCCGGACCGCAACACGCCTTTTCAACCCCAGGTAAGCGAGCCGCAGGCCGCCAACCCCGCCGTCGCCGCCAATGGCACGCCGGGTACTACCTCGGGTTCTGCGTCCGTCGAACCCGCCGTTCCGACCCCGCCTCCCGTCACGTCCACGCCTCCCGCTACGGCCACGCCCGCCACCACCGTGCAGGTGACGCCGCCGCTGGTCGCGCCCAAGCCCGAGGCCAAGCCGAAACCTGAAGCCAAGCCCGAGCCCAAGCCGGAAGCCAAGCCCGCGCAGCCCAAGCCCGATACGCGTTCCGATGACGGCGCACGCGCTCTGGCCCTGCTGGAAGGCCGCGCCGCGCCGGCCGCCGCCGCACCCGCTCCCAAGCCTGCCGCCAAGGGCAATTTCGTGCTCCAGATCGCCGCTTACACCACGTCGGAAGACGCCCAATCGCGCCGCGCCAAGTTGCATCAGGCGGGCGTCACCAACGCATTTGTCGAACAGGCCTCCATCGGAGGCAAACAGCAGTACCGTCTGCGCGTGGGGCCGTTCCCCTCGCGCGAGGCGGCGCAGGCGGCCCAGGCGCGGTTACGCACCCTGGGCTATGACAATGGTTTTATTGCCGCCCAATAGTGACCGGTTTCGACTTCGTCGTACTGGCCATCCTGGCGGTCTCGGCTGTGCTGGGCCTGGTGCGCGGCCTGCTCAAAGAGGTGCTGTCGCTGGTCGCCTATCTGCTGGCCTTCGTGGCCGCGATATGGTGGGGCCCCACGGTGTATACGTGGCTGGAGCCCTATATTGAAACGACGCTGCTGCGCATGGGAGTCTCATACGCCGTGGTGTTCATCCTTGTGCTGCTCGGTGTGGGTTTGGTCAACATGACGCTAGCCGCCTTGATCCGCAGTACCGGACTGAGCCCCGCCGATCACGGCCTGGGCGCGATGTTCGGACTGGCCCGTGGTCTGCTGATCGTGCTGGCGCTGGTCGCCGCTGCCGGCTATACGCCGCTACCCCAAGAGCCGTGGTGGAAGGACGCCATGTTTTCGCATTCGGCCATCGAGGCCGTCAAACATATCAAAACGTGGCTGCCGCCGTCTTTGGCGACATGGCTGCCGTATTGATTAGCTTCAAATCAACCAGGAAATCTCACCATGTGTGGAATCGTAGGGGTCATCGGGCGCGGGCCGGTCAACCAGCTGCTCTATGACAGCTTGCTGCTGTTGCAGCATCGCGGGCAGGACGCCGCGGGCATCGCGACATCGCAAGGCAACCAATTCAATATGTACAAGGCGCACGGCCTGGTGCGCGACGTCTTCCGTACGCGCAACATGCGTTCGTTGCCCGGTACGTCCGGCGTCGGCCAGGTCCGCTATCCCACCGCGGGCTCCAGCGCCAGCGAGGAAGAGGCCCAGCCGTTCTACGTCAACGCCCCGTTCGGCATCATGTTTGCCCACAACGGCAACCTGACCAACTGGCGCGAGCTGCGTGAATCGCTGTACCGCGTCGACCGCCGCCACATCAACACCAACTCCGATTCCGAAGTGCTGCTGAACGTGCTGGCGCACGAACTGCAATCGTCGGCAAACGGTGTGTCGCTAGACGACGACGCGATCTTCCGCGCCGTGTCGGCCGTGCATAAGCGCGTGCGTGGCGCCTACGCCGTCGTGGCGCAGATTTCCGGTTATGGCTTGCTGGCGTTCCGCGATCCCAACGGCATCCGCCCCTTGTGTATCGGCCGCATGGAAACCGACGAAGGCGTCGAGTGGATGGTGGCTTCGGAATCCGTGGCGCTGGAAGGCAGCGGTTTTGTCTTCGTGCGCGACGTCGAGCCGGGCGAAGCCGTGTTCGTCGACCTGGACGGCCGCTTCGTCAGCCGTCAATGCGCCGACAACCCGCAACTGGTGCCGTGCATTTTCGAATACGTTTACTTTGCGCGTCCGGATTCGCTGATCGACGGCGTGTCGGTTTACGACGCCCGCCTGCGCATGGGTGAATACCTGGCCGACAAGGTTGCGCGCAACATGCGCCTGGGCGACATCGACGTCGTCATGCCGATTCCGGATTCCTCGCGTCCCGCCGCCATGCAGCTGGCCGCGCGCCTGAACCTGGACTATCGCGAAGGGCTCATCAAGAACCGCTACGTGGGCCGCACGTTCATCATGCCGGGCCAGGCCGTGCGCCGTAAGTCCGTGCGCCAGAAGCTCAATGCCATCGGCATGGAGTTCAAGGGCAAGAACGTGCTGCTGGTCGATGACTCCATCGTGCGTGGCACCACCAGCCGCGAAATCGTGGACATGGCGCGCGCCGCCGGCGCCAACAAGGTGTACTTCGCGTCCGCCGCGCCTCCGGTGCGTTTCCCGAACGTGTACGGCATCGACATGCCCACGCAATCGGAATTGATCGCCACCGGCCGCAGCGACGAGGAAATCGCCCGCGCGATCGGCGCGGATTCGCTGATCTACCAGGACCTGTCCGACATGCAGCAGTCGGTACGTGACCTGAACCCCAAGATGCAGCGCTTCGAGGCTTCGTGCTTCGACGGCGAATACGTCACGGGCGACATCACCGCCGAATACCTGGCCCGCCTGGGTCAGTCGCGCGCCGAACCCGGCCAGGACGAGGGCGCAAGCGGCCTGCAGTTCAACATGGGCTACGCCGCCAACGACGCCTGATCTACCCCTGCTCGCCGTGGCCAAGCTCTTGGCCACGGTAAGCGGCCGGCAGGCTTTGCTGGCCGCAGCAGGCGCCCCAGTTCGCCAGTTTCGACGTGTGCCCGATGCCCGGGTTGAACGTATTGGTGGGATCCAGTTCGCGGTAGAACGCCGCCAGCGCCGGCTTGGCGACATACAGGTGACCCACATTGTGTTCTGCCGGATACTCGGCTTGCCGCGCGTCCAGCAATCCCCACATGCGCTTTTCCATCGCCAGCGGATCGACTCCCTTGCGCACGATGTAATCCTGGTGGAACACGTGGCAGAAGAAATGCCCGTAGTAAAGCTTGTGGACGATATCGCGTTCCATGTCTGCGGGCAGCGTCTCGACCCATTCGCGGTCATTGCGCCGTAGCGCGATATCCAGCGGCACGATGTCTTCGACCGATGAGCGATGCGTATCGCGATAGCGTATCGCCGCGCCGGCGATGGCGAAGCGATGCAGAAACGCCTTGCGCCCTTCGTCGGCATCGCATTCAAAGAAAGCCGCATCGTCGCGCCCCTCGAAAAGCCGGGAGAGGAAGGCGCGCGTCGCCGGGGCAGTATCGTCCGACACCCGCAGCAATAAATGATGTTCGTAGCGGTCGCGATATTGCCGCATCCGGCGTGGCAGGTGATTGGGCAGCAGGGCCATGGCGGCCTGGATCGCGCGATCGACCAAGCCTGGCAGGCCCAGTCGTTCCGCGATGCCGTCCAGCCGGCTCTTGATGGCGAATGCCTGCGGCACGCGCGCCGTGCCCAGCTTGTCGATCAGCAGAAACACGTCTTTGCCGTAGCGCGCACCGATGTCGAATGCGTCGCGGTGTATGTATTCGCCCGCGATGGGCAGGCGCGGAAGTTCGGCCAGCAGTTGGCGGCGCACGGCGGTCAGGTCATCGGGCTGGTTGCTGCCGATGTAGAACACCGTGCTGGCTTCGCGCGCGAACGTATCCAGGCGCACCGCGAACAGGCACACACGACCGGCCGAGCCCGAGGCTTCGTACAGGCGCGAGGGGTCGGCGTTGAAGCGCGCCGGCGTGGGCTCGTCAATCTGGCGCACATGCCGCGCGTAGTGCGGATCGGACGCCGCGCCCGTGTCGTCGCGGATATCTCGCGGACCATAATCGCCCGCCTGCAAGCGGGTCAGGATCTCTTCGGGAGTCTTGCCCAGGTCGATGCCCAGATGGTTGACCAGGCCAAGCGAGCCATCCGAGGCCACGCGCGCGTACAGCGCCAGTTCGGTATAGGCCGGGCCGCGCCGCAGCAACGCGCCGCCCGAGTTGTTGCATACCCCGCCCAGCACCGACGCGCCAATGCAGGACGACCCGATCACCGAATGCGGCTCGCGTCCCAGCGGCGCCAGCGTTTGTTCCAGCCGGTCCAGCGTGGCGCCCGGCAGGCAAACCACCTGCTGCCCGTCGCGTATCACCTGGATGTCCGGTATGCGCAGCGTGCTGATCAAGACGATCTCGCGGTCGTATTGATCGCCGTCCGGCGTGGAGCCCCCGGTCAAGCCGGTGTTGGCGGCCTGCATGATGACGATGCGGCCGGATTGCACCACGGCTTGCAGCACGCGCCATTGTTCCAGCAGCGTGCCCGGCCGCACGACGGCAAGGACGCGGCCTTCGCCGGTGCGATGGCCGCGCCGGAAGCGCCGCGTGGCCGAGTCGCCCGTCAGCACATGCGCGCTGCCGACGACGGCGCGCAATTGGGTCAGCAGCGCGGCGGCGGCGTCGTTGGCAGAATGTTGGTTCATGGATGCGTGGGGGAGGGCAGGCGGGTGGAGCGGTCGTGACGAGCGGCGTCTTCGTCCGTCTTGATGAGCGTGGCGCGGATGTAGTCCAGATGCTGGCCGATGACCGCGCGCGCCTGCTCGGGGTCGCCATCCAGAATGCTCTGCATCAGGGCCTGATGTTGATGCGTCAGCTTGTCTTGCGAGGCCGGGCTGTCCAGGATGAGCATGTTGCGACGGTTCTGGGCCACCGTGGACAGCATCAGATCGAACAGCCCGCGCATGATCTGCAGCAGCACCAGGTTGTGCGAGGCCTCGGCAATTGCCAGATGAAACTGCGCATCGGCGTGCGCCGACAGTTCGGCGTTGCCCCGCTGCTGGTGTTCGACCATCTGATCGAAGCAGCGCTGGATCTTCGCCTTATCCGCGTCGGTTGCGCGCTGCGCGGCGTAGCTGGCGGTGCTGCTTTCCAGCGCATACCGCGATTCCAATACGTCGTAGCGGTACTGCGGATCCTGCTGCATCAGCGCGCCCAAGGGCGACATGGATTGCTGCGGCCAGGGGCGCGCGTCGGCCGCTAGAAATGTACCCGCGCCCACCCGGCTGGTCAGGATGCCATGGCTGGATAGCTTCTGGATGGCCTCGCGCAAGGCGGTGCGCGATACGCCCAGGCTCTGTGCCAGGCCACGTTCGGCGGGCAGCCGGCCGCCCGGTGGGATGTCTTGGGCCTGGATCAGGGACAACAGCTTTTCAGCGACTTGGTCGGACAGGCGCATGGGAGGGTAATTGGTACGACCAATAGGTCGATCATCGAATGATTGCGGCGCGTGCGGATGACGCGCCGGGCTCAATGATACCCAGGAATGGCTTGGTGGCTCTTCGTTTTTTTAGATAGTCATGCCAGATTGGTACGACCAATTACGCGCCGGGCCTCAGCTCTGCGGCGCCCATAAGGATTCGCGCGTCGCTTCCAGATGCGTCAAATACAAACGCAGATCGAATTCGTACTGGTGGTAGTGCGGTTCCATCCGCAGGCACAGGTTGTAGAAGGCCTTGTTGTGGTCCTTCTCTTTCAGGTGCGCCAGTTCATGCACGGTGATCATCTTCAGGAACTCCGCGGGCACGGTCTTGAACAGCGTGGCCACGCGGATCTCGTGTTTGGCGCGTAGCTTCCCGCCCTGCACCCGCGAGATATACGTGTGCTGGCCCAGCGCATGCTGAATCACATGAATCTTGCTGTCGTACGCCACCTTGTTGATCTGATCGCCGTTGCGCAGATAGGTGTTTTTCAGATCGGTCACGTACTGGTACAGCGCACGGTCGGTGCGGACATCGTGCGGGCCATCGGGATAGCGCGAGAGCAGGGCAGCGCCCAGCTTGCCGCGATCAAGCAGCGTCTGGGCCTGCACGAGCAGGGGTTCCGGGTATCCGGTCAGGAATTTCAAGGAAATCACAACGGCAGGATGGGATCGCGCGCCCGGCGTGTTGGGTTCAGGCGCGTGCGCGGCTGAAGACGACGGGCAGCGCCATGAAGAACAGGACGACAAACAGCGCCAGGCTCCACAGGGCGTATTCAATGCCCAGGAACGGCACCTTGGCGTCCATGCAGGTGGCGAAGATGCCGAAGACCCACGGCACGTTGCCTTCCAGGCCGATGCCGGTCATGAAGCGGTCGGCGAAGGTCTGGTCGCACGACAGCATGTTGGCGGCAACGGTGTACTGATACCAGGCGGCCACGACGCCCGACAGCGACAGCAGTGCCGCCAGCGCGCCAGCGATGCGGGTCAGTGCCCGGCCGCCGCCAAAGCCGCCAATTAGCGCCACGACGCCGATGACCAGGTAGATCAGGCGTTGCAGCACGCACCAGGCGCAGGGCGGCATGTCGAAAACGTGCTGGGAAACCAGGGCCACGCCTACGGCGCCAAAGCAAAACAGGGCAATAAGGCGTAGCAGGCGTTCAGAGCGGGTAGTCATTTTTATCTTGGTTTGAAGTTGATCGAGGCGGGTGCGCGGTCCGGCCTACGCTTAGGCTTTGGGAACCGGAATTGGTTGCATCACTTGCGTCAACAAACTCAGCATCAGTTCGCGCGCGCCTTCCCAGAAGATCTGTACGCCCAGGCACAACATGATGAAGGCGGACAGGCGCATGAAGACGGCCGTGCCGTTGTCGCCCAGGCGGTGCAGCATCTGCGCGGCAAAGCGCAGGCAGACATACAGAGTCAGCGACACGGCGATGATGCCGGGAATCGATCCGCCCAGACGGACCAGGCTCAATACGTGGTTCTGGTCGCGCAGCGACACGCCCACGGTGATGGCGGCGGCAATCGAGCCGGGGCCGCAACTGATCGGAAAGGTCAGCGGGTAGAACGCGCGCGCCTTGGCCATTTCGGGCGTGAACGATTCGGCCATGCGGGCCACGCGTTCGGTGTCCGCATCCGGCGAATTCACCAGGCGCCACGCGCTGGCGATCACCAGCATGCCGCCGCCCACCCGCACGATCGACAGGGAAATGCCAAAGAAACTGAGCAGCACGTTGCCGGCGACCATGGCCACGGCCAGCATCAGGCAGACGTTGACGGCAACCCGCTTGGCCAGGACCACGCGCGTGGCGGAGGACGCGCCTTCGGTCAGCGACAGGAAGATCGGCGCGATCGCGGGCGGGTTCAGGAAGGGGAGCAGCGTGGCCAGCGCGAAGAAGAAGCTGCCACCAAAGACGCGCAGATAGTCGTTGAGCTGCATGAGAGTGGGCATCGCCGGGCCGAAAACCCGGATTGTATGCGGTCTGGGTAAGGCTGGCGATGCCGGTGGGGTGGGCGCAATGCGGGGAGGGCGGCGCGGGGCTTATCGGGCGGGAGCGGCTGTCAGGTATCGACGACGATGGCGTCGCCGCATTTGAGCGGGATGCGGTGTCCGGGCAGCGGGAAGAGTAATCCGCCGCCCAGGTCGAACGCCGCCGTCAGGCCACGCGCTGTTGCGCCTCGTCTCCGGCCAGCGCATCCAGGATGTCGCGCTCGAATTGCATCTGGCTGCGGGGGCGGGCCAGTGCGGACCCGTCTACGATGAAAACGTCTTCCACGCGGTCGCCCAGCGTCATGATCTTGGCCATGAGCAGGTTGACTTCGTGGCGGGCGAACACCCGCGCCAGCGCGTGCAAGAGGCCGGGGCGGTCGGTCGCGGTGACCGACAGGCGCCAGGACGTGCTGCGTTCATCGGGTTGCAGCTCGGCCTGCGGCATGACGGGAAACACCCGCGACGCGCGCGATTGCCGGCCCCGGCCGTAATAGCCGCCCCGGCTGGGCTGCGCTTGCGCGGCGGCGTGGGGGTCTTTCAGGCGTTCGGCAAGTTCGTGTTCCACCAGCGTGGCCTGCGCGCGCAGGTCGCTGGCGCCTTCGGGCAGCAGCACGATAAAGCTGTCCAGCGCCCAGCCGTGCCGCGTGGTGTGGATGCGCGCGTCCTGAATGGACAGGTTCTTGGCGTCGAAATATCCGCAGATGGCGACGAACAGATCGGGCGCGTCGCGCGTGTAGACCATGATCTGCAAGCCTTCGCCCTGCTCGGTGGGGCGCGCCCTGACCACCGCTTGCGCCGGTGCGACCTGGTGGTACAGGTGGCGCGTGTGCCAGGCGATGTCGGACGCGTCATGGCGCAGGAAGTAGGCCACGTCGAGCTGGTTCCAGAAGGCTTCGCGTGCGTCGTCGCGCAGTCCGGCACGGCGTGTCAGGCGGGCGGCTTCTTCCCTGCGTTCGGTCAGCACCGTGTGCGCGTCGGCATGCGCGCCGCCCAGCGCCGCCAGCGTCAGCTTGTACAGGTCTTCAAGCAGCTTGCCCTTCCAGGCGTTCCAGACTTTGGGGCTGGTGCCGCGGATGTCGGCCACGGTCAGCAGGTACAGCGCGGTCAGATGGCGTTCGTCTTTGACCGTGGCGGCGAATTCCTGCACCACCGCCGGGTCGGACAGGTCGCGCTTTTGCGCCACGGCGGACATCAGCAGATGCTGGCGCACCAGGAATTCCACCAGCTTGGCGTCGTCGGGATCCATGCCGTGGTCTTGCGCGAACTTGCGCACTTCGCGCGCGCCCAGTTCGGAATGGTCGCCACCCCGGCCCTTGGCGATGTCGTGAAACAACGCCGCCACGTACAGCAACCAGTGCCGGTCCAGGCCCGCGATCAACTGGCTGGCCAGCGGATATTCCTGCGCGTGCTCGGGCATGGTGAAACGGCGCAGGTTGCGCACCACCGCCAGCGTGTGCTGGTCCACCGTATAGGCGTGGAATAGGTCATGCTGCATCTGGCCGACGATGCGGCGGAACACCGGCAGATAGCGCGGCAGGATGTTCAGCATGGTCATGCGCCGCAGCTCGTGCACGATGCCGCGCGGCTGTTGCAGGATTTGCAGGAACAGCTTGCGGTTGACCGGGTTGCGGCGGAACTGCGCATCGATGCGATGGCGCGAATGCCAGATGGCGCGCAGCGTGCGCGCCGACATGCCGGTCAGCTCGGGGTGTTGCTGCATCACCAGGAAGGCGCGCAGCAGCAGCGTGGGATTGCGTTCGAAACCGTCGTCGCGAATGATGTCCAGGCGGTCGCGCAGGTTGCGGAAATCATCGTCGATGTCGCGCGCGTCGCTGTCGGGGCGCGGAAACAGACGCTCTTCGATGTTCTGCACCAGGATGCCGTTCAGCTGCGTCACCAGCCGCGCCGCCCAGTAATAGCGCTGCATCAGCAGCTCGCTGCCGCGTCGCGTGGCGGTGGCGTGGATGCCGTAGACCTCGGCCAGCGCCGGTTGCAGGTCGAACAGCACTCGGTCTTCGCGGCGATTCGACAGCAGGTGCAGTTCAATCCGCAGCCGCTTGAAGGCCTGCTCGGCCTTGCGCAGGTCGCGCGCTTCGGACGAGGTCAACAGGCCCGCTTGCGCCACCGAGCGCCAACTGTCGCCAAAGCCTGCCGCGCGCGCCATCCACAAGATCACTTGCAGGTCGCGCAGGCCGCCGGGCGACTCCTTGCAGTTCGGTTCCAGCGCGTAGGGCGTGTCGTGGTAGCGCGCATGGCGCTGCTGCATTTCGACCCGCTTGGCGCGGAAAAAGGCGCGCGGATCCAGCCGGGACTTGGTCGCGGCGTCGAACTTGCGCATCAGGATGCGGCTGCCCGCCAGCCAGCGCGACTCCAGCAACGCCGTTTCCACGGTGATGTCGGCATCGGCCTCGCGCTCGCAGTCTTCAATGGTGCGCACGCTATGGCCGGGCTCCAGGCCCAGATCCCACAGGGACGCCACCAGCCGTTCAATGGCCGACTCTTCCTCGCGCGTGGGGGCGTGCGGCAGCAGGATCAGCAGGTCCACATCGGAATGCGGATAAAGCTCGCCCCGCCCATATCCGCCCACCGCCGCCAGCGTGGCGCCCAGGGGCAGCGGGCAATGCTTGACCAGATCGCGCAGCGCGGCGTCCACGATGCGGCGCAATTCGGACAGCAGCGTGTCCGGGCGCTCGTGCTCTCGAAACTGGGCCACCGCGGCGCGCCGTGATTGCTGGATGCGTTCACGCAGGGAGCTGAGGAATTCGGCGGACATGGGTGGGCGGCGGAAGCTTAGACGGCGGGGATGACGATGGGCTCGGTGATGAAGGCCGGCGGGGGCGGCATGCCCGGCGACAGCGTCAGCACTTCGTAGCCGGTGTCGGTGACGCACACCGCGTGTTCCCATTGGGCGGACAGGCTGTGATCGCGCGTCACCACCGTCCAGCCGTCGGCAAGCTGGCGGATTTCGCGCCGGCCGGCGTTGATCATGGGTTCAATCGTGAAAAGCATACCCGTCACCAATTTCACGCCCGTGCCCGGCTTGCCGTAATGCAGCACCTGGGGATCTTCATGGAAACGCTGGCCGATACCGTGGCCGCAGAATTCGCGCACCACCGAGAACCCGTTCGATTCGGCGTGCTTCTGGATGGCGTTGCCCACGTCGCCCAGGGTGGCGCCATTCTTGACCTGCTGGATACCCTTCCACATGCATTCGAAGGTGATCTCGGTCAGGCGGCGCGACAGGATGGATTGTTCGCCGACCGCGTACATGCGGCTGGTATCGCCAAACCAGCCATCCTTAATGATGGTGACGTCGATGTTCAGCGAGTCGCCGTTCTTGAGCACCTTGTCGCCGGGAATGCCGTGGCACACCTGGTGGTTGACGGACGTGCAGATGGCGCCGGTGAAGGGCGGGTAGCCGGGCGGGGCGTAGCCCACCGTGGCGGACTTCACTTTCAGTTCATCGGTCAGGTATTCCAGGCAGAGGCGATCCAGCTCTCCAGTCGTGACACCCGGCTTGACGTAGGGGGTGATGAAATCGAGGACTTTGGCGGCGTCCTGGCAGGCG
Source organism: Achromobacter piechaudii NBRC 102461 (assembly GCF_001571245.1). Classification (GTDB taxonomy): domain Bacteria; phylum Pseudomonadota; class Gammaproteobacteria; order Burkholderiales; family Burkholderiaceae_B; genus Achromobacter; species Achromobacter piechaudii. Next base: position 209,427 of record NZ_BCTK01000008.1, on the reverse strand, counting down.
GCGCGCATTTTGGCCAGGTCGGCCGGATTGGTAATTGTGCCCATGGAGTAACTTGACGATCTCTCGCTTGAATGTCTGCTTGAAAGAATAGTAGAATTATAGGCTTCCCTAAAATTTTGGGGAGCATGCTGATATCGGTGCGGCAGCTGGCGGGGCAAAGCCCTAAGCCGGATTGTTACCGATAACAGCAATAACTGGGTAACGGCAAGAGCCGATCCCGGCAAAGGTAGGACGGAGTGTTTGCGTTCACCTCAGAGGGCCACTTGTTGGCCCGAACGATCTGCGTTGTGAGATCGGCGGCAATCCCTGAAGTTTCACCGCAAGCGAAGGTTGTGGAGCGAAATCGGGTGCGCTGTCTGGTTCCGAGGCGGGGCGGGCGGGCTGGTTGGGGGCTTGATGAAGGTGGGGGCGGCTGAAATCTTGCCCGAGTTGGGGCACGGCGTGCTTGTTAGCCCGGTCATGTTTTTGAGCGGCGATGCAGGTTCGGTATGGGCGTCGGATTAAGTTCTTGAAAACGCAGGCTTTGTTTCGAAGCTCGGCGTTTTTTTGTAAGAGCTGCCCCGATGGTCTGATGCGCAGGATGGCGACAAGCCCGCTTGCGAAGAACTGGATTTCGCTGCCAACAAAACAAGTCCGGGTGCGCTGAATCCCGGAAACTTCCAGGAATTTCCTGGAGTGTCTGGTTCGGCGCCATGCCTGTAAAAGGGCATGGACAAGTGCTTGGTGCAAGGCTCTGGTCGTGTCGGTCGTCTGGGTTTATCGCGGAAGCAGTAGTTTTATTGCGACAGTGATCGGTCGGCCCGGTTAAAATTTTGTCCATCCCGCGTGTTGCGGGAAATCGCGCGTTGTACCACCCAGGGTGTCAGCCAGAGGCTGATGCAGGTGCGGCGCAAGAAATCAACCCTTGGAGAATTACATGTCTTTGATGCGCGAAATGCTGGAAGCGGGTGTCCACTTTGGTCACCAAACCCGTTACTGGAACCCCAAGATGGCTCCGTACATCTTCGGTCACCGTAACAAGATTCACATCATCAACCTGGAAAAGACGGTTGATAAGTACCAGGAAGCCACCAAGTTCGTGAAGCAGCTGGCTGCTCGCGGCGGCAACATCCTGTTCGTCGGCACCAAGCGCGCTGCTCGCGAGCTGGTCGCTTCCGAAGCCGCCCGTTGCGGCATGCCCTTCGTCGACGCCCGCTGGCTCGGCGGCATGCTGACCAACTTCAAGACGGTCAAGACCTCGGTCAAGCGCCTGAAGGACATGGAAGTCGTCGTCGCCGAAGGCGGCGCCGAGCGCATGATCAAGAAGGAAGGCCTGCTGTTCCAACGCGAACTGGACAAGCTGAACAAGTCGATCGGCGGCATCAAGGACATGAACGGTCTGCCTGACGCCATGTTCGTCATCGACGTCGGCTACCACAAGATCGCCATCGCCGAAGCCAAGACGCTGGGCATCCCCGTCGTCGCCGTGGTTGACACCAACCACTCGCCGGACGGCATCGACTACGTCATCCCGGGTAACGATGACTCGGCCAAGGCCATCGCGCTGTACGCCAAGGGCATCGCCGACGCTGTGCTGGAAGGCCGCGAACAGAACCTGAACGGTCTGGTCGAAGAGCAAGGTGAAGGTCAGGAAGAGTTCGTCGAAGTGCAGGACAACCAGGCCTAAGCCGGCTGTCATGTCCGGCGGTTAGTGTCGGGAGCGGCTTTGAAACAGATCCGCTCCCGCCTCGCCGGCACTGCGAAGGTGGGCTCCCATCTTCCTGGCCCGCCACTGGCGGGCGTCTCATCGAATCAATCACTGCCCCGGCGAGCCGGGGCGTGTCTTAGCAAAATTTGGAGCAAACATGGCTGAAATTACCGCTGCCCTGGTCAAGGAACTGCGCGAAAAGACCGACGCGCCCATGATGGAGTGCAAGAAGGCCTTGACGGAAGCCGAAGGCGACCTGGCTCGTGCCGAGGAAATCCTGCGCGTCAAGCTGGGCAACAAGGCCAGCAAGGCCGCTGCCCGCGTCACCGCCGAGGGCCTGATCGGTCTGTTCATCTCCGCCGATGCCAAGCAAGGCGCCGTTGTCGAAATCAACTGCGAAACCGACTTCGTCGCCAAGAACGACGACTTCGTCGGTTTCGTGAACAAGCTGGCTGAACTGGTCGCCACGCAGAACCCGGCCGACGTGGCCGCTCTGTCGGCCCTGCCGTTCGGCGAAGGCACCGTTGAAACGACCCGTACCGCCCTGATCGGCAAGATCGGCGAAAACATCTCGATCCGCCGCTTCGAGCGCATCGAGACGCCGAACGCGCTGGCCAGCTACGTGCACGGTGGCAAGATCGGCGTGCTGGTGGAATACACCGGCGCCGAAGAAGTGGGCAAGGACCTGGCGATGCACATCGCCGCCACCAAGCCCAAGGCCCTGAACGCCGACGGCGTGAACCCGGCCGACATCGCCGCCGAGCGCTCGGTTGCCGAGCAGAAGGCTGCCGAATCGGGCAAGCCGGCTGACATCGTCGCCAAGATGGTTGAAGGTTCGGTCGCCAAGTTCCTGAAGGAAGTGACCCTGCTGTCGCAGCCGTTCGTCAAGAACGACAAGGCCACGGTCGAGCAACACCTGAAGGCTAACGGCGCTTCGATCAGCAAGTTCGTGCTGTTCGTTGTCGGCGAAGGTATCGAGAAGAAGACCAGCGACTTCGCCGCTGAGGTTGCCGCCGCCGCCGCTGGCGCCGCCTGACCTCGGGGTAGTGCTTAAAGGCCGGCACTAGATTAAATTCTAGTCCGGCCTTTTTCGCCGCAGGGCCGCCCAAGGGCACACCCTTGGAGCCATCGCCAAGCCCGCGGCGTTGAGGGGCTCCCCTCATTCTTGTCTTACACTTTCGTCGGATTGTTCTTCGGGATATCACCTATGAGCAGCAGAGCATACAAACGGGTTCTTCTCAAACTTTCCGGCGAGGCGCTGATGGGCGAGGATGCTTTTGGCATCAACCGCTCCACCATCGTCCGCATGACCGATGAGATCGCCGAAGTCGCCGCCACGGGCGTCGAACTGGCCATCGTCATCGGCGGAGGTAATATTTTCCGTGGCGTCGCCCCGGGTGCGCAGGGCATGGACCGCGCCACCGCCGACTACATGGGCATGATGGCCACCATCATGAACGCGCTTGCGCTGCAGGACGCACTCAAGCACAAGGGCATCGACACCCGCGTACAATCCGCCCTGAACATCGATCAGGTCGTCGAACCCTACATCCGCCCGAAGGCTTTGCGTTACCTCGAAGAGGGCAAGGTCGTCATTTTCGCCGCGGGTACGGGCAACCCCTTCTTCACGACCGACACCGCCGCCGCCTTGCGTGGCGCGGAAATCGGCGCGGAGATCGTGTTGAAAGCCACCAAAGTGGACGGCATCTACAGCGCGGATCCCAACAAGGATCCCACCGCTACGCGCTATGCGCGGATCAGCTTCGATGAAGCGATCGTGCGCCGTCTGGAAGTCATGGACGCCACGGCCTTCGCGCTGTGCCGTGACCAGAAACTGCCGATCAAAGTGTTTTCGATCAATAAGTCCGGCGCGCTCAAGCGAGTGGTCAGCGGCGAAGACGAAGGCACGTTGGTACACGTTTAAAGAAAAGGAAATTCCATGAGCGCAGCAGAAATCCGCAAGTCCGCCGACGCCAGAATGGCCAAGTCGCTTGATACGCTCAAGATCAACTTGGGCAAGATCCGGACGGGCCGCGCCCACACCGGCATCCTGGACCACGTGCAGGTCGAGTACTACGGTTCGCCGGTACCGGTGGGCCAAGTCGCCAACGTCAACCTCGTGGACGCGCGCACCATCAGCGTGCAGCCCTACGAAAAGCACATGGCCGGCCCGATCGAAAAGGCCATCCGTGAATCGGACCTGGGTCTGAACCCCATCTCGATGGGCGACACCATCCGCGTGCCGATGCCCGCCCTGACCGAAGAGCGCCGCCGCGACCTGACCAAGGTCGTGCGCAGCGAAGGCGAAGACGCCAAGATCGCCGTGCGCAACCTGCGCCGTGAAGCGAACGAAGCGTTGAAGAAGCTGGTCAAGGACAAGGAAATCTCCGAGGACGACGAACGTCGTGCGCAGGACGACGTCCAGAAGCTGACCGATCGCTCTGTTGCGGACATCGACAAGATGGTCGTCCAGAAAGAAGCGGAAATCATGACCGTATAATCCTCGATTGGCTCGGGGCGCGCGGTCATGCCGCATCGCCCCGGCGTCAGGATATTCTTGCCTATGCGCCGTCCTTACCATTGCTACGCAGCACCCTTACGCAGCAATGGAACGACGGCGCAGGTTTTTCTTCCGTCTTTTCGATATTGCCCGGCACGCCGCGCTTAAGTCCCACATCCATGGCAACCAGTTCGACCCAGGCGGTACCCGACACTCGCGATATCCCCGAGCACGTGGCCATCATCATGGATGGCAACGGACGCTGGGCCACGCGGCGGCTCCTGCCTCGCACCGCTGGCCACGCCAAGGGCGTGCAGGCAGTGCGCCGTGTGGTCGAAGCCTGCGGCCGTGCCGGCGTGCGCTACCTGACGCTGTTCGCGTTCAGCTCCGAAAACTGGCGTCGGCCGGCCGAAGAAGTGTCGCTGTTGATGCGCCTGTTCGTGCAGGCGCTTGAGCGCGAAATCGGCAAGCTCGACGAGCAGGGCGTGCGCTTGCACGTCATTGGCGACCTGAGCGCGTTCGAGCCCCGTCTGCAAGAGCTGATCCAGGCCGCGCAGGCGCGCACTGCCCACAACGACCGCCTGCACCTGACGGTCGCCGCCAACTACGGCGGCCGCTGGGATATCCTGCAAGCCACCCGGGCAATGCTCGCCGCCGAACCTGACTTGGCGGCGCATCCCGAGCGCGTCGACGAAGAGCGTCTGGCGCGGCACCTGTCGATGTCCTGGGCGCCCGAGCCCGACCTGTTCATCCGCACTGGCGGTGAACAGCGCATTTCCAATTTCCTGATCTGGCAGATGGCCTACGCGGAGTTCTACTTCACGGACCGCTATTGGCCGGATTTCGGCGCCGCCGAGTTGCAAGCGGCATTTGACTGGTATCGCACCCGCGAACGCCGCTTCGGCCGCACCAGCGCGCAACTCAGCGAAAGCGGCGCAAAGTAAGCAGACGGCGACAAGCGCGTTTTTCCAAAGCAGCACACGAGGAGACCGTCATATGTTGGGCCAGCGTATCGTTACCGCCGTCATTCTGTTGGCCATTCTGGCCGCCGCGATGATCAGCGCGAACCCCTGGTGGTTTGTCGCCTTGCTGGCCTTGGCCGCCGCGTGCGCCAACTGGGAATGGCTGCGCCTGACCTTGCCTCAGCCCCCATCCCCCTTGATTTCCGTCGGCGTCGCCGTGCTGCTGTTCGCCGGCATGCTGGTGCTGGCTTCGGCCTGGTTGGCCGGTGGCGGCACCGGTTGGCGCGATCCGGCCTGGGTGCTGCGCTATGTGGTGCCGGCCGTGGCGGCCGTCTGGCTGCTGGGCGGCTTCACGGCCGTGGTTCGCGGCCGCTCCGACGCGCCGCCCGCCAGTCTGGGCTGGTCTGTGTTTTCGGTGCCCGCCGCTTTCGCGGCCTGGGCGGTGCTGGCGCAGATGTTCGTCGCGCGCGGCGCGGGATTCGTGGTGTCGTTGCTGGCGCTGGTCTGGGTGGCGGACATCGCCGCCTATTTTGCCGGCCGGGCGTTCGGCAAGCGTAAACTGGCTCCGCGGGTCAGCCCGGGCAAGACCATCGAAGGCGCCATCGCGGGCGTGCTGGGCGCCGTGGTCTGGATCGGCCTGTCCAGTTTGTGGGAGGGATCGTTCGGCCATGCGCTGGTCGAACGCTGGAGCTTCTGGCTGGCGCTGCCTATCGCCGCCGTGCTCGGTGTGGTGTCCATCGTGGGCGACCTGTTCGAATCGCTGCTCAAGCGCCGGGCCGGCCGCAAGGACTCCAGCACGCTGTTGCCGGGTCACGGTGGGGTTTATGACCGCATCGATGCGATTCTTCCGGTTGCGCCGTTTGCGCTACTTTTGTCTGGAGTCTTGTTTTGACGGCTTTTCAACGCGTCGTCGTGCTGGGGTCGACCGGGTCGATCGGTGAAAGCACGCTGGATGTGATTGCCCGCCACCCCGAGCGTCTGGCGGTTTACGCGCTGTCCGCATACAGCCGGATGGAACGCCTGGCCGAGCAGGCCCAGGCCAGCCGCGCCGCCGTCGTGGTGGTGCCCGATGATGCGGCGCGCAAGCAATTCATGGCTGCCTGGGCGGGTGCCGATCCCATGCCGCAGATTCGCGTCGGCGCGCAGGCGTTGGCGGACACGGCGGCGGATCCCGAATGCGATTCGGTCATGGCGGCCATCGTCGGCGCAGCTGGCTTGCCCGCCGCGCTGGCGGCGGCCCGCAGCGGCAAGCGCGTGCTTCTGGCCAACAAGGAAGCGCTGGTTGCGGCCGGTTCGCTGTTCATGCAGGCCATTCGCGATCACGGCGCCGAGCTCTTGCCGATCGACAGCGAACACAACGCAATTTTTCAATGCCTGCCCCATGGCGGGCGGGCCCATGCGCCCGATGCGCCCGCGCCGGGCGTGCGCCGCCTGCTGCTGACAGCCTCTGGCGGCCCGTTCCGGGGCCGCGACCTTGAAGACCTGCACGATGTGACGCCCGCGCAAGCCTGCGCCCATCCCAACTGGAGCATGGGCCGCAAGATCTCGGTGGACTCGGCGACCATGCTCAACAAGGGCCTGGAAGTGATCGAGGCGCATTGGCTGTTCGCCATGCCGGCCGACCGCATCGAGGTCGTGGTGCATCCGCAAAGCGTGGTGCATTCGATGGTCGAATACGACGACGGCTCGGTGCTGGCCCAATTGGGGCAGCCCGACATGCGCACGCCGATTGCCTACGGCCTGGGCTTTCCGGAACGCCTGGCAAGCGGCGTCGGTCCGCTGGACCTGACCCGGCTTGGCCGCCTGGATTTCGAGAAGCCCGATCTGGCCCGATTTCCCTGCCTGGCGCTGTCCTTCGCCGCGTTGCGGGCGGGGCAGGGTGCTTGCGTGGCGCTCAACGCCGCCAACGAAGTCGCCGTGGCGGCATTCCTGGATGGCCGGCTGCCCTATACCTGGATCTCGCGCGTGATCGAGGCCACCCTGGAGTGGCAAGCAGGGCAGGCATCTGTTACCCTCAACAGTCTTGACGAAGTGCTGGCGCTGGATGCCGATGCGCGCATCTTCGCAGGTAACCTTGGGCTGGCCTGACGGCTGGCCCGCTTGCTTCTGATTCCCTAGATCCCGATCCCGATGCTTTTCACCCTGCTGGCCTTTGCGGTAGCGCTTGGCTCCCTGATCACGTTCCATGAGCTGGGGCACTATTGGGTGGCTCGCTTGTGCGGCGTGAAGGTGCTGCGGTTCTCGTTGGGCTTTGGCAAGGTCATCTTGCGCCGCACCGACAAAAACGGCACGGAATGGGCCGTTTCCGCCTTGCCGCTGGGCGGCTACGTCAAAATGCAGGACGACGCGCCCGCCGGGGCCAGCCCGGCCGAGGCCGCCAGCGCGTTCAACAACAAATCCGTCGGCAAGCGCATCGCCATCGTCGCGGCCGGCCCCATCTTCAATCTGATTCTTGCGGTCTTCCTGTACGCCGGCCTGAACATGGCGGGCACGGACGAGCCGCAAGCCATCATCGCCCAACCCGCTGCCCAAACGCCTGCCTCCCAGGCCGGCCTGCTTGCGGGCGACCGCATCCTGGCTGTCGATGGCCAGGAGATCGCCTCCTGGTCGGACGCCCGCTGGCGCCTGATGGACGTCCTGTCCACCGGTGGCCGCGCGCAGGTCGAAGTCCGCACCCCGTCCGGCGCCGTCCAGCAACGCGAACTCAATCTGCCTCCCAACGCCATGGATCCGTCCGCGGGCGATCCGCTCGCCGCTGCCGGCATCCGTCTGGCCCAGCCCAAGCCGGGCGTGCGCGCCGTGAACGACGGCGGCGAAGGGCAAGCCGCCGGCATGCGCACGGGCGACCTCATCGTGGCCATCGACGGCCAGCCCACCCCGGAAACGGGCTCGGTGATCAAACAGATTCAACAAAGCGCCGGCAAGCCGCTGACGCTGACCCTGCTGCGCGACGGCGCCAATATTTCGCTGAACGTCACGCCGCGCGCGGAGATGGTCAATGGCCAGGAAATCGGCCGGCTTGGCGTGCAACTGGGCGGCGATGTGCCGATGGTCACGGTGCGCTACGGCCTCGTCGAAAGCGTATGGCGCGGCGCGGTCCGTACCTGGGATACCGCCTGGTTCTCGCTGCGCATGATGGGCCGCATGGTGACGGGCGATGTGTCGTGGCGCAATGTCAGCGGCCCCGTCACGATCGCCGACTACGCCGGCCAGACTGCCCGAATCGGCATTGTTGCGTATATCGCCTATATCGCATTGATCAGTATCAGCCTGGGCGTACTAAATTTGCTACCCATTCCTATGCTGGATGGCGGCCATCTGCTGTACTATCTCGTCGAAATTGTGCGGGGTAGCCCGCCGCCAGCGAGGTGGATCGATATCGGACAGCGCGCCGGCATAGGTTTATTGGCAGGCCTGATGGGCCTTGCGCTCTTCAACGATTTCACGCGTTTGTTCACTTAAACGCGATTTAGCATAAAATCCCCCGCCATTTGCACGACCGAGGATACTCAAGGATGTCTTTTCGCCGGATGTTTCATCACAAAAAGGGTGTACTGCCGGGTCTCATCGCCGCATTAATGCTGCCGGCCATGGCCCAAGCCTTCGACCCTTTTGTCGTGCGGGATATCCGCGTAGAGGGTATTCAACGGACTGACGCCGGCACCGTGTTCGGTTATCTCCCCGTCAAGGTGGGCGAGAAGTTCACCGAAGAAGAAGCCACCGAAGCTATCCGCCGCCTTTATGGCACGGGCTTTTTCACCGACGTGCAGATCCAGACGGACAACAACGTCGTGGTGGTCGTGGTGCAGGAACGCCCGACGATTGCCTCCGTCAACTTCAACGGCATGCGCGAATTCGACTCCAAGGCGATCACCACGTCGCTGGGGCAGGTCGGATTTGCCGAAGGCCGGATTTTCGACCGCTCCATGCTTGAGCGCGCGGAATACGAACTCAAGCAACAGTACCTGTCCAAGGGCAAGTACGGCGTTGAAGTCACCTCCACCGTGACGCCGCTGCCGCGTAACCGCGTGGGTGTGAGCTTCGACGTGTTCGAAGGTTCGGTCGCCCGCATCCAGGAAATCCGCTTCGTCGGCAACAAGGCCTTCTCGGAAAGCGATCTGCTGGACGAGTTCAAGCTGACGACGCCCGGTTGGCTGACCTGGTACACCGACACCGACAAATACTCGCGCGAAAAGCTTGAAGGCGACCTCGAACGCCTGCGCTCGTTCTACCTGGACCAGGGTTACCTGGAGTTCAAGGTCGAGCCGCCCCAGGTCACCATTTCGCCGGACCGCAAAGACATCCGCATCACGATCACTGTCCACGAAGGCGAGCCCTACAAGGTGCGTAGCGTGAAGCTGGCCGGCAACCTGCTGGGCCTGGACAAGGAAATCAACGCGCTGGTGCAGGTCAAGCCGGACGAGACCTTCTCGGCCGCCAAGGCCAACGATTCGGCCAAGGCCATTACCGACTACCTGGGTGAGCTGGGTTACGCGTTCGCCAACGTCAACCCGAACCCGCAGCTGGACCGCGCCAAGCATGAGGCCGACCTGACGTTCTACGTCGACCCGAGCCGCCGTGTGTACGTGCGCCGCATCCAGATCGGCGGCAATACCCGCACGCGCGACGAAGTCGTGCGCCGCGAAATGCGCCAGCAGGAAGCCGCCTGGTACGACGCGAAAGACATCAAGACCTCGCGCGATCGCGTCGATCGCCTGGGCTATTTCAGCGACGTCAACGTCAAGACCGATCCGGTTCCGGGTTCGCCCGACCAGGTCGACGTGAACGTCGACGTGAAGGAAAAGCCTACCGGCATGATCAACCTGGGCGTGGGCTACGGCTCGTCCGAAAAGGCCATTCTGTCGGCCGGTATCAGCGAAGACAACGTCTTTGGCAGCGGCACGAACCTGACGTTGCAGTTGAACACCAGCAAGACGAACCGCGCGGTCGTGCTGTCGCACACCGATCCGTACTGGACCAAGGAAGGCATCAGCCGCACCACGTCCGCGTACTACCGCGTGACCGAGCCCTGGAACAACAACGACGGCGACTACCGCGTCAAGGCTATCGGCCTGGGCATGAACTTCGGCATTCCGATTTCGGAATACGACCGGATCTTCCTGGGCGCCAACTTCGAACACAACCAGATCGACCTGTTCACGAATTCGCCGCAGGCTTACCGCGACTTCGTGAATCAGTACGGCGATTCGACCAACTCGGTCATCTTCAGCACCGGCTGGTCCAAAGACACCCGTGACAGCGCACTGGCGCCGACCAAGGGTTCGTATACGCGCCTGAAGGCCGACGTGTCCACGGTCGACCTGCAATACACCATGTTGACGGGCCAGCAGCAGTACTTCGTGCCGCTGGGCGGCTCGTACACGCTGGCCTTGAACGGCATGGTCGATTGGGGCCGCAGCTATGGCAGCAAGGATTACCCGGTCATCAAGAACGTGTATGCCGGCGGTATCGGCACCGTTCGCGGCTACGAAGGTTCGTCGCTGGGCCCGCGCGATACGCTCACGGGCGACTATCTGGGCGGTACGCGCCGTATCGTGGCCAACGCGCAGTTGTATCTGCCGTTCCCGGGCGCTACCAAGGACCGCACGCTGCGCTGGTTCATCTTCGGCGACGCGGGCCAGGTGGCTGCCGGCAGTGGTTTGAATTGCACCGCCGGTCGTAACAACACCGAGGTCGAGGATCCTTGCGGCTGGCGTTACTCGGCGGGTATCGGCCTGTCGTGGCAGTCGCCGATGGGGCCGTTGCAGCTGTCTTACGCCCGTCCGCTCAACGCCAAGCAGGGCGACGACAAGCAGAGCTTCCAGTTCCAGATCGGTACTGGTTTCTAAGCGCGCCGTTACGCTTGAAAACAAGGGAGGGGCCCCCTGGCCCGGCTCCCTTGCTGTTTAGTGGCACAATACACACTTTGGCTTTGCCTTACTGGAAGGTGAGATTTTCATGATGTCTGATTTCGCACTTAAATCATCGAATACGCCGCGCGCCAAGCGCCGTGGCAAGCTGGGCGGCTCCATTGCCCTGGTGGGTGCTCTCATTCTCGGTTCGGCTGCTGCGATTCCCGCACAGGCTCAAAACACCAAGATCGGCTTCGTCAACACCGAGCGGATCCTGCGTGAATCGGGTCCGGCCAAGACGGCGCAAAGCAAGATCGAAGCCGAATTCAAGAAGCGCGACGATGAGCTCCAGCGTCTGAACAACAGCCTGCGTTCGCAAGCCGAGAAGTTCGACAAGGACGCTCCGGTTCTGTCGGAGTCGGACCGCGTCAAGCGCCAGCGTGAACTGTCCAATCTGGATACCGACCTGCAACGCAAGCGTCGTGAATTCCAGGAAGACTTCAACCGCCGCCGCAATGAAGAATTCTCGGGCATCGTGACGAAGGCCAACGAGGCCATCAAGCGCATCGCCGAGCAAGAAAACTACGACCTGATCATCCAGGACGCAGTGACGGTCAACCCGCGCATCGACATCACCGACAAGGTGATTCAGAGCCTGGGCAAGTAAGCAGCACCCGTCACACCATGCCGGTTTTACTGGATCTTGCTCGCGCGCCGACTCTTGAAGCACTGTTGAGCGCCGCCAATACCCAGGGAATGGACTGGCGTATCAGCGCGCCCCGGGGCGCAGAACCTTTCAAGGTCTGCGGCATCGGGACGCTGTCTTCGGCGGGTAGCCAGGAAATCACCTTCCTGGCCAACCCCCGCTACCAGAGCCAACTGACCACCACGCAAGCCGGGGCGGTCATCGTTTCGGCCGACGTGGCCGAGGCGCTGGAAGCCCAGGGCGCCGCTCGGCCGCCCTTTGCGCTGGTCGTCTGCAAACATCCCTATCTGCTTTATGCCCGTGTGGCGCAATGGTTCGACGCCGCGCGTCGGCCCGCGTTGCCAGGTTCCACGCATCCGTCAGCCGTGATTGCGCCCGATGCCGTCCTCGAAGAGGGTGTGCGTATCGGCCCCAATTGCGTGGTCGAGGCGGGCGCTCGCATCGGCCGCGACTCGATCCTGGGACCGGGTTGCGTGGTGGGAGCAGGTTCATCCATCGGCGCAGGCAGCCGCTTGCATGCGCATGTCACGCTGTACGAAGGCGTGAAAGTGGGCGAACGCGCCATCATTCACAGCGGCGCCGTGCTGGGCGCGGACGGTTTTGGCTTTGCGCCGGACCCGACGCTGGGGCAGGGCGCTTGGGGCAAGATTCCCCAGCTGGGTGGCGTGTCCGTGGGCAATGACGTCGAAATCGGGGCCAACACGACGATCGACCGGGGCGCACTGGACGACACCGTGGTGTCGGACGGCGTCAAGCTGGACAACCAGATCATGGTGGCGCACAACGTCCGCATCGGCGCGCATACCGCCGTGGCGGCGTGCGTCGGCATCGCGGGGTCCACCACCATCGGCGAACGCTGCACCATCGGTGGCGCGGCGATGTTGTCGGGCCACTTGACCCTGGGCGACGACGTGCACATCTCGGGTGGCACGGCGGTCACCTCCAGCATCAACAAACCGGGCCGTTATACGGGTGTGTTCCCGTATGCCGAGCATGGCGAATGGCAGCGCAACGCCGCCGTGATACAACAGTTGGCGCAACTGCGCCGCCGCGTGCGCACGCTGGAAAAAGACTAGAGCGCGCGATTGCCGCACTGGCGTGCACGCGCCAAAATAATTTCATCTCGCAGGAAAGCATAGAAAAATGGAACTCGACATCAAGGGGATCATGGAGAGGCTGCCGCATCGTTATCCGATGCTGCTGATTGATCGCGTCGTGGAAATGGTGCCTGGCAAGTCCATCGTCGCCATCAAGAATGTCTCGATCAATGAACCGTTTTTCAACGGCCACTTTCCCCACCATCCGGTGATGCCGGGCGTGCTCATCGTCGAAGCCATGGCGCAAGCCTCGGCGCTGTTCTCGTTCACGGACGAGAATGGCGGGCTCAAGTGCGACAGCTCCAAGACCGCTTACTACCTGGTCGGCGTCGATGGCGCGCGTTTCCGCCGCCCGGTCGTGCCGGGTGATCAACTGCGCATCGAAGTCGAAGCCGAGCGCCTGAGCCGCAGCATCTGCAAGTACGCCGCGCGCGCGACGGTCGACGGACAGGAAGTGGCGTCCGCCAAGCTGATGTGCGCGATTCGCAGCCTGGAAGAGTAAATGGCAGGAAACATCCATCCCACCGCTGTCGTCGATCCGGCGGCGAAAATCGACCCCAGCGTCGTGATCGGCCCGTTCGCAACGGTGGGACCCGACGTCACCATCGGCGCGGGCACCGAAATCGGCCCGTATTGCATGGTCGATGGTGTGACCACCATCGGGCGCGACAACCGCTTCTACCGCTACTGCTCGATCGGCGGCATGCCGCAAGACAAGAAGTACGCGGGCGAAAAGACACGTCTGACGATCGGCGACCGCAACACCGTGCGCGAATTCGTCACGCTGAACACCGGCACCGTGCAAGATGGCGGCGAAACGACGCTGGGCAATGACAACTGGATCATGGCCTATGTGCACGTTGCGCATGACTGCCACATCGGCAGCCACACCATTCTTGCCAACTCGGTGCAACTGGGCGGCCACGTCCATGTGGGCGACTGGGCCATCATCGGCGGCCTGACGGGCGTGCACCAGTTCGCGCGGGTGGGCGCGCACACCATGACCGGCGGCAACAGCTCGCTGATGCAGGATTCGCCGCCGTTCGTCCTGGCGGCGGGCAATCCGTGCCGGCCAGTCGGTATCAACGTCGAAGGCTTGAAGCGGCGCGGTTTCACGCCGGTGATGATTTCGGCGCTGCGTGAAGCCTACAAGATCATTTACCGCCGTGGCCTGCAACTGGACGCCGCGCGCGCTGAGTTGCACAAGCGCCAGCAGGAAATCCCGGAAGCCGCCGAGCATCTGCAAACGCTGCTCGACTTTCTGGACGTCGCCTCGCGCGGCATCATCCGTCCATGAACACTCGGATCGGCATGGTGGCCGGCGAGCCTTCGGGCGACTTGCTGGCCGGTCGGATCATTGCCGGTCTGCAAGCGCGCGACAGCAGCGTGCGATGCGAAGGCATCGGCGGCCCGCAGATGCAGGCCCGCGAATTCGACGCCTGGCACCCCATGCACGCGCTGACCGTGTTCGGCTATGTCGATGCGCTCAAGCGGCTGCCCAGCCTCTTGGCCACGTATCGCGACGTCAAGCGCCGCTGGCTGGCCGAGCCGCCCAAGGTCTTCGTGGGCATCGATGCTCCCGATTTCAACCTGCGGCTTGAACACCAGTTGCGGCTGGCCGGCACGCCCACGGTGCATTTCGTCGGCCCGTCCATTTGGGCCTGGCGCTACGAACGCATCCACAAGATCCGCGAATCCGTGTCTCACATGCTGGTGCTTTTCCCGTTCGAGGAAGAGATCTACCGCAAGGAGAACATTCCGGTGACCTATGTGGGTCATCCGTTGGCGGGCGCCATTCCCATGGAGCCGGATCGTGCAGCAGCGCGTGCGAGCCTGGGTATCGATCAAAACGCGCGGGTGCTGGCGATTCTGCCGGGTAGCCGCTCGTCCGAAATCCGCCTGCTTGCGCCGCGCTTTTTGCAGGCCGCGCAGTTGCTGATGAAAAAAGATCCGGCCCTGCAATGCGTCGTGCCGATGGTCAATGACCAGCGGCGCGCTGAATTTCAGGCCATTCTGGCCGAGCACCCCGTGCCCGGCCTGCGCTGCATCACTGCCGACGATCTGCACGGCGCAGGCGGCGATCGCAAGGCGCCGGTGGCCTGGTCCGTCATGGAAGCGGCCAACGCGGTTCTGGTCGCCAGCGGTACGGCCACGCTGGAAACGGCGCTGTACAAGCGTCCCATGGTGATTTCGTACGTGTTGTCGCCCTGGATGCGCCGCATCATGTCGTGGAAGTCGGGGCAGCAGCGGCCGTACCTGCCGTGGGTGGGCCTGCCGAACGTGCTGCTGCGCGATTTCGCGGTGCCCGAACTTCTGCAAGACGACGCCACGCCCGACAAGCTGGCCGAGGCGACCTGGGCGTCGCTGACCGACGATGCGCTGATCGCGCGGGTTGAAGCGCGCTTTACCGCCATGCACCAGGAATTGCTGCGCGATACGCCGGCGCTGGCTGCCCAGGCGATTCTGGAGGTGGCGGGTGGAGCAGCCTGACCTGTTCGCCGCGCCCGCGCAGCCTGCCCTGGTGACGGCCGGCGTCGACGAGGCGGGCCGCGGCCCGCTGGCCGGCGCCGTCTACGCGGCGGCGGTGATCCTGAACCCGGCGCGGCCCATCGACGGGCTGGCCGATTCCAAGGTGCTCAAGGCCGCCACGCGCGAAGCCTTGGCGCTGGAGATCCAGGAACACGCGCTGGCCTGGTGCATCGCCAGTGCCAGCGTGCAGGAAATCGACACCTTGAATATCCTGCGCGCCACCATGCTGGCGATGCAGCGCGCGGTGCAGGGCTTGTCCGTGCCCGCGCAGCTTGCGTTGGTGGACGGCAATCAGGCGCCCAAGCTGGCTTGCACAGTGCAGACGGTCATCAAGGGCGACGCGCTGGTGCCGGCGATCTCCGCTGCGTCCATCCTGGCCAAGACCGCGCGCGATGCCGATCTGGTGCGGCTGCACGGCTTGTATCCGCAATACGCCTTCGACCAACACAAGGGCTACGGCACCGCGCTGCATTTGCAGATGCTGCGTGAACACGGCCCTTGCGCCGAACACCGCCGCAGCTTCGCCCCGATCAAGGCGTTCGGCCTGACGCCATGAAGCACATCAGTTCCCGCGACAATCCCGCGGTCAAGGCGCTGGCCAAGCTTGCGGGCACGGCCGGCAAACGCGGTTCGCCCGTGCTGCTCGATGGCGTGCATCTGTGCCAGGCCTGGTTGCAGCATCACGGCGCGCCAGATCAGGCTATCTTCGACGTCGAGCGCCTTTCCCAACCCGATATCGCGGCGCTTGCCGCCGCCGTTCCCGACGCGCATTGCCTGGCGCTGGACTCGCGTCTCATGCAGTCCCTGGCCAGCGTGGAAAGCGGGCAGGGCGTGGCTTTTCTGGTGACGCCGCCGTCGCCGGAAATGCCCGTCGAGGTGGATGAGAACTGCGTGTTGTTCGATCGCATCCAAGACCCCGGCAACGTCGGCACGCTGTTGCGCACCTGCGCGGCGGCGGGCGTGAAGCGGGTGTTTCTGGCGACGGGCACGGCCGCCGCCTGGTCGGCCAAGGTCCTGCGCAGCGGCCAGGGCGCGCATTTCGCGCTGGCCATACACGAACATATCGATCTGACCGCCTTGCTGCCGCGACTGCGCGTGCCGCTCGTGGCAACCGCCCTGGACGGCGCGCGGAATCTGTACGAAGGCCGACTGCCGGCGCGCTGCGCCTGGGTCTTTGGACACGAAGGCCAAGGCGTCGATCCGGTCTTGCTGGATGCGGCGAGCCACAAGGTCTGCATCCCGCACGACATGGCGGCGGTGGAGTCCCTGAATGTCGGCGCGGCAGCTGCGATCTGCCTGTTTGAGCAGCGGCGGCAAGCGCTGGCGAACGCGCTCCTCTAACTCTTCGATTTCCCTCCTGCTGCAAGCGAGCCAGGAAGTCCGGCCCCGTTTATACTCGCGCCTTTCGCGGGCACCGGCCATCGCTTCGGTCACCGCCTTGCCAGCTTTCCAAATGGGGGAATGATGAAGACATTGTTCAGGTTGGTGCTTGCCGCGACGGGCGCGCTGTTGCTGTTGGCGGGGTGCGCGGGCCCACGCTATGCAGAGGTGTCGTCCCGAATTCCCGAGCTTGAGCCGGGTTTTGGCCGCATCTATTTTTATCAGCTTGCTGCCTCAAGCGGCGCCGATGCCGCGCAACCCGCCATCATGGTCGACGGCCGCAAGGTGGGCCGATCCAAACCCGGTCGGTTCTTTTTTGTTGACCGCCCCGCCGGCACCCAGACTGTAATCATCGCTACCGACCGCAAGAATCCGGATGCCGTCGCGCTTAAGGCCGAGTTGTCAGCAGGGCAGACCCTCTACGTACGCGTGGCGGTCGAAGGGGGCAGGCAAGTGCTGCGGCCCGAACCGTCGGCCGAGTTGGCGACCCAAGCGCTTGCTGATCTGAAGTACTGGGGCGCGGGTTGGCGGGATCGGGAGCGGTTGCGATATTGAGGCTGCACGTTTTGTAAAACTCGGTCGCACTCATATACTTCACGCTTTCAGTTTCCCAAGGGGTGGCTATGGCGGCATCGCCGATTCACATTTTCAAGGGTCTTGATTCGCAAGGCCGCGTGGTTCGCGCGAGCCGGGCAGTGCTATTGGCCGGCGCCTGCGCGCTGGCCTTGAGCGCCTGCATGTCGGTCAGCACGCAGAAAGTCGGCATGACGCCCGTGGCGGCGGCAGACCCGGTCTACACCATCCAATTGTCTCGCGTGGTCATCGCTCCCTTGCCGAACGACAGCAGCGTGACCTTGCCGGCCGCCTCGCAGTGGCGGCGCGTGGGCGCCTTGCCCCAGGGTGACGTCTACCGCTCGATGGGCGGTCTGTTCACCATTCAGACGCGACGCCAGGGCGAAGCCTATCTGGTGGCGTCCTCTGGAAAACTGCTTGGCTTTTACCTGCCTGGCGAAAGCGCGTACATGCCGCTAGCCCGCCCCGTCACCTTGCCTGTGGAGATGCGTCAATGAAATCGTGGTTCAAGCTTGTCGCAGGGGCCGTCGTGGCTGTACTGCTGGCCGGATGCGCAGGCCCAAAGTTCGACGCGCTGCATGGCCAGATGCCGCCGATTGCCCAAGGCAATGGCCGCATCTATTTCTATCAGCCGCAACCCACCAATCTGGCGGCCGCGCAGCAGAAGCTGCGTGTCAACAATGAAGTGGTGGGCCGAAACAAGCCGGGCAGTTTCTTTTTCGTCGACCGGCCCGCTGGCAGCTACGTGGTGACCAACCTGTACTGGACGGGCGACGGCGTGAGCTTCATGCTGGACCCGGGCCAGACGCGATATGTGCGCGTCATGGCCGAGGTGTACGGTGCGACGGGCGCGGTCGGCAAGCTGTCGATGCAACTGGTCGACCCTGCGGAAGTCGCCGAAAACGAAATGCGCGGCCTGCGGTATTGGGGCGCGGCCACTCCCGAAAGAATGTCCGGCTACTAAGACCTTCCTGTAGCGCTTTCTCTAAGCGCTTGAACCGAGCCAAAAACCTGGGCACGCCGATAGCGCGCCCAGGTTTTTTTTCAGCCCCGATCCAGCCCCACTTCCTGCAGCACCGTCGTCGCGATCTCTTCGATGGACTTGGTGGTGCTGGACAGCCAGGAAATGCCTTCGCGCCGCATCATGCGTTCGGCTTCGGCGACTTCGTAACGGCACTGCTCAAGCTTGGCATAGCCGCTGTTCGGGCGGCGTTCGTTACGCACTTCGGCCAGGCGTTCGGGTTGGATCGACAGGCCGAACAGCTTGGCGCGGTGCGGAGCGATGGTCGAGGGCAGGGTGCCGCGCTCGAAATCGTCCGGCGTCAGGGGGAAATTGGCGGCCTTGATGGCGTATTGCATCGCCAGGTACAGGCTGGTGGGCGTCTTGCCGCAGCGGGACACGCCCACCAGGATGACGTCGGCCTGATCCAGCTGGTTGACGAACTGACCGTCGTCATGCGCCAGGCTGAAGTTGATGGCGTCGATACGATTGCGGTACTTTTCAGAATTGGCCTGCATGTGCGAGCGGCCGATGGAATGGCTGGACTTCAGGCCCAGCGCCTGCTCGATGTGGCTGACGAAGGTGCCGAACAGGTCCATGAAAATGCCGTTCGCCTGGCGAACTCGGGCCAGGATCTCGGGGTTGACCAGCGTGCTGAACACAATGGGGGGCACACCGGCTTCCAGGGCGCTGCGGTCGATGCGCATGGCGACTTCGGCGGCTTTTTCCAGGGTGTCCACGAACGGCAGGCGGACCGGCTTGAATTCCACCTCTTCGAATTGGGACAGCACCGATTGGCTGAACGTCTCGGCAGTGATGCCGGTACTGTCAGAAACGATGTATACCGTGCGTGCGATCGGGGTAGATGTCATGTGTAAAAAATTCCAACCAGTCAGATGGCCGAGCGTACTCCAACGAGTACAATCAGGCCCCTATAAGTCACCCCAAGGGCGGTCCAAGGCCAGTTTGGTCAGCGTCTGAAAAAGCCAGGTTTCGGGCTTGTTTCGTGCTTTGACCTAACTCGCTTTCATTCCATTGTAAAAGGTGACTTCAATGTCGTATGTTGTTTTGTTCGAGCAGCTCCGCATGACGGACGTGGACTCGGTAGGAGGCAAGAACGCATCACTAGGCGAAATGATCAGCCAGCTGTCTGGCGCGGGTGTCCGCGTGCCGGGCGGCTTTGCCACGACCGCCGACGCCTTCCGCGATTTCCTGAAGGCCTCGGGCCTGGATCAGCGCATCGCTGAACGCCTGACCACGCTGAACCCCGAAGACGTGCGCGAGCTGGCCACCGCCGGCGCGCAGATCCGCCAATGGATCGTCGATGCGCCGTTCTCGGCTGAATTCGAAAAGCAGATCCGTGAAGCCTTCGCCAAGCTCGACGCTGACGGCAAGGGCTCGTTTGCCGTGCGCTCCTCCGCCACGGCCGAAGACCTGCCCGACGCCTCGTTCGCCGGCCAGCAGGAAACCTTCCTGAACGTCGTGGGCATCGACGACGTGCTGGACAAGATCCGCCACGTGTTCGCCTCGCTGTACAACGACCGCGCCATCTCCTATCGCGTGCACAAGGGCTATGCCCACGCTGACGTGGCACTGTCGGCCGGCATCCAGCGCATGGTGCGTTCCGACAAGGGCAGCGCCGGCGTCATGTTCACCATCGACACCGAATCTGGTTTTGAAGACGTCGTGTTCATCACCTCGTCCTACGGCCTGGGCGAAACCGTCGTGCAAGGCGCGGTCAACCCCGACGAGTTCTATGTCTTCAAGCCCACGCTGGCCCAAGGCAAGTTCCCCATCGTCGGCCGCCGCATCGGCTCCAAGCTCATCAAGATGGAATTCGACCCGGAGCGTCCGGAAGGCCGCGCCGTGCGTACCGTTGACGTGCCCGTGTCCGAGCGCAACCGCTACTCGCTGACCGACGACGAGGTCAACGAACTGGCCCGTTACGCCGTCATCATCGAAAAGCACTACCAGCGTCCGATGGACATCGAATGGGGCCGTGACGGCGTCGACGGCAAGATCTACATCCTGCAAGCGCGTCCGGAAACGGTGAAGTCGCAGCAGGGCGCCAATGACGTGCAGCAGCGCTATCGCCTGAAGGCCACCGGCCAGGTCCTGATCACCGGCCGTGCCATCGGCCAGAAGATCGGCGCAGGCCCGGTCCGCGTGGTGGGCGACATCTCCGACATGGACAAGGTTCAGCCGGGTGATGTGCTGGTCACCGACATGACGGACCCCAACTGGGAACCCGTGATGAAGCGCGCCTCGGCCATCGTGACGAACCGTGGCGGCCGTACGTGCCATGCCGCGATCATCGCGCGCGAACTCGGCATTCCGGCAGTCGTGGGTTGCGGCAACGCCACCGACCTGCTCAAGGAAGGCCAGGCCGTGACCGTGTCTTGCGCGGAAGGCGACGAAGGCCGCATCTATGACGGCCTGATCGAAACCGAAGTGGAAGAAGTGCGCCGTGGTGAAATGCCCGCCATCGATCTGAAGATCATGATGAACGTGGGCAACCCGCAACTGGCGTTCGACTTCGCCCAGATCCCCAACGGCGGCGTGGGCCTGGCGCGTCTGGAATTCATCATCAACAACAACATCGGCATCCACCCGAAGGCAGTCCTGGACTACCCGAACGTGGACGGCGAACTGAAGAAGGCCGTTGAATCGGCCGCCCGTGGCCACGCCAGCCCGCGCGCGTTCTTCGTCGAAAAAATGGCCGAAGGCGTCGCGACGATTGCCGCCGCGTTCTACCCCAAGCCGGTCATCGTGCGCATGTCGGACTTCAAGTCCAACGAATACCGCAAGCTGGTTGGCGGTTCGCGCTACGAGCCCGAGGAAGAGAACCCCATGCTGGGCTTCCGTGGCGCATCGCGCTACATCGCCGAGGATTTCGCCGAGTGCTTCCGCATGGAATGCGAAGCGCTCAAGAAGGTCCGCGACGACATGGGCCTGACCAACGTTGAAATCATGGTGCCGTTCGTGCGCACCGTGGGTCAGGCCGAGAAGGTCGTGAACCTGCTGGCCAAGCATGGCCTGGCTCGCGGCGAAAACGGCCTGAAGCTGATCATGATGTGCGAAGTGCCGTCCAACGCCATCCTGGCCGACGAATTCCTGCAGTACTTCGACGGCTTCTCGATCGGTTCCAACGACATGACCCAGCTGACCCTGGGCCTGGACCGCGATTCCGGCATGGAACTGCTGGCCGCCGACTTCGACGAACGCGACGAAGCCGTGAAGTTCATGCTGCGTCGTGCGATCAAGGCTTGCCTGGCCGCCAACAAGTACGTCGGTATCTGCGGCCAAGGCCCCAGCGACCACCCGGACTTCGCGCAATGGCTCAAGGACGAGGGCATTCTGTCGATGTCGCTCAACCCGGATACCGTTGTCGACACCTGGCAGCGTCTGGCCAAGCAGTAATCGGCTGGCGTTTCAGATAAAAAACCCCGCGTCCTGGAAGGGACGCGGGGTTTTTTCTTGGGGCCAGCGCGCGGGAACTAGGCCGCTTTCAATTCGCGTGCGATCAGCTCGCGCTTGCGGTCGATGCCCCAGCGGTAACCCGCCATCGATCCGTCCGTACGCACGACACGATGGCAGGGGATGGCCAGCGCGATGCTGTTGGTGGCGCAGGCGCGCGCCACCGCACGCACGGCGCGCGGCAGGCCGATGCGTTCGGCGACCTGCGTGTACGTGGTCGTGGTGCCCACCGGAATGTCGCGCAGCGCTTCCCATACCCGGCGCTGGAAGGCGGTGCCGCGCACGTCCAGAGGCAGGTCCAGTCCGCGCGAGGGGTCTTCGACGAAGCTCACCACGGCGGCCACCCAGGTTTCGAATTCGGCGTCCGCGCCGATCAGGCGAGCGGCCTTGAAGCGGTCTTGCAGGTTGCGCACCAGTTGTTCGGGATCTTCATCCAGCGAGATGTCGCAGATGCCGGTGGGGGTGGCGGCCACCAGCAGCGCGCCCAGCGAACACTGCGCGACGGCGAAGCGGATGTCCAGCCCTTCGCCGTTTTTGCGAAACGTGGTGGGCGTCATGCCCAGGATGGCGGGGGCGGCTTCGTAGAAGCGTCCGCTGGAATTGAAGCCGGCGTCATACATGGCGTCGGTGACGCTGGCGCTGCTTTCCAGTTGCTGGCGCGCGCGGGCGGCGCGCAGCGCGTTGGCGTAGGCCTTGGGCGTAATGCCGGTAGCTGCCTTGAAGACGCGATGAAAATGAAAGCGGCTCATGCCGGCCTGTTCGGCCAGCGTGGAGAGGTCGGGCGGCTGATCGGCCTCCAGCGCGCGGCAGGCGCGTTCGACGGCGGTGGCGTGCTGTTTGCTCAAGGGTGCGGCGGCGGGGCTCATCAATGACTCCTGGTAGGCGCGTGATGGGTTGCGCTTGGGATCCATGTTCTCAAACCCCGCCGGCCGCCGCACTCCGGATATTGCGCGGCGCGGCTCAGGCCGGCGCGTAGGTATCCAGGAAACGGCGCAGCAGCCCCCCGGCCACGGGCGTTGCGCGCACGTTCGCGGTCAGGTCGGGAATGTCCAAATTTTCGGCGGCGTAACGGCGGCTATAGCGATCCAGGTGCGCGCGGATGAAATCGGGGCCGAATTCCGGGTGGAACTGGGTGGAGAACACGTTGCGTCCGATCCGGATCATCTGGTGTTCGTCCAGATCCGAACGCGCCAGCACGGCCGATCCGGGCGGCGGTTGCAACACGGTCTGGGCATGCAGCATCTGGGCGGGGAAGGTGCCGGGCAGGCCGGCCAGCAGCTTGTCGCCCGAGGCGGGCGGCAGCAACTCGACGGTCTGCGTACCGACTTCGCGTCCGGCCGGGTTGTAGCCCACCTTGCCGCCCAGCGCGTGGGCCAGCAGTTGGTGGCCGTAGCACACGCCGAACATGGGCAATTGGGCGGCGGCGGCCTCGCGCAGCCAGGCGGCGGTGTCTTCGCTCCAGGGTTCCTTGTCCGTGACCATGGCGGGCGAACCGGTGATCAGGGCCGCGCGGTAATGCGCGGGCGATTCGGGGCGCTGGCCTTCGTGCACGGCGACGATACGGACCGCGTCGGCGGTCAGCCCTGCCGCCTGTGTCAGTTGTTCGGCATAGCCGCCGAACTGGCTTTTTAGCGTGTCTTCCGGATCGCCGGTATGCAGGATCAGGACGGGCAGGACAGGGGATGTTGCAGCGGTCATGGATGGATGTGCTAGGAAAAGGCGGACGCGGGCAATCCGGGTGGGATCGGCGCGTCAGGCGCACATCATAATCCAGCGCAAACGTTCGCGATGGCGGCCGGGGCCCCCGTTGCGTCCCGGAAATACGTACAATCCGCTCACGAATCATCCTTTCAGGCGACGTTAAGACTATGTGGATCTGGCTGGGATTGGCCGCGCTGGCCCTTATCGGGGAACTGGCGACGGGTACCTTCTATCTGCTGCTGGTGGCCTTGGGGCTGGCGGCGGCCGGCGCTTCTGCCTGGTTCGGCATGGGGCTTGAATGGCAATTGGTGGCATGCGGCGTGGTGCTGATTCTGGGCCTGCTGGTGCTGCGCAAGACGCGCGTGCTGAAAAAGCGCGAGGTCAATTCGGCGCGTAACGCGGATGTGAATCTGGATATCGGCCAGACGGTTTCGGTGGAAGCGTGGTCCGAGCACCGCACGGCTCGCGTCTGGTATCGCGGCGCGCACTGGCAGGCGGAACTGGCCTCCGGGCAAACGCCGCACGCCGGTGAACACGTCATCGTCGAATTGCGCGGCTCGACCCTGGTGCTCAAGCCCGCCGCCGCGCCGAGGTAAAACCGGCTCGCGCCCAGCGCGGCCCGCAGCAGGCGCACGGGCTTCATGTCCGGCGCCACCGCATCAACTCCACAAGAGGTCCTAATCATGATCGATACATCCACTATCGTCCTGCTCGTCGTCGTCGCGCTGGCGATCCTGATCGTCATCAAGTCGATCGCCATCGTGCCGCAACAGCACGCCTGGGTGGTCGAGCGTCTGGGCAAGTTCGACCGGGTCCTGTCGCCGGGCGCGGGCTTTGTCATCCCGTTCATCGAACGCGTGTCGTACAAGCATTCGCTCAAGGAAATTCCGCTGGACGTGCCCAGCCAGGTTTGCATCACGCGCGACAACACGCAGCTGCAAGTGGACGGCGTGCTGTACTTCCAGGTCACCGACCCGATGCGCGCATCGTATGGTTCGTCGAACTACATCTCGGCCATCACGCAGCTGGCGCAGACCACGCTGCGTTCGGTCATCGGCAAGATGGAACTGGACCGCACGTTCGAAGAGCGCGACTCGATCAACAGCAACATCGTCGCGTCGCTGGACGAGGCCGCGCTGAACTGGGGCGTGAAGGTGCTGCGCTACGAGATCAAGGACTTGACGCCGCCCAACGAGATCCTGCGTTCGATGCAGGCGCAGATCACCGCCGAACGTGAAAAGCGCGCGCTGATCGCGGCTTCCGAAGGCCGCCGCCAGGAACAGATCAACATCGCCACGGGCGAACGCGAAGCCGCCATCGCCCGTTCCGAAGGCGAGAAGCAGGCCCAGATCAACCAGGCGCAAGGCGAGGCCGCCGCCGTGCTGGCCATCGCCGAAGCCACGGCTAAGGCCATCACGCAAGTGGCCGACGCGGTGCGCCAGCCGGGCGGCATGGAAGCGGTGAACCTGAAGGTGGCCGAGCGCTACGTCGAAGCGTTCGCCAACGTGGCCAAGGAAGGCAACACGCTGATCCTGCCGGCCAACATGTCAGACGTGGGCGGGATGATCGCCTCGGCCATGACCATCGTGAAGTCCACGCGCAACACCTGATTCCGCGCTTCGCGGCGCGCCGCCCATGATCGCTCCCGTTAATTTGCTTTTGATAGCAGCACTGGCGGGAGTGCTTTCGCTCTGCGTGCTGGGGTCCCTGGCTCGCAGCGGCATGGCCGGCATCCGCGAAACCATATGCGCCAATTTGCTCACGCTGTTGGCGTTTTTTACGTTTGCGCTACAGAACACCTCAGCGCCATGGCTGATCTCGGTCGTGGTGCCCAACGCGGCCGTCGGCCTGGCCCTGTTCTCGTATTACTCCGGGGTGCGCCGGTTGTTGGGCCTGAGCGTGCCCAAGCACCTGATGACGCTCGCTTGCGTCGTGGCGCTGGTGGTCCTGCTGGTCTACACCTACGTCGACTGGCGGATCGGGCCGCGCATTGTTGCGATGTCGCTCTTGCAGATGGGCTTCCTCTTGGCCGTGGCCGTCACGGTCCAGCGCAATATGCCGGCGCATCGTTCGCGCTACAGCTATCGCTTCGTGTGGGCGGTGACGCTGCTGTCCGCCACGGTGTGCCTGGTGCGGGCGGTGGTCTACATGCTGGACATCACCTTGCCGCACACCATGCTGGAGCCCAGCGTGTGGAACATCACGTTTCTGACGCTCGGCGTGCTGACCATGCCGTGCCTGACGCTGGGCACCATCATGATCATCCACGACCGCATGCTGGCCGACCGTGAGCAAGAGGCGAACACCGATTTCCTGACGGGCCTGATGTCGCGCAAGGCGTGGTGGTTGCAGGCCGAGCGCTATTGCGCGCAGGCGCTGCGCACGCGCCGGCCGCTGACCTTGCTGCTGCTGGATGTGGACCATTTCAAGCGCATCAACGATACCCATGGCCACGTGGCGGGCGACGCCGTGCTGCGCCATTTCGGCTTGCTGGCCACGGCCACCTTGCGCACCGGCGACCATGTCGGCCGCGTGGGCGGCGAGGAATTTGGCGTGTTGTTTCCCGACATGCGCGGGGACGCGGTCATGGAAGTGGCGGCGCGGCTGCTCGATTCCGTACGGCGCACGCCCTGTGCGCATGGCGGCAGCACCATTTCCTATACGTTCAGCGCGGGGGTGGCCGAATGGGTGCCCGGAGAGAACCTGCAAGTGTTCTTCGAGCGCGCCGATCGCAAGCTGTATGCCGCGAAGGCGGCGGGGCGCAACCGCATCGTGGGACCGGCCGAACAGGCAGAGCGCCTGGCCGTGCCGGTCGCGGCGTGAATCAGTCGTCTTTGTCTTTGCGGGGCGCGCGGGTGTCGTGCTTCATGATGCGTTCCTTCTCGCGCTGCCAGTCCTTTTCGCGCGCCGTGTCGCGCTTGTCGAAAAGCTTTTTGCCGCGGCCCAGCGCGAAGTCCAGCTTGATGCGCCCGTTCTTGTAGTGCAGGTTCAGCGGCACCAGCGTGTAGCCGCGCTGCTCGACCTTGCCGATGAGCTTGCTGATTTCTTCGGCCTTGAGCAGCAGCTTGCGCGTGCGCATGGCGTCGGGATGTATGTGGGTGGACGCCGTGGGCAGCGGGCTGACGTGCATGCCCAGCAGGTAAAGTTCACCATCGCGTACGATGACGTAGCTTTCCTTTAACTGCACGCGGCCATCGCGGATCGCCTTGACTTCCCAGCCTTGCAGGACAAGGCCGGCTTCATAGCGGTCTTCGATGAAATAGTCGTGCGAGGCCTTGCGGTTGTCGATAATGCTCATAACGCCTTTTTGCTCATTACGTCTTTTCGCCCATTATGTCTTTTTTGCCTGGGCAGCAGGGCGGGGGTGTTCGGGCTTCATTCAGGCTACAGATTGGGCTATCAGTCCCGAAGGCCGTTGCGGGCGCTCGATCATGGTGTTGATCGGCCCATTAGGCCCATGATGCGCGGTGCCGGTAAAATCTTGCCATTCTAGCCATTTGCGATAGTCGATGCACAAAGTACAACGATCCGTCCTGGTGCCTTACAGCGCCGCCCAGATGTTCGACCTGGTTGCCGACGTGGAGAAGTACCCCGAGTTCATGCCGTGGTGCGGCGGAGCCGAGGTGCAAAGCCGCGACGAACACGGCATGCAGGCCTCCATCCTGATCAGTTTCGCGGGCATGAAGCAGCGCTTCACCACGCGCAACACCCACGTCTATCCCGACCGGATCGACCTGGAATTGGTGGATGGCCCGTTCTCCAGCCTGGTCGGGCACTGGGAATTTCAACCGCTGGCCGAAGATGCCTGCAAGGTCCTGTTCACCATGGAATACGCGTTTTCGAATCGCGCGCTGGAAATGGTGGTGGGGCCCGTCTTCAATCGCATCGCCACCAGCTTCATCGATTCCTTCACCAAGCGCGCGCAGGCCAAATATGGCGAATGAGCCGTCCGGCGCGGCGCAGTTGAGCGTCAGCGTCTGTTATGCCTTGCCCGGCCACGTGTGGCTGCGCGAACTGCGCCTGCCCGCTGGCGCGACGGTGGCCGATGCGCTGGCGGCCAGCGGTTTCGCGCAGGCTTTCCCGGTGGTGCAGCCTTGGGAGCGCGGGGTGGGCGTGTTTGGACGCGCCGCCGAGCCGCAATCCCGGCTGGCCGAGGGGGACCGCGTTGAAATCTACCGTGGCCTGAGCTTCGATCCCAAGGAATCGCGCCGTCGGCGCGCCGAGCATCGTCGCGCGAAGACGGCCAGGAACGGCCGCGTGCGTCCGGCCGGCTTGCTCTAAGCAGTCCTTCTGGCCACGGCGGCGGCGCCGGACATTGTCACCAACAAGACAAAATCCCGACCGGCATCCGGCGTAACATAAACGCGGTTTCATATTTACGTTTACGTTAACGTCAT
Source organism: Achromobacter piechaudii NBRC 102461 (assembly GCF_001571245.1). Taxonomy (GTDB): domain Bacteria; phylum Pseudomonadota; class Gammaproteobacteria; order Burkholderiales; family Burkholderiaceae_B; genus Achromobacter; species Achromobacter piechaudii. The sequence continues at coordinate 181,566 of NZ_BCTK01000008.1, read as the reverse complement.
GCCAGAATCCGTCATGCCAACCGCGACGGGCGGGCGTTCACGAGACGACCCGCAACGCCAACAGACAACACCGACTACATCAGGAGACAGGCTGTGGACTTGGAACTGACCGACGAGCAGCGCGCGTTTGCGCAGGCCGCCCGCGACTACGCCGAGGGCGAACTGGCCCCTCACGCCGCGCGCTGGGACGCCGAAGGCATCTTTCCGCGCGTAGCGTTCGCCCGCGCCGGCGAAATGGGTTTCTGCGCGATCTACGCCAGCGAAGAGATCGGCGGCCTGGGCCTGCCGCGCCTGGACGCCACGCTGGTGTTCGAGGAAATGGCGGCGGTCGATCCCTCGACCACCGCTTTCCTCACTATTCACAATATGGCCACCTGGATGGTCGGCCAATGGGGCCAGCCCGCCCTGCGCGAGGCGTGGGGGCCGCTGCTGGCCAGCGGCCAGAAATTGGCGTCGTACTGCCTGACCGAACCGGGCGCGGGTTCTGACGCCGCCTCGCTCACGACGCGGGCGCAGCGCCAGGGCGACGACTACGTGCTCAATGGCGCCAAAGCCTTCATTTCGGGCGCGGGCGATACGGACCTGCTGGTGGTCATGGCGCGCACGGGCGGCGAGGGGGCGGGCGGCATCAGCGCGTTCGCCGTGCCCGCCGACAGCCCGGGCATCAGCTATGGCCGCAAGGAAGAAAAAATGGGCTGGAACAGCCAGTCCACGCGCCCGATCACGTTCGAAAACGTGCGGGTGCCCGCCGTCAACCTGCTTGGCGTCGAGGGCGAAGGGTTCAAGATCGCCATGAAGGGGCTGGACGGCGGCCGCATCAATATCGGCACGTGCTCGGTCGGTGCGGCGCAAGGTGCGCTGGACGCCGCCCGCCGTTACATGGACGAGCGTCGGCAGTTCAACCGCCGGCTGGCGGAATTCCAGGCATTGCAATTCAAGCTGGCCGACATGGCCACCCATCTGGTGGCTTCGCGCCAGATGGTGCGCCTGGCTGCCTGCAAGCTGGACGCCGGCGCGCCGGACGCGGCCACCTATTGCGCCATGGCCAAGCGCTTCGCCACCGATATGGGGTTCCAGATCTGCCTGGACGCGCAACAGATTCACGGCGGTTACGGATACTTGAAGGACTATCCCTTGGAGCGTCTGGTGCGCGATACTCGCGTTCATCAGATTCTGGAGGGCACCAACGAGATCATGCGCGTGATCATTGCCCGCCAATTGTTGGAAAAAGGAGCCGACATAAGATGAATGCACCGGTGTTGTTCGAAGAAAGAAGCGCGGCCAATGGAATGCGGTTCGGGATTGCGACGCTGAATGCGCCGCAGACCTTGAACGGCTTGTCGCTGGAAATGGTGGACCTGCTGGCGGCTCGCCTTGACGAGTGGGCGCGCGATCCGGGCGTGGCCCTGGTGGTCTTGCAAGGCGCGGGCGAAAAAGCGTTCTGTGCAGGCGGCGACCTGCACGGCCTGTACCGCAGCATGCGCGAGAACACGGGCAAGAGCGGCTGGAGCAACGCGTACGCGCGCCGCTTCTTCGAGCACGAATACCGGCTGGACTACCGCATCCACACCTATCCGAAGCCCGTTTTGTGCTGGGGCCACGGCATCGTCATGGGCGGCGGCATCGGCCTGATGATGGGCGCGAGCCATCGCGTGGTCAGCGAAAGTTCGAGGCTGGCGATGCCGGAAGTGTCGATCGGCCTGTTTCCGGACGTGGGCGGCAGCTGGCTGCTGAACCGCATGCCGGGCCGCATCGGCCTGTTCCTGGCGCTGACCGGCGCGCAGATGAATACGGCCGACGCGTTCTTCGCGGGCTTGGCCGACTTCCGACTGAATCACGAAGATTGGCCACGCCTGCTGGCGTCGCTGGAAGAGCAGCCCTGGGCAGGCAAACCGGCCGGTGCCTCGGAAGAGGCCATGGCGCCGCGCTCGATCAATGACGGCCTGCTGCGCCGCGCGCTGACTGCACTGGAGCCGCAAACGCCGCTCGAACCCGGCCATCTGCGCCAGCATTCCTTCCTGATCAACAACCTGTGCAACGGCAATCGCCTGGACGAGATCTACGAAGAGCTGGCGCTGCTGAAAGACCACGCCGACCCGTGGCTGGCGCGCGCGGCAACCACCATGTTGGCGGGCTCGCCCGGGTCGGTCCGGCTGGCCTTCGCCTTGCAGCAGCGCACGCGCCTGCGTTCATTGGACGACGTGTTCCGCGCGGAATACATCGCGGCGCTGGCGTGTACGGCCCACGGCGACTTCGCCGAGGGCATCCGCGCCTTGTTGATCGACAAGGACAAGAAGCCGCGCTGGAACCCCGCGGTGATCGATGTCGCAAGCGACACCTGGGTCCAGAAGTTTTTCGAGGAACCCTGGCCCGAGGGCGAGCCGCATCCGTTGGCCGACCTGGGGCAGGAAGGGCGCTGACGCCTCGGCCGGCTCGCTCGTGCGAGCCGGCGCTGTTTCAACGGCAAGCCAGATCCGTCATGCAGGTCACGATGAATCCATACCTAAAGCAATAGCACCAGGAGACAAGACATCATGAGCAGTATCGCGTTTATCGGTTTGGGCAACATGGGCGCGCCCATGGCATTGAATCTGGTCAAGGCCGGCCACAGCCTTACGGTTTTCGATCTGGTTCCGGCGGCGGTCAAGCTGTTGACCGATGCGGGCGCGCGCGCCGCGGCGTCGGCGGCAGAGGCGGTCAAGGGCGCGGACGTGGTCGTGTCCATGCTGCCGGCCAGCAAGCACGTTGAAGGGCTGTACCTGGACCAGGACCTGCTGGGCCATATCTCGTCCAGCGCGCTGGTCATCGAATGCAGCACCATCGCGCCGGATTCCGCGCGCAAGGTGGCGCAGGCGGCCGAGGTGCGTGGCATCGCCATGATCGATGCGCCGGTCTCGGGCGGCACGGGCGGCGCGGCGGCGGGCACGCTGACGTTCATCGTGGGCGGCCAGGCCGCCGCGCTGGAACGCGCCCGGCCCGTGCTGGAAAAAATGGGCAAGAACATCTTTCACGCCGGCCCGGCGGGCGCCGGCCAGGTGGCCAAGATCTGCAACAACATGCTGTTGGGCATCCTGATGGCCGGCACGTCCGAAGCGCTGGCGCTGGGCGTGGCCAACGGCCTGGACCCGAAGGTGCTGTCGGACATCATCGCCAAGAGCTCGGGCCGCAACTGGGCGACCGAACTCTACAACCCGTGGCCGGGCGTGATGGACCACGCGCCCGCGTCCAAGGGCTATGCCGGTGGTTTTGGCGTGGACCTGATGCTCAAGGACCTGGGCCTGGCCGCCGAGGCCGCGCTGTCCGCCCGGGCCTCCATCCCGCTGGGTGAGCTTGCGCGCAACCTGTATTCGCTGCATAGCGCGGGTGGCTCCGGCAAGCTGGATTTCTCCAGCATCGTGAACCTGGTCAAGCGCGAGCAAGACTGACATGGCCGCGCAACAGGCGTTGGCCGACCCCGCTGGCCGGGTCAAGGCCAGCTTTGACCAGCAGACCGTCATGCGGCTGCTGGGCGCCCGGCTCGATGTGGTGGAGCCGGGCAGGGTGGACATCGGGCTGCCTTATCGGGCCGACCTCTGCCAGCAGAACGGCTTTCTGCATGCCGGCATTTCCACCACGATCGCCGACAGCGCGGGCGGTTACGCCGCCTACACGCTTTTTGGCCCGGGCGAAGACGTGCTGACCTCGGAATTCAAGATGAACTTCCTGGCCCCGGCCAAGGGAGATCGCTACGTGGCCAGCGGCCGCGTCGTCAAGCCGGGCAAGCGCCTGTCGATCTGCCAGGTGGAAGTGCATGCTTATGAAGGTGAGCAAGCCACACTTTGCGTGATAGGCTTGCTCACCGCGGTGCGCGTGACGCCGCGATGAATCCGGCGCGCTGCGTGGCCGGCCTCTTGAAAGGTCGGGCGCGTGGCGCGTTTATCACGCGTTGCATGGGTATCGGGCAATGCCTGCAAAAGAACATCATCGAATTTTTCGTAGCAACTGGCTGCGCGCCGCCGTGTTGGGCGCCAACGATGGCATCGTTTCCACGGCCAGCCTGATCACCGGTGTGGCCGCCGCACAGGCCACGCATGGGGCCATCCTGACCTCGGGCCTGGCCGGGCTGGTGGCCGGGGCCTTGTCGATGGCGGCCGGTGAGTATGTGTCCGTGCGCTCGCAGGCCGACACCGAAGCGGCGGACCTGCGGATGGAGCAGCGGTCGCTCAAGGGCAACTCGGAAGAAGAGCTTGCCGAACTGATCGATATCTACGTGGACCGGGGCTTGACGCGGCAGCTTGCCACGCAGGTGGCGCAACAGCTGACTCGCCATGACGCGCTGGATGCGCACGCGCGTGACGAACTGGGTATTTCCGTCCACAACCGCGCGCGGCCGGTGCAGGCCGCCGTGGCGTCCGCCGCGTCGTTTGCGGGCGGCGCGGCGCTGCCCCTGGCTGTGGCCGTGGCCGTGCCCGGACCGCAGTTGATTGGATGGGTGATTGGCGCGTCGGTGGTTTGCCTGGCCGCACTGGGTGCGCTGGCCGCGCATGCGGGCGGAGCGCCGAAGGGGCCCGCCGCGCTGCGCGTGACGGTGTTGGGCGCGTTGGCCATGGCGGCGACGGCCGGCGTGGGCGCGCTGTTCGGCGTGGCGGTCTGACGCCACGCCGCAGGGTGCTTAAGGTGTGATGGAGTAGGGCAGCGGCGCGACGGCGATGCGCGGGCCGTCCACCGCGCCCAATCGCAGATCGCCTTCGGGCAAGGCGGCGAGCGTGGTTTCAAACAGCACCGAGGCGACGCCCGCCTCGCTGGCGGCATCCACGACACGGCCGATCGGTTCGCTCGGCTGCGTGGCGTCGAACACGTCCACGCCGGCCAGCGCCGCGCCTTGTTCGCCGGGCTGCTCGACCGTGCCGTACGCCATGCGGCGCTTGACCGTGCCCCGGTAGTGGCTGCGCGCCACCACTTCCTGGCCCGGATAACAGCCCTTGGTGAAGCTCACGCCCTCGACCAGTTCCAGGTTGACCGTCTGCGGGATGAAAACGTCCTGGGTGGCCGTGGCGATCCAGGGGATCCCGGCCGCCAGATCGGCGACCTGCCAATGGGCGGCGGGCGCAAGACTGAGCACGCCGGCCAACGCGGAAGACTGTTGCAGTTGCTCGTCGGACGCGACCCACCACCAGCGCAGCCGGGCATCGGCCGACGGCGCGGCGATCCAGGTGCCAGACGGCAGGTCCACGCGCTGCCAGGGCGTGCGTGGCAGGGCGCCGGTGACGGCTTCCAGCGCAGCGGCTTCTTGAGCGGAGGCTTGCACGCCGGCCACGTTCAGGCCGGTAGCGGCAAGCTTGACCTTGGCGCGCAACACGAACATGGACAGGCGCTTGAGCAGCGCTTCGGAAAGGTCCCGGCGGACCAGTCCATACAGTTGGGGGGCGTCGTCAGCGCCAGGGGCGGCGCGCCACATGACCAGGGTCGCCAGCAGGCGGCCTTTGGCCGTGCAATAGCCGGCCAGGCGGGCGGCGTCGGCGGGCAGGCCGGTGACGTCTTGTGTCAGTTGGCCGTGCAGAAAGGTGAGAGCATCCGCGCCGGATGCGCTGAACACCAGAAAGTCGTCCAGCGGCGCGCATGGCGCGCAACCTTCGGCGCGGACAGGAATCGAAGAATAGAAAGCGTGCATGGCGGCGGTGTGGTCACGTCATCAAAGTGCAGATGATAGCCGCCTTCATCCCCTGTATGGCCCTTGCCCACGCCGCGCAAAGGGCCGAGCCGTGTACCCTGGCCCCCGTTTTGCAGCGACAGGTCGGCCTGATCCATTAAACTTCTGGGACTTATGAAGAAGCGACTCCGTTTTTACGTCTTGTGGTCATTCCTGCTTATCGTGATCGCCGCCGCCGCTGCGGTGGGCGCCGCCTGGAGCTGGATGCATCGGCCTATGCATCTGTCGGCGGACAGGATCGATTTCGTGGTGGATCCGGGCAGCAGCCCGCGCACCGTCGCGCGCGCGCTGAACGCGGTTGGCGTGCCCATCTGGGAGCCCGGGTTCGTCTGGATGGCGCGCCTGTCCGAACAGGACAAGCTGCTCAAGGCTGGCGGATATCAGGCCATCAATGGCGATACGCCGTGGAAGCTGCTGGAACGCATGGCGCGCGGCGATATGACCCAGCGCCAGATCACCTTTCTTGAGGGCTGGACGTTCCGCCAGATCCGCCAGGCGCTGCGCGAGAATCCCGACGTCAAGCAGACGCTGGGCGACGTCAGCGACGAAGAACTGATGGAGCGCCTGGGTTCCGACATCAAGCATCCCGAAGGGCTGTTCTTCCCGGACACCTACATATTCACGCCGGGCAGCACCGACTACGACCTGCTGCGCCGCGCCTATCAGGAAGGCCAGCGCATCCTGCAAGACACCTGGGCCAAGCGCCAGGCCGACCTGCCCGTCGCAACGCCTTACGAAGCGCTGGTGCTGGCGTCCATCATCGAAAAGGAAACGGGGCACGGGCCGGATCGCCGTCGCGTGTCTGGTGTGTTCACGAACCGCTTGAAGATCGGCATGCTGCTGCAAACGGACCCCACCGTGATCTACGGCATGGGTGAAAACTACCAAGGCCGCATCCGCAAGCGCGACCTGCAAACCGACACGCCCTGGAACACGTACACGCGGCCCGGCTTGCCGCCCACGCCCATCGCGGCGGCGGGGCGCGCGGCGCTGCTGGCGGCCGTGCAGCCCGAACAACACAAATACCTGTTCTTCGTGTCGCGCGGCAATGGCACCAGCGAATTCGCCGAGAATCTCTCTGGGCATAATCGCAACGTGTCGCGCTACATCCTGGGCCAGAGTGCGCGCCCCGCGCCCGCCCCGACGCCCGCTACACCCGCTACACCGGCCGCCACCGCGCCGGTCACCGCGCCCGGCGTGACGACCGATGCAGACCCGGATTCCGAACCTGACACCCCACAAGGACAAGACCAATGACCTCACGCGGACGCTTCATTACGCTTGAGGGCGTGGACGGTGCCGGCAAAAGCACGCATACCGACTGGATCGCGGACTTCCTGCGCAGCAACGGACGCGAAGTGGTGTCCACCCGCGAACCCGGCGGCACGCCCCTGGGCGAAAAGCTGCGCGCGCTGGTGCTGACCGATCAGATGGGCCTGGATACCGAAACCCTGCTGATGTTCGCGGCCCGCTGCGAACACGTGCGGCAGGTGATCGAGCCCGCCCTGGCGCGCGGCGCCTGGGTCGTGTGCGACCGCTACACCGATGCGACCTACGCATATCAGGGCGGCGGGCGCGAGCTGGGCGCGGAAAGGGTGGCAGTGCTTGAACGCTGGATGCACGCGGGGCAGCCCGACCGCACCTGGCTGTTCGACGTGCCGCTGGAAGTGGCGCGCGCCCGCCTTGCCGACGCCCGCGAGCCCGACCGCTTCGAGCGCGAAGGCGCCGCCTTCTTCGAACGCACCCGGACCGCGTACCACGCACGGGCCAAGGCCGATCCGGGCCGCATCCACATCATTGATTCCACCCAATCCATCGCCCAGATCCGCACGGAACTCGAAGCCGGCTTGCGGGCGCTGCTGGTCGACGCGTCATGAGCGCGCCCCAGTTCCTGCCCTGGCAGATGGAAACGGCGCGTGCCTGGCTGGGCAACCGCGACCGCTTCGCGCACGCCTGGCTGGTGCACGGGCTGGCCGGCATCGGCAAACTGGATTTTGCGATTGCCGCCGCCGCCAGCCTGCTCTGCGAAACGCCCGATAACGGCCTGGCGTGCGGGCATTGCGCGGCCTGCGCCTGGTTCGCCAGCGGTAACCATCCCGACCTGCGCCGGATCCGCCCCGAAGCCATCGCGGTAGAAGAGGGGGCGGACGCCGCCGAGGCCGCCGACGACGCGGAACCCGCCTCCGGCGCGGCCAAACGCGCGCCGTCCAAGGAAATCCGCATCGACCAGATCCGCGCGCTGGAATCCTGGTTCAACACCGCCACGCATCGGGGCGGATGGCGCGTGGCGCTGCTTTACCCGGCACACGCGCTGAACGTGGTGTCGTCCAACGCCTTGCTCAAGGTGCTGGAAGAACCCCCGCCGCATACCGTTTTCCTGCTGGTGGCGGACGCGCCCGACCGCCTGTTGCCCACGCTGGTGTCACGCTGCCGCCGTTTGCCGCTGCCCGCGCCGGACCCGGATACCGCGTTGCAGTGGCTGCGCGCACAAAACGTGGAGCCCGCGCGCGAATGGCTGGCCGCCGCCGGGGGCGCGCCATTGGCCGCGTTGCGGCTGGCGCAGGCGGGCGACACGCCTTGCCCGCCGTGGCTGTCGCAGCTGATCAACCCCTTGGCGCAAGGGCAGGCGCCCGATGTGGGCACGATGGCGGAAACGCTGGAAAAAGTGCCCGCCACCGAGTGGATCGACGCCTTGCAGCGCCTGTACACGGATCTGATGCTGGCCAGCGCCGGCGCGCCCGTGCGCTACTTTCCAGCCTTGGCAGCTGGCGTAGCCCAGGTGGCCGCGCGCATGAACACGGCCCGCGTGGCCGAGGCGGCGCGCTGGCTGACGCGGCAGCGGGCGCTGGCCACCCACCCCCTGAACGCCAAGCTGTTCGCGCACGCCACCCTGCAACGCGTGGTGCTATCCTGCCAGGCGTAAGTCTCTGATTCAGCGGCGTTTTGCCTGTCGCAGGCCAAGCGCCGCAATCACTTTATGTAGTCACATCATGTACGTCGATTCGCACTGTCATCTGAATTTTCCTGAACTGGCCGCCGATCTGCCGGCCATTCTTGAGCGCATGGCCGCCAACCAGGTCAGCCACGCGCTGGTGGTCAGCGTCAACATGCCCGAATGGCCGGGGCTGATGTCGCTGGTCGAACCGCAGCCCAACCTGTGGGCATCGGTGGGCGTGCATCCCGATTACGAAGACACCCCCGATCCCTCGCCCGAAGAGCTGGCGCGTTTGTCCCAGCATCCCAAGGTGGTCGCCATTGGCGAGACGGGCCTGGATTACTACCGTTTGTCCGAGCCGCTGGATTGGCAGCGCGAACGCTTTCGCCGCCATATCCGCGCCGCGCGCGATACGGGCCTGCCGCTGATCGTGCACACGCGTTCGTCCGCTGAGGACACCGTGCGCATGCTGAAGGAAGAAAAGGCGGCTGAAGTGGGCGGGGTGATGCACTGTTTCACCGAAACCTGGGAAGTGGCCCAGGCCGCGCTGGACCAGAATTTCTATATTTCGCTGTCGGGCATCGTCACGTTCAAGAATGCCCAGATCGTGCATGAAGTCGCTGCCAAGGTGCCGCTGGACCGCCTGCTGATCGAAACGGATTCGCCGTATCTGGCGCCCGTGCCGTATCGCGGCAAGCTCAACGATCCGTCCAAGGTGATCCACGTGGCCGAGAAGATCGCCGATCTGCGGGGCATCACGGTAGCGGAAGTGGCGAAGGCCTCTACGGATAATTTCTTCCGTCTTTTCAATAAGATAAATAAATAAGTTAAACCCAATTATTTAATGTGATTTCTAGGATAGCCATGACCGCCCACGTATCGACCGCCCGTCACGTCCTGTTGTCGCATTGCCGGGGAGCGCTGCTGGCGCTTGCCGTCGGATTGGCCGCGCCGCTGGCGCACGCCGCCAACCCGGGCGACTGGTGGGTCTATGTCGCCAATGACTATCCCGACGACGTCAAAGATCTGCTGGCTCACGGCTCCGATCCCAATGTGCGATACAAGAACGGCCAGCCTGCGTTGATGCGCGCGGTGGTCGATGGCGCCTGGAAGGTGTTCGACGTGATCGCCGCAGACAAGCGCACAGACGTGAATGCCGAGAATCCGGCGGGCGAGACGCCGCTGATGTATCTGGCGATTGCCGGCCAGACCGAGCGGGCGAAAAAGCTGATCGCGCGTGGAGCCGAAGTCAACCGCCTGGGTTGGACGCCGTTGCACTACGCGGCTTCCAAGGGGCAGATGGAAATGGCGCGCCTGCTGTTGTCCAAGAAGGCCATGGTCAATGCCCCGGCGCCAGGCGGCGAGACGCCGCTGATGATGGCGGCGCTGGGCGGCAGCAAGGAAATGGTGGATCTGCTGCTGAAAGCGGGCGCCGATGTGACGACGCGCGACCTGACAGGGCAAAGCGCGGCCGACTGGGCCCGCAATGGCAAGTCGGCGTCGCTGGCGACGGAACTGACGGCAATGGTGGCGAAGGCGGACGACGCCAAGCGCGCCCGCCGCGCCGCCAACCCGGCGCCCGAGGGCGCGGAAACGGCGCCGGCGCCCGAACAAGCCGCTGCCCCGGTGGCAACGCCCCAGGCGCAGCCTGCGCCGGCCGCAGCGTCGGCACCTGCAACCGCAGCACCGTCGGCAGCCCCCAACGTGGGCGGCGTGTCGGGTGTGCGGCTGAATAATTACGACACGCCGGCCTCGCCCTGAGGTCCGCAGACGCGGCGGGGCCGCTAGCCGGGGCTGGCCCGGCCCGCCACGCCGCCGATCACGTCACCGCTCAGATGACGTAGTTCTTGTAGCGCTCGATATATTCGCGGGCGCTGGCGTTCAATTCGCGCACGCAGCGCTCGGCTTCGTCGGCATCGCCGCGCACCATCGCGTCCAGCAGGGCGCGGTACTGCTTGATTCCCATCTCTGAACGGCCAGGCAGCAACGCCACCCGGCGCATCGACACGCGCGTGCGGTCGTAGATGCGTTCAATCATGTCGCTGAGGACGGGGTTGCCCGCCAGGTTTTTGACGTGATTGCGGAATTGTTCGATGGCGGCCACGTGGGCTTCGATGTCGCCATTTTTCAGGCTTTGTTCGAAGGGCTCGCCCAGCAGGGCCTGCATGGCTTCCCAATCGGCGGGCGTCGCATTGGCGATCGCCAGCCGCACGGCCAGCCCGTCCAGCGCCTCGCGCACCTGGTAGAGGCGGTACGTGGTCTCCATGTCTACCAGCGCGACGACCGCGCCTTTGTTGGGCACCCGTTCCACCAGCGCGCGGTCTTCCAGCGTGGCCAGCACCTCGCGCGCCTTGGCGCGCGGAATGTCGTAGGCGCGCGCCAGATCCTCTTCGGGTACGCGGGTACCCGGCAGCAAGGCTTGCGAGGCGATGCGTTCGCGCAGGTCAAGAATGACTTCGTGGGTCGAGGCCGCCTTGCGCTGTTCAGTCGTGACGGCGTCCGAGGGGGGATTGGCGCGTTTAGTGGGCATGTAGGCACCTGGATTGACTCGCGGCAAAGCATATCATTATTTTGAACTCAAGATTGTGCACAATCAAGAATGCTAAATTGTAAATCATCGTTGACACAATAAAACGCACAAGAATATAGTGGCCTCACTTCGTCGGCTTACCCACGCATCCAAGGAGCCCAGGGCAATGAAAGACGCCGTGCAGTTATCTCAACTTCCTGGCCCGCATTGCCAGGCCTATCTGCAGCGGCGCAATGCCGCCGTGGCGCTGGGCGTGGCCAACGGCCCGCCAGTCTTTGCGCAACGCGCCGGGGGCGCGACGCTGACGGACCTGGACGGCAATACCTTCATCGACTTCGCCGGCGGCATCGGCACCCTGAACGTGGGGCATGCCCATCCCGAGGTGGTCGCGGCGGTCCAGGCGCAGGCCGAACGCTATCTGCACACCTGCTTCAACATCGTCATGTACCCGGAATACATCGAATTGGCCGAAGCGCTGATCGACCTGGTGCCGGGCAATTGGCCCAAGAAGGCCATGTTGCAGACGACGGGCGCGGAAGCGGTGGAAAACGCCATCAAGGTGGCGCGCCGCGCGACGGGGCGGCAAGCGGTGGTCGCCTTCGAAAACGCCTTTCATGGCCGCACCTATATGGCGCTGTCCCTGACGGCGAAGGCCCCGGCCTACAAGACCGGCTTCGGCCCCTTTGCCGCCGAGGTCTACCGCGCGCCATTCCCCGTGCGCTATCGCTCGGGCTTGAACGAGGCCGAATGCGCCCAACAGGCGTTCGACGAATTTCGCCGGCTGGTCGAAACCGAGATCACGCCCGAGCAGCTGGCGGCGGTGATCATCGAGCCGATCCAGGGCGAGGGCGGTTTTCACGACGCGCCGCCGGCATTCCTGCAAGCGCTGCGCAAGTACTGCACGCAGCACGGCATCGTGCTGATCGCCGACGAGATCCAATCGGGCTTTTGCCGCACCGGGCAATGGTTCGCCACCGCGCATGCCGGTATCGAAGCCGACCTGTACACCTTGGCCAAGTCCATGGGCGGCGGCCTGCCCATCGCCGCGCTGGTGGGCCGGGCCGACCTGATGGATGCACCCAAGGTGGGCGGGTTGGGCGGCACCTATGGCGGCAACCCGCTGGCGTGCGCCGCCGCGCTGGCGACCATCGCGGTCATGCGTCGCGAAGACTATCCGGCGCGCGCCCGCGACGTCGGCGCCCGGGTGCGTGAACGCTTCGACGCCTGGGCGGGACGCTTCGGCATCGTGGGCGATGTGCGGGGGCTGGGCGCCATGGTGGCCTTTGAGGTGGTCAAGGACAAGCGCGGACACGAGCCGGCCGGCGACCTGGCGGCGCAGATCGTGCAGGCGGCCTACCAGGGCGGACTGATCCTGGTGAAGGCGGGCTTTTACGGCAACGTCATCCGTTTCCTGGCGCCCCTGTGCATTACCGACGATGAATTGGCGCGCGGGCTGGACATTCTTGAGCGTGCTGTCGCCGATGCCCAGCAAGCGGCCGACCACCACGCGCCGCACGCGGCATAAGGGGTATTGCATGCACACATTGCTGAAATTGAAGAACGCCCGCAAAGTCGTCAGCCAGCTGGGCGCGGCCCGTCCCGGCATGGAAGTGCTGGTGCTGTACGACCTGCACACGGACCACAATGTCGAGCCGCTGGCCATCGCCGTGGACGAGGCGGGCGCGGGATTGAACCTGCTGCAGATCGCCGGATCCACGCGCCATGGCCGCCAGTTTTCGCCCGTGGTCGCGCAGGCCATGCAGGCCGCGGACCTGGTGATTGCGCTGACCCGCGCCAATGCCGCCCACACGGATGCACGCCAGCAGGCGACCCGGGCCGGCGTGGGGGTCATCGTCCTACCGGAATCGCATCAGGCCGATTTCTTCCTGGCCGAGGGCTGGGAGGCCGACTTCGACGCGCTGCGTCCGCAGATCGAGGGCCTGGCCGATGCGCTGACACAGGCGAACACGGCCCGGGTCACGACCGCGCTGGGCACCGACGTCACGATGAGCATCGCCGGCCGCCAGGGCAGGGCGCTGCACGGTTTCGCCAATACGACCGATATTTCAGCCGGGTATTGCCTGGAATCCAGCCTGGCGCCGGTGGAAGGGACGGCCGAGGGGGTGATCGTAGTGAACGCCAGCATTCCCGGCGTATCGCTGATCCGCGATGAGCCGGTGCGCATCCATATCGAAAAAGGAATGGCCGTGGCGATCGAAGGCGGCGCGGTGGCCCGGCAGTTCCGCGACCTCTTGGCCAGCTTCAACGACCCGCTCGTCTACAACCTGGGTGAACTGGGCGTCGGCATGAACCCGCGCTGCCAACTGGATGGCACGATGCTGTCGGACGAGTCCGTCTACGGGTCGATTCAGCTGGCCCTGGGCACCAGCGCGTATATCGGCGGCACGGTCAAGGCGGCGGCGCATTACGACACCATCGTCACGGACGCCACGCTGGAGCTGGACGGCCGCGTGGTGCTGCAAGGCACCGATCTGCGGCTGGAGGGGCAGGCATGAGCATCGACCTCGCCCGCGAGCCCGACGGCGTGGCAACCGTGCTGATGAATCGTCCTGCCAAGCGCAACGCCTTCACCCTGGACATGTACCGGGATTTCGGTCGGATCATGGGCGAGCTGGATGCCGATGACGCGGTGCGCTGCGTCGTGCTGCGCGGCGCGGGCGGCGCGTTTTGCGCCGGCAGCGACATCGGGGGCTTTGCCGACGACCGCGACGGCCCGGCGCAGGCGGCGGAGTACGCCGCCTTCACGCTGGCGATGACGGACCGGCTCAAGCATCTGCGCCATCCGACGCTGGCCTGCATCGAAGGCGTGTGCGTGGGGGGCGGACTCGAATTGGCGGCCATGTGCGACATCCGGATCGCCGGACGCGGCAGCCGCTACGGCATCCCCGTCAATCGCATCGGCCTGACCGTTGACCACCAGGAATTGGCGGACCTGATTGCGGTCATCGGCGCCACGCATGCGCTGGAGATCCTCTTGGAAGGCCATGTTTTCGGCGCCGAGGAAGCCATGGCCAAAGGCCTGTTGAGCCGCGTGGTGGATGACGAGCAAGTTGTCGATCAGGCCTATGCCGCGGCCCGCCGCATCGCCGCCGCCGCGCCGCTGGTGAACCGCTGGCACAAGCGCTTCGTTGGCCAGTTGCGCGCAGGTCAAGCGCTGACCGACGCCGAACGCCGCGAAGCCTACGCCTGCTTTGGCACCGAAGATTACCGGCGCGGACGCGAGGCGTTCGCCCGCAAGCAGGTTCCCGAATTCACCGGCCGCTGACCGGCCATCGACCCGAGACGGATCCGACATGACTCAAGCTGCATCCCCCTTGGCCGGCATCAAGATCCTGGATCTGTCCCAGATCATGGCCGGCCCATATTGCACGATGGTGCTGGCCGACCTGGGCGCCGAGGTCATCAAGGTCGAAAAGACCGGCACCGGCGACGATTCCCGCGAGATGGGCCCCTACGTAAATGGGGAGTCCACCTGCTTTGCCCAGATCAACCGCAACAAGCAGGGCATTGCGCTGAACCTGAAGGACCCCGAGGCGCGCGAGGTGCTGTATGACTTGGCGCGCTGGGCAGACGTGGTCGTCGAGAACTACCGCGTGGGCGTGACCCGGTCGCTGGGCGTGGACTACGAGACGCTTTCGCGGATCAATCCGCGCCTGGTGTATTGCTCGATTTCCGGCTACGGCCAGTCCGGGCCTTATGCGGGCAAGGGCGGCTTCGATCTGGTGGCGCAAGGCATGAGCGGCATCATGAGCATGACGGGCGAGCCGGGCGGACGGCCGCTGAAGTCCGGCATCGCCATCTATGACGTGGGCGCGGGGCTGACGGCGGTCTACGCCATCCTGGCCGCCTGCATCCATCAGATGAAGACGGGCGAAGGCCAGCATATCGATATCGCCCTGGCCGAATGCGGTTTGCCCTGGTTCGTGTGGGAGGCCGCCGCGTACTTCGCCGACGGCACCGTGCCTGAAGGCACGGGCAGCCGCCACCGGGTGTCCGCGCCGTATCAGGCGTTCGGCACCCGCATGGGCTTCATCATGATTGGCGCGGCCAATCAACGCACCTGGGAACGCCTGTGCGCCGATGTGCTGGAGCGCCCCGAACTGATCACCGACCCGCGCTTCGTGACCAACTCCGACCGCCTGGCCAATATCGCCGAGCTCGAGCCCATTCTTGAAGCCGAGTTCGCTCGCGCGGACGCCTCGGAATGGATCGCGCGTTGCGAGCGGGCGTCGGTGCCTTGCGGGCCCATCAACGATTTTGGTCAAGCGATGCAAGATCCGCACTACCTGGCGCGCGGCATGGTGCAGGAACTGGAGCACCCCACGCTGGGCGCAATGAAGACCATCGGCATTCCCACCAAATTCTCGCGGACGCCGGGCGCCTTGCGCACCGCCGCGCCGCTGATGGGCCAACACACCGACGATGTGCTGCGGCGCTTCGGCGTGCCCGAAGACAGAATCGCGGGCATGCGCGCACGGGGAGTGATCGCCTAGCCCGGACACCCGCAACAGGCAGTACCGAAGTCGCATCCAAGCACCAAGGGGACGCCGGCGTGGCAAGCGCCGGCGGCTATTCGAAGTTGAACAACGATGTTCACGCCGCAAGGAACCTTCATGACGCAGCCTACTCATCTATCCCGACGCGATTTCCTCGCCGCCAGCGCCGCGCTGGCCACCGCAGGCGCGATGCCCGGCCTGGCCTGGGCGCAGGCCCAGGCAGCCCCGCCGTTTCGGCTGGGCGCGCTCAATTCCATCACGGGCGTCGGCGGGCCATACGGCCCCGCGATGCTGGAGGCCATCAAGATCGCCATTGCGGAAGTCAATGCCGCGGGCGGCGCGGCGGGCCGGCAGATACAGCTGTACGCCGAAGACGACCAGACCAAGCCCGATGCGGCCGTGTTGGCGGTGAAAAAGCTGATCGAGATCAACAAGGTCGAAGCGGTGGTGGGCATCTGGCCATCGTCGGTGGGGCTGGCCGCCATGCCGATCACCAACGCGGCGGGGCTCATCACCATGAACACCTGCGGCGCGCCCGAGATGTTGACGGAGAACAAGCAGGGGCTGGCGTGGATGTTCCAGGCGTCCAATGCCGTCTTCGGCCGCGCGTTCGCCGAAGTGGCGCGCCAGCGCGGCTTCAAGCGGCCGGCGGTGATGGCATTCAACAATTCCACCTTTGTCGGGCAGGCCAACTACTTTCGGGATGCGTGGCGGGAGAAGGGCGGCGACGTCAGCGCGTTCACGGTCTACGAGCCTAACCAGACCAGCTACCGCACCGAACTGAACAAGGTGCTGGCGTCCAAGCCCGATGTGATTTCACTGAGCGCCTACCGGCCCGACGCCACCATCATCCTGAAGGAATGGTTCCAGACCGGGCAGGACTGCAAATTCATCATGCCGGGCTGGACCGCCAATGAAGACCTGGTCAAGGCGCTG
Organism: Achromobacter piechaudii NBRC 102461; assembly: GCF_001571245.1. Taxonomy (GTDB): domain Bacteria; phylum Pseudomonadota; class Gammaproteobacteria; order Burkholderiales; family Burkholderiaceae_B; genus Achromobacter; species Achromobacter piechaudii. The sequence continues at coordinate 164,959 of NZ_BCTK01000008.1, read as the reverse complement.
GGCAAAGAGGCGACGGAAGGGATCATTTCGATCTCGAACGTCGCCGCGCACGAACATGCCGCGTACAAGCGCTTCGCCACCGAATTCCGCAAGCGCACGAAGCGCGAGCCGGACATTTTCGCGTCCCAGTCCTATGACATGGTGATCACGCTGGCGCTGGCCATCGAGGCGGCGGGCGCCCAGGCGGACGTCGCGGCCATCAACGGCAAGATCCGCGCGGTGACGGCGGAAGGCGGCGGCGAGAAAGTCAGCGGCTTCGCCCAGGGGCAAGCGTTGTTGCGCGCCGGCAAGCCGGTGGACTACGACGGTGCATCGTCGCGGCTGGACTTCGGCAAACAAGGCGAGACCGTGCCCGATTTCGGCGTGTTCGACATCCGCGACGGCAAGCTGGTGCTTAACGAAGTCATCGCCGGCAAGGTCTGACGGACATTCCAAGGGGAACATAAGATGGATGCAATCACCGTCATCAACGCCGGCATCAACGGCGTTGTGATCGGGATGCTGCTGGCCTTGCCGGCACTGGCGATTACGCTGGTGTTCGGCATCGCCCGCTTTCCCAACGCCGCCAGCGGCGACTACATGACGCTGGGAGCCTATGCGGCCGTTTTCACCCAGGCGCTGGCTGGCGGGTCCATGCTGGCGGGCGGCCTGGCCGCTGTCGCGGCGACCACCGCCGTCAGCCTTTTCTTTTATGCCTGGGTGTTCCGGCCGCTGGAGTCTCGCTCCAACGTGTCGCGGCTGATCGCCTCGATCGGCGTCGCGTTCGCCTTGCGCAGCACGATCACCTTCTTCGCCGGGCAAGACCAATACACCTTCGACCTGCCGCTGACCCGGGCGTGGAATTTCGGCGGCGTGCGGATCCTGCCCACCGACGTCTACATCGTGGGCATCGCCGTGGCGGCCTTGGCGCTGGTCTTTGCCTTGATGCACATGACGCCCACCGGGCGGCGCATGCGGGCCGTGGCCGACAACCCGGAACTGGCGGCGGCCAGCGGCATTCGCGGGCGACGCGTCATGGTCACGCTGTGGAGCATCGCCGGGGCCTACTGCGGCCTGGGCGGCGTGCTGCTGGGGGTAAAAGCGGTGGTGATTCCCGAGCTGGGCTGGGAATTGCTGATGCCCATGTTCGCGGCGGTGATCCTGGGCGGGATCGGCAATCCGGTGGGCGCCATCGTCGGGATCATGGTGTTCAGCATTGCGCAGGAGGTTGCCAGCCTGGTGGTGGGGCCGGCCTACAAGATCGTCTTCGCGTTCGCGGTGCTGCTGTGCGTGCTGCTGCTGCGTCCCCAGGGTATTTTCGGCCGGCCGATGGCGGCGAGGTGACATCATGGAAGCCTATCTGATTGCAATCGCCATCGGGATCCTGATCTACATGCTGCTGGCCTTCGGCCTGTCGCTGCACTACGGGTTCACCGGCTTGATCAACTTCGGCCATGTCGGCTTTTTCGCGATCGGCGCATACACGTCGGCGCTGCTGTCGCTCAAAGGCGTGCCGGTGCCCGTGTCCATGGTGGCGGCCGCCGCGTTCGCGGCCTTGGCGGCCTATCCGCTGGGCATGATCGCGTTGCGGCTGGGCAGCGACTACCTGGCCATCGTGACCCTGGGTTTCTCGGAATCCGTGCGCATGATCCTGCAGACCGAGGAATGGCTGACGCGCGGAATGCACGGCCTGCCAGGCATCCCGCGGCTGTTCGCCGGCTGGGCGTCGCCGCAAACCGTGGACCTGTGGATCATGGTGGTGCTGCTTGCCGTGAATGCGGGCGCGTTGCTGCTGATCCATCTGGTGATCCGCAGCCCCTTTGGCCGCGTCATCGAAGCGGTGCGCGACAACGAAGTCGCCGTTCGCGCCCTGGGCAAGGATCCGGCCAAGTTCAAGACGCGGTCGCTGATGCTGGGGGCGGGGCTGGCCGGGCTGGCTGGCGCGTTCCAGGCGCACTACCTGACCTTCATCAGCCCCGAGCAGTTCGTACCGCTGATCACCTTCTATATCTGGATCGCCATCATCCTGGGCGGCGTCGGACGCCTGAGCGGGGTCGTGGCCGGCACGGTGCTGCTGGTCGGTTTCCTGGAAGGCTCGCGCTTCGTGCGGGACTTCGTAGGAGGCATCTCGGAAGTGCAGATGGCCAGCGTACGGATCGGCATCATCGGCATCGCGCTCATCTGTGTGGTGCTGTATCGGCCGCAGGGCCTGTTTGGCAATACCTCGACTCGCAGGAGAAAGGCATGACGCTGCTTTCCATCACGGGCCTGAGCGCCAGCTTCGGCGGCTTCAAGGCGCTGGACGACGTCACGGTCGAAGTCCGCAAGGGCGAGCTGGTCGGGGTGATCGGCACCAACGGCGCGGGCAAGAGCACGCTGTTCTCAGTGGTCACGGGATACATCCCGCCGACCTCGGGGTGCGTGCGCTTCGCCGACGAGGACATTACCGGCGTGGCCGTGCATCAACGCGTGCGCCGGGGCCTGGCGCGCACGTTCCAGGTGCCGCGCGAGTTCAGCCAGTTGACCGTGTTCGACAACATGATGGCGGCCGCGCCCGACCAGCGCGGTGAAAAGCTGGCGGCGCTGGTCTTCGCGCGCGGCGAAGTCGCCCGTGAAGAGGCGCGCAACGCGGAACGCGTGCATGAGCTGCTGGCGTTCCTGAACCTGTCGCGGGTGGCGGATGAGCCGGCCGGCAAGCTGTCGGGCGGCCAGAAAAAGCTGTTGGAACTGGGCCGGCTGCTGATGCTGGAGCCGCGCTGCATCTTGCTTGATGAGCCCTTTGCCGGCGTGAACCCCGTGCTGATCGAGGAGCTGTCGGCGCGCATCGTGGAACTGAACCAGCGCGGCCTGACGGTCGCAATCATCGAACACAACCTGGACGAGCTGGCGCGGATCGTGCCCCGCATGTATGTGATGGATCGGGGGCGGGTCATCGCGGAGGGCGCGCCTGAAGCGGTGCTGGCCAACGAGAGCGTGCGCGAAGCCTACATGGGAGGGGTGATATGAGTCTGCTCGTCATGAACGGCTTGTCCGGCGGCTATGCCGAAGTGGACATCGTCAGCGGCATCGACATGACCGTTGCGGCCAACGAGATCGTCACCATCGCCGGCACCAACGGCGCGGGCAAGTCCACGCTGGTCAAGGCGGTGATGGGGCTGTTGCCGCGCATCGCCGGCACGATGGCGTTCGACGGCCGGGACCTGCTGGCGCTGCCCGTCGAGGAACGCGTGCGCATCGGCATCTCGTATGTGCCCCAGGTGCGCAATGTGTTCGGCGCGCTGACCGTGCTGGAGAACCTTCAGGTGGTGGAGCACGTGCAAGGGCGCGATCAGCGTATCCGGGACATGTTCGACCTGTTCCCGGCCCTGGCCGGACGCCGCAGGACACACGCTGAAAACCTGTCGGGCGGCGAGCGTCAGCAACTGGCTTTCGCGCGGGCGCTGATGTCTTCGCCCCGCCTGATGGTGCTGGATGAGCCCTCGGCTGCCTTGTCACCGGCGCTGACCGAGCAGGTGTTCGCCGAGGTGCGCCGATTGCCGCAGATCGGCGTGGCCGTGCTGATGGTGGAGCAGCGCGCGCGCCAGGCGCTCGCGTTCAGCGACCGGGGCTACATCCTGGACTCGGGCCGGATCGTGCTGACCGACACCGGGCAGGCGCTGCTGGCCAATCAGCACATGAGCGATCTGTACATCGGGCGGGGCGGCCATTCGTCTGGCGAGCGCCCGTCTGCTTGAGGGCGGCGCTGCCTCGGTCCCCGACTCTTCCCGAGGGCAGGCCCTGGCCGGCAACCCCTTCCGACGGCGGCGCTGCCCTGTTTCGTAATCCTGTCCGAGGGCGGAGCTGTCTCAGCCCGCGACCCTGTCTCTTCATCCTGGAGCCGTACCTTGCCTACTTCCGACACGATTGACCGCCCGGCGTCCGCCGTGCGCCGCCCCGCGCCCGACGCCATCGCCGCCTTGACCGCGACCGAGGGCTTGGCGGCGCTTGCGCAGGGCAGCCTGACTTGCGAGGCCTGGGCGCGCGCCTGCCTGGACCGGATCGAGGAGCGCAACGCCGACGTCAAAGCCTGGGTGCGCGTCGATGCCGACGGCGCGCTGGCGCGGGCCCGCGAATGGGACCGCCATGGCCGACGGCGCTTGCTGGACGGGGTGCCGCTGGGCATCAAAGACACCATCGACACCGCCGACATGCCCACGGAACTGGGCGACCCCGAGATTTTTCCTGGCCGCCAGCCCGACGCGGACGCACCGGTCGTGACGCAGGCGCATGCGCTGGGCTTTAACGTCCTGGGCAAGAACACGGTATCGCGGCACGCCATCATGCTGCCCGGACCCGCTCGCAATCCGCACGATTTGAGCCGTACTCCCGCCGCATCCTCCGCAGGTTCGGCCGCCGCCGTCGCCGACTTCATGACGCCGCTGTCCATCGGCACGCAGACCGCGGGGTCCATCCTGCGGCCATCCGCCTTTTGCGGCGCGGTGGGGTTCAAGCCCACGCTGGATGCGATTCCGTACGTCGGCATCCGGCGTTATTCACGTGTGCTGGACGTGATCGGCCCGATCGCGCGCAGCGTGGACGACGCGGCGCTGTTCATGCGCGCCTTCACGGGAGACCCGCGTTACGACGCCACGCTGCCGCTGCGGACCGATTTCCGGGCGGGCGTGTGGCGACCCAAGGACTGGGCCGACGCCGAACCCTGCATGCGAGAGAGCTTCGAGGCGAATCTGCGGGCCTTGTCCACGGCGGGCGTGACGGTGAAGGAATTGGCCATGCCCGCAGCGTTCGACACGATGGGCGAGGCGCAGGACGTCATCATGGCCTACGATCTGGCTCGCGAGTATGCGGCGATCAAGCGCGATCACGCCGCGTTGTGCGATCCGGGGCTGATCGACTACCTGACGATGGGCGAGGGGGTGTCGGCCGCCGACTATGCCGGCGCCCTGGACGCGGCCGATGCTTGCCGCCGTGCCTTTTATGACGCGGCGCGCGAGGTCGACGCCGTCGTCATGCCGTCCACGCTGGGCGAAGCGCCGCCTGCCAGCAGCACCGGCAGCTCGGCGTTCATCCGCATCTGGTCGCTTTTGCACAATCCGTCGATCACGTTGCCGGTGGCGCGCGGGCCACACGGCCTGCCGCTGGGATTCCAGATGGTCGGCTTCGTCAAGGAGGACGCGCGGCTGCTGTACTGGGCCCGCTGTGCCGAACGCATCCTGGGGTCGACCGCCAATCGGGTCTGAGCGCGGCTCGGGCCGCGACCGGATATCGTCCGACGCCGTTCGCCGGTAATGTCGGACGGTTTGGCGCCTTCGGGCGCTTTTTTTCGTCTGAAATTCGGGGTTTTCCCTGTAAATTCTCAGTATTCGGGAATGAAAGGCAGTGAATTAATCGAAAGTTGATAATCTCCGCTCCATATTGCTTGGAGCTGAGTTTGATGTCTGAACCCTCGGTAGGGGCTGGCGCGGATCGCGTCCTGTACGTGTTGGCCACGCTGGCCCGGCACGATGGCCCGCTTACGATCGCCGCATTGGCAGAGAAAACCGGCCTGGCTCAAAGCACGCTCTATCGCCAGGTGGCCCTGCTCAAGCGCTGGGGCTTCGTGGCCGAGCACGAAGGGGAATACGGCCCGGGACCGCTCTGCGTCCAGCTGGCATGGGGCTTTGACCAGTCTTCCTTCCTGATCCATGAAGCGCAGCCCGACATGGCTGCGCTGGCGGCTGCATCCGGCGAAACCATCGGCTTGCTGGTGGCCGTCAAAGACCAGGCCGTGTGCCTGGACATGGTCGAAAGCCAACACCCGCTGCGCTGTTCGTTCACCAAGGGGCGCGGCCTGCCGCTGGCGCGTGGCGCTTCGGCCAAATCTTTGCTGGCGTTCATGCCGCTGGGCCGCTTGCAGGCCGCTCTGGCCTATCTGGCCGACGAAGCCGGCGTGGATGCAGGCCGCCTGACCGACGAACTTGAGCGCATACGCGAACAGGGTTACGCCGTGACCGATAGCGAGGTCGACGCCGGCGTGTGGGGCGTCAGCGTCCCGATCTTCCAGCGGCCCAACCAGGCTGTGGCCTCGATCACCTTGATGGCGCCTTCCACGCGCGCGGCCCAGCAGCCGGACGCGCTGATCGCCATGACCGTCGCGGCCGCGCGCCGCATTTCCGAACGCCTGAAAACGCATTGAAGGCTCGCCTCTGGCGCGTGCCGCCCATTCTCATTTGAATTTTCCGATTCCCTAGTCGCATCACCTTGCCGTACTCATCGCCGTACCCTCACGCATAGGACTGACCATGACCACTCGCCGCACATTGCTGACCGCCGCCCTGACGCTGGGCCTCGCCTGGAGCGCCGGCCCGGCGCACGCCCAGGAAACCATCCGCGCCGTCACCGACGCAACCTTCCCGCCGATGGAGTTCGTCAAAGACGGCAAGCGCACCGGTTTCGACATTGAGCTGGTGGAAGCGCTGGCTGGCGCGATGGGCAAGAAGGTCGAATGGATCGACATCGATTTCAAGGGCCTGATCCCCGCCTTGCAAGCCGGGCGCGCCGACATCGCCGTGTCCGCCATCTACATCACGCCCGAGCGCAGCAAGGTGGTCGACTTCACCGACCCGTACTACGCCGGTGGCCTGGTGGTGCTGACCAAGGCCGACGGCCCCATCAAGACGCTCAAGGACCTGGACGGCCGCAAGGTGTCGGTGCAGGTGGGCACCAAGTCGGTCAACTACCTGAAAGAACACTTCCCGTCCGTGCAGCGCGTGGAAGTCGAAAAGAACCAGGAAATGTTCAACCTGGTGCAGATCGGCCGCGCCGATGCCGCCGTGACCGGCAAGCCGGCCGCCAAGCTGTTCGCGCAAAGCACCACGGGTCTGACTGTGCTGGGCGACCAGATCACGACCGAGGACTACGGCATCGCCGTGCCCAAGAGCAAGCCCGAGCTGACCCGCGAACTGAACGCGGCGTTGCAAAAGATCAAGGGTGACGGCAGCTATCAGGCCATCGTGAACAAGTGGTTCGAGGCGCCCAAGAAATGAATCTGGAATTCGCCCCCGTCTTCGCCGACTTCGACAGCCTGATGCGGGGCGCGGTAGTTACCATCGAGGTAACTGCCGGCGCCTTGTTGCTGGGCTGCGTCATGGGCCTGCTGGTCGGCGTCGGCCGGCTCAACCCCAAGCGCTACGTCATCTACAACCTGTGCAGCGTCTACCTGCTGTTCTTTCGCGGAACGCCGCTGCTGGTCCAATTGTTCATCTGGTTCTTCGGCCTGCCGCAATTTGGCGTGACCTTGCCCGCCTTTGCGTGCGGCGTCTTGGGCCTGGGTATGTATTCAGGCGCGTACGTGTCGGAAATCGTGCGCGGCGCCATCCAGTCGGTGGACCGTGGCCAGACCGAAGCGGCGCGTTCGCTGGGCATGTCGTCGGGCCAGGCGATGCGCATCATCATCCTGCCGCAAGCGGTGGTGCGCATGATTCCGCCCCTGGGCAACGAGTTCATCGCGCTGATCAAGAATTCGGCGCTGGTGTCGCTGCTGACCATTCACGACCTGATGCACGAAGGGCAGAAGATCATCAGTGTGTCGTATCGGTCGCTTGAAACGTATCTGGTGGTGGCGTTGATCTATCTGGTCCTGACGACTGCCGCCATGTTGATTTTGCGCAAGGTCGAGCAACACCTGCGCGCCGGAGGGATGGTGCAATGAACCAGCTGGGCAATCCGCAGGAAATGATCCGCATACGCGGCCTGGAAAAGTCCTATGGCGAGCATGCCGTGCTCAAGGGCATCGATTTCGATGTGCTGCCTTCGCAGGTGGTGGTCGTGATCGGGCCCAGCGGCTCGGGCAAGAGCACCTTGCTGCGTTGCTGCAATGGCCTGGAAGTGGCGGAAGCCGGCACCGTGGACATCTGTGGCCAGACGTTGCTGGACAACGGCACGTTGTTGCCGGAAGCGGCCTTGAACCAGCTGCGCATGCAGGTGGGCATGGTGTTCCAGAGCTTCAACCTGTTTCCGCACCTGTCCGTGCTGGACAACGTCACCGTGGGCCCGCGCACGCTGCGTGGAATGGGGCGCGACCAGGCCAATGCACTGGCCGAAGACCTGCTGAAAAAGGTGGGGCTGTCGCAGAAAATGGCGGCCATGCCGGCCAGCCTGTCGGGCGGTCAAAAGCAGCGCGTGGCGATCGCGCGCGCGCTGGCGATGCAGCCGAAGGTCATGCTGTTCGATGAGCCGACCTCGGCGCTGGACCCTGAGCTGGTGGGCGAGGTGTTGCAGGTGATGAAGCTGCTGGCGCGCGAAGGCATGACGATGATGGTCGTCACGCACGAAATGGGTTTTGCGCGCGATGTGGCCGACGTGGTGGCGGTGATGGACGGCGGGGTCATCCTGGAATCCGGGCCGCCCGAAGTGATCTTCACGCAACCGCGCGAGGCGCGCACCCGCGAGTTCCTGCAAGCGGTGTTGAGCCAGGGGGCGGCGGCATGAATGCACCACAGGTGGATAAAAGCCTTTGGAAGGCGCGCGACGACAGCGCCGAACAGGGCGATACGCGTCGGCTGGCGCACATCGTTGAAGCCGAGGCCGGGCAGGCCGGCAAGGGCGAATCGGTCTTGCTGGGCTTTGCCTGCGACGCCGGCGTGGCGCGCAACCAGGGGCGTGTCGGCGCGGCGGAAGGCCCGGCGGGCATCCGCAAATTCATGGCCGGCTTGCCCGCCCATGGCTTTGAGCGGCTGCTTGATGCCGGCGACGTCGTGTGCCAAGGCGACCAACTGGAAGACGCGCAGGAGCGCTTGGGCCTGCGGGTGGCCGGGCTGCTGGAGCAGGGCGCTCGTCCGCTGGTGCTGGGCGGTGGGCACGAGATTGCCTGGGGCAGTTTCCAGGGCCTGGCCCGCTGGCTGGAAGCCCAGGGCGATACCGAACCCGTCCTGGTCCTGAATCTGGACGCGCATTTCGACCTGCGCACGGGGCGCCCGGGCAGTTCCGGTACGCCCTTCGACCAGATTGCGCGCTACTGCGAAGCGCAGGGGCGGGCGCTGCAATACGCCTGCCTGGGCGTCTCGCGGCTGGCCAATACGCCGGCCCTGTACGCGCGCGCTGCCGAGGTGGGCGCCGTGTGGGTCGAAGACCGCGATATGCAGGAACGCCATCTGGCCGCGCGTCTGGCCAATGTGGACGCCTTGCTGGCACGCGCGCGCCACGTCTATCTGACGATCGACCTGGACGTGCTGCCGGCAGCCGTCATGCCCGGGGTGTCCGCGCCCGCGCCGTATGGGGTGCCGATGGCGGTCGTCGAAGAAATCGCGGTGCGGGTCAAGGCCAGCGGCAAGCTGCGCGTGGCCGACATGGCGGAATACAGTCCGCGTTTCGACGTCGATGGCCACGGCGCGCGGGCGGCGGCCCGGCTGGCATGGCAGTTGATGGCGCCGTAGCATCGATGTCGGGAACGGCATCGCTAAAAAGGGGCTGCTCTCGCAAGGGGCTGCCCCTTTTTTCATTGCTTGCCCGCCAAGCCTTGGTGGCCGCGGCTTGCGGTTGACCGAGGCTGGACGCTTGCGAATTGGCGGCTTAGGATAGGGCAGTTTTCGAGCCAGGCTCGTGACCCGTACGGTATCCACAACGGCAATGCGTCCCTATTAAAAATATTTAGGTTTTAAATAGGGACGCTATGGTTTTCGTGGATAAAATGGCGCAACTTTGTCAGGAGATCATGCTCATGTCTCAAACGCCCACCCATGCCTTGCCGTCTTATCTGAATGCCGATGACCTCGGCCCCTGGGGTAATTACCTGCAACAAGTCGACCGGGTCACGCCGTACCTGGGCACCTTGGGTCGGTGGGTCGAGACGCTGAAGCGTCCGAAGCGCGCCCTCATCGTCGATGTGCCGATCGAACTGGACAACGGCACCATCGCGCACTTCGAAGGCTATCGCGTGCAGCACAACGTGTCGCGCGGCCCCGGCAAGGGCGGTGTGCGTTTCCACCAGGACGTGACCTTGTCCGAAGTGATGGCGCTGGCCGCGTGGATGTCGGTCAAGAACGCCGCCGTGAACCTGCCTTATGGTGGCGCCAAGGGCGGTATCCGCGTTGATCCGCGCACGCTGTCGCATTCCGAACTCGAACGCATGACCCGCCGCTACACCAGCGAAATCGGCGTCATCATCGGACCCTCCAAAGACATTCCCGCTCCCGACGTCGGCACCAACGCCCAGGCCATGGCCTGGATGATGGACACCTACTCCATGAACGAAGGCGCCACCGCCACCGGCGTGGTCACCGGCAAGCCGATCGCGCTGGGCGGCAGCCTGGGCCGCGTGGAAGCCACCGGCCGTGGCGTGTTCGTCGTTGCGTGCGAAGCCGCCCGCGACCTGAACATCGACGTGTCCAAGTCGCGCGTCGTGGTCCAAGGCTTTGGCAACGTGGGTGGCACCGCCGCCCGCCTGTTCCATGAAGCCGGCGCCAAGGTCATCGCCGCGCAGGATCACACCGGCACCGTGCACAACCCCGCAGGCCTGGACGTGCACAAGCTGCTGTCGCATGTGTCGCAACACGGCGGCGTGGGCGGCTTTTCGGGCGGCCAGGCGCTGGACAAGGACGAATTCTGGACGCTGGAAACCGAATTCCTGATCCCCGCCGCGCTCGAAAGCCAGATCACCGCTGAAAACGCGCCCAAGGTGCGCGCGAAAGTCGTGGTGGAAGGCGCCAACGGCCCCACGACCCCGGAAGCGGACGACATCCTGTTCGAACATGGTGTCTACGTGGTGCCGGACGTGCTGGCCAACGCCGGCGGCGTGACCGTGTCGTACTTCGAATGGGTGCAGGACTTCTCCAGCTTCTTCTGGAGCGAAGAAGAGATCAACCAGCGCCTGGAACGCATCATGCGCGAGGCCTACAGCGCCGTGTCGCAAGTGGCCAAGGAACACAAGGTCACGCTGCGCACCGCCGCGTTCATCGTGGCTTGCACGCGTATCCTGCAAGCGCGCCAGGTGCGCGGCCTGTACCCGTAATGACTGAATCGACGCCGCGTCATTGACGCGGCGCCGAGGAGGCCGAGGCAGACAAGAAGAGAAATCGCCCCGTATGGGGCGATTTCCATTTGGGGACGGTGGTGAGATCTCATCGGGCCTAGCGGGCGCAACAGGAAGGGGGCGCGTCGCCTAAACAGAGCAGCCTGCACAATCTGCATAGAATGTGCCGGTGCCAAGAACGACGCCAGAATCAACATTGCGTCCCTTACCTTCATTCCCAGCCTTGTCCCCCGGAGGACCCCATGACCCAAACCTTGCCGTCCACAACCCTCACTGTGGACCCCGCCTGGATCGACGCGTACGGACATTTGAACGCGGCGCATTATGTCGGCATCTTCGACCGGGTCGGTTTCGAACTGCTCAGTCAGGTGGGCGTGGGGCTGGACTACACTGAGGCGACGCGCTGCGGCATCTACACGATGAACGTGCACGTGGCCTATCTGCGTGAAGTGCTGGAAGGCGACCCGCTGGCGCTGCGCGTGCGGGTGCTGGAGGCGGACGACAAACGGCTGCTTTGCCTGATGGAATTGACCCAGACGCGCGACGGCTACCTGGCCGCCACCATGGAGCAATTGTCCTTGCACGTGGATTTGAATACCCGCCGCGCCAAGCCATTTCCGCCAGAACTGCAAGAGCGCCTGGCCCGGGCCGCCGCCGACCACGCCGCCCAACCGCTGCCGGAAGGCTATCGACGCCTGCTGCCCTTGAAAGGCGCCAGATAAACAACACTCCAAGCGTGTTGGGTGATGCCGAGATTGCATTGCACTAGCGGCGTTCTTAACATGCAAACGTGACGTGCTCATTGGCCGAGCGGACGTATAGCCCGGTTGTGGAGCGCAGACCACAGTAGGGCTTTTTTTACGCGGATCGGGGCCACTAGCCTTATCGCATCATTGCCTGACACATAGCGTCCCTAGAATTCGTTCCTGCCATGCGCTGCGCGCCGCTTGCCAAACAAGCCGGGGCACAGCGCGGGTATGTTCAATCAAAGGGAATATGCAATGAAAAAGACTCTGCTCGCATCCGCGCTCTTGGCCGCCGTGTCCGGCGTGGCCCAAGCGGAAACCTCGGTAACGTTGTATGGCCTGATCGATACGGGTATCGGCTACCAGCGCATCAAGGGCGACGGCTATCACGAATCGAAGGTCGGCATGGTCAATGGCGTGTCGAGCGGCTCGCGTTGGGGCCTGCGTGGCGCGGAAGACCTGGGCGATGGCCTGTCCGCCGTGTTCACCCTGGAAAGCGGCTTCAATTCGGGTAACGGCCAATCCGGCCAAAGCGGCCGCCTGTTTGGTCGCCAAGCCACCGTCGGCCTGAAGGCCGATTCGTGGGGCCTGCTGGAATTTGGCCGTCAGACCAACATCGCGTCCAAGTACCTGGCGTCGATCGATCCGTTCGCCGGCAGCTACGGCCAGGCCAACGTCGGCGTGGCGTTCAGCGCCGCCAACACCGTCCGCTACGACAACATGGTGCAGTACTCGACCCCGTCGTTCAGCGGCTTCCAGTTTGGCGCGGGCTACTCGTTCAACGCCTCGGACACGACCGCCGCGCAAACCGGCTTCAAGACTGCCGACAACACGCGCGCCATCACGACCGGCCTGCGTTACGTGAACGGCCCCTTGAACGTCGCCGCCACCTATGACCAACTGAACCCCGCCAGCCAGCTGGGCAACGACGCCACGCCCAAGTCGTGGTCTGTCGCCGCCGCCTACGACTTCGAGGTGGTCAAGCTGGCGTTGGGCTTCGGCCAGACGCGCGACGGCTGGTTCACTGGCCAGAGCATCAATTCTTTCGGCAGCGGCAGCCCCACGGCCAGCAGCTTCGGCACCAACGTTGCGGTGTCGGGCTTCAAAGCCAATTCCTACCTGGTGGGCTTGACCGTGCCCTTCGGCGCCAGCAGCTTCCTGGCTTCGTGGCAGCGTGCCGACCCGAACGGCACCCCGCTGACGGCCGGCAACGACTCGACGATGAACGTCTACAGCATCGGCTACACGTACAACCTGTCCAAGCGCACCAACCTGTACGCGCTGGGTTCGTACGCCACCGACTTCGCGTTTGTTGACGGCGTCAAGAGCACCGTTGGCATCGTGGGCGTGCGCCACCGCTTCTAAGCGATGCGCGCGGGGGCCGGCGGCACGCGCATGGCGCGCGTCGCCGGTTCTGTCCTGCCATGGTTGCGTTGAGCGGACTGGGCGTCTTACCCGGCCACAGACGCGAAAAAGGCGGCCACCTCCCTAGCTCCACTCTCAGTCCGCTCACCCGAACCTCGGGCTTGCAAGAGCCCGGCGCCGCGTCGAGCCCGCATGGCCGGCACTGGGCGATCTCGCCCGCTGCCGGCCTTGGCATTCGCGCAGCGTCAGGAACGCGGCAACAGCTCCGGCTTCAGGATGCCGCGCAGGTCCGCGTAGGGGATGCTCAGTTCCGGTTCGCCGTGCGAATACGGCGCAATCGAATAGGCGTCGTACTTCACGACGATGCCGTCGCGGGTCAATGCGAAGTTGTCGCTTTCCTGGAAGGGCCACATCTTGTTGTAAGAGGCGGGATCGCGCTTGGCGTCGGGGTTGCCCGTCAGCCACTTGGCATGCGCGCGCTGCAACGCGGCCACGTATTCGGCGCGCCGGCCGGGGATCAGTGCTTCGTCCAGGCTCATGACGCGGCCGCGAGTACGTTCCCAGTTCAGGTATTGCGTTGCCGGAATGCCGTGCGCGGCGCCGGTCAGGAATTGTTCGGTGTGCAGCTCGATCGACACGATGTCGCCCACCGTGTCTTTGACCGACGCCTTGAAATACGTGGAGTCGCGCGGACGCGCGGTGGACCAGAAGTACTGCGTGTATTCCGACAGCGTGTTGTACGGGCCTCGGCGATTGGCGTCCGTGCCGGTCATGTAGGCCAGCACGTGATCGACCAGCGCGCTCAGTTTGGGGATGCCGGGAAACGCCACGCTGTCGATTTCAATGCGCGGGCAATCGCCTTCGCAACCGGGCTTGTTCGACGCCCATTTGATGCGTTCGGTGGAAAGATCGCCCACCTTTTCTGGTGTGGACGAGGCGGGCTCGGCCAGGGTGATGTTGGCGGGCGGCGACGTGCCGCAGCCAGCCAGGGCCAACAGGGCCGCGCCCAGGATCAGACCGCCTATCGCGCCTTGCGGCGTGAATGTGCGACGCATTGAACTACCTCCACAAAATCAAAGCCTTGCCGTCAAGGCACCACGCCCGTCCATTCCGGCGTAGAGAACTTTTCATCGGCCTGCTGCTGGGCGCGCGCCAGCGTATCGCTGCCGATTTGTCCCGGAGTCAGACGATGCAGGCCCGCAAAAGTTTCCAGCATGCGGCTGATGATCACTTCGCGCGCCAGGCCGGTCTGCGTGCGCAGCGGGTCGACGCGCTTCTTCGCGCTGGTGGTGCCTTTGTCGGAAAGTTTCTCGCGACCGATGCGCAAGACCTCGACCATTTTATCGGCGTCGATATCGTAGGACATGGTCACGTGGTGCAGCACCGCGCCGGCTCGGCGAGCCTGGGCGGCGCCGCCGATCTTGCCGATGTCGGACGCAATGTCGTTCAAGGGCTGATACCAGGCCTTGATGCCCAAGCCTTGCAAGGCCGTCAGCACCCAGGCGTCCAGGAACGCATAGGATTCCTGGAAGCTCATGCCATGCACCAGCGCCTGCGGCGCACTGAGTGAATAGGTGATGGAGTTGCCCGGTTCGATGAACATCGCGCCGCCGCCGCTGACACGGCGCACGACTTCAATGCCATGGCGCTTGGCGCCTTCAGGATCGACTTCGTTTTTCAGAGATTGGAAACGGCCGATGACGACGGCAGGCGCGGCCCATTCCCAGATGCGCAACGTGGGCGGGCGCTGGCCTGCGCCGACCTCGTCGGTGATCACGGCGTCCAGCGCCATGTGCAGCGACGGGGCCTGCGGGCCTTCGTGAATCAATTGCCAGTCGTAGTCGTTCCAGTCGGTGCGCGTCATGCCAGCGCCCTCCGCAGCACCACGGCCACGGCTTCGGCGGAAAAGCCGAACATCTCGGCGTCCGCGGGCAGGGCGGATTGCACCGCCACTGCCAACTCCAGTTCACCGGCATCGGCCGGCATGCCGTTCAAGCCACTGTTGATGGCTTCCAGCGCCTCGGGCGGCTCAAGAAAAAAGTCGCCGCTGATGCGGACGTTGGCCAGGCGGCCGTCGCGCACTTCGAGATCCGCGACAACCAGTTTGCCGCCGGGGACTTTGTATTCGCCATGCATGGGCGCTCCTTGCGAAATCAATGACAAAACTAAAGGTTCAGCTTCATGCCGTCGTGACTGGCGGTGAAGCCCAGGCTTTCATAGAACCGCCGCGCATCGGGGCGCTCGCGGTCGGTCGTCAGCTGGACCAGGCCGCAGCCCTGGGCGCGGCACTGGTCGATGGCCCATTCAAACATGGCGCGTCCCAGACCCTGGCCGCGCGCCGACGAGGCGATGCGCACGCTTTCGATCTGGCCGCGCCACAGACCCAACCGCGACAAGCCGGGTATGAACGATAACTGCAAACAGCCGACCAGGTGCGGGCCTTGCTCAACCACGGCAAGGAATTGGTTGGAATCCTGCGCGATGGCGGCGAACGCGGCCGTGTAGCGGGGGTTGAGCGGCACCGAAGCGTCTTCGCGCTTGGCGCCCAGTTCGTCGTCCGCCAACAGCGCGACGATTTTCGGCAGGTCTTCCTGGCGCGCGCGGCGAAACACCAGTTGCGGGTCGGGCATTGGACAGCTCCTTCTAGCGGGTGGTGTTCTGCGAGGTTTGGCCGAACAGGATGCGGCGTGATTCCTCGTCGCTGATGGACGGCGCGGTGTTGACGCTGTCGGCCAAGGCGTAGGCGCGCTGCGTGGCGGGCCGCTGGGCGATGGCGTTGAACCAGCGTTGCAGATGCGGGAAATCGTTCAGGTCCTGCCCCTGCTTGGCGTGCGGCACGATCCAGGGGTACGCCGCCATGTCCGCGATGGAGTAGTCGCCCGCGACGAATTCACGGTCGGCCAGGCGCTTGTTCAGCACGCCGTACAAACGGTTGGTCTCTTTGACGTAGCGATCGATGGCGTAGGGGATGCGTTCCTGGGCGTAGCCGGAAAAATGGTGGTTCTGGCCCGCCATGGGGCCCAGGCCGCCCATCTGCCAGAACAGCCACTGCGACACTTCCGCGCGGCCACGCAGGTCGGCGGGCAGGAACTTGCCCGTCTTTTCAGCCAGGTACAGCAGGATGGCGCCCGACTCGAACAGCGAGAGCGGTTCGCCGCCGTCGGCGGGCTGCGTGTCGACGATGGCGGGAATGCGGTTATTGGGCGCAATGGCCAGGAATTCAGGTTTGAACTGATCGCCCCGGCTGATATTGACCGGGTGAATCTTGTAGGGCAGGCCGGTTTCTTCAAGGAACAGCGTGATCTTGTGGCCGTTGGGGGTGGTCCAGTAATAGAGATCGATCATGGGATGCGTCCTGGGAATCAAGGCGCCGCCGACAGCATCGGCGGATGGAAGGCCATGATAGCGGCAGGCATTAATCCCAGCCCCGAATAACCGGGGCCGGGGGCGGGTTTCTTGCAGGGCAGGGCAAACAGGCGGCGGTGGCCGCTGCCTTACACGGCGCGAGGGCGCCGCCCGGGCAGGCGCCACGTCCAGTTCAGGCTGACGCCAGCGGCGGCCACGAAGATCATCGCCACTCCCACCACCTGCACGGGTTCCATGCGGTGGCCGTAGACCAGCAGGTCCAGCATGATGGCCACGGCCGGGTAGATGAAACTGAGCGCGGCGGTGGACGTGGTCGGCAGTTTCTGGATGGCCGAATACATCAGGATGTACATCAGGCAGGTATGCACGAGCCCCAGCGCCACCAGGTAAGCCCATTGCAGCGGGGCGGCTGGCAGGGCGTTGAAGTCGGCCATGGGCAGCAGCATGACAGCGCCCAGCGTCACCTGCGATAGCGCCAGCACTTGGGGGGGAATGCCCTTCAAGCGTTTGACGATGACCGCGGTGATGCCATATAGCGCGGCCGCGCCCAGGCCCAGCAGCAGGCCGGCCAGATAGGTTTGCCCGCCGGCCCCGTGGGTCTCGGTCAGGCGCAGCACCAGCAACAGGCCGGCGAATGCCACCACGGACCAGGCAAGCTTGCCGCGCGAGGGGCGTTCACCCAGGAACAGCACGCCCAGTCCGATCAGAAAGAAGGGCTGGACGTTATAGACGGCGGTGGCAAGCGAGATGGACGCCAGCCGATAGGCCGAGAACAGCAGCACCCAGTTCATCACCAGCGCCGCGCCGGCCACCAGCGTCAAGGCCAGCGTCTTCGCGGTGAACAGGCCGGGCTTGAGCAGGCCGCGCGCCCAGCAATACAGGAACAGCGACAACGCGCCGAACAGGCAGCGGAAGAAGACGACGTTCCAGGCGCTCTGGCCGGATTCCAGCACGAACACGCCCAGGGTTCCGGACAACACCATCGCAGAGGCCATTTGCGCCAGGCCCAGGCGTTCTGATGCGGGGGTCATGATATTTCTCCATCGGGCCGCTCGGCCACGTTCTTGATGGAGAAATTATCCCAGGCGGATCATCCCGGTTATATGATGATCGTTCGGTACTTTCATATCCGTACCTTCATTTAGGTGGAATTTATGCAAAACGACCTAAAGATTGAAAACCCCGTTCTGGACGGTATCGATCGCCGCCTGGTGCAGACGCTGACGGCCAACGCTCGCACCACCACCGCCGATCTGGCGCGGCAGGTGGGCATGTCGGCGCCCAGCGTGGCGGACCGCTTGCGGCGGCTTGAGGAATCCGGCGTCATCCGCGCCTACACGCTGGACGTGGACCCGGTGGCGCTGGGTTATACGCTGCAAGCCATTGTGCGCATTCGCCCCTTGCCGGGGCAATTGCGGCATGTCGAAGGGCTGATCCAGGAAATTCCGGAATTCGTCGAATGCGACAAGGTGACGGGAGACGATTGCTTCATCGCCCGTGTGGTGCTGCGGTCGATTTCGCATCTGGACGGCATTCTTGAGCGGGTGACGGAATTCGCCGAAACCAATACCGCCATCGTCAAGGCGCATACGGTGCGCCGCCGTCTGCCGCCTTTGCGATGACGGACGGCCCGCGCCGCGTGAAGATCAAACCCTAGACGGGTGCGGACAGCGCGCGCGCCACATCGTCTTTCAGGCCAGAGGGCGTGTCCGTCGGCGCGTAGCGCTTGATGACCTGGCCGTCGCGACCCACCAGGAATTTGGTGAAGTTCCACTTGATGCCTTCGGTGCCGAAAACGCCGGGCTTTTCGCCTTTCAGCCAGCGGTATAGCGGATGCGCGTTGGGCCCGTTGACGTCGACCTTGGCGTACAGCGGAAACGTGATGTCGTACTGTGTGGAGCAGAAACTGCGGATCTCGGCTTCGTCGCCCGGCTCTTGGTGCCCGAACTGGTCGCAGGGAAAACCCAGCACCGTGAAACCGTCGTCGCGGTACGAGCGGTATAGCTCCTCCAGCCCCGCGTACTGCGGCGTGAAGCCGCATTTGGACGCTACGTTCACCACCAGCAGCACGCGGCCGCGGTAGGTGTCCAGGGACTGATCCACGCCGTTGATATCGCGGGCGGTGAAATCGTAGATGGTGCTCATGCGGGCTCCTGTTTCGGGCGTTGCAACGCGGACGCGTGCACGCCAATCAGCCCGTCGAGTGTAGCGCTGCGCGCCCGGGCCGGGGCGTCAGACAAGTCCGATATCGACAGGGGCTACGCCCGGGAATACCTTTGCCAGCCGTGCCTTGTCCAAGCCGTACAAGCGTGAGAACAGGCCCGCGAAAACCCCGCGGTACTCGTTCAGCACGGGGTAGTCGCGGTCCTGGAACAAGGTGTCTTGCCTGACCGCGACCTGGCGGCCGGCGATATGCCCGCCGCGCACATTGCCGCCCATCACCCAGTACACCGTGCCGTGGCCGTGGTCCGTGCCCTTGTTGCCGTTCTCGCGGAAGGTGCGGCCGAATTCGCTGATGACGACCACGGTGGTCTGGTTCCACGCCGGCCCCATCGCGTCGGCATAGGCGGCCAGCGCGCGACCCAGTTGTCCCAGGCGGCCGGCCAGCGAGCCCGTTGCGCCGCCCTGACCCACGTGGGTATCCCAGCCGCCGACATCGACAAAGCCTACGTTGTAGCGGTCGGACATGAAGCGGGCGATGCGGCGGATTTCCTTTTCCAGCTTGTCGGTCGATACCGCGTTGCCGTTGGCCGCCTGCATCTCGGCGTCCAGTTCCTGCTTTGTAGCGCCCATGATGCGCTGGCCTTCGTCCACCGAAGCGTGCAGGTCCGTATCGCGGTACATCGCGGCGATGGCGCGATTGTCGGCGTCACTCAAGCGCGACTTCCGGTTTGCGCCACCCAGATCCACATTGGGCACGCGGGCGTCGCCGCGCAGGATCTGCGGCACTTCCGACGTGAAGGCGGCCGGTTGGACCGCGCTGGCGCCCAGCGCCAACGTCAGACGATTCAGGAAGCCCGACCGGTAGTTGCCTTCTTTCTTGGCGCCTTGGCCCAGCTCGATGCTGTTCTGCGTTTCGAAGTGGCTGCGGGTCAGGTCGTCCGTACCGGCAAAGGGCACGAACGCCAGTTGCTTGTTGCGATAGAAGGGCAGCAGGCTGTCCGCCAGCGCCGGGTGCAGGCCCCAGCCGTCGGCCAGCGGCAGGGCGGCGCCGTCGCCCGAGCCGGGCCGGGCGATCGCGATGCTGGGCCGCGACTCGTAGTAGAAGTCGCTGGAGGTGGGCACCAGCAGGCTGGCAGCGTCGTAGGCGCCGCGCATGAAGACGATCAGCAGCCGGTTGCCCGAGGCAGCGGGCGCGGCATAGAGCCGGCTGCCACCCAGCACCAAGGGGGCGGCAGCCATCATTTGAAGCAAGCGGCGACGATCCATCGCGTTCTCCTAGCGGCGCATGAATTCTGGCGAGGCCAGTAGATAGGTATTGGCGTCCACGGGCTTTCGGGCCTGGCCGATGGCCTCGCGCGTGGCGGGCGACAGCGTCCGGGCCAGGTCAGGATTGGCGTCCAGCAATGGGACCATCCTGGGCAGCGCGCCCGGCTCGGTGTCGCCCTCGGTCCGATAAAACGGCTTGGGCGCGCCGGCAATCAGACGCGCGATTTCGAAGCGCTGGGTCATCTGGCCCGAGCCCGACCAGTCGGACTTGAACATCGGGTAACCGTCGGGGGTAGGGCGTTGATACAGGCCTTGGCCCATCTGTTGCAGCATCCCGGCCACCGGCTTCGGATTGCGGATGGGCGGCAGGTCGGCGTAGGTCAGGCGCATCGCGGAAAACACGTAATGCACCGGGTCCTTGAATACGCCGGTCTTCAGGGAACGGGCGAATTCCGGCGACGAGTACAAGGTTTGCAGCGTGGCGGCGATATCGCCGTCGCGCGCCAGAAACGTCTTGGCCATGCGTTCGATCAGCGCGGGAGGCGGCGCGTCGCCCATGAAGTAGGTCGCCATCTTCGCGCTGACAAACCGCGCCGTCGCCGGGTTGCGGGCCAGCAGGTCGATGGCCTGATCGACTTCGTCCATCCCGCCGCCCCGGATCTTGTGGCCCAGGAAAACCTTGTCGCCGCTATCGTGGCGCGCCGGGTTGAACAGAAACAGGCCGTCCTGGACCAGATCGCCGCGCATCCCGGGCTTGACGCGCGGCGGCTTGTCGCTGTTGTGCACACCCAGCCCGGTCAGGATGCGCGCCAGTTCCTGCACATCGGCCTGCGTGTAGCCGCCGTTCACCCCGAGGGTATGCAGCTCCATGATTTCACGCGCGTAGTTCTCGTTGATCTGCCCGGCCACATTGCGCGTGTTGTCCAGGTACACCAGCATGGCGGGTGACCGGACGGTGGCTCGCAGCATGTCGCCGAACTTGCCCAGCGCGTGCGGGCGGATGGCGCGCTCTTCGTACTGCGGCAGATACGTGCCCACGTCGCCCTTGCCCGCGAACACATTGAAGTGGTTCATCCAGAACCAGGTCATCTGTTCCTGCAATTGGTCTGGCGAATACAGCGCGCGCAAGATCGTGCGGCTGGCGGTGTCCTGGGCGCGTTGGCGCGATATCGCGCGCGCTTCACGCTGCATCTGCAACTTGGCTTGCGGCTCCAGATCGCGGGCGTCCTGGCGCAATTTGCGCTGTTGGGCCTGCGCGTCCTGCTCCGATTGCTGGTTGATGGACAGCGCGTCGATGCTCGCCTGGATCGGCGCTGGCAAGGGCGCATGGGCAGCCGGATGCAACTGGGCTTGCAGGTAGCGCTGCGCGCCCAGTTCATGGATGCGGGCAAGCTCGGCCGGCGTGGCGCCCCAGGTGATGCGGTTGACCAGCGCGGCTTCGTACGCGCGACTGTCGTCCTGCGCGGGGAGGGGCGCAGTGGCCGCGCCGTTGGCTTTGCCCTGCGTGGACGCGGGCGGTTGGGCCAGCGCCACCGCTGCCAGCGGCAGGCAAAGCATC
Source organism: Achromobacter piechaudii NBRC 102461 (assembly GCF_001571245.1). Lineage (GTDB taxonomy): Bacteria > Pseudomonadota > Gammaproteobacteria > Burkholderiales > Burkholderiaceae_B > Achromobacter > Achromobacter piechaudii. The sequence continues at coordinate 143,511 of NZ_BCTK01000008.1, read as the reverse complement.
GGCAGGAGTTTCCTCAGCAGCATTCGCGATTGCATCATCAAGCGTGATCCCGGGTGGCCAACAACACGTGTGACACGATAATCCTTCGAACATTCCCGCATGCGCATCTTGAAACGCGCGGAAACCGCATTCTGGAATGCGCGGTTAATCCCGGCCATCGCCGGGGCCATTGCGGATCGTGCGGCGGCCTCGTCTTATGATGGCCGCTTGCACGCGCCAGGCAGGCGCGAATCATGCGCAGGATGCGGACAGGAGCACGCCAATGGAAGGAATGATCGAACGGCTGGAGGCGATGCTGGCCAAGGGCACCGACAACATGTTGCTGCGGTTTTCGCTGGGCAAGGCCTATGCCGAGCAGGATTGTTTCGACCAGGCCCAGACCCATCTGCGCGCGGCGCTGGACTTCGACCCCGCCTATTCGGTCGCGTGGAAATGGCTGGGCAAGGCGTGCCTGGGCATGGGCGACGCGGTAGAAGCGCGCGCGGCATGGGAACGTGGCGTGGCGGCCGCCCAGGCGCGCGGCGACAAGCAGGTTGAGAAGGAATTGCAGGTTTTTCTCAAGCGCCTGGACAAGCAGGCGGCCGCTGGCGTTTGAACCGCGCGCCGGGCGAGCCAGGTTCTTCATCTTCATCGGCAGTGGCAGGCAGCGGTGGCTGGCATCAATTGTCGCCATCAATCTCCGCCTGCACCCGCCCTCATCCCACCGCTGGCAGATTGCCGAACGCTTCCAGCGCGCGCAAGCGGCTTTGCGCCAGATCGACGATAGGCATCGGGTAACCGGCTGCCGCGCGCTCCATGGGGCTGGGGTCGTGGATCGCCTTGTCGTCCAGGTCGGCCAGTTCGGGTAGCCATTCACGCAGGAATACCCCGCGCGGATCGAAACGGCGTGATTGCGATAGCGGGTTGAAAACGCGGAAGTACGGCACGGCGTCCGCGCCCGTGGACGCGCTCCATTGCCAGCCGCCGTTGTTGGCCGCCAGATCGCCGTCGACCAGATGCGCCATGAACCAGGCTTCGCCTAGCCGCCAATCGATCAACAGGTTCTTGGACAGGAACATGGCGGTCACCATGCGCAGGCGGTTGTGCATCCAGCCCAGCGCCAGCAGTTGGCGCATCGCCGCATCCACGATGGGAATGCCCGTCTGGCCCTGCTGCCAGGCGCGCAAGTCGTCGGGGGCGTCGCGCCAGGGAACGGCGGCGGTTTCCGGCTTCATGGGTTGGTGCATGGACAGCGAGGGGTAGGCGGCCAGCAGATGCTGGTAGAACTCGCGCCAGAGTAATTCGTTGATCCACGTAGCCGCGCCTGCCTTGCCGCTGTCCAGCTCGCCATGATTGGCCGACAGCGCCGCGCGCAGCGCCTGGCCGGGCGACAGCACGCCCGCCGCCAGGTAGGGCGACAGGCAACTGGTGCCCGGCATCGAGGGAAAGTCGCGCTCGTCCTTGTAGGCATCGATCACGCCATCGGTGAAGGCTTCCAGGCGGTCGCCCGCGGCGGCTTCTCCGGCGGGCCATAGGGCGCGTATCGCCTCGCTTGGACGGGCAAACCCGTCGAACGTGTCGGGCAGCGGGTCGGCGGACCAGTCGGGCGGGGTCTGCGGGCGCGGGGGCGGCACTGCGACAACGGGCGCGGTACGCAGCCGGTCGCGGCAAGTGCGTGCGTAGGGCGTGTAGACGCGATAGCAATCGCCCTTGCCTGTGGTGACGGTGCCAGGGCGCAGCAGCGAGGCGCCGTGATGCAGCGTCCAGTCCACGCCAATCGCGTCCAGCGCGCCGGCAACGGCCGCATCGCGGCGGCGTTCGTTGATGGCCCATTCCGTGTTGGCGTGTACCTGGGTGATGGCATGCGCCTGGCAGAACGCGGCGATGGCCTCTGGCGCTTTGCTCCAGTCGGCCACGGTCAGCAGTTTCAACGGAATGCCCCGTTCGCCCAGGTCGCGCGACAACTCATGCAGGTTGCGCAGCCAGAAATCCACCTTGGCCGGCGCGTCGCCATGCTGGCGCCATTGGTCCGGGGCGGCCAGGAACAGCGCGGTGACCGTGCCGTTTTCGCGGGCGGCCGCCAGCGCGGGGTTATCGTGCATGCGCAGATCGGTGCGCAGCCAGAGCAGCGTATTCATGAAAGGCGATTTCCGGGCGAAAAATGGGCGGGCGGCGAAGCGACCCGTCGAGGCTGGCATTCTATATTGGGCCGGCTCGTGGAAGACGATGTAAAAACTACGAGTAGATGTGACGGCGCGGTGCGAAGGAATGTGCTTGTCACGAGCGCCGGGCAACGCGATATCCTCCTCGCCCGGCCCGCCCGTGGCGCAGGGGGCGGACGCGGCATCCCGGTGCTGGCCAAGTAGCGGCCAGCCGCAAGTCAAGCGGTCAAACCATGAAACACGCTGGCGCGAGGTTTGTATTGACGCGCCTGGGCCGCCGCCATGTAATCGATTCAACGACTGAAAAAAAAGTTGAACGCTATGGGAAATCTGATGGACCTTCGCCCGTCCTTTCTACGGGGACGCACATCCGCCGCCACGACATCGCGCGACGTCCTGCAAAGGCTGTGGCGTTCTTTCGATTTGCCCGACGAATCAATGGAACACGTGATGTTGACGGGCGCCGATCCGGTGGTTCCGTCCTCGTTCGCGGTGGGCACGGCGGCGCAGGTCAGCATGGCCGCTGCGGCGATGGCGGCCGCCGAACTCTGGTATCTGCGCGGCGGCTCGCGCCAGCAGGTCAGCGTGGACATGCTGCACGCGGCGCAGGAATGCCGCAGTCATTTCACGATCAACGGCGTCACCCCCAACATCTGGGATCCCATCAGCGGCGTGTACCAATGCGGCGATGGGGGCTGGGTGCGCATCCATGCCAACTTCGCCCATCACCGCGATGGCGCGCTGGCGTTGCTGGGCTGTCCGACCGGCGAGGGCACCACGCGCGAAGCGGTGCAAGCCGCGTTGAGCCGGTGGAAGGCGCTGGACTTCGAACAGGTTGCCGCCGACGCGGGACTGGTCGTGTCGGCCATGCGCAGCTTCGATGAATGGGACCGCCACCCGCAAGGCCAGGCGGTCGCCGCGCAACCCTTGATGACGATCGAACGCATCGGCGAGGCCGATCCGCGCCCCTTGCCCAAGTACGGCCAGGACGCCCGGCCCCTGAAAGACATACGCGTGCTGGATCTGACGCGCATCATTGCCGGGCCGGTTTGCGGCCGCGCGCTGGCTGCCTATGGCGCCGACGTGATGCTGGTGAATTCGCCGCACTTGCCCAACATTGACAACATTATCGACACCAGCCGAGGCAAGTTGTCGGTTCTGGCTGACCTGGATACGGCCGACGGTCGCATTGCGCTGGGCAACCTGCTGCGCAGCGCCCATGTGTTCGTGCAAGGGTACCGGCCGGGCGGCATGGCGGCTCTGGGTTTTGGCCCGCAGGACGCCGCGCGCATTCGTCCCGGCATCGTCTATGTATCGCTGTCCGCCTACGGCAACGTGGGCCCCTGGGCCAATCGCCGGGGTTTTGATTCGCTGGTGCAAACGGCCACGGGTTTCAATCACGCGGAAGCGCAGGCAGCGCATCAGGACGCGCCCAAGCCCTTGCCCATGCAGATTCTTGACCACGCTTCGGGCTATCTGATGGCGTTCGGCGCGCAGGTCGCGTTGGCGCGTCAGGCGACCGAAGGGGGTAGTTGGCACGTCCGGGTGTCCTTGGCGCAGACCGCGCATTGGTTGCGCGGACTGGGCCGGGTTGAAGGCGGGCTGGACTGTCGCATGCCGGACTTCGGCGGCTTGCTGGAAACCGAAACGTCGGGCTTTGGCGAATTGGTCGCAGTGCGCCATGCCGCTCGCTTTTCGGAAACGCCCGCGCGCTGGGCGCGCCCATCCAGTCCGCCCGGCTCGCATCCGACCGTTTGGCCATTCAACTAGGCAACGCGGTTTTCACGTTGACCTGATGACAAAGGCGCCCGAGGGCGCCTTTGTTATTGCCATCGTCCCGGAAGCGGCGACGATGCGCTTCGACCTTATTGTTTGGCCTTCCAATCGCGCAGCGCGCGCATGGTGTTGGCCACGTGCGATTCCGGGTTCATGTCGGTGAATTCGTACAGGATCTTGCCCTGCGGCGAGATCACGTAAGACACGCGCTGCGCGTATTCCGGGCGCTTGTCGTGCACGGCGTCGTAGGATTTCATGATCTTGCCGTCGCCATCGGCCGCCACCGCGAACTTGCCGCGGCATTCACTGACCGAGAATTTGTTCAGCGTGTCGATGTTGTCCGTCGATACGCCAATGACGGTAGCCCCCAGCGACTTGTACTCGTCCGTGGCTTCGGCGAAGTTGTGCGCTTCGATGGTGCAACCCTGGGTGAAGGCGGCGGGGAAGAAATACAGGACGACCGGGCCTTGCTTGAGGGCATCGTTCAACTTGAACGTGAAGACCTTGCCGCCCAGGGATGCCTGGGTGCTGAAGTCGGGCGCGGAAGCGCCGACGTTCAGGGCAGCGTGGGCAGAGGCTGCGGCCAGCAGGCCGCAGAACATCAGGCAGGGGACAAGGCGTTTCATGGGTGTCTCCAAATCAACAGGGGCGCGCGCGGCGGTCGGCGGCAAGTGGCCTACTGTAGTCCGCGCGCGGTCGGGGGTAAAGGTCAGTGAGGTCAGTCGCGGTTGGGACCACCGCCTCGGCCACCGTCGCCGCCACCGCCTTGCTGACGGGGCTGCGCGGCTTCGCGCGGCTGTTGAGGCCGGGCTTGCTGCGCCTCGCGGGTGGGCTGCTGGCGGGCCTGCTGTTGTTGCTGTTGTTCACGAGCCTGCTGCTGGCGCGCCTGCTGTTGTTCACGCGCCTGCTGCTGCTGGACCTGTTGATGCTGCTGTTCGCGCGCCTGCTGCTGGCGGACCTGTTGTTGCTGCTGTTGCTGCTGCTCTCGCGCCTGTTGCTGGCGCACCTGCTGCTGCTCCCGGTCCTGTTGCTGCTGCCGCGCCTGCTGATCGCGCGCCTGTTGCTGCTGTTGCTGCTGTTGCTGCGCGCGCTGCTGTTGATCCCGCTGTTGCTGTTGATCGAGTTGCTGACGGTCTCTCTGCTGGTTATCGCGTTGCTGTTGGTCGCGTTGCGCTTGGTCCCGTTGCTGCTGGCCGCGCTGCTGCTGATCGCGCTGCTGCAAGTCGCGCTGCTGCTGCTGTTGATCCCGCTGCGGCTGGGTGCTCGTCGACACTGCGGACGCCGGACCCCGCCCCGCATCCGGACGATTCGGATTGCCGCGATTCGGATCGGGGCGATTATTGTCCCCGCCAGGCCGTTGGCCTTGGGGCGGTCGGCCACCGTTATCCGGGTGATCCACGAAGGCCTGCGGCGGGCGGCCCTTGTTGTGGTCATAGAACTGCGCGCGGTTGTTGCCGGCCTCGCGCACGAAGTTGCGCTGAATGTCCGTGGGCGGAGCATGGCGATCGTTGCGAGCGGCCAGCTCGCGCGGGTCCGCCGCGCGCCGCACGCCATCGGGCCCGCCGTGATAGCTGACCCGGCGGTTGTCGATATTGTTGACGACCACGGTGTGGTTGTAGACGTTGGTGACCCGGGTGACGTTCACGTTCGTCACCGAGCGGTTGTAGTAGAAGCGGTCGCGCTTCCAGTACCCGCCCACATAGCCCAGGCCGACATAGCCAAAGCCATAATTGATGCCGCCGTAAAAGCCCACATGAGGCCCCCAATAGCCGGGGTTCCACAGGTACAGGCCGTTGGTGAAGCCCCAGTAGCCGGGCGTCCACAATGCGCCCGTGTAGGGCGCCAGCACCCAGGCGCCGGGCACCCAGAAAAAGCCGTAGCGATTGCGGCTCCAGTAGCCGGGCACCCACATATAGCCGTCGGCGGGCGCGGGCGGCTGCACGTAGACGGGCAGCGGCGGCGGCGGTTCGGGGCTGCGGTCCACCAATGCCAGATTGGCGGACGCCGGGTCGCCGCCGTCGTAGTCGGGCGCCTGCGGCGCTGCGGGCGGGGGCGGCGGCGCGTAGGTTTGCGCCAGCGCGCCGCTGCACACGGCCAGCAAGGATACGGTGATGGCGGCGGCGGCGGCGGGCCGTAAGCGGGAAATCCGGACTGAGGGCGTCATGGCAGTTCCAAAAAGACGCGTCGCGATGGCGACGGTCAATATCCGCGGTAGTAGTAATGCGGCGCGGGATACGCGGGGTAGTAATAGTGCGGCGTGTAATAGACCGGGGCGGGGCGGTAGTAAGCCGGGCGGGCCGGCACCACGACGCATCCGGTCAGCGTGCTGGCCATCACCATCATCAATAAAAGGCTCTTCTTCATGTTCGTGACTCCCTACCTGGCGCCAGGCGTGGCATACGCCCTTGGTGCGCTGGTAAGGATTAGGCCATACCGGATGGCCCTGGTTCGCCTCTTGTAATCGATCCGAAACAGCTTTCGCGTGACCGATGTTTGCGCCTGCGTGACGGCTCATGTCGTTGGTATCAATCCTTGCAGGCAAAGAAACGGGGCCGCCGTGGCGACCCCGTTTTGCGTCACGCCGCGTCACGCCGGGTAACGGCGCGGGCGGCAGGGACGAACGCTCAGTTCCAGCGGCCGCCGTTGCCGGCCAGGCTGAAGCGGCCTGCGCCCATGAAGGCCAGCGCCAGCGCGGTGAACAGGAACATGCCTTGCAGTTCCAGCGCCCAGCCGCCGTTGTTGGTCATGCTGCCCAACTGGCCGGTGTGCGCCAGCAGGATGGCGACAACCATATTGATGGCGATGATCAGGCCGCCCAGGCGCGTGTACACGCCGACGATCAGCAGGACGGGCGCGAGGATCTCGCCCACGTAAACGCCATAGGCAAGAAAGCCCGGCACGCCGTGCGAAGACAGCATGCCGCTGATGCCGGTCACGCCGCCGCCCATCAGCTTGGACAAGCCGTGAAGCAGAATCAGGATGCCCAGGGTCAGGCGCAGGATCAGCTTGCCGGTATCGTCGGACTTGATCATGGTGAGTTTCTCTTGTGATGGTTTAAAAGGGGACAAAGGTTTCGTTGGAACCCACCGCGAACCTTTGGTTCCAAGCCCGCACCGCCGCGCGCGGCGCGGCGGCGGCCTCAAGCGGCGCCATTATGGCAAATGCCCTGCAAAATCATCAAGCTTTCGTCACGCAGACGGTCAAATCCGCCGACAAAGTCCTGCCAACAATCAGAATTCCTCAAGAAAGCGCATGCGGAAGCGCCGGCCCTTGATATTGCTGTTGGACACGCGCGAAAACGCCTGCTTGGCGATCTGGCGGTCCAGCGCCACGTAGGCGTTGAATTCGGTGATGTTGATCTTGCCCACCTGTTCGAAGGTCAGCCCGCCGTCGCCGGTCAGCGCGCCCAATAGGTCGCCGGGGCGCAGCTTGTCTTTCTTGCCGCCCTGGATGCACAGCGTGACCATGGGCGCGCGCAGGGGCCGGTCGGCCTTGGGCTTGAGCGATTTGATGTCGCCCCACTTCAACGGCGTGCCCTGGTATTGCTCGACCAGGTTGGCCCAGCGCATTTCGTCCGGCGAACACAGGCTCAGGGCCAGGCCCTTCTGGTCGCCCCGGCCGCTGCGGCCGATGCGGTGCACGTGCACCTCGGTGTCCTTGGTGACGTCCACGTTGATGACCGCGCCCAGGTTCTGGATGTCCAGCCCCCGCGCGGCGACGTCGGTGGCGACCAGCACCGCGCAGCTCTGGTTGGCGAACTGGATCAGGATTTCGTCGCGCTCGCGCTGTTCCAGGTCGCCATTGAGCGCCTGCGCGCTGATGCCGTCGGCTTGCAGGCGTTCGACCAGATCATGGCTGCGGATCTTGGTGTTGCAGAACGCTAGCGTGGACACGGGCCGGAAATGCGCAAGCAGTCGGGCCACCGCGTCCAGCCGGTCTTTTTCGTCGATTTCGTAGAAGATCTGCTCAATGCGGCTGGCATCGTGCTGCGCTTCGACCTTGACCTCGGCCGGGTTGCGCAGGAAGCGCGCACTGAGCTTGCGGATGTTGTCCGGGTAGGTCGCCGAAAACAGCAGCGTCTGGCGCTTGGTGGGGCAGTGCGAGGCAATGGCCACGATGTCGTCGTAAAAGCCCATGTCGACCATGCGGTCGGCTTCGTCCAGCACCAGCGTGGTCAAGCCACTCAGGTCCAGGCTGCCGCGTTCCAGGTGGTCCTGGATGCGGCCGGGCGTGCCCACCACCAGGTGCGCGCCGCGCGCCAGCGATTCGGCTTGCGGGCGGGCCGGGGCGCCGCCGCACAGCGTCAGGATCTTGACGTTGGGGATCAGGCGCGCCAGGCGGCGCAATTCCTGCGCCACCTGGTCGGCCAGTTCGCGGGTGGGGCACACCAGCAGCGCTTGCGGCGCCAGGCGCGTGGGATCCAGCTTTTGCAGCACGCCCAGGCCGAACGCCGCGGTCTTGCCGCTGCCGGTCTTGGCTTGCGCGATGATGTCGCGGCCTTCCAGGATCAGCGGCAGGCTTTGCGCCTGGATGGGCGTCATCTGCTCGAACCCCAGGCTTTGCAGGTTATCGAGCAGGGCGGGCAACAGGGGAAGGGTGGAAAAGGGCGTGTTGGTCACAATAGGGCGGCTCGCAAAAGCCGCGAAAAAACGGAATCGACCGACAGTGTAAGCCCTGGCATGGCCGCGCCCTAGTCGTCGGCCTCGTAGGTGCCCGCCAGCGCGCGGGCCGCCTCTTGCATGCGGGGCAGCCAGCCGCGCGCGCCGTCGATGGACAGGCGCGCCACCGGCGCATGCAGCGCCACGGCCGCGATCACGCGCGAGCCGCGCAGGATGGGGACCGCCATGCAGACGATGCCCAGCAGAAATTCCTCGCGGTCAAAGCTCGCGCCTTCTTTCTTGATGGCGCGCAGCTCGTCTTCCAGCGCGCTCACCTCGCACAGCGTATTGGACGTGTAACGCGGCAAGGGGGCGGCGGCCAGCAGCCGCGCGCGCGCCTCGCGCCGCATGTGCGCCAGAAACAGTTTGCCGCTGGCCGAACAGTGCAAGGGCACGCGCGAGCCCGTTTGCAGGTTCACCCGCAGCGGCCAGGCGGTTTCGACGCGGTCCAGGTAGATGACCTCATCGCCGTCCAGCATGGTGCAGTTGCAGGTTTCACCGATTTCATCGACCAGGCTGTCCAGGATGCGATGGCGCTCGCCGCGCAAAGGGGAATTGAGCAGGGTGTCGCGCGCCAGGGCGCTCAGGCGGGGGCCGCTGACATAGCTCTTGCCTGCCGGTTCGCGCAGCAGCATGCCGGCCTCGACCAGCCGCGTCAGGATGCGCAGCACGGACGGCTTGGGCAGGCCGGTGGCCTCGGTCAAGGCGGCCAGCGACACCGGCGCATCCGATCGGGCCACCTGTTCCAGCAGAGTCAGCGCGCGCAAGGCGGCGGAGGATTCGTCTTTCATCTTTCAATATTTGAAGATTTCGCGGCCGAGGGACCGTCGTTGCACGGATTTTGCAGAAAGTGGAACGCGGCGGTATGGGAAAGGCGGGATTTCTACGGCAGTATCGAATCACACCGGCCACGATGCAAGCACGATGCGCACAGCCACGCTGCCTGCCACCCCCCACCCGCGCCGGCCTGCCAGGAGAGAGACCATGAGCAGCAAGCAACACATGACCCCCAGCGAAGCGTTCGTTGAAACGCTGGTCGCGCAGGGCGTCAAAGACGTATTCGGCATCGTCGGTTCGGCCTTCATGGACGCGCTGGACCTGTTTCCCGCCGCTGGCATCCGTTTCGTGCCGACCGTGCACGAGCAGGGCGCGGCCCACATGGCCGACGGCTATTCGCGCGTGACCGGCCGCCACGGCGTGTGCATCGCGCAGAACGGGCCGGGCATCACCAACTTCGTCACGGGCGTGGCCGCCGCCTATTGGGCGCATAGCCCGGTGGTGGCGATCACGCCTGAAACCGGCACGGCCGGCATGGGCCTGGGCGGGTTCCAGGAAACCGAGCAGCTGCCCATTTTTTCGCGCATCACCAAGTACCAGGCGCACGTGAACCGGCCCGACCGCATGGCCGAATTCACGGCCAAGGCTTTTGACAACGCGCTGGCCGAACGCGGCCCGGCGCAACTGAACATCCCGCGCGATTATTTCTACGGCGAAATCGACGTCGCCATTCCCGAGCCGCGCCGCGTGCGCCGGGGGCCGGGGTCCGAAGAGGACCTGGAAGCCGCCGCGCGCCTGCTGGCCGAGGCCAAGTTCCCCGTTATCGTCGCGGGCGGGGGCGTGCTGTTTTCAGAGGGGCAGGCCGAATGCGTGGCGCTGGCCGAGCTGCTGGGCGCGCCGGTCGTCACCAGCTACCTGCACAACGACGCCTTTCCCGCCAGCCACCCGCTATGGTGCGGGCCGCTGGGTTACCAGGGGGCAAAGGCCGGCATGAAACTGCTGTCGCAGGCCGACGTGGTGCTGGCGCTGGGCACGCGGCTGGGGCCCTTCGGCACCTTGCCGCAGCATGGGCTGGACTACTGGCCTCAGGGCGCACGCATCATCCAGGTGGACGCCGACCATCGCATGCTTGGCCTGGTGCGGCCGGTATCGGTGGGCATCTGCGGCGACGCCAAGCCGGCCGCCGCCGCGCTGACCGAAAAGCTCAAGTCGCGCGAGGTCGCGTGCACGCGCACCAAGGCCGCGCGCGGCGACGATATCGCCTCGCAGAAGGCGTCGTGGGAAGCCGAGCTGGATGGCTGGTCGCACGAACGCGACGATTGGAGCCTGGACATCATCGAGCAGGGCGGCGGCCGCATGCATCCCCGGCGCATGCTGCGCGAGCTGGAACGCGCCATGCCCAAGCATGTGATGGTGTCCACCGACATCGGCAACATCTGCTCGGTGTCCAACAGCTACCTGCGATTCGACGAGCCCAATTCCATGCTGGCCGCCATGAGTTTCGGCAACTGCGGCTACGCCTTGCCGGCGCTGATCGGGGCCAAGCTGGGCCGGCCCGACCGCCCGGCCGTGGCCTACGTGGGCGACGGCGCGTGGTGCATGAGCTTCCAGGAACTGCTGACCTGCGTGCGCGAGAAGATCCCGGTCACGGCGGTGGTGTTCCATAACGGCCAGTGGGGCGCGGAAAAGAAGAACCAGGTGGACTTCTATGGCCGCCGCTTCGTCGGCAGCAATCTGCTGAACCCCAATTTCGCCGAGCTGGCGCGCGCGATGGGGGCCGAAGGCATCCGCGTCGAACATGCCGATCAGGTGGGCGCCGCGTTGCAGGCGGCGTGCCAGGCGCAGTCCGAAGGCAAGACCACGGTGCTGGAAATGATGGTCAGCCAGGAGCTGGGCGATCCGTTCCGGCGCGATGCGCTCAAGCAGCCGGTGCGCTTCCTGGACAAGTACAAGCGCTACGTCAACCAGCCGTTCCAGGCGGGCGAGGTGCCGTTGCCGATCGATCCGATCGGACGTTGATGGCGCGGTCCCGTGGGCCGGGCGCGCTTGCGCCGGGCCCGTCCTGGCTGGCGCTGTCGTTGCTCGCCGCTTGAATCAAGGAGCCCGCTGTATGCCTAGCGATCAATTGTTCGCGCCGCTGCGCGATGCCGCGCTATCGGCGGGCCGCCTGCGCACGGCGGTGGCGTATCCGATGTCGGCCTCCAGTCTGGACGCCGCGGTGCAGGCGCAGCGCGCCGGCCATATCGAACCGGTGTTGGTGGGCCCCGCGCGCAAGTTGCTGGACCGGCTGGCGCAGGCCGGCTTGCGGCCCGGCGACTTTGACATCGTCGACACGCCCGACGACGAACGCATGGCCGCGCAGACGGCGGCGGGGCTGGCGCGCGACGGCCTCGTGCAGATGTTGATGAAGGGCAGCCTGCATACCGATCACTTCATGGCGGCGGTGGTGTCGCGCGAGTCCGGCTTGCGCACCAACCGGCGCGTCAGCCACGCTTTCGTGATGGGCGTGGCCGCCTACGCCAAGCTGTTCATCTTGACGGACGCGGCGGTCAACATCGCGCCCACCTTGATGGAAAAGGCAGACATCGCGCAAAACGCCATCGATCTGGCGCAGGCGTTGGGCATCGGCCGTCCCAAGGTGGCGGTGCTGTGCGCCACTGAATCCGTCAACCCGGCCATGCCCGCCACATTGGACGCGGCGGCCTTGTCCAAGATGGCCGACCGGCAGCAGATACGCGGTGGCGATATTGATGGCCCGCTGGCGTTCGACAACGCAATCTCCCGCGAGGCGGCCGAGGAGAAAGGCATCGTGTCGCGGGTGGCCGGTGACGCCGACATCCTGCTGGCCCCCGATATCGAAGCGGGCAACATGCTCTACAAGGAATTGACCTGGCTGGCCGGCGCCGATACCGCCGGGCTGGTGCTGGGCACGCGCGTGCCGGTGCTGCTGACCAGCCGGTCCGATTCGGTGCAGGCGCGCGTCAACAGCTGCGCCATCGCGGTGCTGCACGCCCGCGCCATGCAGGCATCGCGCGCGGACTGAAACCCGCGCGCCGTTCTGGTGCAAGCGATTTGCCGTGTCTGGTTCTAGACCCTGCCGCCCCTGCCACGTACCTTGAGTCCAGACGCCCGCGCACGTTTTGCGCCGGCCTTTCGACTAAGGGGTAGGCAATGCCAAACACCGTCACCGCCGACATGCTGGCCGAATTCGCGGCCGCCTGGAACCGCCACGATATCGATGCGCTGATGCGCTTCATGACCGAGGACTGCGTGTTCGAGACCGTGGCCGGCCCCGACGCTTGCGGCAGCCGGCACACGGGCGTGGAGGCGGTCCGCACGGCGTTCGCGGCGGCCTGGAAGAACTTCCCCGACGCGCAGTGGAACAACGGCCGGCATTGGGTGGCGGGCGATCGCGGCGTGTCGGAATGCACGTTCACCGGAACGGCGGCGGACGGCTCGCGGGTCGAGGCCGACATGGTCGACATCTTCACCTTCCAGGACGGCAAGATCCGCGTGAAGAACGCATTCCGCAAGCAGCGCCCGGCCTTGCCAGCAAAAGCGTGAGACGCGCATGGATACTCACATGTCCTTCGACACATCACGTCCGGCCCCGGCCGCCGCCCCGCGCGTCAACGCCTACAACCCGACCTACGATCCGCTCGTGTCGCCGCCCGGACAGGGGCAGGATTACGCGCCCACGTACTGGGTCGCCACGGCCGGCACGCCGCCCGAAGACGATGGCCCCATCCAGGGCGACGTAGACGCCGACGTCGTGATCGTGGGCTCGGGCTTTACCGGGCTGTCTGCGGCGCTGACGCTCGCGCGCGACTTCGGCGTGCGCGCGCTGGTGCTGGAAGCGAACCGCGCCGTGTGGGGCTGCACCAGCCGCAACGGCGGCCAGGGGCAGAACGCGTCGGGGCGCCTGTACCGGTCGCAATGGATCGCGCGTTGGGGGATGGATACCGCCAAGCGCCTGGACGCCGAAATCCGCGAAGGGTTCGAATACTGGAAAAGCCTGGTTGCCCAGGTCGATTGCGATGCGCAGCCGGGCGGGCATCTGTACACGGCGCACCGCCAGAAGAAAATGGCGTTCCTGGCCAACGAGGCCCAAGTCATGCGCGACGTGTTCGGCTACGACGCGCGCATGCTCAGTCAGGCCGAGTTGCGCGAACGCTATGTGCACGACCACGAGGCCGTGGGCGCCATGCACGAGCCGGATGGCGTGGGCGTGCATCCGTTGAAGCTGGCCTACGGGTATCTGCGCCAGGCGCGCGCGCTGGGCGTGCGCGTGCATCCGTCCAGCCCCGTGCTGGGCTGGCGCCGCGACAATGGCGTCATCGCCCTGCAAACGCCATCTGGCGTGGTGCGCGCGCGCCGCGTGGCCTTCGCCACGGGCGGCTACACGGCGCAGGGGGTGAACCCGCTGCTGGACAACCGCATCATGCCGGTGCTGTCCAATTCGATGGTCACGCGCGTGCTGACGGACGCCGAACGCGAGGCGGCCGGCCTGAAAAGCACCGTCTTCATCACCGACACCCGCACCCTGCGCTTTTACTATCGCCTGCTGCCCGATGGCCGCATGCAGATCGGCAGCCGCAGCGCCTTGCGCGGGGCCGACGCGCAGCATCCGCGTCATCTTGCCTTGCTGCGCGAGGGCCTGGCCCGGAAATTTCCGTCGCTGCGCGATGTCGAGGTGGCGTATTCGTGGTGGGGTTGGGTGGACGTCAGCCACGACATGATGCCGCGCGTGACGCAGCCCGATCCGGCGCAGCCCGTGTATTACGCGTTCGGCTACGGCGGCAACGGCGTCGCGTTTTCGGCGCAGGCGGGCAAGCGCCTGGCCCAGCGGATGATGGGCAAGGACGGCGCGCCGTGGAACCTGCCCATCTACGACACGCCGCTGCCCGGCCATCTGTTCGCGCCGTTCAGGCGGTTGGGGCAGGGTCTGCTGTATCGCTGGTATCACCTGCGCGACGAATTGCTGTAGCCGGTGATGTAGCCGGTGCTGCGGCCCGCATCGACAACGGGGCACGCTCTTCCAAGCGGCGTCCGACCGCCCGTTTGCACCGAGCTACGCCGCCGCCCGCAACCGGTAGCGACGCACCACCTGCGCCAGCTTGGCGATGCCCGGCTCGATGAGTTCGGGGCGGATCGACGTGAACCCCACGCGCAGGAAATTGCGCGGCGCGTCGGTCCCGTTCATGAAGAACACATCGCCCGGTTCCACCACGACGCCCTCAGCCAGCGCGGCTTCAGACAGTTCGGCCGCGTTCAACCAGGGCGGGCCTTGCAGCCAGCATGATGACGATCCGGTGATGGGCGTGGGGGTGAAGTCCGGCAGATGGCGGGCCAGCGCATGGGCCAGTTCCACGCCACGCCGCTGATACGCCTGCGATTGCCTGCGCAGCAGCGAGTGGTGATGGCCCAGCGAAATGAACAGCGAGAACGCGCGCTGGATGTAGGCGGACGGATGCCGCAGCATCAGCCGGCGCAGCGCGCGCAGTTCGCGCGTCAGCTCGCGCGGCGCGACGATGTAGCCGATGCGCAGCCCCGGCGCGAACGACTTGGCCAGGCTGCCCACATAGATCACCCGGCCGTCGCGGTCCTGGCTTTTCAGGGCCGGAATGGCGCCTTCGCCCCAGCGGCTTTCGCTTTCGAAATCGTCTTCGATGATCATGCTGTCCGCCTGCCGCGCAAGCGCCAGCAGGGTCTCGCGGCGCTCGGCGGACAAGGTGACGGTGGTGGGGCATTGATGGCCCGGCGTCACGAAAAGATAGTCGCAGCCCAACAGGTGCGTGCCCGTGCACAGGCCGCCTTCGTCCACCGGCATCGGCAGCAGATGGCGCGTGTGGCTGGCGAAGATGTTGCGGGCGTCGGGATAGCCCGGGTCTTCCATGCCGACCACGGTGTCTTCGTTGACCAGCAGGTCGGCCAGCAGGTACAGCGCGTGCTGCGCGCCGACCGTGATGACGATTTCTTCGGCGTCGGCCCAGACGCCCCGGCGCGGCAGCACCTGCGTGCGGATCTGCTCGATCAGTGCCGGGTCGTCATGCGTGATGAGGTCGGGCGCCCAACTGCGGATGTCCAGCACGGAAAGTGCCTTGATGCAGCACTCACGCCATTCGGCGGTGGGAAACAGGTCGGCGTCGAACTGGCCGTACACGAACGGGTAGGGCTGCTTCTGCCAGTCTTGCGGCTTGGTGATGTTGCGTTGGCGCGATGGCCGAAAGCGCAGCCGTTCGTCCCAGCGCACGCGATCCGGCGGCTCGGCCTCGGGTGCGGACGGGGCCGCATCGGACGCGGAGCCCGAATGCCCCTGCATCACGGAATCGCAGACGAAATGCCCGCTGCGTTCGCGCGACACCAGATACCCCTCGCTGACCAGTTGCTGGTACGCGAAGACCACCGTGTTGCGCGCGATGCGTAATTGGTCGGCAAGCTGCCGGCTGGAGGGCACCGGCATGCCGGGCGGAAGGTGGCCGCTGAGGATGGCCGACACCAGCATCTGGCGCACGCGGCCTTGCAGGCTGAGGTTGGGCGCGCTTTCCCGTTCGAACAGGCGTTCCCACATCACAGGCTGGTGCATCGCGGCCTGGCTGGACATGACGGCTCCTTGTGATGGCGGCGCGGGCCGCTGGGGCAGGGGCGCCGCGCTATCCGGTGAACAGAATAGAGGACGCCCCGGCGGGGCGGAATGGGGGATTGCCCTGCTCGCCGCAAGCGTCCGGCCGGCAGGGCAATTCAAGCCGCGCGGGCAGCGGCCGCGCCTAGATGCGTCCCTTCCAGGGGATGGCGAATTTCTCCACGTAGCGCACCAGCAGATCGAAGGCAAAGGCGAAGACGCCGATCACGATGATGCCCATGATGACGACGTCGCTGGCCAGAAATTGCGCGGCGTTCAGCACCATGAAGCCCAGGCCGCGATCGGCGGCCACCATTTCGGCAGCCACCAGCGTCGTCCAGCCCACGCCGATGCCGATGCGCAGCCCCGTGAAGATCTCGGGCATGGCCGCCTTCAGGATGACGTGCCAGACGATCTGCATCGGCGTGCCGCCCATGGCGTAGGCCGCGTGGATCTGTTCGATGGATACCGACCGCACGCCGGCGCGCGCGGCAATCGCCATCGGCGCGAAGATGGCCAGGTAGATCAGCAGGATCTTCGGAAATTCGCCGATGCCGAACCAGATGATGATGAGCGGCAGGTAGGCCAGCGGCGGCAAGGGGCGGTAGAACTCGATGGGCGGATCGAAGATGCCGCGCGCATAGCGGTTCACCCCCATCAGGATGCCGATGGGCACCGCCGTCACGCAGGCCAGCAGGAAGGCCGAGAACACCCGGGTCAGGCTGGCCATGGCGTGTTCGGCCAGCGTCGAATTGGCCACGCCATCGGTCATCGCCGAGATGAACTTGTCGTACACGGCGAAGGGCGAGGGCAGGAACAGGGGCCTGACCCAGCCGGTGCTGGTGACCAGGAACCACAGCGCGATCAGCACGATGCTGGTGATCAGGCTGATGTGGCCGCTGTAGCCCGCGCCGGGCGCGCCATAGACCTTGCCGGGGGTGGCGGGCTTGCGGCCACCGCGCGGCTCATGCATGGGCCGGCTCGCGGGCGGACTCGTGGGCGGCAAGCTCGTCGCCGTAGATGATGCCAAGGACTTGCTCGCGCATCGCGATGAAGTCGGGACTGGATTTGATGCGGCGGCCATCGCGGGTCTCCAGGTAGCGCCGGTTGAAATCCGGCGTGAAGGTGTGCGTGATGCGCCCTGGGCGCGGCGACATGACGATCAGCCGCGACCCCAGGAACAGCGCCTCTTCCACGCTATGGGTGATGAAGAAGAACATCT
Source organism: Achromobacter piechaudii NBRC 102461 (assembly GCF_001571245.1). Lineage (GTDB taxonomy): Bacteria > Pseudomonadota > Gammaproteobacteria > Burkholderiales > Burkholderiaceae_B > Achromobacter > Achromobacter piechaudii. The sequence goes on along the minus strand of NZ_BCTK01000008.1, from coordinate 126,315 downwards.
TGTTGGTCTGGCGCCAGATATCCAGCAGCAGTTCCTGAATGGTTTCGCGGGTCAGCGCGTCCAGGGCGGCCATGGGCTCATCCATCAGCAGCATGGCGGGGTCGCAGGTGAGGGCGCGCGCGATGCCTACGCGCTGCTGCATGCCGCCCGACAGCTGGTAGATCATGTGGCGGTGAAAGTCCTGCAAGCCCACCAGCTCCAGGTTGCGGCGCGCCCGCGCGCGCCGCGTTTCCTTGTCGACGCCTTGCAGCTTCAGGCCGAACTCGGTGTTCTCCAGCACGTTCAGCCAGGGCAGCAGCGCGTGCTTCTGGAACACCACGCCCCGATCGGCGCCGGGGCCCAGGATGGGCCGACCGCCCAGCGTGATCTGGCCCTCGGTGGGCGACAGAAAGCCGGCCAGCAGACTGAGCAGGGTGGTCTTGCCGCAGCCGGACGCGCCCAGCGCCACGACGAATTCGCCGGGCTCGATGGTCAGGTTGACGTCTTGCAGCGCAATCACCGGCCCGCTGTCGTGCAAACCGGGATAGGTGACGCTGACATGGTCCGCGCGCAAGGCCAGCGCGGCGGGCGTGGATGGATGGGTCATGCGGATTCCCCTTGTAACGGACGCCCGCGGCAAGGCGGGCGTCCTGCGTGCCGGCGGCAGGCTACTTCGCCGCTGCCTTCGCGTACTGGTCCGTGACGTGCGGACTGTAGTCGGTTAGCGCCCGGTCGATCTGCTTCTGGTCTTTCAGGAACTTGGCGCTGGCGTCCAGGGCGCGCACCGCGCCCGATTCCTTGCCGCCGCCCAGCCAGGTGGACGACGCCTGCTCTTGCGCGGTCGGGAACACCAGCAGCTTGAGCGCGCTGACGATGTCCTCGGGCTTGCCGCCGATCAGGCGCACGATGCCTTTTACTTGGGGCGAGTCGGCCGTCCACTTTGCGCTGTTGGCGTGGTAATCGGCATAGGACTTGGCCAGCACGCCGGTGAAGGCCGCCATGAACTTCGGGTTCTTCGCGGCCCAGGCGCGGTCAACGACGATGCCGTCGAACGTGGGCACGCTGGCGCGGCCGATGGCTTCGGAGTCGGCAATGATCTTGCCGGTCTTTTCAATCTCGGTCAGCGCGGGCGGCCATACGTAGGCGGCGTCGATGTCCCCGCGCTGCCAGGCCGCCACGATCTGCGGCGGCTGCATGTTCAGGATCCTGACGTCGCGCGGGTTGATCTTCCAGACCTGGTCCAGCCCTACCAGCAGGTGAAAGTGCGACGTCGACACGAAAGGCGTGGCCACTCGCTTGCCCTTCAGGTCCGCCGTGCTGTTGATGCCCGAACCGTTGCGCGCGACCAGCGCTTCCGATTTACCGATGTTGTCCAGGATCCAGAACAGTTGCAGGTCCACGCCGCGCGTGGCGGCCGAGGTGATGCCGGTGGATCCCAGCACGCCCACCGGCACATTGCCCGATGCCAGCGCGGTGGAAATGTCGCCGCCCGAGGTGAACTGTCGCCAATCGACCTGGTAGCCAGCTTCCTTTAACGCGGTGTCGAAACTGCCATCGGCGATGGACGATAAAAATGGGCCGACGATCAACTGATAACCCACGACCAGCTTGGTCTGGGCATAGGCAGGCGCGGCCAATAGCGCGGCGGCAAGGCCGGCCAGGGTGCAGCGGCGGATGAGGCGGTAAATCGCGTTCATGGTGATCTCCGAGAGAGAGTGGGCCGCGCCCCGACGCGACCGGCTTTGTGCCGGTGCGACCCTGGTGCCAGTTTGCCCGGATAGGGGCAGAACGCTAGGTCCAGATGGGCGGTTCAGTAGGAGCCAAACCGCCCTGCGGCGGGATCTGCCCATGGTTGTTCCGGGACCGTCCACCGGCTATCGGCCAAATGCCCGAGGCCCTCTCCCGCGACTATCACCGACGGGTCGAATTCGCCATTACGGAAATGTCATTCATTTGTTAACGATTTGTCCGGGACGCTGGGATACAGTCCTTTCGTCCGGCCCAGCGGGCGCGGAGGACAGCGCCAAGGTCCGCAGTTCCCGCTGGTGCGAGATCGCTGCCCCGGGGTCATGAATTCCGTCGAGGTCGTATGTTTACTCATTTGAAAATCCGCACCTGCCTGGCCATCTTGCTGGCGCTGTTCTTTACCGGCATGCTCGTCGCCAACGGCGCGGCCTGGCTGGACACCCGCTCCAGCAACGCCAAGCTGGGCCAGGTCAACGAAGCGTATTCCATGCGCGTCGTGCCCGCCTACGAGGTCTACACGCTGATGCTGCGGGCGCGGCTGGCGATGGACGCCGCCATGATCAACCGGCAGGTCGGCCGCATCACGGAAAGCGATGCGGACGCCACGCGCGCCGAAGACCTGTGGCGCCGCTCGCGCGAGCGCTTCGAGGCGTTCGCCAGCGAGGTCCGCGCGCCCGCGCTGCACGAAAGGGCGGCGCCCGTCGCCGCAGCGTACAAGCTCTACGACGCGCTGGCCGCCGAACAGTTCGAATCCATGCGCAACCAGGACGCCCGCGCGTTCGCGCTGCAAATGGACGCCGTGCAAGGGGCCCATCTGGCCTTCGACCGCCAGGTGGCCGACTACCTGCACTACGTGGACCAGCAAACCGACGGCTACGTGACGGCCGCCGCCTCCCAGCATCTGCGCGCCAACACTTTGATCGTGGTGTTGCTGGTCGTGGCGGTGCTGCTCTGCATCGGCGCGGCGCTGTTCGTCGGCCGTTCGGTGCTGCGCCCCTTGGTGCGCGCCGGCTCGCACTTCCAGAGCATTGCCGACGGCAACCTTACCAACCAGATCGAGATCAAATCCGACAATGAAATTGGTCAACTTTTTCTTGGCCTGCAACGCATGCAGGCGAGCCTGGCCAAGACGGTCGCTGCCGTGCGCCAAAGCGTGCAGCAAATCGGCCAAGGGGCGCGCGACATTGCCGACGGCAATGTGCTGCTGTCGTCGAGAACCGAGCAGCAGGCCGCCACCCTGGAAGAAACGGCGCTGTCGATGGGCCGGCTGGCGGTAACCGTCAAGGAAAACGCCGACAACGCCTTGCGCGCCAACCAACTTGCCGAAGGCGCGTCGCAGGTGGCCGGGCGCGGCGCGGCGGTGGTCGCCGACGTGGTCGGCACCATGCAGGACATCAGCGCCAGCTCGACCAAGATCACGCACATCGTTTCGGTGATCGACGGCATTGCCTTTCAAACCAACATCCTGGCGCTGAACGCCGCCGTCGAAGCCGCCCGCGCGGGCGACCAGGGCAAGGGCTTTGCCGTGGTGGCCGGGGAAGTGCGCGCGCTGGCCCAGCGCAGCGCGTTGGCCGCCCGCGAGATCAAGCAGCTGATCGGCGATTCCGCCGGCCGGGTCAAGGCGGGCGCGCAGCAGGTTGCGCTGGCGGGCGAGACGATGCGCGAGATCGAAAGCGCCGTGCACCGCGTGACCGACATCATGGGCGAAATCGCCGCCGCGTCCAGCGAGCAGGCGCAGGGCATCGATCAGGTCAATCTGGCGGTGTCCAGCATGGACGAGGCCACGCAGCAGAACGCCGCGCTGGTCGAGCAGGCCGCCGCGTCGGCGCGCGCGCTGCGCGATCAGGCCGACGCCCTGGCGAAAACCGTCGCCATCTTCACGGTGTCGCCACGCATCGTGATCGACGTGCCCGCCGCGCGCGTGTCGGCCCCGGCTTCCGACGCCGTCCTGGCCACGGCCCGGCCCGTCGCGCCGCGCAAGCGCGTCGGGTTGCAGCGGACAGCGCCAGCGGGCGCCGGCGCGCCCGCGCAAGACGATTGGCAGGTGTTCTAACGAAGCGGCGCCGGAAGGAGGATCCGGCGCCTGCCCGGCAGTACCCGTTGGCCTGCTTCCGTGGGGAATGGTCAGCGGCCGATCAACGCTACGCACGCGCGCAAAGCCGGGCAGCCGGTCGGCCGCGTGCCCTCACGACAAGAAGAAGACAATGAGCGATTTCGACATGGTGATACGCGGTTCGCTGGTCAACGCCGATAGCATTCTCGAGGACGGTTGGTTGGGGATCGTGGACGGCAGGATCGCGGCGATGGGCAGCCACAGCCCTCCGGCCGCCCGCGATCAGGTAGACGCACGCGGGCTGTGGGTCTTACCGGGCGCCGTCGACAGCCGCACGTACATCGGCGGCTGGGCGGACGGTTGCGGCATACGCCGGGCCTCGCGCGCGGCGGCGGCCGGTGGCGTGACCACGCTGGTGGACATGCCTTACGAACATGCCGAGGTCGTCGCAAACCGCGCGCAGCTGGATGCGATGGTCGCGCGTATCGGACGCGAGGCACACGTGGACGTGGCGGTGGCCGGCACGGTCAACGCCCAACACGGCCTGGACGAAGCCGATGCGCTGGCCAGCGGCGGCGTGTGCGCATTTTCCATCCCTACCTTCGAAGACGAACGCCATCGCTTCGCCCAGCGCGAAAGCGATCTGCTGCAAGCCTTCCAGGGCATCGCCCGTTTCGGCCTGGCGTGCAGCATGCACAACCACGCGCGGCTGACCGCCAGCCGCAACGCGCGCCGGCTGCTGGATGCCGGCAGGCCGGGCAGGGAAGTGCTGGCCCGCGCCAACCTGCCGCTGATCGAAGGCTTGACCACGCGCCTGCTGTGCCGCGTGGGCGCGGCGGCGGGCGTGCGCATGCAGGCCGCGGATGTGTGGTCGGAACAAGGCTATGCGATGTGCGCGCGCTACCGCCAGGCGGGGCACTGGGTCACCATCGAGACCAGCTTGCGCAGCCTGGTGATGAGCACCGAAGACGCCATCCAGCAGTTTGGCGGATCGGCCCAAGACTACCCGCTGCTGCGGCCCAGCGTCGAGGTCGACGCCTTGTGGCGGCGATTGGCGCACGACATGAGCACCTTCGTGTCGACCGGCTATCAGGCGCGCGGCGACGAGGCGGGCGACGGGTCCGCGCCCACCGTGGACTACGGGCCTGACCTGCTCTTGCCGGCGCTGTGGTCCGGTTGCGAATCGCGCGGGCTGTCGCCGTCGCTGGTGGTGCGCCTGCTGTCGCAAAAGCCCGCCGAGCATTTCTTGCTGGATGACCGCAAGGGCTCTTTCGATCTGGGCAAGGATGCGGACTTCGTTGTGCTGGCGCCGGGGCGTTCGGCCTCGCAACCCGAGGCTTACGGGCGCCCGTATACCGTGCATGTGTTTGGCACGTGGCGTCGCGGTGAGCTGGTGTATGACGGTAGCCAGGTGCAGGGCGAACCGGGCAAGGGCCGTTATCTTCGGCCGCGCGCCGCGGTCCGTGAGGAGCGCGGCGCGATGATGATGTAGTGGCGCGCCGTACTGACGCGCCATGCGCGTCAGTACGGCGGGTCGCGCTGCTCCATGACGTAACCCAGACCCCATACGGTGTGCAGCAGACGCGAGCCGAAGGGGTCATCCATTTTCATGCGCAAGCGGCGCACGGCCACGTCGATGGCGTTGGTGCCGCGATCGAAGTTGATGCCCCAGACGTGCGCGGCGAGATTCATGCGCGACTGCACTTCGCCATGTTTGCGCATCAACCGTTCAAGCAGCGCGAATTCAATCGCGGTCAGCCGGATGCGCTGACCTTCGCGCAATGCCTTGCGGCTCAAGAGCTGAAGTTCAAGATCGCCCACGCGCAGCACGTGTTGCGCGCCGCTGTCGTCGCTGGTGGAAGAGCGTCGGCTGATGGCCTTCATGCGTGCGACGAGCTCGCAGGTGGCGAAGGGCTTGCCCAGGTAGTCGTCCGCGCCTTCGCTCAAGCCTTGCACGCGGGCTTGCAGTTCGTCGCGCGCGGAGACGATGAGGACCGGCACGTTGCTTTCCTTGCGCAGTTCCCGCAGCACGGTGAAACCGTCCATCACGGGCAACTGCACATCAAGCAGGATCAGGTCATAGGGAAAGGTTTTGGCGATGCGAAGGCCGCTTACTCCGTCGGTGGCAATGTGGACGATCTGGCCTTGCTCGGCAAGCGTATGGCTCAGTGCTTCCGCCGAGGTCTTGTCATTGTCGATTACGAGGACTTTCATGGGTTACTGCATCGAAAGGACGCCGCTCGCTTGCGGGCCGCGCATGGCGCAACCTGCAAATTGACGGTCTTGTGCACACGGACTGGCGACGCGTTTAACGCGATGAAGCGTGCGTGCCAGGCGACCCGTCATGCTGACGGCTAATAACGCTCTTGTGAATTGGAAGAGTCTTAAAAATGCCCCGGCCGGCAGGCCGGCCGGGGTAAAGCTGCTGCTAACGATGCGCCAGATCGGGGGGGGGAAGACGGCGGCATCGTTATTGCTGCGACGACTGCAACTTCGAACAACAACTTGATATCTCACGACGTTCGCGTTTGGAGGCTGTGGCGGACTCCGCAGGCTGGGCCGTGACTCGCAGCGTAATGATTGTGAGGGGGCTGCGAATGACTCCAATGTAGGGTGCGCGCGCGCTGTCCGTTCGCTCGATAACGCGGGCTTGCAACGGGGATTTGGCGCGTTTCAATCGAAGGTGATGGAGCCCTTCGAAAGCGCTTTGCGATCGCGTGGCGACGGCATGGCGCAAAAGGACAAGCAAAGGGGGCGGCAGGCGCGAATGGCGGAGGATCATTCGGCCAAGCAAGGGCCGCTGACGGGCCTATCTTTGCGGATTCAAAGCCAAATGAAAACGGGCGCTGCGGCCTGATTGGCCGCAGCGCCCGTCCTGGCGCGGAGAACGATCAGCGGATCAGGCTGAGGAACTCGGCGCGCGTGGAAGGATTGTCGTGAAATTCGCCCAGCATCACCGACGTGACCATGGACGAATTCTGTTTTTCCACGCCGCGCATCATCATGCACATGTGCTGCGCCTCGATCACCACGGCCACGCCGGCCGCGCCCGTGACTTTCTGCACGGCTTCGGCCACCTGGCGGCTGAGGTTTTCCTGGATTTGCAGGCGGCGCGCATACATTTCCACGATGCGTGCCACCTTGGACAGGCCCAGCACCTTGCCGGCCGGCAGATACGCCACGTGCGCCTTGCCGATGAAGGGCAGCATGTGATGCTCGCACAGCGAATACAGTTCGATGTTCTTGACCAGGACGATTTCGCGCGTGTCGGACGTGAACAGCGCGCCGTTCACGATTTCGTCCAGGTTCTGCGCATAGCCTCGGCACAGATGGCGCATGGCCTTGGCCGCGCGGGCGGGCGTATCGGCCAGCCCTTCGCGGCTTGGGTCTTCCCCTAGCGCTTCGAGTATGGCGGTGTAGTTCTTTTCCAATGACATGGGGGACTCCTGGGGCAACGCATTCGTGTTGGCGTTGTGACGTGCCGCGTCGGCGACGCGGGAATGCAGGCAAGTCTACCGCAGCGCGCGCCGGCAAACATGTGCAAACCCGCCCTGGAGCTGTGTCCTGGCGTACGTCCGGGCGGGCGGCTTCATACGCCCCGGTTCTCGACCGCGTACTTGATCAGCTCGGCCTGCCCGTCGATACCCAGCTTGCGCTTGATATTGAGCCGGTGCGTTTCTACCGTGCGCACCGACAGGCCCAGCGCGTGGGCGATCTGCTTGTTGGCCTGGCCGCTGGCGATGTGGCGCAGCACGTCGCGTTCGCGCTGCGTGAGCAGCGTGGCCGGGGCGCTGGCCTGCGACAGCCGCAGCGCGACGGACGCGCTGAAATAGCTGCGGCCCTCCATGACCGCGCTGATGGCCGTCACGATTTCCTCGGCGGGTTCATCCTTGAGCAGATAGCCGCGCGCGCCGGCCTTCACGGCCTGCACCATGTATTCGGGGTTGTTGTGCATCGTCAGCACCAGCACGGCGATCTGCGGATAGCGTTCGTGCAGTTGCGCCGTCAGCTCCAGGCCGCCGCCGCCCGGCATGTTCAGGTCCATCAGCACCAGATGGGGCAGGGTGGCGCCATCCGGCGCGTCGGCCAGGCTTGCGGCCAGGAACGCCAGCGCGGCGGCGGCGTTGCCGGCCTCGCCCACCACGTGCAGGCGCGGCACGGTTTCCAGCCGCAGGCGCAGGCCGTCGCGCACCAGCGGATGGTCGTCGACCAGCAGAAGTCGGATGGCGTCGGGGTTCGGATTCATGCGGGGCTCGTCGGGATGGAGGCTGCGCCTTGGGGCAGGGGCAGCCAGGCCTGCAAGGTCGTGCCTTGCTGGCTGGAATGGAAACTCAGGTTGCCGGACAGCGCGCTCATGCGTTCGCGCATATTGCGCAGGCCGATCCCGCGCCGGGGGTCTTCCTGGACCTGCGCATAATCGAAACCGCGTCCGTCGTCGGTAATGGTCAGGCGCAGGTCGTGCGCGGTATAGGCCAGCGTCATGTCGGCGCGCGTGGCATGGGCGTGGCGGATGACGTTGGTCAACGCTTCCTGCGTCACGCGAAACAGCGCCGTTGCATAGGCGTCCGGCAGCTTGACTGGGCGGCCGGTCGTCGCCAGCTGCACTGCCAGCGGGGGTGCGCCGTCCGTGCTGGGGATGGCGAATTCGCGGCCCAGATGCTCCAGCGCGGCCGGCAGGCCCAGGTCGTCCAGCAGCGTGGGACGCAGGTTGTGCGAAATGCGGCGCACCTCGCCCACGGCGGTGTTCAGGCGGTCCAGCGCGCCGCCCAGCGGCTTGTCGATATGGGCCAGGGCGGCCGGGTCGGCGGGGGGAGACTGCCGCAATCGCTCGCGCGCGGCCTCCAAGGACAGCTTGATGGACACCAGCACCTGGCTGATGCCGTCGTGCAGTTCGCGCGACAGGCGCGCCCGTTCGTCTTCCTGCGAGCGCACCACCTGCTGGGCCATCAGCCGCAGCTTGGCGTCGGATTGGCGATGGTCGCTGATGTTCAGCGCCAGCCCGCAAGCGGCCACGCCCAGGATGGCCACCGCCGCGATGCCGGCCACCCACGCGAACATGCTGCGGATATTGGCCTGCGCCGCCGCGTCGATGCGTACCAGCGCCTGTTCTACGTCGTCCAGATAGATGCCGGTGCCCAGCATCCAGCCCCAACGGTCCAGCACCACCACATAGCCCAGCTTTTCAACGGCTTGGTGCGTGGACGGCTTTTCCCACAGGTAATGCACCACTTCGCCTTGCTGGCCGCCCCGGCGCGCCGCCGTCAGCAGGTTCTGGATGACGCTCTGGCCGCGCGTATCGCGCAGATTCCAGAGGTCCTGCCCGACCAGCTCGGGCTGGCGCGGATGCATCAGGTTCTTGCCATTCAGGTCGTAGACGAAGAAATAACCGTCGTGGCCGAATTCCATCTGCGCCAGCAGGTCCAGCGCCTTCTGCCGGGTGGCTTCGTCATCGCCCGCCGCCTGCAACGGCGCAACCGCGCTGTAGGCCAGGCTGACGTAGTGGCGCAGCTCGCTTTCCTTGCTGGCCAGCCAGGCGCTTTCCACCAGCTGCTTTTCGCGCTGGGCCAACTGCAAGCCCTGCACGTAGACGGCGACCGCGATGGCGGCCAGGGCCACCAGCAAGGGCACCGCGGCAAGCAGCAGGATCTTCAGGCGCAGCTTCATGGGGATAGTTCTAAGTGGTATTTGCTGCGTCGCCACATAAGAGGGGTCAGACGGAAGCGGTTGATTCAAGGCGAGGATTCGGGCAATCCCGCCATTTTATGTTGCGGCGCATTGCGTAGTAATACGTACCCGATTTGCGTAGTTCCGCGCTTGTTGCGGGCAAGGCAAAAAGAAATACTAGCGCCCGCGTCCAGCAGGACGCAGAGCGGACGCCATGCGCGCCCGCCACCCCACAACAATGAGTCTGCCTTCCGCGAGACGACGAGACGTTTCACGCCACAAGCATGGCGGGAGGCACGAGGAGCATCTATGCATACCATCAGTAAGGGACTGGGTCAGCACCTGGTCTGGCTGGCGGTCGCGGTACTGGGCGCGTTTGCGCTGGGCACCGTGGCGCTGGCCCGAGGAGAGACCATCAACGCGCTTTGGGTGGTGATCGCCGCCGTTTGCGTCTACCTGATCGCGTACCGCTATTACAGCCGTTTCATCGCGAAGAACGTGTTCCAGCTGGACGGCTCGCGCATGACGCCGGCCTGGAAGCACAATGACGGCCTGGACTACGTGCCCACCAACAAGCACGTGCTGTTCGGCCACCACTTCGCCGCCATCGCCGGCGCGGGTCCGCTGGTCGGGCCGGTGCTGGCCGCGCAGATGGGCTATCTGCCGGGCATGCTGTGGATCCTGGCCGGCGTGGTCTTCGCCGGCGCCGTGCAGGACTTCACCATCCTGTTCATCTCGACCCGCCGCGACGGCCGCTCGCTGGGCGACCTGGTCAAGTCCGAGCTGGGCAGGATCCCGGGCGTGATCGCGCTGTTCGGCGCGTTCATGATCATGGTGATCATCCTGGCCGTGCTGGCGCTGATCGTGGTCAAGGCGTTGACGCATTCGCCGTGGGGCACGTTCACGGTGGCCGCCACCATTCCCATCGCGCTCTTCATGGGCGTGTACCTGCGCTACATCCGCCCGGGCAAGATCGGCGAAGTGTCGATCATCGGCTTCGTGGGCCTGATGGCCGCCATCACCTTCGGCCAGGACGTGGCCGCGCATCCCGTGCTCGGCCCCATGTTCGACTTCGACGGCAAGGGCCTGACGTGGATCCTGATCGTCTACGGCTTCATCGCCGCCGTGCTGCCTGTGTGGCTGCTGCTGGCCCCGCGCGACTACCTGTCTACCTTCCTGAAGATCGGCACCATCCTGGGCCTGGCGATCGGCATCGTGGTCGTCGCCCCTGAACTGAAGATGCCCGCGCTGACGCAGTTCGTCGATGGCACCGGCCCGGTGTGGTCGGGCAACCTGTTCCCGTTCCTGTTCATCACCATCGCCTGCGGCGCGGTGTCGGGCTTTCATGCGCTGATCGCCTCGGGCACCACGCCCAAGCTGATCGAAAACGAAATGCAGGCCCGCTACATCGGTTACGGCGGCATGCTGATGGAATCGTTCGTGGCCATCATGGCCCTGGTGGCCGCCTGCGTGATCGAGCCGGGCATCTACTACGCCATGAACAGCCCGGCCGCCGTCATCGGCACCACGCCGGATCAAGTGGCCCAGGTGGTCTCCAGCTGGGGCTTCGTGGTGACCCCGCAAGATCTGATCCAGACCGCCAAGGACGTCGGCGAAAGCACGATCATTTCGCGCGCGGGCGGCGCGCCCACGCTGGCCGTGGGCATGGCGCACATCCTGCATCAGGCCATTGGCGGCCCGGGCATGATGGCCTTCTGGTACCACTTCGCCATTTTGTTCGAAGCGCTGTTCATCCTGACCGCCGTGGACGCGGGTACGCGCGCCGGCCGCTTCATGCTGCAAGACCTGCTGGGCACCTTCGCCCCGTCGCTCAAGCGCACGGATTCGCTGCCCGCCAACCTGATCGCCACCGCGCTGTGCGTGGCGGCCTGGGGCTACTTCCTGTATCAGGGCGTGGTCGATCCGCTGGGCGGCATCAACACCTTGTGGCCGCTGTTCGGCATCGCCAACCAGATGCTGGCCGCGATTGCGTTGACGCTGGGCACGGTGGTGCTGTTCAAGATGAAGCGCGACCGCTACGCCTGGGTCACGATCCTGCCTACGCTGTGGCTGTTGGCATGCACCTTGACCGCTGGCTGGCAGAAGCTGTTCGACGCCGACCCGCGCGTGAGCTTCCTGGCCCACGCCAACAAGTACAACACCGCCATCGCCGAAGGCAAGGTGCTTGCGCCCGCGCATTCCCTGAAGGAAATGTCGCGCGTGGTCCTCAACGACTACATCAACGCCGGCTTGTGCGCGATCTTCATGTTCGTGGTGGTCAGCATCGTGATCTTTGGCGTGAAGTCGGTGCAGCGCGCCCGCGCCGAGAACAAGCCGACCTCGCGCGAGACGCCCTACGAAGCGCTGCCGGCCGCCGCCGGCGCCGACTGATCGCCACCGGAGGCGCCGCATGCTGTTCAGCAATATGACATCGGCGGCCGGCGCCGCCGGCCGCTACCTGGGGCAGACGCTGCGGTTGATGGTGGGGGTGCCGGATTACGAAACGTATGTCGAACACATGCGCCGTACCCACCCCGACCAGGAACCGATGAGCTACGAAGCCTTCTTCCGCGAACGCCAGGACGCGCGCTACGGCGGCAAGAAACGCATCGGCTGCTGCTGAAATCCCGTGAGTCCGTTGGACCTGAGCCCCGCAAGGGGCTTTTTCATGCCCGCCCGGTTTTCATGCCGCGCCGCAACCGCTCCGCCAACGCCACCAGCGGAATCGCACCCGCCGCGCACGCCGCCATGACCATGAATCCGCCCGGCGCATAGCTGCGGTACAGCGCGCCGCCCAGTTGGATGCTGGCGAACATGAACACCCCGCCCGAGAGCAGCGCGTACAGCGCGATCGCCGATGTCTTGCAGGCGGCGGGCACGTGGCGCGTGATGTACCACATGATGGCCGCGTTGTTGCCGGCCAGCGTGAAGCATTGCAGCAGTTGCAGCGCGGCCATCAGGGCTGGGTCGGTCGTGACGGACAGGCCCGCCCAGCGGATCGCCGTCATCACGGCCGATGCCAGGATCAGCCACTGCGCACCGGTGCGCGCGAGGATCCTGGGCGCGAGGAAGAAGAACAGCACTTCGCTGCCCACGCCCACCACCCACAGCATCGAAATCAGGGCGGTCGACAGGCCGCTGGCCGTCCAGTACAGCGTGGAATACGAATACAGGAAGCCGTTGCTGGCCTGCACCAGCGAGGCCGCGCCGATGCACATCAAGAGCGGCCGGTCGCGCACGACCTCCAGCATGGGCAGGCGCGCGCGGGGCGTCGACGCATCCTGCTGGGCAGGCGACGAGGCGGCCGGGGCCTGGGCGGCCTGGGGCAACAGCCGCACGCAAGCCAGGCACGCAACGATCAGCAGGATGGACAGCCACATCACCCAATTGGTGTCGAAGGTCTTGATGAGATAGCCGCCCGCCAGCGTCACCGTGGCAAAGCCGAGCGAGCCGCAGGCGCGCATGATGGTGTAGGAATTGCCCTGCGCGCGGCCGCTGGCGATTGCCATGCGGTCCATCAGCGGCAGCACCGCCGGGAATACCGCGTTCAGCACCAGCGTGACGCCCAGCAGCCAGCCCGGCCCGTGCAGGAACGGGTAGCACACGAACAGCAACAGCGAAGCGGCCAGCGCCGACGCAATCAAGGCATGCGCGCGGCCGGTCTGGTCGGCCACGTGCGCGACGACCGGCGTGGACAGGATCTTGGGAAGGAAGGAGGTGGCGACGATCAAGCCGATCGTCGCGGAATCCAGGCCGCGGCTGGCGAGCCACAGCGGAAGAAACGGGATGCTGACGCCCTGCAAACCGTAGTACAGGAAATAGAATCCGTGCAACGCGATGGCGCCTTGTCTGGCGTCGGGATTGCCGCGCATACGTGTGTGAATCTGGCTGGTACGAAGCGGCGTAGGATACTCCTTTCGCCATGGGCCAGAGGGCCGCGTTCGCGGCGGGCGTGTCGCTGGGGACTAGCGTTGTTCCAGCGGCCAGACTTCCACCACGCCATGCGCGACGGCGCAAGGCGTGCGCGACACGAGGGCGATAGCCTCGTCCAGGTCGGTGGCCTCGATGACCGAGAAGCCGGCCACGGGCAAGGACGATTGCAGGTAGGGGCCTTGCGTGGTCTGGACGCCGGCGGCGTCGGTGTTGCGCACCTGCACCGGCGTGCCCGCGACGCCCATCAATACGCCGTCTTTCTGCAATTGCGCATCGTGCGCATGCGCGGCGTCGCGGATGGCGGCGGCGGTGCGGTCATAGCCTGCCTGGTCGCCATATCCTATCGCTATGAATTTGGGCATCGACATTCTCCTGGGACTGGGTGGGATCAAGCCGGCTTGCCGGCCAGACCGTACGCGTTCGGATTCGATCTTAGTGAATGCCTGCCGCGTTCGGCCAGCGGCTTGTGCAAAAAGCGCGACCCCAAGGTCACGCCTTTGCAGCCGCTTGATCGGTCAGCCCAGGCGCGTCAGCCCTGCCTGCCAAAACCGCCGCTGGCCCATTCCGAGGCGCGCTGCACCGTCAGCTTGTAGGTGGGCGCCACGTTGACTTGGGCCAGTTGTTCGCCGGATTCGTCGTAGGCGCTCAATACCGCATAGGGTTCGTCTTCATCGGGAACGATGTCCAGCTTGACGGTCAGGCGGCCAGCGGCGGCGTCGATCTTCACGCTCTTGTGCAGCGTGGCGTGCAACTGTTGTTCGTGGCGGCGCAGGACTTCGTTGGCGGTCTTGACCAGGGTGATGAAGGCGGGCGAGTCCAGCGGCTTGGGGTTCTTTTTGTCACGGCCCATGGTCCAGGGGCCCACCAGGGCCGGCTCGGACTGCCCGTCCAGGGTCATCTCCACGGCCCAGCCGTCGTCTTCCTCGTTCTTGATGATGCGGGCGGTCCAGCCGTCATCACGCCAAAGCCTGGGCTCCTGCTCCTTGCGGTCTTCGGAGCTGTCAGGATCGGGTATGCGGGTGTCATTCACTGCGGTATTTCTCCAGGATTCGATGCGCCGCCAGGGGCGGCTGCGGGACTGCGCGCGAGCGGTGGGCAGAGCGCCGCAACGGCACTGTAGCCTAAGCCGCGCGGGCAAGGGCCGGCGCATCGGACAAGCGGAGCATCATCTTCGGAATCCACGCAGCCCCTGCGCGCGATGTTGACAATCAACCGACCAACTAGTAGATTGGTTTCCACGCGAAGCCTCGTCCACGCCCCGACGCGCGGGCCGGGCAAGCCTCGCACCCTGAACACCCCACGTTGGATTTCCATGAGTTTGGACCTTTCACCCAGAGCGCTTGAGATCGTCGAACACACCCGCTTGCTGCTTGCGGCCGGGGGATATCACGGGTTCAGCTACGCCGATGTGTCCGAACGGGTTCATATCGGCAAGCCCAGCATCCATCATCATTTCCCCACCAAGGAAGACCTGGTTCTGGCCGTGGTCGCCTTGCATCGTCAACAGGCGCGCGCCGGCCTTGCCGCGCTGGACCAGCACGTTGAAGACCCGAAAGCGCGCTTGATGGCCTACGCGGATTACTGGGCCAAGTGCATACGCGAAGGCACGATGCCCATGTGCATATGCGCGATGCTGGCTGCCGAAGCGCCCATGATTCCGCCAGCGATTGCGAACGACGTGCGCGCCTATTTCGGCGAGCTTGCTGCCTGGATCGCCTCGGTGCTTGAAAGCGGTGTGGCCAAGGGGCAGTTCCGTCTGCGCGACAAGGTCGAGGCCGAGGCGCAAGCCTTCATGTCGATGGTGCACGGCGCAATGCTGACCGCGCGCGCATTCGGCGATCCAAAGGTGTTTGCATCGATTTCACACGCAGCCATCAAACAATTGACTGAGTCGGCCTGACCGCCGCCGCGCGCTCGATCAATAGCGCGCTTTTTTTTGACCGTATAGCCGACCAACTAGTCGGTTGTTTATTCAGGAGTTCGTATCCATGCCACATCCGATTTCCGCCTTGGGGGCAGCGCATACCCTCATCAGTCTCATTCCCGCCGCCGTGGGCCTGTACAGCCTTGCGCGCTATCGGGGATAGATCCCGCCACCCGCGTCGGCAAACTCTATGTGGGCGGGCTGCTGATCGCGGTGCTGACCTCGTTCGGCTTGTCCAGCCATGGCGGCTTCAATGCCGGGCATGCGTTGGGCATCCTGGCGTTGCTGGCCGTGTCGGTCGCTCTGCTTGCGCCGCGCATGGCGTGGCTGCCCCGCGCGCATCCCTATGTCACCCAACTGGGATTTTCATTCAGCTTTTTCCTGATGTGGGTGCCGGGAATTGCCGAGACGCTGACGCGCCTGCCGGTCTCGCATCCGCTTGCCGATGGACCGCAATCGCCATTGGTGCGCGGTGTGCTGGCCGCGTGGCTTGCGGTTTTCGTGTTGGGGTCGACGGCGCAGTTTCTATGGTTGCGCGCCAAGCGCCGCAACCTGAACACGTCGGCCTGGTGATCGCCACGGCTTCCGCCCCATTCATTGCCGTGCACGCTGATTCGGCATTGCTGCACAAGGAACCGTCATGAATGCTCGCGCAGTCGGCCCGATTGGCCACGCCCGTATCGATGATGTTCAGGACCCTTACCGCACCGAGCGCTTGCGGGCTCAGGCACGCGCGACGCGGGTGGCTCCCGCGTCGTTCGCGCGCATGCACGCTGCGCTGCGACCGGCCGAGGCTGACGCGACCCGGCATGTGGAACGGCCTGGAAGCGGCGTCGCACCCCTGGACACGCTGAGGGACCAGTACACGGCACATTGTTTGAGGAACGCCATCCGGGCGTATCACGATCAGCAGGCGCGGTTGGACGCGGATGGCGTGGCGGCAAGCCAGGCGGTGCGGCGCGAGCGCACCGCGCAGCAGGCGCGCGCCGATGCCGCCAACGATCTGGGCACGATTCAGGGCTTGCTGCCCTTGCAGGCTTATCGTTCGGCGGCCGGAATCGCGGCGATCCTGCCGCCGCCTTCCGCCCCGGCAACAGGCGCCGCGCCTTGGTCGGTAGGCCCCGTCACCGAGGCCGCAAAAGTGCGCGGCAGCACCGACGATGCGTTTGGCGCAGACGCGAGGTTCGCGAAGCGATCAAAGCCGGGCAGGTGAGGGCGGGAGTCAGGTGCCTGATCGACTAACCGTCGATTGCGTGCGCGGCACGCTCGTACTGACTCACCATGTGGATCCCCCAATCCCAGCTATGGAATCAGGGAATAAATCTCCGCCGCGACCGGCCCGCCATGCAACTGCAATCGATTCCGCGCGGTGCATTCGTACTGCGCACCGACCCTGCGCGCGACTGCCTGGCTGGCCGTATTGCCCGTGGCGATCACGATCTCGACCCGTTGCATGCCCAAGGTATCGAAGGCGTAGGGCGCCAGCGCCTGCACCGTGCGCAGCGCCACCTGGCGACGTTGGGCGGACTGCCTGACCCAATAGCCAAGATTGCAGAACAGGTTTTGGTGGTTGATCGCATTCAGGCCCGCACCGCCCAGCAGCAATCCTGAGTCTTCCGAGAACACGCCGAATTCGTAGCCAGACTGGGCATGGCGGCTGTTGCGGCATTGCTGGAACCAGTCAAGCGCGTTCGCCGCAGAGAACTCGGCCGTGCACCACGGCATCCATCGACCGACGGTATCGACTGATTCTCGCGCCGCGCTGGCGAATTCGTCGGCGTCGCTATCCTGGAATGCGCGGAACACCAGGCCTTCGTAAGCAAATGGCTGCATGGGTGTGATGGGGGCGAGGGAAGCGGGAAATGATAGCAAAGGGCGCGGGCCATCGTTGGCACTGGCCGCTGCGCGGGATCGGCAATGCGAGTAAGGTATTGGGCAGTCAGCCGATGACAATGCACCTACCGAACCCAGCAACGAACCCAACAACCCATCTCCAACTACGCTACCCGGCCTCGATAGCCCGGCGCTTTGGCCCGTGCCGCCAGCAGGAACCTTGATCATCATGAAGATTTTTCGTCTAGCACTGCGGCCTGTTCTTGCCGTGGTCGCGTGCGCGTCGATTGCCGCGTGCGCAAATACATCTCCTCCGCGTTCGACCGACATGGACTATCGCAGCCGCTCGTCGACGTCGACCTCCACGACGCAGGGCGCGCAGGGCTCGTCCGACCAGCGCCTGACCATTCAGTCCGGCGAAGGCGAAAAGCTGAATCTGCCCTGGTTCATCCAGGACACGCAGGACTGGATCAACAGCAACTAAGCACGATCCTGCTGCGGTGATACGCCCGGGCAGACTCCCCGGAGCGCCTTGGAGCTGCCCGCGCGGCACGCGCATTGAACAAAGCCCGATTCGATATCGGGCTTTGTTGTTTTGCGGCGGGCACGGCAATTGCTGCGCACGGACGAGTCTTCCCGCGCGCATCCGCAATTCACAAGGCGATCCACCGTGACCCAACTCATCGAACATCGGTATGCCCTGACCGTGCATCCAGTGCCAGCGGTATTCCTGGCCGGGATGCTGCCCTGGTTCCTAGGCGCAGCCCTGGCCGACGCGGCCTATGCGCAGTCTTTTCACATCCAGTGGAATAATTTCGCGTCCTGGCTGCTGATCGGCGGCCTGGTGTTTGGAGGGGTCGCGTTGTTCTTCGCGTTTATCGATCTCTTCAGGCCGACCCAGCGCGCGCGCGGAATCGTTCCGTATTTCCTCATCGTGCTGGCGACGTGGGTCGTCGGCATTTTCGATGCGCTCATCCATGCCCGGGACGCCTGGGCCAGCATGCCCATCGGCCTGATTCTGTCGGTGGCCGTCGTGTTGCTGGCCTTCGTGGCCGTCTGGTTAGGTTTTCGCACGCCGCGTGTCCGGGTGGCCAGAGTCAGGGTCGCCACGATCAGGGAGGCTCAATGACAGCCGCTAAATCGCTTGCCGCCATTGCGCTGGCTGCCGTGGGTGGCGTCGCGTTGGCACAATCGGGCGCCACTCAAGTCGGCCCCACGCCGGATCTGCCCAAGCCGCAACAGGGGCTGCTGCCCGATATGGTCATCGCCAAACCCAGCGAGTGGGGCGACAAGACGCCGACCGTGCCCGACGGCTACACGATCACCGCCATCGCCAAGGACTTGAAGATCCCGCGTCAGACGCTGGTACTGCCCAATGGTGACATCCTGGTTGCCGAGGGCAGGGGCGGCAACGCGCCGAAGCTCAAACCCAAGGACGTGATCGCCGGCATCATCAAGGCCAAGGGCACCAGCCCGGTCAAGGGCGGCGACCGCCTGACGTTGCTGCGCGATCCCGATGGCGACGGCAAATACGAAGCCTCGACATTCGCGGAAAACCTGAATGCGCCTTACGGTCTGGCCTTGGTTGGCAACACGCTTTATGTTGCCAACCAGGACGCCGTCGTGCAGTTCGATTACCAGCCGGGGCAGACCAAGGCGAGCGGCCCGCCCAAGACCGTCTTGCCTCTGCCATCGGAAATCAATCACCACTGGACCAAGTCCCTGGCCGCCAGCGACGATGGCCAATACCTGTTCGTGGGTATCGGTTCGAACAGCAACATCACGGAACGCGGCATGGACGTGGAAGTCGACCGCGCTCGCGTCTGGCGGATCAATACCCGTACCGGCGAACACAAGGCTTACGCGACCGGCTTGCGCAACCCCACCGCGCTGACCATCCAGCCCGACACGGGGCAGCTCTGGGCGGTGGTGAACGAACGCGATGAGATCGGCCCCGACCTGGTTCCCGACTATCTCACCGCCGTTCAGGAAGGCGCGTTCTACGGCTGGCCGTACAGCTACTGGGGGCAGAACGTCGATGATCGCGTGCGGCCGCAGGATCCGGAAAAAGTCGCGTCCGCGATCAAGCCGGATTACGCGCTGGGTTCGCACGTGGCGGCGCTTGGCGTCGATTTTTCGTCCGAGGCCATGGGCCCGAAGTTCGCCAACGGCGCGTTCGTGGGCGAACACGGCAGTTGGAATCGTGAAGATCCGGTTGGCTACAAGGTGGTCTTCGTGCCGTTTCGAGACGGACGCCCGGCCGGGCCGCCCGTCGATTTTGTCGCGGGCTTTCGCGATAGCGATGGCACGACGCGCGGCCGGCCGGTGGGTGTGACCGTTGATCCCAGGGGCGCGCTGATCGTGGCCGATGATCTGTCCAATACGATCTGGCGCATCACGCCCGCCTCGTCCGCCAAGGCGGCGCAGCCCGTGGCAAAGGCGCCGCAGTAAGGCAGCGGGGCGACGCCCCGCGCGTCAGGCGGGGCGGTCGCCCGTCCAGGCGGAAAAGCGCAACAGATAGCCGTCCGGGTCTTGCACCAGGAATTGCCGGACGCCGATCTCGATGTCGCCGCTGCGATACCAGCGTTGCTGCATCGTGCGGTACATCGGCCACGCGGCATCCTGCAGACGTTCGTACAACGCGTCGACGGACTTCGCCTTGATCTCGAAATTCACGCCACGGCCCAAGGGCGCTTCCAGCGGCGCGGTGATCCAGCCGTCGTCGCCACGGATCTCTTCCAGCATGAACTGCGCGCCTTCGCGGTCGAGAAAGACAAAGCCTTCCTCTTCACGCTGATAGACGATTTCGAACCCGCATAGGTCGATCCAGAATTTCCGGCTGCGCGCCAGGTCCCGGACCATCAGTTCCGGAACCAGGCGTGCCCGGTACGATTTGTCTTCCATCGTGTCTCCTTATCGGGCGCTGTCGTTGCGCCTTTTTTCGTTGTTGCCCGTACCAGGCCGGGGCCGCGCGCGTTCAACCCGGCGCGCGCGGCGTGATCAGCCTGATTTCATCGATCTGGCTGGCGTAGCTGGCGCCTTGCAGCACCAGCGCGGTCTGCGGATTGCCGTTGCGACGGTCCAGCCATTGCGACGAGGTGCCAGGCATCTTCTTGCGGAAGCGGATCTCGTAGTCGGCCGCGGCGTTGTCATAGGGCAGGCGCACGTCGATCCAGCTTTCGCCCAGCAGGCGATTGACCGTGCGGCGGCTGTCGCCGATCTTCAGGCCGACGATGCTGCCCGTGAACGGCGCGCGCACGACGATGGCGTTGACCCTGCCGACAGGGTTGAACATCAGCTCGATGCCACGGTCGGCCAGCTCAAGTTTCGTGTTGCCCGACTGGCCCACCGGCACCGGCGTGCTGCTGGTCTTGAACGCGGCCTGCACGTCAGCCAGCGTGTCGCCCAGCCACACGCCCAAGCCGGTCGTGGTCAGCGCGTCGTCGCCCGCGCCAGCCGGCTTGTCGCCAAAGCGCTTGGCGTAGGCGGCCGTCTGCGCGGCCAGGTTGGCGCGGTCACGCAGCACGTCGTCGGCCAGCCAGCGGGTCATGAAGTCCCGCATCTGCGCGCTTTCGCAATCGAACCGGTCGGCGGCGTTGCGTGCGGCCAAGGTCTGCGCTTTGGAAACGTAGGTACGGTCTTGCTCGGTCAGCAATACGGGGACGGCGTCCAGCACGAATCGCTTGCCGGGGTTGTTGCACTTTTCCGCGTACAGGTTGTAGAGCGTGGCGTTGGCGTGGATGCGGGCGAGCGACGTCGCGATGTCATCGCGCAGCAGCACCTGGCTGACGGTGGCTGCGCGTTGTTCGGCGCGTGCCAGCGATTCCTTGTCTAACTCGCTTGCCAGCGACTGCGCGCGCGGTTCGCTCGGACCGAACAGGCGCGCCTGCAACTGTTCAATCGACTGGCCCACGTTGAAGTAGTAGAGCCCGGCGGATTGCCCGATCTGGAACACACACAGCAACACGGCCGCGACGCACAGCACGGTGCGCGCCCACCAGCGCGGCGGCTCGCCATAGGAACCGTCCTTCTTCAGCATCTTCGCCGCCATGACCAGGCCAGCAATGGCCAGGATCAGGCCCAGGATGTTGAAGCTGGAATCCTGCACCAGTTTGCCGTTCACCAAGGTCTGCTGCGTGGAGCCCATGAATAGCCAGAAAGGCAACAACCCCAAAAGCATGGCCGCAAGCGGGCGCCGCAGTCGATGCCACAGGCTAGGTGTGTTCTGACTCATATCGCAGGGTCTCTCTATCTTGGTTTCGAGGACCCGCATTATTAACTGGATCCGCATCAGGGGTTTTGCGGCTGCCGGCAAGATTGGGCGGCTTTGCATATCTGGAAGGTATGAGATACCGCGCCGTCGAGCTTCGCCCGAGGCCTCAAATTCTGCTGTTTTGGCTTGCTCGTAAACCCGAATGCCAGCGGTACGGAGCCCTGGGGTGCCAGGCCTGTAGCAGAGGGGATTTGTCAATTTATATCGGTGAAGTATTAATACGGACACCCAAAGTATTGGACGCAAAAATGTCATCGGCCCTATAAATCCTCATCCCGACCCTCAATCTATCCGTGCCCAATATGCCCGCAGCAATTATCGAACGCATCGAAACTTCCCTCGTTGATCTTCCGACCATACGGCCGCACAAGCTGTCCGTCGCCACCATGCACGGCCAGACGCTGATGCTGGTCAGGGTGTTTTGCAGCGATGGCGTCGTGGGCATCGGTGAGGGCACCACCATCGCCGGCATGGCGTATGGACCGGAAAGCCCCGAGGCGATGAAGCTGGCCATCGACGCCTACTTCGCGCCCGCCATGATCGGCCAGGACGCAACCCGTATCCAGGCCCTGATGGCGCATCTGGGCAAGCTCGTCAAACTGAACCACTTCGCCAAGAGCGCGCTGGAAACGGCCTTGCTGGACGCGCAGGGCAAGCGCCTGGGCGTGCCCGTCAGCGAACTGTTGGGCGGCCGCCGCCGCGACCGGCTGCCGGTTGCGTGGACGCTGGCCTCGGGCGACACCGCGCGCGACATTGCCGAAGCCGAACAGATGCTGGCCACGCGGCGCCACCGCATCTTCAAGCTGAAGATCGGCGCGCGGGATCCTCGCGCCGACATCCAGCACGTGGCCGATATCAAAAGCGCGCTGGGCGACCGGGCCGAGGTACGGGTGGACGTCAACATGGCCTGGAGCGAGGCGCAGGCCTCCTGGGCCGTTCCCTCGCTGGCGGATGCCGGGTGCGAACTGGTCGAGCAGCCCGTGGCCAGCGCGGCTGCCCTGGCGCGTTTGATGCGGCGCTTTCCCGTCGCCCTGATGGCCGACGAAGTGCTGCAAGGCCCCGAGAGCGCCTTTGCCATCGCAAGCGAGCACGGCGCGGACGTATTCGCCATCAAGATCGAGCAGAACGGCGGCCTCTTCGCCGCCCAGCGCGTCGCCGCGATTGCCGATGCAGCCGGCATTGAGCTGTACGGCGGCACGATGCTGGAAGGCGCTGTCAGCACCATCGCGGCCGCGCACCTGTTCACTACCTTCGCGCAGTTGCAGTGGGGCACGGAACTGTTCGGCCCCTTGCTCATCACGGAAGAAATCCTGACGCAGCCGCTGGACTACAGCGACTTCGGACTGACGGTGCCCGTCGGCCCGGGCCTGGGTATCGAGTTGGACGAAGCCCGCGTCAAGCGCTTTACGCGCGACGGGCTGATCAAGGTGACTGACAAACGTTGACTGACAAACGTTGACTGAAAAGCGTTGACTGAAAAACGGCATTGATCGCGGACACGCTAGCCGCATACAGCAATAAACCAAACGGAGACGACAACCATGAGCCTCAACATATTCAACAGCAAGGAAGTCCAGGACCTGCTGACGGCCGCCAGCAACGTGCAAGGCGGCGAGGGCGCCACGCGCGTCAAGCAGATCGTGCATCGCCTGTTGAGCGATCTGTTCAGGGCAATCGACGATCTGGACATCACGCCCGATGAAGTGTGGGCCGGCGTGAACTACCTGAACAAGCTGGGCCGCGACGGCGAAGCCGCGTTGCTGGCGGCCGGGCTGGGCCTGGAGAAGTACCTGGACATCCGCATGGACGAAGCGGACAAGCGCGCCGGCCTGGACGGCGGCACGCCCCGCACCATCGAGGGCCCGCTGTATGTGGCCGGCGCGCCGCAGCGCGACGGCATGTCGCGCATCGACATCGACCCGGATGCGGATGCCGGCCCGCTGGTGATACGGGGCGTGGTCACCGACACCCACGGCGCGCCGCTGGCCAACGCCGTGGTGGAATGCTGGCACGCCAACTCCAAGGGCTTCTATTCGCATTTCGATCCCACCGGCGCGCAGACCGATTTCAACTTGCGCGGCGCGGTCAAGACGGGCCCGAACGGCGAATACGAATTCCGCACGCTGATGCCGGTGGGCTACGGCTGTCCGCCGCAAGGCGCAACCCAGCAACTGCTGGACGCCATGGGCCGACACGGTAATCGACCTGCGCACGTGCACTTTTTCGTCAGCGCCGACCAGCATCGCAAGCTGACCACGCAATTCAATATCGAAGGCGACCCGCTTATCTGGGATGACTTCGCCTATGCCACGCGCGAGGGCCTGATCCCCCCGGTGGTCGACAAGACCGGCGGCGACAAGCTGGGCCTGAAAGCCGATTCCTACAAGGAAATCGAATTCAACTTTGCACTGACCCACCTTGTGCAAGGTAAAGACAATCAGCTCGTCAACCGCCTGCGCGCCAGCGCCGAGGCGTAAAAGCCCATGGCCTCGCGCCGCGCTGCGCGAGGCCGTTCTGACCACATACCAATAACGCATCAAGCGAAATCACGAGGGGACTCTCAATGTCAGCAACGCTTTCCATACCCAGTCTGATCGATAAGCATCGGATGAGCGCCTTCCAGTGGCGCGTCCTGATCCTGTGTTTTCTGATTGCCTTGTTCGATGGCTTCGATACGCAGGCCATGGCTTTCACCGGCCCGGCCATCCTGGTTGCCTTCAAGCTCCAGTCGGGCGAACTGGCGCCCATCCTCACGGCGGGCATCGTCGGCATGACCGTGGGCGCCATGCTGCTGGGTCTGGTGGGTGACCGCATCGGCCGGCGGCCCGCCGCGCTGATGGGCGTGGCCGTGTTCGGCCTGGCCACGCTGATGACGGCGGGCGCCACCGAAACCTGGCAGATCCTGGCGCTGCGCTTCATTGCCGGCCTGGGCATGGGCGGCTGCACGCCCATCGTGCTGGCGCTGGCGTCCGAGTACGCCCCGGCCCGCTTGCGCGGCATGGTCATCACCGGCGTGCTGCTGGGCTTGCCGGCCGGCGCGATGCTGGGCGGCCTGCTGGCCGCGCGCATGCTGCCCGTGATCGGATGGGAAGGCATCTTCATCGTGGGCGGCGTTGCGCCCTTGTTGTTGTTGGTGGCGCTGTTCGCACTGCTGCCCGAGTCCCTGCAATTCAAGGCCATGCGTGGAGATGCCGCGGGCCAGGGCTACGTGGCGCGCATACTTGGCAAGATCTCGGGCCAGCCGCTGATGGCCGGCACGCGCTTCACCGTGCCGGAAGACGCGACGATCCGCGCCAGCGTCAAAGCCTTGTTCGCCAAAGGCTACGCGCGCAAGACCATTGCGATCTGGTCGATCTACCTGCTCAACTGGGTCGCCTGGTTCATGCTGCTCTCGTGGTTGCCCACCGTGCTCAAGGCCGCGGGGCTGCCCGCCGACCAGGCGCCCATGGGCACCTTCACCGTGAACCTCGTGTTCATCGTCTGCGCCATCCCGTTGTCCTATCTGATGCCGCGCGTGCCGACGCGTTCGCTGCTGATGGCGATGTTCGCGTTGGGGATCGCCGTGTCCTTGGGCCTGGGTTACGCGGGCACGGACTGGACGCTGGTGTTCATCTTGATCGGCGCGGCGGGCCTGGGCATCGGTGGCCAGCAGCTGGCGTTGAATTATCTGGTGGTGGGCGCCTATCCGACGGCCTTGCGCGCCACGGCGACGGGCTGGTCCATCGGCGTCGGCCGCGCCGGCGCCATCATCGGGTCGGCCATCGGTGGAAGCTTCCTGGGCTGGTTCGGCCCGTCGGGATTCTTCATGGCGCTTGCCGTCCCGCTGGCCGGCGCATTGCTGGCCGTGCTGGTCGTTGACACCCCGTCGTCGCGCCCCGCGCCTGGCGACCTGTCGCGCGCACATTGAAGGCAAGCCATCTCATGAATCGCTTCGACAATCACATTGCCTTGGTCACCGGGGCTGCGCAAGGCGTCGGGCGCGCCACCGCCAGGCGGCTTGCGGCCGAGGGCGCAAGCGTGGTCCTGGTGGACCGGGCCGCCGACCTGGGCGCGGCCGTGGCGCGGGAGATCCGCGAGGAAGGCGGCTGCGCGTCCTTCATCAGCGCCGATCTGGAAACGCATGAGGGCGCGCGCTCCATGGTCGAGTACACGCTGGACACCCATGGCCGCATCGACGTGTCGGTCCACAACGTGGGCGGCACGATCTGGATGAAACCGTTCTGGGAATACACGCCCGACGAGATGCAGCGCGAGGTGAACCGCTCGCTCTGGCCCACGCTCTGGTCCTGCCGTGAAGTCATCCCGGTGATGCGCCGGCAAGGACGCGGCGCGATCGTCAACGTGGGGTCCAACGCTACGCGCGGCATCTATCGCGTGCCGTATTCCGCGTCCAAGGGCGGCGTGCACGCGGCCACCGTGTGCATGGCGCTGGAACTGGCCGAGAGCGGGGTGCGCGTCAATTGCGTGTCGCCCGGCGCGCTGGACAACGGCGTGCGCGCCATCCCGCGCAACACCGAGCCCGCCTCGGAACAGGATCAGGTCTGGCAACGCGAGATGTACACCGACTGCCTGGCGACCACGCCCATGCACCGCATGGGCAGCATGGACGAAGTGGCCGCCGCCATCTGCTTCATGGCCGCGCCCGAGGCGTCGTACATCACCGGGCAAGTGATGTACGTAGCGGGCGGACATCAGGGGTAGGGGACTGCACGGGCGGAGCCAGTCATCCACCGGCTGACTCCGATTGCCCGGAAAGGGGCGGCGCGTTTTATCCGCGTTGCTCGGTCCCGGCGCTCTCTGTCGGCGACAGCCACGTGCGCGCCTCGTCCGCCAATCCCTCCTGAAGCAAGCGCGCCGGCGCGCTCATGGCGCGGTCGCGCGACCACACCACCGCCAGCACCGGGTCCTCCAATGAAATCAGAGGGCGCGTGGCCAAACCCAGGCGTTCCGCGTAATGCGCGCCCAGGCTTTCAACGATGGCCACGCCCAGCCCTTGCGCCGCCAGCGCGCAGGCGGTCGATGATTGCGCCACCTCGATGATGGGGCGATAGGGCAGTCCTCGCGCCTCCAGCGCCTGGCGCGTCGCGCGGCCAGCGGGCAGGGCGGGCGCCAGCACGATCGGACCGGCGGCGGCAGCCTCTTCCAGCGTTAACGATTCGCGCTGCGCCCAAGGGTGATCTTTCCGCATGACCGCGTGCAGCCCCAAGGGGGCGAGCCGCAGGCTGCCGACGCGGTCGATGTCTGGCGGCGAACCGATGATGATGCCCAGGTCGATGCGATGATCGACCGCCATTTCAATGATCTCCAACGCTGTGCCCGCCCGGACGGTCACCGCCACGGCAGGGTGCGCCTGCCGCATGCGCGCCATGGCCGGGGGCAGCAGGCTGGACGCCGCGATTGCGACGGCGGCCACGTCCAGCCGAGCCAGCGCGCCTTGCCGGATGTCGACGGCCAGCCTGTCGACGGCTTCGATACCGGCCAGCGCGTTCAACACTTCGGGGATCAGCGCGCGCCCCTGGCTGGTGAGATGCAGCCGCCGATTCTCGCGGCTGAACAGCGCAAACCCCAGGCGGATCTCCATGTCGCGCAGCAGTGCGCTGGCGGCGGGCTGCGTCATGTTGACCGAGGCGGCCGCGGCGGTGACGGTGTCATGCCGGTACATGGCGCGCAGCAGCAGGAGTTCACGGCGATTAAACATATGAATTTCATATGGAAATAGTCAATTCATCTATTTGACCATATGAAGATGGGCCGGCCAGAATAGCCCCATCGCTTCCTGTCTCTCTCCGCTATCGCCCCTGCATCATGCCCGCCAACACCATCGTCTCTGTCACCTGCATCCCCCTGCGCCTGCCGTTCCATCACTGGAGTCCGTCGCCGCTGTTCGCCGGCCGGCCACGCGACAAGCTGGACAGCGCGCTCGTGCGCGTACAGACGCAGGACGGCGCGGTGGCCTGGGGCGAATCGTATTGCGTGGAGCCCCGCGCCCTGACCGCCATTTTCGAGACCCTGATCGCGCCGTTGGCCTGTGGCCGCGACGCGGATGACGACACCTTGCTGCCCGGCATGCAGCGCACGCTGCACAACCTGGGGCGCTCCGGTCCCGTGGTGCATGCGCTTGCCGGCCTGGACATCGCGTTGTGGGATCTGCGGGCCAAGCGCGCCGGCGTGCCCTTGCACCAGTTGCTGGGCGGCAAGCGCCGCGACCGCGTGCGTGTGTATGCGTCGCTGCTTCAGTACTACGGCAACGCCGAACGTCTGGACGCCGTCACGACGCGGGCACTGAACGAGGGCTATACAGAGATCAAGCTGCACGAACGCACCGCCGACGCGCTGGCGGCCGTGCGCCGCAGCACGGGCCCCGGCGTGCCGATCATGGTGGACACGAATTGCGCCTGGCTGCCCGATGAGGCCGAGGCCGCCATCGATGCGATGCGTCCGCATGATCCGTTCTGGATCGAAGAGCCGCTCTGGCCGCCCGAGGACGACCGCGCGGTGGCTCGCCTGAAACGCGCTTGCGGCATTGCGTTGGCCGTGGGCGAGAACGCCAGCAGCGTCACCGACCTGGAACGCGTGGTGGACAACGAGGCCGCGCAGTACGTGCAGCCCAGCGTCATCAAGCTGGGCCTGACCGGCGCGTGGCGCGTCGCACAAAAATGCGCGGGATCGTCCGTCATCTGCGCGCCGCAGGTAGCGTTCTTCGGGCCGGGCTTCCTGGCCAGCCTGCACCTGATTGCCGCGCAGCAGGCAGAGGTATCGCTGGAACGCCTGTACGTCGAACTCGCCCGCGTGCCCTACGGGTGCAGCGTGCCCATCGCTAATGGTTGGGTACATGTGCCGGACGCGCCCGGCCTGGGCGCGGATCCGGAAGCGGAAATGGCCGCAGGCCGCTACAGCGCCTGACCGCAACGCAACGCGAGCCCTGAAGAGGCCCCCAAGAGGCCGCCTGAAAAATAAACCTGGAGACTAAGACATGCATGCATCGCGCAGAGCGTTCCTGATCAACGGCACGGCCATGGCAGTGGGCGCGTCCCTTTTGCCGTGGACATTTTCGGCACGTGCCGCGCAGTATCCCGACAAGCCCGTGCGACTGTACATCCCGTACCCACCGGGCGCGGCCACCGACACGCTGGGCCGCATGGCGGGTCAGGTGTACGCCGAGGCGCTGGGGCAACCCTTTGTCGTCGAGAACCGGGGCGGGGGCGGCACCACGATCGGCACGCGCGCGCTGGCGGTGTCCGCGCCGGACGGCTACACGATCGGCATGGTGGACTCCGCGTTCACGATCAATCCCGCCTTGCTCGGCGAGCGCCAGCCCTACGACGCCATCAAGGACTTCGCGCCGATCTCGTTGATGGCGACCGCGCCGTTCGTCATGGTCGTGCATCCCTCCGTCAAGGCCACGGACCTCGCCTCGTTCGTGGCGCTGGCCAAGGCATCGCCCGGCACGCTGTCGTTCGGGTCGGCCGGCGTGGGCAGCGGGCCGCATCTGGCTGGCGAACAACTGCGCCAGCAGGCTGGCGTGGACGTGCTGCACGTACCGTATCGGGGCGGCGGCACCGTCATCACCGACCTGCTGGGCGGCCAGGTGCAGTTCGCCTTCGCCACCGTGCCGACCCTGCTGGAACACATCAAGGGCGGACGCCTGAGAGCCCTGGCAGTCACCAGCGCCCAGCGCGTCAGCCAGCTTCCCGACGTGCCCACGTTCGCGCAGGCCGGCTTGCCGGGCGTGGACATCTCGCCGCTGTTCGGTCTGGTCGCGCCCGCTGGCGTACCGCAACCCATCATCGAGCGCCTGTCCACGACGCTGGCCGACTCCGTGCACAACGGCGCGCTGCGCGACAAGCTGGCGGGGCTGGGCTTTCAACCCGTAGGCAGCACGCCAGCGGAATTCGCGCAGCGCATCCGCGACGATGTCGCCAAGTGGACGAACGTGATCCAGCGCGGCGGGATCAAGGCGGAGTAGGGGGCGCGGCCGCCAGACGAGTCCGGGCGCCGATCGATCGGCGCCATACTCAATTTGGGGCATGCGGTTGCGGCTGACCGGGCGTAAAAAGTCTGTTCGCCCGGGAGGCCGCTATGCGCAGGCGTATCACGCTTCGGTATGGAATCGCCCTGTCCATCTGCCTGGGCATGGCCTCGAGTCCGCTCTGCGCGGCGGGCGTTGGCGCCCGCCCGGGCCTGGATCTGGTGTTGATGGTCGACCTGGAGAAGTTCGCGGCGGACGACCTCGCGCCGTTCCGACAATCCTTGTTGGCACAAGCGGCGAAATCCGACGCAACCAATCTTGTCACGCTGCTGCCGGGCGAGACGCTCAATCAATTGGTTGCGCGCGTTTACGGGTATGGCGATCAGGCGGGCGGATCGGCATTCCGTGGGATCCAGGCTGACCTGGTCGGTTCCATCATCGACATCAACAACGTCGAGCCCGCCAAGCTGCGCGAGGGCCAGACACTTAAAGTCCCTCAGTTTGTACGCCGGCCCATGACCGAGGGGAGCTGGGTGTCGAAAGCGCAGGTGCTCAATGCCAGCAAGGCGGCTACGGCCAACGTTCTGGACGGGTCTATTGCCGGCATGACTTGGTCGTACACCGTGGCGCCCACTTCGCAACTTCAGGACGCCGTGTTGTGGACGCGGGAACTCGCCATTTCCGACAAGTCGGCGATATGGAACACTACCCAGCGAGACGCGGGGACCACCTTGTTGCGGGTGGATGCCGACCGGTTGGATGGCTTAGGCGGTCTGCCCGGGTTACGAGCGAAGGTGCACGACGGCACTTTCTCCCTGCTTCCCAACCCGGATATTTACATCGTCAATTTTGGTCAGGCGGCCGCCGCTTCCGAGCAGCCGGGCGCGTCCGTCGCGGCTGATGAAGAGCAGGCCGGCGCATATCATCTGACGCCCGCGCAAGTGCAGAAAGTCAGGCAATGGGGCCCCGCCAAGCTGTATCTGCTTGACGTGTTTTCAGACACGGGCGGCTGTCGGCACGGCGACCTGGTATATGACAAAGCGGTCCAGACGCTGAACTCGCTGGGGCTGGGCAGCGAAGCGGGTCGAATCCAAAAGCAGTCGATCGATTTCTACGCGGACAGATCAAAAAATACGCAGTACATCAAGGACTGGATTCAGCGATCATTCCGAGGGAGTGCGCTGCGGAATTACAACCTTCAGTTCGACCTTCTGACGCAATCACCCGCGCCCATCGGCCTTGCGCCCGACACCATCGAGATCCCGGGCCTGTTCCTCCAGGCGTTGTACGGTACCTTGGCGGCGGATTCCGCCACCTTGGGCGTGTCGGGCTCGTTCTTCACGGTGACGCCGGACGGCGCATTTCCCAAAGACATCATTCTTCATGGCCGCGCGAATCTGATCAACGCGGTGCTCAATGACACCAGCGCGATCGAATCGCCAACGCAGTATGCGCAGGAGCCGCTCAGTTCGTTCAACTTGTACCGAGATTTGCTCGGCACCGTGTTGGTCGGTTATTTCGATGCGGCGGGTACGCCACGCGGCATGTATTCCACAACTGGAACCGGCGTTACGACAATTGACGAGGGGGTCGTCGTCGGCACGCAGGGCGCTTGCAAAGGAGTCACCGGGTCAGGAGCGAGCTATGCCACGCCGGTGGTGGCGATCAAACTTCTGGTCGGAAGAATGCTCTGGACGCCCAAGTCCGAGGTCTCCGACGCCATGGCGGCAAGGAATCGGCTGCTCAGTAGCGCGCTAGTCAGGAAAGCCTACCTGGGCAAGTACTGGTCGGGCGGCGCGGCCTCGCCGGCAAGGCTGTACGCGTCGCGCGATGGCCCTTACGCGCTCTTGCCCGATGGTCGGATCGTGGACGCAGCGAAGATGAGCGGGCACCTTACCGTCACCGCCGAAATTCCTTTGGCCTCGGGTTCGAAGCTCGTGGACTACGTCTTCGATACCGACCCCGACGACCCGTCTCCAGCGTTCACATCTTTGTTTATCAACGACGATTCCGTCTTCATGCTGGAAAGGCAGGCCGCGCTTGCGCCCGTCTGGCGGGAACGCAAAGTCAAGAGCATCTGCCTCTGCACGGACGACAGGAAGGCGTTGTCGCTATCAGAGGCCGCGGCCCTTATCAAGGAGGTACACAAAAATGAATGACAGCGCCTTTCACGGATTCCGTTTCTGTGCCTTGACCTGGCTGGCACTGACGCTTACGGCGTGTACGAATGTACCCAACGCCGACTACGCGAGCGCGCTCAAGAAGAGCCTGGGAGACGATGTCAAGGACTACCAGGTCTTGAGCTATCCCACGAACGCGTTCGGCGTGGGCACCGTGTTCAATCCCCAGCAGCTTGGGCAGCCCGTCTCCAATGGCGATCAGCTTTGCGGAACCTGGAAATGCCTGGGCGCGCCTGGCGAAGTGATGCCCCCCGATCCCGTGGCGGCGCTGAACGTGATCGTGCGGGGCACCAATTACGCCGAGTTGGGTGAGGGCGGATCGGTAAAGCTGGACACCAATTCCGCGAGTGATTACGCGGTCAAGGTCGCGCTGCCGAAGATCTATCAATTGCTCAACCTTGGAGGCTCGGTGGACTATGGATCGGTGACGAAGGTTGAGCTTGAGTTTGGCAAGGCCACCAAGCGGTATCTGAGCAAACCGGACTTCATCGCCTATCTCAACGATGCCGGCTCCAGCACCCCGACCAAGAGATCGCTACAGAACGCGTTCGCGCAAGGCGCGCTGGTGGTGGTCGTAGCCGATGTCCTCATCGACTCGATGAAGGCGACCGTCACAACGTCCAAGGATGTGGCGTCACAGCTGGACGCAAAACTCGGGGCGCTGGCGTCTCCGGTGCTATCCGACGCGCAAGCCGGCTTCCGGGTCACGAAAAAAGATAGCGCCACCTATGTGATCGAATCCTTGCAACCCGTCGTGGCTTTGCGCCTGCTCCGGGCGCAACCGGCGGCCGGACTGCTCGGCACGGAGATCACGTGGAATGACTGGGCGATGGTGACAGGGCCGACCGATCCGCCGCCTGTAAATTCGGCTGATCGCACGACCTCTGTCGACACCAACCGCGTTGCCCGCATCGCACCCGAACCCCGGAGACAATGATGAGCGACTACGGCAGCAGGCCCTTATCGATTGGCATGCAGGGCGCCGACGTCGAAGAATTGCAATTGCGGCTGGCGGGGTTTCGCGGAACGCTTCTGGACGGCGAGTTCGGGCCCGGCACCACCTTGCAGGTGTCCAAATTCCAAGCCGATTTCATGGGCAAGAGCTCGCCCAGCGGTGTTGCGGACACCGCGACCTTCGAAGCCATCGATGCATTCGCCGACAATTTTTCCGTCGACTTTTCACAGTTGCAGTGTCGATGGGGCGAATGCGAGGGATTCGGGCGGGGCAAATTCAAGGGCAAGTACCTGGGCAACCAAAAGACCGAGGCCTTCCACCTGTATGAGTACCCCGGCATTCATCGCATGCTGCTATGGGCAGTGCGCGCGGCCCGCTTCTACATGCCGGAACATCGCTTCAGTTTCAGCTCCGGCTATCGATGTTCGGCCGACAACCAACAGCACCATCGAAACACCACCAATCACTGCGGCAAGGCGGTCGATCTGGATATCGCCCTGCGCGCCGGCGAAACCAAGCAGGACGACGCCATGAAATGCCACGCCATCCGAGGCAGGCTCGTGGAACTGTCCAATGCTCAGGTGGGATGGGCGGCCAAGAATCGCAAGTCCCTGGAACCCGATGATGTCGCTCCGACCTGGGTCCACTACGACGTGCGATCCTACGAACCCAGATACCTTGAGGACCGCTACTTTTGTCGCGATCTGGCCGGGCTGAACGCGCGCGCTCCGATCCTGTTCTGAGCCGGCGCGCCTTCAACCGCCCCGAAACACCGCCTCCATATTGTTGCCGTCGGGGTCCAGCACAAACGCGGCGTAGTACCCAGGCGGGTAGCCCTGCGCCGGGTCGCGCAGGCCGGGCGCGCCGTTGTCGCGTCCGCCCGCCTTCATGGCGGCCGCGTGGAAGGCGTTGACCTCGGCGCGGTTCTTTGCTGCAAAGGCGGTGTGTTGGCGCACGCTATGCGGATGGAACTTATCGATCCAGAAAACCGGATAGTCGACGCCATAACCCACGGCATCGGATCCGTCTTCGCTGGGTAACTGCATGACGCGGCGCAGGCCCAGCGCGCCCAGCACCGGATCGTAGAACGCTGCTGCGCGCGCCACGTCGGCAACGCCGATACCCGTATGGTCAATCATGGGAACCTCCCTGGAGAACGCAAGAGTGCGTACTGATCAACTGGCCGGCATTCGCGATCGTATCCGCTGCCCGCAAGTGGCCGGTTCACGCGGCGTCATCACGCACGCCGCAGAAATTCTTCGAAAGCCTGCGCACCGAGCGGACGGCTGACCAGATAGCCCTGGATGGAGTCGCATCCGGCGTCTTTCAAGATATCGGCTTCGTGCTGGCTCTCGACCCCTTCGGCAATGGTCTTCATGCCTAGCGAGCGAGCCAGGCTGACGATGCCTCGAATGACTGCCACGGCCTTCTCGCAAGCCAATAACTCGCGAACAAAGGACCTGTCGATCTTGAGGGTGTCGATAGGAAGTCGAACCAGATAGCTGAGACTGGAATAGCCTGCACCGAAGTCGTCCAGCGATGTGGCGATTCCGGCTTGCTGGAGCGCCGCAAGCACCGACGTTGCCCGGTCGATGTCGTTCACCAGACAGTCTTCGGTGATTTCAACATCAAGGCTGGCAGGGGAAATGCCATGCCGGCGCGTGATATCGAGAATCTTGTCCGTCAGCCCCGCATCCAGAAGTTGCCGCGCGGACAGGTTCAGGCTGATCCTTGGCACATGCATTCCCATCTGTCGCCACGCGGCGATATGCCGGCAAACAGCGTCGAGCAACCAATCGACAAGAACCCCCTCATACGGGGAGTCAAGCAACATGGCCAGGAAGGTGTTTGGCGTCAGCAGGCCCCGTTCGGGATGGCGCCAACGCAGCAGCGCCTCGGCCCCGATCACGGAGGCGTCCGCCAGCGCCAGCTGGGGCTGAAAATGAAGCTCGAACTGGTTTGCGGAAAATGCTGCGCGAAGATCAGAGCGCAAGGCGACGCGGTCGCGGACGCCACGGTCCAGGACGGCGTCATAGGTGCGCACTTGCAGACCGCCGGCCGCCTTTGCCGCGTACATGGCCGCGTCGGCATGACTCAGCAAGGTCTCGGCTGATTCGTTGGCGTCTCTGAGCAGCGCGATACCGATGCTTGCGGACAGTGAGATCGATCGACCACAAGCTTCGAACGGCACCGCCAGCGCGTCTAGCACCGACCGCGCGCATGCCTCTGCCGCTGCCTTGGTGGTGTTGCGCAACAACAGAACGAACTCATCGCCGCCCACGCGCGCGACGAAGCAGGCAGGGTTGAGAATTACATGCAGCCGCGACGAAAAATCGCGCAACAGCGCGTCGCCGATGGCGTGGCCGAAGGCGTCGTTGACTTCCTTGAGATGATCCAGGTCGATGAAGAGCACCGCGACGGGCGTGCCATCCGAGGTGTCCGCCAAGGCTGCGTCGGCAACGGCCTTCGACAGCTCTTCCATGCACCTGCGGCGGTTCGCCAAGCCGGTCAGATAATCGTGACTGGCTTCGAATTCCAACTGCGCGGCATGCTCGTGTTCGCGTGTGACGTCGCGAAAAAGCACCGTGATTCCTTCTTCGTGCCGGAACGAGCGGGCTTCAAACCAGGTACGCAGCGGCGCGTAGTAGCCGGTGTGGCTGCCGGGCAGTCCGGTGGCCGCCGTCTGCCGATAGGTCGTGTAATAGCCGGAATCGACAAGATCCGGGTAGCACTGCCAGATCTCGCGTCCGAGCAGATTCTTGCGCTCCTGCCGCAGATATCTTTCGGCCGTTTCGTTCAGATAGGTGAAGCGCCAGGATTTGTCTATCGACATGAATCCATCGCTCAGGCTGTCGAGCATTTCCGACAGGTGAGCCGGCGCTGGCTGCCGGAGGTCGGCGTCGGTCGGAGGAGGGCTAGGGGCAGAGTGATTTGCCATGGTTTGTACCTCTGTTCGCGTCGGGATCAAGACCTGTCGGTGGTCCGCAAACTGTGGGTGGATCTATTCTAACGGCCATCGGCGGCAGCGCTCGCGGATTACCGGCCTGCCGCCCCATCGGAGACACCGATGCGCCCATCGGCCATTCCTGCTGGCGCCCGGCGTTGCCCAGGACCAACATCGCTGATTCCAAAAACCGTTTGAAGGAATCGAGCATGGGTATCGGTCTGGCAGGTCAACGCGTAGTGGTCGTGGGCGGCAGTTCGGGAATGGGGTTGGCGCTGTCGGCGCGCTTGCTGTGCATGGGTTGCAAGGTGACGATCGTGGGCCGGTCCGACGACAAGCTCGACGCGGCGCGCGAACAGCTGAAAAGCTGCGGGATACCGACGCTGCATCAAGCGGACGTGACAAGCGAAGCCCAAGTGCAGCAGCTATTTGAAGCGTCGGGTCCGGTGGATCATCTGGTCTGCACCGCCGCCGACATACGCGGCGCGTACGAGTTGCTGCCTTCGCTGCCCCTCCCGGCGCTGGACCGCGCCATCCGTTCGAAGGTCGTGGCGCCCAGCCTGCTGGCCAAGCATGGCGCGCCGCGTATGCCGACGCAGGGTTCCATCACGCTGACATCGGGCATCGCAGCCTACCGGCCCAGGCCCAAAGGTGTTGCCGTGGCGGCGATCAATGCCGCGCTTGAAGGCGTCGTGCGCGCCATGGCCGTCGAGCTTGCACCCATCCGGGTCAACGCCGTATCGCCAGGCTGGGTGCGCACGCCGATCTGGAACGATGTGGCAGGGGCCGACAGTGAAACGCTGCTGGCGTCGATGGCCGGGCAGCTTCCGGTGGGCCGGGTCGGCACCGCTGACGATATCGCCGATGCCGTTGTCTTCCTACTTGGCAATGGCTACACGACGGGCGCCGTGTTGCACGTCGATGGCGGGCATCGCCTGGTCTGAGCCGTCCGCTGCAAGCCGGATCATCTGGATAAACGCGGCCACCCGGCGTGTTGGCTCGCGCGCTGCGGTGAGCAGACAGATGGGCAAACCGTCTCCATCCGTCGACAACGGCCGCCATTGCACGCGTGCCGCCGTCAGGGCGGGGTCCATCGCCATGCGGGGCAGGATCGATATCCCGAGACCCGCCGACACCATCTGCACCAAGGCCGCAACGCTGTCAGCGACGGCGCGGATATGCGGCTGTTCCGGCGCCTCCTGCAATCGGGCTTCCAGGAATTCCCGGTAGCGGCAGCCCTCCATCGTGGCGATCAACGGATACGCCGCCAATGCCTCCGGCCTGATATCCGCCACGGCGCCCAGCGGATGGCCGGGCGGCATCACGACCACGGGCCTGTCGCGCGCGATGACTTCCACGCGCAGCTGGGCGTCGCTTGCCGGCCATCCATGCACCAGACCAATGTCGGCCGATCCGTCCAGCACCGCCTGGGCCGTGGCCATGGAGTTTCTTTCGTGAACCGTGACCTGGGTGTCGGGATACTGGTCCGCAAAGTGCAGCAACTGCGGGACCAGTACGCTGGTGCACAAGGTCTGCGGGGCAGCGACTCGAATCGGTCCGCTCGGGTCGTCGACATTGTCGCGGACTTCGCGGTAGGCATCGTCGGCCAGGGCCAGCAACTCGCGTGCCCTGACGGCAAGTTTTTCACCGGCCGGCGTCAGTTGCAGACGATTGTTCTGGCGCACGAACAGCGCCTGACCGACATTTTCCTCAAGCGCGCGCACCTGCTCCGTCACGCTGGGTTGGGACAGGTGAACCCGCTGGGCGGCTTTGGTGAAGCTCAACGTTTCCGCCGCCGCGATGAAGATCTTCAACTGCCGTAGCTGGAACATGGGAGTGGGCAAGAGAGCAACGATCGAAGGGCAGTTTACGGCAATCGGTTGATCGGCAACATCTTTACTGATGGGCGCTTCGCGAGTGCGAAATGCCGGAGGCCAGGGCGTCGCTGCGGCACTCATGCACGCGTTAGCGTTTCAATGCCAGGGGCGAAAACTATCCACGTCGACCAATGCGTCGAACGTACCGATGCGGCATTTGTTGGATCAGCCAGGCTTTGTCGCAAGCGGCCAGATTGAAAACCTGGATGACGGCGACCCCGAGTTGGCTTTCGTGAAGTTGCGCTGACATCAGGCGCGGCCGCATTTGTTCGGCCAACCGCTATAGCAGTTCGAGCTTTGGTCTTAAGCGTTGCAACACCGTCCTGCCGCCCGCCGTGGCCCGAGGCGGGCTTGCGCGTAATCCCGGCACCCATCCGCCGCCCTCAACGCACCGCGAACCAATCCCCTTGCAGGCTGCCGTTCATGCCGCAGTACGGCGGGCCGAAGCCTACGTCTTTTTCGCCAGGCGGGGCAATTTCGCGGCTTACCAGCACCGCGCCCCGGCGCGTCAGCGCAAGGGCCCAGGGCCGGCCGTCCTGATAGGTGATCGTCAAGCTGTCACCATCGGGGACCGCCTTGCCGCTCAGGTCGCAGACCCAGTTGCCGCTGTAGGGCCGGGACGAGTTGGCCGACACCGACAACTGGCCATCGGCGGTCTGCTTGATCTCGATTTCCCCCTCGATGTTCTTCCACTTGCCGACAAAGCCGGCCGCAGGCTGCGGATTGATGGCCTTCAGGAAGGCCAGGCGGTATCGCATGGTCGAGGTAAGTTCCGCGAAGGGCGTGCTGCCCGTGTAGGGCTCGGCGTAGGCCTTGTCGCGAATGCTCAGGTAATAGCGTTGATCGGCAGCCAGCGACTTGACGGCTTCGGCATCGAGCTCACCCCGCAGCGCCTTGTATTGCTGCGCGATGGCGGCGTCCTGGTCGGACAGCTTGTAATTGGCGCATATGGATTTTTCGACGGGCGTGGCGGCCTTGGCGCAGTTGAAGGACGGGGCGGCGACCGCGCTGCCCGCCATGGCAAGGGATGCAGTAAAGACCAGACGACGAATCATGTGGGGTGCTCTCAAGTGGATGGGCGCATTCGGCAATCCCGCCCGCGCTCAGGATAGTGGCGCAGTTTACCTGCGCCCGCCCGACTTCCGGGCAGGCGCAGGGGCAGGGCAGACCGACTCGTGCCTGAACAGGGTGTCCAGACAATCGCGCAGGTCCGTGAGCCCTGCGCCGCCACCCGCTACGCGTCGTACAGATTGCTCAGTGACGCCTTGAGAAAGCCCCCGTCCACGATCAGGTCCTGTCCGTTGACGTACAGCGACGCATCGCTGGCAAGAAACGCCACCGCGCCAGCGATATCCGCCGGCAGGCCGATACGGCGCGCGGGAATGCGGGCGATGCGCTTTTGCAGCACGCCGTCGTCACGGTAGTGCCTTTCCGACAGCGGTGTGCGGATCATCCCGGGGCTGATGGAATTGGCGCGTATGCCTCGCGGCCCCCATTCGACGGCCATCTGACGGGTCAGGGCGATCAGTGCTGCCTTGGTCGTGCCGTATGCGCCCACGCGGGTTGGCGTCTGGGCCGAGATCGACGCCACGTTGATGATGCTGCCCGCCTGCTGGTCGCGCATCAAGGGAAACAAGGCCTGCGCGCAGAGCAACGCGCCGCGCAGGTTCACGCGGAAGATGCGGTCCCACAAATCGGTGGGCAAGTCCTCCAGGGGCACCGGCGCGGCGCTGATGGCCGCATTGTTGATCAGCACGTCGCAACGGCCGAAGCGGGCCCGGACGCGCCCGGCCATGTCCGCCACCGAATCCGGATCGGAGATGTCGCAGTGCACGTTCAACACGCCATCCATCGGCGTGGCGTTGTCGGCCGTGTCGATATCCGCTTGCACCACGGCCGCGCCCAGGGACAGCAGTTGCTGGCAGATGGCCTGGCCGATGCCGCCCGACGCGCCGGTGACCACTGCCACGCGGCCTTGCAAGGCGTCAGAAGCAAATGAAGGGTGAGTAGGCATGTCCATGGGGCAGGCCTACTTGTTTTTCAGGTCTGCGACTTTGGCCAGGCCCTGCCAGATCACGGCATCGCGCTTGATCGACGCCGCGAATTCCTGGGCGGAAATGTCCGCAGGCACGATCATGTTCTGGCCTTCGATTTTTTCCCGGACCTCGGGGCTGTGCTGCGCGCGATAGATCTCGGCGTTCAGGCGCTGGATGATCTCGGGCGGCGTGCCGGCCGGGGCGAAGACGCCATACCAACCATCGGCCTCGAACTTGTAGCCTTGCTCGGCGAGCGTCGGGACGTCCATCGTGGCGGGCCAGCGCCGTGATCCTGTCTGACCCAGCGCGACGAGCTTGCCGTTGCGCATGAAAGGAATGGGCGAGGCTATGTCCATGAAGCCCACGCGGATGGTGTTGGCGATCAGGTCGGTGCTCTCGGTGACCAGCTGCTTGTACGGTACGTGCGGCATGTCCAGGCCGTAATGGGCCTTGATGCCTTCCATGGCCAGATTGCCGGACGAGCCGGTGCCCCACGAACCGTAGGCCAGCTCGCCGGGGTGCGCCTTGGCGTAGGCGACCATGTCCGCCAGATTCTTGAAGCCGGTGCTGGGATTGGCCACCAGCAAGATGCCCGCGGCCCCGACCTGCGCGATGGGCAGCAGGTCCTTCTCGGGGTCGTAGGGCAGCGACGGAAGCACCACGGGATTCAACAGGATGGCGGACGACGGCGCGAACAGCAGCGTGTAGCCGTCGGGCGCGGCCTTGGCCACGGTCTCGCACGCGATCATGCCGTTGGCGCCCGGTTTGGATTCCACAACCACGGGCTGCTTCAACACTTTGGATAGCGGCGCCGAGATCAGGCGGGCGAAGATGTCGCCACCCGCACCGGGCGATCCGGCAACCACCAGCCGGATAGGGCGGTCGGGCCAATTGTCGGGGGCGGCAAAGGCATTGACGCCCAGGCTCATCAGCATGCCGCCAAGCAGAATGGCGCGCCGTGTGAACAGGGATTGGGTCATTTCAGCGTCTCCAGGATTTTTGAATTATTTGGAGCTCTAGATTCTAGGTAGCTCGCCTGGATTGGCTAGTGCGCAACGCGCAGATCAGAACTGCGCGGTTCGACGGAGTCGCGGGCGCCGCCGCGTGCGCTGCCAATTTCCCGCATGCTTCATTTTTTGAAGAAGACTTCTGCAAATTTCGCAGGGAATCTTTTGGTGCGCGATCGATAAACTTTTGGCAGAGACAATTGAAAAAGAGCAAGACATGCCATTCGCCATTCGCCGCCGCGCGCTGCTGGGCAGCGCAGTCCTTAGCGCATTGCTGCCGTTCGCGGCTGCCGCGCAATCGGACTACCCGACAAAACCCGTCCGGCTAGTCGTGCCGTATCCGCCAGGCGCGGCCACCGACGCCATCTCGCGCGCTTTCGCGCAAGAGCTGGGGACGCTCATGGGACAGCCCGTGGTCGTGGAAAACCGCCCCGGCGCGGGGTCGGCGATTGGCATTCAGGCCGTCAAGAGCCGGCCCGCCGATGGCTACACCCTGCTGGTGCACGCCGAGGGCTTCTACAGCGCAAAGTTCACGACGCCCAGCGCGGGCTACGAGTTTTCTGACTTTGAAATTCTTGCGCCGCTGGGCCAGAGCAGCTACGCGTTCATCGTGCCGGCCGACCGGGGCTGGAACCGCCTTCAGGACCTGAAAGGCCTGGACCGCGAAATGGATATCGGCACCGCCGACCTGGGCGTGGGCACCTATTCCACGCTGGCGGCAAGATTGGCTTCGGGCCTGGGCGCAAAGTACCGTCCCATTCCGTTCAAGGGTGGCGCGGAAGGGCTGACGGCGATCCTGGGTGGCCAGATCGACGGCTACTTCACCACGATAGGAACGACGCAAAGCGTCAAGGACAATCCCCACGTCAAGGTGTTGGCTTACACGGGCCAGCCCGGCAGCATCAGTTATCTGCCCGGAGTAAAGACGTTCGCCGAACAGGGCGTGCCCGACATGGTGTTCCAAAGCAGCTACAGCGTGGCCGTGCGTACCGGCATTCCCGAACCGGTCAGAGCGCGGCTGGCCACTTTTGTCCGGCAGGCCGCGGCCTCCGAGGCAATGAAGAAGGCTCGCCGGGATCTATATCTGGACGACTACGACAAAAGCCTGGACGAGTACAAGCAAGAGCTGATGCACCTGGCTCATGAGTTCGAAGCCAGCGCGAAGCAGCGTAAAGCCGAGTGACAAGGGCGCGCTCGCGCGCGCAGGGCCAGGCGTTCAGGTTGGCAGTTCCACGTGCTCGATGCGGTCCCGCCCGTTGTTCTTGGCCGCATACAGCTGCTTGTCCACCGCCCTGATGAAGCTGGCGCGGTCGGCCTGCTCGTCCGGCACCAGCGTGCCCGCGCCGATGCTGACCGTCACGCGCCGGCCATGCGGCGACAGCGCGTGCACAATGGATTTCTTTTGCAGCAAGCGCTGGCAGCGCTCGGCGACTTTCCAGGCCACGCTGGCATCGGCCCCCGGCAGCAGCACGACAAACTCTTCGCCACCGTAGCGCGCGACCAGATCGCGAGGCCCGTCCAGCGCCAGACTGAGCGTCTGGGCGATATCCACCAGGCACTTGTCGCCCTGGGTGTGGCCATACAGATCGTTGTATTGCTTGAAAAAATCCACGTCGAACAACAGGATCGATAGCGGTTGACGCTCGCTTCGCGCACGCTCCCATTCCAATTCGAAACTGCTGTCAAAGCGGCGTCGATTGGCGATATTGGTCAAGCCGTCCTTGAAAGACAGCACCTCCAATTCCTTTTGCAGGCTCAAGAGCTGCTCTTCGGTCTTCTTGCGTTCCGTGATATCGAACATGAAGCCGATCAGCGCATCGACCTCGCCGTTGTCCTTGCGCACGACGTGCACGACGTCGCGGATCCATACGTAGCCGTTGTCCTTGGTCAACGCCCGGTAGTCCGCCTCGTGATCCACGCCGGCCTGGGACTGTGTGACGCAGAAATTCACCACGTATTCCCGATCTTCGGGGTGCATGCGCATGGCCCAATCCTCTACGCTGACCCAGCTGTCGGCGCTCCAGCCCAACAGCGTTTCGATCTGCGGACCGATGTAGGCGAACTTCATCGTGGCCCAATCGATCTTCCAAGGTATCGCCTTGGTGGATTCCAGCAAGGTTCTGTACACCGCGTTGTCGTCAAAAAGCGGGGAGGTGTCGGGCATGCCGATATTCCTTTTGATCTGAAGCGAGGCGTCGCTTGTGCTGGGGCGGGGGGAAGGGAGGCTTTAGGGGGGGATTTTATAGCGGGCTGATTTCGGTGCAGAGTTAGAGCTTGCTTGGCTGAACGCGCAATGGCGTCGATCGCGTGCAGCGTTTGGCAAGTCGATGCTATTCGCCGCGATTGTTCAGCGTTTTGCGCGGCCTCACCGCACCGGCAACAGATACTTCAACCCCTGCGTGAATCCTCGTGGCGCGACGCTGAGATGATCTTCGTCGTTCAAGACCGCCGACTTCAGTGTCAAGCCTGGATAGTTCCTGCTTTGCAGCGCGGCTTCCAATGCTCGGTTGTCGGCAACCATGTCCACCGTCTGGTTGTAGCGGCGATCGCCTTTGCGCAAGGCCTCGAACGCTCCCACGTATAGAAACACCTTCGCCTGCAAATCCTGGTTCTGCTTGGCGTAGGCGGTTTCCAGCTTGAAGGCGTGGCGCTTGTCGTACCAGAGAGACGGGCTGCCCAGGATATAGCTGCTGAACAAGCTTGGCTCGGTGAACAGAATCTGCGTTCCCAGCAGAGCGCCGTAGGAGTGGCCCAGGAATATTGCCCTGGCGGGGTCTGCCCGGTATCGGTTGGCGATGAATGGCTTTACCTGATCGCGCAGGTACTGCTGATAGGCCCGCGCCTGACCGTGGACGGCATTGGGCGGTGCGGTGCTCGGGCCGTTTGGCGTAGGCGTGTAATCGCGCTGGCGGCTGGTGCCGCCGTCTTCGCCTTTGCCATAGGACAGGCCGACGAGAATGAATTCCTCGATCTTGGGGCCTTCGACATTCAGGCGCCGCCCCAATTGGCGGATGATCGGAAAAGCGTAGTCGGCGTCGGTCACATACAGCACCGGGTATTGCCGCTGCGGCTGCTTGGTGTAGGAGGGCGGCAATGCAACAAAGACCTGGTAGCCGCGATGCGAGACGGGATCGGGCACGTCCCATACCTCGCTATCGGCGATCTCGTAAGGGAGTCCACCGCCAGGCTGCACCTTTGGTGTCGACGGGACCTGCGCGCGCGTCGGAGCGATAAAGGCGCCGCAGGTGACTATCAGGGTAAGCAGCAGCGAATGTGTAAAACGACGATGCATGGAAAAGCGTCCTCGATTAGCGCCGCACTTGGCGCAAGAGAATGATTCGGGTCGATGATGCGGGGCGTTGCTTACGCAGCAGCACCGCCGGCCATCCTGACGGATTCGACTTTTGCTCCGGGGCCAAAAACGCCATGTAGTGAAAACTCTGCTGCTACTCGCCCAGCCGCTCCGTTTGATAAAAGCGCTTGAGGTCAGCCGGCGTCGGCAATTTTATTTTGGGAAGCACAAGGCTTTCGTACATCTCTGCATATTGCCGTCGATTGCCCGGCGTGACGATCGTGATGTGGTGGATCATGTCCCACTTTACGGAATCCCTGCCGCCTTCCAGCGCGCCGCGCCGGTCGCGTTCGAAGAGCGTTCGACGAAAGTACCGGAACAGGCTGGTGGCGGTGGGCAGGTCAAGCAGGATCAG
This sequence comes from Achromobacter piechaudii NBRC 102461, assembly GCF_001571245.1. Classification (GTDB taxonomy): domain Bacteria; phylum Pseudomonadota; class Gammaproteobacteria; order Burkholderiales; family Burkholderiaceae_B; genus Achromobacter; species Achromobacter piechaudii. The sequence continues at coordinate 82,235 of NZ_BCTK01000008.1, read as the reverse complement.
CCCCGTGGCCCGCTCCAGCCGGGGGCCGATGCTGCTGGTGTAGTTGCCATCCATGACCCACTGTTCCTGCTGTATCGCCTCGTCATGCAGGCGTAGGAATTCATCTTTGGGACGAGCTTGCCAGTCGGTGTGCGGCAGGTGGAACAGTTGATCCAGATGTATTGCCGGCATGCCGCGCTTGCGCGAAATGGCCTCGGCAAGCGTGGACTTGCCGCTGTTGCTGGGGCCGAGTATGCAGATGCGCGAGCCGAGGTCGTCAAGGGTCATAGCGGTTCATGAGTCGGGCTGTGGCCTGAGCAGGCTTTCCGGAATGGGATTCTCGCATGCAACAGGGAACTACGTTTCTCTGCCAACCTGAAAGCGGATTGGCGCTATTTCAATGAAGGTCTGATCGCGAAGCTGGGCGGAATCGCTATTTCAGAACGTCATCCTGAAACCCGCCGTAGCGGTGACGATATAGCTGCCGGAGAAATCGACGTCGGCATCGACTTGGCCGTAGATCGCATAGCGCTCTGCCCAACTGTAGTTGGCGCCGGCTCCCACGCTGCCCCAGTTACGCGCCATGCGACTTCCCGCGGACACGCCCGCCACCCGTACGCGGGCGTCGTCAAGAAACTCATGCTTCACGTTGACGACGCCATAAACGCTGGATTGGCGGTTCACGCCTGCCGTTTGCCAATTGCTTTTGTAGTCCAGCGCGATACCGACGCGCGCAAGCAGGCTGTCGCCCTTGTCGCTTTCAACGCGTGCGCCGAATTTGTCGTTGAAGCTGTCGAAGCGGGTCGATACGTAGGTCAGTTGCGCCTGCGGTACCAGGGCCAGCCGTTCGCTCAACTCGAACGCCTTACCCGCTTCGATACCCAGGCCATAGCTTTGAGCCTGGCGTCCTTTCTTCAAGCTGCCGGCCAGTTGGGAATTCAGGTCGCTATCGAACCAGGTCGCCTGGGCCTGGGTATCGATATAGAGGCCATTCTTGCCATACCAGGTCAGCGTCGGTGTCATGCCATAGGCGGTGGTGTCGATCTTGCCGTTGCCATACGTGGAGGACACGCGCGTGTCGGCCTTGCCGTAGTGAAAAGCCACGCCGCCTACCAGACGAGACCCGTCAGCTTGCCCGGCAAGGATACGGTCAAAGCCAAACTGAGCCTTCCAGGTATCGATGTCTTGGTGTTCAAGCGTCGTGGACGTGGAAGGTTTGAGCCGGCTCGTCGTGCCCTCCATCCGGCCCCACACGCCGTTGCGGCCGACGTCCGCCGAATCATAGAGGCGGTTGCCTGCCCGCTGGCGCAGTGTGGGCAAGCGACTCAGGTTAAGCAACGTGTTGCCGTAGGCTTCATAGACTGGCACACCGGGTTGATACAGCAAGGGTGCCTCGGCGCCCGGCGAAACGCCACCGACCGGTGGTGTGCCGGCGCCGCTTGACGGCGTGCCGGGATCGGTCGACGGTATGCCGGGGTCGGTCAAGGATGAGCGCAGGTACCAGCCGCCATCTGCCGTGTCCTGTTGCAGGACATAGCCGTAGGCGCCCGCCACCAGCGCGGGACGCCCCTGGATGACGTAGTCGCCGTTGGCAAGGTTGAACTGCCCCGCCGAGATCCCGTTGACCTGCACGACCTGTATGCCGCGTTGGGTCAATCCGCCCGTGCCACCCATGTTCTGCACGGTGACGGGTGTGGCGCCCGAGGTGCCGCCCGTGACGACCAACCTGTCGGTCGGCGAGTTGTCGCCGCCAAGCTGGGTGCGGATCTCAAGGTTGCCGCCCTGTGCCCGGTAGTCGCCTGCAATCGTCAGCGTGCCAAAGCCGCTGCGCGGCCCCGGGGCGATGGTGCCCTGGTTGACCGTGGCGCCGACGCGTCCCGTGCCTGTGAATCGTGCCCCCGGCAGGACGTTGACCGGCCCGCCCAGAACGCCATCGACCTGAAGCGTGCCGGCCTGGATGTCGGTGGTCCCCGTGAAGGGGGTGCTGTCGCCCGACAAGGTGAGCGTGCCCGCGCCCAGCTTGTCAAGGCGCGATGTGCCCGAGAATGCCGTCATCACGCCCACATCGTGGCCGTTGGTATCGAACCCGGCTCCCTCGCTGCCTATCGGCTGCGTCAGGAAGCCATTCAGGAAGTTGGCCTTGTCGCGCCTGGCGCGCAGGACGCCACCATTCAGGTTGAAGGTGGCATCGCCGGCGCCCTTGATGACCGAGCCTGTCTCCAGCACGCCGCGGCCACTGGCATCGCCGAGCAGATTCAGCGTGCCCCGGGCGGTGCCGCCGACGGACAACCACGTATCGCTGGTGGCAACCGCCAGTCCGCCTTTGTCGATGGTCAATGTTCCCGTGCCGGCCGAGCCGATTTCGATGCGGTCGCTTGCGGTAAGCGTCGAGATATCGGTGGTGGTGCTCGATACGGTCACTGTTCCGACGCCGCTCGATCCTGCGCCGATGTAAATCGTTGCCGCCGCGCTTGGGCCCGACGATCCGACAGTCCGTACCGTGGCTCCTTCGAGGACGCTCAAATCGCCAACGCCGTCGAAACCCACGTAGATATTGTTCAAGGGGTCCCAGACGGATTCCCGTCCAGATACCGTCACGCTGCCCTCGCTGCCGCCGTCCCGCCCGATCAAGGCTTGCCCGCTATGCACCGCGCCGCCATTGTCGATACGCAACGCGCCCCTGCCGCTCGCGCCGATCGCGAATCCATAGATCGTGGAGATATTCCAGCTCGACTGCGGCCCGGAAACGAGCACGCTGCCGACGCTGCCATTCCCCATGCCGATGGCGGCAGAATCGCTTTGCGCCACGCCTCCAGACAGGATCGCCAGCGTGCCGCTGCTGCCGGAGTCGGCCCCGACAAGCACCGAACCGAGGCTGGTCCAGGTGGATGCCGTGCCACTGCCATCGCGGCCTGACACGGTCAACGAACCCACGCCGCCATTGAGGTTGCCGATAAATGCCCAGTCGTTCTGCACGGAGCCGCCACCAGTGATGCTCAACGTCCCGGTGAGGGTATCGCCAACAATCAGATCGCCTCCAACAACCCAGTCAGGCGTCACTACCGGCCCGGGTAATACCTCGCCGGTACCGACGACCGATTGCGCGTAGGTTGGGTTGGCGAAAGTGGCTGCGGACGCGGCCAGGATTATCCACGTCGGCCATCCCGGCCTATTGCAATTTTGGTTGGACAAGACCGTTTCTTCCCAAATAGATGACTACCTCAGATATTTGGATACGGCAGGCAGAGCGCTTTTCTTAATAGGTGATTACCCCTGACGAACTGGTCAAAGCACCTGGCTCGTGACACGTCGATGCGCGAATAGCCGATGCGTCTGAATATTGCTCCCGGGAATATGGCGCACAGCTCGAAGCAGAAGATATTAAGGACGGGAAAATAATGGATGCCTGAAAATTGGAGTTTTCCAGAATCGCCCGGCGGTCGACGCTTATACTCCCGCCAGGTACACGAGAGCCGCGAACGCTACAGAAAATTGTTTTAGACGTTTGGTCCGTGAGGGGAACGACGTGTTGGGCGAGCAAGGCAGGGGTGAACAACAATTGCGGCGCGCCGTGCGCCGGATGACCCTGGGTGCGGCCGTCGTCTGGCTGGCTCTGGTGGCCGGCCTGGGCTGGTGGATTTCGCAGGGGATCGTGACGGCGCAGTTGGCCAGACAGGCGGCCAGCGCAGAGTACGAGACGACAACGACCGCGCGCGTCATGGACCGGTTGTTCACCGAGATGGTCAGCGTGGCCAATATGGTGGCGCGGCAGAGTCTGGTGATCGAGCTTGCCATTCGTTATCGCACGGACCAGCCTGGCGCCGCCGAGCTGACTCGGCAGGAGCGTGCTGCGCAGTTTGCGCGCGATCCCTTGGTACGCCGGGTCGGCGACGTCATGAACGCACTGGCCACTGATCTGCGTTACGCCCGCATCTACATGAACAATATGTCGGACGACACCGTGACGGCCAGTAATTGGGCCGAACCCGACAGTATCGTCGGCATGATCTATTCGGGCCGGCCGTACCTGATTGACGCGTTGCGCACCGGTCTCGGACAGTCGTTCGGTATTGCTCGTCTGAATAAATCCCCGTCTTATTTCGTGGCCAGTCGCATCGAGGACGCAAACGACATGCCGCTGGGCTCGGTCACGGTCAAGTTTGACGCGCCAGAGGTGGCGCTTTATCTGACGGGGCGTCATATTGCGTTGATCGTGAACCGCCAGGGGCGCGTGATCACGGCGTCGTCCGAGCCGTTCATGCTCCGCAACGTTGCCGCGCTTCTTGCGCCAGGTACGGTATTGGCGCCGGACGGCGAAGAAGAGCCGGGCGAGCCCATGGATGTGCGCGCGGCAAGCGGCGCAGAGCATGCCGACCAGTGGCTCATTGACGGCAGGCTCTATCTGCTGCGGCAGCAGCCCTTGTCGGGTACGCAATATCAGTTGCTTACCTTGGCGACGCTGGATCACCTGGCGCCCATGCGCAGACAGCATTTTTGGGTGGCGGGGCTGATCGGGGTGTTCGGCTTGATCCTGATCGTGCTATCCGGCCACTTGGCCAGCCAGATGGTGATGCGCCGGCAGGATGAACGGTATGCGGCCAACTATGACGCGCTGACCGGGCTGCCGAATCGACGCGCGGTATTGAACGAATTGGAACGCTTGTTCGCGTTGGCGAAGCGGACGCAGCAATGGGTGCTGGTGGCATTTATCGACCTGGATGGATTCAAGCCGATCAACGACACCTATGGCCATGAGGCCGGCGACAGATTCTTGATTGAGGTCGGCCGGCGCATGTCGGCCAGTCTGCGTGCGGGCGATATGCTGGGTCGGTGGGGCGGCGACGAGTTCGTTGTGGTTGGGCTCGCGACGCCGTCCTCGCCGGACGATCCGCAAAGGGCCGTCGACGAGATACGCAGCCGGCTTGCGCTGCCGCTGATCGGTACCTATGACCTGGTCGACTGGCGTTTCGATTATCGAGGTGCAAGCTTTGGCATTGTCAGCGTGGACCCCGCCGTCAGCTCGCTGCAAGACGCACTCAAGCAGGCTGACCAGCTTATGTATGCGGACAAACAGGCACGTCGGGCGCAGCAAATGGCCGAAGGTTGTGCCGGATAGCGAACCCATCCCGCTGTCCCACGCGGTGCAGCACGCGATTGGGACCGCATTTTTTTGATTGACTCGGAGGAAAGCCGAAGGAATGATTGCGCTTCCCCGGTATTACGACAGCTGGACACCATGACCAAGGCCTTGTTAGTTGAAGACGATCCGAAGCTCTCGCGCCTGATCGCGCAGTTTCTGGAACAACACGGTTTCAATGTCGCCCAGGCTTATCGCGGGGATCACGCGGTGGAAGCGTTTCGGCGTCACGACCCGGCCATCACCATTCTGGATCTGATGCTGCCGGGCCGTGATGGCCTGCAAGTGTGCCGCGACCTGCGGGCGTTTTCGTCCGCGCCCATCCTGATGCTGACCGCGCGCGAAGATGATCTGGACCAGATTCTGGGGCTGGAGTCCGGCGCGGACGATTACGTCATCAAACCCGTGGAACCGCGTGTGCTGCTGGCGCGCATCCGCGCGTTGTTGCGCCGTCATAACAAGGGGCAGGAGCAGGCGGATCAGCTGGAGTTCGGTCCGCTGTCGATCGACCGCCACACGCGCTCGGTCAGGCATGCGGGGGTCGAGGTCGACCTGACGACCATGGAATTCGAAATGCTCTGGGCGCTGGCGAGCCAGGCGGGCCAGGTGTTGACGCGCGACGATCTGCTCAACGCCGTGCGCGGCATCGAGTTCAATGGCCTGGATCGCAGCGTGGATGTCTGCGTCAGCAAGCTGCGCCGCAAACTGGATGACGATCCGCGCGACCCCGCCCGCATCAAGACTATCTGGGGCAAGGGCTATCTGTTCTCGCCCAAGGCGCACGAGGGCGCGGATGCTTAGGTTCGTCCTGCGGCTCTTCGTGGTGCTGGCCGTAGGCTTTGTGCTGTCGAACGAGGTGGTCGATCGGACGGCGAACTACTTCTTCGAGTCGGTAAACGTGAACTACACGCGCGAGGCGGTGCGTGGACAGTTGCACAGCTTGAAGCAGGAATTGACCGATGTCGCGCCCGAGGCGCGTCGCGCCTACGTGCGCGACACGCTGGCGCCGCATTACGGCCTGGTTTTGCAGGTATTGGATCCCGCCGACTACAACGCACCGGATTTCGCGCTGACCGACGATGAGCGGCGCACCGTCGAGGCGGGCGGCTTCATCGTGCGCGACAAGCTGATGCGCTTTGTCTCGGCCATACCCGGGCCGGGCGCGCAATGGCTGATGGTCCAGATGCCGCCCGAACCGCCCGTCACCACCTGGATGATCGTCGTCATCTACTCGGCCTTGGCTCTGCTGTTAGGCGCCTTCATGCTGGTGTGGGCGTTGCCGATCTGGCGCGATCTGGAAGCGCTGAAGACTGCCGCGCAGCGCATGGGCCATGGCGACTTGCAGGCGCGGGCGCGGCTGTCGCGCTATTCCAGCATCCGGGGGTTGGGTGACACGTTCAACCAGATGTCCGATCGCATCGCTGCGCTGATCAGCAATCAGCACGAACTGACCAACGCCGTGTCGCACGAGCTGCGCACGCCGATTGCACGGCTGTCGTTCGAGCTGGACATGATCGACCGCGAGACCGACCCGGCAGCACGCAGGCGTCTTGTCGAAGAAATGAAAAGCGATGTCGCCGAGCTGGACAGCATGGCGTCGGAATTGCTGATGTACGCGCGGCTGGAACACAAGAGCGACGACATTCCGCTACAGGCGCAGGACGCGCGCGGCTGGCTTGAATCCGTGGTGCAGCATGCGGCCTACGAGGCCGAGCAGCTGGGCGTGCAGTGTCAGGTGTCGCAATGCGATCCGGGCGAGGTCCGGCTGCATCCGCGATACATGACCCGCGCCTTGCTCAACCTGCTTCAGAACGCGATCCGGCACGCGGGTGGACGGGTGCAGGTGGCGCTGACGAGCCCGGCTCCGCACGAGTATGTGCTGACGGTGGACGACGACGGGCCGGGCGTGCCGGGCGCTGATCGCGAGCGGATTTTCGAGCCCTTCATCCGGCTGGATGAAAGCCGGGCGCGCGTCACGGGCGGCACCGGGCTGGGCCTGGCCATCGTCAGCCGCGTGGCCCGCTGGCACAACGGCGCGGCAGCCGTGTCCGACAGCGCGCTGGGCGGCGCGCGCTTCGAGATCCGCTGGAACGCGGCCTGATCGACTTGGGGGCGCCCGCGCTATCCACGGGCCATGCCTGAATCGATCTCTGTCGCCCGGCTTTAAGAATCTTCACAAATCGCGCGCCGAATCTTCACAAACTCCCTACAAAGCACGAAAGATTCTGGCTACGCGCACGGCTAGCATCGCGGCAATCCCTTTACACAAGGTTTGCCGCTATCCATGTTTTCTCTCAGCCGCCTGGCCGCCATCGGATCGTTGTTGCTTGCCGCAGGCGGTTGCCAGAGCCTGCCGCCCGCCGCGCCGGCCACGATCGGCAAGGGAGACTACGCAGCGGTCGTGGAATACCTGGCGCAGCGTATTCCCTACGACATGGGCGCGGCCAAGGTGCCGGCGGTGTCGATTGCCATTGTGGAGGACCAGCGCATCGTCTGGAGCACCGGCTTTGGCTACGCTGACGCGTCGCGGCATCGCAGCGCCTCCGGCGACACGCTGTATCGCGTAGGCGCCATCAGCAAGCTCGTCACGGCGGCGGGCGTGCTGCGCGCCGCCGACGAGGGGCGGCTTGGGCTGGACGAATCGGCCGCGCAGGCCTTGCCGGACTGGCACGTTGAACCGCGTCGCAACGCCATGCAGTGGCTTGGCGCGCAGCCCTATACCGCCCGCAATCTGCTGAACCTGCATCCCGCCACGCTTGAAGACACGATGGGCCGCGCACGCGCCGACATGGCGTATGGCTTGCTGGGGGACATGGTTGCACATGTGGCCAAGGAACCCTTCGATGCCTTCGTGCGCAGCACGATTCTTCAACCCACAAACATTCCCCGCGCGGGCTTTCAGCCGCACGAACGCATGCTGGAGCTGCGCGCCCTGGGCTATCGGCGCGGCCAGGCCTGGACCGAAGCGCCGCAGCCCAACGAGGCGGCGGACGGCTTGTGGATGAGCGCGTCCGAGTTGGCGCGCTTTTCCAGCATGTTGTTCGCGGGCGGGGCCTATGGCGGCAAGCAGGTGCTGACGGATCGTTCCGCGCAGATGCTGCTTGGCCTGGAAACGGTGGCGGGCAATGGGCTGGACCTGGATTGCCGATTCGCCTTGTCGTGGTTGGGCGCGCCGTGCGGCGACACCGTGTTGAGCGCGTCGGCGGTGCGCGTGCACAGCGGCGCGACGGAAGCGTTTCATGCTCGGTGGGTGCTTGCGCCGCAGGACAAGCTGGCCGTGCTGGTCATGAGCAATTCGGATTCCGGTGAGGCGCTGGTGGCGGCGGTGTCTACGGTGGCGATGCGCATGATGCGTCAGGCCCAGCAAGGGTCAAACGCCATTTAAATCTTGTGCCTCATGAATCGACGATGGTGCATAGCATTTTCAGAAAATTCTGAATAGAGCGGATATTGATCAGTGAAATAGTCTGCGCGCGATTGCGCTGACGGCATGACAGTTTGGTAATTGGAAAGCAATTGCGTGGATTAATGAGCTATTTGTGTAGTTATTTAAAGCGCGATCGTATTTTTCTTTACATTTTTTAAAGAGATCCAAGAAATTGGGCGTGCCTGACCCTATACATTTCCCCTCAGTGGTCAATCGACCGCAACATAATCTTGGGAGGCCGTACGTGTCGGAAATCGTTGTCTATGTCAGAAGCCAGCCGCAACTTGGGGACCAGATCGTCGCCATGCCAACGCTGTATCAGCTCAAGGCATGGTGGCCGACGCAGAAAATCAATGTGGTGGCCCGCGACGACGTCGGTGGTTTTTATCGGGCGCTACCCTGGGTCGACGAGTTTGTACGCGCTTCGTCTTTCGGGGATTATGTGCGCAGCCTGAAAAAAGAAACGCAGATATCCGTCAGCCTGCATCACAGCAGCGAGCGTTTTGGTTTGGTCAATATGCTGCGACTGCCGCCCGTGCGGCTGGGTTTTCGTAATGCCCGGATCAGCGATCTGATCTGGACGCATCACCACCGCAAGAACATCGCTGAATATATCGGGCAAGCCAACCTGCGCTTGTTGGCCTCGTACCGCCCCTGCGATCCCGAACGCGCGACGCTTGCCTGTTTCCGGGCGCTGGCGCGTCCGCATCTGCAAACCGTGCAAAGCGCCGACGTAGTGCTGATTCCCGGTGGCGGGTCGGGCGCGTTCAAACGCTGGAGCCTTGCGAATTACTTGCAGTTGGCCGACCGGCTCAAGCGCGAGATGGGCGAGGGCACCCGGTTCCTCTTTGTGCTGGGTCCCAAAGAGGCGGCGGAACGCGAGGCCTTGCAGGCCATGCAGCGGCCCGACTTTGCCGTCGCGTTCTGCCGGCCGATTGCGGAACTGAGCGCCATCATGCTGCGCTCGCGCCTGGTGGTGGCCAATGACTGCGGGCCGTCGCATGTCGCGCAAGGCGCGGGGGTGCCCTACGTAGGGGTTTTCAACGAACAGAATCCCGAGTGGTTCTGGCAACGGCCGGGTTCGGCCTACGTCGTGCCGCGCCGGCTTGAAGACGGCATCAATTCGATCACCCCTGACGAGGTGCTGGGCGCCTGTCGTCAAGTCATGGAACATCATGCGCATACTGCATACGCTGGCTGAACCCAGCCTGGGCGGATTGGAATTCCGCACGCTGGAGCAGGCCAGTTGGTTGCAACGCCACGGCCATGAAGTGGCCATTGCGTCTCCCTCGGACAGTGCCGTCAGCCGCGCCGCGCGCGAGCGCCAGCTGACCACCGTGGATATCGACTTCAAGCAGGCGTATTCGCCATCAACCATCCTGGCGCTGCGCCGCGCCATCAAGGCGATGCGCATCCAGGTCGTGGACAGCCATAGCCGCGCCGACGGCAAGACCGCCGCGCTCTGTCGCGACTTGTGCGCAGTGGTGCGGACACGCCATTTCGCCAAACCCATGCGCACGTCGCCGCGCCGCCGGCTGGAATGGAACATCGGCTGCGACCACGTCATTGCGACCAGCAGTGTCGGCAAACAGGAACTGCTGGCCGCGCGGCTGGTCGCCGAATCGCGTATCAGCGTGGTGGGCGAGTGGGCGGGCGACGAATTCTTCCGGCCGGCCGACGAACCCGACGCAGTCCTGCGCATCCGGCATGCTTTGGGGCTGCCCGACGCCGAAGAGGCCTATGTCGTCGCCACAGTCGGCATGCTGCGCCCGGAGAAAGGCCAGGCCGATCTTCTGCGCGTGGTGCAGCGCCTGCGCGCTCTCGGCGTACCCGCCGTGGGCCTGGTCGTGGGCATGGCTACGCCCGCCACCAAAGCCTATGCCTACGAGCTTTACCGCCTGGCGGTGGAGCTGGGCATCTCGGAACACGTGGTGTTCGCCGGGCACCGCTCGGACGTGCCCGACATGATCCACGCGGCCGACGTGATGCTGGTGCCCTCGGCGGCGGAAGCCTGGTCGCGCGTGGTGCCTGAGTCGTTCGCCATGCGCCGGCCCGTCGTGGCCAGCGACGTGGGCGGGCTGCCGGAGATCGTCAAACCCGGGCACACCGGCTGGCTGGCCGCGCCGGGCGACGTCGCCGCTTATGTCGATTGCATCCTGCAAATCCGAAACCAACCCGCTGCGGCGCAGGCCATCGTCAATCACGCCAGGGCGTTTGCGGATGCGCATTTCCGCCTGAAAGAAAAGATGCTTCGCACGCTGGAGGCGTATCGGCTGGCAATGGAGCCGGGCGGGGCCTCTCAGCCGGGCCTGTCCTTGCTGGCGACCCGCCCGAAGGTCTTGGCCGCTGGTGGTCTTGCGGGCGCGGATCTTCTGGTATGTGCGCAAACGGGACCGCGCGAAGTCGATGTGATGGGTAAGGCTATTGCAGGCACGCCTTTATCGAACGCTCCACCGGCGAGGCCGGCAGAAAGAATCGAACCGCTGGAGATCCTGGACCATGACGTCCTGTTCGTCGGGGAGGGCGCCCGGGGCCGAACGGGCATTCTGCTGGTTCACGGCCTGACCAGCACGCCCCAGGAAATGAGCGTGCTGGCGCGTGGTCTGCACCTGGAGGGCTATACGGTGCTGGCGGTCAGCTTGGCCGGCCATAGCGGCACGCTGCCTGACCTTGCGAAGCCTGGCTGGCTGGATTGGCTGGCCAGCGTGCGGCGCGGGGCGGATGTGCTGGCCAGCCGGGTCGACCGGTTGATCGTGGGCGGGCTGTCCGCCGGCGCCGTCCTGGCGTTGGCGCTGGCGCAGGAACGTCCGCTGCACGTGGCCGGCGTACTGGCGCTGTCGCCCGCGTTCCGGCATGGACGAACTGACATGCCGCGCGCTGCCCGTCTGGCGATTCTGCGACCCGTGCTGCGTATTCTGGGCTTGGGCCTGTCCCGGGAGCGAGCGCCGCTACGCATCAAGGATGCGACGTTGCGCGGCAACGTCTTGTCGCCGCAACATGCGGGCGAGGGCAGTACGGGCGACTCCTGGGGGTCAGCGCTTGAGATGCGCAAGCTGGCAACGTCGGTATTGCGCCGCATGCACAACCTGCGCGCACCGTGCCTGGTGTTGCACGCCCGGCAGGACGACGTCGCCTCTTTGTCCGGAGTCCTGGACGTCGTGCGACGAGCCCGTAATACGAATGTGTGTTTACAAGTGCTGGGTGATGGCGATCGTGGCATGGCGATGGACCGAGAGCAGCGGCAGGTGATCGCCCGGGTCGCGGCGTTCATTCATGAGATCGTGGATGCGCCGGCGCAGCAGGAGATAGACGCGGGGCAGGGCGGCGGGGTCTCGGTCGCTTGATGGCGCAGGGTGTTGAATAGCAAATCGACCGCCATTCGGCGGTCGATCTTTTTGCGGGCGGCATGATGGCGGTGGCGCCGCGCGCTCTGCCATAATGCGCGCGGCAGTGATCACCGTTCGCGGGCGAGGCAGACATTATTGAAGCCGAGCATGCCGTCGATCCCGATACCCGGCGCGTCGCCGTCCGATTCTGCTGTCGATAATGATCTGATTGATACAAGAAGGCCAAATGAAAGTACGAGCATCATGCGTCGCTGCGCTGGGATTCGTGGCGCTGACGCACGCGTCGCTATCCTTCGCGCAAAACGTCAACGGGAAGAACCTCTACACGCAACGCTGCGCGATGTGCCATGGGGCGGATCTCAAAGCGACGGGGCCCTTGGCTAAGAAAAGCAACCCTCCTACCCCCGACCTGACTACCGCCGCCTTCAAGAAGCGGCTCAACGATTATCCCGGCGTCATCGTCTCGTCCGTGATCCTGCGTCCCAATGGCGATCTGATTCCCCGAACTTTGCGGGAGAATGGCGTGAAGCTGGCGCCGCATACGTGGACGGTTCAGGATTTTCGGGATCTGAATACGTACATGAGCGCAGTGATCACGAAGAGTCGTTAAGGGTGCGGGATTGATCGATGGGCAGCCCGGCTGCGAACGGCGCGGTCATCTCAATGGTAAATGCCGAACTCCTCGGTTCGGTTCTGAATAGGAAGTCATGCAATGAGCAGTATTTTTCCCGGTGATATGTGGGCAGTGGGCGAAGCCCGCATCAACGATTTGTCCGTCATCGTGCGTTTTCGTACCGGGCTGCCGCCTGTGGCGGATCGACAGGCCAATGACAACCTGATCATCATTACCTGGGCCTATGAAGGCATAGAGTCCGGCATGCCCAATGAAGAAGACAAGCAGCTTACCAATGCGTTCGAAGAGGCTATTGAGAAGGGCTTCGAGAATTCTGACGTCGGCGTACAAGTGGCTTGCCTGACGGGCAATCATCAGAAGGAATGGCGCTTCTACACCCATGACGTGGATGGGTTTCTGGATGCGTTCAATGCTTGCCTGGCGGGACATCCGGTTTATCCGGTCAAGCTGAGCGTGTTCAAAGACCCGGATTGGAATGGCCTGGGGCATTTGCAGCCGGCAGGGTCGGATCAGGTGCATTGAGGTAGGTGGGCGAGCAGCGCTGGTGATGTTGAGCATGTGGGCGCTCTGGCGAACGATGGACTCGTGAACGGGCATGACCCCTTCGGGCTTTAAGCGCCCGCATTCGCCAGCGCCAGCCTGCTTACCAGCGGATCGTATACGGCCGGTCCCCCAGCCCCCACACGCCGTCTTTCCGTTCCAGCATGATGTGCCGGGTGTGCCACTCGTCCGGCTGATCCTTCGAGGGAAAGCCGCTTATCTGGGGATAGAAGACGGGGTCCGCCGCCCAATCCGCGGTGGCGCGATCCAGCCGCCATTCGAACTTCACCGCAGTGACCTCGTTGGGGTTGTCGTCGAATGGATTCTTGCCCGGCTTGGAGTAGTCGAGGATCTTGCCGACCTGCAAGCCAGGGGCGCAGAACTTCGCGGTATAGACCAGATCCGAACCGATGCGTGCCTCGCCGTCCGTGTAGTACGCGCGGCCTTTTTCGGTCAGCGCCATGTGGCTGGAGGCGTCCTCGGGTTTCTCATTGGGTTTTGGCGGTGATCCGTCGCCGTCGGCGCTGACGCGCTTGACCGTGATGAGCTGGTGTTTGATCAGCCCTTGCACGATCTTGTCCTGATCTTCCAGGAAGGCGGTGTAGACATCGGTCGGCAAGGGCCGCACACCCACCACGTTGACGCAGGCGCTGTCGGGCGCATTGGTGGGCGTCGCCATGGCGTCGACCAGGATCTTATGTATCTTGCTTTCGGTCAGGCCTGGACCCAGCGGGGACGCCTTCCAGGCATAAAACCCGGCGACTGCGGCGATGGCCAGACCCAAGGCCCAGGCCTTGCGCGGAATCTGGCGGCGTTCGGTTGTGCGCGGCTTCTGGTTCATTCCCTTCCTTGCGGCTTGTGGTTTCGCGATAGTAACGCGGGGAGGAAAGGGCTTGCCAAGCGCTGCGGCTGAGGTTCTGTGGTGCAGTTTCAGGTGACCCACGTGCAGCATGGCTGCCTTTCGCGCAACTGAAGCGCGTGGTGAGAGCACCGGAGACCCTCGTTCAATTGCGAGGAACCGCCCTTGCGCAAGCAGTGAGGCGCTCGTTGCCGCCCCATGCACTAAAGGCTGCATTCGCTTTCGCAATCGTCGCTGCTTCGTTCTTACTGTCGTACTTCTCGCTGGGCGTTTTGAAGAAGATCCAAAGAATGTTCGGTCTGTCGACCTGGCCTACGAAGCGCTCGTTCCTGGAGATTTCATCCTTGAGGGGGTGCCCGGCCACCAAGCGCGCGAGCGCAACGCTACCTTCGCCTATCCGGGGGCCCGCATCTCCGATTACGAATGGAACCGCAATCTTTTTGTCCGGGTCATAGGCAACGCCGAAGCCTCCCATCGTGATGCCACGGGACAGCACACTCTCAGGCACCACCGCTGCCGGGACGCGCAAAGCATTGACATAGCGCGACTGATTGGCCTTGTCGGTGATGGCGAAATCAGCGAGCGCTGTCGGCGAGACATAGAACCCGGATCCATCGGTTTGAACGACGGGCACAACAGAGGTCACGGTGCGTCCAGCCACTCTCACCGACTCGGTTCCCAAGATTCCGTACCAGTTGACTGCACCGATTGAAGGATCTTTCCAGCCCGCAGCGCCGATACGTGCCACATCCGACATGAAGCGCCCCGTGCAGGTGCTGTTGCTCTCGGAACCGTGATACGAAGTTCCATCAGCCAAATAAACCTTTCCGGCGTTGCACAAGTGAATTAGTGCTCCTCCCGCAGCGTTTTGCGGATGATACGCACGGTTGTAGCCGTCAATGTTGATGTTCATTTTCGCGAACGCGGCGATTCCTCCATCCGACATTACCCAGGCGCGGCTCACCCCACCCAGGCCAGATACGGCGTTTCCAGCGCAGTCAGCAGAGGTCGCGCTAATCGGCGACAGAGCGGTCGCCAATGCGCATGTGACTGTTGCGAAAGAAAACCGGTCCATAGCCAGACTCCTTGCAATTGACCGCATTGGCGAATCATATGGAGCGTTCCCTGCGCCGACAATAGAGCAATTTCACTCCGGCAGGAGCGTTACGCCCAGCGCCAAAATCTGGCTGAGCCACCCATCACGCGCTTCTCTCTGCCAGCCACAGTCAAGGCGTCGCGCATTGCCCAGATCGCACCCAGCCCACCCACGGTCAATCGACGATACGACCGGGGTTCAGCGTGTTGTTCGGATCCAGCGCACGTTTGATGCGCTTCAACAATGCGATTTCACCGTCGCTGCGGGTGTAGCCCAGGAATGGCTTTTTCAGGAAGCCGATGCCGTGTTCAGCGCTGATGGTTCCTTGCCGGCCGCGCAACGCGCTGTACACGAGCTCTTCCACGCCCAGCCATTCGCCTGCGTCGTGCGGCCCGGTCAGGATGTGGACGTTGTTGTCGCCCAGATGTCCCAGGAACAAGTGCGTCGCATCCGGGTATTTCTGTTTCAGCGCGGCCTCGGCCTCGGTCACGAAGCCCGACATTTCAGTCCAGGGCAGGCCACAGTCGAAATTCACCGTGGACTTGAGTTCCGTCAACAGTTCCGGAATGCACTCTCGCAGCCGCCAGAATTTCTGCGCGTCGGACAAGCTGGTCGCCACCGCGCAATCGCTGATCGAGCCTGCCTCCAACGCCTGTTCCAGCGCGCTTTCCAGCGCCACCTGCGGATCCATGCCGGCCAGCCCGCTGGCCTGGATCAGCACGCTCCATGGCGCGTCGACTGCGGGTTGGCGGCATTGGTCGAGAGACGTTTCTCACTGCATAGGAGCCGTTCGCGTAGAAATATCGGCGACGGTAGGGGGGCGAGTTGGTTCCTTGGTCAACGACTGCTCCCGGCCAACGACTGACTTTCGTGACCTGAACGTGCAAGACCGCTTATACCAGTTAGCTGGCCGAGTTACCTCGCCTTGCCAACTCGCTGCAACTAGCTCGTGCCGACGCGCTTTTTCTGACTGGTCAGCGCGATAACAAAGTCCAGGAAAGCCCTGGTCTTTGCCGGCATGTGATGCCGCGATGGGTAGTAGGCATAAAAGGGATATCGCTCGTCTGTCCATTCCGGAAACAGATTGACCAATCGCCCTTCGGCAATAAGATGCTCGGCGCCAAGAACCAGCATCTGTGCAACCCCAAAGCCGGCGAGGCAGGCATTGAGAAGCGCGCTGGGATCGTTGACCGTGAGACGACCTTGGGTGTCGACCAGAATGCGTTTTCGCCTGCGATGAAATTCCCAGGGAAACGGTTTGCCGGTCTCCGGATTACGAAATTCAAGACATCTGTGGTTGCCGCTTTCAAGCTCTTCCGGTTTGGCGGGGCGTCCCCAACGGGCGATATACGACGGCGCGGCGACCGTCACGATGCCGCTATCCAGCAGTTTTCGCGCGATCAGGGTGGATGTCTTGGGCTCGCCGAACCGTAGCGCCAGGTCGAAGCCGTCCATGACGAGGTCACCCAGACTGTCTCGCGCGATGAACTCGATTTCAAGCTCCGGGTGCGCGTCCATGAACTCATTGAGCCGCTGCCCCAGAATGATCCGGTAGAAAACGGGATCCAGATTGACTCTGAGCTTGCCGCGCACCGCCGACGCCCCTCCGGCAGCGGCAGCGGCTGCTTCCTCCAGCCCTGCAAGGTGGGGCATGACCTGCTCGTAGAATCGGCGGCCTTCTTCTGTCAGGGAGACGGAGCGTGTCGTTCGGTTGAAGAGCCGGATCTTCAATTTCTCTTCCAGCCTCGCAATCGCCCGGCTGACGCCTGGTGGCGACATTCCTAGCACTTCCGAGGCGGCAGCAAATGTCTTTGCATCGACTACCGCGGCGAACACGCCGATGCCGCCGGACAGCTTCTCGCTACTGTATTTCATGGTTGAGCTCGTACTACGGATGAAGAATCACAAGTGTTCGACTTGAGGTCAGCACAGCATCATCGCACCGGACGGCCATGACGCACGCAGATTTCAAGCATGCCTAATTAGTGATTTAGTGTCACTTATTTAATGCTATCCCTGCCATTTTGTTTTTATCGGCACTTCAGCAGAATGGATCCCGTCAAGTGCGTCGCAGGGTCGCCTTTTACACAGATGCTGCCTTTCTACGATGCCCGCGTGGTGAATCTCTACGGTCAGTTCGAGCGAGCGCTTTACGACGATCTGCAATGCGCTTGATCGCATGGCGGCCACTGCTTTGGTGCGGCGCCACTTTATTTACCCATGTAAGGAGAACGAGCAATGTTTGCGATTACAGGAATCACGGGCAAGGTCGGCGGCGCGGTTGCCAGCCGACTTCTCGCGGCAGGTCAACCGGTGCGTGCCGTATTGCGCGACGTAGCACGAGCAGGTCCGTGGGCAGAGCTCGGCTGTGAAATCGCGATAGCTCGCATGGAAGACGCTGCGTCGCTCACCGCCGCGTTCGAAGGCGCAAAAGGTGCATTTATCCTGCCCCCTTCGGAGTTCGATCCGGAGCCTGGATTTCCCGAGGCGCAGGCGGTGATCGACGCCGTGTCGAAGGCGATTGAGAAGGCAAGGCCCGAAAAGGTGGTTTGCCTGTCGACGATCGGAGCCCAAGCGCAGGAAAGCAATTTGCTCACTCAGCGCACGTTGATGGAGCAGGCACTACGCAAGATGCCAATGCCGGTGACATTCCTGCGGCCGGCCTGGTTCATGGAAAACGCGGCATGGGACGTCGCGTCCGCGCGCGACGATGGCGCGATCGCCAGTTACCTGCTGCCGCTCGACAAGCCCGTGCCGATGGTTGCTACCGCAGACGTCGGACGCATGGCGGCCGAACTTCTCCAACAGACGTGGGACGGCGTACGCATTGTCGAACTCGAAGGCCCGCGCCGGGTATCGCCCAACGATCTCGCGTCGACTTTCGCTCGCGTGCTTGATCGCCCTGTCCGCGCCGAGGTCGTCGACAGGCAGACTTGGGACGCATTGTTCCGCTCACAGGGCATGAAATATCCGCTGCCACGGATGCGCATGCTGGATGGATTCAACGAAGGTTGGATCGAATTCGAAGGGCCCGTTGATGGTATAGCCCACGGCGATATCGAGCTTGATAAGGTACTGGGCGAGCTTGTGTTGGCATCTGCTGCAGTCTGCGGGAAAAACTGAAAAGGCGGCTGCGAACCCAGCGAATGTTGCGGCATGTCTGGCAGTTCGTTCTCGCCCCGCAAAGATCGAAACGCGCGCACTGCCGAGGCAACGCAAGGACGGCCTAACGACGAGAGCTAACCAGAGCGGTATTCAATCTTGGTTGATCTCAAGTCAGGGGCATGCATTTTCAAGCTACTACGTTTGATTCATTGGGAACCTTCCCGATCGACCGGGGATCTGCCCGCCCGGCGTCCCTGAATCGCCTGAGATTCGCTTATCGACGTACGTAGATAACGCCCTGAACCATCACCTGATCTGACTCTGGCTTCTCGTCAAAACGTTCTTGCGCCTGCGCAATGGCGAACTGGTTTTCGTTCGCCCAGTTGACCAGCGCCATGACCGGCTTCAACAGTGTTCGTCCCATCTCGGTGAGTTCGTAATCGACGCGCGGAGGAATGCTCGGATACATCGTTCGCGTTATCAGTCCGTCGCGTTCCAGTCCGCGCAAGGTCAGCGTCAGCATCCGCTGGGAAATGCCATCGATGCCTCGCTTCAATTCGTTGAAGCGATGCGGGCCTTTAGCCAGCGTAGCGACGATGTAGAGCGTCCATTTGTCGCCAATGCGATCCAGGATTTTACGGGTCGCCAGGCAGCCACCCGCGTCAGGAGCAGGCATATCGGCAGGTGGATCGATGTGACTCAGTGACATGCGTGTGCCTTCTTGTGGGGGGACGGGAGTGACCATACCATCCTTCGTATGAATCGGTAATTTAGGCTAAATAGTTAATCTGGTTCTCCTTTTATACCTAGGATTGTTATGAACCGTACCCTGCTTGTCACTTCCAGCCCGCGTGGCGCTGAGAGCCTGTCCACTCGCTTCGCCACCCATATCGCCGAGGGCATACAGGAGCGCTTGGGCGGCTCGCTGATAGTGCGCGATCTGGCCGCGAATCCACCGCCTCACATCGCGCCCGCCTATATGCAAGGCCGCATCGCTTCGCCTGAAGCGCGCACGCCGGAACAGGTCCAGGCCGTGAAGCTCGCCCAAGAGCTCGTGGATGAATTGAAGGCCGCCGATGTGATCGTGCTGGGTTCGGGCATGATCAACTTCGGGCCGTCCTCACAACTCAAGGCATGGTTCGATCATGTCACTTGGCCAGGCGTCACTTTCGGCTACGGCGATACCGGCCCGAAAGGACTGCTGGTCGGCAAGAAGGTCTATCTCGTGACCGCTGCTGGCGGCGTGTTCTCGGAAGGTGTCTGGGCACCGTTCGATTTTCAAACCAACTATCTGCTGCACTTGCTCGGTTTCATCGGCCTGACTGACGTTGAGGTGGTGCGTGTCGAAGGCACGGTGTTCGGCCCCGATGCGGCAAAGGCCGCAATCGCCAATACCGAAACGACGATCGAAGGCTTACTAGCGAAGCTCGCGTGACCTCATGGACGGGAAGAAAACCATCGCCTGTCAGGTTCAATGAACCACGCCGACCAAAGTGGATGAACCAACTCTCGCTAACCTTCTGATTTGAATGGCGTCGAGTTTCCACCTTCAATGAACTTCGACACCTTCAGTGTGACGAGACGTACGCCGAGGCGGCAAAGGGCGGTGGCACGGCAAAGTCCGCCCGCATCCGGTTCACCTCTTCGACCGGGCTGCGCCCGAACAGGCGTTTGAACTCCCTGCTGAACTGGGATGGGCTTTCATAACCGACGTCGGCGCTGGCTGCGGCGGCCGTTATTGAGTTGCGCACCATCAGCAGCCGCGCATGGTGTAGGCGCGTGGATTTCAGATACTGCATGGGCGAAGTGCTGGTAACGGCTTTGAAATGGACGTGGAACGCCGGCACGCTCATGCCGGCTTCCCGCGCCAGCTGATCCACGGTCAGGTCTTCCTTGAACGCGGCGTGAATACGGCGCAATGCCCGGACCACTTTGCCGAACTGGCCCTGCATGGCCAGAGCCGCCCGCATCGCCGGCCCCTGTGCCCCGGTCAGGATACGAAAATAGATTTCGCGCACCAGAGCCGGCCCCAGGATCTGCGCTTCCATAGGCTGGCCAAGTGCTTGCAACAGGCGCAACACGGAATCAGTCAATGGCGGATCCATGGGGCTGGAGATCATGCCTTTCGGCTCGGCCGCCACAAAACCGCCCAACTGATCGATTTGCAGCATGAGGTCGGCCGCCAGTTTGAAGTCCAGATGCATGTATAGGGCCAGCAACGGCTCGGCTTCGCTTGCGTCCGTTTCCATCGTGAAAGGCACCGGCACCGATACGACCAAGCATTGCTGCGCATCGTACAGGTAGGTCTGCCCGCCGAAAAAGCCCCGCTTCGTGCCCTGGCACACGATCACGATACCGGGGTCGTACAGCACGGGAACGGACTTCAGCGGGCGGTTGGAGCGCAGCAGCCGCACGTCTTCCAGCACCGTCAGGTTGTAGCCCTCGGTGGGCGCCAGCCCGCCAAGCAGACGGGCCATCTGTTGGCGCACGGAGGCCAGCGGGTCATCGGGTTCGGGGCGTTCGGACATGGTGTTGGTCTGATCGGGGTACAGGGTGAACAGATTGCCATGAATGGTCCATGAATATTCAGCCAAATAGTTTTAGGCAATAAACAAAGACTTGAGGCCATCGAACTATCTCGTCGGGAATCCTAGCATTACATCCATGCCTCAGGCATCCCTCAACCCGACAGGACGACACCTACCATGATCAAAGTACTCAACCCCGCTGACGGCGCCGTTGTAGGCGAAGCGCCCGAACTTGGCGCAGCCGATGTCCAGGCCGCCATTGATCGGACCTGCAACGCCTTCCCTCTGTGGTCTCGCAAACTTGCCAAGGAGCGCGGCGACCTGCTGCGCCGCTGGTTTGAACTGATCCGCGCAGACAAGCGCGTGTTCGCCGAGATCATGGTCAGGGAAAACGGCAAATGCCTGTCCGAAGCCTTGGGCGAAATCGACTACGGACTGGGTTTCATCGAATGGTATGCCGAAGAAGCCAAGCGCGTGTACGGCGACACGGTTCCGTCGCACGCCGCCGGCGCCGAAGTCCTTGTGTTCAAGGAGCCTGCCGGCCCGACCGCGGCCATTACGCCGTGGAATTTCCCATTCATGATGATCGCCCGCAAGATCGCCACTGCGCTGGCGGCCGGTTGCACCATGATCATCAAACCGTCCGAACTGACGCCGTTGACGGCGTACAAAATGCTGGAGTACGCGCGTAAGGCCGGCATCCCGGAGGGCGTGTTCGAGATGGTGACCGGCAATCCGAAAGAGATCGGCGAGCTGTTCACCGGCGAGTCGCGTATCCGCAAGATCTCGTTCACCGGCTCTACCGCCGTTGGCAAAATGCTGGCTACCGCTTGCGGCAACGATCTGAAGAAGATGACGCTGGAACTGGGTGGCAATGCTCCCTTCATCGTCTTCGACGACGCCAGCATCGAAGATGCGGCCACCAGCCTGGTCGCTGCGAAACTGCGAAATTCAGGCCAGGTCTGCATTTCGCCCAATCGCATCTATGTGCAGGATGCCATCCACGACCGTTTTGTCGCGGCGGTTGCCGAGAAAGTTGCCCGCGTCCGGGTCGACCAAGGCATGCAGGAGGAGTTCGTTGTAGGGCCGCTGATCAACCAGATGGGCATCGATAAGGTGGCCGAACTCGTCGATGACGCCAAACGCGCCGGCGCGCAGGTGGTGCTGGGGGGGAAGCCCCATTCGAGAGGCGGGCTGTTCTACGAGCCGACGGTGTTGGTCGGCCTGACCGATGACATGCGCGTCGCGCATACCGAAATCTTCGGGCCGGTATTTGCGGTGTATCGGTTCCACACCGAAGACGATGTCGTCGCGCGCGCCAACCATTCTGAATATGGATTGGTGGCGTACGCTTTCACGCGCGATTTGGCGCGTTCGTTTCGGCTGTCCAGGAACATCGAAGCCGGCATGGTGATCTTGAACTCGGGCTCGGTAGGCACCGCATCGATTCCATTTGGAGGCATCAAGCACTCGGGCTACGGCCGCGAAGGCAGCTATTACGGGATCGAGGAGTATGTCGAGGTGAAGTACGTCTTGATGGCGGGGTTGGACCAGTAGGGCGAGCCTGAACCCCTGCATACGCAAATGCGCAACGTGGCTGCCCTATTCGTCTCTAGGGCGCGATTATCCGGCCTGTTTAACTTTAGGCGGAGCTATCGTCGGACTACCTGCGATCCGAAGCGGACGTTCAGCTTATGCAGGCTGACGGATGCTTTGCAGCGTTGGTCAGCCTGGTGGCCTCTGCGGGTCGGGATCGGACGTCGCCCCGCCAGTTGGTCGTGAGTCTTCTCTAATTGGCCTTAACTCACCCGCATGTCTCTCCTGACCCGCGTTCCGCTCCGTGCCCAGCTATTTCTCAGAGCCCCTTACCCACACCCCAAAAGAAATGGCCGCATAGCGGCCTTCTCCAACATAAACAACAGTCCCAGGCGTTCACAAAACCCGAGTCAAACACCCACCCCCTCAATTCACCAACACCGGCTTATCCCGCCACATACCCGGAAACGTCTTCGCCAGGTTCTCCACCTTCGGCACATCATTAATCACGATGTACATGCTATTCGGATGCTTCACCAGATAATCCTGGTGATACCCCTCAGCCGGATAGAACTGCTTCAGCGGCTCCACCGTCGTCGCCAGCGCCTTCGAATAAACCCCGCTCTTATTCAATTGCGCGATATACGCCTCAGCCACTTTCCGCTGCCCATCATTCGCCGGAAACACCGCCGACCGGTACTGCGTTCCCCGATCCGGCCCCTGGCGATTCAACTGCGTAGGGTCGTGCGCCACCGAAAAATAGATTTGCAGCAATTGCCCGTAGGTGACCTGCTTGGGGTCATACGTGATCTCGATCGCTTCGGCGTGGCCGCTGCTGCCGTTGCTGACGGTGTCGTAGTTGGCGGTGGTGGCCTGGCCGCCGGCGTAGCCGGAGACGGCGTTGCTGACGCCTTTGACGTGCTGGAACACGGCTTGCACGCCCCAGAAGCAACCGCCGGCGATGACGGCTTTTTCTTGTCCGGCCGCGTCCGGGGTCTGGTCGACGGCGGGGGCGGGGATGATGAAGGCGGTTTCAGCGGCGTTCGATGCGCCCATGCCCAGCAATCCGAAAGCGGCAGCAAGGGTGGCGCAGAATGTTTTGGCTTGGAAATTCATAGTCGGTGATCCTTAAAGTTCAGGCGGCCGTTCAGCCTTGCGGGGCGAAGCTCATGGCGACGCCGTTCATGCAGTAGCGCAGGCCGGTCGGGCGGGGGCCGTCGTCGAAGACGTGGCCCAGGTGGCCGCCGCAGTTGGCGCAGTAGACCGCCGTGCGGACCATGCCGAAGCTGTTGTCGCGGGTTTCGCCGACGGCGTGTTCCAGCGGTTGCCAGAAGCTGGGCCAGCCGGTGCCGCTGTCGAATTTGGTGTTGGACGAGAACAGGCGCTGCTCGCAACCCGCGCAGGCGAATGTGCCCTGGCGGTGTTCGTCGTTCAGCGGGCTGGTATACGGGCGTTCGGTGCCTTCGCGGCGCAGTACCTGGTACTGGGCGGGCGTCAGGCGCGCGCGCCATTGTTCGTCGGTGAGCGTGTAGGGAAAGGTCGTGGTGGCAGCGGCGGACGCGCCACGCGGGGTCAGCCAGGGGGCCAGGCCGGCGGCAAGCGCCGCGGCGCCGCCCAAGCTAAGAAAATGTCTGCGGTTCAGTGTCATGGCTGGGCTCCGTGGTCAGTGGCAGGCAATTGCCCGCCGCGCGACCCGGCAGGCGGGTCGCGCTGGCGGGTCAGACTGCGTTTACTTCTTCATGCTGTCGTTGGACATGGAATCCTTCTTCATGCCGTCGTGCGACATGCCGTCCTTGGACATTCCATCCTTGGACATTCCATCCTTCGACATGCCGTCCTTGGACATGCCGCCCTTGGACATTCCATCCTTCGCCATGCCGTCCTTGGCCATCCCATCCTTGGCCATCCCGTCTTTCGCCATGCCATCCTTGGCCATGCCGTCCTTGGACATCGAGCTATTGCTCATGCCGTCTTTGCTCATGTTGTCCTTGCCCATGGTGTCGGCAGCATGCGCGGCGACGGCGCCAAAGGCCAGGCACAGGGAAAAAGCGGCGGTGGTGAGTTTCTTCATGATGCGTTCCTTTGATGGAGGGGGGTAAGACAGGAATTCCACCTAGCTGCCGCCGAACCAGTTGTAACCCTGGTCCTCCCAGTAACCGCCTGGGTAGGTGTTGGTGACGAAGATTGCCTGTATGTGCTTGGGGTTTTTGTAGCCAAGCTTGGTAGGCATGCGCAGCTTCATGGGGAAGCCGTACTCGGGGGGCAAGGTCTTGCCGTCATAGGTCAGCGCCAGGATCGTCTGCGGGTGCAGGGCCGTGGGCATGTCGATACTGGTGTAGTAGTCGTCCGCGCACTTGAAGCCGACGTACTTGGCGTTCAGGTCCGCGCCGACGCGCTTGAGAAAGGTCGAGAAGGGCACGCCGCCCCATTTGCCGATGGCGCTCCAGCCTTCGACGCAGATGTGGCGCGTGACCTGGTCCACCTGGGCCATGGCGCGCAATTCTTCAAGCCGCCATTGGCGCTTGTCGGCCACCATGCCGGTCACTTCCAGCCGGTACGACGCTTCGTCCACGTGGCGCACTTCGTCGATGCCGTAGTACGCGTTGAAGGGGAAGGGCCGGGTGATCATGGATTCCGGATAGGTGGGCGCAAGCTTGTTGGGATCGAACAGCCAGCCCTGCACGCGGTCGTTGAAGCGCGACACGGAGGACAGCGCTTTTTCTACGTTGTCATCGTCGGACAGCGAGCAGCCCGACAGCATCGCCACGCCGCCCAGCGTCAGGCTGTTGCGCAGGAACGCGCGGCGCGAGGGTTGTTCGACCCGTTTGGCCAGCAGGTTCTTGGCTTCTTTCAGGATGGCTGCGCCGTCCAGGCCCAGCAGCGACAAACGTTTTTTCTGGCTCACGTTGGGCTCCTTATTTGCCGCGGATCATGGCGATCAGGCTGCGCGGCACCAGGGCCACCATCACCAGATGCACCGCTACGAAAGCCACCAGCAGCGCCATGGCGAAGAAGTGGACCCGGCGTGCGGACTCATAGCCGCCCATCAGCTCACGCAACAGATCGAATTGCACGGACTTCCAGAGCACCAGCCCCGACAGCACCAGCACGACGATGTCGACGATGACGAACAGGTAAGCCAGCTTTTGCACCTGGTTGTAGTGGCGCAGGTCGTTGTGCGACAGCTTGCCGTGCAGGGCCGCATTCAGATCGGTGGCGACGCCGCGTGGGCTGACCGGGAAGAATTTGCGCGACAGCCGCCCGGTGCCCAGATTCAGCGCCAGGTACAGCAGGCCGTTCAGGAACAGCAGCCACATGCCGGCGAAGTGCCATTGCAGCGCGCCGCCCAGCCAGCCGCCCAGGGTCGCGCCCTTGGGGAAGGCAAAGTCAAAGAGCGGCGAGGCGTTATAAATGCGCCAGCCGCTCATCACCATGATGATGACCGCCAGGGCGTTCAGCCAGTGCATGACGCGCAGCCAACCAGGATGGATAGTCCCGGGCGCCGGGGCGGCGGAGGGGGGATCGTGCGGGGCGGGGCTGGCCATCATGGCGGGTCTCCGGGGGCGGGGTGCTGTTCGATGGAGCCATTCTTGTCCCTGGCCGATATCGAAGTCCTCACGCAAACTTAAAAAAATTGTGATAACTGGCTGCCCTTGGATTGGCGACAATGGCGGTGTTCCCTTTGCCCGAGCCCCTCATGGATACCCCCCGCCGTGTTTTGATTGTCGAAGACGACGCCCACATCGCCGATTTGTTGCGCTTGCACCTGCGCGACGAGGGCTACGAGGTGGAACACGCCGCTGACGGCAACGAAGGCATGCGGCGGCTGGAAGAGGGCGATTGGGATGCGCTGGTGCTGGACCTGATGCTGCCCGGCATCGACGGCCTGGAAATCTGCAAGCGCGCGCGGGCCATGGCGCGCTATACCCCCATCATCATCACCAGCGCCCGTTCGTCCGAGGTGCACCGCATCCTGGGCCTGGAGCTGGGGGCGGATGACTACCTGGCCAAGCCGTTTTCGATGTTGGAGCTGGTGGCGCGCGTGCGGGCCTTGCTGCGCCGAAGCAGCGCCATCGAACGCAATGCGCGCATCGACGCCGGCAGCCTGGCGGTGCATGGCGTGTCCATCGACCCGATCGCGCGCACGGTGGACGTGGACGATCGCCGGCTGGACCTGACCCCGCGCGAATTCGATCTGCTGCATTTTTTTGCCCGCCATCCCGACAAGGTGTTTTCGCGGATGGATCTGCTGAACCATGTCTGGGGCTATCAGCACGAAGGCTATGAGCACACCGTCAATACGCATATCAACCGGCTGCGCACGAAGATCGAGGCCGACCCTTCCGACCCCCAACGCATCCTGACGGTCTGGGGCAGGGGCTATAAATTCGCCGCCGCTCCGGGCGCATTGGGAGGCCCGGCATGAAGCGATTGACTTTGACCCAGCGCTTGTCCGCCGTCTTTGCCTTGCTGCTGCTGGCGTGCTGCGGCGCGTCGGCGTGGTTGCAGATCGCCGCCAATTCGCGCTACGAACAAGAGGTGGTGCAGCGCCTGTCCAGCGGGCTGGCGCAGCACATTGCCGGCACCACCGAACTGATGGACGCCAACGGCTGGAAGCCCGAGGCCGTGCGCTCGTTGTTCGACATGCTGATGGTGGTGAACCCGGCCGTCGAGGTCTATCTGTTGTCCAACGACGGGCGCATCGTGGGCGATGCCGCGCCTGCGGGCCAGATCAAGCGCGAGCACGTGGACCTGGGCCCGGTCCAGCGGCTGTTGGCCGGCGGCACCTTGCCCATCGTGGGCGACGACCCGCGCAGCCGCGACGGCCAAAAGGTCTTCAGCGCCGCGCCGGTGCGCGTGGCCGGGCAGGACAAGGGCTATGTGTACGTGGTGTTGCAGGGGCAGGCGCACGACGCGCTGGCGATGGCGGTATCGCGCAGCTCCGTGCTGCGCACGACGCTCTGGTCGATCGCGCTGGTGGCCTTGCTAGGCCTGGTGGCGGGGCTGGCGGCCTTTGCGCTGATCACTCGTCCGCTGCGCGAGTTGACGCGCGCCGTACGCGCCTTTGACGGCGATGACGGCAAGGCGCTGGCCGCGTTGGGCCGGCCGGGGGACGCTACCGACACCAGCCTGGACGAGATCGCGGTGTTGCGCCGCAGCTTTGCGCAGATGGCGCGCCGTATCTCGGACCAGTGGCGCGAGTTGACGCGCCAGGACCAGCAGCGCCGCGACCTGGTCGCCAATATCTCGCATGACCTGCGCACGCCGTTGACGTCGCTGCATGGTTACCTGGAAACGCTGCGCCTGAAAGAAGATACGTTGAACGCCAGCGAGCGCCGCCGCTATCTGGACATCGCGTTGGGGCAGAGCCGCAAGGTGGGGCGGCTGGCGCAGGAATTGTTCGAACTGGCACGCCTGGAATCGGGGCTGGTGCGGCTGGAGCCTGAAACCTTTTCCTTGCCGGAGCTGGTGCAGGACGTCATTCAGAAGTTCGAGCTTGCCGCCGAGGCCCGTCAGCAAAGCCTGACGACCGACATTCCACAGGCGCTGCCGCTGGTGCGCGCCGACCTGGGCCTGATCGAGCGCGTGCTGACCAACCTGCTGGACAACGCCATCCGCCATAGCCCGCCCGGCAGCCGTATCGACTTGCAGCTGGGCGTGGCGCAGAACAGGGTGCAGGTGCAGGTCAGCGATACCGGCAAGGGCATTCCGCCCGAATTGCGGCCGGGCCTGTTCACGCGGGCATCCGCGTTGAATCGGGGCCCGCGCGATGGCGGCGGGCTGGGGCTGGTGATCGTGCAGCGCATTCTGCAACTGCATCAAAGCGAGATCCGGCTGGTCGAGCGCCCGGAGCCGGGCGCGGTGTTCCAGTTCGATCTGTCGGCGGTGCGCTAGACGCGGCCCGCCGACGGCGGGCCGGGATGCTTATGCCGTTACCGGCATCTGCCCGTGCAGCAGGTAATCCATCAGTTCGCGCACGGATCGCATGGCGCTGCCGAAGGGCAGCTTGGATGCGCCCCGGAAGAACAGGCCACGGCTGACTTCGCCGCGCAGCGCGGCGGCCAGCTTCAGGTCGATGCAGAACTGCCCGAAGCGTGACAGGCCATCGCGCAGTCCGCACTGCGTCAGGCAGTCCATGCGCTGGCTGCAACGGCGCGGATCGCAACGCGTGCCCGCTTGCAGGGTTTTTTCCTGGCGCAGATAACGCGTCAGCCACGGTGTGGCGACGGCGCGCGCGGGCAGGCCGGCAACGCTGGTGAATTCGGCAAGCTCGGCCGGGTCGGCATCGATCAGCACCCGCTTGAAATTCTCGTGGGCATCGCCCTCGTGGGTGACGGCGAAAGCCGTGCCTACCTGCACGCCATCGGCGCCGTGCGCGAGCCAATGCCGCACCTGGTCGTGGCTGCCCACGCCGCCGGCGACGATCAGCTTGGGCGCGTCCTGGCCCAGTTGCAGTTCGTCGAACAGGGTGTGGCATTCGGCCAGCACGCGCTGGAAATCAAAGCGTTCGTGGTGGATGTCGTCCAGGCGCGCCGCGCCCAGATGGCCGCCCGCATAGCCGGGATGTTCGATTACGACGGCGTCGGCCATCCGGCCTTTTTTCATCCATTTTTTCAGCACGACGGCCACGCCGCGCGCCTCGGACAGAATCGGCACCAGCGCCACTTTGGGAAAATCCGCCGTCATTTCCGGCAGGTCCATGGGCAGGCCCGCACCCATCACGATGGCCTGTGCGCCGCTTTCGCAAGCCTGCCGCACCAGCGCGGGGTGGCCGCGCACGGCCTTCATGACGTTGACCGCCACCAGGCCGCGGCCTTGCGCCGTATCCAGCGCGGCGCGGATTTCGCGGTCCAGCGCAAGCAGGTTGACGCGGTCGATCAAGTCGCGGTCATTGCACTTTTCTGTCTGTTCGAGCAGGTCGGGGTGGTGATGGCGCAAATCGATGCTGGCGATGGTGCCCACCGCGTTCTGGCTGGCGACAGCGCCCGCCAGCCGATGCGCGGATACGCCGACGCCCATGCCGCCCTGCACGATGGGCAGCAATTCGCGGCCGGCAAGTTTTAGTGATTTGAACCACGTCATGTTGAAGTCTTTCCTCTGGTCAAGTGGACAGAGGCTAGAGCAAGGCATGGCGCGTCGCCTTGCGCAGGATCAAGCGGCGGGGCAATGACGGGGGGCGCGTGTTTCAGCCCCCGTCTCAGCCCACGCGGCCGCTCAGACGCCGCGCGGCGTTCAGCACGTGGGCAAGGTGGTCAGGGTTGTAGCGGTGCGCGGGCGCGGTCAGCGTGACGGCGGCCGCGATGCCACCCGACAGCAGGAACACGGGCGCGGAGATGCCGGCCACTTCGCTCAGGCGGTCGCCGGTGGCGGCGAAGTAGCCGTCCTGGCGGATGCGCGCATACAGCGCCTGTTCGGGGCCGGGCGCTTTGCCCAGGATGTCGTCGAACGCCGTCAGCACGCGTCCGCCGCTGCCGCGTTCCAGCGGCAGCAGATCGCCGGCGCGGATGTGGTCGCGCACCGGGTGCGGCGAGTCTACGCGGTACAGGCACAGGCGCGCGTCGCCCTGGCGCACGTGATAGGCCGCGCTCTCGCCCGTGGCGGCGACCAGATCGCGCAGTACCGGTACGACGACGTGTTCAAGCGAAAACGACGCGGAATAGATGCCGTGCAGGCGGGCGACTTCGGGGCCCAGCGCGTAGCGGCCATCTTCCAGCCGCTGTATCCATTGCGCGTGTTCCAGCGAGGCCAGCAGGCGCAGCACCGTGCTTTTGTACAGGCGTGTGCGTTCGGCCAGTTCGCCCAGCGACAGCGTGCGGTCTTGGGGCGTGAAGACGGCCATGAGGCTCAACGCGCGGTCGACGGCGGCCACGCCACCCGCGGCGGCGTCGGCGTCGGCTACGGATTCGGTGGCGGCTTTACGCGGCATGGCGGCCAGAGAAAGCGAGGGCAGGGGCGAGCGGCATATTCCATCCTTTAGAACGATAGGCGCCGCCATTGTAGGCACAGCGCCCGCGCTTGACAGCGCTTTTCGGTTCGCATTTAATTCTACTAGAAAGAACATTGTTCTAATAGATAGAATATAAAGGAGACAAGGCCATGACGGAGAATTCCGCCCGCGCCCCGCAGGTCCTGATCAGCGAAGTCGGTCCGCGAGACGGTTTGCAGTCCGTGGCGGCCACCATGCCGACCGAGGACAAGCTGCGCTGGATCGATGCGCTGGTCGCAGCCGGCGTGCGCGAAATCGAAGTGGCCTCGTTCGTGCCGGCGCGCCTGTTGCCGCAGATGGCGGACGCCGCCGAGGTGGTCGCTTACGCCGCTCGCATTCCGGGTTTGACGGTGATGGCGCTGGTGCCCAATCTGCGCGGCGCCGAAGCCGCGTTGCGGGCCGGCGTACACAAGCTGACGATGCCAGTCTCGGCCAGCCACGCGCATTCCCTGGCCAACGTGCGCAAGACCCCGCTGGAAATGGTCGATCAGGTGCGCGCCATTGCCGCGTTGCGCGACGAACTTGCGCCCGGCGTAAAGCTTGAGGCCGGCATTTCCACCGCGTTCGGCTGCACGCTGCAAGGCCTGGTGCCGGAAGACGACGTGATACGCCTGGCGACGATGTGCGTGGCGGCGGGCGCGGACGAATCCGGCTTGTCGGACACCGTCGGCCATGCCAACCCCGCGCAGGTACGACGGCTGTTCCGCCGCCTGCGTGCCGAGCTGGGCGTCCAGGCCGGCGCTGCCCATATGCACAACACGCGCGGCCTGGGTCTGGCCAATTGCCTGGCCGCCTGGGACGAAGGCGTGCGCACCTTCGACAGTTCGCTGGGCGGGCTGGGCGGCTGCCCCTACGCGCCGGGGGCCTCGGGCAACGTGGTCACCGAAGACCTTGTCTTCATGTTCGAGGCCATGGGCATCAGCACCGGTATCGACTTGGCCAAGATCATCGCGGCGCGCCAGCCGCTGGCCGCCGGCCTGCCCGGCGAACCGCTGTACGGCATGACGCCCGACGCCGGCCTGCCTCTGGGTTTCACCCAGGCGCGCTGACGGCATTCGCTTATCCCCCTAGCAATCAAGGTGCATTTTTCATGACTAGCCGTGCAACGTCCCGCCTTCCGTATGAAGGCATCCGCGTCGTCGAGTTCACCCACATGGTGATGGGGCCGACCTGCGGCATGCTGCTCGCGGATCTGGGCGCGGAAGTGATCAAGGTCGAACCGATAGGCGGCGACAGCACGCGCCGCCTGCTGGGTTCGGGGGCGGGCTTTTTTCCGATGTTCAACCGCAACAAGAAAAGCATTGCGCTGGACCTGAAGCAGCCCGAAGGCGTGCAGGCCGCGTTGCGCCTGATCGACACCGCCGACGTGGTCAGCGAGAACTTCAAGGCGGGTGTGATGCAGAAGCTGGGCCTGGACTACGCCACGCTCAAAGCGCGCAACCCCCGGCTGATCTACGTCAGCCACAAAGGCTTTCTGCCTGGCCCCTACGACAATCGCACCGCGCTGGACGAGGTGGTGCAGATGATGGGCGGGCTGGCCTACATGACCGGCCGCGCCGGCGATCCGCTGCGCGCGGGCTCCAGCGTCAACGACATCATGGGCGGCATGTTCGGCGCGATGGGCGCCATGGCCGCGCTGGCCCAGCGCGAACACACGGGCCTGGGCACCGAGGTGCAGGCTTCGCTGTTCGAGAACAACGTGTTCCTGGTCGGCCAGCACATGATGCAGTACGCCATGACGGGCCGCGCGCCCGCGCCGATGCCCACCCGCATTTCCGCGTGGGCGGTGTACGACGTGTTCACCGTCAAGGATGGCGAGCAGATTTTCCTGGCCGTGGTCAGCGACAAGCAGTGGGACATCTTCTGCCGCGCCTTCGGCCTGGAAGAATGGCTGTCCGACCCGCGCCTTGCCACCAACAACGACCGGGTGCGCGCACGCGAATGGCTCATGCCGATGTTGCGCGCGCACTTTGCGGGCCATGACGCAGCGGCGCTGGCGGCGCGCTTCGAAGAAGAAGGCTTGCCGTTCGCGCCCATCACCCGCCCCGAACAACTGTTCGCCGATCCGCATCTGAATGCCACGGGCGGCTTGGCGCCAATCACGTTGCCCGACGGGCGCGAAAGTTTCGTGCCGCTGGCCCCCCTGACGCTGGACGGGCGGCAGCCCCCCATCCGCTTGCAGCCTCCGGCTGTGGGCGAACACACCGACGCGCTCTTGCGTTCGGTCGGTTATCGCGACGACGAGATCGCGGCCTTGAAGGCAAAACGCATAACAGAAGGAGACCAACCATCATGATCGCTTTGACCCGACGCTCGTTCCTGGGCGCCACGCTTTGCGCGGCCGCGTTGCCGCTGCGGCTGCGCGCCGCGTCCGCTTTTCCCGATGGCCGGCCGATCCGGCTGATCGTTCCGTACACGCCGGGCGGCGGCACCGACTCGGTGGCGCGCGCCATCGCGGCCAAGATCACGGGGTCGGTGGGCTGGTCCGTGGTGGTGGAAAACCGCCCCGGCGCGGGCGGCAATATCGGCATGGACTACGTGGCCAAGACCAAGCCCGATGGCTTCATGCTGGGCCTGGGCCAGACCGCCAACCTGGCCATCAACCCGGCCTTGATGCCCAAGATGCCGTTTGACGCCAGCAAGGATTTTTCGGCCGTCGCCATGATTGCGTCGTTGCCCGTGGTGCTGGTCGTCAAGGCCAATGCGCGCTGGCAGACGCTGGCCGATCTGGTCAAGGAAGCGCGCGCCAATCCCGGCGCGATCAAGCAGGCGCTTGCCGGGTCGGGCACGGTTGGCCATCTGGCGGGCGAGCTGTTGGCGTACCAGGCCAAGTTTGAAGTATTGAATGTGCCGTACCGGGGCGCGGCGCCCGCGCTGAACGACCTGCTGGGCGAGAACACCGACTATATGTTCGCCACCCCGCAGGCGGCGCAAGAGATGCTCAAGGGCAATGTGCTGCGGCCGCTGGCGGTTACCGCCCGCGAGCGCCTGTCTATCTTGCCCGACGTGCCGACCGTGGCGGAATCCGGCTTCGAAGGTTTCGAGGCGCTGGACTGGAAGGCGCTGGTGGCTCCGGCCGGCACGCCGCCCGAGGTCATCGCCGAGGTCAACAGCGTGGTGCAGAAGGTGCTGACGGACCCGGCCACTATCGCCATGTTCACAGCGGAAGGCAGCAAGGCCATGGGCGGATCGGCGCAGTCGGCGCAGCAGTACATCCTGGACGAGCAGAAGAAGTGGGCGCGTCTGATCCGCGAGGCGAACATCCAGACGGCGGCTTGATGTCGTCGGATTGATGTTGGGGTTTGATGCGGGCGGCTGGTTCAGCCGCTTTGTTCAAACGGCTCGTTCAAGCGCCTGGATAAGCCCCGGTGGGATGCCGTCATACCGACGGCACCCCACCGGGGCGCACTGCGCGGCGGCGATCAGGTCATCAGCTTGACGATCGCCGGCACCGACAGCACCGCCGTGTAATAGCCCATGAACTGCACGCCGGTATTGAAGCCGAACAGCCTCGACAGCAGGCCGCCGAACAGGCCCATCGTCAGGATCACCAGCAGCCCCAGGAATTGGCCTTCCCAGATGCTGATCACGATGATCAGGCCGACGAACGTGGCGATGATGGCTTCGTGACTGACCCGACGCGACACGAACAGCGCGGCGCGGCGCGCGAAGTTCATCGCGAACGGATACGACACCAGCGCCGCCAGCAGCACGGCCAGCATGCCGTAGCCCAAAAATTCCCAGTGGTTCAGCAGGTTGTGCAGGTTGTGCGTCTGGCCGGTGGCCGCGTCCACGGTGAAGCGGGGCGGAGCGTTGAACAGCGGCGCGGCCGGCCCTGCGGCGACGGGACTCAAGGGCAGGCCGAATGCGATCAGCGGAATCAGCGCTTCGGCAATGTAGGTGGCCTCGGTGACGCCATTGCGCGCGGACAGCACCGTCGTCAGCCGGTGGTACGCATGCTTGATGCGCGACCCGACCAGTTCGCCCAGCACGACCGTCATGGCAACGGGGCTGAACACGAAGGTGGCGCTGGAGATGGCGGCAGTCGCCAGGGTCCAGCGCGTCTGCGTGCGGTCCATGACCTTGAGCGGGTTGGGAAAATACCCCGACCATCCCTTCACGTCAGGCGCCAGCGAAAAAGTGCGGACCTTCTCGCGCATCATCTTCGTGCGGCCCATCGGTGAGATCACCGTGAACAGGTCGGCGATCAGCGGACCGATGGCGATGCCCAGGAAATAGCTGATGCTCAGTTTGACGCCGTACTTGGCCGTCAGGCTTTGCAGCGCGATGATGACTACCACGAACGGCACCAACAGCGCCACCGCGGCCCAGCGGCCGGCCGAGAAGTAGGCGATCAGCACCGCCGCCGCCAGGAAGATCCACGGCGCCGACTTGGTGATGGCCGCGCCGAACGGCGCGAGCAACACCGCGAACAAGACGGCGAGCGGCACCGCGACAAAGGCGGCCACGATGGCGCCGGACACCATCTTGCGCAAGGCAATGTGCGGCACGCCCAGCTTGCGCAACATGTTCGCGTCTTGCAGTAGCGGCGTGGCCAGCGTATCGCCTGGTATGCCGAGCAGCGCCGTGGGCACCGCGTGCGTCATGTGCTTGGCCACGGCGCCCGCCAGAAAGAAGGTGAACACGCCCGCAGGCGGCACGCCCAGCAGCACCACCAGCAGGGTCAGCGGCGCCAGCGTGGTGGTTTCGTCGGTGCCGGACACCAGGCCGATGGCCGCGAAGACCACCGCGCCCAGCAGGCCCATGGCGGCCGCCACCATGATCTGTTCAAGCAGGATCGGGTCGCTCATGCCAGCGCCTCCTTGGTGGCGCCTTGCGGCGGGGTCGTCAATGAAGGCGAGGGCGCATGCTGGGCAGGCGGAGGTTCGGTGAACAGTTCGTACAGGCCCAGCTCTTTCAGTTCGCGCACCACCGGTTCGGGCAGGTCCGACAACGCACCCAGGCCGCCCGGCTGTTCGGCCAGTTCGGCCAGCACTTCGGCGCGCCAGGCGGGGTCGTGCGCGGAGGTGTGTTCGATGACTTCACGCTTGGGCGGGAACAGGCGCGCGCAGATCACGCCGGCGGTCACGCAGCCGGCCAGGCCGGCCAGCATGGCGTAGGCGTGCGCCAGCTCGGGCGAGGCCACCATGCCGCGCAGCCAGCGGCTGGCGGCGAAAAAGCCCGTCACGCTGATGGCGATGCCTATGCCGATGGCCCACGCCAATTGGCGCAGGTCCACGGTGTCGTTCCAGACTTCTGCCAGGCGCCAGGACGGCGCGGGCGATTTTGGTTCCATGTCTCTCTCCGTTGTGGTCGGGCGGCGCGGTCCGTGCCGCGCATCGCCTCTGTTCTTGTTTCCCCTGGCCGCATGGGGCGGGGCCTATCGCTTGCGCAGTTCCTCCAGCAAGGCCAGCGCGCGGTCGGTGCGCACGTCCTTTTCTTCGGCCATGCGCTTGGCGACCGCATCGATCTCGGCCCCCACCGCGCCCGCCACCAGCGCGATGTTGCGCGCATGCAGGGCCATGTGGCCGCGCTGGATGCCTTCGGTCGCCAGGGCGCGCAGCGCGCCCAGATTCTGCGCCAGTCCGACGGCCACGGCCACCTGACCCAGCTCGTCCGCCGAGCGCACGTCCATGATCTTCAACGCCAGCCGCGCCAGCGGATGCGTCTTGGTGGCGCCGCCCACCAGCCCCACGGGCATGGGCATTTCGATGGTGCCCACCAAGGCTCCGGACGTGTCTTTTTCCCATTGCGTCAGCGACGTGTAGCGGCCCGAGCGGGCAGCATAGGCATGCGCGCCGGCTTCCACCGCGCGCCAGTCGTTGCCGGTGGCGACGATGACGGGGTCGATGCCGTTCATGATGCCCTTGTTGTGCGTGGCCGCGCGGTAAGGGTCGACAGCGGCGAACGTGTACGCGTCCAGCACGCCTTCGATGATCTCGGCCCCGCTGCGCTCTTTGGTGTCCAGCACCTGCGGCGTCAGGCGCACGCGGGCGCGCGCCAGCCGCAGGTCGGCCAGATTCGACAGGATGCGCAGGCGCACGGAGCCGCCGGTGATCTGCTCGACCAGCGGCGCGACGGCTTCGGCCATGGTGTTGACGGTGTTCGCGCCCATGGCGTCGCGCACGTCGACGATCAGGTGCAGCACGATCATCGGGCCGCGCGGCGTGTCCGCGAACACGTGCACGTCGATGTCCTGGCAGCCGCCGCCCAGCTCGATCAGCACCTTGTCGCGGCTGTTGGCCAGCGTCAGGATGCGATCGCGTTCGCGCAGCAGCGCCAGCCGCGCGCCGTGCGGGTCGGTCAGGCCCAGCACCTGCACCTGCGCACGCATCAGCGGGCGGGTGCTGGACGTTTCAAAGCCGCCGCATTCGCGGGCCAGCTTGGCCATGTAGGAAGCCGCCGCCACCACCGACGGTTCTTCCACCGCCATCGGCACCAGCACGTCGCGGCCGTTGACCTGGAAGTTGCCGGCCACACCGAGCGGCAGCTCGAATGCGCCGATGACGTTTTCGATCATGCCGTCGGCGCGGTCCAGGCCCAGCGCGCCGGGCCGGGCCAGCATCTGTTGTTCGTCGTCAGTCAGGTTGGCGGCCTTGGCAATGGCGGCAAGGCGCTCGGCGGGGGTCAGCGCGCGGAAGTTGGGCAGGCGTGAATCGGCCACGATGGCAGGTCTCCGTATAGATATCGAGTGGCCAGATTCTAGGTAAACTGTACCGCTATTGAGAGGTACAGTTTTGCCAAACAGTACCATCGCACTGCACCAATTTTGATGAGCGCCGCGCGCGTGAACCCCCTCATGGATGACTCCTTCAAGACCGGCCGGCGACCGCGCGGCGCGCCGATTGCCGAGAGCCTGGCCAAGCTGATCGGCCAGCAGATCGCCGATGGCGTCTATCGCCCGGGCGACAAGCTGCCATCGCTGCGCGAACTGTCGCAACTGCATCGCTACGCCAAGAACACGGTGGTGGTCGCCTTTGAAATGCTGGTCGCGCAAGGGCTGGTCGAACCGCGCCGGGGCTCGGGCTTTTTCGTGCTGGACGGCGATTACGCGCGCAAGGCGGCCGACGAAGAACCGGGCCAGTTGAGCCGTGCGATGGACATCGTCTGGCTGATGCGCGAACAGCTGAAAACGCAGCCGGACGCGGTGCAGGCGGGCGATGGCTTTCCGCCCGTGGACTGGCTGGCCGACATGCGTATGGATCGCTATCACCAGAAGGTGGTGCGCACGGGTCAGGGTGCCTTGTTCCGGTACGGCAGCCGTTTCGGTTATGGCCCGTTGCGCGAAAGCCTGGTGCGCAAGCTGGGCGACGTGGGCGTCAACGTTGCGCCGTCGCAGCTGGTGCTGACGCATGGCGCAAACGAGGCGATGGATCTGGTGATCCGCTACTTCGTGCCGCCGGGCGCGACGGTGCTGGTCGACAACCCCGGCTACTACCCGCTGTTCGGCAAGCTCAAGCTGGCCGGCGTGCGCATGCTGGGCGTGCCGCGACTGCCGGATGGCCCCGACGTGGTCGCGCTGGAAGCCTTGTTGCAGCGCGAGAAGCCGCGCCTGTTTTTCACGCAGTCGCTGGCGCACAATCCGACGGGTTCCGATATTTCGCTGGGCAAGGCGTACAAGGTGCTGCAACTGGCCGAACGCTACAACCTGATGATTGTCGAGAACGATGCGCTGGCCGACTTCAAGCCCACGTCCGCCGTGCGGCTGTCGGCGCTGGACCAGTTGGAACGCACCATCTACATCGGCAGTTTTTCCAAATCGTTTTCGGCGGCGCTGCGCGTAGGCTTCATCGCCTGCAACGCGGCGCTGGCCAGCGATCTGGCCGACCTGAAGGCGCTGGTGCACGTCAGCAGTTCGGAGTACTGCGAACGCATGGTCGACGTGATGCTGCGCGACGGCCATTACGAGCGCCATCTGGCCAGGCTGCGCCAGCGTCTGGAAGCGGCCACCGGCCATGCCTTGCAGGTGCTGGACTCGCTGGGCGCGCGCGTGTTCGCGCGGCCTTCCAGTTCGATGTATCTATGGGCGGCGTTTCCCGGCGTGGAGGATTCGCTGACGCTCGCCGCCGACCTGATGCCCGAAAAAGTCATCATGGCGCCGGGCCGCGTTTTCAGCGTGGATCCCACCGCCGTCTCGCCCTGGTCGCGCTGCAACGTGGGCGCCATCGGCTCGCCGCGCTTTCATGCGGTGTTGACGGCGGCGTTCAAGCGCAGGGGTTGATGCAGCGATCAGCGGTACACGAAGTCGTCGAACAGCGGCTTCATGCGGGCCAGGGCCTGCGCGCTCAAGGCGCGCGCGGGCGGTGTGCCGGGCGATGCGCGCGCGGCCTGCACGGCAAAGCGCCGCACGCCTCGGTGCGCCAGCGTGTCGGCCAGCGCCAGTAGCCGCGCTTCGTCCAGCCAGTCGGGATGCCAGGTGATGCGGCATTCGAAGTCCTTGCCCGCCGACAGCAACTGCGTCAGGCACGCCATCGCCGGGCGCTGCGAATCGCGGCGGCCGGTGATGTCGTCGTAGCCTTGCGCATCGGCCTTGATGTCCAGGCCGATCCAATCCAGATGACGCATCACATCGGCCAGCCGCAGCGGATAGATGCCCGCCGTGTGCAGGCCCACGCGATAGCCCATGCGCCGCACGTCGCGGATCAATGAGGGCAGTCGCGGTTCGGATAGCGGTTCGCCGCCCGAGAAGACCACGGCGTCCAGCAAGCCCGCGCGGCTCTCAAGAAACGCCCGCGCGTCGCGCCAGTCATACCGCGCGGCGCGCGTTTGCAGCTCGGTGTTGTGGCAGTAATGGCAGCGCCACGGGCAACCGGAAATGAAGACGACCGCCGCCAACTGGCCGGGCCAGTCCACCGTTGAAAAGGGCACCACGCCGCCGATGGCGGGGGCATGGCGGGGCAGGGCTTGCGCCACCGGCTGCGGCGGCGCGCAGTAGGCCGGCCTTGCGGCCAGCCGGCGCGTGCCGGGCTCGGTGGCGCGAGGCGCGCCCTCAGGCGCGTTGCTCGACGAAGAAGCGGCGTTCATTGAATTCGCCTTGTTTGCCGGTGTTGAAGGAAGCAACGGGGCGGTGATACCCCATCACGCGGGTCCAGACTTCGCAGCGCACGCGCTGGCTGTCGTCCAGGGACGGGGCGGGCGCGTGGGCGGCGATGGGCAGGGTCAGGGTTTGCATCAGGGACTCCTTGAAGGGGTGGGAAAAGTGGGCATGAGGAACCAAGACGTCGATATCGATGTGGGCAGGCGTCAGGCCTGCTCGCAGCAGGCGGCCTGACGGGCCAGCAATTCGGCATCGCATTTGGGGCAGAACTCGTGGTGCCCGGCCAGGTAGCCGTGGTTCGGGCATATCGAAAACGTGGGCGTGACGGTGATGTAGGGCAGCCGGAAATTCGACAGCGCGCGGCGCACCAGCTGCTTGCATGCCTCGGCCGAGGACACGGCCTCGTTCATGTACAGGTGCAGCACGGTGCCGCCCGTGTATTTGCCTTGCAGCGTTTCCTGCAATTGCAGCGCATGGAACGGGTCGTCCGTGTAGCCCACGGGCAGTTGGCTCGAATTGGTGTAGTACGGCTGCGCGTCGCTGCCGGCTTGCAGGATGCCGGGATAGCGCTTGCGGTCTTCGCGGGCGAAGCGATACGTGGTGCCTTCGGCCGGCGTGGCCTCCAGGTTGTAAAGGTGACCGGTCTGCTCCTGGAATTCGGTCATGCGGGCGCGCACGCGATCCAGCAAACGCACCGCCAGCGCGTGGCCGGCCGGCGTGGTGACATCGTCCGCGTCATTGGTGAAGTTGCGGATCATTTCGTTGATGCCGTTGACCCCAAGCGTGCTGAAGTGGTTGCGCAGCGTGCCCAGGTAGCGGCGAGTGTACGGGTACAGCCCCTGGTCGATGTAGCGCTGCACCACGGCGCGCTTGGTTTCCAGCACGTCGCGGCCCAGCGCCAGCAGGTGATCCAGGCGCTGCATCAGGCGCGCTTCATCGCCTTGGCAGGTGTAGCCCAGCCGGGCGCAGTTCACGGTCACGACACCGACGGATCCGGTTTGCTCGGCCGAACCGAACAGGCCGTTGCCGCGCTTGAGCAATTCGCGCAAGTCCAGTTGCAGGCGGCAGCACATCGACCGAACCATGTGCGGTTCCAGATCGGAATTCAGGAAGTTCTGGAAGTAGGGCAGCCCGTAGCGCGCCGTCATCTCGAACAGGCGGTCGGTGTTGGGATGGCCCCAATCGAAATCCGGCGTGATGTTGTAGGTGGGTATCGGGAAGGTGAACACGCGCCCCTTGGCGTCGCCGGCCATCATCACTTCGATGTAGGCGCGGTTGATCATGTCCATCTCTTCTTGCAGCTCGCCATAGGTGAACGGCATTTCTTCGCCGCCCACGTAGGGCACCTGTTCCTTCAGATCGGCCGGGCAGGTCCAGTCGAACGTCAGGTTGGTGAAGGGGGTTTGCGTGCCCCAGCGGCTGGGCACGTTCAAGTTGAAGATCAGTTCCTGCATGGCCTGCTTGACCTGCGCATAGGTCATCGCGTCGCGGCGGATGAAGGGGGCCATGTAGGTGTCGAACGAGCTGAACGCCTGCGCGCCGGCCCATTCGTTTTGCAGCGTACCCAGGAAGTTGACGATCTGCCCGATGGCGGCCGACATATGCCGGGGCGGGGTGGATTCCACCTTGCCGGGCACGCCGTTGAAGCCCTCGGTCAGCAGTTGGCGCAACGACCAGCCGGCGCAATAGCCACTGAGCATGTCCAGGTCATGGATGTGGATGTCGCCCTCGCGGTGCGCGCGTCCGGCCTCGGGCGTGAAGACATGCGACAGCCAATAGTTGGCCGTGACCTTGCCGGCCACGTTCAGGATCAG
Source organism: Achromobacter piechaudii NBRC 102461 (assembly GCF_001571245.1). GTDB lineage: Bacteria > Pseudomonadota > Gammaproteobacteria > Burkholderiales > Burkholderiaceae_B > Achromobacter > Achromobacter piechaudii. Next base: position 41,209 of record NZ_BCTK01000008.1, on the reverse strand, counting down.
ACCGCCCAGGCTGTACCCCTGGTTGGCGTTGGCGTTGACGCGCCAGTCGCGCTGGTCCAGGTATTCCTCCATGGCGCTTTCCACATCGACGCGCGGCGCGGGGTCAATGGCGGTGGTCGGGACGGCGGGGGAAAGAGAGGGCTGAAGTCGCATCACTGACACCATATGTAGTAGGGTGTCGAAACTGTATCACCACATATGGTGGTGATGGGGGCGAACTCAGCCGGGCTTGATGCGGGTCAAACAGCGTGGCGGAGACGGGTAAATCGCAATGCCGCCAGCCGCTCCAGGCGGGCCATCAAAAACCGATGCCGACGCCTGCCAACGAGATCGCCACCGCCAGCGCGGCGGTGCGGGCAGCGGGCCGGGGCGACCAGGAAAGCATGCCGACCCACAGCAGCGCGCCTGCCGACAGCCAGCCCAGCCACGCCACCACGCCCACCGTATTGCCCCACAAGCCCACGCAAGGCAGCAAGGCCAGCGCCAGCAACAGTACGCCCGCGCCGCGCAGCACGCGGGTATGCCCCGCCGACGGGTCGCGGCCCCACACCTGATCGTAATGACGCGGCATGGCCAGGCTCAGGCAGGCCATGCCGGAATAGGTCAGCAGCAAAGCCATTGCGATGGCGTAGAGATCATTCATGTTCATGCCGCTGCCTTTTGGTTCGCGCGGGGGGTGCGCTGGGCGGGCGCGGATTGTGGCGTCTTCCACAATCGGATGGCCGCCCACGCGGATAGTACGCCAATGGCGACGGCGACCAGTTCAACGCCCAGGCTTTCCCAGTCGCCACGGCCGATCTGCGCCCAGGTGTGGTCGCCCAACGTTGCCCACGACAACAGTGGCAGCAATAGGCACAAGGCGGACAAGAGGCCTAGCTGCGTGATCCACGCGCGGCGCGGGCGTGTCATCCAGGCATGTGCCAGCATCAGCGCCCACACGCCGAAAAAGCAGCGCAGTTCCCACAAGGCGCGGTTTTCCAGTGCGACGGGCAGCAGCCGGTTGGCCCAGAAGAATCCGATGCACGCCACCGCCAGACCCGCCAGCGCGGCCACGTTCAAGCCTTCGATCAAGCGGTACATGCGCGCGGTGGCCGCGCCGAATTCATGCCCCAGCTTGGCGCGCCGCTTCACCATGAACAGCACCGCGCCCGTGCCCATCATCGCGGCGCCCGCCAGGCCGCAAAGAAAGTACAGCCACTTCACGGCCAGCCCGCCGAAGGGCGCCATGTGCAGGTCGGCCATCACCTGGCGCACCGTTGCAAGCGCGCCGCCGTTGACGTCGCCTGGCTGGCGCACGCGCAGCACCTGCCCGGTGCTTGCCTGGAATTCGACCATGCCGGTCGTCGCGCTGATGTTGCGCTGCGCGTCGCTGGCTTCGTTCCAGCCGTAGACCGCGACGCGCATGGACGCGTCTTCGGGGTTCAAGATGACGACGGCGCGCGCGCTCTGGCCGATCATGGATTCGGCGCGCGCGACCAGCGGTTCCAGCGGCGGCATCGCCAAGGCCTGAGCCGTGCGCTGCGGTTTTTCCTCGCCCTGCATTTCAGACAGGTACAGGCGCATCGCTTCGACGCCCGGTCCATAGTGCGCGACGACGGGTGCGGGCATCAGCTCCGCGCTGGATATCACGATGCCGGTGTAGGCAATCATGAACTGGAAGGGCAGGGTCAGCACGGCGACCGCGTTGTGCGCGTCCAGCCAGGAGCGCTGCCCTTTGCGGGCGCGGAAGGTGAAGAAGTCCTTGAAGATGCGTTTGTGCGTGACTACGCCCGACACCAGCGCGACCAGCATCGCCATCGTCGCAAACGCCACGATCCACAAGCCGAAACGGCTTTCGTGCAGCATGTAGTGAAAGCTCACGAAGTGCTCGCCGCCCAGCGTGGCGCGAGCGGCCTCGTCGTGGTGTTCGGCCAGCGGCGCGCCCGTGTCCGGGTCCAGTTCGACGCCGGCATACATGCCGTGGTCGTCAAACCAATAGAGCGACAGGCCATTGTCGTGGCCCCGGTCCACGGGCCAGATTTCCCACATGTCCGCGCCTGGGTGATGGCGCGCCATGTAATCGGCCGCCAGTTCAAGGCGGCGGGCGCGATCCACGGGGGCGCTCGCTTGCTCTGCCGACGCCGCTTCGGCAGCGTGGTGCTCGGGCGTCATCCAGTGGGTGATGGGCTCGCCAAAGAGGGCGAGCGAGCCGGTCAGGAACACCGCGTAGAGCAGCCACGAAAACCACAGGCCGACCCAGGTGTGCAACCAGGCCATGGACAGGCGAAAACCGGATTTCAGAGCGAGCCTCTTGTTGTGAATTGCCGCCGCAAACGGGTGGGCAAGAATGTTGTATTGAGAATGGTTGCGATTCTAAGCGAAATGGGGACGACGTAGTCGATGTGGTCAGGCCGGCGCAGCGGTCGATGCAGGAACGGCGCTTGCTGAAGGTGCGCCTCATGCCGCCGGGTTCGCAGATGCAGGGCGCGGCCGGCGACTGATCCGTGGACAAGGAGCCCCTGATGAAACGCAAAACGGCAAACGCCAAACAAATCAATGAATTGCTTTACCAGGCGCTGGAGACTGAAATCGGCGGCTTGTCGGTGTACGAGACCGCCGTGTCCTGTGCCGTCAATGAAGACCTGAAGAAAGAGTGGAAGGAATACCTGGAAGAAACACGCACGCATCACCGCGTGCTTTTGACCGTGTTTGAACAACTGGGACTCGATCCCGCCCGTCAGACGCCGGGGCGCGAAGTGGTGCGTCACCTTGGCGAGTCGCTGGTCAAGGCCATGAAGCTGGCCATCAGCGCAGGCGACGCCGACGCCGCCCAGCTGGTGGCGACCGAGTGCGTGGTGCTGGCAGAAACCAAGGACCACGCCAATTGGTCCCTGATCGGGCTGATCGCCGAGCAGCATTCCGGCAAGGAAGCCGCAATCCTGAAGCAGGCTCACGACGCAGTGGCGCTGGACGAAGACCATCACCTGTATCACACGCAGGGTTGGTCGCGCGAGCTGTGGGTGGAATCGCTGGGATTGCCCGCCGTGCTGCCCCCGCCCGAAGAAGTCAAGAAAGTGAAATCCGCCATCGGCGCGTCGCGCGCCGAGCAGGCCCGTGGCGAAATGCTCAAACACTAGGAGAGCCTTGATGGCAACCAAGAAACCCGCAAGCAAAGGCGCCGCTGGCGCCGTCGATACCGCCTATATGAATACGGACAGCGGCCCCGCCGCGGGTCCGGCCGGCAAGCCCTCGCACCCGGCGCTCAAGCGCGCCGCCGCCACGGGCGCCACCGCCGCCGCCATGCCGCACAACGCCAACAAGGCGGCGGAGTATGGCGAGGAAGGCGCGCGCTGCCCCTATACCGGCGCGCAGTCGACGCCGCCGGATCCGTCCGTGGGCGCCAGCTCGTTGTCGGAATCCGAGGCCAACGAGAAGACAGGTGGCCCCGCCGCGCCCGGCGTCAACGCGCTGGATGGCCGGCTGGGCCGTGTGCGCGCCGATGGCAGCGGCCAGGTGCTTACGACGAATCAAGGCGTGCCGGTCGCCGACAACCAGCATTCGCTCAAGGCCGGCCTGCGCGGCCCGGCCCTGCTGAAAGATTTCATCCTGCGTGAAAAAATCACGCACTTCGATCACGAACGCATCCCCGAACGCATCGTGCACGCGCGCGGTTCGGCCGCTCACGGTTTCTTCGAGTGCTATCGCCCGTTGACCGACCTGACGGCGGCCTCGCTGTTCGCCGAAAAAGGCAAGCGCACGCCGGTGTTCGTGCGCTTTTCCACGGTGGCCGGCGAGCGCGGCTCCAAGGACACAGCGCGCGACGTGCGCGGCTTTGCCGTCAAGTTCTATACCGATGAAGGCAACTGGGACCTGGTGGGCAACAACATGCCGGTCTTCTTCATTCAGGACGCGATGAAGTTCCCGGACCTGGTTCACGCGGTCAAGCCCGAGCCGCATCACGGCATGCCGCAGGCGGCCTCGGCGCACGACACGTTCTGGGATTTCGTGTCGCTGATGCCCGAATCGACCCACATGCTGTTGTGGGTGATGTCCGACCGTGCCATTCCGCGCAGCTACCGCATGATGCAGGGCTTCGGCGTGCACACGTTCCGCTTCGTCAATGCAAGCGGCGAATCGCGCCTGGTGAAGTTCCACTGGACCCCGATCCTGGGCACGCATTCCCAGGTGTGGGACGAAGCGGTGAAGGTGTCGGGCGCGGATCCCGACTTCCATCGTCGCGACCTGTGGGAAGCCATCGATGCGGGCAAGGGGCCGGAATGGGAATTGGGCGTGCAGATCTTCACCGAGGAAGAGGCCGAGGGCTTCAGCTTCGACGTGCTGGACGCGACCAAGATCGTGCCCGAAGAGCTGGTGCCCATCGTGCCCATCGGCCGCATGGTGCTGGACCGCAACCCCGACAACTTCTTCGCGGAAACCGAGCAGGTGGCTTTCTGCACGGCGCACGTGGTGCCGGGCGTGGACTTCACCAACGACCCGCTGCTGGCCGGACGCATCCATTCCTATGTGGATACGCAGATCTCGCGGCTGGGCGGCCCGAACTTCCACGAGCTGCCCATCAATGCGCCGATTGCACCGGTGCACAACAACCAGCGCGACGGCATGCATCGTCAGACGATTCATCGTGGCCGCGTGGCCTACGAGCCCAATTCCCTGGCGGGCGGGTGTCCGTTCCAGGCCGGCATGGACGGCTTCGTGCCGTTTCCCGAGCCGATCGCGGGCGACGAATTGCGCGGCCATCCCGAGAAGTTCGCGGAACACTACAACCAGGCCACGCTGTTCTACAACAGCCAGACCGATTGGGAAAAGCAGCACATCGTGCACGCTTTCTCGTTTGAACTGAGCAAGGTGACGGTGCCCGCCATCCGCCAACGCATGGTGGCCTCGCTGCGCAACGTGTCGGACGAGCTGGCCCAGCAAGTCGCCGACCAATTGGGCATGGCCTTGCCGGAACCGCTGCCGCGCGCAATCGCGCAGCCGCCCAAGCCCGAAGTGGAAGTGTCGCCCACGTTGTCGCTGACCGCCCGCCCGGGCGATGGCGGCGTGGCCACGCGCAAGGTCGCCATCCTGGTGGCCGAAGGCGTGGACGAGGGCGCGGTGTCGGCCGTGGCCGACGCGCTGATGCAGGCTGGCGCGGTGGTGCGGCTGGTGGGCCAGCGCATCGGCCCGGTACAGACCGAAGGCGGCGGCATGCTGGATGCCGACGCGTCGCTGGACAACCACCCGTCAACGTTGTTCGACGGCGCGGTGGTGCCCGGGGGCGAAGCCGCCGTGGCGCGATTGCAGGCGGATGGGCGCGCGCTGGAATTCCTGCGCGATGCCTACCGGCACGGCAAGACGCTGCTGGGGCTGGGTCGGGGAGGCCAGTTGTTCGGGTCGGCGGGCATTGCGCCCGACGAGGCCGATGAAGGCCTGTTGATGGGCGGCGGCGCACCGGCCAAGAGCGCGGCGGCCTTCATCAAGGCCTTGGCCAAGCATCGCCACCCGGAACGCGAAACGATGCCGCCGATGGTCTGAGGCCGACAGGCAAGACAGACCGGCGCCTGGCCGTGCACGCTAGCAAACGTGCGCGGTCAGGCGCTTTTTACTGCGCGCTATTCCAGCTTGATGTCCGCGCGCTTGGCCACGGCGCTGAACGTGCGCACTTCTTTTTCGATCTGGTCCTTGAACGCCTGCCCCGGCAGGAACACGGGTTCAAGCGCCAGGTCGGACACAGCCTTTTTGACCTGCGGGTCTTGCATGATCTGCGCGACCGCGCGGTTCAACGTGTCGATCACGGGAGCGGGCGTGCGCGCGGGCGCGGCCAAGGCGTACCAGCCCACGAACGACACTTCGGGTATGCCGGCCTCGGCGAAGGTCGGCACGTCCGGCATCTGCGGCACGCGATGCTCGCCCGTGACGGCCAGCGCGCGGACCTTGCCGGCGCGCACCTGCGGCGCGGCGGAGGAAACCGTGTCCACGCCCAGCGACACTTCGCCGCCGATCATTGCGGTGATCAGTTGCGCGCTGCCCTTGTAGGGCACCGGCATCATCTTCGCGCCAGCGGCTTCGGCAAACATCTCGCCCGCCAGATGCGGCGCCGAGCCCGGCCCGAAGGTGCCGTACATCAATCCGCCCTTGGTGCTTTGCTGCTTGGCCAGCGTCGCCGCCTGCTGCACGGTGGTGGCGGCCAGCCCGTTCTGCGCCAGCAGCACCACGGGCGCCATGGCCACGATGCCGATGTGTTCGAAGCTGCGGATCGGGTCGTAGGGCAGGGACGGCTTCAAGGCCGGCAGCACGGTGTAGGTGGTGCTGCCCGACAGCAGCAGCGTGTAGCCATCGGGCTGTGCGCGGGCCACGGCGTCGGCGCCGATGACGGTGGATGCGCCGGGGCGGTTTTCCACGATCACCGACTGGCCCAGGCTGCCCGACAGCTTGTTGGCCAGCAGCCTTGCCACGGCGTCGGTCGCGCCGCCGGGTGTGAACGGCACGACGATCTTGATCGGCTGTTCGGGGTAGGCGGCTTGGGCCTCGCCCGCATAGGCGGCGACGGCAAGGTTGAACGCCAATACGGCGGCACAAAATCTAGCGGTCATGGCAACGCTCTCGGTCAGTCAGTGGATCAGTCAATCAGCGGGGAACGGAATCGCCCAGGTCCCAGTACAGGCCGGCCATGATGGCCAGCCCTTCGCGCGCGACACTGCCCAGCAGGTGTTCGTTGGGCGCGTGCTGCGCGCAGGCGGGATAGGAATGCGGCACCCACAGCGTGGGCAGGCCCAGCAGGTCGGCGAAGATCTCGTTGGGCAGCGAACCGCCCAGGTTGGGCAGCAGCGCGGGCCGCTTGCCGGTCGTGCGTTCCAGCGACGCGGCCGCCCAGCGCACCCAGGCGTTGTCGGGCGACAGACGCGTGGCGCCGCCTTGCATGCCGACGCGCACCTGTACGTCTTCAAAACCGCCTTGGCGCAGGTGGTCGCGCACGTGCGTTTCCAGCGCGCGCCAGTCGGTGCCGACGACAAAGCGCAGTTGGCACCAGGCCACGGCTTCGGGCGGAATTGCGTTGACCGGCTTGGCGGGATCGCCCGCGCCGAAGGTCAGCACGTCCAGGCTGTTCCAGCCAAATACTTTTTCCGGCGCGGACAGGCCGGGTTCGCCCCACCAGTCATTGATGTCGGGATCGTCCTCGCCGCCGCCCACGTCCAGATCCGCCAGCGCTTCCCGCACGGCGGCGGGGATTGGGGGCGGGCGCAACGCGGGCACGGTGATGCGGCCCCGCGCGTCCACCAGCGTGCCGATGGCGTGCATCAGCACGATGGCGGGGTTGGCCAGCAGGCCGCCCCAGTTGCCGGAATGGTAGCCACGTTCGCGCGCGCGCAGCCGCAATTCGAAATTGACCGCGCCGCGCGACCCCATGAACAACGTGGGGCGGGACGCATGCAGGCGCGGGCCGTCGCTGGCGATGAACACGTCGGCGGCCAGCGCTTCGCGCTGCGCGTCGCAGAATTCGGCCAACCCCGGCGAGCCGGCTTCTTCGCCGGTCTCGATCAGCCAGACGGCGTTAAAGCCCAGCTTGCCGCCGCGCGCGTCGAGCACTTGCCGCAGTGCTTCCAGATTGATGCTGTGCTGGCCTTTGTTGTCGGCCGTGCCCCGGCCGTACCAGCGGTCGCCGTCCACTTGCAACTGCCACGGATCGCGGCCGGCTTCCCACTTGGCGGCGTTGCCGCGCACCACGTCGCCATGCCCGTACATCAGCACGGTCGGCAGGCCGGCTTGTTCGATGCGGCGCGCGACCAGGATGGGCAGGTCCACGCCGGCCGGGTTGGGATGCACCTCGCAGGTGAAGCCCATACGGTTCAGAACGGGAATCAGATCCTGGTTCAGATAGGCATGCTGCATGGGGGCCTGATCCGGCACTTCGCTTTCCGTCGCGTAGGCAACGCGGCGCGCCAGGGCGGCTTCAAGAGTGCCATTGTCGAAGGCTTCAATGGCTTGCAGGACGGCTTGTTCGCGGCTCAAAACGGGTCTCCGGACGAGGGAGGCACAAAGTTATTACGCATCTGTACATGCCACAATTAGATAATTAGCATCTTTGCGTTGCCTTTTTGGCATGCTTTAAAGGGAGGCGGGATGATTTCGCTGGGTCTACGCTATTTTCTTGAGGTCGCGCGCAGCGGCTCGATTGCGGGCGCTGCGGCCTCGCAGCACGTGGCTGCTTCGGCGGTGAGCCGGCAGATCGCCAAGCTGGAGGACGGCCTGGGCATCGCGCTGTTCGAGCGCCAGGCGCGCGGCATGGAATTGAGCGAGGCGGGGCGTCAGCTTGCCGCCTACGCCAATGCCGCCGCGCTGGAGGCCGAGCGGGTCACCGCCGAACTGCGCCAACGCAGCCACGTGGGCGACGTCACCATCCGGCTGGCCTGTACCGAGGGCTTCGCGCACCAATTCCTGCCCATGAGCATGGCGCAGTTCAAGCGCTCGCGGCCCGAGGCGCGCTTTCATCTGCATGTGGAACGGCCGGAAGAAGTCAGCCGTCATGTCCTGGAAGGCCTGGCGCAGATCGCGCTGCGCTACACCACCGCGCAAGATGACCGCCTGAAGACCGAGCTGCTGACTCGCGCACCCGTCTACGCGGTGATGTGCCGCAAGCATCCGCTGGCGGGGCGGCGCAGCATCGGCATGCGCGACCTTGTCCACTATCCGCTGTCGCTGGGCGATCACGGCACCACCGTGCGCCAGCTGTTCGACGCGGCTTGCGCCAACGCGGGCCTGCATATCGAGCCGGCCTACGTGTCGAACCACTCGGCGGCATTCCTGCCAATGCTGCCGGGCAGCCAGATCGTGGCCCTGTCTGGTTACCTGACGTTGATGGGCCAGCTCGGCAGCGGCGGCGCGCTGGTCGCCGTGCCCTTCAGCAATCCGGAAATGCGCCAGCGCAGCATCCAGGTGCTGACATTGCAAGGCAGGACCTTGCCGCTGCTTGCGCGCGAGTTCCTGTCGTTCATGGCGGACAACCTGACGGCCGCGCCCCGCTGGCCCGAGTAAGGCCGCGCCATGGGTGACGCGGCGCTGGCGCAGGCAGTAGCGTGCGCCTGCCGGCTCAGGCGCTGCGCCGGCGCGCCGCTCCCGTCCATTTCAGCCGCAGGCGTTCCAGCGCCAGATACACGATCGGCGTGGTGTAGAGGGTAAGGAACTGGCTGATCATCAAACCGCCCACGATGGCGATGCCCAGCGGACGACGCAATTCCGCGCCTTCGCCCATGCCCAGCACCAGCGGCAGCGCGCCCAGCAATCCGGCCATGTTCGTCATGACGATGGGACGCAGCCGCAGCATGGCGGCGCGGTGGATCGCCTGGCTGGGGGTCAGCCCTTCGCGGCGTTCCAGGCTGAGGGCGAAGTCGATCATCAAGATGGCGTTCTTCATGACGATGCCCACCAAGAGGAACAGGCCCAGCAACGCGATCAGCGTGAATTCGATGTTGGCGATGCGCAGGGCCAGCAATGCGCCCACGCCGGCCGAGGGCAGCGTCGACAGGATGGTCAGCGGATGCAGCGGGCTTTCGTACAGGATGCCCAGCACCAGATAGATCGCCAGGAGCACTGCCAGGATCAGCCAGGGCTGGTCTTGCAGGCTTTGCTGAAAATTGCGGGCGTCGCCGCCCAGCCGCGTCTGGATGGTGGACGGCACCATCAGCGTGGCCAGCGCCGCGTCGATGGCCGCCAGCCCCTGTTCCAGCGACACGCCCGGCGCCAGCGAGAAGCCCACGCCCACTGCCGCGAACAGGCCGTCGTGGTAGACGCGGTCGTTGACCAAGCCGTTCTCGTAGCTGGCGAAGGCCGTCAGCGGAACGCGCGCGCCATCGGCCGCCACCACCTGCACCTGCTCCAGCACCTCGGGGTCTTCGGTGTAGCGCGGGTCCAGCTCCAGCACTACGCGGTACTGGTTCATGGCGTCGTACATCGTGGCGACCTGGCGCTGGCTGAACGAATTGCTCAATACGCTGCTGACTGTCTGCATGTCCACGCCCAGGCGCTGCGCGGCGGCGCGGTCGATGTTGATGACGACCTGCTGCGTCGCGCCATCGCCTTGCGCGTCAACGTCGCGCAGCTCTGGAATGTTCTGCATGGCCTGGGAGATCTTGCGCGCCCACTGCCGCAGCGCCGGCACGTCGCTGGCCATGATCGCCAATTCATGGTCGCCCGAATTGCCGAAGCCGCCGGGCATGCGCAGGTCCTGGTCGACGTTCAGAAAGAACATGCCGCCCGGCACGGCGGGCGCGTGGGTGCGCAGCCAGTTGATGACCTCGGTGGACGATACGCCGCGCTCGGTCGCGGGCTTGAGCCGGATCAGGAACAGCGAATTGCTGATGCCCAGGCTGCCGCCGTTGTAGCCGATGACGTCCTGCACGGCCGGATGCCTGAGGACCAGTTGGCGGTACTGATCGATCTTGGGTTGCATGACCTGAAACGAAAAACCGTCGTCGCCGCGCACGAAACCCACCAGCTGGCCGGTGTCCTGCACGGGCAGGAAGCCCTTGGGCGCCTCCACATACAGATAGACGTTCAGGCCGATCACGGCGGCCAGCAGCAACAGCGTCAGGCGCGCATGGCCCAGCACGCGGGACAGCGATCGGCCATAGGCGTCGTGCATGCGCGCGAACACGGCTTGCAGGCGCGAAGGGCGAGGCGGTGCGTTGCGCTGCGCCTCGCCTGACGGCAGCCAGCGCGCGCACAAGGCCGGGATGATGGCGACCGACACCACCAGCGAGATGACGGTGGCCGCCACCAGCGTGATCGAAAATTCGCGGAACAGCCGTTCGACCAGCCCGCCCATGAACAGGATGGATACGAACACGACGCTCAACGCGACGGTCATGGCGACCAGCGTGAAGCCCACTTCGCGCACGCCGCGCAGCGCGGCCTTACGTGGCGACAGGCCACGTTCAAGATGGCGCGAGATGTTCTCCAGCACGACGATGGCGTCGTCCACGACCAGCCCGGCCGCCACGATCAGCGCCATCAACGACAGGTTGTTCAGCGAAAACCCCCACGCGTGCATGACGGCAAAGGTGGCGATCAGGCACACCGGGATCGCCACGCTGGGAATGGCCGCCGCGCGCGCGCTGCCCAGGAACGACCACACCACCAGGATGACCAGCGCGGTGGCCAGCACCAGCGTGATGTGCGCTTCGCGCAAGGTGGCCTTGATGCCGGGCGAGCGGTCCAGCGCCACCGTCAGGTCCACGTCGGCCGGCAGCAGCGCGCGCAGGCCGGGCAGGGCGGCGTTGATGGCGTCGATGGTCTCGATGATGTTCGCGCCGGTCTGGCGGCTGATGGTCAGCACGACGGCCGGGTTGCGATTGTGAAAGCCGCTGCTGTAGCGGTTTTCGACGGAATCGCTGACTCGCGCCACCTGCGCCAGCCGGATCACCGCGCCATCGTCGTGGCGCACGATCAGGCGGCCATATTCATCCGCGCCGCGCGGCTGTTCGGGCGTGCCCACTTCCCAGCGCTGGCCGGCAGAATCCAGTTGACCCAGCGGGCGCAGCGGCGCGGCGTCGGCGATGGCGCGGCGCACTTCGTCCAGCGCCACGCCGTAATGGGCCAGCGCATTGGGGTTGACCTGCACGCGCACGGCCGGCAGCGAACTGCCGCCCATGGTCACTTCGCCCACGCCATTGATCTGCGACAGCTTCTGCGCCAGCACGGTCGAGCCCAGGTCGTACAACTGCCCGGCAGGACGCGTGGCCGAACTGAGCGCCAGCGCCATGATGGGCGCTTGCGAGGGGTTGACCTTGCGGTAGCTGGGGCTTTGCGGCATGCCGGAAGGCAGCTCGCCGCGCGCGGCGTTCAGCGCGGCCTGCACGTCGCGGGCCGCTTCGTTGATGTCGCGGTCCAGCTCAAACTGCAACTGCACGCGGGTGGCGCCCTGGTTGCTGGACGAGGTCATGGCGCTGACGCCCGCGATGCTGCCCAGCGCGCGCTCCAGCGGGGCGGCCACGGTGCTGGCCATGCTTTCGGGGCTGGCGCCCGGCAGTTCGGCGCGCACTTCGATGGTGGGGAAATCCACCTGGGGCAACGGCGCCACGGGCAACAGGCGCCACGCCACCGCGCCCAGCAGGGTCAGCGCCACCGCCAGGAACAGGCAGGCGACAGGGCGATGCAGCAATGCGCGGATCATGCCTGGGACCCGTCAGCCCCGGCCGCCTTGCCGGTGACGCCGCGCCGCTGGCCCAAGCGATGAAAGAACAGGTAGACGGCGGGCGTGGTGAACAGCGTCAGCACCTGGCTGACCAGCAAGCCGCCCACCATGACCCAGCCCAGCGGCTGGCGCAGCTCCGCGCCGGAACCCGTGGCAAGCATCAGCGGCAACGCGCCGAACAGCGCGGCCAGCGTCGTCATCAGAATTGGCCGCAGCCGCAGCAGCGCCGCTTCGCGGATGGCCTCTTGCGGCGACAGCCCGCGTGTGCGCTCGGCTTCCAGCGCGAAGTCCACCATCATGATGCCGTTCTTTTTCACCAGCCCGATCAGCAGGATGATGCCGATGACGGCGATCAGGTCCAGCGGCCGGCCGGTCAGCAGCAGCGCCAGCAACGCGCCGACGGCGGCCGAGGGCAGCGTCGACAGGATCGTGACGGGATGGATGGCGCTTTCATACAGCATGCCCAGCACCAGATACATCGTGATGACCGCCGCCAGCATGAGCCACAGCGTATTGGACAGAGACGCCTTGAACGCCGCCGCCGCGCCTTGCAACCGCAATTCCACGGCGGGCGGCATGGCGATGTCGTCGCGTGCGGCTTCGATGGCGGCAATGGCGTCGCCCAGCGAGCCGCCGCGCGGCAGGTTGAACGACAGGTTCACGGCGGGAAACTGCGACAGGTGGTTGATGGCCAGCGGCACGGCGCGTTCGCTGACCGTGGCCAGTGCCGACAGCGGAATCGCCTGCCCGTCCTCGGTTTGCAGATGGATGCGTTCCAGCGCATCGGGCCCCAGCGCCAGGCTGCGGTCCATCTCCAGCACCACGCGGTACTGGTTCGACTGCGTGAACAGCGTGGCTACCTGGCGCTGGCCAAAGGCGTTGTACAGCGCCTGCACCACGTCATCCATCGTCACGCCCAGGCGCGCCGCCGTATCGCGCGACACTTCAAGATAGGCCTGACGGCCATTGCCTTGCAGGTCGGACGACAGTTCAGCCAGCGCGGGCGATTGCGCCAGCCGCTGCATGAGCGCCTGGCTCCACTGCGTCAACAGCGCGTTGTCGGGCGAGGTCAGGCTGAACAGGTATTGGCCCCGGCTGACGCGGTCTTCGATATTCAATTCCTGCACCGGTTGCAGCGTGAGCGAGATGCCTTGCACCTGCCCGACCCGCGCGTCCAGCCGCGCCATGATGTCGGTCAGCGGCGCGCCGCGCTCGGCCCAGGGTTTCAGGTTGATCAGCAGCCGGCCCGTGTTCAGCGTGGTGTTCATGCCGTCGATGCCGATGAAGGATGACAGGCTCTGCACGTCCGGATCGGCCAGCAGCGCCTGCGCCACCGCCTGCTGGCGGCGCGCCATGGCGTCGAACGACGTGTTTTGCGCGGACTGCGTCACGCCTTGCAGCACGCCGCCGTCCTGCACCGGAAAGAAGCCCTTGGGCACCAGCAGGTACAGCAGCCCGGTCAGTGCCACCGTGCCGACCATGACCAGCAGCGTCAGGCGCTGGTGGCGCAGCGTCACGTCCAGCCAGCCCGCGTAGCGCGCCTGGATACGGTCCATCAGGCCGGGCCGCGACTGCACGTGCGCGGGCAGCAGGCGCGCGCACATCATCGGCGTCAGGGTCAGCGAGACCGCCAGCGAGATCAGGATGGCGACCGCCAGCGTGATGGCGAATTCGCGGAAGAGCCGGCCTACCACGTCTTCCATGAACAGCAGCGGGATCAGCACGGCGATCAGCGACAGGGTCAGCGATACCAGCGTGAAGCCGATCTGGCCCGCGCCCTTGAGCGCGGCCGACATGGGGCTGTGCCCCTGTTCCCGGTAACGCGCGATGTTCTCCAGCATCACGATGGCGTCATCCACCACGAAGCCCGCGCCGATGGTCAGCGCCATCAACGTCAGGTTGTTGGTGGAAAAGCCCGCCAGATGCATGAAGCCGAAGGTGCCGATCAGGGACAAGGGCACGGCCAGGCTGGGGATCAGCGTGGCGGGCAGGTTGCGCAGGAACAGGAAGGTCACCAGCACCACGAGCCCCACGGCGAACACCAATTCCCATTGCACGCCGCGCACCGACGCGCGAATGCTCTCGGTGCGGTCGGTCAGGATGCGGACCTGCGCGGCGGCGGGCAGGCTGGCGGTCAGCTGCGGCAGCAGCGCCTTGACCTGGTCGGCCACGGCGATCACGTTGGCGCCCGGCTGGCGTTGGATATTGACCAGCACGGCGGGCTGCTGGTCGACCCAGGCTGCCAGGTAGCGGTCTTCGGCGCCGTCCTCGATGGTGGCGACCTGGCCCAGCCGCACCGGCGCGCCGTTTTTCCAGGCGACGATCAGTTCGCGGTATTCGTCGGCGCTGTGCAGCTGGTCGTTCGCGTCCATGATGACCGAACGCACGGGGCCGTCGAAACTGCCCTTGGGCTGGTTCGAGTTGGCCTTGGCGATGGCCTCTTGCACGTCGGACAGCTGCAAGCCGCGCGCGGCCAGCGCCATCGGATTGACCTGCACGCGCACGGCCGGCCGCTGGCCGCCGGCAAGGCTCACCATGCCCACGCCCGACAACTGCGACAGGCGCTGCGTCATGCGCGTGTCGACCAGGTCGTACACGGTGGGCAGGGGCAGGGAATCGGAGGTGATGGCCAGCGTCAGGATGGGCACGTCGGCCGGGTTGACCTTGCGGTACACGGGCGGCGTGGGCAGGTCATTGGGCAGCAGCGAGGCGCTGGCGCTGATGGCCGCCTGCACCTCCTGTTCGGCCACGCCCAGCGACACGTCCAGCGAGAACTGCAAGGTGATCACCGAGATGCCGCTGCCGCTGGTGGACGACATCTGCTTGACGCCCGGGATCTGCCCGAAGCGCCGCTCCAGCGGCGCGGTCACGGCGCGCGCCGTCACGTTGGGGCTGGCCCCCGGATACTGCGTGCTGACCTGGATGATGGGGTAGTCCACCTGCGGCAGCGCGGCCACGGGCAGCATGCGCCAGGCGAGGATGCCCGAGAGCAGCAGGGCGATCATCAGGAAGGACGAGGCGACCGGACGCAGGATGAAGGGGCGTGACAGGCTCATGCAGGATTCAAGTCAGGGGATTCAACTCAGGGGTTCGACGATCTGGACGTTGCGGCCGTCGTGCAGGCGGTCCACGCCTTCGACCACGACGCGCTCGGCGGGCGCCAGCCCGGCCTGCACGACGACGTGGCCCGCATTGGCCGCGCCCAGCTGCAACACGCGGCGCGTGGCGCGGGCATCATCACCGATCACGAAGACGAACGCGCCTTCCGAGCCATACTGCACGGCGGCCGACGGGATCGTGACCGCGCTGTCCTGCTGGACGACGGCCAGCCGGATGTTCACGAACTGGTTGGGAAACAACGATTCGTCGGCGTTCTCGAAACGGGCGCGCAGCCGCACGGTGCCGCTGGTGGCCTGGATGCGGTTGTCCAGCGCTTCGAGCGTGCCTTCGGCCAGCAGGCGGCGGTCATCGGCATCCCAGGCCTGCACGCGCAGCACGGCCGTGCCGGCCTGCGCCTGGCGCAGCAGGTCCAGCCGCGTTTCGGAAATGCTGAACAGCGCTGAAATAGGCGCGGTCTGCACCAGCGTGGTCAGCCCGTCGGCATCGTTGGCGCGCACATGGTTGCCGGCGTCGACGCGGCGCAGCCCGATGCGGCCATCGTGCGGCGCGACGATGCGGGTCAGGTCCAGCAGCCGCTGCGCGTCGGCCACCTGGGCGCGGTTCAGTTCGCGCTGCGCGCTGTACGCGCGCACCTGCGCCTGGGCCGTGTCCAGCTGCTGCCCGGCCACCGATTCCTGACGAGCCAGCTTGCGATAACGTTGCAGATCGGCCTGCGCGTTGTCGAGCAGGGCCTGGGTACGCGCCAGCTCGCCTTCGGCGGCCGCCAGCGCGGTCTGGTAGGGGCGCGGGTCGATCTCGGCCAGCAACTGGCCGCGCACAACGCGCTGACCCTCGGTGTAATAGAGGCGCATCAGTTCACCTTCCACCTGGCTGCGCAGCACCACCTGGTTCAGCGAAGTGATCGTGCCCAGCGCATGCAGCTCGCGCTGCAAGGGGCCGACGCGGGCGGCGGCGACGCTGACGGCAACGGGAATCTGGCCGTAGTCGGGAGGGCGCGGGGCGGGCGGGCCCTGACTGCCTGTCATCCACCACGCGATGGCCACCAGCACGGCCAGCAGCAAGGCGGCGGCGCATAGGATCAGGCGGGGGCGGCGGGGGGCAGGGCCCGTGGAAGGGGGCAGGGACATCGGGGCTGCCAATCTTGGGGGTGTTGCGGACAGCCGAGATTCTATATTAATAATAATGATTAGCGTTATTGATTGAATAAGACAGGAACGCGGCGCGCGAATCGTTTAGAGTGGCGGCTAATTTCATCAGCCGGTTTGCAAGGAGCAGGTCATGGGCGAGCATTCACTAGAAACCCCGCGTCAGTTATTCGAACGTCTACAGGCAAGGCTGGAAACGGAACGCGGCCGCCTGGATCAATGGCAAGCGATCGAGGCCGAGTACCAGCGCAAGTACACCGAAGGGCTGGCGCCGCTTGAGACCAAGCTGCACGAGCTGCGCATGAAGCTCGTGCTGTGCTTTGACCACGCGTACAAGAACATGGGCCTGTCCAAGGCCGAACGCGAATTCGTGTCCGAGCTGGTGACCGAGTTTTCCGCCGAATTGCTGTTGCTGGACGCCAAGGGCGAGCTGCCGGCTGGCTGCGACGCGGCGCGGCTCAAGACGCTTTACAAGAAGCACAGCGGTTTGGACTACGACGAGGCCTCCGCCGATGAAAGCGAAGACGCCAAGGCCGAACTGATCGAGGCGCTGGAGCTGGACCCGGACACCGATCTGTCGACCTTCACGCCGACGCAGTTGCTTCGCATCATCCAGGACCAATTCGAGGACGAGGAAGCCGAAGACCTGCTCGCCATGGCGCGCGCGGCCCTGCGCAACACCACGCCCAATGCGGTGGCCTGGCAGGCGATGCAGGACGAGGAAGCGGCGCGGCGCAAGCAAGGCACGCCGGACCTGACGCCGCTGGCGGACGTGCCGGATGCCGGCCTGCCGCAAGCGAACGCCACGCTACAGGCGCAGCTGGACGAAGTGCTGCATCTGGCCAGCTACGCGGAAGAGGGCTTCAAGCTGCGCTATGACCTGGACCCCTTCGCCTCGTTCGACCCGGAGACGGTGCTGGAAGAACTGGACGCCGACATCGTCGACATCCAGGAGTACATCAGCGAACTGGAACACGAGGTCATGCAATTCTCGGACGAGGGCCAGTTGAAGGCGTGGCTCAAGGCGATGCGCCGCGAAGTGGCGGCCATCGAGCGCCGCGAAGGACGCGACTGATCCGTTAGGCAGCGCCGGGGCCAAAACCCCGGCCGCAGCCCCTAGCCGCGCGGACGCGCAACCGGCATCATCCGCATCATCGGCGCCGCCGGCTTGGCGGCGTCGGCGCGCGGGCGGACCATCAGCGGAACAAAGCGCCACAAATACAGGCCCATCGCCAGCACCCAGGCGCTGGTGGCGGCATGCAGCAGGCCCATGCTGGCCACGCTGGGCCACAAGGCCGCCAGCCGCAGCAGCGCCGCCACGATCATCAGCACGAAACTGGCGACCATGCTCCGGTCGGTCTGCAAGGGCCGGCCCAGGTGACCCAGCGCGGTGCGGGTCACCATGCCCACGATCAATACGGAAAACCCCGCCACGCCGATGACGTGCGCGGGCCAGGCGGGCCGGATGACGATGCCGGCCAATTGCGCCGCGCCCACCACCAGGCCCGCGCCCAGCCCCAGGTATCCGGCGTAAAGAATCCACAACAGCGGCACGCGCCGCACCGCCCAGGGTTTCCAGGTCAGCCATTGCCATAGCGCGATCAGGCCGGTGGCGGCCAGCGCCAGCGCCGCTGCGTTTGGCTGTCCGGCCAGCAGGCACGCGATGGCGACTACGCCCGTCGCCAACTGCCAATGGCCGCTGCGGGTCTGCGCCGGGATGTCCAGGCCCGTCACCGCGCGCTTGGCGAAGAACGGAATGACTCGGCGCGCGATCAGCAGGGTCAGCACCGCCATGCACAGCAGGCCGGCATTGAAGTAGCGCATCAGCGCCGGATAGTCGCCTTGCGCCGCCGCCCACAAGTACAGCGCGTTGGTCGCGGCCAGCCCCAGCATCAGGAACGGCACGCCCGCGTTGCGCTGGTTGCGCGTGACCCAGACGGCGCGGCCCAAGGCTGCCGCGCCCCACACGAAGAACGTCAGATCCGCCACGATGGCGACGACGAACGCGGGCCGTCCGGGCATCAGATACCCGATGCGCGCCACGATCCACAAGCCGCATAGCACCGCCAAGGCATTGCCGCGCAAGGGATTCTTGCCGGTCCAGTTAGCCCCCGCCGTCAGCAGGAAACCCACCGCGATGGTGGCGACAAAGCCCCACAGCATTTCATGGGCGTGCCAGAACACGCCGCCCAGCAAGCCGGTGATGCGGGCCGGCGCGTGGACCCATAGCCAGACGGACACCAGTGCCCAGAAGCAGCCCGCCAGGTACAGCGGCCGAAAGCCCATTTCAGTAAACGCGCGCCATTGCGGGCGAGGGCGGGCAGGGGCTGCGGCCGGTTCATCAATGGTCAGCAAGGGGGGCATGGCGGTCGCTCGGTTTTTTAAGGTGTATTGTGAATACATATTAAGCCTGAGTGCGCGCTGGCCAAAAGGGGCGGGCTTGATCCAGCGCAAACGCGGGGCACGAACCCGAGTGACTAGGCACATCGGCATGGGGCAAATGGTCGGCCGGCGAATGGTCGGGGGGGCGGCGCGTGCCTAGGCTGACGACATGTGTTCGTGAGCCTAAGCGAGAGTAACCATGACAGCAGCAACAACCCCGTCCGGCAGGCCGATGCGGGTCCTGATTTCAAGTACGTTCGCCTTCACCATCTGCTTTGCGGTATGGATGATCTTCGCGGTGCTGGGCATTCCGATCAAGGCGCAACTGGGCCTGTCGGAAACCCAGTTCGGCCTGCTGGCCGCCATGCCGGTGCTGACCGGGTCCCTGGTGCGCGTACCGCTGGGCATCTGGACCGACCGTTACGGCGGCCGCCCCGTTTTCTTCATCCTCATGCTGCTGGCGGTGGTGCCGATCTGGCTGCTGTCCTACGCCACCGAGTATTGGCAGTTTCTGGTGCTGGCCCTGTTCGTCGGCCTGACCGGCGGTTCGTTCTCGGTCGGCACGCCCTATGTGGCGCGCTGGTTTCCGCGCAACAAGCAGGGCCTGGCGATGGGCGTGTTCGGCGCGGGCAACTCCGGTTCGGCCATCACCAAGTTCGTCGCGCCCGCGTTGATCGCGGCGGCGGGCGGCGCGTGGGTGATCGTGCCGCAGGTCTACGCGGTGGCGCTGCTGGTGACGGCGGTGCTGTTCTGGATGTTCTCGGCGTCGGACCCGGCGCACCGCGTCACGCGCGGCGCCAGCCTGTCGGCACAGTTCGCCATGCTGCGCGACCCGCGCGTCTGGCGCTACTGCCAGTACTACTCGGTCGTGTTCGGCGGCTATGTGGCGCTGGCGTTGTGGATGACCAAGTACTACATCGGCGAATACGGTTTCGACATGAAGCTGGCCGCACTGCTGGCCGCCTGCTTTTCCTTGCCGGGCGGCGTCTTGCGCGCGCTAGGCGGCTGGATCTCGGACCGCTACGGCGCCTACAAGACCACGTGGTGGGTGATGTGGGTGTGCTGGGTCGCGTTCTTCCTGCTCAGTTATCCGCAAACCCAGTTCACCGTGATGACGGCCAACGGCGCGCGGCAATTCGGCATCGCGCTGGGCCCGGTCACCTTCACCGTGCTGCTGTTCATCGTCGGCATCGCGATGGCCATCGGCAAGGCCTCCGTCTTCAAGTTCATCTCGGATGAGTTCGGCGAAAACATCGGCGCGGTGTCCGGCATCGTCGGCCTGGCGGGCGGCATGGGCGGCTTCATCTTGCCCATCCTGTTCGGCGTGCTGCTGGACCTGACCGGCGTGCGTTCCAGCGCGTTCATGCTGCTGTACGGCACGGTCTGCGTGTCGCTGATCTTCATGCACTTCAGTTTCCGACCCGAAAGCACGGCACTGGGCCAGGCCCAGGCCGCCACCGCGGGCAAGCAAGCCGCGTAAGTCCCCATTCCCCAGCCCCTACCTTGCAGAGCCTTCTATGTCCACTCAAGTCCTGACGCGTTGGGAGCCGGAGAACCCCGGCTTCTGGAAGCAGACCGGCGCCCGCGTCGCCAATCGCAATCTCTGGATCTCCATCCCCGCGTTGATGCTGGCGTTCAGCATCTGGATGCTGTGGAGCGTGGTGGTCGTCAACCTGGACCGCGCCGGCTTCATGCTGTCCAAGAACCAGCTGTTCTGGTTGACGGCGCTGCCTGCGTTGTCGGGCGCCACGCTGCGCATTTTCTATTCGTTCCTGGTGCCGGTGTTCGGCGGGCGCAAGTGGACGGCGATCTCGACGGCGTCCTTGCTGGTGCCCGCGCTGGGCATGGGTTTTGCGCTGCGCGACCCGACCACCTCGTTTCCGACCCTGCTGATCCTGGCGCTGCTGTGCGGCCTGGGCGGCGGCAATTTCAGTTCCAGCATGGCCAACATCAGCTTCTTCTTCCCCAAGGAAAAGAAGGGCCTGGCGACCGGGCTGAACGCCGGCATCGGCAACCTGGGCGTGTCGCTGGTGCAGTTCGTCGTGCCGGTGGTGATCTCGGTGGGCGTCTTCGGCGTAGCTGGCGGCGCGCCGCAGGAGATCACCGTCAATGGCGCGCAGCAGAACCTGTGGCTGCAAAACGCCGGCTTCATCTGGGTGGTGCCGATCGCCATCGCGGCGGTTGCGGCCTGGTTCGGCATGAACGACATCGCCGACGCGCGCGCGTCCTTCGCGGACCAGGCGGTCATCTTCAAGCGCAAGCACAACTGGCTGATGTGCTGGCTGTATGTGGGCACGTTCGGCTCGTTCATCGGGTTCTCGGCGGGCTTCGCCATGCTGACCAAGACGCTGTTCCCGCAGGTCAACCCCATGGCGTATGCCTTTTTGGGACCGCTGGTGGGTTCGCTGACGCGGCCCGTGGGCGGCTGGGTGTCGGACAAGCTGGGCGGCGCGCGCGTCACGCTGGCCACCTTCGCCGGCATGATCGCGGCGGTGCTGGGCGTGATGGTCTTCCTGCCCGTGGCGGGGCAGGGCGGCAACTTCAACGGCTTTCTTGCAATGTTCATCGTGCTGTTCGCGCTGACCGGCGTGGGCAATGGCTCGACGTTCCGAATGATCCCCGTGATCTTCCTGCGCGAACGCACGCAGGCCGCGGCCGGCCAGGGTCCGGCCGGGCAGAAGCGCGCGCTGGCCGAGGCCGCCAAGGAGTCCGCTGCCGTGCTGGGCTTTTCGGGAGCCATCGGCGCGTATGGCGGCTTCTTCATTCCGCGCAGCTTCGGCACCTCGCTGGAAATGACGGGCGGCGTGCAGGCGGCGCTGCTCTGCTTCATCGGCTTTTACGCCACCTGCATGGTGATTACGTGGTGGTTCTATGCGCGCCGCAATGCGCCGGTGCCGTGCTGAACGCGCGCGCGCGGCCCGGTGACTAGTCACTCTGCCGCGCCCCGCCTGGCCCTCCGGCGAATGGTCGGGGGACGGGTCCCGCCCTACAGTCAATCCAACAGCAACGATCGCAGTACGCGCCGCCCCGGCGGCGCTTTTGGAGAAACACGATGAGTCACTTCCTGGACCGGTTGAAGTTCATGTCCCGGGTCAAATCCACCTTTGCCGATGGTCACGGCGAAACGGTCAATGAAGACCGCAGGTGGGAAAACGCCTATCGCGGCCGCTGGCAGCACGACAAGGTGGTGCGCTCCACCCACGGCGTGAACTGCACGGGCTCGTGCTCGTGGAAGGTCTACGTCAAGAACGGCCTGATCACCTGGGAAACGCAGCAGACCGACTACCCCCGCACCCGGCCCGACCTGCCCAACCACGAACCGCGTGGCTGTCCGCGTGGCGCGTCGTACAGCTGGTACGTGTATTCGGCGCAGCGCGTGAAGTACCCGATGATCCGTGGCCGCCTGATGCAGATGTGGCGCGAGGCCCGCAAGACGATGGACCCCATCGCCGCCTGGGAATGGATCAGCCAGAATCCCGAGCGCGCCAAGCGCTACAAGTCGGTGCGTGGGCTGGGCGGCTTCGTGCGCGCCGATTGGGACACGGCCACGGAGATCATCGCCGCCGCCAACGCGCTGACCATCAAGAAGTTCGGCCCCGACCGCGTCATCGGCTTTTCGCCGATTCCCGCGATGTCGATGGTCAGCTACGCGGCCGGCGCGCGCTACCTGAGCCTGCTGGGCGGCGCCTGCCTGAGCTTCTACGACTGGTATTGCGACCTGCCGCCCGCCAGCCCGCAGATCTGGGGCGAGCAGACCGACGTGCCGGAATCGGCTGACTGGTACAACTCCACCTACCTGATGGTGTGGGGCTCGAACGTGCCGCAGACCCGCACACCGGACGCGCACTTCTACACGGAAGTCCGCTACAAGGGCACCAAGACCGTCGCCGTGTCCAGCGACTTCGGTGAAATGGTCAAGTTCGGCGACATCTGGCTCGCGCCCAAGCAGGGCACCGACGCCGCGCTGGCCATGGCCATGGGCCACGTCATCCTGAAAGAATTCCATCTGTCGGCCACCCCCTCGCCGTATTTCCGCGACTACGTGCGCCGCTACACCGACATGCCCATGCTGGTGTTGTTGAAGCCACGCGACGGCTTTTACGCACCCGACCATTTCCTGCGCGCCTCGCATCTGGACGGCGCGCTGGGCGAACAGAACAACCCGGACTGGAAGACGCTGGTGCTGGACGCACACAGCGGCGATCTGGTCGCGCCTAACGGCAGCATCGGCTTTCGCTGGGGCGAAGGCGCGGTCAACAACGGCGAAAAAGTGGGCCGCTGGAACCTGGAATCGCGCAACGGCGGCAACGGCGCGGACATCGAACCGACCTTGAGCCTCTTGGGCGAGAACGCCGAAACCGTCAGCGTCGGCTTTCCTTACTTTGGCGGCGAACACGACGACGTGTTGGTGCGCAACGTGCCGGCCCGCCGCATCCGCCTGGCCGATGGCAGCGACGCGCTGGTCGCCACCGTGCACGACCTGCAAATGGCCAACTACGGCCTGGATCGTGGCCTGGGCGGCGGCAACGTCGCCACATCCTACGACGATGACGTGGCCTACACACCGGCCTGGCAGGAAAAGCACACCGGCGTGCCGCGCGCGCAGGTGATCCAGGTGGCGCGCGAATTCGCGCAGAACGCGCACGACACCGAAGGCAAGTCGATGGTGATCGTGGGCGCGGGGCTGAACCACTGGTACCACATGGACATGATCTACCGCGGCATCATCAACATGCTGATGATGTGCGGTTGCGTGGGCAAGAGCGGCGGCGGCTGGGCGCACTACGTGGGGCAGGAAAAGCTGCGCCCGCAATTCGGCTGGGCTCCGCTGGCGTTCGCCTCCGACTGGGTGCGCCCGCCGCGCCAGATGAACGGCACGTCCTTCTTCTACGCGCACACGAGCCAATGGCGCCATGAAAAGCTGAACGTGCAGGAAGTGCTTGGCCCCACGGCCGACCGCGCCAAGTACGGCGACTTGTCCATGATCGACCTGAACGCGCGCGCCGAACGCATGGGCTGGCTGCCCTCCGCGCCGCAACTGCGCACCAACCCGCTGGACCTGGTGGCCGAGGCCGACGCCGCAGGCAAGGACCCCATCGCCCACGCCGTCGAACAACTGAAGTCGGGCGCGCTGAAAATGTCGTGCGAGAACCCGGACGACCCCGCCAACTTCCCGCGCAACATGTTCGTCTGGCGCTCCAACATCCTGGGCTCCAGCGGCAAGGGTCACGAGTACTTCCTGAAGTATCTGCTGGGCACGCAGAACGCGGTGTTCGGTGATGAAGACGCCGCCATCAAGCCCACGGAAGTCACGTTCGAGGAAGATGCCGCCGAAGGCAAGCTGGACCTGTTGACGGTGCTGGACTTCCGCATGAGCACCACCTGCCTGTACGGCGACATCGTGTTGCCCACGGCCACCTGGTACGAGAAGGACGACCTGAACACGTCCGACATGCACCCCTTCATCCATCCCCTGAGTGAAGCCGTGCAGCCGCTGTGGGAAAGCAAGACGGATTGGGAAATCTACAAGCTGCTGGCCAAGAAGTTCAGTGAGATCGGCGGCCCCTACCTGGGCAAGCGCCGCGACCTGGTGCTGACGCCGCTGATGCACGACACGCCCGGAGAGCTGGGCCAGGCCTTCGAGCCGCGCGACTGGAAGCTGGGCGAATGCGATCTGGTGCCCGGCAAGACCGCGCCGTCGATGACGGTGGTCGAGCGCGACTACAACGACATCTATCGCAAGTTCACGTCGGTGGGGCCCTTGCTGGACAAGCTGGGCAACGGCGGCAAGGGCATCAACTGGAACACCGAGCACGAGGTGCACGAGCTGGCCGGCATCAATGAAAGCGTGCGCGACGAAGGCGTCAGCCAAGGCCGCCCGCGCCTGGACACCGCGATTGACGCCGCCGAGATGATCCTGACCTTCGCGCCCGAAACCAACGGCCACGTGTCGGTCAAGGCCTGGGAAGCGCTGGGCAAGATCACCGGGCGCGACCACACGCATCTGGCCGTGGGCCGCGAGCACGACAAGATCCGCTTTCGCGACATCCAGGCGCAACCGCGCAAGATCATTTCCGCTCCGACCTGGTCGGGCCTGGAAAGCGAAGAGGTCAGCTACAACGCCGGCTACACCAACGTGCACGAGCTGATTCCATGGCGCACGCTGACCGGTCGCCAGCAGTTCTATCAGGACCATCGCTGGATGCTGGACTTCGGCGAGGGCTCGTGCGTGTACAAGCCCGCCATCGACACCAAGACCGTCGCGCCGATGCTGGGCAAGTACCCCAACGGCGAGAAGGAACTGGTGCTCAATTGGCTGACTCCGCACCAGAAGTGGGGCATCCACAGCACCTATTCCGACAACCTGCGCATGCTGACCCTGAGCCGTGGCGGCCCGCACGTGTGGGTGTCGGAAACGGAAGCCAAACAGGCCGGGCTGGTCGATAACGACTGGGTGGAAGTGTTCAACGTCAACGGCACCCTGACCGCGCGCGTCGTCGTCAGCCAGCGCGTGCCGGTGGGCATGTGCCTGATGTACCACGCGCAGGAAAAGATCGTGAACGTGCCCGGCGCGGAAACCAGCGGCAAGCGCGGCGGCATACATAACTCGGTCACGCGCACGGTGCTCAAGCCCACGCACATGATCGGCGGCTACGCGCAGCAGGCCTACGGCTTCAACTACTACGGCACGGTTGGCGCCAATCGCGACGAGTTCGTGGTGCTGCGCAAGATGAAGAAGGTGGACTGGCTGGAAGGCCCGCTCGTTGAAGAACCGCAACAAGAAGAGAAGCAATCATGAGGATACGCGCCCAAATCGGCATGGTGCTGAACCTGGACAAGTGCATCGGCTGCCACACGTGTTCGGTCACCTGCAAGAACGTCTGGACCAGCCGCGATGGCGTGGAGTACGCCTGGTTCAACAACGTGGAAACCAAGCCCGGCATCGGTTACCCCAAGGAATGGGAGAACCAGGACAAGTGGAAGGGCGGCTGGAAGCGCACCGCCGCTGGCAAGCTGGAACCGCGCCAGGGCGGCAAGCTGCGCATCCTGGCCAACCTGTTCGCCAACCCGAACCTGCCCGCCATCGACGACTACTACGAACCGTTCACCTTCGACTACGAGCATCTGCAGAACGCGCCGCTGTTGCAGACGCCGCCCACCGCGCGCCCGGTATCGGTGTTGACCGGCAAGAAGATGGACAAGATCCATTGGGGCCCGAACTGGGAAGACGACCTGGGCGGCGAATTCAGCGCGCGCAGCCGTGACGCCTTGTTCGAAGGCGTGCAGAAAGAGATGTACTCGACCTTCGAGAACACCTTCATGATGTACCTGCCGCGCCTGTGCGAACACTGCCTGAACCCGGCCTGTGTCGCCAGCTGCCCGTCCGGTTCGATCTACAAGCGTGAAGACGACGGCATCGTGCTGGTGGACCAGGACAAGTGCCGGGGCTGGCGCATGTGCATCTCGGGCTGCCCGTACAAGAAGATCTACTACAACTGGAGCAGCGGCAAGGCCGAGAAGTGCACGTTCTGCTATCCGCGCATCGAGGCCGGCCAGCCCACCGTGTGTTCGGAAACCTGCGTGGGGCGCATCCGTTACCTGGGCGTGCTGCTGTATGACGCCGACCAGATCGAGAACGCCGCCGCCACCGCCAACGAGCAGGACCTGTACGAATCGCAGCTGAGGCTGTTCCTGGATCCGCATTCGCCCGAGGTGATCGCCGCCGCGCGCGAGCAGGGCATCCCGGAATCGTGGCTGGAAGCGGCCCGCCAATCGCCCGTCTACAAGATGGCCGTGCAATGGCGCGTGGCCTTCCCGCTGCACCCGGAATACCGCACCTTGCCGATGGTCTGGTACATCCCGCCGCTCTCGCCCATCCAGACGGCTGCCGAGGCCGGCCAGATGCCGCAGCGCACGCTGGGCAAGAGCGCGATGATTCCCGACGTGTCCAGCCTGCGCATTCCCGTGCGCTACCTGGCCAACCTGCTGACGGCCGGCGAAGAAGCGCCCGTGCTGCAAGCGCTGGAACGCATGCTGGCGATGCGCGCCTACAAGCGCTCGGAAACGGTGCACGGCGAACGCGACACCGCCTTGCTGGAACAGGTGGGACTGACCGAAGCCATGGTGCAGGACATGTACCAGATCATGGCCATCGCCAACTACGAAGACCGCTTTGTCGTGCCCAGCAGCCACAAGGAAATCGTCGAAGACAGCTTCAACGAAAAAGGCAGTTGCGGCTTCACCTTCGGCAACGGTTGCTCGGGCGGCGTGTCCGAGACGACCTTGTTCGGCCGCAAGCCGCAGGGCAGCGAGATCTTCATCGAGATGCCCAAATCCCGCAAGAAGGCCGCCCAGGCGCGCTAGGACAGGAGAGAACACCATGACGCAGTACCGCTTGCTTTCAGCCTTGCTCAGTTACCCCGAGCCCGAATTGCTTGACGCCCTGGGCGACGTCGAGGCCGCGCTGGCCGTTTACCCGGACGCCGAAGAAGCCTTGCAACCGCTGATCGCCTACCTGGCCACCAACGATCTGATCGCCGTGCAGGAAAACTACGTGGCCACCTTCGATCGTAATCGCTCGCACTCGCTGCACCTGTTCGAACACGTGCATGGCGAAAGCCGCGATCGCGGCCAGGCGATGGTCGACCTGCTGGAGACCTATCGCCAGCACGGCTTCGAGCCGGTCGCGGCCGAGCTGCCCGATCACGTGCCGCTGTTCCTGGAATTCCTCGGCGTGATCGATCCGGCCGAAGCGCAGGACCTGCTGGACGAAGCCATCCACGTGCTGGCCGCCATCGGCGCGCGCCTGGCGCGTGGCGAGAGCCCCTATGCCGGCATCTTCGCCGTGCTGCGCGCGCAGTCGCGCGTGACGCCGCGCGAACAGACGGACGCGCCTGTGCGCGACATGGACGAGGCGATGGAGACTTTCGGCGTCAGCGCGGACGGCGTGGAGCCGCTGTTGCGGCCGTTCGCGGGCGATGGCGCGCAAGCCGTGCGCTTCTACCCGCGTGCGCAGGCCACCCCGCCTGCCACCCATTAATGCTCAGGACGACGCATCATGAACTCCCTGAATCAATTTCTGTTCGGCATCTATCCCTATATCGCGCTGACCATCTTCCTGTTGGGTAGCCTAGCGCGCTTCGAGCGCGAGCAATACACCTGGAAGACCGATAGCTCGCAGCTGCTGCATCGCGGCCAGCTGCGGCTGGGCAACATTCTTTTCCACGTCGGCATCCTGGGGCTGTTCTTCGGCCATCTGGCCGGCCTGCTGACGCCGGTGGTGGTATGGGACACGCTGGGCGTGACGCACACGCTCAAGCAGACGGTGGCCATGGTGGCTGGCGGCGTGATGGGCGGGCTGTGCCTGATCGGCCTTTTGATCCTGATCCACCGCCGCCTGACCGACCCGCGCATCGCGCGCACCACGCGCCCGGGCGACAAGCTGCTCTTGCTGTGGATTCTTGTGACCCTGCTGCTGGGCCTGTCCACCATCGTACTGTCGGCCGGCCACATGGACGGTGAAATGATGGTGCGCCTGATGACCTGGGCGCAGCACATCGTGACCTTCCAGGGCGACGCCGCCAGCCATATCGCCGGCGTGCCGCTGCTGTTCAAGGCGCACCTGTTCATGGGGCTGACCCTGTTCGTGATCTTTCCGTTCACCCGGCTGGTTCACGTCTGGAGCGGCTTTGCCTCGCTGGGCTACCTGGGCCGCGCCTGGCAGCTTGTCCGCCCACGCTGAAACCGCGCACATCAGGAGCCCAACATGCCTGTCATCGTCAATGGCGTCGAACTGAGCGACGCCGATCTGGAACGTGAACTGCCGCTACATGCCGACGCCAGCAACCCCATGCGTCACGCCATCACCGCGCTGGTGCTGCGCCGGGTGCTGCTGGACGAGGCGCGCCGGCTGGGCGTGCCGCCGCCCACCGCCACCGAGCCGGGCAAGGCGCAAGAGGAGGGCGACAGCGAAGACGCCATCATCACCGCCTTGCTTGCCCGGCAGGCCGCCGCGCCCGTGGCGGACGACGCCGCCTGCCGCCGCTTCTACCACGCCAACCCGCAGCGCTTCATGGTGGGCGAGCTGATCGAAGCGGACCACATCCTTTTCCAGGTGACGCCCGACGTCAACCTGGACATGCTGCGCGCCCACGCCAATACGGTATTGCAGGATCTGCTGGCCGACCCCTCGCGCTTTGCCGAGGTGGCGCGCGCGCAATCGAACTGCCCGTCGGCGGCGGTGGGCGGCAACCTGGGGCAGCTGGGCCGGGGCGACACCGTGCCGGAATTCGAACGCGCCGTGTTCGCGCTGCCCTCGGGCGGACTGCTGCCGCAACTGCTGCAAACGCGGCACGGCCTGCACATCGTGCGCGTCACGCGCCGGATAGAAGGGCGCATGCTGCCTTACGAACACGTGGCCCAGCAGATCGCGGCGGCCTTATCGAGCATGAGCCAGGACACCGCGTGGCGGCAATACACCAAGCTGCTGGTCGAGCAGGCG
Organism: Achromobacter piechaudii NBRC 102461; assembly: GCF_001571245.1. Lineage (GTDB taxonomy): Bacteria > Pseudomonadota > Gammaproteobacteria > Burkholderiales > Burkholderiaceae_B > Achromobacter > Achromobacter piechaudii. Next base: position 11,892 of record NZ_BCTK01000008.1, on the reverse strand, counting down.
GACGTGCAGGGCATCGATCTGGAGAGCAGCGAGGCGGATCGCGTGGTGGCCGGGAGGACCGTGTGATGGACTCGCCCGCTGCAAGCTCGCATGGGCGGGATCCGGCCGCACGCGCCTTGGTCGACGGATTCGGCCGCCGCATCGACTATCTGCGAGTTTCCGTCACCGACCGCTGCGACCTGCGTTGCAGCTACTGCCTGCCCAAAGACTTCAAGGGTTTCGAAACGCCCGCCAACTGGCTCACGCATGCCGAAATGGCGCGCGTCATCGGCCTGTTCGTGGGGCTAGGCGTCGCCAAGCTGCGCTTGACCGGTGGCGAACCGCTGCTGCGCCGGAGTCTGACGGACCTGGCCGGCGCGGTCAGCGCGATGGCGGGCGTGACGGACCTGTCCGTTTCCACCAATGGCACGCGGCTGGCGCGGCATGCGCTCGCACTGCGCGCTGCCGGCGTGACGCGCTTGAACATCAGCCTGGACACGCTGGACGCCAACGCGTTCAGCCAGATCACCGGGCGCGATTGCCTGGCCGATGTGCTTGCCGGCCTGCAAGCCGCGCGCGAAGCGGGCTTTGCACCCATCAAGCTCAATAGCGTCGTGCACGCCGCGACCCCACACGCGGACGTGCGGCGCTTGCTGGATTACGCCGTGGCGCAGGGCTTTGTCTTGCGGCTGATAGAGCCGATGCCCATGGGCGCGTGCGGCCAGGGCATGCGCCACGCGGACCTGAACGCGCTGGGGGCGGTGCTGGCCGCCGAAGCGGGGCTGGTGCCGGCCATGCCGGGTGCGGGGACGTCGCCCGGCGCGGGTCCGGCGCGCTACTGGACCCTGGGACACGGCGCGCCGGTGCTGGGCGTCATCACCCCCATGTCGCGCCACTTCTGCGCCAGCTGCAACCGGGTCCGCCTGGGCGTGGACGGCACGCTGTACCTGTGCCTGGGGCAGGAAGACCAGGTGCCGCTGGGCCGGATGCTGCGCGCCGGCGCCACCGACGTAGACCTGACTCGCGCCATCCTGGACGGCATCGCCGCCAAGCCCGAACGGCACGACTTCCTGGGCCAGCCTGAACGCATCGTGCGCTTCATGGCGCAGACAGGCGGATAGGGAGCCCAGCCGACATGCGTGACATCGAACGTTTCATCGACGGCTTCCAACGCTTTCAACAGCAGTACTACGAAGACGCGCCCGCGCTGTACCGCCACCTGCGCGATGGCCAGCATCCCAGCACCTTGCTGATCGGTTGTTGCGATTCGCGGGTGGACCCGGCCATGCTGCTCGGTTGCGACCCCGGCGATATCTTCGCGGTGCGCAACGTGGCCAATCTGGTGCCTCCGGCCAGCGCCGATCGCGGCCTGCAAGGCGTGCTGGCCGCCATTCAATTTGCGGTCGAACAATTGCGCGTCAGCCGCATCATCGTGCTGGGCCATGCGCATTGCGGCGGCATCCGCGCGCTGATGGAACGGCGCACCCGCAGCGATGGCGAAACCGATTACCTGGAACGCTGGATGGACATTGCCGAACCGGCGCGCGACCGCGTGCGGCGGCAGATGCCCGCCGCCAGCGACGCCGAACGGCGGCGCGCCTGCGAGCAGGCGTCCATCCTGATCTCGCTGCGCAATCTTGACGACCTGCCTTTCGTGCGGCGCGCCGTGGCGGCGGGCGCGCTGACGCTGCATGGCTGGTATTTCGATCTGGTGGCGGGGGCTTTGCTGGCATACTCGCCGCGGGCGGACGCGTTTCTACCCATAGTCTGTCCCTTGTTTACGGAGCATGCATGAGCCCAGTTTTCGGTATCACCGGCCGGTCCGGCAGCGGCAAGACGACCTTGATCGAGGCGATGTTGCCCTTGTTCGCTGCGCGCGGCCTGCGGGTGAATGTCATCAAGCACAGCCATCACGATTTCCAGATGGAGCCTCCCGGCAAGGACAGCGCGCGTTTTCGGCTGGCGGGCGCGCAGGAAGTGATGGTGGCCTCGCCGTACCGCTATGCCATCGTGCATGAGCTGCGCGACGCGCCGGAGCCGACGCTGGATGAGCAACTGGCGCGGCTGTCGCCCGCTGACCTGGTGCTGGTGGAAGGCTTCAAGCAGGCCGCGATTGCGCGGATCGAAGTCTATCGGCCCGCAGTGGGCAAGCCGCCGCTGCATGCCGAAGACGGCAGCTTCTTGGCCGTCGTCACCGACACCGCGCTGGATACCGAATTACCCTGCCTGCCCCTGAACGAGCCGGCGCGGGTGGTCGATTTCATCTGCGCGCGGCTGGGCCTGAGCTGAAGGCGAATACACTGATTGCCGCAACGCCTTGCCCGCACCGACCCCCATGACGCCAGCTTCCCCCCTCGACCCCCCCGACGGCCTGCCGCCGCCCCGGCATCGGCTGTCCACGCGCATCATCGCCAGTTCGTTGGCGGCGCTGGTGGTGGTGCTGTCCATGATCAGCTGGACGCTGTGGCTGTCTTGGCAACTGGAAGGCGCGGGCGCGGCCATCAACGACACCGGCAGCCTGCGCATGCGGGCCAACCGCGTCGCGGTGGAACTGATGCGGCCGCAGTCGGGCCGCGAGGTGCGCAGCAACGAACAGATTGCCGAGATGGACGAGACCATCTCGCGGCTGGCGCGCGGCAACCCGGCGCGTCCGCTGTTCATCCCCAATGACGAAGCGATCCGCGCGCAATGGCACGACGTGGCTAACTACTGGCAGGACATCATGAAGCCGGCCGCGCAGGCGGCGCTGGCGCAGCCCGATGCCGCCACGTATTTGCAGACACTGCCGGAATTCGTCGCGCGCGCGGACACGCTGGTGCGGATGATCGAACAGGACAACGCCGGCAAGACCACGGCGCTGCGGCTGTCGCAAGGCGTGCTGGCTGCGATTGCCTGCGCCGGCACGCTGGCGATGATCTACCTGCTTTATCTGTGGATCATCGCGCCCGTGCTGCGCCTGCGTGACGGCCTGCAACGCATGGCCGACCGCGATTTCAGCACGCGCCTGCCGGTGGAAAGCGAAGATGAATTCGGCGCGCTGGCACGGGGCTACAACCGCATGGCCGATGAATTGCAGGATCTGTATACCGGACTGGAAACGCGCGTCGAACAGAAAACCGCACAGCTGGCCGCGCAGAACCGCGAGATTGGCGCGCTCTACGACATGGCCGCGTTCCTGAACCAGCCCAACGAAATCGAAGCGATGTGCGATGGCTTTCTGCGCCGGGTCATGTTGCAGTTCGACGCGGACGGCGGCAGCATCCGCGCGCTGGATCCGCAAAACGAAAAGCTCAATCTGGTGGTGTCGGTCGGCCTGTCCGACGCGCTGGTCGAATCCGAGCACTGCATGAAAGTGGACGATTGCTATTGCGGCGTGGCAACGCGCCAGGCCGGCGTGGTCGTCATCCAGGACTTCCGCCATTCGCCGCCCGACATGGATTTGAACTGTGTGCGCGACGGGTTCGCCAGCGTGGCGGTGTTTCGCATCGTGACGCGCGACGAAGTGCTGGGTTCATATTCGCTGCACTTTCGCCAGCAGCGCCGGCTGGCCCCGTCCGATTCGCAGCTTCTGGAAACGCTGGGCCAGCATCTGGGCGTGGCGCTGGACAACCGCCGCCTGAGCGCGCAGGCGCGACAGCTGGCCGTGGTGCAGGAACGCGGGCTGGTCGCGCAAGGGCTGCATGACAGCCTGGCGCAGGGCCTGAACTTCCTGAATCTGCAATTGCAGATGCTCGATGCCGCCGTGAAGCGCGGCGATGAGGACGAGGTCGCCGAAATACTGCCGCTGCTGCGCACAGGCGTGGACGAAAGCTATCAGGACGTGCGCGAGCTGCTGAACAATTTTCGCAGCAAGCTGGGGCAGGGCGACCTGCAAGCCGCCATCGAAAGCACCGTCGAGCGCTTCCGCCGGCAGACGGGTATCGACATCGCGCTGCGCATGGAGGCGGGCGAGGGCGCGCCGCTGCCGCCCGACCAGCAATTGCAGGTGCTGTTCATCCTGCAAGAAGCGCTGTCCAACGTGCGCAAGCATTCGGAAGCCAGCCGCGTCGAAGTCGCGGTGGGCAATGACCGCGATTTCACCTTGCTGATCGCCGACAACGGCCAGGGTTACGACCCGGCCGACGTCGCCGCGCGCGGCGAGGCGCACGTGGGCCTGCACATCATGCAAGAGCGCGCGGCCCGCATGCGCGCTGTAATAAAACTCGACTCGCGGCCGGGCGCCGGCACGCGCGTCGCTTTGACCTTGCCTGGCAGCGAACGCCAGGCCGCCTGACCTTATCGACCATGCCTATCCGTATCCTGCTCGTTGACGACCACACCCTGTTCCGTTCGGGCGTGCGCCTGCTGCTGCAACGCCAAGCCGATTTCGAGATCGTGGCTGAAGCGGGCGACGGCGTGGAAGCCGTCAAGCGCGCCAAGGAGCTGCGCCCCGATGTGGTGCTGCTGGACTTGAACCTGCCCGGCCTGTCGGGCCTGGAAACGCTGCAATTGCTGACGCAGGATTTGCCATCCTGCGCCGTCATCATCCTGACCGTGTCCGAAGAGGCCGACGAGCTGGGCCAGGCGCTGCGCGACGGCGCGCGCGGTTATCTGGTGAAGAATATCGACGCCGAGGTGCTGACCTCGGCCATCCGCCGCGCGGCCGCAGGCGAATCCGTCATTGCCGAAAGCATGACCGCCAAGCTGGTCGACCAATTCCGGGGGCAGGCGTCGCTGGCGGCGCAGGGCAAGAGTCCCGCCGAACGCCATCGCCTGACGGCGCGCGAAACACAGATCGTCCAATGCCTGGCTCGTGGCGCTAGCAACAAGGTGATTGCTCGTGAGCTGGATGTCAGCGAAAGCACCGTCAAGATCCACGTCCAGAACGTCTTGAAGAAGTTGAATCTGACAAGCCGCGTGCAGGTGGCGGTATATGCGGTGGAACACGGCCTGCATTCTGACGAAGAATGACGGCGGGGTCATGATTCCCTGACGCCGCTGACATCTCGGATTCCTGACTGTTTTCAATATTAGTACGACAAGAATCGCTCGGTTCTTGCATTTTCTTATAAATCCTATTTTCGTAAATCGGCATACCGAATTCTTTTTGGTATTAGTCGTTATTCGCGGCCAGATATTCATCTAGGCCGCTCGCCGGGTCCGCGCATCGCCAGCGGCCACAACACCCTTTCCATTTGGTTATCTGTTTTCGCGCTGCGGGCCGCAGCCCGCATACGGCTGCCTGCGCCTGCGGTTTTGTCGCGTCGATTCACAACCGTTATCTGATTAATAAAACGATATTCAGAAGTGGTTTCATGCGATTGCTACAAAACACAAGTGCGAATAATCACTGTCACTAGGATTCCTGACAGAAATGTCTCAATTTGCTAGGAAAAATCCTTCTGATTTCTCTGATTGGAAATCAGCGTTGTATGACTGATTGCGGATTTCCAAGTCCGTCAATGGAGAGTGGCCGTGAATAAGATATATAGCCTCGTGTGGAGCCAGAGTGCCGGTGCGTGGGTGGTCGTTTCTGAGTTGGCCAAAGCCCGCGGAAAATCCAATCGAGGCGCGCGGCGCCAAGCGTTGCGCCGGGCCGGTGGCCTGGCGGCTCCATTGATTCTTGCGGCGACGATGGCGAGCACCGCGTGGGCGGGCACGGCCATACAGGGCTCGGTAATCAGTACGGCGACCACGGGCGGGGCCACCCCGGCCACCGTGGACGCCAACTCGATTGCGATAGGCGGCGGCTCGGGCGCGACCGCCACCAACATCAGCGTCGCGGTCGGCGACGCTTCTATTGCCACGGGCTCGAACTCCGTGGCGGTGGGGCGTGCGGCAAATGTCACGGGCACCAACGCGACTGGGGTCGGCACGGGGGCCACGGCCAGCGGCGCGGCCGCGACCGCCCTGGGGGGCGGAGCAACGGCGAGCGCTGCCTCGACCCTGGCCGTGGGGGGGTCCGCGATGGCGACCAACAGCGGCGCCACGGCGGTGGGCCAGGGATCGTCGGCCTCCGGTAGCAACTCTTTGGCGGTCGGGTTGAGCGCCACGGCGGCGGGCAACAGTTCCGTGGCGGTGGGGCAGGGCGCTTCATCCGCCGGCAATAGCTCAGTCGCCGTTGGCCAAACGGCCAATTCTTCCGCCGGAAATGCCGTGGCCATAGGCGTGCAAACCGTCGCCTCGGCAGCGGGGGCCGTGGCTTTGGGCGCGTCGGCGGACGCGTTGAGCGTGTCCGCCTTTGCGGGTGGCGTCAACGCGCAGGCGCTGGGCATGAACGCGTTGGCGGTGGGGACGGGTGCGGTGGCGGGCGTGGCGTCAGGGGTGCTCATGAACGACACCGCCTTGGGTAATAACTCGCAGGCGACGGGGGGCAGTTCGCTGGCTGTCGGCACGGGTACGCGGGCCTCGGCGGCGGGTGCGGTCGCGCTGGGTGGCAACGCGTCAGGCGGCGCGAACGCGGCCGGCGTCAACTCGATTGCCATCGGCGGGCAGGCCGCAGTCGGCGGCTCGGCGACCTCTTCCATCGCGATAGGCCGCAACGCCCAGGTGTCGGGCGTGTTCGGCATCGCGATTGGCGACAGCACGGCGTCGAACAGTACCGGCCAGAACGTCGCGATCGGTTCGGGCGGCACCGTGGCCAATAGCGCCACGGCGGCAGGCGGCGCGGTGGCCATCGGACGCCAGCAGGTGGCGGCCGGCGACGGCGCAGTGGCAATCGGCGATCCCAACGCGGCGTCCGGCACGGGTGCTGTCGCCATCGGCGCGGCCAACAACGCGGGCGGCTCGGGCGCGCTGGCGATCGGGACGACCAATACGGCGTCCACCAACGGCGCGGTCGCTCTGGGCGCATCGTCGCAGGCGGGCGGCGGCGTGGGGGCGTTTGGCGCAGGCCAGACTTCCGTGGCGGCCGGCCAGGGCGCGGTGGCGGTGGGCAACGCCAACTCGGCAAACGGGCAGGGCGCGGTCGCCATCGGCGACCAGAACACGGGCGCCGGCGTAGCGTCCATTGCGATGGGTTCCGGCTCGAAGGCGACGGCGGGCAGCACGATCGCGCTGGGTTATCAGGCGTCTGCAACGAACGGGCAAGCCATCGCGATCGGCTACCAAAGCAACACGGCGGGCGGCAACGCCGTGGCCATGGGTTATCTGAGTAACGCGGCCGGACCGAGCGCGGTGTCGATAGGCCCGCAATCGAGCGCGGCGGGCAACTCGGCGGTAGCGATCGGCAACCAGTCCGTGGCCAAGAACGCGCAAGACACGTTCATCGGGTATTTCGCGGGGGCCGGCACGAACACGAGCGGGGGCAGCAACACCGCGATCGGCGCGCAGGCCGGCACGGTGCCCTCGGGGCAGTTCAACACCGCGGTCGGGGCGAGCGCCGGGCAGGTCGTCAGCGGCAACCTGAACACGGCGCTCGGGTTGCAGGCAGGCAACAACGTCAGCACGAGCGGAACCGTGGCGTTGGGCTACCTGGCCACCCCGACCGTCATCAACTCGGTTGCGCTGGGCAGCAACACGCTGACCACGGCCTCGGCTACCGCGTTCACCGCCGGTATGAATCCTTACGCCACCACCACGATTGCCGGCAACACGTATCTGTTCCTGGGCGGACAGTTGATGCCCGTGGGCGTGGTGAGCGTGGGCGTGGACGGCAACGTCACCCGACGCATCCAGAACGTGGCCACCGGCATGCTCAGTGCGACCAGCACCGACGCCGTCAACGGGGCCCAGCTATACGCGGTGGCGCAACAAGTGTCCTCGTCGGCGCCCGCGCCGACCAACTATTTCAACGCCAACTCGTCCACGACGGGCGTGGGCAGCAACACCCGCGCCAACTCTGGCGCCACCGGCACCGACGCCATCGCTATCGGCGGCAGCGCCTCGGCATCGGCCGCCAACGATACGGCGCTCGGCAAGACGGCGCAGGCCTCGGGCGGCGGTTCCATGGCATTGGGCGCGACCACGCAGGCCAGCGCGGCCAACGCGATTGCGCTGGGCACCGGCGCGACCTCTGGCGTGGCGGGCGCGATTGCGCTGGGGGCCGGCGCACAGGGCACGGCCAACGTCGTGACCAGCGGGATCGTCTCGCCCAGTACGGCGGGGCCGATTGCCGGTATCGGCTTCAACAACACCGCCAACATGGCGGCAGGCGCGGTCTCGGTGGGTACGCCGACCGGCAAGCGCCAGATCAAGAACGTGGCCGACGGTTCGGACTCGAACGATGCGGTCACCGTGCAGCAGATGTCGGCGGTGGCCAGCGCCGCGAACACGGGCATGAACAACCTGGGCACCAGCGTGGCCAGCAACCTGGGAGGCGGCGCGGCGTACACGGCCGGCTCGGGCACCATCACCACGCCCACCTACAGCGTGCAAGGCACGTCCTACACCAACGTGGGCACGGCCCTGGGCGGTTTGAATACCGCCGTGACCAAGCTGGTGACGGGCAAGATCGGTCCCTTCGTGTCGGACAACAGCGTGACAACCGTGCAGGCGGTCGCCTCGGGAGCCAGCGCGACGGCGGGCGGCTTCGGCGCGTCGGCCACGGGCACGGCATCCACCATCGTGGGCAACCAGTCCACCGACAACGCGGTGGCCAACTCCACGGTCCTAGGTCAGGGCGCATCGATCAGCGCCGGGCTGGCGGGCAGCAACGTCGCGCTGGGAACGGGCTCCAGCGCGGTGCTGGGGTCGCAGGCAGGCTACACCGGCTTTGGCCTGGCGGCGCCGCAGAACTCGACGGGCGAAGTCTCGGTGGGCACCTCGTCCAACCGCCGCAAGATCACCAACCTGGCGGCGGGCAGCGCGCCCAGCGATGCCGTCGCCATGGCGCAGTTGACGGGCGCGGCGTCCAACCTTGGCACGGGCATGGCGTCCTACCTGGGCGGCGGGGCGGCCTACAGCGGCGGCACTGGCACAGTCAGCGCACCCAGCTACAGCGTGCAGGGCGCGAGCTATTCGAACGTCGGCGCGGCGCTCGGTGGCGCCGATACCGCCATCACCAATCTGGTGGCCGGCCGCATCGGTCCGTTCACCTCCAACAGCAGCATCGTTACGACGCAGTCCGTAGCCTCCGGCGCGGACGCCAGCGCGGGCGGCTTCGGCGCGTCGGCCACGGGCGCGGCGTCCACGGTCATCGGCAACCAGGCCACTGACAACGCGGTCGCCGACTCAACCGTGCTGGGGCAGGGGGCGTCGGTGGACACCGGGCTGGCCGGCTCGAACGTGGTCCTGGGCCAAGGATCTTCCGCCTCCATCGGCTCGCAATCGGGCTATATCGCGTTCGGCATCGCAGCGTCCCAGACTTCGACGGGCGAAGTGTCCGTGGGCTCGGGCGGCGCGCGCCGCAAGATCACCAACCTGGCGGCGGGCAGCGCGCTCACCGACGCCGTGAACGTCGCGCAGTTGCGCGGGGCGGCGTCCAACGTGGGCAGCAGCCTCGCCAGCGGCCTGGGAGGCGGGGCGGCGTACAGCCCCGGCCTGGGCACCGTCAGCGCGCCGGCCTATTCGATCCAGGGCACCACCTATTCCAACGTCGGCGCGGCGCTGGGCGGCGCCAACAGCACCCTTTCAAGCCTGATCTCGGGCGACATCGGACCGTTCACCTCCGACAACAGCGTCAACACCACGCAGTCGGTCGCCTCCGGCGTCAACAGCATCGCGGGCGGTTTCGGGGCGTCGGCGCTGGGAGCCACGTCCACGGTCATCGGCAACCTGGCCACGGACAATGCGGTCGCCAGCTCGACCGTGCTGGGCCAGAACGCGTCGGTGGACACGGGGCTTGCCGGCTCCAACGTGGTCCTGGGCCAGGGCTCGACGGCATCCATCGGCTCGCAGTCGGGCTACCTTTCCTTTGGCATCACGCCTGCGCAGTCCTCGGCGGGCGAGGTGTCGGTGGGCACGCCGGGCAGCCGCCGCAAGATCACCAACCTGGCCGCCGGCAGCGCGCTGTCCGACGCCGTGAACGTGGCGCAACTGAGCGGCGCCGCCTCCAACCTGGGTACGACCATCGCCACCCGCCTGGGCGGCGGCGCGGCATACAGCGTGGGGGCGGGCACGGTCAGTGCGCCGGCCTACACGATCCAGGGCACGACCTATTCGAACGTGGGCGCAGCGCTGGGAGGCGCCGATACCGCGATCACCGGACTGGTGCAGGGTGATATCGGTCCGTTCACGTCGGACAACAGCGTCAGTTCGGTGCAGTCGGTGGCCTCGGGCGCCAACGCCAGCGCGGGCGGCTTTGGCGCGTCGGCGACGGGAGATGCATCGACGGTCGTGGGCAACGAAGCCTCGGACAATGGCGTTCATGAGTCGACGGTGCTTGGCCAGGGCGCGTCGATCACAGCCGGCCTGACTGGCGCCAACGTCGCGCTGGGCCAGGGCTCGGTCGCGGACGTGGGTGCGCAGGCGGGCTATGCGGCGATCGGCGTGAGCGGCGCGCAAAGCTCAATCGGCGAAGTGTCGCTGGGCACCTCGGGCGCGGAACGCAAGATCACGCACCTGGCGCCGGGCAGCGCGGCGACCGATGCGGTCAACGTGAGCCAGCTGACGGGCGTGTCCAACGCCGCGTCGGCGGGCCTGTCCAGCCTGGGTTCCAGCATCGCGGCGAACCTGGGCGGGGGAGCGGGCTTCGACATGGCGACCGGCACGGTCACCACGCCGACTTACGATGTGCAGGGAACCAGTTTTTCGAATCTGGGCGGCGCCATCGGCGGCCTGGACTCGGCCGTGGCCAGCCTCGCCAGCGGCAAGACGGGCGCTTTCGTATCGGATGACAGCGTGAGGACGGCCCAGGCGGTTGCCTCCGGCGCCGATGCGTCGGCGGGTGGCTTTGGCGCGGTGGCGAGCGGAGACGGTTCGACCGTGGTCGGCAATGGCGCGTCGGACAGTGGCGTTGATCATTCGACCGCTATCGGCCAGGGCGCCACGATCACGGCGGGCCTGAGCGGCGCGAACGTCGCGCTGGGCCAGGGCTCGGTGGCGACGGTCGGCGCGCAGACGGGTTACTCCGCGATCGGCTTGGCGGCGACCCAGGATTCCAGCGGCGAAGTGTCTGTGGGCGCAACGGGCGCGGAACGCAAGATCACCAACCTTGCGGCAGGTAGCGCGGCGACCGACGCGGTCAACGTTGCGCAACTGACGGGGGTGTCGAATGCGGCGACGGCAAGCGTCGGTGCGTTGGGCGCAAGCGTGGCGAGCAATCTGGGAGGGGGATCGGCGTTTGATCCAGCAACCGGCACCGTCACCGCGCCGGCCTACGGCGTGCAAGGCAGCACGTACTCGAACCTGGGCAGCGCCATTGACGGCCTCGACTCGGCAGTGACCAGTCTTGCCAGCGGCAAGTCCGGCGCGTACGTCGCGGACAGCAGCGTTGTTACGACGCAAGCCGTTGCCTCGGGCGCGAATGCATCGGCGGGCGGCTTCGGTGCATCGGCGACTGGCGCGGCGTCCACGGCGCTGGGTAACCAGGCCAGCGACAACGGGGTCGATAACTCGACGTTGGTCGGCCAGGGCGCAACGATCACGGCGGGCCTGACGGGTTCGAACGTGGCGTTGGGCCAAGGTTCGGTGGCGACGGTCGGCGCGCAGACGGGTTACTCGGCGATTGGCCTGAGCGCCGCGCAGGACTCCAGCGGCGAAGTGTCGATTGGCGCATCGGGTGCGGAACGCAAGCTCACCAATCTTGCCGCAGGCAGCGCGGCCACTGATGCGGTGAACGTCGCGCAACTGACCGGCGTATCCAATGCCGCCACTGCAAGCGTGGGCACATTGGGCGCGAGCGTGGCGACGAACCTGGGCGGCGGATCGGCCTTCGATCCGGTGACGGGCACAGTCACTGCGCCCAGCTTCGGCGTGCAAGGAAGTTCCTACGCGAACGTGGGCAGCGCCATCGGCGGTCTGGACTCGGCAGTGACCGGCCTTGCCAGCGGCAAG
>NZ_BCTK01000007.1 GCF_001571245.1 Achromobacter piechaudii NBRC 102461 | reverse complement strand
CATTGTGCTTGTGATTCGAGACTAGGCTTAACCCCAGACCCGAAGTCACAAGTGCATCGCATCAAGCGCCCACACTTATCGGTTGTTTAATTGTTAAAGAGCGGTACTGCAAATTCGGTACTTCTTACTGCCACACTGCTCGGCGTTTTGCCTTGCAGCGCTTGCTGTTTTCAGCAGCAGAGAGGCGAGATTATGAAGAAGTTTTTATCGCTTGTCAAGTCAGCGTCGTTTGCTTTCGCACCCTTACTTTCCTGCCTGCGACCTCTTCAGGTCTGCTCTCTTTAGCAGCTATCGAAACATCAGAACCACCCATCCGGGTAAACCCTAAGTTTTCGGCAACTGCCAAGTCTGAAACTATAACACGACTTTTGCAGATTATGCAACCGGCTCTTGCCTAATTTGCATCCTATCTTGCAACCCCGCCGCTCGCTTTTGCTTGTGGCGACTCTGGAAACCAGAGGTCGGTTACTGCTCAGCTGGCTTGCAATGTTGATCAGGGTAAACCCTTAATCTTCATCACCAGCCAAGCCCAAGACTATAGCACGATTTTTGCAGATTGCGCAACTGGCTTTTGCCTAATTCGCTGCAATCCATGCAATAACCGCTTCGCTGCCATTTCTGGCTGCTTGGCGGCAGGCTGGGTAGATTTCCTTGCGGATCACTGCCGTGGGGCCTGTTGCGCTGTCTTGTCTTCGTGGTTCAAAAATGTCTGAACTGCGAAGGAGCGAGACTATAGCACGGAATTTTCCGGATGGCGTCCAAGATGACACCCTTTTTGCAGAAAGATGAAGTTTTCAGGGGACACAACAAGGCCCACTCGTTGGCTCCCTATATATAGAGATGCGAAAATGGCTTCGCCCCTCTATATATAGAGCCCCATCTGAGCCCCTGTCTTCATAGCCGTAGCTCCGTCGTCTCCTTGATCTGCTGAAGCGCAAAGAAAGACCGCATGTCGATGACAGCGGGGTGGCGCATCAGGGTGTCCATGGCGAAACGAGAGAAGTGCGCCAGGTCGGCCACTTGTATTCGCAATAAGTAGTCCATGTCGCCAGACATGGCGTAGCACTCCACGACTTCGGGCCAAAGCTGCACATCACGAGCGAAATCGCTCATCGGTGCATGGCTGGAGCCGCTGTGCTTGTTCAGTCGGATATTCACATACGCCAACAGGCCGAGCCCGACCTTCTCGGCATCGATCAGCGCGACGTACTTTTTGATGAAACCCTTCTCTTCCAGGCGGCGCACCCGTCGCAAGCATGGACTAGGCGATAGCGACACCCGATCGGCGAGCTCCTGGTTGCTCAATCGACCGTCGCGCTGCAATTCAGCCAAAATCCTTAGATCTGTCCTATCAAGCTCGATATCTGACATTTACTGCCCCTTTCCGCATACATAGCAGCAATATTATTGCTTAACTAACGCCCTTCTGCGCCATGTTTGCAATTGTCTGCCCGTCGATCCTCCCTACAATCTCCGTCTAGACTTGAACAACAAGTCGTCCTGAAAATGATGCAAGGGAGCAGACATATGAGCAGCGCTTTCCAACCCTGGGACAACCCAATGGGCACCGCCGGGTTCGAGTTCATTGAGTACGCCGCGCCGGATCCCGCCGCGCTGCGCAAGGTCTTCGAGCTGCTGGGCTTCAAGGCGATTGCCAAGCACCGCCACAAGGACGTCACGCTGTATCGCCAGGGCGGCGTCAACTTTCTGATCAATGCCGAGCCGGATTCATTCGCCCAGCGCTTCGCGCGGCTGCATGGACCGTCGATCTGTGCGATTGGATTCCGCGTTCAAGACGCGAATGCCGCGTACAAGCGCGCCTTGGAGCTGGGCGCCTGGGGCTTCGACTCGCACAGCGGTCCGATGGAGTTGAACATCCCGGCCATCAAGGGCATCGGCGACTCGCTGATCTATCTGGTTGATCGCTGGACGGGCAAGGAAGGTCATGGCGGCATTGGCGATATCAGCATCTATGACGTTGACTTCGTGCCGGTGGATCCGGACAACGCCCAAGCCGACCTGAATCACCGCGGCGCCGGCCTGACCCTGGTGGATCACCTGACCCACAACGTGCACAAGGGCCGCATGGCCGAGTGGTCGGAATTCTACGAGCGCCTTTTCAACTTCCGCGAAGTGCGTTATTTCGATATCGAAGGCAAGGTGACGGGCGTGAAGTCCAAGGCGATGACGTCGCCTTGCGGCAATATCCGCATCCCGATCAACGAGGAAGGCACGGAAGAAAAAGGACAGATCCAGGAATATCTGGACCTGTACCGCGGTGAAGGCATCCAGCATATCGCCATGGCGACGGATGACATCTACAGCACCATTGAAGTCCTGCGCAAGTCGGGTGTGGTGTTTCTGGATACCCCGGAAACGTACTACGAACTTCTGGACCGCCGCCTGCCGAACCATGGCGAAGACGTGGAGCGTCTGCAGAAAAACCGTATCTTGCTGGACGGCGCGCCGGGAGGCGGGTTGTTGCTGCAGATCTTCACCGAGAACCAGATCGGCCCGATCTTCTTCGAGATCATTCAGCGCAAAGGCAATGACGGTTTCGGCGAAGGCAACTTCAAGGCGCTGTTCGAATCGATCGAACTGGACCAGATGCGTCGCGGCGTGGTGAAGAACGTCGAGTAAGTGTCAATACTTCCCCCGCCAGCGCATGGCGCCTGAGCGTCAGCGCTGGCTTTGAAACCTCACCGAGCGGTGAGGTTTTTTTTGTCCGCGACTGACGACTCGCACTCACCAACCAGGATTAGCGCTTGAGACGATCCTGGAACTGCTTGCGAAACTTGGCGACCTTCGGTGCGATCACGAACTGGCAATAGCCTTGCTCGGGGTGCAGCGCGAAGTAATTCCTGTGATAGTCCTCAGCTTGCCAAAATCTGGCGGGCGGCAGCAGCTTGGTGACGATGGGCGCGTCGTATACCTGCTGCGCCTCGACCTCGGCGATCACCGCCTCAGCCTGCTCGCGTTGGGATTCGTTCTGCCAGAAGATCGCCGATTCATACTGCGGGCCGATGTCATTGCCCTGGCGTCCTGGCGTCGTGGGATCGTGAGTGGCGAAGAAGACGCGCAGCAGATCGCTGTAAGACAGTTCGGCCGGATCGAATTCAATTCTGGCCACTTCGATATGGCCGGTGTCCTTGCCGCACACTTGCTCGTAGCTGGGATTGTCGACGTGTCCGCCGCTGTAGCCGGGCAGTACGCTTTTGACTCCGCGCAGATCGACGAAGACCGCTTCGACGCACCAGAAGCAGCCGCCGCCAAGGACGGCGACCTCATTGCCTGGGGATGGTAGTTCTGCCATGACGATTCCTCTTTTATCGGCAGCCACGTTGCGGGCTGCCCGCCCCCGTGCGAGCACGGGGCATAAAGATTAAGACTACTGCTTGGCGGGCGCCAGCGACAATATCCATTCGGCCAGCAGGCGGGCGTCTTCTTGACTGACATGCGTCTGTGCGGGCATGGGCACCGCCCCCCAGGCGCCACGACCACCGCCTCGAATCTTGCCGGCCAGATAATCGACCATGGCGTCGCCCTGCCCCGCATAACGCTCCGCCACGCTCTTCAAGGGCGGACCCACGCGCTTGGAATCCACCTGATGACAGGCCATACAGGCCTTGCTCTTGGCCAGATCCAGGCCCACCGTTTGCGCTTGGACCGCGCCTGCGCTGAACACGCAGGCGACGGCCGCCCACAGACTAATCTTCAAATGCATCGGTAACTGCCCCACGGCTCGCGGTGCTGGCGAGCTTGCCGAACTTGGCAAGCACACCGCGTGTATAACGCGGCTTGGGCTGGACCCAGGCCTGGCGACGAGCCGCCAGGTCTTCGTCGCTGATGTTCAGCTGCAGCAGCAGCTTGTGGGCATCGATGGTAACCGAATCGCCCTCCTGAATCAGGGCGATGGGACCACCCACGAACGCCTCGGGCGCCACGTGGCCAACGACCATTCCCCAGGTGCCGCCTGAAAAGCGGCCATCGGTGATGAGACCTACGGTTTCGCCCAGGCCCTGCCCGACCAACGCAGAGGTTGGCGCCAGCATTTCGCGCATGCCCGGCCCGCCCTTGGGCCCTTCGTAGCGGATGACCACGACATCGCCGTCTTTGATCTGCTGCGCCATGATGGCCGTCATGGCGTCATCTTCCGAATCGAAGACACGCGCGGGGCCGGTCATGACGGGATTCTTCAAACCGGTGATCTTGGCCACGCAGCCTTCCGGCGACAGATTGCCTTTGAGAATGGCAAGGTGCCCCTGGGGGTACAGCGCGCGGTCAAGCGGCATGATCACATCCTGATCAGCGCGCGGCGCATCGGGGATATCGGCCAGTGTCTGCGCGATGGTCTTGCCGGTGATCGTGATGCAGTCGCCATGCAAGAGACCGGCATTGAGCAGCAGCTTCATGACCTGCGGGATACCGCCCGCGCGATGCAGGTCCGTGGCGACATACTTGCCCGAAGGTTTCAGATCGCACAGGACGGGCACGCGCTTGCGGATGCGTTCGAAGTCATCGATGGTCCATGGCACTTCCGCAGCATGCGCGATCGCCAGAAAGTGCAGCACGGCGTTGGTGGACCCGCCCGTCGCCATGATGACGGACACGGCGTTTTCGATGGACTCGCGCGTGATGATGTCGCGCGGCCGCAAGTTGCGCCGCACCGCATCGACCAGCACTCGCGCCGATTCGGCGGCCGACACGACTTTTTCGTCGTCCTCGTTGGCCATCGTGCTGGAATACGGCAGGCTCATGCCCATGGCTTCAAAGGCGGAGCTCATAGTGTTGGCGGTGTACATGCCGCCACACGATCCCGACCCGGGGATGGCGCACTTTTCGATCTGCTTGAAGTCGGCTTCCGGCATGCGACCCATGGTGTATTCGCCAACCGCTTCGAAAACCGACACGATGGTGAGGTCGTTGCCCTTGTAGTGGCCGGGCTTGATGGTGCCACCATACACATAGATGCCAGGCACGTTTGTACGCGCCAGCGCGATCATGCCGCCTGGCATGTTTTTATCGCAGCCTCCAATGACCACCACGCCATCCATCCACTGGCCCTGCGCGGCGGTCTCGATACAGTCGGCGATGACTTCGCGCGAGACCAGCGAATACTTCATGCCCTCGGTGCCCATGGACATGCCGTCTGAAATAGTGGGCGTTCCGAACACCTGCGGGTTGGCGCTGGACGCGCGGATGGCGTCAATGGCCGCATCTGCCAACCGTTGCAGGCCGCTATTGCATGGCGTGATCGTGGAGTGGCCATTAGCGACGCCGATCATCGGATTATCGAAATCGGCTTCCTTGTAGCCCAACGCGTAGTACATGGCGCGGTTCGGCGCGCGCGCGACGCCCTGGGTGATATGGCGGGAACGTTCATTGTTCGGCATGGTCAGTCTCTCCTGTCGGCCGTCGGGGCGCGGACATGGCGAACGCACCCGGGAAGCTGGCTCGCTTTGCTTGCATGCGAATCTTCAGTGCTCGCCGGTTATTATCATTCAACTTTATTGTGTCGGGCAGAACATGCTGCAATATCCAAAATTCGATCCCGTAGCCTTGCAGATCGGGCCGCTTGCCATCCACTGGTACGGGCTGATGTATCTGGCGGGCTTTGCCCTGGTGTATGTGCTTGGACGCCGGCGCATCACTAGCGGCCACACCACTTCGCTGAATCTGCGCGACCTTGAAGACCTGATTTTTTATAGCGTGCTGGGCGTGGTGCTGGGCGGGCGGCTTGGCTATGTGCTGTTCTACAAGCCGGCTTACTACCTGGCGCATCCGCTGGAAGTGGCGTACCTGTGGCAAGGCGGCATGTCGTTTCACGGCGGCCTGATCGGCGTGATCGTGGTGATGCTGCTGTTCGCCCGAAAGAAGAAGCTGCCGTTTTTTGCGATCAGCGATTTCATCGCACCGCTGATTCCGCTGGGCCTGGGTTTTGGCCGGCTGGGCAACTTCATCAATGGCGAACTCTGGGGCCGTCCCACCGATGTGCCGTGGGCGATGGTATTTCCCGACAGCGGCGACGGACTGGCGCGCCACCCCTCCCAACTGTATGAGCTGGGCCTGGAAGGCATCGTGCTGTTTGCGTTGCTGTGGTGGTTTTCAAGCAAGCCGCGGCCACTCGGACAAGTGAGCGGGCTATTCCTGATGGGTTACGGAACGTTCCGCTTCCTGGTGGAATTCACCCGCGAGCCAGACAACTTCCTGGGCCTGCTCGCGGGCGGATTGAGCATGGGGCAATGGCTGTCCCTGCCGATGGTCGCCTTGGGCGCCATCATCTTCAGCTTTACTGCAAAACGATCGTCCCGTTAACGGCGACGCTGACCGTGACGTCTCCCGCTTCCAGCGGGACGTCCGGGCTGAATCCACCCGAAGCGTCTTTGGCCATGGCCGCAGCGCCCAGCATGCGCGGCATCGGCATGGGACCGCCTGAGCCGCCAAGCTCAAGCTTGGACAGGCGGTAGCCCGAAAAGCCGAATGCATTGGCAGCGGCCAGAGCGCGATCCTTGAACGCTTGCGCTGCTTCTTTCAACAGCTTGCGCTCTTCGGCTTCGCGGGCTTGCCGCGATAGCGAGAACCCAATATTGGAAATGGCCGTCTTGTCCGACAGCTTCGAGGCCAGCGCGGCCGCGGCCTCGAAGTCCTTGGACTCCAGGACGATCTCGCCCTGACCGCGCCAGGAGGTGATCTTGCCCTTGCTGTTCGTGTTCGGCCAGACGTTGAAGCCGCCCGTGCGCACGTCAACGTCCTTGGTGTCACGCGCCCGCTTGACGACGTCATCCAACACCGCGGTCAACTTCTTGCCGGCTGCGGGCTGATCGGGAGCGTCGACTTCAGCGGATAGCGAAATACGAACGGTGTCTTGCTTGACCTCCGACGAGGCCGCAGCTTGCAGCGTCATTTCAGGCGAGCGATTCGTGGACGACTCCGTAGCAGGAGCGGCAACGGGGGCTTGCGCTTGCGCGTATGCCGGTTGCGTAGCGGCAATGGCGGCCACGGCTGCGCACGCTGCGCCGAGTTTCGTCAGCGAAAAAACAGGGTGTTTGAACATGGACGGGTCCTAGTAGGGAGGACGGAGGGGAAGAACGGGGGGGAAGTTCTGATGCCCGACGCGGACCTGCGCTGTGGCAGGCCCGCTGGGATAGATGCCCCGCCTGTGCCGTCAAGGCCGGCATCTCGAACCCTGAGGTTCAAGGTGGTCGCGTTCCGAAGAGCGTCGGGTTCGTCTACGAGAGACAATCACTCCAGCTCTGCACTCCCGCAACCAATATGCCAAAAGACATAGGTTCAGAGAATGTATGGCCTAGTCACGGACACGGCAGGGACAAACTGAAAATTCTTGAATACAGCGATATGAACGTTAGAGCAGTTTTTCCTGACCCGATAAGGCGTCATCGAGTACTGCGTTCATGTCCTCAATTCTACGCTTGAAGTCGCCAACCGCCAAACCCCCTAGCGGACCATCGGGCGCTTTCATGGCGAGCAGCTCGCCAGCAACCTGCAACGCAGCCATCACGGCGATGCGTTCATTGCTGGAGATTTTGCCCGTTCCCTGGATGCGAAGCATAAGCTGATCGACATGCCGCACGGCAGCCATCAACGTGGGCTTCTCTTCAGCGGAGCAGGCCAGGGAATAGTCGCGTCCTAATATGGTTACGTCTACGCGTTCCATCAGTGTTGCTCTCCAGACGGTGCACCCGGCAGGCGGGCCAGCACGGCGTCAATGCGCTCGCGGGCCGAAGCGGCGGCCACGCGCAAGCGCTGTAATTCGTTGTCGCGAGATTGCAAGCTGCCTTGAAGTTCGGATTCACGGGCAGCGAAGCGCGATTCAAGCGATTGGCGTTCGGCGGTCTCGCGCGCGAGCTGCTCACGCAAGGCGGCTTCGGCCTGCTGGGCTTGCTCGAGCATCGCGGTGACGGCGCCATCGTGATCTTGAAGCTTGCTTTGCAGATTGACGATGTCAGCCTCGCGCTCGGCGGCGCGTTGCTTCAGCGCGCGCTGCTCGGCTTCGAAGTCGTTCAAGCGGAGGCGCAACGCATCACGCTCTGCGTGGAGTTGGCGGGTGCGTTGCACCAATTGCCCGATTCGGGCGGCGAGTTGGTCTAGATCTTGCAGCATGGGCGCTATCGTAAACCATCCTGAGGCTCGCCGGGCCTCTTCACGCAAGGTGAGAAACCCGGCAATATTCGGTAGGAAATACGGTTGTGAGGTCGGGGCGCGAGGCTAACCGATTCCGGCCCGAGAAGAAAAGTCCCCCCTCCTCCAAAATCCCCGCATCCGGCCGATCCGGCTTTCGCATTTCTTTCTATAAACTTTCACTTAGCTTTCAAAAAGCCCTCAATCTTCCCCCGACGTTACATCTGGGGGTCGGGAGTTCCCGAATTCTAGGGAAAACCCCAGCCTTTCACCGAGCTTACAGGGTTTGCAGCGTGGCAGGCGTCCATTACCATTCGCCCTTTCAAGAAACCACGCCGTCGCTTTCAGAATAACTAATGGCACCCCGAAGTGCCTTTTTTGTGCCTGTCACTCGCCTTTCGGCGGGTTCCATCCGGCTACAAACTTTTTTATCTACATGCTGTAAACAGGAGCCAACCAATCATGCAGCTACGCAATCGACAGGACTTCTGGTCTGGGGTGATGTTCATCGCCCTTGGACTGGGATTCGCCTGGCAGGCCAGCAGCTACCAAATGGGTACTGCCGCCCGAATGGGCCCAGGGTACTTTCCTTTCTGGCTAGGCATCGTTCTGGCTTTGCTCGGCGCCATCGTGCTGATTAGCTCGCTTTCCAAGAAAGCGGACGAGACGCACGTCGACAAGTTCGACTGGCGCATTGTCTTTCTCGTCGTGGGGTCCGTGGTCTTGTACGGCTTCATCCTGAAGCCGCTGGGCATCTATCTCTCGGTCTTCATTCTGGTTGTCGTAAGCAGCCTGGCCAGCCATGAGTTCAGCTTGAAGGTCGCCGTCGCCAACGCGATCTTCCTGGTGGTGTTCTCGTATCTGGCATTCGTCAAGGGGCTGGGGCTGATCTTCCCGCTGTGGCCGTCCTTTCTGGGCATGAACTAAGGAGCAAGCGGTCATGGATTTGTTTGACAACCTGATGTTGGGCTTCTCGGTGGCGTTCACGCCCGAGAACCTCTTTTATGCACTGCTGGGCTGCATCCTGGGTACGTTGATTGGCGTGCTGCCGGGCATTGGCCCGGTCCCGACCATCGCGATGCTGCTGCCGATCACGTATGTGCTGCCCCCCATCGCGGGCCTGATCATGCTGGCCGGTATTTATTACGGCGCGCAATACGGCGGTTCCACCACGGCAATTCTTGTGGCATTGCCAGGAGAAACATCCGCGGTGGTGACAGTGCTGGACGGTCACCAGATGGCTCGTAACGGTCGGGCTGGTTCCGCGTTGGCAATTGCCGCGTTGGGCTCGTTCTTTGCCGGTTGCGTCGCCACGCTGCTATTGGCCGCCTTCGCGCCCCCGCTGGCTGAAGTGGCCTTCAAGTTCGGCCCCGCCGAGTACTTCTCGCTGATGTGTCTGGGTCTGGTCGGCGCCGTGGTGCTGGCTTCGGGCTCGCTGCCCAAGGCGATCTCGATGATCATCCTGGGCCTGCTGCTGGGCATGGTGGGCACCGACGTCAACTCGGGCGTTGCCCGCTTCGACTTCGGCATTCCCGAACTGCAAGACGGTATCGACTTCGCCATCGTGGCCATGGGCGTGTTCGGCTTTGCCGAAATCATGACCAACCTGGAGCAGAAGGAAAACCGCGTCGACATTACCGACAAGATCGGCTCGCTGTACCCGAACAAGCAGGAATTCAAGGAAGCCGCTCCCGCCGTGCTGCGCGGAACGGCCCTGGGTTCGGCCCTGGGTATCTTGCCGGGCGGTGGCGCGGTGCTGTCCTCGTTCGCTTCCTACACGCTGGAAAAGAAGATCTCGAAGAATCCGGAACGCTTCGGCAAGGGCCACCCGGCCGGCCTGGCTGGTCCGGAATCGGCCAACAACGCCGCTGCGCAGACGTCTTTCATCCCGCTGCTGACGCTGGGTATCCCGGGTAATGCCGTGATGGCGCTGATGGTCGGCGCAATGACGATTCACAACATTCAGCCCGGCCCGCAAGTCATGACGAGCCACCCGGAGCTGTTCTGGGGCCTGATCGCCTCGATGTGGATCGGCAACCTGATGCTGGTGGTGCTGAACCTGCCGCTGATCGGCCTGTGGGTCAAGCTGCTGAAAGTGCCTTATCGCATTCTGTTCCCGGCGATTCTGGTGTTCTGCACGATCGGTGTGTATTCGTTGAACTACAACTCGTTCGACATCTTCACAACGGCCATCTTCGGTGTCATCGGCTACGTGTGGTCCAAGCTGAAGTGCGAAGGCGCACCGCTGCTGCTGGGCCTGGTTCTGGGCCCCATGATGGAAGAGAACTTCCGCCGTGCCTTGTTGCTGTCGCGTGGCGATTTCAGCACCTTCGTGACCCGTCCTCTGTCGGCTTCGCTGCTGGCCGTGGCCGCGTTCCTGGTGATCCTGGTCGCGCTGCCCGCCATTCGCAAGAAGCGCGAAGAGACCTTCGTCGAAGAAGAGTAAGACGCGGTCCCGCCGCCGCGAGCGGCGGATTCGCTTCCCTCAAAAACCCCCTGGGCTTGTCCCAGGGGGTTTTTCTTTGGCCGCTGCGGATCGGGTGCGCGGCAAAAGCTGCTGAAGACTACGTCGAACTACCGACGGGGCGATTCGGCTAATCGCTACGGTAAGCTACGGGTTTACCCCACGCGATGATTCGGCATGAATTTCGACTGGAACAATCCCTACCCCACCACCCGCACTCCCGTTTTCGCCCGCAACGTCGTCACCACGTCGCAGCCGCTGGCGGCGCAGGCGGGCCTGCGCATCCTGGCCCAGGGCGGCAACGCGGTTGACGCGGCCATCGCCGCCGCCGCAACCCTGACCCTGACCGAGCCCGTCAGCAATGGCCTCGGTTCCGATTGCTTCGCAGTCATCTGGGACGGCGCGAAGCTTCATGGACTGAATGCTTCCGGCCCGGCGCCGGCCGCATGGAACGTGGATTACTTTCGTCGCAAGCATCAAGGCGCGCTCCCCCTGCGCGGGTGGGACAGCGTCACCGTACCCGGCTGCGTGGCGGGCTGGGCTGCCTTGCATGAAAAGCTTGGCAGCCTGTCATTTGCCGATGTGTTGGCGCCTGCTGTCGAATATGCCGAACGGGGCTTCGCCGTGTCTCCCGCAGTGCATGAAAAATGGGTGGCTCAAGCGGATTTGCTTCAGCCCCAGCCCGGTTTCGCAGACCACTTCTTGCCGCGCGGCCGTGCGCCCCACGTAGGCGAACACTTCGTATTGGCCGGCGCCGCCGCCACTCTCAAGCGCATTGCCGCTACGGGCGGGCGCGATTTCTACGAAGGCGAAACCGCGCACAAGCTGGTGGCGCACGCCCAGGCGCACGATGCCGCACTGACCCTGGCGGATCTGCGCGACTACGCGCCGGAATGGGTCAAGCCCATCAGCCAGACCTACCGTGGCTACACGCTGCACCAGATTCCCCCCAATGGCCAGGGCATTGCGGCGCTGATCGCGCTGGGCATCCTGCAAAACTTCGACCTGGCCGCGCGCCCCGTCGATCATCCCGACACTCAGCACCTGCTGATTGAAGCCATGAAGCTGGCGTTTGCCGACGTCTACGCGCACGTTGCTGATGAACGCCACATGCGCATGACACCCGAGCACATGCTGCGGCCGGATTACCTGTCAGAGCGCGCGCGACTGATCGACCCCAGTACGGCCCGGGACTTCGCGTCCGGCCACGCGCCCCAAGGCGGAACGGTCTACCTCAGCGCCGCCGACAAAAGCGGCATGATGGTGAGCTTCGTTCAATCGAACTACATGGGGTTCGGCTCCGGCGTGGTGGTGCCGGGTACGGGGGTAAGCCTGCAAAATCGCGGGCATTGCTTCAGCGTTCTGCCGGATCACCCCAATGTGGTGGCGGGCGGCAAGCGCCCTTTTCACACAATCGTTCCCGCATTCCTGATGCGCGACGGTGCGCCGGTCATGAGCTTTGGCGTCATGGGCGGCAATATGCAGCCGCAAGGGCAAGTGCAAACGCTGGTGCGCATGCTGGACTACGGGCAGCAACCGCAAGCCGCCTGCGACGCGCCTCGCTGGAAGTGGAACCACGGCCTGGCGATAGACGCCGAGCCCACCATGCCCATCGCGCTGGCGCAAGGGCTGCGGACGCGCGGCCATAGGCTTGAAGGCGTGGACGACGCCCTCGTGGATTTCGGATCCGGGCAGTTCATCTGGCGGCTTGGCGATCCGGCCGTGGATGGTTATGTCAGCGCCAGCGATAGCCGACGAGATGGACTCGCCGCCGGCTTTTGATTGCGTTAAGGTTAGTGTCCTCGGACAGACCTTACTCACATATAGCGGAGTTTCCTGCATGGCAACGATCGGTACCAAAAGCTACGACGCGGTCGTAGCCCAGAAAGTCGCTTTCCTTGGCTTGGGGGTCATGGGTCTGCCCATGGCTGGCCATCTGGCCCGCGCCGGCCACGACGTGACGGTCTACAACCGCACGCCCGCCAAGGCGCAAGCCTGGACTGCTGAATTCGGCGGCCGCCACGCCGCCACGCCGCGCGAAGCGGCGGCAGGCGCCCAGATTGTCTTTGCATGCGTCGGCAACGACGACGACCTGCGCAGCGTGGTGCTGGGACCGGACGGCGCTTTTGCCGGCATGGCGCCGGGCGCCGTGTTCGTCGATCACACCACCGCATCGGCCGACGTTGCCCGCGAACTGTACGCGCAAGCCAAAGACCTGGGCCTGAATTTCGTGGATGCCCCCGTCTCGGGTGGCCAGGCCGGCGCGGTCAACGGCGCTCTGACCATCATGTGTGGCGGTGAACAAGCCGTATTCGACGCAATCAAGCCGGTTGCGCAGAGCTTCGGCCGCGCGGTCACGCTGGTGGGCGCGCCGGGCGCCGGCCAGTTGGCGAAGATGGTCAACCAGATCTGCATCGCCGGCCTCGTGCAAGGTCTGTCGGAAGCCGTGGCGTTCGGCCAGGCCGCCAACCTAGACATGAAGCTCGTGCTGGATGTCATCAGCAAGGGCGCGGCGCAAAGCTGGCAGATGGAAAACCGCGGCAGCACCATGGTCGACGACAAATTTGATTTTGGCTTTGCCGTTGACTGGATGCGCAAGGACTTGGGGCTGGTGCTGGCCGAGGCCCGCAACAACGGCGCGCGCGTGCCGGTGACTGCGCTGGTGGATCAGTTCTACGCAGACGTCCAAAAGATGGGCGGCGGCCGTTGGGACACTTCCAGCCTGGTCAAGCGGCTGCGCGATTAAGTTCACGCGGCAAGCGCCGCGACGTCGATGCGGCGCGGCAAAAAAATGGGCGAGCCATCGGCTCGCCCTTTTCACGTCTGTCTGGCGGCAATCAGGCGGCCAGCCCTTCCGGCGCGGCATCCAGCACCAGCGCGTCGATGCGCTGCTTGGCCAGCGTCACGCCTTCCAGCGCCGCCACCTCGCCCATCGCCATGCCTTCCGCAGCGATGAACGTCACATCGTCCATGCCCAGGAAGCCCAGCATCTGCCGCAGGTACGGCGTCATCGTGTCGGACCGAGTGCCTTCGGCCTTGCCGCCGCGCGCCGTCAACACGAACACCTGCTTACCCTTGACGAGGCCCTCCGGCACGCCTTCGGGCGTATAACGGAACGTGACCCCGGCGCGAGCCAAGTGATCCAGGTAGCTCTTGAATTGCGCAGGCAGGTTGAAGTTGTAGACGGGCACGGCGAACACGATGCGATCGGCTTGCATCAGTTCCGCGACCAGCGAATCGCTCAGTTCAACAATGCGCTGCTGTTCCACGCTGCGGGCGTCGGCCGGAGTGAACAGCGCGCCAGCCGTGTCGCCATCGAAGTAAGGAATGGGTTGCGCGCCGATGTCGCGGATCTTGATCGTGGCGGCCGGATTGGCGGCGCGAACGCGTGCAATCAGGTGATCGGCCAATTCCTTGCTGTGGGAACGGTTGCCGAGAATCGAGGAAAGGATAACCAGGGTCTTCATAGCGAATATCTCCAGTGGGTGCCCACCTGAGGTGGGCAGCGGAATCTGTCAGCGCCACGTCCGATCATTCGTCGATCCGGACTGGGGCTAAACGCCGGGGTGGCGGTGGCAGATCCCGAACGCATGACGCCACTGTAGATCGGTTCATTATTCGCATAAACCAGGATATGATGAACTGTTCGTTCCAGGAATAGAACAATCATGCAAGATCTAAACGACCTTTACTACTTTTCCCAAGTCGTCGAACAAGGCGGCTTCAGCGCTGCGGCCCGTGCCCTGGACATCCCAAAATCCCGCCTCTCAAGGCGGATTTCGCATTTGGAGGAAAGCCTGGGCGTCCGGCTGCTGCAACGCACGACTCGCCGGCTGCGGCTGACGTCCGCCGGCGAACGCTATCTGCACTACTGCCGCGAAATGGCGGCATCCGCGCGCGCAGCGGACGATGCCATGCGCCAACTGCAATCCGAGCCTGCCGGACCCGTCATCGTCAGTTGCCCGGTATCGATCGCGCAGGACGTGCTGGCCCCTTTGCTGC
The DNA here is from genome assembly GCF_001571245.1 of Achromobacter piechaudii NBRC 102461. Classification (GTDB taxonomy): domain Bacteria; phylum Pseudomonadota; class Gammaproteobacteria; order Burkholderiales; family Burkholderiaceae_B; genus Achromobacter; species Achromobacter piechaudii. The sequence goes on along the minus strand of NZ_BCTK01000007.1, from coordinate 433,046 downwards.
CCGAATTCCTCGATGCCTGGCCGGCGATATCGGTGCAATTGCTGGTGACGAACCGGCGCGTGGACCTGATCCGGGAAGGCGTGGATTTGGCCTTGCGTGTGCGGACCAAGCTGGATACCGACGCCGAGCTGGTGGTGCGACATCTGGGCACGGCGCGCGGCACACTGGTCGCCAGCCCCGGCTATCTGCAACGCCGAGGCACCCCGGACACGCCGCAGGATCTGGCCTCGCACACCACGTTGAGCTTTTCCGACCCGCAAAACGAAGTGCGTTGGCCGCTGCGTAACGACAAGGGCGAGGAAGTGCAGATCGAGCTGAAGCCGCAGCTGTCCTGCAACGACTTCATCGTGCTGACCGAAGCGGCTGTGCGCGGACGCGGGATCGCACTGCTGCCGTCGATCGCTACGCAGGAACAACTGCGTCGCGGTCAGTTGGTGCCGGTCTTGCCGCAATGGCAATCGCCGGAAGGCATCGTGCATTGCATCTATCCGTCGCGGCGGGGCATGATGCCCGCCGTCCGGACATTGCTCGACTTCCTGTCGCAACGCCTGCCATCGATGTACCAGCGGCTTGAGAAAGCCGTGACGCCCGTGGCTCAGTAGCCGCGCGTGCGCTCGACCACGCCGGTGATGGCTTCGCCGCGCTTCAGTTGCGCGACCTTGCCCGCGATCTGCTCGATGCTTTCATCGCGCAGCGTGCGCGCCGCGATGTGCGGCGTGACGTGTACGCGGGGATCGCGCCAGAAAGGATGGTCATGGGGCAGCGGCTCAGTGTGGAAGACGTCAAGCGTGGCGCCGTCGATCTCACCCTCTTCCAGCATTTGCACCAGATCATCTTCAACCAGATGCTCGCCCCGGCCGACGTTCACCAGATGCGCGTTGGGCAACAGTTGCGAGAGCGTGTCGCGGTTGAGTATGCCGCGCGTGTCGGGTGTAAGCGGCAACACGTTGATCAGGAAGCGCGTGCGCGCCAGGAAGCCCGGCAACGCGGCTTCGCCCGCAAAGGATTCGACGCCAGGAATGTCACGCGGCGAACGCGACCAACCCGCCACGGGATAGCCAAATTCGGCCAAGGTCTGCGCCACGCGGGCCCCGACCTGACCCAGGCCCAGCACGCCGACAGGCCACTCTGACTGCGACGTGCCTTCGCGCGTATCCCAATGTTGGCGCGCCTGCGCTTCATCGAACGCCTGGAAATCACGCGACACGCGAAGCAACGCATACAGCGCATATTCGGCCATCTGCACCGACATGCCTGCGTCTTCCAGACGCACGATGCGGACGTGCTCGGGAATCTCGGGCATCTTCAACAAGGCATCGACGCCAGCGCCCAGATTGAACAGAGTCTTGATGCCCGTTTCGTGCTTGAACAATTCGGCGGGCGGACGCCAGACCAAGGCCACTTCCGCGCCAGAAGGCGGGCCGTCCGGGTTCCAGACGGAGATGCGGCATCCGGGCATCGCCGCTTCCAGGGGCGGCACCCAGACGTCGGGATCATGGTGGGGGCAGGCAAACAGAATGTGCATGTGGCGGCTCGGCAAGGCGTTTCGGAAACCACAAGCATGCAGGATGGCGCCACACAAATCAAACGGCCCGGCATGAAGCCGGGCCGTTGACGTACTCTGCGCAAAGGCTATCAGACCGTCTGCGGAACTTCAGGCTTGCCCTTGTCCTTGCCCTTGCCACGGCGCACGAAGGCCCACACCTGGAGCAAGATCAACAGCGCGCTGGCGCCGATGAACCATGCACTGATGGGACGCTGCACGAACACCGCCAGGTCTCCGCGCGACAGCAGCAGCGCGCGGCGGAAGTTCTCTTCCACCATGGGCCCCAGCACGAAGCCCAGCAAGATGGGCGCCACCGAAAACTCCAGCGTCATCAGGATCGCGCCGATCACACCGAAGGCCAGCACTTCCCAAATCTGAAAGAGGCTGTTCTGCGTGCTGAACACGCCCACTGCGATGAAGAACAACGCGGACGGGAACAGATAACGGTACGGCACTTGCAGCAGCTTGACCCACACGCCGATCAGCGGCACGTTCAGCACCATCAGCAACACGTTGCCCACCCAGAAGCTGGCGATCAGGCCCCAGAAGATGTCCGGATGCTCGGTGATCAGCTGCGGGCCGGGCTGGATGCCCTGGATCAGCAATGCGCCCAGGATCAGCGCCATCACGGCGTCACCGGGAATGCCCAGGCTCATCGTGGGGATGAAGTCGACCTGCGTTTTCGAGTGCGACGACGCTTCGGGCGAGGCCACGCCGGCGATCATGCCGGTGCCGAACTTCTCGGGCGTCTTGGAGATCTTGCGTTCCAGCGCGTAGGCCACGAAGGTCGTGATCGTCGGGCCCGTGCCGGGCATGGCGCCGAACAGCGTGCCTACCGCAGTGCCGCGCACCATGGGCCAGAAAGCCGTCTTCAGCTCCTGCTTGCTCGGACGCATATCGCGGATGCGCAGCTTGGCGCCGCTGCCGATGATGGTCATGCGGTTGACGCTCATCAGGAAGTCGGCCACGCCAAACAGGCCCATCGAAATCGCCACCAATTCCAGGCCGTCGGACAAGTCCAGCAAGCCGAACGAGAAGCGGATGGTGCCGGTGTTGACGTCGGTGCCGACCACGCCGCACATCAGGCCGAACAGCGTCATTGCCACGCCCTTGAGCGGCGAGCCACGCGACATCGTCGCACCGGCCAGCAGGCCCAGCAGCATGATCGAGAAGATCTCGGTGGGCCCGAACTTGAAGGCCACTTCCACCAGCAAGGGCGATGCGAAGATCATGACGATGATGCCGACAGAGGCGGCAAAGAACGAGCAGATCATCGTAATGCCCAGCGCTGTCCCGCCCTTGCCCTGCTTGGTCAATGGATAACCATCAAGGCAGGTGACCGCATGCGGCGGGTGGGAAGGCAGGTTGAGCAGGATCGCACCGATTGCGCCGCCGTATTGCGAGCCGTAGAAAATGCCGGCCAGCATCAGAATGGCGGGCACCGGCTGCATCACGTAGGTGAGCGGCAGCAGGATCGAAATGGCCGACAAGGCGCCCATGCCGGGCAGCACGCCGATCAGGTTGCCGACCAGCACGCCGAAGAACGACCACATCAGGTTGTGCCACTGGAACGCAACGCCGAAGCCGTACCAAAGGTCCATCAAAGATTGAGAGATCATGGCGCTTCAACCCCAACGAAACAGCGGCAGCTGCAGTTGCAGCGCCCACCAGAAAACGACAACTGCGATCGCGGACATGGCGAGCGACAGCAGGATGGCTTGCTTGATTGTGTTCTTGCGGTCGCCCAGTGCCGAAATGAACACGATGGCGAAGGTGGCGGGCAACAGGCCGCCGTAGTGACCCAGCAGCAGGAACGCCAGAATGCCGAGCAGGATGCATGCACTGCCGCGCATGTCGGGCAGTCCATGCGCATGGCCGTCGCCCGGTGCGGGTGGCGTGGCGTCCCCCGCGCGCGCGGATATTGCGATCAGCACGCCGGTCAATGCCAGCAGGCCGCCCAGCGCGGCGGGAAAGAACCCTGGGCCCATGTGGCTCAACGAACCGATGTGATAGTCGGTGCCGCCGTATATCGCCCCCAACCCGATCAGGACCATCAGCGCGCCGCCGTAGTAGTCCTTTCTGTTGATATTTTTTTGCACTTGCTTCCTCCTTCCGGGTGCAGGGCCGTGCTGACCCTTGATGCGCCGCTCGACACGAGCCTCGCCCGGCCTTTAACAACGAACCGGAGCGCAGATTAAGGAGGGAAGCTGCTAATTCGCTTTCTGTGCGCTGTCGCGTTCCTGAATTCAGGGGTAATCCCTGAGGACAAGATGCACAAGAAAGGGGGAAACAAGAAAAAAATTTGAAAGGCGAGCGGGTTTACTGCTCGCCTTTGAGGTCGACATCGAGCGGGCGCGGGTACTGCGAGACGGTGGGTGCCAGGGGCAGCCACAGCACCGACGCCAGCCCCACCCCGCCTTGCGCGTTGGGTTCGCCGTCCCGCAATTCGATGTCGCCGTCATTGCGGCGCGCATACGCGCGCGCGATGGCCAGACCCAGACCCGAGCCCGAAGAAGCTACCGGCTTGTCGGTGCCGACCCGTTCAAATCGCGCAAAGGCTCGGCTGCGAAGCACCGGGTCCAGACCGGGACCGTTATCCGAAACCGATACTTCGGCCCGACTTTCCAGTCGACTGACCGAGACCGTAATGCGGGCCCCGACCGGCGCGTAGTTGATAGCGTTGTGCACCAGGTTGGACAACGCTTCGTGCAATTCCGCCTCGTTGCCGGAAACGGGCGCGGACGTTTCAAGCCCGACATCCGAACCCGCCTGCACCCAGCCCAGGTCCTGCTGCTTCTCGTGTGCCAAGGGCAGGTATTGCAGCACCACCTCGCGCGACACCGCGTTCATGTCGAGCAGTTGGCGCGGCAGGGGCTCGGCCTGATTGGCATGCGCCAAGGACAGCAGCTGTTCGGTCAGCCGGCGGGTGCGGCCCAACTGGTCGACGATGGCTCGCAGCCCCTCACGCGTACGCGCAGGATCACGTTCGCGCAGCGCGTATTGCGCCTGCGTCAGCATGATGGCCAGCGGAGTGCGCAGCTGATGCGAGGCGTCGGCCAGGAAGTGCGACTGCTCGTCCAGTACGCGCCGATACCGGGCAATGTGGTGATTGACGGCATCCACCAGCGGCGCGACTTCATTGGGCACGCGCGTGGCGTCCAGCGGCGTCAAGTCATCGGGACGGCGGTTGCGGATGTCGGCGCGCAGCCGACGCAAAGGCTTGAGCGCCCAGGAAACGCCCCACCACACCAGCACAACGACCAATGCCAACATGCGAGCGTCGCGCAGGATTTCCTGGCGGCGTGCATTGTTCTCGGCCTCGATCCGCTTGCCGGTGCTTTCGGCCACCACGACAAGCACCTGGCGATGCAGCCCCTGATAGTAAAGATCGCGCACGACGGCCACGACGCGAACCGGATCATTGCGATATACGCCGTCGTAAAAAATGGGTTGGCCGTTCGAACGCGGCCAGGTGGGAGGCCGCGGCATTTCCGGCATGCCCAGCAGCGTCTTGCCCTGCTCGGTGGGAACGGGCGAGCCATCGGGCACCGGCGGGTCCATCTGTTCGATACGGAAGTATTTGCGCAGGCCGGCCCGGGATTCCAGCATCACCTGCGCGTACAGCGGGGTCGCGACTTGCAGGTTGCCGTCGGGCGTGAATTCCAGGCTGCTTTCCAGGACGCGCGCCGGTTCGACCAGTGCGCTGTCATAGGCTTCGTTGGTGATCTCGGCCAACGTGCGGTAGTCGTTCAGGCTGTCGATGACCAGCAATGCCACCACGCCCGGCAACAACAGGATGATGAGCAACGCGCGGATGCCCACGCGTGGCAACCCGGGGATCCGCAGGCTCACTTAGGGTTCCGTGGATTCGCTGGCCACGCTTTCCAGCATGTATCCCAGTCCGCGCACGGTCACGATGCGCACGTCGCTGCCGGCCAACTTCTTGCGCAGCCGGTGCAGCACGACTTCGATGGCGTCGGGGTTGGCTTCGCTGTCGTGCGTGAACACTTTGCCGAACAGTTGGGACTTGTCCACGGGATAGCCACTGCGGGTCAGCAGTGCCGCCAGCGCGGCGTGTTCGCGGGGGGTGAGGAACAGCAAGGAGCCGTCCAGCGTGAAGGCCCGGCTTTCGCTGTCGTAGGACAGCGACCCGCATTGCAGGCGAGGATGCTGGCGACCACGGCTGCGACGCACCAGGGCGGTCAGCCGCGCTTCCAGCTCTTCCAGGGCGAAGGGCTTGGTCAGGAAATCGTCAGCGCCCAGGTTCAGCCCGCGCACCCGATCCTGCAGCGCGCCCTGGGCGGTCAGCAGCAAGACCGGCGTGCGGTCGTCGCGATTGCGCATTTCGCGCAGCACGACCAGCCCGTGCTTGTCGGGCAGGCGCAGGTCCATGACGATGGCGTCATATTCGGTGCCTGCCATGAAGGCTTCGGCCGTGCGAGCGTCTGCGGCGTGATCCGGCACAAACCCGCTTTGGGCGAGCGCGCGCATCAACCAGGACGCCATGTCCCGTTCGTCTTCAACCAACAATATGCGCATGACCGTCCGTTCCTTCGGGCAAATTCTCTGCTGCCCGCTGACCGTGCACGCGCTGGCGCAGGTAGCGGGTTTCGTGATGACGCCGAAAGAGGATCGCCGACAACTCGTTCAACGCCTGGGTATAGACATCGCGCTTGAACTCGATGACAGCGTCCAGGGGTACCCAATACTGGCTCCAGCGCCAGGCATCGAATTCCGGATGCTGCGTCGCGCGCAGGCACACATCGCTGTCACGTCCCACCAGGCGCAACAAGAACCAAATCTGTTTTTGTCCTTTATAGTGGCCACGCCACTCACGCCGGACGAAGTGATCGGGCACGTTATAACGTAACCAATCGCGTGTACGCCCCAAAATACGGACATGCTCGGGCTTCAAGCCCACCTCTTCATGGAGTTCGCGATACATGGCCTGCACCGGGCTTTCGCCATATTTGATGCCGCCCTGGGGGAACTGCCACGCATGTTCCCTGATACGCTTGCCCCAAAAGACCTCGTTTCGACTGTTGACGAGAATGATGCCGACATTGGGGCGGTAGCCTTCGCGGTCAAGCATGGGCCACCCCCACCGAATTCAATACAATTACAGTCGATTATACGTATCTGCTGCCACCTTTAAACATGCGCGCATCCAACTACCACATCAACACCCTCAAAGAAGCCCCTTCCGAAGCCGAAGTCGCCAGCCACCAGCTGATGACCCGGGCCGGGATGATCCGCAAACTCGCGGGCGGCATCTACACGTACATGCCCCTGGGCCTGAAGATCATCCGCAAGGTCGAGGCCATCGTCCGGGAGGAAATGAACGCCTCGGGCGCCATCGAGCTGCTGATGCCGGTGGTGCAACCCGCCGAACTCTGGCAGGAGTCGGGCCGCTGGGAGCAGTACGGCGCAGAACTGCTGCGCATCAAGGACCGCCATCAGCGCGATTTCGTGCTGCAGCCGACGTCCGAGGAAGTCATCACCGACATCGCGCGCAATGAAATTCACAGCTATCGCCAGCTGCCGCTGAATTTCTATCACATCCAGACCAAGTTCCGCGACGAACGCCGGCCGCGCTTTGGCCTGATGCGGGGCCGCGAATTCACGATGAAGGATGCCTATTCGTTCGATCGTGACGAAGCCGGCGCCCTCAAGAGCTACGACACCATGTACGCCGCGTACATGCGTATCTTCAACCGCCTGGGCCTGCAATTCCGCGCCGTCGCGGCCGACACCGGCTCGATCGGCGGCACGCGCAGCCATGAATTCCAGGTCATTGCCGAGACCGGTGAAGACCTGCTGGTCTACAACGCCGAAACCGATTACGCCGCCAACATCGAACTGGCCGAGGCCGTAGCGCTGTACCCGACCCGGGGCGCTGCCACGCAAGCCATGGCCGACGTGGCCACACCGGGCGCTGCCAAGTGCGAAGATGTGGCCAAGCTGCTGGGGCTACCGCTGGACAAGACGATCAAATCGATCGTGCTGGCCACCGATGGCGACAAGGGCAAGGTCGACATCTGGCTGCTGCTCTTGCGCGGCGACCACGAACTGAACGAAATCAAGGCGGGCAAGCTGCCGGGCCTGGCGGGCTTCCGCTTTGCCACGGAAAGCGAGATCGTTGAATATTTCGGCTGCAAGCCGGGCTACCTGGGCCCCGTCAAGACGGCCAAGCCGGTACACGTGATTGCCGACCGCACGGTCGCCAACATGGCCGATTTCGTCTGCGGCGCCAACAAGGAAGACTTCCACATCCAGGGCGTGAACTGGGGCCGTGACCTGCCCGAGCCCGAACTGGTGGCCGACCTGCGCAACGTGGTCGCGGGCGACCCGTCGCCCGACGGCAAGGGCACGCTGTCCATTCAGCGCGGCATCGAAGTGGGCCACGTCTTCTACCTGGGCAAGAAGTACTCGGAAGCCTTGAAGGCCACCTTCCTGGACGAAACCGGCAAGCCGGCGGTTCTGGAAATGGGCTGCTATGGCATCGGCGTGACCCGTATTGTCGGCGCAGCAATCGAGCAGAACCACGACGCCCGTGGCATCATCTGGCCGCGCGCGATTGCGCCGTTCGAAGTGGTCATTTGCCCGGTGGGCTGGGGCAAAAGTGAAACGGTGCGTGACACCGCTGAGAAGCTCTATGAATCGTTGCTGGCGCGGGGCGTGGACGTCATTCTTGACGACCGCGATGCGCGCCCGGGCGTCATGTTCGCCGAGTGGGAATTGATCGGCGCACCGCTGCGTGTAACAGTTGGAGAACGCGGCTTGAACGATGGTGTGGTGGAATTGCAAGCGCGTCGGGAAACCGAAGCCGCCAAGATTCCGGTAGAGTCCGCGCTTGAAGCGGTGCTGACGAAACTCGACACTCTTTAAACCCTATAGTAGATACGGACTTTACCGCGTCCCGACCCGCTTCATTGCCTACCCGCACCGTGACCGATCCGAAGTCCAACGAATCCCTCCTGCAAGTCCGTGTCTATTACGAAGACACGGATGCGGGCGGGGTAGTTTTCTACGCCAACTACTTGAAATTCCTGGAACGCGCCCGCACCGAGTGGTTGCGCGCCCTGGGAGTCAACCAGTCCGGGCTGGCCGTCAGCGAACAACGTCTATTCGTTGTCCGCTCCTTGGACATGTCCTACCGGAAACCGGCCAAACTGGACGATTTGCTTACCATACGCAGCCGAATCACCAAACTCGGCCGCGCTTCGATACACTTCGCGCAGCGCGCGGAACGCGACGGGGAACTGCTTGCCGAGGGCAACATCCAAGTCTGCTGTGTCGACGCCATTCATATGCGGCCGTCGGAGTTGCCGGCCGCCGTTCGCGCAAAACTGGAATTCATTCAGGAATAACCATGCAAGTCACCAACGACATGTCGTTGCTTTCGCTGATTTCGCACGCCAGCGTGCCGGTCCAGCTGATCATGTTGATGCTGTTGGGCATTTCGATCATGTCCTGGACCTACATTTTCGCCAAGCGGTTGGCCATCAAGCGCGCCCACACCCAAACCCGCCGTTTCGAAGACGACTTCTGGTCGGGCGGCGACCTGTCCATGCTGCAACAGGCCGTGGCATCGCGCCGCGATGAGCAAGGCGCGTTGGCCCGCATCTTCGATGCCGGCATGACCGAATTCCTGAAAGCACGCCGTGGCAATGCTTCCGGCGACGCTACCGCGTTGCTGGACGGCCCGCGCCGCGCCATGCGCGCCGCCTATCAGCGCGAAATGGACGCGCTGGAATCGCACCTGAACTTCCTGGCCTCGGCCGGTTCGGTGTCGCCTTACATCGGCCTGCTGGGCACGGTCTGGGGCATCATGCACGCCTTCATCGGCCTGTCGAACATGCAGCAGGCCACGCTGGCGTCGGTGGCCCCCGGTATCGCGGAAGCGCTGATCGCCACCGCCATCGGCCTGTTTGCCGCCATCCCCGCCGTGGTCGCCTACAACCGCTTCACGAACGACATCGACCGCATCTCGATCCGTTTCGACAGCTTCGTCGACGAATTCCTGAACATTCTGCAACGGCAGGTGCGCTAATGCCTTCGGTAAGCTCACGCGGCAGGTCCGGCCGCCGCATGAAGGCCGACATCAACGTGGTGCCGTACATCGACGTGATGCTGGTGCTGCTGGTCATCTTCATGGTGACGGCCCCGCTGATCACGCCCGGCCTGATTCAGTTGCCCTCGGTCGGCGCGGCTTCGGACGTGCCGGTCAAGCCGCTGGAAGTCCAGATTTCCGAAGACGGCAAGATTGCCCTGCGCATGCGTGAACCCGGCGCGACGATGCAAGACATCGCCCGCCCCGAGCTGGTGGCGCAGGTGCGTTCGCGTATTACCGCGGAAACGCCGGTGGTCATCGCCGCCGACGGCAAGGTGCCTTATGAGACGGTCGTGAAGGTGATGGACGAGTTACGCACCAACGGCATCACCCGCCTGGGTTTGCTGGTGGACCAGTCCGCCGCAGGCACGTCCCAGCCCGCATCCGCAAAAAAACGCTAACGCGCCGCCTTCCGCCGGCCTTGCCGGCACGCAACGCCCATGACGCCACCCATTATTCGACACCGCAGCGGCCCACCGGCCACCCCGCCCAATAACGACAACCGGAATGCGCTCATTCTGGCCGTGGCGGTGCACTTGCTGCTGCTGGTCGCCCTGATCTTTGGCGTGAACTGGCGCACGGAGGCCCCCGGCCCCGTCGAGGTCCAGCTCTGGGCCGACGGCAACTCGCCCGTCGCCCCGCCGCCCACGCCGCAACCCGAACAACCCAAGCCGCAGCCCAAACCCGAGCCCCAGCCCGAGCCCGAAAAGGCGCCCGAGCCGCCACCGCCGCCTCCTCCCCCGCCGCCGCCCAAGCCCGAACCCCAGGTTCAGCCCAAGACCGAGGAAGTCGATCCCGAGATCGCCATCCAGGAAGCCAAGAAGAAGCGCGAGCAGGAAGAGAAGGCGCGTCAGGCAGCCGAGGCCAAGGAAAAGGCGCGTCTGGAAGAAGAGCGCAAGCAGGCCGAGCTGAAGGAAAAGAAGCGCCTGGAACAGGAACGCCAGGCCGCCGAGAAGGCTGCTGCCGAGAAAGCCGCTGAAAAGGCTGCCGCAGAGAAAGCGGCCGCCGACAAGGCCGCTGCCGAGAAGGCCGCTGAAAAGGCCGCCGCCGACAAGGCTGCCGCCGAGAAAAAGGCCAAGGAAGACGCCGCCAAGAAGGCTGCCGCTGAAAAGGCTGCTGCCGACAAGGCCGCCGCCGAAAAGGCTGCTGCTGAAAAAGCAGCGGCTGAAAAGGCAGCCGCCGAGAAGGCCGCCGCCGCCAAGAAGGCCGCTGCCGACAAGGCGCTCAAGGACGCATTCCGCAACGACGCCCTGGGTGCCGCTGGCATTCCTGGCGGCACGGCAGACCGCAACCAGGCGGGCGGCGGACGCGATAACGGCTATGCCGCCAAGGTTCGCGCATGCATCCTTCCCGGTGTCGCATATCAGCCCCCGCCGCGCAACGGCTCGGCCAATCCGACCGCACAATACCGGGTACAGTTAGGTACTGACGGGAAGGTAAACGGCGTGAACTTGACCGAATCTTCGGGCAACCCGGCTTTCGACCGCGCGGTCGAAACCGGTATCCGCCGCTGCAACCCCTTCCCCAAGCCCTCCACGGGCGGCTACGACAAGTTCATTGACGTAGTGCACAAAATGTATGATTGACAGGAGATTGATGAATATGACTCCCGCTTATAGCCGACGAGGTTCCCTCCTCGCTCTCTGGCGATCGTATGGGCTCGGTTTGCTGATGCTTGCGCTCTGCCTGATGGCCGCCAAGCCCGCCCATGCACAATTGCGCGTCGATATTTCCGGCACGGGCGCCACGCAATATCCGGTGGCCATTGCCGACTTCGCCGTAGACGACACCCACGGGCGCGCCCTGGCCGAAGTCATTCGCGCCGACCTGACCCGCACGGGCCAATTCCGCCTGATCAACGCTGCCGGCTCCGGCCTGAACGTCGATTCGCCCATCGCCCACGACGATTGGCGCGGCAAAGGCGCCGACTTCCTGGCATACGGCAGCATCACGCGTGGTGCTGACGGCCGTTACGACGTCCGCTACCGCCTGGCCGACACGGTCAAGAAGGGTCAGCTGGATGGCGTGGCATTTTCGGGCACCGAGCAGGAACTGCGCCGCGTCGCCCACCAGATCGCGGACCGCATCTACGAGAAGATCACCGGCGTTCGTGGCGTGTTCTCCACCCGTATCGCCTACGTGCTGAAAAAGGGCGCCACCTACGAACTGCAAGTGGCTGATGCCGACGGACAGAATCCGCAAGTTGCATTGCGTTCGCGCGAGCCCATCATTTCGCCTTCCTGGTCGCCCGATGGCGCCAAGCTGGCCTACGTGAGCTTCGAGTCCGGCAAGCCGGTGGTGTACGTGCACACGCTGGCCACCAGCGCCCGCGTACCGGTCGCAAACTTCAAGGGCAACAACAGCGCACCCGCCTGGTCGCCCGACGGTTCCAAGCTGGCCGTGGCCTTGACCCGCGATGGTTTGTCGCAAATTTACATCGTTGGCGCGTCCGACGGCTCCAATCCCACGCGAGTTACGCGTTCTCCCGGGATTGACACCGAACCGACCTTTACGCCAGACGGTGCTTCCATTATCTTTACGAGTGACCGCAGCGGCGGGCCGCAAATCTATCAGACCGGCTCGACAGGTGGCGAAGCTCGCCGCCTCACGTTTAATGGTGGTTACAACATATCACCCCGAATTTCCCCCGATGGATCGACGCTGCTGTACGTTGCAAGACGCGACGGCGCGTTTCGAATCGCGTCGTTGAACCTGTCCTCAGGCTCCGAATCCTTGCTCACTGATGGTCGTGACGATCAGTCGCCAAGCTTCGCGCCGAATGGCATGCAAGTCCTTTACGCCGCCATCCAAAATGGACGTAGCGTACTTGCGGGTGTCTCGAGCGATGGCCGTGTACGGCAGACGCTTTCGGTACTGAACGGGGAAATACGTGAACCGACTTGGGGCCCATTTACCCGATAACACGTGTGACTCTCTTTGCAAAGGAACTATCATGAAGTCGCGCATTGCCAAAAGCCTAACCATCGCCGCTCTGGCCGCCACCCTGGCAGCTTGCAGCTCCGTCCCTCTCGACGATAAAGCGGGTCAGGGCGGAGGCGCTGGCCAAGGATCTTCGGCCTCTGGCCAAATCCTTGATCCCTTTAACCCCCAAAGCATCCTGGCGCAACAGCGCTCGGTGTACTTTGATTTCGACAGCTACACCGTGTCGGACCAGTACCGCGGCTTGGTCGAAACCCACGCCCGCTACCTGGCTTCGCACCAGCAGCAGAAGGTCAAGATCGAAGGCAACACCGACGAACGCGGCGGTGCTGAGTACAACCTGGCCCTGGGCCAGCGTCGTGCAGACGCCGTGCGTCGCATGATGACCCTGCTGGGCGTCAGCGACAACCAGATCGAAACCATCAGCTTCGGTAAAGAAAAGCCGAAGTCGACGGGTACGTCGGAAGCCGACTTTGCCGAAAACCGCCGCGCCGATATCAACTATCTGCGTTAAGCTTTTCGCTTAAGTCAAAGAGCCCTACCACGCGTCGGGACGGTCAGCCGGCCGTCCCGACGTTTGTTTTTATACCCCGGGAATATTCATGCGCGATAACGTTCTGTCCCTGCGTCCTCTGATTGTGGCCACCGGCCTTGTGCTTGCGGCTTTGGCAGCGCCCGCTCACGCTTTTTCCGACGATGAGGCCCGCAAGGCCATCCTCGATTTGCGCCAGCAGGTTCAGCAGCAGAACGAGCAAAGCCAACGCGCCAAGCTGCAATTGGCCGATCAGATTCAATCCTTGCAGCAAGAAGTCGCCCAACTGCGCGACCAGCTTGAACTGGTGTCGCGCCAGCAACCCAGCGCAAAGCCGGGCGCCCCCAGCGGCACCAACCCGCCCGGCACCGCCGCCGGCGATCCCCAAGAACAAGCCGCCTACGACGGCGCCATGGATCTGTTCCGCAAAGGCCAATACAAGGATGCCGCCGAATCGCTGGCCGCCTTCACCGCCTTGTACCCGAACAGCCAGTTGGCCCCCAGCGCGCAGTTCTACCTGGGCAGCAGCCGCTACGGCATGAAAGACTTCAAGGGCGCCATCGAGCAACTGACCGCCATGGTCCAGAAGTCGCCTGACAACGCGCGCGCGCCTGACGCCCTCCTGATCATCGCGGGCGGCCAGATCGAGCTGAACAACCGCGCCGGCGCCAAGGCCACCTTGCAACGCATCGTGCGCGACTACCCCAACGCCCAGGCCGCCAGCACGGCCAAGAGCCGCCTGCAACTGTTGCAGTAATGCCCAACGCCGCAAGCGCGGTCAGCGCCTATCGGCGCATCATGCGCCGCCGCGCAGGGCTCATCGCCCTGTTGCTGGCGGCGATTTTCATTGCGCTGCTGATTGACTTCACCGTGGGGCCGTCCGGCCTGCCCTGGCGCGAGCTATGGGTGACCCTGACCACGCCAGCCTCGGCCGACGCGACCGCGCGGGTGATCGTCTGGGACATCCGACTGCCCTCCGCACTGATGGCCGCCCTGGTCGGCATGGCGCTGGGCCTGGCAGGCGCCGAGATGCAGACCATTCTGAACAACCCGCTCGCCAGCCCCTTCACGCTGGGCGTGTCGTCCGCCGCCGCCTTCGGCGCGTCCTTGGCCATCGTTCTGCAACTGGGCGTGCCGGGCATCCCCGACGCCTGGCTGATTGCGGGCAACGCCTTTCTGTTTGCGATGGTGGCGGCGCTGTTGCTCGACGTCGTGGCGCGCTGGAGCGGCATGAACACGTCCGGCGTCGTGCTGTTCGGCATTGCCATGGTGTTCTCGTTCAACGCGCTGGTCTCGCTGGTGCAGTTCCTGGCCAGCGCCGAGGCGCTGCAAAACCTCGTTTTCTGGACCATGGGCAGCCTGTCGCGTTCAAACTGGACGACCGCCGGCGTCCTGGCCCTGGCCGTCGCGCTGGCCATGCCGCTGGCGATGCGGCAGTCATGGAAGCTGACGGCGCTACGGCTGGGCGAAGACCGCGCAGCCAGTTTTGGCGTGGACGTGCGCCGCGTGCGGGTGGCGGCGTTGGCGCGGGTCAGCCTGCTGTCGGCGTTGGCGGTGGCGTTCGTGGGTACGATCGGCTTTGTCGGACTGGTGGCCCCCCATATCGCCCGGCGGCTGTTCGGCGAAGATCACCGCTTTTATCTGCCCGGCAGCGCGCTGGTGGGCGGCTTGATCCTGTCCTTGGCGTCCGTCATTTCCAAGAACCTGATGCCGGGCGTGATCGTGCCGGTGGGTATCGTGACCGCGCTGGTCGGCATTCCCTTCTTCGTGGCGGTGGTGTTGCGCCGGCAACTCCCATGACGCGGCACGCTGCTTTGGATGTGCATGAGCTGAACGCGGGCTACAGCCGCGACGACGTCCTGCATGGGCTCTCGATACCGTCGCTGGTCGCCGGCGAAGTCACCGCGTTGCTCGGCCCCAACGGCAGCGGCAAATCCACCTTGCTCAAGGCGCTGGCCGGGCTCGTGCGCACCCGGGGCGGCAGCGTCTTGCTCGATGGCCAGGACCTGACCCGGCTGGGCGTGGGAGAACGCGCCCGCCATATGGTGTACCTGCCGCAAAGCCTGCCCGCCGCCGTGCATCTGCGCGTATTCGAATCCGTGCTGGTGGCGGCCAAGGCCAGCCGCGACGCCATGGCGCCGCCGCTGCATCTGTCAGATATCGACCGCCTGCTGGCGCGACTGGGCATTGGCCATCTGGCCTTGCATTATCTGGATGCGCTGTCGGGCGGCCAGAAGCAGTTGGTGGGCTTGGCGCAAGCGCTGATCCGGCAGCCTCGCGTCCTGCTGCTGGACGAGCCCTTGTCCGCGCTGGACCTGAATTACCAGTTTCACGTGATGCGCCTGCTGAAGCAGGAAACCCAGGAACACGGGCTCATCAGCGTCATCGTGCTGCATGATCTGAACGTGGCGTTGCAACACGCCGACCGCGCCGTGATGATCCAGAATGGGCGGCTGCACGCGCAAGGCACGCCGGCCGAGGTGATCACGCCCGAATCGTTGGCAGCCGTGTACGGGGTGGAGGGCCGAGTGGAAGCGTGCTCGCGCGGGCTGCGTCAGGTGTTGATCGACGGACTGCGCGAACGTCCACGCTGACGCGCGCCGCCGTGCACCGGTGCTGTCAGGCGCGCTGGGCGACGTCGACCACCGGCGCGCCGGTCATGTCGGCCAATTGTCGGGGCGTCAGATTGAAGACGGCGTGTGGATGCCCCGCAGCGGCCCAAAGGCTGTCGTAATTGAACAGATCCGCATCCAGCAGCATCACCGGCTTGACGGCGTGACCAATGGGGCAGACGCCCCCAATGGCATAACCGGTCATGTCGCGCACGAACTTGGCGTCGGCCTTGGCCAATGCGCCGACCTGCTCTGCAACCTTGGCCTCGTCCACGCGATTGGCCCCGCTGGCGATGACCAGCACAGGCGCGTTGTCGGACGCGCGCCGAAAAATGATCGACTTGGCAATCTGAGCCACCTCGCACCCTAGGCCCGCCGCCGCCTCGGCCGAGGTCTTGCCGGTTTGCGGCAGGACTACGACGGGTTTGTCATGGCCGATTTCCAGCAGCAGGCGGGCCACGCGCTGGGCAGATTCGGGCAAGGCGGCAAGAGACTCGGGGGACATCGTGACGGACTCCATGGAATAAGGGCCGCAGCGCGGCAAACGCTGCGTGCGAAAAACCGAGGATGAGTTTATCAGCGGCGCCCGCGATGGGTGAGGCCAGGGCGCGGGCTAGAATGCGGACCTGGCTTTTTGCTTTGCGTCCTCATGCGTTCCGAACCCGTCCTTCCCTTGCAAACCGCCCTTGTTGGCGGCTACGCCATGTCCTACACCGAATATGGCAGCGGCACGCCGCTGGTGCTGGTGCATGGATCGTTGTCCGACTGTCGCTACTGGAAATCCCAGATGGCGCCGCTGGGTAGTTCATTTCGAGTGCTGGCGGTTTGCCTGCGCCGCTACTGGCCGGAATCCTGGGATGGCGAAGGCGATGGTTTTTCCATCGAGCAGCACGCTGCCGATGTCCTCGAATTCGTCGACACCGTGGCGGGCGGCCCTGCCCATCTGGTAGGCCATTCGCGAGGCGGCCGCGTGGTGCTGGAAGCGGCATTGACCCAGCCCGACGCCGTGCGCAGCCTGACCCTGGCCGACCCCGGCCTGCCTCTGCCGGGCAGTGACGACGCTCGCGGCGGCTTTCGCCAACGCGCGCTGTCGC
Organism: Achromobacter piechaudii NBRC 102461; assembly: GCF_001571245.1. GTDB lineage: Bacteria > Pseudomonadota > Gammaproteobacteria > Burkholderiales > Burkholderiaceae_B > Achromobacter > Achromobacter piechaudii. Next base: position 416,209 of record NZ_BCTK01000007.1, on the reverse strand, counting down.
TGATACGCCAAGGTGATGTCGAAGAAGGCTTGGCCCTGTTCGTGGACACCGTGACGGGGCCCAACACCTGGCAGCGCATGGTGCCTTGGTTCAAGGAGATGGTGCGCGACAACGTCGGCACGCTGTTCGGCCAGGCCGACGAAAAGCCCGAAGCGCTGACGCCCAGGCAGATCGCCACGCTGAAGATGCCGACGCTGCTGATCGGCGGAGCACTGAGCCCCGCCCCCTATCCCGCTGTCCTGGACGCCTTGTCCGAATGGCTGCCGCACGCGCAGCGCGTGACGGTGGTGGGATCGTCGCACGGCATGAACCTGGGCAACCCGCGCGCGTTCAATGGCGCGATCCAGGAATTCATCGGCGGTTGAGGGCCAACGCGCGCCGGCATCCGCCCGCCGCGCGCTGGCCCGGCAGCCTCAGCGGGCCGCGCCCTGAGCCGCGATGATTTCCTGCGCCACCTGGCGCGGCGCTTCGGCGTAGTGCTTGAACTCCATCGTGTAGGTCGCGCGCCCCTGCGTCAAAGACCGCAATGACGTGGAATAGCCGAACATCTCGGCCAGCGGCACTTCGGCGCGCACCACCTTGCCGCCCCCGCCCGCGATGTCTTCCATGCCCTGCACCATGCCGCGCCGCGAGGACAGGTCGCCCATCACGTTGCCGGTGAAGTCTTCTGGGGTTTCCACCTCGACCTGCATCATCGGCTCAAGCAGCACGGGGTCGGCGCGGCGCATCCCTTCCTTGAACGCCATCGACCCCGCCATCTTGAACGCGTTCTCGTTCGAGTCCACGTCGTGGTAGGAACCGAAGAACAGCGTCGCCTTCACGTCCACCACCGGATAGCCCGCCAGCACGCCGGCGTTCAGCGATTCGCGGATGCCCTTGTCGACTGCCGGGATGAACTCGCGCGGCACCACGCCGCCCTTGATGGCGTCGACGAACTCATAGCCCTTGCCCGGTTCCTGAGGCTCAAGCTTGAGCACCACGTGCCCGTACTGACCGCGGCCGCCCGATTGCTTGACGAACTTGCCTTCGACTTCGTCGCAAGCCTTGCGGATGGTTTCGCGGTAGGCCACCTGCGGCTTGCCGACGGTAGCTTCCACATTGAACTCGCGCTTCATGCGGTCGACCAGGATTTCCAGGTGCAGCTCGCCCATGCCTGAAATGATGGTCTGGCCTGATTCCTCGTCCGTGCGCACGCGGAACGAAGGATCTTCCTGCGCCAGCCGGTTGAGCGCGATGCCCATCTTTTCCTGGTCGGCCTTGGTCTTGGGTTCCACCGCCTGCGAGATCACGGGTTCGGGAAAGACCATGCGTTCCAGCACGATGATGTGGGCGGGATCGGTCAGCGTATCGCCGGTCGTGACATCCTTGATGCCGACCGCCGCCGCGATGTCGCCCGCGTACACCTCGGTGATTTCGCGCCGTTCGTTGGCATGCATCTGCAGGATGCGGCCCAGGCGTTCTTTCTTGCCCTTGATCGGGTTGTAGACAGAATCGCCCGACTTCACCACGCCCGAATAGACGCGGAAAAACACCAACTGGCCCACGAAGGGGTCGGTCATGATCTTGAAAGCCAGCGCCGAAAACGGTTCGTTGTCTGCCGGATGACGTTCAATTTCGCGGTCGCGCTCGTCATGCCCCTTGATGGCGGGCACGTCCACAGGCGACGGCATGTAGTCGATGACGGCGTCCAGCATGGCTTGCACGCCCTTGTTCTTGAACGCGCTGCCACACAGCATGGGCACGATTTCGTTGGCGATGGTGCGCGCGCGCAAGCCCTGCTTGATTTCGTCTTCGGTCAGGGTCTCGCCCGACAGATACTTTTCAAGCAGCGTTTCGTTGGCCTCAGCGGCCTTCTCGACCATTTTGTCGTGCCACTTCTGCGCCTCGGCCTGCATGGCGGCGGGGATGTCTTCGTATTGGAACTTCACACCCTGGCTGGCGTCATCCCAGATGATGGCCTTCATTTTGACCAGGTCGATCACGCCTTCGAAATGGTCTTCGGCGCCCACGGGCAACTGGATCGGCACGGCGTCGCCTTTCAGGCGCTCGGCGATCTGGCGTTGCACGCGCAGGAAATCCGCGCCCACCCGGTCCATCTTGTTCACGAACGCCAGGCGCGGCACCTTGTACTTGTTGGCCTGACGCCAGACCGTTTCGGACTGCGGCTGCACGCCACCCACCGCGTCGTACACCATCACCGCGCCGTCCAGCACGCGCATGGAGCGTTCGACCTCGATGGTGAAATCCACGTGGCCCGGGGTGTCGATGATGTTGATGCGGTGCTCGGGATAATTTCCCGCCATGCCCTTCCAGAAGGCGGTGGTTGCAGCCGACGTAATGGTGATGCCGCGTTCCTGCTCTTGCTCCATCCAGTCCATCACGGCGGCGCCGTCATGGACCTCGCCGATCTTGTGAGTGATGCCGGTATAGAAGAGGATGCGCTCGGTGGTCGTCGTTTTGCCCGCGTCGATATGGGCGCTGATGCCGATATTGCGGTAAAGCTCGATACGAGTCTTGCGGGTCATGGCCTCTTCCTTGCAGGGAACTACTGGGCAATACGGCAAGCCCGACCGGGCGCTGCCGCGGCGGGCGCCATGCCGCGTTTCTAAGGGGTAATGCGTAACTGCGCCCGCGCTGATGCGTAAATATTACGCGCGGCGCGTCAACTTTCAAGCTTTGCCACTACGGCCCATAAGGATTCACGCGCGGCGCGGCCGCAAGCGCTTTCGTGGCGGCGCCGTGCGGATGGGGCGGACGAAAAAAAAAGCCCCTCGAAAAGAGGGGCTTCGGCGCAGCGCGCAACCAGCGGCGGCGCGGGGTAAGCACGCAGATGGTGCTTACTTCTTTTCTTCCTTCACGCGATACACCAGCACGGCGGTGGTGGCCAGCGACAGCACCTTGGCGGTGACGCTGCCCAGCAGCAAGCGCGACAGGCCGCTGCGGCCGTGGCTGCCGATGAAGATCAGGTCGCAACCCGCGTCGGAGGCCGCTTGCACGATGCCGTCGGCCACGTTGAAGTTGGAGACGGCGCGCGATTCGGATTTGACGCCAGCGGTATCGGCGCGATCGGTGATCTGCTTGAGGTACTTGTCGGCTTGCTCGGCCGATGCCTTCTCGTAATCTTCGTCGGTGATGGCGTACGCAGCGGCCATGCCGTCAAAACCGATGGTGGCCGCGAACGGTTGGGTCACGTACAGCGCGACGACTTCAGCGCCGACCGAACGAGCAAAGCAAATGCCGGCGTTGGCAGCTTGGGCCGACAGGGGCGAACCGTCGGTGGGAATCAGGATCTTCTTGAACATCTTGCCTGCTCCTGTTTGAGAGGAATCTTTATGCTACCGGAAAGCCGCCAGGTTCACATCAAGGGAACCCAGCAGGCTTGATGCGCGTCAAGCCGGGCGTCAGCCCAGTTGTTGGGATGCGGCGTACAAGTTGGTGCAGCGCGTGCCGGTGCGGCAGTATGCCAGCACGGGGGCCGGCAGCGTCTTGAGCAATTCGGCGAAGCGCACCACGTCAGACACGGTCATGGCGCTGCCCACGACGGGCTGGTATTCGACCTTCAGGCCGGCAGCTTCGGCAGCCTTGGATACGTCGGCGGCGGTGGGTTGATCCGGGCCACCCTCGAAATCGGGGCGATTGATGATGACGCTTTTATAGCCGGCGGCGGCGACATCGGCCATGTCGTCGGGGCCGAGTTGCGGCGCAACGGCAAAATTTTCGGTCAGGGGCTTGATGGGTGCGGACATGGCGGTTCCTTCAGATAGATAGCTGCATATTATTGATTGTAGGAGCCGTTTTGCGCGAAGAGTTTTTCCAATTGGGTCCAGATGCCGCGGTCATCGGCGATGGACACCGAAAAGCGCAGCATGGTTGACGGCGCCTGCGAAGGCGAGAAAAGCGTGCCCGGCGCCAACAGCATGCCCTGGTCGGCGGCCTCGCGCGCCAGCACCTCGCTATCGCGTCCGCAATCGGCCCAGACGAACATGCCCGCGTTGGGTTCATGCGGCACCGTCAGGCCCAGCTTCAGCAGGCCTTTCAGGCAGCGTTGACGCGCCTCGTCCACCCGGGCGCGCACGCGCTCGATGTGGCGGCGGTACTGCCCTTCCATCAGCACCCGATGGATCACGCGTTCGCCCAGCTCCGGCGAAGTCAGGCCCGCCAGCATTTTCAGGTCGGCCAGTTTTTGCAGGATGTCGGAATTGGCCGCGACATAGCCCACGCGCAGGCTGGCGGCCAGCATCTTGGAATAGCCGCTGACCAGGATGACTCGGTTCAGTCTGTCGAGCACGGCCAGCTTCATCGCGCCACCGGGGTGCAATTCGCCATAGGTGTCGTCTTCCACCACCATGAAGTCGTGCCGTTCCGCGATGCGCAGGATGTCGTACGCCACACCGGCCGTCAGCGTGTGGCCGGTGGGATTGTGCACGGCGCTGTTGATGATGAAAAGCTTGGGCTTGTGCTCGGCCGCCATCTGCTCCAACCGGGCGATGTCGGGGCCGTCCGGCCCGCGCGGCACGCCAATCAGCCGTGCGCCAAAGGCCGCCAATCTGCCGAAGATGACGAACCACGCGGGGTCTTCCACCAGGACGGTATCGCCCGGCTTGACGAAATGCCGCGCGATCAGGTCCAGCCCGTGCGTGACGCCGTTCGTGGTCAACAGGTTCAATTCGGGGTGGGCGGGCACGCCATCGTTCTGCAAGGACGCCGCGATCTGCTGGCGCAGCGGTGCAAACCCTTGCGGGTGCCCGTAGCTGACTAGGTTCGCACGCACCGACCGGCCCACCGCGCGCACCGCGCCGGCCACCATTTCCGGGTCGAGCCAGTCGGCCGGCAGCAAGCCCGCCCCGCCAGGCATGCCCAGAGAGCTGGTTTCGCGGAACATGCTGCGCAGCAGCCAGGCGATATCGATGCGCGCGGGCGGCGCGAGCGAGGCGGCCGGTGGGGCAGCCACCGCTGCCAGGGGGCCACTGCGGGCACGCACGAAAAAGCCCGCGCCACGCCGCGATTGCACCAGCCCGCGTGCTACCAGGCGATCGTAAGCCTCGACCACGGTGAAGCGGCTGACGCCGGACTGTTCGGCCATCTTGCGGATGGAAGGCAGTCGCGTGCCCGGGCGCAGCCCTTGTTCGTCAATGCGCCGGGCCAAACCGTCGGCCAACTGCGTAACCAAGGAGGCGTCGGCCTGCCGGACGGGCAGCCAAGGCAGCGAAGAAGCGGGGGGAGGAGCAACTGTCATGGGGATTTGACCAGGCCAGTGATTAAAGTGATCTGCCAAAGTGTACCGGTACTGTACCGATAACTATGCGTAGAGTGACAGCAATACGGCGTGGCCGCAACAGGTCTTCCACCCGTCCCAGCCTTTCAGCATCTCTCTGGCACCTCTCATGTCCCGCTCCGCGCTCTACCCTTCCGCCCAGACGGCGCCCGCCGCGCCGCCCCCTGTCTGGGAGGGCTACGGGTATGGCTTCCTGGGCGTACTGGTCTTTTCACTGACGCTGCCCATGACGCATCTCGCGGTGGCTGAACTGGCGCCGCTGCTGGTGGGGCTGGGGCGGGCATTGGTGGCTGCGGTGCCGGCCGTGGTCCTGCTCGTCGTAACGCGCAGCCGGCGTCCGAACCGCCAGGAATGGCCGGGAGTCATTCTTGCCGCGCTGGGCATTGTGGTCGGTTGGCCGCTGGCTTCGTCCCTGGCGATGCAAACCGTGCCGTCGGCGCAGGGCGCCGTCTTCAACGGCTTGCTGCCGCTGTCCACTGCCGCATTCGCCGCGCTGCGCAGCGGCGAGCGGCCCTCCGCCAGCTTTTGGGCATGGGCCGTGGCTGGCGCGGTACTGGTAACGGCCTTTGCGCTGCGCCAGGGCAACGGCACCTTGAGCACCGGCTATCTGTGGCTGCTGCTGGCCGTCGTATTGGGCGGCATGGGTTACGCGGAAGGCGGACGCGCGGCGCGTACGTTGGGCGGCTCGCGCACGATCTGCTGGGCCTTGGCGATCAGCGCACCCGTGGTGGCCGCGCCGGTGGGATGGATGGCCGTGCAGGCGCATTGGCCCAGCGCCACCGTCGTATCTGCTTGTGCGTATCTGGCGTTCGGATCTATGTTTCTTGGATTCTTCGCCTGGTATCGCGGCCTGGCCGTGGGCGGCATTGCCCGAGTCGGCCAAGTGCAGTTGTTGCAACCGTTCCTGACTGTCGTGGCGGCCGCATTGTTGTTTGGCGAAGCGGTGGAGGCGTCGACATTCGTGTTCGCCTTGGCCGTGATCGCCGTTATCGCCGGCGGACGCCGTGCCATCGTGAGGACCAAAAAATGAATCTGTTCCCGACCAATTGGGCCGACGTGCCCCTGGCGTCCGCGTCGCTGCTGGGCCCGCTGGCCCTGTTCGCGCTGGTCAGCTCGATCACGCCGGGGCCCAACAACGTAATGCTGGCTTCGTCCGGCCTGAACTTCGGATTTCGCCGCAGCCTGCCGCACCTGCTGGGCGTGAACCTGGGCTTCACCTTGATGATCTTCCTGGTGGGCGTCGGCCTGGGCTCGGTGTTTCAGCAGGTGCCGGGACTCTATACCGTGCTGAAGTACGCCGGCGCCGCCTATCTGCTTTATCTCGCGTGGAAGATCGCCAATTCAGGCGATATGGAAGATGGCGAGGCGCGTGGCAAACCCTTCACGTTCTTGCAGGCCGCCGCGTTTCAGTGGGTCAATCCCAAGGCCTGGGTCATGGCGGTGGGCGTCGTGGCGACCTATACCCCGCAGAACGGGTTCTTCGCCAACCTGGTCATCGCCACCATCGTGTGCGGCGTGGTCAACCTGCCCAGCATTGGTGTGTGGGTCACGTTTGGCACGGCGCTGCGCCGCGTGCTGCACAAGCCCTGGGCGGTACGCGCTTTCAATGTGGGCATGGCGCTGCTGCTTGTGGCGTCGCTGTATCCGGTGGCGCTCGACCTGCTGCATTGACGCTCGCCCCCGCGCTCGGCACCGCACGTTGACGCGGGGCGCGCGTCGGGGAGTATGCTGACGGCGGAACCCACCGGCCCGACCCCGGTCATATTTTTCATGCCCGCCCTGCCCCGATTTTCTCCCCGCCGTCTGTTCATCGCCGCCCTGCTGGCCGCCGCCAGCGTGGTGGGCTGCTCGCAGCTGGATTCCTGGCAGCGGCAAACGATCTTCGCGCCGCAGTCCGAACCGCAGACGTGGTGGCGCGAACCCGCCGCCGGCACCGAGGTCTACGACCTGAAACTGGCCAACGGCGACAAGATACGCACCTGGTATTGGCAAAGCCCGAAGGCCGGCGCGCCCACCGTGCTCTACCTGCACGGCGCGCGCTGGAACCTTAACGGCAGCGCCTTCCGTATCGACGGCTGGACGCGCATGGGCTATTCGGTGCTGGCCATCGACTATCGCGGTTTTGGCGCATCGACCCCGCGTTTGCCCTCGGAAGAAAGCGCGCTGGAAGACGCCATGGCCGGTTTGAACGAGCTTGCCCGACTGCAACCCGACCCCGCACGCCGCTTCATCTACGGCCATAGCCTGGGCGGCGCCATCGCCATCGACCTGGCGGCCCGGCCCGAACAGCCAGATTTTGCCGGCCTGATCGTGGAGTCCAGCTTCACCAGCATCGGCGCGATGCTGGGCACGCTGCGCTGGGGCAAGGTGCCGGGCGCGGGCTTGCTGGTGACGCAACCCTTCGATTCGGTGGACAAGCTGGCTCGCCTGCACACGCCGATGCTTTTCATGCACGGCACCGCCGACCGCGTCGTGCCGCACACCATGAGCGACGAACTGTTCGCCGCCGCACGCAACGTCGCGCCCGAGCTCAAACGGCTGGTCAAGATCGAAGGCGCGTCGCACTCGGGCGCCTTCCGCAGCGGCCCGCAATACGACGCGGCCGTCAAAACCTTCATGCAGGACGCAACCCGCGCCTACTCTCGCAAAGCAGGCTGACGCGCCGCTTGCCTGAGCGCGTCGCCGCCACACCTTGCCGCCCAAACGGATTCGCCGGGAAAACCCGCTCTCGGGAAACTCCCATATAAAAATATCTACTAAATATATTTAACGAATATTAGACTTTGCTCCTGTTCGCCGCTCCCTTGAAGCGACGGCATCTTCAGGAGAAGCCAGTTGAATAACGTGCGTTGGCAGGGCGTATATCCTGCCGTCACCAGCAAGTTCCACGACGACGAAAGCCTAGACTTCGAAGCGATGCGCAAGCATTTCGGCTTCCTGATCGACAACGGGGTCCATGGCCTGGTCACCTGCGGTTCGCTGGGCGAAGCCAGCACCCTCACCCTTGAAGAAAAACTGGCCGTCACAAAGTGCGCCGTCGAAGTCAGCGCGGGCCGTATCCCGGTGCTGGCCAACGTGTCCGAGACCAGCACCCGCGAGGCGCTGCGTTTCATCAAGGCCGCAGTCGAACTGGGCGTGGATGGCTTCATGCTGATGCCCTCGCTGATCTACGTAGCGGACGCGCGCGAAGCGATGCAAAGCATCCGCACCATGGCCGAAGCCGCGCAGAAGCCCTGCATGATCTACAACAACCCCGTCGCGTACCGGGTCGATCTGAAACCCGAGCACATGGTCGAACTGGCCGATTGCCCGTGGCTGGTCGCCATCAAGGAAAGCAGCGACGACATCCGACGCCTGACCGACCTGCGCAACGCGCTGGGCACGCGCTACCAGTTGTTCATCGGCGTGGACGACCTGTCGTTCGAAGCGCTGGCGCTGGGCGCCGATGGGCTGCTGGCGGGTCTGGTCACGGCGTTCCCGCGTGAAACCGTGGCGCTGTACGACCTGATGCAGGCCGGCAAGTGGGACGAAGCGCTGGCGCTGTACCAGTGGTTCACGCCGCTGCTGCACCTGGATGTCTCCACCAAGCTGGTGCAGAACATCAAACTGGCCGAGACCCTGGCCGGCGTCGGCAACGAGCACGTACGCAGGCCGCGCCTGCCGCTGGTCGGCGCGGAACGCGAACGCTGCACCGCCATCATCCAGGCCGCCATCGCCAAGCGCCCCAAAGCGTACCAATCGACCTAAGACGGCCACGCGCCGCACGATCCCCGGAATGCCGCGCGGCGTCCGGGGCCGCCTCCACGCACGCCCTTCGGACACCATGCAAAGCGACATCATCCTTCAGACCCGTGGCCTGACCAAGGAATTCCGGGGCTTCGTGGCGGTCAACAACGTCGACCTGAGCGTGCGGCGCGGCGCCATCCACGCGCTGATCGGCCCGAACGGCGCGGGCAAGACGACGTTCTTCAATCTGCTCACGAAGTTCCACATCCCCACGCGCGGCGAGATCCTGTACGACGGCGTGGACATCACGGCCGAGCGCCCGGCTCAGACCGCGCGGCGTGGCATCGTGCGTTCATTTCAGATATCCGCTGTATTCCCGCAACTGTCGGTGCGCGAGAACGTGCGCGTCGCCCTGCAACGCAAGCTGGGCGTTGACTATTGCTTCTGGCGATCGGAACGCACGCTGGAGAGCCTGCATCACCGCGTCGAGGAATTGCTGGATCAGGTGGGCCTGCGCACGCACCTCGACGTCGCTGCTGGCGACCTGCCTTATGGCCGCAAGCGCACGTTGGAAATCGCCACCACGCTGGCGCTGGAGCCCGAGCTGCTGCTTCTGGACGAACCCACGCAAGGCATGGGCCACGAAGATGTGGACCGCATCAAGCATCTGATCAAGCAGGTGTCGGCTGGCCGCACCATCCTGATGGTCGAACACAACATGAAAGTGGTGGCGGACATTTCCGACACCATCACCGTCCTGCAACGCGGCGAGATCCTGGCCGAAGGCCCCTACGCGACCGTGTCCTTGAACCCGGCAGTACGCGAGGCCTACATGGGAGCCGACGATGAATAAGACCGTGGCCAGCGCTTCCAGCGGCGGCGAGAACATGCTCGAGATCCGCAATCTGCACGCCTGGTATGGCGAATCGCACATCCTGCATGGCATCGACCTGGACGTGAAGCCCGGCGAATGCGTGACCTTGCTGGGTCGCAATGGCGCGGGCCGCAGCTCGACGCTGAAATCCATCCTGGGCCTGGTGGGACGCCGCAGCGGCTCCATCAAGGTGCAAGGGCAAGAAACGGTGGGCATGCCCACTCACAAGATCGCGCGGCGGGGCATCGGTTATTGCCCTGAAGAACGCGGCATCTACGCGTCGCTGACGGCGGAGGAAAACCTCATGCTGCTGCCCTCGGTGGGGCCGCAAGGCATGTCGGTAGAGGAGATCTACACGATGTTCCCCAACCTGAAAGAGCGCGCGCAGAGTCCCGGCACGCGCCTGTCAGGCGGCGAACAGCAGATGCTGGCGATGGCGCGCATCCTGCGCACCGGCGCCCGCTTGCTGTTGCTGGACGAAATCACCGAGGGTCTGGCGCCTGTGATCGTGCAGTCGCTCGGCCGCGTGATCCGGCAACTGAAAGAGCGCGGCTACACCACCGTGCTGGTCGAGCAGAACTTCCGCTTCGCCCAGCACCTGGCTGACCGCCATTACGTCATCGAGCACGGCCAGGTGGTTGCCGTCATCGACCGCGCCGAGGTCCAGCACTCGCAGGACAAGCTGAACACCTTGCTCGGCATTTGAAATTTCCGCCGCATTCCTTCCGACCGCAGTGCCCTTCCTACACGGAGCGTAGTCAGATGAAATTGAACCGAATCGCAGCAGCGTTGCTTACCCTGGGTGTCGCCGGCGCCGCCCAAGCCCAGGCCAAGATCAGCGACGATGTCGTCAAGGTCGGCGTACTGACCGACCTGTCGGGCGTGTATTCCGACCTGGCCGGCAACGGCTCGGTGATTGCCGCCCGCCTGGCCGCCGAAGAGATGGGCAACAAAGTGCTGGGCAAGCCCGTGGAAGTGGTCGCGGCGGACCACCAGAACAAACCCGACGTGGCCGCCAACCTGGCGCGTGAATGGTTTGACCAGGGCAAGGTCGACATGATCACCGACTTTCCCACTGCCTCCACCGCGCTGGCCGTGATGGAAATCGCCAAGCAGAAGAACCGCGTGACGATGCCGTCGGCCGGCCTGTCCACCGCCATCCTGGGCGAAAAATGTTCGCCGCTGAATGCGCAATGGACCACCAACACCTACGCGCTGGCCGCTGGCACCGCGCGTGCGCTGGTGCAGGAAGGCAAGAAGACCTGGTACTTCATCACCGCCGACTACACCTTCGGCCACTCGCTGGAAAAAGACGCCACGGAAGTCATCAAGGAAAACGGCGGCACGGTCGTGGGCGTATCGCGCCACCCGTTCCCGGGCAATGACTTTTCATCGTTCCTGCTGAAGGCCCAGGCATCGAAAGCCGACGTCATCGCGCTGGCCAACGCCGGCAACGACACCGTCAATGCCGTCAAGCAGGCAAATGAATTCGGCATCAACAAGAAGCAGATCGTGGCGCCGCTGCTCACGTACATCTCGGACGTGCACAGCATGGGCCTGCCCAAGGCGCAGGGCATGTACCTGACCGAAGCGTTCTATTGGGACTACGACGACGCCTCGCGCGCGTGGGCCAAGAAGTTCTTCGAGAAGGCCAAGAAGATGCCCACGGCCTCGCAGGCCGGCGTGTATTCCGCCACCCTGTCCTACCTGAAGGCAATCGAGGCCGCCGGCACCGACGAGGCGCCCGCCGTGATGGCCAAGCTGCGCGAGATGACGATCAACGATGCCGTCATCCGTAATGGCCACCTGCGCGCCGACGGCGCATTGGTGCACGACATGCTGCTCTTGCAGGTGAAGACGCCCGCAGAGTCCAAGGCTCCGTGGGACTACTACAACGTGAAGTCGGTGCTCAAGGGCGAAGACGTGTTCCCCAAGCCCCAGGCCGCCTGCCCGCTGAACAAGTCCTAAGCCCACGACGCCATGTTCGACATCTCGCTACCCGCCCTCCTGGCCCAGTTGCTGGTCGGGCTGATCAACGGCTGCTTCTACGCCATTTTGAGCATGGGGCTGGCCATCATTTTCGGCCTGCTCAACATCGTCAACTTCACGCACGGCGCGCAGTTCATGATGGCGGCGTTCCTGGCATGGATCGGCTTCACTCAGTTGCCCCAGTTGCTCGGTCCCGGCGTGCAGATCAACTTCTGGGCCGCGCTGATCCTGGCGCCGCTATTGGTGGGCGCGGTCGGCGTGGTGATTGAAAAGACCTTGCTCAAGCGCCTGTATCACCTGGACCACCTGTATGGCCTGCTGCTGACCTTCGGCATCGCGCTGATGATGGAGGGCGGATTCCGCTACTTCTACGGCATATCGGGAGTGGGCTACGAGCCGCCCGAAATCCTGCAAGGCGGCTTCGACCTGGGCTTCATGTTCCTGCCGGCCTATCGCGGCTTCGTGGTGGTGGCCTCGCTGACGTTGTGCATCGCCACCTGGTACCTGTTCGAGCGGACGCGCCTGGGCGCCATGCTGCGAGCAGGCACCGAAAACCCGAAGCTGCTGCAGGCGTTCGGCGTGAACGTACCCGTGATGATCACCCTGACCTACGGTTTCGGCGTGGCGCTGGCGGGCGTGGCGGGCGTGCTCGCCGCGCCCGTCATGCAGATCAACCCGTTGATGGGGTCCAACCTGTTGAACATCGTGTTCGCCGTGGTGGTGATCGGGGGCCTGGGTTCGATCATGGGCGCCATCGTCACCGGCCTGGCGCTGGGTCTGCTGGAAGGGCTGACCAAGGTGTTCTATCCCGAAGCGTCCACCGTCGTCGTGTTCATCGTGATGGCCGTCGTGCTGCTGATGCGCCCTGCGGGTCTGTTTGGCAAGGAGAAATAAGGTGTCGCGCATTCCTTTTTCCATTCGGATCCTGGCCTTGCTGCTGGTTCCCGCCCTGTTCGTGCCCTTCTTTCCGCAGGTGGTGTACCCGGTCTTCGTCATGAAGGTGCTGTGCTTCGCGCTGTTCGCGCTGGCCTTCAATCTGCTGACGGGATTTACCGGGCTGGTGTCTTTCGGCCACGCCGCTTTCTTTGGCTGGGCCGGCTACGCCACGGGCGAGATGATGATTCTGTTCGGCGCTCGCGGCCTGCCGCCTGAAATCGCGATTGTCTGCGGCGTGGCGATGGCGGCCGCCATCGGTTATGCGATCGGCTGGCTGGCCATCCGGCGCACGGGCATCTACTTCGCGATGATCACGCTTGCGCTGTCGCAGGTGGCGTACTTCATGGCGGTGCAGGTCGGCTGGACACGTGGCGAGGATGGCATGCAGGGCATAGCCCGAGGCAAGTTCCTGGGGCTGGTGGACCTGAGCGTGGACACCAATATGTATTACTTCACGCTGGGCGTCTTCGTGCTGGGATTTCTTTTTGTCTACCGGGTGATCCATTCGCCTTTCGGACAGGTGCTCAAGACGATCCGGGACAACGCGCCGCGCGCCATTTCGCTAGGTTACGATACGGATCGGTGCAAGCTGCTGGCGTTTGTACTGTCAGCCTCGGTTGCCGGGCTGGCCGGATCCCTGAAGGCGCTGGTGCTGCAATTGGTGGCCTTGAACGACGTGTCTCTGGCCACCTCCACCGAAGTCCTGCTGATGACGCTTCTGGGGGGTATCGGCACAGTGTGGGGCCCGGTTGTCGGCGCGACGCTGGTCGTCAGCTTGCAGAATTATCTTGCCACCCTGGGCGATGTCGTCACCATCGTCATCGGGCTGATTTTCGTGTTGTGCGTGTCGTTCTTCCGACGCGGGTTCGTCGGCGAATGGCTGGCCTACACGCAGTGGCGCAAAACGAAGGAAAACAATAATTGATGGCAGGAGCAGAACCCAAACGACGCGCCGCTGACGTCGCCTACGACCAGATCGAAAGCATGATCGCCACGTTGCAGTTGCAGCCTGGCAGCGCGGTCGTCGAAGCGGAACTGGTCGAGAAAACCGGCCTGGGGCGCACGCCCCTGCGCGAAGCATTGCTGCGCATGGTGGCGGCCGGCCTGATCCGCCAGGAGCCTCGGCGCGGGCTGCGTGTTTCGATGATCCAGCTGGCGGACCACATGGACCTGATCCAGACTCGGCGCGCGCTGGAACAGTTGATTGCCGCCAGCGCCGCGCGCCGCGCCACGCCCGCGCAACGCGCGCAGATCGTGGAATGCGCGGCGCAGATGATCCGCGCCGCTGAAGGCGGCGACCTTGATGACTACATGCAGGCGGACCAGTTGCTGGACCACGTCTGTCACTTGGCGTGCCGCAATGTGTCGGCCGTCAATGCCGTGGAACCGCTGATCATCCAATGCCGCCGGTTCTGGTACGCCTATCAACACGAAGGCGATATCGCCGAAGGCGCGCGCCGCCATATGCTGATGGCGCAGGGCATTGCCACCGGCAACGAAGCCGACGCCATCAAAGGCGCCGATTCGTTGATGGACTATCTGGAAATGTTCACGCGCAAGGTGATTGACGCGTAGCGCCTGACGCAGCGGCGGGGGCCGCAGCCGTCGGCGCGGCTTGCGCCTTGCCACGGCCCAGCCAGGCGATGACGCGCGGACGTGAGCGGTCGTAGGCCAGGTTGTACAGGAACGCATAGGGCAGATAGAACAGCACCAGCGCGATGTCCAGCACAAAGGCTTCCCACAGGCTGATGTCGAGCCACCACGCCGCCAGCGGAATCACGATCAGGATCAGGCCCAGCTCGAAGCCGAACGCGTGCACGACGCGCATGCGCATGGTGCGGGTGAAACCCAGGCGGTTTTGAAGGCGGTCAAAGCCCGCGTTGTAGATCATGTTCCAGACCAGCGCGATCCAGGCGATCACGGCGGTCAGCACGCCCATTTCGAACAGCGATTTGCCCATGGCCCAGGCGGCTGCCGGGGCGCACAGGCCGATGGCCAGGATTTCAAACAGGAACGCGTGAAAAAAACGCTCTTTGAGCGTCTTGGTGACTTGCGGCTTTTGGGATGGGGTGTTGGTGGCTTGCATGACCCGCCTGCGGTCGATTTACGGAACGGAGGCAATTTTCGCGGATATTTCCGTTACGATAAAGATACTATCCATCGGAAATCCCGATACAACCATGCGCCACTCGCTCGAATCCCTGGCTGCGTTCGCCCAGGTCGCCTCAGAAGGCTCGTTTTCGGCCGCTGCTCGAAAACTGGGCAAAAGCCAATCCACCATCAGCGAAACCATCGCCAACCTCGAAGTGGACCTGAATGTTGCGCTCTTTAACCGGAGCCAGCGGCAACCGGCCCTGACCGAAGCAGGCCAGGTCCTTCTAGGCCAGGCGCTGCAAGTGCTGGCCGCCAACGATCGCTTCAACCGCAGCGCGAACCAGCTGGCTGACGGGCTGGAGCCCCGGCTGACCGTCGTGCTGTCCGACACCTTCCAGTCCAAGACCTTCGAAAACATGCTCAGTCAGATCGACCAGCGCTACCCGGCGCTGCGCTTCGAATGCCTGATCGCGGAATACGAAGACGTGGTGGCGCTGGTGCAGCAGGGCCGCGCGCATCTGGGCCTGATGGCCGCGCAGGATGTCTATCCGCCCGATGTCGCGCACGCGACGCTGCCCGAGCTGTCCGAAATCGTGTTGTGCGTGGGGCGCTCCCACCCGCTGGCCGACCGCCCGAACGTCAGCAACGACGAACTCAAGACCCAGCGCGAATTGCGCTTGAGCACCTTTGAACTGGACGACAAGGACACAGCGCCGCCGCACGCAACGTGGTCGGCGCCCGGTTATCTGATGCTGCTTGAGATGGCCAGCCTGGGATTCGGCTGGACGGAATTGCCCCGCTGGATGGTCCAGCGCTTTGGCCGTGATCAACTGGTGGAATTGACGGTGCCGGGATGGCCCCGACACATACGCGTCGACGCGGTCTGGTCTACACGCCGCTCGCTGGGGCCGGCAGGCGCGTGGCTGCTGGAGAACCTGACCCGGGGCGGCGCCGCGCCCGGCTGATCGGAGCCCCGCAAGCGCTCAGTGCGCGGCCAGCCGCGATACGCGCACGCCGTTGGCGCTCATCCAATCGCCCAGCTTGGGGCTTGCCAACACGTCGAACTCGGCGCGGCGTTGGCGCGACATCGCATTGCCTTCCTGGCCGTTCATCGCCGGGTGGCACATCAGCAGGTCGCCATCACGCGCGTTGAACAACCAGTTCTGCAGCAGATCGGCATAGCGCCGCTTGCCGCCGTCGAATCCATACACGCCCAGCAACCGGCGATTGGTGCGCAAGCCGTCACGGCTTGCCTGGCGCGCGAGCGCCCCCGATCCCAGCGCGCCGATGATGCGCGCCTTGATCGATTCCTTCATCGGAATGCCACTGAGCATGCCGGGCGCGGTCTGGCGCAACCAAGGACGATGATCGCCAAATCGCTGCTTCAATTGGGCCAGCACCAGGTCACGCACGCCCGGCAACTGATGCACGTGCTGATGGCCATCGATGTAATCCGGCGCGCGCCCAAACGCCGCTTCGAAGGCATCGAACTGGCTGTTCAATTGCGTACGCACCCAATTCAGATCCAACCGGCCCGTATAAGCGCTGACGATGAGTTTGCTCAAGGACGGCATGGGCTCGGCGCGCGCGTCCAGCGCTTCCGACAGGTTCACGTGCAAGCCGATATCGATGTTGCGCGCACCAAGCCGCGCGGCGTTGTCCGCAAAGGTGGGACCCAGCGACAGGCAGCTGACTGCGCTGATGCGCCCCATGTCCGCCAGCGCGATCATGCCTTCATCGATGTCGGCATTCATGCCAAAATCGTCGCCGCAGACTATGACTCGTTTGCTCATCGAAATTCCTGGAAATCCCACTTCACGTCGGCACTCATGCGCGCCTTGCTTCATCAAATCAGCCTGTTTGTCGCCGTTGGATGCGCGGCGGCCGCAACCCATTGGGCGGTTGCCGTCGGCTGCGTCGAAGCTTTCGCCCTGCCGCCGCTGGCCGCCAACCTGATCGGCTGGCTGGTTGCCTTCGTCGTGTCCTTCGCCGGCCACTATCGGCTTACGTTCAAACATGCCCAAATACCCTGGACCATAGCCATCCGCCGTTTCTTTTTCATTTCAGCGGCGGGCTTTTTGATCAACGAATCTGCCTATGCTCTGCTGCTGCACACCACCAACGTCCGCTATGACGTATTGCTGGCATTGATATTGATTGGTCTGGCGTTAGCCACGTTCGTCGCCAGCCGCCTGTGGGCGTTCCGCAGGCCGACGGTCTGACGAGTCGATGGTTATCGCAGCCGGGCCGCCAGGCCTCGCCGCAAGCGTCAGTTGGACCGGGTGCCGCTGTCGGCGCGCCTGCCCTGACGGCGGCGCACGACATATAGCGGCCGTCCTTTGACCTCGTCGAAAATCCGCGCGACGTATTCGCCCACTACGCCGAGCGAAATCAAATTCACGCCGGCAAAGAACAGCACTGCGGTGACGATAGTCGTCCAGCCTGAAACGGGATTTCCAGAAAACAGGTAGTCGGCCACCAGATATGCCGCGTAGGACATCGCCAGCAAGGCGAAGGCCACGCCGACCAGGCTGACCAGACGCAACGGCCACGTCGTGAATGCCGTCAATCCATCCAGCGCCAGGCGGAACAGACGCAGGCCGCTGAAGCGGCTGTCGCCATGCATGCGTTCGTCGGGCGTGTAGGGCAAGGCTTCGCCTTTGAAGCCCACCCACGCGTACAAGCCCTTCATGAAACGGGTGCGCTCGGGCAATGCGTTGAGCGCATCGACCACACCACGGTCCATCAGTCGAAAGTCACCTGCGTGCGCCGGCACGTCGACGCCGCGCGCGCTGCTCAACAGCTTGTAGAACCAGCGCGCACCGGAGCGCTTGAGCCAGGTTTCGTCGTGGCGGGTTTCGCGCACGGCATAGACCATTTCGGCGCCCGCAGCCCAGCGCGCCAACATCTGCTCGATCAATGCGGGAGGGTGTTGCAGGTCGGCATCCAGGCAGATCACGGCGTCGCCGGTGGCGGCTTCCAGCCCTGCGCTCAGGGCGGCTTCCTTGCCAAAATTGCGCGACAACTGAACGTAGCGAAAGCCGTCGTGCTGCGTCCATTCGGACATCAGCGATTCCGTGCCATCCGTGCTGCCGTCATCCGCCACGATGATTTCCCAGCTGGTGCACAACGCGGACAGGCGGCTGCGCAGCAGCGGCAACAGGACACGCAGATTTTCAGCTTCGTTCAGGCACGGAATGACGCAAGTCACGCAGGCGTCATACGGCACCACGGAGGTTTTGCCAGACCACAGCGCCTCCAGTGGATACGTTTTGGCCATCACTTGCGAAGGGAGCGGTTCGGGCCGGTATTGGATGTGCATAAGACGCAGGTCTAGGAATTACAGGAAAGCCATGACCGGCAGTATGCGCAGCACTTCGTCGAATTTTCATGAAATGCCGCAAGCCCCCCCGCCCCCGAAAAACAAGGCGGTTTGCCGCCTGAGGCTCATCTAAATCGCACCGCAGCCGCGCTCGGCGAACCATCCATCCGACCCCAATTTGAGAAAGCTCTCATACAAACGGCGCTTTGACCGGGCATCGGTAAAATGCGGGCCAGCTTTGTCTTTACAGGTCCTCATGCAATATCGAGTTCGCCCAATGCTGGCCAGTGACGTGGACGGCATCCTGGATGCCCAGGCCCTGGCCTATCCCGACTTCCTGCTGGAAAGCGCGGAGTTCTTTACCAACCGCTGGCAGCTGGCGCCCGATCATTGCTGGGTGGCTTGCGCGCCGGATACCAACCACCTGCTGGGATATTTGATTTCGTATCCCTGGGACGCCGGCTTGCCGCCCGCGTTGGGAATCGCGTTGCGGGCATTGCCCGAGCCCGCCGATCACTGGTTCCTGCACGACTGCGCGGTCGTGCCTCGCGCGCAAGGCCTGGGCGTGGGCCACTCGCTGCTGCAAACCGCAGCCCGATGCGCCATGCAGCACGGCCTGCGCCGCGCCAGTCTCGTGTCGTTGGCATCCGCCACCAGCTATTGGATGCGCCACGGCTACCGCCCCGTATCCGGCCTGGACAAGCTGGCCGAAAAGTTGGCGGACTATGGGCCCCAGGCCAGCTACATGGCGCGTGAGCTCTCGCTGTAGCCGCATTTTTGCGGGGTTCTGCATGGCAGGTCCCGCGCGTTTCCGCATTTCTATACATCGCCGATTTGCAGCCGTACTATAGGGCCGCACTACGAACGATGTGGCGGCAACGGTTCCGATTGTTGACTTGCTGCGCCCTGTCGGGGCGCGAAGGTTTTTATGATTTCGCTTTCGCCCGTTCAATCCCTGCTGGCCTGCTGCCTGGTGCTTGTCGTCGGCCGCGTGCTGACCTCGCAAATCGGCGTTCTGCGCCGCTACAGCATTCCAGACCCCATCGTGGGCGGCCTGCTCTTCGCCATCCTGGCGTACGCGCTGGCCAACTGGGGCGGCGTATCCGTCTCACTCGAAACCAGCATTCGCCCCACCCTGCTGCTGCTGTTCTTCGGCTGCATCGGGCTGACGGCCAATCTGAAGCTGCTGGCCAAGGGCGGCCCTCGCCTGATCGCCTTCCTGCTGGCCCTGGTCCCTTTCCTGATCATGCAGAACGCCGTTGGGCTGGGCATGGCCTGGCTGCTGGACATGCATCCGCTGATGGGCCTGCTGGGCGGCACGATCACGCTGGTGGGCGGGCATGGAACCGGCGCGGCGTATGCCACGCGTTTCGCCGACTTCAACAACATCCAGGATGTCATGGCATTGGCCATGACCTCGGCCACGCTCGGCCTGGTGCTGGGCGGCGTCGTGGGTGGCCCCGTGGCCGAATGGCTGATGCGGCGGCACAAGTTACGAGGCAGCCTGGACCCCCAGGCAAGCGCCGGCCCCGCCCCGCTGGACGTGGTCGAACCCGCCGCGCCTCCGACTGCGGGCTCGTTCATTGTGTCGATGACAGCGGCCTTCGTCTGCCTGGTGGTGGGTGGCTATCTGGCCATGCTGGTCGAAGGCGCCCCCGTCAGCCTGCCCAACTTCCTGTGGTGCCTGGCGACCGGCGTGCTGATCCGGAACGGCGGCGCGCGCCTGGGCTTGAAGCTGGATGATCGCGCCACGGAAATCATCGGCACGATTTCGCTGTCGCTCTTCCTGGGCATGACCATGATGACGCTGGACCTGTCCAGCGTGGCGCGGCTGGCCGGTCCGCTGGCGCTGATGCTGATCGTGCAGACGCTGTTCTGCGCGCTGTATGCGGCATGGGTGGTGTTCCGGCTGCTCAAGAGCGACTACGAAGCCGCCATCATGTCGGCGGCGTTCTGCGGCTTTGGCCTGGGCGCCACTGCCACCGCCATCGCCAACATGCAGGCCCTCACGCGGCGTCACGGCCCCGCGCCGGAAGCCTTCATCGTGGTGCCGGTCACCGGTGCGTTCCTGGTGGACATCCTGAACGTCATCGTGCTGACTTCGCTGATCTCCTTGCCATTCGTGGGAGGGATGTGACCATGTTCAAACGCCTGATTCTGATCGCGCTGTGCCTGATGCTGGCTGCCTGCGGCCGCGCGCCCGACGCCGATGCGCTGCGCAGCGACGTCGCCACCGCCTTGTCCACAGCCTATGGCAAAGACATTTTCCGCATCACCGACCTCAAGCGCAGGGGCTCCGCCAGCGACAGCAACGCGCCTCCTGGCGAAAGCCGCCGCGTGGTGTATTACGACGTCGAATTGACCCTGGACCGCGACGTCGCCCTGGGCGCCTGGGACCAACCCGGCGCGGCATCGCTCGTGACCTTGCTGGGCGCGGGCCCGCGCAGCATTACCGGCGTGAAATCCGGCGGCAACAAGACCGGAGACCGGATCGTGGCGCATGCCAGCGCCATCTATCGCAAAGACGGTGACTCCTGGAAGCGCGTCGTGCCCGCTGGCTTCAAGGCCGCCGAAGCGCCGTCGCTGGATACCGGCGCGCCTCCGCCCGTCACGCGGCGGCTGCTGGACACGCTGGACCAGATCACCCACTCGGTCGCCTACAGCGCCTCAAGCACCGCTCAGTCCGTGGTGCAGCAGGAACTGGAACGCTCGGTGGCTCGCATCAATGGCCGGCTGGCTCGTTTGCAGCAAGGCTATCCGCTGGCAGGCGGCCCGGACCGGGGCGAATACGTTGCCTTTGCTCGCGCGCTTGCCGAAGTGGCGCGTTCGCGGCAAATCCGCGTCACGCCGCTCATCACGGGCGGCGGCGCGGAAAACATCGCCTTGTTGCGCAGTGGAGACGCCGTCGTCGGGCTGGCGCAGGCCGACACCGCGCGGCTGGCGTACGAAGGGCGCGGCCCCTTCGCCGACCAGGGGCCATTCGGCAGCCTGCGCGCGCTGGGCAGCCTGTACCCCGAACTGGTTCACATCGTGGTGCGCGACGACCCCGCCCTGCGCGGCGTGCGCGACCTGAAGGGCAAGACCATTGCTCTTGGCCCCGAGGGCTCTGCGGTGCGGGCCACGCTGCAATCCGTGCTGGCCGCCCACGGCCTGGAAGCCGGGCGCGACTATACGGCGGTCGACACGCCTTTCGCCGCCGCGCTGCCCGCGCTGAACGCCGGCACGGTGGACGCCGCCGCACAGGTCATCGGCGTGCCCGCCACGCCGCTGCGCGACGCGCTGACCGAAGCTCGGCTGAAACTGCTGCCGCTGGACCCCGCCGCCATCAAATCCCTGACCGCTGGCGACAGCGCGCTGATGCCGCTGGAAATCGCCTCCGACACCTACCCCAACCAGACCGCGGCCATTCCTACGGTGGGTACGGCCGCGCTGTTGCTGACCACGTCGAACCTGACTCGCGACGAAGCATTGATGGTGGTGCGCGCCGTCTACCAGACGGGCCAGGATCTGCTGGCCGCCGGCTCGACGCAGGGCGCGCAGGTATCGATTGCCAACGCGCGACGCGGGCTGACCATCCCGCTGCACGACGGGGCCGAGGAAGGTTTGGCGGCATTGGAGCTGGCCAAACCGCGCTGATGCCGGATGCGCTTATGATTGCGCTCCTAATCAGGAATTTCCATGAACAAATTCGACCTTCAAAAAAACCAGGCCCTCAAGCTGGCCGGCCAACTCAAGCAATCCGCCACGCCCGACCGCTTCGGCGTGGCCTCGCAAGCGCCCGACCGCCGCGAACAGCGCAAGCTTGATCAAGCAGCCGGCCTGGTGCCGTTCCCGCTGAAGCTGTCGCAAGCGCACGCCGACAAGCTGCGCGCGCTGGCGGCCGAACGCGGCGTCTCCACGAACGACATCGTGGCCGAAGTCCTGCAAAAAGCGTTGGGCGAATAAGCCCTCATGCATATCTGGGTCGATGCGGACGCGTGTCCGGTGGTCATCAAGGACATCCTGTTCCGCGCCGCGCAGCGCTGGCAGGTGCCCTTGACCCTGGTGGCCAACCAGCCTTTATCCACGCCACCTTCGCCGCTGATCCGGGCGGTGCAGGTGCCGCGCGGCTTTGACGTGGCGGATGCGCACATTGTTGAACGCGCGGAGCCGGGCGATCTGGTCATCACCGCCGACATCCCGCTGGCCGCCGACGTGCTGGCCAAGGGCGCCATGGCGCTGAACCCGCGAGGCGAACGCTATTCGCCCGAGACCATCCGTGAACGGCTGGCGGTGCGCGACATGATGGAAGAGCTGCGGGCAAGCGGCGTGGACACGGGCGGCCCGTCCTCGTTCAGCCAGGCCGACCGCAAGGCCTTCGCCAACCAGCTCGATACGCTGCTGGCGCGCCTCAATAAAAAGTGATGTAGGCCTTGTAGATGATGGAGCCGATGGCGGTGATCAAGCCCAGGCCCATCAGACCCATTCCGATATTGCGATCGCGTAACCCGAAGCCGATCAGCATCATCGCCACGCCCGTGACGATGATGATCAACATGGTATTGGTGTTCTCGTGCATGGACGTCTCCTATGCTCCGGCAGCTTCCTCGAAAGGATTTTCTTTTGAGTTGGGGACCATCTTTCAGGTTGCCGTACAGCGATGATAAGGGCTCATCGTCTTGTTGTAGCGCGGGCCAGGCAAGCACAATTGCGCCAGATCAATAAAACCCCATCGTCATGGGTAGGTAGATCGCTACGCGGCGCGAGCGCGCACAAAAGCCAACTCCGCCAAAGCCAACAACAACGCCAACAGAAACAAAAAAGCCAACCGATTAAGGTTGGCCTGTTTTGCTTTTTTCTTTTCTTTTTTCTCTTTCAGTCTTTGTACCAATGACGCCTTAAAGAATCTTCCTTAAAGGTCTTTGGTGGGTGGTACAAGTTTCGAACTTGTGACCCCTGCCGTGTGAAGGCAGTGCTCTACCACTGAGCTAACCACCCTGAAAGAGGCGAAATAATAGCATGTTTTTTAAAACGTGCGCAAGTCGGGCAAAGAATAATGTTTATGCGGCAACGGGCGCGTCCAGCTTGCGCCACACGCACTCGCCGCCCACCGACTTGTCCAGCGCCGCCAGATAGGCCTCGTGTTCAGCCAGCTCGTCATCGGCGGCCTTGATCACCACCAGCCCCGACGCATCGAATTTTGCCAGCACAATGCCATCGCTGCCCGCGCCGTCGTTGTCGTCCACGTCGATCAGCAGCGCATCCTGGCCGCGCGTCATGGCCAGCCAGACTTCGGCCAGCAACTGCGAGTCAAGCAAAGCGCCGTGCAGCGTGCGGTGGGCGTTCGAAATGCCGAAGCGGTCGCACAGCGCGTCCAGCGAATTGCGCTTGCCCGGGAACAGCGAGCGCGCGTGCAGCAGCGAATCGGTGACCGTCTCGCAGTACTCGGTGATCGGGCCACGGCCCGTCTTGGCGAGTTCGGCGTTGAAGAACTTCACGTCGAACGCGGCGTTGTGCGCGATGAGTTCCGCGCCCTGGATGAACTTGACGAACTCATCCACGACGTCGGCAAAGCGCGGCTTGTCGGAGAGGAATTCGGTGGTCAGCCCGTGCACGGCCAAGGCTTCCGGGTCGCTGTCGCGATCCGGGTTCAGGTAGATGTGCAGGTTGTTGCCGGTGGACATCCGGTTGACCATTTCCACACAACCGATTTCAACGATGCGATGACCCTGGGCAGGGTCCAATCCGGTGGTTTCCGTGTCAAAGATGATCTGGCGCATGACTTATTCCGACGCTGCATTGGCCGAGGCCGGCGGCGTCTGGCCCCCCGGCGTTGCTGCCGGAGGATGCTCTGCACTGCCGGCATGGCCGGGTTTCTTGCGTGCGGTGGCAATCAGCGTATAGGCCACCGGCACGACGAACAAGGTCAGTAGTGTACCCAGCAACAGCCCGCCGACCAGTACCCACCCGATCTGCTGGCGCGATTCCGCCCCCGCGCCCGTGGACAGCGCCAAGGGCACGGTGCCCAGCACCATGGCGCCCGTGGTCATCAGGATCGGGCGCAAGCGCAGCACGCTGGCCTCGGTGACGGCGGCGAACAGCTCCTTGCCCTCATCGCGCAGCTGGTTCGTGAATTCCACGATAAGAATGCCGTGCTTGGTAATCAGCCCCACCAGCGTGATCAGGCCGATCTGGCTGTAGATGGACAGCGTGCCGCCGGTCAACCACAGCGCCAGCAACGCCCCTGTCATCGACAGCGGCACCGACAGCATGATGATGAATGGGTTGCGCCAGCTTTCGAACTGAGCAGCCAGCACCAGGTAGATGAAGGCCAGGGCCATGCCGAACACCAGGTAGATGCTGCCCGACGAATCACGGAATTCGCGCGACTGGCCGTCCAGGTCGGTGACGATGGTGTTGGGCAGCACATCGCGCGCCACCTGATGCATATGCGTCAGGACCTCGCCCAGCGCGTAGCCCGGCGCAACCGCCGCATCGATCTTCACGGCGCGCAGGCGGTTGAAGTGGTTCAGCGACTGCGGCGACACGCCTTCGTGCACGCCCAGCAGGTTGTCCAGTTGCACCATGCTGCCATCCCGGGCGCGCACATAGATGCCCGAGATATCGGTGGGCGTCGCGCGGTCGCGCGGCGTCACCTGCACGATGACGTCGTACTGCTCGCCTTCGTCCTTGTAGCGCGTCACCTGGCGCCCGCCCAGCATCGTTTCAAGCGTGCGGCCGACGGTATCCACGTTCGCGCCAACGTCCGCCATCTTGTCGCGGTCCACGCGCACCCGCAATTCAGGCGTGTTCAGGCGCAGGTCCGTGTCCAGGTTCAACAAACCGGGATACTTGCGCAACTCGGTCAGGAACACGTCGGTCAGGCGGGCCAGCTCGGCGTAGGACGCCTGGCTCATGATGATGAATTCCACCGGCTTGGAACGGGCCGACTGCCCCAGCGACGGCGGATTGGTTGGGAACGCCCGCACGCCTGGCAGCGATGCGAATTGCGGCTGTAGCTGCTGCGTGATGGCCTGCTGCTTGCGCTCGCGTTCTTCCCAAGGTTTCAGGCGCAGGATGGCCGTGCCGTCCGTCACGGTCGGAAAGCCCACCGTGACCTGGCTTCCGCTGGCTTCCGAAATCTCTGAATAGAATTTCTCGATGCCTAACATGCTGTCCAGCGTGTAGTTAAGCGTTGCGCCTTCGGGCGAGCTGACGATGCCGAACACCACGCCCCGGTCTTCGATGGGCGCCAATTCGCTTTTGACCACCTTGAACAAGACGCCGCTGCCCAGCGCCACCGCCACGCCGATCACCACCACCAGCCAACGGTGCCGCAGCGATGCGCCCAGCAGCCGGCGATAGCCGTTGCTCAAACCGTTGAGCCAGCCTTCGATCAGGTTGTACCAGCGGCTATGGCTGCTTTGATGGCGCAGCAGTACCGAACACATCATCGGCGTCAGGGTCAGCGCCACGAAGCCCGACACCAGCACCGCGCCCGCCAGCGCCAGCGCAAATTCAATGAACAGCCGACCGGTGCGGCCCGTCGCAAACGCCAGCGGCGCATATACGGTGACCAGCGTCATCGTCATCGCCACCACGGCAAAGCCGATTTCCTTGGATCCGCGCAGCGCGGCTTCCTTGCGCGGCATGCCCTCTTCAATGTGCCGGTAGATGTTCTCCAGCACGACGATCGCGTCGTCCACCACCAGGCCGATGGCCAGCACCATGGCCAGCAAGGTCAAGGTGTTGATCGAGAACCCGAAGAAATACATCAGCGCGCACGCGCCCACCAGCGACACGGGAATCGTGACGATGGGGATGATGCTGGCGCGCAGGTTGCGCAGAAAGAAGAAGATCACCAGCACCACCAGGATGATGGCTTCGCCGATGGTGTGAAAGACCGAATCGATGGAGCGCTCGATGAACACCGACGAGTCGTAGGCGATGGTCAGCTTCATGCCGGCCGGCAGCGTCTCGTTCAGCCGTTCGATTTCCTGGCGCGCCGCCTTGGACAGCTCCAGCGGGTTGGCGGTGGACTGGCGCGTCACCCCGATGTTGATGGCCGGCTTGCCGTTGAAACGCGACAGCACACGGTCGCTGGCCGCGCCGATCTCGACTTTCGAGACGTCGCGCAGCCGCACGGGATAGCCCTTCACGTTCGCCACGATGACATCTTCGAACTGCGCGGGGGTTTGCAGGTCGGTGGACGACACCACCGAGAATTCGCGCGCGCGCGATTCGATGCGGCCCGCGGGGATCTCGACGTTCTGGCTGCGCAGCGCGGCTTCCACGTCCTGAACCGTCAGGCCGTAGGCGGCGAGCTTGTCGCGGTCGACGTAGATGCGCATGGACGGCAGCCGCTCGCCGAACACGCGCACTTCGGCGGCGCCCGGCAACACGGACAGCCGCGTCTTGATGTAGCGATTGATGTAGTCGGACGTCTGGATCGCCGAGAACGAGCCCGACTCCACGGCGATGTAGATGATGGGCTGGGAGTCGGCTTCGACCTTGCCGATGATCGGCTCGTCGATCTCATCGGGCAGGAAGCGCCGCGCCCGAGAAACCTTGTCGCGGACCTCGGCGGCGGCCGCATCGGGGTTGCGCGACAGATTGAACTTGATGTTGATCAGGCTGCGCTCGGAACGGCTGCGCGAGGTCATCACGTCCACGCCTTCGATGCCGGCCAGCTGGTCTTCCAGCGGCTTGGTCACCTGCGACTCGATCACCTCGGGCGAAGCGCCCTTGTAGGTGGTGTCGACCGAG
Source organism: Achromobacter piechaudii NBRC 102461 (assembly GCF_001571245.1). Taxonomy (GTDB): domain Bacteria; phylum Pseudomonadota; class Gammaproteobacteria; order Burkholderiales; family Burkholderiaceae_B; genus Achromobacter; species Achromobacter piechaudii. Next base: position 389,248 of record NZ_BCTK01000007.1, on the reverse strand, counting down.
ACGATGGGTTCGTCGATCTTGGGATATTCGCGCACGGTCAGGCGCGAATACGAGATCAGGCCAATCAGGACAATGATCAGCGACAGAACCGACGCAAACACTGGTCGCTTGATACAGGTTTCCGATATACGCATGGCGTCACCGCTGAATAGAGGATGCGGCCGGGCTCACGTGCCGCCGCCCACGACGTTGACGGCAGCGCCGTCCGTCACGCGCTGGATGCCGGCCACGACGAGGTGGTCGCCCGCCGCAACGCCGGTCAGGATTTCGACGCGGCCTTCGCGGCGCTCGCCGATGGTGACTTCGCGCCGTTCAGCCCGCCCATCCTTGATCCGGTAAACGTACTGCGTTTCACCCGACGGCGACAACGCGGCTTCCGGCGCGACCAGCGCCTTGTCCTGGTTGAACAGCAGTTGCACGCGCGCGAACATGCCGGGACGCAGCACCGCGTCCTTGTTGGCCACCGTGGCGCGCAGCAGGATGGAACGGCCGCCCGCGTCCACCAGCGGGCTGACGGCATAGACAATCCCCTGCCGTTCCTGGCCCGGCAGCGCGTCCAGACGCAGCGTCAGCTGCTGGCCCACGCCCACTTTGCTCAAATACATTTCGGGTACGCGAAAGTCCACCTTCAATGGGTCGATCGCTTCCAGCGGCGCCAGATCCTGCCCCTGGTTGACGTAATCGCCCACGGACACACTGCGCAATCCGACGATGCCGCCGAACGGCGCCGAAATCGTCATCTTGTCCAATCGCGCCTGCGCCAGCGCCACGGCGGCTTCCTGCACCTTCAGCGTGCTGGCCGATTCGTCGCGGGCCTGCTGGCTGACGAAACCCTTGCCTTGCAGTTCGACGGCGCGTCGATAATGGCTTTGCGCCAGCGTCAGATTGGCGCGCGCCTGCGCCAATTCGGCGCGCGGCACGGAATCGTCCAGCCGGATCAGCACCTGGCCACGCGCCACCGGCTGGCCTTCCTTGAATTCGATCGACTGGATCCGGCCCACCACTTCGGGCCGCAGCACGACGGATTCGTCCGAACGCAGGCTGCCCACGGCGGACAGCCCACGGGCGAAGGGAATTTCCTTGACGGCGGCGACCTCGACCCGGACGGGCGCGGCAGGCGCGGCGACGGGTTTGGCGGCGGTCTGCGTGGCGGGCGTCGCGCCAGGCGCAAGCCAGCGCGGCACGAAAACGCCCAGTGCGGCCCCCGCGGCCAACCCGGCCGCGACGGCGGCCAGCAGTACAGCTTTTTTCATGCGCGAATGTGGCGGTGGAGCGGCGGCGCACCCGATTCCCCACTTGGTCGACGCCGCAGGAACTGGAATGGGGGAAGGCACTGTAGCACCCGGATTTACATACTGGAACAATCCAGAAGCCGGATGAAAGAACTAAATCCGCCTTGAGAGGCGGATTTCAGGGTATATCCCGATGCCGTCAGGCGCGGCGCGCCACGTCGACACCCATATTGGCCAACTGGTCGGCGCGTTCGTTGCCTTCGTCGCCCGCGTGCCCGCGCACCCAGCGCCACGACACCTGGTGCCTCTGCACCTGCTCGTCAAGAGCCTGCCAGAGCTCGGCGTTCTTGACCGGCTTTTTTTCGGCGGTGACCCAGCCACGCCGCTTCCAGTTGGCCAGCCACTCGGTCATGCCCTTCATCACGTATTGGGAATCCGTGTGGATCGTGACGACACAGGCACGCTTGAGCGCGCGCAGCCCCTGGATGACCGCCATCAGTTCCATGCGGTTGTTGGTGGTCTGGAGTTCGCCGCCGTGCAGGGTTTTCTCGTGGCCGCCCGCGCGCAGCAATACGCCCCAGCCGCCCGGACCAGGATTGCCCTTGCAGGCCCCGTCGGTCCACATTTCCACTTTCTGGTCGATCGCTTTGTTGTCCTGCATGGTGCTGCTTAGTAATCCTTGTTCGTGCAAAGGGCGGCGGATGCGCCGCCCATCAAGAGGGGTCGACCCCGTCGTCCGCCTGGCGGTTGACCACCACCGAGGCGGCGCGCGCGCGCTTGGGCTTGGTTTTCCAGGCGGGCCCGATGATACGCATGCCGGCCACGCGCTTGACGGCCGACACCATATACACCGCCCCGCCCAGACTCCACCAGCGGGCGCCGGCAGATTCCAGGAAACCCCAGCGCTGTAGCCATTTTTCGCTTCGACACGCTGGCGCGTAGCAGCCGAACTGGCTTTCCTTGACCTCCAGCGAGAGCAGCTTGAACCAGTCCTTCAGGCGCACCAACGACACCTGGGACGAAGGCGGCTGCGGCAGCCAGGGTTCCATTCCCGGCATACGGGTGCGCGCGCCCCACATGCTCCAGGGATTGAACCCCGAGATCACGACGCGCCCTTCCGGCACCAGCACGCGTTCGACTTCACGCAAGACGTTGTGAGGATCCTGCGTGCACTCGAAGGCATGCGGCAGGATCAGCAGGTCTACGCTTTGGGATTCGAACGGCAGCGCCTCGGGCTCGGCCAGCACCACGCGCGACTGCCAGGCCGCAATGCTGTCCGCCGAGGGGGTTTCCGTGCCGACATAGCCCTTGAAAGGCATCCGATTGGCGCGCAGCAGGTTCATATCGGCCAGGCCGACCTGCCAGGCATAATAGCCAAACACATCCGCGACAGCCGCGTCGAATTGGGCCCGTTCCCAGGCCAGAGCGTACTGCCCCGGTGGCGTCTGGAACCATTCGGCCAGTTCTACAATCGGCGGTGTTTCTTCTGCCACGTTCTATTCCTTCGAATCTCATGCAAGCCTTGACCGCCCCCGCAGGCGGCCGCGAGCAACATGCCGCGGTCTTGCCTCTACCCGCCTTCACCGACAACTACATCTGGGCCATCGTGCACGGCGAAAACGCCGCCGTGGTGGACCCCGGCGAAGCGGGTCCGGTGCTGCGATGGCTTGAGCAGGAAGGCTTGAGGCTGCGCGCCATTCTACTCACGCACCATCATGGCGACCATGTGGGCGGTGTACTGGAATTGTCACGCATCGCGGACCTTACCGTATACGGTCCGGCGCGGGAAAGCTTGCCGCGCTGCGATGTGCCGCTGACCGAGGGTGACCGCGTGACGTTGCCCGAACTGGACCTGGATCTGCGCGTGCTGGACGTGCCCGGGCACACCGCCGGACACATCGCGTACACGGGTCGGGCGGCCGGAATAGAACCCGTTTTATTCTGCGGCGACACCCTGTTCGCGGGGGGCTGCGGCCGGCTTTTCGAGGGAACTCCCGCGCAAATGTTTGATTCCTTGGAAAAATTTTCCGTTTTACCGCCAGATACACAGGTTTTTTGCGCGCACGAGTACACTCTAGCGAACTTGCGCTGGGCATTGGCTGTGGAACCCGCCAATCGCACCCTGCATCAGTGGTATCAGCGAGCCCAGCAATTACGAGCAGAAGGTCTTCCCACGCTTCCGTCGACGATCGGTCAGGAACGCGCGACGAACCCCTTTTTGCGTACGCAGCAAGTGGACGTCATCCGCGCCGCAGCCAGCTGGGCCGGAAACAATCAACCTGCGCCGGTAGAGGTCTTTGCCTCCCTGCGTGAATGGAAGAACGACTTCAAGTGACCGCCTGATGAATCTATCCCGACTCCTTCTGCCACTCATGTTGGCAGTCCTCGCCGGTTGCGCAGGAACGAAAGCCCCCGACAGCAAGAACCTCACCACCAACTCCCAAGGGCGTTACATCGCCCGGGATACCTCCCGAACGGTTGACCTGACCAACCCGCCCAGCGACGCCTGGGACCGCATCCGCCGCGGTTTCGCCATTCCCAATCTGAACACCGAACTCTCGCAGCAGTGGACCGACTATTACGCGTCGCATCCCGAGGCCGTTCAGCGTATGGCCCAACGCGCGGGCAAGTACCTGTATTTCATCGTCGATGAAATCAACCGCCGCGGCCTGCCGACCGAGTTGGCGCTGTTGCCCTTCGTCGAAAGCGCGTACAACCCGACCGCCCTGTCGCGCGCCCAGGCCTCTGGCCTGTGGCAGTTCGTGCCGGCCACGGGTACGCACTTCAATCTGAAGCAGGATTGGTGGCGCGACGAACGGCGCGACCCCGTCGCCTCGACCAATGCCGCGCTGGACTACCTGGAAAAGCTCTTCGAGATGCAGGGCGACTGGTATCTGGCCCTGGCGTCCTACAACTGGGGCGAAGGCTCGGTGCAGCGCGCCATGGCCAAGAACGAAGCGGCCGGCCAGAACACGGACTACCTGTCCCTGAACATGCCGGATGAAACCCGCAACTACGTGCCCAAGTTGCAGGCCATCAAGAACATCATTGCCGACCCGCAGCGTTATGCGGTGGCGCTGCCGCCCGTGGGCAACACGCCCTACTTCGTGACGGTGCAGAAAAACAGCGATATCGATCTTGAAATCGCCGCCAAGCTGGCCGAAATGCCGCTGGACGAATTCAAGGCCCTGAACCCGTCGTTCAACCGCCCCGTCATTCGTGGCGATCACGGCCCCACGCTGCTGCTGCCGGCCGACCGCGTCGAAATCTTCAACGCCAACCTCACGAACTACAAGGGCGACCTGAGCGCCTGGAAGATCTACCATTCGCGCCGTGGGGAATCCTACGCGTCGATCGCCAAACGCTTCGGCGTGACCGAGGCCAAGCTGCGCGAAACGAACGACATCGGCTCGCGTCAGAAATCCGCCTCGGGCCAGGCCCTGCTGGTTCCGGGCGAACCCGGCACTGGCGGCGTCCAGTTGGCTTCGCTGGCCGCCCCCGTCGGCGCGCTGGAGCAGGCGCCCACCGACAACAAGGCTGCCGCGCCGCGCAGCCGCGCCGCCGCCGCGCCTGCCGCCCGCGTCTCCAGCGCCCGCCCCAATGTGCGCACCCACAAGGTCCGTCAGGGCGACACCCTGTTCTCGCTGGCCAAGCAGTACGGCACCTCGGTTGACGCGCTGCGTGCGCTGAACAACCTGAAGGGCAGCGCGTTGAAGGTTGGCACCGCCTTGCGCGTACCCGGCACCAACGCCCGAGGCTGATCCCAGCCCGCATCCCCCAAGAACGGCGCCTCGCAAGGGCGCCGTTTTTCCAACTACGCGAAGCCGCCAAACTCCTTAAAATGGGCGGTCTTTCAGCAGGAAAAAATTAAAGGAACCATCATGGGCTTTCTCGCCGGCAAGCGCATTCTCGTCACCGGGGTGCTTTCAAACCGATCCATCGCCTACGGCATTGCGCGCGCCTGTCATCAGCAAGGCGCCGAACTGGCGTTCACCTATGTGGGCGACCGCTTCAAGGAACGCGTCGTTGAATTCGCCGCCGAATTCGGCAGCAAGATCGTGCTGCCTTGCGATGTGGCCGAAGACAGCCAGATCGAAGGCGCCTTCACGGAACTGGCCCAGCACTGGGACGGCCTGGACGGCCTGGTGCATTCGATCGGTTTCGCGCCTCGCGAAGCGATCGCCGGCAATTTCCTGGATGGTCTTTCGCGCGAAGGCTTTCGCATTGCCCATGACATTTCCGCCTACAGCTTCGCGGCCATGGCCAAGGCTGCCCTGCCCTTGATGGAAGGCCGCAACGGCTCGGTGCTGACGCTGACGTACCTGGGCGCGGAGCGCGTGGTCCCCAACTACAACACCATGGGTCTGGCCAAGGCCTCGCTGGAAGCCAGCGTACGCTACCTGGCCACGGCGCTGGGCCCGCGCGGCATCCGCGCCAACGGCATTTCGGCCGGCCCCATCAAGACGCTGGCCGCCAGCGGCATCAAGGACTTCTCGGCCATCCTGAAGTTCGTCGAAGCGCAAGCGCCGCTGCGTCGCAACGTCACCATCGACGACGTGGGCAACGTGGCGGCATTCATGCTGTCGGATCTGGCTGCGGGCGTCACGGGCGAAATCACCCATGTAGACGCCGGCTTCTCGACCGTCGTGCCGGGCATGGAAGACTGATTCTTCGCGCGGGCGGGCGGCTGCGCGCCCCCGCCTGCCTTGTAGCCCCGATCAGGCGGGCCGCACGACCAGCGTGGACACCTGCACGTCCACCGCGGTCATGAGCTTGTGGATCGGGCATTTCTCGGCCACGGCCAGCAGTTCGTCAATCTGCGCGTCCGACAATTCGCCATTCAGCGTCAGCTGGGCCGTCAGACGATAGATGCCCTTGCGTTCCTCGCTGGCATCGCGCACCACCTCGACATCCACAGACCGTAGCGGCAGACCCTTGCGCTGCGCATAGACCATCAGCGTCATCGCCTTGCAGCCACCCAGCGCGGTGTCGAAATAATCATGCGGATCCGGACCCTCTCCTTGAGGCTGAGGCATGTCCAGCGGCAGATCGTGGCCTTCGGCCGTGGCGGTGAATTGCAGGGTGTCGGGCGCATTCTGGCGGACGTGGATGCTCATGGGGGGATCTCCTGGGGGGCAGCCATCGTGGCCGCCAAGCCCACTTTGTAGCATCCAGGCACTCTTTAGAAGCCTGACATAAAGCTGAACTTATTTACCCTATAAAGGTCGGATATCCCTATCCGCAACTCACGAATCAATATAGGGGGCCACATGAGCGCCAGACAACTTCTAGATCAACTGCTGCAATCCGGCCAGGGCCTGCTGTCCGAGGCCAGCAACCGCGTTCAAGGCGCGACGGGCGGCGCCGCCAGCGGCAAGGGATCGTTTCTGACGGGCTTGGGCGGCGGTGCGCTGGGTGCGGGCGCCCTGGGTCTGTTGATGGGCAGCAAGAAGGCCCGCAAGATCGGCGGCAAGGTCGCGATGTACGGTGGCATGGCAGCGCTTGGCGCGCTGGCCTACCGGGCCTATGGCGACTGGCAGCGCAATCAGGCGGGTGGCGCGCAGGCCGCGCCGCCCCAGACGCTGGACCGCCTGCCCGCGCCCGAAGCCGAACAGCACAGCACCGCCGTGCTGACTGCAATGATCGGCGCGGCCAAGGCCGATGGCCACATTGGCCCCGAAGAACGCGGCCTGCTGGAAACCGAGCTGGCCAAGCTGTCATCCGACGCGCAAGACCGCCAATGGCTGGAAACGGAATTGTCGCGGCCGCTCGACCCCGCTGCGGTGGCCCGTTCCGCCAAGACGCCCGAAATGGCGGCGGAAATGTATCTGGCCAGCCTGCTCGTTGTCGATGAAGAAAGCTATATGGAACGCGCGTATCTGGACGAGCTGGCGCGTCAGCTCAAGCTTGAGCCTGGCTTGAAAGAACAGCTGGAACAGCACGCCAAGGCCGCCGTGGCCTGAGCGCCGGCAAGCAGGGCGGCGGCGCGCGCCGCCGCCTCACCCATCCATCGCATCAATCCGCGTGCAGGCCGATCGACTGGGTCAGCGCCGTGTAGCGATCGATATCGGCATTGATCATCGACTGGAATTCGCGCGGCGTGCTGCTGGCGGGCGTGAACCCCTGCTCTCGCAGGGCCGCCTGCATCTCGGGCTGGCGCACGACTTTCGTCACCATCGCGTTCAGCTTGTCGACCACCGCGCGCGGCGTAGCGGCCGGCGCCAACAAACCGTGCCATTGGTCCAGCGCATAACCTGCAACGCCCTGCTCGGCAACGGTGGGCACCGTCGGCATCAGCGGCGAACGTGCCGGAGACGTCACCGCCAACGCCCGCAGCTTGCCCGCAGCAATCAGGGGCGCGGCGCTGGAGGCCGTCACGATGCCCATCGGCACCTGGCCGGCCGTCACGTCGGTCAACGCGGGCCCGCAGCCCTTGTAAGGCACGTGCTGCAACACCGCGCCGCCAGCTCGCGCCAGCATTTCTCCGGCCAGATGCTGCGGCGTGCCGTTGCCGCAGGAGGCGAAAGGCAGGGGTTTGGTCGGCAAGGCCCGTGCCAGCGCATCGTCCAGCGTGCGCAGCGGCGAGGCGGCCGGCACCACGAAGACAGAAGGCACGAATGCCACGTTGATCACGGCGGCAAAATCCTGCTTCGGCGAAAACCCAAGCTGCCGATACACACCCGGGTTGATGGCGAACGAGCTGTTCACCATCAGCAGCGTATAGCCGTCGGGCGGCGCCTCGGCCACGATGCGCGCGCCGATGTTGCCGCTCGCTCCCGGGCGGTTTTCCACGACGACGGGCTGTCCCAGTTGCGCCTGCAAGCTGGCTCCGATGCGGCGCGCCAACAGGTCGGTGCCCCCGCCCGGCGGGAAGGTCACCACGATGGTGATGGGATGCGTGGGATAGGCGGCGTCCACGGGCGCTTCGCCCGAAGGCGAATTGCCGCAAGCAGCCAAAGATACGGACAACAGGGTGAGGCCGGTTCGTAGCAGGCGTTTCATGATGCGCTCTCAGGCGTCCAGGCCGATGTCCAGCACCTTGGCGCTGTGGGTCAGCCAACCCACGGCGATCTGGTCCACGCCGGTCGCGGCGACGGCGGCGGCGGTCTCGGGGGTGATGCGGCCCGACGCTTCCGTGATGGCGCGGCCACGCGACATCTGGACGGCGCGGCGCAAATCTTCCAGGCTCATGTTGTCCAGCAACACCACGTCCACGCCCAGGGACAGCGCCACCTCCAGCTGGGCCAGCGTATCGACTTCCAGCTCGATCTTGACCATATGGCCAACGCCTGCGCGCGCCCGCTCCACGGCGGTGGCGACGCCGCCAGCCAGCGCGATGTGGTTGTCCTTGATCAGCACCGCGTCGTCCAGGCCGAACCGGTGGTTGCTCCCTCCCCCCACGCGTACCGCGTACTTTTGCACGGCGCGCAGCCCAGGCATGGTCTTGCGGGTGCAAGTGACTCGCGCGCCGTAACCCGAAATGGCGCGCGCAATCGACGCGGTGGCGCTTGCCACGCCGCTCAGGTGACACAGGAAGTTCAGCGCCACGCGTTCCGCGGTCAGCATTGCGCGAGCGTTGCCGCGCAGCCGGGCGATCTCGGTACCCGGCGCCAGCTCACTGCCGTCGCGCTGCGAGACGGTGAATTCGATGCCCGGGTCCATGGCCTTGAACGCCAGTCGCGCCAGGTCCAGCCCCGCCAATACGCCGGCTTGCCGAGACACCAATCGCGTTTCGGCGATGGCGTCGGCGGGAACGATGGCGTCGGTGGTCAGGTCGCCCGCACGGCCCAGGTCTTCCAGCAAGGCGGCGCGCACCAGCGGCTCAAGCATAAGGTCCGGCAAAGAGGGCACCGCCAGGCGAGAGGCGGTCAAGGGCGCTTCGGCATTAATGCTCATTTTGAGTATTTGTGAGTTAAAAAAAGGCGCGCAATCAATGCGCAGCACTTATGCTAAGGACGAGCATAAGCCTTGTCAAGCATCACATCGTGCGCGAAAGGGGCAATTTGCTGCCAGCGATGGCGCGCTCCAGCAGCACGTCGCGCCGGAAACGGAACAGCTTGGCCGGCCTGCCAGCCGTGCCCGTGGCCATTTCCCCGGTCTCCTCGACCAGCGCCTGCTGCTCGATGAGCCGGCGGAAATTCTGTTTGTGTAAAGACCGGCCAGCCAAGGCCTCAACCGCCAGTTGCAACTGGAGCAGGGTGAATTGACTCGGCATCAGCTCAAACACCACGGGCCGGTATTTGATCTTGGCCCGCAGCCGCGCAATGCCGGTCGCAAGGATGCGGCGATGGTCATGGCGCATGGGTTCGCCCGGCAACACGGCCGTGCCGCCGCCGCGCCGCGCGGCCTCGGGCACCAGCCCGGCTTCGAACAGAAGTTCATAGCGTTGCAACACCATGTCCTCGTTCCAAGCCGCGCCGTCCAGGCCGAACGTGATGGCGGCGCGCTGCTGCCGGCGCGTGCGCATGGCCGGGTCGGCGCTGGCGCCGCACCATTGCGCCAGGTGCGGCACGATCAGTTCGTCGATCAACGCAGGGGCGCCGGCGCGCCGATCTTCCCAAGGGAAGTAGCGATACCAGTCCTGCCACCCGACCTGGGCCACACCCGTGTCGCCGGCTTCGCGCGTCAAGCCCAGGTAGCTGACCGAGATCACTCGCGCGCCGGTTTCGTCGGAGCGGTCGCCATCGGCAAACGTGTAGAGCTGCTCGACGTAGCCAAGCGGATGGTGCGTTTGCGCCTCGACCCAGGCGCGCAAGCCCGCCTGCAGCGAGCGATGCGAGAGTTCGAACGGCCCCGCCGGCAAGGCGCTGGCGCCGTCCGTGGTCAACACGCGCGGCTCGCCATTCGTCACCGCGACGAGCACAGCCACGAGTTCGGTATGGACGGAGCGTTCGATGGAGTCGGTCAAGGTTGAAAGTGGGAATAGAGGGGACTGCGCGCGCCTGCCAGGCCCGCGCAGCGCCGCAAATTATAAGGGCGCGCCGTGCAACAGCCCCTTGCAAACGTGACAGGCGAATGGCGTGTCGGGCCGCGCGCAAGGTCTAAGATAAAAACATCGCCAACCAGGCGCGTCGCCATCCTGGGACGCCCGCAAGTGGAGTAAGCGCCATGTTGAAAACCACCCCCGACCTTCAGGCCACGGCCCCCGCCAAGGATGTCGATACACGCCCGCCCACCGACCCGCGCAAAGGCACTGAAACGCTGCCGATGCCGGAGCACAGTGAGCAGGTCGCCGGGATGCCTCGGAACGGCCGCGCAATTGCGCAGCCCGGCGAACCCGGTGTCATTACGCCCGAGGACGATGTTCTGGACACGTCCTACGAAAACCGCAAATCCTGACGCCCGATGATACGCGAGCCGCTTTCGCGCGGCTCGCGCGCGCTACCCGGGCGACTTAGACCAACATCCGCCCTTGAACATTGGAAATAGGCGCTCGCCTATATCAGCAGCGTGAGCCCGTTCCTACACTGCTACGCTTTCAGGCCCATCGGGCCGCTGCCTTAGCGATCTCCCATGTTCAAGAATGCTTTTGTCCGACTCGCCGCGACGACCCTCGCCGCCGTCCTGTTTTCCGCCAGCGCCCATGCCATGGGCATCCAACCCGAAACCTCCGTCGTGCTGGTGCACGAAGACAGCGGCGAAGGCACGATCGGCATCAAGAACACGGGTGACGAACCCGTGCTGCTGGTCTCGATGATCGAAAACATCCCCGAAGACGAAGAAGGCTGGGTCATGGTGTCACCGCCGGCCGCCGTGCTCGCCCCCGGCAAGACGCAGTTGGTGCGCTTTCTGCTGACCAACGAAAAGCCGCTCGCCACCCAACGCATGAAGCGCGCCATCTTCGAAGGCATTCCGCAATCCGGCGATCAATCCAACAAGCTGCGGCTGACCATCCGTCAAGACCTCCCGCTGATCGCACTGCCCAAGAGCATCGCCAATGACAACGCTCCGTGGCGCCATCTGCAATGGTCGGCGCACGACGGCAAGCTGTCTGTCCACAATCCCAGCCCCTACATCGTGCGGCTGGATCAGCAAGTGCATGTACAACCCGCCAACCAGGCGCTGATCCTGCCCAAGACCTACGTCTTGCCCGGTGAAACGCTGCAACTTGCCTCAACGGGCGCCCCGCCTGCCGGCCAGACCGCTGTACGCCTCTACCCGGCCAGCGTGTATGGCTACCAGGTTTCCTCCTTCGACGCGCCGCTCAAGAACTGACGGTAGTAGCGCCCACATCGGGCGCCCAGAAGCCCGGCACGGCGCGCACGCCCCTGCTTGCAGGGACGCGGCGCGCCGTGCCGAGCCGCCTCACCAAACGCTGTCATGTTCCGCATACGCTTACGCATCACCCGCGCTGGCGCCCTCGCCGCTGCGGGCACACTGCTGTGCCTGTTCCGGCCTGCCCACGCGCAGACCGGAGCGGGCGGCTATGACCTGGAAATATTGAAAAGCCGGGGTATCAGTCCGACTCTTGCCTCGCATTTTCAGAATGGTCCTAAATTTCTTCCGGGCCTTCAGACGGTGCAACTGAGCGTCAATGGCCGGGAAGCGGGCCGCGCCCAGGCCACGTTCGACGCCCGGGGCAGACTTTGCCTGACGCCCGAGTTGCTCAGGCTGGCCAAATTGAAGGTGCCCGAGTCACAAGCCGAAGATCCGGACACCTGTCCTGATGCCTTCCTGCGCGCCTGGCCCACCACCACCATCACGCTGCAACCCGAGCGCATGTCGGTGGACATCGTCGTCCCACCGGGCGCGACCGATACCACACAAGCCGTCACCACCTATCATTCAGGCGGCCGCGCGGCCATCCTCAACTATGACGTGCTGTCGAGCCAGACACATTATTTCGGCGGCGCCACCCGGTACCTCCAGGCCCACACCGAGCTGGGCCTGAACGCAAACGATTGGATCCTGCGCAGCAACAGCACCTACTCGACGTTTGGCGGTAAGTCGACGTGGAACCACGTCGACGCCTACGCGCAGCGCACGCTTGCCGCCTGGAGCACCACCATGCAAGCCGGGCAGATCAATCTGCAAGGCACATTGTTTGGCGGCGTGCCGGTCACCGGAATCCAGCTGTTCCCTGAAACCGCCTTGCAGATCGGCAAGCACGAGGGGCCCCCCATTTCCGGCATTGCGAACACCCAGGCACGCGTGGAAGTCTGGCAGAACGGGACGCCACTGGCTTCGCTCATCGTCCCGCCAGGCCCCTTCACCATGACCGACGTGATGCCCCGTTCGCTGTCTCACGATCTGAAGGTCGCGGTGCACGAAGCCACGGGCGAACAGCGCGTCTTCTACGTACCCGCGGCCGCGCTTCAGGTAGACCGCGTCGGCACGGCGTCGGGATTCTCAGGCGGCCTTGGCAAGCTGCGCCAACTTGGCTACGACAAACGCGACGCCGCGTCCGTGGCGGTTGCCGAGTACGGCATGCCGGTAGGCAAGCGCGCCAACCTCACGACGGGCGCGTTACTCAGCCAGGACTATCGCGCCATCGGCGCACGCTCGGATCTGGCCCTGCCCGGCAACATCCAGACCGGCCTGCAAAGCCAGTTTTCGCAAAACGCGCGCACCGGAAGCAGCGGCGCGCAGCACATCGTGTCGGTCTCTGCCCAACTGCTGCCCGGCGTATCGTCCAACGTGTCCTTACTGCGACGCACCTCCGGGTACAGTGACGTGCTCGACACCGCAGGCGGACGCTACCACCACGATCCGCAAGCGGGCGCGTACTCGTATTCGGGCTACCGTGACGATCGCATCAAACAGCAGGTCAGCGCCGGGTTGGGCTGGAGCGGCACGTCCTTGGGCGGCTTCAGCATGAACTACAGCGAATCGTCGAATACCCGGGGGCATGTGTCCCGTCGAGGAATCGTCAACTGGGGCAAGAGCATCAACCGCGCCAGCCTGTCGGTGTCCTTTGAACGCGACCTGGGGTCCAGCCAGCGCAGCCAGGGCAGCCTCATGTACGTGAACCTGGGTCTGCCATTGGGCAAGCAAAGCGTCAGCGCGTCCATGCAGCGGCAGGAGAACGGCAGCAGCTTTGGCCTCAGCACCGCGGCGTCCATCGACGAACGCAGCAGCTACACACTGTCGGCCACCTCGCAGCCGCGCACCCAGCCCAGCTATTCCGGATCCGTCGTGCTCAATTCGGCCTATACCCAGCTGAACGTGGCCGCAAGCAGCTTCGGCGGAGGCTACAGCCATTCCACGCGCATGCGCGGCGGACTGGTCGCGCACGCGCAAGGCCTGAGCTTTTCGCCCTACCGCGTGTCGGACACGTTTGCCATTGCCTCGGTCGGCGACTTGTCCGACGTGCGCTTGAGCACGCCGGCCGGCAGCGTATGGACGGACCCCTGGGGCCGAGCCGTCATTCCGTCATTGCCGGCGTACCGCAATGGTCAGGTTCAGGTCGCAACGTCATCGCTGGCGCGCAACGTCGACTTGATCAACGGTCGCTACAGCCTGGATCCGGCACGCGGGTCGGTCGCTGCCATCGACTTCGCGGTCGTCACGGTGCGCCGCGCGCTGCTGACCGCCACCTACCCCGACGGTACGCCGCTGGCCAAGGGCGCGGCGGTGCTGGACGCCAGTGGCGTCTTCATCACGCTGGTGGGCGGTAGCGGTCAGATCTTCCTGCCCGATCTGCGAACCGAAAGCGCGCCCTACCGTGTCACCTCGCCCGAGGGCGTTGCCTGCACGCTTGCCTTCGACATCCCCGCCACCCCGAACCCCACGGCGTTGTACGAGCGCGCCCAAGCCACGTGCGCTCCATAACCCCAACGCCACTTCAGGAAACTCCATGCCTCGTACAACGGCTTGTCGCCTCCCATTCCGACCGCTCGCCTTGGCGATCAGCGCCTTGCTGTTGACGGGCGTCCTGGCGTCCGACGCGATAGCGCAGCCGGCACCACGCGACCAGGCGCCGCGCACGCTGCCGAGCATCGCGCCGGCCGGTTGCATGGTGGTGCTTGGTCAACCGACGGTGGACTATGGCCATTTCACCGCCGGCCAATTGAATCGCGACACCGCGCATCGATACGAGCTGGAGCCGCGCTCCGTGCCATTGACCGTCAACTGCCCCACGGCGCGCGCCATTGCCTTGCGGGTAAGCGGGCCTGCCCGTCACGATGGCGCCGTCAGGTTTGCAGGGGCCGGTGCGGTGGGGATCGTGCTGCGCAATGTACGCGTCGATGGCGACGAGACGCGCATTCAGAATCCGGATTCGCCGCAGGGGCCGCAGGCTCAGCTGACGCTACGCCCCGGGGATACGGTCGTGCTGGAACACCGCCGCGTCGGACGCAACCTTACGGCGCAGATCGATGTGAATCCTGAAGTGACGGATGCGGATGTCCGTGTGAACGATCAAACGGTATGGTCCGCCGTCGTGCAGTTCGAGCTGGTCAACCCCTAGCCCCCGACACGCGGGCCGCGCCTTAATTGCGGGTTATAGAAGCCCGCACAACTTGAACAGGCCGTTGTCCGTCGTAACGCCCAGCTTGCGATAGGCCGTGCCTTTTTGTGCGCTGATGGTTTTCGGGCTTCGTCCGAATTTGACGGCGATGTCAGAGATGGTCATTCCCTCCAACAAGCAGCGAATCACTTCGCGTTCGCGGGCCGACAGCGATGCGCCGTCCAGCACGCCGGATGCGGCAGGCAGCAATGTGGAGTCAGCGTCAGGGCTTTCGGAATGCTCGGTGCTGGCGCCGGACAGCAGATAAGCCATCTGCGCGTCGCGATAGGTGCCTCCTGAGGCAACCTTGCGTACCGCGAGCAGGATTTCTTCTTCGCGCCCGCCCTTGCCCACGAAGCCGTGGGCGCCCGAACGCAGCGCCAGTGCAACGGTAGCCGGGTCATAGAGCGCGGAGAACACCAGGATGCGGGCGTCGGGAAATTTGATCCGCAGCATCTTGATCAGTGAAATGCCGTCAATCTCGGATGGGCCAAGCGAATAGTCGATCAGCAGCACGTCCGCGGGTTGGCTGGCCAGCGCCTGAATCATGTCGCGGCTGGATTCGTACTGACCGATGACAACGATGTCACGACTTTGCGACAAGTAGGCCGCGACGCCAGCCCGCACCACCGGATGGTCATCCAGGATCGCGATGCGCAGCGGTTGAAAATTAAATGCGGACAATATGGAATTCCCAGGTAGAGCTAAGATTTTCCACCGTTTTCTGCTCAAGGCAAGAGTCGCGTGGACAAATAGTAACGCAGCGTAGAGCCCTGTCCGGCGCAAGTTTAGGCGCATGCCTATATACCTTATGACGTCTGTTTCCTAGAGTGGGTACTTTGTCCCCACCAGAAATTGGATTGTCATGAATTACTCGGTACGTCCCTTGCCCACTCTGCGTTACCTGCTGGCCGCAACCCTCTTCATGTCGGCCTCCGCTCAGGCGGCCACCTCGGCGGAACTCAAAGTCACCGGCCGCATCACGCCGCCTTCCTGCGACCTTTCCCTTGACGGCAACGGCGTACTCAACTTCGGCGACCGCGCCTTCAACTCGCTTAACGGCGACGGCACCAAGCTCACCGAAAAGCCGATCGGCCTGAGCATCACCTGCGAAGGCTCAACGCGCGTCGGGCTGCACGTTGTAGACAACCGCGCCAGCAGCAAAGTTCTGAAAGCATCGCTGAACGCTAACGCCTGGGGTTCCACCAACGCTCTGATCACCGACGCGTTCATCTTTGGCCTGGGTTCGGTGGCCGGCGCCAATGACACCCAGATTCCGATCGGCGGCTACATGTTCGGCTTCAAGGAAGGCGACGTGCAAGTCAATGGCACCAAGGCCATCGTCCTCTACAGCACCGACAAGCGCAGTTGGTCTGCCGAAGCCATAACGCGGCAATTCATCAGCCCCAACTACACCTACTCGTTCCTGTTAGGCACGCCGGGCGCCAACAGCACGCCGACGCCTGTCACCACGGTCAATGGTTCGCTCACCGTGACCCCGACGATCAACCGCGCTAGCGAATTGCCCACCACTGCCGCCATCCCGTTGGACGGCAGCGCGACGATTTCACTGGTTTACCTGTAAATGCATGACAGAAGGCGCGCTGTGGCGCCTTCTCACGACTCCCTTGGCTAGCGTCTGGCCTGAAGCTTCCAACCCTGGCTGGCTTCAGCCAACGCTTGCCTAGATCCGGGTCGGTCGACGCCTGCCGTCAGATGGCGGGACAAGTCGAATTCAGGAGCAAGCATCATGATGAAACATGCCATTCCCACCGGTCCGGCGGGCGCGCTTTCCATCGCTATGTCATGCAATGGGGTCGCAAGCCGCCCTGCCCTGGCGGGAAAGTTGACGCTACCGAGGCGACGTAGTCTCTCGGTCGACCACTGCGCAACGGCCGCTTTCACCATCAAGCCATACCGTGCGCGGGGGCGCGCGGAAACCCCATTCGACGACAAGAGCCATCTCGACGAATCATCCTTGATGGCGTCTGAAGCGCATTACCAATGCGTAATCAAGCATCGGCGCGCTCTCGCCAGAGCGGCCTTGCGGCCCGACCCAGGCCTTCGTGTTCGCGCAGGCTGATTCGCTGCGCGATCTTCAGCTCCTATCCAAGCTTCTTCAACGAATCCGCTCTACCTCGTTCCTATGACAAAAATTCTGTCTTACCTTTGCGCCGGTTTGGCCTTGTCCACGGCAACTCTTGCGCACGCCGCCGACGGCAAGGCTAACTTGTCGATCAAGGGCCAACTGATTCCGCCCGCATGCAATATCGGGTTGGATCAGGTCGGCCCTGTCGATTACGGCGACATCCCGTTCAACACGCTGGATGTTGACGGCAAGCTCCTCGACGAGCTCCAGCCCAACATGAAGATCAGCTGCGGGGGTCCCACCCGCGTATCCTTCACGCTTCAAGAAAATCGGCCCGGAACCGCTATCACGCAACAGGAAGCGACCGCGGCTGGCATGAAGTGGCCGTATCAGCACCCTGGCAATGGCACCCGCCACGCGTGGGGCCTGGGCACCGTCCAAGGCACCAAGATTGGCGCGCTGGTGTTGCTGATCCGCCCCCACGCCTCAGAGATCGACGGCAAGGCGCCCACATTGGCAACCAGCTATGTCATCGCCCGCCCCATCGGCAGCGCTTCAAAATGGCCCATCCATTCCGCACAAGAGACCATCAACCTTAACCCGATCGAGGAATACTCCTTCGGTACAACGGAGGCAGTTGTGCCCATCACGACGGCGTCCCTCAGCCTGGGCATCAAGCCACTATTGAACCGACCCGCCGTATTGCCTTCGCAAGAAGCAATCGTAATAGACGGCTCGGTGACGTTCACGCTGCGATACTTGTAAGACCGCCTCTGCCGAACGGGGCGTCCCGTCGGATACCCCTCGCACGGCACGCATCAAAGCAAAAGGCCCTCGGCTTCAATGAAGTCGAGGGCCTTTCTGCGATGCTTTTTCATGCGGCTTGTGTGTTGCGCTTTTCTTTGCAACGCCGCCCTAGGAATTCTTGGCGGACAGAGGGGGATTCGAACCCCCGATACGCTTTTGACGTATACACGCTTTCCAGGCGTGCGCCTTCAACCGCTCGGCCACCTGTCCTAATCGGCATTTTCGTAAAAATTGCTGCTACGAAAATTGCGAATCCGCGATTCTAGCAGGTTTCGGGGTGACGCAGCAAGCGCACGAAAAGCGGGGACAAACCCCGCCTCGTGTTGCCTTATGCCGCGCGCCTCAGTGCGACGCCGGCGGCTCCTGTTCACGATAGGAGCTGATCGTGCCGTCGGGTTCGGTTTCTTCCAATCGGACTTTGAAGCCCCACAAGCGCGCCAGATGCTTCATGACCTGTTCGGCGTCGTCGCCGGCTAAGGGGCGGCCACGGCTTTTCAGGTGGCGCAAGACCAGTGAGCGGTCAGAGTCGCGGTTGAACCGCACGACCTGGATATCCGGCACCTGGTTGTCGCGATTGTGCTGCGCGGCAAGCAGGCGGCGAATGTCTCGGTAGCCCTCGTCATTGTGGATGGCGGCAACCTCAAGCTTCGGGTTGGCCTGATGATCGGAAATTGCGAAAAAGCGGAATTCGCGGATCAGGCGGGGCGACAAGTACTGCGAGATGAACGACTCGTCCTTGAAGTTGCGCATGGCGAAGTCCAGCGTCTTGAGCCAATCGCCGCCCGCGATGTCCGGAAACCAGCGGCGGTCTTCAGGCGTGGGCGCCTCGCAGATGCGGCGTATGTCCGACATCATGGCAAAGCCCAGCGCGTACGGATTGATGCCCCCGTAGCCGCGCTCGTCAAAGCCACGCTGGCTGACCACATTGGTATGGCTTTGCAGGAACTCCATCATGAAGCCGTCGTTCACCAGTCCTTTTTCGTGCAGCCGATTCAGGATCGTGTAGTGCCAGAAGGTCGCCCAGCCTTCGTTCATCACCTTGGTTTGCGTCTGCGGATAAAAGTACTGGGCGATCTTGCGCACGATGCGCACCAGCTCTTTCTGCCACGGCGCCAGCTTGGGCGAATACTTTTCGATGAAGTACAGCAGATTCTCTTCGGGTTCCGGCGGAAATACGGCCGTATCGACCCGTGCGTCCTTGTCCGATTCCAGGCGCGGCAAGGTGCGCCACAAGTCGTTGTATTGCAGACGCGCGTGTTCCTTGCGCTCGGCCTGGCGCGCCGCCTCTTCCTTGAACGACATGGGCGTTGGCCGCTTGTAGCGGTCTACCCCGTGATGCGACAGCGCATGGCAAGAATCCAGCAGCGCTTCCACCGCGTCGATACCGAAGCGGTCTTCGCAGGACATCACATACTTGCGCGCGAACACCAGGTAGTCCAGCACGCCATCCGCGTCGGTCCACTGGCGGAACAGGTAGTTGCCCTTGAAAAACGAGTTGTGGCCATAGCAGGCATGCGCAATCACCAGGGCCTGCATCGTCATGGAGTTTTCTTCCATGAGATAAGCAATGCAGGGGTTGGAGTTGATGACGATCTCGTAGGCCAGGCCCTGCATGCCGCGCCGATAGTATTGCTCGTTGCGGATGAATTCCTTGCCGTACGACCAGTGCGGATAGCCGATCGGCAGACCGGCAGACGCATAGGCGTCGAGCATCTGTTCCGAGGTGATTACCTCGATCTGGTTCGGGTACGTGTCCAGCCCGAATTCCGCCGCGATCTTGGAGATCGCATCGTCATAGGATTGGATCAGTTCGAACGTCCATTCGGAGCCCTGGGAAATCGGCCGAGCCCCGCCGGCCGATTCCGGCTCTACGAGAGCACCCACGATGGCATTCATGCGGTTTCCTTCTTGAACAGGTCATGGAACACGGGGAAGATCTCGCCGCGATCACAAATGCGCCGCATGACGAAATGCGGCTCCAGCTTCTGTTCATATTCGGCCCACAGGCTGCTCTTGCGTGCCTCCTGCGAGTCGGGGATTTCGATGTAGGCGAAATACCGTGTCGACGGCAGCAGATGCTCCGCCAGGAAACGCGCGCTCTTGCCAGCATCGGCGCCAAACGAATCGCCGTCACTGGCCTGAGCCGCGTACACGTTCCACGCCGACGGCGGATAGCGCTTTTCAAGAATCTCGCGCATCAGCTCCAGCGCGGACAACACGATCGTGCCGCCACTCTTGGGATCGTAGAAAAAGGTTTGTTCGTCGACTTCCTCGGCGTTGTCGGTGTGGCGGATGAAGACCAGGTCCACGTGTTCGTATTTACGCGACAGGAACAGGTACAGCAGCGTGAAGAAACGCTTGGCCAGGTCCTTCTTGCCTTCGTCCATGGATCCGGACACGTCCATCAGGCAGAACATGACCGCACGCGCCATCGGAATGGCGACGGACACGCGATTGCGATAGCGCAAGTCCAGATCGTCCAGGAACGGCACACGCGCGAGCCGCTCGCGGCAGTCTTCGACGTCCTGCTCCAGCGTTTGGATCGTGGCGGCGGACGCACCCGCCGCACGAGCCTCGGCCAGCGCCTTTTCGGCATCTTCGAGGTCGGCGCGCGCCTTGACGTTCAGCGCGACGCGACGCGCCAACGACGACTTCAAGGTGCGGCTGATGCTCAACATGCTGGGCGAGCCGGTCGTGGTGTAGCCCGCGCGCTGCCATTTCTTCTGGCTGACTTCGCCAAGTTGATTGCGCGCCAGATGCGGCAGCTCCAGGTCTTCGAAGAACAGATTCAGGAACTCGGCCCGAGACAAGCTGAAGGTGAATTGGTCAACCGATTCTCCTTCGCCTGGCTCGGAACCGCCTTCGCCCTGGCCTCCCTGCGGCCGGTCGATGGTGTCACCCTTGGCGAACTCACGATTGCCAGGGTGAACCATCTCGCGGTCACCGCCCGATCCGTGCCGGAATGTCGGCTCGGAAATATCGCGGGCGGGCAGATTGATCTCTCCGCCTTGATCCATATCCTGAATGGAGCGGTCACGAATCATCCCGTGAACCGCCTTGCGGATCTGGTCCTTGTAGCGCCGCAAAAAACGCTCGCGGTTGACGGCGCTTTTATTGCGCCCGTTAAGACGGCGATCGATCAGTGAATTCATGATTCACCTCGCTCAGGAAGACTTCCTCACTCGGAGGTACCACTCGCACAGCAGCCTGACCTGCTTTTCCGTGTAGCCCTTTTCCACCATGCGATCCACGAAGCTCTGGTGTTTCGACTTGTCCTCGGCAGACGCCTTGGCGTTGAACGAAATCACCGGCAGCAGATCTTCCGTGTTCGAGAACATCTTCTTCTCGATCACTTCGCGCAGCTTTTCATAGCTGGTCCAGGTCGGGTTGCGGCCATTGTTATTGGCGCGCGCCCGCAGCACGAAGTTCACGATCTCGTTGCGGAAGTCCTTCGGGTTCGCAATACCTGCCGGCTTCTCAATCTTTTCCAGCTCGTCGTTCAACGCGCTGCGATCGAAGCTTTCGCCCGTTTCAGGATCGCGGAATTCTTCGTCCTGAATCCAGCAGTCGGCAAACGTGACGTAACGGTCAAAGATGTTCTGGCCGTATTCCGAATATGACTCCAGGTAGGCGGTCTGAATTTCCTTACCGATGAACTCCGCATAACGCGGCGCCAGGAAACCCTTGATGAATTCCAGATAGCGACGGCGGATCTCTTCGGGGTAGTCTTCGCGGCCGATGCGCTGCTCAAGCACATACATCAGATGAACCGGATTGGCGGCCACTTCGGTCTGGTCGTAGTTGAAGACGCTGGACAGGATCTTGTACGCAAAACGCGTGGACACCCCGTTCATGCCTTCGTCCGTGCCGGCGTAGTCCTTGTATTCCTGCAAGGCCTTGGCCTTCGGGTCCACATCTTTAAGGCTTTCACCGTCGTAGACGCGCAGCTTGGAATAGATGCTGGAGTTTTCCGGTTCTTTCAGCCGAGTCAGCACCGAGAATTGCGCCATCATGTCCAGCGTTCCCGGCGCGCACGGGGCGGCCGACAGCGAACTGTGATGCAGGAGCTTTTCGTAGATGCGAACTTCTTCGGACACCTGCAAGCAGTACGGCACCTTGACGATATAGATACGATCCAGGAAGGCTTCGTTGTGCTTGTTGTTGCGGAAGGTCTGCCATTCGGATTCGTTCGAGTGCGCCAGGATCGTGCCGTTGAACGGAATCGCGGAGAAGCCTTCGGTACCCTTGAAGTTGCCTTCCTGCGTGGCAGTCAGCAAGGGGTGCAGCATCTTGATCGGGGCCTTGAACATTTCCACGAACTCAAGAAGCCCCTGGTTCGCCAGGCACAAGCCGCCGGAATAGCTGTAGGCATCCGGGTCGTCTTGCGAGTGTCGATCCAGCTTGCGGATGTCGACCTTACCGACCAGCGAGGAAATGTCCTGATTGTTTTCATCGCCCGGTTCAGTCTTGGCGATGGCGATCTGGCGCAACACCGAGGGGTTCAGGCGCACCACGCGGAATTGCGAGATATCGCCGTCGAACTCCTTCAAGCGCTTGACCGCCCACGGCGACATGATGCCAGTCAGGTAGCGGCGCGGAATGCCATATTCCTTTTCAAGCGTGTCGCCGAAACGTTCCGGATGGAACAGGCCCAGCGGTGACTCGTTGACGGGAGATCCCTTGAGGGCATAGATCGGATAGCTTTCCATCAGCGCTTTGAGCCGCTCGGCGATGGACGACTTACCGCCACCGACAGGGCCCAGCAGATAGAGAATTTGCTTGCGCTCTTCCAGCCCTTGCGCGGCATGTTTGAAGAACGCGACGATCTGACCGATCACGTCCTCCATGCCGTAGAACTCCTGAAACGCCGGATAGCGCCGGATGGTCCGGTTGGAAAACAAACGGGAAAGACGTGGGTCGTTGCGCGTATCCACGATTTCGGGTTCGCCGATCGCCGCCAGCATTCGCTCAGCGGGGCTGGCATACGCCATGGGATCACGTTTGGCGAGGTTCAGATACTCCTCGAGAGAAAGCTCTGACTCCTGCTCTCTTGCATACTGCGACTTGAAGCCTTCGACGATGTTTTGCACGGAAACCTCCTACAACACGCGAAAAATTCACTACGCCTACGTGACCCCATTGTGCCTCAGCGCCTACGCATTGCCAGTCAATCTCGCGTTTGGCGTTTTCGGCGGGTTGTTATGTTGCTTTCGCCACACATCAACCATGAAGCACGATCGGACCCTTTCCATTTAGGCTGCATGCGCCTGACACAAGTTCCGTCAGGGAATGCAACTTACGTGAATAAGTTAACTCGCTCGCCTTCAGCATATTGCTATGGCAACCACGCGTGATGCGACCGCACATGAAATGGTCGGCAATGATTTGAAGGGATGAGCGATATCCCGGTGGATTCTTATGATTCGAGCGGAAGCTCGATGCGCCCGCCATGCGATGGCAGCGGACGGTCTGAAGAGCGCGTTGCGCTTCGTTCAGCAGCGTGCCGGTTCGGTTGTGAAATAGCGCCGATATCGCGGCACGGGAATCCGTGGTGACGAGGGCGTGTGATGCTGTGCGGTGATGGCCGTCTGCACCGAGCGCCAAGTCATGTGCCTATGCTAAAGCCAATTGACGGTTTTGTGGCAATTCATTTGGCGATATGAACAAAATCGTAATGCGGGTTTTCAGCAGGCAAACATTGCGTGTGAATGCTCGCAAAATTCGCCGCAATTGCCGTGCCGAACGCGACGCAGAACATCGTCGATGCGACCTTCCGCCAGCGATTAGCAGCCGCTACCCACGAGTGCTAACACCTTGTTTGAAGGGCGTGAAGCCGCGTTTGAATGTGGCCGCGTCAGCTCAACACCGGCAGCGCAACGCGCCGCAGAAGCTCGTTCCAGGTGCCCTGCACGCGCGCGCGCAGGCGCACGTCCGCCCCCACCAACGTGCTGTCGATGAACTCATAGCGGCGCGCGGCATCCAGGTGTTCCAACATCGGCAGGCGCACCATGCCCGCCGCGTCGCCGAGCAACACCGGCGCCAGATACAACAGCAATTCGTCCACGCATCCGGCAGCGACCAAAGCGCCGCTCAAGCCGGCGCCGGCTTCGACGTGCACTTCATTGAACTCGGCTTCTGCGAACCAGCGCATCATGGCGGCCAGATCCACCCGACCCGGCGCGGAGCCGGGCATGTACACGACCCGCGCGTTCTTTTCCGCCAAGCGCGCGGACTTCTCGGCATCTTCCCGAGCGGTGAACACAATGACCTGGGCGCCGTCGAACAGGCGCGCATCCTCGGGAATGGCGAACAGCCCGTCCACGACCGCTTTGCGCGGTTGACGCGGCGTCTGCACGCCCCGCACGTTCAGCAGAGGATCGTCTTTCAGAATCGTGCCCATGCCTGTCAGCACCACGCAGCTGCGGGCGCGCCAATGATGACCGTCGGCGCGGGCTTCCGGGCCGGTGATCCATTGCGACATGCCGTTATGCAGCGCGCTGCGGCCATCCAGCGAGGCCGCCATTTTCATCCACACCCAAGGCAGGCCCCGACTCATGCGCGAGATAAACCCCGCGTTCAACGCCAGCGCCTCCTGTTCACACACGCCCGTCGTCACCTGAATTCCGGCAGCGCGCAGGCGTGCCAGGCCCTGGCCATTGACGAGCGGATTCGGGTCGCCTATCGCGACCACCACACGCGCCGGCCGCGCAGCCAGCACCGCATCCACGCAGGGTGGAGTACGACCGAAGTGGCTACATGGTTCAAGCGTGACGTACAGCGTGGCGCCTTCAACGGCTTCCTGGCGGGATTCGGCATCGCGCAGCGCGCGGATTTCGGCATGGGGACCGCCGGGCGGCTGAGTCGCGCCTTCGCCCAGCATGCGGCCATCGCGCACGATGACGCAGCCGACGCGCGGATTGGGCGCGGTGGTGTAGAGCACGCTTTCAGCCAGCGCCAGGGCGCGCCGCATCCAGAAAATGTCGTCGGATTCGCTTGAGGTCGTCATGGCGGAATTGTATGTCCGGCAGACCGTCACCGGTCACACCGGGGTGCTGGGAATAGGGGTAAGCTGCGATTTTCCGCCTCTGCCCCTGCATGTCCGTTTTGGGCCGATACGTGGCCTGGGGATGGCTCGCCGGCCAGGGAAATTCACCAGAGAATGCTGCTACTTCCTCGAAAACCCTAGGCCAGGAGCCCGGACCATGAAGCAAGCACTGATCGTCATCGACGTCCAAGAGTCTTTTCGGCATCGTCCGTTTTGGGACGAATCCGAATATCCCGCATTCCTGACGCAACTCCAGTCCCTGATCGATTCGGCCAGCGCCAAGGGCATCGCGGTGTTGCAGGTATTTCACAAGAGCCCCTCGGACGACGCCTCCAACCCCTTCTCGTTGGCGTCGGGACACGTCCGGACGCTTTCCGAACTGCGCATTTCCCCCACCGCTGTTTTCCACAAAACGGTGCATTCGTCGCTGTATGCCCTGGACGCCAACGGCGCCTCGCTGCACGATTGGCTGCGCGAAAACGGCATCGAAGGCATTATCGTCAGCGGCATCCGCACCGAACAATGCTGCGAAACGACATCCCGCCACGCCAGTGACGCCGGCTTCAAGGTGGTGTTTCCCACCGACGCCACGCTGACTTTCGCCATGCAAAGCCCGTCAGGCAAGCACTACACCCCGGCAGAAATCCGCGATCACACCGAGCTGGTGCTGAACGGCCGATTCGCCCGCATCGTGCCGGCCGCCGAAGCGCTGGCCGGCTGAAAGACGCGCGGGGCCACATGATTCCGGTGTATTTCGTCTTGCCGCGCGGCATCGTCCTGTTGGACCTGGCCGGGCCCGCCGAGGCCTTTCGCGTGGCCAACAAGCTTTGCCCGGGAACGTTCGAGCAGCATTTTTGTGGCCCCTCGGCAGAAGTGGAGAGCGGTATCCCCGGCCTGCATCTGGCCCGCATCCGACCGCTGCCGACCTCGTTGCCGTCCAACGCGCTGGTCATAATTTCGGGCGTCGTGGGCAAGCACACGCGCCTGACCGACCCCGATGCGCATGCCATCATCAGTTGGCTGGCCGAGCGCCAACCCGAAGATGGGTTCACCCTGATGACGGTATGCGCGGGCGCATTGTTCGCGGCTTCCGCCGGCCTGACGCGTCAGCGCGATTGCACGACGCACCACTCGTGCCTGGATCAGTTGGCCGAGCTGGACCCCAGCGCCCGGGTGCACGACAACCGCATCTTCATTGAAGACGGCAACCTTGTCAGCAGTGCGGGTATTACGGCGGGCATCGATCTGGCGCTGCACATGGTGTCGCGGCACTGCGGACCGCGCGTCGCCAGCGAGGTCGCGCGCGAGATGGTCGTCTACCAACGCCGCGCGGGCTCCGATACCGCCCTATCGCCGTGGCTGGAACATCGAAGCCACATGCATCCGACCGTCCACCGTGTGCAGGACGCGGTGATTCGGGAACCCGCCGCACCCTGGTCCGCGCAATCCTTGGCGGACCATGCGCATACCAGTCCTCGCCATTTGACGCGACTATTCCGCGAACATGCCGGCTGCTCGCCGATGGACTATCTGTATCAGATCAGGGTGGCGCTGGCGCGCGACCTGTTGCGCGAAACGCGGCTGGACCTGGAGCGTATCGCCGAGAAAGCGGGGTTTGGATCTGCCCAGCATATGCGGCGAGTCTGGCGCAAATTCCAGCCGCATACGCCAAGCGCGGCGCGCACGCTGCCCATGCAATAACGGCGCCGAAGCGCCGTTATTCACTGCTGTTCATGCACCGCGCTATTCCTTGCGCAGCTTGCCCGGCAGCAGCGGTCCTTGCATCTCGCGGATGGCCTCGACGAATTCGCCGATGTCCTCGAAGCTTTTGTACACCGAGGCAAAGCGCACGTACGCCACCTTGTCCAGCTTGCGCAGTTCATTCATGACCAGCTCGCCGATGTGCTCGGACGGCACTTCGCGCAGCCCGCTGGCCAGCAACTGCTCTTCGATGCGAGCGACTGCCGCGTCCACGTCTTCGGTGCTGACGGGACGCTTGCGCAGCGCCAGGCTCAGGCTGGCGCGCAACTTGACGGGATCGTAGTCGCTGCGGCTGCCGTTGCGCTTCACGATGGAGGGCATGGCCAGCTCCACCCGTTCATACGTGGTGAATCGCTTGTCACAGGACAGGCAGCGGCGCCGGCGGCGTATGGCGTCGCCTTCTTCCGAGACCCGGCTGTCGACGACCTGCGTTTCGGCATGGCCGCAAAATGGACACCGCATGTGTGTTCCCTATAGGCACGGATGGCAAAATTTGAGCATATTGTAACGACGCTCCGGGGGGAAGCGCCGAGATGGACTAACTTGTCCCCAATATGTATGCCAGACGGATCGAGGATAGCGCCTGCAACCCGGAAAGCAAAGGGACGGCGCCTTGCGGGGCCGTCCCTTTTGTCGAAACCCGGACGCAAAGCGCCCGGGCGACGGACTTAACGCTTGCCGTAAACCGGCAGGCGCGAAGTCAGTTCATTGACCCGTGCGCGCACGGCGGCAATGTTGGCTTCGTCGCGCGGGTTGTCCAGCACGTCGGCGATCAGGTTGGCCGTGAGCTCGGCATCGGCTTCGGTGAAGCCGCGCGTCGTCATGGCCGGGGTGCCCAGACGGATGCCGCTGGTCACGAAAGGCTTTTCCGGATCGTTCGGGATGGCGTTCTTGTTGACGGTGATGTGCGCCTGGCCCAGCACGGCTTCAGCTTCCTTGCCCGTGATGCCCTTGGCGCGCAGGTCTACCAGCATGACGTGGCTTTCGGTACGGCCCGACACAATGCGCAGGCCGCGCTTGACCAGCGTGTCCGCCAGCACCTTGGCGTTCTTGACCACTTGCTGCGCGTAATCCTTGAAGCCGGGTTCCAGCGCTTCCTTGAACGCCACGGCCTTGCCGGCGATGACGTGCATCAGCGGGCCGCCTTGAATGCCCGGGAAGATGGCCGAATTGATGATCTTTTCGTGCTCGGCCTTCATCATGATGACGCCGCCGCGCGGGCCGCGCAGCGACTTGTGCGTGGTCGAGGTGACGAAGTCGGCGTGGGGAACCGGGTTGGGGTAGGCGCCGCCGGCGACCAGGCCCGCGTAGTGGGCGATGTCCACCATGAACAGCGCGCCGTTTTCGCGGGCGATGCGGGACATGCGTTCGAAGTCGATATGCAGGGCATAGGCCGACGCGCCCGCCACGATCAGCTTGGGCTTGTGTTCCTTGGCCAGCTGCTCGACCTGCTCGTAGTTCAGGACTTCGTTTTCGTCCAGGCCATACGAGATGAAGTTGTACAGCTTGCCCGAAGCGTTGACCGACGCGCCGTGCGTCAAGTGGCCACCTTCAGCCAGGCTCATGCCCAGCACGGTGTCGCCCGGCTTCAGGACGGCCATGTACACGCCCTGGTTGGCCTGCGAACCCGAGTTGGGCTGCACGTTGGCGGCTTCGGCGCCGAAAATCTGCTTCAGGCGATCAATGGCCAATTGCTCGACCACGTCCACGTACTCGCAACCGCCGTAGTAACGCTTGCCCGGGTAGCCTTCGGCGTACTTGTTCGTGAGCTGCGTGCCTTGGGCTTCCATGACGGCCGGGCTGGCGTAGTTCTCGGAAGCGATCAGCTCGATGTGCTGCTCTTGGCGAACGTCTTCCTTCTGGATGGCGGCCCAAACGTCCGGGTCAGCCTTGGACAAGGTGAGGTTGCGGTCAAACATGACGGGGGATTCCTGAGGCGGTAAGAGAGGAGAAAGCAGTGTCGGGTGGGTAAACCCGAAGAATCTGCGTAGTTTACCCCGGCAGCCAGCCTCGCAAGCCGCCGAAATGCGTCCAAGCCGGGCAAATTTCAGCCGAGGGGCGCGAAAACCACGGTGCCTGCGGGTGAGCGGAAAAGTCGCTCATGCCGACTTGAAGAAGTTTCATGCAAAGCACTGCGACCGATGCGGGCGACAAGACGGCTTGTCGGGGCAGGAACAAAAAAAAGGGCCGCGACGGATCGCGGCCCGGTGCTTCTCTCGACTCGTCAGGACGCCGAGGTCGCCCCGATCTGCTTGGGCGCCAGCCGAGGATTCAGCGTATAGGTGCCGGTTACCGAAGCCTGGGCCAATACGTGTTTCTGCATGGCTCGCAGCGCGTCTTCGCCAGTGAACGACCCGTTCAGGTTCAGGCTGTGGACGTCAAGCGCATACAGGGTGAACACATAGCGGTGCACGATCGAATCGTTCCAGGGCGGGCACGGGCCGTCGTAGCCGAAGTAATCACCGCTCATGTCGTGGTCATTGGCAAACCACGAGGAATACGAGTTGATGCCCTGGCGGGCGTCCATCGGGGCCAGCGGGCCGCCCTTTCCGCGCGGCGTGATGCCGTTGGAAAAAGCGCCTTCGTCGATCTCTCGCATGTCAGCCGCCAGATCGACCAGCACCCAATGGAAGAAATCGACGCGCGGCAGGTCGGCCGGCACTTCGCGGCCTTCCTGATTGACGTCGTCAGGACGGGACGGCACGTCTGGATCATGGCAGATCAACGCGAACGACTGAGTTCCCGCGGGCACGTCGTCCCAGGAAAACTGCGGGTTGTAGTTGTCTGCCAGCGCGACGTGCGATTGCGCGTCGATCTTGCCGAACGCATAACGCTCAGGGATCGACTCGTGATCGGAAAAGGACAAACTCGAAAGTTCCATGTCGTGCTCCTTGAAATGCCGCAAAGGCATACCTGCCTTTGTCCGTACCCTCAGCGTATCAAAACTTCGCAATCATGGGTTCAAGTTAACACGCGCGAATTTGCGTTTGCCCACTTGCACCACATAGGTGCCCGCCGCCAATTGCAACGATTTATCCTCGACGCGATCGCCGTTCACCCGCACACCGCCCTGCTCGACATTGCGCTGGGCTTCCGATCCGGAGGCCACCAGCCCCGCTTCGCGCAGCAGCTTCAAGATACCCACCGGCGCGCCGCCGATATTCACTTCCGGCATGTCCTCGGGAATCGCGCCGTCACGGAAACGGGCCTCGAAGGACGCCAGCGCTTCCTCGGCCGCCTTGGCGGAATGAAAGCGCGTGATGATCTCCTGAGCCAGCATGACTTTCGCATCTCGGGGGTTGCGGCCGCCATCCGTCTCTTGCTTGAGGGCCGCGATGTCTTCCAGCGAGCGGAACGACAGCAGCTCGAAGTAACGCCACATCAGCGTGTCCGAAATGGACATGAGCTTGCCGAACATCGAGTCGGGCGACTCCGAAATACCGATGTAGTTGCCCTTGGACTTGGACATTTTCTCGACGCCGTCCGTACCGACCAGCAGCGGCATCGTCAGAATGCACTGGGGCTCCTGGCCATATTCCTTTTGCAGCTCGCGCCCGACCAGCAGGTTGAATTTCTGATCGGTGCCCCCCAGCTCCAGATCGGACTTCAGCGCCACCGAGTCATAACCCTGCATCAGCGGATACAGGAATTCGTGCACCGAAATCGGAATACCGCCCTTGAAGCGCTTGGTGAAATCCTCGCGCTCCATCATGCGGGCCACCGTATAGCGGGACGCCAACTGGATCATGCCGCGCGCACCCAGCGGATCGCACCATTCCGAGTTGTAGCGGATCTCGGTGCGTGCCGGATCCAGCACCAGGCTGGCCTGCGCGTAATAGGTCTTGGCGTTGGACTCGATCTGCTCGCGCGTCAGCGGCGGGCGGGTGCTGTTACGGCCGCTGGGGTCGCCGATGGTCGAGGTGAAATCCCCGATTAGGAAGATGACGTTGTGGCCGAGGTCCTGCAATTGGCGCATCTTGTTCAACACCACCGTATGGCCCAGATGGATGTCGGGCGCGGTGGGGTCCAGCCCCAATTTGATGCGCAGCGGCACGCCAGTGGCGCGGCTCTTGGCCAATTTGCGCGCGAATTCGGATTCAACCAGCAGTTCGTCGCAGCCGCGCTTTGCTATACGCAGATCAGCTTCGACTTCGGGAGTGATAGGGGCTTCAGAGGGAGACATGGCAGGGGGACCAAAGCGGCTTCAGCCGACAAAAAGGTGTAAAAAGTGACGAAAACTATCGAAAATTCTAGCCGAATCAGCTAGGATACCGCCCAATCATACGCAACTGCTATGTATACGCAGTTGTGGTTCGGTCTACCACCCGTTGTTCACAAGATGCGCCCCGCGCCAGCCCTTGCCCCGGATTTCGTGGCGCGCGGGGGCCGTTCGTGTCACGCACCCTGCGAGCTCATGCCACCTGAGAGGGTATCTTCACGATGAATCGTGGCCTCCACGAACTGGCGAGTAGCATCAAGCGCAAAGTTGCTGCCCTGTTTGCGCCCGTTGAGCCCAAGCCGCATCGCTCGGGACTTTTCCGCCGCACTCTTCTCGTCACCGCTATTGGTCTTTTTGCTGGCGCCGCCGCCCTGGGCATGGTGCAGCAACCCGACCGCACTGAACTCCCCC
The DNA here is from genome assembly GCF_001571245.1 of Achromobacter piechaudii NBRC 102461. Lineage (GTDB taxonomy): Bacteria > Pseudomonadota > Gammaproteobacteria > Burkholderiales > Burkholderiaceae_B > Achromobacter > Achromobacter piechaudii. The sequence continues at coordinate 358,237 of NZ_BCTK01000007.1, read as the reverse complement.
CGTCCCGCATCATCCAGAGCGTTCTGCCGCTGACCGCCGAGCAAGTCGAAGTCAGCACCCCGAGCGCCGCGCCGTACATCAGCGAAACCCGCATCCGTGCAGGCGACACGCTGGCCGCGGTGCTGCAACGACTGGAGCTGGACTCTCCCAACCTGCAGACGTTCCTGACGCACGACGCCAGCGCCCGCAGCATCTACAAGCTGTATCCGGGCCGCTCGGTACAGGCCGCCACGGACGAACAGGGCAACCTGATCTGGTTGCGCTATATCCATACGCCCGGCAACGAAACTGACGGCCAGGTCGTCACGCGCATGTTGCACGTCGCCCCTGCCGGGGACACGTACAAGGCCGAGGAAGTCACCGAAAGCACCGAGCGCCAGACGCGCGTCGCCGTGGGCACGATCAAGTCGTCGCTCTTTGGCGCCACGGATACCGCCGGCATTCCGGACTCGGTCACCATGCAGATGGCCGACATCCTCAGCGCCAAGATCGACTTCCTGCGCGACCTGCGCCAGGGTGACCAGTTCCGCGTGGTGTACGAAGTGCGTTCGCACGACGGCCGCTATGCCGGCGCAGGCCGCGTACTGGCCCTGGAATTCATCAACGGCGGCAAGACCTACAGCGCCGTCTGGTTCAGCCCGGATGAAAAGTCCGGTTCGTACTACGACTTCGACGGCACCAGCCTGCGCGGCGCGTTCTTGCGCACCGCGCTGAAGTTCAGCCGTATCAGTTCCACGTTCGGCATGCGGATGCACCCCATCCACAAGACCTGGACGGGTCACAAGGGCGTGGATTACGCCGCCCCCTCGGGCACGCCGATCCATTCCACGGCGGATGGCACGGTCGAGTTCTCCGGCTGGCAAAACGGTTATGGCAACGTGGTCATCGTGAAGCATCACGGCAAATACTCGACGCTGTATGCGCACCAGAGCCGTATTGCCGAAGGCATCACCAAGGGCTCCAAGATCTCGCAAGGGCAACTGCTGGGCTATGTCGGTTCCACCGGCTGGGCTACCGGCCCGCACCTGCACTACGAGTTCCGCGTGGACAACCAGCCGATCGATCCGCTGTCGGTCGACCTGCCCGTTGCGCGCGCCCTGGAACCCGCCGAGGTCCGCGCCTTCAACCAGGCCGTGGCGCCGTACAAGCAACAGATCCAGTTGCTGACGCAGTTCCAGCAAACGCTGCCCGACGCACTGACCAACGTGGCCAGCCGCTAGTCGGCTCGCCTTCGCAACGTCTGACAAGGCGGCCCGCGCAAACTCTGCCGGCCGCCTTTTTCTTTTTTCGAGGCGCCCGTGACTTCCACTCCCACCGCATCGCCCGCCGGCCAGGGGCTTTATATCGGCCTGATGTCCGGCACCAGCGTCGACGGCGTGGACGGCGTACTGGTGCGCCTGTCCCAAACCCAGGCCCCGCAGGTGCTGGCGAGCGCCAGCTTGCCGATGCCGGAAAATCTGCGACGCGAACTGCTGGCGTTGAACGTGTCCGGCAACGACGAACTGGCGCGCGCTGCGCTCGCCGCGAACGCGCTTGCCCGCTTGTATGGGCAAGCGGTATCCGCCTTGCTGAAAGACGCCGGCATCGACGCTGACGAGGTGATCGCGATCGGCGCGCACGGCCAGACCGTCAGGCATCGCCCGGACAGCGGCTACACCTTGCAATTGAATGCGCCTGCGCTGCTGGCGGAATTGACCGGCATCGATGTCGTCGCGGATTTTCGCAGCCGTGACGTGGCGGCCGGCGGCCAGGGCGCACCGCTCGTTCCGCCCTTTCACGCCGCGATCTTCGGCCCCGACCACGGCCGCGCCGTGCTGAACCTGGGCGGTATCGCCAATGTCACGCTGCTGGCGCCCGGCCTGCCCGTGCGCGGATTCGATACAGGCCCGGCCAACGTATTTCTGGACGCGTGGTGCCAGCGGCATCTGGGGCAGCCCTACGACGCGGACGGACGCTGGGCCGCGACGGGCAAGGTGGTGGCGCCGCTGCTGGAGCAACTGATCGCGAGCGAGCCCTGGTTCGCGTTGCCCGCTCCCAAATCCACCGGCCGCGACCTCTTCAGCCTGCAATGGCTCGACGATCGCCTGGCTGCCTTTGATGGCCCCAAGCCCGCACCGCAGGACGTGCAGGCAACGCTGCAACGTCTGACCGCCCGCACCGTGGCCAACGCGATCGACGCGACTGCGCCCGGCACGCGAGACGTTTTCGTCTGCGGAGGCGGCGCTCGCAACCCCGGCCTGATGCGGGAGCTTGCGTACTGCCTGCAACGCCCCGTGCAGCCCACTGATGTATTGGGCGTGCCCGCCCAGCAGGTCGAGGCATTGGCCTTCGCATGGCTTGCGCAAGCCTTCGTGCAGCGCACGCCAGCCGGGCATCCGGCCGTGACAGGCGCACGCGGCGCGCGGATCCTGGGCGCGCTGTATCCCGCTTGATCGGGGATTGCCGGCCCAATGCAAAAAGCCCTTCGGCATGCCGAAGGGCTTTTTATTTTCCTGCCAGGGCTTTTACACCGAGAATGAGGAACCGCAGCCGCAGGTCGTGCTGGCGTTGGGATTGCGGATGACGAACTGAGCGCCTTCCAGGTCTTCCTTGTAGTCGATCTCGGCGCCGACCAGGTATTGGAAGCTCATCGGGTCAACCAGCAGTTGGACGCCGGCCTTGTCCAGCACCGTGTCATCTTCGTTGACGACTTCGTCAAACGTGAAGCCGTACTGGAAGCCCGAACAGCCGCCACCTTGTACAAAAACGCGCAGCTTCAGATCGGGGTTGCCTTCTTCAGCCAGCAAATCCTTCACCTTGGCGGCAGCCGAGTCGGTAAATACCAGGGGCACAGGCGGGGCGGCCTGAAGATCGACGGTTTCGGTTACTGCATTCATGGTTCACTCCTGGCCGGATCGGCCATATTTCGGTGAGCGGCAACGGCGCTCGCATTGCATCACTATAGCGCAGGGCTTGACTAGACTCAAAGTTCCAGTTTGACACTGCGCGATGCGCGGACAGTTTCGCCCTCGAGCACGCTGATGGTGACGCTTTCGGGGACAAATCCCTCGGGCACGGCCAGGATGCCCTGGCTGCGCTGGTATTGATCGAACTGCAAGGCCAGCGAGGCGGCCGACGTGGTTTCGCCGGTGGCGGTCACCGGGCCGATCTCGGCCTTCACCTGCATCGGCGCCAGATCCACCGTGACGGTTTCGCCCTTGAGGACGCCCGTGGCCTGAAACCTGAGCGCGCCCGCGAAAGGCGCGCTGCCACTGCGGCCGCTGCGCATCAGCAGCACTTTGTAGCGCAGCCCGCCACCCTCGCGGTCGATCTGCACCCCGCGGATATCCACCGACCCTTCGGGCCCCGCGGGCAATAGCTGTTCGTAAAACGCCAGTTGGTCTCGCACTCGGCCAACCTCGGCCTGTGCGGCGCGCAACTGGGTTTCCAGCTCTTGACGCGCCGCCCGCTCGATGACGAGTTCGCCATCCGCCGTATCAAGCTGGCCTTGCGTGTAGCGCAATTGGGCGCCTTGCTGGCGCATCGCCTCTGCCTGCGCCTCGGCCTGCTGCGTGCTGATCACCACGGCGTCCTGCGGACGCGCCTGGCGCAGCGCATAGGCATAGCCGATGGAACCGCCCACCAGCACGCCGATCAGCAACCCAGCGATGACGCGCAACATCCCACCGGTGCGGCGGGACGGAGGGATCGGGGTGGCGGGGTCCACTGGCATAAAGCGCGCAGGGCCGGCGACCGGAGCCGCCAGCCCTTGCCTGGCCTCAAGGAAGGATGGCGACCTGGTCCAGACCCGTCGACTCGGCAACTCCGAACATCAGGTTCATGTTCTGCACGGCCTGACCGGCCGCGCCCTTGACCAGGTTGTCCTGCACGACCATGACGATCAGTTGGTCGCCGTTGCCGGGGCGGCTCAGTGCGATGCGCAGGTTGTTGGATGCGCGCACCGAACGCGTTTCAGGCAGGCTGCCGGCGGGCATGACGTCCACGAACGGCTCGTTGGCGTAACGCTGTTCGAAAAGCGCCTGGAAGTCCGTGTCGCGCGCTTCGGGCAGGATGCGGGCGTAGAGGGTCGAGAACATGCCGCGAATCATCGGCACCAGATGCGGCACGAAGGTCAGACCGACCTTGCCGCCAGCAATCTTTTCCAGTTGCGCGGTGATTTCCGGATGATGCCGATGGCCCGACACGCCATAAGCCTTGAAGTTGTCGGAGGCCTCGGAGAACAGCGAGCCGACTTCCGCCTTGCGCCCCGCGCCCGACACGCCGGACTTGCAGTCAGCGATCAGGGTCTGCGCATCGACCAGCGACTTGCCGCCTTCGAGCAGCGGAGCCAGGCCCAGCAGCACGGTCGTGGGATAGCAGCCGGGGTTGCCGATCACGCGGGCCTTGGCGATGGCCTCGCGGTTCAGTTCCACCAGGCCATATTGGGACTCGGCCAGGATCTCCGGGCACGTGTGGGGAATCTTGTACCAGCGCTCGAACGTGGGGATATCTTGCAGGCGGAAGTCAGCGGCCAGATCGATGACGCGCGTGCCGGCGGCCAGCAGCTCTTGCGCCTGCGCCATCGCCACGCCGTGCGGCGTCGCGAAGAACACCACGTCGCAATCCGTCAGCGACGCCTTTTCCGGCGCGGAGAAGGCCAGATTCACGCGGCCCCGCAGGTTCGGATACATATCAGCGACCGGCAGCCCGTCTTCCTTGCGGGACGTGATGGCGGTCAATTCCACATTGGGATGCTGCGACAGCAGGCGCAGAAGCTCGACGCCCGTATAACCGGTGCCGCCGACAATACCAACCTTGATACGCGTATTCGATGCTTGGGCCATGATAGGTATGAACTCTTCGTAGGACGAAAACAGATTGTATCGCCCGAAGAATACAGGGTTGCGCCGCTGCAAGCATTGCAAGGCACGAGCTGAACTCTACGACCGACAGATCGGGCTGCGGTTCCCCACTGGAAACGCAGTAAGTGGCGAATGAGCAAGCGGCTGCACGCGCCCAAAAACAAAAAACCCGCCGAAGCGGGTTTTTTGCAGCAACATTAACGCTTGCTGAACTGCTTGCGACGACGTGCCTTGCGGAAGCCGACCTTCTTACGTTCGACTTCACGGGCATCGCGGGTCACAAAGCCAGCTTGCGACAGTGCGGGCTTCAGGGTCGCGTCGTAGTCGATCAGGGCACGCGTGATGCCGTGACGGACTGCGCCAGCCTGGCCGGTTTCGCCGCCGCCGTGAACGTTGACTTTGATGTCGAACGATTCCAGGTGGCCGGTCAGTTCCAGCGGTTGGCGCACGATCATGCGACCAGTTTCGCGGGCGAAGAAATCGTCAACGGGCTTGCCGTTGACAACGATCTTACCCGTGCCCTTCTTGATGAAAACGCGAGCCACCGAAGTTTTGCGACGGCCGGTTCCGTAATTCCAGTTACCGATCATGGCGTTTCCTTAGATATCCAGCGTCTTGGGCTGCTGGGCGGTGTGCGGGTGCTCGGCACCAGCATAGACCTTCAGCTTCTTGATCATGGCGTAGCCCAGAGGACCCTTGGGCAGCATGCCCTTGACGGCCTTCTGAATGGCGCGACCGGGAAAACGCTCTTGCATTTTCTCGAAGTTCGTTTCGCGGATACCGCCCGGGTACGTGGTGTGGCGGAAGTACTTCTTGTCCTTCGCCTTGGTACCGGTAACGACGATATCGGAAGCGTTGATGATGACGATGTAATCGCCAGTATCAACGTGCGGCGTGAATTCAGGTTTGTGCTTGCCACGCAGACGACGTGCGACTTCGCTGGCCACACGACCGAGGACTTTGCCCTTGGCGTCGATCACAAACCAGTCACGTTGGACTTCATGCGGCTTGGCCACAAAGGTCTTCATGATGGTTCCTAAGAATAAAAAGTTCTTGCTGACTAGAACGTCTAGCCAGTGTTCTTTCCCCAACTAGACATGAATTTTGTCGGCGTCCAGAAAGCGTTTGCCTTGTGGAATGCCTTGTATTTCATGCCCTTATCGACGTCCCGCCTAAGCGTTATTACCCGCCCGTGCAATGGTCAAAATGAGGGAAAGCCTGAAATTCTAACACGGATGCTCAAAAAGTGGGCAAGTGAAGAAAGTCAGGCAACGGCTGGCCGCAAGCGTAGTCACGGCCAGCCTGCGCGCAATTCCGGGGACAAATCCCTGGCGCGCGGCGTACTTAAGCGCCCAGATATGCTTCCAGCACGCGCGGGTGACCCAGCAGTTCGCGGCCCGTGCCCGTCAGCGCCATGGCGCCGTTTTCCAGCACGTAGCCGCTTTGCGCGATCTTCAGCGCCTGGCGCACGTTCTGCTCGACCAGGAACAGCGTCAGGCCATCGGCATTGATGGCGCGCAGCGAACGGAAGATCTCCTGCACGACGATCGGCGCAAGACCCATCGACGGTTCATCCAGCAGCAACAGGCGCGGCTTGGCCATCAAGGCGCGGCCGATCGCCAGCATCTGTTGTTCGCCACCCGACAGGTTGCCGGCGATGCCGGTAATACGTTCCTTCAGGCGCGGAAACAGGTTGAACACGTATTCCAGGTCGGAATCCACGTTCTTCAAGCCTCGGCGATAAGCGCCCAGCTCCAGGTTTTCCAGCACCGTCATCGTGGTCAGGATGGCGCGGCCTTCCGGCACTTGCACGATGCCGCGCGCCACCAGTTGGTGAGGCGCCAGGTTGGTGATGTCTTCGCCTTCGAACAGGATGCGACCGCGCGCCTTGGGCAACAGGCCCGACAGCGCCAGCAGCGTGGTCGATTTGCCGGCGCCGTTGGCGCCGACCAGGGCGGTGATCTCTTTGGCGTTCAGGTCCAGGTCGATGCCGCGAACGGCTTCGATATGGCCGTAGTTGACCTCGAGTCCGCGGACTTCAAGCATCGCGCTCATTGTGCAGCCTCCGCGCAACGCGCTACGGTATTCGTCATGGGAGCGGCCCGGTGGTTCATTTGGCGGCCTCCACTTGTTCGGTGTCTTCGTCGTCTTCGCGGCCCAGGTAGGCTTCGATGACCTGCTCGTTGTTGCGGATCTCGTCGGGGCCGCCGCAAGCGATGATCTTGCCGAAGTTCAGCACCGCGATGCGCTCGCACAAGCCCATGACGAAGCGCATGTCGTGCTCGATCATCAGGATGGTGTAGCCGCGATCGCGGATGGCAAGGATCTCGCGCATGAGTTCGGCGCGTTCGCCGGTGTTCATGCCCGCCACGGGCTCGTCCAGCAACAGCAGCTTGGGCTCGGTGGCCAGCGCGCGCGCCAGCTCCAGGCGGCGCTGTTCGCCGTAGGACAGGTTGTCAGCCAGATCGTTGGCCTTGTGATCCAGCCGCATCCACGTCAGCAGTTCATGGGCGCGTTCGCGGGCGCGCTTTTCGTGCTCGCGATACCCCGGCAGGCCCAGCAGCAGGCTGGGAAAACCGTAGTTCATGTGCCGATACGCGCCAACCACCACGTTTTCCAGCAGGGTCATCTCTTTGAAGAGACGAATGTTCTGGAACGTGCGGGCGATGCCCATGCGCGTGATGCTGTGCGGCTTCTTGGCCAGGACGCTTTGGCCGTTGAACGTGATGGTGCCGCCGCTGGGCGGCAACAGACCGGTGATCAGGTTGAACACCGTAGTCTTGCCCGCGCCGTTGGGGCCGATCAAACCGAAGATGGACCCTTCGGGCACCGACAGGCTGACGTCATGCAGCACATGCAGGCCGCCGAAGCTCTTGGAGACGGAGGAAAGCTCAAGCATGGCGCTTGCCTCCCTGGCCGCCCTGGCCTTGACGCATCCAGCGCTTGAAGCGCGCCGGATCCCAGATGCCTTGCGGCAGGAACAACACAATCACCACCAGAATCACTCCGTTGGCGACCAGGCGCAGATCCGCAAAACCGCGCAGCAGCTCGGGCAGCACGGTAATGATGAAGCTGCCCAGCACGGGACCGGCCAAGCCGCCGATGCCGCCCAGGATGGCCATGGTCAGGATTTCTACGCCACGGTCGAAACCGTATTCATTGGGACCGATGAAGAAGGTCAGGTGCGCGTTCAGCGCGCCAGCCAGACCGGCGATCATCGCGCCGGCCACGAAGGCCAGCATCTTGTTGGCGCGCACGTCGATACCCATCAGGCCGGCAGCCGTTTCGTCGCCGCGAATGGCGTCGAACGAACGTCCGATCTTGGAGGCGCGCACGCGCCACAGCACGAACAGGACGATGACCACGGCCAGCACCACATGCCACCACTGCGTCAGCTGCGGGATGCCGTTCAGGCCCAGCGCGCCGCCGGTGATCGACTCGGTGTTCAGGATGGTCACGCGCACCACTTCGCCAAAGCCCAGCGTCGCCATGGCCAGATAGACCCCGGACAAACGCAATGTTGGCAGGCCGATCAGCGCGGCCACCAACGCGGGCGCGGCCATGCCCCCCGCGAGCGCGACCGAGAACGGAGCGTCGTAATTCATGGTGAGCAGCGCGGCGGTGTACGCCCCGATGCCCATGAAGGCGGCGTTGGCCATGGCCAACATGCCGCAGGCCAGCGTCAGCCAGATGGAGAGGGCCAGCAATGCGTTGGTGCCCAGCGTGAGCACCAGGTTGCCGTAAATGGCCCAGAAGTTTTCGAATCCGCTCATTCTTTAAGCCTTGCGTTGAACCACTTTGCCGAACAGACCTTGCGGGCGTACCAGCAAGATCAGGAACAGCAGGCCGAAAGCCACCGCATCGCGCATGGTGGAGCCGATGTAGGCGACCGACAGCACTTCGGCGAATCCCAGGAACAGACCGCCCAGCATGGCGCCGCGGATATCGCCCATGCCGCCCAGGATGATGACCGCGATGCCCTTGTGCAGCATCGGCTGGCCCATCAGCGGGAACAGCGCGTTCGAGTACAGGCCGATCAGCACGCCGGCCACGCCACCCAGGGCGGCGGCGGCGAACGAGGTCGTCACGAACAGTTTTTCGACGTTGATGCCCAGCAGCCAGGCGGCCTTGGGCGATTCGGCGATGGCGCGCAGCGCGCGGCCGAATTGCGTGCGGCGCATGACGTACATCAGCACGGCCATCAGCGCGAACGACAGGAAGATGATGCCCAGTTCGATGACGGTCAGGTGCAAGCCGGCGACTTCGATCACTTCCTCGGGCACGGTGCCGTGCGGAAAGCGCAGGTTGCTGGCGCCAAAGATGCTTTGGGCGCCGTTATTCAGGATGATGCCCACGCCAATCGTGGCGATCATGGGGATCAGGTGGGGCGCGTTGCGCTTGCGCAGCGGCTTGAGCACCAGGTAGTCAATGATGACGCCGGTGAAGCCGGCCACGAAGAACGCGACCATCAGCGCCGCCCACAGGGGCAGGCCGAAATGCTGAACGACGAACAGTGCCGCGTAGGCGCCAACCATGAAGACGGCGCCGTGCGCCAGGTTGATCACCCCGAGCACGCCGAAGATCAGCGTGAAGCCCAGCGCGAACAGTGCATACACACAGCCCAGCGACAAGGCATTGACGAATTGTTGTTCGAACATGATGGGACTTTCCAGATCTATGAGGGCCCCATGCAGCGCCCACTGCATGGCCTGAAGCCGCCCGTGAGGACGGCATGGCTTTTATTGGGACGGCCCTGCGATAAAAAGCGCCTTGCGGCCAGCCTGCTGGCTGTCCGCAAGGCGCATCCCCCCGCGCGGGGATGCGTACTGCTTACTTCTCGATGACGTACTTGCCGTCCTTGGTCACGCTGACGATCGGCGCCTGGTCGGCGTCGTAGCCGGCGGGCTTGCCGGCGCGGTCGTTGGCTTGACGGAACTTGAACGGGCCGGTGGCGCCGGTCCAGGTCACGGCCGGCAGGGCGTCGCGCAGCGCTGCGCGGTCCTTGGGCAGTTCACCGGTGATCTTGGTGTTCTTCAGCGCCTGGGCCACGATGTACATGGCGTCATACGACTGCGCGGCGAACTGGTCCGGCGAACCGTTGAACTTGGCCTTGTAGGCGTCGATGAACTTGACGTTCTCGGGGGCCTTGTTCTCGATCGACCACGGGCTGCCGATCCACAGATTGTTCGATGCGCCGCCAGGGGCCAGGTCGAAAATCTTGACAGAGTTCATGCCGTTGCCGCCGATGACCGGCACGTTCAGGCCCAGTTGGCGCGCTTGCACCATGATCGGGGCGCCTTCGGCCAACAGCGCCGACAGCACGATGGCGTCGGGGTTGGTGCCCTTGATCTTGGTCAGCTGGGCCTTGAAGTCCACGTCGCCCTTGGCGAACGTTTCGGTCGTGGTGACCGGGATCTTCTGGTCTTCCAGGGCCTTCTTGAAGTTGTCGTAGCCGCTCTTGGTGAAGACGTCGTCGTTACCGTAGAGCACCGCGACGTTCTTCAGGCCGGTCTTGGCCTTGACGGTCGAAATGGTGGCCGGCAGCACGTCGGCTTCGGTGACCGAGTTGCGGAACACGTAGTTGCCGATGGACGTGATGCCGTCGGCGGTGTTGGACGTGCCGAAGGCGACCGTCTTGGCAGCCTGGGCGATCGGGTCGGCGGCTTGGGCCGAGTTGGACAACGTCGGGCCAAAGACCATCAGGACGTTGTCTTTGAAAATCAGTTTCTTGAAGACGTTGATGGCTTCTTCTTTCTTGCCTTGTTCGTCTTCGACCACCAGCACCAGCTTGTTGCCGTTGATGCCGCCCGCAGCGTTGATTTCGTCAGCGGCAAGCTGGAAACCATTACGGATCGACACGCCATACTGAGCGGCGCCGCCGGACAGGGCTTCCGCCACACCCAGCTTGATGTCAGCCGCGTGCGCAGCCGGGACGATACCAGCAGCGATCAGCGCGGCCAGCAGCTTCTTGGTCTTGGATTGCATGGTTGATACCACCTTAAAGTCTGTCTCGGAATATTGGTAATCCGGGCCGGTGTAATCCCGCCGGATTGACGTCATATGCCGCCTAAAGGCGCCATGATTGCGCGTCAAGACCCGGGATATTACTCCTTTGTATCAGGCCGAAACTCGAATGTGGTTCGAGAAAAGCCCGAAAACCGCCCATTTTTTTGTAAAAAATGCGGTATTACTAGCAAAAACCCTACTTGGCGCCGAATGCCATTCGGCCTGCGGCGCCCCTCCTTCTCACCTGCCCGAAAGCGCCACGGCCATGTACTGGCCGTAAGCGTTGTCGGTCATGCGGAACCACGGCATTTCGCTATCGCGAAACCCCATATAACTGTCGTGTATCGCCTTGAACTTGGGGTCTTTGGCGCCCAAATCCTTGTAGACCTGTTGGGTGGCTTCAAACGCTACGTCCAGGATGGAACGCGGAAATGCGCGAACTTGCGCGCCGCTGGCGGCCAATTGCGCCAGCGCGGCCGGGTTGCGCGCGTCGTAGCGCGCGGTCAGCGACACGTGTGCTGCCATCGCGGCGGCCGTAACAATCGACTGGTAGTGCTTGGGCAGCTTGTTCCAGGCTTCGTCATTGATATAGAGCGACAACTGTTCGCCGGGCAGCCACCAACCGGGTCCGTAGTAATACTTAGCTACTTTATTCAAACCAAGCTTGGCGTCGTCATACGCGCCCGCCCCCGCGATGGCTTGCAACCCTTCCTTTTCGAACGCTTCGGCCAGCGGCGCCTGGCTCGCCGGCTGCGGCGCCACGCCCAGCCGGGCAAGCACGTCGGCAGCCAGGCCGGACACCTGCATCTTCAGATCTTTCAAGTCGCCCTGACGCTTGATCTCCCGGGCGTACCAACCGCCCATCTGCGCGCCGGTGTTGCCCAGCGGGAAGTTGATGATCTTTTCGGGTTTGAAGAGTTCGCGGGTCAGGCGCAGGCCATCGCCTTCGCTCATCCAGGCGTTCATTTGGCGCGCGGTCAGCCCGAAGGGCACGGCGGCGTCAAAACAAAAGGCGGGACTTTTCTTGTAATAGGTACGGGAGGACCCGTGGCCGCATTCCACCTTGTTGGTGGAAACGGCTTCCAGCAGGTCGGCGGCTGGAACGATCTCGCCGTCGGGGAAATGGCGGATATTGAACTTGCCACCCGTCGATTCCGAGACGAATTTGCAGAACTGCTCGCCGGCGCCGATGCGCAGGTCCAGGGTGCTGGGAAATGCCGATGCCAGACGCCAGCTCAAGGCGGGCATGTCCTGCGCGAACGCGGGCACGCTGACAGCGGCCCCGCTTGCGACGGCGCCCAGCCCGGCATGCTTCAAGAATGAACGTCGTTGCATCGCATTGCTCCTCACCAGCAACCATCAGGGACTTCGAGCAGTACCCGCCGGATATTACACGTTGAGGCAATGCGCGGCGCTAGAGGAATTCCCCAAACGCCGGTGCGCCATGGCGGGCCGGGCAAGCAAGGATGGACCCTGTCCACCCTGCCCGTATCCAACGCCGGGATCAGGTCCCGGCGATGGCCATTTGTTCGATCAGGATCGAACCCGTGGTCTTCGTGCCGCGCGAAATGGTGTCCGCGCCGACCGCGACGATCTGCTGGAACATGTCAGCCAGATTGCCGGCAATGGTCACTTCCTGGACCGCGTGCTGGATCTTGCCGTTTTCGACCCAATAGCCGAATGCGCCGCGCGAGTAGTCGCCCGTGACGTAGTTGACGCCCTGCCCGATCAGCTCGGTGACCAGGAAGCCCGTGCCCATCTTCTTGAGCATGGCTTCGAAGTCGTCGCCGCGCTTGGTCAGCGTGGAGCTGAACACCAGGTTGTGCGAACCGCCGGCGTTGCCGGTCGTGGTCATGCCCAGCTTGCGCGCGGTGTAGCTGGACAGGAAATAGCCTTCCAGTACGCCGGCCGACACCACGTTGCGGCGGCGGGTGCGCACGCCCTCGTCGTCGAAAGGCGAACTGCCCATCGCGCCGCGGATGTGCGGGTCTTCGGTCAGGTTGATGTGCTTGGGGAAGATCGGCTTGCCCAGCGCGTCCAACAGGAAGCTGGCCTTGCGGTACAGCGCCCCGCCATTGACGGCCTGGGTCAGCGCGCCCACCAGGCCAAGGGCCAGCGGCGCTTCGAACAGGACCGGAAACTTGCCGGTGCGGATACGGCGGGCCGACAGGCGCGACAGCGTGCGTTCGGCCGCGTACTGGCCGATGGCCTCGGGCGAGGCGAGCTTGGCCGGATCGCGTTCGGAGGTATACCAGTAGTCGCGCTGCATGCCGTTGCCACGGCCCGCGATGGGGGCCACAGACAGGCTGTGACGCGAATACGGGTAACCGCCCAGAAAGCCCCGGGTGTTGCCCATCACGAACTGGCCTTCATACGTGCCCACCGTGGCGCCGTCGGTGTTGGTGATGCGCGGATCGACGTCGCGGGCGGCGCGTTCGGCGCGCAACGCCAATTCGGCGGCTTGCTCGGTGGTCACCGTCCAGGCGTGGTGCAGATCCAGGTCGGGGAATTCGGTCGCCAGCTGATCGGCGTCGGGCAAGCCGGCTGCCGGGTCGGCGGCGGTGTGGCGGGCGATGTGCCAGGCGGCTTCGACCGTTTGGCGCAACGCGGCTTCGGAAAAGTCGGAAGTGGAGGCAGAGCCGCGGCTTTGGCCGGCGTAGACGGTCAGGTCCAGCGAGCGATCGCGCGTCTGCTCAACGGTTTCGATGTCGTTCTTGCGCACCGAGACCGACAGCCCCAGGCTTTCCGAGACTTCCGCCGCCGCGTCCGAGGCGCCGATCTGGCGCGCGTAGGCGAGGGTTTGTTCGACGAGTTCGGAAAAACGCGCGTGATTCGCCGCCAGCGGCAAGGATGAGGAGGATTTAACCATTGCTGTCCAATTTGCAGAGACGGTTATCATAGCCAAGTCTGTCATTGCGCAGTTTTCCATGAATTCCCATACTGAAGAAGAATCCGTCGACGACGGTTACGACGAGAACGGCTACGACCGTCCCAGCAAGTCCCAGGTCAAGCGTGAAATGCACGCCTTGCTGGACCTGGGCAAACAGCTGATCGAGCTCTCCCCCGACCGCCTCAAGCAATTGCCGCTGGCGGAGCGCCTCTACGAGGCCATCCGCATGGCGCAGCGCACGACCGGCCGCGAGGGCCGCCGCCGCCAGATCCACTTCGTGGGCAAGCTGATGCGCGACGCGCCCGCCGACGAAATCCGCGCCCAGCTGGATGTGTGGGAAAACGGTTCGCGCGAAGAAACCGCCGCCATGCACCGCCTGGAAGGCCTGCGCGACCGTCTGCTGGACGATGATGACCTGCTGACCCAGCTGCTGGCGAACAATCCGCAAGCGGATGCGCAGCAATTGCGCACCCTGATTCGCGCCGCGCGCAAGGAAAAGCTGGGCAACGCCTCGCTGCTGCAAGGCCAGGAACCGCAAAAGAAGCACTATCGCGCGCTGTTCCAGGCCTTGAAGACCCTGACGCTCTGATTCCTTCCTGTTGATTTTTTTGCGGCCGTCCATGAACGCTTCCAACGACCTGCTCGATTGCATCGAGATCGAAACTGCCCCCAACCCCACGCACGCCGTCATCTGGCTGCACGGCCTGGGCGCGGACGGCAACGACTTCGCGCCCATCGTGCCGGAACTGGACCTGCCTGCCGGACTGGGCGTGCGCTTCGTGTTCCCGAATGCGCCCGTGCAACGCGTGACGATCAACAACGGCATGTCGATGCGCTCCTGGTACGACATCCTGGTAATGGACCTGGTCCGGGTGGAAGACAGCAAAGGCATCCGCGCCTCTGAAGCCGCCATCCACAAGCTGATCGCCCGCGAGAACGCGCGCGGTATTCCGACGTCGAACATCGTGCTGGCGGGCTTCTCGCAAGGCAGTGCGATGACGCTGCATACCGGGTTGCGCCTGCCTGAAAAGTTGGCGGGCATGATCGCGCTGTCGGGTTATCTGCCGCTGCTGGACACGGCCGAAGCCGAACGCCACAACGCCAACCACGCCACGCCGATCTTCATGGCGCACGGGCAGTACGACCCGGTGGTGTCGCTGGCGCGCGCCGAGGCGTCGGTGGCGGAACTGAAACGGCTGGGCTATGACGTGCGCTGGCATACGTATCCGATGCCGCACTCGGTCTGCGCCGAAGAAGTTCGCGATATCTCGGCGTTCCTGAACGGCGTGCTGGCTTGATGTTTGGCTGGTGAGAGCGGGCTGTGGGTATCGGCGCGCGCTGCTGCGCTGATTTCGACTGCTCCTCTTGCTTGCATGGCTTTGCTCGGGCTTGCTTGACCTTGCACGAGCTTGCATGGCCTCGCATGGGCTTGCTTGACCTTGCATGTCCATGCACGCTCTGCTCATCCTTGCCAGCGGCGCCCCCTTCGCCGCCTCGGGCCACCCACCTCCCGGCCTCGATCCAGGCCCGCTCCACCCTCCCCGCCCCGCTCCACCTCATCATACTTTTGTATACCAAGTGGTATTCAAGTCGTGAATTCCCCGAGCCTGCCTGAGCGCGCCTCATAGGGAAAAACGCCAATCCCAAAAAGCTTGTCGCCCGTTTGTGTTGAATATAGTATTCGATCCATGCCTTATCGGCCCGGGCTGCAGGTGTTCGGGCTTCCCTGTTGTTGCTGTCGATTCCACCCCATTGGCCATGCTGCGCCGGGTTTCGGCGCGTCATACAAGACGCAGGAGAAAGTCCCGTGAAATCCTTGCCATTGCCCCGCCTGGCGGGCGCGGCGCTGCTCGCGCTGATCGCCCCGCTGGCCGCCCAGGCCCAAGCGTTGAATCCCCCCGTGAAGGTGCGCTACGAAGAGGTGGTCCGATCCATACTCTATGTGCCCAAGTACGTGGCCTTGTCGCAGGGCTATTTCAAGGACGCCGGGCTTGACGTGTCCATGAAGACCTCGCAGGGCACCGACAAAGGCATGACCGCCCTGCTGTCGGGCAGCGCAGACATCGTGCTGATCGGGCCTGAAGCCTCCATCTATGTGCAGAACAGCGAATCGCCGGTCAAGCCCAAGATCTTCGCGGGGCTGACCGCCACCGACGGATTCTTCCTGCTGGCACGCAAGCCGATCGAAAAGTTTGACTGGTCGATGCTCAAGGGCAAGGAAGTCATTGGCTTCAGGCCCGGCTCGAACCCCATCGTGTTCCTGGAAACCGCGCTGCGCAAGCATGGCGTGGACCCGCAAAAAGACGTCAAGCTGCTCAACAACATCGGCATCCCCGCCCGCGCGGGCGCGTGGATGGCGGGCCAGGGCGAATACGGCATCTTCCTGGAGCCCGAAGCCGGCGAACTGGTGCGCAACGGCAAGGGCTACATCGTGGCCTCGGTCGGGCACGAGGTGGGCCAGGTCGACTACACGGTCTTCACGGCGACCGACAAATACATCCGCGACAACCCCAAGGTCATTCAGGCATGGACCAATGTGGTCGCGCGGGCCGAGAAGTACGTGAAAGATACGCCCGCCGCGACGTTGGCGCCGCAGATCATGACGTACTTCCCGGGCATGGACCAGGGCGCGGTGACTGAAGCCATCGAACGCTATAAGAAATATCAGATCTGGAAGACGTCGCCGCTGGTCACGGCCGAGGCCATGAACCAGTTGCAGGACATGCTGATCGCCAGCGCGGTCATGAAGGACACGGCCCGCGTGAAATACGAGGACGTCGTGGTGCCGGACTTCGCCCGGAAGGTGCAGTAATGGGAGCCGCCGTCCACAACCTGAAGCCCGCCACCGCCACGGCGAAGATCGAGCTGCGCGACGTCTGCCTGTCGTACTTCACGACCGAAGGCGAAACCGAAGCGCTGTCCAACGTGTCGTTCTCGCTGGCGCCGGGCGAGTTCGTCAGCCTGATCGGCCAGAGCGGCTGCGGCAAGAGCACCCTGCTGTCACTGATTGCCGGCTTGATCCCGCCGACATCCGGCGCGGTGATGATTGACGGCCAGAGCGTGA
This sequence comes from Achromobacter piechaudii NBRC 102461, assembly GCF_001571245.1. Lineage (GTDB taxonomy): Bacteria > Pseudomonadota > Gammaproteobacteria > Burkholderiales > Burkholderiaceae_B > Achromobacter > Achromobacter piechaudii. The sequence continues at coordinate 341,436 of NZ_BCTK01000007.1, read as the reverse complement.
CCAAGCCGAATCCGCGCATTGGCTACATGCTTCAACAAGACTACCTGTTTGAATGGCGCACGATCCTGGACAACGTGATGCTGGGCGCCGAGATCCAAGGCCGGCGCGATGCGCGCAGCGAAGCGCGCGCCGTGCATCTGCTTGAAAAATGCGGACTGGGTGCATTTCTGACCCACACGCCCCGCCAGTTGTCGGGTGGCATGCGCCAGCGCGCCGCGCTGGCGCGCACATTGGTCACCGAGCCGGATGTGATCCTGCTGGACGAACCCTTTTCGGCGCTCGATTCGCAAACCCGCCTGGCGATCTCGGACGAAGTCGTCGACATCCTGCGGCGCGAAGGCAAGACCGTGGTGCTGGTCACGCACGATATCGGCGAAGCCATCGCCATGACCGACCGCGTCATCGTGCTGTCGCGCCGGCCGGGCCGGCTGAAAAGCCAGTACCGCATCCACTACGGCGACGGCGCGCGTCCCACGCCCTTCCAGGCGCGCTCGCGGCCGGAATTCAACGCCTATTTCAAACAACTCTGGGACGAGCTCGACGTCCATGTGGAGGGTTGACCCATGAATGCGCCCGTTGCCAACACCGTTCCCTTGCGCGCCGTGCCCGCGCCCAGCGCCAAATATCTCGACTACCTGCGTCGGGACCGCGCCAAGAAGCGCAACATCCGCGTGACGCAGGCCCTGCTCCTGATCGTCTTTCTCTGTGCGTGGGAAATCCTGCCGCGCATGCACATCCTGAACCCGCTGTTGACCAGCTATCCCAGCGCGCTGTGGCCCACGTTCATCGAGCTCTGGAACAACGGCCACCTGGCCACGCACATCATGACCACGCTGTCGGCCACGCTGGTCGGCTTCACCCTGAGCATGGCGATCGGCATCGTCGTGGCCGCCGCGCTGTGGTGGTCGGACTTCCTGTACAAGGTGCTCGATCCGTTCCTGGTGGTGGCCAACGCCATGCCCAAGATCGCCTTCGTGCCGATCTTCTACTTGTGGCTGGGGTCCGACTACGCCGTGTACGGCATGGCGGTCGCGATCGCGGTGTTCGTCACGATCATGGTCGTGTACGCGGGCTTTCGCGGCATCGATCAGAACAAGGTCAAGCTTGCGCATACGTTCGGCGCCAGCCGCTGGCAGGTGCTGACCAAGGTGGTGCTGCCCGGCAGCGTGCCCACCTTGATCGCCGCCGTGAAGATGAACATCGGCCTGGCGCTGGTCGGCGTCATCGTGGGTGAGTTCCAGTCGGCCGATTCGGGCCTGGGCTTTCTCATCATGAACGGCAGCCAGGTGTTCAAGCTGAACATCGTCATGACCGCCATCGCCATGCTCGCGCTGATCTCCAGCGTGATGTACCTCATCATCTACCGCGTCGAAGCCGCCGTGGCGCGGCGCTACGGCTAAGGAGGCGTCATGGAATTTCCGCAATGGGTACAAGACCGTGTCGTAGCCCGGCAGGGTTGCCTGCACCCCTACGACACGCTGCCGGCCGCGCGCTGCGCGGTGGTGGTGATCGACATGCAGCAATACTTCACGCTGCCCGGCTACCAGGGCGAATGCGCGCCGGCGCGCGAGCTCATCGCGCCGATCAACCGTCTTTGCGACAAGGTGCGCGCGGCGGGCGGCACGGTGGTGTGGGTGCAGACGGCGTCCGACAACGCCGACGCGTTCTGGTCGCATCACCACGGCGTGATGCTGACGCCCGAACGCAGCAAGCGCCGCCTGGAAACCCTGCGCCGCGATTCGCCCGGGTTTGCGCTGCACCCCGAGTTGCAGGCGGCCGACACCGACCTGCGTGTGGTCAAGCGCTTCTATAGCGCCATGGCGCCCGGCTCGTCAGAGCTGGAACCGCTGTTGCGCGGACTGGGCGTGGACACCCTGCTCATCGCCGGCACGGTCACGAACGTGTGCTGCGAGTCCACGGCGCGCGACGCCATGATGCGCGACTTTCGCACCATCATGGTGGACGACGCCTTGGCGGCGGTGACGCCCGCCGAGCACGAACACGCGCTGCAAGGCTGGATGCTGTTCTTTGGCGACGTGCTGACGGTGGATGAAGTCAGCGCGCGGCTGACGCCGGCCGAGGCGGTCCGCAAGACCGCCTGACGGCCGGCGCGCCTCAGGCCAATCCCAACCAGACCCGGCGCATCGTCGGGTCTTCGGGATCGGCATCGTTGGTAAAGCCCAGGCTGGTCATCAGCGCCAGCATGGGCCGGTTGGTCGACAGCACCAGGCCGTCGATGTATTCCAGCCCCTGCTCGCGCGCGGCGTCGATCAGCGCCGTCATCAATTGACGGCCCAGCCCACGCCGCTGCCAGTCGTCGCCGATCACCAGCGCGTACTCGGCGCCCCGCCCATCCGGGTTGCGCAGGTAGTGGGCAAAGCCCACGATCACTTCGCGCGGATGGCCGCGGTTGGCCGGATTGGGCACTTGTGTGGCCGCCACCAGCGCCAGCTCGCGGTGGTAATCCACCTGCGTGTAGCGCGACACCATGCGCGGCGTCAGTTCGCGCATCATCGACACGAAACGCATATAGCGCGACCGCTCCGACAAGCCACGGATGAATTCCTGCAACGCCTCGCCGTCTTCCGGACGAATGGGGCGCAGCACCCACGGAATGCCGTCGTTGAAACGGCGCACATGCACCAGCCGCGTGGGATACGGGTGAATCGCCATGTGCGGATAGCCCGAGGTCTGCGGCGTTGCGCAACCCGGGGTTTCGGTCAGCGTCATGCGCAGGCCGCCCGCACGCAGATGCGTTTCGCCGGCGTAGAGCGGGTCGATGTCCAGGGTTTCGATGTCGGGCAATTCCGACACCATTTCAGACACCAGCACCACCGCCTGTTGCAGCGATTCGGCGGCCATGTGGCCCACGCGCGGCGCCAGCACGCGGCGCCAGAGCCGGCTGCGTTCGATCAGCTGGCGCGCCAGGAAGCCGTTGAGCGGCGGCAGGTCCATGCCGCGATCCGCCACGGACAGCACCGCGTCCGGGCCGCCTGCGCCAAAGCGGATGACGGGGCCGAACTGCGGATCGCGCCGCACGCGGATCGCCATCGGCCGCGATTCCGGTTCGGCCGACGCCACGTCCACCGGCATGTCGCGCAGCGGCACGTAGAACAGGCCAAGCAGCGTGCGGATTTCCGAGGTATTCAGCTCACGCCGGCAATCGGCGCGCACCCGCGCGATGAGCTCGCGCGCGGCGACCAGGTCGGGGACGTGGCCGGGCGGCTCCTGCGGTTGGGTTTGCAGCAGCAGTTGCTGGTTGTAGTGATGCGAGGCCAGCACGCCAAACGCATCGGCGGCCGACTCCGGCGTGCGAAACGCGGAGGTGCCCGCGTCGTCCAGCATGCGCCGCAATGGCCGCATGCCGGCGTCGCCCATGAAACAGGTGACGACGGGCTTCTTGGCGTTGGGCGCGATCTGCGCCAGTTCACGCGCCACCGCGGGCATATCGGCCAGCGCGTCAGGCGCCAGCAGCACCAGCACACCATCCACGCCCGCATCGTCCAATACCGTTTCCAGGATGGCGCGGATGCGTTCTGGCGTCAGCGGGGTGTAGGTGATGACGGGGTTGTCGCAGGCGGCGTCCGGCTCCAGCATGGCTTGCAGCGCGCGGCGCGTGGTGGGCGCCAGGTCGGCGCGCAGCACGGCGGCCTCTGGGCCGATCAGGTCCATCGCCAACTGCGGAGGGCCGCTGCCGTTCGAGATCAGCGCCACGCGCCGGCCCTTGGGGCGACGCGTGTAGCCCAGCACCTTTACGGCGGAGAACAACTGCACGAAGTAGCGCACACGCACGGCGCCCGCGCGGCGCAGGGCGGCATCGAAGATGGCGTCGGCGCTGTCGGCGTCGGATCGGCCCGCCTTGAGCACGATGACGGGCTTCACGCTGGCGGCGGCGCGCAACGCGCTCATGAACTCGCGGGCGGGCCCGACGTCTTCCAGGTACAGCACGATGCTGTCGGTGCGCGGATCGCTGGCCAGGTAGTCCAGCACCTTGGCCAGCCCCACCACCGCTTCGTCGCCGAGCGACACAGCGGTGGAGAACCCGATGTGCACGTCTTCCGCCCAGTCCATGACGGCGGCCATGATGGAGCGGGACTGCGCCACCAGCGCCACGCGTCCGGCGCGCGCCAGCACCGGGTGCTGGCTGAGGTTCAGGCCGGCGTGCGGGCGCTGCGCGCCAAACGAGCGCGGCCCCAGCAATTCGCATCGGTTCTCTTCCGCCCAGGCGCGGCACAAGGCCCAGGTGCCGCGCGGATACGGATCGGGCAATTGGTGTGGAAGCAGGATCACCGCGCGAGGCGCCAGCGCCGACAGGCGGCGCAGCGTTTCCGGCAGCACGGCGGGCGAAACACAAACCAGGGCCAGATCAGGCCGCGCCCCCGCCGCCAGGCCCTCAAGGGTGGCGGGCAGTTCCGGCGCGGCGCCCTCTACGCAATCGACCACCGTGGTCTTCGCCTTGAGCGAGGGCGACAGAGAGCCCGCCGCCGGCAATGGCCGGTCGGCAACGATCACCAGAGAACTGGGTTCGAACAGGGGGGCAAGCGCGTGTCGCAGCATAGGGGGTTCGCCCTAATCTAAAATACCGTTCATCGTAACAAGACAAGCCCGCCGTCCGCTTGATGTGGACCCTGCCCGACGCCGCTTTTGTGGCGCCGCAGCCGCTATCATTGCCACCTATGACTTCCAACGCCACCTCCCCCATCCGTACCCGCTTCGCGCCTTCGCCCACGGGCTTTCTGCACTTGGGCGGCGCGCGCACCGCGCTGTTCTCCTGGGCGTTCGCGCGCCACCACAAAGGCACGTTCGTGCTGCGCATCGAAGACACGGACGTCGAGCGCTCCACGCCGGAAGCGGTCGAGGCCATTCTGGACAGCATGCAGTGGCTGGGCATGCAGCCCGATGAAGGTCCTTTCTATCAGATGCAGCGCATGGACCGCTATCGCGAAGTGGTCGCGCAGATGCTGGCCGCCGGCACCGCCTACCACTGCTACAGCACGCCCGAGGAAGTCGAAGCCATGCGTGAAGCCGCCCGCGCGCGCGGCGACAAGCCGCGCTATGACGGCACCTGGCGCCCTGAAGCCGGCAAGACCCTGCCCGCCATTCCCGAAGGCCGCAAGCCGGTGGTGCGCTTCAAGAATCCGCAGGAAGGCGCCACGTCGTGGAACGACATGGTCAAGGGCACGATCAGCTTCGACAACACCGAGCTGGACGACCTGATCATCGCGCGCCCGGACGGCACGCCCACCTATAACTTCTGCGTGGTGGTCGATGACTGGGACATGGGCATCACGCACGTCTTGCGCGGCGATGACCACGTCAACAACACGCCGCGCCAGATCAACATCCTGCGCGCGCTGGGCGCCACGCTGCCCGAGTACGGTCACGTGCCGATGATCCTGGGCCCGGACGGCGAAAAGCTGTCCAAGCGCCACGGCGCGGTCAACGTCATGGAATATGACAACGACGGCTACCTGCCCGAGGCCATGGTCAACTACCTGGCGCGCCTGGGCTGGAGCCACGGCGACGACGAGCTGTTCTCGCGCGAGCAACTGGTGTCGTGGTTCGACACCAAGCACTTGTCCAAGTCGGCCTCGCAATGGGATCCGAAGAAGCTGAACTGGGTGAACGCGCACTACATCAAGCAGATGGACAACGCCGAACTGGCCGAGCGCGTGGCCCCGCGCGTCGCTCATCGCGGCGGCCATCCCGAAAAGATCGACCTGCCGGGCGTCATGGGCCTGTTGAAAGACCGCGCCGAAACGCTGGAGCAACTGGCCGATGGCGCAATGCTGTTCTGCGCACCGTTCAGCCCGGCCGCGCCGGAACTGGTGGAACAACACCTGACCCCGGCGGCGCGCGAAGCACTGGCCGATTTCGCCCAGCGCGCGCAAGACACCGAATGGACCCGTGAAGCCCTGTCCGCGCTGATCAAGTCCGTGCTGGCCGATCGCGGCCTGAAGATGCCGCAGCTGGCGATTCCGCTGCGAGTCGCGGTGACGGGTCAAACGCAGACCCCGGCCGTCGACGCCGTGCTGGCCTTGCTGGGCAAGCAGACGGTGCTGGCCCGCCTGGCCGCTATCTGAAGAAGTAAGACTCAACCCGCCATGGGTTGAGCGCAAGGCGGCGTCCGAAGTTTCGGACGCCGCCTTTTGTTTTTGGCATGCGCACTTTCAGGTCCCGCGATGATCGACCCTACGCGTTCACCACCGCCGCGCGCACCTTCAGCGCCCGCGCGAAGAACGCACCCAGCAGCGGCAACAGCACGGCCGAGCCGCCAAAGAGCGCCGCCGCACCGATCTCGTCCACCACCGCGCCCGCCAGCGCCACGCCCGCCGCCTGGCCCATGAAGAGGCAGGAAGCGAACCACGCCACCGCCGTGCCGCGTGCCGACGGCACCATCTGCGTGGCGTTGGTTTGCAGCGTGGCATGCAGCAGGTAATAGCCGAAACCGGCCAGCACGCTGGCAAGCAGGCTCCACATCCAGACCGGTCCCAGCAGATACGACAGGAAGGCCACGCCCAACACCAGCCCGCCCGCGACGGCCAGGCCGCGTTCGCCCAGGCGTTTGAGAATGCGGCCGGCCACGACCGTGTAGATCAGGCCGCCCACCGCGTACACCGCAACCAGCGCCCCCGCTGCCGTCAGCGAAATATCGAAGCGTTCATGCAGATAGGAAGGCGCGAACGCCAGGGCGCCAAACACCAGCAGGCCTTCGACGAATACCGTCGCCAGCACGATGCGCGCCCACGGCGTGCCCAGCACCAGCCGAGCCTGTCCGACAAAGCCCTGGCGCGCGGCGTTGGGATCCACCTGCGCAAAGCCCGCGACGCGCTGGCGGCGCACTTCCAGGTGCAGCAGCACGCCCACGATCAGGTAGCCGGCGACCAGCGCCGCAAAGGCCCAGCGCCAGCCCACGGTATCGGCGAACAGGCCTCCGGCCAACTGACCGGCCGACATGCCCAGGATGGTGCCGGTCAGGAAGCGCGCCAATGTCGCCTGCCGGCGCTCGTAGGGAACGTTGTCGCCGATCCAGGCCATCGACAGCGGCACGATGCCCGCGCCCGCCGCGCCGGACAGCGCGCGGCACAGCACCAGCACGTCCAGCGATTCGGCCATGACCGCGCCGGCGCTGCCCACCGCGCACGCCACGGTCGCCACGCTGACGACCCGGTATTTGCCATAGCGGTCGCCCACCGGACCGAAGAACATCTGCAACACGCCATAGGCCACGGCGAACGCCGTCACGGCCCGCGCGGCCTGGCCGGTGGTCGTGCCGAATTCCGCCGCCAGTTGCGGCAGCATGGGATCGCAGATACGGAAGGCGCTGGCGCTGACGAACGCGGCCAGGGCAAGCAGCGCGATGGCGCGCGCTTCGGAGGACATGGCGGGCATGGGGAACCGGCTGCTAGGCAAAAGTCGAAGCCCGCACCTTACCGCAGCCCGGCCATCTTGGCGCGGCCGGCGAACGCAGTGTCCGCCCCGCGCAACGGTCAGTAAGGCAGGCGATAGCCTTGCGGCATGCGACGGGCGGTAACCACCTGGCCGCCGCTTTTCAGTTCGCGCAGCGTCAGCTTGGCGCGCTCGACTTTTTCAACGCGATAGCGGTTCACGTAGATGGGGTCGTTGGCGTCCACGGGTTCGCCGGCAGACTTGGTCGTCTGCATCGTGTAGACGTTGTCGGCGACGGTCCAGCAACCGGTCTCGCGCAAGGCGGGACGCGTCTTGCGGCCGATCTTGAGCAGCGATTCGTAGGCCATCGTGCCATCGGCGGACAGGACGATCAGCGATTGCAATTCGCCGCTGACGTCGCGCGGACGCGTGTTCGATAACCACGTACCGATCATGGGATCGCCGTTCTTGGCCGGCACACAGGCCACCGGCTTGGGCGGATCCGCGGGCTGGGCCTCGGTGATGACGGCGGGCTTCCTGGCGACGCAACCGGCCAGGGCAAGAACGGCACAGGCGATGCTGGCCGAACGCAAATACACACTGCTCATGACTTCCTCAACACGTCTGTCGACGCGCCGCGCCGGTCACACCGGCACATCCCTCGCGCAGCAAACATCACGCACTCTAAAGAGCCGCCAAGGAAGAATCAACGACGATCCGCGCCGAGTGCAATTGCGCAACAGTCGGCGTCGCAAAGGCCGGTTTTTAGCCATGGAACGCGCACGAATGCGTTGGTTTCAAACGACACCGCGTGCGCTTGCGGAGGCTTTGGCGCGCAGCATTTCTTCCATGCGCGCCGCCGCCGGCGACAAGCTGCGGCCGGCCAGCTTGGTGATGCCCAGTTCACGTTCAATGCGCGGCCGCGACAGCGGCACGAACGCCAGGCCCGGAGAATCCGGAGGCACGCCCAGCCGCGCCAGCACCGTCACGCCCACGCCGCGTTCCAGCATCGCCAGCAGCGACATCATGTTCGACACGAACACCTGGCGATCCAGCATGAAGGCGGCCTGGGGGTAGTCCGCCAGTTGACGATGCGCGACGGTACCCACCAGCGGCAGGTCGGCGATCTCGCGCCAGGTGACCGACTTGCGCGCAGCCAGTGGATGGCCGCGATGGCAGACCAGGCCGAACGCGTCGCGCAGCAAGGGTTCAAAGCTGAGGCGGCGATCGCGCAGCACCGGGCTGCACACGCCCAGCTCGACCTCGCCCGCCAGCACCATGCGTTCCACGCCTTCGGAGTTGTCATCGAACAGCCGCAAGGCCACGGCCGGATAGCGCTCGCGATAGGTGGCGACCAGTTCGGGCAGCCAATGCGTGGCCACGGTAGCCACCGAGGCCATCGTCAAGGTGCCCGCGCCATTGTTGGCCAGCCCGGACAAGGCGCCCGCCACGCGGTCGTGATGTTCGACCAGCTCGCGCGCGAGCGGCAGGCAGTCCTGCCCGAAGCGGGTAAGGGTGTTGCGGTTGCCGCGTTCGAACAGCGGCTGCCCCAGGCGCTGCTCCATTTCGCGGATGGACAGCGACAGCGCCGGCTGCGATCGGAATGCGCGCGCGGCCGCCGCGCGGAAGCTGCGCAGCTCGGCCACCAACAGAAAGTGCCGGTAGTGCGTGATGGAAATATCGGGTGCGGCGGGCATGAAAGCGGTGTGCCTTTCGATTTGTGAGACTTATCAAACCATAGGAAAAATAAAGTTTTCTGATGATAGGGCCGCCCGTAAGATGGCTGCAAGAGACGATGGCTGCAAGAGACGATGGCCGCCCAAGACGCCCCGCCTGGCCACACACCAAGATGCAAAAACAAAACCAAGTTCATCACGCGCTTGCTGCGCCTACCCCCCTGCCCCCGCGCGACCCGCTGGACTTCGGCCTGGTCGACTCGCTGCCCAGCCAGCGCGTGGGAGCCGGCCGGCTCGTGACCGGCGCGCCCGCGCAGCCCGGACAGCCCGGCCTGTTGTTCGTTGCCGGCGCGTATCACGGCGCGTGGTGCTTTGCGCACTACCTGGAATTTTTCGCGGCGGCGGGGCTGGGCTGCGCGGCCGTGGATGTGCGCGGCCATGGTGCGCTGGCGCAGGACGCCGAATTCGTCCGCGCCACCATCGCTGATCTGGCCAAGGATGTGGTCAGCGCGCTGGATGCGCTGGAAGGCCCGACTGTCGTTGTCGGCCACAGCATGGGCGCGCTGCCCGCCTTGCTGGCGGCGCGCGCGCGGCGCGTGGCCGGCGTTGTGCTGCTGGCGCCCTCGCCTCCGGGCGACCTGCCCGGGGCGCAAGGTCTTGCGCCCGTCCCCGCGGACGTCGTTCGCGCAACGCCCGCCGACACCGAAATCCGCGCGCGCTTTCTCGCCACTTCGCCCGAGCGCGACGTCAGCGCCGTCTCGCGCCGGCTATGCGCCGAAAGCCCGCAAGTATTGAACGACCGCTATCTGCTGCGCGTGGCGCTGGGCGCTGACGCCATTGCCGCGCCCGGACTGTGCCTGCAAGCCGGCCTGGATACGCACGACCGCCACCCGCCCGGCCAGGACGCCGCCATCGCGCGCCGATTCCGCTTCGCGCACGCCGAGCTTGCCGGGCAGCCGCACTGCATGATGTACGCGGACCAATGGCAGGTCAGCGCCCAGGCCATTCTCGACTGGTATCGCACACACGTCGCGTGATCGCGAGCGAACCCGAACCACGACAGCGCAACTCCCCCACTACCCGACAGAAACGCCCGGTCATCAGAACCGATAACAACAGCGACAACCACGACGCACTGGCGCACGACCGCCATCAGGAGACACGCATGACCCTTACCCGCTTGCTTCACCCCGCGCTGCTGGGCGCGAGCCTGCTGCTGGCCGCCTCGGCGCAGGCGGCTGGATGGCCGGAGAAACCCGTCACGATCATCGTGCCCTCAGCGGCTGGCGGCGCGGCGGACCTCACCGCGCGCACCTTCGCGCAGTACCTGGGCGAGAAAACCGGGCAGACCGTGGTCGTCGAAGACCGCCCCGGCGCGGGCGGCATCGTGGGCACCAACGCCGCCAAGAATGCGCAGGGCGACGGCTACACGTTCCTGCTATCGACCAACTCCACGCACGCGGCCAATCAGTTCCTGTACAAAAGCCTGCCCTACGACGCGCAGAAGGATTTTCGCCAGGTCGGCATGCTGGGCACCTTCGGCACGGTGGGCGTGGTGTCGCCCGACAGCCCGTATCGCAGCGTGCCCGAGCTGGTGGCCTACGCGAAACAGCATCCAGGCGAAGTCTTCTTCGGCTATTACAGTTCGTCCTCGCAGGTGCCGTCGGAACTGTTCAAGCAGCGGGCGGACATCAACATCACCGGCGCGGCCTACAAGAACATCACGCAGATCATCACCGACTTGCGCGGCAAGCAGATCGGCTTTGCTTTCGTGGACTACCTGACCGCGATGGGACAGATCGATGGCAAGGGACTGGTTCCCATCGCCGTCACTGGCGCGCAGCCGCATGCGGCCTGGCCCAATGTGCCGACCATGGCCAGCTACTACCCCGACTTTGTCGTGGCCGGCTGGCTGGGCCTATCCGCACCGGCCGGCACACCGCCGGACGTCGTGGCGAAGATGAACGCGCACATGCAGGCGGCGGTCAAGGACGAGACCACCGCCAAGAAGTTGCGCGCATTGGGTCTGACCCCGGAATCGATGGACGTGGCGCGCTTCGATGCCTTCGTGCATGAAGACACCGCGCGCTGGAAAGAGTGGATCCGCATATCAGGGATCCAACCCCAATAAGACGCTGGACGCGCGCCCCTCTATATATAGAGAGGGGCGCGGCGCCGCGGCTACAGCGGCAAGCGCTGCTCGTGCTTGATCTCGCGCAGCGCCACGATAGTGCGCGTCTGGCGGATGCCCGGCATGTTGAACAGGAACCGATGCAGGAAGCGGTCATACGCCTCGGGACTTTCGACCAGGATCTTCAACAGGAAGTCCGAATCGCCCGTCACCGCGTAGCACTCCAGGATCTCGGGCGCATCGCGCACCGATCGCTCGAAGTTTTCAACCGTGTTCGAGGAATGCCGCTCCAGGCTGATCTGCGCAAACATGCAGCCCAGCCCCACCTTGCTGCGGTCCACCTGGGCGCTGTAGCCCTGGATCACGCCGCTGGCTTCCATGGCCTTTACCCGCCGCCACACGGGCGCGGCCGATAGCCCCACCTTATCGGACAGCTGCTGCGCCGAAGCCCGGCCGTCCTCCTGCAAGGCCTTGAGGATGCCGATATCGGTCTTGTCCATCGCTTTGTCTCCTGGTTTTTGTCGAACACGAAATGTTCATTGCGAATTATAGGGATAGCACGATCCAAAAACGCAATAAATCGGATGCTCCGCGAACCTATCATGGTGCGAAATACCAGGAGCATTCACTATGGACGGCACTCCCGCCCCCGAACCCCAGCTGGACCTCGACTACCAGCTTGCCGACAACCTCACGCGCGAGTCCGGCCGCATCTTCCTGACGGGGACGCAAGCGCTCGTGCGGATCATGCTCACGCAGGCGCGAGTGGACCGCGAGCGCGGGCTGAACACGGCGGGGTTCGTGTCGGGCTATCGCGGTTCGCCCCTGGGCGGCGTGGACATGGCCATGTGGAAGTCCAAGAAGGCCCTGGACGCCAACAAGATCTCGTTCCTGCCCGGCATCAACGAAGACATGGCGGCCACTGCCGTCATGGGCACGCAGCAGGCCGGCGTGCGCGACGACCGCAATGTCGATGGCGTCTTCGCCATGTGGTACGGCAAGGGCCCCGGCGTGGACCGCGCGGGCGACGCGCTGCATCACGGCAATGCTGCCGGCGCATCGCGCAGCGGTGGCGTGCTGGTCGTGGTGGGCGACGACCACACCGCAGTGTCGTCCTCGATTCCGCATGCCAGCGAAGCATCGCTGATCGGCTGGCAAATGCCGATCGTGCATCCGACCTCGATCGACGAATACGAGACCTTCGCCTTGTGGGGCTGGTCGCTGTCGCGCTATGCGGGCACGTGGGTCGCGTTCAAAGCGGTGTCCGAGACCATCGAAAGCGGACATTCGTTCACGCCCGCGCCGGTGCAGCACTACGACATGCCGGCCGACCCGGACATGCCGCCCGAATCCCTGGAGTATTCCGCGCGCGACTTCCTGTCGCTGGCCGTCGAGACGCGCATGAATCTGCGCATGAAAGCGGTGGCCGCGTTCGCGCGCCGCCACAGCATCGACCGCCTGACCTGTCCGGCGCCCAAGGCCACGGTTGGCATCGTCACCGTGGGCAAGGCGCATCTGGACACCATGGAAGCGCTGTCGCGCCTGGGCGTGGATACGGTCACCGCCAATGCGCCCGTGCGTATCTACAAGCCGGGCCTGACGTGGCCGCTGGACGCCGAACGGCTGATGGAATTTGCGCGCGGGCTGTCGCACATCCTCGTCATCGAGGAAAAAGGCGCGGTGGTCGAGAGTCAGATCAAGGACCTGCTGTTCAACCTGCCGGAGCGCCCGTCCGTCATCGGCAAGAAGGGTTTCGATGGTGAAACGCTGGTGCCCTCGGCCGGCCAACTGCGCCCGTCGCTGCTGGCCGCGCCGCTGGCGGCGTGGCTGTCCCGCAGCGCGGGGCTGCCGCTGGGCGCGGACCTGGCGGCGTTCGAATGCCAGTCGGCCTTGTCGAACGACGCGGACGGCATGCGTCGCCGGCCCTACTTCTGTTCGGGCTGTCCGCACAGCACGTCGACCAAGGTGCCCGAGGGCAGCCAGGCGCTGTCCGGCGTGGGCTGCCACTACATGGCCGCGTGGATGGACCGCGACACGGGCGGACTGACGCAGATGGGTGGCGAGGGCGTGGACTGGATCGGTCTGTCGCGCTACACCAAGATGCCGCACATCTTCCAGAACATGGGAGAAGGCACCTACTACCACTCGGGCTATCTGGCGATCCGCCAGGCGGTGGCCGCGCGCGCCAACATCACCTACAAGATCCTCTTCAACGACGCGGTGGCGATGACGGGCGGGCAGCCCGTGGACGGCCCGATCTCGGTGCCGCAGATCTGCCAGCAACTGCGTGGCGAGAACGTGGCGCGCATCGTCGTCACCAGCGACGAGCCCGAAAAATACCAGGGCGTGGACCTGGGCCCGAACATCAAGGTGCATCATCGCCGCGAGCTGGACGCGGTGCAGCGCGAGCTGCGCGAGATCGCCGGCGTGACGGTGCTGATCCACGATCAGACCTGCGCCGCCGAGAAGCGCCGCCGTCGCAAGAAGAATCAATTTCCCGATCCGGCACGCCGCATGCTGATCAACAGCGCGGTCTGCGAGGGCTGCGGCGATTGCGGCGTGCAGTCGAACTGCCTGTCGGTGGTGCCGCTGGAAACGCCGTATGGCCGCAAGCGCGCCATCGACCAGTCCAGCTGCAACAAGGACTACTCCTGCGTCGAAGGCTTTTGCCCCAGCTTCGTGTCGGTCATGGGCGGCAAGCCGCGCAAGAGCGCCGCGCCCAAGACCGATCAGGAACACCTGCAACGCCTGATCGAGCAACTGCCGCAGCCGGGCACGCCGTCGCTGGACCGCCCGTATCGCCTGCTGGTCGCGGGCATGGGCGGCACGGGCGTCATCACCATCGGCGCCATCGTGTCGATGGCCGCTCACCTTGAAGGCCTGTCGGCCGCCGTGCTGGACCTGACCGGTCTGGCGCAGAAAGGCGGCACGGTCGTCAGCCACATCCGGCTGGCGCCGGCGGGCGCGCCTGCCGGTCCGGTCCGTCTGGATTGGCAGCAGGCCGACGCCGCCATCCTGTGCGATCCGGTGGCCTCGGTGGCGCCGGATTCATTGGGCGCGCTGCGTCGCGGGCACACGCAGGTCACGGTCAACACCTATGTCGCGCCCGTGTCCGAATTCACCCGCAACCCCGACGCCGCGATGCGCCCCGAAGCGCTGCTGGCCAAGATCCGTCATGCCGCGGGCGATGCCAACACCGCCGCCATCGATGCGCACGAAGCCGCGCTGGCATTGTTCGGCGACAGCATCCTGTCCAACATGTTCATGCTGGGCTATGCCTGGCAGCGCGGTGGCGTGCCGCTGTCCCAGGCCGCCATCAACCGCGCCATCGAACTCAATGGCGTGGCGGTCGCCGCCAACCGCGCGGCCTTTGACAGCGGCCGCCTCGCCGCGCATCAGCCCGACGCGCTCGACAGCGCCCTGCGCCCGCGCGCTCAGGTGGTGCAGTTGCATGTGCCGGAATCCTTCGACCGCGCCGTGTCGCGCCGCATCGCGGACCTGACGGCCTATCAGGACGCGCGCTATGCGCGCACCTACCAGGACGTGGTCGAAGCGGTGGCGGCGCGCGAACGCGAGCTGGCGCCGGAAGCCAAGACGCCGCGCCTGGCGATGGCGGTCGCGCGCGGCCTGTTCAAGCTGATGGCCTACAAGGACGAATATGAAGTCGCGCGCCTCTACACCGGCGAAGCGTTCCAGGCGCAGCTCAAGGGCCAGTTCGAAGGCGACTACAGCCTGCGCTTTCATATGGCCCCGCCGATCTTCGCCCGCAAGGACCCTCGCACCGGCGTGCCGCGCAAGATGACGCTGGGCCCGCGCACGATGTCGGCACTGAAATTGCTGACGCGCTTGAAAGGACTGCGCGGTACGTGGTTCGATCCCTTCGGCCATACCGCCGAACGCAAGATGGAACGCGCGCTGGTCGCCGAGTATCGCCAGACCATAGACCAACTTCTTGTAGGGTTGACCCGAGACAACATCGCGCAAGCGGCTACAATCGCCGGCCTTGCAGAAACCATCCGCGGCTACGGCCATGTGAAGGCTGCAAGCGTCGAGAAGTACCGGACGCAATTGGGTCGATTGATGCAGAGCTATATGGCACCGGCCCCGCGCGACATGCCCCTGCGGAAAACCGCATAAACAGTCGCTCTGAGCGGTGCAGTCCTGGGCGCGCCTTACTGGGCGCGCCCAGTGCATTTAGTAACAATCTTTTGTGAGCTTCGTCATATCTTCTTCTTGTTCCAGTAGTTGTCGATCACTAGAATTAGTGTCCAACGAGGGGTGCTACACTACATGTTGTGGTCGCCTAAGCGCTGATTCTCGTCGGCCACGCCTTTAGGACTAAGCCGTCCAAGCCGTTCCGACCCCCTCAAAAGATCCACATTCGTACCGGACATGACCGCCGTCATGTCGCTATCTACGCGTTTTCGCACAGGAGCTTCCATGCAGACTACGATCGCCTCTGTGACCCGGCCTTCGGCCGTGCCGCCCTCGCAAACCGATTCCCCTGCCGACGCCAATGGCGGGCAATGGGCCAGCTACAACATCATTCGCCGCAATGGCTCGGTGGTCGGGTTTGAACCCAGCAAGATCGCCATCGCCATGACCAAGGCCTTCCTGGCCGTGAACGGTGGCCAGGGCGCCGCGTCCGCCCGTGTGCGCGAACTGGTCGAGAACCTGACCAGCCAGGCCGTGAACGCCCTGGTGCGCAACCGCCCCAACGGCGGCACCTTCCATATTGAAGACATCCAGGACCAGGTCGAACTGGCGCTGATGCGCTCGGGCGAACATGACGTTGCCCGCGCCTATGTCCTGTACCGCGAAAAGCGCACGCAAGAGCGCGCCGCCGCCGCTGCCGCCGAAGGCCAGGAAAAGTCCGCCGCCGCGCCCGCGGAACACGTGCTGAACGTGACCGACGCCGGCGTGCGCCGTCCGCTGGATCTGGCCGAACTGCGCGCGACCATCGTCGCCGCTGGCGAAGGCCTGGCTGAATTCATCGATAGCGAAGCGATCCTGAAGGAAACGGTCAAGAACCTGTACGACGGCATCCCCGTCGACGAAGTGTTCAAGTCCGCCATCCTGTCCGCGCGCGCGCTGGTCGAAAAGGACCCGGCCTACAGCCAGGTGACCGCACGCCTGCTGCTGCACACGATCCGCAAGGAAGTGCTGGGCGAAGAAGTCTCGCAAGACGGCATGGTTGCGCGTTACGCCGAATACTTCCCCACGTTCATCGCGCGCGGCATCGAAGGCGGCCTGCTGTCGCCCGAACTGGCCAACTATGACCTGACCCGACTGGGCAAGGCGTTGAACGCCAAGCGCGATCTGCAATTCGGCTATCTGGGCCTGCAGACGCTGTACGACCGCTACTTCCTGCACATCCGCGGCACCCGCATCGAACTGCCGCAGGTGTTCTTCATGCGCGTGGCCATGGGCCTGGCGCTGCGCGAAGCCGACCGCGAAACGCGCGCCATCGAGTTCTACGAGATCCTGTCCTCGTTCGACTTCATGAGCTCGACGCCGACGCTGTTCAACTCGGGCACGCTGCACTCGCAGCTGTCGTCGTGCTATCTCACCACCGTCTCCGATGACCTGGAAGGCATCTACGACGCCATCAAGGAAAACGCGCTGCTGGCCAAGTACGCCGGCGGCCTGGGCAACGACTGGACCCCGGTGCGCGCGCTGCGCAGCCACATCAAGGGCACCAACGGCGAAAGCCAGGGCGTCGTACCGTTCCTGAAGGTCGTCAACGACACCGCCGTCGCGGTGAACCAGGGCGGCAAGCGCAAGGGCGCGGTGTGCACGTATCTGGAATCGTGGCACCTGGACATCGAAGAATTCCTGGAACTGCGCAAGAACACGGGCGACGAACGCCGTCGCACGCACGACATGAACACGGCGAACTGGATTCCCGACCTGTTCATGAAGCGCGTCATGGAAGGTGGCGAATGGACGCTGTTCTCGCCGTCCGACTGCCCCGACCTGCACGACAAGTACGGCCGCGCGTTTGAAGAAGCGTATATCGGCTACGAAAAGCGCGTCGCCTGCGGCGAGCTCAAGCTCTACAAGAAGATGCCGGCGCTGACGCTGTGGCGCAAGATGCTGTCGATGCTGTTCGAAACCGGCCACCCGTGGATCACGTTCAAGGATCCGTGCAACATCCGTTCGCCGCAGCAACACGTGGGTGTCGTGCACAGCTCGAACCTGTGCACCGAGATCACGCTGAACACCAACGAGTCCGAAATCGCGGTGTGCAACCTGGGTTCCGTGAACCTGGTCGCGCACATGAAGCCTGCTGCCGGCGGCGGTTTCGAGCTGGACCTGGACAAGATCAAGCGTACCGTCAGCATTGCGATGCGCATGCTCGATAACGTCATCGACATCAACTATTACGCCGTCGAGAAGGCTCGCAATTCCAACGCGCGCCATCGTCCGGTGGGCATGGGCATCATGGGCTTCCAGGACTGCCTGCAAATGATGCGCGTGCCGTATGCATCGCAAGCCGCTGTTGAATTCGCCGATCGTTCGATGGAAGCCGTTTGCTATCACGCGTACTTCGCGTCGAGCCTGCTCGCCGAAGAACGTGGTCGCTATCAATCGTATGAAGGCTCGTTGTGGTCGCGTGGCATCTTGCCGCAAGACACGTTGAAGATGCTGCGTGATGAACGCGGTGGTCATGTCGAGGTTGATGAATCGAGCACGCTCGATTGGGATACGTTGCGCGCGCGCATCAAACAACATGGCATGCGCAACTCCAATTGCGTGGCAATTGCCCCAACCGCGACTATTTCCAATATCATTGGCGTATCTGCGTGCATCGAACCTACTTTCCAGAACTTGTACGTCAAATCGAATCTCTCCGGCGAGTTCACGGTCGTTAACGATTACCTCGTGCGTGACCTGAAGAAACTCGGTCTCTGGGACGAAGTCATGGTCGCCGACCTCAAGTACTTCGACGGCAGCCTGTCCCGCATCGATCGCGTACCTTCCGAACTCCGCGAACTCTACGCCACCGCGTTCGAAGTCGAACCGAGCTGGCTGGTGGAATGCGCGTCGCGCCGTCAGAAGTGGATCGATCAAGCCCAGTCGCTGAACATCTACATGGCGGGCGCATCGGGCAAGAAGCTGGATGACACCTACAAGCTGGCATGGACGCGTGGCCTGAAGACCACGTACTACCTGCGTACCCTTGGCGCCACCAGCGCCGAGAAATCCACGGGCCGCGGCGGCGAACTGAACGCCGTCACCGCTGGTGGTCAATCCACGGCAGCGGCCGTGGGCGCCGCACCTGTTTTGCCGGAACCCGAAGTTCTCGGGGCGGTTTGCACCATGCGGCCGGGTGACCCCGGCTTCGAAGAGTGCGAAGCCTGCCAATAACCGCCTCCGGAGAATTGAAATGATTAATTGGGAAGACGACACCACCGCCACGCAACCTGCATCGCCCGCCCCTGCGGCTGGCGGTCAGGCTGCGCCCGAAGTCCGGGCGGCGACGGGTGTATTCGGCGACACCGCCATGCCCACGCCTGCCGCGCCTGAACACGCGGCGGGTCTGGCTGCCAGCGGCGCCGCCACTTCACAGCGCGTGAAGGTTGCCGACAAGCGCATCATCAACGGCGAAACCGACGTCAATCAACTTGTGCCGTTCAAGTACAAGTGGGCGTGGGAAAAGTATTTGGCCACGTGCGCCAACCACTGGATGCCGCAAGAGATCAACATGTCGCGCGACATCGCGCTTTGGAAGAACCCGAACGGGCTCACCGAAGACGAACGTCGCATCGTCAAGCGCAACCTGGGTTTCTTCGTCACGGCCGATTCGCTGGCCGCGAACAACATCGTGCTGGGCACCTACCGCCACATCACGGCTCCCGAATGCCGCCAGTTCCTGCTGCGCCAGGCATTCGAGGAAGCGATCCACACGCACGCCTATCAATACATCGTCGAAAGCCTGGACCTGGACGAAGCCGAGATCTTCAACGCTTATAACGAAGTTCCGTCCATCCGCGCCAAAGACCAGTTCCTGATCCCGTTCATCGACGCGATCGCGGACCCCAACTTCAAGACGGGCACGCCCGAAGCCGACCAGACGCTGCTGAAGTCGCTGATCGTTTTCGCTTGCTTGATGGAAGGCCTGTTCTTCTACGTTGGCTTCACGCAGATCCTGGCGCTGGGCCGCCAGAACAAGATGACGGGCGCCGCCGAACAGTACATGTACATCCTTCGCGATGAATCCATGCACTGCAACTTCGGCATCGACCTGATCAACACCGTCAAACTGGAAAATCCGCATCTGTGGACGCCGGCTTTCCGCGAAGAAATTCGAGAACTCTTCCGCAAAGCGGTCGAACTCGAATACGCTTACGCCGAAGACACGATGCCGCGCGGCGTGTTGGGCTTGAATGCACCTATGTTCAAATCCTACCTGCGCTTCATCGCCAACCGTCGTTGCCAGCAAATCGGTATCGAACCGCTGTACCCGCAGGAAGAGAATCCCTTCCCTTGGATGGCGGAAATGATCGATCTTAAAAAGGAACGCAACTTTTTTGAAACTCGCGTGATCGAATACCAAACCGGTGGCACGCTGAGCTGGGAGTAAAGCAGTTCGTCATCAGGCCCGGCGCGGGCACGCTCTGGCAATACAGAGCGTCGCGTTCGCGACAGGCTTGATGACGTGCTTCCTGGTCAGGGTGTTTTCGAACACGTAGAACAAGCGGTCGGCGGCCTGTGATCAGGTTGCCTACCGGCGCCATTTGAAATGGCTCGCGCCAAAGGAGCGGGGGCCATATCAAATGGCTGTGCCGAATTCATTAGCGCAAACCGTAGTAGCTGTTGCTCGCACAGAACAGCGGCATGCGCCGATGAATAGCCCGGGCACGATTCGCCTTGTTGGCGAGTCGGGGCACGGGTTTAAGTTCTGGGACCCCTGAACCTAAGGAGCATGACCATGGCAACAGCCAAGAAAGCCGTAAAGAAAGCAGCGGCGAAGAAGCCCGCCGCCAAGAAGGCAGTCGCTAAGAAGGCCGCACCGGCCAAGAAAGCCGCTGTCAAGAAGGTAGCAGTCAAGAAAGTCGCAGCCGCCAAGAAGCCGGCAGTGAAGAAGGTTGCCGCCAAGAAGCCGGCAGCCAAGAAGGTCGTCGCCAAGAAAGCGGTAGCCAAGAAGGCAGTCGCCAAGAAGGCCGTCGCTAAGAAGGCAGTCGCCAAGAAAGCGGTAGCCAAGAAGGTTGTCGCCAAGAAGGCAGTTGCCAAGAAGGCCGTTGCCAAGAAAGCGGTAGCCAAGAAGGCAGTTGCCAAGAAGGCCGTAGCCAAGAAGGCGCCCGCCGCCAAGAAGGCCGTTGCCAAGAAGGCCGTTGCCAAGAAAGCGGTAGCCAAGAAGGCCGTCGCCAAAAAGGCCGTTGCCAAGAAGGCGCCTGCCGCCAAGAAGGCCGTTGCCAAGAAAGCGGTAGCCAAGAAGGCCCCCGCTGCCAAGAAGGCTCCTGCCGCCAAGAAGGCTCCTGCTGCGAAGAAGGCTCCTGCTGCCGCCAAGCCGGCTGCTGCTGCCAAGCCCGCCGCTGCCAAGAAGCCTGCTGCAAAGAAAGCCGCTCCCAAGAAGCCCGCAACGCCGCCGTCCACGGCTGCCGCCCCGGGTGCAAAGACCGCGCTGAATCCCGCCGCCTCGTGGCCTTTCCCCACGGGTGGCCGTCCTTAATTCGGACGGTTCGAAGCATTAGCTTCGCTAGAGCCGCCTGGCCTTGGCCGGGCGGCTTTTTTGCGCTTGTGCCATCGGCCAAACGCCGCGGCAATATTTGCGTGCCGCGTGCGACAATTGATTCCTCTTTTTTTGGGTGATCGCGTCCATGCTCGGTGAAATCTTCCGCTTCCTCCTCGAAATCGTGTTCACGCTGTTTGGCGCGGCATTGATTGCCCGCGCCTGGATGCACGCGATCCGCCTCCACGCCTTCAACCCGCTGGCGCGCACGGTCTACCAGGCCACCAACTGGCTGGTGCTGCCGCTGCGCAAGATCATCCCCGCCGGCAACAAGATCGACTGGACCAGTCTGGTCGCCGCCTGGCTGGCCGCGCTGTTCTATATCGTGCTGATCTGGCTGGTTGCGCTGGGCGCATTGATTCCCGCCGCGCTGCTGCCGGCCGCCATGGGCTCGGCGCTCATCATGGCCATCAAGTGGGCATTGAACCTGGTGGTGTGGTTGACGCTGATCCAGGCCGTGCTGTCCTGGGTCAATCCGACCGCGCCGATGATGCCGCTGTTGCAGGCGCTGACCGCGCCCATGCTGGACCCCATCCGCCGCATCCTGCCGCGCACCAGCATCGACTTCTCGCCGCTGGTGCTGCTGATCGTCGCGCAGATCCTGCTGATGGTGCTGGCCAACCTGAGCCAGCGCATGATGGGGCTGTAAAAAAAAGCGGGGCATCGCGCCCCGCTCTTGTTTGGCTACGCCGGGATGCCGGCGTAGATCTCGACCAGCTTCTTGCGGTCGATCTTGTGGTTGTTGGACATGGGCAGCGCCGAACAGGCCACCAGTTCCGAAGGCACCATATACGGCGGCAGGCGCTGGGCCAGCCGCTCTTTCCATCCCGCCAACGCATCCGGCGCCAGAAAGCGCGCATCGGGCTCTTGCGCCACACCCGCCACGAAGCCGATCAAACGCACCGCCGTGCCATCGGGCCGGCGCAGCACCGCGCACGCCCCGCCTTCCACGCCCGGCAGGCCATGCAGCGCCTCGTCGATTTCCGCGAGTTCGATGCGATAGCCATTGAGCTTGATCTGGTCGTCCATGCGGCCACGGCAAAAGAGCAGGCCGCCCTCTTGCATCAGCCCCAAGTCACCCGTGCGGAAAGCGCGGCGGCCATCTTCATAGATGTAGAGCTTGGCTTCGTTCAGATCCGGGCGGTTCAGGTAGCCGCGCATCACGTGGTCGCCCACGATGCAGATTTCGCCTTCATCCACGATCAGCACGCTTTCGGGCTTGGCATGCCCGACCGGCAAGGGGTCATGCGCGGCCAGCACGGCGTCGGTGACCTCGATCCAGGTCGTGGCCACCGTGGCTTCCGTGGGGCCATAGGTGTTCAGGATGACGGCATCCGGAAAGCGCTGGCGCAGCTTCTTGGCCAACGCCGCCGGCAACGGTTCGCCGCAGAACAGGAACGTACGCAGCGCGGGCAAAGTGGCCGGCGAAAAATCGCGGTTGGCCAGCTGCTGATGCGCGAACGACGGCGTGGACACCCACACCGTCACGCCATGCTGCGCCAGACGCGGTATCCACGTGCCGGCCGCTGCGATCTGTTCGCGCGCATTCAACACGCACGCGCCGCCCGAGGCCAGCGTGGCGAAGACTTCATACATCGACAGGTCGAAGCTGAACGGCGCCTGGTTCATAAAGACCGGCGCGTCGCCCAAGCCGAAGCTGCCCAGCATCCAGTCGCCCAGCAAGCCGACGCTTTCGCGGCCGATCTGCACGCCCTTCGGGTCGCCCGTGCTGCCGGACGTGAACATGACGTAGGCCAGGCCGCGCTCGGCCAGCACCGCGCCGTCGCCACGCGTGAACGTGCCGGAGGCGGCGTCGTAGACGGCCGCGGCGCGCACGATCTCGACGATGCGGCGCAAGCGCTCGGTGGGATAGATGGTGTCCACGGGCACGAACGGCGCGCCGATCAGCAACGCGCCCACCATGGCGACGAAGAACGACGCTTCCTTGTGGCCGTAGATCGCCACGGGCACGTCGGCAGCCACGCCCTGTTCGCGCGCCTGGTCGGCCCATGCCATGGCTTCGTCGCGCAACTGCGACCAGCTCAAGGTGCGATCCGCGGCGGCTACCGCCAAGGCGTCTGGCGAAATTGCCGACTCAACGAACTCGAACGACTTCAGATCGAAACGCATGCCGAAACTCCCGGCGTCAGATAGGGCTGCGGCCGCTGAACACGTACAGCGCCAGCGCAGCCAGGATCAAGGTAAGCACGCGGCCCAGGAAGCGCATCACCGGATGCGCCAACGTGGCTTGCAACGCGGGCCGGGTGCGCGACGCGTTGATCAGCAGGTTGTGTCCTACCGAATACGCGCCGAACATCAGGCCGCTGACGATGTAGTGCAGCGACAGGCCGTTCCACACGCCCATGGCCAGCAGCGTGGCGAAGATGCCGATGTTCTGCGCCGCCATGCGGTGGCGTCCGAAGAACTTGGTCTTGCTCAACGCCTTGTAGATCGGCATGAAGACCACGTCGCGCAACCACTCCGACAGGCTGATGTGCCAACGGCGCCAGAAATCCTGCGGGTTCAGCGTGGCCAGCGGGTTGCGGAAGTTGATCGGCAAGGTAAAGCCGAACAGCATGCCGATGCCGATGGCCATCGTGGAATAGCCGGCGAAGTCGAAGAACAGATAGGCGCTATAGAGCGACGCGTTCAAGGCCACGCCGGTGAAGGAATAGTCGTGCGCGTCCAGCGTCGCCAGGCCGTAGCGCCAGATCAGTTCGGCCACGCCGAACTTCTGGATGACGCCCAGCATGATCAGTTCCAGCCCGGTCAGCCAGGTGTTCAGGTTCACGCCTTCATAGCCGCGCTTCAGGTCGGCCTGAAAGTTGCGCCAGCGGTACATCGGGCCGGCCAGCAAGGTCAGCGGGAAGAACAGGTAGATGAAGTAATCCAGCGGTGACACACGCTCATTGCGCTGTGCGAACAGCAGCACGTCGATGGCGCGGAACGTGGCGAACGACAGGCCCAGCATGGCGCCCAGGTGCGATACCCCGGTCTTGACCAACAACAACGGCGTCATCGTGATGACGACCGCCAGCCACGTCGGGATGTAGTTGCGGCGCATGGCCCACAACGCGCTGCCCGAAATGGCCAAGAGCGCGATGGGCTGATAAGGCCGCGCCCAGAACACCGCCATCCACACACCCAGGCAGATCACGCCAATGATGTGGCGATAGCCGATGTGCAGCGGCATGCCGAACGAGCGGTACGCCAACAGGCCAAGGCCACCGCACAGGGCGCCCCCGAAAAAGCTCAAGCTTGCGAACAATTCCATGGCGCGGCTCAGAACTGCTGGTATTGGAATTCGACCTTGATCGGTCCGCCGCTGCCCGTGGTGGGCTGGGCCTGCAACACGAAGACGAGGATCACCCCGACGTACAGGCACAGGTGCCAGAAGAAGCGGCGCCCGGCGCCGTCCTTGCGAAAGAATTTCATCGGGAAAAGTACTCCGCAATACCTTGGTCCGCCAGCGCCCAGCCCAGCTCGGCCAGATGCATGTCGTCGCGCACCATACCCGGTTCAAACGGGATGCTGTAAAGATCCAGGCAGCCCATCTGATAGCGCTGGCACATGCCGGTGATGGCGGCCACCACGGGGTCGAATCGCTCGACGTCCAGGATCAGTTTGGGATTGAAAGGCTGAATGACGAAGTACGCCTTCACATGGCGCTTTTGCAGCAAGGCCATGACGCGCGACAGATCGCCCAGCTCGGTGCGGGTGATCGGGTCGACATCGGCGAACTCGTTACGGGCAGGCGAATACAGCGGCGCCAGATACTGCTTGTAGTAGTCGTCGCGCACGTCATAGGGGTTGTTGCCGCCCAGACGGTGTTCCACCTCGCGCGCTTCATGCGTCAAGCGGCCCCACTGCCCTTCGTTCAAGCGCGCCGCAGAAGGCCAGGACACGAAGCGGTGCGCGGGCACGGACAGCTTGGTGCGCGGACGATCGGGCGCGGGCTCCTTGCGGGCGTGCCACCAGAGCGACAGCTTGTCTTTCAGCTCGGCCACCTGGCCATTGGCAATCAGCCACAGCAGACCCCAGTTGGCGTTGTCGCTGATCCAGTTCTGCATCTGCTCGCGCGTGTTCGGCTGGTCCCACAGGCGGTCCCACACCGGACCGGTCACGTGTTCGGCGAACGCGCTGCGCGGCAACTGGCCCCCCGACGCGAACCACGCCGGAGACACCATGATCACCAGCCGCGTGTTGGGCGTCAGGGAATCGGCCACCGATTCCAGCACGCTGACGATGCCGTAGGACTGGAACATGGCGTGGCCATAGGCCAGCGTCGGCACCTTCAATTCTTCGGGGAAGAAGCGGTAGGGAACGAAGCGCAGGTCGTGGCTGGACAATTCGGAAGAGCCCAAGACGACCAGCGTCCCGTCGCTAAGGGCGTTGCCCAGGCGATTCAGGTTGACGTGTTGGGTGCCCCAGTCCGGTCCCAGATTGGGCAGGTAGTTGCTCTTGTCGGCAGCGGCGGCAGACGATGCCGTGGGCGTGACGACGCGACTGAGCACATCGTCAGCGCTCCAGTACGCCCCTATCGCCAGTGCCACCGCCGTCGCGGCGGCCGCGACGTGGGACAAGAACCGCGTGTTATGCAGAATGGGCAGCGACATAGCCGGCAAGCGTACGGACCGACTGCAGGTGTTCCGCGATTTCGGGAGCCGGGATGCTGCAACCGTACTCCGACTCGACAGCCAGCGTGATGTCCACGGCGGCGAGGGAATCAACCAGTCCGGTGGCGATCAACTGCGTGTCGGGGGTGACTTTCTTCATGACGATCGACTCGACGATCTCGCCGATCTTGGTGTGGAGTTCTTGCTCGGTATGCATAGATAGTGCGGCTGCCTTGTCGGCAAAAAATTCGCGTCCCGGGGATGCTGGTGACGAGAATACATAAAAAAAGCTGAAGCTCAACTGACGGGATTCAGCGATCCAGAACGACACCAGGACGCACTTAGTTACATGAGCGCGAAAACTTGACATCGATCGCAGGCGCAATCATTGCACTTTGGCCGTTGAATCGCCATGAAACTTTTGGCCTAAATCGCTAGAAAAGGCTCGGAAACGTAACGCTTGCGGGTAATTCCCGGGTATCCCGTTGCGGCGGAGCGACACTTTCAGGCAAGAAAAAGCCCCCGAATCGGGGGCCGACGCACAGGGACGCTGGGTTGAAAAAGCCCGCTTGCGCGGGCTTTGCATTACATCGGGGTGACGCGGGTGGGACCGGCGCCGCTGATCACCTGGACACGCTGGCCCACGCTGATCGGCACATCGGCCTCTTGCGCGACGACACGGGTTTCGCCGTTGTCCAGGCGGACCGTGACTTCGTAGCCGGAATTCGTGCCAACGCGGTTTTCGACTGCGTTGCCGGCCAGGGCGCCAAGGATGGCGCCGCCGACGGTGGCGATGGTGCGGCCCGTGCCGCCACCGACCGCGTTACCCGCCACACCGCCCAGCGCGCCACCGGCCAACATGCCGACACCACTGGACTTGTCATTCTGGATCACGATGGGGCGCACGCCCGTGACCGTGCCTGTACGGACGATCTGCTCACGCTGGGCCTGGTCGTAGCTGTAGACCCCGCTGGACGCGCTGCGATTCGCGCAGCCGCCCAGCACAGCCATAGACGTCACGACGGCCGCGATGGCCAGCCACCGGCCAGTACGCGGGGTCACCAGGGAAAGAGATTTACTTTGGTTCATTTGGACTCCTCGATCGGGCACTGCCGACGAAAACTGATCATACCCCGCCCGCCACCCTGGGCAGGCGCGGCTGCAACACACTGAAACTCACCGCCAAAGCCAGAAAACACCTTGTGACACAACGGTTTGCACGCCATGCCTTCGGTGTTTTCAATGTCGGTTCGACCGCGCATCCGCGCGGCGGTTCCCATGCTGGAAAGTCCGGATCAACCGATCACGCAGGCAGGTGGATGCCGTAGGTGGCGTGCAGCACCGCGTCGATCTCGGCGCGCGACGGCGTGTGGTTCTGCGGCCCGCGCGATGCAATCTTGATGGCGCCCATGACGTTGCCCAGACGGCAGCTGTCTTCCCAGTTCCAGCCGCTGGTCAAGCCGTAAAGCAGGCCGCCGCGCTGCGCATCGCCGCAACCGGTCGGGTCGACGACCTGCTCGGCGCGCACCGGCGCGATCTGAATCGTCTTGCCGCCCGTCAACAACGTGGCGCCTTCCGCGCCAAGCGTGACGACGACGGCTTCGAGCGTTGCAGCGATGTCCGCCATGCTGCGGCCGGTACGCTGTTCAACGACGCCCGCCTCGTAGTCGTTGACGGTCAGCGCGCGCGCCATCTTCAGCATGCGTTCGAGGTCCGCGCCGTCGAACAGGGGCATCGCCTGACCCAGGTCGAAGATGAAGGGAATGCCGCGCGCGTGCAGGCGTTCGGCGTGGGCGAACATGCCTTCCTTGGAGTCCGGCGCGACGATGGCCCAGGCGGCATCGGCGTCGCTCAGGTCGTTATCGGCCGAGAACGACATGGCGCCCGGGTGGAACGCGGTGATCTGGTTATCGTCCAGGTCGGTCGTGATGAAGCACTGCGCGGTGAACGTGCCGGGCACGACCTTGACGCGAGCGGTGTCGATGCCCAGCCCCGACAGGCGCTCCATGTATTCGCCGGCGTCTTCGCCGACGGTGGCCACCGGCAGCGGCTTGCCGCCCAGCAGATTCATGTTGTAGGCGATGTTGCCCGAGCAACCGCCGTATTCCTTGCGCATGCTGGGCACCAGGAAGGACACGCTCAACGACTGGATGCGGTCGGCAAGAATGTGCTCTTTGAAGCGGCCTTCGAACACGGCGATCGTGTCAAAGGCCATCGAACCGCAAACCAGGACGGGGGTTGCCATGCGTGTCATCCTTTAAGGAAAGAACTTATCGAGTTGGTAGCCATTGACCTGAACACCGGTCACTTCAATGGGTACGGAAATTTTCAGTTCGCCCGCCGGGGCGAAGGGCCCGCGCAGTTGATCGGGCGTCAGGTAGTCTTCGGGCCGCAGCACGCGGCGCACGACGACCGTGTCGGACAGATCGGTCAGGTCCAGCACCAGCGCCGGCCAATGTTGCGGCTTGTCGTAGCGGTTGCGCAGCACCAGGTTCAGCACCAGGCGGCTGCGGCCATCGTCGATGGCGGCGGCGCCTGTGGGCGGCTGCAAGGACGACGAGGAAATGGCAATGCGTTCCAGGCGGCGCGCGTAGCCCACCGTGCAGCCCAGCGGCTTGCACGCGGTTTCCAATACGGGGCGCAACGCGGGGACGGAATTGGCGATGTCGGTGCGGTAGACGAACAGCAGTTGCAGGCCCAGCGCGATCAAGCCCAGCAGGCAGGCGTAACCCCAAAGCTTGCGCATCAGGCCACGGCGTTCGCTACGATCCTGGTCCAGGAATTCAGGTGGCGCGCGGCCCACGTCGGTAGCGCTTGAGTACCGCGTGCGGGCCTCGCCCAGGACGGGTTCGAGGTCATCGATAAAACCGGGTTCGCTTTCGTCGGCGCGGTAGCCGTCGTGATCGCGGATATCGTGATGGCGAACTTCGTCTTGGCGGACGTTGTGAGGGCGATCGCCGCGCGAGTAGGCGTCGTGGTCGCCGTCGTCGCGGGCATAGACGTCGTGATGCGGATCGTCTTGATCGGCGTCGTCGCGGTCGCTCCAGGTGAAGACCGGCTCATTGCCGCGCGGCGTAGCGACGTGGGGATCGGGGCGATACGCTGGAACGCGGTCATGACGGTGATCGTGGACGTCGTCGTCAGAATCGCCATCGAAGTCGCGGTCGTCGTCGGACTCGTCTTCAGGCAGCGTGTCTTCGGGTTCGACATGACGGCGTATCGCATCGCGGCCACGCAACACGGCTGGCGCCGCGGCGGCTGGTGCCACGGCGGCCGGTGCCGCGGCGGCCGGAGCCGCGGGCGCGATGACCGGTTCGGCGCGAGCCTGCGGTGAAGGCGGCACAGGCGCGGGCGGCATGATCGGGGCGGGCCGGGGCGCCGCATACGCCGGCGGCGCAATCGGCGCATCCCGGCGGGCGGCGGGCGCAGGCGGCATGACCGGTGACTGTCGGGGAGCCACGGGATCCAGCGGCTCCGGCACCATGGTCGGCGCGTGCCGGGGCGCGACGGGCGCGGGCGGCATGACCGGCGCGGGCCGGGGCGGTTCGGGTTCGTCTTCCCAGGGCGGAACTTGCCGAGGTTCGGCGGATGGGCGCGACAGCACCGGCGCGGCAGCCGCTGCCGCCGGAGCGGGAGGGGCAGGCTGCGCGACGGGCGGCAGCGCCTTCGCGTCCGCGCCGGGCAACAGGCAGGCGCGCCCGTCAAAGACCGTCGAGCAGGCGCCGCAGCGCACCAGTCCGTTACGGACGCGCAACTGGTCAGGCACCACCTTGAACGTGGTGCCGCATTGCGGGCAGCGGGTGGTCAATGCCATGTGATGCGATCCTGCCAATACGGTGCTCAGGCCTTCTTGCCGTGCAGGCAAACCCAGCCATCACGAGCGCGCCAGACGGACATCGTCATCCACGGCGCGTAGGCTGCGGCGACTTCCTCGGCCTGGCGTTCCAGCACGCCGGACAGCACCAGATGCCCGCCCTGCTCCACGCGGCCCGCCAGCATCGGCGCCAGCACCTTCAGCGGATTGGACAGGATGTTGGCGACAACGACTTGGAAGGTGCCGTCGGCCAGCGCATCGGGCAGCATGGCCTGCAATTGAACGTGGTTGACCTCGGCGTTATAGGCTGTGCTTTGCACCGCCTGCGCATCGATGTCCACGGCCAGCGTCGGACCCGCGCCCAGCTTGCGCGCGGCAATGGCCAGAATGCCCGAGCCGCAGCCGTAGTCCAGCACGGTCGCGCCGGCGGGCAGCTCGGCTTCCAGCCAGGCCAGGCACAAGTGCGTGGTCGGATGGCTGCCGGTGCCGAACGCCAGGCCCGGGTCCAGTTCGATATGAATGGCGCCTTCGTCAGAAGCGGCCGAGTCCAGGCCCGGCACGTCGGGGTTGTCGCGGTGCCAGCTGGGCACGATCCACAGGCGCTCGGCGATGTGGATCGGGCCAAACTGCGACTGCGTCAAGCGCACCCAGTCCGCGTCCGGCACATCGCGCAACGTCCAGCCGGCAAACAGCGACGGGTCCAGCTCGCCCGCCGCTGCGGCTTCTTCCATGATCTGCGTGGGGTCGGCGCCATCGGGCAGCAAGGCGACGACGCGGTTGCGGTCCCACGCCTGCACGTCGGGCTCGGTGCCGGGTTCGCCGAACAGGGGACGTTCGTCATCGGTGCCGAAGTCGGCGTCTTCGACGGAAACCGACAGTACGCCCGCTTCCAGCAACGCGTCCGACAGGGCTTCGGCCTGCGCCTCCAGGCAATGGAGCACGAGTTCACGCATGATTATTCTTCCATCTGGCCATCGGGCCACGGCTCGCGCCGCGGCCCGATAGACCATAAACGTAAAAAGGGGCCCTGAGGCCCCGGGTCGTCGGTCAGGGACGCTGAGCCAACTTGTTTTCCAGGTAGTGAATGCTGGTGCCGCCTTCGATGAAACGGGCGTCTTGCAGCAGTTCACGATGCAGCGGGATGTTGGTCGAAATACCTTCCACCACCATTTCCGACAGCGCAATGCGCATTCGCGCCAACGCCTGATCGCGCGTATCGCCATACGTGATGACCTTGGCGATCATCGAATCGTAGTTGGGCGGCACGAAATAGCTGTTGTACGCGTGCGAATCGATACGCACGCCAGGGCCGCCCGGCGTATGCCAGTTGGTGATGCGGCCGGGGCTGGGCACGAAGCGGAACGGATCTTCGGCGTTGATGCGGCATTCGATCGCATGGCCCTTGAACTCGATGTCACGTTGGCGCAGCGTGAACTTCTCGCCAGCGGCGATCAGGATCTGCTGCTGGACGAGGTCGATGCCGGTGATCAATTCGGTGACGGGGTGTTCGACCTGGATGCGGGTGTTCATTTCAATGAAATAGAACTCGCCGTTTTCAAACAGGAATTCGAACGTGCCCGCGCCACGGTAGCCCATCTTGCGGCAGGCGTCGGCACAGCGATCGCCAATGCGCTCGATAGCACGGCGCGCGATACCCGGCGCCGGTGCTTCTTCGATGACCTTCTGGTGGCGGCGCTGCATGGAGCAGTCGCGTTCGCCCAGCCAGACGGCGTTGCGGCCGCCATCAGCCAGCACCTGGATTTCCACATGGCGCGGGTTCTCGAGGAACTTCTCCATATAGACTTCCGGGTTGTTGAACGCGGCGCCCGCTTCCGAACGCGTCATGGTGACGGCATTCAACAGCGCGGCCTCGGTGTACACCACGCGCATGCCGCGGCCACCGCCGCCGCCTGCTGCCTTGATGATGACCGGGTAGCCCACTTCGCGCGCAATGCGGATGATTTCCTGCGGATCTTCGGGCAACGCGCCTTCAGAACCCGGCACGACCGGCACGCCCGCTTCGATCATGGCGCGCTTGGCGCTGACCTTGTCGCCCATCAGGCGAATGGTGTCAGGGCGCGGGCCGATGAAGACGAAGCCGCTCTTTTCGACGCGATCCGCGAAGTCGGCATTTTCGGACAAGAACCCGTAACCCGGGTGAATTGCCTCGGAATCCGTCACTTCGGCGGCCGAAATGATGGCCGGCATGTTCAGGTAGCTGTCTCGCGACGGCGCGGGCCCGATGCACACGGATTCATCGGCCAGGCGCACGTACTTGGCCTCGCGGTCAGCCTCGGAGTGCACGACCACGGTTTTGATGCCCAGCTCACGGCAAGCGCGCTGAATGCGCAGGGCGATTTCGCCCCGATTGGCGATCAGGATTTTTTCGAACATTTTCAGCTATCAGCCAATGACGAACAGGGGTTGACCGTACTCGACGGGCTCACCGTTTTCGACCAGGATTTCTTTGATGACGCCGGACTTGTCGGCTTCGATTTCATTGAGCAGCTTCATGGCTTCAATGATGCACAGCGGGTCGCCTTCCTTGACGGTGGCGCCCACGTCGATGAACGGGGCGGCGCCCGGGTTCGGCGAACGGTAGAACGTGCCGACCATCGGCGCCTTCACGACGTGGCCCTGGATGACCGGGGCGGCTTCGGCGGCCGGCGCGGCAGGCGCGGCGGCCTGGGCGACGGGCGCGGCGGGCACGCCGGCTTCGGGCTGGTGGTAGGCCACCGGCTGCAAGGTTTGCGAGAACTTGACGATGCGTACCTTGCCTTCGCCTTCGGTGATTTCCAGCTCGGCGATACCCGATTCAGCCACCAGGTCGATCAGGGTTTTGAGTTTTCGAAGGTCCATAGAAGCTGCTTCCCGAGATAGTGTCGGCGGCGTCCCAGCGTGGGATCCGCGCCGTATAAGATGTAAAAGCCGTGAGTTTGGTGCGAGATCAGTGCCGCACTGCGTATCGCAGAGCCGCCTCGTAGCCGTCCGCGCCCAGGCCAGTGATGAGGCCTATCGCCAAGTCGGACAGATAAGAGTGATGCCTGAAGGGCTCTCGCTTATACAGATTGGACAAATGTACTTCAATAAATGGGATCGCGACCCCAGCCAGCGCATCGCGGATAGCGACGCTGGTGTGCGTATAAGCCGCCGCGTTGATGATGATGAAGTCTGTGCCGTCTTGCCGGGCCGCTTGAATGCGGTCAACCAGCGCGCCTTCGTGATTGCCTTGCCAAGCAGTCAGCTTGGCGCCCAGTTCCCCTGCAAGCAGTTCCAGTCGCTCATTGATCTGGGGCAGCGTCAAACTGCCGTAGATATGAGGTTCCCGGGTGCCAAGCAGGTTCAGATTCGGGCCATGCAATACCAGTATGTTTTGCGCCATGCGCTTGCCAATGAGTGGATTGCCAACGGTGGAATTGTTGGCAAAACAGCCGATAAACCAGCTTTTTACGCCAATTCCTACTATTTGTCCAACAGACTTATGCCTTTAAACCCGAGAGGGTTTGCTCAAGGTCGTCGACTTGGATTTCGCCCAGTATCTTCCGGTTAATTGCGCCATCAGCGTTGAAAACGATGGTAAATGGCAGCCCGCCGCTAGGGTTGCCCAGCTTGCGCAAGGTGTCGATCGCGCCCGCCCCGATCACCCACAACGGGTACGAAACTTGCACTTTCTCGACAAATTTTTGCATGTTGGCGGCGGAATCAACGCCGATGCCGACAAAGCGGATATTTGGATATTTTTTCTGCAACGCATCCAGTTCAGGCATCTCGCGCACGCACGGCGCGCACCAGGTTGCCCAGAAATTGACCACCATCGGCTGACCTTTCCAGTTGGCCAGGGACTGCGTGGCGCCGTTCAGGTCGGGCAATTGCAACTGCATCAGCGCGGCGACCGGATCACCCGCATCGGCGGGCGCGGCGGACGGGCGGGACTTCTGCCCCAACAAGGTATAGCCGCCAGCGACCGTGGCGGCCACGGCCACGCCGGCGGATAGAAGTAGGCGTCGATTCATGGCGCGATCATAACCGCTGCCGCTATTTTGCGCGCTGCCTGCCCGCTCTGCCCGCGCCCCGGCCGATGCGCCGCTATATATACAATGCCGGACAGGAGAGTTTTCAATGCACCTGCACATTCTTGGCATCTGCGGTACGTTCATGGGCGGCTTGGCGCTGATCGCGCGCGCGGCCGGCCACAAGGTCACTGGTTGCGACGCGGGCGTGTACCCGCCCATGAGCACGCAGCTGTCTGAGCAAGGCATCGATCTGATCGAAGGCTTCGGCGTCGAGCAGATGGCGCTGGCCCCCGACCTGTACGTGATCGGCAACGTCGTCAGCCGGGGCAACCCGCTGATGGAAGCCATTCTGGAATCCGGCGCTCGCTACGTGTCCGGCCCGCAATGGCTGGGCGACAACATCCTGCCGGGCGCACACGTGCTGGCCGTGGCCGGCACGCACGGCAAGACCACCACCAGTTCGATGCTGGCCTGGATACTCGAAGCCGCCGGCCTGGCCCCCAATTTCCTGATCGGCGGCGTAGCGGCTGACCTGAAAGTGTCCGCCCGCTACGACCCCGCGCGCCGCCCCTTCGTGATCGAAGCCGACGAATACGACACCGCGTTTTTCGACAAGCGGTCCAAATTCGTCCACTACCGCCCGCGCACCGCCATCCTGAACAACCTGGAATACGACCACGCCGACATCTTCCCGGATCTGGCTGCCATCGAAACCCAATTCCATCATCTGGTGCGCACCATCCCCGCCTCGGGCCGCATCGTGCGCCCAGCCCGGTCGGACGCGCTGGACCGGGTGATTGCGCGCGGATGCTGGTCGGAAACCGTCACGTTCGGTCCCGATGGCGCATGGCAGGCCTCTGCCCCCGACGATGATGGCGCGTTCACGGTCCTGCGCAACGGCGCGGACGTGGGCACAGTGCGCTGGAACCTGTCGGGCGAACACAATCGCATGAATGCGCTGGCCGCGCTGGCAGCCGCCGAACGCGCCGGCGTGCCTGCGGCGGAAGGCGTCACCGCGTTGACCCGCTTCGCGGGCGTGAAGCGCCGCATGGAATTGCGGGGCACGGTCAACGGCATCAAGGTGTACGACGATTTCGCGCACCACCCCACCGCCATCGCCACCACGCTGGAAGGGCTGCGCCGCCAGGTCGGATCGGCGCGCATCCTGGCGGTGCTGGAGCCGCGCTCCAATACCATGAAGCTGGGCACCATGGCCGCCCGGCTGCCTGCCGCCCTGACCGACGCCGATCTGGTGTTCTGCTTCGGCGCGCACAGCGGCAAGCACGCGCTGGGCTGGAATCCGGCCGAGGTCCTGGCGCCGCTGGGCGACCGGGCTTCCAGTTACGATGACATCGGCGCGTTGGTCGCCGCCGTCAGCGCCGCCGCCCGCCCTGGCGATCAGGTGCTGGTCATGAGCAATGGCGGCTTTGGCGGCATCCACGGCAAGCTGCTGGATGCGCTGCACGCGCGCGGCTGATCCCCCCTGACCTGGACGAGCACGAAATGATTCTCTACCTGCACGGCTTTCGCTCCTCGCCCAGTTCAACCAAAGCACGGCAGATGGCCGATGAAATGTCCCGGCGCGGGCTGGCTGACCAATGGGCCTGCCCGCAGTTGCCCGCCAGCCCCCGGCAGGCTGTCGCGCTGGCGATGGACATCGCCCGGCGTCAGTTGCAAGGGGCGGATAGCCCCCGGGCGCTGACCATCATCGGCTCGTCGCTGGGCGGTTTTTACGCCACCTGGCTGGCCGAGCAACTGGATTGCAAGGCGGTGCTGCTGAACCCCGCCGTCGAGGCCGCGCGCGACCTGGCCACCCAGGTCGGCGAGCACCACATGTATCATTCCGACGCGCCGTTCGTCTTTCTGCCCGAATATGTGGACGAACTGGCCGCCATCCACGTGCCTCGCATCACCCATCCCGACCGGTACTTCCTGCTGGCGGCCACCGGCGACGAGGTCCTGGATTGGCGTGAAATGCGCGATCGCTACGCGGGCTGCCGGCAGCGTATCGTGCAAGGCAGCGACCACGGCTTGTCCGATTTCGACCGTTGGATGCCCGAGGTGCTTGAATTCGCCCTTGGCGACAAGCCGGTTAGCCCTCAATAATCAGTACCAGTCATCAACACTCTATATAGCTGCGCAAGGCGACGCGTGCGCGCCGCCCAGGAAGATCCCCACCATGTATGTGTTTTACGAAGATGACGGCAGCTTCAAGGCCGGCAACATCCTGTCCGAAACCGACGCCAGCCTGCAGGTGGAGTCAGAATCGGGCAAGCGCAGCAAAATCAAGCGCGCCAACACCCTGTTCAACTTCGCGTCGCCCGAGCCGGCTGCGCTGATGAGCCAGGCGGCCGCCGCTGCCGAAGAGCTGGACCTGCAATTCCTGTGGGAATGCGCGCCGCAGGAAGAATTCGACACGCCCGCGCTGGCCGCCGATTATTTCGGCCACGCCCCCACGCCGGTCGAACACGCCGCGCTGCTGATGCGACTGCATAGCGCGCCCGCGTACTTCCATCGCCGTGGCAAGGGCCGCTACCGCCCTGCCCCCCCGGATATCCTGGCCGCAGCACTGGCCGCCCTGGAAAAGAAGCAGCGCCAAGCCGAGCAGCAACAGGAATGGGTGGACGAGATGGCCGCTGGCCGCTTGCCCGAACCCATCGCCCAGGTCGCCGAAACGCTGCTGATCCGTCCGGACAAGAATTCGCAGCAATGGAAGGCGCTGGACGCCGCTTGCGCCAAGCTGGGTAAAAGCCCCGACCGCCTGCTGCTGGAACTGGGCGCGTGGCCGCACGCGCTGGCCCTGCACAAGCGCCGCTTCCTGGCCGTCAATTTCCCGCGCGGGCTGGAATTTCCCGAACTGGAACTGCCGCCCATCGACCGCGAGCTGCCGCTGTCGGACGCCGAAATCTATTCGGTGGACGACGTCACCACCACCGAGATCGACGACGCGCTGTCCGTCACGACGCTGCCCGACGGGCGCCTGCGCGTGGGCGTGCACGTCGCGGCTCCCGGCCTGACCGTCACTCGCGACAGCGAATTCGACAAGCTGGCGCGCGCCCGTTTGTCCACGGTCTACATGCCGGGCGACAAGATCCCGATGCAGCCGGACAACGTCATCAAGGCGTTCTCGCTGGACGCCGGTCGTGAAGTGCCGGTGCTGTCGCTGTATGTGGTGGCCGACCCGGAAACGGGCGAGATCTTCGAATCGGACACGCGCCTGGAACGGGTGGTGGTGCGCGAAAACCTGCGCCACAACATGCTGGATTCGCAGGTCACCGAAGCCAGCCTGGCCGACCCGTCGGCCGACATTCCTTACGGCCATTGGCTGCGTCCGCTGTGGAAGCTGGCGCAGGCGCTGTCGGCGCAACGCGAGAACGTGCGCGGCAAGCCCGAAAACAATTCGCGCGTGGAATACAGCTTCTACCTGGACGGCAACCCCGACGATCCGGACACGCCGGTGCGTCTGGTGCCGCGCCAGCGCAACGCGCCGCTGGACCGGATGGTGGCCGAATACATGATTCTGGCCAACAACCTGTGGGGCGGCTTGCTGCACCAACATGGCGTGCCGGGCATCTATCGCTCGCAGCAGGCGGGCCGCGTGCGCATGAGCACGCAAGCGCTGCCGCACGAAGCTATCGGCGTGCCGCAGTACGCGTGGAGCACGTCGCCGCTGCGCCGCTATGTCGACCTGGTCAACCAATGGCAACTGATCGCCGCTGTCGAGCATGGCGTGTCGGCGCGCCTGGTGGCCCCGTTCAAGCCGCGTGATGCCGACCTGTTCGCCATCATCGGCGCGTTCGATGCGCAGTACGCGGCGTGGGCGGAATTCCAAAGCGCGATGGAGCGCTACTGGTGCCTGCGCTGGTTGAAGCAGAATGGCGTGAGCCGCACGGTGGCGCACGTGTTGCGCGATGACCTGGTGCGCTTCGCCAATGCGCCGCTGGTGACGCGGGTGGGCGGCATGCCGGAACTGGAACGCGGCACGCCGGTTGAAATCGACATCCTGGGCATGGACGAGTTGGGGCTGGAACTCGATTGCCGCTATGTCGGGCAGCTGGCTCCCGAGCCGGCAAGCACGTAGCATGGCTCCAGCGCGGCAACAATCAGCATAAAAAAACGTCCCTGCCGCGCGCTACTTATCGACCATCACGCAAGATGGGTAGCGCGCGCAGAGGACCATAACAAGACGGAGAGGCGACATGCGCATTTTGCTGGTCGAGGACAACCTTGATCTGGGCGATGCGGTGGAAAGCAAGCTGCGGTCGGCCGGCCATAGCGTGCAATGGGTGCGCGACGGCGTCGCCGCCTTGCGTTGGGGCCTGGACGAAACCTGGGACGCGCTGGTGCTGGACATCAACCTGCCCGGCAAGGATGGCTTCTCGGTCATCCGCGAATTGCGCGCCGCCGGGCTGGAAGCGCCGGTGCTGGTCATGACCGCGCGCGCCGAAATCGAAGACAAGATCGACATGCTGGATCTGGGCGCGGACGACTACCTGGTCAAGCCCTTCGACCTGCGCGAGCTGGAAGCGCGCCTGCGCGCGCTGATGCGCCGGCCGGCCGGGCAGACCAGCAGCACCACGTCATACGGCAACCTGAGCCTGGATCTGGCCGGGCGCAGCGTCACGCTGGCGGGCGCGCCCGTCGAGCTGGGTAGGCGCGAATTCCGCCTGCTGGAAATCCTGGTTGGCCGCATCGGCCAGACCGTGGCCAAGGAACGGCTGATGAACCAGTTGTTCGACCTGGACGACGGTTCGCTCAACGCGCTGGAGCTGCTGATTTCGCGGCTGCGCAAGAAGCTGGCGGGCGCCTCGATCGACATCGTCACCGTGCGCGGCGTAGGCTATCAGGCCCGCAGCCATGAGCATTCCTGAAAGCGCCTCGATCCGGCGTCGCGTCTTCACGCTGGGCGTGGTGCTGCTGGCCTGCGCGCTGATCGGGCTGGTTTTTTTCCTGCGCGACTATGCGCAGCGCGCCGCCGAGCAGGCATTCGACCGCTTGCTCGCGGCCTCGGCGCTGACCATCGCCGGCTCGGTGCAGATCGATGACGAAGGCGTCACGGTAGAGCCGCCCGTCTCGTCGCTGGCCATGCTGTCGGGCGGCGAACGGGTGTTCTACGAAGCGCGCACCTCGAACGGCCGGCTCATCACCGGTTATGGCGATCTGGCGCCCAACCTGCCGCTGGCGCAGGCGGCCACGCCCGTGTTCGCCTACGTCACCTATCACGACGAACCCGTGCGCGTGGCCACCGTGGGGCGGCTGGTGTCGGCCAGCCAGCATGCGGGCTGGGTCACCGTGCGGGTCGCCGAGACCTTGGGCTCGCGCGAGGAGCTGGCCCAGGAGATCCTCGGGCGCGGCGTCTTGCCGCTGCTGGTGGTGTCGCTGGTGGCGCTGGGGCTGCTGTGGTTCGGCGTGCAACGGGCGTTCGCGCCGCTGGCCGTGCTGGAACGCGAGCTGCGCACCCGCGCCCCCGAGGACCTGACGCCCGTGACCACGCCCGTGCCGCGCGAAGTGCGCAGCCTGGTCGAAGCGCTGAACGCCTTCATGCAACGACTTTCCATCATCATGGACACCTTGAACACGCTGGTGGCCGACGCCACGCATCAAGTCCGCACGCCGCTGGCGTCGCTGCGCGCGCAAGCCGAAGTGGCGCTGGACGAGACCGACCCCCAACGGCTGCGCGAACGCATCGGCCGCATCCATCTGAACGCCACGCACGCCAGCCAGCTCATCAACCAGCTGCTGATGGACGCCACCATCACGCACCGGCTGGGCAAGGGGCCACCCGAATCCGTCGGCGTGGCCGAAACCATCAACGAAACCCGTCGGCGTATCGGCCCGGTGGAGGCCGAGCGGCTACGCATCGAGATTGCGCCGGAAGTACGCCGCGCGCGGCTGGCCGGCGACCGCGTGGCCTTGCGCGAGATGCTGCGCAACCTGGTGGACAACGCCTTGCGCTATGCGCCGGAGGGCACCGTGGATATACAGGCCACGCCCGTCGCGGGATTCCGAGTGGCGCTGACGGTGTCCGATCGCGGGCCCGGCATTTCCGATGACGAAAAAGAAGCCGTGCAGCAACGCTTCACGCGCGGACGGGCCGGCGAATCCCAGCCGGGGTCCGGGCTGGGGCTGGCCATCGTGCGCTCGGTCGCGGTGGCGCATGGCGGCTCGTTGTGGCTGCACGACCGGCCGGGCGGCGGCCTGACGGCGCGCGTCATCCTGCCGCTGCAACAGCAGCCGATCGGACGCAATCTGGCGGCGTGGCTGGGCGCGGCGTGCACGGCAATGCTGCTCTTCGCATCCGTGCCGCAGGACGCGCGGGCCGCGCCACTGGAAGAGATCGTCACCCGCTATCCCGCGCCGCAACCGACATCGCGCACGCTGGTCATCGCCGGCCCCACGGACACGCCCGTGGTCGCGCCGCTGATCCAGGGCTTTCAATCGCTGCGGCCCGACGTGTCGGTGGTGTATCGCGAGATCAGCAGCCGCGACCTTTACGAAGCCACCATCGACGGCCGTCTGACGCAGGTCGACGTGTTGATGAGTTCGGCATCCGACTTGCAGATCCGGCTGGCCAACGACGGCTACGCGCAGGCCTACTCGTCGCCCTACGCGGCCAAGCTGCCGTCGTGGGCGGTCTGGCGCAACGAGGTCTACGGCTTCACGTTCGAGCCCGCGCTGATCGTCTACAACCCCAAGCGCTTCACCGAGGCCACCGTGCCGCGTTCGCGCCAGGACATCCTGCGCCTGCTGGAGCGCGAGCGCGCCAGCTTGCAAGGACGCGTGGGCACCTACGATATCGCCGCCAGCAGCCTGGGCTATCTGCTGGCCGAACAGGACGAGCTGGTGTCCTCGAACTTCTGGGGCCTGGCCAACGCGATGGGCCAGGTGGGCGTGCGCCTGTCGCCGACCAGCGCCCAGATCCTGGACGCGATCGAAAACGACGAACTGGACCTGGCCTACAACATCCTGGGTTCGTATGCGCTGTCGCGCCAGGCGGCCGGCAGCAAGATCGGCGTGGTGTTTCCGCAGGACTACGTGCTGGTGCTGGCGCGCTCGGTGCTGATTTCGCGGCGCGCGCCCAGCCCCGACCTGGCGCGCGCGCTGGTGGACTGGCTGCTGTCGCCGGCCGGTCAGCAGGTCGCGTCGAGCCACGCGGCGCTGGGTTCCATCATGGAAGACACGCCAGGGCGCTGGACGTCCGAGGCCGTGCTGGCGCGCTCGCAAGGCATCGTGCAGCCGGTGGTTCTCAGCCCCGCCCTGCTGGTGGGCCTGGACCAGCGGCGGCATTCGCGCTTCGTGCAGAACTGGGTGCGCCTGGTCACCGACACGCCGACGTCGCGCTAAGGCCAGGGGATAACCCCTAGCCGCTTCCTGTCGCCATGACAGGACGACGACAGACGCCGCCTCCTAAGATGGCCGCAGGCTGGACCCAGATCCCGCTATAGACCAATTCCAATCGGAGACGAACACATGCTTGCCAAGTCCCAACTGGCGGCCGCCTGCGCCGCAGCTTTCGCCATCGCCACCGGTAGCGCCTTCGCGCAGGCCGTACCAGCCGGCTATCCGGCCGACTACCAAAAGGTCCTGGACGGCGCCAAGAAGGAAGGCAAGGTCGTCATCTATTCGACCACCGACACCAAAGCCGCCGGCCCCATCATCAAGGGTTTCGAAGCGCTGTATCCGGGCATCAAGGTCGAATACAACGACATGAACAGCACCGAGCTCTACAACCGCTACATCAGCGAACAGGCGGCGGGAGGCAGCAGCGGCGACATCGTCTGGAGCTCGTCGATGGACTCGGCCCTGAAGCTGGCCACCGACTACGCGCTGCAATACAAGTCGCCCGAAGCGGGCAAGCTGCCGGGCTGGGCCAACTGGAAGGATTCGGCCTACGGCACGACCTACGAACCGGCCGTGTTCATCTACAACAAGCGCCTGATTCCCGCCAACGAAGTGCCGACCACGCACGGCGCGCTGGCCAAGCTGATCGCCAGCCAGCCGGACAAGTTCAAGAACAAGGTCACCACCTACGACATCGAAAAGTCGGCCGTGGGCTTCATGCTGGCGGTGCAGGACAAGGCCAACGACCCGAAGTACTTCGAGACGCTCAAGGACATCGCCAAGGGCGGCCTGATCGTGCAGTCGTCCACGGGCACCATGATGGAACGCGTGTCCTCGGGTGAAAACCTGATCGGCTACAACATCCTGGGTTCGTATGCCGAAACGCGCGCCAAGGCTGATCCGTCGCTGGGCGTGGCCTACCCGACCGACTACGCGCTGGTGCTCTCGCGCGTGGCGTTCATCAGCAAAAAGGCCAAGAACCGCAACGCCGCCAAGCTGTGGATGGATTACCTGCTGTCGCAGAAGGGCCAGGAAATCATGGCCAACCAGGCCGACCTGGCTTCGGTGCGCGATGACATCGAAGGCGACAACGACGTGGACGGCATGACCAAGAAGCTGGGCGCCTCGCTCAAGCCGATTCCGGTCAACGAAACGCTGCTGGACTATCTGGAGCAGAACAAGCGCCTTCAGTTCATCAAGGACTGGCGCGCCGCGGCCGGCAAGTAAGGCCGCGCGGGACCGGGGCGCGGCGCGCCCGCCCCGGTCTCCCGAACGCGTAGCGGACGGCAGCCTGCCGTCCGCCTGACCGCCCCCGGGCGGGCCTGCCCCACTCCGGGCGGCGCGACCATCGCGTCATTCTCGACAACAGGATTTCCCCATGCAGTCATTGCGCAGAAAATGGCAGTCCCTGCCGCGCGGCGTGGTGGTGCTGATCACAGCCCTGGCCATCTACGTGCCGCTGTCGTTCATCATCGTCCAGAGCTTTCTCTCCGCGCCTTTCTTTGCCCCGTCCAAGGTCTTCAGCCTGGACGCCTTCCGCTTCATCTTCGCGGATCCCGATTTCTACAAGGCGCTGAAAAGCGGATTCATCCTGGCCTTCGGGCTGGCCATCATCGCCATTCCGCTGGGCGGCATGCTGGCCTTCCTGATGATCCGCACCGACCTGCCCGGCCGCCGCTGGATCGAACCGCTGATCCTGGTGCCGGTGTTCGTGTCGCCC
Organism: Achromobacter piechaudii NBRC 102461; assembly: GCF_001571245.1. Taxonomy (GTDB): domain Bacteria; phylum Pseudomonadota; class Gammaproteobacteria; order Burkholderiales; family Burkholderiaceae_B; genus Achromobacter; species Achromobacter piechaudii. The sequence goes on along the minus strand of NZ_BCTK01000007.1, from coordinate 299,000 downwards.
ATGGTGCTGGGCTTCGGCTACGTCGTGGCAGCGGGCCCGGTGGGTTTCTTCTCGATCTGGGCGCAGAACATTCTGGGCTTCGTGCCCTGGAACGTCTATTCGCTGACCAGCATCGTCATCATCGCCGGCCTGACGCACGTGCCGCACGCGTACCTGTACATCTCGTCCGCGCTGCGCAGCATGGGGTCCGACGTCGAAGAAGCCGCCCGCGTGGCCGGCGCCTCGCCGCTGCGCGTGATGGTGTCGGTCAGCCTGCCGATGGTGCGCCCGGCCATGCTGTACGCGACCGTGCTGCTGTTCTTCCTGGGCCTGGAAGTCTTCGGCCTGGTGCTGGTGCTGGGCGATCCGGAAGGCAACCTGGTGCTGGCCACCTACCTGTACAAACTGACCAACAAGCTGGGCATTCCTTCGTATCACCTGATGGCCGCCGTGGCGGTCGTGCTGATCTGCATGACGATCCCGCTGGTGATGCTGCAACGCCGCCTGATGCGCACCGCGAACCGCTTTGTCACCGTCAAGGGCAAGGCCTCGCGCGCGCGGCCGCTGCCGCTGGGCAAGTGGCGCTGGGTGGCGGGCGCGGTCGTGGCGTTCTGGCTGGTGGTGACCATCGTGGTGCCGCTGCTGGGCGTGCTGCTGCGCGCGTTCGTGTCCAACTGGGGCATGGGCGTGTCGCTGTTCGACGTGCTGTCGCTGGATGCCTTCCGTACCGTCTTCGCGCAACCGAACCTGATCCGCGCGATCGTGAACTCGGTGGCCATCGGCGTGTTCGGCGGCGCGCTGGCGGTGATGTGCTACATGTTCGTGGGCCTGGCGATGCATCGCAAGCCCGACAACGTGACGCGCTTCATGGATTACAGCGTGCTGGTGCCGCGCGCCGTGCCCGGCCTGCTGGCCGGCCTGGCCTTCCTGTGGGTGTTCCTGTTCGTGCCGATGTGGCTGGACAACGCCCTGGACGTGGACGAGCACGGCTGGCTGTCGGCGCTGCCGTTCGCCGAATGGCTGCGCGAGAACTTCATCGAATGGCTGCGCGCCATGCGCAGCACCATCTTCAGCGTGTGGCTGGCGTACACGGTGGTGTGGATGGCCTACGGCCTGCGCCTGATCTCTTCGACGCTGCTGCAAGTGGGCCCCGAACTGGAAGAGGCCGCCCGCAGCGCCGGCGCGCGCCGTGGCCAGGTCACGCGCCACGTCACGGTGCCGCTGGCCAAGTACGGCCTGATCGGTTCCTGGCTGCTGATGTTCCTGATCTTCGAGCGCGAATACTCCACCGGCGTCTATCTGCTGTCCCCCGGCACGGAAACCATCGGTTCCATGCTGGTGTCGTTGTGGGCCTCGGGCGCCATCGACATCGTGGCCGCGCTTTCCTTCATCAATATCGTTCTGGTCGTGATCGGCCTGGGCATCGCCCTGCGATTCGGAGTCAAACTTCATGATTGAGCTTTCTGTAGAAGACCTGCACCTGGACTACGGCGACAACCCGGTGCTCAAGGGCGTGTCGATGCAATTGCGCCAGGGCGAAGTGGTATCGCTGCTGGGACCGTCCGGCAGCGGCAAGACGACGCTGCTGCGCGCCGTGGCCGGGCTGGAAGGCCCCAAGCGCGGCCGCATCACCATCGGCGACCGCATCGTCTATGACGGCGGCGCGCGTAAAGAGATTCCCGCCGAAGAGCGCAACCTGGGCCTGGTGTTCCAGTCCTACGCGCTGTGGCCGCACAAGACCGTGTTTGAAAACGTGGCCTACCCGCTCAAGCTGCGCAAGGTGCCGTCGGCCGAAGTGCGCGAACGCGTGCAGGCCGTGCTGGATCAGCTGGGCCTGGGCAAGCTGGGGCAGCGCCATCCGCACGCCTTGTCGGGCGGGCAGCAGCAACGCGTGGCGATCGGCCGGGCGCTGGTCTACAGCCCGCCCGTCATCCTGCTGGACGAACCGCTGTCCAACCTGGACGCCAAGCTGCGCGAGGAAGCCCGCGCCTTCCTGCGCGAACTGATCATCCGCCTGGGGCTGTCGGCCCTGATGGTGACGCATGACCAGAGCGAAGCCATGGCCATTTCCGACCGCATCCTGCTGCTGAACAACGGCAAGATCGAACAGCAGGGCACGCCGCAGGAAATGTACGGCTCGCCCTCCACGCTGTTCACGGCGGAATTCATGGGCAGCAACAACCGCCTGGAAGGCAAGGTCACCGAAGTGCGCGACGGCCGCGCCCGCATCGAAGGCCGCGGCTGGGCGTTGTGGGGCAAGGCGGGCGAAGGCGTGGCCGCCGGCCAGGACGGGACCGCCGTGATCCGCGTCGAGCAGGTCCGCCTGGCCGACGACCCCGATGGCAACCACATCGACATGCCGCTCTTGACCAGCATGTATCTGGGCGACCGTTGGGAATATCTGTTCCGCACCCCGGACGCGGATCCCGCCAACACGCTGGCGCTGCGCGCCTACGGCCCCGAAGGCCGCGAGCCGGGCCCCAGCCGCCTGGCGCTGCCCGCCAGCAAGGTCTGGGTGTTCCCGCGCAAACAGGCCTGACCGGTCCGCGCCAGGCTCGGGTGCGGCGGCCGCTTGGCGCCGCCCACCCGGCTTGGACGTCGTGCCGTCCGACAGCTGTTACAAGCCGTTGGCCGGCCTGTCCGGGCGACGCGGACTCGCCTTACAATGCGACCGTGCAACGCCCTGATTCCTCCTCCCCGCTAGGCCGTTATATGCGGTGGCTGGGCGCTCCCGCCCAGCACTACCTGCGCATCGGCATTGCAATATCGCTGTTGGTGCACGCCGGCGCCCTGGCGTGGCGCTTCGGCGTGCCCGCGCTTACCCGGCCGCCCGTCACCAGCCTGGAAGTGGTGCTGCTGAACGCCCGCAGCGAAACGCCGCCCGAAGCGCCCCGGGCCCAGGCACAGAACCAGATGACAGGCGGGGGCAACGCCGACCGCGGCATGACCACCACGCCGCTGCCCCAGACCGGCGCGGCCGCCGAGACCATCGTGCTGGAAGCGATGCGCCGCCGCCAGGTGCAGCTGGAAGCCGAACAGACCCGCCTGATGACCCAATTGCGCTCGGCGCAGAAGGCCGGCACCGAACGCCAGGCCGTCAACCCCTGGCCCGACGGCGCCGACCTCGGCCAGGACGCCGAAGACCAGGCCAGCGTCATCCAGAACTCCCAGGTGGCCGCGCTGGCCGCCAGGGTCCAGCAATACAGCAATGAACCGCGCAAGCAGTTCGTGGCCCCTTCGGCCGAAGCCTCGCGCTACGCCGCCTACCTGGACGCATGGCGCGCCCGCATTGAAACCGTCGGCACGCAGCACTATCCCGAGGAAGCGCGCGGACGCATCTACGGATCGCTGCGCATCACCGTGTCGGTGCGCGCGGACGGCAGCATCGCCAACGTGGAGATCGACCAACCCTCGCCCCACGCCGTGCTGAACCAGGCCGCCCGCCGCATCGTCCAGCTGGCCGCGCCCTTCCCCCCCTTCCCGCCCGATATCGCCCGCGATACGGACGTGCTGGTCATCACCCGCACCTGGCATTTCGTCAACGACACCCTGGAAACCCAAGCCCCATGACCGAGGCGACCCCTCTTGCCCGCTACGCCGTCATCGGCAATCCCGTCGCGCACAGCCGCTCGCCCCAGATCCACGCCATGTTTTCCGAACAGACCGGCAAGCCGCTGCGCTACGAGCGCCTGCTGGCGCCGGTTGACGGCTTTGCCGACGCGGTGGCGGCGTTTGTCGCAGGCGGTGGGGTGGGCTTGAATGTCACGGTGCCTTTCAAGCGGGACGCCTACGCACTGGCGGCGGACCATCTCTCTGCCCGCGCCCGGCTGGCCGGCGCGGTCAACACCTTGAGCTGGCGTGACGGGGCCTGGCACGGCTGCAATACCGATGGCGTGGGCCTGGTGTCCGACCTGATCCGCCTGGGCTTGCGGCTGGCCGGCGCCAACGTGCTGCTGGTGGGCGCGGGCGGCGCGGCGCGCGGCGTGATGCAACCGCTGGCGCAAGCCGGCTGCGCGCGCATCCACATCGTGAACCGCACCGCGTCCAAGGCGCTGGAACTGGCCGACGCCTGGCGCGAAACCGGCGTGTCACCCGAAACGGTGGTCACGGCGGGCGGCCTGGCCGACGCCGCGCTGCCCCAGGGCTGGAACCTGGTCATCAACGCCACGGCCAGCGGCCTGCAAGACGCGGCGCCGGACCTGCCGCGCGGTCTGTACGCCCCAGGGGCCGCCGCCTACGACATGATGTACGGCGCCAAGCCCACCGCCTTCATGAAGCAGGCCGAGGCCGACGGCGCCGCACTGACGGCCGACGGCCTGGGCATGCTGGTGGGCCAGGCGGCCGAGAGCTTTCTGATCTGGCATGGGGTGCGCCCGGACCCGGCGCCCGTGCTGGCCGCGCTGCGCGAGGCCCTGGCAGCCGGACACTGAGCGGCATGGCGACGCGCAAGCAGGGCCGATCCTGGTTCCGGATCACGACCGGCGTGGTGATGGCGCTGGTGTGCGCCGTGCTGCTGTACCAGTTCTGGCTGTTCTCGCAGGTGGTCTGGTACAACTACCGCGACCCCGGCAGCAGCGCCATCATGCGCGAAGAACGCTCGCGCCTGCGCGAAGGCAACCCCGACTTTCAGCTGAAATACGAGTGGGCGCCCTACGACAAGATCAGCCGCAACCTCAAGCGCGCCGTCGTGGCCTCCGAAGATTCCAAGTTCACCGAACACGACGGCGTCGAATGGGACGCCATCCGCAAGGCGTGGGAATACAACCAGCGCCAGGAAGAGGCCGGCCGCAGCAAGATGCGCGGCGGCTCCACCATTACGCAGCAACTGGCCAAGAACCTGTTCCTGTCCAGCTCACGCAGTTACATCCGCAAGGGCCAGGAGCTTGTGCTTGCCTACATGATCGAACACGTCATGAGCAAGGAACGGATTCTTGAGCTGTATCTGAACGTGGCGGAATGGGGGGTCGGCGTGTTCGGCGCGCAAGCGGCCGCCCAGCACTATTTCAATACCTCGGCCGCCAACCTGAGCGCCAGCCAGTCCGCCCGGCTGGCCGCCATGCTGCCCAACCCGCGCTTCTATGACACCCGGCGCAATTCGAATTACCTGAACTCCCGCGTCGGCGTGCTGACTCGCCGGATGCAGATGGTTGACATCCCCTGACACCGTCTGACACCCCGAACCGGCCGCCCCGCTCCCGCAGATTTCACCCTCACCGGTGGGATTTGTTAAGCTTTCACGTTTAGCGCTTCCCCTCATTTTCATGCGTACCGCCCGTCGCTACCTGGCCCGCGAAATCTATCGCTCTTGTGCAGTGGTCCTTATGGCCCTGCTCGGCCTTTTCACATTCTTCGCACTGGTAGACGACCTGGACAACGTGGGCGACAAGTTCTCCATGATGGCCCTGCTCTACATGCAGGCGCTGGCCATCCCCACCCGCTTGTACGACCTGCTGCCCATCGGCCTGCTGATCGGCGCGATCCTGGCGCTGGCCGGGTTGGCGCAGCGCAACGAGCTGGTCATCCTGCGCGTCTCGGGCGTCAGCGGCATGCGGCTGTTGCGCATGCTGTGGGTCGTCACCATCCCGCTGATGATCGGCGCGGCGCTGCTGTCCGAATACGTCACGCCCTGGGCCGAGATCAAAAGCGGCGAAGCCAACCTGATGTTTCGCGGCAAGGCCGGCGGGGATCGCCTGAAAAGCGGTTACTGGTTCAAGGAACCCACCGCCAACGGCGGCATGCGCATCATCAACATCGCTGAACTCAAGGGCGACGGCCAGGTGGCCGGCATCACGCTGTACGAATTCAAGAAAGACCAGACGCTGACCGTGCTGTCCACTGCCCCCACCGGCCTGTTTTCGCACGGCGACCTGGTGCTCAAGGACGTGTCCGAAACGCGCCTGGACAACGACGCGGCCGACGCGCTGGCCAACGCGCGCCAGCCCAAGAACCCGCCCGCCTCCGTCGTGAAGGTGCCCGAGCGCACTGTCGACACGACACTCAGCGCCGAACGCCTGCTGGCCCGGGTGCTGACGCCCGAACGCATGTCCATCGTCACCCTGCTGGACTACGTGGAATATCTGCGCGACAACCAGCTGCAATACGGTCGACAGGTGGTGGCGCTGTGGCGCAAACTGGCGTATCCCTTCACGCTGCTGGTGATGATCACCATCGCCGCGCCCATCGGCCTGATGCAGACGCGCCGTGGCGGCGTGGGCGCCAAGGTGTTCATCGGCATCCTGCTTGGCGTGGGTTTCTTCATGCTCAACCAGCTGGCGCTTAACGTCGGCATGCTGGGCAAATGGCCGTCGTGGCTGACGGCGCTGGGCCCGAACATCGGGGCCATGGCGCTGGCGCTGGGCGCGATGAGCTACATGGAATACCGCCACACCATCACGCGCGTGGTCCAACAACGCTGGCCCTGGAGCAAGAGTCCCGCATGAACGGCAGTATCTGGATGATCGGCGACGTGCAGGGATGCTGCTCGCCGCTGGATCGCTTGCTGGCCCATCCCGACCTGGTCGGAGATCCCCGCACGCGCTTCTGGTTCGCGGGCGACCTGGTCAACCGTGGTCCGCAATCTCTGGAAACCCTGCGTCGCATCATCGACCTGGGCGACCGCGCGACCTCGGTGCTGGGCAACCATGACCTGCACCTGCTGGCCGCCGCCGCTGGCGTGCGCAAGCCGTCCAAGTCGGACACGCTGGACGAAATCCTGCGCGCCCCCGACGCCGCCGACCTCATCAACTGGCTGCGCTTTCGGCCGCTGGCGCATTTCGAACAGGGCCACCTGCTGGTGCACGCCGGCACGCTGGCCAAATGGGACGTCGCCAAGACGCTCTCGCTGGCAGGCGAAGTCCAGGACGCCCTGCGCGGCCCGAACTGGCAGAAGGCGCTGCAAAAGATGTACGGCAACGAACCGGCCACGTGGAAGGAAGACCACAAGGGCGGCAAACGGATGCGGGTCATCATCAATGCGCTGACGCGCATCCGTCTGTGCACGCCGAACGGCCACATGGAATTTGCCACCAAGGTCGCCCCCGGCGCCTGGCCTCCCGGCCTGGTGCCCTGGTTCGACGTGCCCAACCGCGCCACGCGCAACATCACCACGGTGTTCGGCCACTGGTCCACGCTGGGCCTGTTGCAGCGCCCCGACGTGATCTGCCTGGACACGGGCTGCGTCTGGGGCGGCGCGCTGACCGCATTGCGCCTGCAAGATCGCAAGCTGGTGCAGGTCAAGTGCTCGCAGTTCCAGAACCCGCTGTCGGAATAAAGCGCGCGCGGGTCCTTCCTGCAATACCGCCCGCCGCTCAGTGGCGGATTTCAGCCAGGAATTTCTGCGCTCGCGCCGTCGCCGGCCGGCTGAAAAACGCGTCCGGCGTGCCGGTTTCCACGATGCGGCCCGCATCCATGAACCACACGCGATCCGCCACTTCCCGCGCAAACCCCATTTCGTGCGTGACGCACACCATCGTCATCCCGTCCTTGGCCAGCCCCTTCATGACGGCAAGCACCTCGCCCACCATCTCGGGGTCGAGCGCGCTGGTCGGCTCATCGAACAGCATCACGGGCGGATTCATCGCCAACGCGCGCGCAATCGCCACGCGTTGCTGCTGACCGCCCGACAGCTGCGCCGGATAGGCGTCGGCCTTGTGCGCCAGCCCCACGCGTTCAAGCAGTTGCTGCGCGCGTTCGAGCGCTTCGGGGCGGCGCGCCCGCTTCAGTTGCAGCGGCGCCAGCATCAGGTTTTCCAGCACCGACAAGTGCGGGAACAGGTTGAACTGCTGGAACACAAAACCGATGTGGCTGCGCAGCTGATCCAGGTGCACCTTCGGGCCGTAGATGTCCTGGCCGTTCACCTCGATCAGCCCCTTCTGTATGGGTTCCAGCCGGTTGATCGTGCGGATCAGGGTGGACTTTCCCGACCCCGACGGCCCGCACACCACGACCACCTCGCCCTGCCGCACCTCTTCGGTCACGTCGGCCAGCGCCTGGTAGTCGCCATACCACTTCTGCACTTGTGAAAATCGGATCATGTCGGCACCACTTTAGGAGCGGCCGCGAGCCCGGCGCGCCGTCTGCCGATACGTCGCTCGGTCAGATGCACCAATGAACTCAGGCCAAAATTCAGGATGAAATAGGTCAAAGCCAGCAAGCCGAACACCTGGAACGGCTTGGTCAGCAGCACGCTGTTGATCTGGTTGGCGGCGTAAGTCAGTTCCTGCACGCTGATGACGTAGGCAAGGGACGTTTCCTTCACCGTCGACACGAACTGGCTCAACATGCTGGGCAGCATGTTGTAGAGCGCCTGCGGCAGGATCACGCGCCGCATCGTCTGCATGTATGACAGGCCCAACGCGCGGCTGGCCTCTTGCTGGCCCGGCGGCAGCGCCTGGATGCCCGCGCGGATGATCTCGGCCAGGTAGGCGCTTTCGTAGCAGACCAGCGCCACCACCATCGTGGTCGTGCCCGCCACGGGCCGGCCGATGATGAGCGGCACGAAAAAGTACGCCCAGAAAATGAACATCAGCAGCGGCAGCCCGCGCACCAGATAGACCACCGCCGAAGACGGCCAATAGAAGATCCGGTAGGGGCTGATCCGCCCCAGCGCCAGCAGCACGCCGCAGGGCAGCGCCAAGGCCAGGCTGATCGCCGCGAGACCCAGCGTGGCGACCAGGCCGCCCACCGGGCCGTGCGGATACTGCCCGATCAACAGCAGCAGCCAGTTGTCTTTCAGAATGTCCCACATGTCAGCGCGCCCCCAGCGGACGATAACGTCGTTGCAAGATCGCGCCGCCACCCATGATGAGGAACGACAGCACGAGATAGATCACCGTCACCACCGCATAGGCTTCGAACGTGCGGAACGTGTAGTTCTCGATCTCGCGCCCGGCTGCGGTGAGTTCGGTCACGCCGATCGCCATCGCCAGGCTCGTGTTCTTCAACAGCAGCAGCGTCTGGTTCAGCAGCGGCGGGATGGCGATGCGGAACGCCTGCGGCAGCACCACGCAGCGCATGGTCCGCAAAAAACCCAGGCCCAGCGCTCGCGCGGCCTCGACCTGCCCCGGCGGGATGCCGCGCACGGCGCTGCGCAGGTCTTCGCAGATGTACGCCGACATCACCAGCGAGATGGCGATGCACGACATGATGAATTCGCTGCCATGGCTGTTGAGCCAATCGCTTGCCGCCTGCGGCAGCAGCGCCGGCACGCCGAAGTACCAGAAAAGAATGTGCACCAGCATGGGTACGTTGCGGTGAAACGCCACGTAGGTGGCGATCACCGCGTTGGCCACGGGCGAGCCCGTCAGGCGGATGACCGCCAGCAGGCTGCCCACGCAGAACGCCAGCACCCAGGCCAGCCCGGCCAGCGCCAGGGTGGTGACGAACCCCCTGAACAGCCAGCTCGGATACTCGCCCTGGAAGATGGCGTTGAAGTCGAAGACGTAATGCATCGAGACAGGCTCCAGCGCGTGGCGCGCGTCAACCCTTGATGGCTTCGATGCGGAAGTCGCGCTTCATGTTGAACTGCGTGCCCGTGCCGAACCACTTGTCGAACACCTTGGTGGCCTGGCCGGACGCTTCCATGCCGTCCAGCACCTTGTTCACCTGGTTCAGCATCGCGGTATCGCCCTTGCGCACGCCCATGCCCCACGGTTCCACGAACAGCGCGGGTTGCAGGATCTTGACGGGCACCGCGCTGCTGGCGGCCTGATGCTGAAGCTTGACCAGCATCAGCTCCGAGCCGACAAAGCCGCTGACCTTGCCTTGCTGCAAAGCCAGGAACGCGCCGCTGGGATCCTTGAACGTCACCGGTTCCACGTTCGGAATATTCTTGCGCGCGCCCTGCTCGGACGAGGATCCGCGCACGGCGCTGATGCGCTTGCCGGCCAGATCAGCGGGCGCCTTGAGGTCTTTCTCGGATTCGCGCGCCAGGATTTTTTGCAGGCTGACGAAGTGTTGATGCGAGTAATCGATCTGCTGCGCGCGTTCCGGGCTCCAGCCCAGGTTGGCGGCCACGACGTCGACGCGGCCGGCGATCAGCTCGGGAATGCGCGCCTCGACGGCGATCAGCTTCAGCTCCAGCGGCACGCCCAGGCTGTCGGCCACGGCCTGGCACATGTCGACTTCATAGCCCACGATGGCGCGGGTCTTGGGGTCCTGGAAGCTGAAGGGCTCGGCGGTGCCCATCGTGCCGCAGATGAATTTGCCGCGCGCCTTGATGTCCTGCACGGTATCCGCATGCGCGGCGGGCGCGAGCGTGGCGGCGACGCCGACGGCGGCGATGAAGCTGGCGATGGTGGTCTTCATGGAAATTCCCCTTGAATATAGGTATGGGTACAGCAGCACAAAAAGCGGTGGTCAGCGCAAGGCGGCGCAGGCCTGGGCAATGCGGCGGCATCCTTCTTCGATGTTCTCCATCGACGTGGCGAAGCTCAGTCGCAAATAGGGCGACAGGCCATAGGCCGCGCCGTCCAGCACCGCAACGCCGGCGTCGTCCAACAGGTACATCACGACATCCAGGTCGCTGTCCAACACACGGCCGGCCGGCGTGCGCTTGCCCAACAGGCCTTCGACCGACGGGTACACATAGAACGCGCCCTGCGGCTGCGGGCAGCGGATGCCCGGCACGTCGTTCAGCAAGGTGACGATACGGTCGCGGCGCGCATGGAAGATGGCGGCGGCATCGCTGACGCAGCGCTGGTCGGCGGACAAGGCCACGCAAGCGGCGGCCTGGCTGATGGCGCTGACGCAGCTGGTGCTTTGCGAGATCAGCGTGGCCATGGCGCGGATGAGCGGCTTGGGACCGCCCGCGTAGCCCAGGCGCCAGCCGGTCATGGCATAGGCCTTGGACACGCCGTTGATAGTCAGCGTGCGGCCCGCCAGCGCCGGCGCCACGGCGGCGGGCGATGCGTGGCGCGCGTCGCCGTAGGCAAGATGTTCGTAGATTTCATCGGTCATCAGCCACACGTGCGGATGACGCGCCAGGACCTCGGCCAGCGCTTGCAGCTCGGCGGCGCTGTACATCGCGCCCGTGGGATTGCTGGGTGTGTTCAGCAGCAGCCACTTGGTGCGCGGCGTGATGGCGTCTTCCAGCACCTTGGCGGTGAGCTTGAAGCCGTCGGCCTCCGGGCACGCAAGCACCACGGGCGTGCCATCGTTGACCAGCACCATGTCCGGGTACGACACCCAGTACGGCGCGGGAATGATGACTTCGTCGCCGGCCTGCACGGTGGCGGCCAGCGCGGTGAAGATCAGCTGCTTGGCGCCCACGCCCACGATGAGCTCGTCCAGCGCGTAGTCCAGACCGTTCTCGCGTTGGAACTTGGCGCGCACGGCTTGCAGCAGCGGCTTGGCGCCCACCGAGGCCGTGTAGCGGATGTCGCCGCTGTTGAGCGCGTCGATGCCGGCCTGCACGATGTGCGCGGGCGTGGGCAGGTCGGGTTCGCCGACGGTGAAGTCGACGATGTCGCGGCCTTGCGCGCGCAGCTGGTCCACGCGCGTCTTGGCGGCCATGCTGGGCGAGGGCTTGATGGCCCGTGCGCGATCGGCCAGGAAGGCGGTGTCGGCGGCGTTCATGCCAGCCCCTTGGCGGCAAACGCGGCCTGCATCCAGCTTTGCGTCTTATCGCCGTTGGCGATCTCGGCCATGATGCGTTCTTCCTTGGCGGCGTGGGCGTGAGCGGCTTCGATCAGCATTTGCGCGTCGGACGCCGGGAAGCTGACAAGACCATCTTCGTCGCCCACCAGAATGTCGCCGGGTTGAATGACCTGCCCGCCGATCGAGACGGGCACGTTGACTTCGCCCGGGCCATCTTTGTAGGGGCCGCGATGGATGTGGCCGCGTGCATAGCAGGGAAAGCTGTCGGCCTCGAAGGCGGCCACGTCGCGGATCGCGCCATCGACCACCACGCCGGCGCAGCCATGCACCTGCAAATAGCGCTTCATGATTTCGCCGAGCACGGCGTTGGACAGGTCGCCGCCCGCATCCACCACCAGCACATGGCCGGGCTGGATCTGCATCATGGCCTTGTAGATCATCAAGTTGTCGCCGGGGCGCGTCTTGACGGTCAGCGCGGTGCCGACCAGCTTGCCGCTGCCGTTGTAGCGGCGCAGGCCCGAGATGCCTTCGAGGCGCGCGAGGTTGTCGCTCAGGTGCGGCGTGACGATGCCGGCCAGGGCTTGAAGGATGGCGGCGGGAGCAACGGGGGAAGCCGGCAATTGGCGTGCGCCGGTAAGAATTTGGGCCATGACGATCTGCAACGTCCTCTATCGGAAGCCGCCAGCGCGTCTGGATTCATCAAGCCGCTGGTCGGTCTGGGGTGGAATCAGATGGCATGTTGCGAGCTTTTCGTTTGCAGAAAAAGGGATTAAATTTCCACGAGCTTGATCTCTTTTTGGAATATAAGGGTTAGCCCTAGGGGAAATTTAGGAATGGACATCCACACGCGCGGACGCTTGGCATGCTGACGTTCAAGCAGATCGAAGCGCTGTACTGGACCGTGCGGCTGGGCACGTTTTCCGCGTCGGCGCAGAAGCTGCACACCACGCAATCCGCCATCACCAAGCGCATCCAGGAACTGGAGGCGGACTTCGATGTGGCCCTGTTCGACCGCTCGGGCCATCGGGCCGAACTGACCGCGCGCGGGCATGAAGTCTATGCGCTGGCCGAAGAGATGCTGGGCCATCGCGACCGCCTGCTGGTGCGGCTCAAGGGCCAGCACACGCTGACCGGCACGTTCCGCTTCGGCATTACCGAGATCACGGCGATGACCTGGCTGCCCGCGCTGATACGCCTGCTGCGCGCGCACTATCCCCGCATCACGCTGGAGCCGCACATCGACCTGGGCGCGGACCTGCTCAAGCGCTTGCAGGCGGGGCAACTGGACATGGCGTTCCTGCATGGCGAATTCGCGGAACCCAACTTGCAGGTCGTAGCCTTGCAGCGATTGGAGTTTGCGTGGATGGGCAGCCCCGACATGATCGACGCCAGCCGCGTCTACACGCCCGCCGACATCGCGCGCCTGCCGCTGCTGCGGCAAAGCCGCGAGTCGGGACTGAACATGATCTATGACGGCTGGCTGCGCCCGCACACGCCGGACAGCAATATCTTCACGATCAACAGCTTGATTGCGATGGCGGGGCTGACGGCAGCGGGGTTTGGCGTGAGTTGCCTGCCCCGCGATTACTTCGCGGACATGGTCAGCAAGAAGCAGCTGGTGATCGCCCGCACCAGCACCGCGCCGCCGCAATCGGTCTATAGCGCGATGTTCCGGCGCGATGCGGACGTGGCGTTTTGCGAAAGCGTGGCGGAACTGGCGGAGAGCTGCTGCGAGTTTTCCGGCGGGTTTTGAACGCCGGCAAGCGCGTCTGACAACGCGCCTTACAGCACGCTCAGGATCTCGTTGCGGGCTTGATGCGACAGCTCAAGCCGCGTCGGCAGGCTGCCATCCGGATGCCGGGCCGGCAGCACCGGCAGGAACACGACTTCCACCGACAGCCCCGTCGCGCCCAGCACGCGCCAAAGATTGGCCACCAGGCTTTCGTCGCCGACGAAGGCGGCAAATCCATCGCGCTTGCCGTGCCGCAGGAAGCGCAGCGCGACTGGCTGGATTTCGACGGCGGCCGAACGCGCGGGTTCGAACAGGCTGGCGTGAAAGGGCAGCAGCTCAAAGCCTTCGGTCGTGGTGCCCTCGGGGAACAGGCCCACCGCATCGCCCAGCTTGAAGCGGGCTTGCATGGCTTCGCCCATCGCGTGCACCGCGTGCCGTTGGCCACGTTCGATGAACAGCGTGCCCGCGCCCGCCACCAGCCAGCCGATCACCGGCCATTTGCGGATTTCGCTCTTGGCGACGAACGAGGTGGGACGCGCGGAATTCAGGACGAAGATATCGATCCAGGACACATGGTTGGCCACCAGCAGCACCGGCCCTGTCATGCGCGGATCGCCCTTGAAGACGACCTTCAGGCCACAGGCCGCCATCAGCGCCCGCGACCATGTCCGATTCAGCCAGGCCCGCGCGGCGGGGCGGATGAAGGGATAGACGACGCCTACGCAAAACAGGCCAAAGACGATCAAGGGCAGCACCAGGGCCAGCCTTAGGACAAAGCGCAGCAGCTTCAAACTGAAGTCTCCCAGGCCAGTTCGCCACCGACCACGGTGGCGCGTACCCGACCGGGCAGCATCATACCTGCGAACGGGGTGTGAGGGCTGCGGCTTTGCAGCGCCGTGGGCGCGACCAGCCATTCGGCGTCCAGATCTACCAGGCAGGCATCGGCGGGCGCGCCCACGCCCAGCTGGCCGGCCTGCGCCGCGTTGCCGGACAGGCTGCTCAACAAGGCGCCGGGGCCGGACGTGACGCGCGCCAGCGCATCGGCCAGCGGCACGCGCTGGTCCCGCGCCCATTTCAAGCTCAGCGACAGCAGCAGTTCCAGCGCGGTCGCACCGGGGGTAGATGCCGGAAATGGCGCGGCCTTGCCCAGGTCATCGACCGGCGTATGGTCCGAGCACAGCGCCTGGATCAGCCCGTCCGCCAGCGCCGCCTGGATGGCGTCGCGGTCGCGCTGGCCGCGCAGCGGCGGTTGCAGGTGGTAGTGGGTGTCGAAGAAACCGATATCTACATCGGTCAGGTGCAGATGGTGAACCGACACGTCCGCCGTGACCGCCAGGCCCTCGCGCCTGGCTGCGCGCAACAGCGCCAGCCCCGCCGCCGTGGACAACCGCGTCAGGTGCACGCGCGCGCCGGTGGCGCGTTGCAGTTCGAAAATCGTATTCAGCGCCACCGTTTCGGCTTGCGGCGGCAGCCCTTCCAGCCCGAGCCGTTCGGCATACGCGCCGCTGGCGGCGACCGCGCGCGGTGCGAGCCAGGGGTCGTGCGGGCGCAACCAGAGCGTGTGGCCCAGGCCGCTGGCGTAGCGCATGGCGCCCCACAGCACGCGCGTGTCCGCGATGCCGTGTTCGCCTTGGGCAAACGCCAGGCAACCCGCCTGCGCGAGCAGGCCCATTTCGGTCAGCGTCTGGCCCGCCAGTCCCACCGTCATCGCGCCCAGCGGATGGATGCGGGGCTGGCCGGCTTCGCGCTGGCGCATCAGCGTATCGACCTTGCCCGGTTCGTCAGGCACGGCCTCGGCATCGGGCGGCAGCACCAGCCGCGTCACGCCGCCAGCCAAGGCCGCGCGCAATTCGGCGGGCGCGAACGCCAGACCGGTGGCGTGGCCGGGCTGCGCAACGCGGGCCGACAAGTCGACCAGGCCGGGCAGCACCGCCAGGCCTCGCGCATCCAGCACGCGGTCGGCGTGAAAGCCGTCGGGCGCTACGCCCGTCGCCACGACTTGGCCATCGGCAAGGTAAAGATCATGCAGGCCGTCCACCGCATTCGCGGGGTCGATCAAACGGCCGTTGGCGATATGCAGCCTCATGGCGCGGCTCCCGCCAGCACGCGTAGCGCGGCCAGGCGCAGGTGTTGTTCAAGATCGGCCAGTTGCGCCTGTATGGGCGGCAGGCTGGCGGCCAGATCGGCGTCGACTTCCACGCCCGGCGTCAATGCGCCGGCGGGCAGCAGCAACGCGTCCGGTTTGGCGGCGGCGAGGGTCGCGGCCGACAGCCCATGGGCGTGCGCATATTCACGCGCGGAGGGCAGCAGCGCGCCGCTGATCTGCTCGACCCGCAGGGGCAGGACGATGATGACATCGGCGTCTTGCAGGCCTGCGCCAAGGCTTTCGCATTCGCGCACGCCCAGCTGCGGCAGGCCCTCGGGCAGCAAGGTGCGCGGGGCGACCACGCGCACTTCGGGCACGCCCAGCGTGGTCATGGCGTGGATGACCGAGCGCGCCACGCGGGAATGGCGGACGTCGCCCACCAGCGTCACGGCCAGGTTGGTCAGGTCCTGCCTGGCGTTCAGCATTGCCAGCACCAGCGCCAGCGCGGGTAACGGGTCGGCATGCCAACCATCGCCCGCGTTGATGACGCGCAATCCCGGCGCGGCATGCGCGGCCGCGCAATGCGCCGCGCCGCTGGCCGCGTGCCGCAGCACCAGTACGCCGGGTTGAAGGGCGGCCACGGTCTGGGCCAGGGGATCGCCGGCCAGCGGATCGACGGCTTGCGCGTCCAGCACCACCGGCAGCAGCGACAGGCGCGTGGCGCAGGCCGCGTAGGCGTCGCGGTCGGCAAGGTCATCGCCCAGCGCCAGAAAGACGGGGCAGGGATCGGCAGGAGGAAGCGGATCGGACAGGGCCGACGTGTCCGCCAGCGTATCGGCGGTGGCGCAGGCGCGGGCCGCATCGAGCAGGCGCTCGACGTGGCGCTTGGGCAGCCCTTCCGTGGTCAGCAGATGAATCAGTTCGCCACGGCGATCAAGTTGCGGATTGAGCATGGAATCAGCCCGCCCGCGCGCATTACGGCGCCGGCAAGGTATCGAGATATCGTTGCAGGATGACCGCCGCGGCCATGGCGTCGTCGGCCGCGTGCGTGCCCAGCAGGCGCTGCGCTTCCATACTGGAACCGCGCTCGTCGACGAG
The DNA here is from genome assembly GCF_001571245.1 of Achromobacter piechaudii NBRC 102461. Taxonomy (GTDB): domain Bacteria; phylum Pseudomonadota; class Gammaproteobacteria; order Burkholderiales; family Burkholderiaceae_B; genus Achromobacter; species Achromobacter piechaudii. Next base: position 282,510 of record NZ_BCTK01000007.1, on the reverse strand, counting down.
TTCGACGGCGATGCCGAAACGGCCGTGCAGCTGGTTGGCGAAGCGCCGGCAGCGCGCCGTGGCGGCTTGTTCGCCACCGTCGGCATCCAGCGCCAGGCCCACCACCACGCGGTGCGGTTGCCATTCCTGCAACAGCGCCGCGATGCGGCCGAAGCGCGCGTCGCGGATTTCACTGAAGATGATTTCCAGCGGGCGCGCCTGACGCGTCAGGGTGTTGCCGATGGCGATGCCGATCTTTTTTTCGCCGAAGTCGAACCCTAGCAGTGTTTCTTCAGGCATGGCCCGCATCGCCCGCCAGCATGACCGGATCGATGCCCAGCAGCTTGAGCGCCGCGGGGTAGCGATCTTCGGCGGGTACGTCGAAGATGATGTGGTCGTCGGCGCCGACGTTGAGCCACGCGTTCTGGCCCATTTCGCTTTCCAGCTGTCCGGCGCCCCAGCCGGCGTAACCCAGCGTGACCAGCATGCGCGCCGGGCCGTTGCCATCGGCCACGGCTTGCAGCACATCGCGCGAAGTGGTCAGCGCCATTGCGCCCATCTTGATGCTGGAACTGTAGTCGCCCGCAGGCGCGTGCAGCACGAAACCCCGGTCGGTCTGGACGGGGCCGCCAAAGTAGACCAGCGTGTCTTTGACGGGGCCGATCTCAAGCGTCAATTCGATGCGTTCGAACAAGGTGCCCAGCGTCAGGTCGGTGGGCCGGTTGATGACCAGGCCCAGCGCGCCGCGCTCGGTGTGTTCGCACACGTAGATAACCGAGCCCGCCAGGCTGCCCTCGACCATGCCGGGCATGGCGATCAGGAACTGGTTGGCAAAGTTGGCCGCCTGCGACGCGGCGGATTCGTGATGTTTTTCCGTCATGGCAACCCCTTTGGGTAGTCTGAAAGAACCGATGACGTGGCGCACGCCAGCGTGGCCATCTTGCCTGTCGGCAAACCGTCTTCGGTTGCGTGGGATGGGGCGATGCCCCATCTTACGAGCCCTGGCGGAATGGGTCAGCGGGTAGGCTTCAGATTTCCATCAATTCGAAGTCCTCTTTGCGGGCGCCGCATTCGGGACAGACCCAGTTCGGCGGCACGTCTTCCCAGCGGGTGCCGGGCGCGATACCTTCGTCGGGCAGGCCGGCCTCTTCGTCATAGACCCAGCCGCAAATCAGACACATCCAAGTACGCATAGTTCTCTCTTACATCAAATCCCGACCCGGTTCCCCGCGTCGGGGCAAAGGTGGGGGGCTTCCATTAGAATGGGGACAATCTTACCGAAACCCAATAGGGGTTCCCCTGATTCACCTCAAAATGAGTCCGGGTACTCCGCTAAAGCTCAAGCGCTGTCCACGTGGCCCCCGTTACCCCCCCTCTCGTTTTGGTCTTCGGCCCGTTCGATCCCTCGGGATCCGACGGCCTGCCCGCAGACTCCGTCACCTGCGCCCGCCTGGGCTGTCATGGCCTCGCGGCCGTGACCGCACTGACCGTGCAGGACACTGCCGGCATCGAAGAAATCCATCCCGTTTCGCCCGACCTGCTGGACGACCAGGCACGCTGCCTGCTGGAAGATATGTCCGTGCAGGCGATCAAGGTGGGCGGACTATACACCGCCGAAACTGCCAGCGTGGCCGCGCAGGTGGCCGCTGATTACAGCCAGGTGCCGCTGGTGCTGCATCTGGGCCAGCGCGCTCCGTTGCCGGCCGACGCCGCCGACGAAGACGAAGCCGACGACCTGCTGGCCGCCACCCTGGAACTGGTGCTGCCGCAGACCAATCTGCTGGTCATCGAGCACCTGCGGCTGGCGCAGTGGCACGCCGACGGCGACATCGATATCGGGGACGCACCTTCGCCCATGCACGCCCTGGTGGCGGCCGGCGCCCAGTGGGTGCTGGTGTTGGGCAGCCCGCAGCGCCCCGGCCACTTCGCCAACGTGCTGCTGGGCCCCAGCGGCCAGACGCACACCTGGCCATGGCAGGCCCCGCCCGACCGCAACGGCGATGCCGGCGGCCTGGCCGCTACGGCCATCACCGCCATGCTGGCGCGCGGACTGGAAATGCCCGAAGCGGTGCGCGAGGGCCTGGCCCACGCCGACGCCTCGGTCGCCGCCAGCTTCCTGCCCGGCATGGGCCGGCGCATTCCCAATCGGATCCAACCGCAATGAAACCGCTGCGCTTTCCTTCCGGCCTGTATGGTGTCACCCCCGAATGGGACGACACCGACCGCCTGCTGCAAGCCGTGCGCAAGGCTGCCGAAGGCGGCATGCGTTCGCTGCAACTGCGGCGCAAGAATGTGCCCGACGCCGTGCGCGCCGAACAGGCGCGCGCGCTGGCGCCGCTGTGCCGCGAGCTGGGCGTGGTGTTCCTCATCAATGACGACTGGCGCCTGGCGCTGGACGTCGGCGCAGACGGCGCACACGTCGGCCGCGACGACGAAAGCCTGGCGCGCATCCGCGCCGAAGCCGGCCCGGACCTGATCCTGGGCGGCTCCAGCTACGACGACCTCAACCGGGCGCGTGAACTGCTGGACGCCGGCGCGGACTACATCGCCTTCGGCGCCATGTACGCGTCCACCGTCAAGCCCGACACCGTGCGCGCGCCGCTGTCCGTGCTGACCGAGGCCCGCCGTCTGGTCGATGAGCGCGACGCGCCCCGGCCCGCCGTCGTCGCCATCGGCGGCATCACGCCCGACAACGCGCCGCTGGTCGCCCAGGCCGGCGCCGACGCCATCGCCGTCATCACCGCGCTTTTCGAAGCGCCCAGCATCCGCGCGGCCGCTGCCGCCTGCTCGGCGCCCTATTCCGTCAACCCTTTACGCAAGCCCTGACCGCCATGTCCCGTAACGAACAGCTTTTCGACCGCGCCTGCCGCAGCATCCCCGGCGGCGTCAATTCGCCCGTGCGCGCTTTCCGCTCCGTGGGCGGCACGCCGCGATTCATCAAGCGCGCGCAAGGCCCTTACGTATGGGACGCGGACGACAAGCAGTACATCGATTACGTGGGCTCGTGGGGCCCCGCCATCCTGGGCCATTCGCATCCCGAAGTCGTGCGCGCGGTGCAGGATGCCGCCGTCAACGGCCTGTCGTTCGGCGCGCCCACCGAAGCTGAAATCGAATTGGCCGAAGTGCTGATTTCGCGCCTGCCCTCGCTGGAACAGGTGCGCCTGGTCAGCTCCGGCACCGAAGCCACCATGACCGCGATCCGGCTGGCGCGCGGCGCAACCGGCCGCGCCAAGATCGTGAAGTTCGAAGGCTGCTATCACGGCCACTCGGACAGCCTGCTGGTCAAGGCCGGGTCCGGCCTGCTGACCTTCGGCAACCCCAGCTCGGCCGGCGTGCCGCCCGAATTCGTCTCGCACACGCTGACCCTGGAATACAACAACCTGGATGCCGTGCGCGAAGCCTTCGCCCAGCATGGTGCCGACATCGCCTGCATCATCGTGGAGCCGGTCGCCGGCAACATGAACCTGATCAAGCCCGCGCCGGGCTTTCTCGAAGGGCTGCGCGAGGTCTGCACCCAGCACGGCGCGCTGCTGATTTTCGACGAAGTGATGACGGGGTTCCGCGTGGGCCCGCAAGGCGTGCAAGGTCTGACTGGCGTGAAGCCGGACATCACCACGCTGGCCAAGGTGATCGGCGGCGGCATGCCGGTGGGCGCTTTCGGCGGCAGCGCCGAAGTGATGAAACACATCGCCCCGCTGGGCAGCGTCTATCAGGCCGGCACGCTGTCGGGCAACCCGGTGGCCGTGGCTGCCGGCCTGGCCACGCTGCGCCTGATCGCCGCGCCCGGCTTCTACGAAAAACTGTCGGCCCAGACCGCCAAGCTGGCCGAAGGCCTGCAAGCGCGCGCCCGCGCCGCCGGCCTGCCGTTTTCGGCGGACTCGGTGGGTGGCATGTTCGGCATCTACTTCAGCGACACGGTGCCCACGTCGTTCGCCGAAGTCTCCAAATGCGACACGGCTGCGTTCAACCGATTCTTCCATGCCATGCTGGACCACGGCGTGCACTTCGCGCCGTCGGCCTTCGAAGCCGGCTTCGTGTCCGCCACGCACGACGACGCGGTCATCCAGTCCACGCTGGATATCGCCGAAAAAGTCTTCGCCTCTCTCTGAAGATGAGCCAGGGCGCCGGGCCGCAAGCCGGGCGCCTGTCTTGCTCAGGGCGTCTTGTAGTGTTCGTACAGGGCGGTCACGTCCCTGACATACGCCTGCGTTTCGGCATACGGCGGCACGGCATCGTATTTGCGCACCGCCCCTTCGCCTGCGTTGTACGCGGCCAGCGCCAGATCCAGGCGGCCAGGATATTGGTCGATCAGCCGGCGCAGGTGGCGCGAGCCTGCCTGCACATTCGTGGCCGGGTCGACCAGCGCGCGTTCGATATCGTCCACCGCCAGCACAGCCGCTGCCGTCGACGGCATCAGCTGCATCAGACCCAGCGCGCCCTTGGGCGAACGCGCGTCGCTGCGAAACCCGGATTCGATAGCGATGACCGCCGTGAGCAATGCCCGATCCACGCCGGAATCCTTGGCGGCGCGTTCGATCAGGCCATCGTGCGCGGTGGGCGTCTTGGCCTCGCCCCAGCGCAGCGCGCGCGAGGTCGGACCCAGCGCCGCCAGCCGCGCGCCGTCGCCTGCCTGCGGCGCGCATTCCAGACAGACCTTGAGGCCATTGCCGCGCCACGCCGCGCGGGTCTGCGCCCGCTTGTAATGCTTGGCGTAGCCGGTAGGCACCTTCATCGCGCGCCACACGCCGTAGGGGTCTTTGTAGCGGTAGATCTCGGCGGCCTGCGCGGGTCGCGCGGGCGCCAGCGCCAGAGCGCCCAACGCCAGGGCCATCAGCACCGCCATGCCACCGGCGCGCGCCACAAAGGCGTTGAAGGCCAGCGGGATGGTTCGGTGTCGAGGGTCCATGGTTGGGGCTCCGGCGGCGTCCGCAGACGCGTTGGCGAGCCCCTATGCTGCGGCGGTCGCTCCGGTTTGTCGCTAGGCCCTACGTCCTAGTCCTGCGACCCCGCGACCGCGCTCTGGGAACCTGGGGGACATACCTAGGGCATACGGCGGACGCGCAGGCTAATATGTCGTAATATTTCGATTATTTTCCAAATGAATGAACCTGGCCGCACGTGCCGGGCATGGAGAGGCAAAGATGGACGCAGAAAACACGCTCCAGCTGGTGCTGGAGACCAGCACCAACGTCCTGACGGCTATTTACACGCCTCCCCCACGCCCCGACCCTTCTCCTAGTGACCACGCCCCGCCGGCCGCCGGCGACGGCGAAGCCAATGGCGAGGACGCGCAACAAGCCGACGCCGACCTGGCCGTCGAAGCCGATCCTGCCCCCACGATCAATACGAACCTGCCCAGCTGGGAATCGCTGACCGCCGCTGCCGTCGCCCAGGGCTGGAGCGCCGAGGCGCTGGACAACCACGCCGTGCTGGCCTTCATCGACCGCTGCCGCACCGCAGCCGAACCGGTTCATTTTCCCGTGGGCATGGTGGTGGACGGCGCGTTCGAGCTGGAACTGGACCCCACCCGCATGACGGCGCTGCTGACGCTGCACCCGCCCAAAGGCGGCCAACCGGTCACGCTGGACATGCTGCGCCAGGCGGTAGTCGACCGCGGCATCGTGCACGGCGTGCTGGACCAGGCGCTGGTGGAGGCCGTGGAAAAAGGCGCGAGCAACACCGTATTGATCGCGCAAGGCACGCCGCCCACGCGCGGCACCCCCACCCGCTTCGAAAGCCTGCTGGACCGTCTGAAGCCGCGCGCGCAGGAAATCGATGAGCTGGCGCAGGTGGACTACCGCGATCTGGGCAGCCTGCTGCTGGTGTCGCCCGGTACGCCGCTGATGCGCCGCATCCCGCCGCTGCCCGGCGTGGACGGCATCAACGTGCTGGGCGAGCCGGTGCTGCCCGAAGAATTGCCCGACACGCCGTTCTCCAAAGAACTCTCCGGCGTCGCCGTCGATCCTGAAGACCCCTTGCTGCTGCGCGCCACCATCGCCGGCACGCCCACGCTGATCAGCCACGGCGTGCAGGTGAACCCGATGGTCGAGGTGGACGCCGTCGACCTGTCCACCGGCAACATCACGTTCGAAGGCTCGCTACAGGTGCGCGGCGACATCGCCGCCACGATGGAAGTGCGCGTCACCGGTGACGTCGTCGTCAATGGCACCATCGAAGCCGCCCTGGTCGAGGCCGGCGGCAGCGTCACGGTCAAGGGCGGCATCATCGGCATGGCGGAAGCCTTGCAGGACCCCACCGCCACCGCCCGCACCGCTCACATCGTCTGTGGCGGCATCCTGCGCGCGAAGTTCATCGAAAACGCCATCATCAGCGCCGGCAAAGACGTCGAGGTCGAGCGCGAGATCCGCCAGAGCAGCATCGCAGCAGGCGGCAGCGTTCAGGTGGGTCCGCCCAACACGCAGCAAAGCGCAATCACTGGCGGCCAGATCCGCGCGCTGAACGCCGTGCGCGCCGGCACGATCGGATCGCCCTCCGGCATGCCCACGCTGGTCCAGGCCGGTCTGGATCCGCACGCCGACATCAAGCGCTCGGCCCTGACCCGCAAGCGCCTGAAGATGAACGAGGAAAAGGCCAAGCTTGAGCAGTTGCTGATGTTCCTGCAGGCCAATCCGCAACGCGCGCCGGGCGACGTGGTGGACCGGGCCCGCAACACGCACGTCAAACTCAGCGGCGACCTGCTGGAGCTGGATCAGGAAGAAGCGCAGCTGGTGCGCGACCTGCAACCGCTGCACACCGCCACCGTCGTAGCCACGCGCCGCTTTTGCAGCGGCGCGAAGATTCAGCTGGGCAACAAGGTGCAGGAATTTTTGGAAGACCAGATCGGCGGCAAGGCCGGTTTGGAAGAAGGCGAGATCGTCATCCGCTGACAGCAATACCGCCGCGTCGTTGCCATACTGATGGCCGACGCGGCTTTTTTACGCCACCGCCACGCCCATCAAGACGGCCCCAGCTCCTTGAACCACACGCGCGGCGAGATGCCACGGTCAGGGCCCAGGATGGAAAAGCCGCCATCGACCGGCAGGTCCACGCCCGTCATCCACGACGCCGCGTCCGAACAGGCAAAGCACACGGCGGCGGCGATCTCCTCGCCCGACCCCACCCGGCCCAACGGATGAAAGTGGGCCCCCACGGCGTCCGCCGCCTGGCGCGATCCGCCCGATAGCTGCTCGACGGACGGCGACCACGTCCAGGCCGGCGACACCGCCAGCACCCGCACGCCGGCCGGCGCCAGCTCTACCGCGAAGTTCTTGGTGATCTGCAACATCGCTGCCTTGGACGCCGGATACAGCGCGCGCCCGGCCGCGCCGAACTTGCCGCCCGTGCTGCCCATGTTCACCACCACGCCCCCGCGCGGCAGATGCGGCGCGGCCAACTGCGTGAAGATGGCGGCGGACACCAGGTTCGTGTCCAGCGTGGCGTGCCATTCCTCGCGCGATGACGCCAGGCCACGGTCGGCGTACTGGCAGGCGTTGTTCACCAGGATATCCAGGCGGCCAAAGCGCGCCAGCGTGGCGTCGATGCAGCGTTGGATGTGCGCGTCGTTGCCGATATCGGTTTCGCAATAGAGCGAGCGTCCGTCCAGTTCTTGCTCCAGCGCCAGGCCGGCCTGCGCGTTGCGACCCACCAGCACCACGTTGGCGCCTGCCGCCGCCAGCCCGCGCGCGATATCCGCGCCCAGTCCCTGCGTGCTGCCGGTGATGATGGCGGTCTTGCCGGCCAAGCCGGGGAAGCCTGAAAAATCCATGGAAAATCCTTGTTCAGTGCGGCACAGCGGCCCAGCGCAGAGCATCCGCCACCGAGCCGGTTTGCGCAATCAGCCGCATGCTGGCCAGCGAGGCCTCGTGCACCGCCAGGTCGGCCGACGCACAGGCGTCCTGCGCCACCATCACCTCGAAGCCGATGTCGGCGGCATGGCGCACCGTGCCTTCCACCACCGAATGCGTAGCCACGCCCGCCACTACCAAGCGGCGCGCGCCGATGACTCGCAGCGTCTCTTCCAGCGGCGTGCCGTAGAACGCGCTGATGCGGGTGTGCTTAACGACGAACTCGGTCGAACTCGCGGCCAGCGGCTGCAAGCCGTCGTAGAACTGGCTGCCCCACTGCCCCTCGGGCACCGCACCGATACTCGCCACGTTGCGGAAGATGTCGCAATTGGCGAGCAGGTCCGCGTAGTCGGGACGAAACGCAATGCGCACGTGCACGATGGGCAGCGCCCGCGTGCGCGCGCCTTGCAGCAAGGCGGCCGCGTTGTCGAGCAGGCGCTGGCGCGCGCCGTTGTCCGCGTCCAGCCCAACCCGGATCTTGCCGTCGGGATGCAGCACGTCGTTCTGATAGTGCAGCGCCAGCACCGCAGTGTCCGCCAACATCAGACGAAGACCTCGAACACGTCGTGCACGTCGTCGCAGTTGACGAGGTCCACGCGCTTCATGCGGATGCGCCAGCTGTCGCCCTCGGCGGCCAGCTTGTGCGTGTAGCGGCCAGCCAGCTGACGCGGCTGGCGCTTGCGCCACTCGGTCATCTGGAACGCGGAATGCACCACCAGGTTGCCGCCCGCGTCCACGCCTTCGACCTGCACGCCGCCCACCAGCCGCACGCTACGCGTGGGCGGCTGCTGCGACCAGTTGCGCGGATGCTCCAGCCGCCGGATGCGCACGTCGCGCAACATGCGGTCTTCCCAGAACAGCGAAATATGGTCGTAGGGGCTTTGCTGGCCGGGCACGCGCGGCATCCAGTACATGCCGTCCTCGGTCCACAACGCCTGCCATTGTTCGTAGCTCCGTTCATCCAGCAGGCGCGCCTCGCGGTACAGGAATTGCGCGATGCGGTGATACGCGTCGGCAGGCACGTCGGCAGGCGCCAGATCGGCGGTGCCGACATCGAAATCCAGGTCTAGCAGCATGCGCCTTCTCCCGTGGCGGGCGTGTTCGACGCCGCGCCGGCTTCCATGTAGGTCTTCCACGCGCGGAATTGGTTGCGCATGGGCAGTTCGCTGGTGCCGTTGACCGACACCATGCCATCCGCGTCGCTGCGGTCGCTGCCGTGGTAGCGGTGCATGCTGACCCAGTCGCCGCCGCGCGTGGCGTTGCCTTCCTGGCAGCGGTTGTACAGCTCGATGTCATCCGGCATGACGTTGGACGAGGGCGAGTTGATGACGTTGGCGTACAGCATGGCGCGCTTGAACACGCCGTCCGGCGCGCCCTTGCAGCGGAACGTCTGGATCTCGATCAGCGTGCGGTCCACGGCGATCGGGCGGATCACGCGGAATTGCTGGAACACCGTATGCGGCGAGCCGCTGCCGTAGATGACCGTGTTGTGCCGGTTCATGCCCAGGATTTCGCGCGCGCGCTCTTCGCCGTAGGCTGCCGTCAAGGTTTCGAAATGCGCGCGCGACACCGGGTCGCGTTCGGCCGCGCCGGGGTTGAAGATGCCTTCCATATAGCCGTGGCCGTTTTCGTAGGCGCGCAGCTCCAGCTTTTCCCAGAACTCGTAGGGCTCGCCGTTGCCGTCCATGATGTGCAGCTCAAGCGGCATCTCGCCCATTTCCTTGGCCTCGTCGCGGGCGGCGGCGTATGACGATTCGTGCGTCACGCGAGCGTGCATCGTGTCGTGCAGGTTCTCGTAGAACACCTTCCAGTTCGACCGTTGCATCACCCGGAAAATGCCGCCCGCCACTTCGACCTCGCCCACCGGCGAGCGGTCGCACAGGTTGTCGATGGACGAGCGCACGCCGCCCAGGAAGTCGGTCAGCGCCGGGCCTTCCTTGGCCTGGCTGGCGAACACGAAACCGCGATAGCTTTCCACGCGCGCCAGACGGCGCATCGAAAACGTGGGGTCGGTGGGGTCATAGGACGTGCCCTCCAGCCCCTGCTTGAGCGGCACGCCCAGATGGCTGCCGTCCAGCTTGAAGGTCCAGGCGTGGTAAGGGCAGCGAAAGAACTTGCCCACGCAACCTTCGCCATCTGCCACCACCTTGGCGCCCTTGTGCGGGCAGCGGTTGTACAGCACGTGCACGCGGCCATCCGAGGCGCGCACCATCAGCACGTCCTGATCGCCCACGCGGGTGGTGTGATAGTCGCCCGTCTTGGGCACCTGGCTTTCGTGGCCCACATAGATCCAGGCGCGACCGTAGATGCGTTGCATCTCCAGGTCGAAGATGGCCGGATCGGTGTAGACGCCGCGGTGCACGCTGTCGCCGCGCACCATCGCGGACAGTTGTTCTTCGGTGTAAGACATGTTGCGCTCCTACTTGTTCTCGCTTTCCTTCCATCGCGCCATCAGCGTGTTGGAAGGCAGGGTTTCATCCAGCAGCTTGGCGGCGGTCTCGCGGCCGGCCACCGGCAGGCCGGTGGGGTCCAGCAGCCCCACCTGCACCAGCACGCTGGCCTGGTCCCAATAGATGTGCTCGTGATAGAGCTTGTCGCCCCGGAACTTCACCACGGCCAGCAAGGGAATTTCGACCGTGCGGCCCGTGGGCGGCACGCCGGGCAGCATCCAGTCGATCTCGGTCGTGTGTGTGAAGCAGAACAGCAGTTCGTCCACGATCTGCGTTGCGCCCACGGTGCGCGACAAAGGGATCAGGCGCGTGTCGGGCGGGTTGCCGTTGACGAAGTGGTGCTGGTAGAAGCGCGACAGTTCCTTGTGGCCCACGCCGCCCGTCATGGTGGGGATGTGGTTCACGTAGGGCTCAGCCACCATGGTCGCCATCGTGGCGGCCACGTCACGCGTGCCGAATTCGTATTCGCAGTGCTTGTCCCACAGGGCGGAATAATCGAACTCGGGGCCGATGGCGCGTTGCAGCGCGGCCATGCTGCGCTGGTGCGCCATCAGCGCGGACGGCTTGTCGTAGTGATCGCCGCCCGTGCGCGCAAAGGCGTGATCCATGCCGGGGTACACGTACAGCTCGACGCCGGGCTTGCCGCCCAGCGCGTCCAGGATGCGCTGGCGCGCGGCGGGCGGACAGAAGCCGTCCTGCTCGGCGATGTGCAGCACCAGCCGGCCACGCAGGTTGGCGGCTTCGTCCAGGCTGTCTTCGATGCCGACGCCGTAATAACCCACGGCCACGTCCACATCGGTGCGGCAGGCGGCCAGATAGGCCAGCTTGCCGCCCAGGCAATAGCCCAGCACGCCGACGCCGCCCTCTTGTTCGGGCAGCTCGCGCAGCAAGGCGATGGTGGAGGCGATGTCTTTCAAGCCCTGTTCGACGTCAAAACCCTTGTACAGCTCGAAAGCGCGCGGCATATCGGCCGGGCCGTCGGTCAGCTGGATGCCGGGCTGCTGACGCCAGAACAGGTCAGGCACCAGCACCACGTAGCCTTCCTCGGCCAGCAATTGCGCGGCGCGGCGCATGAAGTCGTTCACGCCGAAGATTTCCTGGCACAGCACCAGCCCGGGGCCATGGCCCGAGGCGGGCACGGCCAGGTAGGCGCTGAAGGTCTTGCCATCGTGCGAGGGAACGGTCACCTCGCGCGTCGTGATCTGTTCAGTCATGTGATTCTCCTGTGTTGCAAGCTGCCTATTTCATCTGGCAGGCGGCGGCGAAGGGGTCCTGGTACTGCGTCAGCACCGTGCCCGACAGCTTGTTGGCCAGCTTGCCGTCCGCGCCGGCCTCGACCACGCGCAGGTAGTAGTTCTGGATGGGGTATTGGTTGCGGTTGAACTTGAAGTCGCCCCGCACCGATTTGAAGTCCGCGCGCCGCAGCGCCGGGCGCAGCGCGTCGGCATCGAGCTTGCCGCCCGTTTGCCGCACCGCGCTGTCCAGCAGCATGGCGGCGTCATAGCCTTGCGAGGCATACAGCGTCGGCGTGCGCTTGTAGGTCTTCTTGAAGTCTTCGACGAATTTGCGATTGGCCGGGTTATCCAGATCGGCCGCCCATTGCGAGGTGTTGCGCATGCCGGCAATGGGCGCGCCCACCGCCGCGATGGTGTCTTCATCGCCCGAAAAACCGGGAGCCAACAGCGCGATGTCTTGCGACAGGCCCGCGCCATTGAATTGCTTGATGAAGTTCACGCCCATGCCGCCCGGCAGGAAGAAAAACACCGCGTCCGGCTTGCTGGCGCGCAGCCGCGTCAGCTCGACGCCGTAGTCCAACTGCCCGAGCTGCGTGTAGATCTCTTCGGACAAGCCGCCCTTGTACAGCCGCTTGAAGCCGTTGAGCGATTCGCGTCCGCCCGGGTAGTCGGGCGCGATCAGCGCCACGCGCTTGTAGCCCTGGTCCGTGGCGTACTTGCCCATGGCGGCGGGGATGTCCTCGTTCTGCCAGGCCACCGCGAAGAAGTTGGGATTACAGCCCGCGCCCGCGTAGTTTTCGGGGCCGGTATTGGTGCTCAGGTACACCGTGTTCGATTGCAGGATGGCGGGCATTACGGGCAGCAGCACGTTCGAGAACACGATGCCGGTCATGACATCCACGCGGTCGCGCTTGAGCAACCGTTCAACCGCCTGGCGTCCCGTGTCCGCCTTTTGCTGATCGTCGGCCACGATGACTTCGGCCGGCAGCCCACCCAGCTTGCCGCCCGTATGTTGCAGCGCCAGATTGAAGCCGTCGCGGATCTCATTGCCCAGCGCCGAGCCCGGGCCGGACAACGTCGTCAGCAAACCTACCTTGACCTTGTCCTCCGCCTGGGCGCCCGCCATGGCGGACATGCAGACCAGCGCCGCCAGCGCGCGCCGGCTCCAGAGATTTCGATTCATGGGCCACCTTCGATGTCGCCGCCAGCCACGCTGGCGCAAAGCTGACAGATCCCGTCTGCCGTCGGTACACGCATGCCGCCGATCAAAGTCGCCAAGCTTACGCGCCGTGACGACGCCCTCCAATAGCCGGGAGGGCCTAGCGGCTAGCGTATGCCGCCCGGCCGCAAGGCTCTATCCGATTCCGCCCAGGCTTATCCGGGATTCACTTAATTCCAAACGCTGGACGATTAATTTATTCTGGCCCCAGATACGGGAGCGTTCCCGTCCCGGAGGCATCCATGCACGGCTGGTCCCGACTCGAACTGGCGCCGCTATTCAAGCGGCGCGTGTTCAGCTCCACCCAACAGGACGAGACACGCACGCGCGTGTCCGAAGCGCTGAAGGAACACCGGCTGACCTGGAAAGGCGGCCGCGTGGACGCCGAGTTGAACCGGGGCCGCTTCGGCTCGCTGACCGTCTGTACGTTGCGCTACGGCGCCGAAGTCCACATCGAACCCGACCGCCTCCAGGATTTCATGCTGGTGCAAGTGCCGCTGCGGGGCCGCGCGCGTATCGAATGCGGCGGCGACCAGGTCGATGCCCACCCCGACTGCGCCGCCGTCATCGCGCCCAACCGTCCGCTGCGCCTGCACTGGGAAGCCGGTTGCGAACAACTGCTGTTGAAGATTCCGCGTGGCAAGCTCGAAGCCATCGGCCGCCGCGCCTTTGGCGACGCCGCCACGCTGCCGCTGGATTTCAGTCCCGCCCTGCGCCTGGACAACCCGGTCGGCGCCGCGTGGCGCAGCATGGTCACCAGCATGATTCATCTGTTGCCCACGCTGGATGACGGCGCGCTGCGTCCGCCCGCCGCGTGGCTGGAACATCTTGAAGACACCCTGGTGCTGCACCTGCTCTACAACCAGCCCAACAGCTGGCAGGCGCAGGCGGGGCAAACGCCCAGCGTGCCGCGCCGCCTGACGCTGGCCGAGTCGTACATGCGCGAGCATCTGGCCGCGCCCCTGACGCTGACTGACATCGCCCGCCATGCGGGCGCCAGCGCCACCGCCCTGACCCGCCTGTTCCAGGAACACCGCGACACCACGCCGATGAACGCGCTGCGCGCGCTGCGGCTGGACACGGCAAGGCAGAAGCTCAAGACGAACGCCCACGCCAGCGTGACCGAAGTCGCGCTGGGCGTGGGGTTTGGACATCTGGGAAGGTTCTCGGAGTACTACCGGGAACGGTTTGGAGAACTGCCGCGCGAGACGCGGCGTGCGCAAGGCTAAGGGGATAAACCCCGATCAGGCTGCCGGCACCACGGCCGTCACTTCAATTTCCACCTTGGCGCGGTCCTCGACCAGATCGGCCACTTCCACGGCCGTCATGGCCGGGAAATGCCGTCCGATGAATTCGCGGTAGTGCTTGCCGATGGCCGGATAGGCGGCCACATAGGCTTCCTTGTCCGTGACGTACCAGGTCATGCGCACAATGTGCTCGGGCTTGGCGCCGCCTTCGGCCAGGATGGCGACAATGTTCGACAGCGTCTGGCGGACCTGGTCCGCCAGGTCATCCGATTCGAATTGCTGCTGCCCATTCCACCCCACCTGCCCGCCCACGAACACGAGCTTGCTGCCCACCGTCATTTCGGTGAGCACACCATTCGAATAGCCCCGGGGCGCCATCCAATCCGGCGGTTGCAGAATCTTCATAACGTCTCATCCTATTTATAAAAAACAAACGACAGGGTGGTCTCGTGGCCTCAGGCCGCGGGAACCAGATAAGCCTGCATGCGTTCCCGCAGGTCCGCAGGCATGGGCATGGACTTCATCGTCCGTAAATCCACCGTCACGATCGTCAGCGTGGCCGACAGGCGCAACTGTCCATCAGGGCCTTCAAAGCGCACCAGCGCCTTGAAGGACGCGCCGCCGATGCGCTGCACTTCCAGCGTCTGGCGCAGGCGTTCATGCCAGCGGCTGGGCGCGCTGAAATCGCAGGTCACCGACGCCATCGGCGTGCCGATGTGGCGCTCGACGTGCAGCGCGTGAAACGGCAGACCCATGCCCTTGTCGAACCATTCCTCGACAAAGTCATTGATCATTTCGAAGTAGCGCGGGTAGAAGACGATGCCCGCCGGGTCGCAATGACGGAAGCGGACTTCTACCTGGCTGGTGAATGCTGCGGCCATGATGATTTCCTGTTTGCCGATTCAAGCCATCTTGCGCAGCGCGAAGCGTTGCAGCTTGCCCGTTTCGGTGCGGGGCAACGCGGCCACGAATTCGATGGCACGGGGATATTTGTAGGGTGCGATGCTGGCCTTCACGAACGCCTGCATGTCGGCAACCAGCGCGTCGCTGGCGCTGAAGCCCGGCTTGAGCACGACGAAAGCTTTGACCAACTGGCCGCGTTCTTCGTCCTGCGCACCGACCACGCCGCATTCGGCCACGGCTTCGTGGCGCAGCAGCGCGTCTTCCACTTCTGGGCCGGCGATGTTATAGCCCGCCGAGACGATCATGTCGTCATTGCGCGCCTGGTAATACAGATAGCCGTCGTCGTCCTGCATGAAGGTATCGCCGGGCAGGTTCCAGCCCTTCTGCACGAAGCGGCGCTGGCGCTCGTCGGCCAGATAACGGCAGCCCGTGGGGCCCTTGATGGCCAGACGGCCGACCGTACCATTGGGCACCGGGTTCATGTCGTCGTCCACCACCTGCGCCACATAGCCGGGCACGACCTTGCCGATCGCACCACGCTTGACGGCTTCGGGCGGGCTGGACACGAACACGTGGATCATTTCGGTGCCGCCGATGCCATCGATCATTTCGATGCCGCTGGCCTGCTTCCACAACTGGCGCGTCGCATCGGGCAGCGCCTCGCCAGCCGACACGCTCTTATTGAGCGAAGTCAGATCGAATTTTCCAACCAGCGCGGCCATCTGGCGATAGAACGTGGGCGCAGTGAAGACGATGGTGGCGCGGAAGTCCTGGATGAGTTCAAGCAGGCTTTCCGGCGACAGCTTTTCAGCCAGCACCGTGCTGGCGCCCACGCGCAACGGAAAGCACAGCAGCCCGCCCAGGCCGAACGTGAAAGCCAGCGGCGGCGTGCCGCAGAAGATGTCGTCGGGGCCGGGCTTGATCACGTGTTTGGGGAACAGGTCGCACATCGCCAGCACGTCGCGGTGAAAGTGCATGCAGCCCTTGGGCGCACCCGTCGTGCCGCTGGTGAAGGCGATCAGGCAGACGTCGTCGGCCGCCGTGTCGCAGGCGTCGAAATCGTCGGGCTTGGCCGCGGCCAGTGCGTCCAGCGCATCGGGCGCGGTGTCGTTGAAGTACATCACCTGCGTCAGCCCGGAACAAAAATGTTCGTGGCCGGGCTCGGCGCAGAAGCGCGCTTCTTCCTTCAGGCGCGCATCGCACAGCACTGCCTGGATCTGCGCCTTCTCGATGATCTGCTTGAGCTCCTTGGCGCGCAGCAGCGGCATCGTGGGCACCGTCACCAGGCCGGCCTTGATCGCCGCCAGCCACGCGGCGGCCATCATCGGATTGTTCGGCCCGCGCAGCAGGAGGCGGTTGCCGGGCACGAGCTTCATGTCTTCGGTCAGCACGCGCGCAATGCGGTTGGTCAGCGCGGCCAGTTCCCGGTAGGTCATCGTGGCCTGCTTGTCGCCATCGCGCCAGCGCAGCGCGACGCGATCCGCAAAGCCGCGTTCGGCCATGGCATCCACCAATTCAACGGCGCAATTGAACCGCTTCGGATAGGCCACGTCGGGACCATCGAGCAGGAATTCAGGCCATTGCTCGCCCGGGGGCAGATTGTCCCGGGCGAAGGTGTCGATGTGGGCGGATACTTCCATGAAATTCCCCTTGGATGTGCGGTGCGGTGTGGTTTTCTACGCTGAGGGTCGAGGGCTCGATGGCCCCTTAGGACTTCAGCAATTCACGGGCAATGATCAACTTCTGCACTTCGGTGGCGCCTTCGTAAATACGCAGCGCTCTGATTTCCCTGTAAAGCTTCTCCACCGGCATCCCCGACACCACCCCCGCGCCGCCAAACATCTGCAGTGCGCGGTCGATCACGGTCTGCGCCGATTCCGTGGCCGTCATCTTGGCCATCGCTGCTTCACGCGTGGTGCGCAGCTTTTGCACGTCGCGCATCCACGCGGCGCGATACGTCAGCAGCGCCGAGGCGTCGATGGCCGTGGCCATATCGCCCAGCGCGGCTTGCGTCAGTTGCAGGTCGGCCAGCGTCTGGCCGAACATGCGGCGCGACTTGGCGCGCGCCAACCCTTCATCCAGCGCGCGGCGGGCGAAACCCAGCGCGGCCGCCGCCACCGAGGCGCGGAAGATGTCGAGCGTCATCATGGCCAGCTTGAAACCCTGGCCCGCCTCGCCCAACCGATGCGACACCGGCACGCGGCAGTTATCGAACGTGATGGTCGCCAGCGGGTGCGGCGCGATCAGTTCGATGCGTTCGCTGACCTCGAAGCCCGGCGTGTCGGCATCGACCACGAAGGCGCTGATGCCGCGCGCGCCCGGGGCCTCGCCGGTACGGGCGAAGACCACGTAGAAGTCCGCGATGCCGCCGTTGGAAATCCAGGTCTTGGCGCCGTTGAGCACGTAGTGATCGCCATCGAGCTTGGCCTCGCAAGCCAGCGCGGCCACGTCCGAGCCCGCATCGGGTTCCGACAGCGCGAAGGCGGCGATGGCCTGCCCTTGCGCCACGCGCGGCAGGTAACGCTGGCGCAGCTCGTCCGAGCCCATCAGCGAGATTGCGCCGCTGCCCAGGCCCTGCATGGCGAACGCGAAGTCCGCCAGCCCTTCGTGGCGGGCAAAGGTTTCGCGCAGGATGCACACGGCGCGGGAATCGACTTCGGGCAGGGCTCCGCCCCAGGCGCCGCCCGGGCCGCCCGCTACCGCATAGCGCAGCCAGCCAGCCTGGCCCATGGCCTTGACCAGCTTCTTGCAGGCCGCGTCGGCGTCGTGATGGTCCACGTGCCCCAACTCGGTTTCGCACCAGGCATCGACCTCGTGCGCCAGCTTGCGATGGGCGTCGTCAAAAAAAGGCCAGTCCAGCCAGCTTGCATCACGCATCATCAGTTCCCCTCGAAGACCGGCTTTTGCTTGGCCACGAAGGCCTCGTAGGCGCGATGGAAGTCGCGCGTCTGCATGCAGATGGCCTGAGCCTCGGCTTCGGCTTCGATGGCCTCGTCCACGCCCATGTTCCATTCCTGATGCAGCAGTTTCTTGGTGACGCCGTGCGCGAACGTCGGGCCGGCGGCCAGTTGTGCGGCCAGCGTGCGCGCCGCCTCGGCCAGCGAGGCCGACTCGTGCAGCGCGTTGAAGAAGCCCCAGCTTGCGCCCTCGTCGGCGGTCATTGCGCGGCCCGTGTACAGCAATTCAGAGGCGCGCCCCTGGCCGATCATGCGCGGCAGCAAGGT
Organism: Achromobacter piechaudii NBRC 102461; assembly: GCF_001571245.1. GTDB lineage: Bacteria > Pseudomonadota > Gammaproteobacteria > Burkholderiales > Burkholderiaceae_B > Achromobacter > Achromobacter piechaudii. The sequence continues at coordinate 264,409 of NZ_BCTK01000007.1, read as the reverse complement.
GCAAGCGCCCATGTCGGCGCCCGCCAACCCCACGCGGGTGAACAGGAAAGCGGTGCGCGCGGCGGGCGTGCCCAGGCGCATGTCGGCTGCCAGCGCCACCATGGCGCCCGCGCCTGCGCACACGCCGTCCACCGCCGCCACGATGGGCTGGGGGCAGGCGCGCATCGCCTTGACCAGATCGCCCGTCATGCGGGTGAAGTCCAGCAGTTCGGGCATGCTCATCTTGGTCAGCGGGCCAATGATTTCATGCACGTCGCCGCCCGAGCAGAAGTTGCCGCCCGCACCGGTCACCACCACCACCTTCACGTCGGTGGCATACACCAGCGAGCGGAACAGGTCGCGCAGTTCGGCGTAGGAATCGAACGTCAGCGGGTTCTTGCGTTCGGGCCGGTTCAGCGTGACGGTGCCAATCTTGCCGTCGGCGGACACCTCCCACAAAAACGTCTTGGCCTGATAGCCGGCCATCGGACGCTTGTGGTGCTTCATGGTGTGTTCTTCGGACTGCGTGCTCATGGTGTCTCCGTTCTTTATCCAGGGGTTGATGGGGCGCCGGCCTCAGCCGGTCATCACTTCGCCGCCGTCCACGGCGATCGCCTGTCCGTTGACCGAAGCCGATGCCGGCAAGGCCAGCCAGGCGACGGTCTCGGCCACTTCCTCGGGCTGTACCAGACGGCCCTGCGGGTTGCGCTCGGCCAGCTTGGCGCGCGCGGCGTCCGGCGTCATGCCGGTCTTGTCCACGATGTTGGCGACCGCGCCGCGCACGATGTCGGTCTCGGTATAGCCCGGGCAGACGGCGTTGACGGTAATGCCCTTTTGCGCGGTCTCAAGCGCCAGCGAGCGCGTCAGCCCTATCACGCCGTGCTTGGCGGCGCAGTAAGCACTGACATACCCGTAGCCGATCAGGCCGGCCGTGCTGGCCACGTTGATGACGCGGCCCCATTTTTCTTGCAGCATGCCGGGCAGCGCGGCCTGGATGCAGTGAAACGTACCGGTGAGATTGACGGCGATCATCTGGTGCCACAACGCGGCGTCCGTGCGGTCAAAGCGTTGGCTGACGGCCTGCCCCGCGTTGTTCACCAGCACCAGCACCGGGCCGAAGCCGCTTTCGGCCTGCGCGAACGCGGCGCGCGTGGACGCCTCGTCGGCGATGTCGGCGCTGACCGCCTGCACCTGCCCCAGGCCCGCCAGATCCGCCACGGCGGCGTCCAGCGCCGCGCCGTCACGGCCCAGCAGTGTCACGCGCGCGCCGCGCGCCAGCAGCGCGCGCGCGCTGGCCAGCCCGATGCCGCGCGCCCCGCCCGTCACCAGCGCATGGCGTCCGGCCAACGGTTGCGCAAGACTCGTCATTTGATATCCAGTTGCGCCATGGCGGCGGCGCGTTCAAAGTTGGTTTCCAGCTGGCGCTTGCCCGCGAAGTACTGGCTGGGCCAGGCCACGTCGCGATAGCCCACGCGCGCGGCTTCGCGCAACGTCCACGAGGCGTCCGCCAGATGGGGACGGGCCAGCGCGCAGAGGTCGGCACGGCCCGAGGCGATGATGCCGTTGGCATGGTCGGCTTCGAAAATCGCGCCCACTGCGATGGTCGGGATGCCTGCCTCGTTGCGCACGCGGTCGGCGAACGGGGTCTGGAACATGCGGCCATAGACGGGCTTTTCTTCCTTGCTGACCTGGCCGGACGAGCAATCGATCATGTCCGCGCCCGCCGCCTTGAAGTAGCGCGCGATTTCCACCGCGTCATCGGCGGTGATGCCGCCTTCGACCCAGTCGCTGGCGGAGATCCGCACCGACATGGGCTTGTCTTCGGGCCACACGGCGCGCACGGCCTTGAACACTTCCAACGGGAAGCGCAGGCGGTTTTCCAGGCTGCCGCCGTACTCGTCCTCGCGGTGGTTCGTCAGCGGCGAGATGAAGCTGGACAACAGGTAGCCGTGGGCGCAGTGCAATTCCAGCCAGTCAAAGCCGGCCGCCTCGGCGCGGCGGGCGGCGGCGACGAAGTTGTCGCGCGCATCGTCCATGTCGGCGCGCGTCATCGCGCGCGGCGTCTGCGACACCCCTTCGATATAGGGCAGCGCCGACGCCGACAGCAAGGGCCAATTGCCTTCGGCCAGAGGATGGTCGATCTTCTGCCAGCCCAGCTGCGTGGAACCCTTGCGGCCCGCATGGCCCAGCTGCACGCCGATGCGCGCATCGCTATTGCCATGCACGAAATTCACGATGCGGGCGAACGCCTGCGTCTGCTCGTCGTTCCACAAGCCCGGGCAGCCCGGGGTGATGCGGCCGTCCGGCGACACGCAGGTCATCTCGACCATGACCAGCCCCGCGCCGCCCATGGCGCGCGCGCCCAGGTGCACCAGGTGGAAATCGCCCGGCACGCCGTCCGTGCACGAATACATCGCCATCGGCGAGACCAGGATGCGGTTCTTCAAGCGCACCCCGCGCACCTGATAGGGCGTCAGCATCGGAATGGCAGGCCGTTGACCCGGCGCTGCCGGCGCGCCGGCGCGTTCGGCGATCCAGCGTTCGAAGCCTTCCAGCCAGAGCGGATCGCGCAAGCGCAGGTTTTCGTGAGAGATACGCTGCGAACGGGTCAACAGCGAATAGGCAAATTGCTCGGGTTCCAGCTCGGCGTAACGCTCGACGTTCTCGAACCATTCAGTGGAGTTGCGCGCGGCGTTCTGGATCTTCAGCACTTCCACGCTGCGCACTTCTTCGTAGTGCTTCAGACCCGCCTCGACGCTGCCTTCGGCGCCGCTCAGGCAGCGCGCCAGTTCGATGGAATCCTCAAGCGCCAATTTGGTGCCGGAACCGATCGAAAAGTGCGCGGTGTGCGCGGCATCGCCTATCAGCACGACCGGCACGCGCCGCTGACCGCGCGCGGTCTCCAGCGTATTCCAGTGCACCCAGGTATTGCAGATCACACGCGGGAAACGAATCCAGATGGCCGAGCCGCGCAAGTGCGTGGCGTTGCTGATCAGCGCATTGCCATCCAGCCACGGCGCAAACAGCTTTTCGCAGTACGCGATGCCCTCTTCCTGGCTCATCTTTTCGATACCGGCCGCCTGCCAGGTCTCTTCGGGCGTCTCGACAATAAACGTCGACATGCCGTCTTCATAGCGATACGCATGCGCCTGGAACCAGCCGTGCTCGGTCTGCACGAACGCAAAGGTGAAAGCGTCGAACACCTTCTTCGTGCCCAGCCACACAAAGCGGCAGCGGCGCTGATCGATATCGGGATGGAAGGTGTCGGCGTAACGGGTGCGGATCTGGCTGTTGATGCCGTCCGAAGCAATGACCAGATCGGCGTCGTACTCGCGGGCGATCGTCTGATCGTCCTGCACGAAATTCTCGAACACCAGCTTCACGCCCACATCCTCGCAGCGCGCTTGCAGGATGTTCAACAGCTTCTTGCGGCCAATGCCGATAAAGCCGTGGCCGCTGCTGCGGATGCTGCGGCCCTTGAAATGGATGTCGATGTCATCCCAATGGTTGAACGCATCGCCTATGGTCTGAGCGGAAACGGGGTCTGCTTCGCGCAAGTTCTGCATGGTGGCGTCCGAAAACACCACACCCCATCCAAACGTGTCATACGGACGATTACGCTCAATGACCGTCACTTCATTGGCCGGGTTCTGCAACTTCATGAGCAGACCAAAATACAGGCCGGCGGGACCACCGCCGATGCAGACTATTTTCATTGCCGTATACGCTCCGAGGTACGCGACAGTCGCTCATTTATCGGGAGCGGGGCGCCGCGGATATTTAGGTCTGGATAGTTTAGGCTTGAAATATATACCCGAAGCACAGGGTACGCAAATGCGGGAAAGCTATTAGGCAAAAAGAAAAAAGGGACACCGCCGCGCAGCCAGCCGCAAGAGAGAAGGCCAGGCGACGCCCACGAAAATCCGGCCGCGCGCGCGGCGCGGCGACGGCATGAGAACGAAGAATCAGAAGCCCGAAACGCGACGCCAGACCACGAGGCAATCGCAAGGGGCGAGAACACGCCCCAAATCCGCCAGGAACGGCGGTCCACACAAACCCCGATGACCAGGCAACCATCGAAGTAAATCAATCAAAAACCAAGCCGGCCGCACCCCAGCATGAACAAACGCCCCGCAGACCCACCGGCCCCCACACAGAACGCCCCCCCCACCACCCAGCAACGCCCCGACGCACCCCCACCGCGTAAGCCCCAAAAGGCCGCCCGCGCGGCCGACCTGGGGCGGGCCCCGCAAGACCTTCCCTCACCCCCCGCCGCCCCTCAAAAACCCAGAAGAACCCCACCCACCCCCGCCCCCGTCCCTCTTCGACGACGCAGCCCGGCGTGGTGGTGGCGCGGGGTGGGCGGGGAGTCGATGCGCCCGAGGGAATCCGAAGGCAGCCGCCGCAGGCGGCAACGAGGATGACGAAGGGGCAGTCCGGAGCGAAGGCTCCGGACCGCAATCGTTGACCCGCCCGCCCCGCGACGCCGCCGCGCCGGGCGTCAACAGAACCGAACACGCCACAAGCAAAAGCAAAAGCTAAAAACCAAAAAAGCAGCTACCTCCCCCGTAACCACTCCTCCAACTCCCCAGCCGGCAACGGCGGCGAAAACAAAAACCCCTGCCCCGCCGCACACCCCTGCTCGATCAAAAACCGCCGCTGCTCTTCATTCTCAACGCCCTCCGCCACCACAGGCAGACTCAAACTCTCCCCGATCCGAATCACAGCACTGGTCAACGCACGCGCCGCATCATCACTCTCAAGCCCCTGCACAAAGCTGCGGTCCAGCTTCAATTCATCCACGATCAGCCGCCGCAAATGCCCCAGGCTCGAATACCCCGTCCCGAAGTCATCCATCGACAAGCGCACCCCCAAGCGATGCAACTCCGCAATCGTGCGCAACGTACCCGCCGTCGCATCCAGCACCACCCCTTCGGTAATCTCCAACATCAGATCCGCCGGCGCCAGGCCAAACTCAGCCAACGTCGCCGCGATCATCCGAGGCAGATTCAGATTGTGGAAATTGGTGGCCGACAAATTCACCGACACCGACGGCACCCGCAAGCCATTGCTGCGCCAGATCGCCAGTTGCGAACACGCCTCGCGCAACGCCCAGTCGCCAAGATCACCGATCAGCCCGCACTCCTCGGCCAGCGGCACGAAGCGCACCGGGGAAATATCCCCCAGCGTCGGATGCCGCCAACGCGCCAGCGCCTCCACTCCGTACAGGCTGCCATTCTTCAACCCCACCTGCGGTTGATAGTGCAGACGCAGCGCCTTCGCTTCCAGCGCATCGCGCAAAGCGGCCTCAAGCGCCAGCCGTTCCTGCGCCTGACGATTCATCTCGGCGCTGAAGAACGAAATGCGGTTGCGCCCCGCCGTCTTGGCCTGATACATCGCCATGTCCGCGTGTCGCAGCAACGTATCCATGTCGCGCCCGTTTTCCGGGAACACACTGATGCCGATGCTCACCGACGGGTTCAGCGTCACGCCGCCCACCGAGAACGGCTGCGCCAGCGCCACCAGGATATGCTCGGCGGCGGCGGTCAGGCGGCCGTGCTCGAAGTCCGGCATCAACATCACGAACTCATCGCCAGACAGGCGGCCCACGATATCCGTGGCGCGCGCCAGGCGGCGCAGGCGCTGCGCCACATCCCGCAGCAACGCGTCGCCGATCGGATGACCCAGCGTGTCGTTGACCTGCTTGAAGCGGTCCAGGTCCAGGAACAGCACCGCCACCCGCTTGCGTTCCGGCTCGGCGCGCGCAATGGACTGCTCGGCCTGCGCCAGCAACAGGTTGCGGTTCGGCAAGCCCGTCAGTTCGTCATAGAACGCCAATTGCCGGATGCGGGCGCGCGCTTCCTCGCGCTCCAGCGCCAGCGCGCACAGGTAGACGCACACATCGACCAGGCGATGATGGAAATCATCCGGCAGGCGCCGCTCGCGGAAATAGAAGCCAAAGGTGCCGATCACGCGGCCATCGCTCGACTTGATGGGCGATGACCAGCACGCCTTGATGTCTTCGGGCAGCGGCAGATGGCGGTAGTCGTCCCACAGCGGATCGGTGGCGATGTCCGGCACGATGACCGGACGGCCCAGGAATGCAGCCGTGCCGCAGGCCCCCACGTTCGGGCCGATCTTCATGCCCTCCAGCGCTTCCGAATACGCGTCCGGCATGCTGGGCGCGGCCAGCGGCCGCAACGTGCCCGAGTCGTCCACGCGCAGGACAGAGGCGGCCACTTCCGGCGCCAGCCGCTCGACCTCGCGGCACACCATGTTCATGACCTCGACCACCGACGCCTCGTTGACCATGGCCTGCAACACGCGGCGTTGCAACACCTCGTGCACCTTGGTCGGCGTAATGTCGGTCAGCACATCGACGATATTGACGAGCGTGCCGCGCTCATCGAATACGGAATTGGCCATGACCGACACCCACAGCGGCTTGCCGTAGCGGTCGTAGACCAGCACATCCTTGTGAAACCCTTCCCGGCACGCGATGCGGCGGTCCAGTTCTTCGCGGGTGCCGCCGTCCGGGCGGCCGCCCGCCAGCAGTTCGCCCAGTTCCTGGTTCAACGCATCGCCACGCGCAAAGCCCAGCATGCGCTGAAAGCCATCGTTGACGTAGACGATGCGGCCATCGCAACCCGACACCGCCACGGCGTTGCCGGTTTCGTTGATGCCCAGCAGCAGCAGGCGGACTTCCTCCTGGCGTTCGGCGTCGGCGATCGACTTGCGCGACACGACCGACACGCGGCTGATCTTGCCGTCTTTGTCACCCAAAGGCAGATAGGTGGCTTCGATCCACAGGCTGCTGCCATCCTTCATCCGATAGCGGCACGTACCGGAAAAGTGCTCGCCCCGACGCAGCCGCGTCCAGATGCGTTCGCCGCTGGCGATGCCCTTGCCTTCGTCCATGCTGTCGCACAGCATGTCGTGGCGCAGCGACAAGGCTTCTTCGCGGGTATAGCCAACCGCTGCCAGGAAATTGGCGTTGACCTTGAGCAGCGCGCCCTCGGCGTCAAAATCGAACAGCAGCAGCGCCCGATCCATCGACGCCAGGTAATTGTCGGCATGCCACGCGGCGCCCTGGGGGCCCGCGCTTGAAACGCTTGCTTGAGTGTCAAGCATAAGGGGCTCCATACCGGAAAACAGCAGTTCCGGTTTCATTCAGCGCTTCGAAAAACCAAGAGCGACGCGGTCGCGTCCGTCCTGCTTGGCCAGATACAGCGCCTGGTCCGCACGGCTTAACGTTTCCGAAAAAGTTTCGCCCAGCTGGTGCTGCGCCATGCCGATGCTGACCGTCAGCCTCAATACATCGTTTTCACCCACCGCGATCGCCAGCCCGCGCACCGCGCCGACCAGGCGATCCATCACGCCTTGCGCGGCGTCCGGTTGCGTATTGGGCAGCATCACCAGGAATTCCTCGCCGCCCCAACGGCCGCACAGATCGCCGCCCCGCAGGCTCTGGCGCAATACGCCGGCCAACTCGACCAGGGCGCGGTCGCCGGTTTCGTGGCCATAGCGGTCGTTGACCGCCTTGAAGTGGTCCACGTCCAGCATGGCGACGATGAAGCTTTCGCCGCTGCGCGAGGCGCGTTCGACTTCCTGCTTGATCATGTCCATCAGCGCGCGCCGGTTCAACAGGCCCGTCAGCGGGTCGCGGCTGGAGGTTTCCTCAAGCGCCGCGTTCAGGTCGCGCATCATGTTCTGGTAGTGATCGGATATGCGCGCAATGCGCGTCAGGCGGCGCAGTTGGCGGTCGAACTGGTCGCACAAGCCCAGCTCGCGTTCGTGGGCCATCGACTGGAAGGCGTCCGACAACTGGGTCACGCGCTCGATCCGCGCCATCTGTTCGGCCGTGTGCCGCCAAAGGGCCTCAAGCGCCTCGCGCAGCGGGTGCCCGGCATAAGACGGGTCCGCCAGCAATTCGGTGATGCGGCGATCCAGTTCGGCGGCGCCCGGCTTCATTCGCGGCCAACCACCGAAAACGGAAAGGTGCAGTCTTCCTTGAATTCCTCGGCCAGCTCGCCGACGCGCTCGTTGCGCTTGTCGTAGAACCAGGTCACGCTGACCGGGTGGCCCTTGCAATGGGCGGCTTCGATCAGATCGAAGATGTCCATGACGGATTTGATGCTGCTGGTGTTCAGATACAGCAATTCCAGTTCCAGGCTCAACGGCGCGGTCGTGCCCAGCAGGTAGGCTTCGACCCATTCAATGACGGGGCCGAACAACTCGAAGGAATTCTCGGGATAGGAGTCGCCGCGCATCGCCAGCACGCCGGCGGCGGCGTCGGCGGTGATGGCGGGCGTGGACTGTGTCCCGGGAATGTTCAGGTCTTTCATCAGATACTCCGAAAATTATTCTTGGAGACGCGCCGCGCCTTCAGATCACCACGCTCAGGCTGAAAAACGCATAGCCCTCGCCCGCGGCGGGCGTCAGGCTGGCTTCCAGCGGAGCGCCGGCGCGGCGCGCAATATCGATCAGGCCCAGGCCCGCGCCCGAGGCGACGCCCTGGGCGCGCGGCTTGTGCAGCTGCGCCTTGTATTCGGCTTTGAGCGCCGCCTTGTCCAGCGCGGCCAGTTCACAGATGCGGGCGACCAGCGCATGGCCGTCCTCGGACTTGACGCGATTGCCCGCCGACACCACGTAGCGGCTTTCGTCGCGGCGGCCGATGACCACCGTGGCGCACGCTTCGGCGTCGCCATTGGCGGCGGCGTATTGGCGGATGTTCTGGATCATTTCGATATAGACCGAAAAGACGTCCATGGCTTCGGCCGGACGCGCATGCTCCGCATTCAGGTAGTTCTTGAGCGCGTTGCCGATTTCTTCGATCAGGCTGCGGGAGATCGGCCCGTTAAAGCAGAGCAGGGTCCGGTTCTGGTTGAACCGTTCACCCAGCGCGTAGAGATCGGAGGCATTCATAGGGGTTACCACCCTGATAACGTTTATTCGAAACGGAAAGACAGCAGGGTGATGTCGTCACGCTGGGGACGGCCACCCTGGTATTGCGCCAGCGCCTGCGAAAACGCGGCCGCCTGTTCGGTTAACGGCTGCTGCGCGTGTCTCTTGAGCATTTCCGCGAAACGCGTGTTGCCGAAACCAAATCCATGCTCGCCACCGGCCTGGTCCAGGAACCCGTCGGTAGCCAGGTAATACGTCCAACCCGATTGCAGTTGGATGTCGATGTTTTCATACACGCCCACTCGCTTGTCACCCAGCGCGCGCTTGGCGCCCGGGATTTCGCGCAGCGTCTCGCCATCGCTGGCGTACAGGCTGATCTTCGCGCCCGCGTAGCGCAGGCGTCCTGCCTGGCGGTCAATATATACCAGCCCCGCATCGGTATTGGTTGCCAGCGCGCGAGGCAATTGCGCATCCGCAAGCATCGCGCGGATGGCGCCGTCGGTGCGCGTGAGCACGCCCGCGGGATCGCTGGGACCGACCTCGGTGATGGCCAGATCGATCGCCGCGCGCGCCAGCATCGTCATCAACGCGCCCGGTACGCCGTGGCCCGCGCAATCCATGATGCCCAAGAGGCAGTTGGCGCCATCGGAGCGGAATACATAGAAGTCGCCGCCCACCACGTCGCGCGGCTTCCACAGCACGAAGTGGTGCGCGCCCAGCGATTGCGTCAGTTGGCGGTCGGGCAGGATGGCGCGCTGGATCAGGCTGGCGTAATCGATGGAGTCGCCGATCTTCTTGTGCGCGGCCGCCATGGCGCGGTTGGCGTCTTCCAGTTCGGACGTGCGTTCGCGCACCTTGCTTTCCAATTCGGCGGTGTGCTGGCGGACCTTGTCGGCCATGACGCCGAACGCGCGGCTGAGGTCGCCGATTTCGTCCTGGCCACCCGGGGGCAGGCGCACGTCGTAGCTGCCATCGGCAATGGCGCGGGCGGATTGCTGGAGGCGGCGCAAGGGCCGCAGCATCAGCCGCTCGATGGCGAAGCCAAAGCACAGCAGCATGGCGGCGAACAGCAGCACCAGGCCGATCGCGGCCGGCCACAACCAGCCGGTGTCCAGCACGCGCGCCGCGCCCAGGTCCACCACCGTCAGCACGTGCCAGTGCAGTTCGGGCATATAGGCCACCGACACCAGCTGGCGCGTGCCGTCCATGACGACCCAGGCGGTCTGCACCGATTGCGGATCGGCCTGCGCGGCGTGCATGGCCGCGCGCAATTCTTCGCGGCCCGGACCTTCTTGAAGCAGGCTGAACACCCGGCCGCTGTCGGCAGAGCCGCCGCCCGCGCCCGAGTTGTAGGCGATCAGCTTGGGGTTCATGTGCGCCTGGATGGCGCCGTCTTCGTCGACGATGATCGGGGTGACGCCAGGCTGGCCGCTATTGACGAATTCGCGCAGGAAGCCGCCCACGTCCAGGCCGGCGCCCGTCAGGCCGACAACCTTGTCGCCGTCGCGCACCTGCACGTTGATCCAGACCTTGGTGGTCTTGAGCTTCAGGTCCGGGTTGACGTTGATGTTGTACTTGGCCGGCGACTTCAGCGTGGCGTAGAACCAGCCGTCGTCCGCCGCGCTCGGACTGAGCGTGTAGCGCGGCGTCTCGGAGAGCGGCTGATCGTCGTTGAAGTAATAGTGGCCGGACGCGGCGCTGGCGATGAAATAGGCGCGTCCCAGCAAGTCGCGCCGATAGCCATCCGCCTCTCGAAAGAACAGCTCGCGTGCGGCCGGATCGTCTTCGTTACGCAACCAGCGGCGCGTAACCTCGCTGTCGGCCAGCCGCAAGGACAAGGCCAGTTCGCGCGACACGGGCGCCAGGATGCGCTGGCGGTTCAACTGCGTGAAGTTGTCGGCGAAGGCGCGCCCGAAATGGTCCCTGACCCCATCCAGCACCAGCCAACCGATGACGGCGGCGGGCGCTAATGCGACCACGCACGCCAGCAACAGCGCCATCAATGATTTTTTGCGCAAACCCCATTTCGCCATGCGAAGTCTTCCTGACAGCTTGATAAGACGTGACGTTCGTAACGTGCGTACCCACTCCGTAGGCACGCTAGATGGGCTTGGCGCGACAAGTGTAGAGAACAGCGGGACCAATTGAAACAGGTGCATACGTCTGGATTCGACCCAGACACCTTGTGTTTCAGCCCAGCAATAAAAATAGCGGTTTATTGCGTTTTATATCTAATTTTTGTCACGCTCACCCGCCACGGTGCAGCTTTATTACTACACGCCCAGGTACCGTTCCCAGAGGCCACGGTCGGCATCCAGGGCGGCGGAGTCGCCCGTCCAGACGACTTTGCCGCGTTCCAGGATGACGTGCTGGTCCGCCAGGCTCAGTAATCTTTCTACATATTTGTCGATGACCAGGATCGTCTGCCCCGCCTCGCGCAGGCGCGCCAGGCAGTGCCAGATCTCTTCGCGGATCTTGGGCGCCAGGCCCTCGGTCGCTTCGTCCAGGATCAAGAGGCGCGGGTTGGTGACCAGCGCGCGGCCGATGGCCAGCATCTGCTGCTCGCCGCCCGAAAGCTGGTTGCCCATGTTGCGCGCGCGCTCGCGCAGGCGCGGGAACAGGTCGAAGACCCGGTCCGGCGTCCAGGGCTCGCCAATGTCCGGATTGCGGCCGGCCACGAAGGCGGTCAGGTGTTCGCGCACCGTCAGGTTCGGAAAGCACTGGCGGCCTTCGGGCACGATGGCCACGCCGGCCCGCGCGATGCGATCGGTGCTCCAGCCGCTGATGTCCTGGCCCGCGAAGTGGATCTTGCCGCCACGCAGCGGCAGTTGGCCGAACAGGGTCCGCAAGAGCGTGGTCTTGCCCATGCCGTTGCGGCCCAGCAGCGTAACGACCTGACCCGCACCGATCTGCAAGTCCACCCCGAACAGCACCTGGCTGGCGCCGTAGCCGCTCTTGGCCGATTCAATGGTCAGCATCATGCGGTCTCCTCGTCGCCCAGGTAGGCTTGGCGCACTTCGGGATTGGCGCGGATTTCGTCAGGGGTGCCGGTGGCGATGACGCGGCCATATACCAGCACCGAGAGGCGGTCGGCCAGGCGGAACACCGCCTGCATGTCGTGCTCGACCAGCAGCATCGCGGCGCGGCCGCGCAGGCTTTCGATCAGCTCGGTCAGGCGCACGGTTTCGTCCGGCCCCATGCCGGCCATGGGCTCGTCCAGCAACAGCACGCTGGGACGCGCGGCCAGGGCCAGCGCGAATTCCACCTTGCGCTGCTCGCCGTGCGGCAAGGTGCCGGCCGGACGCTCCAGCAGGCTGGCGTCGATGGCGCATTCACGCGCCAGTTCGCGGGCCTGTTCATACAGCGCGGCCTCGGCGGCGCGCGGCTTCCAGAAGCGGAAGCTGCTGCCCGCGTGCGCCTGCACCGCCAGCACCAGGTTATCCAGCACGCTGGACTGCTTGAAGATATTGGTGATCTGGTAGGAACGCGACAGCCCGGCCGCGACCCGCTGGTGCGCGTTCAGGCCGGTCACATCGCGCCCGCCCACGGTCAGCGTTCCGGAATCGGCGGCCAGCGTGCCCGACAACAGATGGATCAGCGTTGATTTGCCGGCGCCGTTGGGGCCGATCAGCGCATGGATTTCGCCCGGGTTCAGGGACAGCGACACGTTGTCGGTCGCCACCAGGGCGCCGAAGCGGCGCACCAGGCCCGAGGCTTGCAAGGCAGGCGCACCGGCCTTGGCATGGGAGTTGGGTGACTGGCTCATGATCCCGCCTTGCCGGATTGGGCCGCGGCGCGTCCGCCGAACATCGGGCCGAACAGGCCCACCAGACCGCGGGGCGCACCGAACACCACGCACAGCAGCAGCACGCCCAGCGGCAGATGCCAATATTCCGTCCACAGGCGCAGCATCTCTTCCAGCGTCAGCATCACCACCGCGCCGGCCACACCGCCCCAGCGCAGTCCGATGCCGCCCACCAGCACCATGATGAGCAGGTTGGCCGACTGGGTCCAATGCATCAGGCTGGGCGAGATGAACAGATTGTGATTGGCCAGCAGCGCGCCCGCCAGGCCCGCCGCCGCGCCGCTCAGAGTGAAGGCCACGAGCTTGATGCGGTAAACCGGATAGCCCATGGACTCCATGCGCGATTCGTTTTCGCGGATGCCCTGCAAGGCGGTGCCAAAGCGCGAGGACACCACGCGGCTGAACACCCACATCAGCAGCGCGAACAGCGCCAGCACCAGGTAATAGAAGCTCACGTCATTGGCCAGATCGATGCCGGGCAAGGTGGAATAGCCGGGCAGGTTCAGCCCGTCTTCCCCGCCATACTGGCGCAGCGAAATGAAGATGTAGAACAGCATCTGCGCGAACGCCAGCGTGATCATGATGAAGTACACGCCGCGCGTGCGCAGCGAGATCGCCCCCGTGATCGCCGCCAGCACCGCCGCCAGCAGCATCGCCACCGGCCACACGATCAGCGCCGAGGTGATGCCCGACATGGCCAGGATGCCCACGACGTATGCGCCCGCGCCGAAGAAGGCCGCGTGCCCCAGCGCCACCATGCCGCCATAGCCAAGAATCAAATTCAGGCTGGTCGCTGCCAAGGCGTAGATAAGTACCCGGCGCACGAAGGAAATGTAGAAGTCCAGGCCCAATGCGGGAGCCACCAGCGGAAAGGCCGCAAGCGCCGCCAGCAGGACCACGGTCCAGATTGTGCTTTTCATCATCAACCCCGCGCCGGAAAGAGGCCGGAAGGCCGGAACACCAGCACGGCAGCCATCAGTACGTAGATGGCGATGGCGGCCAGCGTCGGACCGACACTGGAAGCCACGGCGGGAGAAAAGACCTGGCGCAGCAGCATGGGCAGGAAGGCGCGCCCCGCCGTGTCCACCATGCCCACCAGCAAGGCGCCGACAAACGCGCCGCGAATCGACCCGATGCCACCGATGACGATGCACACCAGCACCAGGATCAGGATTTCCTCGCCCATGCCCACCTGCACTGACGTGATCGGCCCCAGCAGCGCGCCGGCCACGGCGGCCAGCATCGCGCCCAGCACGAACACGCCCAGGAACAGCAGCGGCACGCGCACGCCCATCAACGTCGCCATCTGGCGGTTGGAGGCGCCGGCTCGCACCAGCACGCCGGCGCGGGTGCGCGTGACGAACCAGTACAGGCCCGCGGCCGCGGCCACGCCGAACACGATGATCATCAGGCGGTAAGCGGGATACAGCAGGTCGGGCATCAGGCGCACCGGGCCGGACAGCACGGCCGGCATGTTGAGCATGACGGGCGCCGGACCCCAGATCATCTTGACCAGGTCATTGGCGATAAGGATGACGGCGTAGGTGCCCAGCACCTGGGCCAGATGGTCGCGCAGCGCAAGCTTGCGGATAAGCGTCAGTTCCAGCACGACGCCGACCAGACCGGTGGCGACGGCCGCCACCAGGACGGCGGCGGTGAATGAACCTGTGCGCTGCATGGTTTCGGCGGCGACATAGGCGCCGGCCATGTAGAGCGAGCCGTGAGCCAGATTCATGATGTCCATGATGCCGAAAACCAGGGTCAGCCCGGCCGCGATCAAAAACAACATCAACCCAAACTGCAGACCGTTCAGCAATTGCTCGACGATCAGCGTAAACGTCATGAACACTTCCCCCTGCCGCGGACCTTGCGAGCGGTGCGCGTGCGATTCGAACCTACATTGGACGGCGGCACGCGCCCGCCGCGTCCGGCATGGCCGGAAATCGCGGCTGACGCGAGCGCGGGCGTCTTACCTCAGAGCTTGCAATCGCCGACGTAGACGTCCTGGTACTTGTCGAACACCTTGCCCACCAGCTTGTTGGTGATGCGGCCGCTGCCATCCTTGTCGATGACGCGCAGGTAGTAGGCCTGGATCGGATAGTGGTTCTTGCCGTAGGTGAAGCTGCCGCGTACCGACGGGTAATCGGCCTTTTCCAGGGCGCGGATCACGGCCTCGCGGTCAGAGGCCTTGCCGCCGGCCTGCTTGACGGCGGCGTCCATGGCCATGATGACGTCGTAGGCCTGGGCGGCGTAGACCGACGGATAACGGCCGTTGTATTCCTTGCGGAAGGCGTCCACGAACACCTTGTTCTGCGGCACGTCCAGGTCATGCGCCCACTGCGCGGTGTTGTACATGCCCAGCATGGGTTCGCCCACGGCCTGGATCACGTCTTCGTCGGCGGAAAAGCCCGGGCCGATCAGCTTGACGCTTTGCGACAGGCCCGCCGACACGAACTGCTTGACGAAGTTGATGCCCATGCCGCCCGGCAGGAAGATGTAGACGGCGTCCGGCTTGGCGGCGCGGATCTGCGCGATTTCAGCGGCGTAGTCGATCTGGCCCAGCTTGGTGTAGAGCTCGTCGCCCGGCGCCGTCTTGTAGCCGCGCTTGAAGCCGGTCAGCGCATCCTTGCCGGCCGGGTAGTCCGGGGCCATGATGAACATCTTCTTGAAGCCACGGTCGGCCGCGACCTTGCCGGCGGCTTCGTGGAAGGCGTCGTTCTGGTAGGACGTGCCGAACCAGTAGTTGTTGCACTGGGCGCCGGCGAACTGGCTGGGGCCCGGGTTGTTCGACAGGTACGGGACCTTGGCAGCGAACAGGGCGGGGCCGACGGCCAGCGCCACGTTCGAGCCGATGGGGCCCGTGAAGAAGTCGATTTTTTCGCGCTGGATGTAGCGCGTGACCAGTTGGCGGGCCTGATCCGGGTTGCCGCCCATGTCGGTCTGCACGAATTCGGCGGGCTGCCCGCCCAGCTTGCTGCCCAGTTGCTTGATGGCCAGGTTGAAGCCGTCGCGGGCTTCGGCGCCCAGCGCCGAGAACGGGCCGGAGATATCGTTGGCGATGCCGACCTTGACGGCGTCGGCCATGGCCACGGCCGGAACCAGCGCGGCGGCGGCGATGAGGGAAGTGATCAAACGCATGGTGGTGTGCTCCGTGCGCGAGCCCGCGCAGAGGGTGTTCTTATTGAGGGTGGCCTGCCACACCACTATCCCCGTCAAGCAGCTTAGGGAAAGCTGGCGCGGTTCATAGTTTAGGTTTAAAGTATTCTTCAAAACAAGACTAGGGTTTTTACCAGCCCGGCGTGTCCGCCCAAGCAGCACCTGATAAGCAACACCTTAAGCTTGCCCGTCTTGATCACCCGCCCATCAACGATGACCGCATCGACGACACGCCCGGTACGACGCACGCGCGACAGTACCCGACATCTCGCCGAATCTCAAGAAAACGCCGATGACTGACGCTCCTGATCTCGAATCCCGCGCCGCGCCCGACGACCACCACGCGTTGCGCCTGTGGTTGCGCATGCTCACCTGCGCCAATCTCATCGAAGGCGAAATCCGCAGCCGCCTGCGCAACGAATTCGACACCACCCTGCCCCGCTTCGACCTGATGGCGCAATTGCAGCGCGCCCCCAAGGGCATGAAGATGGGCGAGCTGTCGCGCCACATGATGGTCACCAACGGCAATATCACCGGCATTACCGACCAGCTTGAAAAAGAAGGGCTGGTGGTGCGCACCAAGGTGGAGTCCGACCGCCGCAGCTCGCTCATCAAGCTCACCCCGCAGGGCAAGAAAAGTTTCGCCCGCATGGCGCGCGCCCACGAAACCTGGGTCAAGTCCATGTTTGGCGACCTGCCCGAGTCCACCCGCAATGCGCTGTTCCAGGCGCTGGGCGAACTCAAGTTGCAGGTCGTGGCCACCCGCTCGGAATCGGCCAAGTCCTGAGCCCGTCCACCGCCCCTGCCGCCTGCTGAAAACCGCGCCGGGTTTGGCGCATAATTGCCGCCATGATTCCGGTTTCCCTTCCTGGCGGTAATTTCTACGTGCTGATGGTGGCCTCGCTGGCCTGCCTGGCTACCTTGCTGACCTGGCTGGCCGTGTTGGCGACCACGCCCAGCGCGCGGCTCTGGCTGGGCGACCACCGCCGCATCGGCACCACTCTGATGACCCTGTTGGCGCTGGTCGGCGCCATTTTCCCGTACCAGCAATTCGGCGCATGGTTTTCCGCCCAGCGCGCCGCCGAGGCAGACGCCGGCCGCAAGACGACGCTGGCCCACGCCACCCGGCTGGCTGGCGTGGACATGCCCGCGGGCACCGTCCTCAGCCTGACCCAGCCCGGCGACCTGGCCTCGTTCGACCGCGCCGTCTTTCCCGATGCCCAGCCCGCCGCCATCCAGGGAGTGTCCGCCACCCGGCTGTTCCGCTACGCCGCCACCCCCAAGCAGGCCGAAACGCTGTCCGTGGAAATCGCCCGTGACCAGGCGCAGGAAGGCTGGTTGTGCGCGCACGGGCATCGGCTTGAATTCGTGATGCAGGGCGGCCAGCCACGGTTCGCCAGCTGCCACCTGGCGGTGGGCAATACGCTGGACCAGCAGCCGGTGCCGCCCGGCGCGTGGCTCAAGGTGGACGAGGCCGCGCGCGGTACGGCGCCGGCTGCGGGCGGTAACGCGCCACGCTGGCTGCTGCGCACCGAAGGCAGCGAAGCGCTGGCCCTGCGGCAGATGCCGCTGCTGAAGGTGGACATGCGGCTGGACAGCCAGCGCAGACTGCTGGATTTCGAAGGCCTCTTGGCCCGCGAAACCACGCTGGGCGCCATGACCTACCCGCCCGGCACCCGCGTGCTGGCCGCCAATCCGCGCCTGCCCGGCGCCCAGCCGGGCGACCTTTTGTTTTCGCCGTCGCGCGGGCGCTCCGCGCGCCGCAATGGCGGCGAGGATGTCGGGGCCGGCAGCTCGGTGCTGCAAGCCCCGGACGGCACGGTGCGCAGCGTCCTGAGCAATCGCGAAGCGGGCGTGCTGGACGTGGCCGCCATGCGGATGGCCCCCTGACAGCGCGCTGACCCGCCCCTGCCGTAAACCGGTGGGATAATACGAAGCTTTCCCCCGCGCGCCGCCTAGCCTGGCGGCGATTTTGTCCTGCCTACTCAAGAGACGAAGTCATGGCCGTTAATTTGCAGATCCCCTCCGAGTCCGAAATTTTTCCTGTAGCCGGCGTTGAAATCGGCGTCACCGAGGCCGGCATCCGCAAAGCCAACCGGCGCGACCTGACTGTGTTCCGTCTGGCCGAAGGCACGAGCGTGGCGGGCGTGTTCACGCGCAACCGCTTCTGCGCCGCCCCCGTCCAGGTCTGCCAGGCCCATCTGGCCGCCGGCGGTCCCATCAGCGCGCTGGTCATCAATACCGGCAATGCCAACGCCGGCACGGGCGAAGAAGGCTTGAAGAAAGCCCAGGACACCTGCGCCGCGCTGGGCAAGCTGCTGGGCGTGCCCGCCTCCGAAATCCTGCCGTTCTCCACCGGCGTCATTCTTGAGCCGCTGCCGCTGGACCGTCTGGTCGCCGGCCTGCCGGGCGCCATCGCCAACCTGGGGGCCGATCACTGGTCCAGCGCCGCGCACGGCATCATGACCACCGACACGCTGCCCAAGATTTCGTCGGCCAAGATGCAGATCGACGGCAAGACCGTGACCTTCACCGGCATCAGCAAGGGCGCGGGCATGATCCGTCCCAACATGGCCACCATGCTCAGTTTCCTGGCCACCGACGCCGGCATCGCCCAGCCGCTGCTGCGCAAGCTGGCCGGCGAAATCGCCGACGCCTCGTTCAACCGCATCACGGTCGATGGCGACACGTCCACCAACGATTCCTTCATCATCGCCGCCACCGGCAAGTCGGGCGTGAACGTCAATAGCGAATCGGACGCCGCCTACGCCGCCGTCCGCGAAGCGCTGACCGCCGCCGCGCTGGAGCTGGCCACCAAGATCGTGCGCGACGCCGAAGGCGCCACCAAGTTCATGACCATCCGCGTCGAAGAAGCGGGCAGCACCGAAGAAGCGCTCAAGGTCGCCTACGCCGTGGCGCATTCGCCGCTGGTCAAGACCGCGTTCTTCGCGTCCGACCCCAACCTGGGCCGCATCCTGGCGGCGGTGGGCTATGCCGGCATCGACGACCTGGACGTGTCCAACATCCGCCTGTGGCTGGACGACGTACTGGTCGCCAAGAACGGCGGCCGCAACCCCGACTACCAGGAAGCCGACGGCCAGCGCGTGATGAAGCAGGCCGAAATCCTGGTGCGCATCGCGCTGGGTCGCGGCCAGGTGTCCGACACCGTCTACACCTGCGACTTCTCGCACGAATACGTGTCCATCAACGCCGACTACCGTTCGTGATCGGCCATGAGCGCTAGCGAGTTCACCACCCTTATCCAGCGCGCCGAGCGCGTGCTGGCGCAGCTGGAAGCCTTCCTGCCTCCGGCCACGCCCGAGATCGACTGGAGCGCGCATGCGTTCCGTTGGCGCAAGCGCGGCTCGCGCGGCTGGCTGGACGCCGTGCGCCACGTGGCGCGCATCGACATGCAAGACCTTCAGCATATCGAGCGCCAGAAGGCCACCATCGACCGCAACACGCAGCAGTTCCTGGCCAACAAGCCGGCCAACAACGTGCTGATGACCGGCGCGCGCGGCACCGGCAAGAGCTCGCTGGTCAAGGCCATGCTGGCCGCCTATGGCGACCAGGGCCTGCGCCTGATCGAAGTCGACAAGTCCGACCTGGGCGACCTGGCCGACATCGTCGAGTTGGTCGCGCCCCGTCCCGAACGCTTCATCGTGTTCTGCGATGACCTGTCGTTCGAAGAAGGCGAGCCCGGCTACAAGGCGCTCAAGTCCGTGCTGGACGGCTCGGTATCGGCCTCGGGCGACAACGTGCTGATCTACGCCACGTCCAACCGCCGTCACCTGATGCCGGAATACATGAGCGAGAACCTCCAGGCCAAGCATCAGCCCGATGGCGAAATCCATCCCGGCGAGACGGTCGAGGAAAAAATCTCGCTGTCCGAACGCTTCGGCCTGTGGCTGTCGTTCTACCCGTTCAAGCAGGACGACTACCTGGACATCGTCTACCACTGGCTGCGCGAACTCGGTTGCCCCGAGGCGCACATCGAACCGTCGCGCACCGAGGCGCTGCAATGGACGATCGAGCGCGGATCGCGTTCGGGCCGCGTGGCTTACCAATTCGCGCGCGATTGGGCGGCACGCCATGTCTGAGAAAATCGTCGACGTTGCAGCGGGCCTGATCCTGCGGCCCGATGGCATGTTGCTGCTGGGTCAGCGGCCCGAGGGCAAGCCCTGGTCGGGCTGGTGGGAACTGCCGGGCGGCAAGCTTGAGCCGGGTGAAACCGTGTTGCAGGCGCTGGCCCGCGAATTGCAGGAAGAGCTGGGCATCCGCGTCACGCAGTCGCATCCGTGGGTGACCTATGTACACGTCTATCCGCACACCACGGTGCGCCTGGCGTTCTGCCACGTCACCGCGTGGGAAGGCGAGCCGCAAGGGCTGGAAAACCAGCGGCTGCAATGGGTGGACCCGGCCAATGCCGCGTCCGTCGGCGACTTGCTGCCGGCCACCTTGCCGCCACTGCGCTGGCTGCAACTGCCCACTACCTACGGCATCAGCTCGATCGGTTCGCGTGCAGGCGTTGCGGCGTTTTTGGGCCGCCTGGAAGCCGCGCTGGCGCGTGGCGTGAAGCTGGTGCAGTTCCGCGAACCGCAGTGGCCGGATGGCGCGGGTGCAAGCTCGCTGCATGAAGTGCTGCAACAGGTGATCAAGCGCTGCCACGCAGCCGGCGCACGCGTGCTGGTCAACAGCGCTCACCCTGCCGCCTGGTGGAGGGAAGCCGACGGCGTGCACCTGCGCACGGCGGACGCGGCGCGCTTGCATGCGCGCCCTGAACTGCCCGAAGGCGCGCTGCTTGGCGTGTCGGCGCACGACAACGCCCAGGTGGTGCACGCGCGCGAGATCGGCGCGGACTTCGCGGTGCTGGGCCCCGTGCTGGACACGCCCAGCCACCCGGGCGCGGCGACGCTGGGTTGGGAAGGCTTCGTCGCGGGCAATCGCGACGCCGGCATTCCGGTTTTCGCGCTGGGCGGGCAATCCACCCAGACCGTATCGCAAGCGTTGCGCCATGGCGCGCATGGCATTGCCGGGATACGCGGCGTTATTTGACGCCAGCCCCGCCGGGGTGCGCCCCGGCGGGTTCCTGTCGACGCTTCAGTCGAAAATTCAGTCGATCTTGTAGTCCATCCACGAGGCGACCATCTCGCGCAGGCCGCCCTCTTGCTCGAACGCCTCGCGCGAGCCTTCCGCCTTGTTGCGTCCCAGCTCCAGGATGTACATATAGTCGGACACTTCGGCACAGCGCCGCACGTTCTGGTCCACCAGCACCACGGTCATCCCCTCGTCGGCAAACCCACGGATCAGCGCGTAGATCTCCTTGGAGATCTTGGGTGCCAGCATCGCCGTGGGCTCGTCCAGCAGAATCACCGACGGCTCGATCAGCAGGGCGCGGCCGAATTCCACGAAGCGCTGCTGCCCCCCACTCATGCTGGAGACCGGATCGTTGCGCTTTTGCGCCAGGATGGGAAAGCGGTCATAGACCGAGTCGATGCGCTGGCGCACGCGCGCCTTGTCTCCCCGGAACGGCCAGCAGCCCAGCAGCAGGTTGTCCTGCACGGACAGGTCGCCGAACAGGCTGCGATGCTGCGGCACGAACGCCACGCCATGGCTGGCGCGCTCGTGCGAAGGCTGCGCGCTGATGTCCTTGCCGCGCAGCGTGATACGCCCGGTGCGGGGCGGCAGAAAGCCGAACAGCGTCTTGAGCACCGTGGATTTTCCGGCGCCGTTAGGGCCGATCACGCCGGTGACTTTGCCTGCGCGCGCCTGGACGTTGATGCGGTTCAAAATCGTGATGTCGCCGTGATAGGCCACGGTCACGTCTTCGAGCGCAAGGATGGCGGTGCTCATGTCAGGCTCCAAGATAGGCTTCGACCACCTGCGGGTCGGCGCGCACGTGATCGGCGTTGCCCTGGCTCAGGATGGCGCCTTCGTTCATGACGATGATGTGATGGGACAGCTGATAGATGGATGTCAGGTCGTGCGACACCAGCACCACCGAACAATCATGCTCGGTGGGCAATTCGCGGATCACTGAAATCAGCAGTTGCGCAAGGGCGGGGTTCACGCCCGCGAAGGGTTCGTCCAGCAGCACGACCTTGGGCCGCGCGACCATGATGCGCGCCAGCTCCACCAGCTTTTGCTGGCCGCCAGACAGTTCTTCGGCGTAGTTGTGGCGCAGGCGATGCAGCTCGACCTTGTGCAGCCAGTACTCGGATTGCGCATAGCGCTCGTCCGCGCTACGGCCCGACTGCTGCTGCGCCACCTCCAGGTTTTCCAGGAGGGTCAGCTGACGGAAGATGCGCGGCACCTGGAAGGTGCGCCCGACGCCCAGCCGGGCCACTTCATGGACCTCGCGCCCGCCGATCTCGCGGCCATCCAGTTCGATGCGGCCTTCGTCCGGCCGGTAGATGCCATTGATGCAGTTGAGCATCGTGGTCTTGCCTGATCCGTTCATGCCGATGATGCCCAGGATGGATCCCTTCGGCACCTCCAGATCCACGCCTTGCAGCGCCACCAGGCCGCCAAAGCGCTTCTTGAGATTCGTGACTTTCAACATGCGTCCGTCTCCCGGAAGGCTGTTAACGCAGCGCCTGGCGGCCGAACAAGCCGCTGGGCCGGATGAAGATCGTGGCGACCATCAATGCGAAACCGCAGATGGTGGCGATGGAGGGGCTGAAGAACACCACGGACACCTGCTCGGTGATGCCGAACAGCAGCGCCCCGACCAGGGCTCCCACCGGGTGCCCCAAACCACCCAGCACAATGACGATGAAGCCGATCAGCGTGTAGTCGTTGCCCATGAACGGCGAGAACGCCGGAAACACCATGGCGACCAGCACGCCGCTGGCGGCGGCCAGGCCCACGCCCAGCCCGAACGCCACGGCGGACAGCCGCTCGGCATTGATGCCCACGATACGGACCGCGTCGCGGTTCATGATGATGGCGCGCAGCGCGCGGCCCAGCTGCGTGCGGTACAGGAACACCGTCAACGCGGCGATGATCGCCAGCGCGATGACGAGCGCCAGCAGCCGCACCGTCGGAATCAGGACCGGGCCGAACTTCAGGAAGACGGGTTCGATCTCATAAGGCAGCGAGCGCGCATCGGCGTCGAACGCCAGCAGCATCAGCGCGCCCAGCATGATGGATACGCCGAACATCAGCAAAAGCGAACTGATCTCGGGATCGTCCGCCTTGGACAGCCGAGGGATCAGGACGAAATACAGCAGGTAGCCGGCCAGGAAGAACGCGGCGAACGCCAGCGGCAGCGCGATCAGCGGGTTGATGCCCGCGTATTCCATCAGGTAGAAGGCGAAGTACGCGCCCAGCACCAGGAATTCGCCGTGCGCGAAGTTCACCACCCGCAGCACGCCGAAGACGACGTTCAGCCCCACGCCGATCAGGCCGTAGATGGCGCCAAGGATCAGGCCGTTGATCAGGCCTTGGATAAGCAGTCCGGTCATGGCGGGTCCTCAGGCGATGTAGCGGCGCAGTTGCGGCTTGCGTTTGATCAGGCTGCCGACGATGCCGCGTGGCAGGAACAGCATCAGCAGGACGATGATGAGACCCAGCAGCAGCAGGTTCACCACGGGGAATTTCTGCCAGATCATGTGGTCGATGCCCACCAGCGCCAGCGTGCCGACCACCGGGCCAAGGATGGTGCCGAAGCCCCCCGCCATGGCGTAGATGATGCTCTTGGCCGTGATCAGCACGTTGAAGGCGTATTCCGGGTCGACGACGTTCGTGTACCAGGCCTCGATGCCGCCGGCCAGCGCGGGGAACAGGGCGGCCAGCAGCCAGGCCTTCAGGCGCGTGTTGGGCACGTGGATGCCCACGCAGGCGGCCGCGCCGTCATCGTCGCGGATGGCTTTGAGCGCGCGGCCCAGCCGCGACACCGACAGCCAGGTGACGGTTGCCAGCGTGGCGCCCATGACGATCAGCATGGCGTAGTAGCTATGCGTGGGATTGTTGGCGCGCGACAGGATGATGCCCATGCTGCCGCCTGTGAATGATTGCGGCAGGTCCGAAATGACCAGCTTGACGATGGTGGCCAACGCCAGGCTCACGATGCCGAAATACACGCCGCGCAGGCGCAGCGTGGGCGCCAGCAGCATCGCAATCGCCAGGCCCGCGCCGCCAGCAGCCAGCAGCGACGGCAGGATGGGCCAGCCCATGATCTTGTAGCAAATGCCGGTGGCGTAGGAGCCCACGCCGTAGAACACGACGTAGCCGAACGGCAGATAGCCCGTGAAGCCCACGCAGATGTTCATGGCGCTGGCCATCGTGATCCACAACATCAGGTAGAACGCGAACGAAATGTTCGAGCTCGCCATGGGGATCACTGCCAGGCCGGCGGCCAGCGCGGCGAAGAGGGTCACTGCGATGCGGGTGCGCAACCGCACGGCGCGCAAATCCTGCGCGCGATGCGAAGCCGCGCCCGCCGTCAGGGCGGGACTGCTGCTCATGATGTCTTCCTCCGGGCCGTCTCGGATTGGATGGCCGCTATTTGGAGGCGATTATGAACAACTCAAACCATAACTGCAAGTTAAGGACTAACCCTTATTCTGGCCAGGAAATGCCTCCGCCAGCACCTCTCGCAGCTCATCGATGAAGCGCAACGCGATTTGCGACGGCTCTCGGTTGCTGGCATAGACCGCCGAGATATTCAGCGGAATGCACTCTTGCAGCGGCACGATCACCACGTCGGGCATGGTGTTCTGCATGACCGTGAATTCATCCACAATGGCGATCCCCACCCCGGCATTCACCAGCGCGCAGGCAAGCTGGCTCCAGGGCACGTCAGCGCACATGCGGCACGGCAGCCCGGCCTGCTCGAACGCGCCCAGCACCAGCATGCCGAAGGGCATGCGGGTGCCGACCACGATGTGCGGATGCGGGGAAAGATCGGCCAGACTGACAGAGGCCCGGCCCGCCAACGGGTGCGCCTTGGGGATGGCCGCCACCATGCGACCCACGTGCAAGGGCTGCGAGGTCAGGAAGGGGTGATCCGCCTGCATCACCACCAGCCCCAGCTCGGCTTCGCCCTGCAACACGTCGGAAATCAGGCTGGGCAGGACCGAAGTATTCAGCCTTAGCAGCAGCTCGGGATGCCGCTGCTGGAAACGGGCCACCGCGCGCGGCACCAGGAATTGCGCCAGGCTGGGAATGGAGGCCAGCCGCAGCACGCCTGTGCCGTGCTCGGACAACGCATCGGCCAGGTCATTGACCCGCTGCATCATGCGCTGGGTTTTTTCGATTTCCTCAAACAGGCTATGCACTTGCGAGGTGGGTCGCAGCCGCCCGCGCACCCGCTCGAACAGCGTCACACCCATGCTCTTCTCGGTCTGCGCCAGCATCCGGCTGACGGCCGGCTGCGAAATATTCAGGAGTCGGGCCGCGCCGCTGATCGAGCCGGCCATGACGATGGCCCACAACATTTCCGTCTGCCGGTAATTCAATTTATTCAAGGCGTGCGCTCCATGCCTATTTGTTATACGCTTTGTCGCGTATTGGGCAATTAATGCCCAATACCGGGTTCTGGGTCCCTGCTTCGCGGCAGGGCGAGGCCCCCAAATCTATAACGATTGGAGACATCCCATGTTCGCTAAATCCTGGTTGTTCCGCTTACCGGCGCTGGCCATGGCCATCGCCGCCTTGACACCCGCCACCGGCGCCGCCCAAAACTCGGACAAGATCCGGGTCGGCATGACGGTCTCATCCACGGGCAGCTTCGCCCTGGCCTCGCAATCCGGCGTCCGGGGCGTGGAACTGTGGGTGGAAGACGTCAATCGCCGTGGCGGCATCGAGGTCAAGGGCAAGAAATACCCTGTCGAGCTGGTCAAGCTGGATGACCGCAGCGACAAGCAAATGGTGACGCGTGTCTACGAACGCCTGATTGTCGATGAAAAAGTCGATCTGGTGTTTGCGCCTTTCGGCTCCACGCTGACGGCCGCCGCCGCCACCGTGACCGAGCGGCTGGGCAAATACATGATGGTGTGGTCCGCCGCCAGCGACGACCTGTACAAGCAGGGTTTCAAGAACATGGTGTCGGGCACGCAGATGCCGGTGTCCGCCATGCTGCGCGCCAACATGGAGCTGGCGGCCAACCTGGGCGTGAAGAAGGTGGCGCTGCTGTATTCCGACGAACCGTTCCCGGCCGGGCTGGCCGAAGGCGGCCGCGAACAGGCAACCAAGAATGGCATGCAGGTGGTGCTGTTCGAGAAGTATCCCAAGGGCCAGAAGGACTTCAGCACCCTCTTGCAGAAGGCGCGCGCGGCGGGCGCCGAGGCGCTGGTGCCGACGTCCTACGAGGGCGACCTGATCAGCATGACGCGCCAGATGAAGCAGCTGGACATCAACTTCCCGTACGTCTTCATGGTGTATGCGTCGACCCCGCAGTTCCAGGCCATCGGCGCGGATGCCAACTACATCTACAGCCACACCAACTACCACCCCGCCATCAACTGGAACGTCAATGCCGGCATGAGCCGCGAACAGTTCGCGGCCGCCTACGACAAGAGCTTCCCCAAGGCCGAGTTCCCGCCTGATTTCCAGACGGCGCTGGCCTACGGCGCGGGCGCGGTCACGGAAGAGATCGTGAAGAAGGCGGGCACGACGGACGCCGCTGCGCTCAAGCAGGCGTCAATTGACCTGTCCGGCAAGATCACGGTCATGGCCGGGCCCTACGCCATCGACGAGACGGGCAAGCAACTGCTGATGCCGTTCCCCGTGGTGCAGTTGCTGCCGGGCAAGGGCATGGTGCCCGTGTGGCCCAAGGACGTGGCGACGGCAACGCCCGTCTACCCCGCCCCTGACTGGACCAAACGCTAGTCGCGCTTCATGCAGCCGGCCTCGCCCGCCCCGCCTGGCCGGCACATCAACCTGAGGAAAACATGTCTGAAATTGCATTTGCCACGCTCGGCGAGCTGGCCGACGGCCTGACCGAAGGCCGCTACAGCTCGGTGGAATTGACGCAGCACTTCCTGGACCGCATCGCCCAGGCCAATCCGGCGCTGGGCGCGTATGTCAGCGTGAACAGCGACGGGGCCTTGCGCCTGGCCGCGGCCGCCGATGCGCGCCGCCGCGCCGGCTATGGCCTGCTCAGTCCGCTGGACGGCGTGCCGGTGGCCGTCAAAGACCTGTGCGACATCCAGGGCCAAACCACCACGGCGGGGTCCCAAGCCTGGCGCGAGCGCCGCAGCAGCGTCACGGCAACCGCCGTCACTCGCCTGCTGGACGCCGGCATGGTGATACTGGGCAAGACCCACATGGTCGAATTCGCGTTCGGCGGGTGGGGCACGAACCCGCTGATGGGCACGCCGCGCAACCCCTGGGACCTGCAAGCGCCGCGCATTCCTGGCGGCTCGTCCAGCGGGTCCGGCGTAGCCGTCGCGGCCGGTCTGGCGCCGGCCGCGCTGGGGTCGGATACGGGCGGCTCGGTTCGGATTCCCGCCGCGTTGAACGGCGTCACGGGTTTGAAGACCACGCGCGGCCTGATCAGCCTGCATGGCGCGGTGGCCTTGTCGACCACGCTGGACTCCATCGGCCCGCTCACGCGCGACACCCGCGACGCGATGCTGCTGACCGCGCTCATGGCGGGGGCCGATCCGCAGGACCCGCTGACGCAAAACCAACCCGCCTTTCAACTGCGCGAACCCGGCACCGGCGCGCAACCCCTGCGCGGCGTCCGCATTGCACTGATGCCGCCGTCGCAACATCCCATCAGCGTGGAAAGCGATGCGCTGTCAGCCCTGGAGAACGCGCGCCGCGTCCTCGTCGACCTGGGCGCCGACGTGGCCGAAACGCCCTTCCCCTTCGACTTCCACGAAATGATGTTGCGCAACGGCCAGATCATCGCTGCCGAGGCTTACGCACTGCACCGCGACTACATCGAAGACCCCGCGCAGCCCATCGGCCAATACGTCCGGGCCCGCGTGCTGTCGGGCAAGGGCGTGTCCGCCGCGGACTACATCGCCGCGTTGAACGCGCATGCGCAGGCGCGGCAGGCATGGCTGGCTTGGATGCGCGACATCGACGCCGTGCTGACGCCCTGCGCGCCCTTCGGCGCCCGTCTGCTGGCCGACGTGGACGAGGCCGCCACGCCGCTGGCCGCCTTCACCCGCGCGGGCAACTACGTCAACGCATCGGGCTTGGCGCTGCCGGCCGGCTTCACCGCCAGCGGCCTGCCCCTGGGCATCCAGCTGCTGGGCAAGCCGAACGCGGAAGGCACGCTGGGCATGATCGGCATGGCCTTCCAGGCCGTGACCGACTGGCATCGCCGCCATCCCGACCTGAAGGCGATCGGGCTGTAGACCGACTGCCACGCTGAAGACTCGCCGGCGGCGCTCGCTGCCGGCGCACACACTCCCCTAGGGAAACTCCCCCCTTGCTGCCGGTGGCTCCAAAGCAATATCTTGAACGCGGAATGTGACCACATGGTCACACACCCCGCCACACGTCTTCGCTGCACCCTCTCTTTGTCGTCTTCTCAACCGCAAGGAAGTCCAGCATGCCCCAGCGTTCCCCCTTCGAAGGCAGCCCCGATCCGGCGCGCCGCGACTTTCTTTTGCGTGGCGCCGCCGGCCTGGCAGGCGCGGCCGGATTGGCTGCCACCGGCTGGCCGCTGCCTGGTCTGGCGCAACCCGTATCGCCACTGACCTTCGCCTTCTGGCCCTGGGGCAGCGAAATCGTGCAGCAGGGCGCCGCGCGCTTCACACAGGAACGCGGCGTGCCGGTCAACCTGTCGCCCATCCCCGGCGACTACGCCGCCGTACTCGAAACGCAGCTGGCCGCCAAAGCCCCGCTGGACATGTTCTATGCGCAACGCGGGCAGGCCTCGCGCTGGTACGCGGCGGGCTGGATCCGCGCGATCGACGACATGCCCGGACTGGCCGACATCCAGAAGCAGATGTTTCCCGGCATCGTCGACGACGCCCGCGCCACCGACGGCCGCTACCTGGGACTGACCTACTACAACGGCGGACCGTTCGCGCTGTTCCGCAACGAGAAGATGCTGGCCGAGGCGGGCTTCGGCGGCACCGCCAACGCCGCCGGCTACCCGCAGGACTGGGCGACGGTCGAAAAGCAGGCGCGCGAAATCAAGAAGAAGGGCCTGGCGGAACACCCGATGCTGATGCCCTGGTACAACGCCTGGACCGGCCTGCCCTGGGCGCTGATCGCGCAGTGCTTCGCCGAAGGCGAACGCTTTGTCGATGACGAATTGCGCGCGACGTTCGGCCCCGACACGCCGCTGGTGAAAGTGCTGACGGACTGGAAGCGCTGGTGGGATGACGAACTCGTGCAACGCGCCGTGCTCACGTGGTCGGGCACCGAAACGTCCAGCTCGTGGATGAAGGGCCAGCACGCCTTCCACCTGAACATCGACTACTACAGCTTCAACTACAACGATCCGGCCAAGAGCCAGATCGCTGCGTATTCCAGCTACAACCCGGTCGTGCCGGGCGCCACGCACGACACCGTGCTGGTCGGCCACGCGCTGCTGTGCATGTCGACACGCAAGCGCACGGACGCCGAGCAGGCCGCGCTATGGGAGCTGGTGAAATACTTCGGCTATCGCGACAAGGCGGGCCAACTGACCACGCACAAGAACTGGATCGCCAAGGCCAACCTGGAAGTGCCCTTCCCCGAGCTGTACCGCGATCCCGACAGCCGCGCGGCCATCATGAAATGGATGTACCCGCCGCAAGCCGAGCAGGTTTACCAATGGCTCTTCCAGGGCCGTGAAAAGGCGGTTGCCGCGCACATCCTCAAAGCGCCCTGGTATCAGGAATGGGACACCGGCATGCACGAGATGATCGCTCAGGACCTGCTGATCAAAGGCTCCAAGACGCCCGCGCAGGTGGCGACCGAACTGCGCGCCCGCTGGGACGCGCTCTACAAGAAGTACGCCAAGATCCTCAAGCGGAGCTGACATGGCCAGCGTAACCCTGCAAGGCATCCAGAAAGCCTATACCCATTTCCAGGCGGTCCGCTCGCTGGACCTGGACATCCGCGACGGCGAATTCGTCGTGCTGCTGGGCCCGTCCGGCTGCGGCAAGACCACCACGCTGAACATGATCGCCGGCCTGGACACGCCCACCGGCGGCGAGATCCGCATCGACGACCGGCGCGTGGATCAAGTGCCGCCGCATCGGCGCAACGTGGCCATGGTGTTCCAGAGCATCGCGCTGTATCCGCACATGACCGTGCGCGAGAACATCGGCTTTCCGCTGCGCATGCAGAAGATGCCGGCAGCGCAGGTGCGCGCGCGCGTGGACCAGGCGGCCGACCTGCTGCGCGTGCAATCCATGCTGGACCGCAAGCCCTATCAGTTGTCGGGCGGACAGCGCCAGCGCGTGGCCATCGGCCGCGCGGTGGTGCGCAACCCCGATCTGTTCCTGTTCGACGAGCCGCTCTCCAGCCTGGACGCCAAGCTGCGCACCGACATGCGGGTGGAGCTCAAGCGCCTGCATCGCACGCTCAACGCCACGTTCATCTACGTCACGCACGATCAGGTCGAAGCCATGACGCTGGCCGACCGCATCGCCGTCATGTCGGGCGGCAATCTGTTGCAGTTCGCCGACCCCGACACCATCTACCGCCGTCCCGCCAATCGGGAAGTGGCCGACTTCATCGGCAACCCCGGCATGAACTTCCTGTCCGGCACGCTGCACGCGCAGGACGGCCAGCCCGCCCTGCACGCGGCTGGCAACGTATACGTGCTGCCGCCCGCGCTGCGCGAGGCCGCGCGCGCCTTGCCCGAAGGCAGCGCCGCCACGCTCGGCATCCGGCCCGAAGCCATGGCGCCCGCGCCGCTCGCGGGCGAGGGCCTGCTGCTGCAAGGCAGCGTGTGGGCCGTCGAACCGGTGGGCTCGGATCAGTTCGTCGACGTGAGCGTGGGCGGCGAAGACGTTCCGCGCCTGCGCGCGCGGCTGCCGCCCGAGCGCCGCTACGAAGTGGGCGCGCCCATCGCGCTGGCGCTGCCCGCCGCCCGCCTGTACCTGTTCGATGCCGAGGGCTTGCGCGTGCACGGCGGCGAGGAGCCTCGCACATGAGCGCCGCCAGCCTGTCGTCGGCTCGTCCGGCCACCGTGCGCCAGGGCGGGCGCGAGATGTCGGACCTGAGATTCGCGCTGACCGTGATCATCGCGGTGTATGCGCTGAACACGCTGATCATCGGCGTGCCGCTAGGCTATTCCTTCTGGTTGAGCCTGCACGACACCAACGCCATTTTGCGCACCGAGGAATTCGTGGGCGTGGATCTCTACGGCGAAGTGCTGTCCGACCCCGCCGTGATCGACTCCATCTGGCGCAGCCTGGGTTTCGTGGCGATGTGCGTCGTGGGCTCGTTCGTCGCCGCGCTGGGCATCGCGCTGGTGTTGAACGAAGAGATGCCGCTGCGCGGCCTCGTGCGCGGACTGGCGCTGTTGCCGTGGGCGATGTCGCAGGTCGTGACGGCCACGGTATTTTCGTTTTTGCTCAATCCCAGTTTCGGCGCGCTGACCGGGCTGCTCGCGCCGCTGGGCCTGGCCAACGCGTCTACGGTCTGGTTGTCGAGCGATTGGGCGCTGTTCTGGGTGGCGCTTGCGTTCGTGTGGCACATCGCGCCGCTGGGCAGCTTCTTCTACCTGGCCGCATTGCAGACCATCCCCCGCGATCTTTACCGCGCGGCGCGCGTCGATGGCGCGGGTCCGCTGTCGCGCTTTCGGCACATCACCTTGCCGCATCTGAAGCACACGACGCTCATCGTGCTGGTGGTGATGACGGTCGAAGCAGTGCGCCAGTTCGACCTGCTGTTCTCGCTGACGCGCGGCGGGCCCGGCACGTCCACGCAGATCCTGCCGCTGCTGATCTTCCGCTACAACTTCGAATTCTCGAAGTACGGGCTGGCATCGGCCGCCGCGTTCCTGCTGACCGTGATGTCGCTGCTGCTGGCCACGGCCTACTTCATGTTGATCCGCAAGAAGCGCCCCCAAGGAGCCGCCCATGCGCAATGACGCCGCCAAAGTCACCGGTGAAGGCTGGCGCCCCTGGCTGGTCGCCGCGGGCGTCGCGCTGGTCGCCTTCTGGTGCCTGTTCCCGCTGTACTGGACGCTGAAAGCCTCGTTCATGGATGAGTCGGCCATCATCATGGGCGTGGCGCA
Source organism: Achromobacter piechaudii NBRC 102461 (assembly GCF_001571245.1). Lineage (GTDB taxonomy): Bacteria > Pseudomonadota > Gammaproteobacteria > Burkholderiales > Burkholderiaceae_B > Achromobacter > Achromobacter piechaudii. The sequence continues at coordinate 232,421 of NZ_BCTK01000007.1, read as the reverse complement.
CAACGCGGGCGGATTCACCTTCGACAACTACCTGCGCGTGCTGGGCCTGTCGACCTCGGATTCGATCTTCGGCGGGCAGACCAAGGCCATCATGACCGGCTTTGTGAACAGCGCGCTGGTGGCGCTGCCGGCTGCCGCCGTGGGCACCGCCATCGCCACGCTGGCGGGCTACGTGCTGGGTCGATTCGAATTTCCCTTCAAGGGCCCGCTGCTTTACGTGCTGCTGGCATCACGCACGTTGCCGCCCATTGCGCTGCTGATTCCGTACTACGTGTTCTTCGCCGCCATCGGCCTGGCGGGCAGCCTGTTCGGGCTTTGGATCGTGTACCTGACCGCAGTGATCCCTTTGCTGTCGTGGGTGCTGATGGGTTACTTCGCCTCGCTGCCCGTCGAGATCGAGCGCGCCGCGCGCATGGACGGCTGCACGCGCTGGCAGATGCTGCGCCACGTCACGCTGCCAATGGCCTTGCCCGGCATCGCGGCGGCCTTCATCATCGCGTTCCTGGTGGGCTGGAACGACCTGCTGTTCGCCATCGTGCTGACGGGCGGCACGTCGGCGCAGACGTTGTCGGCCTCCTTGCTGGGGCTATCGCCGCTGATGCCGGGTTTTCGCGCCGACCTCGGGCTGTTCGCCGCCGCAAGCATGCTGGCCGCGCTGCCCCCGCTGGCGCTGGCCATGCTGTTCCAGCGCTTCATCACCAACCTGAACATCGTCGATCCCGTGACGAGCAATACGGACTAGCGATGACGATCGGCGTAGCAGCGGCGGGGGAAAACGCGGGCGCGGCGGTGCGCGCGGCAGCGCTGGCGGCCGAGCTGATGGGCCATGGCGCCATCGGCGGCTTCGCGGTGTTCGCCATCATGAACGATGCAGGCCGCGTGCACCACGCCTCATGCCAACGCGGCGGCGTGACCGCGCTGGACCTGCCCGATGACTGGTTGCAGGCGCGGCGCGCGGCCTTGATCGAAAGCGGACCCGACCGGCCCGAACCGCTGGTGCAATTCCTGCCCGGCGCGGATGGAGTGGGCCTGGTCACCGGCCATCGCCTGCCCAACCGGCCAGGGGTCGACGGCGTGGCGCTGAACCAGGCCGCGCTGCATCTGATGGGCAGCGGCGTGCCTCCCGCCGACGCGGTCTCGCAGATGCTCGCCGCGCATCCCGAAGTGGATGCGGGCCTGATCGCGTTATCGGCCAACGGCGAGCTGGGTTGGGGCAATACGGCGCGGGTCGCGCGCCGCCCCGATCACGGCTGCGCGCACCGCGACAACGGCCAATGCCGCGTGGCGGTGCTGCATAACTCCATCCACCCCTGTGCGCCGCTGGCGCAAGCCATGGTGGACTTGGCCTGGTACGCCTTGACTGGTGAAACTGCGTCCACTCGCGCGCTGACGCTGTCCCCGAACACACCCATCACCTACACGGCTCATGATCGCGTGCATATCGACGCGCAAAGGCGCATTCTTGCAATTGAACAGGCCGACCCCACGCTGCCGCGCAGCCCGCGACGCGCCAACGCCGTCTACCTGGGCAGCGAAGTCTGGCAAGATGGCGGGCGTATCGGCCACACCGTCAGCGAACTCATCGCCGACCTGGCCGACGGGCGGGTGACCGGTACGCCGGACCCCGCCCGCTCCCTTATCCTCATGAAGGAGTAGGCCATGTCCCGCCGCGAGAACACCGAGAGACAGATCCTTCAAGCGCTGCAAGACCAGATCCTTGCAACTGGCATGGGCGGCGTGGGCATCAACGCCATCGCCAAACGCGCGGGGGTCAGCAAAGAGCTGATCTACCGCTACTTCGACGGCATGCCCGGCCTGATGCTGGCCTGGATGCAGGAGCAGGACTTCTGGACGCGCAATCCCGATCTGCTGGCGGCCGACGAGTCCAGCCAGCGCACGCCCGGCGAACTGGTGCTGTCGATGCTGCGCGCGCAGATCGACGCACTGGCGGGCAACGAAACCCTGCGCGAAGTGCGCCGCTGGGAACTCATCGAACGCAACGAAGTGTCGGCCCCGCTGGCCGAACGGCGCGAACGCGCGGCGCGGGGCTTCATCGACCGCGTCGACGGCCTGGCGCCCGACGTGGACATGCCCGCGATGGTCAGCGTCATGCTGGCGGGCGTGTTGTACCTGATGCTGCGCGGCAAGACCGAATCCCATTTCCTGGGCGTGCCGCTGCGCACGCAGGAAGGCTGGGACCGGATCGGCAACGCGCTGGAACACCTGGTGGCCCATGGCTTTCCAGAGGCCTTGAATACCGAATCCCTTGCCAACCTCGAGGCGCGCCGGGCCAAGTCGCCGGCCGTCACTCCGGACACCTGAGCCCTTCATGCCCGCGCACAACGACCAGCACGAATACGACATCATCATCACCGGCGGCCAGATCGCCGACGGCCTGGGCGGCCCGGCCCAGCGCGCGGACCTCGCCATTCAGGGCGAACGCATCGCCGCCATCGGCGATGGCACGCACTGGCGCGCGCGACGCCGCGTGGACGCCACCGGCAAGGTGGTGTCGCCCGGCTTCATCGATTGCCACACCCACGATGACCGCGCCCTGCTGGGCACGCCGCTGATGCGGCCGAAAGTCAGCCAGGGCATCACCACCGTCGTCACCGGCAATTGCGGCATCAGCCTGGCGCCGGTACGCACGCCCGGCGACGTGGTGCCGCCGCCGCTGAACCTGCTGGCCAAGCACACGGGCGAACTCTTCGCGCGCATGCAGGACTATGCCGACGCGCTGGACGCCGCGCCCGCCGCCGTCAACAGCCTGGCGCTGGTGGGCCATTCAAGCCTGCGCGTCTCGGCCATGGACAGGTTGGACCGCCCCGCCGACAAAGCCGAAATCGCCGTCATGCGGCGCGCGCTGGACGAGGCCATGGCGGCGGGCGCGGCGGGCCTGTCCACGGGGCTTTACTATCCGACGGCCATGCACGCCAGCACGGAAGAAGTGATCGGCGTGGCCGAGCCGCTGTCGGCCTGGCGCGGCCTGTACACCACGCACCTGCGCGACGAGGCCGATCACGTCTGCGACGCCATGGAAGAAGCCTTCCTGATTGGGCGCGCGGCCGACGTGCCGGCCATCCTGTCGCACCACAAGGTCACGGGCAAGCACAACCACGGCCGCACCGCGCAGACGCTCGCGCTGTTCGACCGCGTGCGCGCCGACCAGCCGCTGGGCATGGACGTGTATCCCTACGCGGCGTCGTCCACCATCCTGGAACCGCGCCGCGTGGCGGCCGGCGAGAAAATCATCGTCACGTGGTCGCAGACCCGGCCCGAGATCCAGGGCGTGGACCTGCGCGAACTGGCCGAACGCGAAGGCAAGGATCCCACCCGCCTGGCCGAAGAACTGTCGCCAGGCGGCGCCATTTACTTTTCGATGGACGAAGCCGACGTCAAGCGCGTCATCGGCCATGGCAGCGTCATGATCGGCTCTGATGGCCTGCCGCACGACCAGCGCCCGCATCCGCGCTTGTGGGGTGCGTTTTCGCGCGTGCTGGCGCGCTATGTGCGCGAGATGCGCGTGCTGGGTCTGGAAGAGGCGGTGCGCCGCATGACCAGCCTGACCGCCGCGCAGTTCGGCCTGAAGGATCGCGGCGTGCTGCGCGCGGGCTGTTATGCCGACGTGGTGGTGTTCGACGCGGCCGCCGTCGCCGACCTGGCCAGCTTTGCCGAACCGACCTTGCCGTCCACCGGCATCCACGCCGTGCTGGTCAACGGCCAACTGGTCGAGCAGGACGGCGCACCCACCGGCGCGCGGCCCGGCCGCCTGCTGCGTGGCGACGACCGCGCCGCCCCCGGCTTTGAAACGCCCGCCTGGGCAGCATGAACCCCGTATCACCTGGAGCATCATGCACATCGTAGTGATTGGCGCGGGGGTGGTCGGCATGACCACCGCCTACTTCCTGCATCGCGAAGGACATCGCGTCACCGTAGTGGACGCCGGCTCTGGCCCGGGCCAGGCCACCAGCATGGCCAACGGCGCGCAACTGAGCTATAGCTTCGTCGCCCCGCTGGCCGACCCCGCCGTGCTGCCCAAGCTGCCGTCCTGGCTGCTGGCGCAGGACGCGCCGCTACGCTTTCGGCCCAGGCTGGATCCCGATCAATGGCGTTGGAGCCTGCAATTCCTGCGCGCCTGCACCCGCGCCAAGAGCCGGTCCACCACGCGCGAGCTGCTGGAACTGGGCATGTACAGCCGACTGTGCGTGCACGAACTGGTGCGCAACGAACAGCCCGATTTCGATTTTTCATCGGCGGGCAAACTGCTGGTCTACCAGGACGCGGGCGCGTATCGGCAGGCCCTGGCCCAGCGCGAATATCTGGCCGGGCTGGGTTGTGAACAGCAGGTGATGAGCGCCGAAGCCTGCCTGGCGATGGAGCCTGCGCTGGCCGGCATCGGCCCAAGCATCCAGGGAGCGCTGTACACGCCCACCGAAGATGCGGGGGACTGCCAGCGGCTGTGCATGGAACTGGAACGCATCCTGCGCGCCGCGCCCGATCCCGTGCGTTTTTATTTCGACACGCGGGTCAAGGCGTTGCGGCACGAGCGCGGACGCGTATCGGCCGCCAGCACCACCATCGGCGATTTACCAGCCGACCACTTCGTGCTGGCCAGCGGCATGGGCGCCCAGACTTTGGCGCGGCCGCTGGGGCTGAACCTGCGCATCTATCCGCTCAAGGGATACAGCCTGACCTACCAGTTGACGCCCGACAGCATCGCACCCACTGCCAGCATCAGCGACATCCGCCGCAAGGTGGTCTACGCGCGGCTGGGTCAGCGGCTGCGGGTGGCAGGCATGGTCGATATCGGCACGGCCGGCGGCGGCGTCGATCCGCAACGCGTGCGCAGCCTGGAGCGCGACGTGACGCAGTTCTTTCCTGACCTCAATGCCAAGGGCGAGCCGGAAGCCTGGGCCGGGCTACGCCCCGCCCGCCCCGACGGCAAGCCGTTGATCGGCGCCACTCCCTATCGCAATCTGTGGCTGAACACTGGCCACGGCGGCCTGGGTTTCACGCTGGCGCTGGGCAGCGCGCGCATGCTGGCCGACCTGATGCGAGGCCGCGACCCCGCCGTGGGGGCCGCCGCGTTCGCATTGCAATGAAGGCGCGGGCGGCAAGCCGCCGCCCGTCCTGTCAGTCGGCCTTGATGCCCCGGCTCTGGATCAGCTGACCCCACTTGGCGCGTTCCTTGACTTCGAACGCCGCCAGGTCCGCGCCGAACACATTGCCCGGCGTCGCACCACCCTGCGCCAAAGACTCTTGCAGCGCCGGCGACTTCAAGGCCTGCTTCATGGCCGCCACCAGCTTGTCGACGACCGGTGCGGGCGTGCCGCGCGGCGCATACAGACCCGACCATGCGGTCACCTCGAAACCCGGCAGGCCCGCCTCGGCCATCGTCGGCAGATCGGGCGCGGCCGGGCTGCGCTCGGCGGACGTCACGGCGATGCCGCGCAGGCGTCCGCCCGGCTTCAACGAGGCCATGGAACTGGGCAGGTTATCCATCAGGATATCGACCTGGCCGCCGATCACGGCGGGTATCGCGGCCGACGATCCCTTGAACGGAACGTGCAGCATTTGCAGGCCCGCCAGCGACTCGAAATACGCGCCGGTCAGGTGCACCGACGAGCCGATGCCCGGCGAGGCATAGGAATACTTGCCCGGGTCTTTCTTCACGGCCTTCATCACGTCGTCCAGGTTGCGCCAGGGCGAGTCGGCGGCCACCGCCATGACGTTCGGCGTGGACGCGATCATGCCCAGCGGCACCAGGTCGGTCGCCGGATTGAAGCCGATGTTGCTGTAGAGGAACTGGTTGACGCTCTGCGTGCCGACGGAACCGAGCACGATGGTGTAGCCATCGGCCGGCGCACGCGTGGCAGCGGCAACGCCCAGGTTGCCCGCCGCGCCCGGCTTGTTTTCGACCACGATGGACTGTCCCAGCGCGGGCGCCATGTGCTGCGCGATGGTGCGCGCGAACAGGTCGGTGGTGCCGCCTGGCGGGAACGGCACGATCAGCGTGATCGGCCGCGTCGGCCAGCCCTGCGCGGACGCAGCCGCCGACAATGCCAGCGTGGCGATGGCCGCCACGCTGCTCCAACGTCCTGCCCGGGCGGCAGTGCGCCATTGAAAAGACCAGCCCATCCTCTTTCCCCTTCGCATGAAGTTTATGTTTGTGATCAAACGGAATTCGGCGTCGGTGCAGCATGACGATTCAACGTAAAAAGTGACCGTGTGGTCACTTTTTTTACGCATTAGGAACCGACGCCAAAAACTTGTCAACGAATGCGAAGAGGTTTACGCGTTATCCCTAGGACCCTTCCCAACCGCCGCCCAGCGCGACGATCAGGTTCACGCTGGCGACCAGCCGCGTGCCCAAGAGGCTTAACGCATTGCGCTCGCTATTGAGCGCGGTGGCGTCCACGACGGCGACGCTCAGGTAGTCCACCAGACCGGCCTTGTACTGGTTCTGGATCAGGCGCAGCGACTCGCGCGCCGACTCCAGCGCGCGGCGCTGCACGGTCTGTTCGTTTTCCATGACGCGCAGCTGGATCAGGTAGTCCTCGACTTCGCGCAGCCCCACCAGCGCGGCCTGGCGATACGCAGCGGCTTGCGCATCGTACGAAGCGCGCGCCTGTTCGACCTGCGCCGCGCGTGCGCCGCCATCGAAGATCGTCAACGCCAGCGCCGGCCCAAGCGACCAGAAGCGCGCGGGCGCGGTCAGCAGCTCGGCGAACTGGCCGTTGCGGAAACCGCCGTCGGCGGACAGGATCAGCGACGGGAACCACGCGGCCTCGGCCACGCCGATCTGCGCATTGGCGGCCGCCGCGCGGCGCTCGGCCGCAGCGATGTCGGGGCGGCGCTCAAGCAGCTCGGACGGCAGCCCCACCGGAATCTGCGGCAACTGCAACGCGAACACCGCCGGCGGCAGACTGAATTGAGAAGGCGCCTGGCCCATCAGCACGGCGATGGCGTGTTCGTACTGGCCGCGCTGCCAGTCCAGGTCGATGGACTGCGCGCGCGTGCTCTCGACCTGGGTGCGCGCCACGGCCACGTCGGCCTGACCGGCCACACCCACCTCATAGCGGTTCTGCGTCAGCTGCAAGGACTTCTCATACGCCGCGACGGTGGCCTCCAGCAAGCGCTTCTGTTCATCCAGCACGCGCAGTTGCAGATAGGTCTGCACCAGCGCGGCTTGCGCGCTCAGGCGCGTGGCCGCCAGATCGGCCAGGCTGGCGGCGGCGCTGGCCTCGGACGATTCGGTGCTGCGGCGCACGCGCCCCCACACGTCCAATTCCCAGCTGACGCTGCCGGTCACGGAATATTGGTTCGACACGTTGCTGCCATTGCCCGTCGAAGACGACGACCCGGTGCCCACGCCCGCGCGCGACATACCCGCGCTTGCGCCCACCGTGGGATAGAAGCCGGCGCGCGCGGCTCGGACCAGACCCAGCGCCTGGCGGTAATTGGCTTCGGCCTGCGCGATGGTCTGGTTCGAGGTATTGAGCCGTTCGACCAGCCCGTTCAGCGTGTCGTCCCCGTACACCTGCCACCACTTGCCACGGTCAGCATCGTCGCGCGGCTGTGCCGGCTTCCAGCCTTCCACTTGTTCCTGGCCCTGCCCTTCCTTGTAGGATGCGCCCACATCCAGCGTCGGACGTTGGTAATCGGGCCCTACCGCGCATGCGCCAAGCAGCGCGCACAGCGCCAGCGTGACGGCGCTGCGGGGAAGGAAGGCGTAGCGGAACGGCGTGGGTCGGATCATGTAGGTTCTATGGGTGCAGGGGAGTCGCTTCGCCGGGTGCGCAGCTGCGCGGCCCACAGGCGAAATCGGTCCAGGTAAAGATAGACCACGGGGGTCGTGTACAGCGTCAGGATCTGGCTGAGGATAAGGCCGCCGACGATGGTGATGCCCAGCGGCTGGCGCATCTCGACGCCAGCGCCCGTCGCCATCACCAGCGGGAGCGCGCCGAAGATGGCGGCCATCGTCGTCATCATGATCGGGCGAAAGCGCGTCAGGCAAGCCTGGAAAATGGCGTCGCGCGGCGCCAGGCCCTGCACGCGCTGGGCCTCCAGCGCGAAGTCCACCATCATGATGGCGTTCTTCTTCACGATGCCGATCAACAGGAAGACACCGATCAGCGCGATCAGCGTGAAGTCCTGGCGCACCAGCAACAACGCCAGCAGCGCGCCCAGCCCTGCCGATGGCAGCGTGGACAGAATGGTCAGCGGATGCACGAAGCTTTCGTACAGAATGCCCAGCACGATATACATCGTGACCAGCGCCGCCAGGATCAGCCAGGGCTGCTGCGCAAGCGTTTGCTGCAAGGCGGCGGCCGTGCCCTGGAAGCCCGCCTGGATCTGATCCGAAGGCAGGCCGATGCGCGCCACGGCCGCATCGATGGCGGCGGTGGCCTGGCCCAGCGAGACCCCGGGCGCCAGGCTGAACGACACGGTATCGGCCACGAACAAACCCTGGTGCTGCACGCTGAGCGGCGCGTTGGCATTTTCCAGCCGCGCGAAAGCCAGCAGCGGCACGCGCGTGCCGGCCGGCGTGATGACTTCAACGTCTTTGAGCGATTCGATGTCCTGCGCGAACTTCGGCTCCAGGCCCAGCACCACGTGATATTGGTTCAGCGGCCCGTACATCACCGACACCTGACGCTGGCTGAACGAATTATTCAACACCGTCGAGATCGTCGACATGCTGACGCCCAGCCGCGTCGCGGCCTCGCGGTCGATCACCAGATTGATCTGGCGGCCTTTGTCTTCGACGTCGGTATCCACATCGGTGATTTCGGGAATCTTCGCCATGGCCTGCTGCACCTTGGGCATCCAGGTACGCAGCAATTGCAGGTCGCCCGACATCAGCGTGTAGTCATACGAGCCCTGGCTTTGCCGCCCGCCAATGCGGATGTCCTGCTGCGACACCAGGAACATGCGCGCGCCCGGCATGTTCTGCAACTTGCCGCGCAGCCGGTTGATGACGACGTCGGCCGACACCTTGCGCTGTTCCAGCGGCTTGAGCTGGATCTGCATGAAGCTGCTGTTGCTGCCGCCGCGCCCGCCCGCGTAGCCCGTCATGCTCTGCACGGCAGGGTCCGCCAGCACGATCTTGCGCAGTGCGTCCAGCTTCGGAATGGTGGCCTGGAACGACGTGCCCTGGTCGACACGGAAAAAGCCCAGCAACTGGCCCGTGTCCTGCTGCGGAAAGAAGCCCTTGGGCACGGCCATGTACAGATAGACGTTCAAGCCCACCGCCACCGCCAGCGTCAGCATCATCAGCCGCCCGTGCGCAAGTGCCCAGCGCAGGCTGCGTCGATATCCGTCCTGCATGGCCTCAAAGCCGCGCTCGGACCAGCGCGCCAGCCGGCCTGGGGGCTTGGCGTCCTTGGGTTCGGGGCGCAAGAGGCGCGCGCACATCATGGGAGTCAAGGTCAGCGACACCACCAGCGACACCATGATGGCGGCCGACAGCGTCACGGCGAATTCACGGAACAGGCGGCCGACCACGCCGCCCATCAGCAAAATGGGAATGAACACCGCCACCAGCGACAGGCTCATCGACAACACCGTGAAGCCCACCTCGCGCGAACCGCGCAGCGCCGCCCGCATCGGCGACATGCCGTTTTCGACGTGCCGCATGATGTTTTCCAGCACCACGATGGCGTCGTCCACCACGAAGCCGGTCGCCACAATCAGCGCCATCAGCGAAATGGTGTTCAGCGTGAAGCCGCACATATACATGATGCAGAAGGTACCGATCAGCGATACCGGCACCGCCACGCTGGGGATGATGGCCGCACGCCAGCGGCGCAGGAACAGCAGCACCACCAGCACGACCAGGCCCACCGCGATGATCAGCGTCAGCTCGGCCTCATGCAGCGACGCCCGGATGCTGGGCGTGCGGTCCTGCGCGACCGTCATGTTCACGTCCGCCGGCATCAGCGACTGAAGCATGGGCAGTTGCGCGCGCACGGCGTTCACGGTTTCGATGATGTTGGCGTCGGCCTGCCGGCGCAGGATCATCAGGATGGCCTTGCGGTCGTTGAAGAAGCCGGTCTGGTACAGGTCTTCAACGGAATCCTCGACCTTGGCCACGTCCGACACGCGCACCGGCGCGCCGTCCTTCCACGCGACGATCAGCGGCCGGTATTGCTCGGCGCGGCTGAGTTGGTCGCTGACCATGATCTGCCAGTGGTAGCGATCGTTTTCCAGCACGCCCTTGGGCCGGTTCGCATTGGCGTTGGCCAGCGTGCTGCGCAACTGGTCCAGCGACACGCCGCGGTTGGCCAGCGCGCCGGGCAGCACCGTGACGCGCACGGCCGGCAGTGAACTGCCGCCCACGGTGACTTCGCCCACGCCGTCCACCTGCGACAGTTTTTGCGCCACGATTGTCGAGGCAATGTCGTACAGCTGGCCCTGGCCCAGCGTGTCGGAGGTCAGCGCCAGCGTCATGATGGGCGCGTCCGACGGGTTGGACTTGTGATACGTCGGATTGCTGCGCAGGCCCGTTGGCAGCAGCGAGCGGGCCGCGTTGATGGCGGCCTGCACATCGCGCGCGGCGCCGTTGATGTCGCGGGACAGGTCGAATTGCAGCGTGATGCGGGTCGACCCTTGCGTGCTGCTGGAGGTCATCTCGGTCACGCCGGCGATGCTGCCCAGCGAACGCTCTAGCGGGGTGGCCACGCTGGATGCCATGGTCTCGGGGCTGGCGCCGGGCAGGCTGGCCGACACCGAGATCGTGGGAATGTCCACCTGCGGCAGGGGCGCCACCGGCAACAGGAAGAACGCCAGCAGCCCCGCCATCACCACCGCCATGCTAAGTAGCGTGGTCGCCACCGGGCGGACGATGAAGGGCGCCGACATGATCATGACGCATCCCCGGCAGCCGGCTCGCGCACGCCGCGCCATCGGCGCGACAGGCGGTCGAACATCAGGTAGATGACCGGCGTGGTGAACAGCGTCAGCACCTGACTGAGCAAGAGGCCGCCCACCATCACCAGGCCCAGCGGCTGGCGCAGTTCAGCGCCCGTGCCAGTGGACAGCATCAGCGGCAACGCGCCGAACAGCGCGGCCAGCGTCGTCATGAGGATCGGCCGGAAGCGCAGCAGCGCCGCTTCATGGATGGCCGCGCGCGGGCTCAAGCCGCGCTTGCGCTCGGCGTCCAGCGCGAAGTCGATCATCATGATGGCGTTCTTTTTGACGATGCCGATCAACAGAATGATGCCGATGATGCCGATCATGTCCAGCTCGGTGCCGCTGATGAGCAGCGCCAGCAACGCGCCCACGCCGGCCGACGGCAAGGTGGACAGGATCGTGATGGGATGGATGTAGCTTTCGTACAGCACGCCCAGCACGATGTACATCGTGACCACGGCGGCCAGGATCAGCCAGAGTGTGCTGGTCAGCGAATTCTGGAACGCCAGCGCCGCGCCCTGGAAGCGGGTCTCGACGCTGGCCGGCATGCCGATCTCGGCTTCGGCCGCCGTGATGGCCTCGACTGCATTGGACAAGGACGCACCCGGCGCAAGGTTGAACGACACCGTGACCATCGGGAACTGGTCCAGCCGGTTCACGGCCAGCACGGTACGCCCTTCGCTGATGTGCGCCACCGATGACAGCGGCACCTGCGTGCCCGCGGCGGTAGGCACGTGGATCTGCCCCAGCGCGGCCGGGTTCATCTGGAATTGCGGCTGCACCTCCAGCACCACCCGGTACTGGTTGGACTGCGTGAAGATGGTGGAAATCAGCCGCTGGCCAAAGGCGTCGTACAGGGCTTCGTCGATGATGGCGGCGGTGATCCCCAGCCGGGATGCGGCATCTCGGTCGATCTCGACCCAGGTCTGCAAGCCATCGTCCTGCAAGTCATCCGTGACGTCCTTCAAGCCCGGCACCTGGCGCAGCCTGTCCACCAGCTTGGGCGTCCATTCGCTCAACACTTTCAGGTCGGGGTTGGACAGCGTCATCTGGTATTGCGTGCGGCTGACGCGGTCTTCGATGGTCAGGTCCTGCACCGGCTGCATGTAGACGGTCAGGCCGTCCTGCTTGCTCAGCGATTCCTGCAAACGCTCCATCACCGTGCGCAGATTGCCGGTGCGCTCGGCCTGCGGCTTGAGCGAAATCTGCATGCGCCCCGCGCTGAGGGTGGCGTTGCTGCCATCCACGCCGATGAACGAGGACACCGCCTGCACGTCGGGGTCTTGCAGCACCAGCCGCGCGGCGGCCTGCTGGCGTTCGGCCATGGCGGGAAACGAAATGGATTGCGGCGCTTGCGTGATGGCCTGGATCAGGCCGGTGTCCTGTTGCGGGAAAAAGCCCTTGGGCACCATCAGGTACAGCACGACGGTCAGCGCGAAGGTGCCCAGCGCCACCAGCAGGGTCAGCGGCTGATGGCGCAGCACCACTTGCAGCATGCGGTCGTAGCCGGCGATGACGCGGTCGATGAAGTTGCCGGTGGCGGTGTGAAAGCGCCCGTGCTTCTGTTCCGACTCTGCCCGCAGCAGGCGCGCGCACATCATCGGCGTGAGCGTCAGCGAAACCACCAGCGAGATCAGGATGGACACCGCCAGCGTGATGGCGAATTCGCGGAACAGCCGGCCCACGACTTCCGTCATGAACAGCAGCGGAATCAGCACGGCGATCAGCGAGAAGGTCAGCGAAATCAGCGTGAAGCCAATCTGCGAGGCGCCCTTGAGCGCCGCCTGCATGGGGGTTTCGCCTTCCTCGATGTGGCGGGCGATGTTCTCGATCATGACGATGGCGTCGTCCACCACGAAGCCGGTGGCAATCGTCAGCGCCATCAGGGTCAGGTTGTTGATGGAGAAGCCGGCCAGGTACATGATGCCGAAGGTGCCCACCAGCGACAGCGGCACGACCACGCTGGGGATCAGCGTGGCGGTCAGGCTGCGCAGGAACACGAAGGTCACCATGACCACGAGCGCCACGGCCAGCAGCATTTCGAACTTCACGTCTTCGACCGAATCGCGGATGGTCTGCGTGCGGTCAGACACCACGGTCACGTCCAGCGTGGCGGGCAAGGCAGCACGCAGTTGCGGCAACAGCGTCTGGATGCGGTTGACCACGTCGATCACGTTGGCGCCCGGCTGGCGCTGGATGTTCAAGAGGATGGCGGGCTTGTCGCCGGCCCACGCCGCCTGCCGCGTGTCTTCCGCGCCCTCGACGGCACGCGCCACATCGGACAGGCGCAGCGGCGCGTTGTTCTTGTACGCGATGATCAGGTCGTTGTAGTCGGTGGGCGACTTCAGCTGGTCATTGGCGTTGATGGTGGTGGACCGCAGCGGCCCGTCCAGGTTGCCCTTGGGTTGGTTGACGTTGGCGCCGACGATCGCGGTGCGCAGGTCGGACATGGCCAGGCCATTGGCGGCCAGCGCTTGCGGATTCACCTGCACGCGCACGGCCGGCCGCTGGCCGCCCGCCACGCTGACCAGGCCTACCCCTGGAATCTGCGACAGCTTCTGCGCAACGCGCGTATCGACCAGATCGCGCACCTGCGGCAAGGGCATGGTGGGCGAGGTGATGGCCAGCGTCAGCACGGCGGCGTCGGCCGGGTTCACCTTGTTGTAGGTGGGCGGCACCGGCAGGTCGCTGGGCAGCAGGTTGGAGGCCGCGTTGATGGCGGCCTGCACCTGCTGCTCGGCTACGTCCAGCGGCAGCGTCAGGTTGAACTGCATCGTGATGACCGATGCGCCACCGGAACTGGTGGACGACATCTGGTTCAGGCCCGGCATCTGGCCGAACTGCCGCTCCAGCGGCGAGGTGACCAGCGAGGTCATCACGTCGGGGCTGGCGCCGGGGTATAGCGTCACCACCTGGATCGTCGGGTAGTCCACCTCGGGCAGGGCCGACACCGGCAACATCCGGTAAGCGATGAAGCCGGCGATGAGGATGGCCACCATCGCCAGGGTGGTGGCGACGGGGCGCAGAATGAACAGACGCGACGGACTCACGATGGGCTCGGCTTATTTCGACGGCGGGGTCGTGCCGGCCGGCGCGCCCGCGCCCAGCGTCTTGTCGCGCGTGGCGGGAATAACGCCGGCTCCGCCCACGATTTCAACCTTGGCGCCGGCACGCAGGCGGTCGGTGCCTTCCGTGACGACGCGGTCGCCCGGTTGCAGCCCTTCGTTCACCGCGACCATGCCGTTGTTGATGGCGCCCAGCTTGACCTGGCGCACGGCGATGGTGTCGTCCGGCTGGACCAGGAAGACGAACGCGCCGGCCGAGCCTTGCTGGATGGCGGCGGTGGGAATGGCGGTGACGTCCTTGCGGGTCAGCACGTGCAGCCGCACATTGACGAACTGATTCGGAAAGAGCGCGTCGTCGGCGTTGTCGAATTTGGCCTTCAGCTTCAAGGTTCCGGTGGTGACGTCGATCTGGTTGTCCAGCGTTTCCAGCACGCCCGTGGCGATACGGCGGGTGTCGGCGCGGTCATAGGCGTCGACGGCCAGCGTCCGGCCAGCGGCGATTTCGGCGCGCACTTCGGGCAGTTGGGTTTCGGGCAGCGTGAAGACGACGGAAATCGGTTGGGTCTGGGTGATGACGACCAGCCCGTTGGCGTCGGCGCTGGACACAAGGTTGCCGCGGTCGACCTGGCGCAGGCCCAGCCGGCCGCTGATCGGTGCGGTGATGCGGGCGTAATCCAGCTGGAGCTTGGCGTTGTCCACATTGGCCTGGTCGCTCTTGACCGTGCCTTCGTACTGGCGCACCAGCGCGGCCTGGGTGTCGACCTGCTGCTTGGCGATGGAGTCCTGCTTGAAGAGCGCCTGGTAGCGTTGCAGGTCGCGCCGCGCGTTTTCGAGCTGGGCCAGGTTCTGCATCTGCGTGCCGCGCGCCTGATCCAGCGCGACCTGGAACGCGCGCGGATCCACTTGCGCCAACAGGTCACCGGCCTTGACCTGCTGGCCTTCCTGAAACGCCACCTCGACCAGTTCGCCGCTGACGCGGCTGCGCACCGTGACCGTGTTGTACGCGGTGACGGTGCCCAGGGACTTGAGGTAGATGTCGATGTCCTGCTTGGTGGCGGTAGCAATGCGCACCGGCACGGGCAGGTTGGCCATCGCCGCCGCCGGCGGCCGGCCGCCTCCGGAGCCTCGCGCCCCGCCCGGCCCCCCCTGCTTGGCGGAGGGCCGCAGCACCAGCCAGGCGAGTCCGGCAACCACTAGCAACACCACGGCCAATCCGACAACGCGGCGGCGGGTCCAGCGGGACGGTGGGGAAACAGGACGACTTTCGGACATGGAAACGGTTCCGGCACTGATGCAGAAAGCCGTATTGTCTACTAGTCAGTCCCGATTTCACGCATTGCGCGCGCCAGTTGAAACTGGCCGCAACAGGAATCGGTCCAGGAAGCCGTGCCGGGAGGGAAAGCGCCAGACAGTCGGACTACGAGCTGCACAAGGTCATCTGGAAACCGACGTCGCGCGCCACCTGCTGCGGCTTGAATTCGCCGTCCTGGGTGGAAAAACGTATCCAGATCATGTACTTATTGGCGCTGATCTCGGGAAACACGCCCTGCTCGGGGTCGACCCAGACGCGCAACAACTGAAACTGCTTGCCGCCCAGCATCTGCTGGTACGCGCCCTGCTCGGCCACGATGTCGGTCTTGCGCCCGGATTCGCGCAGCAGGCGCAACGCCAGGGTCAGCCCCTCGTACAGAGCCAGGAAAGGAGTGATCCAGGCCTGCAAGTCTGCAAGCCGGGCGGCTTCGGATTTGTTCTGCCATGCAAAGTACGAAGGCATGTCCACTTGCGTGGCGCTGCCCGGCACGGACAGGCGTCCGCGCAAGCTGGTCAACCATTCGTTTTCACGCAGCGACTGGCCGGTCTTGCCAGGCGCGGCCAATGCCGTTGTGACTCTTTCGAGTTCGCGCAGCATGGTTTCCAGTGCATCCTGCGCCACGCCGGGATGATCGCGCAGACCCACAAGCGCCACGCGCTGGCGCTCCAGATCCTGCAACACGGCGCCCTTCACGTCGGTGCGTTCGCACGCGTCGAGCAAATCGAAAAGAGAAGTAACGGCGACCTGATGTTGGCGTGAGTCCCCTGCCTGGGCAAAGAAGAAAAGCCTGTCGAACAGGTATTCCAATCGCAGGTAAGCGCGGATGCGCTCATTGAAGGGGTATTCGTAAACAATCACGCTTTTTTACAGGCCCATCAGTAGTCGGCCAGCCGGCCGGAATGGAAGGGGTGCCGGCCAAGCATGCACTTAGCGGCCCGTTGTGGTCGCCAGCGCAAGCCAGCGGTCATGCAAGGTCTTTGCCTGCGCGCGCAACTGCTCTGGCGAGGTGGCACCGTCATTCGTGATGACGTCGTCGGCCATGTCCAGGCGAGTTTGCCGCGCAGCCTGTGCCGCCATAATACGCCTGATGGCGGGCTCCGTCAGCCCGCTGCGAGCCTGCACCCGAGCCACCTGTGTATCGGGGTCGCAGTCGACCACGCAGATGCGATCCACGCGGCTACGCCATCGCGCCAGGGACTCCACCAAAAGCGGCACGACGAAGACCAGATACGATCCGCGCGCGGCCTCAGCCTGGCGCAGCGTCTCTTCGGTGATGATGGGATGCAGCACGGCTTCAAGCCGCCGCCGTGCTGCGGGATCCGAGAACGCGCGCTCGCGCATCCATTCCCGGTTGAGCGCGCCATCGGCCGTCAACGCGCTTGGGCCGAATTCCGCTTCTATCGCGGGCATGGCGGCGCCACCGGGCGCCGTCAATGCACGCGCGATTTCGTCGGTGTCGACCAGGGTCGCGCCCCACTCTTGCAGCATGTCGGCCACGCGGGTCTTGCCCGATCCGATGCCGCCCGTCAGCCCAATCTTGAACATGATGTCCATCCTTCGTCGCCCGGCCTACGCCGAACGCATCAACAGCAACAAACCCGCGTCGCCACCCAGCAGCAACATCACGATACCGGCCAGCGCCAGGTAAGGACCGAAAGGCAGCGGCTGACCGCGACCGGCGCGGCCGCTGAGGGTCAGCGCGCCGCCGATCAGCACCCCCACCAGCGAGGCCCCAAGCAGCAACATCGGCAGGGACTCCGCGCCAAACCAGGCGCCCAGCGCGGCCAGAAGCTTGAAGTCGCCATACCCCATGCCCTCGCGTCCCGTCAGCAGGCGGAACACGTGGAAGATAACCCACAGGAATACGTAGCCCGCCACCGCACCGATCACCGCCAGGGGCAAGGTGGTGAAGGTGCCGAACAGGTTGACCAGCAGCCCTGCCCACACCAGCGGCTGAGTCAGCACGTCGGGCAGCAGCGTGGTTTCGAAATCGATCCAGCCCAAGGCAATCAACATGGCCGACAGGCCCATCGCGCACAAGGCGACGGGCGTTGCACCGTAGCGCCA
Organism: Achromobacter piechaudii NBRC 102461; assembly: GCF_001571245.1. Lineage (GTDB taxonomy): Bacteria > Pseudomonadota > Gammaproteobacteria > Burkholderiales > Burkholderiaceae_B > Achromobacter > Achromobacter piechaudii. Next base: position 215,063 of record NZ_BCTK01000007.1, on the reverse strand, counting down.
GGCACAGGCCGCGAACAATACGCAGGTCAATAGTTCTATGGCCGGGTAGCGCCACGCGATGGCTGCATTGCATACGCCGCATCGGCCACGCAGCAACAGCCAGCCGATCAAGGGCAGGCGGCGCCAGCCTTGCACGGGCGCTTCGCAGGCCGGGCAATGCGACGCGGGTCGGAACAGGCCGTCGGGGCTATCGGGCCGCGCGCGGCCAACGGCATCCAGGCACTGCGCCTGCCACTCGCGTTCCATCATGCGGGGTAGCCGATAGGTCAGCACCGTCAGCCAATTGCCGACGAACAAACCCGCAAGTGCGGCCAATGCAATGAAGGCGGCCAACGGCATGTCGAAAGCGTGATGCATGACGTTCATTCCCAGGCCCTATGAACCCAGGCCTCACGAACGCGCGCGTCCGATTCCACGCCAGGGCCATCGGCCAAAAGGCGGGCGGCGAAACGGCGACCGTGTCGTTTATTGTGCATAAAGTGCTGACTACACCCAAGAGTGTCTAAGGGAACGTATCGAATCTTCGCATAAGTGCGTAAAATCGGAGACAGACTCAATTCACGGATAAGCTGCCATGACCGCCCGCGCCGATATCGTTACCCGATCCCGCAAACTCAGCGTCATGGGGCTGCTTCTGGCTGGTGCTGCACTGGGCGCCGCAGGCTGCGCCCAGCAGAAAACCGAAGGCTATTACGACCCCCCGACTGAAAGCACGGTGACCGATGCCCAATACCAGGGTTCGGGCGCTGGCTACCGCAGCGTCATCCGCGCGCCGTCGCAAGTGCAGATCGCCTTGAAGCCCGACGCCCGCAAACCGCAGAACCAAGCCGCGCAAGCCGCAGGTGGCCAGACCACCGAAGACGGCCAGCCCGTGCCCGAAGGCGCCGACCACTCCGCCGCCGCAGCAGCACCCGCTTCCACCCCCGCTCCCGCGCCCAATGCCGCCGCGCACAGCCTCGTGCCGCAGCCGCAAACCTATATGGGCACGCTGCCGTGTTTCTCGCCCGCCATGCAATGCACGGCGCAGCGCGTCACGCTGACGCTGGCGCCCAACGGCCGCTGGCGTGGCCGCACGGCTTATCTGGACAACGACCCGAACAAGGGCCCTGCCGTTACCGAGCAAGGCTGCTGGGACGCCACCGACGAACGCCCGCCGCGCGTCATCATGATGGATGCCCAAGGCAATGTCCGCGCTGAATTCATCGTGGCGGCCAACAACGTGCTGCGCGTGCGTTCCATTGCCGGCCAGACGCCCAACCTGAACTACAACCTGACCCGCCAGCCTGACCCGGACCCCATCGACGAACTGGCCAAGGCCTCTGCGCCCAAGTGCCCGTAAGCGGCACATAGCGTCGGCGCCAGGATACTGGCGCTGGACGCTGCCCTGCCACAGCTTGCAGGGCTGACCCGCACCACCGCGCTACCGAATCCCGCCGGGCCTGACGAACATATTGTTTGTCAGGCCCGGCGTTTTTTTGCCTGGGCCACACGCGCGGGTTAGTCGTTGATGGCATTGGAGATATCTGAGGCATCCAAGGCATCGGGGTTATCCGTGGCATGGGAAACATCCAAGGTATCTGAAGCATCCGGGATATCGGATACCTCAGTCGCGGCCTGCACACCCCGTGAATCAGCATGCCCCTCATCCGGCACATCCGGCGTATCGGGAGCGCCTCCGTATTCCAGCCCTGGCTCATGCAGCACCCTTCCGGTCCCTGCGGACTCAAACAGCACCGCTGGATAAGCCGGCGATGCGGCCGGCAAGGGGCCGACCGAGTCGATAGGGGAACAGCCCAGCGGCGACGGGTCAATTGGAAAATCGGCGTGCAGCGCAGCGCCTGCCAGCGCTTGCCTATCAGCGGCAACACCGCCCTGGCGAACAGGCGCCGCCACCTGCCCCACGTCGTTTCTCTTCGCGGCCTCAAGAAGAGGCGATGCACCAGAGCGGCCGTGGGCGCAAAGGCGGCAAGCCAGCTGCATGGCGTTGCGCGTTTCGAGCTTGGCGAAGATACGGGCGCGGTGGGCCTCGGCGGTACGCAGCGAGATGCCAAGGTCGATGGCAATGACCTTGTTCGGCCGCCCGGCAGCCACATAGTCGACGATCTGCCGTTCGCGGGGCGTCAAAGCGGCAAGCGCCGTATCAAGGTCGGGGCGGGGAACGCGCATGGGGCGACTCTTTTTTGCAATGTAGGATTACAAGAAGTCTGCCCGGCCGTACTCGACGGCGAAAGCTGGCAATTCTGTCAGGGGTCGGGACGCCGCAAAAACGCGTCGCCCGCCCTTGTCACAACGAATCAGACCGAGTAGGCCAATTCCAGATTGTCGATCAGCCGGGTCGCGCCCAGCTTGGCGGCAGCCAGCACCACGACGGGTTCGCCGGCTTGCAGGTCGGCGGCCTCGGGCCGCTTGAGATCGCGCTGGCGGCGCAGGGCCACATAGTCCACCTTCCAGCCGCGCTGGGCCAGGGTATCGATGGCGTCGCGTTCCAGGGCCTCGGCATTGCGCTCGCCCTGGGCAAGGCGCTGTCCGATATTTTGCAGCGCGGCGTACAGCGCGGGGGCTTCGGCGCGTTCGTCGGCCGTCAGGTAGCGATTGCGCGAAGACAGCGCCAGGCCGTCATCGGCACGCACCGTTTCATGGGCCAGGACTTCGACAGGCAGCTGGAACTGGCGGCACATATTGCGCACCACCATCAGCTGTTGGTAGTCCTTCTTGCCGAAGACCGCCACGCGCGGCTGCACGCAAGAGAACAGCTTGAGCACCACCGTGCTGACGCCCTCGAAAAAGCCGGGGCGGAATTCGCCTTCCAGGATGTCGCCCAGATCGTCGGGCGGCTGCACGCGGAAGTTCTGCGGCTCGGGATACATCTCGCGCTCATTCGGCGCGAACAGCACGTAGACGTCGCGCGCCTGCTCCAGCTTTTCAATGTCGGCGGCCAGCGTGCGCGGATACTGGTCGAAGTCCTCGTTGGGCCCGAACTGCAAGCGGTTCACGAAGATGCTGGCCACCACGGGGTCGCCGTGCTGACGCGCCAGCTTCATCAAGGACAGATGGCCTTCGTGCAGATTGCCCATCGTGGGCACGAACGACACGCGGTTCTGGCCGCGCAGGTGATCGCGCAATTCCTGGATGGTGTGTACGACTTTCAAGGGGACTCTCCGGGGTTGGGGGCAGCCCGGTCAGGATCAGGCCGCGACCGCCGCCACGCTGGTATAAGCCAGGCGGACATAGATGGGCGCGTATGGCTCGGCCTGCGTGATCTCCAGCAGGGATTCGCGGGCCAGCTCAAGCATGGCGATGAAGTGCACGACGACGACCGCGGCCGGGGCGCCCTCGCGGACGCGCTCCATGAACAGGTCGCCAAATTCCATGAAGCGCACATCGTTCAGGCGCCGCAGGATATGCGTCATGTGATCGCGCACCGACAATTGTTCGCGCGTGATGTGATGGTGCTGGTTCAGCTTGGCCCGCTTCATGATGTCGGCCCAGGCCTGGCGCAGATCATCGACGCTGACCTCGGGCATCATGCGCTCGACGCTCAGGTCGGCCACGGCCTGGCTGCTGACGAAGTCGCGGCCCAGCTGCGGCAGCTTGTCCAGCTTCTGCGCGGCCAGCTTCATCTGCTCGTATTCAAGCAGGCGGCGCACAAGTTCGGCGCGCGGGTCTTCGGGTTCTTCGCCGGTATCGGTCTTCCTGACCGGCAGCAGCATGCGCGACTTGATTTCAATCAGCATGGCCGCCATCAGCAGATATTCGGCGGCCAGCTCAAGATTGGTGATGCGGATCTGGTCCACATAGGACAGATATTGCCGCGTGACATCCGCCATCGGGATGTCCAGAACGTTGAAGTTCTGCTTGCGGATCAGGTAGAGCAACAGGTCCAGCGGCCCTTCGAATGCCTCAAGAAACACTTCCAGCGCGTCCGGCGGAATGTACAGATCCGTCGGCATCTGGAACAGCGGCTCGCCGTACAGGCGCGCGAACGCCACGCTGTCGACGGTGTCTGGCGTGCTGTCCACAGGCGGTTCCACTAGCTTGGCAAGCGCCTCGCCAGGAACTGAAGGGTTACGGGACATGTCTGCCGCAACGGGATTCAGTCTGCCGAATACACGTAGGGTTTCTGCGGGACGCGGGCTGCACGGAAGCCTTCGAGCACTTCCGGATCTTGCGGCTTGTCCCAAAGACGGGCGCGGCCTTCACGCTGGCGTTCTTCCGTGCCAGGGTGCGACTTCTTGAAGTCTTTCAGGAAAAGGGTGATCTCGGATTCGTAGTTGGTCGCCATGACGCCAATTTCAGTAGGTTGCAGATGACGGGAGTTTACTTCACGCGGCGCGGATTCCACGGCGTTACAATCGTCAGGCTTCCAACGCCCCCTCCCGCCATGTCAGCCGAATCCGCAGCCGCAGCCAATCCCGCTCCGCCCTCAACCCCGGATGCGGTGCGCGCGGCGCGCATGATCCCGTTCATCGTGGGGTGTGCGCTCTTCATGCAGATGCTGGACGCCACCGTCGTGGCCACCGCCCTGCCCGCCATGGCACGGGCGCTGGGTTCCACGCCCGTGCGTTTGAACGTGGCGATCACGTCCTACCTGCTTTCCGTGGCCGTGTTTGTGCCTGTCAGCGGCTGGGCGGCCGACCGCTACGGCGCGCGCCGCGTGTTCGTGGCCGCCATCGGGCTGTTCACCCTGAGTTCCGTGGCCTGCGCCATCTCGCAGGACCTGCCCCAGCTGGTGGTGGCCCGCGTCGTCCAGGGGATGGCGGGCGCAATGATGGTGCCGGTGGGCCGCATCATCCTGCTGCGCACCGTGCCCAAGCAGGATCTGCTCAAAGCCATGTCATTCCTGTCCATCCCGGCGCTGCTCGGCCCGGTGATCGGGCCGCCGCTGGGCGGCTTCATGGTCACCTACATGTCGTGGCACTGGATTTTCCTCATAAACATCCCCATCGGCGTGCTGGGCATTGCGCTGGTGCTGCGCTATGTGGCTGAAATCAAGGAAGAATCCGCGCCGCGGCTGGACTGGCTGGGGTTCTTGCTCAGTGCGGTCTGCCTGGCGGCGCTGGTCAGCGGCTTTGAAGCCATCGGCCGCGACGTCATGCCCTTGCCGATGCTGCTGGGCCTGATCGCGGTGGGCGCGGCCTGCGGTTTTCTGTACGCCTGGCACGCCCGGCGCATCGCGCACCCCATCATCGATCTGTCCCTGATGCGGATCCCGACCTTCGCCATCTCGACGCTGGGCGGCAATCTTTGCCGCTTCGCCGTGGGCGCCACGCCCTTCCTGTTGGCCATGCTGTTGCAGGTGGGCTTTGGCCTGTCTCCGTTTTCGGCGGGCTTGATCACGTTCGCCAGCGCCGCCGGCGCGCTCTTGATGAAATTCGTCGCCACGCCCATCGTCCGGCACTTCGGCTTTCGCCGCGTGCTGACGGTGAACGCTCTGCTGACCGGTGTGTTCATCATGGTCTGCGCCACCTTCACGCCGACCACGCCCGTGTGGCTGATGATCGCCATTTTGCTCGTGGGCGGCTTCTTCAGATCGCTGCAATTCACCGGGGTAAATACGCTAACCTATGCCGACATTCCCCCCTCGCAGATGAGCCGCGCCAGCAGCTTTGCCGCGATGGCGCAGCAACTGGGGATCAGCCTGGGCGTAGGCGTGGCCGCGGTGACGCTGAACGTCAGCATGTCACTGCGCGGCGCCGAGACGCTGGCCGTCAGCGACGTGGTCGCCGGCTTTATCGTCATCGGCCTGATGTGCATGGCCTCGACCCTTTCTTTTAGACGCCTTGAGCCGCAGGCCGGGGCACACCTGAACGGCGCCAAACAAAGTGACGACGAATGAATTTGTTCTAGCCCTGGACCAGGGCACGACCAGCTCCCGGGCCATCGTATTCGACCGCGAAGGCGTGGTGCGCGGCGTCGGCCAGCGTGAATTCCGCCAGCACTATCCCCGGCCGGGCTGGGTCGAACACGACGCCGGCGAAATCTGGCACAGCCAATTGGACGTAGCGCGCGAAGCCTTGCGCAACGCCGGCACCACCGCCGCCGACGTGGCCGCCATCGGCATCACCAACCAGCGCGAGACCACGCTGATCTGGGAACGCGCGACCGGCCGCCCGTTGGCGCGCGCCATTGTCTGGCAGGACCGCCGCACCGCACCGATGTGCGACCAGCTGCGCCAGGACGGGCATGCCGACTTCCTGCAATCGCGCACGGGCCTGGTGCTGGACGCCTATTTCTCGGGCACCAAGCTTGCCTGGCTGCTGGACCACGTGCCCGGCGCGCGCAAGATGGCCGAACGCGGTGAACTGGCCTTTGGCACGGTCGACAGCTGGCTGATCTGGCAACTGACCGGCGGGGCCGTGCACAGCACGGATTGCAGCAACGCGTCGCGCACCATGCTGTTCGACCTGCACACGCAGGACTGGAACGACGACATCCTGGCGCTGCTGAATATTCCGCGCAGCGTGCTGCCCAAGATCGCGCCCAGCAGCGCGGTGGTGGGCGATGCCCTGCCCGAATGGCTGGGCGGCTCGATTCCCATCGCGGGCGTGGCCGGCGACCAGCAGGCCGCCACGTTCGGCCAGGCCTGCTTTACCCCCGGCATGGCGAAGAACACCTACGGCACCGGCTGCTTCATGCTGATGAACGTGGGCGACCAGCCGGTGCAATCCAAGAATCACCTGCTATCGACCGTAGGCTGGGGCCTGCCGCAAGCGGGCACCGACAGTTGGAAGCCCACCTACATGCTTGAAGGCGGCGTCTTCGTGGCGGGCGCGGCGGTCCAATGGCTGCGCGACGGGCTGGGCATCATCCAGCGCTCGGAAGAAATCGAGTCGCTTGCCGCCAGCGTGTCGGATACCGATGACGTCTTCATGGTGCCGGCATTTGCCGGCCTGGGCGCGCCGCACTGGGATCCCTACGCGCGCGGCACCCTCGTGGGCCTGACGCGCGGCACCACCCGCGCGCACATCGCCCGCGCCACGCTGGAATCCATCGCGCTGCAAAGCGCCGAATTGCTGACCTGCATGAACGGCGACAGCGGCATTGCGCTGACCGAACTACGCGTTGACGGCGGCGCCGCCCGCAACGACCTCTTGATGCAGATGCAGGCCGACCTGCTTGGAGTACCGGTCGTGCGTCCGCGCGTGCCCGAGTCCACCGCATTGGGCGCGGCCGGACTGGCAGGATTGGCGGTGGGCTTCTGGAGCGGCCTGGATGAGTTTGCATCGAAGTGGCAGGCCGAACGCACGTTCGAGCCCGCCTGGCCGCAAGCCGTGCGCGACGCAAGAATGAAGCGCTGGCGCCAGGCAGTTGAATTGTCCAAAGGCTGGAGCGCGGGCGGCTGATGCGCCACGCGGCGCCGCGAGCCGCGCCGCCGCTTTCCTGGCATTGAGACGGGAGTGCCTGGCGTCTTTCCCGCTCTCGCCCCCCATCAAGCCGCGCGCACCCCGATCGCCACCACGCGCGCGCTGAACTCCTTCAGTAATTCCTCCCGGGTGGCCGCCGCCCGCTCCAGCGCCGCTTCCTTCACATGGCCATATCCCCGGATCTCTTCCGGCACGCTGGCCAAAGCCACTGCACGATCCAGATTCCCGCGATTCAATTTCGCCAGGATGGCCGTCATCGTCTCGCGGTACTCCTGGATCAGCGCGCGCTCGGCGCGTCGTTCCGCCGTGTAGCCAAACACATCCAAACGGGTTCCCCGCAGCCGCCGCAGCTTCGCCAGCAGTCCGAACGCCTTGAGCATGCCCGGCCCATAACTGCGCTTGATGAGCCGACCCTCTTTGTCGCGCCGCGCGAACAGCGGCGGCGCCAGATGGAAGTGCAGCTTCCAGTCGCCTTCGAACTGAGCGCTGACCTGCTTGACGAACGCGCCATCCGAATACAGCCGCGCCACTTCGTATTCGTCCTTGTAGGCCATCAGCTTGAAGTAATAGCGCGCCACCGCCAGAGCCAGGCGCTGCGTGCCGGTGGCTTCGTGTTCCGCGCGCGCCACCTTATCCACCAGATCCGTGTATTGACGCGCGTAGGCCGCGTCTTGGTACTCGGTCAGGAATGCCTTGCGCACCGCCACCACCTGCGTCAGCTCGCCCGCGGGCTTTTTCAGCTCGGTCACTGGCGCGGCGCTGCGCGGGCGCTTGATCTCGATGATGTCTTGCGGCGGCGCCACGGGCATGCCGCCGTTGGCCATCAGCTGCATCACGCCAGCCGGGTCATGCGCCGCGCGCCGTCCCCAGCCGAACGCCGCGATATTGTTGGCAACCTGCTGGCCATTCAATTCAATCGCGCGCAGCAGCGCTTCGCGCGACAGCGGCAGCCAACCCTTCTGATAGGCGTACCCCATCATCAGGGGGTTCGAATAGATGGCGTCGCCCAGCAACGCCAGCGCCATCGCGGCCGCATCCACCGCGTACAGGTGCTCTTTGCCGCATGCGGCTTGCAGGTCGGCCGTGAGGTCCGCACCCGGCAAGGTCCAGTCCGGGTTCGCCACGAAAGCCGCCGTGGGCGCGGTGTCGCTGTTCAACAGCACTCGCGTGCGGCCCGGGCGCACACGCGCCATGCTGTCAGCGCTGGTCGCCACGACAAGGTCGCCCGCCAACAGCAGATCGGCCTCGCCCATCGCCACGCGCGTGTTCAGCAGATGCTCGGGCGATTCGGCCAACACCACGTGCGAATAGACCGCGCCGCCTTTCTGCGCCAGGCCCGCCATGTCCAGCACCGAACAGCCCTTGCCCTCCAGGTGCGCGGCCATGCCCAGCAGTTGCCCGATCGTCACCACGCCCGTGCCGCCCACGCCGGCAATGAAGACGCCATAGGGCTGGTCCGTCGCGAGCGTGCGCGGCGGCGGCACGCCCTCGTCCGCCGCGCCTTCCTGCGACAGGGCCTGCGGCTTTTTCAACCGCCCCCCTTCCACCGTCACGAAGCTGGGGCAAAAGCCCTTCAAACAGGAAAAGTCTTTATTGCAGCTGGATTGGTTGATCTTGCGCTTGCGGCCGAACTCCGTTTCCAGCGGTTCCACCGACAGGCAGTGCGACGCCTTGGAGCAGTCGCCGCAGCCTTCGCAGACGCGTTCGTTGATGACGACCCGGCGCGCGGGATCGGGATACGCGGCACGCTTGCGGCGACGGCGCTTCTCGGTGGCGCAGGTCTGGTCATAGATCAGCACCGACACGCCCGGATGTTCGCGCAGATCGCGCATGACGGCGTCCAGCTGATCGCGGTGCAGGACGGGCACATTCGGCGCCAGGCCGGACACGCTTTTGTATTTGTCGGGCTCGTCCGTCACCACGACGATCTTGTCGATGCCCTCGGCCGCCATCTGCCGCGAAATCATCGGCACGCTGATGGGGCCGTCCACCGGCTGCCCGCCCGTCATGGCGACCGCGTCGTTGAACAGGATCTTGTACGTGATGGGCACCTTGGCGGCGACCGCCGCGCGGATCGCCAACAGGCCCGAATGGAAATACGTGCCGTCGCCCAGGTTGGCGAACACGTGCTTCTCTTCGGTGAAGGGCGCCTGCCCGATCCAGGGCACGCCCTCGCCGCCCATCTGCGTGTAGACCTCGGTGTTGCGATCCATCCACCGCACCATGTAATGGCAGCCGATGCCCGCCATGCCGCGCGAACCTTCCGGCAGCCGGGTCGACGTGTTGTGCGGACAGCCCGAACAGAACCACGGCTTGCGCTCCTCAACCACGCGCGGCCGCGCCAGCGCCGCTTCGCGCTCGCGGATGAATTGCAGACGCACCTCGATGCCGGCGCGCACGTCATCGGGCAAGGCAAAGCGCAACAGCCGCGCGGCGATGGCGCGGGCCACCATCGCCGGTGAAAATTCGTAATGCGCCGGCAACAGCCAATTGCCTTGCGGCACCGACCATTCGCCGCCGTCCTTGTCGTCGAACTTGCCGACCACGCGGGGAATCTTCTTGCCGCTGCCGATCCAGCTGAACAACTCTTCCTTGAGCTGGTACTCCAGCACCTGGCGCTTTTCCTCGACCACCAGGATCTCGTCCAGCCCTTCGGCGAACTGCTGCATGCCGGTGGACTCCAGCGGCCACACCATGCCCACCTTGTACAGTCGCAGGCCGATGCGCTGGCACACCATCTCGGTCAAGCCCAGGTCCGACAGCGCCTGGCGCGTGTCCAGGTAGGCCTTGCCGGACGTCATGATGCCAAAGCGCGCATCGCGCTGCGGCACGTGCCAAAGCTCTCGGTTCAGCTTGTTGGCGCGCGCATAGGCCAAGGCCGCGTACAGCTTGTAGTCCAGCAGCCGCGCCTCTTGTTGCAACGGCGTGTCGGGCACGCGGATGTTCAGGCCATCCGGCGGCAGGATGAAATCTTCCGGCAACTGGATCCGCACGCGCTGCGGGTCCACGTCCACCGAGGCCGACACTTCGACGATGTCGGTAATGCACTTCATGCCCACCCACACGCCGGCATAGCGGCTCATCGCCCAGCCATGCAGGCCATAGTCCAGCACTTCCTGCACGCTGGACGGAAACAGCGCCGGAATCATGCAGGCTTTCAGGATGTGATCGCTTTGATGCGGCAAGGTGGAAGACTTGGCCGGGTGGTCGTCGCCCGCCACCACCAGCACGCCGCCATGGCGCGAGGTGCCGGCCGCGTTCGCGTGCTTGAAGACGTCGCCGCAGCGGTCCACGCCGGGCCCTTTGCCGTACCACATGCCGAACACGCCGTCGTATTTCGCGCCGGGGAAAAGATTGACCTGCTGCGATCCCCAGACCGCCGTGGCGGCAAGGTCTTCGTTGATGCCAGGCTGGAATTCAACGTGGTGCGCCTTCAGGTGCTTGGCCGCCTTCCACATGTTCTGGTCCACGCCGCCCAGCGGCGAGCCCCGGTAGCCGGACACGAAACCGGCCGTGTTCAGCCCGGCCTGCGCATCGCGCACGCGCTGCATCATGGGCAGCCGCACCAGGGCATGGATGCCGCTCATCCAGGCACGGCCGGATTGCAGCGTGTATTTGTCGTCGAGTAGGACCGTTTCAAGCGCCGCGCGCAACGCGGGAGTCAAGGGGGCATTCATGACCGCTCCAAAATCCTGGATGCCCCTCCAGCTTCGCGCGCCGCCTCGCTTGACGGTCACGCGGGCCAACAAGGGCCGTGAAAGTGAGGTCGTGGCGCGTGTGCGCTGTAGTGCCGATAGTTGTAACCGGTCGCCCCCACCCCGGCAATAGGGCGATGCGATAATTGCCGCCATGGACTTCGCCCCTCGAATCGTCGCCTGGCAACGCCAGCACGGCCGCCACGATCTGCCCTGGCAAAACACGCGTGACCCTTATCGGATCTGGCTATCCGAGATCATGTTGCAGCAAACGCAAGTAGCCACCGTGATTCCCTATTACGAACGCTTTCTTGAACGCTTCCCGGACGTCGCCGCGCTGGCTGCGGCCAGCCAGGAAGACGTCATGCCGTACTGGGCGGGACTGGGCTACTACGCCCGCGCGCGCAACCTGCATCGCTGCGCCGTGCAGATCGCACAGGATTGGAACGGGCGCTTTCCGCCGACGGCAGAGGCCATCGCCACCTTGCCCGGCATCGGCCGGTCCACCGCCGCCGCCATCGCCGCGTTCGCCTATGGCGAGCGCTCGCCCATTCTGGACGGCAACGTCAAGCGCGTCTTCACGCGCCACTTCGGCATTGCCGGCGACCCTGCCAAGCGCGAAGTCGAAACGCGGCTATGGGCATTGGCCGACGCCCAGGTCGACGCCGCACCCGGCCTGGACATGGCGGCCTACACGCAAGGCCTGATGGATCTGGGCGCCACGCTATGCACGCGCGGCAAGCCCGCGTGCGAGCGCTGCCCGATGGCCGACACCTGCGTCGCGCGCCGCGAAGGCCGCCAGGCCGAACTGCCCACGCCCAAGGTGCGCCGCGCCATCCCCGAACGCGAGACCTGTATGTTGGTGTTGCAGCATCAGGGCGCGTTCCTGTTGCAGCAGCGGCCCGAACCCGGCATCTGGGGCGGGCTCTGGAGCCTGCCCGAATTCGACGTGGCGGGCGATCCCGACGCCGCCTCGCGCGCGCTGGGCCTGGAACCGGAACAGCGCTTTGAACTGGCCGCCTTCGCCCATACTTTCACCCACTACCGCCTGCACATCCGCCCCTGGCTGGTGCCGGTGCGCGCCGCCAGCCTGCGCGAATCGTCCGTGCCCGAACGCTGGGTGCCCGCCGACAAGCTGGCGTCGATGGCCCTGCCCGCGCCGGTCAAGAAGCTCTTGCAGGGGCTGGTCGATGCCGGCATGCAGGACAGCCTGTTCTCTACCGTGAAGGCCTGAGCCCCAGGGCGCGACAACGGGCCGGCGGTCGCGCGCTACGCGTCTTCGGGCGCCGACCCGCTCAACAGCATCACCAGCTTCAGGTCGGGATGCGTGGCCAGCCGGAACGTGATCTGCTGAAACGCCAGCCTGCCGTCGCGCGGATGCTGGAATTCCCGCAAGCCGCCTTCGCGTTCAACTACCGCGTGACGCGTCCACCAATGCGCAAACACCGGGCTTTGGCGATTCAGCGTGTCCAGCAGGGTCAGCACGCCCGACTCGTCCAGATGCGCGCCCGCATCGGCGCGGAATTCCGCCACCACACGGCGCGCGCGCTGGTCCCAATCGACCACCAGTTCGCGCGCGGCCGGGTCCAGGAAGATGTAGCGCAACAGGTTGGGCTCGGGATCGCGCTCGGGCCAGTTGTCGAACAAGTCGCGCAGCGGCGCGTTATAGGCCAGCACGTTCCACGCGCGGTCCAGCACATAGGCCGGCGCGTTGATGGCGTCCACGCATTCCTGCAAGGGGCCGGGGGCAGCGCCCGCGTCGTCACGAGCGTGATGAGGGTCGGCGCAGTCGGCCAGGTCGAACAGGTAGGCGCGTTCGGCCCGCGCCAGTTGCAGCACGCCCGCGATGCGCGACCACACGGCGGGCGACACCGAGACCTCCCGCCCCTGCTCGATCCACGTGTACCAGGTGACGCTGATGCCGCACAGCTGCGCCACTTCTTCGCGCCGCAGGCCCGGCGTGCGGCGGCGCATGCCTTCGGGCAGACCCGCCATGCGCGGCGTGATGCGTGAACGCGCGCTGCGCACGAATTCGCCCAGCGCCTGACGGCGCAAGGGCGATCCTTCTTGATGGGCCGCGCTATGGGGGGAAGTAGTCATACCAGGATAAGCAATGGGCTTGTACGTGTATAAAGTCCGGCCTATCTTAGCGCCTGCAACTGACACTCACCCAACGCCCACCAAGGATTTCCATGACCGCCAGCACCCACGACGCCGCCGTCGACCGCCAATTCAGCCCCCGCGCCACGGCCTACCTGACCAGCGCCGTCCACGCCCAGGGCGAAGACCTGCTGCAAATGGCCGGCATCGCGCGCGCGCACTCCACGGCTCGCGTGCTGGACCTGGGCTGTGGCGGCGGCCACGTGACCTTTCACGTCGCCCCCGAGGTCAAGGACGTGACCGCCTACGACCTGTCCCAACAGATGCTGGACGTCGTCGCGGGCGAAGCCGCCAAGCGCGGCCTGGCCAACGTGGCCACGCGCCAGGGCAAGGCGGAATACCTGCCCTTTGCCGATGCCGAATTCGATGTCGTGATGTCGCGCTATTCCACGCACCACTGGCAAGACGCCGGGCGCGGGCTGCGCGAGGCGTTCCGGGTGCTCAAGCCGGGCGGCGTGGCCGTGTTTGCCGATGTCGTGTCCCCCGGCGAACCGCTGCTGGACACGTGGCTGCAAACCATCGAAGTCCTGCGCGACACGTCCCACGTCCGCGACTACTCGGTGGCCGAATGGACGCGGATGCTGACCGAGGCCGGCTTCACGCTCGAAGGCCTGACGCCCCGCCGCCTGCCGCTGGAATTCCAGACCTGGGTGACGCGCATGCGCACGCCGGACACGCTGGTCGCGGCCTTGCGCCATATGTTCGGCATCGCGCCCGACGTCGTACGCGCGCATTTCGACGTCAAGCAAGACGCGTCTTTCACCAGCGACACGGCCACGATCGTGGTCAGGAAGCCGGGCTGATTCCCTCTTGCTGCGCGGCCTCCAGCGCGCCAGCCACACCCTGGCTGCGCAAGCGGTGCGCCGCCAGCGCAACGGCCCGCACAAAGCGCAGATCGTCACCCAGGTCCGCGAACACCGTCGGCAAACCGGTCAGCATCTGCGTCCAGGCCAGCAGCGCGGCCGGCCCCGCGCCCGTGTGCCTCGCGGCATATTCCGCCTGGGCGTAGCGTTGCGCCAGTTCCGCGGCCAGCGGGTCCTGGATGTCGTAAGCGCGCCCGGCCTCGTCTACGCCACGCAGAAAATGCAGCCACGCCGCCACGGCCAGGGCCAGCCTGCCTATCGGCAGGTCCGCCGCCAGCCGCGCGCGCACCGTGTCCAGGAGGCGCTGCGGCAACTTCTGCGACCCGTCCATCGCAATCTGCCGGGTCTGGTGCTTTAACGCCGGGTTCTCGAAACGCTGTAACAGCCGTTGCTGATAACGCGTCAGGTCCAGGCCCGGCAACGGCGGCAACGTCGGTACGATTTCCTCTTGCAGCAAGGCCGCCAGATAGGCTTTCAAGGCCGGCTGCGCCATCGCCTGATCAACCGTCGCCCAGCCCGCCATCACCGCCAGGTACGCCAACGCCGAATGCGCGCCGTTGACGGTGCGCAGCTTCAAGGTTTCGAACGGCGCGGCCTCGGCCACGAAACGCGCGCCGCCGAGGCTCCAGTCCGGCCGGCCCGCCGCGAACTGATCTTCCACCACCCATTCCAGATAGGGTTCGGCCAGCACGGGCCATGCGTCGTGCATGCCCAGCATGTGCGCCACCTCGCGCCGGTCGCCGTCGGTCGTGCGCGGCACGATGCGGTCCACCATCGAACACGGAAACGCGCACAACGCCTCGATCCACGCGGCCAGCGCCGCATCCACCTGCTGCGCGAACGCCAGCACCATGCCGCGCAGCAGATGGCCGTTGCTGGGCAGGTTGTCCAGCGACATCAGCGTGATCGGTCCAAGCCCCGCCGCGCGCCGCTGGCGCAGGCCCCACACCAGAAAGCCGATGGTGCTGCGCGGGGCCAGCGGGTGGGCCAGGTCGTGCACGATGTCGGGATGCAGCAGATTCAGGCGGCCGCTGGCCGGGTCGTGGCAATAGCCCTTTTCGGTCACCGTCACGCTGACGATGCGCGTGTCCGCATGCGCGATGCGCGCCAGCACGGCCTGCGGATCTTCCGGCGCAACCAGCGTTTCCAGCAGGCAGCCGATCACCGCCATCCGGGTCTGCTCATGGCCGTCGGCGTCCGCGCTGCGCAGCGCCAACGCATACAGCCCGGACTGCGGCGCCAACGCATCGCGCGTATCCGCCTGCCGCAACGACACGCCGCAAATGCCCCAGCAGGGGTCTGCGCCCGCGTCCAACGCGGCCTCGTTCACCGCCGCCAGATGCGCGCGCACGAACGCGCCCAGGCCCAGATGCACAATGCCCACGCGCATTGCCGCGCGATCATAGCCAGGCCGCGCCACGGCGGCCGGCAATTGCGCCACGCGCTCCGTGGTCAGGCGCGCGGCGTTGGCGGCTACCAATTCCATAGCGTGCCATCCTGCTGCAAGCGGTTCACCGGCAGGTAGGCGCGCTTGTACGGATACTTGGCGGCCAGCTTTTCATCGATGTCCACGCCGTGACCCGGCACGTCGCCCGGATACAGCATGCCCTGGTCGAAGGTATAGGCGTGCGGGAAGACGGCGTCGGTCTCTTCGGTATGACGCATGTATTCCTGGATGCCGAAGTTGGGCACCCACAGATCGAAGTGCAGCGCCGCGCCCATGCAGACGGGCGACAGGTCGGTTGCGCCATGGCAGCCGGTGCGCACTTGATACAGCGAGGCCAGGTCCGCGATGCGGCGCAGATGCGTGATGCCGCCCGCGTGCACCACCGTGGTCCGGATGTAGTCGATCAACTGGTTCTGCACCAGGTCCTTGCAGTCCCAGATGGAGTTGAAGATCTCGCCCACGGCCAGCGGCGTGGTGGTGTGCTGCCGGATCAGGCGGAAGGCGTCCTGGTTTTCAGCGGGCGTGGCGTCTTCCATCCAGAACAGGTTGTAGGGTTCCAGCGATTTGCCCAAGCGCCCTGCCTCGATGGGCGTCAGCCGGTGATGCACGTCGTGCAGCAGATGGTGTTCAAAGCCCAGCTTTTCACGCACCCGCTCAAACAGCTGCGGCGTGTGGCGCAGGTATTTTTCAGTGGACCAGTCGTGTTCGCTGGGCAGGTCGGCGTCGGCGGGTTCGTAGAACAGGTTGCCGCGCCCCACGCCATAGACCTTGTCCAGCCCCGGCACGCCGCTTTGCGCGCGGATGGCGCGGTAGCCCATGTCGGCATAACGCAGCACTTCGTCCACCGTGTGCTCGATGTCCGAGCCGTTGGCGTGGCCATAGACCATGACGCCGCTGCGGCTCTTGCCGCCCAGCAACTGATAAAGCGGCAAGCCGGCCGCCTTGGCCTTCAGGTCCCACAGCGCGGTATCGACGGCGGCGATGGCGGTCATCGTGACCGGGCCGCGTCGCCAGTACGCACCTTTGTACAGGTACTGCCAGATGTCTTCGATCTGATGCGCATCGCGCCCGATCAGGCAGGGAATCACATGCTCGGTCAGATACGCCGACACCGCCAGCTCGCGCCCGTTCAGGGTCGCATCGCCGATGCCGGTCAGCCCCTGGTCGGTTTCTATTTTCAGGGTCACGAAGTTGCGGCCCGGCGAACAAACGATCACGCGTGCATTCGTAATTTTCATTTTGGTTTTCCGAGGAGACGTTAAGAGCGGCTCTAAGTTTGCAGCCTAGCCTTCCCAGCCCAGATGGCTGAGGAAGTCCCGGGTACGGGCGACTTGCGGGTGGTCGAAAATCTGCGTGGGCGGGCCCTGTTCGAGGATGGCGCCGTTCTCGAACACCACCACCCAATTGGCCACGCGCCGCGCAAAGCTCATTTCATGCGTCACAACGATCATGGTCATGCCTTCCTGCGCCAGCTTCTTCATCACGTTCAGCACTTCGCCCACGGTTTCGGGGTCGAGCGCCGAGGTGGGCTCATCGAACAGCATCACTTCGGGTTCCATCGCCAGCGCGCGGGCGATCGCCACGCGCTGCTGCTGCCCGCCCGACAGGTTGGCGGGAAAGTTGCCGGCCTTGGCGGCCAGGCCTACCTTTTCCAGCAACGCCATGGCGCGCGCGCGGGCCGCCTCGGGCGACATGCCCAGCACCGTGATGGGCCCCATCGCCACGTTGTCCAGCGCGGACTTGTGTGGAAAAAGCTCGAAGCTCTGGAACACCATGCCCATGCGCTGGCGCACCCGGCGCACCTCGGATTCCGATTCCGGCAGCGCCACGCCGTCGAGCAGCACGCGGCCGCCATCCAGCTTTTCCAGCGCGTTGGTGCAGCGCAGAAGGGTCGACTTACCCGAGCCGGACGGCCCGATAAGGCACATCACTTCGCCCTTGTTCACTTGCAACGACACATCGTTCAGCGCGACGAAATCGCCATACACCTTGCGCACGTGTTCGTAGACCAGCACGGGCGGCTGGTCGGCGCCCTTGCGCGCGGCGCTTGCGGCCGGCGCATGTTCCAGGATCATGTCGTTCATTCCTTGACTCCGTATTTGCGATGAATCCAGTCGACCAGCTTGGCCTGCGGATAGCCCATCAGCCAATAGATCACCGCCATCGCGGTCAGCATTTCCAGCACGCGAAAACTCTGCGCGCGCACCTGCATCGACGCGTACGCCAGTTCGCTCACGGCGATCACCGACACCAGCGACGTATCCTTGAACAGCGAGATCCACGTGCTGGCCAGCACCGGCAGGATGCGGCGCGCGGCCTGCGGGATCAGCACCTTGAACATCGCCTGATGGCGCGACATGCCCATCGCCAGCGCGGCCTCCATCTGGCCCTTGCGGATGGAGTTGATGCCGGCACGAAACGTCTCGGAGTTGTAGGCGGACACGTTCAGCACCAGCGCGACCAGCGCGGTCGATAGCGCCGAGAACTGGACGTCCAGCGCCATCGGCATCACGTAGAAGGCCCAATAGATCACGAGGATCAGCGGCAGGTTGCGAAAGAATTCCACGATGGCCACCGCGATGCCGTTGGCGATGCGGTTGGACGACAGCCGCATCAGCGCCAGCACAATGCCGCCAGGCACGGCCAGCAGCATCGTGACGACCGTCAGCATGATGGTCATCGCCGCGCCCTGCAGCAGCACGTCGCGCGAATCCCAGATGATTCCCCAGTCCAGATTCATGACCGCCCCAGGTGTGCGTAGCGTTGATAAAGCCGATCGACGCCGCGCGTGACCGGAAACAGGATCACGAAGTACGCGACGATCACCGCCGTGAAGACTTCAATGGGCCGATAGCTCTGCCCCGCGATCGTCTCGGCCTTGTGCATGAGTTCGGGCACCGCGATCACGGTGGCGATTGCCGTGTCCTTGATGGCTACCGTCAGCACGGACCCGAAGGCCGGCAGCATGCGGATGGTGGCTTGCGGCAGAATGATCTTGCGCAGCGCCTGGGCGCGCGACATGCCCAGCGCCAGCCCCGCGCGCATCTGGCCGGGCCGCACCGATTCGATGCCGGCGCGTATCACCTCGGCCGAATAGGCCGCGATGTGCAGCGTCAGGGCCACCAGCGCCGCCCAGAATGGCGCGAAGTTAACGCCCGCCAGCAGGGGAAACGCGAAGTAGATCCACACCAGCACCACCAGCACCGGTATGGCGCGCATGCTGTCGATGTAGAACACCAGCGCCATGCGCAGCCAACGCGGGCCGTACAGGCGCAACAGCGCAATCACCAGGCCCAAGAGGATGCTGGACACGGCGGTGATGGCGCTCAGTGCGATGGTGATACCCAGGCCGCCGGCAAAGAATCGCCAGTTCTCGACGATGGGGGAAAAATCGAATTCCATGTCAGGCTCCGTGAGCTAGAACGCGAGCAACGAGCGGCGCATCAGAACGTCACCATCACTTTCATCGCCTTGTGCCGGTCGGCGGCCAACGCGAACGCGTCATGCACCTGTTGCACGGGCACCGCCGCCGTCAGGAGCGGCGACACATCCAGGACGCCCCGGCTCAGGTAATCCACGGCCCAGGCGTATTCGTCGACAAAGCGGAAGCTGCCGATCACCGACAGGCTCTTGACCATGATCTGGTTGAAGGGGCATTGCTCGCTGCTGCCGCTCAGGGTGCCCACGGTGACGATCACCCCGCGCGGCCGCGTCGTGCGTATGCAGTTGGCCAGCCCGGCGTAATTGCCCGAGGCTTCGAAGCACACGTCGAGCGTGCCCTTGCCCGCCGCCAAGGCGTCGATGGCGGCGGGGTCCGTGGCCGCGTTGATGGTGCGCGTGGCGCCCACGCGCGCGCAGGTGGCCAGCGTCTCATCGACGATGTCCACCACCGTCACCTGGCTCGCCCCCGCCAGCCGCGCCGCCATCAGGATCAGCGCGCCAATCGGGCCCGCGCCCACCACCATCACCGACTTACCCAACAGGCTGCCAGCGCTGCGCACCGCGTGCAGGGCCACGGCCAGCGGTTCGCCAAAGGCGGCGAGTTCGAATGACAGGCCATCGGGCACGGGCAGGCATTGCTTGGCCTCGACCACCACCTGCTCGCGCATCGCGCCCTGCATGTGCGGATAGCGGCTGGCGCTGCCAAAGAAGTGCACCGCTTCGCAATGGTTGGAATCGCCCTGGCGGCAATAGCGGCACACGCCGCAGGTGCGCGCCGGGTCCAGCGCCACGCGGTCGCCCGGCTTGACGTTGGTGACGGCCTTGCCCACCTCAAGCACCTGGCCCGAGGCCTCGTGCCCGGGGGTCAGCGGTTCGCGGATGACGAAGTCGCCCACCTTGCCGTGCCGGTAATAGTGCAGGTCGGAGCCGCAGATGCCCACGGCCTTGACGCCCACCCTTACCTGCGTTGCGCCCAATGGTTCGGGCGCTTGTTCGATCAGGCGCAGGTCCTGGGCGCCATGAATTGCGCAATTCAACATGGTTGTGTGCTCATTTCAGGGTTTGGGTCATGCGGACTTCTTCGGCCGCCAGCTCGGGGTGCAGTCGCGCTTCGACTTTGCGCAGCCAGTCCAGGTACACGGGCTGGTTCTTCGCCACGCCCATGCCCGCCTTGATTTCAAAGATCTTGCTGTCCTGGCAATCGTTTTCCTTCGGAAAGACCGCCAGCCCCTTCACCTTCTTGCTGATGTTGGGCCACAGCATGCGGTTCAGCGGCGCCACGTCGGAACGGCCGGCCAGCACTTCCTCGATCGGCGCAACCGAACCGGAGTTGGTGACGCCGCGCAACTTCGCATTGGAAAAATGTTCGCGCACCAGCGGCTCTTCGCCCGCGCCAGAGAAGTAGGCCATCGTGATGCCGGGCTGGTTGAAATCTTCGACCTTGGTGGCGCTGGTGAACTTGGGGTTCGACGCCAGGCCGAACATGCACACGCTGGTACTTGAGAACGTGACGAAGTCGATGATCTTGGCGCGCTCGGCGTTTTCATTCAGCGGCCCGATCATGATGTCCATCTGGTTGGCGATCAGCGCGGGCACCTTGGTTTCGTGGCTGACCTGCACGGGCACGACCTTCACGCCCAGCAATTGCGCGAATTCCTTGCCCAGCGTCCATGACGATCCCATCCACGGTTCGCCGGAACCGCTGGTGTTCTGCACCAGCCAGGGCGGGTTGTTGACCACGCCCACGCGCAGCACGCCAGCTTTGCGGATGGCGTCCACGCGGGCGCTCTCACCGGGCGCGGGCGGGGTCTGCGCCTGGGCGGACGCCACGCCCGCCAGCATCGCGGCGGTCAGGAACAGACGGGCGGCGCCAAGGCGCGAAGGGAAGCGGGACGGCATGCAAAGTCTCCTTGAAGAAAATCGAATCCGGGCGCGTGCGCAAAGAGGCGGCGCGACGGGTACCGGCGCGCGCAGGCGCCGGCGGGTTCGCCAGAGGGGCACGCGTCGGTCGCGTGCGGGAAAAGAGTCGCTTGGAGTAAGGCCGGACGGCCTACCGGGTCTGCTCGATGATGCGGGTTTCGTCGGCCAGCAGTTGGGGCTTCATCGCCACCGCCACTTGCCGCAGCCAGGCCAGGTATTCAGGTTGGTTCTTGTCCACCGCCAGGCCCACGGGCGAAGCCTTTTCAGTGCTTTGCTGGCAATTGGCTTCGGCCGGAAACACCACCAGGCCGCGCACCTTGTGGTTCAGGCCCACCCACGGCACGCGGTTGATCGGCGCGGCGTCGGCGCGCTTGGCCATGATTTCTTCGATGGGCGCGGTGGCGCCCGAATTGGCGACGGCGCGCAGCTTCGCCTTGGGAAAGCGTTCCTTCACCCAGGCCTCTTCGGCCCCGCCGGTGAAGTAGGCGATGGTGATGCCGGGCTGATTCAGGTCGTCGACCGATTTGACGCTGGCCAGCTTGTCGTTGCCGGCGCGGCCGAACATGCACACGCTGGTCGCGGAATACAGCACGAAGTCCACGACCTTCAAGCGGTCGGCGGTTTCGGCCAGGGGGCTGATGGTCATGTCGACCTGATTGGCCGCCAGCACGGGCACCTTGGTCTCGTGCGAAACGGGGATGGCGGTCAACTTCACGCCCAATTGGCGCGCATATTCCTTGGCCAGCAGCCAGGCGGGTCCGCTCCAGGCCTCGTCGCTTTTGCCTGACACGTCCTGGATCAGCCAAGGCGCGTTTTGCAGCACGCCCACGCGCAATTCACCCGCCTTGCGTATGGCGTCAACGCGCGGGCTTTGCCCGGGCGCGGGCGCGGCGGTCTGTGCGCCGGCCTGCATCGACACCGCCAGCATCGCGGCCGCTGCCCAGCGGGCCAGCGTGCCGTTCCCCTTGTCCTGCTGCTGCATTGCTTGTCTCCTGATCTTGTTAGGCCCTGGTCCGCGGCGCGGTTATCTTCCGCGCTCTGCCGGGGGCCGCCTGGGGCACTGCATGTATCGCTGCT
The DNA here is from genome assembly GCF_001571245.1 of Achromobacter piechaudii NBRC 102461. Classification (GTDB taxonomy): domain Bacteria; phylum Pseudomonadota; class Gammaproteobacteria; order Burkholderiales; family Burkholderiaceae_B; genus Achromobacter; species Achromobacter piechaudii. The sequence continues at coordinate 193,096 of NZ_BCTK01000007.1, read as the reverse complement.
ATCGCCACCCCTGCGCGAATTCACCGATGACGCGTTCAAGGTGAGCGCGCATCGCCTGCCGGGCCGCCTGCGCATCGCCGGCGACCAGCGCGCTGAAGATGCGCTGATGGTCTTCCTGCGAGGCATGGCGCAATTGCTGCGAATGAAAATGCTGTTCTATCTTTTCCCAGATCGGGCCTTGAGCCTGATCCCACATTGACGTCACCGTGGCCAGCAGCACGCTGTTGCCGGTGGACTGCGCGATATACAGATGAAAGCGGCGGTCGGCCTCTTCGTTGGCGACCTTGTCCATCATCTGTTCGCGCATCGTCGTCAACGCTTCAAAGATGCGGTCCAGGTCGGCGTCGTTGCGCGTGGTGGCCGCGAGCGCGGCGATTTCGGATTCGATCAGGCAGCGTGCCCGCAGCAATTCGAAAGGCCCTGCCCCGGCTTCCTGCGCGCCGGGCAGCCGCGCAACGCCCGGCTTGGGTTCACAGACGTAGATGCCCGACCCGCCCCGCACTTCGACCACCCCGGAAATTTCCAGCGCGATGATGGCTTCGCGCAGCGCGGTACGGCTGACGTCGAAGCGTTCGGCCAGTGCGCGCTCGGCCGGCAAGCGCTTGCCGACGGCGAATTCGCCTTGGGCGACCAGCGCCTGGATTTGCGCGGCCAGGCGCACATAGGCGCGGTCCGCCACCGGCTTGCTGGCCGGCTCTTCGAGTTTGGGGATCAGTTGCAGTGTCATGGAGTTCAAAAGTGGTTAGACCAAATCATAGGTGGTTTACCAATTTCGACCATCATGGTTTACCACTATCGAGGTGGTAAACCATGGCACAGCCGGCTCATGCTGGCCGGCGCTCGACAGCGCCGCCGTGATCACGGTATAGATGGCGGCTCCATCGACACCACGCAGGTAAGGAACAAGCGCCATGTCCGACACGCAGCAAACGCCCTCGTCCGCCACTTCCGCCACCGGCATCGCGGGCGCGGCGGCCCTGACCGACCTGACCGTGGCGCAGGCGGCCGAGCAAATCCACGCGGGGCGCGTGACCAGCGAGGCCCTGACGCAAGCCTGCCTGGATCGCATCGACGCCCATGCGGCGCTCAACGCCTTCATCACCGTGGACCGTGAAGGCGCGCTGGCCCAGGCGCGCGCGTTCGATGCGCGCCCCGGCAAGGCGGGCGGCATGTCGCTGCCGCTGGGCGGCGTGCCCATCGCCATCAAGGACAACATCCACGTGGCCGGCCTGCCCAACACGGCCGGCACCCCTGCCCTGAAATCGTTCCGCCCGGTCCAGGACGCGCCCGTGGTGCAGCGGCTGCGCGAGGCAGGCGCCGTCATCGTAGGCAAGACCAACATGCACGAGCTTGCCTTTGGCGTGTCCGGCTACAACACGGCCTTTCCAGGCCCCTTGGGCGGCGGCACGCGCAACGCCTACGATCCCACCCGCATCGCTGGCGGTTCGTCATCGGGCAGCGGCGCGGCCGTGGGCGCCCGTCTTGCGCCCGCCGCGCTGGGCACCGACACGGGCGCATCGGTGCGCCTGCCCGCCAGTGTCAATGGCGCCATCGGCTTTCGGCCGTCCGTGGGGCGCTACGACGGCGCGGGCATCACGCCGATCTCGCACACGCGCGACACGCCCGGACCCATCGCCAACAGCATGCAGGACATCGTGCTGCTGGACGCGGTGCTGGCGAATGATGCCGCGCCGCTAGCCGCCCTGCCCGCCGCCCAGGTACGTCTGGGCCTGCCCGGCTATTTCTGGGCGGATCTGGATCCGCAGGTGCGCGATACGGTGCAGGCGGCATTGACGCGCCTGCGCGATGCGGGAGTGCAGTTGATCGACATCGACATGCCCGACTTGCCGGCCGCGAACGCGGCAGTAGGGTTGCCGCTATGCCTGTACGAGCAAAAGCCCGACCTGACGGACTATCTGCGCCGCTACGACACGGGCATGAGCTTTGAAGAAGTGGTCGCGCAGATATCCAGCCCCGACGTCAAGGCCATCTTCGACGGCCTGATCGTGCCCGGCGTGCTGCCTCTGCCGGACGGCCAGGTGCTGGCGCTGCAACCGCTGTACGAACGCGTGATCGCCGAACAGCGCGACGCGCTGATCGCTGTCTACCACCGCGCTTTCGACGCGCACAAACTGGACGGCCTGCTGTTTCCCACGCTGCCCATCCTGCCGATGGCGGCCACGCCCGAAGCCAGCAGCTTCGAGGCGTTCAGCCGCCTGGCCCGCAACGTCGATCCCGGCAGCAACGCGGGCCTGCCGGGCCTGAGCGTGCCGGCCGGCCTGTGCGATATCGGCCTGCCGGTCGGGTTGGAAGTTGATGGTCTGCCGGGTGAGGATCGCAAGGTGCTGGCGATCGGGCTGATGATCGAACAGATCCTCGGCCGTCTGAAAGCGCCCGCGCGCTAGGCGCGGGCCGCGCGCCTTACCCCAGGTTGGGCGCCAGCGTGCGCTTCAGGTCTTCGATGCTGCGGCCGCTTCGCTTGGCGTAGTCCAGAAGCTGGTCTTCGCCAATCACGCCCACGTTGAAGTACTGCGATTGCGGGTGACTGAAGTAGAAGCCCGAGACGCTTGAAGCCGGGTACATGGCGTAGCTGTCGGTCAGCATCATGCCGATGTCCGCGCCGTCCAGCACGCGGAACATGTCGGACTTGACCACGTGTTCCGGGCAGGCCGGATAGCCCGGCGCGGGGCGGATGCCGACGTACTTCTCGGCGATCATGTCCTCGTTGGACAGGGCCTCGTCGGGCGCGTAGCCCCACAGGTCCTGGCGCACGCGGGCATGCAGGCATTCGGCGAAGCCTTCGGCCAGCCGGTCGGCCAGGGACTTGAGCATGATGCTGGAATAGTCATCCAGCGCCTTCTCGAATTCCGCTTCCTTTTTCTCGATGCCGATGCCGGCCGTGACGGCGAACATGCCGATGTAATCGAGCTTGCCGGAAGACTTGGGCGCGATGAAGTCCGACAGCGACTTGTTGCTGACGCCTTCGCGCTTGGCGCCCTGCTGGCGCAGGTTGCGATACGTGAACAGCACTTCGCTGCGCGTTTCGTCCTTGTAGATTTCGATGTCTTCGTCGTTGACGCTGTTGGCCGGGTAGAAGCCCACCACGCCGTTGGCGGTCAGCCAGCGGCCTTCGATGATGCGCTTCATCATGGCCAGGCCGTCCGCATACACCTTGCGCGCCTGCTCGCCCACGACCTTGTCGTCCAGGATGGCGGGGAACGGGCCGAACAGGCTCCAGGTCTGGAAGAACGGACCCCAGTCCACGTACTTCGCGATCTCGGCCAGGTCGTAGCTCTTGAACGTGCGGCGGCCGATGAATTTGGGGCGCGGCGGCGTGTAGTTGTCCCAGTCGATCACCGGGCGCGAGGCGCGCGCGTCCGCCAGCGGCAGGATCGGCGTGGCCTTGCGGTTGGCGTGACGGCGGCGGACGTCTTCGTAATCCTGGGCCAGCTCGGCCAGGTACGTTTCGGACTGATCCGACATCAGGTTGGTGGCCACGCCCACCGAGCGGCTGGCGTCGGGCACATAGATGACCGGGCCTTCATAGTTGGGCGCGATCTTCACAGCAGTGTGCACGCGGCTGGTGGTGGCCCCGCCGATCATCAGCGGCAGCTTGCGGCTGCGGAAGTACTCGTCGCGCTGCATCTCGCTGGCCACGTAAGCCATCTCTTCCAGGCTGGGCGTGATCAGGCCGGACAGGCCGACGATGTCGGCGTTTTCTTCCTTGGCCTTTTCCAGGATCTGCGCGCAGGGCACCATCACGCCCATGTTCACGACTTCGAAGTTATTGCATTGCAGGACCACCGACACGATGTTCTTGCCGATGTCGTGCACGTCGCCCTTGACGGTGGCGATGACGATCTTGCCCTTGGCGCGCACATCGCCGCCAGCGGCCGCGATCTGGCGCTTTTCTTCTTCGATGAAGGGAATCAGGTGGGCCACGGCCTGCTTCATGACGCGCGCGGACTTCACCACTTGCGGCAGGAACATCTTGCCTTCGCCAAACAGGTCGCCCACGACGTTCATGCCGTCCATGAGCGGGCCTTCGATGACCTCGATGGGACGCCCGCCCCGATCGGCGATCTTCTGGCGCACTTCTTCGGTGTCTTCGACGATGAAGGTGGTGATGCCGTGGACCAGCGCGTGCGACAGGCGCTGTTCGACCTCTGCTTTGCGCCAGGTCAGGTCTTCTTCGCGCTTGGCGCCGGAGCCCTTCACGCTGTCGGCGAATTGCACCAGGCGTTCGGTGGGCGTGCGTTCGTCGTCCGGGTCCGTCTTGCCGACGGGCTCGGGGCGGTCCAGCACCACGTCTTCGACCAGGTCGCGCAGCTTGGGATCCAGGTCGGCGTACACGCCAAGCTGGCCGGCGTTGACGATGCCCATCGTCATGCCTTCCTTGACCGCGTAATACAGGAACACGGTATGGATGGCTTCGCGCATCGGCTCGTTGCCGCGGAACGAGAAGCTGACGTTGGACACGCCGCCGGAAATGCGGGCGTGCGGCAGGTTCTCGCGGATCCAGCGCGTGCCTTCGATGAAGTCCACGGCGTAGTGGTTGTGTTCGTCGATGCCGGTGGCGACCGCGAATACGTTCGGGTCGAAGATGATGTCTTCCGGCGGGAAGCCTTCTTCTTCGACCAGGATCTTGTAGGCGCGTCCGCAGATTTCCTTGCGGCGCTCCAGCGTATCGGCCTGGCCGAGTTCGTCAAAGGCCATGACGACCACGGCCGCGCCGTAGCGGCGGCACAGGCGCGCATGATGGCGGAAGGGCTCCAGCCCTTCCTTCATGGAAATGGAGTTCACCACCGCCTTGCCCTGCACGCACTTCAGGCCGGTTTCGATGACTTCCCATTTCGAGCTGTCGATCATGACCGGCACGCGCGCGATGTCGGGTTCCGACGCGATCAGGTTCAGGAAGCGGTGCATGCAGGCCACCGAATCCAGCATGGCTTCGTCCATGTTGATGTCGATGATCTGCGCGCCGTTCTCGACCTGCTGGCGGGCCACGGCCAGCGCCTCGTCGTACTTTTCCTCGCGGATCAGACGGGCGAACATCTTGCTGCCCGTCACGTTGGTGCGTTCGCCCACGTTGACGTACAGCGTGTCTTCGTCGATGTTGAGCGGCTCCAGGCCGGACAGGCGGGTCTTGACCGGAATGTCGGGCACGACGCGCGGCGTCAGCGACGTGACCTTGTCGGCGATGGCGCGGATGTGGTCAGGCGTGGTGCCGCAACAGCCGCCCGACATGTTCACCAGGCCGGCGCGGGCAAATTCCTCAAGCAGCGCCGAGGTGTCGGCCGGCGTTTCGTCAAAGCCGGTTTCGGCCATCGGATTGGGCAGGCCGGCATTGGGATACACGCAGACGTAGGTGTCGCAGATCTTTGACAGTTCGGCCACGTAGGGGCGCATCAGCGCCGCGCCCAGTGCGCAGTTCAGGCCGATGGTGACCGGGCGCGCGTGGCGCACGGAATTCCAGAATGCCTCGACCGTCTGGCCCGACAGAATGCGGCCCGACGCGTCGGTCACCGTGCCGGAAATCATCACCGGCAGGCGGATGCCGCGCGCTTCGAACACTTCTTCAGTGGCGAAAATGGCCGCCTTGGCGTTCAGCGTGTCGAAGATGGTTTCGATCAGGACGATGTCGATGCCGCCGTCCAGCAGGCCGTTCAGCTGCTCGATGTACGCCACGCGCAATTCGTCGAACGTGACGTTGCGCGCGCCCGGATCGTTCACGTCGGGCGAGATCGATGCGGTCTTGGGCTGCGGGCCCAACGCGCCGGCGACAAAGCGCGGCTTGTCCGGCGTGCTGTAGGCCTCACAGGCCTCGCGCGCAAGCTTTGCGGACACGAGGTTCAGTTCGTAGGCCAGCTCGGGCAGATCGTAATCGCCCTGCGCGATGGTGGTGGCGCCAAAGGTGTTGGTCTCGATGACGTCCGCGCCGGCTTCCAGATATTGCCGATGGATCTCGGAGATGACGTCCGGACGCACCAGCGACAGCAGCTCGTTGTTGCCCTTGACGTCCTTGCCGTGGTCTTTGAAACGCTCGCCCCGGAAATCGGCCTCGCCCAGCTTGTAGCGCTGGATCATGGTGCCCATGGCGCCGTCCAGAATCAGGATGCGCTTGCCCAGCAGGCGGGCGAAATCGCCGCCGTGGGTATAGGCTTCGGGCGGGTACGGCAGGCGGGGATACGACACGGGCAGGTCCGGATAAAGTTGGCCAACGGCGGCGCGGATGTGGCTAAAAAGCGAAAAACGCCGAAAAAACAAGCCCTGATCGTAACAAAACGGGGTCTCTCGCGCCCTCGGGTGATACAGTTTCGGCCCCGAACCGGTGCTTTCGGCGCATCAGGCTGGCAAGAACGCAACACTTGCCGCCGCGTGCGAAAGGTAAACGGGAAACAGGAAGACGCCCGCCCGGGCCGCCGCGCCGCCCACAAGGCGGCTGGCAAGCCCCGCGTCCAGCCTGTGCTGCCCCCGCAACGGTCCCCATGCGCGCCTCTGGCGCCATGGCAGCCCGATACCGGCCAGTTCGCTCGTCAGGAAGTCCACCGCCGCCGCGCCATGCCCGCCATGGTTTGCCGGGGCGCGCGGACGTCCTCCCATCGTGATTGGCCTGCGGGGTCGCGGGTCGCACCGAGGTTATGTAGATGAAAGCCCGCTCCATCCGGCGTTACGCCGGCGCCCTGCTCTGTACCGCTCCGGCCATCGCCGCCGCCCAGCAAGCTGCCTCCACCGCTCCCGAACTCGATACGGTCACCGTCACCGCCCAGCGCGTGCCGACCGACGGCCGCACGCTGCCGGTGTCCATTTCGGTGATCACCGCCCAGGACATCGCCGCCAGCAGCGCCCGCACCATGCAGGACCTGCTATCGACCCAGGCCGGCATCAACCTGATCAACACCAGCAGCTCCAGCGACAACGCCATCGTCGACCTGCGCGGCTTTGGCCTGACCGGCGCGAGCAACACGCTGATCATGATCGACGGCGTCAAGCAGAACACCAACGACCTGTCGGCGCCCAGCCTGGGCGTGGTGCCGCTGGACCAGGTGGAACGCGTGGAAATCGTGCGCGGCAGCGGCTCGGTGCAATACGGCGGCGGCACGACCGGCGGCGTGATCAACATCATCACCAAGTCCGATTTCTCGAAGGAACCGGTCACCGCCCGCGCCACCGCCACGTTCGGCAGCTACGGCCTGCGCCAGTACGACGCAGCGGTCGCCCTGAACAACCAGAAGGTCGGCGTCGACGCCTACATGCAGTCGCTGCATACGGACGGCTATCGCGACCACAGCGGCGAGCGCCGCGAAGGCGGCGGCGGCGGCATCACGCTGCGCCATGACGATGGCTCGATCCGCCTGTACGGCCGCACGACCACGCAGAAGCTGGAATTGCCCGGCCCGCGCCTGATCAGCCCGTCGACCGGCGTGAACCAATTCGAAGACGACCCGCGCGGCGCGAAGAACGATCTGGACTTCGTCAAGACGACCTCGACCACGTTCGGCCTGCAAGTAGAGCAAGCCATTGGCGTGGGCATGCTGTACGCCGATCTGTCCACGCGCGAGAAAAAGCTGAACGGCCTGACCTATGACGGCTTTGGCGACATCCTGCGCGACCAGAAGCTGGAAGAGAACGTCGCCAGCGTGCGCTATCGCCTGCCGATCAACGGCGGCCACAGCCTGGTGTTCGGCGCCGATGCACAGGAATCGAAGACCACCGCCGACCAGAATGCCTACTACGACTTCGAACCGTCGAAGTGGCAATCCCGCCAGCACCAATACGGCCTGTTCGCCGAAGGCCAGATCCGCGCGACCGACAGCACCACCGTGACGGCCGGCGTGCGCCGCCAGTACGCCTCGGACGACCTGGACGTCCTGAGCGGTTCGGGCACGGCATCCGACCGCAGCAACCACCTGACCGCGTGGCAACTGGGCGTGCGCCAGGAACTGGCTGCCGGCTTCGGCGTGTACGGCAAGGTGGGCCGCAGCTTCCGCCTGCCAAACGCGGACGAACTGCTGTCGGTGCAAAGCCCGCTGGCGCCGCAGACGTCCACCGACAAGGAAATCGGCGTGACGTGGCAATCGGCCGCCAGCAGCGCGCGCCTGTCGTACTTCCGTTATGACCTGACCAACGAGATCCAGTACAACCCGCTGGCCGACGGCATGTGGGGCCCGGGCACCGGCGCCAACACCAACCTGGATCCGACCCGCCGCCAAGGCATCGAACTGGAAGGCCGCACCGCCCTGTCCAGCAGCGTGACGCTGGACGCCAACCTGACCTGGATGGAAGCGCAATTCCGCTCGGGCACCTACGCAGGCGTGGACCTGGCCGGCAAGACCGTGCCGCTGGCGCCCAAGTGGCTGGCCAACGCCGGCGTGACCTGGCGCCCCACCGATGCGTTCCTGTGGAACGTGTCGGCGCAGTACGTCGGCAAGTCGCGCATGGACAACGACCAGGCCAACCAGTTCGACAAGGAGCTGGATGCTTACGTGCTGTTCAACACGAAGGTCGCGTACAAGTTCACGCGCAACGTCGAAGGCGCCATCGGCGTGAACAACATCTTCGATCGCCAGTACGCCACCTACGGCATCCGGGGCGGCAACGCGTCGTTCGAAATGCTGGGCCCCGTCGCCAACTACAACCTGTACCCGGCGCCGGGCCGCAATTTCTACGCGTCGCTCACGCTGCGCTATTGATCGCGGACATCCGATATAGTCGGCGTACTTCGCTGACCATATCGGCCCCTGCATGACCTTTGCTTCTGCATCGATTCGCATTGCCCTGGGGCTGTTACTGGCCCCGGGCGTGCTGCTGGCTCCGGCTATCGCCGCATCGGACGCGCCGGGCCAGACGGCGGCCGTTGCCGCCACGAACGCCCCCATCAACGTGCGGGACGACCGGGGACGCACGGTGTCATTGGCCGCCCCCGCGCGCCGCGCCGTGACGCTGGCCCCACACGCCACCGAGCTGGTTTACGCGGCCGGCGCGGGCGACTACCTGGCCGCCACCATACGCGGCAGCGACTACCCGCCCGCCGTGCGCCGCGTGCCCGTCATAGGCGACGGCACGCAGCCCGATGCCGAGCGCGTGGCCGCCGCGCGCCCCGACCTGCTCATTGCGTGGCAACCCGCCGCCGTCCAGCCGCTCACGCGCGTCATGGACAAGCTGGGCGTGCCGGTGTTCTACAGCGACCCGCTGACGCTGGCCGCCATTCCCGACGCCGTCGAGCGCATGGGCGTGCTGTTCGGCACCGAGGCGGTTGCGCGTCCGGCCGCCGCGCAGTTGCGTCAGCGCCTGGCCGCGCTGACGGCGCGCTACGCCGGACGCCGGCCCGTGCGCGTCTTCGTCCAGGCCGGCATGGACCCGATCTACACGCTTAACGACAGCAGCATCGTCGGCGACGCGCTGCGCGTGTGCGGCGGCGTGAACGTCTTCGGCCAGGCCCCGGTCGTGGCCCCGCAGGTCGGCCTGGAAAGCGTGCTGGCCGCGCGGCCCGAAGCAGTGCTGGCGGGCGTCAGCCGCCCCGAGGACACCGCGCGCAATCTGGCGGCGTGGCAGGCGCTGGGGCTGCCGGCTGCGCGCCTGGGTCATGTGTACGGTGTGGACGCGGACGCGCTGTATCGGCCGGGCCCCCGCCTGATCGACGCCGCCGAAGCCCTTTGCGCCGACCTGGACCGGCTGCGCTGATCGCAGCCCGGACCCTGCGCATTCCTTGAAAAACGGAACGCGGCTTGGGGGCCAGTCGCGCATGCGGCGCGACATCGTGCTTTATCATTCGCAAAAGCCTATCAGTCAGCCTCCGCGGGCATCGCTGCGCGCTCCCGCCCTTTGAAACACCGCCATGACCACACAAGACACTCTCACTATCGCCGGACGCGCCTACTCGTCGCGCCTGCTCGTCGGCACCGGCAAGTACAAGGATTTTGAACAGACCCGCGCTGCGCTGGACGCCAGCGGCACGGAAATCGTCACCGTCGCCATCCGCCGCACCAATATCGGCCAGAACGCGGGCGAGCCGAATCTGCTGGACTACGTGCCGACGTCCAAGTTCACGCTGCTGCCCAACACGGCCGGCTGCTACAGCGCCGACGACGCCGTGCGCACGCTGCGCCTGGCGCGCGAGCTGCTGGACGGCCATGACCTGGTCAAGCTGGAAGTGCTGGGCGACCCGCACACGCTGTTCCCCAACATGCCCGAAACCCTCAAGGCCACCAAGACGCTGGTCGATGAAGGCTTCAAGGTCATGGTCTATTGCACCGACGACCCCATCCAGTGCCGCATGCTGGAAGACATGGGCGCCGTCGCGGTAATGCCGCTGGCCTCGCTGATCGGCTCGGGCATGGGCATCCTGAACCCGTGGAATCTGCGCCTGATCATCGACCAAGCGCGCGTGCCGGTCGTGGTGGACGCTGGCGTGGGTACCGCCTCGGACGCCGCCATCGCCATGGAACTGGGCTGCGACGCCGTGCTGATGAACACCGCCATCGCCGGCGCGCGCGACCCCGTCCTGATGGCCAGCGCCATGAAGAAGGGCGTGGAAGCCGGCCGCGAAGCCTTCCTGGCCGGCCGCATGCCCAAGAAGCTGTACAGCGGCGCGCCCAGCTCGCCCACCGAAGGGCTGATCACCGCCGGCCCGGGCGCGGCGAAATGAGCTCGCGCCAGCAGGACGGCAACGCCCGTCCCATTCCCAACGCACTGACCATCGCCGGCGTCGACCCGTCCGGCGGCGCCGGCATCCTGGCCGACGTCAAGGCCATGAGCGCGCTGGGCGCCTACGGTTGCGCCATCATCGCCGCGTTGACGGCGCAGAACACCCAGGGCGTCACCGGCATCTCGGCCGTGCCGCCCGCCTTCGTCGGTTTGCAGATCGACACGCTGTTCACCGACGTGCGCATCGATGCGGTCAAGATCGGCATGCTGGGCCAGCGCCCGGTGATCGAAGTGGTGGCTGAAAAGCTGGCCAAATGGACCCCGGCGCACGTGGTGCTGGACCCGGTCATGGTGGCCAAGAGCGGCGACCTGCTGCTGGAGAACGACGCCGTGGGCGCCATGCGCGAGGCGCTGCTGCCGCAGTGCACAATGCTGACGCCCAATCTGCCCGAAGCCGGCGTGCTGCTGGAAGAGCGGCCGGTGGAAACCGTCAAGGAAATGCGGCGCGTGGCCGAACGCCTGCGCAACAAGCTGGCGCATTCGGGCCAGCGCTGGGTGCTGGTCAAGGGCGGCCATCTGCCCGGCAACGAAACGATCGACCTGCTGCACGACGGCGACCGCATGATCGAACTACCGGGCCACCGCATCGAAACGGTCAACACCCACGGCACGGGTTGCACCCTGTCGGCGGCGCTGGCGGCGTTGCTGCCACAAATCGGGGACGTACCAGAGGCCGCGCGCCGGGCCAAGGCCTACCTGACCGAGGCCATCCGCCACGCCGAGCGCCTGTCGGTCGGATCGGGCCACGGGCCGGTCCATCACTTCCACGCCTGGTGGTAACTGACTAGCCTTTCACAGCAGTTTTGCCAGACGAACGCGGCGCTTTTCGAAGCGCCGCGACCGTTTCCGGCGGGGTCATTGCGCCTGAAACCACGGCTTGGCACGCGCGGCGTCACAGGACGCTACGAATCGGTACAATGGTCGGCTGATTCCTCTGTTTTTTCCTGACCGTCATGAACGCTTCGACCCTGCCCGACGTAGAACAAGCCCGCTTCAACATGGTGGAACAGCAGATCCGCCCGTGGGGCGTCCTGGACGCCAACGTGCTGCAAGCGCTGTTCGATGTGCGCCGCGAACAATTCGTTCCGCCGGCCCTGCGCGCCTTGGCGTTTTCCGACCTGGAACTGCCCCTTGAAATCAATGCGGTCAACACCCGTCAGAACATGCTGGCCCCCAAGGTCGAAGCACGTCTGGCGCAAGAACTGCAATTGACCAAATCCGACTGCGTGCTGGAAATCGGCACCGGTTCCGGCTACCAGGCCGCGCTGCTGGGCTATCTGGCCCAACAGGTGACCTCGGTTGAAATCGACAGCCGCCTCGTGACGTTCGCGCAGCAAAACCTGCAAATGAACAACGTCACCAACGTCAAGGTCGAAACCGGCGACGCCCGCAACGGCTGGGGCTCGACCGAATACGACGCAATCCTGGTGACGGGCTCGGTTCCGGTTGTGCCGGACGCGCTCAAGTACCAATTGCGCGTGGGCGGCCGTCTGGTCGTGATCGTGGGCCAGGCTCCTGTCATGACGGCCTGTCGCATCACCCGCACCACCGCCGCCAGCTTTGAAACGGTGAACCTGTTCGAAACCGTCATCAAGCCGCTACGCGGCGTCGCGGTTTCGCAGTTCAAGTTCTAAACCCTATCCCTGCCGCCCCTCGCCCGCGCCCTTTCCGGGCCAGCGCACCCCGGGGCGGCCCGGCGTATCGTTGAAAATCATGCGCGTCCGATTGCTTACGGCTTTACTGGTTTTTACCTGCGCCGCAAGCGTCGGTCCGTCGCCCGCGTTTGCGCAGAACCTGATCCAGGTCTGGCAAGCCGCACTGGGCAATGACCCCTCCTATGCCGCCGCCCGCGCCAACTACCGCGCCGGGCTGGAAAAAGAGCCGCAGGCGCGTTCGCTGCTGCTGCCGCTGATCTCCGCCGAAGCCGGTGGCGCCTACCAGGAAACCCGCAGCACGCGCGGCCTGGGCGTGGCGTATAGCGGCGGACGCGGCGTCTGGGATCTGGCGCTGACGCAGCCCCTGTTCGATTGGGGCCGCTGGCAGAACTACGAGCAATCCAAGCTGATCGTCGCCGACGTCGAAGTGCAGTTGCAGCAGGCCTATCAAGACCTGCTGCTGCGCGTGGCGGATGCCTATTTCAACGTGCTGTACGCGCAGGACGCGCTGACCGCGACCGAGGCCGAGAAGGCCGCCGTGGCCGGGCAGCTGGAATCGGCCAAGCGCAATTTCGAGCTGGGCAACTCCACCGTCACCGACACGTATGAAGCGCAGGCGCGCTACGACCTGGTGGTGGCGCAGCAATTGCGTTTGCAGAACGACCTGGATGTGCGCCGCGACGAGCTGGCCAAGATCATCGGATCCCCGCCAGGGGCGCTGGCCGAACTGCCCTATGGCGTGCAACTGCCCTCGCCGCAGCCCGCCCGCCTGAACGACTGGAGCACGCAAGCCGAGTCGTCCAGCCTGGAAGTGCTGCGCGCGCAATTGCTGACGCGCATCGCCGGCCGCGAAATCCAGATCGCCAAGAGCGGCCACTACCCCACCTTGAACCTGCGCGCCTCCAGCGGCAGCGCCAGCGACGCCGTCATGCGCAATGCGGCGCCGGGCAAACCGATCGACAGCACCGTGGGCATCGTGCTGTCCATCCCGCTGTATTCCGGCGGCGGCGTGTCGTCGCAGGTGACCGAAAAAGTACAGCTGGAACAAAAGGCCCGCTACGACTTCGAAACCGCGCGCCGCCAGGCCATCCAGGCCGCGCGCCAGTACTACACCGGCGTCACCAGCGGGCTGGCCCGCATCCAGGCGCTGGAAGCCGGCGAAAAATCCAGCCGCGCCGCCGTCGAGGCCAACCGCACCGGCTATGAAGTCGGCGTGCGGATCAACCTGGACGTGCTCAACGCGCAGCAGCAGCTGTATGCAACGCAGCGCGACCTGGCGCTGGCGCGCTACAGCACGGTGCTGTCGGGACTGCGTCTGAAGGCAACCAGCGGCATCCTGGCCGAAACGGACCTGGAAGCGATCAACCGATTGCTGCGCGAACCGCGCTAAGGGCAAGGGGCGGTATTGCACCGCGCCGGATGTGGGGTCGTGGTGTTGGCTCGAACCGCTACGGGGTCATGCCCGGTGCAAGGTCGGGGTTCTGTACCCAGCAGCCCGCTCGGGCCCGCGCTTCAACTGCCCTGGATCTTCTTGACCAGCGCTGTCGTCGAGCGCTCGAACTCAAACGGAATCGCCACGGCACGGCCGCCCCAGCTTTTGACCAGCGCGGTTTCGGGCAGCTTTTCCATGTCGTAGTCGCCGCCCTTGACGATCAGGTCGGGCTTGATCTGGCCGATCAGCGCTTCGGGCGTGTCTTCGTGAAATGACGTGACAACGGTCACACAGCCCAAAGCAGCCAGCAAGGCGGCGCGGTCTTCCATGCGGTTCAGCGGACGCTCGGCGCCCTTGCCCAGGCGGCGCACCGATTCATCGGTGTTGACGGCCACCACCAGCGTGGCGCCCAGTTGGGCGGCCTGGTCCAGATACGTGGCGTGGCCACGATGCAGGATGTCGAACACGCCGTTGGTGAACACCAGCGGACGCGGCAGGCGGCCAGCGGCGACGGCGGCGACGCATTCGTCGCGGGACAGGACTTTGGATTCAAAACGGGCGGCGGACATGCGGCGATTATATCTGCGCATCCACCGCCCGAAAGCGCTTGCGGCGGGCAGCCATGCGGCGCCCGCCTCGCCTGCGATCAGGCGCCGCCCAGGATGATCTGCTTTTCCTTGGGAACGACCAGCGCCGTCATTTCCTTGCGGTAGCGGTTCAGGTCCTTCACCGTTTCAAAGCTGCGATCCATCAGCTTGGACAGGATATGCAGGATGCGGCTGGCGACCTTCTGTTCCCAGATGCCGTCAAAGCGGATCTGCGTATCGAGCCAGTGCTCCAGCCAGCCCGGCTCGGGCAGGCGCGATTGCACCGTGTCGTTGGGGAACAGGTCTTTGTTGACGTGCAGGTTGGTCGGGTGCAGCGCCTGCTGCGTGCGGCCGGCCGAGGCCATCAGCACGCCGATTTTCGAGAACGCCAGGCGAGCCTGTTCGCTGGTGTCCTGACCGCGGTCATGCAGCGCGCGGCGCATGTATTGCAGGTAGGCGCCAGCATGGCGGGCCTCGTCCTGCGCGACGGTCTTGTAGATGGCCTTGATGACCGGCTCGGTGTGCCATTCGGCGGCGCGACGATACCAGTGGTTCAGGCGGATTTCGCCGCAGAAATGCAGCATCAGCGTTTCCAGTTCCGGCGCGGCGTCGAATTCAAAGCGCACGTTGTGCAGCTCTTCTTCGGTCGGGACCAGGTCCGGGCGGAAACGGCGCAGGTATTCGATCAGCACCAGCGAATGCTTTTGCTCTTCGAAGAACCACACCGACATGAACGCGCAGAAGTCGCTGTCGCCACGGTTGTCGCGCAGGAACATCTCCGTAGCCGGCAGCGCGGCCCATTCGGTGATGGCGTTCATCTTGATCGTGTTGGCTTGCTCGTCCGAGAGCTTGCTGCGATCGAAATCTCCCCAGGGGATGTCGTGCGCCATGTTCCAGCGCACGGCTTCCATGGTCTTGAAGAGTTCAGGATAAAGCATGGTCTGCCCTTGTATTCGTCCCGCTTGTGGGGCGATAGAAATTAATGAATGGCGCGCGCGTCTTTCCGGCGTGGCGCTGCATTCATCCACCGCAGCGCTATTTTTCGCCGTTTCCCGCGAAGCTATGATGACCGTTTCATGAATGAAACATGACAGGGTAGGTCTAGAACATCGCGCCGCCTATCGGGTCAAGGCCCATATTGCGACCCCGATCGCAAGAGCCACTACCCCAACCAGCGCTGCAACCAGCCGGTTGTTCTGCTCCTGGGCGCGCCGCAGGTGAATCATCTCGGCCAGCAGCGCTGGCGAGACGTTCGGACGGCTCAGGTGGTCATGGACCAGCCTGGGCAAAGCCGGCAGCATCTGCGACCACTGCACGGCTTCTTTTTCCAGGCTTTGACGCAGCCCCTTGATTCCGACACGTTGGCGCATCCAACGTTCCAGATAGGGCTTGGCAGTCTTCCAGAGATCCAGGTCGGGATCGAGCTGGCGGCCCAGACCCTCGACGTTCAGCAAGGTCTTTTGCAGCAGCACCAGCTGCGGCTGGATCTCGACATTGAACCGGCGCGACGTCTGGAACAGGCGGAGCAGGACCTGCCCCAGCGAGATCTCGGACAGCGGCCGGTCAAAGTAGGGTTCGCAGACGGCGCGCACGGCGCCCTCAAGCTCTTCTTCGCGCGTGTCGGCGGGCACCCAGCCCGACTCGATGTGCAACTGCGCTACGCGCCGGTAATCACGATGGAAGAAGGCCAGGAAATTCTGCGCCAGATAATTCTTGTCGAATTCGGACAGCGACCCGACGATACCGAAGTCCAGCGCGATGTAGCTGCCCAGCGTGTCGGGGCGATCGGACACGTAGATGTTGCCGGGGTGCATGTCGGCGTGGAAAAAGCCGTCGGTGAACACCTGCGTGAAGAAGATCTCCACGCCGGTGCGCGCCAGCGTCGGAATGTCGATGCCGGCCTCGCGCATGCGCTCGACCTGGCCCACCGGCATGCCATACATGCGCTGCATGGTGAAGACGGTGGACGCGGTGTATTCCCAGATGACCTCGGGCACGATCAGCATGTCGCCCCGGCCGGACTCGGGGCCGAAGTTGCGGCGCAGCTGGCTGCAATTGGACGCTTCGCGCACCAGATCCAGTTCGTCGTGCAGATATTTGTCGAACTCGGCCACGACTTCGCGCGGCTTCAGGCGACGGCCATCGGCGCCCAGACGCTCGATGATGCGCGCGACGATCTTGAGCAGCGACAGATCTTTTTCAATGATGCCCAGCATGCCGGGCCGCAGCACTTTCACCGCCACTTCGCGGCCGTCATGCAGCACGGCGAAGTGAACCTGGGCGATCGAGGCGGAAGCAACCGGGTCCACGTCGAACTGCGCGAACAGCTTTTCAGGAGGCGCGCCCAGCGCGGCCTCGATGCAGGCGGCGGCCTGCAGCGAGGGGAACGGCGGCACCCGGTCTTGCAGCAAGGCCAGTTCGTTGGCGATATCGGCCGGGATCAGGTCGCGCCGGGTGGACAACACCTGGCCGAACTTCACGAAAATGGGGCCCAGCGATTCCAGCGCCAGTCGCAGACGCTGCCCGCGCGGCTGGCGCGGACGCGTGCCCAGGCGGATGACGCGCAGCAGGCCGGTGGCCAGCGGATGATTCAGGCTGGAAAGTACGAGTTCATCCAGGCCATAACGCAGTGATACGACGATGATGCGAAGCAGGCGCAGCAGGGGAAACATGAATCAGGCACCCCGCTTCACGCTGGCAGTAGCCAGACGGGTTTGCAGGGCGGTGGCCGAACGCGCCAAGGCATCGGCGCGCGCGGTCAGGTCGGCCAGGTCCAGGCGCCATTGTTCCAGCGCCGGGCGGCCCACCAGCACGCCGCTTTCTTCAGCCAGGTATTCCGATACGTTTTCAGCCAGGCGCTTGCCGGCGTTGCGCGCACCGTCAGTTGCGGCGCGAACGCCACCCACGAGGCGCAGCGCGGCAATATCGCCCACCACGCGGGCCAGCGCATCTTCGGGATCGAAGCGCAATTGCTTGGACAGGTCGGCCACGACCTGGGCCAGCGCGGCGTCGCCGGAAATATGCGTGGCTTCGGCGAAATCGGGCGTTTCGCGGTCGGCGCCCAGGCGCGGCAAAGGCAGCTTTTCCGGCGAGACCGTCAGCGTCACATCCGGCACCACCGCCGGATCGGCCTGCGCGGCCAGGCCTTCGCTATCGATCGTCAGGCCCAGCATGAATCCCCCCAGCGCGAAGCGCACCGTCTTGCCAGCATGACGCGCAAGACGTTCGCGCGCCCAATCCTCGCGCTTCAACAGGGCGTTGAGCGCGCTGACGGCCATTCGCGAGGGCGTGGGCAAAAGGGAAAAAGGCAGCATGGGGGTCTGCAACGCCTAGTAGGGGTTGCCGGAATTAGTGGCTAAATCGGGAGTGTAACGGGTTAGATGGCACCGCGTTTAGTACAACGAGACATGGAAAAACCGGCCCCTGTAGGGCCGGTTCAAGCGGATGCCTGGCGGCATCCGGCAACGGAGGACAGGGTGAGCCCCGGTCAAACAGCGTTTAGCTGGCCAGATCCACGGGGATCTGTTGGATGCCGGCCAAGAGCCAGCCGCCATTGGCGGGCTTGAACAGGTTCCAGACTTCCTCGAAGCGGAAGGCTTCGGCGCCCGGGGACTCGCGCAGCATGCCGGAGAAGCGCACGCTGGCCAGGTGACCGTCGGACACGGTTTCGATGCCCAGCATCTCGGCGTTCAACAGGACCACTTCGGTCTTGTTGGGCGCTGCGCCGCGCTCGGCCAGTTGCGGCTTGAGCTCGGTGATGAGGTCATCGGTCAGGAAGTCGCGCAGGCCATCGGTGCTGCCGCTGTCCCAAACGGCCTGGATGCGGACGAACTGCTCCTTGGCCTGCTTCAGGAAGTTGGGCGTGTCGAAATCACCGGGCACGAACCAGTTGTTGTCTTCACCAGCCTTGGGCAGCACGGCTGGCGGCGCCACCGGCGCGGCAGCGGCAGCGGCGGCCGGGGCGGCGGCAGCCGTCGGCTTGAGCGCTTCACGCCACATCGGCTGCTGTTGCTGGCCCGGCGCGTTGTTGGCGCCGTTGAACGCGCCTTGCGTCGCCGTGCGCGGACCCGCGCCACGCAGGCGGCGGATGATGAACATGACGGCGAAGACGACAGCGGCGATCAGCAGAGCGGAGCCGAGGAATTCGGCGAACGCGCCCGACAGACCCATGCTGGACAACAAAGCGGCGATACCCAGGCCAGCGGCGATGCCGGCGATGGGGCCAAGCCAGCGCGAGGCGCCGCTCTTGGCGGCCGCGCCCGCTGCGCCTGCCGTGGCTGCGCCAGCGGCTGCCGGCGCGGCGGTGGCGCCGGCCGTATTGTTGGCGGCGGCCGGCGGCGTGGTGGCCTGGCGTTGCTGGGTCACATTGGAGGATTGACGGCCGACGCTGCTACCGCCGCCAGCACGACGGGCTTCGGCATCAAACGATGCCGTTACCAACGCCGCGCCGGAAACGGCGATGAGCGCCGCGGCGACAAACCGCGAAAGACAGAATTTGGTCATAGAGTTTGCTCCCTCGTACTCGCGCCCCCGCTGCCCCGAGCAGCAAGGAGTCCCACGGACAGCGGGACCTATTCGCGACTTTTCTTACAGTAATCTGAATGTCGTAAGAATAACGGACAAGATGCCGCCCCACAAGTTCCCCGTGGGGCTGCAATTCATCCGGTGGACACGCCGGGCTCAGGCCAGGCGCACGCCCTCGTGCAGGGCAGCGATGCCGGCGGTCAGGTTGAAGTACTGCACCCGTTCCAGCCCCGCGCTGCGCAGCATGTCGGCCAGGGTTTCCTGATCGGGATGCATGCGGATGGATTCGGCCAGATAACGGTAGCTGGCCTCGTCGTTGGCAACCTTCTTGCCCAGCCAGGGCAGCACATTGAAGGAATACCAGTCGTAAGCGGGGGCCAGCGGCTTGGCCACCCGAGAAAATTCCAGCACCAGCAGCTTGCCGCCCGGCTTGAGCACGCGCGCCATTTCGGCCAGCGCGCGGTCTTTATGGGTCATGTTGCGCAGGCCGAAGGCCACGCTGACGCGGTCGAAATAGCCCGTGGGAAACGGCAGGCGTTCGGCGTCGCACACGGCCGTGGGCAGCAGCAGGCCCGCGTCGGTCATGCGGTCACGGCCCACGCGCAGCATGGAATCGTTGATGTCGGTGAGCCAGACTTCGCCCGTGGGGCCGGCCCGCTTGGCGAACGCCTTGGCCAGGTCGCCCGTGCCGCCGGCGATATCCAGCACCTTCATGCCGGGGCGGATGGCGGCGCGGCCGATGGTGAAGGCTTTCCAGACGCGGTGCAGGCCGGCCGACATGAAATCGTTCATGACGTCATAGCGCTGCGCGACCGAATGGAAGACTTCGGCCACCTTGCGGGCTTTTTCGCCTTCCGGCACCGTTTGAAAGCCAAAGTGCGTGGATTGGGCGTTGCCGTCCGCGGAATGTTGCGATTCGGAGGGGTTTTGCATGGTGAATTCCCGATATATCGTGGCAATGGTAGCCTATCGGGCACGGGCCGGAGGGCGGGCGGCCGGTCCAGCCGGCCCCTCGCGGTCACATACCTGAAATATTGCGGCCATACTATCGCAATGTTCGCGCCGCGCCGGCGCTCAGAAGCGTGTCAAATTCGCCATGTCCAGCACCATCCTCGTCGTCGAAGACGAACCCGCAATCCAGGAACTGATCGCCGTCAACCTGTCCTTCGCGGGGCACAAGGTGCTGCGCGCCTTCGACGCCGACCAGGCCCAGACCCTCATTCGCGCCGAACTCCCTGATTTGATACTGCTTGACTGGATGCTGCCCGGCACATCCGGCCTTGCCATGGCGCGCAAGCTGCGCAACGACGAACGCACCCGCGCCGTCCCGGTCATCATGCTGACCGCCAAGGGTTCCGAGCAGGACAAGGTGGACGGCCTGGAAGCCGGCGCCGACGACTACATCACCAAGCCCTTCTCGCCCAAGGAGCTGATGGCCCGCATCAAGGCCGTGCTGCGCCGCCGCGCGCCGCAGTTGACCGACGACGTCATCGACGTGGGCGGCCTGAAGCTGGACCCGGTCACCCACCGCCTGTCCGGCAACAGCCAGTCGCTCCAGATCGGCCCCACCGAATTCCGCCTGCTGCACTTTTTCATGACGCATCCCGAACGCGTGTTCTCGCGCTCGCAACTGCTGGATCAGGTCTGGGGCGACCACGTGTTCGTCGAAGAACGCACCGTGGACGTCCACATCCGCCGGCTGCGCAAGGCGCTGGAACCCAGCGGCCATGACGCGCACGTGGAAACGGTGCGCGGCAGCGGTTACCGGTTTACGGCACAGCTCGCCACGCGGTAAAACTGCCGCACGATGATCTGGCTGCGTACTCTTTTCCTGGTCGCCCTGTGGGCGGTGATTGCATTATTGGCGCAATGGCTCATCGGAGATCCGGCGGGCTGGATCGTGCTTTGCACGGCATTGGCCGCCATGCTGTTATGGCGCAGTTGGCGCCTGACGCTGGTGTCCCACTGGGCCAATCACCCGGACACCTCGCCCCCCGCTTCCGTCGGGCCCTGGGACGACATCCTCGCCCCGCTCTACCGCTACACCCGTGCCCGCGCGCGGGAACTGACCGAAACCCGCGACACCATGCAAGGCATGCTGGCCGCCGCCCAGGCGCTGCCGGACGGCGCGGTCACGCTGAACGAAGACTTCCAGATCGACTGGTGCAACCGCATGGCGCGCCAGCATCTGGGCTTGCGCCTGCCCGCCGATCGCGGCCATAACCTGCTGAATCTGCTGCGCGCTCCCGAGTTCGTGGAATACGCGCATCGCTCGGCCTGGCCCGAACCGATCCTCGTGCGCCTGGGCCAGCAAGGCCAGGAACGGCTGATGATGATGCAGCTGACGGCCTATGCCAGCAATCAGCGCCTGCTCATCACCCGCGACGTCACGCAGATCGAACGCCTGGAGACGACGCGCCGCGATTTCGTCGCCAACGTCTCGCATGAACTGCGCACGCCGCTGACCGTGCTGGCGGGCTTTCTTGAGACGCTGCGCGACATGCCGGCCGACGCGCTGCCCGAAGAGCAGCGGGCGCAGTACATCGACATGATGCACGAGCAGGCCCAGCGCATGCAGGCCATCGTCGAAGACCTGTTGACGCTGTCTACGCTGGAATCGTCGCCCGGCAGCGACCCGCGCGCCATCAATATGAGCGCGCTGCTGCAAAAGGCGCGCCAGCAGATCGAGGCGCTGTCCGGTGGCCGCCACGTGCTGCAATGGCATATCGACGACACGCTGGACGTGCTGGGCGCCGAGACCGAACTGACCTCGGCGCTGTCCAACCTGCTGACCAACGCGGTGCGCTATACGCCGGATGGCGGCACGATCACCGTGCGCTGGGAACGCGAAGCCGATGGCGGCGCGCGCTACAGCGTGCAAGACACCGGCATCGGCATCCCCGCGCGTCACCTGCCCCGCCTGACCGAACGCTTCTACCGCGTGGACCGGGGCCGCTCGCGCGCCGTGGGCGGCACCGGGTTGGGGCTGGCGATCACCAAGCACATCGCCATGCGCCACGACGCCGAACTGCTGATCACCAGCGAACCGGGCAAGGGCAGCGTGTTCGCGCTGCGCTTCCCGCCCGAACGCATCGCGGTCGACGAAGCCGCCTAGCCGTCCGCATCGCCGTGGCCGCCGCCACGAGACTCCCCCCGCGCCGCGCTGGCGGTGCGGGTGGTAAATTTCCGGCCATGCGCATCCTGGTCATCGAAGACGAACCCAAGCTGGCCGACTACCTGAAGAAGGGTCTGTCGGAACAGAGCCATGTCGTGGACCTGGCGCGCGATGGCGTGGACGGTCTGCACCTGGCGCTGGAAGGCGCGCATGACCTGATCGTGCTGGACGTGATGCTGCCCGGCGTGGATGGCTTCGGCATCCTTGCCGCCGTGCGCGCACGCAAGAACACCCCCATCCTGATGCTGACCGCGCGCGACGCGGTGGAAGACCGGGTGCGCGGCCTGGAAGGCGGCGCCGACGACTACCTGGTCAAACCCTTTGCCTTTTCGGAATTGCTGGCCCGCGTGCAGGCGCTGCTGCGCCGAGGCCGCGCGCAAGAGCCCACGCTGCTGCGGCTGGCCGACCTGGAACTGGATCTGGCCAGCCGGCGCGCCCAGCGCGGCGGCCGACGGCTGGATCTGACCGCCAAGGAATTCAACCTGCTGGCGCTGCTGCTGCGGCGCCAGGGGCAGGTGCTGTCGCGCACCACGCTGGCCGAGCAGGTGTGGGACATGAATTTCGACAGCGACACCAACGTCATCGACGTGGCGGTGCGCCGCCTGCGCAGCAAGCTGGACGATCCCTACGACACCAAGCTGCTGCACACGGTGCGCGGCATGGGGTACGTGCTGGAGTCTCGCGGTCAGGCGCAGCCGGCATGACGGCGGCTGCATGAAGCCGACGGAGGCAAAGCCCAATATGCGCACGGCACCCGTCGCACACCTCGCAACCCCGAGCCGCCCATGAAGCCACCCCGCATTCGCTCGATGCAGGCGCGGCTGACCTTGCTGCTGGGCGCCATCGCGCTGCTGGTTTCCAGCCTGGCCGGTGCGACCTTGTTCTGGGCGCTCAAGCGCGAAGTCGAGCGCCAGGAAATCACCGAGGTCAGCGGCAAGCTGGAACTGATCGACCACCTGATCGACATGCAGAACAGCGCCAGCGGCCTGCACGATCTGGCAGCCACTTTCGACGAAATGCGCGCGGGCCAGGGCCAGTTGGGCATCTGGATCGTGGACGCGCAGGGGCACGCCGTCTACGGAGGCCAGCCGCCCGAAACCCTGGAGAGCGTGGACGGCAGGCAGGTGGTGCTGCAAACCGCCGACGGCGGCCGCATGCGTGGCCTGCGCGTCGCCATGAATGACCGCATCCTGCCCGGCGCGCAGTTGACGGTGGCCGTCAGCACGCGCACCAGTTCGCAATTCCTGTACGCCTACGGCACGGCGCTGGTGCTGATCTGCGCGCTGTGGGTCGGCGCGACCGTGGTGCTGGCCGCTTGGGCCGTGCGCCGCAGCATGGCCCCGACGCGGCGGCTGTCAGAACAGGCGGCGCGCATCCAGCCCGACAACCTGGCGCTACGCCTGCCGCTGGCCGACACCGACCGCGAACTGCATGAACTGGTGCGCTCGTTCAACCGCACGCTGGAGCGGCTGCAAGCGGCCTATCAGCAGATGGAAGGCTTCAACGCCGACGTGGCGCACGAGCTGCGCACGCCGCTGGCCACGCTGATCAACGGCACCCAGGTCATGCTGTCCTCGCCGCGCGAAGCCGCCGAACTGCGCGACGCGCTGGAATCGAATCTGGAAGAACTGGAAGACCTGAAAACGCTGGTCAACGACATGCTGTTCCTGGCGCGCGCCGACCGGGGCGAACGGGCGGCCGACCTGGCGCCGGTTTCGCTGGCCGCCGAGGCGCGCCGCGTGGCGGACTATTACGAGGCCATGCTGGAGGCGCAAGGCGTACATCTGCGCTGTGAGGGCGACGCTACCGTTGCCGCCAACCCCGGGCTGGTGCGCCGGGCGCTGGCCAACCTGATCGCCAACGCCATCAAGGCCACCCCGGCCGGCCACGACATCGTGCTGACCTGCTCCCCCACGGCGGACGGGGCGCGGGTGCAGGTGAGCAACCCCGGCACGCCGATTCCCGCGGCCGACCTGCCCCGCATCTTCGACCGCTTCTTCCGGTCGGGCCATAGCCGCGCGCCCCGCAGCGAAGGGCACGGGCTGGGCCTGGCCATCGTGCGCGCCATCGCCCGCATGCATGGCGGGGACGTGGATGCGGCATCCGACGAGCACGGCACGGTGGTGGGCATCACGCTGCGCGGCGCCGGCGCGCGAGCCCCGAACATTACAAAAACGTAATCTAGGCGACAGGATCGGGTCACCGCCGCTTTCCTAAAGTGTCATCACGGCCACTCCCTCAAGGATTCTCGTGAAAGACGCTATGCCGCGTGGCGGACCCGCCCCGCATTCCGCCAGCCCGCGCGCGGCTCTGTCCCGCCGCCGTTTCGTGCAAGGCCTGGCCGGCGGCGGCGCGTTGGCGTCGCTGGGCGGCTGGCGCGCCGCGCTGGCCGCGCCGGCGCCCGTCACCGAGCTGCGTGGCACCGAATTTCATCTGGAAATTGGCGAAACGCCCGTCAACTTCACCGGCGCCGCGCGCATCGCCACCACCGTCAACGGCCAGTTGCCCGCGCCGCTATTGCGCTGGCGCGAAGGCGACACGGTCACGCTGCATGTCAGCAATCGGCTGCGCGAGCAGACCTCGATCCATTGGCACGGCATCTTGCTGCCGTCCGAGATGGACGGCGTGCCGGGCTTGAGCTTCGCCGGCATCGACCCCGGCCAGACCTTCACGTATCGCTTCGCCGTGCGGCAAAGCGGCACGTATTGGTATCACAGCCATTCGGGTTTCCAGGAACAGACCGGCCTGTATGGCGCCATCGTCATCGAGCCGCGCCAGCCCGATCCCATTGCTGTTGACCGCGACTACACGGTGCTGCTGTCCGACTGGACGGACGAAGACCCGATGCGGGTCTTCAACAAGCTCAAGGTGATGCCCGACTACTACAACGGCATCCAGCCCAGCGTGCAGCGACTGAACGCCGATGCGAGAGAGCGCGGCTGGAGCGCCGCGCTGTCGGAGCGCCTGATGTGGGAACAGATGCGCATGAATCCGTCCGACCTGGCGGACGTTTCCGGCGCCACCTACACCTTCCTGACCAACGGCGCGACGCCCGCCGGCAACTGGACCGGCCTCTTCAAGCCGGGCGAACGCGTGCGGCTGCGCTTCATCAACGGCTCGGCGATGACGTACTTCGATGTGCGCATCCCCGGCCTGAAGATGACGGTGGTGGCGGCCGACGGGCAGAACGTGCGCCCCGTCGCCGTCGAGGAATTCCGCATTGGCGTGGCCGAAACCTATGACGTGATCGTCGAACCGACCGACGCGCGCGCCTACACCATCTTCTCGCAGGCCATGGACCGATCCGGCTATGCGCGCGCTACGCTCGCGCCGCGCGCCGGCATGCAGGCCGAGGTGCCGGCGATGGACCGCGTGCAACTGCTGGGCATGATGGATATGGGCATGTCGCATGGCGCGGGGATGTCGCACGGCGCGGACGCGTCGCACGGTGCGGGCGATGCTCAGGGCGCCGATGCTACGCATGACTCCGGCATGTCGCCGGACATGGATATGTCGCACGACATGAGCGCAACCGACACTGGCGGGATGGATCACGGTACGGCAGCGGGCACGAGCCATGGCGACGCGCATGGAGCCGCGCACGGCGCTGCGACAACCGACGCCCCTGACGCCGCGCAAGGCGGCATGGTGCAGGTCAATCATCCCTATGCAGCCGAACGCGGCGTGGGCAATTCCATGTTGCCGGACAGGGTGTCCACGCGCCTGGACGACCCCGGCGTGGGCCTGCGCGACAACGGCCGCCGCGTACTGACCTACGCCGACCTGCATTCCGTCCACCCTCCCGAAGACAACCGCGCTCCCTCGCGCGAGATCGAACTGCACCTGACCGGCAACATGGAACGCTATATGTGGTCGTTCAACGGGGTGAAGTTCTCGGACGCCAAGCCCATCGTGCTGCGCTATGGCGAACGCGTGCGCTTCGTGCTGGTGAACGACACGATGATGACGCACCCCATTCACCTGCATGGCTTGTGGAGCGATCTGGAGTCGCCCGATGGCGCCTTCCAGGTGCGCAAGCACACCATCACGCTGAACCCCGCGCAGCGCCTGAGCTACCGCGTCAGCGCCGACGCGCGCGGGCTCTGGGCTTACCACTGCCACCTGCTGTATCACATGGAGGCCGGCATGTTCAGAGCGGTCGTGGTGGAGTAAACGATGAAGGCCAATTTTCGACTGCTGCGCCTTTGCGCGCTGACCATGATGCTGGCCGCCGCGGGTGCCCACGCCCAATCCGTTGGCGCGGATCATGGCACGATGGATCATTCCAGCATGGATCATTCCGGCATGGGCCACGGCGCGGCGCAGGCGCCCGCGCCCGCCGTAACGGCCCCTGCGAACAGGGATGACGCGCACATGGATCATGCCGGCGCACCCCCGACAAGCAAGGCGCTGCCCGGCCATTCCCCCAGCGCCCCCCCCGACTCACCCCCTGTCGGCAGCCTGCCTTCCAGCGACGGCGCGGCCGAGCGCGGCTACGACAGCTATGGCATCCACCCGCACATGATGGACAACGCGCCCGCCTGGCAGGTGCTGTTCGACAAGTTTGGCGTGTCGCGCAACCGCGATGGGCAGAACGCGCTGCAATGGGATGGCCGCTACTGGTACGGCACGGCAACGGACCGCCTGCTGCTCAAGAGTGAAGGCGAACGCGAGAGCGGCGGCGGTTCGCAGGGCAAGGTCGAGGCCTTCTGGAGCCATGCCGTGTCGCCTTTCTGGGACTTGCAACTGGGTGCTCGCCGCGACATCGGCACGGGTCCGAAACGCAACTGGGCGGCCATCGGCATCGAAGGCGTGCTGCCCTACAACGTCGAATTGGAAACCACTGCCTACGTGGGCGCGTCGGGCCGCACGGCGCTGGCGCTCAAGGCCGAGTACGACCTCTTGCTGACGCAGCGGCTGATCTTCACGCCCGAGCTGGAAGCCAGCCTCTATGGCAAGTCCGACCCCGCACGCGGCGTAGGGTCCGGGCTGTCCAGCGGCTCGCTTTCGCTACGGCTGCGCTACGAAGTCACGCGCGAATTCGCACCGTATATCGGCGTATCCTTTGACCGGAAGTTCGGCCAGACCGCCCGCTACGCATCGGACGCGGGAGACAGCCGCTCGCAGACCGCGCTGATCGCCGGCGTGCGATTCTGGTTTTGACTGCCGCACAATCCTCTTTCCCCATCGGAGCATCATGAACGTATCCCGCCTGACCCGCCTGGTTCTCGTCGCCGCGCTCTGCGCCCCGGCCTACGCCGTCGCCCAAGGCCCCGTCAAGGTCGAGGTCTGGAAGACGCCCACCTGCGGCTGTTGCGAGGACTGGGTCCAGCACATGCACGACAACGGATTCACCGTCACCACGCACGACGTGCAGGACACTGGCCCGATCCGCCGCAATGCCGGCATGGCCGATTACGGTTCGTGCCACACCGCGATGGTCGAAGGCTACGCGGTCGAAGGCCACGTGCCGGCGCGCGACGTGCGCCGCCTGCTGCTGGAAAAGCCCGATGCGGCCGGCTTGGCCGCGCCCGGCATGCCGCTGGGATCCCCGGGCATGGACGGCCCCGAATACGGCGGACGCAAAACCCCGCACGACGTGCTGCTGGTGAACAAGCAAGGTGGCGCGCGCGTGTTCGAAGCCTATCGCTGAAACAATTCATCCACACCGACTCAATGGCTACTCCTTGCACTGCAGCAAAAATGCGCCACAATAAATAAAACGCACTCTCACACCACCCCCTGGCAGTCATGGCAAAAATCGTCCTGTTCGAGAACATCCATCCGAGCGCCCGCGCGGTCTTCGAAGCCGCCGGCTACACCGATATCGTCACGCACGCCGCCGCATTGCCGGCGTCGCAGCTGCACGACGCCCTGCGCGGCGCGCACGTGGCGGGGATCCGTTCTCGCACCCACCTGGACGCCGCCCTGCTGTCCAGCCCCGACCTGCGCGTGGTGGGATGCTTCTGCATCGGCACCAACCAGGTCGATCTGGACGCGGCCATGCAGCGCGGCATTCCGGTGTTCAACGCGCCCTTTTCCAATACGCGTTCGGTCGCCGAGCTGGTGCTGGGCGAAGCCATCCTGCTGCTGCGCCGCATTCCTGAAAAGAACGCTCGCGTGCATCTGGGCCATTGGGACAAGAGCGCGGCCGGCGCCTTTGAAACGCGCGGCAAGACGCTCGGCATCGTGGGCTACGGCAACATCGGCTCGCAGATCAGCACGCTGGCCGAAGGCCTGGGCATGCGCGTCGTCTATCACGACGTCGAAGCCAAGCTGCCGCTGGGCAATGCCCGCCCCGCCAGCACGCTGAACGAGCTGCTGGAGCAGGCCGACGTCGTCACCCTGCACGTGCCGGGCGGCAAGTCGACCGAGAACATCATGAACGCGGAGACCATCGCGCGCATGCGTCGCGGCTCCATCCTGATCAACGCGTCGCGCGGCGCGGTGGTCGACATCGACGCGCTGCACGCGGCGCTCAAGTCGGGCCATCTGGCCGGCGCGGCGCTGGATGTGTTCCCCACCGAACCCAAGAGCGCCGACGAACCGCTGGCCAGCCCGCTGATCGGCATGCCCAACGTCATCCTGACGCCGCACATCGGCGGCAGCACGCAGGAATCGCAAGAGAACATCGGCCGCGAAGTGGCCGAAAAGCTGGTGCGTTTCCTGCAAGCCGGCACCACCAAGGGCGCGGTCAACTTCCCCGAACTGCCCTATCTGGAACCGGCCGGCGCGACGCGCATCCTGCATGTGCACCGCAACGCGCCGGGCGCGCTGGGTACGCTGGACAACCTGATGGCGCAGCACGGCCTGAACATCGTCAGCCAGACGCTGCAAACCAAGGGCCAGATCGGCTATGTGATCACTGACGTGGAAGGCCAGGTGGATGACATCGTCATGTCCACGCTGCGCAGCCACCCGATCACCGTTCGCTGCGACCGCCTGTAAGCAGTACGACGCGCGGCGGCGGCAACCGCCGCCGCGCGCTCTTCAAGACTGCGCCGCCGCCACCAGGCATTCAGTCATTTTTTCGCGCACGCTGCCGCCATCGAAGGGCAGGCGGCCGATGATGCCGATATCCCGATGAAACGCGTGCTCGCCCAGCTGCACCAGCCGCAAGCCGGTCAGGTCCAGCCCGCGCAACTGCGGCAGCAACGCCACGCCCAGGCCCCTGCGCACCATGTAGGCGATCGCGTCTATCTCGTCCAGCTCGATGGCCTCGTGCACGTTGATGCGCTGCTTTTTCAGGAAGATATCCACCACACGGCCGCCGAATGATGCCCGGTCGTAGCGGATGAAGGGCTGCGTCGCCAGCACGTCCCGCCACGGAGCCAGCGGCATCGCTTGCGGCATGGCCAGCACCACGGGTTCGCTCAACAGGCGCTGCCAGCCCAGTTCCGGCGGCAAGGCGAACGGCGGGCGGATCAGCACCGCCATATCGACTTCACCCGCGTCCACCTGCCCCAGCAGCGACAGCGAAACCCCGGGCACGATCCGCACCCGCACGTCGGGATACACCGCGCGAAACCGGCCCAGCGCGTCCACCAACAGATCGTGCTGCACGGATGCAATCGCGCCGATGCGCAGCGATCCGCTGACCTGCCCCGCCCCCGCCGTGGTGACCAGGCGTTCGGCCATGGCCACCAGTTCCTCGGCCTGCGGCAGCATTTCACGGCCATGCGCGTTCAGCACCGCCGCGCGCGCGCTGCGATCGAACAGCGCCACCCCCAGATATTCCTCCAGGCGCTTGATCTGCGCGCTGACCGCCGACTGCGTCAGCCCCAGATGCGCGCCCGCACCGGTGAAGGTGCCATCCCGCGCGACGGCGATGAAGGTCTTGAATTCTTTGATCACGATCAATTTTTTTGAGGCTAAGACACAAAAAATATCGTTTTTCAATCAAAAAAACAATACCTAAACTATGCGCTGGTGCTTACGGTTCCGCATGGCTGCGAGAACCCGCAAGCCGACCTCTCTTATTCTGAATGACCGGAGTTTTCATGACTGCCCAAACCAACCTGCCGCCGTTCCACCTGGCCTTCCCGGTCCGTGACCTGGCCGAAGCCCGCGCCTTCTACGGCGAAAAGCTGGGCTGTCCGGAGGGCCGCAGCTCGGCCGAATGGATCGATTTCAACTTCTACGGCCACCAGATCGTGGCGCACCTGGCCCCCAGCGAATGCGGCCACAAGGCCACCAGCGCCGTCGACTCGCACAACGTGCCGGTCCGCCATTTCGGCGCGGTGCTGTCGATGGAGCAATGGGAAGCCATGTCCAAGCGCCTGACCGACGCGGGCACGGAATTCGTCATCGAGCCGTACATCCGCTTCAAGGGTGAAGTGGGCGAGCAAGCCACGATGTTCTTCCTGGATCCGTCGGGCAACGCCCTGGAATTCAAGGCGTTCAAGAACATGGATTCGCTCTTCGCGAAGTAAGCCCCGAGCACTGCCAGATGGCGCCGCCGGCACGGCCGCCATCCTGGCGGTGCCGCGCGCGCCGGCAGGGTCGGACACGACGCAGTCTTCTTGTCAGATGCGGCGCCCGCCCCCGCGCTTCAAGCCAGATAGACGCCTGGCGTGTCAGGCGCGATAGCGCGGCGCGGCGTCCTGCGCGGCCTGCTGGGCGGCGTCGTGATGCGCCTCGATGATGCTGGGCAGCACCTCGTGCACGTAAGTACGTGCCAATTGCGCGGCGCGCGTCACATCGCGGTCGGCCAATGCCAGCGCGATACCGTGGGTGTACGACTGGATCACGTGGGTTTCCATCGACCGCTTGGCCAACAGGAAACGCAGCGGTTCCACTTGTTCGTAGAGCTTGCTCAACATGCTGGTCAACGGCGTGTTGCCCGTGTAGCGGGCGCAGGCCAGATAGAACTCGCGCGCGGCGGCGATACAGGCGCGCGCGTCGCGCTTGGCCATCGACGCGGCGATCGCATCGTCGTAGCTGCGCAGTTCGGCGATCAGCGGCGCCAGGTCGTCCATCTCGGCCAGTTGCCGCAGGCAGTACGCCTCAAGTTCGGCGCGCAGCATGTACAGATGGCGGATCTGGGCTTCGGTGTAGAGCGTGGCCCGAAAACCCTTGCGCTGGATATGCGTGACCAGGCCGCTCAGTTCCAGCAGCCGCAGCGCTTCCCGGATGGGGCTGCGGCTGGTGCCGAAACGTTGCTCCAGCTCTTGCTCACGCAAGGGCTGTCCGGGGCGGATAGTGCCGTCCACTATCAAGTCACGAATCTGTTCCTGCAGGAAATACGGAATCGTGGCGGGCGCTTTAACGTCCAATCGGCTCCCCTTGAACTGCACGAGGCATGTTATGAGAGCCCGAAAGATACTAGAAATTTATTGAAACACAAATAAGAAAATTGTTGCAGAGCGCCGTCGCATCGTAGGAACCGTCCTGCGAAATGGTCAATCCCAATCGTCGCGATAAACGAACTTGGGCATCTGCCAGTTGAAGCGCAGCGCCAGCAGGCGCAGCGCCAGGCCCACCGCCAAGGCCAGCGGCACGGCGGCATTGGCCGACAAGCCCAGCGACTGCCCGCCCAGATACAGCGCGCCAGTCACCACCGACACGCTGGCGTACAGCTCCTTGCGAAACAGCAGCGGCACCTCGTTGCACAGCACGTCACGCAGCACCCCGCCCGCGCAACCGGTGATCATGCCGCTGATCAGCACCACCGTGATCGGCAGTTGCATCATCTGCGCCACCTGGCAGCCGATCACGGTGAACGCCACCAGCCCCAGCGCGTCCGCCAGCAGGAACAGGCTGCGCAGACGTCGCATGATCGGGGCGATCAGCGCCGTCAGGATGGCCGCGCCGCCGGTCATCCAGAGATATTCAGGGTGGATCACCCAGGTCAGCGGGTAATGCCCCAGCAGCACGTCGCGCAGCGAACCCCCTCCCAGCGCGGTCACGCAGGCGATGATGCACACCCCCATCCAGTCCATATCGCGCCGGCCGGCCGACAGCGCCGCGGTCATGGCCTCGGCCACGATCGCGACCAGATACAGCGTGTGCAGCAACAGGGGGGAAATGTCAGAGAGCATGGGACGAAGATTCAAGGAAAGCGGTGACCGGGCCCGCCCATTGTATTGAGCTGACGCGGCGCAAGCCGGCATTGCCACCCCATGCCCGTTCCCTTACGCTGGTCCGTGCGTTGATATCCATCAATCCCCACTGCGCGCCGCAGCGGGACAATGGGGCATGCCCCACGAGGGCGGTACCTGCCAGGCTGGCGGACGCGGGAGTCTCCACTCTGGCCATAACGGGAGATAACGTATGACACTGCAAACTGGACCCATCCTGCTTGCCACGGACCTGAGCGCGCGGGGAGATCGCGCGCTGGACCGCGCCCTGCAACTGACCAAAGAGCTGGGAACGCAGCTGATCGTGCTGCACGTCATGGAAAACCATGCCACCACCGCGCGCCTGACCACGCCGGTCTGGCGCCGCCTGTCCACCGACCACAAGGCATTGGCCGAACGCGAGCTGGCGGAAGACCTGTCCGCGGCCGACGTGCCTACCGAAGTGGTGGTGGTGTCGGGCGATCCGCTGACGCGCATCATGGAGACCGCCGACAGCTACGGCTGCTCGCTGATCGTCACGGGCATCGCGCGCGACGAAACGCTGGGCCGGCTGCTGCTGGGCACCACTGTCGAAAAGCTGGTTCGCCAGGCGCGCCAGCCGGTGCTGGTGGTCAAGAACCGCCCGCGCAGGCCGTACCGCGACGTGCTGGTCGCCACCGACTTTTCCGCCGGGGCGCGTCATGCGCTGCGCGCGGCGCTGCAACTGGTGCCCAATGCCGACCTGACCCTGTTCCACGCCTACGACGTGCCATTCCAGAGCAAGCACACGCCCGAGGACGCCGTCTCCCGCCGCTTCCACCAGGAAGCCGAGCAAAGCGCGCGGGAATTCATTACCGGCACGCCCGAACTGGCCGGCTTGCCGCAACCCAAGGTGGTGCTTGAAGCAGGCCAGCCCGAGACGGTCTTGTCGGAATACTCCTTCATTCACCGCTCCGATCTGGTCGTGACCGGCACGCACGGGCGCACCGGCATCTTGCGCACCGCCATCGGCAGCGTGGCCGAACGCCTGCTTGAGTCCCTGCCCAGCGACGTGCTGATTGTCCGGGTGCACGACGAAGACTAAGCGGCAGGGGCCGTTGCCCCAAAAGAAAAGGCGGCGCTGTGCGCCGCCTTTTTCATGGTCCGCAGGCCGTCAGGCCTGATCGCCCTGCTTTTCCATGGTGTCGATGGTGCCACGCAGGATCTTCAACAGCACCAGACCCGGCAACGCGATCACCACGGTCACCAGGAAGAACCCCGGCCAGCCCAGGTAAGCCACCAGCGGTGGGGTCAGAGGGCCGGCGAGATAGGTACGGCCCACAGCCGACAGCGCCGACAGCAGCGCGAACTGCGTCGCCGAGAAACGCCGGCGGCACAGCGCCATCAGCAGCCCCACGAAGGACGCCGTGCCCAGCCCGCCGCACAGGTTTTCAATGCCGACGCCGGTCGCCATCAGCCACAGGTTCCTGGGGCTGATCGCGATCAGCCAATACGCCAGGTTCGACACCGCCTGCAACAGGCCGAAGGCCATCAGCGAGCGGTACAGGCCCCAGCGCGCCATCAGCGATCCGCCCGCCAGCGCGCCCACGATGGTGGCGGCCAGGCCCAACACCTTGTTCACGGTGCCGACTTCGGTGGGCGTGAAGCCCGCGCCGCGAATCAGGAAAGTGGTGGACAGCGCGCCCGCGAACGCGTCGCCCAGCTTGTACAGCACGATCAGCAGCAGGATGGCCAGCGCGCCACGGCGCGTGAAGAATTCGTGCAGGGGCTCGCCGATTGCCTCGCCCAGCGTGCGCGGCGGACGGGCGACATGTTCGGGCTCCGGCGCCATCAGCGTGGCCACCGCACACAGCAGCATCAGGCCGCCCATGACGACATAGGTATAGCCCCAGCCGATCCACTGGTCGGCCATGATCAGCGCCAATCCACCGGAGGCGATCATGGCCAGCCGGTAGCCCATCACCTTCACGGCCGCGCCCGCGCCGCGTTCCTCCTTGCGCAACACGTCCGTGCAATACGCGTCGAACGCGATGTCCTGTGTGGCGGACAGAAAGGCGACGAATACCGCCAGCAGCGCCAGCGGCATCAAGGCGGTGGACGGCGACAGCGCGCCCATCAACATGATGGTGATGGCCAGCAACAGCTGCGTCACCAGCATCCAGCCGCGCCGCCGGCCCAAGAGCGGCGGCACGTAGCGGTCAACCAGCGGAGCCCAAATGAATTTCAGGGTGTAGGCGGTGCCCACCAGCGTCAGGAAGCCGATTTCCTGGAGCGGCACGCCTTCGACGGTCGCCCAGGCCTGCAAGGTTCCACCGGTCAGCGCCAAGGGCAGTCCGCTGGCAAAGCCCAGGACCAGCAAAGGGGCCACGCGGGGACTGGTATAGACGTTGGATACAGCGGTGATGACGGTCTCCTGATACGCGCCAGCGCGGCGCAACAGGCGGTGCGCCCCGGGCTTGCGGCATTTTAGGGCCTGTTGCGGCGCGCCGTCAGGAGGATCGGTGTCGGAATGTCAGGGTGTGGCGAAACGGTACACCGCCAGCGTGCTGCGCCAGCTGGGAAACAGTTTGACCTCGCGGTCTACGTTGAACGTGGCGCGTTCGAGGATGCGCAGATTGAGCTCGCCGGCCAGCTGCTCGAAGTCGCGCAGCGTGCACAGGTGGATGTTCGGCGTGTTGTACCACTGGTAAGGCATCTGGCCCGTCACCGGCATGCGCCCGCGCAGGATGGCCCAGCCGTGCGGCCAGTAGCCGAAGTTGGGAAACGACACGATGCCGTGGCGGGCCACGCGCGCCATTTCACGCAGGATGTGCTCGGTACGGTGCATGGATTGCAGCGTCTGCGACAGCACCACCGTATCGAACTGCTTGTCATCGAACAGCGCCAGGCCGTCTTCCAGGTTTTGCTGAATGACTTCGACCCCGCGACGCACGCAAGCGATCACGCAGGTGTCATCCAGTTCGACGCCCGCGCCGCGCACCTGGCGGTGGTCGCGCAGGTGCGCCAGCAGCGCGCCGTCGCCGCAGCCCAGGTCCAGCACGCGGCTGCCGGGTTCGATCCAGCCGGCAATGCGCGCCAGGTCGGGACGCAGCGCGGCGTGGGCATAGCGGGGGGTGACAGGAGTCATGCGGAGCGTCCTTCGGTCTGCGCGCCAGCGGTCAGGCCCAGCTCGCGCGCGATGCGTTCGTAGTAGCCACGGACCACCGCGTGATAGCGCGCGTCTTCCAGCAGGAAAGCGTCGTGCCCATGCGGCGCGTCGATTTCAGCGTAGGTCACGGGGCTGGCGTTCTTGAGCAGCGCGCGCACGATTTCGCGCGAGCGCTCGGGCGGAAAGCGCCAATCGGTCGAGAACGACACCAGCAGGAAATCGGCTTTGGCCGGCGCCAGCGCGCGCGCCAGGTCGCCGCCCGTGGTGCGTGCGGGATCAAAATAATCCAGCGCGCGCGTAATCAGCAGATAGGTGTTGGCGTCGAAGTAGCGGGTGAATTTCTCGCCCTGATAGCGCAGGTACGACTCCACTTCGAACTCGACGTCGTAGCCGTAGTGGTACGCGCCGTTCTCGGCCGGCGCGCGTTGGGCGCGGCCAAATTTTTCGGCCATGTCGTCATCGGACAGGTACGTGATGTGGCCGATCATGCGCGCCACCGACAGGCCCCGGCGCGGCACCGTGTCTTGCGCGTAGTAATCGCCGCCGTGGAAATCCGGGTCGGTGATGATGGCGCGGCGGGCCACTTCGTTAAAGCCGATGTTCTGCGCCGACAGGCGTGGCGTGCTGGCGATCACCACGCAGTTGGCCACGCGGTCGGGCAAGGTGATCGCCCAGCTGAGGGCCTGCATGCCGCCCAGCGATCCACCCATCACAGCGGCGAAACGCTCGATGCCGAAGTGATCGGCCACGCGTGCCTGCGCACGCACCCAGTCTTCGACCGTCAACACGGGAAACGCCGCGCCCCAAGGTTTGCCGGTGGCCGGGTTGATGCTGGCCGGGCCCGTCGAACCAAAGCAGGAGCCCAGGTTGTTGACGCCGATCACGAAGAAGATATTGGTGTCCACCGGCTTGCCGGGGCCGACCATGTTGTCCCACCAGCCCACGTCGGTGGGGTTGTCGGCCGCCTGCCCGGCAACGTGGTGCGAGGCATTCAAGGCGTGGCAGATCAGGACCGCGTTGGTGCGCTGCGCATTGAGCGTGCCGTAGGTTTCCACGGCA
The DNA here is from genome assembly GCF_001571245.1 of Achromobacter piechaudii NBRC 102461. Classification (GTDB taxonomy): domain Bacteria; phylum Pseudomonadota; class Gammaproteobacteria; order Burkholderiales; family Burkholderiaceae_B; genus Achromobacter; species Achromobacter piechaudii. The sequence goes on along the minus strand of NZ_BCTK01000007.1, from coordinate 156,751 downwards.
AGTTCATAGGCGGCCAGCGACTGGCCACTGAGCAAAGGCAGCGGCTCATCGAAGCGGATGAAGGTAGGTGCGACCAAGCCGACGGAACCGGGATCAGCGGCGTCGGAAGTCGTGACGGTGGCGGGTACAAACCCGCTGGCCGAGTCTGCGGCCAGATCACCGGCCAAATGTTGGGCAGGAGTGGTCATACGGACCTCTTTAGCTGGATTTATTGGAAGGCGCCCGCAAGCGGATCAGGCAAATCGGCGCCGAAATATGGGTGCTGCATGGTTGCAGCGAAAAGAATTCTAGCACTGCTTGGCGATGCTGCACCGGCCCCGGCGTGGTGGGACAATGCGGAACATCTGCGGCGCCCCCCCGCCTCGCTTGCACGTATGAGCGGGCGCGCACCCCTCCTCACGGGAAGGATATGGCTCACATCTATCTGGACGAACTGCAACATCTGGCCGCCGCCGCGCTTGCCGCCGCGGGAGCCAATCCCGCCATGGCCGACAGCACGGCGCGCGCGCTGGTTTTCGCGGAAAGCCAGGGCATCAGCTCGCATGGCTTGTCGCGCGTGCCGTTCTATGCGGGGCACCTGCGCGCCGGACGCGCGCTGGGTTCGGCGGTGCCGCGCCTGGTGCATGAGCGCGGCGGCGCGGCCTTGATCGACGCCGGCTCCGGCCTGGCGTTTCCGGCCTGCGCAATGGCGGTCGAGCAGGCCGCGCTGCGCGCCCGCGAACACGGTATCGCCTTCGTGGGCGTGGCCAACAGCCATCATTTCGGAGAAGCCGCCTACCACCTGGAAGCCTTGGCCGACGCCGGGCTGGTGGCGCTGACCCTGAGCAATTCGCCCGCGGCCATGCCCGCCTGGGGCGGCAAGCGGCCGCTGTTCGGCACCAACCCGATTGCTGCCGTCTTTCCCCGCCGCAACGGCGCGCGCCTGGTCATCGACCTGTCGTTGTCGCAAGTGGCGCGCGGCAAGCTGATGATCGCCGCGCGCGACAACCAGCCCATTCCGCTGGGCTGGGCGCTGGACGCCAATGGCGATCCCACCACCGACCCGAAGGCCGGCCTGGCCGGCAGCATGTTGCCCGCAGGCGGGGTCAAGGGCGCGATGCTTGCGCTGATCGTCGAATTGCTGGCCTGCGCGCTCACGGGCGCGCACTTCGGGTTTGAAACCGAGTCGTTCTTTGTGGATGCCGGCGGGCCCGCCCGGCTGGGCCAGGCCTTCATGGCCATCGACCCCGGCGCGCTGGCCGGCAACAACACCTATCTGGAACGCGTCGAAACGCTGGTGGACGCCATGCTGCAAGACGATGGCGTGCGCCTGCCGGGCGAGCGCCGCCGCAAGCTGCGCGACGAAGCCATCAAGCACGGCGTGGACATTCCGGACACGCTGATGGCGCAATTGCGGGACATGGCCGGCGCGGCCTGAGCGCCCGCCCCTGCTGCTACGCGCCGTGGGTGAACCACAGCATCAACGGCGCCAGCAGCAGGAACACCACCGTGGACACCAGCACCGCGCCCGCCGCCGTATCGCCCAGGGTCGTGTACCGCTTGGCATACATATAGCTGACCACGGCGCATGGCATGGCCATCTGCAAGGTCAGCGCGCCGGCCAGCACCGGTTCCAGATCCAGCGCCCAGACCACCGCCAGCCCGGCCGCCAGGCCCACCACCAGCCGGATCGCCGCCACCTTGGCGCCATCACGCAAGCCCGTTGACGGGATCAGCGCCAAAGCGTGGCCCAGGCTCAACAGCATCAGCGGCACGGTGACCGCGCCCAGCATGCGCGCGGTTTCGATCACCCATGCCGGCACCGGCACATGCAGCAACCGCAACGCCACCGCCACGACCGACGCCAGCAAGATGGGACTTTTCCAGCTGCCCTTGGTGTTCACGCCGGGCAGCAGCCGCACGGCGATGGTGTGCATGACGAAGGAATTGACCGCGAAGAACGCCACCGCCACCGACAGGCCAGCGTCGCCGAACGCCAGTTGGGAAATGGGCAGGCCGAGGTTGCCGGCGTTGGGCAGGCTGGCCGTGGGCAGCAGCGTACGCACCGGCAGCTTCCAGACCTTGAGCAGCAGCGCGCCGACCAGCGCGCACAGCAGCAGGGCCAAGAGCGTCGCGACGGCCACGTCGGCCAGCGCGCGGTCATCCAGGTGGGTCGTGACGAAGGTATGGAACACCAGCGCCGGCGTGGTCACCGACGTTACCAGCGTCGTGATGAACGCGCCGCCAAAGGGGACATCGCGCTTGCCCCACAGCACCCCGATGCCCACGCAGCACAACAAGGGCAGCATCAGCACGATGGCTGACAGGTAGAACTGGGCGATGGCCAACATACAACTATTCCGTGAAAGATAAGTAGATCAATGCGCGAAAGCATCAATGCTTGCCGGGCGGCGGCAAGGGCCGCAGCATGCAAGCAACGTCAATTACAGGGCGTACTGCCCCCGGCCATCATGACCGCCAACCTTCGCTTCGCCGCATTCCAAAGATCTTCCGCATTCCAACGCCTGTGCGGCTTCCCTCCCGACCTGACGCAGCGCGGCGGGCCGATGTCGTCATTGGGGCCGCCAACGTCGCCGAAGCAATCGCTGGCGGCGCTGCCCGCCCGCAAGGCGCTGTCCGACCGCCAGGCGGCGTGCCTGTATTGGTCGGCCGCGGGCAAGACCAGTTGGGAAACCAGCCGCATCCTGGGTGTCAGCGAAAGCACCGTGAACTTCCATCTGCGCAATGCCTGCGCCAAGCTGGGCGTGCGAGGGCGGCGCGCAGCCGTGGTGTCGGCGCTGCGCCTGGGCCTGCTGGATGGCATCATCGCGTGACGCTGCTGGCCGCGCCCGCATTGGCGGGCGCACTGCCCGGTTTGCCGGGGTTGACCACCACCGATCTCAGGAATTCTCGCGCGCGTTCAGCGGGCAGGCTTTCTTGCGTGCCTGCTGCAACCGCCTCGATCAGCATGGTGTCGGTAACCCAGACCTTGGCCTGTAGCCAACCCGGTTTGCCCATGGCCTTGCCGTGCACCTCGATGTCCTGCCCGTAGGCCGGCCATTGGGTGGGCGGCGGCGCCTGCATATTGACGTACAGCGATTGCATCAGCGCCATGCCCAAGGCCTGCCGGGCGGCCGGGTCGGCCGCGATGTCCGGCGGCAGCGGCGCGGAGCCCACCGCGAACACGGCCTCGCCCACCGTGGCGCTCGACAGGGTAAAACGCAAGGTGTGGGTATCCAGGCGCAGGTCGCGGGTTTCGGTTGACACCCGATCGGGGAATGCCGCCCACACATGGCCATCGGCCACGTCCACTTCCCGCCAGTTGTAACGGGGCGAGCACGCGGCAAGCACCAAGGCCAACCCCACGAACAGGCCGGCTTTCTTGAACATGAAACGAAACAGCGATGAAATCGTCATTACCGTAGACCCGACGGCCCATTCATTTCGAGGAATGCTGAAATTGTCGCCGATTTCCATCACCCCCGCGCCCGACGGCACGCCGCTGGCCAACTATCTGTGGCCCGCCGCGCCTGACGTGCCCCCGCCCATCACCGGGGCGGGCACGCCCAGCATCTATCTCATGCACGGCCTGAGCGAGCATGCCGGCCGCTACGATCGGCTGGCGCGCTGGCTGGCCGCCCGAGGCTGGACCGTGGGCGCTCACGACCATCGCGGCCATGGACGCTCTGGCGGCCCGCCCGCCACGCTGGCCCATCAGGACGATCTGATCATAGACGCCACCCAGCGCCTGCGCGACTGGACCCAGGCCCAGGGCCGCCCGCCCATCGTGCTGGCCCATAGCCTGGGCGCCCTGGTGGCCGTGCGGATTGCGCTGCGCCGTCTGGCCGAGCTGGATGCCCTGGTGCTCAGTTCGCCCCCTTTCGTCGTCAACGTGCCTATTTGGGTGCGACGCACGCTGACCTGGATGTCGCTGCACGCGCCCGACCTGCGCGTGCCGCACGGGCTGGCGCCCGCCCGCATCTCGCACGACCGGGCCGTCGTGAAAGCCTATCGGTCCGACCCGCTGGTGCGCCGGCGCATGACCGGCCGGCTGGCCCGCTTTGTCGACGAAGGCGGCCGGGATTCGCTGCGCGAGGCGGGTCAACTGGCATGCCGCACCCTGCTGATGGTGGCGGGCGATGATTCCATCGTTGCCGCCGAAGGCAGCCGCCAGTTCGCCCAGCGGGCCCCCGCCGAATTGCTGACGCTGCGCTGGTACGACACGGCCTGGCACGAGATTTTCAATGAAACGGCCCCAATTTCGGATCCGGTTTATGCTGACCTGGACGAATGGCTGGCGCGCACGGCCCAGGCATTGTCCCTGCCCCCAGTACTGGCTCCCTCGGCACAGGAGGCCGGCACCCCGTAAAATCCCGCGACAGACCCAAACGAGAAGAATCCGTGACTGATACCGCCGCCAATCGCCTCTCCCGCCTAGAGGCCAATCGCTCGCTGCTGACCCAGACGTTGCGAGGCATCGAAAAAGAAGGCCTGCGCGTGGACGAGCAGGGCATTTTGTCGCGCACGCCCCACCCCGCCGGCTTGGGTTCGGCGCTGACGAACGAACACGTCACTACCGACTATTCCGAATCGCTGCTGGAACTGATTACCGGCACGCACACGGATGTCGATGCGCTTCTGGCCGAACTGACCAACACCCATCGTCATGTGTACAGCGTGCTGGATCACGAGCTGATCTGGAACCAGTCCATGCCGGCGACGTTGCCCGCCGAGGCCGACATCCCTATCGCGTGGTACGGCACATCCAACACCGGCATGCTCAAGCACGTGTACCGTCGCGGCCTTGCCGAGCGGTATGGCAAGACGATGCAATGCATCGCGGGCGTGCACTACAACTTCTCGCTGTCCGAAGATCTGTGGGCCGTGCTGGACACGCAAGCCGGTTCGGCGCAAGACCGCCGTTCGCGCGGCTATATCGGATTGATCCGAAACTTCACGCGCTATTCCTGGCTGCTGATGTACCTGTTCGGCGCGGCGCCCGCGCTGTCCAGCGACTTCCTGCGCGGCCATGACCACCCGCTGGAGCGGCTGGGCGATCACACGCTGTATCTGCCCTATGCCACCAGCCTGCGCATGAGCGACCTGGGCTACCAGAACAAGGCGCAGTCGCAACTCAAGCTTTGCTACAACGACCTGGACACGTTCCTGGGCCGCCTGTACGACGCCGTGACGCAAACCTGGCCCGACTACGAAAAGATCGGCACGCATCGCAACGGCGAATGGATCCAGCTGAACACCAACGTTCTGCAGATCGAAAACGAATACTACTCAAGCATCCGCCCCAAGCGCGCCACCGGCCGCTGCGAACGCCCCATCACCGCGCTCGCGGAACGTGGTGTGCAATATGTGGAAGTGCGCTGCCTGGACATCGACCCCGAATCGCCCGTGGGCATCGACGCCAGCACCAGCCGCTTCGTCGACGCGTTCCTGCTGTTCTGCACCGCTTCCGACAGCCCGTTCTTCCCCGCCAACGGCTACTGTCAACGCAGCGCCGACAACTTCTCCACGGTGGTCAAGCAAGGCCGCAAGCCGGGCCTCATGCTGGACCGCGAAGGCCAGCCCGTGGCGCTGACGCAGTGGGGCCACGAGCTGCTGGACCAGATCGCACCTTACGCCGCGCTGTTCGATTCCGCCATGGGTGGCACCGCCTACGCCGATGCGCTGGCTGCGCAGCGCGTCAAGCTGGATCAACCGGACGCCACGCCGTCGGCGCGCCTGTTGCAGTCGCTGATGCAAAGCGGCTTGTCGTTTCACGACTACTCGCTGGCGCAAAGCCGCAAGCATGCGGACACCTTGCGCGCAGAGGCATTGCCCGCGGATCTGGCCGCAGCCTACGAGCAGGCCGCGCAGCAGTCCACGCAGGAGCAACAACGCATCGAACAGTCGGACACGGTGGACTTCGCGACCTACGTGGCCCGCTACCACGAGGCCCTGAAGGCCCCGCCCAAATAAGGCGTATCGTTAGGGTTTGCGTTCGCGGCGCCTGCCTGTCCGGCAAGCGCCGCAGCTTGGTCAGTCACTCTGGAGGTTTTTCAATGCGCCGCACCGCAACATTCCTGATGGCCCTGGCTGCCAGCATGGGCATCGCCCATGCCGCGCCGCCGCCCATGCAGACCGTGGATTCGGTGGACCTGAAACGCTACGCCGGCATGTGGTACGAAATCGCCAATTTCCCCATGTTCTTCCAGCGCAACTGCGTGGGCGACACCACCGCCGAATACACCGCGCATCCCGACGGCACCGTCGGCGTGAACAATCGCTGCCGCACCAAGGATGGCGACATCGATTCCGCCTCGGGCACGGCCACGGTCGTCGAAGGAAGCAACAACGCCAAGCTCGAAGTCACGTTCTTCAAGCCGTTCAAGGGCGATTACTGGGTGATCGGGCTGGACCCGGAATACCGCTGGGCGGTCGTGGGCACGCCGGATCGCAAGTACCTCTGGATCCTGTCGCGCTCGCCGCAATTGCCGAAGGAAGAATTGGACAAGGCCCTGGCTGCTGCCAAGGCCCAGGGTTACGAGCTGGATGAACTGCGCTACACGCCGCAGAAGTAATGCGGCGGCAGCGATGCGGCAGAAGTCCTGCGGCATCGTTGCCGCGAAAGCCACTCCGCAGCAATCACTTCGCAGCGGTCACTTTGCAGCAATCCTGCGGCGTAATTCACACCGCAGAACTGATGCCTCAGATCAGCCCGCGTAGTCGCGGGCCAGTCGCACCACCGTCACGCCCGGCTTGAGCTGGCGCAGCGACGGCATGATCAAGGTGCAGTTGTCATAGGGCGTCACGATCGGCTGGCCGTCTGCCCAGCCGATCACCGACCCGGCCTTCTCCAGCGTCTCCAGCCCCGTCCACGGTTGCGCGAACGTCACGTCCATCGACGGCGCCACCACGGCGTCGGTCACTTCCAGCACGCGCTGGGCGGCCGGATCGGGCAAGCGCCAGCCGGCCAGCACATCGGCCGCATCCACCACGCCAGACGCGACCAGCATGCGCGCCACCATGTCGCGAGCCACATCGCGCGAAGACAGATCGCCATGGAAGCCGCATTCGATCAGCAGCGCGCACGCGTCCTCACGGGCGGCGTCACCGAACTGGGCGTAGTCGCGCATCCGGACACCGTCCTTGTGGCCAGCATCCACGATCACGTGTTGCGGGGCCTTCAGGCGGCGCGCCAAGTCGATGTTGCGCGGCAGTACGCCCGTGAGCAGCAAGGGCGCGCCCGGCTCATGCATGGAATGCAGGTCCAGCAGCCAGTCCGCGCGCTGCACCCAGGGGCGCAACGCCGCGCCGCGCTGACGGTCGGGCGTGTTGGCGTTGTCCAGGCGCTCGGCGCTCCAGACGCGGTTCATGTCTTCGGCCACGAAGCGCGAGGCGTCGTGATTGGCGAGGTCGAAGCGGTCGAACGCATCCAGGTTGCAAAAGGCCAGCGTCAGGCTGCCACGGCGCGGCTTCACGCCGGCCGCCAGCAGGTCCTTGAGCGCCCAGGCGCCGCACAGCTCGTTGCCGTGCACCAGCGCGCTCACCATGAGCGCCCGTCCCGGTACGCCCGAATCAAAATGCCAGACGCCGGGAGTGTCGGTATTGCCCGCACGCTCGGCGGCCAGGTCGGGAACGGGTAGCTGAAATTGCATGGTGAGGTCCGTTGTCTTGCGGATTGGCGGTTGGATTTATTGCGCTTCGATCTTGGCGGCCTTGACCAGGGCGCCGTACTTCTTCGTTTCTTCAGCCTGGTAGGCCACCAGGTCGACGCCCGGCTGGGCCACTTCGCCACCCGCCTCCTGCATCTTCTTGCGGAACGATTCGGACTTGAGCGATTCGTCCAGCACGGTGCGCAGCTTGGCCACGACCGGCTCGGGCAAGCCGGCGGGGCCGTACAGGGCGAACCACAGATTGATGTCGACGGACTCAAAGCCCTTGGTTGCGGCCAGCGGCGCGATTTCCGGTGCAGCCGGCGAACGCTTGTTCTCGGTCAGGCCCAGCGCGACGATATTGCCGCTGCGCACTTGCGGCAGGCCCGAGGACAGCACCAGCATGCCGTAGTCCAGCTGGCCGCTCATCAGGTCGGTGACCAGGGGCGACACGCCGCGATACGGCACATGTTCAGCGCGCGTGCCGGTGGCTTGGTTGATCATTTCGCCCGCCAGATGCAGCGTGGTGCCCACGCCGGACGAACCGTAGTTGAACGTGCCCGGCTCCGCGCCGCGCAGCTTCTGCAGATAGTCGGCGGCGGTCTTGACGCCGGAATTCTTGCTGGCCGCCAACAGCATCGGCTGCGACGCCACCAGTCCCAGGGCCGTGAAGTCCTTGGCGCTGTCGTACTTGACCGCGGTGTTGATCATGCGGGCGATCACCATTTCGTTGGTGGAGCCCAGGAAAATCGTATAGCCGTCGGGCGCGGCGCGCGCCACGCGTTGAGCGCCGATGGTGCCACCGGCGCCGCCCACGTTTTCAACCACGACGGTCTGGCCCAGGCGCTTGCCCAGTTCCTCGCCGAGCAGGCGGGCCGTCAGGTCCAGGCTGCCGCCGGCCGGGTAGCCGACGATCAGGGACACGCTACGGGCGGGGTAATCGGCGGCGTGGGCGGCCGGCGCGGCAGCGACGGCCGAGGCGGCACAAAACGCAACAAGCGCTGCGCGCAGCGGATGCAGTACGGACTTCATGTTTTCTTCCTTGGGGTGCTGGGGGGTGGACGGCGTGGCCGTCTCGTTGGAGGTATAGGCTGGTATTTTCGCGGCGGCGCCTTCGCCCGCACGTGCCGAAACGGCACATCTTCGTGCTTATCTCGCCTGCGCTCTGAGTCCGTGGGCTGCCGCCGCCCTCACGCCTTGCGGTTCGCGGTGGCCTCCCAGGCCGCCTCCGCCAGGTCCGTCAAACGTGCGCGCGGCCGGTACAGCCGCACCTCGAAGGCGATTTCTTCGCTGCGCGCGCCCAGCGCCACCAACGCGCCTCGACGGCAATCGGCAGCCACCATGGACCACGGCAACCACGCCACGCCCAGGCCCTTGGCCACCGCGCCGTGCGCCGCGTCCAGGGAATCGCTGCGCACGAACGGCGTCAACGCGTAGGGCGAGGTCTCCAGGCGGTCGCCCACGATGCGTTCCATCGCCAGCCCGCCCGTGTAGGTAATCAGCGGCGCCGCCTGCCCGCCATCTTCCAGCACGTAACGCGCGCGGCCGCGCGCATCCGCCTGGCTGACCGGCACCAGCTTGTCGGTGGCCAGCGTCATGTAGCGATAGCGGGCCGGGCTCAGGGGCACTGACAGCGCCGGGTGTTCGTAGCAGCACAGCAGGTCGACCTTGCCTTGCTCCAACCGCACCACCAGATCCTTCGCCTGCCCCGTGAACAATTCCACCTGCGTGCCTTCGGTCAGCACCTTGGGCGCGCGATGGCGCAGCCGGGCGATCCAATCCGCCACCAGCGTGCGCGCCAGGCTGCGGCCCGTGGCGATGCGCAGCACCGCTTCGCCGCCCGCGCCCGAACTGCGGATGCGATGGCGCACCAGCCCCATCTGCTCGACCACCTGAGTCGCCGTCTTGAGCAGCGCCTCGCCCTGCGCGGTCAAGGTGACCGGCAGATGCTGGCGTTCGACCAGCGGCGCGCCTGCCCACGCTTCAAGCGCACGGATGCGCCGGCCGAACGCGGGGTGCGTCACGTGGCGCAGTTCGGCGGCGCGCACGAAGCTGCCGGTGCGCGCCAGCGCCATCAGGTCTTCAAGCAGCTTCAGGTCGGCCATCTGCAACTCCGTCAGCGAACGGCCAGCCCCATCATCGCCAACGTGGCGCGGGTCAGGTCGCTGTCCGGGTCTTCAAGCTCGTTGACCAGGTCGAAGTGGTTGCAGTGCGGCGTGGCGATGCGGGTGGACGCCAGGCCGGCGCCGTTCCAGGCGGCTTCGAAGGCCGCCGTCTGGTTCTTGAAACCCTGGGTTTCCAGGCCGCCCACCGCCAGCAGCATGGGGCCTGCACGTTCGGGCAGATTGAAGATGGGGCTTTGATGCGCGGCCTGCTCGGGCGTCAGGCGCAGCCAGGTGTTGGGCAGGATGTCGCACAGCGGACGCAGGTCGAACAGGCCGGACAAGGCCAGGGTGCCCTTGATGATGTCGTCCGGCACGCCATAGCGCGCGGGCCAGCCGGGCGCGACCAGCATGCCGGCCAGATGCCCGCCCGCCGAACTGCCGCCCACGTAGATGCGTTCAGGGTCCACGCCGTAGGTCGCGGCGTTCTTGTACAGCCAGGCCACCGCGCTGCGCACTTCGCGCACCACTTCGCCCAGCGTGGCCTCGGGCACCAGCGTGTATTCCAGCGTGGCGAGGGCAGCGCCCGCCGCGTTGAAGGCCTCGGCCATGACGGGCGCGTCTTCCTTGCGCTGCGCGCGCCAGTAGCCGCCGTGGATGAACACGAAAACCGGCGCGGGCGCGCGCGATGCCGAAGGCAGGAACAGGTCCAGCCGTTCGTCCTGCCCCATGCCGTAGCGCAGGTCCAGCACGCCGGGGCGACGCGAACGCGCTCGCGCGGACGACTCGGCGTAGCGGCGCACGCAGGCGTCGAAATCCGCCACCGACTCGCGCGCGTTGTATTGCACCTCGCGTTCGGCGATGGTGGGAAAGAAAAGGTCGATCTCGGGCTTATGCATGTCGTGCCTGGGTGTCGGGCTGAGAAATGATCCGTTCGATGAACTGCGCGGTCTTGCGGTAATGGGCAGCCAACATGGCCACCGAACGCTCGGCATCGCGCGAGATCGCGGCGTCGAGCAATTGGCGATGTTCGTCGTCCACATTGCGCTCGGGCCCGTAGGCCGTGGCCCCGGCGCGCGCCGGACGGCGGTAGCGCTCGGTCTGCGCATACAGCTGCGTGGACAGGTCCAGCAGCCAGCGCGAGCGGCAAGCGCCAATCAGCGCATGGTGAAAATCCAGATGGCGCGCTTCCAGCAATTCTTCCAATTCTTCCGAAGGTGCGGGAGCCTGGCCCGCGCGCTGCGCCGCCAGCGTCAGCGCATGGTACGCCCCCACCAGCCGCGTTTCCCAGGCGTCGTCCGCGTTGGCCAGCGAACGCCGCAGCGCATCGCAGTCGATCAGGATGCGCGTTTCACAGGCATCCCACATTTCCTCGACCGACAAGGGCGCGATGCTGAACCCGCGCGACGTGGTGTTCACGACCATGCGTTCGCTGCGCAAGCGGTTGAGCGCTTCGCGGATGGGCGAAAAGCTGCTGCCGTAGCGCTGCCGCAGCAGTTCCAGCCGCAGCGATTGGCCGGGCGCGAAGGCCCCGCTCATGATGTCGCGCCGAAGCAGGCGATAGACCTGCTCGGACAGCGTAATGTCTTCAACGTCGGCATTCCCGTCAGAACCGGGATCGTCCTGGCGGGAAGCTTTGATTCTTGGCTTCAACATGCTCTCCAGTGTCAGCGGCGTGTCCGCCAAACCGCGCACAGGCGGCTCATTCTACCCGCGCGCGGCCGCTTCATATGCCCAGGTAGCGATGCGCCAGCTCAGGCTGCGCCGACAGCTCGGCCGGCTTGCCCGACCAGGCCACACGCCCCTTGTCCACGATGTAGTGCCGGTCCACCAGGGTCGCCATTTCGGGCAGGTTCTTGTCGATGACAAGAATGGTCTGGCCTTCGGACTTGAGCGATCGCAGGCAACGCCAGATCTCCTGGCGAATCAGGGGCGCCAGCCCCTCGGTGGCTTCGTCCAGGATCAGCAGCTTGGGATTGGTCATCAACGCGCGGCCCACCACCAGCATCTGCTGTTCACCGCCCGACAGCGTGCGCGAGGACTGCGCGCGGCGCTCTTGCAGACGCGGGAACAACGCATAGACGCGCGCCAGGTCCCAGCCGCCCGCCGCCGCGCGCGCGGTCGCCACCAGGTTTTCCTGCACGGTCAGCGACCCGAACACCCTGCGCCCTTCCGGCACCAGCCCGACGCCCAGGCGCGCCACCGTGCTGGGCGCGGACCGGCCCAGTGTCTGCCCCCGGAACTGCACCGCGCCCCCGGTGGCAGGCAGCATGCCCATCAGCGTCTTGACCGTGGTGGTCTTGCCCATGCCGTTGCGGCCGATCAGCGAAATGACCTCGCCCTCGCTGGCTTCGAACGACATGCCGAACAGCACCTTGCTGGACCCGTAGCCGCCCGTCAGCCCGTCAACCTTCAACATGTTCTTCTCCCAGATAGGCCGCGCGCACGTCGGGATGGCGGCGCACCTCGTCGGGCGCGCCGCTGAACACCACACGGCCGTATACCAGCACGCTGATGCGATCGGCCAGTGCGAAGACGGCGTCCATATCGTGTTCCACCAGCAGGATGCCGTAGTCGCCCTTCATGCCTTGCAAGAGGCGCGTCATGCGGGCCGATTCCTCGGGGCCCATGCCGGCCATGGGTTCGTCCAGCAGCAACAGGCGCGGCGACCGCGCCAGCGCGACCGCCAATTCCAATTGCCGTTTTTCGCCATGCGCCAGGTCCGCTGACCGCACATGGCGACGGTCCGCCAGCCCCACATGGGTCAGCCATTGCATCGCCTGCTCTTTCAGGCCCGCGTCGCGGCGCGGATCGGACCACGCGCCGAACGCGCGCCCGCCCTTGAGCATGCGCGACAGGATCACGTTTTCAAGCGCCGTGTATTCGTGGCAAAGCTCGGTGATCTGGAACGAGCGCCCCAGACCCAGCCGCGCGCGTTCAAAGGCGCGCAAGCCGGTCACGTCGCGCCCGTCCAGATGGATGGTGCCGGAGTCGGGCCGGATCTCGCCGCAGATCTGCGCGATCAGTGTGGATTTGCCCGCGCCGTTGGGCCCGATGATGGCGTGGATCTCGCCGGCCTGTACATCCAGGTCCACGCCATTGGTGGCCACCACCGCATCGAAGGCCTTGCGCAACTGCGTCAGGCGCAACAGGCTGTCTTGGGCGTCAGTCGGCATGGCGCGTCTCCAGCAATTTTCCGAACAGGCCCTTCTGGCCCCACAGCACCACCAGCACCAGGATCGGCCCCATGTAGAGCAGCCAATGTTCGGTCAGCGACGACAGCGTCTGCTCCAGCCCCAGGAACACCGCCGCGCCCGCGATGGGCCCCAGCAAGGTGCCCACGCCGCCCAGGATCACGATGGCCATGAGCTCGCCCGACTTGGTCCAAGCCGCCATGTCGGGCGTGACCAGCCCCGCGTAGTTCGCCCACAGCACGCCCGCCAGTCCCGTGCCCACGGCCGACAGCACAAAGGCGCTCAGGCGATACGGCGTGGGCGCCACGCCCAGGTTCACGGCGCGCCGTTCGCTTTGGCGCAAGGCCTGCAAGACCATGCCGAAACGCGAGTTGGTGATGCGGATGCACAGCAGCGTCCACGCCGTCAGCAGCGCCAGGCAGACGTAATAGAACACCAGCGGGCTTTCCAGATTGATGCCGGGCAGCACGTTGCGCTGCGGAATCATCAGGCCGTCGTCGCCGCCATAGAACTGCAACGACACCAGGATGAAATACACCATCTGCCCGAACGCCAGCGTAATCATGATGAACTGCACACCGCGCGTGCGCAGCGCCAGATAGCCGAAGACCCAGCCGGCCAGCGCGCACACGATCAGCGCGATGGGCCAGACGACCAGCGCCGCATTGCTGCCGGCCCAGCCAAAGATCGGCCCGGCTTCGGCGGTGTGGAAGGCGATGATGCCCACCGCGTAGCCCCCCAACCCGAAGAACATGGCGTGGCCGAAGCTGACCATGGCGCCGTAGCCGATGACCAGGTCCAGGCTGACGGCGGCCAGGCCGTAGATCAGAAAGCGCGTGACCACGCCGATCAGGAAGGGCGAGCCCGAGGCCAGCGCAGCGGCAGGCAGCAGGATCAATACCGTCAGGCCGGCCAGGCCCCAGCGGGCGCGATTGGAAAGTGTCTTTGCCATCATCATCCTCGCGCCGGAAACAGGCCACCCGGCCGGGCGATCAGCACGATCGCCATCAACACATAGATACTGGCCGACGCCATGCCGGCGGCCAGCGGGTCCGCCGTGGCGGGCGAGAACATCGTGGACAGCAACTGCGGCAGAAAGGCGCGCCCCAGGCTGTCGACCATGCCCACCAGCAAAGCGCCCGCCAACGCGCCGCGCACCGAGCCCACGCCGCCGATCACAATCACCACGAACGTCGTGATCAGGATGCGTTCGCCCATGCCGATTTCCACCGCCAGCAGCGGCGCGGCCATCACGCCGGCGAGTCCGCACAGCAGCGCGCCCAGGCCGAAGACCAGCGTATACAGCTTGCGGATGTCCACCCCCAGCGCATCCACCATTTCACGGTCATCCGCGCCCGCGCGGATCAGCATGCCGATACGCGTGCGGTTGACCAGCCACCACAAGCCCACCGCCACCAGCGCGCCGATGCCGATGAACGACAGCCGGATCACCGGATACTGGAAACCGGGCGCCAGCGTCACCGCGCCTTCCAGAAACGAGGGGATGCCCACCAGCGGCGGCCGCCGTCCGAAGATCAGGCTGACCGCTTCGTTCGAAAACAGCAGCAGGCCGAACGTGGCCAGCACCTGGTAGAGGTGATCGCGCTTGTACAGCTTGCGGATCACCAGCACTTCGACCGAGATGCCGTACAGGCCGGCCCCCAGCAGCGCGGCCAGCACGCCCGCCAGGAACGACCCCGTGGTGCCGATGGCGTAGGCGGCGCAGTACGCGCCCACCATATAGAAGGACCCGTGCGTCAGGTTCACCACGCCCATGATCCCGAAGATCAACGTCAGCCCGGCCGCCAGCATGAAAAGCATAGCGCCGAACTGCAAGCCGTTAAGCAGCTGTTCGAACAGAAGCGTCATGATGGCATCTTGCAGAATTGGGCGTAGGCGTCCTTGTCGTCGGACACGAGCTTGCGCACCAGATGCGGCGCCAGGCCGCCGGTGCTGTCCTTTTCAATGCGCATCAGGTACAGGTCCTGGATCGGATGCTGATTGGTATTCATGCTGAACTTGCCGCGCAACGACGTGAAGTCCGGCTTGCGCAGCGCCGCGCGGAACGCGTCGGCCTTGGACAAGTCGCCGCCCGTCGCCTTCAGGCCCACGCCAATCAATTGCGCGGTGTCGTAGGCCTGCATCGCATAGTCGGTCGGCATGCGGCCATAGGCTTCCTTGAACGCTTTCACGAAGGCCTGGGACGGCGGGTTGTCGAAATCCTGAGACCAGATGCCCGTGGTGTAGGACCCCAGGGATGCATCGCCGGTGGCCTGGATCATCCGCGCGTCCATCGAGAAGCTGGGCATCAGCATCGGGATGCTCTTGTTCAAGCCCGCCGCCGCGTACTGCTTGACGAAGTTGATGCCCGTGCCGCCCGGATGAAACTGGTAGATGGCTTCGGGCGCCAGCGAGCGCACGCGCGCCAGTTCCACCGAGAAATCCGACTGGTCGAGCTTGGTGTAGATCTCGGCCACCACCTCGCCCTTGTAGGTGCGCTTGAAGCCTTCGATGGCATCGCGCCCTGCCTGGTAATTGGGCGCCAGCAGCACGACTCGCTTATAGCCCAGCTCGTTGGCCGCCACGCCGCCCGCCGTGTGGAAGGCGTCGTTCTGGTAGGACGCGACGAAGTAGTTGGGGTCGCACTTTTCTCCCGCGAAATTGGACGGGCCGGGGTTCAGGCTGACATAGAACGCGCCGGACTTCACGACGCTGGGTACGACGGCGGCCAGCACGTTGGAGAAGTTCACGCCCGTGTACAGCTTCACGCCGGATTGCAGCAGGCGGTCGGCGGCCTGCTTGGCATTGGCGGGCTTGAGGCCGTCGTCTTCGATGACCAGCTGCACCGGCACACCGCCCAGCGTGCCGCCGCCCTGCTTGATGGCCAGGTTGAACGCGTCGCGCTCGTCCTCGCCGATGTAGCCCGCGGGCGTGGACAAGGTGGCGATAAAGCCGATCTTGACCGGGTCGGCGGCGCGCGCCGCGCCCATCGAAAACGCCGCGCCCAGCGCGACGGACAACGCGGCGGCGATGCCGCCCAGTTTCTGTTTCTTGATCATGTTTTCCCCTTGAAGACTGCGTTGCCCGCCACGCGGCCGGCCTGGACCTATACCGCCACGACCGGATGGCGCAGCGTGCCGATGCCTTCCACGCACGCAACCACCACGTCGCCCGGCCACAACCATTCCTGCGGCTTGCGGCCCGCGCCCACGCCTTCCGGCGTGCCGGTGGCGATGATGTCGCCCGGTTCCAGCGTGATGCCGGCGCTGATGTCGGCGATCAGGAACGGCACCTTGAACAGCATGTGGCGCGTGTTCGAGCCCTGCTTCTTTTCACCGTTGACGGTCAGCCACAAGTCCAGCACCTGCGGGTCGGGAATCTCATCGGCGGTAACGATGCATGGGCCGAACGGCGCATAGGTGTCCTGGCCCTTGGAGTAGATCCATTGGCCCGCGCGGCGGCAGTCGCGCGCGCTCATGTCCAGCATCACGCTGTAGCCGAACACGTAGGACAGCGCATCGGCCTCGGCCACGCGCGAGGCGCGCCGGCCCATGATCACCGCCAGCTCCACTTCCCAGTCCAGCTGCTGCGTGATCTTGACGTTGTGCTCGATGGCGTCGCCCGGCCCGATGACGGTGGTGGGCGGCTTGGAGAAGATCACCGGCTGCTTGGGCAGGTCCGGCGCCGTGTCCAGCGTGCGGCTGGATTCGGCCACGTGCTCGACGTAGTTCAGGCCGATGCCGAAGATGTTCTTGCGCGGGCGCGGAATGGGCGCCAGCAGTTTCACGTTTTCCTGCGGCAGCGCGGTGCCCACGGGCCATTCGCCCTGATAGGCCTCCATCAGGCGGCCGGCCTGTTCGACCGCGACCGGCCCCAGGTCGATGAACGCCAGCATGTCGTCGGGCAGATCGACGCCACCGGCGCGGCCCAGCAACGCCAGGTCGATTACATAGCCTTCGGCCAGCGCGCCAAGTCGGGCGGCGGCGGTAGGATGGGCGCGAAAAGTCACCAAGCGCATAGGAACTCCATAGATTCAGGACGCATTGAGTCAACACGCGGACAGCGCCCGCGCGGTGGAAAAAATGATGAAGGGGTGGCGCGACGCTAGATCAGCACTTGATGGCCGTCGTTTTCCTTGACCGCTTCTTCGCGGTAAAGCCCCAGCGCACGCATCACGGGCAGGTCGTTGAAACAGAACAGGCAGGCATCGTCGTTGTCGGACAGGTTGGCGTGCTCGTGGATGGCCCAGGAGGGCACGCAGAAAATGTCGCGTTCGGTCCAGTCGTAGCGCTTGCCGTCGATGATGGAAAAGCCGCTGCCCTTGGCCACCTGGTAGATGAAGCTGCCCGTGTGGCGATGGGCCTTGGTGTGTTCGCCGGGGCGCAGCAACTGCATGCTGGCGCCGATGGTCGGCATGACCGGCCCGCCCGTTGCGGGATTCACGTAGTCCAGCAAGATGCCGTCAAAGGGACTGCCGGCGGTGGTGCGCGCGTAGCGTCGCAAGGCGTCGTAGGTGGGCTCCCATTCGTACTTGAAGAGCGGCGAATAGGGTTTGGTCCAGCCCGACACCTGCGGGCGCAAGGCCGCGTTGCCCCAGGCGGCGCTGGTGTCGTCCACCGGATAAGTCACGGTCTGATTCAGGTCGGGATGCACGGCGTAAAAGCCCGCTTCCAGCGCGTTGACCAGCGGAATATCCAGCCCGTCCTGCCAGATGCAGGTGGTGCCGTCTTCGGCCACGCCATGTTCATGCCAGGTGCCGTTAGGCGTCAGCACGAAATCGTTCGCGCCCAGCGTCATCTTGTGGCCGTCCACCACTGTGTAGGCGCCCCGCCCTTCCATGATGAAGCGCAGCGCGGAATGCGAATGCTTGTGGGCCGACGCCAGTTCGCCCGGCTGCATCACCTGCAAGCCGGAGTACAGCCAGCCCACGGCGGCTGCAACGTCGCGCCGGCCGGGATTGTTCAGGTAGATGACGCGCCTGCCCGCTTCTTCGGGCGACACCAATTCGGCGGAACGCAGCACATGCGCGCGCAGGTCCTGATAGCGCCACACCACCGGCACCGAGGCCGAACGCGGCGCCCAGGGTTCGATCTTGTTTGCCACGGTCCACAAGGCGCCGGTTTCCAGTCGCGCGAGCTCCTGGTAGTAGGCGATGCGCTCGGGCGAGTCCGCCACATTGGCGCGGCCAGCGGTGTTCTCGCGATAAGCGTCGTACCGGTTCGCTTCCATCCCTTGCCTCTTTTTATAAAACCGTGAAGATTTTCGAAAATAATAGAGGCGCGACGAATCGGCGGCAATGCGCGAACGCTAGGGGTTTTCCCGCCGCGTGAAAATTAGTTGGTGCTGGGCGCTGAAATACTGTACAAAAACACAGTGCGACGTGATACATTTCGCTCGCCCAAAAAACTGTCGTCCAGGGAGAATCCTGTGTCAGAAGCCGCTCATCTCGTTCAGTACATCGTTGTTCCCTATCGCGCCGCCGCCAACGGCGTGGCGCCCGGGGAAATCCGTCCGGCCAGCAGCGAATTCGGCGCCATCCGAATCGCCAATTCGATGGCCTCCAAATTCGCCGGCGTAGCCGCTTATGAAGTGTGGATCGATAAAGAAACCGGCGACATGGAATCGCCACGCATCCTGACCCAGATCGGCACGGTGCCTTCGCTGGACGATTAAGGGTCTGGTGTTTGGCGTCCCTTCGATGAACGGGGCGGATCGTGAGTTTCTGACCTGCGGGTTATTTATTTCCCGCTATCGTTTCAGCACATCTCCCAGGGTTATCGAAGGGCGTATGGAAAATATTGCGGTCAAGTTTGCCGCAATTTTTTTGACACGCGCCGGCGACTGCCGGCCGTGCCTGTTTCTGGTCTGCGCTGATCAGAGCAACGACTTCAAACCCTGTTCGTGACGGCGGTAAGTTCCGCCGATAAAGCCAGTCTCATGCAGGGTTTTGAACGATGTCGACTTTTCACAACAAGCGTATGAGCACTGCAAGCACGGCAATGACGCAGCAGCAGTCAATACCAATGGTCGCAACTCAGCGATGAAGACAGGCGGGGTTTGAAGCGCGGGAGTTTGAAGCGGACGGAGAGTTGGTACTGCGGCGATGAGTCAAAGCGGTAATCAGTCGAACGACGTTGCTTGACCATGCACAAGATGGTGCGCCCGACAGGAATCGAACCTGTATCAAGAGCTTCGGAAACTCTCATTCTATCCATTGAACTACGGGCGCAGCGCAAGGAGGCGACATTGTACCTAGTTTTCGATAGCCTGCATGAAGTGGCTCAAATCTTCCGCCAATCTCATCGAAAACCCGGTCACATGCGTTGGACGTGTGTCCCTGACACCGTTATATAATCCAGCGTTTGCTTGCAGGCGGATGCGCGATCTGTCCGCCGATTTGTGCAGTTACTGATTTTCTGTTGCCGCCGCCAGGCGCCCCACCCGTTAGCAGGATTTGGTCATGAGCAACGAGCAGGAACACATAGAAGAGCACTCCTCCCCCATCAAGACCCCCAAGCAACTGGTCGTCACGATCGTCCTGTCTTTCGTGATCCCCATCGCCATCATCATTCTCCTGGTGAACATGGTGGTCTCCGGCAACAAGACCGGAGCCGGCTCGGATTCCCTGTCTTCTGAAGCGGTCACCAAGCGCATTGCGCCGGTCGCGGGGTTTGAGCTTGTCGACGCCAACGCCCCCAAGGTTTTCAAGACGGGTGAACAAGTCTTCGCCGCGGTCTGTACGGCCTGTCACACCGCTGGCGTGGCCGGCGCTCCCAAGATGGGCGACAACGCCGCCTGGGCGCCGTTCATCAAGTCCGGCTACGACACCATGCTGAACGTGGCCCTGCACGGCAAGGGCGGCATGCCCGCCAAGGGTGGCAACCCGACGCTGTCCGACTACGAAGTCGCGCGCGCCGTGGTCTATATGGCCAACAAGTCGGGCGCATCGCTGCCCGAACCGGCTGCTCCCGCCGAAGAAGGCGCCAAGAAGGAAGCAGATGCAGCACCGGCTGCGGCTGCACCAGCCGTCGCCGCCGCGCCTGCGGCAGCCGCTCCTGCTGCGGCCGCTGCGCCCGCCGCCTCTGCGCCCGCCGCACAGGCCCCCGCTGCCGCCCCGGCACCCCAGCAAGCCGCTGCCGTCAATCCGGCAGGCGAAAAGCTCTACAAGAGCGTGTGCTTCGCCTGTCACGCCACGGGCGTTGCCAATGCGCCGAAGTTTGGCGACAAGGCCGCCTGGGAGCCCTACATCAAGACCGGCATGGACGCCATGGTGAAGGTCGCCATGCAAGGCAAGCCGCCGATGCCGCCCAAGGGCGGCGCCGCCAATGCCTCGGAAGACGACATCCGCGCTGCCGTCCAATACATGGTGGACCACGCCAAGTAAGCAACACACGCAGCCGAACAGCAAAAAGCCCCTTGAAGATCATTCAAGGGGCTTTTTTACGTGCATCACACATTTCCTGCGGCGCACCGCAAGCGTTGACGCGCGCCACGCCGCTTCAAGCGTGGCGCGCCCCTGCTTATTCCGCCGATGACTTCAACAGCGACATGCCCAGTTGCACGCGGCGTTGCAGCCAGAGGCTGGGGCGATAACGCGGGTCGCCGGTCACGCGCTGCATGCTCTTCAGGATTTCCAGAATGCGGTCGGCGCCGAGCTTGTCGCCCAGCGACAGCGGGCCCACCGGATAACCCAGGCCCAGCGTCACGGCCTTGTCGATGTCTTCCGGCGTGGCGATCTGCTGCTGTGCGATGTCGGCGGCGATGTTCACGATCATCGCCACGATGCGTTGGGCGATGAAGCCCGGCGAATCCTCGATCACCGTCACCGGCACGCCATCGGCGGCCAGCAGCGCGTGCGCCGCATCGCGCCACTTCGCCTCGGTGGCGGGCGACACCATGATGGTGCGGCGCTTGGCGCCATCGAACGCGTACAACGCATCCAGACCGACCGTGCGCCCGGCGTTCAGGCCCTGGGCCGACACCGTCGTGGACACGTCATCGCCAAAAGGCGTGACGATGATGAGCGCGTCCGCATCGGGCGTGGAGCCCGTGACCAGCGTGGCGCCCAGTTTTTCCACCAGCGCGGAGGCGCGCGCGTAGCCTTCCCCGTGCTTGGGGCTGACCCAGACCTTCAGGCCTTCGGGCAACGCAGGCACGGCGGGTTCGGCGGGCACTTGCTTCTGGCCATCGGCATAGACGTAGAAACCTTCGCCGGCCTTGCGCCCGATCAGTCCACCAGCCAGGCGCACCGTCGTGATCGGCGACGGACGGAATCGCGCTTCGTCGAAGAACTGGCGGTAGATGGATTCCATCACCGGATGCGACACGTCCAGCGCGGTCAGGTCCAGCAGCTCGAACGGACCCATGCGGAAACCGGCTTGCTCGCGCATCACGGCATCGACCTGGGCGAAGCTGGCGACGGCCTCTTGTGCCACGCGCAGCCCTTCGGTATTCATGCCACGGCCAGCGTGGTTGACGATGAAGCCCGGCATGTCCTTGGCCCGCACGGGCGTGTGGCCCATGCGGCGGGCCAGCTCGGCCAGCGCATCGCCCACTTCGGGCGCGCTGCGCAACCCGTCGATCACCTCGACCACCTTCATCAACGCCACGGGGTTGAAGAAGTGATAGCCGGCCACGCGGCGCGGATGCTTGCAGGCGGCGGCAATGGCGGTGATGGACAGCGAGGACGTGTTCGACGCAAGGATGCAGTCGTCCGAGACCACGCCTTCCAGCGCGGCGAACAGGTCACGCTTGACGTCCAGGCGTTCGACGATGGCTTCCACCACCAACTGGCAGGCCGACATGTCGGTCAGCGCAGTGGCGGGTTCCACGCGCTCCAGCGCGGCCTGCGCATCGGCGGCGGTCAGCTTGCCCTTTTGCGCCAGCTTGTCCCACGTCTGGCGCAAGGATTCGCGCGCCGCAGCGACCGCATCGGCGCTGGTGTCGTACAGGCGCACGCGCAGTCCGGCTTGCGCCGCGATCTGCGCAATGCCGCGCCCCATGGCCCCGGCGCCTACGACGCCGATGGTTTGAATCTCCGTCATCAACTCTCTCCTGCCTGTATTGGAATGAATGGTGCGCGCCGCGGCATGGCGCAAGGCAAGCGGGCGGCGCGTGGCCGGCCCGCGCCGTTCAAGGCTGGCTTTGAGCCAGCGCCTGGATTTCCTCGGTCGACAAGCCGAGCTTTTCCGCCAGCACCTGCGCGGTGTGCTCGCCCAGCATCGGTGGCGGGCGGGGGTACTGAACGGGGCTGTCGGAGAACTTCAGCGGGCTGGACGCCATCGGCACCTTGCCGGCGGCCGGATGCGGCAGCTCGCGCTTCATGTCGCGCGCCAACACGTGGGGATCTTCGTAGACCTGATCCAGCGTATTGATGGGACCGGCCGGCACACCCACGCCTTCCAACGCGGCCAGCCAGTGATCACGCGCGCCGGTGGCCATGCGTTCGGCCAACAGCGGCACCAGCTCGGCGCGGTTTTTCACGCGCTGCGGATTGGTGGAAAAGCGCGGGTCCGCGGACAGTTCCGGCAGCCCGATCGCGCCGCAATAGTTGCGGAACTGGCTGTCGTTGCCCACGGCCACGATCAAATGGCCATCGGCGGCGGCGAACACCTGGTAGGGCACCAGGTTCTGGTGCGCGTTGCCCGCGCGCTGAGGCGCGACGCCGGAGGTCATGAAGTTCAGGTTCTGATTGGCCAGCATGGTGACCTGGCAGTCCAGCAGCGCCATGTCGATGTGCTGGCCCAGGCCGCTGTTGGCGCGCTCAAGCAGCGCGGCCAGGATGCCCACGGTGGAATACATGCCGGTCATCAGGTCCGCCACGGCCACGCCGGCTTTTTGCGGACCGCCGCCGGGCAGGTCGTCGCGTTCGCCGGTGATGCTCATCAGCCCGCCCATGCCCTGGATCATGAAGTCATAGCCGGGGCGGCTGGCGTAGGGGCCGGTCTGGCCGAAGCCAGTGATCGAACAATAGATCAGGCGCGGGTTGATGGCCTTGAGGCTTTCGTAGTCCAGCCCGTACTTCTTCAGGCCGCCCACTTTGAAGTTCTCGACCAGGATGTCGCTTTGCAGCGCCAGTTCGCGCACCAGCTCGGCGCCGCGCGGCGATGCGATGTCCAGCGCCACCGACATCTTGTTGCGGTTGGCGGACAGGTAGTAGGCGGCTTCGGTGGTGTCGTTGCCCGCTTCGTCCTTCAGGTACGGAGGCCCCCAGGCGCGCGTGTCGTCGCCCGAGCCGGGCCGTTCGATCTTGATCACCTCGGCGCCAAGATCGGCCAGGTTCTGGGTGCACCAGGGGCCCGCCAGCACGCGGGTCAGATCCAGCACGCGTATGCCGGTAAGGGGAGCAGGACGTTGCGACATCTGTAGTCTTTTCGCTAGATGAGAAATGAAAACGTCCGGCTTGCGGCCATGCGCAAGCCAGACTGGAATTCCGTCATGCCGGCGGTTCAGGCCGCCAGCGCGTCATACCCGGACGCGGACCGTTAGGGTCGCGCCCGCAGCACCATTCGTCAATCCGGATATTAGCTGTTTGGACACTCTCGCCGGATTTCAAACGAAAAACGCTCAGGAATGCGCCTTGATCGTTTCGCGGGCGATCACCAACTGCTGGATCTGCGAGGTGCCTTCAAAGATGCGGAACAAGCGCACGTCGCGGTAGAAGCGTTCGACGGCATATTCAGACATGTAGCCCGCGCCGCCATGGATCTGCACGGCGCGGTCGGCCACGCGGCCCACCATTTCGGTCGAGTACAGCTTGCAGCACGCGGCCTGCATGGTCGTGTTCTCGCCGCGATCGCGCATGCGGGCGGCGTCCAGCACCATGCAGCGGGCCGCGTAGAGCTCGGCCTGGCTGTCGGCGATCATGGCCTGGATCAACTGGAATTCGGCGATGGGCTGGCCAAACTGCTTGCGCTCCAGCGCGTACTTGACCGCGTCGGACAGCAGGCGCTCGGCAATGCCGACGCACAGCGCCGAGATATGCAGGCGGCCTTTGTCCAGCACGCGCATCGAGGTGCGAAAGCCGTTGCCCTCTTCGCCGCCCAGCAACGCGCTGGCCGGGACGCGGCAGTTGTCGAACACCACGTCGCTGGTCAACGCGCCGGCCTGGCCCATCTTCTTGTCGGGCTTGCCGATGATGAGGCCGGGCGTGCCCGCTTCGACCAGGAAGCACGAAATGGAATTGGCGCGGCGTTCGGGCGCGGTGCGCGCCATGACCGAGAACAGGCCGGCGATGGGCGCGTTGGTGATGTAGCGCTTGGTGCCATTGAGCACGTAGCTGTCGCCATCGCGTTCGGCCGACAGGCGCAGCGCCATGGCGTCGGAGCCTGCGTCCGGCTCGGTCAGCGCGAACGAGCCGATCAGCTCGCCGCTGGCCAGCTTGGGCAGATACTGCGCGCGCTGTTCGTCCGTGCCCGCCAACACGATGGCCTGCGAGCCGATGCCGATGTTGGTGCCGGCCAGCGAACGGAACGCGGGCGAGGTCTGGCCCAGTTCGAACACCACGCGCACTTCCTCTTCCATCGTCAGGCCCAAGCCGCCGAAGTCCGGCGAAATGGACAAGCCGAACAGCCCCAGATCGCGCATTTCGTTGACGATGTCGGGTGGCACCTGGCCGCTGGTGGCCAGTTCATCTTCGGCGGGAATCAGGCGTTCGTGCACGAAGCGGTGCACGGCGTCCAGCAACAGGTTCAGGGTTTCGGTGTCGAGGGCCATGGTGCGAGTCTCAAAAAATAAGCAGGGCAGATTGCGGACGGCGGCGCATCAGGCGCGCATGCCGCCGACCAATAAATCGAAATAACCAGCGGCGATGGCCTGGGCGCTGTCGCCCTGACCGGGCTTGTACCAGCGCACCATCCAATTGAGCATGGACAGCACGGCGCGGCCCGTTGCAGCCACGTCCAGCGAGCGGAACACGCCTTGTTCGACGCCCTGCGCGATGATTTCGCGCAGGCGCTTTTCATAGCCGTCGCGCAGCCGGGCGGCGTCTTCGCGTTCGGGCAGCGCCATGCCGGAATAGCCGATCAGCATCGTGACGAATTCGGCATGGTGCTGTTCGAAATAGCGCGCGTGGCCGACCATGAAAGCCTGCAAGCGGGCGGCGGCGCCCTGGGCGGCGGCCACTTCCTGACCCACGCTTTGGGTCAGGCCGTTCAACACGCCCAGGATGATGGCGTCGTAGATGTCCTGCTTGGTGGTGTAGTAGTGATAGATGGCGGCCTTGGACACGCCGATGGCGGCGGCCAGATCCGCGACCGAGCTGCCGTCATAACCGCTTTGGGCGAAGAGCTTGGCGGCTTCTTCCAGAATGCGTTCGCGCGGCGCCGCCAGCGTGGGGGGCCGGCCAGCGCGGGCGCGTTTCTGGGCAGGGGGGGCAACGGTAGCCATGACAGCCTTTGGGTGGCCGCGACGAGCCCGCGCGCAAGGTGATTGCCCTGCATTGACAGCGGTTCGGCGCATGCCGTTAAATAAAGATTAATTAATTACCGGACGGTCGGTAGGTAATTATAGGCACATCCGCCTTTTGGGCTCAACCTTGTTTTTCAACGGCCCGCCTGCGCGCGGACGAGCCTGCTCTGGACTGACCTGGACACAACGCGACGACGCTATGCCCCACTCTCTCGTGACAGATTTGTATGGCCAGATGTCCCTGCCGGTCATCAGCGCCCCGATGTTCATCGTCTCAAACCCACAACTGGTGATCGCGCAGTGCACAAGCGGCATCGTGGGTTCGTTCCCCGCGCTGAACGCGCGCCCCCAAAGCCTGCTGACCGATTGGCTGGACGAAGTCCAGGCCGGGCTGGCCGCATATCGTGAAGCCAACCCGGGCGCGGCCGTGGCGCCGTTTGCCGTCAATCAGATCATCCACCAGTCCAACGACCGGCTGGAGCAAGACCTGGCCGTGTGTGCGAGCCATCGCGTGCCGCTGATCATCACCAGCCTGCGCGCGCCGGGCGACCTGGTCAAAGGCGTCCACGACTGGGGCGGCAAGGTTTTCCACGACGTCACCACGCTGCGCCACGCCGAAAAGGCGCTGGAAGCGGGCGTCGATGGTTTGATCCTGGTCTGCGCGGGCGCGGGCGGCCACGCGGGCACGTTGAGCCCGTTTGCGCTGCTGTCGGAAGTGCGCCGGTTCTATGACGGCCCGCTGATCCTGTCGGGCGCCATCACGTCCGGCGCGCACGTGCTGGCTGCGCTGGCCATGGGCGCCGACTTCGCCTATATGGGCACGCGCTTCATCGCCAGCCAGGAAGCCAACGCCAGCGAAGGGTACAAATCCGCCATCGTTGAGGCCAGCGCGTCCGACATTCTGTACACCCCGTTCTTTACCGGCATTCCCGGCAACTACCTGAAAGCCAGCATCACCGCGTCGGGGCTGGATCCCGCCAACCTGCCCCAACCCGACAGCGGCGCGTCCAACTTCGGATCGTCGCGCGTCAAGCCCTGGAAAGACATCTGGGGCGCTGGCCAGGGCGTGGGCGGCATCGCCAGCGTGCTGCCCACGCGGCAGATCGTGGAGACGCTGCGCCGCGAATACGCGGAGGCCAAGGCGCAACTGGCCGGCAGGTCATTCGCATGAGCGCGGGGCTGATAGTCCACCGCGAAGGCGCGGTGCTGACGCTCACCATCGACCGCCAGGATCGACGCAACGCGCTGGACACCGCGATCTACGCCGCGCTGACCGAGCAGCTGTCGCTGGCCAGCGCCGACCAGGCGGTGTCGGCGGTGATCCTCACGGGTGCGGGCCCGCACTTCACGGCCGGCAACGACCTGCGTGACTTCCAGGCGGAACGGGGCGCGGGCGACAGCGCGGGCCTGACGTTCCTGCGAGCCTTGTCCACAGCCGAAGTGCCCGTGATAGCCGCCGTCGAAGGCTACGCAATCGGCATCGGCGTGACCCTGCTCCAGCATTGCGACTTTGTTCATATTGGCGAAGGCGCCACACTGCGCATGCCGTTCGTGGCGCTGGGCCTGTGCCCGGAAGGCGCGTCCAGCCTGCTGCTGCCGCGCCTGGCTGGCCGGCGCGCGGCAGAATGGCTGTTGCAGGGCAAGGCGTTCTCCGCCGAAGAGGCTCGCGATGCGGGCCTGGCCACGTCGGTCACGCCCACCGGACAGGCGCTGGCCGCCGCCCAGGCCACCGCCGCTGACCTGGCGCGCCAGCCGCCCGCCGCCTTGCGCTTGACCAAGGCCATGATGAAGCGCGCGGATCGCCACGCCATCCAGGAAACGCTGGACTACGAAGCCCAGCAATTCCGTGCCCGTCTGCAATCGGAAGAAGCGCAGGCGGCATTCGCCAAGTTCTTCAAGAAATAGCGAACGCCGCGCTCGGCCATGCCGCGTTGGCACGGCTGGGCGCGCCGCCTTTCAAGCCGCTGCTGGATTGGATAACGCGGTCAGAAAGGCGAATCGGGGCGGAAATTCGGCGCGCGGCGCTCGCGCAAGGACTGAATCCCTTCTTTCACGTCCGGGCCGCCGAAGCCCATGAATTCCAGCGCCAGCGACGTATCGAAACTGGGCCCCGCCATGCGCAGCCAGTTGTTCAGCGAATATTTGGTCCAGCGAATCGCGGTCTGCGAGCCGGCCGCCAGCTTGTTGGCCACCTCGAACGCGCGCGAAATCAGTTCGGCCTCGTCCACGCACAGGGACACGAGCCCAATGCGTTCGGCCTCTTCGCCCGTCACGGTTTCGCACAGCATCAGGTAGTACTTGGCCTTGGCCATGCCGCACAACAGCGGCCAGACGATGGCGGCGTGATCGCCCGCCGTTACGCCCAGGCGGGTGTGGCCGTCGATGATGCGGGCGTCGCGGGCTGCGATCGAGATGTCCGCCAGCAAGCCCGCCACCAGTCCGGCCCCGACCGCCGCGCCGTGCATGGCCGACACGATGGGCTTGTTGCAGTTGATGATGTTGTAGACCAGGTCGCGCGCTTCTCGCCAGACGCGGGTGCGCACGTCGAAATCGTCGGCCATCTGCTGCACCAGTTCCAGGTCGCCGCCACCGGAAAAGCCCTTGCCTTCGCCTCGGATGACGACCACGCGGGTATCCGGGTCGGTGTCGATGTCGCGCCAGATGTCGGCCAGTTCGCGGTGCATGCGGTCATCCGCCGTGGACAGCTTGCCGGGCTTGCCGCCCTTGGCGCCCATGATCACCTCCAGCACGCCGCCGGGATGCCGGCGCAGCTTCAGGGATTCGTAGGCTGAATAGTGTTGCAGCGTGATATCGGTCATTGTCTACTCCGCGTGGTCTGGGGCGGCCGGGCATTCGATCCGGCGTGTTTTTGCGCACTATAGTGGATACGCGCACGTCCCCCCGCCGCTTGCCACCAGGAGCCTCAGCCCATGAACACCCACGCCCCGACCGCCGGCGCGCCCATCGACCGCGCCAGCCTGCCCGCCCTCTTCGCCCCCCGCGAGCCGGACACACATAAGGGCAGCTTCGGCACGGTCGGCGTGGTGGGCGGAGGCCCCGGCATGACCGGCGCCGCATTGCTGGCGGCCCGCGCCGCCCTGAAAACGGGCGCGGGCAAGGTCCTCGTCGGATTCGCCCAGGAAGCCTCGCCCATGGCCTGCGACCCGCAACAACCCGAATTGATGCTGCGCGACGCCCGCTCTTTGCTGGACACCGACTGGGGGGTCAGCGCCTGGGTGGCCGGCTGCGGCATCGGCACCGGGGCGCTGGCGGCCAACGCCCTGTCCGAGCTATTCGTCCTGCGCAAGCAAACGCCATTGGTGCTGGACGCCGATGGCCTGAATCTGCTGTCCACGGGCGACATCCAAGCCAATTGGGGGCCCGGGCCCGTCGTGCTGACGCCCCATCCGGCCGAAGCCGCGCGCCTGCTGGGCGTCTCGGCTGCCCAGGTCCAGGCCGACCGGCCCGACGCCGCCTGGCGATTGGCGCAGCGCTTTCAGTGCTGGGTCGTACTGAAGGGAGCCGGCACGGTGGTCTGCCATCCCGCGTCGGGCCTGCGGATCAACACCAGCGGCAATCCCGGCCTGGCCACGGCCGGAACCGGCGACGTCCTGGCCGGCATGCTGGGATCTCTGCTGGCGCAGAAACTGCCCTTGGAGCAGGCCGTGCCGGGCGCCGTCTGGCTGCATGGAGCGGCGGCGGACGCGCTGGTCGCACGGGGAATCGGCCCTATCGGCCTGACCGCGTCCGAGCTTGCGGATGCGGCGCGCGCCCTGCGCAATGGGCGCTAAGTCCCCGTCAAATAAACATTTTTACAACATACTAGGGTTTTCCCTAAAACAAGCATTGCGCTCGCCCTAGGGTTATCCCTATAATGGTTTTCACCAAGACGAAACGGACTGGAGAAAGACCATGAGCCAACTGACCCTGAATAGCACTGCCCGCCTGACCGACGCGCTGGAGCGCGACCTGCTGCGCGGCGCCCTCGAAAATCAACCGAATTCCCACCCGCTGACCAGCCTGAAGAAGGCCGGCCAAGCCGTGATCGCCGCTGTCGCCAGCGTGTTTGCCTTCATCGACGAAGTTAACGAATCGATGAACAAGGCCCGCGCCGCCAGCTCGCGCTTCTCCGGCTCGCAGTGGTAAGAACAGCCGCGCTGGGCTGAAACCGCGACGATCTCCCGCGGTTTCGCCCGGCGCGCTGTCGTCCTACGGCCCGCTTGCTTGCAAGCGCCCCGGCGACGAGTACCTGGCGCCTTCCCTCACGGGCGCCTTCGCGCCGCGCCGGTCCCCGTGTTGTTAACGGGGACCCCCGCGACGCCCCCTTTGGCCATCGCGCCACCCCCTCTTCTCGGCGTTTTCCCTAGCGCCTTATTCGCCGTTGTTCATTGACAGCGCGCGAAGCCCCTATCGATAATCGGCCCCTTGCCGTCGTGCCAGGCGCCAATCCGTCCCCCATCGCCCGATGCTGCCGACAACTCGTGTCGGCATCGGTCCGGGTGGTTTATGCGCAGGCACGATCCGGTTCGTTATTCCTCCGGAGTTGTCACCATGAAGTTGCGCACCACCCTGGCCCTTGTGGCCGCCGCCATTCCCCTGGCAGCCGCCCAAGCCCAGACGCTGAAGATCGGCCTGTCGGCCGAACCCACTTCGGCGGACCCCCACTATCACAAGATGACGCAGAACGACGCGTTCTCCGCGCACGTCTACAGTTCGCTGGTGGGCCGCAGCGCCGACATGAAGCTGACGCCTCAGCTGGCCAAGTCCTGGAAGAACCTGGACGATCTGACCTGGGAATTCAAGCTGCGCGACGACGTCAAGTTCTCGAACGGCAAGCCATTCACGTCCGAAGACGTGCTGTTCACGATCTGCCGCACGCTGAACAACGAAACCAACGTGTCGCAGTCCTACATGGACATGACCAAGCGCATCACCGACGTGCAAACGCCCGATGCGCACACCGTCATCATCAAGACCGGCGAGCCCTTCCCGCTGATGCCTGCCGAGCTGGCCCGCTCGCTGCCCATCGTCTGGAACGGCATCGTCGAGCACGGCAAGCTGACGTTCGACCCCAAGAAGGGTTGCGGCGTGACGGGCGCCTGGCCCACGGTTGCCGACTTCAACAATGGCAAGGACGCCATCGGCACTGGCCCCTATACCCTGAAGTCCTACGTGAAGGGCACCGGCATCGAGCTGGTCCGCAACGAGAACTACTGGGGCGAGAAGCCTTACTGGAAGGAAGTGAAGTTCGTGCCCGTGCCGTCCGCCGGCCCGCGCCTGACCGGCCTGTTGTCCGGCGACTTCGACATGATCGAAAACCCGGCCGCCCGCGACCTGCCGCGCCTGAAGGACAACCCCAAGTTCGGTTTCGTGGCCACCCCGTCCACCCGCCTGGTGTTCTTCCAGCCTGACGTGGGCCGCAACCCGAGCCCGTTCGTCAAGAGCGCCGACGGCAAGAACCCGCTGCAGGACCTGCGCGTGCGCAAGGCCATTTCGATGGCCATCGACCGCAAGACCATCACCGCCCGCATCATGGACGGCATGGCCACCCCGGCTTACCAGTTCATGCCCGACGGCATGTTCGGCGCGCTGCCCAAGGCTCCGGAAATCAAGTACGACCCGGAAGGCGCCAAGAAGCTGTTGGCCGAAGCCGGCTACCCGAATGGCTTTGAAATGACGCTGTCGTCCACCAACGACCGCTACGTCAACGACGGCCAGATCGCCCAGGCCGTGGCGCAATACTTGGCCCGCGTCGGCATCAAGACCAACGTTGACGCCATGACGGCATCCATCTATTTCCCCAAGCGCGCCAAGCGCGAGTTCAGCTTCTCGATGGGCGGCTGGCCGGCGGAAACGGGTGAAGCCTCGGCCCTGTTCCAACTGTGGGTTGCATCCCTGGATTCGCCCAACAGCCTGGGCACCAGCAACTACGGCGGCTTTTCCAACGCGGATTTCGATAAGGTCTACAAGCAGGCCATCGTGACCGTGGACCCGGCCAAGCGCGAAAAGCTGCTGCAGGAATCCACCCAGATCGCCCTGGACAACGTGCCGCTGATCCCGCTGCACTTCGAAAGCAGCATCTGGGCCTTCCGCAAGGGCATCACCTACGAAGGCCGTCGCGACCAGTACACCCTGGCGACGTCCGTCACGCCTGAAAAGAAGTGATCCACCGCGTCTGAACGAAAAAACGGCTGCCCCGAGCAGCCGTTTTTTTTGGTCGGATACCCTATACAATTCCCCCGCTTCATCGGAGTTCCCATGCCCACGCCTACCCCCGCGCCCCGTCCGCGCCCTTTTCTTTTAGCCTGTCCGGATCTGTCGGCCGAACGCTTGGGCAATACGGATACGCCTGGCGTCTGGCATTTCGACTCCGGCGTGCCGGGCAAGCGCGTCATGTTGAGCGCGCTGATCCACGGCAACGAGCTGTGCGGCGCCTGGGCCTTGAAGGAAGCGCTGACGGCAGGGCTGCGCCCCCGCCGTGGCTCGCTGACGCTGGCCTTCTGCAATCTGGCGGCGTTCGACCGCTTCGATTCCAACAACTACGCACCCGCGCGCTTTGTCGATGAAGACATGAATCGCGTCTGGAGCGACGACAAGCTGACCGTGCCGATTTCGCAGGAACGCCGGCGCGCCGCCCAGATCCGTCCGTGGGTTGAACAGTCCGACTGGTTGCTGGACTTTCATTCCATGAGCAATTCCGACGTGCCGCTGCAACTGACCGGCATGGAACAACGCAATATCGATCTGGCCCTGGCCCTGGGCAACCCCGCCACCATCATCGCGGACGCGGGCCATGCGGCCGGCGTGCGCATGCGCGACTACGGCCGCTTTGGCGAGCCCGGCGACAACGGCACGCGCTCTCTGCTGATCGAATGCGGCTTCCATGGCGCGCCCGAAGCGCGCGGCGTCGCCGTAGACCAGATGGCCCGTTTCCTGCTCGAATCGGGCACCGTGGACCCAGACGACATCCCCGCCGGCTGGATCGAACCCGCCGCGTCGGTCCAACGCGCATTGCGCGTCACCCACGCCGTTGCCGCCAAAAGCGCCGACTTCCGTTTCGCCGAGCCCTGGAAGGGGCTGGAAACGCTGGCCACCGCAGGCACGGTCATCGGCTGGTCCGAAGGCGAGCCGGTCGTCACCCCCTATGACAACTGCGTGCTGATCATGCCGTCCACCGCCAACCTGCGGCCCGGTGTGACGGTCGTACGGTTGGCGCAGCCCATCGTCTGATTTCGCAAGAACGCGCGGCGCCCACAAAGAGGCGCCGCCGTATACATCCAAAACAATAA
Organism: Achromobacter piechaudii NBRC 102461; assembly: GCF_001571245.1. Classification (GTDB taxonomy): domain Bacteria; phylum Pseudomonadota; class Gammaproteobacteria; order Burkholderiales; family Burkholderiaceae_B; genus Achromobacter; species Achromobacter piechaudii. The sequence goes on along the minus strand of NZ_BCTK01000007.1, from coordinate 124,130 downwards.
GGGAAAGCATGTCCATCCAGGTATCTACCCGCAGCGCAGTACTCGCCTTGGCCTGTACCCTGGCCGCCGCCCCCGCCGCCATGGCGCAGGCGCCGGCCACGCTGAAGATCGGCCTGTCGTCCGAACCGACCTCGATGGACCCGCACTACCATCAGGCCACGCCGAACGACGCGATGACCTCGCACCTGTTCGAAACGCTGGTGGGGCAGGACGCCAAGATGGACCTGATTCCGCGCCTGGCCACGGGCTGGAAGGCGCTGGATGACACGACGTGGGAATTCGCGTTGCGCGAAGGCGCCAAGTTTTCCAACGGCCAGCCCTTCACCGCCCAGGACGTGATCTTCACGTTCTGCCGCGTGATGAACAACGAGCAGGCGATTGGCGGTTCTTACCCAGCGATCGTGCAGAAATTTGCCGACGTGCAGGTGCAAGATGGCAACAAGCTGATCATCAAGACCCGCAAGCCCTACCCGCTGCTGCCCAATGACCTGACCCGCACGGCGATCCTCTGGAGCGGCATCGTGCAGCACGGCCCGATTACGTTCGACCTGGCCAACAAGTGCGGCGTGACCGGCCCCTGGCCCACCGTCGCCGACTTCAATGGCGGCCGCGACGTGATCGGCACCGGCCCCTATACGTTGAAGTCCTACGTGAAAGGCACGGCCATCGAATTGACACGCAACGAAGGCTACTGGGGCGACAAGCCGGCCTGGAGCGAGGTCAAGCTGGTGCCCGTGCCGGCCGCCGGCCCGCGCCTGACCGGCCTGTTGGCCGGCGACTTCGACCTGATCGAAAACCCCGCCGCGCGCGACGTGAAGCGCATTTCGGAAACCCCGGGCTTCGGCCACGTGATCACCCCGTCCGTGCGCGTGGTGTATTTCCAGTTCGATGTGGCCCGCAGCCCCAGCCCGACCGTCAAGGCCGCCGACGGCAAAAACCCCTTGCAAGACGTGCGGGTGCGTCGCGCCATCTCGATGGCGATCGACCGCAAGACCATAGCCGCTCGTATCATGGACGGCGCCGCCACGCCCGCCAACCAGTTCCTGCCCGACGGCATGTTCGGCACGCTGCGCCATCCGCCCGAGCTGAAATACGACCCCGAAGGCGCCAAGAAACTGCTGGCCGAAGCCGGCTATCCGAACGGCTTCGAGCTGACCATTTCGTCCACCAACGACCGCTACATCAACGACGCCCAGATCTCGCAAGCCGTGGCGCAGTACCTGTCGCGCGTGGGCATCAAGACCACCGTCGACGCGATGACGCGCTCGGTGTACTTCCCCAAGCGCGCCAAACGCGAATTCAGTTTTGCGATGGGCGGCTGGTCGTCGGAAACGGGCGAAGCCTCGTCCTTCCTACAATACTGGGTTACCCGGTTCGATAAAGAGCACGGCCTGGGCACCAGCAACTACGGCGGTTACGAGAACCCCGAGTTCGACGAGGTGTTCAAGCGCGCGCTGGTGACCGTGGACCCGGCCGAGCGGGAAAAGCTGCTGCAACAGTCCCTGACGATTGCGCTGGCCGACCTGCCCAGCATTCCCCTGCACTTTGAAAGCAGCATCTGGGCGTTCAAGAAGGGACTGGTCTACGAAGGCCGTGCCGATCAATACACCCTGGCCATGTCGGCCAAACCCGCCAAGTAAACACGCGGCGCCAAGAAACCCCTGAGCCCACCAAGGAAATCATCACGTGGCCTTGTTCATCCTGCGCAGACTGATACAGAGTCTGTTCGTACTGCTGGCCGTTTCGGTCGTGGTCTTCTTCGCGGTGTATGCCGTGGGCGATCCGATCGAACTGCTCGTCAGCCCCGAAGCCAGCCAGGCCGCCCGCGAGGCGATGATCGCCCGCCTGGGCCTGGACCTGCCCGTGTGGCAGCAATACACGGGTTTCCTGTGGCGCGCGCTGCACGGCGACCTGGGCACGTCCTTCGTGCACGGCATCCCGGCCATCGAACTCATCGTGCAACGCATTCCCGCCACGTTCGAGCTGGTCATCGTGGCCATCATGCTGACCTGTGTGATCGGCATTCCGCTGGGCCTGGTCGCCGGCCTGTACCGCGACGAATACCTGGGTCGCGGCATCATGGCCTCGTCGGTGCTGGGCTTTTCGCTGCCCAACTTCTGGCAAGGCATGATGCTGATCCTGCTGTTCGCCGTCTGGCTGGGCTGGCTGCCGGCCACGGGGCGCGGCGACACCGTCACCGTCCTGGGCGTGCGCCTGTCGATCCTGACCGCCGATGGCTGGTCGCACCTGATCATGCCGGCCGTCAACCTGGCGCTGGCCAACATCGCGCTGGTGTTGCGCCTGACCGCCTCGGGCGTGGTCGAGGCACGCAGCCAGGACTACGTGAAATTCGCGCGCGCCAAGGGCGTCAAGCCCGGCCGCATCGTACGCCGCCACATCCTGCGCAACATCCTGATCCCGGTCGTGACCGTGATCGGCATGGAGTTCGGCAGCCTGATCGCCTATTCCACCATCACCGAAACCGTGTTCGCGTGGCCCGGCATGGGCAAGCTGCTGATCGACAGCGTCTACCAGCTGGACCGCCCCGTCGTGGTCGCCTACGTGATGCTGGTCACCCTGATCTTCGTGGTCATCAACCTGGTTGTGGACATCCTGTACGCCGCGCTCGACCCGCGTGTGCAGCTGGTGGCCCCCGCTCAATAATCCGCCATGGCTAATCCTCCCAATCCCGGCCGCACCCGCACCGTCCAGCCCCTGGCCGAGACACCGCAGCGCGCCTCCATCCTGAAGAAACTGCACGCGCGCCCGACGGTGCGCGGCTCCGTGATCGCGCTGGCCATCCTGGTGATCCTGGTGGTCTTCGCGCCCTACTTCGCGCCGCAGAACCCTTACGACCTGGCCAATCTGTCGCTGCTGGACGGCCGCTTGGCGCCGCGCCAGGCGCTGATGGACGGCAGCATCGCGTGGCTGGGCACCGATGACCAGGGCCGCGACATGCTCAGTGCCATCCTGTATGGCCTGCGCATCAGCCTGATGGTGGGCCTGTCGGCCGTGGTGCTGGCCACCGCGATCGGCGGCACCATCGGCCTGATCGCCGCCTATGTGGGCGGCCTGGTCGACACGATCCTCATGCGTATCGTCGATTTCATCCTGGGCTTTCCCACCATACTCGTGGCGCTGGTGCTGCTGGTGGTGCTGGGGCGCGGCGTGGACAAGGTGATCCTGGCGCTGGTGCTGGTGCAGTGGGGCCACTATGCCCGCATCATGCGCAGCCGCGCGCTACAGGAACGCCGCAAGGAATACGTGGAAGCGGCCGCCAACCTGGGCTATCCCGCGTGGCGCATCATGATGTTCCATCTGCTGCCCAACTGCCTGGGCCCCGTCATGGTGTTCGCCACCATCCAGATCGCAACCGCGATCGCGCTGGAAGCAACCCTGTCGTTCCTGGGCGTCGGCGTGCCGATCACCGAACCGTCGCTGGGACTGCTGATCTCCAACGGCTTCCAATACCTGCTGTCGGGCGATTACTGGATCAGCCTGTTCCCGGGCATCGCGCTGCTGGTGCTGATCCTTTCCATCAACATCGTGGGCGACCGCCTGCGTGAAGCCCTGGACCCGAAGCGATGACGCGCCCCCTCGACGCAAGCCGCGCGTGGCGCAATGGACAACTGAAATGAGCGACGTACTTCTTGATGTGCGCGGCCTGCGCACCGCATTCCATACCGAAGCCGGCGCGTGGCTGGCGGTCGACGGCGTCGACCTGACCGTGCGCCGGGGTGAAATCGTCGGCCTGGTCGGCGAATCCGGTTCCGGCAAATCCGTGACCGGCTTCTCGTTGCTGGGACTGATCGACCCGCCCGGGGAAGTGGTCGACGGCGAAGTGAAGTTCAAAGGCACTGACCTGCGCAAGCTCACGGAAGAGCAGATGCGCCAGCTGCGCGGCAACCGCATCGCCATGATCTTCCAAGATCCGCTGATGACGCTGAACCCGGTGCTGCGCATCGGCGAACAGATGATGGAAGCGATCCTCACGCATGAAAATGTGTCGCGCGCCGAAGCCGAGGAACGCTGCCGCGAGGCGCTGGCGATGGTAGGTATTCCGTCGCCCGAGAAGCGCTTGAAGAGCTATCCGCACGAATTCTCCGGCGGCATGCGCCAGCGCGTGGCGATTGCCATCGCCATGCTGAACAAGCCCGATCTCATCATCTGCGACGAGCCCACGACCGCGCTGGATGTCACCATCCAGGGCCAGATTCTCTACCGCATGCAAGAGATCTGCCGCGAGCACAATACCGCGCTCATCTGGATCACCCACGATCTGGGCGTGGTGGCCGAACTGGCCGACCGCGTCGCCGTCATGTATGCCGGCCGCATTGTTGAAAGCGGCCCGGTGGAGCAGGTGCTGGCCGCGCCGCGCCACCCCTACACCAGGGGGCTGCTCGATTCGATGCCCGGCGCCACCCAGCCCGGCGCGCGCCTGCACCAGATCAACGGCATGGCGCCCAGCCTGGCGGGCCGCCCCTCGGGCTGTGCGTTCCGGCCGCGTTGCCCCAAGGCGATCACGCGCTGCACCGAACAAGCCCCCTCCGTCACCAACGAAGGTCCGCGCAGCTACCGCTGTTACGTGCCGATAGCCCGCGAGGCACAGCAAGCATGAGCCAAGCCGATACTCCCGTCATCGAGCTCAAGAACGTCCACAAGCGATTCGAACAGCGCCCCGATCTGGCCCAGCGCATCCTGGCCCTGACCGGCCGCCCGCTGGACCGCCGCACGGTGTATGCCGTGAACGGCGTGGACCTGTCCATCAAACGCGGCGAAGTGGTCGGCCTGGTTGGCGAATCCGGTTGCGGCAAGTCGACCCTGGGCCGCGTCGTGGCCGGCCTGCATCGCCAGACCGAAGGCGAGCTGCTGTATCAGGGCCGCGATGCCGTGCGCCTGCGCGGCGCGGACAAGCTGGCCTATACGCTGGGCGTGCAGATGATCTTCCAGGATCCGCAAGCCTCGCTGAACCCGCGCCAGCGCCTGCGCCAGATTCTTGGCGAATCGCTCAAGGTCCACAAGCTGGCGCCGCCCGCCGACATCCCGGCGCGCATCGACCAGGCCCTGAAGGAAGTGGGCCTGGACCCCGAATACCGCGACCGCTTTCCGCACCAGATCTCGGGCGGCCAGCGCCAACGCATCGGCATCGCCCGCGCGCTGATGGTGGCGCCCAAGTTCCTGGTCTGCGACGAACCCGTAGCCGCGCTGGACGTGTCGATCCAGGCGCAGGTGATCAACCTGTTCATGGACCTGCGCGAGCAGCACGGCTTCACCTACCTGTTCATCAGCCATGACCTGGGCGTGGTCAAGCACATCTCGGACCGCGTCGCGATCATGTACCTGGGCAAGATCGTCGAGATCTCGACGTCGGCCGAAATCTTCGCGCGCGCCAATCACCCCTACACTCAAGCGCTGATGGCCGAGGTGCCGGACGTGGGACGCCGTGGCCGTAAATTCACGCCGATCAAGGGCGAGATTCCGTCGCCGCTGAACCCGCCCTCCGGCTGCACGTTCAACCCCCGTTGCCCCCACGCCATGCCGCGTTGCCGCGAGCAGGCGCCGGTCCTGAAAGAAATCTCGGCAGGCCACTGGTCGGCCTGTCACCTGAACGAAGCGAGCGCCTGATGAAACCCTCTGATATGTCCAACGTGGACCGCATCGCCATCGAAATGGGCCATGCGGGCCGCAACACCATCCAGTACATCGACGAAGACCGCAATTCGGATCGTCCCTTCAAGCTGCAAACGTATCGCCCGTATGGCTACACGCCCGACCGCCCGGTCGTCATCGTGCAGCACGGCGTGTTGCGCAATGGCGACGAGTACCGCGACTTCTGGGTCGAAGCGGCCGACAAGCACAAGCTGCTGATCGTGGCGCTGACGTTCTCCAACGAGATCTGGCCCGGCGTGGAAAGCTACAACAATGGCCGCGTGTTCTCGGCTGGCGGCAACCCGCGCCACATCGACGGCTGGACCTACGCGCTGGTGGGCAACGTCATCAAGGACATGATCGAAGGTGAAATCACAGACGGTCAGAACGTCTATCTGTTCGGCCACTCGGCCGGCGGCCAGTTCGTGCACCGCTTGATGAGCAGCCAGTCGCACGCGCCGTTCAAGGCCGTGACGGCCGGCAACCCGGGCTGGTACACGCTGCCCACGTTCGACTATCCGTTCCCCGAAGGCATGGACGGAGTCGGCCTGACCGAAGACCATCTGGTCAAGCTGCTGGCCTACCCCATGACGATCCTGGCGGGCGATCAGGACATCGCCACGGACGACCCCAACCTGCCCGCCGAGCCCGCCGCCATGCGCCAGGGCCCGCACCGCTACGCACGCGCGCAGAACTACTACGAGTTCGGCAAGCGCGAGGCCGAGCGGCGTGGCGTGCCGTTCGGCTGGACGCTGCAAGTGGTGCCCGGCATCGGCCATGATGGCCGCGCCATGTCGGCCGTCTGCGCCAGCCTGTGGTTCGACGGCAAGATGCCCGACGCCGCCGAACTGGCCCGCCTGGCCGGCCAGCAGGTCGCCTGATCGCTTCCCCTTCCCCCTCGCTGAACACCGATACCGCCATGTCCAACACCCAAAGCACTGAACAGATCGTCGCCGGCATCCAGAGCTGGCTGCAATGCGAGTCGCCGTCGAACTACCCCGACGGCATCGCCGCCATGGCGCGCATCATCGCCGACTACGCGGCCGCCGCGGGCTTGACGGTAGAGCTGTCGTCGCTGGGCCCCACCACGGGCCCGCTGCTGTACGCCACCAACCGCGCGCCCGGCGACACCCGCCCGGGCATTCTGATCCTGGCGCACATGGACACGGTGCACCCGGTGGGCACCCTGCTTGAGAACCCCGTGCGCATCGACGGCGACCGCCTCTACGGCCCGGGCAGCTACGACATGAAGGCAGGCATCTACCTGGCCCTGACCGCGCTGGCCGGCGTGGCGCGCCCCGGCGCGACGCAACTGCCGGTGGACTTCCTGGTGGTGCCCGACGAAGAAACGGGCAGCCATGCGTCGCGCGTGCACATCGAACGCTTCGCCGCCAACGCCAAGTACGCGCTGGTCTGCGAACCGGCCCGCCCGAACGGCGGCAAGTGCGTGACCGCGCGCAAGGGTACGGGGATGCTGAACCTGAACGTGAAGGGCCGCCCGGCGCACGCCGGCATGCAGCACGAAAAGGGCCGCAGCGCGATCCGCGAAATGGCGCATCAGGTGCTGGCGCTGGAAGCCATGACCGACTACGACCGTGGCATCACGGTCAGCGTGGGCACGATTGCCGGCGGCACGGTCACCAACACGGTGCCGGCGCTGTGCCGCTGCGTGGTCGACTTCCGCGTCCCCGACATGGGCGCGGCTGAAGACGTGTTGCGCCGCATGCGCGAACTGTGCGCGGTGGGACCGGATGTGGAACTGGACATCGACGTCGAGCTGAACCGTCCGCCGATGGTCAAGACCGAAGCGGCCGCCGCGCTGCTGGCATTGGTGCAAGGCTATGCGGACCGCGCCGGCTTCCTGCTGGAAGACGCCCCCATGACCGGTGGCGGCAGCGACGCGAACTTCACGTCCGCGATGGGCATCCCGACGCTCGACGGCCTGGGCGCCGACGGTGACGGCGCACACACGCTGAACGAATACATCCTGGTGTCCACGCTTGAGCAGCGCCTGAAATTCTGGGAATTGCTGTTGCGCGAATTGGCCTAGAATTTCCAGGCTTGCCGGATGCTGGCGCGGGGTTCAAGCCTCGGCCGGCATCCAGTTTCTTCTTCGCCGTTCTCAACTCGCGCAATGCGATTGCGCGATTTTCTCCTGTCCCTTTCCGCCCAGACACCTACGCCATGTCCGTCGCTCCTGACAGCGCCATCGCCTACGGTCTTGCCACGCTTGCAGCCGACGGCTCCGTTCTTGATACCTGGTACCCGCGCCCGTCGCTGGCCGACAACACACCAGCGGGCGGCACGCGCCGCCTGACGCCCGAGGAAGCGCGCGCGGCGCTGGGCGAACACGTGTCCACTGCGCTCGTGCGCGACACGCGCCGCAAGGTCGACATCGTCGCGGTCCGCACCGCCATCGCCTCGCTGGCCGCGCCGCCCGCCGACGCGCATGACGCCTATCTGCGCCTGCATCTGCTCAGTCACCGCCTGATCCGGCCACACGAGGCCAATCTGGACGGCCTGTTCGGCGTGCTGTCCAACGTGGCCTGGACGTCGGTGGGGCCCTGCGCGGTCGATCAGGTCGACGCCTTGCGCTGGCAGTTGCGCGCCACCGGCCAGACGCTGGAGATACGCGGCGTGGACAAGATCCCGCGCATGACCGATTACGTCGTGCCCAGCGGCGTGCGCATCGCCGACACGGCGCGCGTGCGGCTGGGCGCTTACCTGTCGGCCGGCACGACCGTGCTGCACGAAGGCTTCTGCAATTTCAACGCCGGCACGCTGGGCGCCTCGATGGTCGAAGGCCGCATCAGCGCGGGCGTCATCGTCGATGACGGCAGCGATATCGGCGGCGGCGCGTCGATCATGGGCACGATGTCGGGCGGCGGCAAACAAGTGGTGTCCATCGGCAAGCGTTGCCTGCTGGGTGCGAACTCGGGCGTGGGCATTTCGCTGGGCGACGATTGCGTGGTGGAAGCCGGCTGCTACATCACGGCCGGCACGCGCGTGCTGACGCCCGAAGGCCAGGTGGTGAAGGCCGCCACGCTGGCGGGCCGGCACGGCCTGTTGTTCCGCCGCAATTCGCAGACGGGCGCGGTCGAAGCCCTGGTGCGCACGACGGCGTGGGGCACGTTGAATCCCGCACTGCACGCGGGGCACTGATACGCGGGTCTTGCATCGCGCAATATGCAAAAGGGCCGCTCGTCTGACGATGGCGGCCCTTCTTCATTGCAGATCAAGCGCGCCCGTTACGCCGCTTGAGGCGGTGCTATCCACACCGCTTGGGGCGTTGCCCCTCAGGCGTATTCCGCCGTCTGCCCCAACTGGTCGTACACCAGATTGACCAGCAGGTCCGAGCTGAGGATGCGCGTGGCCACGCACGAAAACACCGTCTTGCCGCTGTCGTCTTGCAGGCTGATGGTTTCGGTCCAGTCGTTCAGGTCGATACGCTGCAACGACTCAAAAGGCCAGGTGGCGCCGTCGATATGCAGGCCTTCAGCCGACAGGGCCAATTCCCGCGTTTGCAAGGCGGGGAAATCACCGGACTCGATATACCGGAACACAACGCGCTCGCCGTTGGCGATCAACGCTTCCAGCACGGGCAGGCGCTGCGCGACGTAGCGCGAGCGGAAGGCATCCATGAACTGGGCGAAGTCGCTGACGTCGCCGGACACGATGGTCCAGTCTTGCGTCGCGCGCGCACGGTAAGCAAATTGGTTGATCGGACCTGCCGTAGCGCCCGCTTCGGCGGGGAACAGGCAAAGATCCAGGACATCCGCGAAAGCGGTGTAGTTGCGCGCGTCGCCCTGTTGGCAGACCACGCCCTTGTCATGCAATTCAAAGCGAACCGGGGCGCTCCCCGTGTGCGTAAACACCGCCAATGCGTCTGAGACCTGCGGGTTTTTGCTATCTGTCATGCAACTTCCTTATTGAGTTGGGGTGCTTTCGCGGCCCAGGACGTCGCACCGTCATGCGACACGCATTCTCGCTTATATGAGCGATGCGTGCTTGATGACCCCTATTTATCGCTGAATTTCGCCGATTTCTGGCCAGATCAAGCGCCTGGACACGCCGTGCGGCGCTTGCATCACGGCCCCGGCGCAATCGGCGCGAACGGATAGTGGCGCACGTCGCCGCCTCCCGCGATGATGGCGGTGGCCTCGGGCACCTCTTCCCAGGCGCCAGGCATCTCGCTCAAGGGCTCGGACAGTAGCAGGAACGCGTCTTCGTCCAGCGCGGCGATCTGCGCATCCTGCGGATAGAGTTCGCGCAGATGGCGCACGCAGGTGTTGTGAAACAGGGTGCGCGACTCCGCTTCGCTGGAATAGCGCACCGCGATCAGCCTGTGGCCGTCCAGCGCGCACACCGTCATGTTGATGGGGTGGGTCACGCCGTGGCGGCGGCCCGTTTCTTCCACCGCGCCCACCATGCGCGCCAGCGCCGTGATGGGATCTTCATCCAGGCCGAAGGTAAGCGCCAGCAGGAACATCACCTCGGAATCGGTGGACCCTTCCAGCGAACCGAAATAGGCGGGCGCGATCATCAGCATCAGATCGCGACGCAACAGCGGATAGTCGCGGATGACGCCGTTGTGCACGAACAGCCACTGGCCGTGACGAAACGGATGGCAGTTGGTTTCCTGCGCGGGGGTGTCGGTGGCCGCGCGGATGTGCGCCACGAACAACGGCGCGTGGATGGCACGCGCCGCTTCGCGCAGATTGCGGTCGTTCCAGGCGGGATGCACGCTGCGGTAGCGAAACGGCGGTTCGATCTGGCCATTGATCGGCCTGCCGTACCAGCCCAGCCCGAAGCCGTCGCCATTGGTGGTGGTCGCGCCCATGCGCGCATGCAGGCTTTGATCGATCAGCGAGTGCTTGGCCTTGAACAGCACGCTTTCCATCTGCAGGGGACTACCGTTGTAAGCCAGCCAGCGACACATGACGCACTCCTTGAATCAGGACACGCCCAGTGTAGGAGCCAGCCGCAATTTTCTACAAGCTTGGCCGCGTTCGCCCCGGCATAGTGATGGCTTTCCTGAATCAGCCGGAACCGTATCGTGACCACGCCCTCATCCGTCCCCGCCCTGCAAATGGGCTTTTCCAGCGACAACATCGCAGGCGCCAGCCCCGAAGTGATCCAGGCGCTGCTGCGCGCCAATGCCGGCCAGGCCCCCGCCTACGGCGCAGACGACTGCACGCTGACCGTGCAACGCCGGCTGGCCGACATTTTCGAGCACGAGGTCGACGTGCTGCTGGTGCCCACCGGCACGGCCGCCAATTCGTTGAGCCTGTCGGCGCTCACGCCGCCGTGGGGTTCCGTGCTGTGCCATGCGCAGAGCCACATCGCCAATGATGAATGCGGTGCGCCGGAGTTCTTTACCCACGGGGCGCGGCTGGTGCTGCTGGGCGGCGACGATGCCAAGATCGACCCCGCCCAGCTCGCCGATGAGGCGCGCCGCAAGGTGGGCGATGTGCATTCGGTCCAGCCTTCCTGCGTCAGCATCACGCAGGCCACGGAAACCGGCAGCGTCTACACGCTGGATGAAATCCGGGCCATCGGCGGCGTCTGCCGCGATGCCGGCCTGCCCCTGCACATGGACGGCGCGCGCTTTGCCAATGCGCTGGTCAGCCTGGATTGCACGCCGGCGGAGATGACGTGGAAAGCGGGCGTCGAGATCCTGTCGTTCGGCGCCACCAAGAATGGCGTGCTGGGCGCAGAAGCCATCGTGCTGTTCAACCGCGATCGCGCGCGCGACCTGGCGTTCCGGCGCAAGCGCGGGGGCCATCTGTTTTCAAAGATGCGGTTGCTGTCTGCGCAGATGGACGCGTATCTGGACGATGGCCTTTGGCTGCGCAACGCGCGTCAGGCCAACGCCATGGCCGCGCGGCTGGCGGCAGGCATGCAAGGCCTGCCCGGCGTGACGATGCAGGGCAAGGCCGACGCCAACATCCTGTTCTGCCAATTGCCCGCCGCCGCCATCGACGGCCTGCTGGCAGACGGCTTTCGCTTCTATCACGATCGTTGGGGCCCGGGCGTCGTGCGCCTGGTGACCTCGTTTGCCACCACCGAACAGGACGTCGACCACTTCCTGTCCGCACTGCGCGCCCGAGTGCGCTGAACGCGCGAACCATCGCCCGCGTCATCGCGGGCGTTGCGGCCTACGCAGTGGGTTGATAGGCCGATGGCGGCGCGCCATAGGCCGCGCGAAACGCGCGATTGAAATGGCTTTGATCGTAAAAGCCCACGTCGGCGGCCACGTCGGCGACCGAGATTCGCGCGTTGGCCAAGGCGGCGCAAGCGCGCTCCAGCCGCAGACGCACCAACCACGCGTGCGGCGTCAGACCCGCCGAATGCGTGAAGCGCCGCAGGAATTGAAAGCGACTCAGACCGCACAGCCGCGCCAGATCGTCCAACGATATCTTGTCGCTCAGGTGCGCCAGGCAATAGTCGCGCACTGCAAGCCGATGTGCGGCTGACAGGCCGCCCTTGACCACCTGCGGCTTCACCGTGCGCGTGCGGACGAACAGGTCGGCCATCAGGTTCAGCGACTGCGACTGGCGGGCCAGCGGTTCGTCCGGCGCACCTGACATCCACACGCTATGCAAGGCCATGAAGCGGCGCGCCATGTCGGCGTCCTGCACCAGCGTGCCAAAAAACCGCTCGCGCGCGTCGGTGTCGGATACGTCTTCGATGCAGGCGCGCATCAGCGCGGGCGAGATCCGAAACGTCTTGAGCACATACGCCGCGCCAGGATCGCCCGCGCCGCAACCGTCATGGATTTCACCGGGCGGCATCAGTGCGATGCCACCGGGGCCCAACAGAATGCTCTGCCCCCGAAAGCACTGCCGCTGCACGCCCTGCGTCACGAGGCCGATGTGATAGTCCTCATGGTAGTGGCGATCGAACTGGAACCGGGACAGCCGCGCCTGCCCCAGCACCAGGCCCGGCGTGCTGCGTACCGGCAGGTAGCGGACGTCGTCTTTGAGGGCGGGGGGCATGGTGGCGGAAGGCACGGCGTTACGTGGCGACGGTCGCGGCTACTTTTTCAGCAGCGCCTTGAGCATCGCCATGCGCTCTTTGGGATTCATGGCGGCCGTGGCCTCGTCTTCCTGTATGCGCACGTCGCCCAAGCCCATCTCTTCGATGAAGCGCGAAGGTTCGCGCACCAGGTCTTCGCGGGCGCGGCGGCGGCGCTTGCACCAGCTCAGGTTCAGGCTGCGCTGCGCGCGCGTGATGCCCACGTACATCAGGCGTCGCTCTTCCTGAATGCGGGTGGCAAGGTTCTCGGCCGCGCGGGCGGGGTCGCCCACTTCGTCGTCCTTGCCCAGGTGCGGCAACAGGCCTTCTTCGACGCCCGCCAGGTACACGTGCGGATACTCCAGCCCCTTGGAGGCGTGCAAGGTCGACATCTTGACCGCATCGGGCTCGTCTTCCTCGCCGCGTTCCAGCATCGTGACCAGCGCCACGTGCTGCACCAGATCGAAGAGCGTCATGTCGTCTTCTTCGGCCTTGCGCTTGAGCCAACCGGTCAGTTCCAGCACGTTCTGCCAGCGCGTTTGCGCGGGGCGTTCTTCAAACAGTTCGAACAGATGGCGCTCGTACTGGATGGCTTCGAGCAGGTCGTCCAGGATGACGCCGGCCGGCTCGGCGGGCGTCGCGTCCTTGCCCGACACCGCGCCCCGCCCTGCTCGCCATTGCATGCGGCGAATGAACTCGGCAAAGGTGCGCAGCGGCTCTAGCTGACGCGGCGCCAGCAGACTTTCCACGCCGGTCTCGGCCACGGCGGCCAAGAGCGACAGTTCACGCGTGGCGGCGTACTGCCCCAGCACCTGCAAGGTAGCCTGGCCGATGCCGCGCTTGGGCGTGGTGGCCGCGCGGATGAAGGCGGGGTCGTCATCGTCATTGGCTAGCAGGCGCAGGTACGACAGCACATCGCGCACTTCGGCCTTGTCGAAGAAGCTCTGGCCGCCCGAGATCGTGTACGGGATCTTCAAGTTGCGCAGCGCCTGTTCCAGAATGCGCGACTGATGATTGCTGCGATACAGGATGGCGAAGTCCTTCCACTGCGCCTGGCGTTCGAAGCGCGCGGCCGACACCTTCATGGCAATGGATTCCGCTTCCTGCTCTTCGCCGTCCATGGCGGACACAAGAATCGGTTCGCCCACGCCCAGGTCTGACCACAGCTTCTTGTCGAACAGCTTGGGATTCTTTTCAATGACCGCGTTGGCGGCAGCCAGGATGCGCTGCACCGACCGGTAATTCTGTTCAAGCTTGATGAGCTTGATGTTGGGGTAGTCGGTGGTGAGCTTGGCCAGATTTTCGATGGTGGCGCCGCGCCAGGCGTAGATGGCCTGGTCGTCGTCGCCCACCGCCGTGAACATCGCGCGCGAGCCCGTCAGCAATTGCACCAGACGGTACTGGCACACGTTGGTGTCCTGATATTCGTCCACCAACAAATAACGAACGCGGTTCTGCCAGCGCGTGCGCACCTCTTCGTTGCTGGACAGCAGCAGCGCGGGGATGCGGATCAAGTCATCGAAGTCCACCGCCTGATACGCCGCCAGCGTGGCGGCATAGCTGCGGTAGATGTTGGCGGCTTCCACGTCGCCCGGCGTGACCGCTTCGCGCGCGGCGTCATCGGGCTCCATCAGCGCGTTCTTCCACAAGGAAATGATCCCCTGCACGTGGCGCAGGCGGGCCTTGTCGGTGGTGGCCAGAAGCTCCTGGATGATCGACATGGCGTCGTCGGCGTCCAGGATCGAAAACGTGGGCTTGAGGCCCGCGTTGCGCGCTTCCTCGCGCAGCATCTTCACGCCCAGCGAATGGAACGTGCTGATGATCAGCCCCTTGGACAGCTTGCGATCCACCAGCGTCTTGACGCGCTCGTCCATTTCGCGCGCGGCCTTGTTGGTGAAGGTCAGCGCCACGACGTTGCGGCCCATGTAGCCGCATTCACGCAGCAGGTACGCAATTTTCTGCGTGATGACGCGCGTCTTGCCGCTGCCGGCGCCGGCCAGCACCAGGCACGGGCCGTCCAGGTAAAGCACCGCCTCTCGTTGGGCGGGGTTCATACCTTGGGCAATGGTTTCGCTAGCGGACATGTTGAGCTTTAAAACGGGCGCAGGCGCCAAGCGCCTGCCGCGCCAGCGCGATAGAGGAAGAAGATCATAGAACAATCGCCTGCATGGCGCATGGGTGGCGGCCGCTAGATTTCAAGCGGATCGACTTCCAGTTGCCAGCGCACGCGCGCCTCGTTGGCGATGTACGGCAGGTGGTGCGACCACGAGGCCAGGAACGCCTGCAAGGCGGGCCGGCTGCTGCTTTCCACCAGCAACTGCGCCCGTTCTATATTGGCCACGCGCACCACGCGCAGCGGCACCGGGTCATACAGCATGATCGCGTCCAGGCCGGGGAAGTCGGCCGCCCATTCCCCTTCGGGCAACACGCGGGCGCGCTCCAGGAAGGCCTGCGCAACCTTGAGTTCACGCGCCTCGGCGGTCAGCAGCGCCTGATAGACAAAGGGCGGCAGGCCGGTGCTTTCGCGCTCATGCAGCGCATGCCGCGCAAAACCCGCGTAGTCGTGCCGCAACAGCGCCTGATACACGGGCTGTTCGGGATAGCCGGTCTGAATAAGCACTTCGCCGTTGCCCTGATGACGGCCTGCGCGGCCGGCCACCTGCATCAGCTGGGCGAACAGCCGTTCGGGCGCGCGAAAATCGTGCGCGAACAGCATCGAGTCGGAATTGAGCACGCCGACCAAACCAAGCCGCGCAAAATCGTGGCCCTTGGCCACCATCTGCGTACCGACCAGGATATCGACCTCGCCCGCATGCACGGACGCGAACAAGGCTTCGGCGCTGCCCTTCTTGCGCGTACTGTCGGCATCGATGCGCAAGATGCGTGCGCCGGGGAACAGCTCGGCCAGATGCTCTTCGACGCGCTGAGTGCCGCGGCCCATGGGGGCCAGATCCTGATCGCCGCACTCCGGGCAGGCGCGCGGCACCGGCGCCTGATAGCCGCAATGGTGGCACTGCAAGCGATGCCCGCGCCCGTCGGTGCGATGCAGCACGGTAAAGGCGGTGCAGCGCGGACAATTGCTGACCCAGGCGCAGGACTGGCAGTGCAGCACCGGCGAATAACCGCGCCGGTTCAGGAAGATCAGCGACTGCTCCTTGCGCTCCAGGCGCTGGCCGATGGCATCGAGCAGTTGCGGCGACATGCCGTGCTTCATCTGCAAGCGGCGTGTGTCCACCAGACGCATGGACGGCAAGGTGCTGGAACGGGCGCGGCCTGGCAAGGTCAGGCGCAGATAGCGTCCGCGTTCGGCGTGCTGCCAGGTTTCCAGGGACGGCGTGGCCGAGCCCAGCACGACGGGAATATTCAGGTCATGCGCGCGCCACACGGCAAGATCGCGCGCGGAGTAGCGCAGTCCGTCCTGCTGCTTGTAGGACGCATCATGTTCTTCGTCCACGACGATCAAGCCAAGCTTGCCCAGCGGCGCGAAGACCGACATCCGCGTACCCAGCAGCATGCGCGCCTGGCCGCGCTGGGCACGCGCCCACGCCTCCAGGCGTTCGCCGTCGGACAAACCGCTGTGCATGACGGCCAGCCCATCCGGCCCCACCAGCGCTTCCAGGCGCGCACGCAGCGCGCCTTCCAACTGCGGCGTCAGGTTGATCTCGGGCACCATCAGCAACACCTGTCGGCCCTGGCTCAACACCTGTTCGGCGGCGCGCAGGTACACCTCGGTCTTGCCGCTGCCCGTGACGCCGTGCAGCAGCACGGGTTTGAAGGATGTCAGCGCGCCGATGGCGTCCACGGCGGCGCGCTGGGCGTCATTCAATTCTGGCGCCTGGTCTGCCTTGGCAGGCGTGCGTACCGCCTTGCGCTTGCGGTTGTCCAGCCGCGCCACGGGCCCGCCGGCAGAGCGCTTGCCCTGATACGCCGTCGGCTTGCGCAGCGGCGGCGGCAATGTCGGCAACATGACTTCGCCCAGCGGCCGTTGGTAGTAATCCGCGGCGAAACGCGCCAGCCGCAGCCAATCCTCGTCAAACGGGGGCAGGTCGTCCAGCACCTGTTCAATGGGCCGGATCTGCTTGGGGTCGTAAGACGGCTCGGCCGGGTTGTCCACCACCACGCCTATCATCTTGCGCCGCCCGAACGGCACGATCACCCGCAGGCCCACCGCGACAGGCGCATCGCTGCGATAGTCGAACGGACCGGGCAGGGGCACGTCCAGCGCCACGCGCACCCAGCAAACGGCCTCGGCGACGGGGGTGCTCGGCGGCAATTCAGACATGGAAGATCGAACGGGTCACGGACAAGGATTAATCCAAAAGGCTTAGATGAGAGGGAGGGACGCGCAGGCCCGCAATTGTCGCCCGGGCGATCGCGCCCGTTCAAGCAGCGCCTGTGGATAACTTTGGGGAAAAGGCTGGGGCAACATCAACTTTCGGAATAAGCCTGGATTGCGCGACACGGTGCAATCCGGTGGAAAACTCGCTTTTCCCGTTTAAAAACAATAACCTACGCAACGTTCCGAGATTGTAAGCCAGCTTATAAAGGGTATTCCCCAGGCAAATTCTTGCTGTGCACAAGTACTCGCCGGGGCCCTCGAACTTCGGCCCTTGGGGCCGAAGCGTTCACTCACTTACCCGCGCAGCGAGCGGCTATGTTGGTGGACTTCTTCAACCAATTCGGCTACGGCATCAGGCGGAGTGAAACGTGAAATTCCATGTCCCAGATTGAAGACATGGCCGCCCTTGCCCACCGGGCCAAAAGCGTCCAGCACGCGGCGCGCTTCGGCGCGCACGGCGGGGCCGCCGCCAAAGAGCGCCATCGGGTCGAGGTTGCCCTGGAAGGCGACCGAGTCGCCCGTGCGGCGGCGCGCAGCGGCCAGATCAACGGCCCAGTCCAGGCCGACCGCATCGCAGCCACAAGCCGCGATCTGCTCAAGCCACTGTCCACCGCCCTTGGTGAAGACGATGACCGGCACGCGCCGGCCTTCGTTTTCGCGGGTCAGGCCATCGACGACCTTCTTCGTGTACGCCAGCGAAAACTGCTGGAACAAGCCGTCCGCCAATACCCCGCCCCAGCTGTCGAACAGCATGACGGCTTGCGCACCGGCGGCGATCTGCGCGTTCAGATATTGCAGCGTGGCCTCGGCGTTGATCTCCAGGATGCGATGCAACAGGTCGGGCCGCGAGTAAAGCATGGTCTTGATCAGGCGGTAGTCGTCGCTGCCCTTGCCTTCGACCATGTAGCAGGCGATGGTGAACGGGCTGCCCGCGAAACCGATCAACGGCACCTTGCCGTCCAGCTCGCGGCGGATGACGCTGACGGCGTCGAAGACGTAGCGCAGCTTGTCCATGTCGGGCACGGCCAGGCGGGCCACGTCCTGCTCGTCGCGCACCGGGTGGGCAAAGCGCGGGCCTTCGCCTTCGGCGAAGTCCAGGCCCAGGCCCATCGCATGCGGCACGGTCAGGATGTCGGAAAACAGAATGGCGGCGTCCAGGTCGAAGCGCGCAAGCGGCTGCAACGTGACTTCCATGGCGTAGTCCGGGTTCTGAGCCAGGCCCATGAAAGAGCCTGCGCGGGCCCGCGTGGCGCGGTACTCCGGCAGGTAGCGACCCGCCTGGCGCATCAGCCAGATCGGGGTATAGGGCACGGGCTCGCGCAGGAGCGAGCGCAAGAACACATCGTTCTTCAAGCTGGAAGCAGACACGACTATCCTCGTTGATCGGAAGCCGTGATTTTACTTCCCCTGGCTGACAAGACACGGGAAGTCCGCACGCGCCGTTTGCCAAGGCGCAAACCGTTGCGTGGCGCGACGCGCCAGCCGCTGATTGATGCATGGATCAGCCACGCATCGCCCGCGCCTGGGCGGCCTGACGAAACGGGGCCGCCTCGATTCCATGCTTGCGCATCAAGGCCCAGAAAGCGCGCCGATGCTTGGCAGAGGCCCGCGCCGCCTGCGCCACGTTGCCGCCGTGGCGCGACAAGGCGTGCTGGATGTACTCGCGCTCGAATCCATCCACCACCCGCGACTTCGCCAACCGAAAGGCTTCGTGCGCTGGCGGCCGCCTGCCGTCGCGCAACTTCGCCAAGCCTTGTTGCAGGATCTCGGGCGCCACGCGCGGACGCATGCCGCGCGGCGGCATGCCTTCATCAAAGTCGGCGTGTTCGTGATACCTGGCGGCAGGCTCCTGCACCTGGGCCTGCCCACCCTGCTGCCATCGCGCGCCCCGGCCGGCTCCGGTTCGGCGCAGACGCCCCAGCCGGACCCGCATGCTTTCCAGGCAGGCCGGCTGCGCCATGAAATCGGTAGCACCCAGCCCCAGCAGATCTTCAATCGCGGGCGCCTTCATGCCTTCCATCAGCAGCAGCAATGGCGTGGTCAGCGTGGCGCCGGCCATCGACAGCGCCATGCGCGCCCATGCCACCGACGAGGGCGCCACGGGCAGCACGCAGCTGTCATAGCGGCGCAAAGAGACGGCCATGCGGGCCAGCGCCTGCACGTCGGTCGGCGAGCTTGCAAGCCCTGGCACGGCAAGGCCTGCTTGCGACGGCGGCAGCACCGCCGGCGAATCCAGCGGCACGACATGCAGGCGGATGCGCGGCAGCTCGCCTTGATGCCGAACCACCCAATCGCGCATGGCGGCCTCGTGACCAGGGGCCAGCAGTACCCCACAATCCAGGACTTCTCGCAACGCATTCCCCTTTGGCATATCAGGCAAAGTTGAAGGCTACTGTTGCAGATCCGGCCCAGCTATTCGTATCGAACGCATTGCGGTCAGCACGCGGCAGGGCCAGCCCGGCACATGGCCAAATCGAGCGCGCATGAAAAAAGCGGCCCGAAGGCCGCTTTTTTCATGCCGGGCGAACCCGGTGTATTGCTTTGCCGCTTAGTGCGAACGGCCGCCTTGGCGCAGCTTGCGCGCCGCGATGGCTTGCGCAGCCAGCATGGCGAGTTCTGCTTCGACAACTGCGATGTCCGCCTTGTCCTTGGCGTTCGCCAGGGCCTCTTCGGCCTTCTTGCGAGCTTCCACGGCGCGAGCTTCGTCCAGGTCGGAAGCACGGATAGCGGTGTCGGCCAAAACCGTCACGCTGCCCGGCTGCACTTCCAGAATGCCCCCGGCGACGAAGATGTTTTCCTCGCCTTGGTCGGCACGAACGATCTTGACCGTCCCGGGGCGTATGCGCGAAATCAGCGGGGTGTGGCCGGGCAAGATGCCCAGTTCACCCGCTTCGCCAGGCAGCACCACGAACTTCGCCTCACCGGAGAAGATCGCTTCCTCTGCGCTGACGACATCCACATGCAGGGTAGCCATATCGGTTCCTTATTGCAGTTTCTTGGCCTTCTCGAAGGCCTCGTCGATCGAGCCGACCATGTAGAAGGCCTGTTCCGGCAGCGCGTCGCATTCGCCGTCCACGATCATCTTGAAACCACGGATGGTTTCAGCCAGCGGAACGTACTTGCCGGGCGAGCCCGTGAACACTTCAGCCACGTGGAACGGCTGCGACAGGAAGCGCTGGATCTTACGCGCGCGGGCCACGGCCTGCTTGTCTTCCGGCGACAGTTCGTCCATGCCCAGAATCGCGATGATGTCGCGCAGTTCCTTGTAGCGTTGCAGCGTTTGCTGCACGCCACGCGCAACGGCGTAGTGCTCTTCGCCCACGACTTGCGGGTCGAGCTGGCGGCTGGACGAATCCAGCGGATCCACGGCCGGGTAGATACCCAGCGAAGCGATGTCACGCGACAGCACGACGGTGGAGTCCAAATGCTGGAAGGTCGTGGCAGGCGACGGGTCGGTCAAGTCATCCGCAGGGACGTACACGGCCTGGATCGAGGTGATCGAGCCGGTCTTGGTCGACGTGATGCGCTCTTGCAGCTTGCCCATTTCTTCAGCCAGCGTGGGCTGATAACCCACGGCCGACGGCATACGGCCCAGCAGTGCGGACACTTCCGTACCGGCCAGCGTGTAGCGGTAGATGTTGTCCACGAAGAACAGGATGTCACGGCCTTCGTCACGGAACTTCTCGGCCATCGTCAGGCCGGTCAGCGCCACGCGCAGACGGTTGCCCGGGGGTTCGTTCATCTGACCGAACACCATCGCAACCTTGTCCAGAACGTTCGACTCTTCCATTTCGTGGTAGAAGTCGTTGCCTTCGCGGGTACGCTCACCCACGCCGGCAAACACCGACAAACCGCTGTGCTGCTTGGCGATGTTGTTGATGAGTTCCATCATGTTCACGGTCTTGCCCACGCCGGCGCCGCCGAACAGGCCGACCTTGCCGCCCTTTGCGAACGGGCAGACCAAGTCAATAACCTTGATGCCGGTTTCCAGCAGTTCCACCGACGGCGACAGTTCGTCGAAACGGGGAGCCGATTGGTGAATGCCACGCTTTTCTTCGTGCTGGATCGGACCGGCTTCGTCGATGGGACGACCCAGCACGTCCATGATGCGGCCCAGCGTGCCGGTGCCGACCGGCACCGAGATCGGAGCGCCCGTGCCCGTGACCTTCATGCCGCGGCGCAGACCGTCGCTGGAGCCCAGCGCAATGGTACGCACCACGCCGTCGCCCAACTGTTGCTGCACTTCCAGCGTCAGACCCTTTTCAGCGAACGACGAAGACTCGTCGTCAGCCAGGGTAAGCGCCTCATAGATCTTGGGCATGTGATCGCGGGGGAACTGAATATCCACCACGGCGCCGATGCACTGAACGATGGTTCCGTTGCTCATGTCGATTCCTTGCTTGATAGCTTTAGATGGGAGCTGCCTGGCCTTAAACGGCGGCAGCGCCCCCTACGATTTCCGAAATTTCTTTGGTGATCGCGGCCTGACGGGTCTTGTTGTAGACCAGTTGCAGCTCTCCGATGACCTTCTTGGCGTTGTCCGACGCCGCCTTCATGGCGACCATCCGGGCCGACTGCTCCGAAGCCATGTTCTCGGCCACGGCTTGATACAGCAGGCCTTCAACGTAACGCTGCAGCAGGTCGTCGATCACGCTACGGGCGTCGGGTTCGTAGATGTAATCCCAGCTGTAGTCCGACTTCACTTCAGACGTCTTGGACAAGGTTTCGGCGCCCGTCTGATACGGATCTTCCAAACCATTGGCCAACGGCAGCAGGCGCAAGAACAGCGGCTCCTGCTTCATCGTGTTGACGAAGCGAGTCGAGGCCACGTACAGCGCGTCGATGCGGCCTTCCAGGTAGGCGTCCAGCTGCACCTTGATCGCGCCCAGCAGGCGGTCCAGTTGCGGCTTGTCGCCCAGTTGCACTTCCTGGGAAACCAGTTTGGCGCCGATACGGGTCAGCACACCCACGCCCTTGTTGCCGAAAGCGGTCGCTTGCACGGCAACGCCGTTTTTCTCGAACTCTTTCAGCTTGCCCAACGTCACGCGAGTGATGTTGGTGTTCAAGCCGCCGCACAAACCCTTGTCCGTCGTCACCATGACCACGCCGACCGCTTTGATTTCGCGTTCGACCAGGTACGGGTGGCTGTACTCGGGGTTGGCTTGCATCAGGTGCGCAGCAATCTCGCGCACCTTGGTGGCGTACGGACGACCGGCACGCATCCGTTCCTGCGCCTTGCGCATCTTGGATGCGGCGACCATTTCCATCGCCTTGGTGATCTTGCGCGTGTTTTGCACGCTCTTGATCTTGGTTCGGATTTCCTTAATTCCGGGCATTGCGCTTTCCTGTGAAGACTGGCCGATGGGTTCCGCGAGTCGCCTCAACCATCCGGTAAGGACGGGTGAGGCGTCGCAGACGCCTAACCCATCACTTTCTTAAAAAGCACCGTGCTTCTTGAATTCCTGAACGGCGGTGGCCAATTCGGCCTCGTCGTCCTTGGACAGTTCCTTGGTGTCTTCGATGCGCTGGATCATGGCCGCATGCTTGGCCTTCAGCTGATCCTTCAGCGACTTCTCGAACGACAGCACTTGGGCCACGTCCACGTCATCCAGGTAGCCGTTGTTGACCGTGTACAGCGTGACGGCCAGTTCCCACACTTGCAGCGGCTGGTATTGCGGCTGCTTGAGCAGTTCCACCACGCGCTTGCCGCGTTCCAGCTGGCGACGGGTTGCGTCGTCCAGGTCGGAAGCGAACTGAGCGAAGGCGGCCAATTCACGGTACTGCGCCAAGTCGGTACGGATACCGCCGGACAGCTTCTTGACGACCTTGGTCTGAGCAGCGCCACCCACACGCGACACCGAGATACCGGCGTTGATTGCGGGGCGGACACCGGCGTTGAACAGGTCGGTTTCCAGGAAGATCTGGCCGTCGGTGATCGAGATCACGTTGGTCGGAACGAAGGCCGACACGTCGCCTGCCTGGGTTTCGATGATCGGCAGCGCGGTCAGCGAACCGGTCTTGCCCTTGACGGCGCCGTTGGTGAACTTTTCGACGTAGTCTTCGTTCACGCGGGCTGCACGTTCCAAGAGGCGCGAGTGCAGGTAGAACACGTCGCCCGGGTAGGCTTCACGGCCCGGCGGACGGCGCAGCAGCAGCGACACTTGGCGATAGGCCCAGGCTTGCTTGGTCAGATCGTCATAAACGATCAGGGCGTCTTCGCCACGATCGCGGAAGTATTCGCCCATCGTGCAACCGGCGTAGGCAGCCAGGTATTGCATGGCGGCGGAGTCGGAAGCCGAAGCGGCCACGACGATGGTGTATTCCATCGCGCCGTGCTCTTCCAGCTTGCGGACCACGTTGTTGATCGTGGAAGCCTTCTGGCCGATAGCGACGTACACGCAGGTGACGCCCTTGCCCTTCTGGCTGATGATCGTGTCGACAGCGACAGCGGTCTTGCCGGTTTGGCGGTCGCCAATGATCAGCTCGCGCTGGCCACGGCCGATCGGCACCATCGAGTCGATAGCCTTGACGCCGGTTTGCAGCGGTTGCGACACCGAGCGGCGGGCGATAACGCCAGGCGCCACTTTTTCGATGATGTCGGTTTCCTTGGCGTTGACCGGGCCCTTGCCGTCGATCGGTTCGCCCAGCGTGTTGACCACGCGGCCTTTCAGTTCCGGACCGACCGGGACTTCCAGAATGCGGCCGGTCGTCTTGACCTGGTCGCCTTCGGAGATGCCGGTGTAGTCGCCCAGAATCACGGCGCCGACGGAATCGCGCTCAAGGTTGAGCGCCAGACCGAAAACATTGTTGGGAAATTCGAGCATTTCGCCCTGCATCACGTCGGACAAGCCGTGGATGCGGGTAATACCGTCGGTCACGGACACGACGGTGCCCTGAGTACGGACATCAGCCGAAGCGCCCAGGCCCTCGATGCGGCTCTTGAGCAGTTCGCTGATCTCGGAGGGATTGAGTTGCATATTGACTCCTGGAATCCTGTTAGTTGCCTTAAGCGGCGAGCTGATCGCGCATGCGGACCAATTGGGCTTGTACGGAAGTATCGAGCACTTGGTCGCCGACAGCCACGCGCACGCCGCCGATCAACGACTGGTCGACGGTGACGCTGGGCTTGAGCTTGAGGCCGAATTTTTGTTCGAGGGCGGCGACCAGTTCTTTGACCTGGGCGTCGCTCAGTTCGAACGCGCTGGTGATTTCCGCCTGCGCCGTGCCTTCGTGACGATTGCGCAGCACCACAAATTGCGAGGCGATGTCGGGCAGCAGCAGCAGCCGGTCGTTCTCAACCAGCAACTCGATGAAATTACGGGCGGCCTGCGGCAGTTCGGCCTTGATCAGGCCGGAGAACAGCTCGACGCGCTGCTTATCGCCCAGACGCGGGTCGGCCATGGCCTCGCGCACGTCGGGGTTGGAGGCGACCTGCGACATTTCGCTGACCAGGTCGGCCCAGGCCGGCAAGCCGGCCTTGTCGTCGCGCGCTGCGCTGAATAGCGCTTCAGCGTAGGGCCGGGCAACAGTGGAAAGTTCAGCCATGACGGTCCCGGATTAAAGCTGCGCGCGAAGCTGGTTGAGCAGCTCGGCGTGGGCGCGGGCGTCAACCTCGCGCTTGAGGATCTGTTCAGCACCCTTGACAGCCAGCGCGGCAACATCGTCGCGCAATGCGTCACGAGCGCGCTGGACTTCCTGCGCGGCATCTTGAGCAGCTTGAGCCACGATACGGGCGCGTTCAGCTTCCGCTTCACGGCGGGCTTGCTCGATCAGGGAGGCGGCTTGCTTTTCGGCCTCGATGATGCGGGCGTGGTTTTCGGACTTGGCAGAAGCCTCGATCAGACTGACGCGCGCCTGGGCTTGAGCCAAGTCGGCTTTGCCCTTCTCGGCGGCGGCAAGGCCGTCGGCGATTTTTTGGCGGCGCTCGTCCATCGCCTTCGTCAGAGGAGGCCACACGAATTTCATCGTGAACCAGCCCAGAACGAAGAACACGAGCATCTGGAAAATGATCGTCGCGTTCAGATTCACGGTCGTTCCTTTAACACCTTGCGGCTCCGACCGCACCCGGAAAGGGGCGTCACGGAGCACTCGATACTTTGCTGGCCGGCGACGGGGCTGTTGCCCACATCGCCGCCAACGTCATGACCCGCCTATTCGCCGGCGGGCGCTGCCTTAGCCGACGAACGGGTTGGCGAAGGCGAACAGCATGGCAATACCCACGCCGATCAGGAATGCAGCGTCGATCAGGCCGGCCAGCAGGAACATCTTCGTTTGCAGAGCGTTCATCAGCTCAGGCTGACGAGCCGAAGCTTCCAGATACTTGCCGCCCATCAATGCGATGCCGATGCAAGCGCCGATAGCACCCAAACCGATGATGAGACCGCAAGCGAGGGCAACGAAAGCGACGTTGGTCATGACAACTCCTTGGTTAGAAATCTGAAGTCAAAAATTGAAAAATAAGGGGTACAGCTCAATGCAAGATAATCTTGCTATCCCACGCTGGCCGGGTGACCAGCGCGGGAAATTCGGGGGATCAGTGGCCTTCGTGCGCCTGGCCGAGATAAACCAGCGTCAGCATCATGAAGATGAAGGCCTGCAGAAGAACGATCAGGATGTGGAAGATCGCCCAGATGGAGCCGGCCAGGATGTGGCCGATTCCCAAGCCGATGCTGGCGCCGTTAAAGCCGGTCCAGGCGCCGCCCAGCAGGGCGATCAGCATGAAAATCAGTTCGCCGGCAAACATGTTGCCGAACAACCGCATGCCCAGCGACACGGACTTGGCGGCGTATTCGATCAGGTTCAGCAGCAGGTTGAACGGGGCCAGCACAACGGCGCCAATGCCATGCGCATGGAACGGCGCGGTGAACAGTTCTTTGACGAAGCCGCCCGGGTGCTTGATCTTGATGCCGTAATAGAACATCAGCAGCAGCACGCCCAGCGACATGCCCATCGGCACGTTCAAGTCGGCCGTCGGCAGAATGCGGTGGTAATAGAGGGGATCACCGTGCTCGGCACCCAGGCCGGTCAGGCGCCAGATGGAGGGCAGCAGGTCGACCGGCAGCAAGTCCAGCGCGTTCATCAGGATGATCCAGAGGAACACGGTGAGCGCCAGCGGGGCGATGAAAAGACGGCTCTTGGCGTTGTGGACGATGCCCTTGGCCTGGTCGTCGACCATGTCGACGATCATTTCCACGAAAGCCTGGAAGCGGGTCGGCACGCCACTGGTGGCGCGGCGAGCAGCGCGCCACAGAAAGAAGATGACGATCAGACCCATCAGGCCGGACCAGAACAACGAGTCGTAATTGATGATGTCGAACTGAGCAATTGCGCTCTGTTTTTCACCGGTATTGTTCAGATGCACCAGGTGATGCTGAATATACGCGGACTGAGGCGACACGTCGCTGGCAGCAGCCATTTGAATCCTACCCTATTTGCTGTATGCCCGAACCCTTGCGAGCCGGACGATTCCACGATCACGTTTGCCGCTACTTACTGCTCGGCGCTAAGACAACTTGCGGAACATCAATAGCAGGAGATAGCCCTTCAATGTGAGTATCAGACCGAGCAATGCAGCGGGCCAGACCAGGCTGTCCTGCGCCACACGCGAAAGCATCCACAACAGCAATGCCGTTGCGAACAACTTGATCAACTCACCAGAAAGAAAGGTAAACGGATTGGCTTTACCGGCCCGAACGCTGACAACCAGGCGCAATGCAAACAATGCATTGGGTATGAAATACGCTCCCGCCCCCGCCAGCGCCGACCAACCAGCCGCCGCCCCTCCGAAAACTCCCGCAATTACTGCCGCTGCGAGCCCCATGGCGCCTTGCGCCGCCAATGCCAACAGGAGACCTCGGCTTGCCTGCGCATCAAGCGCCGCTCGGTCCGCATCGCTAAGAACCAGAACTTTGATGTCGTCATCGCTTTCGCTTTGGCCGTCATCATCCTGGCCCGACAAACCTTGTTGCTGGCGCTGCTGCTCATCTTGCAACGCGCCTTGCATCAAGCTTTGTGCTGAGCTTTGCGCTGACCCGCGCATCAACTTCTGCATCAAGCATCCCCGCTGCTACTACCCTGTCAGAACCGGCGTTGCCTCGTGGATCAAAGCTATTTCGCTCTGTTACCCACCTACCCGGCCGCCACGTGTTCTTATCCCGCAAGCGTCAAACCCGCAGAGTATAGCGTGAATCTTTTTGCCCAAGCAAATGAACTTTCGGCCGTTTGTAAGGTGGGAACAACGCCTGCGCGGCATTGAAATTAGGGACGCGGGGCGAGCCTGCCCGAGCACGCCTCAGGCGAAAAAACGGCCCTTGTTCAAAGGGCCGTTCTTAGTTCCATCGAGCGGTGCTAACTCAATGTGGCGATCAGTCTTCCTTGACGGGCGGTGGCGCCCACAGACCATCCAGCGCCATGTCTTGCGGCCAGTACAGGCGCATGCTCAACAGGAACGGGCCATCGGCGGTCGGCGTGCTGATCCAGTTCGAACGCTTCTTCTCGCCCGGGTCGCGACGCTGGATGTAGATGTCCAGCGAACCGTCCGAGTTGTACTTCAGGCCATCGGTGCTGCGCAGTGCGTAGCGGTTGGCCGGGTTCTCGCCGAAGCCGTGCTTGTCGTTATAGACATGCAGCGACCAGAACGCGTTGGCCGGCGGCAGTTGGCCCTTGTCGAAGTGCAGCACGTAGTCTTCGTTCGAATTGAGCTGGCGGCCCTTCGAGTCGGACACGGTGACCGGATACAGCACGTCTTCCGGGGTCGGCGCGCCCAGGCCCGCGTAGGCGATGGCGGCGCGGCGCGAGTAATCGGTGCCGTAGGTGCCGATACCCGACAGCACAGTGTTCCAGCCATTGATCGGCGTGCCCAGTCGGCCCACGCCGTCCGCGATGCGGCGGCCCGCCAGCGGTTGCGCATCGGCCAGCGCCTGCTGCACGGCCGGGCTCAGGCGTCCATACGAGAACGGCTGACGGCCATCCAGGCCGATGCGGCGCATGCGGTCCAGCATCGGCGTGTCGTTGGCATGCGGCGGGTTGTTGCGCAGGACATCGAAGAACAGCGTGAAGAACGAGGCCGCGTCCATGCTGGCCGCCTGCTCGGCGGGCGTGCCGTCGGGCACGGTCACGGGCATCGGCATGGGCAAGCCTGCGCCGATGGGCGCCGAGCCCACGCGCGAACCGGTTTGCGGGTAGGCGTTGCCAGCGTTGCGATTGCGGTTGGGCGTGGTCGAGGCCATCGGCGCGATCAGCGGCGTCGCGGTCATGCCGGCCTGGATCTGGTTGACGGCTGCATAGTCCTGCGGCCCACCGGCCTGCGTCCAACCGATCAGCCAACCCGTAGACGTGGGGCTATGGATGACGTCCATGCCGGCCGGCACGGTGCCTTGCCAGTTGGGACCGACGATAACGAACGACTGCGCGCCCGGGCCATTGGTGCGCGTGCCGCGCGAGGCGAACACGTCGCTCCACATATCCAGCGCGGACAGCACCGAATAGCGGCCGCCGGTATCCGGCAGGTTCACGATCAACGGCGCTTGCGAGACATCGAACCACAGGCTGGAATAGAGCGCGTCAGCGCTGGGCCACGGCGTATCAGAGGCGCGCGGATCGGGGAAGGCGGTCTTGTGGCCGAACTGGTTGACCGGCGCGCGGCCATCCAGCGGCGTCTGCACGGCGGTCGCCTTGCGGCGCGCCAGCTCCATCAGCACCATCGGATAGGCGTACACGTACGCGTCGATAGCCGTGTCGCGCAGCTCCTGTTCGCTCATTTGCGGGGCGGGTGCGGACGATGCCGGGTAAGGCGTTTCGGACACCAGGCGCAGCGTGGGCTGCGGCGATTGAGCCTGGGAGGCGGTCATGAAGCAGACGCTCAACGCGCCGGCGAGTACCGCGGTCGACCACCGGCGGTTAGCGATAAATGTACGCATGCAAGGCTCCTTCTTGATTTTGTTTGCTAGCGAGCCGCCGCGCGGGACTTGCCAGTTGGGGCAAGCCGCTCTGGCGCGGCACCTCTTGATGACGCTCGTTCAGCATAGGGAAGAAGTCTGCAACAAGGTGCTGCCCAGACGTTTCAAGGCGCAACGGCCTGAGCAGTCCTCCACGCGCATGAAAAAGCGCGCCGCAGTGGGCGCGCTGGGGTTACCGAGTGAAATCCGCCGGCAATTTGCGGCGGTAACAAGGCTTAACGGTGTTTAAAGTCCGGTTTGCGCTTTTCGGTGAATGCCGCCATTCCTTCCTTCTGGTCTTCGGTGGCGAACAGCGAATGGAACACTCGGCGCTCGAACAGCAGGCCTTCGTTCAACGAGCCTTCGAACGCACGGTTCACGCATTCCTTGGCCATCATCACGGACGGCAGTGACATGGAAGCGATCACGGTGGCGGCGTCCAGCGCCTCTTCCATCAGCTTGTCGGCAGCGACCACGCGCGAGACCAGGCCCGCGCGTTCGGCTTCCTCGGCGCCCATCATGCGGGCGGTCAGCGCCAGGTCCATGGCCTTGGCCTTGCCCACCGCGCGCGGCAAGCGCTGCGTGCCGCCCGCGCCGGGAATCACGCCCAGCTTGATTTCGGGCTGACCGAACTTGGCGGTGTCGGCGGCGATGATGATGTCGCACATCATTGCCAGTTCGCAGCCGCCGCCCAGCGCATAGCCGGACACCGCGGCAATCACGGGTTTGCGGATGCGCTTGAGGGTTTCCCAGTTGCGGGTGATGTATTCGCTGCCGTACACATCCATGTACGTCCAGTCTTTCATGGCGCCGATGTCCGCGCCCGCCGCAAACGCCTTTTCGCTGCCCGTGATGACCACGCAACCGATGTCGGCGTTATCTTCGAACGCCAGCAGCGCCGCGCCGAGCTCATCCATCAGTTGATCGTTCAGCGCGTTGAGCGCCTTGGGGCGGTTCAGCGTCAGCAGACCCACGCGGCCCCGGGTTTCGACCAGTACAAACGACTCGCTCATTGAATGTCTCCAGTAGGAAGTATGAAATAAGATACGAGCATGAAAAAAGACAACGCTTGCCCCGTACTTTACCGCCTGACGCCCTTTGACCCGGCCGGACACCGCTACCGGATAACCCTAACGATTGACGCCCCCTCGCCCGACGGCCAGCGCTTGTCGTTGCCGGCCTGGATTCCGGGCAGCTATCTGATCCGCGACTTCTCACGGCAGATCGAATCCCTGGCGGCTTATGCGGGATCGCGCCGCGTGCATGTCGACAAAATCGATAACCACACCTGGCAGGCCGCGCCCATCGACGGCCCATTGCGGGTGGAATACGTGGTCTATGCCTGGGACCTGTCGGTACGCGGCGCGCACCTGGACGAGACGCACGGCTTTTTCAACGGCACCAGTGTCTTTCTGCGCGTGCATGGCCAGGACCACCTGCCCTGCCTGCTCGACCTTGCTCCCCCGCGCGGCATCGACGGCTGGAAGGTCTACACCAGCCTGCCGGAAGCGGCGGGCCACAAGGGCGCCGCGCGGCGGCACGGCTTCGGGCTGTACCTGGCCCCCGACTACGATGCGCTGATCGACCACCCGGTCGAGATGGGCACGCCGCAGGTGGCCCGCTTCACGTCGCATGGCGCCGAGCACGAGCTTGTCTTCACGGGCGTCGCGCCCAATCTGGATCTGGCGCGCATCGCCGCCGATGTGAAAAAAATCTGCGACACCCAGATCGAATTCTTCGAACCGCGCACCAAACGCGCGCCCTTCCTGGACAGCGCCAACCGCTACGTCTTCATGACGATGGTGACGGGCGACGGCTACGGCGGTCTGGAACATCGCGCCAGCACTGCGTTGATGACGGCGCGCAAGGACCTGCCCGTGCTGGGCCAGCAAGGCCAGGGCGAAGGCTATCGCGGCTTTCTGGGCCTGGTCAGCCATGAATACTTCCACACCTGGAACGTCAAGCGGATCAAGCCCCAGGCGTTCGCGCCCTACCATCTTGAACAGCCCGATCTGACGCGCCTGCTGTGGGTGTTCGAAGGCTTCACGTCTTACTACGACGATTTGCTGTTGCTGCGCTCGGGCGCAATCTCTCAATCGGAATATCTGCGTCTGCTGGCCAAGACCATCACCAGCGTGGCCCGCACGCCGGGCCGCGCCAAGCAGTCGGTGGCGGAAAGCTCGTTCGACGCCTGGACCCGCTACTACAAGCAGGACGAAAACTCACCGAATGCGCTGGTCAGCTACTACACCAAGGGTGCACTGGTGGCGCTGGGCCTGGACCTGCTGATCCGCCGGGAAAGCCGTGGCGTGCATTCGCTGGACGACGTCATGCGGTTGTTGTGGGACCGCTATGGCCGCGACTTCTATCAAGGCAAGCCGCAAGGCCTGCCCGAAGACGCGCTGCCCGGGCTGATCCAGGAAGCCACCGGCGTCGACACGCGCCGCTTCATCGCGCGCTACGCCTATGGCACGGCCGACGTGCCCCTGGCCGAGCTGCTGGCCGAACAGGGCATCACGCTGCAATGGAAAACGTCCGTGAACATTCCGACGCTGGATGTGCGCACGCGCAAGCAAGGAGACGCGCTGACGCTCGCCGCCGTGCTGGAAGGCGGCGCGGGCCACCGGGGCGGGCTGTCGGCGGGTGACGTGCTGGTGGCGCTGGATGGTTTGCGGGTGGACGCGCCGTCGGGCCTGGACATGCTGCTGTCGCAATACCTGCCCGGCGACCGCGTGATGGTGCATGTGTTCCGCCGCGACGAGCTGCGCGCCTTCCGCGTGAAGCTGAATGCGCCCGAAGCGCTGGACTGCGTGTTGACGGTGTAGGGCGAGCGGGGTGCGACTGGCGGGGCGCGCCGAGCGGGGCGCGCCGAGCGGGGCGCGCCGAGCGGGGTGCGACTGGTGAAGCGTTCAGAACACCGCGCGCTGACCGGAGTGCGCGGAGCGGGCCACGCCCGACGCGCCCCGACGCCTCAATTCACCTTAGCGCCCGAGCGCTCGACCGCCTGCTTCCAGGTTTGCAGTTCACGGTTGATATGGCTGGCGAAGGCTTCCGGCGTAGAGCCCACCGTCTCGTAGCCATAGCCCGCCAACTGCTGCTTGAGCGCGGGCACCGCCACGGCCTGGGCAATGCCCTGGCTCAAGGCGTTGACCACCGCGGGCGGCGTGCCTGCCGGCGCCAGCACGCCATACCAGCCGTTCACCACGAAACCCGGCACGCTTTCCGCAACGGTCGGCACGTCCGGCAGCAAAGGCGAGCGGCGTTCGCCCGTGACCGCGATGGCCTTCAGCTTGCCCGCCTGCACCTGCGGCAGCGACGTCGAAATGCTGTCGAACATCAACGACACCTCGCCGCCCAGCAGGGCGACGACGGCCGGACCGCTACCTTTGTACGGCACGTGCATCATGTCGACACCGGTCTGGTTCTTGAACATCTCGGCGGCCAGATGGCTGGTATTGCCGTTGCCGGCCGACGCGAAACTGAGTTTGCCCGGATGGCTTTTGCCATAGGCGATTAGTTCGGGAATGGTGTTGGCGGGCGTGGACAACGGAGCGGCCACCAGCATGGGCAAGGTCGCCACCAACGATACCGGCGCAAAATCCTTCTTCGTGTCGTACGGCAGCGAGGGGTACAGGCTGGGGTTGATGGCATGCGCTGCCAGCACCATCAGCAAGGTGTAGCCATCGGGCTTGGCCCGCGCCAGTTGCGCCGACGCGATTGCCCCGCCCGCGCCCGGCTTGTATTCCAGCACCACCGGCTGGCCCCACTTCTTCTGCAACTCCGCGCCCAGCGGCCGCGCGAGCATGTCGGCGCTGCCGCCCGGAGGATACGGAATCAACAGCGTGATGGGCTTGTCGGGATAGGTGGACGCGGCATGCGCGCCACTCATGGCCGCCAGGCCAAGCACGGTTGCGGCCAGCATTGAACGAATCATCGAAGTCTCCTTGCCCAGGCAGGGCTCAACGCGTCAGGCGTAGCGCGGCGCGCCAGCCGGATCCAGCACGATCGTGCGCGGCGCGGCGGGAAAGATCAGCGGCGCCTCGGTCACCGAGCGCAGAAAGGCTTCGGTGACGCCGGCGACCATCGCATGGACCGCCAAGCCCGCGGGCGTCACGTCGATCACCGCCAGATCGGTGTAGATGCGTGTCACCACGCCCTTGCCGGTCAGCGGATAGGAGCACTGCCGCAGCAGCTTCGGCGTACCGTCGCGGCCCCGATGCTCCATCGTGACCAGCACCTGCTTGGCGCCCACCGCCAGGTCCATCGCGCCGCCCACGGCGGGAATGGCGTCGGCCGCGTCGGTCTTCCAGTTGGCCAGATCGCCTTTTTCGGATACCTGGAACGCACCCAGCACGGCATAGTCCAGATGGCCGCCGCGCATCATCGCGAACGACACCGTGTGCTCCGTGATGGACGCGCCATCCAGCAAGGTGATGGGTTGGCGGCTGGCGTTGATCAGGTCGGGGTCCACGTCCTTGCCGCTGGCGGCCGGGCCCATGCCCAGGATGCCGTTTTCGCTATGCAGCAGGATGTCTTTGTCGGGCGGAAGATAGTCGCCCACCAGCGTCGGCATGCCGATGCCCAGGTTCACGATGGAACCATCGGGGATGTCGCTGGCCAGCAGTTGCGCGATCTGCTGGCGGGTCAAGCCGGCGACGGGCTGCTGCGACTGCGTGTTGTGCAATTGCGTGCCTTGCGTTTGCATTTGCGTACCCTGCATGTCAGCCCTCCACCCGCACCACGGATTTGACGAAGATGCCCTGCGTCATGACCTGTTCCGGCACGAACGTGCCCAGCGGCACGATCTCGTCCACCTGCGCGATGGCGTGGCCGGCCGCCATGCACATCACCGGATTGAAGTTGCGCGCCGCGTGGCGGTACATCAGGTTGCCCCAGCGGTCGCCCAGGTGAGCGCGTATCAAGGCATAGTCGCCGCGCAGCGGTTGTTCGAGCACGTAGCCCACGCCGTCGATCACTTCCTGTTTGCGGCCTTCTGCCAGCTCGGTGCCGTAGCCGGTAGGCGTGTAGAACGGCCCCAGGCCCGCGCCCGCCGCGCGCAGCCGTTCGGCCAGGGTGCCTTGCGGCACGCATTCCAATTCGACCTCGCCGGCGCGATAGGCGCGCGCGAAGGCCTCGGAATTGGGCGGTCGGGGATGCGAGCAGATGATTTTTCTGACCTGCTTGCGGATCAGCAGCGCGGCGATACCGCGTTCAAAGGTGCCGGCATTGTTCGAGATGATGGTCAGGTCGCGCCTCCCCGAATCGGCCAGGCATTGCAGTAATTCGTAGGGCACGCCCGCCTCGCCGAAGCCGCCCACCAACACGGATGCGCCATCGGGAATGGCATCCACGGCCTCGGCCATGGACGCTTGGATCTTGTCGATCATCTATTGCTCCTGGGCCAGTCCGGCCGTGTCCACGATCTGTTTCCAGCGCGTGCGTTCCTGGTCGATGAAGGCCGAGAATTCAGCCGGCGTGTTGCCGCCCGCCTGGCCGCCCATGGACTTGAAGCGGCCGCTGATGTCAGGGCTGCGCACCACGTCGCGCGTGGCGGCGTAGAGTTTGTCGATCACCTCTGGTGGGGTGCCGGCCGGCGCGATCAATCCGAACCAAGCGGTGACCACCATGTCGCGCACGCCGGCCTCGGCCATCGTGGGCACGTCCGGCAACTCGGCCAGCCGCTGATCGCTGGTGACGGCCAGCGCGCGCAGCTTGCCCGACTGGATGTAGGGCATCGAACTGGGCAGGTTGTCGATCATGAAGGTGAACTGCTGGCCCAGCAGCGCGGCCACGGCGGGGCCCGCGCCCTTGTACGGAATATGCGTGCCGGCCACGCCCGCGCGTTGCTTGAAGAGTTCGCCAGACAGATGCGGCGATTGACCCGCGCCGGAGCTGCCGAACGACACCTGCGTCGGATCGCGCCGAGCTTGCGCCTGCAGGTCGGCGACGCTGCGCACGGGCGATGCCGCATTCACGACCAGCACGTTGGGCACCGAGATCACCAGCGTGACCGGAGCGAAATCGGCGGCCTGGTAGGGCAGCGTTTTGTACAGCGCGTAGTTGATGGCGTTGGGTCCGATGTTGCCCATCAGCAGCGTGTAGCCGTCGGGCTTGGCGCGCGCCAGCGTCTGCGCGCCGATGATGCCGGCCGCACCGGCGCGGTTCTCGACGATGATCTGCTGGCCCAGCTTGCCCGCGAGCTTGTCGGCGATCAGCCGCGCCGAGATGTCGGTGGTGCCGCCGGGCGCTGCCGGAATGATCAGGGTGATCGGCCGATCCGGCCAGGCGGCATGGGCCGGAGCCGCGATGGCGGCTGCCACCACGCCCGCGGCCAGCCAGCGATGCGCTTGCAACATGCTTGTCTCCGAACGCGGTCATGGATGACCAACTTGTCGGGCAAGTGTGTGCGCCGCGCAGGCAAATGCCAATTCTGCAATCTGGAGGACAGGCTTCGCCTGCGCTTAACGCCGCGCGGGGCAAGCCGCATCGGGACGATCAGCCCGACCGCGCTGCGCCGGAAGACGCATGCCTTGCGGGTTCAGTCGCCCGCGCGTTCCCAGCGGCGCTGGATGGCCTTGGCCGCCACCACGCCATCGGCCATCGACGTCACCACGCAGGGATGCATGCGGTGGGCCACTTCGCCGATGGCGTAGATGTCCGGCACGCTGGTCTGCGCGGTGGCGAAGTCGGTGCGGATGTAGCCGCGCTCGTCGCGCGCCAGTTGCAGGCCATCGGCGAATGCGGCTTGCGGCTCCCAGCCGTAGAACACCAGGATCAGGTCGTACTGCTGGCCGTCGACGCTGCGGCGGGCGGGGTCGACGGTGTAGGGGCCGATGCGCACGCCTTCGCGGCCGGCTCGCGTGACCCATTGCTGCTGGGCGCGGACGCTGCGGGCATACAGATGCACGGCGCGGGCGCCGCGATTGCGCACATAGACGTAGTTTTCAAAGGCGTTGTCGCCGCCGCCCAGCACCGCTACCGACAGGCCGGAATAGTCTTGCGCGACGATGGGCGAGCCCGGCCCGACCAGCACGCCAGGCCACGACGCGCCGGCAGGATGATCCGGCAACCCCTTGGCGCGCACGCCCGAAGCAATGACCAGCGCGCGGCCCCGCACCTGGCTCTGGCTGCCGTCGGCGGCGGCCAGCGTGGCCTGGATGCCGCCCTTGCAGGGCAGCACGTCGACGACGCGGGTCTGCATGCGCAGCGGCACATTGGCGGCGCGCACGCTGGTGTCGATGTTGGCGGCCACCTGTTGACCGGTCATCCCGGGCAGCACGGCGATCCAGTCGTCGGCGAACGGGTTGTCCTGGGCCAGGCCGCCCAGCTGGGCGCTGGCCTCGATTAATATTGGGGACAAACCAAGCCTGGCCAGCCAGAGGGCGCAGGACGCGCCGGCCGGGCCGCCGCCTACAATGACCGCATCGTGCATGTGTTGCATTTCCACCCTTATCGACCGCGCCGGCGCCTCACGGGCGCCCGGACGTGGCGCAATTGTAGCCAGCGCGCCGCCCCCGATCCGCCGTCCCCTTACAATTCCGGCTGTCCCACCCAGGTTTTCATCATGCCCACACGTCGCATCATCCTTTCCGGGCTTGCGCTCGACGCCCGCATCGGCATCCTCGAACACGAGCGCCGCGCCACCCAGCCCCTGCATGTCGACGCCGAGTTCGATGTGGACATCCAGCGTTCGGTGGACGACCACGATATCCACAGCGTGCTGGACTACCGCCGTCTGCGCGAGGCCATCGTCGAGGAATGCACGCAGGCGCATGTGAACCTGATCGAAACCCTGTCCGAACAAGTCGCCGCGCGCCTGTTGGCCGACTTCCAGGAAATCCGCTCGCTGCGCTTGCGCATCAGCAAGCCCATGGCCTTTTCCGACTGCGCGGCGGTAGGCGTGGAAATCCAGATCACGCGTTGACCATGAACGATATCGCCCCGCCCCCCGCCGTCCGCTTTCGCACCGAAGCCGAAGAAAAGGCCCGCCACGAAGGCAACAAGCTGACCAAGCGCCTGGCGCGCGAAACGACGCGCGCCCTGTCCGACTACAACATGATCGAAGAAGGCGACCGCGTGATGGTCTGCCTGTCGGGCGGCAAGGATTCCTATGCGATGCTGGACATCCTGCTGCAACTGCAAAAGCGCGCGCCGTTCAAGTTCGAGCTGATTGCCGTCAACCTGGACCAGAAGCAGCCCGGTTTTCCCGACCACATCCTGCCCCAGTATCTGAAAGATCTGGGCGTGCCCTTCCACATCGAGACGCAGGACACGTATTCCATCGTCACGCGCGTGCTGGAAGAAGGCAAGACGATGTGCTCGCTCTGTTCGCGCTTGCGGCGCGGCATCCTGTACCGCGTCGCCTCTGAACTGGGCGCCACGAAGATCGCGCTGGGCCACCACCGCGACGACATCCTGGCCACGTTCTTCCTGAACCTGTTCTATGGCGGCAAGGCCAAGGGCATGCCGCCCAAGCTGGTGTCCGACGACGGCCGCCACACCGTGATCCGCCCGCTGGCCTATGTAGCCGAGACGGACCTGATCGCCTACGCCGAACTCAAGCAATTCCCCATCATCCCGTGCAATCTTTGCGGCTCTCAGGAAAACCTGAAGCGCAAGGAAGTGGGTCGGATGATCAAGGATTGGGACAAGCAGCATCCGGGCCGTTCGTGGAACGTGTTCAACGCCTTGTCCCGCGTGGTGCCGTCGCACCTGATGGACCGCGACCTGTTCGATTTCGTCGGCTTGAAGCCCACGGGCGTGCCGGACGCCAATGGCGACACCGCGTTCGACGCGGTCGACCCGGATGAGAACGCCGACGAAGCCTGCGGCGATACGCCGCAAGCCTCCGAGGCGAACGGCATTGTCGAGAAAAAGGTGATGTTTACGCGCGGATAAGGCGATTGGGGCGAGGCCGATCCCGGGTAGTACCGGGACCGCTTGCCACGCCACCGCCAGCGCGACGCGCTACGCGTTCAGGACGCGGATGGGCTTGCCGGCGCGGAACGCCTTCACCGCATCCAGGGCGTTCTGGTAGAACGCCTCGAAGTTCTCTCGGCTGACGTAGCCCAGGTGCGGCGTCAGGATCACATTGTCCAGGTCGCGCACGCTGTCGGTAGGCGACAGGGGCTCTTCGGGATACACGTCCAGCCCCGCGCCGGCCAGCCGGAATTTCACCAGCGCGTCCATCAGCGCTTCGTTGTCCACCAGCCCGGCGCGCGACGTATTCACCAGATAGGCAGTCGGCTTCATCGCGGCCAGCGCGGCCGCGTCCACCACGTGGCGGCTGCGTTCGGACAGGATCAAATGCAGGCTGACTACGTCGGACGTGGCGAACAGCGTGTGCTTGTCCACGCGCTTGACCCCGGCCGCTTCGGCGCGTTCGTCCGTCAGGTTGGGGCTCCAGGCCACCACGTCCATGCCGAAGGCCAGGCCCACCTTCGCCACTGCGGCACCCAGCTTGCCCAGGCCCAGCACGCCAAGGCGCTTGCCGGCCAAAGGTTCGGGCATGCCGGTTTGCCACATGCCGCGCCGCATGGCCGCGTCTTCGGCGGGCAGATGCTTGAATAAACCCAGGATGTGCGCCCAGGCCAGCTCGGCCGTGGCGGTATTGGCGTCGGCGCTGCCGGGCGCGCCGCAGACGACGATGCCCTGCTCCGTGCAGGCCTGCATGTCGATCGCGTTGTTGCGCATGCCGGTGGTGATCAAGAGCCGCAGGCGCGGCAAGGCGCGGATGCGTTCGGCGGGGAACGGCGTGCGTTCGCGCATCGCCACGATCACGTCGAAGGGCTCCAACGTGGCCTCGACCTGTTCGGTCGGAATGAAGTTGTTGAAGACCTGCACCTCGGCGTCACCGCCCAGCGAGGGCCAATCTGCATAACGCCGTGCTACGTCGTGGTAATCGTCGAGTATTGCGATTTTCAAGAGTCGTCTCCGGGTGGCAAGGCGCATGCCGCGCCAGCCACCCGGCCGGCGCGATCCGCGCCGGTCAGTTCAAGCGTTCTTTCAGTTGGTCCAGCGGAATGGCGCCGCTGACGCGTCCGCCATCGGCAAAGATCAGCGTGGGCGTGCCACGCACCATCAGGCGGTGGCCCAGCGCAAGCAGCTTGTCTTCAGGCACGTCGCAGTTGGCGGTGGCCGGCTTCTTGTTGCGCACCATCCAGTCGTCCCAGGTCTTGCCCTGGTCTTTCGAGCACCAGACATCGCGGACCTTGTCCTTGGAATCCGGCGAAAGAATCGGGTACATGAAGGTGTAGACGGTGACGTCGGTCAGGTCTTCCATGGTTTTGCGCAGCTGCTTGCAATAGCCGCAGTTCGGATCTTCGAAGATAGCGACCTTTTTCGCGCCGGTGCCCTTGACCTGCTTGATGGCCAGATCCAGCGGCAGCTCGTCGAACGAGACGGCGCTGAGTTTTTCCTGCGCCTCGCGCGTGACATCGCGGCGAGTCATGGCGTCTATCAACGGACCTTCCATGACCCAGGTGACCTTTTCATCCGTGTAGAGCAGGTCCATGCCCAGCTGCACTTCGAAAATGCCGTAAGGCGTCAGGCGCACGGCGGTCACGTCCATGCCATTGAAGCGTTGCTCGAAACGTTCCTTGACGGCGTCCAGCTGCGCGGTCGAAACGCTCTTTTCGCCCTTGCCGGGCTGGCCGACCGAATCCGTGGAAACGGCCTTGCCTTGGGCGGGCGCCTGCGCCAGCGCGGGCGCGGGCGCAGCCAAGCCCAGCCCGCCGGCAAGAAAACAAGCCGCCAACGCGGCGGATATGCGGAAACTCATGGGTGCTCCTGTACTTATCGTGTTCTTTGGGGGAAAGCGTAACTCATCCGGCAGGGAGCCGGGCCCGACGAAATGCCGGAGCACGCGGAAAGGAGAAGTGTTATTCAGACGCCTTCTGCCTCTCAAGGTTCCAAAAGAAAACCTCAAAGCCGCGTCAGTTGGCCGAAGCCCCGGCGATCAGTCGGCGCTTGATGAGCGGCGTCTTTTCCACCCAGTGCATGCCCGCGTTTCTCAGCCACACCAGCGGGGTCGCGTGCGAGGCGAAAAGCTTGTGCAGCCCGTCGGTAGCCAGGCGCATCGCCAGCACCGGTTCGGCACGCGCGCGCTGGTAACGGTGCAGCACGCGGATGTCGCCCGCCGAGCGGTAGGGTTCGCGGCCGGCGACCGTGCGGGCCAGCGCCTCGACGTCGCCCAGACCCAGGTTCAGCCCTTGCCCGGCCAGGGGATGCAGCCGGTGCGCGGCGTCGCCCGCCAGCGCGATGCCGGGCGCCACCATCTGCGCGCGTTCCAGCGTCAGCGGAAAACCGTGCAGCTTGCTGCGCACTTTCAGCCGGCCCAGCCGGCCCTCGGACGCATCGGCCAGCAGGGTTTCCAGCCGCGCCGATTGCTCGTCGGCAGACAGGGCCAGCAGCGCCTGCGCCAATTCGCTGCGCATGGACCACACCATCGACACCTGCGGGCCGTCGGCCGTGTCGGGCAGCGGCAGCAGCGCCAGTACGCCATCGTCGCGGAACCACTGGATGGCGGTGCCGTGGTGGGCGTGCTCGGCGTCCAGGTGCACCACCAGGCCCGTGTCGTTGTACGAGACGGCGTCGTGCTTCAAGCCGGCCGCCGTGCGCAGCGGCGAGGCCGCGCCATCGGCGCCCACGAACAGTTCGGCCTGGATACGCGCGCCGCTTTCGGTATCGACCGCGCCATCCTGATAGCCGGTGCAGCGGTCTTCCAGCCAGGGGATGCCGAACATCCGCACCGCCTGGATCAATACGCGCTCTATTTCGCCGGACTCGACGATCCAGGCCAGTTGCGGCAACGCGGCCTGCCAGGCGTTCAGGTTGACCTGCCCGTCGGCATCGCCGTGGATCTCCATGGCCTGGACCGGCATCAGCCGGGCGGCGGGCATGGCGTCCCAGACGCCCAGATCCGCCAGGAAACGCTGGCTGGCGGGCGAGATGGCGTAGACGCGCGGATGGAAATGGTTCGGATCAGCCGCGGGCACGGACGAACGCGGCGCCAGCACGGCGACGCGCTGACCGCGCCGGGCCAGAGCCAGGGCGGTGGACAGGCCGACGATGCCGGCCCCGCAAACGATGATTTGATGGCTCATCTTGCCGAGGGCTCCCCAGCTTGCTTGGGCCACAGCACCCACATCTGGCCCCGTTGTTTCATGCGGCCCGCCTGTTGGCCGGCCTCTTCGCCATAACCCCAGTAGAAGTCGGCGCGCGCGGCGCCCCGGATGGCCGTGCCCGTGTCCTGCGCGAACACCAGCCTTTGCAGCGGGCGGTCGGAGGCCGGGAAGGTGGTGGCCAGGTAGACCGGGGTGCCCAGGGGCACGAAGGTGGCGTCCACGGCGATCGAGCGCTTGGGTGCCAGCGGAATCGCGTACGCGCCCTTCGGCCCCTGTTCGGGGTCGATGACCGGTTCTTCGCGGAAGAAGACGACGGCCGGGTTGGCGTTCAGCATCTCGGGCACGCGCTTCGGATTGCGCTGCGCCCAGGCGCGGATGTTCTGCATGGACGCCTGATCGGCGGTCAGCTCGCCCCGGTCGATCAGCCAGCGGCCGATGGACGCATAGGGTTGGCCGTTGTGGTCGGCATAGGCCACGCGGATGGTCTTGCCGGCATCGGGCCCGTCGGTCAGCTGGACGCGTCCCGAGCCTTGCACCTGGAGGAAGAAGTTATCCACCGGGTCGTCCACCCAAACCACGACGGGCGGCTTGCGGCCGGACGATTCGATCGCGGCGCGGGTGTCGTAGGGCACCACGCGCTTGCCGTCCAGCTTGCCGCGCACCCGCTTGCCGGCCAGATCGGGATAGACCGAACCCAGATCGATGGTCAGCAGGTCGGCCGGCACGGCGTACAGCGGCCATTGGTAATTGCCGCCCTGGCGACGCGATCCGCGCACCAGGGGTTCGTAGTAACCGGTGACCGTGTTGGCGGCGGGCTTGCCGTCCGGCGCGTTCAAGCGCCACGGTTGCAGATAGGTTTGCAGGAAGCGGCGCACGCTTTCGCCGTCACCGGCTGCCGGCGCGCGCGCCGGATCGACGGCGGCGGCGCATACGGGCTGCCAGGCGCGCGGGGTGGCGCGGGACGGCGCGGCCAGGTTGCCGCTGGTCGGCCGCATCAGGCCCTTGCAATTACGCAGGAACAGCGGCCAGAACTGGTTCAGGTCGTCGGCGGTCCAGCCGGGCATTTCGGCCCAGGTGCCGGCCTTGAACTTGCCGGCCAGCGCGCGCGGCGGGGTATCGGGCAGCGCAGACAACGGCGGCACCACCAGGGGGCCGTCGGCGGCCGGGGCGCGCGTGCCGGGCGTACCGGGCTCGCCGGGACCAGGAGGAATTTCAGAGGGCGTGGAGCATGCCGCCAGCAGAATCGGCAGCAGGGACAGACAGAGGATGCGCTTCATGAGCTAAGAAAAAAACGGGCGACGGGCGGGGCCATTCAATGCAGGGTGCGAGGCATGGCCAGGACGAATTCGGAGATCGGCACTTC
The DNA here is from genome assembly GCF_001571245.1 of Achromobacter piechaudii NBRC 102461. GTDB lineage: Bacteria > Pseudomonadota > Gammaproteobacteria > Burkholderiales > Burkholderiaceae_B > Achromobacter > Achromobacter piechaudii. The sequence continues at coordinate 81,701 of NZ_BCTK01000007.1, read as the reverse complement.
GAACGGAATGCCGTTCTCGCCGACGCAGTGGTAGGTGCCGCGCATCGTGCCCACGGGGGTGGGCAGCGGACAGCCGCTGGTGTATTCGAAGGTTTCGCCGGGCGCAAGCAAGGGTTGCTGGCCCACGATGCCCAGCCCGCGCACTTCCTGCACGCGCTGGTTGCCATCGGTGATGATCCAGTGGCGGCTGATCACCTGGGCGGGATGTTCGCCGGTGTTGGTGATGCGGACGGTATAGGCAAACACGAATTGCTGTTCGCCGGGATCGGACTGTTCAGGCACGAAGCGCGGAGAGACAGAGACGCTCAGGTCGTAAGGTTTCACAGTCCTTCCCTGTGTGGCTGGACGCGCGAGCCGGAGATCGGCGCCGGGCGTTTGAAAGACGCAGATTTCGGACCCGCGGTACCGGGCCATTCCCGAACCCGAGCCTCAAGCTGCAATAATGGCACATTATGCCTTCCCCAATCCCGAACATCATGTCTACCTCCACGGCCTCCACCCGCATCACCCCCAGTATCCTGTCGGCTGACTTCGCCCGCCTGGGCGAGGAAGTCCGCAACGTCGTCGCCGCTGGCGCCGACTGGATCCACGTGGACGTGATGGACAACCACTATGTCCCCAACCTGACCATCGGCCCGATGGTGTGCGCGGCGATCCGCCCCCACGTGCAGGTGCCGATCGACGTGCATCTGATGGTCGAGCCGGTGGACGACCTGGTCCCGATGTTTGCGAAGGCGGGCGCCGACTACATCAGCTTCCACCCTGACGCCAGCCGCCACGTGGACCGCACGCTGTCCCTGATTCGCGAAAACGGCTGCAAGGCCGGCCTGGTCTTCAACCCGGCCACTCCCTTGAGCTACCTGGATTACGTCATGGACAAGATCGACCTGATCCTGATCATGTCGGTGAACCCGGGCTTTGGCGGCCAGAGCTTCATTCCCGGCACGCTGACCAAGCTGCGCGAGGCACGCGCCCGGATCGACGCCTGGACCCAGGCGGGCGGCCAGGAAATCGTGCTGCAAGTGGACGGCGGCGTCAAAATCGACAACATCGCCGAGATCCGCCGCGCCGGCGCCGACACCTTCGTGGCCGGCTCCGCCATTTTCGGCAAGCCCGATTACGCCGGCATCATCAAATCCATGCGCGAACAGATCGCCATTGGCGAAACCATCGCCGCCTAAGTTGCAGGAATCATCGACATGACCGCTTTTCGCGCCGCGCTGCTGGACCTGGACGGCACCCTGCTGGACTCCATCCCCGACCTGGCCTTCGCCGCCAACGCCATGCGCGTGGACCTGGGCATGACCGTGCTGCGCGAAGACGTGGTCGCCACGTTCGTCGGCAAGGGCGTGGACAACCTTGTGCGCCGCAGCCTGGCGGGCAGCCTGGACGCCCCCGACCCGTCGGCCGAAGAATTCGCCCGGGCGCGTGAATCCTTCTACCGCCACTATCACCTGGTCAACGGCGAGCGCGCGCAGATCTACCCCGGGGTGATCGACGGCTTGAAGCACATGCGCGACCAGGGCCTGAAGCTGGCCGTGGTCACCAACAAGCCCACCGAATTCACGCTGCCGCTCCTGCAACGCACCGGCCTGGCCGGCTTTTTCGACGCAGTCGTCTGCGGCGATACCTGCGTGCGCCGCAAGCCGGATCCCGACCAGGTGCTGCATGCCTGCGACCTGCTGGGCGTAGAAGTGACCGAAGCCGTCACCATCGGCGACTCGATCAACGACGCCCAGGCGGGCCGCACGGCCGGCACGCAGGTGCTGGTGGTGCCGTATGGCTACAACGAAGGTCGTGACGTGCGGGAGCTGGATGTCGATGGTATAGTTGACACGCTTGTGAACGCCGCTCAGTGGGTTGCGCTCTGGAACCAAAACCAGAACGCCGCGAAAATCGCCTCCTGATCTGCGTCGGCAACACTGAAAACGAACCCGCAAAAAATACCCGGATCAATGAACGCTTCTCCCCAGAACCAAATGCTCGGCGCCTCGTGGCGCTGGTGGCGTTTGTCTTCCGGGTGGCGATGATCCCTCCCGGCCCTGGACGCGTATGCCGCCTAGTGCCGTAGCTGTGTAAACACAGAGCCAAGCCCGGAACCAGTAACCTGGACCGGGCTTTTTTGTTGTGCTCCCGGTCCAAAGCAAATCAAACATCGCTGACGAGACCCGACATGACCGAAATCGAATTCAAGGCCCTGGCCGCACAAGGCTACAACCGCATCCCGCTGGTGGCCGAAACCTACGCTGACCTGGATACCCCGCTGGGCATCTACCTGAAGCTGGCGCACGCCGGTTCTCAGGCCGGCCGCATGACCTGCCTGATGGAATCCGTGGTGGGCGGCGAACGCTTCGGCCGCTATTCCTTCATCGGCCTGCCGGCCCGCACCGTGATCCGCGCCAGCGGCACGCTGACGGAAGTGCTGCATGACGGCAAGGTCGTGGAAACGCACGAAGGCGACCCGCTGGCCTTCATCGAGCAATACCAAAGCCGCTTCAAGGTGGCGCTGCGTCCGGGCATGCCGCGTTTTTGCGGCGGCCTGGCCGGCTACTTCGGCTATGACACCGTGCGCCACATCGAGCCCTGCCTGGGTCCGGCCGTCAAACCGTTTCCAGCGGGCATGGAAGGCGGTACTCCTGACCTGATGCTGATGCACGTGGACGAATTGGTCATCGTGGACAACCTGGCCGGCCGCATCTACCTGATGGTGTACGCCGATCCCAGCCAGCCCGAAGCCTACAGCCGTGCCCACCAGCGTCTGCTCGATCTGCGCGCCCGCCTGCGACGCCCCGTGGAGATCCCATACAGCCACGCCAGCATGCAGACCGAAGAGCGCCGCGATTTCAAGAAGGAAGACTATCTGGCGGCCGTGCACCGCGCCAAGGAACACATTGCCGCCGGCGACCTGATGCAGGTGCAGATCGGCCAGGTCATCGCCAAGCCTTTCCGCGATTCGCCGCTGTCGCTCTACCGCGCGCTGCGCTCGCTGAACCCCTCGCCCTACATGTACTTCTGGAACTTCGGCGATTTCCAGGTCGTGGGCGCATCGCCCGAGATCCTGGTGCGCCAGGAACGCATCGTCGACAACGGCGTGCCCAAGTCGCAGATCACCATCCGCCCGCTGGCCGGCACGCGCAAGCGCGGCGCAACCCCCGAGGAAGACGCCGCCCTGGCCGCCGAATTGAAGGCCGATCCCAAGGAAGTGGCCGAACACGTCATGCTGATCGACCTGGCGCGCAATGACGTGGGCCGCGTGGCCGAAGTGGGCTCCGTGAAGGTCAGCGACACCATGGTCATCGAACGCTATTCGCACGTGATGCACCTGGTGTCCAACGTCACCGGCAACCTGAACCCCGGCATGAGCAGCATGGACGTGCTGCGCGCTTCCTTCCCGGCCGGCACCCTGACGGGCGCGCCCAAGGTCGAGGCCATGAAGATCATCGACGAACTCGAACCCGTGCGCCGCGGCATCTACGGCGGCGCGGCCGGCTACCTCAGCTACGGCGGTGAAATGGACGTGGCCATCGCCATCCGCACCGGCGTCATCAAGGACGGCACGTTGTACGTGCAGGCCGCGGCCGGCATCGTGGCCGATTCCAACCCCGAAGCCGAATACGCGGAAACCGAAGCCAAGGCGCGCGCCGTCCTGCGTGCCGCCGAGCAGGTCCAGCACGGCCTGGACGAACCCATCTGATTCCGGCCACGGCCGAACGCCCCCTGCCCGCACGGAGAAAAAAATGCTGTTGATGATTGATAACTACGATTCGTTTACCTACAACCTGGTCCAGTACTTCGGCGAACTGGGCGAAGACGTGCGCGTGGCGCGCAACGACCAGATCACGCTGGAGGAAATCGCCGCGCTGAACCCGGACCGCATCTGCGTGTCGCCCGGCCCGTGCTCGCCGGCAGAGGCCGGCATCTCGGTCGCCGCGATCCAGGCATTCGCCGGCAAGAAGCCCATCCTGGGCGTGTGCCTGGGCCATCAGGCAATTGGCGCGGCCTACGGCGGCGACATCGTGCGCGCGCAGCAGATCATGCACGGCAAGACGGTGCGGATCTCGCACACGGGCACCGACATCTTCAAGGACCTGCCCACGCCCTACACCGTGATCCGTTACAACTCGCTGACCATCGACCCCGCCACCCTGCCCGACTGCCTGGCAGTGACGGCCACGGCGCCCGATGGCGACATCATGGGCGTGCGTCACAAGACCCTGCCGCTGTACGGGGTACAGTTTCATCCCGAGTCCGTGCTCAGCGAACACGGCCATGCCCTGCTGCGCAATTTTCTGAACCTCGCCTAAGACAAGAAGGACGCATCGTGACCATTTCCCCCACCGAAGCCCTGACGCGCTGCATTGAACACCGCGAAATTTTCCACGACGAAATGCTGCATCTGATGCGCATGCTGATGCGCGGCGAGATGTCGCCGCAGATTGCCAGCGCGCTCTTGATGGGCCTGCGCGTGAAAAAGGAAACCATCGGCGAAATCACGGCGGCCGCGCAGGTCATGCGCGAATTCGCCACGCCGGTAGTCACTCCCAATCCGCAAGACCTGCTGGACATGTGCGGCACGGGCGGCGACGGCAGCCACACCTTCAATATCTCGACCACCGCCATGTTCGTGGCAGCGGCGGCCGGCGTGCCGATCGCCAAACACGGCAACCGCAGCGCCTCGTCCTCCAGCGGCAGCGCCGACGTGCTGGAAGCCCTGGGCGCAAATCTGGTCCTGTCGCCGGAAGAAGTGGCCGAGTGCATTGCCGCCACCGGCATCGGCTTCATGTTCGCGCCCGCGCACCACGGCGCGATGAAGAACGTGGCGGCCGTGCGCAAGGAACTGGCCGTGCGTACCATCTTCAACATCCTCGGCCCGCTGACCAATCCGGCAGGCGCCGCGAATCAGCTGATGGGTGTGTTCCACCCCGACCTGGTCGGCATCCAGGTGCGCGTGCTGGAACGCCTGGGTTCGCGCCACGTGCTGGTGGTGCACGGCAAGGACGGCATGGACGAAGCCTCGCTGGGCGGCGCCACGCTGGTGGGCGAGCTGAAAGATGGTCAAATACGGGAATATGAAATCCATCCCGAAGACTACGGGCTATCCATGATGTCCAACCGGTCCATCAAGGTGTCCAATCGCGAGCAGTCACGCGAACTTGTCATCGAGGCGCTGGAAAATGTCGAGGGCACGGCCCGCGACATCGTCGCCCTGAATGCAGGCCTGGCCATCTACGCCGGCAATAAAGCCGATTCCATTCCCGAAGCCTTAGCGCTAGCATTTGAAATGATCGCAACCGGCGCGGCGCGAGCCAAGCTGGAAGAATTCTGCGCATATACCCGGAAATTCCAGAAATGAACGATATTCTCGCGAAGATCCTCGCCGTCAAGGTTGAGGAAGTCGCCGCCGCTCGCCAGATGCGCAGCGAAGCCGAAGTCCTGCGTGAAGCGCAGGCGCGCCAGGATGTGCGCGGTTTTGCACAAGCCATCGAAGACAAGATTTCGCAGGGCAAGGCCGGCGTCATCGCTGAAATCAAGAAAGCATCGCCGTCCAAGGGCGTGCTGCGCGACACCTTCGCCCCCGCAGAGATCGCCTCGTCCTATGCCGTGCATGGCGCGGCCTGCCTGTCGGTGCTGACCGACGTGCAATTTTTCCAGGGTTCACACGACCACTTGCGCCAGGCGCGCGCGGCTTGCTCGCTGCCGGTGCTGCGCAAGGATTTCGTGATCGATTCGTATCAGATCATCGCCGCCCGCGCGATGGGTGCTGACTGCGTGCTGCTGATCGTGGCCGCATTGACGCCGTCGCAACTGCGCGACTACGAAACGCTGGCGATGGAACTGGGCATGGATGTGCTGGTGGAAGTGCATGACGCACGCGAACTCGATGTCGCGCTGACGATGAAGACGCCGCTTCTGGGCATCAACAATCGCAACCTGCGCACCTTCGAGACCAGCCTGAACAACACGCTGGACCTCTTGCCCAACATTCCCGCGGGCAAGCGTGTCGTGACTGAAAGCGGCATCCTCAAGCCGGAAGACGTCAAGCTGATGCGCGACCACAAGGTCAACGCCTTTTTGGTGGGCGAAGCCTTCATGCGCGCCAAGGACCCCGGCGCGGAACTCGCGCGCCTCGTAGGCTAAAGCGCCAGCGGTCAGGGCCCGTTTTTGACGGGTCTCCCGGCGCGTCTCTCAGCGCGTTTTTGCGACGCGCTCCTTGCCTGCCTCTTGCAACGCTATCTCGGGCGCGACGCACCCAGAGTACCCGCGCGCCGATACACCGTGCTGCGGTGCACACCCAATGCACGCGCGGCGCGGCTGACATTGCCACCGTGCGCGGCCAGCGCGTCGCGTATGGCTGCATCCGTCAACGATTGCAGATCCGCCGCCCCGCCGTCTGGCGCAGGCGGAGCCTCCAACGCGCGGCATGCGCCAGAAGGCTGCGACAGTTCAGCGGGCAGCATGTCCGCATCCACCACGCCCGACGGGCCGGCCAATACGTGCAAGGTGCGCAACACCGCCGCCAGTTGGCGGTAGTTGCCCGGCCACGAATACGCGGCAAGCCGCGCTTCGATGGCGGGCGGCAGCGCCGGCCCCGGGCCTTGCGCCGCCCACAATGCGCGCAGCAATTCCAGGCGATCGGGTCGCGCGCGCAGCGGCGTCAGCGTGACCGTGTATTCGGCGATACGGAAATACAGGTCGGGGCGTACCGGCGCGTCGGCCCCCTCGTGGGCCAAGGGCCGATGGGTGGCGCAGACCAGCGCAAAATCCACCAGCACCGGACGCGCCGCGCCCAACGGCGAGACCTCGCGCGTTTGCAACACGCGCAGCAGGCGCGATTGCAGCAGCAGCGGCATATCGCCGATTTCATCCAGGAACAAGACGCCGCCATGCGCCTGGCGCAGCAGGCCCTTGCTGCCTTGCCGGCGCGCGCCGGTGAAGGCGCCTTCTTCGTAGCCAAACAGTTCGGATTCGATCAGGCTTTCAGGCAAAGCGGCGCAGTTCACCGCCACGAAGGGGCCGGATGCGCGCTTGCCGCGTGCATGCAGCTGCCGCGCAAACACTTCTTTGCCTACGCCCGTTTCGCCTTGCAGCAGGATGGACACGCCCGCATCCGACAGATGCACGGCGCGGGCCAGCGCGCCCAGGGTTGCGGCGTCGAAACTGGGCGTGGCCGGACGCGGCGCGCCCACGGGCGGCAAGGCCGGCGTCACGGGTTGCGGCGCACGCGAGCGCGGCATGCGCAGCCGCGCGTGATAGCTCATGCCCGCGCGCGTGTGCACGCGGCCAGCGGCGTCGGGGCAATGTTCAAGTTCGCCGTCGAACACATCGCCATAGCGGTACACGCCCAATGCCGTAGCGGCCAGCCCCAGCGCTTGCAAGGCGCGCCGATTCGCGCCGATCAGCACATCGCCCTGAAAGGCCAGCAGCCCTTCACCCGGCGCGCCCAGGCCCGAGTGAGCATCGTGCAGCCGCAGCACGGCGTGGTGCGCATAGGCCTGCTCAAACAAGCGATGTTCGATCATGTCCACCGCCGCGCGCACCAGTTCAAGCACGTCGGGACGGATGTCGCGCGCCTGGCTGGATAAATCCAGCACGCCCAGCGTGCGCCCCTCGTTGTCGGTGATGGGCACCGCCGCGCAGGTCAGGATGCGATTGGGTTCAAAGTAATGTTCCGCGCCATGGACGGTGATCGGGCGGCCCTCGACCAGCGCCGTGCCGATGGCGTTGGTGCCGGCTGCGGCCTCGTCCCAGGGCGCGCCGGGCATCAGCGCCACGCGCGAGGCGCGGCTGGCAAACGCCGCATCGCCGTCGCTATCGAGCACCAGCCCCTGAGCGTCGGACAGAATGACCAGATTGCCGCTGCCTCCTGCCTCGCGGCGCAGGTATGACAAGGCGGGCTCGGACAGGCGGCGCAGCGCTTCGTTGCGCTGCTGGGCCTCGCGCAGTTCGCCTTGGGTCATGAGTTCGGCGCGCCGCACGCCCCGCATGTCGAAGCCCAGGTCGGCGCAGCGACGCCAGGATCGCAAGATGGGTTCAGCGACGATGCCGCCGGGCACCGCTCCCTGCTGGTTGAACAGCAGGCGCGCTTGCGTCAGCGCCTGCTGACGGGAACGAGTGGCCATGCGTGTCTCCTAGGACAGGCGTTCTGCGACACCTGTTCCGCGACAATGTCGCAAAAAACGGCATTGAATGTCGTCTCATGCCGCGCCTGCTACGCGGGCCGCTGCCCTGGCAGGGTGGCGTTGCCCGGGGAAGGCCGGGTCAAGCATCGACCACGGCAGCCCTGTTGCACGGGTAAGTCAACTTTCGCACGCGAGGGCGCGCGCTGTCCAGCGGGGAAGCCCGCAGCTTGGCATGCTCTTTGCTTGATAGGGGTTAGGCAGTCGACTGCCGCTATCCCACATATCGGAGACAAGCATGGACATCGCGACCCGCATCACCCCGGACACGTATGGCACTCGTCTGGACCTGAAAACGCAGTACGACAATTTCATCGACGGCAAGTGGCAAAAGCCGGCCGACGGCGAGTACTTCGACAACGTCACGCCGGTAACCGGCCAGGTGCTGACGCGCAATGCGCGTTCGAAGGAGCGCGATGTGGAAATGGCGCTGGACGCCGCACACCGCGCCGCGCCGAAATGGGGAGCGACCCCGGCTGCCGAACGCGCGCGCATGCTGATGCAGATCGCCGACGTGATGGAAGCCAATCTGGAACGCCTGGCTACGGCCGAGACCTGGGACAACGGCAAGCCGATCCGCGAAGCACGCGCCGCCGACATCCCGCTGGCGATCGACCACTTCCGCTACTTCGCCTCATGCATCCGCAGCCAGGAAGGCGGGCTGTCGGAAATCGACAGCGACACGGTGGCCTATCACTTCAACGAACCGCTGGGCGTGGTCGGCCAGATCATTCCGTGGAACTTCCCCATCCTGATGGCCGCGTGGAAGCTGGCGCCGGCATTGGCCGCCGGCAATTGCGTGGTGCTCAAGCCGGCCGAACAGACGCCGCTGGGGATCCTGCTGTTGATGGAACTGATCGGTGACATCCTGCCCCCGGGCGTGCTGAACGTGGTGACGGGCTTTGGCCTGGAGGCCGGCAAGCCGCTGGCTTCCAGCAAGCGCATCGCCAAGATCGCCTTCACCGGCGAGACCACCACGGGCCGGCTGATCATGCAGTACGCGTCGCAGAACATCATCCCCGTCACGCTGGAGCTGGGCGGCAAGTCGCCCAACATCTTTTTCGCCGACGTGGCGGCGCAGGATGACGACTTCCTGGACAAGGCGATCGAAGGCTTCGTGATGTTCGCGCTGAACCAGGGCGAGGTGTGCACGTGCCCCAGCCGCGCGCTGATCCAGGAATCGCTGTACGACAAATTCATGGAGCGTGCGCTCAAGCGCGTGGCCCAGATCAAGCAGGGCAACCCCCTGGACGGCGACACGATGCTGGGCGCGCAGGCGTCCACCGAGCAGCTGGAAAAAATCCTGTCGTACCTGGACATCGGCAAGCAGGAAGGCGCCGAGGTGTTGGCGGGCGGATCGCGCGCGCAGATGCAGGGCGCCCTGGAAAGCGGCTACTACGTGCAGCCCACCGTCTTCAAGGGCCACAACAAGATGCGCGTGTTCCAGGAGGAAATCTTCGGGCCGGTCGTGGCGGTGACCACGTTCAAGGATGCGGACGACGCGCTGGCATTGGCTAACGACACGCTCTATGGCCTGGGTGCGGGCGTGTGGTCGCGCGATGCAAACACGTGCTATCGGATGGGCCGCGCGATCAAGGCGGGCCGCGTGTGGACGAACTGCTATCACGCCTATCCCGCGCATGCGGCGTTTGGCGGATACAAGCAGTCGGGCATCGGACGCGAGAATCACAAGATGATGCTCAACCACTATCAGCAGACGAAGAATCTGCTGGTCAGCTATTCGCCGAAGAAGCTGGGTTTCTTCTGATCCACTGCGTGCGAACCGTGTGACCAGACGCGCCGGGCCTGCGGGCCCGGCGCGTTGGCCCGCTTGATCGCAGATCGAAACCAGGAAGACGCCATGGATGAACCCACCCCTCGCGTAGTCGCGACGGACGCGGCACGCGAGTTGATCGACACCTTGCGCGCCAAGCACGGCCCTTTGATGTTCCACCAGTCGGGCGGATGCTGCGACGGCAGCTCCCCCATGTGCTACGCCCAGGGCGAGTTCATGGTAGGCGGCTCGGACGTGCTGCTGGGCCAACTGGAGGGCTGCCCGTTCTACATGGGCGAAGACCAGTTCGCGTATTGGGAGCACACGCAGCTCATCATCGACGCCGTGCCCGGGCGCGGCGGCGCATTTTCGCTGGACAGCGCGGAAGGCAAACGCTTCCTGCTGCGCTCGCGCCTTTACTCGGACGACGAATGGGCGCGCGTCGCGCCCGTCACGAAGGGGTGACGGGATCGTCCTTGGCGGTGCCGGAATCTGCGTCGTCAGCGCGCGGGTCTTGGCCATGGACGACGCGATTCCATTGGAAAACGACGCGCCGTATCCGCGCGGCGCGAAACTGCGTGAACGAACGGCCGCCCGGCATGGGCGCGCCGCGATAGGCATTGCTGGCGTTTTTCATTGCTGACTGCGGTGACAAAAAAATCGGAACTCGGGGCAAGCCTCGCGCCGTTCAGACGCTGGCCGGCACGGGGCGGCGCGCCCATTGCAGCGCGTCTTCCAGACGATCGTTGCCCCAGAACATTTCGGTGCCCACGAAGAAGGTGGGCGCACCGAACAAACCCAGATCGCGCGCCCGGTCCACCTGGCGGCGCAGCGCTTCCTTGGCGGCTTCGGACTTGGCGCGGGCGATCAGCGCATCGGCATCCAGCGACAGGTCGGTCAGCAGATCGTGCACGACGTCTTCGGCCTGGATATCCAGGTCATGCTGGAAGTTGGCGCGAAAGACCGCCACGCAGAAATCCCGGCACCAGGTTTGATCCTGGCCCATCAGCGCGATGCGCGCGGGCAGCACGCTCATGCGCGGAAACAGGCGTGGGCGGTTATAGACCACGCCGTACTTGTCGGCCAGCCGGGCGATGTCGCGCATCATGTAGGCGCCCTTGCCGGGAAACAGCCGGAACGGCGTGTCGTTCCACCCTTGCGCCTGGAAGATCGGCCCCAGCAGGAAGGGGCGCAGGTCCACTCGCACACCGGCCTCTTCTGCCAGGGCCTCGACGCGCTCGATGGCCAGGTAGCTGTACGGGCTGGCGAAATCGAACCACATCTGCATGCGCGGTGTGTCGGTCAAAGGCGCGGTCATTTCTCAAGGCTCCGGCTGGGAAAGTAGCGCGACCTGCGCATCCGGCAGGCCGCTGAGCACGACGTCGCGATCGCTACCGACGGTCAGGCAGTCGCCTGCCTGGAGCACGCTGTCATCGAAACGGCGGTACTCGGAGATCCACACCGTGCCGGATCGGCACACGATGCGCACGCCCGAGGCCCGCCTGAGCAGCATAGTCGAGCCACTGGCCAAACGGAATGACATTCCCGTGGTGCAGCGCAACTGGATCATGGCAACTCCCGGCCGCCGCGGCGGCGATCACGTTGGACACTCAGCCTGGGGCCTGGTCCTACGTCGCATGGTTCCTATTGAACGCTGCCGGCGTACTATTGCTCAAGCAACATTTCCGTCCAACACGCATGAGTTTTGCGAATGCCATATCCGCTTTCGAAACTTCCTCCGCTGGATCTGGTGCGCGGCTTTGTCGCCGTGGGCCGGCGCATGAGCATCACGTTGGCCGCCGAGGACCTGCATGTGACGCAATCGGCAGTCAGCCGACAGATCCGCGCGCTGGAAGATCATCTGGGCGTGCCCTTGCTGGTGCGCGGCTTTCGCAGCGTGTCATTCACGTCGGAAGGCGCGCAACTCTTTCGCATGGCGGACGCGTGGTTGAGCCAACTGGGCGACCTGACCGAACAGCTGCGCGCCCCCGAGCGGCGCACCCCCGTCACCGTCACCACCACGATCGGCGTGGCCTCGTTGTGGCTGCTGCCCCGGCTGGGCGACTTCCAGGCCGCGCATCCACAGATCGACGTGCGCGTGGCGGCCGACAACCGGCTGATCGACATCGACCGTGAAAGCGTGGACATCGCCATCCGCTACAGCCCGGCAGACATGGTGCCGGACGGCGCCGCCTGGCTCTTCGGGGAATCGGTGATGCCGGTGGCGCACCCGTCGCTCCAGGCGGGCGAACTGGACGAGCGCGAATTGCAGCGCCATGTACTGCTGGAATTCGATGACCCCACGCGGCCGTGGCTGCAATGGTCGGAATGGCTGACCGCGCGCGGCCTGGGCCGCACGCGCGCCAAGGGCATGCTGCGCTTCAATCAATACGACCAGATCGTGCTGGCGGCGTTGGCGGGCCATGGCATCGCGCTGGGCAGGCTGGCGCTGATTGCGCCGATGCTGGCCGATGGACGTTTGCAAGCGGTGGGCGGCGAGGCGGCGCTGGCCACCGATCATGCCTACTGGCTGGTGCGCAACGCGCGGCGCAGCACGCCGGATGCCGATGTGGTGGCGCAATGGCTGATCGAGCAGGCCGCCGCCACGGCGCGCGACCTGGGGGTTTGAAGCGCCAGCGCCGCGTCGTCAGTCGATCTGCACCCGCGCCTCGCCGGCGACCATCTCGCCGATGATCGCCGCCTGATCGAAACCATGATCATGAAACAGCGCCAGCACCGCGTCAGCGGCTTCCGGCGCGCAGGACACGAGCAGGCCGCCCGAGGTTTGCGGGTCGGTCAGTAATGCGCGTTGCGTGTCGGTCACGCGAGCGCCCAACCGCACGGATTCGCCATACGACGCCCAGTTGCGACCCGATGCGCCGGTGATCACGCCGTCCTTGGCGAAGGCTTGCACGCCGGGCAGCCACGGCAGCGCGTCCAGCCGCAAGCGCGCGGTCAGGTTGGCGCCGCGCGCCATTTCCAACGCATGGCCGGCCAGCCCGAAGCCGGTTACGTCCGTCACGGCATGCACACCGTCCAGCGCCGCCAGGGCGGGCCCCGGCCGGTTCAAGCGGGTCGTCGTGTCGATCATCACGCGGTAGCCGGCCTCATCCAGCAGGTTCTTTTTCAGCGCGGCCGACAGGATGCCCACGCCCAGCGCCTTGCCCAGGATCAGCACGTCGCCTGCGCGCGCATCGGCGTTGCGCTTGACGCGGCTGGGGTGCACCAGGCCCATCACCGCCAGGCCATAGATGGGCTCGACCGAATCGATACTGTGGCCGCCCGCCACCGGGATGCCCGCGTCCGCGCAGACGGACTCGCCACCGCGTAGGATGTCGGCGATGACGCTATGCGGCAGCACATTGATAGGCATGCCGACGATGGCCAGCGCCATGATGGGCGTGCCGCCCATCGCGTACACGTCCGACAGCGCGTTGGTCGCCGCAATGCGGCCGAAATCATGCGGGTCGTCCACGATGGGCATGAAGAAATCGGTGGTGGCGATCAGCGCCTGCTCGTCGTTGAGCCGGTAGACCGCCGCGTCGTCGGCGGTTTCGGTGCCCACCATCAGGTTGGGATAGCTTGCGGCGGGGCCGAAGCGCTTGAGCAGTTCAGATAGAACGCCCGGCGCGATCTTGCAGCCGCAGCCGCCTCCGTGCGAAAGCGAAGTCAAGCGCGGCACGGCCGCGGTCGCTACATCCTGGGTCATTTCGGTCTCCGGAGAACGGTAAAAAAGGATAGCATCGGCCCCGCCCTTGGCCCTATGATGTTTCGGCGGTATGCATCATGCAAGTATGCGTTGAATTTCGTAGCAACGGACGGCCGCCCGGCCCCGGGCGCACCGACAGCCAATCTTCACCGTGCGTGAGGGCTCTATGGATCGCCGGCATTTTCTTCAATTGACAGGCGCGTTGTGCGCCGCTTCCACCACCGCATTGCCCCAGGTGTTGCGCGCGCAGCAAGCGCCCGTCACCGCCGGCTGGCGCGGCTTCGAACTGACCTCCGACATCAGCGTGACCGATCCCGGCGCCCACGCGCGCATCTGGATTCCGGTGCCCTACGCCACCGACACCGATTACCAGCGCGGCGTCGCAACCACCTGGAACGTCAGCGGTAACGGTACCGCCCAGTTGATGCGGGCGCCCGGCTACGACGTGCAGATGCTGGCCGTGCAATGGCCCGACAGCAACACGCCCCGCAGCGTGACGGTGACCAGCCGCTTCGAGACCCGCAACCGCCGCGTGGACCTGACGCGCCCGCCTGCGGCGGACGCCGCGCGGGAAGACCCGGCGACGCTGCGCGAATTCGTGCAGCCCACCGCGCTGTTGCCCACGGACGGCATCGTCAAGACCACCGCCGACCAGATCACGCGCGGCCATCGTGGCGACCTGGCGCGCGCCCGCGCCATCTATGAATGGGTGGTCGAGAACACTTGCCGCACTGCCGCAACGCGCGGCTGTGGCGTAGGCGACGTGCGCTACATGCTTGCCGCCAATGACCTGAACGGCAAATGCGCCGACATCAACGCGCTGTTCGTGGCCCTGGCGCGCGCCGCCGGCATTCCCGCCCGCGACGCCTACGGCGTGCGCGTGGCCAATTCCGAACTGGGCTACAAAAGCCTGGGCAAGGCGGGCGACGTCACCAAGGCGCAGCACTGCCGCGCCGAGTTCTATGCCGCCGGCTACGGCTGGATTCCCGTCGACCCCGCCGACGTGCGCAAGGTGATGCTGGAAGAGCCGCCCGGAGAACTGCCGTTGACCGACGCCAAGGTGCGCGCGGCCCGCGTCATGCTGTTCGGCGCCTGGGAAATGAACTGGGTGGCCTACAACCACGGCCATGACGTGGTGCTGCCAGGCTCGGCGCACGACCCCGTGCCTTTCCTGATGTATCCCAATGGCGAAACCAGCGCGGGCCGGCTCGACAGCCTGGACCCCGACAGCTTCCGCTACCGCCTCACCGCCAAGCCTGTTTCCGTCTGACCCGACGAAGGACGCCGCCTTGATCAGCCGCCGCCGTTTGCTTGAATCCGGCCTGTTGTTGGCGGCGCTGCCGCAGTGGGCCAGGGCCGCCGACGATTCCGCGCTGAAAACCGCCACGGGCCCTGACTGGGCTCCGTGGACCGCGCCGACGCCCCCGCTGGTGCTGCCAGACCTGTCCGGCCGCGAGCACAAGCTGTCGGCCTGGCGCGGCAGCGTGACCATCGTCAGCTTCTGGGCGACCTGGTGCGAACCGTGCCGCGATGAATTCCCATTGATGTCGACGATGGTGAAGCGGCATCGTGAAGAAGGCCTGCGGATGATCGCCGTCAACGTGGGCGAGGCGCTGGGCAAGGTGTCGACCTTCCTGTCGAAGATCCCCGTGGCTGGCACGGTGCTGCATGACCGCAACAGCGCCGTCTCCAAGAAGTGGGAAGCGATCGGGCTGCCCGCCAACTACCTGGTGGACCGTGGTGGGTCGATCCGGTATTGGCATCTGGGCGAGCTGGATTGGAAGTCGGATCGCGTGACGGGCGTGGTGACGCGCTTGCTGCGCGTCTAGCCTGTGCGCCCGATCGGGCGGGATGCGCACTGCACCCAAGCCAAAAGAAATGGCGGAAGGCAGCAGGAGTCGAACCTACCTGGGAACGTCTGACGCCCCCAACTGGGTTTGAAGCCCAGCCGTACCGCCGGGCACGGATGCCTTCCTCGGCGAAGCTGCCTATGATACCGGCTGCGGCGCGTCTTGCGTCGCCGCATAGGCGCTATCGCCACGCAGCACGTGTGTGTCGCGCACGCGCCGCGTGTAGCCCACCCGATCGAAGAATTCCAGGATCTGGATGGCGCGCTTGCGGCCCAGGCCCGTGACGTCACGAAACCTTGCCGCGTTAAGACCCGCGGACTGCCCGGCAAGCTCTGCCGCCATGCCCGCCAGCACCCGCACCTGATCGCGGTGATAGAACAGATCTTTGACGACCTGCGCGACCTCGCCCCGGCGCAGCAGCTTGCGCAGCAATTGCCGGACGCGATCCTCGGGTTCGCGCAGCGTGCGCGCCAGGTCCCGCACCCAAGGCGGATCGAACGCGCCCGCCTCCAGCAACGGCAGCAGTCGGATGGCCAGCGCAGTTTCGGCATCGGCCAGCGTGGACGTGTGCGCAGGCAGATGCAGCCACGGGCCATTACGCAGCACGCGGCCATCACGTTGAAGATCGTCCAGCACGGCCGTCCACAGCGCGTCGGGCCCCACGGGCATCGCCATGCGGCGCAGGCGCGCGCCGTCCGGGCCGGGCTCGTCTGGCGCGCTCAGATGAAACGCCGCCAATGCGGCTTCGACACGCTGACGCAGCGCATCCCAATGCGTGTCCAGGATCAGGGTGCGCGGCGCCTGCGCGTTGCGCGGATGTACCCACAGCGCGCCTTCGGGCGCAGTCATGTCGCGCACCGAGCGGCCGGTCAGGCGCTGCAATGCGCCTTCGTCCAGACCCAGCGGCGCGTGTGCCAGCACCGGAGGCAGGCCGCCTCCA
Source organism: Achromobacter piechaudii NBRC 102461 (assembly GCF_001571245.1). Classification (GTDB taxonomy): domain Bacteria; phylum Pseudomonadota; class Gammaproteobacteria; order Burkholderiales; family Burkholderiaceae_B; genus Achromobacter; species Achromobacter piechaudii. The sequence continues at coordinate 65,251 of NZ_BCTK01000007.1, read as the reverse complement.
TCGAGCATGTCAGACAGCGCTTGCAGGGTCTGCATGCGCACGGCGGCGCGGCGCTTGCGGTCCGGTGCGTTCGGGTCCAGCACGCGGCCGCCGCCAACCGTGCGCGTGGCCTGGGCGTTGCGCACGATGTAGCGGTCGCCCGGCATGGCGCATACCGGTTCGTCGAACACCAGCTGCACCCAGGCGGACTGGCCCGGCGCCAGCGTCTCGACACTGAGCGGCACCACGTGCGCGACGTGGCGCGCAGCGCCCATGTGCACGTGCAGCGGAGCCCAGGCGCGCAAGGGCGCGTCGGCGGAGGGCAGCAGGGACAGCGTCACGTCAAGATGACGCGACGGCAGAAAACAGCGCGCGTCCGCGATCCAGTCGCCGCGCGAGATCGACTGCTTGTCGATGCCCGCCAGATTCAAGGCGCAGCGCTGGCCGGCCGCGCCGGTATCGCTGGGCTGATTCTGCGCATGGATGCTGCGCACGCGCACGCGCGTGCCGGCCGGCATCAAGCGCAGGTCGGCCGCTTCATCGCCCGCGCGCGCCAGCCCGGAATGGGCCGTGCCCGTCACGACGGTGCCATGGCCCGCCAGCGTGAACACCCGGTCCACGGCCAGCCGGAACAGGCCATCGGCATCGCGCCGTTGCAGCGCTTCGGCCTGCTCATGAAGGTAATGCTTGAGTTGCGCCGTGCCGTTGTCCTCGGGCTGCGATGCGCTGACCGTGTACACGGGCGCGCCGGCCAGGAAGGTGCCGGCCGCCAGCTCGGCGATCTGGGCCTGCACGCCGGCCAGCCGTTCGGCGTCGGCGCGGTCGGCCTTGGTCAGCGCCACCGCGCCGCGCGCCACGCCCAGCAAGGTCAGGATGGCCAGATGCTCGCGCGTTTGCGGCATGACGCCGTCATCGGCCGCCACCACCAGCAAGCCGAAGTCGATGCCGCTGGCGCCGGCCGCCATGGTGTGCACCAGCTTCTCGTGGCCGGGCACGTCGATGAAACCCAGCACGTCGCCGTTAGCCAGCGGCGTGTAGGCGTAACCCAGTTCGATGGAGATGCCGCGCGCCTTCTCTTCCTTGAGCCGGTCGGTGTCCACGCCGGTCAGCGCGCGCACCAGCGTCGTCTTGCCGTGGTCGATGTGCCCGGCGGTGCCGATGATCATGCCAGGGGCTCCGCCAGTTGCGCGGCGAAGGCGGCTTCGTCGCCGGCCTCCAGGCAGCGCAGGTCCAGCCAGAGCGCGTCGTCGGCGATGCGGCCGATAACGGGCGTCGGCAGGCCGCGCAGCAGGGTTTCGAGCTTGTCCAGATGCCGGCCGGGACGTCCGCTGCCGGTGTAGCGCAGCGCCAGGCCAAAGCTGGGCAACTGGTCTACCGGCAAGGCGCCGCTGCCGATCTGGCTGAACATGGGCACGGCTTGCACGGCGTAGTTGGCGCCGACCGCATGCGCCAGCACGCCGCGCAGTCGTTCGGCCAACGGCTGGATATCGCGCTGCGGTCGGGTCAACAGGCGCAGCGTGGTCAGGCGCTGGGCCAGGAATTCCGGGGCGCGATACAGATGCAGCACGGGCTCCAGCGCCGCCAGCGTCAGCTTGCCGACGCGCAGCGCGCGCTTGAGCGGATTTTTCTTGATCTTGCGGATCAGGTCGGCGCGGCCAACCAAGAGACCCGCTTGCGGACCACCCAGCAACTTGTCGCCGCTGAAGGTGACCAGGTCTGCGCCGGCGGCGATGGTGTCGCGCACCGTGTCTTCACGGGGCAGGCCGAACTGCGTCAGGTCCACCAGCGTGCCGCTGCCCAGATCGACGGTGGCCGGCAACCCCTGGGCGTGTGCAAGCGCGGCCACGTCGGCCACGCTCACGCTCTTGGTGAAACCGGTCACGGCATAGTTGCTGCAATGCACTTTCATCAGCATCGACGTTCGCGAGCCGATGGCGGTTTCGTAGTCAGCGGCGTGGGTGCGATTGGTGGTGCCCACTTCAATCAGCTTGGCGCCCGCGCGCTTCATGATGTCGGGAATGCGGAATGCCCCGCCGATCTCGACGAGCTCGCCGCGCGACACCACGACCTCGCGCCGATCAGCCAGCGCATTGAGCATCAGCAGCACGGCGGCGGCGTTGTTGTTGACGACGGTGGCGGCTTCCGCGCCCGTCAGTTCGCACAGCAGCTCGTCAATCAGATCGTCGCGGTCGCCGCGCCCGCCCGTGTCCAGGTCGAATTCAAGATTGGCGGGCGACGTCAGCGCCCGCAGCACCGAAGCCACCGCTTCGTCCGGCAGCAGCGCACGGCCCAGGTTGGTGTGCAGCACGGTGCCGGTCAGGTTGTAGACGGCGCGCAAACGGGGCCGCGCGGCCTTGTCCAACGCCGCCCCCACGCGAGCCGCGACGGCCCCCGCGTCAAGCTCTGCCAACATCAGGCCGCCCGCCAGCGCGCGCTCGCGCAAGGCGTCCAGATCACGCCGCAATGCCGCAACGACCTGCGTGCGACCGTGCGTGTCCAGCGCGGCGCGCATTGCCTCGGCGTTCAGCAGACGATCCAGCGGCGGGATGTCCGAAGCGGCCGCCCTGTCTTCCGACACGTGTTCCACCATGCTATTGCTCGTTGCCATGCCACAGCAGCGGGTTGCCGCTGGCACGCGAGTAGCCTGCCTCGCCCACAAGCACGTCCAGCATCAGGCTGGCCAGGTCGTCGGCGACGGGCTCTACGTACAGGTCCTTGTCCTGGTAGAAGATCTTGCGATAGGTGTGGCAGTGATCGCAGGTTTCGGCCTTGATGGCGGGCGAGCGGCCGTCGATGGCCTGGTAGGCGACCGATTCCACATCTTCGCAGTGGGTGCATTTGACGCGTACCATGTGCCACTGGGTGGCGCACAAGCTGCAGCACAGGTAGCGATAGCCTTCGAACTGGCCGCCCACGCGCACGACGCTGGCCACCGGCAGGCTGGCGCAGACGGGGCATACGCCAAAGGGGCTGACGACTGGCAACTGCTTGGCATCGAAACGGCTGGCCAGATCGGTCCAATAGACTTGCAGGGCGGCCATGACGAAGGGCGCGGCGGCGCCGTCCACGCCCTGCTCCTGCTCGGCCAGCAGCGCTTCCGCCAGGTCTTCCAGGGATTCCGGGTCTTCATCGATGGCGCGGCGCAGCGCCGCGCAGACCTCGACGGCTTCGGCCGGCACTTGCGGGGCGCGCGCCACGTCATCCACCAGACGCGCCAGGATGCCGAGCCACATCGGATCACGCGGCCAACCCACGGCCTGCAACGGCGGCATGCCGTGCGCCTGCGCCAACGCAAGCCGGTCTTCGGACACGCCCGGCGCGGCGCAGTCCTGCAAGGCGCGGTGCTGGGCGTCGACCAGCTGCGCCATCAGCAGCAGGTAGTCGGCCACGGGGCTGTCGGACGCCAACTGCCGCAGGCGCGCGGCGCGCGTCGAAAAAATCGAACCGCGCTCAGGCAGGCTGACGCGGGGTATGACGTTGTGGTCCAGCGCTTCGATTTCACCGCGCGGAAGAATTCGCTGCAATTGCGTCTCCAAGAAAACAAACACGGCTGCCAGCCTTCAAAGAAGGATAGCAGCCGTGGGATCAGGATAAAACCGTCTACTTGCGGATCTGTTCGCGGAACCAGGCGCGATGGTGCTTCCACGCCCATCCTGCCGTTACGTAACCGCGCAGCATCGCGGTAAGCGAGCCCTTGACCCAGATCGCGGCGTAGATGTGCACGATGATCGAGCAGATCAGCACCAGCGCGCTGACGGCGTGCACCACCGACGCGGCACGCACCACCCAGATCGGGAAGTAAAACGCGAAGTACTCGCGCCAGATCACGATGCCGCTGGCGAACAGCCCCAGCATGCACAGGATCAGCACATAGAACAGCAGCTTCTGGCCGGCGTTGTACTTGCCGACTTCGGGCAGCTTCTCTTCGCGGTTCTCGACCACGTCGTTCAGTTGCCGCAGCCACTGGCGGTCGGCGCGCGTCATCAGGTTGTGCCGCCACATGTGGCCGGCGAACACGACGAAGCACACGAACATCACCACCCCGATGATGGGGTGCAGGATGCGTGTCCAGGGGCCGCCGCCGAACAGGTTGGTCAGCCAGTACATCGACGGGTGAAACAGCGCCAGCCCGGACAGCGCCAACAGGATGAACGTGAAGGCGATGATCCAGTGGTTGGTGCGTTCGCCCGGCGAATAGCGCTTGATGCGGACGTGACGGCGGTCTTCAGTCATGGCGGATCTCCTCTTCGGCGCGGCGCTCGTCTTCCTCCGACACCTCGTTTCGGCCCACGCGGGCGTAATGGAAGAATCCCGCCAGGGCGGTCAGGGCCATCGCGGCCACACCCAGCGGTTTGGCCAGGCCCTTCCACAACGACACCATGGGGCTGATGTGTGGATCCTTGGGCAGGCCGTGGTACAGCCCAGGCTGGTCGGCATGGTGCAGCACGTACATGACGTGGGTGCCGCCCACGCCTTGCGGGTCATACAGACCGGCCTGGTCGAAACCGCGCGACTTCAAGTCCACGATCCGTTCCTCGGCATGCTGCTTCATGTCTTCCTTGGTGCCGAAGACGATGGCGCCGGTAGGACAGGCTTTCACGCAGGCCGGCTCCTGGCCGACGGCCACGCGGTCGGAACACAAGGTGCACTTGTACGCCTTGTGGTCCTTCTTGGAAATGCGCGGCACGTTGAACGGGCAGCCGGTGATGCAGTAACCGCAGCCAATACAGCTTTCTTCGTGGAAGTCCACGATGCCGTTGTTGTATTGGATGATGGCGCCCGGCGAGGGACAGGCTTTCAGGCAGCCCGGGTCCTCGCAGTGCATGCAGCCGTCTTTGCGGATCAGCCATTCAAGATCGCCTGCGGGGTTCTCGTATTCCGAGAAGCGCATGACGGTCCAGGAATGCTCGGTCAGGTCGGCCGGGTTGTCGTAGACGCCCACGTTGGTGCCGATCTCGTCGCGCAGATCGTTCCATTCCATACAGGCGCTTTGGCAAGCCTTGCACCCGATGCATTTGGAGACGTCGATCAGCTTGGCCACGGAACCCGTGATGGGCTCGCGGATGCCGGGCGGCGGCGTGGTCGTGGCGGAGCGCCGCTTGATGTCTAGGGATTGCATGGACATGTCGGTTCTCCTAAGCCTTCTCGACCTTGACCAGGAACGACTTGAATTCCGGTGTCTGGGAATTGCCGTCGCCCACGAATGGCGTCAGGGTGTTGGTGAGGAAGCCGGGTTTGGCCAGACCCACGAAGCCCCAATGGATGGGAATGCCCACGTGATGCACCGTCTTGCCCTCGATGGTCAGCGCACGCAGGCGCTTGGTGACCAGCGCGACCGCCTTGATGTAGCCACGGTTGGACGACACCTTCACGCGCGAACCATTGGCGATGCCCAATTCCTTGGCCAGCGCTTCGCCGATCTCGACGAATTGCTCCGGCTGGAGAATCGCGTTGATGCGGACGTTCTTGGTCCAGTAGTGGAAGTGCTCGGTCAGGCGATAGGTGGTGGCCACGTAGGGGAACTTGTCCACCGTGCCCATCGCGGCCAGGTCGTCCTTGAAGACGCGCGCGGCCGGATTGCTGGTCACGCCCTTGGCCTTCGGGTACAGCGGGTTGTAGCCCAGCGGCGTTTCGAAGGGTTCGTAGTGTTCCGGGAACGGCCCTTCGGCCATTCCCGCCCGCGCGAAGAAGCGCGCCACACCTTCCGGGTTCATGATGAACGGACCCATGCCGCCGTCAGGATTTTCATCGCCCTTGAAGTCGGGGATGTCCGCGCCGGCCCAGATCTTGCCGTTCCAGCTGATGAGCTTGCGGCGCGGGTCGAAGGGCTGGCCTGCGACGTCGCACGAGGCGCGGTTGTACAGGATGCGGCGATTGGCCGGCCACGCCCAGGCCCAGTTCAGGGTCTGGCCGATGCCGGTGGGATCGCTGTTGTCGCGCCGCGCCATCAGGTTGCCGCCGGGGCCCCAGGCGCCAGCGAAAATCCAGCAGCCGCTGGCCGTGGAGCCGTCGTCGCGCAGTTCGGCAAAGCCCGCCAACTGCTCGCCGCCCTTGCGCGTGACCTTGGTGGGGTCCTTGGGGTCGACGAGGTCGACCAGCGCGCGCCCGGAATACTCCTTGGCCAGTTCTTCAGCCGTGGGGTTTTCCGGGTTCGAATACGGCCAGGACAGGTTGACGATGGGGTCCGGATACTTGCCGCCTTCTTCCCGGTACAGCTTGCGCAGGCGCGTGAAGATCAGCGACATGATTTCGATGTCGCTCTTGGCTTCGCCCGGAGGCTCGGCGCCCTTCCAGTGCCATTGCAGCCAGCGCCCGGAGTTCACCAGCGCGCCGTCTTCCTCAGCGAAGCAGGTGGTGGGCAGGCGGAAGACTTCCGTCATGATCTTTGACGGGTCCACGTCGTTGGCCTCGCCCGCGTTGCGCCAGAATTCCGACGTCTCGGTGACGAGCGGGTCCATGATGACCAGGTACTTCAACTTGGCGAAGCCGTCGTTCAGCTTGGCCTTGTTGGGCGCGGCCGCCAGCGGGTTGAAGCCCTGCGCGATATAGCCGTTCATCTTGCCCTGGACCATCAGCTCGTAGACCTGAAGCATGTCGTACAGCTTGTCCAGCTTGGGCAGGTAGTCGAACGCCCAATTGTTTTCCGCCGTGGCCGCCTTGCCCCACCAGGCCTTCATCAGGCTGACGTGGAACTTGTTGTAGTTCTGCCAGTAACTGAGCTGGTTGGGGCGCAAGGGCTTGAGCGTACGGGTCTCGATGTACTTGGCGTAGTCCTGCTCGGGTTCGTTGGGCAGCGTCATGTAGCCCGGCAGCAGGTTCGACATCAGGCCCAGATCGGTCAGGCCCTGGATGTTCGAGTGCCCGCGCAGCGCGTTCATGCCGCCGCCGGCGATGCCGATGTTGCCCAGCAGCAGCTGCACCATCGCGCCCGTGCGGATGATTTGCGAACCGATGGAGTGCTGCGTCCAGCCCAGCGCGTACAGGATCGTGCATGCGCGGTTGGGACTGGCGGTGGAAGCGAGCATTTCGCACACTTTCAGGAACTTGTCCTTGGGCGTGCCGCATACGCGCTCGACCATTTCTTCGGTGTAGCGCGAATAGTGCTTCTTCATCAGCTGGTAGACGGTGCGCGGATGCGCCAGCGTCGGGTCCGTCTTGACGAAGCCATCCTCGCCGCGCTCGTAGTCCCAGCTTGCCTTGTCGTAGGTGCGCTTGTCGGCGTTGTAGCCCGAATACAAGCCCGCCTCGAACGTGAAGTCTTCACGAACGATGAAGGAAAAATCGGTGTAGTTGCGCACGTACTCGTGCTGGATCTTGTCTTGATCCAACAGGTACTTGATGACGCCACCCAGGAAGATGATGTCGGTGCCGGTGCGTATGGGCGCGTAGAAATCCGCCACGGATGCCGAGCGCGTAAAGCGCGGATCCACAACGATCAGCTTCGCCTTATTGTGGGCCTTTGCTTCCGTGACCCATTTGAACCCGCACGGGTGGGCCTCGGCGGCATTGCCACCCATGATCAGCACTACGTCCGCGTTCTTGATGTCGACCCAATGGTTCGTCATCGCTCCACGGCCAAACGTCGGGGCAAGACCTGCCACCGTCGGGCCGTGTCAGACACGTGCTTGGTTATCGAACGCCAACATCCCCATGCTGCGCACGGTCTTGTGCGTAACGTAGCCGACCTCGTTGCTGCTTGCCGAGGCGGCCAGCATGCCGGTGGTCAGCCACCGGTTGACTGTCTTGCCGTCCGCGGTCTTCTCGACGAAGTTCGCATCGCGGTCGGCTTTCATGAGTTTGGTGATGCGGGTCAGCGCGTTGTCCCACGACATCCGCACCCATTTGTCCGTCCCGGGCGCCCGGTATTCCGGGTACTTCAGGCGGTTGGGGCTGTGGATGAAGTCGATCAGACCTGCGCCCTTCGGACAGAGCGTGCCGCGGTTGACGGGGTGATCAGGGTCGCCTTCGATATGCATGATGCTGGCGCGCGCATTCTTGGCGCCGTCGCCCAGACCGTACATCAGCAAACCACAGGCGACCGAACAGTAGGGACAGGTGTTGCGCGTTTCAGTCATGCGCGCAAGTTTGTACTGGCGCACTTCTGCCATGGCCGTGCCGGGGGCTACCCCAAGCAATGCCAGGCTCGAGCCTGCCAGGGTGGCACCTGTCACCTTGAAGAACTGGCGGCGATTCATGTTGACCATGAAGCACTCCTCTCCGGGTGAATGACGAAAGCCGGTGGCTTGCCCGAGAAGGAGAAGCCCTACAACTTCCAAGGATATTTCAATAAGTATATTCCCAAGACGAAGCCGCGCGCCATGGCGCAATGCGCCGCAGGCGCCGATTTGGCCGCAAAATGGAAGTTGTTCGCAGATTTTGCAGGACCTGTCGGCTGCTACAGTCCCGCTTCACGCCAGACCGTTGGAATGCCGATGCGCCGCTTTGCCCCCTTGGCCCTGTCTCTTGCCTGCCTTGCCACGCTGCCTGTTTCGCCTGTGATGGCCGCGCCCGCGTCCGTCCGGCTGACGCCCGCCGCCGCCGCCACCGAGGCGGCCCATCAAGCGGCCATGGAGGGCTATCTGTACTTTTATCCCTTGCTGACGATGGACCTGACACGGCGGCAGTTCACGCATCCGTCGCAGGGTACGCACGGCGCGGCGGCGAACGCGTTCCTGCACGGCCGCACGCTGCCCCGGCCCGGCGCGGCCTCGCCCTGGGCCAATCCCGACATGCTGCGCAGCACCGCCTGGGTCGATCTGACCGCCGGCCCCGTCGTGCTGTCGGCGCCGGACACCCAAAGCCGGCTGTATACCCTGACGCTCCTGGACATGTGGACGGACGCGTTCGCCGTGCTGGGCAAGCGCACCACGGGCACCGGCAAGTCCAACACCGTGATCGTGCCGCCCGGCTGGACCGGCACGCTGCCCTCGGGCATGGCTCGCATCGATGCCCCAACCGCGCACGTCTGGGCCAGGCTGCTGATCCAGACGGACGGGCCGACCGATTACGCAGCGGTCAACACGATGCAGGACGGCTATGCGCTGACGCCGCTATCGCAATGGAATCTGCCCGCGCAGTCGCAGCGCGTGAAGTCCGACCCGAATCTGGACCTGAAGATCTCCGTGCGCGAGCAGGTGGAATCGATGCCGACCGATGCGTTCTTCGCCTACGCCGCCGAGCTGCTGCGCAAGAACCCGCCGCACGCCACCGATCAGCCCGTGCTGGCCCGACTGCGCCAAGTGGGACTGATCCCCGGCAGGCCATTTGATTTCGACAAACTCGACCACCCCGCCAAGCAGGGCATGCGCCGGGGCCTGCGCGCCGCGCGCGAGCGCATGCAGGCGGCGGCGGGCACAACGCTGCGCAGCCTGAACGGGTGGCAACAGGAAACGGCGCAGGTGGGCGTCTATGGCAACGCCTACCTGCGCCGTGCGCTGGCCGCCCAGGCGCAGCCCGGCTCCGGCCTGCCAGAAGACCTGGCGGTGCTGCTGCTCGCGGCCGACAGCCAGGGCAGGCCGATCGAGGGCGCGCATCGCTACCTGATGCATTTCGAGAGCGGGCAATTGCCGCCCGCCGGCGCGCTGTGGTCGTTGGCCGCCTACGATAGCCAGGGCATGCCTGGCGCCAACGTGCTTGATCGCCACGCCCTGAGCGACCGCCAGCCGCTGCGCTACAACGCCGATGGCTCGCTGGATCTGCATTTCAGCCAGACGCCCGTTCCGCCCGAAGACCAGGCCAACTGGCTACCGCTGCCGCCTGCTGGCGCGGTCACGCTGTTGCTGCGCGTGTATGACCCGCAACCTGCCTTGCTGGACGGTTTGTGGATGCCGCCGCCCCTGCTGCGCGACGACCCGCAGCCGCAGGCGGAGGCCGCGCCTGCGGACAGCGAGCCGACCATGCCTGCGCCAACGGAAACGCCGCCCGCCGCGTCGTCGGCGCCCGCGCCCCAGGCCACGACGCCGGCAACAAAGGGCCCCAGCCAGACGGCCGCCACGCCCACGAAGAAACCCTAGATCGCGCAGGATGACGGCTCGGTGACAGGCGGCTGCCGCTACCATAGGCGTTTTATTTTTTGATTGATGAGCGCCCGCCATGGACGACGCCTTTAGCCACCAATTGTCGATGACCATCCTGATGACGCCGGACATGGCGAATTTTTCAGGAAACGTACACGGCGGAACGATCTTGAAGTACCTGGACCAGGTGGCCTACGCCTGTGCCAGCCGCTACGCGGGCCAATATGTGGTCACGCTCTCGGTGGATCAGGTCGTGTTCCGCGAGCCCATCCACGTGGGCGAACTGGTGACTTTCCTGGCGGCGGTGAACTTCACCGGCCGCACGTCGATGGAAATCGGCATCAAGGTCGTGACCGAAGACATCCGCAAAAAGCTGGTGCGCCACACCAACAGCTGTTACTTCACGATGGTGGCCGTGGACGACCAGGGCGCGCCCACCGCCGTGCCCCCGCTGGCGCCGCGCAATCTGGAAGAGAAGCAACGCTTCGAAGCCGCGCGCCTGCGCCGCGAACTGCGCCAGGAAATGGAACGCCGCCACGACGAGATCAAGCGCGAAACCACGCACGACGCGGCATAACGCAGGGTGTCAATCCACCTGCGTCATCGCTCGGTGCCGGGGTCGCTTACCGCGCACACCCAGGCCTGAGCAGTGCCGCAAAGCACACGGGGCGACACCCAATGGCGCCGCCCCGTGTGAAAAGACCGTGCAATCAAGCCCGCTCTGCCGCGCCCGGAGGTGGTGGCGGCGCGGACGCTGGCTCGCGGTCGCGCCCCACCATGCGTTTCAAGCCCAGCCATTGCTGCGACCAGAATCCGCGGCCGTAGTCGCGTCCCCCCAGCTGCGCCTGCTGGTCGTGAATGCCCGTGGGACCGTAGCCCACGCCGAAGCGCGCGGTGCGAAACAGCACGTCCCAGATGGGGAAAAGCGCGGCGAAGTTATAGCCGCCAACCGGGCCGGGCGTGGATGCGTCGTAGGCGATGGAATGGTGGTGCCGGTGAAAGCGCGGGCTGACCAGCAGGCGTTCGCCCAGCGCGCCGAAGTGCATGCGCAGATTGGCGTGCGAGAAGCTTTGCGCCAATTGCGTGATGGCCACAATCGCCACGAACTGCGCCGGGGGCACGCCCACCAGTTGCGACACGAAAACGACCAGCACGTCGCGCAGCATGTCGTCCAGCAGATGGTTGCGGTCATCGCTCCACATCGTCATCTGACGCTGGCTGTGATGCACGGCATGCAACGCCCAGAGCCAGCCGAAGCGGTGCTGCGCGCGATGGTAGAAATAATCGACCGCGTCGAACAGCAGCAGATAGATGATCAGGCTGACCCAGGCTTTGTCGGTCACGCCCGGCCAGTACTGGTCAAGCTGGAACGGCGCGAAGCCCCACACGTGCAGCTGGCCGAACACGCTGTCCCAGAAGGGTTCGATCGTGAAGAACAACGCCAGGCGAAACACGCCCAGCCGGTGGATCAGTGTGTACAGCACGTCGATGCCGATCTGGCGGCGGTCGGTGACGGGCTCAACGGGACGCAGGCGTTGCAGCGGGCCGAACACCAGGACCAGCACGGCGATCTGCACCAGCCCGACGAGCAGCCACATGGTGGCGTCGTACCCGTCTTCGATGAAATTGCTCATCCCCAGATGAAACAGCGCGGGCTGGATCAGCGTTTCGAAGAGCCATTGCTGGCACGCTCCGAAGAATTGACTAAGCGTATCCATGATCAGTGATGCAAGGCGATCCAGTCGCGATAGGCCGGATGGTTGTCCAAGGTAGCGAAACAATAGCCCTTCTGCTGCAAGCCCACAATCAAGGGCTCAAGCACGGCGGGCGCCCAGGGGTCCTGGCGCGACCAGATGCCCAGGTGGGCCAGCAGGATGTCGCCGGGCTTGATCGTGCGCAGCGCCTGGTCCAGCAGCTTGGCGTTGGGGAATTTGTCGCTGGGCAGTTCATCGCCCAGGAAACCGGCGGGCGACCAGCCTACGTGCTCGTAACCGCAAGCCTTGGCGGCCTTGAGCAGGGCGGGCGAGGTCTTGCCGCCCGGCGCGCGGTACAGCGGCAGCATCTTCGCGCCCGTCATCTGCTGAAAGCGCGTGGCGGAACGCTTGATCTCGGCGCAATACTGTTCGGCGGTCCAGTCGGCGCGCTTGCCCGTGTCGGGCCCCGCGCTGGGCTTGACGCGGAATTTGCCGTCCGGCAGATCGCCCTGCCAATAGACATGGTCATAGGTATGCGAGCCGAAGGCATGGCCTTCGGCGACGCGCGCCTTCCACCAGGGCGCCCACACGTCGTCCAGGCTTGAGCCGTCCGTCTTCGTGCGTTCGTTGGCCAGGAAGAACGTGACCTTCACGTGATGGCGCTGCAAGACGTCCGCGATCAGGGGCGCAACACCCATGTGCCCCGTATCGAACGTCAGGTAGACGGGCTTGTCGCAGGTGACCGGCGCGGCGGCGTTCGCCTTCGGCAGGGCGAACACCAGCGCGGTGGCGATCACGCCCGCAAACGTGGGGCGTCGCCATGCGGATGGCCGACGAGCGGCCATGGCGGGCAAGCTCTTACCGGGTTGGCGCATGGTTCAGCGTCCAGACGCCGTGCGGCGACTTGCCCACCGGCACCTGGTTGACGACCTTCTTCTGCACCAGGTCCACCACGGTCAGCTTGCGCGCCCAGCGCGACGTGACCAGCAGCGTCTTGCCATCGGCCAGCACGTCCATGCAATCCGGGCCGCCCGGCACCGCGAAGGTGTCAGTGACGGTCAGCGTCTGCATGTCGATGCGGCTGATGGAATTGGCGGTGCGATTGCTGACGAACAGGTGGCGCTTGTCGCCCTGGGCGCGGAAGGCGTGCGCGCCCGCGGCGGTGGGAATGCGCTTGATGAGCTTGGCCGGACCGTTGCTGACGTCGTAGGCTTCCACGAAGGAATCGCCGGTCAACGCCACCAGCAGCGTCTTCTGGTCGGGCGTCAGGAACACGTCGGCCGGCGTCTTGCCCACCGAAACCGTCCACTTCGGCGTCTGCGTGGCCAGGTCGATGGAGATCAGTTGATCACTGTCCTGCAAGGTGACATAGGCCGTGGTGCTGGCCTTGTCGATCATGATGTGGCTGGGCGTCTTGCCCGCCTGCACGCGCTTGACCAGCTTCAGCTCGGCGCCCTTGTTCTGCGGCTGCCAGGCGTAGATGTCGATATGGTCCAGCCGGTTGGCGGCGGTGACGAACCACTTCATGTCCGGCGAAAACTGCAACTGGTAGGGATCAACGATGTCGGTCAGGGTGCGCTGCACCTCGCCCGTCTTCGGATCCATCATGGTGATCGTGTTGCCCGTGGCGTTGGCCACCATCAGGGACTTTTCGTCGGGGGTCAGGTACAGGTGGTGCGGCTCCTTGCCCGTAGGCACGCGGCGCAGTTCCTTGTAGGACACCGGATCGACGATGCTGACATTGGCGTCCAGGGAATTCAGGACGAAGATCGGGGCGGATGCCGCCGCTGCGCTAAGCGCCATCCCTACGCCGGCCAGGGCGTAGCGGACAAAATGCAAGGGGTTCAATTTCAAGGTCCGGCAAAAGAGGATCGGGCACCGATCCCAGTGCCCGTCATTTTAGGCACAGCCACCTTTCAATAGGGCAACAAGCGGGGCTTTGGCGGCATTCGCTTGCGCCTGTTGCGACTTGGCAACAACCCCGCCCTGGCTGACCCCAAAATGCCGGAAAGTCATTTGGCGCCAACGGGTTGCGCGTCGGCATCCACCCACGCGCCGGCGCTGATATCGCGTTCGCGCAAAGCCTGGGCGCGGCGCGCGGACGCGGGCCCCAGGTCGGACTCCAGCACGCCCCCTTGCGGACCGATCACAAAGGTTCCGATGCCGGTCTGTCCGTAACGCGCCGGCCACGCCACGATGCGGTAGGCGCTGTCGTGCTCGCCCGGCAGGATCTTGTAGCGATAACCAAAATACGCGTCCTGCTCCGGCACCTCCGGGCCCATCGCCAACGCGTCGGGGCCGAAAGCCTGGGGCGGCGCGCCGGGCACCTCGGGCCAGTACAGGCCATCCATGGCGCCCGGGCGGCTGACCAGGCGGCTGGCGTAACGGCCTTGGCCGACGCCGTCCTTGTAGCGGGTTTGAGCGGCTTGCAGCTGTTGCAGCGTGTCGATGGCGGCCAACTCGTTGCGGCCGATGGCGCGCCGCGTGAGTTCTGCCTTGCCCGCCACCGGGTCGAAACGCCAGCCCTTGCCCGAGCTGACGATGGGCACGGGCATGGTCCAGCCGGAATCGCCCACCGCCAGCCAGGAACGGCCGCCGTCGGCAATGACCTCGTGCTTTTTCGACCACGCCGCCAGGAAGCGATAGATATCCTGTTGCGGCACGCCGCCCGGCACCAATTGCTTGTGGTTGGGACCCAGCACCTTGGCCATGGCCGCCGGGTCGCTGGTAGCCAGCGCGTCGGTGAACGCGTCCGCCGCGGCCTGCGCCGTCGGATACAGGCTTTGCGCCGCCACGGGCGTGGCCAGAACCAGCGCCAGCACCGCCACGGCGTTGGCCGCGCGCGCACGAACCCAGGCATTCGTCATGAAAGTTCCTTTGTCCATGGTGCTATCTCCGGCCGCCGAAATGGCCACCGCCGCCACCACCGCCCGCGCGTCCGCCGCCGCCGCTGCTGCGATGGCCGCCGCCGGCGCTAGCTCCACGATTCATATCGCTGCGGTGGCTTTGCTGGCGCATGCGGTCGCCGTTGCCGGCATCGCTCAATGCGTTGCTGCTGTTGGACGCCCGGGCGCGATCGCGCGCGGCCGTCTCGTCAGCACGCTGGCGTTGCGCGGCGGCCTGCCGGTCGTTCGTGGAGACGCTGCTGGACGAGCGCGGCCCGGAGGAACCGCTATGCGCGCCCGCGCCCCCGGCGTTCTGCGCGCGATTGGTCGCACCTTCACCGCCTCGATTGGCCGCAGCTTGCCCGCTTCGGTTCGCCGCGCCTTCACCGCCCCGATTGGAAGCGCCTTGTCCGCCTCGATTGGCGCCGCCCTGGCCGCGCGCGCCACCCGCGTCGTTATGGCCGGCGATGGGCTGCCCGGTCCGCCCCTCGAATGATTGTGCCGCCCGGTCTCGCGCGGCGTCGCGCGAATTTCCCGCGGCGGCCGCGCCGCCCGCTCGCGCGCCCTGGCCCTGGCCTTGGCCGGCGCGCGGCTGCCCCGACTGCCGGTTCTGCAAACCCGCCTGCCGCTGGCTGTCGAAGCGCTGGCGGCTGGCCGAATCGGCATACGGCGCGTTGCCACGATTCTGGGGATTGTGCTGCCACGACACGTTGTTGTTGCGCGCGTTGTCGATGCGCTGGTTCACATTGACGTTGTTGTAGCGGTTCACGTCGATATCGACATCGCCGTGTCCCCAGTCGAACCCGCCCCACATGGAATTGACCGCCGCCACGCCCAGGCCGAATCCGATGCCCGACACCAGCGCCGTCCCGAAGACGGAGCCGGGTGACGGGGGGTAGTAGTACGGCGGGTAGGAGGGATAGGCCCAGGCCCCGTACACCACGCTGGGGTTGTAGCTGGGCACGTAGACCACCTGGGGATCGGCCGGCTGGATCACCACCACGGTCTTTTCGTTGGTGGTGCTGGAGGTGACCGTCTGCTGCGGCGTGCTTTTCAGGTTGCCGGCCTTTTGCGCCTGCACGCGCAGGCGCTGCACGGAATCCATCACCGCATCGGGCTGCGCCAGGAAAGCGTCGCCCACGGATTTCACCCATTCAGGCTGGCGGCCCATCATGTCCATCACGGACGGAAACGCCACCAATGATTTGACGCTGGGGTCCCAGGGCTCGGCCTCGACCGCCTTGACCGCCTGGTCACCTGACTCAGAGGTATGGGCCGCCGACCATTTGGCCGCCGCAGCCACATCGTCGGGGTAGGTCGACCCCATGAGAATCTGCGACAGCAAGGAATCAGGGTACAGCGCCACCGGCGCCATCAGCTGATCCAACTGCCCCTTGTCCAGCTGCGTCTGCGCCGCCACCGGCAGGCAGACCGCCAGCCCCAGGCACAACCAGCCGATGAACCACGCTTGCAGTCGACGCATGAACCGTTCTCCGAGAGGCAAAGCATGAAGCTGAAAGCCACGAGGGAACTGCCGTATAACGCGAAGACAATATATGCCTATCGACGGAGCAAGGGAATATTTTTCCGCGCGCCCGGTTCACAGCTTGGCGACGGACACCTCGGTCGCCTTGACGAACGCCAGCACCTCGGTGCCCACCTGCAGGTCCAGCTCCTTGACCGAGCGCGTCGTGATCACCGACGTCACGATGCCGGCTGGCGTGTCGACGTCCACCTCGGAGACGACCGGCCCAAGAATGATCTCTTTGATCTTGCCGCGAAACTGGTTGCGGGCGTTGATGGATTGAATGGTCATGGCGGGTTCCGGCTTGAAGGGGGACAGGCATTCTTTCATCCGGCGGCGACGCGCAAAAATACTTAGTCGGCATGTCCTTATGCGCGGCAGGCATCCTCCTTACGCGGGACTGGATGGCGCACAACGGCGGGCATATACTGATTTCGCCGTTGCTCGACATTCCTTTTCCTAAAGGAGAGGCAACATGTACAGGCATTTGCTCATCGCCGTGGATGGCTCGCTGCTATCCGAATCGGCATTCAAGCGCGCCCTTGTCTTTGCCAAGGAAATGGGCGCCACCATCACGCTAATTCGCGCCGTTCCCGAGGACCACTTGCTGGTCTACCAGGCCGAAATGCTGGGCACCACACAGGCGCAACACAACGACCAGACCCGCAAGAGCGCGCAAAGCTACCTTGACGGGCTTGAGATGGAAGCGCGCCATGCGCTGGTGCCTTGCAGCGCCGTGGTGGTGGTCAACGACCATCCGCACGAGGCCATCGTGGAAACGGCCAAGACCGAAGGCTGCGATCTGATCATCATGGGCTCGCACGGGCGCCACGGCATGACGGGCTTCCTGCTGGGCAGCGAAACCCAGCGCGTGCTGGCCAAGACGCGCCTGCCCGTGCTGGTGTTCCGATAGCCGTCAGGCCGCCGCTTCCAGCGCGTGCTGGAACGTGAAGCTGTCGGCGTAGATGTGGTCCAGGCTGGCGCCGCGTCCGGCCAGCAGATGCTTGGCGTCGCGCACCATCGCGGGCGCGCCGCACAGGTAGATGGCGTGCTCGGACAGGTCGTCGTGGTCTTGCAGGACCGCGTCCTGCACATGGCCGCGACGCCCTTGCCAGCCCGCATCCGCGCGCGACAGCACCGGCACGAAGTTGAATTCGTACAAGCGCCCCGCCCAGCTTTCGATCTCGTCTTGCAGATACAGGTCGGCCTGCGTGCGCATGCCCCAGTACAAGGTGACGGGCGGGCAGTCTTCCTTGTCCAGCAACGATTCCAGAATCGCCTTGATCGGGGCGATGCCGGTGCCCGTGGCAATCAGGATGAGCGGACGCCAGTCCTCTTCGTGATAGCTGAAGACGCCCAGCGGAGCCTCGATCGTCAGCGGCGCGCCGGCTTGCGCCTGGCCCAGCCATTGATCGGTATAACGGCCACCGGGAATGCGGCGCACGTGAAAGTCCACCAGACCATCCGACGAGGCCGAGGCCATCGAAAAGCTGCGCGTCTCGCCATCGGGCAGCAGCACGTTCATGTACTGGCCCGGTACATAGTCCAGCGGTCCGTCGGGCAGTGCGAGCGTCAGGTGGATGATGTCGTCCGTGTAGGGCTCGATGCGGTGCACGGTGGCGGCCAGCTGGCGCGGCTCGGGAAAGGTCTGCCGACTGCTGGCCACGCTGATGCAAAGATCGCTCTGCGCGCGCGCCTGGCAAGCCAGCGCATAGCCTTCGGCGGCTTCCTCGGGCGTCAATGCCATCGGAAATTCCTCATAGCCGACCGCGCCCGATTCCAGCTTGATGCGGCACGTGCCGCAGCCGCCGAACGTGCATTCGTGCGGCAGCTTCACTGACGCGCGTTCGGCCGCTTCCAACAGGGATTCATCGGCGCCCGCCACGAAGGCTTCGCCGGTTTGCAGGATGTGGACGCGGTATGCCATCGCGGGGCCTCGCTTATTTCTTGATGTCGGCCTGCACCAGCACTTTCATGCCGCGCGGTTCCAACAATTCGGCCAGGGCCGCCAGCGAGGCCAGACCGGCCTGCGTGTCCTGCTCGCCGTTGCCGCCGCTCAGGCCCACGCCGCCGATGACCTCGTCGTTGACCACGATCGGGAACCCGCCGACGAACACGGCGAACTTGCCTTCGAAGCTCCATTGGATGCCGAACGCTTCGTTGCCCGGCAGCGCCGGGCCATTGGGCGCGGTGTTGAACAGGTGCGTCGAACGCTTGTGGCCGGCGGCGGTGAACGCCTTGTTCCAGGCGATCTGCGGCCCGGTGATGCGGGCGCCGTCCATGCGTTCCAACGCAATGGGATAGCCGCCGTCATCGACGATGCAGATGGATTCCAGCACGCCGATTTCCTGCGACTTGGCGATGGCGGCGCGCACCATCAGGCGCGCTTCTTCCAGTTCCAGGCGGTAGATCTGTTTCATGTTCGTAGCCTCTTTCAGTGTGAAACCGCGCAATCAGCCCGCGCGGTAGATGGTTTTGATCTGCGTGTAGAACTCCAGGCCCACGCGTCCCGATTCACGGAACGTGGACGTGCTGGACGCCTTCAGGCCGCCGAACGGCGCGTTGATCAGGTTGCCCGTGGTGGTGCGGTTGATCTTCACCGTGCCCGCCTGGATGTCGCGCGCGAACCGGTGGGCGTAGCGCGCGTCGGTGGTGGCGATGGCGGCGGACAGGCCGTATTCCGTGTCGTTGGCCTTGGCGATGGCGTCTTCGTAGCCATCGACTTCGATGATCGCGATGACCGGTCCGAATATCTCTTCGCGCGCGATGCGCATTTGCTGGGTGACATCGGTGAACAGCGCGGGCGTGACGTAATAGCCGTGCTCAAAACCGGGGCTGGTCAGCGTGTCGCCGCCGCACAAGTGGGTGGCCTCCTGCTTGCCGATCGCCACGTAGCTCAATACGTTATCCAACTGCTTGCGGGTGGCCAGCGGACCCAGGTCGAAATTGCGCTCCAGCCCATTGCCGATCGTCAGCGCCTTGACGCGCGCGACCAGCTTGTCGGTGAACGCCTGGCGCACCTTCGCATCGACCAGCACGCGGCTGGTGCCGGTGCAGGCCTGGCCACTCAACGAGAACCCGCCCTTGACCGCCAGGTCCACCGCGCGATCCAGGTCGGCGTCGGCCAGCACGATCAGCGGGTTCTTGCCGCCCAGCTCCATCTGAGTGCGCGTGGTGAGGCCAGCGCTGCGGTGAATCTGCTCGCCCGCCGCGGTCGAACCGGTGAACGAGATGGCGCGCACGACGGGCGCGCTGGTGATTGCCGCGCCTACCGCCGCTGCCGGGCCAATCACCAGGTTGAGCACGCCTGCCGGAAGGCCGGCCTGCACAAAGGCTTCGGTCAGGCGGTAACCGGACAGCGGCGCGTCGGACGACGGCTTGAAGACGACGGTGTTGCCCGCGATCAGCGCGGGCGCGATCTTGCGGGCGGGAATGGAAATGGGGAAATTCCACGGCGAAATCACGGCGGCAACGCCCAGCGGTTCGCGCTGGCTGTAGACCACCATGTCCGGGTCGTCGTTGACGAAGGTTTCGCCGGTAAAGCTCTGGCCCTCGACCGCGTAGAAGCGGATCGTCTGCGCCGAACGCAGCACTTCGTCCTTTGCCAGGTTCAGGCCCTTGCCTTCTTCCCGAGTCAGTTCCCGGGCGAAGGCGTCGGCATGGTCTTCCAGGTACTGCGCGGCGCGGAACAGGATGGCGGCGCGCTTGGAGATCGGCGTGTCGCGCCACGCGGCAAACGCGGCATCAGCCGCTTGCAGGGCGCGGCGCGCGTCTTCGGCGTCCGAGACCGGAAAGTTGCCCACCACGTCGCGGGTATCCGCCGGGTTGATGTTAGGCGCGGTGCGGCCGGTGGCGCTGGGCACCCAGGCGCCGCCGATATGGTTCATGAATGTCTGCTGCGAAAGATCGTCCACGGGAGCGCTTCCTTTACCGGTGCGGGGATGGCCCGAATGCGGGCGTCTGAGGTAATTTCTGAACATTGTATACTTTAATCAGTAGGCGACGATCCGTGATAACCCCAGGAACGGCGTAAAAAAGGGGCCCGCTGCGGGGCCCCTTCGTTGCGGCCGCGCTGGCGGATCAGCCCCAGATCAGTACCGCGCAGATGGTGGACACGAACAAGGCCAACAGCACGGGCAGCAACAGCGCCCGCACCAGTGACAGCACGTTCACCCGCGCAAAGCCGGCTACCGCTATCAGGGACGACCACGCGATCAGCGTGCCGCCGCCCGTCCAGACGGCGCCCATCTGCCCCACGGCGGCAAGCGTCGCGGGGTCCACGCCCACCACGGGGCCCAGCGCGCCGGACAAGGTGCCCGTCAGCGGCAAGCCGGCGAAGCCGGAGCCGTCGATGCCGGTGATCATGCCGACGAGCAGCACGCCGAACGCCACCAGGAAATGGTTCTCGGGGATCAGATGCTGACCGGCGGAAATCACTTCAAACAGCAGCCCCGGGGCTTGCGCCTGCGGCACGCCCAGGATCTGTGCGGCGGTTTCGTTGGCGCCGATGAAGAAGAAGCCGGCAATCGGCAGCACCGAGCCCATGGCCTTGAAGGCAAAGACGAACCCGTCGGTGACGTGCTCCGGACATACGTCCAGCATCTTGCGCGGACCCTCGGCGGCCAGCGTCACCAGCATCATCACCACGAAGGCCACGCCGCCCACCAGCGCCGCCGCGTCGCCGCCGCGCAAGGCGGGCAGGGTCGGGAATATCCGGGGCAGGACCATCACCGCGATCACGGCCAGGAAGGCCAGCGGCGTCACCACGGCGAAAGTCTTGGACCAGCGCACGCGGCGGCGTTCCTCTTCGGTGATGACGGGGCCCTTGGGCAACGCGGGGTCGGCTCCCATCGTGCCGCGCGCCAGTTCCGCCTTGTCGAACGAGCCTGATTGTTCGATCTTGGCCAGGCTGCCGTCCTGCGCGCGGGCCTGCCAGGCGTCCAGCAGCGCAGAATTGGCGGGCACGATGTGCTTGCGGATCAGCAGGTAGGCCGCCACCAGCGCGACCGCGCCGGTAATCAGCGACAGCACCAACGCGCGGTCGGCCACCACCGCCGCGCTGACTGCCGCGCCGGCCGCCTTGGCGCTGATGCTGGGAGCCACGCCGATCACGTAATCCGATGACAAGGCCATGCCCTGGCCGGCGATGGCGATCGCCATGGCGCCCGCCAGCGGCGGCAAGCCGGCCGCGATGGCTGCCGGCAGCAGGATGGCGGACACCAGCGGCACAGCCGGGGTCGGCCAGAAGAACAGCGAGATCACATACGTACAGAGCGCGATGATGACAAAGGACGAATGCCCGCCCCGCATCACGCGCCGGAACGGCTGCACCATCCGCACGTCCGCCTGCAACGTTTTCAAGGAGTTGAGCAGGGCGGTCATGAACGTGATGACCAGGAAAATATTGAACAACTCCTTGGCGGCCACGAAGCTGGCCGAAAAGATACCGATCAGTGCGCTGATCGGATTGCCTGTGATGGCTAGTACCACCAGAAAGGTGCCGATTACCGATGGCACCACCACGTTGGCCCGCAAAATCATCGTCAGGATGATGGCGGCCACGCTGATCAGATACATCCAGTGAGCAGCAGTGAGCACGACGTCCGCTTGCATGCGCGATTCCCCTTGTGACGTGGCTGTTAGATCGCCACAATCGGTATACTATATTTCGTTGAGAGCCATACCAATCGAAATATGCAGCGCCTAGGGAAACCGATAATTCTGAAAAATCGATGAATAAGCCCGATAAAACACGGGTTTACCCTGGGTTTTCGCCGGCGACCTATTCAAGTCAGAATTCTGGTGCTGACTATCGTATACATAAAAGGCTGTAGCCCATGCCCGCCACCCTGTCGTTCCCCGATCTTTGGCATTACGCCGCGATGGCCGTGGTGGTGTTCGGCGCG
Organism: Achromobacter piechaudii NBRC 102461; assembly: GCF_001571245.1. Taxonomy (GTDB): domain Bacteria; phylum Pseudomonadota; class Gammaproteobacteria; order Burkholderiales; family Burkholderiaceae_B; genus Achromobacter; species Achromobacter piechaudii. Next base: position 43,246 of record NZ_BCTK01000007.1, on the reverse strand, counting down.
GCCGTGGCGCAGGGCGTGGGCGGAATCGGCTTCGCCATGTTCGCCGCCCCCGTGGCGGCGATGTTCTTTCCGCAGTTGGCCCCCGGCCCGCTATTGACGCTGGGCGGGTTCATTTCTCTGCTCACGGCACTGCGTGAACGGGCCTTCATCGATTGGTCTTCCGTGTCTTACGCCCTGGTCGGGCGCGCGGTGGGCACGCTGATCGCCATCTACGCCATGGCGCGTTTTGCCCCTCAGACGCTGGGCGTGCTGTTCGCCGGCATGATCCTGGTGGCCGTGGCCCTGAGCGCGGCGGGCCTGCGCTTTACGGCCACGCCCGGCCGGGTGTCGGGCGCGGGAGTTGCTTCCGGCATCATGGGCACGATGACCTCGGTGGGCGCGCCGCCCATCGCCATCGTGCTCCAACACACGGCGCCGCCCCGGCTGCGGGCCACGCTGGGCGTGGTGCTGTTCCTGGGCTCGATCTTCTCCCTGGCCATGCTGGCGCTGGCCAAGCGCTACACCGGCTATCACCTCGGTCTGGCGCTGAGTCTGGCGCCCTTCCTGCTGGCAGGTTTCGCAGTCTCCAACCGGTTGCGATCGCTGCTGCCGCCCCACGCCGTGCGCACCGTATTGCTCGTTGCGTGCGCGCTGGGTGCGGTGGGCGTGCTGGTCAAAGCCTTCTGGGGCGCCTGATGCGCGGTTTTCGTCACGGCGCTTGGCTACACCCGGTAATACAATGGAGAATGTATCCATTAATCCATACATGCTCGCCATGACTACTTCGCCTGTCAGCCCGCAAGCCGCCCAGATGCCGTCTTCCGCCTCGCTGAAGATCGGCGAGCAACACCCGCAATTGTTCGCCGTCATCCGTGACAAGCTGCGCGAACGCATCCTCAGCGGGGAATTCACCCCCGGAGACCGCCTCGTCGAAGGCCGTTTGTCAGAAGAGATGGGCGTATCCCGCATCCCGGTGCGTGAAGCGCTGCGGGCATTGGCCGCCGAAGGGCTGGTCACCATCGAGCCGCGTCGCGGCGCGTCGGTGTCCGTGCTGTCCGATGCGGTTGCCTATGACATGGTGGAAGTGCGCGCCACGCTGGAAGGGCTCAACGCCAAGCTGGCGGCCCAGCGGCGCGACGCGAAGACGGTCGAACGCTTGCAGGCCTTCCTGCGCGAAGGCACCGAAGCCGCTCGCGGCGAACAGCTGGACAAGTTCCTGGCGCTGAATTCGCAGTTCCACGAAATGCTGGCCACCATCGGCGGCAACATGGTGCTGACGGATCTGATGCGCTCATTGCGCGACCGCACGGCGCTGCTGTTCGCGCCCAGCAACATGCATCGCGCCAAGGCCAATTGGGACGAGCATTCGCAGATCCTGAACGCCGTCATCGCCGGCAATGGCGACCTGGCCGCGCTGCTGGCCAGCCAGCACGTGCATAACGCAGCCAAGGCATACACCGACACCCAGCAGCAACAGCCGCAGCACGACGCGGCGGACTGAAACCGCAAACGGGCGGACTTTCTGTCCGCCTGACTTCAGGCGGATGGCACCGGCGCGTCGACCGGGTCCACGCCCACCACCACGCCCTTGCCGTTCTGCACGACCCACGACACCTTGACGTCGCCGTTGACGAACGTCTGGCAAGCCATGCGGTAGCCGGCTTCGAAGTCTTCGGGACGCAGATGCTTGCGCTCTTTCGGCTTGATCGCGTCGGTGTTTTCCAGCCCTTCTTCAATGCGGCATTTGCAGGTGCCGCACAGGCCGCCACCGCATTTGAACGGGATACCGCCCTTTTCCTTCAGCGACACGCGCAGCAGGTTGCTGTTCTCGGGTGCGGTCGCAACCTTGGCGCCGTTCGATAGAAATGTAATCTGAACCATGTGTATCAATGCTCCGCGACGGCGGCGGCGGGGCGCAGCGTCAAGGTGGATTCCATGCTGCCAAAACGCGTCAGGTGCGCCAGCTCCTTGCGAGCGGCCTCGACCGACGGGAATTTCTCCAGGAACTTGGACGGCACGCGGTTGACGACGTAAGGCGGGGTGTCTTCGGTCACCGTCAGGCGCGTCGGGCCATGCAGCCGGGCGATGCGAAAGACCGCCAGCATGCGCCCGTAGAAGACGTAGTCGTAGGTTTCGATGATGTCGACGTCGGCGCCGACTTCGGTGTGGAATACGCCGGGCTTGGTCGTCAGGATCACATAGGAAGCGTCCATCGCGTTATGCCTCCGCATCCTGAACCAGCTCGACATCGTGGTTCAGCCACAGCTGGCAGGCCAGCCGGTAGCCCTGGTCGATGCGATCGCCCAGCTGCTTTTTCTCTTTCCAATTGACCGGCGGCAAATGCTCGGCGCCGGCCAGTACCCGGCACGCGCACTTGGCGCACTTGCCCATGCCGCATTCGTAGCGCAGATGCGGATACGGAAACTGCTTGATGCCGGCCCGCACCACAAGATTGGTGTTGTCCTTCACCACGTCGGTGTAGGTCTGGCCGCCTTTATGAAATACAACGGTAGGCATGAGTCTGTCGTCCAGGGCTGCGGGCGGGGCGCGACGCCCACGCGGCGCGCCCCCGATGAAACACCCGCGATGAATCAGGCGGCCAAGCCCAGTTCGGGCAGCTTGATCTCGTGCTGCACGTAGTCGGTGTACAACGCCGTGGTGTACAGCAGGCGCATCTGCGCGCCGATTTCGCAGATCTTCAGGCAGCGCTGCTGCAACTCGACCGTGTTGGCGTGTTCCAGCACGATCTGATAGCCGCGTTCGCCATGGATCTCGTCGGACACGATGTGCAGGTCGAAGAATTCCACTTCCTCATCCGTGAACCCGTACTTTTCGCGCAGCGTCGGCGTCTGCTTGCGGTAGATGGACGGCACCTGCGATTCCAGGCCGACGACCAGGCCGGCCACGGCCACGATGGGGTCCTCGCGCATGGCCACGGCATAACACCAGCTTTGCAGCGCGCGCGTGGTGGGCGACATGTTGTCCGGGTTGGTGACCCGTTCGCGCGTCGTGCCGCAGGCTTCGGCAAAGCGGATCAGCAGGTCGGTGTGGCGATCGCCCCCGATTTCTTCTTCATACATATTGGCCAGCAGGAAGTCCTTGGCCTCGGTGTAGGTATCCGGCGTGCGGGCGTACAGGTAGCCCAGGTAATCGGCGAACGGGCCCACATAGTGATAGTGGTTCTCGGCCCAGCGCGACAGGTGTTCGCGGCTGAGTTTGCCTTCGGCCCAGGCGATGGAAAAGGGCGACGCGTTGGCGCTCTTGCCCTTGATCGCGTTTTCCAACGCGGTACGGAATTCATCTCGGTTCATCAGTTCGGCCATGACGGGCTCCAGTCCAGTGGGAGGGATTCCAGGCTGGTTTAGCCCGGGCATGATGAACATTGTATACCGTCTACTGTTTAAGACTGCTAGGGCATTCCCGGAGAAAGCCTGGCAAAAAGGGGGCAGATCCTTAGATATCAACGCGTTAACAGCCTGCGAGCGTAGGCCGGGGCGGACTGGACGAGGGCGGGCGCCGCTAGTACAATGAATACACTTTCAATGCAATACGGAAATACCATGAATACCCGCCATCCTCTTGGAGACGCCCCCATCGGCCAGCAGCTGCTGACGCATTACGCCCGCCGCGATGCGGTGCGCCACGCCACGCCCTTGTTCCCTTCGTCGTGGGCCGAACTGTTCGCCCCCTTCCGCAATGCCCGCCTGCAACCGCTGCGCGCGCAAGCGACCGCAGCCCGTCGTAACGACGACGAGCCGATGTATCAAGCAGGTTGATGTCTGGACCGCTCCGGGGCGTCTACCCCGGGGCCGTTTTATTCGCGCAGGTTAGCGGCGAGCACGCAGGCTGGCGCGCAAGCGTGCATTCTGTAGAGATACGGCCTGTTGGCGACGCTGGTTGGCGCCAGCCAACAGCAGCACCACCACGAACCCCACGGTATAGGCCAGCACGTCCCACCAGTCGGGCACGCTGCCCAGCACCACGCGCAGGATCGGCTGCTGGATCTGAAGGCCATACTGCTTTGCCAGATATTGGCAAAACTCCACCGCATATCCCGTGAGCAACGCCGCGATCGCCAGCGGCAGGACCTGCGCGCGGATGAACGTGCGATACACCAGATATGCCCAGCCCACCGCGATCACATCGCCCAGGAAGCCGCGCAGGAACGGATAGGGCGCGCCATACAGCGCAATCAGCGCCAGCAGCGCGGTAACGGCAAGCAGGGCGACGAACGCGCGCCCGTTGAAGGTCAGGGTCATGGCAGGAAACGGCAGAAGGTAAATGGCTGAAGCGCCGGCCCCAAATCGCGGACAGGCGGTTCGAACAAGCAGTTCGACAGATAGCGCGGACCGCCCGCGCAAGCCGAACGCACCGAAAAATACGAAGCGTCCGGACAGCAAGCAGGCCACCCGCGCGAACCCCGGGCAGCGTACCCCATATCCCCGGGAAAACCCGGAAACAGCAGCCAATCATGCGTCACTAAAAGTTATTCGCCGGCATGCTCATTGCGGATCATCGACACCACCAAGCTATCCCTGCCTGGAAATTGCCTCGTCCGCCTTTCCGCCCCTGGCGTCAGCCCCAAGTTATCCCGCGTTGTCCACCGCCTATCCACCGGCTTTCCACTGCCAATCCACTGGCTTACCCACAGTGTTATCCACCGCCCGGCGCGCTGCACCGCCGCGCTGAATCCGGCGTACCATTGATCACCCGTGCAACGCCCGGTCCACCGGGCAGACCAAGACGCGCCCCCGAGCCCCTATGCTCCAACCCGTCTCTCCCTCCGCCGACCTGCCGCCCAAAGCGCCCGCCGCACCCGCCGCGCCACTGACCGTCAGCACGCTGTCCCCCTTCGCATTCCCCGCGTTTCGCATCATCTGGATTGCGAACCTGTTCGCCAACCTGGGCACCTGGGCGCAGTCCGTCGCCGCCGCGTGGATCATCACCACCGAGCAGAGCAGCCCGCTGATGGTCGCCATGATCCAGGTGGCCGCCGCCTTCCCGCTGGTGGCGCTGTCCATTCTTACCGGCGTGCTTGCCGACAACTACGACCGCCGCAAGGTCATGCTGGCCGGCATGCTGCTTGAGCTGGCAGGTGGCGTCTTCATCACCATCCTGGCGTTCGCGGGCCTACTGCACCCGATCACGCTGATCGCATCGGTCTTCTGCATCGCCATCGGCAGCGCCGTCGTGACCCCGGCCTGGCAAGCCGCCGTGGGCGAGCAGGTGCCGCGTGAACACGTGGGCAGCGCCGTGCTGCTCAATAGCGTGAACTTCAACGTGGCGCGAGCGGTCGGTCCGGCCATCGGCGGCCTGCTGCTGGGTGCGATGGGCGCGCCGTGGGTCTTCCTGTTGAACTGCGTCTGTTACGGCGCCCTGGTCTGGGCCATCTGGCGCTGGCGGCGCGTGGTGCCCGTGCGGCGCTTGCCGCCGGAGGGTTTGCTGGAAGGCGTCGTCGCCGCGCTGCGCTACACGCAGCATTCAACGGTGACGCGCGTGGTGATGCTGCGCTCGTTCGCCTTTGGCCTGTCGGCCAGCGCCTTGTGGGCCTTGCTGCCCTTGCTGGCGCACGAACACGCGGACGGCAGCGCCTTGCTGTATGGCTACATGCTGGGCGCGCTGGGCGTGGGCGCCATTCTGGGCAGCGTCGTCGTGCGGCGCATCCGGCAGGCCTGGGGCGCCAGCGCGCTGATCACCGTGGCCGCCGCGCTGCTGGCAGTGTGCCTCGCGGCGCTGGGCCTGACCGATACGCTATGGGTGGCGTTCCCGGCGTTGCTGGTGTCGGGCAGTTGCTGGATCGGCGTACTGGCGACCTACAACACCACCGTGCAACTGCTGGTGCCGGACTGGGTCAAGGCCCGGTCGCTGGCGCTGTACCAGACCGCCATCTTTGGCGGGCTGGCGGCCGGCTCGTTCATGTGGGGCCACTTTGCCGGCACCATGGGCGTGTCCGGGGCGCTGACCACCGCCGGCATCATGCTGGGCATCACGGTGGCGCTGCTGTACCGCTCGCGTCTGCCTGAGCACGTGGACGCGCAATCGCTCGCGCGCGTGGACGACGTTGAGCCCGCCATGGCCGCCGCCGGCTTCAATACGCAGCATGGCGCAGTGCTGGTCGCGGTGGAATACCAGATCGACCAGGACAAGCTGCGCGCGCTGATCGCCGCCGCGCATCCCCTGCGGCTGCTGCGACTGCGCAATGGCGCGCAGCAGTGGCAACTGTTCCGCGACCTGGAACGCGAAGGCATCTGGCGCGAAGTGTTCCTTGTGGAAAGCCGGATGCAGTATCTGCGCATGATCGATCGCATGACGCTGGCCGACAAGATGGTGCTGGACGAGGTGCGGGCCCTGCATGGCGGCGAGCAACCGCCGGTGGTGTCGCGCAACGTCAGCTACCTGGCCATGAATGAAGCGCAGGGGTTCTCCCTGCGCCGCCACCCCGAAGCCCCCTGACCCGCGAGGCCGCCCATGCTCACATCCCTTTGGCGCAAGTGGCGGGCCGCGCGCCACGGCGGTCCGCAGTTGGACGTCATCCTCGCCAGCGCCGATCCCGACGCACCGCTGGCCGACCGCAACATGTGGATGGTGGATCTGTGCCGCTGGCTTGATCGCCCCAGCGCGCCGGCCGCGCCCACGCTGCCCGCCGACGGGGCCGCCGAGTCCGTCCGCCACCCCCAGCACGCGCGCTTGCGCTACGTGCTGCAAGTGCTGGAACACAATCCCGAACGCGCCGCGCGCGTGGCCGCCACCTTGCGCTCGCTGGTGGCCGACAACGACCCCACGTCCTTGCTGTGCGACACCGGCGTGGCGTCGCACCCGGGCTTCTGGGGCGAATTCTGGGAACGCGCCCAAGCCCGCCTGCTGCCGCCGCCGCCCAACCGCCCCGACATGTTTGGGCTGTTCTCCCTGATCTTCCGGCGCGCGGGCGATGCCGCGTGGATCGAGTCGCTGGACGACGACACCCTGGCCCGCATGCGCAGGCTGTTTCGCTCGGGTGACGCGGTGGCGCACCCGCTGGCTCCCGACGCCAGCGGCGCCGAGCCGCTTTCGCCCCGGCTGGAACAGGCCTTGACCAGCAGCATCCAGGTGCTGGTCAGCCAGGTTCGCGCCACCGGCCTGAGCCAGGACATCCGCTCGCGCTTGCCCGGCCGGGTCGAGGAATCTCCCTTCTTCGCGCTGGCCACGGCGGCGACCGAGCTGTGCGCCACCACGCCGGACACGCCGCGCGACGTATTCGGCCGCCGCCTGAACATGTTCCGCGCGCTGCTAGACGGCTGCCGCGCCGCCGCCCAGGGCGTGTACGACGAACTGGAGAAGAACGGCGTATCGGTCGAAGTGGTCTTCCAGATCGAACGCATGAAGCTGCGCGTGGCCCGTATCGAACTGCTGCTGGGAGTCTGGGTCGACCCCACTCAGCGGCACAAGTTCGTGCACCTGACCGCCGAGCTGATCCGCTCGACCCAGGCGCGCAGCAGCATCCGCCACCTGGCCGCTTCGTCTTTCGCGCAACTGGCGCGCCGCGTCATGGAGCGCACCGCCGAAACGGGAGAGCACTACATCGCGCGGGACGCGGTGGAATACCTGACCATGCTCAAGGCGTCGCTGGGCGGCGGCTTCGTCATGGTGTTCACGGTCTATCTGAAATTTTTCATCGTGTCGCTGCATCTGGACAAGTTCATCGAGGGGCTGCTTGCGTCGCTGAACTACGCGGGCGGGTTTCTCGTCATTCACTTTTCCCATTTCACGCTTGCCACCAAGCAGCCCGCGATGACCGGCCCCGCGCTGGCCCACCGGCTGGACGACGCCTACACGCCCGAAGGGCGCGACGCCTTCCTGGACGACACGATGGCGATGATCCGCTCCAACGCCGCGGCCATCCTGGGCAATCTGGCCGTGGTGTTTCCGCTGGCCTGGGCCGTGCAGTGGGTCGCGGTCAATGGCCTGGACCGGCCGCTGATCAACGCCGACAAAGCCCACGAGACGCTGGCCTCGTTCTCGGCATGGGGACCCACGCCGCTCTACGCCGCCGCCACCGGCGTGCTGCTGTGGCTGTCCAGCCTGATCGCGGGCTGGGCCGACAACTGGTTTGCGCTGCACCGCGTGCATGACGTGATGGCCTACAACCGGCGCGCGCGGCACCTGCTGGGCGAACGCGGCGCGGCGCGCTGGGCGGGGTTCTGGCAACGCAACATCTCGGGCATCGCGGGCAATGTGTCGCTGGGCCTGATGCTGGGATTGGGGCCGGCCATCGTCAGCTTCTTCGGGCCGCACGTCGAGGTGCGCCACGTGACACTGAGCGCCGGGCAGCTGGGCACCGTGATCGGCACGCTGGGATGGCAGGTCGTGCACACGCAGGAGTTCTGGCTGGCCGTGGCGGGCATTGCGTTGACGGGCATCCTGAATGTCGGCGTCAGCTTCGCGCTGGCCTTCAACGTGGCGATGCGTTCCCGCGACCTGCGCCGCCGCGATCGCGATTCCCTGTCGGCAGGCGTGCGGCAACGCATCTGGCAACGGCCCGCGACGCTGTTCTGGCCGGTCAAGCCCAGACCAGCGCCCACCGCCACACCCTAGGCGCTCGTCAACACGTGGTGGTGGCGGTGACGACTTCCTTGCAGTCGCCTGGCCGGGGCGCGGCTTGGGCGGGCGCCCGGCCTACGCCTCCGCCTCGCCGTCCTGACGAAGCGTTGAATCCCGATGCCGCATTAGAATCAGTCCTCACGTTGCCGGACGCCCCGCCCCGCACGCCTCGCCCCTGACGCCGCCTCATGCTCTCGTTCTCACGCAACACCGTTTATCCGGCTGGCGCCGGCCTGCCTGCTTCGGAACGCCTGGGCGCGCTGCTGGCCGTCATGCTGGCGGTTTGCATGGCCAGCCTGGACACGGCCATCGCCAACACCGCGCTGCCCACCATCGCGCGCGACCTTCAGGCCAGCGACGCGGGTTCGATCTGGGTCATCAGCGGCTATCAGCTGGCCATGGTGGCCGGCCTGTTGCCCGCCGCCGCGCTGGGAGAAATCCTGGGTCACCGCCGCGTTTACATCGCGGGTTTGATCGTGTTCACGCTGTCGTCGCTGGCCTGCGGCCTGGCGCCGTCTTTGCCGGTGCTGGTGGTGGCGCGCATCCTGCAGGGGCTGGGCGCGGCTGGCGTCATGAGCGTGAACGGCGCGCTGCTGCGCTTCATCTATCCGTCTTCGATGCTGGGAAGGGGCCTGGGCCTGAATGCGATGGTAGTCGGGCTGTCGTTCGCGGCCGGGCCCACCGCCGCATCCGCCATCCTGCTGCTGGGGTCCTGGCATTGGCTATTCCTCATCAACGTGCCCATCGGTATCGTGGCGGCCGTCCTGGGCTTGCGCGGCCTGCCTGAAACGGCGCGCGCGCCGCATGCGTTCGACGGCATCGCCGCCGCACTGTGCGCGCTGACGCTGGGACTGTTCGTGCTGGGCTCCAACGAACTCGCGCAAGGCGCGCCGTGGCCGCGCGTCACGCTGGAATGGGGCGGCGCCATCGCCACCTTGTGGCTGCTGATGCGGCGCCAGGCCGGCCACCCCGCGCCCATCCTGGCCGTCGACCTGCTGCGCCGGCCGCTGTTCGCCCTGTCCGCCGCCACCGCCGTCTGCGCCTTCGCCGCGCAGGCGCTGGCTTTTGTCTCGCTGCCCTTCATGTTCCAGACCGTGCTGGGCTACAGCCAGGTCCATACCGGCTTCCTGATCACGCCCTGGCCGGTGGTGGTGGCCATCATGGCCCCTATCGCCGGCCGCCTGTCCGACCACTACCCGGCGGGCATTCTGGGCGGGGTCGGGCTGTCGCTGCTGGCGCTGGGCCTGGCGCTGATGGCGCTGCTGCCCGCCGCGCCGTCGGTCTGGGACATCTGCTGGCGCATGGCGATCTGCGGCGCGGGCTTCGGCTTTTTTCAATCGCCCAACCTGCGCGCCATCATGACCTCCGCGCCCGCCTCGCGCGCAGGCGGCGCCAGCGGCATGATCGGCACGGTGCGCTTATTGGGCCAGGCATCGGGCGCGGCGCTGGTGGCGGCATGCTTTCACGTATCCACCTCGCATGGCGCCGTCGCCGCCTTGTGGCTGGGTGGGTTGTGCGCCGCGCTGGCCGCTATCGCCAGCTTCTCGCGCCTGCGCTTTGATGCCTCCGAGCCCCTGTCTCCGTCCGTGGCGCGCCCTTCCAAATAGTCATCTGCGCGACATTGTTGCGCTATTTGTCGATATATTCGTCGAACGGGTAGACATATTGGTAAGTTGTGCAACAGTCGCCTAAATATCTGTGAGGCGCAGTCGTTGTTGTGAATGCAGCACTCGCTGTATTTGGGGGGACGACTCGCTATGACACAGTTTTTGAAAGACATCACGATCCGCCGCATGATCCTGTGCACCCTGCTCGCCGTCAGCGCGCTGGTGATCGGACTGTCGGCGATCAGCGTTAACGGTCTGCGCAGCGCTGGCGAAGCGCTTGCCGACAGTAGCAAATTGCTCCATGAAGTCTCGACGCTTTCACGGGTCAACGACCAGATCATGCGCGCCCGCCTGCGGCTGTCGCGTCAGCTGGAATACGCGGGCGAAGGCAAGACCGCTCAAGCGGCGGAAGAAGGCCGCAGCATCGACGCCGCGCTGAACGAGGCGCGCAAGCAGCAAGCCATCTTCATCGAACTGGCCGCCAAGGACGCGCCGGCCGCGCTGCTGCAACCCATGCAGGCCGGCTTCGACGCACTGGTCAACGGCGGCATCGCCGTGCAGCGCCAGCACCTGGAAGCAGGCGACATCGCCCGTGCCCGCGAACATGCGGCCAGCGCCGTGGTCACCGCCAGCCGCGCCTTTGGCAAGAGCATCGAAAACTACGAGGCCTACGCCAAGGAACGCGAAACGCAGCTGTGGGACAGCGCGGCCGCCAAGCGCCAGCAGGCCTACACCAGCATGGCTATCGTGCTGGCCGTCTGCCTCCTGTTGCTGGCATTGGGCGACCGCTATGTGGTGATCTTCGTGCGCCGACCGCTGGACGCCATCAAAGCGCACTTTCGCCGCATCGCCGGCGGCGACCTGACCACGCCCCTGCCGTCATACGGCCGCAACTGTGTGGGGCAGATCATCCCCTACCTGCAGGAAATGCAGGAGAGCCTGGTGCGCACCGTGCATGCCGTGCGTGAAGGCGTGGTGGAAATCAATGCCGGTTCCAGCGAAATCGCCGCCGGCAACCAGGATCTGTCCAGCCGCACCGAACAGCAGGCGGCGTCGCTGGAACAAACCGCCGCCAGCATGGAAGAACTGCTGTCCACCGTGACCAGCAACGCTGAGAACGCCCGCCAGGCCAACCAGATGGCGGTCGTCGCCAGCCAGGTGGTCCAGCGTGGCGGCCTGGCCGTGAAAGAAGCCGTCAGCACCATGCGCGAAATCGCGCAGGACTCGGGCCGTATCGAAGACATCGTCGGCGTGATCGACGGCATCGCCTTCCAGACCAACATCCTGGCGCTGAACGCGGCGGTCGAAGCCGCGCGCGCGGGCGAAGAGGGCAAGGGCTTCGCGGTGGTGGCGGCGGAAGTGCGCTCACTGGCGCAACGCAGCGCGGGCGCGGCCAAAGAGATCAAGCAATTGCTCTCGACCTCGAGCGCGACCGTCCAGGCGGGTTCCACCCAGGTCGAAACGGCGGGACGCACCATGCAGGAGATCCTGGAAACCATCGAACGGCTGACCCTGCTGGTCAACGACATCGCCACGGCGTCGCAAGAGCAGGTGACCGGCATCGACCAGGTCAACACGGCGGTCAATCAGATGGACCAGGTGACGCAGCAAAACGCCGCGCTGGTCGAAGAAGCCGCGGCGGCCGCCACGTCGCTGGAGGATCAGGCCCAGCGCTTGCAGGGCGCGGTCAGCGCGTTCCGTCTGCCGACGTTGATCCAGGATCAGCGACACCTCGCCATCGCGGCCTGACCCTGGCGCTACCCGCTCGGCGCACGCCGGGCGGCGGCATTTCCCGAAGCACGGGCACCGCATTCGCGGTGCCCGTTCTTTCTTGAAGCTTCAAGCGCGCGAGCCGCGATCCGGCCCGTGCATCGCTCAAGCCAGCTGCGTCACATCCACCAGCGCGCCATGACGGATCACGCGCTTGGGCAGATCGCCGCCAATCCAGTACGCCAGCTCGGCCGGGTGCGCAACGTCCCACGCCACGAAGTCCGCCACCTTGCCCACCTCCAGCGAACCGTGCGTCACATGCAGCCCCAGTGCCCGCGCCGCATGCAGCGTCGCACCGGCCAGGGCTTCTTCGGGCGTCATGCGGAACAGCGTGCAGGCCATGCTCATCATCAGCCGCAACGACAACACGGGTGACGTGCCCGGATTCAGATCGGTGGAAATCGCGATGGGCACGCCATGGCGGCGGAGCAGGTCCAACGGCGGCAACTGCGTTTCACGCAGGGCGTAGAACGCGCCGGGCAACAGGACCGCCACGGTGCCCGCCTGAGCCATCGCCAGCACATCGCTTTCAGTCAGGTATTCAAGATGATCCGCCGACAGCGCGCCATAACGCGCGGCCAGCGTGGCGCCATGCAGCGAGGACAACTGCTCGGCATGCAGCTTGACGGGCAGATCCAGGTGCGCCGCCGCCTGGAACACCCGTTCGACCTGCGCCGGCGAAAACGCCAGATGCTCGCAGAATGCATCGACCGCGTCGACCAACCCTTCGGCCGCCAGCACCGGCAACATGCGGCGGGCGACTTCGTCGATGTAATCGTCCGGGCGGCCGGCGAATTCCGGCGGCAAGGCGTGCGCGGCCAGACAGGTGGCCCGCACGGTCATGGGCAGCATCTGACCCAAGCGCCGAGCCACCCGCAGCATCTTGCGTTCGTTGGGCAGGTCCAGGCCGTAGCCCGATTTGATCTCCAGTGTGGTCACGCCGTCGCGCAGCAGATGCAGCGCGCGCTGCCGGGCGCTGGCGTACAACGCATCTTCCGACGCCTCGCGCGTGGCGCGCACGGTGCTGGCGATGCCGCCGCCTTGCGCCGCGATCTTGGCATAGTCCACGCCTTGCAGCCGCTGTTCGAATTCCGTGCTGCGGTTGCCGCCGAAGACCAGATGCGTATGGCAGTCGATCAAGCCCGGCGTGACCCAGGCCCCGCGCAGATCGTGCTCATGCACCGCGTCGACGGGCGGCAGCGCCGCTTCTTTGCCGATCCATTCGATGCGGTCGGCATGCGTCACGATGGCGGCCTCGTCGATCACGGAATACACCCCGTCCACCATGGTGGCGGCGTGGCAATGTCGCCAGACCTGTCTCATGCAAATTCTCCTTGAAGCCGGCGCCACGCCGCGCTGGGCGACGGGCGCCGTATTGGATCAGTCAGACCCTTCCGTCACCGGCACCGGCATGCCGCCACGAGGACCGCGCGGCACGACCAGATAACGGTACGCCAGGCACAGCAAGGCAATCCACGCCGCGCCCACGATCAAGGCCATCTGCGTGCGCGGGAAATAGCCCAGCACCCCGATCACGAACACCAGGAACACGATGGCCAGCGCCGGACCGATGGGCCAGAAGGGCACCGGGAACTTCAGCTGGGCAACCTCCTCGGCACTCATCTTGCGCCGCATGCCCACTTGCGACAACAGAATCATCAGCCACACCCACACCGTCGCAAAGGTGGCGATAGAGGCGATCAGCATGAAGACGTCTTCGGGGATCAGGTAGTTGAGCAGCACGCCCAGCAACAGCGCCACGGTCATCACCACCACCGTCATCCACGGCACGCCGGACTTCGACACCGCTCCGAACGCGCGGGGAGCCTGCCCCTGTTGAGCCATGCCGTACAACATGCGGCCCGCGCCGAAGATGTCGCTGTTGATCGCCGACACGGCAGCCGAGATCACCACGATGTTCAGGATGGTTGCCGCCGATTTGATGCCCAGCCCATCGAAGATCTGCACGAACGGACTGCCCTGGCTGCCGATCTGCGTCCACGGAAAGAGCGACATCAGCACGAACAGCGTTAGCACGTAGAACAGCAGGATGCGCAGCGGCACCGCGTTGATCGCGCGCGGGATGGTCTTTGCGGGGTCCTTGGCTTCGCCCGCGGTGATGCCGATGATCTCGATGCCGCCGAAGGCGAACACCACCACCGCCAGCGAGGCAATCAGTCCGCTTACGCCGTTGGGCATGAAACCGCCGTGCTGCCACAGGTTCTGCACGCCCGTCGCCGCGCTGCCCGCATCCATGCCCAGGCCGAACAGCATGATGCCCAGCCCCCCCGCGATCATCGCGATGATGGCGCCCACCTTCAGCAGCGACAGCCAGAATTCCAGTTCGCCAAACACCTTGACCGAACACAGGTTGATCGCGCCGATGAAGAGCACGATGGACAGCACCCAGATCCAGCGCGGCACATCGGGATACCAGAAGCCCATGTACAGGCCAAACGCGGTGATGTCGGCCAGGCAGACGATGATCATCTCGAACGCGTAGGTCCAGCCGGTCAGAAAGCCCGCTATCGGCCCCAGGTAACACGTGGCGTAATGCCCGAAGGAGCCCGACACGGGATCCTTCACCGCCATTTCCCCCAGCGCGCGCATCACCATGTATACGGCCGCGCCGGCAATCAGATAGGCGATCAGCACCGATGGCCCGGCCTCCTGGATGGCCTTGGCCGATCCGTAGAACAAGCCTGTCCCGATGGCCGATCCCAACGCCATGAAGCGGATATGCCTGGCGTTGAGCCCCCGTTTGAGATCCTGCGTTTGCGCTTGCATTGTCTTCTCCGTCCTTGTTATAGGCGTACAGCATCAAACGCTGTGCGAGCGGCTTCTATGGCCGCTTGCGCACAGCGCTGCAAAGGCGGCGCCCGAAGAGCGCCGCAACCTTGAAATCAAAGGCTGGGTAGCAGTCCCACCGGCATCAGGCCGTTGAACACCTGTGCCGAAATCAGGCTGCTGGCGGCAGCGATGTCCGGCGCGAAGAAGCGGTCTTCTTCGTAGTGCGGCACCTTCTCGCGCAGCGCGCGGCGCGCCTGTTCAAGCTGGGGCGAGGTCTTGAGCCCTTCGCGGAAGTCCAGCCCCTGGCACGCACCCAGCCACTCGATGGCCAGGATGTCGCGCACGTTTTCCGCCATGGCCCACAAGCGCTTGCCGGCGTTGGGCGCCATCGAGACGTGGTCTTCCTGGTTGGCCGACGTGGGCATGCTGTCCACGCTGGCCGGGTGCGCCAGCGCCTTGTTGTCGCTGGCCAGCGCGGCCGCGGTCACCTGCGCGATCATGAAGCCCGAGTTGACGCCGCCCTTGCTGACCAGGAATGGCGGCAGCTGCGACATGTGCTTGTCCATCATCAGCGCAATGCGCCGTTCCGACAGCGCGCCGATCTCGGCCAGCGCCAACGCCAGGTTGTCCGCCACCATCGCCACGGGTTCGGCGTGGAAGTTGCCGCCCGAGATCACGTCGCCTTGCGCCACGAACACAAGCGGGTTGTCCGACACGGCGTTCGATTCGATTTGCAGCACGTGCGCGGCATGACGGATCTGCGTCAGGCACGCGCCCATCACCTGCGGCTGGCAACGCAGGGAATAGGGGTCCTGCACCTTTTCGCAATCGGCGTGCGAATGGCCGACCTCGCTGTCCTGACCCAACAGATCGCGGTACACAGCAGCTACCGCGATCTGGCCCGGCTGGCCGCGCGCGGCGTGGATGCGGGCGTCGAACGGCACGCGCGATCCCAGCATCGCTTCCACGCTGAGGCTGCCGCACACCAAGCCCGCCGCCATCATGTCTTCCGCTTCGAAGAGGCCGCGCAGCGCATAGGCGGTGGACACCTGCGTGCCGTTCAACAGCGCCAGCCCTTCCTTGGCCGCCAACGTCAGTGGCACCAGGCCGGCCCGCGCCAGCGCTTCCTGCGCCGGCAGCCATTCGCCTTGATAGCGCGCGCGGCTCTCGCCCAGCAGCACGATCGACATGTGCGCCAGCGGGGCCAGGTCGCCCGACGCGCCCACCGAACCCTTCAACGGAATATGCGGATAGACGCCCGCGTTCACCATCGCGATCAGGCTGTCGATGACGTGGCGGCGTATGCCGGAATAACCGCGCGCCAGGCTGTTGATCTTCAGCACCATGATCAGCCGGACCATGGCGTCGTCCAGCGGCTCGCCCACGCCCGCCGCGTGCGACCGCACCAGCGAACTTTGCAGCGCTTGCAGATCTTCGCGCGCGATCTTGGTCGACGCCAGCAAGCCAAAGCCCGTGTTGATGCCATACACCGTACGGCCCTCGGCGATCAGGCGCTCTACCGTCGCCACGCTGGCGTCGATGGCGTCGGCCGCGCCCGCGTCCAGGCTCAAGCGCACCGGTTCCTGGTACACGCGACGCAAGTCGGACAGGGTCAGATGGCCGGGCTTCAGATGCAATTCCATGTGGGGTCTCCTACGCCGGCTCGCCGGCTTGATGCAATGTTGTTGTCATGCCGGACGTTGCGCCGGCTCGTGCGCCGCAAGCCGCGTGTCGCGGCGGGCGAATAGGTAATAAAGAATGCTGGGAACGATCAGGCCGATGATCCACGACACATCCACGCCGCCCAGGCGTTCGACCATCGGGCCGGTGTAGAGCTTGGTCGAGATGAACGGCATCTGCACCAACACGCCGACCGCGTACACCGCGATGCCCGGCAGGTTCCAGCGCCCGTACCGGCCATTCGGATCCGACAGCGCGGCCACGTCATACCGTTCGCGGTTGATGAAGTAGTAATCCACCAGATTCACCGCGCTCCACGGCACGAAGAACGCCAGCAGGAAAAGAATGAAAGACTTGAATGCGTTCAGGAAAGAATGCTGGCCCACCAGGGCCACCGCCGTCGCCGCGCCCACGATCAGCACCACGGCCACCGCGCGCTGGCGCCGGGAAATTTCCACATGCCCGCGAAAGCCGCTCACGATGGTGGCCACGCACATGAAGCTGCCGTAGGAGTTGAGCGTCGAGATCGTGACCTTGCCGAAGGCGATGCTGAAATACAGCAACGCCGCCATCGTGCCCGTGCCACCCAGCCCCACGATGTAAGCGACCTCGCGCCCCGCGAACTGCCCCGCCGACATCGCGGCGGCCAGCACGCCCAGCACCATGGCGATCTGCGCGCCCAGCACCGAGCCCAGGCCCACCGCCAGGAACGTCTTGACCGAAGACGTGCTGCTGGGCAGGTAGCGCGAATAGTCCGCCACGTAGGGGCCATAGGCGATCTGCCACGACGCCGCCAGCGACACGGCCAACAGGAACGGCCCCCAGGCGAAATGCCGGATCTGCAACAACTGGCCCACATCGCCCACCGCGATCACGCGGCTGAACAGATACACGAACGCAATCAGGCCGAATACGGTGGCAATGCGTCCGATGATGTGGATCACGCGATAGCCGAACAAGGTCGCCACCACGATGACCGACGCGAAGATCAGGATGCCGACGGTGTCGCTGACCCCGAACAGCTGCCCCAGCGCCTGGCCGGACAGCACCGTGCCCGTGGCCGTGAAGCCCAGGTACATCAGGCACACCAGCACGATGGGAATCGCCGCGCCGTAGACGCCGAACTGCACGCGACTGGAGATCATCTGCGGCAATCCCAGCTTGGGGCCCTGCGCCGCGTGCAACGCCATCACCACGCCGCCCAAGACCTGTCCGATGAACAACCCGATCAGCGACCAGAACACGTCGCCACCCAGCACCACCGCCAGCGCGCCGGTGACGATCGCGGTGATCTGAAGGTTGGCGCCCATCCACAGCGTGAATTGGCTGTAGAGCCTGCCGTGCCGCTCGGAGGGCGGAATGTAGTCGATGGAACGCCGCTCGATAAGCGGCGTGGTCCCTGTCTCGCTGCTTTGCGCCATCGCATTGCCTCAAGGGTGGCGTGGGGCGGACCGATGCCGGTCACGGCCCCACGCGGTTGGAAGGATAGGGGTCAGCGGCGGATCAGCGCGGGCGGGTGACCATCGGCAGGTTCAAGCCCTGCTCGTTGGCGCATTCGATGGCTATGTCGTAGCCCGCATCGGCATGGCGCATCACACCGGTGGCCGGGTCATTGGTCAGGACGCGTGCGATGCGTTCGGCGGCCTCGTCCGTGCCATCGCAGACGACGACCATGCCGGAGTGCTGCGAAAAGCCCATGCCCACGCCGCCGCCATGATGCAGCGACACCCAGGTCGCGCCGCTGGCGGTGTTCAACAGGGCGTTCAACAGGGGCCAGTCGGACACCGCGTCGGAGCCATCGCGCATGGATTCGGTTTCGCGGTTGGGGCTGGCGACGGACCCGGAATCCAAGTGGTCGCGGCCAATGACGACGGGCGCGGACAGTTCGCCCGATCGCACCATCTCGTTGAAGGCCAGGCCCAGGCGGGCGCGTTCGCCCAGACCCACCCAGCAGATGCGCGCCGGCAGGCCCTGGAAGCTGATGCGCTCGCGCGCCATCGCCAGCCAGCGATGCAGATGCGCATCGTCGGGGATCAGTTCCTTGACCTTGGCGTCTGTCTTGTAGATGTCCTGCGGATCGCCCGACAGCGCGGCCCAGCGGAACGGGCCGACGCCACGGCAGAACAGCGGCCGGATGTAGGCAGGCACGAAACCCGGGAAGTCGAAGGCGTCGGCCACGCCTTCCTCTTGCGCCATCTGGCGGATGTTGTTGCCGTAATCGAAGGTGGGAATGCCCTGGCGCTTGAACGCCAGCATGGCTTGCACATGCACGGCCATCGATTGCTTGGCGGCCTTGATGACGGCGGCCGGTTCGCGCTTGGCGCGCTCGCGGTATTCCGGCCAAGTCCAGCCGGAAGGCAGGTAGCCGTTCAGCGGATCGTGCGCGCTGGTCTGGTCCGTGACCATGTCGGGCTTGACGCCGCGACGCACCAGCTCGGGCAGCACGTCGGCGGCGTTGCCGCACAACGCGATCGACACCGCGCGGCCTTCCTTCGTGTACTTGGCGATGCGCGCCAGCGCGTCGTCCAGGTCGGTCGCCTGCTCGTCCACGTAGCGGGTGCGCAGCCGGAAGTCGATGCTGCTTTGCTGGCATTCGATATTGAGCGAGCATGCGCCGGCCAGTGTGGCGGCCAGCGGCTGCGCGCCGCCCATGCCGCCCAGGCCCGCGGTCAGCACCCAGCGGCCAGTCAGGTCGCCGCCGTAGTGCTGGCGGCCCGCCTCGACGAAGGTTTCGTAAGTGCCCTGGACAATGCCCTGACTGCCGATGTAGATCCAGCTGCCCGCCGTCATCTGGCCGTACATGGCCAGGCCCTTGGCGTCCAGTTCGTTGAAGTGTTCCCAATTGGCCCAATGCGGCACCAGATTGGAGTTGGCGATCAGCACGCGCGGGGCGTTCGCGTGGGTCTTGAATACGCCCACCGGTTTGCCGGACTGCACCAGCAGCGTTTCGTCTTCGTTCAGCTGCGTGAGCGATTCGACGATCTTGTCGTAGCACTCCCAGTTGCGCGCCGCGCGGCCAATGCCGCCATAGACGACCAGCTCTTTGGGATTTTCAGCGACGTCCGGGTCCAGGTTGTTCATCAGCATGCGCAGCGGCGCTTCGGTCAACCAGCTCTTGGCGGTCAGCTGGTTGCCGCGCGGGGCGCGGATGACGACATCGCGATATCGATTCGATTGGTCCAAGACAGTCTCCTTGATCGGTTCTGCCGCGCGCATCGATCCCCCGCGCGACGGTTGCCCGCATCATAGGATGCCTATGCTTGTATATACAAGCTCAGACGAGCGGTATTTATCTCAGGGATTTCCCCAATGAGAAAAAGATACCGCGTGAGATTTTCTTTATCCCTGGCGGGGATGCAGCTCGATGATGCAAGCGTCCACGCCACCCTCGCCAACGAGGCGATACGCTGCCAGCGCCTGCCGGCCATCGATATGCAGGCAGTCGTATTGCGCGGGCAGCGCGTGGTCCGCGCCGTCGACGTTCACGGTCAGCGCCGCGCCCGCATTCAGCACCAGCACGCTTTGCGCCGAGCTGTGAAAGGTCCAGGGTTTCGCACCACACGCCCATTGCAGACGCGCCTGATAGCGTTCGGGCCGATAGATGAGGTTGAAGTCGCGGATCGGCCCGTCCAGCAAGCGGCAGTGCACCGCCGCGCTGCCGTCGAACGCATAGGCCTGGCGCGGCGTCAGCGGAGCTTGTTGCTGGCCGTCCACCGTCAGCTGGATGCCCTTTCCTTGCAGCACCGTGATGATCCGCTGCAAGCCAGTGAACGCCGAAAACCCGCCCTCCTGGGCGACGTCGGCGATGGACAGGCGCCAATCGAACGCGGCGGTGCTGCCGCCCGGATTGCACGTCACTTCCTGCGTGGTGCCGCCGCCGTTCTTCCATGGCATGCGCGGATAGTCGGCGGCGCGATACAAACGGATGTCGGGTTGGGTCATGTCGTGAACTTGCCTTCCAGCCGATGGCGCGAACCGGGGTGGATCAGGCGCGCCAGCGTCACCGCGCGGTCGCCCGACCATGTGCGGCGACGGATCAGCAAGCAAGGTTCGTCGCGGTCTATCTGCAACAACTGGCATTCTCGCGGCTTGGCCAGAATGGCCTCGACGACGTGCTCGCCCTCGCTCAACGGCGCCACGCGCGTCAGGTATTCGTAGGGGGTGTGCTCCGTGAAGTCCTGCTTCAGGTAGTCGGGCGCCAGCCGCACATTGACGTAGCGGTCTTCCAGTTGGATCGGCACGTCGTCCTCGAAGTGCACGATGACCGAATGGAACACCGGCTGCCCCACGCGCAGGTCCAGCGCCTGCGCCTGCTCGGGCCCGGCCGGCTCTTCGGCCAGGCGCACCACGCGGCTGTGATGCTTATGGTTGCGCGCGGCGATCTCGTCCGCGATGTTGTTGACGGCAAACAGCGCCGAGCGCGCCTTGGGCTGGGCCACGAACGTGCCCACCCCCTGCATCCGCACCAGCAGCCCTTCGGCAGTCAGCTCGCGCAGCGCGCGATTGATCGTCATGCGGCTGAAACCGAGTTCGTCGACCAGTTCGCTTTCCGAGGGCACCCGATAGTGCGCGGGCCACGCGCCGGTACGTATCTGCTGCGCAATCATCTGCTTGACCTGCGCGTACAGCGGCGCGGGCAGGGGGTTGGCCTGGACGGGCAATCGGGGGGGAGAAGAAGCCACGGAATGATCCTGGGTGGGGGGCCGAAAAGGCGGCGCAAATCGGCGTCTAGTATAGACAGGTACACATGGCTTGCGAATTCCCGCCGGCTTTTCGTATACTCCCCCCCTGTATCGTTTTCGGAGCCTGCCGTGCCGCATTCGCCGGAAGAAAAGAAACGTGTTGTCACCCGCTTGCGCCGTATCCAGGGGCAGGCGTTAGCATTGGAACGCGCGGTCAACGAAGGCACGGAATGTGGGGCGCTGTTGCAGCAGCTGGCCGCCTTGCGCGGCGCAGCCACCGGCCTGATGGCCGAGGTGCTGGAAAGCCATCTCCGGGAAACCTTCCTGCAATCCTCCCAGGGCGGCCCGCAAGACGCCAGTATCGACGCCGCAGCCGAAGTCGATCAGCTGATGCGCATCGTCCGTTCCTATCTGAAGTAATCCCCCGACATTCGTGGAGCAACAACTATGAAATCACGCGCAGCAGTCGCATTCGGACCCGGCAAGCCGCTGGAAATCGTTGAAATCGACGTCGCGCCCCCGCAGCGCGGCGAAGTGCTGGTGCAGATCACGCACACCGGCGTCTGCCACACCGACGCCTTCACCCTGAGCGGTGATGACCCTGAAGGCCTGTTCCCCGCCGTGCTGGGCCACGAAGGCGCGGGCGTGGTCATCGAAGTGGGCGAGGGCGTCACCTCGCTCAAGCCGGGCGACCACGTCATTCCGCTCTACACGGCCGAATGCCGTGAATGCAAATTCTGTCTGTCGGGCAAGACCAACCTGTGCCAGAAGGTGCGCGCCACCCAGGGCAAAGGCGTGATGCCCGACGGCACCTCGCGCTTCAGCTACGAAGGCAAGCCGCTGTACCACTACATGGGCTGCTCGACGTTCAGCGAATACACGGTCGTGAACGAAATCTCGCTGGCCAAGATCAACTCGGCCGCCCCGCATGAAAAGGTCTGCCTGCTGGGCTGCGGCGTGACCACCGGCATCGGCGCCGTGCACAACACCGCGAAGGTCAAGGAAGGCGATACCGTCGCCGTGTTCGGCCTGGGCGGCATCGGGCTGGCTGTGATCCAGGGCGCGGTGCAGGCCAAGGCCGGCCGCATCATCGCCGTGGACACGAACCCGAACAAGTTCGTGCTGGCCAGCGCCATGGGCGCCACCGACTGCGTCAACCCCAAGGACTACGACAAACCCATCCAGGAAGTCATCGTCGAGCTCACCGATGGCGGCGTGGATTTCTCGTTTGAATGCATCGGCAACGTGCACGTGATGCGCGCGGCGCTGGAATGCTGCCACAAGGGTTGGGGCGAAAGCATCATCATCGGCGTGGCCGGCGCGGGCCAGGAAATCAGCACGCGTCCGTTCCAGCTCGTCACCGGCCGCGTGTGGCGCGGTTCGGCATTCGGCGGCGTGAAGGGCCGCACGCAATTGCCGGGCATGGTCGAAGACGCCATGAGCGGCAAGATCGACCTGGACCCCTTCATTACGCACACGCTGCCGCTGGATCGCATCAACGAAGCGTTCGACCTGATGCACGAAGGCAAGTCCATCCGCACCGTGATCCACTTCTAAGGATCACGATCCGGGGCGTCACGACATCAGGGCGTCAGTTCGCGCTGACGGTCGGACGCCCCCGCGTTCCCGATACACCTCTTCGGTCTGCCCCACGAAGCGCGCGAGCGAAAACTCGTGCAGCGCCGTGTGGCGGGCCTGCTCGCCCATCTTGGCGGCAATGGCGCGGTCATTCAGGATCGTGGACACCGTCGCCAGCACGCTGCTGACCGAACCGGGCGGCACGACCCAGCCGTTGTGCCCATCGGTGACGTTCTCGGTCAGCCCGCCCACCTTGCTGACGATCACCGGTTTGCCCGCCGCCATCATCTCGCGGCACGCGAATGAAATCGTCTCCAGGCGCGAGGACAGCACGAAACCGACATCCAGCGCCGCCAGGAATGGGCGCACGTCCTCAAGCAGTCCGGTAAACACCACCTGATCCGTCATGGCCAGATCGGCCACGCGCTGACGCTGTTCGGCGTCGGGCTCCTTGCCGGCGATCAGGATCACGACCTGATCGCGCTGATGCTCGGGCAGCAGCGATACGGCAGTCACCATGTCCAGCCAGTTCTTGTAGACGGCCGTGCCGGCATTGCTGCCGATCACTAGCCGGCGCTGCATGGCCTTGGGCAACAGCGCCGCGCGCGCCTGGGCAGCCTGCTCGGCGCTGACGGGTTGGAATTCCAGCGTGTCCACGCCGTTGTGCACCACGCGCAGGTCTTCGTCGCGGAACACCGATTCCTTCATCCGGCGAAACGTATGGCCGCACACGCAGATCACGCGGTTCGTGCCCCACTTGGCGCGCATGCGCACGCCCAGGCTCTTGGCGCTGCGGTCGGTGTGCTGGGTGTAGACGATGAAGGGCCGATGCGCACCCATGCCCACCGCCGCCAGCATGCAAAGACGATGATCGGCGGAACCGTTCACGTGAATCACGTCGAACTTTTCGCGGCGCAGCAGCGCGCGCAACCGGCGCAACGCGCTCAATTGCTGCCAGGGGCGGCTCTTGAACTCCAGGTCGATCGACTCCACACCAGGCAGCGCGTGCGCTTCGGCCAACAGTCGGCTGCCGCGCGGCGCGGCCACGGTAATGCGCGCGCGCTCACGCAGCATGCGCGCCAGCGACATGACGTAGGTGGTGTGGCCACCGCCATCGCCCTGGTGGAAGTTGGTGTAAAGAATTTTCATCGTGACAGGCCCGAGAGCAGTTGCGGGGAAGGCGGCGCCTCCCCTTGTTTGAGCAAACAGCTCCAATGACGCTTTTCAAAAACATCCTCGCCCAGACGGCTGTGCAGGGACAGGTTGTAGACCTTGACGCCACGCTCGCGCAGCAGCTGGCTGGCCTGACGAAACGCCGGTTCGATATGCCCCGCAAACTGGCGGTCCAGCGCGGTCGGCAACTGCGCGCCGGGGCTTTCATAGAAGCGCGGGCCCTGCGTTGCCGTCAGGTCCAGGCCGTGCAGATACAGCGTGCGCGCGCCCATCCAGGCCAGCAGTTGCAATCCCGTGTACGCGACCGTGCCGCCGCCAAACATGCCGCGCGCCGGGTTCAGGCTGAAACCATGGGCGTGCTGCGGGTGATGGGCATCGAACAACACCAGCTCAGGGTCATGCGCCAGTTGCGCATCCAGTTCTTCGGGCCGCGCCCGGGCTTGCAGCGCGCGTTGATGCACTTCCTCGAACACGGCGATGCGGCATTTCACCGCCTCGGCGTCGAACAGGAACGCGATCCAGCGGTACACCTCGGGCGTGACGAACAGCAGCAGGTCCTGCGACAGCACCTCGGCGACCAGATCGCGCCGACGCTTCACGAAGCCGGCATCGAGCATCGCGTAGTAATCGAAGCGCAACGAAGGCTGCGAGCGCCGCAGCGCGATCGACCCGTTCACGCCCATGACGGCGGCCAGCCTGCATTGCGCGTAGTCGATCTCGGCAACGGAAGGCCCGCTCAGAATCAGATGCGCGTCGCCCGACAGGTCTCGCGGCACGTCAGCCATGGGCAACGTCGCCGGGCCACGCACGCCCACCAGGTCGCAGGCCGTCAGGCGGTCGCTCGCGTCGCGGCGGATCTTCACCAGCGGCCACAGCGTCTCGTTATGCCGATAGGCGCCGTCTCGCGTATAGCGGTAAAGATAGCGAAAGCCCTTGGTCAAGGGGCGAGAGCGCAGCAAACGGGGGACGAGGGCAAAACGGGTCATGAACGGTGCCGCTGAAAGCGCGGCGAAACCTACGAGGGCCCGATTCTAAGAGAGGCAATCAGGCGCCAGGACGACCGAAACATTTGAGATGTAACAGCATGACAAGTCCGATGATCGCGCCCCTTTTATCAACCCGTGAGACACAGCGGGTGCAGCGTCCCGCATCGCGGAATCAACGGGTAAGCCTGCGCCAAGAAAAGTCGGCGACATCTTTCCGACGCGCGTTGCCGCAATGCGCGCTTACCCTGGCGTACGCACTATCCTAGGGTGCCCAGGCCGGAGGGCCACCCGTACGTTCCATTACCTTTTGCGCCAAAGCGAAAGGTGATTGCAAGGCGCGCGGCCGGCAACGGACCCACGCGCCTGAGCCCGGATCAGCGCGCTTGCCGCACGCTGACCAGGCTGAGAATTTCAAACAGCATCTGCGCGCCGGCATGCGCGGTGTTGGCCGTGGCGTCGTAGGCGGGCGCCACTTCGACCACGTCGCCCCCGATGATGTCGACGCCCGCCAGCCCGCGCAGAATGGCCTGCGCCTCGCGCACGCTGACGCCGCCGACCTCCGGCGTGCCCGTGCCGGGCGCGAACGCCGGGTCCAGGCAATCGATATCGAACGTGACGTACACGGGCGTGTCGCCCACGACCTCGCGCGCGCGGGCGATGATGGCGTCGATGCCCAGGCGCGGAATGTCTTCCGCGTGGATGACCGTCATGCCGGACTCGTACGAGAATTCCCACAGGTATTCGGCCGCGCCCCGGATACCGATCTGGATCGTGCGACAGGGATCCAGCACGCCGTCCAGCACGGCCTGCCGGAACGGCCCGCCATGGTGAAAGCGGCTGCCATCGAAGGGGCCGCCGGTATCGCAGTGCGCATCGAAGTGGATCAGCGACACGGGCTTGCGCCGGCCCAGCGCGCGCAGGATCGGCAAGGTGATGGAATGGTCGCCGCCTACCGACACCGGAATCACGCCCGCCGCATGGATCTTGGCGTAGGCGCTTTCGATATCCTCGTGCGACTGCTCCAGGCTGAAACGGCTGCGCATCGGCACGTCGCCGATATCCGCCACGCGCAGCTCGCGCGTGGGAGTGCAGCGCAGGACGTGGTGGTAAGGGCCAACCCGCTCCACTGCGCGCAGCGCGCGCGGGCCGAAGCGGCACCCGCTGCGGTTGCTGGCGCCCAGGTCCATCGGCACGCCGGTCAGCGCCACTTGCAGGTCGCCGAAGTCGGGAGCCTGCCAATCCACGGCGCGCGCGGCCGCGTCCAGCAAGGTGGGCATGCCAGCGTAAGGCGCGCTGCGCGTGCCGTCGGCATCGATGATGTTGGCGGCCACCTCTCGGAAATGCGGGTCGTGGATAACGGCTTCGTTGTCGCCGCCGAAGCGGGCGCGCAGCGCGGCAAGACGTTCTGGCGTAAAGCCCATGGAATGCTCCTCTGTCGAAATCCGGGTTACTTGGCGTCGGTGCGGGGAACGGGCGCATCGCGGTACGGCGCGCCCGGCCGGCCCAGCAGGCTGATCAGCACAAAGCTCGTGGCGCTGGCGGCAAGCGCCGCGTAGACAGGCGTGTTGGCCGCCAGGCCGTCCTTGAGCATGTAGGCAATCGAAAGCGCGCAACCGAGCAGCATGCTGGCCACCGCGCCGGCGGTCGTGGCGCGGCCCCAGTAGATGGCGCCCAGCAAGGGCACCAGCATGCCGCCCACCAGCAGGTTGTAGGCGCAGGTCAATGCACTAAGGACGTCGTCCACCACCAACGCGATGGCCAGGGCGCAGAGCGCGGCCAGCAGGGTGATGCCACGGTGCACGCGCACGTCGGTGAACGAGCGGCCGCCCCGCAATGCCGGCAGCAGGTCTTCGGCCACCAGGGTCGAAGTGGCCAACATGGCGGCGCTGGCCGTGGACATCATGGCCGCCAGCGCCGCCGCGATGACCAGCCCGCGTATGCCATCGGGCAAGCCCACCTGCACGATGGCGGCAAACGCGTTGTTGACGTTGTCCAGATCGGGCAGCAGCACCTTGGCGGTCATGCCGATCACCGCCCCCACCAGCCCATAGACAATGCAATACAGCCCGGCTGCGGTGCCCGCCACGCGCGCCACCTGCTCATCGCGGGCCGTGAACACGCGCTGCCAGATTTCCTGGCCGATCAAGATGCCCAGAAAGTAGATGACGAAGTAGGTGATGATCGTGGGCCAGCCGATGTGGGTCAGCGTGAAGTTGGCGGCGGGCAATTGCGCGACCAGCGCGTCCCAGCCGCCCACCCGCATCAGACAGATCGGCAGCAGCACGAACATCAGTCCCACCGTCTTGATGACGAACTGCACGATGTCGGTCAACGTCAGCGACCACATCCCGCCCAGCGTGGAATACACCGCGACCACCCCGCCGCCCACCAGCACCGCCACCCAGAACGGCAAGCCGAACAGCACCTGCATCACCGTGCCGATGGCGATGACGGACGTGGCCGCCAGCATCAGCGCATAGGCCGTCATCACCAGCGCGCTGACGTGTTTGGCGCCGGACGTGAAGCGCCGTTCCAGGATCTGCGTCACGGTGAAAATGCGCAGTTTCAGCAAGGGCCTGGCCAGCACGCGGTTCAGCACGATGATGCCCAGGCCGAGCGCGCCGCAAAGCCAGAACCCCGAAAGGCCGTATTCGTAACCCAGCCGCACCGTGCCCACCGTGCTGGCGCCGCCCAGCACCGTCGCCGCCATGGTGCCCATGTACAGGCCCGGCCCCAGATTGCGACCCGCCACCAGATAGTCTTCGTGCGTCTTCGCCCGCCGCATGCCGTACCAGCCCAGCAGCAGCATGCCGCCCAGGTAGAGCGCCACCACTCCGATGTCCCACACCATTTGAATGTCTCCTCGCCGCGCGACGGGCTTTCAGGTTTTGCCTCCGTGGCGCCTGTCAGGCCCCCGGATCGCTCACGCAGGCGGGATCTTCGTTGAAGCGGCGATAAAAAGATCGCGAGACCCGCAAATGTCGGACTCCTCTGATATCGTTGCCCAATTACGTCAGATTCCTCTGATATCGTTGTTCAATCTGTTTCGCTCTCACTGCCAATCCATGTCGCCCCTCCGCCCCGATTCCCCCGCCTTGCAGGACGCCATCGCCGACGCCATCAGCACGGCCACGCGCGGCGCGGGCCGCGTGAACATCCTGATCGCGGGCAAGACGGGGGTCGGCAAGAGCACCTTGATCAACGCGGTCTTTCGCGGCGAACTGGCCAAGACGGGCGCGGGCAAGCCCGTGACGCAGACGACGCAGGAATACACCAAGCCCGGCCATCCGCTGACCATCATCGACACGCGCGGGCTGGAAGTGAGCGACTACGCGCGTTCGCGCCAACAGCTGGCGGACCTCATCCAGGAACGCTCGGCCTCGGAGGATCAGGACAAGCACGTGCACGTGGCCTGGCTCTGCATCCAGGACAGCAGCCACCGCGTGGAAGACGCTGAAATCGAACTGGCCGAGATGCTGGCCAACGCCGGCATTCCGGTCGTGGTGGTGCTGACCAAGGCGCGCAAGAACAGCGCCTTCGTCGCCGAGGCGCAAAAGCTGCTGCCGCGCGCCAAGCAAGTGGTGGCCGTGCGCGCGCTGCCCGAATGGATCGAAGAACTGGACGCGGAACTGCCGCCGATGGGCCTGGACACGCTGATCGAAGTCACGGCCGAGCACATCCCCGAGGGGCAGCAGCGCGCTTACGCCAATGCGCTGTCCACCCGCAACAAGAAGGCCCTGGAAGTAAAAAAAAAGCGGGCTGAGATAGAAGTGAACGTGGCTGCGGGTCTGGCGGCGTCGGCCGCGGCCGCGCCCATTCCGTTTTCCGACGCCTTCGCGCTGGTGCCGATCCAGGTGGGCATGATCGCCAAGATCGGCATCACCTTCGGCATGGAGCTGGACACCACCGCGATCACCACGCTGGTGACGTCAACGCTGGGCGCATCGGCCGCCACGCTGATCGGGCGGTCGGTAGTCTCGGGCATGCTGAAATTCATACCCGGCGCGGGCAGCGCGGTGGGCGGCACCATCGCCGCGACGACGGCCGGCGCCATCACCAAGCTGCTGGGCAACGCCTACGTGGCCGTGCTGTACGACTTCTGCCTGAAAAATCCCGGCAAGGACATCGACATCGGCATGATCGCGCAAGCGCTGCGGCAGCGGGTGAAGCTCTGAGGCTCGCCCTTGGCTCCCCGTGCAACGAATCGTGTTTCTACGACAAGATTCGATAGATTCCGCCCTTTTCAAGCGGGCGCCTTAACTATTGCGCCCGCCACGACGTAAAGCCGTATATCCCTCAGTCCATTCGCGGGACCGCCCACGTATACGCCGGCTGGCCCCGCATGACGCGGCCGCTACCCGCCGCCCCTATCCAATGATCATCGACAATTCCGACGTCATGTACCGGCACCTTGTGCAGGGTGTCGTCGACTACGCCATCTACATGCTTCACCCGGACGGCACGGTCGCCAACTGGAACGCCGGAGCGCAGCGCGCCAAGGGCTACACGCAAGAGGAAATCGTGGGCAAGAACTTTGCCTGCTTTTACAGCGCCGAGGATCAGGCCGCCGGCTTGCCGCAACGCGGTCTGGCCACTGCCCGCGAGCAGGGACGCTTTGAGGCGGAAGGCTGGCGCGTGCGCAAGGACGGCACGCTGTTCTGGGCCAATGTGGTCATCGATCCCATCCGCGACGACGCGGGCGACCTGATCGGCTTTGCGAAGGTCACGCGCGACGTCACCGAACGCCGCGAACGCGAACAGCAGTTGCTCCGTGCCAAAGAGCTGGCCGAGCACTACAACTCGGAACTGACCTCGCTATCGAGCTTCCTGGATGCGGTGGTGTCGCACATACCGTCGTGCGTGCTCGTGCTGGACGCCGTATCGCGCAATATCCTGCTGGCCAACCGTCAGGCGGAAGCGACCTTCGGCGCCACGCGCGCGCAGATGCTGGGCAAGACGGCGCAGCAATGCCTGCCTGCGCCCGTGTTCGAGTTCTTCGACCGCCTGACCAACGACGCCCTGCGTTCGGACGGCGCGCTGCGCGAAGCGGAAGAGGAACTGGCCACCGCGCGCGGCATGCGCACCTTGCGCACCCGCTCGCTGGTCTTTCACAGCAACGACCCGCGCTCGCGCTACGCGCTGCTGATCTCGGATGACGTCACCGACGAGAACGCGGCGCACGCGCAGGTGCGCTACATGGCGCATCACGACACGCTGACCGGCATGCCCAACCGCCGGCTGTTCCGCGAACAGCTGCTGCGCGCGCTGAACCACTGCGCGGACGACCGCCGCACCGCCGTGCTGTGCCTGGACCTGGACAATTTCAAGAGCGTGAACGACACGCTGGGCCATCCCTGCGGCGACGAGCTGCTGCGCCTGTTCGCCAGGCGCCTGCCCAAGGTGCTGCGCGAACAGGACACGCTGGCCCGTCTGGGCGGCGATGAATTCGCCGTGGTGCTGCCCAACATCGGCCAGCAGGACGACGTGCGCAAGATGGCCGAACGGATCATCGACGCCGTGCGCCAGCCCTTTGAAGTCGAAGGCCACACCGTGCCGATGAGCGTCAGCATCGGCATCGCGCTGGCCGAAACGCCCGACCACACCGCCGACCATCTGCTGCGCTACGCCGACATGGCGCTGTATGAAGCCAAGCGCAACGGCCGCAACTGCATGGCCTTCTTCAAGCCTGAAATGGAGGCCGCCGCGTTCAAGCGCCACGAGGTCGAAATGGACTTGCGCCAGGCCATCATGGGGCAGCAGCTACAGCTGTACTACCAGCCCATCCTGGATGTCAGCCACGTGCGCGTCGTGGGGCGCGAGGCGCTGATGCGCTGGCAGCACCCGGTCAAGGGCCTGATCATGCCCAGCGACTTCATCCCCATCGCCGAGGAAACCGGGCTGATCCACGAGTTGGGCGCCTTCACCTTGCACGAGGCCTGCCACGAAGCCATGCGCTGGGACGACCACGAAACGGTGGCGGTGAACCTGTCGGCCAGCCAGTTCACCAACAGCGCGCTGGTATCGCTGGTGGAGTCGGCGCTGTCCACGTCCGGCCTGCCGGCGCGGCGGCTGGAGCTGGAAATCACCGAGTCGGTGCTGCTGGCCAATTCGGCCACCAATCTGAATACGCTCAACCGCTTGAAGGCGCTGGGCGTGAAGGTGGCGCTGGACGACTTCGGCACGGGCTATTCGTCGCTGGGCTATCTGCGCTCGTTCGACTTCGACAAGATCAAGATCGACAAGTCGTTCACGCAGGACGTCGAGTCCAGCAAGGAAGCGCTGGCCATCATCCGCGCCATCAACGGCATCGGCCGCAGCCTGGACATACCCACCACCGCCGAAGGGGTCGAAACCGCGGCGCAGCTGGACCGGCTGACGCAGGAGGGCTGCTCGCACTTCCAGGGATACCTGCTGGGCCGGCCGGTGTCGCACGACGCACCGCCAGATGAAACGGCGTAGCGTCCGGATCTATACTTTTCCAATCATCGGGTGCGCTGCGACGCGCCATCCTGCCCGATGCCACCGCATGCCGCGCGTCGGATGTGCCATTGCCGCAAGCGCCCCCCGGGCGCTGCGCAAGGAGACAATCATGACCCGCAAATACATCGACTGCCGGGAGTACCCGAGCGAAATGAATTGCTCGGTGGCCTTGGCCGCAGATTCCGAAAATGAACTGCTCGAAGCCGCTGTGCAGCATGCCACCACCGTCCACAAACATGCCGACTCGCCCGAACTGCGCACGCAGTTGAAGGCGATGTTCCACGACGGCACGCCTCCCACCGACGCGCCCCGGCACGCGTAACCCCGGCGTGACGCCGAAGCGCCGTTCCCGGGCGCTATGCGCCCGGAACATCCTCTGCGGGCACGGCGCGCCCCAATAGCCAGCCCTGACCGATGGTCGCGGGCTGGCGCTGTGCCAGGTATTGCGCCTGCGCTTCGGTTTCGATGCCCTCGACAATCAGCCCCAAACCCAGCTCGCGCGAGATATCCACAACATGGTCGATGATCAGCGTGCCCGCCTGATCCGTGCCGATAGCCTGGGTGAAGCGGCGGTCCAGCTTGATGGCGTCTGCCTGTATCTCGGCCAGGTAGTTCAGGTTTGAATTGCCCGTGCCGAAGTCATCGATCAGGATCCGGAAACCCTGACGGCGCAATGCGCGGATCGTGGACAGCACCGGGGCGTCGGACAGCGGCGTGCCTTCGGTGATCTCCAGCGCCACCCGGCGCGGCGCGATGCCTTGGTCGTTCACCATGCGCAGCAGGAAGTCCGAGTAGGCGTCGTCCTGCAGGTCTTGCGCCGATACGTTGATGCTGACGTAGAACTCGGTGTTCGCGCGCAGCCGGGCGGACAATTCACGCAGCGCCTTTTCAGTGACTCGCCGTGACAGCTCGCGGCCCAGGCCTATGTCTTCGGCCATCGGCACGAAGCTTGCCGGAGGCACGTCCTGCCCGTCGCACGTGCGCCACCGCGCCAGCGCTTCGACACCCACCAGCCGGCGCGTGGCCAGCTCGCGCAACGGCTGATAGCACACTTGCAATTCGCCGCGCCGGATCGCACGGCGCAAAGCGCTGCGATCGCTCTTGGACTGTTGCCGCCATAGCACGCACAGACCCGCCAGCAGCCCGCCCGTCAATGCGCCGGTGCAGGCCAGGATCAAGGCCGGCAGGCCGAACCACCCGTGGGCAAACGTGCGCGACACCGCGCAGATGTCCGGCGAACCGGGCTCGTCTGCACACTCGGCGATGACGCGTTCGGCGCGCAGGCTGTAATTTGCGGGCGCCTGGCCGTCTTGCAGGTCCAGCCCGTCGATGCGCCCGAAGCGCCGGTAGACGTGCCGCCCATCGCGGGTGATCAGCTTGGCGTCGATGCCGGCGCCCGGTTCCGGGAAGCCGTCGAACGCGCCCGGCGCGGTGAACACCACCACATTGTTTTGCGCCGCCATGTCGCCGATGATGCGGCGGTCCATGATGTTGGCCGCACCCACCCACAACCTGACGCCATTGCGCGTGGCGAAGGCGGCGGGCGGCAGTGCGTGCGGGGTCTGGAGCACGCCCCAGGCGGCCGAGCACACCAGCATGCCGTCGCGCAGCCGGCCGACATCTCGCAGGAAGGTGGCGTTGAACAGCAGCACCCGCAAAGTGGCCACGTCGGACGGCGAACACAGGTCGGTGGCGTGCGTGGCGGCGTCGATCAGGCGACGGCTTTCATGGGCCACGCGCATGGCGTGCGCCAGCAAGCGGGAATTGTGGCCGGCAAGCTGGTCATCGACCTGATTCAGGTCGAACAAGCGTCCGCCGGTCAGGCCCGCCAGAAAGCCCAGGGACGACATCAGCAGGACGGCAGCCGCGGTTCGGATTCGTGACATCGACGGGGAAGGGGGTGGGCACTGGCGGCGTCTCTCGATCGGAGCGCCTGCGCGTAAGGCAATGTAACCGCATCCGCCTTATCCCAATAGAAAAAGATCCCGGCGCCCTAGCCCGGCGTCGCATTTTGGCGAATCCACCCTCGGCGCTACGCCTGCCCGGGCGTGGCCTTCGCGTTCGCGGCGGCGCGCACCACATCAAAGAGATTCTTGGGATCGTTCAACTGCGGCGCCACTTCGATGCGCGCGCCGATGCCCAGCCGGGCGGCGTTGTCGCGCAGCCAGCGCAAGGCGGAAAAGTCTTCCAGCGCGAAGCCCACCGAATCGAAGATCGTCACGTCACCAGCGCCCTGGCGGCCGGGCGACTGGCCCGTCAGCACGCGCCACAGTTCGGTCACGGGAAAGTCGGCGGGCATTTGCTGGAGGTCGCCCTCGATGCGCGTCTGCGGTTCGTATTCGACGAAGACGGGGCCCAGGCGCAACACGTCGGCATGCAGTTCGGTCTTGCCCGGGCAGTCGCCGCCTACGGCGTTGATATGCATGCCGGGTTCGACCATGTCGGGGGTCAGGATGGTGACGTAGGCCTTGTCGGCGGTGACGGTGGTGACGATGTCCACGCCCTTGACGGCCTGCGCAGTGCTGCCGAAGGCCACCACGCGCAATGACGGCGCGACAGCCGCCAGGTTCGCTTGCAGCTTGCGGGTGGCCTGTGCATCCACGTCATGCACGTGCAGCAGGTCGATGCCCAGCACATGATGAAACGCCAGCGCCTGGAATTCCGCCTGGGAGCCATTGCCGATCAACGCCATCGACCGGGACTCGGGCCGGGCCAGCGCGCGTGCGGCCAGCGCCGACGTCACGGCGGTGCGAAGCGCGGTGGTCAGCGTCAACTCGCTGATCAGGAGCGGTTCGCCCGTGCTGACCTGCGCCAGCGCGCCAAAGGCCATCACGGTGGACAGGCCGGTGTGGGGATTGCCAGGGTGGCCGTTCACGAACTTGAAGCTGTAGAGCTCGCTATCGGCGGTAGGCATCAGTTCGATGACGCCGGTGGGGGAATGACTGGCCAGGCGCGCGCACTTGTCGAATTCCTGCCATCGCAAAAAGTCCGCCAGCACATAGTCCAGCAGCTCCGTGAAGACGGCGCGAGCGCCTTGCCGGGCCACGATGTGGGCGACGTCCGAGGTCGTCAGCAATGTCGTCATCTTTTTCTCCCCTTGTTATGGAAAGGAAATTCTGGCCGATGCCCAAATCAATTCATAGTGACAACATTCAACACGAAACGCTAAGATTCTGGCACTTTGACAGCACGGGTTGGCACTTTTCACAATGGACACGCTAGACCAAAGCCTGCTTGGACTGCTGCGCGCCAATGCCCGCCTGTCGATCGCGACGCTGGCCAAGAAGCTGGACGTGTCGCGCGGCACCATCGACAACCGCATCCGCAAACTCGAAGAGCGCGGCGTCATCGTCGGTTATACCGTGCGCCTGCGCCCCGAGTCCGAAACCGATGACATCGTGGCGTGGATGAGCATCGCCGTTGAAGGCCACGAAACCCGCAAGATCGTGAACCTGCTGATGGGCGAACCCAGCGTGGCCGGCCTGCACGACACCAACGGGCGCTGGGACCTGCTGGCCGAGCTGCGCGTGCCCACCATCGATCAACTGTCCGAAGTGCTGGACCGGCTGCGCACGCTCAAGGGCATCTCGGCCACCGAGACCAGCATTCATCTGAAGACCTTCAAAGCCATCTGAGCCCGCTGCGCCTGCCTGTCGGATAAGGGTAAACCCGATATATAACTTTGCATGGCGTCCATGATGCGACGTTATGCGCGAGGCCCTGACCTGCGCCCGGCCGCAAGCTGAATCCCCAGTCCAATCAGCCACTTAGCGTTGCAAGCCAGCGGCCCGGCCGCCCCGCCGTGCGCGCTTTCGCAACGGCGCCAGCGCGTGCATGCTTGCGCCTTCAACCGCGAGCAGCGCGGCAAGCGCACCTGGAGATAGACACCGTGAGCAACACCACCCCCTCCCGCAAAATGGGCCTGGCGGTCGCCCAGATGGGCGCCGTGAACCTGGCCGACAGCCGCGCCGTCGTCGTGCGCCGCATGGTCGAGATGATGCGCGAGGCCGCCGCCCGCCAGGCGGAATTCGTCGTCTTTCCGGAGCTGGCGCTGACGACCTTCTTTCCCCGCTACTGGATGGAAGACAGCGAGGCCGTGGATCGCTTCTTTGAAAAATCCATGCCCAACGCCGACGTGCAGCCGCTGTTCGACACGGCCCGCGAACTGGGCATCGGCTTTTACCTGGGCTACGCAGAGCTGACGCCGGAAGGCCGGCAATTCAACACCGCCATCCTGGTGGACCGCAGCGCAAAGATCATCGGCAAGTACCGCAAGATCCATCTGCCCGGCCATTCCGATCACAAGGTCGGCGCGCCGTTCCAGCATCTGGAGAAGAAGTTCTTCGAAGTCGGCGACCTGGGCTTTGGCGTATGGGAAACCAACGACGTCAAGATCGGCATGTGCCTGTGCAACGACCGCCGCTGGCCCGAGACCTATCGCGTGATGTCGTTGCAAAGCGCCGAGCTCATCGTGCTGGGCTACAACACGCCGTCGCTGAACATCCACTGGAACGAGCCCGCGCACCTGCGCACGACTACGCACGAGATCGTCTTGCAGGCCAGCGCCTACCAGAACGCGGTGTGGGTCGGCGCGGCCGCCAAGTGCGGCCATGAAGACGGCCACCACATGATCGGCAGCTCGATGATCGTGGCGCCCTCCGGAGAAATCGTCGCGCGTTCCAGCGGCGAGGAAGACGAAGTCATCACGGCCCGCATCGACCTGGCCATGGGCCAGACCTTCCGCGAACACGTCTTCAACTTCGCCAAGCATCGCAGCCCCCAGCACTACAAGCTCATCACCGAACGCACTGGCGCTGGCGATCCCTTGCCCACCCTACCTGTCTGAACGCAACAAGGCGGGCTGGCTCGCGCCCGCCCGCCTTGGCCGCGTCCGGGGATCAGTTCAGCAGATCCATCAACGCGGCGTCCTCCACGTCATGCTGGCTGGCGGCCTCTGCCAGTTGCGTCGAGAAAGGCGCACCGGCCAGCCGTACCGGCATGGCAGCCCCCGCTCCGGGCCGGATTTCAGCACGGGTTTCGGGTCGGGTTTCGGGGCCGGTTTCGGGCCGGACTTCGGTCCGGGTTTCCGGCCGCTGGGCAGGCTGCTCCGGCGCGCGCAACTCACGCATCGTGCCCGACAGGAAGTCCAGCGAGATCACCCGGCCCACGCCTGCTCCCGGACCTGACTGCGGCGTCAGGCGCAGGCTCAGGGATTCCATGCCTGCCGGACGGTTGATCACCAGGACGCCACGCCCATCCGTCTGCACCCAATCGGGCAATGCCGCCCCGTTGGCCAGCGTGATGCGCATGCCCGCCGCCCCGACTCCTCCGTTGATGATGAAGAACAGCTGATCGCCGCGTCCCAACAGGTCCAGCTGCAATCCGCCACCCAGCGGCAGGGTCGACAACACCGACTGACCATCCGCCAAGCCGCCACCCAGCGCGGATCCCAGCAGATGATGCAGGCCGCCTCGCGCACCCAAACCGTCCGAGCCTCGCAGCGGAGCGATATCGTTGACGGCTTGCAGCACGGCCCCCTGGGTCTTGAACGAGCCCAGGCTGTCCAGGCTGTTGACACCATCGACCGCCGCCAACACCGCGCCAGTTCCCGCTTCCGTCAGGTCCGGCGTGCCGTTCAGCGAATCCAAGCCATTGACGGCCTGGATCAACAGCGACTCCGCCTGGCTTGCCAGCGGACCACCGTAGCCACCCGCGCCCGCCTCGCCCGTACCCGGCAACGAGAAGAAGAGGAACGGATCATCCGGCTCCATGAACCGCGGGATGTAGGTGTTGTGCAAGCGGATGGTTGCTTCGGTCAGTCCGCCGTTGCCGTCGCTGACCGTGTAGTGCACGATCAGGTCACCCACGAAGCCCGAGGATGGCGTGAAGACGTAGCTGCCGTCTGCCCGGACCAGCAAGGTGCCCCGACCCGGCACCACGATCGGCGTACCGGCTGGCGAGCTTCCTGCCACACCGTCCACGCTGATCTGGGTGACGCGCAAGGGATCGCCATCGGCATCCGTCGCGCCGACCAGCAAGCCCTGGCTGGCCGGTACGTCCACGCCATTGGCCAGCGGCAGATCCACCGAGCCTCCCGGCACGACCGGACTATCGTTCACCGCCGCGACGTTCACCGTAACGGTGGCCGTCTCGTTCACGCCACCCGAGCTCACGGTGTAGGTGAAGCTGGTCGTGCCGTTGTAGTTGGCCGCTGGCGAGAAGTCCAGGCTGCCATCGGCCCTCAACGTCACCGAACCGTTGCCCACCAGAACCGGGACGCCGACCGCGACCGCATGGCCATCGATGGCGGTTACGACATGTCCGGCATTCTCGAACGTGTCGTTGCCATTGACGGCGATGTTGACCGTCGTGTCCTCGTTGGTGCTGACCGTGTCGTTGGTGATATCTGCCACCGCCGAGATAACGACGTTCACCACCGCCTGCACCGAACCGCCGCTGCCATCGGCGATGGTCACCACGAAGCGGTCGTTGCCGTTGTAGTCACCGGTGGGCGTGTACACATACGCGCCGGTGGTGGCATTGATCGTCACCACGCCATGCGCGGGCAGGGTGCTGACCGTGTAGTGCAGCGGGTCGCCATCGGCGTCCACCGCTCCCACCACCGCGACCGCAGGTGTGTCCTCCGTGGTTTGAATGGTGTACTCGCCCGTTGCCGGATCGAACACCTGGCCGCCCACCCGCGTGGTGCCCAGGACCGGGACGTCATTGACGGACGTCACGTTGATGCTCGCCGTTGCCGTCTCGGTCACGCCGCCCGAGGTCACCGTGTAGGTAAAGCTGGTGGCCCCATTGAAGTTGGCGCCCGGCGTGAAGGCCAAGGTGCCGTCTGCCCTCAACACTACCGAGCCGTTCGCGACCGCTACCGATGAGCCCACCGTGATGCCCTGGCCATCGATGGCCGTGACGACGTGCCCCGCGTTCTCGAACGTATCGTTGGCGTTGACGGCGATGATGACCGTCGTGTCCTCGTTGGTCGTCACGGCGTCGTTGGCGATATCCGCCACCGCCGCCACCGTCACGCTGACCGTCGAGTGCACCACGTTGCCCGTACCGTCGTTGATGCTGATGACGAAACTGTCGGCGCCGTTGTAGTCAGCGGTCGGCGTGTAGGTGTAGGCCCCCGTGGCGGCGTTGACCGTCACCGTGCCATGTGCCGGCCCGGTGCTCAAGCTGTAGGCCAGCGGGTCGCCATCGCCATCTACCGCCGAGACCTGGCCATTGACGGCCGTGTCTTCGGTGGTGCTGGTGGCGTAGTTGCCCGTGGCCGGATTGAAGGTCTGGCCGGGGATAGCCGGGTCCACCGTCATCGGTACATCGGGCACCGCCGTTACCGTGATGTTGACGGTCGCCGTTTCAACTGCGCCGCCAGAAGTCACCGTGTAGGTGAAGCTGGTCGTGCCGTTGTAGTTGGCGGTTGGCGCAAAGTCCAAGGTTCCATCGGCTTTGAGTGTGACCATGCCGTTGGCGACCGCGACAGGCGTCCCGACGACAACTGCATTGCCGTCGATGGCCGTGATCGTGTGGCCCGCGTTCTCGAAGGTGTCATTGCCGTTGACCGCGATGTTGACCGACGTGTCCTCGTTGGTCGTTATCGAGTCGTTGGCGATATCCACCACTGCCGAGACCGTGACGTTGACGGTGGACAACGTGATGTTGCCCGTGCCGTCATCGATTGCCACTACGAAGCTGTCGTTGCCGTAGTAGTCCGCCGTCGGGGTGTAGGTGTAGACGCCAGTCGTTGCATTGACGGTTACCGTGCCATGGGCTGGCGCAGTACCGACGCTGTAGGCCAGCGGGTCGCCATCGCCGTCGACTGCCGACACCTGGCCATTGACCGCCGTGTCCTCGGTCGTGGTGGTGGCGTAGTTGCCCGTCGCCGAATTGAAGGTCTGACCCGGAACCGCAGGATCCACCGTCATCGGCGCATCAGGAACCGCCGTCACCGTGATGCTGACGGTCGCCGTTTCAACTGCGCCACCCGATGTCACCGTGTAGGTGAAGCTGGTGGAACCGTTGTAGTTGGCCGTCGGCGCGAAGTCGAGCGTGCCATCGGCTTTCAGGGTGACCATCCCGTTGGCCACCGCGACCGGCGTTCCCACGACCACCGCGTTGCCATCGATTGCCGTGATGGCGTGACCGACGTTCTCGAAGTTGTCGTTGGCGTTGACGTTGATGTTGACCGTCGTGTCTTCGTTGGTCGTCACCGCGTCGTTGGCGATATCCACCACGGCCGAGACCGTGACGTTGACGGTCGACAAGGTGATGTTGCCCGTGC
Source organism: Achromobacter piechaudii NBRC 102461 (assembly GCF_001571245.1). GTDB lineage: Bacteria > Pseudomonadota > Gammaproteobacteria > Burkholderiales > Burkholderiaceae_B > Achromobacter > Achromobacter piechaudii. The sequence goes on along the minus strand of NZ_BCTK01000007.1, from coordinate 3,648 downwards.
CGTCGTTGATCGCGACCACGAAGCTGTCGCTGCCGTAGTAGTCCGCCGTCGGCGTGTAGGTGTAGGCGCCGGTCGCTGCATTGACCGTTACCGTGCCATGCGCGGGCGCAGTGCCCACGCTGTAGGCCAAGGGGTCGCCGTCACCGTCCACCGCCGAGACCTGACCGCTGACCGCTACATCCTCCGTCGTGCTCACCGCATAGCTGCCAGTAGCCGAATCGAAGGTCTGGCCGGGAACTGCCGGGTCTACCACCATCGGCGCATCGGGAACCGCCGTCACCGTGATGCTGACGGTGGCCGTTTCATCGACCCCGCCAGAGGTCACCGTGTAGGTGAAGCTGGTGGAACCGTTGTAGTTGGCAGTCGGCGCGAAGTCGAGCGTGCCATCGGCTTTCAGCGTGACCATCCCGTTGGCGACCGCCACCGGCGTACCGACCACGATGGCGTTGCCGTCAATCGCGGTGATGGTGTGCCCAGCGTTCTCGAACGTGTCGTTGGCGTTGACGTTGATGTTGACCGGGGTGTCTTCGTTGGTCGTTATCGAGTCGTTGGCGATATCCACCACTGCCGAGACCGTGACGTTGACGGTGGACAACGTGATGTTGCCGGTGCCGTCATTGATTGCCACCACGAAGCTGTCGCTACCGTAGTAGTCGGCCGTCGGGGTGTAGGTGTAAGCACCCGTCGTGGCGTTGACCGTCACCGTACCGTGCGTGGGCGCGGTGCCGACGCTGTACGCCAACGGATCGCCATCGCCATCCACTGCCGACACCTGGCCATTGACCGCCGTGTCCTCGGTCGTGGTGGTGGCGTAGTTGCCCGTCGCCGAATCGAAGGTCTGACCCGGAACCGCGGGGTCCACCGTCATCGGCGCATCGGGCACCGCCGTCACCGTGATGCTGTCCGTCGCCGTCTCAACTGCACCGCCAGAGGTCACCGTGTAGGTGAAGCTGGTGGAACCGTTGTAGTTGGCAGCGGGTGCGAAGTCCAGAGTGCCATCGGCCTTGAGCGTCACCATCCCGTTCGCAACCGCAACCGGTGTACCGACCACGATGGCGTTGCCGTCAATCGCGGTAATGGTATGCCCCGCGTTCTCGAACGTGTCGTTGGCGTTGACGTTGATGTTGACCGTCGTATCCTCATTGGTCGTCACCGTGTCGTCGGCGATATCCACCACCGCCGACACCGTCACGCTTACCGTGGACAGGGTCACCTGGCCCGTACCGTCAGAGATCGCCACCACGAAGCTGTCGCTGCCGTAGTAGTCAGCCGTTGGCGTGTAGGTGTAGGCGCCGGTCGCTGCATTGACCGTCACCGTGCCATGCGCGGGCGCAGTGCCCACGCTGTAAGCCAGCGGGTCGCCATCGCCATCGACTGCCGAAACCTGACCGGTAACAGCCGTGTCTTCCGTCGTGGTGGTGGCGTAGTTGCCGGTCGCCGAATCGAAGGTCTGGCCGGGAACTGCCGGGTCCACCGTCATCGGGGCATCGGCAACCGCCGTCACCGTGATGCTGACCGTGGCCGTTTCATCGACGCCACCCGAGGTCACCGTGTAGGTGAAGCTGGTGGAACCGTTGAAGTTGGCGGCCGGCGCGAAGTCCAGCGTGCCATCGGCCTTCAGCGTGACCATCCCGTTCGCAACCGCAACCGGTGTACCGACCACGATGGCGTTGCCGTCAATCGCGGTGATGGAATGCCCGGCGTTCTCGAACGAATCGTTGGCATTGACGGCGATGTTGACCGGCGTGTCTTCGTTGGTCGTCACCGTATCGTTGGCGATATCCACCACCGCCGACACCGTCACGCTGACCGTGGACAACGTGATATTGCCCGTGCCGTCGTTGATCGCCACCACGAAGCTGTCGCTGCCGTAGTAGTCCGCCGTCGGCGTGTAGGTGTAAGCGCCGGTCGTGGGATCGATCGTCACCGAGCCGTGCGCGGGCGGCGTGCCCACGCTGTAGGCCAGCGGGTCACCATCGCCATCGACTGCCGAAACCTGGCCGCTGACTGCTGCATCCTCCGTCGTGCTCACCGCATAGTTGCCGGTGGCCGAATCGAAAGTCTGACCCGGGACTGCCGGATCCACCGTCATCGGCGCGTCCGGAACCGCCGTCACCGTAATGCTGACCGTCGCCGTTTCAACCGCGCCACCAGAAGTCACCGTGTAGGTGAAGCTGGTCGAGCCGTTGTAGTTGGCGGTCGGCGCGAAGTCGAGAGTGCCGTCGGCCTTGAGCGTCACCATGCCGTTCGCGACCGCCACCGGCGTTCCAACCACGACGGCGTTGCCGTCAACCGCGGTGATGGTATGCCCTGCATTCTCGAACGAGTCATTGGCGTTGACATTGATGTTGACCGTCGTGTCTTCGTTGGTCGTCACCGAGTCGTTCGCAATGTCCACCACCGCAGAGACCGTCACGCTCACCGTGGACAGGGTCACCTGGCCCGTGCCGTCAGAGATCGCCACGACGAAGCTGTCGCTGCCGTAGTAGTCCGCCGTCGGCGTGTAGGTGTAGGCGCCGGTCGCTGCATTGACCGTCACCGTGCCATGCGCAGGCGCAGTACCCACGCTGTAGGCCAGCGGGTCGCCGTCGCCATCGGTCGCCAAGACCTGGCCGGTAACAGCTGTGTCCTCATTGGTGGTCGTAGCGTAGTTGCCCGTCGCCGAATTGAAGGTCTGACCCGGAACCGCAGGATCTACCGTCATCGGCGCATCCGGCACGGCCGTGATGCTGACCGTTACCGTCGCCGTTTCATCGACACCACCCGAGCTCACCGTATAGGTGAAACTGGTCGAGCCGTTGTAGTTGGCGGCCGGTGCAAAGTCCAGCGTGCCGTCAGCCTTGAGCGTGACCATCCCATTCGCGACCGCCACCGGCGTACCGACCACGATGGCGTTGCCGTCAATCGCGGTAATGGTATGCCCTGCGTTCTCGAACGAGTCGTTGGCGTTGACGTTGATGTTGACCGGGGTGTCTTCGTTGGTCGTCACCGTATCGTTGGCAATATCCACCACCGCCGACACCGTCACACTGACCGTAGACGACGTCACATGGCCGGTCCCGTCATCGATGCTGATGATGAAGCTGTCCGAACCGTAGTAGTCCGCCGTCGGCGTGTAGGTGTACGCGCCGGTCGTAGCGTTGACGGTTACCGTGCCGTGCGCAGGCGCGGTGCCCACGCCGTAGGTCAGCGGGTCGCCATCGCCATCCGTCGCCAAGACCTGGCCGGTCACCGCCGTGTCTTCGGTGGTGCTGGTGGCGTAGTTGCCCGTGGCCGGGTCGAAGGTCTGACCCGGAACAGCAGGGTCCACCGTCATCGGGGCATCAGGCACCGATGCGACAACCACCGTCACCGTGGCCGTCTCAACTGCGCCGCCAGAGGTCACCGTGTAGGTAAAGCTGGTCGAGCCGTTGTAGTTGGCCGTGGGCGTGAAGTCCAAGGTGCCGTCGGCCCGCAACAAGACCGTGCCGTTGGCCACCGCAACCTGCGCGCCGGCCACGATGGCGTTGCCGTCGATGGCCGTGATGGTATGGCCCGCGTTCTCGAAGGTGTCGTTGGCGTTGACGTTGATGTTGAGCAGGGTGTCTTCGTTGGTCGTCACCGAGTCGTTGGCAATGTCCACCACCGCGGAGACCGTCACGCTGACGG
>NZ_BCTK01000006.1 GCF_001571245.1 Achromobacter piechaudii NBRC 102461 | reverse complement strand
CATTGTGCTTGTGATCCGAGACCAAGTTTAACCCCAGGCCCGAAATCACAAGTGCATCGCATCAAGCGCCCACACTTATCGGTTGTTTAATTGTTAAAGAGCGGTACTGCAAATTCGGTACTTCTTACTGCTACGCTGTTCGGCGTTTTGCCTTGCAGCGCTTGCTGTTTTCAGCAGCAGAGAGGCGAGATTATGAAGAAGTTTTTATCGCTTGTCAAGTCAGCGTCGTTTGCTTTCGCACCCTTGCTTTCTTGCCGGCGACCTCTTCAGGTCTGCTCTCTTTAGCAGCTATCGAAACATCAGAACCACCCATTCGGGTAAACCCTAAGTTTTCGGCAACCGCCAAGCCTGAAACTATAACACGACTTTTGCAGATTATGCAACCGGCTCTTGCCTAATTTGCATCCTATCTTGCAACCCCGCCGCTCGCTTTCGCTTTTGGCGACTCTGGAAACCAGAGGTCGGTTACTGCTCAGGTGGCTTGCAATGTTGATCCGGGTAAACCCTTAATCCTCATCACCAGCCAAGCCCAAGACTATAGCACGATTTTTGCAGATTGCGCAACTGGCTTTTGCCTAATTCGCTGCAATCCATGCAATAACCGCTTCGCTGCCATTCCTGGCTGCTTGGCGGCACGCTGGGTAGATTTCCTTGCGGATCACTGCCGTGTGGCCTGTTGCGCTGTCTTGTCTTCGCGGTTCAAAGTGTCTGAACTGCGAAGGAGCGAGACTATAGCACAAGTTTTGCGCCTGTCATGACGGCGACGCAAATATATGGCGGTAGCGCGAGAAGATCGTGCCCCCGTCGCCTGCCCCTCTATATAGAGAGAGAAGCGCCGCGACATCGCGCCCTCTATATATAGAGGGGGTTGTCGTTGAGCGTCAGAGGGAAGATTTCCGGCTCCCACCTCACCAGCGCAAGTAGTCCACGTCGCGCAGACGGGCCAACTGGCGCTCCGCCGTGCTTTCGGAGATCAACCAATCCGGGACACCCATGTCCCGCATGATGCGCGGATCCATTTCCGCGGCCAGATTGCGCAGGCGCGACTGAAGCCGCCACTGACGAAAGGCGGCCCACAGCAGCGAAAACAACCCGGCGCCCGCCGGCAAGTGTGCCGGCCGACCTGACGCTGCGGCTTCATAATGCGAGGATGCGGGGAAAACTGGGGCAGACATGGCGGTCTCCTTGATAAGGACTGAAGTTTTGGTAAGCGTAATCGCCCAAACACCGCATGAAAATCCAATTGTTTTCCACATAATGGTTAGTTAAGCTAACCATTACTCCGCTGACCGATATTTCCCCCCATGCGCCTGCCTCTTAATACCCTGCCCGCTTTTCGTGCCGTGGCCGAACTCCAGAACCTGCGCGCCGCCGCCGAACGCCTGCATCTGACGCACAGCGCGGTCAGCCAGCAGATCAAAGGATTGGAGGAACAGCTGGGATTTCCGCTGTTCGAACGCAGCGGGCGCGGCATCGTCTTGAACAGCGCGGGCGCCGCGCTGCTGTGCAGTGTCCAAAGCGCGCTGGCGCTGCTGGATGAAGGCGTGATGGCCGCTGCCGCCTCGGCCACCGGCAGCGAACAACGGATGCGCGTGTCGGTGCTGCCCTCATTTGCGCAGCGATGGCTACTGCCGCGCATGGCGCGGTGGCGCGCCCGCAACCCGGGGGTGTCGCTGGAGATCGAGACTTCTCAGCAAGTAGTCGATCTGGTGCGGGACGGCTTTCATGCCGCCTTGAGATTTGGCCGTGGCCCGTGGGCGGGCGTCGAATCCGAACCGCTGTTCGACATGCCCCTGCCTTTGATTGCGCTGGCCTCGCCGGAAACGGCGGCCTCGCTTGAAGACAACTCGCCCGAAACGCTAGCCCGCCAGCCCTTACTGGGTGAACGCGAAATGTGGCAACACTGGTTCAACGCGGCAGGCCTGAACACGCCCGTTACCCCGGTGGCAACGTTCAACGACGCCAGCATGATGCTGCAAGCCGCCGAGCAAGGATTGGGAATCACCCTGGGCCGTGAGTTGCTCGCGGCCGATGCGCTATGCGCGGGCCGGCTGGTGCGCGTGTCGCCAATGAGCGTCCATTATGAACAGACGCAAACCTATCACTTGGTTTACCCGCCCAGCCTGCGCGACTGGGCGCCGCTGGTCGCGCTGAAAGAGTGGCTGCACGAAGAGCTGGAGCGTTCGCGCTGCGCCCTGGTCACGCCGATCCCCGACAGGGACGGCGAACCGGCCGCAGGCGAACCCTGAATCAAATTCAAGCCGCCTTGCGCGTGGCCGGCTTATCAGCGTGCATCGAATCCGTTTCGTTAAAACGCTGGTGCCACGAGAACGCCTCTTCCAGCAGATGCGGGGTTTGCCCGCCGCGTTGGCAAGCACGGTCGAAATAATCTTGCAGCGCCGCACGGTAGGACGGATGCACGCAATGCTGGATGATGGCGCGCGCGCGTTCACGCGGCGCCAGTCCGCGCAGGTCGGCCAGGCCGCACTCCGTGACCAGCACGTCCACATCGTGCTCCGTGTGGTCCACGTGGGACACCATCGGCACAACGCTTGAAATATCGCCGTTCTTGGCCATCGACTTCGACACGAAAATGGCCAGATGTGCGTTGCGCGCGAAATCGCCCGAGCCGCCAATCCCGTTCATCATGTGCGTGCCGCCGACATGCGTGGAATTCACGTTGCCGTAAATATCGAACTCTAAAGCGGTGTTGATGGCGATGATGCCCAAGCGGCGAACGATTTCCGGCGCGTTGCTGATCTCTTGCGGACGCAACACGATGCGCTCTCGATAATGCGCGAGGTTCGCCAGGATCTTGTCGTACACCGGCTTGGACACGGTAATCGACGAGGCCGACGCGAACGCCAATTTGCCCTGATCCAGCAGCTCGATGGCGCTGTCTTGCAGCACTTCCGAGTACATCGTCAATTGCTCGAAGTCCGACGACTCGAACCCATGCAGCACGGCGTTGGCGATGGTTCCGATGCCCGCCTGCAAAGGCAGCAGCGCATTGCTCAGGCGACCGGCGTCAACTTCCGCGCGCAGGAACGTATTGATGTGGCCGGCGATCGCATTGGTTTCGTCGTCGGGCGGCAAGGCATTGGACGGGCTGTCCGGCTCGTGCGTGATCACAATCGCCGCGATCTTGTCCGGGTCGACTTCGATAAACGGTTGACCGATGCGCTGGTCGGGCGACACCAAGCCGATGGGCTGACGCGCGGGGCGGTCCGCCGGTTCATAGATGTCGTGCAATCCTTCGATGGCTGCCGGCACGCCGACGTTCAGCTCGATGATGATCTTGTCGGCCTGGCGCGCGAACGATGCGGAATTACCCACCGACATCGTCGGCACGATGCCGCCCGTCTCCGTAATGGCGGCCGCTTCGATGATGGCAACGTTGATCGGCCCCAGATGCCCGGCGCGCAATTGCTCCACGGTTTCGGACAGATGCTGGTCGATGAAGGCAATGTCGCCCTGATTGATCTTGCGCCGCAACGTGGTGTCGACCTGGAACGGCATGCGGCGCGTCAACGCATTGGCCTGCGCCAGCATCTTGTCGGTGTCATGTCCCAACGACGCGCCCGTGATCAGCGTGATCGCAAGCGGCTCGCGCTCGGCGCGGCGGGCCAGGGCGGCCGGCACGGATTTACAGTCGCCTGCGCGCGTGAACCCGCTCATTCCCACAGTCATGCCGTCCTTGACCAGCAGTGCCGCCTTGTCGGCGGACGTGATCTTGTCGAGCAGCCCGGGATGGCGAATACGGTCGAGATGCATGGTGTCTCCAGATTTAAAGGCCAGCGGCTTGCGGCCGGACGCGGCGATGACGTCATTGCGCGTCCGGGCGCCGTCTGACGCGGCGTTTCCCGATGTCCCGAAGCAAGCGCACGCCTGCCCCGCGACGAATTTTCCGCAGTATAGGAAGGCGCGCTTAAATCTCGTAATGACTTAAAATCATGCGAATCAGTCGTTTTTTTCATCGTTTGAATTGTCATTGCGCGCGCAAGCGCCGGGAGCCTGCCGCCATGGACGTGCGCGCATTGCGGTATTTCGTGGAAACCGTCAGACACGCCAGCTTCACGCAGGCCGCCAAAACCCTGTTCGTGACGCAGTCCACCGTCAGCAAGATGATTCGCCAGCTGGAAGAAGAAGCCGGCACGCCGCTCTTGATCCGCGATGGACACACCGCCCGGCCCACCGACACCGGCCGCGTCATGTACCAACGCGGTTTGCAGGTCTTGGACACCATGCGGCAACTGAACGAAGAAATGCGCCAGACCGCCGACCTGCGGCGAGGCGCGCTGGAAGTCGGCATTCCTCCCATGATCAATCTGCTGTTCACGCCGGTCGTCAAGCGCTTCCGGGAATTGCATCCCGGCATACACCTGACCTTGCGCGAGGGCACGGGGCAAGCCGTAGAAGGCCTGGTGGCCAGCGGCGAACTCGAAGTCGGCGCGACCATTTTGCCGATTGCGCCCGACGGCGGAATGGCCGCGCAGCCCTTTGGCAGCTACCCGATCTGGGTGATCGGCCCGCCAGATGCGCCATGGGCCGGCAAGACTTCCCTGCCGCTCAATGCGCTGCGCGATGCGCGGCTGCTGATTCCCACCGATGACTTCGCCATCACGCGGCGACTACGCCAGGCCTTTGCCGACGCCGGGTTTCAACCCAGCATCGCCGCCCAGAGCGCGCATTGGGACTTCCTGGTGGCGATGGCGTCGGCCGGGCTGGGCGTGGCGCTGCTGCCCGAACCCCTGATGCAGCGCATGAAAACGCGCGGCCTGAGCACCGCCAAGCTGGCCAAGTCCGGCATGCAGTGGGAAGTGGGCCATATCTGGCTGCAATCGGGCTACCTGTCGTTCGCCGCGCGGGCGTGGCTGGACGTGTGCGACGCGGTGCTGGGCAAGCCCAAAAAGCCGGTCGCACGAGGCCTGGCGCCGCGCCGCAGTTGAATCCAAACGTTGGCCTGGTAAGCGGATTTACGCAGGGCCGGCCGGGCATCGACCGCGCCCAGCGAGTCCCACAGACCCGACCCTGTTTCTCGCCCGGCACCCGGCCGCCCCCACCGCCACCATCCGCCGCATCAAAAACCAGGGACGTAGCGTGATTTTTGTTGCAACGGGCCGGGCCACGGCTTGTTATGCTGCCGCCTCGACGCGAGTGTCTCGCCCCCCGGAATATGAACCACATCCCTGCCCTGTTTCTGGCCAGCGCCCGCCACTGGCGCACGTCCTGGTTCGCCGCCCTGATCGCGGCGATGATGTTGTCGTTTTGCTTGTCGGCCGCCTACGCCGCGCCGCCGCAGAACCCCGCGGAAACCGAAACGCTGCTGGCCGCCGCCCGCAAGCAGATCGATGAGATCCGCAAGCACATCAGCGACGAAACCGATGATGCCGCGCTGGTCAAGCAACGCGGCGACGCCCTCGATATCCAATCCAAGGCCGACGCGGCCACCGAAGCGCTGACGCCGCAGCTGGCCAGCGTCACCGCCCGCTTGAGCGAATTGGGCGCTCCGCCGGAAGGCGCCAAGGAAGCGCCCGACGTGGCGGCGCAGCGCGCGCAATTGGAAAAGAACAGTCGCGCGCTGGACGCACAGATCAAGCTGGCGCGGCTGCTGTCGGTGGATGCCGGCCAGACCGCCGAACAGATCTCCGCGCAGCGGCGCACGCAGTTCCAGGCGCGCATGGGCGAACGCCGCGATTCCTTCCTGTCGAGCCAGTTCTGGACCGAATTCCGCGCTGAATTTCCGCGCGATCTTGAACGGCTGGAAGCGCTTGGCGACGATTTGTCCACTGCCGTCGGCCAGACGCCGAAGTGGGGCTGGCTGCTATTGAGCGCTGCGGCAGCCTTCGTCATCGCGTTGCGAATCTGGATCGGCCGGCTGATCCTGCGGCTGACCGCTACCCGCGTGCCGCCCGGCCGGCTGCGCCGTTCCTTCCTGGCCGTGGCGCAGGTGATGCTGTCGGTGGCGACGCCCGGCGTCATCGCCCTGCTGATCCATACCGGCCTGGACTGGAATTCGCAGCTCTCGGACAACACCGCCGCGCTGCTGGCGACGCTGGTGGCCACCGTCTGTTTTGGCGGGTATGTGTCGGGGCTGGGCAATGCACTGTTCTCGCGCAGCCGTCCGTCCTGGCGCTTGCCGCCCATCAGCGACGTGGTCGCCGCGCGGCTGCATTGGTTGCCCAATGTTCTGGGCACGCTGGTGGTAATGATCTGGCTGGCCGAGCGCCTGCCCGTCCTGCTTAACGCCAGCCTGACCACAACCATCACGCTGACCGGTATCGTGGCCGTGCTGATCATGGCGACCATGAGCACGGTGCTGGCCATCAGCCGCCGCTTGCGCCGCCAGTTCATTCAGGAAAGCGACGCGCCCGCCCCCTTCTGGGTGTCGCTGCTGCTGGGCACCGTGTGGGCCGTGCTGATCCTGGGCATGGCCAGCCTGCTGGCCGGCTACGTGGCGTTCGGCGCGTTCCTGGCCAAGCAGGTGCTGTGGGTCCTGATCGTGATGGCGTCGGCCTATCTGTTGTCGACCCTGATCGAGGACGGTTTCAGCACCTTGCTGGGCACGTCCCACCGCGAAGGCGAGCGCGATGGCCCCAGCCTGCGCGACCAGGCGGCCGTGCTGCTTTCGGGCGTGGGCCGCGTGGCGGTCGGCTTGCTCGCCATCATTTTGCTGCTCGCGCCGTTCGGCGAAGGGCCGATGGACCTGCTGCAACGATTCGACCAACTGCGCAAGGGCCTGGCGATCGGTGAAGCGCAGATCCGGCCGGGCGCCGTATTGCAGGCGCTGCTGGTGCTGGCCTTGTCGCTACTCAGCGTGAAGGTGCTCAAGCGCTGGCTGTCGAACCGTTACCTGCCCACGACCGAGCTGGATCCCGGCATGCAGCTGTCGGCGGCCACGCTGTTTGGCTATGCGGGCTTCGTGATCGCTTTTGCTCTGTCCTTGTCCGCCGCCGGCATCGGGCTGGAACGCGTGGCGTGGATTGCCAGCGCGCTGTCGGTCGGTATCGGTTTTGGCCTGCAAGCCGTTGTGCAGAACTTCGTGTCCGGGTTGATCCTGCTGGCCGAACGGCCGGTCAAGGTAGGCGACTGGGTGTCGCTGGGCGGCGTCGAAGGCGACATCCTGCGCATCAACGTGCGCGCCACCGAGATCCAGATGGGCGACCGTTCCACTGTGATCGTCCCGAACTCCGAATTCGTGACCAAGACCGTGCGCAACGTCACCCGCTCCAATCCGCTTGGCCTGGTGCAGATCAAATTGCCGCTGCCGCTGTCGACGGACGCCGAAGCGGTGCGCGAACTGATGCTGCAAGCCTTCGCCGACCACGAAGACGTGCTGGACACCCCCGCCCCCAATGTGTTCCTGGACGGCCTGGAAAACGGCCATCTGATCTTCAACGCCAAGGGTTATGTGTCGTCGCCACGCGCGGCCTATGGCGTGCGCAGCGCATTGTTGTTCACTGTCCTCAAGCGCCTGCACGACGCCGGCCTTGAGGTGTCCTCGCCCCCCACCATGCTGCTGGCCGCTGCGCCGCCCGGTCCCGTGGAGCCCACCGGGGCGGTCGCGCCGCCGCCCTCGGCGTAGACGCCCGCCTCATCCCGGCGAATACAGGTCGGCGAAGCGCTGGCTTTCCAGGCGCGGATTTCGCAGGGGCGGCGCGGCCAGCGCGGTCGTTTGCGCCGTCTGCACAGGCATCGCCTGCAAGGCGGCCGTACTCGTGGCCGGACGCAGTTGCGCCTGGGGCTGGACGGGCGCGGCGGGTGCGCCGGCGGTGGTTGTGGTCGGCGCCGTCTGGGCCACCGCCGTCGTGTCGAAACGGTGATCGGCCGTCGTCAGGGCGGGATTGGTGCACAAGCCCTGCGCGACCAACGCCGCCTTGGTGCGGTCATCCGTCTGACACAGGATGTCGATGGCCGCCGTTTCCAGCCGGCGCGAACGGTCAGCGTCCTTGGTCGAAGCGGCCGCCTGCATCGTGCGCTCGAAATTGCGCCGCAAGCTGCACTTCTGGTCTTCGATCGGAATCGCCACGTTCATGCCGAAGCCCACCACGGACCCGCCACCACCGGCGGACACCATGCAGCTGTCGGACGAAAACGACCCGTAGAAACTCTGGCCTCCCACCGGGGGCACCGTCTTGACGGTGCTGGATCCGCTGTTGTTCGAGTTCAGCGTGATGCCCTGGTTGTTGCCGGCGTTGGTTGATCCCGACGATGCAGACGTCGTGGAACTTGAATTGCTGGTCTGGGCGACGGCCGTGCCGGCCGCGAGCGACAGCGTGATTGCAAACACGATTTTCTTCATGATGTCCCCTCGACCGGACGGCCGGAGCCGTCCGGAAAATCGGGTCAGCGATTGAAGCCGCCAACGTGACCCATCGATCCCACACCGCCAATCGCCCCGAATGCGCCGATGTTGGCGGACGCGAAGGTACCCGAGGCAGAGGCCTTGGTTTCCGTCTGTCCAAACGAAGCGCCGCCGTTGGCGATGCTGTCGCCGACCATGATCGGGGCGTTGCCCGACACGTGGCCATAGGTTTCGCTGGTGGCGTATTGCCGCGTGCTGGTCACCACGGTGGTGCCATCCCGATTGAAAGTTCCGCCGACTTGCGCCACGCCGCCCGTTTCGCCAAACGAGGTCTGGCTGGACGAGCCGTAGCCGTTGACCTGGGTGGCCACGACGGAACTGCCGTTCGAGATGGATGAAGCCGTGCCATTGATCGTGCCGGCGTGGCCGGTGATCGACGCGGAAGGCATGTTTGGACCGCTGGCGTAAGCCGAGGCGGCAAACAAAGAGAGGGCTGCGACGACTGCGAGCTTTTTCATTTGAGCTCCTCCTGATCCGTTTCATACGGATGCTCAGGTACCGGTGGCCTACCGGCGCGGACCGCTACGCATGCCCGGCGCCAGAAACATCGGGCTTGGGGCTTTCGTATTGGTACGGAATGATTGCTCCGACCTAGGCTCGTCGATATCGGCTAAACGGGGGACCGTGTCTGAGTGGAGGGCGTCAAACGCAGGTAGCGCACCGCGCGAATGGCGGGCTGGCAAGCGTCAGGCCATGCGTATGGCGGAAGAAAGTCGCAGTCGCGCACGGCCCGCGTGAACGTCGCTTCAGCTGTAAGGATGGCGCGCGGCCTGGCCGGCTCGGGCAAGGGGCCTAGCGCGCACGGGCAGGGCCAACGCGTTGATGACCTTTAGGCTTACTGTCAGCCTTGTGACAATCGCACAAGCGCGAAGCATTGCAGCGCTTCGCGGCGCGCCAGCCAAAGGTCGCCCCCGACCAGCAGCAGCAGGAAGCCGCACTCGGCCAGATCCAGGTTGGCCAGCGAATGGTAGCTGGCCAACAGCGCAATGCCCGTCGCCGCAGCCAGCCACGCCGGCCAGGCAGGCAGCGGCTCGTCGCCGCTGGGCAGAGGCCCGCGACCGATGCAGATCCATGCCATCAGCGGCAGGCACAGCATCGACAGGGGAATGTAGATGGCAATCGCGGAAAGCAGCACGGCCACGCCAAATTGCGTGTGCAGGGACAAGGCCATGAGGGCGATGACGCCAATGCCCACGTACCACAGCAGGCGAGGGGCAAGAAGACGAGTCAGGACGACGGCTCGGGAATTCATGTACGGGCTGCGAAGAAATTTTCAGCCATACTACTCCGGCCGGCCAGGCCTTACCTGGCCCCATTTAATTGGAGACTCGTCATGATCCAGGAAATTGCCAGCATTCACGTTCGGGAAGGCCAGGAAGCGCTGTTCGAAGCGGGCGTCGCCGAGGCCAAGCCGCTGTTCCTGCGCGCCCGTGGATGCCACGGCATGGAACTGCACCGCAGCATCGAGCAACCGCAGCGCTACACCTTGGTAGTGGCGTGGGAAACGGTCGAAAACCATATGGTCGACTTCCGCGAATCCGCCGACTTTCAGGAATGGCGCAAGCTGGTGGCGGGCTTTTTCGTCGAGCCGCCGATGGTGCATCACGAACAGCAGGTGATCTGACGCTCAGTCCTGGCCGGGCGGATCGTCGTACTTGCGGGCGCTGCCCGCAAATCGGTCCGCCGGATATTTCCGGGCGTTCTTTTCCATCTTGCGCGCCACCGCATCGGCGATGTCGATGCCTAGCTGATCCGCCAGCGCCACCAGGTACATCTGCACGTCGGCGATCTCGTCGGCCACGTCCTCCCGCCGCTGCGGAGACAGTGCGCGCGACTCGGCTTCGGTCAGCCACTGAAACAACGACACCAGCTCGCCGGCTTCCCCCGACAAAGCCATCGCCAGGTTCTTGGGCGAATGAAAGGGCTGCCAATCCCGTTCGCGGCTGAATTCGCGCAGCGCCAGCTTGATGTGCTCAAGGTCCGACATCACGCCTGCCCTGCCAGCGCCAGCCGCGCATTGGCCGCCAAGGCCACGGCAACGGTGGTGCGCACGTCGGCCAGCGCCCGGTGAGTGGGGTTCGATGCGCCCACATGACGCGCCAGAATATCCAGCTTGTGCGAAGGCAATTCAGGCCAGGCGCGCCGCGCCAGCGCCAGCGTGCAGTGGGTGGCGTTCGCAAACGGCATGCCGGTACGATCGGCCGCCGCGCCCAGGAACCGTCGGTCGAAAGAGGCGTTATGAAAGAACACCGGCAGGTCTTCGACAAATTCCAGGAAAGATGAAAACGCCTGCATCACCGGCACGCCGTGACGGTCGACTTCGGCCTGTGTGATGCCGGTCAGCCGGGTGATGAAGGACGGCACGGGCGCAGCCGTTCGCACGACTTGCGTGTATTCGCGCGCCAGGGTGCCGCAGGTTTCGACGCGCACGGCCGCAAATTCCAGGATCTCGCAGGTGGCGGTGGAAAGGCCGGTGGTTTCCAAGTCGGCCACGATGAACGGGCCGCGCAACGCTTGCAGCGCCGAGGCCAGGGCGGCCGAGGCCTGCGTCTTGCTGGCGCTCGCGCGCGTAGCCGTCGCTCCGGTGCGTGGGCGTCGCTGATAGAACGTCACGGCGTCTGGACCCCGGCGTTCAAGGGCGCAAAGCGGGGCGCCCCATCCGGCAACTGACCAAAGAACAGCGACGCCGGACGCACCCACAGGCCGCGCTCGTGCGGCCACAGGTGTTCATACACCACCATCGATTCCTCGGTTTCGGAATGGCGGGCCGTGCCCACATACAGATAAAGACCGCCTTTGTAATGGCGGTGCGAGGCAAGAGCCAGGGCTTCGGATTCAGTCATGGACGGTGGCCGCAAAAAAATCGACCTGGGCGGGAATGCTCCGGCCCAGGCCTGGGATTCAGACAACCGTCTTTATAGCGCACTCACACGGCATCAGTAGCGCACGTATTCCAGCACCGGCGGCGGGGGCAGCGTTGAATTTGCCGCGGGACGCGCGCGCACGGTGGCGGCCACCGGCCTGACCACGGCCACGGGCGCGTGGCCCGAACGCGCGGCCTCGGCGTCCGCGGCTGCCTGCGTCGCACGCAAGGTCTGTTCGGCTTCAGCCGTCATCTGCGTGATGTCCTGCGTCACGCCGCCCAGCTTGGCCGACTGCGCCAGTGACACATTCACCACTTCCGCCATGATTTCCGTGACGCGGCGCGACGAGGACACGATGTCCTCCATGGTGACGCCGGCCGACTGCACCTGCCCCGCGCCGCTTTCGATCTGCTCGACGGACGTGGTGATCAAGCCCTTGATTTCCTTGGCGGCGGCGGCGCTGCTTTGCGCCAGGCTGCGAACCTCGGCCGCGACCACCGCAAAGCCCTTGCCATGCGCGCCGGCGCGGGCCGCCTCGACCGCCGCGTTCAACGCCAGGATGTTGGTCTGGAAAGCGATGCCATCCATGACGCCGATGATTTCCGATATGCGGCGCGAGCTTTCCGTAATGGCGCCCATGGTGTGCACCACGCCCTGCACGGTCTTGCCGCCCTGCTCGGCGACCTTGCTGGCATCCAGCGCCAAGGCGTTGGCCTGGCTGGCGCGCTCGGCGTTTTCGGTCAGGCCCTGGACGGCGACGCGCAAGGTCTGCGCGGCGGTAAATCGCTTGGTGATGTCGGTGGCGAACTTCACCACCTTGAACGGCCGACCCTCGGCATCGAAGATCGGGTTATAGCTGGCTTCGATCCAGACCTGGCGGCCGCCCTTGCCGATGCGCAAATACTGACCGGTGTCGTACTGGCCATTGCGCAGCTTGCGCCAGAAGTCCTTGTAGGCAGCGCCGCGCGCTTCTTCCGGGCGCACGAACATACTGTGATGCTTGCCTTCCACCTCGGACGCCTGATAGCCCACCGTTTTCAAAAACAGATCGTTGGCGCGGATGATGGTGCCATCGAGTTCGAATTCGATAATGGCCTGCACTTTCGAAATCGCCGCCAACTGCCCTTCGGTATCCGCCTGGCGCTGTTGCTGGTCGGTAATGTCGGTAGCGTATTTGACGACCTTGAGCGGCCGCCCGCGTTTATCGAAGATGGGGTTGTAGGACGCTTGCAGCCAGACGTCGTCGCCGTTCTTCTTCACGCGGCGATAGCGCCCGGCGTCGTAGGCGCCCTGGCCCAGCTTGTACCAAAAGGCCCCGTACTCGGCGGACTCGCGTTCTTCAGGATCCACGAACAAGCCGTGATGCTGGCCCAGGATTTCGTCCAGCGTATAACCCATCGTGTCCAGGAAATTCTGATTCGCCATGAGCACGTGGCCCTGCAAATCGAATTCGATGACGGCCTGGGCTTTATGAATGGCCGATATCTGGCCATACAGTTCTGCCTTCTGCATGCCGCGATTCGCTCCGAACAACCGGCCTAGTGTGATCCATTGCATGTGGCTTCTCCTGCCAGGATGGGACGACGTGCTGACGATGACCGAAAGGTAACTTTCAAACCCGTACCGACTGGCGCGTCCCAACTTGGCCTGAATAATGCACGCCGCGCCGCATGCACTACTCCGTTTGCCCGCCGCCCCAGCGGCGACGAAACCTGGACAAAACGATAAACCGTTCAGAATGTATCTAGTCGAAAATATTAATCCTATAAATGTACGTTTCTCAACCTTTTGAAGTGTGTCGCGCAAAAAAATCCGTGGCCGACGGATTAACCAGGGATTAGTTATATCCGTGTTAACCCGGTGTCACCCGCGTTACCGGGCAGCCACATTCTCGATAATGAAAAAAGCCGGCCCCACGCGTGGAACCGGCCCTATCGTTAATAATTCTTGATCAGGAAAAAGACATCCATCTCTTATAAAAATAATTCTGGAATGTCATTTAACTTAAGCGGCTTGTCAGTCGTTAAGGGCGAAAACTGCTGCATTTACAGAGCGTCGCCCGCGCCGCCATCGCTACCCTCCCATCACGGCGCATCCAGCTCTCGATACTGGCGGAATATGCATTCGCCGAAGGGCAGGCGCCTGCCGCTGGAAAAATACGGCTGCAATTCCGGCAGCGCCGCCACTCGGGCATGCAACGCCATCACGTTCGGATAATGCGAGGCCACCGTGCCCATGCGCTTCGGAAACGCATACAGCAGCCCGTCCACCAGATGAAAAAGCGAAAGATCCACGTAAGTCCAACGCTCGCCGTCCGCCAACCAGGCCGACGTGCCGGCCAGCACGCGTTCGAAATAAGACAGGAATTTTGGAATGCGTTCTTCGCGGAAGCTGCGGGCGCGGCGCGCGGCCTCGCCTTTTTGGTCTTCGTAATAATCGCTCGATGAAACGGGATGGTGGGTATCGTGCGCCTCGGTCACCATGTCGGCGATGGTCAGCTGCAATTGGTTGACCCACAAACGGCCTTCAAGGGAATCGGGCGCCAGGCCGTGCTTTTCCCCCAGAAAAAGCAGAATGTTCGCGGTTTGCCCCAACGTCATCTCGTCCGCCACCAGGTACGGCGGCGCGAATGGCGGATGCGCACGCTCGGCACGCATGTCGGCAATCAACGCATCATCAGAGGCGCCCGGCTCGCGCGCCCGCTCCCGGTAGGGAATACCTCCGGCCTCAAGCGCCAGGCGGACGAATTCACCGCGTCCGGGTATGGATTCCCAATACCAAAGGTCATAGGTCATGCCGTCTCCTTGCGGGGGCGGGCTCAGGCAGGCAAACCCTCAACGCTGCCTTCTTGCCCTTGGGTTTGCAGGCCTTGGGCCTGTTGATACTGACGCGGGGACAATCCAAAGTGCGCGCGAAAATCGCGGGAAAAATGCGCACCGTCCGCGAACCCGCAGTCCAACGCAATCTGCGTGATGCTGCAAGGATTATTCAGCAACAACCAGCTTCCATATTCCAATCGCAGCTGCCGCTGGAACGCCATCGGGGATTTGCCCGTCGCCAGCCGGAATGCGCGTTCCAGTTGCCGGCGTCCCACGCCGACATAGCGGGCAATGGCATCCAGCGGCGGCGGATTATCAATGCGCTGTTCGATGAAGTGCGCGGCCTGGCGCACGCGCAGGTCCTGGATGCCGGACAGATCGGTGCGGAAATGCGCCTGCGGCACCTTCCCCGGGCGCACGCCTTGCAACATCATGTGCCGCATGGCCTGCTGCGCCTTGTCCCGGCCGCAATGCCGCGCCACCAGATACAACGCCAGGTCGATGGCCGCCGTGGAGCCGGCGCATGAAATCAAATCGCCTTCGTCCACGAACAGCCGGTCCACCACCGCGCGCGTGTCGGGGAAGCGTTCACGGAAGGCGTCCAGCACGTTCCAGTGCACGCAGACGGTGCGCGGGCCGACCACATCGGCCTGGGCCAGTGCGAAGGTGCCCGTGCAGATGCCCAGCAGGCGCACGCGCCGCGCCGCCGCCAGCCGCAGCCAATCGCGCAGCACGTCAGGCATGCGGCCGTTGATGTAGTCATTGCCGCCGCAGACGGCCACGTAGTCGAATTCGGCGGGGTCGGCGGGCAGGCCGTCGGCTACGTCGATCGTCAGCCCGGCGCTTGCGCGGCGCGGCTTGCCGTCCCAGCTCATGACGCGCCAGGACGTGTGGATCTGCCGGCTGCGTCCGCCGTGGTCACCCGCCAGGCGCAGCACGTCCACCAAGCCGGCGAAAGCAGCCAGCGTGAACTGGTCCATCAACACGATGCCGACGTTCAGTGCGGGTTTTTCCCGAGGCAGCGCATCGTCGGGCCCCTCATAGGAGGACGACGCATCGGTGGGGTTGTCGGCGGGTTTCATGACGCAATTATTCAAGTTTTTGACCCGAGCCTTCAAGCTCGTTTTCCCGCGCATCGCCCAAGATGCACCTATGGCGATGTCTGCAAGCGCATCAATGCCTCAGACTTGGACGACACGCCAACAAATCGACAAGGGGAATCCATAATGGCAACACTTACTCGCAGCGCAGGGGCCGCCGCCTTGATGGGCGCCGGCCTGATGTTGGCCGGGCCGGTCGGCGCGCAGGAACAGAAGATCACCGTCGCCTGGTACGGCGGCAACTGGGGCGACGCGTTTCGGACTTGCGTCGCCGAGCCCTACACCAAGGCCACGGGCGTCAAGGTCGTGCCGGAAGTCGGCACGTCCACGACGACGCTCGCCAAGCTGCAACAGCAAAAGAACGCCCCCACGATCGACGTGGCGTGGATGGACGGCGGCATCAGCGAACTGGCGGCGCAGGCCGGCGTGCTGGACACGCTGGACCCGGCCGCCATCCCCAACATGAAAAACGTCATTGACCAGGGCGTCTATCGCAACGGCGACGCGGCCTACGCCGTGAGCACGGGCTATTACTCGCTGGGCATCACCTACAACACCAAGGAAGTGCCGCAGGCCCCGACCAGCTGGAAAGACTTGTGGAAGCCCGAGTACGCCGGCGCGGTAGCCGTGCCCTCGCCCGCGAATTCCTCCGGCGTGCCCTTCGTATTCTTCCTGGCGCGCGTCTGGGCGATCGACCCGTCCAACCTGGCGCCGCTCTACGCCAAGCTCGCCTCGCTGGACACGGCGCTGTTCTTTGACAGCTCGGGCGCGGCCAGCAACGCCTACCAAAGCGGCGAAGCCATCATCGGCGCGCACTTCAACGTGGGCGCATGGGACCTGATCGACAAGGGCCTGCCTATCGGCTTCGCGGTGCCCAAGGAAGGCGCCTGGACGACCGACGCGCGCCTGCACCTGGTCAAGGGCGGCCCCAACGCGGCCGCCGCCAGGAAGTTCATCGACACCGCGCTGACGCCCGACGCCGCCGCGTGCCTGGCGACTCGCCTGTACCTGGGCCCGGCCGTCAAGGACGTGCAGGTGTCGCCGGACGTGGCCCGCAAGCTCCCATGGGGCGCCGAAGGCTCGGTCAAGAACCTCAGCCTCTTCGACTGGAACCTCATCAACAGCCGCCGCGCGGAAGTGACCGACGCGTGGAACCGCCAGGTCGCCCGCAAGCGCTAGGCCGGGGTCGCACATGTCTGCTTTGCTCACCATCGAAGGCGTGTCGATGCGCTTTGGCGCCTACCAGGCGCTGGACCACATCGACCTGGACATCCAGCAGGGGGAATTCGTCGCCCTGCTGGGACCCAGCGGCTGCGGCAAGACCACGCTGCTGCGCTCGATCGCCGGCTTCCTGACGCCGGAATCCGGCCGCATCCTGATCGACGGCCAGGACATCAGCCGCCTGGCCGCGCACCATCGCCCCTTGAACACGGTGTTCCAGAACTACGCGCTGTTTCCGCACATGACCGTGCTGCAGAACGTGGCCTACGGACCGCGTCGCCAAGGCGCGTCCAAGGCCGACGCGGCGGATCGCGCCCGCGCCGCGCTGGACATGGTGGGGCTGGCTGACTTCGGCCCGCGCTATCCCCGCGAAATGTCGGGCGGCCAGCAGCAGCGCGTGGCGCTGGCGCGCGCCATCGTCAATCAACCAAAGCTGCTGTTGCTGGACGAGCCGCTGTCCGCGCTGGATTTGAAGCTGCGCAAGCGCATGCAGCTGGAGCTCAAACACTTGCAGGCCAAGCTGGGCATTGCGTTCATTTTCGTCACGCATGACCAGGAAGAAGCCATGACGATGGCGGACCGCGTCGTCGTCATGCATGCCGGCCGCATCGAGCAGGTGGGCGCGGGCACGGACATCTACCGGCAGCCCGCCACCCGCTTCGTGGCGGAATTCATCGGCGATGCAAACTTCATGGCGTACACGGCCGTGGACCAGCACATGCTGCGGCTGGACGCGCAAGGCATGCTCGTACCGCTGGTTGGACAGGCCGCGCCCGCGCGTGGCGTGGCGGTGCTGCGCCCCGAAGACCTGCGCCTGGCCGACGGACAGGCCGACTGCGCGCTGACGGGCGTGGTGGCCGACGTGATCAACGTGGGCAGCCACAGCATGATCCACGTCAACGTTGGCGGGCAGACGGTCGTGGCGCGCCACGGCGGCATCGCGCCGTCGGGCCTGCGTCCGGGCGTGACGGTCAGCCTGGCCTTCGCGCCGGAACACCTGCACCTGATCGGTGAGCAGCGATGAACCGCCGCGCCTGGCTCTCACCCGGCCTGTTGCTGGCCGCGCCGGTGCTGTTCTTCGCGGCGTTCTTCCTGGCGCCGTTGGCGGTGGTCGCGCTGGCCAGCATCACGTCCGCCACCGGCAGCTCCGACGGCGCCAGCGTGACCTTGACCGCGCAGCAGTACCTGCGCGTGCTGGCGGATCAGTATCACTGGGACGTCATCCTGACGACCTTCCGACTGGCGTTTTTCACGACGATCGTTTGCGTGATCCTGGGCTACCCGCTGGCTTGGTATCTGGTGCGCGTCGTGCGCTGGCAGGCGTGGCGGCGCTTTTGCGTGATCCTGCTGGTGGTGCCGCTGTTCACCAGCAATATCGTGCGCGCCTTCGGCTGGATGGTGCTGCTGGGCCGCAACGGACTGGTCAACCAGGCGCTGGTGGGCATGGGCGCGGCGGATCGGCCTGTGCGGTTCATCGGCACCGAGCTGGGCATCCTGATCGGCATGGTCTACGTGCTGCTGCCGTTCGTGGTGCTGGCGGTGGGCAATGCGCTGGCGCGCGTGGACCCGGCTTGCGAACACGCGTCGGCCGATCTGGGCGCCAGCCCCGCCGCCACCTTCCTGCACATCACCTGGCCGCTGACGCTGCCCGGCGTGGTGTCCGGCGCCATCATCGTCTTCACGCTGGCGGTCAGCGCCTACGTCACGCCGGCGCTGTTGTCGGGCGGACGTATATCGGTGCTGTCGATGCTGATCTTCCAGCAATACAGCTCGGTCTTCGACTTTCATTACGGCGGCGCATTGAGCATGGTGCTGCTGGTATTCACCTTGATCCTGGTGGCGCTGGCCAACCGCGCCGCCACCTTGCCGGGAGCCGCGCGATGATCGCCCGCCACCTGATCCGCCTGATCGCACTGGCCGTGCTGGCATACCTTGCGCTGCCGCTGGTCGTCATCATGGGCTCATCGTTCACGGCCACGCCGTACCTGGCGTTTCCGCCGCAAGGCTGGACGCTGGACTGGTATCGCACCTTGCTGGTCGAAGCGGGCTACCTGGCCGCGTTCACCACCAGCACGGTGCTGGCGTTGGCGGCGACGGTGGCGGCGGTGCTGCTGACCGTGCCGGCCGCGCTGGCCCTGGCCCGCTATGAGTTTCCAGGCAAGGCGGCGATGACCTCGGTGCTGATGTCGCCGCTGGTATTGCCGCACATCGTGCTGGGCGCGGCCCTGCTGCAATACGGCGCGTACTTCGGGCTGACGCGCAGCTTCCTGTCGCTCTTGATCGGGCACATCGTCATCATCGCGCCGTTCGTGTTGCGCTCGACGTTGACGCTGCTGACGCCCGAGCAGCGCGCGCTGGAAGAAGCATCTGCGGACCTGGGCGCCAACCCCTGGACCACGTTTTTCCTGGTGGTGCTGCCGCAGATTCGCCCCGGCATCGTCACCGGTTCCATCTTCGCGTTCATCTCGTCATGGATCAACGTGGAGCTGTCCATTTTCAACACCACGGCGGACCTGAACACCATACCCGTCAAACTTTTCAATTACGTGCAGTACACGATCGATCCGACCATCGCAGCCGTATCGGGCGCCACGATCGTGGTTGCGGTGATCGCTATCGTCATCCTGGATTTGACCGTCGGCCTGGACATGCTGTCCGAACGCGGCAAATAAGTTTCCCTACTTCCGTTTTTCCCATTCATCCTACTTAGTCTGGAGCTACAGTCATGCGCAAGCAAGACGCGTTCGATGTCATCTATACCCATACCGAAGGCGAGCCCCTGTGCATCGTGCATAGCGGCATCCCCTACCCCGCCGGCTCCACCATCCTGGAGAAGCGGGCTTTCCTGGAACAGAACTACGACTGGTTGCGCCAGGCGCTGATGCGCGAGCCGCGCGGCCACAAGGACATGTTCGGCGTGTTCCTCACGCCGCCGTCCAGCCCGGAATTCGACGCCGGCCTGATCTACATCGACGGCACCGAGTATTCGCACATGTGCGGCCACGGCACCATCGCGGTCAGCATGGCGATGGTGGCCAATGGCCTGGTCGCGCGCGGCAAGGACGGCATCACCAAGATCCGCTTTGAAACCACGGCGGGCCTGGTGGTGTCCGAAGTCGCGTCCGAAGGCGACAACGTGCTGTGGACGCGCTTTGAAAACGTGCCGGCCTACGTCGCCGCGCAGGACATCCCGGTGGAGCTGCCGGGGTACGGCAAGCTGTCGGCCGACATCGTCTGGGGCGGCAACTACTTCGGCATCGTCGACCTGTCGGGCTGCGATCTGCGGATCTCGCCGGACAACGGCACCGAACTGTCTCGCATGGGCCTGATCGTGCGCGATCAGCTCAATGCGCGCCACCGCATCCAGCACCCGACCGAAGCGCACATCAACAATCTGAACTTCATCACGTTCTGGCACCAACCCACCATCGAAGGCGCGTTCTACAAGAACGTGCACGTGTTCAGCGCCGGCCAATTGGACCGCTCGCCCGGCGGCACCGGCACCAGCGCGATGATGGCCATGTTCGAGGCGCGCGGAAAAATGGGCTTGAACCAACCAATCAAATCGGAAGGCCTGCTGGGCAGCGGCACGTTCGAAGGCTGCCTGCTGGGTGAAGTGGACCTGAACGGCACGCGCGCGGTGCGCCCGACGGTCAAGGGCACGGCCAGCATCCTGGGCACCGCCCGCTGGGTCATCGATCGCAACGATCCGGTCGGCGCGGGCTTCCTGATCCGCTGATCATGGCGCAAGACAGGCGCGCGGGGCAACGATGCCGCGCGCGCCTGCTTGCGTGGGCCTGCTTGCGTGTGCCTGCCAGCACGCGCCTGCGTGCGAATCAAGCCCTAGCGGCGTCTTCCAGGATCAATTCCGCGCCGCGCTCGGCCACCATCATCACGGCGGCCTGCGTGTTGCCGGAGACCATCTTGGGCATGACCGACGCATCGACGACGCGCAGCCCCGTCACGCCGTTCACGCGCAGCCGCACATCCGTCACGGCGGCCGCGTCCGCGCCCATGCGGCAAGTGCCGATCGGGTGATAGATGGTCTGCCCGTTGCGGCGCGCGAAGTCCAGCCATTGCTCGTCGCTCTGGACGCCGTCGCCCGGGCTGACTTCGGCCTCGACATAGTGTTGCATCGCCGGCTGCCCGACGATGCGCCGCGCGGCCTTCATGCCGCCCACGAGACTGTCCCGATCGATCTGCGCCGACAGGAAGTTGGGGCGGATCGACGGGCCGGCCAAGGGGTCCGGCGATTTGATGTGGATCGTGCCGACCGATTCCGGACGCAATTGCGCCACGCCGATGGTCATGCCGGGATGCCGGTCAAGGATGCGTTCGGCGGCATTCGCGTAGCTGGCATGCACGAAGAAAAACTGCACGTCGGGCGCGGGCAGGTCGGGCGCGCTTTTGACAAAGCCGTGGACCAGCCCCGTGCCCAGCGTCAGGATGCCGGCATGGCGCGTGTAATAGCGCGCCACCTGCTGCGCCAGCCGCCAGCCCCGCGACATCTCGTTCAGGGTCACCGTGTTCTTCACCCGCCAGTTCATCCGCGTGGCGAAGTGGTCGATGTAGTTTTCTCCCACTTGCGGCTGCGCGTGCACCATCGGGATGTTGAACGATTTCAGCAAGGACGGGTTGCCGATACCGGATAGTTCCAGCAGCTGCGGTGACTGCACCGCGCCCATGCACAACAGGGTCTCGCGCGCGGCGCGCACCGTGTGCTCCTGACCGTTCTTGCGATAGGCGACGCCCACGCAGCGCTTGCCCTCGAACACCAGCCGCGTCACGTGCGCGCCACATTCGACGCGCAGGTTCTTGCGCGCGGCGGCCGGCTTCAGATAACCGTCCACCACGCTCCAGCGCCGGCCCCGATGCTGAAGCACCTGGTAGTGGCCCACGCCTTCCTGCTCGCCGCTGTTGTAGTCGGGGTTCAGGGGCTGGCCATCTTCCTGGGCGGCGCGCAGGAAAGCGTCGGACACCGGGAAGCGTTCGGCCACTTCTTCCAGGTGCATGGGGCCTGCTTTGCCACGCGTCGGGCCGCCCGGCTCGTAATGCTCGATCTTGCGGAACACCCGTTCGGCCTGGGCATAGCCCCAGCCGGTCGCGCCCGCCGCTTCCCAGCCGTCGTAATCCTGGGGCTGGCCGCGCACATAGATCATGCCGTTGATCAGCGTGGAGCCGCCCACGCCCTTGCCGCGCGGCACGGCGATGGTCCGGCCATAGACGTTGTCTTCGGGCTCGGTGGCGAAGCGCCAGTTGTAGTCGGGATTGACCAACAGCTTGGAGAAGCCCGCCGGAATCGAGATCCACATGCTGCGGGCTTCGTGGCCCGCTTCCAGCATCAGGACGCGGTGCTTGCCGTCGGCGCTGAGTCGGTTGGCCAGAATGCAGCCCGCCGTGCCGCCGCCCGCAATAATGAAATCGTAATCGCCCATCGTTCTACATCCCGTCCTGATGTCTTTTGCCAACCTCAGCGCGCGGGCGTCACGCCCAGCATTTCGGCCATCAATGCAATCTGGCACACCAGCATCGGCGCGCCGTAATGCACCTTGCAGCCCTTGGCCTGCGCCGCCAGCAGCAGCGCGGTGTCCTTGGGTTGCATGATGACTTCGCAGACCAGTTGGTCGGGCGTCAGGCGCTCGGTATCCAGGGGCAGCGCGTCGCCTTCCTTCATGCCCAGCGAGGTCCCGTTGACCACCAGGTCGTGGCCAGAGGGGTCGGGCGTGCCGATGGCGATATTCGCCTCGGGATGCAGCGACAGGATGCGCGCCTTCAGGTCCTCGGCCTTGGCCGGCGTGCGGTTGGCGATGGTCAGGCGCGACACGCCGGCCTGCACCAATGCAAAGCCGATGGCATTGGCCGCGCCACCCGCGCCCGCCAGATAGGCGCTCTTGCCGCGCAGGTCCACGCCCGCGGTCTGGAGTCCGCGCACGAACCCTTCGCCGTCGAGCATGTGCGCGGTGAGCTTGCCGTCGGCGTCGCGGCGCACGACGTTGGCCGCGCCGATCTTGCGCGCCACCGGCGTCACCTCGTCCACCAGATCCAGGATGGCGGTCTTGTGCGGCATGGTGACGATGACGCCACCCAGGTTCTCAAGGCTGCGCAGCCCTTGCACGACGGCGGCCAGATTGTCGGGGCGTGTGTGCAACGGCACGCAGACCCCGTCATAGCCCAGCTGGTCGAACAGTTCGTTCATGCGCTGCGGCGTCTTCACGTGATGGATGGGGTCGGCCAGGATGCCGAACAGGCGGGTATTGCCGGTGATTTCCTTCATGGGGTCTCCGTAGTCAGGTGTCAGTTCAGGATGCGATCACGTCGCGCGCAACGGCGCCGATACCGGCCGCGTCCAGCTTGTAGTGCGCGTACAGCGTCGTGGGCGGCGCGATCAGGCTGTACTCATCGTAAATGCCGTGGCGGCGCAAACGGGTGCCGGTGCCGGCGTCGGCCAGCACTTCAGCGACGGCCGATCCCAGCCCACCGAGCACATTGTGCTCTTCCACGGTCATCATCCGGCGCGCGTGGCCCGCGGCGGCCAGCACAGCGTCGCGGTCCAGGGGCTTGATGGTGGGCATGTCGATCACACCGACCGACAGGCCGTCTTCGCGCAATTGCTCGGCGGCCGCGAGCGCGGCGTGCAAGGTGATGCCGCAGGCAATGATGTTCAGGTCGGACCCGGTGGAATGCACGATGGCGCGGCCAAATTCGAACGGCGCGCCGTCTTCATAGACCTGCGGGTCGCGGCCACGGCCGATGCGGAAGTAGATCGGTTCGGGCCAATGCACCGACGCCTTGATGGCGGCGGCCAGTTGCGGGCCGTCGGCAGGCGAAACCACGGTCAGCCCCGCCAGCGCGCGCATCGTGGAGATGTCTTCGGTGGCGTGGTGCGAGGTGCCGTAGAACCCCAGGCTGATGCCGGTGTGATGGCCAATCAGGCGCACGGGCAGCCGGGTGTACGCCACGTCCATGCGTATCTGTTCGCAGCACAGCAGGCCCAGGAAGGAAGCGAAGGTGGCCACGAAAGGCATCATGCCGGTGGTGGCCAGCCCGGCCGCGGCCGACACCATGTTCTGCTCGGAAATGCCGAACTGGATATAGCGGTCGGGATAGGCGGTAGCGAAACGGTTCAGGCCGTTGGAATACTGCAAGTCTGCCGATCCGGCCACGACCGGATGCCCTGCCTGGGCCAGCTCGATCAGCGCGTCGGAAAGGTAGGACAGCCCGGGGTTCACCGCGTTCAGCGCGCGGTACTGCCAGGATTCAGGGGAAAGAACTTGTGCCTGTGCCATTCAGATCTCGCGGGAAAGAATTTCGTCGACGGCGCTTTGCGCGTCTTGCGGCGCCAGATAGCCCAGGTGCCATCCGGGTTCGGTCTCCATGTAGGACACGCCCTTGCCCTTGATCGTCTTGGCGATCACGCAGGCCGGCTTGTCGCGCGCGTCGTCCGCGCGCAGCCGCCGCAACAGCGCGGTCAGCTCGTGCAGGTTGTGGCCATCGACCTCGTGAACGTCCCAGCCGAAGGCCTGCCATTTTTCCTTGAGCGATTCCACGCCCACCACGTCGTCCACCTTGCCGTCCAGCTGATAGCCGTTGCGGTCGATGATGGCGATCAGGCGCGACAGCCGGTTGTGCGCCGCGAACAACGCCGCTTCCCAGACCTGGCCTTCCTGCATTTCACCGTCGCCCAGCATCACGAAGACGTTGAAGTCGCGGCGGTTCATGCGGCCGCCCAGCGCCATGCCGACGCCGTTGGACAGCGCATGCCCGATCGAACCCGAACTGAAATCGACGCCGGGCACTTTGCTCATGTCGGGATGGTCGCCCAACGGGCTGCCCAGGCGGGTGTAGTCGTCCAGCAGCGCGCGGTCGATGAAGCCGTGGTCGGCCAGCACCGGAAACAGGCCGACGGCGGCGTGGCCCTTGCCCATCAGGAAGCGGTCGCGATCAGGCCATTGCGGCTCTCCGGGCCTCAGCCGCATCACGTCGTAGTACAGCGACGCAAAGATCTCGGCGCAGGAAAACACCGAGCTGTAATGCCCGACCTTCGCAATTTCGATCAATCGGATTGTCTCCAGCCGGATGTGGCGGGCCTTCTCCCGCAGCATCTCGACCTCCCCCTGGGTGGGGGCCTCCTGGTGATGGCGCATGGCGCGTCCTTTCTTCGTTAGGATATATGATATATAATATACCCATTGTGCTCGGATTGGCTATGGCGGGCTAGAATTCATCCCGGATTCACCCGTTCCCCTCATACAGCAAGCCCGAAACGTCATGCCCAGCCTCAAACCGGTAAAGAAAGAGAACCTCTCCGTCAGGGTCTACAACGAAATCCGCAATGCCCTGATCAACGGGCAGTACGAACCCGGCGAACGCCTGATCATTGGCGAACTGGCTCAAGAGATGGGCGTATCGATCACGCCCGTGCGCGAAGCCATCTTCCGTCTCATCAGCGAACAGGGCCTGGAAATGCAGGCGGCGACGGCCGTCTATGTTCCTTATGTGAACTCGGAAAAATTGCGGGAAATCCAGCAGATCCGTTTTCATCTGGAAGGCATGGGCGCGGCCGAGGCCGCGCAGAACATCACGCGCAAGCAGCTGGATAACCTGGTCGCCCTGCAGAAGGATTTCATTTCCTGCACGTCCACCGATCCCAAGCGCGCCAGCTACCTGAACCGCAAGTTCCACTTCGCCATCCTGGAAGCCAGCAACAAGCCCATCCTGCGCAGCACCGTCGAATCGTTCTGGGTCATCACCGGCCCGATCCTCAAGGTGTTCCACATCAAGACCGCCGGGCTGGACTATTCCGAAAACGAACACCGCCACGAAGCCGTACTCGAAGCCCTTGAAGCGCGCGACTCCGAAGCCGCGCGCAGCGCCATCCAGGCCGACCTGGTCTGGGGCGGCAAGATCATGATCGACTGGTTGGTCGAACGCGAAAAAGAGCTCGACTACCGCCCTCCCGTGCCCCGCAAATAGGAAGACTTCATGCTGAAGATTTTTGGCGCGCCGTGCCGCTACATACAAGGCGCGGGCGCGCTTGACGCCCTGGGCCAATACGCCGCATTGTTCGGCCGCCGCGCCGCGCTGGTCATCGACCGCTATGTGCACGGCGTGCTGGGGCCAAGAATCGACAGCCTGTGCGCCGAACACGACGTGGCGCTGACGCCGCTGATCGTGGACGGCGACCTGACGCCCGAACTGATCGAGGCGCTGCGCGCGCAAGCCCGGGCAGCCGGCATCGACATGGTGATCGCGGTGGGCGGCGGCAAGTCGCTGGACGCGGGCAAAGCCGTGGCCAAGTCGTCGCACTGCCATCTGATCACGGTGCCGACCGTGGCATCCAACGATGCGCCCACCAGCAAGAACTACGTGCTGTACGACGCGCATCATCAGCTCCTGGCGGTGGAACACATGCTGTTCAACCCCACCATCGTGCTGGTCGACACCGCCATCATCGCCACCGCACCCGTGCATTTCTTCCGCGCGGGCCTGGGCGACGCCATATCGAAAAAATTCGAAGCGGAACAATGCCAGCGCAACGGCGGCAAGAACATGTACGACGGCGCGCCGCTTTTGACCGCCCAGCTGATCGCAGACGGCTGCTTGCGCACGCTGCTGGCCGACGGCGTGGACGCCGTGGCGGCGGCTGGCACCGGCCAGCCCACGCCCGCATTCGAGCGCGTGGTGGAAGCGATGATCCTCATGAGCGGTCTCGGTTTTGAAAGCGGCGGCCTGTCCATCGCCCACGCCTTGACGCGCGGGCTGCCCAAGATCGGCGGCGTGGCCACCGCGCTGCATGGCTTGCAGGTCGCGGTCGGCCTGCTGGTGCAGCTCGATCTGGAACAGCGCAACGACGGCATGCTGGCGGACTTGACGCAGTGGTACGCGCAGGTCGGCCTGCCGACCACGTTGCGCGAGCTGGGCGCGGCCGACATGCCCAGCGATGCCGATCTGACGCTGGCGGCCGAGCTGAGCCTGAAGGCCCGCCACGCCGCCAACTTCGATCGTCCGCTGGACGTGGCCACGCTGGCCGACGCGCTGCGCCGCCACGCCTGAGCACGGCGGGCGCGGCGCGCCTGCCAATCAGAACGCCACGTTGTCGCGACCCTTCAAGCCAAGCTTGGCGCGCGCCTCGTCGGGCGTGGCCACGTCCAGGTTCAGCGCTTCAACGACGGTGCGGATGCGCTCGACCTGCGAGCGGTTCGACTCGGCCAATTGGCCCGGTCCGATCCACAGCGAATCTTCCAGCCCCACCCGCACGTTCGAACCCATCGCCGCGCCGATGGTGGCCAAGGGCATCTGATTGCGCCCGGCGCCCAATATCGACCACTCGTAGTCATTGCCGAACAACCGGTCGGCCGTGCGCTTCATGTGCATCAGGTCTTCCGGATGCGGCCCGATGCCGCCCAGGATGCCGAATACCGACTGGATGAACGGCGGCGACTGGACCAGGCCGCGATCGACGAAATGCGCCAGGTTGTACAGATGGCTGATGTCGTAGCACTCGAATTCAAAGCGCGTGCCGTTGGCGTTGCCCAGCGTCAGAATCGATTCGATGTCCTGATAGGTATTGCGAAAGATCAGCGACCGGCTGTTCTCCAGATGCTCGCGTTCCCAGTCGTACTTGAAGTCCTTGAAACGATCCAGCATCGGGAACAGGCCAAAGTTCATCGACCCCATGTTCAGCGACGCCAGCTCCGGCTGGAACGTCGTGGCCGGGCGCATGCGTTCCTCGACCGTCATGTGAGGACTGCCGCCCGTCGTGATGTTGATGATGGCGTCCGTCTCGTTCTTGATGCGTTCCAGGAACGGCTTGAACAGCGCGGGGTCTTGCGACGGCTTGCCCGTTTGCGGATCGCGTGCATGCAGGTGCAGCACCGCCGCGCCCGCCTTGGCCGCGCCGATGGCGGCTTCGGCGATCTCGTCCGCCGTAACCGGCAGGTGCGGCGACATGCTGGGCGTGTGGATCGCGCCCGTCACGGCGCAGGTGATGACGACTTTCTGTTTCGGTTTAGCCATTGTTGTCTCCGTCCTGTTGTTTGTGGCGCATCAAGCGCATCAGTTTTTCATCGCGCCAGAAGCGGCGCGCAGCCAGGTCCTGTTGCGGCAGCAAGCCGCGGCGTTCGTCGGCCAGCGCATCGACCAGCGGCGCGTCCCAGGGCACGCATTCGGTCTGCTCCGCGCCGATGGATTGATACAGCCCGCCATAGCGCGCGCAGTAATCGGCAATGCCACCGGGCGCATTCAGGTCGATGGTTTCAAACGGCCCCATGAACGACCACCGCAGGCCCAGCCCGTCCTTGACCGTGGTGTCGATGTCCTCGGCGCTGGCGATGCCGGCCTTGGCCAATCGGAAGGCCTCATGCAGCAAGGCCCCTTGCAGGCGGTTCAGGATGAAGCCTTCGATTTCGCGGCGCAGCCGCACCGGCTTCTGGCCGATGGCCGTCATGACCTTGCTGGCGGCTTCGAGCGCCTCGGGGCTGGTCCACGGCGCCGGGCATAGTTCAACGACCGGGATCAGATACGGCGGGTTGACGGGATGCGCCACCAGGCAGCGATGCCGGCCCGGCAGATGCTCGGTGAACTCGCTGGCCGGGATGCTGGACGTCGAACTGCCGATGACGGCATCCGGTTCCGCCGCCGCATCCAGCTCCAGGAACAGGGCCCGCTTGATCTCGACCTTCTCGGGAGAATTTTCCTGGATGTAGCACGCGCCCTTGAC
This sequence comes from Achromobacter piechaudii NBRC 102461, assembly GCF_001571245.1. Lineage (GTDB taxonomy): Bacteria > Pseudomonadota > Gammaproteobacteria > Burkholderiales > Burkholderiaceae_B > Achromobacter > Achromobacter piechaudii. The sequence continues at coordinate 1,206,459 of NZ_BCTK01000006.1, read as the reverse complement.
CGCATCGGCCAGGCTCTTTGCCACATACACGCGTTCGATGATGGCGTCGGCGTCGGTCAACAAGCCTTCAGCCTGCAAGGCGTGCAACTGCTGCAAGATCAGCGCGCGGGCTTCGGCCAGCATGGCCGCGTTGACATCGTGCAGGCGCACCTGCCAACCCATGCGGGCGAACACGATGGCCCAGCCCTGGCCGATCAGGCCGGTGCCGATGATCGCGGCGCAAGGCGCGGCGGCGCGGGCGGCGCGGGAGACGTTAACGGCGCCCATCAATAGAGCTTCTGCGTGAAGCCGTCCACCACGATGGCTTGCCCCGTCACACTGCGGGCGGCCTCGCTGGCATTGAACAGCACCATGTTGGCGATGTCGCGCGCGGTGACCATGCGCCCCAGCACCGCCTGGTTTTCGTACTGCGCGGCGATCTCCTGCACGGGCCTGCCCAGCGTGTCGGCCTTGGCGGCGATGACGGCGCGGATGCGCGGCCCTTCCACCGCGCCCGGCAGGATCGCGTTCACCCGGATGCCATGCGGACCCAGCTCGATAGCCAATGATTTGGTGAAGCCGATCACCGCCCACTTGGACGCCGAATACACCGAACGCCCGGCAAAGCCCAGATGGCCGGCGGCGGAGGACAGGTTGATCATCACGCCAGCCTTGGATTCCTTCAGATGCGGGATGGCCTGGCGCGCGCAAAGAAACTGGCCGGTGATGTTGACGGCCAGCGTGCGGTCCCAGTCAGCCTTGGACAAGGTTTCGACGTAGCCCGTCGGGCCCGCGACGCCAGCGTTGTTGATGAGGATGTCCAGTCCGCCCAATTTCTGCTTGACGGCGGCAAAGAGCGCGCCCACGCTGTCCTCGTCGGAAACGTCGGCGACCATGGCTTGCACGCCGGGCAGTTCGGCCGGTATCGCGGCCACCCTCGCCTCGTTCACGTCGCACACGAATACCGTCGCGCCGGCATGGCGGAACACCTTGGCCATCTCCAGGCCCAGACCATCGGCGCCGGCGGTAATCAACACCCGCTTTCCGGCGAAATCGACTTCCTCGAACATGCTGTTGTCTCCTGGTTTTTATGGAAAAGCACGCTGATGATGATATACGATATATCACTCAGCACGAATTTTTCCGCGCTTTCATCCGCCGCCTCAACCCCTTGCACGACGCCTTCCGTCTGACGGAATATTGCGGTCGATTTCCCATCTATCGGCCGCTAAGGCTTTATTCATGCGGCTTTAGGGAATTCCCCGATTCGGCATGCTGCGGCCCCCACTAGAATCCAATTCGGGGTTTTTGTACCTGACCGGCGCATATATCATATATTTAAAAAAGACGGACAACACTCAAAACAGTCCGCATCCCATACCGACAAAGGAGCGTAGACAGTGTTCAAGTTCAACAAAATTATTTTGGCGCTGGGCGTGTGCGGCGTACTGGCAAGCGGCACCGCAGCGGCCGACATGAAAGTGGGCGCTCTCTTCCCGTTCAGCGGCGCGCTTGCGCTCCTGGGACAAGAGAGCTATCGCGGCCTGGAGCTGGCCGTCAACGAGATCAACGCCGCCGGCGGCATCAACGGAGAGAAGATCGAGATCGTCAAGGCGGACGCGGTCGATCCGACGCAGGCGGTGTCGGAAACCAAGCGCCTGATTTCGGCCAACGTGGTGGGCGTGTTCGGCAGCTACGCCTCGGGTATTTCCTATGCGGCCTCGCCCGTGACCGAATTGGCCGGGGTGCCCTACTTCGAGCTGGGCGCCACCGCCCACAAGATCACCACGCGCGGCTACAAATACCTCTTCCGCAGCAATCCCAATACGGCGCTGTACGGCGTGTCTGTCGTCAATGCGCTGCATGACTCCATCGGCCCCGGCATGGGCTTGAACCCCAAGGACATCAAGATCGGCATCATCCACGAAGACGGGCCTTATGGCACCGACGTGGCCGCCACCGAGAAAAAGCGCGCGCAGGAACTGGGCTATACCGTGGCCGAAGTGCTGCCGTATTCGGCCAAGACGGTGGACCTGTCTTCGCTCATCCTGCGTTTGAAGGGCGCCAAGGTCGACGTCGTCCTGCAAACGGCTTATCAGAATGACGCCATCCTGTACTTCAGCCAGGCGCGCGCCGCGGGCTTCAAGCCCAAGGTCGTGATCGGCGCGGGCGGCGGCTATTCGTTGGCCGATACGGCCAAGGCCGTGGGCGCGGACATGAACGGCGTGTTCGATCTGGACTTCCCCCAATCGTCCATCAATCCGGCGGGCGCGCCGGGCCTGGACAAATTCCTGGAAGCCTACAAAGCCACCTACAAGAGCGACCCGCAGTCCGGCCACAGCCTGACGAACTACGTGGGCGCCAAGGCCTTCTTCGAAGCCATCGGCAACGCCAAGTCCACCGACAAGGACAAGATCCGCGCCGCCGTGCTGGCCTACAAGAAGCCGGCCGGCCAGACGGCCAACGGCTGGGGCTTCGACTTTGGCGAAGACGGGCAGAACAACGCCTCCACGTTCTATGTCATGCAATGGCAGGACGGCAAGCTCGTCACCATCGCGCCCAGCAACCTCGCACTTGGCAAGCCGATTTTCAAGAAATAAACGCGACGCCAGTGATCAGGCGCTCGGGGGCGCCTGACGTTTCCCGGGAAGCGCGCGCCCCGGCGTGGCCGCCTATGCAGCGACCGCGCCGGGGCCGCCTCCCGCTCTAAGAGGTTGCACCATGGATATCTTCATTCAACTGGTCATCAACGGCCTGTTGCTGGGCGGCGCATACACCATCATCAGCCTGGGGCTGACACTGATCTTCGGTGTCGTGCGCGTCGTGAACTTCGCTCACGGCGAGTTCCTGATGATCGGCATGTACCTGGTTTACCTGATCGCCGCGCAATTCGGCGTTCACCCGTATATCGGGCTGGTTCCCGTCGCCGTCATCCTGTTCGCGCTGGGCGCGCTGACGCAGAAGGGCATCATCCAGCCACTGCTCAACGCTGACCAGCACATCCAGATTTTCGCCACGGTGGGCGTGTCCACCATTCTGCTGAACCTGGCGCTGGTGATCTTCGGCGCGAATGTGTATCGCGCGCCCGTCGAGCTGGGCACGAACGCCATCGACGTAGGCAACTATTCGATGGTGACCGGGCAAGTGATCACGTTCTTCGTCGGCATCGGCCTGGCGGTGCTGCTGCACCTGTTCATGCATCGGACCTACCTGGGCCGCGCGCTGCGCGCCGTGGCCCAGCATCGCTACGCCGCCACGCTGATGGGCGTGAACGTCAACAACGTCTACGCCATCGCCTTCGGCCTGGGCACCGCCTTCGTCGGTATCGCCGCCGGCCTCTTGGCGCCGCAGTATCCGGTGTTTCCAACGGTGGGCACGTACTTCGTGCTGACCGCTTTCGTGATCGTGGTGCTGGGCGGACTGGGCAGCCTGTATGGCGCGGTGGCCGGCTCCATGATCATCGGCATCGTCGATACGCTGGCCGGCTATTACATCGCCCCCGACCTGAAAGAGGTCGTGTATTTCGGGATCTTCCTCTTGATCCTAGTCCTGCGACCGAACGGCCTGTTTGGCGTCGGCACAGAGTGATCAGAGCCACCAGGAGCGAAACGTGTTTCCCGACTTTCGAAGCCCCAAAGCCTACGTCAGCCTGATTCTGCTGATCGTGATGTTCCTCGTGCCCGTCGTCATGGGCACGCCTTTCTGGACCAACCTTTTTGTCCTGCTGTTCGTCTTCGCCTCGCTGTCCGTCGCGTGGAACATCGTCGGCGGTTACGCCGGCCAGCTCTCGCTGGGCCATGCGGTGTTCTACGGCATCGGCGGCTACACGGCCACGCTGCTGACGCAGAACTTCGGCATTTCTCCGTGGATCGGCATGCTGGCGGGCGCGGTCATCTCGGCGGCGGTCGCCATCGTGATCAGCTATCCCACGCTGCGCCTGCGCGGCCCGTTCTTCGCGCTGGCCACCATCGCCATCCTGGAAGTGGTGCGCCTGCTGGTCATCCACGAGGAAAGCTGGACGGGCGGCTCCAGCGGCATCAGCCTGCCGCTGAACATCGGCTGGGCCTGGATCGTGTTCCGCGAAAAGATCAACTACGTGATCATCGCCTTCGGCCTGTTCCTGTTCGTGACCTGGGTGTCCTGGGCGATCCGCAAATCGCGCATCGGCCATTACCTGATCGCGATCCGCGAACGCGAAGACGCGGCGCTGGCCGTGGGCATCCACACCGTGCGCGTCAAGATCATCGCGGCGGTCGTCTCGGCCATGCTGACCAGCATCATCGGCACCTTCCACATCACCTACCTGACGTTCGTGGACCCCAGCTCGGCGTTCTCGCTTGAACTGTCGATCCAGGTCGCCATGTTTGCGTTGATCGGCGGGCTGGGCACGGTGGCCGGCCCCATCGCCGGTACGTTCCTGGTGCTGCCCATCGCGGAACTGGCGCGCGGCTGGCTGTCCAGCGTGGGCAACGGCATGCACGGGCTGATCTACGGCCTGATCCTCGTGGCCGTGGTGCTGACCATTCCGCGCGGGCTGGCCGGCGCTTTCGGCCCCGCCATCGAACGTGCGCTGGCGCGCCTCCCCTATCTGGGCACGCCCCGCAAGAAGATGCAGCTGGCCGACGAACTGCGCCTGCGCAGCGCCACGCGTTCCGACCAGCCGGTCCTGAAGGCCGACAAGCTGTTCAAGAGTTTCGGCGGCCTGCGCGCCACCAACGACGTGTCGCTGACGCTGAACCAGAACGAAATCCTGGGCATGATCGGGCCGAACGGCGCGGGCAAGACCACGGTGTTCAACCTGTTGTCCGGCTTCCTGTCGCCGGACAAGGGCGACATTTCGATGCTGGATGCGGACGGCAACTGGGTCACCTGCAAGACGCCGGACGAATTCGCGCACAAGGGGCTGGGCCGCACCTTCCAGATCGCCAAGCCCTTCACCGGCCTGACCGTGCTTGAGAACATCATGCTGGGCGCGTTCATCCGCACGTCCAACCGCGACGAAGCCGAGCAGATCGCGCTGAAGGTGGCCGAGCAGACCGACCTGCTGAAGCACCTGAACACCGAGGCGCGCAGCCTGACGGTGGGCGGCATGAAGCGGCTGGAGATCGCCCGCGCGCTGGCGATCAAGCCGCGCATCCTGTTGCTGGATGAAGTGATGGCGGGCCTGAATCCCACCGACATCGAAAAGTCGATCCAGATGATCCGGCGCATCCGCGATTCGGGCGTATCCGTGCTGCTGATCGAACACATGATGCAGGCCACGATGGCGCTGTCCGACCGCATCATCGTCCTGAACGAAGGCGCCGTGCTGGTCAGCGGCGCGCCGAAGGACGTGGTCGAGAACCCCGCCGTCATCGAGGCGTATTTGGGCAAGGAGTACCAGGATGCTTAAGGTGTCGAATCTGTCGTCGGGCTATGGCAAGAGCCAGGTGCTCAACGGCTTGAACTTCGAAGTGAACGCGGGTGAGATCGTGACGCTGATCGGCGCCAACGGCGCCGGCAAGACCACCACGTTGAAAACGCTGTGCGGCGTCATTCCCGCCTTGCAGGGCAAGGTGGAATTCGAGGGCCAGGACCTCACCAATCGCAACCCTTACGACATCGTCGATGCCGGCATCACGATGATTCCCGAAGGCCGCCAGCTGTTCCCGCACTTCACGGTGAAGGACAACCTGCTGATGGGTTCGTACAAGCGCGCCGCGCGGCCTATCGTCCAGCGCAAGCTGGAAGAGGTGCTGCGCATCTTCCCGCGCGTGAAGGAACGCCTGTCGCAATATGCCGGGTCGCTGTCGGGCGGAGAACAGCAGATGGTGGCCATCGCGCGCGGAATGATGGCGGACCCCAAGCTGCTGGTGTTCGACGAGCCCTCGCTGGGCTTGTCGCCGCTGCTGGTGCAGCAGATGTTCGACATCATCCGCAACGTCACTTCCCACGGCGTGACGGTGTTGCTGGTGGAGCAGAACGTGTTTCGCACGCTGCGCCTTGCCGACCGGGGCTACGTGCTGGAGAACGGCGCCATCGTGCGCACCGGCACGGGCGCGGAACTTCTTAGCGACCCCCACGTGAAAAAGGCCTATCTGGGCCATTGATTATCAGGATTGCCATCTATGTCCCTACGCTGCACATTCATCGACCATGGCCAGGGCGGCTCGCCCGACTGCATGCAGGTGGCCCAACGCGACATGGCCGAGCCCGTCGGCCGCCAGGTGCTGATCGAAGTGGCCTACGCCGGAGTCAACCGCCCCGACGTGCTGCAACGCTCGGGCTCGTACCCGCCCCCGCCCGGCGCATCGCCCTATCTGGGGCTGGAAGTGTCCGGCACCATCATCGGAGTCGGCCCTGAGGTCACCGCATGGAAGGTCGGCGACACCGTCTGCGCGCTGACGCCCGGCGGCGGTTACGCCCAATATTGCCTGGCCGACGAGCGCCATTGCCTGCCCGTGCCGCGCGGCATGGACCTGCTGACGGCCGCGGCCATTCCCGAGAACTATTTCACCGTCTGGACCAACGTGTTCGACCGCGCCCGCCTGTCGGCCGGCGAAAAATTCCTGGTGCATGGCGGCTCCAGCGGCATCGGCCTGACCGCCATTCAGCTGGCGCGCGCCTTCGGGGCCCAGGTCTGGACCACCGTGGGCAATCAGGCCAAGGCGGATGCCTGCCTGAAAGCCGGCGCGCACCACGCCGTGCTGTACCGCGACACCGACTTCGAAGCCCAGGTGCGCTCGGACACCCAGGGCGCCGGGGTCGATGTCATCCTGGACATGGTGGGCGGTTCGTACATCAACAAGAACATCAAACTCTTGGCCATCAATGGCCGGCTGGTACAGATCGCCTTTCTTGAAGGCAGCAAGGCCGAGATCGACGCCCTGCCCATCATGACCAAGCGCCTGCAGTTCACGGGGTCAACGCTGCGCCCGCGCTCGGACGATGACAAGGGCGCCATCGCGCGGTCGCTGGCCGACAAGGTCCTGCCGCTGATGGAACAGGGCCAATGCCTGCCGCTCATCCATGAAGTGTTCCCCCTGGCCGAGGCCGCGCGCGCGCATGCCTTGATGGAAAGCAGCAAACACATCGGCAAGATCATGCTGAAGGTGCAGGCATGAACACGGGCTTGCAGGGGCAGGTTGCCCTGGTGACGGGCGCGGTGGGCGGCATCGGGTCGGCCATCGTGGAAGGCTTGCTGGCGCAAGGCGCGCGCGTGGGGCTGGTGGACGTCAACGCGCAGGCCGGGCAGGCGTACGAGAAGGCGCTCACGGAACGCGGCCACGACGTGGTGTTCGCGCATGCGGACGTGGCCCACTACGATTCCTGCCAGGCGGCGTATGAGCGCATCACGTCCGAGCTGGGCGCGGCGACGATCCTGGTGAACAACGTGGGCATCTCGCCCAAGACCGACGGGCGCGCGCTCAAGGTCTGGGAAATGCCGCCCGCCGAATGGGACCGCGTGGTGTCGGTGAACCTGAACAGCGTGTTCTACATGACGCGCCTGGCCACGCCGCACATGGTCAAGCAACGCCAGGGGCGCGTCATCAATATGTCGTCGGTGGCCGGCAAGGCGTATTGCGACATCGTGGCGGCGCATTACGCCGCGACCAAGGCAGGCCTGATCGGCCTGACGCGCCACTGGGCGGCCGAACTGGGACCCTACGACGTCACCGTCAACGGGCTGGCGCCCGGCCGCATCAGCACGCCGCTGCTCAAGAGCGTGCCGCAGGAAATCAACGACGCCGTGGCGCAGGTGACGGCGTTGCGCCGGCTGGGCACCCCCGAGGAAGTGGCCGACGCCTGCCTGTTCTTTGCGTCCGACCAGGCCCGCTTCGTGACGGGGCAGGTATTGGACGTCGCCGGCGGCTGGCTGATGACCTGAGCCGCCCGCCACGCCTTTGCGCCCGGGTCGGGCGCAAAGGGGGCGCGCCCGGACTCAGGCCTCTTGCACGCCCAGCCGGTACACCACCGTGTCCAGGCGGCTGACGCCCGCGCTTTGGAACTTCGGTTCCTTGTCCAGGATGTCGCGGCGGTCGATGATGACCGCCGGGGCCACGCCGGAGAAGATGGCCTGCACTTCGCTATCGAGCACCGCGAACGGCGGCCCTGCCATTTCTTCCTGCGGATAGTCCAGCGTGATCAGCAGCCCCCGGCTGGCGGGCGACAGCTGTCCATAGACATGGCGCACGTAAGCGGCGCGCATTTCCTCTGGCAAGGCCACCAGCGCCGCGCGGTCGTAAGCGCCCACGCAGTGCGACAGCACCTGGGAATCCAGCTTGAAGATGTCGCCGCAGATGATTTCGATATTGCCCGCCACGTAGTGCTTGCCGTAGAGGGATTCGTGCGTCACGGGCCGCAGCTCGTTCTCAGAAAAGAACTGCTCCACCGCCAGCTGCGACAGCTCGATGCCCAGCACCGTATGCCCCTGCGCCGCCAGCCAGACCATGTCCAGCGACTTTCCGCACAACGGCACCAACACCCGTCCACCCTTCGGTACGGCCAACGTGGGCCAGTACTTCTGCAAGAGCGGCGTGATCCGGGTTTGATGAAAGTGCGTGCGCCCTTCGCGCCAGCGTTCCAACCAGAATTCTGCGTCCATGTCCTGTCTGCTCCTCCTGTGTTTCGATTGCAAGCTCTTCGCTTTTTCCGGGCCAAGCCGGGGCCCGGGGCTGTGGCGCGCGCGGCGCGCCGGATACCACGGCCGGCGGCGCAATAGCGCAAACCGGTGCCGGGCATTGTAGTGCCCCCCTCACACCCGACAGGTCAAATAAGTGACGCCGGCGCCCAGGCCCGGTATGCTCTTGACCAGCATTCCCTTCCCACCCTAGGAACCGATGCCCGACGCTCAACACCTACAGGCCCTGCTCGTCCAGTGCGCGGAAAAACGCGAATCCGCACTGGCCGAGATTTATCGCCTTGCGTCCCCGCATCTGTTTGCGCTCGCCAGACGTATGTTGAGAGACCAGGCCGCCGCGGAAGATGTGCTGCAAGAGTGTTTCGTGTCGATCTGGCGCCAGGCCGGGCAGTACCAGTCCGAGCAAAGCCAGCCCATGACGTGGATGACCCGCATCGTCCGCAATCGATGCATCGACCGTCTGCGGCGGCCCGACGTCCTGGTGCCGGACCCGGACGACACGCTCACGCTGGCCATGGCCGATGAAGGCCCTGGTCCGCTCGCGCGTCTGCAAGCCAGCCAGGAAGGCCGCCAGTTGGCCGATTGCATGGGCCAGTTGGAAGGGCCGCAGCGGGTCGCCATCGCGATGGCGTTCTTCGATGACCTGGCACATCCAGACATCGCGGCACGCCTGGATACGCCGCTGGGAACGATAAAGAGCTGGATACGCCGTGGTTTGCAACGGCTGAAAAGGTGCTTGGAATGAATTACCGCCACCCCGAACTGCAAGACCGCCTGGCCGCCGAGTACGTGCTGGGCGGCTTGCGCGCGGGTGCGCGGCTGCGCTTCATCAAGCTGATGCGCGATGACGCCGGCTTGCGCCGCGCGGTCGCCGAATGGGAAGACAGGCTGCTGCCGCTGGCGCTGGCCCTGCCGCCCGAAACCCCGCCCGCGCACGTCTGGCGCGCCATCGCCGCCCGCATCGCGCCGGCCGCCACGGCGGCTCGCACCCTTGCCCCGCCGCGCGGCCTGACCTGGTGGCGCGCGCTGTCCGCCGGCTTGGCCACCGCTGTCGTGGTGCTGGCCTTCCTGATGCTCAAGCCCCCGGTCGAGCCGGTCGAAGTGCGTACCGTAGCCGTGCTGTCCAACGACAAGACGCCGGGCGCGATGGTCGTGAACACCTTGCCGGACAATCGTTTGTCCGTGCAGCCGATGCAGGATCTGATCGCGCTGGCCGATGGACGCGCGCTGGAACTGTGGTCCATTTCGCCGGGACAGGCGCCGCGCTCGCTGGGCGTGGTGCTGCCCGGCCAGACTACGATACTGGCGCCCAGCCTGCTGCCTCAGCAAGGCGACACCGTCGCCATTACGCTGGAACCGGAAGGCGGCGCGCCCAACGGCATCCCCACCGGCCCGGTCGTCTTGAGCGGCAAGGTCATCTGATCAGGGTTTGTCCTTAGACCAATCGCGCATCCAATCGCAGGCTGGCCCCGTATCTCCTCATGACGGCCACACAAAAGGAGATCGTCATGAAATTGCTAGCCTCGATTGCCATCGCTTGCTCCGCTCTGACCCTGTCGCCCACCTTCGCGGCCGACGTCATGGTGGGTGGCCAGCCGATGATGCCCGCCAAGAACATCGTCGCCAACGCGGTCAATTCCGCGGACCACACCACACTGGTGGCGGCTGTGAAGGCAGCGGGCTTGGTGGATACGCTGCAGGGCAAGGGTCCGTTCACGGTATTCGCGCCCACCAACGCCGCCTTCGGCAAGCTGCCCGCCGGCACGGTGGATACGCTGGTCAAGCCTGAAAACAAGACGACGCTGACCAAGATCCTGACGTACCACGTGGTGCCCGGCAAGCTGGACTTCGACGCGCTCGCCGCCAAGATCAAGAAGGGCGGCGGCAAGACCGAGCTGACCACCGCCAGCGGCGGCAAGCTGTGGGTGATGATGAACGGCAAGCACAACCTGACCCTGAAGGACGAAAAGGGCGGCACGTCCACCATCAGCACCTACGACGTCTATCAGTCCAACGGCGTGATCCACGTCATCGACACGGTACTGATGCCCAACTGATTGGGAACGCGCCCTGCGGGGCCATCGTTCCAAGCCCGGCCCTCGTGTCGGGCTTTTTTGCTTTTTGCCGCGCGCCGGCTTCCGGTATCGTAGGCACCCAGTCTTTGACCGCTATCGGAACGCCAACCGTCATGCTTGCAACCCTGCGCCGCTGTCTGCTTGCCTGTCTTGGGAGCGTCGCCCTTGTCGTGCCCGCCGCCCACGCCCAAAGCGCCGCGCAGCTGGACTATGCATATCAGGCGGAATTGAAGGCCGACAACGAGGCGCTGCGCGAACGCATCCAACGACTGCCGCCTGCGCTGCAAGCCTTGAACGAGCAGATATCGGATGCACTGAAAGCGGGTGACCGGCAGCAGGCGCAGCGCGTGGCCCAGGAAATGGCCACGCAAGATCCGCGTAACGCGGACGTCAGGATGTTCCTGGGCAAACTTCGCGCGCAGCAGGGTGACCTGACCGGTGCGCAAAACTGGTTCGATCAGGCCATCAAGCTGGACCCGGACAACAAATGGGCCTACGTCAACAAGGCCGGCGCGCAGGCCGAGCTGTCGGACCTGCCCAACGCGCTGGCCACGACAGGGGCACTGACCACGCGCTTTGCGCACTGGAGCATCGGCTACAACCTGCAAGCGTCGCTGCTGGATGCGATGGACCGTCCTGCCGACGCGCTGGAGGCCTACCAGAAAGCGGTGCGCGCCCAGCCGGCCAGCGCGCTGATCCTGACCAACCAGGGCAACTTGCTGCGTCGCCAGGGCCGGCTGACCGACGCGCGGCTGTCATACGAAGACGCGCTGCGCGTGCAACCGGACTACGCGCTGGCCAAGTCTGCGCTGGACAGCCTGCCAAAATAAAATCCGCGCCAAGCGCGCTCGCCGAGGCGACGCGCGTGGCGCGCTCAGACGCGTGGCATGAGGCGGCGAAGCAGGCTGCGCACGTCGTCCCAGATCGGGATGGCCGCCAGCAGCATCAATGCCAGCGCCAGCGGCCAGGTGGACCCGAAGCCGAAGTGGAAGAAGGAATAGGCGCCGGTCACGCCCCCCACGAAGAACAGCGTCACCATCAGGCTCAAGACGATCAGCTTGCCGCGATCGGCGCGCACGGGCGGCGTGGTTTGCGCATCGCTCTTGGCCACGTTCCAGTAAAACAGCTTGCCCAGCTCGATGCCGATGTCGGTCACCATGCCCGTAATGTGCGTCGTGCGGATCTCGGAACGCGAGACCTTGGTGATCATCGCGTTTTGCAGGCCCATGATGTAGCAGAGCAGCATCACGGTGCCCGGCACGTAGAACCAGCGCAGCGTTTCCAGGTTGGCGCCCAACAGGCCGAAGACCAATAGCAGCACGGCCTCAAGCAGCAGCGGCAAGGCATATTCGCTGGCCAGGTGCGAACGGCGTCCGAAGTTGATCAGGAATGCCGAGCTGGCCGCGCCGGCCAGAAACGACAGCAGCGCCGCCAAGCCTTGCAACACCACCACCAGGCCGCCCAGCGCCATGTGGTCGGCCATCATCGAGACGATGCCCGACATGTGCGAGGTGTATTGCTGGACGGCCAGAAAGCCGCCCGCGTTGACCGCGCCGGCGGTAAAGGTCAGGAAGTAGGCAAGGTGCCTGTTGGCTTGCGGGCTACGGCTTACCGCCGTCAAGCGACGCAAATACGGAATGGCCACGCGATTCCCTTCAAACGTAGAACGTGCTCACGGCAATGCGACACACATTCTAGTCGGGGAGCGCGCTGCCGCGCACAGGGGGCGCATGCAATCGCGGCAGCGGCCGGCGCGGGCATCGAGGCCCGGGTCGATGCGGGAATCGGATTCGAAAAGCGGCGACGGGCGGGGCGAATCTTCGGCGCAGCCGACCCCGAAGATTCCCCCGCCGCCAAATCGTCGCTTACAGCGCGCCCGATTCGCTCAGTTGCTTGCGGCGGAACTCGCCTTGGCGCACGTGCATCCAGCCGGGATACTCCGGCGGCAGCGCGCTGACCTTGTCCAGCGCCGCCAGCTCATCCTGGCTCAGTCTGATGCCGGTAGCGGCCAGGTTATCGTCCAGCTGGTCCACCCGTTTGGCGCCGATGATCACGCTGGTCACCACTGGCTGGTGCAGCAGCCAGGCCAGCGCAACTTGCGCCACGGAGACGCCGTGCGCATCGGCCACCGACTTGAGCGCGTCGATGCTGTCGTAGGCGCGGTCGCGGTCCACCGGCGGGAAATCGAAGGCAGCGCGGCGGCTGCCGGCCTCGGCGGAACCATCGCGGCTGTACTTGCCACTGAGCAGGCCGCCTGCCAGCGGACTCCACACCATCAGGCCCACGCCTTCGCTTTGCAACATGGGCACCAGCTCGCGCTCCAGGTCGCGCCCGGCAATCGTGTAGTACGCCTGCAGCGATTCGAAGCGCGCCAGCCCCAGGCGCTCGGCAATGCCCAGCGCCTTCATGATTTGCCAGGCGGCCCAGTTGGACACGCCCACATAGCGCACATGGCCGTGCTGGACCAGGGTGTCCAGCGCGCGCAGGGTTTCTTCGATGGGCGTGGCCGGGTCGAAGCCGTGGATCTGATAGACGTCGATGTGATCCAGCTGAAGGCGCGACAGGCTTTTCTTCACGCCATCCAGGATGTGCACGCGCGAGTTGCCGCGCGCATTCACGCCCGCGCCGGTCTGCCCGAACACCTTGGTGGCGATCACCACATCGTCTCGCGCCACCTTCAAGTCACGTAGCGCCTGGCCCGTGATGATTTCCGAGCGGCCCTCGGAATAGACGTCGGCGGTGTCGATGAAGTTGACGCCTGCTTCCAGCGCCCGCCCGACCAGGCGGTTGGCATCTTCTTGCTGAAGGTTGCCGATCTTGCTCCAGAGTTCGCCTTCGCCGCCGAAGGTCATGGTGCCCAGGCAAAGTTCGGAAACGAAAAGGCCGGTGCTGCCGAATTTCTTGTATCGCATGATGGTGCTCCTTCTGCGGCGCGGCCGCCCCTGGCGCCCCGGGATGGGACGCCGGACGCCAACTGCCGGGGTGCAAACAGTATGCGTCCGCGCACGCCGCAGCGCGCTGCTTGATCCTGCCCTTTTTTTGCCTGATTCTCTGGCAAGCGCGTTGGAGGATTGGGCACGCGCCCGATCCTCCAAACTTTTTGCCCATTTCTCCACACCAAATCCTGCCGCTGTGCAGTGCGTGCAGACCACGCATACACTGGAGCTCGCCTTATTCTCCGCGACGCCGCCGGCCCTGCTCCGACGTCGACGCCTACCGGAGCCCCCATGCCTATTACTACCGTGCGATCAGACGCTATCGTCAACACCACCGTCGTGGACGCGGCCTATGAACCCGCACGCCACGAACTCTTGTGCACGCTGGATCGCATGACGGGAAACCTGGAGGGGTCGCTCGACACGCCCATCGAGGGCCTGTACCTGCACCGGCTGTCGCAACCGACCGGCGCCAAGCCCAGCCTGCAAAAGGCTGCGCTGGCGGTCATTGCGCAGGGCTCCAAGCGCCTGCTGATTGGGGACGAAAGCTTCGAGTACGACCCCTTCCACTACCTGATCTCGTCGGTGGACCTGCCGGTCGTCGCCAAGGTGTCGGTGGCCAGCCCCACGCTGCCCTACCTGGGCTTGCGGCTTGACCTGAACCCCGAGGAAATCGCCGAACTCATCAGCGACGAAAATCTGCCGCCACTGGTGCCCGCCGAAGCCTCGCGCGCGCTGTGCGTCAATCCGCTGGGCGGCTCGTTGCTGGACGTGGTGCTGCGCCTGCTGCGCTTGTTGGACAGCCCGCGCGACATTCCCATCCTGGCGCCGATGGTCAAGCGCGAACTGCTGTACCGGCTGCTGATGAACGGCCAGGGCGTGGTGCTGCGCCAGACCGTGTTGCAAGACAGCCAGCTGAATCGGGTGGCCAAGGCCATCCGCATCCTGCGCGACAACTACGCCCAGCCGCTGCGCGTGGAAGAAATTGCGCGCGACGTGCACATGAGCGTGTCGTCCCTGCACCACCATTTCAAGCAGGCCACCGCCATGAGCCCGCTGCAATACCAGAAGCACCTGCGCTTGCAGGAAGCGCGCCGGCTGATGTTGAGCGATGACGCCGGCGTGGCGTTGGCGGCGCACGCCGTGGGCTACGAAAGTTCGTCGCAATTCAGCCGCGAATACAGCCGACTGTTCGGCACCCCGCCGCTGCGCGACAAGCAGCGCTGGAAAGAAGAATCGGTGGGCGCGCACGCCTGATTTGCGGGGAACAGGCATGCAGGGCAAGCGCCCTCTGCTGCCCCTGACTTTTCACGCCGTGATTGCTTCCGATGGGCCGGGCCACGTCAGGCCGGGCCGCGTCAGGCCGGGCCGCGTCAGGCCGGGCCGCGTCAGGCCGGGCCGCGTCAGGCCGGGCCGCGCTAGCCCGCACCATGAGCCACCGCTCCACGCTGATCCGGACCACAAGCCGCCGCGCCGTTATATCCTCGCCGCTGCGTTTGGAACTCGGAAACAGCGGAAACGGCCATGCATGATTTGAACGATCTCTACTACTTTGTCCAGGTGGTCAGGAACGGCGGCTTCGCGCCCGCCGGCCGCGCGCTGGACATACCCAAGTCACGTCTCAGCCGCCGCATCGCCCTGCTGGAAGAACGGCTGAACGTGCGCCTCATCCAGCGTTCCACGCGCACCTTCGCCGTGACCGAACTGGGCCAGGAGTATTTCGACCAGTGCCTGTCGATGCTGGCTGGCGCCGACGCAGCCCAGGACGTCATCGACCGCACCCATGCCGAGCCCCAGGGCACGATCCGCATGAGCGCGCCGCCCGCGCTGATCTATTACTTCCTGGGCGACGTGGTGGCGCGGTTCATGGAAAGGTGCCCCAAGGTCAACGTGGTCTTGAAGAGTTTTTCGCGCTCGGTGGACGTGCTGCGCGAGGGCTTCGACCTGGCCGTGCGCGTGCGCTTCGGCCCGCTGGAAAGCAGCGATCTGGTCATGAAGCACCTGGGCATGAGCTGCCAGAGCCTGGTCGCCAGCCCCGCCCTGGCCCGCACGCTGCCTGCCGACGCCGAAGTCGAACGCTACGCCCAACTGCCCACGCTGGCGCTGGGCACCGAGCAGCGCGAATGCCAGTGGCGGCTGGACGGGCCGAACGGCGCGCGCCAGAACGTTCCCTTCACCCCTCGCCTCGTAACCGACGACATGCTGGCGCTCAAGCAAGCCACTTTGCGCGGGGTGGGCGTGGCCGCGCTGCCGTTGATGATGATTCGAGATGACCTGGACGCGGGCACGCTGGTGCCCGTGGGCGCGCCCTGGGTGCCGGAACCGGGCGCTGTCCACGCCGTGTTTCCGTCCCGGCGCGGATTACTTCCCGCCGTGCGCGAACTGCTGGATTTCATGGCGGCGGAGTATCGTGAAAACGTCCAGCGCGAATGCGATACGCAGCAGCGCCACGGCATCCCCGGGCTGGGCGCCCCCACACCATCGTCCGATAAATAGAACGCTGAGACGCAATTTGCCCGTCTACCGGGGTATTCGGTTGGTAATTAGAATTCTGTTCATGCACTCACCGCGCAACACCGCGCACCAAAACCTGAAGACATAACGGAGCAAAACCATGACGAAGCCCTACGTGAAACTGGACAAGAACGAAGCCGCCGTCCTGCTGGTGGACCACCAGGCCGGCCTGCTTTCCCTGGTGCGCGATTTCCAACCGGACCAATTCAAGAACAACGTGCTGGCCCTGGCTGACCTGGCTGAATACTTCAAGCTGCCCACCATCCTGACCACCAGCTTCGAGAACGGCCCCAACGGCCCGCTGGTCCAGGAACTGAAAGACAAGTTCCCAACTGCCCCCTACATCGCCCGCCCCGGCAACATCAACGCCTGGGACAACGAAGACTTCGTGAAGGCCGTCAAGGCCACCGGCAAGAAGCAGTTGATCATCGCCGGCGTGGTCACCGAAGTGTGCGTCGCCTTCCCCGCCCTGTCGGCGCTGGAAGAAGGCTTTGACGTATTCGTAGTGACCGATGCGTCGGGCACCTTCAACGAAGTCACCCGCAACGCCGCCTGGAGCCGCATGGAGCAAGCCGGCGCGCAATTGATGTCGTGGTTCGGCGTGGCCTGCGAATTGCACCGCGACTGGCGCAACGACGTGGAAGGCCTGGGCACGCTGTTCGCCAACCACATCCCCGACTACCGCAACCTGATGGCGTCGTACTCGTCCAACCGCGCCGCCAAGTAAGCATCACGTATCGCCCGATCAGGCCGGAGCAAATATTTTTGCATCCGGCCTGCATCCAATCCGGCCTCTCGCGTGTAGTACCTGTACCGGCGCGCATCGTGCGCGTCGTTCTCAGACCTTTCACGTTGCTGGAGACCGCTCATGAAGACCCAACGTTCGCACCGCACCCCCACCGTTGCCGCCCTGTTCGCCGTGTCGCTGCTTGCCGCCTGCGGCTCGATGAGTTCCAAATCCATGGCCTATTCGCAAGCCAGCCTGCCCGCCAGCGTCCAGGCTCCGGCCGGCAACAAGGTGGCCTGGGAAACCGTGGGCGTGGGCGAGATCACCTACGAATGCCGCGCCAAGGCCGACACGATGGGCCAGGCCGAATGGGTCTTCGCCGGTCCCAAGGCCGTCCTCAATGACCGCAAGGGCAAGCAGGTGGGCACGTACTACGGCCCGCCCGCCACCTGGGAAGCCATGGACGGTTCCAAGCTGACGGGCACGCAAGTGGCCGTAGCGCCGGCGGGCGATGGCAACCTGCCCTACCAGCTGGTCAAGGCCAACCCGGCGATGGGCGCGGGCGCATTGACGGGCGTGACCTACATCCAGCGCGTCGCCCTGAAGGGCGGCGTGGCGCCCAAGACGCCCTGCACCACCGCCACGCTGGGGCAAAAGACCCAGGTGCAATACCAGGCCGACTACATCTTCTACAAGGCGAACTGATCGCCCTGGGCCCGTCGCGTTTTCGATGGGCCCACGTCGGGGACTCCGGTAAGATGGCACCACTTTCTACCGCGCGGGCCTGGCCCGCGCGCCTGCCCTCTTCCCGCCCCCGCTCTCGCATGCCGAACCGTCTCGACCCGGATTTCGATTACGAAGCCGCCCTGCAGGAATGCGCCGCCGGTCGCCGGCCCGCGCTTGAAGCCCTGTATCGGCAAGAAGGCCCGCGCCTGCTAGGTGTGGCACAACGACTCCTGCGCGACCGCGCTTGGGCGGAGGACATCGTGCACGATGCGTTCGTCAAGATCTGGAACCAGGCCGGCGCCTTCGACGCCTCGCGCGGTTCAGCGCGCGGCTGGGTCTACAGCATCACCCGCAACCTGGCGCTGAACGCGCTGCGCGACACCGCCCGGGAAACCGAGGTGGACGACGACACCGCCGCCGCGCTCGACGCGCGCCAGGCCATCGACGAATGGCACGACACCCGCGACGCCTTCGACTGGCGCGCCAGCGCGGGCCGCATGGCCCCCTGCCTGGAAGAACTGGAACCCGTGCGCCGCAATTGCGTGCTGCACGCCTATGTCGAAGGACTGACGCACAGCGAGATCGCCCAACGCCTGGGCGCGCCGCTGGGCACCGTCAAAGCGTGGATCAAGCGCAGCCTGCAAGCCCTGCGGGAGTGCCTGGCATGACCGCGCCGCAAAACGCCCACGACGACATCGACGAGCTGGCCGGCGAATATGTGCTGGGCACCTTGCCCGCCAGCGAGCGCCGCGCTGTGGCCACGCGCATGACACACGACGCCGCCCTGCGCGCGGCCGTGGCCCGCTGGGAAGCCCGCCTGCTGCCATTGACGAACTTATCCGAGCCGGTGGAACCGTCCACCAGTCTTTGGCCGCGCATCGCCAATACCCTGGACGCCGCACACGCAAAAAATACTGCGTCGGCACGCCCGACAGTCAGCCGCGCCCCGGGCTTGTGGGAAAGCCTGTTCTTCTGGCGCAGCATTGCCGTGGGCGGCATGGCGGCCGTGCTGATATTGGGCAGCACGCTGGCATTGCGTCCCGCGCCCACGCCCACCAGCCCGCAATACGTGGTGGTGCTGGTGGCGCCGCAATCGCAGGCGCCGGGCTGGGTAGTGCAGGCGCAGGCCGGCCAGAACGCCGTGCAGCTGGTGCCGCTGGCCGCGACGCAGGTGCCGGCAGATCGGGCGCTGGAATTCTGGACCAAGGCCGATGGCTGGGCGGGGCCGGTGTCCCTGGGCCTGGTCAAGCCCGGCGAACCGGTCGTCATCCCGCTGGACAAGCTGCCGCCGCTGGAACCGAACCAGCTATTCGAGCTGACGCTTGAACCCAAGACCGGCTCGCCCATCGGCAAGCCGACGGGCCCGATTCAATTCATCGGGCGCGCCGTCAAGATGCTGTAAAACGCTAGCGCTTGCGCGAGAAGGGGTACGCCTGCTGCGCCAGGAACGTACCCGGCATGTCGTTGTCCAGGATGCCGTAGTTCTCGGGCAGGCGCTTGCCCACGCCGCGCACGGCGGTGCCGAAGATGTAATCGATGAACGAGAAATGCGCGGCGTAGTTCTTGTCGATGGCTTCGGTATCGGACGAGTGGTGCCAATGGTGGAAATCCGGCGTCACGATGATGTAGCGCAGCCAGCCCCAGGGCAGCTTCACGTTGGAATGGATCAACACCGCCTGGAAGCCCACGATGATGATGTAGGCGTCCAGCACCGCCTTCGAGAATCCCAGCACGAACAGCACGCCCAGCACCGCCACGCGCGTGATCAGCAACTCGACGATGTGCAGCCGCGAACCGGCCAGCCAGTCCAGCGTGCGCGTGCTGTGATGCACGGCGTGGAAGCGCCACATGACAGGCACCTCGTGATAGACCCGGTGCGCCGCGTACTGCGCCAGGTCGGCCACCAGCACGGCGACGAACAGCTCCAACAGATACGGCATCGACTGAATGGCCGCCTGCAAGGGCTCATAGGCCGCCCAGGAAAACAGCCGGTGTATGAAGAAGTTGATGCACAGCAGCACCGCGCCCACGGACAGGTGGTTGAACAGGAAGTGCTTCATGTCCACCTGCCACTCGCCACGAAACACGGGCTGGCCCGGATACAGCGGCGTGAGCTTTTCGAAGATGATGAAGACCATGCTGGAGGCCAGCAGGTCCAGGATGAACCAGTCCAGCCCCAGATAGGGATGGTTGCCCGTGTTGGACGTCGTCACCACCACCTGGCTGCCGCCCGCCGCCACCGCGCAGCAGACCAGCACGAAGGCCGAAATGTTCAGCCATCGCTGGCGACCCAGGACGATGTTGGCAAGCGCGATGGATCCCGACACCAGCAACGCAGCGAACAGCAGCGTGCGCATGGCTTCCACGGAGTAGAAGGCGCGCAGCTCCGGCGTGGTCAGGTAAGCGGGAAAGTGAAAGGCCAGCACGCCCAGTACGGCCAGGATTGCCAGGAACAGCGCGATCACGCCGCTCATCATGCCGGTGCCCGGGTGGATACGCCCGTCTTTCCTGAAAAGTTCAAAAACCTGCCGAACGGTCGACGCGCGCTGTTTCATGTCTAAAGGATGACGGACTACGGGGTGCCGAGTGTATCTCCGGGCAAACCCGGTCATGTAATCAAACGTGAGCATCAACGACAGTTTTACCCCTGACTTGCCCGACGCTTGCGCGCCATCAATTTCAACGCAGGGGGCTGTCAGCGCTGCGGTTGACAAGGTGCAAAGCTTGGCGTGTGATGGTCTGGCCGACGCGCGCCGCGTCCTGGTGCGTCGCCGGTTCCCGTCAACGGGTACCCAAGAGAGAGGCCCCAATGTTCCCTGAATATCGCCAACTCATTACGCAACTGAAATCCGAGAACGCTCACTTCTCGGCCTTGTTCCAGCGCCACAACGACCTGGACCAGGAAATTCAAAATATGGAGGACGGCGTCGTGCCGTCCTCGGGTGTCAACATTGAAGTGCTGAAAAAAGAAAAGCTCCAGCTCAAGGACAAACTCTACGGCCTGCTGCGAGCCGCCGACCAGAAGGCCGGCTGACGCCGCTGCCTGGCGCTACATCAGCTCCAGCCCCGCCCCTCGAACAATGACCGCATACTTCGCCATTTCCGAACGGAAATAGGCCGCGGTCTGGTCGGGGGGCATCAGCAGGATCTTGTTGTTCTGCGTCGCCATGGCCTGCTTGACCTCGGGGGCGTTGAACGCCTTGCCCAGCGCGTCATAGATGCGCCGCACATCGGCCGCCGGCAGCTTGGCCGGACCCGCCGCCGCAAACCAGCCGCCGATTTCATAGTCCGCCAGACCCTGTTCGCGCGCGGTGGCCAGATCCGGCAGCGCCGCCATCCGTTCGCCGCCACAGGCGGCCAGCGCCTTGAGCGCGCCGCTTTTCAGTTGCGGCAGCACCGACGGCAGCGACAGCACGCCGAAATCCACCTGCCCGCCGATCAGGTCCGCCATCATGGGCCCCACGCCCTTGTACGGAATATGGCGCGCCTTCACCCCGGCCTGCTGCACATACATTTCAGCGGCCAGATGCAGGATGGTGCCGTTGCCCGACGAGGCGTAGTTGTACCGGCCCGGCTCGCGCGCCAGCAGCGCGGTCAGTTCCTTCAGATTGTTCGCCGCGATGTTTTTCGGATTGGCCACCAATAGGAACGGCGTCATGCCCACCATGCTGATCGGCGTGATGTCGGCCAGCGGATCGAACGGCAGCGTTTTGTAGACACTTGGAAAGATCACATGGTTGTTGGACAGCATGCTCAAGGTGTAGCCGTCCGGCGCTGCGCGCACCAGCGCCGAGGTGCCCACGATGCCGCCCGCGCCCGGCTGGTTTTCGACCACCACTGTATGGCCCAGCGCAGCGGTCAGTGCCGGACCAGCCGAGCGCGTGATGGTGTCCACGCCCGAACCAACCCCGACGGGCAGGATGAATTTCACGGGGCGTTCGGACTGCGCGCGGCCCAAGGCCGGCGCGGCCAGGATCGCGGCGCCCAGCGCCCCCAATAGTTGTCGGCGGCTCCAGCCCGCGCGTTGATGGCTCATGTCTGTCTCCTGGTTATTTTTTGTGTGCCGCCTGTCAGGCCGCCGCGCCCTGCTCCCGGAGGGCCGCGATCTGCGTCGCGTCATACCCCAGGTCTGCCAGCAGTGCGTCGGTATCCGCGCCCAACGTAGGCGGATGCTGCCGTACCCCTAGTCGATGGCCGTCCATCATCAAGGGAAATAGCGCCGCGCCCGCCATCTGGCCGGCGCGTTCGCCGTCGGGCAGCCGGATGTCGGCCAGCCCACCCGTCGCGCGCAAATGCGGATCGTCGTAAAGCGCCTCGGGTTTGACGATGGGCGCGAACGGCAGGCCGATACGTTCAAACACCGCCGCCAGTTCGCCCGCGCAGTAACCCGCCAGCCGCTGGCGCAGGTCCGCCAGCAAGGTGGGACGCAGACGCACGCGATCGTTGTTGGTGGCCATAGCCGGGTCGCGCTTCAGATCGTCGAATCCGAAGGCGTCGCAGAACGTGATCCACTGCGCGTCGCTGACGGCGGCCAGGAAGATCTGCTCGCCATCCTTCACGGTGAACACGTCATACAGCGCCCAGGCCGAGACGCGGTCGGGCATGGGCGCGGACGGTTGGCCGGTGATCGCGTACTGCAACATGTGCTGCCCCACCAGGAACACGTTGTTCTCGAACAGCGCCGATTGCACTTCCTGGCCGCGCCCCGTGATACCGCGCTGGATCAACGCGGCCATCGCGCCGATCGCGCCGAACATGCCGCCCATGATGTCGTTGACGCTGGTGCCCGCGCGCACGGGGTCGCCCGGCCGGCCGGTCATATAGGCCAAGCCGCCCATCATTTGCACGACTTCGTCCAAGGCGGTGCGCATGGCGTAGGGGCCGGGCAGGAAACCTTTGTGGCTGACGTAGATCAGCCGGGGATTGTCGCGCGCCAGCGAGGCGTAATCCAGCCCGTACTTGGCCATGGTGCCCGGTCGGAAATTCTCGGCGACCACGTCGGCGCTGGCGGCCAGCTTGCGGGCCGCCTCGGCCCCGGCCGCGCTCTGGATGTCCAGCGCGACGCTCTTCTTGTTGCGGTTGAACATGGGGAAAAAGCCCGCGCCCACGCCCAGCAGATGCCGCGTGCGGTCGCCGTGCACCGGCTCGACCTTGATGACCTCGGCCCCCAGGTCGGCCAGCACCATGCCACAGGTGGGGCCCATCACCATGTGGGTGAATTCGACGACGCGCAGGCCGGCCAGCGGCAGGGCGCGGGCGGCAGGCGACATGCTGGTTTGTTCGTTCGCTTGTGACATGAGGATGCTCGGATACGGGATGCAAGTAAGGGACGCAGGTCGGGGATACAGGTCAGGGACGCCGCTCAGGCGCTTGCCCCGCGTGAAGGTGGGAAGGCCTTGGGCAATCCGGCGCGCCACACCGCGCCGTGCAATGGCTGGCCAGGCAGCCAGGCGTCCACCGATCCGCGCAGGGCCAACAGGCGGTCAAGGTCCACGCCGGTTGCGATGCCCATGCTCTGAAGCATGAAGACCAGATCTTCCGTGCTGACGTTGCCGCTGGCGCCGGGCGCATGCGGGCATCCGCCGATGCCTGCCAGACACGCGTCAAAACGCGAGACCCCGGTCTGCAACGCCGCCAACACGTTGGCCAGCCCCAAGCCGCGTGTGTCATGAAAGTGTGCGCAGCACAGGCGTTCGCCCGCAATACGGCGAGCCTCGGTAAACAAGCGCTGCACCGCCGCCGGATCCGCATAACCCACCGTATCGGCCAGGCTCACTCGGTCCGCGCCTGCGTCCAGCAAAGCCTGCATCAGCCGCAGCACGTCTTGGGCGGGGACGGCCCCCTGCAAGGTGCAGCCGAATGCCGTGCCGACGCCGCCTTCGATCAGCATCGACGAGCCGGCCGCATCGCGCGCGGCCCGCATCTGGCCCACCATCCGGACCACTTCGTCGGGCGTCTTGCGCAAGTTGGCGACGCTGTGCGCATGGCTTGCCGACAAGGGCACCAGCATCAGGTCGGCCCCGCTGTCCAGCGCCCGCTCGGCGCCTTTCACATTGGGCACGAGCACCGACACGGTCAGGCCGGGCAGCTTTTTCGCATGGGCCACCAGCGCGTCCGTGTCCGCCAACTGAGGCAGCAGGCGCGCGGGCACAAAGGAGCCCACCTCGATTTCGCGCTGGCCCGCCGCATAGGCGGCGTCGATCCAGTCCATTTTGCTTGGCGTGGGCAGCACGACCGGCAGGCTTTGCAGGCCGTCGCGCAAACCCACTTCGCGCACGATGGCGCTGGCGGGCAACCCGGGATGTGAAGCAGTCGACATGGCAAGGCTCGAATCTGAAGACCAAGCCAGTTTAGATATTCCCCTTATTGGCACCAGCGGTATTTCGGAACGTCTAATATTCCAAACTGGAACTTCACATCTGTAGGCGGCTTCCCATGCGCGACCTGGACATCACCACCCTGCGCCTGTTCATCTCGGTTTGCGAAACCGGCAATATCGCGCGCGCCGGCGAACGCGCCAGCATCGTCGGATCCGCCATCAGCAAGCGGCTGGCGCAACTGGAGGACACGGTGGGCGCCAAGCTGCTGACGCGCAAGCGCCGGGGCGTGGAACCCACCGAAGCCGGCGAGACCCTGCTGGAACACGCGCGCTCGATACTGGCCAGCTCCGACCGCATCGAACGCGACATGTCCGCCTACGCCAGCGGCGTCAAGGGCCAGGTCCGCATCCTGGCGACGGCGTCCGTGCTGGCCGAGTCCCTGGCCGAAGACATCGCGGCCTTCCTGCAAGCGGCGCCCCACCGCAACATCCGCGTCGACATGGAAGAACGCATCAGCCAGGAAGTCATACGCGAGGTCAAGGGCGGTATTGCCAGCCTGGGCATCTGCTGGGATGCCGCCGACTTTCACGGCCTGCAAACGCGTCCCTATCGAGGCGACCGGCTGGCCGTCGTCACCGCGCCGGGCCACCCCCTGGCCCAACGCGATGCGGTCTGGTTCGACGAAGCGCTGGAATTCGAACACGTCAACATGCCCGCCGCCAGCGCGGTCTTGCGCATGTTGCAGGCTGCCGCCAGCGCAAGCGGCAAGACGCTGCGCCACCGCGTGACGGTCAGCAATTTCGATTCGGCGTTCCGCGTCGTGCTGGCCGGCCTGGCGATCAGCGTCGCCCCCATCGAGGTCGCCACGCCCTATGCCTTGGCGCACGGGCTACGCGTGCTGCCCCTGCATGACGCCTGGAGCCATCGCCGCTTTGCCATCTGCATGCGCGATGCGCAGTCCCTGCCCGCGGCGGCCAGCCTGTTGCTGGATCATCTGGCGGCGGCCGGACAGGCCGCAGGATGACTGGCCAGCCCCACTTTCAGTCGATTTAGCGTATCTGAATAGGCTTTAGATCATTTAGTTTTTCTAATGACGCGCGAGCGGCTAGTCTGTCGCCCTTTTCATGGGGTATGCAATGACTACCGCGTTCATTCCTGGATTCCTGCTCAGCCTGGGCTTGATCGTTGCGATCGGCGCGCAGAACGCCTTCGTGCTGCGACAGGGCTTGCGCCAGGAATACGTGTTCGCGGTCTGTCTCGTCTGCGCGGTGTCCGACGCCGTTCTGATTGCGTCGGGCGTCGCGGGATTCGGGCTGGCGGTCAATACACTGCCCTGGCTGGAACCGGCCATGCGTTACGGCGGCGCGCTGTTCCTGTTCATCTACGCCGTGCGCAGCCTGCGGTCTGCTTGGCGCACGCAACACGATAGTCTGGCTCCGTCGGCCAAACAGACAACCGGGCTTGGGGCCACGCTGGCCGCCTGCCTGGCGTTCACGTGGCTCAACCCGCATGTGTATCTGGACACCGTCGTGTTGCTGGGGTCGATCTCCAGCCAATACGAGGGGCAAAAGGTTGCGTTCGCATTGGGCGCCATGAGCGCATCGTTCGTCTTCTTTTTCATGCTGGGATACGGCGCCCGCCTGCTTCGACCGCTGTTTGCCAACCCGCGTGCCTGGCGCGTGCTGGATGCCTGCGTGGGTCTGGCCATGCTGCTCATCGGGCTGAACCTGGTGCTGTGAACGCAGCGGCTTGCGGTCGGCCGCAGTCATCTACAATCCGTTGACGCCAGCCGCATCAAGGGCTGGCCCGCAACACACAGGCAGCATGACGCGCGCGAAGAAACCAGCAGCACGAAAGAGGCGCCCCGTCGCTCGGGGCAATACAAAATCGGCGGGTCGAGCCTATCGGTTCGTCAGGGCGTTGCTGGTGTCATCGCTGGCCAGCTTCGGCGCCGCCACCTACGTCCTCAAACCGCATTGGCCGGCGCAGATCTGGCCCGCGCAGTTGACCCCCGACGCCATCCTCGCGCGCCTGGGGTGGCCGGCAGAGGAAAAATTCGCGCCCGCCGCGATTCCCTCCGGCGCGCTGACGCACACCCGCTTTGCCGATTGCCCACAGTTTTTCCCGCAAGCTCAAATGCCCGTCGTGCCATCCGGCACGGCGCTGCGCGAGCTTTGCTTTTCGGGTTTCGCCATCCTGCACAACGGCCAGACCAAGACGCCGGTCTTCGTAGCGGAACGTCTGAATCGCAAGCTGCTCACGCAGGCGCAAGGCATGCAGCGCACCGACAAGTTCTATGCCGAAGCGCGCCTGCCCGGCAGCGAACGCGCCGCGCTGGATGACTACAAGGGCTCGGGCTATTCACGCGGCCACATGGCGCCGGCTGGCGACATGTATTCCAAGGAAACCATGGCGCAGAGTTTTTCGCTGGCCAACATGGTGCCGCAGGACCAGACGCACAATGCCGGCCCGTGGAGCCGCATCGAGCAGGACACGCGCAAGTACGTGATGCGCGCGGCCGGCGATGTGTATGTCTATACGGGCCCCTACTACAGCGCCAAGCCGGCATCGATAGGCTCGGGCGTGGCCGTGCCCAGCCACGTCTTCAAGGTGGTGTACGACGCCACCACCGGACGCTCGTGGGTGCACTGGCAAGCCAACAGCGCCAGCACCAAGGAAAGCGCGCCCATCAGCTACGACGAATTCGTGCGGCGCACGGGCATGCAACTGCTGCCGTCGGGCGGTTAGCCCGCAGCGGCGATTGCGGCCGCGCGCCTGCGTCAAGGCTTCAACACCACCTTGATGCAGCCGTCGACCTTGTCGCGGAACGTCTTGTACATATCGGGGCCTGCTTGCAGCTGTTCGTGGTGGGTGATGACGAACGACGGATCAATCCGGCCCTTGACGATCAGATCCAGCAATTCATCGGTCCAGCGCCGCACATGCGTCTGGCCCATGCGCCACGTCAGGCCCTTGTTCATCGACGCGCCAAACGGAATCTTGTCGATCATCCCGCCGTACACGCCCGGCACGGACAGCACGCCCCCCGGGCGGCACACATAGATCATTTCGCGCAGCACATGCGGCCGGTCGGTCTCGGCGCCCACCGCCTGCTTGACTCGATCCACCATGCCGCCCATGGCGCTGGCCGAATGCGATTCCATGCCGACCGCATCGATGCACTTGTCCGGCCCCTTGCCCTGGGTCAGCGCGTTGAGTCGATCCACCACGCTTTCCTTTTCGAAATTGATCGGAATGGCGCCGCCGTCGCTGGCCATCTTCAGGCGTTCGGGCACGTCGTCGATGCAGATCACCTGCCTGGCGTTCAGCAGCACGGCGCTACGCACCGCCATCTGTCCCACCGGCCCCGCGCCCCAGATTGCCACGGTGTCGGTGGGCTCGATCTCGCACTGCATGGCCGCCTGCCAGCCCGTGGGCAGGATATCGCCCAGAAACAGCACCTGGTCGTCGCTGAGTTCGGGCGGCACGGGAATATGTGTGGTGTCCGCCCACGGCACGCGAACGAACTCCGCCTGACCGCCCGCGTAGCCCCCCGTCAGATGCGTGTATCCGAAGAGGCCCGCCGTGCTATGGCCGAACATCTTGGCGGCCGCATCCGCGTTGCGGTTGGTGCGTTCGCACACCGAGAAATTGCCCCGTCGGCACTGATCGCACTCGCCGCAGGTAATGGTGAAGGGTATGACGACGCGGTCGCCCACTTTCAGACGCCGGGTTTCGCTGCCCACTTCCACGACCTCGCCCATGAACTCGTGCCCCATGACGTCGCCGGATTTCATTTGCGGCATGAAGCCGTCGAACAGGTGAAGGTCTGAACCGCAGATAGCGCAGGCGCTGACCTTGATGATGGCGTCCCCCGGATGCTCCAGGATCGGATCCGGAACCGTGTCGTACCGGATATCGTGCTTTCCGTGCCAGCAGAGTGCTTTCATGTGTGTCCCCTTTGACGTGCAATCGCACGGTTGCGAATGGCCCGGACGCGGCAGCAACTATCGTGCCCTCGCGGGGCAATTTTCATTCGACTTGGGGAACGCACTGCCGCGCTCGCGGGCATGCGGCTTGCTGGATTGCGCGGCCCTTTCGGCCGCATCGCGCTGGCGGGCGCCACCAAGGAGAGCCGCATGACCAAGCATGTCTACTTCACAGCGCTTTGCGTCGCCGTCGCACTGAGCGCGCAAGGCGTCGCCGTGGCGCAAACCCAGCCCCGCCAGAACCCTGCGGACTCCGCGGCGTCCATCACCAAACTCAATAGCGAAGACCGTGGCTTCCTGACGCGCGCAGCCGAGTCCGGCTATCTCGAAATCGAGGGCAGCAAGCTGGCGCTGAAAAAATCCAGCAATGCACAGGTCAAGCAGTTTGCCCAAAAGATGATCGACGACCACACGCAGGTAGCGCAGCAATTACAAGCGTTGGCGAAACGGAAAGGCTACGAGACTCCTTCCGCCCCATCGCTGGTGCAGAGCGCCAAGCTGAAGGCGCTGGAGCTGCGCGGCGAGGGTTTCGACGAGGCCTATACCGATGAGGTCGGCGTCGCCGCGCACGAGGACGCCATCGAGCTGTTCGAGAAGGCGGCCAAGGAAGCTACCGACGCGGACCTGAAGCGCTTTGCCGCCGACACCTTGCCGGCGCTCAAGCGCCATCTGGAAGAAGCGCGCGCGCTTCAGAAGTCGGTCAAGTCACACGCAAAGTGACGTGCCGGCAGGCATGTCGTTTGCTGGATGAGGGTGCGCCAATCCTGGCCAATCCTGATCAGCATTCACCCCTTACCACCCACGGGAGCAGACAATGACGCAGAAGACTTTGCAGGATCTATTCATCCACGAACTGTCGGACATCTACAGCGCAGAAAAACAATTGACGCGCGCCTTGCCGAAGATGGCCCGCGCCGCCTCCGACTCGGCGCTTGCCGACGCGTTCACGCAGCACCTGGAAGAAACTCGCGGCCAGGTTGAACGCATCGACAAGATCGTCGAGTCCGCCGATTTCCGTCTCAAGCGCGTCAAGTGCGCGGCGATGGAAGGCCTGGTCGAAGAAAGCCGGGACGTGATCGACGACGTAGAAAAAGGACCGGTGCGCGACGCCGCCTTGATCGCGGCGGCGCAGAAGGTCGAGCATTACGAAATTGCCGGCTATGGCACGTTGTGCACTTTCGCCAAGCAACTGGGCTTGACCGAGGCGCTGACGCTGCTTAAGGAAACGCTGGCCGAAGAAAAGGCCACCGACGAAAAACTGAGCATGCTGGCGCTACAACAGACCAACGCCGAAGCAGCCAAGGCGGGCAAGGCCAAGTAAGCAAAGAGGCCCGGGGGGCGGCGCGCAGCCGCCCTCCGGGAATCTCCTGACCGTCGTTGCCCCGCGTTCCAAAAGGCAGGGAACGATACTTGCTGCGCTCTTGCAGTACAGGCCCGGCGCACGCGCGGGTCGGTCGACTACAGGAGAGAACAATGAAAACGCAGATCAGCTATCGAAAACTGGACGGCGCCGATGGCGTTGCACTGGTCAACGGCGATATTTCGGACACCCTGCAAGCGAAGCGGGAATTGGCGAACTGGCTGGATCTTCCCACCGTGGAGAATGGGGCAGCGGAAGCAGCGCGGGTCGACCAACGTTTGCAACAGGGCGGCATTGCGCCGGAGTCTGTGCAGTTCCATCACATCAGCGAATAGGAGCCATGGCGGGGCCGCATGCAAATGTCATGCGGCTCTGCACCTGCGTCATCCTAAAGAGGTAGTTTCTTTGGCCGTATGGATCGCGGCCAGGGAGACCATTGAACCGTGCACGCTTCGCGCGGCCATACGACGGCAGGCTTGTGAATTCGCCTGCGCAGTACGCGGGTCTAAAAGTGGAATAGCGCGTCATTGATATCCATCAATGCGCCGATATTGTTATTTTTCCCGCGCGGGAATACGTTAGTTAGGTGCCATGTCCTCGCGCGCGCGTCACGGCCCTCGAACCGGCCGTCTGCCGAGCCCAGGCGGCAAATTTTCCCGTCGGTTCCTTATCCATCGAGGCGCGCATGAAAGATGTCGACCAACCCGCAACTTCCGTGGCGCGGCGGCGCTTCATGGCTCTGGCGGGCGGACTTGCCGCGGCGCCTCTTGCCGCATTGGCCGAGGACACGTTTGCGACGCATTCCCCGCCCTCTTCCTCTGCCGCTCCCGGCAGGCCAAACCAGCGTCAGCAACAGCCAAACATACTCTTCGTTTTCACCGATCAAGAGCGCTACTTCAACGAGCGCCCCGTCGGCTTTTCGCTACCCGGGCACGAACGCCTGATGCGCCGGGGCGTCAGCTTTACCAATCACTACTGTCCGGCAGTCATGTGCACCAGTTCTCGCGCCGTGCTCTTGACCGGCTTGCAGACACCGGACAACCGGATGTTCGAGAACGCTGATATGCCCTACGTCCAGGCGTTATCGACCAAGATACCCACCATCGGCCATATGCTGCGCAAAGCGGGCTACTACTCTGCCTACAAAGGCAAGTGGCATCTGAACCGCGAGTTCGACACCGATACGCCCTCGCGCCTGTTCACGACCGAGATGGACGCCTATGGCTTCTCCGATTTCAACTGGCCGGGGGATGTGCTTGCCCATTCGCTAGGTGGTTACAAGCACGACCACATGGTGGCAGGGAGTGCGATTTCATGGATGCGTGAACACGGCCAGGCGCTCAACGCGAACGGCAAGCCGTGGTCGCTTTTCGTGAGCCTGGTGAACCCGCACGACATCATGTATTTCAACACCGACCGGCCGGACGAGGCGGTGCAGGACAACGGCCGCCTGCTCATGCACGCGACGCGGGCGCCGGACCACACGATGTATCGCAAGACCTGGAATACCGGCTTGCCGGCCACGCTCAAGCAGCCGATCGATGCCTCGGGCCGGCCGCGCGCGCACGCTGAGTTCAATCGGGCGTGGGGCTATACGCTTGGCGCGATTCCGATGCAGGAAGAGCGCTGGCAACGCTTCAGCGACTTCTATCCGAACTCGCTCCTTTCCGTCGACACGCAACTGATCCGGCTTCTTGACGAACTCAAGGCGCTGGACCTGGCCGACAACACGATCATCGTGTTTACGTCCGATCACGGTGAAATGGGCGGAGCGCACGGGCTGCGCGGCAAGGGGCCGTTCGCCTATCAAGAAGCGATTCACGTCCCGCTGCTGATCTCGCATCCCGATGTCCAGGGCCACCAGACATGCAATGCGCTGACCAGCCACATCGATCTCGCACCCACGCTTCTGGCCATGTGTGGAGTGCCCCCGACGCATGCCGCCGAATACGCGAACCGGGAATTGCCTGGAAAGGATTTCTCGGCGCTGTTGACCCAACCCGGCAATGCCGGAGTCAATGAAATCCGCAAGAGCATCCTGTTCACTTACAGCGGGCTGGCGACGAACGACAGTGAATTGATTCGACTGATTGCGCAAGCCAAGACGGCCGGTCAAGACCCGAAGGCCGCGGTCAAGGCCGCCGCTTACCAGCCAGACCTGAAAAAGCGCGGCAGCCTGCGCACGGTCTTCGACGGCCGCTACAAGCTCACCCGATATTTCTCACCGCTGCAACGCAACCGCCCGTCCACCCTCGACGAGCTCTATCGCTGGAACGACGTCGAACTTTTCGATCTGCAGGCCGATCCGACAGAAATTACCAATATGGCGGCGGACCAGGACCGTAACGCAGTATTGGTGACGGCGATGAGCGCCAAGCTGGAAGCCGCGATCAAGGATGAGATCGGCGTCGATGACGGGCGTGAAATGCCCCAAATGGAAGGGATCGATTGGCGGATTGATCGGCTGGACCTGTAACGGGGTCAAGCCAATTGAATGGCAAATGGGGGAGAAAAAAGCACAAGGGCTTACGCCATGACAGCGTAAGCCCTTGATATTTTTTGGTCGGGGCGGTGGGATTCGAACTCACGACCCTCTGCTCCCAAAGCAAAAAAAAGCGTTTCCGCCGCAGTCCGCGAACGTCCGCCAGGAAACGCTTCACTCGCATCTTTATTGGCTTCCCAGCCATTTGAAGTCCGCCAAGGTCTTCCCACAGCCGGCACCAGCCGCAAAACGCTCCCCCAAAAATGGCCCCCAATACCCAGGCTTTCTATGGCGACGAATCTACTGACTGATACGGCACTGCGCAATGCACGGCACGGCGCAAAGGAAATCGAACTGAACGACGGAGGCGGCCTCATCCATCGCATTCGACCTGATGGCCGGTGGGCGTGGATCTTTCGCTACACCGGGCCGACCACGGGCAAGAGGGAGCACATTTAGCTGGGAGCCTATCGGTTGCTGAGCCCGAGGGCCGCGAGAGAGATGCGACAGGCCCGTCAGGAAAAGCTCCAGAAAGGCATGGACCCAAAGCATGCCGCCGCCCTTCTCGATTCCGAGGGCGACGCGATTCCGAAGACAGAAGGCCGCTTGTTCAATGTCTGGTTCTCCCAGGAGATCGAGACCAACCGCAAGAGCGAGAACGACCACAAATCAATCAAGGGGCGATATGCCATCTACGTCGCTCCGTACCGGGCCGACCTTCTAGGCGACGCCGCTGATTGATTGCCATGGCCTCGTGAGGTGGAAGGAAGTGAGGCATCGGCAGTGCTTTAGGAGCTTATCGCGCAACGACAGACCAAAAGACTCGCGCCATTCGAGTCAGCAGGGCACCAATGTGTGAAGCGAAACAGCCGTAGAAGAATCCTAGAAGCCCAATAACCCAGATATCTGCCTGCAAAACGGCGCTCGCACACACCAATAGGAGTCCTGAGAGAAGCCCGACCCATGCACTCACCTTGGTAGACACGCCAAGGGTGCGAGGAATATCCCGCCGATACTTGGTCCTGACGCCCTTGTGTTCGACCGAAACGTTTATGCTCGGAAACGCGCCTGGCGGCACTGAGATAAGGTACGACATAACAGCGGCTTGACCACGATTGAAAACTGGCAGGAGGTAGTGTCGGCCGGAATAATAAAGCGACATTTGATTCTGCGTGGGCTTCTCACCTTCTGGAACGCGAATCCTCTCCGCATACTCGGGCGCATGCCATAGGATGTTCGCAGTCCCCTCGACGGCGGTATGTTCGTTGAGCAATAGTCCAGGGCCAGATACCACATGAATGTTTAACGCGGTCAGATCTTCCCCCGAATCATTGAACACCTTCACCGTGCCCCACCATAGGTTTGCCACTTCCTCTCCCTGCAACATGACCTTGAGCGATGCGAGGTGATGTCCAGCCCCCTCATGCGTGACTCTTCCGAAGTGCGTCGTAAATTCGACCGTGCGAATTCTGCGCCGAACCGCGATTAGCAGGCATCCGCCCAGGAACGCGAACACAGTGACGAGCGAATTAACGAGGAACTCTAGGCTCGATAGGTAGGCCAGCACCGAAGCGATCATGACATCAACCCAAGAGATCAAAGGTGCCGCGAATGTAGCCTCCTTTCATGAATTCCGGGAGGGGCTGGGAAAAACCTAACCTTCCTAACTGGCACAGCAATTCGGCAGGAGCGCCTTTATTTATGCGGGTTTCGGCGGTTTCAGAAAACTTAACCTTTTCCTAACCAAAGCCTAACTTGGTTAGGTTTCCATTCCCTAACTTTATAAAAAATATATTCCCATACAAATCAATAACTTACGAAACAGCTGGGTCCAAGTTGAGGTCAGGTGAGGTTTTAGGAAAAATCATTTTTATTCATATAAATCAATGACTTACACATAATTTTCGGGTCAGGTTGGGAAGGTTGCGTGTTCCCCACCCCTTTCTCAAATCTGCGCAAAAATTGAGCACCCTGCAGGCCACCCAGATCGAATGCATAGGGCGACTACTTACACCGCAGAAGCGTTAACATCCAGTAATACTCCGAACTCGCCGGAGACCGCCCAGCTCACATCTGGCTAAAAAACACGCCGCCAAGGACATCATGGATAGAGTAACGAAATCGCTTCTAAATGAGTTTAGTGTCGAACACGGGCTGGAAAAGCTAGACGAAGATAGCCGGTTTGAGCATTTCGCGGCATACCTCACTATTGGGCGGCATCTCGGCGACGGTGACGAAATAGGAGACTTGGTAATCGGTTCAGGCGGGGACACCGGCATCGACGCGCTCGCGATAGTGGTGAACGGGGTCTTCATTGAAGACGCAGCCCAAATTGAGGAACTGGTCACCAGTAATGGCCATATCGAAGCGTCGTTTCTTTTCGTCCAAGCAGAAAGATCATCATCGTTCGACATGGCCAAAATCGGACAGTTCTCTTTCGGCGTCAGCGACTTTTTCAAAGAAAAACCGGCACTTCAGCGTAATAAGCCGTTGAACCGAGCGGCACAGCTGATGACCGCAGTCTACAACCATAGCAGTCGCTTTAAGCGAGGGCGGCCAACGTGCAAGATGTTTTACGTCACGACGGGAACTTGGGTTGGGGACGCAAATCTTGTTGCGCGGAAAGATGCTGCCGTCCAAGAGCTACTCGACACTAAACTCTTTGCTGCCGTCGACTTCATCCCAATGGGCGCGGATGACATCCAAGACATCTACCGCGAATCCAAAAACTCAATCTCCAGGGAATTTGAATTTGCATTGCGGACGGTTGTTCCAACCGTGACAGCGGTTTCGGAGGCATATATTGGATTATTACCGGCAACGGAATTTCTCCCCCTAATCTCTGATTCACGCGGGGACATCCTCAAAGGCATCTTCTACGACAATGTGCGTGACTGGCAGGACTTCAACGCCGTCAATTCAGAGATGCGCGACACTCTTGCTGATCCAACGTCACGCTCTCGATTCGCGCTGATGAATAACGGCGTTACCATCATTGCGAAAACACTTCGGGCAACGGCCAACCGGTTTTACATCGAAGACTATCAAATCGTGAATGGCTGCCAGACGAGCCATGTGCTGTTTGACCGACGGGAAGTGCTTGACTCTACTGTCATGGTGCCTCTTCGACTTATAGCCACCAAGGATGACGATGTTATCGCTTCGATAATTGTCGCCACCAATAGGCAGACCGAGGTTCGTGAAGAGCAACTTCTGGCGTTATCCAGCTTCCAGAAAAAACTGGAAGCCTTTTTTTCTTCGTTTGACGAGTCTCAACGGCTCTACTATGAACGACGCTCGCGCCAGTATCACAGTGTCACCGGTGTTGAGAAAACGCGGATCGTGACACCGGGCAGTTTGATACGTGCATTTGCTTCTATGTTTCTGGAAGAACCCCACAGAGCGACGAAGAGCTATCGCAGAATTCTGGATAGGGTCGGCAAAGACCTATTTGGCGCGAACGATAAACTTGACCCCTACTATGTCGCAGCACTTGCGATGTACCGTCTGGAATACCTCTTTAGAAATCAGTTTCTAGACAAAGATTTCCGCGCCGCCCGATACGAAATTTTGTTGGCACTCCGGTGGCAATTGATGCCCGCGCCCCTCCCACGAATGAACTCTAACGATATGGAACGGAAGTGCCGCAGCATGATCGACGCGTTGTGGGATAACACGGAATCAGAGGAGCTGTTCCGCAAAGCAGCCGCTCTTGTAAGCCGGGCGGCTGGCGGCTCGTTGGATGCCACGGTCTTGAGGACTGAAGGGTTCACTGAGCGCGTCTTGAAACGATGCAAGATGCAAGCGCAAAGAAACGCCACGAAAAAGGCCACGCCCCGACCTTCCTCGACTGTACCTAAAAGAAAAAAATGACGATCCGACTGCGTCCTCTTGCGTCACTTGCGCGAGCGGGGCCAATTAGCCGGCAGTGAGCATTGGCGCTGGTCTTAGGGTGGCGCACACTTGAGTCGGGAGTGCGCTATTTAGCGCGCGGGCGCGGCGGGGGGAGAACTGCGCGCCAGACCTCTCAGCTTGAGATATGCTGTGTATACATACAGTTCTTTTCGCTTTCTATGGATGTCTTCGACCGCCCGCCTGCCCTGGATGCGGCTCGCATACGCGAGTTGTACGCCCGCGACCCCACCGCCGAGGCCTGAGAGCCCTAGCCTGGGAAATTTGACGCCTTCGGCGGGTCATCGTGGCCGGGCGCGCGAAGTCGCAGTATGGCCGGAGAGCAGACCGCGCAGCAAGGAAGGCATCCCACTGAAGATTCCGCTTAGCGCAGGCCCCCAAAGCACAAGGGCCTAGCTCGTTGATTAAGCTAGGCCCTTGATATTTTTTGGTCGGGGCGGTGGGATTCGAACTCACGACCCTCTGCTCCCAAAGCAGATGCGCTACCAGGCTGCGCTACGCCCCGAAGGGTGGCAACTATACCAGAATCCCGGCTTCTCCGGCGAGAGCCCCCGATACCGGGGCCTCATCGCGTCCCCCGTCAGCTGCCCGTAATTGACACCTTTATCGTTGAAGCACAAATTATTTTGCAGTGTCGACGTGTCTACCGGCAAGCTCGCCGGGGCAGAGCATTCAAAGGGCAACACCTGGCAAGCGCCCGGGCCACGCCCGGGCGCCGGTGTGCGCTCCTGATCCGCAAGATGCAAAACGGCGCACCCCGAAGGCGCGCCGTTTTGTGTCAAGCACGATGCCGACGCACGGATCAGCCGAAGCGGCCCGTGATGTAGTCCTCGGTTTCCTTGCGCGAGGGCTTCACGAAGATCTGGTCGGTCTGGCCGAATTCCATCAGCTCGCCCAGGTACATATAGGCGGTGTAGTCCGAGCAACGCGCCGCCTGCTGCATGTTGTGCGTCACGATCACGACGGTGTAGTCGTTCTTGAGTTCGGCGATCAGCTCTTCGATCTTGGCGGTGGAAATCGGGTCCAGCGCCGAGCAGGGTTCGTCCAGCAGCAGCACTTCCGGCTTGATGGCCACGCCGCGCGCGATGCACAGGCGTTGTTGCTGGCCGCCGGACAGGCTGTTGCCGCTTTGATGCAGCTTGTCTTTCACTTCGTTCCAGAGCGCGGCCTTGCTCAAGGCCCATTCCACGCGCTCGTCCATTTCACCCTTGGACAGGCGCTCGAACAGGCGCACGCCGAACGCGATGTTGTCGTAGATGCTCATGGGAAACGGCGTGGGCTTCTGGAACACCATGCCGACCTTGGCGCGGATCAGCGAAATATCGGTCTTGGCCGTCAGCAGGTTCTCGCCGTCCAGGATGATTTCACCTTCGGCGCGCTGGCCGGGATACAGCTCGAACATGCGGTTGAACGTGCGCAGCAGCGTCGACTTGCCGCAGCCCGACGGGCCGATGAAGGCGGTGACCTTCTTCTCCTGGATCGACATGTTCACATTGCGGATCGCATGGAACTTGCCGTAGTAGAAGTTCAGGTTCTTGACCTCGATCTTGTTCTTGACGGCGGTAGCGGTGTTTTCCATTTCTTTTCCCTTGGCTCCGGCGCGCCATGCGCGCCGGCAAAGCGATCTTTACTTGCGGAACATGTTGCGGGCAAGGATGTTGATGCCCAGCACCAGCAGCGTGATCAGCGTGGCGCCGGCCCAGGCCAGGTCGTTCCAATCCTTGAACGGGCTGGCGGCGTATTGGTAGATGACGACGGGCAGGTTGGCCATCGGCGCGTTCATGTTGAACGACATGAACTGATTGGATAGCGCCGTGAACAGCAGCGGCGCGGTCTCGCCCGAGATCCGGGCAATCGCCAGCAGCACGCCGGTGATGATGCCGGTCTTGGCGGCGCGATAGCACACCAGCGTGATCATGCGCCACTTGGGGCAGCCCAGCGCCGCCGCGGCTTCGCGCAGGCTGTTGGGCACCAGCAGCAGCATGTTGTCGGTCGTGCGCACCACCACCGGAATGACCAGGATGGACAGCGCCAGCGCGCCGGCCCAGCCCGAGTAATGCCCCACCTGCGCCACGTACACGGCGTAGATGAACAAGCCGATGATGATGGACGGCGCGGACAGCAGCACGTCGTTCAGAAAGCGCGTGGCGGGCGCCAGCCAGCCGCGCTGGCCGTATTCGGCCAGATACGTGCCGGCCAGGATGCCGACCGGCGTGCCGATCAGCGTGCCCACGCCCGCCATCACCACGCTGCCGAAGATCGCGTTGATCAGGCCGCCCGTTTGCCCGGGCGGCGGCGTGATCTCGGTGAACAGCGTGTAGGACAGCGCGGGCGCGCCCTTGGTCAGCAGCGTCAGGATGATCCAGAACAGCCAGAACAGGCCGAACACCAGCGTGCCCAGCGACACCGTCAGCATGATGCGGTTGAGGATGCGGCGGCGCCGGTAGACGCCATTCTGCATATTGAGTACGGATACAGCCATGATCTTTTCCTTGTGCTCGCGGCGCGTCAGGTCTTCTTGCCTTCGCCGGCGGAAAGGCGAACCAGCAACACCTTGGCCAGGGCCAGCACGACGGTCGTGATCAGGAACAGGATCAGGCCCAATTCCAGCAACGCCGACTTCTGGATGCCGCCTGCCTCATTGAATTCGTTGGCCAGCGCGGAGGCGATCGAGTTGCCCGGCGAGAACAGCGACCCCGACCACTTGAACGCATTGCCGATCACGAAGGTCACGGCCATCGTCTCGCCCAGCGCCCGGCCCAGGCCCAGCATGATGCCGCCGATGACGCCGGACTTGGTGAAAGGCAGCACGACTCGCCACATCACTTCCCAGGTCGTGCTGCCCAGGCCGTAGGCCGATTCCTTGAGCATTGCGGGAACCAGCTCGAACACGTCGCGCATGACGGCGGCGATGAACGGGATGATCATGATCGACAGGATCAGGCCCGCCGTGAAGATGCCGATGCCGAAAGGCGGCCCGGCAAAGAGGCCGCCAATGACGGGCACGTTGCCCAGCGTGGCGATCAAGAAGGGTTGCACGTACTGCTGGAACACCGGCACGAAGACGAACAGGCCCCACATGCCGTAGATGATGGACGGAATGGCCGCCAGCATTTCCACGGCGGTGCCCAGCGGGCGGCGCAGCCAGGTGGGTGACAGTTCTGTCAGGAAGATTGCGATGCCGAACGAGACCGGCACGGCGATGATCAGGGCGATGGCCGACGTCAGCAAGGTGCCGATGATGGGGACCACCGCGCCGTAGTTCTGGTTGACCGGATCCCAATCGTTGAGCCACAGGAACGACAAGCCATATTTGGCCAGCGATTCGCGGCTGCCGTAGATCAGGGATACGAGAATTGCCGCCAGCAGGATGAACACCAAGAAGGCGAACAGGCGGGTCAGATTCTTGAACAGCGCATCCATCAGCGCGTTTTTATTTTGCTTCATAGGCGAAGGCGTGCCGGTAGTCACGGAGTCCGCCACGCTGGGCGGAAGCGGCACACTATTATCCATTACCGCGCTCATGGATGGACTTTCCTTAGATGACCTGATTGGAAACGGGAGCTGCTGGGGCGAGCCGCCCCGGCTCTCTTGCCAGGCAAGAATTCCGGGGCGGTCGCTGAGGGCCGGGCGCTGGGGCCAGTGGCGTCATCCGAAGAATCACTACCGCCACTTGCCTGCGCCACCCCCGATTTACTTCCAGACGGGGGTGCCGTCGGCGGACTTCACTTCGCCCCAGGCGGCGCGAATTTCCTTGGTGACGGCTTCCGGCAGCGGCACGTAGTCCATGGCTTCAGCCGACTTGGCGCCGTTCTTGAACGCCCAGTCGAAGAATTCCAGCACGGCCTTGCCTTGCGCCGGCTTGGCTTGCGACTTGTGCACCAGGATGAAGGTGGCGGCGGTGACGGGCCACGAATCGGCGCCCGGCTCGTCGGTCAGGACCACGCCCATGCCCGGCGCGCTCTTCCAGTCGGCGTTGGCGGCCGCGGCGGCAAATGCCTTCTGTTCCGGCTGGACGAACTTGCCGTCCTTGTTCTTCAACTGCGTCCAGGCCAGCTTGTTCTGCTTGGCGTAGGCGTATTCAACGTAGCCGATCGAGTTCTTCAGCTGGCCGACGTAGGCGGCGACGCCTTCGTTGCCCTTGCCACCCTGGCCGGTGGGCCACTTGACGGCCTTGCCTTCACCGACTTGCGACTTCCAGTCGGCCGACACCTTGGACAGGTAGTTGGTCCAGCCGAAGGTCGTGCCCGAGCCATCCGAACGGTGCACGACGATGATGTCGGCCGACGGCAGCTTCACGTCCGGGTTCAGTGCCTTGATGGCGCTGTCGTCCCACTTCTTGATCTTGCCCAGGAAGATGTCGGCCAGCACGGCGCCCGACAGCTTCAGCTTGCCCGGTTCCACGCCGTCGATGTTCACGACGGCGACGGTGCCGCCGATCACGGCCGGGAATTGCAGCAGGCCGTTCTTTTCCAGGTCAGCTGCCTTCATGGGATCGTCCGACGCGCCGAAATCGACGGTCTTGGCGATGATCTGCTGTTGGCCGCCGCCCGAACCGATCGACTGGTAGTTGATCGCGTTGTTGGTGGCTGCCTTGTAGTCCGACGCCCACTTGGCGTAGATCGGGTACGGGAACGATGCGCCGGCGCCGGTCACATCGGCGGCCTGGACGGCGAAGACGGCGGCGCTCAGCGCAACGCCCACGGAAACTTGTTTGAAGACACGTTTGAACATCAGGGTTCCTTCTGTGCTCGTTAAAGGAGTCTAGTCAGGCTTTTTCTAGTGCCTGTCTTTCAGCGACCCTCGCATCTTAGGGGGCCAACGTGACAAGATAGTGACAGTCACATACGCTTCATCCAGCCCCCCCTGTGACAACCCAAAAACATTGCGGCCGCCCGTATTCACGAGGCGGCCGCAATGTTTCGGGGACAAACCCCATTTGCTTTCCGGGTGATTACACGCCCAATTTCTGCATCAGGTATTGGTGCAGGTTGAAGGGTTCGCGACGGCTTTTGACACGGGCGTAATCCCCGTCCGCCTGTTGCTGCCATGCCAGTTGGTTATCGCGCAGCGCATAGGTAAACGCTTCATCGATGACGCGCTTTTTCAGCGTCTTGTCGTAGATCGGGAAGGCGATTTCAACGCGGCGGAAGAAGTTGCGATCCATCCAGTCGGCCGACGACAGGTACACCGTTTCCTCGCCCTCGGCATAAAAATAGAAGACGCGGGAGTGTTCCAGGAAGCGACCGACGATGGACCGCACGCGGATATTCTCGGACAGCCCCTGCACGCCGGCGCGCAGCGCGCACACGCCGCGCACGATCAGGTCGATCTTCACGCCGGCCTGGCTGGCCTTGTAGAGTTCTTCGATGATCTGCTCTTCCAGCAGCGAATTCATCTTTGCCATGATGCGGGCGCGTTTGCCGGCCTTGGCGGCTCGCGCCTCGGCGCGGATCAGCGCCACCATGCCGTCGTGCATGGTGAACGGTGACTGCATCAGCGCCTTGAGCGAGCGTCGCGCGCCCAGGCCCGTCAACTGCGCGAACACCTTGTCCATGTCTTCGCAAAGGCGGGGATCGGCGGTCAACAGGCCAAAGTCCGTGTACAGACGCGCGGTGCGCGGGTGGTAATTGCCGGTGCCCAGATGCGCATAGCGGCGCAAGCGGCCCTTTTCGCGGCGCAGCACCACCGCCATCTTGGCGTGCGTCTTGTGCGCGACCACGCCATACACCACGTGCGCGCCCACCTCTTCCAGCTTGGACGCCCAGTTGATGTTGGTCTGCTCGTCAAAGCGCGCCATCAACTCCACCACCACCGTCACTTCCTTGCCGGCGCGCGCGGCGGCCAGCAGGATCTTCATCAGCTCGGAATCTTCGCCCGTGCGGTAGATGGTCTGCTTGATGGCCATCACATCGGGGTCCAGCGCCGCCGCCGTCAGAAAATCGATGACGGGCTGGAACGATTGATACGGGTGATGCAGCAGGCGATCCTGCTCGGCCACGGCCTCGAACAGATCCTGCGGCTTGTCGCCCACCCGGTCGAACGGGGCCGGCACGGGCGCACGGTATTCGGGAAACAGCAGATCCGGGCGCAGGTCGGAATTGCACAGTTGCATGAGGCGCGACAGGTTCACCGGGCCTGGGACGCGGTAGGTATCTTCGGCCTTGAGCGAAAACTCGCGCTGCAAAAAGGTTTCGAGTTCGACCGGCGTCAGCTTGTCGATTTCCAGCCGCACCGCCGCGCCGAAATTGCGCTGCGACAACTCGCCTTGCAACGCGTGGCGCAGGTTGGTGACTTCTTCCTCGTCCACGAACAGATCGCTGTTACGCGTCACGCGCCACTGATAGCAGCCCAGCATTTCCAGGCCGGGAAACAGTTCGCCGACGAAGGCGCGCAGCAGCGAGGTCAGCAGGATGAAGCCTTCGGGATGGCCGGAAAGCTCGGGCGGCATCTTGATCAGTCGCGGCAGCGCGCGCGGCGCCTGCACGACGGCGATCGACGCCTGCCGCCCGAAAGCATCGGCGCCCGCCAGCGACACGATGAAGTTCAGGCTCTTGTTGTAGACGCGGGGAAACGGATGGGCGGGGTCCAGTCCGATCGGCGTCAGCAAGGGCATCACGTCGCGATTGAAGACGTCTCGCGCCCATTGCTGCTGCTCGGCGTTCCATTCGGACGCGTGATGCAGGGTGATGCCCTCGGCCTGCATCGCCGGCAGGATGTCGTCGTTGAGCAGGTTGTACTGGCGCGCGACCAAGGCGTGCACGGCGTGCTGGACATTTTCGAACGCCTGGTCGGGCGTCATGCCATCGGGGCCCACCAGATTGGGCGACTGGCGCTGCTGCTCTTTCAGGCTGGAAATCCGGATTTCAAAGAACTCGTCCAGATTGGAACTGACGATGCACACATAGCGCAGCCGTTCCAGCAGCGGTGTCGTGGGGTTTTCCGCCATCGCCAGCACGCGTTCGTTGAATTTGAGCAGCGACAACTCTCGATTCATGAGCAAGGGCTCGCCGGGCGGGCGTGTGGGCATACCGGATTCCATACGTTGGGGACAGAGCGTGGAGTTTTACTGCAAAAGAGTGACGGTTCTATGACACAACGCCAAAACCGTAGCGTACGTCAAAATCGGGACATATAGCGCATCGTCTTTATTCGGCCAAGCCCATGATCCATAAGCGAAAACCCGTATCTCAAGGCACTGTCACATGGGGTCTCTATAATCAGGCCACCTCAAAGCCTATATTACGAGCCGCATGGATCAACTTCTGGCCGCGGTGGACCTCGGGTCCAACAGCTTTCGCCTCTCCATCGGACGCATCGTTCAACAGGACGGTACGCCCCAGATCTATCAGATCGACCGTCTCAAGGAAACCGTGCGGCTTGCCGCCGGCCTGGACGCCGACAAACGCCTTGGCGACGACGCCATCGAGCGCGCCATAGCCGTCCTGGAACGCTTTGGCGACCGCCTGCGCAGCTTCCACCCCAACCGGGTGCGCGCGGTGGCCACCAACACGTTCCGCGTCGCTCGCAACACGCGCGACTTCCTGCCGCGCGCCGAAGCGGCGCTGGGTTTTCCCATCGAAGTCATCGCCGGCCGCGAAGAAGCGCGCCTGATCTTTTCGGGCGTGGTGCACACCC
Source organism: Achromobacter piechaudii NBRC 102461 (assembly GCF_001571245.1). GTDB lineage: Bacteria > Pseudomonadota > Gammaproteobacteria > Burkholderiales > Burkholderiaceae_B > Achromobacter > Achromobacter piechaudii. The sequence continues at coordinate 1,163,181 of NZ_BCTK01000006.1, read as the reverse complement.
TGCCCCCCTCGCCCAACAAGCGCCTGGTCATCGACATCGGCGGCGGCTCTACCGAAGTGATCATCGGCAAGGGCCACGAACCCGGCCTGATGTCCTCGCTTTACATGGGTTGCGTCAGCTACAGCCGCCAGTTCTTCTCGGACGGCGTGGTCGATGCCCACCAGATGAAGCAGGCCGAACTAGCCGCGCGGCGCGAAATCGAAGTGATCGCCAAGCAGTACCGCAAGATGGGCTGGAAAGAAGCCTATGGTTCGTCCGGCACGGCCAAGGCCCTGTTCGCCATCCTGACCGAAAGCCGCTTTTCGGATCGCGGCATCACGCGCGCGGGGCTGGCCAAGCTGAAAGACCGCATCGTGCGTTCGGGCCGCGTGATCCCATCCGAGTTGCCCGGCATCAAGATCGAACGTTCCGATGTGCTGCCAGGCGGGTTGGCGATCATGTCCGCGCTCTTCGACGAGCTGGGCATCGACGTCATGCACACGGGCGACGGCGCGCTGCGCCTGGGCGTGCTGTATGACCTGCTGGGCCGCGATGACGAGCACGACAAGCGCGACGAATCGGTGCGTCAGTTCATGAAGCGCTACCACGTGGACGTGAACCAGGCGCGCCGCGTGCGCCATGCCGCGCTTACGTTGTTCGACGCCATGTTCCCGGAAGGCCAGGAACGCGCCGAGCTCCGGCCCGCGCTGGCCTGGGCGGCAGACTTGCACGAAGTGGGCCTGTCGATCGCGCACAACGCGTATCACAAGCACACCGCCTACGTGCTGGAAAACGCCGACATGCCGGGCTTCTCGCGCGCCGACCAGCAATTGCTGGCGCTGCTGGCGCTGGGCCATCAGGGCAAGTTGACCAAGCTGGAACCGTTGATCCGCACGCGGGCGCAATGGAAAGCCATCCTGAGCCTGCGTCTGGCGGTGCTGCTGTTCCGCCGCCGTGGCGAGATCGAACCCCTGCCGTTGACGGCATCGGTGCGCGAAAACTCAATCGTCGTGCGCGTCAATCGGCAATGGCTGGCCGAACACCCCTTGAGCGACTTCACGCTGCGCGCGGAAGAAGCCGAATGGAGCAAGGTGGGGTTCTCGTTCGAAGTGCTGGAATTCTGACGAACGCGCCGCGCACCCTGCCGGGGTGCGGCGCACAAAGAAATGGGCGATGCCGCAACCGCGTCATCGCCCATTTTTTTAGAACAGAGACAGGTTCGTCTGCCGCCTCAGTTGCTTGAGTTCAAGTCGCAGCGGTCGCGTAGCCCGCCGTATCAACCTAGTTTTCATACGGCGGAGCAGGCGGCGCATGGCGATCAGCGCTGGCCGTTCAGGGCCGTGGGTTGGTCCAGGCCGAAGTGGCGGCGATAGCGCTCGTCCATCCGTTCCATCTTCAGCAACACGGGGAAGTCGGCGGCGTTGAAGTCAGGATCCCAGGCGGGTTCGCCGCACACCTTGGCGCCCAGCTTCAGATAACCCTTGATCAGCGGCGGCACGCGCGCGGGCAAGGTGCTGTTCAACTTTTCCACGGGATAGCGGTGCAGGGGCGTTACCTGGGGCTCGCTGGCTTGCGGCAGGTGCGGCGCGATGGTGCGCCAGACCTCGGCCGCGGTGACGCCGTCATCGCGCAGGCTGACGCTGGCGCAACCCAGCACGTATTCATAGCCGCCGCGCCGCAGGTATTCCGTCAGGCCCGACCACAACAACATGATCACCGCGCCATTGCGGTAGTCGGAATGGGTGCACGAGCGCCCCACTTCAACCAGCTGGTCACGAATCGGGCCCAAGCCGGAGAGATCGAATTCGGACTGGGCGTAATAGCCGCCGGCCTCGCGCGCTTTCTCGGGCGTCAGGATTCGATACGTGCCGACGACACGGCCGGTATCCATTTCGCGGACCATCAGGTGCTCGCAGTAAGGATCGAAGCGGTCGTGTTCGATGCCGTCATGCGCGTCGGGAAACACCGCGCCCATGTCCTCGGTGAAGACGTCGTAACGCAGACGTTGGATCTGCTCGATTTCTTCCGCCGTGCGCGCCAGGCCCACCGCCAGCACCTTGGGGGCGTTTCCCTTGAAGGGTCCGGCGGGATTGCGGCTTGGGGTGGTGCGTGCTAATTCCAGCATTGCGCGTTGCTCCTAGAGAGTCCAGTCAGTTTGGACGCCCTGTATGTCAAAGACTTGACCAATATGTTACGTGACCATGAAGTGTAGTTCGGAGGAGATAGGTCAATTTCGGGCAGATCTCGACAAAACTTTACAATTCAATACTGTGAATGAATGCACAAAAGCCACTCACCGATACCGGTGAGTGGCTTTTTTTCCATAAGGGCTGGACCCGGCTCAGGCCAAGCTGGCGGCGAGCTTCTCGGCAGAGGAAACGGCAAGGGATTCATCTTCCGCTTCGACCATCAGGCGAAGCTTCGGCTCAGTGCCGGAGGCACGAATGAGGATGCGGCCACGCCCGTTCAATTCGGCTTCGACCGCCGCGCGGGCAGCAGTCAGCCCAGCGTGGGTTTTCCAGTCCTGACCCGGCGTAAGCGGCACGTTGATCATCTTCTGCGGGTACATGCGCAGATCGCGCACCCACTCGGCCATCGTCGTATTGGCGCGACGCAACGCCGTCAGCACTTGCAGGGCAGCGATGATGCCATCGCCCGTGGAATGGCAATCCAGGCACAGCAGATGGCCGGAGCTTTCGCCGCCATACTGCCAGCCGCGCGCCTGCATCTGCTCCAGTACGTAGCGGTCGCCGACGTTGGCGCGTTCGAAGCCGACACCGAGACGGTTCATTTCCCGCTCGAAGCCGAAGTTGGTCATCAAGGTGCCCACCACGCCGTCGACCTTGCCGCGCTGCATGCGTTCGCGGACGATGGCGTAAAGCAGTTCGTCACCGTTGTAGATGCGGCCGTCGCCATCGACGACTTGCAGGCGGTCGGCGTCGCCGTCCAGCGCGATGCCCAGGTCCGCGCCACGCGCCTGCACTTCCTTGGCCAGCGACTCGGGGTGCAGCGCGCCCACGCCCTTGTTGATGTTGAAGCCGTCCGGGTGCACGCCGATTGCATGCACTTCGGCGCCCAGCTCGCGGAACACGTGCGGGGCGATGTTGTACGCGGCGCCATGGGCGGCGTCCACCACGATCTTCATCCCGTTCAGGTCCAGATCGTTGGGGAACGTGCTCTTGCAGAATTCAATGTAGCGACCTTGCGAATCCGACATGCGGCGCGCGCGGCCCAGGCCTTCGGAACTGACGCAGCCCAGGGGCTCGTCCAGCGCCGCTTCGATCGCGGCTTCGATTTCGTCCGGCAGCTTCATGCCCTGTGCCGAGAAAAATTTGATGCCGTTGTCCTGATACGGGTTGTGCGAGGCGCTGATGACGATGCCAGCCACCAGGCGCAGCGCGCGCGTCAGGTATGCCACGGCCGGGGTCGGGATCGGCCCGGCGAGCAGCACGTCGATGCCCGCGGCCGACAAACCGGCTTCCAGGGCGGATTCCAGCATGTAGCCGGAAATGCGCGTGTCCTTGCCGATGACGACCTGGGGGCGGCTGCCGCCACGCACGGCGTGTTCGCGCGCGAGCACGCGGCCGGCCGCATAACCCAGGCGCAGCGCGAATTCGGCGTTGATCACCGGACCGCCGACTTCACCACGCACCCCGTCGGTGCCGAAATACTTACGTTGACTCATGAACTGATTGCTCCTTGTTCAGCCGCATGCCATACCTTGAGGGCGTCGACGGTGGCGGCAACATCGTGTACTCGCACGATGGAGGCGCCCCGCGACACGCAGGCAAGCGCTGCGGCGATGCTGCCGGACAGCCGATCGCCGACCGGTCGGCCCGTGGCCTGCCCGATCATATTTTTGCGCGACAGGCCGATCAGCAATGGATAACCGATACTACGCAGGCTAGACAACCGGCGTAGCAATTGGAAATTTTGATCTGCCGTCTTGCCAAACCCGAACCCCGGGTCCAGCACGATACGGCGCGGGTCCACCCAGGCGGCTCGCAGCTTCTGTGCGCGCGAACCCAGGAAGAGCCCGATTTCACCGATCAGGTCCGTGTACTCGGGAGGCGCCGCCTGCATGGTGCGCGGCTCGCCCTTCATGTGCATGACACAAAGCCCGCAGCGCGATTGCGCCACCGCCTCGATGGCGCCGGGCTGCCGGAAGCCGTAGATGTCGTTGATCATGTCGGCGCCCGCGTCCAGCGTGGCGCGCATGACTTCCGGCTTGAAGGTGTCGATCGACAAGGGCACACCGCAATCGCGCAACGCCTCGATCACCGGCAGGAGCCGGGACAATTCGTCAGCAACCGAGACTGGGTCGGCGCCGGGACGCGTCGATTCGCCGCCCAGATCCAGGATCTGCGCGCCTTCTTCGATGAGTTGGCGCGCATGCGCCACCGCGGAATCCGTATCGTCGTGCTGGCCGCCGTCGGAAAAGGAATCCGGCGTGACATTGACGATACCCATGACAAGCGGGCGCTCGAGATCAAACTCGAAGCGCCCGCAAAGGAAGTTATTTGCCATAACTCAGGACAAAAAACCTCAGACTGCTGCAGCCGTGCTGCCGCCTGCTGCCAGACCGGTGCTGGGAGGCGTGTCGGTGGAATCGGACGGGCCTTGCGGCGTCTTCGGGGGACGCGGAGGACGGCCCTCGATGATGTCGTTGATCTGGTCGGCGTCGATGGTTTCCCATTCGAGCAGCGCCGAGGTCATCACTTCGACCTTGTCGCGGTTGTCTTCCAGGATCTTGCGCGCGACGCTGTACTGCTCGTCGATGATGCGCCGGATCTCGGTGTCCACCTTCTGCATGGTGGCTTCCGACATGTGGGTCGTCTTGGTGACGCTGCGACCCAGGAACACTTCGCCTTCGTTCTCGGCATAGACCATCGGGCCCAGCTCGTCAGTCATGCCGTAGCGGGTGACGATGTCGCGGGCGATGGCGGTAGCACGTTCGAAGTCGTTCGAGGCGCCCGTCGTCATCTGGTCCATGAACAGTTCTTCGGCGATACGGCCGCCGAACAGCACGGCGATGGTGGACAGCAAGCGGCCCTTGTCCATGCTGTAGCGGTCGGTTTCGGGCAACTGCATCGTCACGCCCAGCGCACGGCCGCGCGGGATGATGGTGACCTTGTGGACCGGGTCGGTCTTGGGCAGCATGCGTGCAACGATTGCGTGGCCGGATTCGTGGTACGCGGTGTTCTTGCGTTCCTCTTCAGGCATCACGATCGAGCGGCGCTCGGCGCCCATGATGATCTTGTCCTTGGCCTTTTCGAAGTCGGACATATCCACCGTGCGGCCGTTACGGCGCGCGGCGAACAGAGCAGCTTCGTTGACCAGGTTGGCCAGGTCCGCGCCCGAGAAGCCGGGGCAGCCACGAGCCAGGATGGTCGCGTCGACGTTGGGAGACAGCGGAACCTTGCGCATGTGGACTTTCAGGATCTGCTCGCGGCCACGGATATCGGGCAGCGGCACGACGACCTGACGGTCGAAACGGCCGGGACGCAGCAGCGCCGGATCCAGCACGTCGGGACGGTTGGTGGCGGCGATAACGATGACGCCCTGGCCGGATTCGAAGCCGTCCATCTCAACCAGCATCTGGTTCAGGGTTTGTTCGCGTTCGTCGTTGCCACCACCCAGACCGGCGCCGCGCTGGCGACCGACTGCATCGATTTCGTCGATGAAGATGATGCAAGGCGCATGTTTCTTGGCGTTCTCGAACATGTCGCGGACACGGGCAGCGCCCACGCCGACGAACATTTCAACGAAGTCCGAACCCGAGATGCTGAAGAACGGCACCTTGGCTTCGCCCGCGATGGCCTTGGCCAGCAGCGTCTTACCGGTACCGGGCGAGCCCACCATCAGCACGCCACGCGGTATGCGGCCACCCAGCTTCTGGAACTTGCTGGGGTCGCGCAGGAAGTCGACCAGTTCCTGGACGTCTTCCTTGGCTTCATCGCAGCCTGCAACGTCGGCAAAGGTGATCTGGTTGGTGTTTTCGTCGAGCATGCGGGCGCGAGACTTGCCGAAGCTGAACGCCCCGCCTTTGCCTCCGCCCTGCATCTGTCGCATGAAGAACACCCACACGCCGATCAACAGCAGCATGGGGAACCAGGACACGAAGATGCTCATCAGCAGCGATTGTTCTTCGCGCGGCTTGCCCGAAACCTGAACGCCGTACTTCAGCAGATCGGAGACCATCCAGAGGTCGCCAGGAGAAGTCAGCGTGTAGGCGCGGCCCGCGTCGGGGGTGACGTACAGCACGTCGCCCTGAACGTCGACCTTGCGGATACGTCCCGCCTTGGCGTCGTCCATAAACTGCGTGTAGGTCACGCCGTCCTGGGTCTGAGCGCGTCCGTCGAACTGTTTGAAGACAGTGAATAGCACCAGGGCTATCACCATCCAGACAGCGACTTTCGAAAATGAATTATTCAAGGTCGATCTCCTGCTTTCGATTCCGACCAGCGACCGCGCACCCGCATATGGCACAGTCACAAGTATGTCAATAGCCCATTCTACCCTGTTGGACCTGATTGCGTCCTGGGATCCCTGGGGCCCGTTTAGTTACGTCTGATTTGTCGTTATGGTGGTCGTTGTCTCGGCAAGCAGGTAAGTTCTTCGGGGTTCCGGGGCAGCGCGCCCTGGCCCGGGTTACTTCAGATCGCGGGCAACCAGAAAGGTTTCAGAGGATTTATCCCGTGACGCCTTCGGCTTGCGCTCGACCACTCGCTTGAAGTGCTGTTTGAAGGTCTGCACGATTTGCGAGAATCCGCTGCCGTGGAAGGCCTTGACGATCAGCGCCCCATTGGGCTTGAGGTGAGCGCGGGAAAACTCCATCGCCAGCTCGCACACGTGTTGAATGCGCGCGGAGTCGGCACTACCCACGCCTGACAAGTTGGGGGCCATGTCCGAGATTACAAGGTCCACGGCGCGAGATCCGACCATGTCTTCCAATTGTTTCAGAACGTCATCGTCGCGAAAGTCGCCCTGGATGAATTCCACCCCCGCCACCGGCTCCATGGGAAGCAGATCCAGCGCAATAATACGTCCATCCACGACGCCGCCCGGGCCCGCCAGACGCTCGCGCGCCACTTGGGACCAACTGCCGGGCGCCGACCCCAGATCGATGACCAGGTCGCCCCGGCGCATCAGCTTTTCGGTGTCCAGGATCTCGATCAGCTTGAAGGCGGCGCGGGCGCGATAGCCCTTCTGTTGCGCCAGCTTCACATAGGGATCATTGATGTGCTGGTGAATCCAGTCTTTAGAGAATTTATTCTTGGCCATTACCGTACAATTCCACGCATGCCTATATTAGAACTTACCTCTCGTGAGCGCAGCGACCTTCGCTCCGCCGCTCACCCTCTGCGCCCCGTCGTCCTGATTGGCGACAATGGCCTGACCGAAGCCGTGCTCAAGGAAATCGACCTGGCACTGGCTTCGCATGGCCTCATCAAGGTACGCGCCGGCGGCGATGACCGCGAGGCCCGCGATACCATGTTGTCGACGATTTGCGACACTCTGTCTTGCGCCCCTGTGCATCACCTGGGCAAGACCCTGATTCTGTTCCGCCCGCTGGCCGGCAACGTCAAGCCCGCCGCGCTGGCCGCAATGGAGCCCGAGGCTCCCGCCAAGCGCCGTGCCTCCGAGCCCTACACGCCGAAGAAGCTGGCCGCCGAAGGCAAGAGCCTGGCCAAGCGTCCGCGTCGCAGCGAATCCGAAGAGCCCAAGCCCGCCAAGGCGCGCTTCGTGCCCCAGGACCAGCTGAACAAGAACGGCAAGCCCATGCGCCCCAGCAACAAGCGGGCTACCGCCAGCGGCCACGGCATTCCGCGCCGCGCCGGCAGCGCATTGAGCCTGCGCGCCGGGGCACGCAGCGGCACCAGCCGCAAGACTGCAAAAAAATAAGGCCGGGCACAAAAACGGGCGCTTCACGCGCCCGGTCCACCATAGCGATCCGCGCAGGTACCGCGGGCAGCCAGCCTAAGCAGGCTTCAAGCTATGGCGTTTTGACAGTTTACCGCCAAGGCGAACGCGTTAAATGTAACGCACGCCCAGAACTTCGTATTCGCGAACGCCAGCCGGGGCCTTGACCTCGACCACATCGCCTTCGCTCTTGCCGATCAGCGCACGGGCCACCGGGCTCGACACGGAAATCAGATTTGCCTTGATATCGGCCTCGACGTCGCCGACGATCTGGTACGTCACGCGGTCGCCCGAATCCAGGTCTTCGATGTCGACGGTTGCGCCAAACACGGCACGGCCTTCGGCATCCAGCGAGGTGGGGTCGATCAGGTGGGCATTGGAAAGCGTGCCTTCAAGTTCGGCAATCCGGCCTTCGATAAAGCCTTGGCGCTCGCGAGCAGCGTCATATTCGGCGTTTTCCGACAGATCGCCCTGCGCTCGCGCTTCGGCGATGGCGTTAATAACGGCAGGACGTTCCACGGTTTTCAGCCGCTGGAGCTCTTCTTGCAAGCGCTCGGCCCCGCGCACGGTCAAAGGAATGGCAGACATGTCGTTTCCCAAACAAAAAGTAGAAAACGCCCCGACGGAGCGTTCTCGGTGAAGGTCGTTACCCTGGCGCGCACCTGCGGTCGGGACAAGATTTGAAGCGAGGCAAGCGGCGCGGACGACCAAAACAAAACCCCGGCTCGGGTCGGAACCGGGGCAATCAAAGTCATATTGTGGGCAAACTCCACCGGAATTGCAAGCGAGCCCGGAAAACGTGCTTTTGCGCGCATTTCACTGCCGTAACCCGCCAAAACCCGCTATTTTTCTCAAAAATCCTCAGGATGGCGGGGGTTGCCGCCTGCATGAAGCGACCCACGAACCGGGCAAAAATATACTCTTCGATAGCATTTGGCCATCAGGGGGCGCCAACCACGGCCCCGCCCCCTGCGCCGCCGCTAGTTGACGGCGACCGGCTTTCTGCGGCGCAGCAGCGCGTACAGGATGATCGCGCCGAACGTCGCGGTGCCGATACCGCCCAGCATGAAGTCGCCGATCTTGATGGTGAAGTCGCCCGCTCCCAGCACCAGCGTGACCGCCGCCACGATGAGGTTGCGGTTGTCGCTGAAATCCACCTGATTGACCACCCAGATGCGGGCGCCCGCAATGGCGATCAAGCCAAACACCACCACCGACATGCCGCCCAGCACGGGCCCCGGTATGGTTTGGATCAGCGCGCCGAACTTGGGCGAAAAGCCCAGCACGATGGCGATCAACGCGGCCACAACGAACACCAGCGTCGAGTAGATGCGAGTAACCGCCATCACGCCGATGTTCTCGGCGTAGGTCGTGACACCCGTGCCACCCACCGCGCCCGACACCATCGTCGCCACGCCATCGCCCACGAAGGCGCGGCCCAGGTAGCGGTCCAGGTCCTGGCCCGTCATGGCGCTGACCGCCTTCACGTGGCCCAGGTTTTCCGCCACCAGGATGATGGCGACCGGCACGATCAGGCCCATGGCTTCGGCCTTGAAGACCGGCGCCGCAAAGTGCGGCAGGCCGATCCAGGCCGCCGCGGCCACACCCGAAAAGTCGATGGGCTTGCCCAGCCCCATGCCATTGGCCAGCACCGCGTACACCACGCAGGCCAGGATCAGGCCGACCAGGATCAGCAGGCGCTGGACCATGCCCTTGGTGTAGACAGCAATGCCGCCCACGCAAACTATGGTGACCAACGCCATGAACGTGTCAAAACCCGACGCACCCATGGCGCCCTTGGCGGCGATGGGCGCCAGATTCAAACCGATCACCGCAACCACCGCGCCCGTGACCACGGGCGGCATCAAGGCGTCGATCCAGTTGGCGCCGCTGCCCGAGCGCGCGTTGACGATCCACACGAGCACGCCGATCAGCGTATAGGCCAACCCGCAGGCGATGATGGCGCCCAGCGCGACGCCGATGTTGGCGTTTGCACCGCCGCCCGCGTAGCCCGTAACGGCGATCACCCCGCCGATGAAGGCGAAGCTGGAACCCAGATAGCTGGGCACGCGACCGCCCACAAACAGAAAGAAGATCAGCGTGCCGATGCCGGACATCAGGATCGCGACGTTGGGATCGAAGCCCATCAGCAACGGCGCCAGCACCGTCGAGCCAAACATGGCCACCACGTGCTGCGCGCCCATGGCGACGTTCTTCGGCCATGACAGCCGTTCATCAGGCGCGATGATGACGCCGGGTTCAGCGTCGTCCGCCAGACGCCAACGCGGAAAATAGGAATTGGACATGGATATCCCAAATAAGGAGTCGGGGTAAGCGGGCGCCAGTGTAAAGGGGGCCGCGAAAAGGCGGCAATGTTTAAGTTCGGCCGCGCCACTGCCGTTCATGGATTGAAGGCCCCCGCAATCCCCCCAAGTACCAGGAGACATCATGGCGATCAATTCCATCGGCGGCACGTCCCGGATCGGCAGTCTTGCCGACATGTGGGCGCAGAAGATCCAAGCCAACAAAGAGGCGAAAGCGGCCTCTGATGCGGCGGCGACGACGGTTACCCCTGACGGCAAGATTCGGGTCACCACCCCCGGCTCCATGAATGTGGGCGGCGCCAAGGAGACCGAAGACACCAGCAATGACGACCACTTCACCCGTCAGATCAAAGAGCTGCAAAAGCAGCTCAAGCGCATCATGGATCAGATCGCCAAGGTGCAGGCCAGCGGCATGTCGGACGAAATGAAGGCGCAGCAATTGCAGTCGCTCAATGGTCAGGCCATGCAGATCCAAGGCCAGATCCAGCAGGTGATCATCCAGCAGGCCAAGGCCGCGATGGCCGCCGCAGCCGCCGGCGGTTAAGGAAATCCCTGACTCACCGGGCGCTGCAATCCGGGCGCCCGCGCTGATGAGGCGCATCAAAATTTCTGATTGGACGCGTAGCAGACCAGACATTACTGTCTCCAGACAAATTAAAACTACGGAGACAAACCATGCATGCAATGCGCACCGCCCTTGCAGGAGCCCTGCTGGCCGTCTGCTCGGCCCCTGCCCTGGCCGGCACCGTCACGGTGATCACGTCGTTTCCCAAAGACCTGACCCAGGCCTACAAATCCGCGTTTGAGAAGGCCAACCCCGGCATCACGCTGGAGATCCTGAACAAGAACACCGTGTCGGGCATTGCGTACGTGCGTGAAACGCCTGCCGGCCAGCGTCCGGAAGTGTTCTGGGCCAGCGCGCCCGACGCCTTCGAAGTGCTGGGCCGCGACAAGCTGCTGGCCAAGTCGTCCGACGTGGCGAACAAGGATGTGCCGGACAAGATCGGCAACTACCCCATCAACGACCCCTCGGGCATGTACCTGGGCCAGGCGCTCGCCGGCTACGGCATTGTCTACAACACGCGCTACATCGCGGCGCACAAGATTCCCGCGCCCGTGGAATGGAAGGACCTGCTGTCGCCCAAGTGGTTCGGCCACGTCGGCATAACGTCGCCATCGCGCTCGGGCACCATGCACCTGACCGTCGAAACCATCCTGCAAGGCGAAGGCTGGGACGATGGCTGGAACACCCTGCTGCGCATGTCGGGCAACAGCAGCGCCGTGACCGAGCGCTCGTTCGGCGTGCCTGACGGCGTCAACAACGGGCAGTTCGGCGCAGGCCCGGTCATCGACTTCTTCGGCCTGTCCAGCAAGTATTCCAAGTTCCCGGTGGAATTCGTCTACCCGTCCGAGACCGCCATCGTGCCCGCCAACATCGCGTTGATCGAGGGGGCCAAGAACACCGAGGAAGGCAAGAAGTTCATCGCGTTCACCTTGAGCCAGGCCGGCCAGGAGCTGTTGCTGGAACCGAAGATCTCGCGCCTGCCGGTCCTGCCGTATTCGGCGCTTGCCGGCAAGATTCCGCCCGGCTATCCGGACCCCGCCGACATCGCCAAGCGCAGCAAGGTGCAATTCAACGCGGACCTGTCTCAGACCCGCTATTACGTCGTGCAGTCGCTGTATGACCAAACTGTCACTTTCCGCCTGAAGGAATTGCAGGCGGCCACCAAGGCCATCTACGACGCCGAAGCCAAGCTGGGCGACAAGGCCAAGTCTGGCAAGGCCGCCGAACTGCTGGCCCAGGCGCGCAAGCTGGCGTGGGCGCCGCTGGTCGATGGCAAGAAAGCCGCCGACCCGGCGTTCCTGGCCATCTTCGCGGGCAACAAGAAAGACGCCTCGGTGAACCAGCAGATCACTCAGCTGGAAGGCGAGTGGAACGGCAAGTCCAAGGCGAACTACGAAGAAGCCGTGAAACTGGCCCGGCAGGCCGCCGCGCTGTAAGCCGCATCCGGCAATACGCGCGCGGCGCGCGCAATATCTGGCGCGCCGCGTTCGCTTCCCCTGGCAACGATTTCGGGAATCTCGATGAATTCTTCGGGCCACTCACGCCTGCCCGCCGGCCCCGTATTGACGGCGCTGCTGGTGTTCGGCTTTCTGCTGCTTTTTCTTGCCGTGCCCGTGGGCACCGTCTTCTACAGCGCCTTCGTGAACGCCGACGGCAGCTTCACGATGGGCCACTTCGGCGCGTTCTTCAATCAGCCACTGATGCAGGAAGCGTTCTTCAACAGCCTGTATGTGGCGGGCTGGTCGGCGCTGCTGGCATCCCTGATCGCCGTGCCGCTGGCGTACTTCACCGTGCGCTTCGACTTTCGTGGCGCGCTGATCATCCAGACGCTGGGCGTGCTGCCGCTGATCATGCCGCCCTTCGTCGGCGCGGTGGCGATGCAACTGATCTTCGGTCGCTCGGGCAGCGTCAACCTGCTGCTGAACGACTGGTTCGGCTTCACGATTCCGTTCATGGAAGGCTTGAACGGCGTCATTTTCGTGGAAGCGCTGCACTACTTCCCGTTCATCCTGATGAACCTGGTGGTGGCGTTGCGCAACATCGACGGCGCCATGGAAGAAGCGGCCTTCAACCTGGGCTCGCGCGGCTTCCGCCTGTTCCGCCGCGTGATCTTCCCGCTGGCCCTGCCCGGCTATGTGGCCGGCGCATCGCTGGTGTTCGTCAAGGTGTTCGATGACCTGGGCACGCCACTGGTGCTGGGCACCACCAACATGCTGGCGCCGCAGGCGTACCTGCGCATCACGCAGGTGGGCCTGGAAGACCCGCTGGGCTATGTGATCAGCGTGATCATGATCGCGTTTTCGATCCTGGCCTTGTGGCTGTCGGCGCGTGTGCTCAAGGGGCGTGATTACTCGACCTTGCAAAAGGGCGGCAACTCGATCCAGAAGCGCAAGCTGGGGCCGATGGAAAGCGTGCTGGCCTATGGCTGGATCATCCTGGTGCTGCTGCTGGTGCTGTCGCCGCACATGGGCGTGCTGCTGCTGTCGCTGGCCAGTGTCTGGAGCTTCGCGCCGCTGCCCGACGGCTACACGCTGGCGCATTACTCGGCGGTGTTTTCAGAGTCGCAGGGCATGATCGCAAACACGCTGCTTTACTGCGGCCTGGCCGCCGGTATCGACGTGATCCTGGGCACCGCCATCGCCTACCTGATGCTGCGCACACGGCTGCCGGCGCGGCAGTGGCTGGACTTCATGGCGTCCGCGGCGCTGGCGATTCCGGGCATCGTGCTGGCCATCGGCTTTCTGCGCACGTTCCGTGGCGTCGAGCTGCCGGGCACCGGCACGCTGCTGACCTCGTCGTGGATCATCATCATGATCGCGTACTCCGTTAGGCGCCTGCCCTATGCGCTGCGTTCCTGCGTGGCGTCGCTGCAGCAGATCAACGTGTCGCTGGAGGAAGCCGCGCAATCGCTGGGCGCCACGCGCATGAGCACGATCCGCCGAGTCGTCGTGCCGTTGATGGCCGGCGGCATGCTGGCTGGCTTTGTGACCAGCTTCGTGACGGCAGCGGTGGAGCTGTCGGCCACCATCATGCTGGTCACCAAGGACAGCCAGGCGCCCATGAGCTACGGCATCTATCTGTATATGCAAAGCGCGGCGGGCCGGGGGCCCGGCGCCGCGCTGGGCGTGCTGGCGGTGGCCGCCGTGGCCATCGGCACGTATGTATCGCACTTGCTGGTAGAGCGCGCGCAGTCGCGCCAGCGTCCGGCACGCACTGAAGGGGAATCCGCATGAAGAAGGTCAGCGTAGAGTGCCGCAACATCCGCCTGTCCTATGGCAAGACGGAAGTGCTGAAAGACGTGAACATCCATATCGAGCCGGGTGAGTTTTTCGCCTTGCTGGGGCCGTCCGGTTCGGGCAAGTCGACATTGCTGCGGCTGATCGCAGGCTTCAATCGCCACAGCGCGGGCCAGCTGCTGGTGGACGGCAAGGACATCACCGGCACCCCGCCCTGGAATCGCAACATCGGCATGGTGTTTCAAAACTACGCGTTATGGCCGCACATGACGGTGTGGGACAACGTGGCCTTTGGCCTGGTCGAACGCAAGCTGCCCCGCGCCGAGATCCGCGCCAAGGTCGAGGCCGCGCTTGAGCTGGTGGGGCTGTCGCAGTATGGCAAGCGCCGGCCCAACCAGTTGTCGGGCGGCCAGCAGCAGCGCGTGGCGCTGGCCCGCACCATCGTCATCGAACCGCAGGTGCTGCTGCTGGACGAGCCGCTGTCGAACCTGGACAAGAAGCTGCGGGTGCAGATGCGCCAGGACCTGCTGAGTCTGCAACGCCGGCTGGGCATCACCACCATTTTTGTGACGCACGATCAGGAAGAAGCCATGACGACGGCCGACCGCATGGCGGTGCTGGACCACGGCGTGGTGCAGCAGATCGGCGCGCCCAGCACGCTCTTTGACTATCCGGTGAACCGATTCGTGGCCAACTTCGTGGGCACGATGAACGTGCTGGAAGGCGACGTGCGCGAACGCACCAGCGGCAGCGTCGTGCTGGCGGTGCCCGGCGTGGGCGACCTGCATCTTCCGCTGACCACCGAGGCGCCCGCCGCCAGCCGCCTGGCGGCCAGCTTCCGGCCGCACACGGTGCAGATAGAAATGGCGGATGGCCTGGGCGACGCCCGCTATGTGTGGCTGCCGGGCATCGTGGAAAGCAGCGAGTTCCTGGGCGAGTTCACGCGCTATCAGGTGCTGATCGGCGAACAACGCCTGACGGCGGACCAGTCGCACCTGGCCGGCTTGTCGCCGTTCCCCACGGGCGCACCCGTTTCCATCGGCTTGGAACCTACCCAGGTACGGCTGCTCGCGGCCTAAACTGGCGGCCATGGAAATCTATCAGATCCGCGCCTTCGTCACGGTCGCCCGATTGGGCAACCTGACGAAGGCGGCCGAGGCGCTGTCGCTGACCCAGCCCGCCGTGACCGCGCAGATCAAGGCGCTGGAGCAGAGCCTGGGCGTGGCGCTGTTCGATCGCAGCGGCGGCCGGCTGGCCTTGACCAAAGCGGGCGAGGTGCTGCTGCCCACGGCCGAATCGCTGCTGGTGCTGGGCGCGCAGTTCAAGTCCGAAGCGCAGCAGTTGCAAGGCAGCCTGCACGGGGTGGTGGAATTGGGCGTGCCCAGTGAAAAACCGGACTTCCTGCGGCTGGGCGAACTGGCCTCGGCAGTCACCCAGCGCCTGCCGCTGGTGGAGCTGAAGACGCAGACGCTGCCCACCGCCACGCTGGCCGAACAGGTCAGCACCGGCCGCTTGCCGGCTGCGCTGACCATCGCCGCCAATCCGCCTCGCGGCGTGCTCTGGCTGCCGCTGCGCAGCGTGCGCTATCGCATCGCCTTGCCCAAGGAACATGCGGCGGTCCTCAAGCGCGGCGGCTGGCGCGAGGTGGCGCAGCTGCCCTGGCTGGACGGCCCCTCTGGCAGCCACACCCATCTGCTACTGCGCGACATGTTTGAACGCCATGGCCTGTCGCCCCGCATCGTCATGCAGAACGATGACCAGGCCAATCTGGAAGCGCTGGTGCGCGCGGGCGCGGGCTGCGCCCTGCTGCGCGAAGAAACGGCATTGACGGGCGCCGCCTCGAACGATTTCATGGTGTGGGGCCAGGCGCGCGCCGACGCCATGCTAGCCTTCATCCTCCCTTACGAGCGCGCTAGCGAGCCCGCGCTGGTGGCGTTAAGCTCCATCATCCAAACCATCTGGAAGCCGCGCGCGGCCCTCGCGCCGGCCCAGCTCTAAGCCTTTCTCCCGCATCACGACCGTAATGACTGAAATCTGGTTCATCCGCCATGGCGAAACCGACTGGAACCGCCAGCGCCGCCTGCAAGGCTGGAAAGACATTCCCCTGAACGAATTCGGCGTCAACCAGGCCAGTCTGCTTGCCGCCCGCCTGCGCGAAGACGCGCGCCACACGCCCATTCACGCCATCTACAGCAGCGACCTGCAACGCGCGCACGCCACCGCCGTGCCCGTTTCCGAACAACTGGGTTTGCGCGTGCGCGTCGAACCCGGCATACGCGAACGTGGCTTTGGCGTGCTGGAAGGCCTGGACCACGAACACATCGACGTGCAGGCGCCGGAAGCTGCCGCCGCCTGGAAAAGCCGCGATCCGCTGCGGCCGCTGGACGGCGGCGAAACGCTGGGCCAGTTTCAGTCGCGCGTGATCTCGACGGTGGACGACATCGCCAGCCGCCACGACGGCGAACGCATCCTGCTGTTCACCCACGGTGGCGTGCTGGACATCATCTGGCGCCATGCGTCGGGCGTGCCGCTGAACGGCGAACGCGATGCGGCGCTGCTGAACGTCAGCATCAACCGCGTCGGTGTGCAGGGCAGAAAATGGGAAGTGCTGGATTGGGGCGATGTCGGCCACGTGGCTGACGAAGTCGGCGACGACGTCGTGCCGTAAGAGTCGCGCCGTAGGGATCTTGCCCTAAGGGTCGCGCCTCAAGGGTCGCGCCGTAAGGGCAGCGGCGCCGCTACTTCCCCGACTTGCGCGGTTTGCGCGGCGCATCGCGCGCCAGCTTGTCATACACCGCGTTGGGCAACAAGCGCATCAGCTTGGCCACCACGCCCATCTGCCAGGGGATGACGGTGTACGACGTGCCGCGAGCGATCGCCGCCTGCGCGCGCTGCGCAAAGGCGTCCGCTTCCATCAGGAAGGGCATGGAGTACGGATTCTTGGCGGTCATGGCCGTCTTGATGTAGCCCGGTGCAATGGTCACGACGCGGATTCCGTCGGCGGCCAGCTCCAGCCGCAGGCTTTCGCAATAAGTCACCACGGCCGATTTGGACGCGCTGTACGCGCCCGCCCCCGGCAAGCCGCGCACGCCCGCCACGCTGGCAATCCCCACCAGTCGCCCCGATCGGGCGGCACGCATGTCGCCCACGAATGGCTCGAAGGTGGCCACGGTGGCCAGCAGATTGGTATCGACGATGGCCTTGAACACGTCGTAGTCTTCGCCGTGCTCGGTCAAGGTGCCGGCGCTGATGCCCGCGCTGGCGATCACCACGTCCACTCGACCCTGGCAAAACGCGATGAAATCGTTCGCGGCGGCATGCAGCGCGGCGCGATCGCGCACATCGACCGCATAGCAGCGATGCTCGCCCGGCAGGCTGTCGGCCAGTTCGCGCAGCGCATCTTCGCGCCGGCCCAGCAGTCCCAGCGTGGCGCCCTCGGCGGCGTACTGTTGCGCCAGCGCGCGGCCCAGGCCACTGCTGGCGCCGGTGATGAAGACTCGATTCATGGTGGGTCCGGGCGGTAATTGAAAAGGGCGGCCCCTGTATAACAGAGGGCCGCCCCGGCATCCTACAACAAGCCGCCCGGCGTGACTGCACGGGCTGCTCTGCTCGCAGATTTCATTTGCAGCGCGCCGTGGGCGCGCTGCCTGCGTCAGTTACTCGACAACGACGCGTGCAGGTCTTGCAGCGGATACACCTGCAAGCCCAGGCCCTGGCGCAGATACTGCATGCCTTCGACCGCGGCGCGCGCACCGGCGATGGTGGTGAAGAACGTCACGCGGGCCGCCAGCGATTGCGTACGGATGGTGCGCGAATCGACGATGGCGTTGCGACGCTCTTCGACCGTGTTGATGACCAGCGCGATTTCGCCGTTCTTGACCATGTCGACAATGTGCGGACGGCCTTCGGTGACCTTGTTCACCACTTGCACCGGAATGCCAGCGGTTTCGATCTCGGCCGCCGTGCCGCGCGTGGCGACCAGCTTGAAGCCCAGGGCATGCAGGCCGCGCGCCACTTCAACGGCGCGGGGCTTGTCCTGGTTCTTGACGCTGATGAACACCGTGCCGGACTCCGGCAGGCGCACGCCAGCGGCCAGCTGCGACTTCACGAAGGCTTCGCCGAAGCTCATGCCCACGCCCATCACTTCGCCGGTCGACTTCATTTCCGGGCCCAGGATGGTGTCCACGCCCGGGAACTTCACGAACGGGAACACGGCTTCCTTGACCGAGAAGTAAGGCGGCACGACTTCCTTCGTGATGCCCTGGTCAGCCAGCGTGCGGCCGGCCATGGCGCGCGCGGCGATCTTGGCCAGTTGCAGGCCGGTGGCCTTGGACACGTAGGGCACGGTGCGCGAGGCACGCGGGTTCACTTCCAGCACGTAGACGTCGCCGCCTTGAATGGCGAACTGCACGTTCATCAGGCCGCTGACATTCAGGGCCTTGGCCATCATCGTGGTCTGGCGCTTGATCTCGGCGATGACTTCCGCCGACAGCGAATAAGGCGGCAGGCTGCAAGCCGAGTCGCCCGAGTGCACGCCGGCCTGTTCGATGTGTTCCATGACGCCGCCGATGAAGACGGTTTCGCCGTCGGCCAGGCAGTCCACGTCCACTTCGGTGGCGTTGTTCAGGAAGCGGTCCAGCAGCACCGGCGAGTCATTGCTGACCTTGACGGCCTCGCGCATGTAGCGTTCGAGATCTTGCTGCTCGTGCACGATTTCCATCGCGCGGCCGCCCAGCACGTAGCTGGGACGCACGACCAGCGGGTAGCCGATCTCGGTGGCGTGGGCCAGGGCCTCGCCTTCGGTGCGCGCGGTGCGGTTGGGCGGCTGACGCAGGCCCAGCTTGTTCAACAGCTTCTGGAAACGCTCGCGGTCTTCGGCGACGTCGATGGATTCCGGGCTGGTGCCGATGATCGGCACGCCGTTGGCTTCCAGGGCGCGCGCCAGCTTCAACGGGGTCTGGCCGCCGTACTGGACGATCATGCCGACCGGGTTTTCCTTGTGGACGATTTCCAGCACGTCTTCCAGGGTCAGCGGTTCGAAGTACAGGCGATCGGACGTGTCGTAGTCGGTGGACACGGTTTCCGGGTTGCAGTTGACCATGATGGTCTCGTACCCGTCTTCGCGCAGCGCCAACGCCGCGTGCACGCAGCAGTAGTCGAATTCGATGCCTTGGCCGATACGGTTCGGGCCACCGCCCAACACCACGATCTTCTTGCGGTCGGTGGGCGCGGATTCGCACTCTTCTTCGTACGTGGAATACATGTACGCGGTGCGGGTGGCGAATTCAGCGGCGCAGGTGTCCACGCGCTTGTAGACCGGGCGCACGTTCAGCTGATGACGCAGCTTGCGCACTTCGGATTCAGCCGAATCCAGCAGGAACGCCAGGCGGCGGTCGGAAAAACCACGGCGCTTCAGTTCGAACAGCGTGGCGTAGTCCAGATCCGCCAGCGTCTTTTGTTCCAGCGCCAGTTCGATGTCGACGATTTCCTTGATCTGCGACAGGAACCACGGGTCGATGTGCGTGATGTTGTGCACTTCGTCCAGCGTGAAGCCTTGCGCGAAGGCGTCGCCCACGTACCAGATGCGTTCCGGACCGGGTTCGCCCAGCTCGACTTGCAGCTTTTCGCGGTCGGTGGTTTTCTGGTTCAGGCCGTCTACGCCCACTTCCAGGCCACGCAGCGCCTTCTGGAACGATTCCTGGAAGGTGCGGCCGATGGCCATGACTTCACCCACGGACTTCATCTGGGTGGTCAGGCGCGCGTCGGCGGTGGGGAATTTTTCGAAGGCGAAACGCGGCACCTTGGTGACGACGTAGTCGATCGACGGTTCGAACGAGGCCGGCGTTGCACCGCCGGTGATTTCGTTCTGGAGCTCGTCCAGCGTGTAGCCCACGGCCAGGCGCGCAGCGACCTTGGCAATGGGGAAGCCGGTGGCCTTGGAGGCCAGCGCCGACGAACGCGACACGCGCGGGTTCATCTCGATGACGATCATGCGGCCGTTCTTCGGATTGACGGCGAACTGCACGTTCGAGCCGCCCGTATCCACGCCGATCTCGCGCAACACCGCGATCGATGCATTACGCATGATCTGGTATTCCTTGTCGGTCAGCGTCTGAGCCGGGGCCACGGTGATCGAGTCGCCCGTGTGCACGCCCATGGGGTCCAGGTTTTCGATCGAGCAGACGATGATGCAGTTGTCCGCCTTGTCGCGGACCACTTCCATCTCGAATTCCTTCCAGCCCAGCAGCGACTCTTCGATCAACAGTTCGTTGGTCGGCGACGCTTCCAGGCCACGGCGGCAGATGGTTTCGAATTCTTCGGCGTTGTAGGCGATACCGCCGCCCGAACCGCCCATCGTGAAGCTGGGGCGGATGACGGCCGGGAAACCCGACGTGCCCACTTCCACCGCGATGCGGCGCTGCACTTCCCAGGCTTCGTCCATGCTGTGGGCGACGCCCGACTTGGCCGATTCCAGGCCGATGTCGGTCATTGCCTGCTTGAACTTCTGGCGGTCTTCAGCCTTTTCGATGGCGTGCTCGTTGGCGCCGATCAGTTCAACGTTGTGCTTTTTCAGCACGCCGTTGTGGGCCAGGTCCAGCGCGCAGTTCAGCGCGGTCTGGCCGCCCATGGTGGGCAGCAGCGCATCGGGCTTTTCACGCTCGATGATCTTTTCGACGGCTTGCCAGGTGATGGGCTCGATGTAGGTGACGTCGGCCGTTTCCGGGTCCGTCATGATCGTGGCCGGGTTGCTGTTCACCAGGATGGTGCGGTAACCCTCGGCCTTGAGCGCCTTGCACGCCTGTGCGCCGGAATAGTCGAATTCGCAGGCCTGCCCGATGATGATGGGGCCGGCGCCGATGATGAGAATACTTTTTAGGTCTGTACGCTTGGGCATGATGCAATCTTTACTTTTGGCCGGACATCAGGGCGATGAACTTGTCGAACAGTTCAAGGATGTCGTGCGGACCCGGGCTGGCTTCGGGGTGACCCTGGAAGCAGAAGGCCGGGCGGTCGGTGAGCTCGAAGCCCTGCAACGTGCCGTCAAACAGCGACACGTGCGTCACGCGCGCATTGGCCGGCAGGCTGGCCGCGTCGACCGCGAAGCCGTGGTTCTGGCTGGTGATGAACACGCGCTTGGACTGGAGGTCTTGCACGGGATGGTTCGCGCCGTGATGGCCCGTCTTCATCTTGAGCGTCTTGCCGCCCACGGCCAGGCCCATGATCTGGTGGCCAAGGCAAATGCCGAACACCGGCAGCTTCTTGTCCAGGAACACGCGGGTGGCGTCGATGGCGTAGTCGCAAGGCTCGGGGTCGCCGGGGCCGTTGGACAGGAACACGCCATCGGGGTTGAGCTTGAGGACGTCCTCGGCGCTGGTCTGCGCCGGCACCAGGGTCAGGCGGCAACCGCGGTCGGCCAACAGGCGCAGGATGTTCGTCTTGATGCCGAAGTCGTAAGCGACGACGTGGAACTTGGATTGGTCGGGCTTGGAGAAGCCTTCGCCCAATTGCCAGGTGCCTTCGGTCCATTCGGTGCTGGCTTTCAGCGACACGACCTTGGCCAGGTCCTGGCCGGCCATGCCGGCAAAGCCCTTGGCCATTTCAACGGCGCGCTCGGCGTCGGTGCCCACGAAAATGCAGGCGCCTTGGGCGCCCTTTTCGCGCAGGATGCGAGTGAGCTTGCGGGTGTCGATGCCGGAAATGGCGACGATGCCCTGCGCGGCCAGATAGTCGGGCAGGGATTGCGTGGAACGGAAGTTCGACACGCGGGCGGGACAGTCGCGGACCACGAGTCCGGCGGCATAGACGCGATTGGCTTCCACGTCTTCGGCGTTGACGCCGGTGTTGCCAATGTGCGGATAGGTCAGCGTAACGATCTGACCGCTATAGCTGGGATCGGTGAGAATTTCCTGGTACCCGGTCATCGCGGTGTTGAACACCACTTCGGCAACGGTAGCCCCAGGCGCACCGATCGACACGCCTCGAAAAATGGTACCGTCCGCCAGAGCCAGAATTGCAGGAGGGAAGCGGTTGATCCCCTCGGGAAAAAGTTGCGGCAGCACAGTAAACCCCGGTTTTAGAATCGATAATCAAACCTTCGGATTATACCTTGACCGAGCAAAATCCCCGGCGAACCGCGCCAAATAAGGCCGGGATCGACGATTAGCCCCTCTTTGGCGAGGCTGCCGCGCGCGTCGAATAGCCATGGTGCGGCGCGGTCCACGCCTGCCAGCGCGGTTACCGCAATGGCATCCGACCTCCCGCTTGTGGGCGACGGCCGGATGGCGGCGGCAGTGATACGCTAGGGAATCTTCAACCCTAGCCGCCGTGAGCCGTTACTGTCCATGTCCAGCCAACTTGACGCCCTGCGCAATCACACCACCGTCGTCGCCGACACGGGGGACTTTGAAGCGATGAAGGCGCTGCGTCCCACGGACGCCACCACCAATCCGTCCCTGATTCTGAAAGCCGTCCAGCAGGATGCCTACCGCCCCCTGCTGGAACAGACCGTGCGCGATCATCCGGGCGCGTCTTCGCCCGAGCTGGTCGACCGCCTGCTCGTCGCGTTCGGGCGCGCCATTCTGAACATCGTGCCCGGTCGCGTGTCGACGGAAGTGGACGCGCGCCTGTCGTTCGACACCCGCGCCACCATCGAACGCGCACGCGGCCTGATCGCCCTGTATGAAGCGGCCGGCGTGCCGCGCGAGCGCGTGCTGATCAAGATCGCCTCCACCTGGGAAGGCATCCAGGCCGCCCGCGTCCTGCAAGCAGAAGAAGTGCGCTGCAATCTGACACTGCTGTTTTCGCTGCCCCAGGCCGTGGCCTGCGCCGACGCGCAGGCGCAGCTGATCTCGCCGTTTGTCGGCCGCATCTACGATTGGCACAAGAAGAGCGCCGGCGCTGCGTGGGTGGAAGCGGACAACGCGGGCGCACGCGATCCCGGGGTGCTGTCGGTGACCCGCATCTATCGTTACTACAAGCAACAGGGAATTTCTACCGAAATCATGGGCGCCAGCTTCCGCAACGTAGGCCAGATCCTGGCCTTGTCGGGATGCGACCTGTTGACCATCAGCCCCGATCTGCTGAATCAACTGGCGAACACGCAAGGCGATGCGCCCGCGCAATTGCGCGCCGACGATACCGGCCCTGCCCTCGACCGCATCGCCGCAGACGAAATCAGCTTCCGCACGCTGCTCAACGACGACGCCATGGCCAGCGAAAAGCTGTCCGAGGGCATCCGCCTGTTCGTGGCCGACGCCATGAAACTGGATGCCCTGATCGACGCCCAACGCCGCTGATCGCGAAAATATTTTCGCGTGCGCAAGTAGCGATCCCGATGTCGGGAACGCTACTTGCTGATGAGGTCAGCGGTCGTCGTGTGAATGCACCTGCAATGCCTCCAAAAAGCGCGACACCATGTTGTATGCCGCCACCGTTGCGGTCAGCTCGACGATGAGTTTTTCGGAACCCATCGCCGCGCGGGCTGCCTGAAACACCACTTCCGATACCTGAACGTGGCGTGTCATGGCGTCGGTGTAGGCCAGCACGGCTTTTTCGCGCTCGTCGAACAGCGCTGAGTTTTCCCAATCGTCCAGCGCGTCCAACTGCGCTTGCGACACGCCTTCCTTCAGGGCGATCGGCGCATGCTGATCGGCCTCGTAAGGCGCGCCGTTAAGCACCGCCACGCGCATGATGACCAGTTCCCGCAGGTCGCCCGGCAAGGTGCTCAATTGCCGGATGGAAGTCAGGTAGTTCAACCAGCCACCGGCGACCGCCGGGCTGTGCAACAGCATTTGGTACAGGTGCAGCACGCTGCCTCGTTCGGCAACGATGCGGTCCACCAGGGGACGTGCTTCGGGATGAGACAGATCGGCGTAGGGAAGACGGGCCATGAAAACTCCAGATAGGCGACAGGGCAGCAAATGCACACATTCAAACAATATATTTGACATAATGACAGCTCATTGCGCGTCCCAGGTATCTCGCCCAGAATGAATGCGCCAACCCAATCCCACACGCCAGTCACGCTCGCCAACTGCGACAGCGAACCGATACATGTACCGGGCGCCATCCAGCCGTTGGGGGCGTTGCTTGCGTTCGACTCGGATGGCGTCCTTCAATTTGCCAGCGAGAACGCGCCTGCGGTGCTGGGCGCGCCGCTGACGCTTGGCCAGTGCTGCCCCGCAGGCACCTTGCCGCCCAGCCTCGCGCACTATCTCTCGGTGTGGCTCGACAACACCGATCCCATTTTCGATCCCCTCACGCTTGCCGTGGACGACACGACGTTCGACGTGATCGGACATCGCAACAGCGATGGTTTGACGATCATAGAACTCGAACGGCGCGTGTCGACGGACGCGCATATGGCGGACCCGGCGCACATCTACCGCAGCATCGAACGCGTGCGCCGCCAACGGGATATCGCTGGCCTGCTCGAAAGCGCCGTGCGCGAAGTGCGCCGCGCCACGGGTTTTGATCGCGTCATGGCGTATCGCTTCCATCCCGATGACAGCGGCGAGATCGTTGCCGAAGAGCGCCATGAATCGCTCCAGGATTGGGTCGGCCGGCGTTACCCCGCTGGCGACATTCCCGCGCAGGCGCGCCGCCTGTACACCGTCAATACGCTGCGTCAGATTGCCGATGCGTGCTACACGCCGGTGCGCGTGCGGGGCGCGCCTTCGGCCAGCGCGCAACCGCTGGACATGAGTTTCTCGACGCTGCGCAGCGTGTCGCCCATTCATCTGGAATACATGGCCAACATGGGCGTGCAGGCCTCGATGAGCCTGTCGCTGGTGATCGGCGGCCGGCTGTGGGGCATGATCGCTTGCCATCACCATGCGCCGCGTCCCATCCCCTACCCTGCCCGACTGGCGTGCGAAGCGCTGGCGCAGGTGCTGTCCGCGGCGGTCGCCAACTTTGAAGGCGCCGAGCGCGCGGCGCAGGCGCGCCGCAACGCCGCGCTGGTCAGCGAACTGACCGAACGCGTGTCCGCTTCGGAAAACCTGCACCTGGCCTTGTCCAGCGGACCGGACACGCCCGCCTCGCTGATCGCCAACGATGCCGCGCTATGCCTCTGGGGCAACAGCGTCACGGTGTTCGGAGGCATTGCGCCACGCGGCGAACTGGCGGGCATTCTGTGCGCGCTGGACCAGAGCGGCCAGCGAGTCGTCCATACCGACAACATCGCGCGCGACTACCCCGAACTGCAAACCGATCTGGTGCCCTACGCCGGTCTGCTGGCCTGCAAGTTCGACCCGATGAACAACGGCTGGTTGATCTGGCTGCGCAAAGAGCAGATCGAAACCCTGGTGTGGGGCGGCAAGCCTGAAAAGCAATACGCCGTGGGCAGCCAGGGGCCGCGCCTGACGCCGCGCGGTTCGTTCGAAGCCTGGCGCGAGGTCGTGCGCAACACTTGCACGTCGTGGTTGCCGTTTGAACTGGAAGCCGCCGACAACCTGCGCGACGAGCTCTCTCACATCGCCACCAGCCGCACGGCGGATGTGGACCGCGCGCGCACCGCGCTGCTGGCCATGCTGGGCCATGATCTGCGCGACCCGCTGCAATCGATTTCGATGGCCGCCACGCTGCTGTCCAAAACGGATTCCGGCGCGCGCATGGGCGAACGCATCCGCTATTCCAGCGGTCGCATGCAACGCCTGATCTCGCAGGTGCTGGACTTGTCACGCCTGCAGGGCGGCATGGGCCTGGGCATTGAAAAAAGCCCGTGCAGCCTGAGCGAGCTGATCAACGGACTGATCGAAGAAAAACGGCAGGCCTATCCCGGCCTGCGTATCGAACCCGACATCGCACCCGGCCTGGCGCTGATGGCCGACACCGATCGCATCGCCCAGGTGGTGACCAACCTGATGAGCAACGCGCGCCAGCACGGCGCGCCGCGCCAACCCATCCTGGTGCGGGCGCGGCAGGACGGCGACGACATAGAATTGCAGGTCATCAACCATGGCGCGCCGATTGCACCCGAAGTGCTGGCGCACCTGTTCTCGCCCTTCAAGCCGGAATCGCTGGGCCATGCGCGCAATCGCAATGGCCTGGGGTTGGGTCTGTACATCGCCGAACAGGTGGTGCGCGGCCATGACGGCGAGATCGGCGTGCATTGCCAGGACGGCCTGGTCATTTTTACTGTGAGGCTGCCGCGCGAATCTCGCGCCGCGCCCAATTCCTGAACCTTGGAGACACCTTTTGAACGAAGTGCGCGCAGTTCGCGTCCTGCTGGTCGACGACAATGAAATGGGCTCGGAGCTGCTTGCCGAGTTCCTGGCGCTTTCGGGCGTGGAAACACGCTGCGCCGCCACAGGCGAGGCCGCTCTGGAACTGCTGGACAGCTTCCGCCCCGAGGCCGTGCTGGTCGACATTCTGTTGCCCGACATGGATGGCTATGAGTTGGCCTCCCGTTTGCGCGCACGCACCGAAGTCCCGCGTATCTATGCACTGAGCGGCCTGGCTAGGCACGAGCGCCGCGACGAAGACGGCATGTTCAATGGCTGGATCGAAAAGCCCGCCGACCCCGACGCGCTGCTGGCCATCTTGCGCCAGGCACACTGAGGCCGCGATGGCGATGGCTAACTCCATGGAAGCCCTGGCCGCGCAGGGCGTGCGGTTCAAGGTGCTGGCGCAGGTGTTTCCCGTTTTGCGTCACGAGGTCGTCGGCCCCCTGTCCAACGCTACGCTGGCCACTGCGATGCTGCGCCATAGCCCGGAAGGCGCGAATGCCGACGCGTTGCAGCAGCGCTGCCAGCGGCTGGCGGGCGATCTGACCGGCATGCTTGAGGACAGCGTCACCATCGTGCGCGAGCTGGACCAATGGTTGCTGGACAGCGGCGCCCTGACCTCGACCGAGGCCCTGCTGAACGAATGCCGCAAGCTGATGTTTTCGCATCTGCTGCTGTCGCGGCACAGCGTTACCTGGCCGCAAGAGATAGCCCAATTCGAGCTGCCGCAGTTCACATCGCGGTATCTGCTGCTGGCCTGGTTGCTCGGCCTGTTGTCCGTCTTGCCGTCCGACGCCGCGCTGACGCTGGACTGTTCGAGCGCCGAAGTGTGGCACGCGCATTTCCCGGCGGTCTCGTCCACTAATACGGCAGACGCGGGAATGCCCGCTGCGGGGTCGCCCGCCGCGAGATCGCCCGCAACCTCTGCTTCTATCACCTTTGCGCCGGAAGAGGTCGAGCTGCTTGCTGCCGCATCGGGCTGGCGCCTGGAGCGCGCGGCGCAATGCTGGTCACTGCACCTGCCCGCCGCCCCGCTTTGACGACGAGCGGCTGCTTATGATTTCTCCGGTTCATCAAGTGCTGCGCGACGGCACGCGCGACAGGCACGAGACCTTGGATCAGGGGCTTGCCCTGGCCAGCGGCGAAGTGGATCGCGACAGCTATCTGAACTATCTGCGCGCTTTGCTCGGCTGGCTGGAACCACTGGAACAACGGCTTTGGCAACAGGATTGGCCCGACAGCCTGCAAGCCTCCGAGCGGGCCGGCAAAAGCGATTGGATCCGAGCCGACCTGGCTGCCGCGGGTGACACCGGGCCGATTGCCCACTGCCCCGACGCGCCCCGTATCGTGGCCGCCGACGCGTATGCGCTGGGCGTGGCTTATGTGGTGGAAGGATCGCAGCTGGGCGGGCGGTTCCTGGCCCGGCAGTTGGCCGATGTCAGCCCCGCGCTGCCGCTGCGGTATCTACGCGGCTATGGCGAAGCGCTGGGCCCGATGTGGAAAGCGTTTTTGCAGTATCTGGACAGCGAAGCCGGCGCCCAAGGGCGCGAAGCCCACGCGTTGCAAGGCGCATGCGACGCCTTCGACAGCCTGACGGCGTGGTTGCGCAGCCGGCAGGCGCTGCGGGCCTGAGAGGCCCACGGCGCCGCCGCACTGGCGGATCAGAGCTTTTCGGTTTCGCCCGACTTGGGCTGCCACTTCATCAAGCGCTTTTCACCGATGCCGACGATGTAGTCCAGCACCAATGCAAACGCAGTCAGAACGACGATGCCCGCGAACACGGTGTTCACGTCGAACGTGCCTTCGGCTTGCAGGATCAGGTAACCCACGCCGCTTGCCGAGCCCAGGTATTCACCCACCACCGCGCCCACGAACGCCAGGCCCACCGACGTATGCAGGCTGGAGAACACCCAGCTGGTGGCCGACGGCAGATAGACGTGGCGCAGCAGTTGGCGCTTGCGCGCGCCCAGCATGCGGGCGTTATCGAGCAAGGTGGGGCTGACTTCACGCACGCCCTGGTACACGTTGAAGAACACGATGAAGAACACCAGCGTGACCGCCAGCGCAACCTTCGACCAGATCCCCAGCCCGAACCACATGCCGAAGATAGGCGCCAGGATGACGCGCGGCATCGAGTTGGCGGCCTTGATGTAGGGGTCCAGGATGGCGCTGGCGCGCGGTGACAGCCCCAGCCATAACCCGAACGCCAGGCCCGCGATGGTGCCGATGAAAAACGCCAGCACGGTTTCGGTCAGGGTGACCCACAGATGGGTGTAGATGTCGGCGTTGGTGACGAACCAGGCCCAGATGCGGCCCCAGACTTTCAGCGGTTCGCCAAAGAAGAACGCCACCTTGGAATCGCGCGACGCAAAATGCCAGACGCCCAGGATGACGACGAGCAGCAACAGTTGCCAGAAGCGCAGGCTGGCGGAACCGGATTTGAATGACTTCGACATACCTCAGGCTCGCTTCTGTTGGGCATAGCCCTTGAGCACTTCTTCGCGCAGCACGGCCCAGATGGCCGAATGCAGTTCGACGAAGCGCGGATGGGCGCGTACCTCGGCCACGTCGCGCGGACGTGGCAGGTCGATGGCGAACTCCCCGATGGGGTGCGTGCCGGGGCCGGCCGACAACACGATCACGCGGTCGCTCATGGCGATGGCTTCATCGAGATCGTGCGTGATGAACAGCACGGCCTTGCGCTTGGCCATCCACAGATCCAGGACCTCGTTTTCCATCAACTGCCGCGTCTGGATATCCAGGGCGGAGAACGGTTCGTCCATGAGGATGATGTCGGGGTCGCGGATCAGCGTCTGGGCCAGCATGGCGCGCTTGCGCATGCCGCCCGACATCTGGTGCGGATAGCGGCTTTCAAAGCCGCCCAAGCCCACGCGCCGCATCCATTCGCGGCCACGCTCCAGCGCTTCGGGGCGCGGCACGCCCGCGAAGTCCAGCCCGGCCACCACGTTGTCCAGCGCGCTGCGCCAGGGCAAGAGCGCCTCGCCCTGGAACATGTAGCCGGCGCGCGCGTTGATGCCCGTCAGCGGCTGGCCAAAGACCTTGACCTGACCGCTGGACGGCGTCAGCAAGCCGGCGCCGACGTTGAGCAAAGTGGATTTGCCGCAGCCGGTCGGGCCCACCACCGACACGAACTCGCCGGGCGCAATGGCCAGGGTCGTGTCGCTGACGGCGGTGTAGCGCTGCGACCGGTCATCGCGCGAAACAAAGGTGCAACTGATATTTTCCAGCGATAGTGCGGCTTCAGCCATTGGCGTACTTCTCGTTGGCGCGGCGCGCGAAATCGTTGGTCCAGACCTTGGACGGATCAATCTTCGAGCCGTCGAAATCGGCCTGGTAGGCGGCCAGCGCCTTGAGCGCGGTGGCGGCACCGTCTTCCGGGATCATGCCGTCCGGCGACAGGCCTTCGAGGCTCTTGGAGATGGCGGCCTTGTACACGGCCGGATCGCCCAGCAGATAGGTTTCCGGCACGATCTTGGCGATCTCGTCGGGGCCTGCCTTTTGAATCCACTTATCGGCGCGAACCAGCGCGTTGGCCAACGCCTGCGTGGTGTTGGGATTGGCGTCGATGAACGCTTGCGGCGCGTACAGGCAGCCGGCGGGCATGTTGCCGCCGAAGATGTCCTGCGTGTCCTTCAAGGTGCGCGTATCGACAATGATCTGGATATCGCCCGGCATTTCCAACATCGACACGACCGGGTCGGTGTTGGAGATGGCGTCGATCTGGCCGCTGCGCAGCGCCGTCACCGCACCGGCGCCAGCGCCCACGCCGATGATGGAAACGTCGGAAGCCTTCAGGCCGTGCTTGGCCAGGAAGAAGCTGACCACCATGTTGGTGGACGAACCCGGCGCGGTCACGCCGATCTTCTTGCCCTTGAGGTCGGCGGGACCCTTGTAGTTGGGCAGATTCTTCTTGGACACGCCCACGCCGATCATCGGCGCGCGGCCTTGCAGCACGAAGGCGCGGTAGGCCTGGCCCTTGGACTGCATCGACAGCGTGTGTTCGAAGGCGCCCGACACGACATCGGCGCTGCCGCCGACCACGGCTTGCAGGGCCTTGGAGCCACCGGCGAAGTCGGCGATGCTGACGTCCAGGCCTTCGTCCTTGAAGTAGCCGCGCGCTTCCGCGATGGACAGCGGAAGATAGTAGATCAGGGGCTTGCCGCCGACAGCGATCTGAACCTTGGTCTTTTCCAGCTTTTGAGCCCGCACGATGGCGGGCGCCATGCTCATGACGCCGGCAGCGCCGGCCATCTTGAGCAACTCACGGCGAGTAACTGACATTGGGTTGTCTCCTTAGTTGTCGGGTTTGCCGATAGCGCCGGTCTTCGCCAGCTCGTCAATAGCCGCTGAATCATACCCCAGCGTTTTCAGGACTTCCTCGGTATGTTCCCCTAATTTCGGGCCTACCCAGCGCGTCTGGCCAGGGGTCTCCGACAGCTTGGGAACTACGGCGGGAAGCTTGACGGGGCTGCCGTCGGCAAGCTGATGTTGCTCGATCATGCGGCGCGCGAGGAACTGCGGATCGTTGAACATGTCTGCCACGCTGTAGATCTTGCCGACCGGCACGTCCGCCGCTTTCAAGGTGTCCAGCGCCTGGTCGATGGTGCGCCCATCGCACCACTGCTGGATCGCTCCGTCGATGTCCTGCACGCGGCGCGCGCGGCCGTCGTTGCGCACCAGTTCGGGGTCCTCGGCCAGATCATCGCGGCCGATGGCGCGCATGAGCCGATGGAAGATGGCGTCGCCGTTGCCGGCGATGACGATGTTCTGGCCATCGCGCGTGGTGTAGGTGTTGGACGGCACGATGCCGGGCAGCGCGCCGCCAGTGCGTTCGCGCACCACGCCGGCCACGTCGTATTCGGGCACCAGGCTTTCCATCATGTTGAACACGGCTTCGTACAGGGCGACGTCCACCATCTGGCCTTGCCCTGCCTGGCACGCCTCGCCGGTCTTGCCATTCCAGCGGCCGCCGGTCGCGTCGCGATGGCGCAGCGCCATCATCGCGCCGATCACGCCGTGCAGCGCGGCGATGGAATCGCCAATGGAAATGCCTACACGCACCGGGGGCCGATCGGGATGCCCCGACACGTAGCGCAGGCCGCCCATGCTTTCGCCGATGGCGCCGAAGCCCGGCTGATCTTTCATGGGGCCGGTCTGGCCATAGCCCGACAGCCGCACCATGATCAGCGCCGGATTGATGGCGCGCAATTGCTCATAGCCCAGGCCCCACTTCTCCAGCACGCCGGGCCGGTAGTTTTCCACCACGACGTCGGCGTCCAGCGCCAGCTTGCGGGCGATCTCCTGCGCGCGCGGGTCCTTCAGATTCAGTGCGATGGATTGCTTGTTGCGGGCCTGCACCGTCCACCAGAGCGAATTGCCCTCGTGCAGATGGCGCCAACTGCGGATGGGGTCGCCGCCACCCGTGCCATCCGGCCCGTGCGGGGTTTCGACCTTGATGACGTCGGCGCCGAATTCGCCGAAGATGCGCGCGGCGAAGGGGCCGGCGATAAGCGTGCCGAGTTCCAGGACTTTCAGTCCGGTCAGCGCTGACATGGTTTGTCTTCCTCACGTTTCGTGCCGCGCCGATGCATTGCCGGGCGGCTGTTTTGACGTTTGCGAGCCCTGCCGTGCTAGGTGGTCTTGCGCTCCATCAGCGCCCACGCGATGGTGCCCGCATCCACGTATTCAAGCTCGCTGCCGGCAGGCACGCCGCGCGCCAGCCGCGTGACGCGCAGGCCGCGTTCGCCCAGCGCTTCACCCAGGAAATGGGCGGTCGTCTCGCCCTCTGCCGTGAAGTTGGTGGCCAGGATGACTTCCTGAACCTCGCCGTCGGTAGCGCGCTTGATGATGCGCTCGAAATCCAGTTCGCGCGGACCAATGCCTTCAAGCGGCGCGACCCGGCCCATCAAGACGTAGTACAGGCCACGATAGCCGTGGCTGGACTCGATCATGTTCTGGTCGGCCGGGGTTTCCACGATGCACAGGAGCGAGGGATCGCGCTTGGGATTGGAGCAGGTGCCGCAGACTTCCTCTTCGGAAAAGCTGTTGCAACGGGCGCAATGCTTCAGATCCCGTACCGCGCCGGCCAGCGCCCGCCCCAGCATGTCCGCGCCTTGCGGGTCGTGCTGCAACAGGTGATAGGCCATGCGCCGGGCTGATCGGACGCCCACGCCGGGCAGGCGCCGAAGCGCCTCGATCAGAGACACCAGCGGTTCGGGTTCAGGCAGTAAGGGATCCATTGCAGCCCAGGGCAGCCTTGATCAGAACGGCAGCTTCATGCCCGGGGGCAGCGGCATGCCGGCGGTGACGCCCGCCATCTTTTCCTGCGAGGTGGTCTCGGCCTTGCGCAGCGCGTCGTTGAACGCGGCGGCAACCAGGTCTTCGAGCATGTCCTTGTCATCGCCCAGCAGCGACGGATCGATGACGACGCGCTTGACGTCGTGGCGGCAGGTCATGGTGACCTTGACCAGGCCGCCGCCAGAGGCGCCTTCGACCAGGATCTCGGCCAGCGCGTCTTGCGCCTTCTTCATGTTTTCCTGCATTTGCTGCGCCTGGCGCATCAGGCCGGCCAGTTGTCCTTTCATCATGATGGATGTTCCTTGAACGAGGGGAATAAGAGGGGCCGCCGCCTCAGGCAGCGGCCGGGGGATCAACGTGGCGGATGGAACCGGGGACCACCTGGCCCCCGAAATCGGCCAGCAACGCTTGTACAAACGGGTCCACGGCCACAGCGTCTTCGGCAGCCTGCTGGCGCGCGGCGCGCTCGGCCTTCGCAACGGCATGCGCCGTGGCTTCGCCGGTGATGCCGACTTCGACGTCCAGCCGGATGCCTTGGCCGAAATGTTCGCACAGGACGGTCTGGAGCCGGACACGGCTTTCGCTTTCGGCCAGGGTTTTCACGGCCACCCGCAGGATGATCGCATCGCCCTGCACGCCGGCCCATTCGCTTTGCTTGGCCAGCTCGGCCGCCAGCCCTGTGACGGGCAAGCGCGCGGCCAGCTCGGGCCAGGTGGCCGGCGTCATGTCGGCCAGGCGGGCGCGCGATGAGCGCTTGCGCGACGGCGCGGGCGCTTCTCGGCGCGCGGCGGGAGCGGCAGGCGCGACCGAGGGCGCGCTTGCCAGCGTTTCAAAATCGTCATCGTCCGGGTCGGACGTGAAGCCCCCGTCCGGCACGAAACCGCCTTCGGCTTCGAAGGGGATTTCTTCGTCGACCCACGAAGGCGGACCATCGGCGTCGGCAGGCGCCGTCGCCAGCACGGCCGCCACGGCGGGCGTGACAGCCAGCGCGGCCGAACCAGCGGCCTTGGCGGCAGCGGCATCGGCGGCGGGAGACGATGAGGCGGGCGAGGATTGGGGGGATGGAGGCTCGGCGGCCGGTGAATCGGCGGCCGGCGGGGCGGCCACAGTCGTTGCGGGGGCCGATGTTACGGACTCGGCGGAGGCGGGATCCGCCTGGTTCGCCGACGCAGTCGATTCTTCAGGCAGATCTTCCCAGGGCGGAACGCCTTCCGCCGATGCGGCGACAGCCGTCGTCGTGGAGGCAGCCGTCGTCGCGGAGGCAGCCGCCTGCGGGGCGGGAGCAGCAGCGTCGACGTTGCCGGCCGGCGAGGAAGGCGAAGCCGATACGGCGCTTGCCGCCCCGGCTGCGGGCACGGCTGCGGTTGGCGACGCGACAGCGGTCGGTGCAGGCGTGGACGCAACAGCGGGAACCGCGCTGGCAGGCGCGGCGGCAGGCGAAATAGCAGGCGCAGCGGCGGTCGCGATAGCAGGCGCAACAGCCGCCGCCACCGGAGCCGCCGCCATCGGGGCATCTGCGGCTGGCGCGGACGCCGTCACGGCTTCGGCCGGCTCGGCCGCCTGGCGGGCGGGCGCGGCGGGCGCTTCCAAGGCGGTCTGCGGACCGGCGTCGCCATTCAGCGCCAACATGCGCAGGCACGCCATGATGAAGCCCGCGTATTCGTCGGGCGCCAGCGTCAGTTCGCCTCGGCTATGCACCGCGACGGAATAGAACAGTTGAACCGCGTCGGGATGCAGGCCAAGCGCCAGCCGCGCGATGTCGGCAGCCAAGGGATCTTCGGCGGGCGTGACGCCCGTGACGCGCTGCTCGATCGCAACGCGCGACAACAGGACCGCCAGGTCGGCCAGCGCGCCGGCATACGACAGCCCGCGCACGGCCAGCTCGTCGGCCACGGCCAGTACGCCCTTGGCGTCGCCGGTGGACAAGGCGTCCAGCAGGCGTACGAGGTGGCGCTGGTCGATGGTGCCGAGCATGCCGCGCACGGCGTCCTCGGTCATGTTGCCAGCGCTGTAGGCGATGGCCTGGTCGGTCAGGGACAGCGCATCGCGCATCGAACCCTGGGCGGCCTGGCCGATGAGACGCAAGGCCGGCACTTCAAAAGCCACTTCTTCGTGACCCAGCACGGCCTGCAAATGGCCCACGATGGAGTCGGCAGGCATCTGCTTCAGATTGAATTGCAGGCAGCGCGACAGCACCGTCACCGGGATCTTCTGCGGATCGGTGGTGGCCAGGATGAATTTGACATGGGGGGGCGGTTCTTCCAGCGTCTTCAACATGGCGTTGAAGGCGTGGCCGGTCAGCATGTGCACTTCGTCGATCATGTAGACCTTGAAGCGCCCTGCGCCCGGCGCATACACCGCTTGCTCCAGCAACTGGGTCATTTCCTCGACGCCGCGGTTCGAGGCCGCGTCCAGTTCGAGGTAGTCGACAAAGCGTCCGGCGTCGATCTCGGTGCAAGCGCGGCAGACGCCGCAAGGCTTGGACGTGATGCCGGTTTCACAGTTGAGGGACTTGGCCAGGATGCGGGATAACGTGGTCTTGCCCACGCCCCGCGTGCCGGTGAACAACCAGGCATGGTGCAGGCGTTGAGTGTCGAGCGCATGAGTCAGCGCGCGCACCACGTGATCCTGTCCCACGAGGGTATCGAACGATCTCGGCCGCCACTTGCGGGCCAGTACCAGATAAGTCATGGCTGGATTGTAGAGCCTGTTTCGCGTGCTGGCTGAAATGCAAAGGGGACGGGCTTATTCCCGTGGAACGAATCCCTGGAAAATAACCCCGTCCCCCTTGAAAGCGAAGGGCCATGAGATGAATTCATGACCCTTTGCTTTGAAGAATCCGGTTGGCGAGCCTTACTCCGGCACTGACCCTAAACGACTATGGCTGCTTCGTTCCCGACCTGACCAGGTTCACCGTCGAACCATGCGGAGGGGCCCGCCAACCGGAATTCTAGCAGAGCTGCGCTTCGCTTGCTTGCAGCCTTCCGGTTGGCGGGCCCCTGAGGGGCGGTATGTTGCCCCCTCCCCGGCCCTCCCCCCGAGGGGGAGGGGGTGATGGCTTTGCTTCGCTTGCCATTTTTGGCTCGCTTCGCTTTGCCTTGCTGGCGTTGTCGGTTGCTTGCTTCGCTTGCTTGCTTGCTTCCCTTGCTTGCTTCGCTTGCTTGCCTCGCTTGGTTGTTTGCTGCTTTGTTGGGTTGTCTTGGATGCTTGTGCTCTGGTGGTCGTCCTCGACTGCTTGCTGTGGCCGCTTGGTTTGACCGCCGCCATCTGTTGCTTGCCATGGCCGATTCCATTGGCCGTCTCCCTCGGCGCTTGCCATGCCGCCTGCTTCGGGCGTCTTCCTCAGGTGCTTGCCATGCCGCTTGCTTTGGCTGTCTTCCTCAGTTGCTCGGCATGGCTCCTGCTTCGGCCGTCTTCCTCAGTTGCCTGGCATGGCCCCAGCTTTGGCCGTCTTCCTCAGTTGCCTGGCATGGCCCCAGCTTTGGCCGACTCCCTCAGGTGATTGCCATGCCGCCTGCTTTGGCGTCTTCCTCAGGTGCTTGCCATGCCTGCCTGCTTTGGCCGTCTTGCTCAGTTACTTGGCATGGCCCCTGCTTTGGCCGCCTGCTCTATTGCTGCAAGGTCCATGCCTTGCCCAGTTGCTTGCCATTCGGCCCTGACTGCTTGCTGCGCCCTCCCCCTTTTTGGCTCGCCCGCACGGGGGCTTCGATTTTGATTTGTTGGCTTTGGACGTCTTGCGCTACTGGCAGCCTGTTGATCCGTGGGACGGGTCGAGTCGACCAGGGCAGGCTGTTGGTCAGGGGTTCAGGTCTATCCAGGCGCGGGCGCGGGGGAAGTAGAGGGCGGCGCGGGCGAGTCGGCCGTCCAGGGCGGTGACTTGGGTGCAGTAGCGCAGGAGTTGTTCGCCGTGGCGTTGGCGCATGCGGGTGGCGAAGGCGGTGGGGGATTCGCCGGGGTGGGGGCGGCCTGTTTTGTAGTCGACGATCAGCCAGCCGTCTTCGGTGCTCAAGGCCAGGTCGATGACGGAGACCTTGCCGGCGGCGTCGATCAGGGGCCATTCGCGGCGGGCGCCGGATTGGGATAGCAGCCACAGGCCGCGTTCGTCGGCTAGGGTGGCTTGCAGGGTTTCGAGTACGGCTTGGGCGGCGTCGTCGGCCTGGCTGGCGGGGATTCCGGCGCGGGTCAGTTGGCGGCGCATGGCGGGCAGGCGGTCGGCCAAGGCGGGGGCGGGCCAGGCGTGGGTGCCGTCTTGGCCGATGCGGGCAAGCCAGGCGTGCGCCAGGGTGCCGATGGCTGCGTCGTAGCCGGCTTCCAGTTGCCAGGCGGGGTGCTCGCTGCCGTCGCCCCACGCGCCGCGTTCGGCGGTGCCGAAGCCTGCGCTGATGGACACGTTGGACTGGCGGGCCAGTTGGGCCAGGCCCTCGGTGGCTACGCGGCGTAGGGGTTCGCCTTGCCATTCGGGGGCATCGACGGCGTCGGGTTCGGCCTGTTGGTCCTGCGCGGGCGGCTGGGGCGTGGGCAGGCATGGCCACAGGCGGCCCAGCAGGCTTGCGGATGGCGGGGTCTTGACCTGGCCGCTGGCCTCGTCGATGGACACATGGCCCACCAGATGCAGGCGCTTGCGCGCGCGCGTGGCCGCCACGTACAGCAGGCGGTCGATCTCGTAGGACGCACGCCGGGCTTCGCGGGCGCCCAGGTAACGCGATATCGGATCGGCTTCCGCTTCGGCGCGCGGCTTGACCGGGCCGAACAGCACGCGGCCGCCGCTTTGTTCGAAACGCACCAGCGGCGCCTGATCCCCGCGTGGCGCGCGGTGCAGGCCATACAGGATGACGGTTTCGAACTGAAGGCCCTTGGACTTGTGCATGGTCATGATCTCGACCGCGCCTTCGTCTTCGTCCGCTGCGTCGGGCGCGGCGAACAGTCGCGAGATGCCGGCATCCAGCGCCGCCGGATCGATTGCGCCGTGCGGCGCCAGGCGCTCGACCAGTTGGAACAGGCTTTCGGCGTCGTTCGCCACCGACAGGCCGGCGTACAACGCGGGGCCGCCCAGCCGCCGCCACAGCGATTCGACCCAAGCCGCGAACGGCATCGCGCCAGAGGCGTTGCGCTTGTCCAGCAACACGGCCGCGACCTGCCGCAGCCGCTCGAATTCGTCGGCGCTCAACAGCGCTTGCGCCGAGGGCGTGTCGGGCGTGGCCGGCGCGCTATCGAACAACGAGCCCTGCGGGGCGCTGCTGACAACGGCCGGCGCGGTGGCGGGCGTCATGCGCAGCGCGCGTTCGAGCAACACTGGCACGGGCGTGATGTGATCGTCGCCAAACAGTCGCTGCAAGGAGGTGAGCGTCAAGCCGCAGTATGGCGCTCGCAGCACCGATAGCCACGCCATGCGGTCGGCCGGATGCGACAGCGCCCGCACCAGTTGCACCAGATCGGCCACCACCGGCCGCAGCGCGAGCGGCACCAGATCCACGGCGCGGCAGCGAATGCCTTCCTGCGCCAGCCGGCGCGTCAGATTGCCCAGGTGGCTGCGGGCCCGCACCAGTATCGCCACGGGGTGCTTGGCGCCTTTGTGATCGATCAGCGCCTGGCGCACCAGCCCCACCGCGATATCCTCGGCTTGTTCCTCCGCAGGCGTTCCGCCGGCACGCGACCAGGCCGGGTGGAAACGCACGGCGGCCTCGGGCAGCGCGTCGTGAAAGGCGGTGGACGGGCTGTACGCGATGGCGCCGGCCGCCGCGTCGCTGCGCTTGGGCAGCAGGTTGGCGAACGACTGGTTCACCCATTCGACAATGCCCGCCTGCGAGCGGAAATTGTCGGTCAGGTTCAGGAAATCGGGCGTCAGTTCGCCCACGCCAATATCGGCCACTTCCAGGAACAGCCCCACTTCCGCCTTGCGGAAACGGTAGATGGATTGCATCGGGTCGCCCACCAGGAACAGGCTGCGCCCGTCGCCCGCCTGCCAACCCGAAGTCAGCGTGCGCAGCAGGTCCAGCTGCGTCTGGCTGGTGTCCTGGAATTCGTCGATCAGCAGATGGCGGATCGATGCGTCCAGCTTGAGCAGCAGTTCGCCAGGATCGTCGGCGCTGCCCAGCGCGGCCGCGGCGCGTTGGGCGATCTCGATGAAGTCGACCTCACCTTTGTCGGCGAATCGCAGCCGCAACTGCGCCACGGCCAACGCCAGCGTCATCAGTTGCGCGCCCAGCACTTCCCATTGCGCGTCCGTGAAATGCGGCGCGGGAATATCGCGCACGGCGTGCAGGCGGCGCACCCACGCGGCTTCGCCGTCGGCCGCTTCCAACCACGCCACAAAGGGTTCTTTGTGCGCGCACTTGGCCGGAAAGCCAAGGTTTTTATTGACCGTCTTGCGCAGGCTGCCCGTGCCGGTCAGCAGCAGATGCGCGACCGCCCGCCACTGATCCAGCACCTGCGCGTCCGGGGGCAGGTCATCCGTCCAGTCCAGCAACGCCAGCAGCTTGTTGTCGTCGTCGCCGTCCTGCAAATGCGTAGCCGCCAGGCGCGCGGGACCGCATAGCGCCTCGCCCCAGCCGTAGGGCATGGCCTCGCACAGCGCGTCCAGATCTTCGCCGATGGCCTCGGCCAGCATGGCCTGCATGCCTTCGCGATCGGAACCGTGGCGCAGCAGCGGCAACCATTGGTCGCGCTGGCCCAGCATGTCGGCGATGGCGTCCTTGGCCGCCTGCACATCCACGTCCAGATGCTGAAGCAGGATGCGCACGGCGTCGTAGTCGTCGGCCAGATCCAGCGTAGCGCGCGCCGCCGCTTCGTAATGCGCGCGGGCATCGTCGGTGATCTCGGGCATGCCGCCCAGTTCGGACAGCCAGGGCATGCTGCGCACCAGCCCCGCGCAGAACGAGTCGATGGTGCGAATGGCCAGCCGCGCCGGGTGATCCAGCAGATGCCAGCCCTGCTCGTCGTTGCGCGCCAACGCGGCGCGCGCCAGCTCCCAACTGCGGCGTTCGTGCATGGCCTCGGGTGGGGCGTCCAGCCCGCGCCGCAGCTTGCTCAACACGCGCGCGTGCATTTCCGATGCGGCCTTGCGCGTGAAGGTGATGGCGACGATTTCCTCGGGCCGGTTCACGGTAGCCAGCAGCGCCAGGATGCGATCGGTCAGCAGCTCGGTCTTGCCCGAGCCGGCTGGCGCCTGCACCAGGAACGAACGGGTCGGGTCCAGCGCGTCGGTGCGCGCGGCGTGGTCTTGCGGCAAGCGTTCGGTGTCGGCCATGGCTCAGGCGTCCTCGTCGTCAAGATGCAAACGCAAGAACGGCAATGCATCGCAGTATTTCAAATCGTCGCGGCGGTAAGCCACGTTGCTGGCCACGCCCGCCACGTACTCATCGGCCAGCGCCTCGATGGCAGTGCGCCAGCGCTGCCGGATCTCGGGCCAGGACAGGCCCTGGAAGAACTTGCTGTCGGCGGCCAGCGTCACGCCCGGCACGCCCAGGTCTTCGTCGGCCAGGCCTTGCGCCGCGACTTGGCGCGCGTGGATCTGGGCCAGCACCAGGCCTGCAACTTCGCCGCCCGCCGCGTCCGCCAGCACCGAAGCGTAGAACGGCAGTTGCACGTTCACTGGACGGCTGCGGGACCAATCGGGTTCCGGCTTGGCCGGCGCCACGCCCGTCTTGTAGTCGATGATGACGTTGCGGCCGTCAGCCAGGCTGTCGATGCGGTCCAGCCGCAGCTTCAGGTTGAGCGCGCCGCGCTGCCACTGGTGGTTTTTTTCGACCTGGGCAACGGCGAACGGCAGGCGCCGCGCCTCGGTGTCCAGCCAGGCCGCCAGCACGGCGCGCGCACGCTGGCATTCCAGCGCCTTCAGGGCGGGGGCGTAATCCTTGAGTTCTTCGTCGGCGGCCTGGGCGACCGCCTGTTCAAGCAAGGCCGCCAGCCGGCCCGTGGCCATGACGTCGTGCAGCGTTTCCTGGTCGGGCATCATGCCCCACACCAGTTCCAGCGCCTTGTGCAGGAACTGGCCGCGCACGTTCACCGTGGCGCTGTCGGCATAGGGCGACAATTCGCGCCCACCCAGGCGGTGCCGCACGAACGCCCATAGCGGGTTGCGGGCCTGCGTGTCCAGCACGTCCAGGCCGCCGCCGCCCCGGTTGCCCGGCGCCAGCGGCGGACCCTGGTTGTCCTCCAGCGATTCCTGCGGCAAGGCCGCGACGCGGTCGGCCACGGGCGGCGTCCAGTCGGTCAGCGCGGTGCCCGCAATCAGCGGCGAAGGCCGCAGTTCGCGTTCGCCGTCCATGTGCGAGTGGCTGACGATGATGTCGGGCGCGCAGCGGCACAGCGCGGCGTACATGCCCTCAGCCCATTCGCGTTCGCGTTCCGGGGTGGCGCGAGGCGCCTTGGCCTGGCGCAGCACGGCCAGCGGCAATAGCGGATTGGGCTTGGGCGAAGCGGGCAGCACGTCGTCCGTCAAGCCCAGCAACCAGACGCCATCCCAATAGCCGCCTTCGGCTTCCAGCAGGCCCAGCACGTCCAGCCGCGCCGTGGGGTCGCGCTGCGGCTGGAACGAGGCCGAGCGCGCCACGCTTTGCAGCAGGTTCACCGCCGCCACGCCGCCCAGCCGTCCGGCTGCGGGCGCCAGGGCCGAGAAGCTGCCCAGCGCGTCGCCCAACGCGCCCATCACCTGATAGGCCACGCTGTCCAGCACGCCCTCGCCCGGGAAACCCAGCGCGGTCAACGCGGCCTTCATGCGCAGCATCCAGACATCGCAGGTGGCCTGCCGGCCGCCTTGCGTCCAGATTTCAAACGCCTGGTTCCAGGCCTGCGCCAAGGTGGGAATGTCGGCCAGCAGCCTTTTCCAATCGTGCGGGCTGACGTGCTGGACCGCCTGACGGCGCCAGCGTGCGTCGATGGCGGCCAGCCGCGCGCGTTCGCGCACGTCGCCCGCGCAGTGGCCGGCAAGCAAGGCCGCGCCCAGCACGTCCATGCCGCAGCCCTTGCCGCCCGCGCATTCGGCCAGCGCGCGCAGCCAGGCCAAGGCGGCGCGCGCCATCGGCCATTCGTTCAGCGGCCGGCCCACGGCCACGTTGAAGGCATGCGCGGGCGCGCCGTCGCGGCCCGCCAGCGCCTGGCTCAGGATGCGCCGCGCGAACGGCGATTCGGCTTCCAACTGCGGCGACACGATCGCGAAGCGGCCGTGCGGATGTGCTTGCAATTGCCCGGCAGCCCACGCCGCCGCCGCGCGCCATTCCGCGCCCTCATCCGCCGCTTCGAAACGACGCGCCACGGTTTCAATGCGCTGTTCGTCGCGCCACTGCGACACCCTCGTCCCCTGCGCCTCGAAGGCGCGCAGCAGGCGATGAAAGCGCGGCGACACATCGGTGAAACCGGCCAGCACCAGATGCGCCGGCGTGGGCAGCCGGCCCTCTTCCAAAGCGCGCAGCACACGCGCATAGCCCTGGTTCGCGTCTTCGGCGTCGATGCCCGCCAGCGTCTGCCGATAGCGCACGCGCCATCGGGCGAAGCCGCGATATTCGTCAGTGTCCGCGCCGGAAGGTACGTGCAGGTCCCACTCGTCCATCAACTGGTCGGCATCCATGGACAGCCGGGCCGCCTGACTGGCGTCCAGCAGCACGCGCTCGGCTTCCTCGGCGCGTATGGCTTCGGTCCAGACCAGTTGCGT
Source organism: Achromobacter piechaudii NBRC 102461 (assembly GCF_001571245.1). Classification (GTDB taxonomy): domain Bacteria; phylum Pseudomonadota; class Gammaproteobacteria; order Burkholderiales; family Burkholderiaceae_B; genus Achromobacter; species Achromobacter piechaudii. The sequence continues at coordinate 1,120,960 of NZ_BCTK01000006.1, read as the reverse complement.
GGCGAAACTGTCCAGACGATACGCGGGCACGTCGTCGTCGGTTTCAAAGGCCAGTTCGTTGGCGGATTCGGCAAGCCAGGCGGACAGTGGCAGGATGCGCGGCAGTTCGCTGACCTGGCGTTCCTGGCGCAGCAGGCCGGCCAGCTCAAGCGTGAGCCGGCGCGACAGGCGGTTGTTGACCGTCAGCACCAGCGTGTCGGCGGCGGCCAGCGCGCCGATGTCCGGCAGCGTCAGAAGAGGATGTGAAAGCGGCGCGTCCTGCATGGGCATCCGTTGATCGCGCGCCTGATGGCCGCGCGGGAAGACAAAAAAAACGACGGGAAAATTACCGTCGTAGGATACCGCGAGCCGCAGGGGGAAAGACGGCTAGAACCCGCAAAGGGACGCCAGGTTTTCCCAATGCAGCTGCATGTCGGGCGTGGTGTAGCCCCAGAACGCCAAGCCCAGCACCGCCGCCAGCGCCACCGCGCCCACCGCGCGCCATGCGCGATGGCGGCGGGCGGGTGGATGAATTTGCGACGGTTCGTGCGAGGGCATGGCGACTCAATGGGGTCAGGCGGAAGCGGGACGGACGTCCACGGGCGTTACCGGCTGTTCACGCACCGGCAGGCAAAGCAGCGCGGCAATGACGGCAAGCGCCACGCCCAGCCACCAGACCATGTCGTAGTTGCCGGTCTTGGCATAAGCGTATCCGCCCAGCCACACCCCGATAAAGCTGCCCAACTGATGTCCCAGGAACACGATGCCCGACAGCGTCGCGGCATAGCGCAGGCCGTAGATCTGCCCGATCAGCCCTTGCGTCAGCGGCACGGTGCCCAGCCAGAACAGCCCCATCCAGGCGGCGAACGCGTACAGCACCCACGCCGACAGCGGCATCGCCAGCAACAGCAGGATGCCGAAGGCGCGCATGAAATACACGATGGCCAGCAAACGCTTCTTGCTGTATTTGCCCCCCAGCTTGCCCGCGTAGAACGAGCCCAGCACGTTGAACAGGCCGATCAGCGCCACCGCCGTCGCGCCCTGCCCGGGCGTCAGGCCGCCGTCGGTCACGTAGGCGGGCAAGTGCAGCGTGATGAACGCGGTATGGAAGCCACAGACGAAGTAGCTCCAGAACAGGAAGTGAAACGAAGGATGGCGCACCGCCTGCCGCACGGCCGACGCCAGCGACTGCTGCGGACCCGAATGCGCTTGCGGACGGCCGCGCAGGAAGTAGGCCAGCGGCGCGGCGCAGGCCACGAACAGCGACAGCACCCACAGCGCGCCGGGCCAATCCATGCCCGTGATCAGCGCTTGCCCCGTCGGCACCACGGCGAACTGGCCCAGCGAGCCGCCCGCGCTGGCGATGCCCATCGCCGTGCTGCGGTAGGCGGGCGGCACCGCGCGCGCCACCACGGGCAGGATCACCGGGAAGGTGGTGCCCGCCTGCCCCAGCCCGACCAGCACGCCGGCCGACAGATACAGCGTGGTTTCATCGGTGGCGAAGCGGGTGCCGATCATGCCCAGCATGTACAGCACCGCGCCCAGCGCGATCGTGCGGCCGGAGCCGTAGCGGTCGGCCAGGATGCCCATGAAGATACAGGCCACGCCCCAGACCAGGTTTTGCAGCGCGAAGGCCATGGAAAACACATCGCGGCCCCAGCCGTGGGCCAGGCCCATCGGCTGCATGAAGAGGCCAAAAGTGGCGCGCACGCCCATGGCAAGCAGCACCACCAGGGTGCCCAGGACCAGGGTGCGCGTGAAATTCGTATCGGTTTGGCTAGACATGAAACCCGTGTCTCTCGTTGTTGTGTGGGTCTGCGTCCCCTCCTCGGGACTCGGCCAACATCATATACAAGTCGCCGCGCGCGCGACGGTAATAGCCCTTCTGCCGAATCACGCTTTATGTCGTCTTGTCACTAGGGCCTAGCCCCTACGACCAAGGTCGTGTGTCCGCCTTGCTGATGCGTCTCTATATTGGGTAGAGGCCCGTAAGTCATCGCTGAACCGGCCCACCCGGACGCCTCCACGTCGTCCGGCAATAACAACAAGGAGCCCTACCGTGCCCACCCCCGACCCCATGACCGCCGCCGTCATGCGACATCCCAAATACCAGGAATTGCTGCGACGCCGCAGCCGCACCAGCCTGCTGTTCTTCGCCATCACCGCCGTCATCTACGCCGGCTTCATCCTGACCCTGGCGTTCGATCCCGAATTCTTCGGCAGCGCCGTGCCCGGCATGACCATCAGCATCGGCGTACTGACCGGCATTGTGGTCGTATGCAGCGCCGTGGTGCTGATTTCCGCTTACGTACACATCTCCAATTCCGTGTTCGACCCCCTGCTGGCCGCCATCATCAAGGACGTGTCATGAAAAACAAGAAACTGGGCGCCGCAATGTTCGTCGCGTCGGGATGCGTGCTGGCCGGGTCCGCGCACGCGGCCAGCACCGGGCAGGCCAGCATGTCGGCCATCGTCATGTTCCTGGCCTTCATCGCCGGCACGATGGGCATCACGTACTGGGCCGCCAAACGCACTCGCACCACGTCCGACTTCTACACCGCCGGCGGCGGGCTGTCGGGCTTTCAGAACGGCCTGGCGATCGCGGGCGATTACCTGTCCGCCGCTTCGTTCCTGGGCATTGCCGGCATGGTCTACGTCAGCGGTTTCGACGGCATGATCTACGCCATCGGCTTTCTGTTCGGCTGGCCCGTGGTCATGTTCCTGATCGCCGAACGGCTGCGCAACCTGGGCCGCTACAACTTCGCCGACGTCACCTCGTTCCGGCTGGCGCAAACACCGATGCGCGTCCTGGCCGCCAGCGCGTCGCTGCTGATCATCGCGCTGTACCTGATCGCGCAGATGGTGGGCGCGGGCAAGCTGATCGTGCTGCTGTTCGGCCTGGACTACAACGTGGCCGTGGTGATCGTCGGGTCGTTGATGATGATCTACGTGGCGTTCGGCGGCATGACCGCCACCACCTGGGTGCAGATCATCAAGGCCGTGCTGATGCTGCTGGGCGCCACCCTGATGACGGTGCTGGTGCTGGCCGCCTTCAAGTACAGCCCCGACGCGCTGCTGGCCGAAGCCGCGCGCGTGCATCCCACGGGCCGCGAGTTGCTGGCGCCCGGCGCGCAGGTCAGCAGCAACCCGCTGAACGCGCTGTCGCTGGGCATCGCGCTGGCCTTCGGCACGGCCGGCCTGCCGCACATATTGATGCGCTTCTTCACGGTGTCCAACGCGAAAGAGGCACGCAAGTCCGTCATCTACGCCAGCTCGTTCATCGGCTACTTCTACCTGCTGACTTTCATCATCGGCTTTGGCGCCGTCGCCCTGCTGGTGCGCCATCCCGAATATTTCGCGACCGGCGCGGACGGCCATTTCGACATGCTGAAAAACCTGATCGGCGGCACCAACATGGTGGCCGTGCATCTGGCCAATGCGGTCGGCGGCAACCTGCTGCTGGGCTTCCTGGCGGCCGTCACCTTCGCCACCATCGTCGCGGTGGTGGCGGGGCTGGCGCTGGCCGGCGCGGCCGCCATATCGCATGACCTCTACGCCAACGTCATCGCACGTGGCCGCGCCACCGAACGGCAGCAGATGCGGATCTCGCGGCTGTCGACCATCGCTCTGGGCGTCATGGCCATCCTGCTGGGCATCGTGTTTGAAAACCAGAACGTGGCGTTCATGGTGGGCCTGGCGTTCGCCATCGCGGCCAGCGCCAATTTTCCGGTGCTGGTGCTGTCGATTTCATGGCGCGGCTGCACGACGCTCGGCGCCACCGTGGGCGGCTTCCTGGGCTTGTTCACCGCCACGGTGTGGGTGGTCCTGAGCGAAACGGTATGGGTGGACGTGTTCGGCTTCGCCACGCCCATCACGCCGTTCCCCAACCCGGGCATCCTGTCCATCCCGCTGGCGTTCTTCTCGATCTGGTTGTTCTCCAAGCTGGACAACAGTGAGCGCGCGCAGGACGAGGCCGACGCCTTCGATGCGCTGACCGTGCGCAGCCAGACGGGCATAGGCGCGACCAGCGCGGTCGCCCACTGACAGGCGGTTCGACCAACGCGGATCAAAGCAGATCCATCGGGCTTGCCCATGTTTGGGGCAAGCCCGCCAACGTATGTAGCACGACCTAATCGGAACAACCCACGCCGGCCAACCAGCGTCCAACAACGTATCCAGGAGCCCTTATGGAACCTCTACCCGATCTCTACCCCGTCCCCGCCGGGTTTGCCGGGCCGCAGACGGTGACGCAGGACCAGTACGAGCAACACTACGCGGCGTCGTTGAAGCACCCCGATGCGTTCTGGGCCGAAGCCGCCAAGCGCTTGCAGTGGTATCGCGAACCCACGCAGATCCGGGACGTCGACTTTTCCGCCGATAACTTTCACATCCGCTGGTATTCCGACGGCGAATTGAACGTCAGCGTCAATTGCCTGGATCGGCACCTGGAAGCGCGCGGCGACAAGACCGCGCTGATCTGGGAATCCGACGACCCCGACCTGCCTTCGCAACACGTCAGCTACCGCGAGCTGCATGCCAAGGTCTGCCAGATGGGCAACGCGCTGCGCCGTCTGGGCATCAGCCGGGGCGACCGCGTCACGATCTACCTGCCGATGATCGTCGAAACCGTGGTGGCGCTGCTGGCCTGCGCCCGCATCGGCGCAGTGCATAACGTGGTGTTCGGCGGCTTCGCGCCCGCCTCCATCGCGGACCGCGTGCGCAACTGCGGCGCCACGGCCATCATCACCGCCGACAGCGGCCGCCGCGCCGGCCGCAACATCGCCCTGAAAGACAACGTGGACGCCGCGCTGGCCATGCCCGGCATGCAAGGCGTGCGGACCGTGCTGGTGGTGCCCCACGCCGGCACAGCTGTCACCATGAACCCCGACCGCGACCACTGGCTGGATCGCCTGATGGAAAGCGAATCCACCGACTGCCCGCCAGAGCGTATGAACGCCGAGGACCCGCTGTTCATCCTCTACACCTCCGGCAGCACCGGCAAGCCCAAGGGCATGCTGCACACCACGGGCGGCTACCTCGTCTACGCCGCGTACACGCACGCGGCCATCTTCGACATCCGCGACAGCGACGTGTTCTGGTGCACGGCCGACGTCGGCTGGATCACCGGCCACAGCTATCTGGTGTATGGGCCGCTGGCCAACGGCGCCACGACCGTCATCTTCGAAGGCGTGCCCAGCTACCCGGACGCTTCGCGCTTCTGGCAGGTCATCGACAAACACGCGGTCACCATCTTCTACACCGCGCCCACCGCCATCCGCGCGCTCATGCGCGAAGGCGCGGGGCCGGTGCTGCGCACATCGCGTCAATCGCTGCGCCTGCTGGGCACGGTGGGCGAACCCATCAACCCCGAAGCCTGGCGCTGGTATCACGGCGTGGTGGGCGCGGGCCGCTGCCCCATCGTGGACACGTGGTGGCAGACCGAAACCGGCGGCATCCTGATTTCGCCGCTGCCGGGGGCCAAGGCCGCCAAGCCCGGCGCGGCCAGCACACCCTTCTTCGGCATCCAGCCCGAACTGGTCGACGTCAAGACCGGCGCGATCATCACGGGCGCGGGCGAAGGCAACCTCTACATCCGTGATTCCTGGCCGGGTCAGGCACGCACCGTGTACGGCGACGAGCAGCGCTATATCCAGGGCTGCTTCAAGGACTACCCCGGCATGTACTTCACCGGCGACAGCTGCCGCCGCGACGAAGACGGCGACTACTGGATCACCGGGCGCGTGGACGACGTGCTCAACGTCAGCGGGCACCGCATCGGCACCGCCGAACTGGAAAGCGCGCTGGTGTTGCACCCCAAGGTCGCGGAAGCCGCCGCCGTGGGCTTCGCGCACGACATCAAGGGCCAGGGCATCTATGTCTACGTCACGCTCAAGGCCGGGGCCGAAGCGTCCGATGCGTTGCGCCAGGAACTGGTCGCGCACGTGCGCCGTGAAATCGGCCCCATCGCAACGCCCGACCATCTGCAATGGGCGCCCAGCCTGCCCAAGACGCGTTCGGGCAAGATCATGCGGCGCATCCTGCGCAAGATCGCCGAGAACACGGTCGATGACCTGGGCGACATCACCACGCTGGCCGATCCCTCGGTGGTGCAGGCGCTGGTGCGCGAGCGGCGTGTGGCATGATCGCCCGATGCCAGTCCTGCTTATCGCCGACGACCACCCGCTGTTTCGAGAAGCCCTGCGTGGCGTGATCGGCCGGGTGCTTCCGGGCAGCGTCATCCACGAGGCCGATCAGATCAGCGCGCTTTACGATCTGGTCGACGCGTGCCCGGACGCCGACCTGCTGTTGCTGGACCTGGACATGCCGGGCTCGTCCGGCCTTGAACCGCTGGGCCACTTGCGCGCCCGGCATCCGCCGTTGCCCATCGTCATCGTGTCGGCGCACGAAGACCCGCTGTTGATCAGGCGCTCCATGGATCACGGCGCGATGGGTTTCATTCCGAAATCGTTCGATGCGGAAACGCTGGGCGCGGCCTTGCGGCATGTGCTGGACGGCGGCACGTGGTGGCCCGACCCGGTGCGTGCCATCACGGCCGCGCCCGCGCGCGCGCCCACATTGGCGGCCACCGTCCGCGACCTGACACCGCAGCAGTTTCGTGTGTTGCAGATGGTGGGCGCAGGGTTGCTGAACAAACAGATCGCGCATGAATTGCAGATATCGGAAGCCACCATCAAGGCGCACATGACCGCCATCATGCGCAAGCTGCGCGTGACCAACCGAACGCAGGCGGTGCTGATCGCAGGCCGGCTGGGCTTGGGCAGCTGGCGTTACGGCGGCAAGGCCTGAGCGCGCAGCTTTGCCGCCAGAAATGCACGCAACGACGCGGGCTTGATCGGCTTGGCCAACACCCGGTAGCCGCGCGATCGCGCCGACTCCATCAAGGCCTCATCGCCATGGACCGACAGCAGCGCACCCCGCGTTTCCGGCGCATCAGCGCGCAGCGCGTCCAGGCCATCCAATCCATTCAGGCGGTCGCGCAGGTGATAGTCCACCAGCAGCACGTGCGGCCGATGGCGCATCAACGACAACGCCTCATCCAGCGTGGCGGCGCACAGCACGCTGGCGTGCCAGCGACCCAGCAACGCCTGCATGCCGGCAAGAACATCCGCGTCGTTATCCAGGCACAGCACGCGCAGGCCTTGCAGCGAGGCATGCGTTTCCAGCGGGTCCGACTTGCGCGCCGGGCAATCCAGTTGCCGCAGCGCCCGCGGAACGCTGATTGAAAACACACTGCCGCGTCCGATCTCTGATCGCGCGTCCAGCGGATGCCCCAGCAGCAACGCAAAGCGCCGGCAGATGGATAGACCCAATCCAAAGCCTTGCCCCTGCTCATCACGATGAAACTCGTCGTAGACGCGGGGCAACCGATGCGGCGCGATGCCTGGCCCGGTGTCCCAGACCTGCAATCGCACGCTCCCGGCGCTTGCCCGGGCGCTTAACAGGATGCGGCCGCTGCGCGTGTAGCGCACCGCGTTGGCCAGGAAATTCTGCAAGATGCGGCGCAACAGGCGCGGGTCGCTGCGCACGGGCAACGGGCCTTTGGCATGCAGGCGCAATTGCAGGCCGGCGCGCAGCGCCACGTGGCCATACTGATCCGCAAGCTGCCGCAGCAGCGGCTCCACGTCGAAATCTTTTTGCTCCGACTGCAACGCGCCCGCGTTCAAGCGGGTAAGGTCCAGCAGCCCATCAAGCAATTCCTCGGCCGCGCGCAACGAGGTGTTGATGCGGCCGGCCAGATAGCGCTGCGCTTCGGGCTCGTGTTCTTCATTGAGCGCCGACGCGAACAGCCGCGCGGCATTGATCGGCTGCAAGACATCGTGGCTGACCGCCGTCAGGAACTGCGTGCGCGATTGCTCGATGGCCTCGGCCTGGCGAATCCGCGCACGGACGCGCCGCTCAAACGTGTCATGAATGTCACGCAGCTGACTCCGCATGCGTTTGAGGTCGGTGACATCGCGATAGCTCGTCACATAGCCACCGCGCGGCAGCGGCCGGCCGCGCAATTCGACAATGCGCCCGCAACGCAAGGTGCGCTGGCTGCGGTAGACCGTGCCGGCCCGCATGAACCCGACGCGCTTGCGGACCAGCGCGTCGATATCCAGGCCCGGCCCCAACCCGTACTTGCCCCGCCGCGCGCTGAAGCGTATGACATCGGCCACCGGCCGGCCCACGCATAACAGCCCATCGGGATAATCAAAAAACTGCTGATATTGCCGGTTCCACGCCACCAGCCGCATGCGCGCGTCCACCACGCTGACGCCTTCGTCGACGCCCTCCAGCGTGGCCAGCAGATCGGACACCTGGGCTTGGGCGCGGCCACTGCCCGCGCGCAATCGACCACTGAAGCGGACGGCGGCGACCGCCAGCGAGGCGAGGATGAACGAGGCAAGCGCAAGCCAGCCGAGCGTCATGGCGGGAATCTCCTGCATCAGGCAACAAGCCACGGGCGCAGGTTGTAATTGTCATGGCGCCCGGCGACATTGCGCGCATTATGACGCCCACCCGTGGCCGCGAGTACATCCGGGCCCCGTCCACGGCGCAATTTCAGAAGAATCCGAAAATGGCTGCGGGGTCCCAAGCCGCTTGGCGGCGATGGGCGCATATTGGTCAATGCAAGGCGTTGATTGCCTCGCGGCAGTGATAAACTCTGGCCCGGCCGTCACCCTGTGCGCGGCGCCAGCCTTACCGTCTCGCCGTAGTTAAATGGATATAACCGACCCCTCCTAAGGGTCAATTGGTGGTTCGATTCCACCCGGCGAGGCCAGCTTCCGGCCTCGGTTCCGACGCCTTCCCTTCCCCGCCCTACCGCACGTTCAGCCAGATGAGGGTTAATCCGGGCTACGCTCTCGCGCGCTGCGCCGTTAGCTTCTCATGTCGCGCCTTGTGACTAATTGAATCTTCGTCAATGCGTCACCGATATTTTTTTCGGGCAAGATGGCAAATCGCCTTGCGCGCATCTTCATGTACTGTTTAAATTCGACGCGTAAGCCCCTAATTCATCTGGACTTTTCCTGAACCGACGAAACGCCGGCTTAAGAAATACTTTTTCACAGACTGACAAGCCTGCTCAACCATGGCATTTTCCTGGAAACGTGCAATTGCGAACGCGGTAGCGCCGGCAGCGCTGGCGCTGTGCGCGCTCCTGCCCCCCGCCGCGCAAGCCGCGAAAAATTCAGACCCTTGCAAGACGAACGCCAAGTCGGCGGCTTGCAAGGCGCAACAAGCCAAGAAGGCCCCTGCCCCGAAGGCCAGTTCCGGTAAGACCTCGGCCGGCAAGCAAGCCGCGCCTAAATCGTCTTCGACCGCCAAGAAAGCCCCGCCCAAGTCCTCGTCCACCGCCAAGAAAGCGCCGCCCAAAGGCGGCAAGCAGGTCGCCGCGAAAGACACGCCGCCCAAGAAGGGCGCGGCCACGGGCAAGAACGGCAAACCGAACAAACCCGCTCGTGGACAGCGCGTAGCGGCCGCCTCCGCTGCCATGCCGCCGCCCGCCTCATCAGTGCGTGCCGAAGCCGCCGCGCTGCGTTCCAGCACCGCCTACGTGCAAGACCTGGAAACGTCGACGGTCCTGTTCGCCAAGAACGAAAACGTGGTCCGCCCCATCGCGTCCATCTCCAAGCTGATGACCGCCGTGGTCGTGGTCGACGCGAACCTGCCGATGGACGAAATGCTTGAGATCACCGACGACGACGTCGATGGCCTGAAGCACACCACCTCACGCCTGCGCGTGGGCACCAAGCTGTCGCGCGGCGACATGCTGCATCTGGCGCTGATGTCGTCCGAGAACCGCGCGGCCAACGCGTTGGGTCGCCATTACCCGGGCGGCCTGCCGGCTTTCGTGGCCGCGATGAACGCCAAGGCGCAGTCGCTGGGCATGACCAGCACGCGCTTCATCGAACCGACCGGCCTGTCCAGCAACAACGTATCGTCGCCGCACGATCTGGCGCGCCTGCTGCGCGCGGCCTCGCAACGCCCGCTTATCCACCGCTACTCGACCGACACCGAGTACGACGTTGAAATCAACAACCGCACGCAGACCTTCCGCAACACCAATCTGCTGGTGCGCAAGCCCGACTGGGACATCAAGGTGTCCAAGACCGGCTACATCAACGAAGCCGGCGAATGCCTGGTGATGCTGGCCCGTATCAATGGCCGCGATCTGGCCATCGTGCTGCTGGATTCGCAGGGCAAGCTGTCGCGCATCGGCGATGCCGTACGCATCCGCCGTATCGTGCAGAATGAAGTGGCCCTGGCCTCGATTCAACCAGGCGGTTGATCGCGCAACGCCGCGCCGCAAAGAAAAAGGCCCGATCTGATCGGGCCTTTTTCTTTGGGTACGTTCAGGCTGCCTCGCGCCGCTTGGGTCGCAGCGGTTCGGCGTCGAACAGGGATGCGGGCAGGCCTTGCAACACAGTTTGCGGATTCAAGGATTGGATCGGCACGGCCGCGTCGCGGGGAATCCGGCCATCGGCTTGCAGCAGTTGATAGCGCAGGCAGCACACGCGCAGGAAGGAAGTGAAATTGGCGGCCTCGCCCCGGTATTCGATGAGCTCGTCGTAGAGGCGCTCGATGAGTTGCGTGACGCGCATGCCGTCGCGCCCGGCGATCTCTTCCAGCGTCTGCCAGAACAATTGCTCCAGCCGCAAGCTGGTGGCCACGCCATGCAGGCGCAGCGAACGGGTCTCGGGCGCGTACGATTGCTCGCTGGCGCGGATGAAGATTTCACACATGGGAGGACTCCTGCGGCGCGGTGCGAGGGCGCTGGGCCCGGCGATGCGCGTGCGATGGATCACTGTACGACGTTTGCCGCGGCGGCTGCAAGATGCCTGCGCCGGCCTCATGAATCTGCAACCACACGTTTCTCTACGCCCTTCCATCCACCCATGGTTGATATAAGTCATGGATTAAAAGTTGTTGTCGTTCGAGCATGGGGAAACTGACCTGACTTCGGAGGTAGAGATGGATAGCACCATGAAAGCCGCAGTGGCGCGCGCATTCGGCGAGCCGCTGGTGATCGAAGAAGTTGCGGTACCCCGCCCCGGCCCCGGCGAATTGCTGGTCAAGATCGAAGCCTGCGGCGTTTGCCATACCGACCTGCATGCCGTGCAAGGCGACTGGCCCGTCAAACCCAATCCGCCTTTCATTCCCGGCCACGAAGGAGTGGGCCACGTGGTGGCGGTGGGCGCGGGTGTCACCCATGTGAAGGAAGGCGACCGCGTCGGCATCCCCTGGTTGTATTCCGCCTGCGGCCATTGCGAACATTGCCTGGGCGGCTGGGAAACGCTGTGCGAGCAACAGCAGAACGCCGGTTATTCCGTCAATGGCGGGTTCGCGCAATACGCGCTGGCCGCCGCCGACTACGTGGGCTTGCTGCCCAAGAATGTCGGCTTCGTCGATATCGCGCCGGTGCTGTGCGCGGGCGTCACCGTCTACAAAGGCCTGAAGATGACAGACACGCGGCCCGGCAACTGGGTCGTGATTTCGGGCATTGGCGGCCTGGGCCATATGGCGGTGCAATATGCGCGGGCCATGGGCCTGAACGTAGCGGCGGTCGACATCGACGATGACAAGCTGGATCTGGCCCGCCGCCTGGGGGCCGAAGTGACCGTCAATGCCAAGACCACCGATCCCGCCGCGTACCTGAAACGCGAAATCGGCGGCGCGCATGGCGCGCTGATCACCGCCGTGTCGCCCAAGGCGTTCGAGCAGGCGATGGGCATGGTTCGCCGTGGCGGCACCGTGGCGCTCAATGGCTTGCCGCCCGGAGACTTCCCGCTGTCCATCTTCGACATGGTGCTGAACGGCGTGACCGTGCGAGGCTCCATCGTGGGCTCGCGCCTGGACTTGCAAGAGTCGCTGCAATTTGCCGAAGAAGGCAAGGTACACGCCACCGTCTCCACGGATCGGCTGGAGAACATCAACAACGTGTTCGACCGCATGAAGAAGGGGCAGATCGAAGGACGCGTGGTGCTCGATTTCGCCTGAGCGGCGTTGGCAGGACGATGAATGCAAAGGCTCCCGGTGCAGACATGCGCCGGGAGCCTTGTCGTTTCTGGCGGCAATCGCGGGAATCGGCGATGGCCGCGCGTTGCTGGCTCAGTGCGTGATCTTCGTGCCCAATACCGCCAGGAATTGAGACAGCCAGGCCGGGTGCGCGGGCCAGGCCGGCGCGGTGACCAGGTTGCCATCGGTATAGGCCTGGTCGATGCCGATTTCGGCGTAGGTGCCGCCGGCCAGGCGCACTTCGGGTGCGCAGGCGGGATACGCCGAGCAGGTGCGGCCCTTCAGGATGCCGGCGGCGGCCAGCAACTGCGCGCCGTGGCAGACGGCGGCAATCGGTTTGCCGGCCTGATCGAAATAACGCACGATATCCAGCACTTTTTCATTCAAGCGCAGGTATTCCGGAGCGCGGCCGCCCGGAATGACAAGACCGTCGTAGGAAGACGGCTCGACGCGATCGAAATCGAAATTCAGCGCGAAGTTGTGGCCGCGCTTTTCGCTATAGGTTTGCGCGCCTTCGAAATCGTGGATGGCCGTTGCAATCGAGTCGCCGGATTTCTTGTCCGGGCACACCGCATGGACCGTATGTCCTACCGCCAACAAGGTTTGGAACGGCACCATGGTTTCGTAATCTTCGGCGTAATCGCCGACCAGCATCAACAGTCTCTTGCTCATGATTGTCTCCTTGGATGAGGGGGCAGCCGGTTGCGCGCCCAGCGTGGGGACCCGGTTCTTGATGTTCTGCGAACCATTGTGCCCGGGTCGGCGGGGCCAGCGGTAGTAGCGGGATACCACTCGCCCCCTCTTACCCCCTCTTCTCAAGAGGCCAGCGTGCGCATTTCGGCGATCAGGTCGGCCTTGCCCTCGAAACCGATGCCCGGCAGGGGCGGCAGATCGACATAGCCGTCGCGCACCTTTACGCCATCGGGAAAGCCGCCGTAGGGCTGGAACAGGTCGGGATAGCTTTCGTTGCCGCCCAGGCCAAGGCCAGCCGCAATTGCCAGCGACATCTGGTGGCCGCCATGCGGAATGCAGCGCGCGGGCGACCAGCCGTTTTCGCGGAGCATGTCCAGCGTGCGCAGGTATTCGACCAGCCCGTAGCTCAAGGCGCAGTCAAATTGCAGCCAGTCGCGGTCGGGCCGCATGCCGCCGTAACGGATGAGATTGCGCGCGTCCTGCATCGAGAACAGATTTTCGCCAGTGGCCATGGACCCTTCGTAGACCTCGGCCAGCCGCGCCTGCAAGGCGTAGTCCAGCGGATCGCCCGCCTCTTCGTACCAGAAGAGCGGATAGTCGGACAGCGCGCGCGCATAGGCGACCGCCGTGTCGGTATCGAAGCGGCCGTTGGCATCCACCGCCAGTTGCTGGCCCGGCCCCAGTATCTTGAGCACGGCTTCGATGCGCGCGCAGTCTTCGGCCAGGGTCGCGCCCCCGATCTTCATCTTGACGACGGAATAGCCGCGCTCAAGATAGCTGGACATTTCGGCGCACAGCCCGTCCAGACCCTTGCCCGGATAGTAGTAGCCGCCAGCCGCGTACACGAAGACGCGCGGATTGGGCGTGCCCGTGCCGTAGCGCTCGGCCAGCAACTGGTACAGCGGCTTGCCGGCGATTTTCGCGACGGCGTCCCACACGGCCATGTCCAGCGTGCCCACCGCCACCGAGCGTTCGCCATGCCCGCCCGGTTTCTCGTTGATCATCATCCGGTTCCAGATCTTGTGCGGGTCCAGGTTCTGGCCGGTCTCGTCGATCAGCGAGGCGGGATCGGCTTCAAGCAGACGCGGCAGGAAGCGTTCACGGATCAGCCCGCCCTGGCCGTAGCGGCCGTTGGAATTGAAGCCGTAGCCGATGACCGGGCGGCCATCGCGCACCACATCGGTCACCACGGCGACCAGGCTCAACGTCATCTTGGAAAAATCGATGTAGGCGTTGCGGATATCAGAACGGATCGGACGGGTGGACTCACGGATATCTACGATTTTCATAACGGACTTCCTTGGTTTGGTATCAGAGATTCAGCGTGGCAGCGATGCGCCGCCGCAGATGGCGATGTCCTGCCCGGTGATGGCGGCGGCTTCGGGCGACAGCAAGAACTGCACCAGCGCGGCGATTTCCTCGGGCTGTATCAACCTGCCGATGGGTGGCAGGCGCGGCGCGCTCGCCGCGCGCGCGGGGTCTTGCAACATGCCGGTCTGCGTGGCGGCGGGTGACACCACGTTCACCGTGACGCCCTGCGGCGCAAGCTCCGCCGCCCAGCTGCGCGCAAGCGCCACCAGCGCGGCCTTGGACGCCGCATACTGGCTGCGGCCGGGCATGCCCTGGGCCACCCGGCTGCCGACCAGCACCACGCGGCCCGCGCCGCGCGTGGCCATCTCAGGCGCCAGCACCTGCGCCAGCCGCACCGCAACGTCAACGTGCAGCTTCCACATGCGTTCGCCATCAAGCGGGTCCAATTGCGCCAGTGGCCCCACCCGCAGGATCCCCGCCGCATGCACCAGCGCGTCGACCTGCGCCCCGCCGCCCTTGAGCATTTCCAGCGCCGCGCCGGTTGCATCCGCATCGCACAAGTCGACCGTGACGTGGCGGTAGGCGGCGTGCTGGACGGCGGCCGGCCCGATGTCCAGGCCAGCCACCCGCCAGCCTGCCTGCAACAGCCGCTGCGCGATGGCCAGGCCGATGCCGCCCGACGCGCCGGTCACTACGGCCAGGCCGGCATTGCGTTCATTCGACATGAATACGGCCCTCGTCCACGATCTTGCGCGAACGCGCCATGTCGTCTTTCTGGAAGCGGGCGAACGCGGCGGACGAACCCGGCGTCAAGGACACGCCCAGCGCTTCGTACTTGGCCGTCATGCCCGACGCAAGCGCCTTGTTGACCTCGGCGTTCAATTTCTCGACCACGGGTGCGGGCGTGCCGGCCGGCGCCCACAGCCCATACCAGCTGTAGAACTGGTAGCCGGGCAGCACCTCGCCCACGGTCGGCACCTCGGGCAGATTGGGCAGGCGCGCGTCGGACGTCACGGCCAGGATCTTGACCATGCCGCTCTTGTAATACGACATGGCGCCCAGCACCGGGTCGATGAACCCGTCGATGCGCCCGCCCACCAGATCTTGCAAAGCGGGAGACGTGCCGCGATACGGAATGACGGTATAGTCCAGGCCGCCCTGGCGCTTGAGCAGTTCGGTGGCCAGATGGCCGGCCGACCCGATGGACCCGACCGCGAACGTCAGCTTGCCCGGGTTCTGCCGTGCGTAGACGAGCAGGCCGGCCAGGTCCTTGACCGGCAGGTCTTTCTTGACCGATACCGACAAGGGCGCTTTGCCCGCCATGGCCACCGGCACGAAATTCTTGTCCACGTCGAACGGCACCGACTTCATGGTCATGGGCGCCGTGGTGAACGTCGAGGCGTTGAACAGCAAGGTGTAGCCATCGGCCGGCGACTTGGCGACCACGTCCGCGCCGATGATGCCGTTGCCCCCCGAGCGGTTTTCCACAATGAAGCTCTGGCCGGTCTGCTCGCTGAGTTTCTGCGCCAGATCGCGGCCCAGCATGTCCAGCGTGCCGCCCGGCGGAAACGGAATCACGAAGCGGACCGGGCGTGCGGGGTACGGGTCCTGCGCATGCGCGAGGCCGCCCGCCAGTCCGATGCACAGCGCAACGATGGCGCGCAACGCGTTTCTTTTCTGCATGGTGTGTCTCCTCTTATGATTTTCGGTGGCGGCATCGTGACGCGGTATGGCTCAAGACCATCCGCGTGCTTGCGTGCCGCCGCAAGGGCAGGACGTGTTCAGCGGGCCAGCAGATTCGCGTTCGTGAGCGCGGCGCGCAAGGCCGCAAGCTCGCCCGGGCCCGGGGCCTCGGTGGGCGGGCGCACCGTTGCGTTCTCCAGCACGCCGGCCAGATACATGCCGGCCTTCATGCGGGCATGCGCTTCGCCAGTCGGTTCGCCGCCGCCATACACCGCGTCCTTGAGCGGAGTGATCAAGGCCTGCACCTGTTGCGCGCGCTTGAGATCGCCAGCCTTGACCGCGTCCCACAGATCGATGATCAGCTGCGGGATGAAGGTGGCGAATCCGACCAGCGCGCCGTCCACGCCCTGCACCATCGAGGCCAGCAGGTATTCGTCATGGCAGGTCAGGATGGCCTTGGACGCATCGGCCTCGCGCAGCGCCTGGATGTCGCGCGCATATTTGTTCATGTCGCGCTGACCCACCTTGAACGCCTGCACGTACGGCAAGCGCGCCAGATCGGCCAGCAGTTGCGATGAGTACGACGCGCGCGTCCAGGCGGGGTAGACGTGGCAGACCAGGTCCAGGTCGGGCGCGGCCTGGTGGATGGCATGAAAGTAATCCAGCGCATGGCCGGGCGTGAAGCCGAAGCGCAGCCAGTGGTGCGGCGGCATGACGTCCAGCGCGGCCGCGCCCGCTTCGCGCGCGGCGCGGGCATGTTCGGCCGCCTCGGCAATGCCTTCGCACACAATCGAGGAAATCACCGGCAGCTTGCCGCGCAGCTCATCGGCCACGATGCGCGTGACCTGCGCGCGCTCGGACGGCGTCAGGGAAAACACCTCGCCCGTGTGGCCGTTGGTCATGACGGCGACCACGCCCTCATGGCCGGCCAGCCACGAGGCCAGACGGCGCAGGGCCGGCTCGTCGATCCGGTGATCGGCTGTGAAGGGGCAGGAAATCGCCGGGATAATGCCGCGATAGTTCGAGATGGAAGGCATGCTCTGTCTCCGAGTCTTGTGTGTGGGGGAATGGCAGTTATCATCGCGGTAGCCCCTCGCGGCCGTCCAATACTCGAAATGCATAGAATTATTTTTGCTGCGGCGCACACACCCGCACACGCCTCATGGGACCCGGAAACAGACCGCTGGACATGAATTGGCTGGAGGACTTTTGTTCACTGGCCGAGACAGGAAGTTTTTCGCGCGCGGCTCAGGCGCGCGTCATTGCGCAGCCCGCATTCAGCCGCCACATCCGGGCGCTTGAGGAATGGGTTGGCGCGGATCTGTTCGACCGCAGCACGCACCCGACCGAGCTGACCGCCGCCGGGCAGAAATTCCTGCCGCTGGTGCGCCAGGTGATGGCCGATCTGGAAGCGGCGCGCATCAAGGCCATGGCGGCGCACGCCCAGCAAGGCGCCAGCCTGCGCTTCGCCGCCACGCATCTGTTGTCGCTGACTTTTTTTCCGAAGTGGCTCAGGGGGCTGGAAGCCAATCTTGACGTCGGCGCCATCCAGATGATGTCCGACAGTTTCCAGGCTTGCGAAGATCTGATGGCGCAGCGCCGCGTGCAGTTTCTGCTGTGCCACCGCCATCCGCAGGTGGCCAGCCGGCTGGATGAAATCTCTTATCCCAAGGCGCGCCTGGGCAGCGATGTGCTGGTTCCGGTCAGCGCGCCCGCGTCAGACAGCCAAGCCGGCGCGCCCCTGCACAGTCTGGCCGGCGACGGCCCGGTGCCCTTTCTTGCATATGGGCCGCCCTCGGGGCTGGGCCGCATCGTGACGAGCCAATTGCGGTACACGCCCATGCGCATCGAGCGCATCCAGAGCACGTTCGTCGGACCGCACGCCACCTTGCTGCGCTCAATGGCGCTGCAAGGCCGGGGTATTGCATGGCTGCCCGAGATGCTGGTGCACGATGATCTGGTGCACGGCAGCCTGGTGCGCGCGGGTGATACGCAGTGGGACATTCCGCTGGAAATCTGCCTGTTCCGCCAGCCTACCGAGATGGCGCCGGTGGCCGAGAAGCTCTGGACCCTGGTGAAGGCGGCGGAGCCGGCGCGCTAGCCCGGAAGCGACGCCTTCAAAGCGCCGCGTGCCCCTCTGCGGCCTTACTCCAGCGCCACCGACACCGGCTTGGCGCCCAGCACGGTGACCAGCACGTTGGGATCGATGCCGATCAGATACCCCCGGCGCCCGCCGTTGATGTAGACGACCGGGTAAGTCAGCACGTCGGCCTCGACCCACACCGGCATCTTCTTGCGCGTGCCGAACGGCGAGGTGCCGCCCACCTGATAGCCGGAATGCCGCTGCGCCACTTCGGGCTTGCAGGGCTCGACCTTTTTCAAGCCGGCCTGACGCGCCAGGTTCTTGGTGGAGACCTCGCGGTCGCCGTGCATGACCACGATCAGCGGCTTGGCGGATTCATCCTCCATCACCAGCGTCTTGACCACCGCATGCGGGTCCAGGCCCAGCTGGCGCGCGGCTTCACCGGCGCCGCCGTGGTCCACGTAGTCGTAGGTGTGTTCGGTGTAGGCAATCTTGTGCTGCTTGAGCAGCTGGGTGGCGGGCGTTTCGGAAACGTGGCGGGCTTTGCTCATGGGTAGGCCGGATCAAAGACAGGAATCAGGGGATGCAAGTGGCGCTAACCGCGCGGATGATGGGCGGCGTGCAGCGCCTTGAGCCGTTCGCGCGCCACGTGCGTGTAGATCTGCGTGGTGGAGATATCGGCGTGGCCCAGCAGCATCTGCACCACGCGCAAGTCTGCGCCATGATTCAACAAATGGGTGGCGAACGCGTGACGCAGTACGTGCGGCGACAGCGGCGCATGGATATCGGCCAGCAAGGCGTATTTTTTCACCAGTTGCCAGAACGCCTGCCGCGACATGGCTTCGGCTCGGCCGGTGATGAACAGCGCATCGCTCTGCCGCCCTGCCGCCAGCTCGGGGCGAGCGGTTTTCGAGTACAGGTCAATCCAGTGGGCCGCTTCCGCGCCCAGCGGCACCAAGCGGTCCTTGCCGCCCTTGCCCAGCACCACGCGCACCACGCCTTCGTTCAGGCTGACATCCAGTGCGCGCACCCCCACCAGTTCGGACACGCGCAGACCGGTGGCGTACAGCGTTTCAAGCATGGCGCGGTCGCGCAGGCCGCGCGGCTGCGTGGCGTCGGGCGCGCGCAGCAAGGCGTCCACCTGCTGCTCGGACAAGGTCTTGGGCAGGCGGGGCGGCTGCTTGGCCGCGACCAGCGTCAGGCAGGGATCGCGCTGCGAACGGTGCTCGCGCAACGCCCAGGCGAAAAAGCGCCGCAGCGCCGCCAGCCGGCGGTTGGCGGTGGTGGCGCGGGTTTCTTCGTGACGGAAGGCAAACCAGGCTTCGATGTCGGCCTTTTGCGCGTCGCAAAGCGGTTTGGCCGGCCCCACGGGCAAGGCGTGTTCGCCGGCCGCGTCGCCATGGCGGTCGGCCATTTCGCGGGCATAGGCTTGCGGGTCTTCGAGCCAGCGCGCAAAGCCGGTCAGGTCGCGGCGATAGGCGGCCAGCGTATTGGCGGACAGGCCGTCTTCCAGCCACACGGCGTCGATGAAGGCGTCGATATCGGCTTGCGAGGCTAAGGGTGGGCGGGTGGTCGACATAGGCGGGTGCGGCATTTTAAGACGTTCCGGAGAGGTATCGGGCCAGATACCGGCCTATCGTTCCCCCACCCCCGCCGCCGCCGATTTGAGCCAGGTTTCGAACAGCTTGAGCGCATCCGAGCGTTCACTTCGCTGGGGATACCCGAAGTAATAACCCTGGCTGACGGTCAACGACTGCGGCACAGGCATCGCCAGCGTGCCCTGGTCCAGCGCCGGCTGCGCCAGAAAGCGCGGCATCAACCCCACGCCCAGGCCGGCCTGCACGGCCGCCATCACCATGGTGAACAGTTCATAGCGCGGCCCGCCCGCGGCCTGGGGACCATAGAGATGGTTGTTGGCGCCGTACCACTGGCGCCAGGCGTCGGGGCGCGAGGCCAGATGCAGATGCGTCATGCCGGCCAGCACGCTGACGCCGGCTTGCGCCGCCTGGGCGGCGCGCTCGGCCAGGGCCGGCGCGCATACCGGCACCAATTCGCGTTCGGGAAACAGCAGCACGCCCTGGGTGCCGGGCCACAAGGCGTCGCCGTGATACAGCGCGCCGTCGAAGGGCTGATCCTTGAACTGGAAGGGCAAGGTGCGCACCGACAGGCTGACGGTGATGTCCGCGTGCGCTTCCTGAAAATCGGCCAGACGAGGGATCAGCCAGGTGGTGGCCAGCGTGGGCACTACCGCAATGTGGATGCTGCGGCCCATGCCCGTGCGGCTGACCAGGCCAAACGTGTCTTTTTCGATCTGGTCCAGATGGTGACGGATGCGCCCGGCGTATTCAGCGCCGTGGTCGGTCAGCACGATGCGCCGCCGCACCCGGGTGAACAACTGCACGCCCAGTCGCGCTTCCAGGCTGGCAACCTGCCGGTACACGGCGCTGTGCGTCAGGGACAGTTCCTCGGCGGCGCGCGAAAAACTGCCCAGGCGGGCCGATGCCTCGAACGCCTGCAAGGCGGTCAGATTGGGGATGCCGTTTCTCATGGACCAAAACTGCCTGAAACCGGCCGGAACCGGGCGCGCCGACTGGCGCGACGCAACGAGGCACTACGTGCCGGGGAATCAATAGATTGTGCAATTTTATCAATTGCGTTGTGCGGCCAGGGCACATATCCTCGGGAGTCTTATCCTCGGCTCACCACGACACCCCACCATGTCTCAGCAAGATTCCCGCCTTGGCGGTCACATTCTGGTCGACCAACTGGTCGCCCAGGGCGTCAAACACGTTTTCTGCGTTCCCGGCGAAAGCTACCTGGCGGTGCTGGATGGCCTGCACGATGCTGACATCAAAGTCACGGTGTGCCGCCAGGAAGGCGGCGCGGCCATGATGGCCGATGCGCACGGCAAGCTCACCGGCGAACCCGGCATCTGCATGGTGACCCGTGGCCCGGGCGCGTCCAACGCGCTGGCCGGCGTGCACATCGCCAAACAGGATTCCACGCCGATGATTCTGTTCGTCGGCCAGATCGAACGCGGCATGCGCGAACGCGAAGCCTTCCAGGAAATGGACTACCGCGCCGTGTTCGGCACGCAGGCCAAGTGGGTCACCGAGATCGACCAGGTCGAACGCATTCCCGAACTGATCTCGCGCGCCTTCCACATCGCCACGTCCGGCCGTCCCGGCCCCGTCGTGATCGCGCTGCCCGAAGACATGCTGGTCGAAGCCGCCAAGGTGGCCGACGCCCCGCGCTACGAATTGATCGAATCCGCGCCCACGGCCGGCCAGTTGGCCGACCTGGAAAAACTGCTGGCCGACGCCAAGAACCCCGTCGCCATCCTGGGCGGCACCCGCTGGGACGCCCGCGCGGTGCAGCAGTTCGCCGACTTCGCGCAGCGCCATGCGCTGCCCACGGCGGTGTCGTTCCGTCGCCAGATGCTGTTCCCGGCCGACCACCCGTGCTTTATCGGCGACGTGGGCCTGGGCATCAACCCGGCGCTGCTCAAGCGCGTGGCCGACGCCGACCTGATCCTGCTGGTGGGCGGCCGCATGTCCGAGAACCCCAGCCAGGCTTACACGCTGATGGACATCCCCGTGCCCAAGCAAAAGCTGGTGCACGTGCATCCCGACACCGCCGAGCTGGGCCGCGTGTATCGCGCCACGCTGGCGATCAACACGTCGCCCGCTGCCTTCGCCGAATCGCTTGGCGGCGTCAAAGCGCCCGCCAAGCCGGTCTGGGCGGAAGGCACGCAAGCCATGCGCGAGTCGTACCTCAAATGGAGCGACCCGGCATCGATCACCACGCCGGGCGCATTGCAGATGGGTCAGGTGATGGCCTATCTGGAAAAGACGTTGCCGGCCGACGCCATCATGACCAACGGCGCAGGCAACTACGCCACCTGGCTGCACCGCTTTCACCGCTTCACCCGCTTTGGCACCCAACTGGCCCCCACCTCGGGCTCGATGGGTTACGGCCTGCCGGCCGCCGTGGGCGCCAAGCGCGTATGGCCCGACAAAACCGTCGTGTGCTTTGCGGGCGACGGTTGCTTCCTGATGCACGGCCAGGAATTCGCCACCGCCGTCCAGTACGACCTGCCCATCATCGTGGTGCTGGTCGATAACGGCATGTACGGCACCATCCGCATGCACCAGGAAAAGCACTACCCCGGCCGCGTCTCCGCCACCGAACTGAAGAACCCCGATTTCGCCGACTACGCGCGCGCCTTCGGCGGCCACGGCGAACGCGTCGAAACCACCGATCAATTCGGCCCGGCGTTCGAACGCGCGCTGGCCAGCGGCAAGCCCGCCATCCTGCATTGCTTCATCGACCCTGAAACCATCACCCCGTCGACGACCTTGGAAAAGATCCGCGACGCGGCGCTCAAAGCCCAGCACTGATACCCCGACCGGCCGGCAAACAGGCGGCGCGCCCAGGCGCGCCGCCCGCGCAAACCCGAACTTGCCGCCCGAATTATTTTAGGTTTAAACTTTCTAGATTCCGATTACGGAAATCCATAGCGGAGACCCAGCATGTCCTCGAATCCTTCTTTTCAATGGCAAGATCCCCTGTTGCTGGACCAGCAACTGACCGAAGAAGAACGCATGGTGCGCGACGCCGCCTATGCCTATTCGCAGGACAAGCTTGCCCCCCGCGTGCTGAACGCCTTCCGCAACGAGAAGACCGATCCGGAAATCTTCTCGGAAATGGGCGAACTCGGCCTGCTCGGCGCCACCATTCCTGAAGCCTACGGCGGCGCGGGCATGAACTACGTCAGCTACGGCCTGATCGCCCGCGAAGTCGAACGCATCGACTCCGGCTACCGCTCGATGATGAGCGTGCAGTCCTCGCTGGTGATGGTGCCGATCAACGAATTCGGCAGCGAAGCGCAAAAGCAGAAGTACCTGCCCAAGCTGGCTCGCGGCGAATGGATCGGCTGCTTCGGCCTGACCGAACCCAACCACGGTTCCGACCCCGGCGGCATGGAAACCCGCGCCGTCAAGACGTCCGACGGCTACAAGATTTCCGGCAACAAGATGTGGATCACCAACTCGCCCATCGCCGATGTGTTCGTGGTGTGGGCCAAGTGCGTCGGCGGCGACTTCGACGGCAAGATCCGCGGCTTCATCCTGGACAAGGGCATGAAGGGCCTGTCGGCCCCGGCCATCCACGGCAAGGTTGGCCTGCGCGCCTCGATCACCGGCGAAATCGTCATGGACGAAGTGGAAGTGTCCGAAGACCAGATGATGCCGGGCGTGTCCGGCCTGAAGGGTCCGTTCACCTGCTTGAACTCCGCCCGCTACGGCATCGCCTGGGGCGCTGTCGGCGCCGCCGAAGCTTGCTGGCACACCGCCCGCCAGTACACGCTGGACCGCAAGCAGTTCGGCCGCCCCCTCGCCGCCAACCAGCTGATCCAGAAAAAGCTGGCCGACATGCAAACCGAAATCACGCTGGCCCTGCAAGGCTGCCTGCGTTTGGGCCGCATGAAGGACGAAGGCACCGCCGCCGTCGAAATCACCTCGATCATGAAGCGCAATTCCTGCGGCAAGGCGCTGGACATCGCCCGCCTGGCGCGCGACATGCTCGGCGGTAACGGCATCTCCGACGAGTTCGGCGTGGCCCGTCACCTGGTGAACCTGGAAGTGGTCAACACCTACGAAGGCACCCACGACGTGCACGCCCTGATCCTGGGCCGCGCGCAGACGGGCATCCAGGCGTTCTATTGATCGCTTGCCTGGCCTTTGAATGAAAAAACCGCCTTCGATCGAAGGCGGTTTTTCTTTGGGCCGCCGACGCGTGGGCAGCGGCGTGGGCGATACAGCGCTTAGTTCTCGCCCGACAGATCGAACAGGCTCGTCGCATCCATTTCCAGCACGCCTTCGTCGTGCTGGTTGATGACCGTCCACGACCACGTGATGATGCCCAGGTCGGGGCGCGAGGACGAGGTGCGCGCGCCTTGCACGCGCGCTTCCAGCCGCAGGGTGTCGCCCGGGCGCACCGGCGTGCGCCAGCGCACTTCGCCCAGGCCCGGCGAACCAAACGATTCCGAGTCATGCAGCGCCGCGTCCACGGCCATGCGCATGGCCAGCGCGCAGGTGTGCCACCCGCTGGCGATCAGCCCGCCCCAGCGCCCTTCCGCCGCGCGTTGCGGGTCGGTATGGAACCACTGCGGGTCGAACTTGCGGGCGAACTCCAGGATCTCGGCTTCGGTAATCGTGACGGGACCGGCCTTTATCAGCATGCCGTCCTTGAATTCAGCGAACTTCATTTGTTTTATTTCCCCCGAAAAGCAAGCGGCGCGCTCAAGGCGCGCCGTGGTCTTCACCACCTTCGTCTGGCACGAATGCCTGTTGGTGAACGACGCCGTTTTTACATGGCGCCAAGGTTAGGTGACGCTAGTAGGTCTCGAAATGCAGACGCCCTTCGCGGCGCAGCACATCGTGCAGAATAGACCAATCCTGCCCCGATTGCATCGTCACGTCACGCAAGGCGTCCAGCACGCCGACTTCCATCCCCTTCAAGCCGCACACGTAGATGCAGGTGTTACGGTCCGCCAGCAGCGCGCATACCTGCTCGGCGCGATCGCGGATCAGGTCCTGCACGTAGCGCTTGGGCTGCCCAGCCTCGCGCGACAGCGCAAGATTGATGTCGATGAAGTCGCGTGGCAGTTTCATCAGCGGGCCGAAGTACGGCAGTTCGCGTTCGGTGCGCGCGCCAAAGAACAGCATCAGCTTGCCGTTTTCGCCGGTATCGATGCGGCGTCGGTAGCGCTCGGTCATGGCGCGCATCGGCGCTGACCCGGTGCCCGTGCAGATCATGATGAGGTTGGCGCGCGGGTGGTTCGGCATCAGGAACGTGTGGCCGAAGGGGCCGATGACCTGCACGGTATCGTTCTTGGCCAGATCGCACAGGTAGTTGGAACACACGCCGTGCGCCGCCGCCCCGCCGTGGTTTTCGGTGACGCGCTTTACCGTCAAGGACAGGTTGTTGTAGCCGGCGCGCTCGCCATCGCGCGGACTTGCCAACGAATACTGGCGCGCGTGATGCGGGCGGCCCTGCGCGTCCAGCCCGGGGGGCAGGATGCCGATCGACTGCCCTTCCAACACCGGAAACGGCAACTCGCCGAAGTCCAGCACGATGTGGTGAATATCGCTTTCGGTGTCAGCGCCCGTCACGCGGTAGTTGCCCACGACGGTCGCCGTCATGGGCGTCTTGTGCGTGTACAGATTGACGTAGGGATGCGCGGCCGACCACGGCGGCACGCTGGCGCCGGCCGGCGTGAACGTGGCGGCGACGCCCGGCGCGCTGGCCGGCAAGGCCGCATCGGCGGCGGGCGCCAGCACGTCGGATTCCACGGCGGGCGTCGGCAGGGATTTTTCCTTGGGCAGCTCTTCCCAACCCAGCTGTTCCTGCACCGAATACGCTTCGCTGCGCACCATCAGCCGCCAGTTGTCGATCGACCCCGTCGGGCACGGCGGCACGCAGGCCATGCAGCCATTGCAGATGTCGGGGTCCACCACGTAGTTGTTGGAATCGTGCGTGATGGCGTCGACCGGACAGGTCTCTTCGCAGGTATTGCAGCGGATGCAGATCTCGGGATCGATCAGGTGCTGCCGGAGCACGTCTACGGGTAAGGGGGCGTTCATCGCGGTCTTCCCAATGCGCGGACAGGCGGCGCCAACGCGCCGCCCTCGACGCCTTCAGTTGAAACGGACGTAGTCAAAATTGACCGGCTGGCGGTTGATGCCCATGACGGGCGGCGCGATCCAGTTGGCGAATTTGCCGGGCTCGGTGACGCGCCCCATCAGCGAGGCGACAAACGCGCGGTCCTCGGGCGTGGGCAGCCACTTGTGGCTGTTCGCCTGCCATTGCGATTCAGACAGGATCTCGCCTTCGGGCGACATGCGGATGCCGGCCAACGTGCCGATCTGGCGGTTGAACGCCTTGTGCGGCACGTGCAGCCGGAACGGAATGCCGCTTTTCTCGATGACCTTGTTCCAGCGGCCGATGCCCGCGACGGAATCGCGGATGAAGTCGTCGCGCAGCACTTCGTTCAAGGCGTTCAGCATCGGCACTTCGACTTCATTGAGCTTGCCGTTGTTGACCGTCAGCACGCGATAGGTGTCGTTCTTCAGTTGATGGTCGTCGGTACGCTTGGATTCTTCATAGCGCCCTTTCAGGCCCGAACCATAGAAGATGGCGGCGTTCGAGGACTGGTCCGCGCCAAACAGATCGATGGTGACGCTGTAGTGGAAATTCAGGTAGCGCTGGATGGTGGGCAGGTCGATCACGCCGGCCGCGCGCACGCTTTCGGGGTCATCGGTCTTGAGCTGGTTCATCACTTCGCAAGTGCGCTGGATGACGCGCGAAATGCCGGACTCGCCCACGAACATGTGATGCGCTTCCTCGGTCAGCATGAACTTCGTGGTGCGAGCCAGCGGATCGAAGCTGGACTCGGCCAACGCGCACAGCTGGAACTTGCCGTCGCGGTCGGTGAAGTACGTGAACATGTAGAACGCCAGCCAGTCCGGCGTCTTTTCGTTGAACGCGCCCAGGATGCGCGGGTTGTCGGCATCGCCCGACGTGCGTTGCAACAGCGCATCGGCCTCTTCGCGGCCATCGCGGCCGAAATAGCGGTGCAGCAGATACACCATGGCCCATAAATGACGGCCTTCTTCGACGTTGATCTGGAACAGGTTGCGCAGGTCGTACTGCGACGGCGCGGTCAGGCCCAGGTGGCGCTGCTGCTCGATCGAGGCGGGCTCGGTGTCGCCCTGCGTCACGATGATGCGGCGCAGGTTGGCGCGATGTTCGCCGGGCACGTCCTGCCAGACGTCGCGGCCCATGTTCTCGCCGAAGTGGATCTTGCGCTGGCCGTCCTGCGGCGCCAGGAAAATACCCCAGCGGTAGTCCGGCATGCGCACGTGGTTGAAGTTGGCCCAGCCGTCGGGTTCCACGCTGACGGCCGTGCGCAGGTAGACATCGAAACCATGCGAGCCGTCGGGGCCCATGTCCTGCCACCATTGCAGGTAGTTGGGTTGCCAGTGTTCCAGCGCGCGTTGCAAGGTGCGGTCGCCGGACAAGTTGACGTTATTGGGGATCTTATCGGTGTAGTTGATTCCAGACATTGTCTCGCTCCTTGTTTTTTCAGACCGGGTTCAGACCCGGTTCCAGTCGAACGTGGCCTGCTCGCCCTTGCCGTAGAGCTTTAACGCGCCCTTGTCGCCGGCCGCATTGGGACGGTTGAAGATCCAGTTCTGCCAGGCGGTGAGCCGGCCGAAGATGCGCGTTTCCATCGTTTCCTGGCCGCCAAAGCGCAGATTGGCTTCCAGCCCGGTCAAGGCGTCGGGCGACAGCGCGCGGCGCTCTTCCAGCATCATGCGCACTTCGTCATCCCAATCGATGCTGTCCGGCGCATAGGTGACCAGGCCCAGTTCCAGGGCGTCTTGCGCGGACAGGCGCTGGCCAGCGCGCGCGCGCACGGCTTCCATCGGCCCAGTCTCTTCATAGAAGCGGCGTTGCAGCCGGCTCTGGCCATTGACCATCGGATACGCGCCGAAATTTCGTTCGCCCACCACGACCTGCGCGGCGGGGGCGTCGGGTTCGGCCTCGTTGTCCAGCATGTAGCTGCGGTCGGCGGCCAGCGCCAGTTCCAGCAGCGTGCCGGCAAAGCAGGAACCCGGCTCGATCAGCGCGAACAGGCTGCGCGAGGTGACGTCCAGGCGCGCCAGCGTGCGGCGCAGCATGCCGGCGGTTTCGCGCACGAACCAGTGGTCCGCATGCCGCTCCAGCGCCACGTCGGCGGCGAGCACGGCGTCGGCGTCGCCTTCGGCCTTGAAGATCCAGGTGCCGATGTCCAGTTCGTTGGTGCGCATGGACAGGATGGCGTCATCGAGTTCGCGCGCCATCTGCAAGGGCCACCACGCAGCGCCCGCCGCGACGATGTCGTCCAGTTCGGATTGCACCGCGTCCTGCGGGGCGCGCACGGTCCAGGTGGCCAGCCGCTTGTCGCGGTCCAGCTGTATGTCCACGTAGCGATACGACAGGCGATCGGGGGATTCGGTACGTTCGATGGGCGTAAGCGCGATGCCGCGTTCGCCGCCCGGGCGGTGGCTGCCTTCGGCCAGCGCCAGCGCGCGTTCACGCACCGCCTCGTCAAAGCGTGCGGGCTTGACCACGTCGTCCACCAGCCGCCAATCCTTGGCGCGCTGGCCGCGCACGCCTTCGACCAGCGTGCAGAAGATGTCGGCGTGATCGTGGCGGACGCGGCGCTTGTCGGTGACGCGCGTCAGGCCGCCCGTGCCGGGCAGCACGCCCAGCAGCGGTACTTCCGGCAAGGCCACCGAAGAGGAACGGTCGTCCACCAGCAGGATTTCGTCGCAGGCCAGCGCCAGTTCATAGCCGCCGCCTGCGCAGGCGCCGTTCAGCGCCGCGATGAATTTCAGGCCGCTGTGGCGGCTGGAGTCTTCGATGCCGTTGCGCGTTTCGTTGGTGAACTTGCAGAAGTTGACCTTCCACGCATGCGACGACAGCCCCAGCATGAAAATATTCGCGCCCGAACAGAAGATGCGGTCTTTCATGCTGGTGACCACCACGCTTTTCACTTCGGGATGTTCGAAGCGGATGCGTTGCAGCGCGTCGTGTAGCTCGATGTCTACGCCCAGGTCATAGGAGTTCAGCTTGAGCTTGTAGCCGGGGCGCAGGCCGCCGTCTTCGGCCACGTCCATCGCCAGCGTGGCGACGGGGCCATCGAACGTCAGGCGCCAATGGCGATACAGGTCGGGCCGGGTGCGGAAATCGACGCGGGCCTCGGGCCGGGTGTCCAGCCCGTTTGCGGTGCTGCTCATGGTGTGTCTCCTCGTACGCCCTGCCTGAACAGGAAAAATACTGCATTACATGAATTATTGTGCAGATTAGTTCAGGCAAAAACGCACGTCAAGCGAGACATGCAGAAAAGTGCAGGTTTACAGCGGCAGGCCGCAGGCTTTGCGTACCTGGGTGCGCAGGCCGGCGAAACTTTCCTGCACTTCCAGGTTGCTGGTGACCCAGGTCAGGTCGGCCTTGGCGTAAAAGGCTTCGCGCCCGGCCAGGATGCGCTTAAGGTCCGCCATGGCCTCGTTATTGCCGGACATGGGCCGGAAATCGCCTTGCGCCATGACCCGGCCCATGTGTTCTTCCGGCGTGGCGCGCAGCCATACCGTATAGCAGTGGGCCAGCAGCAGGTTCAGCGTGGCGGGTTCGGACACCAGCCCGCCGGGCGTAGCCAGCACCATCTCGGGATAGATCTGCACCGCCTCTTCCAGCGCCCGCCGCTCGTAGCGGCGATAGGCGTTCGGGCCATACAGGTTGTGGATTTCCAGGATGCTGCACCCGGCCACGCGCTCGATTTCGCGATTCAGTTCGACGAAGGGATAGCCCAGGTCGTCGGCCAGCATCTGCCCCAACGTGGATTTGCCCGCCCCGCGCAGGCCGATCAGCGCGACGCGCTGCGTGCGGTTGGGCCGCTGCGCCCCCGCGCCCACGCCAAACAGCTGGGTCAGGGCTTCGCGCGCGCGTTGCAGGTCGGATTCCGTGCGGCCACTGAGCAGTTCGCGGATCAGCAGCCAGTCGGGCGATTCCGTGGTGACGTCCCCCACCAGCTCGGCCAGCGCGCAGTTGAAGGCGCGCGCGATCTGCAACAGGACGAGGATGGACGCATTGCCCACCCCATGCTCAAGATTGGCCAGATGCCGTTCTGACACCCCTGTGACTTGCGACAGGCTCTTACGCGTCATGCCGCGTATGGCTCGCAGGCGGCGCACCCGCTCGCCTAAAGCCACCAGGAAAGCTTCCCGCCTGGGTTCGGATGGCGCCGCATCTAGCGCTTGGTTCATGTTTGGCTGACTCCGCAAATACCCTGATAAGCCTTGTTTTATGCACTATAGTGCTTGACCCTTTCGTATGGAAGCACTATTTTTCCTTCCAAGCAGTTCCAAGCCGTCATTGCGCAAAAAAGCGGCATTGAAATACATGCCGCGTCCAAGGCGCCGACAGTGTAAAGGAGGAGTCCCGGTGAGCACGCCAGATCAATTCCATGCCCTGATGCAAGAGGCCACGCGCCTGGTGGCGAACCAGCCGCTGGATGACGGGCTCCAGGCGACGCTGAACCGCGAGGCCGGCCCCGGCAGCGCGCTGTACGAGCGCATCTTCGCCGCCTGTAAGCAGGGCGTGGCAGACGGATGGATGTGCAACCGCGAAGGCGGGGGCATCCGCTACGGCCGCGTCATCAAGCCGGCCGACGATCTGGCCGGCTGCTCGGTGGATGTGGTCGACATGAACGATCTGGCCGGCCCCCACCACGCCCACCCCAACGGCGAAATCGACCTGATCATGCCGCTGACCGCCGACGCGCGCTTCGACGGCCATGGCGCCGGCTGGCTCGTCTACGGCCCCGGCAGCGCGCACAGCCCCACCGTGACCCAAGGCCGCGCGCTGGTGCTGTACCTGCTGCCCGGCGGCGCCATCGACTTCACGCGGCCGGGCGGCTGACCTTCGCCCGTGCCCGGCCACAAAAAAACAATGCCGTGGCGCGCCCCACCAGGACATCAGGAGACAACCGTGAATACCTGCCCCGCAGAATTGAACTTCGCCAGCCATCTGGCGGCGCTGAACGCCGCGCGCGCCGCCAAGCCCGCTTACATCGACGACTCGCGTCAGCTGACCTACGGGCAACTGGCCGAACGCGTGGCGCGCATGGCCGGCGCGCTGCGGCAACTGGGACTGCGCCGCGAAGAACGCATTCTGCTCTTGATGCAGGACACGGTGGACTGGCCCGTCGTGTTCCTGGGCGCGTTGCACGCCGGCGTGGTGCCGGTGGCCGTCAACACGCTGCTCACGCCGGACGACTACGCCTACATCGTGACGCACAGCCGCGTGCGCGCCGTATTCGTCTCCGGCGCGCTGCTGCCCACGTTGCAGGCCGCGCTGGCGCAGACGCCGGGCGATGTCGAACACGTGGTCGTTTCACAGCCCGTCGACACGCAGCCCGTCGTCTCACAGCCCGTCGACACGCCATCGGCCGACATCGACACGCTGGATTTCGAAGCGCTGCTGGCCGCCGCGCCACTGGCCCCGGCCGTGCGCACGCTGTCCGACGAGATCGCCTTCTGGCTGTATTCGTCCGGCTCCACCGGCAAGCCCAAGGGCGTCGTGCACACGCATGGCAACCTCTGGCACACGGCCGAACTCTATGCCAAGCCCGTGCTGGGCATACGCGAGGACGACGTGGTGTTTTCCGCCGCCAAGCTGTTCTTTGCCTATGGCCTGGGCAACGGCCTGACCTTTCCCCTGTCGGTGGGCGCCACCGTCATCCTGATGGGCGAACGGCCCACGCCCCAGGCAGTGTTCCAACGCCTGACGCGGCACCGGCCCACCGTGTTCTACGGCGTGCCCACCTTGTACGCCAGCATGTTGGCCTCGCCCGAACTGCCGCCACGCGAGCAAGTTGCGATGCGGGTCTGCACATCGGCCGGCGAGGCCCTGCCGCGCGACATCGGTGAACGCTTCACGCGGCACTTCGGCTGCGAGATCCTGGACGGCATCGGCTCGACGGAAATGCTGCACATCTTCATCTCGAACCAGACGGGGCAACTGCGCTACGGCACCACCGGCAAGCCCGTGCCGGGGTATGAAGTGCAGTTGCGCGACGACAGCGGCGCGCCAGTTGCGCCCGGCGCCATCGGCGACCTCTACATCAAGGGCCCCAGCGCCGCGCTGATGTACTGGAACAACCGCGACAAGACGCGTCAGTGCTTCCTGGGCGACTGGCTAAAAAGCGGCGACAAATACACCTGCGACGCCGACGGCTACTACACCTACGCCGGCCGCAGCGACGACATGATCAAGGTCAGCGGCCAGTATGTCTCGCCGGTGGAAGTCGAAAACATCCTGGTGCAGCACGAAGCCGTGCTGGAAGCGGCCGTGATCGGCGTGCCGGACCACGACGGGCTGGTCAAGACGAAAGCCTATGTAGTGCTGCGCCCCGGCTTCGAGCCCGACGAACAGACGGGCGCCGCGCTTCAACGCTATGTGAAGCAGCACCTTGCCCCCTTCAAATATCCGCGCCAGATCAACTTCACCGAAGAGCTGCCCAAGACCGCCACGGGAAAGATCCAGCGCTTCCGGCTGCGCCAGCTGGAAGAGGCAACGCTATGAAAGCCCCTCGCCGACATCCTCGGCGCGTTGGTTAAACCCGGCCGGCCTCGAGCCAGCCCATGATAAGCACGGAGACAAACCATGAACCACGCCCTGACCCGGGCTGCGATTGCCGCGGCCCTGACGTTTGCCGCCACCGGCGCGCAGGCCGCCGACAAGCTCAAAGTCGGCTTCATGCTGCCCTATAGCGGCACCTACGCCGCGCTGGGCAACGCCATCGAGAACGGCTTCAAGCTGTACGTCGCCGAGCAAGGCGGCAAGCTGGGCGGGCGCGAGATCGAATACTTCAAGGTGGACGACGAATCCAACCCCGCCAAGGCCGCCGAAAACGCCAACCGCCTGATCAAGCGCGACCAGGTCGACGTGCTGATCGGCACCGTGCATTCGGGCGTGGCGATGGCGCTGGCCAAGGCCGCCAAGGACAGCGACACGACGCTCATCGTCACCAACGCCGGCGCCAACGCCATCACGGGGCCCTTGTGCGGCCCGGGCATCTTCCGCACCTCGTTCACCAACTGGCAGCCGGCCTACGCCATGGGGCCGGTCGCCTACGCCAAGGGCCACAAGACGGCCGTCACCATCACGTGGAAATACGCGGCGGGCGATGAAGCCATCGGCGGCTTCAAGGAAGGCTTCGAGAAGGCGGGCGGCAAGGTCGTCAAGGAATTGAGCCTGCCGTTTCCCAACGTGGAATTCCAGTCGCTGCTGACCGAGATCGCCGCCACCAAGCCCGACATGGTGTTCACGTTCTTCGCGGGCGGCGGCGCGGTGAAGTTCGTGCAGGACTATCACGCGGCAGGCCTGGACAAGACGATTCCGCTGTACGGATCAGGCTTCCTCACGGACGGCACCTTGCAGGCGCAGGGCGCATCCGCCCAAGGCCTGCTGACCACCCTGCACTACGCCGACGGCCTGAACACGCCGCGCGACAACGCCTTTCGCGCCGACTACTCCAAGAACTACAACGCCCAGCCTGACGTGTATGCGGTGCAGGGCTATGACGCCGCGCAGCTGATGCAGTCGGGCCTGTCCGCGGTGAAGGGCGACTTTGCCAAGAAGGCGGACTTCCGCAACGCCATGCGCGGCGCCACGGTGGACAGCCCGCGCGGCCCGTTCACGC
This sequence comes from Achromobacter piechaudii NBRC 102461, assembly GCF_001571245.1. Lineage (GTDB taxonomy): Bacteria > Pseudomonadota > Gammaproteobacteria > Burkholderiales > Burkholderiaceae_B > Achromobacter > Achromobacter piechaudii. The sequence continues at coordinate 1,087,877 of NZ_BCTK01000006.1, read as the reverse complement.
TGTCGGCGGCGGGCAACCCGGTGCAGGACATCTACCTGCGGCGCGTCGACGGCCTGGAGAACAAGGTGGTCGAAGTCGCGGCGAAGAAGCTGGCCGATCCGGCCCGCGGCTGCAAGCTCTGACGCCACGCGGGAGGCCCCATGGACATCAGCATCCTGCTTATCCAAAGCCTGAACGCATTCCAGTACGGCTTGCTGCTGTTCCTGGTGGCCAGCGGCCTGACGCTGATCTTCGGCATCATGGGCATCATCAACCTGGCCCATGGCAGCTTCTACATGATCGGCGCGTACATGGCGTTCGCGCTGGGTCCGGTGGTGGATCGCTGGCTGGGCGGCGGCTTTCTGGCGACGCTGGCGGTGTGCGTGCTGCTGGCCGGCGCGCTGGGCTACGTGCTGGAGGCCGCGTTCTTCAGCTACCTGTACCACCGCAACCACTTGCAGCAGGTGTTGATGACCTACGGGCTGATCCTGGTCTTCGAAGAGCTGCGCAGCATCCTGGTGGGCAACGACGTGCACGGCGTGCCGCTGCCCGACTGGCTGCAAGGCAGTATTTCGCTGGGCGGCGTGATGACCTACCCCGTGTACCGGCTGTTCATTTCGGCCGTGGGGATCGCGGTGGCGCTGCTGCTGTACTGGGTCATCTCGCGTACCCGCCTGGGCATGATGCTGCGCGCCGGCGCCAGCAACCGGGAAATGACCGGGTCGCTGGGCATCGACGTCAACAAGCTGTACCGGCTGGTGTTCGCAGCTGGCGTGGCGCTGGCCGCGCTGGCCGGCACCATCGCCGCGCCCGTGTCGTCGGTGTATCCGGGCATGGGCAACGGCGTGCTCATCATCTGCTTCGTGGTGGTGGTGATCGGCGGCATCGGGTCGATACGCGGCGCGTTCCTGGCCGCGATGCTGGTGGGCTTTGTCGAGACCTTCGGACAGGTGCTGTTCCCGTCGGCGGCCGGCGTACTGGTGTATCTGCTGATGGCGTTCATTCTTCTTTGCAAGCCCGAAGGGCTGTTCAAACAGGGCTAGCCATGCAGAAATTCCTACCCATCGCAACGCTGCTGGCACTGGCCGCGTTTGCATTCAGCGGCAGCGACTACTACACCGGCCTGGCCATCAAGGTCATGATCTACGCCATCTTCGCATTGAGCCTGCAATTGCTGGTGGGCGGCGCGGGGCTGGTCAGCCTGGGGCATGCCGCGTTCTTCGGCATCGGCGCTTACGTGGCGGCCTTGCTGTCGCCCGAGTCCGCAGCGGCCAGCCTGTGGTGGCTGCTGCCGGCCGCGCTGCTGGCGGCGGCGCTGTATGCCCTGGCGACCGGCGCACTGGCGCTGCGTACGCGCGGCGTGTATTTCATCATGGTCACGCTGGCGTTTTCGCAGATGGCCTATTACGTCTTTCACGACACCAAGGTGGGCGGCGGCAGCGACGGCATCTATCTTTACTTCCGGCCCGAACTCGCGGTGGGCGGCTGGGTGCCGTTCGACCTGGGCAACGCCACCACGTTCTACTTCTTCGTGCTGGTCTGCCTGGCGCTGGCCTGGGGCTTTCTGGCGCTGCTGCGCCGGTCGCCGTTTGGCGCGGCGCTGGCCGGCATACGCATCAACGAGCAACGCATGCGCGCGGCCGGCTATTCCACGTATCCCTACAAGCTGACGGCCTATGTGGTCGGCGCGACGCTGGCCAGTCTGGCGGGCTTTTTGTTCGCGCTGAAAGACGGCTTCGTCACGCCCGAGCTGCTGGCCTGGGAGCAGTCGGGGCTGGTGCTGCTGATGGTGATCCTGGGCGGCATGGCCAGCCTGGGCGGCGCGGTGATCGGAACCGTGACGCTGGTGCTGATGCAAGAGCTATTTCAGTCGCAGGCGCTGTTCGGCGACTACGCGCGCCATTGGCATCTGCCGCTGGGCATCGCCATCATCGCGCTGGTGGCGCTGCTGCCCAACGGCATTGCCGGCTTGCCAGCGCAGTGGCGCAGCCGCCGCGATGCGCGGCGCGCGGGTGCGCAGGAGACCGGCGGGCAGGAGCCGAATACCGGGGATTCACACGCTCGGGCTGCGCGCGCAGGAACATCAGGCGCGGATGCCGCCAGCACGAACGCCCCCACCTCTTCCGCCAAGACCCATGGCGCGTCTTCCAAGACCGCCCTGCCCCCCTCCGTGTCCACCCCTGCGGCCAGCCGCTAGCCGATCCAGGAAGAACCCCATGTCTGACACCTTGCTTGCCGCCATCGGACTGACCCGCCGCTTTGGCGGACTGACAGCGGTCAACGGCGTATCGCTTGCGCTGGCGCGCGGTCAGGTGCACGCCGTCATCGGCACCAACGGCGCGGGCAAATCCACGCTGATCAACATCCTGTCGGGCGAACTGGCCCCCAGCAGCGGTCAGGTTGTGCTGGGCGAACGCGACATCACCGCGTGGCGCCAGCCGGAGCGCGCCCGCGCGGGCCTGGGCCGCAGCTACCAACGGTCCACGCTGTTTCCTGAACTGAGCGTGTTCGAAAACTGCCGGCTGACGGCGCAGGCCGCGCGCCAGCGTTTCTGGCATTGGTGGCGTCCCGCTGCCGCATGCCGGCGCAGCGCGGAACTGGCGCACGAAGCGCTCGCGCGCACGGGCTTGACGGGCGACGCCGCGCGGCCGGCCGGGCTGCTGCCGCACGGCCGCAAGCGGCAGCTTGAAATCGCCATGTGCCTGGCGGGCGAACCGCGCGTGCTGCTGCTGGACGAGCCGCTGGCGGGCATGGGACCCGAAGAGACAGACCGCATCCTCGACCTGCTGCAATCGCTGAAGGCGAACCACGCGATCCTGCTCGTGGAACACGACATGGATGCGGTGTTCCGCATCGCCGAGACGATCACGGTCATGGTCAATGGCACGGCGATTGCCAGCGGCGCGCCGGCCGATATCCGCGCCAACGCCGAGGTGCGCACGGCCTACCTGGGCGAAGAAACCGCCACGCAAGGAGAGCACGCATGCACGCATTGATCGAAGCGGGCGGCCTGCACGTGCACTATGGGGCCAGCCACGTATTGCGTGGCGTGGACATGCACATCGCGCGGGGCGAGTCGGTGGGGCTGGTGGGACGCAACGGCATGGGCAAGACCACGCTGATCCGCAGCCTGATGGGACAAGTGAAAAGCACGCGTGGGCAGGTGCGCGTGGCGGGCCGCGATTGCACGCGCGCGCCGTCGCACGCGATTGCGCGTATGGGCGTGGCCTACGTGCCGGAAGGGCGCGGCATCTTTCCCAATCTGAACGTGCGCGAAAACCTGCAAGTGGCGGCGCGCGCCGGCGTGCAAGGCGCAAGGGGCTGGACTTACGCTCGCGTGCTGGATACCTTTCCAAGGCTGCGCGAACGCCTGGGCCATGGCGGCCAACAGTTGTCGGGCGGTGAACAGCAGATGCTGGCGATCGGCCGCGCGCTCATGACCAACCCCGATCTGCTGATTCTGGACGAGGCCACCGAGGGGCTGGCGCCGCTGATCGTGGCCGAGATCTGGCGCATCATCCGCGAGATCCGTGCAACGGGCATGTCGACGCTGATCGTCGACCGCAACTATCGCGCGGTGCTCGAACACACCGACCGCTGCCTGGTGATGGAAAAGGGGCTGATCGTCGAAGACGGCGATAGCGCGTCGCTGGCCCGGCAACCGGAACAGCTGACGCGCTATCTGGGCGTGTAGGCCGCGCCCGCCGTCAAACGATCAGATGATCAGATGACGGCTTCGATCAGGAACGGACCACGGCGCTTCAAGCCATCGGCCAGCGCACGCGCGAAACCTTCGACCGTATCCACGCTGACCGCCTCCACGCCCATGCCCTGAGCCAGATGCGTCCAGTCCAGATAGGGTTCTTCCAGGTCCAGCATGCGACGGGCGTTGCGGCCCGGTTCCTTCACGCCGACGTTCTTCATCTCGCCGTGCAGCGTGGCATAGGAACGGTTGGCGAGAATCACCGTCAGGCAATTCAGGTTTTCGCGCGCCTGCGTCCACAGCGCCTGCAAGGTGTACATGCCGCTGCCATCGGCCTGCAAGGTGATGACCTTGCGGTCCGGGCAAGCCACGGCGGCGCCGGTGGCCAGCGGCAGGCCGATGCCGATCGCACCGCCCGTCAGCATCAGCCAATCGTGCGGGGCGCTGCTGGCGCTGTAGATGGGGAATTCGCGGCCCTGAGTGATGGATTCGTCGCACACGATGGCCTGTTCCGGCAGCGTGTGAGCGATCAGGATGTTGACGGCGGCGCCGGTCAGCTTGCCGCTGGACGGCACTTCATAGGCGGCGGCCGGCGTCGCCAGGCGCGGGGCGTCGGCGGCAATGCCCAGCTCGTCGGCCAGCCATTCCAGCGCGTGGGCCAGATCCTGCTCGGCCGATGCCAGCACCACCTGGTTGCTGTCGGGCGGCGCCAGCAGGCTGGGCTTGCCGGGATACGCAAAAAAGCCCACCGGGGCCTTGGCGCCGGCCAGCACCAGATGCTTGACGTCTTTCAGCTTGGCCACGGCCAGATCGATGGGATAAGGCAGGCGATCGACCGGCGTGCGAGCGCCGCCACGTTCGATGCGGCGATTCGACGTTTCGGACATCAACCGCACGCCGGTCGCGCGTGCGATGCGGCCGGCGGCGTTCAGCGCGCGCTCGCGCAGCGCCGCGCCACCCAGCATCAGCACGGTGACTTCGCCCGAGCGGATCGCAGCAGCCGCCGCGCGCACGGCGTCGGCAGAGGTCTGCGCCAGCGCGGCATCCTTGACCTGCACGGGCGCGGGCGCGTTGTCGGGCAAATCGGTCCAGGCGGTGTCGGCCGGCAGGATCAGCGTGGCGATGTTGCCCGGGGCCTGCCGGGCCACGCCAATCGCCTCGGCCGCGTCGGCCGACACGGCGGCGGCGGTCATTGTGCGCTTGACCCAATGAGACATCGGACGCGCCACGCCTTCCACATCGCTGGTCAGGGGCGCGTCGTATTGCACGTGATAGGTGGCGTGGTCGCCCACGATGTTGACCATGGGCGTGCGGGCGCGCTTGGCGTTGTGCAGGTTGGCCAGGCCGTTGCCCAGGCCCGGTCCCAGATGCAGCAAGGTGGCGGCCGGCTTGTCGGCCATGCGCGCATAGCCGTCGGCGGCGCCCGTCACCACGCCTTCGAACAGGCCCAGCACGCAGCGCATGCGGGGCTTGCGATCCAGCGCCGCGACAAAGTGCATTTCCGATGTGCCGGGGTTGGCGAAACATACGTCGACATCGTTGGCCAGCAAGGTATCGCAGAGACTGTCAGCGCCGTTCATGATTTTCCCTAGTCGTTTTCAATGGCGATGCGGGCGCATCCGCGCCCGCCTGATAAGCATGATAGGTAGCGTATCAAAAACGCGATAGACCCATTTGCGGCTGGCGGCATGGAACCATTCGCCGTGCATTTCGCCTGCCGGAATAAAACCACCGGGCGGCCAAAGAAAACGGCCTGCATCGCGCAGGCCGCCTTGTCAGCGCAGAAGATGGGTCAGCGGATCGGCCACGGATACATCGCGCCGCCGTTGCTCCACAGCGCATTGGTGCCGCGTGCCAGACCCAGCTTGCTGTCCTTGCCCACGTTGCGCTCGAACACTTCGCTGTAATTGCCCACGGCCTTGATGGCGTTGTAGGCCCATTTTTCATCCAGGCCCATATTCTTGCCCGCCCCCGGCGTCACACCCAGGATGCGCAAGACGTTGGGGTTGTTGCTCTTGAGCATCTCGTCGACGTTCTTTTGCGTGATGCCGTATTCCTCGGCTTCCAGCAGCGCGAACAGCGTCCAGCGCACGATGCCCAGCCAGTTCTCGTCGCCCTGGCGCACCATCGGGCCGAGAGGCTCCTTGGAAAAGCGTTCGGGCAGGATTTCGTAATCGTCGGGCTTGGCCACCTGCGTGGCGCGCACGGCGGCCAATTGCGAGGAATCGTCGGTGAAGGCGTCGCAGCGGCCCGATTCAAAGGCGCGCACCACTTCGGTCACCTTGTCGATCACCACCGGTTTGAATTCGATCTTGTTGGCGCGGAACCAGTCGGCCAGGTTCAGTTCGGTCGTGGTGCCGGGTTGCACGCAGACGGTGGCGCCGTTCAGCTCCTTGGCGCTTTTGACGCCCAGCTTCTTGTTCACCAGGATGCCTTGGCCATCGTAGAAGCTGGCGGCGACGGCGGACAGGCCCAGCGAGGTATCGCGCGTCTGGGTCAGCGTGACGGTGCGCAGCAGCACGTCGACCTCACCCGATTGCAATGCCGTGAAGCGTTGCTGGGTGGACAGCGCGGTGCCCTTGAACTTGCTGGGGTCGCCGAATACCGCCGCCGCGACGGCGCGGCAGATATCCACATCCATCCCTTCCCATTCGCCCTTGCTGTTGGTGGCCGAGAACCCGGAGACGCCGTCGGTCAGGCCGCATTGCACGAACCCTTTTTTCTTTACCGCGTCCAGCGTGGGGCCGGCGATCGCCGCCTGGGACGCGCAAGCCAGGGCCAGGGCGCCAGCCGCAAACAAAGTTGACCGCTTCATTGATGCCTCTCCTGAGATAGATGTCCGTGCCGCCTTGTAAGACGACGGCGGTTGAAACCAGGCCCGGCTTTACAGGGCCGGCCGCCAGATTACGACATGTCCACGGTGTGAACAACGCGGCTTTCCCTATCGGAAACCCGAAGAATGACGACTTGGATAGATTCCGCGTTTTGTCCGGTGATCGAACTTAATCAACCCCTTTCGGCTCATGGGGCACGCCCCTGCATGCCATACTTTTTTCACGCCGTTGTCCGATACACGGCAGCGCCGTAACACCTTAAAAAACGCCGAGCGCGCCATACAAAAATCCCGGCGCGCATCGATATTCGGTCGCTTCATGGAGGAGACAAATCCATGGCACATGTTTGCAAATCGCAGCATCGCCGCAATGCCGCCCCGCGCCGCCTTGCCTTGAAAACCCTGTTGTGCTCGGCGCTGGCCGCCACGGGCCTGATGGCCGGCCCGGCGCAGGCCGCCGACGACTGGCCCAGCAAACCCATCAAGATCATCGTGCCCTACACGCCTGGCGGCTCGACCGACATCGTCACCCGCATCGTGGTGGAAAAACTGGCGCCGCGCCTGGGCCAGACGATCATTGTCGAAAACAAGCCCGGCGCGAACAGCAGCGTGGGATCGGCCATGGCGGCCAAGGCGGACCCCGACGGCTATACCTTCCTGGCCATGCTGCCCGCCTACCTGGTCAACTTCCACCTGTACAAGCTGAACTTCAAGCCGACCGATCTGGTGCCCGTCGTGCAGATGGCCGACCTGCCGCTGTTCCTGTTCGTGTCCGAGGACGTGCCGGTCAAGACCGTGGCCGAACTGGTCGACTATGGCCGCAAGCATCCCGACAAGCTCACCTACGCGTCCAGCGGCACCGGCTCGAACGCGCACCTGACCGGCGCCATGTTCGCCTCGCAGAACAAGATCGCGATGACGCACGTGGCCTACAAGGGCAGCGCGCCTATCCTCACCGACCTCTTGGGCGGGCGCGTATCGATGGTGTTCGACCCGATCCTGGTGCCCATGCAATACGTCAAGCAGAACCGCCTGAAGGCGCTGGCCTTCACGGGCAAGGAACGCTGGCCCGACGAGCCCACCATCCCCACCATGGGCGAAGCCGGGCAGCCGGGCTTTGAGACCGGTTCATGGGCCGGACTGCTGGCCCCGGCCAACACGCCGCAGCCGATCATCGACCGCATGGCGCGCGAGATCCGCGAGGTCGTCAAAGACCCCGAGGTCAAGCGCAAGTTCATTGACGTCGGCTTCATGCCGGTGGGCGGCACGACGGCGCAATTTTCCGAGCTGATGCAAAAAGAGTCGGCGCGCTACGCCGACGTCATCAAGCAGGTCGGCATCACCGCGAACTGAATGGCGGCGGGCGGCCCCAACGCCGCCCGCGCGATCGGAGCTTTCTTATGATCGACAAGTTCATCGACAGCCCCGAGGCTGCGGTCTCGGACATCCACGACGGCGCCACGGTGCTGATCAGCGGCTTCGGCGGCGCAGGCATGCCCACCGAACTGATCCACGCGCTGATCGACCAGGGCGCGCGCGAACTCACCGTGGTCAGCAATAACGCGGGCAACCGCGAAACCGGGCTGGCCGCGCTGATCAAGGCCGGGCGCGTGCGCAAGGTGATCTGCTCGTTTCCCAAGGCGTCGCATTCCTGGGTCTTCGACGATCTGTACCGGCGCGGCGGCATCGAACTGGAATGCGTGCCGCAGGGCACCATCGCCGAACGGCTGCGCGCGGCGGGCGCGGGGCTGGGTGGATTCTTCACGCCCACCGCCTACGGCACCGAACTGGCGCAGGGCAAGGAAACCCGCATCATCGACGGGCGCGGCCACGTCTTCGAAACGCCGCTGCACGGCGACTTCGCGCTGGTCAAGGCCGACCAGGGCGACCGCTGGGGCAACCTGACCTATCACAAGAGCGCGCGCAACTTCGGCCCCATCATGTGCATGGCGGCCAAGACCACCATCGTGCAGGTGCGCGCCAAAGCCGGCCTGGGCGAATTGCCGCCCGAAGCCATCGTGACTCCGGGCATCTTCGTCAAGCGCGTCACCGAGGTGGCCAACGCCGCCTTTTCCAGCTGAGGCCTTCCGCATGTACCAACCCCTTACCCGCGAGGCCATGGCGCGCCGCCTGGCCCTGGACATCCCCGACGGCAGCTATGTCAACCTGGGCATCGGCATGCCCGTGCTGGTGGCCGCCTGCCTGCCGGACGATCGCGAGATCGTGCTGCACAGCGAAAACGGCATCCTGGGCATGGGCCCGCCGCCCGCCGAGGACGCCATCAACCTGGACCTCATCAACGCCGGCAAGCAGCCGGTGACGCTGCTGGCCGGCGGCGCGTACTTCCACCACGCCGATTCGTTCGCGATGATGCGCGGCGGCCATCTGGACATCTGCGTCATGGGCGGCATGCAGGTCGCAGCCAACGGCGACCTGGCCAACTGGTCGCTGGCCAAGCCGGGCGAAGCGCCGGCCGTGGGCGGGGCGATGGACCTGGCCGTGGGCGCGCGCAGCGTGTTCATCATGATGGAACACAACAGCAAGAACGGCGATCCGAAAATCGTGGAACGCTGCACCTATCCGCTGACGGGCGCGGGCGTGGTCGACCGCATCTACACCGATCTGGCGGTGATCGACGTGACGCCGGAAGGCCTGGTGGTTCGGGATATGATCGACGGCATGACGCTGACCGAACTGCAAGGACGCACCGGCGCGCCGCTGCGCGCGGGCTGATGCTGCCCAACCTTCCTCCGCCCGGCTACGCCGCGCCGCTGGCCGCTGAAGATCATCCCGACCAGTTTCGCGGCGACCCCGACTACATGCTGACCCTGGCGCGCGGCCTGCACGTGATCCGCGCATTCGGCACGCGCCGCCATCCGCAGACGGCCGCCGAACTGAGCCGCCGCGCCGGGCTGCCGCGCGCCGTCGTGCAGCGCTGCCTGCATACGCTGGTGCTGCTGGGCATCGCGGAGCAGCACGGCAGGCTGTACGTGCTGACCCCGCGCATCCTGGGTCTGGGCTACGCGTATTTCTCGTCCACGCCGTTCGTCTCGCTGGCGCAACCCGTGCTGGAAGAACTCAGCGCCACGGTCAACGAAACTTGCGCGCTGGCCATCATGGAAGGCAATGAAATGCTCTACCTGGCGCGTTCCGAAGTGAACCGCCTGCTGGCCACGTCCATGGGGTTGGGCAGCCGACTGCCCGCGTATTGCACATCGATTGGCCGGGTGCTGCTGGCGCAGTTGCCCGAACCCGCGCTGGCGCGCTACTTCGCCGCCACGCCCTTGCAGCCCTACACCGAATTCACACTGACCACCGAAGCCCAGATGCGGGCCGAGCTGACGCGCATCCGCGAACAGGATTACGCGGTGGTCGATCAGGAACTGGAATTGAACGTGCGCGCGATCTCGGTGCCCGTGCGGTCCGCCAGCGGCAAGGCCTGCGGCGCGGTGAACGTCAGCGTCAAAGCAGCGCGCGTGCCGCTGGCGCGGCTGACGGACGAGTTCCTGCCGCCGCTGCGCCAAGCGGTGGAGAGAATCGGGGAATTTCTGGTGGCCTAGGGCAGCGTGGCGCGGGCCTTGCCGCGCCGGCCGAGTCCTAGGAACCCAGGTCAGTCGTGTCCAGCGTGAACGCGGCGGCCGCGCGGCCGATGCGATCGTTCACCGCATGCCACGCGTCGGTGGCGGGCGGCGCCTGCACGACGATGCGCGCATAGCCTTGCGTGTCCAGATCGCGCAGCAGCCCATACAGCGCCTGCGCATAGCGCGCGGGGTCTGCCGGCACCGGCTGCCATTGCACACGCGCTTCCAGCGCCTCGGGCGGTTCGCCGTAAGCCACCACCACGACCTTGCCCGTCGGCAGGTTGCGGCCTTGCACGATGTCGCGCAGGCGTTCGTCGGAAGCCAGTTCAAGCGGCGTGCGCGGCGCGTAGTGCGCCTTCAACGTGCCCGAGGCACGCGGCGCGGCCGCGTCGGGCGCGAACACCTGCACGCCCAGCACCGCTTCGATCTGCGCGGCGCTGATATGACCGGGACGCAGCAGCACGGGGCCGGCGCCACGGTCCAGGCGCGACAGGTCAAGAATGGTGGATTCAATACCCACTTCCGACGCGCCGCCTTCCAGCACCGGCATGCCGGCCGCGACTTCATCGGGAAATTCGCTGCGCACGTGTTCAGCGCGCGTGGGCGATACCTGGCCGAACTTGTTCGCCGACGGCGCGGCCACGCCGCCCTGCCCGTTCGGCTTGCCTGCGGCAAAGGCGGCCAGCAGCGCCTGCGCTACGGGATGCGAGGGGCAGCGGATGCCGATGCTGTCCTGGCCGCCGCTGACCGTATCCGCGATGTGCGGCGCGCGCTTGAGGATCAGCGTCAGCGGCCCCGGCCAGAAGGCGTCGATCAACAAGCGCGCCTCGGGCGGCACGTCGGCCGCCCAGTAGGACACGTCGCCCGTGGGCGCGATGTGCACGATCACGGGATGGTTCGACGGCCGGCCCTTGGCCGCGTAGATCTTCGCCACCGCTTCCGGGCTTTGCGCATCCGCGCCCAGGCCGTAGACGGTCTCGGTCGGAAAGGCGGCCAGCTCGCCGTCCAGCAGGCGTTGGGCGGCGTGGGCAATGTCCGCAGCGCTGGCGGAAACGGGCGTGGTCAAAGAAGGCATCGGGACGGTCGCGGGGTTACTCGGGGGCCTGCATGCCCAGCGCGGCGGCCACGCGGGCGGCGTCGCTGCGGGCCTGTTCCAGCGTGGGCGCCACGATGGTGATGTGGCCCATCTTGCGGCCACGGCGCGCATCGCGCTTGCCGTACAGGTGCAGCTTGGCCGTGGGCACCGCCAGAGCGGCGGCCCAATCGGGTTCGCGCTGCTGCGTGGCCTGCGCGGATTCATACCAGATGTCGCCCAGGATGTTCAGCATGACGGCGGGCGCAAGCAGCGCGGTGCCGCCCAGCGGCAAGCCGGCCATGGCGCGCGCCTGCTGTTCGAACTGGCTGGTGACGCAGGCGTTCATCGTGTAGTGGCCGCTGTTGTGCGGGCGCGGCGCGATCTCGTTGACGATCAGGCTGCCGTCCTTGAGGACGAAGAATTCCACGCACAGCACGCCGTGATAGCCCAGGCCTTGCGCAATGGATTGCGCGGCTTCGGTGGCGCGGGCCTGGCGTTCGGCGTGGGCGGCGTCCGACTGCACGGGCGCGGCGGTCGACACGGCCAGGATGCCGTCACGATGCACGTTGCGCGCGACCGGGAAGACGACGCTTGCGCCGTCGAAGCCACGCGCCAGCACGACCGAGATTTCGTAGTCCAGGGGCATCAGCGCTTCCAGCACGCAGGCCACGCCGCCGAATTCGGCGAAGGCGGCCAGCGCTTCGTCGCGCGTGTTGATGCGGGCCTGGCCCTTGCCGTCGTAGCCCAGGCGGGCCACTTTCAAGATGCCGGGGAACAAGGCGTCGGGCGCGGCGCGCAGATCGGCTTCGGCGCGGATCGCAGCGTGCGGCGCAACGGCGATGCCTTGCGAGGCGATGAAGGTCTTTTCGGCGATGCGGTCCTGCACGATGGCGACGGCGTCGGCGGCCGGGCTGACGCGGCAACGCGTGGCCAGCGTGCGCAGGCTCTGCGCGGGGACGTTCTCGAATTCGGTGGTGACGGCCTGACAGGTCTGCGCCAGGCGGGCCAGCCCGGCTTCGTCGTCGTAGGCGGCCTGGATGTGCAGGTCGGCGACCATGCCGGCGGGGCATTCATCGGCCGGGTCCAGCACCGCGACCTTGTAGCCCAGGCTTTGCGCCGCGTGGCAGAACATGCGGCCCAGCTGGCCACCGCCCAACAAACCGAGCCAGCCGCCGGGAGCAATCATGAAAGCAGTCGACTGGCTCATACGTTGGACGCCTCGGGGGGAACCTTCATGTCGCGCGCGGCTTGCGTCTGGCGGGCGCGGAACGCCACCAGCTTCTGATGCAGATCCGCGTCGGTGCCCGCCAGCGTGGCGATCACGTGCAGCGCGGCGTTCGCAGCGCCCGCCTCGCCGATGGCGAACGTCGCCACCGGCACGCCCTTGGGCATCTGCACAATGGACAGCAGCGAGTCTTCGCCGCGCAGGTATTTGGACGGCACCGGCACGCCGAACACCGGCACTTCGGTCAGCGCCGCCATCATGCCCGGCAGATGCGCCGCGCCGCCCGCGCCGGCGATGATGCCGCGCAAGCCACGGCCATGCGCGGCCGCGCCGTATTCGGCCATGTCCTGGGGCATGCGGTGCGCGGAAATCACGCGCGCTTCATAGGCGACGCCGAAATCCTCAAGCATGCTGACCGCGTGCTTCATGACCTCCCAATCGCTGGAAGATCCCATAATCACGCCCACCACGGGGGTGGCGCTGGCCGCTGCGGAAGTCTTGGCTGTCATAACCGGTGTCAAAGAGGTAAGACCGCGGAAACGGGCCCGCGGAATGTCAATGGACTGCGGACTCGGTCCGCGAAACCCGGTATTTTACCCGGCCCGCGCGGCAGGCTATGGCGCGGCCGGCGATGGCAGCCACAGATAGGTCTCGGGATTGTCGGGGCAAGGCCCAAACCCGCACTCCAGCGTGGTGCTGCCCAGGTTGGCCAGCGTCATGACGAAAAACAGGGCCATGACGAGGATGCCCAGCGCCGACACCGGCTTTTTCAGCATGCTGTCGCCCCACTTGCGGTCGGCGGTCTGCATCAGCACGCAGAAGACGATGATGGCGCCGAAGGCGATGAACGCCCAGGTGTAGAAATGCATGCCCAGGAACGGCGAGCCGTAGCCCGGATCGCCCGGCGCCATGTGCAGCAGCACTTGCCGGCCCGAGGCGACCATGCCGCCCAGCGACGCCGCGATGCTCATGCCGTAGTGCATGGGCGACGGCCCCAGCCGCATGTTCAAGAGGAAGCCGACGCCGGCAAGAATGAGCGCCACGCGCTGCAACAGGCAGAGCGGGCAAGGCAGCTCGTCATAAATGATCTGCCAGGCAAAGGCCATGGCCAGGATGCCCGTCACGCCCAGCAGCGCCAGGGCGTTGAGCACGCGCGAGCCGCGCGCCGGATTGCGAGAGAAGATCATCGCCCCGGCCCTTACAGCGACAACGCCAGCGGGGTGGTCATGTGATGCTGGCACCACGCGGCGAAGATCAGCAGCGTCAGCAGCCAGAAGGTTACGCACGGACGGCGCTTACCCAGCACGCCAAACCAGACGGCGGCAAGGCCAGTCAGAAAGGGCAACATCATGATCATGCAACGGGCTCCTGTAGGCGGCGTCCTGTAAGCAGCCCCGGAGTATAACGTAACAATCCGACATAATTGTTATCGAAAGCCCTGATGCGCGCGGCGGCGGCTTGTGCGTCCGGCGGTGCGCCCGGGCAATAAAAAAGCCCGCCTGGCGACAGGCGGGCTTTGTGCTGGCAGCGCCAGGCGGGGTCGTTCAGGCGATCAGGCGATCCAGCGCTTCGCGGTACTTGGCGGCCGTCTTTTCCAGCACTTCGCGGGGCAGGCGCGGCGCGGGCGGGGTCTTGTCCCAGGTCTGGGTTTCGAGCCAGTCGCGCACGAACTGCTTGTCGAACGACGGGGGGCTGATGCCCACGCGGTAGCCGTCGGCGGGCCAGAAGCGCGAGGAATCGGGCGTGAGCACTTCGTCCATCAAGTGCAGCGTGCCGTTGTCGTCCAGGCCGAATTCGAACTTGGTGTCGGCAATGATGATGCCCTTGGTCGCGGCGAACTTGGCCGCTTCCGTGTACAGCTTGAGCGTCACGTCGCGGATGCGCTCGGCCATTTCCTGGCCGACTTCCTTGACCACGTGCGCGAAGTCCACGTTTTCGTCGTGCATGCCGAATTCGGCCTTGGCGGCGGGCGTGAAGATGGGTTCGGGCAACTGGCTGGCCTGTTGCAGGCCGGCGGGCAGCTGGATGCCGCAGACGGCGCCAGTGGCCTGGTAGTCTTTCCAGCCGGAGCCGATCAGATAGCCGCGTGCAACGGCTTCCACCAGAATCGGCTTCAAGCGCTTGACCACGACGGCGCGGCCGCGCACCTGGTCCACTTCATCGGGGGCGACCACGTCTTCGGGCTTCACGCCCGTGGAGTGGTTCGGCAGGATGTGGGCCAGCTTCTGCAACCAGAATTCGGTCAGCTCGGTCAGCACCTGTCCCTTGCCGGGGATCGGGTCGTCAAGGATCACGTCGAAGGCGGAGATACGATCCGACGCGACGATCAGCAACTTGTCGTCGCCCACCGCGTACATATCGCGCACCTTACCGCGGCCCAGCAGCGGCAAGGACTTGATGCTGGATTGATGCAAAGCAGAAGTCACGGGAATGGCCTATGGCAAAAATGAAGATTCCCGCCACGGGCGAGCGCCAGGGCGGGAAGTAGAACGAAATCGGAACCTGCGCAAAAGGCGGCGTGGCCTCTGCAAGACGCATAGATTACTGCAAATATGTCCGTCTTGCCGGGCGGCAAGGGCCGGGTTAGGCTCTGATTACCGACACACGATACGCGCCGACCGCCCCAGCGGCGTCACGGCGCAGACCTTACGCCCGGAGACAAGCCGTATGCAGGATGCTTCCCTCAAACGCCCGTCCGCCGCCGACGCGCAGGTTCACCTGACTGGCGGTTGCCAGTGCGGCGCGATCCGCTACGCCGTCACCGACGAACCCATCACCGCCGCCACCTGCCATTGCCGCGACTGCCAATATTCCAGCGGCGGCGCCCCCGCCCATGCGCTGATATTTCCCGCCGGCTCGGTAACGATGCTGCGCGGCCAGGCCAAGGAACATCGCTATAAAGGTGATTCCGGCCACACCGTCATGCGCAGTTTCTGCGCGGCCTGTGGCACGCCGCTGTTCGGCGGCTCGGAAGGCATGGGATACGAAGTGGTGCGCGCGGGGTCGCTCGACGATCCCGAGGCGTTTCATGCGAAGGCATCGCTATGGACCAGCTCGGCGCCGTCCTGGCACCACGTGGACCGCAGCGTGCCGCATTTCCCGCAGAACGCGCCGGCCGGCTGATGCGGCTGAACTGAACGCCCGGCAAAACAAAGGGGCGGGTCCGTGATGGACCCGCCCCTTTTCCTTACCGCGCCGCCACCGCAAAGCGGCGGCATCGCAGGCTTATTGCACGACTTGCGACAGCTTGCCCGACGCGTATTGCGCGGCGATTTCCGTCAGCGGCAGTGCGCGGATCTTGCTGGCGTTGCCGGCGGTGCCGAATTCGTTGTAGCGAGCCACACAGATCGCCTTGGCGGCGGCGCGGGCGGGCTTCAGGTATTCGCGCGGGTCGAACTTTTCGGGGTTCTCGGCGAAGAAACGGCGGATCGCGCCGGTCATGGCCAGACGGATATCGGTGTCGATATTGATCTTGCGCACGCCGTACTTGATGGCTTCCTGGATTTCCTCGACCGGCACGCCGTAGGTTTCCTTCATGTTGCCGCCGAATTCACGGATCTCGGCCAGCAGTTCCTGCGGCACGCTGGAGCTGCCGTGCATCACCAGGTGGGTGTTGGGCAGGCGGGCGTGGATTTCCTTGATGCGGGAGATCGACAGGATGTCGCCCGTGGGCTTGCGCGTGAACTTGTAGGCGCCGTGGCTGGTGCCGATGGCGATCGCCAGCGCGTCCAGCTGCGTGCGGCGCACGAAGTCGGCGGCTTGTTCCGGATCGGTCAACAGCTGATCCATGGTCAGCTTGCCGTCGGCGCCGTGGCCGTCTTCCTTGTCGCCTTCCATGGTTTCCAGGGAACCCAGGCAGCCCAGCTCGCCTTCAACCGTCACGCCCAGCTTGTGGGCGACGTCCACGACCTTCTTGGTCACTTCGACGTTGTATTCGTAGTCGGCGATGGTCTTGCCGTCTTCTTTCAGCGAACCGTCCATCATCACGCTGGAGAAGCCCAGGTCGATGGCGCCTTGGCAGACCTTGGGCGACTGGCCGTGATCCTGGTGCATCACGACGGGGATGTGGGGGTAGGACTCAACCGCGGCCTGGATCAGGTGCTTCAGGAAGCCTTCGCCCGCGTACTTGCGCGCGCCGGCCGAAGCTTGCATGATCACCGGGCTGTCGGTCTCCGCAGCGGCTTCCATGATGGCCTGGACCTGTTCCAGGTTATTGACGTTGAAAGCCGGAATGCCGTAGCCGTTCTCGGCGGCGTGGTCGAGCAACTGGCGCATGGAGACTAGGGCCATGAGTGGTCCTCCTAAGTACTGTCTATGGAAAGATGGTTGAAGTCCTGCTGAATGGGGGGATTTTACGGGGGAATCGCTGAAAGGTCTTGCAACCGGCCGTATCCGGTCCATTCAGACGATGGCACACCGGAGCCTCGCCCTGCGAATCACCCGAATGCCGGATGGACAAGGCGGACGGTGAAGCGGGGCGGCAGCGCCGCCCCCTCATCGGTTCCGTCCCTCAGCCGGGCCGGGGAACGGCGATGCGGCCGGCCCAGGGCTGCGCCTGTTCCAGTTGGGCCGACAGCGTCAGCACGATGTCTTCACGGCCATAGCGGCCCACCACCTGAACGCCCACGGGCAGGCCCGCTTCCGTCCAGACCAGCGGCAGGCTTGCCGCTGGCTGGCCCGACGCGTTGAATGCCGCCGAGAACGTGCCATACCTGGCGGCCTGGCGGCGGAAGTCCAGGAACGACCCGGCCGCCGTGGACAGTTCACCCAGCTTCAAAGGCAATTGCGTCAGCGACGGCGACAGGATGGCGTCATAGCCTTCCATATAGCCATCAAGGATGCGGCCGATGGCGTGAAAGCGGTTCACGCTGCCGATGTACTGCGCGGCCGGCAGCGACTTGCCGTACTCGTAACCCTGGCGCAAGACGGGCTCCAGGTCGTCGTCGCGCAAGGACTGGCCGGTCAGCGCCAGGCGTGTGTCGACCGAGAGCACGATATTGCCCGCCAGCACATTGGCATGCGCCAGCACGAACGCGTCATAGTCGATGTCGGGCGGCGTGCCGTCCACGACCTCATGCCCCAGATCGCGGCACAATGCGGCGACGTGCTCGACGGCGGCCACGCATTCGGGCGCCACCGGTACGCCACTGAACGCGGTGCGCCACAGCATGATGCGCATTTTGCGCGGCGCTTGGGCCAACAGTTTCAGATACGACACCGGCGCGGCGGGCGCCGTGTAGGGCGCGCCGGGTTCCGGGGCGCTGATCGCGTCGAGCGCCGCGGCCGTATCGCGCACCGAACGCGACAGCACGCCGTCGGTCGCCAGCCCGCCCCAGCCTTCGCCACGAAACGGGCCCATCGGCACGCGGCCCCGCGATACCTTCAAGCCGTACACGCCACAAGCCGCGGCCGGAATGCGGATGGAGCCGCCGCCGTCGCTGCCGTGCGCCAGCGGCACGATGCCCGCGGCCACCGCCGCCGCCGCGCCGCCACTGGAGCCGCCCGTGGACCGGGTCGGGTCCCAGGGGTTGCGCGTGGGGCCGCCATTGCGCGCCGCTTCGGTCGTGGGCGCCATGCAGAATTCGGGCACGGTGGTGCGCGCGAACGGGATGAGGCCGGCAGCTTCAAAGCGGTCGGCCAGCGTAGCGTTGCGGGCATAGCGGGTGTCGTTCAGCAAGCGCGACCCCAGGCTGGACGGAAAGCGCGTGTGCGCCAGGCCGGAATCCTTCAGCAGAAAGGGAATGGCGCCAAACACGCCCCGGTGTTCCCAGGCGCGCGCCAGGTCCAGCGATTCTTCATAGCGCTCGTAGCACAGCGCATTCATGGCCGGCGCGCGTTCCTGCGCCAGTTTGATGGCGCAGGCCATCAGGTCTTCAGGGCGGACTTCGCGCCTTGCCAGCAGGTCGGCCAATGCCAGCCCGTCCAGCGCCTGATACTCGGTGTCACGCATACTGCTTGCTCCTGGTTGAGGGGTCCGACAGCGTCTCAAGATCGGGTTTGTTCCAGGACTTGCCCGGCACAGAATCAATCAAGCGGCGCGTGTATTCATGTTGGGGGTGGTAGAAAATCGTGGCCGCTCGGTCCAGCTCCACCAGTTCGCCCTGCCGCATCACGGCAATGCGGTCGCAGATTTGCGCCGCAACGCGCAAGTCGTGGGTGATGAACAGCACCGACAAATCAAATTGCCCGCTGACGGTCTTGAGCAGGTCCAGCACCTGCGCCTGTATGGAGACGTCCAGCGCCGACACCGCTTCATCCGCGACCAGCAGCCGGGGCTTCAATGCCAGGGCGCGCGCAATGCCGACGCGCTGCCGCTGGCCGCCAGAGAACTGATGCGGGTAGCGATCTCCGGCGTCTCCGCCCAGGCCCACCAGTTCCAGCAATTCACGCGCTTCGCGCAGCGCGGTCTTGCGGTTTTCGCCAAAGGCAATCGGCCCTTGCGCCACCGCTTCGATCACGCGATGGCGTGGATTCAACGAGGCATAGGGATCCTGGAACACCATCTGGATCTGGCGGCGATAAGGGCGGAAGTCGCGCGGCTTCAAGCCGACGAGCTCCTGGCCCTGCATGCGGACGCTGCCGCTATCGGGCGAAATCAGCCCGATCAGCGTGCGGCCCAGCGTGGACTTGCCCGACCCGGATTCGCCTACCAGCCCCAGCGTTTCGCCTTGCCGGATTTCCAGCGAGATATCCCACAGCGCATCGACGCGGCGCCCGCCGGTGGCGAAGGTCTTGCACAGCTTTTCCACCACCATCAGCGGGGCTGTGGCATCGCCCTCTTCCTTGCCCTCGGGCTTGTGCGGCACGGCGGCAATCAGTTGGCGCGTGTACGGATGCTGCGGCTGGTTCAGGATGGCGTCGGCGGTCCCTGCTTCCACCACCTCGCCTTTGCGCATCACGACGATGCGGTCGGCAATGTCGGCCACCACGCCGAAATCGTGCGTGATGAAAATGACGCCGATCCCCATGCGCCGCTGGATGTCCTTGATCAGGCCAAGGATCTGCGCCTGCGTGGTCACGTCCAGCGCCGTGGTGGGTTCGTCGGCAATCAGCACGTCGGGTTCCAGCGCCAGCGCCATCGCAATCACCACGCGTTGCCGCTGCCCGCCCGACAACTGAAACGGAAACGCGTCGTACATGGCTTGCGGATCGGGCAGCAGCACTTGCGCGAACAGTTCCAGCACGCGTTGCTTGCGTGCGGCGGCGCTCAGGTTGGTGTGACGCTCCAGCACCTCGTCGACCTGCCGGCCCACACGCATGATGGGATTGAGCGCCGTCATGGGTTCCTGGAACACCATGCCGAAGCAGCGGCCCCGCAGGCCGTACCAATCGGTGGCGGACATGCCGACCAGATCGCGTCCGCTGTAGAGAATCTGCCCTTGCGTAATGTTGAGTTGATCGGCCGGCAGCAAGCCCATGATGGCGTGCGCCGTCACGGATTTACCGGAACCGGATTCGCCCACCACGCACAGGATCTCATTGCGGTTGACGGTGTAGGACACGCCCCGCACCACCGTCGGCCCGCCGTGGGCGGCGGCGACGCTGAGGTCGCGGATTTCAAGCAGCGCGCTGTTGTGGTCGGTAGTCATCAGGTCGTCCTCCGGCGGGCCAGCTTGGGGTTCAGTGCATCGTTCAGCGCCTCGCCGATCAGGTTCAGGGACAACACCGTCAGCAGAATCGCCACGCCCGGAAACACGCTCATCCACCACGCGTCGCGCAACACGCTGCGAGACGCGCCGATGATGTAGCCCCACGTCATGGCGTTCGGGTCGCCCAGGCCCAGAAAGCTCAGGGCCGATTCCAGCAGGATCGAGCTGGCGATCATCAGCGAGCCCGACACGATCACGGGCGACAGGCTGTTGGGCAGGATCTGCGTGAGGATGATGCGCAGGTTCGATTGCCCGGCGAGCATGGCGGCTTGCACGAATTCACGATTCTTCAGGCTCATGAATTCGGCCCGCACCAACCGCGCCAGCGGCGGCCACGACACCACCGCGATCGCGAAGATGACGGTAGCCATGTTGGGCGTCAGGATCGCCACCAGCACCACCGCAAGAAAGAAGCTGGGAATGGTCTGGAACAGCTCGATGAAGCCGACGATGGCCTGATCCACGCGGCCGCCATAGAAGCCGGCCAACGCCCCGACCGTGATGCCCACAAGTATGGATACCGCGGTGGACACGGCCGCCAGCACCAGCGTCACGCGGGACCCATACGCGATGCCGGTGGCGATATCGCGGCCCAGCGTGTCGGTGCCCAGCAACGCGCCGTCGGACAGCGGCGGCATGAAGGGGCCGTTGATGATGTCCCACGGGCTGTCGGGAAATACCCAACTGGCGGTGACGGCCATCAGCGTCACCAGCCCCAGCACTATCAGGCCCATGATGCCGCCCTTGTTGCGGCAGAACGATTGCATGAACGCTTTCATTTCAGTTCGATCCTGGGGTCCGCCACCGTGTACAGAATGTCGGTGATCAGGTTGACGACGACCACGATCAACGAGGCCACGAAGAACACGCCCAACAGCACGCTGTAGTCGCGCTGGATCAACGCGTCAAACGCCAGCCGCCCGATGCCGGGCCACGCAAACACGGTTTCCACCAGCAGCGAACCGCCGATGAGACCGCCCGCCTGGATGCCCGCATAGGTGATGACGGGCAACAGCGCGTTGCGCAGCACGTGGCGCACGATGACAGTGCGTTCGGACAAGCCCTTGGCGCGCGCGGTCTTGACAAAGTCCAGCTGGCTGATTTCAAGAATCGATGCGCGCGTCAGCCGTGCGTACACAGCCATGTAGAACATGCCCAATGTCAGCGCCGGCAGCAGCAGGTGCTTGGCCACATCCGCCACGCGCGCCAGCCCCGTCAGGTTGGCGCCGACGCTTTCATAGCCGAAGGCCGGCAGCCATTCCAGATTGACCGAGAACAGCAGCACCAGCATCAGGCCCACCCAGAACAGGGGCGTGGCGTAGGCCAGCATCGATAGCGTGGTGATGACGGTGTCGCCCCATTTGCCTACCCGCAGCGCCGCCTGCGTACCCAGGCTGACGCCCGCCAGCAACGCGAACGCGAACGCCGACAAGGTCAGCAGCAACGTCGCCGGCAGGTGTTGCAGGATCAGGCTGGAGACCGATGCCTGCTGCCGATAGGAGTAGCCCAGATCGAACGTGGCGACGTTCTTCAGGTAATGCCCCAGCTGCACGGGAATGGGTTTGTCCAGCCCGAATTCCTGACGCAGCTTTTCGATGAACTCGGCGTCCACCGCTCCGGACTGCCCCGCCAGGATTTCGGCCGGGTCGCCCGGCGCCGCGCGCACCAGGAAGAAGTTGAAGAGCGCGATCATCAGCAGAACCAGTACGCTCTTGACCACCCGGTTCGCCAGGAATTTGCCGACCCTTTTCATTCTTTGGACAGCCAGGTGTCGCTTTGCGTGTCCACCACACCCAGCGCCGTCGTCACCGCGTCATGCACGCGCTTGTTCAGCAAGGTCGAGTAGTTGGTGTCGGCCAGCCACAGCACCGGCACGTCGTCGACCAGGATGCGCTGCACTTCGCTGTACAGTTTCTGGCGCTCTTCATCGGTGGCGGCCGTGGCGGCGGCGTTGAAGAGTTCGTCGACCTTGGGGTTGTTGTACTGCGAGGTATTGCTGAACATCAGCCCCTTCTTGATGTTGCTGCCCAGGTAGGTGCGCGACACGCCGATGGCCGGGTCGCCGTACTGGAACACACCGTTGGCGCCCATGTCGAAATCCCAATTTCCCACGCGGCTGGTCCAACCGCCCACGTCCGTGCTTTCGATGTTGACGGCCACGCCGATCTTCGCCAGGTTCTGCTTGATGTATTCGGCGGTGCGGCGCGGCATTTCGCCGTAGGGAAGCGGGATCAGGCCTACCGTGGCGCGCACGCCCTTGGCGTCCGGCTTCAAGCCCATTTCATCCAGCAGCGCGATGGCCTGCTTGGGGTCATAGGGATACTTCTTGACGTTGGCGTCATAAAAGCGCGTGTTGTGATGAATGGGGCCGGTTGCCACCGTGCCCGACCCGAACATGATCTTGTCGACGATGAACTGGCGGTTGATGCCATACATCAGCGCCTGACGGAAACGCTTGTCGGAAAACGGCTGGCGGCCGCCGTTCAATTCAATCCACTGCATGGTCGACCAGTATTCATACCCTTTGTGGGTTTGATTGATGGTCGGCAGCTTGGCGATGCGCGCCACATCGACGGGCTCGATGTCTTGCAGCCAGGCTTGCAGCACGGTGCCTTGTTCCAACGCCACGCGGCGCGACGCGGAATCGGGAATCACACGGTAGGTGATGCCGTCCAGATAGGGCCGGCCTTCCTTCCAGTAGTGTTCGTTCTTCACCAATTCAATGTAGGACCCGCGTTCCCAGCGCTTGAACTTGAACGGGCCGGTGCCGATCGGCGCGTTGTTGTTCGGGTTCTGGCCCACGGCCGCATCGACGTCGTACAGATGCTTGGGCAGGATGGCGCCGCCGCCGATATCGAACGCGTACAGGAATGCCGAGTACGGCTGCTTGAGTTTGAAGACGACCGTCTGCGCATCCGGCGCCGACACTTCCTGCACGTTGGTCATCAGCGTGCGCGTGCGCGGCGTGTTGGCCAGCACCTTGGTGTAGGTGAACACCACGTCGTCAGACGAGAAGGGCTTGCCGTCATGCCACTGCACCTTGGGCTGCAAGTGGAAGGTGTAGGTCAGGCGGTCGGCAGACACGTCCCATGACTTGGCCAGGCCGGGCTGCGGCTTCAGGTCGAAGGAATAGGTCAACAGGCTTTCGAAGATCTTGCCCGCAACCAGTTGCGTGCTGGCCACTTGCTGCACGGCCACGTTCAGCGTGGGCGGCTCGGGGCTGACGATGGCGGTCAGAACGCCGCCATATTGCGGCGTGTCGGCGGCTTGCGCGACGGATACGGACAGGGTCAACAGGCTGGCGGCGGCCAGCGTGGCGCGCGCCAGGGCGCGCCGGGCGATCGGGAATGTCATGGCAGGAATTCCGTAAGGTTGAAGATGGCGAAAGCAAGGCGGCGGGACAACAGCGGCACAAGGCCGTCAGCAGGAACAGCGCCGCCTTCAGGCTCAGGCTTGCAGCGGTTCCACGCCGCACCAGTCGTGCATGAACAGCGCCAGCGCAGTCGCAACACGCACCATGCTGTCCACCGACACGCATTCGTTGAAACCGTGCACGTTCTGCACCTTGGGGCCGTAGCAGGTGACCGGCACGTCCATCATCAAGCGGAAGTGGCGGCCGTCGGTGGTGGCGGTGAGCGCCGTGGGCTGCGGCGCTTCGCCTGTGACGCGGCGGTGGGCGTCTGCCAACAATTGCATGGCGGGCACGTCCAGGTCGTATTCGCAGCCGGGCGCGTGGAAACCTTCGTAGCGGATGTCGATGCGCACGTCGCTGTCGGTCAGGCTGGCCTGGACGGCGCGGATGCGCTTTTCGACCAGTTCCTTGGCCGCGTCGATCGTCATGTCGGGGTAGCACGCGATGCGCATGCCCAGCGTGCAGACGCTGGGCACGGAAGAATTCCAATCACCGGCGTGGATCTGGCCCAGATTGAAATTGATCGGGTGGGCGTGCTCGCGATAGGCCGGGTGACGGTTTTCCGGCAGGTTCCATTCATGTTCCAGCTGCTTCATGGCATCGACGATGCGCAGGCCGGTTTCGACCGGGTTCACGCCCGTGGTCATGTAGGCGGCATGCGCCGGGCGACCCACGACATCCACGTACATCCAGTACACGCCCAACTGCGCGCTCATCATGCGTTCGTGCGTGGGTTCGGGAATGACCACCGCGTCGAACGCGCTGAGTTTGGCGGCGGCGATGGCGCTTTGCAGCGCCGACACCGTGGCCAGCGTGCCATTGCCGGTGTTTTCCTCTTCCAGCACGCCGTTGAAGCCGACGGCGCCCGCGGGCTGCACGCCCAGGTCCTGCAATGCCTTGAAGGCGGCCAGCGCGCAGATGATGCCCGCCTTCATGTCGCCTGCGCCGCGACCGTACAGCCAGCCGTCGCGCAGCTCGCCGCTGAACGGCGCCGGGTCCCAGAGTTCGTGCGGGCCGGTGGGCACCACGTCCAGGTGGCCGTTGAACAGCAGCGCG
This sequence comes from Achromobacter piechaudii NBRC 102461, assembly GCF_001571245.1. Classification (GTDB taxonomy): domain Bacteria; phylum Pseudomonadota; class Gammaproteobacteria; order Burkholderiales; family Burkholderiaceae_B; genus Achromobacter; species Achromobacter piechaudii. The sequence goes on along the minus strand of NZ_BCTK01000006.1, from coordinate 1,063,364 downwards.
CGCCCGCCCGCGCTGCGCGGTTCGTGGCGCGCCAGCACGTTGTAGCGCCCGCCGTCCGGGCAGCAGGCGGGCGAATACAGCGGCAGGTTCTTTAGTTCTTCGGTGCGCAGCACAATACGCTCGGACGCAAGGCCCAGATCCGCCAAGGCGCCTTCGAGGAATTCGGCGGCGGACATTTCCTGCCCGGGCAGGCTGCGGCACTGGACGAATCCGGTCAGCGTGTCGGTCATGTACTGGCGGAGCTGGTTGACGGCTTCGGCGATACGGGCCTGGTCCAGGCTGGCTGCTACGGCGCTGCTCATTGCATTCCCCTTGTCGGTTGTGAACTCGTTGATTTCTTAGGTATCAATAGTTGATACTTAAATATCTATATTTGGCATGATAGAGTTCGCACAATTGCGGGGCAAGACGGAAACCATGGGTGATTTCCCTAGCCCTGGCAGAAAACGATTGCCACTACAGTGCGTATCCGCGTGCGAATAAGCCCCACGCCGATCCAACGCCACGCAGACAAAAAAGAAACTGGAGTACATCAACATGGCCACAACCGAGACCCGGTTCAACCAATCCCTGGCGAAAGGCTTCGGCATCCTGGAGGCTTTCTCCAATCACCCCGGCCCACTCAGCCTGAACGAACTCACCGAGCTGTCCGGCCTGGACCGCAGCTCGACCCAGCGCATGCTGCACACGCTTGTCGCGCTGGGGTATCTGGAACGCGGCAGCAACCAGCGCGGCTACGTGCTGGGCAAGAAGATCCTGGACCGGACCTTTGATTTCCTGCGCGGCCATCCCCTGCTGGAACGCGCAACGCCCATCCTGGAACAGTTGCAGCAGGAATGCGGCGAACGGGTCGACCTGAGCCTGTTCGACGACCTGACCATCGTTTATGCGCTGCGCCGCCAGAGCAAGCGCCAGACCTTCTATGCCACCCTTGTCGGGCGCCGCATGCCCACGTTCTCTTCGTCGGGCGGCCGCGCCATCATGTCGCACCTGGCGGATGACGAAGTCGATGACATTCTGGCGCGCAGCGACATGCGTCCGCTGACCGCCAAGACCATCACCGACCCGGACGTGATCCGCCAGCGCGTGCGCGAAGCGCGCGTGCAGGGCTACGCCATCTGCCTGGAAGAAAGCATGGTGGGCGAGATCGTGCTGGGCAGCGCCGTCGTCGACCACACCGGCCGTCCCATTGCCGCCATACATATCTCGGGCCTGCTGGCCGAATGGACGCTCGAGTCTTTCTCGCAGCGCTTCAGTTCGCTGGCCATCTCGGCGGCGCGCGCATTGAGCGGCCGGCCGAATCGCAACTGAGGGCGGAGTCCATCGCGGTATCGATCAGCGCGGCCAGCGCTGCATCCGCCGCGACATCGGCGCCGGACGGAATCACGGCGCCGCCCCCTGGTTCACGGGAAATCCCTAGCGCCGGCCGCCTTGCGCCGACCGGCGCACTGCTGCACCATAAGCCCCTTGGATTCTTCAGTATCAATATGTGATACCTAAAACCCAAGGAGGTTTGCCTTGAAGTGCAATATCGTCCGCCGCGCCCTGACGCAGGGCCTGCTGGCTGCTGTCGCTATCGTCGCCGCTTCTGTCGCCGCTTCTGTCGCCACGCCTGCCGCTGCTACTCCTGCTTCGCCCTCCCCGGGCGCTGACGCCGCACCGCAATACGGCGGCGTGCTGACCGCAATCCTGAATCCCGAGCCGCCCAACCTGAACGTCGCCATGCAGCAGGTCGGCACCACCCAGATGGTGGCGGGCAAGGTCTACGAGAGCCTGCTGACCTATTCCTTCGACTTGAAGCCGCTGCCCAGCCTGGCTAGATCCTGGGACGTGTCCGATGACCAGCTGACCTACACCTTCCATTTGCAGCCCAAGGCGCAATGGCACGACGGCAAGCCCTTCACCTCGGCCGACGTGCTGTTTTCCTACAAACAGGTGCTGGCCAACACGCCGCGCACGCGCTCGCTGATGCGCTACATCCAGGACATCACAGCGCCCGACGAACACACTGTGGTGTTCAAGCTGAAGGAACGCTACTCGGCTTTTCTGTACGCGTTCGACATCGGCGGCGGCGTGATCCTGCCCAAGCATCTGTTCGACGTCGACACCCCGATGGCGCAGAACCCGCACAACAACGCACCGATCGGCACCGGACCGTTCAAGTTCAAACGCTGGGAGCGCGGGTCGTATATCGAGCTGGTGAAGAACGAGCATTATTGGAAGGAAGGCCGGCCGTACCTGGACGGCATCACCTACCGCGTCATCCCGGATGCCGCGTCGCGGCGTCTGGCGCTGGAACAGCGCACCGTGCAGCAGGCGTGGCTGCAAGACATAGAACCCTTCGACATGCCGCGCGTATCGAAACTCGCGCACATCAACGTCACGCAAAAGGGCTACGAGTATTGGTCCACGCTGCACTGGATTGAAATGAACGGCGCGCGCAAGCCGATGGACGACAAGCGCTTCCGGCAGGCCGTCATGTACGCCATCGACCGCGACTTCATCGCCAAGCGCATCATGTTCGGCATGGGCACCGTATCGACCGGTCCGTTCCACAGCAACACGCGCTTCCACGACGCCGACATCAAGCAATATCCCTACGATCCAAAAAAGGCGATCGCCCTGCTCGATGAGATGGGCCTGAAACCCGACGCCAAGGGCGTCCGCGTCAAACTGGGGCTGATCCCGAACCCGTACGGCGAAATGCAGCGCCGCATCGCCGAATATACGAAGCAAAGCCTGGGCAAGGTGGGCATCGTGATCGACATCGAAAGCACCGATGTCGGCGGCTGGACGACGCGCATGGGCAACTGGGATTTCGACATGGCGTACAACGGCGTCTTCCAGTACGGCGACCCGGCGATTGGCGTGTCGCGCACGTACGTCAGCAGCAACATCAAAAAGGGGTTGGCGTTCACCAACACGTCGCAGTACCGCAATCCCAAAGTGGACGAGCTGTTCGATCAGGCCGCCACCGCGCCCACGGACGAGGAACGCCAGCGCCTGTACACCGAAGTGCAGAAGATCCTTGCCGAAGAGGTGCCGCTGGCCTGGATCGACGACACCAACTATTCCACCTTCCTGGACAAGCGCGTGCATGGCGCCATCACCACGGGCCTGGGTGCGGTGGATACCTACGCCGACGCCTGGCTGGCGCCGAAGTAGGCTATCGGGGCATCAGGGGCGGCCGGCGTGCGGCACGTCTACCCGGGTCATCAGAATTCGCCCCTCGGGGTTGGCGCGGCGGTTGGCTTCGATGAAGTCCGGCGCCGCGGCCATGAACAAGGTGCGGCCGTCGGGCCCGCCCAGCGCCGCGGCAAAGATGCCCAGCTCGCCGGTGTCGATCTGCTCAAGAATCTGGCCGCCGCGCGCGACCCGCACGATGCGTTTGCCGATGGCGTCCGCCACCCACACCGCGCCTTCCGCATCCAGCGCGCCACCATCGGGGCCGATGGCCGACGCCGCGATCAGCACCGACAGGTCATCGCTGTCGGGCAAGGCGCCGAAGTTGGCCCAATCGCGCCGGGGACCCAGCGCGCCGTTGGCGAGGATGTCGAATTGGGAAATCCGGTTGCCGAAGGTTTCGTTGACGATCATCGTCTTGCCATCGGCGGTGATGAACGAACCGTTGGGAAAGCACAGCCCATCGGCCACCACTTGCGCCACGCCGTCCGTGTCGACCTTCACCAGCGTGGTTGTCGCGACCGGCGCGCCCGCCATCAGGTCAAAGCCGAAATTGCCCACATAGGCCCGGCCTTCGGCGTCCACCACCATGTCATTGATATGGCCACCCGTCAGCGCCGACAGGTCGGCATGCACGGCCAGCGTGCCATCCGTCTCGCGACGCAGCACCTTGCGGTCTTTCATGGATGAGATCAGCAAGCGGCCATCGGGCAGCCAGCCCAGGCCCGAGGGCTGCTCCGGCACGTGGCAGATCGTCTCGACCTTGCCGGCCAGATCCACGGCGATCACCTGTCCGGTATAGAAATCCGACGCCCACAAGCGGTCCTCGTGCCATCGCAACCCTTCCAGGTACGAGTACCCGGACGCCAGCTCGGACAATTCGCGTTTCGGCATTGCCTTGTCTCCTTTTATCGCCCCGGTCGGGGCCGGTTCTTATCGTTGCGCCCCTGGCCGTCTGGTGACGCCGGAGCGGGCCCATTCTGGCATGGCCGGCGACGTACCGGCGAGAGCGGAATATTGATACCAAACGTATCCCGCTTTCATCGCCCCGCGCCTTGGGAATCGCCCCCTGATCCGCCCCCAAACTGACAACTAACTGTCAGGTTTGCAGCGTTAACATCGCGCCCCAAGGGAAAACCCGCACTCTGGGGACCCTGGCATATTCGTCTCACCGGACCCCGTCCTGCCTCGCCCCATGCCGGCGGGCCACGCCCCGACTGCGGGCCGAGCGACAGGTCCCTCGTTTCCGTTTTGATCATGAATACAAAGAAGCTGACGCGTTACATCGGCATCGCCATGGTGCTGGGCGTCGTGGTGGGCTACCTCTGCAACAAAACGGCGCAAGACGCCACGCATGCGGCGCAGATCGCCTCTTACTTCAGCCTGGTCACGGATATCTTCCTGCGCATGATCAAGATGATCATCGCGCCGCTGGTCTTCGCCACGCTGGTGTCGGGGCTGGCCAGCATGAGCGACGCCAACGCGGTGGGCCGCATCGGCCTGCGCGCCATGGTGTGGTTCATCGCCGCCTCGGCGGTGTCCCTATTGCTGGGCCTGCTGCTGGTCAATCTGTTTCAGCCCGGCGCGCACATGAACCTGGCCATTCCGGACACCGGCATCACGTCGGGCCTGAAAACGGGTGACTTCACGCTCAAGGCGTTCATCGCGCACGTGTTCCCCAAGAGCATCGCCGAAGCCATGGCCAACAACGAGATCCTGCAGATCCTGGTGTTCTCGCTGTTTTTCGGCGCCGCGCTGTCGTTCATTCGCGGCAAGGGCCACAACACGATCTACACCATGATCGACGAGCTGGCCAAGATCATGTTCCGCGTGACCGACTACGTGATGCGCTTTGCGCCGCTGGGCGTGTTCGCCGCCATGGCCGCCGCCATCACCACCGAAGGCTTGGGCGTGCTGGTCAGCTACGGCAAGCTGATCGGCGAGTTCTACCTGGGCCTGGCGCTGCTGTGGGCCATTCTGTTCGGCGTCGGCTATCTGTTCCTGGGCAAGTCCACGCGCCGCCTGGGGGGTTTGATCAAGGAACCGACCCTGCTGGCCTTTTCCACCGCCAGCAGCGAATCGGCCTATCCGAAAACCATCGAAGCGCTGGAACGGTTTGGCGTATCCAAGCGCATTTCGGGTTTCGTGTTGCCGCTGGGCTATTCGTTCAATCTGGACGGCTCGATGATGTATCAGTCGTTCGCCGTGCTGTTCATTGCACAGGCCTACAACATCCAGATGAGCTTTGCGCAGCAATTGACGCTGTTGCTGGTGCTGATGGTGACCAGCAAGGGCATGGCCGGCGTGGCCCGCGCGTCGCTGGTGGTCGTGGCCGCCACGTTGCCGATGTTCCATTTGCCGGAAGCCGGACTGCTGCTGATCATGGGCATCGATCAATTCTTCGACATGGGCCGCACGGCGACCAATGTGGTCGGCAACAGTCTGGCCACCGCTGTAATCGCCAAGCTGGAAGATGACCGACCGCAAGAGTCGGACGCGGGCGACGACGCGACTGCTTGACCGCGCCGCAAGGGCGGGAGCAACATAGGCATCTCTCGTTCTTGACCCGGCGGCGCGGCGCGTCTGGCAGCGCCCCCGCCTCATGCATGCCATGACATCTCTATCCTTGCGCGGCATCCTGGCAGCCATTGCGCTGCTGGCCGCGACGCCCGCCGCCCACGCCTGGACCCGCATCTCGTGCGACCTGGCAGGCACGGTCACCACGCCGGCCTTGCAGATGCGGCAAAGCCGCACCGACGGTACGGCGCTGTCTCAAACCACGTTTCGAATCAAGGTGAAGGCGGCCGCCATCCCCGAGGGCGCGCGCGCGGACACCGACTGCACGGAATTCGTGAACCGCGAACTCGACGTGTCGCTACAAGACACGCCGCCCGGCCAGATACGCCTGGGCAAGCCGATCAAGCTGCGCTACCGCTACGACGAATCGCTGGGAGAAGCGATGTCGACAACGTTTGAGCTGGTCAAGTAGGTGTTAGCTGGCTGTCAGGTTCTGACCCGTCACCAGGGTTTGTCGCGCCCATAATGAATAAAGCAAACGACAAGCGGGTCCACCAGGGACCCGCTATGGACCGCATGAAGCGCAATGCAGGTGTCAGTCGTTGACCGAGCAGGACACCGGCGTACCGTCTTCGAATTCAACGTCGTAGGTGTGGACGGAGTCCCAGGGCAGCGTGAACCAGAGTTCATAGCCGTCGCCGTCTTCGTCGAACAGCCACAACGCGCGCAACACGGCCTTTTCGGCCATGGCTTCGGCGGTTTCTTCCTGAAGCAGCTGGTCGTCTTCCAGGCCGAGCTTCTTGTAGTGCTCGTAGGAATAGTTATCCAGCAGGAACTCGGCCGCCGCCAGGATGTGATCGTCCAGATTGTCGATGATTGCCTTGACCACCTTGGACGCGCCGCTGTCGGGTTCTTCGCCATCCGTCTGGATCATGACGTGGATGGGAGGCCGGCCGTTGCCAGCGGGCACATTTTCGGCCGCCCACAGATCGGGTTCTTCGGGGTCTTGGTTGAAATTGAATCGTGCCATCGCGCGCTCCGGAAAAATGGATGGCGAGCCGAAAAAGTATCGGCTGCGCCTCAGGCCGTTACGCCTTTCGCCATTTAACCAGATGCGCGGCGACCCGTCTGTGGCCGCGCGCGATGTTTTTGCCTCTACACCCGATCCAGGGGTAAATGCGGCAGTGCAGGAAGCTCGGTGCGGATGGCGTCGCCCGGGGTTACCGCCCCGCCTTCTATCACGATCGCCATCACGCCGGCGCGGCGTTGCAGGCTGCCATCGGGGTTGCGGCCCAACACCGCCGCCGTCAGACCTTTCTGATATTGATCCAGTTGCACGCAAGGATTGCGCAGCCCGGTGATCTCGATGACGGCGTCCTCGCCGATGCGCAGGCGCGCCCCGCGCGGCAAGGCCAGCAGGTCGATGCCGCGCGTGGTGATGTTTTCGCCCATCGTGCCCTCGGCCACGTTGAAGCCGGCCAGTTGAAGCTCGTCATGCAGTTCGGCCTGGATCAGATGCACCTGACGCAGATTCGGCTGCGTGGGGTCGACGCGCACGCGCGATCGATGCTTGACGGTGACCCCATGGTGCGCGTCGCCTTCGACGCCCAGCCCCCGCAGCAACATGATCGTGGGCACGACCGGTTTGCTGAACGCGTGCGTGGCGCCCAGCGCCACCGCTATCACGATCGGATTCATCGCGGAACTCCAGAAAGACGCCGCCAGCGGCTCAGGCCGCCGCGCATTGCGGCTCGGGGGCCGCCGCCGCGTGCGAACGCGTCGGCAGATAGTGCGTGGAGAATACCAGCCGGCCAGCCGACCAGGTGTGACTGATCAGCGGCAATGCGCCCACCTGGGCCACGGCCACCAGATCGGCCCGCTGGCCCACCGCGATCCGGCCCCGGTCGGACAGGCCGCAGGCGTCGGCGGGGTTGGCCGTGACCAGCGCGATGGCTTGTGGCCAGCTCAGGTCGGTTTGCGCCGCAACGGCGAAAGCGGCGGCGATCAGCGTAGACGGTTGATAGTCCGAGCACAGGCAACTGGCCACGCCCGCACGGATCGCGTCTATGGCTCGCATCGACCCGCTCTGGCTTTGGCCGCGCAGCACGTTCGGCGCGCCAAGTATGGTCGGCAGCCCGCAGGAGACCGCAGCGCGCGCCGTGTCCAGCGTGATGGGAAATTCGCTCATCGACACGCCCAGGTTGCGCATGGTGGCAATGCGTTGCACGGAATCATCGTCATGGCTGGCCGTGGCGATGCCGCGTGCCTGCGCATGCGCCAACAGCGCCTGCACGCGCGTCACCGCGCCGTCCTTGGCGCGCGTCTTCGCATGGGCCGCCTCTTCCGCCTGCTCGCGGCTCATCGCATGATTGCCCATCATGTATTGCAGATAGGATTCCAGCGTCTTGAACTGCCCCTGTCCGGGCGAATGATCCATGACGGAAAGCAGGTCCACCGCGCCCTCTTCCATCAGCGCTTGCAGCACCGGCACGGAAGTTTCGTCGGTGACTTCATAGCGGCAATGCACACGGTTGTCCACCAGGCTGTGCTGGCGGAAAGCGCGCAGCGCGCGCACCACCTGCGCCGCCGTCTCGTTGTTGCGCACGCCCCATTCATTGTTGGCAAACGACAGTGCATGAAACGGCGTGGTGATACCGGCAGCGGCATTGCGGCGGTCAACCTGCGCCACCGCGAAGTCCAACGGAAACAGCACGCGCGAACGCGGTTCGGCTTCCTTTTCGATGGCATCGCAATGCAGGTCGATCAAGCCGGGCATCAGGGTCTGGCCTTGCAGGTCGATCACACGCTCGGCGCTTGCGCCGTCCGGCTCGATGGCCTGGATGCGGCCATCCTCGATCAGCACGGCGCTGTTCTCCAGCACGCGGTCGGGCAGGATCACGCGGGCATGGGTCAGATATGAGCTTGGCATGTCGGTTCCAGGGTGGGGCTCATGGACGGCGCGGGGCGCAGCGCCAGGGTCTGGGTGGCGACGGCGTCGCGCACCTCGGCATCGTGGAAAATGCCCAGCAGGCATCGACCCGCAGCAAGGGCTTCATGGATCAGCGCGATCACCACGCGCCGGTTATCGGCGTCCAACGATGCCGTGGGCTCATCAAGCAACAGGATCGGATGCTGCGCGATGAAACCGCGCGCGATATTCACCCGCTGCTGCTCACCGCCGGAAAACGTGGCGGGCGCCAGGCCCCACAGACGCGGCGGCACATTCAGCCGCTGCAACAACGCGCCAGCCCGCTCGCGCGCGGCGTCCGCGTCCACGCCCGCCATGCGCAGCGGCTCGGCCACCACATCCAGCGCCGACACGCGCGGAATGACTCGCAGGAATTGGCTGACATAGCCGATGACGTCACGGCGCAGCGCCAGGATGCGCTGCTCGGGCGCGCCCACCAGTTCGACCCAATCGTCGCCATCACGCACGCGGATGCTGCCCTGCGTGGCCAGGTAATTGCCGTACAGGCAGCGCAGCAAGGTGCTCTTGCCGGTGCCCGACGGGCCCGCCAGCACCAGGCAATCGCCGCTGGACGCGGTCAGGTCCACGGCGTCCAGCACGGGCAGCCGCAGGCCGCCCTGGTTGTGCAGGGTGAAGCTCTTGACCAGGCCCCGCACCTCGATCATGGGAATGGATGCGCGCATGTTCAGCTCTGCAAGATGGAAGACACCAGCAACTGGGTGTAGGGGTGTTGGGGATCGTCAAGAATCTGGTCGGTCAGCCCGCTTTCCACCACGACGCCGCCGCGCATCACCAGCGTGCGATGCGCCAGCAGGCGCGCCACGGCCAGGTCATGCGTGACGACGATGGCGGCCAGCCGCAGATCGGTGACCAATTGGCGCAGCAGGTCCAGCAGGCGCGCCTGCACGGACACGTCCAGCGACGCCGTGGGCTCGTCCATGAACACCAGGCGCGGATGCGTGACCAGGTTGCGGGCGATCTGCAAACGCTGCTGCATGCCGCCGGAAAACGACACCGGCGTATCGTCCAGCCGGCCCACGTCGATTTCCATCTTTTGCAGCCAGTTGCCGGCCACCGCGCGCAGATCGCCATAGTGCCGATCGCCCACGGCCATCAGCCGCTCGGCGATATTGGCCCCCGCGCTGACCTGCATGCGCAGCCCGTCGCGCGCGTTCTGCCGCACGAAGCCCCAATCGGTGCGCGACAACAGCCGCAGCCGCGCGCCTTGCAGCCCGGCAAGATCGATGAAGCCCTGGTCGCGGGTGTCATACCAGACGCTGCCGGCATCGGGCGGGGTCTGATGAGACAGCGCCGACAGCAAGGTGCTCTTGCCCGAGCCGGATTCCCCGACGATGCACAGCACTTCGCCCGGATACAGGTCGAAGCTGACGTCGCGGCAGCCGTGCACGCCGTCCCAGGTGCGGGTCAGCTTGCGCACGGAAAGCAATGGATGCGCGTTCATGCGGCGGCCTCGCTGTCGGGTTGCCGCGCTTGGCGGTGGTTGCAGTATTCGGTGTCCGAACACACGAAGCGGCGCGTGCCGGCGTCGTCCAGGATGATCTCGTCCAGATAGCTGTCGCGCGAGCCGCACAGGTCGCAGCATTCGGTCCAGGTTTCGACGGTGAAGGGGTGATCGTCGAAGTCCAGGCTCTTGACCGAGGTATACGGCGGCACCGCGTAGACGCGCTTCTCACGCCCCGCGCCGAACAGCATCAACGCGGGGCTGCCGTCCAGCTTGGGGTTGTCGAACTTGGGGATGGGCGAAGGCCGCATCATGTAGCGCCCGTTGACGATGACGGGGTAGTCGTAGGTGGTGGCGATGTGGCCGTGCTGCGCGATGTCTTCGTACAGCTTGACGTGCATGCCGCCATATTCGGCCAGCGCATGCATGGTGCGCGTTTCGGTCTCGCTGGGTTCGAGCCAGCGCAGGGGCTCGGGAATCGGCACCTGGAACACCATCACCTGCCCTTCGCGCAGCGGCGTCTCGGGGATGCGATGGCGCGTCTGCACGATGCTGGCCTCGGTGGTGGACTGCGTAGTGGCCACGCCCGTGACGCGGCCGAAGAAGCGGCGGATGTTGATGGCGTTGGTCGTGTCGTCCGAGCCCTGGTCGATCACCTTGAGCACATCGTCCTGGCCGATGATGGCGGCGGTGACCTGGATGCCGCCCGTGCCCCAGCCATAGGGCAGCGGCATTTCGCGGCTGCCGAACGGCACTTGATAGCCGGGGATGGCCACCGCCTTGAGCAAGGCGCGGCGCAGCATGCGCTTGGTGGATTCGTCCAGATACGCGAAGTTGTAGTGCTCGTCGCGTTCGACCGGGGCGGCGTGGCGGTCCGCTTGGGCGTTCGTTTGCGAGTTGGTTTGCAAGTTCATGGGCATGGTCATTGGGAAACCGCCTCATCCATCAAATCGCTGTGAGCGGGTTGCGGCGTCTGGCGGTCGGCGCGCAGGCGTCGCAGCAGTTCCAGGTTGGCCTGGAAGTCCACGTAGTGCGGCAGTTTCAAGTGCTGCGTGAAACCGGACGCCTCGACGTTATCGCTGTGATACAGCACGAATTCATGATCATTGGCGGGAGAATCCGCGCGTTCGCCCAGGTCCTGGGCTTTCAGTGCGCGATCCACCAGCGCCATCGACATCGCGCGGCGTTCGCCGTAGCCGAAGCTCAGGCCGTAGCCGCGCGTGAACTTCGGGCCGTCTTCGGCGTTGCCGGCGAACTGGCTGACCATCTGGCATTCGGTGATTTCGATCTCCCCTACCGTGACGGCAAAGCCCAGTTCTTCCACCACCATCTGCACTTCCAGCGTGCCGTAACGGATCTCGGCCGCGAAGGGATGGGTGTTGCCATAACCGCGCTGCGTGGAATAACCCATCGACAGCAGGAAGCCTTCGTCGGCGCGAGCCAGGTTTTGCAGGCGCGCGGCGCGCGAGGCCGGAAATTCCAGGGGCTGGCGGGTCAGGTCGAAGGGCTCGGGGTCGCCCTCGGGCACGGGTTCGGCGTCGATCAGATCGTCGTGCGCCAGCAGGTCGGTCACGCGCGGCATGGCGCTGTCCAAGGCTTCGCCCGCTGGCGGCAGCGCGTCGGACTCGTGCTGCGCGGCCAGCGAGAAGTCCAGCAGGCGCTGCGTGTAGTCGTAGGTGGGGCCCAGGATCTGGCCGCCCGGCACGTCCTTGAAGGTCGACGAAATGCGGCGCTGCAAACGCATCGCGCCTGTGTCGATCGGCTGCGTATAGCCATGGCGCGAGAGCGTCGTGCGATAGGCGCGCAGCAGGAACACGGCTTCGATCGCATCGCCCGCGGCCTGCTTGAGCGCCAGCGCGGCCAAATGCGGATCGTAGAGCGAGCCCTCGGCCATCACGCGCGACACCGCCAGCGGCATCTGCTCGCGGATCTGGTCCAGGCTCAACGCCGGAACGTCGCGGTTGCCGCGCCGGTAGTCGTCCAGCATGCGATAGGAATTCAGGATGGCGCGTTCGCCCCCTTTGACGGCGACATACATATCAGTTCTCCACGCGCGTCGTGCGCGGCAATCCACAAAGCCGCCGGCCTTGCGTCAGGAACACATCGACGCCCAGCGGAAACCGTTGTTGGTTCAGGCGCCATTCGCGCCAGAATCCCTCGGGCAGACCCGCCACCGACAGCGCCCGCCGCGTCTGGATGCCGGGGCCGCTCAGGGTGACGACGTCTTGATCCGCGCCGTCCGCCGCCAGCTTGTCCACCTCGATCAGCAAGGTGGTGGACTGGTCCGGATACGCGGGGTCGCCGGGATGGCAGGCCGACAGCGCGGGCGCGCGGCAGCCTCGGGGCACGGCGGCAAAGCGCGCCAGCGAGGGCGACGGCACTATCGGGCAACCGCAATGAAAGCGCAGGAAGGCGACGACGTCATCGCTCACTTGCTCGGGCAGCCAAAGCGGCGTGTCGCCGTCCACCAAGGTCAGCAGCAGCGCCGTCATCGCGGGCGACAGGCCGGCGGGCACGCCGGCCTCGGCCGTGATCTGCTCGACCTGGCCGGGATGCGCCAAGGCGCGCAGCGCCGCGCGGAAGGTGGTTTGCGCGTCGTTGACGGGATCGGCCAGGCCGGGCAAGAGGCCGCGCCGGGCGGCGGGCGCCATGGATGTCTGTGGCTGCATATCAGTCCTCGCCTCGCACCATCGTGAAGAATTCGACCTTGGTCTGGGCGGCGACGCGCGCCTGGGCCTCGACCTTGTCGGCATGTTGCCGCGCCAGCGGCTGGACCAGCTTCTCCTGCACCGCATCGTGCCAATCGGGCATTTGCAACAGCGCGTCGGCCACGGCCGCCTGCTCGGCGTGCCGCAAAGACCGCCCCTGCACGTAGGCCACGCCCACCGCCCCATCGGCCAGCGTGACGGCGCAACGGGTCACCGTCATTTCGCCCAGGTTGAAGCGCGCGCCCGTACCGCCGCTGCGGGCCCGCACCATTGCCATGCCTGTCTGCGCGGGGCGCAGCATCTGGTGCGCGGGCACGCTGCCCAAGGCGCTGAACGCGCCGTGCAACGCGGCCGGATCGGCCAGCGCCAGCACGCGCATCCAGGCGGCGCGCCGGGCGTTGGCCGCATCCTGCCCTGCTTGTGAGTGATCCATAATTTCCTCTACACGTCTAGACGACTGGACGAAGTATGAGCGCTGTCAAATCCAAGTTCAACAGCCTGGCGTGAATTTTTGATGACAGTGGCGGCGGCGTCGCAGCGCCTATCCGGCCGCCGCCGCATGGTGCACAATCACAGCCATTCTTCATGAAGCTGATGTGACAGCAAGAGCGCACCCCATGGTTGAACGAGGTTCCGGCATCGCCGTCTGGCGGCAAATCGGCGAGTCCCTGGCGGACGACATCCGCAACAAGCTCTATACGGCGGGCGAACAGCTGCCGTCAGAGCCCGAACTGGCGGCCAAGTTTTCGGTCAACCGCCACACCATCCGCCGCGCCATGGGCGAGCTGGAGCAAAGCGGGCTGGTGCGTATCGAGCAGGGGCGTGGCACGTTCGTGCAGGAACACGCCATCGATTACGCCATCGGCAAGCGCACGCGCTTTTCTGAAAACCTGCGCAGCCAGGGCGTGCTGGGCCACCAGGAGGCGCTGGGCAGCCAGACCCTGCGCGTGGCCGATATCGCCAAGCACCTGGGCCTGCCCCGCAGCGCCGCGCTGCTGCGCGTGCAGATCGTGGGCAAGGCCGAAAGCCGCAGCATCAGCACGTCGGAACATTACTTCGATCAAAAGCGCTTTCCCGATTTTGCCGATCGGCTGACCGCCCTGCGCTCGATATCGAAGGTCTACGCGCACTACGGCATCGGCGACTACACGCGCAAATGGTCGCGCATCACCGCCACGCTGCCCTCGCCGGAAACCGCGCGGCTGCTGGGCCAGCCGAAGACGCGGCCGATCTTGCAGGTCGAGGCGCTGAACGTGGATCAGGACGGGGCGCCGTTGCAATACAGCATCACCCGCTTCGTCGGCGACCTGGTGCAGCTGATGGTGGCGGACGACGGCTGACCGGCTCTGCCGCCGCCGTGCTTTTCAGGCTCGGCGGCAACAGGCAAACGCTGCCTGCATCGCAACAACACTCATCTAGACATCTGGCTGTCATGCAAGACCGATAACTTGGCGCAATGAACTCACACGCCCCTTCGCCCCTGGCCGGTGTCACAGGCCAACGCATCCTGACGCCGCGCGGCGTCGAGCAGGCCAGCCTGCGCTTTTGTGGGGGGCTGATCGACGACGGCGCCAGCGCCCCGGCGCGCGGCGCGCCCTGGTTCGACGCCGGCCGCCTGCTGGTGCTGCCCGGCATCGTGGACCTGCATGGCGACGCCTTCGAACGCGCCATCATGCCGCGCCCCAGTGTCACCTTCCCGTATGACAGCGCGTTGTTCGACGTGGACCGCCAGTTGCTGGCCAACGGCATCACCACCGAATTCCATGGCGTGACCTTGTCCTGGGAAGGCGGCCTGCGCGGCGAGGCCTATGCCGAACGGATGTTCGACGCGCTGGACCGCATGAAGCCGATGATGGGTGCGCGGCATTACGTGCACCTGCGCTTCGAGACCCATCACATCGCCGGGGTGGATCTGGCCCAGCAGTGGATCCGCGACGGCCGCGTGCGCTTCCTGGCCTTGAACGACCACCTGCCCGGCATGGCTCGCCGCCTGGGCGATGAGCGCAAGCTGATGCAGTACGCCGATCGCGCGCAGTGCGACCTGGAAACCTTCCAGCAACGCATCCGGACCGCGATGTCGGCGGCCGATTCCGTGGCCGACGCCATGCGGGAACTGACCGTGTGCGCGCAAGCGGCCGGCCTCAAGGTGGCCTCGCACGACGACCCGGACGCCGCCACGCGTCGCTACTACCATCAGCTGGGCTGCGGCGTAGCCGAGTTTCCGCTGACCCGCGACGCCGCCTGCGTGGCGCGCGACCTGGGCAACTCGGTCGTCTTCGGCGCGCCCAACGTCGTGCGCGGCGGCAGCCATACCGGCGCGCCCGGCGCGACCGAGATGATCCAGGCCGGCCTGTGCGACATCCTGACGTCCGACTACTACTACCCCGCGCCGCTCGCCGCCGTCATGCGGCTGGTGCAGGACGGCGTGCTGCCGCTGGCGCAGGCCTGGAACCTGGTGTCGATGAATCCGGCGCGCGCGGCGGGCCTGAAGGATCGCGGCGCGTTGACGCCGGGGCTGATTGCCGACGCCATCGTGGTGGACGACCAGTTGCCCGGCCTGCCGCGCGTGGTGGCCGCCATCGTCGGCGGTGAATTGCGCTACGCCACCGGTGTATTTGGCGACGATCTTGGCCAGCGCATGGCGGCCTGACCATGGCGCTCGCACATCGCTACGCCTTGTACCTGTCGCCCACGGGACCGTGGCGCGACGCCGGCAGCCGCTGGCTGGGCCGCTGCGCGGACACGGGCGCGACGCTGCCTGCCCTGCCCGGCCAACCCGACGCCGCGCGCGATTGGACGACGGCACCGCGCCACTACGGCCTGCACGCCACGCTCAAGCCGCCTTTCCGGCTGGCGCCCGGCGCCAGTCCACAAGCGCTGGACGCGACGGTACGTGCGCTGGCGCGCGGCATCGCACCCTTTGACGTCATGCTGGAATGCGACACCCTGCGTGGCTTTCTGGCCTGGCGCATCGCGCAGACGGACACCCAAGGCCGCACTCGCATGCAGGCGCTGGCCGATGCGGCGGTGCGCGACCTGGACGCCCTGCGCGCCCCGCCCAGCGCCGACGAACTGGCGCGTCGCCAAGCCCACACGCTGACGGCCGAACAGCAGGCCATGCTGGCGCGCTGGGGCTATCCCTATGTGTTCGACACGTATACCTTTCACATCACGCTGACGGGCAAGCTGACGGGCCAGGCCTTGATCGATGCGCAGCGCAGCGTGGCTGCCTTCGCCGATCCGCTGCGTGGCCGGGCAATGCGCGTATCGAGCGTCAGCCTCTTCGTGCAGCCCGAGCCCGGCGCGGATTTTGTCGCGGCGCGCCACTACCATTTCGATGGCAGGTTGGTGGACGCCATCGGCGCACCTGCGTTGCAAGGCACGGCATCGTCATGACCTGCCCTGCCCCCATCGCGCCGCCGGCCGACGGCGCGCGGCTGATCTACCTGATGGGCGCGTCGGGCAGCGGCAAGGACACGCTGCTGCGGCAGGTGCGCGCACAACTGCACGCGCATGAAGCGGTGCTGGTGGCGCACCGCTACATCACGCGGGACAGCGCCGGCACGGAAGATGCGCTGGCGCTGACGCCGGAAGAGTTCGACCGCCGTGCGGCGCTGGGCTGCTTCGCTTTGCGCTGGGCCAGCCATGGTTTGCAGTACGGCGTCGGCATCGAAATCGATACCTGGCTGGCGGGTGGCGCCACGGTCATCGTCAACGGCTCGCGGGCGCACCTGCCCGACGCCCTGGCGCGATATCCCGCGTTGACGGCCGTGGAACTGATCGTGACGCCGGCGCTGCTGGCGCAGCGCTTGCTGGGACGGGGCCGCGAAAGCGCGGACCAGATCGGCCAGCGCCTGGCGCGCGCCGCGCAAGGCTTTGCCGTGCCGCCGCATTGCGCGGTACAGCGTATCCGCAACGACGACGCGCCCGAGGTGGCGGCGGCTGCCTTGCTGGGCATCGTGCGGGACGTTGTTGGCGAGTAGGTGGGCCTGTTGCTGAAAGGATGGCGAGGCATGCCATGGCAATGCGCAGCTAGATGGCCTGCACGCCCGCATCCGCGCACAGGTCCAGCAGGATTTCCGAGAAGCGTTCTTCAGCCGCCAGCGCCTGCTCGCGCTTGCGCCGGATCAGGTTGATGGGCGGCAGCTCCCAGCCGAAGTCCCAGGGCGGCATGCCCAGCTTGCCGCGCTGGCAAAGCTCGCGCGCGATGTCTTCGGGCACTACTGAAATCAAGGTCTCGTTCGTCGTCAGCATGCCTTCGATGACGTCGGTCGAATAGGCTTCCAGCACGGGCGACGGCGGACGCAGGCCGGCGCGGATGAAGTGTTCAACGATCAATTGCCGCGTGGGCGTGTTGGAGGCAGGCAGCACCCAGTCCATCGCGGCCACGGCCGCCCAGTCCGGTTGGCGCCGCGCCAACCGCTGCGCCAGGCGGCTATGCGCGATCAGGCGCGGGCGCTGCCGATAAAGCACCTTGTGCATCAGATCGTCCAGCGCCACCGTCGAGGTCGCGCGGCTGATGATGCAATCGAGCTCGTGGCGGCGCAGCATGGGCACCAGATGATCGGTGGTGGCGCGGTGCAGGGTCAGCGTGACGCCAAAGCGTTGATGCAGGCGGCTGATGGCTGCGGTCAGCAAGGCGCTGGATACATACGGCACCACGCCCACATTCAGGTGCGCGGAATGGCCGGCATGCAGCGCCTGGACCTCGCGCGCCCACAGGTCCAGATCGCTTTGCATGTGCCGCGCGCGCACCAGCGCCAGATTGCCCAGCGGCGTGGGCGCCAGGCCGCGCCCGCTGCGCAGGAACAGCGGCCCGCCGAAAATGTCTTCCAGTTCGGCAAGCGCCTTCGTCACGGCGGGCTGGCTGATGCCGGTGGCCGCCGCCACGCGGGTCAGCGTCCCATGCCTGGCGATGTCGGCCAGCAAGGCCAGATGCCGGTGCTTTAACCGGTTGGACAGGCGGGCGGGGTCCCAGCTCATGCGCGTCTCGATCGCTAATCTATAACCAGGCGGTTATTGAATCATGCCAAGAAAGATGATTCCAGTTATTTCACGACCCTATACTGCGGTCGTTCCCACCCCTGTCGCCAAGCTGCCCCATGAGCGCATCCTTCACCACCCGTCCTGAAATTCGCGGCACCTTCGGTGTCGTGTCGTCCACGCATTGGCTGGCGTCGCAGGTGGCGATGGGCGTGCTTGAGCGCGGCGGCAACGCCTACGACGCCGCCGTCGCGGGCGGCTTCACGCTGCAAATTGTCGAGCCGCATCTGAACGGCCCGGGCGGCGAAGTGCCCATCCTGTTCTGGAGCGAAAACGAACAACGCATGCGCGCGCTGTGCGGCCAAGGGCCTGCGCCCGCGCTGGCCACGCCAGCGGCCATGCGCGCGCTGGGCGTCGAGATGGTGCCGGGCATCGGCTTGCTGCCCGCCACGGTTCCCGGCGCGTTCGGCGCGTGGCTGACCTTGTTGCGCGACTACGGCACCTGGGAATTGGCCGACGTGCTGCGCCCGGCCATCGACTACGCCCGCGACGGATTCCCGCTGGTGCCGCGCGTGTCGCAGGCCGTGCTGGCCGTGCAGGCGCTGTTCCGTGACGAATGGACCACCTCGCGCGATGTCTGGCTGCCGGATGGCCGCGTGCCCGCGCCGGACGCCATGTTCCGCACCCCGGCCATCGCCGCCACCTACAGCCGCATCCTGGATGAAGCGCACGCGGCCAGCAGCGACCGGCGTGGCCGCATCGACGCGGCGCTGGACTGCTGGTATCGCGGCTTTGTCGCCGATGCCATCGACACCTACTACACCAACGAGCCCGTGCGCGACACGACAGGCGAACGCAACCGTGGCCTGCTGCGCAAGGCGGACATGGCCGACTGGCGCGCCACCTACGACGAGCCCGTCACCACACAGTACGGCCGCTACACGGTCGCCAAGTGCGGCGTGTGGTCGCAAGGGCCGGTGCATCTGCAACAGCTGGCGATGCTGCGGCACCTGGGCATGGACGGGCTGGACCCGACCTCGCCGCAATTCGTGCACCGCATCGCCGAAGCCGCCAAGCTGGCCTTCGCGGACCGCGCCGCCTGGTATGGCGACCCCGACTTCACCACGGTGCCGCTGACGGCGTTGTTGAGCGACGCCTATGCGCGCGAACGCGCCGCGTTGATCAATGAGACCGCCTCGCGCGAATTGCGTCCCGGCAGCCCGGCCGGCCTGACGCCGCGCCTGCCCGACCTGGACGCCGCGACCCGCACGCTGGCTGCCTCGGACACGCGCTTTGGCGTGGGCGAACCCACCTTCGCGGCCTTGCCGCCCGTGGCCGAATGGGCCGCGCGCGAAATCTTCGTGGGCGACACCTGCCAGATCGATGTCATCGACCGCGACGGCAATATGGTGGCCGCCACGCCGTCGGGCGGTTGGCTGTCGTCCAGCCCGGTCGTGCCGGGGCTGGGCTTTCCGCTGACGACCCGTTTGCAGATGACGTGGCTGGACGAGGGCGTGCCCGGCCAGCTGCAACCCGGCAAGCGGCCCTGCACCACACTGTCGCCCGGCCTGGTGCTGCGCGACGGGCAACCTTATATGGCGTTCGGCACGCCGGGCGGCGACCAGCAGGACCAATGGACCGTGGGGTTCTTCCTGCGCCATGCCATGGGCATGAACTTGCAGGAAGCGATCGACGCGCCGTCCTGGCACATCGACCATTTCCCCGGCTCATTCTGGCCTCGCACACAGACGCTGAACCGGCTGACGGTGGAATCGCGTCTGCCTGAAGCCACCATCGAGGCCTTGCGCGCGGCCGGCCATGACGTCAAGGTCGGACCGGCCTGGTCCGAAGGCCGCATCAGCGCATGCACCCGCGAACGCGGCGCGGGCGGCCGCCTGCTGCTGCGCGCCGGCGCGAATCCGCGCGGCATGCAGGGCTACGCCGTCGGCCGCTGAACAACCGTTATCAACCATTTCCAATCAGCCGGCGCCCAGACCGGCACTTACATAGGGGTAATCACCATGAAGCTGAATTTCCAACGACTGTTGCGCGTGTGCGCGCTGGGGCTGGCGCTTGCCGCGCCCTCCTTGTCCCAGGCCGCCTGGCCGGAAAAGCCGATCACGTTGATCGTGCCGTGGGCGGCGGGCGGGTCCACCGACATCCTGGCGCGCGTGCTGTCCGAAGGGCTGACACAATCGCTGGGCCAACCGGTCATCGTGGAGAACCGGTCGGGCGCGTCGGGCAACATCGGCACCACGTTCGTGGCGCGCGCCAAGCCGGACGGCTACACGCTGCTGGTGGGCTCGATGAGCACGCACACGATGAACCAGGCGCTGTATTCCAACATGCCCTTCGATGGCGTCAAGGACTTCACGCCCATCGCCGAATTGGCGTTGGTGACGAACACGATGGTGGTGCACCCTTCGGTGCCCGTGAACAACGTGAAGGAATTCATCGCCTACGTGAAAGACCGCCCGGACGCCGTGGCGTACGCATCGGCGGGGCAAGGTTCGACCAACCACCTGAGCGCGGCGCTGTTCGAAAAGGCGGCTGGCGTGAAGATGATGCACATCCCGTACCGCGGCGGCGCGCCGGCGGTGCTGGATACCGTGGCCGGCCGCACGCAGGTGCTGTTCAGCGCCGGCACGCAGACCCTGCCGCACGTGCAGTCGGGCAAGCTGAAACTGTTGGCCGTCACTGAAGAGCAGCGTTCGCCGCTGCTGCCCGATGCGCCGACGGTGGCCGAGACGCTGCCGGGTTACGAGCTGTCGGTGTGGTACGGCGCGTTCGGTCCGGCCGGCATGCCGCCTGAACTGACGGCCCGCCTGAACCGCGAGATCAACCTCATCCTGAAGCGTCCCGACGTCATCAAGAAGATGGGCGACATGGGCGTTCTGCTGACCGAGACGACGCCCGAGCAGTTCGGCCAGATCCTGGCGCGCGATGCCGACAAGTACGGCAAGCTGATCAAGGAATTGGGAATCACCGCCGAATGAATGCGAACGCAACGTCCGTCACGGCCGTGACGCCGGCTCCGGCCGGCGTGCAAGCCATCGCCCTGGCCTACGCCGTCGCCGATACGGCGGCGGCGCTGGTGGCCATCGACGCCTATGCACACGCCAGCCTTGGCCACGCCTTGTGCACCGTCAATCGCTTCGACGCCGACGCCATGCGCGTGGTGCGCCTGTACAGCTCGAACCCCGAGGCCTATCCGCCCGGGGGCAGCAAGGACAAGCGAGGCACGCCATGGGGCCAGCAGGTACTGGTTGAACGGCGCGTGTTCGTGGGCGAGGGCGAAGCCGCCATCCGCGAGTTCTTCAACGACCACGACGCCATCCGCGAACTTGGCCTGCAATCGGTCATCAACGTGCCGGTGGTGTATGGCCAGGCTTGCCTGGGCACGGTCAATTTCCTGATGCCGCGCCCCAAGGTGACGGACGCTGACGTGGACAACGCGCGGCTGGCCGCCTTGCTGGCCCTGCCGGCGTTGCTGGCGACGCGTCAGGCGGACTAGATCAGCGCGCGCCGGATGCGCGAGGACAACATGTCGATGGCGACCACGAACGCCACGATGATGATCATCACCGCGCAGGTTTCGGCATAGCGGAAGCTGCGGATGATTTCCCACAGCACGGTGCCGATGCCGCCGGCGCCGACGATGCCCACTACCGACGCCGAGCGCACGTTGGATTCAAAGCGGTACAGCGAATACGAGATCCACAGCGGCAGCACCTGCGGGATCACGCCGTACACGATTTCTTCCAGCGCGTTGGCCCCGGTGGCGCGCACGCCTTCGACCGGGCGCGGGTCGATGGCCTCGACCGCTTCCGAGAACAGCTTGGCCAGCACGCCCGTGGTGTGCACCCACAAGGCCAGCACGCCGGCGAACGGCCCCAGGCCCACGGCGACGATGAACAACATCGCAAACACCATTTCATTGATGGCGCGGCACGCGTCCATCAGACGGCGCATCGGCTGGTAGACCCACGCGGGCACCATGTTCGACGAACACAGCAGCCCCAGCGGCACGGCCACGACGATGGCCAGGAACGTGCCCCAGACGGCGATCTGCACCGTGACGATCATCTCGTCCAGATACATGCGCCAGTCGCGGAAATTGGGCGGAAAGAAGTCGGCGGCGAACTGCGCCATGTTGCCCGAGTCGCGCAGCAGATCCATCGGCCGCATGTCCGCGCCGCGCCATGACATCACCAGCAACGCAAGGACGACGGCCCAGACCAGCAGGACGGGCAGCGACGATCGCGGCGCGCTGGGCAGGCGGGGGGTGTGGGTGGCAAGGCTCATGGAATCGGGCGGTCCGCTAAAAGGGCGATCAGAAAAACCGCGCCAACGCGCGCATGGCGGCGCCGGCGCGGTGCAAGGCTTGGCTTACTGCTTGGCGACGGCGGGCTGGCCCAGCGCCGCCAGCTTGCCGTCCAGATCGGCCAGCTGCTTTTGCTTTTCGCCTTGGCCCAGGGTGCTGTCGGCTTCGACCTTGGCCTTCTCGCGCGCCAGTTCGATCTGACGGATGGGCACCAACTGCTGGTTATCCGAGGCGCGGAAGCCCTGGTAGGTCAGCGCCTTCAGGTTGGCCATTTCGCGCTGCGCGTCCTGACCCTTGCCGTAGTTGACGAAAAAGTCGCGGATGCGGCCTTTCAGGTCGGCGGGCAGGTCCGAGCGCATGACCAGCGGATCGGCCGGAATCAAAGGCGATTTCCACAGCACCCGCACGCTGTCATTGGCGTCCTTGCCCGTGTTCAGGCGGTAGCGCTCCAGCGCCTCGGTATTGTTGACGGCCACGTCCACCTGCTTGTTGATGACCGACAGCAGATTGGTTTCGTGGTTGCTGGCGCGCACCGTCTTGAAGAAGGTCTTCGGTTCGATCTTGTTGGCGGCCCACAGGTAGTAGCCGGGCACGGCGGTGCCGGACGTGGAATTGGGATCGCCCGCGCCGTAGCTGAGTTTGGCGCCGTTCTTCAACACGTCGTCCAGCGTCTTCAGGTTGCTGTCCTTGTTGACGATCAGCAGCGACCAATAGCCCGGGTTGCCATCCTTGTCGATGACGGACGCGAACACTTCGCCCTTGGCGCGGTCCACGGCTTCGATCGCCGACTTGTTGCCGAACCAGCCCAGCTGCACCTTGTTGAAGCGCATGCCTTCGATGATGCCGGCATAGTCCGAGGCGAAGAAGGGCTTGACCGGCACGCCGATGGCGCGGCTCAGGTCATCGATGACCGGCTGCCAGACGGACTTCAGGTTGGTCGACGATTCGGTGGAAATGATGCCGAAGTTCAAGGTCTTGGCGTCTTGCGCGGCGGCCTGGCCGGACAGCGCGGCGGCGGCGATCAGGGTGATGAAGGTTCTGCGTAGCATGGGTGACTCCGGGGATGGATGACGCGGCGGCGCGCCAAAGAAGACGAGGAAAGTCAGGCGGCGTGCGCCAGCGTGGGCAGCGCGGCAAGGGCCGGCGCTGAGTGCTGCGTGTATTCGGGCAGCAGCTCGCTCAATTCCGAGCCGTACAGGTCGCGCAGCATTTCAGGCGTCAGATCGGTGGCGCGGCCGTCGTAGACCACCTTGCCGTGGCGCAGCGCAACCACGCGCGGGCAATAGCGCAACGCCACATCCACCTGATGCAGCGACACCACCACCGCCACCTTGCGCGTGCGGTTGATGTGCGCCAGCGTGTCCATCACGCGGCGCGACGATTCGGGGTCGAGCGAGGCGATGGGTTCGTCGGCCAGGATCACGCGTGCGTTCTGCACCAAAGTGCGTGCGATGGCGGCACGCTGCTGCTGGCCGCCAGACAGCGTCGAGGCGCGCTGAAATGCATAGTCGTCTATACCAACCTGCGCAAGCGCATCCAGCCCCTCGCGCACTTCGGCGCGCAGGAACCAGCGGGTCAGGCTGCGCCACAACGGTACGCGCGGCAACATGCCCGTCAGCACGTTCGTGATCACCGGCAGGCGGCCGACCAGGTTGAATTGCTGGAACACGAAACCGATACCGGCCCGCGCGGCGCGCACGTCGCGGCTGAGTCGGCCATGCTGCTGGATGAGCTGGCCGTTGACCGTCACGCTGCCCTGCCCCGCATCGCCCGCGACAAAGCCTGCCATGTGACGCAGCAAGGTGGATTTGCCCGAGCCGGATGCCCCAAGCAGCGCCACCATCTCGCCGTCGGCCACTTGCAGGCTGACGCCATCAAGCGCTTTCGACCCGGCTTGGAAGGTTTTGCTCAAGGCCTGTACTTCGATGGCGTAAGTCATCGCTCGATCCCCTTGGATGTGGTCATGGCCGCATTCTGTTTTCGCGGCATGACAGCGCGATGACCCAAAAAATTAATCACATAGCGGAAAAACCGGGGTCAGCAACCGACTGAAAGAGATCCGTCACAAAGCCCGGCGTCGACCGCTTGCAGCCGGGAACGGCGCGGGTATATTCAAGGAATTACCCCCTATGCCTGGCGCTCATCATGATCAAAGGTTCCTGCCTGTGCGGCCGCGTGGCTTACGAAATTGACGGCCCCCTCACCAACGCCCTGAATTGCCACTGCGTCATGTGCCGCAAGTCGCATGGCGCCGCCTTCCGCAGCCGAGCCTCGGTGCAGGTGGCTGATTTCAAATGGACCAAGGGCGAAAACCACGTCACCTGGTATGCCTCGTCGCCCGGCAACTACCGAGGTTTCTGCGAAGCCTGCGGCACACCCTTGCTCAGTCGCTTCGACCAGTCGCCCGATACCTACGGCCTGCCGCTGGGCGCGCTGGACGACGACCCCGGCGTCAAGCCCACCGCCCATTGCCACGTGGCCAGCAAGGCCTCGTGGTTCGACATCACCGACGCGCTGCCGCAGTACCCGGAAGATTTCCCCGCCCGGGCCGAGCCCAGCGCGCAAACCCAGGACGTCACCTAGGGATTGATGCGCCCGGTTTTGCCCCCATAAATAAAGAACACCGCGAAACGGGAGCGCCCCCGCCCCGGGCAGAGAGTCGTTCAGCCACAACTATCACGGCTTTGCCGCAGATAAATACTGGCTAATCGGCGCGCTTTGCAGTAACATAAGTCCGTGATTTTTCCGCAAAAACCGGGCTTCGGTCACTCTGCGTGCCAACCTGTACTCCTTCGGGTCACCCCCCAAGATACCCAGGCTGTCCCCGGTTTGGTTGAACCTTGCCGAGCAACCTTCCGACTGTCGGCAACATCACGACTGTCCCGCGCGCCGCAGCTCACTGCGCCGCAAGGCCTGCAGCAAAAGTTCCAACCCGCTTCTTCCGGTGCTGTGCACTTGCACGGCGTCGCGACCAAGCCGCGCCGTGCGCGCACATTGCCCACGCTGCGCGAGTATCCGTCATTTCAGACATCCACCCGGGATGCCGTGGCCCTTACCCGCGCTTGCCCGAACGTTTTACGTTCAACCGCTGGACCTGGTTATCTGTGTCCAACGCGCTTGCCGCTTCGTGCGGCGCGTCATGCCGCCGGCCTGGCTGCGCGTATTGATCAAGGAGTAGAGAATGGCTAAAGAAGAACTCATCGAATTGGATGGCATTGTTGACGAAGTGCTGCCCGATAGCCGCTACCGCGTCAAACTGGACAACGGCATCGAAGTTGGCGCTTACGCCTCCGGCCGTATCCGCAAGCACCGCATCCGCATCCTGGCGGGCGATCGCGTCACCCTGGAAATGTCGCCGTACGACCTGACCAAGGGCCGCATCAATTTCCGTCACAAAGACGAGCGCGCTCCCGCGCCGCACCGTCCCCAGCAATACCGCCGTTAAGTCAGGACCTCAGGGCCGGCCACAAGGCCGGCTCCCTGTCTTTACGTCGCGCGGGCCTGGGGCATTTTGCTCTTAAGGCCAGGCCGCGACATGCCGTAATGCGTGGAACGTCCGTTCGTGAAAAAATGGCAACCCGGTCAGGCGCAATGTCTGGCGGGATACGCATGAAGCAAGATGGATTTCAAAGAAGAACTGCAAGCCGCTGCTGACCAGCTTTCCCTGGCGCGAAGAAAATTTGCGAAAGGGGAGGAAGGCCTGCGCCTGCTGCATCAATCGCGTGAGGCGTTCATCAACAGCCTGCGCAACACCGGCCTGACCTACGCCGAAGCCAAAACCAAGTACGACAACTGCCTGGACGAACAGGAAGCGGAGCAGCTCCACGTGCGCCAGCAGATGGAATATGCCGAGCGCATGCATCAGTTCGTGCTGAACAAGATCGCGCAGCAGGCCGCCACGGCCTGAGGCGGTCGCCGGCCCTCGTGGCACGGCGACCAGGGCGCGGCAATCAGGGCTTGAACGCGCCGATGAAAATGGCCGGATCGACCCGCGCGTCGTTCAAGCTGACATTCCAGTGCAAGTGCGGGCCGGTCGCCCGTCCGGTGGCGCCCACCTTGCCCACCAGACCGCCTCGTTCGAGCACGTCGCCCACCTTCACATCGATGACCGACATATGGCAGAACATGCTGATGAAGCCCTGGCCGTGGTCGACGAACACCGTCTTGCCGTTGAAGAAATAATCCCCCACCAGCACTACCACGCCCGCCGCGGGTGCTTTGATCGGCGTGCCCGCGGGCACGGCGAAGTCCAGCCCTGAATGCGGATTGCGTTCCTGCCCGTTGAAGAATCGGCGCAGGCCGAACGGGCTGGACAGGCGACCGCCGTTCACCGGGCGGTCCAGCAACAGGTTGCTAGGCGTGACCCCGGCCCGGTAGGTCCGGTTGGCCGCGCTTTGCTCGGCCATTTCGCGTTCGATGCGCTTCATGTCGTCCGGGTTAGGGTCGACCTGACGCGGATTCTTCAGCGTGATGTGCTGCGCCACGTATTCCTTGGCGCCCACCGTGAACGACAGCTTGCGTTCGCCCTTGGCGTCGCGCACCACGGCCTGCTGCTCGCCCGGCTTCACACTCAGCGGGATGCCCACCACGGCGATCCACTGCCGGCCCTCTTCACGCACGACCATCACGCGCCGGTCCAGAAACGAGACCTCGGGTGCGCGCTCGGCGTCGCCCAGGGGCAGGATCGCCACGCCGCCAGGCACGGGCGCATTGAGCTTGCGTGAAATAAAGCCTTGCTGGGTAGCGGCGCGCGCCGGCAGGCCGCAAGCCAGCGCCGCCATTGCCAAGCCCATACGTAGAACGTCTCGGCGCAGGGTCGGGGTGTGCACGGTCTTTACAGGCACAGGTTCGCCGGTTCGATGATGCTTTGGTCGCGGCGCGCGATGCGGGTGGACAGGCGCGCTTCCGTCTTGCCCTTCCAGGTGATGGTGCTGAGCACGGCTTCGACGCCCAGGCTGTCTTCCTGGATCAATTCAAACCCGTTGCGCACCTCTTTGCGCTGGAAATTGACGCCCATGTTCTTCCAGGCGTCGGCCACGCAGGTCGTGTATTCGTCGGCCGAGCGCTGGGTGGCCCCGTAGAAGACCGGATCGCGCTTGCGCACGTCTTTAACGTTGGCGCAGGCGGACAGGGCAGTCAGGACGGCGAGTGACAGGGCGATGCGAACCTTCATAACGGGGGAACTCTCAGGCAAGGGGTGAACGAAGCGGCCAAAACTATAACGCAGCGGCCTCTCAGGGCTGCGGGGCGCGGCGGGCCGATTTGGGGCGGAAAGCGTCGATGATTTCGGGGCGCGTCTCGGCATAGGGACCGCCGATCAGGTCGATGCAGTACGGGATGGCGGCGAAGATACCGGGCGCGATCACCGCGCCGTCATCGCCCTTAAGGCCTTCCAGCGTTTCGCGGATGGACTTGGGCTGCCCCGGCAGATTCACGATCAGCGCGGCGTGCGACGGGGTTTCGCGGATGACGGCCACCTGGCGCGACAGGATCGCGGTAGGCACGAAGCGCAGGCTGATCTGGCGCATCTGTTCGCCAAAGCCAGGCATCTGCTTGGTGCCCACGGCCAGGGTTGCCTCGGGCGTGACGTCGCGGCGGGCCGGGCCCGTGCCGCCCGTGGTCAGTACCAGGTCGCAGCCCAGGATATCCACCAATTCGATCAGCGTTTCCGAAATGCGCGCGGGCTCGTCGGGAATCAGGCGGTCCACCGCCTGCCAGGGCGACGCCAGCGCCGACCCCAGCCACTCGCGCAAGGCGGGCAGCCCCTGATCCTGGTAGACGCCGGAGGTGGCGCGGTCGGACACGGACACCAGGCCGATGATCAGGTCGTCGGGATGGCGGCGGGCGATTCGGGTGGGAGTGGTCATGGGCGCGTGGGATAGGAAACGGAGTGGGAAAAGGCCGCGCGCGGATGAAGCCACGCAGCGCTGCGGGGTCAATCATGGAAATCCAGAAGACGGCCGCGATGACGATGCTATCGCATTCTTTCCCAGGAGAAAGGCCGCCGCACCCCGTATTACCGCCTGCCGGACCTGTGGCAAAAAAGCGAATCGACCGTGGCCCTTGTTTCGCGCGCTTGTTCGCGTCATGCGGGCTGGATAACATCCGCTAACAAAATACCTTTCCTGGCTGGCGCGTCACGCCTGTTGTCTTCCATGTTCAAACGCACTTTACGGCAGCACGCGCTGGCCGCCGCCCTGGCCCTGACGGCCGCGGCCGCCGCTGGCTGGCTCGCCTGGCATACGCTGGCGTTGAAGACCGAGCCGGTGCCCGCCGCCGCGCCCGGCATCTACATCCCCAACCTGGGCAACACCCTGCAAGAACAGACGCGCAACCTGTCGCGCCTGAGCCAGGCGCTGCGCACCGGTGACCGGCTGGTGATCCTGGGGTCTTCCGAACTGACCAGCAACGACCTGCGGTTCGTCCCCTACCGCTATCTGGCGGACGAGTTGCAGATGCCCGTGCTGGCCTATGGCCATTCGGGCTTCCAGTCCCTGGGCATGCAACTGGTGCTGGCCGCGCTGGCGCAGGACCTGTCGCCCACGTCGCGCGTGGTGGTGATGCTGTCGCCCGGCTGGTTCGATGGAGAAGGCGGGCTGGGCGCCGACGAATTCAAGGAACACGCCAACCCGCTGCTGCCCCGCCTGCTCCAGCAGCCGGAAGGCCGCGCCGAGCTGGCGCGCTGGCTGCGAGACAAGGGCGATGCCGGCGTGGCCTGGTCGATGATGGCCGAACAAGCCTATGTTTTCCGGCAACGCCTGCTGGACCTGTGGGCGCCCGCCCACGCCGCCCCCGCTCCGGAACGCGAGCGTGAAGGCCCCGCCGCTGCCGCACGCGTGGTCGATTGGGATGCGCTGGCCGAGGAGGCCCAGCGCGCCGAGCAGGACCTGATGGCGGGCAACCGCTACGCGGTCCGCGACGACTTCTTCAACAAGTACCTGCGCGCCATCCCCGAAGGCGGCAAGACCGCCTACCTGCCCCAACCCCTGACGGGCCGCGCCGAGCTGCGCGAGCTGACGGCGCTGATGGCGCTCTTGCATCAGCATGGCGTGAACGCCCTGTTCGTGATGCAGCCCCTGCACCCGATGGTGTTCAAGGACCTGGACCGCTTTGCCCCCGTGCAGCAGGAAGTGGCCGCGCTGTGCCAGCGCTATGCGATGAGCTGCATGGACATGTACGACGCCCCGTTCGAGATCGGAACGCTGCGCGACGTGCAGCATCTGGGCGAACTGGGCTGGCTGCGGGTGAATCAGAAGATCGCCCAGGTGTTCCGGCCATGACGCCCGGCCGCTCCCCCCAACATCTTCAATGGATGCCGCGATGAAAAGAACGCTGTGGCTGTGTCTGCTCTATCTGGGCGTCTTCGCCGTGCTGCTGATCCAGGCGGACACCTCGGCCAACCTGGGCAAACCGATGGAGATCGAGTTCCAGTATTCGAAATTCTGACGGGTGCGTCGCCCGGCGCGCCGCATTTGGTTTTCCGACGCAACCAGGGCCAGGTCACAAATCTGCAATAATCGGCACCTCACGCCGGAACCTCGCCCCCCCGCCTCCATGTTCGACCTCTTCCACGGCCTTGATCTCTGGGTCGGCCTCAGTCTTGTGCTGGCCCTGACATTCGTCCTGGCCTTCGAATTCATCAATGGTTTCCACGACACGGCGAACGCCGTGGCCACGGTCATCTACACCAAGGCCATGCCGCCGCATCTTGCGGTCGTGCTGTCCGGCATTTTCAATTTCCTGGGCGTGTTGCTGGGCGGCGTGGGCGTCGCCTACGCCATCGTGCACCTGCTGCCCGTGGAATTGCTGATCAACGTGGATACCGGCCGAGGCCTGGCCATGGTGTTCGCCATGCTGGCGGCCGCCATCGCCTGGAACCTGGGCACCTGGTACTTCGGAATTCCCGCCTCCAGCTCGCACACGCTGATCGGCTCGATTCTGGGGGTCGGCCTGGCCAACGCCCTGATCACCGACCTGCCGCTGGCCGAAGGCGTGAACTGGGGCAAGGCGATCGACATCGGCATGTCGCTGGTGGCTTCACCAGTGGCCGGTTTCGTGGTCGCGGGCGGCTTGCTGCTGCTGCTTAAACGCTGGCTGCCGCTCTCGAAGATGCACAAGACGCCCGAACAGCGGCGCGCCATCGACAACAAGAAACATCCGCCCTTCTGGAACCGGCTGGTGCTGGTGCTGTCGGCCATGGGCGTGAGCTTCGTGCACGGGTCCAACGACGGGCAAAAAGGCATCGGCCTGATCATGCTGGTGCTGATCGGCATCGTGCCCGCCAATTTCGTGCTGGACACGACCAGCACGACCTACCAGATCGAACGCACCCGCGACGCCGCCAATCACCTGAACGTGTTCTACCAGCGCAACGAAGCCATGCTGGGTGAGTTCCTGGCGCTCAAGCGGGCGGAATCCACGAACGAGCTGCCGCGCAACTTCCGCTGCGATCCCCAACTGACCGTGCCCACCATTGCCGCCTTGCAGACGGATCTGGCCGGCGTCAGCAACTACGCAGACCTGTCGGCAGAGAAGCGCATCGACGTGCGCCGCTATCTGCTTTGCCTGGACGACACGGCCAAGAAGGTGTCGCGCATCGAAGGGCTGCCCGCCCGCGAACGCGCGGACCTGCAACGCCTGCGCGCCGACCTCACCGCCACCACCGAATACGCACCCTTCTGGGTGATCGTGGCCGTGGCCCTGGCGCTGGGCGCGGGCACCATGGTCGGCTGGCGCCGCGTGGTGCTGACCGTCGGCGAGAAGATCGGCAAGCAGGGCATGACCTATGCACAGGGCATGTCGGCGCAGGTGACGGCCGTGGCCGCCATCGGGCTGGCCAACGTGTTCAGCCTGCCGGTATCGACTACACACGTGCTGTCCTCGGGCGTGGCGGGCACGATGATCGCCAACAAGACCGGCCTGCAAGGCAACACCGTGCGCAACATTCTGCTTGCCTGGGTCTTGACGCTGCCCGCCTCGATGGCGCTGGCGGCCGGCCTGTTCTGGGTCGGCGTGCAGATCGTCGGTTGACGCTCTTCGGCCGTGCGGGCAATCCGCACGGCCGATGCAACACTCTGGCGACCACGCCAGGCTTTTTTCGGCATCGGCCTGCGTCTACCATCACGCCATGGCTACCCACACCCCCACCCTGCATTACATCTTCGACCCGCTTTGCGGCTGGTGCTATGGCGCTGCGCCGCTGATAGACGCCGCGCGCGGCATCGCCGGCTTGCGCGTCACCCCGCACGGCGGCGGCATGATGACCGGCGGCAACCGGCAACCCGTCACCGACGCGCTGCGCCGCTACGTCATGCCGCACGACGAGCGCATCGCCGACATGAGCGGCCAGGTGTTCGGCAAGGACTATTTCGACGGCCTGTTGCGCGACAGCGGCGCGGTCTTCGATTCCGAGCCGCCCACCACCGCCATCCTGGCTGCCCAGACGCTGGGCGAACGCGGCCTGGACCTGCTCAAGCGCATGCAGCGAGCCCATTACGTGGAAGGCAGGCGCATCGCCGACCCCGCCGTGCTGGCCGAGCTGGCGCGTGACATCGGGCTGGACGGGGCAGCGTTCGACGCGGCCTATGCCGCCGCCGAGGGCGCGGAGACGGCGGCGCACATCGCCGCCAGCCGGCAATTGCTGGCCCGCGTGGGCGGCAGCGGCTTTCCCACGTTGGCGCTGGAGCGCGGCGGTGTCTACACCTTGCTGGAACCCGCCCGCTACCTGGGCCGCCCCGCCCAATGGCAGGCGGACCTGCGCCAACGGATTCAGCCCGCCGCCTGAATCCGATCAGGACTCTTCGATGTCGCCGTCGCGTTGCAAGGCCCGGTGCATGGCCGGGCGCGCGGCCAGACGCTCGATGTAGGTGTTGAACACGTCGGACTCGCCAATCACCTTCACCTGCATCATGTATTGCAGCGATCCGCCCAGCACGACGTCCACGGCGGAAAACGCATCACCCAGGAAGTACGGCCGGGCCATCAGGACGCGGGTCAGCACCTGTTCGACCTCGTCCGCCGAGCCCCAGCCCAACGCGGCATTCTGGTGAGGCTGCTTGAACGCGCGTTCGACCATCGCCGGCTCGAACACGCCCGTCGAGTAGGCCAGCCAGGTAAGGTAGGGCCCACGCCTGGCGTCGCCCACCAGCGGCCCCAGCCCTTTTTCGGGAAACAAGTCCGTCAGGTACAGCGCGATGGCTGGTGTTTCAAAAATGGGCACGCCGTCGTGCACCAGGGCCGGCACCTTGCGATGCGGGTGGATGTCGATGTAGTCGGCGGGCATGTGGCCCGCGCTGTCGGTGCCGCGTATCGACACCATTTCGGTGTCATAGGGCACGCCCAGTTCTTCAAGCAGCCACAAGATCCTGAACGAGCGCGAACGCGGCGCATGGTAGAGCGTAAGCATGGTCGGCCTCCTTGGGATACCGACCATTTTGCCTGGGGTCGCGGCTGGGCGAAAGACGCCGGAATGCCGATTATTCCGTCGCACCCAAGGTGCGCAGGCGCGCCTTGAGCCGCCGCACTTCCTGGCTCAGATCCAGGATCAGCGCCACGGCGTCCAGGCTGGCGCCGAAATCGTGCTCAAGCTTGCGCGCGTGCAGCGCGCGTTGCAGGTCCATGCTGTAGAAGCACCACTGCTCGGGCTGGCGGCCATCGGCATTGACGATGCCCACCTCGACCAGCTGGACCACCCAATCCACTTCCGCGTTGCAAGCGCGCGCCAGATCGTGCGCACTGAGCGGCTGCGATTTGCCCACGACGGTCGCGCTGGTGATGACAAGTTTGTTCATGGTCAGACCCCCATGTGGCGTCGCGGATTGAACGGCGCATCCTGTTGCAGCTTGCGGTAGGCCGCCTTGGCCGCGTCGCTTTCGGCGGGCGGCAACACCAGGTCCAGCACCAGATACAGATCGCCCGGCGGATCGCCTGGAATACCGCGACCGCGCAGGCGCAGCTTGCGGCCGTTGCCCGACCCGGGCGGGATCGACACTTCAACCGTGCCGCCCGGCGTGGGCGCATTCACCTTGGCGCCCAGGGCGGCTTCCCAGGGCGCCACCGGCAGTGTCATGTACAGGTCGCGGCCGTCGGCGCGATAGCGCGGGTGCGGCTTGAAGCGCACTTCCAGGTACAGGTCGCCGTTTTCGCCGCCGCCGTAGCCAGGCATGCCCTGCCCGGACAGGCGGATGTACTGGCCTTCGCGCACCCCGGGCGGAATGCGCACGCTGAGGGTGCGCGTCTTCATGTGAGGCCGGCCCTGGTCGTCCATTTCCATGGATCGCAGGCTGATGTCGCGCGTCGCGCCCTTGATCGCGTCTTCCAGGTCGACTTCGATGGCGGCGTGATGGTCGTCGCCGCGCGCGCGGAATTCCTGCTGACGCGCCCCGCCGCGTTGCCCCCGGCCGCCGAACAGCGACGAAAAGAAGTCGCTGAACTGCGCCTCGTCGCCCGCCGCCGCGCCTCGGTGAAATTCAAAGCCTTCGTCCCAGCCCGGCGGGGGCTGGAAGCCGCCATCGGGCGATACGCCCTCGGCCAGGTTGTCGTAGGCCAGCCGCTTTTCCTTGTCGCGCAGGACGTCGTAGGCCTCGTTGACGTCGCGCATGCGGGTTTCGGCGTCGCTTTCTTTGCTGACGTCGGGGTGATATTTACGGGCGAGTTTGCGATAGGCGCGCCGAATCTCGTCTTCGGATGCGCCGCGCTCCACCCCGAGAATGCTGTAGTAGTCCTTGAACTCCATATGCCAGCTCACCTTTAAGGTTTCGGCCGCCGCGGGCTCTGCCGTATCCGGCCTGGGATATCCAGAAGATAGGGGTTGCGGACCGATTTATCAATGCGCAATATCAGACCAAAGCCGGGATGCGCCCTGATACCGGGGTGGCGTAGTATCTGTTTTTTACCGTCGGCGACCCCCATCGCCATTCACCCCCGCAGGATCCACGATGAAGATGAGCAACATCCCCTTCGGCACCACGGACTGGTCCGAAGTCGAACGCACCGAACACGCCGGCGACACAGGCATGGCCTATTGGCGCACGCGCCAATTCGGCGACCTGCGCGTCCGCATGGTGGAATACACGGCGGGCTACCTGGCCGACCACTGGTGCACCAAGGGACACATCCTGTTCTGTCTGGAAGGCGAGCTGCACACCGAACTGGAAGACGGCCGCCAATTTGTGCTGACCCCGGGCATGAGCTACCAGGTGGCCGACCAGGCCGAACCGCATCGCTCGTCCACCAGCACCGGCGCCAAGCTGTTCATCGTTGACTGATCCTCTACCGCAGTGCGGCAACGTCCCGGTGACGCGGCCGCGCGACACGCGAAATTGCAGTTGCGTTACGCTTTGCAAGTCCCGTAGCTTGCCGCCGCGTGTCGATTCGTTGCAACGCCAGACCCTCGCCTGACCGGAGACTAGATTTGGGCGCCCCGATTACGCTTTATGTTGATTCCCAGTTCCTTAGCCCCTACGCCATGTCGGTGTACGTGGCGCTGACCGAAAAGCAATTGGCTTTCGAAGTGCGCCCTATCGACCTGAGCGCCGGCGAGCAACGGATGCAGCCCTACCAATGCCGGGCGCTGACTGCCCGCGTACCGGCCTTGACGCACGACGATTTCAACCTGACTGAATCCAGCGTCATCGAGGAATACCTGGAAGAGGTCTTCCCCCCGCCCAAGCACGCCGCGTTGTATCCCCAAGGCATCCGCGAACGCGCCCGCGCCCGCCAGTTGCAGGCTTGGCTGCGCAGCGACCTGGGCGCGCTGCGCCAGGAACGCCCCACCGAAACCGTGTTCTACGGCGCCACGGGCCAGCCCCTGTCCGACGAAGCGCACGCTGCCTCGGCCAAGCTGATCCAGGTGGCCAGCTATCTGGTCGGCGTGGGCCAGACCACGCTGTTCGCCGACTGGTCTATCGCCGACCTGGACCTGGCCGTCATGCTCAAGCGTCTGACGCAAGACGACTTGCCCGACCCTTTGCGCGCCTACGCCGACGCCCAATGGCAGCGGCCTTCGGTCCGGCAATGGCTGGAGCACAACGCCGCCGCGCGCGACTGAGGCCGCTCGGGCCCTTCTGCCGCGCGCCCTGCAAAGTCAGATCTTCACGTTTTTTTGCGCTTGATCAACCCGACAAATGTTGCGGCGCAGCATTCGTTGCGGTGTAATGGGGAAGTCAACTAAGCCGGTTCCACTCGGGGCCGGCCCGGCGGCCTTTCGCCGTCGGGAGCAACTTACAGGAGATCGCCATGGCCGATTCCGGCAACGATCGCATCCCCACCCCGTCCCTGAATCCCTGGACGGCCGCCTACGAATATGCCGTGGATGCCTGGCAGCGGGGCGTGCTCTACGCCGACGTGATGCGCCAGCGCGGCAACCAGTACCACGACCACATGGCCAAGCGCGCGCCCAACGTGCTCAGCATGGAATCCGAACTGGTGCTCGATGGCCGCGAACTGCCCCGCCCCGTCAACTACGGGCTGCTGCGCATCAAACCGCCAGAAGGCGTTGAAACCGATCCGATCAAGCGTCCCTTCCTGGTAGTGGACCCCCGCGCGGGGCATGGCCCCGGCATTGGCGGCTTCAAGCCCGAAAGCGAGATCGGCGTGGCGATCCGCGCCGGACATCCCTGCTACTTCGCCACCTTCCTGCCCCAGCCCATGCCGGAGCAGACCGTCGAAGACGTGATGATGGCCGAAGCGCGCTTCCTGGAAGAAATCATCGCGCTGCACCCCGACGCGGAAGGCAAGCCCGTGGTGGTGGCCAACTGCCAGGCCGGCTGGCAGATCATGATGACCGCCGCCGTGCGCCCCGAATTGTTCGGCCCCATCATCGTTGCGGGCGCGCCGCTGTCGTACTGGGCGGGCTGGCGCGGCATGAATCCCATGCGGTACGCCGGTGGGCTGCTGGGCGGCAGCTGGCTGACGGCCATGACCAGCGATCTGGGCAACGGCAAATTCGACGGCGCCTGGCTGGTGCAGAACTTCGAAAACCTGAATCCGGCCAATACGCTGTGGTCCAAGCAATACAACCTGTATTCCAAGGTGGACACCGAAGCCGACCGCTACCTGAGCTTTGAAAAATGGTGGGGCGGCCACGTCTTCCTGAACGGTCCCGAAATCCAGTACATCGTCGACAACCTGTTCGTGGGCAACCGCCTGGCGACGGCCGGCCTGGTGACCTCGGACGGCATCCGCATCGACCTGCGCAACATCCGCTCGCCCATCGTGGTGTTCTGCTCGAAGGGCGACAACATCACGCCGCCGCCGCAGGCCCTGGGCTGGATCCCCGACCTGTACCAGAACGAGGCCGAAGTGCTGGCGCATGGCCAGACCATCGTCTACGCGGTGCACGAAAGCATCGGCCACCTGGGCATCTTCGTGTCGGGCAGCGTGGCCCGCAAGGAACACCAGGAATTCACGTCGAACATCGACATGATCGACGTGTTGCCGCCGGGCATCTACCAGGCCGAAATTGCCGACAAGACGCCCGAAACCCCGAACGCCGATCTGGCGTTCGGCAACTACGTGCTGTCGTTCGAGCAACGCACGCTGGACGATGTGCGCGCCATCGTGGATCGCAAGGAAGAGGACGACCGCCGCTTTGCCGCCGTGGCCCGCATTTCCGATATCAACCTGGGCATTTACCGCAGTTTCGTGCAGCCGTGGCTGCGCGCGATGGTCACGCCGCAGTCGGCGGAATGGGCGCAACGCCTGCATCCGCTGCGCCTGCCTTACGAGCTGATATCCGACCGCAATCCCGCCATCGCGCCGATCGCCAAGGTGGCCGAACAGGTGCGCGAACACCGCCAGCCGGTGTCCGAATCGAACCCCTTCCTGATGGCGCAGGAAATGTTCTCGAACTGGGTCGAAACCAGCCTGAACATCTGGCAGGAAATGCGCGACTCGGCCGACGAACGCACCTTCATGGGCATCTACGGATCGCCGCTGGTTCAGGATCTGGCCGGGCTGGGCGCGCGCTCCGGCCCGCCGCGCAAGCATCCCGGCGTGTCGCCAGAACACCGCCGCTTCATGGAAGAACGCACAGTTGAACTGCGTTCGCTGCTGCAAGAGGGCGGGTTGCGCGTGGCCGCCATCCGCATGCTGCTGTATGTGTCCGGCGCGGAAGGCGGCCTGGATGAACGCAGCTTCGCGCTGATCCGCAAGGTGCGCAACGAATCCGACAACGCGATGAGCTTGCAGGAATTCAAGGACACGGTCCGCGAACAGGCGCTGATCCTGACGCTGGATTCCGATGCCGCCATCCAGGCCATGCCGCGCCTGTTGGAAAAGTCTCCGGCCGCCGCCATCGCGGACGCGCTCAAGACCATGAAGCATGTGCTGGAAGCCGCCGAACCCCTCAGCCCCGCTGCCCGCGAAAGCCTGACGGAAATGGAACGGATCTTCGAAGCCGCCGAACGCCGCGCCAGCAAGCGCGAGCAGGCGAATGCACCGGCCCGCCTGAGCAACTCGCCCTCCTCCACTGCCCCGGCGCTGAACTTGATCGAAGCCGCCGCGCAGGTGCCCGGCAAGACCGCAAAGCCGCATCCGGCGGCGGCCCAGTCGGCAGAGAAGTCGGTCGCCAGGTCCACGCCGAAGACGGTGGCGAAACCCGCTGCGAAGTCGGCGGCAACATCCGCGGCGAAGTCGACGGCCACACCCGTTGAGAAACCGGCCAAAAAGTCGGCTGCGAAATCCGCGTCGAACTCGGCTGCAAAGCCAGCTGAAAAGCCTGCCGCGAAACCGGCTGCAAAATCCGCCGCGAAATCGTCGGCAAGCGCGGCGGCAAGCGCGCCCTCCAAGCCTGCCACGACGTCCACCGCCAAGCCCGCAGCCAAGCGCCCCGCCAAGTCCGCCACGGCTGGCGCCAGCGCTGGCGCTCGCCAACCCGCCAAGGCCAAACGCGCATGACACTGCCGACCTCGACGCACTACGACACGCTGATCGCCCGCGCGCAAACGCTGGAACCTGCCTACTGCGCGATCGCCCATCCCTGCGACGAACCGTCCTTGTCCGCCGCGCTGGAGGCGCGCGACCTGGGCCTGTTGCACCCGATTCTTGTCGGACCGGAAAAAAAGATCCGCGATACGGCGGCCCAGTTCAAGCTGAATCTGGGCGATGCCCGCATCGTCGATACGCCGCACAGCCACGCCGCCGCCGAAACGGCCGTGGCGCTAGTGCGCAACGGCGAAGCCACGCTGCTGATGAAAGGCAGCCTGCACACCGACGAGCTGATGCATGAAGTGGTCGCACGCACGACCGGGCTGCGCAGCGGCCGGCGCATCAGCCATGTGTTCATCATGGAAGTGCCCACCTATGCCGGCCCGCTGTTCATCACCGACGCGGCCATCAACATCTTTCCCGACCTGGAAACCAAGGCAGACATCATCCGCAACGTGATCGATCTGCATCACGGCCTGGGCCTGGGCGAACCCCGCGTGGCGATCCTGTCGGCGGTCGAGCAGGTCACGCCCAATATTCCCAGCACGATCGAAGCGGCGGCGCTGTGCAAGATGGCCGACCGGGGCCAGATCTCGGGCGGGCTGCTCGATGGCCCCCTGGCGCTAGACAATGCGATCAGCCCGGACGCCGCGCGCATCAAGGGCATCCGTTCCCCCGTCGCGGGCGTGGCGCAGGTGCTGGTGGTGCCCGACCTGGAAGCGGGCAACATGCTGGCCAAGAACCTGACCTTCCTGGCCAACGCCGAAGCCGCCGGCATCGTGCTGGGCGCACGCGTGCCCATCATCCTGACCAGCCGCGCCGACAGTCCGCGTTCGCGGCTGGCCTCGTGCGCGGTGGCGGCCATCTACGCGCACCACCTGAGCGAGCTGGCGGCCCGCCCGCTGACCTGATCCCATCCACCGCGCGTCCGGAATCTGAGCCATGAGCGACACCATCCTCGTCATCAATGCCGGCAGTTCCAGCATCAAGTTCTACCTTTACGACATCGACGACAAGCAAGAGCTGGCGCCGCGACTGGGTGGCCAGCTGGAAGGCATCGGCACTTCGCACCCCCGGCTGCGCGTGCGCGATGCGGCCGGGCAGACGCTGCTGGAACGCGACATCGCCCCCAGCCACGCGCCCGACGTCCCCAACGCGCAAGAAGTGGTGGGCACCTGGCTCAGCGGCCATCTGGGCGGTGCGCCACTGGCGGTGGGCCACCGCGTCGTGCATGGCGGGCCGGACCTGTCCGAACCCGTGCTGATCGACGACGACGTACTCGCCCGGCTGGACACGTTCACGCCGCTGGCGCCGCTGCACCAGCCCAACAACCTGGCGCCCATCCGCGTCATCCGCGATCGTCGCCCCTGGATACCGCAAGTGGCGTGCTTCGACACGGCGTTTCATCGCAGCCATTCCGACGTCGCCGACCGCTACGCCTTGCCCGAATCGCTGTATCAGGAAGGGGTGCGCCGCTATGGCTTTCACGGCCTGTCCTATGAATACATCGCGCAGCGCTTAAAGCAGGCGCTGCCCGATCTGGCGATGGGAAAGATCATCGCCGCGCACCTGGGTTCAGGCGTGTCG
The DNA here is from genome assembly GCF_001571245.1 of Achromobacter piechaudii NBRC 102461. Taxonomy (GTDB): domain Bacteria; phylum Pseudomonadota; class Gammaproteobacteria; order Burkholderiales; family Burkholderiaceae_B; genus Achromobacter; species Achromobacter piechaudii. The sequence goes on along the minus strand of NZ_BCTK01000006.1, from coordinate 1,023,705 downwards.
GCCTGCGCCATGCACGAAGGCAAGAGCGTGGACAGCACCATGGGCTTCACCGCGCTGGAAGGTTTGCCGATGGGCACGCGGCCCGGCCGGCTGGACGCAGGCGTGGTGTTGTGGATGATGGAACGCGGCATGGACCACGACCAGATCGAACACCTGCTCTATCACGACTGCGGCATGAAGGGCCTGTCCGGCATCAGCAACGACATGCGCGAACTGCTGGCCAGCGATGCGCCCTCGGCCAAGCTGGCGCTGAAGTATTTCGCGTGGCGCGTCGCCGAGGGCATGATCGGCATGGGCTGCGCGATGAATGGCATCGACGCCATTGTGTTCACGGCCGGCGTGGGTGAGAACTCACCGCAGATCCGCCAGATGATCGTCGACCATTGGGGCTGGCTGGGCATCAAGCTGGACCCCGAACGCAACGCCCATCAAGGCCCGCGTATCTCCACCGAGGACAGCCGCATCGGCGTGTATGTGGTGCGCACGAACGAAGAGCTGATCATCGCGCAGCACACGCTTGCCCTGGTGCGTCAACGATGAACGGGCCCACCTTCAATGCGGCCTTGCCGCTGGCCGGCAAGCGCGGCCTGGTCACCGGCATCGCCAATGCTGATTCCATCGCGTGGGGTTGCGCCAAGGCGTTTCGCGCCATGGGCGCCGAACTGGCGGTGACCTACCTGAACGACAAGGCGCTGGCCCATGTGAAGCCGCTTGCGCATCAGGTGGACGCGGCCATGCTGATGCCACTGAACCTGCTGAACGAAGGCGAACTGGAAGCCGTGTTCGACCGCATCACGGCGGAATGGGGGCAGCTGGACTTCGTGCTGCACTCCATCGCCTTCGCGCCACGCGCCGACCTGCATGGCCGCGTCACCGACTGTTCACGCGATGGTTTCCTGCAAGCGATGGATGTTTCGTGCTGGTCATTCATCCGCATGGCCAAGCTGGCCGAACCGCTCATGGCGCGCGGCGGCGCGCTTTTCTGCATGAGCTACTACGGCTCGCAGATGGTGGTCGAGCACTACAACATGATGGGGCCGGTCAAGGCTGCGCTGGAATCGGCCACGCGCTATCTGGCCGCCGAGCTGGGCCCGCAAGGCATCCGCGTGCATGCCATTTCGCCGGGGCCCTTGAAAACGCGCGCCGCTTCGGGCATTGCGGAATTCGACGCTCTGCTGGACCGCGCCCAATCCAAGGCGCCGGCGCGCAGCCTCGTGTCGATCGACGATGTGGGCGAAGCCACCGCGTGGCTGGCGACCGACGCCGCGCGGCTCATGACCGGGCAGACGCTGTACATCGACGGCGGCTATCACATCATCGATTAGCCGTTCAGCCCAGCGTCTCCGGCGCACCCTGGCGCCAGCGCTCCACCGCGACCACCGCCTGCTCGGGGCTGCCGAAGATCTTGTCCTGGCCGATCTTCTTGACCAGCCCCGAGCGCTCCAGCGCCATGCGGAACTGCCCATGGCCGCCCGCGACCAGCAACGTGATGTTGCGGGCGTCCAATTCGCGCTTCAACTCATACAGCGCTTCCACAGCGTCGGCATCGGCCTGCGTCATGGCTTCGGCGTCCAGCAAAAACCACTGCACGTCGCCCGCGTTATTCATGACTTCGCGCGCGCGCCGGCGGAAGGTGTCGGCGTTGAAGAACCACACCGACGATTCGAACAGCCAGATCACCATCCCCGGCACCGGTTGCGCGTCGGGATTCAAGTGCAGCTTGCCCAGCACCGTCTCGCCGGGCAGTCGGCCCAGCAGCGCGTCGCGCGGGTTGCCCGACACGTACATCGCGTACAGCAGGGTTGCGCCCACCGACACCGCCACGCCCTGCAACACGCCAAAGCCCACCACGCCCACGGCAGCCAGGATGCCGAACGCCAATTCAATGCGGGAAATGCGCGCCAGCCGCAAGAAGGCCTTGAGGTCGAACAGGTTCACGGCGGCCAGCAGCAAGATGGCCGACAGCACCGCCTGCGGCAACCAATACAGCGGCGCGCTCAACAGGCCCACCACGATCGCCAAGGCCAGCGCCGCGGTGACGCTGACCAGGGGCGACGAGCCCCCCGACACCAGGCCCACGGCCGTGCGCGAATCCGCGCCCGTCACCACAAAGCCCTGGAACAACCCCGCCGCCACGTTGGCCGCGCCGAAGCCGACCAGTTCCCGATTGGGGTCCACATGTTCGCCCGTGCGCGCCGCAAAGCTGCGCGCGGTGACGATGCCGCTGGAAAAGCTGACCACCAGCACGCCCGCCGCGCCCAGCAACATGCTGTCCACGCCTTCCAGGCGCACGGGCAGGCTGATGCCCGGCAAGCCGGCCGGCACCTCGCCCACCACCGCAATGCCCAGGCTGGGAAAATCGAAGATCCACGACAGCAGGCATCCGCCCACGACCAGCAGGATGGGACCGGGCCATGCCGGCCGCCACCGCTTGACGCCCACCAGCAGCAGGCACGAGGCCAGACCCAGGCAAAGCGTTGGAATCTGAATTTCCTGGATGCGGCGCGACAGTTCCAGGAACGGATGCACGAGGCCGGCGTTGCGCAATCCCACGCCCGTCAGGCCGCTCAGTTGGGACAGCGCCAGCGTCACCGCCACGCCCGCCATGTAGCCGATGAGGACGGGGCGCGACAGCAGGTTGGCCAACACCCCCAACCGCAGCAGGCGGGCGATCAGGCATCCCACCCCTACGGTCAGCGCAATGCCGGTGGCGGCCACCAGCCGGTCCTCGGGCGAGGTCAGCGCCATGCCGGTCAAGGTGGCGGCGATCAGCGTGCAGGTAGCCGTGTCCGGCCCCACGATGAGCGTGCGAGAAGATCCGAAGACGGCGTAGCCCAGCATACCGGCAATCGCGGCCCACAGGCCGGCGACGGGCGGCACGCCCATCATCGCGGCGTAGGCCAGGCCGACCGGCAAGCCGACGGCGGCCACGCTCAGGCCGGCCAGGACGTCGCGCTGCGCCGACTCCCGGGTAATGCCTCGGAAGTTGTTCAGGCCGGGGAAAAAGCGAAGGTTCATGATGCTGCAATCGACCTGATCGTAGAAGTTGCGTAACCGGACACATGGGGAACATATGCAGGAACGCATGTAGCGTTCAGCCTACACCAAGGCGCGGCGTGCGGAACCGTTCAAGATCAAAGTCGATGCACATTTCATTCCTTCAGGGAATGATGATCGTTGCATTTTTATCTCTTTTATCGAAATGCGGAATTGCGTAGAGTGCCCCGCATAAGAAAGCGGCCTTACGCCGCGCCCTTGCACATCGACACGGCCCTCCGCCTCGCCCGACGACGCGGATTCACAAGGCCGGCATTTCAGGAGACTCCATGTCCTACGCCTTCCTGCGGCGCGCCAGTCGCGCCCTCGTCCTGTCCGCACTCGCCATCGGCATCGCCCCCGCCGCATACGCGCAGACCTACCCCGAGCGCCCGATCAAGCTGGTCGTGCCATGGCCGCCCGGTGGCGCGACCGATTCGCTGGCCCGCCTGTTGGCGCAGCGCCTGACGGATCGGCTGGGTCAGACGGTGATCGTGGACAACAAGGCTGGCGCGGGCGGCAATATCGGCACCGCGTCGTTCGTGCGCGAAAAGGCCGACGGCTACACGCTGCTGATGGCCACCAGTTCCACCAACGCCGCCAACCCGCACCTGTATTCGCGCCTGGGTTTCGATGCGACGAAGGACTTCGCGCCTGTCGCCTTCGTGGCCGAGATTCCGAACATCCTGGAAGTGCCCAAGCAGTCACCCTTCAAGTCGGTGGCGGACCTGGTCGCGGCCGCCAAGGCCGAGCCCGGCAAGCTGAACTATGGTTCGGGCGGCGTCGGCTCGTCGCAACATCTGGCCGGTGCGATGTTCAAGCACCTGACCGGCGCGGATGTTCTGCACATCCCGTACAAGGGCAGCGGCCCCGCCGTGTCGGACCTGTTGGCCGGACAGGTCGACATGATGCTGGACACGGGCTCGCTGGCGCAGGTTCAGGCGGGCGCGCTGCGCGCGCTGGCCGTGGCTTCGCACCAGCGCTTGCCGGCGCTGCCCAACGTGCCCACGTTCGAAGAAGCGGGCGTGCCCAAGATGTATGCATCGGCCTGGTACGGCATCGTCGCCCCGGCCGGCACCCCGCCCGACGTCGTGCAGCGCCTGAACAAGGAAGTCAACGCCGTGGTGGCCGAAGCCGACGTGAAAAAGCGCATGGAGAGCATGGGTGCGCTGGTGCCCGCTGGGCAGACGCCGGAGCAATTTGCCGCCTTCATTCAATCCGAAATCGCACGCTACGCCGAGATCGTGAAGATCTCGGGCGCCAAGATGGAATAAGCGCGGCCGACGGTTGCCAAAAAAAAGCGCCCGACCAGGGCGCTTTTTGCATGGCGCATGGCGCGTACGGCCGCCATGGCAAGGAGGACGCACACGCCCTCCTGTTCGTTTACTTGGCCGCGCGTGCTTCCAGCACGGCCACGGCCGGCAGCGTCTTGCCTTCCAGGAATTCCAGGAACGCGCCGCCACCCGTCGAGATGTAGCCGACCTGTTCGCCGATGCCGTACTTGGCGATGGCCGCCAGCGTGTCGCCGCCGCCCGCGATCGAGAAGCCGTCCGATTCGGCGATGGCGCGCGCCACCACTTCGGTGCCGTTGGCGAATTGATCGAATTCGAACACGCCCACCGGACCGTTCCAGACGATGGTGCCCGCCTTCTTCAGGATCTCAGCCAGCTGCGCCGCCGTCTGCGGGCCGATGTCCAGGATCATGTCGTCGTCGGCCACATCGGAAGCGGCCTTGACGGTGGCTTCGGCATCCGCGCCGAACGACTTCGCGCAGACCACGTCAACCGGGATCGGCACGGCCGCGCCGCGCTGCTTCATGATGTCGATCACGGCGCGCGCCTGGTCCACCTGGTCGGGCTCGGCCAGCGACTTGCCGATGGACAGGCCGGCGGCCAGCATGAAGGTGTTGGCGATGCCGCCGCCCACCACCAGCTGGTCGACCTTATCGGCCAGCGATTGCAGGATGGACAGCTTGGTCGAGACCTTGGAGCCGCCCACGATGGCGACCAGCGGGCGCTTGGGTTCGTGCAGCGCACGGCCCAGGGCGTCCAGCTCGGCTTCCAGCAGGGGGCCGGCGCAGGCCACGGGCGCGAAACGCGCGATGCCGTGCGTGGTGGCTTCGGCGCGGTGGGCGGTGCCGAACGCGTCGTTGACATAGACGTCGCACAACGCGGCCATCTTCTTGGCCAGCGCTTCGTCGTCCTTCTTTTCGCCGACGTTCACGCGGCAGTTTTCCAGCAGCACGACCTGGCCGTGATCGACCTGGACGCCATCGACCCAGTCGCGCACCAATTGCACGGGCATGCCCAGCAATTCGGACAGGCGCTGGCCAACCTTGGCCAACGAGTCGGCCTCGGTCAGCACGCCCTCTTTCGGGCGGCCCAGGTGGGACGTGACCATGACGGCCGCGCCGGCGTCCAGCGCCAGGCGGATGCCGGGCACCGAGGCGCGGATGCGGGTGTCTTCGGAAATGCGGCCGGCGTCATCGAACGGCACGTTCAAGTCGGCACGAATGAACACGCGCTTGCCGGATAGGGCGCCGGCCTTGGCCAGCGCGGACAGGGTATTGACCTTGGACATAGATGAATTCCTTCGATGGGCGAACAAAGGGGACGAACCCATTTTCCGCATCGGCGGAAAATAAATCCGTCCCCTCTGGACTGACCGTGTTGCTTACTTGGCCGACATCAGCGCGACGGTGGTGTCGAGCATGCGGTTCGAGAAGCCCCACTCGTTGTCGTACCAGGACGAGACCTTGACCAGACGGCCCGACACCTTGGTCAGCGACGCGTCAACGGTGCTGGAGGCCGGGTTGTGGTTGTAGTCCACCGAAACCAGGGGCTCGGTGTTGTAGTCCAGGATGCCCTTGAGCTCGCCTTCCGACGCGGCCTTCAGGATGCTGTTCACTTCTTCGGCGGTCGTGTCGCGGCTGGCCACGAACGACAAGTCGACCAGCGACACGTTGATGGTCGGGACGCGGATGGCGTAGCCGTCCAGCTTGCCGTTCAGTTCCGGCAGGACCAGGCCCACGGCGGCGGCAGCGCCGGTCTTCGTGGGGATCATGCTCATCGTGGCCGAACGCGCGCGGCGCAGGTCTTCGTGGTAGACGTCGGTCAGGACCTGGTCATTGGTGTAGGCGTGAACGGTCGTCATCAGGCCGTTTTCCAGGCCCAGCTTGTCGTTCAGCGGCTTGACCAGCGGGGCCAGGCAGTTGGTGGTGCACGAAGCGTTCGAGATGACGGTGTCGGTCGACTTGAGCACGCCGTGGTTCACGCCGAACACGATGGTGGCGTCCACATCCTTGCCGCCCGGGGCCGAGATGATGACTTTCTTGGCGCCGCCCTTGATGTGCGCGCCGGCCTTTTCCTTGGTCGTGAAAAAGCCCGTGCATTCCAGGACCACGTCGACCTTGAGCTCGCCCCAGGGCAGTTCAGCCGGGTTGCGGTTGGCCAGCACGCGGATCTTGTCGCCGTTGACGACCATGAAGTCGCCGTCGACTTCGACGGTGCCCGGGAACTTGCCGTGGGCGGTGTCGTAGCGCGTCAGGTGCGCGTTGGTCTTGGGATCGCCCAGGTCGTTGATGGCGACGATTTCGATATCGTGCTTCTTGCCACCTTCGTAGTGGGCACGCAGGATGTTGCGGCCGATGCGGCCGTAACCATTGATGGCGACGCGAATAGTCATACTAAGCTCCTTTTTTACAAAACCTGTTTGACGGTCTCGGCCACCTTGTCGGCGGTCAGCCCGAAGAACTTGAACAATGCGCCGGCCGGGGCGGATTCGCCGTAGCGGTCGATGCCGACCACGGCGCCCTCCAGGCCCACGTACTTGTGCCAGAAGGCGGTCACGCCGGCCTCGACGGCCACGCGCGGCAAGCCCTTGGGCAGCACGGATTGCTTCCAGGCAGCGTCTTGCTTGTCGAACACGTCGGTGCTGGGCATGGAGACCACGCGCACGGCGATGCCTTCCTTGGCCAGTTGGGCCTGCGCGTCCAGCGCGATGGCCACTTCCGAGCCGGTGGCGATGATGACGGCGCGGGCGCCCTCGGCATCGCGCAGCACGTAGCCGCCACGGGCCACGGCGTCGACGGTCGCGGCGTCGCGCGGCACGAACGGCAGGTTCTGGCGCGACAGCAGCAGCGCGGTCGGGCCGCCGTCATGCACGTCCATGCCGATGCTGGTGGGGCGCGTCACGGCGGCATTCCAGGCGACAGCGGTTTCCACCGTATCGCACGGACGCCACAAGGACAGGTTCGGAATCAGGCGCAGGCTGGCGGCATGTTCGATGGACTGGTGGGTCGGGCCGTCTTCGCCCAGGCCGATGGAGTCGTGCGTGAACACGTGCACCACGCGCTGCTTCATCAGCGCGGCCATGCGGATGGCGTTGCGCGAGTAGTCGGAGAAGGTCAGGAACGTGCCGCCAAACGGCAGGTAACCGCCATGCAGGGCAATGCCGTTCATGATGGCGGCCATGCCGAATTCGCGCACGCCGTAGTTGATGTGGCGGCCGAACTGGATGCCCTTGTCGCCGCTGCGAACGGCGGCTACGCCCTTCCAGTCGGTGAAGTTGGAACCGGTCAGGTCGGCCGAGCCGCCCAGCATTTCAGGCAGCAGCGGGGCCAAGGCGGCGATCGCGAATTGCGACGCCTTGCGGGTGGCCACGGTTTCAGCCTTTTCCAGGGTCGAGGCCAGGAAGGCCTTGAACTGGTCGGCATAGCCCTCGGGCATTTCGCCCTTCATGCGGCGCGTGAATTCAGCGGCTTCGGCGGGGAATTCGGCGGCGTAGGCGTTGAAGGCGGATTGCCATTCGGCCTGGGCTGCCGCGCCCGACTTGCGGCCATCCCAGCCGTCGTACACGTCTTGCGGGATCTGGAACGGTTCGGACGACCAGCCCAGCGCGGCGCGCGTGGCGGCGATTTCGTCCTTGCCCAGCGGAGCGCCGTGCACGTTGTGCGTGCCGGCCATGTTGGGCGAACCCTTGCCGATCACGGTGCGGCAGATGATCAGCGTGGGCTTTTCCGATTGCGAACGCGCGGCCTTGATGGCGGCGTCCACGGCGGCGACGTCATGGCCGTCAACGCCACGGATCACGTTCCAGCCGTAGCCTTCGAAGCGCTTGGCGGTGTCGTCGGCGAACCAGTGTTCGACGTGACCGTCGATGGAGATGCCGTTGTCGTCATACAGCACGACCAGCTTGGACAGCTTGAGCGTGCCAGCCAGCGAGCACACTTCGTGCGAGATGCCTTCCATCAGGCAGCCGTCGCCCGTGAAGGCGTAGGTGTGATGGTCGACGAGGGTGTGGCCCGGCTTGTTGAATTCGGCAGCCAGCAAGGCTTCGGCCAGCGCCATGCCGACGGCGTTGCCCAGACCCTGACCCAGCGGGCCGGTGGTCGTTTCCACGCCCGGGGTGATGCCCACTTCGGGGTGGCCCGGCGTCTTGGAATGCAGTTGGCGGAAATTCTTGAGTTCGTCGATCGACAGGTCATAGCCCGTCAGATGCAGCAATGCGTAGATCAGCATCGAGCCGTGGCCGTTGGACAGCACGAAGCGGTCGCGGTTGGCCCAGGCGGGATCTTTGGGGTTGTGGCGCAGGTTGCCCGTCCACAAGGCTTGGGCGATTTCCGCCATGCCCATGGGAGCACCCGGGTGCCCGGAGTTCGCTTGTTGCACGGCATCCATCGCGAGGGCGCGGATGGCATCCGCCAAGGCAAGTTTAGGGGCGGTCGGATTGCTCATTCGGAAGGCTCTTTGAAGCTGGCGCGCCCATGCAGGATATAGGGGCCAGTTGAGTGGGTTGCGAAGCAGACGATTTTAGCATCAGGGGATTTCCCTCAGGCCATCGGCCTTAAGCCCGATGTAAACAAGCGTTTCGGGGGCGATTGTCAGCGTAGTTCCCACAATTGCAGTAAACGGGTCCTAGATTCAGCATAGGGGGCTGCCATTGTTCGAGGATTCGCCTAGCATGCCTCTTATGCTAAATGTCACCCTTCCGATTGCCGGCTTCATGGCCCTGCGCGATGCCATTGGCGAAGATCGCGCGCTGCTGGCCGCGCAAACCCTTGAGCGCGCGCAGATCCAGGGCGAAGCCGAGCTCGTCGCCAAGATCTACGCGCAGATCGATGCTTCCCGGCAGGCCCTGCAACGAGAGCTGCAAGACCAGCTCGCCCAGCGTCCCCATCGCGAAGAACTCAAGCGCTACGCCACGCATGAAAGCCTGGCTGATCTGCGCACGCAGTTCCAGCGGCTGGACAAGAAAATGACCGTGGGCTTTCTGACGCTGCTTGGCCTGAACCTGGCTTCCAACGCGCCCACCTTCATTGAATGGGCGACCAGGATGGTAGGCTACGCGCTCCGCTGATTCGGGCGGCGCTGCATCAGGCGGCGCTGCCTCGGGCGCCGCTGCGTCGGCCAGCCTTCTTCAACCCGCCTCCCCTACCCATCTTCCTTTTCGCTCCGCCCATGTCCGCCCCCCGCTTCTTTTGCGACATCCCTCTTTCCGCCGGCACCCGCATCGCCTTGCCTGACGCATTGGCGCATCACGCGCTGCGCGTGCTGCGGCTGAAAGCGGGCGAATCCGTCGTGCTGTTCAACGGCCAGGGCGGCGAATACCCGGCCGTGCTGGACGTCGATGGCAAGGCCGGCTATGCCCAGTTGGGCGATTTTTCCGCCCGTGAAGCCGAACTGGCCGGACGCATCACGCTCGTCCAGGGCCTGCCTTCCGGCGACAAGATGGACTGGGTCGTGGAAAAGGCAGTAGAGCTGGGCGCGTCACGCGTCAGCCCGATCGCCGCGCAACGCAGCGTGCTGCAATTGTCCGGCCCACGATTGGACAAGCGCGTGGCGCACTGGCAGCGCATTGCGCAGTCCGCCGCCGAGCAATGCGGCCGCAATCGCCTGATGGCAGTGGATACGCCCCGCAGCCTCGCCGACTGGCTGGCCGAACCCGCCGAGGGCCTGCGCCTGCTTTGCCACCCGGAAGCCGGTGAAGATCTGGCGGGCAAGCTGCGCGCCGCTCCCGGCCTGACAGCGCTGACGTTGTTGGTGGGTCCCGAAGGCGGCTGGTCGGACAAGGAATTGGAACTGGCGCGCCAGGCGGGCGTGCAGGCGGTGCGTTTCGGCCCGCGCGTGCTGCGCACGGAAACGGCGGGCCTGGCGCTGGTGTCGGCGGTCAGCGCACTGCTGGCCTGGTAGTTCGGTCGGGCGATCAGGCAATCAGGCGGTTCGGCCTCAGAACCATACACCCAAGCCTGCGATCAATCGTTCTCGCCATAAGGCGCGGCGGCAATGCCGGGTTCGGGGTCGGGATGCTTGCCGGCATGTTCGATCACGAACGAGAAAATGCGGCCGTTCTCGCGGGCGAAGTCGGCGGCGTCCGAACATACGGTTTCAATACGGGCGGCGTCTTCTTCCAGCACCGGGTCGCCGGAATGCAGCCGGTACAGCCACAGCACCACGCCGGTCTTGTGATCCAGCACGGTGTCGCACAGGCAGTCGTACAGCGCATCGAGATTGCCGCCGAAGTATTCGGGAAAATCCACTGCCTTGACGATGGCGCGTAGCACCGCGGAACGGCTGCGCGCGGGGTCACAGTTGGCGACGAACAAGGACAAGCCCAATTCGTGCGAGGCGTCCACGACGGCCTTCTTGTCCAGCCCCTCATGAGGCAGCGCTCCCCCGCGCAGAAGCTGCTTCTGCAACGTAGATTGGCCATTGCGCGTCATGCCTGAGCCTCCTTGAAAAAGGCGATCACTTCGTCGTTACGCTGCATCGTATCGGCATAACCCAGTTCAATCAATCGCTTGGTGTAGCTGGATTCGAACAGCAGATACGACATCAGCGCACCGCCCCCAGGACGGCCTGGATCGGACGATACACCGAGTACGCGGAAAAGGGCACGCGCTTGCGGGGGCATGTCCTGCAAGTGCTCCAGCGCCATCGTGTCCAGCGACTGGCTGGGCGTCAGGGTCAGCACCTGGATGCGGCGCACGTTGCCCTGCGCGCCATCCTGCGGCGCATGCTCCATCAGCGTGTTGATGCGTTCCAGGCGTTCCACGTCCACTGACAGGCCATCCAGGAATATGCTGGACAGCGCATGTCCGCCCACTTGGGCCAGCGAAGGATAAGGCGGCGAATCCGCGCGATTTTCGGGGTGGGTGTCATCCCGAAATCCCGTCCCGATCACCAGCACGCGATGCGCGCCCAGGTGTATCGCCGGGCTGATGGGCGCCAATTGGCGCATGGAGCCGTCCCCGCACCACTCCCCTTTGCCATGCACCTGCACCTGGCGCGCGGGGAACACGAAGGGGATGGACGACGAAGCCATCAGGTGGTCGATGCTGATAGGCGTGGGGATGGCCAGCCGCAGATAGCGGTGCCACGGCTCGATGGGCGCGTGCGCCTGGTAGAAGGTCAGGTGTTCGCCGCTGGTGTAGCCGGAGGCCGTGATCGCCAGCGCCGACAGCGACCCGCGTTCAAGATTGGTGCGCAGATGATTGAAGTTCAGTACGCGGCCCAGCAGCGCCTCCATGGGGCTGTTGTCCAGCAGCGACTGCGGCCGTTTGCGCGTCAGGCCCGAATACATCCATCCCAGCGCCAACAACCCCAGCCAGCGCACACCCGTGCGTATCAGCCCGGGCGCGTCGGCGCGGTAGATCATGTCGGTATTGAGCGAGGACCACAGCCGTCGAATGCGGCGCACGCCCAGGTGAGGCCGGTCGGCGCGGCAGGCCAGCGCGGCGGCGTTGATCGCGCCTGCCGAAGTGCCGCAGATGATGTCGAAGGGATTCTGGAAGCGCGAATGCCAGTCAGGGTCCAGCAGGTCCATGATCGCGCTCAGGACGCCCACCTGATAGGCGGCGCGCGCACCACCGCCTGTCAGGACCAGACCGGTCGGCGCGCGTGGGCACGCCGGACCGGGGGGACTGACTTCAACGTGGCGTGTTGACATCGACCACAGTCATCGCGGTCATGTTCACAATGCGGCGCACGGTCGAGCTGGAAGTCAGGATGTGCACCGGCGCGTTGCAGCCCAGCAGGAACGGGCCGACCGCTACGTTGCCGCCCGCCGCCGTCTTGAGCAGGTTGTAGGCGATGTTGCCGGAATCCACGTTCGGGCACACCAGCAGATTGGCTTCGCCCTTCAACGTCGAGGACGGCAGGATGCGCATGCGCAGCGCTTCGTCCAGCGCGCAGTCGCCGTGCATTTCGCCATCGATTTCAAGTTCCGGCACCTTCTCGCGCACAATTTCCAATGCGCGGCGCATCTTGGCGCCCGAGGCCGAACTTCCCGACCCGAAATTCGAGCGCGACAGCAGCGCCACCTTGGGCGCCAGGTACATACGGCGCATTTCGTTGGCAGCCGCGATGGTGAATTCGGCGATCTGTTCCGCCGTCGGCTCGTCGTTGACGTGCGTATCCACCAGCACCACCGTGCGCTCGTTGAGCAGCAGGATGTTCATGGCGGCGTACACGTTGTGGCCCGGGCGGCGGCCGATGACTTCATCCACGAAACGCAGGTGGTCGTGATACGCGCCAACCGAACCGCAGACCATGCCATCGGCATCGCCCAGGTGCACCATCATCGCGCCGATGAGCGTCATGCGGCGGCGCATTTCCACGCGCGCCATTTCCTTGGTGATGCCGCGACGGCACATACGCTCCCAGTAGGTCGTCCAGTACTGATGGAAGCGTTCGTCGTATTCCGGGTTGGTCACTTCGACGTCTTCACCGAGGCGCAGGCGCAGGCCCAGCTTTTCGATGCGGGTCAGCAGCACGGACGGGCGGCCCACCAGGATGGGACGGGCCAGGCCTTCGTCGACCACCACCTGCACCGCTCGCAGCACGCGTTCGTCTTCGCCTTCAGCGAACACGATGCGGGCGGGACCGCCCTCGCGCACGATGCGCTTGGCAGCCGAGAACAACGGCTTCATGAACGCGCCCGAGTGGTACACGAACTGCTGCAACTGTTCTTCGTAGGCTTCCAGGTCCGCCAGCGGACGCGTGGCCACGCCACCTTCCATCGCGGCCTTGGCCACGGCCGGCGCAATACGCACGATCAGGCGCGGATCGAAGGGCTTGGGAATCAGGTATTCAGGACCGAACGAGATATCGAACGTGCCGTAAGCCGCGGCCACGACTTCGTTCTGTTCTTCCTGCGCAAGCTGGGCAATGGCGTACACCGCCGCCTTTTCCATTTCGCGCGTGATGGTGGTGGCGCCCACGTCCAGCGCGCCACGGAAGATGTACGGAAAGCACAGGACGTTGTTGACCTGGTTCGGGTAGTCGGAACGACCCGTGGCCATCACCACGTCATCGCGCACGCCATGCGCCACTTCCGGCAGGATTTCCGGCGTGGGGTTGGCCAGCGCCAGGATCAGCGGACGCGTGCCCATTGCCGCGACCATCTCGGGCTTGAGCACGCCACCGGCCGACAGGCCCAGGAACACGTCGGCGTCCTGGATCACTTCGGCCAGCTTGCGCGCGTCCGTCTTCTGCGCAAAACGCGCCTTGTCCGGATCCATCAGCACCGTGCGGCCTTCGTAGACCACGCCTTCGATGTCGGTGACCCAGATGTTTTCCAGCGGCAGGCCCAGGTCCACCATCAGATCCAGGCAGGCCAGCGCCGCGGCGCCCGCGCCCGAGGTCACGACCTTGACGGTCTTGATGTCCTTGCCCACGACCTTCAGGCCGTTGATGAACGCGGCCGACACGGTGATGGCGGTGCCATGCTGGTCATCGTGGAAAACCGGAATCTTCATGCGCTCGCGCAGCTTGCGCTCGACGGTGAAGCATTCCGGGGCCTTGATGTCTTCCAGATTGATGCCGCCGAAAGTGGCTTCCAGGCCGGCAATGATCTCGACCAGCTTGTCCGGGTCGGTTTCGTTGATCTCGATATCGAACACGTCCAGGCCGGCGAACTTCTTGAACAAGACCGCCTTGCCTTCCATCACCGGCTTGGAGGCCAGCGCGCCGATATTGCCCAGGCCCAGCACGGCCGTGCCGTTGGTGATGACACCGACCAGATTGCCGCGCGCCGTGTAGCGAAACACGTTGGACGGATCCGCCACGATCTCTTCACAGGCCGCCGCAACGCCCGGGGAGTACGCCAGCGCCAGATCGCGCTGGTTGGTCAGTTGCTTGGTCGGCGTGACCGAGATTTTGCCGGGGCGGCCGTGCTCATGATATTCAAGGGCGGCTTTGCGAAGGTTGGCATCCATAGGGCGGCTACTGGCTAGAAGTGAAACAGAGGGAGGAATTCTATTCCCATGGCGGGCGCACGGCGATACGTTTGCGCAACCGCATCCCTGCACAGGGCAAGCGGCGAAATCTTACAACAAGCTGAATTGCATTCAGGCTTCATTGGGCAGGAATGAGGGAAAACGACCAGCGGGGTCGAACAATGTCTTGACGCGCGCGTCCAGCCGGTGCGTCGCCAGCCCGGGCGCTTCGGCGGGACGCGCCTCGCCCGGGGGCCGGGGATCGGTCCAGGCAGGCGCGTCTGTCAGCGTGACGCTCTGCACCCACGCCAACGTGCCGCCGTGGCCCAACAGCAGATGAGCCAGATTGACGGTGGCGGGCGCTTGCGGCTTCAGCGCATCCAGCCGATAGCGGCCCAGCCAGTGGTAGCCGTCGTTGGTGGCGAAAGCGTCACCCCCGGAAGCCAGTTGGAACAGCGCGGGCACCAGGGCCTGCACGGTCGCCGACCGCAAGGGCTGCACATCGGCCTCGCCAAAAGGCCCCAGCGTTTCCTCGACGCCGTCGGCCAGCATCACGTCCACCGCAAGCACGCCCGAAGCAGCCGTGCCGCCCGCTGGCCAGGGGGCCGGCGACGCCAGCCATTCGGCCAGGGTCATTGCGTCGGGCAGGCCCTGGAACTGGCGCAGCCCGGCTTGTGCCAGCGCGGCCATCGGCACGCCCGGCTGGGCGCGCCAGCGCGGCGTCTCGCCAGCCAGCCGGGCCAGGCCGGCAAGCCGCGAGGGATCGATGCGCAGCCGGGGCGAAGTGGCCGGCGCGTAAGGGCCGGTCGCCCCCTCCAGCGCCATCACGACGCGGTATTCGGCGCATAGCGCGCGGGCATGGGTGACGTCGCCGTCCCGGGTCGGTGTCAGAATGGCCTGCGCGCCGCCCGGGCCGCCTTCGCCCAGATCGATGACCTGACCCTGGCACAGCAGCTTCAGGCGCTGCATGAACGCGGCCCATGGCGTTTGCGCGGGCCGCCTGCCAAGCAGGAAAGCGCGCCGGGATGGCTGCATGACTACAATCCTTTTTTGCTTCAAAGACGCTATTCGAGAATCCAATGCCCCGCCTTGCCGCCCGCACCCAAGACTTTCTGACATTCCAGGTAGTGGAACTCTTCAAGCAGGCGCAGGCGCTGCAGGCGGCGGGCCACGACATTATCAGCCTGGGCATCGGCGAACCGGACTTTACCGCGCCGCCCCAGGTGGTGGAAGCGCTGGAACGCGCGGCGCGCGCCGGCCTGAGCGGCTACGGGCCGCCCGCCGGGCTGATGCCGCTGCGCGAGGCCATTGCGCAGTTCTACCACGACAAGTTCGGCGCCAAGATCAACCCGGCGCGCGTGATTGTCACGGCGGGCGCCTCGGGCGCGCTGACCCTGGCGTGCGCGGCGCTGGTCAACCACGGCGGCGAAGTCCTGATGCCGGACCCGTCGTACCCGGCCAACAGCAACTTCGTGCTGGCGGCGGGCGGCGTGCCGCGCCTGATTCCCAGCTCGGCCGCCAAGCGCTTCCAGTTGTCGGCTGACGACGTGGCCCGGCACTGGACGCCGGCTACCCAAGGCGTGTTGGTGGCCTCGCCCAGCAACCCCACCGGCACGTCCATCGCCCATGCCGAATTGGCGCAACTGCTGGCGCAGGTCAAAGCGCGCGACGGCTTTGCCATCGTCGACGAAATCTACCTGGGATTGTCGTACGAAAACCCGCCGCGATCCGCGTTGACGCTGGACGATGACATCATCGTCATCAACAGCTTCTCGAAGTACTTCCACATGACCGGCTGGCGTCTGGGCTGGATGATCGTGCCGGAAGACATGGTGGCGCCGGTCGAGAAAATCGCCGCCAGCCTGGCGATCTGCGCGCCCACGCTGGCCCAGCACGCCGCGCTGGCCTGCTTTACCGAACAGGCGATGAAAACCTTCGAGCACCGGCGCGAAGCGTTCAAGCAGCGCCGCGACTACCTGCTGCCCGAATTCGAGCGCCTGGGCATCGATGTGCCGGTCAAGCCGGATGGCGCGTTCTATATCTATGCCGATATCAGCAACCTGGGCATGGACAGCGCCACCTTCTCGCAACAACTGCTGCTGCAAGCCTCCGTCGCCGCCGTGCCCGGGCTGGACTTCGGCCCCGCCCACGGCCGGCACACCATGCGCTTTTCCTACGCCACCGGCCTGGACCGCCTGGAAGAGGCGGTCGCCCGCATCGGCAAGCTGCTCCAGCGCTGATCGCCAAAGAAAAAGCGCGCTCCCGAGGGAGCGCGCTTTAACGTGCAGCTGGCTGAAACGAGGTCAGTCCCGCGCCAGGGCGATGCCAGAGGCCAGCGCCAGGCGCCGGCGTTCGGCCTGCACCTTGGCGCCGTAGCCGTTGTCGTCCGGCCCCGTGGAACCCACGTAACAGGCCAGTCCGGCATCGACGGAACCGCGGCGGTTGATGCAATCGCGCAGGATCGTCGCGCCCACGCCGATATTGGCGGCGGGGTCCAGGGCGGTCTTGCCCACGGCGTCGAACTTGTCCTGGTGCACGCTGGTCATCACCTGCATCAAGCCTTGCGCGCCCACGTGGCTTTCGGCCAGGGGGTTGTAGCGCGACTCGATGGCGATGACCGCCAACACCAGCAAGGGGTCCAGCTGCTTGTCGCGGCTGACCTTGTAGACGGTGTTCAACAGCGGACCGGTGGCGTCATACGCCACCTTGTATTTGCGCGAGATATAGTTGCGCAACGCTTCCGCCTGCGGGCCGGAAGCCGCCGAAGCAGGCTTTTTGGGCGCGGGTGGCGCGACGCGCGCCGGCCCCAGCATGCCGGTGGCATTGCTGGCGGGAGCAGTTGGTACGGCCATGGCAATTGCCGACACAGTGTCGGAACCCAGTTCGGAGCCGGTGTCGGTATCGACGCCGGTTTGCATGGATGAAGGCGCTAGGGCGGTCAACAAGGCTTTGTGCACTTGCAATGCCTGGTCGCGCAAACCTGGCAAGGCAAATCCCATGCTTACCGTCACAATCACTGCGATGCCCAGATAGACTGAACAGATACGCAAGGACTCGGCAAGATATTCGTGCACTCCTTGGGCCATATTCCTGAACAGGCTGGCCACTGACGCATCGGGCATGAAAACCTCCTGCGTGGAAAAAGAGGGAGTCAATGTTAACCTCTCTTTCGACCTCAAATGTAACCAAATCGCTGGGATCTGTAGTGAAATACCGCGACCTTAGAGACTTCCTCGCCCAACTTGAACGCATGGGCGACCTCAAACGCATTGCCGCGCCGGTGTCCACCCGGCTGGAAATGACTGAGATTTCCGACCGCGTGCTGCGCGCCGAAGGGCCGGCCCTGCTGTTCGAAAAGGCCCTGCACGATGGCCAGCCGGCGCAGATGCCGGTATTGACGAATCTGTTCGGCACCCCGTCGCGCGTGGCGCGCGGCATGGGCGCGGACAACGTCAGCGCGCTGCGCGATATCGGCGAACTTCTGGCCTCGCTGCGCGAGCCCGAAGCCCCAAAGGGACTGCGCGATGCGCTGGCCAAGGTGTCGATGCTTAAGGCGGCGCTGTGGGACATGAGCCCCAAGAACGTCAAGAGCCCGGCCTGCCAGGAAATCGTCTGGGAAGGCAAGGACGTGGACCTGACCCGCCTGCCCATCCAGACCTGCTGGCCCGGCGACGTCGCGCCGTTGCTGACCTGGGGCCTGGTGATCACTCGCGGCCCCAACGCCAAGCGTCAGAACCTGGGCATCTACCGCCAGCAGCTGCTGGGCCCGAACAAGCTCATCATGCGCTGGCTGTCTCACCGGGGCGGCGCGCTGGATTTCCGCGATCACGCGCTGGCCAATCCCGGCACGCCTTTCCCGATTGCCGTGGCGCTGGGCGCCGACCCGGCTACCACGCTGGGCGCTGTCACTCCGGTGCCAGACAGCCTGTCCGAATACCAGTTCGCCGGCCTGCTGCGCGGCTCGCGCACCGAAGTGGCCCAGGCGCTGGGCAGCAACCTGTCGGTGCCGGCCTGGGCCGAAATCGTGCTGGAAGGCCATCTGCTGCCGGCTTCCGAGCCGCGCGCCATCAAGCCCGTGGTGCCGGACGGCGTCAATCCGCCCCCCAACAGCGACTACGAAATGGCGCTGGAAGGACCGTATGGCGACCACACCGGCTACTACAACGAGCAGGACTGGTTTCCGGTCTTCACGGTCGAGCGCATCACGATGCGCCGCAACCCCATCTACCACTCGACCTACACCGGCAAACCGCCGGACGAACCGGCCGTGCTGGGCGTGGCGCTCAATGAAGTGTTCGTGCCGCTGCTGCGTCGGCAGTTGCCGGAAATCGTCGACTTCTATCTGCCGCCCGAAGGGTGCAGCTATCGGCTGGCGGTGGTGTCGATCCGCAAGCAGTACGCCGGACACGCCAAGCGCGTCATGTTCGGGCTGTGGAGCATTCTGCGCCAGTTCATGTACACCAAGTTCATCGTCGTGGTGGACGAAGACATCAACCCCCGCGACTGGAAGGAAGTGGTGTGGGCGATGACGACGCGCATGGACCCCGTGCGGGATACGCTGCTGGTCGAGAACACGCCCATCGATTACCTGGACTTTGCCTCGCCCGTGTCGGGGCTGGGCGGCAAGATGGGGCTGGACGCCACCAACAAATGGCCCGGCGAAACGCAGCGCGAATGGGGCACGCCCATCACCATGGACGCCGACGTCAAGAAGCGCGTGGACGATATCTGGGGCCAGCTGGGCTTGTAGCGGCCAGGCTCGCAAGGGCAGCGTTTACCCAAAAAAAACCCCGCCATGGCAACAGGCGGGGTTTTTTATGCGCAAAGGTGAAGAAGTTATTCCTCGTCTTCGCGCGAGCTTTGCCACATCTTGAACAATTGCCAGCCGACCAGCGCGCCGCCCGCGATCTTGAGCAGCTTGAACCGCTTGCCGCCACGCATCAGCAGCGTCGACAGGGACGAGCTGACGATGGGGTAACGGCGCGCCAAGGTGATGGCTTGCAAGGCCCAGCGCGACGCGCCGCCAGAGGCCAGCCGAGGCAGAAGGCCGCGGATGATCGAGGCGGGTTCCAGCCGATGGCCGGTCGTCACGATGTCATGCACCAGGGATTCGCGTTCGATGGCCGCGCGAGCGCGCAGCAGTTCGATGCGCACGGCGCGATCAACGGTGGGAGATCTTTTCGACATGGTTCAGATCTCCTCGCGTCGACGCGCCGGGGGTTCGTCGTCCTGCGCATCGCGTACCCGTTCGAGCAGTTCCGCATCGCGGCTCAACTCTTCAAGGGTGGCCGCGAACGGCGGCGCGCCATAGACCAAGGCTTGGCGCACGGCCAGCAGCAAGCCGATGCCGACGATTCCGTAGAACCCCGCCAGCAGGCCCAAGGCCATGTAGCGGTCTTCGGTGGGCCAGAACAGCACCGCCACCGTCACCGTGAACACCAGCACCGCCAGCGTCAGGAACAGCAACGCCGCGAATGCCATGCCCAGCAACTTAAGCAGGCGCGCCTTTTCGTCGGCGGCTTCCAGCGCCAGAAGTTCCAGGCGCGTGCGCAACAGCCCGACCAGGCTGGACGCGACTCCGAAAACAGATTTTCGTAGACCCATGTTGTCAGGAACGTCGGGCGGGCAGCGCCGGCATGCCGACATTGCCCGCCCGAGCGTTCAAGCCAATCAGCGGCGGCTGATCAGCAAGCCGAGCAGCAGGCCGGTCACGCCTGCGATGCCGATGGCTTGCCAGGGATTGTCGTGCACGTAGTCGTCGGTGGCGCGAGCGGCTTTGCGGCCACGCTCGAGCACGGCGTCTTGTGCTTCGTAGAGAGCTTCGCGCGTGCGCTTGAGCGAGGTCATGGCGCGGTCACGCAATTCGTTGGCCTTTTCGCCCGTGGTGCCAGCTGCTTCGCGCAGCAGGTTTTCGGCGTCATTCAGGCTGGTCTTGACACTGTCGATCAGTTTTTCTTTTGCGACTTCTTCGGATTTTCTCGTGGCCATTTTTTTGAGCTCCTGTTGTGTGTCTATGACGAAAACATCATACCAGCCGCCTTGTCCGCAACAAGACGTGCTTGATACCGTGTGCTACTTGATCTGCGTAATTTCAACCGCCGATTTAACGCCTGCTTGATCTATGTCTTGCTTCATCACCAGATTGACGGCGGGGCAATACCAATCAGTGACCGTCGTGTTCATGCCGGGGATCGGAATAGTCAGGCCCTGGAATGTGGCCATGGTCGGGTCCGAGTTGCGCGTGTACTTGACCGGATGGCAAGACTGGTTGCCCAGCGCCGTGTTCAACGACGTCTTCTGGCCCACGCTTTTCTCGCCGATGCGCACCGTGGTGCTGGGCTGGCCGCCCACCGGCGCTTCCTTGCCGATCTTCAGGCGGAAAGACGAGCCGGGCAGCTTCTGGCCCGCGTTCAATTTGCCGTCGTAGGCGAACAGCCCCAGCATGCGCAGGTCGAACTGGCCTTCGGAAGGCTGGGGCGCTTCACCGGCCGACGCGTAGCGCAGGAAGGTGGCTTGGCCACCCTTGACCGTCATCAGGTAATCCAGCTTGGACTTGCCCGGTGGCAAACCGGCATAGCCGAACGTGGCAACGCCTTGAACGCGCGCGCGGCAGTTGTCGCCATTGCTTTTTGTAACCTCGGTGAAGGTCAGATCCGCGCCCAGCGACAGGTTGCCCGACCCGGTCAACTGCACCGAGCCGCCGTCATGCATGAACTGGGCATCGCATACGCCCGCCTGCACCGACGCGGCCGCGCCCAACGCGCCCGCGCACAACACCAAGGATGCGATTTTTTGCATCGTCACTACACTCCAGAATTCGAGACATGCCGCCTGCCTGGCGGCGGCTGGATTTGATACTACACCCGTTGCCGTGCCCGACATATGTCCACTAGTGTCGGCGCAGCGCCCGGCAGGCCCACACCTCAGTAAATAAGTTCTGGATATAAGAATTCAAGAAATCAAAAGTTGTGGGGATGTAAGCCGGTCCCTATGATCGGGGGATATTTTCCCGGGTACGCCCGAGGCGGGCACAAGATGAAGCTTTTCCCGATTTTTGCCGATCTGAAGAATCGGCGGGTGCTGGTGGTGGGTGGCGGCGCGGTCGCCGAACGCAAGACGCTGGCGCTGTTGGAAGCCTCTGCCCACGTGGTGGTAGGCGCGCCGGAGCTGACCCCGGCGCTGACCGAGCTTGCGGCCCAGGGCCGCATTGTTTATCTGGCCGGACGCTTCGACGCCGCCTGGCTGGATGACGTCTGGCTGGTGGTCGCGGCCACCGATGAGCGCGCCGCCAATGCCGCCGTGTCCGAGGCCGCCGGCGCGCGGCGCATCTTCACGAATGTGGTGGACGACCCGGAACTGTCCTCGTTCCAGGTGCCGTCCATCGTCGACCGCTCGCCCGTCATCGTGGCGATTTCCTCTTCGGGCGTCGCGCCCGTGCTGGCGCGCCGCGTGCGCGAGCGCATCGAATCGCTGTTCGATCACACGCTGGGCCAACTGGCCGCGCTGGCGGCAACCTACCGCAAGCGCATCCGCGCCAGCCATCCCGACCTGGGCGCGCGCCGCCGTTTCTACGACTGGCTGCTGGACGGCCCCGTGGCGGGCCTGCTTCGGCAGCAACAGCCCGCTCAGGCCGAAGCGGCGCTGACCCAGGCGCTGGACGCGCCGCTGACGCCCGCCGAGGGCAGCGTCGTGCTGGTCGGTGCGGGGCCCGGCGACCCCGGCCTGCTGACCTTGAAAGCGCTGCGCGCCTTGAACGAAGCCGATGTGATTCTCTACGACCGCCTGGTCAGCGACGAGGTCATGTCGTTGGCTCGCCGCGACGCCGACCGCGTTGGCGTGGGCAAGCTGCCCGGCGAAAACCATCACGCCACCCAGGCCCGCATCCACGCCTTGCTGGTAGAACATGCGCAGGCGGGCAAACGCGTCGTGCGCCTCAAGGGCGGCGACGCCTTCATCTTTGGCCGGGGTGGCGAAGAACTGGAATATCTGCGCGCGCACGGCGTGCGCTTCGAGGTGGTGCCGGGCATCACGGCGGCGCTGGCCTGTGCGGCCTATGCCGGCATTCCGTTGACGCACCGCGAACACGCCCAATCGGTGCGGCTGATCACAGCCCACTGCCGCGAAGACGAAGACAACCTGGATTGGCCTGCGCTGGCCCGCGAAAAGCAGACGCTGGCTTTCTATATGGGCGTGGGTCAACTGGAGCTATTGACCCGGCGCCTGCTGGCTCACGGGCGCGCGGCCGAAACGCCGTTCGCGCTGATCGAAAATGGCAGCCGGCCGGAACAGAGGGTGCTGTCGGGCACGCTGGACGCGCTGCCCAGACTGGCGGCCGAACATGAGATCCGCTCGCCTGCCCTGCTGATCGTCGGCGAAGTCGCCGGCCTGGCGAGCCGGCTGCAATGGTTTGGACAACATATCGATGGGTCGGCCATCCCCGCCTGACCCTGTTGCGCGCGACCGCCGGCAGGCTTGAGGCCACCGGCGCGCCGCGAGCCGCCTGCCCGTCAGTCGGTCTTCTGGGTCGTACCGAAAATACGGTCGCCCGCGTCACCCAGGCCGGGCATGATGTAGCCATGCTCGTTCAGGCCGTCGTCGATGGACGCGGTGTAGATGTGCACGTCGGGGTGCTTGGCCAGCACGGCGTCGATGCCCACGGGCGCGGCCACCAGCACCAGCGCACGGATTTCCTTGCAGCCGGCGCGCTTGAGCAAATCGATGGCGGCGACCATCGAGCCACCAGTCGCCAGCATCGGATCGACAATCAGCGCCAGGCGTTGGTCCAGTTCGCCGACCAGCCGTTCCAGATACGTGTGCGCTTCCAGCGTTTCTTCGTTGCGGGCCACGCCCACCACGCTGACCTTGGCGCCGGGAATCAGGCTGAGTACGCCGTCCAGCATGCCGATGCCGGCGCGCAGGATCGGCACCACGGTGACTTTCTTGCCGGCGATCTTCTCAACCTGGACTTCGCCACACCAGCCCTGGACGCTGGCGGGCGCCAGCGGCAGGTCCTTGGACGCTTCATAAGTCAGCAGCGCGCCCACTTCCTGCGACAACTCTCGAAAGCTCTTGGTGCTGAGGTCGGCGCGACGCATGATCCCGAGCTTATGGCGGATCAGCGGATGGCGGATTTCGTGCACGGGCATGTGCGTAATTCTCCAGAATATTGAAATACAGGGTTGTTCGCCTCAGGCGGAACCAGCACGGCGCGCCGCGTTCGCGGCCACCGTTTGCAAGCCACGCTTGAGGATCGTAATCGGTTTGATGGAAAAAAAGACTTATTGGTCGGCCAGCCACGCGATGAGCGCGTCGTCGAACGCCCGCACTGCGCCCGCCTGTTCATGGTTGACGATGCTGACGACCACGTAGCGCTTGCCGCTGGCCCCCAGCACGTAACCGGCAATGGAGCGCACGTCGCGCAGCGAGCCGGTTTTCAGGTGGGCCATGCCCTGCGTGCCATCGCCCTTGAGACGGCGGCGCACGGTGCCGTCCACCCCCGCGATCGCGAAGGATGAAATGTACTCGGGCATGACGGGCGAATTCCAGGCCACGGTCAACATCGAGGCCAGGCTGTCGGCCGACACCCGGGCCTCGCGCGACAGGCCCGCGCCGTTATCGATGACCAGCTCGGGCATGTCCAATCCCTGCTTGACCAGCGCGCCCTTGGCGACGGCCTCGCTGCTGGCGACGGTGGCCGGCCGGCGGCCACGTTCGGCGCCCAGCGTCAACAGCAGCGTGCGCGCCATGACGTTGTTGCTGCGCTTGTTGATCTGGCGGATCACTTCCGACAGCGTCGGCGACTCATGCGAGGCCAGCACCACCGCATCGGCCGGCACCATGCCGGCGCGTACCTGCCCCTTGAACGTGCCGCCCAGTTCCTTCCACAACAGCCGGAAGATCTCGGTGGCGTAGTCCGGTTGCGACAGCGCCAGGCGGTACAGGCTGAATTCACCGCAGGAGCCGGCCACCTTGCCGCCGACGCGGATCGTCACGCCCTGCTGGGTGATCAGGGGCTCGGTCGTGACCACCGGGGGGCCGGGGCAGCGGATGTCGCTCCATTCCACGTGCCCCTCGATCTTCAGGCCCGGCAGCGGCGGGTCGATCAGGGGAACCCATTTCTGGGCGGCGGGGTCGGGCGTGAACAACAGGCGCAGTGCGCCAAAGCCCACCATCAGCGCATCGGGGCTGGCGTTGTAGGCGCGGTCCGGCGCGCCATCGAAGGCGCCGGGGTCGGTGGCGACCTGGCCAAAGATGCTGCGGTCGATCACCAGGTCATTGATCTGCTTGACCCCGCGCAGGCGCAGTTCGCGCAGCAGCGCCCAAAGGTCTTGCATCAGGAATTGGGGGTCGCCGCCCGCGCGCAGGTACAGCGGGCCGGCCAACGCGCCGCGCGCGTCGGGCCGGGCGCCGGGCGCGGTCATGAATTCGGTGCGCCAGACGTAATTGGGGCCCAGTTCGGACAGCGCCGCCCAGGTCGTGACCAGCTTCATCACCGAGGCGGGGTTGCGCGGTTCCTTGGCGTTCAGTGCGATCAGGCGCTGCCCGCCCAGCTCCTGCACCACCAGCGACAGCGAACTGTCGGGCAGTTTGCTGGCCTTCCAGGCATTCACGACGTTGGGCGGCAGGCCCTGCACCTGCGCGCAGGCGGCGCCTGCCGACAGGGTCAGCAGCGCGCCGGCCAGCCACCGCTTCAGCCCGCCCAACTGCTTCATCGCTTGTCCCGTCATGCCTAGTCCACCGGTTGCTATTGCTCTCAAGACCGAGAGCATACAAAACCTGGAACGGTTGCGGGCGCGCCCGCTGATCCGACCCTGATAACCTTCGCCTTTACAATAGCCGGTTGCCCCGAGCCCGCCCGGCTGCCGCAAGCAGCGTTTGCCGGGCCGCCCTCACTGACAGACAGATATCCGCGTGACCCAGTCCCTGACCGTTTCCGACTTCAATTACGACCTGCCGCCAGAGCTTATCGCGCAGACGCCCGCCGCCACGCGCACGGGCAGCCGCCTGCTGCATCTGGACGCCGCCAGCCAGCTGCACGACCGCCAGTTCGCCGACCTGATCGACCTGCTGCGGCCGGACGACCTGCTGGTGTTCAACGACACCCGCGTCATCAAGGCGCGCCTGGCGGGCCACAAGATCACCGGCGGCAAGGTCGAGGTGCTGGTCGAACGCATCACCGAATCTGACCGCGTCCTGGCCCATGTGCGCGCCAGCAAATCGCCCGGCCCCGGCATGGTGCTGCGTCTGGCCGATGCCTTCGAGGCCACCGTGCTGGGCCGAGAGGGTGAGCTTTTCGACATCCGCTTTCCTGGCCCCGTGCTGGACCTGCTGGACGCCCACGGCGCCACCCCGCTGCCGCCCTACATCACGCACGCGGCCGACGCCGGCGACGACGACCGCTATCAGACCGTCTACGCGCGCGAGCCCGGCGCGGTCGCCGCCCCCACGGCCGGGCTGCACTTTGACCAGCCCACGCTGGACCGCCTGGCCGACCTGGGCATCGCGCGCGCCTTCGTCACGCTGCATGTGGGCGCGGGCACGTTCCAGCCGGTGCGGGTCGACAATCTGGCCGACCACATCATGCATGCCGAATGGTTCACGGTGCCGCAGGCCACGGTGGACGCCATTGCCGCCACCCGCGCCAAAGGCGGACGCGTGATCGCCGTGGGCACCACCAGCGTGCGCGCGCTGGAATCGGCCGCCGCGCAGACCGAAGGCCGCACGGCCGACGGCCTGCCGCTGGCCGCCGCCCAGGGCGACACCCGCCTTTTCATCACCCCCGGGTACCGGTATCGCGTCGTGGACGCCCTGGTCACCAACTTCCACCTTCCCCAGTCCACCTTGCTGATGCTGGTGTCGGCGCTGGCCGGCGTCGAGCCGATCCGCCGCGCCTACGCGCATGCCGTGGCCCAGCGCTACCGCTTCTTCAGCTATGGTGACGCCATGTTTATCGAGTCCCTCGCCCCATGACCGGTCTGAATTTCGAACTGCTCGCCACTGACGGCGGCGCCCGCCGCGGCCGCATCACGTTGAACCATGGCGTGGTCGAGACGCCCATCTTCATGCCCGTGGGCACCTATGGCAGCGTCAAGGCCATGATGCCGCACGAGCTCAAAGAGATCGGCTCGCAGATCGTGCTGGGCAACACGTTCCACCTGTGGCTGCGCCCGGGCACGGAAATCATGGAAAAGCATGGCGGCCTGCACGGCTTCATGCAGTGGGACAAGCCCATCCTGACCGACTCGGGCGGCTTCCAGGTATTCAGCCTGCAAGGCATGCGCAAGATCACCGAGGAAGGCGTCAAGTTCGCCTCGCCGATCGACGGCGCGCGCCTGTTCCTGACGCCCGAGGAATCGATGCGCATCCAGCGCTCGCTCAATTCCGACATCGTCATGGTGTTCGACGAATGCACGCCCTATGAAATCGACGGCCGTCCGGCCACGGTCGAGGAAGCGGCCCGCTCGATGCGGATGTCGCTGCGCTGGGCGCGCCGCTCGCGCGATGAATTCGACCGCCTGGGCAACCCGAACGCGCTGTTCGGCATCGTCCAAGGCGGCATGTACGAATCGCTGCGCGACGAATCGCTGGCCGGCTTGCAGGACATCGGTTTTCATGGCTACGCCATCGGCGGCCTGTCGGTGGGCGAGCCCAAGGAAGACATGATGCGCATCCTGGCGCACGTCACGCCCAAGCTGCCCGCCCAGGCGCCCCGCTACCTGATGGGCGTGGGCACGCCGGAAGACCTGGTCGAAGGCGTCAGCCGTGGCGTGGACATGTTCGATTGCGTCATGCCCACCCGCAACGCCCGCAACGGCTGGCTGTTCACCCGTTTTGGCGACGTCAAGATCCGCAACGCCAAGTACCGCGACGACACCCGCCCGCTGGACCCCAGCTGCGCCTGCCACACCTGCTCGAACTTCTCGCGCGCCTATCTGCACCACCTGCAACGGGCCAACGAGATCACCGGCGCGCGCCTGAACACGCTGCACAACCTGCATTTCTACCTGACCATCATGCAAGAAATGCGCGAAGCCATCGCCGAAGGGCGCTTTGACGCATGGCGCGCGCAGTTCGCCGCCGACCGGGCGCGCGGCATCGAATAAACCGGCCTTTTTCCAGGGGGGGTCTTTTCTATTGGGATTCCGTCCCCATAGATTGGGATCCATCCCTAGTGAAAGGCCGGCAATAACCTAGATACAATAGTCGGCTTGCCCTATCCATGGCTCGCGCGGGGATGGGCGCATAACAACACAGCTAAGGGGTTTGGCGATGACCTACGGTTACATAGAGAACCCGGGCATGGCTGGCCGTAGCAACAAACAACCCACACAGACTTAAACGCAGGAGAATTCAATGTCCGTTATCGATACCGCAAGCCTCGTCGTGGCTCAAGCCGCCGCCCCTGAAGGCAATGCGCTGATGGGCATGCTGCCCATCGTCCTGATGTTCGTGATCCTCTATTTCCTGATGATCCGCCCGCAGATGAAGCGTCAGAAGGAACACCGCAACCTGATCGCCGCCCTGGCCAAGGGTGACGAAGTGGTCACCGCCGGCGGCATGCTGGGCAAGGTCACCAAGGTCAACGACAGCTACGTGACCGTTGAAGTGTCCGAACTGGCCGACAAGCCCGTTGAAGTCATCATGCAGAAGTCGTCCGTGTCGACCGTGCTGCCCAAGGGAACCATCAAGGCCCTGTAAGCGTCTCATGAGAGCCCCATCGGGCTCTCATGTCCGATTGGGCCTGCCACCGCCCGGCGCGCTTGTCGCCCGGGCGGTCCTTTTATCACTCTGACATGAAGTAGCCGGCAATGAACCGCTATCCCCTCTGGAAGTACATTACGGTCCTGATCGCGGTCATCATTGGCCTGCTGTACACCCTTCCCAATTTCTACGGCGAATCCCCCGCGGTCCAGGTATCCAGCGCCAAGGCCACCATCAAGGTGGATGCAGCGATGTTGAGCCGGGTCGAACAGATTCTGACCGACGCCAAGATCCCCAACCAAGGCGTGTACTACGAACAAAACGGCACGCTCGGCACCGTGCGCGCCCGTTTCACCTCGACCGACCTGCAATTGCAGGCGCGCGACCTGCTCGACAAATCCCTGAACACCGTTGCCGGCGACCCGCATTACACGGTTGCGCTGAACCTGCTGCCCGCGTCCCCCGCCTGGATGCGCGCGATGGGCTGGTTCGCTCCCAAGCCGATGTACCTGGGCCTGGACCTGCGCGGCGGCGTGCACTTCCTGCTGCAAGTGGACATGCAAGGCGCGCTGACCGCCCGCTACGACTCCCTGGCCGCCGACGTGCGTTCCGTGTTGCGTGACCAGAAGGTCAACGTGACCGGCGTCGAGCGCTCGGGCATGGGTGTTGCCGCCACGTTCGCCAACAACGACGACCGCGACCGCGCCATCGCCACGCTGCGCACCCGCCTGCCCGACCTGGAATTCACGGAACGCGAAGAAGCCGGCAAGCCGCTGCTGCTGGGCGCCCTGAACCCCGCCGCCGTCCAGCGCGTGCAGGATTCCGCGCTGAAGCAGAACATCAACACCCTGCATAACCGCATCAATGAACTGGGCGTGGCCGAACCGGTCATCCAGCAGCAGGGCGCGGACCGCATCGTGGTGCAACTGCCCGGCGTGCAGGACGTGGCCAAGGCCAAGGAACTGCTCGGCCGCACCGCCACGCTTGAAATCCGCATGGTTGACGACACGCCCACCGCGCAAGCCGCGCTGCTGGGCGGCACCGTGCCTTTCGGCCTGGAACGCTACAACGACCGCGACGGTCGCCCGATCCTGGTTCGCCGCCAGGTCGTCCTGACCGGTGAAAACCTGCAAGACGCCCAGCCCGGCCGCGATACGCAAACCCAACAAGCCGCCGTCCACCTGACGCTCGACTCCAAGGGCGCCCGCATCTTCCGCGACGTCACCCGCGACAACATCGGCAAGCGCATGGCCATCCTGCTGTTTGAAAATGGCAAGGGCGAAGTGGTTACCGCGCCGGTCATCCGCAGCGAAATCGCAGGCGGCCAGGTGCAGATCTCGGGCAGCATGAGCTCCGAGGAAGCCGCCGACACCGCGCTGCTGCTGCGCGCTGGCGCGCTGGCCGCGCCGATGTCGATCGTCGAAGAACGCACCATTGGCCCGAGCCTGGGCGCCGACAACATTTCGAAGGGCTTCCATTCGACGTTGTACGGTTTCCTGGCCATCGCCGTCTTCATCATCCTGTACTACCACTTGTTCGGTGTGTTCTCCACGATCGGCCTGACGCTGAACGTGCTGCTGCTGCTGGCGCTGTTGTCCATGCTGCAAGCCACGCTGACCCTGCCAGGTATCGCCGCTATCGCGCTGACGCTGGGCATGGCCATTGACTCGAACGTGCTGATCAATGAGCGGATACGGGAAGAACTGCGCGCCGGGGCGACGCCTCAGCAGGCCATCCACCAAGGTTTCGAACGCGCCTGGGGCACGATTCTTGACTCGAACCTCACGACGCTCATCGTCGGCCTGGCACTGCTGGCCTTCGGCTCGGGTCCGATCCGGGGCTTCGCGGTGGTGCACTGCCTGGGCATCCTGACCTCGATGTTCTCGTCGGTCGTCGGCGTGCGCGCCCTGGCCAACCTGTACTACGGCCGCAAGAAAAAGCTGACCACGATCTCCATCGGCGAAATCTGGAAGCCGAAGGCAAACTGACAATAAAGCGGACGGCCCGCAGCCGTCCGCCATAGAAAAGAACCGAAGGCGAAAAATGGAATTTTTCCGTATTCACCGCACCATCCCGTTCATGCGCCATGCGTTGGTGCTGAACATCATCAGTCTCGTCACCTTCGCGCTGGCGGTCTTCTTCATCATCACGCGTGGCTTTCACCTGTCGATCGAGTTCACCGGCGGCACGGTCATGGAAGTCAACTACGCCCAGACGGCGCAGCTTGAAAACGTGCGTGGCGTGGTGTCCAAGCTGGGCTACAGCGATTTCCAGGTGCAGAACTTCGGCACCTCGCGCGACGTCATGATCCGCCTGCCGCTGCAGGAAGGCCAAACGTCGGCCACCCAAAGCGAAAGCGTGCTGGCCGCGCTGAAAACAGCCGACTCCAGCGTTGAATTGCGCCGCGTCGAATTCGTCGGCCCCCAGATCGGCCAGGAGCTGCTGCACAACGGCTTGATGGCCCTCTTGGTGGTGGTCATCGGCATCATGGTGTACCTGGGCTTCCGCTTTGAATGGAAGTTCGCCGTCGCCGGCGTGATCGCCAACTTGCACGACGTGGTGATCATCCTGGGCTTCTTCGCCTTCTTCCAGTGGGAATTCTCGCTGGCGGTGCTGGCGGGCGTGCTGGCCGTGCTGGGTTACTCCGTGAACGAATCCGTGGTCATCATGGATCGGATCCGCGAAAACTTCCGCAAGTACCGCAAGGCGGACGTCACAGAGGTCATCAACAGCGCCATCACCCAGACCATTTCGCGGACCATCATCACCCACGGTTCGACGCAGATGATGGTGCTGGCCATGCTGTTCTTCGGCGGCCCCAGCCTGCACTACTTCGCCATGGCCCTGACCATCGGCATCTGGTTCGGCATCTACTCGTCGGTGTTCGTCGCCGCCGCGCTGGCCATGTGGATGGGCGTCAAGCGCGAAGACCTGATCAAGCCGGTCAAGAAGGAAGGCGAGGAAGGCGAAGTCGCCTGATCCGCGCAGAGCCCACCCGGCCCTGAAAACCCGTCGCCCGCGCGACGGGTTTTTTATTTATGGCGGCATGCGGGATCGG
Organism: Achromobacter piechaudii NBRC 102461; assembly: GCF_001571245.1. Classification (GTDB taxonomy): domain Bacteria; phylum Pseudomonadota; class Gammaproteobacteria; order Burkholderiales; family Burkholderiaceae_B; genus Achromobacter; species Achromobacter piechaudii. Next base: position 992,695 of record NZ_BCTK01000006.1, on the reverse strand, counting down.
CCCGTCCGCTCGCAACGGGGCGGGGTCCGCACTGTACTGTCCCTCCCGCCTTCTGGTGTACGGGTACGAATCTTCCCGCATTCGCTACCATAGACCACCATGAAACTCACCATCGATCATCTCGTCATCGCCGCGGCGGATCTTGCCAGCGGTACGGAATACGTCGCCCAGGTCCTGGGTGTGGCGCCTTCGGGCGGCGGCGCGCACCCGCGCATGGGCACTCACAACCGGGTGCTGGGCATGGCGGACGGCGTCTACCTTGAGGTCATCGCCATCGATCCCGAGGCGCCCTCGCCCGAGCGGCCCCGGTGGTTCGGCCTGGACCAGGGCGCCATGCGCGCGCGGCTGGAACAAGGGCCCTTCCTGGCTCACTGGGCCGCGCGGGTCGAATCGCCGCTGGACTTAAGCCGCATGCAGGCCGAACATCCCGAGCGCATCGCGCCCGTCATTCCCATGACGCGCGGCGACCTGCGCTGGCGCCTTACGGTGCCGGACGACGGCAGCCTGCCCGTCTGGCGCGAAGCCGGCCACGCGGCGGGCGACGGCCTGCTGCCCACGCTGATCCAATGGGACGTGGACGCCTACCCCGGCATCAGCCTGCCGCGCCAACCCTTGAAACTCGTGCGCCTGACGGGCAGCCATCCGCAGGCGGGCCTGCTGCGGCAGGGACTGACCTGGATGGGCGCCGACACCCTTATCGACCTGGAACAGACCGACGGGCAGCCGCGCCTGACCGCGTTGATCGACACGCCGCAAGGGCCCAAGACCCTGGCGTGAACCGCGCCCGCCCCCCAATACAAACCGGAGACCCCGCATGACCGCCACCCGCAAACGTTTCGACGACGAACCCTATCTGGACCAATGCCAGGCCACTGTCATTGCCGTCACCCCTGAAGGCATCGAGCTGGACGAGACCATCTGCTATGCGCGCAGCGGTGGCCAGGCCGGCGACAGCGGCACGCTCACCCTACCCGACGGACGCGTGGTGGCGCTGGCGGATACGGTCTACGCGGATGACCGCCAACGCATCCTGCATGTGCTCGCCCTGGCCGAAGGCGAGGCGTCCCCGGCCGTGGGCGACCGTGTCACCGTCGCCATCGACTGGCCGCGCCGGCATCGTCTGATGCGCCTGCACACCTGCCTGCACCTGTTGGGCGCGCTGGTGCCCGCACCCGTCACCGGTTGCAGCATCTCGCCCGACTCGGCCCGCATCGATTTCGACCTGCCCGAATCCACCTTGGAAAAGGGCGAGCTGACCGAGCGCCTGAACGCGCTGATCAATCGCGGCCTGGACGTCACGGTGACCGGCATCACGCCCGAAGAACTGGCCGCCCAGCCCGATCTGGTGCGCACCGTGGGCGCGGCCCCGCCGACGGGCACCGCCAAAATCCGCATCGTTGACGTGCCCGGCGTGGACCGCCAGCCCTGTGGCGGCACCCATGTGCGCAACACCAGCGAAATCGGCGCCGTCGCAATCGCGAAGATCGAAAAGAAAAGCCGCACCAACCGCCGCGTGGTGGTCAACTTCGCCTGACGGCGGTGAACAAACAAAAAGGGCCGCGATTATCATCGCGGCCCTTTTTTTATCTGGCAGGAACGTTCACGTTTTCTTCCACCAGCGCCACGGCGCGCGCAGCGGCCATTGGTACTGGCTGCCCAGCACGCGCGGGGCCAGCACATGGCCGACCAGCACGGCGATGCCGGCCGCCGTCATCACGTCGGACAGGTAGTGATCCAGGTTGACCAGCCGGCTCATGGCGACCAGTGCCGCCAGCAGCAGGAAAGCCACGCGCCAGCGCGGGGCCAGGATGCTCAGGACCACCGCCACCGCAAACGCGGCGTAGGTGTGGCTGGATGGAAAGGAATTGAACTGCTGCACGCGCGAGAAAGATTCGCCCAGCCCGTAGATGCCCTTCTCGAAATACAGCTCGGGACGCGCGCGCGCCACCGATCGCTTGAGCAGCAGCACGATCAGCCCGCCCACCGCCATGGTCGACAGCATCAGCAGGCTGCCGCGCGCCATGCTGGCGTAGCTCATGCGCAGCGGGTTGCGCCAGCCGCGCGCAAGACCAATCAGGCCCACCACGTAAAACGCCAGCGCGACGCCGATGTACGGGCCGGTCTCGCCCATTTCTCCGACCCATTCAAAGGATTCGTTCACGCCGTCGGACACGGACTGCTTGATCCAGATGGCCAGCGGCAGGTCGACCCAGCGCGCACTGGCGCCTGCCAGCAACGCCAGGGCCACGGCCAACATCAGCCAGGTCGTCCACGAAAATGGGTTGCGAAACTGGTTCTGCGCAGGCAGGCCGGGCGCGGCAGGGGCCGCGGAAACAGCGGCCTCGGGCGTCAGGGGATTCGGATTCATCGATACCGCTCAAAGAAAATGAGAAATATTATTGCCGCCTGCAAACGAGCCGGCTCGCTATCGTAACGGCGACCCGCCCACCCGGCAAAGAAACAATTTCGATGCAAGGGTTAAAATTGCGCGTTTTCCATCCCTTTCAGCCCCCGGGATCTACACCCGTCACGGCGACCGACATGCAAGCTACCTCCCTCAAGCGCGGTAACGCGCCGCGCGACGGCGAATCCGCCGCCGCCCCCGCCCTGGATATTTCCGCCCCCCAGGCAGGCTCCGATTCCCCCCGCAAGCTGTACATCCGCACCTTCGGCTGCCAGATGAACGAGTACGACTCGGACAAGATGGCCGACGTGCTGCGTGGCGATCAGGGCCTGGAACTGACCGACAACCCCGAAGAGGCCGACGTCATCCTGTTCAACACCTGTTCCGTGCGTGAAAAGGCGCAGGAAAAAGTGTTCTCGGACCTGGGCCGCGTGCAGCACCTGAAAAAGACCAATCCCAATCTGGTGATCGGCGTGGGCGGCTGCGTGGCCAGCCAGGAAGGCGCGGCCATCGTCAAGCGCGCGCCGTATGTGGACGTGGTGTTCGGCCCGCAGACGCTGCATCGCCTGCCCGACCTGATCGCGCGCCGCCGCGCCGAAGGCCGCTCGCAGGTGGACATCAGCTTTCCGGAAATCGAAAAGTTCGACAACATGCCGCCCCCGCGCGTCGAAGGCGCGACGGCGTTCGTGTCCATCATGGAAGGCTGTAGCAAGTACTGTAGTTTCTGCGTCGTGCCGTACACGCGCGGCGAGGAAGTCTCGCGTCCCTTCGAGGACGTGCTGGTCGAAGTGGCCGACCTGGCCGACCAGGGCGTCAAGGAAGTGACGCTGCTGGGCCAGAACGTGAACGCGTACCGGGGCAAGATGGAAGGCACGGATGAGATCGCCGACTTCGCCATGCTGCTGGAATACGTGCATGAAATCCCCGGCATCGAACGCATCCGCTACACGACCTCGCACCCCAAGGAGATGACCCAGCGCATGGTGGACGCCTACGCGCGCCTGCCCAAGCTGGTGTCGTTCCTGCACTTGCCGGTGCAGGCCGGCAGCGACCGCGTGCTGGCCGGCATGAAGCGCGGCTACACCACGCTTGAATTCAAGTCCGTCGTGCGCCGCCTGCGCGCGGCCCGCCCCGACCTGACGCTGTCTTCCGACTTCATCGTGGGCTTTCCCGGCGAAACGGAAGAAGACTTCGAAAAGACCATGAAGCTGATCGAGGACGTCGGTTTCGACACCTCGTTCTCGTTCGTGTATTCGCGCCGGCCGGGCACGCCCGCCGCCGACCTGACGGACGACACGCCGCAGGACGTGAAGCTGCGCCGCCTGCAACGCCTGCAAGCGCTGATCAACGAGCAGGCGGCCACCATCGCCCGCAATATGGTCGGCACCCGCCAGCGCCTGCTGGTGGAAGGCCCCTCGCGCCGCGATCCCAACGAACTGATGGGCCGCACCGAGAACAACCGCATCGTGAACTTCGCCGCCCCCGCGCGGCTCATCGGACAAATGGTCGACGTCATCATCACCGAAGCGCACACCAATTCGTTGCGCGCCCGGGTGGCTGATGTGGACCGCGTTCCTCAAGAGGCCGAATGACCACTCCCCGTTCCCGCGCCCGCCGCAGCATGCCCGCCGTCGTCAATCTGGATGGCGACAACACCCACCTGGCCAATCTGTGCGGCCCGCTGGACGAAAACCTGCGTCAGCTTGCCGATGGCATGGGCGTGAAGCTCTCGCGACGCGGCAGCCGCGTCACCATCGAGGGCGAACAGGCCGAACTGGCTGGCCGCGTATTGCGGCGCTTTCACGAGCAGGCCGTGCACCGTTCGCTGTCGGTCGATGACATCCAGCTGGGGCTGGTCGAAATCGGCGTCGGACGCCAGGAAGACAACCAGGAAGCCCAGGCGCGGGAAGCCGACCCGCTGCCCGCCCTGGACGACGAAAGCGACGGCATCGCGCTGCGCACCAAGCGCAGCGACCTGCGCCCGCGCACGCCGCGCCAGCGCGACTACCTGAACAACATCCTCAAGCACGACATCACGTTCGGGGTCGGCCCCGCCGGCACCGGCAAGACCTGGCTGGCCGTGGCCTGCGCCATCGACGCCATGGAACGCGACACGGTGCAGCGGCTGGTGCTGACCCGCCCGGCCGTCGAAGCCGGCGAGCGCCTGGGCTTCCTGCCGGGCGATCTGGCCCAGAAGGTGGACCCGTATCTGCGCCCGCTGTACGACGCGCTGTACGACCTGATGGGGTTCGAGAAGGTGCAGCGCCTGTTCGAAAAGCAGACGATCGAAATCGCGCCGCTGGCCTATATGCGCGGCCGCACGCTGAACCACGCGTTCGTCATCCTGGATGAAGCGCAGAACACCACGCCTGAACAGATGAAGATGTTCCTGACGCGGATCGGCTTTGGCAGCAAGGCGGTCATCACCGGCGATCCCTCGCAGGTGGACCTGCCGCGCGGCCAGGACAGCGGCCTGGCCCATGCGGTCAAGGTGCTGGAAGACGTTCAGGGCATCGCCACCACCCGCTTCACCAGCCGCGATGTCGTGCGCCACCCGCTGGTCGCCCGCATCGTCGACGCCTATGACCGCGCCTCTGAAAATGAAGCCTGAACTGTCCCTGTCGGTGCAATACGGGGTCGAAGAAGCCCGCCTGCCCCGCTGGCGCCTGCGCCGCTGGGCCGAGCGCGCGCTGGCGGCGGCGGCCGAGGACGGCCTGGTGGATTTTTCGGCGGCTGAACTCAGCTTGCGCCTGGTCGGCGCGGCCGAGGGCCGACGCCTGAATCGCGATTTCCGGCAGCGCGATTACGCCACCAACGTGCTGACCTTCGAGTACGGCGTCGATCCGGTCGGCGTGGCGCGCGGCGATATCGTGATGTGCGTGCCCGTGCTGGTGCGCGAAGCGCGCGAACAGCGCAAGCCGCTGCTGGAGCATGCCGCGCACCTGACCATCCATGGCGTGCTGCATTCGCTGGGCTACGACCACATCAAGGCGCGCGACGCCAAGCGCATGGAGGCGCTGGAAACCGCCACCTTGGCGCAAATGGGCATTGCGGACCCTTACGTGATGGCCGACGGGCGCTGACCTGCCGCAAGCCGCGCGGGAGCCTTCGGGTCAACCCCTAGGTTCCCGCGAAATTGGCGTCGCGCAAGGCGCAGATGCCGTCGTTTGGCCTCATTTTCGGGCGTGCAGTTACAAAAGCATGCCGACTTTCGGTTATGCTGGCCCCTCCCTAACTTGTCCTCCCGGACGATGTCTGACCCTTACCCTGCTCCTGAAGCGACCTCTGCTCGCTCATCCAAACCCGCCACCAAATCCCTTCTAGACCGCCTGCTTTCCCTTGTGCGCCGAGAGCCCGAGGACCGTGAAGGCATCAAGGCCATTCTGGAAGCCGCCCACGACCGCAACCTGCTGGATGCGGAGTCCTACAAGATGATCAAGGGCGCGCTGGCCGTGTCCGAAGGCACCGTTGGCGACATCATGGTTCCGCGTTCGCGCATGGACCTGCTGGACGTCACGCAGCCCATCCCGTATCTGGTGGCCTCGGTCATTGAAACCGCGCACTCGCGGTTTCCGGTGTACGAGGGCGATCGCGACAACATCATCGGCATCCTGCTGGCCAAGGATCTGCTGCGCTGCATGCTGGAACCCGGCATTGAAGTGCGCACGCTGGTTCGGCCCGCCGTGTTCATCCCCGAGTCCAAGCGCCTGAACGTGCTGCTGCACGAATTCCGCGCCAGCCGTAACCACCAGGCCATCGTCATCGACGAGCATGGCGGCATTTCGGGGCTGGTCACGATGGAAGACGTGCTGGAACAGATCGTCGGCGACATCGAAGACGAATTCGATGAAACCGAGGAAGACGAAATCTTCCCCGAAGGCGAAAACCAGTGGCGCGTCATGGCGGCCACCGATATCTCGCACTTCAACGAAGTGTTCGGCTGCCAGTTGCCCGACGACGAATACGACAGCGTCGGCGGCTGGATGGGCGGCCAACTCGGCCGCATCCCGCGCCGCGGCGACGTCGCCGAATTCGACGGCCTGCGCATGGAAGTGGCGCGCGGCGACGCGCGTCGCGCCATCTGGTTGCGCGTCAAGCGCAACGTCCCGGCCTCAACGCCCCGCCCCGACGACAACGCATGAGCCGCACCCCGCGCAGCATCCTCCTGCGCGGCGCCGCCGGCTTGACGCTGGCGGGCGCCGTGCACGCCCTGACTTTCGCGCCCGGCCCGCTGCCGGATTGGGCCCTGGCCATCACGCAGATCCTGATGCTGGCCATCGCGGCGCGCGTCACCCTGACCGCGCCGTCCGCCCCCCAGGCCTGGCTGCGCGGCTGGCTGTTCGGCTTCGCCACTTACGCGGTGGGCCTGTACTGGCTATTCATCAGCATGCACCGCTATGGCGACCTGGCCGCGCCGCTGGCTGTGGCGGGTGTGCTGGCCCTGTCGGCTTTCCTCGCGCTGTTCCCCGCGACGGCCAGCGCGCTGACGCGTCGCTACGCCCCGCTCACCGCCAACGCCGCGCCGCTGGGCATTCTGGCTTCAACGCTGACCTGGGCGGCGATGTGGGCGGCCTTTGAATGGCTGCGCGCGGTCTTGCTGACGGGTTTCCCGTGGCTGAACATCGGCTACGCGCAGGTGGACAGCCCGATCGCCGGCTGGGCCCCCATCCTGGGCGTGCACGGCATGGCGTTCGTGGCCGCCTTCGCGGCTGCCGCCATCGCCAGCTTGTGGCAGCCCTCACGCAAGAAAGCAATGGACTCGCGCCAGGCGCTGGCGGCCGGCGTCGCGGTGGCGCTTGCCGCCGTGGGCTGGCCCTTGTCGCGCATGGACTGGTCCACGCCCACGGGCGAGGCCCTCAATGTGCGGCTCATCCAGGGCAACATCGAGCAATCGCAGAAGTTCGATCCGGCGCTGCTTGAACAAAGCCTGGTGCGGCATCTGGAAATGACGGCATTGCCGCCTGCGCCGGGCGTGCCCGCGCCGCAACTGGTGATCCTGCCCGAAACGGTGCTGCCGGTCTTCCAGGACCAACTGGATCCGCGCATCTGGGACGCCTGGCGCGGCGTGGCCGCCAAAGGCAACATGACGATCGCCATGGGCGTGCCGCTGCACGACCGCGTCGATGGCCGCGACCGCTACACCAACAGCGTGATCAGCTTTGACGGCAACACGCCCTTGCAGCAACTGCTGACCGGCGGCACGGCCATGCGTTACGACAAACGCCACCTGGTGCCGTGGGGCGAATATGTGCCGCCCGGCTTCCACTGGTTCGTCGACATGTTGAACATTCCGCTGGGAGATTTCGATCGCGGCGCGCCGCGCCAGACGCCCTTTGCGGTGGGCGGCCAGCACATCGCCTTCAACATCTGCTACGAAGACCTGTTCGGCCCCGACCTCTTGCCCGCGTTGCAACCCGGCGCGAACGGCGAGCCCGGCGCCACCATCCTGGTCAACGTCAGCAACCTGGGCTGGTTCGGCAATTCGTGGGCCCTGCGCCAGCATTTGCAGATCGGCCGGCTGCGCACCATGGAAACCGCGCGGCCCATGCTGACGGCCACCAACACCGGCATCACGGCCGCCATCGACGCCAAGGGCCATGTCGCGGCCCAGCTCGCGTCGCTGCAACCGGGCATGCTGCCCGTTTCGGTCCAGGGCATGACGGGGCTGACCCCCTACGCGCGCTTCGGCGACAAACTTGCGCTGGCGCTGATGGGACTGGTCCTGATCGCAGCCATCGGCGGCCACCGCAAGAGCCGCCGCGACTGACGACGCGACTGACGGCGCGGAGGTGCGGACGGGCATGATCGGCGCAAGCGGATCGTGCCCGTTTTTATTTCACGGGCTTGCGCCGTTTGCCGAGTCATTTGCGCGTTCTTTTCGCGCCCTCTTCCACGCACTTTTCCGCGTACTTTGCGCGCCCGTTCCCGTTCTTTTCGCAACCAGGCCGCATGCGCGCATACACCTACGCGAACAGATTCGCGGGCAGGCTGCCGCTGTCATCGGGCGGGAGCGAAGGCCCCGCGCCCGCGCCGGTCAACTCGATAGCGGCGGCGACGGCGTCCATGTCGTCGCTATCCAATTCCAGTTCGGCCGCGCCCAGCAGGCCATTGACCTGCGCGGCGCTACGCGCGCCGACGATCGCGCCCGTGACGCCCGGCCACGCCAGTGTCCAGGCGGCTGCCACAGCGGCCACCGTCGTGCCATGACGTTCGGCAATGGGCCTCATGGCGTCGGCCAAGGCAAGATTCCGGGTCAGGTTGGGCGGCGTGAATTCCGCGTTGCGCGCGCGCCAGTCGTCTGGCGGCAACGCCCGTGCCCGCTCGGCGGAAAACGCGCCGGTCAGCAGGCCGGATTGCATCGGGCTGTAGACGATGACGCCGATGTCGTGCTCGGCGCACCATGGAATCAGGTCGGCCGCCGCTTCGCGCTGAATCGCTGAAAAAGGGGGCTGCAAGGAATCGACCTGCGCCAGGGCCTGGGCCGCCTGCACCTGCGCCAGATTGTGATTCGACAGGCCAATCGCGGCGACCTTGCCCTCTTGTTTGAGGTCCAGCAGTTCTTGCCAATAGGTCTCGATCGGCGTGCCGTCGCCCGCCGGCCAGTGCATCTGATAAAGGTCGATGCGTTCCACGCCCAGCCGCCGCAGCGACCCTTCGATTTCGCGGCGGATGCTGACGGGCGCGCCGGTTCGGCGCGGCATTGCCTGTGGATTGTCGGGCGACCAGGTCAGCCCGCATTTGGTGAACACGTATGGCCGTTCGCTGGGCGCCATCTGCGCCAATGCGCGGCGCACGACGTCTTCGGAATGCCCCAGCCCGTACACCGCCGCCGTGTCGATCCAGTTGATGCCACGATCCACGGCCAGCCGGATCGCGGCGATGGAATCCGCGTCGTCTTGCGCGCCCCAGCCCACCGCCCATCCGTTACCACCCATCGCCCAGGCGCCCAATCCGATGCGGGTGATGTTCATGCCGCTGCGGCCCAACGGCCGGGTGGGGAACGATGTCTTTGTGCTCATGCCGGAATTCTCTCGTTGTCGCGTTGAAGTTTTTTACGCGTAAGCCACAGGAAGGCAAAATTTTTTGTCTCTCACGATAGCATCTGCACAAGCCATTGATTTTTCTGGATTCCGCTTGGTCGACGCCGTCATTCCAGCGCTGCTTTCGCTCATAAAATAAGCAGAAAAACGCATCCAACCCCCATTTTTTTTGTCGTTTTATGATTTTTGGCCCCGATCGACTTGCACACCCGATTTTGTTCGTGCATAATCTCGTTTCTTCGCCAACGGCACTAAACAAAACCGGCAACGAACTACGAAAAAGCGCACAATAAAACGTGTGTTTTCCTCGTAAAACGTAGCAGGAATTGATTAGAGAAACGGGGGTATAGCTCAGCTGGGAGAGCGCTTGCATGGCATGCAAGAGGTCAGCGGTTCGATCCCGCTTACCTCCACCAGTCAACAGCGAAGAATGCAGTACCAGTAAGTCCAAGTCCCCTTCGTCTAGAGGCCTAGGACATCACCCTTTCACGGTGAGTACAGGGGTTCGAATCCCCTAGGGGACGCCAGTTCACTGGCAGCAGTACAGAAGTAGATAAGTGCAGTTGAAGTGACAAAGTAGTTGAGTAAGCCGCTGCGGAGCGGTAGTTCAGTTGGTTAGAATACCGGCCTGTCACGCCGGGGGTCGCGGGTTCGAGCCCCGTCCGCTCCGCCAAAAGCTCTCGCTCTGAGTCTTTCAAGAGCTCCGTCTTCGGGGCTTTTTGCTTTTATAGAGTGTGAGACCTTGTTGTTTGCAGTTTGGAACATCAGGGCGCCCTGGGGGGTATAGCTCAGCTGGGAGAGCGCTTGCATGGCATGCAAGAGGTCAGCGGTTCGATCCCGCTTACCTCCACCAGTACGCGGTACGTAGTAAAGTTGTTTGCAGTTCTGTAGTTCAGGTCCCCTTCGTCTAGAGGCCTAGGACATCACCCTTTCACGGTGAGTACAGGGGTTCGAATCCCCTAGGGGACGCCAGCCTTCTGGCATGGCGTTGATAGTTCGTAGTACCAAGCTGCCTTGACAACGCAGTGTAGTAATGAAGATCAGTAAACCGCTGCGGAGCGGTAGTTCAGTTGGTTAGAATACCGGCCTGTCACGCCGGGGGTCGCGGGTTCGAGCCCCGTCCGCTCCGCCAAGCACTCTGTGCTTGCCAGCATTGAAGTATGCAGTACTTGAAGTACGCAGCATCGCAATACCTGAAGCATTACCCGCATCACCAATCCTGCACCACATGACACCATCGAAGCTCCGGATTCCGGAGCTTTTTTGCATTCTGCGTCCGCGTATTCCCCCACGCAATTCGTGCATTTTCCTTTTCTTTTACCCCGCCGCCAAGACTCGTCCGTTTTGCTCTCTGGACAGCCGCGCCGCGCGCCTGCATCCTGTTGGCTCACGCCACGCGAACCGAAGAGGCCTACGTGACCGAAAACGCCGCCGCGCCCCACGCGCATCGCCAACACCTGCAAGCCATCATCGCGGGTTTGAATGAAGGCATCATCCTGCTCGAACCCGACGGCTCAATTGCTTGGGCCAACCAAAGCGCACTTGAACTGCACGGCGCCGATACCCTGGAAGCGCTGGGCGGCACGCCCGCCGGCTATCGCAAGCGCTACACGCTTACCTACCGCAATCATCATCGGGTGCCCGCGCGCCAGTATCCGCTGGACCGGCTGGCCGCCGCCGAGACGTTCGACGACCTGCTGCTGGACCTGGGCCGCAAAGACGATGAAGAATTCTTGCGCAACGTGCGCGCGCGCGGCCTGAATCTGGAAGGCGACAGGGATGCGGATTACCGCGTGCTGATCCTGCATGACCAAACCGCGCAGATGAATGCGGAACAGCGCTTCGAGCGCACCTTCGGCGCGAACCCCGCGCCCGCGTTGATCTGCCGTCTTTCCGACCTGCGTTACGTGAAAGTGAACCAGGGCTTTCTGGAAATGACGGGCTACACGCGCGAGACCGTGCTGGGCAAATCGGCCTATGAACTGGACGTGCTGGACGGCGGTGACGACAAGGAACGCGCGGTCGCCAACCTGAACGAAGGCAAGACCATTCCTCAGCGGGAAGGCGTGGTGAAAATGGCGGACGGCGGCACGAAATTCGTGATGGTCGCCGGCCAGCCGATCGACATGCAGGACGAGCCCTGCATGCTGTTCACCTTCATCGACCTGGAAGGCCGCAAGCGCACCGAAATGGCGTTGCGCGAAAGCGAGGAACGGTTTTCCAAGGCGTTCAAGCTGGCGCCCGTGCCGATGGCCGTGTGCGAGGGCGACACGCTGCGCGTGCTGGACATCAACGACGCGTTCGCGGCGGTCACGGGCGCATCGCCCGAGGATAGCGTGGGCACCGCTTTGACCGAGGTGGGCCTGCAACCCTACGAGGGCATGGCCGCCAGCCTGAAGCGCGGCGAAAGCGCCCGCAACCGCGAAGCCACGCTGACCACTCAGGACGGCGGCGCGCTGGATTGCCTGGTGTCCGCCGAGCCCGTGATGATCGGCGGGCAGCGCCGGCTGCTGATCGTGATGCAGGACATCACCGAGCGCAAGCGCTCCGAAACCGAACTGCTGGCCGCCATCGAGGCCGTCATGCAGGACACCTCGTGGTTCAGCCGGGGCATTATCGAAAAGCTGGCGCAGTTGCGCCAACCCGCCCCTGCCTCGCGCGACGTGGCCGAACTGGCGCAACTGACCACGCGCGAACGCGAAGTGCTGGGCCTGCTTTGCCAGGGCCACGATGACGATGGCATCGCCAAGGCGCTGAAACTGTCGCGCAACACGGTGCGCAATCACGTGGCCACCATCTACAGCAAGATTGGCGTGCATCGCCGCAGCGCCGCCATTGTCTGGGCGCGCGACCGGGGCATTACCGGCCACGAGTCCGCGCGCGTACGCGACAAGCCCGCCAAGGACTGAAAGCGTCGCATCAAGCAGTAGAGCGCTACGAATTTACAATTAGAATCAAAATATCCGGGGGGATGGCGTCGCCGAAGATGCCAACGCGTTAAACAACGCGACGCCGTTAAATCGTCCAATTGCGACGATTCCCCTGACAACACGCCAGCATTTTCGTGCTGTAGTCACGCATTGCGTAAAACGGGCGCAGCTTCTTACGATCCGCCGATCCCGCCCTTGCCTGACCCGGCAAGCGGCGCGACTTTCGTCAGACCGAATGGAGCCCGACCTTGCAAACCGCCTACATCCCCGTCCCGCAGACGTCCCGGAACCTTGCCGCCACGGCCTGGAGCACCGACGACATCCTGGCGCTTTACGCGCTGCCGTTCATGGACCTGGTGCACCGCGCGCAGCAAGTCCATCGCGAACATTTCGATCCCAACGCGGTGCAGCTGTCCAGCCTCTTGTCGATCAAGACCGGTGGCTGTCCCGAAGATTGCGCGTACTGCCCGCAGTCGTCGCACTACGACACCGGGCTGGAAGCGGACAAGCTGATGCCGCTGGATGAGGTCGTGGCCGCCGCGAAGGCCGCCCAGGCCGGTGGCGCGCAACGCTTCTGCATGGGCGCCGCCTGGCGCAGCCCGAAGCCGCATCATCTGGAGGCCGTGGCGGACATGGTCAGCGCCGTCAAGGCGCTGGGCCTGGAAACCTGCGTCACGCTGGGCATGCTGCGCGACGGCCAGGCCGAACAGCTCAAGAACGCCGGCCTGGACTACTACAACCACAACCTGGACACATCGCCGGAGTTCTACGGCAAGATCATTTCGACCCGCACCTACCAGGACCGCCTGGACACCCTGGAGCGCGTGCGCGATGCCGGCATCAACGTGTGCTGCGGCGGCATCGTAGGCATGGGCGAGTCGCGCCGCGAACGCGCTGGCCTGGTCGCGCAGTTGGCGAACATGGAGCCCTACCCCGAGTCCGTGCCGATCAACAACCTGGTGCAGGTGGAAGGCACGCCGCTGGCCGAGGTCGAGGCGCTGGACCCGTTCGAATTCGTGCGCACCATCGCCGTCGCGCGCATCACCATGCCGCGCGCCGCCGTGCGCTTGTCGGCTGGCCGCGAAGCCATGGACGACGCGATGCAGGCGCTGTGCTTCATGGCCGGGGCCAATTCGATGTTCTATGGGGACGCGCTGCTGACCACCGCGAACCCGCAGATGCAGGCCGACCAGCGCCTGCTGCAACGGCTGGGCATGCACGTGGACCCGGCTTCGCAGCAACCCAACACTGCGCAGCCGTGCACACAAGAGGGCTCGACGTGCCGTTGACGCCCGGGCTTCTTTACCTGCTGGCCAGCGTGACGTGCAGCGTCACCGTGGCCGTGCTGCTCAAGCTGGCGCGCCGCTACGAGGTGGATGTGCGCCAAGCCATCGCCATGAACTATGCCGTGGCCGCCCTGCTCTGCTGGTTCGTGCTGCAACCCGATCCCGCCGCGCTGCTTGCGCCGACCACGCCGTGGGCCGTGCTGGCCGCGCTGGGCGTGTTGCTGCCCAGCGTGTTCCTGGCCATGGCGGCGGCGGTGCGCCACGCGGGTATCGTGCGTAGCGACGCCGCGCAGCGCCTGTCGCTGTTCATTCCGCTGCTGGCGGCGTTCCTGCTGTTCGGTGAACCGGTCAACGGCCGCAAGCTGGCGGCGATTCTGCTGGCCTTCAGCGCGCTGGCTTGCCTGCTGCGACGGTCGGCGAGTGCTGCGACGGCTACCGGCATGACTGGCGTTGCGCCCGCGACGGGGTCGCCATCATCGACCGCGACGCCGGATCGCGGCATCTGGATGTGGCCGCTGCTGGTATGGCTGGGATATGGGGTGATCGACATCCTGTTCAAGCAGGTCGCGCGCGCAGGCACCGCCTTTGCGGGCGGGCTGCTCTTGGCGTTCGTGCTGGCGGGGGGGTTGATGCTGGCGTATCTGCTGGCGCGCCGGGTTCGGTGGCAAGGCCGGCACCTGTTGGCGGGCGTGGCGCTCGGCGTGGCCAACTTCGGCAATATCCTGACCTATATCCGTGCGCACCAGTCCTTGCCCGAGCACCCGGCGTTGGTGTTCGCTTCGATGAACATGGGCGTGATCACGCTGGGCACGCTGGTCGGCGCGCTGGTGTTCCGCGAACCGCTGACCCGCATCAACGCGCTAGGTATCGCGCTGGCGCTGGCCGCCATCGTATTGATGGCGCCCTGGTAGCACGCGCCCGCCGCTATCAGGTGCCGGTGCGGCGACGCCGTTCAGCGGGGGATTCAAGCTGCGAGGAGGACGCGTCCTCGCCTGCTGCGGCGTCGGTCGCCGAGCGATCGATGGCTGCGGATTGAGATGCTGTTGAGGGGGACGTCGACACGTCGGGCGTCGAAACGTCGGGCGTCGTGGCGTCGGCTGCCGTAGCACCGGCTGCCGCAGCGTCGGCTGCCGCAGCGTCGGCTGCCGCAGCATCGGCTGCCGCGACCTCAACTGCCGCCGTCTCGTCTATCGCACCATTGACCACCGCAGCGTCAACCGCCGCGCCATCGGCGGCCGCAGCATCGGCCGGCCACTCTTGCCTTAGCGCCGGATCGTCGATGACGGGGTCCGCAGGAGGCGCAGGCGCGGCGGCGGGGTCGGGCTGCACCATTTCCATGGTGATGTCGTTTTCGGGATCCACGCGCGGATCCAGCACGGCCGCCGCTGGCGAGCTTTGCAGGGTGTCGGGCATGGGCACGAAATGGGTCGGCGCTTCGTCGACCTGATGCGCGCCGGTAACGCGCGTAGGCCGTACCTGCCACACCAGGATCAAGGCGCAGGCCGAAATGAATACGTAGTACATGCTGGGACCCGCCAGCGACATCAGCAGCCCCGCGACCATCGGACCGATACAAGCGCCCACGCCGTAGGTCATGAGCAACACCGCCGACAAACTGACGCGGCGTTCGGACTCGACGTGGTCGTTGGCGAATGCCGCGCCCAACGGGTACAGCGTGAATTGCAGGATGCCGAACACGCACGACAGGGCCACCAGCGCCCAGTACGGCAAGGTCAGCCAGCCCCACATGACGGTGGGCAGCAGCACCAGCAACAAGGCATTGAAGCGGATCAGGCCCGCACGGTTGATGCGATCGGACAGCCAGCCCATCGGCCATTGCGACAGCAGCCCCGCCGTGACGGCGGCGGCCACGAAGACGGCGGCCTGCGAGGTCGTCAGGCCATGCTTGGCGCCGTACACGGCGGCCAGCCCATAGAAGGCGCCCGACAGATTGCCCGCCACGAACAGCACGGTCATGGACAGCGGCACTCGGCGCATGAAGAAGCGGATATCCAGCGGCGCGGGCAGCGGCGTGGGCGGGTGCGAGCGCGCGGTGACGGCAATGGGCACCAGGCACAGCACCAGGCACATGGCCACCAGCGTCAAGGGCCGCAGGTCCAGCGTGGCATAGGCGGTCAGCGCCAGTTGCCCCAGCACGGTGCCCAGCCCGGACACCACCATGTAGACCGAGAACACCCGGCCGCGCTGGTGGTTTTCAGTTTGTTCGTTCAGCCAGCTTTCGATGACCATGAATTCGGTCACCATCACCACGCCGGAGATCAGCCGGAAGACCAGCCACAGCGGCATGGAATCGACCAGCGTCTGCGCCAGGATCATGCTGGTGGCGATGGCCGCGCACGCGACGAACGCGCGGATATGACCCACGCGGATGATGAGCTTGTGCCCCAATCGCGCGCCGCACACCAGGCCCAGGTAGTAGCCGGCGATCAGGGCGCCGATCCACACTTCGCTGACAGACTGCGCCGTCAGCCGAAGGCCCATGTAGGTGTTGAACAGACCCGTGCCGATCAGCATCAGCAAGGTCGCGAAGTACAGGGACGAGAATGAGGAGATGGTGGCGAGCATGGCGTTGGCAACCGCTGCTGGCATTAGCGCGGCGGGCTGCACAGGCAGCCCGCCGCGTTGAGCGGTAAAACAGGAAGTACGTTAGGTCAGATTTGCGACAGCAGCGTGGCGGCGTCGCTGACTTCGAACTTGCCAGGACCTTCCACGTTCAGCTGCTTGACCACGCCGTCGACGATCAGCGCCGAATAGCGTTGCGAACGCACGCCCATGCCGCGTGCGATCAGGTCCAGTTCCAGACCCAGTTCACGGGTCCACAGCGCCGAGCCATCGGCCAGCATGCGGACACGGCCTTCGGTCTTTTGCTCGCGGCCCCAGGCGCCCATGACGAAAGCGTCGTTGACGGCCACGCACCAGATTTCGTCCACGCCCTTGGCCTTGAAGGCGTCGGCTTGTTCCACGTAGCCCGGCAGATGCTTGGCCGAGCAGGTGGGGGTGAAGGCGCCCGGCAGGGCGAACAGCGCGATGGTCTTGCCGCGCGTCAGGTCCGAAACCTGGAACGCGTTGGGGCCCAGCGAGCAGCCGGCGGTTTCGGTTTCGATGAATTCGGTCAGGGTGCCTTCCGGCACGCGGTCGCCGACTTTGATCGTCATGGTATCTCCAGGGAAAGTGGGGCAATGCATTGAGGCAGGATCGCCTCACACCCTCCATCATAGTGCGTGCGCGCCCTGCCCGCTGCGCCAGAGCGACGCGAAAAAATCACGCACAGTCTGAAACGACTCCACACGCGGCCCACATGGCCTGGAAACGGCTGCTTGCCATAATGCCCGAGTGAGCCACGCCCGCGGGACCTGCAAGACGGCCCGCCGGGCATCAAGCGGAGATTCACCGATGCACAAGCTCTTGACTGGCCTGGCCTGGGTCCTGGCCACCGCCGCCGCCCCGGCCTGGGCCGCGCCGGATGCAAGCGAGCAGGCCCAATACGATTCCTTCGTGGTCGCCGCAGGCGCGTCCAATGGCGCGGCGCGCGCGTGCGGAGCGTCGGAACCCGATCTGGCGCAACATCAGGCGACGGCGCAGAAGAACCTTGCTCAGTACGCCAAGGAATACGGCTTTTCCGCCGCGTCCTACGACGCCTTGTTCAAGCAGGGCTTGGCCAAAGGCAAGACGATGATGGACGATATGAAGCGGTCCGGCGTCGATGGTTGCCGTGGCGTGCTGGGCAGTTTCCAGAACGAGCGCGCGATCAGCTACGAAGATATGAAGAGCGCGCTGGCCGAGGTCAGCGACGGCCTGCCGGGCGAAGAGGCGCAATAGGCCTGGCCGTCCGAGTAGCGCGCCACGTACAACGCTGCGAGTGCCCGGAATGCGCGACGCACGCCAGTGCAAGCTTGGGCAAGCAGCATCCTTTGCCGCAAGCCCGATCCAACTACCGCGCAGACCGTTGCAAGGCCGGGCCCGGTGTGCCGCCCGGCCTGCCCGCCCCGTCGTCCCGAGCCCTGACTACAGGCCGTTCTGCTTGAACCAGTCCAGCATCCGCGTCCAGGCCTGCTCGGCCTCGGGCTTGCGATAGGACGGCCGGTAGTCCGCATGGAATGCGTGCGGCGCGTCGGGGTAGACGTCGATCCTTGACGCCTTGGCCGCGGCCGGCCCCTTGGCCAGTTCGATGCGCATGCGGTCCACGTCGCTGAGCGGGATGCCGGCATCCTTGCCGCCGTACGCGCCCAGCACGGGAGCCTTCAGGTCGTTGACCAGGCTCAACACCGACTTGGGCTTGAGCTCGCTGGGTTCACCGGCCAGCTGGCCATAGAACGCCGCGCCCGCGCGCAGCTTGGGGTTGTGGGCCGCGTACAGCCACACCTGACGCCCGCCCCAGCAAAAGCCCACGATGCCCAGCCGGTCCGGATTGCCGCCATTGGCCGCCGCCCATTTCGCGGTGGCGTCCAGGTCGCCTTGCACCTGCGCGTCGGGCACCTTGCCGATGATCTCGGCCTGCAACTTGGGGATTTCGGTGTACTTGGACGGATCGCCCTGCCGCGCGAACAGTTCGGGCGCGATGGCCAGGTAGCCCAGGTGGGCCAGCCTGCGGCACACATCCTGGATGTACTCGTGCACGCCGAAGATCTCGGACACGACGAGCACCGTGGGCAGGTTCTTCTTGCCTTCCGGCGCGGCGCGGTACGCCGGCATCTTGCCGTCGGCCGTGGGGATGTCCACCTTGCCCGCCGTCAGCCCCTTGGCGTCGGTGGTGATGGCGGTTTGCGCCACGGCAGTCCCGGCCGCCAGCGAAAACCCCGCTGCGACGGTCGTGGCGATGAAGCCTCGCCGATCCAGCCGCAGGGGCGGCAACAGGCTGTCGAAGTGCGCGTCCTGATCTTTCATCGAGAATCTCCTGGCAAAAAAAGCCGGGCCCCGCACGCGTCGCGCGGCTGGGGCCAGACCGGGTTCACTTCAGGGAGAAGTCCACGCGCGAGGGTTGCCCCTCGTCTTTGATGCCGTCCGCATCCAGCTGCGGCGCGACGATGAAGACACGGTCCGCGAGTCCTTCCTGGGCTTGCAACTTCTCATAAACCGCCTGCGCGCGGGCATCGGCCAATTGGCGCAATTGCTCATCGCCCACCGGCGCCACGCTGCGCAACATCGCTTCCATCTGCTCGGCCGGCACCGACTTGGACATGCCGATGAAATTGCGCGGCTTGTCCTTGATGTCCGTGTCGTCGTAGACGGCTTCCAGATACTTGGCGCGCTCGGCGGCCGACACCTGCACCCCGGCAGGGTTGGGCTTTTTGCCGCGCGGCGCGGTGGCGGCGGCCTTGGCTTCGCGGATGCGCGCCTCGACCCAGGCCTGGCGCAAGCCGTCGAGGTCGGTCTTGGGATCGGCGCGGCCGCTGATGTCCATCTTCAGCGCGGGACGCTCGGTCAACGCCTTGGTCAGCGTGTCGATCCGTTGAATCGACGCATCGGTCAGCACCGCGCTGCCCGGCGCGAATTCCACATAGGACAATTCTTCGCCGCCGCCGAAAGCCGAGGCCAACAGGCTGAAAGGCGACGTCACCGCCTTGACCACCAGGTTCAGCAAGACCCGCACCACGATGCCGCCCACCGAGAACTCGGGATCGTCCAGCGAACCGGAAATGGGCAGGTTGATGTCGATGTTGCCGCGCGAATCTTTCAAGAGCGCCACGGCCAGCAGGACCGGCAGCTTGGTCGCGTCGGGGCTGTTGGTCTTGTCGCCAAAGGTCAGCTGGTTCAGCACGACGTGGTTGGACGCCTGCAACGCGCGGTCCTTGATCTTGTATTCCAGGTCCACCGACAGCTTGCCGCGCTTGATCGGGTAGCCGACGTACTTGGCCGAATAGGTGTTGAAGCGCGGCAGATCCACCCCCTTGGCCGACGCTTTCAGATCCAGCGTCAGGTACTTGGCGAATGGCTGCACGATGCCGCTGATCGACAAGGGCGCCGTGGTGTACACGCGCCCCGTGACCTTGACCTTGGCGGGCTGCGGGTTGGTGGACGAGACCGCCGTGATCGCGCCTTCGATCGCGGACAGTTCGGCCACATAGTTCGGCTTGACGAAGCGGTCGGTAAACGTCATGCGGCCGCGCGACAGCGTGACGCTGTTCACGGCGATGTCGGGCATCGCCGCGCTGGCGGCTGCTTTCGTTGCAGCCGGAGCGGCGGGGGCCTGGCGGCCCGGCGTCTGCGTGTCCTGTGTGATCGAACCGCCCGCCTGGCCGGGCGCGGCGATCAGATCCATGACGTTCAGGCGGCCCTGCGCGTTCAACAGAATGCGGCCGTAAAAGTCCTCAAGCGCGATGTCGCCCAGCTTGGCGCCCACCTTGTCGCCCGCCACGGACACGTCCATGCCGGCAAACGCCAGCCGCTTCCAATTCAGGAAGTCGTCGTTGTTGACCCGGTCTTGCAAATCGACGCCCGTAATTTCGACGCCGCCCTTCCAGTTGACCCGCAGGGGAGCGTTGCCCGTGGCGGCGGCAAACGCCACGTCACCCTTCGCGCCCAGCGTGATGGCCCGCACGGTGGCGTTCAGGCTGCCCGCCGCGTAGGCGGCGAAGGGCGCGACGTTCAGGTCGGACAGATCCACCGACGAGGCAAGCGTCAGCGGCTGCGGGGTGAATGTGCCTGCCAAATTCAGTTTGCCGTTGCCCTGGATGCCCGCCGCAGCCAGCGTGAAACGGCTTTGGCCAGGGCCCATCGCCAGGCGGTCGGCCGTGATGTGCAGCGATTGCAGCGCGATATCCAGCGGGGGCTTTTGCGCTTCGTCACGCGCCTTGAATTGCGTCAGGTCCGCCTGCACGGCCGTGGCCGAGGCGTCGATGGCGCCGTCTTTTTCACGCACGTGAATCTGCGCGGTGGCGCCCAGGCGTCCGTCTTGCAGCAGGATCGGCGCGACGCTGCGCACGGCGGGAGCCAAGGGCGCCAGGGCGATGTTGCCCAAGCGCACGTCCAGTTCGAGCGACAGGGGGGCCAGTTCCAGCGGCCCCTTGGCGCGGATCCAGCCGCCGTCGGTGCTGTTGTCCACGTTCAGCCAGAGATCGACGGGCTGGTTCTTGACCTCGGGAATCTCCACGCCTTCAACGGTGGCGCCGATGCCGGTCATCACATAATCCAGCTTGCTGATCGCGTCCGTTACGTATAGCTCGCCTTCATGCAGGTTGAAGGCGTCCAGCGTCACCTTCCATTCGGACGGCGCGGGCGGGGTGGCGGGTGCAGCCGGTGCGCCAGAAGCCGCAACAGGAGCGCTACCCGACGCAACCGCAGGCGCACCAGCAGGGGCAGCGCCAGGGGCCGCAACAGGAGCATTGCCCGGCGCAACCACAGGCGCAGCACCAGAGGCCGCAGCAGGAGCACTACCTGGCGCACCGGCAGGCGCAGCACCAGACGCCCCAACAGGAGCACTACCCGGCGCACCCGCAGGCGCAGCACCTGAGGCCGCAGCAGGCGCACTACCCGGTGAAGCCGCGGGAGCAGCGCCAGACGCCGCAGCAGGAGCACTACCCGGTGCAGCGCCAGGGGCCGCGCCGGCCGGCGGCTTCGGCAGAACCTTCAATCCCATATCGCGCTTGAGTTTGTCCGCCACCGGCGTCTCGGTGGGGGCGACGCCACCCAGCGCCTTCAGCTTGACGACCACGTCCTGCCAGTTCAGGTGCTCATTGGCATAACGCCGCACATGCACCTGGGGCGCCCACAAGCCGATCTCGCCGATATAGGCCTGGCGCGCGATCGGCTCCAGTTCCAGGCGCGTGACCGTCAGCGCGCTCCAGGCGGCGAGCGTGTCGCCCGCGCTGTCCTTGAGATCGAAACGGCGCAGCCCCAGATCGCCCACCACGCGGATCTTGGGCGGCGCATCCTTGGGCTGCTCGAACACCACTTGCAGATTCGAATCCAAGAGCGCGCTGTTCAGCTTGAACGGCAGCGGCATGGGCCACACGTCGGCCCACTTTTCCAGCTGTAGCCCGTTGAACGCCACGCGCAGGGTCGAGGACGGCACCTTGTCGAACGGCCGCGCCACGCCGGTCAGATCAAAGGGGCTGCCGTTGATCCGCAGATGCAGGCGCGGCTGCACGTCGATATCGGTGGCATAGCCAAAGGTGGAGATGAACGGCACGCCCAGGCCCAGCTCGTCCACCACTTGCTTGCGCCCGGTGACCTTGTCGTCCAGCGTGATGGCGCCGCCTTCGATGACCATGTTGTTCAACGAAAACCGGGGCAGGCCGGCATCGGGCTTGGGCGGCTCTGCGGGCTGGTCGGCGGTTAATTGCGCGACGCGTTGCTGTATGTCAGAGAAATTGAAGCGCGTGACGTCTTCGCGCACGATGGCGATGGTAGGCTGGCGCAGCGTCAGTCGATCCACGACGGGCGCAAACCAGAACAGGGAGCTCCAGGCGGCGCTGACATCCAGTTCGGCCAGCGTCAGAAGCGGCGTCTGCGAGCCCGGTTGGGCCACGGCCAGATCGCGCGCGCGGACTGTCAGGGTGAACGGATTGAAGCTGATCTTGCCGACAGAAACATCGCGGCCGATCAGCTTGGCGACGTCATCGGTCAGGGCGTTGTGCAGCACCCTCGGGACTTGCCATGCGGCGATGCCGCACAGGATCAACGCGACCGCGACGATGCCCAGTAGGATTTTGCCGGCGCGCCGGGTGAACCGAAGCTTGGGGCGCCGCAAGGGCATCGCGAGTCTCCTGTACGAGTTGATGGCGATTATCGCGCCCTGGTTAGCGCTCGTCTATCATAGGCGGAACCGTGGCCCGCCCGGCCTGCCGGGACCGCACTTTTCAAACATTAACAATTCTCGATCCCGATTCCCAATGCCATCATCCACCCCCACCCTGAGCCACCTGGATGAAGCCGGCCAGGTACGCATGGTCGACGTCATCGCCAAGACGGACACGGAACGCGTGGCCATCGCGGTGGCCAGCGTGCGCATGAACGCCGTGGCCTACGGCCTGTTGACGCAGCCGGGCCAGGGCAAGGGCGAAGTGCTCAACACCGCCCGCGTGGCCGCCGTGCTGGCCGCCAAGCGCTGCGCGGAACTGATTCCGCTTTGCCACAGCCTGCCGCTGGCGTTCGTCGGCGTCGACTTTTCGCTGGACGACGCCGCGCACCGCATCGACATCCAGGCCACCTGCCGCACCAGCTACAAGACGGGTGTCGAAATGGAAGCCATGATGGCGTGCAGCGTGGCCGCCCTGACCATCTACGACATGTGCAAGGCCGCCGACAAGGGCATCGTGGTCGAACAAGTTCGCCTTAAATACAAGGCCGGAGGAAAAAGCGGTGAATGGCGCAACGATTAATCTGCTGTACTTCGCCCGCGTGGCGGAACTGGTCGGCAAGCGCGCCGAAGACTGGCCGCTGAACGCCCCCTCCACGGGCGCCGAACTGCTGGCCGCGCTGGGTGAACGCTACCCGCAGCTGGCGCCGGCCAGCCGCCTGAAACTGGCCATCAACCAAACCCATTCCAAGCCGACGGCGACGATCCGGCCGGGCGATGAAGTCGCCGTGTTCGAACCCGTCACCGGAGGTTGAACCCATCATGATCAGCGTCCAGGAAGCCGATTTCGACGCCGCCGCGCTGACGGCCGCGCTACGCGAGAACGCCGGGTCCGGCGTGGGCGGCATCGTCACGTTCGTGGGCTATGTGCGCGACTACGCGCCCGACTCGCCCACCGACACGCTCTATCTTGAACACTACCCGGGCATGTGCGAGCGCGAGCTCGAAGCCATCGCCGATACCGCCCGCCAGCGCTGGAAGCTGGACGGCACGGTCATCGTGCATCGGGTCGGCGCGCTGTCGCGCAACGCGCAGATCGTATTCGTGGCGGCGGCCAGCGCCCATCGCGGCGATGCGTTTCGCGGCTGCGAATACATCATCGATGCACTCAAGACCCGCGCGCCGTTCTGGAAGCGCGAAACGCTGGCCGGTGGCAACAGCTTCTGGGTTGAACAGCGCCAGGCCGACCAGGACCGCACCGACGCCTGGGACGAAGACACCGCCCCCACGAAGGAACGCCCATGAGCGAACCCATTCCCGTCTCGCTGGCCTGCGCCGTGCTGACGATCAGCGACACCCGCAGCGCGGGTGACGACACCTCCGGCAATCTGCTCGCACACAATCTGGCGCATGCCGGCCACCAATGCGTGCGCCGCGACATCGTCCGCGACGACATCTACCAGATCCGCCGCATCATCAGCGACTGGATCGCCGACCCCGAAGTGCAGATCATCCTGACCACCGGCGGCACGGGCTTCTCGCACCGCGATCACACGCCAGCGGCCATCCTGCCGCTGCTGGACCGTGAAATCCCCGGCTTTGGCGAACTGTTCCGGCAAATCTCCTACACCGAGATCGGCAGCTCGACCATCCAGTCGCGCGCGTTCGCGGGCTCGGCCAACCAGACGCTGATCTTCTGCCTGCCGGGCTCGAACAACGCCTGCGAGACCGCCTGGGCGCAGATCCTGCGCGAACAGCTCGACAGCGCGCATCGCCCCTGCAATTTCGCCTCGCATTTCAAGCCTCTGAAAGAAGACCACTGACCCATGCTGGATTTTGATCACGCCCAGACCCTGTTGGCCAACGCGGCGGGGCCGCTGCAACGCCGCGAAGACGTCGGCCTGACCGAGGCCGCCGGCCGGGTGCTGGCGACCGACCTGCAAGCCACGGTAGACATCCCGCCCGCCGACAACAGCGCCATGGACGGCTATGCGCTGCGCGTGGCCGACTGGAGCGCCGGCGCGCGCCTGCCCATCCAGCAACGCTGCTACGCGGGCGATGTGCCCGAACCGCTCAAGCCCGGCCACGCCATCCGCCTGTTCACCGGCAGCCTGATTCCCGAAGGCGCCGACACCGTCGTCATGCAGGAAGACACGGTCGAGGCCGACAACCACGTCGAGATCTCGCGCGCGCCCGCCCCCGGCCAGCACATCCGCCGCCGAGGCGAGGACACGATGGCCGGCGCGCCGCTGCTGTCCGCCGGCGCCCTGCTGCAAGCCGCGCACGTGGCGCTGCTGGCCTCGCAGGGGCTTGCCACCGTGCCGGTGGTGAGCCAGTTGCGCGTGGGCATCCTGACCACCGGCGATGAACTCGTGCCGCCCGGCTCGCCGCGCGCGCCCGAGCAGATCTACAACTCGAACGGCCCCATGCTTGCGGCATTGGCGCGCGGCCTGGGCGCCGTGCCCGTGCACGTGCTGCACGCGCGCGATACCGAAGCAGACCTGCTCGCCGCGTTCAAGACGCTGCTGGCCGATTGCGATCTGGTGTTGAGCGTGGGCGGCGTGTCCGTGGGCGAACGCGATCTGGTCAAGCCCGCGCTGGCCACACTGGGCGGCGAGCTGGCGCTCTGGAAGGTCCGCATGAAACCGGGCAAGCCGGTGGCGCTGGCGCAGATCGGCGGCAAGCCCGTGGTCAGCCTGCCGGGCAACCCGGTATCGGCCTACGCCGTATTCGCCATGCTGGTCTCGCCGCTGGTGCGGCGCATGCAGGGCCGCGAAGAGATTTTCCCGCCCGTCAGCCTGCTGCCGCTGCGCACGGAACATCCGCGCCAGGACGGCCGAGAGGAATTCCTGCGGGTGCAGCGCCGCGTGGCGGACCACGGCAGCGCCGAACTTGTGCCTTACGGCCATCAAGGCTCGGGCGTGATCAGCTCAATGCCTTGGGCTACGGGCCTGGCGCGGCTGCCCGCCGACGTGCTGGTCAACGACGGCGACCGCGTGCCCTATTACGACCTGCGGCACTGGCTGGCGTAGCGTTCGGCCTCGGCCAGTTCATCGGGCGTATTCACATTCATGAAGGCTTGCGGCGCATCGTCAAAATGCGCCGCCACCGCGCCTACCCGCGCCTGCCACAACCCGACTTTTCTATCGCCCGCGCGCAGGTAGGCGTGCAGGCCCGGCAGCAGCGACGGACGCAGCGCCATGCAGGCGGAATGTAGCTGCTCGCCCGCCATGGCGTAGGCCAGCGGCGAGCGGGCCGATTCAGCGGCCTCGATCAGCCGGGCAGCCAGATCGGCAGGCAGGAAAGGCGTGTCGCACGGCACCGCCACGATCCAGTCGGCATCGGCCGCCGCCGCCAGCCCGGCCGCGATGCCCAGCAGCGGGCCCTGGAAATCGCCCAGCGCGGGTTCGCCATCGGCCACCACCGCGCCGTATTGCGCATAGCGGTCGGCGTGCCGATTGGCGCTGATGATCAGCCGCGCCACCTGCGGCGCCAGCCGGCGCGCCACGTGCGACACCAAAGGTTCACCGTTCAAGGGCAGCAGGCCCTTGTCCTGACGGGCCATGCGCGAGCCCTGCCCGCCCGCCAGGATCAACCCGGCGATGCGGGGCGCTGACGACGGCGCGTCAGCCACCGATGTAGCTCATTTCGACTTTGCGGCCCGGGTCCGGCGTGGGATCGGCCATGTTGCGGCCGCGCAGTTCGGAATAGTTGTCGGCGCGCTTGCCCCAGATGCCGGCCAGCATGGCGGCCAGTTCGGCGTCGGTTGCGCCGTCGCGCAGCGGCGCGCGCAGGTCGAAGCCTTCGTGCGCGAACAGGCACAAAAACAGCTTGCCTTCCGGCGACAGGCGCGCGCGCGTACAGCCACCGCAGAAGGCTTGCGTGACGCTGGAAATGACGCCGATTTCGCCACCGCCGTCGGCGTAGCGCCAGCGTTCGGCCACGCGTCCCATTTCGCCCGATTGCACCGCTTCCAGCGGATACACCGAGCCGATGCGGTCCAGCACTTCCTGGCTGGGCACCACTTCGGCCAGGTTCCAGCCGTTGGTGTTGCCCACGTCCATGTATTCGATGAAGCGCAGGATGTGGCCGCTCTGCCGGAAACGCTCGGCCATGGGCAGGATCTGGCCGTCGTTCAGGCCGCGCCGCACCACCATGTTGACCTTGACCGGCGCCAGGCCGGCTTCGGCGGCGGCGTCGATGCCGCGCAACACGTCGTCCGGCGTGAAGCCACTGTCGCTCATGTCCTGGAACATCGCCGCATCCAGGGCGTCCAAGCTGACCGTCACGCGCGACAGGCCCGCGGCCTTCAAGGCGGCGGCCTTGCGCGCCAGCACGCTGCCGTTGGTCGTCAGCGTCAGGTCCAGCGCCTGTCCGGCCGGCGTGCGCAGCGCGGCCAATTGGCCGACCAGGTTTTCGATGTGCTTGCGCAGCAGCGGTTCGCCGCCCGTCAGCCGGATCTTTTCCACGCCCAGCTGCGTGAAGATACCGGCCAGACGGCTGATCTCTTCGAACGACAACAGCGCGGAATGTGGCATGAAGGTGTAGCTTGCGTCGAACACTTCGCGCGGCATGCAGTAGGTGCAGCGGAAGTTGCAGCGGTCCGTGACGGAAATGCGCAGGTCGCGCAGCGGACGCGCGCGCTGGTCCAGCGCGGGCTGGCCGTCAGCGGGAAGTTCGCCGGGCGCGGGCCAGGCCGAGCGGTCGGACCGGCGGTCGGCAAGGAAAATCACTTTGCTCATGGGGCGATCATATATCGGCAAGGGGCGGCGCGTCGCTATGCGAAAGCGTCTTCCAGGGTTTGCAGGCGGCCGGTGTCCTGCGCGTCGTAGCCGACCAGTTGCCCCACGTAGCCGACATAGTCGGCGCTACGCATGATGGACAGCAGGTCCTGCATGGCGGGCGTTTCCAGCGAGGATTTGCGGATGGCGAAGAAGTACCGTTCGCGCACCAGCGGAATGAAGTCCAGCCCGAAGCGGCAGGCGGCGGTTTCCACGCCCACGCCCGTGTCCGCCATGCCGCTGGCGATGTGCGCGGCAATGGCCATGTGGGTGAATTCGTTGGTTTCGTAGCCCTGGACCTCGCCAATGGACACACCCGCGCGTTGCAGCATCAGGCCCACCAGATACCGCGTGCTGGACCCGATCTGGCGGTTGACGAAGCGCACGTCCTGGCGCGCCAGGTCGGCCATGCCCTGGATCTTCTTGGGATTGCCGGCCGTGACGAACAAGCCGGTATTGCGCACCGCCAGGTGGATCAAGAGGTATTCGTCGGCGTGCAGCCACTGCGCGTAGCGCTCCATGATGGGCGCTTCGAAGTCGCCCAGCGGCACCTGAAAACCCGCCAGATCGCATTCATGGCGTTCCAGCGAAGCGAGCGCCTCGATGGCCGTGCGATAGCGTAGTTCCAGCCCCGGCTTTCTGCCGCCCATGTGCTGCATCAGCGATTCCACGGCAAACCCGTGGCTGGCGTGCAGGCGCAGGTGCGGGCCGCTTTCGGGCAGCAGCCGTTCCAGTTCTTCCTGTAGCTCCGAGGCCATGCTGTCCAGCGTGGGCATCAGCCGCGCTTCGATGCGCCGGTTGGCCCACAGCAGCCGCTGCGCAAACGGCGACAGTTGCGTGCCCTGGCGCCGGTTGGTCACCAGCAGCTGCGTCCCAAATAGCGTTTCAAAGCGGCGCAGCACGCCCCAGGCATGCCGGTAAGACAGCCCGCACGCGCGGCAGGCGCCGGTGATGTTGCCCGTGGCGTCGATGGCGGCCAACAGCGCAAGCATGTCCTGCAATGGCAAGGGCGCCGTGTCATCGCCTCCGCCCAAGGTCCATTGCGGCCGCAGCCCAATCCGGAACTTATATGTCATTTATTTCTTATTGAAGACGTTCAGGTACGTGGTTAGAGTACACAAATATCGCGGAGAACGCGCTTTTATTATGTTTTTAAAAACATATTAATCGCCGCATTTCGACCGCCACAACAGACCCCGATACGGGGCCCAGCAACACTGGAGGAGACCACCGTGCATCAGCGCGAGGCAAAATCCGACCTGGCATCCAGCGGCGGCGCACGCGGCGGCCAACTGGCCCTGGACGCCGCCCAGGCATCCGCCACCCCCACCATTGCAGCCACGGCGCGCATCGTCGCGCGGCTCAAAGACCTGCCCGGCCCCCTGCTGCCGGTCCTGCACGAAGTCCAGCATGAATTGGGCTGTATCCCGGCCGAGGCGGTGCAGACCATCGCCGAGGCCCTGAACCTGTCGCGCGCCGAAGTCCATGGCGTCATCACGTTCTACCCGCACTTTCGCAGCGAGCCGGCCGCGCGCCACACCATTGAGGTCTGCCGCGCCGAATCCTGTCAGGCGATGGGCGCGGACCAACTGGCCGCCCATGCCCGGGCGCAGTTGGGCTGCGATTTCCACGCCAGCACCGCCGACGGCAATTTCACGCTGGAACCGGTTTACTGCCTGGGCCTGTGTGCCCAATCGCCGGCTGTCATGATCGACGGCCAGCCGCATGCGCGCGTCACCCCCGCCAAGCTGGACCGCCTGTTGGCCCGCACGCTGGAGACCACGCCATGAGCGCCCCCATCGTCATCTACGTGCCGCGCGACGCCGCGGCGCTGGCCATGGACGCCGATGCCGTGGCGCGCGAAATCGAACGCGTGGCCGACGCGCGCGGCCAGAGCGTGCAGATCGTGCGCAACGGCTCGCGCGGGCTTCTGTGGCTGGAGCCCATGGTGGAAGTGGCCACGCCGGCCGGCCGCGTCGCCTATGGCCCGGTCGCACCGGAAGACGTGGCCAGCCTGTTCGACGCCGGCTGGCTGGCCGGCGCGGACAAGACCGCCGCGCACCCCTTGCACCTGGGCCTGACCGAACAGATCCCCTATCTGAAACAGCAGGAACGGCTGACGTTCGCCCGCGTGGGCGTGATCGATCCGCTGTCCTTGCAGGACTACGCCGCGCACGGCGGCCTGGCCGGATTGAAGCGGGCGCTGGCAATGGAGCCGGCGCACATCATCGACGAAATGGTCACCTCGGGCCTGCGCGGACGCGGCGGCGCGGCGTTTCCCACCGGCATCAAATGGAAGACGGTGGCGGGCACGCCCGGCGAGCAGAAGTACATCGTGTGCAACGCCGACGAAGGCGACTCGGGCACATTCGCTGACCGGCTGCTGATGGAAGGCGACCCCTACGTACTGATCGAAGGCATGACGATCGCCGGGCTGGCCGTGGGCGCGACCTACGGCTACATCTACGTGCGCTCCGAATATCCGCACGCGATCGAAACCCTGGAAGCCGCCATCGTGCGCGCACGCGCGGTCGGCTGGCTGGGCGCGGACGTGCACGGCAGCGGCCGCCGCTTCGACCTGGAAGTGCGCAAGGGCGCGGGCGCCTACATCTGCGGCGAAGAAACCTCGCTGCTGGAAAGCCTGGAGGGCAAGCGCGGCGTCGTCCGCGCCAAGCCGCCGCTGCCCGCCATCTCGGGCCTGTTCGGCAAGCCCACCGTCATCAACAACGTGATATCGCTGGCGACGGTGCCCATCATCCTGGCCAAGGGCGCGGCCTACTACCGCGATTACGGCGTGGGCCGTTCGCATGGCACGCTGCCGTTCCAGCTGGCCGGCAACGTCAAGCAAGGCGGCCTGGTGGAAAAGGCGTTCGGCCTCTCCCTGCGCGAACTGCTCTACGACTTCGGCGGCGGCAGCGCCACCGGGCGGCCCCTGCGCGCCGTGCAGGTGGGCGGACCGCTGGGTGCCTACCTGCCCGAATCGCAATGGGACGTGCCGCTGGACTACGAAGCCTACATCCAGATCTCGGCCATGATCGGCCACGGCGGCCTGGTGGCGTTCGACGATACCGTCGACATGGCGCGCATGGCCCGCTACGCCATGGAATTCTGCGCCATCGAATCCTGTGGCAAATGCACGCCGTGCCGCATCGGTTCCACGCGCGGCGTCGAAACCATCGACAAGATCGCGGCCAGCGGCGCCAACCCCGCGCAGCGCGAACAGCAGGTGCACCTGCTGCTCGACCTGTGCGACACGATGATGGGCGGTTCGCTGTGCGCGCTGGGGGGCATGGCGCCCTACCCCGTGCTGTCCGCGCTGAACCATTTTCCGCAGGACTTCGGCATCGAGTCCTCGCAGTCTGCCGCGCACGCGGCCTGAACCCGAGAGACGACCATGCTAGAGACCGTCATCAAGCGCGAACGCGACCTGGGCACGCCGGCGCGCGAGTCCGAGAACACCATCACCCTGACCATCGACGGCCAGGAGATCCGCGTCGCCGAGGGCACGTCGCTGATGCGCGCGGCCGCCGAGGCCGGCATCAACATTCCCAAGCTGTGCGCCACCGACAGCCTGGAGCCCTTCGGTTCCTGCCGCCTGTGCCTGGTGCAGATCGAAGGCCGGCGCGGCTATCCCGCGTCCTGCACCACGCCCGCCGAGAACGGCATGGTGGTGTACACCGAAACGCCCAAGCTGCACGAATTGCGCCGGGGCGTCATGGAGCTGTACATCTCCGACCACCCGCTGGACTGCCTGACCTGTCCGGCCAACGGCGATTGCGAATTGCAGGACATGGCCGGCGTGGTGGGGCTGCGCAACGTGCGCTACGGCTACGACGGCGCCAACCACCTGAACGCCAAGGTCGACGACTCCAACCCCTACTTCAGCTTCGATGCCTCCAAGTGCATCGTCTGCAACCGCTGCGTGCGCGCCTGCGAGGAAACGCAGGGCACGTTCGCGCTGACCATCTCCGGCAAGGGTTTTGAATCGCGCGTATCGCCCGGACAGGACCAGCCGTTCCTGGACAGCGAATGCGTGTCCTGCGGCGCCTGCGTGCAGGCCTGTCCGACCTCTACCTTGCAGGAAAAGACCGTCATCATGATGGGACAGGCCGAACATTCGGTCGTCACCACCTGCGCGTATTGCGGCGTGGGCTGCGGCTTCAAGGCCGAGATGAAGGGCCAGGAAGTGGTGCGCATGGTGCCGTGGAAAGACGGCCAGGCCAATCGCGGCCATTCCTGCGTGAAGGGCCGCTTTGCGTGGGGCTACGCGACGCACAAGGAACGCGTGCTCAAGCCCATGATCCGCAAGCACATTACCGATTCCTGGAAGGAAGTGTCCTGGGACGAGGCCATCAACTACGCGGCCTCGGAATTCCGGCGCATCCAGAGCCAATACGGCCGCGACGCCGTGGGCGGCATCACGTCCTCGCGCTGCACCAACGAAGAAACCTGGCTGGTGCAAAAGCTGGTGCGCGCGGCATTCGGCACCAACAACGTCGACACCTGCGCGCGCGTCTGCCATTCGCCCACGGGCTACGGGCTCAAGCAGACCCTGGGCGAATCGGCCGGCACGCAGACCTTCGATTCCGTCATGCACACCGACGTGGTGATCGTGATGGGCGCCAACCCCAGCAGCGGCCATCCGGTCTTCGCCTCGCGCCTGAAACGCCGGTTGCGCGAAGGCGCACGCCTGATCGTGATCGACCCGCGCCGCATCGAACTGGTCAGCTCGCCGCACATCAAGGCCGACTTCCACCTGCAAGTGCGGCCCGGCACCAACACCGCCCTGCTGTCCTCGCTGGCTCACGTCATCGTCACCGAAGGGCTGATCGATGAAGCCTTCGTGGCCGAGCGCTGCGAAACCAAGGCGTTCAACGAATGGCGCGACTTCGTATCGCTGCCCGAGAACTCGCCCGAAGCCATGGCGGAAATCACCGGCGTGCCCGCGCAAGAGGTGCGCGGCGCGGCGCGGCTGTTCGCCACCGGCGGCAACGGGTCCATCTATTACGGCCTGGGCGTGACCGAGCACAGCCAGGGCTCCACCACCGTGATGGCGATTGCCAACCTGGCCATGGCCACCGGCAACATCGGCCGCGAGGGCGTGGGCGTGAATCCCTTGCGCGGCCAGAACAACGTGCAGGGCTCATGCGACATGGGCTCGTTCCCGCACGAGCTGCCGGGCTACCGCCACATATCCGACAACGCGGTGCGCGCGCAATTCGAACAGGATTGGGGCGTAACGCTGCAACCCGAACCGGGCCTGCGCATTCCCAACATGTTCGAAGCGGCGCTGGGCGGCTCGTTCAAGGGTCTGTACTGCCAGGGCGAAGATATCGTGCAGTCCGACCCCAACACGCAGCATGTGGCGGCCTCGCTGGCGGCCATGGAGTGCATCGTGGTGCAGGACCTGTTCCTGAACGAGACCGCCAAGTACGCGCACGTGTTCCTGCCGGGCTCGTCGTTCCTGGAAAAGGACGGCACGTTCACCAACGCCGAACGCCGCATCTCGCGCGTGCGCAAGGTGATGGAGCCCAAGAACGGCAAGTCGGACTGGGAAGTGACGGTGGCCTTGTCCAACGCGCTGGGCTATCCCATGAACTACACGCATCCGCGCCAGATCATGGAAGAGATCGCGCGCCTGACGCCCACGTTCGCGGGGGTCAGCTACGAGAAGCTGGACAAACTGGGCAGCCTGCAATGGCCGTGCAACGACGACGCGCCGGAAGGCACGCCCATCATGCACATCGATGCCTTCGTGCGCGGCAAGGGCAAGTTCATGATCACCAAGTACGTGCCCACCGATGAACGCAGCACGCGCCGTTTCCCGCTGCTGTTGACCACCGGCCGGATACTGTCGCAGTACAACGTGGGCGCGCAGACTCGGCGCACGCCGAACGTGATGTGGCATGGCGAAGACGTGCTGGAACTGCATCCGCAGGACGCCGAAGACCGGGGCGTGGCCGAAGGCGATTGGGTCGGCATCCAGAGCCGCGCAGGCGAAACGGTGCTGCGCGCAACGTTGACCGACCGGGTGCAGCCCGGCGTGGTATACACCACGTTCCACTTTCCCGAGTCCGGCGCCAACGTCGTCACGACGGACAGCTCCGACTGGGCGACCAACTGCCCCGAATACAAGGTCACCGCCGTGCAGGTCACGCGCGTGTCCCAGCCTTCGGAATGGCAGCGCCAATGGTCGCGCTTTGCCGACATCCAGCAAAAGTTGCTGCGCGAGCGATCGCGTGAAAACGAAGCGGCGCTGACCGGGAAATGACACCCTGCCCGCATCGGATGCCATGACTTCCCACACGCCTACGCCGCCTCGCCCCGACTGCTCGCCGACCCAGGTCACCCGCGTGCGGGACGGGGCGATAGCCCCCGCCACCGAATCCGATTTCGTTGCCGAGGAAACGCCGGTGGCGCTGGAATTCAACGGCATCAGCCACGCCACCATGCTGGCCTCGCCGGCTGACCTGGAAGACTTCGCCGTGGGATTTTCGCTGTCGGAAGGCATCATCGACAGCGTCAGCGACGTGCGCGGCATCGACGTGCTGCCGCAGTGCGACGGCATCGTGGTGCAGGTGGAAATATCCAGCGCCTGCGAAGTCCGCTTGAAGACGCGCCGACGCGCCATGGCCGGACGCACCGGCTGCGGCCTGTGCGGCGTGGAAACGCTGCCCGAAGTACTGCGCCCGGTTGCCCCCGTGACCAACGGGTCGTCCGTCCGCATCCGCGCGGTGCTGGCCGCGATGCGCGACATGCGCACGCGCCAGGCGCTGCACGACATCACCGGCGCCACGCACGCGGCCGGCTGGGCGGGCGGCGATGGCGCGGTGGCGCTGCTGCGCGAAGACGTGGGCCGGCACAACGCGCTGGACAAGCTGATCGGCGCGTTGGCGCGTCAGGCCATGCATGCCGGCGACGGCATCGTGCTGGTGTCCAGCCGCGCCAGTTTTGAAATGGTGCAAAAGACGGCGGCGGCCGGCGTGGCCGTGCTGGCGGCGGTGTCTGCCCCCACGGCCCTGGCCATCCGCCTGGCGCGCGACGCCAACGTCAGCCTGGTGGGTTTTTTACGCGGCGACGACGCCACGCTGTATACGCACCCCGAACGCCTCATCCCCTGAATCGGACACTGATAAGCAATGGAAATCGGCAACCTGATCCGCATGGCCAACCGTATCGGCCAGTTCTTTGACGCCATGCCGGATCGCCCCGAGGCGCTCGAAGGCGTGACCAACCACATCCACAAATTCTGGGAACCGCGCATGCGCAACGAGCTGCTCGGGTTCCTGGCGAACCATCCCGACGGCGACGCCGGCGAAGAACAATTGCATCCCCTGGTGCTGGAGGCGGTCACGCAGAACCGCCAGCGCCTGACGCCGGCGCCCCGCGTGGCCTGACCGGCTCCCCCGCTTTACCGCAGTCATAACAATCAAAGCGGCGATAAAGCCGCACCCCTCGAGGAGACTACATGGAAAGCACCGCCACCTTGGACCTGCCCGGCTCAAAGCCGGGTTTTTTCGACAAAGAACGCACCATTGCCGGGCCGGGATTCTCGCGCTGGCTGGTGCCGCCGGCCGCCTTGGCCATCCACCTTTGCATCGGCATGGCCTATGGCTTTTCGGTGTTCTGGCTGCCGCTGTCCAAAGTGGTGGGCGGCACCAAGCCGCTGGCCTGCCCGGCCGACATGAGCCTGGCGGCCGAGCTGTTCACGACCAGCTGCGACTGGAGGATCTCGACGATGGGGTGGATGTACACCCTGTTCTTCGTGCTGCTGGGTTGCTCGGCGGCGCTGTGGGGCGGCTGGCTGGAACGCGCCGGCCCGCGCAAGGCGGGCGTGGTGTCGGCGGTCTGCTGGTGCGGCGGGCTGGTCATTTCCGCCATCGGCGTGTACCTGCACCAGATGTGGATGCTGTGGCTGGGCTCGGGCGTGATCGGCGGCATCGGGCTGGGGCTGGGCTATATCTCGCCCGTCAGCACGCTCATCAAGTGGTTTCCCGACCGTCGCGGCATGGCTACCGGCATGGCCATCATGGGCTTTGGCGGCGGCGCAATGATCGGCGCGCCGCTGGCTGACCTGCTGATGCGCCATTTCGCCACGCCGACCTCGCCCGGCGTTTGGCAGACCTTCCTGACGATGGCGGTGGTGTATTTCATCTTCATGATGTCCGGCGCGCTGGGTTATCGCGTGCCGCCCACCGGCTGGAAGCCGCAGGGCTGGACCGCGCCGGCCAAGCACGCCAACAACGCCATGATCACCAAGGGCCATGTGCATGTGAAGCGCGTCTGGGGCGTCCCGCAGTTCTGGCTGGTGTGGCTGGTGCTGTGCCTGAACGTCACGGCCGGCATCGGCATTCTGGGCATGGCCTCGCCGCTGTTGCAGGAAGTGTTCGGCGGTGGGCTGATCAACAAGCCGGAACTTGGTTTTGGACAGCTGGATAAGGATCAACTTGCCGCCATAGCCGCGATTGCAGCCGGCTTCACCGGCCTGCTCAGTCTGTTCAATATCGGTGGCCGCTTCTTCTGGGCCAGCCTGTCGGACAAGCTGGGCCGCAAGCTGACCTACCTGATCTTCTTCGTGCTGGGCTTCGTCCTGTACGCCGCCATTCCCTGGACCGCGCACATCGGCGCGCTGGCCCTGTTCGTGGCCGCGTTCTGCGTGATCCTGTCGATGTATGGCGGCGGCTTCGCCACCGTGCCGGCCTACCTGGCCGACCTGTTCGGCACCCAGATGGTGGGCGCGATCCACGGCCGGCTGCTTACCGCGTGGTCGGCGGCCGGTATCTTCGGCCCGGTGCTCGTGAACTACATCCGCGAGTACCAGCTGTCGATCGGCGTGCCGCGCGCGCAGGTGTACGACATTACGATGTACATTCTGGCGGGCATGCTGGTGCTGGGCTTTCTGTGCAATCTGGCCATACGCCCGGTCAACCCCAAGTACTTCATGACGGACGAAGAACTGGCCCACGAAAAGGCGCTGGCGCACGAACGCGCCGCTGCCGCCGAAACGCATGGCGTGGGCGCTTCCACCTTCCGCACGCCGACCATCCTGGTGCTGTTCGCCTGGGCTTGCGTAGGCATCCCGCTGGCCTGGGGCATCTGGATCACCTTGCAGAAGGCGGTCGTGTTGTTCCACTGACCCGGCCTGGAGACGCGGCGCGCGGCGCGCCGCGTCCCGCCCGAGGGCGCGAAGCTGCTACATTGGCAGCCCGCGCCCTATCTTTTTATTGGTCCCCATGATTCTTACCCATTCCCCCGTCCTTGCTGGAGCGACACGTTGAGCGCCCCCGAATTGCACTGGGAAGAAAACGACGTTCCCCATTCCGCCCGCTGGCGCTCTGAAACCGGCGCCACGCCGCCCAAGCGCGTGGTGGTGGTGGACGACAAGCTGACCGCCGACATGGCTTACCGCCAGGCCTGCGAAGGCGTGGGCCTGTTGTGGCGCGGAGACTTCCAGAACGCCCGCCAGCTGCTGCTGGCCATGACGCGGCGCGTGGACAAGCGTCCGCGCAAGCCCGTCGAAACCATGCTGGAAGCATTCAACCAGCATCGCCAGATCCAATCCCAACGCGCCCGCATCCTGGGCATGCTGCTGATTCCCTTCGACGCCGGCCACGGCATTTCGCTGCGCCGCGCACCCGATGCGCGCCAGGCCTGCGAAGAGGCCCATGGCCCCGCCGACGAACCCTACTTGGCGTCGCTGCGCGAACTGCTGGGCCTGATCGGCGCCTACGAATGGCGCAAGAAGGGCGTGGAGATTCCCGCGCTGAACAACCGCATCCACCCGCACTACGGCGTGTTTTCCCCGCTGCGCGGCGAGTACGTCGACCTGGTCGCCAATACGCCGATGCCGCGCGGCAGCGTGGCCTTCGACATCGGCACCGGTACGGGCGTGCTGGCTGCCGTGATCGCCCGCCGAGGCGGCAAGCGCGTCATCGCCACCGACCTGGATCCGCGCGCCCTCGCCTGCGCCCGTGAAAACCTGGAACAGCTGGGCCTGTCCAAGCAGGTCGACGTGGTCGAGGCCGACCTGTTCCCCGAAGGCCGGGTGTCGCTGGTCGTTTGCAACCCGCCGTGGCTGCCGGCACGCCCGAGCTCCCCGCTCGAACAGGCCGTGTACGACCCCGACAGCCGCATGCTGCGCGGCTTCCTGAACGGCCTGCCGGCGCACCTGACGCCCAATGGCGAAGGCTGGCTGATCCTGTCGGACCTGGCCGAACACCTGGGCCTGCGCACGCGCGAACAGCTGCTGGAAATGATCGACGCGGCAGGCCTGCGCGTTATCGAGCGCATCGATACGCGGCCGACGCACGCACGCGCCAAGGACCCGAGCGACCCGCTGTACGCAGCGCGCTCGAAGGAAGTGACGTCGTTGTGGAGACTGGGCGCAGCGGCCTGATCTTCGCCTGATCGTTGTTTGCTGATTGCCTGAGCGCTGCGTTGCGGCCGCTCAGGCCTTCCCCGCCGCCACGTTCACGCTGATGGCGATGATGAACACGTTGAAGAAAAATGCGATGACGCTGTGCATCAGCGCCATGCGCCGCACGCGCCGATTGACGATCTGCACGTCGGACACTTGGAACGTCATCCCCAGCACCATCGCAAAATACGCAAAGTCCCAGTAATCAGGCTCCTGCGTACCTGGAAAATCCAGCCCTTTGTGGGCGCCGGAACGATGGCCGTAGTACCCGTGGGCATAGTGCAGCGCGAAAATCATGTTCATGTACAGCCAGGACAGCACGATGGTGGCTGCTGCCGCCAACATGTCCACCACCCCGCCCATGCTGTCGCTACCGCGCAGCTCCACCCATAGCGCCACGAGCACCATGCAGGACAACGCCACGCTGCTCCACAGCACGCCCAGGCGTCCGACGTCCTGCTGCCTGGCATGAACGCGCATGGATGCCGAACTGGCCTGGCTGAATCCCTTGGCCGTCAGCACCAGAAACACCAGCGCGGCCGCGTCGAAACCCAACAGCAGCGCCAGGCTGGACGAGCGGCCCAGCGCATAGGCCGCGCCGCCGACGGCTACGAACAATACGGCGCACCCCACCAGCCGCCGATGCGCGTGAAAGAAAGGCAGGCGGTCGACGGATGAGGCGGCAGCATCGTCGTGCGAGCCCGGCGAACGATGTCCCTGATCTGCCCGCGAATCGCGGCCAGCCTTATCACGCTGGGTTTTTTCGGATTGCGCATCGTCGGGCTGAGGGTCGGCGGCCTGTGGCTCGTCCGGGATCGGCTTGGTCATGCGGGCTCCTACGCGCGGCAAGTGCCTAACGCTAACCGATCGCCACCAAACCCACCAGCGCGCCGCCGAACAGCAACCACAGCGGATGAATGCGGGTGGCGCTTCCCAGCAACGCCACCACCGCCGTGATGCCGCCCAGCAGCCACGAGTGCGCCGACGCCTCGGTGATCAACGATGCGCTGGCGGCGACCAGCCCCACCGTCATCGGAAAAATTCCCGCCTGAATCACGCCGCGCCAAGGGCGGTCTTTGAAACGTTCCCACAGCCCCAGCGCGAAAACGGTGATCAGCGAGGACGGGCCAAACTTCGCGATGGTGGTCACGAGCATCCCCCACCACCCCGCCACGTGCCAGCCGACCAGCGTCACCACCATCAGATTGGGCCCCGGTGCGGCCTGGCCCAGCGCGAACAACGCCGAGAATTCCGCCGCGCTCATCCAGCCATGCACTTCAACAACCTGCCGCTGCATCTCGGGCAGGATGGTGTTGCCGCCGCCAAACGCCAACACCGACAGCTGCGAAAAAATAAGGGCGAGAGCGATCAGTGTCTGGATCATCGACGTTGCCTCCACACCGCCAAAATACTCAGCGGCGTCAACACCGCCATCGTCGGCAACAGAGGGATGCGCAACACGGCAATCGCCACGAAACAGATCGTCGCCACAAGGCCGGCCAGCCAATCCCGGCGTTTGATGACCGGCAAGCCGATCTTGACCGCCATCGAAATCAGCAAGCCGGCGGCAGCCGCCGCCAGGCCCGCGAAGAAATGCTGGATATGCGGATCGCTTTGAAAGCGGTCATACACCATGCCCAACAGAATGACGATGGCCGACGGCGCCAGGATCAAGCCCATCAACGCCGCAAACGCACCGCGCGGCCCGCGAAACTTCATGCCCAGCGCCACGGACAGATTGATGATGTTGCCGCCAGGCAGAAATTGGCACAGCCCCAGAAGATCAGTGAATTCCGCCCCGTTCATCCAGCGATGCTTTTCCACGACCATGCGGCGCGCCAAGGGCAACGCCCCGCCAAATGCCGTCAGGCCAAGCATCAGAAATCCAAGGAACAATTGGCCGCAAGTGGGCGTGGGCCGACACTCGGCTTCCAGGGTGGGGGATGCTGCGTTCATGGTGGGGGCCGGGCCAGAGCCGGTGGGGATAGGATTTCGCACAATGTTGACGAGGGTGGTTCGACTTGGAGGCTACTCTCACGAATAGATAATGTCTAATATATGAATCTGTTGTTATTCATATCCTCCGGGTATGGCATGAGAACTCTGCCACCAGATCGATGGGAGGCCACGCCTTGGCGGTGCATGGCTGCCTGACAGCCCACCAGCCCCACGCATCAACGTTTAAGATATGACGACTTAACTACTCATATTCCGCTCATATGGCATCCGTCGACCTGCGCCTGCTGCGTTACTTCCTTGCGGTCGCCGAGGAAGCCCATCTGACCAAGGCGGCTGCCCGCCTGGGCATACGCCAACCTCCCCTTAGCCAACAGATCCGCGTACTGGAACAGGAACTTGGCGTCACGCTTTTCCACCGGCTGCCGCGCGGCATGGAGCTCACCGAAAGCGGGCGGGCGCTGGTGGACGATGCGCGCAACATCATTGCGATGGTCGATCAGGCGGTGGATGGGGTGCGGCGCGTCTCGCAAGGGGAAGCCGGCAGGTTGACCGTCGGGTTCACGGGGTCGGCGGCCTTCCATCCGTTCGTGCCGTCGGTAATCCGCCGCTTTCGTGAAAGCGCGCCCAACGTGCGGCTGGTGCTGGAAGAAAGCAGCACGGGCGAGCTGCGCGAAGCGGTTTGCGATGGCCGCGTGGACGTGGCCTTCATTCGTGGTTCGCATGGCACAGGTGCCGGCGTGTGCGAAGAGACCGTGCTTGAAGAAACCATGCTGGCAGCGTTTCCCGCGGATCATCCGGCCGTGAAGGGGCGCGACCGGCGTCAGATCGCCTTGTCGGAACTGGCCGAGGAATCGCTGATCCTGTATCGCCGTCACAGTGGCCCCGGGCTGTATGACGCCATAATCACCGCGTGCAGCGCATCGGGCTTCAGCCCGCGCGTTGCGCAGGA
Source organism: Achromobacter piechaudii NBRC 102461 (assembly GCF_001571245.1). Taxonomy (GTDB): domain Bacteria; phylum Pseudomonadota; class Gammaproteobacteria; order Burkholderiales; family Burkholderiaceae_B; genus Achromobacter; species Achromobacter piechaudii. Next base: position 952,171 of record NZ_BCTK01000006.1, on the reverse strand, counting down.
AGCGCCGCGCATGCTGTCCACCCTAAGCCTGGTGGCGGCCGGGCTGGGCGTGTCGCTGGTGCCGGCCTCGCTGCGCCGCGTCAACATCGAGGGCGTGGTGTATGTCAACGTGACCGGGCCGGTGGCGCTACGCGCGCCGATGAACCTGATCTGGCGCGACGCGCCGATGTCGGGCGCCACCCGCAAGCTGATCGACGAAGTGCGGCGGCATCGCGCCGAGGACGCGGGCGCGCCCGGCGCGTGATGTGCCGACCCCGCGAAGCGATATTGCCCCGGCGCTACACTGCCTCCCAGCCGCGTTTGCCGCCTTACCCATGCCCAACCATTCGCCTATTGCATGACCACCCTGCTACCCGCCTCTCCCATTGGCGTTTATGACTCCGGCGTTGGCGGCCTGAGCGTGCTGCGCGCCATCCGCGACGCCCTGCCGGATGAATCCCTGCTGTACGTCGCCGATTCCGCGCACGTCCCTTACGGCGAAAAGAGTCAGGACTTTGTCGAGCAACGCGCCCTGACGGTGGCCGACTATTTCGTATCGCGCCATGCCAAGGCCATGGTCGTGGCGTGCAACACCGCCACCGCCGCCGCCATTGCGCAGGTACGGCGGCGTCATCCCGACCTGATCGTGATCGGTGTGGAACCCGCCATCAAGCCGGCTGCGCATCTGACGCACAGCGGCGTGGTGGGCGTCTTCGCCACGACGGGGACCTTGGCCAGTCCCAAGTTCGCCGCGCTGGTGCAACGCGAAGCGCCCGAGGTCCGCATCCTGCTGCACCCGTGCCCGCAATGGGTCAGGCTGGTGGAACAGGGCGAGCTGTCTGGCCCCGCCGTCGATGCCGCCGTCGCCGGCCCCGTGGCGCAACTGCGCGCGGCGGGCGCGGATGTATTGGTGCTGGGCTGCACCCATTTCCCCTTTCTGCGCGACGCCATCCAGGCGGCGGCCGGGCCCGGCGTGCCGCTCCTGGAAACCGGTGCGCCGGTGGCGCGCTGGTTGCGGCACCAGTTGCAGGAGCGTGCGCTGCTCTGCACGGTCAGCGCCCGAACCGCCGACCCCCGCGCCCGCCTTGGCGATCTCCGCCTTGAAACCACCGGCAGCGCGCCGGCGTTGGCGGCGTCGGCCAGCCGGCTGCTGGGCCAGGACGTCGATGCATTCGTCGTCCCCGAGCGCTGGCGCTAACGCGCGCGGGAAGCCGTCCGCGCGTTGAAGGCGGCAACCCTTTCCTTGCATCCGGCTTGATCCGGCGCAGCGTCTCTTGCGCAAATCCGACAAATAATTGGACTACAGTGACCGCTACGCCCTTGCGGCTCGCGCATAACAAGGAAACGACCATGAAACGCATCCTGATCCCCGTCGACGGCTCGCAACCCGCCCTGCACGCGGTCAAGGCGCTGCTGGATGCCCGCGCTTACGACCCCGTCGAACGTGTGGCATTGCTCTGCGTCCAGATCCCGCTGAAATCCGGCAAGATCGGCCGGGGTTTATCGCAGCACGACATCGACGCCTATTACCAGGATGAAGGCCGCGCCGCGTTGCAGGACGCCAGCCGCCTCTTGACCGATGCGGGCGTGCCGTTCGATGAGCACGTTGAAATCGGCGAGGCGGCCGAAACCATCGTGCGCATTGCCAACGACACGGGCGCGGATGAGATCTACATGGGCACGCGCGGGCTGGGCTCCGTGTCGTCGCTGTTCCTGGGCTCGGTCGCTACGCGCGTGCTGCACCTGACGGACCTGCCCGTCACCTTGGTCAAATAAGTCGTCATGGAGAAAAGCATGCTGAACATCCTGGTCCCCGTCGACGGCTCCGACAACGCCAACCGCGCCGTGCTGTACGCGCGCCAACTTGCCCAAGGCGCTCCCGCCGCACGCATCCACCTCTTGAACATCCAGACGCCCACGCAAGGCCGCGCCGGCCTCTCGCGCCTGATCACGCAAGACATGATCGACGAGTTCTACGCCCGGGAGGGCCAGGAAGCTTCGGAAGAAGCGCGCAAGCTGCTCGACGTGACGGGCACGGACTACACCAGCCATATCGAATTCGGCCACGCCGCCACTGAAATCGTCGGCTATGCGCGCGACCACGGCTGCGCCCGCATTGTGATGGGCACGCGGGGTAATGGTTCGCTCGTCAATATCCTGATCGGTTCGGTGGCCAACCAGGTGCTGCAACTGGCGGACGTGCCGGTCACGCTGGTCAAGTAGACGCGACGCCGTCCTGGCCTGCAAACCCAGGCCTAGGCCTGCGGCAACGTCAGCGACACGCGCAGCCCGCCCAACGGGGACGGGCTGGCGCGAACATCACCGCCATACGTGTTGGCCAGATCCCGCACGATGTCCAGGCCCAGCCCCGATCCGGGCTGCTGCTCGTCCATGCGCACGCCACGCAGGAAGATGCGCTCGCGGGCGTGGTCGTCGATGCCCGGGCCGTCGTCATCGATGTGCACGCGCCAGCGGCCCTCGCCCGCCGCCTCGACCGACATCCGCACCTGGCCGCGCGCCCATTTGCACGCGTTGTCCAGCAGATTGCCCAGCATCTCCTGCAAGTCTTGCGGTTCGCCTCGAATCGCCTGCGTGGGCGCAAAACCTTCCATCGTGATTCGCAGCGCGCGCTGCGCATACAGCCGCTGCATGACGCGCACGAGGCCTTCGGCGGCGGCCTGCAAGGGCGCGTGCCCATCGACCGCGCCGGACGACGCGGCCGCGCGCGCGCGCGCCAGGTGATAGTCGATCTGCCGGTTCGCCATAGCCACCTGCTCCTGCACCAGCGGCGCAGGAACGTTCGCATCGCGCGAGGCGGCGTTGGACAGGATGGTCAACGGCGTCTTGACCGCATGCGCCAGGTTGCCGGCCTGCGTGCGGGCGCGCTGCACGATCTCGGCGTTCATCGCCAGCACCTTGTTGAAATCATCGACCAGCGGTTGGATCTCGCTGGGAAAGCGGCCTTCGATGCGGCTGCCGCCCGCGTGCTGGCTGGCCAGTTGCTGGCGCAGGCGGGCCAACGGCCGCAGCCCGACCACCACCTGCACGACGGCCGCAGCCGTCAGGCCGATGGCCAGCGCCCCCAGCGCCATCGCCAGCATGTGGTTGAAGCGGCCGATGGGTTCGGCCAGCACGCGCCGGTCGGCCGCCACGATCAGCCGCAAGGTCGGCGCGTTGTCTTCGGCCGGCTTCAACACACGAGCCAGCGCCGCCAGGTCCCGCCCGGCCGGGCCGGCGATATCGAAGGCCTGGTCGCCGGAAGGGTTACCGTTGCGGCCGTCACGCACGCTTGCGCGCTCCGATGCGTCGGCTACAGAGGCGTCGGATGGCCGCGACGCGCCTGACGGATCCCGCGCACTGGATGCAGTGGGCGCTTTCAACGTCTGGTCCCACAACGACCGCGAGCGCGCCACGCCGATCGCCGCTGGCCGGCCGCCATCGGCCAGCCGGTCCACCTGCCAATACAGGCCCGACAAGGGCTGCTCCAGCCGGGGATCGCTCAGGGGCGGATCCACGCTGGGACGGCCATCGGCATCGACATTGACGGCGGCGGTGAGCTGGTTCAGATGCAAGGTCAGCTCGGCCTGCAACTGCTGCGTGATGTGTTGGCGAAACAGGCTGGCCAACCCCCAGCCGGCCAGCCCCACCGACACCAGGATCCACGCCAGCGTGCCCGCCAGCAGCCGCAGCCGCAACGAACCCAACATGCGCGGACGCGAAGATTTCATGCGTCCGCCAGCCGGTAGCCCAGGCCGCGCACGGTTTCGATGGTGCCGGGCGGCAGCTTCTTCCTGAGCCGCGCGATGAAGACGTCGATGGTGTTGGAATCCCGGTCGAAATCCTGCGCGTAGACGTGGTCGATCAATTCCGTGCGCGACACCACCTCGCCCGCCCGCTGCATCAGTACGGACAGCACTTTGAACTCGTGGCTCGTCAGGCTCAAGGCCTGGCCGTCAATGGTGACGCGGGCCTGACGCGTGTCCAGCATCAGCGGGCCGCAGCGCCATTGGGCGCTGGCGTGCGCGGTGCTTCGGCGCAGCAGCGCCCGCACGCGCGCCAGCAGTTCTTCCATGTGAAAGGGCTTGGTCAGATAGTCGTCCGCGCCGGCGTCGATGCCCGCCACCTTCTCGTGCCAATTGTCGCGCGCGGTCAGGATCAGCACGGGCATGTTGCGCTGGGCGGCGCGCCAGAGTTTCAGCACGGTCAAGCCGTCCATGACGGGCAGCCCCAGGTCCAGCACCACGGCGTCGAACGTTTCCACATCGCCCAGGAAGCGCGCCGACTCGCCATCGCCCGCCACGTCCACCGTGTACCCCGCGCCGCGCAGCGCGTCGGCCAATTGCGCGGCCAGCGTGGGTTCGTCTTCGACCACCAGGATGCGCATCAGTCTTTGCCCTTGAATTTGATATCGCGGCCCTTGACGGCCAGCAACGCGCCGTCGCGCGCGTCGATCTTCAGCTTGAGGATGCCGCCCCCGCTTTGCAGGACGCGAATCTCATAGATGAATTCGTCGTCGTCCTCTTCGAACTCGACCTTGACAACCTGACCGGGAAAGTCGCGTTCCACGATGTCCAGCACGGCGCCCAGCGGCAGCACCTTGCCGGCTTCGAGCGCTTGGCGCGCGCGTTCGTGGTCGCTTTCATCGGCCTGGCCCGTGATGGGCCCCACGATCAAGGACAGCGCCAATGCGAAGCCTGCCAGCAATACACCGGCGCGCCTCTGGCGAATTTGGGGGAACAGCAGCACTGCCGGGCCTCTTTGAAAGTGAACGGGGATCGTTCGTTATACCGCCGCGTGGATGAACCGGATATGAACAAGGCCTTCAGAACCGGTTCATGCGCCGAATTGAATAATGGGCACATGGTCGTCGCAACGGCCAGATTTTTCCCCCTCACATCAAGGAGTTACCCTCATGACGCGCATTCAAAAAACCTTGGCCGCAATGACGATTGGCGCTTGCGCGCTCGTCGCCGGCCCCGCCGTTCACGCCCAGGCCGCCGCGCCCGCGGCCCCTGCCGCCACCAGCCCCGCCGCGCCCATGCTCACGATTCGCCAGGTCTACGACAAAATGGAAGCCGCTGGCTACCGCAATATCTCCGAGATCGAGCGTTCCAGCAAGCACGGCTACGAGGTCAAGGCCTACGATCCGCAAGGCCAACGCGTGAAACTGCGCGTCGACCCGCAGACGGGCGCCGTCACGCGCAGCCGCTTCGACGACTGATCCGCGCCCGCCGCTTGCCGATGAGTATGATGGGACATCCCCTAGCCTTGGAACCGCATCATGCCCATCTTGCGCAATCTGGCGGCGGCCAGCCTGACGCTGGCCGCCCTTAGCGCCTGCGGCGAGGTCGCGACGCTGCCCGTTGAATCGGGAATGGGGCCGCAGCCCAAGCTGCCGCCCCCCAACACGACGATGATCCCCACGGTGAACACGGCCAAGGCGGTCGGCTGGATCGCGGGCGCCCAACCGATTCCCGCCAACGGCCTGGCCGTCAACGCCTACGCCGCCGACCTGGACCACCCCCGCTGGCTCTACGTGCTGCCCAACGGCGACGTGCTGGTCGCCGAAACCAATGCGCCGCCCAAGCCCGCCGATGCGGGCGGCGGCTTCAAAGCATGGGCGGCGGGCATCGTCATGAAGCGCGCGGGCGCCAAGACGCCCAGCGCCAACCGCATCACCCTGTTGCGCGATGCCGATCACGACGGCGTGGCCGAAACGCGCAGCGTGCTGCTGCAAGACCTGAACTCGCCCTTCGGCATGGCGCTGATCGGCAAGCAGCTTTACGTCGCCAACGCCGACGCCGTGCTGCGCTTTCCCTACGAACCCGGCCAGACGCAGATCAAGGCGGCCGGCGTAAAAGTCACCGACCTGCCCGCCGGCATCAACCACCACTGGACCAAGAACCTGATCGCCAACGCGGACGGCAGCAAGCTGTACGTGTCGGTCGGTTCGAACAGCAACGTGGCGGAAAACGGCATGGACATCGAAGAAGGCCGCGCGGCCATCTGGGAAATCGATGTCGCCACCGGCAACAAGCGGCTCTACGCCACCGGCCTGCGCAACCCCGTGGGCATGGCCTGGGCGCCCGACGGCAAGACCTTGTGGACGGCCGTGAACGAACGCGACGAGCTGGGCAGCGACCTCGTTCCCGACTACATGACGTCGGTACAGGACGGCGGCTTTTACGGCTGGCCCTACAGTTATTTCGGGCAGCACGTGGACACCCGCGTCACCCCGCCGCGCCCGGACCTGGTCGCGCGCGCCATCGTGCCCGACTACGCGCTGGGCCCGCACACCGCATCGCTGGGCCTGGCCTGGTCGGGCGGCACGCGGCTGCCCGCGCCCTACGCCTCGGGCATGTTCGTCGGCCAGCACGGCTCATGGAACCGCGACCCGCGCAGTGGCTACAAAGTCATCCTCGTGCCGTTTTCCGGCAACCGGCCCGACGGCCCGGCACGCGACGTGCTGACCGGCTTTCTCAATGAGAGCGGCCAAGCGCAGGGCCGCCCCGTCGGCGTCGCCATCGACGGCCAGGGCGACCTGCTGGTGGCCGACGACGTGGGCAACGTCATCTGGCGCGTCAGCCCAAAACCTTGAAGCGCGACGCCATCCGCGCAACTCAATGCGCTTGGCTTGCGCTGGGTCAAACCCGCCCACGCCGGGTTTGGCATTCTGGCCGGCAGCGGGGTCAGAATGTCGTGTAGCCGGTCCATCGCGCAAGGCGCAGGCCGGAATTCCGCTTTTCGCCAAATGTTGGAGGCATGAATATGATGTTCAAGAAACTGTGCGTGGCCGCGATCCTCGCTGTTGCGTCTGCCCCGGTCCTGGCCGCTGAATGCTCGGTCGATATCGCCGGCAATGACCAGATGCAGTTCGACAAGAAGGAAATCACGGTCAGCAAGAGCTGCAAGCAGTTCACCGTGAACCTGAAGCATCCGGGCACCCTGGCCAAAAACGTCATGGGCCACAACTGGGTGCTGACCACGGCGGCCGACATGCAAGCCACCGTCAACGACGGCATGGCTGCCGGCCTGGACAATGACTACGTCAAAAAGGGCGACACGCGCGTCATCGCCCACACCAAGGTGATCGGCGGCGGCCAGTCCGACTCCGTCACCTTCGACGTCAGCAAGCTGGCCGCCGGCACCGACTACACCTACTTCTGCTCCTTCCCCGGCCACTTCGCGCTGATGAAGGGCACGCTGAAGCTGGTCGACTAAGCCGGCCCAGGCACTGCGCCGCACGGGCTCCGCCCTCCGGGATTTCCGGGGCGCGGAGCCCGTTTCCATTGGGCGCGTTCCCCCTACAATGGCCGCTCTTCGTACACACCGACAGGGAGCAGGCATGAGCACGGAAAAAGTAGCGATCGTGACGGCGGGTGGCAGCGGCATGGGCGCTGCGGCGGCGCGCAAATTGGCGGCTGACGGATATCGCGTCGCCATCCTGTCATCGTCCGGCAAGGGCGAAACCCTGGCGGGCGAATTGGGCGGCCTGGGCGTCACGGGCTCGAACCGCTCGCCCGACGACCTGGCCCGCCTCGTGGACGCCACGATGCAGAAATGGGGCCGCGTCGACGCGGTGGTCAACAGCGCGGGGCACGGGCCGAAGGGGCCGCTCCTGTCGATCAGCGACGAAGACTGGCACCTGGGCATGGAGTTCTACCTGCTCAATGTGGTGCGCATCGCGCGTCTGGTCGCGCCCATCATGAAGCAGCAGCAGTCGGGCGCCATCGTCAATATTTCCACCTACGCCACCTTTGAACCCGAAGCGCTGTTTCCGACGTCGGGCGTCTTCCGCGCGGGGCTGGCCGCCTTCACCAAGGTGTTCTCGGATGAATACGCCGCGCACAACGTGCGTATGAACAACGTGCTGCCCGGATTCATCGACAGCCTGCCCGAAAAGGAAGACCGCCGCACCCGCATTCCGATGGGCCGCTACGGCACCGCCGAAGAAGTGGCGGACCTGATCGCCTTCCTGGCGTCCGACGCGTCGTCCTACATCACCGGCCAGAACATCCGCATCGACGGCGGCATCACGCGCTCGGTCTGAGCCTCATGCTTAGGGATTAATCCTCTCGTCCGAATGACGGTATTGAAGCGCGCCCCGCGGTTCAGTACCGTAGCCTTTCGCATTCGACGAGAGGCTTGCGATGACAGTCACTCCCGGCCAGGCCTCGCGCTTTCTGGCGCAGGCCACGTTCGGGCCCACCCCCGCTCTGATCGACGCTGTCGTGCGCGACGGTTACGCCGCGTGGCTCGACGCGCAACTGGCGATGCCGCCGTCGCAGTCGCATTTCGACTGGCTGCTGCAACAGAAGAAAAACACCGAGGCCTTCAAGGGCAACGGCATCAACGCACCGCTGGAGTCCACGCTGTGGCGCAAATTCATCAGCGCCGAAGACCAGGTGCGCACGCGCGTGGCGTTTGCGCTGTCCGAGATTTTCGTCGTGGGCGTGCAATCCATCACTGCGTCTTGGCCGCTGTTCGGCGCGGCCGGTTTCATGGACCTGCTGGCCGAACACGCGCTGGGCGATTACCAGTCGCTGCTGACCGCCGTGACCCAGAACCTGTCGATGGGCTGCATGCTGACGTATCGAGGCAATCGCAAGGAAGACCCGAAGACCGGCCGCCATCCCGATGAAAACTATGCGCGCGAGGTGATGCAGCTGTTCAGCATCGGCCTGTTGCAACTGGAGCCGGACGGCACGGTGAAAAAAGTCGACGGCGCACCGGTGGAAACCTATACCAACGCGGATGTGCAGGGCCTGGCCAAGGTGTTCACCGGATGGGATATCAACGGGCCAGAGACCGACGTTGAATTCCACAGGCGGCCCATGGCGCTGAACAACGCGCTGCATTCGATGGCCGAAAAGCGCTTTCTGGGCGCGGTGATTCCCCCCGGCACGGACGGCCGCCTGTCGCTCAAGCGCGCCATGGAAGTCATCTGCGCGCATCCGAACGTGGGGCCGTTCATCGGCATGCAGCTGATCCAGCGGCTGGTCACCAGCAACCCCAGCCCGGCTTACGTCAAACGCGTGGCCACGGTGTTTGCCGACGACGGCCACGGCGTACGCGGCAACCTCAAAGCCGTGGTGCGCGCCATCTTGCTCGACCCCGAGGCGCGCGACCCCGACCTGAACGATCCGGCATGGGGCAAGGTGCGCGAACCCATCCTGCGCTTCTCGGGCTGGGCGCGCGCCTTTGGGGCCACATCCACCAATGGCGCGTGGGCGATGCCCGACACCACCGACAACACGATTCGCCTCGCGCAAAGCCCGATGCGATCGGCGACGGTGTTCAATTTTTTCCGACCCCGCTACAGCCCGCCCGTCACCGAGCTGGCGCGGCGGCATCTGGTAGCGCCGGAAATGCAGATCACCGATGAAACCAGCATTGCGGGCTATCTGAACTTTCTGTCCATCTATGTGGACCGGGGCTGGGAAGACCTGCAAACGAATTACGCGCCCGAGCTCGCGTTGGCGCACGACCCGCAGGCGCTGGTGGACCGCGTGGTGCTGCTGCTGGCAGGCGACGCGTTCAGCGCGCCCACCGCCCGCGCCATTGCCGATGCCGTCGCCACGCTGCCCGCCAGCCGGCGACGCGACCGCGTGCGCGCCGCGATCATGCTAGTGGCCGCCACCCCTGAATATCTGGTGCAGAAATGACCGACGCACTCAATGCCCGCCGCCGCGATTTCCTGCTGCGCGCTTGCGCGCTGGGCGCGACGGGCGCCGCCGCGCCGCTGGCGATGAACCTGGCGGCCTTGGGCGCGGCCGCCGCGCAATCGGCGCCGCCCGCAAGCGCGCCGTCTTCGTACAAGGCGCTGGTCTGCGTATTTCTGTATGGCGGTAATGACCCCTACAACACCCTCGTGCCCTTCGACGCAGCCGCCTACCGCGCCTACGCCGCTGCGCGTACCGACATTGCCTTGCCACGTGATGCGCTGCGCGCCACCGCGCTGCGCGGCAAGGTGGCGGCGTCCGGTGGCGCGCAGTTTGCATTGGCTCCCGCGTTGGCGCCGCTGGCGCCCTTTTACGAGAATGGCCAGATGGCCGTGCTGCTCAATGTCGGGCCGCTGGTGGCGCCCACGTCCAAGGCCGACTACATCAGCGCCCGCGTGCCGCTGCCGCCCAAGCTTTTTTCGCACAATGACCAGCAGTCGTACTGGCAAGCGCTGGCGCCAGAGGGCGCGGCGTCGGGCTGGGGCGGACGGCTGACGGACCTATTCGCCAACGCCAATGCGCAGCGCACGTTCACGGGCATCACGGCGGGCGGCAGCACGGTGCTGCTGGCCGGCCACAAGGTGGCGGGCTATCGGGTGGGCATCAACGGCTCCACGCCCATCGAACTGCTGCAACGCGATATGTATGGATCCACCGCCTGCACCGCGCTGTTGCGCCAATTGATCACGCAGCCGCGCGATCATTTGATGGAACGCGAACTGTCGCGCATCGCCGCGCAATCCATCGATGCCGACACCCGCTTGCGCGCGGCGCTGGCCAATGTGGCCGTTCCCGGCGACTTCGGTACCCCGCTGGGCCAGCAGCTCAAGATCGTGGCCCGCATCATCGCTGCGCGCCAGGCGCTGGGCGCGCGGCGTCAGGTGTTCTTCGTGTCGCAAAATGGCTATGACAATCACACGGGGCTTAACGACACGCACCCCGCGCTGCTCAAGGAGCTGGGGCAATCGCTGGCCACGTTCCAGCAAGCGTTGACGGCGTTGGGGGTGGCGGATCAGGTCACCACGTTCACCGCGTCCGAGTTCGGGCGCACCCTGGGATCCAACGGCAATGGCTCGGACCACGGCTGGGGGTCGCACCATCTGGTCATGGGCGGGGCCGTCAACGGTGGCCGCAGCTTCGGCGAACATCCCGAGATCGCGCTGGACGGCCCGGGCTTTGTCGATAACGGCCGGCTGCTGCCCACCTTGGCGGTGGATCAACTGGGCTCTGCGCTGGGAACCTGGTTCGGCGCCAGCCGCGATGACCTGCGGCTGGTGTTTCCGAATCTGCGCAATTTCGATGCGGACGCGCTGGCCTTGCTGCGCAGCACATAAGGACTATCGCGCCGCCAACTTCTGCTTGGAAGCCAGCTGCTTCCACCGGACCGCTTCACTTTGCACGAACGCGCCCAGCTCGGCCGGCGAACTGCTGCGCACCTCGGCGCCTTGCTCCGCAATCTTCGTCTTGACGGAAGGGTCCGCCAGCGCCTGGTTCAGCGCCTTGTTCAAGGTGGCGACCACGGCGGCGTCCGCCTTGGCGGGCGCGAAGATGGCGTACCACTGCGGCACCTCTACGCCCGGCACGCCGGCTTCGGCAAGCGTGGGCAGATTCGGCAAGGCTTCGGTGCGCGTCGCGCCAGCCACCGCAATCGCCTTGATCATGCCGGACTTCAAGTGCGGATACACGCTGAACAGGCTGGGAAACATCACCTGCGTGGTGCCTGCCAGCGTGTCCGTCAAGGCAGGCGCGGACCCTTTGTACGGCACGTCCAGCATCTGCGTGCCCGTGGCCTGGTTGAACAGCTCGCCCGCGACGGCGGGGGCCGTGCCGGGGCCGGCCGACGCAAAACTCAGCGCGTCCGGATGCTCATGGCCATACTTGACGAGGCTCGCCACATCCTGGATCGGCAATTGCGTGTTGACGACCATGATGGTGGGCGAATCGGCCACCATGCCGATGGGCGTGAAGTCCTTGACCGGGTCGTAGTTCAGCTTCTGCATCGCGGGGTTGATGCCATGGGTGCCGATGTAGCCCAGCATCAGCGTGTAGCCATCAGCCGGCTGGCGCGCCACGTAGTCGGACGCAATCGCGCCTTGCGCGCCCGGCTTATTCACCACGATGACGGTCTGGCCGAGCAGCTCGCCGACCTTCTGCCCCACCACGCGCGCCAGTACATCGTTGCCGCCACCGGCTGCCGTTGGCACGACCAGCGTGATCGCGCGTTCGGGATAGGCGGCTTGAGCGCTGCCCGCGCCCAGCGCCAGGAATATCGTCGCGGCCGAGGCCGCCTTGATAAGGGAATGCTTCATGCTTGTCTCCGTTGTTTATCAATCGCCGTACTGCGCGGCCTCTGGGTGGGCTGCTTGGGGCTCAAGCTTGCGGCTTGAGCTCGCGGCGTAATTAATGTGGGTCAGGCGGCCTGCGCCAAGCCGTAATGGCCCGGCACGTACAGCAGCCCTTTCATGATCTTGCGTGCGGTGCGAACCAGGCCCGCCGCCCGCACGACTTCACTATCCTTGTCCAGCTCGACATCGATCTCCATTACACCGGACGGGTGTTCGATACGCACCGTCCGGTAGCCCGCCGTCACGGGCGGACCGCCGCACTCATGCGCGACGGTGCCGGGCATCAGGAACGCGCTGGCCACGCCTACCGCGCCCGTCGCGGCATGCGCGCGGTGGCAGGCGCGCGGCGTGAAGTAGCGCGAACGCAGAGCCAGTCCGTTTGCGGCGCTGGACGGCGCCAGCAGGACCGGCTTGGGAATCACGCTGTCGGACACGTCTCCCAATCCCATGCGCGCGCCGGCCACGAGGCGGATGCGTTCGATGCGTTCCAGCAAGGCCGCGTTGCCATCCAGCTGCGCGGGCGTTTCGTCGCCCTGCAATCCGAAATCACTGGCGCGCATCAATACCATCGGCATCGCGGCGTCGATCAGCGTTACCGCCACGCCCTCAATGCGTTCCTGGCGCAAGCCCGTGGGGAACAGCTTGCCGGTGACGGCGCCCCACGCATCCAGGAAGTTCAGGCGCACGGGCGCCGCTGCGCCCGGCACGCCGTCGATGCGCGCATCGCCCTCATAAGTCAGGCGCCCACCGGGTGTTTGCACCACGGCTTCGACCACCGCGCCCGTGTTGACGTTGTGCACGCGCACTGATGTGACGCCGTCGCTCGCCTTCAACAAGCCTTCATCGATGGCGAACGGCGCGGCGCCCGACAGCATGTTGCCGCAGTTGGGCCGGGTGTCCACGGTGGCGCGGTCCACCGACACCTGCGCAAACAGGTAGTCGATGTCGCAGTCGGCGCGGGTGGAGCGGGACACGATGGCCACTTTGCTGGTGAGCGTGTTGCCGCCGCCCAGGCCATCGACCTGCAAGGCGTGGGGCGAGCCCATGGCCGCCAGCAGCAGGCGATCACGCTCGACGGGATCGGCGGGCAGCCAGTCGCCCAGAAAAAAGGGGCCGCGCGACGTGCCGCCGCGCATCAGTACGCAAGGGATTACGGTTTCCATGGAAGCCATTCTGCGTCCGCCCGGCTATTATTTGAATTGCAACTTACGGATGGATTAATGCATGGCACGCATCAATTTCGATTTACAGGAATTGCAGGCGTTCGTGGCCGTGGCGGAGCGCGCCAGCTTTCGCGCCGCCGCCGACGACCTGCACCTGTCGCAGCCGGCTCTCAGCCGCCGCATCGACAAGCTGGAAAGCATTCTGGGCGCGCGCCTGCTCGAACGCACCACGCGGCGCGTGTCCCTGACCCAGGTGGGGCGCGTCTTCCTGGAACGCGCCCGGACAGCCATCGACGAACTGGAAAGCGCCGTCCTGAGCATCGGCGACCTGGCCGCGCAGCGCGGCGGGCTGGTGACGGTAGCCTGTGTGCCATCCGTCGCCTATTACTTCCTGCCGTCGGTCATCCGCGACTACACCGAACGCTTCCCGCGCATCCGCGTGCGCATCATCGACGAGACCGCCAACACCGTGCTCAACAGCGTGGTGACGGGCCGCGCCGACTTCGGCGTCAGTTTCTTCGGCACGCAGGAACCCGACGTGGATTTCAAGGCCGTGCTGCGCGAAGACTTCGTGCTGGCGGTGCGGCGCGACCATCCGCTGGCCAGCCGGCGCAGCGTGTCATGGGAAGACCTGTCGCAGGAACGCTTCATGACCGTCGCCAAGGAAAGCGGCAACCGCCTGCTGATCGACGATGCGCTGGCCAAGAGCGGCAAGCGCACCGTCAGCGCTTTCGAAGTCAGCCACATCATGACGCTGCTGGGCCTGGTGGAAGCCGGCCTGGGCGTGGCGGCCGTGCCGCAGCTGGCCATGCCGCTGGCCGGCCACGCCACCTTGACGAGCATCAAGCTGGAACATCCTCGCGTGACGCGCACGCTGGGCCTCATCGCACGGCGCGGCCGACCCCTGGCGCCCGCCGCCCAACAGCTATATAACCTGATCCATCAAGCCGGCAAGACGGCCAAACGCAAAACGCCACCCACTTCCTGATTCATGACTTCGACCCAATCATCCCTCCATAGCCTGGCCTTGCAGGCCGCCACCGAAGAGGACCTGCCCTTTCTGCTGGCGCTGCGTAAAGCCACCATGCAGGAACACCTGGCGCGCGCCGGTGCGCCCATGGCCGACGCGGACCACCTTGCCCGCATCCAATACCACTTCGACGATGCGCACATCGTCTGGGTCGATGGCCGCCCTGCCGGCCTCTTCAAGCATTACCGCGACGCTTCCGGCTGGCGCATCGTGCAGATACAGATCGCACCGGACTTCCAGGGCCGCGGCCTGGGCCGCCGCCTGCTGGAAACCGTGCTGGAACAGGCCGACAAGGAAGGCGCGCCCGTCACCCTGAGCGTGCTCAAAGACAACCCCGCCCGCCGCCTGTACGCATCGCTGGGCTTCACCCTCGTCAAGGAGACCGACCTGGAATTTGAAATGCGTTACGAACCCGGCGCCGTCCGGCCGGCCGACTGACTTTTGCAGATTCTTTTGGCCGGCCTGGAATAAAGCCATGGCGGCAGGCGTCTGTAGAGGGCAGTCACCCCCAATCCATCTACGTAAGAGGCTCAACATGCGCAAACATATCGCCGCCGCCCTGGTTCTTGGCTCCGCTGCCCTGTTCACGGCCGGCGCTCACGCCCAAGCCGTCAACACGCAAGACGGCGTCCTGGTCAACAGCGCGGGCATGACGCTCTACACCTTCGACAAGGACAGCGGGGGCAAAAGCGCCTGCAACGACCAGTGCGCCAAGATCTGGCCCCCCGTCACCGCCCCCGCCGACGCCAAGCCCATGGGCGACATGACCGTCATCACCCGCGACGACGGCTCCAAGCAATGGGCCTACAAGGGCAAGCCCGTCTACCTGTACGCCAAGGACGCCAAGCCGGGCGACAAGACCGGCGACAACTTCAAGGACGTCTGGCACGCCGCCAAGCCCTGACCCCTGGCGCAATCCGCCCTACCGCCCGACGCCATGCGCGCCGACGACGAGGCCCTGATTCTGGCCTGCATCCCCAGCCTGCGGCGCTATGCCCGCGGGCTGACGGGCGACCCGCACCGGGCCGACGACCTGGTGCAGGACACGTTGGAGCGCGCATGGAGCCGCTATTCGCGCTGGCAAAAGCGCGGCGAGCTGCGGGCATGGATGTTCGGCATCATGCACAACCATTTCATCGACGGCGTGCGCGCCACCAACCGGCGGGCCGATCAGACCGCGACGGGCGATCTGCCCGATGCGCCGGTGCGCGCCACGCAGACCGACCACCTGGAGGTGCGCGACCTGGACCGCTGCCTGCAAGCCTTGCCCCCCGAGCAGCGGGAAGTGCTGCTGCTGATCTGCGTCGAGGACCTGTCCTATCAGGACACGGCCCAGGTGCTGGACGTGCCGCTGGGCACCGTCATGTCCCGGCTGTCGCGTGCCCGTGAAAAGCTTGGCGCGCTGATGCAGGGGCGCGATACCGTCAGCCGGCTGCATCGCGTGAAATGATATGAACGACAAATTCCTACATCCGGTGCCCAGTGCCGGCAGCCCCATCACCGAAGCCGATCTGCATGCCTATGCGGACGGCCAGTTGCCGCCTGCGCGGCATGCCGAAGTCGACGCCTTCCTGGCCACGCATCCGCAGGATCAGACCCGGGTTTCCGACTGGCAGGCACAGCGCCGCGCCCTGCACGCGCTGCTGGACCCCGTGCTGGACGAACCACTGCCGTTGCGGCTGCCCTTGAAGCCGCCCGCGCGGCAATTTCCGTGGCGCGCCCTGGCCGCCAGCGTGCTGATCGCCACCGTCAGCGCCGGCGCGGCATGGACCGTGCGCGGCGCGATGGACGCGCAGCGCATGCAGACCGTACTGGCCACCGCCAGCCCCGAGCGCGCGGCGGGCGGCTATGCGCAGCGCGCCGCCATTGCGCACGCCGTGTACGCGCCCGACATGGGACGCCCGGTTGAAGTGGGCGCCGACAACGAAAAGGGTCTGGTCACCTGGTTGACCAAGCGCATGGGTGCGCCGGTGCGCGCGCCCGCGCTATCGCAAGCGGGTTATGAACTGGTGGGTGGCCGCTTGCTGCCCGGCGGCTCGGGCCCGGTCGCGCAATTCATGTATGGCGCGGCCGACGGCCAGCGCCTGACGCTCTACGTCACACGCGAAGCCGCAGGCGGGCAGACCGCGTTCCAATTCACGCAGGAAGGCCCGGTGCGGGTGTTCTATTGGGTCGAAGGGCAATTCGGCTATGCGCTGTCCGGCGCGGTCAGCCGCGAAGAATTGCAGCGCGTCTCGCAAGAGGTCTATCGACAGTTGCAAGGCTGACGGCGCGCTTGCCTGCCGGGTCCACCCACCAGATGCGCGCGGCATGCAACGTTCAGACCCCGCCCCCGCCCGCGCGCGCCTCATGCAGCATGTGCAGCGTGATCTTGCGCACCTCGGCCTTGCTCATGTCGATATGCGAGCGCAGCATGCGCGCCGCCTCGTCGCCGCGCCGCGCCAGCACCGCCCGCAGGATCGCCGCGTGTTCGTCGTAGGTCGCGTCCACGCGGAAATCCTTGGTGAAGTCCAGCCGCCGCACGATGCGGATCTTTTCGGTGACGTCGCGGTGTATCTGCGCCATCTCGGGGTTGCCCGCCGCCGCCACCAGCGAACAGTGAAACGCCTCGTCCAACTGCGCGACCAACCGCCCGTCCAGGATGCGTTGCGGCGGCGGCACCAGCCAGACGTCCTTGAGCGCGCCCAGGATGCCCGATTCGTCCATCGGTTCGCGCGCGCACAACTTGTCCACCGCCGCCTGCTCCAGCACCACCCGCACGTCGTACAGCGCCTCGAAGCGCTCGAAGTCGAACGGCCGCACCTGCCAGCCGCTGCGCGGACGCGTCAGCACGAAGCCTTCGCGCTCCAGCCGCGCCAGGCCCAGTCGCACGGGCGTGCGGCTCACGCCCAGCCGCGCGACCAGGTCGGCCTCGGTAAAGCGTTCGCCCGGCAGCATGCGAAAGTCGAACAGGTCGTCCTTGATGCGCTGATAGACCTGATCGGCCAGGGAACCGGCCAGCGCCGGCGCCTGCCGGATCGCCGGGCTGACCTGGACGGATTCCATGCGCATCATCCCGCCACGGTGCAGGTGGAGTCCTCGGCCAGCACCACCAGCGGGTCGCCCGCGTTGACCGGTTTGCCGGGCACGCAGCGTATCGCCGTCACCGTACCGGAGGTGGGAGCGATCACCGACAGTTCCATCTTCATCGCCTCGACCACCACCAGCGTATCGCCCGCCGACACGCTCTGGCCCACTTCAACCGGTATCTTCCAGATGTTGCCGCACATATCCGCGCTGACCAGCCGTTCGCCATCGCGCAGCGCGACCTCGCTATCCGCCTCGGGGCCCTGGGCGGACGGTTCCGCCGCCACGTCCTCGGTCTTCCACAAGGCCACCTCGGCATCGAACGCGCTTTTCTGACGCATCTGGAACACGGCGATGCTGTCGGCCTGCTCGGCCAGGAAGCGCTGGTGCGCGGCAAAGTCGAAGACTTCTTCTTCGATACGCACCGTGGCGCGGCCTTCGCGGAAGTCCTCGCGCAACACGTCCAGTTCGGCCTCGGTGACCGGGTAGAAGCGCACCTGATCGAAAAAGCGCAGCAGCCACGGCTTGCCGTCCTGGAACACCGGATTCTTCAGGAACTTGTTCCAGATCGGCAAGGTGCGTCCGACCAGCTGATAGCCGCCCGGCGAATCCATGCCGTAGATGCACATGTAGACGCCGCCGATGCCTACCGTGCCTTCGGCCGTGAACGTGCGCGCCGGGTTGTACTTCGAGGTCAGCAAGCGATGGCGCGGATCGATCGGCACCGCGCACGGCGCGCCCAGGTACACGTCGCCCAAACCCATGATGAGATAGCTGGCGTCGAACACGATGTCGCGCACGTCGTTGCGGCTGGACAGGCCGTTGATGCGCTGGATGAAGTCCACGTTGTTGGGCAGCCACGGCGCATTGGCGCGCACCGTTTCCTGATAGCGCTGCACGGCGCCCAGCGTGGCCGAGTCCTCGAACGCCATCGGCAGGTAGACGACGCGCGTGGGCACTTTCAAGGTGGCCACGTCGGCCAGGCCCGCTTCGATCTTGAGCAGGCGTTCGATCAGCGCGCCTTGCAGGATCTGGCGGCTGTCATAACGGATCTGCAACGAGCGCACGCCCGGCGACAGTTCGCACACGCCGTCGATGGGGTCCGCGTTCAGCGCCTCCATCAAGAGGTGGATGCGCATGCGCAGCGCCAGGTCCAGCACGTTGTCGCCGTACTCCAGCAACAGATAGCCATCGCCCGCCTGGCGATACGACACCGACGGGCGCGAACCTTCTGCGGGCAGCGCGGCCACGATGGTTTCCGAAGCGGTGGCGGACACGGCGACCGGTGTGGGCGCAGGCGGCTCGGCCGCGACGGCGGACAGCGTCGCCACGCTTTGATCCTGCGCCGCCTGCCGCGCCACGGCCTGCGGATAATCCATGCGCACGAAGCGGATGCGGTCGCCCGGCTTGACCTGCCCCACCTTCCACAATTCCGCGCTGGCGATGGTGACGGGGCACACGAAGCCGCCCAGGCTGGGGCCGTCGCGCGTCAGGATGACCGGGCTGTCGCCCGTGAAATTGATGCTGCCGATGGCGTATTCGCAATCGTGGATGTTGGACGGGTGCAAGCCCGCCTCGCCGCCGTTCTCGCGCGCCCAGGTGGGCTTGGGGCCGATCAGGCGCACGCCCAGGCGGTTCGAGTTGTAGTGCACTTCCCAATCGGCCGCGAAGAACGTCTCGATGGCCTCGGGCTGGAAGAAGTCCGGCGCGCCGTGCGGGCCGTACAGCACGCCGATCTCCCAGGTGTTGCCATAAGCGGGGATCAGCTCGGCCGGCGCGGCCATGGGTTCCGCCAGCGGCGCGGCGGCAGACTCGCCCAATTCAGGGCGCACCACGGGCAACATGTCGCCCACGCGCAGCGTGCGGCCGGCATGCCCGCCGAACTGACCCAGCGCGAAGGTCGATCGGCTGCCCAGATAGACCGGCACATCCAGTCCATTACGCACAGCCAGGTAGCTGCGGCAGCCGGCCAGCGCGCGGCCGGTGGCCAACACCTGGCCCGAACGCACGGCGATGGGCTGCCACATCGGCACCGGTTCGCCATCCAGCGTGGCGGCGCATTGCGCGCCGGTCAACGCGATGACGGTGTCGCCATGAAAGCGCAGGGTCGGCCCCACCAGCGTGGCCTCGATGCCGGCCGCGTCTGGTGCGTTGCCCACGATGCGGTTGGCCAGTCGAAACGCGTAGTCGTCCATCGGGCCGGACGGCGGCACGCCGATGTCCCAATAGCCCGTGCGACCCGGATAGTCCTGCACGCTGGTGTAGGTGCCCGCTTCCAGCACCTCGATGGCGGCGGGCCGGTACGCAAAGCTCTCCAGAAAGCGCGTGGACAGCTGGCCCGCGCGAAAGCGTTCGTCGGCCACGATCTGGCGCAGATAGTCCAGGTTGGTGGCGATGCCGTGCAGGCGCGTGCGCGCCAGGGCATCGGCCAGCTTGTCCAACGCCGCCTCGCGCGTGTCCGCGTGCACGATCAGCTTGGCCAGCATCGGGTCGTAGAAGGCAGGCACCTCGGTGCCGGTGGCCACCCAGCCATCGACCCGTACCCCTTCGGGAAAGAACACCTCGGTCAGCACGCCGGGCGAAGGTTGGAACTGACGCAGCGGGTCTTCGGCATACAGGCGCACCTCGATGGACGAGCCTTGCGGGGCGCGCGACATCGCGGCCAGGTCCAGCGATTCGCCGGCCGCCACGCGCAACATGCATTCGACCAGATCCAGCCCCGTCACCGCCTCGGTCACCGGATGCTCGACCTGCAAGCGCGTGTTGACCTCAAGAAAGTAGAAGCTGTCGCGCGCCGGGTCATAAATGAATTCAACCGTGCCCGCCGAGCGGTAGTTCACCGACTCGCCCAACTGCACGGCGGCCGCCAGCAGCGCCGCGCGCGTCGCCGCCGGCAGCAGCGGGGCGGGCGTTTCCTCGATGACCTTCTGGTTGCGCCGCTGCACCGAGCAGTCGCGCTCGCCCAGCGCCAGCACACGACCCGCGCCGTCGCCGAAGATCTGCACTTCGACGTGCCGCGCGTTATCCACATAGCGCTCGATGAACGCGCCGCCATCGCGGAAGAAATGTTCGCCCATGCGCTGCACGCTGTCGAAAGCAACGGTCAGCTCCGCCTCGTTCTCGCAGCGCGACAGGCCGATGCCGCCGCCGCCCGCCGTGCTTTTAAGCATCACGGGATAGCCGATGCGTTCGGCCTGCGACAGCGCTTCGCCCAGGCTGGCCAACAGGCCCGTGCCCGGCGTCATGGGTACGCCGGCTTGCCCAGCCAGCTCGCGCGAACGGTGCTTCAGGCCGAACTCGCGGATCTGCAAGGGCGTGGGGCCCACGAACGCGATGCCCGCCGCTTCGCAGGCTTCGGCGAATTCGGCGCTTTCGGACAGAAAGCCATAACCGGGGTAGATGGCTTGCGCGCCGTGCTCACGCGCGGCGGCCAGCAACAGGTCCATGCGCAGATAGCTGTCTGCGGCCTTCTCGCCGCCCAGCGCCACGGCCACGTCGGCCTCGCGCACGTGCGCGGCATTGCGGTCGGGATCGGAATACACGGCGACGCTGCGGATGCCCAGACGCTTCAAGGTGCGGATGGCGCGGACGGCGATTTCGCCTCGATTGGCAATCAGTACGGTATCGAACACGGTTCGGCTCCCAGTGGCTCAGAGGGGTTGGCGGGCGGTGGCGTTCAAGCTGGCCAGATAGGCGCGCCAGCCGCCAAAGGCGGTGATGTCGCGCGCGCCATCCAGGCCGCGCGGCTCGCAGATGAAGCCCTTGACCAGCCGGCCGTCTTGCAGCTCCAGCGTGCCGATGCCCAGGGGCGCGGGAATCTCGGCGACGAACGCGCCGAACGCCGTCACCGGCACGTCCCACAGTTCCACCTCGATCGGCGCGCCCGACTCGGACTTGACCAGGCCCGGCTTGGGCGGCTTGGTGTTGGCCAGCGCATACAGGCGGTAGTCGCCGGCCGTGCGGGTCTGCTCGACCAGCACCGCGTGGCGCGAGGTCAGTTGATGGTTCAGCGGCATGCCCGTCAGGTGCGCGCCCACCACGGCCACGCGCACCGTGTCTATGGGTGCGGACGCCGTATCCAGCCCCGCATTCAGCGCCGCAGGCAGCGGCGCGCCGGTCGCACCCAGCGGCAGGCCGCGCTGCGCTTGCCACAAGCGGCCAAAGCGCGCCAGCGCGCGGTCCTGCCACGCCAGCCCGATCAGCGTGATGCCGGAGGGCAAGCCGTCGGCGCGCATGCCGGCAGGCAACGCCAGCGCCGACAGGTCGGCCAGGTTGGCGAAGTTGGTGTAGACGCCAAGGCGCGAATTGAGCGTGACGGGATCGGCCTGCAATTGCGCGATGGTGTAGATGGACGGCGAGGTCGGCACGACCAGCGCGTCAAAGCCCGCCAGCGCCTGATGGATCTGGCGCGTCAGTTCGGCACGGCGGTACTCGGCCTTGAACGCATCCAGGGCGCTGTAGTTGGCGGCCTGCTCGACGATGCCGCGCACGACGGGGTGGATGGCGTCGGGGTTGGTTTCCCACAACGCCTGCACGGCGGCGAAACGTTCGGCCACCCACGGGCCCTGATACAGCAACGCGGCCAATTCATTGAAGGGCGTGAAGTCGATGGCTTCCACTTGCGCGCCCGTCTCCTTCAACGCGCGCACGGCGTCCTCGAACACGGCGGCGGCTTGCGCATCGCCGAAGAATTCCAAGGTGGCCGGCACCGCCAACCTTGGCGCGCGCGGCCAGGGCAAAGCCGCGCCTGCGGGCATGGCGCGCGAGTACGGGTCGCGCTCGTCGTAGCCGCCCGCCACCTCGGCGACCAATTCCGCGTCGGCGACCGTCAGCGCGAAGATCGACACGCAGTCCAGGCTGCGGCACGCCGGCACCACGCCCGCCGTACTGAGCCAACCGCGAGTGGGCTTGAGCCCGACAATGTTGTTAAAGCCGGCAGGCACGCGGCCCGAGCCCGCGGTGTCGGTGCCCAGCGAAAACGCGGCGATGCCGCGCGCCACCACCGAGGCCGAGCCTGAACTGGAACCGCCGCTGACGTAGTCCGGGTTGAACGTATTGGCCACCGCGCCATGGGGCGAACGCGTGCCCACGAGACCAGTGGCGAACTGATCCAGATTGGTCTTGCCGATCAGGATCGCGCCCGCCGCGCGCAGGCGCTGCACCACGGTTGCGTCCTCGCCGGGCGTGTACGCGAACTCCGGGCACGCTGCCGTGGTCGGCCAGCCGGCCGCATCGATGTTGTCCTTTATGGCGAAGGGCACGCCATACAGCGGCAGGCGCGTCAGGTCGCCGCCCACGGCGGCCAGCATCAGCCGCAGTCCGTCCAGTTGTTCATCCAGCGTGGCGCGGTCCACGCGCCGTATCCAGGCGTTGTCCTCGGGGCCACTGTCTTGCGGCGCGGCGTAGTCGGCCAGAAGCACGTCGGGCTGCGCGCCGGTGTCGCGGTAGGCGGCCTGCCATTGCGCGATGGTCCAACCGATGGGGCTCGTCTGGGATGCTGCGGCATTCATGCTGGAATCCTTTCTTGTATACAAGTACGGATTCCCAAGCAATAGCCGTGCCATGTTGGCCGGCCCGCGCACTTTCCCTCTGGCGCGGCGCGTGGACGCCGCCAAACCGGCGCTCGCGCGCCGTCCGCATCCGCGTCGTCCGCACCGCATGCGAGCAGGACGCGCACCTGTTTTGTGCACGCGGCACCGTTTTGATTCCGCCGCGCCGCTCGGTCATCGCGCGCCGGCATGCGCGTAAACACCCCCTCTTCATACAGCGGCCCGGCATGCGCCGCGCACTTGGCATGCCTTTTGCTTTGAGGTCCTTGTTGTCAGGCGTTGTTAGAGATCGTTCCTGCCGGTTAGACCGGCACATACTCATCCAGGAGTCACCATGAAACGCAGACTAGCCTTGAAGCAACTGACCGCCGTGAGCCTGTTGGCCATGTCCGGCTGGATGCCGCAGGTATTGGCAGCCGAAGACACCATCAAGGTCGGCATCTTGCATTCGCTGTCGGGCACGATGGCCATCTCGGAAACGTCGCTCAAAGACGTCGCGCTGATGACCATCGATGAGATCAACGCCAACGGTGGCGTGATGGGCAAGAAGCTGGAAGCCGTGGTGGTGGACCCCGCCTCGAACTGGCCGCTGTTTGCCGAGAAGTCGCGCCAGCTGCTGTCGCAGGACAAGGTGGCCGTGGTCTTTGGCTGCTGGACGTCGGTGTCGCGCAAGTCGGTGCTGCCGGTCTTCAAGGAATTGAACGGCCTGCTCTTCTACCCGGTGCAGTACGAAGGCGAAGAGCTTGAGAAGAACGTCTTCTACACCGGCGCCGCGCCCAACCAGCAAGCCATCCCCGCCGTCGAGTATCTGATGAGCGAAGACGGCGGCGGCGCCAAGCGCTTCGTGCTGCTGGGCACCGACTACGTCTACCCGCGCACCACCAACAAGATCCTGCGCGCCTTCCTGCATTCCAAGGGCGTCAAGGACAGCGACATCGACGAGGTCTACACGCCGTTCGGCCATTCCGACTACCAGACCATCGTGGCCAACATCAAGAAGTTCGCCACCGGCGGCAAGACCGCCGTCATCTCGACCATCAACGGCGACTCCAACGTGCCCTTCTATAAGGAACTGGGCAACGCCGGCCTGAAGGCCACCGACGTGCCGGTCGTGGCGTTCTCGGTGGGCGAAGAAGAGCTGCGTGGCGTGGACACCAAGCCGCTGGTCGGCCACCTGGCCGCGTGGAACTACTTCCAATCGGTGAAGAACCCGGTCAACGAGGAATTCATCAAGAAGTGGAAGGCCTACGCCAAGGCCAAGAACCTGCCCAACGCCAGCACGGTCGTGACCAACGATCCCATGGAAGCCACCTACGTCGGCATCCACATGTGGAAGCAGGCAGTGGAACAGGCCAAGACCACCGACGTCGACAAGGTGATCGCGGCAATGGGCGGCCAGAAGTTCAACGCGCCCGATGGCTACACCATCGAAATGGACAAGACCAACCACCACCTGCACAAGCCGGTCTACATCGGCGAGATCAAGGCGGACGGCCAGTTCAACGTGGTGTGGAAGAGCAAGGGCCCGATCCGCGCGCAGCCCTGGAGCCCGTACATCCCGGGTAACGAAGGCAAGCAAGGCCTCTAAGGGAAACAGCAGCCATGCACATCGCGGCAATCGCACACGTTTTGCGTCGTCTCCTACTTGCGTGGCTGCTTGCCATGCCGCTGCTGACCGCGCAAGCGGCGGCGGCGGGCGTGGCCCCCGCCCTGCTTGCGCCGCTGGCCGGCGACGACACCGACGCCAAGCTGCAAGCGATTGCCGCGCTGGGCCAACTGCCCGAGCCCGCTGCGGCCGCCGTGCTGCAAGCGCTGGGCAATGACCAGCTCTATGCCACCGCCGACGGGCGCGTGCTGATCGGCGTGGACGACACTCACGCCACCGATCCTGTCACGGGCGCCGCCGTCGACCTGCCTGCCGGCAGCGGCACCGTGACTATCAACAACCGCCTGCGCCGCGCCATCGAGGCCGCGCTGGCGGGATCCCGTTTGTTCTCGGACAAGCCCGGGGAACGTCTGGACGCCGCGCGCCGGCTGCAACAGACGGGCGACCCGGCGCGCCTGCCCATGCTTGAAAAGGCGCTGGCGTCCGAAAAGAATGAGGCCGTGCGCGACGCGCTGCGCATCGCACAGGCCAATCTGGAATTGAAAAGCAGCGACCCCGCCAAGCGTCGCCATGCCGTGGAACTGTTGGGCGATACGCGCAATGCCGCCTTCCGCCCCACCTTGGCAGCGCTGACGCAGCAACGCGATGGCGCGTACCTGGAACCGGACGCCAGCGTGCGCGAAGCCGCCGCCACCGCGCTCAAGCAGATCGACCGGCACCTGGCCACCATCGAATGGGCCGGCAATCTGTTCTATGGCGTCAGCCTGGGCAGCGTGCTGCTGCTGGCCGCGCTGGGGCTGGCGATCACCTTCGGGCTGATGGGCGTCATCAACATGGCGCATGGCGAGCTGCTGATGATCGGCGCCTACGTGACCTACGTCGTGCAGACGCTGTTTCGCGCATGGCTGCCGGCCTGGCTGGACTGGTACGTGGTGGCTGCGCTGCCGCTGGCCTTCGTCGTGACGGCGCTGGTGGGCATGGCGCTGGAACGCACGGTGATCCGCTGGCTGTATGGACGCCCGCTGGAAACGCTGCTGGCGACCTGGGGCATCAGCCTGATGCTGATGCAGGGCGTGCGCACATTGTTCGGCGCGCAGAACGTGGAAGTGGGCAACCCCAGCTGGATGTCGGGCGGCATCACGGTGCTGGGCGGCCTGGTGCTGACCTACAACCGGCTGGTCATCATCGGCTTCGCCTTCTTCGTGGTGTTCCTCGTGTGGGTGTTGCTGAACCACACGCGGCTGGGCCTCTTCGTACGCGCCATCACGCAGAACCGGCGCATGGCCGATTGCGTGGGCGTGCCGACCGGACGCATCGACATGCTGGCCTTCGGCCTGGGCTCGGGCATCGCGGGGCTGGCCGGCGTGGCGCTGTCGCAGCTGGGCAACGTGGGGCCGGACCTGGGCCGCGGCTACATCGTCGATTCCTTCATGGTGGTGGTGCTGGGCGGCGTGGGCCAACTGGCCGGCACCGTCATCGCTGCGCTGGGGCTGGGCGGCGTGAACAAATTCCTGGAGCCCTATGCGGGCGCCGTCATGGCCAAGATCACCATCCTGGTGCTCATCGTGCTGTTTGTCCAAAAACGGCCGCAAGGCCTGTTCGCCCCTCGCGGCCGGAGCGTTGAATGAAACAGACCGCGCTGACCGATCTGACCCTCCTGACCCGCCGCCCGCTGTTCTCGGGCCGCGCCTGGACCGCCCTGGCTGTGGCAACCGCGCTGCTGGCGCTGCTGCCGCTGTTGAACCTGGTGTTTCCCGCTGGCCATGCGCTGCACGTGTCGGCCTACGCCGTGGCCTTGCTGGGCAAATTCATGTGCTACGCGATGGCCGCGCTGGCGCTGGACCTGGTGTGGGGCTACGCCGGCATCCTGTCGCTGGGCCACGGCCTGTTCTTCGCGCTGGGCGGCTACGCGCATGGCATGTACCTGATGCGCGCCATCGGCCGCGACGGCGTCTACCAAAGCGATCTTCCCGACTTCATGGTGTTCCTGGATTGGAAGAGCTACCCCTGGTACTGGGCCTACACGGAACACTTCTGGTACGCCATGCTGCTGGTGGTGCTGGTGCCGGGCGTGCTGGCTTTTGTGTTCGGCTACTTCGCCTTTCGCTCGCGCATCAAGGGCGTGTATTTTTCGATCATCACGCAGGCGCTGACCTTCGCCGCCATGCTGCTGTTCTTTCGCAACGACACGGGCTTTGGCGGCAATAACGGCTTTACCGACTTCAAGCGCATCCTGGGCTTTGACATCACCGCGCCGGCCACGCGCGCAACCCTGTACTGGGTCACGCTGGCGGCGTTGGCGGGCGCATTGATCCTGGCGCGCATGGTCACGCAGTCCAAGCTGGGCCGCGTGCTGACCGCCGTGCGCGACGCCGAAAGCCGGCTGCGCTTCATTGGTTACGACCCGCTGGGATTCAAGCTTTTCGTCTGGACGCTGTCTGCCGTGTTGTGCGGCATCGCCGGGGCGCTGTACGTGCCGCAGGTCGGCATCATCAACCCCAGCGAGATGTCCACCGAGAACTCGATTGAAATGGTGATCTGGGTGGCGACAGGCGGGCGCGGCACCTTGATCGGCCCCATCATCGGCGCGGGCGCGGTCAACGGCCTGAAGACCTGGTTCACCAGCGTGCTGCCCGAATTCTGGTTGTATGCGCTGGGCCTGATCTTCGTGCTGGTGACGCTGTTCCTGCCCACCGGCATCGTCGGCCTGGCCCGCCGCATCGCGGCCCGCTTGCAGGAGAACAAGGCATGACCAGCACGCACACCGAAACGGCCATGCTCGATGGCGGCCCCAGCGGCGAGGCCGGCTACGGCCGCGTCAGCCCCAAGGGCCTGGACACCAGCCACGGCGCCATCCTGTACCTGGAAGGCATTACAGTCAGCTTCGATGGCTTCAAGGCCCTGAACGACTTGACGCTGGATATCGGCGTGGGTGAACTGCGCTGCATCATCGGCCCCAATGGCGCGGGCAAGACGACGATGATGGACGTCATCACCGGCAAGACCCGGCCCACGTCGGGCACCGCCTACTTCGGCCAGAGCATCGACCTGACGAGCTTGAACGAAGCGCAGATCGCGCACGCGGGCATCGGCCGCAAGTTCCAGCGCCCCACGGTGTTCGAACAGCACAGCGTGTTTGAAAACCTGGAGCTGGCCATGAAGACGGACAAGCGCGTGCGGCCCACGCTGTTCTCGCGCCTGAGCAGCGAACAGGCCGACAGGATCGGCGAAACGCTGGACCTGATCCGTCTGCGCGAGGAAGTGCGACGGCCGGCCGGCCTGCTGTCGCACGGCCAGAAGCAATGGCTGGAAATCGGCATGCTGCTGATGCAGGAACCGCAGCTGCTGCTGCTGGACGAACCGGTCGCGGGCATGACCGATGCCGAAACCGCGCGCACGGGCGAACTGCTGAACGAGCTGCGCGGCCGGCATTCGTTGATGGTGGTCGAACACGACATGGACTTCGTCAACCAGATCGCCGGCAACGGCAAGGTGACGGTGCTGCATGAAGGCTCGGTGCTGGCCGAAGGGCCGATGAGCAAGGTGCAGGCCGACCCGCGTGTGATCGAAGTCTATCTGGGGCGCTGATGATGCTGGACATAAACGCGATCAATCAATACTACGGCGGCAGCCACACGCTGCGCGGCGTGTCGCTGTCGGTGCGCCAGGGCGAATGCCTGGCGCTGCTGGGCCGCAACGGCGTGGGCAAGACCACCTTGCTCAAATGCCTGATGGGCGTGCTGCCCGTGGCCAGCGGCAACATCGCCTTCGATGGCGCCGACATCACGCGCCTGGCGCCGCATCAGCGCGCCGCGCGCGGCATGGCCTATGTGCCGCAGGGCCGCGACATCTTCGCGCGATTGACGGTGCAGGAGAACATCCTGATGGGCATGGCGACGCAGCCCGCCGCGCGCGCGCGCCGCATCAAGGAAGAAGTCTTCGAACTGTTCCCGGTGCTCAAGAACATGCTGTCGCGTCGTGGCGGCGATCTGTCGGGCGGGCAGCAACAGCAGCTGGCGATTGCGCGGGCGCTGGTGGCCGAGCCCAAGCTCATCATCCTGGACGAACCCACCGAAGGCATCCAGCCGTCCATCATCAAGGACATCGCGCGCGTGATCCACATGCTGCGCCAGCGCGGCGACATCGCCATCCTGCTGTGCGAGCAATACTTCGACTTCGCGCGCGAGCTGGCGGACCACTTCGTCGTGCTGTCGCGCGGCGAAGTGGTGGCCAGCGGCGACCGTACGGCCATCGATGGCGAGGACGTGCGGCGGCATCTGTCGGTGTAGTCGTGTGAGAGGGATGGCGGGTGAAAAAGGCGGCGCGCGTTGAGCGGCTCGCGATCGGCTTTAGATTTTCTTGATTTTGCACGCACGCGGGAAAACTGCTTCTATATAATTCCGCTCCATGTGCTTCGCTACTTTCCTGACCCGCCCAACCGTGTGGATCGCGCTCGCCGCGATCCTGTGGGCGTCGTTGGCGCCGTCGCTAGCGCAAGCCCTGAGCCTGTCGCCGGACGGCCATCACATCCACCGCATCAGCGTCGATTACTGCGCGGGTGACGGCGGCGCTGGCGATGGCTCTCTGACGCTGGACGTCGTGCACGATGCTCCGCACGACGCCTCGCCAGGCAGTCACGCGGGCGACGCCCACGGCGACAACCACCATTGCCCCTTGTGCCGCAATCCGCACGCCGACGTAGGCATCCTGCCCGCGCCGGTGCCCGTAGTGCCGGTGCCCGTGGGCCGCGCCATCACCTACCCGCCGCTGTTCTTCCTGGCGGCAAACTCCCTTCATGCCTGGAGCGCGGTTCAGCCGCGCGCACCGCCCGCAAACTGAGCTGGCCGCTAGCCGCCCGCCTGCCGCAAGGTAGCGGCGCGCCGCGACGCCCAGCTTGCCGTCCCCCGCCGACCCGCTTTCTTTGCGCCTTGCCGCGCAAGGCATAGCAACGTCGTCAATCCGATTCCGAGTCATCGTCGCGCCCCGCTTGCACCCAAGCGGCGTGCTGGATGCGCTCGCCAGTTTGCAGGCATGTTCCATGAAACACACCACGCTTTACTCCTTGCTGCTGGGCGTAATCGCCAGCGCCCCGGCCCTGGCCGCCGAACCCGCCGTCAAGCTGATGGCGCCCACCACCGTCTACGGCGCCGGCCACGTCGAGCCCGCCCCCAACGGCCCCATCGACCTGGACGCCACTGACACCACCGGCAGCCGGCTCGGGCTGACGCTGCGTGAAACCCCGGCCAGCGTCACCGTCATCACCCGCGAACAGATCGAAGCGCGCGGCTCGCTCAACACGCAGGACATCGCGCGCGGCATTCCCGGCGTGGACAACGCGTCGCCTCCCGGCAATGCCGGCGCGGTCAGCTACCGAGGCTTTTCCGGCGGCCAGGTCACGCAACTGTTCAACGGCATCTCGGTGCAGTACGACGCCATCGCCGGGCGGCCCGTCGACAGCTGGATCTACGATCGCGTCGAAGCCATCGGCGGCCCGTCGACGTTCCTGTTCGGCGCGGGCGCGGTGGGCGGCGCGATCAACGTCGTGACCAAGCTGCCCGAGCGCGATACGTTCTACGAAGGCCAGTTCCGTCTGGGTTCGTTCGACACCCGCCAATATTCCGTCGGCCTGAACCAGCAGCTGGCGGGCGATGCGGGCGGCAAGGGCCACTATCTGCGCATCGACGCCAACACCAGTTCCAGCCACGGCTGGACCGACGGCAACCATAGCCGCGCCACACAGGTGGCCGCCTCGCTGCTGTCGGACCTGGGCGCCGACGTGACCCAGACCTTCGCCTTTGAATTCCAGCGCGAACAGGTGGACCGCCCTTACTGGGGCACGCCACTCAAGAACAACGCCAACGGCGTGGTGCAAGGCGAAGGCCACATCCTGGATGGCACGCGCTTCAAGAACTACAACGTCAACGACGGCCTGTACGAACAGTCCATTCTTTGGGCGCGGTCGATGACCGAATGGCGCGCGGGCTCGAACCTGACGTTCAAGAACACGCTGTACCACTACCGTGCCGACCGCGATTTCCGCAATCTGGAAAGCTATCGCTTCAATGCGGACAACAGCCTGGTGCTGCGTTCGGGCGCGCTGCTGCAACGCCATGAGCAGACCCTGACAGGCAATCGCGTCGAAGGGCTGTACCGTTCGTCGATTGCCGGGCTGCGCAGCGATTGGTCCTTCGGCGCGGACATCAGCCAGAACAGGGTCACGCGTTTTCCGACCAGCCTGCCCGGCCAGGTCGACGCCGTGGATCCCTATGACTTTTCGCCGGGCGACTTCTACGACATTCCCGGCATGACGCGCGGCCACAAGCCCGACCGCGAGAACCGCATCCGCACCTTCGCGATGACGTTGGAGAACCGCACGGAAGTGCTGCCCGGCGTGGCGATCGTGTCGGCGCTGCGCAAGGACTTCATCGACCTGGACCTGACCAACCGCCGCGCGGTGACCGCCGCATCGCCGGCCAGCGCGCAGCGCAGCTACTCGCCGCTGACCGGGCGGCTGGGCGTCAACTGGGAAGTCAGCCCCGAAGCGTCGCTGTACGCGCAGTACGCCACGGCCGCGGATCCTCCGTCCGGGCTGTTGGCCACCGCCTCGTTCGCCGATGTGCTGAACAACGACAAGCTCACCACCGGCACGCAGGCCGAAGTGGGCGGCAAGTTCAACTTCTGGGACGGTCGCGGCGCGGCCACCGTGTCGGTGTACGAGATCAAGCGCAAGAACATGGCCACGTCCGACCCCAACAATCCCGGCGTCAGCGTGCCGGTCGGCGCGCAATCGGCGCGCGGCGTGGAACTGGCGGGCGGCCTGCAACTGACGCCCAAGCTGTCCGTGCAAGGCAACGTGGCCTTCGTCGACCCGCGCTACGACGACTTCTCGCAGTCGGTGGGCGGCGTGCCGGTATCGCGCAATGGCAACGTGCCGACCAACACCCCGCGCCGACTGGCGAACCTGTGGGTGGACTACGCCTTCGTGCCCGACTGGAACGCCAGTGTCGCCGCGCGTTACGTGGGCCGCGCGTATGCGGACGCGGCCAATACCGTCTGGGCGCCGTCCTACACGGTGTTCGATGCGGCGCTGTCGCACCAGATCAACCGCAACCTGAGCAGCACGCTGCGCGTGCGCAACCTGACCGACAAGGTCTACGCCGCCAACAGCAGCCCGACCATGTTCTACCTGGGCGCGCCGCGTTCGGTGGAGCTGACGTTGCACATGCGGTTCTGACGCCCGCGCGAAAAGGGGAATGCCATGAGCGCTACATCCAGCCGCGCGCCCGCGCATAAAGCCGGGCCGCCCCTATCGACCCGCGCCAAGCGTTGGCTCTATCTGATCCACCGCTGGGCCGGCATCGTGCTCTGCCTGTTCTTTGCCATGTGGTTCATTTCGGGCGTGGTGATGATGTATGTGGGCTATCCCAAGCTGACGCCGCACGAACGGCTGACGCATCTGGCGCCGCTGGACCCTGCCACGCTTGCCGTCACGCCCGACCAGGCGCTGGCGGCGGCGGGGGCCCGCGACACGCCGGGCCTGAGCCTGGCCGCCAGCCGCGCTGGCGCGCCGGTCTACCTCGTGCCCGGCGCAACGCCCAAGGTGGTCGATGCCGCGACGGGCGCGCTGCTGCCGCCCGCCGACCCCGCCGTGGCGAAGGCGACCGCGCTGGCGTGGTTCGGCGGCCAGTACGCCGTGCGCCATCAGGAGACGGTGGACGAAGACGTCTATACCCATTCGAAGTCGCTGAACGTGCACCGCCCGCTGCATCGGGTGGACATGGACGATCCGGCGCGAACACGCCTGTATGTGTCCTCGGCGACCGGCGCGGTGGTGCTGGACGCCACGCGCAACGAACGCGCCTGGAACTACGCGGGCGCGTGGATCCACTGGCTGTATCCGCTGCGCGGCAATATTCTGGACCGCTGGTGGCATGACGTGGTGGTGTGGTTGTCCGTGGCGGGCGTGCTGGTCGCAGTGACGGGAACGGTCGTGGGCATCCTGCGCTGGCGCTTTTCGCGCCCCTACGCCACGGGCAGCCGTTCGCCCTACCGCGAAAGCATGATGCGCTGGCATCACATCAGCGGCCTGCTGTTCGCCGCCATCACGATCACCTGGATGTTCAGCGGCCTGATGTCGATGAACCCGTGGAAACTGTTCACCAGCAAGGCCGCGCCGCTGGCGGTCAGCGCCTACGCCGGCGCCGCGGCGGACACGCCGCTGGCCGCCCCGGACGCACTGATCGCCGCCCTGCCCACCGCCCCGCGCGAACTCGTCTGGGCGCGCGCGGCCGGGCAGGACGTGGCGCTGGCGCGCACCACGGTCGGCACGCCGCGCGTGTTGTCGGCCATTGACGCCACGCCCACGGCCTACGCTGAAGCGGATTTGCGCCAGGCGGCGGCGCGCCTGCTGCCCGGCGCCACGGTGCGCGAGGTACAGGTGCTGCAAGCCTACGATCTGTACTACTACGCGCGCGATGCGCACGCCATGCTGGGCCACGTCGAAAAGCCTTTGCCCGTCTGGCGCGTGGTCTATGACAACCCGCAGGCGAGCTGGGTGTACCTGGACCCGGTCACCGGCCAGATCGTCGGCCGGCAGGACCGCAGCACCCGCGTCAACCGCTGGTTGTTCGCCTTTCTGCATAGCTGGGACTGGACCGGCCTATTGTCGCGGCGGCCGGCCTGGGATGTATTGCTGATCGTTTTGAGCCTGGGCGGCGCGGCCCTGAGCCTGACCGGCGTGGTCATCGGATGGCGCAGGCTGGGCAAGAAGCTGAAAGGATGAGGCGCCCGCGTGTCCAGAAGTAAAAGCCGACACGCGGACGCACTTTGTAAGCGGACTGACGGGAAACCCCATTACCATCGCGGCTATTGTTTATTACGCTGCGATGACGTGTCATGGATTTTCTGACTGCGCTGAACCATTCCCTGTTTCTTTCGATCAACGCCGACCCCGCCTCGCCGGCCTGGCGCATCCAGGCCGCCATGCTGATCGCCAACCGGCTGATCCTGCTGGTGCCCTGCGCGCTGGCTGCGCTGTGGCTCTGGGGCGGCCAGGCGCAGCGCGATCTGGCGCTGAAGGTGCTGGCCAGCATCGGCGCGGCGCTGTTCGTCAGCTATCTTTGCGGCGCGCTTTGGCCGCAGCCGCGTCCCTTCGTGCTGGGGCTGGGGCAAGCCTTCTTCCCGCACAAGGCGACCTCGTCCTTCCCCAGCAACCACACCATCATCATCGCCACGTTCGCCTTCGCACTGATTTTTGACCGGCGCTGGGCGGGCTGGGGGTGGGCGACGCTGCTGGCCGCCGTGGTGGTCGGCACGGCGCGCGTGTACCTGGGCGTGCATTTTCCGTTGGATATCGCGGGCGGCATCGTACTGGCGCCCATCGCCGCAGCCATCACCGCGGCGGTGTGGAACCGCATCGGCGCAACGCTGACGCTGACCGCGCAAGAGGTCTACCGCAAGCTGCTGGCCCTGCCCATCGAGCGCGGCTGGATCCGCGCCTGACGCAACACTGACGGGCGCACGATGCGCCCTCAGCATCGGCCGGATGCACGATGCGCCCGGCCTGCCGCCCATCAACGCTGGCGACGCCGCCTCAGTTGATCGCCACCTTCGCGTCCTTGACCAGCTTCGCGTAGTTGGCGGTGTCGGTCCCGATGCGCGCGCGCATCTGCTCGGGCGTATCGCCGATGGGCACCGCGCCGATCTCGGCCATCCGGCGCGAGAAGTCGGGCGAATGGATGATCTTGACCATCTCGGCATTCAAGCGCGCCACCACCTCGGGCGGCGCGGCGGCCGGCGCCAGCACGCCAAACCACGTCCCCATGTTGAAGGGCTTGATGCCCGCCTCCTGCATCGTCGGCACATCGGGCAAGGCCGCCGAGCGCTGATCGGTGGTCACGGCCAGCGCGCGCAGCTTGCCGCTCTTGATGTGCGCAAGCACGGGCGTGATCGTGTCGAACGACATATCGATCTGTCCGCCCAGCAGGTCGGTGGTCAAGGGGCCGCTGCCTTTGTACGGCACATGCAGCAGCTTGACGTGGCCTTGTTGCTCGAACTGCGCGCCGATCAGATGCTGGCCGGTGCCCATGCCGTTGGACCCATACGTCAGCTTGCCCGGCGCGGCCTGCGCCAGCTTGAGCAGGGCCTGCACGCTGGTCGCGTCCAGCTTGGGGTTGACGACCAGTACGTTGGGCACGAGCGCCACCGTGGTGATGGGCGCGAAGTCTTTCTGGAAGTCGTAGTGCAGGCTTTTGTAGACGCTGGTGGCGATGGTGTGATGCACCGCGCCCATCAGCAGCGTATAGCCGTCCGGCGCGGCCTTGGCGACGTAATCGGCGCCCAGCGTCGACCCCGCGCCCGGCTTGTTTTCGACCACTACGGGCTGCCCCAGGCTTTTGGAAAGCTCTTGGCCCAGCGCGCGCGCCAGCACGTCGGTGGTGCCGCCCGCCGGAAACGGCACGACCAGGCTGATCGGGCGGGTCGGATAAGACTGCGCCTGCGCCGCGCCGCCCGCCAGCGGCAGTGCGACGAGGCAGGCGTACGCCAACACGCGCACGCGAGAGTGTTGCTTGGCCATGCTTGTCTCCTTGAATTACGAATGGACTTCGCTTCTTGTTCTCTTGCCGGACAAGTGCGCGGGGTCTGACGCCCCGTGTCACGGCTGTCCGGCTGTCGTGCCGGCGGCGTTTATCTACGCCGCCTTCTCCTGCCTGCCCTGCGCCAGCTGTGCGCAAACGGCGTCGGTGACGTCGTCGGTGCGGGCCTGACCGCCCAGGTCGCGCGTGTGCAGCGCAGGCGTACTGGTGACGCGCTCGATGGCCTGCATCAGCCGCGCTGCCGCATCCGTTTCGCCCAGGTGTTCCAGCAGCATGACGACCGACCAGAACGTGCCGACGGGATTGGCCAGGCCTTGGCCCATGATGTCGAAGGCAGAACCGTGGATCGGCTCGAACATGGACGGGTAACGGCGCTCGGGGTCGATGTTGCCGGTGGGCGCGATGCCCAGGCTGCCGGCCAGCGCGGCGGCCAGGTCGCTGAGGATGTCGGCGTGCAGGTTGGTCGCCACGATGG
The DNA here is from genome assembly GCF_001571245.1 of Achromobacter piechaudii NBRC 102461. Classification (GTDB taxonomy): domain Bacteria; phylum Pseudomonadota; class Gammaproteobacteria; order Burkholderiales; family Burkholderiaceae_B; genus Achromobacter; species Achromobacter piechaudii. Next base: position 916,641 of record NZ_BCTK01000006.1, on the reverse strand, counting down.
TGTCCAGCGACGCGGGCCGGTTGACCATGCGCGCGGTGGCGGCGTCGACCAGTTCCTTGTCCCAGGTCACGTCGGGAAATTCGCGGCTCACCTGCAATGCAATTTCATCCCACATGACCATGGCATGGCGCTGCGCATTCGACTTGGTGATGACGGTCAGCAGCTTGCGCGGTCGCGATTGCGCAAGCTTGAAGGCATAGTGCAGGATGCGTTCGACGCCCGCGCGCGTCATGATCGATACATCGGTGGCAGCTTCGATGGGATGGCCCTGGTGCACGCGGCCGCCCACGCCCGAATACTCGCCTTCCGAGTTTTCCCGCACGATGACCCAGTTCAGTTGCTCGGGCGTGCAGCGCTTGAGCGGCGCGTCGATGCCGGGCAGGATGCGCGTGGGGCGCACGTTGGCGTATTGGTCAAAGCCCTGGCAGATCTTCAGGCGCAGGCCCCACAAGGTGATGTGGTCGGCGATGTCGGGGTCGCCCGCCGAGCCGAACAGGATGGCGTCCTGATCGCGCAGGGCGTCCAGGCCGTCGGCGGGCATCATCACGCCGTGCTGGCGGTAATAGTCGCCGCCCCAATCGAAATTCTGGAATTCGAAACGCAGTCCGCCTTCGTCGGCGATGGCCTGCATGACGCGCTGGCCGGCCGGAATCACTTCCTTGCCAATGCCGTCGCCGGGGATGGTTGCGATGCGATAGGTCTTCATAAGCCGACAGGGCTCCTTGCGGATAAGGGTCTGTCGGCAATGTACCGAGCGCTGCGCGCCCTGCGCGCAGCGCCGTTCACAACATCTTCAACCGGAAGTTGAAGATGGCGCGGGAGATCAGCAGCGGCTGACGTTCAGGTTGTTGATAAGGTTGTTGAAGGTCTGGCGCAGGCTGTAGGCGTCGTCAACGATGGTCGGGCGCATCATCTTGAACGCGCCGGTGCGGGCGGCGTCTTCCTTGTAGCGGCCGCTGTCGGTGTGTTCGATCACCTTGCGGCCAGCGGCCAGGAAGGCGTTGGCCTGCATCATCGTGCTGGCGCAACCCTTGGGATCGGCCTCGCGCGTCTTCTTGTCAAAGCCCAGCGTCATCTCGTTGAGCTTGTCCAGTTCCTGCTTGAACGCGTCTTTCTTGTCGCCCAGGCCGGTGCCTTCGAAAATGCCCGTCGCCTGATCCAGCGCGGACTTGCCGTAATACACCATGCCGGCACGGTAGTAGGCCACGGTGTCCTTCTTGGCCTTCTCGAATGCTTCCTTGGTGTTGGCGGTGTCCTTCACGGAAATGCCGTGGTAGAAGGCGCTTTCGGCCTTGGCCACGTCCGTCAGCGCGGCGACATAGGCCGGGCTTTTCTCGCGCGCCAGCGCGCCGTTGTCCGACAGGAAGGTCTTGGCGGCGGCGTAGTTCTGCAATTCGGTGCTCAAGGGAGCAAGCTTGCCCAGCGCCTGCGAGAAGTCGCGCGCGGCGGCGTCGATCTCGGGGATGGCCGGCTGCATGGCCAATGCCTTGTCCAGCTTTTCCTTGGTGCGCACCACCATGATGTCGTTGCCGATCACGTAGTCCTTGACGGGCTTCTTGTCGGCCATCTTGGGCACCATGTACTTCTCGTACTGGTCCAGCGTTTCCTCGAACGATTGGGTGATGCTGTTGGCGGCATCGACGTACTGGTTGTACTTGACGATCTCGGCCTGGGCGGTGCTGGCTTCGGCGGTTTTCGCTTCCGGCTTGGCGTTGTCGTCACCGCACGCGGCGAGCATCAACGTGGCGGCCAGGATGGCGGACATGCACAAGGGGCGCGACATAGACTTCTGTTCTCCGAAAATGGGACCGCATCATATGCCGCCGCCCTGGGCAAAGCGCTACAAAGTCATTCAACCGTGTCACAAGGGTTTGCAAACCGCGACCACATCTATTCTGCGATCGGATCAGCTGGCGGTTTTCGGACCGCAATGTGTTCGGCACAACAAGGTCCGAAAACCGCTAGATGTGCCGGGATGCCGGCGCTAGCATCGGGGTCATGCATCTAGACCACGACGCCTGTTACCGCGCGATCCGCGTGCGCGATGCCCGTTACGACGGGCGCTTCTTCACGGCGGTGAAGACGACGCGCATCTATTGCCGCCCCGTCTGCCCTGCCCGTACCCCGCTGTCCCGCAACGTCACGTTCTTCGGCAGCGCGGCTGCCGCGCAGGAAGCGGGGTTTCACCCCTGCCTGCGCTGCCGTCCGGAAACCGCGCCCGAGCTGGGGCCGGCGCATGAACTTCCCGACAGCGTGGCGCGCGCCCTGGCGTTGATCGAGGCGGGCGCGCTGGACGAGGCCGGCGTGGACGCGCTGGCCGCCCGTCTGGGCATGGGCGGACGCCAATTGCGCCGGCTGTTCCGCCAGCATCTGGGCGCGTCCATCGTCACGGTTGCGCAAACGCGCCGCGTGCTGCTGGCCAAACAGCTGATCCACGAAACGCAGCTGCCCATGGCCGACGTCGCGTTCGCCGCCGGCTTTGGCAGCATCCGCCGCTTCAACGAAACCTTTCTAGCGCTGTTTGGCCGCGCCCCCGGCGCGCTGCGGCGCTCGGCGCGGCCGGACGTGCCCTTCGCGCCGCAAGGCGGCATCACGTTGCTGCTGCGCTATCGGCCGCCGTACGACTGGCAGGCGATGCTGGATTTCCTGCGGCTGCGCGCCATCCCTGGCATTGAACGCGTGGACGGCGACCGCTATGCCCGCAGCATCAGCCTGGATGGCATGCAGGGCACGATCAGCGTGCAGCCGGGCGCGGGCAATGCGCTACAAGCCACCGTACGCGTGTCGCGCCTGGATGCCTTGCCGGCCATCATTGCGCGGCTGCGGCGCGTGTTCGACCTGGGCAGCGACCCGCTTGCGCTGGCGGCGCAATTCGCGCATGACCCGGTGCTGGCCGCGTTGATCGCCGCGCGCCCCGGCCTGCGCGTGCCCGGCGCGTGGGACGGCTTCGAGCTGGCGATGCGCGCGGTGCTGGGCCAGCAGATCACGGTGTCGGCCGCTATCCGGCTGGCGGGCAAGCTGGTCGCCGCGCATGGCGAGCTGCTGTCCGACCCGCATGATGGCCTGACGCACAGCTTTCCCACGCCGCAGGCCCTGGCCCAGGTCGATCTAGCCGGGCTGGGCATGCCGCGCAGCCGCGCGGCCACGCTGTCGGCGGTAGCGGCCGCCGCAGTGGCGGATCCTCAATTGTTCAGCGCTGGCAGCAGCCTGGAGGACGCCGTCCAGCGGCTGCGCGCGATACGCGGCATCGGCGAATGGACGGCGCAATACATCGCCTTGCGGCAAATGCGCGAGCCCGACGCGTTCCCCAGCGCCGACATCGGCCTGATCCGCGCACTGGAAAAATTGGAATCGCGGCTCTACACGCCGGCGCAGTTGCTGGCGCGGGCCGAGGCGTGGCGGCCATGGCGAGCCTATGCCGCGCAACATCTGTGGTCGGCGGGCTCAATCAGGGGAAACAGGCAGCTACCAGCGCGCCTGCGTATCGCGCTGGAAGTAGCTGACGAGGAAGTCGACGAAGACGCGGACTTTAGCTGACAGGTGATGGCGCTCCGGAAACACCGCGTAGATGTCCGCCTGCGGCAGCGCGTAGTCTTCCAGCACGCGCACCAGCCGGCCGCTGCGCAGGTATCGCGCCAGATCCCACTCGGCGCGTTGCAGGATGCCCAGGCCGGCCAGGCCCCAGGTCAAGGTCACTTCGCCATCGTTGCTGCTCAACGCGCCGCGCACCTTGACGGTTTCGCTGCGACGCCCACGGGTGAAGCGCCACAGGCTGTAGGCGTCTTCATTCTGGCGCAGCACGATGCACTGATGCCGCGTGAGGTCATGCGGCGTCACTGGCACGCCGTGCGTTTTCAGGTAGCCGGGCGAGGCGCATACCAGCCGGCGATTGGGCGCGATCTTGCGCGCGATCAGCCGCGTGTCGGGCAGATCGCCAAAGCGCACCGCCACGTCAAAGGCGTCCTGCACGAAGTCGGCGGGGCTGTCGGTCAGCTGCAATTGCAGCATCACATCGGGATACTGCTGCGAGAATTCCGCGATGGCGGGCGCGATGTAGCTGCGGCCAAAGCCCAGCGGCGCATTGACCTTCAAGCGGCCGCGCGGGCTGTCCTGGCGGCTGGCGATGCGTTGATCCAGGTCTTCGATTTCCGCCAGGATGCGGCGCGCGCTTTCCAGGTAGTCCTCGCCTTCGGCCGTGAGGCTCAGGCGCCGCGTACTGCGGTTGAACAATCGCACGCCCAGCCGCGCTTCGATCTGCGCCAGCCGCTTGCTGACCGCCGCCGGCGTCACATCCAGCTGCCGCGCAGCCGCCGACATGCCGCCGGCGCGCGCCAGCTCAACCACCAATTGCAGTTCGCTGGAATGCCCCATCGGGGTCGGCCGGGGCGCTTAGTCGCGGAAGTTTTCGAACTGCAAGGGCAGATCGACGTCCGTTTTCTTCAGCAGCGCGATGGCCGATTGCAGGTCGTCGCGCTTTTTGCCGCTGATGCGCAGCTTGTCGCCGTTGATCTGCGATTCCACCTTGAGCTTGGCGTTCTTGATGGCGGCGATCAGCTTCTTGGCGACGGGCTGTTCGATGCCTTGCTTGATGGTCACTTTCTGGCGCGCGCCGCCCAGGTTTTCGAGCGGGTCGGCCACGTCCAGGCAACGCACGTCGATGCCGCGCGCCGACAGGCGGCCACGCAGAATGTCCAGCATCTGCTTGAGCTGGAAGGCGCTGGAAGCCACCTGGGTCACGACAAAGCCTTCCAGTTCGAACTTGGCGTCCGAGCCCTTGAAGTCGAAGCGGGTGGCCAGTTCGCGATTGGCCTGGTCGATGGCGTTGGTGAGTTCGTGTTTGTCGACTTCGGAGACGACGTCAAAAGTAGGCATGACACGGGTCCTGTTGGATGATGAAGGTAATCGGGCGCGGGCATCGCGCGGTCGCAAAGACAGCGCTGTTCTTGATGCCCGGAATGACAAGCCGCCTATTTTACCGGCCCCTGGCCGCCACTGGCGGGCCAAGGCGGTTTGCCTTGGCCTGCCCTGCCGCTAGTTCGTCAGCACCAACAGCCTGCCGGGCTGCAAGGGGTGCGGGATCACCTGCGCATCGATGCCATACGCCAGATACAGGTTGGCGGCCGTCAGCACCTGGGCGGGCGCGCCCTGCGCGATGGAGCGGCCCCCGGCCAGCAGCAGCAGGCGGTCGCACCAGCGCGCGGCCAGATTCATATCGTGCAGGATCACCAGGACACCCGTATTACCGGCATGCGCCAGCTCGGATGCGCGGCGCAACAGGTCGCCCTGATGCTTGGGGTCCAGGCTGGCGGTGGGTTCATCCAGCAGCAGATAGCGCGCCTCGCCGGGCGCGCGCGCGGCCTGGCATTGCACCAGCACGCGCGCGAACTGCACGCGCTGCTGTTCGCCGCCCGACAATTCCGGATAGCGACGGCTGGCCAGGTGCGCGGCGTCCGCCTGCTCCAGCGCCTGGCTTGCCAGCGCCTCGACCTGGGCGGGCGCCAATTCGGCGTAGGGATACGCGCCCATCGCCACCACTTCGCGCACGCCCAGATCGAAAGTCAGGCCCGGTTTCTGCGGCAACACGGCGCGCCGCCGCGCCTGCTGGCCCGGCGTCATGTGGGCAAGCGCCGCGCCGTCCAGCGTCAGTTGACCGGACTGCGCGAGCAGCTCGGCCGCCAGCGCCCCCAGCAAGGTGGACTTGCCCGCGCCGTTCGCGCCAAGCAGGCCCACGACTTCGCCGGCTCGCACATCCAGCGACACATCGGTCAGGATGCGCGCGCCGCCGCGCGAAAGCGTCAGATGATGCGCGGACAGGCTCATGCCAACCTCCGGCCACGCGCCAGCAGCCACAAGAAGAAGGGACCGCCCACCAACCCCGTCACCAGTCCGATCGGCAGTTCGGCGGGCACGACCACGGTGCGCGCCATCCAGTCGGCCAGCACCAGCGCCAGTGCGCCCGCCAGCACCGTGGCCGGCAACAGCCAGCGGTGGTTCGCGCCCAGCGTCATCCGCACCAGATGCGGCACCACCAGCCCGACGAACACGATGGTGCCGGTCGCGGCCACCAGCGGCCCGACGATCAGCGCGCTGGCCAGCACCAGTTGCGCGCGCACGCGGCCAAGCGCATAGCCCAGGTGCTGGGCCTCGCGCTCTCCGAGCAGCAACGCGTTCATGACGCGCCATTGACTGATCAGCCACACGCTCATCAAGAGCACCCAGGGCCCCAGGAACGCCAGGATCTTCCAGTTCGCGCCGCCCAGGCTGCCCATGTTCCAGAAGGTCAGGTCACGCAGTTGCGCATCGGTGGCCACGAAGGTGAACAGGCCGATCACGCTGAACGACGTCGCGGTGATCGCCACGCCAGCCAGCAACAGCCCCGCCACGCCGGGCACGCGCCGGCCCACCGCATAGGCGCACATCGTGGCCAGCAGGCTGCCGGCGAAGGCCGAGGGCGCGGTGATCCAGAAGCCGCCCGAGGTGAGCACGATGGCCGCCACCGCGCCCAGCGACCCGCCCGCCGAAATGCCGATCAGCCCAGGTTCGGCCAGGGGGTTGCGAAACAACGCCTGCATGGCGGCGCCCGAGATCGCCAGCCCCGCGCCCGTCACCGCCGCGAACAGCACGCGCGGCAGCCGGATGTCGATCAGCACGTTGCGCCACAGCGCGTTGTCGGGCGTGGGCGCGCCCCACAGCAACGTCGGCAGATCGCGCAGCGGAATCGCCACCGCGCCGTGCGCGATGGCGCCCAGCATGGCCAGCGCCAGCGCCAAGGTCAGCAGCCACAACGCCATCGGCGCGCTAACGCGCCATGACACGGGCCACCTCTTGTTTGAGCTGCGTCAGCGCCAGGGGCAGGCGCGGCCCCATACCCAGGATCAGCAGGTCGTCCATGACCACGACGCGGCCCTTGGCCGCCGCGGGCGAACCGGCAATGCCCGGCAGCGCCAGGAACTTGTCCATGCCGCCACTGGCTTCAAGCGAGGCTTGCGTCACCACGATCAGGTCGGGCGCCAAGGCGCCGACCGCTTCGGCCGACAGGGGCTTGTAGCCTAGCTGGGCATGCAGCACGTTGTCCAGGCCAGCCAGTTGCATGACTTCGTTGGCGGCGGTGTCGCGGCCCGCGCCTTGCGGCGTGCCGGTGCGGTTGATCAGCATCAGCGCTCGCGCGCGCGTGGCGGTAATGGCCTCTGCCCGCGCCAGTTCGCGCGTGACCTCGTCCACCATGCGCTCTCCGGCCGGCGCGACGCCCAGCGCGTCGGCCACCGCGCGGATGCGCGCCTTGAGCGAATCCACCGACGGCGCATCGGGCACGGTCACGACCCGCACGCCCACGCCCGCCAGCCGCTTGAGCGCATCGGGCGGGCCGGCCTGCTCCGAGGCCAGCACCAGGTCCGGCTTGAGCGACAGCACGCCTTCGGCCGGCACGGCGCGGTAATAGCCTACGCGCGGCAGACGGGTCGCGGCCTCGGGATAGAGGCTGGACAAGTCATCGCCCACCAGCCGATCGCCCTCGCCCAGGCCATAGACGATTTCGGTGACGCTGCCGCCCAGGCTCACCACCCGGGCGGGCTCGGCGGCATGCACGCTCACCGCGACCGCCCATCCCAACGCAATTGCCGACCATTTTTTCATCGCGTGTCCTTACACCGCCAAGGGCGCGCCGCACAGGCTCACCATCAAATCACGCCAGCCGGCCAGCTCCGGCTTGCCCGGCTTGCGTTCGCCGAAGAACTGCACGATGAGATCGCCCGTGGCCGCATAGACTTCCAGCGACGTGACCCAGCCATCGGAGGTCGGCTTGTTGACCACCCATGCCGAGTCGATGGCGGTAGTGTCCAGATGCAGGTTGAACTTTGGATCCAGCACGTTGTACCAGGGCCCCGTGCGGCGCAGTTCCTGCACCGGGCCGGTATGGATCTGGATCATGCCGCGATTGCCCACGAAGCACATGATGGGTAGCGCCGATTGCGCCGCCGCTTGCAGCATGCGTTCGACGGCATCGGCGGGCACTGGCTGCGCCAGGTCTTCGCCCGCCGCCGCCAGCGCCGCCAGCCGCGTCACCTTGAACTTGCGCAGCAGCGGGAAGAATTCGTGCGTGTCCTGCATGGCCAGCCACGCCTGCCGGAATGCAGCGGCGTCCTCGACCTGGGCGGCATCGGTGGCGGGCGCGTAGGGCTGGACGTCGGGCCATTGGGCCGGTCCGGCGAATTTGGCGACCAATGCGTCCCAGGCGGCGACGTCAGAGGCCTCGGTGCGATACACCTTATGCACCGCGACGCCCGCGCCGTCGAAGAATTGCAGGCTGTGGCGACCGTCCTGCTGGACGGCCCAGGCCGATTTCCACGCGGTGAAAAATACGCGCAGATCGATGTCCGGCCCCAGCACCAGCCCGACGGGGCCGTCGGCCTGGATGTCCAGATAGGCGCCGTGGCGTTCGTGCACGCACCAGTCGTTGCGCGTCAGGGCCATCACTTCGCCCAGCGTGCCCAGTTCGCGAAAGATCTCTTGCGGCACGCCATGCAGCGCCGTCGATTGCACGCCGCCACAGCCAGCGGCGATCCATTCGGCTTCGGACACGTTCAACGCTTCGGCCAGATTGCGCGCGCGCAGCTTGGGCTGCGCCTTCGACAGGGTTTCGTTGCGGGCGCGCAGTGCATCGGCGCGGGTGGTGAAATCTTGATTCGTCATCGTAGGCCTCCAGCCCAAGGGTTCCGTTTAACGCCGCCGCCCGGCACGCGCCGGACGGCGGCGCGGGATCAATACTGATACGTCAGAGACACGCGTACGCTGCGCCCGGGTTCGGTGTACCAATCCACCGTGCGCGGCAAGGCCTGCGATCCGGCGGTCGGCACGTTGATGGCTTCCCAGTACTTCTTGTCGAACAGGTTGAAGACGCCCGCCTGCACCTGCAAGCCCTTCACGGCGGACGGGCGCCAGTAACCCATCAAGTCCACTACACCATAGCCCGGCGCCTGGAAATCGGCATTGGGCGCGGTGGTGGTCGCATCGGGATATTCGACCTTGTTGCGCTTGAGCGCGGTGGTCAGCATGGCGTCCACGCCCCACACATCGCGCCCGTAGCCCACGCCCAGAATGGCCTTGAGCGGCGCGACCGAATTCAGGTACTGGCCCGTGCCTTCATCCTTGCCCACGGCCCACGCCAACGAGCCCCACGTGCGCCAGCCGGGCGAGAACTTCCAATGCGCGCTGGCTTCCGCGCCATAGATGCGCACCTTGCCCCGGTTCACGTTGCCGGTCACGCCCAGCGGATACTGTCCGGTCCAACCGGGCTGCCACTGCGGCGAGCTGGCGTCCAGAGGTTGATTGGTATCGATAAAGTTTTGATAACGATTATCGAAAAACGATAACGCAGCGCCGAGTTCGTCGGAACCCATCTTCGCGCCCAGCTCCCAGCCCTTGCTGGTTTCGGGCTTCAGATAGGGATTGCCCACGCGCAGGTAGGTGCCGGGGCCGCCGTAGTTGGTGTAGAGCTGGCTGGCGCTGGGCGCCTTGAAGCCGTAGGCGTACTGCGCATAGACGCTCAGGTCGTCCATTGCCTTCCACGTGGCCAGCAGCTTGGGCGAGAAGCGGCTGCCGCTATTGGACGGCGGCAGCGCGCCCGCGTTGGGGTTGCTGGCGTAGCTCGCGGTGGACTGCGGCTTCTGTTCGTAGTGGTCGTAGCGCAGCGCGGGCATGACGGTGTAGCGGCCGTCAGCGAAGCTGAATTCGTCCTGTACCCACAGCGCCCATTGATTGCCCTTGGATTGCGGCACGTCGGCCTGGTTGGTGTGCAGCATGTCGCACGCGCGCGGGCCAAAGGGTGCGGGCAGGCCGGGGCGTATGGCGGGGCAGTTGTCGTAGCCGCTGGAATTCTGCTCGGTCTTGTTGCCGAACCACTCGCCGCCTACCGTCCACAACTGCGATACCGACGCGCCCGCGAGCCGCTTGGTCAGTTCGCCATTCACGCCGAACAGCGTCTGCTGGATAGAGTTGCTGCGTCCGTAGGGACCGCTGGGAAAGCCGTAACGGAACGGGTCGCCGGGGATGATGCGCGCGCGCGCATCGACGCTGCGCACGCCGTCCAGCGCGTTGTCCAGCCGCACGCGCTGCCAATAGACCACGGCCGTGGCCGAATCGATCAGGCCGCCCGCGCTGGGCGCCTGGTAGGAATAGTCGAACGATACGCGGTGGCGCTCGGTCTCTTTTTTCGTGCTGTTCTCGCCGTACAGGTAGCTGGTGCCCGTGCCCTGGTCGTACATGTTGTCGATGTCGGCGTTGCGCTTGAACGTCTCACCCGTCAGGCCGAAGCGGTGGCCGCCTTCGACGCGTTGCTGCAACTTCAGGAGGAAGCTGCGCTGGTCGTAGTCTTCGGGGCTGGGTTCGCTGCGCGTGGCGCCGTAACCGCCCACGTCGCCCCGGTTGTCCAGCGCATGACCGTTGCGCACGCCAGCCTGCACCAGCCAGAAGGTGTTGCTGTGGATCTGGCCCGCCAGCGCCGCGTTGGCGCCCCAGCTTGAATCGGCAGAGTCGTAGTCGGTCTTGGCCAGCGCGCCGAACGTCTTGCCATCGGTGAGCAGGTCGGACGGCTCCAGCGTGCGCAGGTCCGCGATGCCGGAGATCGCGCCCGAGCCGCCGCCGGTGGCGTCCGCGCCGCGCACGATGTCCAGCCGCGACAGGCTGTTGAAGTCCACGGCTTCCAGGCCGCCCTTGACGCCGCGTGCGCCGTCATCGAGCCACGGCAAGCGGATGCCGTCCACGCGGGTCAGGACCCGGTCCTGATCCAGTCCCCGGATGTTGATGCTGTTGTTGGACCGGTTAAAGCTCACGCCGGGTTCGGCGCGCTTGCCCAGGTCGCTCCAGCTTTTGATTTGCAGATCGTCCATGCGCTTGCGATCGGTGCTGGTTTCCCAGGCAGGCGTAGCGGCGGCGCCCTCGCCTTCCACCTTGACCGGCGCCAGCTGCGTCACACCGGGTATCGCCGCTTGCAGCACGAACACGTTGCGGCTGCGTTCCTGCACCGCCAGGCCGCTGCCGTCGAGCAGCCGCGCGAAGCCGTCCGTGACGGTGTACGTGCCCACCAGGCCCGACGTGCGGCGCTGTCCGACCAGCGCGGCATCGAACAATACGGTCACGCCCGCGCTGTCGGCAAAGCGCGGCAGCGCGTCGGCCAGCGTGCCGGCGTCGATGCGGTAGCTGCGCGCGGCGGGCGCGCTGGCCGCGCTGGCCTGGGCGGCGGCGGGCGGCGGCATCACCGCGGATACGGCGGCCAGCGCCAACGCGGCGTACACGGCGCGGCTCAGGCGGGTCTGGCGAGGCGGCGCGTCTGCGAGGTGTCGGGAGCCGCGTGCGCGGCTGGCGGGAAGAGAAGCCATGGTCGTCCTTTCGATCCAACGGGTATCGGCATTTGTTTGCCTATACAGACCATGACCCGCGTGATCGGCGAACCGGACAGCGCCGGCGCAATTGATTTGTAACGGCCGGGTCATGCCGCCGCGTCGCGCGGTCCGATGCTCACCCAATAGGGCGTGCGGTAGCGCACCTGCACCGGCAAGGTCGCCGGCAAGGCGGCCAGCACCGCATCGGTATCGGCCAACTGGAAAGCGCCCGAGATCCGCAGATGCGCTACGTCGGGATCGCAGCGCAGCACGCCCGCGCGATAGCGGCCCAGCTCGCGCGCAAACGCATCCAGGCGCATCTGGCTGGCGTGCAGGACGCCGCGCGTCCAGTCGCTGGAATGCGGATCGGCGGGCAAGGGATCGGATGGGCCGGCCTCGGTCAGCCTGCCCTGCTGGCCCGCCGCGATCTCCTGCATACGGCCCGCCCGGCGGATTTGCACCCTGCCCTCTTGCACGCTGACCTGGCACTGCGCGCCGTCCTGACGCACGCAGAAGCGCGCGGGCGACGCTTCGATGTCGCCCAGCGCGGTGCGCACGACGAACGGACGCGCGCTGCGTTGCGGATCGGCCACCGCATGCACAGCCATTTCGCCCGCGCGCAGGCGCACCAGCCGCGTGGCCGCATCGAAGGTCACATCGACCGCGCTGGCCGTATTCAGTTGCAGCGTCGAGCCATCGGCCAGCGTGACGTCGCGCCGCTGTCCGGTCGCGCTGCGGTAGTCGGCCGTCCAGTCCAGCGGGTCGGCGCGCCACGCCGCCCAGCCAACGGGGCCGGCCACCATCAAGGCCACCAGCGCCTTCAAGGCTGCGCGGCGGGGCGCGAGCTCGGGCCGATTCAAGGTCGCCATGCCCAGCGCCGACGGAATCAGGCCGAAGCGTTCGTTGACGCGCTGCGCGCGCTGCCAGGCGTGTTCGTGTTCGGCCTTGCTGGCGCGCCACTGATCGCAGGCATGTACGTCCGCGTCGGTGGCGCGGCTGGAGCTAAGGCGCAGCAGCCAGCGCGCCGCTTCACGCGCCACCTGGCGCTCGACGGGCGGCAAATCGCCGCCCGCGCCGTTCAACTCACCGCCATGATGCATTGCTCGAACCCCCGGGCGATGTAGCGGTGCACCGACCGCAGCGACACATTGAGGCGCTGCGCGATTTCGATGTGACTCAGTTCTTCCAGTTGCGCCATCAGGAACGCCTGACGCGCCGGCAGCGGCAGGCCGGCCAGCATTTCTTCGATCTCCTGCAAGGTCTCCAGGATGATCAATCGCTGTTCGGCGGGCGGCGCCAGGCGTTCGGGCATCAAGGCCAGCGCTTCAAGATAAGCGGCCTCGACGGAACGACGCCGGTGATGGTTGAGCATCAGGCGTTTGGCGATGGTGGTGAGGTAGGCGCGCGGTTCGCGCAGTGTGTCCAGTTCGTGGCGATGGCGCAGCACGCGCACGAACGTGTCCTGGGCCAGATCGGCCGCGTCGAAGGCGTTGCCCAGCTTCGTACGCAACCAATTTTGCAGCCACCCGTGGTGGCTGCGGTATAGACATTGGACGGTGTCGCCTGAGGCAAGCACAGGGTTAGGCACGACGGGCTCCCAGAACACTACAGTACAAATAAAAATCAATCTCATTCTAATTGCAAAAGCATGATTCTGGTCAAGTCGAAATGAAATGCAACCTTGGGGGATATGATCGCGACAGATCGCGCCGCGCCCTGCGGCCACTTAACCTGACGGGCTGATCCCATGTTCTATAGCGTCCTGAAATTCGTCCACGTGATCGCCGTGATCCTGTGGGTAGGCGGCATGCTGTTCGCCCACTGTTTCCTGCGGCCGGCGGCCGCGCAGTTGGATCCCCAGCCGCGCCTGACGCTGATGAAGTCGGTGCTGGGGCCGTTCCTGAACGCCGTGCTGGTGGCCATCGTGCTGATCCTGTTGACCGGGATGTCGATGATCGGACAGGCGGCCAGCCAGGCCGTCCAGACAGGTGGCGCGTTCTTCATGCCGCTGGCGTGGACGCTGATGGCCGGTGGCGGGCTGCTGATGATGGCCATCTTCGGGCACATCCGCTTCGTGCTGTACAAGCGGCTGGCGACGGCGGTGGCCGCCTCGGACTGGCCGCGCGGCGGGCAGGCCATGGCCGCGATCCGGCGCTGGGTGGGCGTGAACCTGGTGCTGGGGATCGTCATTGTGGGCATCGCGTTCCTGGCCTGACCGGCCCCCTTGCTGGGCAAGCCTGCCGCCGCCACGGGCGACGAATCCATCAACAAGGCGGCGGCTGCTATCGGGAATCTTGCGCCGAGTGCAATACCCCGTACATCCATGGCGTCCACACTTGGGGCTGACTCTCGCGGGTCACGTCAACAACGATAGGGACATCCCATGATCAAACGCGCATTGCACCTGGCCGCCCTCGGCCTGTTCGCCACCTCGCTCTCCGCCCACGCCGCCGACGCCATCGACAACAGCGCGTTGGAAAAGCCGGAATTCCGCGAACACAAAGCCACCTACGGCGTCGTGTACCGCTTGCCGCAAGAAGTCAACGCCGTGCTGGACGCCAAGGTCAACGGCGTGCTGAAGACCGACCTGCGCGCCCTGGGTCTGAATGCCGAAGCCGACACGCCCAACCTGCCGCACGTCACGGTGGTGCATATCCATAGCGCCGACCCCGCCACGCCGGCGCGCATGCTGCGCGCGCTGCCCAAGCCGCCCGCGCCGCTGCCCGTCACCTTGAAAACGTTCTACCCGACCGAAGCCGCCAAGGGCGCGGGCCACCCGTGGTGGCTGGACCTGGGCGTGGTCAAGAGCGGCCAGGGCTTCGAAGACATGATGCGCTACAACACCGTGGCCACCGCCGCGCTGGCGCCGCTGCGCGACGGCCCGCTGCCGCGCGTGACCGGCCCCGTCTACGCCAAGATGAGCGAGGCCGGCCGCGAGCTGGTCAAGACGCTCGGCGTAAGCGGCGTCAACGTCATGCAGGACGGCAAGGAAGTGCGCGCCCACAATCCGCACACCACGCTGGTCTACAGCATGGCTCCCTACGACGCCCGCTTGCAGGACGCCATGAAGCAGGAATCGGACAAGTTCAACGCGGCCTTGCCCGACGGCATCGCCACCACGTTCAAGGACGTGTCCATCGTGGAAATCGGCTTTGCCGGCAACGTGCTGCGCGAAATCTACCGCGTCAGCCTGGAAGACGGCACCGTCATCGACGTGGCGACCGGCAAGAAAATCGGGACCTGATCGCCCGAGCGCGGGCGGGTGGCGAGGCGCCCGCCTGCTGCCATTTCATGGCAGCATTACGCATTGCCGCCACCCGCCCTTTTCATGTCCCGCACCGAACGCCTTCTGGACCTGCTCCAGACCCTGCGCCGCCACCGCCTGCCGGTGAGCGGCCAACGGCTGGCCACCGAAATGGGCATCAGCCTGCGCACGCTGTACCGCGACATCGCCACGCTGCAATGCCAGGGAGCGGAAATCGAAGGCGAGCCCGGCGTGGGCTATGTGCTGCGTCCCGGCTTCATGCTGCCGCCGCTGATGTTCAGCACCGAAGAGATCGAAGCGCTGGTGCTGGGCACGCGCTGGGTGGCGGGCCGATCGGACGAACGGCTGGTCATGGCGGCGCGCAACGCGCTGGCCAAGATCGGCGCGGTGCTGCCGCAGGAACTGCGCGACGAACTCGACGCCATTCCGCTGCTGGTGGGACCCAGCGCCGCCATGGTGGTCGACCGCGTCGACGTGGCGCTGATCCGTCAGGCGATACGCGCCGAACACCGCCTGCACATCACCTATCGCGACGACAAGGGCTCGGATTCCGCGCGCGTGATCTGGCCCTTTGCGCTGGGCTTTTTCGACAGCGTGCGCATCGTCATGGCGTGGTGTGAACTGCGGGGCGACTTCCGGCATTTCCGCACCGACCGCATCGCCACGCTGACCCCGGGCGAACGCTATCCGCGCCGCCGCCACGTGCTGCTCAAAGAGTGGCGCGCGCTGTCGCAGGACGGACAGAACTGCTGATGCAGGCTACTGCCAAAAACTGACAGTACCCCTGCCTAACATGAGCGCATTCACCCCAAGGAGCGCATCATGTCCGATACCCACTATGTTCTTTTCTACGTCGAAAAACCGCAGGCCAGCGCGGCGTTCTACAGCGCGCTGCTGCAACGCGCGCCGGTCGAAAACTCGCCGACCTTCGCATTGTTCGTACTGGATTCCGGCCTGAAGCTGGGGCTGTGGTCGCGCTACACCGTCGAGCCCGCTGCGGCTGGCCGGGGCGGCGCATCCGAACTGGCGTTCTGCGTGGCGGACGCCGACGCGCTGAACCAGCGCCATCAGGAATGGAGCCTGCGCGGTCTGGCTATCCTGCAAGCGCCCACCGACATGGATTTCGGCCGCACCTTTGTGGCGCTGGACCCCGACGGCCACCGGCTGCGCGTGTTCGCGCCAGCGGCGCAGCCGGACGCGACGGCGCATCCGGCCGAGACGGCAACCGCTGCCGCCCCCTGATCCGTCTGCATGAGGCAAGCACGCAGCGCCGGCATCCCTGCCGGCGCTGCGCCTGGCGTCAACCGCGCTGGCTGCGCGCTTGCAAGACGACCGATTCGCCGCGCTTTTTAAACAGCAGCACGAACAGCACGGCCAGGATCACCAGGAACGGCACCCCGAACACCAGCGTCATCTTGAACACGCTGGTGAAGTAGGTGGTGACGAGGATCGCCAGCATCGCCACCGCGCCCAGCAGGGTCAGCACCGGAAAGCCCGGCATCCTGAACGACAACGCGCCGCCGCCTTCGCGGGCCCAGCGGCGGCGGAAGAAGTAGTGCGTGACGAAGATCATCATCCACGTGAACAGCGCGCCGAACATCGAAATGGCCATCATCAACGTGAACGCCGTGTCCGGGTAGATCACCTTGAGCACGACGGCGACGGCGATGCCGCTGGTGGACAGCAGCAACGCGTTCAGCGGCGTGCCGCTACGGGTCAGCCGGCCGAACAAAGACGGCGCATGACCGGCACGCGACAGGCTGAACATCATGCGAGTCGTGATGTACAACTGGCTGTTCATGGCCGACAACGCCGCCACCAGCACGATGAAGTTGATCACGCCCGCCGCGCCGGGAATATCCAGCGCCAGCATCACCTTCACGAAGGGGCTGCCTTCCTTGTCGGCTTCGTTCCAAGGCACGATCGCCAGGATCAACGACAGCGTCAGCAGGTAGAACACCACCAGCCGCACGATGGTGGCGCGAAACGCCTTCTTCACGGCGCGCTCGGGGTCTTCGGCCTCGCCTGCCGCGACCGCGATCATTTCGACGCTCAGGTAGCTGAAGATCGAAATCACCACGGCCACCCACATGCCCCACATGCCATTGGGAAAGAAGCCGCCGTGCGCGGTGTACTGCGCGACGCCGTATTGCGGGCTGCCCCACACCACGTAGGCGCCCAGGATGATGAAGGCGACGATGGCGGTGATCTTGATGGTCGAGAACCAGTATTCGATCGTGCCGAACGCCTTGACGCTCATGGCGTTGATCAGGATCAGCGCCCCCGAGAACACGCACACCCACAACCAGCCGGGCACGTCGGGGAACCAGAACTGCATGTACTCGGCCACCGCCGTGACCTCGGTGCCCACCGCCAGCACCACGCATGACCAGTACGCGTAGCGCACCAGGAAGCCGGCCAGCGGGCCGATGTAGTGTTCGGCATAGGCCCCGAACGAGCCGGACGTGGAATGCGCCACCGTCATTTCCGCCAGGCAGCCCATCAACAGCAAGGTGATGAACCCGCCGATGGCGTAGCTGATGATGACGCTGGGACCGGCAAAGCCGATGGCGAATTTACTGCCCAGGAACAGGCCCGTGCCCACCGCGCCGCCAATGGCGATCATGCTCATCTGGCCCGATGTCAGCCGCCTTTTGAGGCCCTGTTCGCGTTCGGCGATCTGGCCGAATCCTTGTGGTTTTTTCATTGTCTCCTCCGTAC
The DNA here is from genome assembly GCF_001571245.1 of Achromobacter piechaudii NBRC 102461. Classification (GTDB taxonomy): domain Bacteria; phylum Pseudomonadota; class Gammaproteobacteria; order Burkholderiales; family Burkholderiaceae_B; genus Achromobacter; species Achromobacter piechaudii. The sequence continues at coordinate 899,280 of NZ_BCTK01000006.1, read as the reverse complement.
CGCGCTCGCTTTTATCGATGGGGCTCGACCTGGCCCGGCGAGATCGGGCCACGCTCTGTTGGCGTTCAGGTCACGGTCGAGCGTTGCTTGAATTCGGGCTTGTCCCAGGCGCGCGTGTCGAGCACGTCTTTCAGGATGTCCACGGCGTCCCACACGTCGGCATAGCCGAAGTACAGCGGCGTCAGGCCAAAGCGCAGCACCTCGGGTTCGCGGTAATCGCCGATCAGGCCGCGTGCGATCAGGGCTTGCATGACCTCGTAGCCGTTGGGATGCAGGAAGCTCACGTGGCTGCCGCGTTCGGCATGGTTGCGCGGCGTGACGAGCTTGAGCGGATGGCCTTCGCAGCGCTGTTCGACCAGCGCAATGAACAGGTCGCCCAGCGCCAGCGACTTTTCGCGCACCTGCGCCATGTCGGCCGATTGCGCGACGTCAAGTCCGCATTCCACCAACGACAGGGACACGATGGGCTGCGTGCCGCACAAATAGCGGCGGATGCCGCCGGCCGGCTCGTAGGCCACCGCCATGTCGAACGGGCGCGTGTGGCCCCACCAGCCGGACAGCGGCTGCCAGAAATTCTTGGTATGGCGCGGCGCGACCCAGATGAAGGCCGGCGAACCCGGACCGCCGTTCAGGTATTTATAGGTGCAGCCCACGGCGAAGTCGGCGTTGGCGCCGTTCAGGTCCACCGGCACCGCGCCGGCCGCATGCGCCAGGTCCCAGATGGTGAGCGCGCCGCGCTCGTGCGCCAGCGCGGTCACGCTGGCCATGTCGTGCATCTGGCCGCTGCGGTAATTCACATGAGACAGCAGCATCACCGCGACCGATTCGTCCAGCGCCTTGTCCAGCGGCAGTTCGTCGTCGATCAGGCGCATTTCGTAGCCCTGCTGGAGCAGGTCGATCATGCCCTGGACCATATACAGGTCGGTCGGGAAGTTGTCGCGTTCGGACAGGATGACGCGGCGCTTGGGCTGCTTGTGCTGCTGGATGCGCAGCGCGGCGGCCAGCGCCTTGAAGATGTTCAGAGAAGTGGTGTCGGTGACGACCAGTTCGCCTTCGCGCGCGCCCAGCAGGCTGCCCAGCTTGTCGCCCAGGCGGGCGGGTAGTTCGAACCAGCCGGCGGTGTTCCAGCTGCGGATCAGGTCGGTGCCCCATTCCTGCGTGATGACGCCGGCTGCGCGCGCGGCCGCGCCCTTGGGCATCACGCCCAGGGAATTGCCGTCCATGTAGAGCACGCCGGGCGGCAGTTCGAAACGGTCTTTCAGGGGGGCCAGGGGGTCTTTCCGGTCTGCGGCGACGCAGTCTTCGCGGGTGGTCATGCGATGCTCCTTCGGGCAATATGCTGGGAACAGGATAGCAGCGCCATCAAGCGGAAAAATTGCAAACCCAGGCGCGGCTTACCCTAGGATTCCGCATTTAATTGCACCGATAGTCCGTTTTTCGAATTGGATTGCATCATGCCCTTAGACGCCATCGACCAGCGCATTCTCTACCGCCTGCAAGAGAACGGCCAACTCAGCAATCAGGACCTGGCGGAACAGGTGGCGCTGTCGCCGTCGGCCTGCCTGCGACGCGTACGAGCGCTGGAAGAAGGCGGTTTCATCCGCCACTACCGCGCCGTGCTGGACGCCGACAAGCTCGGCTTCGAACTGGAGGCCATCGTCCACGTCACGCTGGACCAGTCGCGTCCGGGCTGGCACGAGACCTTTCTGGCCGGCATCGCGGCGCACGACGAGATCACCGAAGCCAGCATCGTGACGGGAGCCTCGAACTACATCCTGTCGGTGCGCACGCGCAATCTTGCGGCGTTCTCGCAATTCGTCGAAGACAAACTGAGCAAGATCGCGGGCGTGCGCGATCTTTGTTCGCATATCGTCATGCGCAAAGTGAAAGACCGGGGCGGCATGCTGCCGCTGGCCGCCTGGCGCTAGAGGAGATCGCGCCCGGGTCGGCTCAAGCCTGCGCGCCGTGGCGCAAGAAGCCGAACACCGTCACGAAATGGCAGGCCGAGCCGCCCATGACGAACAGGTGCCAGATGCCGTGGGCGTGCCGCCAGCGTTTGTCGTTCACGTAGAACAGCGTGCCGACCGTGTAGGCCGCCGCGCCCGCCAGCAACCAGGCCAGGCCCGCCGATGACAAGGCCCCCGCGATCGGCGCGGCGAACAGCACGCCCAGCCAGCCCATCGCCAGGTACAGCGGCAGCGCTGGCGGCGCGCCGCGCGCCCACCAGAGTTCGCGGCCGATGCCGACCGCCGCCAACAGCCAGATCGCCACGCCCATGACCGCGCCCCAGAAATGCTCGACCGGCCCGAAGGCAAGCGGCGTATAGGTGCCGGCGATCAACAGGTAGATGGCGCAGTGATCGGCCTTGGCCCAGCGCGCTTTGTCGCGGCCGCGCGTGCAGTGATACAGCACCGAGGACGCATAGACCGCGATCATCGACGCCGCGAATACCGCGCAGCTGATGACCTGCCGCGCGTCCACCTTCAATTCGGCTGCCCGCAATATCAGCGCGCCGGAGGCAGCCACCGCCAATCCCAGGCCCGCCAGATGCGTCGCGCCATTGAATCGTTCGCCTTCGTACATGCGTGCCCTCCCCTGCGTTGGAGCCATGACTGCGGCTCCAAGCATGGGCGCGCCGTGTGACAGCTTGACGTCACCGGCGACGGGTCAGGCGATGTAGTCCACCGCGGCGGGAAACCCTTCCACCGCGCGTGCGGCCAGAATGGCGCGCTGCACGGCGATGGCCATGGCCTCGGCCGCCATCACGCCCAGCAGCATCACGTTGCCGGGCTTGCCCGACGTGCCGGTGCCCAGCGCGAAGATCGTGTCGCCGTCGAGCATGGTGTGGATGGGGTTGATGCTGCGCGCCAGGCCATCGTGGGCCATGCCCGCGATTTTCTGCGCCTGCGCCTTGGTCAGCGTGGCGTCGGTGGCCACCACGCCGATCGTGGTCGCGGTGCCGGCGCGCATCGCGCGCGGCAGGTCGCCGGCCAGGATGGCGGCGCGGGTGTCCAGCAGTTGCTTGCCGTCGGCCGTACGCGCGCCCGCCAGGATGCGGCCGGTGTTCGGGTCCAGCACGTCGCCCACCGCGTTCACCGCGACGATGGCGCCCACGGTCACGCCCGCAACGGTCAGCGACGCGCTGCCCAGGCCGCCCTTCATGGCGCGCTGCGGACCGTACAGCTTGCCGACGGTGGCACCCGCACCCGCGCCGACGTTGCCTTCTTCGGACGCATCGGTCGATGCGGATTTGCAGGCTTGGTAGCCGGCCGCCGCGTCCGGCCGGATCGACGCATCGCCCACCCCCAGGTCGAACAGGATGGCCGACGGCACGATGGGTACGTGCGCCACGCCGACGTCAAAACCGATCTTTTTTTCTTCCAGATAGCGCATCACGCCGGTCGCCGCGTCCAGGCCAAAAGCGCTGCCGCCCGCCAGCACGATGGCATGCACTTTTTCCACCATGTTGACGGGGTTGAGCAGATCGGTTTCACGCGTGCCAGGGGCAGCGCCCCGCACATCCACGCCGCCCGTCGCGCCCGCTTCGGCAATGATGACCGTGCAGCCCGTGGGGCGGCGCGTGTCGGTGTAGTGGCCGACGCGCAGGCCTTTAACGTCGGTGATGCTGCCCGAGCCCGGCATGCGCCGCGAGCCGCTCGTGCCATTGGAGCCTTGCGCCGGCATGCTCCCCGCAAATGCCGCCGCGCCTGCCGCCGCCGCCATGAATGCCCGCCTGTTCCATCGCTGTTCCACGCCGATCTCCATTCAGATATCGCATCACACCAAGACCCCGAACGCCCCATGCGGTCGGACACCTGTTAATGACTCGCAGCTATATTTTTACTATTCCTTATGCTTTGTGGAAAAATAGGCGCGTTGCTAGAGTGCGGCTACGACGGAGGACATGCTGTTTGCGGGTGCCCTCCCAAATGACACCGATCTTCCGGAGCATTGCCATGAAACTCTTCCGCTCGTTGTTCATCGCCGGCCTTATCCAGGCCGCCGCCCTGACCGCCGCTCATGCCCAATCCGGGTTGGAGCAGATCAAATCGGCGGGCACTTTCAAGATAGGCACCGAAGGCACCTACGCCCCCTTCACCTTCCACGACGCATCGGGGCAGCTTACCGGTTTTGACGTGGACATTGGGCGCGCCATTGCCGAACGCCTGGGCGTGAAAGCCCAGTTCGTCGAAGGCAAGTGGGACGGGCTGATCGCCGGGCTGGACGCCAAGCGCTATGACGCGGTGATCAATCAAGTGGGCATCACCGATGCGCGCAAAGCCAAATACGACTTTTCCGATCCGTACATCTCGTCGGCCGCCGTGCTGATCGTGCGCGACGACAACACCAGCATCAAGTCATTCGACGACCTGAAGGGCAAGAAGTCCGCCAACACGCTGACCAGCAATTTCGGCAAGCTGGCGCAAAGCCATGGCGCGGAAGTGGTCGCGGTGCAGGGCTTTAACGAAGCCATCGACCTGCTGACTTCGGGCCGCGTGGAAGCCACCGTGAATGACAACCTGTCGTTCCTGGACTTCAAGAAGCAAAAGCCGAACGCCAAGGTCAAGATCGCCGCTACCGACAAGACCGCCGAATTCAGCAATTCGGGCGTGCTGATCCGCAAGGGCAATCCGGAATTGCAGGCCGCCATCAACAAGGCGCTGGCGGACATCAAGGCAGACGGCACCTACAAGACCATCTCGGTCAAATACTTCGGCACGGACCTGTCGACGCAATAAGCGGCGCGCACCCTCATGACGCTACCCTCCTGGCTACAGGCCGTGCTGCCGGACTGGCTGCTGGCGCAGATCGGGTCCTGGACCGTGCCGGCCTGGGTGCAGTTGATGGCCGATTCATTCTGGCCGCTGCTGCACGCCGGGCTGGTGTTCACCGTTCCGCTGACCTTGATGTCGTTCGCGCTGGGGCTGGCGCTGGCGTTCGTGGTGGCGCTGATCCGGCTGTTCGGGCCGGCGCCGCTGGTGGCGCTGGTGCGGTTCTATGTGTGGCTGATCCGTGGCACGCCGCTGCTGGTGCAGCTGTTCGTGATCTTCTACGGCCTGCCCAGCGTGGGCATCGTGCTGGACCCGCTGCCGGCCGCGCTGATCGGCTTCACGCTGAACGTGGGCGCGTACAACTCCGAAGTCATACGCGGCGCCATCGAATCCATCACCAAGGGGCAATGGGAAGCCGCGTACTCCCTGAGCATGACGCGCGGGCAGGCGCTGCGCCGCACGATCCTGCCGCAGGCCGCGCGCGTGGCGGTGCCGCCCTTGTCGAACTCGTTCATCGCGCTGGTCAAGGACACGTCGCTGGCCGCGGTGCTGACGGTGCCGGAAATATTCCAGGCGGCCCAGCGCATCGCCGCGGTCACCTATGAACCCTTGATCCTCTACACCGAAGCCGCGCTGATCTATCTGGTGTTCAGTTCCGTATTGTCGGCCGCGCAAGTCCGACTGGAACGGCGCTTTGGCCAACACGCGGTGTTTTCCGAGAAGACGCGATGATCCACCTGCAGCAAATCGAAAAATCCTTTGGTGGCAATCGGGTGCTGAAAGAGGTGGACGTCACCATCGCCGAAGGCAGCGTCACTGCGCTGATCGGCCCGTCGGGCAGCGGCAAGAGCACGCTGCTGCGTTGCGTGAACCTGCTGGAAGTGCCCGACCGGGGCACGCTTTCCATCGGACCGGAAACCGTGCATTTCGAACCCGGCATGAAGCTGGCGCGCGATCAGGTGCAGCGCGTGCGCAAGCAGACCGGCATGGTGTTCCAGAACTTTCAGCTGTTCCCGCATCAGACCGTGATCGGCAATGTGATGGAAGGCTTGCTGACAGTGCAGAAGTGGCCGCTGGACAAGGCCCGTGCGCGCGCCGAGGAACTGCTGAAAAAAGTGGGCATGTCGGAAAAGGCCGATGCCTGGCCCGCCAATCTGTCGGGCGGCCAGCAGCAGCGCGTGGCCATCGCCCGCGCGCTGGCGCCCGCGCCGCGCGTGCTGCTTTGCGATGAACCCACGTCGGCGCTGGATCCCGGCCTGGCGGCCGAAGTGGTGGACGTGCTGCGTCAGCTTGCCGCCGAAGGCATGACCATGCTGATGGCCACTCACGACCTGCGCCTGGCGGCCAGCGTGTCGCGCGAAGTCGTGTTTTTGCTGGATGGCGTGGTGGTGGAAGCCGGCGAGTCCCGCACGATCTTCGCGCGTCCGGAAGACCCGCGCACGGCCACGTTCATTTCAACGCTGACCCAGGATGCTCAGGCGCTATGAGGGGTATCTGGCGGCGGGTGCAACACGCGTCGCTTCTTCAGACATCTTTCAACATCGAGGGTGTCTTCAGACACCTTAGATCATTTAGGCGGTAAATTTCCAGCCGGGTCGACGGCCTGGCCGTCGTAGCGCAATTCGAAATACAGCCCAACCTGCTTGCTGTCGCTGTTGCCCATTTCGGCGATCTTCTGCCCCTGCTTCACGCTTTGCCCTTCCTTGACCAGCAGCTTGCTGTTGTGGGCATAGATGCTGAGGAAGCTGGCGTTGTGCTTGACGATCACCAGATGGCCGTAGCCGCGCAGGCCGCTGCCCGAATAGGCGACGGTGCCGCCAGCGGCTGCCACGACGGGCGTGCCGGCGGAATTGGAAATGACGATGCCGTTCGAGCCGCCGCCGTCGTAGCCACGAGTGACCTTGCCGGCAGCCGGCCACACCAGCGAGATCGCGCCGGGTGGCGCCGTGCGCCGCTTGGCGGTCGATGTGCCGGAGCGCGACGATGACGCCGGTTTCGACGCCGACTTGCTGGGTGCGGATGTGCGCGCCTGCCCGGCCGGCGGCTCAACCCGCAGCACCTGGCCCACTTCGATGGAATTGGAATTGGACAGGCTGTTCCAGCGCACAAGATTGCTGACCGAGGTGCCTTGCTTGCGCGCAATCTGCGTAAGCGTGTCGCCCGATTGCACACGGTAGTAGCCGGGCTGAACCTTGGTGGTGCCGCAAGCCGCCAACAGCGCCAGCAAGGCCACGATGCACGCCAGCATCCATAGCCGGGCCAAAGGCCGCAAGCGCGCCGGATCACGGGCAGTTTCGCAAAGAGTCGGAGGCAGGGTCTGAACGGGCAAGGAAAGCACTGAAACCTGGGGCGCGGACATGGCGGGTTGAACGAATTTGCGTTCAAGGGTACCAAGATTTTCGCGCGCCGGTGCAAGCAAGCGATACGCGACCGCGCCCCGGGGAATGTATAAGCCGCGAATCACCAGGCCCCGAGCCATCAAGAATCAAAGCGTTTGCAAGGACCGACATGGGTATGACCGACACGACCGCCAGAAATCCGCTCTGCCTGTTACGGGTGCTTCCCAACTTGCTGGTGCGACGCCGGGACGCAGGCGACTGGTCGCAGCGCGTGAACTAGAATGCCGCCATGTCCGACCTGACCCGCCTCTTCCGCCTGGAAAGCGCCGCGCGCGTTCGCGGCGTGCTGTGGCTGGCGCTTCTGGCCCTGACCTTGCGCGCGCTGGTGCCGGCCGGCTACATGCCCGACGTGCGGGCGCTGCACGATGGCCGGCTTGAAGTCACGTTCTGTTCCTCGGCGGGCGACTTATCCACATTGAGCCTGGCGCTGGGCGGCGAGCCTGGCGGCAAGACCGGGCACGACGCCGCCGAGACCGGCGCGCAGTGTCCGTTCGGCTTGCTGGCGCATGTGGCGCCCGCGCCCCTGCCCTTCATCACCCCCATCGTTCTGCCCGTGGGCCGCTACGCGCCGCCCCCACCCGCTTACCGCGCACTGCCAGCGCTGGCCGCGCATGGCCCGCCGCTGGGTTCGCGCGCCCCGCCATCCTGGGTCTGACTTCCGCCTGATGCGCACGGCCCTGCCGCGCGCTTTGCCGACTCGTCACCCCAAGAGGTTTTCATGCGTTTCCCTACCCTGTTCGCGCCGTCCGGCGCGACGCCCCTGCACGCGCCCGATCCGCGCCGACGCCTGCTGCTGTCCTCACTGGCCCTGCTGGCGCTTACCGGTTGCGGCCCCGCTGCTCCCAAGCTGCATGGCATGGATCTGTCCAGCATGCCGACGGGCGACTTCCAACTGCAAGACACCAGCGGCCAGATGCGCACGCTGGCCGACTATCGCGGCCACCCCATCATGCTGTTCTTCGGGTTCACGCAGTGCCCCGACATCTGCCCGACGGCGCTGACGCGCGCGTTGGAGATCAAGGCGCTGCTGGGCGCGGACGCCGACAAGCTGCGTGTGCTGTTCATCACCGTAGACCCCGAGCGCGACACGCCCGAGATCCTGGCCGCCTACACGCAGGCGTTCGACCCCGGCTTCGTGGGTCTGCGCGGCAACGCCGAACAGACGCGCGCCGCCGCCCAGTCGTTCAAGGTGTTCTATCAGAAGGTGCCCACGGGCTCGTCCTACACCATGGACCACACCGCGCTGACCTACCTCATCGACGCCCAGGGCAAGCTGCGCGTGGCCTTGCGCCACCAGCAGAGCGCCCAAGAGTGCGTGGAAGATCTGCGCACCGTGCTGTGACGCCGCCGCGACGCAGCCCCTCCTTATATATAAAGACATAGGAATTCTCATGACCCACACCAACAAGCTCTCGCTCAAATCCCTGGCCGCCGCCATCGCCCTGACCGCGTTGGCCGGCTTTGCCCCCGCCGCGCTGGCGCAGGACGCCGTCAAGGCAGAAGACGTATGGGTGCGCGCCACCGTGCCGAACCAGCACGCCACCGGCGTCTTCATGCAACTGACCTCGCCCACGCCGGGCCGCCTGGTCGCCGTGGAGTCCGACGCCGCCAAGCACGTGGAAGTGCACGAAATGGCCATGCAGGACGACGTGATGAAGATGCGGCAAGTGGCGGGCATCGACCTGCCTGCCGGCCAGAAGGTGGAGCTCAAGCCGGGCGGCTATCACGTCATGCTGATCGACCTGGCCCGCCAGATCACCCCGGGCGACCACGTTGCGCTGACCCTGATCGTGGAAGACGCGCAGCAGCAGCAACACCGCGTGCCGGTCACGGCCGAGGCGCGCGCGCTGAATGCGAAGGCTGGCGCCGCGCCCGCCTCGCACGGGCACTGACCGCCTCTCTATATATAGAGGCAGCGCCACGCGGGCAGCCCGTTGAAAGCACAATGACACCTGTGCTGCACGGCTGAAATACCTTTCGGGCCGCCCCGCCCGCTTTCCTGCAACGCCACGGCGCGCGTCCGGTCGAATCGAAAAGACCGGACGCGCGCCGTTTTCATGTGCCCGGCCAGGCATTGCACATCCAGGAAATCGTCCGACGGAGCATCGCGGGCGACGGCGCGGCCACACTGGCCGCAGGCTTTGTTTGCCAGGAGCGTTACATGAAGACCCTCACCACTACCCTATTGCTGTGCGCTGGCTTGAGCATTGCGGGCGCGGTCCAAGCCCAACCGTCGGCGCAAGCCCCCCAGTACAAGCGTGATCTCTACGGAGACTGGCGCGTCGCCTACCCGGCACCGGTCGCCAAGTCGCGCGATCAGGTCGAACAGGAACTGGCGCAGGCCAAGGCCCACGGCCAGTACAGCTTCGGCCAGGAAGACTATCCCCCCGCGATGGCCACGGGCCCCTCGGAAAGCCGCGCGCAGGTCGACCAGGAATTGCAGCAGGCGCAGATGCAGGGCCAGATGGCGTCCGACGAGGAAGACTATCCGCCCCCGGCCATGGCGCACAGCGGCATGTCTGACATCCACTAGCCAACCGACCGCCGCTGTTTATTGGGGACGCACATATGCCCCCACCGCCAGCGTATCCCGCTGAATCGCCATACAATGCCAGCACATCCACCGTCGGCGCCTGACCCCAGGCCCGGCGGCAGCCGGCCTTCCGCGCCGCGCGCCGGATGCCTGCGTTCCGCGCCGCCGGGCGCTTGACCCGCCGGCGGGCTCGCCGGCAACTCTGTGTCTGGATATGCCCGGTAGTTCCGCCTTTTCATTCCTGCGTACCCTTTGCAGCCTGCGCTGGCTCGCCATCGCCGGCCAAGCCGCCACCATCCTGTTGGCCAGCAGCGTGCTGGGCCTTGCCCTGCCGCTTGAGCCTCTGTGGATCGGCGTGGGCGTGCTGATCGGCTTCAACGCCTACGCCAGCCTGCGGCTGCGCCATCCCCGCGACCTGTCCCACGCCACGGCATTCGGCCATCTGCTGGTGGACATGGCCGCCCTGTCCTGGATGATTGGCTGGAGCGGCGGCATCAGCAACCCGTTCGGCATGATGTTCCTGATCCTGACCGCGCTGGCGGCGCTGGCCCTGCCGCGCAACTGGGCGCTGGCGGCCGCGCTGGCGGGCATTTCGGGCTATGCGGCGGCGGCCATCTTCGGCCAGCCCTTACGCGGCGACGTGGACACGCATTCGCTGCTGCTGTGGGGGCTGGGCGCCAACTTCCTGATTTCGGTGGTCGTGGTGCTGGTGTTCTCCACCCGCCTGGCCTCGGACCTGCGCGCCCGCGAGCGCGAGCTTGCCCGGCTGCGCGAACGCTTCACGCGCAACGAAGGCATCGTCGCGCTGGCCACCCATGCCGCCGCGATGGCGCATGAATTGAACACCCCGCTGGCCACCATGACCCTCTTGGCCGACGAGATCGCCGCCGAGGTCAAGGACGAGGAGCTGCGCGAAGACGTGTCCACCCTGAGCCAATTGCTGGCACTTTGCCGGGAACGCATCCGCAATCTGGCTGTCCCAACCGCCGTGGATCTGGTGCGCGTGGTCGGTCAATGGCGGCTGATCCGGCCGACGATCGACCTGCAACGCTCGGGCACTTTGCCCACCAGCCTGCGGGTGGATCCGGCGATCGCGCATTTGTTGCAAGCCCTTCTGAACAACGCAGCGGATGCCGGCGAAGCCGCCGACAACCCGCGCGTGGATCTGCATCTGGAATATGGCTATGGCGCCCTGCGTGGCGAAGTGCGGGATTACGGACGGGGCTTCGACCCCGACCAGACCCTGCTGCCCGCGACCAGCCTGTTCAACAGCGGCAAGCCGGGAGGGCTGGGCGTGGGCCTGGCGCTGTCGCACGCCACCGTCGAACAGCTGGGGGGCGAAATGACCATGACCGCCGCCGTTGGGGGAGGCACCCGCATCCGCTTTTACCTGCCCCTGGGCAACCCCGGAACTTGAAGTGATGAACCCTACCGACCTTGGCCTTCTGATCGACGACGACGAACTGTACGTGCGCACCCTGCAGCGCAGCCTGTCGCGTCGCGGCCTGGAAACCCGCACCGCCACGGGCATCGCCGAAGCCTTGCGCGTGGCCGAGGAAATCCGCCCGGCCTTCGCGCTGGTGGACCTGCGCCTGGGCGAAGACTCCGGCCTGACGCTGATCCGCCCGCTGCGCGCCCTGCGCGCCGACATGCGCATCCTGCTGGTGACCGGCTACGCCAGCGTGGCCACCGCCGTCGAGGCCATCAAGCGCGGCGCGGACGACTACCTGCCCAAGCCCGCCACGGCGCCGATGATCCTGCGCACCCTGGGCTTGGTGAAGCCAGAATCCGTTACCATCGAAACGACCATGACACCGTTGCACCGCCTAGAATGGGAGCACATTCACCAGGCGCTCCACGAAACTGGCGGCAACGTTTCGGCAGCGGCGCGCCTCTTGGGCATGCACCGCCGGTCGCTTCAGCGCAAGCTGGCAAAAAAACCGGGGCCGGAGCGCGAAGTGCTCGTGGATTGATTTGTGCGGGTGCGATACATCTTTACAACACCCCATGTGCAGGTGCGACATATCGTCGCACCCCCTGCACCTCCTCCGGGGCGATTGCTCCCCTAGGAAAACCCTGAATCTGTTCCCATGAGGACAGATTCCTCCCAGGCAATGCGACCTTTCGTCGCATGCTTGATGGATATCAAGCCGATAGGATGGACGTTGCTGCTTGGCAGCATTTCGCCCCGCTGCTATGCAGCATTTCCCACCTTCCATCCAAGGCTGTACGTGAAACACCCCCTCCTTGCGACCCTTACGCGCATTTTTGGCGTCGGCGCGGTCATGCTGCTTGGCGGCTGCAACATGGAAATCCTCTCCCCCAAGGGAGATATTGGCGCCCAGGAAAAGACTTTGCTGTTCACGGCGACGGGGCTCATGCTCATCGTCGTGATTCCGGTCATCGTCATGATCCTGGCTTTTGCCTGGAAATACCGCGCATCCAATACCAAAGCTGACTACCAGCCCAAGTGGGCTCACTCCACGGCGATCGAAATCGTGGTCTGGACCGTTCCTTGTATCATCGTGGCGATTCTTGCCGTGATCACCTGGCGCTCCACGCACGCGCTGGATCCCTACAAGCCGCTCGTATCCGAACACAAGCCCGTCACCATCGAGGTGGTGTCGCTGGATTGGAAGTGGCTGTTCATCTATCCCGAATACGACATCGCCACGGTCAACGAGATCGCGTTCCCCGTGGACGTCCCGGTCAACTTCCGGATCACGTCGGCCTCGGTGATGAACTCGTTCTTCATTCCGCAGCTCGGCAGCCAGATCTACTCGATGGCCGGCATGGAAACGAAGTTGCACCTGAATGCGCGCGAAGCCGGCACCTACGCCGGTATCTCGGCCAACTACAGCGGCGCCGGTTTCTCCGGCATGCGCTTCAAGGCCATCGCCATGTCGCAGGAAGGGTTCGACAACTGGATCAAGGAAGCCAAGGCGGCTCCCACGGCCCTGACCCCCGAAGTCTATGCAGAGCTGACCAAGCGCAGCGAACGCAACCCGGTCGTCAAGTATTCGTCGGCGCCTCCCGCCATGTTTGATTTCGTCTTGGGCAGCACGATGTCCAAGATGGCCGGTGTGGACTCCGCCACGTGCACGTCCACGTCGAACAATCTGATCGCAGGAATTAACTAACAATGCTCGGGAAACTCACCCTCGAGGCCGTTCCGTACCATGAACCTATCGTCATGGTTACGCTGGCCGCCGTGTGCCTGGGAGGCCTAGCGGTCTTCGGCGCCATCACTTACTTCGGCAAGTGGAAGTACCTCTGGACGGAATGGCTGACGTCCGTGGATCACAAGCGCATCGGCGTGATGTACATCATCGTCGCCCTGATCATGCTGCTGCGCGGCTTTGCCGACGCCATCATGATGCGTACGCAGCTGGCGGTCGCTTCCGCCGACTCTGCCGGCTTCCTGCCACCGCACCACTACGACCAGATCTTCACCGCCCACGGCGTCATCATGATTTTCTTCATGGCGATGCCTTTCATTACCGGGCTGATGAACATCGTGGTGCCGCTGCAGATCGGCGCGCGCGACGTGGCCTACCCGTTCCTGAACTCGTTGAGCTTCTGGCTGTTCGGCGCTGGCGTCGCACTGATGATGATCTCGCTGTTCGTGGGCGAATTCGCCGCGACCGGCTGGCTCGCCTATCCGCCGCTGTCAGGGTTGGACTACAGCCCAAGCGTCGGGGTGGACTACTACATCTGGGCGCTTCAGATCTCCGGATTGGGCACCACACTTAGCGGCATCAACTTCATCGTCACCATCCTGCGCATGCGCGCACCGGGCATGAGCCTGATGAAGATGCCGATCTTCACGTGGACCTCGCTGGTCACCAACGTGCTGATCGTCGCCGCCTTCCCCGTATTGGCTGCAACGCTTGCGCTGCTGACCATGGACCGCTACCTGGGCACGCACTTCTTCACGAACGACATGGGCGGCAACGTCATGATGTACGTGAACCTGATCTGGATCTGGGGCCACCCCGAGGTCTACATCCTGGTGCTGCCGGCGTTTGGCGTGTATTCGGAAATCGTCGCCACCTTCGCCCGCAAGACCCTGTTCGGCTACAAGTCCATGGTTTACGCCACGGCCGCCATCGGCGTGCTGTCGTTCCTGGTCTGGCTGCACCACTTCTTCACCATGGGTGCGGGGGCCAACGTCAATGCCTTCTTCGGCATAGCGACGATGATCATCTCGATCCCGACGGGCGCGAAGATCTTCAACTGGCTGTTCACCATCTACCGCGGCCGCCTGCGCATCACGACGCCGGTGCTGTGGACGCTGGGCTTCATGATCGTCTTCGTCATCGGCGGCATGACCGGCGTGATGCTGGCCATCCCCGGCGTGTCCTTCGTGCTGCACAACAGCTTGTTCCTGATCGCCCACTTCCACAACACCATCATCGGTGGCGTGGTGTTTGGTTGTATCGCGGGCATGACCTACTGGTTCCCCAAGGCGTTCGGCTTCACGCTGAATGAGCGCCTGGGCCGCTACTCGTTCTACTGCTGGTTCGTCGGCTTCTTCATGGCCTTCATGCCCCTGTACATCCTGGGCTTCAAGGGCATGACGCGTCGCCTGAACCACTACGACAACCCGGAATGGCAGCCGTACCTGCTGGTCGCGCTGGCTGGCGCCGCGCTGATCATGCTGGGCATCTGGTTCCTGTTGCAGCAAGTGTTCGTGTCGGTTCGCCAACGCAAGCAGAACCAGGACGTCACCGGCGATCCCTGGGATGGCCGTACCCTGGAATGGTCGATTTCGTCGCCCGCTCCTTTCTACAACTTCGCCCACGTTCCTCACGTCGATGAGCTGGACCAGTTCTGGGAAGACAAGCAAAGCGGCAAGGCCTACAAGCGCCCGGCCAAGTACGAAGACATCCACATGCCGAAGAACACCGGCGCCGGCGTATACATCGGCCTGTTCGGCCTGGTGATGTGCTTCGCGCTGATCTGGCACATCTGGTGGCTCGCCATCGCCGGTTTCGTCGGCATGGTCGGTTCGTTCATCGCCCGCGCCTACGATCGCGACGTCGATTACTGGGTCCCGGCCGCGGAAGTCGAACGCATCGAAAACGCTCACTTTGACAAAATGCAGAAGGCCGCCTGAGCCATGATTCAAGCCGTAGCCACTCACCCCCACGCGGGTCACGACGATCACGCGCATCACGACGATGGATCCAAGACCGTTTTCGGTTTCTGGGTCTATCTGATGAGCGACTTGCTGATCTTTTCGGTGCTGTTCGCCACGTTCGCGGTGTTGTCCAACGCCACCGCGGGCGGCCCCACGGGCAAGGAATTGTTCGACCTGAAGTTCGTGCTGGTCGAAACGCTGTTGCTGTTGTTCTCCAGCTTCACCTTCGGCATGGCCAACCTGAACGTGCACGCCAACAACAAGTCCCGCGCAATGGGCTGGTTGATGGTGACGTTTCTGTTCGGCGCGGGCTTTATCGCGATGGAAGTCTGGGAATTCCATCACCTGATCACTGAAGGCGCCGGTCCGGGCCGCAGCGCGTACCTGTCGGCGTTCTTCACGCTGATCGGCACGCACGGCCTGCACGTCACCTTCGGCCTGATCTGGATCATCGTGATGCTGGACATGATCCGCCGCCATGGCCTGGACTCGATCAACAAGCGTCGTCTGGCGTGCCTGAGCCTGTTCTGGCACTTCCTGGACATCGTCTGGATCTGCGTCTTCACCTTCGTCTATCTTTTGGGAGCCATCTGATGTCGCACTCCGCTGCGGCCGCACACGGCCACGACGATCACGCCGCCGACCACGGCAGCCTGAAGTCCTACATCATCGGTTTCGTGCTCTCGCTGTTGCTCACCTTCGGCTCGTTCGGCCTGGTGATGCACGGCGCCCTGTCGCACACCATCACCATCATCGGCGTGGTTGCCTTGTGCGTGCTCCAGTTGCTGGTGCAACTGGTGTACTTCCTGCACATGGGTTCCTCGAAGGAATCGCGCGACAACCTGTCCGCGTTCGTCTTCACCGTGCTGATCATCGCCATCATCGTCGGCGGTTCGGCATGGGTGCTGTACAACATGAACGTCAACATGGGCCACGCCATGTAATGACGGCTTGCGACCGGCCCTGACGGGCCGCCGCAACAGACGCAGGCGCCTTCGGGCGCCTGTTTTTTTTGGGGATTTGGGATGGTGGGCGGGCGGCGGGTTTGCGCCAGCCCGGGTTCTTTCTGCCCGGGAACGTGAGCAGGACGGCGAGTGCCGGCATGGCGTCGTCAGCCCTGCTCCCCGCCAACCCGCGCAGCGATCTGCGCGCGGCCTATCAGCCCGGCGCTTTCACCGTCAGGTTCACGTTGGCCCGCGTGGCGAGATCGCGGGCGCTCACCCCGACGAAAGGCTGCACGCGCGACTGCTGATTCAGATCGCAACTGGCCGCGCCCTGAGCGCCATCGAGCACCTGCCGGATCGCGCGCGCCCCCGTCGGGCCGATGGGGCCGTTATTGCCCAATTGCCAGGCCAGCACGTCGGCCACCGCCATGCCGCAACGCCACGGGCTGCGGTACAGGTCCGCATCGTGGTCCATCAACATCGTTGCCTTGGGCTCGTTGCCCACGCGCAGCATCGTCACCAGCGGCAAGGCGTCGGCGTCCACCACGCCCTCGATGCGTATGCCGGGGTCCGTTCTGTCCGACGGGTTCGCGCCCTGTTGCAGCCATTGCAGGTACAGGTCGTCGGGCAGCCACGGCAGACTGAGCGGCGCGATGTTGTTGTTGGCCACGCCGGTTGCGTCATCGGCTCGCGCCAGCGGCACGCCGGCCGCCAGCAAGCGCTCGGCCGTGGCGCGCAGCTTGGCGCGCTGGCCGTCCCACTGCTCGCCGTTCGGCTTGCCGGCCGCGCCCATCTCCATCCGGTTCCACACGATCAACAGGCTGGACAGCGATTCGGGCGTCAAGGGGGCGCGCGGTGGCTGGGCGGCTTGCGCAAGGCGGTCCACCAGCGCGGGCTGCAAGGTGCGCGCGGCCAGGGTCAGCGCTTCGTTCAAGCCATTGCGTTCGGGCGTCTTGCTGGCGCTGTAGCCACCGATGGCGGGGTCCGCGCCATGGGCCAGCGCGAAGTTCACGCGCTCGGAAACCGGATACACCGCCGTCGGCGTGAATTCCTTGTCTATGCTGTCGCGCAGCGCTTCCAGCAAGGGCGTTTCCCACATGCCGCGCGGGCCGTAGTACATGCGCACGTAGGCGGCGTTGATGTCCGCGCCCTTGGCCAGCAGCGCCTCGGCGAACCACAAGGTCTTGGGGCTTTGCATGGCGGCGTGCAGCGCGGAGCGTCCGTTCTTTTCGCGCACGTTCGGGTTGGCGCCCTTGGCCAGCAGGTAGTTCAGGTTGTCCTTGTCTGCGCCGGAATACGAGATGCGCCGCACCAGCAACGGCATGCCGCTGGAATCGGGCGTGTCCAACGGCGCGCCGGCCGCGATCAAGGCATCGGCCAGCGCGTAACGCGTCTCGGCGGGGCGTGTGTCGCGGCCGTCGGGCAGCGCGCTGGCCAGCAGCACGTAGCCGTTGTTGGGACCATCCGCGCGCGCGCCTGCCGCCAGCAGCACCTGCACCGTGTCCAGCTGCTTGCGCGATACCGCCACCGCCAGCGCCGACGTGCCGTTCTCGTTGACGCCGTTCGGATCCTGTCCGGCCGCCAACTCGGCGCGCACCGCGTTCAGGTCGTCTGACTGGATCGCCTTGAAGATCGCCAGGCGCGGCCGGCAGACCTGCGCGCTCAGGGACGTTTCATTCAGCGCCGCGCCGATGCGGGCGGCGATGTTGGCCGGAATGGGTTCACCGGCCGCCAGCTTGCGCGAGCAGTACAGGCGATAGTCCTCGCGCGCGAGCGCCTCGAAATAATCACGCTTGTCGCGTGTCTTGGTGCGCTGTTGATAGCGGGCGTCGGCGCGGTTCAGATAAGCCGCCGTGCGCGCGGGGTCGCGTCGCAGCACATCGGTCAGGATGCGGTCGGCCTGCTCGGTATCGCCCGACTCGGCAAGCCAGAAGCCGTAGTCGTTCAATGCCGTCAACATGTCCGGGTCCTTGCCCGTGGGGTCGATCTCGCGGTAGTCCTGCTCCATCACGAAACGGCGCAGGTCCGCCAGCGCCCGGCTGAACTCAGCCGTCTTGGCGCGCGGAATGGCGCGCGCCACCTGATGCAGCGTGCGGAACGTGGCGGTCACGTACACGGGCGTTCGATATTCAAAGCGCACGTCGGCGGGAAACGACTTCAGGCGCACGGGATAGTCGGTCAAGGCGGGCCGCAAGGTCGCCAAGGCCTGCGCCCGGCGCTCGTCGGTCCAGGGCCGATCGGCCGTGATGACCGCCACGCTTGCGTCCGCCTGGACAGCCGCGGCCACGCCGTCCGGGCCGACCAGAAAACCCTTGGCTTGCGTGTCGTCTTCGCCGTTGTAGCGGTAGCCCACCCAGTATTGCGTCTGCCCCTCGCGCGGGGTTCTGACCTCTACGTTTTCCTGCTTGGCTGCCGTCCAGGTCGATGGATCGATCACCAGCGGTTGCGAGCGGAAATCCAGGTTGAACGCCTTGCCGTCCGCGCGCACGTAGCGATACAGGTACAGCCGGTTTTCCATCTGTCCGACCAGCACCGCGTCCTTGACGTTCTCGGTGCCCCACGCGCGCCGCTCCGGTTCGCGCAGCGGATAGCGCGACAGGCGCATCGCATCGATGACGGCCCCCACGTCGTAGGCCATGGCGGCCGGCGGTGACGCCGACACGCCCGCCAACGCCACCAGGACGGCGCCAAACAATCGGGAAACTGCGGGACGGAAGCTGCGCGGCATTCTAGGGGAAACCCGGTAAGTGCAAGGATGCCGATGATACTCGCGCGCCCTGTCCCCCTCTGTAGAGCCGCTGGCGACGCCGTTTGCCCGTGCGGCCGTTCGGGTATGTCCTGAGACCATTTTGTCCACAATATCGCAAGCCTGACACAGCTTTCGATATATATTTCGCAACATAACGACTTCATTAACATCAGAATTACTTTAGCGAACGCCGCTACCCCTGCCATGGACGCCGTGCTGACTTCTACTCCCGCCCATGCCGACATCGCCATGTCGGCCCAGCGGTTTGCCCGCGCCCTGCTGCATCACGCACCGCCCAGCCATCCCGACGCCGGCTTTTTCGCCACCGTGATCGGCACCAGCCTTGCGCATCACGATCTGGCTCGCAGCGGCTTGTGCCCGCAGGAAATCGCGGACCTGATGGATCATCTTTTCCCCGGTGCGCTGGATTCGCAAGACGCCCGGCTGGCAGAATTCATCGAGCAATACGCTGAATACGCGGCAAGCGGCCGGGGCGATCCGCAACCGGGCTTCACGCTGCTGATGCGTGTGCTGCTCGAAGCCTATCGCGCGCCCGAGCCCAGCACCACGGCTTGGGTCACCGGCGTACTGGCGCACGCCTGCCTGCGGCCCGACCACCTTTGGCGCGACCTGGGCCTGTCCGGGCGCGAAGACGTCACCTTCCTGTTGGCGCGGCATTATCCGGGCCTGGTGATGCGCAATTCGCGCAACCTGCGCTGGAAAAAATTCCTGGCCTATTCCGCGTGCGAGCATGCCGGCCTGCCCCCTTCCGCCGCGCCCGGCTGCCCGCAGTGCGAAGACCACGACATCTGCTATCCGAACGCGCCCGACTGAACGCGCGCAGTCTCAGAAGCGATAGGTCGCGCCCACGCCCATGCCCAGGCTGCGTCCGGCAGCAGGCTCGTAATAGCGGCCATTGCTCTCGTTGACGATGACCGAACCTACGTAACGCTTGTCGAACAGGTTATCCACACGCGCATAGGCGTTGAGTTCCCACGCATTTATTTTCTTCACATAGCCGGCGCTGATCGCGGCCACGAAATAGCCGGGCGCGTCCTGATCGTTGGCGTCGTTCACATAGATCTTGCTCAACACGCGGCCTTCGACCGACGCCTGCCAGCCTTGCGGCGGCGCCCACGCCAACGAGGCGAACAGCGCTTGCCGCGCGATGCCGGGTATCTTGTTGCCCGCGCGGATTCCGCCCGAGCCGTCGTCCACGTAGCGCGCGTTCAGCAACGTATAGGCAAACTGCGTGCGCCAGTGCGGCGCGTGTTCGCCTGACCAGCCCAGCTCCAGCCCGTCGCGACGGGTGCGACCGGCGTTCTGGTAGCTCGTGCGTCCCCCGGTGCTGCCGGCCGATACGATTTCGTCGTCGGTGCCCGTGTGAAAGACGGCGGCCGTGGCCAGGCCTCCCGCCACGCGCGCCTTCACGCCCGCTTCCAGATTGGTGCTGAGTGACGGGGCCAACCCGAAATTCAGGCCCGGCTGGCCACCGGGGCGGTACGAGATTTCATTCAGGGTGGGCGTCTCGAATCCGCGGCCATACGAGGCGTACAGGCTGACGTCGGCGCTCGCCGCGTAGCGCACCGCCGCGACGGGCAAGGCCTTGCGATAGCGCGCATCGCCGCTGTCGTCGCCATTGCCGCTGACGATGTAATGATCGTTGGAATCGAAATTGACGGTGCTATAGCGCAGGCCCGCGTCCAGCGTCCAGCGCGGCGACACTTTCCACGATGCCTGCACATAGGGATCAGCGTTGTAGACGCTGTTGGTTTCGTCGCGGCGCAACGCGCCTTGCACGCCCAGGTTCGGGTTGGCGACCGAGCCGGTGAAATTCTGATAACCCTTGCGGTCTTCCTGCATGGCGTCGTAGGCGAAGCCGCCCACCAGGGTCAGCGCGCGCCCGGCCAGGTCGAGTTCGGAGGTCCAGCGCAAGTCCGCGCCGCCGTACTGGCGGGACAGGTCGATGACGCCGCCCGCCTGCGTGGGCGCCAACTGCGCGGCTGGCGGAATCGATTGGTACTGCGTCGTATCGCGCTGGCCGTAATAGGCCATCAGGCGCAGCGTGTTGCGGCCGTCCACCTGCCGCTCGTAGACCACGCCGCCTTGCGTCTGGCGCACGGTCTTGCGGGTGTCGTACTGCTGGGCCAAGGGCGCCGCGCGCGGGTCATCCTGGAATTGCTGCCAGGTCAGGCCCAGCGGGTCCTGCGCTTTCAGGTCGACGCTGTTCAGCACGATGGTCAGGCGGCTGGCGTCATCCAGCTGCAAGCCCAGCTTGGCGTTGGCCAGATTCTTTCTGGCGGCGCTGTGATCGCGATAGCCGTCGGTTGTGAAGCGGGTGGCGCTCAAGACGTAGTCCAGATCGCCTTCGCCCTGACCCTGACCCTGACCCGCAACGCCGCTGGCCAGCACGCCATAACGCCACGTGCCGTAACTGGCGCCCCATCCATTGGCCGACAGCGACGGCGGCGATGCGCCGTCTTCGGTATAGGCCTGGATCACACCGCCCGACGAATTGCCATATAGCGCCGAGAATGGCCCGCGCATGACTTCCACCCGGGCAAGCGAGGCGATGTCGATGTTGGACGTCTGCCCCTGCCCGTCCGGCATCGTGGCCGGAATGCCGTCCACATACAGCCGCACGCCGCGCACCCCAAACGTGGATCGCGCACCGAAACCCCGGCTGGAAATCTGCAGGTCCTGCGCGTAGTTCTGGCGGTTCTGGATTTGCAGGCCCGGCACACCCGCCAACCCTTCCGACAGGTTGATGCGCTGCTGCCCCTGGCGCATCACCGCGCCGTCGATCACGTCCACCGAGGCGGGCGTGTCCAGCACCGAGGTGCCCAGGCGAGTGCCGGTCACGACGACAGGCGCCAGCGTAGCGTCCACCGCCTGCGCCCAGGCGCTGTTGGCCAGGCCCGCCGCCAGCGATCCCTGCGCCAACCACCGCAAGCCCCGCCGCAGCCCGCGCTGCCCGTGCCAGCGTTCGGCGTTTGTGGTCTGCATGCCCGCGTGCTGCCCCGCCTGCTCCGTCACCGATGTCTCCTTGTACACATGCCTGAAAGATCCTGCGGCCATTGGAAATCCGCCTCGGGAATAGGTTCTAATAGCCGCCATGGAACCCACGCAAGACATAGAACGCCGCCTGCAAGAGCTGGAAATCAAGTCCAGCTTTGCGGATGATCTGTTGGAACAACTGAACCAGATTATCGTCCGCCAGCAACAGCAGATAGATCGACTGCAACGCGAAGTGGCCGACCTGCGCCAACAGGCGCCCGAAGGCGCTGCCCCCTTTCGCAGCCTGCGCGACGAGCTACCGCCTCATTACTGAGGCTCGGCCGCGTCAGTAACCATAGCGCAGCAAGCGCCCCAGACGGCGTAGCGCCGGCACGCGCCGCATCAACCATATTCCCATGCGGGCTGGCCGGCTGAACCTCGTCCATTGCGTCTCGCCCGTCTCGTCATAGACGGCCTGCTCGGTGCGCAGGCGCAGGCCCGGCACCTGCGCTTCCAGATGCTGCGGGTCGGCCAGGCTCCAGCGCATCGCGGCGCCGGTCGCGCGGAACATGTGGTTGCGCGACGCCAGCGCCAGCCCCATCCGCGAATAAGCGTCAAACAGCACTTCGCCCGACGGGAACTGCGTGGTGATCACCCGCAGCAATTGCAGCACCTCATCTTCGTGCAGATACAGCAGCAGCCCTTCGGCCACCACCAGCGTCGGCCGGTCGGCGGGTATGCGCGTCAACCAATCCAGTTCCGACAGCGCCGTACCGATCAGTTCGCAGCAGGCGCGTGAGGGATACAGCGCGCGCCGCAACGCAATCACCTCGGGGTAATCCACGTCGAACCACGCCACCTGGGGCGACGGGTCCACCCGGTACACCCGGCTGTCCAGCCCGCATCCCAGATGCAACACCGTCGCGTCGGGATGCGCGGCGAGGAACTGCCGCACCCAGCCATCCAGCGTATGGGCCCGCATCGACAGGCCGATCATGGCGTCGCGGCTCATGCGCAACGCCGAAAAATCATGGTCCAGCCGCGCCACCGCGTCGGCGGCGTATCCATCCTGTAACACCGATCCCGGCAGCTGGCTCTCTGCCGCCTTCGCATAAAGCGTGATCAACAACGTGGCTTTTTCACCGGTCAGCCGGACCTTTTCCATGCGGGCTCCTCTATGACGTGGGCGACGGCGTTATCGATTCCATAGGTGGAATCTATTCCTTAAATCGAACAGTATTCTTCCATTTATGGAAATATCTTTTACGGATACTAGGGTTTATCCCTACCCCTAATCGGCGCAGAATTCAGTCATCGGGAAACAGCAACGAACCACGACGGATAGGCCGCCGGATTCGCACCCTAGGCTCTTGAAATCGGAGATTTACCATGAAGAAGACCCTCGCTACCGCTCTAATGTTGTCCTTCGCCGCCCTGAGCGCCGGCGCCTACGCATCGCAGAACATCGAACCGAACAACGTGCCGTTCCAAGGTGTGTACGGCACCCAATACGAAGGCCCGACCCGCGCCCAGGTGCAGGCCGAACTGGCCGCCGCCAAGGCCGCTGGCCTGGTGACCAACGTAGAACCGAACAACGTGCCCTTCCAAGGCGTTTACGGCGGCCCCCAATCGGGCAAGACCCGCGCCGACGTCCAGGCTGAACTGGCAACCGCCAAGGCCGCCGGCCTGGTGTCCAACGTCGAACCGAACGACATGCCGTTCGCAGGCGTCTACCACGGCAACTGATCTGCCTGACAACGATCAACTCCTCCCCTTGTTGTACCTTGGCCGCCATCAACTGGCGGCCTTTTTTGCGCGTGCCAAGGGCGTGGCAAACGCAGCACCTTCGCGTACTATCGGCTCCAGTGCCAGCAAAAAAAATCTGACTTATCAGACAGGGAGCCTATCTTGAAATACACCCGCGTTCTTGCCACATTGCTCGTCGCAGTCGGCGTATCGACAACGGCGGTCGCCGCACCGCCCGTGATGCTGAACAATTCCCTCATCACGCAAATTCCCAACGGCGACCGGGCCTCTTTCCACGAAGCCATCGCGCAGGCCTTGAACCAATCGGCCGACGGCCAGCGCACCGAGTGGACCAGCAAGACCCAACCCAAACGCGCCGCGCCCATCACCGTACAACTGACGCCCACGCAAACCAGCAAGGTCAAAGACGACCGCGTCTGCCGCTTCCTGGTCGCGGACTTCGCGCGCACCAGCACGACGGAAAAATGGCAATTCTGGTTCTGCAAGCAACCGGATGGGACCTGGAAGGCGAGTAGTAATTGAGGGGGGGCTGAAGCCGCCTCTCCAAAAAAAATGGCCCCGAATATTTTCGGGGCCATTTTCATTGTCGCAAGGCGCGGAGTCCGCAATGCCGGGCCGCTAGCTCTTGCTTGACCCCTGCACCCCGCACCACTGCGCGATGAACAGCGCGATGGTCTTGGTGATCAGGCGTACCGACTCTACATGCACGCGCTCGTCAAAGCCGTGGATGTCCAGTGACTTCGGGCCGTAGACGAGGGTGGGCATGTCGCCGTAGATGACGAAGACGCGCGCGTCCAGATAGCCCGGGGTCGTGAAGCTTTGCAGTTCGCTCTGGAACGCCTGGCGGTGGCAGTCGCGCAACGTGTTTTCAGCGTCGGAGCCTTCTTCCAGCACGTAGCCTTCGGCGTAGAAGCCGGTGTAGGTGACCGTGGGCGGCGTGCCGCCCAGGCGGGGGTCGGAGACGGCGGCGCGCAGGCAGGCGTCGATTTCGGCGCGAGCTTCGTCCGCCGTCGTACCGGGATAGATGGCGGCGCGCACGTCGAATTCGCACCAGGGCGGCACCGTGGAAGGCCAGTCGCCGCCTTCGATCTTGCCAATGTTGAAGTTGATGGGATGGTCCAGGTGTTCGAAATGGCGGTGGCAGTGATGTTGCCCGTTCCACTTGGTTTCCAGCTTGCGCAGCGCTTCGATGGTGGCGTAGGCGGCGTCGATGGCGTTGAAGCCATTGGCCATTTCGCGCGTGTGCGTGGGCAGCCCTTGCACGCGCACCTTGAACCACAGGACGCCCACGTTGGCGCGCACCAGCATGTTTTCTTCGGGTTCGGGGATGATGACCGCGTCGGCCTTGTAGCCGCGCAGCAGAGCGGCCAGCGCGCCGTTGCCCGTGCATTCCTCTTCGACCACCGACTGGAAATAGATGGGGGCCGCAGGCGCATAGCCGGCCGCGCGCAGCGCATCGTAGGCGAACAGGTTGGCGGCCAGGCCCGCCTTCATGTCGCCAGCGCCGCGTCCGTACATCCAGCCGTCGATGATGGCCGGATCCCAGGGCGAACGGCTCCACATTTCCTGCGGGCCGGTCGGCACCACGTCCACGTGGCCGTTCAGGATCAGCGAACGTCCGGTCTGCACGTCGGGGCGATAGGTGCCGACCACGTTGAACGCGTTCTCGTACGAGACGGTGACGGGGCCAAAGCCCGGATGGGACTGGATATCCTTCACATCGATCTTCCAGCGGTCCATCGCAAAGCCGCGCTGCCGCATCGCCTCGTACAGAAAGTCCTGCGCGGTGTGTTCCTGCTCGCGCAGCGACGGAAAGCGGACGAGATCCTGCGTGAAGGCCAGTTGCGCATCGAAGCGCTCGTCCACCGCTTGCAGGATGCGGCGCGTCTGTTCGGCCGTCAGCGCGGCGGGGGCTTGGTGAGTGTCCATGGTGTCTCCTTGAAGATGAAGGTTGCGCGCGCGGACTAGGCGGCGGGCGTGACGGTTGCGGGGGACGCAGCGCGGCGCGGCTTGTAATTGGCCAGGCCCCAGATCGAGACCAGCGTGATGGCCGACAGCGCGGAATAGAACAACGCCAGCGGCAGCCACTGGCCGGGATACTGATGCGACAGCCAGGTGCCGACCAAAGGCGTGAAGCCGCCGGCGATGGCGCCGCACAACTGATACGACAGCGAGATGCCCGAATAGCGCACATGGGTTTCGAACGCGGCGCTGATGAACCCGGCCATGGCCGAGTAGATCGTCGCCATGAACACCAGCACGATGGCAATGCCGGCCACGATGCTCAACGGCGTCGCGTGGCTAACCAGCATGAACATCGGGTACGGCGCCAATACCGAGCAGGCCGCCGCGACCATCAGCACGCGCGCGGTGCCCAGCGATTCCGCGAACCACGCGGCCAGCGGTTGCACGATCAGCTGGATGATGGCGACCGCGAACAGGCAGTCCAGGATCATTGCGCGGTCCAGGCCCAGCGTCTGCGTGGTGTAGGCCAGCATGAAGGTGTTGGTGAAGTAGATGCCGCCAATCGCCACCGTACACACGCCCATGCACAGCAGCACCGTGCGCCACGCGGTGCGCAGGACTTCACGGGCCGGCACCTCAGACGTTTCCTGCTGTGCTAGCACCTTGGCGAAGTCGGGCGATTCGCTGACGCCGATGCGGATGAAGTACCCCACCCCCAACAGCACGGCGCTGACCAGGAACGGAATGCGCCAGCCCCACGACAGAAAGTCGGCTTCGTCCAGCGTGGTGATGAGCCGGAACGCCACCAGCGAAAGAATCAGGCCGGCGGGGCTGCCCAACTGCGCGAACGAAGCCGCGAAGGTGCGCCGCCGCTGCGACGCGTGTTCGCCCGCCATCAGCACCGCGCCGCCCCATTCCCCGCCCACCGCCAACCCTTGCGCCAGGCGCAGGATCAACAGCAGCGCGGGCGCCAGCATGCCCGCCTGCTCGTAGCTGGGCAACAGGCCGATGCCGACGGTGGCCACACCCATGATGATGAGCGTGGCCATCAGCGCATTCTTGCGGCCGACCCGGTCGCCCAGATGGCCGAACACCAGGCCGCCCAGCGGCCGCGCAAGAAAGCCCGCCGCGAAGGTGCCAAAGGAAGCCATCGTGCTGACGAAGGGATCGGCGGTGGGAAAGAACACCTTGCCGAACACCAAGGCGGCGGCGGTGGCGTAGATGTAGAAGTCGTACCACTCGATCGTGGTGCCGATGAACGCGGCGGCAGCGGCGCGTACCGGCTGCCGGGCGGCGGATGGATGGGCGGGGGCCGACATGTTTCCTCCTTGGATATTTGAATTCGATGGCGGCTTTATCGCCCGCGCGCCCAAGCAGCGTCAATTTCTGATTTTTCATCATCGACTTAAGTAGAATTAATGTCTCGATATGATGGCGATCGCGCTCCGCTGGCGTCCGACGTTCGTCACCAATTCTTTATCGATCAAGGTGTTATGAAAGAAAATCCTCAAGGCCCGACGACGATTGCCCGGACTGGCGAGCGTCTGGACTGGAACCTGCTACGCACGTTTCTGGTCATCGCCCAGGAACGCAGCATTAGTGGTGCTGCTATCAAATTGCACTTGACGCAGTCGGCCGTCAGCCAGGCGCTGCGCCGGCTGGAACAGCAGCTCGATCGCAGGCTGATCGAACGCCATCACTCGAAATTCGCCATCACCCGGGCCGGGGAAGAGGTGCGCCAGGCGGCGCTGGCGATTCATGGAAACGTGTCGCAGCTGGTCAGCGATGTGGCGCAGGCAGAAGAAGAAACGGTGGGACGCATCCACCTGCTGGTGGCCAGCCGCATCCATTCGGCGGTGTACGACGATTTCTGGGCGCGCTTTCATCGCGCCCATCCGCGCATCGAAGTGCAGCTGGACGTGCTGCCCAGCAGCGAAATCGTGAACGTGCTGCAACAGCGCGGCGCCACGGCGGGCATCGCGCTATGCCGGCAGATTCCCAAGCGGCTGGACCACAAGCTGTTCCTGCAACAACGCTATGCGCTGTTCTGCGGCAAGAACCATCCGCTGTTCGGCCGCACGGACATCCGCATGGAAGATCTGCTGAACGAGAATTTCGTGTCGTTCGCCAGCGACGCGCTGGGAGACAGCCTGTCGCCGCTCACCATCTTCCGCGACCAACGCGGATTTTCCGGCAGCATCATCGCGACGTCTTCCCAGCATGACGAGGTCAAGCGGCTGCTGGTCGCGGGCTTTGGCATCGGCTGCCTGCCCGAGCACAGCGTGTGGGCCGATCTGGCGGAAGGCCGATTGTGGCGCTTGCCGCCTGGCGAAGGCGTGTGCGCCGCCGACCTGCATCTGCTGTGGCACGGCGACGCGCACCGCAGCGCCGCCGAAGCGCTGTTCATTGCGGCGTTTCGTGACCACATCGACAACTATTCCCTGCCCCAGCGGCTGCTGCCGCAACTGCCCTGAGCGCGTGCCACGCGCGCTTCGGACGTACAAAGAAAACGCCCCGCAAGCCGCGCGTCGAGCGCGGTTTGCGGGGCGTTGAGGGCAGGCTTGCCGGATCAGGCGGCCGGTTCGATGCGGTTTGCGTCCAGCACCGTCATCGCGGTCATGTTGATGATGCGGCGCACGGTCGAGCTGGAAGTCAGGATATGCACCGGCGCGTTCGCGCCCAGCAGGATCGGGCCGACCGCCACGTTGCCGCCCGCCGCCGTCTTGAGCAGGTTGTAGGCGATGTTGCCGGCGTCCACGTTCGGGCACACCAGCAGGTTGGCTTCGCCCTTCAAGGTGGAGGACGGCAGGATGCGCATGCGCAGCGCTTCGTCCAGTGCGCAGTCGCCATGCATTTCGCCGTCGATCTCGATCTCGGGCGCGGCTTCGCGCACCAGTTCCAGCGCGCGGCGCATCTTGGCGCCCGAAGCAGAACTGCCCGTGCCGAAATTCGAGCGCGACAGCAGCGCCACCTTCGGCGCCAGATTCATGCGCGCCATTTCGTGCGCGGCCATCACCGTGAATTCGGCGATCTGCTCGGCGGTGGGTTCGTCGTTGACATGCGTGTCCACCAGCACCACCGTGCGCTCGTTGAGCAGCAGGATGTTCATGGCGGCGTACACGTTGTGACCCGGGCGGCGGCCAATTACCTCATCCACGAACCGCAGGTGATCGTGATACGCGCCGACGGTGCCGCAGACCATGCCATCGGCATCGCCCAGGTGCACCATCATCGCGCCGATCAAGGTCAGGCGGCGGCGCATTTCGACGCGCGCCATTTCCTTGGTGATGCCGCGACGGCACATCAGTTCCCAGTACGTCGTCCAGTACTGATGGAAGCGTTCGTCGTATTCCGGGTTGGTCACTTCGACGTCTTCACCCAGGCGCAGGCGCAGGCCGAATTTCTCGATGCGCGACAGCAGCACGGCGGGACGGCCCACCAGGATGGGACGGGCCAGGCCTTCGTCGACCACGACCTGCACGGCACGCAGCACGCGTTCGTCTTCGCCTTCGGTGAACACGATGCGCGCCTTGCCGCCGCCGCGCACGATGCGCTTGGCGGCCGAGAACAGCGGCTTCATGAACGCGCCCGAGTGGTACACGAACTGCTGCAACTGCTCTTCGTAGGCTTCCAGGTCAGCCAGCGGGCGCGTGGCCACGCCGCCGTCCATGGCGGCCTTGGCCACGGCCGGCGCGATGCGCACGATCAGGCGCGGATCGAAGGGCTTCGGGATCAGGTATTCAGGGCCGAACGAAATGTCGTAGGTGCCATAGGCGGCCGCGACCACTTCGTTCTGTTCCTCTTCGGCCAATTGCGCAATGGCGTACACCGCCGCCATTTCCATTTCGCGCGTGATGGTGGTGGCGCCCACGTCCAGCGCGCCAC
The DNA here is from genome assembly GCF_001571245.1 of Achromobacter piechaudii NBRC 102461. Classification (GTDB taxonomy): domain Bacteria; phylum Pseudomonadota; class Gammaproteobacteria; order Burkholderiales; family Burkholderiaceae_B; genus Achromobacter; species Achromobacter piechaudii. The sequence goes on along the minus strand of NZ_BCTK01000006.1, from coordinate 870,126 downwards.
GGAAGATGTACGGAAAGCACAGGACGTTGTTGACCTGGTTCGGGTAGTCGGAACGGCCCGTGGCCATCACCACGTCATCGCGCACGCCATGCGCCACTTCCGGCAGGATTTCCGGCGTGGGGTTGGCCAGCGCCAGGATCAGCGGACGCGTGCCCATTGCCGCGACCATCTCGGGCTTGAGCACGCCACCGGCCGACAGGCCCAGGAACACGTCGGCGTCCTGGATCACTTCGGCCAGCTTGCGCGCGTCCGTCTTTTGCGCAAAGCGCGCCTTGTCCGGATCCATCAGCACGGTACGGCCTTCGTAGACCACGCCTTCGATGTCGGTAACCCAGATGTTTTCCAGCGGCAGGCCCAGGTCCACCATCAGATCCAGGCAGGCCAGCGCCGCGGCGCCCGCGCCCGAGGTCACGACCTTGACCGTCTTGATGTCCTTGCCCACGACCTTCAGGCCGTTGATGAACGCGGCCGAAACGGTGATGGCGGTGCCATGCTGGTCATCGTGGAAAACCGGAATCTTCATGCGCTCGCGCAGCTTGCGCTCGACGGTGAAGCATTCCGGGGCCTTGATGTCTTCCAGATTGATGCCGCCGAAAGTGGCTTCCAGGCCGGCAATGATCTCGACCAGCTTGTCCGGGTCGGTTTCGTTGATCTCGATATCGAACACGTCCAGGCCGGCGAACTTCTTGAACAAGACCGCCTTGCCTTCCATCACCGGCTTGGAAGCCAGCGCGCCGATGTTGCCCAGGCCCAGCACGGCCGTGCCGTTGGTGATGACACCGACCAGATTGCCGCGCGCCGTGTAGCGATACACATTGGACGGATCCGCCACGATTTCTTCACAGGCCGCCGCAACGCCCGGCGAATAGGCCAGCGCCAGGTCGCGCTGGTTGACGAGCGGCTTGGACGCCACGACGGAAATCTTCCCCGGGGTGGGAAACTCGTGATAGTCCAGAGCTGCCTGGCGGTCGGATGGCGAATTCATGGGGCGATAGCCTCGTATGACGTGTAGGTGTGACGGATAAGTTTGAAAAATTCTAGGCGCACAGGCATAAGGTGATCATTCGGATTTAATATTGTTCCATTACCTTTACCTTATGACCTGTCTATGACGGCCTTTGACCCGGATGCCGTAATCCGGAAACTGACCTCGCGGCTGAAAATGCGCCACCTGATGCTGCTGCTTCAGATCGAGCAGCACGGCTCGCTCACGCGCGTGGCCGAGCACATGGCCACCAGCCAGCCCGCCGTCACCAATGCGCTGGCGGAATTGGAAAGCATGTTCGACGTGGCGCTGTTCGACCGCTCGGTGCGGGGCATGACCCCCACCGCCCTGGGCGCGGTGGTGCTGGCGCGGGCGCGCGGACTGGTCCATGACCTGGGCCATCTGGTGCAGGAAATGGAGGCGGTCGCAGCGGGCCATGCCGCGCATTTGCACATCGGCGTCATCCCGTTCGTATCGGGTCAGATGCTGTCGGCCGCCATCGGCCGCACCTTGCCGCAGGGGCGGCGCATCACCGCGACCATCCACGAAGGCCAGGGTCCCGCCCTGCTGCGCCAGCTGCGCGACCACACCCTGGACATCGTGGTCGGTTGGGCCACGCCGTCGGTGGACCTGAGCAATATCGACTTTGAAGTGCTTTACCACCAGCAGCCGCGCCTGATCGCCAGCCGGCGTCTGGCGGCGCGACTGGGGCGCTCGCGCCTGGAATGGAACCGGCTGGCCGACCTGGACTGGATCCTCGGCACGCCGGGCAGCCCGATCCGCGAACAGGTTGCGGACATTTTCCTGCGTGCCGGCGTCGCGCCGCCGCCGCCCTCGGTGCAAAGCGATTCGTCCAAGCTGATCGGCGAAATGATCGTCGCCAGCGACCGCGCGGTGTCCATCCTGCCAGCGGATATCGCCGACGAGCTGGTGCGGATCGCGGGCGCGGCAATCGTGCCCTATTCGTTTGACTGGACCTTGCCGCCCATCTCGCTGTTCACCCGGGCCGACGGCCTGCGCCGCAACGTCGATGCCTTGTTCGCCTCGGCGCTGCGCGAGGTCTATACCAAGGGCGCGCGGCCTGCGGCCTGAACCGGGCAGCGCCGACGAAATTGTCAACCAATGCAAACGGCGGCCCGATCGGGGCTGCCCCGATCCTATACTTGCGGCGCCAAGTTTCATGCTGGAGGCCGCCGCTTGTTCCCCACCCCGCCCTCGAACGCGCCGCGTCGCGCCCTTACCCTTGCCCTGATTGGCCTTGCCGCAACAGCCGCCTTGTCGGGCTGCAATTCGATGCTTAACGAAGGCACCGGCGCGGCGGCCGGTATCGCCGGCACCGCCATCGCCAACAAGGTCACCGACAACGCCACCGTCGCCACCGGCATCGGCCTGGGCGTACAGGCTGGCGCCAAGGCCGCGCTGGCCTACGCGCAGCGCAAGACTCGCGGCGAAGAACAGGACGCCATTGCCACGGCTGCCGGCGCGCTGGACGTGGGCGCGGTCGGCCCATGGCGCGTCAAGCACCAGATTCCCATCGAAAGCGATGCGCAGGGGCAGGTGTCGGTCAGCCGCCTCATCGGCGGCGTGGGGCTGCAATGCAAGGAAGTGGTGTTCTCCATCGACACGCCCGCCGAGAAAGAGCAGGCCGGTCCGCAGCGCGAGTTCTTCGTCACCACCATCTGCCGTGACGGCGCGCACTGGCGCTGGGCCAGCGCCGAGCCGGCCACGGCCCGCTGGGGGTCCTTGCAGTGATCCGAGGCGCTTGCTTGTTGGCGCTGGCGGCCTGCGCCGTCTTGTCCGGCTGCCAGAGTTCATCGATCGGCGGCGCGACCGGCGCGGTGGTGGGCACGGTCAGCGGTGCGGCAACGGCCAACCCGGTCGCGGGGTACGCCATCGGCGTCACCGTGCAGGCGGCCGTGGACGCCACCGTGAAATACGTGCTGCGCGAATGGAAGAATGATCAGCAGAATGTGATGGCCAACGCGGCGGGAGAACTGCCCATCGGCCAGATACGCCACTGGCAGATCCGGCACACATTACCCGTGGGCAACGAAAGCGGCGGCATCCAGGTCGTGCGCGACATCGACACGCCGCTTGCGCGCTGCCGAGAAGTGCTGTTCACGGTCGAACAGGAAGACGCCCCCGCGCCCGCCTACACCAGCCAGATCTGCCGGCAGCCCGGCGGGCAATGGAAATGGGCGGCGGCCGAACCGGCCGTCGCGCGCTGGAACGGCTTGCAGTAGCAGTTGCCGGCGTCGAGCCCGGCAAGCGATACTGGATCGCCACCACTTGCCCCCACTCGCCCCCATGCCTACCGGCCAATTCCTGATGCAGCGCAGCGTGCTTGCCGGCGTGCAGGCAGTGGCCGCGCACAGCCGCCACGCCTTCGCCCGGCATACGCATGACCAGTTCGGGATCGGTGTGATGCGCCTGGGCGCGCAGGTATCGCACAGCGGCAGGGGACAGGTGCAGGCCGGGCCTGGCCACGTCATCACGGTCAATCCCGGCGAAGTCCACGACGGCGCGCCCATCGGCGACACGCCGCGCGCATGGCAGATGCTGTACCTGGATCCCGACGTGGTGCTGCACGCCGCGCTTGAGCTTGATGACGCCGACACCAGCGGCGCGTCTTATGAATTCGAACATCCGGCGCGTCACCAACCCGCGCTGGCACGCGACGTCTTACGCCTTTACGCGCAGGCCATCGCCGACCCCGCCCCGCTGGCCTGCGACGCGCTGTTGCTGCGCATCCTGGCGAAAGCGCGCGGCGACGGCCTGCCGCAAACATCGGCTGACGCGTCCGGCAGCGTTCCCGCCAGCATCCGCCACGCGCGCGCATTGATCGATGATGACCCCGCCGCGATCTTGTCGCTTGCCGACCTGGGCAGCGCCAGCGGACTGAGCCGTTATCAAGCGCTGCGTGCGTTCACCCGCGCCACCGGCATGACCCCGCATGCGTACCAGATCCAACGGCGATTGCTGTTGGCGCGCCAGCTGATCCGGCGCGGCCTGACCTTGGCCGACGCGGCCACGGCCAGCGGCTTTGCGGATCAAAGCCACATGACGCGGCTCTTCACGCGGACATATGGCGTATCGCCACGCCGCTACGCGTTGGCGGCTTGCCCCGATTGAACGGTTTGCCGGCCATGAATAGTGGGTTCCGCATGAGTACTTTCCGGACTTGAAACGCTTGCGCAGCCGGAACCCGCTGAACCGCACGCTGCAATTTCGTTCAAGACTCGCGCGCACGCTGCCCCCAAGCTACGCCTTTCAGTCAGCGATGGGGCAGCAATAGTGTCGAACGAAAAAGTGCGCGGCTATGCCTGCTTGTCGGCAGCCATGGTGCTGGTAGGCAGCACGGTCGTCGCCAGCAAGATCATCGGGGCCGGCATGCCGCCGTTCACCGCCACCGCCCTGCGCTTTGCCATGGCGCTGCCCTGCTTCGCATTGTTGATGGCCGTCACCGGCGCGCGCCCGCCGCGCCTGTGCCTGCGCGATGGCTTGCTGCTGGTCGCGCAGGCCATCGCGGGCAGCGTGGGATATACGACCTTGCTGATCGCCGGCTTGCAGCGCGCCTCGGCCGTGGACGGCGGCATCATCCTGGGCACGCTGCCCCTGGTGTCCGCCGCCATCGCCATGCTGCTGCTGCGCGAACGGCCCGGCCGGGCCACGCTGGCGGCGATCGCGCTGGCGGCCATCGGCGTCTGGCTCATGGCCCGTGGCGGCGGCGATGCGGATGCGCCGCAGTCATGGCTGGGCAATGCGTTGATCCTGGGCGCCGTGATCTGCGAAGGGCTGTTCATCCTGCTGAACAAGCGCTTGCGGGTGCCTGTGCCGCCCCTGGCCCAGTCCACGCTGATGACGGGCTTTGGCCTGGCCTTCTCGGTACTGGCCAGCATGACCGAGGCGCCCTGGTCGCTGAGCTTTTCCAGCGACGCCATGCTGGCGGTGGGCTATTACGCGCTGGTGCCGACGGTGGGCGGATTCCTGCTCTGGTACGCCGGGTCGGCGCGCGTGGCGGGCGCGGAAGCGGCGCTGTTCACCGCGCTGGCGCCGGCTTCAGCCGTGTTGTTGGCAGCGACCGTGCTGGGCGAAACGGTGACGCCGGCACAGGCGGCGGGCATGGCTTGCGTGCTGGCCGGCGTGTTGGCGCAGGCGATAAGCGCGCGCCCTACCCCCGGCTGAAGGCCATCGCGAACTCGTCGGAAAAAATATCCGCCAGCGCATGCCGCAAGGCCGCCGCGCGTTCCTCGCCATAGGCCGCTTCGAAACGGCGCTGCGCGTCTTTCCACAGGCGTTTGGATTCAGCCAGCTTGGCGCGCCCCCCATCGGTCAGCGCCACACGGCGGCTGCGGCCGTCGCGTTCGTCGCGCGAGGTTTCCACATAGCCGTCGCGCTCCAGCGGCTTCAGGTTGTGCGCCAGGGCGGATCGGTCCAGCACCAGCGCGCGCGCAAGATCGGTCATCGACGGCGTACCGGCGCGGGCGATGTGCACCAGGATGGAATGCTGCGACACCTTCAGGCCGCATGGCGCCAACACCGTGTCGTACAACTGCGAGACGCGCCGCGTCGCCTTGCGCAAGGCGGCGCCGTTGCAGACGAGCGGGTCCGGAGTCGGGACGAAGGCGGTGTCAGTGTCGGACATGGGCAGGCGACAAGCAGAGTGGTTCGGGCAAGCTCAATACGCTACTGCCGGGACCAGCCGGCGTCCAGCGCATTCTTGACAGATATTGGCATATGCACGTAAATTTTATCGCATCCTGTTCAGGCCCTCGCCCATGTCATCGACACCTACGCCTCGCCCCGCCAACGCGCGCCTGCAGGCGATGCTGGAAGCGCCCATCGCCCCTACGTTGGCGCGCCTGGCCTGGCCCAATATTTTGATGATGTCGGCGCAGTCCGCCACCGGGCTGATCGAAACCTGGTTCCTGGCGCGCCTGGGTACGTCCGTGCTGGCGGGCGTGGCGCTGGTGGTGCCCGTGCTGTTCCTGATGGGCAACATGTCGCAGGGCGCGATGGGCGGCGGCATCTCGGCCGCCGTGGCGCGCGCGCTGGGCGGTGGCAGGCAGCAAGAGGCCGACCAGTTGGTGCTGCACGCCGTCGTGCTCAACGCGCTGCTGGGCCTCCTCTTCTGCGTACTGTTGCTGGCCTTCGGGCCGCAGCTATACCGCGCGCTGGGTGCGCAAGGCGAAGCACTGGACGCCGCCCTGGCCTATTCCAACGTCATCTTCGGCGGCATCGTGCTGATGTGGTTGATGAACGCCTTCGCCAGCGTCATCCGCGGCACGGGCAACATGCTCGTGCCCGGCGCGGTGATCTGCGGCGGGGCCTTGCTGCTGATCCCCTTGTCGCCCTGCCTGATCTTCGGTTGGGGACCGTTTCCCGCGCTGGGCGTGGCGGGCGGCGGCTGGGCGCTGGTCATTTATTACGGCGTGGGCGCGCTGATCCTGGGCGCGTACTGCGCCAGCGGCCGCAACCCGGCGCGGCTGGTCGCCAGCCGCCTGCACCTGTCGCTGATGCGCAGCATCCTCAGCGTCGGCGCGCTGGCCACCTTGAACCCGCTGCTGACCAACGCCCTGGTTGCCTTGACCGCCGCGCTGGTCGGGGCCTATGCGGGCACGGCGGCAGTGGCGGGCTACGGCATCGCGGTGCGGCTGGAATACCTGCTGATTCCGATCGCCTTCGGGCTGGGCGCGCCCATGGTCGCGATGGTGGCGTCCAACATCGGGGCGGGCCAGCCCGAGCGCGCGGTGCGAATCGCCCTGACTGGCGGCGCGATGGCCTTCGTGCTGGCCGAGGCCATCGGCCTGGCGGCGGCCTGCTTTCCCGAAGCCTGGCTGCGCCTGTTCGGCGCGCAGGACCACATGCTGCAAGCGGGCGCCGTCTACCTGCAAACCGTGGGACCGGTGTACGGCTTTTTCGCGATGGGATTCTCGATGTACTTCGCCTCGCAAGGCGCGGGCCGCTTGAAGTGGCCCTTGCTGGCCGGTTGCCTGCGGCTTGCGACCGCCGTGGGCGCGGGCGGCGTGGCGCTGCACCTGACGGGCTCGTTGACGGTCTTCTTCCTGGTGGCGGCGGTGGCGATGTGCCTGTACGGCCTGATCATCCTGGCGGCGGTCGCTTCCGGGTCGTGGTTTGAACGCGGCCATCTGCACAAGCCGCGTCCGCTCGCGGGCTCGTAAGCGGCGCATCTCGCAGCGCGTAGTCCACCAGTTCGGCCGCATAAGCCGGCAGCGCGTCGCGCACGCAGAGCACCAGATCGCGCGTGGCCCACTCGTCGGACAGCGCCACGCGCTGCACACCCGCCGACCTGCCCAGCCGCACGGCGGCCACGCGCGGCACGATGGCAACGCCCACGCCCTGCCCCACCATCCTGCACACGGCGTCAAAGTCCCGCAGCCGCACGCGATACGACAACGCCTTGCCCGCGCGCCGCGCATGATGCGCCAGGTGCGCTTGCAGCGCGCTGCCTTCGACCAGCCCGATGAAGTCCTCGTCCGCCACCTCTTCCAGCTTGAGCGACTGCCGCCGCGCCAGCGCATGGCCGCGCGGCACCACCAAGGTCAGGGGGTCATGCCGGAACGTGCGCGTGTAGAGGCCGTGCAGATCGGCGGAATCGGCCAGCACGCCGATATCGCAGGCGCCGGCGCGCAAGGCATCGGCGATTTCCAGGCTGGTCCGTTCTTCCAGATCGACGGACACGTTCGGATGGTCGCGCAAGAAGTCGGCCAGCACGGGCGGCAGATATTCACTGAACGCCGTGGTGTTGCACAACACGCGCACATGGCCTTTCAGGCCATGACCATAGTGATCGAGCTCACCACGCATGCGGTCGATCTGCGCCAGCACGACACGCGCATGATGCGCCAGCGTCCGCCCCGCTGGCGTGGGCTCGACGCCGCGATGCGCGCGCACCAACAGCGCCACGCCCAGCGCGCCTTCCATGCCGCGGATGCGTTCGCTGGCCGATGCCAAGGTCATGTGAGTACGCTGCGCGCCGGCCGTGATCGAGCCTGTCTCGTGCACGTTAAGAAAAAGACGAAGGTCGGTCAGGTCGAATCGCATTCGGCCAGCGTAGCACGCCAGCCTATGGCCTGGCCGTAGGCTGGCTCTGCCATTTCCCGATGCAAGATCCCGCTGTCCGAAGGCAAGATGGCGTGTCGGGTTTCTTGATTCTGGTTTTCACATGACTCTTTTCCTGGTCGCTCTGATGTTGCTCCACCCCTTGGTCGTGCTGCGCTCGCTCCCGGCATGGAAAGCCGGCATCAGGCCCAGCCATAGCCTGACTGCCGATACGGTGATGACATGAACACGGTGGCTCTACTGCCCGGCGGCACGGCCGCCATCCTGGCCGCCTGCATCGCGGTGTTCGTCCTGGCCGGCGTGGTCAAGGGCGTCGTGGGCTTGGGGCTGCCTACCATTGCGATGGCGATGCTGGCCTTGCTGATGGCGCCCGCTCAGGCGGCCGCCTTGCTCATCGTGCCGTCGCTGATCACCAATCTCTGGCAGGCGCGCCCCTGGCCGACGCTGCCGCGCATCCTGCGCCGCATCGGCGCCATGCAGGCCGGCATCTGCGTCGGGACACTGGCCGGCGCGCTATGGCTGGGCGCACCCAGCGGTCAATGGGCCAGCGTGGGGCTGGGCCTGGCGCTGATCGCCTATGCCGCGTGGGGCATGTTCGGCTCGCCCCCGCCCGTGCCGCGCCGCCATGAAAACATGCTGGGCGCGCTGGTCGGCGTAGTCACCGGCGCCATCACCGCCGCCACCGGCGTGTTCGTCATCCCGGCCGTGCCATTCCTTCAGGCGCTGAACCTGGGCAAGGACGGACTGATCCAGGCCATGGGCATCTCGTTCACGGTGTCCACGGTGGCGCTGGCGGCGGGGCTGTGGCTGAACGGCGGCTACAGCCCCCAGGCGGCAGGCGCATCGGTCTTGATGTTGCTGCCGGCGCTGGGGGGCATGGCGCTGGGGCAATGGCTGCGCAACAAGCTGTCCGCCCGGATGTTCAAGCGATGCTTCATGATCAGCCTGGCGTTGCTGGGCGCTTGGCAAGTGTTGAACGGCTGGACGGGTTGAGGTGCAGTCGGCAAGGTGCTCGATGCGCGACCGTGCTCCATCAGCGCCCGCCCGGGATCAGTCATGCCGCTCGTTCAGCGGACATGCTCAGGCCGCGAGGCGGCGCTCGTCGACAAAGCCGATCGATACCGACATCTCGCGCCAACGCGCCAACTCCTGCTGCACCGACTGGATCTTGACGCGCGCCTGATCGAACGCGTCACGTCCCAGGAACAGGTGCAGCGGCGCGTACTGCGCCTGCGCCGCCTGGATCAGCGCCTGCGCGGCCTTGGCCACGTCGCTACCGCCCTGCCCGTGCGCCGAGTGCGCCAGGTGCGCCGCCCGTTCCGGCGAATCACCGCCATCGCGCGGCGAATGCTCGCGCAACGCGCCGGGGTAGACCAGCGACACGCGCACGCCCCAGGGCGCCGCCTGCGCGGCCAGCGCCTCGGTCAATCCGCACACCGCGAACTTGGCCGCGCTGTACGCGCCCCACTCGGCATGCCTGCCATCGAAGCCAAGAATCGACGAGACATTGATGACATGGCCACTACCCTGCGCCCGCATGCGCGGCAGCACCGCGCGTATCACGTTCAACGTGCCGAAGACATTGATGTCGAACGAGGCGCGCACCTGCGCGTCGGACAGCTCGGCCAGCGATCCCGGGCACGCGGCCCGCGCGTTGTTCACCACCACGTCCACGCCACCGAACGCGGCCACGGTCGCGTCCACCGCGCGGCGCACATTGCGTTCGTCAACCAGGTCCACCGTCAACGGCAGGAACTGACCCTCAAGCTTGGCGCCCACCGCTTCCAGCAACGCATCGCCATCCCGCGACGTCGCCGCCACTTTGTGCCCTTGGTCCAGCAGCATCTTCACCAGCGTCAGGCCCAAGCCCGTGGATGCACCCGTCACCAACCAGATTTTTTCGGCATTCATGCGATTCCCTTCCCTTGCTTGCCAGCTTGCGGCCCCCCGGCAAGATGCCTGGCGGGCGGACTCCGAACGGCAAATTCCTGATGGAAATCGCTGCCCCGAGCCTGGAAGGAATGTTAAAAATCGCACGCCTGCCCGTACAGCCTCGTTCTTGCGTGATACCTGCCTATTTCTCCATGGATGCGGAAGGCGGCAGACGTCCCCAACCGGGGCCCGCTCGGCAAGGCCACGCGGAATGTCGGATAATTCCCCTGTTTCCCGCCGCTGCACGCGGCGGATTTTTGTGGGCGCGCGTCGCCCGCCAGCATTCGGAGTCAACTATGCATCGCGGTATTCAGGCGATTGAACAATTCATGGAATCCATCGGCCTGACCTGGCGCCCCGGCTCGACCGAAAGCGCCGAGCTGCGCGTCAGCTACCGCATCGGCAACACGCGCCCGCTGGGCATCGACCGCACGCTGGTCGAATTCCATTGCGACGCCAAGCGTCCCAAGGTCTGGGTGCCCGAGTTCTCGCGCACCAGCTTTCATCAGTGGTTCGAAGTGCCGTTCCAGGAATTCGAATTCACCCCCGGCGGATCGATGCTGAAAATCAAAGCGCCCGCGCGCGGCAACGCTCCCCCTTACAGCGTGGGCATCAAGCCGCTGGCTTGAAGGTCCAACGCCCCTGCCTGCGGTGCGCCGCAGGCCAGACGGGCCAGATTTGACTCGACCGGGTCAAATCTGGCCCGTTTTTCTTTTGGCTTATCAAGGCCTTACGAAAACGGGTCAAAACCGCCCGTCAGACCCGCTTGTACATAATCGTGGTCGCGTCCAGCTTGCCCGCATCGTGCGGGTCGCGGCTGAAACCGGGGATCTGGCCGACCGTGACGTACCCGGCCGATACATAGAGCGGTTCGGCGCTGTCGCCCGTGCGGGTGTCCAGCGTGATCAGGCTGCGGCCCAGCGACACGGCGTGCGACTCGGCGGCGTTCAGCAAACGGCGCGCGATGCCTTGGCGGCGGAAATCCGGGTGGACGAGCAGCTTGCGGATCTCGGCACGGTGCGGTTGATTGGGCGGCGTGTCGCAGTCCAGTTGCACCGAGCCGGCCAGGCGTCCGTCCTGGCGCGCGACCCACAACGACAACTTTCCTTGCGCGACGGCGGGCAGAACCTTGGACTGCCAGAACGCGTTGGCCTCGTCCATCGTCAGCGGCAACACGAAGCTGACGCTGGCGCCATCCTGCACGCAGGCGTGCAGCAGTTGGCCCAGTTCGTCCAGGCAGGCGTGGGCGGCATCGGCCGTCAAGCGGGTCAATTCAAGGGAGGTACTGGTTTGGGACATGGCGGACTCAGACGATGAACAACAGATAACGGGCGCCGTGTTGCGGCGGGGTCACGAACAGGCTGGCGCCGAACAACTGGTACCGCAGGCAATCGCCGGGCGCGAGCGCGTACGTCTGCCCATCGACGGTGATCTGCAATTGCCCTTCCAGCATCAACAGATGGTGTTCCAGCCCGGGCCGGGGCGACTGGTCATAGGCGATGCGCGCGCCGGGGGCCAGTTCGCATGCCAGGACTTCGCCGGCCAGTTGCTGGGCCGGCGGCGACACCGAACGTCGGCGAAAGCCCGCGCTGTCGTCGACCCACACGGCCTGCGCATGTTCGGGCACCAGCGGCGCGAAGTCGTCTTCCACCATCATCATCAGGCGCGACATGGTCATGCCGTGCGCGGCGCACAGCTTGCCCAGCACCGAAGCGGTGGGGCTGACCTCGGCGTTTTCCAGGCGCGAGAGGGTGGCGCGGCTGACGCCAGCCAGGCCCGCGAGATCGTCCAGCGACCAGCCGCGATCCTGTCGCAGCGCGCGAAGTCGGTGAGCGATACGGCGGTCCAAATCCAGCTCATTGATAGCGTTTTCCATATTCGGGAATTTATCTCATATACGGAAAACTCACAATATCCGGGCGATGAAAGAATTTTCGGCACAATACGGCATGCCTTTGGCCAAATTCCTTCTCATGCCCGCACTCTGTTTATCTTTTCTTGGCGGTTGCAGCCTGCCCCCGCTGGACAAGCGCCCTGAATCGCAGGCGCTCACGCCGGCCGAGTCGGCGGCTACGGCGCTGGGTCGAGGCATTGCGCCCGTGGCTGCCGCGCATCCCGGCAAGTCGGGAATCCACCCCTTGGGCGACGCGCACGACGCCTTCGCGGCCCGGATGATGTTGGCGCGCGCGGCCGAGCGCAGCCTGGATGTGCAGTACTACATCTGGCACAACGACATGACGGGCACCATGCTGCTCGAAGCGCTGCATGCGGCGGCCGACCGGGGCGTGCGGGTGCGCCTGCTGCTGGACGACAACGGCACGGCCGGGCTGGACAAGGTGTTGGCGGCGCTGGACGCCCATCCGCTTATCGAGGTGCGGCTGTACAACCCGTTTGTCCTGCGCTGGCCCAAGCCGCTGGGCTACGTCACGGATTTCAGCCGGCTGAACCGGCGCATGCACAACAAATCGTTTACCGCCGACAACCAGGCCACCATCATCGGCGGCCGCAATATCGGCGATGAATACTTCGGCGCCGCCAGCGGCGTGCTGTTTACCGACCTGGACGTGTTGGCGATCGGCTCGGCGGTCAACGATGTCTCGCAGGATTTCGATCGCTACTGGGCCAGCGATTCGGCCTACCCCGTGGACCGGATCCTGAAACCCGCCGGCCCCGGCGAGCTGGACGCGCTGGAAGAACAGGCAAACAAGGTCGAAGGCTCTCCGGAAGCCGCGGCCTACGCGCGGGCCATGAAGCAATTGCCGTTCATCCGTCAGTTGCTGGAGGGCAACCTGCCGCTGGAATGGGCCGACACGCGCATGGTCAGCGACGATCCGCGCAAGACGCTGGGCACGGCGCCGCGTGAAGCCATGCTGCCGCATCAGCTGCATGAAATCATCGGCGAGCCGACGCGCGATCTGCAACTGGTGTCGCCGTATTTCGTGCCCACGGCTCGCGGCACCGAGGCCTTTGCCAAACTGGCGCAAAGCGGCGTCAAGGTACAGGTGCTGACCAACGCGCTGGAGGCGACCGACGTGGCGGTGGTGCATTCGGGCTACGCGCGCCGCCGCAAGGATCTGCTGGCGGGCGGCGTCCAGCTGTACGAGATGAAGCGTCAGGCGGGCGGGGCCGAACGCAACAAGAGCATGGGCCCATTCGGCAGCTCCGGCTCCAGTCTGCATGCCAAGACCTTCGCCGTAGACGGCGAGCGCGTGTTCATCGGGTCGTTCAACTTCGATCCGCGATCCGCCACGCTGAATACCGAACTGGGTTTTGTGATCGACAGCCCGACGCTTGCGGGCCGCATTGCCGAAGCCTTCCAGCAGGAAGTGCCGCGCGTGGCGTACCGCGTGTGCCTGGACGAGCGGGGCGAGCTGATCTGGGAAGAGCAGCGCGACGGCCAGCCGCCGCTGCGCCACGATACCGAGCCCGGCACGTCCGCGTGGAAGCGGTTCTCGGTGTGGTTTGTTTCATTGCTGCCGATTGAATCCATGCTGTAAGCGCGCGCAAGGTTGTCAGCCGGTGCGTATTGGCGCCCCCATCGCAACAAGCGGAGTTCCCCTCTGCTCCATCGGACGTAGACTGACTGTTTTCCCGCCCCATTCCCACCGACATGGACGCCCCGCTCTGCCCCCCGTTGCCCGACCTGGACTGGACCGCGATCACGCACTCGCTGGACGCGAACGGCAACGCCATCGTGCCCGGCCTGTTGACGCCCGCGCAATGCGTCGAACTGGCGAACGGCTACGCCGCGCCCGATCGCTACCGCAGCCGTATCGTGATGGCGCGCCATGGCTTCGGGCGTGGCGAATACAAGTATTTTTCGTATCCCTTGCCGTCCTTGCTGCAAGGCTTGCGCACGGCGCTGTACCCGCGCCTGGCCCCGATCGCCAACCGCTGGAACCGCCAGTTGGGCGTGGCGATGCAATACCCCGATGACCACGCCGACTTTCTGCAACGTTGCCACGATGCCGGGCAACGGCGGCCCACGCCGCTGATCCTGCAATACGGCCCCGGCGACTACAACTGCCTGCATCAAGACCTGTACGGCGAGCACGTGTTTCCGTTGCAAGTGGCCGTGCTGCTGTCGCGCCCCGGCCATGACTTCACGGGCGGCGAATTCGTGATGCAGGAAACCAGCAGCCGCGAGCAGCGCGTCGAGGTCCTGCCGCTGCAACAGGGCGACGCGCTGATCTTCACCGTCAACCTGCGCCCCGTGCCGGGCGCGCGCGGCTGGCGCAAGACGGCGATGCGGCATGGCGTCAGCGCGCTGCATGGCGGCCAGCGCCACACGCTGGGCCTGATCTTCCACGACGCGCAGTAACGCTCACCATGACGCTGAACCTGTTCAACGACGAAGACACCGCGCAGCACGGACGCGAGCAGATCGGCCCGCAGTCGTTCGTGCTGCGCGGCTTTGCGCTGGCGGACACCGACGCCCTGCTGCACGGCGTGGACACGGTCACGGCGCAATCGCCTTGGCGCCACATGCAGACGCCGGGCGGCTACACCATGTCGGTGGCGCTGACCAATTGCGGCGAGTGGGGCTGGACGACGGACGCGCACGGCTACCGCTATGCGCGCATCGACCCGCTGACCGGCCAACCCTGGCCCGACCTGCCCGCCGCCTTCGAACGCCTGGCGCAAGCCGCCGCGCAAGAGGCGGGCTTTGCAGGCTTTACGCCCGATGCCTGCCTGGTGAATCGTTATGAGCCCGGCGCGCGGCTGTCGCTCCACCAGGACAAGAACGAACGCGACTTTGATGCGCCCATCGTGTCGGTGTCGCTGGGCATGCCCGCCCTGTTCCTGTTTGGCGGGGACGACCGCGCGGACAAGGCGGCGCGCGTGCCCTTGTTTCATGGCGACGTCGTCGTCTGGGGCGGCGTGGACCGCTTGCGCTATCACGGCGTACTGCCGGTCAAGGACGCGCCGCATCCGAGGCTGGGCAGCCAGCGCATCAATTTCACGCTGCGCAAGGCGGGCTGATACTAGGGTTCGCCGCGTCTGGCTGGGCGCAATCGGCAGCCCTACACTTGCGCACCCCCTTTGCGCCCTCTGCGCGACCTTGCGCTTCGCCGCCGACAACCATGCGTATCCGCCTCCGCCAGCTGCTTGCCCGCCTGCCGATCCTGACCCCGTCGTTTTCCAGAATTGCGCTGCCCCGACCGCCATTGGCCGCATTGTGGCTTGCCGGCCTGGCGCTATCTTCCCCCGCCCTGGCCACGGAGCCTGCCGCACTGGTCGAGAATTCCCTGGGCATGGCTTTCGTGGCGGTCCCCGCCGGCACGTTCCAGATGGGCAGCGAGGAATCGGCGGACACGCTTGGCCGCGACTACCCGCAATATCCCAAGGACCGCTTCGCGCAGTTGTTCGACGAGGCGCCGGTACACACCGTACGCATCACGCGCCCCTTCTATATGGGGCGCACCGAAGTGACGGTGGGCCAGTTCAGGCGCTTCATCGAAGCGTCGGGATATGTGCCCGAGTCCGAGGCGGACGGCACGGGCGGCTATGGCTACAACGCCGCCTATGACCCCGACAAGTCGGAACGCGGCGACGCCTTCGAGGGCCGGGACCGCCGTTATTCCTGGCGCAATCCGGGCTTCGCGCAGACGGACGAACACCCGGTCGTGAACATCAGCTGGAACGACGCCACGGCGCTGGCGCGCTGGCTGACGCAGCAGGAAGGCCACGTCTACCGCCTGCCCACCGAAGCGGAATGGGAATACGCCTGCCGCGCGGGCACCCGCACGCGCTACCAGAACGGCGACGCACCCGACGGCATGGCCGACGTAGGCAACGGCTTTGACGCCGACGCCGAACCACTGTGGCCAAAATGGCACGCTTTCGCCACGCCGCGCCACGACGGCAATACTTTCACTGCGCCGGTGGCCAGCTATGCCGCCAACGCCTTCGGCTTGTACGACATGCACGGCAATGCCTGGGAATGGGTGTCGGACTGGTACGGCGAAGACTATTACGCACACTCGCCCACGGACGACCCTGAAGGCCCCGCCAGCGGCAACGTGCGCGTGCGCCGGGGCGGGTCATGGCACACCTGGGCGCTGTACACGCGCTCGTCCTATCGCAACTGGAATACGCAGGAAACCCGCTACCCGCTGGTCGGCCTGCGGCTGCTGCGCGAGGCCGATTGAGGGAAAGGGGCGCGGGCGGGTTAGCATAGCCGCACGCTTAACCTCAAAGAGAGTCCTGACATGCATTCGCTGGGCCGTCTCGTCCTTCTCGTGAACGACTACGACACTGCCATTTCCTTCTACCAAGACAAGCTGGGCATGGAGGTGTACGCAGATATGCCCGTCGGCCAGCAACGCTACGTGCACCTGCGCCTGCCCGCCCAGCCCTCGGTCGGTGTCTGGCTGTTGCAAGCCCTGACGCAGGCGCAGCGCGACCGCGTCGGCGACCAGACCGGTGGCCAGCCGGTGGGCGTGTTCTACACCGACGACGTCGTCCGCGATCACAGCAACTTCGCCGCGCGCGGCGTGCGCTTCACCAAGGAGCCCGTCCATGACGACACCACCGTCTACGCCCACTTCATCGACCTGTACGGCAATGAATTCGTGCTGGTGCAGGTGAAGCCCTAGCCTGGCCGAAGGCCGCCATGACCCGGGCAACACCGACAAAGGACTGGATACTTCGCGCGGCCGACACCGGCCACGTGGAGCGCATCGAAGCCTATTTCGGGGGTCATGGCTACGACATGCACCGGCACGACACCTACGCCATCGGCCGCACGCTGTCCGGCGTGCAAAGCTTCAATTACCGCCGCGCCTGCCGGCACAGCCTGCCCGGCGGCACCATCGTGCTGCATCCCGACGAACCGCATGACGGCCAGGCGGGCACCGAAGCCGGCTTTCACTACCGCATGCTTTATGTCGAACCCGCGCTGATCCAGCAGATATTGGGCGGACGGCCCCTGCCCTTCATCCCGGGCGGGATCTCGGCCGACGCCAGGCTCTACGCCGCCAGCGACGCGCTGCTGCAAGACACGCACGCGCCGCTCGACTCCCTGCAGGAAGACGACGCCCTGTACGACCTGGCCCACGCGCTTTGCGCCGCGGCCGGCAGCCGGCAAGGACGTCGCAGCCCCGACTACATCGCCACCGAGCGCGCGCGCCAATATATCCATGCCTCGCTCGACGCCCCGATCACGCTGGACGCCTTGGCGCAGGCGGCCGGTAAAGATCGCTGGAGCCTGTCG
Organism: Achromobacter piechaudii NBRC 102461; assembly: GCF_001571245.1. Taxonomy (GTDB): domain Bacteria; phylum Pseudomonadota; class Gammaproteobacteria; order Burkholderiales; family Burkholderiaceae_B; genus Achromobacter; species Achromobacter piechaudii. The sequence goes on along the minus strand of NZ_BCTK01000006.1, from coordinate 852,910 downwards.
CGCGACTTTCGCGCGCTGTTCGGCACCAGCCCCTACCGCTACGTCATGCTGCGCCGGCTGGATCTGGCGCGCCGCCTGATCGCGGCGGGCGCGTCGCTGGCCGATGCCTCGGCCAGCGCCGGCTTCACCGACCAAAGCCACCTGACGCGCCGCCATGCGCAGACCTACGGCATGACGCCCGACCGGTGGCGGCGCATGCTGCACGGCTGACTGCGCCGCTGCCTGCACCACAAACTACCCCGCCGACGCCAACTGCCGCCCAAACCTGCAAGAACGTACAAGACGCGGGGCCTCGACCCGCTCTAAGCTGGTGACGTTCCTTCCCGTCCAGGTTTGAAAAATGTCCCCGATATCCGCCATCAACGTCGCCGGCAAGCTGGCCCTGTTCTCCGAACACTGGCGCCCCAAGGTCATCGCGCAAATGAACGACTACCAGTTCAAGGTGGTCAAGGTGCAAGGCGAATTCGTCTGGCACAGCCATGCCGATACCGACGAGACCTTCATCGTGGTCAGCGGCCGGCTGCGAATCGATCTGCGCGATGGCCAGACCGATCTGGGCCACGTGGACCTGGGTCCGGGCGACATGACCGTCATCCCCAAGGGGGTCGAGCACAAACCCTGCGCCACCGAGGAAACCCATCTGATGCTGGTGGAACCCTGTGGTGTCGCCAATACCGGCGACCAGGGCGGCGAACGCAGCGCGCCCAACGACGTGTGGATCTGACCCGGCCCCTTCTGCTACCGTCACCCGCATTCAGGAGGACACCATGCCCAAAGTCATGCTCGTTACCGGCGGCAGCCGGGGAATCGGCGCCGCCGTCGCCCGATTGGCCGCTCGCAGAGGCTACGCGGTAGGCATCAACTACCGCACTCACTCGGACGCCGCCGACGCCGTCGTGGCCGACATCCAGCAACAAGGCGGCGTTGCGCTGGCCATCCAGGCCGACGTCTCGCAGGAAGACGACGTGCTGCGCATGTTCCGCACGCTGGACGAACGGCTGGGCAAGATCGATGCGCTGGTCAACAACGCCGGCATCCTGGAAACGCAGATGCGCCTGGATGAAATGCAGGTCGACCGCCTGATGCGCGTGCTGTCCACCAACGTCATCGGCGCGTTTCTATGCGCCCGCGAGGCGGTGCGCCGGATGTCGACGCGCCATGGCGGCCAGGGCGGCGCCATCGTCAACGTGTCCTCGGCCGCCGCGCGCCTGGGCTCGCCCAATGAATATGTGGATTACGCGGCCTCCAAGGGCGCGCTGGACACGATGACCATCGGCCTGTCCAAGGAAGTCGCGCCCGAAGGCATCCGCGTCAATGGCGTGCGGCCGGGCACCATCTACACCGACATGCACGCCAGCGGCGGTGAACCGGGCCGCGTCGATCGCCTGAAAAGCGTGATCCCGTTGCGGCGCGGCGGTTCGGTGGAAGAAGTGGCCGGCGCGGTCATGTGGTTGTTCTCCGACGAAGCCGGCTACACCAGTGGCTCGTTCATCGACGTGTCCGGCGGCAGTTGAACGCGGGGCCTTAACCGTTGCGCGCGGGCTTGTCGTCAGTGGCGATCAAGCCCTTTTTTTCCTTGCGCTCGGAAATGCGGGCTTCGACGCGGCGCAGCACCGCCAGCACGAACAGCGCCAGCAAAGTGCTGACCAGCGCGGTGGCCTCGCGCCCCATGCCTGCCGCCACGCCGATGGCGGCGGTCATCCAGATGCTGGCGGACGTGGTCAGCCCATGGATCTCGCGTTCACTGCTGAGTTTGATGATGGCGCCCGCGCCCAGGAAACCGATGCCGGCGATCACGCCTTGCAGCACCCGGCTGATATCGCCCACTTGCATGCCGCCCTGCAACGGCACCAACACGAAAATCGCCGCGCCCAGCGCCACCAGCATGTGGGTGCGCAGGCCCGCGGCCTTGCCGCTGCGTTCGCGCTCGTAGCCCAGCAGGCCGCCCAGAATGACCGCCATGCCCAGGCGCAGCACGATGCGCGTGGCTTCGGCGACATCCGGGATATCCGCGAATTCGCTACGTACCGTGGTCCAGATTTCCAACCATACTTGCGCCATTCGCTGCTTCCTGCAAGACAAGGGTGAAGCGAGCATAGCAGCGCGCCTGCCGTCACGCCACGCCCTGTTTCGCACTGGCACGGGTCGCCCAACTGGTTTACAAACAGGACGTGCGCCGCGCGTGCCGGCGTCAATTCACAGGAGGCAACATGGACTTGCAGCTGGCCGGAAAACGCGTGCTGATCACGGGCGCATCCAAGGGCATCGGGCTGGCGTGCGCCGTCGCCTTTGCGCGCGAAGGCGCGGACCCCATTCTGGTGGCGCGCGACGATGCCGCGCTGCATCAGGCCACCGCGCTGATCCGCGAACAGACCGGCCGCGCGGCGCAGGCCGTTGCGCTGGATCTGGCGCAGCCGGGCGCGGCAGACAAGCTGGCGCAGGACACCGGCCGCATCGACATCCTGGTGAACAACGCGGGCGCGGTGCCCGGCGGCGCGCTGGATCAGGTGCAGGACGAACGCTGGCGCGCGGGCTGGGAATTGAAGGTGCATGGCTACATCAGCCTGGCCCGCAGCTACTACCCGCGCATGCGCGAGGCGGGCGCGGGCGTCATCGCCAACATCATCGGCATGGCCGGGGCCGCTCCGCGCGCGGACTACATCTGCGGCGCGGCGGCGAATGCCTCGCTGATCGCATTCACTCGCGCCTTGGGCGGTGAAGCGCCGCGCCACGGCGTGCGCGTCTTTGGGGTGAACCCGTCGCGCACGCGCACCGACCGCGTCCTGACGCTGGCGCGGCAGCGCGCGCAAGCCCGCTGGGGCGACGAGGACCGCTGGCAGGAAACGCTATCGGACCTGCCGTTCAACCGGCTGATGGAGCCGTCCGAGGTGGCGGACATGGTCGTGTTCGGGGCCTCGCCGCGCGCGGGCTACCTGAGCGGCACCGTGATCGACCTGGACGGCGGCGAGCAATACGCCAATCACGCCAAGTAGGCGCGCCCCGTGGCGCGCTACAAGTCAGCGCGCGCCGGCCTGCCAGCCCGCCAGCAGCCCGGGCAATTGGTTCATATCGGTGAACACGTGGGCCACGCCCACGTTGCGCAGCGCCTCGGCGCCGCTATGACCATTGGCGTCGGGGCTGTAGCCGAACACCGTCGCGCCCGCCGCCACGCCAGCGGTGGCGCCGGTGACCGTGTCTTCCACGATGGCGCAGCGGGTGGGGTCCACGCCCAGCGCCTCGGCGGCGGCCAGGTACACGTCGGGATACGGCTTGCTGCGCGGCATTTCGTGGCCGCTGAAGACGCGTCCGTCAAAGCAGTCGGCAATGCCGACCTTGACCAGTTGCAGCTCGACCTTGCGGCGGTCGGCGCCGGAGGCCACCGCGATGCGGCCGTCCAGCGTGCGGTGCAAGGCGCGCACGGCGTCGGGCGCGCCGGGAATTTCAAGCAGGTCGCGGTCCAGCGCGGCATTGCGGCGCGTGCGGAATTCGTCGAACCATTCCGGGCCCAGCTTCGTGCCGGTGCGCGCTTCGATCAACGGCAGCTCGTCCTTGACGGCCTTGCCCGTAAAGATGCGCATCGACTCTTCGTGGGTGATGCCCCAGCCCAGTTCGTTCAGCATCAAGGTCAGCACGTGGCTGGTGATGGGTTCGGAATCGACCAGCACGCCATCGCAGTCGAACAACACGGCGTCAAAGGGAAAATCAGTCATTGCGAGCGGGGAATGAGGGTGTTCATGAAGCGGGTAAGCATACTTCATGGGGCGCGCGGCACGGCTCGCGTAAACAGAGGCGGCACTGCGGCTGGCCCACAATTGCAAAGCAATCTTCGGAGTGACGCGCCCGCGCCCCGCCGCCTATGCTGTGCCACGCGCATCCCACCAGCCACGCCATGACACCCGACCCGACGCCTTTGGAAATCTCGCCCGACGTCCACCGCCCGCTTGAGCATTACGACTGGAACGCGATATTCCAGCACCTGGACGCGCAAGGCTGGGCGTTGTTGCCCGGCTTTTTCACTGTGCCTGCGGCGCGCGCGCTTGCGCGAACGGCCGGCCCCATCGCGTTGCCTGCCTTGCGGCTGGCCTTGTACCAGCGGCTATTGCCCCTGGCCCGCGCCTGGGCGGCCGCCCTGGATCTGCCCGCTTCCTATCCCGATGACTACACCGACTGGATGCAGCGCAACCGCGACGCCGGCCAGCATCGCGCGCTGTCCGCCGCCGGCACGCTGGAACAGGGCGGCTATCAGGCGCTGATGCAGCACGACCAGGGACAGGCCGTGTTCCCGCTACAGCTGATCGCCCTGCTGTCGGACCCCGAAGCAGACTTCTCCGGCGGCGAATTCGTGATGACCGAGCAGCGCCCCCGCATGCAATCGCGCCCGATGGTGCTGCCCCTGCGGCAGGGCGATGCGGCGATCATCGCGGTGTCGCACCGCCCGGTGCACGGCGCGCGTGGCGTGTATCGCGTCACCACGCGGCAGGCCATCAGCCGCGTGCGATCCGGCCAGCGCGCGGGTTTGGAATTGCTGCTGCACGACGGGCCGTGACCCGCCTTGAGGCATGTCAGTTGTCCGCCGTGATGTGGCCGTCCGCCACCACCTTGGCGAACACCGCCGTCTGCGCCTTGATAAACGCGCGGAATTCATCCTGGCTCATCGGCTGCACTTCGCCGCCCAGCTCGCGGATGCTGGCCACGAATTTCTCGTCGTGCAGGCTGCGGTCGATGGCGGCGGCCAGCTTTTGCTGGACCTCAGGCGGGGTGCCCTTGGCGACGAACACGCCAAACCAGTTTTCCAGCGCATAGTCCTTGAGCGGCGCGTATTCGGCCACGGCGGGAATGTCGGGCGCGAACGAGGCGCGCTTGGCCGACGTCACCGCCAAGGGCTTGACCTTGCCGCTCTTGATGAAGGGCAAGGCGCCCGCCAGGCTCACGAACGTCAGGTCCACGCTGCCGGCCGCCACGTCCACCAATTGCGCCGACGCGCCCTTGTACGGCACGTGCACCATCTTGATACCGGCCAGCGATTGCAGCAGTTCGCCATTCAGATGCTGCGGGTTGCCCACGCCGCTGGTGGCGTAGGTCAGCTTGTCGGGATGCGCGCGGCCATAGGCGACCAGCTCTTTCACGTCGGCCACCGGCAGCTTGGGATTGGCGACCAGCACGTTGGGCACGCGCGCGATCAACGCAATCGGCACCAGATCCTGTTCCGGCTGGTATTGCATCTTGCTCTTGAACACCAGCGGGTTGATGGCGGTTTCGCCCGCCGATCCTAGCAGCAAGGTCGTGCCGTCCGGGGTTGAACGCACCACCGTCTGCGCGCCCAGCATGCCGCTGGCGCCCGGCTTGTTTTCCACCACGACACCCTGCGGCATTTCGCTGCGCAGGCGTTCGGCCAGCAGGCGTCCCATGCCGTCCACGCCGCCGCCCGCCGCGAAGGGCACGATCAGGCTGATGGGCCGGCCGGCGTCGGCCGCCCAGGCGGAAGTGGCGGGCACGGCAGTGGCCAGGCTCAGGGCCAAAGCCGAAGCGGCGGCCGCAAAAAGTCGATTGGGGGGCATAACGAGTCTCCTGTTCGGCCTGTTCGGAATGACGGCCGGGTTTTTACTTAATTGCATTTTATATGTGCAATATGCAAAACTTGCAGCTATGGAAAACACCAATGCTTCGCTGCGACTCGCTCGTTTCCCGCTTGATGGCGTGGATCACGCCTGCCTGGACCTGCCCGCGATGTTCGGCGCGGACTACTGGCGTCTGCCCGTGGTGCTGCGCATGCTGCTCGAAAACGCGCTGCGCAACATGCAGGGCGACGAGCGCGAGGCCGCCGTGTCCGCGCTGCCGCTGGCTGGAGCACGGAACGAGCGACGCCGAGATTGCATTCCAGCCGGGCCGGGTGCTGATGCACGACACCACCAGCACGCCGGCGCTGGTCGACATCGCCGCCATGCGCGACGCGCTGGCCGAAGCCGGCATGGACCCCGCCGTGCTGAACCCGGTGCTGCCCGTGGATGTGTCTGTAGACCATTCCCTGGCCGTCGAAGCCTATGCGCGAGCGGACGCCGCCGCGCTGAACCTGGACACGGAATTGCGCCGCAACGCCGAGCGCTACCGCTTTCTGCGCTGGGCCTCGAAGGCCCTGTCCAATGTGCGTATCCACCCGCCGGGCACCGGCATCATGCACACCATCAACCTGGAGCAGCTGGCCACGGTGGTCTGCCAGGGCGATGACGGCCTGCTGTACCCCGACATGATGATCGGCACCGACAGCCACACGCCCATGATCAACGGCATCGGCGTGCTGGGCTGGGGCGTGGGCGGCCTGGAGGCGCAGACCGTGATGTTCGGCATGCCGACGCTGCTGCGCATTCCCGATGTGATCGGCGTGCGCCTGAGCGGCGCGCTGGCGCCCGGCGTGACGGCGACCGATCTTGCACTGACGGTGACCCAGCGGCTGCGCGCCATCGACGTGTCCGGCGAATTCGTTGAGTTCTTCGGCCCCGGCGTCAGCACGCTATCGGCGGGCAGCCGCTGCGTGGTGGCGAACATGGCGCCGGAATACGGCGCAACCACCGGCTACTTTCCCATCGACGCGGCCACGCTGGATTACCTGCGCGAAACCGGCCGCGGCGAGGCGCACATTGCGCGCGTCGCCGCCTATGCCCGGCACGCCGGCATCGCGCTGGACCCGCAAGCCTGTCCGCGCTACACCCGTGTCATCGACATTGCGCTGGACCAGATCGGCATGCACGTCGCCGGTCCGAAACGGCCGCAGGACCTGCATCCCTATGGCGACACCAAGGCCATCCTGGCGGCGCTGGATTTCCGTCCGACGCCGGGCCAGGCTAGCGGCCTGCCGCGCTACCCCGTCGCCATCGCGGCGATTACCAGTTGCACCAACACGTCCGATCCACGCCTGTTGATGGCGGCCGGCCTGCTGGCCCGCAAGGCGCGTCAGGCCGGACTGCGCGTGCCCGCCTGGGTCAAGACGTCGCTGGGACCGGGCTCGCCTGCCGCCGCCAATTATCTTGCGCGCGCCGGACTGCTGGACGATCTGGCCTCGGTCGGCTTTGACATCGTCGGGTATGGCTGCACCACCTGCATCGGCAACTCGGGTGCGCTACCCGGGCCGGTACGTGAAGCCATGGCGGCCGGCACGGTTCACCCCGTCGCCGCGCTGTCGGGCAATCGCAACTTCACCGGGCGCATCCATCCCGACCTGGACCTGGGCTTCCTGATGTCGCCCCCCCTGGTCATCGCCTTTGCGCTGGCTGGCGATGCCGAACGCGACCTGACGCAAGAACCCGTGCAGATCGCGCCCGATGGCCGCGCCGTCTACCTGCGCGACTTGTGGCCCACCGACGCCGACATCGACGCGGCGCTGGCGCGCGGCCTGCGCACGGATGACTACCGCGCCGCCTTCAGCATCGCCAGCGCCAACCCGGCCTGGCAAGCGCTGCAATCGCCGGACTCGCCGCGTTTTCCATGGGATCCCGCTTCCACCGCGCTGCGCCGCCCGCCGTTCGCGTCCACCGAGGCTGCCGGCCAGCTCGGCCAATACATTGCCCACCCGCTGCTGGTGCTGGGCGACGACGTCACCACCGACCACCTGTCGCCCGCCAGCGCCATTCCGCCAGATAGCCTGGTGGCGGACTTCCTGGTGGCGCGCGGCGATGACCGCAACGACCTGAACGTCTTCGCCTCGCGCCGAGGCAATTGGGAAGTGATGATGCGGGCCGCGTTCTACAGCAAGAGCCTCGTGAACCGCCTCTGCCCTGACGCGCCCGTCGGCCACACGCTGCATGCGCCCAGCGGACGCGTGGAACCCATCTGGGACGCGGCGGCGCATTACCGGCAGGACGGGCACTCAGTGGTGCTGGTGGCCGGCGCGCGCTTTGGCACCGGGTCATCGCGCGATTGGGCCGCCAAGGGCCAGCGGCTGCTGGGCATCCGCGCCGTGCTGGCCGTGAGCTTTGAACGGATCCACCGGTCCAACCTGATCGGCATGGGCATCCTGCCGCTGCGCCTGCCGGACGGCGTCACGCCGGACACGCTGGCGCTGCAATCGGGCGACCGGATTGAAATCGATGCACCGTCGGACACGTTGTCGCCCCGCATGCCGATCGCCGTGCGGCTGCTGCGCGCCAGTGGCGCGGTGGACACGCTGCAAGCCACGGCCGCCGTCGAGACCCGGTTGGAAGTGCGTCTGTTGCGGATGGGCGGCGTCATTCCCGCTATCCTAGCGGACACCCTCCGGCCAGCCACGATCCCATGAGCGCGCAAACCAATACCGTCACGAAAATCCTGGAACTGATCCGACAGGACCGCCTGCCCGGCGGCGCCCACCTGACCGCGCAGAAGCTGGCCGACCGGCTGCGGCTGTCGCGTTCGCCGGTCAACGACGCGCTGGGCGTGCTGGAGCAGCACGGCATCGTGGCGCGCAAGCCGAACCGCGGTTATTTTTTGCAGCAGGACTTCGACGCGCTGCCCGACGCGCCGGCCGAGCTGGCCGAACTGGCGCCGCCCTCGGCGGACGACATCGTCACGCAAAGCTACTTCAAGCTGGCCGATGAACTGCTGCGCGGCGTGCTGCCCATGCAATGCAGCGAAGCGCAGCTGCGAGTGCGCTATGCGCTGACCAACGCGCAGACGCAGGCGCTGCTGGCGCGCGTATCGCAGGAAGGTTGGGCGCAGCGACGCCCCGGCTATGGCTGGGAATTCTCGTCCATGATGACGACGCCCGACAGCCTGTTGCAGTCGTACCGGCTGCGCCTGGCGCTGGAACCGGCCGCCTTGCTGGAGCCCACGTTCCGCATTGAACAGAGCGTGATCGACCGCTGCCGCGCCGCCGAACGGCATCTGCTGGAAGGCGGCATCGCCACCGACACGGCCGACCAGCTGCACGAGCGCGGCGTGCGCTTCCATGAGTCGCTGGTCGAAGCCTCGGGCAACCCGTTTTTCATCGACACCATCAAGCGCGTCAACCGCGTGCGCCGGCTGCTGTCGTATCGCTCCATGCAGGACCGCAGCCGCTATGAGCAGCATTGCGATCAGCATCTGGAAATACTCGACCTCTTGGAACGCGAACGCAACGAAGACGCCGCCGCCGCGCTGTCGCGCCATCTGCGCAGCACGCTGGACAACCTGTCGCGCATCAGCGGCATCCTGACTTCCCCGGCCTGACGCGCGATGGCGTGCCCGGCCGCCTGGCTTTTTATGATGAAGGCAAGCCCATGCACGTTTATATCGGCTCACGCACCACGCGCGAACGCAATGCTCGCGGCGACGGCATCAGCGTCTTTGACTACGACCCCGACACCGGCTCGCTGACGTTGTCGCAAGTGCTGGGCGGTTTGGTGAACCCGTCTTACCTGCTGCCGCACCCCACGCTGCCCGTGTTGTACACGGTGCACGGCGACGGCCACGACGTGAGCGCGCTGCATCGAGACCCTCGCAGCGGCGCGCTGACGCCCTGGCGCCAACAAACCTGCCAGGGCCGCAACCCGGTCCATCTGGCGCTGGCGCCCTCGGGCCGCTTCCTGCTGGTGTCCAATCACCTGAGCGGCACGCTGGCCGTGCTGCCCGTGGCGCGCGACGGCGCGTTGGAGCCGGTGGCGCAATCCATCGCCATGCCGGGCGAACCCGGCCCGCACCGCAAAGAGCAGCCGCATGCCAAGCCGCACTTCAACCTGGTCGATCCTTCCGGACGCTACGTGGCTGTGCCCGACAAGGGACTGGACCGCGTATTCGTCTTCGCGTTGAACGACCTGGGCGCGGACGATGCGCCGCACTGCGTGGCCAGCGCGCGCGAAGGCAGCGGTCCGCGCCATGCGGCGTTCGACCCCGAAGGCCGCTGGCTGTACGTGGTGAATGAACTGGACAACACCGTGGCCGCCTACCGCGTCACGGCCGGCGCGCTGCAACCCTTCCAGGTGCTGCCGACGCTGCCCGACACCTACACCGGCAACAGCCGCGCCGCCGGTATCGCGATGGACCGGCGCGGCCGCCATCTATACGTGTCCAATCGCGGCGACGACAGCATCGCCGTGTTTCGCGTGGACCCGGACAATGGCCGCCTCGCTCTAGTGCAGCACGTGCCGTCGGGCGGACGCACGCCACGCTTTTTCACGCTGTCTCCCGATGACCGCTTTCTGTACGCGCTGAACGAAGACAGCGACACGCTGGTGCGCATGCGGGTCCACCCCGAGGATGGCACGCTGGCCCACGATGGCTATGAAGTGCGCGTGGGCAGCCCGGTGTGCATGGTGTTCGCGCCCGCGCTGGACTGACGCGGCGCGCGTTCAAAAGTCCATCGATGCCGACAGCATCAAGGTGCGCGGCACGCCTTGCGAGATCGTGCCGTAGGACGCCACGCCGGACCAGTACGCGCGGTTGGTCAGGTTGACGACATTGGCGCGCAGCGTCACGTCCTTGCCCTGGACCCGCATCGCATAGCGCGCGCCCAGGTCGAAGGTGGTCCACGACGGCACCGACTGCGTATTGGCCTGGTTGACGTATTCGCGTCCGGTATGCACCATGCCGCCCGTCAGCGTCAGCCCGGCCACCCACGGCAGGTCCCATTCCGCGCCCAGATTGGCCGAGAATTTCGGCACGCCCACGGGGCGATTGCCCAGCGTGGCGGCGTTATTGGTACGCGTCAGCTCTGCGTTCAGAACCGTCACGCCACCCAGAAGGCGCACCCCGCGCAAGGGTTCGCCGGACAGGCTCAGTTCCAGCCCACGATTGCGCTGCTCGCTGTCCGCGCCGTACACGCCGTTGGTCAACTGCCCGCTGGGCTTGGTGATTTCGAAGGCGGCCAACGTCAGCAGCGCATTGTCCAATTCCACCTTCACGCCCACTTCCTTCTGGCGCGCCTTGTAGGGCTTGAACACCTGGCCGGCATTGGACGCGGTGGCCGGCGCGACGTCGCCTTTGCTCAGGCCTTCGATGTAGTTCGCGTACAGCGACACGTGGCTCCACGGTTTGATGACCAGGCCGGCCAGCGGCGTGGTGGCGCTTTCGTCATAGCTGACGGTGCGCACGCCGGTCGTGGCGTTGAAGTTGCGCGACTCGATGCGCTGCTGGCGCACGCCCAGCGTCAGTTGCGCGCGCTCGTCCAGGATGCTCATGGTGTCGGCCAGCGCCAGACCGCTCAGGTCGGACGAGGACACCTTGGGCACGTTGGCCGGCGCGGGTATGTGCTGCTCGGGGCGCGTGATGGGGTGATAGATATTGGAACTGAGCGGCGTGCCGAACACGCTGGCCTGCGAGTTTCGGTCGCTATACAGGCTGCCCATGAAGCTGATCGCATGGCGCACGGGCCCGGTGTCCAGCTTGGCGCGCAGGCCCGCGTTATACGTGCTGCGCTCCACCTTGAAGCGGAAGTTGTTCGGCGTGACCAGCGTGTCGCCCGCGCTGTTGACGATGGTGGGCGTCTGGTCGGACAGGCGCGACACATCGGTGTCCGAGCCGCCCGCGTCCGCGAACACGGTCAGGCGGTCGCTCACGTCGTATTCCACGCGCAGCAACGCCGACTGGCCGTCCGACTTCCACCAGCCCCAGGGCTGCGTGGCGTTGCGTCGGCCATCCGCCGCGCGCGGCACGTCGATGCCCGCCGCCACCAGGAATGGCCGCGTCGGCGCATCGACTTTTTCATGCTGGGTCAACAAGTCCAGCGATGCACGCAGGCGTTCCCCCTGGTAATCCAGCGACAGGGCCCCGATGTCGGTGCGCGAATACAGATTGTCCAGCGGCGTGTCGCCCTGCCGGTGCATGCCGTTGACCCGCACGCCCCATTCGCCCTCATTGCCGAAACGCCGGGATAGGTCCACGCGGCCGCCAAACTGGGAATCGCCCACATAGTCGGCCGACAGGCGCGTCAGGTCTTCGGGCAGCGAGCGCTTGGGCACCATGTTGATCACGCCGCCCACACCGCTGTTGGGCGACATGCCGTACAGCAACGCGGCCGGGCCCTTGAGCACTTCGACGCGTTCGATGTAATCGGTGAAGACGTGATAGTTCGGCGCGACGCCGTACACGCCGTCGAACGCGATTTCGCCCAGGTTGCCTTCGCCTATCGGAAAGCCGCGGATGTAGAAGGAATCGGTCACGCCGCCGATCTGCCCGGTAAAGCGCACCGAGGGTTCGGCGTTCAGCGCGTCGGCCAGCGTGACCGACTGGCGATTGTCCAGCCATTGCGAGGTGTAGCTGGTGACGTTGAAGGGCGTGTCCATGACGTCGCGATTGCCCAGCAAGCCCATGCGTGCGCCGCGCGCCACCTGCCCGCCCGCAAATTCGGGCGGCAGGGCCGACGGCGCCATGCCCGCTCCGGCCACGGTGATGGTCGGCAGCACGGTCGCGGCGCCGCCCTCGCCCGTGGGCAGCTTGCGCAACGAATAAGCGCCCTCGCCCTGCTCGGTGACGGCATAGCCCGAGCCGCCCAGCACGCGCGCAAAGCCTTCGCGCACGCTGTAGTTTCCAGATAAGCCTGGGCTGCGCTGCCCCGCCACCAGGGCCGGGTCGAACGACAGCGGCACGCCGGCCGCCGCCGCGAACTGCGCCAGCACATCGCCCAGCGGGCCAGGGCCGATGGCGTAGGCGCGACGCGTTTGCGCATTGGCGGCGCTGGCGGCGTCGGCCGCCTTGGCGGTCAAGGGCGCGCCGGCCACGGCCAGCAGCATCAGGCCCATGCCGGCCGCAGTCGACAGCGCCTTCAGGGGCGACAGGGTGGCGGCGCGACGGGGCTGACGCGCCGTGCGGGGTGGTGGGAAAACCATGAAACGATCCTTCGTAGGAGACGGGGTGTCGCTCGCGTGTCGCGACGGTTCACCCGGTACACCGGACGAAGCGGAAAAAAGGCTCAACCCGAAGGCAATTAATGTGTAACGTCCGTACGGCCGGCCACCGTTATCCAGAACGGCGTGACGCGCCGGATCCGGACCGGCAGGGTTTTTTCCAACAGGCGCAGGCTGCCGTCGATGTCGGCCAGGGGGAACGCGCCCGACACGCGCAGCCCGGCGACGGCCGGGTCGCAACGCAGCACGCCCCGGCGATACCGGCCCAGCTCGTCCACCAGATCGGCCAGTCGACCGTTGCGCACCGTCAACATCCCCTGCTCCCAAGAGGTCGAGGCGGGGTCGGCGGCCGACGCGGGTTCAATGGCGTCGGCGGTGAAACCCGTTTGCTGCCCCGCTTCAAGAATGGCCGCAGCCACTTCCACGCCCCGGCCTTCAGGCTGGATCCGCACCGCCCCTTCGAACACCGCGACGCGGATGGCGCCGCCATCGTCGCGCACCATGAACCGCGTGCCGAGCGCGCGTATCGTTCCCTGCGCCGTGCGCACGATGAAGGGGCGATATACCGGCGACGGGTCGCGCCCGGTCGTCAGCAGGATTTCGCCGGCGCGCAGCCACAGCACGCGCTCGCGAGCGCTTATCTGGATATCGACGGCGGTGGCCGTGTTCAATACCAGCCGCGTGCCGTCGGCCAGATCCAGCTGACGCCGTTCGCCCGTGGCGCTGCGCACGTCCGCCGTCCATTCCCGCCACGGCAACCCGCGCCAGCCGGCCACGGCGGCCGGCCCCAGCACCAGCATCGCGCCCAGCGCCCGGATGGCTTGCCGGCGAGCCGGGCGATCCAGGCGGCGCAGCGCCTGCCCCGCGATGGCGGGCGGCACCTGGCCGAAGCCCCGCAACATGTCTTCAACGCGCGCCCACGCCGCCTCGTGCGAGGCGCTGCGGCCGCGCCAGCGGTCAAAGGCGGCGCGGTCGCTGGCGGACAGAGTTTCGGACTGGAAGCGCACCAGCCAGCCGGCTGCCTCCTGCAACAGCGCGGGATCGATCGCGCCGCTCATGCCGCGTGGCTCGCAAACGCAATCAGGCAGGCGGTCAGCGCGCGCTGCATGTGGCGCTTGACGGTCGCCAGCGACACGCGCTCGCGCGTGGCAATGTCGGCATAGGTCATGCCATCGAATTGCGAGGACAGGAAGATCTCGCGCGTCTTGGCGGGCAACGCAGACAGCGTTGTGTCGATGGCGTGCAAGGTTTCCAGGATCTGCGCGCGGTGTTCCGGCGACGGCGCCTCGCGCGGCGGCAGCTGCGCGACCACGGCCAGATAGGCGTCTTCCAGCGCGCGGCGGCGCCAATGGTCCACGACCAGGCCCTTGGCGATGTGGGTCAGCAGCGCGCGCGGCTCGGGGCCGGCGCCATCCTTGCGACGGCCCGTCATCAAGCGGACAAAAGTGTCGTGCGCCAGATCGGCCGCGTCGCTGGAATTGCCCAGCTTCTTGCGCAACCATGTCGACAGCCAGCCGTGATGATCACGATAGAGTTTCGTGACGGAGTCGAAGGTGGATGAGTCGGGAGCAGACAAGACGCACCGGATGCAATATCGCAAATGGGAACGATTTTTATTTTATATCAAGCGCCGTCGAACGCACGCGCCTCCCTTCAGAAAATCCAGTTTTCGACCCTCGCAATCTGGTGCTTGCGACGGCTTAACTTCGCCTTGGCGCTCAGATAGAATCAAGCACCTATTCCCTTGCCCAAACCACCATGCAGAACCTTCCAACCTCCCCCTCTTTTCTCGCTGGTGGCGGCGAGATGGGCAGGATGGTGGCGCAATTCGATTGGGCCGCGACGCCCCTGGGCAGTTTTGAAGACTGGCCCTCGTCGCTCTGCGTGGCGGCCGGCATGGTGTTGTCGTCTCGTTTTCCGTGCTGCCTGGTCTGGGGCACTGAACTCATCACGATCTACAACGATGCGTTTCGGCCCATCCTGGGCGCCAAGCCCGAGGCGCTGGGCCGCGCGTTCAGCGATATCTGGGCCGAAGCCTGGCCCATGATCGGGCCGATCTGCGATCGCGCCTTCGCGGGCGAAGCGACCTTCATCGAAGACTACCCGCTGGTCATCGACCGATTCGGCCAGGCCGAGGAAGCCGCCTTCACCTTCTGCTACAGCCCGGTGCGCGACGAAACGGGCGCGGTGGTCGGCATGATCGACACGGTCATCGAAACCACCACGCGCGTGCAGGCCGAACGCGCGCAGGCCGAAGCCTTGCGCCAGGCCGAAGACACCCTGCGCCAAAGCCAGAAGATGGAAGCGGTGGGCCAATTGGCGGGCGGGCTGGCGCACGATTTCAACAACCTGCTGATGGGCATCGCGGGCAGCCTGGAGCTGATCAGCCTGCGTCTGGCGCAGCAGCGCCTGGGCGAGCTTGAACGGCATATCGAAGTGGCGCAGCGCGGCACCGAAAAGGCCGCGGCGCTGACGCACCGCCTGCTGCTGTTTTCGCGCAACCAGCCCTTGTCGCCGCAGGCGGTGGACATCAACCAGCTGGTGCGCGGCATGGAAGACCTGATCCGCCGCAGCGTCGGGCCGGGCATTGCGCTGGATCTGGCGTGCGAACCCAAGCTGTGGGTCGCCTGGGTGGACCCGCACCAGTTCGAGAACGCCCTGCTCAATCTGTGCCTGAACGCGCGCGACGCCATGGAAGGCCAAGGCCGCCTGGGCATCGAGACGGCCAAGGTCACGCTCAACGAACAGACTTCGCGCGAACGCGGCCTGCCCACGGGCGACTACCTGCGCATGACGGTGACGGACACCGGCTGCGGCATGACGCCGCAAACCATGAATCGCATTTTTGAACCGTTCTACACCACCAAGTCGTCGGGCCAGGGCACCGGCCTGGGCCTGTCGATGCTGTATGGCTTCGTGCGGCAATCCGGTGGGCAGGTGCAGGTCAATTCGCGCCCCGGACAGGGCACAGCCATGAGCCTGTACTTTCCGCGCTTTGACGGCACGCTGACGCCGGTTGAACTGGCGGCGCGGCTGGAGCCTCCTCGCGCCGCCGCTGGCGCGACGGTGCTGATCGCCGAGGATGACGTGTCGGTGCGCGCGGTCGTGGTCGAGACGCTGTCCGAATTGGGCTATGCCGTGATCCAGACCAGCGATGGGTCCAGCGCGCTGCGCGCCTTGTCCGCGCCGGGCCAGATCGATCTGCTGATCTGCGACCTGGGCCTGCCGGGCCGCATGGATGGGCGTCAGGTGGTCGAGGCCGGCCGCATGCTGCGGCCGGGCCTGAAGGTGCTGTTCATCACGGGCTCGGGCTCGCAGACGCTGACCGAAGTTGGCGCGCCCACCTTGTCCAAACCCTTTGCGCTGGATGACCTGGCGCGCCAGGTCCACGCGTTGATGGGCGGCTGATCTACAGCTTGGGCGCGTAGCGGAAGGTCAGCATGATATTGCGCGGCTGGCCATAGTAGTTGTTGCTGCTCAAGGTGTTGTAGGAAGGCACGAAGTACTTCTTGTCGAACACGTTGTTGACGTTCAGGCCGATGCTCAGTTCCGGCGTGGCCTGATAGCCCACGCGCGCATTCCAGATCGTGAAGCCCGCCAGCTTGAAGGCACGATCCGAGCTGATGGTATCGGTCTGCGTGTTGAGTCCCGCGCCCACGCTCAGGCGGTTCATCATGCCGGGCAGCTTGTAGTTGGCCCACAGCCGCAGCATGTGCTTGGGCGTCCAGGTGTTGAAGACCTCGCCCTGGTTGGTGGGATCTGACAGGTACTTGGTGGTGTTGTAGGTGTAGCCCGCGTACAGCTCCAGACCGCGCAGCACTTCGCCCGACACCTCTGCTTCCACGCCCTGGCTGCGCACCTTGCCCGAAGCCCGCGAGCAATACCAGCCGTCGCACGCGAAGCCGGCGTCGTAATCGTTGACCGCGCGATTCTTGTGGTCGTAGCGGAACACGGCAAGCAGCGTATTGATGCGGCCTTCGGCCAGTTCGCCCTTGATCCCGACTTCGTAGTTATTGCCTTCGATGGGTTTGAGCAGGCCGCCGTCCAGGCTGCGCTCGGTCTGCGGTTCGAACACCGTCGTGTAGCTGGTGTAGGCGGACCAGTTGTCGGTCAGCGAATAGACGATGCCGGCGTAGGGAATGAACTTGCCCGACGTGCTGGACGTCGTGGTGCTACCGCCGCTGTTGTAGGCATAGTCGAACCAGCCCAGGCGGCCGCCGCCGATCAGCGCCAGCGATTCGGTGGGCTTGACGCGCCACGTGCCATAGATGCCCTTCTGGCGGATGTCGTAGCGGCTGCGCGAATCGTAGCCGCTGGCCGCGGCAATCGAGTCGATATCCTGCCACGGGCGATGGTGATCCAGGTCGAATATATTGCCGCCCCCTTCCCATACGCGCGTGAAGCGGTCGTTCGTGGTCAGCTTGGAATAGTTCGCGCCCAGCACCACTTCCTGCTGCATGCCCAGCGCCGTGAAATTGCCGTTGACCGACATGTCCAGGCCACGCTGCTTGCCGGTGAAGTCCACGCCGAAATCGCCATACGACAGGCCGCTGCCATCGCGCTGCACGGAATTGGCGACGCGTTGGTGCACCGTCGTGTTCTTTTCGTTCATGGCGACGCCGGCCAGCTTGAAGCGCCAGTCATCATTGAAGCGATGCGTCACGTCCGCGTTGAAGATGGTCTGATCGTTCTTGGCGCGGTTCCAGGTGGCCCCGGTGTAGGTCGAACGCGGCAGGTCAATGGCCCCGCCATCGGCATAGCGCGGATAGCCCACGATCATCGGCCGCGAGCGGCTGTAGCGGTTGCTGATGCCGATGCCCACCGTCGTGTCATCCGTCACGTCGAAGTCCAGCGCGGCATACAGGTTGCGCGTCTTCTCCCAGACGTAGTCGATGTACGAATGGCTCTGGTCTTCGTCCAGCACCACACGGCCACGCAGCGTGCCTGCCTGATTCAGCGGCCCGCCGGCATCCAGCGTCAGACCGTAGTGGTCCCACGAACCGGCCTTGCCCGACAACACCACCGAGGGCTCCGCGCCGCCCCGCTTGCGCACCAGGTTGATCGCCCCCCCCGGGCTGCCCGCGCCCTGCAACAGGCCCGCCGCGCCGCGCAGGATTTCCACGCGGTCATAGAACACCAGCGAATCCTGCTCCCAGTTGCCCAGGCTGTAGCTGTTGCGCAGCAGGGAAACGCCGTCGTATTGCAGCAGGTCCACCGGAAAGCCACGGGAGTTGATCGCCACGCCCGCCCCCACGCCCTGCACGCCGACCATGCCGGCCGTATTGTTGATGGCGTCGGGCAGGCTGGTCATGACCTGGTCGTCCATGCGCTGGCGGGTCAACACCGTGATGGATTGCGGAATGTCTTTCAGCGCCTGCGTGCTTTTGCCGATGGTGACGGCGGGCGTGGTGTACGACCCCGTGCCGTCCGTCGTGGCGTTGTAGCTGCCCGTCACGGTCACGGGCGCCAGCGTTGCGGCAGCCTGCCCCGCTGCCGGCGCGGCTTGCAGGCGATAGCCGCCACCCGCGCGGCCCACGGCCTGCAAGCCCGTGCCTGCCAGCAGTTGCGCCAGCGCCGCGTCCACCGCGTGTGCGCCGGAGACGCCCTGCGTGCGTGCGCCAGCGGAAAGCGCCGGGTCGGACGCCACCATCACCCCCGCCTGTACGCCAAACGCCCCGAGGGCCGTGCTCAAGGGGCCGGCTGGAATGTCGAAGTTCACCGCGCGCGGCGTGGCGGCAGCCGCCTGGGCATGCACCGGCGACGGCCAGTTGGCCGCCAGCGCGATGAGGGGCAGCGCCAGATGCAAGGCAAGGCTCAGGCGGCTGCGCGGCAGGAAATGGCGACCCGGCATGCAGGCAAGAGGGATGCTGCGGGCGGACATGCGCTCGGGCGACGGCGCGCGAACAGGACGAGAAGACATAAAGGGAGATTCCTGGCTCATGGACGAAAGGCGCAGCGCCGAGCACCAACGATTTACGGGCTGCTTTCCTTCCATGACGCGCGGCGCGGCGCATTACGCCGTTCCGGTTACAAACTTCTAGGCCAGCCCCACCGACACCCAGTAACGGGTGAGTCGGCGCACGCGCACGGGCAGCACGTCTTGCAGCATGTCCAGCACGCGATCGGTGTCGGCCAGCGGAAACGCCCCCACCACCCGCAGCGCGGCCGCCTCGCCGGAACAACCCAGCCTGCCCGGCCGATAACGGCCAAGCTCCAGCAGGAAATCCGCCAGCGGCATTTCATCGGCGATCAACATGCCGTTGACCCAGGCCGACGATGACGCCTCAATCGGACGCCGCGCGTAGCCGCGCCCCGGTGAATAGTCCATCTGATTGCCCGCCTGCACGCGACGCGGCGCATCGGCCGCATCCGGTCCGCGCACGTCCACCGCGCCTTCCAGCACCGCCACTCGCAGCGCCCGGCCATCGTCCAGGTCGCGCACCACGAAACGCGTGCCGACGGGCGTCACGATGCCGCTGCGCGTGCGTACCTGGAACGGCCGGCCATGGGCGTCTTGCGCACTGGTCACCATAATTTCGCCTTCGCGCAGCACCACTTCGCGCAACGTGGCCGTGTAACGCAGGTCCACCGCGCTGGCCGTGTTCAATTCCAGCCTTGCGCCGTCCGGCAGGGTCAGCGCGCGGCGCTCGCCCGTACCCGTGCGCAGATCGGCGGACAGACGGCGGACCGCGCCGCTCTCGGCCGCCGCCCACGCCCCCAGCCCAAGCCCCGCCGCCGACACCATCCAGCGCAGCGTATTGCGGCGTGCCTGGATCAACGGCGCCTGGCGCAGCGTGTGCGCGGCCACGTCATGGCCGGCCTGGGCTACGCCCGTGGCCACATCACGCGTCAAGGCGGTCAGCCGCTGCCAGGCCAGTTCATGCGCCGGCTCGGCCCCGCGCCACTGCTCGAAGCGCGCGCGGTCCGCATCATTGGCGCCTTCGCGCAGCCGCGTCCACCAGTCAGCCGCCTGCCGCAGGACCTTGGGATCGACACGTCCCGCCTCGGGGGCGTGCGGGCGCAACAGATTTGCGCCATCGACAAGGCCGCGGCTCATCCGTAGACGGCGGTGTAGCAATGCACCAGCGCACGCGCCAGCGATTTCTGCACGGCGTTGGGCGTCAGACCCAATTGCTGGGCGATGTCGGCATACGACAGGCCGTCCACCTGCGCCATCAGGAAAATGCGGCGGCTGTTCATGGGCAGCGTGTCCAGCAATTGGCAGATCTGTTCCAGCGCTTCCAGAATCAAGGCGCGGTGCTCGACCGAGGGTTCCATCGCCACGGGTTGCAGGGCCAGCGATTCGGCATAGGCTGCTTCAAGCGCCGCGCGCCGCGCACGGCCGATGACCAGCCGCGTGGCGATGGTGCGCAGATAAGCGCGCGGCTCGTTCAAGGGTTCGCGCACATTGGCGCGGATCAGGCGCTCGAACGTGTCATGCGCCACATCGGCGGCATCGCAGGCGTTGCCCAGCTTGCGATGCAGCACATTGCGCAACCATTGGTGGTGCGCCTGATAGACCGATTGCACCTCGGCGTGCGGCGCGTAGGAAGAGGATGGCATGGCGGAGCGCCCCGGCGTCGCCGCCAGATATCCAAACAAAATGAAAATGATTCGCAATTATAGTTATCTTTGAATCGTTTTCAAGATGGGCATGGCGACGACGCCGGGTACGCGCCCGCGCGTCAGAACTTCGCGGTCAGATTGACGAAAACGCTGCGGGGTTCGCCGTAGTACACCTGGCTCGCGACGCCGCCCAGGTAGTACTTCTTGTCGAACAGGTTGTTCACATTGAGCTGCGCCGACAAGGTCGAGCTGAAGTCATAGCGCGCCATCAGGTTGTAGATTGCGTAGGCCTTCTGCTTGGCGGTGACGGTGCCCTCGCCCGCGCTGACCTGGCTGTAGGTGGAGATCTGCCAGTTGACGCCGCCGCCCACGGTCAGCCGGCTCCAGTCGCCCGGCAGGCGATAGGTGGTGAACAGCTTGGCCATCGCGCGCGGCCGTTCCGTGTTGACCGACACGCCCTGCGAATCGCGGCTGGTGTAGTACGTGCCACCCGCATAGGCGTTCCAGCCGGGCGCCAGCAGGCCGCTCACTTCCAGTTCGACGCCCTTGGTCGTCACGCCGTCGGCGGTCGTGTAGGCCTGGTCCATCGAGCCGGGCACCAGCGCATCGCCATCGAGCACCGCCACCTTGCTCTGCTTGACCTTGAACAAGGCGATGGACGTGTTCAGGCGGCCATCCAGGTATTCCCCCTTGATGCCCACTTCGTAGTTCTTGCCCTGCACCGGATCCAGGTAGTTGCCGTTGCGGTCGCGGTTGTCTTGCGGCAGGAAGATGTCGGTATAGCTGACGTAGGTGGAGTACGTGTCGTTGATGTCGTAGACGACGCCCGCGTAGGGGATGAACTTCGAGTCCTTCTGGTCGCGCGTGTCGGACTTGGATTCCCAGGTGGCGTAGCGGCCGCCCGTGATGGCGGTCAGGTTGTCGGTCAGCGACCAACGCACCGCGCCATACGCGCCTTGCTGGTGCGTGACCGTGTCGCGCAGCGTCGCATCGGTCCAGTTGGGTTGCGCGAACGAGCCATCCCATTGATAGAAGTTGCCGGTGCTGGCCAGCGATGCGCTTTCGAAGCCATAGCGGTAGAAGTCTTCGCCATAGCGGCTGCGCATGGCGCCCACCACCACTTCGTGCTTGCGGCCCAACAGGCTGAACGGCCCCTTGGCCTGCACATCCAGCGAGGTCTGATCTGCGTAGGAATTCCAATAGCCGGGCAAGGCGCGCAAGCCGGTGCCCGTTTCGCGGTCCAGGGCGCCATACAAATACAGCAGCTTGGCGTCGTACTTGCTCTTGCGATGCGACCAGTCGGCGCGCACTTCCCAATCGCTGTCGAAGCGATGCGACAGCGTGGCGAACATCGTCTCGTTGGTGGTGTGCCAATACGTCCAGTCGGCCGCCGTGGTCTTGGAACGCCGCCAGTCCGTCGGCGTGCCGTCGCTGAACACCACGGGCAGGCTGCCCCAGGTCGAACCGCGCGGGCGCTTGTCCTGGTAGTCGGCGCCGATGCTCAGGGTGGTGTTGGGCGTGAGGTCGGCGTCGATCACGCCATAGAACACTTTTTTATTGGCGTGGTACAGGTCGATGTAGGAATCGCGCCCCTGGTACACGGCGACCATGCGGGCGCGCACGCTGCCTGATTCATTCAAGGGCGTGGACATGTCCAGCGTGCCGCGATATTGATTCCACGACCCGAAGCCGGCGCTGACCGCGCCCGTGAAGGTCTTGCTGTTGGCGTGCTTGCGCACCAGGTTGATCGACGCGCCGGGGTTGCCCGCGCCCGTCATCAGGCCGGTCGCGCCGCGCACCACTTCGATGCGGTCATAGACGAACGAATCGTTGTCGGATTCGCCGTACATGGACAGGCCGATGGTGGTGGGCACGCCGTCGTATTGCAGGCTGTCGATGTAGAAGCCGCGCGACCAGAAGTCGGTGCGGTCGGAGTCTTCGCTGACGACCTGCACGCCCACCACGTTGCCCATCACTTCGTCCAGCGAGCGCAGGTTCTGGTCATCGATGCGCTGGCGCGTCACCACGCTGACCGACTGCGGCGTTTCGCGCAGCGACAGCGTCAGCCCGGTGGCCGCCGCCGACGCCGGCGTGGTGTAGGAACCGGTGCCCTCGGTCACCGTGGGATCGGAACTACCCAGCACGGTCACGGGCGCCAGGCTGGTCACGCCGCCCTCGCGCGTCAGGATGATGCTGTCGCCCTGCCAGCGGTACGCGACGCCCGTGCCTTGCAGCAGGCCGCGCAGCGCTGCTTCGGGCGCCATGCTGCCGCGCAGGCCGCGCGTGGACAGGCCGGCCACCACGTCCGGCGCGTAAAAGACGCGCACCTTGGTCTGCGCGGCCCATTGCAGCAGCGCATCGCCCAGCGGCTGCGCGCCGATGTTGACCGACACGTTGGCGGTCTGCGCGCGCGCCGGCTGGGGCGCGGCGCCCAGCGCCAGGCCCAGGGCCAGCACCAGGGAAGTAAGCATGAAGCGCGGGACCGCGCCGGCGCGGCGCGAGGCCGCCTGGGAATACCTGTCTGCTGAGTAAGTCACGACTACCTGCTGTTTCGGTTCGACGAGGGGGTGGCAAGGGACGGTCAATGAAGCTCGGCCCGATGCCTTCCTTCGTAGAACGAATCAATCGCAGATAAACCTGAATCTCATTCCCATTTATTTTGTAACGGCGGCGGCATCGCCCGTGATGGCGTGTATGTCGATGGTCCCGCCGGACTGCGTCGCCAGGCGCACCGGCGCGATGGCGGGCAAGGCGTCGATCAGCGCTTGCGGGCGGTCCAGCGGAAACGAGGCCGACACGCGCAAGCGCCCCGCCCTGTCGTCCGCCAGGCGCAGTGGCACAGGCAGATAGCGGTTCATTTCGCGCACCACCTCGGTCAGCGGCGCGTTCTTGAACTCCACGCGGCCTTCACGCCACGCCGTAGCCGACGACACATCGGCCGGCGCGGGCACGCCGATGGCGCCGCTGCCGGGCACGCGGATTCCGTGACCCGCGCGCAGCACGGCCCGGCCCAGGTTCCACCAATGGCCGCCCGATACCTGCACCGTGCCCGACTCGACCAGCACCGTCACGCGGTCCGGATCGCGGCGCACGTCGAACACCGTGCCGGTCACGCGCACGACCCCGCTGCCGGCATCGACGATGAAAGGACGCTGCGCGTCGGGCGCGACGGTAAAGGTGATTTCGCCGCTGGCCAGCGCCACGTCGCGCCGTTCGGCGTACAGGTTGACGGTGGCGCGCGTGCCGCCGTTGATCTCCAGTACCGACCCGTCGGGCAAGCTCAGTTGGCGGCGTTCGCCGCGTTCCGTGCTGACTGTGGTGGTGAACGATGGCGTCGGCGCGGGCAAGCTCCACCACACGCCCAGCGCCATGGCGGCCACCGCCGCACAGGCCAGCGCGATGCGCAGTGGCGCTCGCATGTGCCTTGCGGCGCGCGGCCGCGTCGGCACCGGGCCGCCCAGCAAGGATTGCACCTGCTCGCGCGACAGGCCTGCTGCCGCCGCGCCCAGCTGCTGCATGCGGTCGAATTCGCGCGCGCGCTCGGGGTGCTCGCGCCGCCACCGGGCGAAAGCGCGGCGGTCGCGTCGCGTCAGGTCGCCCGAATGCCAGCGCGCGAACCACCAGGCGGCGTCGCGCGAGTCATCCGGGCCAGGGTCGAGGTCGTCAGGGGAAGGCATCGTCATGGAGTGTATTCACGCAAACGGTCGCGCACATGTTCGATGGCGCGCATGACATAGCGCTCGATCATATTCTTGGACAGCCCCATATGCTGCGCGACTTCCGCCTGGGTCCAGCCTTCGATGCGGTTCAGCACGAAGGCCTGGCGGCATTTCGGCGGCAGTTCCGCCAGCACCCTGGCCAGATCGTCGGCCAGCCGCGCGGCGCGGACCGGCGCATCGGGGTCATCAACAATCAGTTGGTCGGCCTCGTTCAGTGCATCCAGCGGCACATGTTCAGCGCGGTCCTGCCGCCGCCATCGGTCGATCAGGCGATGCCCGGCCACCTGGAACAGATAGCCGCGCGCCTTGAGCGCTACGCCGGCATCCGCCTTGAGCAAACGCTCGACGGCGTCATGCGCCGCATCTTCCGCGTCGTGCCGATTGCCCGTGCGGCGGCTCCATACGCCCACCAGCTCGTCGTAATAGGCGAGCCAGCCG
Source organism: Achromobacter piechaudii NBRC 102461 (assembly GCF_001571245.1). Classification (GTDB taxonomy): domain Bacteria; phylum Pseudomonadota; class Gammaproteobacteria; order Burkholderiales; family Burkholderiaceae_B; genus Achromobacter; species Achromobacter piechaudii. Next base: position 828,399 of record NZ_BCTK01000006.1, on the reverse strand, counting down.
GTGCGGGTCGGGGTGGAGCGGGACATGGGCCGGACGGAACACGGGAAGAAACAGGGTGGCGAATTTTACAAATAATTCTCATTATCGCAACTGCTGTTTTTCCGAGACCGGCCCAGACGTCGATCAGGCGCGTTCAGTAATCCATCGGAATATGCGCCTGCGCCGCGCGCAATTCCTGGATGTGGCGTTCGGCTTCCTGCCTTTCCGCCGCCGGCGGCAATGGCCGCCAGCCCACCATGTTGCCCGGCGTCTTGACGGGCATCCAACCCAGCACGCTATAGAGCGAAATAGCGGTGTCGCCCGTGTCCAGGCGTGTTTCGTAATAGCCCTGCCTGTCCGGCGCGGTGTCGCCGGACATCCAATCCAACTGCGACATCCATGTCTCCTTGTGCAAGCGTCCTGGGCAAGCGCGCCCGCCCCGCGGGGACGTCGCTTGCCTGATCGTAAAGCGGGCGGTATGCGCCTATGCGTTCACCTTGCGCCCGCTTTGCAATTCTTGACAGAGGGAAATCCCTAGATTTGCGACGGCAGGGCGACTACTTGATGCCGATGAAGGGCAAGGCGGCGCCGGGCACCTGCGTGGACGGCAGCACGCCATCCCACTTTTCAACGGCATTCAGGCTGACCAGATTGGTGTTGGCGGCCAGCGCCTCGGCCTTGGCGCGGATGGATGCCGCCTCGGCGTCGCCGCGCATGCGGATGCCATCGGCTTCGGCCGTGAATTGCTGGCGACGCGCATCGGCTTCGGCCTTGGCCTTCACCACCTGGATCTCGGCGTTGATCATCGCCGTTTCTTTTTGCTGGCGCGTCGTTTCGATCTGCACCTGGGCCAGCATGCGCTGTTCGATGGAATGTTCATAGGCCTGCGAGAAGCCCACTTCCTCGATCTGCACGCCCACGACCTGCACCGGCGCGCCCTCCATCGTCTTGAGGACGGCGTTGTTCACGTCCAGGCCCAGCTTCTGGCGTTCCTGGATGGCGCGCACGGCGGTGTACTGGCCGAACACGTTCTTCACGGCGTCGGGCGTCTTGCGTTCCAGCACGCGCATCTGCAAGTTGTTGATGGTGCCGTATTCCGAGTACAGCTCGGCCACGTGCTCGGGCGGCACGCGGTAGGTGACCGACACGCGCAGGTGCGCCGGCTGCTGGTCATAGCTATAGGCTTCAAGTTTTTCGAACACGAACGTGTGGTCGCGCACCGAAACCGTCATCACGTTGTCGATGAAGGGGGTCTTGAAATCCAGTCCCGGTTCGGACACGCGCACCAGCTTGCCGTTGCGCAGCACCACGCCGCGCTCGCCCTGGTCCACCTGGAACCACGACCCGAACGCCAGGAACAGGATCAGGAAAAACAGGACGACAGCCCCAATGGCGACCTTCACGTTGCGCGGCTTGACCGCGCCGATCGTCTTGACCATCTGGATATCTGTGGGCTTCACTTTGCGTCCTTTTCTGATTTTGTACGTTTACGGTCCGAGAGCACGGCCGCGATGCCACGTGCGAGCAAATAGGCGACCACGGCCGCCCCCACCAAGATCAGGAAATAACGCATCGCGAGCCCCCCCGAGAAAGAAGCACCGGATTCTATCCCGTGATCGAAAGCGAATCGCCCTGCAAAACGCGACCAATGTTGCTAGACATTTCTGAACATTTCGAGGCGCCTAAATAAGGGTCGCACGCTTTGCTCGCAACAGGCCGCAGACTGTTACGCCATCATTTGCCGCTCGTCTGCTACCGTGGTTTTTCGCCCCCGCCGGCATTGCGCCGGCGCCAAAGACGGAGACCCGAATGCCTCGTCCTTCCGAGTCCACCCCCTTGATCGGCGTGATCCCCCCGTATGTGCTGGACCGCCTGGCGCAGCACACCGACGCCCGCGTCAGCATGCCCGCCGTCAAGACCTTGATCCTCGACCAGCAGCAGCGCGGCCTGCGCGACATGGCCACGCAGCCGCCGCGCGCCACGCTGGCGCCCGGCGCGAAGCCGTCGTCAGGCGGCTCGCCGCAACGCGCGATACACGATGCGCACAACACCACCACCTTGCCCGGCACGCTGATCCGCGCCGAGGGGCGCCGGGCCAGCGGCGACGTGGCGGTGGACGAAGCCTATGCGCACCTGGGCGCCACCTACAAACTTTTCTGGGAGGTCTACAAGCGCCACTCCATCGACGGCCACGGCCTGCCGCTGGTCGGCACCGTCCACTATGGCGAGGACTACGACAACGCCTTCTGGAACGGCGCGCAAATGGTGTTTGGCGATGGCGACGGCGAAGTCTTCAACCGCTTCACCGTTGCGCCCGACATCATCGGGCACGAGCTCACGCATGGCGTCATCGATTCGGAAGCCGCCCTGCTCTATCAAGGCCAGTCGGGCGCGCTGAACGAATCACTATGCGACGTCTTCGGCACGCTGGTCAAGCAATACGCGCTGAAGCAATCCGCCCGCGAGGCCGACTGGCTGATCGGCGCGGGCCTCTTCACCGAAAAGATCAGCGCCCGCGCGCTGCGCTCGATGGCCGAACCCGGCAGCGCCTACGACGACCCGCTGCTGGGCAAGGACCCGCAGCCCGCCCACATGCGCGATTATGTGGACACGCCGCGCGACAACGGCGGCGTCCACATCAATTCCGGCATCCCCAACCGCGCGTTCCACCTGACCGCCACCACGCTGGACGGCCCGGCCTGGAAAGGCGCGGGGCGGCTCTGGTACGACACCTTGTGCGACAAGCGCCTGCGCCACGATGCCGACTTCAAGACCTTCGCCGCGCTGACCGTGACCGTGGCCGCCGAACGCCACGAGGCCGCCGTGCAACGCGCGGTCGCGCAGGCGTGGGCCACTGTAGGAGTGCTGACATGATCGAACTGCCTCCCCTGGACCTCGCGCTGCTGGTGCGGCTGACTCGCGAAGGCGGCGTGGCCTACCTGCCGGGCCTGACGCAGCCGCGCAGCATCAATCTGGCGACCTGCGCGCCCGGCGTGCGCCAGGAAGTGTGCGAGGTGCTGCAACGCTCGGCCCCACTGGCCGTACCGGAATGCGGACAAGCCGGCGGCGACCAGCGTTACTTTCATATCGAGATCGTGATGGACCGCGACGAAGACACCGCCATCAGCTTCGATGTGCCCGAATCCCAGGCGCCCGAAACGCTGGTGCAGTTATGGAAGGCGCACGCGAATCCGGCTGGCTGATGCGTGCCGGCCTCATCGCACGCCGCGCGGCGCGCCGGCGCGATAACCGCCGATCTGAATCGCGCGCCCCGCGTACAGCCCGATGATCGCCATCGCCACGCACAAGCCGGCGCACATCGCCAAGATCACGCCCCAGCCGCCCAGGCGGTCATGCGTGGCGCCGACCAACGCGGGGCCGCTGGCCGCGAACAGGTAACCCACGCATTGCGCCATGCCGGACAAGGCCGCCGCCTGATGCGCATGGCTGGCGCGCAGCCCCACAAAGGCCAGCCCCAGGATAATGCCGCCGCCCGTGCCCAGGCCCAGCAGCGCGATCCAGAAGCTGGCCCACCCGGGCGCGGCGATCAGACCCACGAATGCCAGCAGGGACAAGACAGCCGAGCAGAAGGCCGCGGCGCGCTGATCCTTGAGGCGGCGCACGACAGGCGCCATGAACAAGGCCGGGCCTGCCGACATCAATTGCAGCAGCCCATGCAGCGTGCCCGCGCGTTCGGCCGAGTAGCCGGCGTCGCGCAAGATGGCGGGCAGCCAGCTGACGGCCACATAGAACACGAAAGAGTTGATGCCCAGGTACAAGGTGACCTGCCAGGCCAGCGGCGAACGCCAGAGGCGCGCGCCGTGCGGCGCATGCGCGGTCGTGGATGCGGGCGCCGTGTGCCTGGCCAACTGCGGCAACCACAACAGCAGGCCCAGCGCCGGCACGGCCAACAGGCACAGCGTTGAAAAACGCCAACCATCGTCCGACAGATGCGCCAGCGGAATGGCAATGGCCGACGCCGCGCCCGCCGCGATACCCATCGTCAACACGTAGGCCGAGGTCAGCGCCGCAATGCGCTGCGGAAAGTCGCGCTTGACCAGGCTGGGCAGCAACACGTTGCCGATGGCGATGCCCGCCCCGATGATTGCCGTGCCTGCGTACAGCCCCGCCGCCGCGCCCTGCGTGCGCACGACGATGCCAGCGGCAATCAATAACAGCGCGCCGAACAGCGTGCGCTCCAGGCCGAAGCGCCGCGCCAGCCCGGCCGCGAACAGCGAGACCACCGCGAAGGCCAGCAAGGGCAAGGTAATGAGCATGCCGGCCGCCGTGGACGACAGGCCCAGTTGTTCGCGGATCATGCCGGTCAGCGGGGCCACGCCCGTCACCGGCGCGCGCAGCGCCATGGCAATGCAGAGAATTCCCAGCAGGAGCCACGCCGGATGGTTGCCGGCGCGTTGGAAAGCAGATTGAGTTCGAGTCATGCGGTAGAGCTTACCCAGCCGCGCCTTTACCGAATTTCGAGACGATGACAAACTATCCTCAAATTCTGCCAACCCGCCGCGCGCCTTCCCATGCGACTGAACGAGATCCCGCAACCCCCCTACCACCCGGACTCCGCCACCCAGCAGGTGTTCGCGATGCCCGTAGACGCGGCGGACCAGGACAATGAATCGCCCACGCATCGCCACTCCATGGGTCAGTTGGTGCTGGCGCTGCGCGGCGGCGTCACGTGCTCGGTGCCGCAGGGCTTGTGGATGGTGCCGCCACAATGCGGCGTGTGGATTCCGGGCGGCATGCCACACAGCAATCGCGTCACCGCCAACGGCCGCGTGTGCTTTCTGTTCGTACCCGCCGACGTGGCCGGCCTGCCCGGCCAATGCTGCACGCTGACGATCACACCCTTGGTGCGCGAACTGATCGTGCACCTGTCTCAGTTACCCGCCGCCGACATCGACACGCCCGTCAACGTACAGTTGGCGCAAGTGCTGATCGAGCAACTGCGGCGCATGCCCGCCGAACACCTGCACCTGCCGCTATCGGACCACCCTCGCCTGCGCGACATCGCCAATGCGCTGAACGCCGATCCGGCCGACCGCAGCACGGTCGCGCAATGGGGCAAGCGGGTGGCGATGAGCGAACGCACGCTGGCGCGGCTGGTGCAGCAGGAAGTCGGCATGAGCTTCGGGCGCTGGCGTCGGCAGTTGCACCTGATCCTGGCCTTGCAGCGCTTGTCGGCGGGCGTGTCGGTGCAACGCACCGCCGATGACCTGGGCTACGAATCCGTCAGCGCCTTCATCACGATGTTCAAGAAGACGCTGGGCAAGACGCCCGCGCGCTACTTCGCGGACAAGGCGCTGCCAGGGTCGGAGTCGGCCGCTTAGGCTGCCTTCGGGCCCGCCACGATGAACAGGCGCGGGAACGGCAGCAGCACCGTGCCGTCGGCCATCGCGGGGTAAGCCTGGGCGATCAGTTCTTGATAGCGGGCCAGGAAGCTGGCCTGCTCCGTGGCATCCAGCGTGTCCAGGTACGGCCGCAGCGCGGTGCCCTTGAACCATTCCACCACCGCCGCCGCACCCGCCAGCGGATGGTGATAGGTGGTGCGCCACACATCCAACACGCCGCAATGCGGCTTGAGCAATTCGTAGTACCAGGCTGCGCTATGCCGGGGCGGATGTTTGACGCCGCCCGTCTTGGCCGCCCACGGCGCTTCGCCCGCCACCTGGCGCGCCAGCCGATGCGCGGGCTCTTCCATGTTGTCGGGTGTCTGCACGGCCAGGATGCCGCCCGGCGCCAGCTTGCCCACCAGACGCGGATACAGCGTGGCGTGGTCGGGCACCCATTGCAGCGCGGCGTTGGCCAGGATCACATCGTATTGCTGCGGCGGATTCCAGGTGGCGATGTCGGCAAGCTCGAATTGCAAATGGGGCAGGCGCTTGCGCGCGGCATCGACCATATCCTGCGAGCTGTCCATGCCGGTGACGACGGCGTCCGGGTAACGGTTGGCGAGCACTTCGGTGGAATTGCCGGGTCCGCAGCCCAGGTCCACCGCTTGCCGCACCGCCTGATTCGGCACGCTGGCGACCAGGTCGCGCACCGGGCGGGTGCGTTCGTTCTCGAACGCGGAATATTGTTTGGCGGACCAACTGTTGTTGCTCATGGCGGCTCCTGGAATCGCAACGGAATACGGCAGGACTCTACGCCGCGCTCCGCGCGAATACAAATATCGGGATTGACGTCTTTTAATATCCAACGCCTATCGCACCGACGAAAAAAGGCCCGCCGGAAAAACCGGCGGGCCTTTGTTTGCCCAGATTCAGGCTTACTGCGTGGACAGTTTGTCCGAGCGGGTTTTCCACAGCGAGAACAGCACGCCACCCAGGATCAGGCTGAACGTCACGCCCAGCGAAACCGCCGCGGGCACCTTGCCGATGAAGCCGACCAGGAAGATCTTCGTGCCGATGAACACCAGGACCAGAGCCAACGCGTACTTCAGGTAATGGAAGCGGTGGATCATGGCGGCCAGCGCGAAGTACAGCGCACGCAAACCCAGGATAGCGAAGATGTTGCTGGTGTAGACGATGAACGGGTCCGTCGTGATGGCGAAGATCGCCGGCACCGAATCCACCGCGAACACCAGGTCCACGAACTCGATCAACACCAGGGCCAACAGCAGCGGGGTTGCGAAGCGCACCTTCTTGGACGTGGCCGGGTCGGTCTCCGTCACCATGAACGCGTTGCCGCGCAAGCCTTCCGTGACACGCATATGGCGCTTGAGGAACTTCAGGATCGGGTTGGTGGCGATGTCCGGCGTCTGGTCGGCGATCATCCACATCTTGATGCCCGTGAAGACCAGGAACGCGCCAAACAGGTACAGAAGCCATCCGAAGTTGCTGACCAGCGCGGCGCCCAGGCCGATCATGATGGCGCGCAGCACGATCACGCCCAGGATGCCCCAGAACAACACGCGATGCTGGTACTGGCGCGGAATCGCGAAGAAGCTGAAGATCAGCGCGATCACGAACACGTTATCCATCGACAGCGACTTTTCGATCATGAAGCCCGTGTAATAGGCCATGCCGCTGGTCGCGCCCATCTGCCACCACACCCAGCCGCCAAACAGCAGGGCCGCCGTGATGTAGCCGGCCGACAGCAACAGGCTTTCACGCACGCCGATCTCGCGATCTTCCTTGTGCAGCACGCCCAGGTCAAAGGCCAGCAGGCTGACGACGATGCTGACGAACAGCAACCAGCTCCAGGTCGGTGTCCCTAAAAAGTCGTTCGTGAAGAATGTGATCAAAGTGTCCATGATTGCCCCGCTGTGTTCGAAGGTGCCCATGATCCGGATTTGGGACTCATCGAGAAATCAGCCTGAAAGTGAGTTAAGGTTCGAAAAAACCGAAGTGAGCGCAACCCCATGCTGAACTACCGTCACCTGTATTACTTCTGGATGGTCGCCAAGGAAGGCGGCTTTTCGCGCGCCGCCGAGCGGCTGGACATGGCCATCCAGACCATCAGCGCCCAGGTGCGCGAACTGGAAAAGAACCTGGGTCACCAGTTGCTCAAGCCGGCGGGACGCGGCGTGGCGCTGACGGACGCGGGCAAGGCCGCTTTCGCGCGCGCCGAAGAGATTTTCCAGATCGGCCACACCTTGCCGCAGGAAGTGCGCGCGGCCGCCACCAAGCCCGTCATCCGCCTATCAGTGGGCCTGTCCGACGGCATCTCCAAGCTGGCCGCGCATGCCCTGCTGGGCCCCGTGCTGGACACGCCGGACCTGCGGCTGACCTGCCACGAAGGCGAGGTCGAGGAACTGCTGGGCGAATTGGCGCAGCATCACCTGGACCTGGTGCTGGCGGGCCAGGGCGCGCCCGCCAACCCCAACCTGCGCCTGACGAGCGACCGGCTCGTGTCGTCCCCCGTGGACTGGTACGGTCCGGCGCGGCTGGTGCGCAAAACCGAGACGCAGGATTTCCCGCGCTGCCTGGAGCGGCTGCCGGTCCTGCTGCCCACCGGCCATTCCGTGCTGCGCCAGACGCTGGACCGCTGGTTTGGCGAACAAGGCGTGTTGCCCAACGTGGTCGGCGAGTTCGAGGACAGCGCGCTGATGTCGGTATTCGCCGCGCGCGGGCTGGGTGTTTTTCCGTTGAGCCGCCTGGGCGGCGACGACATCGGGCTGTTGCGCGGCCTGCGCCCGCTGGCCCGCTGCGACGACGTGCACGAGGAAATCCACGCCATCCGCAACCGGCGGGGACAGCACCATCCGCTGGTCCAGGCCATCCTTGCACAGGCTAAGACTTCGGTTTTTTCTTAATGTTTGTCACACGCACGCTGGTTTTTCGGAAATAGAATCCGCTTTATCGTGGACCCTCTTTTGAATCGGAGTACCACTGCAATGAAGAAAATCATCTGGCTCACCTTCGCCGTCCTGGCCGCGCTCTGGACGGGCCTGGTGGCCCTGACCCTGCAACTGACCGACTGGGTGCTGGCCACCATCGCCACCAGCCAGGTGCCGGGCGCCGCGCTGGACACGTCGCAATGGGTGGCGCCGGCGTGGGCGGCGGGCTGGCTGGACCCGGCCTGGTTGCAATCGCTGCAAGGCGGCCTGGTGTGGGCCGCGCAAGGGCTGAACCAGGTCTTGCCGGTGGCGGGCAGCCTGGGCACGCTGATCGCCGTGGTCGGCTGGATCTTCTGGGGCTTCATCATCGCCGGCCTGCTGGTCGTGGCGCTGATCCTGCACTGGCTGGCGGGTAAGCGCGAACAGGCCAACGCAGCGCCGGGCCGTCAAGTGGTGTAATAAGGGCCGGCAACGCGCCGCCCGGTACGCTGCCTTTTACAGGAGCGTGCCGTGCTTACCCGAATCGTCCCCGCCTCATTGAGCGCCTTGCTGGCCGTGGTTTGCCTGTCGCCCGCCTGCGCCACGGCCACCGCGCCCATCAGGTCCAACGGTCTGGGCGTGGACGTCTGCACGATCTCGGGCGCGTCCGGGCAGTACAGCGTGCGCGTGCGCAACACGGGCGAAACACCGCTGGCACGCGTCGACATCACCGGCGTGCGCCTGGATGCGGCCGGCCAGGCGGCCGAGCCGATCAACGTCAGCCTGACCGACATTCCCCCCGGCAAGTACAAGACCGCCGTCCTGGCGCGGCACGACGAATCCGCGGCGCTGGACCGCATCGTCACGTACCTGCTAGCCGATGGCACACCCCGCGCGCAACATGAGCTGTTCGCGGGCAAGGTGGCGCATGTGGCGCCCGGTTCAACGTTGCAATACACCCTGGCGCCGCTGGCCGTGCGCGGCTGGACGGTGGCTTACGGGTCGCCGGGCTCGATCAAGCTGGATGCCGGCAGCCCCGTCATTCTTGGCTACCCCGTGCGCAGCGGCGGCAAGCCCGCCACGCGCCCCGAGGCCGGTCGCAGTCCGACGGCCGTGGTGCCGCTGACGCCTTGCAAGACGTCGTGATCAGGTGCCACTGAGCAGGTCGCGCTCGTTCAGCAGCGCGTAGACAATCTCGGGCTTGTTGTCGAAGCCCCGCCGTATCGCGGCGGGCAGCGCGGTGCGCGTCTTGCGGCACAGGCCCGGCGCATCCTCCAGCTGGATGGAAATACCGCGCGAGGTACGCACTTCGTTATCGCTGGGCGTGATGACGATCACGATGCCCAACTGCGCCTGGATGCGACCCTGCATGGCGCGCAGGTCTTCCAGGCTGGTGATGTTTTCCAGCCGCGCGACCAGCCGCTTTTCTTCTTCCTTGGTCAGCCGCAGGATGCGGATATCCGCCGCCGGATCGGCGAGCAGCGTGTCGCGGTCGCACATACAGGCGCCCGGTGGACATTCTTGGCGGATGGGAAAAGGAACGTTCATGGCGGACAGCTGCGCGTGGGCCGGCAAAGGCATGGACAACACCAGACGGTCAATTCTACTCAAGATGCCGCGCCGCCTTGCAGCGCGCGTTGCTCGTTTTCCCGCACGGCGCTGCGGTATATTCCTCGCTCGATTCAACGGTGGGGAGAGGCGCGGGTGAAACGGATTTTTCTGGCGGCCGCACTGGGTGCGTTGACCTCCTGGGCCACCTTGGCGGCGTGGCCGGCGCAGGCGCAAGCCACTTCCCGCGACTTTCCCGTTTCCATCAAGCCCGGCCTGGCCGGCGTGGTCAGCGTGCGCGGCGACGGCCAGGCCCAGCAGGCGACCGTGCGCATAGGCGATGGTCCCGAACAGCCGCTGGCCCGCTTCGATGACGATGCCGTCGACCAGATGCAGGCGGTGGACATCGACCACGACGGCTACCGCGACCTGATACTGGGGCAAAGCGGCGGCAGCACGCAGCTGTTTGCGCGCCTGTTCCTGTATCGGCCCGATCGCGGCGGCTTCCAGGAAATCGAGCATCCCGACAAGTCCAGCCCCTGCAAAGGCTTCGTCAATCCGGTCATCGACGACAAGCAGGCCGTGATCAGCGTCGCGTGCCGCTACGGCGCGGCCAGCCACGGCTTCGAGCGATATACGCTGCACCCGGACGGCACCGTGCGCGCAACGTCCTGGGGCACGCAGGCGTTGTTCGGCCTGGAGGACGAGCCCGCCGAGCTGACCTATCGCTTTCTGGATGACGGGTCGGTGGACCGCATCGAGATCGACGGCGAAGGATCGCCGCTGGACGGCGGCGTCGTGGCGGTCAGCAAACTGGATCTGTACGACACACCCGACGTGAACGCCTCGCCCGCCATGACCGCCAGCGAGGATGACCACCTGGACGTCGTGGCGCTGCTGCCGCGCGATTGGCTGCAAGTGCGCTACGCCAGCAAGACGGCGGGCACCGTGCTCAAGTGGGTGCGCTATGGCGATCTGCGCGTGGACAAGCACAGGCTCGTCGCGCCCGCCGCGCAACACGGCCTGTCGCTGGACCTGGCCGACACGCTGGCCGACTGGCAAGGCGAGGACGGCGGCCAGTTCATGGTCAGCGTGGCCAACCACGGCGATGCACCCGTCGTCCTGAGCGCCCCGCGCGTGTGGCTGCTGCTGACCAATGCGCAGGGCCAGCGCATCATCCATCCGCTTTATCAGCGCGGCGGCGACACGCTGTACCCGGCCAACCCGCTGGGCCTTGCCCGCGACCCCGTCGTCTGGGCCGTGGGCGACGACGGGGTCGCGGGCTATCAGGTGAACGACAACGGCTACGGCACGGTCGCTTTCCTGCCCCCGCTGGCCCCCGGCGCCTACCGCGCGGCCGTCGTCCTGAGCGACCCCGGCAACCTGGCCCAGCCTGTCGTATCCAACGAGATCAGCCTGACCTACCCCTTGCCCAAACGGCCGCCCGCGCCCCAGTAAGCCCCACCCAGAGCCCGCTAGTGACCTCCTCTAAGCGATCCCTGTCCGCCCGCTTGAGGCTGGTCCTCGTCGCCCTGCTGGCGTTGACTCTGCTAGCCGCCGCCGCGCTGGCCGCGACCGGATTGCTGACGCGCGCCCGCCCGGCCGATGTAGCCATCGTGCTGGGCAATACCGTGCTGCCCACCGGCCAGCCTTCGCCCCGGCTGGCGGCAAGGCTGGATCGCGCCTACGACTGCTACGCCGCCATGCAATGCCGCCTGGTGTTCGTCAGTGGCGGCGTGGACCCGGCCGGCGCGGACGAAGCGGCGGTGATGCGCGACTATCTGATCGCGCGCGGCGTGCCCGCCGAGCGCATCGTCACGGACAGCGCGGGCGACAATTCCTGGGCCACCGCGCGCCACGCCAGCGCCTATATGCGCGAGCATGGCTATACCCGCGCGCTGGTCGTCACGCAGTATTTCCACGTGCCGCGCACCGTGCTGGCATTGCGCCGCCACGGCGTGGCGGACGTTAGCGGCGGGTATCCGCAATTTTTCGAATGGCGCGATCTTTATTCCATTTTTCGAGAACTGCCCGCCGTGGCCTGGTACGGCCTGCGCCCGCTATAGTGACGCCCCTGACACCTCTCATTGCCCGAAAGCTCCAAGGACCGACGCCGTGCTGATTTTCCACAACCCCGTCCATGACCAACACGCAGGCCGCCAGGAAATGTTCCGGGGCAAGCTCGTGCCTTGCCACGAAACGCCGGCGCGCCTGGAATATGTCATGGACGCGCTGCGCCAACGCGGCATCGGCGAACTGCGCGCGCCGTCCGCGCCGGACATGGAACTGGTCAAGCGCGTGCACACCCCGCGCTACGTGGATTTTCTGGCCCGTGCCTGGCAGGATTGGCTGGCGCTGGATCCGACCAATGCCGAGCTGGACATCCTGCCTTCGGTCTGGCCGGTGCGCGGCTTTCGCCACGATATCGAACCCACCAACTTCGCCGCGCGCCTGGGCCTGTTCTCGTTCGACAGCGGCTGTCCGATCACGGCCGGCACCTGGACGGCGGCCACCGCCGGCGCGGCCTGCGCCATCGATGCGGCCCGCGCCGTAACAGGCACGGGCGGCCCGCGCGTGGCCATGGCGCTGACGCGCCCGCCCGGCCATCACGCCGGTGCGGACTTCTTTGGCGGCTACTGCTTCCTGAACAATGCGGCGCTGGCCGCCCAGGCGCTGCGCGATGCCGGCGCGGCGCGCGTCGCGATTCTTGACGTGGACTATCACCATGGCAACGGCACGCAAAGCATCTTCTATGAACGCGGCGACGTGCTGACGGTGTCGGTGCATGGCGACCCGACCACCGAATACCCGTTCTTCCTGGGCTATGCCGACGAAGCCGGCGAAGGCGCGGGCTTCGGCGCCAACCTGAACCTGCCGCTGCCGGCCGGCACCGATTTCGCCACCTGGACGCAGGCGCTGCAACAAGGGCTGTCCGCCATTGCCGCATTCAAGGCCGACGCGCTGGTCATCGCACTGGGCGTGGACACGTACGAGGGCGACCCGATTTCCAAGTTCAAGCTGAAAAGCGCGCACTACCTGGAAGTCGGCCGCGCGCTGGCCAGCCTGGGGCTGCCGACGGTGTTCACGATGGAAGGCGGTTACGCCGTCGCCGACGTGGGCGTCAACGTGGCGAACGTACTGGAAGGCTTCGGGGGCTGAAACCGGGGCGCGCGCCGCGCAACCTAAGCGGCAGCGCCCGCGATCAGTCCCGCGTTTCGAGCACCTTGTTGATGCGCAATGCCAGCAAGGTGCAGGCCGCGCCAGACAGCAGGTAGATGCTGACGGCCACCAGCCCGAACCTGGCCGACAGCCCCAAGGCCACCACCGGCGCGAAGGCCGCGCCGACCAGCCAGGCCATATCGGACGTCAGCGCCGCACCCGTGTAGCGGAAGCGCCGCGTGAAGTTGGCGGTGACGGTGCCCGATGCCTGCCCGTAGGACAGGCCCAGCAATGCAAAGCCCACCAGGATGAACGCGTCCTGGCCCACCGGCCCGCCGCCCAGCAGCCACGGCGCGAACAGCGCGAAGATGCCGATGGCAACCGCCAGCAAGCCCAGCGTGGTGCGCCGGCCGATGCGGTCGGCGAGCCAGCCCGAGGCCACCGTGCCCAGAATGCCCAGCACCGCGCCGAAGATCTGCACGATCAGCACGTCTGTGATCTGTTGCGTCGCGCTGATGGCAATCCACGACAGCGGGAACACCGTGACCAGGTGGAACAGCGCATAGCTGGCCAGCGCGGCGAACGCGCCGATGAAAAGGTTATAGCCTTGCGAGCGCACCATCTCGGCGATGCTGATGGGTTCCAGTTCGCCCTCTTCGAGCAACTGCGTGTATTCCTCGGTGACCACCAGCCGCAGCCGCGCGAACAGCGCCACGACGTTGATGGCGAAGGCCACGAAGAAGGGATAGCGCCAGCCCCATTCGATGAAGTCGGCCTGCGTGAGCGTCACGTGCAAATACAGGAACAGCGCGCTTGCCACCAGGAACCCGACCGGCGCGCCCAACTGCCCCATCATCGAATACCAGCCGCGCCGATTGGGCGGCGCGTTCAGCGCCAGCAACGACGGCAGGCCGTCCCATGACCCGCCGAACGCCAGTCCTTGCAGGCAGCGAAACACCGCCAGCAAGGTGATCGCGTGCGCGCCGATGGTTTCATAGCTGGGCAAAAACGCCATGCCCACCGTGGCCGTGCCCAACACGAACAAGGCAACCGTCAATTTCGTGGCGCGGCCCCAACGCCGCTGGACGGCCATCGACAAGGCAGTGCCGATGGGCCGCATGATGAACGCGAACGAGAAGATGACGAAGGACCACAAGGTGCCTTCTAGCGGCGCTTCAAAGGGGAAGAAGACTTTAGGAAAGACCAGCACGCATGCGATGCCGAATACGAAAAAGTCGAAGTATTCGGATGCGCGTCCCACCACCACGCCTACGGCGATTTCGCCGGGAGCCACCTTGGCATGGCTGGCCCCGCCGGACGTTGCCCCCGGGCCGGGAACGGAAGGGGCATGACCGGGATACTGCGTGGAGGTCGACATGGATGTGCTCACTGTAGGAAGTTCGAAACCGCCTTGTCTACGATCTTGCAACATGCCAGTGCAGGACGACCCCGCTGCCCGCCAAGCCGCGTCCGCATTGGGATAGCGCCCTGCCGCGCACGCTTTGCCGCGCACACTTTTGTTCTTTTTACCCTAGATTTTTCGCGGCTTCCAGCGTAGTGTTGCGTTTACTTCCCACGGTTACGTTTCGGGGTATGGCCATGCCGTCCTTCCCAAGGCTCCGCGGATTGATCTTGTTTGCCGCCCTGCCATTGCTCGCTGGATGCAATGCGGTGCTGCTCTCGCCATCGGGCGACGTGGCGGTGCAGCAGCGCAACCTGATCATCATCTCAACCGGCTTGATGCTGCTCATCATCGTGCCGGTGATCTTCTTGACGCTGCTCTTTGCCTGGCGTTATCGCGCCAGCAACAAAGAAGCGCACTACGACCCGGAATGGAATCACTCCACGATGCTGGAGCTGCTGATCTGGGCCGCCCCGCTCCTGATCATCATCGCGCTGGGCGCGCTGACCTGGGTCAGCACACATCAACTGGATCCCTATCGCCCGCTGGCGCGCCTGTCCGAAGGCCGCGAAGTGCCGCCCGACACCAAGCCGCTGGTGGTCGAAGTGGTGGCGCTCGACTGGAAATGGCTGTTCCTGTATCCCGAGCAGGGCATCGCCGCCGTGAACGAAATGGCCGCGCCGGTAGACCGGCCGATCCAATTCAAGATCACCTCGTCCTCGGTCATGAACTCCTTCTTCGTGCCCGCGCTGGCCGGACAGATCTACGCGATGCCAGGCATGCAGACGACCTTGCACGCGGTGATCAATCACCCCGGCGAATACGAAGGCCTGTCAGCCAACTACAGCGGCTCGGGCTTCTCGGGCATGCGCTTCAAATTCCATGGACTGGATCACCAGGGCTTCGACAAATGGGTGGCCGACACCCGCGCCTCGGGCCAGCGGCTCAGTCGCGACGCCTACCTGAAGCTTGAGCAGCCCAGCGAACGCAACCCCGTCCAACACTACGCATCGGTGGCGCCCGGCCTGTTCGACGCCATCGTGAACCGCTGCGTGGAAGGCAACCGCATGTGCATGAAGGACGCGATGGCGATCGATGCGCAAGGCGGCATGGGCATTCCGGGCGCGCTCAACGTCACCACCATGGACGCGCAGACGCGCGAACGGCTGGGCTTGACGGGCACGCCGGCTCGCAAATATGTCGGTTCGATGTGCACGTCCACCGAAGGGTTGGTGCTGTAACGGCGCTGCGCAGGCTGCGCGCCGAGGGTTTCATGAAATCGTGGTCTTTACGCTGGAATCAAGATGCCTGATCAACCAGACCTCACCAAGCTGTTCTTCGGTCGCCTGACCTGGGACGCCATTCCTTTCCACGAACCCATTCTGCTGGCCACGTTCTTCATGGTGGCCGTCGGCGGCATCGTGGTGCTGGGCTCGATCACCTACTACAAGAAGTGGGGCTATCTGTGGCACGAGTGGTTCACCAGCATCGACCACAAGAAGATCGGGATCATGTACGTGGTGCTGGGCATCGTGATGCTGCTGCGCGGTTTTGCCGACGCCATCATGATGCGCTTGCAGCAGGCCGTGGCCTTCGGCGATTCCACCGGCTATCTGCCGCCGCACCACTACGATCAGATCTTCACCGCGCACGGCGTGATCATGATTTTCTTCGTGGCCATGCCCTTGGTGACGGGGCTGATGAACTACATCGTGCCCTTGCAGATCGGCGCGCGCGACGTGGCCTTTCCGTTCTTGAACAACTTCAGTTTCTGGATGACGACGGGCGGCGTGATCCTGGTGATGATGTCGCTGTTCGTCGGCGAATTCGCGCGCACGGGCTGGCTGGCGTATCCACCCTTATCGGGCATCCTGCACAGTCCAGACGTCGGGGTCGATTACTACATATGGGCATTACAGATTGCCGGGGTGGGAACCCTGCTATCCGGCGTCAACCTGCTGGTCACCATCGTGAAGATGCGCGCCCCCGGCATGACCATGATGCGCATGCCCATCTTCACCTGGACCGCCTTGTGCACCAACGTGCTGATCGTGGCGGCCTTCCCCGTGCTGACCGCCGTGCTGGCGCTGCTGTCCATGGACCGCTACGTGGGCACCAACTTCTTCACCGCGGACTTCGGCGGCAACGCCATGATGTACGTGAACCTGATCTGGATCTGGGGCCACCCCGAGGTCTACATCCTGATCCTGCCGGCCTTCGGCATCTTCTCCGAAGTGGTCGCCACGTTCTGCCGCAAGCGTCTGTTCGGCTATGCGTCCATGGTGTACGCAACGGTGGTGATCACCGTGCTGTCGTACCTGGTCTGGCTGCATCACTTCTTCACCATGGGGTCAGGGGCCAGCGTGAACTCGTTCTTCGGGATCACGACGATGATCATTTCGATCCCGACAGGCGCCAAGATCTTCAACTGGCTCTTCACCATGTACCGGGGCCGCATCCGCTTTGAAGTTCCCATGCTCTGGACGCTGGGCTTCATGGTCACGTTCGTGATCGGCGGTATGACAGGCGTATTGCTGGCGGTGCCGCCGGCCGACTTCGCGCTGCACAACAGCCTGTTCCTGATCGCGCACTTTCACAACGTGATCATCGGCGGCGTGCTGTTCGGGTTGATGGCCGGCATCACCTACTGGTTCCCCAAGGCCTTCGGCTACAAGCTCGATCCCTTCTGGGGCAAGTGTTCGTTCTGGTTCTGGCTGGTCGGCTTCTATGTGGCGTTCATGCCGCTGTACGTGCTGGGCCTGATGGGCGTGACGCGCCGCGTGAACCATTTCGAAGACATGTCCTTGCAGATCTGGTTCCAGATTGCCGCCTTCGGCGCGCTGCTGATTGCCTGCGGCATTGGCAGCTTCATCATCCAGCTCGTGGTCAGCTACCGCCGCCGTGATCAGTTGCGCGACGAAACGGGCGACCCCTGGGGCGGCCGCACGCTGGAATGGTCCACGTCGTCGCCGCCGCCCAACTACAACTTCGCCTTCACGCCGCGCGTGCATGACCTGGATGCCTGGTGGCAGATGAAGCAGCACGGCTACGAGCGGCCGCAGCAAGGCTTCATTCCCATCCACATGCCCAAGAACACCTGGGCCGGCATCGTGCTGGCGGGCATCAGCGTGGTGCTGGGCTTTGCGTTGATCTGGCACATGTGGCCCTTGGTGGTACTGGCCTTCGCGGCGCTGATCCTGGTGTCCATCATTCATACCTTCAACTACAAGCGCGACTACTACGTGCCGGCCACCGAGGTCGTGCGCGAAGAAGACGCCCGCACGAGGTTGTTAGCGAAACATGTCTGATACCTTGGCCCCTACCCTGCAAGGCGGCGCCACGCCGCCGACCGAGCCCGTGTTCTACGTCCCGGGCGAACACCACCCCAAGAACGGAACGCTGCTTGGGTTCTGGGTGTACCTGATGAGCGATTGCCTCATCTTCGCCTGCCTGTTCGCCACCTACGGCGTGCTGGGCCGCAGCTACGCGGCGGGGCCGTCCGGCGCGGATCTGTTCGACCTGCCGCTGGTGGCGGTGAACACCTCGCTGCTGCTCTTATCCTCGATCACCTACGGCTTCGCCATGCTGGAAATGCGGCGCAACCGCATCGGCGCCACGCAGCTGTGGCTGGCGGTGACGGGGCTGCTGGGGCTGGGCTTTCTGTCGCTGGAAATCTATGAATTCGCGCATCTGATCCACCAGGGCGCGGGCCCGCAGCGCAGCGCCTTCCTGTCGGCCTTCTTCACGCTCGTCGGCACGCACGGGCTGCACGTCACCTTCGGCATCGTCTGGCTGGTGACGATGATGATCCAGGTGCAGATGCACGGACTCATCCCCGAGAACCGCCGCCGCCTGATGTGCCTGTCGATGTTCTGGCACTTCCTCGACCTGATCTGGGTGGGCGTGTTCACCTTCGTGTATCTGATGGGAGTGCTGCCATGAGCTCGCACATGGACAACCTGGTTGATAGCGGGCATGGCCACCACGGACATGGCGGCGGCCACGACCATCACGACGACGACGGCGCCGGCCACGGCACGCTGAAAAGCTACGTCACCGGCTTCATCCTGGCCGCCATCCTGACCGCCATTCCGTTCTGGCTGGTGATGGACCGCGTGTTCGCCAGCTCGCGCACGACGGCGCTGGTGATCCTGGCTTTCGCGGTGGTGCAGATCGTCGTGCACATCATCTACTTCCTGCACATGGACACCAAGTCCGAAAGCGGCTGGAACATGTTGGCGTTAATATTCACGCTGGTGCTGGTCGTAATCACGCTCAGCGGGTCAATCTGGATCATGTATCACTTGAACTCCAATATGATGCCCATGTCCACACACGACATGCGGAATATGCCCTGATGGCAGCAGTAAAAGACACCACTATTCGCGACACCCCCCGTAGTCCCCGCAGCAAAACCACCCTGGTCATCCTCGGGGTGGTGGCTGCTGCGCTGTTCGCGGGCCTGTGCGCGCTGGGCACCTGGCAGGTGCACCGGCTGGCCTGGAAAGAGGAGTTGATCTCGCAGGTCAAGCAGCGGGCGCACGCGCCCACCGCGCCTGCGCCGGGCAAGCAGGAATGGCGCGGGCTGACCTCGGCCAATGCCGAATACCGCCACGTGACAGCCACCGGCACCTACCAGTACGACCGCCAGACGCTGGTGCAGGCCGCCACCGAACTGGGCAGCGGCTACTGGGTCATGACGCCGCTGCGCATGGCCGATGGCGGCACCGTGCTGGTCAATCGCGGGTTCGTGCTGCCGCAGTGGCGCAAGACGCAGGGCGCGAATCCGCCGCCGCCCGCCGAAGGCCGCGTGACGGGCCTGCTGCGCATGGGCGAGCCGGGCAGCGGTTTCTTGCGCAACAACGATCCGGCCGCCAACCTCTGGTATTCGCGGGATCTGCCCGCCATCGCCACGGCGCGCGGCCTGAGCGACGTGGCGCCGTACTTCATCGACGCCGACGCGTCCTCCAGCCCCAGCCGCGATCCGGCTCAAGACCCCGTCGGCGGACTGACTGTCTTGACCTTCCCCAACAACCACCTGGTCTATGCGATCACCTGGTACGCGCTGGCGTTGATGATCATCGTGGGCGTGGTGATCTTCGTACGCGAAGACAGGCGCGCACGCGCAAAAGCCTGATCCGTCTGCGAAAAAAAAGCCGCGCTGCCCTGCCAGGGGCGCGCGGCTTTTTTCATGGCCAGCGTGCGTCTATCAACGCAACTACCAGGCAATGCTGCCCGCCTCGGGGCACTCCCACGAACCATGCAGGCGTTGCCGGATCTGGGCCAGGTTCTGCTCCACGAGCAACTGGCCGTCACGGAACACCGGCACCAGCGCGCCGCCCGCCGCCTCTTCAGCCGTTTGCTGATCGTGCAACACGTAGCCGGTGTCGGTTTCGTCCACCCGCAACAGGCCCTTGGCCGAACGCTTCACGCCGGAATCGGTCACCGGGTCTTTCACCAATTCCTCGGGCTCGCCATTGACCTCGGCATAGGTGGCCTTCAAGGCCCAGCCGAAGGTGTCGCGCGTCAGGTACTGGTAGGTGTACGAGCCGATGCCCAGCACGACGTTGCCCGAGGCATACCCCTTCTTTTCCAGGCGCACGAGGATGTCGCGACCGCGCGCCAGCGTTATGGAATCGCCGTAGATCAGGCCTACGTGCGGGTCCAGCAGCTTGTAGCCCTGGTCCGTGATGACGCCGCCGAAGATGTCCCACAGGCATTGCACCGCGCCCTTGACCTCGGCTTCGCGCAGCGGCTGGATCGCGCGGGCGTCCTCGCCCAGCAGCCAGTACTGGCCGGTGGCGGCGTCGCGCACGGCCTCGTAGCCGTCGCGCTGCGCGGCGACCCGCGCGGCGGCGTCTTCCACGCTGGCCACATCGGTGCAGAAGTAGCCCGTCAGGATCTTGACCGGGTCACCGGAATCGGGGCGGAACACCACCTTGGCGTTGCCGAAGGGGTCCGGCCGGCGCGCCATGATCTCCGGCTTCAGGGCGGCGGCGAAATCGGTCACCACCTGCCAGAAGTCCCAGGTGTCCGACACCACCGACACGATGCCGCCCGGATAGACCTGTGTGACCAGCCGGCGGATGGTTTCGATCTCGCCTTCCTTGCTGCCCAGGCACATGACCGAGTGTTCCGTCGCCGGCACCGATCCGCCGACCAGCTCGCGGTCGGAATCCGCGCCGTAGATGTCTTCCAGGTAATCGATCGCCGGAATCGTGTCGGTGCCGGTGAACGACAGCAGGTGGCCCGCGCCGCTCTTGCGGGCGTCGTACAGGCCCGACATGCCGCGCATGGAGAAGTCGTGCCCCTGCCAGTTCACGAAGTCCATCGGGCTGCCCGTCAGGCGCGCGAAATAGGTCAGCAGCTTGCGGTATTCAAAGGCGATGGTCGCAACCGTTGATGGCTTCCAGGACTCGCAGCTGAACAAGGTCTCGATGTAAGTAACCAACCACGCAAAGTCGGGATGCGTGTTGACGAAGGTGACGGGCGGCACGCGGATGTCGACGCGCGCGCCTTCGGGCACCGAGCGGATTTCCAGCGGCAGGTAACCCAGCTCGTACAGCGCTTGCAGGTGATCGACCGTGACCGCGCCCTTGCCCAGCGCATTGTCCACGCGGCGCTGGTACTGGCGCACGGCGCTGCCGGCAGGCTTGTCGAAGAATTCCCGATTGAACAGGTCGATCAGGATTTCCTTGATGAAGCCTTGCAGGCCGAACCAGACGATCTTGCCGTCGAACAATTCGGGCAGCACCGGCGCCAGCCGCGCCGAACGCGGCGTGAAATTGGCCAGGATCTTGTTGGTGCCCTTGGGGTACTGGAACGGGTGGCCGGTCTTGTAGAAGTCCGCTTGCAGGAAGGGGTTGATGCCGTTCTTGGCGATCAGGGTGTCGGGGGCATTCATGGCGGTTTTCCTTCTTAGTTCACGAGCGTCTTAGTTCACAAGCGCCGGCGTGGCGGACGGCAAGGGGGTGGACGACGGGGCGGATGCGCCCGGACCGACCTGCACCAAGGCGCCCTCGCCTTCGCTTTGCGTCCAGTCATAGGCGGCGTACAGGCCGGCGTAGCATTCGTTCAGCGCCGTCAGGCCATGGCTGAAAATGCCATGCGTGACGTACAGGTAAAGCGGTTGGCGGGTCTTGCCGCGCAGGGCGCGGGCCAGTTCCAGGAACGTGCGGCCGCCGTCGCAGATGTCGTCCACGACCAGCACGGGCTGGTCGGGAATATCGTCGGGCACGCGTGTTTCAACGATGCGGCCGGTTTGCGGGTCGCGCACTTTTTCGGCGTAGCGCACGTCGGCCACGCCCAGCTTCTTGGCAAGCGCCTGCACGCGCTTGCGAGCGCCCGCATCCGGCGCCATCAGCGTCACGCCGCCCGCGAACGCCGGGGCCGACAAGGCGCGCGCCACGAAGGCGCTGGCGTCGATGATGCGCACGCGCTGCAACAGCGCGGGGGTGACGTCGCTATGCGGTTCGGTGATGGTAACGGTGGCGTACTGCTGATCGTTGATCAGCTTGCAGAACACGGCGGCGCCCAGCGCCTCGCCCGGATTGCACACCCGGTCCTGGCGCGCATAGGGCACATAGGGCATTTCCAGATGAACCGGCGCGGCCGGGTTCAGGCGGCGCAGCGCATCGGTCAGCATCAGCAGCTGCATGACGTCGTTGGCGGACGTCAGGAGGGCGTGGATGCGGAACTCGGTGGCGGCATCGGCCACCGCGCGCAAGCTGGCCGGCACGGTGACCTGGCTTTCGCCGCCGGGAAATACGAACGCCGCAGGCGTATCGCTTTGGCGCTGTCCTTCTACTACCGCAGTGATGGTGAACATAATCAGCCCTTAGTGGCATTTCAAAACTAAGTGAGGCAAGTATATGCCGACTTATTGTTAGTTTGCAACTATGTAGAAAATTGCGTTGGCCTGGCAGGACTCATCCGACGCTGCGGTCGAACAGGGCAAAGTCCTTCAGGCGGTACAGGCGCGCGGGGCGCTGCGCCCCCGTCACGAAGTCGCTGGTGGCTTCCAGCACGCCCCAAGCGTCCATCTTCCTGCGGAAGTTCGATTTCTCCAGACGCGTCTGCAAGATGGCTTCGTAGGTGTGTTGCAACTCGGTCAAGGTGAAGTGTTCCGGCAGCAGGAAGAAGGGCAAGGTCGAATAACTGGATTTGCCGCGCAGGCGAGCCACGGCGGCAGCGACGATGTCGGCATGGTCGAACGCCAGGGGCGGCAGCGCGTCCACGCTGACAAAGCGCAGGCCCTGCCCCGCCGCTTCCAGTTCGGCGGCCGGCACCAGCGCCACATACGACACCGACAAGGACCACTGGCGCGGGTCGCGGCGCGGCCCGGAAAACACTTGCAGCTGTTCAAGATAACGCGGCTCGAAGCCGGTCTTTTCACGCAGCACGCGGCGGATGCTGGCTTCGGTGTTGTCGTCTTCGTCTGCGTGGACAACGCCGCCCGGCAAGGCCATGGCGTCCTTGAACGGCGCGCGGTCGCGCTGGTGCAGGGCAATTTCTAGCGCGCCGGCCCGCAAGGTAAGCAGGACGGCGTCAACGGTCACGAGAGGCAGTGGATAGTCCACGTGGCGGTTCCGGAATAAAGGCTTCGGGGCACGATGCCACTATGGCGGCCTGCGGTCAATCGCAGGCGGAATCAGGGGCCGAGATACCGAGGATCTCGCCTTCTTGAATTAGCCGAAATAGCCGGAAAATCAGATGCAATAAAAGGAAAATAGCGTAAATGTTCTACACTTACGCCCGGGAACACCGCGTGGCGCTATGCCATGCGTGCTGTTCCCTTTGTTTTTTCCACTCAAAATCCCAGGAGATCCCCGGATGAAAAAGACGCTGCTCGCCGCTGCAATGCTGACCGCTTTTACAGGCATTGCACAGGCAGAACCGTCAGTCACCCTCTATGGTGTCATCGACACCGGCATCGGCTACAACAAGATCAAAGGCGACGGCTACAGCGGTAGCAAGCTCGGCATGATCAACGGCATCCAGGCCGGCTCCCGCTGGGGCCTGCGCGGATCCGAAGATCTGGGCGACGGCCTGCGCGCCGTGTTCAAGCTGGAAAGCGGCTTCGATTCCGCCAATGGCCAGCGCGGCCAGTCCGGCCGCCTGTTCGGCCGCCAAGCCACCATCGGCCTGGCCAACGACGCCTGGGGCCAGTTGGACTTCGGCCGCCAAGCCACGATCGGCTCGAACTACCTGGCCGACATCGATCCCTTCTACACCAGCTACACCCAATCGAACCTGGGCCTGGGTTTCAGCGCGGCCAACACCATGCGCTGGGACAACATGGTCATGTACCGCACCCCGTCGGTGAACGGCTTTGAATTCGGCATCGGCTATTCGTTCAACGCAGACGACAACAATGCCGACCAGACCGGCTTCCGTACCGCCGACAACACGCGCGGCATCACGGCCGGCCTGCGTTACGTGCAAGGCCCCTTGAACGTGGCCCTGACCTACGACCAGTTGAACGGCGCCAACCGCAGCGGCATCGACAGCGACGCCACGCCGCGCCAGTACGCGCTGGGCGTGTCGTACGACCTGGAAGTCGTGAAGCTGGCGGCCGCCTATGGCCGCACCACCGACGGCTGGTTCGTCGGCCAGGACCTGCCGGCCGGCACGCCTTTCAGCGACGAATTCGGCACGAACCGCTTCGTGAACGGCTTCAAGGCCAACGCCTACATGCTGGGCGCGACCCTGCCGGTCAGCGGCGCCAGCAGCCTGTTTGCCTCGTGGCAGCACGTGGCCCCGTCCAATGACAAGCTGACGGGCGGCGACGCCAACATGAACGTCTACAGCGTGGGCTACACCTACGACCTGTCCAAGCGCACCAATCTGTACGCCTACGGCTCGTATGGCACGGACTACGCGTTCATCGACGGTCTGAAGAGCACCGCCGCGGGCGTGGGCGTGCGCCATCAGTTCTAAATCAGTCAGAACGCGCTAGCGCCATGAACAAGGGGCGCGCCCAGGCCGGGCGCGCCCCTTGTTCTTACACGTTCAACGCGCCTGCGCGCGTTCCAGTTGCTGAACGATTTCCGCCTGCCCGCGTTGGCGCGCGTGGTGCAGCGGCGTGCGGCCTTCGCGGTCGGGCAGATTCACATCGGCGCCCGCCGCGATCAACAGCGCCACGATCGCCTGGTGCCGGGGGCCGCCGTCTCCCAGGATGATGGCTTCCAGCAAGCCCGTCCAACCCAGGCGGTTCACGTGATCGGGGTCGACACCCGCTTGCAGCAGCGTTCTGACGACTTCCACATGGCCGCGCTCGCACGCGGGAATCAGCGCCGTGCCGCCGTAGCGATTGGTGCTGGTCAGGTCCGCGCCGTGGCGCAGGGTCAGGTCGAGGATCTCGCGATAGCCGCGCGCCCCGGCCAGCAGGTAGGCGCTGTCCTGCATGCCGTTTTGCGCGTTCACGTCCGCGCCCGCCTCGATCAGCACGCGCGCCGCCTCCACGTGGTTGCCCTGCGTGGCGCGCAGCAACGCGGTGTTGCCCTGCGCATCGCGCGCGTCCAGCGGCACGCCCTGCCCGACCAGTTCACGCACGCGCGCGGCCTGCCCTTGGGCGGCGGCCTCGCGCAATTGCGCGGCCGGGTCCACGGCCGCGCGGGCCTCGCCGTCCGACACGCCCATTGCGCCCAGGGCGCTCAACGCCAATACGAAGCAGGCGCGCCAGTGTTTGCTCGTTGCCATTGCCGGTATCCTCCCCGTCTGAATCGAGGACCGATTATGGACAAGCCCATTCGTAATGGGAAATCGGCGCAACGACTGCGGCGTGCAATACGGGGGAAACACGGCGCGGTCATGATTGGATACCTTTAGATTGCCGCAATACGGCCCGCCCATGACTGCTTATCCTGCTCCTCGCCTGACCCTTTCCCCTCTCGCCCGCCTGCTGGCGGCGGCCCTGTTGCCGCTGGCGCTGGCGGCCTGCAACGGCGGCGGGGATGACGATGATGACACCCCGGCCTCGCCCATCGTGGTCGCACCGCCCGCCGTGGATCCGGCTCCTGAAACCGATCCCGCGACTGACCCTGAGGTCCCTGCCCGCAACACGGCCTATCTGAACGCCAAGCCGGGCGATGTCATCCAGGTCAGCATCGACGATCTGCACCCCACGCAGGCCGCCATCGGCTACGACCAGATCTACTACAAGCTGGGCCGCTGGCAAGGCGACTTCAACCGCTCGTGGGCGGGCGACAGCGCGCGCCAACTGGATTACCTGGATCGCACCGTCGGCAAGAAGTTCGACGATTACTGCGAGGACATGGGCGGCGTGGAGCGCGCCGCGAAGTTCGCCGACCTTGCCGCCGCCCAGGCCGCGCGACTGGACCAGCCCGCAACCTTCGCCTGCAAGGACGCACCGGGCACGCACGCCGAAAACCTGAAGACCGTGGTGGTCGGCTGGGACGGCAATCTGTATCTGACCGACGGCCATCACACGTTCTCGTCGCTGCGCGAGATATTCGACGGCGGCCCCAAGTTGCCCGTCTGGGTCAAGGTGGACGCCAACTACAGCGACCTGCCGACCGCCGCCGCATTCTGGCAGCGCATGGTCGACGAACGCCGCGCCTGGCTGCGTGATGGCCAGAACCAGCCCATCACCGTCGACCAACTGCCCAGCCGCCTGGGGCTGGCCAGCGCCGGCGAAGCGGGCGGCATGCAGGAAGACCGCTATCGCTCGCTGGTGTACTTCACGCGCGACATCGCCTACCAGAATGGCGACCTGCCCGAATTCGCGGAATTCCTGTGGGGCGACTGGCTGCGCCGCCAAGTGGCGGCCGGCCAATTGCCGGGGCTGGAGCAATACAAGATGGTCGCGCCCGCCCTGCCCGCACAGATCCTGGCCGTCAGCACGCTGAGTTCGACCCTGGCTCCTGGCGGCGCGAACGACAGCTATGCCGCCGCCGTGCGCGACGCGTCGCTGAAAATGGGCGCGCTGGCCGATACCGACATCGTCTTCGACGACCGCCAGGCGCAGACGCTGGGCCGCATCCCGCTGTCCGCCAACGTGCTTGCCGGCATCTCCATCAAGAGCCAGCGCGATGCACTGGAGGAATTGCCCCGCGTCGACGTCAAGGCCGACGGATCGCCGCGCAACGCCGGCAAGCTATGGTTTGCCGTCAATTACCGCAACTGCGGCAAACCGGCGGCCGGCACCTGCTGGGGCTGGTAAGTATTTTTTGCGCGATTCGAGTATCTTGTGCGTCTTCCACGACCTTTTTGAGACCCAGCCATGCCCATCGAGCCCTCCACCGCCAGCGCCCACGCCGCCCCCAGCGCGGACGCGTTTCTGCAATTCCTGGTCAATCTGGTGAACAACGGCAGCCAGCTGGAAAGCATTGGCGTCACGTTGCAAATGGGCGGCATGCTGGTGTCGGGCTCGATCGTGTCGGGCGCGGAATACTTCGACCGCTTTGCCGCCAGCTTCACGGGTTCGCTCGATATGCTGGATACCGACTCCCGCGACGCAGTGCGTCGGTCGCTGGCTGAATTGGGCGATGTCTTCCGCGTGCCGCAACCGGTGGACCCGCTGCCCAACTACATCCACCTGGCCGATGCCCTGTTCTTCACGGCGGATGGCACGCCCATTGCCGGGCAACCGACGCTGTGGCGCGGTCGGACGAGTTCGGTGGACGGATTTATCCTGGGCCGCTTGCAGTCGGAAACGGGCAACTAAACGGGCACAGCCAAACGGGCAACTGCACGGGCAACCCAGACAGGCTAGCTTTCCGCCACACCTGCGAAGCGTGTGGTGGACGCACTGAAAGAGCGCCAGGCGTTGCTGTCGGCTTCGAGCCAGATGCCCAGGCATTCGGCGCTGAGCGGGGCGGACAACGCCGCGCCGCGGAACAGAAGATCGCTGTGCAGGCGCATCCATGCGAAATCACGGATGTCTTCGACGCCGCCCGCCACCACTTGCAGGTTGGCGCACCAGGCGCGCTCCATCAGCGTGAAAAAACGGCCTTGCAGCGTGCGGTTTTCGGACAAGCCCAGCGGCACCTGTACATGCAGGCCGTCGGCGCGCAACGAACCATGAGCCGACGTCTTGCCGCGCTGGGTGCCGGGCACCAGCCGCGCGCGCAGCCGAGCCTGGAATTCCGGATAGCGCGACAGCACGTCGGCGTGGTCCGACAGGCGATCGGTCAAAGGTAGCGTGAAGGTGATGCGCTTTGTGGGCATCAGTAGCGGCGCGGCGTCGTCGTAGCGGGCCTGCTTGTTGACCCAGACGGCGTTTTCCAGCACGCCGATACCCAGTTCAGTACACAGGCGTTCGGCAAGATCGCCATGGCCGCGTACATCGAGCGCGTGCTCGAACGACAGTTCGATGGGGGTTTTGAATTTCTTGAAGAAGGACACGCCGGCGATCAGGCTGGCGCCCAACCCCACGGGGTTCAGGCTGCTCCAGGGGGATGGCCGGTAGCGCCCCATCACCGCGTATTCGTGGACTTGCCCCTGAGCCGTGAAAACGGGTTGGAAGCGCAGCACGACAGAATCTTCGGACAGGGTCCAGGACCGGGCGTCGTCTTTCATGGCGTGACCCGAACGAAGGGGTGCGCGGAGGGGCGGAGCCGGGTCAATAGCATGCTGTTCTCGATGAGCGTCTGAACGCCGTGGTGACGCAAGCCCCCGGCGCGTGAACCCGGCGGGCGGCAGCATCTTGGCGAAGTCGGAATCCCACAAATAGTGCCCAACGCTGCCCGGCAAAAGAACAAGAAATTTCTCAAATTAAGGGATCGCGAGACACGCATTTTTCGCCCCCTTTTTTGCATCCCCGGGCCCGATTCCACTTTGAGATTCTTCTTATTCACTGGGTAAGCAGGTGTTTCTACCATGCGTCAAATGCTGGTAGAAGACCATGGCGCTCCCGCCCTAGAACCCCAAGCAGCGCCGCGCGCCGCCTCGTTGTTACTGCACTTTCTTGCAGTGGCGCTGCTCGTCTGCATCGCGGCCGGGGCCACGCTCTATCTGTATTGGGCGTTCAGCAACGTCGTGTCCAACTACCGGCGCCACATGAACGCCGCCGCCTACGAAGCCCAGCATTTCTTCGACCAGCGCGAATCTCTCCTGCGCGCCATCTCCGCATCGGCGGTGCGCAACACCAATCAAGACCCCATCAGCAAGACCCCCACGCATTTCGGCAAGACGGGCCAGGTGGAAGTCCTGCCGCTCCAGGAAGGCCCGGATGCTTACGACTGGGCGCTGGTGCTGACCCCGCGCGACCTGCGCCGCGTGGCGCAGGCGAACACCCGGATCGTCTACAGCGCCGTGCGCCACGCCAGCACGGTGCCCGTGGCCTCGCATGACCAACCCGCGACGCCCGCCATTCCCGCATCCATCCAGCAGTGGCTGGCGTTGACGCTGGCCGACGTGCAGACGCGCGCGCCTTCCAACGGCCTGTCTCCCATCGTCTGGCTGCATCCGCCGCACGATACCGTCAAGCGCCTGTTCCTCTTCACGCCGCTCGATGCCGTGCATCCCGAGGCCGCATGGATCGGCCTGGAGGTCCATGGCGTGGAATCGGCCGTCAACGCGCCGCGCACCGGCGCGGGCGACTACGTGCTGTTCGACGAAATGAGCCGGCCGGTGCTGCGCAGCGCGGGCGCTTCCACCCAGGCGCTGCCCCACACCACCCGCGAAGACGCGTTCGGCTTGCAGGGCCAGGGCTGGTTGCCGGACTACCTGGTCCTTAGCAAATCCGTCGGCGAAGATGGTTGGCGGCTGGTCTATTACGCGCCGATGCGCCACGTGCTGCGCGACAACGCCATTGCATTTCAGACCGCCGCCATTGCCTCTTTGCTGCTGATCATCACCGTAGTCATGCGCGTGCGCTACATCCGTCGCCGACTGGTGCTGCCCGCGCTGCGCCAATACGAAGCGCTGGCCGACAGCGTCTCGCTGAACCGCAAGCTGATCGAAGTCGCGCCCGTCGGGCTGTGCCTGTTGCGGCGATCGGACCGCGCGGTCGTGCTGTCCAACGACATGGCGCGCCGCTGGTTCCAGGGCACGCCTGGCTGGCGCACCGAGATCCTGTCCGCGCAAGGCGACGAGGCCGGCCGCGAGCACCGGCTGAACGATGGCCGCACCGCCTACCTCAGCTTCGCGCCGACCACCTACCGGGGCGAGGCCGTGGTGCTGTGCGGCATCAGCGATATTTCCGCGCTCAAGCGCATCGAACAATCGCTGCTGCAAGCCAAGCGCGACGCCGAGGCGGCCAACCAGGCCAAGACCGTATTCCTGACCACGATGAGCCACGAAATCCGCACCCCGCTGTACGGCATTCTTGGCACGCTCGAACTGTTTTCGCTGACCCGCGTGAGCGGCCAGCAGGCGCAGTACCTGGAAACCATCCAGCAATCGTCCGCCACGCTGCTGCGCACCATCAACGACACGCTGGATCTGTCGCGCATCGAGGCGGGCCACACCGTGCTGGAGCGCGCGCCATTTTCCCCGGTCGAACTGCTGAACAACGTGGTGGCCAGTTTCGCCGCCCGCGCCCACGCCAAGGGCGTGCGCAGCTATGCGGTCGCGGACCCGGACGCCCCGCCCGCCGTGATCGGCGATGCGACCCGCATCCGGCAGATCCTGGACAATCTTGCCAATAATGCGATCAAGTTCACCGACTCGGGCCAGATCGTCCTGCGCCTGAAGGTCAACAGCCGCACCCGCGACAGCGTGGACCTGTGCTTTCAGATCGCCGACACCGGCGCCGGTATTGCGCCCGAACATCAGGCGCGGCTGTTCGAACCCTATTACCAGGTGGACGCCGATAACTGCGTCACGTTGCCGGGCACCGGCCTGGGGCTGTCCATCTGCCGCAGCCTGTCCGACATGATGAACGGCCGCCTGAACGCCGTGAGCGAACCGGGCCTGGGCACCAGCATCACCTTTGAAATCCGTCTGCCGCTGGCGCCCGAAGCGCTGGACGCCGCCGCGCCCGACCTGGCCAGCAGCCTCGTCTACGTGCAAGGCGCGGTGCCGGAAATCGTCCACAACCTGTGCGACTGGCTGCGCCGCTGGGGCGCGGTCGGCCTGCCCTATCCGGCAGGCGGCATCTCGTCGAGCGAACCGGCCGTGCTGGTGCAGGCATGGCCGCACGCGCAAAAGATCGGCAACTGGATCGGCCCCCAGGTCATTCTTCACCCGCCGGGCCTGCGCCCCCGGGTCGAAGACAGCCATCGCAACTGGTTTGCCAGCTCGTACAACCTGTCCAGCATCAACCACGCGGTGCGGCTGGCGCAGGGCGGCGCGGCGCGCAGCGCGTCGTTCGATCCCAAGGCTCCGCTCGAGAATCTGGGGCTGCGCATCCTGGTCACGGAAGACAACCCCATCAGCCAGCTGATCCTGCGCGAGCAGCTTGAACACATGGGCTGCACCGTAGTGCTGGCCAGCAACGGCCAGGAAGCGCTGAACCTGCCCGACCTGATGAACTTTGACGCCGTCCTCACCGACCTGAACATGCCGTTGGTTGACGGCTATGAGCTCACGCGGATCCTGCGCAAGCGCGGCTATGAACGGCCTGTCCTCGGGGTGACGGCCAATGCGTTTCCCGACGAGCAACGTCGCGGCATCAGCGCCGGCATGACCAGCCTGCTGGTCAAACCCCTGCCCCTGACCGTGCTTCGTCAAACGCTGCAAACGGTTAAAGAACTCCGGAGTTGACGATGTTATCCGTGTACAAGGTCTTGGTCCTGGACGACCATGCGTTCCAATGCGCGCAAATGCGCGGCTTGTTTCTCGAAGCGGGCTTCGAACACGTGGACATGGCGAACACGGCGCGGCAAGCGCTGGACAAGTTCCAGTCGCATTCCTACCAGTTGGTGCTGATGGATCTGAATCTGCCCGGCATGGACGGCGTGCAGTTCATCCACGAACTGGCCCGCATGCAATGCCACCCCATGCTGGCGATCACCACCGCCTGCTCGCGCCGCATCATGAACAGCGTCAGCCTGATGGCCAAGGAAAAGGGTCTGTCCGTGATCGCTGCCCATACCAAGCCGATGACGCGAGAACACGCGTTGGACCTGGCCAAGCGGCTGCGCAGCCAGGTCGGCGATCACGCGCCGCCGCCCACGCCGATCACCCAGCCCGCTCCGCTGTTCGACCGGGCCACGCTTGAAAAGGCCATGTCGACCGGCCAAATTCAAGCGTGGTTCCAACCCAAGAAAGCCTTGGCGACCGGCAATATCGTGGGCGCGGAAGCGCTGGCGCGATGGCATCACCAGGAATTCGGCTTCATGCTGCCGGCCTCGTTCCTGGGTGCCGTGAAACATCACGGCCTGGATCACGCCCTGCTTATCCGGATGCTGGACGATTCACTGTCCGCCTATATCGAGTGGCGGCGTCTGGGCACCCGGATGCCGGTATCTGTCAATCTGCCCACGCGCCTGCTGGATGAACCGGATCTGCCTGACCAGCTTTACAATCTGGTCGCGGATCGCGGCGTCCCCTTCGAAGACGTCACGTTCGAACTGCTGGAAGACGAAACCACTTCGATCCCCGGCCACTATTACATGGGCGCAAGCCGGTTGCGCCTGAAAGGCTTCGGCCTGGCGCAGGATGACTTCGGCAAGGGATACAACTCTATGTACACGCTGATCTCCACGCCGTTCACCGAGCTCAAGATCGACCGCGCCTTCGTCAATGGCGCCGCCCAGGACCGGGTCCGCGCCGCCGCCTTGCTATCCTCCGTGCAACTGGGCCGCCAGTTGGGCTTGCAAGTGACCGCCGAAGGGGTGGAATGCACGAAAGACCTGGAGTTTCTGCGCGAAATCGGCTGTGATTTCGCGCAAGGCTTCCTGATATCCGCCGCCGTCAACGCCCACGACTTCACCGATCTGCTGGCGGACGAGCCCCGGCCCTACGCCACCCACCCGCTTTAGGATCCATACCCGCGTATGCAGGAAACGCCGTTTAGCAGGATTGCACGCACCTCGCGCCGGCTGAACATCGCGCTGTTCGGCATTTTGCCCATTGCACTCATCCTGATCAGCGCCCTGCTCTGGGGCGCACAGCGCATCATCAAGCAGGAAGAAGACCGCCTGCTGATGGATTTCGCCGTGGTGGTGGGCTATATCCACGAACAGGAAAGCTTCCTGATCCAGTTCAATAAGGAAAACCAGCGCCTCGATGGCCGGCCGCCGGTGGACGACACCGAACTGACCACGCCGCTGGATTCCAGCCACCTTGGGCTGCGTATCTATCGCGGCCAGCACGCGATGGTGGCCATGCCGTTCTCGCTGTTCTGCGCCTACCCGTCGGAATGCCCGGTGGCCGACAGCCCCGTGCCAGCCGCCGCCGGCTATTTCGCGGACTTCTACAGCACGTTCTGGGCCAATTCGTACTTTCCTGCTGCCGCCGCCTTTCTGATCAATCGCAGCGACAGCGTCGGCGTGGCCGTGCCGGCCATCAACGTCAAGCCGGGCTATGGCGAACCCTTGCTGGAAAACACCTTGCTGCTGGTGGATGACGCCGTGCGATCGCTGCTGTCGCCGCGCACGGTTCTGCATCCGTCCAAAGAACCGCCCACCTCCGCCTCCGGCTCCGGCATGGGCGTGGCGGGCCCGCAGATCCGGTGGTTTCGGCCGGCCGGACTGCCCGACCGCATGGTCGGCATCATGCCGTCGGGCCTGACCGGTTCGGCCTGGACCAATCGGGGCGGCGGCGAACCCGATGTCTATGTCGCCTCCATGTTCAGCCGCCGGCGAATCAATATCTACGACCGGGTGCTGCCCTCCCTCCAGTACGACGGCTTCTGGTTGAGCCATCGCGACGTCGGCCTGATGATCGGCGATGGGCCCGCGCCCGTGGTCGGCCACAGCGGCCTGCGCGCGACCGCGGGAGGCCTGATCCTGCAAGTCTCCGACCCCTCTGGCATCTGGACCGCGCATTACCGCGTCACGTATCGCAATTTCTTCGAAGACAATCTCTGGTTGCCGATCAGCGCCGCGCTCTTGCTGCTGTTGAGCCTGGCGGGCGGCATCGGCTACCAGCGCTGGTACACGCGCCGCGTCATCGAACCGGCGCAGATTGCGCATCGGGACATCGCCGAAAGCGAAGAATTCAACCGCACGCTGATCCAGACCGCGCCCATCGCATTGTGCGTGCTGGCGCGCGCGAATGGCGACGTGCTGTTCGCCAACAGCCTGGCCCTGCAATGGCTGGGCGCGGCCACCGGCCAGGGCCTGCGCGATTCGCCCGCCGCGCGCCCCTTGCTGGACCAGGTGCTGCATGCGTCACGGCCCGGCAACATCGAAACCTTTCACGCCGACGACGGCCGCCCGCTGTACGTGGCGTATTCGCCCACGCGCTACAAAAAGCAGGACGTGGTGCTGTGCGCGTTTGCCGACATCAGCGCGCGCGCCGAAATCGAACGCGCACTGGCGCAGGCCAAACGCGACGCCGACAAGGCCAGCGAAGCCAAGTCCACGTTCCTGGCCACCATGAGCCACGAAATCCGCACCCCGCTCTACGGGGTGCTGGGTACGCTGGAGTTGATGGGCATGACCGAGCTGAACGCCGAGCAGCGCCAGCACCTTGAACGCATCCAGAACTCGTCGGTGATCCTGTTGCAGCTGATCAGCGACATCCTGGACATCACCAAGATCGAATCGGGCCAGTTGGCGCTGGAATCCAGCCTGTTCCGACCGCGCGAACTGGTGGAAAGCTGCACCCGCTCTTTTGCCGCCCTGGCCCGCCAAAAGGGCTTGCTGCTGTTCGCCAGCGTGGACGGCGAAGTCGCCCCGTGGGTGACGGGCGATCCGGTGCGGATCCGGCAGATTCTCAGCAACCTGCTCAGTAACGCCATCAAGTTCACCGAAGCCGGCCACGTCATCGTGCGGCTGCGCGGCGCCACTCGCGCCGATGGCGCGCAGATCCTGACGCTACAGGTCGTGGACACCGGCATCGGCATCGACAAGGAAGACCAGGCGCAGTTGTTCAGCCCGTTCTTCCAGATCGACAGCGCCAGCCACACCGTGCGCGGCGCCGGCATCGGCCTGTCCATCTGCGCGCGGCTGGCCAGGCTGATGGACAGCGATATCCGCCTGACCAGCGAACTCGGGCTGGGCAGCAGTTTTTCGCTGGATCTGGCATTGCAGCCGGCCGATGGCCCCCCGCTGGACGAACCCGACCTGCACGGCATCCGCGTGCTGGTGCGCAGCCCGCATCGCGAACTGACCGACAACGTCTGTGAATGGCTGACCCGCTGGGGCGCCGACGCCCGCCCCGCCCCCGCCCCCGTCGGCCAGGGCGAGCCCGACGACGTATTGCTCGACATCCTGGGCGATTCCCACTCCCCGCCCGTCGGCTGGAAGGGCCATTTCCTGTCGGCCGGCGATCCGCGCGAATCTGCCTTGGGGCTGCCGGACCAGGTGGACGGACATGACCTGGACAGCATCGGCTTCGGCATCTCGCGGCTGGTGCGCGGCGGTCCGCCCGTGCCCGCTGTGCCCGCCTCCACCGCCGCCGCCGAATCCTTGCAGTTGCGCGTGCTGGTCGCCGAAGACAACCCCATCAATCAGGCCACGTTGCGCCACCAGCTGGAGCAGTTGGGATGCACCGTCACCGTCGCCGGCAATGGCGCCGAAGCGCTATCGATGTGGACGATGGCGTACTACGACGTCCTGCTGACCGACGTCAACATGCCCAAGATGAACGGCTACGAGCTGACCGGCGAACTGCGCACGCGCGGCTTTGCCCAACCCATCATCGGCGTCACCGCCAATGCGATGCGCGACGAAGAAGTGCGCTGCATGGCCGCCGGCATGAACTCCTGGCTGGTCAAACCGATCGAACTGAGCGCCCTGCGCCGCCACCTGGGCGACATCAAGCCGTACCGGCCTGAAACGCCTGCCGGCCCGACCGACGACGACGACGCGCCTGCGAGCGCAGAGAGCGACGCGCCGGCCGAATCGCCGGCTGCGGTCGATTCGCCAGCGGATGATTCGCCGAAGGTTGATTCGCCGACGGTTGATTCGCCTCTGGATGATTCGCCGACGCTTGTTTCGCCCACTGTTGACGCAAACCCCGAATCCCCACCACCCGCCCCCCTGGTGCCTGCCCAATACCGTCGGCTGTTCCTGGACACCATGGACGGCGACCTGAACAATCTGGATCAGGCCATCGCCCGACGCGACGTGCGCGCCGCGCTGCAAACCATGCACCGGATGCGAGGCGCGCTGGTCATGGTGAAAATGACAACACTGTCATCCGATTTTCATGCCGCTGAAGTCAAGCTCAGGCGCGACGGCAGCGACGACGCCGTATTTCAAGAAATCATCAGTTTGATGCAGGCACTCAGGAACTTGCTGGCTCAAGTGTGAGTCTTGGTACAGAATGAGCCCGATTGCCCCCACGTTCACCCCACGGCGCCCAAGAATGGAACGACTCCGAATTGTCCTCGCCGACGATCATCCGCTGGTGCTTGCCGGCATGCGAGATCTGCTGGAAAAGGATCTCAGCGTTGAAGTCACGGCGCTGCTCGACAGTCCGACGGCGCTGGTTGACCATCTGACCCGCGACTTGCCGCACGTCGTCATCACCGACTATTCCATGCCGGGCGACGAGACCTATGGCGACGGCATCCGCCTGGTCAAGTATCTGACGCGGCGTTTTCCGAAGACGCAGGTGGTCGTGCTGACCATGGTGTCCAACCCCATGATCATCTCGGCCATGTACGACGCCGGCGTCGCCGCCGTCGTGCTCAAGCGCGACAACCTGGCTGAAATCGTCACTGCCCTGCGCACGCTGCAAGCGGGCCGCAAGTACTATCCTCCTGGCTTCCAACGCGACGGCACGGTCGATTCGCGCAGCAAATTCATCGGCGAGCGCATCAACAGCCTGTCGCCCAAGGAATTCGAAGTGCTGCGCCATTTCATTCGTGGTGAATCCATGATGCAGGTGGCCGAGACGCTCAAGCGCAGCGTCAAGACGGTCAGCGGTCAGAAAATATCGGCCATGCGCAAGTTGAACGTGCAGACCGACCAGGAATTGGTCGCATTCTGTGTGGAAAGTGAAATCTTTCAGTAGGCAAACCGAGACGCAAGGCATGACGCAAGACTTGATTCACACCACGACCGGCCGGGACGTGGACCGCAAGACGCTACAGGCATTGATTGAACAGGCGGCCGGCCAGCCCCTGTCATTCGAAGACTGCGACTTCCAGCACGCTGATTTTTCCCGCCTGGACCTGCGCGGCGCGCGCTTCACGGCCTGCGCCATCGCTGGCGCGTCGTTCCAAGGCGCCACGTTGGCCGACACCACCTGGGTGCGCTGCCGGGGCGGCCAGGCCAACTTCGCGTCAGCCGACGCCAGCGACGCGGTCTTTCAAAATTGCGACCTGAACAACGCCAAGTGGCATCGCGCGCGCCTGTCCGCCGCCCGTTTCCAGGGCTGCAAGCTGACCGGCTCGGATTTCGACGGCATCGCCTGCCTGGGTTGGAGCGTCGAAGAATGCCTGCTGGTCGGCGCGCTGTTGCGCGGCGTGTCGTTTCGCAAATCGGCCATCATGCAGCTGGACTTTTCCGACGCGGATCTGGCCGGCAGCGACTTTCGCGACACCGTCTTTCACGGCGGCAGCTTGCGCAACGCCAACCTGAAGAACGTCCGCTTCGAAGGCGCGGACCTGCGCGAAGTGGACTTGAGCGGCATCGACCTGACCGCCGCCGCGCGGCTGGCCGGCGCGACGATTTCCAAGACGCA
The DNA here is from genome assembly GCF_001571245.1 of Achromobacter piechaudii NBRC 102461. GTDB lineage: Bacteria > Pseudomonadota > Gammaproteobacteria > Burkholderiales > Burkholderiaceae_B > Achromobacter > Achromobacter piechaudii. The sequence goes on along the minus strand of NZ_BCTK01000006.1, from coordinate 791,329 downwards.
GGCCGCCGCATTGCTGGCCGAGCTGCGCATCAGCGTCATCTGAAGCGCGTCAGGGTCATACCGGGCACATCTTCATATCACCCTGCGCGCTTCATCATCTGGCGGATGCACACCATCCGAAGCGCGGCAGGATCGCGCATCGACTTCATCAGAACTCTACCCCCCAGCACCCACCCGCGCCACGCAGACCCATCAGGGCCGGCGTCGCACGAAGCGCTGTTCGACCACCACGCTGCCCCACTGCCGGCCTTCGGATTCGTCGGTCAGCACAAAGCCGGCCGCTTCGTACAGATGGCGCGCCGCGTCCAGGCCCTTGAAGGTCCATAGATAGGTTTCGGCATAGTGCGCGTCGGCAAACGCCAGCGCGCGCGACAGCAGTGCGCGCCCTACGCCCAGGCCACGCAGCGCGTCGTCCACGATGAACCAACGCAGATGCGCCTGGCTGCTGGCCAGCTCGCCGTCGATGACGATGGAGGCCAGCGTGCGGCCGCCGGGTTCGGCTTCCGCGTAGCGCCACAATCCCTTGCCGCGATGCGGCAGCGCTTCGGCGAACGCCGCCAGCTCGGTGGCGACCTTGCGTTCGAAGTACACGCCAAAGCCCGAGGCCTGGGCGTAATAACGCGCGTGCAGGCTGGCGATGTCGCCGATGCAGCCCGGCCCGTAGCCTTCGACGATCTGCTCGTCGATGGCAAACGCGGCGGGCGTCAGGTTGGGGTTCTCGCGCGACAAGGCTTCCGCATATAGCGACATGAAGCGTATCAGCGACTGCTGGTCATCCGGCGTCAGGCGGCGCAGCGCGTGCGACACCTGATCGGTAGCGAACTGGTCGATGCGCGCGCGCAGCGCCAGCCCGGCGTCGGTCAGTGTCAGCCTGGAGGCGCGCGCATCGGCGCTATCGACTTCCCGGCTGATCAGTCCAGCCGACTCCAGCTTGGCCAGTTGGCGGCTGGTGTTGGATTTATCCAGCCGCAGAATCGTTGCCAGGTCGCGCGCCTGGATGCCGGGTTGCAATCCGATTTCGATGATGGCGTGCACGGCGGACGGCGCCAGCTCGCTGCCCGCGAGCGACGTACGCATGAAACCCAGCTCGCGCACCAGCTTGCGTGAAAATTCCCGCAGATCGCGGATGGTCTGCTCGCGGGATTGAGGGGGAAAATCGATCAGGTCCATGACGCGTCCCGAATAAAAGTTGCGGCCCGCAACCAATATAATTGCGGATCGCAACCAAATCAATCGGGATTTTCAGCGATCTTCGGGCCGTGGCGGTAACGTCACTTCGGCGGCCGGCGCGGGCGGCTTGCGATGAAACCGGACTTTGCGCAGGTAAAGGCGCAGCGCCTGCCAATGGATGCGCCACACGACGCCCAGCGTCATGAACGGCATCGCCGCCACCGCGCGCGCCAAGCCTGCCGTGCTCATCGGCACGCTTTCGCCCCGGATCGACGTATGCAACAGCGGCCGCGCCTCTCCGGGGTCGTCGTAGTAATCGATGATCGCCGAGCGCGCGCCGTTGCCGCTGCCGATGCGGAACCGGTAAATGCCGGTCACTTCGCAAAACGGCGACACGTGAAATGCCTTGTCGCTTTGCAGCGGCTGACCGTCTTGAATAGCCCCGCCATCCGGGGCGCGCAGCACATATTGATGGCGTTCGCCGAAGGTGTTGTTGACCTCGGCGACCAGCACGCGCAAGTTCCCATCGGTGTCGTGCACGTGCCAGAAGCTGACGGGGTTGAAGACGTAGCCGAACAGTCGCGGAAAGCATTGCAACCACACCGCGCCCACGTCGATGTCCACGCCCGCCATGTCCAGCCGCGATTGCAGCCACGCCATGGGATCGCCCCCGTCGCGCGCGCCATGGTCGGCGTAGTGAAACGCGACCGGGCGGCGGCGGTTCACGCCAAACAGCCACGAGGCGCGGCCGTCGTAGCGCGCGGTCTGATCGATGCGCAGGCGCAGGCAGAACACCGGGTAGGTGAAGCGGTGCGTCACCGGACGCGTGCGCGCATGCAGCACCCGCGCGCGCACCAGCTCGATCAGTCCGTCGGTCTTCATCTTGCGGTGTCCCAGGGCGGATGCACGCCAAAGTCGGCGGCCACGCGGACGGCCGACGCCAAGCCGTCTTCATGAAAGCCATAGCCCGTCCACGCGCCGCAGAACCAGACTCGGTCGCGGCCCTGGATGGCGGGCAGCAGGCCCTGCGCGTGGACCGCGTCGCCATCCAGAATCGGGTGCTCGTAATCGTAGCGGCCCAGCACCTTTTCGGGCGCGGGCTCGCGCTGCGGGTTCAGCGTCACGATCACGGGCTGCTTGAACGGCAGCGGCTGCAACACGTTGAGCAGATAGCTGACCGTCATGGGCGCATCCGGTGTCGGCCCGGCCAGGTAGTTCCATGCCGACCACACCGCGCGGCGGCGCGGCAGCAGCGCGGTGTCGGTATGCAGCACCGCCACGTTCGGCTGGTAACGCACGCGCGACAGCACGTCGCGCTCGGCCTCGTTGGCATCCAGCATCGCCAGCGATGCGGGCGCGTGACAGGCCAGCACTACCGCGTCGAACTGGTCGACGTGCCCCGTCGTGCGCACCTGCACGCCATCCGCCAAGCGCTTGACGGTATGCACCGGGCTGGACACGCGCACGTCCGCGATGCGCGGCAGCATCGCCTGGACATAACGCTGCGCGCCGCCCTCGACCGTCTTCCATTGCGGCCGCCCGGCAACCTGCAACAGCCGGTGGTTCAGGCAGAACGACAGGAAGGTGCGCGCGGGTTGCGCCAGCACCTGGCTGGGCGGCGTGGACCAGATTGCGCCCGCCATGGGCAGCAGATACCAGTCGCGCATCGGCTGTCCATAGCCCTCGGCATCCAGCAGGTCGCCCAGCAGCGCATGCGGACCGCTGCGCGCCAGATAGGCGGCGGCGTTCCGGTTAAAGCGCAGGATGTCGCGCAGCATGCCCAGGAACGCGGGCCGCAAGAGATTGCGGCGCTGCGCGAACACGGTGTTCAGATTGGTGCCCGCCCATTCCAGATCGGGCTGCGTCAGCGACACGCTGAATGTCATGTCGCTGGCGTGTACCGGAATCGACAGGTGCTGGAACAAACGAACCAGATGCGGGTAGGTCAGATCGTTGTGCACCAGGAAGCCGGTGTCCACCGGATGGCTGATGCCGTCCACATGGGCGTCGACGGTATTGGTGTGGCCGCCAACCCGGGCCTCTGCTTCGAACAAGGTCACCGAGTACTTCTCGGACAGCAGCCACGCCGCGCTCAGGCCCGCCACGCCGCCGCCGATGACGGCGATGCGGCTGCCTGGGGGAAGCGGGGCAATGGCGGGGGAAGCAGCCGGCGCTGCGTCCGGGGACGTCGAGGAAAGGGTCACCATTGCGCCGCCTTGTCGGGATCCATTGAGGCCAGATTAAACCATCAAGACGGCCCATTCGGATGACGGCGCCTGCGGAAAAAAACGCCTGCCGCGCGCTGCCCGGCAAGCGACATCAGCGGGAGATGGCATGGACTTATGCCGGCCGTTGAAACTTCCCGCGCGCAGCCTGCACGGCCGCATGGCAGACGCAGCCGCTCATATGGTCGTTGACCATGCCGACGGCCTGCATGAAGGCGTACATCGTGGTCGGCCCCACGAAGGTCCAGCCACGCTTCTTCAATTCCCGCGACAGGCGCGCCGACGCGGCCGACGTCGGGTTGCCATTCCAATAGGCCAGGTCCACCGAATCGGGACGCTCGCTGGCGGCGGGTTCGTGCCGCCACAGCCAGCTCGCCAATGAACCGCTCTCGTCGGCCAGCGCCACGGCGCGGCGCGCATTGTTGATGGTGGAGACGATCTTGGCGCGGTTGCGCACGATGCCCGGGTTGCCCATCAGCCGCTCGACGTCATGTTCGGTGTAGCGCGCCACGCGCTCGAAATCGAAGTCGTCGAACGCCTCTCGAAACGCCTCGCGCTTGCGCAGGATGGTGATCCAGGCCATGCCGGCCTGAAAGCCTTCCAGGCAGATTTTTTCGTACAGGCGGCGGTCGCTGCCCACGGGAAGGCCCCATTCGTGGTCGTGGTAGTCCGGCATGGACGGCTGCCAGAAACAGCGCGGTTCGCCGCCAGCATCCAGGATCAGGCCCGCCACCTCCAGCGCGGGGTCGGCCTGCGCGACGCGCCCGGGCGCCGGGTTCGGCCCCTGATCCTTTGCCGTCATTGCTTGCCGGGAACCGGGCAGCTCGTGTCGCCCTCTTCGCATTGCAGGTAAGCGCGCAGCTCTTTCGTGCGCGCCTGCGTCAGCTTGTCCAGGCAGAGGCTCAACACCATTGGATAGGCGCTGCCACCCGAAGTGCCGCCCGATGAAAAGGCGCATTCCGCATCGCGGAAAAACAGCCAGGCCTTTTGCGCGGCCTGCAATTTGGTGGTCTTGATGCTGTCGTCTTTCAGGCGCTCGACCACGCTGCGATACGCATCGTTCAAGTCCTTGTCGGACTTGCGGTAGTCCTGGTCGGCACACAGATTCATGTCGGTCTGCGTGGTGGCGTTGTCGCACTTGAGCGGCTGCGCGTGCACGCCAGCCGCCAGCAGCAACGCAGCGGCCGTGCCTATCGCGATACGCATGGGCATACTCCTGATTCTCTGTGGGGGATGGGCAAGTGTCGCATGGATGGCCCCCCGCGCGCATGCCGCCCCGCGCGCAGTGGCCTAAGATACTGCCCATGAAAATTCAATTGCTCTCAGACCTGCACCTGGAAACCGACCCGGGTTTCATCGCAGGCCCCACGCCCGGCGCCGACCTGCTGGTATTGGCTGGCGACATCGGCTCGTACCGCCAGGGCTCCCGACTGGCCAGCGACGATTTCGGCCTGGGCAGCTACGCCCCGCGCAATGGCTGGCCGACGCCCGTGGTGTTCGTACCCGGCAATCATGAATACGACAATCTGGATTTCGACGAAACCCACGACCGCCTGCGCGAGCTGTGCCACGCGCTGGGCATCCAATGGCTGGAACGCGAGACCTGTGTGATCGACGGCGTGCGCCTGGTGGGCACCACGTTATGGACGGATTTCGACGCGTTGGCCACCGACACCGACCCGCTGGGCGTCGTCCTGGCCAAGCGCGCCAAGGCGTTTCGCGCCGCCGACTTCTATCTGGAAAAAGCGCAGATGCGGCGCAACGGCGCGCCTTTCATGGCCGAGCAGATGCGCGAACAAGGCCTGGCCTGCCAGCAGTGGCTGACCGACGCGCTGCGCACGCCGTTCGACGGCCCCACCCTGGCCATCACCCACTTTGCTCCCACGCTGGCCAGCGCCGACCCGCGCTACGGCATCACCCCCGGCACGGCGGGCTTTTGCAACGCGCTGGACGCACTGTTGCCGCTGGCCGATTGCTGGATGCACGGGCACCTGCATTGCCCGCACGACTACGTGAAAGACGGCTGTCACATCGTGGCCAACCCGCTGGGGTACGCCAAGAAGGGCGAACAGGCCGATTTCCAGCCCGCCCGCCTGTGGCAAGTGCCTGCGGGAACGTGAGGCTGGCGCTCAGGCCCTAAGTGCGACGGGCGCCCGTCTGGACCGGGTTACGGCTCCAGCCCCGCGACGGGCAAGGCGAACAACACCACGGCCGGGTTCGCCACGACGAATCCCGTACCCGCCACGAACGCGACGGGCGACAGCAGCTTCATCGCATCGGCGCTGGCCTGCGAATCCTGCACCGTCACGCGATAGGTCTGGTCCAGCGCGGTGGACGTGGCCACGCCCGCTTGCGCAGCGCTGGGCGTGCCCGGCCGCGCAACGTAGCGCTTGCCCTTCAGATGATGCGTGTAATAGACCAGCCCATCCTTGGTCGTCTGGAAGTGCATCGCCAGCGCCTGTGCGCGGTCGCGCGCCGTCGCGTCCGGGCTCAACTGCAAGCGCACCAGGCCCCAGGTGTAGCCATCGGCGCCCACGTTGAAGTCGCGCAGCACCACGGCGGTCAGCCGGGACCGGAAATCCGAGGACAAGGCCTGCGCCATCGGCGCCGGCATGTCGAACAGATAGTGGTAGTGCGGCCCCAGCACCGCGAAGGTCTTGCTGTCGGACGACACCATCAACGTGGAAACGTCTTCGGTGTAAGTCCGGGTCGACGCGCAGCCTGTCGCCAGCAGAGTCAGCGCGGACAGAAGCCAGAGGGTCAGGATGCGTCGCATGAGCGGGCCGGGGTCGGTAAGGAAGGCTGGGGCGGCGCGCCCCAGCGGCGGCGGCGTCAGGGCGCCGGGTTCGGGTAACGCACGTGGATCGCGTCGATCGCCTTGAGCAGTTCGGGCGACAGCGTGACGTCCACGCTGTCGATGTTTTCCTTGAGCTGCTCCAGCGTGGTCGCGCCGATCAGGTTGCTGGTGACGAACGGGCGCTGGTTGACCCAGGCCAGGGCCATGTGCGTGGGCGACACGCCGTGCTCGCGCGCCAGCGCCACGTATTCTGCCGTGGCGGCTTCGGCCTGCGGATTGCTGTAGCGGGTGAAGCGCGTGTAGCGCGTCAGGCGCGCGCCTTCGGGCCGCGCCCCGTTCAGGTACTTGCCGCAAAGCATGCCCATCGCCAGCGGCGAATACGCCAGCAAGCCCACGCCTTCGTGATGCGTGAATTCCGACAGGCCGATTTCGAACACGCGGTTCAACAGGCTGTACGCGTTCTGAATCGACACGACGCGCGGCAGGTCCTGCGTATCCGCATGGCGCAGAAACTGCGACAGACCCCACGGCGTTTCATTGGACACGCCCACGTGGCGGACCTTGCCGGCGCGCACGAAGTCCTGGAGCACCGACAACGTTTCCTCGATCGGCACGGTGTGCTCGTCCTGGACCCAGGGGTAGTTCAGCTGGCCGAAGGTGGCCGTGGTGCGGTCGGGCCAGTGCAGCTGATACAGGTCCAGGTAATCCGTCTGCAAGCGCTTGAGGCTGGCGTCCAGCGCTTCGGTCAGGTTCTTGCGGTCCAGGAAGGTCTTGCCGTCGCGGATATGGCCGGGACGCTTGGGGTCGCGCACCGGGCCGGCCACCTTGCTGGCCAGCACGATCTCCTGGCGGCGCTTGGTGCGCGCCAGCCACGTGCCGATATAGGTTTCGGTCAGCCCTTGCGTTTCGGGCTTGGGCGGCACCGGGTACATCTCGGCCACGTCCACCAGGTTCACGCCGCGCGACAGCGCGTAGTCCAGTTGTTGATGGGCTTCGGCCTCGGAATTTTGCTCACCCCAGGTCATGGTGCCCAATCCAATCAGGCTGACATCCAGGTCGGTACGGCCGAGTTTGCGGGTTTTCAAGTTCTGCTCCGTGCGGGTCTTGATAGGGGAAAGCCGACACCTTACCGCAAGAAGTTGGCGTTTCGCTGAGAGGCCCTGCGGGCATCCCTGATCTTGCCGCCGCCGGGCAATCCGCATACGCTGGCGAAGTCCGACGGGGAGCGCCATGCTCAGGAATTTCAACGAGTCTTATCTCTTCTTCATTGGCGTCCTGGTTTTCCTGGGCGTGATCGAGCTTGGGTTCCGACTGGGCCGCAAGCAGAGAAAGCCCGCCGACGAGGCGCACAAGACGCACATCAGCGCGCTGCAAACCGCCCTGCTCGGCCTGCTGGCCCTGCTGCTGGGTTTCACATTCGCCATGTCCGTCACCCGCTTCGAGGCGCGCAAGAACCTGGTGCTGGAAGAAGCCAACGCCATCGGCAACGCGTATTGGCGATCGCAGCTGATCGCGCCGGCCGCGCGCGAGAAGGTCCCGCCGCTGCTGCTTGCCTACACCCGCGCGGCGCTCGAACTGCACGAGGCCGAAAACGACGCCCCCCGCTTTGACGCCGCCAACGCCACCACGCGCAACATCGAACGGCAGATCCGCCTGATCGCGGCGGCCAGCGCCGACAACCCGCCGGCCATCTCCACCATCATGTTCATCCAGGCCATCAACGAGATGGCGCAAGTCAACGAGAAACGCCGCGTCGCGCTGGAAAACCACGTGCCCGAGCCGGTGTTCTATCTGCTGTTCATCGTCAGCATCGGCGCGGTCGGCTTCATCGCCTACGGAACCGGCCTGCACGCGCGCAGGCGGCTGGTGTCCACGGGCCTGTTCGCCGCCCTGATCTCGCTGGTGCTGACCTTTATTGTGGACATCGACCAGCCCGGCACCGGCGTGATCCAGGTCAGCCAGGAAAGCATGGAGCGCATGCAGAAGACGCTGGAAAACGAGCTGTAGCGCCAGTCGCCGGGCAAGCCCGCCCCGTCAGAGCAGATATTCCAACACCTCGTCGCCCGCGTCGTTGAGCACGCCGGTCGACCGCCATCCCAGGTGTCGGTAAAAGCCGTAGGAACGCACGCCCGGATCGGTCGCGCAGCCCAGGAACACCCGGGAATGGCCCTGCTTGCGCAGCAGGCTGACGACGCGGTTCAAGAGGGTCTTGCCCACGCCCTGGCCTTCATACGGGGGCAGCAACGCCAGCACGACGATTTCGCCCGTGTCCCGGTGGCCGAAGCAATACCCCGCCAGCACGTCGCCATCCAGCGCGACCACGCCGGGATACAAGCCGGTGTCTATGCCCGCCGCCCAGGTTTCGCGCGTGATGCCGGCAGCGGCCAGCTCGGCCCGCGTGACCGCGTTTTCACGGGTCTGCGTGCGCAGGACGATACATGCCTCGGCGTCCGCCGCCAGGGCGGGCCGATAGGTGATGGTCATTTTCCCTCCAGTACGGGTTTCAGAAATGGCGCCGTCGCGCCCTGCCCCTTGCGGCAGACCTCGGCCGGCGGCCCCTCGGCCACGATGCGTCCGCCTTCGTCGCCCGCGCCCGGCCCCACGTCGATCATCCAGTCGCTGTTGGCGACCACGCGCAGATCGTGTTCCACCACCACGACCGTGTTGCCCGCGTCCACCAGGCCATGCAGTTGCGCCATCAGCTTGTCCACATCCGCCGCGTGCAGGCCGGTGGTGGGTTCATCCAGCACATACAGCGTGTTGCCGCGCTGGCTGCGTTGCAGTTCGGTAGCCAGCTTGATGCGCTGCGCTTCGCCCCCGGACAGCTCCGTGGCGGGCTGGCCCAGGCGCAGGTAGCCCAGGCCGATTTCATGCAGCAAGGACAGCGGCCGCTGCACTGCCGGTTCTTCATTGAAAAATGCCAGCGCCTCGTCGACCGTCATGGCCAGCACCTGGGCGATGTTGCGGCCGTTCCATTCGATTTCCAGCGTCTTGGCGTTGTAGCGGCTGCCATGGCACACGGGGCATGGCGCGTACACGCTGGGCATGAACAGCAGCTCCACATGCACGAAGCCTTCGCCTTCGCAGGTTTCGCACCGGCCTTGCGCCACGTTGAACGAAAAACGGCCCGCGCCGTAGCGGCGCGACTTGGCCGCGCGCGTGGCGGCGTACAGCTTGCGCACATGGTCGAACAGGCCGGTGTAGGTGGCGAGGTTCGATCGTGGCGTGCGCCCGATGGGCTTTTGGTCCACGTTCACCAGCCGCTTGATGGCGTCGGCCCCCGCGTCGATGCGGCCGGTCGTGCGCGGCAGCGCGCCCGCCTGGGGCAGATCGCCCTCGCTCTCTTCCACGACCGGCTCTTGCCCCAGCTGCTCGCCGACCAGCTCGACCAGCGCCTGGCTGACCAGGCTGGACTTGCCGGAGCCGGATACCCCCGTCACGGCGGTGAACGCGCCCAGCGGAAAGCGCGCGTCGATGCCGTGCAGGTTGTTGCGATGGATGCCGCGCAGCGACAGCCAGCCCGAGGGCTCTCGCACCGTCGCCCTTCCGGCCGGCGCGGCGTTGAACAGATAGCGCGCCGTCAACGACTCCCGCACCTTCTTCAAACCTTCGGGCGGACCGCTGTACAGCACCTGCCCGCCGTGCTGGCCCGCGCCCGGGCCCACGTCCACCAGCCAGTCGGCGCGGCGCAGCGTGTCCAGATCGTGTTCGACCACGAACAAGGTGTTGCCCGCATCCTTCAATTGATCCAGCGCGCGATGCAGCGCCTGCCCGTCCGCGGGGTGCAGGCCGGCCGAGGGCTCGTCCAGCACATAGACCACGCCGAACAGGTTCGAGCGGATCTGCGTGGCCAGCCGCAAGCGCTGCAACTCGCCTGGGGATAGCGTCGGCGTGGCGCGGTCCATCGCCAGGTAGCCCAGGCCCAGCGCCTGCAAGGTGCCGATGCGCTCGACCAAGTCATGCGCGATGCGCTGCGCCGCGATGCGTTTTTCCGGCGACAGGTCCGGCGTGCGGCGCACGTCGGAGCTGCCCGTATGCGCCAGTCCACCGGCCGCCACGCGGCGCGCATTGTCCTTGCGGCTGGTGGCGCGGCTGCGCGCAGCGCTCGTGGTGGGCGCGTCGAACTGGCCGCTTGCGGCCGGGGCCAGCACCTCGGCAATGCGGGCCAGCGGCAGTTGCGACAGGCTGCCGATGTCCAGGCCCGCGAAGGTCACCGACAAAGCTTCGCGCTTTAAGCGGCGGCCGTCGCAGACGGGGCACGCCGAGCCCGTCATGAAACGCGCCACGCGCTTTTTCATCATGGCGCTCTGGGTCGTCGCGAAGGTATGCATCACATAGCGGCGCGCGCCCGTGTAGGTGCCCATGTAGCTGGGTTCCTGCTTGGCGCGCAAGGCGGCGCGGGTCTCGGCGGGCGTGAAGCCCGCGTAGACGGGCACCGTCGGCTGCTCGTCGGTGTACAGGATCCAGTCGCGGTCTTTCTTTTTCAGGTCGCGCCAGGGCGTGTCCACGTCATACCCCAGCGTGACCAGGATGTCGCGCAGGTTTTGGCCATGCCAGGCGGGCGGCCAGGAAGCAATGGCGCGCTCGCGGATGGTCAGGGACGGGTCGGGCACCATGGACGCCTCGGTCACGTCGTAGACGTAGCCCAGCCCATGGCAGTTGGGGCAGGCGCCCTGCGGCGTGTTGGGCGAGAAGTCCTCGGCGTACAGCATGGGCTGGTTGGCCGGGTAGGTGCCTGCGCGCGAATACAGCATGCGCAACATGCTGGACAAGGTGGTGACGCTGCCCACGGTGGAGCGCACGTTGGGGGTGCCGCGCTGCTGTTGCAGCGCCACGGCCGGGGGCAGGCCTTCAATGGCGTCCACGTCCGGCACGCCGACCTGATCAATCAGCCGCCGCGCGTAGGGCGACAGCGATTCCAGATAGCGCCGCTGCGCCTCGGCATAGAGCGTGCCGAACGCGAGCGAGGACTTGCCCGATCCGGACACCCCCGAGAACACGACCAGCGCGTCTCTCGGGATATCCACATCGACGTTCTTCAGATTGTGTTCACGCGCGCCGCGAACGCGGATACAGCCGTCGGCGCGGGATGGGGCGGAAGTCTTTCGTGAGCTCATGGAGCCATAGTAAAGGACTCCCCGCGCCCCGATCCAGCCGCGCTATCACCCCATGCGCGCGTCGGCGGCCTGGCGCGCCAGGTCCAGATATTTACGGCGCAGGATCTCATCCGCCTGATCGCGCGGCGCCATCGGGTCGTCCAGCTCGTCCAGTTTTGCCGCCCGCACCAGCGACAGCAGGTTGCGCGAGTTCGATTCCGACGAAGGCATGACGGACTGGTCGACGAGCTTGCCCTTGATGTACTTGGACACCTGCGTCGTCTGGGTGCGCGATTCGTTCAACGTCGCCTGCGTCAGCACGCCGTCCTCGTACGCCACGTCCGTCTTGCTCTTGCTGCTGTCATGGATCTGGAAGTACAGATAGTTCTGCGAGTCCTCGTCCTGGGTCAGCGCCAACTTCACATCCGGCGACAGCGAACGGTGATAGTTGGCCGTCAGCGTGGTGGACTGCTCTTGCGAGACCGCCAGATCCCAGCGCGCCTTGCCCGACACCTGGCTGGTCTGCGACGCCTGGTACGAGAAGCCGTCGATCTCTTTGGGCCGCATCGGGTTGCTGGCCTCGCGCACCTGGTCGATGGATGCCGAGAAATCCGCCAGGCCCGACAGCAGACTGCGATGCGCGTCGGCGGCGGGCAGCCGGCGTGTCGTGGTGTCGGCCGCCGGCACCTGCGCCGCGCCGCTACTGCCGTGCATGGCCGAGAACACGTCCTTGAATGTGTCCATCAGCGCCTCATCGCCCGAGCCACGGCGTTGGGCGCGGTCGAACTGCTGTAGATACTTGGCGACCGCCGCCTGCTGCTGCGTGGCGGAACCCAGCGTGACCGGCTTGGTCAGGTCCACATCCACCTTGACCACGCCCGTCACGTTCGACACAGTCAGGCTTTTCTGCTTGCTGTCCGCCTGGAAATCGATGGTCTGCGTCGCGCCGTCAACGATGCGGGACTGGCTCAGGCTGATCGACGACAAGAGCGGCGAGCCGCCGTTCGCCAAGCGGGTCAGCGACCAGCGCGGCGGCACTTCTGCCAGGCCGTCCAGCGCATCTTGGAAGGCGCCCGACAAAGCCGCGATGGCACGCCGTTCGTCCTCGTTCAATTCGCCTTCGGCCACGTCGACCTGCACGGCCATGCCCTCTTTGCCGCTTTGCAGGCTGACCTGCACCTTGACGCCGCTGGCGGTGGTGATGCGCAGCGACACGGTGTTGTCCGGTTGCAGTTCGGCTTCCGTCAGCGGGCCGGCCTCAGCAGTGGCCGGGGTTGCCAGGCGCGCCGCCGGGGCCCACTGGGCATGGCTGGAGCCATCGGTCCGAAAGCGGTTCAGCAGCGCCGCGCCCACGTCGGCAAACGGACTGACGCGCGTGCGCGCGGCCACGCCCTTGGCCATGGCCGCCGCCAGGGCGTCCGGCACGGTCCCCGTTTCGTCGTAGACCGAACCCGCCGACTCCGATATGCCCTGGCCCAGCATCACGACCGAGGAGCGAGGAGTCGCGGACGCATCGGCCAGCGTGACGGGCTGCGCCGCACGAATGACGGTAAGGGGGGAACCTGACGAGGCCGCGCCGGGCGCGCCTGCCAATGCACTGATGAGGGTCATGGGGCATCCACAGTGGGCAGTGGCTGCCCGGGTTTTTATCTGAATACGTGTAGGAGCTGCTCACGGGTTAACGGCAAGCCCCGGCAAAAATTAACCGTGCCCGTGTCTGCCCGCCCCGGATTCAGATCCCATGCCGCGCCAGGAACTCCTGCACCGCCTCCAGCACGACGGCTTCGCGCTCCCGGTGCGGCACGTGGCCGCAACCGGCCAGGGGCAGCATCTGCGCCGGGCCGGCCGCCAGCGCCACCAGCTTTTCCGGATGGCGCATTGACCCGTACTCGTCGTTTTCGCCATGGATGGCCAGCAGCGGCGCGGACACGCGCGGCAGGGTGTCATCCAGATTCCAACCGGCGAATTCCGCCGACAGCCAGGTTTTCACCCAGGCATCCAGCACCCACTGCGCCTTGTCGCCGTGATAGCGCTTCAAGCGTTCCAGCTGCGCCGGGTCGAGAAACTGCTCGCCCGCCTCGCGGATGCCCGACAGCGTGCGGTCTTCGACGAATTGCTGGGCCGATTCGGTGATGACGCCGATGCAGGCCTGTGGAAAGGCCGCCGCGATGGCGACCGACATGCCGCCGCCCACGCTATGGCCAAAGGCAATGAAGCGCGACAGATCAAAATGCCGGATCAGCGCGGCAAAGGCATCGCGCGCCTCGGCGAAGACGAAATCCGCATCCAGCTTGCCCGGGTGCGGATCGGACTGGCCGAATCCCAGTCGGTCGTAAGCGATGACGGCGCGGCCGGTCGCCTCGGCCAGGTGGGCGGGAAAGTCGCGCCACAAACCCACGCTGCCCAGCGAGTCGTGCAGCAGCACGATCGGGGCGTCGGCGCCCGGCCAGCGGCGGGCATGGATGCGGCCAAGCGCGGTGGAAATCATCACATCCTGCGGCGTTACGGCGGTGGCGTCGGCCATCATTCATCCATCCTCGGTTCGATCTCGATAGGACGGATTCTGCTTCCAACCGCGCCGCCGGGCAACTCCGGGCGCGGTTCGCCCCTCGAACCGCGCCGGCCGCCCGCCACCCGGGGGCTACGCCGCCCCAGGCAGCGCCAGCATCGTACCCGCGTGACGCCCGCGCGGATCTTCGCGCAGCTTGAACAGCGCCACCGTATCGGCCAGCACACGGGCCTGGTCGCTCAACATGGCCGAGGCCGCGGCGGATTCTTCCACCAGGGCCGCGTTCTGCTGGGTAGCCTGGTCCATGTCGGCCACGCTGCGGTCGATCTGGCTGATGCCGACGCTCTGCTCGGTCATCGCGCCGTGGATTTCGTTGACCAGGCGCTGCACGCGCGCAATGCCGTCCACGATTTCGCTCATCGTCGAGCCGGCTGCCTGCACGCGTTCGGTGCCGCTCTTGACGTTTTCAACCGACGCCTGGATCAAGGTGCGGATCTCCTGAGCCGACGCGGCGCTGCGCTGCGCCAGCGTGCGCACTTCGCCCGCCACCACCGCAAAACCCCGGCCCTGCTCGCCCGCGCGCGCCGCTTCCACGGCCGCGTTCAACGCCAGGATGTTGGTCTGGAAGGCGATGCTGTCGATCACGCTGATGATTTCCGTGATGCGCTGCGAGGACTGCGAGATCGCGCTCATCGTCGTCACCGCGTCCGTCACCACCTTGCCGCCGCGCTCGGCCGCCACGCTGGCCTCGGTTGCCAGGCGCTTGGCATGCTCGGCGGCCTCTTCCGTCTGGCGCACGCTGGAGGTCATCTGCGTCAGGGCCGACGAGGTCTCCTGCAAGGAGCCCGCCGACGTTTCCGTGCGCTGGGACAGGTCGCGGTTGCCCATGTCGATCTCGCGCGTGGCGGCGGACATCGAATGCACGCCCGTGCGCACCTCAAGCATGACGGTGCTGATCTTGTCGACAAACGCGTTGAAGGACGCCGAAATCTGCGCCACTTCGTCATGGCCCACCACGTCCAGGCGATGCGTCATGTCGCCGTCGCCCGAACCGATGGTGTCCATCGCGTCGCGCACGGCCGACAGGCGCTTGAAGGCGCGCGAGGTCACCACGCTGGCCAGGCCCACGGCCACCAGCGTCAGCACCACCAGCGAAATCAGCGTGGCGTTCAGCACCTGGGTCAGTCCGGCCGTGGCCTCGGCGCTGTCCAGCGCAATCACCAGCGACCAGTCGGTGCCCGGAATACGGCGGGCCTTGAGCAGCTTTTTCTGGCCGTCCAGGCTGACCGTGATGGGCTCCGCGCCGTCACGCCCCATGGCCGCCAGCGCGGCCGGCGTCAACTCGGGCGCCACGTCGGTGGACGGCTTGAGCGCCAGCTTGTCATTCACATGCGAGATGACCTGGCCGTCGGTCGCCACCACGAACGCCAGGCTGGACGGCGTGGGACGAATGGCGCGGATGATGGCCTGGATGCCATCGAGCGGCACCGCGCCGCTCAGGACGCCTACCGTCTGCCCGCCGCGAATCATCGGCGTGGTAAAGGCCACATACAGCTTGCCGGTGCCCGAATCGCCGTAGGGCTTGGTCACGGTGAGCTTGCCCGCCGCCACCGCGCTCTTGTACCAGGGCCGCGCCGTGGGGTCGTAGTCGGCGGCGGTCTGCGTGGTGGAAAAGTAGCTCTTGTCCGACCAGCCGATGGTGGATATCGGAAAGCCGTTGGTCTCGCCCATCAGCTTGGTCAGCCCGCGCGGGTCGCCCTTTTCCACCACGGCGGCGGTGGCGGTGACCGCCTGCGCCTTGTCGGCAGACCAACGTTCGATGGCGCTGGCATTGCCCGCCGCGATGGCGTCCAGGTTGCCGGAGATGGTTGCCATCATGTTGCTGCGCACGATCTGGTAGGTGGTGATGCCCGACAAAACCAGGGCGCCTACGACGGTAAAGCAGGTGATCAATAGAATACGGTTGCGCAACGAGGTGATTTTCATTCTTGCCTTCTTACTGCCACAGCCCCGTGCCGGACGGCAGGGGAACGCAGCCCGCCCAAAAAGCGGCGGCCTACGTCTGGGCTTACGGCAGAGGCGGCGGAACCTTTAGCCGGGCGTCATGCAATCGGTCTAAAATCCGCCGGTGCAGCCCACCCTCGGCCAGACTCCCTCCGCCACCTCGCCCTCTCCCGCCTACGGCGCCCGCATCCGGCAGGTGCAGATCGACGCCTTGCGGCGCAGCTTTCCGTTTGCACTGGCCGGCTCGCTGATCTCGGCCTGCTTCTCGGCCTATGCGCTGCGCGGTGTGTTGCCGATGCACGAAGTGCTGGCGTGGATCGTCGCCACGCTGCTGGTCGGCGCGCTTCGGCTGGCCGCGATGATTGCCTACGACCGCCACCTTACGCAGCCCGACGCCGCCGCGCGCTGGGTGCGGCGCATGCTGGTGGGCAACCTGGCGTCCGGCCTGTTGTGGGGCCTGCCCTTTGCCTACTGGACGCTGTTCGTCCCGTTGGAATATCAGCTGTTCTTCATCGTCATCCTGTTCGGGCTGGGCACCGGCGCGATCTATTCGAACTACATGCTGCTGCCCGTCATGTACGCGTTCGAAGTGCCGGCGTTCGCGCCCATGTTCATCGCGCTGGCCGCGCAGCCCTCGGCGATCCACCTGGCGCTGGTCACGGGCGGGCTGGCGTATCTGGTGGCCACGCTGGCCTTCATCCATCGCATGAACCGCACGCACCTGGACGCCTTGCGGCTGGGCTACGAAAACCTGGCGCTGCTGGAACAGGTGCGCCAGGAAAAGATTGCCGCCGAACGCAGCGACCTGGAAAAGTCGCGCTTTCTGGCCGCCGCCAGCCACGACCTGCGCCAGCCCGTGCACGCGGTCAACCTGTTCCTGGGACTGCTGGCGAACGAACCGCTGTCACGCCACGGTCATTACCTGGTGGATAACATCGGCAGCGCCATGACGGCCATGGGCCAGTTGTTCGACGCCCTGCTGAATCTGTCGCGGCTGGACGCCGGCGTCATTGAACCGCGCTGGCAGGGCTTTGCGCTGAATCCGCTGCTGGACCAGCTGCGCGCCGAATACGCGCCGCAAGCCAGGGAAAAAGGCATGTCGCTGCGCGTGCGGCCGTGTGCGGCCAGCATCTGGTCCGATCCTGTCCTGCTTGAACGCATTCTGCGCAACCTCATCAGCAACGCCATCACGCACGCCACGGGCGGGCGCGTGCTGATCGGATGCCGCCGCGTCGGCGGCCAGCTGCGCATCGAAGTGTGGGACAACGGCGTGGGCATCCCCGCCGCCGAGCAAGAGCGCGTGTTCTGGGAATTCCATCAGCTGGGCAATCCCGAGCGCGATCGCAGCAAGGGGCTGGGGCTGGGCCTGGCCATCGTGCGCCGCACCGCCAGATTGCTGGGGCATCCGCTGGCGCTGCGTTCGCAGGCGGGCCAGGGCACGGTGTTCATGTTGACCGCGCCCATCGCGGACCCGGCGCAGGCCGGCGTATCGGCGATCGACGCCGCGCCGCCGCATGCGCGCGCGGCGTCCAGCGACGCTTCCCTGCACGGCCAGTTGGCGCTGCTGGTGGACGACGACCCGCAGAACCTGGCCGGCCTGACGATGCTGTTCGAGAGCTGGGGCTGCCGCGTCATCGGCGCGTCCAGCGGCAATGCGCTGTTCGAACGCGTGCTGCCGCTGGCCGAACGACCGGCGCTGATCGTCAGCGACTACCGGCTGCGCGATCACGAAACCGGCATCCACGTCATCGAACGGCTGCGCGAGGAATACAACGACCCGGACCTGCCCGCCCTGCTCGTCAGCGGCGACACCGACCCCGCCCGCCTGGCCGAAGCCGCCGACCGCGCGATTCCCCTGCTGCACAAGCCCGTGTCCGTGCAGGCGCTGCGCGAACGCGTGGCCGCACTGCTGCAAGCCTCAACCGTCCGCCCCTCTGGAGACCACGAATGACGGCCGTCCTGCTGGTCGATGACCATGCGATGTTCCGCGAAGCCCTCGCGCTGGCCCTGTCCAACGCCGTCCCCAGCCTGACGCTGCATCCCGCCGCGAACGGACACGAAGCAATGGACGTGCTGGCGCGTCATGACGACATCACTAATGTGATCATGGACTATTACCTACCGGATATTGCGGGCGCGGAGTTGCTGCGGCGCATGCGCCAGCGGCGGGCGAAGCTGCGCGTGCTGGTGCTGTCGGCCTCGGAAGACCCCGAGGATCAGCGCCGCGCGATGGATGCCGGCGCCCAGGCCTTCATGAACAAGTCGGCCAGCTGCCAGGAACTGGTCGCCGCGCTGGACGCCATCAACGACGCGGCCCAGCCCGCGCACCGCCCCGTGGCGGCAGCAGCGGCGCCTGCCACTCAGGACGAAGCGGCGCTGCTGCGCACGCTGACCCCGCGCCAGCAGGAAGTGCTGCGGCTGATGTGCGACGGGCTGCGCAACAAGGAAATATCCGAGCGCCTCTGCATGACCGAGAAAACCGTGAAGACCCACGTGTCGGCCATCCTGGCCGCGCTGGGCGTGCTCAATCGCACACAGGCGACGCTAGTGGCGCGGCGCGGCGGCGTGTTCGGCCGGCCGGCCTGACCTCGCGCCGCCCGCTGTCGGCGGCGACCTTGCCATCCAACAGCACGATCTCGCGCCCGGCGGCGGCGATGGTGTCAGGCCGATGCGCAACGATCACGCGTGTCATCGCCAGCCGCGAGATCGCCATGTTGACCACGCGTTCGCGGGCCAGGTCCAGGTGGCTGGTGGCTTCGTCCAGGAACAACAGCGTCGGCCGCTTGTACAGCGCGCGCGCCAGCAGCACGCGCTGCTTCTGGCCACCCGAGAGCACCGTGCCCATGTCGCCCACCAGCGTGTTGTAGCCCATGGGCATGGCGACGATGTCGTCGTGGATGTCGGCGATGCGGGCGCACTCGCGGGCGCGGTCGGCGTCGAAGCGCGGATCGAAAAAACTGATGTTCTCGGCGATGGAGCCGGCAAACAACACGTCGTCCTGCAACACCGTGCCGGCAATCCTGCGCAGCAACGCCGCGTTCGCGCCACGCACGGGTGCGCCGTCCACCAGCACCTCGCCCTCGGTGGGCGTGAGGACGCCCAGCAGAATATTGATCAGCGTCGTCTTGCCGCCCCCCGACGGCCCGGTGATGGCAACGGATTCGCCGGCCTCGATCCGCAGGCTGACGCCGTCCAGCACATAGGGTTCATGCGCGCTGTAGCGAAACCGCAGGTCGCGCACTTCGATCACGGGCGCAACGGCGATGGGCGGGCCGGAGGGTTCGCCCGACGCCGGGGGGTTGTCGTCCACCGGTTCGGGCGCCTCGTGCACGATATCCGCCAGACGCTCGCCTTGCAGCCGCAGCATCTTCACGTCCACCAGCTTGTCCAGCAATGCCGCCACGCGCTTGTCGAAGAGCGTCTTGTAGACGATGAACGCCAGCAACGCGCCCACCGTGAACTGCCCGCCCAACACCTGCCGCGCGCCCAGCCACAGGATGGCGATGGACGACAAGCCGAACAGCAGGCCATTGAAGGTCCGGAAGAACAGCGCCCATTTCTGCACGCGCAGATCGGCATTGATTTCATTGACCAGCAATGTCAGCCAGCGCGAACGGCGGTCGTCCTGATGCTGGAACAGCTTGATGGCCTTGACGCCACGCACGGTCTCCAGGAAGTGCGACTGCTCTTTCGCGGCGTGGACGATGTGTTCTTCCGTGGCATGGCGCAAGGCGGCGTAGCCGGCCCAGCGCGCCGCGCCGTAAAGCGCCATCGCCCCCAATGCGATCCATGCCAGCGGCGGGCTGTACAGCAACATCAGCACCAAGGTGATCGTCATGACCATGCCGTCCAGCAGCGCCTCAAGGAACGAGGTGGTGACGGTGCGCTGGATGGCGTCGATGGCGCCGAAGCGCGACACGATGTCGCCCAGATGGCGGCGCTCGAAATAGGCCACCGGCAGGCGCAACAGATGCGTGAAGACATTGGCGCGCCATTGCAGGTTCAGGGTCGTGCCCAGGTACAGCAGCATCCAGCTGCGCGCTACCGACGTCAGGTGCAGCATCACCATCAGCAACCCGAAGGCCAGGGCCAGCGTGGTCAGCAGGTCCCGGTCGCCAGTATTGAGCACATGGTCCACGACCCATTGCAGGAAGAAGGGCTGCACCACCGTCAGCACTTCCAGGGCCAGCGCCAGCAGCAGCACCTGCGAGAAGGCCGCGCCCAGCCCCGTGATGCGGCCGGTCAGTTCGCGCAGCCGCACCGGGCGCGCCTGCCGGGCCGGCTGAAAATCCGGCGTTGGCCATAGCTCCAACGCCACGCCGGTATACGCGGCCGATAGCTCGCCCAGAGTGACCTTGCGCGCGCCGCGCGCGGGATCGATCACGGTGGCCCCTCGCCCATCGATGGCGGTCAGCACCACGAAGTGGTTGAACTCCCAATGCAGGATGCAAGGCAAGGCCAGCTTGTCCAGCGCGCCCAGGTCCGCCTTGACGGGCCGCGACGCGAGTCCGAGCTGGCTGGCCACGTGGATCAGCGACGCCAGCGTCGAGCCCTTGAGCGACACCGGAAAGCGGCCGCGCAGGCTGGCCAGGCTTTGATGATGGCCGTGAAAGCCAGCGATCATGCCGACGGCGGCCAAGCCGCATTCGGCCGCCTCGGTTTGCAGGATGCGCGGCACGCGGCGCTGCACGCCCAGCGTCAGGCGTTCAAGCATCGTCACCATTTCCCCGCAAGCTGTCGGGCCGGGTCAATGGCCCATTGATACAGACGCCGCTTCTGCTGTAGCAGGTCGGCCTCCAGCCGCATGCCGGGCCGCAGCGCCAGCGCCTGCCCTTGCGGACCGCGCGCGGGCGAGTCCAGCGACACCGTGATGCGGTACATCGGTTCGGACGCGCTGTTGGCGTTGGCTGGCGCGCCATCACGCAACTGCCATTCCGGCAAGGCGCTCTGCGTCACGCTTTGAACGACGCCCGCCTGCTGGCCGTAGGTTTGGTAGGGATAGGCGGCAAAGCGCATCAGCACCGCGTCGCCCGGCGCAACGAAACCGACGGCGCGGCTGGGCGCATAGAGTTCAGCCAACAGCGTCGCGCCATCGGGCACCAAGGTAGCCAGCGGCCGCACGGTATCGACGGACTGGCCGACATCGGCGTTCATTGACGTCAGCACGCCAGCTTGCGGCGCGGTGACGCGCAGTTGGCGGCGGGCTTCGCTTTGCGTCAGTTCCTCCGCCACGCCGGCCAGGTCGCGGTCCAACTGCCCCAGCTGGTTCTGCTGGCGCAGGCCCAGGTCGGCCAACGCCGCCTGCCGGCTGGACAATTCCATCGCCAGCCCGATGCGGTCGCGCAGCAGCGCCTGCAACTGGTTGCGCTGCTCCAGCAGCTCGGCCCGCTTCAGGTCTGATTCCTCGGGCGACAGATAGCCCTTGTCCATCAGCGCGCGATAACGCTGGGCGCTGTCTTGCGCCAGCTTGATGCGGCCACGCTGGCCGTCGATCTGCAGGTCGATGGCCGTCAACTGCGCGCGCAGCCCGGCCACACCCGCCGTCAATAGATCCCGTTCGCCTTGCTGGAGCGCCAGCGTCTTCTCGCGCGCCTGCCGCAGGCTGTCCTGCCGCTGCCGGATCTGCCCGCTGATGACTTGCTGCGTGTCGCCCACGGCGCTTTGCCGGTCGCCCGACACCACATACAGCACGTCGCCGGCGTTGACGTGTTCCCCTTCCCCCACCCGCCTCTCCAGCACCACGCCGGACTGCGGCACGTAGAGCTTCAACAACCCCGTGTCGGGCGCAAGCTGGCCGCTGACCGTGGCCCGCTTGGTATAGGCGCCGAATGCAAGGAACAGGCACACCAGTACAACGAAGCCGCCCAGCACGCCCGTCACCCACGCAAACGACACCGGCCGGATCAGGACGATATCGCCCAGCGGCGCGGCGCGTTGCGCGGCGAGCGCCTGCTTGCGAAAGAGCGGTTCGGAATGCATGACGACAGGAAAGTGCGCGGCGATGGCATCGCCGCGCAGCTTTGGCATCAGCTGGTGTACAAGGTCTTGCCCGCGGGACGCGCCTGGGAACTGACAGCGCTGAGATTACGTGCCTGCGGCGCGCCTCCCATGAATCGATTCGGGCCCGCCCCGCCGCTGACGAGCTGGATTTCCTGCTGCGTCAACGCCTGGATCCCATCGTCGCGTGACTGGCCGGCGGTAGCCGGCTGCTTGCTGGTCTTCATATGGTTCTCCTGCTGCTTGCCGGCGAAGAAAACCGCACCGGCATCGGTTGGGCAGCGGGCAGGCACGCGAAGCTTGCCGCGTGACGATGCAAGCGGCAAACATCGTGGCCGATAAATGCCGATCTGCTTGGGCCGAAAAGTAGCAGCAGGCCGATGCGCGCGCATCGGTCTTTAGTCGTAGGGGCGCAAGCCCGCCCACGCGCTTCATGGCCGGGCGGGTGCTTGCCCATAAGCCCTTTATGACTGAACGGGCGCGCTCGCCGATAACGGGTCGCCAGCAGCGGCAGCAAGCGGCGCGCCACTATCCTGGGCGACCGCGGCAACCGCTGGGCGCGAGGCCAATTCCTCCAGCAGGTCGGCCGATGGTACGAAGAACAGGCTGCCGGTCACGGCGCGGCTGTAGTCAAGCAGGCGATCGTAATTGCCCACCGGACGGCCGACGAACATGTTCTCCAGCATCTGTTCGATAGGCGCGGGCGAACGCGCGTAGCCGATGAAGTAGGTGCCGAATTCGCCCATGCCCGCCCGGCCGAACGGCATGTTGTCGCGCAGGATCTTGATTTCTTTGCCGTCCTCTTCCAGCGTGGTCAGCGCGCTATGCGAGGATGCCGGCTTGATGTCGTCATCCAGTTCCACGTTGGACAGCTTGTGGCGGCCGATGACGCCTTCCTGGCTTTCCACGGACAGCGCGTTCCAGGCCGCCATGTCATGCAAATACTTCTGCACCAGCACATAGCTGCCACCGGCAAACTCGGCGTCTTCGTCGCCGATCACCGTGAAGTTCACTGCTTCGCGTCCTTCGGGGTTTTCGGTGCCGTCCACGAAGCCGATGATGGCGCGGCGGTCGAAATAGCGGAAGCCGTGCACTTCGTCCACGACCGTCACGGCGTCGCCCAGGTCGTTCATCAATAGCGTGGCGACTTCAAAGCAAAGGTCCATGGCGTCGGCGCGGATGTGCAGCAGGATGTCGCCGGGCGTGGATACCGCCTCTCGCGCGCCTTCGCCAAACACCCGAAATGGATGCAGGTTGGCCGGGCGCGGCAGGCCGAACACCGCGTCCCAGGCTTGCGAGCCGAACGCGCAGACACAGGAGAGGTTTTCGTCCGGTGAACGGGTATTGACCGTGCGCACGCGCGCGGCCACAACCTCGCACCAGGCCCGCACGGTTGCGGCGGCGTCTTCGCCCGGATTGATCGTGGCGACGATGAAGATCGCGTGCCGCGTAGTCGGGCTGTGGACGGATTGGGGTTCGGGCGGAAGGTCGGGCGGGAAGGCGGGCATGGCGCGGTCTCAGGAAGACGAAGGAATTCGCGCTGAAATTGTATCCGGCGTCCGGTGCGATTTCTTGAACAAAATCACGCTGCGCCGGGCCCGCCGTCCCCGCCTCTTAAAAGCGGTACATCACGCCCACGGATCCGAACATATTGCTCTTGCGCTCGGTCAGCGGACTGTCGCGCGCATCGCCCAGCAGGGTCGAGACGCCCACGGTGGATACCGTGCTCCAGCTGGGATCGATGCGGTAGATCCAGGTGGTGTAGAGCGCCGCCGACTTGAAGCCAGACGACGGCGAATACGTCGACAGGCCCTCGCGGCTGCGCGCGGCTTGCGAGGACGTCACGCCGAACCAGGTCTGCATGGCGTCGTGGTTGGCCCATTCCGTGCTGACGCCGACCTGCACCACGTGCTGCTCGGTCATGATCGCCGCATACGAGGCGCGCAGTTGCAGCGTGCCGCCATAGCCGCTGCGCGCCGCCTGCTTGTAGCCGGCCCCCAGCGAATAGCGGCCCGGCCGCCATTCCACATACGCGCCATAGGCCGCGTGGAAATCGATGTCGTCCAGCCCCTTGGTGCGGTCCGCGTCGTCCGCGTCGCGGCCCAGGCCCAGCCCGAGAAACACGCCTGCATCCAGATCAGTAGCCAGCGAAGTCTTCAGGCCCATCGCGGGCAAGCCCATGCGCGGCGTGATGAAGAAGTTGCCGGCGTGGTAGTTGATCAGCGGCACCGGCAAGGCGCGGTACTGGCTGGACCCTTCATAGACCGGAATGGCTCCGACCCCCAATCCTATGCTGTTCGCCCCCTGCGCCTGCACGGCGCCGGCCGCGCCCAGCACCGCGAACCCCGCCAGGCCGCTTGCTATCATTCCCATCCGCATCAGGGCTTCCTTTTCATTCGTGTCGTTGGCCGTGGGCGTCCGCCCCCGGAATCGGCACGCATTGTCTGCTGCAACTTTTAATAATTCTTTAAGACCCCGCCGCGCCGCGCCGGTGGCCCCCTGGGAGGGCGATTGCGTATCCTGCTTGTCGAAGATGACCCCATGCTGGGCGACGCCTTGCGCGCCGGCCTGAGCAATGACGGCGCGACCGTCCACTGGGTACGCGCGCTGTCCGACGCACAGCTGGCGTTGGTGGACCACGGCTTTCACGCCGTGCTGCTGGACCTGGGACTGCCCGAGGGCAGCGGCCTGACGCTCTTGAAGGCGCTGCGGGGCCGCTTCGACACGACGCCGGTCTTGATCATCACCGCGCGCGACCGCCTGAGCGAACGCATCCAGGGGCTGGACGCCGGCGCCGACGACTACCTGGTCAAGCCGTTCCAGCTGGATGAGTTGCTGGCCCGCCTGCGCGCGGTGCTTCGACGCAGCAGCAACAGCGTGGTGTCGGCGCTGCGTTGCCGCGATGTGGTGCTGGAACCGGCAAGCCGGCTGGTCAGGCAGGACGGTCGGGAAGTCAGCCTCAGCGCACACGAATATCACACGCTGCTGGCGCTGATGCAGCGCATGGGCCACACGGTCAGCCGCGATCAGCTGGAGGTTGCCGTGTACGGCAGCAGCGGCACGATCGAGAGCAATACGGTGGCGGTGTACATCCATCAATTGCGGCGCAAGCTGGGCGACGGGCTGATCGAAACGCAGCATGGCCTGGGCTACCGCATCGTGGCGGACACCGCGCCATGATGACGCTGCGCCGGCGGGTGGCGACCACCCTGCTGCTGGCGATGCTAGCGACGTGGCTGATCGTGTTCTCGATGATCTACGTGCAGCAGACGCGCGCCGAAACCGGCATGGCCGACCAGGGCCTGCGCTATGGCGCGCAAAAGGCGCTGGTGTCGCTGCCCACCAGCCTGCTGCAAGCCGAGCCGTCGCGCGAAGACCGCTTCGAATTGCCCGCGCCCGCAACCCTGGACGGCGAATCCGCCAACTTCCAGGTCTGGTCGCTGGCCGACAAGCGGCTGATCCTGCAATCGCCATGGGCGCCCGCGCAGCCGCTGGTGCCGCATTTCCAAGACGGTTATCAGGACATCACCTTGCGCGGCGAGCCGTGGCGCGCCTATGCGGTGTCGGACGCGGACGGCCGCGTGCAGGTGCAATTCGCCAAGTCGGTCAAGGAACTGCGGCAGGAGACCGCCGCGCGCATGTGGAGCAGCCTGTGGTTCCTGAGCGTGCTGTTCCTGATCCTGACGGCGTTGACGTGGCTGGTGATACGGCGCGCGTTTCGCCCCGTCGATCGCGCGCGCCAAGCCATCCTGCACCGCACCGGCATGGATTTCACGCCCGTGCCCACGCGCGGCATGCCCGGCGAACTGCGCCCCTTCGTCGGCTCGATCAATGATCTGCTGCAACGCTTGTCGGCGTCGCTGGACCGCGAGCGGCGCTTCGTCGCAGACGCGGCGCACGAACTGCGCACGCCGCTTGCCGCGCTCGGTGCGTATGCCGAATTGGCGCAGCGCGGCGAGAGCGAGGCGGCGCGCGGCCAGGCGGTGGAGCAATTGCGCCACGTCGCCATGCGCACCTCGCGGCTGGCCGAGCAGTTGCTGGAACAGGCTCGCATGCAGGCCCAGGATGAAAGCGCCATCGAACCCGTGCCGCTTGCGCGCCTGGCGCAAATGATCGCGCGCGACAGCGAAGTGCTGGCCAACGGCAAGCAGCAGCGCATCGTGCTGGATACCGAGCCTGTCTCGGTGCCCGGCAACGTCGACGCCCTGGGCGTGCTGCTGCGCAACCTGCTGGACAACGCGTTGCGCTACACGCCATCAGGCGGTTGTGTGCGGATCGGCTGTGGTCCGTTGCAAGCGCGCGGCGCGTACCTGAGCGTGACGGACGACGGGCCGGGTATCGAGCCGGCCGAACGCGAACGCGTGTTCGACCGCTTCTACCGGCCACCCGGCACCGAAGAACATGGCAGCGGCATCGGTTTGTCGCTGGTGGCGCAGATCGCCACTGCGCACGGCGCGAGTATCGAATGGGGACCCGGGTGGGGGCCGGCGGGACGCGGCGTGGGCTTGACGATTGCATTCCCAGAGCGCGTTTGAAGGCGGACCATCGCGCGTCCACCATCAAACCGGGACGGGTTTATTGCGTCGCAGAAGGCGCGCCACAACACGCCGCGCCGCCTCGGAAATGCACGCTTTCATCTCAGCGCCTTCGGGTATAGTCTGGAACTCTTCGCGCCCCCACGGATTCCCCTTTTGCCACCATGACCAGCGCCCGCGATCTTGTCTATGCGGAACTTCGCCGACGCCTGATGTCCGGCGTGTTCCTGCCCGGCGAACGGCTGCGCGAAGAGCACATCGCGGCCGAGCTTTCCGTGAGCCGCACGCCGGTTCGCAGCGCCATTGAACGGTTGGTGGCCGATGGCCTGGTCAAGCGCGAAGGCCGGCGCGGGGCCGAGGTGCTGGGCTGGGTCGATCGCGACATCAACGAAGCGTTCGACCTGCGCCTGCTGCTGGAACCGTATGCCGCGCGCAGCGCCGCAGAGCGCGCCACACCCGAACAGATCGACCACCTGGAACAGATCAACCAGCGCATGCTGGAGGCAGTCCTGTCCGACGACGACGACAAGGTGGCGCGGGTGCAGCACTGCAATAACCTTTTTCACCACGCGCTGCTGGACGCAGCGCAATCGGCGCGCGTGCGCACGATGGTGGAAAACCTGCTGGACATGCCGATCATCATCGGCTCGTTCTATTTCTACACGCGTGACGACATGCTGCGCAGCGTGGATCACCACCGCCAGATCATCGCCGCTCTGCGCGCACGGGATCCCGCCTGCGCGGACCTCGCCATGCGTTTTCACCTGACCAGCACGCACCTGCTGTTTCGCAGCCAGCGCAAGCCGCCGGCCGACGCACAGACGGCGTGACGGCACTGCTGCCTTCCATGTATTCGCCTCAGATTCTCGTTGCCCTGTTCGTCCTGCTGCTGGCCGTCGCCATTCCCCTGGCGACCCTGGTGGTGCAGCTGTTCCGCCTCGCGCAATGGTTATCGCGCGGCGCGGATCCGGCGCGCGGCGAACGCCCGCATTTCACGGGGCCGCTGCTGGCCTTGCTGTTCAGCACGCTGGCCGCCAGCGACTTCACGAACTATGAACCGCTGCGCACGATTGCGCAGCTGAACCCGGTGCCTCTGGCCGCGCGCGCCTACTTCACCGTGGCGATGCTGGTGCTGGCGGTGCTGTCCTGGGCTTATGCCGGCGCGCTCAAAGCGCGGCTGTTGCGCGCACTGGGCATCGGCCGCGGCTGATATCGCCGCGGCATCATGTGTTGGTCAAGGGGCATGGCGATGCGCCCGCCCCTTTCAACGCCCGCTTAAGGCTTCCAGCCTTGCGCCTTCATGCGCGCATCGATCCACGAGGTGTCCAGCGTGCCGGCAGCGATCTGCGCCAGCATCTGTTCTTCCACCGCGTGCTTGGCCGAGGCCGCCTCGAACAGCGCGGGCACCTGGTCGTAAGGCAGCGCCAACAGGCCGTCTTCATCGCCCAGGATCAGGTCGCCCGGTTCGATCGTCATGCCGTCCAGCGCAATCGTCACATTGATTTCACCCGGACCGTCCTTGTAGGGACCGCGATGCGTGACGCCGGCCGCGTACACCGGAAACGAACCGCGCCGGATCGTGCCGCAATCGCGGATGGCGCCGTTGATGACGATGCCGGCCAGCCCGCGCGTCTGCGCATAGGTGGTCATGATTTCGCCGATGATCGCGTTGGTGAGGTCACCGCCCGCATCCACCACCACCACGTCGCCCGGCTGAGCCAGTTCCAGGGCCTTGTGCACCAGCAGGTTGTCACCTGGGCGGGTACGCACGGTCAGCGCGGGGCCCGCAAGCAGGCTGCCGTCGTGCATGGGGCGCAGTCGCGCGCCGCCAGCCGTCATGCGCGACATGCAGTCGCTGATGTTGGCCACCGGAATGCGGCGGAATTTCTCGACGAATTCATTGCTGACCGCGCGCCGGCGCGGGTGGATGTCAAAACCGATCATGGATGCTCCTGTTGCGCTCGATCCGGGCGCTTACTGTTTGGGGATACCGGCTTCCTGCACGACCTTGCCGAAGATGTCGTGGTCGGCGCGATGGCGCTTGCCCAGGTCGGCGGGCGTGCCCGACATGACGCTGTAGCCGGAGTCTTCAAGCTTCTTCACCACGTCCGGCTTGGCCTGCGACGCGTTCAAGGCCTTGTTCAACGTGGCGATCACGTCGTCCGGCGTCTTGCCCGGCGCCATCAGCCCCCACCAGATGGTCTGGTTGATGGTCTTGAAACCGCTTTCGGCAAAGGTCGGCACGTCCGGCAAGGCCGGCGAACGCGTGTCCGCGACCACCGCCAGCGCGCGCACCTTGCCGCCCCGGATCTGCGGCAGCAACGAGGCGACCGAGCCGGTGTAGAGGTCGATGCGGCCGCTGGCCAGATCCGGGAACGCCTGCGACCAGCCGCGATACGGCACGTGCATCAGTTCCATGCCCGCCGCCTTGCGCCACAAGTGGCCGATCAGATCGCCGCTGCCGCCGATGCCGGGGATGCCCAACGACACTTGGCCAGGACGCGCCTTGGCCGCCTTCACCACGTCGTCCAGCGTCTTGTAGGGCGACTCGGGCACCACCACGAACACGCTGGGCGATGAGGCCACCAGGCCCACGGGCTTGAAGTCCTTGAAGGTGTCGTAGCTGAGTTTGTTGTAGAGCCACGGGTTCAGCACGATGTTGTCGGTCTGCGCCATCACCAGCGTGTGGCCGTCCGGCTTGGCGCGCGCCGTGGCGTCCAGCGCCAGGTTGCCGCCTGCGCCCGGCTTGTTTTCCACGACGATGTTCCAGCCCGTGTCCTGGGCGATGGCCGAGCCGATCATGCGGGTCAGCGTGTCGGTGCCGCCACCGGGCGGAAAGGGCGAGATCAGCGTGATCGGGCCCGTGCCCATATCGGCGGCGCCGGCGGTGGCCGACGACGCGAGCATTGCTGCCAGCAGCAGTTTTTTCAGGGACTTCATTGTCTTCCTCTCTTGATGTTGATGATGCGTGCGGCCCTCTGCGGGGCCACTTGCCGAAATCAGGATTGCCGCGCCAGCGGCGTCAGCCAGGCCAACCGGGCCTCGACGGAATCAGGCAGTTCGAACGTGCCGGTCGCACGGGCGGCTTCAATGCCCTGGGTCGTGCGCGCGAACAGGCGTTCCACACCGTCCAGCACCAGCGGCTGCAAGCCGGCTTCGACCAGTTGTTCGCGGGCCTCGCGCACCTCGGCCAGACGGCGCGGCGCATGCAGCACGTGCGAGCGCACGAAGGAATCGACGAAGGTGGTGAGCGGCGTGCGGTCCATGTCGGACAGCACTTCGTAAAGCGAGGCGCGCAGGCCCATGCTTTCGGCGGCGACCAGGCATTCGACGGCCAGGCTCTCCATGCCCTTGGTCAGGATGCTGCGCAGCAATTTCAGGCGGACGGCGTCGCCGGCTTCGCCTTCGATGGCTTGCGCGGGCGCGCCGCAGCCGGACGTGAACTCGGCCACCGCCACCGCGCCGGTGCCGGCGCACAGGAGCGGCGTGCGCGCGCCCAGCAGCGCGATGGCGCCCATGATGGCCACGTCGGTGAACGGCAGGCCGTGCTGCGCAGCGACCTCGGACGCCGCGCGCATGTCTCCCGAGCTGGCGGTGGTCAGGTCGGCATAGGCCGCGTCCTTGCGCATGTGCGGCAGCGCCGCCGTGGCGACGTCAAGCGCCGCATGGCCGAACACGGCGGAGACGACGAGATCCGCTTCCTGAAGCCAGGCGCCCGGTTTGGCGTGCAGCGCCGCGCCGTGCGCCTGGGCCCGCGCCTGCATCGGCGCATCGTCGCGCAATTCGCAGATGCCCACGATCTGGTGACCGCCCGCCCGCCACGCCTCGGCATAGCAGTGACCCACTTCCCCACAACCCAATAATGCGATTTTCATTTGCGCCTAAATACATAAAAAATACATGCAGCGTTATAGCGCAAGAAAAAAGGCCAGATATACCCCGTACAAACCCGAGCTTTCGCAGGATTCAGATACATTAAAAGTACAAAACAGGGTCCAGACCGATCGCCATCAATTGCTGGTAGTCTTGCCGCAGCCGCGCGGGATGTTTCTTCCGCGCCCGCCTACCCTCATACCAGCGAGCCCCTCATGACCAATCCCATGTACGACGCCTCCGTTCCCGTTATCAAGCAGATGCTGTCCGCCCTGTCGGACGTGCTGAAGAAGGCCGAGGCGCACGCCACCGCCAAGAACATCGACGCGTCCGCCTATCTGGGCGCCCGCCTGTACCCGGACATGTTCCCGCTGTCGCGCCAGGTGCAGATCGCTACCGATTTCGCCAAGGGCATCTCGTCGCGCCTGGCCGGCGCCGAAGTGCCGTCCTGGCCCGAAGGCGAAGCCACCTTCGCCGACCTGCAAGCGCTGATCGCCAAGACGCTGGCGCACGTCGGCGCATTCACGCCGCAGCAGTTTGAAAACAGCGCCTCGCTAGAAATCGTGCTGCGTCCGGGCACGCCCAAGGAAAAGAAGCTGTCGGGCAGCGCCTACCTGCTGCACTACGGCCTGCCGCAATTCTTCTTCCACGTCACCACGGCCTACGCGATCCTGCGCCACAATGGCATCGAAGTCGGCAAGCGCGACTACATGGGCGCGTACTGATAAAGACAGGGCGGATCAGGGTTTCCCCTGATCCGCCCTTTGTCGATCTGCGCACTGCCGGTTCGTCGTATCAGTACGACCCACTCACCTCACAAGGCGGATACACCATGACTACCGGCACCGTGAATTTCCATCGCGTCCTGCGCGCCTCCCCCGACCGCATCTACCGCGCCTTCCTGGAGGCCGACGCCGTCGCCAAATGGCTGCCCCCCTACGGCTTTACCTGCCAGGTGCACGAGCTGGACGCCAAGGTCGGCGGCAAGTACCGAATGTCGTTCCGCAATTTTGGATCGGGCCAGATCCACGCCTTCGGCGGCGAATACCTGGAACTGGTCCCTGGCGAAAAGCTGCGCTACTCGGATCGCTTCGACGACCCGAACATGCCGGGCGAGATGATCACCACGATCCAGTTGCGCAAGGTGATGTGCGGCACCGAAATCACCATCGAGCAACGCGGCATCCCCGCCGCGATCCCGACCGAGATGTGCTACCTGGGCTGGCAGGAATCGCTGCTGCAACTGGCCCGGCTGGTGGAACCGGAAGTGACCGAATAGCCGATGCGGGCGTCAGCTTCGACGCCCTGCTTCCACCTGGATCTTCAATTCCACTTCGGGCTTGAAGCCCATGTCCAGGCCGACGTCCAGCCCGAAATCCTTGCGGTTGAATTCGGTGGACACGTCCGCGCCGCAGACCTCGCGCTTTTCCATGGGGTGCTGGATGCATTTGAAGTCGTCGATGTCCAGCTTGACCCGGCGCGTCACGCCACGCAGCGTGAGGTCGCCGGTGGCTTCTTCCGGGCGGTCGCCGTCGAACTTGGTGAACGTGCCCTTGAAGGTGGCCGTGGGATAACGCGCCGCATCGAAGATGTCGGGCGCCAGCGCGTGCTTGTTCATCTCGTCATGGCCGAAGTCCACCGAGTTGATGTCCACGGTGACCTCGACGGTGCCGGTGCGCGCCTGGCGGTCCAGCACCACCACGCCTTGGGACTTGTTGAATTTTCCGCGCCAGGTGGACAGGCCGCCGAAGTGGTCGGCCTCGAAGCTGGGGTAGGTGTGCGAAGGATCGATGTCGTAGGTCACGGGCTCGGCGATGGCGGGCACGGCAACGGCCAGCGCGCTAGCGCCCAGCAGCAGGGTCGGAATCAGCTTCATCAAGGCTCCTTGTGGGTGAGTAAGCCGCGCGCGGGCGGATGGCCCTTGCGCGGCGCAACACAGACAGACCTATTCGGCGTAGCCCGGGTTCCGTCGATCCAGCCGGCGCAGCAGGCCCGGCCAGGCCAGCGAGGCCTTGTAGGCCCGGTCGGCCGGGGATTCGACGGCGGCGCGCGCCAGCACCTCGGGCGGGATGTAGATCAATTCGCCGCCCCCCGCCTGCGCGCGCACCTGCGCCATGCAGGCGGCTTCCAGCCGGTGCATAGCCTGGAAGGCTTCGGCCATCGTCTGGCCAACAGTCAGCAGGCCGTGATTGCGCAGGATCAGGTAGTTGTTGCTACCCAGGTCGTGCACCAGGCGCGGCTGCTCTTCGGGATTCAGCGCCAGGCCCTCGTAGTCGTGATAGCTCAGGGACCGCAGCGCAATGAACGCGAACTGCGACAGCGGCAGCAGACCATCCTTTTGCGCCGACACCGCCACGCCGTTGATCGAGTGCGTGTGCAGCACGCACATGGCGTCCTTGCGCGCGGCATGGATACAGCTATGGATGGTGAAGCCGGCCGGGTTGATGTCGTATTCCGAATCCATCACCTTGTTGCCGTGCAGGTCGATCTTGACCAGGCTGGACGCCGTGATCTCGTCGAACATCATGCCGTAGGGATTGATCAGGAAATGTTCGGTGCCGGGCACCTTGGCGGTGATGTGCGTGAAGATCAGATCGTCCCAGCCAAATAGCGCCACCAGCCGGTACAGGGCCGCCAGGTCGGTGCGGACCTGCCATTCCGTTGCGCTGACCTGTTCGCGCACGCTGGCGCCCTGCTTGCTTACCGTGTCCATCCCGTCTCCAGTGTTATTGATGAGTTCCGTACGAAGGGCCCCTGGGCGCTGACGCCGCCGGCCCGCCGAACACTGTATTGGTTTTAAACCGATCCGGCATCGCCAGGTGCATCGCCGTCCGTCTGATGAAAACAATTTTGCCCCCAGCGCGCTGCCGGTCAATCCCCGGCCCCGGTTCCGCTTGCATAATAGGGGCCGCCCCCACGGAGACCCCACAATGCCGCAAGGCCCCCACCGCCGCCTCCCAGCCTTCTTTCAGTCGCACCTGGAATCGCTGTCTGGCGTGGGCCTGCTGTTGGGCACGCTGTTCTTCGCGGCCTCGCTCACCCCCACGCTCGTGCCCCGCACTTATGTGACCCAGGGCGTGCTGGGCGGCGCCTGCCTGGCGGCCGGGTATGGGCTGGGCGTGTTGTGGCATTGGCTATGGGCCTACCTGGAACTGCCCGAACCCCAGGGGCGCACGGCGCGCATCGTGAACGGCGCGATCACGCTGATCTGCGCGGCCGTGCTGCTGGCCTTCCTGTGGCGCGCGGCCGATTGGCAGAACACCATCCGCGCGCTCATGCAGATGCCGCCCGTGCCCAGCGCGCATCCCTTCAAGGTCTGCATCACCGCGCTGGCCACCTTCGCCGTGCTGCTGGCGCTGGGCCGGCTGTTCAAGCTGGTCACGCGCTTTGTGGCGGTGCGCGTGCGCCGCGTGGTGCCGCGCCGGGTCGCCAACGTGACGGGCGCGGCCATCGCCATCCTGATCTTCTGGTCGCTGGCCAACAACGTCTTCTTTCGCGCGGCGCTGCATGTGCTGGACGCCTCGTTCCGTGAATACGATGCGCTGCTGGAACCGGAACGGCCGCGTCCCACCGCGTCCAACAAGACGGGCGGCCCCGATTCGCTGATCGCGTGGCAGCAACTGGGCCGGGCCGGCCGCGAATTCATTGCGTCGGGCGCCAGCGCCGCCGACATCCGCGCGCAGACGGGGCAGGACGCCCTGGAGCCGATCCGCGTCTACGTCGGCCTGCCCGGCGCGGACACGCCCGCCGCCCGCGCCAAGCTGGCGCTGGCCGAAATGAAACGCGTGGGCGCGTTTGACCGGTCCACGCTGGTCGTGGTGACGCCCACCGGCACCGGCTGGATCGACCCCGCCGCGATGGACGCGCTGGAGTACCTGCTGCATGGCGACGTCGCCAGCGTGGGCTTGCAGTATTCCTACCTGTCCAGCCCGCTGTCCCTGCTGGCCCAACCGGAATACGGCTCGGAGGCCGCGCGCGCGTTGTTCGTCGAGGTCTACGGCTACTGGACCACGCTGCCCAAGGACAAGCGGCCCAAGCTGTACCTGCACGGACTGAGCCTGGGCGCGATGAATTCGGCGCGTTCGGCCGAGCTGTTCGAGATGATCGGCGACCCCATCCAGGGCGCGCTCTGGAGCGGCCCGCCGTTTGAAAGCCGCGTGTGGCGCGCCATTACCGACGCGCGCAACCCCGGCTCGCCCGCGTGGCGGCCCGAGCTGCGCGACGGCGCGTTCGTGCGCTTCATGAATCAACAGGGTTCGCCCGTGCCCGCCGACGCGCCGTGGGGGCCGATGCGCATCGTGTTCCTGCAATACGCCAGCGACGCCATCACCTTCTTCGACTTCCGAGACCTGTACCGCCGCCCCGCCTGGATGGACCCGCCCTACGGCCCCGACGTGTCGCCCCAACTGCGCTGGGTGCCCGTGGTGACCATGCTGCAACTGGCGCTGGACATGTCGGTCAGCACCGACACGCCGCTGGGCTATGGCCACGTCTACGCGCCGCAGCACTACGTGGACGCCTGGCTGGCGGTGACGGGCGCGACGGGCTGGACGCCGGATGCGCTGGCGCGTCTGAAGCAACATCTGCTGGATCGCGCCCACGCGGCCTTGGCCGATGGCGACAACGCGCACGCGGCTTACGAGCATCGCGGAGGCTGAGGCGGATGCCGGCATCATCGCCCTTGGTCCAGCCGCGCCTGCGCCGCCCCCCACCCGGCAAAGGCCGCTCATGCCCGACGTGCTGACTTCCTATTACTTCAGCGGCGAGGCCATCCGCAGCCGCAGCGTCAGCGCCACCGTGCTGACCGCCACCCTGGACATCCCCGCGCCGGGCGCTCACGTCATCGCCGACTGGCAACGCGAAGCCCGCACCCGCCTGATGCTGGAGGCCGGCGACGTCGAGCCGCTGCCGCTGGCCCGCGCGCAACGCCGCTGGCCCGACTATCGGCTCTGCGTCCGCGCGATCGAAGCCTGGGCACGCGGCGAGGGCCTGCAAGACGTCCTGGCGAGCAGCGACATGGCGCTGATGGCGTGTCGGGGCGCGCGTTATCACCATGATGGGGGACAGTACGGCGGCGCGGCATTTTGCAACCTTTTCCTTAGCGAAGACAAAGGGTTGGACGTGCATTTCCCGCTGTCCGGGCATCGCATTCCGCTCAAACGCGGCACCGCCATCGTCTTCGATACCTGCCAGCCGCACGCCGTCGTGCCGCGCGGCGGCGTCCGCTTCGACCCCCAGGACTTTCCCGACGGGCACGACCTCATGCAATGGTTCCTGACCTGGGAATTACCCATCGAAACCCCCGCCGTGGCGCACAGGCTGGGCA
This sequence comes from Achromobacter piechaudii NBRC 102461, assembly GCF_001571245.1. GTDB lineage: Bacteria > Pseudomonadota > Gammaproteobacteria > Burkholderiales > Burkholderiaceae_B > Achromobacter > Achromobacter piechaudii. The sequence continues at coordinate 755,797 of NZ_BCTK01000006.1, read as the reverse complement.
TCGTCTTCGATGTGGCCCCCGACGCGGCGCGAGGACTGGAGGACGAAGCGGTCTGGGTGAATGGCGCGCCGGCGGAGCTGGACCCGGAATGGGGACGGTTCATCGGCGGCGCGCCTCCGGCAGCGCCGCCCTGAACCGCTCACGATTCGGTGACGTATCGACCGCTGGCTGACCCGGCATTGCAGTCTGACACCCTCTCCAACACTCTGTACGCAGGCTGCCATGGATGCGTGGACATGCGCCGGTATACTTTTCCCAAGCATTTTTTCAACCCTAAGTTTCTTGCCGCGCGGCCCCGGTCGCGCCCTTCTATGCCCGCTTTGATGGACATGCTGCGCCCGCTACGCCGGGCGCTTTGCTGCACGGCCGCCGCTTTGGCCGCCACATTGATCACCGCCCCCGCATCGGCCGCCCCGCCCACGCTGGCGCAGTGCCACGGCATCAAGGACCTGGCGTTCGTCGCGCACCTGGACGACGACCTGCTGTTCATGAATCCGGACATTGCCTCGAACGTGGAAGCGGGCGGCTGCGTGCGCGTGATCTACCTGACGGCCAGCGACGCCGGGGAAGGCGAAACCTACATGCTGGGCCGCGAGCGCGGCGTGCGCGCCGCCTACGCCTACATGGCGCACAAGCCCGACGTCTGGAAAGCCGATGCCGGCATCGCCGCGGGCCGCCAGATCGCGCGCTTCACCTTGCAGGACAACCCGCGCGTGCAACTGTGGCACATGCGCCTGAAGGACCCCTGGCTGGGCAAGGGCTGGGGCAGCCTGACTCCCCTGAGCCGCACGGAATCCGAGCCGGGCCAAAGCGTCGATACGCTCGGCCCCTACCCCGAGACCTACACGCGCGAACAGCTGATCGACACGCTGGCCGAATTGATCCGCCAATATGGCCCGACCACCGTGCGCCATCTGGACGACACCATCACCGTGCCGTACACGCAACTGTGCTGGCGCTGCGCCGGCCACGGCCATCCGGACCACATCGCCAGCGCGCGGCTGGCGCGCGAAGCCATGTTGCGCGTGCCCGGCAACTACGCCGAAACCGGCTACATCGACTACCCCAGCCAGGAACGCGCGACCAACCTGACCGAATCCGAAATCGCCAGCAAGTCGGTGATCTTCCAGCACTACGCCTGGAACGACTACCACTATTGCGCCGGCCCCACGGGCTGCAAGGAACCGGCCGGCCCCGCCGCCGCCTGGGTGCAGCGCGCCTACTACGTCTCGCGCCAGGACATCGCGCCGCAGCTCTACCCGGACGGGCGCGGCGGCCTGGTGGTCTTTGCCGCTGGCGAGACCAACGCCGCCGTCAATCGCTGGGACTCGGCCCAACGCCGCTGGCAAAGCCTGGGCGGACGCACCACCGGTCCGCTGGTTTCATTCACGCATGCCGACGGCACGGCGGGCCTGATGGCGCGCGATCCGCTGGGCGGCGTCTGGGCCAACAAGCAACGCCACGACGGCACCTGGCAGGGCTGGCAGGCGCTGGGCGGGCTGCGCGTGACGCAGATCCCCGCCGTGGCCCCGCGTGGCGAGGCCGCCGCCGTGGCGCTGGGCTACGACGGCCTGCTGCACTGGATCGCGCCATCAGGCATCGACGGCAGTTGGAGCCCCTGGCAGGACCTGCCCGCGCTGGACGGCGCCACGGGCGCACCGGCTGTCGCGCGCGGGTCGGACGGGCGCTACGTCATCTTCGCCAACACCGCCGAAGGCAAGCTTTACTACACCCGCCAATTGCCCGCCGCCAAGGGCAAGCGGCCCGAATGGCAAGCGTGGCGGCACGTGCCCGCGCCGGTCGCGGCCGGGGGCCTGGCCGCCATCCGCAATCATGAGGACCGCGTCGAACTGTATTTCCGCCAACGCGGCAACAATCATCTGACCAAGCTGATCGAAGCCGGCGACACCACCGACCTGGACATGGACTGGAGCGCGCCGACCGACCTGGGCGTGCCCTTCATCGGCCGCCCCGCCATCCACGCCGACGCCCAGGGCAATGTGCTCCTGGCGCTGCTGGAACGCTCGGGCGGCCCGCTGTGGCTGGTGGAACATGGCAAGCCCACGCGGCTGGACGCCGACGCCGCCTCGCCCCCGGCGCTCAACGTCATCGACGGCGCGGTGTACATCGTGGCCCGCAGCGCGGGCGGCCCCCAGCGCTATCAGGTGCTGTCGCGCCGCAATGGCGTGTGGGCCGACCGCCTGACGCTGGACGGCGTGCCGGGCAACGGCGGCGGCCCCTTCGCCAACATGGCGACGGCGCGCCCGGCCGACCTGCCCAACCTGGGCACGCCCGCCGCCACCAACACGGTGGTAGTGCGCCCCGCGGCCAACGACCCCGGCGCGTTGACGGTGGAACGCATGCCGGCGCAGACCTCGCGTTCGGCCACGCCCACCACCACGACGGCGGCAACTCCCGCGCCCGCCACCACCGTCACGCAGTAACGGCGCCTACGCGCCCTTCCAACAGGTAGCCGGCCAGGTCTTCCACTTCCCTGGCCACTTCCTGCCAGATCCAGCGGATCACGCCGATGGCCTGCCGTTCCGTGGCGTCGCAATCGGGGCAGCACAGCGCCGCCTCGATCGCGTCATCCAGCGCTTGGATCGCCGCGTCCGGCACGCGGCAGGACTGCGTGAATTCCTCGTCTCCCAAGGCGCTGGCCAGGCAGCCGATCTGCTGCTTGAGCGCCGCCGCCACCGCGTGCAACGCCGGCCCCAGGTCATGGCAGGTGCGCTCCGACAACACAAAGCTGCCGGCGCGTTCCATGATGGGCGCGGTGCGCCACAAGCCCTCGATACGTTCATGCAGCTGATAGACCGACAGGCGCGAAGTCAGCCTGTCCAGCGGAAACGCGCAAGCCTGCGTCGCCATGTCGCGCGCGCGCCATCGCGCCCGTTCCATGATCGGCCGTTCGTGCAGGCGCGGGCGCTGACGCCCTTCATTGAACGCCGCCGCCCAATCGACCAGCATGTCGCCATAGGCATCGATGGACGCGGCCAGATTCTGGCGCGCGCTGCGCCGCGCCGATAGCGGCAACACCGCCAGCGCGGCCAGGATGCCCGACGCGGACCCGACCGCAATGGCCAGGGTTTTATTCAAGGCGCCGCCCAGGATGTCGCCGTCAGGCGTGACGGTCAGGATGGTGACGGTCACCAGGCTGTAGCTCAACATGGTCCAGCGTATCGACAGATAGGCCGCGCCGCCCACACCCGCCGCGATGCTCCAGAGGGGGCTCGCGCCCGCCACGTCCGCCGCCAGCACCAGCGACACGCCAAGCACCACGCCCAGCAACGCCCCCACGACCCGGGCAGACGCTTCGCCCACGGTGCCTTCGACACTGGCGCGCACCACGAACAAGGCGGAAAACGCGCCCCAGGCGATCTCGCGCATGTCGTGCCATCGCATCCACACGAAGGCCATCAATACGGCGGCGATGGTTTGCAAGGGCAGGCGAAACAAATCCTCCGCCATCAGGGCGCGGCAGTAAGCCGTGGTGTTGAGCAACCGGGAGGTCAGGCAGAAACGTTGAAGCTTGGTGTGAGTAGGCACGTATGAAACAGAAGCTGGCGCATCGAAAGGAGATACCGAAGCCCGATGCGCCAGCAAACCTCATGCCCGGCGTTCAATCAAAGACGTTGACCAGAATGTCCGCAACGACGGCCGTGGCGATGGCCACCAGAACCAGATCCGATCCGGCGACGCGCCATTCATAGCCGGGATAGACGGGCAGCCTGGCCAGCATGGGCCCGGGCACCATCTTCTTGGCGATTCCCGGCGGCAGCGGTTTGCCGCGCGCCAGGTTCTTGCGGATGCCCGGCGGCAGCGGCGCATAGCCGGTGACGTGATATTCCGTGGCGTAGCCGCGCGCGGTCGAGACCGAGATGCCGGCGCTCCGAAGCACATCGCCACCATCGTTCTTGCCATTGCCGCCGTTCGACTTGCCGTTCTTGTCGGCAGAATTTCCCTGCCCCTGACCTTTGCCTTTGCCCTGTCCTTGGCCCTGCCCTTGGCCTTGATCCGATTTATCGGGCTTGCCCTTGCCCTCGGGCGGTGCGGCCAGCGCGGGCGCCCCCACGGACAGGCACAAGGCAAGGGTCAGCAGGCGACAGGTAGTACGCATGAAAGGCTCCAGAAGTATCAGCAACATCGCCGTTGTACTTCCGCGCCCGTCAAAACGGGAGCACATCGTGTGTCAGGCTGGATGCAGCTGTAACCGATCTCTGTGCGTTCAGTGCGGCCCGGAATAATCGGCCAGCGACGCGGCGGGCGACAACGCGAACGAGGCGCGCATGTCACGAGCCTCGTCCACGGGCGTGCGGCCGAAAAAGCGCTTGAATTCGCGGGAAAACTGCGACGGGCTTTCGTACCCCACCCGTGCCGACGCCGACGCCGCCGTCAGCCCGTCGCGGATCATCATCAAGCGTGCCTGATGCAGTCGCGTCGACTTGATGTACTGGATGGGTGAAGTCTGCGTCACCATGCGGAAGTTGGCATGAAAGGCGGGCACGCTCATGCCGGCTTCGTGCGCCAGGCTGCCGACGTCCAGCGGCTGCGAAAAATCGGCGTGGATCCGGCGCAGCGCGCGCGCCACCCGGCCAAAGCGCCCCTGATGCACCAGCGCGGCGCGCACGGCCTCGCCCTGCGTGCCGGACAGCACCCGAAAGAGGATCTCGCGCCGCAGCGACGGCCCCAGCACGCGCGCCTCCACGGGCGTACATAGCGCACGCAACAGGCGCAGCGTGGCGTCGGACAGATCGGCATCGAGCGGCGTGGACACGATGCCCAGCGGCGCGGTGTGGGCGGGTGGCGCGTCGTCCATGGCCAGGATGAGTTCGGTCAGCTCGGTCGGGTCCAGCCCCACCGATACCGCCAGCATGGGCTCGGCTTCGCTGGCTTCGGTTTCCGTCGAAAAAGGCAAGGGCACGGACAGCACCAGATAGTGCTGCGCGTCGTACACATAGACCTCGTCGCCCAAAAAGCCCACCTTGCGCCCCTGGCACACGATCACGATGCCCGGCTCGTACAGCACGGGCGTGCGGCCCAGCGGCCGGTTCGAGCGCATGAAGCGCACGCCTTCCAGCGCCGACTGGGTGTAGCCCTCGTTCGGGGCCAGCCGTTCGAGCAGGCTCGCCATTGTTGTCGACGCCGAATTCCTATCGGTATGCACGGAGCTTCCTTTGACGGGGCGGGTGGCTGCGATTCTACCGCCCTGCCCGGCTTGCAAAACACCCATTCGATAGGAATAGGCAAGACCGCCATCGTTACGGGTATTCGCCCGCCAGCAGCCCAAACCTAAGATTTCATCAACGCGTTTCTATTGTTCAACCACAGGAGATTTGCAGATGGACAACACGCAATCGAAGGTCGTGCTGGTCACGGGCGCCAGCAGCGGCATCGGCGAAGCCACGGTGCGCCTGCTGGCCGCGCAGGGCCATCGCCTGGTCATCGGCGCGCGCCGGGCCGACCGCCTTGCGGCGCTGGCCGCCGAGCTGCTGGCCGGTGGCGGCGCGGTCAGCTACCAGGTGCTGGACGTGACCTCGGCCGACAGCGTCAACGCCTTCGCCGGATTCGCCCTGGAGCGTTACGGAAAGATCGACGTCATCGTCAACAACGCGGGCGTCATGCCGCTGTCGCCGCTGCGCGCCGTGAAGGTCGATGAATGGAACCGCATGATCGACGTGAACATCCGAGGCGTGTTGCATGGCATCGCCGCCGTGCTGCCGACGATGGAGGCGCAGGGATACGGCCAGGTCATCAATATTTCTTCGATCGGCGGACTGTCGGTGTCGCCCACCGCCGCCGTGTACTGCGCCACCAAGTACGCGGTGCGCGCCATCTCGGACGGACTGCGGCAGGAATCCGACCGCATCCGCGTCACGGTGATCTGCCCCGGCGTGGTCGAGTCGGAACTGGCCGATTCCATCACCGACGACACCGCGCGCGAGGCCATGCATGCCTTCCGCCGCATCGCGTTGACGCCCGACGCCATCGCGCGCGCCGTGGCCTACGCCATCGAACAACCGGCCGATGTGGACGTCAGCGAAATCGTGTTGCGTCCCACCGCCAGCCCCTATTGATCTGCTTGACGGAACCCGACCATGACTGTTCTTCCCTCTGACTCCCACGCGTCTTCCGGCAAGGTCGCCATCGTGACCGGCGCGGCCAGCGGCATCGGGCTGGCCACCACCGAACTGCTGCACGCGCAAGGCGCGCGCGTCGTCGCCGTGGACCGTGGCGCAAACGTGCAGGCGCTGGCGCGGCCGGGCATCGTCCCGCTTGTGGCCGATGTGGCGCTTGAAGCCAGCGCGGCGCAGGCCGTGTCCACCGCCCTCGAACAATTCGGCAAGCTGGACATCCTGGTGAACAACGCGGGCATCATCATCAACAAGCCCGTCATCGACATGAGCCTTGACGACTGGAACGGCATCCAGGCCGTGAACGCCACCGGCGCATTCCTGTTCTCGCGCGAAGCGCTGCGCGCGATGATGCCGAACCAGTCCGGCGCCATCGTCAACGTGGGTTCATACGCCTGCTATCAGGCCTTTCCCACGATAGCCGCCTATGCCGCGTCCAAAGGCGCGCTGGCGCAGCTGACCCGCGCCATGTCATTGGAGGCCATCGACCACGGCATCCGCGTGAACGCCGTGGGCTCGGGCGACGCGGTGACCAACATCACCAATCATCTGCATGCGGACGGGCCGGCGTTTCTGGCCGAGCACGGCAAGAACGCGCCGATCAAGCGCGCGGCCGACCCGCGTGAAATCGCCGAGGTCATCGCCTTCCTGGCCTCGGACAAGGCCAGCTATATCGTCGGCGCGGTCGTGATGGCCGATGGCGGCATGAGCGTCGCGCTCAGGTAGGCAGCAGGCGCAGCGCGGCGGCCACGTCTTGCAGCACCGGCCCCCATGCGTGCGGGCGGGGTTGGCGAAACAGGCGCATCGACGGATACCACGGCGTGTCGGTGCGCTGCTGCAACCATCTCCAATCCGGCGCGAACGGCAGCAGCACCCACACCGGGCAGCCCAGCGCGCCGGCCAGATGAGCGGGCGCTGAGTCCACCGACACCAGCACGTCCAGCAGGCTGATCAGCGCGGCGGTGTCGTCGAAGTCCTGGATGTCCTGGCTGACGGGCGCCAGCAACAAGCCCTCGGGCGGGGCATCGGCCTGCGCCGCCGCCTCGCCTTTCTGCAAGCTGATGAACGTGATGCCGGCTTGCGCCAGCGGCGCCAGATCGGACAACGCCAACGATCGCTGCGCATCATTGGGATGGTCGGGCCGACCCGCCCACACCAGACCGACCCACGGACGCGGCAACGCCGCCAGACGCGCACGCCATCGCGCGACGCGCACGGGGTCCGCGCGCAGGTACGCGGTGCGCGCCGGCAGGTCAGTCAGACGCAGGCCCAGCGCCAGCGGCAAGCTCATCAATTCGCAATGCACGTCGAACGCGGGAGGTATGTCGCCCTCGCGGATGATCACATCGAACCCGCCGCTGCGTTCGGCCAGCGCATGACACTGCGCGTTGACTTCAAGAATGACGCGCGCGCCGCTGCGTTGCCGCGCCCAGGCCACCAGCTGCAAGAACTGGAAGGTGTCGCCGTAGCCTTGTTCATCGTGGATCAGCAGCGTCTTGCCGACGATGGGCTGGCCATCCCAACGCGGCTTTTGCACAGGGCGACCGCGCATGACGGTGTGCGCCATGTGATAGCGCCAACGGTATTCGCGCCAGCCGGCTTCGAAGTCGCCTTCAAGCAGCAGCAGCTCGGCCAGGTCGAAGCGCGCCTCGGCATCGCCGGGCATCGCGCGCACGACCCGTTCAAGGATCGCGCGCGCTTCGCCAACCTTGCCCAGCGGCCGGATGGCCTGCGCCAGTAGCCGCCACAGCAACGGCGTGTCCTCGCCTGCCGCCAGCGCGCCTCGCAGCAAGGCTTCGGCCTCGGCATGGCGCATCGCGATCAGCAACGCCTGCGCCTCCTGATGAATCGATTGATGCTCGCGAGCTTGGGCCTCGGACACAGTGGCGCGCCCCTGACCGGCTTGCTCGATGCGCGCCAGATGCTCGTGCGCTTGCGGCATCAAGGGGTCGATGTCGATGGCGCGGCGGATGGCGGTCAGCGCTTCGTCGGAGCGGCCCTCATCGAACAATGCGACCGACAGGTTGGCGAGCGCCTGCGCGTAATCGGGATCCAAGGCCAGCGCGCGGCGGTAATGCTCAAGCGCCTGCGCGTTATCGCCCAATTGCTTGCAGGTGTTGCCCAGGTTGTTGTGCGCCTGCGGACTATCCGGCAACAGCGCGGCCACGCGCCGCAGGCATTGCAGACTGGCCTCCAACTGCCTCTGCTCTTGCAGGATGATGCCCAGATTGTTCCAGCCCTCAGCCTGCTGCGGGTCCAGCGCCACGGCGCGTCGCGCCGCCTCCTGCGCCTCGTCCAACAAGCCTTGCCGCCGCAAGACTTCGGCCAGGTTGCTGTGGTACGCGGCGGGCGCATGCGGCGACCGGCATGCGGCGCGCAGATGATCGGCCGCCAGATCCAATCGGCCGTAGGCAAGCGCGATCAGGCCCAGCAAATGGCGCGCATCGGGCTGGTCCCGCACCGCGCCCAGCACGCGCAGGCAAAGCTGCTCGGCCGGCGCGGCCTGGCCGGCCTGCCAATGCGCGTACGCCTGGTTCAGCGCAGCGGCCACGGTCAGCGGGGGGTCGGCAAAAGGGGGAGTCTGGCCCAAGCGATCTGCTCCACGGCAAGCACGCAAAGCGCCATTATCCCCGCAGGCGCACGGGGACAACGGTGAAATTTTGCGCGCGCGCCGGTACGCCGCGCCCCGCCTGACGATGCGGCGCATGACCATGAAAAGGCAGGAAAAAATCCTCTATTTTGGCTTTTTGGAAGACGGGATCATCGAGTATTAATTGACCCGAAATTCATCCCAACCTGCTCAGATCATTCCCGGCATGTGCATCAGGCCATCGGCCCGTGACGCGCTCGCGCGGCCGAAAATCGCGGTCGCCCTTCAAGGAATGCACGCCCGAAAAGTCCCGGAGGACCGCGTTTTGAATCACATTTACCGTTTGGTATGGAACCGAAAACTGCGCGTCTGGCAGGCGGCATCCGAACTGGCGTCGCAATCGCGCGGCGGTCGTGCCTCGGCACGGACTGGCATCGCGGCGCGCACGCCAGGCTACGCGGCCGGGCTGGCGATCGCCTTTGCGCTGACCGGCGTCAGCGCGTCGGTGCAGGCGGCGTGCACGTCGAATGGACTGAACGTGACGTGTATAGGCTCGATTTCCCCCCCCCAGCCCAACTTCTCCAGCAATACCAACGGATTGAATGTGGTCGTGGCCGTTTCCTCCGACGTTGCGGTGGATCCTGCGGTCGGCGGCGTGGCGATGGAACTGACCGGCAGCAATGTCACCGTGAGCAACTTCGGCCGGATCGACGCGGGCCTGATTGGCGTCTCGGCCGGCCCATCTTCAGGCCTGGTGGTGGGCAACATCACGGGAAGCACGATCCGCATCAACAACGGGGCGTCGGGCGAGCTGGGCGGCGTGGTGGATCCGACCGATCCTTTGCCCGGCGTGGCCGGCATGGCATTGGCGGTGCAAAACGGAAGCGGCGGGGTGAGCTATCTGTCGAACGCCGGCATGATCCAAAGCGCTCCCCGGGCAGGCTTGCTGATGGAGGCCGCGGATCTGCCGGTGGTGGCCGCGTATGGCGGCGGCCGGGTGGAATTCGTCAACCAAGGGACCATCGTCGGCCGGGTCGGCTTGCAGGCTCCCGGCATGCCGGGCGCGGGCCATAGTTTCGCCAATGCCGGCGTCATCCTTGGCGGCGTATCGATGGGCCAGGGCGGCAACAACACATTCACCGCAGTGACCGGATCGTTCGTGGCGCGGGGCACCGGCACGGCGGGGGCAGACTGGTCCGCAGCCGGGATACCCGGCTTGCGCTTCGCGCCGCCCGGCACGATCGATGGCGGCGCGGGCTCGGGCGATACGCTGGTGCTGCAAAACGTCCTGCCCTCGGCAGGCGTGGGGACAGGCTCCACCAACGCGGGCGCCGTCTCCGGCATCAATTACATCAACTTCGAAACCGTGCGGATCAACAGCGGCTCGTGGAGTCTGAGCAGCGTATTGTTGAGCAGCACCGGCGTTGCGGAATTGAACGGCGGGCTGGCCACGCTGGCCGATGCGCAGGTGCTTGGCGCCGCGCAGATCAATGCGAATGGCGGCGCGCTCGCTATGGCGACAAGCGGCCAGACGCTAGCCAACAACATCCTGCTGGGCGCCCAAGGATTGACGACGGCGGGCGTAATCGGCTTCACCCTGTCGGGCAATCTGTCGGGCACGGGCGGTGTGACGGTGCAGAACGCCGCCCCGATCACGTTCAGCGGCGTGAACACCTACTCTGGCGGGACGACGATACAGCTGATGTCGTCGCTGCGCGGCGACGCGAGCAACCTGCAAGGCAACATCGCCAACGAGGGCGCGCTGACGTTCCAGCAGATCGCGAACGGAACGTTTGCCGGGGCGCTTTCAGGCGCGGGCACCTTGACCAAGGAAGGGGTGGGCGGCTTGACCCTGAGCGGCTCGAACCCATTCACGGGCTCGACCTTCATCAACGCGGGCTCCCTGGCGATCGCCGGGGGTGGCAGTCTCGCCAACAGCGCGATCAACCTTGCCGCGGGCACGACGCTGGACCTGAGCAACGGCGGCAATCAGACCTTGAGAACGCTTGCCGGAGCGGGCGGCGTACAGCTTGGTTCGGGCACGTTGACGCTGGCCGGCCCGGAATCGACCACATTCGCTGGCCAGATCGCGGGCACGGGCGCGCTGGTCAAGACCGATAGCGGCACCCAGACGCTGAGTGGCGCCAACAGCTTCACGGGCGGCATCACCGTGAACGGCGGCACGCTGGCCCTGGCGACCAACGGCACGCTGGCCTCGACCTCGGCCCTGACCGTCAATGCCGGTGGAACCTTCGACCTGGCGGCGACGCCGGGCCAGACCTTCGCGTCGCTCGATGGCAACGGCGGCGTGGTCAAGGTTGCCAGCCGCATGACCTTGGGCTCGGGCACCTATGCCGGCCAGATCGAAGGCGCGGGCGACCTCTTCAAGACCGGCTCGGGAACGCTGTCGCTCAACGGCGCAAACAGCTACACCGGGCAAACCCAGGTCGCGGGCGGCACGTTGCTGGTCGGGTCCAGCGCCGCGCAGAGCAACGCCGCCGTGACCAGCAACATCACCGTCGCCAACACGGCCACGCTGGGCGGCTTCGGTCAGGTCAATGGCGACGTAACCGTGGAATCCGGCGGCCGGCTCGCGCCGGGCGCCTCCGCAGGCGTCTTCACCATCAATGGCGACCTGACGCTGGCCCAAGGGTCGCAAGCGGAGTTCAGCCTGGCCGCGCCCGGCGTCAGCCATAGCGTCTCCGTCAACGGCAACCTGCAACTGGCGGGAGCGCAACTGAACGTACAGGATGGCGGCGGCTATGGCCTGGGCGTGTACCGCTTGTTTGACTACACCGGCTCACTAAGCCTGTACAACGGTGGCCTGCTCCCGACACCGGGCGTTGCCCTGCAATACCTTTCCGCCGCCAAACAGGTCAACCTGATCAACACCGGCGGGCTGACGCTGAACATCTGGAATGCAAACGGACTGGCCAGCCCGACGCAGCTGGGAGGCGGATCGGGCGTATGGTCTCGCACCAGCGCCAATTGGACCGATGCGGTCGGCAGCGTGACGGGGCCGCGCCAACCGACTGACTCCTTCGTCATCCTGGGCGGCGCGGCTGGCACGGTGACGCTCGACGACACGGACGGCGCACTCGCCGCGCAGGGCATGCAGTTCGCCAGCGACGGGTATCGCCTGACCGGCGCGCCGCTGGCGGTGACCGGCAGCGTGCCCGGCGCGCTGGGCGAAGTGCGCGTGGGCGACGGCAGCGCCGCCTCGGCGTCGTGGAATGCCACGATCGACAACACGCTGACCGGCACGGGCATCAAGAAGACGGGCTTGGGCACGTTGACGCTGAACGGCTTCAATACCTACACGCAAAGCACGCAATTGTCGGCGGGCACGCTGTCGGTCAATAGCGACGCCAACCTGGGAGCGCCCACCGCCGACCTGGACTTCCAAGGCGGCGTCTTGCGCGTGACGGGCACGGCATTCCAAGGAACTGCGCGCAGCATCTCGCTGGGCGCGGCGGGCGGTGGCTTCGATATCGCCGCCGCCAGCAACACCTTCACCTTGGGCCAATCGCTGACGGGCGGGGGCCGCCTGGCCAAGCTTGGGGCCGGTACGCTCGTGCTCAGTGGCCAGAACACCTATCTGGGCGGCACCTCCGTGCAGGCCGGTGTCCTGCAAGTGGGCGACGGCGCGACGTCGGGCAGCATCGCGGGCGACGTCACGGTAGCAAGCGGCGCGGCGCTGACCTTCTCGCGCAGCGACCGCGTCGTCTTTGGCGGCGCAATCGGCGGCGCGGGACAACTGCGTCAAGCGGGCACGGGCACGCTGGTGCTGACCGGGCAAAACACCATCGATGGCGCCTATGTCGATGCCGGCACGCTGCAAATCGGCGACGGCGGCAACACCGGTTGGGTGGCGGGCGATATCGTCAACCAAGGCAGGCTGATCTTCAACCGTTCCGACGACCAGCTCTACGCCGGCGCGATCTCTGGCGCGGGCGCGACCACCAAGCTGGGCGCGGGTGCGCTGGCGATGACCGGCGACAGCAGCAGCTACACCGGCACGCTGCAATTGTCCGCCGGCGCATTGCAGGTGGACGGCAAGCTGGGCGGTCGCGTCCTGGCCTCGGCAGGCACGACGCTGACCGGCACCGGTACCTTGAACAACGTCGACGTCGGCGCCGGCGCGACGCTATCGCCGGGCAATGCCGCGACGCCGCTGGGCAGCATGACCCTGTCCGGCGACCTGAGCTTCGCGCCCGGCTCGACCTTGCGCGTGGCCACGACCGCCGACGGACAAAACAGCAGCGTGCGCGTAGCGGGCACGGCGACACTGAACGGCTCGGTCGTGCAGGTCGGAGAAAACGGCAGCTATGCGCCGTCCACCGCCTACACGATTGTTTCCGCCAACAACGGCGTGCAAGGCCGCTTTGACACCGTCACCAGCAACCTTGCCTTCCTGACGCCTTCCCTCACCTACGACGCCAACCGGGTCGATCTGGTGGTGAAGCTGAAGGAAGTGCCCGCCGAAGGCGGTGGTAACAACGGCGGCGGTGACAACGGCGGCGGCACGCGCCCCATCGAATTCGCCGATGCCGCGCTGACCGGCAATCAGCGCGGCGTCGCGCGGGCGCTGCAAAGCCTTCCCGCCAACAGCGCGCTGTACCAGCACATCCTCAACCTGCCCAACGGTGCGCCGCCAGCGGCGTTCAACGCGCTGTCCGGCGAAGCCCACGCCAGCGCGATATCGGGGCTGCAAAACGTGACGGGCTCGTTCACGCAGATGCCGATGGCACGGCTGCGCGCCAATCTCGATGCCGGCCAGATTCCCGGCGCGCCCACCGCACAGTTGGGCTTGGGCGACGCCGCGACGCTGCCGCAGTCGGCCGCGCAACCGCTGTGGGCGCAGGTATTCGGTAAATGGACCACGCTGGGCGGCAACAGCAACGCCGCCGAAACCACGCAGTCCGATTCGGGCGTGACCGTGGGCGGCGATGCGGCCGTGGGCGGAGGCTGGCGCCTGGGCGGCGCCATCGGCTACGCCAACAGCGACAGCCGCACCCGCGACCGCGCCTCGCGCGCGGACACCGACAGCTACAGCATCGCCGTCTATGGCGGCAAGGCGTTCGACGCCGGCGCGGGCAAGATCAACGTCAGCCTGGGCGCGGCCTACAGCTGGCACGACGTGGACACGCGCCGCAGCACCGCGGCGGCCGGACTGAACCAGACGCTCAAGGCCGACTACAGCGCCAGCACCGGGCAATTCTTCACGGAAGTCGGATATGCGATGCCTGTGTACGAACGGCTGACGCTGGAGCCCTTCGTCGCCGCGAACTACAGCGATCTGCGCACGCGCGGCTTTTCGGAATCGGGCGGCGATGCGGCGTTGCGCGGCCAGAGCAACCGCAACGACATCACGACCACCACCGTGGGCCTGCACGCCCTGACCACCTTCGAAAGCAGCGGCGCACGCGGCTATGCGCGCGGCACGCTGGGCTGGCGCCATGCCTTCGGCGACCTCAGCCCCGCCAGCGTGCTGGCCTTCGCGCAAGGCGGCGATGCGTTCACGGCAAACGGCGCGCCCGTCGCGCAGGACGCAGCGGTGATCGAGCTGGCCGTAGGAATGGAAGTCAGCAAGCGCACCACGGTCGGCGTGAGCTACGGCGGACAATTCGGGGATGGCAACCGTCAGAACACGGGCACGCTGGACGTGCGCTACCGCTTCTGATGACCGGCCGCCGCGCAGGCATCGGACGGCGGTGGCGCGTGGCCACCGCCTGATTGCCTACGCGAAGTACACCGCTGGTGCGTGCGCGGCGCTGGACGTGGTCTTGCGCAGGGGCGCGTCCAGCCCGTCCGTATCGGCGCGATGCCGCGCGGGGCGGACCGGCGCGGCGGGCGCGGACGCGGCCGCCGCAGGAGCCAGGCGGCGCACGGTCTCCAGCACCTCGGCAGGCTCGGCCGGCTTGCGCAGGTAGGCCGCATAGCCCACGCACGATTCGCCGACTTCGTATTCGGAGCGGCCGCTCAGGACCAGCACGGGCGTGTCGCTCAGATAAGCGTTTTCGCGCATGGCAGTCAGCAATGCGCCGCCGTGCATGCCGGGCATGGAGAAGTCGGTGATCACGACATCCGGGCGCAGATTCAGCATCTGCTGCAACGCCGTCAGACCGTCGGTGTGCGTCGTCACGTCATAACCTTCCGCGCCGAGCAGTTCACTCAACATCTCGATCAGCATCGGCTGATCGTCGACAACAAGAATCTTCGTCATGGTGCTCATGCCGCATCACGCGGCGTTTATATGTTTGACCGCCCAGGCCGGGTCACCAGCGCCGTGATGCACGGCGGGCAGACAAAGGGCGGGAAAATGGCCAGCGGCGTTGCTCGTCTTCCGGCGCTTTCAAGCGTACGCAGAAGACGGATGGCCGGCCTATGAGGCGGAATCCTAGGGCATGCGGGTCGTTCATGTTTGAAGGAATTGTATCGGGACGAAACGACCTATCCGACGGTGCGCGGCCCGATGGCTTGGGCACGCCGCTTGCTGATCTGGCCTCTTGCACACAAGGAGCCGCCATGCCACGCCTGCGTCCAGGACCCGAAATCAAAAAAATGCTGGAAGGAGCGCTCTACGACCCGACCGACCCCGACATCCAGGCCGAGCAGGCCGCCACCAAAGCCTGGCTGGTGCGATACAACGCCGCGCTGGCCGCGCCTGCCGCCGAGCGCCACGCGCTGCTCGTCGAACGCCTGGGCGAAGTGGGACGCGGCGCGGTGGTGCGGCCGCCGTTTCATTGCGATTACGGCTGCAACATCCACCTGGGTGTCGACGTCTTCATGAATTTCAATTGCGTCATCCTGGACGTGGCCCGCATCGACATCGGCGACGGCACACAGATCGGACCGGCCGTGCAGATCATGGCGGCGGACCATCCGCGCGATGCGGCCTCGCGCGCGGCCGGGCTGGAGTTCGGTCGCCCGATACGCATCGGCCGCAACGTGTGGATCGGCGCCGGGGCGATCCTGCTGCCCGGCATCACGGTGGGCGATCACGCGATCATCGGCGCGGGCAGCGTCGTCACGCGAGACGTGCCCGCTTCGGCCACGGTGGCGGGCAACCCGGCCCGCCCTATCGGCCGCTGACCGCGAACGCGCCGCCGCGTCAATCCTGCGGCGCATCCCTGGACGAACGCTGATGCGCCGGCCCACCCGCCGCGCTCAGGTTGTAGGCCGTGTTGACCAGGCCGATGTGCGAGAACCCCTGCGGGAAATTGCCCACCAGCCGCTTGCGCGCCACATCGTATTCCTCGGCCAGCAGGCCCAGGTCATTGCGCAGCGACAGCAGATGGTCGAACAGGCGATGCGCGTCGTCCAGCCGGCCTTGCATGATGTACGCATCGGCCAGCCAATAGCTGCACGCCAGGAACGCGCCTTCGTCGCCGGGCAGGCCGTCGTCGCTGTGCTGCGTGGAATAACGCAGCAGCAGCCCGTCACGCAGCAGTTCGCGTTCGACGGCCTGTATGGTGCCGGTCACGCGCGGGTCGTCGGCCGGCAGGAAGCCAACCTGCGGAATCAGCAGCAGGCTCGCATCCAGCGCGGTGCCGCCGTAGTACTGGACGAAGGTGTTGCGCTGCGCGTCGAAGCCGTTCTTACAGATGTCCTCGCGGATCTCGGCGGCCAGCGCGCGCCATCGCTCCACCGGCCCATCCAGGCCGAAGCGTTCGCAGGATTTCAACGTGCGGTCCAGCGCCACCCAGCACATCAGCCGCGAATGCGTGAACGCGCGCGGCGGCCCGCGCATTTCCCAGATGCCGTGGTCGGGCTCGCGCCACAGTTCTTCAAGCGGCGTAAGCAGCACTTTCTGCATGCGCCATGCCTCGGCCAGCGGCGCCAGTTCGGCGACCCGCGCGGCGTGCAGCGTTTCGATCAGTTCGCCATAGACGTCCAGCTGCATCTGCCCGGCCGCCGCATTGCCCAGGCGCACGGGCGCGCTGCCCTCGTAGCCGGGCAGCCAGGGAATATCGTGTTCGGGCAGCCAGCGTTCACCGGCAATGCCATACATGATCTGAAGCTGATTGGGGTGCCCCGCCGCCGCGCGCAACAGCCATTGGCGCCACGCTTCGGCCTCTTCCCGATAGCCGGCGTTCAAGAGCGCATACAGGGTCAGCGCGGAGTCGCGCAGCCAGCAATGGCGATAGTCCCAATTGCGGGTGCCGCCCAGTTGCTCGGGCAGCGAGGTGGTGGGCGCGGCGACGATGCCGCCCGTCGGCTGGAACGTCAGCAGCTTGAGCGTGATGAGCGACCTGACGACCGCATCGCGCCGCCGCCCCGGCCCGTTGTCCCAATGGCAGCGCTTGGCCCATTCGTGCCACCACGCCACTGTGCGGTCCATGCTTTCCAAGCGATCCGGCACGAAATGCGGCGTCTTGTGCGACCGGTGATACGACAGCGTGAACGGCACCGTGTCGCCCTTGCGCACCTGGAAGGCCGCCACGCTTTTCATGTCACGCCCCTGCAAGGGCACCGCCGTGTGCAATTCGACGGCGTCCGGCCCCGCGATGGCGCTCAGGCCATAGTCGCGCCGCCGCACCCACGGCACCGCCTGCCCGTAGTTGAAGCGCAGGATCAGGTCCATCCGCATGTCCACCTGCCCCGACTCGCCCTGCACGATGCGCACGACGTCCACGCGCTCCTCGTCGTCGCTAAGGGGCATGAAGTCATAGACCAGCACCGCGCCGGTGGGGGTCTCGTGCCGCGTTTCCAATACCGCCGTGTCCGGCAGATAGCGGCGCGTGCTGGTGTGGCCCGTGCCCTCGGGCGCCAGCAGCCAGTGGCCATGGCTTTCATTGCCAAGCAAGGCCGCAAAGCAGGCGGGGGAATCAAAGTGCGGCAGGCAGAGCCAGTCGATCGAGCCGTCGCGCGCGACCAGCGCGGCCGACAGCATGTTGCCGATCAAGCCATAGTCCTCGATGGGTTTGGACATGGCTCAACCCGCCCCGCGAAAGCCGGGATACAAGGTCATGCCGCCATCGACGAACAGGGTCGAGCCGGTGACGTAATCGGAATCGTCGCTGGCCAGCCACGCCACCGCGCGCGCCACGTCCTCGGGTTCGCCGATGCGGCCATACGGAATCAGCTTGAGCAACGACGCGAGGCTTTCCGGCGTGTTCCACGCAGGCGCATTGATGGGCGTTCGAATGGCGCCCGGCGCCACGGAATTGACGCGGATCTTCATCGGCGCAAGCTCTTGCGCCAGCGACTGCATCAACAAGGACACGCCGCCTTTGGACGCCGCATAGTTCGATTGAAAGGCCCAGGGGATGACCTCATGAACCGAACTGATGAAGACGATTTTTCCGGCGGCCTCGCCGGCGGGTGGCGGCGCTTGCCGGTTCAGGAACACCCGGGAGGCCGCGCGGGCGCACAGGAATTGGCCGGTCAGGTTGGTGTCGATCACCTTCTGCCATTGCGCCAGCGTCATGTCCTGGATGGCGGCCGGTTGCTCGATGCCGGCGTTGTTGACCAGGATGTCCAGCCCCTGGAAATGGTCCGCCGCCACGCGGAACAAATGATCGACGTCGTCTTCGCGGCTGATGTCGGCCGCCGCCGCCACCGCCTGGCCGCCCGCGTCGACGATCTGCTGCACCACCTCGGCTGCGCGGCGTTCGGAATCTTCATTTGGCCGGTGATTGACCACCACCTTCGCCCCCGCCGCCGCCAGCTCCAGCGCGATGCCGCGCCCGATTCCTGAATTGGCGCCCGTGACAATCGCCACGCGCCCGGACAGATCTACCGCATGCCGCATGCTGCTCTCCTTGTGGCGCGCGGGTTCGGGGCCGATGCTGACCGAAACCGCCTGCGCCGCTGTCGATAGCCAGTCGCCAGCTTAGTCCCGGAGCCGCGTGCGCAGCAACCATCCAGACGCGCGGCAACCTGGCTGCTCCAACACCCATCGCGGATCACCTGCTGCGGGCACGCCGATTGCTGAACGGCCTGCCACGCCGCTGATCCCTTCGGCGTGCGCTAAGGGAGAACAGCATGGCGCAGTGCCCGCAACCCGCTCGCGCGGTCCGACCCCGGCCCGTCATTCCAAGCTGAGGCAACCGATGCATCCGGACATACGCCCGCGCGACGAGGCCGGCCCCGCCGTCCGCATGTCTCCGCTCAAACGCGGCATGTGGACGTTCCTGGCGCTGGCCGGCATTGCCGCGTTCTATCAAGGCTGGCATTTGCTGCACACGCATCACCCGGTCGTCGGCGACGCCTTGCTGGGCGGCCTTGCGGCGGCAGGGGCCACGGCGCTCGGCACCTTGCCGATCCTGTTCTGCCGCACGCTGTCCGACCGCACGCAGGACACGATGCTGGGCTTTGGCGCGGGCATCATGCTGGCCGCCAGCGCCTTTTCACTGGTGATACCCGCGCTGGGCGCGGCGAGCGAGCTGGGCTTGGGACGCTGGGCAGCCGGCTTGACGGTAGGCGCGGCGATCCTGCTGGGCGCGGGCGCGCTGATGCTGATGGACCAGCGCATTCCGCACGAGCATTTCATCAAGGGCAAGGAAGGCAAGGACGCGCGCGCGTTGCGGCGCGCCTGGCTGTTCGCGTTCGCCATCACCCTGCACAATTTTCCGGAAGGCCTGGCCATCGGTGTGGGCTACGCGGGCAACGACGCGCTGCGCGCCAGCGCGCTGGCCCTGGGCATTTCGATCCAGGATGTGCCCGAAGGGCTGGTCATCGCCATCGCGCTGCGGGCGGCGGGCTACTCGCGCGGCTTCGCGGCTGCGCTGGGCGCGGCCTCCGGCCTGGTGGAACCCATCGGCGCGGTGCTGGGCGCGGCGCTGGTGGGCGGATCCGCGCAGTTGCTGCCCTGGGGACTGGGCTTCGCGGCGGGCGCGATGCTGTTCGTCATCAGCCATGAAATCATTCCGGAATCCCATCGCAAGGGCCATGAAGCCTGGGCCACCAGCGGCCTGATGCTAGGCTTTGTGCTGATGACGCTGCTGGATACGGCGCTGGGGTAGCTCGCCGAGATGCGTGGCGGCGAGGTACAGTTATCCACCCCCGTCCCCCCTGCTCGCCGCCCCTTTCGGAGATCCGGCCATGGTATTCGTGATTCCCAGCACTGCCGACCTGATGCTGTTCGTCAGCGCTGCCCTGATCCTGCTGGCCATACCCGGCCCCGCCGTGCTCTACATCATCACGCAGTCGATCGAACAAGGCCGCAAGGCCGGGCTGGTGTCCGACCTGGGCATCCACACGGCAACGCTGGTGCACGTGTTGGCGGCAGCGCTGGGCCTGTCGGCCCTGTTGGCGTCATCGGCGCTGGCGTTCAGCATCGTGAAGTACGCGGGCGCCGCGTATCTGATCTGGCTGGGCGTGAAGAAAATCTGCACGCGCCCTGTCGCGGCCGCGCTGGATGCGCCGCCCAAGGCGCGGCGTTATGGCCATCTGTTTCGAGATGGCTTCATCATCAACCTGCTCAATCCCAAGACGGCGCTGTTCTTCCTGGCCTTCCTGCCGCAGTTCGTGGATGTCAGCCGGGGCCATGTCGCCTCGCAAGTCGTCTTTCTGGGACTGGTGTTCGTCCTGCTGGGCCTGATCAGCGACGCCTGCTACGCGCTGGCGGCCAGCGCAGCCGGCCGTTGGCTGCGCCGCAGCCGGGGCTATCTGCACTTCGAACGCTACGTGGGCGGCGCGATGCTGATCGCGCTGGGCATCACGGCGGCGCTGGCGGGCAATAACAATAAGAAGTGAGGGTCGGGGGATGCGCACCCTGCGCCTCACACGAACCGCCCCGCTTTGTGGCAGCATGCGCGTGCAAACCCGCCTTTTGCGAAACCGCGACAGGCACGCCATCCCCCACCACGGAGCGTCATTCGTATGAAAATCAAGGCCTTGACCCTGGGTATCCTGCTGGCCGGCGCAAGCGCGACCCAGGCCGCGACGGTAAAGGAAGTGTTCAACGGCGACATGCTGGGCACCAATCAGCGCTACTTCGAATCCATCGCGGGCGTGCCGCGCGAGTCCTTCGGCAACGACCACATATTCCGCGTGCAGAACTGCCAGATCACCGCCACGATCGGCAACGGCAAGGTCACCGCGCTGCGCATGGATCTGGCCAAGGGCTGCCAGCCCGACCTGCAAAGCTTCATCGGCGAGGACGCGCCCAAGGTCGGCCAGCCGATCACCCCGGGCGCGTTCGGCCGGGGCCTGCGCTACACGGCCGACTGCCTGTCGCAATGCGGCAACGCGGCGGACCCGTCCGCCTATGCGCTGTGGTCGGCGCCCCGTTCGTCGGGCGCGGTGGAAGTGCTGTTGGAAATGGTGCTGGTCGATGGCAAGGCGCTGGACGCCGCCGATCAATGGGAAACCCAGATGAAAGAGGCGGCGGGCGAGGACTACGTGATGAACACCAAGTTCAATTGCGAGACCCGCTTCGACAAGGTTGCCGAAGCCGCCTTCAAGGACGTGCCGGCCACCGCCATCACCATCGGCTACGACCTGCCCACCCAGCGCTGCAATTAAGTGGTCTGGCGGTATCCAGAAAAGTGGCCTGAATAAACAGGCCACTGCACTCCTACACTTGCGCTTTCCGCCCCCCGGCATCGACACGATGCGGGCCAGGGGCTTGCAACCTGTGGAGTGATTTCATGAGCCCATCGCCGGCCAGCCTGCGCGCCGCCGACTTTTTCTCGCCGACCGTCGCGGCGCTTATCTCCGTGCTGGTCAACTACGGCGGCACCTTCGTGCTGGTGTTCCAGGCGGCCGAGCTGGCCGGGCTGACACCGGCGCAGACCGCCTCATGGGTGTGGTCGGTGTCCGTGGGCGTGGGTGTCACGGGCGCGTGGCTGAGTTGGCGCTACAAGGAACCGATCATCACGGCGTGGTCCACGCCCGGCGTCGCGTTCCTGGCCACGGTCATGCCGTTCACGCCGTATGGCGAAGTCATCGGGGCCTATATGATTTCGGCGCTGGGCTTCGTGGTGCTGGGCATGACGGGCGCATTCGAAAAGCTGGTCCGTCTGATTCCTGGCGGCATCGCGGCGGGTCTGCTGGCCGGCATCCTGCTTCAGTTCGGGATCAATGCCTTCGGCGGCGCCAGCGTCGACCCGCTGCTGGTCATCGTGCTGCTGATCTCGTATGCGCTGCTCAAGCGATTCACCTCGCGCTTTGCCGTGGTCGGCATCCTCGTCATCGGGCTGGCGATGCTGGTTGTGCAGGGCCGTATCGATTTCTCAAGCGTGCATCTGAGCCTGGCCGAGCCGATCTTCGAAGTTCCCCGGTTCTCTCTGAATGCGCTGCTGGGCGTGGCGCTGCCCTTGTTCATCATCACGCTGACGGGCCAGTACATGCCCGGCATGCTGGTGCTGCGCCATGATGGCTTCAAGACGCGCGCAGATCCCATCCTGGTCACGACGGGCCTGGGCTCGCTGCTGATGGCGCCGTTCGGCTCGCACGCCTTCAACGTGGCGGCGATCACGGCGGCGATCTGCACCGGCCCCGACGCGCATCCCGACCCCCGCAAGCGCTACATCGCGGGCCTGGCCTGCGGACTGTTCTACATCCTGGTCGGCACCTTCGGCGTCACGCTGGCCACCTTGTTCATGGTGCTGCCCAAGGCCTTCATCACCACGCTGGCGGGGCTTGCGCTGCTGGGCGCCATCGGCGGCAGCCTGGCCAACGCCATGGCCGACGCCCGCACTCGCGAGACCGCGCTGGTCACCTTCCTGGCCACCGCCGCGAACGTGACCTTGCTGGGCGTGGGCGGCGCGTTCTGGGGGCTGGTGGCCGGCTTGACCGCGCATCTGCTGATCCACGGCGGCCATCGCACGCTGATCGGCAGCCCGGCCAAGCCGTAGCCTGCCGCCGCTTACCGACCCGAGGCCAAGGCGTTGCGCAGGCGCAGCACGGCGGTCTCGATCTCGTGCTCGGTCAGCGATGCGTAACCCAGCAACCACCCTTCCAGACGTTCGGCGCCCGCATACAGGCGGCTGATGCCCGGCAGCACCAGCCCCGCCTGCGCCGCCAGCCGGCAGGTCTGTGCCTCCGTCCAGCCCGCTTGCAGCAAGCACGGCACCTGCAAGCCGCCCGGTGGCTTGATGGCGGTGACGATGCCCGCCAGATGCCGGCCAATCGCCTCCAGCATGCAGGCCCGGCGCGCCGCGTACAGCTTGCGCATCGCGCGCACGTGCGCGTTGTAGTGGCCGTCTTCCATGAAGCGCGCCAGCGTCAGTTGCTGGATCTGCGGCGTGTGCCCGTCCATGATGCTGCGCGCGCGGGCGAATGCGCCGACCAGCCCGGCCGGCAGCGCCATGTAGCCCACGCGCAGGCCGGGGTACAGCGTCTTGCTGAACGTGCCCACGTACAAGGTGCGTTGAAACTGATCCACGCCCTGCACGCAGGCGGTGGGCAGGCCGTCGTAATGGAATTCGCTGTCGTAGTCGTCTTCGATGATCCAGCGGCGGTTCTCTTGGGCCCAGCGCGTCAGCATCAGGCGGCGTTCCAGCGACAGCGTCGCGCCCGTCGGATACTGGTGCGATGGCGTCACGTACACGCAGCGGGCGCCGCTGCGGTCCCGCCGCAGCAGGTCCACGCGGATGCCTTGCGCGTCCACATCGATCGGCACGATGCGGGCCTGTGCGGCCTCGAAGGCTTTGCGCGCGCCGAAGTAGCCCGGGTTCTCCATCAGGATGGGCTGGCCCGCATCCACCAGCAGCTGCGCGCACAGGTATAGCGCCTGCCGCGTGCTGCTCAACACCAGGATCTGGTCCGCCGACACGCGCGCGCCGCGTTCCAGGTTCAGGTAATCGGCAATGGCCTGGCGCAATGGCTCCGCGCCCTGCGGATCGCCGTGCAGCAGCAGGTGCGCGCGATGTTCTTTCAGCACCTGGCGCTGCAAGCGTTGCCAGACATCGACGGGAAAGGTGCGCGTTTCGGGCAGGCCCGTGGCGAAGGCCTTGACGGCCTGCTGATCGGCCACGCCGCCGCTGCCGTCGATCTGCGCGCCGCGCAGACTGAGGCCATCACCGGCCCGCGCCGGCACGCCCGACTGGTCTGCACCGCGAGCGCGTCGCGGCTTGATGTTCCCGCGAGAGGCCCCCCGCAACGCCGCGCCCATCGTGTCGGACACATAGGTGCCCGAGCCTGCGCGCCGCGCGATATAGCCATCTCGATGCAACTGTGCATAGGCGTACTCGACGGTGTCGCGCGCCACGCCCAAAGACTGCGCCAGCCCGCGCGTGGCGGGCAGCTTCACCCCGGAGGCCAATGCGCCGTCCAGGATCAACGCGCGCAGCGCGCGCTGGATGCGCTGGTGCAGATCCAGCCGGGCATAGGCGGCGTCAGCCATCCGCATCCTGAGCGTGTCCAGCTCGAACGTCTTCACCATGATGCGGTCCTGACCGGGGATAGCGTCGTCATGCCGTTGCGGGTATCGGGGAAAGGCGTCAACTTTACCCCGTCGGCGCGCGCTGGCGACGCACCCGGCGTCAATACCGATAGTTGACGCCCAGCATGGCGCTGAACGGCGCGCCGTAGTAGTTGCTGTAGACGTTCGTGCTGGCGTAGTACTTCTTGTCGAACACGTTGTTCAGATTCAAGGTGGCCGACCATTGGCGGGTGAATTGATAGCGGGCCATCAGGTCCACCAGCGCATAGCCGCTTTGCGATGCTTCGGCCTGCTGGCCGCCAGGGCCACGGCTGGAATAGTTGCTGGCGCTTTCCCAACGCAGGCCGCCGCCGACCGTCAGCGCGCTCAGATCGCCCGGCAGACGATAGGTGGTGTACAGCTTGGCGATGTGGCGCGGCAGGCCCACCTGCGTGATGAAGCCTTGGGGCAGGCGGCGGTCGACATAGGCATACGACAACTGCATCTGCCAGCCGGGCGTCAGTTCGCCGCTGAGTTCGGCCTCGACGCCGCGTAAGACCGCGCCGTCGGCGGCCACATAGGCGTTGTCGCCATTGGGCGCCAGCTTGTCGCCGTCGATCATGGCGTAGTTGTCCTGGCGCGTGCGGAACAAGGCCACCGACCCGTTCAGGCGGCCATCGAGCCAGGTGGACTTCAGGCCGATCTCGTAGGTGTTGCCCTTGATGGGTTCCAGCACGCCGCCCGACACATTCTGCGCCTGCTGCGGCTGGAAGATGCTGGTGTAGCTGGCATAAGCCGACAGCGTCGGCGTCAGGTCATAGACCAGCCCGGCGTAGGGCGTGTAGACGCCCTGCTCGCGCATATTGTCCGGGTACGACGAGCCATCGTTGTATTGGTAGGACGCCTGCTGGTCCCACCACGTCACGCGCGAGCCCAGCACCAGCGACAGCGCATCGGTCGGACGCAGCCGCAGCGCGCCATAGATCGATGACTGCTTCTCGGTGTAGTCGCGCTTGCCCGTGGTCTGCCAGTCGGGTTCCGGCATGTCGCCGTTCCAGCCACGGATGTCGGGAATCTTTGCGTCATAGCCCGGCGCGGTCCACAGCGGGTACATGTCGTAGTCGCCCCGGGTGCGCGAGGCGCTGGCCCCGATCACCACGTCGTGCTGGCGGCCGAACGCATTGAAGGCCCCACTGAGGCTGGCGTCCACCGCGTTCTGCGTCTTGGGGATCGGCCATTTAGCCACCCACACCGACGCGCCCCGCCCCGTGGTCGGATCCGCCCAGCCGTTGCTGCTGAACCAGCCATAGGTGCGGTCGTTGTCATCGCCCGTGCGCGACACGGTCAACGACCCTTTCCACAAGGGCGCGAACTCATGGTCCAGCGTGGCGAACACGTTGTAGCGCGTGCGCGTCTGGCGGCTCCAGTCGGTGGCCGAATTGAAGCTCTGGCGGAAATCCGTCTTCGAGCCATCGGCATACACCGCCGGAAAACCGAAATACGAGCACGCCGTGCAATGCTTGCGCTGGTACTCGCCACCCACGGTCAGCAAGGTGCGCTCGCCCAGGTCGGCTTCGATCACGCCGTACAGCAGTTGCGAATCCTGCTTGACGCGGTCGATGAACGAGCCGCCCTCCTGCCATGCGCCGACCACCCGGCCGCGCAGCTTGCCGGCCTCATCGAGCGGGCTGCCCAGGTCAAATTCCGTACGGCGGTAGTCCCACGACCCCACCGCCGCGCCCACGCTGGCCTGAAACTCGGGCGTGGGGCGCTTGCGCACCAGGTTGATCGAGGCGGCCGGGTTGCCCGCGCCGTTCAACAGGCCGGTGGAACCGCGCACGACTTCGATGCGGTCGTACAGCGCGGTGTCCAGGCCCAGCGCATTGAAGTCCTTGTGCGTGGGCACACCGTCCACCTGCATGTTGGTGATTTCCATGCCGCGCGCGTACAGGCCCTTTTCGTTGTCATCGGCCGATCCCTTCTTCTTGAAGGTCAGGCCGGGCGCGTTGGCGATGGCGTCTTCCAGCGTATTCAGGCCCTGGTCCGACAGGCGCTGGCGCGTCATCACCGACACCGATTGCGGTGTCTCGCGCAAGGTCATCGGCAGCTTAGTGGCGGTGGTGGACAGGCCCACCGTATACGAGTCCGTGCCTTCGCTGGGCGCGGGCTCGCGCGAGCCCAGCACCTCGACGGGCGCAAGCGTCTGCGTCGCGGCGCGCCGCAGGCCGTAGTTATTGCCCCCCTGGCTGACAGCCTCCAGCCCCGTGCCCGCCAGCATCGCCGCCAAACCCGAGGCGATGCCGTATTCCCCTTGCAGCCCCGCGCTCTGCTTGTCTTGCGTCAGCGCCGCGTCGAAGGACAGGACCACCCCCGCCTGCGCGGCATAGCGACTGAGCGCCAGCCCCAGCGGCCCGGCCGGCACGTCATAGCGGCGCACCGTGGCGGCCGTGTCGGGTGTTTGCGCCCACGCGGGCGGAGCGAAGGCCAGCGCCGTCAATGCGGCGAAGACGGCGCACGCAACGGGCGCCAAGGTGGCGGGATGGCGATGGGCAGGCAAAGAGAAAGGCATGGGATCGAGGTTTCCGTGAATCATTCCGACGTAATCCCTGCCAAGTCGAACGAGCACGGAAAAAAGGACAATGCCTGGCGAAAAAAATCAGCTTCGGGGAACGATCCGCGTGTAATAGCGCGTGTAGCGGGACACGCGCACGGGCAAAGCGCGTTCCACGGCGGCCAGCGCGCGGTCGGTATCGTCGATGGGATACGCGCCCGACACGCGCAACTGCGCCACCGCCTCGTCGCAGCGCAGGCGCCCTGGGCGATAGCGGTCCAGACGGGCCACGAAGTCGGCAAGCGTCAGGCCGTCCACCACCAGCAGGCCGCGCGTCCAGGCGTCGGGCTCGCCGGTGATGGCGCCATCATGGCGCGCGGCGGCCGCCTGCAACACGCCCTGTTCGCCCGCGTTGAGCCGCAGCGCCGGGCCGCCGCCCTCGGGCCAAAGTTCGACGGCATGGCGCAGCACCGCAACACGCGTCATATCGTCCTGGCGGTTGACGGTGAAGCGCGTGCCCAGTGGCCGCACGACGCCGTGCCGGGTGGCGACCTGAAGCGGCGGCAGGCCCGGCGCGGCGCCTTCGGTATCGATCAGGACTTCGCCAGCATGCACCGTGATGCGGCGGCCGCGCGCGTCCATGGTCACGTCCACCGCGCTGGCGCTGTCCAGCCAGAGCAGCGTGCCGTCCGCCAGCAACAGTTCGCGCCGTTCGCCCGTGCCCATGCGGTAGTCAGCCAGATAGCCCGCCAGCATCTGCTCGACCGGCAAGACGCGCCACGTCAACACGCCGCCCGCGCCCAACAGTGCGACCGCGCCCAGGCTGTTGCGCAGCACGGCACGCCGGCGTGCGAAGTGGTGATCGGCCCGGCTCAAGGTGTCGGCGGCCAGCCGCGCGGGCGCAGCGCCCAGCGTGCCGCGCAGCCGTTCCACCTGGCGCCAGATGCGCGCGTGTTCGGGATCTGCCGCCAGCCAACGCCCGTGCGCCGCCACATCGGCCGCGCTGACGTCGTCCGCGCACAAGCGCGCGTACCATTGCGCGGCTGTGGCTATCGTCTTGTCCGCCATGGGGCTGCCTACTGCCTTTGCAGGGCGTACACGAGGCAATGCTCGGTGGCGCGCGCCATGTATTTCTTTACTGAGCTGACGGTGACACCCAACTGCAAGGCGATGTCGGCATAGCGCGCGCCTTCCAGCTGGGACATCAGGAAGGCGCGCCGCACCTTGGGCCCCAGGCCGTGCAGCATGGCGTCGATCTCGCGGATGGTTTCCAGCAGGATGGCTTGCGTCTCGGGGGAAATGGCATGGGCCTCGGGCTGCTGCGCCAAGGTTTCGAGCCAGGCGCGTTCCAGCACCTGCCGGCGGACGTGGTCGACCAGCGTACGCTGCGCCACCGTCGCCAGGAAGCTGCGCGGTTGCCGCACACCTTGCAACTGCGCCATCGACGCCGGCGAAGCCAGCAGGCGCAGGAAGGTGTCTTGCGCCAGATCCGCGGCCTCGGCCGGCACCTTCAGCCGCCGTAGCAGCCATCCACGCAACCACCCGTGGTGGTCACGATAGAGCAAGCCAAGCTCGCGGTGCTCCAGAGATTCCAAGGACGACATGGCGGTGGCGAGCGCTACCCAGATTTTTAAGAATGGGAATTGTAATCATTATTGATGGCGCTCGCCAAGCGCGCGACTAGCGGCGGTAGACTCCCAGCTTCTCCCCTTCCCCGACCGACCCATGACCACCGCCCTGATCATCATCGACGTGCAGCGCGCCCTGTTCGAAACGCAGCCGGCGCCGGCCGATGCCGACGCCGTGCTGGACCGCATCAACGAACTTGCCGAGCGCGCGCGCCGGTCGGGCGCACCAGTCATCTACGTGCAGCACGAGTCCCCGGGCGGGGATCTGGCGCACGGCCAGCCGGGATGGGAGCTGGATCTGCGGCTGCGCCCCGCGTCCACCGATCTGCGCGTGCGCAAGACCACCCCGGATTCATTCCTGCGCACCGATCTGGGGCAGACGCTGTCCGAGGCCGGCGTGACGGCGCTGGCGGTATGCGGCTACGCGACGGAATTCTGCGTGGACACCACCGTGCGGCGCGCGGCTGCCCAGGGCTACCCGGTGACGCTGGCCGCCGACGCGCACACCACGTGCGACAAACCGCACGCGTCGGGCGCCCAGATCCGTATCCATCACAACGCCACGCTGTCGGGCATCACCAGCTTCGGCGTACCGATCGTGGCGGTGCCCGCCGCCGACATCGTGTTCGACGCGGGCGTGCCGCGATGAAACGGCGGGCGCATCGCAGTCGCTGACGCGCCGCGCCTGTCGGCCAGCAGCTAACGCACGCTGACGCGCCGCCGCCCCATCCTTACCGTATCGAATCCAGCAACGCCTTCGCCTCGGCGCGGCGGCCTGCGTCCGCCGATTCCCGCCCCGGACGCGGCGCTGCATTCAGCGCCTTTTCCAGGTAGGGCACGGCCTCGGGTTTGCGATTGCGATAGACCAGGTAATCCGCATAGAAGTAGTTGGTGTCGATGCCGTTCGGATTGATCGCCAATGCTTCTTGCAGCAGCCCCTCGGCCTTCTTGTTGTCGCCGAACCCCACGGGCCAGCCGGGCACCTTGTAATACAGCACGCCCAGGCTGCTCAATGCCGAACCGCCCAGCGCCTTGCGGTCGATCTGGATGGCGGACTCGTATTCCGCGCGGGCCTGCTTGGCCAGGCTCAACGCGCCCATCCCGCCCTTGGCGTTGGCCCAGGAACTGAGGATGATGCCCTCCCAGATATGCGGCTCGGCGCTGCCGGCATAGCGCGCGGTCAGCGCATGCGCCTGCTGCGACAACGTTTCGAAGCGGCCTGCGCGCTGATCGGCGGGCGTCTGGTACTGGATCGTGGCCCAGTCCGTTTGCAGCGCATGGATGCCCTGGTCCAGCTCGGCGGGTGCGGCGCTGGCAAGCGGGCAAGCCGCCAGCGCGACGAAAGACAGGGTCACGCCCGCAAGCAGATGGGTCCAGCCAGCGCGCAAAGAAGGGGTAAGTTTCATGACGAAGATCCTGAAAGAAATTTTGAATTCATCAGCGCGCGGCGATGTTTGGCGAACGCGCCGTCCAGCCATTCCGGACACAAGCCATTGAGCCGCGCGGCAATGGCCTCGACGCCGCCCGCAAAACCTTGGCGGGATTCTCGTTGCAGCATGCGTACGACGTTGGCGGCAATCGCCTCGGGCGTATCGCTGGCCGAACCGGTCTCCTGGTTGAACGCCATGACCTCCGGCGAATTGAACGGCGTGTCGATTGCGCGGGGCGCGTAGTACTGCACCCGGACGCTGGTGTCCGCCAACTCACGGCGCAGCGCCTCGGTGTAAAGCCGAAGCGCGGCCTTGCTTGCCCCGTATGCCGAAAACCCCGGCACGCCCAAGCTGCCCAGCGTCGAACCGATGTTGAGCACCTGCGCGTGCGGCCGCGAGCGCAGCATCGGCAACATGCCGGCGATCAACATCATGGGCGCGACCACGTTGGTGTCCATCACGCGGCATGCCTCGTCCGCCTGCAATTGTTGAGCCGGCCCAAATGCAGCGACGGCCGCATTGTTGATCAGCACGTTCACGTCCCGCGCGGCGGCGGCATCGACAATCGCCGCGCGGCCGCCGTCGGTGGTGACGTCCACGACCAGCGCATCCACGCGCATGCGATCGGCGGCGCCCGCGTTCAGGGATTGCGCCAGCGCCAGCAACGGTCCCGCCGTGCGGCCCACCAGCAACAGCCGCGCGCCTTCGTCCACCAGCCGCCGCGCAATCGCACTGCCCAACCCGCCTGCCGCGCCGGTCAGCACCACGGATGCATTGCGCGGGCTCATGCGCCGGCCCCTTGCGCCCTGCCGCGTGGCAAAGCCTGGAAGATCGCGCCATACAGCCGATAGAACATATTGGCCGCGTGTATCACGGCGGCCTGATCGGCGGGGTCGTTCAGCTGGTTCATCAGGTCGGCGAAATGCGCGGTGTGTTCCTGATCCAAGGTGCCATGCGAACGCAGGTAGCTGAATGCGGACGGCGGCAAGGCCAGCACCCGCTGGATCTGGTCGGCGGCATTCAGCGCCAGCGCAACGCTGGTGCCTTCCAGCACGTGCACCATGCCGAAAAATCCCAGCGGGTTCTTGCGTGCAATCGTGTCGTAGGCATAGGCCACCATGACCTCGGTCTGCGGCCCCGGCCCCGCCGCGCGCACGGCGTCCGCATCGTCGCCCAGCGCGCGCAGGTCATTGAGTATCCACTCGTCATGCCCCGTTTCCTCATCGATGTACTCATCAATGGCCTCCTGCATCCATGCCAGCCGGCTGGGCATGCGCGTGCGCAGCAGCCGCATCAGCGGCACGGTGTGGGTGACGTGGTGATAAGCCTCGCGCAAGAACGCCGTGTAGGCGTCACGCGAAACCTCGCCGCGCAGGCAGTCCTGGATGATGGGCGTGGCCACCAGAGATTCCCGGCCTGCGCGGGTGTCGTGCAGCAATCTTTCGAAGAATGTCATGGTCGTTCAAACCGTTGGTTGTGCGGAATTCCGCGAAAATAGATCGGCATGCAGGTCCGCCACGGCGGCGCGGCGCGCGCGTCCGTTCGGCGTGCTCAAGCCGCTGGCCGCGCTGAATTCCGCGCGGGCGCGCATCCAGGGCCCTACCCGCGCGTAGTCCGGCAGCGTGGCGTTCAGGCGGTCGATACTGCTCTGGATGGCCTGGTCGCTGGCAGCGCCCAGCGGCCAGATCACCGCGCCCAATCGGGCCTGTCCTTCGCCCAGCACGACCGCCTGCGCGATGGCCGGCTGGCCCGTCAGGCCAAGCTCGATCCACTCGGGCGATACGTTGCGGCCGTAGCCCGTGATCAGCACGTTTTTCTTGCGCCCCTGGACGTGCAGAAAGCCTGCATCGTCCAGATGTCCCAGGTCGCCGGTCGGCAGCCATTCGCGCGGCGCGGTCAGTTCGCCCAGGTAGCCCAGCGCATGCGCGCCCGCGACTTCGATCTCGCCATCGGCGGCCACGCGCAGCCGCGCGTGCGGCAGCGGCTTTCCGCAGGAGCCCGCGCAATCCGCGCCGGGCAGGTTCAAGGTCTGCACCGAGCAGGCTTCCGACAGTCCATACCCCTCATACGCGGGCAGCCCCACCGCGCGGGCGCTTTCCAAAAGCTCCTTGCCCACGGCCGCGCCGCCGACCGCCATCAAGCGCAACGCGCCGGAGGCTTTGTTGCCCGTCGCGTGCAACCATGCCGAGTAGGCGCGCAGCATCTGCGGCAGCACGATGACGCTTTGCGCGTCCGAGCCGATCAGCGCAAGGTGAAACACAGCGGGATCGAAGCGCGACGAGCCTTGCAGTCCGACTTCGCTCAAGGGCCGCACACAAACGGTCGCGCCTTCGATCAAGGGCGAATACACGCCCGCAATGTTTTCCAGCAACACAGGCAGGGGCAGCGCCGTGAGATGGCGGTGTATGCCCAGCGGCCGAGTGGCTTCGGCCAGGCTGGCCGCCACCGCCAGCATGGCGCTCGCATCCAGGCAAACCCCCTTGGGATTTCCGGTCGAGCCCGACGTGAACGTGATCTTGGCGGTGCGGGCGGGCAAGGACACCCGCGTGTCGTCACGCCGGAACATTGTGGACAGGTCGGGCAGCGTCTGCACCACGTCAAAGCCGAAGGCCTGCAACAAGGGCTGTATCGATGCCGGCCCGATGACGACGTTGACGCCCGCGGCGTTCAATGTGTCGCGCCACTGTCCGGGCGAGAAGAACAGCGGCAAGGGCACATGCACGAAGCCCGCCTTCAGGCAGGCAAGATCGTTGACGATCCAGTCCGCGCCGTTATCCATCAACGAGGCGACAACGCGCGCTCGGTGAGACGCCAGCAGTTGGACGCGCGATGCAACGCGCGCCGCCAGCCCCGCATAATCCAGCGATTGCATGGCGGTCCGCAGGGCGGGCTGCGTGGCCCGCGAGGGGTCTTCCAGCCGCGAGAAAAAGTCCTGGGTATTCATGCGGCATGCTCCGGAAAACGCGCCAGGATGGCATGCAGTCGTCCGGCGAATACCTGCGGACCGTGCGCGTAATACGTGCCCCAGTCCGCGCGTTCCTGCTCGCTGAGATGGTCTGCCGTGGCCACGCAGAGCGGTTGATGCGCCAGGCCCATGCGCATGAAGCGTTGATGCAGTTCGCGGGTCAAGGTGCTGACGGCCCATTCGAAACCCTGCTGGTGCAGATGCCGCGCCAGCAGCGGCACCAGCAGCCGGCCCGCGCCCGGACGGATGGCGGCGAACTGGCCGGCTTCGACGATCCGGCCGCGTGCGACCGGCGCGCCCTCGTCCAGCAAGTACTTTTCGATGGGCGCGGCCAGATAGCGTTCCAGAAAGAGCGGATCGGCGGCGCCGCGATAGCCGGCCGCCGCCATGATCTCGCCATCCCTCTGCACGCTGACCAGTGTGGGCAGCCATTCATGCACCGACGCCCCGAAGCGTTGCTGATAGCGCTGCCGTATATACGATTCGATCCGCGCTCGCATCGGATCGTCCGGCGCGTGCACGTGCAGGCTGGCGACCGAGGTCGAGGACGGCGAGGCCACGGAGAGTCCGGGCGGCAGGGCTAAGAGCTTGGTATGCGGCATGCTGGCTTCCAGTCGGGCAGACAGGGTTTCCAAAAACGATGGAGCGCAGCTTAGGGTCCGAACCTTAATGACAAATTAACCAGCGGGCGGTGGTAATCTCGTTCGAACGGGGCCCCTGGGCAAGAAATGAGAATCCTCATCATTGAAGACGATCCGCTGATCGGCGACGGATTGAAATCCGGTCTACGGCTTTTGGGCTATGCCGTGGACTGGTTCACCAGCAGCCGCGAGGGCGACCATGCGATGGGCGTCGTCCATTACGACGCCGTCGTGCTGGACCTGGGCCTGCCCCTTGAGGATGGCGTCACGCTGTTGGCCCGCTGGCGTAATGCAGGCCGCAGCGTACCCGTCGTCATCCTGACCGCGCGCGAAGCCGTCGACAGCCGCATCGCGGGGCTGGACGCCGGGGCCGACGACTACCTGATCAAACCCATTGCGCTGGACGAATTGGCCGCGCGCCTGCGGGCGGTCACACGGCGCGTGGCGGGCAAGCCCGAACCGGTGTGGCGCCATGGCGATCTGGATTACCACCCTGCCCTGCACGAAGTGCATTGGAAGGGCCAGAAAGTGGACCTGACCACGCGCGAAGCCCTGCTGCTTGAGCTGTTCCTCACGCATCCCCATCGCGTCCTGACCCGCGACTTCATCCGCGACAAACTCTACGACTGGGACGCGGAACTGGAAAGCAACGCGCTGGAAGTCTTCGTGCATCATCTGCGCAAGAAGATCCATCCCAAGATCGTACGCACGGTGCGCGGCTCGGGGTATGCGCTGGGCCAGGTGGATGCCGAAACATGACCTTGCAACGCAGGCTGATCATCGCCGTGCTGTTGGCCGCGCCCTTTGCGTGGCTCATCACCATCGCCGGCACCTACTGGCGCGCCACGCACGAAATCAATGAGCTCTACGACACCGACATGCTGCGGCTGGCGCAGCAGACCATCGCCGTCGCCGCATTGATTCCGCCGTCCGTCACCACGGTGCCGCTGCCGGCCACCGCGCCTTCTTCCGACAGCGGCGATGCCGGCCCCGGCGATCTTTCTGTCGCCATCTGGCGCGGCGCGGGCGAGGCGCTGGTGCTCGATGCCGAAGCGCAGCAATTCCCGCGCGAAGCTGGGCGCGAGGGCTTTTTCGACAGCATCGTCAATGGCGTTCCATGGCGTCTGGTCTACCTGAGCGACCCCGACAGCAACACGCGCGTGGCCGTGGGCCAGCGCATCGGCGAGCGCGAGGACCTGGCCATCGCCTACGTCGCCAGCCAGATCCTGCCGTGGCTGGCCGGGCTGCCCGTCCTGATCGCCTTGCTTATCTTTGCCGTGCGCAAAGCCATACGGCCCGTGCGCGATCTATCGGTGCAACTGGAGCGGCGCCGGCCCGATGACGCCACGCCCTTGCCGACCGCCGAGGTGCCCGGCGAAATGCGGGTGCTGGTCGAAGCCATGAACGGCTTGCTGGCGCGAGTGGGCACGCTGATCGAACAGGAACGCCGCTTGACGGCCGACGCCGCGCACGAGCTGCGCACACCGCTGGCGGCCGTGCGCGCGCAGTGGGACGTGGTGCAGCGCACGCAGGACCCGGCCGAGCGCAAGCAGGCGCAGGCCAGCGTCACGCGCGGCATGGAAAGGCTGGATAGATTGGTGTCGCAATTGCTGACGATGGCGCGGCTGGACAGCGCGCATCATGCCGATTTTGGCGGCGCTGTCGATTGGCGCGCGGTGGCGGAACAGGCGGTGGGAGACTGCCTGTGGATCGCCGACCGGCGCGATGTCGACATCGCGGTCGAATGGCCCGGCGCAGACGAGCAGCCGCTACCGATGGCGGGCGATGAACAGGCCTTGGCCATCCTGCTCAAGAACCTCCTGGACAACGCGATCCGCTACGGTCCGCGCCATGGCCGCGTGCGGCTGATCTTTGGCGCGGCCGAGATTGCCGTCGACGACGAAGGCGCGGGCATAGCCCCCGATATCCTGCCCCGGCTGGGCGACCGCTTCCTGCGCGCGGCGGGCCACGAAGAGGCCGGCAGCGGGCTGGGCGTGTCCATTGCACGCCGTATCGCGCACAACCATGGCCTGCGCATCCAGTTCACGATGCGCGAGGCCACGCAGGACTTCGGGCGCGGGCTGCGGGTCACGCTGCGGCGCGGCCAATAGCCGCGTCCGGCGACCCGCATTCAGGCGTCAAAGAAAGAACAGGAACGACGCGGCGATCAGCGTCGGGATGGCAGCGCCCGCCAACAGCCCCGTCATGCTGACCGCGCCGTTCGAGAAGCTGCCGCGCAGCAAGGCCACGCCGGCCGGATTGGGCGCATTGGCGATGACGGTCAGCCCGCCGCCCGCCACCGCGCCGGCCACCAGCATGTACTGCGCCTGGCTGGAAATGCCGTCGATGAGCGAGCCCAGATAGGTCAGCGCGGCGTTGTCGGTGATCGCGGTCAGCGCCAGCGCGCCAACGAACAGCACGTTCGGCTCCAGGCTGCTGACGATGGGCTGCAACCACCACTGCTGCATGCCGCCCAGCACCACCAGGCCCGCAAGGAAAAACCCCACCAGCAAGGCCTCTTTGATGATGAGCGGGCTTTGATGCGCCTTGTAGGCCTGCGTATAGCCGATGAAGAAGAGGAACAGTCCCAGGAAGATGATCGGATGGTGCGCGCTGAGGACGACTGCCGCCAGGAACGCCAGATGCACCGCGATGACCACGGCCGACATCGGCTTGGCGGACTTCTTCATTGACATGACATCGCCCGAATGCAGATGCGGGCGCAGCAGCAAGGTGACCAGCGTGGCGTTGACCAGCACGGCCAGCGCCGCCTTCCAGCCGAACGTGCTGAACATGAAGGCGCTGTCCCATCCCCAGGTGGACGCCACCATCAGGACGGGCGGCGCGGCATAGGACGTCAGCGTTCCGCCAATCGAAATATTGACGAACAGAACGCCCAGCGCCAGATACTTCAGCCGTTCCGGCATGTCGCGGTGAAACACCTGCGGCGCCAGCATCATCGCGGCGATGGTCATTGCGGCCGGCTCGGTCACGAGCGATCCGGCCAGCGGCACCAGCGCCAGGCACAGCCACGCCTTGGCCGTCTGGTCACGCACGGGCAAGAGCCGCGCGACGCGTTCGACCAGCCGCATGACCACCGTCAGCACGGGCAGCGATGCCGCGATGACCATCACCACGAAAACAAAGGCGGGTTCGGTGTAGTTGCGAGATTCGGCATAGGCCAGGGCAGAGCTTCCCGAGGCGGCCAAGGCCATCAGGACAAGCAGGATCGCCGCCCAGAAGCCGAACACCACTTCGACTTCGCCCAGCAGATGCAGCAGGCCGCCATGACGTTTGCTTCGATGCGCCAGACGCAAAAACATCGGCGCGGAAAAAGTGTGCAGCAAGGCAACGGCGAAAACAATGGCGGCAATGATTTCCAGACCGGACTCTGTCACGTATCAGTTCCTGTACATAGGGGGTAAAGGCCCCGGGGTTAGAGACGAGGAGACGACACCCGCGCCACCTCCACCCACAGGCGCGTCATGACGACGTGCTTGACCAGATCGAAAAGATGCGCCGGGGCGCTGGCCGGAACCAGCACGCGCCGTATCAGCGCTTGCAAGTCTACTCGCACGCAAGGCTGGGCGGACGCGCTCGCGCGCTGTCGGAAAAGGGTACGCAGGCGCACCCGGCTTTGGCAAGGCATGTCGATCTTCAATTCGGCATGCTCGGGCGCCAGCACCGCGTGGTGCAGCGCATCCAGCGTGGTGCAGACATAGACCGAACCGGGCTGCGCGCTGTCGTCATCGATCTGCCGCCGCCATTCCTGCGAGCCGACCAGCGACGACGTCGCACCCTTGTCGGGCAGGTCGAAACGCAGGTGGCTGAATTCCAGCAATTCGATGAACTCCACAAAGGGAAGTTCACGTACCACGGCCAGCGTTTCGCCGGACCTGTCACCGCCTTCATGGCGCGCCAATTGCTGCATGACACCCTCCCCGTCAATAGACAAGGGGGGCCCGCCCGCAGCCCCCCGTTCAATGCTGAACCGCGTTGCGGTCAGCGCTCAGGCCCGCACTTCTTCCAGCGCGCGCACCCGCTTGCGGTTACGCACCGTCGAGAACACCAGCCAGACGACGAGCGCAAGAATGGCGTAGACGAAGCCGGCGCTGATCGGACGCTCGATGAACACGCCCATGCTGCCGCGCGACAGCAGCAGCGCACGGCGGAAGTTCTCTTCAACCATGGGCCCCAGCACAAAGCCCAGCAACAGCGGAGCCGGCGAGAACCGCAGCTTCAGGAACAGATAGCCCACCAGGCCCAGCACCAGCA
This sequence comes from Achromobacter piechaudii NBRC 102461, assembly GCF_001571245.1. Lineage (GTDB taxonomy): Bacteria > Pseudomonadota > Gammaproteobacteria > Burkholderiales > Burkholderiaceae_B > Achromobacter > Achromobacter piechaudii. The sequence continues at coordinate 718,267 of NZ_BCTK01000006.1, read as the reverse complement.
CCATGCCCACGTCGAACAGATTGTTGTTCGTGCTGTAGACGCCGACGCACACAAAGAACAGCGCGGACGGGAACAGGTACTTGTAGGGCACTTTCAGCAGTCGCGCCCACATGCCGATCAGCGGCAGGTTCATGACGACCAGCATGATGTTGCCGATCCAGAAGCTGGCGATCAAGCCCCAGAACAGATCCGCGTGCTCGGTCACCATCTGCGGCCCCGGCTGAATGCCGTGGATGATCAGCGCGCCCAGCATCAGCGCCATCACCGAGTCGCCGGGAATGCCCAGGCTCATCGTGGGGATGAAGCTGGTTTGCGCGGCCGAGTTGTTGGCCGCTTCCGGACCCGCCACCCCTTCGATCGCGCCGTTGCCGAAACGCTTGGGCGTCTTGGACACGCGCTTTTCCACAGCGTAGGACATGAACGACGCAATGGTCGCGCCCGTGCCAGGCAGGATGCCCAGCACCGCGCCGATGGCGCTGCCGCGTGCGATCGGCATGGCCGACTTCTTGATGTCGCCCGGCTCGGGCCGCACCGACATCTTGGGGCCTGCGCCCACGGTCGTGGCCTTGCCGATGCGATTGACGTTGGCGAAGAAGTCCGCCAGGCCGAACAGGCCCATGGCCAGCGCCACCAGCGGAATGCCATCGCTCAGTTCGATGACGCCGAAGCCGTAGCGGATGGTGCCCGTGTTGACGTCCGTGCCCACCACGCCCAGCAGCAGGCCCAGGAACACCATCGCAATGCCCTTGATGGCCGATCCCTTGGCCAGCGTCGCGCCAGCGAACAGACCCAGCATCATCATCGAGAAATACTCGGCCGGGCCGAACTGGAACGCCACTTCAACCAGCAAGGGCGAGAACAGGATCATGATGATGATGCCCACGCTGGCGCCCACGAACGAGGCCATGACCAGCATGAACAGCGCCGAGCCGGACTTGCCCTGGCGAGCCAGCGGATTGCCGTCCAGGCAGGTCACCGCGTGCGATGGCGTGCCGGGCAGGTTCAGCAGGATGCAGGTGATGCCGCCGCCATACTGTGCGCCGTAGTAGATGCCGGCCAGCATCATCAATGCGGCCACGGGGGTCATCGCATAGGTCAGCGGCAGCAGGATAGAAATGGCGGCCAGCACGCCCATGCCCGGCAGCACGCCGATCATGTTGCCCATGAACACGCCGAACAGCGACCACAGCAGGTTTTCCCACTGCAACGCCACCGAGAAGCCGTGCAATACGTTGTCGAAAAGTTCCATTTCTTACCCCCAGCGCAGCATCGGGAACTGCAATTGCAGCGCCCACGAGAACACCACCGCGCCGAACACGGTCATCGCCAGCGCGAGGATGGCGGCGGACTTGACGGAGTTGGACGTGTCGCCCAGCGCCGAGACGAACACCAGTGCGAACGTGGCGGGCAAGAAACCGACGTAGCTGCCCAGAATGATGAACAGCGCGATGCCCGCGGCGATGCACGCCATGCCACGCACGCGCTCGCGGCGGGTGGGCTGGGGCAGTTGCTCTTCAAGCATTTCTTCCTGCACTTCGTCAGGGTCCGGGCTGAGTGGAACCAGGATGCCCAAGGCAATCAGGAAGCAGCCGATCATCATCGGGAAATAGCCCGGACCCATCCGCGCCAGCTCTCCGATGTTGTAGGACGATGCTTCAAATAAGGTCAGCGCGCCGCATAGGGCGATGAACGCACCGCCCCACAGATCGCGCTTTCTGGAAAATATGGTGCTGCCCACGGCTTGCTCCCCTGTTTGTTGTCGACATGCTCCGGCGCGCTCGTGTCGCGAGCCGAAGGAGGGGCACTTTAAGGACGACGCCTTCCAATCCGCTTTCACGCTCAATGTGGATTCATGCGGGAAAACCAGCAGCCCGAAACAGGCTTGTTCGCCACGCTGAACAGGGATGAACAAGCGTTCACATCCGATGTTCACAAAAGTGAACAACGCGGCGCGATAACGCGCCTCAGCAAGGGCTGGCACGCATTTTTCCTGAACAGCGCGCGCTTTCCAACGCTTGCAAATCCGGCGCGGCATTCGTCCAAGGCATAATCGCGTTTTTGTGGTTCCGAAAGCCCCGCCATGCCCCGCCTGCCCCTCACCGCGCGAATTCCGCTTGCGGTCTCGCTGCTGTTCCTGGTGATTTCCGCCGCGCTGATTTCGCTGGCGCTGCACGGCGTGTCGCGGCAGTTCGACAGGCAGGTCGCCAATCTGGGGCAGGTGTACCTGGATGGCCTGTCGGCCGCGATCCTGCCATCGGTGCGGGCCGGCGACAGCGAGCAGATGGTAGAGGTATTGAACCGAGCGCTGGACACGCATCTGGGCGTGGTCGATCGAACCCTTGCCGTGGTCACCGAAGACCATCGCCTGCTGGCGCACGTTGCGCGATACCCCGAAGTGGAGCCCGTACCGCTGGCCTCGTTCGCAGAGGCGTCTGGCACGCTCGTCAGCCCGCGTTCGGAAGGGGTATGGACGTGGCGCCTGCTGGACGATCAGCGACCGGCGCTGGGCACCTTGGTCGCCAACCTGGACGTCAGTGATTTTCTACGGCAACGCGAAGAGCTGGCGCTGGAGCTGGGGCTGGTCGGCCTGGCGATCAGCCTGATCGGCGCTGTGCTCTGCTATGGCATGGCGCGACGCCTGCAACGGCCGATCATTTCGCTCACCGAAGCGCTGCGCGCCGGCCCGGAAGATCGCTTGCGCACGATGCGGGTGGACACGACCGACCCCGAGCTTCGGGAATTACTGTCCGCGTATAACTGGATGGCGGAAAGCGTCGTGCAGCGCGAAGCGCTGACCGAACGCAATGCCCGCATCGAACGCGAAGCGGTGCTGGGCCGCATGTCGGCAGCGCTGGCGCACGAGGTGCGCAATCCGCTGGGCGGCCTGCGCACCGCCGTACAAACGCTGCGCCAATTCGGCGAGCGCGCCGATGTGCGCGCCGAGTCGCTGGGCTTCATCGAACGCGGTGTCGAGGCGCTGCAAGCCGTGGTGGACGCCAGCCTGCGCACGTTCCGCCCGGGCATCGCGCAACTGCACGAGGCCGATATCGCCGACATCCGCCTGATGGTCGGGGCCCAGGCCAGCCGCGGCGGCGTGCGCGTGGAGCTGCATTGCGAAGGCATGCACGAACAGCGCCTGGCGCTGCCGGCCGGCGCGGTGCGCCAGGTGCTGCTGAACCTGGTGCTCAATGCGATCCAGGCGTCTGCCCCCGGCGAACTGGTGCTGGTGTTCGCCCGCGCGCGCCACGACGCGTTGACGCTGCATGTGGCCGACAGCGGCACCGGCCTGCCCCCTGCCGCCCGGCGCGCGCTGACGGGCGGCCCCACCGACGGTGACGGCATGGGCCTGGGCATCGTGGCGGATCTGATAAAAACCATGCAGGGCCGCCTGCGCGTGACGCGCACGGCAAAGGGCACGCGCATCTCCGTGCGTCTGCCCGGCGGTCCACGGGAAGAAGCGTCTTGAACGACATACAGGTATTACTGATCGAAGACGACGCGCTGCTGGGCGGCGCGCTGTTGCAGCGTCTACGGCTGGAAGGCATCTCCGCCCAATGGGTGCAAAGCTGCGCGCAGGCGGTCGAGCTGTTTCGCAGGACGCGCATGCGGCCGGCTTTCCTGCTGGCCGATATCCGTCTTCCGGACGGCTCGGGCGAGGACCTATACCGCCGCCTGATTCCGCATCTGGCCAGCACCAACGTGGTGTTTGCCACGGCCTATGGCGATATCGCCCAGGCGGTGCGTCTGGTGTCGGCGGGCGCCAACGACTACCTGACCAAGCCTTACGACACCGACGCATTGGTCGCGCGCATCCGCGCGGTCATCGCGGCGCAGCCCGCCAGCCACCTGGACGAGGTGCAGGAAAATCCATACGCGCTGCACGAGGAAACCTATCCCTTGGCGCAGGAGCTTGAACGCCTGGCCGCCAGCGCCTTGCCGGTGCTGCTTGAAGGCGAAACGGGATCGGGCAAGGACCGCGCGGCGCGCTATATGCACGCGCGCTCGTCCTACTCGGCCGGCCCCTTCGTAGCCGTCAATTGCGCGACGCTGGCCACGGAGTTGGTCGAGAGCCTGCTGTTCGGCCACGTGAAAGGCGCGTTCAGCGGCGCCAGCACGGCGCGCACGGGGCTGTTTGCGCAAGCAGAAGGCGGCACCCTTTATCTGGATGAAGTCAGCGAGCTGAGTCCACGCGCGCAGGCCGCGCTGTTGGGCGTGCTTGAAGATGGCCAGTATCGTCCGCTGGGCGACAGCGCCGCTCACCAGACGCATTGCCGGATCCTGGCCAGCACCAGCAGCGACCTGCAAGCGGCGATGGCAGAGGGCACGTTTCGCGCGGATCTTTTCTATCGGCTGGCGGTTGCGAAGATCTCCGCGCCGCCCCTGCGGTTACGCCCTGGCGCCTTGCCGGAACTGGCGCGCGCCCTGCTTGCCGCGCAGTCCGCCACGGGCGCGACGCTGTCGCCCGACGCGGTGCGGGCCATGCACGAACATGCGTGGCCGGGCAACGTGCGGGAACTGCGCAACCGGATCGCGCGCGCGCTGGTAATGTCGGACGGCGCGCAGATTCATGCCGCCGATCTCTTTCCCGAAAGCAAGCTTGCCGACAAGCCCGACCTGGCGGCCACGCGGCTGGACGCCGAACAGCGCGCCATCCAGCAAGCCATTGCCGAGTGCGGCGGCCACATGGGACTGGCCGCCAAGCGGCTGGGAATTTCGCGCACCACGCTTTGGAAAAAACTGCGCGCGGCGCGCGACAGTGACGATGAGGCCAGGTTTTCGGATCAGCCCGGTTAGCGCAGCGCGCGGATCGTGCGTGTGAAAGGCGCTTGATCCGGCGTGTCCGCCATTGCGCGACACGGCCGGGCGGGCGACGGGAGTTCCCCGTCACTCGCCCGGCGTGCAGCGTCTGCTACACGCGCGGCGATCCCGGTTCCGCTTCCTCGCGGGCTTCAAGCTCGTTGCCCAGCACCTCGGCGGAATCGTTGCTGGGCGTTTCCGGCTTGAACCGGCGACGCGTGTGTCCAGCCGCGCGCGCGTCTTCGCCTTCGTCGGCGCGCTCGGCTTGCAGCGTCACATTGGCGGCAGGCGCGTAGCCGCGCTTGTCCTGACCGAAATACACCACGGTGTGCGGGTACGGCAGCTCGATGCCCGCGGCGTCGAAGTGCTTCTTCAACAAGCGGTTGTAGCCGCGCTGCACGGCCCATTGCATGCCCGGCGTCGTCTTGATCAGGATGCGGATGGTCACGCCCTTGTCGTTGACGGCGGTAACGCCGGCGACCGTCATCTCTTCCAGGATCTCGGGTCCGAGCACCGAATCGGTCATCAGCTCGGCGAAGGCCGCGCGCAGATGCTCGATGGCGTCGTCCACGCTTTCACGGTGCGCAATCGTGTATTCACCTAAGTGATAAGAGAAGTCACGCATGTGATTGGCGACCACATCCACCGACGAGAACGGGACCAGGTGATAACCGCCATCCAGCGTGCGGATGCCCACCGAACGGATCGTCATCTTTTCCACGGTGCCGAACACGCCGGCCACTTGCACGACGTCGTTCTCGTTCATGCCGTTTTCCAGCTGGATGAAAACGCCCGTGATGATGTCCTGCACCAGCTTTTGCGCGCCAAAGCCGATGGCCAGGCCGACCACGCCAGCGCCGGCGATCAGCGGGCCGACGTCGATGCCGATCTGCGACAGCAGCACCATCAAGGTCATGGTCACGATGACGATCAGCGCGGCATTACGGAACAGCGACAGCAGCGTGCGTTCACGCGCGCTGGGCATGCCGCGCCCCTCGCTCTGGCTCAGGCGGTGTTCGATGATGCTGGCGATCACGGTCCAGGCCAACGCCGCGATCAGCAGCACGATGACCACGTTCACCACCAACTTGATGGCCGCGCCGCCCGCGTCCGAGGCCAGCCAGCGGGACAGGTCGAAGGCGTGCCAGGCGTCCAGCACCAGCAGCACGATGACGATGCGGATGATCCACCCCACCCCCTTCAACATCGCCGGCACATAGGCGTTCACGCGTGCCTCCAGCATGGGCAGACGCCGCCGCAGGTCATCCGAGAGCCGGATGGGCTTGGCCAGCACCGTGTTCAGCAGCAGGATGAGCAGGCTGCCCACGCCGATGACCAGCAAGGTTTGCGCGGTGGCGCGCGCCATGAAGGGCAGCGCATTGGTCGGATCGATCTGGCTGACGATCAGCAGCACCGTGAAGTAAGCGATGCCCAGCACGTGCCAGATGCGCGACAGGAAGTGCAGCCGCGAACCCATGAAGGTCGCGGCGTTGGCGGCATGGCGGTTGAGGCGGTCGCGCACCGAATGGCGGTTCTGCCAGATGACGCGCACCGCGTACACATACACCGCCAGCATGATGACCATGCTGGCCAGCCGGCCCAGCGCGGGCGACAGCGCGGCGGAGATCACGGGGTCGATCAGCAGCGTGCCGTAACCGGCCGCCCCCACCACGCGCACCAGCCAGGCATTCCAGTACCTGGCCAGTTCGTCGGACATGGGCACGAGGCGCAGGTGCGGGTGCCGCACCGCGAACACCGTGCGGATCAGCACTTTAACGATTTCAACGGCGACGAAGGCGCGCAGGAAAACGGCGGCCAAGGTGTCCAGCTCGCCGCGCCCCGGGGTGCCCCACAAGGCTACGGCCGCGCCCGCCATGGCAGCCAGCAGCACGACGGCGGCGTCGATGGCGACGGCGCCCACGATGGCCCCCAAGCGACGCGACAGCACGCGCATGGAAACGGCGGCGCGCCGCGTGGGCGTGGCGGCGGCGGATGCGGGCGGAGCCGGCATCACGCCATCCGGCGCATCGGCCTGCGCCGGGCGGACGTGTGGATCGAGGATCGCCGGCTCGCTAGCATGCTCGGCCACCCAACGGTCGATGCGCGTGTAGATGAGCATGGCAAGCATGCGCAGCACGACGAAGGCAATGATGGTCGTGACGGCGGCCAGCAGCAGGGGCAGCAAGGCGTTGCCTGCCGTCGCGGTGTCCATGCGCAAGCTATGTCCCGAGGCCAGCGCGCGCATGTCGTCCACGCCCTGCCCCATGTCGGCGGCCACGCCGGTCAGAAAGCGCTGCACGCCATCGGCCATGCGTTCCTGCAAGCCGGGCTCCGACGGCGTCTTGGCCGCCGCCGTGGCGGGGGCCGGAGTGGCGGCGGCCTTGTTGCCGCCTGCCTGCGCCCGCAATTCATCCACCAGCGCCTTGCGCGCCTCGGGATTTTCCAACAGATCCGCCAAGGCGGCCGGAGTCAATGCCGATGCCGAGCTTGCGGCCGGCTGCGCTTGCGGTTGCAGAGGGTTCGCGGCGCGCGCCTGGCCGGGCCAGGCGAACAACACGCAACTGAGCATCACCGCCAGCAGCACTACCGCCAGCCAGGGCCTCGCGCGCCTGTGCCGCCAAAGACGGGCAGGATCCATGCGGGGCGGATAGGATTGGGATGCTGTCGTTGCGAATCTAACCACTAATAAAACTCCTCTACGTAGCAGGCGATAACGCGGCGCGCGATGGCCAAGGCCACGCCGCCAGAGGCAAATGATAAAGCCCAGATAGCGTCCCCGTTTCTGGCGCAGACAGATGAGCGCGATGTGTATAGTGCTTCGGCCGCCCTCCCTGCCTTGAAAGGACCCCCACCCCATGGCCGATCTCGATGTGCTGAACGGAGCCACCATTGCCTTCGATCTGGATGGCACCCTGGTCGATTCCGCGCCCGATCTGATGGGCGCGGTCAACGCGGTCCTGCGGGGCGAGGGCTACCGGCCGCTGGTTTACGAAGCAGGCCGTCCCTACATCAGCCGCGGCGCGCGCTGGCTGTTGCAGCGCGGGCTTGAAGCCGCCGGCGCGACCGATCCCGAAGCGCGCACCGCCGCGCTGTTTGGGCGCTTCATCACGCACTACCGCGATCACATCGCCGATGAGAGCCAGCCCTTTCCCGGCGCGATCGCCGCGCTGACCACGTTGAGAAGCGCAGGCGCGACGCTGGTGGTCTGCACCAACAAGCCCACCGGGCTATCGCGCGACCTGCTGGCCAAGCTGGACATGGCGGGCCTGTTTCATGGCGTCGTCGGCATCGATGCCGTGACGGCGGCCAAGCCGGATCCCGCGCACCTGATCGAAGCGGTGCAAGCGGTGGACGGCAACCTGGGAAGAACAATCATGGTGGGCGACGCCGACACCGACGCCGGCGCGGCGCGCGCGGCGGGGACGCGATTGATATTGGTGGACTTCGGCTACACCGAGACCCCGGCCGCCCAGCTGTCGCCCGACGTGTTGCTGCACCATTTCGATGAACTGCCCCGCGCCTGCGCGCACCTGCTGGCAGGCGCGCCTAGTCAGGGCGTGACCTGATAGCCGCGCTGCTGCATGCAGCTGGCATAGGCGGACGAGGCCGCGTTGCTGTCCTTCGCCTGCTCGCGGCGGTCCTGCCGCTGGCGCGATCCGCCGACAACCATGCCGGCTACCGCCGCGTCCTTCGCCTGGTTTTGTCGGTACTCCTGCTTGACGTCATCGTCCACGCGGTCATAGGCCTCTTCGTGCTGACGGCCACGCGCGCCGGCCACCGCCGCGCCAGCGACCGCGCCCGTCGCCGCGCCCTTGGCGCGCCCGCCCGATGGCGCGCTGCTGGTTGTGCCCGTGCCGGCCTGGGCCTGGCAGGCGGCGATGTCCTGTTGGGTGATTTCCGGGGTCTGCCCTTTCATGGGCGTGACGGTCTGGGCGGCGGCGCCCAGGCAAACCGTCGATAGCAGCAAGGCAGCGCAGGCAATGTTGGACTTTTTCATGAAAAACTCCACATGCGGTTAAGAACCCTGTTCCTTGCAATGTAGCCCTCCCGCGACACGCCGGTCCCCGCCTGGAATACCCAAGATGGGGTATGGCGAAGAGGCTGGCTATCGGCTAGGCAGGCACGGGTGAGCAAAGCGCATGCCCGGCCATCCGACGGGACGACGGGCGGCTTGCGTGCTAGGCTCGCTCTATCTTTCGCCCGTCCTTCCACAGATGAAATCCTTTCTCCAGTCAGAGAAATTTCTACTCTTGGCGTGCGCTGTCGCCGTTGCCGGATACGCCCTCGACAATCAGCTCAATGGGGCGTCGCGGCTGGCCAGCGTGACGGAAACCGCCGTGCTGATCACGGCCATTCTTTTCGCATCATTGAGCGTCGCGCGCCATGCCGAGCGCATCGCGCAAAGGCTGGGCGATCCCTACGGCAGCATGATCCTGACGTTGTCGGCCGTGCTGGTCGAAGTCATCGTGCTGGCCATCGTGTCGTCCAAGGGCGGCTCGCCCACGCTGGTGCGCGACAGCATCTATTCGGCGGTCATGCTGGACATCAACGGCATCCTGGGCGTGGCCGCGCTGATCGGCGGGTTCAAGCACGGCGAGCAGTCCTACAACGACGACTCCGCGCGCACCTACAGCGTCATGATCCTGACGGCCGTGACAGTGTCCATGATCATCCCCGAATTCGTGCCGCTGCCCAGTTGGCGCGCCTACAGCGCCTTCACCATCGTGGCGATGCTGTTGCTGTACGGCGTCTTCCTGCGCATGCAGACCGGCCCGCACAGCTACTTTTTCAGCTACAGCTATCCGGAAAAGAAATCGCGCCGCAACCCGCCCGCCGATGGCCCTGCGCCCTGGCGCCCGGCGGCGGCGATCATGGCGGCCGGCATCGTCGCCGTGGGGGCCCTGGCCGAGCTGATGTCGCATTCGCTGGAGCGCAGCCTGGACGGCGTCGACGTGCCGATCGGCCTGGTGGCGCTGATCGTCGCGGGCATTTCCGCTGCGCCAGAAATGCTGACGGCGCTGCGCGCGGCGCTGGCCAACCGCATGCAATCGGTGGTCAACATCGCATTGGGCGCGTCCTTGTCCACGGTGATCCTGACCGTGCCCGCCATGGAAGTAATGGCGCTGATCTCGGGCCAGCGCATCGACATGGCGATGACGCCGCTACAGACCCTGATGATGCTGGTGACGCTGTTGGTGGCGGCCATCAACCTGAACGATGGCCAGACCAACGCCATTGAAGGCATGACGCACTTCGTGCTGTTCGGCGCGTTCCTGATGCTGCTTGGCCTGGGCCTGTAAGCGACGCGTCGCCAGGCAAAGCGGCGTCAGAAGCGCTGATGTTCGCCGAACGGGACCTCGGCCTCGGTCGGCTTTTCGAAGGTGGGCGCTTCGCCATTCAGGTCCGCCGCATGAATGCGGGCCAGACGCGTGGCCTCGTCGATGGCGGTATGCGCGGACCGGTACGTGGTCTCGATGGCGATGGGCCCGCCAGGCTGCGCCACCCCATCCAGGGTCAACGTGTAGCCGATGCGCCACAGCCCGTTTTCTTCAACGGGCCGCTCGATCTGAAAATCCCACTTTGGCTTTTCCATGCGTCCTCCTGTTGCGTCGCTCCATGCTACAGCGATTGATCCGCGAAAAAAATGCCCAGGCAGGTGCGGACGCGGGCATGCCAATTGCTGCTCGGCGGCTTTCACGGCTCCCGAGGAGACGCCATGATTTCCGAACGATTGCGCAGCTTGCGGCTGATTGCGAAATTCGCCGCCGAGCGTACCGGCGATTACGTGGAACTGGTCGGCATCGAACTCTCGCTCTATCGGGGAGCCCTGATCTCCACGCTGATCAGCGGTGTCGCCCTGGTGTTCTGCGCGCTGGGCACACTGGGGTTTGTCTCGGTTGCCGCCATCGTCAGCTTCTGGGACACCGAGCATCGCCGGCTGGCCGCCTGGCTGGTGGCGGGCGCGTGGTTGATCGTGACCCTGATTTCGCTGGCGATTGCGCGCCATAACGCGCCCAAGGGTTCGCCGTTTGCCGAACTGAGCCACCAGGTCCGGCTCGATACCGCCGCCGCACGGAGCCACTATGCCCAAGACCACCACCCAGGCTGACAAAGACGCGCTGCTGGCCAAAATGGAGGAAGACCGCGAGGCCCTGCGCCGGGCAGCGCCCAGGTTTTCCCGATCCCCTTCCTTTGGTCTGGCGGGCGCCGCATGGGCCAAGACCACCGCACTGACTGCCGGCGCGGCGCTGGGTTGGCCAAGTTTCCTCAAAAAACCGCTGCGCGCGGCGGCGGCTGTGGCGCTGCGCGCCCGCTTTGCCGAGCTGCTGGAACGCCGCAATACGCGGCGCGTGAGCGGCGCGCTACCCGTATCGGAAGTCGAGCGCCTGACAGGCATGATCGCCGAACTGCGCGCGGCGACGGCCCGGGTGCAGGTCGCCGAGGCCAGTGTCGGCTTGGAGGCAGAAGCGCAGGCGCAGGAGATCGAACGCCTGCGTACTCAGCTGGACGAGCAGGTCACGCGGCTGCGGGCCTTGCAGCGCAAGGCGACCGTGGCGACCGTGGCGGCGGAGACGGCAGTGGCAAAAGCGGTGGCGGCGGAAACGGCCAAGGCAGTGACAACGACGGCTGCAATGACAACGGCTGGAACGGCGGCGAGAGGAGGAACGGCAGCGACAGCTGCCGCGCAGTCAGCACCGACAACAGTAACCGCGGCGATTGTGGCCCCGGCTGCCCGGGTGGTCGAGCCGTGATGCAACGCCTGCCGTGAGCCCGATCCGCGCGAAGCCAGGGCCGGGCCGTGTCCACCCGCACCCTATCCCTCGCCCGTCCCCTGCTGCCGATAGAACGCCGCTGGCGACACGCCGAAGTGCTTCTTGAACATGGCCGCGAACGCGCTCTGGCTGGTGTAGCCGTGTTCCAACGCCACATCCACCACGCGCGCCCCACCCGCCAGATGTTCCAACGCGAGCAATAGCCGCGCCTGCCGCCGCCATTGCCCCAACCGCATGCCGGTCTGTTGCAGGAACTGCCGGTGCAAGGTGCGCGTGGACAGGTGCAGCTGCGCCGCCCACTCATCCAACGTCAACGCCGCATCGGGTTCGCGCATCAGCGCATCGCAGAACCTGCGCAGCCGTGCGTCGGCCGGCATGGGCAGGTACAGGGGCAGCACGGGCAGGCTGCGCAATTCCTGCAACAGCAGGCGCAGCAGGTGCCAATCGCGCGAACCGGAACGCGCCGGCGCGCCGACGTCCAGATCGACCGCCGCCACGATCAGCTCGCGCAACAAGGGAGAAATGTCCAGCACGCAGCTGCGCGTGGGCAATTGCGCGGTGGCGCGACTGTCGACGAACACGGTACGCATGCGCACCGCGCCGCTCATACGCACGGAATGCGCCACATCGGCTTCCAGCCAGACGCCCCGCGTGGGCGGGACCACCCATCTGCCGCCTTCGGCCTCGATGGTCATCACCCCCTGGATGGCGTAGAGCAGTTGCGCGCGGTCATGGCGATGGGGCGCGATGACGTGGCCGTCCGGGTAATCCACCGCCAGCGCGGCGGCAGGCGCGCCCGAGGCGACGAAGGCGGAATAGAAAGGGGAATCTTCCATCTTGGCAGTTTTGCGATAACTGGCGACATAGTAGCGCCAGACGGACGCGCGCCCGGCCGGCACCATGCAAGGCTCGTTTCGGAGACCTTCATGTCCATCACTTCCCTGCTCTTTCCGTTCATGGCCATCGTGCTGTGGGCGGGCAACGTCATCGTGTCCAAGCTGGCCGCGTCCGCGATCTCGCCCACCGCCATTACGTTCTACCGCCTGATCCTGGCGCTGGCGCTGATGACGCCGTTCGTGCTGCGGCCGCTGCTGCGCAACTGGGCGTCGGTGCGCCCGCACCTGGGCAAGATGGCGATCAGCGGCTTGCTGGCGATGGCGCTGTTCCAGAGCCTGTCGTACCGCGCCGCCGAAAGCACCACCGCGACCAACATGGCGATCGTCACCGCGCTGGTGCCCCTGCTGACGGCAATCCTGAGCGTGATCGTGCTGGGCGAAGCGCTGACGGTCGGCATGGCCGTGGGCGGCGTGCTGTCTTTCGTGGGCCTGCTGTACCTGGTCGGCCAAGGCGACATCGCCGCCATCCTGCACAACGGCGTCCACGCGGGCGATCTGCTGATGCTGCTGGCCTCGCTGTCCTACGCGCTGTATGGAGTATTGCTGCGGCGCTGGCGCCTGTCGATCCCGGCATGGCAGGCGGTCTACATGCAGGCCGTGGCCGCGCTGGTTTTCATGCTGCCGTTCTTCTGGGTGCTGCCGGCAGGCGCGGCGTCGCTGGACGCGCGCACCTTGCCGCTGATCGCCTACGCCGGCATCGGCTCGTCGATCCTGCTGTCGTTCTGCTGGATCCAGGGCGTCAAGCATCTGGGCCCGAACCGTTGCAGCATCTTCATCAACCTGCTGCCCGTCCTGACCGCCGTACTGGCCGTGGCGATGCTGGGCGAAGAGATGCACGCCTATCACGTCATCGGCGGCAGCATGAGCCTGATCGGCGTGCTGATCGCGCAGACGGTGCACAAGCCGCTGCATGCACCGCGCGCGGCGGCGGCCGGGATGCCCCGGGCCTAGCCGAGCCTCAGAAGTCCACCGTTGCAGACAGCAGCACCGTGCGCGGCGCGCCGATGGTCAGGCCGTTGGACGACGCCGACGCCCAGTACGCTTTGTTGAAGACGTTCTCTACCGTGGCGCGCAGCGTGACGGGCGTGTTGCCGGCGCGCCAGGCGTAGCGCGCTCCCACGTCCACGCGCGTCCACGCGGGAATTTCCTGCGTGTTGCGAGCATCCAGGTACTGCGACGTGGTGCGCAGCGCGCGCGCCGACAGGGTCAGGCCGGTGGCGAACGGCGTATCCCATTCCACGCCCAGGTTCATGCTGTAGCGCGGCGTGCCGGGCGCGACGTTGCCTTCGGTCAGCGCATTGCCCGTCTTGCTCAGGCGGCCATCCAGATACATCACGCCGGCCAGCAGGCGCACGTCGTGGACGGGTTCGCCGAACACATTCAGTTCCAGGCCGCGATTGCGCTGCATGCCGTTGACGGCGTACACGCCGGTGACCGGGTCCGTCAGCCCGCTGGGGCGGCGGATCTGGAACGCGCTGAAAGTGGCGCCGATATCGCCGTATTCCACCTTCACGCCGGCTTCGACCTGTTCGGACTTGATCGGCGCGAACACCTCGTTGGCGTTGGTCGCGGTGATGGGCGCGGTGGGCCCTTCGCTCAGGCCTTCGATGTAGTTCGCATACACCGAGACGTGTTGCGAAGGCTTGCCCAACAGCGCGATGGCCGGCGTGACCTTGCGCTTGTCATAGCGGCTGGTGCGCGTGCCGTCTTCGTCGTACTGCTCGGTGACCACGCGCTGCGAACGCGCGCCTACCGTCAGTTGCAGGCGCTCGTCCCAGATCGACAAGGTGTCCGCCAGCGCGAAGCTGGTCAGCCGGGACTCGCCCGACTTGGGGATGTCGGTATCCAGGCCCGCGACCGACGGCGCGGACGTGGCCAGCGGCGTATAGAGGTTGGAGCGGACGGTGGCGAAGTCGTAGCTCAGGTTGCCAAAGGTCTTTTCGAATTGCGTGGCGCTCAACGATACCGCGTGCGAGACCGCGCCGGTTGAAAAGCGCGTGCGCGCGCCGATCTCGCCGGTATTCACGTTTTCATCGCGCAGGAAATAGCTGGGGCTGGCCGCGAAGTTGCCGGCGGCGTCGCGCGCCGTGACGTTCATGCGCAGGAATTTGTAGTCGCCCTGGCGCGCGCCGAATGCGCCGTAGACCATGGTGCGATCGGTGATGTCGTGCTCGGCGCGCAAGGCAATGTAGGTGTCGCGCGAATTGGCGTAGGTCCAGTCGGGCGCGTAGCCGCGATCGACCCGCCCGGCGTCCGGCACCGGCACGCCGGCCGCCACGCCCACGCGTTCCTGCGGCGCGTCGACCTTGCGGTCCTGATGGCCGATGTCGGCGGACCAGCGCGTGCGCTCGCCCCGATAATCCATTCCCAGCGTCATCAGCCCGCGCGTCATGTGTTGCGAACCCACGCCCGTATCGCCGCCCTTGTACGCGCCGTTGACGCGGATGCCCAATTCGCCCCGCTCGCCGAAGCGCTGGCCCAGGTCCACATGGCCGCCGCCGACGTCGTGCGTGCCATAGCTGGCCGTGACCTGCCGCGTGGGCGTGTCCTCGGCGCGCTTGGGCACCACGTTGATCGCGCCGCCCACGCCGCCCGACGGCGCCATGCCATTGAGCAAGGCGTTCGGCCCCTTCAGGATTTCCACGCGCTCCAGGCTTTCAACGGCCAGCGCGTAGGTGGGCAGGACGCTGTACAGGCCGTTGAACGCGATGTCGCTGTTCAGCACCGGAAAGCCCCGGATGGAGAACTGATCGAAGCGGCTGGTGCGCGGGTTGGTGTTCTGCACCGACGCGTCGTTGGAGACCACGTCGGCCACGCTTTGCGCCTGCTGTTGCTGCATCAGGGCGCTGGTGTAGGCCGTAACGGAGAACGGCGTGTCCATGATGCTTTTCTCGCCCAGCATGCCCACGCTGGCGCCGCTGGCCACCTGCCCGCCCGCGAACGCCGGCATCGGGCCGCCGCTGTAGCCGCCCGTGACGACCACGGGCTCCAACTGCGTGACGGCGCCCGACGGCGCGGCAGCCAAGGTGTAGGCATTGACGCCGGCCGGCACGGCGCGCAGCCCCGAGCCGGACAGCAGCGCGGCAAACCCCGCCGCCACCGTGTAGTTGCCGTTCAACCCCGACGACTGCATGCCCTGGACCTGCGTGCCTGGAAAGGACAGCTGCACATTGGCCTGCGTGGCGAACTGCGACAACGCCAGACCGAGCGGACCCGCGCCGATCCGATAGTCGCGCGATACGGATTGCTCGGCGGGCGTTGGGGCCTGCGCCGAGGCGCCGACGGGCAGCAATACCGAAAAACAAAGCAGCACGGCCGCGTGGGCCGGAGAGAAACGGAATTGGGACATGAAGCAAGCACCGCGAGGGAGAGTTTCGGGGAACGGATGGGGTAAGGCCGGGCCCGATTCCTGGTGGGTTTCAGGGCCTCTATCCGGTACACCGAACGAAGCGGAAAAAGATGCCATCGGGGAAACCGGCTACCTGCCCCGCTATGCGGGGGAGCCGCGTCCTTTCCCGCTACTCACGAGAACCGCCTCCCTCTGCGCTACACACGGCAACCGCCGCATCCCGCTACGCGCCGCGCGGCTGGATCCGAACCCAGTAGCGGGTGCGCGTCGCCACGCTCACCGGCAGCGTGCGGGCCAGCAAGGCCAGGCTGGCGTCCGTATCCCGCAACGAGAACGACCCATACACACGCAGGTCCGCAACCGCGCTGTCGCAATGCAGAATGCCCGGACGGTAGCGGGCCAGCGCGCGCGTCCAGTCGGCAAGGCGCATGTTGTCCGCCGTCAGCACGCCCATCGTCCAGGCGGGCGCGGGTTCCGCCAAGTCGATGTCGGCGTAGGCCGTGGCGGCGTTGAAACGCGCTTGCCGGCCCGCGCGCACGAGATGGCCATCGCCGTCTGGCCGGCCGGCGTTCTTGCCTGCGGGACGAAGCAGCACCGCGCCTTCGTAGACATCCACCAGCGCGCCGTCGTCTTCCAGGCTGACGGTGAACCGCGTGCCGATGGCCTGCACGGTGCCGACCGGCGTGCTGATCAGGAAGGGACGCGCGGGCAAGGCGGAATCCGGCGCGGTCACCACGAAGATCCGGCCGGCGCGCAGCGACAGCACACGCTGCGCGGCCGAGTAGCGGATGTCCACCTGCGTGCCGGTGTCCAGGGTCATGCGCGTGCCGTCATCGAGCGTTGCCTGACGGATCTGGCCCGTGCCGCTTTGCAGATCGGCCTGCATGGCGCGCCAGCCCAGGTAGACGACGGGCGCCGCCACGCCCAGGCCTAGCAGGCGCGCGGCCAGACGACGGCGGTCCGGCTTGGCCAGTCCTCGCAACGCCTGCGCGCGCATGGGTGGCGGCACCTGGCCGAATGCGCCCAGCACGCGTTCGGCGCGCGCCCAGGCCTGCGCGTGCGCGGGGCTGCGCGCAATCCAGCGCGACAGGGCCTGCAAGCTGTCCGGGTCTTCGGGGGCCTCGTGCAGCCGGGCCATCCAGCCGGCCGCCTCGGCCAGCAGCGCGTCAGGGACCGGGGACGCCGTCATACGTCGATGGCGGTCAGGCAGGCCAGGTACGCCTGCTGCATGTGGCGGTTGACGGTGCGTACCGACAGGCCGGTGGCGGTGGCGATCTGCGCGTAGGTCAGCCCGTCCAGCTGCGCCATGAGGAACACGCCGCGCACCCGCGCCGGCATCGCATCCAGCATGCGGTCGATGGCGTGCAGGGCTTCCAGGATCAGCGCGCGGCTTTCCGGCGAGGGCGCGGCGTCGGCGGGCAAGGCCGCCACGGATTCCGCATACGCCTGTTCGACGCTGCGGTGGCGCCAGAAGTCCACTACCAGACCCTTGGCGACATGCGTCAGGAAGGCGCGCGGCTCGGGCATTTCCAGCGCGCGATTGCTGGAATAAATCCGCAGGAAGGTGTCGTGCGCCAGGTCCGCCGCATCCCAGGCGTTGCCCAGCCGCTTGCGCAACCAGCGAGTGAGCCATTGATGATGGTCGGCATACAGGCCGCTGAGGGCCAGCCGACGAGGCAGGGTGGATTCGGACATGGGAGCGTGAGGCGGCGCGTACTTGATAGTGATAATGAGTACCGTTAATAATAACGGAATCCCGCCCCGGCTCCAGGCTCTCTGTGCAAATGCCCGGGTTCGCCTCAGCCGAACAAATGGATCCAGCCGCAGGCTTCGGCAACGAACAGGGCCTGCGACAACAGCAGCAGCGCCAGCCACCCCCACCGCCACGGACGCATGCCGGCCCAGGCTTCGCGCCATGGCGGCGCGGGCGTCGCGGCATGCCCGGCCTTTGCGCGCGCGGCCACGCTGCCGCCCGCGATACGCAGGCCATAGAGATAGGCGCCCGTCAGGCATAGCGTGGTCAGCGCCGCGCCAAAGACGAACCAGATCGCGCGTACCGGCCAGGGGCCGAACGAGCCGAAATGCAGCGGGTCGGCCAACTCCGAGATGCGCTGATGCAGGCCCAGGTCGGCCGCGTCGCGGCGGGCGGCGGCGGACGCGTCCAGCGGCAGGCGGATGGCGTTGGCGCGGTCACGGACCAACCACGCATCGGTCTGCCCTTCCACCTGCCCGGCCCGCCCATCCGCGTCGAACCGCAGCACGCGGATATCCAGCTCGGGCCATTGCTGGCGCACACGCGCGAGCGCCGCATCCAGCGTCTGGCCGAGGTCGGGCGCGCGGTCGGCGGGCGTCTGCACGGCCGGCGCATGGCGCGGTGCGATGGCCGGCAGCGGCGGCGCATGGCCGCCCAGCGATTCGATCAGATACCACAAGCCGGTCAAGGCGATCAGCGTGGTGAACCACAGGCTCCAGACCGCCAGCAGCCGATGGGTATCGCCCCATGCCAGCCGGCGCTTGCCCAGACGCGGCCAGGCCAGAAAGCCACGCCACCAGCGCTTGTAGACGACCAGCCCCGTCGTGATCAGCAAGAGCAGCGGGATCGACAGCGCCGACACCAGCGGCACGCCATAACGCGTGGGCAGAAACAGATGCCGATGCGTATTGCGCAGCCATCGCTGGATGCTGAACCAGGACGTATCGCCGGTCACGACGGCGCGGTACGGGTCGATCCAGACAAACCGCCGTTCGCCCTGCGGCGTGCGCATCAGGCCTTGAGCAGCAAAGCGCGAGCCGTGGGCGGCGGTGATCGACAGCAGCGCCCACCCGGGATGTGCGGCCTGCGCGGCGCGCGCCATGTCGCCCCAGCTTGCGCGCTGCGCCATGGGCGTGACGCGCATGGCGGGCTGCGCCAGCCAGTCCAGTTCGGTGGCGATCACGGCCAGCGTGCCGGTCAGGCAGATGAAGGCCATGAAGAGGCTCAACTTCAACCCTATCCAGCTATGCAGCGCAAACCACCATTTGCGCTGCGCGGGGCCCGCCAAGAGCGAACGCGAAAAGGAACGGGGCGAAAGCGCAGGGGATGTCATTGACGCAGGGGTTCACGGACGCCCGGGCGACGCGCGCGGGCTCATATCCGTATTACCGTGCGGCGGCGAAAAAGATGCCATGCGCAAAAAGACGCCGGACGCGGATCGCCGCGCCGGCGTCTCTCGGGCCTATCGGATCAGCCGCCCGCGCGTTCAGGCGCGACCGGCGCTCCATCCACAAGACGCCAGATGCCCAGCGGGTTGGCCGCTTGCACCGCCGCCGGCCGCAGCGCGTCGGGCAGGTCCTGATAGCACACGGGGCGCAGGAAGCGGTCGATGGCCGTGGCGCCCACTGACGTGTGCATCGCGTTGGAGGTCGCCGGATACGGGCCGCCATGCACCATGGCGTGGCTGACTTCCACGCCCGTCGGAAAACCATTGGCCAGGATCCGGCCGCACTTGCGTTCCAGAATCGTGACAAGCGCGCGCGCGGCGGCGTGGTCCGGCGCATCCAGTTGCAGCGTGGCCGTGAGCTGGCCTTCCAGATGCTCGGCCACGTCCAGCACTTCCTGCCAGCTTTGCGCCCGCACGATGACGGAGGCGGGGCCAAACATCTCGGACTGCAACGCGGCGTTGGCCAGCAGATCGCTGGCGCTCGTCACGTACAGGGCGGCCTGCGCCGTGTTGGGCTGCTGCGCCTCGCTGCCGTTCGCCACGGCCTGCACGCCGGGGGCCGCCTGGACCTGCTCGCGGCTTTGGCGATAGGCGGCGCAGATGCCGGACGTCAGCATGACCTGCGGCGCTTTTGCGGCCAGCGCATCGCTGGCGGCCGTGATGAAGCGGTCCAGGTCCGGGCCGTCAATGGCGATGACCAGACCGGGATTCGTGCAGAACTGTCCCGCGCCCAGCGCCAGGGATTCCACGAAGCCCTGCGCGATCGTCTCGCCCCGCGCCGCCAGCGCCGACGGCAACAGGAAGACGGGATTGATGCTGCTCATTTCGGCATACACGGGGATGGGTTCGGGGCGCTGATTGGCGATGCGCACCAGCGCCAGACCGCCCTGCCGCGAGCCCGTGAACCCCACCGCCTTGATCGCCGGATGCGCCACCAGCGCCTCGCCGATGTCCCGGCCCGCGCCGATCAACATCGAAAACACGCCCTCGGGCATGTCGGTGCGTTGCGCGGCGCGCTGCACGGCGCGGCCCACGAGCTCGGACGTGCCCAGGTGCGCGCTATGCGCCTTGACGATCACGGGCGCGCCGGCCGCCAGCGCCGAGGCCGTGTCGCCGCCCGCCACCGAAAAGGCCAGCGGGAAGTTGCTGGCGCCGAAGACGGCCACCGGGCCCAGCGGCACCTTTGCCTGGCGCAGATCGACGCGCGGCAGCGGTTGGCGCGCCGGCTGCGCGGTATCGACGATGGCGCCCAGGAAATGGCCGTCGCGCACCCCTTGCGCAAACAGACGCAACTGGCCGATGGTGCGGCCGCGCTCGCCCGTCAGGCGCGCCACGGGCAAGCCGCTTTCCTGATGCGCGCGCTGGATCAGCGCGTCGCCCAGCGCCAGGATTTCGTCGGCGATGGCTTCCAGGAATTCCGCGCGGCGGGCAAGCGGAAGATTGCGATAAGGGTCGAACGCGGCGGCGGCCAGCGTCGCGGCGCGTTCCACGTCGGCGCGCGTGCCCAGGCCGAAGCTCGGTTGCGCGATGTCGGCGTTAAGCGTGGGGTCGAAGGCAAGCTGCGAGCCGGCCGTGCCGCGCACCGCGTCATGGCCTATGAGCATTTCACCGGTGATCTGCATAAGGAAACTCCTGGTTGGATGTAGAGGAATCAGTCGTCCAGCGGCTGACCACTGCGGTCGCGCGCCACGGCCACCGCGATGATGGAAACGACGGCGCAGGCGGCCAGGAACAGCACCACCGGCACGTAGCTGCCGCCGTAGTAGGCGATGAGCGCCGTGGCGATCAGCGGCATGGGGCCGCCCACCAGCGCCGCGCCGATCTGATAGCCCAGCGACATGCCGGTGTAGCGGATGGCAGGCGGGAAGGCTTCGGCCAGCAGCGTGCCGATCATCGAGCCATAGCTTGCCCAGATGATGCCGAAGCCCACCACGATGCCCAGTCCCGCCGCCCAGACGGACTTCTGATCCAGCAGCCAGAAGTACGGAAAGATCCACAACAGAAACGCCACGCTGCCGCCGATGAACACTTTCTTGCGTCCGATGCGGTCGGACAGATGGCCGAAGAACAGCATGAACGGGAACGCGATCAGCGCGCAGACCAGCACGATGTTCAGGATGGTCGAACGGGCAAAGCCGTGATCCATCATGTACGAGATGGTGAAGGTGGCGTAGAGAAAGAACGTGGACGTCTCGACGACCTTTGCGCCGATGGCGATCAGCACGACGCGCCAGTGGTGCTGCAAGGTTTCCTTGAGCGGAATGCGGGCGCTGCTGCGCGTTGCCTGGATCTTCTTGAACGAAGGCGTTTCGCCCACGGCGTTGCGGATCCACATGCCCACCATTACCAGCACGATGGAACCCACGAACGGAATGCGCCAGCCCCAGGACTGGAACGCCTCTTCGCTCATGCTGGCACTTAGCAACGACGTGATGATGTTGCCCAGCGCCAGGCCCAGCACCGCGCCGGTCTGCGGCACGGCGCCATAGAAGCCGCGTTTCTTGCGAGGCGAGTATTCCACGGCAAGCAGCACGCCGCCGCCCCATTCGCCGCCCAGCGCCAGGCCCTGCATCAGCCGTAGCAGCGTCAGCATGATGGGCGCGGCCAGCCCGACCTGCGCGTAGTTGGGCAGCATGCCCATCAGCACGGTCGACAGGCCCATCATCGACAAGGTCATCGCCAGCGTCTTCTTGCGGCCGATGCGGTCGCCGATGTGCGAGAAGATCACGCCGCCCAGCGGGCGCACCAGAAAGGCCAGCGCGAACGTGGCCAGCGCCATCATCTGGCTGACCAGCGCGTTGTCGCTGGGGAAGAACTGCTTGGCGAAGATGATGGACGACATGGTTCCGTAAAGAAAGTAGTCGTACCACTCGATGGTGCTGCCTACCGCGCTGCCCATCAGCGCGCGGCGGCGTTCGGCATCGGGAACCAGGGTTTCCTTGTCAGTGGCCGTCAGGCCGGCGTTGGGACTATCGACGGATAGTGTGCTCATGTCTCCACCTGTATGGATTGTTGGTTTGAAAAGCGCCATCCCATGCGGATGCGGGATGGGGTGTTGCTGGCAATGCAAGGTGCGGCCCGGCGAGCGGGCACGCGTGGGGTGTCTGGCTCGTTGTGTCGTGCGACGTGTCGCGCGTTGTGTCGTGCGTCGTATCGCTATTCGCGGCGATTCTTCCTTCAGGCCGACGCGCGCAGCATCTCGACGTAGTCGTCGGCGCTGGCCTCGCGCGGGTTGGTGCGGTGGCTGTGATCGGCCAGCGCGCCCTTGACGATGCGCTCGTAGAGATCCTCGGTCACGCCCAGTTCGCCCAGCCCGGCAGGCAGGATCAATGCGCGGCTCTTGTTGGCCAGCGCCTCTTCGACCGACAAGGTGGCGGGCAGGCCCATGGCTTGCGCCAGGCGCGCGATCTTGTCTTCATGCGCGACCGTCTCGGCGCCGCGATTGAAGCGGACCACGGCCGGCAGCAGGATGGCGTTGAGCGTGCCGTGATGCAGCTTGGGATTGATGCCGCCCAGCGAATGGCTCAGGCTGTGCACGCAGCCCAGGCCCTTCTGGAACGCCAGCGCGCCTTGCAGCGACGCGCTCATCATGTTGGCGCGCGCTTCGATATTGCCCGGCTCGTTGACGGCCACCTCGATGTGGCGCCACGCGCGCCACAGGCCGTCCAGCGCGATGCCGTCGGCGGGCGGATTGAAGGCGGGCGCCAGGAACGTCTCGATGCAATGGGCGATGGCGTCCATGCCGGTGGCGGCGGTCAGGCCGGCCGGCAGGCCCAGCGTCAACGTCGGATCGCAGATGGCGACCTTGGGAATCACGTGGGGCGACAAAATGCCCACCTTGCGCCCGTCGTCCAGGATGATGATCGCGCCCCGGCCCACTTCGCTGCCGGTGCCCGCCGTGGTGGGAACGGCCACGATGGGCAGCGTCGCGGCGGTGATGTTCTGCACGCCGCCTTCGATCAGGGCGAACTGGCGCAGCGGCCCGTCATGGCGCGCGGACACCGCCACGGCCTTGGCCAGATCGATGGACGAGCCGCCGCCCACGGCAATGACGCCGTTGCAGCCGGCCTGCTTCAAACTGGCCACGCCCGCGCGCACCGCCGCTTCGGACGGATTGGGCGGCGTGTCGTTGAACACGGCCAGGTCCGCGTGGCCCAACGCCGACTTCACCCGGTCGACGATGCCGGCCGCTTCCACGCCGCGATCGGTCACGATCAAAGGTTTGGTAATACCCAGGCGCTCGCAGACTTCGCGCAGGTCCGCCAGGACCCCAGCGCCGAAGCGAATTTCGGTGACGTAGTTGATCAATGCCATGCTGCCTCTATTCCTTGAAAAAACGCGGCCAGATAGGAAGGGACGAGTCTAGGCACGGCAGGCCTTTCGGTACACTGACGACTTTCTATACGGCTATAACTTTTATTCATGGCAACCATTCCTCCCAGCCTGAACTCCGTCATGTCGCGGCTGCATGCCAAGCAGCTGCGCCTGCTCATCACGATCGAGGAATGCGGCTCGCTGCTGGGAGCGGCGGACAAGATCGGCCTGACCCAGCCGGGCGCCAGCAAGGCGCTGCGCGAGCTGGAGCAGACCTTGCAGGTGGAACTGTTTGCGCGCACCAATCGCGGCTTGATTCCCACCGAAGCCGGTCTGTGCGCGCTGCGCTTTGCGCGCCTGATCCAGGCCGACATCAACAAGCTGCGCGTGGAACTGGACGCCATTGCCAGCGGCGCGGGCGGACGCCTGGCCATCGGCACCATCATGGGTGCGGTGCCGCTGCTGACCGACGCCGTCACGCACGTGCTGCGCCAGCAACCGCGCATGTCGGTGGAAATGGTGGAAGACACCAGCGAGACGCTGCTGGGCCTGATCGAGCGCGGCCGGCTCGACGCCGCCATCTGCCGCTCGTCCGTGGGCCGCAACCAGGAGCTGTACGAATCGCTGATCGTCAAACCCGAGTCGCTAGCTGTGATCGCCAACGTGCGCCACACCGCCATGGGCGCGGACTCTGTGCAGTTGCGTGAATTGCAGGACAGCCGCTGGGTGGTGTATCGCGCCCACATGCCGATGCGGCGCCTGCTTGAACGCGAGTTTCACGAAGCCGAACTGAATTTTCCGCTGCATCTGATCGAGACCACGTCGGCGCTGGCGACGCTGACGCTGTTAAGCCGCAATACCGACCTGGTCGCGCTGGTGTCCGAAGACGTGGCCAACTACTTCTGCCGCAACGGGCTGGTGGGCACGCTGGCGCTTGCGCTCAAGTCGCGCAGCGAACCGTATGAACTGGTGTTCAGGAAAGGTGCGCCGAAAAGTCCGGCGCTGACCCTGCTGGTGGATGCGTTGATGCGCGAGGCCGGCGCGGGATCGGCCTGAAGCCGCGCGGGATCGTCGTGGGTGTTTGATTGCAGGGCGGGTTTGCAAGGCCCGCGCAATCGTTTATTGTTTCATTGAACAAAATATATTCCACTCAATGAAACCAAAGACATGACACCGAATCCCGAGGAAACGCTGGTCGCCCATCTAGGCCATCTGCGCCAAGCGCCCATTTCATCCCGCACGCGTGAACGCCTGGCCCAAGCCCTGCTGGACTGGTTCACCGCCGGGTGGTCGGCCGCCGCCACGCCCGCCGCCCAGCGCTACCGCATCACCGCGCAGGACTGCTTTCCGGGCTGGGACACCGTGCCGGTGTTCGGCGGGCCGGGCATGAACGCCAACGGCGCGGCCTTCGCCAACGCGGCCATTGCCCACGTGCGCGAGATCGACGACGCGCACCGCGCGGCCATGCTGCACCCCGGCGTCGTGTCGGTCACGCCCACGCTGGCGCTGGCTGCCAGCGGCGCGATGACGCAGCGGCAGGTGGCGGACGCCATCATCGCGGGCTACGAGGTGTCATTGCGCTTGGGCGAGGCGCTGGGCACGCGCCACGCCGCGGGCTTTCATGCGACGGCCACGGCGGGCGCCGTGGGCGCGGCGGCGTCATCGGCCACCGCGCTTGGGCTGGATGCGCAGGCGCTGCACCACGCCTTGGGCCTGGGCGCCACGCAGGCGGCCGGGCTGTGGCAGATGGTCGATGACGACGCGCACGAAGCCAAATCCCTGCACCCGGCCTTTGCCGTGCGCAATGGCATGGCGGCGGCCTATGCCGCGCGCGCCGGGCTGCCGGGCGCAAGGCGTTTTGCGACCGGGACGCGCGGGCTGTATCGGCTGCTCGGCGGCGACGGCCCGCTGGATGCGCTGGACGGGGACCTGGACGCCCCCGAACGCCTGAACACCGCCACCATCAAGGCCTGGCCGTGCTGCGCGCAATTGTTCACGCCGCTGGACGCCACGCAGGAACTGCTGGACACGCATGCCCCCGCGCCCGAGGACATTGAATCGGTGGACGTGGAGATCTTCACGCACGCCTTGAAGATCGCGGGCGTGGACTGGCCCGCCAAGCCCGCTGAAACGTGCTTCTCGTTGCGCTACGTGGTGTCGTGCCTGCTGCGCGACGGCAAGCTGGGCATCGAGCAAATGGAATCCCCCGACCTGCAAGCGCCCGAGCTGCTGGCGCTGGCGCGCCGCATCACCGTGCGCACCAGCGATGCGTTCCAGGCGGAGTTTCCGCGCCTGCGTCCGTGCCGCGTGACGCTAACGCTTAAGGACGGACGGCAGTGGAGCGTGCTGAGGAAGTTGCGTCGCGGCGACCCGGAAGATCCCTACACCTGGCAGGCGCTGCAAGCCCGCATGCGCGCCTTCGCGCCGGCCATGAACGATGACGCGGCGGCGGCCATCGTGGCCTGGTGCGAACGCTTTACGGACGCCAGCCAGGATGGCCAGGCCTGCGCGCCGACGCCGGATCTGTTCGGCGCGCAGGGCTGACGCGCCTGCCCGCGTGGGGTGACATCACACTTCGTGAAGCACGCGTGGTTCATCCCGCGTCGTGAATCAAGCGTTGGGCATCACGCGCCATACCTCAAACGTCGCGCATCCGCTGCGTGCATCACGCACAGTACATCCAGCGTCGTGCACCCAACGCACACATCACGACTCGGCCTTTGCCTTGCCGGCAACCGGCCCCGTGGTGCGAAACCCTTGCTGCGCAAGCTCATGGCGCGCGATCTCCACCGCCTTGAGCTGCGCCGCGTCGTCGTGGCGCGAGGCCAGTCCCAGCACGACCAACGCGCCGATGAAGGTGTCGTCCGCGTCGAACACCGGCACCGCCACCGACGCCATTTCAGCGACCCGTTCTGACCGGGTCATGGCGTAGCCGTTTTCGTGGATGCTGCGCGCCAGCGGCGTGGACCCGCCCGTGTAGGCGCGCAGCACGTGCGCCGACGAACCGCCGTCTTTCAGGCTGATGCGCTTGCCGACCTCGACGTGGTGGCGCACCTCGCGCGAGGTGTTTTCGCGGTAGAGGCAAATGCGGTCTTCGCCGCTGCGCACGTACAGGGCCACCGTCTCGCCCGTCTGTTCCATGATGCTGCGCAGCACCGGCTGCAAGCGCGAGCCCAGGTCGAACGTGTCGCGATAAAGCATGCCCATGTGCAGCAGCGCCGGCCCCAGCGCATAGGTGCTGCTGTCGTCGTAGCGATGGATCATGCGCGCCTTGATGAACACGCCCAGCAGGCGCAGCAAGGTGGCTTTGTCCAGGCCGGTGCGTTCGGCCAGGTCGCGCAGCGACAGACGCAGATTGTCTTCGCTGAAGCACTCCAGCACACAGATGCCGCGTTCGAGCACGCCGGCGGGCGGCTTAGGGGAATTCTCGCTTGACACGGTTTCCGATGCTTCCTATAGTTTTGTTCAATAAAACCTATTTTAACCAATGAAACGAAAGACGGCTACCGGACCAGGGACCGCCGACTGCGTTTCAACCAGGAGACCCGCAGGAGCCGTAGCGTCGAGCCCGGCCTTGCGAACCGTAGCATTATGCCCAATCAGACCGATCCCTTCGCCTCGGCGCTGGCCGCCATCGTCGGCCCCGCGCACGTACTGACCACGGCGGCGGACATGGCGCGCTATACCGCCGATTGGCGGCGCAATTTCCCGGGTGCGGCGCGCGCCGTCGTGCGCCCGGCCAGCACGCAGGAAGTGTCGCGCGTGGTGGCGTTGTGCGCCGCCGAAAGTGTGGCCGTGGTGCCGCAAGGCGGCAACACCGGCCTGGTGGGCGGATCGACGCCCGATGCGTCGGGCCGCGAACTGGTACTCAGCCTGGATCGCATGACGGCAGTGCGCCGCGTCGACGCGCTGGACAACAGCATGACGCTGGAAGCCGGCTGCACGGTGCTTGCCGCGCAAGAGGCGGCGGCAGGCGTCGGGCGCTTGTTCGCGCTGTCCCTCGCTTCCGAAGGCAGCGCCACGGTGGGCGGCGTGATCTCCACCAACGCGGGCGGCGAACAGGTGCTGCGCTATGGCAACACGCGCGACCTGACGCTGGGCCTGGAGGTGGTGCTGGCCGACGGCAGCGTCCTCGAACAGCTGGGCACGCTGCGCAAGGACAACACCGGCTACGACCTCAAGCAATGGTTCATCGGCGCCGAAGGCACGCTGGGCGTGGTGACTGCCGCGTCCTTCAAGCTGTATGCGCCGCCTCGCAAGGTGCTGACCGCCTGGGTCGCGGTGCCGACGCCGCAGGCGGCCGTGGATCTGCTGGCGCGCCTGACCGACGCCGTGGGCGAACGCGTCACCGCCTTCGAACTGATCGGCCGCGAGACGCTGGCCCAGGTGCTGTCGCATCCGCTGGACGGCATGCGCGATCCACTGGCCCAGCCCTCGCCCTGGATGGTGCTGTTCGATGTGTCCGAGACCTCGGCGCTGATGGACCCCGAGCCCGCCGTTCACGGCGTGCTGGAAGCGGCGATGGAGGACGGCGGCGTCAGCGATGCGGTCATCGCGGCCTCGCACCGCCAGGCGCACGAACTCTGGGCGCTGCGCGAACACGTGCCTGAAGCGCAGCGGCTGCACGGCCCGTCCATCAAGCACGACATTTCGGTGGCCGTGTCGCGCATCCCCGAATTCATCGAGCTGGCCGGCACGCGGCTGCAAGCGCTGATGCCCGGCATCCGCATCGTGTGCTTCGGCCACGTGGGCGACGGCAACCTGCACTACAACCAGAGCAAGCCGTCCGCCATGGACGACGCCGCATTCCTGGCCCGGCAAGACGCGGTGCACGACGTCGTGCACGAGGTCGCCGCCAGGCTGGGCGGTTCCATTTCCGCCGAGCACGGCATCGGCCGGCTCAAGCAGCAGGCATTCCTGCAATTCAAACCCGCCGTTTCCGTCGAGGTCATGCAGCGCATCAAGCAGGCGCTGGATCCTCGGTGCACGTTCAATCCGGGACGCCTGTTGCCGCGCCCGGCCCCTAAGCTTTCCTAATCACCAGGATCTTCGCGTCATGGCCGTCTCCGTTTTCGATATGCAATCGCTCCAGCACCTGTGGAGCACCGATGAACTGCGCGGCATCTTCTCGGAAGAGAACCGCATCCAGAAGTGGCTGGACTTCGAGGCCGCGCTGGCCGAGGCCCAGGCCGAGCTAGGCATCATTCCCGCCGACGCCGCCAAAGAAATCCGCGCGCAGGCCCAGGTCGCCAACATCGACATCGGCCAGATGTCGGCAGAGATACGCCGCATCAAGCATTCGCTGGTGCCGGCCCTCAAGCAGTTGCAGGCGCGTTGCGGCGCCGAGCATGGCGAATGGGTGCACTACGGCGCGACCACGCAGGACGTGGTCGATACCGGCGTGGCCTTGCAGCTCAAGGAAGTGCATGCCGTGATCCTGCGCGACGTCACCGCCGTCGGGCAAGAGCTGGCGCGGCTGGCGCAAACGCACCGCGACACCCCGATGGCCGGGCGCACGCATGGCGTGCAGGCGCTGCCGATCACGTTCGGCCACAAATGTGCGGTGTGGCTCGATGAACTGTCGCGTCATCACGCGCGCTTGAAGGAATGCGAAGCACGCGTGATGGTCGGGATGGTGGCCGGGGCCGTGGGCAGCCAGGCGTCGCTGGGCGAGCAGGCCGAAGAGGTCGAACGCCGCACGCTGGCCAAGCTGGGGCTGGATGCGCCCGCCGTAAGCTGGGCGCCGGCGCGCGACCGCTACACCGAATACGCGCTGCTGCTGGCCATGCTGGGCGCCACGCTGTCCAAGATCGGCAATGAGCTGTTCAACATGCAGCGCAACGAATTCGGCGAAGTGGAAGAGGCATTCTCGGCGGGCAAGCTGGGCTCGTCCACCATGCCGCACAAACGCAATCCGACGTCCGCCGAAAACCTGGCGGGCCTGTGCCGCCCCCTGCGCGCCAACGCGGCGCTGATGCTGGAAGGCATGGTGCAGGAAGGCGAGCGCGACGGCATCGCCTGGAAGATCGAATGGAAGGCGCTGCCCGAATGCTGCCTGATCGCGGGCGCCATGCTGTTCCAGGCCAAGAACCTGCTGGCGGGCCTGCGCGTGGACGCCGACGCCATGGCGCTGAACCTGGACCGCATGCGCGGCTACCTGCTGTCCGAACACGTCATGCTGGAACTGTCCGAACGCGTGGGCAAGCAGACCGCCCACGAATGGATCTACGAAGCGTCCATGCATGGCATTACCAACAAGCTCGATTTCGCCCAGGCCCTGCGCCAGCATAAAGACCTGGCCGCGCTGCTGGGCGAAGAAGAGATCCAGCGTCTGACCGACCCGGCGGGTTATCTGGGGCAGTGCGCCGCATCGGTGGACAGGGTGGTGTCGCGGCAGCAGGCCGGTTGGCTTGGCGCCTGAGTCGTTCCCTGACAAAAACAAAACAGGAGACAAAACAATGGGTAATTTTTCCGCAGGCCGGTTCGTCCGGCGATTCGGCGCGCGCGCCGTGGTGGCAGGGCTGGGCCTGGTCGGCATGGCCATCGGTGGCGCCGCGCAGGCGGCCTTTCCCGAACGTCCCATCACGCTGGTGGTGGGCTTTCCACCGGGCGGCGGCGGCGACCTTTACGGACGCATGATCGCCACCGCGCTGGGCAAAGAGATCGGCCAGACCGTCATCGTCGAGAACCGGCCGGGCGCGGGCGGCAACATCGCGGCCGGGCTAGTCGCCAAGGCGCCGCCCGACGGCTACACCATCCTGCTGGCCATGAGCGGCAACCTGGCGGTGTCGCCCGCGTTGAAGCCGCAGAGCCTGCCGTACAAGGTACCCGAGGACTTCGCGCCGATCGGCCTGATCCTGGAAGCGCCGCACGGCTTGTTCGTGGCCACGCAATCGCGCTTCAAGACGGCGCAGGAAGTCATCCAGACCGCCAAGGAAAAAGAGCTGACCTTTGCCTCGACCGGCACGGGCGGCGCTGCCCATATCGGCATGGAAACCATCAAGGAGCTGGGGCACCTGAAGCTGCTGCACGTGCCGTACAAGGGCTCGGGCCCGGCCATCACCGACATGATCGGCGGGCAGATCGACCTGTTCTTCGCCACCGCCTCGCCGCTGGTGCCGCAGGTGCAGCAAGGCCAACTGCGCGTGCTGGCGCTGACCGGCAGCCAGCGCAGCCCGATCCTGCCAGACGTGCCCACGTTCAAAGAGCTGGGCATCGATATGACGATGACGCAGTGGTACGGCCTGGCCGCGCCTGCCGGCACGCCGCCCGCCGTGGTCAAGGTGCTGTCCGAGAACCTGTCGCGCGCCTTGAAGGACCCGGCCGTGCGCAACGCGATCCGCAAGGACGCCGCGATGGAACGCGACTTGCCGCTGGACCAGTTCAAGCAATACATCGTCCAGGACATCGCCAATTACCGCAAAGCCGCCACCCCCGACTTGCTCAAGCAGATCGGGCAATAGCAACCCTTCTGGAAAGCCTGACATGTACACCACCTTGATCGGCGCAAGCGACCTGCATCGCCTGCTGACGCAACCGGCGCAGGATGGCGTCGTCGTCCTGGACTGCGGCTTTGACCTCGCCAACCCGCAGGCGGGACGCCAGCAGCATGAGTCCGGCCATCTTCCCGGCGCGGCCTACGTGCATCTGGACGAAACCCTGAGCGGCGCCAAGACCGGCTTGAACGGCCGTCACCCCCTGCCGGAGCGCGCGGCATTCGCCCGCGCGATGGCCGCGCTGGGCGTCGGCCCGCGCACGCAGGTTGTCGCTTACGACAATGCAGGCGGCATGTTTGCGGCGCGGCTTTGGTGGCTGCTGCGCTGGATCGGCCACGAAGCCGTGGCGGTGCTGGACGGCGGCCAGGCCGCCTGGCAAGCGCAAGGGTATCCGCTGACCAGCGAGCCCGCCGCGCGCCGCCCCGCCGCCGCGCTGCCGGTGCGGGACAGCCTTCAGCCCACGCTGGACTACGCGCAACTGCGCCAGGCGCTCACAACCGGCGAGCGCGTCGTGCTGGATGCGCGCGCGCCCGACCGCTATCGCGGCGAAAACGAAACGCTGGACGCGGTCGGCGGCCACATCCCCGGCGCGCGCAACCGCTTCTTCCGCGACAACCTGGGCCCCGGCAGCCGCTTTCTTGCGCCCGAGCAATTGCGCCAGGCGTTCACGCAACAGATGAATGGCCGCGCGCCGGCCGACGTGGTCAACCAGTGCGGATCCGGCGTGACCGCATGCCACAATCTGCTGGCCATGGAAGTCGCGGGCTTGAAGGGCGCGGCCCTGTACCCCGGCTCGTGGAGCGAATGGAGCGCGCAAGCCGGCGCGCCCATCGCCACCGGTCCCGATGCGTAAACCCTCATGAATGATCCCGTCCTGAACCCGGTCCGTCCGGACACCGACCCCAAGCCGCACAGCGCGCACTGGGGCGTCTTTTCCGCCGCCTGGAAAGACGGCGCGTTGACGGTGCAGCCGCATCCCGGCGACCCGGACCCTAACCCGCTGATCGAGAACTTCACCAACGCGCTGGACCATCCGGTCCGCGTCACCGCCCCCATGGTGCGGCGCGGCTGGCTGGAGCGCGGGCCGGGGCCGGACGCCAGCCGGGGACGCGACGACTACGTGCAGGTCAGTTGGGAACAAGCGCTGGACCTGGTCGCCGCGGAACTGCAGCGCGTCAAGAACCAGCATGGCGCGCAGGCGGTGTTCGGCGGATCCTACGGCTGGTCCAGCGCCGGCCGTTTTCATCATGCGCAAAGCCAGGTGCATCGCTTTCTGAATACGGCGCTGGGCGGCTACGTGCGCTCGGTCAATAGCTACAGCGCTGGCGCATCGGCGGTGATCCTGCCGCACATCCTGGGCAGCATGGACGACGTCGCGCGCCGCAACGTCACCTGGGAACAGATCGTTGCGCACACGGATGTGGTGCTAGCCTTTGGGGGCATGGCCTTGAAGAATTCGCGGGTGGCCAGCGGCGGCATCAGCCGCCACATCGAACGCGAATCGATGCGGCAGGCGGCGGCGCGCGGCTGCCGCTTCATCAACATCAGCCCCTTGGCCAGCGATTTCCCGGACGATGCCAATGCCGAGTGGGTGCAGGCCGTGCCGGGCACCGACGTTGCGCTGATGCTGGCGCTGGTGCATGAGTTGGTCGTCAACGATCTGCACGACAAGGCCTTCCTGGCCGAGTTCTGCACGGGTTGGGACACGTTTGAAGACTATCTGCTGGGCCGCCAGGACGGGCAGGCGAAGGACGCGCACTGGGCCGCCCCCCTTTGCGGCCTGACGCCCGCGCACATCCTGGATATGGCCCACAGGCTGCCCGGCAAGCGCGTGCTGGTGACGGTGTCCCATTCGCTACAGCGCGCCGAGCACGGCGAGCAGCCCGTGTGGATGGCCGCCGTGCTGGCGGCCGCGCTGGGTCAGCTGGGCCTGCCCGGCGGCGGCTACGCGTATGCGCTGGGCACGCTGGCGCACTACGGCAAGCGCAGCAACGCAGTGCCGGTCGCCTCGCTGCCGCAGGGCGTGAACGGGGTCAAGGACTACATCCCCGTCGCGCGCATCGCCGACATGCTGCTGCATCCCGGCCAGCCCTTTGACTACAACGGCAAGCGCATGCCGTATCCGCACATCCGGCTGGCGTATTGGGCGGGCGGCAATCCCTTTCATCACCATCAGGATCTGAAGCGGCTGACTCGCGCGTTCGCCACGCTGGACACCTTCATCGTCCACGAAATCGGCTGGACCGCCACGGCCCGCCATGCGGACATCGTGCTGCCGTGCACGATGACGTTGGAACGCGAGGACATCGGCGGCGCGCCGACCGACCCGCTGCTGGTCGCCATGCATCGCATCGCTGCGCCCAACGGCCAGGCGCGCGACGACTACGACATCTTTGCGGACCTGTCCGAACGGCTGGGCACGCACGCCGCATTCACCGAAGGCCGCAGCAGCGGCGAATGGCTGCGCCATCTGTACGAGAAGACCCGCCAGGGTTTGCAGGACAAGGGCTTGGAGGCGCCCAGCTTCGACGCCTTCTGGGAACGCGGCGAACTGACGCTGCCGCAGCAGGATGACGACGGCGGCATCCTGCGCGCGTTTCGCGACAACCCGGCCGGCAAGCCCCTGCCCACACCCACCGGCAAGGTCCAGATCAGCTCGCCGGTGATCGCGGGCTTCGGTTATGCGGACTGCCCCGGGCACCCCGCATGGCTGCCGCCCCAAGACGGGCCCACGCCGGAACATCCCTTGTTTCTCGTCGCCAACCAGCCAGCCACGCGTCTGCACAGCCAGTTCGATTTTGGCGCGCACAGCGTGTCGCAGAAACGGCAAGGCCGCGAGGTATGCACGCTGCACCCGCAGGACGCTGCCGCGCGCGGCATCGGCGATGGCGACATCGTGCGACTCTTCAATGCACGCGGCGCGTGTCTGGCAAGCGCCACCCTCAGCACCGCCGTGATGCCCGGCGTGGTGCAGCTGCCCACCGGCGCGTGGTACGACCCCGTGTTCGATGCCAGCGGCAACGTGACGCTGTGCGGCCATGGCAATCCCAACATCCTGACGCGCGACGTCGGCACGTCGTCGTTGGCGCAGGGATGCAGCGGGCAACTGACGGCGGTAGAGATCGAACGCTATGACGGCGAATTGCCGCCCCTGCGCGCCTTCGACCCGCCACGGCCGGTGACGCCGTAGTGTTGCAGGGCGGCGGCCCCGTTCGTCGTGACAGCCATCGGCAAGCTCAGTCGATGACGCCGCCCTCGGCTTGCAGCTGCATGCGCAGGCTGGCGATGAACGCCTTGGCGGCCTCGGGCAGCACACGTCCCGCCAGCGTCTGCAGCTCGAAGTGGCGTTCGTTCATTTCGCGGTCGCGCAGCGGCACGGCCACCACCAGCTTGCCGCGCAGCCGATAGCGGATCGCCAGTTCGCCGCAGAACGCCACGCCGCCGCCCGCCCCCGCAAACGCCACCAGCGCATCCACGCTGCGGCTGGAGAACACCGGCTCGCACAGCAGTTGCTGGCGGCTGCAACTGATGTCGATCAACTGCCGCAACGTGGAATCGGCATCGGGCAGCGCCAGCGGATAGGCCATCAATTGCGCCAGCGACACTTCTTGCAGGCTAGCCAACGGATGATCCGCGGCGACCACCGCGCGCACCGGCGCGGGCATGCGCAGTTCCACCCGCACGTCCCGATGCGAGGTCAAACTGAGCGTGATGCCGATATCGGCCGCGCCGTCGCGCACGCGCACCGGCACCTCGCGCTGCGAACAGACGTCCAGCGTGAAGCGGATGCCGGCATATTGCTTGCGAAATTGCGCGATGGCGGCCGGCACCAAATCATGCACGAAGCCTTCGGTGCACACGACCCGCACCAGCCCCTGCCGCAGACCGCGCAGGCTCATGATGTCGCCGGTGACGCGGTCCACGTCCTGCTGCGCGCGCTTGGCGTGGGCGGCCAGCAATTCGCCAGCGGCGTTGAGCGCCATGCCGCGCGAGCGTCGTTCGAACAACAGGGTGCCCAGCTCGCGTTCGAGCCGGGCGATCTGGCGGCTGACGGCCGACGGCGCGACTTCCAGCCGTTCGGCCGCCAGGCTGACGGAGCCGCAGCGCGCCACTTCCAGGAAGTAGCGCAAGGCCACTTCTTGCAGGATTTGCGGGTTCATCGGGTTTCCCCTCGGTTTGCGCTAAACGCAACGAACGATTCTAACAATTCATATTGCGGCAACGATAAGGCCAAGCCTAGGATGTGACCGTTCGATGACGTTTTCCCTTGGCATTCGCAGTCATGACCCCGCTTCTCGCTTCTGTTTCGTCCTTCTCTTTGCAAGCGCTGCGTGCGGCGCGGCCCGTCTTGTGGATTCGTCCGGAATCGGATGCCGCGCCCGCCGCCGCCCCGTTCACCCTGGCCGACGTAAAAGCCGCGCACGACCGCTTCACGCGCTTTGCGCCCTTGCTGGCGCAGTTGTTCCCGGAACTGCAAGCGACAGCCGGCGTCATCGAATCGCCGCTGCTGGACGCGCCCGCCATGCAGCAGACGCTGGGCCTGCCGGCAAGCGCGGGCCGGCTATGGGTGAAGGCGGATCACGCGCTGCCCGTGGCGGGCTCGATCAAGGCGCGCGGCGGCATCCATGAAGTGCTGGAATTCACCGAGAAGCTGGCGTTGGCCCAAGGCCTGATCGCGCCCGGCGACGACTATTTGAAGCTGGCCACGCCGCAGGCGCGCGCCTGCTTCTCGCAATACCAGGTGGCCGTGGGGTCGACCGGCAACCTGGGCCTGTCCATCGGCGTGATCGCGTCGGCGCTGGGTTTTCGCGCCGCCGTACACATGTCCGCCGACGCCAAGGAATGGAAAAAAGCCCGGCTGCGCGCGCGCGGCGTCGAGGTGGTGGAACATCCCGGCGACTATGAAAAGGCCGTGGCGGCAGGACGCCGTCAGGTCGACGCCGATCCCAAGGGCTATTTCGTCGACGACGAACGTTCGGCCTCGCTGTTCCTGGGCTATGCGGCGGCCGCGCTCGCGCTGCGCGCGCAGATCGATCAGGCCGGCATCGTGGTCGATGCCGAGCATCCCCTCTTCGTCTACCTGCCTTGCGGCGTGGGCGGCGCGCCGGGCGGCATCGCCTTCGGCCTGTCGCTGATCTACGGCAAGCACGTGCATTGCTTTTTCGCCGAGCCGGTGCAGTCGCCCTGCTTCCTGTTGCGCATGATGGCCGGCTACGGGCAACTACCCGGCGTGCCGGTGCCGCCCTCGGTCTACGACATCGACCTGACGAACCAGACCGAAGCCGATGGCCTGGCCGTGCCGCGCGCCTCCGACCTGGCGTATGACGCCGTCGGCGGCCTGCTGGCGGGCGTGTACACGGTGGCGGACGACACGCTTTATAGCGATCTTGCCCGGCTGCACGGCAGCGAAGGTCTGCGCATCGAGCCGTCGGCGGCAGCAGGGTTTTCCGGGCCGCGCCATTTGCTGGGCAGCCTTCAGGGCCAGCAATGGCTGCGCCAGCGCGGCCTGTCGGCGCATCTGCCGCGCGCCACGCATCTGGCCTGGACGACCGGCGGGCTGTTCGTGCCGGCACAAGAGTACGACCAATTCCTGAGCCGCGGGCAACGACTCGCGGCCGCTCCTGCGGCGCACACAGATGCGCCATCCCTCCACCACTCTCGTCGAGCATGACCATGAAGACTGCCTTGATTGCCCTGGGTGTCACCCTGGCTGGCGCCCTTGCTGCCCCCGCCGTCGCCCAAACCAGCTACCCGACCCGCCCCATCACCCTGGTCGTCCCGTTCCCGCCCGGTGGCGCGACCGACGTGCTGGGCCGCGTCATCGCGCAAAAGCTTGGCCACGAACTGGGCCAGACCGTCGTGGTGGAAAACCGCGCCGGCGCGGGCACCGCCATCGGCGCGGGTTACGTCGCCAAGGCCGCGCCCGACGGCTACACGCTGCTGGTCAGCTCCGGCACCACCTTCACGGTCAACCCCGCGATCCAGGCCAAGCTGCCCTACGATCCGGTCAAGAGCTTCGAGCCGCTGGGCATCGTCGGCCGCACCGGCCTGGCGCTGCTGGCCAACCCGCAAGTGCCCGTCAAGAATCTGAAAGAGCTGGTTGCCTACGCCAAGGCGCACGACAAAGAGCCGCCCGCCTATGGCTCGTTCGGCGCAGGCACCACCGCGCATTTCGTCGGCGAGGCGTTCCTGTCCGCCGCCGGCATCAAGATGATCCACGTGCCCTACAAGGGCAGCGCCCCGGCCATGACCGACCTGATCGGCGGCCAGATCCCGTTCTCGGTCGACACCGTGGCCGCCGCGCTGCCGCAAAGCAAGCAGGGCAAGGTCCGCGTGCTGGCGGTGTCGGCCCCGACCCGTTCCAGCTTCCTGCCCGACGTGCCGACGTTTGCCGAGCAGGGCTTCCCGTCCGTGGCCATGGACACGTGGTTGATGTTCGCCGCCCCGCGCGGCCTGCCCGCCGACGTGAAGACCAAGCTGGAATCGGCCCTGCGCGCCACCGTGGCCTCGCCCGACGTGAAGAAGAGCCTGGAAGCGCAAGGCTTCGAGGCGGCCTTCTCCAGCGCGGCTGACGGCGAAGCGCTGATCCAGAAGGAACTGCCGCAGATGCGCGACGTCGCGCAGCGCGCCAACATCAAGATCGATTGAAGGAAGCTCTCATGACCCTGGACGATTCCCTCGTCTCGCTGTCGGCCGTCGAACTGCGGCGCCTGATCGGCGCGCGCCAGCTCTCGCCGGTGGAACTGCTGGAGGCGTGCATCGCGCGTATCGAGGCGGTCAACCCCTACATCAACGCCGTCACCGCCACCGCCTTCGAACGCGCCCGCGCCGAAGCGCGCGCCGCCGAACAGGCGGTGATGGCGGGCGACGCGCTGGGTCTGTTGCACGGCCTGCCGCTGGGCGTCAAAGACCTGGAGCCCACGGCCGGCCTGCTCACCACCTACGGCTCGCAGATCTATCGCGACCACGTGCCGACCGAAGACGTCACGCTGGTGGCGCGCCTGCGCCGCGCCGGCGCCATCGTCACCGCCAAGACCAACGTGCCCGAAATGGGCGCGGGCGCGAATTCGCGCAACACCGTGTGGGGCGCGACCGGCAACCCGTTCAATCCCAACCTGAATGCCGGAGGTTCCTCGGGCGGCTCCGCCGCCGCGCTGGCCAGCGATATGTTCCCGGTGTGCACGGGGTCAGACACCGGCGGCTCGCTTCGCATCCCCGCATCCAAATGCGGCGTGGTGGGCTTTCGCCCGTCACCCGGCGTGGTGCCCAGCGTGCGCAAGCTGCTGGGCTGGACGCCGATCTCGGTGGTGGGTCCGATGGGCCGCACCGTTGCCGACGCGTGCTTGCAGATGGCGGCCAGCGCCGGCCCCGACGCGGGCGACCCTCTCAGCTATCCGCTGGACCCGCTGCAATTCCTGACGCCCGGCACGGCCGACCTGGGCCGCCTGCGCATCGCCTACACCGAAGACTTCGGGCAGTGCGATGTGGACGACGGCATCCGCGCCACCTTCCGCGCCAAGATCGCCGCCATGCGCCACCTGTTCGCCGCCTGCGATCCCATCGAGCTGGACTTCGGCGAGGCCCACCGCTGCTTCGACGTGCTGCGAGCCGAGGCCTTCGTGGCGGGCATGCGCGACGCCTACGAGAAAGACCCCGGCAGCCTGGGCCCGAACAGCCGCGCCAATTTCGAGATGGGCGCGGCCATGAGCCTGAAGGATTGCGCCTGGGCGCAGGCCGAACAGACCCGCCTGATCAAGCGTTTCCAGCGCGCCTTCGACGATTACGACCTGATCCTGTCGCCCACCACGCCGGTCTCGCCCTTCCCGTGGACGCAGCTGTATGCCGAATCCATCAACGGCAAGCGTCAGGAAAACTACTACCGCTGGCTCGCGCTTACGTATGTGGTCACGCTGACCACGCACCCCGCGCTGACCTTGCCTTGCGGCCTCGATCAGCACGGCATGCCCTTCGGCATGCAGATCATCGGCCGCTTCCGCGGCGACCGCGACGTGCTGGCTGCGGCGCAAGGCATGGAACAGGCATTTGCGGGCAACGCTGAACTGCAACGCCCCCGGCCCGACCTGGCGGCGCTGAAACCCGCGCAGCCCTCGCTGACCTCGATCGTCACCGTGCCGCCCGGCGCGGCTGCGGGCGGATCGACGGGCAACGTGTCGGCGGTGTAGGCCGCGCGCCCGTATCGATCGGTCCATCCAAAGGGCCACGGCATCGCACGACGCGCGATGCCGTGGCCCTTTGCCAATCAGCCCACCTTGCGTTCCTCGTCCACCCAATGCGCGTCCCGCAGTTGCTTGCGCGCCAGCTTGCCGTTTGCGTTCTTGGGTAGCTCGGCGACGATCTCGACGCTGCGCGGCTTCTTGAAGTCAGCCAGATGCTTGCGGCAGTGCTCGATCAGGTCCGCCTCTTGGGTGGACTCGCCCGGCTTGAGCACGATCATCGCCTTGACCGATTCCCCCCACAGCCTGTCCGGGATGCCGAACACGCAGGCTTCATACACGCCCGGATGCTGGTAGAGCGCCTGCTCCACTTCGGTCGGGTAGATATTGAATCCGCCAGAAATGATCATGTCCTTCTTGCGGTCCACGACATACAGAAAGCCCTCGTCGTCCATGCGCGCCAGATCGCCGGTGTGCAGCCAGCCATCGCGCAACGCCTGCGCGGACAACTCGGGTTCGCGCCAGTAGCCGGCAAAGACGTCCGGACCGCTGACCGTGATTTCGCCCACCTCGCCCGCCGCGACTTCCTGGCCGTTCTCGTCCAGCAGCCGCACCTCGCTTTCACCAAATGGCCGGCCGCAGGACAGCAGGCGCTCCGGGTGGTGCGCCATCGCCTGCGCATGATCCAGCGCGCTCAACAGCACCAACCCGCCTGTCGTTTCGCCCGCGCCATAGCCCTGACTGAGCTTGGGTCCCAGCGCTTCCCAGGCTTCGCGGATGCGGGCGGGCGCCATGGGCGCGCCGCCGTAGGAGATCTGCCGCAGCGCCGACAGGTCGTGCCGATGCAGATCGGGATGGGCGATCAGCATGTTGACCATCGTGGGCACCATGAAGCTGAACGCGGCGCGGTGCCGGGCGGCCGAGGCCAGGAAGGTTTCGGGGTCGTAGCGGTCATGCAGCAGGATCGTGCCGCCCTGGAACAGGAAGGGCTGCATGAACATGCCGCTGGCATGCGTGATCGGCCCGGCCAGCGCCAGCACTTCGCCCGGATTGGCGCGCATGCGGCCCATGACGACCTTGCGCAGCGAAGCCAGCCGGTTGCCCACCGTTTGCATCGCCGCTTTCAGCTTGCCGGTCGAGCCGGACGTGAAGTGCAGCACCGCCAGGTCATCCGCCTGCATGGCCACATCGGGATTGCGGTCAGCGGCGGACTCGATCAGGCCTTCGTAGGCGCGCCAGCCTTCGATGTCGGCCGCGCCCGTCACGACATGATGGCGCACCGTTTCCATGTCGCCGCGTTGAGCCTCGGCGCCTTCCAGATGCGAGGGGTCAACGATGAAAACAGACGCCTGGGCGTTGTTTACCGAGTCCAGCATTTCCTGATTCGACAAGCGCGCGTTCAAAGCCACCTTGACGAGCCCGGCCTTGTACAGCGCGCACTCCAGTTCGATGATCTCGGGACAGTTCCACGCCTGGATGGCGACGCGGTCGCCCTTGTTCAGCCCCAACCCCAGCAGCGCGTTGGCCAGGCGGTTCGAGCGCATTTCCAACTGCCCGAAACTGATCGAGCGATCGCCAAAGATGATGGCGGGACGGTCGCGCCAGTAGCGTACGTTGCGGGTGGTATAGCGGCCTTGGTTCATGATGTGTCCGTGTCGGAATTGGCTTGCCGCTATGCTGCGCGGCGGCCCGGCCTTGCCGGATAACGCAGCGGCGATTCCTCATGCCGCTGCGTTATCGGGCGCGCCGATTCCCGCGCGTTATGAAGATCGGCCAATGCGGCATCATGTTGCGGCGGGCACCGGGTTACCTCTTTGGGAAAGGGGACGGCAAGCGCTGCACCCCGGCGCAAAAACAGGAGACAACCGTGAACAAGCAACATGCTCGCCCGTGGCGCGCAGCGATACAGCGGCTGGCGGCGGCCGCGCTGACCCTGGCCGCGCTGGCGCCAGCCGGGGCCGCGCCCCCCTATCCCGACAAGCCCATCCGCCTGATCGTGCCGTTCTCGGCGGGCGGGCAGTTCGACTACATCGCGCGGCTGGTCGCCGTGCCGCTGGGCAAGGAGCTGGGGCAGACCATCATCGTCGAGAACGTGGGCGGCGGCGGCGGCAACCTGGGCGGCGCAAAAGTCGCCAACGCGCCGGCCGATGGCTACACGCTGCTGGAATACGGCGGCAACTTCGCCATCGCCAAGCACCTGTCGCCCAAGCTGACGTTCGATCCCATCGCCGACCTGAAACCCGTGTCAGGCCTGAGCATCGCGCCCCACGTCGTGCTGGTCAGCAGCGCCCTGCCCGTCAAGACCCTTGGCGAACTGCTTGCCTACGCCAAGGCCCATCCGGGAAAACTCAGCTACGGCAGCCCGGGCGTGGGCTCTTCCATGCACCTGACCTTTGAAGCGATCCAGCAGCACTTCGGCCTGGACGCCGTGCACGTGCCGTACCGGGGCGGCAGCAATGCGCTGAACGATCTGGCGGGCGGACAGATCGACGTGGGCATCGTGGCGGTCGCGCCTGCGATGCCCTTCATCACCTCGGGCAAGATCCGCGCCCTGGCCGTCACCAGCGCACAGCGCGCGGCCTCGCTGCCCGACGTGCCGACCGTGTCAGAACTGGGCTACGCGGGCTTTGACAGCGGCAGTTGGGCCGGCATTGCCGTGCCCAAAGACACGCCGCCCGAGGTGGTGGATCGTTTGACCGCCGCGATACATCGCGCGATGCAGGACCCTCAGTTGCTGGAGGCGCTGCAATCGCAGTCGTTCACGCCTATCGCCGGCAGCCCGGCGCAGATGCGCCAGCGCATCGACGACGAATCGGCCCACTATGGCCCGCTGATCAAACGGCTGAACCTGACCGCCGACTAGCCCGCCCGCCTGCGCGCATGGTCGCGCAGGATCTCCAGCAGCCGCAGCGTCAGCGGCGACAGGTAGCTGCCGCGCCGGGTCAGCAGGCCGATCTGCCGATGCCAGGTCAGGTCGTCCAGCGGCACCACGGCCAGGCCCTGGCCAGCGTGGGTGGACAAGGTGATTTCGCTGATCAGCGTCAGCAGGTCGGTGCTGTGCAGGATGCTCAACAAGCCCGATACCGACGCGTTCGATTCGATCGTCACGGCGGGCGCGGGCGCGCCGTGCTGGGCGAACTTCGCCTCCAGCCAGCGGCGCGAGGCGGCCTGCGAACCGGGCAGCATCCACTTGCAGGCGGCCAGGTCGGCCACGCGGATCTTCGTGCCGTTCAGCAAGGGGTGGCCGGGGCGCGCGGCCACGAACAGCTTGTCGGCGAACAAGGGCTCGCGGTCGAACTCGTCCACCTCGGTCGATTCGAACAGCGAGCTGATCGCGAAATCCAGATCGCCCTGGCGCAGCGCGGGAATCAACGCATCGTTCAGGCTGACCATCACCTGGACCTTGGCGGCCGGCCGCTGCGACAGCAATTCGACGCAGGCCGGGTTGAAGAACGACTCGGCCAACAGCGGCGTGACGCCCGCGCGCACCAGCCCGATGGTGCCCAGATGCAGCTCGCCGGCTTCCTTCATTGCGTCGTCCAGTTCGCGCCGCGCCTGCATCGACCGTTCATAGAACGCCCGCCCCGGCACCGTCAGCTCCATGCCTTTGGGCGTGCGCACGAAGAGTTGCAGCTTCAGTTCGTCCTCCAGGCGGCGTATGCCCTTGGTGAGCGCCGGCTGGCTGACGCCGATGCCGTCGGCGGCGCGGCCCACGTGGCCGAGGCGTCCGACGGCAAGAAAATAGTCCAGGTCTTCGAGTCTCACGATTCCGCTCGGTTATCAACATCGAGGAAAAGATAATCACGAGTGGGGCCCGGCGCTGTCAAGCTGGGGGCAACTACAAGGAGACATCATGTCCCAAGACACCCCCACGTCCCTGACAGTGCTGCGCGAACGGCTGCGGCAATACCTGCAGGAAGAACTCATCCCGATGGAACGATCGCGCGGGCTGGGCTATGAAGACAAATTCGAGCGCAGCCTGGTGCAATCGGTATGGAAGCGTTCGCGCGAGCTGGGCCTGTACGGCCCGCAGTTGCCGCGCGAGCTGGGCGGACAGGGCCTGTCGTACCGCGACCTGTGCGTGTTGAAAGACGATGTCGCCGCGTCGGGCGCCATCCTGTTTCCGCACGTGCTGGGCGATTGGGGCGGGCCATCGCGCATCGGCAACCTGGTGCGCTACGCCACGCCGTACCAGCTGGAGCGCTACATCATGCCGGTGATCCAGGCCGAACGCGGCGCCTGCTTCGCCATGACCGAACCGCAATCCGGCTCCGACGCGACCCGGCTGGAAACCCGCGCGGAAGTGGACGGCGACGACTACATCGTGACGGGCGTCAAGCACTACATCACGGCGTCGATGTTCGCGGACTTCGCCATCACCATGTGCGTCACGGACCCGACGCGCGGCGTGGAAGGCATCTCGGCAATCTTCATCGACCTGGACAGCCCCGGCGTGAGCCTCGTGCACGACTGCGTGCCGATGACGGGCCAGTACGTCGATGCGGACATTGTGCTCGACAAGGTGCGCGTGCCCAGGAAGAACCTGATCGGCGAGCCGGGACAGGGCTTCAAGATCGCCATGAACCGCGTCAGCGTGAACCGCCTGCTGCATTGCCCGACGATGATCGGGCTGGCGCGGCAGGCCTTCACGCTGGCCGTGGACTACGCCAAGCACCGCCAGCAGTTCGGCGGCCCCATCAGCCGCTTCCAGGCCATCCAGCACATGCTGGCCGACATGGCGACGGCCCTCTACGCCTGCGAACACATGGTGCTTGCCACCGCCGCGCGCGCGGATGCGGGCGAGGACGTGCGCGAGGAAGCCTCCATGTGCAAGCTGTTCGTGTCCGAGCGCTGCTTTGAAATCGCCGACAAGGCCATGCAGATCCACGGCAATGTCGGCGTCACCAAGAACCATCCCGTCGAATTCATCTTCCGCCGCCTGCGCCTGTACCGCATCGTCACGGGCACCAGCGAGATCCAGCGCAACACCATCGCCAAGGGCATCCTCGCATGAGCGCCGACGCCGGCTATCTGGCGGGCCTGACGGTGCTGGACCTGGGCCAGCTGCATCCGGGCCCCTACACCGCGATGCTGCTCGGGCAGTTGGGCGCCAGCGTCATCAAGGTGGAAAAGCCGCAAGGCGACACCGCGCGCCAGCTGGGTGCGCAGACCTTCGCCAAGTACAACCGGGGCAAGCAATCCATCAGCCTGGACTTCAAGCGCGAAGACCATCAGGACATCCTCCTGCGCCTGGTCGAGCGCAGCGACGTGCTGGTGGAAGGCTTTCGCCCCGGCGTGCTGGCCAGGCTGGGGCTGGACTACGCCCGGCTTGCGCGCGCCAATCCGCGCCTGGTGATGTGTTC
The DNA here is from genome assembly GCF_001571245.1 of Achromobacter piechaudii NBRC 102461. Classification (GTDB taxonomy): domain Bacteria; phylum Pseudomonadota; class Gammaproteobacteria; order Burkholderiales; family Burkholderiaceae_B; genus Achromobacter; species Achromobacter piechaudii. The sequence continues at coordinate 673,905 of NZ_BCTK01000006.1, read as the reverse complement.
CATTTCGGGATTCGGCCAGACCGGGCCTTATGCGCAGCGCCCCGGCCACGATGTGAACTACCTGGCGCTGTCGGGATACTGGGCCGTGCCGTCGCAGGTGCGCGACGTGATGGGCCGCCCCCGGCTGCGCCTGTCGGACTATTGCGCCGCCATGCACGCGGCGCTGGCCATCCTGGCGGCGGTGCACGATGCGCGCGAGACGGGCGTCGGCCAACACCTGGACGTGTCCATTCACGACACCCTCACCGCCTGGATGGCGCCCGGCCTGGACGCGATGAACGGGCCGGCCGGCGCGGACATCGAGCAGCTGTCGCACGTCATGCCCGACAACGATGTCTTCGAAACCGCCGACGGCCGGCATCTGGCGCTGGGCATCCTGGAAGAAGCTTTCTGGCGCAACCTGTGCGACGCGCTGGCGCCCCTCTGCCCCGAACTGGCGCAGCAGCGCTACCAGACGCGCGCCGGCCGGCTGCAAGACAAACGTGCGCTGAACGACCGCCTGCGCGCCTTGTTCGCCAGCCGCAGCCTGGCCGATTGGGAAGCGGTACTGCACGGCCGCGACATCCCCTGGGCGCCCGTGCTGCGCCACGACGAGGTCTTCGATGATCCCCACGTACAGCACCGCGCCGTGACATCACTCTCGGCCACAGGACGCGTGGCAGGATTTCCGGTCAAGTTCTCCAAGCCCCTGCCAGCGCCGTCCCTGGACGTGCCCGAACTGGACCAGCACCGTGAAGAGATCCTGGACCGCTTGCAGCGGCCGGCGTCGGATGGCTAGCCGGCTTCGTCCATGAACATGAACGCGCAGCGGCACCCCGCGCGAACCCAATGCCGCAACGTCCGCGACCGATATCCAAAAGCCTTATATCAGAACAGACCATAAACCTATAGATCTTTAGAACCCATTGACATAAAGAAAGGCATTGCCCGATGATGCAAAAGGCCGCGAGCGCCGGGCCGATAACTCAATAACATCGCGCCTGCTATGCAAGGCGCGATAAACGGAGAGGCATGCCATGGAGACAACCCCTCACAACCCCGCGCGACGTCGCCTGTTGGCGGGTAGCGCCGGCGCACTGGCTGCGGCTGGCCTGGGAGCGCCCGGTCTGGCGCTCGCTGCCGAGGCCGCCAAGCCGGCCGCCACGGCGGCTAAGCCGCTGCCGCCCTACGCGGCCTGGAAGGACGCCGACAGCGTCATCGTGCATAGCGCCAACACCATCGAAACCCGTCGCGGCGCCTTTGGCGATGGTGTCATCACGCCGTCGCGCCAGCTGTACGTGCGCAACAACCTGCCGCCGCCCGACCCGTCCATCCTGGATGACCGCGATGCGTGGAAAGTGCAGATCCAGGGCGTCAAGCAGCCGCGCACGCTCACCGTGGGCGAGCTCAAGACCCTGGGCGTGGAAACGCTGGCCACGGTGCTGCAATGCTCGGGCAACGGGCGCGGCTTCTTTCCGCACAAGCCCAGCGGCACGCCATGGGAAGTCGGCGCGGCAGGCTGCGTGATGTGGACCGGCGTGCCGGTGCGCACGCTGGTGGAATTCCTGGGCGGCGTGGAAGGCGCGCCCGCCTACATGACCGGCACGGGCGGCGAGATCTTGCCCGAAGGCATGGACCCCAAGTCCTTGATGGTGGAACGCTCGGTGCCGCGCGAAGCCATGCAGGACGCGCTGCTGGCCTGGGAGATGAATGGCGAACCCTTGTCGCTGGCGCATGGCGGGCCCTTGCGCCTGATCGTGCCCGGCTACACCGGCGTCAACAACGTCAAGTACCTCAAGCAGCTTGCCTTCACCGCCGAACAAAGCCCCGCAAAAATCCAGCAGACCGGCTATCGCCTGACGCCGATGGGCGCCAAGCCCAGCCCCGATCAACCCTCGGTCTGGGCCATGGACCCCAAGTCCTGGATCACCGGGCCCGGCGCGCAGGATCAGCCCGTCAAGGCCGGACGCGCCGTGGTGCGCGGCGTGGCCTTTGGCGGCATGCACGCGGTCAAGCGGGTGGACGTGTCCATCGACGGCGGCAAGACCTGGAAGCAGGCAGCGCTGATCGGGCCGGACCTGGGCAAATACGCGTGGCGTCAGTTCGCCTTGCCGGTGGAATTGACGGCGGGCCAGCACGTGCTGGTCAGCCGCGTCGAAGATAGCGAAGGCAATGTGCAGGTAGAAGCGCGCGCCGACAACGCGCCCGGCTACGTCAACAGCAGCTGGCGCGATCACGCATTGACCGTCGACGTGTCCTGACCATGGCGGTATCGATGCAAACCTGTACGTCGTGGTTCGCCGGGCCGCGCCGCATGGTGCGGTGCAGCCTCAACCTCTCCGTGGCGGCGGTGCTGTCGCTGGCAAGCGCCCTTGCCTGCGCGGCCGACTCTGCCGACGCCGAGGCCGGCCGCGCGCTGTTCCTGAAAGGCACGACGCCCGCCTGCGTCATCTGCCACACCCTCGCCGACGCGGGTTCGACCGGCACCATCGGCCCCAACCTGGATGAACTGAAACCCGACGAGAACCGCGTGGCGCAGGCCGTGCGCAACGGCATCGGCGTCATGCCCGCGTTCGAGGCATTAAGCGATGAGCAGGTGCAGGCGTTGGCGAAGTACGTGTCGGGCGCGGTGCGTTAGCGATGCTTGCGGTCGCGGGCCTGCCTGTGTGCAGGTCCGCGACGGCTTTGCCGGGATTTTGGATCGTTGCGACTATCGCGCGCCGGACGCGGTAACGAGACTGATGCGGACCCCGCTACCGCCTCGGTTCCTCTTGACGAAGCCCTTGAATCACCCCGGCCCGTCGCTTGCCGCAGCCAGCAAGGTCACGACGATGTCGCTGATCGGCGTCGGTATGCCGTGTGCGCGGGCGCGGCGCGACACGACGCCATTCCGGATATTCCATTCAAGCGGCCGGCCGGCTTCGCGGTCCGTCAGGATCGACGAACTCAAGTCAGCGGGAGACGCCTGAAACTTGGCCAGGATTTCCTGCGGCGTCTCGTCGCCCAGCCGCGCCCCTTCCGCGCGCGCGACGGCCAGGCATTCTTGCAGATACGCCAGCGACAACTCGGCGATGTCGGGCCGCGCAAACATGCCGGCCCGGCGATGCGTGAGCGCCATCAGGCCAGCCACTGCGTTCTGCAACAGCTTGCGCCATGCGACAGAGAGGAAGTCCGCCGTGATTTCTACGGCGCACTGCGATCCTGCAAGCGCCTCTGCCACCACGCGCGAGGCCGGCGTGTCCGGCAGGCTCAGGCGCGCGTCGCCTCGCAAGCGTACCGAGCCGTCGGCCTGCGCCTGCGCCGGGAACCACACGACGGCGGGAATGATCCGCGCACGCGGCGCATGCGCCGCCACCGCTTCTATCTGCTCGACGCCGTTCTGCAACACGCACACGACCGTCTCCGGGCGGCACAGCGCCGCGAGCCACTCCGATGCGGTGTCGGTCTGCGTCGCCTTGACGGCAAGAAAGACCAGGCCGACTGTGCGATCGATGCGCTTCGGATCCGTCTGCACCGGCCCCGGCACGACAACGCGCCGATCGCCATCTTGCAGCGTCAACTGCTCGCGCGGCGTGCGGCCGCACAACAGCGCAGACCGTCCGGCCGCGTGCAGTGCGGCAGCAACCGTGGTGCCGATGGCGCCCGGACCCACAATGGCGATATCTGTTGCGGTACTCATGGATGGAATTCCTCACTGGCTGGCGCTGCCGACGTTCAAAGGCAAGCCGCCACACCATAAAGCAAAAATGCCGTCGAACGCCTTAAAAGCGCAGCGATTCGACGCGCACGCAGACTCCGCGTTGAGACTCAGGCATGCGGTTTGCTGACAGCTGAATCCATAAGCGAGACGGCCCTTGCACAAAGGCCGCCACGCAACGCGACAGGCGACGCATGTAGTGCCTGGCGGGTCACGGAGCAAGGAGACGGGAATGCCGGAGCGGCCAGAACCTGAAGGCGAACACGTAGCCGAAGCGGCCAGATTGAAGGCGCTGGAAACCTATCATCTGGTGGACACCCCTCCCAGCGCCGACTTCGACCGTCTGGCGGCGCTTGCCGCGCGCCTCTTTGACGTGCCCATCGCACTGGTATCACTAGTCACCGCGGACCGGCAGTTCTTCAAGGCTCGGGTAGGTTTGGACGTCTGCGAAACGCCGCGCGAAATTTCGTTCTGCGCGCACGCGTTGCAGCATCGAGAAGGCATCTTCGTGATCCCGGATGCCTTGAAGGACGAACGATTCCGCCACAACCCCGTCGTGCTGGGCGCGCCCTTCGTCCGATTCTATGCGGGCCACCCGTTGGTCGCGCCGGGCGGAGAAAAGCTGGGCACGATATGCCTGATCGACGTCAAGCCGCGCGATGACTTCGGGCCTGCCGAACGCCATCTGCTCTCCGATCTGGCGGCGCTGGTCATGGACAGGATGGAGCTGCACCGTCTTGACTACGCAAAGAGCATCAGCCAGGCCCGCTTCGAAAACATCGCGGCAACGTCGCCCGACGCCATCGTGTGTTCCGATGCCAATGGCGCCATCACCTTCTGGAATTCGGCCGCCGAAAAACTGTTCGGCTATACGCCCGAGGAAATCGCGCAGCTGCCCAGTTCGGTCATCGTGCCGTTCAGTTGGAAGGCGGTGCATGCAGAAGAATTGCTGCGGCTGCGCACCGGGCAAAAGATGGAGTTCGCCAACCAGACGGTCACGACCACCGCCAAGCGCAAGGACGGCAGCGAGTTTCCCGCCGAGATTTCATTTTCCACCTGGCAGGAAGGCCGCACGACGGGCATCGGCGCGATCATCCGGGACATCACCGAACGACGCCAAAGCGAAGACCGGCTCTATCGCCTGGCAACGCGCGATCCGTTGACCGACCTGCCCAACCGGGGCGCGTGGCGCGAGTGCCTGACCAAAGCGCTCAAGAAAGAAAAGCAGCTGACCGTCCTGCTGCTCGATCTGGATGGCTTCAAGGAAATCAACGACACGTTCGGCCACTCCGCCGGCGACGCGGTACTCAAGCAGTTGGCGGCGCGGCTGGACGCGCTGTTCGACCAGACCATCATGCTCGGCCGGCTGGGTGGCGATGAATTCGTTGTGCTGCTGCCAGGCGCTGAAAACCGCGCGGCCATTGCCGCAGCCGAGGCATTGATCGCCTCGCTTTCCGCGCCCTACGACTATCTGGGCCATCTGATCGAGGTCGGCGTAAGCGTGGGCGTGGCGCTTGGGCCTCAACACGGCAGCGTGCCCGAAGACCTGCTGGGCGCGGCGGACCTGGCGCTATACAAGGCCAAAGCTGCGGGCAAAGGGCGCTACGAGTTATTCACACCCGCCATTCGAGAGGTCGCCGTGGCGCGGCGCACCTTCGAGCGCGAGCTTAAATCCGCGTTCGAAGCGGGCCAATTCGAAATGCATTATCAACCGCAGGTCTACACCGCCAATCGGCGGGTGTTAGGCGCGGAAGCGCTGATCCGATGGAACCATCCCGTGCGGGGGATGCTGACGCCCGCGTCGTTCATCGACGTGCTGGGCGGCAAACCCTCGGCCGCGAAAGTGGGCGAATGGATCTTGCAGCGCGCATGCCAGGACGCTGCGCCGTGGCGCGCGGCAATTCCGGGCTTTCGGATCAGCGTCAATCTTTTCGAGGCGCAGTTTCACGCTGGAACCCTGCTTACGACGGTGCAGGATGTGCTGGCCTCGACCGGCACGCCCGCCGCCGCGCTGGAATTGGAAATCGTCGAGAACATCGTGGTGCGCAACGACAGCGCCACGCTGGCGTTGTTGCACGGCCTGCGGGATGCGGGAGTGGGTCTGGCGTTCGACGATTACGGAACGGGCTATGCCTCGTTGAGCCTGCTCAAGCGCTACCCCGTCAGCCGCCTGAAAATCGACAAGTCGTTCATGCGTGACGTCCTCACCGACCGGGAAGATGCCGCGGTGGTTCGAGCCATCGTCTACCTGGGTCAGAGCTTCGGGATGGAGGTGATAGCCGAAGGCATAGAAACCGATGATCAACTCGGCTTCCTGATCGAAAACGCTTGCCGGCAAGCGCAGGGATTTCTATTCGGCGCACCGATGCCGGCCCCTGTGTTCTCGCAATGGCTTGCCCGGCAGCCGGGATGAACCCGGCGTTGCGGCTTGTGCCAAGCCGATACGCCGGATTCCCCCAACCTCATCCATCAATAGCGCCAGCGCACATTCAAAGACCCGGCGTGTTCACGATTGCCGCCGCCGTACTGGCCGCTGTAGTTCAGCGCCAGCGATGCGTTGCGCGACACCGCGACTTCCGCGCCCAGCTCCGCCAGTGCCGCGTTGCGGGCAATGGGCGCGCCCGAGACCGTGAACGCCTGACCGCCATCGAAGGCCATGGTCGATTGCGGCAGCACATCGCCATACGCATGGCGCCAGCCCAGCGTGGCTTGCAAGCGAGCTTCGGCCCCGGCCAGCGTGAAGTCGGTGCGTGCCCGCACACCCAGCGTGCTGGAGGTCTGCTGATCGCTGTTGCTTTGGCCGCGTAGCGCCGCCGAGCCGCCCGATTCCGAGAACGCGCGCGTGCGCAGGTCGCTCCAGGCCAGCCCGACAAAAGGCTCCAGCGTGCTGCGGTCCGACAGGGGCATGGCGTAGCCCAGTTCGGTGAACAGCTGCGTGGTGCTGGCGCCGTAGTCGGCGGTCAGCTTCTGCGATGCGCCGGCAACGTTGGCGTAGCGCTCGCTGCTGACGTCGTGCCAGGTGTAGGACGTGCCGACCAACAGGTTCAGCTTGCCCGCGCCCGCCTCGAACGACTTGCCGCCATAGATGGCCGCGCTGTAGCCGGACACGTCCGCCTTCGAAGCCCGGTCGTCCACGGTGATCTTGCTGTCGGTGTAGCCGACCGCTGCGCCGATGCGCCAGCCGTTGCCTACCGCATGATCCGCGCCCGCGAAGACGCCTCCCGTGTGCTGACGTACCTGCGCGCTGTTGTCGGTGGCGTTCTGCGTTTGCCAGTTGCCCACCAGTTCGGCCCACGCGGGTTGCGCGTTGGAAGACGGCAAGGCGGATGCGGACAGCATGCCGCCCGCCTGCGCCGTCGGCGCGCCGGGACGCATGCCCGAGTTCAGGTTCGCGCGCAGATGCGACAAGGGCAGCGTGCGGGGGGTGCTGCTGGCACTCATCAGGCTGGACGCGACGCTGGCGTGCGCTTCGCCGGACAGGCTGTTGAAGGCGGCAGGCGGCGCGCCGGCCGGCAAGGTCAGGATGTATTCATGCAGCGCATTGCCCGAGGGCAGGCTGTCCAGCGCGTTGGCGACGGCGCGTTGGTTGCTGGTGCGCGCCGCGTCCGCGAAAGCGATCGGGCGGGTGGGCGTGGACGGGTCCACCGACACCTGCTTGCGTGCCAGTTGCAGCGTGACTTCCTGCGCGCCGTAGCGCAGCGCCGGGTCCAGGTAGGCGTAGTTGGACGAGACGGCATTGAACCGGCCGTTGACCGCGCCCGCCGTCAGGATCGTGTATTGACGCGTGCTTTCGAAGCCGCCTTCCGGCCCGACGTGTACAACGGAGCCGCCCAGGTTTGCCGCGCCGCTGACCGCCACGCGCGCGCTGGCGGACGATGCCGGATCGGCGGCCACCTCATAGATCGACCCCGGCAGGAACGTCAGGTCGCCCGCCACTTTCAGCGTGCCGCTGGCGTTGCCCGGCGCCAGCACGGCGCCGCTTTGCAGCGTGGTCGCGCCGACCTGGCCCGCGCCTTGCAGCAGCGTGCCGCTGGCAAGTGTCAGCACCCCGCCCAGCTTGCCGCTGGACGCCAGGTTCAGCACACCGGCCTGCACTCGCGTGGTGCCGGTGTAGGCGCTGCCATCGCCCGCTACCGACAGCGTGCCCGCGCCGGTCTTGGTCAGATCGCCGTTGCCGTCGATGGGGCCGGACAGGCCCAGCGTCGTACCCGACGCCACGTCGATGCCGCTGGCCTGCGCCAGCGTCACGTTGCGATTCGCGGTGAAGCTGGCGGTGGTAGCCAGCACGCCGCCGCTCAGGCTCAACGCGCCCGCCGACGCGCCCAGGTTGGCGTCCTGCGACACCGACAAGGTCCCCAGGCGCACGTCCGTGCCGCCGCTGTAGGTGTTGTTTCCGGTCAGGATCAACGTGCCGTAGTCCGCCTTGGCCAGCTTGCTGGCGCCGGTCAGCTTGGCGGCGATGGTGCCCGTCACGCCTGCGCTGGCCGCGGACCCCGCGCCCACGCGGATGATGCTCACACCGCCCGCGCCTTGCAGCGCGATGTCGTCGCCCTGGATGCGGTAGCCATCGGTGGCGATCTGCATGCCGGTGATGCCGATCGCGCCTGCCGATGCGTCCACCGTGACCGTGCCGGCTTGCCCCTGGAATACCGCAAAGGTCGGATTGGGTTGGAACACGCCGTTGAGCGTACCGTCGGTGTTGGCCCAGTTGCGGCCGTCGGCGCGCCACGTTCCCGCGCCGCCGTCGATGGCGCCGTTGTCGTGGCGAGCGCTGTTGCCGCCATCCCAGAAGCTCAAGGTGGCGCCGCTGGTTGACGCCAGGTTCACCTGTCCGCCAACTGCCGTCTGCACGGTTAACGAACCCGCATCGACGCCTGCGGGCGTCGTGCCCACGGTCAAACCGTTATTGACCAGCGCGCCGCCGTAGTCGAACAAACGATAGATACCCGCGCCAAAGCCGCCTTGATCCGTCACGTTCAGCGTGCCGGCCAGCGTCAGGTTGCCGCCCACATTGAACAGCGCGTTGCTGGGCGCGTGGCCCAGTTCCGCATCGATGCGGCTGGCGCTCGACAGCGACAGTTCGCCGCCGATGGTCAGCGTCTGCCCTTGCACGCCTTCCAGCGCGCCGCCCGTGAACGTCGCGTTGCCGTCGATGCGACCCGCGCCCGACACGATGCCCGCGCCGCTGACCGCAACGTTGCCACCTACGATGCCTTCGTTATGCAGGCGGCCACCCGTTACCGAGGTCGTGCCGCCCAGCTTGTCCGACACCCACAAGGTGCCGGCTTGCACCTGCGTCTGGCCGGTAAAGCCGCTGTTGTCGGCCAGCAGTTGCAGCATGCCCGGACCGCTCTTGGTGAATTGCCCCGCGCCCGCCAGCACGCCGTCAAACGACGTGCTGCTGGTCTGGTCCAGGCGCAGTTGCGCGCCCGCACCGATGGTGGTGTTGGCGGTGTAGCGGGTCGCGCTGGCGGCGAGCGTGCCCGCGTCGATGCGCCAGTCCTGCCCGTTGACACCGGTCAGCGTCAGCACGCCCGCACCTTGCTTGACCAGCGCGCCCGTGCCCGACACAAAGCCCGCGTAAGTTGCATCGGTGGCCTGGTTGAACACCACGGAGGCGTTGTTCAACAGGTCTCCGCTGATCGAACCCGCATTGCCCACCAGCGTGCCGGCCAGCACTTGCGTGTTGCCATAGCTGTTGGCGCCGGTCAGCGTCAACGTGCCCGCGCCCAGCTTTTGCAGATTACCCACGCCGCCGACTGCGCCTTGCAAGCCCAGCGTGGTGCCCGCCGCGACGTTGATGTCGGCCGTCTGCGTCAGCGTGACGGCGCGCGTGGAGTCGAAGCTGGACGTGGTCGCAAGCGCGCCGCCGTTCAGCGTCACGCCGCCCGCCGCCGCGCCCAGGTTGGCGTCGGACGACACCGACAAGGTGCCTCCGCGCACTTCGGTGCCGCCCACGTAATTGTTGATGCCCGCCAGCACCAGCGTGCCGGCGTCGGACTTCACCAGCTTGCTCGCGCCGGTCAGGATGGATGCGATGGTGCCGGTGATGGCGGCGTCGGCCGGATTGCCGGCGCCCACGCGCACCACGCTTTCCGCGCCGCCCGACAGCGCGATCGAACCGCCCTCGATACGGTAGCCGTTGGTGGCGATCTGCATGCCCGTCACGCCCACGCTGCCCGCCGACGTATCGACCGACACGGTGCCCGCCGGCCCCTGGAACACGGCGTAGGTTGGGTTGGGCTGGAAGCGGCCATTGATCAAGCCGTCCGCCGTGGTCCAGTTCAGGCCGTCGCTGCGCCACGTGCCCGAACCGCCATCGATGATGCCGTTATCACGCCCTGCGGCGTTGCCGCCGTCCCAGAAACTGAGCGTCGCGCCAGCGGTGGACACCAGGTTGATCTGACCGCTGACGGCGGATTGCAGACGCAGGTCATTGGCGGCGACGCCCGCGGGCGTGGTGCCGACGGCCAGCGTATTGGAGGTCAGCGCGCCGCCATAATCGAACAGGCGATACACGCCCGCGCCAAAGCCGCCCTGGTCGCTGACGTTCAGCGTGCCGGCCAGGGCAAGATCGCCACCCACATCGAACAAGGCGTTGGACGCCCCCGTGCCCAGCGCCACATTGACCCGGCTGGCGTTGTCCAGCATCAGGTCGCCGCCTATCTGCAGCTTGCGGCCCTGCGCGCCTTGCAGCGTCGCGCCCGTCAGCGTAGCGTTCTGGGCGATGGTGCCGGTGCCGGACAGCATGGCGCCATTGCCGATGATGGCGTTGCCGCCCAAGGTGCCGGTCACGTGCAAGCGGCCACTTGCCAGATCCACGTTGCCGCCCAAGCGATTGGTCACGATCAGCGTGCCGGTCGGCACGCGGGTAGTGCCGGTGAAACTGCTACTGTCGGCATTCAGGCTGAGCGCGCCGGTTCCGGTTTTCTCGAACGTGCCGTTGCCGGAAATCTGGCCGGCGTAATCGCCATCGACCGTTTGCGTAAAACTCAGCGTGCCCGCCGCGCCGATCGCGGCGTTGGCGGTAAAGTGAAACACGTCGCTGACGAGCTTGCCGGCATCGACGTTCCAGTTCGGCGTATTCACGCCATTCAACACCAGCGTGCCGGTGCCCAGTTTCCTGAGCGCGCCCGTGCCGATGATCATGCCATTCACGCCAAATTGCGTGCCCGCCGCCACGTTGATGGCGGAAGCCTGCGTCACGACGGCATTGCGATTCGTATCGAAGCTTGCAGTCGTGGCCAGCGTGCCGCCGCTGAACGTCAGCGCCCCGTTGGCCGCACCCAGGTTGGCGTCCGACGAGACCGACAGCGTGCCGCCCTGGATGCCGGTGCCGCCCGCATAGGTGTTGGCGCCACTCAGGGTCAAAGTGCCCGCGCCCGTTTTGTTCAAGCCACCGACGCCGCCCAGCACGGTTCCAATGCCGGTTTGAAAGCTGTTGGAATCGAAGTACATGCCGTTGGAGCCCAGAGTGACCTGGCTCGGAGCAAACCCCTGGAACATGTCGGCTTCGGCGAACGCGGCCCGCAGAATGCCGCCATCGATATTGACGGTGCTCATCGCCGTGCCGGCATGAAGAATGATCGGCCCTGTCGTCAGCACGCTTCGCGCGTTGGGGTCGCTGCCATAAAGAAAGAGGTCGCCGCCCATACCGCCAATCTCGACGCGCGAAGTGTTTACCGTCGCCCCTTGCTGGATGTTCAGGGTGCCCCTCATGCCGGCAGTATTGCCCAGCAGGATCCCGGTGGTGCTGTTCCACACGGTGTTCGCGCCCGAGGCAAGCGCCACGCCATCGGAGTAGGTGCCCACGAAGCTGCGCGTCGCGTCCAGTTGCGCGCCATCGAGCAAACGCAGTTCGCCGGACCCGCCTACACCGATATAGAAGTAGCCGGACGTCCATGACGTATCCTGCCCGGAGACGATGGCGGTGCCGCGATACATCGAGCCGATCTCGATGTCCGAGGACACCAGGTGCGCACCGCCGTTCAGCTTGAAGGTCGCATCGGCCGATGACCCGATGCTTATCCACGAAGTCGCGCTGCCCAAGCGCGCGCCTGCCCCCGTAACTTCCATGACGCCGCGGGTCGCGTAAGTATTTCCTGCGTAGTTGCTGGCGCCCGTGAGCCGCAGCGTGCCCGAGCCTTCCCAGCTCACGTTGCCGCTGCCGCTGATCGCGCCCGCGTAATCGAGGGTGTCGCTGCGGCGGAAACTGAGCCACGCATTGTTGACGACATCGCCCGCGATCGAACCCGAGGTGCCATTCGCGCCAACTTGCAGGGTGCCTCCGGACACGGTTGTCCCGCCCGTATAACTGCTGTTGCCCAGCAGCACCGTCGTGCTTTGGCTATTGACCGTCACGGAGCCGGTTCCACTGATGCCCGGGAGCACGTAGTACGGGTCGACGGAGCTGTTCTGATTGAAATTGATCCGGCCGTCGTTGACCAATACGCCCAGGTTGGCAATCGAGCCGGCCGTGGTCGCGCCGGGCGTTTCATTGCCGATATTGAGCGTGCCATTCTCATTGATGGTGAACGCACCACCACCCGCGAAGTCCGCCGTGCCCAGGCCCAGGTTGAACACCCCGGTGCCGCCACCCGTGCCGCCGCCCACGATCAGACGCGCCCCGCTGCCGATGGAGAGGGTGGAATAACCGCGGATGTTCAGCGTGCCGTCGCCACCTTGGCCGCCTGGCAGCGACAGCAACGCCCCGCCGCCACCCGCACCGCCGACCAGCAGCGTGTCGGCCACGGACAGTGTGGCGCTAGACAGCGTCAACGTGCCGTCCCCGCCCCTGCCGCCGATGCCGCCGGGGCCGCGGCCTCCGCCCGCACCGCCCAGCAGCAGCGAACGGTTGACCGTCAGGCTCGTGCCGCTGACGAACAGGGTGCCGTCGGCGCCGTTGCCGCCCGATGCCGAGGAGCCCGCCCCGCCCCCGCCCCCGCCGACGCCGACATAGTCGTAGACAGCCGACGACGTGATGTTGCCGTTGGAGGCCGCTTGTGCGCCCTGCCCGGACATGCCCGAGAAAGATGTGCCATCGATGCGGACGATGGGGCTGCCGTCGCCGCCCGAGCTCCCCAAGTTGCCGACAACGAAGCCGCCGCCGCCGCCCATGGCCGCGCCACCACTGCCGCCCACACCTGTCGCGCCGGGGGTGCCGCCAGCACCGCCTCCCCCTCCCACGCCGGCCTGCCCGCCCAACATCCCCGACGCGCCGCCAGCGCCGCCATCGGTGCCGCTGTTGCTTGCCCCTGCGGAGTTAATGCCGATGACTCCGTAGCCGCCTTGCACAAGGCCGCCGCCTGCGCCGCCGCTGATCGCCGAACCCCCACCGGCACCGCCCCCGCCGATACCGCCGCCGCCGCCCGCCGAACTAGATGGGTCCATGGCTGAAACGCCCCCGTTGCCGCCATTGCCAAGCAGCAGGCTGGCCGCCATGGTGGGTGTGCCGGCCAGCGGCAGACAGCTTGCAGCCAACAGGGCCAGATAGCTGGGCTTACGTTTCAGCTTGTATGCGGCAAAAGGAGAGCGCATGGATACCTTCTCGGTGGGTGGGATTGCGAGGGGGAATGCGGTTGCCAGTGAGGATTGATGGGCGATGTCGGAATGGCAGACAGCAATTCCGGCCCGACTCATGGCGTGAGACGCGCTACGCGCAGCGACAAAGTGTATCTAATAAATGCTTAACTTCGTAAGCATAAACAACATCGGCAAACATTATGTTTCATTTGCCTGTGCGCGGCGTGCCCATCAGGCAGCGATTACATCCTTCCGAGCATTCCAAACCCTCGCGCAATGCACGCGCACAACGGATGCGCCCCCCGGCATCCCGGAGACGACGGGCGTATCCATGGCCCGTCGTCTCGCTTCATCGTCGGACCATCACTCCGCCTGAATGCCCGCCTGCTTCACCACCTTGCCCCATTTGTCCAGGTCGGACTGGATCAGCGCCGCATACTGTTCTGGCGTGCCGCCCTGGACCTCGATGCCCGCTGCCTCCAGCTTGGCGCGCACGGCCGGCTGCTTCAGCGCGGCGTTGATCTCGGTATTGAGCTTCGCAATGATCTCCTTGGGCGTGCCGGCCGGCGCGAGGAAACCGCCGTTGGTGTTGGCGTCGTAGCCTTGCAGGCCTTGCTCCTGCGCGGTCGGGACGTCGGGCAGCGCCTTGGCGCGCTTGGCGGTCGAGATCGCGACAGCACGCACGTTGCCCGCCTTGACCTGTTCCTGCATGGCGCTCAGCGTGTCGATGTACAACACCGTGCGCCCGGCCAGCAGGTCGGGGTGCGCGGCCGACGAGCCCTTGTACGGAATCATCAGCATCGGCGCGCCACTGACCATGCGGAACATCTCGGCGGCCATTTCCTGCGCGCTGCCTCGGCCCGACGTGGCGACCTTGGCATCGTCGGGATGCGCCTTCATCCAGTCAACGAGTTCCGGCAGGGTCTTGACCGGGATCTTCGGATACACCGAGAACACCAGGGGAATCTCGTGGGTGTAGACGATGGGCTCGAAACTCTTTTGCGGGTCCCAGCCCAGGTGTTTGAACAGGTACTTGTTGATGTTGTGGCTGCCGCCCACGATGCCGATGGTGTAGCCGTCCGGCTTGGCGTTGGCCAGCAGCGCGGTGCCCAGGTTGTTGGACGCGCCCGGCCGGTTATCGACGATGACGGGCTGGCCAAGCGACGCCGAGAGCTTTTCGCCCACGACGCGCGCGATCATGTCGATGCCGCCGCCGGGCGGCGCGGGCACGATGATGCTGATGGGACGGGAGGGATAGTTCTGCGCCGTGGCCAGGCCAGGCGCGGCGGCAAGGGCTGCCGAAAAGGCCAGGGTCTTGGCCAGGGTAGTGAAGGTCATGCTTGTCTCCTCGGGTGGTCAACTTCAGTCAACTCTGTGAGGCGCCCCCGGCGTACTGCACCCGAGGGCGCGGTGGGGCCTCAGCCGCGCCCGGTGAAGGGCATGGCGCTGGCCATGACGGTCATGGTGAGAACGTTGGCGTCCAGGGGCAGCGAGGCCATGTGGCGCACCGCATTGGCCACGTGCGCGGCGTCCATCATCGGCTCCGGCGCGACGCTGCCGTTAGCTTGCAACACGCCGCGCGTCATGCGTTCGGACAACTCGGTCAGCGCGTTGCCGATGTCGATCTGCCCGGCCACGATGTTGAACGCGCGGCCATCCAGCGACAGCGCCTTGGTCAGCCCCGTCACCGCGTGCTTGCTGGCGGTGTAGGGGGCCGTGTAGGGGCGCGGCGTATGCGCAGAGATAGATCCGTTGTTGATGATGCGGCCACCCTGCGGTGACTGGCGGCGCATCAATCCAAAGGCCGCGCGGGCGCACAGGAACACGCCGGTCACGTTGGTATTGATGGCGTTGAACCATTTCTCCAGCGGCAGTTCGTCGATGGGCACGGCAGGCGCGTTCACGCCGGCATTGTTGAACAGCAGGTCGAGCCGGCCGAAGCGGCTTTCGATGGTGTGAAACAAGGCGTCGACGCTTTCCGGGCTGGTGACGTCAGTGGGCACCGCCAGGGCCGTCCGGCCTAGCGCCTGGGCCTCGGCCTGCAACGTCTGTAGCGGGTCGGCACGACGGCCGGCCAGCACGACCGTCCAGCCATCGTTCAACAAGGCCAAGGCGGTCACGCGGCCCACGCCGCTGCCAGCGCCGGTGACCAAGGCGATTTTCTGCTTAATGCTTGCGTTCAAGGGAAGGCTCCTGGTGCGGTTCAAATGCGCACAACGATTGAAGAAAAGGTCTACGCGATCAGGCGTTCGGGCCCGCCGCGACGGTCATGTTGAATGTTCCGATGCCCGCCACGCCAGCGTTCACCACGTCGCCGCACGCCAACGGGCCCACGCCCGCCGGCGTGCCGGTAAAGATCAGGTCGCCGGGCAGAAGCGCCACCGATCGCGACAGCATCGCCACCAGTTCCGGCACCGGCCACAGCAGGCCCGACAGGTCCGCGCGCTGGCGCTCCTCTCCGTTGACGGCCAGCCATAGCGCGCCTGCGCGGGGGTGGCCACAAGAGGCGACGGGCACGATCGGCGTGCAAGGCGCTGAATGGTCGAACGCTTTGGCGGGCTCCCACGGACCTCCCTCCCGCTTGGCCAGCTGCTGAAGGTCGCGCCGCGTCATATCCAATCCGGCCGCGTAACCCCACACGTGGCGCGCGTCGACCTCATCGGGGGCAATGTTCTTTCCGCCCTGGCCTATCGCCACGACCAGTTCAATCTCGTGGCAATAGTCCGTTGTGTCGGCGGGATACGGCAGCACGCCGCTGGCCGCGTACACCGCGCTGGCGGGCTTCATGAACCAGGCCGGCATCCGCGCAGGCCGGGCTTCGTCAGGCAGCCAGCGATAGTTGCGGCCGATGCAGAACACCCGCGCCACGGGAAAGCGATCGGTGCGTCCAGCAATAGGCAGCGTGGTCGGGGCAAGGGCGGGAAAGACGAGATCCGTCATGATGGTCTTCAAGATGCGGGCCGCGACTCAGGTCGTCAGGCTCATCGCCGGGCGCTCGCCCGCCAGAGCCTGCGCGATGCTGTCCAGCACCATCTGGCCCATCGTCGCGCGCGTCTCCCAGGTAGCGCTGGCGCGATGCGCCTGTAGCGTGGCGCGATCCGATTGGCGAAGCGCTTGCGGCACGCGCGGTTCGTCGACGAAGACGTCCAGCCCCGCGCCCGCGATGCGACCTGCGACCAGCGCTTCGGTCAGGTCTGCCTCGTTGACCAGCCGGCCGCGCGCCACGTTCACCAGAAAGCCGCGCGGCCCTAAAGCATCCAGCACTGCCGCATTGACGATGCCCTCGGCCTTGTCGGCCGCGGCGCTCAACACCAGCGCATCCGACACCCGCGCCAACTCGATCAGGTCCGGTACGAATTCATTGGACACGTCATCCATCGCGCGCAAGTCGGTATAGCGAATCTGGCAGCCGAAGGCCGCCGCCCGCGTGGCGACGGCGCGGCCAACGCGCCCCATGCCGACGATGCCTACACGCATGCCGCTGAAGCGGCGCGCGAGCGGGATGGCGCTGGGAGAGGGAAATTGCTCCCACAGACCTTCACGCACAAAGCGATCGCCCGCGCACAGATTGCGGCAGGCGGCGATCAACAGGCCGATCGCCAAGTCGGCAACGTCTTCGGTCAACGCGCCCAACGTCGCCGTGACGGGCAGCGCGCGCGCCCGGCAATAGGCCAGGTCCACCGCGTCGGTGCCCACGCCGTTCACCGCCACGACTTTCACACCGGGCAGCTGCTCCAGCATTGCCCGCGAGATACCGGTATGGCCGCCCGTGATGACGGCGGCGATCTGCGCGCCGTGCTCGCGCAGCCACGCCTGCTGGTCCGCGATCTCGAAAAACTTGTGCACCTGGTACAGCGAGGCGAGCTCGTCGTTCACCGCCGGGATCAGGATGGGATTGAGTTGCAGGACCTGAGGCTTCATATCGGTTCGGCTCTGATTGAGGACCCGCTGAGGGCCGCGTTAGACATTGATTCCATGGTATTTAATGATTGATTAGCAAAGCAATATTGATCTATAAAATCAACATATAAACTTTGCTACGGAACACCATGGGATCGTGGATTTCAATGTCGGACGCGTGCAGCCAACTGGGCGTCCGGCCGCAAACCATCTACGCCTACGTCAGTCGCGGCAAGCTGGAAGTCATGCCCGATCCGGCCGATACGCGCCGCAGCCTCTACCGGGCGGAAGACGTTGCCGCGTTGGCCAAGCGCAAGCAAGCCGGCCGCAAGCACGAAACGCTGGCCACCAACACGCTGTTCGGCGCCGAGCCCAGCATCCCTACGGCCATCTCCACCTTCCACCGGCAGCGCCTGTATTACCGAGGCCACGACGCGGTGGCGCTGGCCGGCTCTGCCAGCCTCGAAGAGGCCGCGCAGTTGTTGTGGGATTCAGATCAGCAGGCAGATTTTTCATCGGCTGCGCGCGTCGCCTCGCCGGGCCGCGTGGCTGCCTTCACGTCGCTGGCCACGCTGGCCGCGACGGGCCACTCCACTCACGGCCGCATGACGCGAGTCCTGCATGGCGAATGCCAGAGCCTGGTGGGCCAGTTGGCCAACGCCTTCGGCGCACAGCACGGCAAGCGCCCGCTGCATATGCGGTTCGCGCAGGCATGGAAGCTCTCGCCGCAAGCCGCCGAGCAACTGCGCACCGCAATGGTTCTGCTGGTCGACCACGAGCTGACCAGCTCGGCGTTCGCCACGCGCATCGCCGCATCTACCGGCGCGTCGCTGCCGGCGTGCCTGTTGTCCGGCCTCACGACGTTGTCCGGCCCCCTGCATGGCGACGCCTCCGGCCGCGTCAAGGCCCTGTTCAATGAAGTGGAACGCCAGGGCGAAGACCAGGTGATCGCGCATTACCTATCCACCGGTCAGCCATTGGCAGGCTTCGGGCACCACCTGTATCCCGACGGAGATCCGCGCGCGGCGGCGCTGCTGGCGCTATTCGAGCCGCCCGAAGTCATCGCGCGTTTCATCGACAAGGCCACGCAATTGACGGGTCAGCATCCGAACATCGACGTGGCGCTTGCCGCACTGGCCGCGCATTGCAAACTGCCGGACGAAGCGGCCTTCGGCCTGTTCGCCACTGCGCGCAGCATCGGTCTGCTGGCGCATTGCCTGGAGCAGCTCGGCACGGCGCAGGTCATCCGCCCGCGCGGAAGATATGTGGGCGTTCTTCCGGAAGTGGCGTAGCGGGCAACAGCGTTGGCATGCCGATCGAACCGCGAAATCCGACGAGAGCGGGATATGAGCAGGATCCAAACAGCGCACGGCTAGAAAGCCGGACGTCAAAACGATGGATCTGCCCCCCTCTCAGTAGCGCAACGACATATCCCGCCCCGCCGACGCCGCCTGCGCTAGCGCGCGCGTGATGATGCTGGTGGACACGTTGGCGAAATAGCGCGCGCCCATTGCGCCGTACCGTTCTTCGTCCTGCGGCGTCAACGCGATGATGCCGGAGCACTTTCCGGCCCCGGCGATGGCGCGCAGCCCCTGCTCGATGGCGCGCTGCACGGGCTCGGCGTTCCAATCGCTGCCGTGGCCCATCGCGTGCGCCAGGTCGTTGGGGCCGATGAACACGGCGTCCACGCCTTCCACCGCCGCGATCTGCCCCGCCGCCGCAATGGCTTCGGGGGTTTCGATCATGGCGATCAAGGCGACGCCGTCGTTGCTGCGCTGCGTATGCCCCGCGCCGCCGAACGCGCCATAGCCCGCCGCCCGCGTGCTGAAGGCGCTGCCGCGCCGGCCCAGTGGCGGGTAGTGGACCATGCTGGCCAGCCGTCGCGCCTGCTCGGCGTTTTCGACCATGGGCACCTGCACCGCGCTGGCGCCCATGTCCAGGATGCGCGGCAGGTCGTGCTCGAAGCAGCGCACCACCGGCACGATGCCCGTGGCGCGAGCCGCGCGCAGCATGTGCTCGGTCATGCCCAGATCGGCGCTGCCATGCTCGTTGTCGAGAATGATGAAGTCAAAGCCGGCGTACGCGCACATCTCGACGATGGCCGGGCTGGGCAAGCCGTTGAAGACGCCGCGCAAGGGTTTGCCGCTGCGCAGCAGATCGGGCAGGCGGCCGTCCAGCGGAAAACGGGAATCTGTCATGCAAGTCTCCTGGGTAGGGGCAATATCAATCGGCCTGGATGCCGGCGGCCTTGATCACCTTGCCCCATTTATCGATTTCACTGCGTTGAAACGTCGAGAACTCCGCAGAGCCCCGGCCGTCCGGCGCGACGCCCAGCATCAGCAGCTTGGCGCGCACGTCCGGGCTTTTCACGATGGCTGCGATCTCGCGGCCAAGGCGATCCACTATCGGCGCGGGCGTGCCGGCTGGTGCAAAGATGCCCTGCCACGACTGCATCTCGAATCCGGGCACGCCCAGTTCGGCCAACGGCTTCACGCCGGGCAGATCCGCCAACGGCGCGGCAGACGTCACGCCCAGCACCTTGACGCGCTTGGAGTCGATCATAGGACGCGCGGCGGCTACGGTTTCAAACACCATGTCGATCTGCCCGCCGATCAGGTCCACCATGGATTGCGAGCCGCCCTTGTAGATGATCTGGCGCAGGCGTGTGCCCGTGATCGACTGGAAGAGTTGGCCCGACAGGTGCTGCGACGTGCCTGCGCCGGCGGTGCCGTAAGTCAGCCCGTCCGGGTCGGCGCGCGCCGCGTCGATCACCTGCTGCACCGTATTGAAGGGGCTGTCGGCGCGCACCACCAGCGCGTTGCTGACCATGCCGACCAACCCCACGGGCGTGAAGTCCTTGACCGGGTCGTAGCCCAGCGACTTGATGAAGAACGGGTTGACGGCATGCGTAGTGATGGTGCCGCCCACTATGGTGTAGCCGTCCGGCTCGGCGCGGGCCACCAACTGCGTGCCCACGATGCCGGACACACCCGGCTTGTTTTCCACAATGACCGACTGTCCCAGCCGGGCGCTCAGTTGCTCTGCCATCAACCGCGCTACGCCGTCGGACACGCCGCCCGGCGAGAAGGGCACGATGTACCGGATGTTCTTGGTCGGCCAGGCGGGCGCGCTGCCTTGCGCGTGGGCCATGCCTGCGGTCAGTCCGATCGCCGCGATGGCGCTCAGGGTACGAATGAAAATGCTGCGCATGCGTATGTCTCCAGGGGTCGATGAGCGCGGTCTGTGCGCGCTTCTTTTGGTATTGCCGTTAACAAGAAAAATCAACGAGGCCCGGCGCGGACCGTGGCGCGTTCAATCAGCCCGCAGGGCACGACGATGTCGCGTGGCCGAAGCTCTGCCTGCATCTGTTCGCGCAGCAGGCTCACCGTGGCGTCCACCATGGGTTCAACCTGCTGGCGCACCGTGGTCAGCTGATACGCGCCCCAGGCGGCCTGCGGCACATCGTCAAAGCCCACCACGGCCACGTCCTGCGGCACACGCAGGCCGAGTTCCTGGCGCATCACGTCCAGCGCCGCGATGGCCATGTGGTCGTTGCCGGCGAACAGCGCGTCCGGCGGATCGCCGGCAAACATGCGCCGCACGGCCGCCTGCGCCAGATCGAAGTTGTAGTGCCCGACCTCGCGGCATGCGACGTCGTGGCCGAGTTCGCGCAACGCGTCGCGGTAGCCGCGTTCACGTTCGATGCTGGTGGACGAATCTTCCAGCCCGGCCAGAAAGCCAAAGCGCCGGTACCCGCGCTCCACCAGCAGGCGCGCCACCAACTGGCCGCCCGCGTAGTTGTCGGACGTGACCGAGCTGCTGGCATGGCGCGCCAGCCCGCCCAGGATGGAGACCCGGTTGAACTGCACCACGGGCACCCCGACTTCGGCGCAACTGCGCGCCACGTTGGACGACAGCATGGCGGATGCCATGACGATGCCGTCCACCTGATATTGCAGAATTTCCGCCAACACCCCATCGGCCGCCTCGTCCACCTCGGCGATGAACATCAGCACGTGGTAGCCCTCTTTCTGGAGCTTCTGCGACAGCCGCTCGATCACCAGCGGATAGAACTGGTTCTCCAGATAGCTCATCACCAGCGCCACGATGCGGCTGCGGCGTGTGATCAGACTGCGGGCCAGCGCGTTGGGTCGATAGCCCAACTTCTGCGCGGCCGCCAGCACTTTGCGCCGCGTCTCCTCGGACACGCTGGCGCCCGGGGTGAAGGTGCGGCTCACGGCCGACTGCGACACTTGCGCCAGATCGGCCACGTCCTGAGCGCGGGGCGCGGTTCTCATGCCGCCGTCCATCCCGCGTCCAGCATCAACGCGCTGCCGGTCATCAGGCTGGATGCATCGCTGGCCAGGAACACGATGGCGCCCATGACCTCTTCCAGGCGGCCGACACGGCCCAGCGCATTGCGAGCACACACCCAATCGCGAAACCCGGGCTGCTCCAGCATGCCGGCGGTCATGGGCGTTTCGATGAAGGTCGGGCACACGGTATTCACCCGGATTCCCGCCGCGCCCAGTTCCCATGCCAAGGCCCGCGTCATCCCTTCCAGCGCGTGCTTGCTGGCGCAGTACAGCGTGCGCCGGGGGCTGCCCACGTGCCCCATCTGCGACGACACATTGACAATCGATCCCGTCAGGCCTTCCTTCAACAGCCGGCGCGCGATGGCCCGGCTGGTGTAGAAAGCTGCCTTCACGTTCAGGTCCAGCACGGCATCGATATCTTCATCCGATTGCTCGACGAGCGGCTTGGGACGGTTCATCCCGGCGTTGTTGACCAGCACGTCAAACGGCTCGCCGCGCGTGGCCGCCCGATCCACCGCGGCGGAGTCGGTTACGTCCAGCACCAGCGGCGCGCAAGCGATACCCTCGGCCTGCAAGGCCTCGCACACCTGGGCCAGCTCGGCTTCGCGCCGCGCTGCCACCGTGACGTGCGCGCCAGCACGGCCCAGCGCGGCGGCCGCCGCCAGCCCGATGCCGCCGCTGCCGCCTGTCACCAGGGCGCGCCGTCCATCCAGCCGGAAGTCCGGTCCTTGGGGCAGCGCAATCATGCTTGCGCCTCGACGGGCTGATACCAGGGCAGGTCCGGGCGGTTGCCATAGCGGCGCACGCGAATGTTGGCCTGTTCGCCGTGGCCGGCGAAATTTTCCATATGGCACAGGCGGGAACAATATTCGCCCATGGCCGCGCTGGCCTGGTCGGTCAGCACGCGCTGATAGGTGCAGGTCTTGAGGAACTTGCCCACCCACAGTCCGCCCGTATAGCGGGCGTTGCGATTGGTCGGCAGCGTGTGGTTGGTGCCGATCACCTTGTCGCCAAAACTGACGTTGGTGCGCGGGCCCAGGAACAGCGCGCCGTAGTTGGTCATCTTGTTCAGGAAATAGTCCGGATCGCGCGTCATGACCTGCACATGCTCGAAGGCCAGGTCGTCGGCCACCTGAAGCATTTCCTCGTAGCTGTCGCAAACGATGACTTCGCCGCAATCTGCCCAGGCCTGGGCCGCGATACCGGCCGTGGGCAGGATCGCCAGTTGACGTTCCACCTCGGACATCGTGTCGCGCGCCAATTGTTCGCTATTGGTCAGCAGCACCGCAGGCGACGTCGGGCCGTGCTCGGCCTGGCCCAGCAGATCGACAGCGCACAGTTCGCCGTCCACGCTGTCATCGGCAATCACCAGGGTCTCGGTGGGTCCGGCGAACAGGTCGATTCCCACGCGGCCGTACAACTGCCGCTTGGCCTCGGCCACGAACATATTGCCCGGCCCCACCAGCATGTCGACAGGCGCGACGCTGGGCGTGCCCACCGCCATCGCGACGACGGCCTGCACGCCGCCCAGCACCAGAATTTCGTCCGCGCCCGCCATGTCCATCGCGGTCACGATGGCCGGATGCGGCTTGCCCTGGTAGGGCGGAGCCGTGGACACAATGCGTTTGACGCCGGCCACCTTGGCGGTCAGCACGCTCATGTGAGCGGAGGCCAGCAGGGGATATTTGCCGCCCGGGATGTAGCAGCCCACGGCGTTCATCGGCACGTGCTTGTGGCCCAGCACCACGCCGGGATAGGTTTCCACTTCCACGTCGCGCATTGAATCGCGCTGGATCTGCGCAAAGTTGCGCACCTGGCTCTGGGCGAATGCGATGTCTTCGATCTCGCGCGCCGACAACTGCTTGCGAGCTGCCTCGATCTGGGCGCGCGACAGACGGAAGTCAGCCGGATCCCAATTGTCGAACTTGCGGCTGTAATCGCGCACCGCCTCGTCGCCACGGCTTTCAATGTCACGGATGATGTCTTCGACGGTGGCGCGCACCTTGGCGTCGTCGTCGGTCTTGACGGCGGCGGTTCGGCCGCGCTTCAGATAACGGATCATGGTTTCTGGGTCCTGCAAGCGTTAAGGGTTCAACAAAGCGAGGACACTGTCGAAGCCTTGCATACGTATGCAAATAGGGAGAAACCCTTGGAGGAAGGATGCGGACTATCCAGTCGGCGAGTGCCAAATCGCGTTGCAAATCGAAGCGGCCCTGCCCTGCCCGCGGGCCTATGCTGAAACTTCCGCCCCACCGGGGCCGACTTCAGAAGGAGCGGGCATGTTGGACCATATCGAGATTCACGTAAGCGACTTCGAACGCAGCCGGGCCTTCTATCTGAGTGCGCTTGCGGCGGTCGGCTACGTGCCGCGCAAGGCGCTGCCCAGCGGCATGGGGTTCGGGGTCGGTCAGCTGGACGAGGCCGGCGACCCCGGCGGTGAATTCTGGATTCACCAGGGCACGCCCAGCACCCCGCGCGTGCACGTGGCATTTCGCGCCCGCAGCCGCGCCGAGGTCGACGCCTTTCATCAGGCGGCGCTGGCAGCGGGGGGCCGTGATAACGGTGCGCCGGGACTGCGCCCGCAATATCACCCGCACTATTACGGCGCCTTCATCCTGGACCCCGATGGCTACAACGTCGAGGCGGTGTATCACCGGCCCGTTTGATCGGAGTGCGCGGGCACGGGGGCTTCCCGCCCCCCGTAACAAGATGCCTAGCGCGGGGGTCGCTGCGAAAAGCTGCGTTCGAAGATGCCTTCGGCAATGCGGTTCTTCAGGATTTCGATGGAACCGCCGGCGATCATCCATCCGCGGCAACGTCGCACGCAATACTCCACTAGCGATTCCCGGCTGTAGCCCAGGCCGCCCAGCACCTGCAAGGCGTCATTGGCCACATCGAAGCCCACCTGATTGCAATAGGCCTTGGCAATCGCCGTATCGGTGGCCGACGGGAATCCAGTGTCCGCGCCGATGGCTGCCCGGTACAGCAGCAATTGCGCGGCATCCAGCTTGATCCGCATATCCGCGAATTTCCACTGCAAGCCCTGAAACTCACACAACAGGCGGCCAAACTGCTTGCGCTGCATCGCCCAATTGCGCGCTTCCTCGTAGGCATAGCGGCCCAGCGCAAGCGAGCGCGCCGTGTTGCCGATGCGTTCGACATTGAAGCCGGCAATCTGCTTCTTGAAGCCTCCTTCGCCAAGCACCACCATGTCGTCCGCCACGAACACGTTGTCGAAGAAGATCTCGACCCATTCCTCGCCCGACATGAACGCAGAGCGCTTGCCCAGTTTCACGCCGTCGGCCTTGGTGTCGATCAGCACGGACCCGATCCCTCCCGTTCCCGGCCCGAAGCGCACATAGGTCAGGATGACACTGGCGTGCGGACCATGGGTGGTGAAGATCTTGGTGCCGTTGATGCGCCAGCCGCCATCGGAACGCGTGGCGCTGGTTTTCAGTTCGGTCACGGCCGAGCCGGCATCGGGCTCGGTCATGCCAACCGAAATCAGGCCCTCGCCTGCCAGCAACGCGGTCAGGTACTTTTGCTTTTGCAGCGCGCTGCCGTATTCGGCCAGCACGCGGATGGCGCCGAAGTTGCCCGCCTGCACCACGTCAGCGCTGCGGGGGCAGACAGATGCCACGGTCTCGATGGCGATGACGGCGTCCATCAGCGAACCGCCGACGCCCCCGTCCTGTTCTGCCACGGTGATGCCCAGCAAGCCCTGCCCCGCCATCTTGCGGGCGATGTCCCAGGGGTAGTCATCGGAATGAGCGCGCTCGACGGCGCCGTCGCGCAGTTCGCGCTCGGCGAAACGGCGCACGGCGGTTTGAAAATCCTGTTGTTCCGGAGTCAGTGTGAAGTCCATCTAAGGTGTTCCCGTTGCAAAAGTAAAAATCAGGGTGGGGTCAGGCCAGGCGAACCAGGCCATCGACGGCGACCACGCCATCGGCGCGGACGAACAATGGGTTGATCTCGGCTTCCTCGACCCGCACGCTCTCCAGGCAGGCCAGCGTGGAAAACGCGGCGATGGCGCGGGCCAGGCCATCGCAATCGCCTTCGGGCAAGCCGCGAAAGCCCCGGATCAACCGGGTCTGCCGCACTTCCAGAATCATTTCGTGAGCTTGCTCCACGGACACCGGCGCCAGCCTCAGTGCGAAGTCCGGCGACAGCTCGGCGGTGATACCGCCTGCGCCCAGCAGCACGGTGGCGCCGACCAGCGGATCGTGGCGATAGCCCAGGATCAATTCAATCAATCGGCTTTCCATGGGCTGGACCAGAATGCCGTCGATGCGCGCGGTCGGGGCGTGGCGGCGCACAGCCTCCAGCATCTGCAAGGATGCGATCTTCAGCGCTTGCTCGTCCGCGACGCCGACACGGACCGCGCCCAGCTCGGTCTTGTGGGCCAGATCCGGCGAGCAGACCTTGGCGACCAGCGGATACGGCACGGTGTGATGCAGTGCGTCAGGCGCCAGCAACTGACCGGCCGCCACCGGTACGCCCAGGCTGCGAAACAACGTCCCGGACTCATATTCACTGAGCATGCCGTGTTGCGGCAGGCCGGCAGGCCACGCCACGGATGCACCCGTTTCCGGTGGCTGACCCGCGCCGGCAAAGAAAACGGACAGCGCGTCGGCGCAGGCCTCCGGCGTGCGAAAGGCGGCGATTCCGCCCGCACGCAGCAAGGCCAGCGATTCCGGGCTCTCGGGTGCTAGGAAGACCGCAAGCGGCTTGCCCTGCGGCTTGTCGGCCTCCAGCAGCGGCTTGACCGCGAGGTCGGGATGGAACTGCGCCGACGAACCCACAACGCTCAAGACGGCATCGCACCAATCGGCGCGCAGCAGATGTTCAAGCAGGAGTTTGTATTGCGCGCTGCTGGCCGCCAGCGTCAGGTCGATGACGGGGGTCTCGCGGATCACCAGCCCCGATTGCGCGATCATCCGGACGAAATCTGTAGGCGGAGCCACGGCGGCCAGGCCGTGCAGCCCCAGGTTGTCTACCACGGTGGCCGCGCCGCCACCGGTAGTGGTGATCACGGCCACCCGGGCAACGGCGCCATCCGGCTCGGCGGCGCCGACACGCAGCGGGCGGCAATAACGCGAAGCCAGCGGCGCAATCTCGAACAAGGTCTCCAGATGCCGCACCCGCATGACGCCATGCGCCGTCAGGAAGGCATCGACCGCCGCGTCGTTGCCGGCCATGGCGCCCGTATGCGACTGCGCCAGCGCGTCGCCTTGCTCGGAGCGGCCCAGCTTGTAGGCCACCACCGGCTTGCCCTGGACGCGCGCACGCGACAGCGCCCGCGCCAGCGTCGGCGCATCGCGCAACGTTTCCAAGAACAGCAGGATGACTTTGGTGTGCGGGTCGTCGACCAGTGCATCCACCACTTCGCCCACGGAAATATCGCTTTCGTTGCCCACCGACACCGACTTCGCAAAACCGAAGCCGCGCGCCGCCGCGCGCGACAACAACGACCCCATCATCGAGCCGCTCTGCGACACCATGCTGATGTCGCCGGATATCAGCGTGTCCGCCTCGAACGCGGCGTTCACGGACAGGATGCCGCCGGTATGCAGGTCGGCCAGGCCGATGCTGTTGGGCCCCAACAGGCGCAGGCCCAGCCCGCGCGCCTGCGCCACCAATGCGGCCTGGCGCGCCTGGCCTTCAGGACCGGTTTCACCGAATCCATCGGAATAGACCGTCACGACCTTCGCGCCGGCTTCGGCGCAGGCGGGCAACACCGCCTCCACTTCACTACCGGGAATCATCACGAAAACGTGGTCGACCGGTCCGGGCAGGTCCAACAGCGACGGATAGGCGCGTTCACCAAGGATCTCGGCGCGCGCCGGGTTGATGGGGTAAAGCGCCCCGCTATAGCCATGCTTGCGCATGAAGCGCAACGGGCGCGCGGTGTTCTTGCGCGCATCTCCAGAGGCGCCCACCAGGGCGACTGCGCGGGGGGACAGCAACGCCTCGGCGAAGGAAGAGGAGGAAGAAGAAGCGGACATAGGTGCGGCAGATGTCATGGGTTCAAAAGGCATTGGGGGGATCACAGACGGGGCATGTCGGCGGCCAGGCGCAGCGCGCGCACCGGCATGGTGTCCAGGCGCCAGACGTCCTCGCGCAGTGCGCGGGCGCGTTCGCGGCCCAGCACCGGACCGGCCAGCTCATCGAACTTGTCGGCAAGGTCCGCATCCGACAGCGGCGACTCCGGGTCGCCCTTGCGGTACGGGGAATGATGTTCAAGCACCTGCCCGTCACTGGTCGTGACCGACAGGCGGGCGGCGCGCATGGTGGGAAAGCCCGCCGTGAACACAGGATCTGCCCGCAACTCCAGCCGTTGCATCAGCTGGCGTACTCGCGGGTCATGCAAGCGGTCCGGACTGAAGGCGTCCTGCCGCACCGAACCATGGACGAGCGCGTGCGCCACCACGTAAGGCAGGCTGAACTTGGCTTCGAAGGCGGTGTCGGGTGAAAAATTTCCCGTGACGTCCAGGGCCGTCTGATAGGCGTCCACGCGCATCGCCGCCACCTCGTCCGCGCGCAGCCCTTGCTGGCGCAACGCCAGCGCGGCGTCGATGGCGGCGAAGGTGTGGCCGCAGCAGCCGTGGTTCTTCTGTGTGATCGACAGGATGTTGTAGCGCTGGCCCAGGCCGTCGACGGCCACGGACCAGTCGGGATCTTGCGCCAAGGCCGCGCCGAAGCCGACCTTGCCTTCCAGGATGTCGGACACGCCGGTGATGCCGTGCGCCGCGCCTTGCCCGGCACGCACCCCTACCTCGGCGGCATGGCCGGCGTGCAGCGCCTTGCTCATCGCGTCGGACCGGAACGCTTGCTGCAAGCCGCTGGCCAAGGTGCCAGCCGTGGCCAGCGCGTGCAGCATCACCTGCGCGTCGCCTGGAGCGCACAAGGCCGCTGCTGCGGCCGCGCTGCCGAAGCAGCCCACGGTGCCGGTGGTATGGAAGTAGCGGTAATGGGAGGGTTGCACGGCGGCCCCGATGCGGGTCGATATCTCGTAGCCCACCACGATGGCGTTCAACAACGCCTGGCCGCTGGCGTCGCCCTCCTCGGCCAGCGCCAGCGCGGCGGCGATGGTCGGGCAGCCGGGGTGATAGATCGCATCGCGGAAGATGTCATCGAATTCCACGGCATGCGACACGCTGCCGTTGATCCACGCCGCCGTGGCCGCGAAGGCGGTGGTGGCGCAGCCGGGCAGACTGGACGCGCCCGATCCCAACTCGGCGCCATGCGCGCCCAGCAGTTGCAGGCAAGGCGCGGTGCGCGTGCCGGGATATAGCGCGGACAGCCAATCCAGAAACGCGCGCTTGGCGTGATGGATGACCTCGTCCGGCAACCTGGCCAGCGTGTCCCGCGCGCCATACGCGGCGATCGTGTCCAGCAACATGCTTGTCTCTCCTCTTGTTATTGCGGCGCGGCAATGCGTCGCCGATATCTGCCGTCCACTCTAGGCGGCACGCCCCCGGCCTGGGTTGATAAAAAGGAAAACGAGCGTTCATGTTCCTGGGGGGACGGATTTGGAGATAGTTGCTTTGCCAATTTTTCATACCGCTGGGCGGGGGCCTTCCGTAAGCTGCATGGCAATAGCTAGAAAAACGATCGCCATACCAAGGAGGAAGTAATGAGTGAGACAAAGACCCCGCTGGGCTTCATCGGCCTGGGCGTGATGGGGGAACCCATGTGCGCCAATCTCGTCCGCAAGTCCGGGCACCCGGTGTACGTGACCGATATCAGTCCTGACCCTGTGGCCCGCATCGCCGCATTGGGCGGCCACGCCTGCGCATCGATTGTCGAAGTGGCGCAGACCGCCGAGATCGTCTTCCTGTCGTTGCCCAGCATCGTCCAGGTCGAGCAGGTCTGCACCGGGCCGGGCGGCCTGGTGGAAGCTGCCGGACGCGTTCGTATCGTGGTCGACATGAGCACCAGCGATGTCGGCCGCACCCGCCGCCTGGCGGAAGTGCTGCGCGGCCACGGCATCCTGCTGATCGACGCGCCGGTCGCACGCATGCGCGAAGCTGCCCGGCTGGGCACGCTGATGATCACGGTAGGCGCCACCCGCGAAGACTACGAAGCGGTCTTGCCCTACCTGTCGTGCATGGGCACCGACGTGCTGCTTTGCGGCGGCGTCGGCAACGGCCAGGTCGTGAAAATCATGAACAACATGGTCGTATTCATGACCGTGCACGCGCTGGCGGAAGCCATCACCATCGGCCGCAGCGCGGGCGTCGATGGCACGCTGCTGCTGGATGCACTTAGCAAGGGATCGGCCGACAGCTTCGTGCTGCGCAACCCGGGCCAGAAGGCGCTGGCCGCCGAATCGTTCCCGGAAAAGACCTTTCCCACCGAGTACGCGATCAAGGACATCCTGCTTGCGCTTGAACTGGCCAACCAGGGCGACGTGGATGCGCGCGCCGCCAGATTGACGCACGACCTGCTGGAGCGCACGCGCGCCGCAGGCTACGTCAAGGAGTATTACCCCGTGATGGTCAAGCTGATCGAGCGCGGTTACGCCTGAATCCTGTCGCCCTGCCAGTGGCGCCTGATGCGCCACGCCTTTCCCCATTCGAGATACCCATGACATCCCTGCTATCCAGGTGGGCGCTGCCCGTGCTCGCCGCCACGTTCTGCTTGAATGCCGCGGCGGCGGACTACCCCGTCAAGCCAATCACCTTGGTGATCGGATTCACCGCTGGCGGCCCGACCGACGCCGTCGGCCGCTATCTGGCCCGAGGACTGGAAACCGAACTCGGCCAGACCATCGTGGTCGAAAACCGCCCCGGCGCCAATGGCGTTGTGGCAGTGCAAGCGGTCAAGCGCACCGCCCCCGACGGCTACACGCTGATGCTCGGCAGCAGCGGCACGCTATCCATCGAACCCGTCTACAAGCAAAAGGTCGATTACCAGGTGCTGAAAGACTTCCAGCCCGTCGGGCTGGTTGCCAGCTATCCGTACCTGCTGGTCGTGCCGGCCGATTCTCCGTTCAAAACCGTGCAGGCACTGATCGCCGGCGCGCGGGACAAGCCCGGCGCATTGACCTTCGCGTCCGCTGGCAGCGGCGCCGTCAATCACCTGGCCGGCGAGTGGTTCAAGAGCGCTTCGAAGGTGGATATCACGCACATCCCCTACAAGGGCGACTCGGCGGCCATCGCCGACCTGGTGGCCGGACGCGTGGACATGGCGTTCCTGAGCGCGATTGCCGCCATGCCGCAGATCCAGGCGGGCAAGATGCGCGCGCTGGGCATAGCCGCCGCACAACCATCATCCGTGGCGCCCGGCGTGCCGACGGTTGCGGAATCGGCCGGGATACCCGGATTCACCGCCGAGCCGTGGAACGGTGTGCTGGCGCCTGCCGGCGTGCCGCCCGCCGTCACGCAACGCCTGAACGCCGCGATCAACAAGGTGATGGGTACCGAGGCCGCGCGAGAAGCGCTGCTGAAACTGGGCCAATACCCCATGACCGGCAGCCCGGAAGACTTCGCGCGGCACATCAGCACGCAAACCGACCGCTGGGCGCAAGTCATGCAGACCAGCCACATCGCAAAGGCGGACTAAATGCATTACCCCGAACTGAACCTGCTGATCGGCGGCCGCCCCGTTCCCGCTGGCACCCGCCAGGGCCTGGACGTCATCGACCCCGCCACCTTGGAGGTGCTGGCCCGCGTACCGGTCGCCACGCCGGACGACATCGACGAAGCGCTAGACGCTGCACACCGCAGCTTTCCGCATTGGCGCGACACGCCGGCGCTGGAGCGGGCGGCCATCCTGCGCCGCGCGGCCAGTCTGATGCGCGAACGCACGCCGCTGCTGGCCTGGCTGATCACGCGCGAACTTGGCAAGCCGTTGGTCGAATCCGAAAAGGAAGTGGCGACCGCCGCTGAAATGTTTGAATGGGCGGCCGAAGAAGCGCGCCGCACCTACGGCCGCCTGATCCCTGGACGCGTCGGCGGCATCCGCCAGATGGCGGTTCCGGAGCCGGTAGGCCCGGTCGCTGCGTTCTCGGGCTGGAACGCGCCGGCCATCACGCCGTCGCGCAAGATCGCGGGCGCCTTGGCGGCCGGCTGCTCCATCGTGATCAAGCCATCCGAGGAAACCCCCGCCATCGCGCTGGAGATCGGCCGCGCGCTGACCGACGCCGGCCTGCCCGCTGGCGTGTTGAACATGCTGTTCGGCGACCCCGGCGAAATCTCCCAACGCCTGATCGCTTCGCCCGTGATCCGCATGCTGACCTTCACCGGATCCACGTCCATCGGCCGCGAATTGGCGGTGATGGCCGCAAGCGGTTTGAAACGCGCCACGCTGGAATTGGGCGGGCACGCGCCGGTGCTGGTATTTGACGACGCCGACCCGGAGGCCGCCGCCGACGCCCTGCTGGCCGCCAAGCTGCGCAACTCCGGCCAGATCTGCACATCCCCCACCCGCATGTTCGTCCAGCAAGGCGTCTATGAGCGGTTCGTGCAACGCCTTGCCGAGCGGGCGCGGGGCTGGCGCGTGGGCAACGGCCTGGAGAGCGGTGTGCAAATGGGGCCCCTGGCGAATCCAAGACGCCTGGCCGCCATGGAAGCCATGGTGGCCGACGCGCTCAAGCACGGTGCGCAGCTTGCCGCAGGCGGCGTTCGCCTGGACTTGCCTGGCTGGTTCTGGGCGCCGACAGTGCTGCGCGACGTCGGGCCCGACTGCCTGGCCGCCAACACCGAACCGTTCGGCCCCTTGGCGCTGGTGCAGCCATTCCGGGACACGGATGAAGCGCTGGCGCTGGCCAACCGCCTGCCGTTCGGCCTGGCCTCGTATGTGTTCACGCGCGACGCCGCGACGGCGCGGCTGACGTCTGAACGCATCGAAAGCGGCGTCGTGTGCATCAACCACTGCCAGGCGTCCCTGCCCGAAACTCCTTTCGGCGGTTTCAAGGACAGCGGGCTGGGCAAGGAGGGCGGCGTCGAAGGCTTGCAGGAGTTCATGCAGGTCAAGTACGTCAGCCAGATGTAGCCGCACCATCCAAAGGAGAAGACCATGAATAAGAAGATCACCACGGTGCTGGTCCTGGCCGCGAGCGCCGGGCTGGCGCAAGCGCAGACGCAGACTGGCATTTCTGACGACGTCGTGCGCATCGGCGTGCTGACCGATATGTCGGGCGCCTATTCCGGCAACGTCGGCCCCGGTTCGGTGCTGGCCACCAAGCTGGCCATCGAAGACTTCGGCGGCAAGGTGCTGGGCAAGCCGATCGAGATGTTGTCGGCCGACCATCTGAACAAGACCGACGTGGCCGCCGGCCGGGCCCGGGAATGGATGGACCGCGAGAAGGTCGATGTCGTGACCGAACTGGGCAACAGCGCCGTCGCCCTGGCCGTGATGAACATCGCCCGCGAGAAAAGCCGCATGACGATGGTGACCGGCGCGGGCGCCACCCGCATTACCGGCGAGGACTGCTCACCCAACAACGTCCAGTGGGTCTATGACACGTATGCGCTGGCAAAAGTGGGCACCTTGCCCCTGGTCGAAGCCGGCGCGAAGAAATGGTATTTCGTCACGGCCGACTATGCGTTCGGCCATTCGCTGGAAAGCGATGGCATGCGCTTCGTGAAAGAAGGCGGCGGCACGGTGGCGGGCTCCGTCCGCTATCCCTTCCCCGGTACGGACTTCGCATCCTTCCTGCTTTCGGCGCAAGCCAGCAAGGCCGATGCGGTAGGCTTTGCCAGCGCGGGCGCCGACTTGCAGAACGAGATCAAGCAGGCCCGCGAATTCGGCCTGGCCGATCGTCAGAAACTGGTGGCCATGCTGATGAGCATCACGGACGTGCACGGCGTGGGCCTGGAAGCCGCCCAGGGCATGACCTTCGCCGAGACCTTCTACTGGGACATGGACGACGAGACGCGCGCCTTCGCGCAGCGCTTTTTCAAAGCCGCCAACAAGATGCCCACCGCCTTGCAGGCTGGCCAGTATTCCGCCGTGTTGAACTACCTGCGGGCCGTGGAGAAGTCTGGCACCGACAACGCGGACACCGTGATGAAGACGCTGCGCAGCATGCCGATTCATGACGCCTTTGCCCGCAACGCCCGCCTGCGCGAAGACGGCAAGCTGATCCACGACACCTATGTGGTCCAAGTGAAGGCGCCCAAGGAATCCAAGGCTGCGTGGGACTACTACAAGATCGTCAAGACGGTGCCGGGCGACCAGGCGTTCATGCCCTTGGCCGAAAGCCAATGCAAGCTGGTCAAGCAATGACGCCCGCCGACCCCGACGCGCTGCCGGTCTACGAGGCGTATGCCATCCGCTACGCCAGCGTGACGCGGCGCGCCGTCGACAACTTCCTGTCACGCGCGGACGTGCACGACGGCCCTATGCCGCTGGACTTTTACTGCTGGCTGTTGCGTGGCCCGGCCGGCAACGTGCTGGTCGACACCGGCTTCAGCGCGTGCTCGGCACGCGCCCGCGACCGGGCCTTCACGCTGCATCCCGAGGCCGCGCTGGCCCGGTTGGGCCTGGCGCCGACAGACATCGACCACGTGATCCTGACGCACCTGCACTATGACCACGCCGGCAACGTCGAGGCTTATCCTCGGGCGCAAGTGCATCTGCAAGACACCGAGATGCAGTACGCCACCGGCCGGTATATGTGCTTTGAGGCCATGCGGCATTTCTTTTCGGTCGACGACGTGCAGTCGGTGCTGCGGCAGGTTTACGCGGGGCGCGTCCGCTTTCACGACGGCGACGCCG
This sequence comes from Achromobacter piechaudii NBRC 102461, assembly GCF_001571245.1. GTDB lineage: Bacteria > Pseudomonadota > Gammaproteobacteria > Burkholderiales > Burkholderiaceae_B > Achromobacter > Achromobacter piechaudii. The sequence goes on along the minus strand of NZ_BCTK01000006.1, from coordinate 639,765 downwards.
AGCTTGCGCCCGGGCTGGAACTGCACCACATCGGCGGCCACACGCAGGGCTTGCAGGTGGTGCGCGTACACACTGCTCGCGGCTGGATCGTGCTGGCCTCGGATGCCTTGCACTACTCCCGCAACTACACCGACGACAACCCGTTTCCCGCGATCTTTCACCTGGGCGACATGCTGGAGGGCTATCGGCGAATTCGTGCGCTGGCGCCATCCGACGCGCATATCGTCCCCGGCCACGATCCGGCCGTCGCCCGGCAGTATCCGTCCGCCGATGGCGAGGCGGGCATCTATCGGCTGGACAGGCCGCCCCTTGTGTAAAGGAAAACCCGATGCAAGACGACGACTTCATCCTGAACCGGCTGGCCGACGCCGTGAACCGCCAAGAACGCCTGGTATGGCGGGGCCGCCACTTGAACACGGTGTTCCTGCTGGAGCGCGGCGCCGACACCTACCTGATCACGGTGGCGGCGGGCCGGATACAGCCAGTACGCAAAGGCCCCTTCGTGATGCCGCGCTGGCAGTTTGCATTACGCGCATCGGCAGAAGACTGGGCGCAGTTCTGGCTGCCACTGCCCCCGCCCGGCTTTCACGATCTGATGGCGCTGGTGAAATTCCGGCGGCTGCGCGCCGAAGGCGACCTGTACCCGCTGATGTCCAACCTGCTGTATTTCAAGGACGTGCTGGCCTGCCCGCGCGCCGAAGGAGCGTCCTCGTGATGCCGCACACCGCTGTCTTCGAACCCATCATCGGGCGCTACCTGCATTTGACGCTGGGCGGCCGCAGCCATCGCGTCTATGTCGAGGAAGCCGGCAGCGGCATCCCGCTGCTGTGCCTGCACACCGCAGGCGCCGATACCCGCCAGTACCGCGCCGTGATGAACGACCCGAGAATCCTGGAGTCCTTCCGGGTGATCGCGTTCGACCTGCCGTGGCACGGTAAATCATCACCGCCCGAAGGCTGGCAGCAGGAGACCTACCGGCTGACATCGGAGGACTACGCGCAAGTGATCATCGCCGTGGCCGACGCGCTGGCGCTGGACCGCCCGTTGGTGATGGGATGTTCCATCGGCGGGCGCATCGTGCTGCATCTTGCCCTGGAACACGCGCACCGCTTCGGCGGCGCCATCGGACTGCAATCGGGCGCGCACGTGGATCCCTATTACGATCTGGAATGGCTGAACCGACCCGACGTGCATGGCGGCGAAGTCTGCGCCGGCATCGTGTCCGGCCTGGTGGGACCGGGCAGCCCTGACAAGCACCGCTGGGAAACGCTGTGGCATTACATGCAGAGCGGCCCTGGCGTGTTCAAGGGCGATCTGCATTTCTATACGGCCGATGGCGATATCCGCGACCGTGTGGCTCAGATAGATACGCGCCAGTGCCCCTTGTGGTTGCTGACCGGCGAATACGATTATTCGTGCACGCCGCAAGACACCGAGTTCCTGGCCGGGCGGATTGCCGGTTCGCACTGGCAGATCATGCAAGGCATGGGCCACTTTCCCATGAGCGAAGACCCCGACCGGTTCCTTGCCTACCTGCGCCCCGTGTTGGCTCAGGCGGCCGAAGCGCGGCTGGCGGAATAGCCGCCTTGGCACGCTGGCGCGATCAGCGCGCCGGCGTGTCGGGCGCCTGAGTGTCGGGCCCCGTCAAGGCCTTCAGCAATTCATCGACCGGGCGCGCCAGTTGCGCCGTGTCCCGCACGCAGACATAGAACTGGCGTTCGGCCCATTCATCCCGCAGCCGCAGCAGCACCAGCCCCATCGAGGCCAGATAATGGCGCGCGATGCCTTCCGGCACCACGCCGATACCCAGACCTTCGCGGATCATCCGGCAACGCGTCTCGAAATTGGAAACCTGAAGCTTGACGGTGGGCGGCCGAGATAGCGTCTGCCCCGCATACGCCAGGAACTGGTCCAGCGAGTGCCGTGGGAAGTACCCCAACAGGTCATAGTCCAGCGCGTCTTCCAGGAACAATTCCGTCCGGTCCGCCAGCGGATGACCGATAGGCACGACCAGCCCCACGCGATCTCGCCGGAAGGGAAACGAAGCGACGCCAGGCACGGGATGATCAGCGTGGTAGATGCCGATATCTACCGAAGACTCGCCCACCATGCGCGGGATGTCGTAACTGTGGCATTCCAGCAAGTCCACGCTGACATCGCTGCGACCGGCCAGGAATCTACCCATGACGCCGGGCAGGAATTGCAGGATGGTCGAAGGATTGGAAGCGAGCCGGATCTTCGCCCGGCCGTTCAGGGAATAGCCGTTGATCGCTTGTTCGGTCAGTTGAACGCTGCGCAGGATGGCTTTGGCGCGCTGGTAGAGCAACGCGCCGGCGGACGTAGGTTCAACGCCCCGGCCGTGGCGGTGCAGCAGCGTCCGGCCCAGGTGCCGCTCCAGTTCGGCCACCCGTTTGCTGGCGGCCGACGTCACCAGGTTTTCGCGTTCGGCCGCCTTGGACAGGCTCTTTTCTTCGACGGCCGCAACGAAGATTTCCAGCGCGGGAATATCCAGTTTTTTCATATCAGAAATATACCGTGCGGCCCGGTTGTCGACAGCGGTTCCTTTTGCTTTGGCCTCCCCCTTACTTACAGCCCCAACGGCCGCATCGCCTGCTCGACGTCTTCTGCCGAAAGGTCCTGCACGATCAAGATCATGGCGCCCTCCGCCCGCGCCGCGTCTTGCGTCGCGGCGACAGGCTCGGGTGTAGCGAAGACGTGCCGCACGCCATGCACGGCGCGCAGGCTGCCATCGTCCCAGCGCAGCAGGCCCTTGGCTCGCAGCAGGCGTTCACCGACATGACGCTGCATATGCCGCGTCCAGCTCGCGTAGGCGTCCCAGCTTATCGGCGCGTGCTGCCGGAATGCAAAGGACACGATGCCGTAGCGAAGCACATGCGCCAGCGGACTGGAAGAGCCGGCCGAGGCCGACGCCAGCGCCGCCTCGTCCAGATGCTGCGGATGCAAGCCATCAAACAGCGCCGGCGCGTCTTCGTCCACGGTGTCGGGCGACACCATGCGTATGGGCGCGCTGGCGTTGTAGCGCCTCAGCGCGGCTTTCAATTCCTGGATCGCACCATCCTCGGCGAGGTCGGCCTTGGTTAGCGCGATGCGGTCGGCTATCGCTACCTGGGTGCTGGCTTCGCGATAAGCGTCCAGCGTGACCATCCCGTGCAGCGCGTCCGCCGTCGCCACCACGCCGCCGAAGCGGTAGTGGCGAGCGATCAGGGGATCGGCCGACAGCGTGTTGATTACAGGACAGGGATCCGCCAGGCCCGATGTCTCTACGACCACCCGCGTAAACGCGGGGATTTCTCCGCGCTGGCGTCGGTAGTACAGCGACTCCAGCGTGTCCTGCAACGAACTGGTAGCCGCGCAGCACAGGCAGCCGGAATCCAGCAGCACGACGTCGGTGTCGTCCGCCTTGCCCACCAGCATGTGATCCAGGCCGATCTCGCCGAACTCATTGATGACCACCGCCGTATCGGCAAAGCGCGGGCTGCGCACCAGCCGCGAGAGCAGCGTGGTCTTGCCGCTGCCCAGAAAGCCGGTCAACAGGTAGACGGGAAGCGGTCCGGTGGCGATGGTCATGGCGTCGGCATCCTGCTTGGACTCAGTCGCCGGCCGCTTCGACGGGCGCTTCAACGGGCGCGGGCAGGCCGCGCAGGTAGTCCTGCACTTCGCGCGACGGGATCACGTCCGCATACTTGCAGTTCAGGTCGAACAGGCTCATCGCGTGGCTGGCCTGGAAGCGGTCGAACGCCGCTTCCTCGGGAATGATGACTTTGAAATTGTACGAATAGGCGTCCACCGTCGTCGCCCGCAAGCAACCGGACGACGTGCAGCCCACCAGAATCAAGGTATCCACGTCGAGGAAGTTCAGGTGGCTCATGAAGATCGTGCCGAAGAAGCACGACGGTTTCTGCTTGGTGATGCGGATGTCTTGCGGGCGCGGGGCCAGCGGTTCCACGGTCTGCGTCGCATGGGTGTTCGCCAGCACGGTCTTCTCGCCGCCACGGTGGTTCTTGCCCACCTGCACGCCGCTGTCCAGCAGGTCTGCGCGGCGAGCGCTCTCGGTATAGAAGACCGGAATGTTCTTGTCGCGCGCCAGTTCCAGCAGCGGCACGATATGGGCGACGGCATCCCAGGCCTCGCGGCCGCAGTGGGTGCGGTACTGCTTCAAGCCTTCCAGGATGTCCTGGGGCGTATCGCCGCAAAAGTTGTATTGCACGTCGATGATGAAAAGCGCGGGGCGCTTGCCGAAGCCGCCGCGTTTGCCGTAACCGGCCTGGGCCAGCACTTGCTTGTCGCGTTCGGTAAGGAAGTCGTCCCAGATTCGCTTGGTGTTGCTCATAGTGGTGTCCGCCAGATTAAAGAAGAATTCAGTTCAAAGACGCTTGAGATAGCGGCCGCCAGGCTTGGCGCGGGCGGCTTCCGTGATGCGGCCGTCCTGCGCCACGGTGCGTCCGCGCACCAGCGTGCGCACGGGCCAGCCTTTCAGGGACATGCCCTCGTAAGGCGAATAATCGGAGTTCGATTCCAGGGTGGCCGGATCGACGGTGCGTTCCAGGTCAGGGTCCACGATCACCAGGTCCGCGTCCTTGCCGATCTCGATGCTGCCCTTGCCCGGCATGCGATAGATGCGTGCCGAACTCTCGGCGCTGACCTTCATCAGCGTCTCCAGCGGCACGCCGCGCCGGTGATAGCCTTCGTGCAGCAGGATCGGCAGCATCAGGCCCGTACCCGGGAACCCGTTGCTGGCGGCCCAGATGTCGGTGTCCTTGGTGGCGCGCTTGCGGGGCACGTGGTCGGTGCCGATCGTGGTGATGGAGCCATCCATCACGCCTTCCCACATGGCCTCGACATCGCTTTGCCCGCGCACCGGCGGGTTGACCTTGGCATAGGTGCCAGCGGGCGACTCGTCGTTCAGGAAGAGATAGTGCGGGCAGGTCTCGACGTAGATGGGCGGTGCGCCAGGCGTGCGACGATGGCGCCGCGCCTCGTCCAGCGCTTCGCGACTGCTCAGGTGCACGATGTTGACCGCAGCGCCCGTCTTGGCCGCGAAGTAGCAGACGCGGTGCACGTTCTCGGCTTCAAGAAAGTCGGGGCTCTGCTCGTTCCAGGCCTTCAGATCGTCGCGGCCAGCGGCGCGCAAAGGATCTCTCAGCACGGGGATGACTTCGACGTTCTCGCAGTGCACGCCCATGATCGCGCCCGGAATGGCGGCGGTGGCGCGCAAGGCCGAATACAGCAGGCCGTCGTCGATGTCGGTGAAGCCCTTGGACAGGCCCGCCGCGCCTTTGTACATCATGTATAGCTTGTAGGAAGACACCCCGAACCGGCGCGAGATTTCCTCCAGCGTTTCCACGTGCAGATTGCTGGTGATGCCGAAGTGAAAGCCGAAGTCGACGCAGCTTTGCGACAGCGCGCGGTCACGCGTCTTTTCAAATGATTCGCGGATGTCGGCAGACCGATGGAACGACAACACCGTGGTGGTGCCGCCCAACGCGGCGAAGCGCGACTCGGTTTCGAAGTCGGTCTCTGGCGAGCCAAAGCCGAAGTGCACGTGCGGGTCGATCAGGCCAGGCAACACCCATAGCCCCTGGCAATCGATCGTTTCGCGGGCTTCGAGCGGCGTGCCTCGCTCGGCGATGATGGCGATGCGTCCATCAATGACGCCCAGCACGCCCTCGGTCAGGCCCTGTTGGGGCAGCAGCAGCCTTGCATTGGTCAGTAAGAGATCCAGCATGATGTCGTATTTCCTGAGTGATGCGCGTAGTCAGCAATGGGCCGCATCGGCCGCCGCCGTGTCGGTCAAGAAAGCGTTCAGGACGCCGGCGGGGATGCCGCCTTCCGCCATGAGCTTGCGTTCGGCGTCCGTAAGCACCTGGGCATAGGCCTGAAAGCGCACCTGGCGCTCGCCGTCGTCGGCGGTCACGTCGATGGGTTCCCCTTTCAACACCCCGTCCGCCACGTTCTCCAGGCGCAGCGTCTCCGCGCCGGTCAGCCCCAGCTGGCGCCATCCCTGGCCCGGCGCGAATGCCAGCGGCAGCACGCCCATGCCCACCAGATTGGCGCGATGGATGCGCTCGAACGATTCCGCGATCACCGCGCGCACGCCCAGCAGCGCGGAGCCCTTTGCCGCCCAATCGCGGCTGCTGCCCATGCCGTAGTCCTTGCCGCCCAGGATGATGCAGGCCTCGCCCGCTTCGCGGTAGGCGGTCGCGGCATCGACAATCGACATGAGGCTGCCGCTTGGGTAGTGGCGGGTCACACCGCCTTCCATGCCGGGCGTCAGCGCGTTCTTGATGCGGATGTTGGCGAACGTGGCGCGCGTCATGACGTGGTGATTGCAGCGGCGGGCCACATAGGTGTTGAAATCGCGCGGCGCGACGCCTTTGCCGATGAGGTACTTTCCCGCCGGAGTGTCGGCAGGAATCTCGCCGCTGGGCGAAATATGGTCGGTGGTCAGCGAATCGCCGAACGCCGCCAACACGCGTCCGCGCGCTAGGCCTGCCGCAAGATCAGCCAGCGCGTCGCGGCCGGCGTCAGTCTTGAAAAAGGGCGGTTCGACCAGGTATTGCGAATCCGGGTCCCAGGGAAAGCGCAAACCGGCCGGCGCATCCAGGTCTCGCCAGATCGCACTGTCGAGGCTGGCGGGGTCATAGACTTCGGCAAACAAGGCCGGGTCCGACGCCAGCGGCAGCAAGGCCGCGATCTCGTCCTGGCTGGGCCAGACATCGCGCAGATAGACCGGCGCGCCGTCCGCGCCCGGCCCGAGCGGCTCGCGCTCGAAATCAATGTCGATGCGGCCCGCCAGCGCGTACAACACCACCATCGCGGGCGACCCGATGTAATTGGCCCGCAGCAGCTTGTGGATGCGCCCTTCAAAATTCCGGTTGCCCGACAGCACTGCCGTGGCCACCAGGCCGCCTTCGACAATCGCTTCCGCCACGCCGGAATCCAGCGGACCCGATTTGCCGCCGCAAGTCGTGCAGCCGTAGCCGATCACGTAAAAGCCTTGGGCTTGCAGCGCCGTCAGCAGCCCCGCCGACTCCAGATAGCGCGTGACGGCGCGCGAACCGGGCGCCAGCGACCGCTTGACCCAGGCGGGCGGAGTCAGGCCGCGCGCCAGCGCTTTTTGCGCGATCAGGCCGGCCGCCAGCATCACGCTGGGGTTGGACGTGTTGGTGCAAGACGTAATGGCCGCCAACGCCACCGAGCCATGGCCGACGACGTCGCGGTTCGCTGCGGACGCAGCAGCCGTCTGCACATCGAATCCGCCCTCGGACTGCGGTGCGCCCAGGCGGCGGCGAAAGTCCGCCGCGACATCCGCCACGTCCATCCGGTCCTGCGGGCGGCGCGGACCCGCCACGCTGGGACGCGCCGCCGACAGGTCAATATCGATCACCCGGCTGTAGACGGGCGCGGTGTGTTCGGCATCGCGCCACAGCTGGTTCAGGCGCGCGTAGGCTTCGATCAGCGCCACCTGCGATTCGTCGCGCCCGGTCAGACGCGCGTAGTCCAGCGTGCGCGCGTCGATGGGGAAAAATCCGCACGTGGCGCCATATTCAGGAGCCATGTTCGCGATGGTGGCGCGCTCGGGCACACTGAGCGCCGCCACCGCCGGCCCGAAGAATTCGACCATGCTGCCCACCACGCCCGCCGCGCGCAGTTGCTGCGTGACCAGCAGCGCGGCGTCGGTGGTGAGGGCCGGCGCTTCAATGGCGCCGTGCAGCCGCACCCCCACAACCTCGGGAATGGGAAAGGTATAGGCATGGCCGAGCAAGGCCGCTTCGGCGTCGATGCCGCCCACGCCCCAGCCCAGCACGCCCAGTGCGTTGACCATGGGCGTATGGGAATCCCCGCCGATCACGAAGTCCGGGTAGGCCCACTCGCCTTCAACCCGCGTCTGGGTTGCAACGACCGGCGCCAGGTATTCCAGGTTGACCTGATGGATGATCCCGATGCCGGGCGTGATGACGCGTAGCCCCTTATAGGCCTGCTGCGCCCATTTCAAGAACCGGTAGCGTTCGTCGTTGCGTTCGAATTCGCGCCGCAGATTGCGCTGCACCGCCCCCGAGTCGCCCCAATAATCGACTTGCAGCGAATGATCCACGATCAGATCCACGGGAATCCGCGTGTCGACCTGCGCGGCGTCGCCGCCAGCCAGAGCGACCGCATCGCGCAGCGCCGCCAGGTCCTGGAGCACCGGCAACCCGCTGGAATCCGGCAGGATCACGCGGGCCACATGCAGCGGCAGGTCGGCCCCAAGATGCTGCCCCCAATCCCATAGCCGGCTGATTTCCGTTTCGGATACGGCCGCGCCCCAGGCTCGATGCCGCAGGAGGTTCTCCAGCAGCACGCGGATGACATAGGGATACGTCTGGATGTCGCGGCCTTCGGCCAGGGCGGCGGCGGACAGGTCCGCGTAGCGCAACGCCCTGCCGCGACAGGAGAAAGACTGGATCATGGCAGCGGTAATTGGGAGAATCTCAATTGGAGCCATCTTACGGCTTCAAAAACAATAGTGTCAACACTATGGCGTTTTAACAGGCGATGTGTTTTTGATTAAAAGCCAGTCGAACAGCGCCCTTCCCAAAGTGTAGATTCAAGGCACTCACCGAAATACGCAGGGAAAACCCCAATAAATGGCGCTAAGACTCACACCACGCCAGAGAAATTCGGCTTGCCGCCGCCTCCCAACGCAAATAACCCGGCCGCAAAAGAGTTGACACTTTTGCGAGCCCTTTGATAGGCTGTTAACACTATGAACCTCTCAATGCCCCCCCTTGGCGCCAAGGAAGACGCCTCCGGCCCGTTGGCCGACGTGGTGTTCGACCGGGTGCTGGACGCGATCTACCAAGGTCGGCTTGCGCCGGGCAGCGTCATCAATGAAGTCGCGCTGGCGCAGGAATTCGGCGTCAGCCGCGGGCCGGTTCGCGAAGCCGTGCGCCGCCTGCAAGGCATTCAACTGGTCACGCGAGAGCCCTACATCAAGGCGCGCGTCGTAACGCTGTCGGCGGAATCCGCGCTGGAACTGTTCCAGATGCGGATGGCCCTAGAAGGCGTGGCCTGCAACCTGGCCACGCGCCGCATGAGCGACGAGGAAATCGCGCAACTGCTGGCCGAGCTGGAGCAAGATCGCCAGCGCCGCCTGGAGGCCGCCAATGGCGGCGCGGCGGAGCCGCGCGTCTTCGACTTCCACGAGCGGATCGTGCTGGCCAGCGGCAACACCCGCATCATCAACGCCCTGTGCGGCGACCTCTACCACCTGCTGCGCGTCTATCGCCGGCATTCCGGCACCGTGCTTGAACGCAAGGACGACGCCTACGCCGAACACTGGCAGATCCTGCGCGCCATCCGAGCTCGCGACGCCGAGCTGGCGGAGTCGCTCATGCGTTCTCACATCGAGCGCGCAGCCCAACACCTGTTTGAACACTTGGCAGAAGGAGCGTCCGGCATTGCCGGGCATCCCGTCTCGGCCGCATAACACTCTTTGGAGCAGTACGACATGAACAACCCGCGCAACCAGTTCCGGCAATTGCTGAAGAACGAGCCCTTCCTCGTATCCCCCGGTGTCTACGATGGATACAGCATCCGCCTGGTCGAGGCCGCGGGTTTCAAGACCGCCTGCACCAGCGGCGCGGCCGTGTCGAATGCGCTGCTGGGCATCGCCGACATCGGCGTGATGGGCCTGTCCGAAAACGTCACCCACTGCCGCCACCTGGCACGCTCGGTGTCCATCCCGCTGACCGCTGACGCCGACACCGGCTACGGCAATCCGGTCAACGTCTATCACACGGTGCAGATGTTCGAGGAAGCGGGCGTCGCGGGGATCAATCTTGAAGATCAGGTCAGCCCCAAGCGTTGCGGCCACATGCCCGGCAAGGACGTCATCAGCGAAGCCGAGATGGTCAAGAAGATCGAAGCCGCCTGCCTGGCGCGGCGCGATGACGACTTCGTCATCATCGCCCGCACGGACTCGCTCGCGATCGAAGGCATCGAAGGCGCGGTCAAGCGTGCCCGCGCCTACGCCCGCGCAGGCGCGGACATGTTGTTCCCCGACGCCGTGCGCACCGAAGACGATATCAAGCGGCTGGTGGACGCCGCAGGCATTCCTATCAGCATCAACATGGGCTTCGGCATCCGCAACCGCCCCACCACGCCGCTGATTCCGCTGCCGCGCCTGAAGGAAATCGGCGTCAAGCGCATCAGCCTGCCGCGCATGTTGCCCGCCGCCGCCATCCACGGCATGCGCCAGGCGCTGCAAGTCATGCAGGGCGTGATCGCCACGGGCGAACCGGTGGATCGCCCCGACTTGCTGGTAGGCATCGAAGACATCATGCAATTGATGGGCTACGAGCAGATGCGCGCCATGGAAAAGCGCCTGACGACGCTGGACGCCTGACCGAACATCGCCATGATCGAACGTAACGCGTCGACGCATTGCGTCCTGACAGGCGCGGCATCCGGTATCGGCCTGGCGCTGGCCGAGCGGCTGCTGGCGGCCGGCTGGCAGGTGACCGGCGTGGACATCGCACCTGCCGCCATCACGGACAACGCGCAGTACCTCCATCTGGTTTGCGACCTGTCCGACCCGGTGGCGTTGCAGGCCTTGTGCGCCCGCCTGGACGGCTGCAATCCGACCGCGTTCGTGCACTGCGCCGGCCTGGTGCGCACGGGCGGCGCGCTAGACACGCGGCCGGAAGACGCAGCCTTGCTCTGGAGCGTGCACGGCGCCGCGCCGATCGCGCTGGTCCGCGCCTTGGCGCCGCAGCTTCCCGACGGCCGTGGCCGCATCGTGCTGGTGTCCAGCCGCGCCGTGCTGGGACGCGCCAACCGCCTGGCCTACGCCGCCACCAAGTCCGCGCAGATCGGACTGGCTCGCAGCCTGGCCGCAGAGCTCATCGGCCGTGGCGTCACGGTCAACGTGATCGCGCCCGGCGCGGTCGACACCCCCATGTTGAGCGATCCGAAACGCGGTGCCGCGCCCAGCGTCCAACTGCCGCTGGGCCGCCTGATAGAAGCACGCGAAGTCGCTGCATCTATCGCGTTCTTCCTGAGCGATGACGCAGGCGCCATCACGGGACAGACGCTCTACGTATGCGGCGGCGCCTCGCTGGGGAGCATGACGCTATGACAACGGCTCGCGCACCCGTACTTGAAGGAAAGGTCGTGATAGTGACCGGCGCCGCAGGCGGGCTGGGACTGGCCATCGCCGAGCATTGCCTGGACGCCGGCGCCCGCGTGGCCCTGCTCGATCGTGACCAGGACATGCTGGCCCAATGCTGCCGGACGCTATCGGCCGCCCCCTCCCGCGTCTTGGCGCTGCCCTGCGACGTCGCGGACGCGAGCGCCTCTCGGTCAGCCGTGGAACAGGTCGCCACGCAATGGGGCGCGATCGACGTATTGGTGAACAACGCAGCAACCGTGACGCCCGGCGCGAAAGTCGCTGACCTGACGCCGGAACAATGGCGGCAAGCGCTGGACGTGAATCTGACGGGCGCCTGGCTGATGAGCAAGTGGGCCATTCTGCATATGGCCCGCGCGGGCAGCGGCGTCGTGCTGAACATTGCTTCGCAACTGGGCAGCGTCGCCGCGCCCGGCCGTGGCGCCTATGGCGCAAGCAAGGCTGGCCTGATCGCGCTGGCGCGCGCCATCGCCGTGGACCATGCGGCCGACGGCATCCGCGCCTTGAGCCTGTCACCCGGCGCAGTCGTGACCGGGCGGCTGATAGATCGCTACGGCAGCGCGGAGGCGGCCAATGCCGCGCTGGCCGCCAAATATCCGGCCGGGCGACTCGGCACCGCCGAAGAGGTCGCGCAGACCGCAGTTTTCTTAATCAGCGAGGCTGCCTCGTTCATCACGGGCACGGACATCCGTGCCGACGGCGGATACACCGCGCAATAGCGGTGGCGCCACTCTTTCACGCAGTGCACACATCACATAACAAGGGGCTTGAATCATGACGCACTCGATTACTTACGCAACGCACGCGCGCATGCCGCGCCGCAAGGTCCTCGGCATGCTGGCCGTGCTTGCCGGGGCAGCCGGGCTGGTCGCCGCTCCCGCCTTTGCGCAGGACGCCGGCAACTTTCCGACGCGTCCGGTCACCATCGTGGTGCCCTTCCCGGCAGGCGGCGCCACGGACATCACTGCGCGACTGGTCGCCGAAGGCTTGTCCAAGAAGTGGGGGCAAGCCGTGGTGATCGAGAACAAACCCGGCGCGGGCGGCAACGTCGGCTCGGAATACGTGGCGCGCGCCGCACCCGATGGCTATACGCTGGTGCTCGGCGTGACCGGCTCGCACGGCATCAACACGTCTTTGTACAAGAACATGCGCTATGACCCGATCAAGGATTTCGAGGCCGTCACGCAAGCCACCCTCTACCCCAACGCCATCATCGTCAACAATGACGTGCCGGCCAACAACTTGCAGGAACTCATCGCGCTGCTCAAGAAGCCCGATGCGCATTACTCGTATGGGTCGGACGGCAATGGCACGGCTTCCCATCTGGGGATGGAGCTGATCAAGAACCAGGGCAAGTTCGAGATTTCGCACATCCCGTACCGCGGCAGCGCTCCGATGGTGACCGACCTGCTGGGCGGCCAGATCCAGGTCGGCATTACGGGCCTGCCCGCCGTGCAAGCCTATGCCAAGAGCGGCAAGCTGAAGATCATTGCGCTGACCACGGCCAACCGCTTTGCCAGCGCACCCGACTACCCCACCGTGGCCGAACAGGGCTTCGCTGGCTATGCCGCGCCGCCTTGGTCCGGCTTCTTCGCGCCCAAGGGCACGCCCAAGGCGCTGGTCGAAAAGATCTCGTCCGACATGCGCGAAGTCATGTCGGATCCGAAGGCGAAAGAAAAAATGATCGCGGCCGGCAGCGAGTTCACGCCCTCGACGCCTGAGCAGTTCCAGGCCTTCGTGCAAAAGGAAATCGCCAAGTGGGCCGAGGCCGTCAAGATCTCCGGCGCCCGCATCGACTAAGCGATGCATTGCCTATCCCGCAAGCGCGGGGTAGGCAATTTTTTGGGCGGCGGCGAATATTCGATAAAGGGAATGCACCGGTTCCCGTGCCGGATAAAAACTCAGCTTTCTTTCCAACAAATCAACAACTTGAATTGGAATGAAAGCTGAATTGAGCCGGTTCTTATGCCGCTTCACAACGGGCCGCATCAGTTTTTTGAATTATTCAGCTCCGAAAGTTTTTAGCACGCGTTCCGCCGCGCGGGACGTTCTATCCACACGCTTGGGACCATGTCGATAAATCTGCGGCAACGATGCAACGGTCTTGCACGGGCCAAGCAGATTGCAGAGGCGATGCCTGCCCGCCGCGCCCCCCGCGCACTGGGCGGCGTGCTACCGTAATCGCCACTTTCACCTCAGCCCCCCTCATGCAAAGCCGTTCTTTGCACGCCTTTTTGGCGCTCCATCAATTTGGCACCGTGACCGCCGCTGCCCAGGCGGTGCATTTGTCTCCTGCCGCCGTCAGCGTCCAACTGCGCAATCTTGAGGATGAGCTCGGTGTAGAACTATTCGTCCGCACGGGCAGGTCGATACTGCTGAATGACCGGGCTCACCAACTGGTTCCGCTGGCTCGCCAGATCCTGGATTTGCAAGCCGAAATGGCGTCGCTGGGCAGCAGCAGCGTACTCAAGGGCAGGCTGGCTCTAGGTGTAATTACCAGTACCTTGTCGGGCGGCTTGCCCGGCGTCTTGAAGCGGCTCAGTGCGGATCACCCGTCATTGGAACTGCGCATCACCGCGAAGCGATCTCCGGACCTGGCGCTGCAAGTCGAGGCCGGCGTACTCGATGCCGCCGTGATCTCCATGCCCCCGCCCCATGTGTCGACGTCGCTCTGCTTTCTTGAGCTGTACACCGAACCGCTGGCGCTGGTCATGAGTTCGCAGAGACACTTCACCAGCGTCAAGAAGATGCTGCAAGAGCACCCCTACATTGCGTTCGACAAAACGACGTGGATCGGTAAGCAGATCGAGTCGTCCATCACGGACTGCGGCATATCGGTACGTCCCGCCATGGAGCTGGACTCGCATGACGCCGTTCTCTCCCTGGTCCGGCACGACATCGGGGTCACCGTACTGCCGGTGCTCAAAGGGCCAACTCGACACGATGGGGCATTGAAGTTTGTGGACCTGCCGGACTCGTACCGGACCGTGTGCCTTGCCGTGCGCCCCGCCAATAGCAGCAGCCGCGCTACCCAAGTGCTATTGAGCTGCTTCAGGGAATTCGGCCAATCCTCCCCGCCGTCTAAATGATTGGGTGCAGGCCCATGTTTTCATTCGGCCTGCCCGCCAGCCGCCGATAGGCAAGCGCCGCCCCTACGCGCGAAGCCCACGCAATCAACCACCCACGCGACCGGCCATCAGCATCGTATTTTCCGATGCTGACGTGCATAAAAATTTGCTTTTGCTAAAGCTCGCGGCTTTTTACTATGGCCGTGCGCCCGACTCCAGCAAGCGGCGAAAGCCTGAGCGGTGTACACAGCGCCAACCATCCAACCCGCCAGAGGGAGAGCTTTTTGAAAATCGTCGTGACCGAATTCATGGATGCACCTGCGGTCGATCGACTGCGGGAGAAGGCGGAGGTGACTTACGACCCTCAACTGGTCGACAACCTGCCGCAGCTGCTTGAGCAGGCAGAGCACTACGACGCAATCATCGTTCGGAACCGCACGCAGGTGCGTGGCGAACTGTTGGCCTCGCTCAAGCGATGCAAAGTCGTGGGCCGCCTGGGTGTCGGTCTGGACAATATCGATCTGGAAGGATGCAAGCGGCAAGGCATCCAGGTGTTCCCGGCAACCGGCGCGAACGCAAACAGCGTGGCCGAATACGTGATCGCCACCGCGCTGTTGTTGTTGCGCGGTTCGTATGCATCCACCGAGGCCGTCGCTTCGGGACAATGGCCACGGGATGCCTTGTCCAAAGGCCGCGAGATCGCCGGAAAGAAGCTGGGCTTGCTCGGCTTCGGGTCGATCGGTCAATTGACGGCTCGTCTGGCCAAAGCGCTAGGCATGTCGGTCATGGCTTTCGATCCCGCGATGGCAGACGACAACCCGGTGTTTGGCCAGCTTGGCGTCACCGCGTCGGATCTGGACCGTCTGGTTGCCGAATCGGATGTCACCAGCCTGCATATGCCGCTGCTGGAATCGACCCGAAATTTCTTTGACGCACGCCGCATCCAGGCAATGAAGCCGGGCGCCATTCTCATCAATACGGCCCGGGGAGGGATCGTCGATGAGCTTGCCGTAGCGGCCGCACTGCGCAGCGGGCAGCTAGGAGGCGCGGCGCTCGATGTCTTCAAAGACGAACCACTGGCCGCCGCGCCGCATTTTCGCGATTGCCCCAACCTGATTCTCACGCCCCACACCGCGGGCTTGACGATGGAATCGAACCAACGAGTCAGCAGTCTCGTTGCAGAGAAGGTCCTTGAAGCACTGGCTTGACTCTGCGACGCCAACATAAGAAGCGTACAGACAGGAGACAAAATGATTACCAGAAGAACGCTGCTTGCATCAGCGCTGGCGCTTGCCGCCATTGCCCCGGTTGTCAACGCGCAAGCCACGGATTACCTGAACAAGGGAAGCGTCTTGCGATACGTGGTGCCCTTCACGCCGGGAGGGCTGACGGACGTCATGGCGCGCCTGGTGGGGCAGCAGCTTGGCGAACGTCTCAACGTCACGGTCGTCGTCGAAAATCGGCCGGGCGCGGGGGCAATGATCGGCGCCGAACAAGTGTCACGCGCCCCGCCCGATGGCAATACGCTGCTGGCGATCACGATGACGCACTCCGTCAACGCCACCTTGTTGCGCGGCAGGAGCCGGTTCGACATTACCAAGGACCTGAAGCCAGTGGCGCTGCTGGCGTCGACGCCGATCCTCGTCGTCGTTCCCGCAAGCAGCAATATCCGTACGCTCGATGATCTGGTCAAAGCAGCGAAATCCAAGGAATTGAATGCGGGGTCCAGTGGAGTGGGCACGCCCTCGCATCTGTCGCTGGCCTTGTTCAACCAGATCAACGGCACAAAAATCCTGCACATCCCTTACAGCGGCGGATCACCCTCGCTGACTGACCTGATGGGTGGCCAGCTCGACGTGATCTTCAGCAACTACGCGGAGTCCCTGCCCTACGTGCAATCCGGCAAGCTGCGCGCCATTGCGATTGCAAGTTCAGAGCGGAACCAGCAGGTCCCGACGGTACCGACATCGGCCGAAGCCGGCATGCCTAAGCTCAACGTCGAACAATGGACCGCAGTCATGCTGCCCAGCGCGACGCCCGACGCCATTGTTCAACGGCTGGGCAAAGAACTGGTGAGCATCATGGCGGTTCCAGAAGTGGCCGAGAAGACGCGCTCACTGGGCTTCCGGGTGGACGCGCGCGGCCCGGCAGAGTTCGCCAACTTCTGGGGCAGTGAAGTCGATCGCTGGGGCGCGGTCATCCAGGCAGCGGGCATCACGGCGGAGTGATGCCGCACGCCGCCGCGCAGGGCGGTGGACGTTTGCAGGCGGGGCGTGTTGTGGGTCGAGCGGGTCTCTGGACATTGGGCGTGTTGCCTGCCCCGGCTTGCGGGGGCAGCGGGGTTTGCCTTTATGATGGCAAAAAAATAGAGCCGCCCTGCGCGCCATCAAGGAGACCCCAGCTTGTCCACAGGCACGCCCACGCCCTATCCCGAATCATTTCCCACCTTGGAGTCTTCAGATTTCTCGGGCGAGGGTTCGTTCTATTTCGATCTCGTTCGCTTGCAGGACCGGGACGATATCCCGCGCGGCTTCCTGCATCGGCACAACTACTACCACCTGCTCTGGATGAGCGAGGCCAGCGGCACGCACATGCTGGACTTCGAGCAGCACGAGGTGCGCGACCATTCCGTGTTCTTCCTGTCGCCCGGCCAGATCCACGCCTGGACGTCGTCCGTCAAACCGCGCGGCTACGTGCTGAACATCAGCACCGACTTCTTCGCGCACATGTTCCCGCGCGCGGACGACATCGCCAAGTTTCCGTTCTTCCATCTGGCGGGCGGCTCGCCCGCCATTTACTTGTCGCGCGAGCAGCACGACGGCATGCTGCCACTGCTCAATGAGATCGAACGCGAAACGCGCGATCGACAAACCGGGCGCTTCGACGTCGTGCGTTCCTACCTGCTGATCCTGCTGACGCAGTTGCGCCGCCTGTACCCGGCCGACGAGCGCGAGACCGCGGCCGGCCCCAGCTATTCGCTGGTCAAGCGCTTCACCATGCTGATCGAGGAACACTATCTAGAATTCGGCGCCATACGCCAGTACGCCGACGCACTGCACGTCAGCGAACGCCAGCTTAACGAGGCCGCCAAGCGCAGCATGGGCCGCACCGCCAGCCAACTGGTGCAGGAACGCGTTGCGCTCGAAGCCAAGCGCCTGCTCAGTAATACGGGCTTGAGCATTGCCGAAATCGCGTTTCAGCTGAACTTCGAAGACCCGTCCTACTTCGCCCGCTTCTTCAAGAAGCACACCGGCTGCACCGCAGGCGATTTCCGCAAGAAGTACGACCGCCCCATCGGCTGACGGCCGCTCCGGGCGCTTGCGCAAAAAAGTGCAAGACAAGCTCTGATCTGTCCTAACGCGCCCGACGCCGGGCTGCGTACAGTGCATCCAGACACAACCCGCCGCCTTGCGGCCTGATTGAAACTGCGATGAACGACACTGCGAAATTGATGACGGGCGGCCAGCATGTGGTGCGCGCGCTGCTGGAACATGGCGTGGACACCGTGTTCGGCGTGCCCGGCGAAAGCTATCTGGACGTGCTGGACGCGCTGTACACGGAACGCGAGCGGATCCGCCTGGTGTCCTGCCGCCACGAAGGCGCAGCGTCGTTCATGGCCGAAGCGCACGGCAAACTGACAGGCCGGCCGGGCGTCTGCATGGTCACGCGCGGGCCGGGCGCCACCAATGCCAGCATCGGCGTGCAGACGGCGTTTCAGGATTCCACGCCGCTTATCGTGCTGGTGGGCCAGGTCGGCAACGACATGGTCGAGCGCGAGGCCTTCCAGGAAATCGATTACCGCCGCATGTTCGGGCAGTTCAGCAAATGGGTGGCGCAGATCGACAGCGCCGCGCGCGTCACCGAATACATGAACCGCGCCTTCTCGGTGGCGATGTCGGGCCGGCCCGGTCCCGTGGTGCTGGCATTGCCCGAAGACATGCTGACCGAACTGGCCGCGCCCCAGGACTGCGGAACGATCCAGTTTCCGCAGGCGCACCCGGCGCCCGATGCCATGGCAGGCATGCGCGCTTTGCTGGCCGACGCGCAGCGGCCGCTGATGATCGTGGGCGGTTCGGGCTGGACCCGCGCGGGCCTGGACAGCCTTGCCCGCTACGCGCATCAGAATGGCCTGCCCGTGGCGTGCTCGTTCCGCCGCCAGGACCTGTACGACAACCACCATGCGCAATACGTCGGCGAAGTAGGCATCGGCATCAACCCGGAACTGGCCGATGCCGTGCGCAATGCCGACGTGATCCTGGCGGTGGGCGCGCGCCTGGGTGAAATGGTGACGGGCGGCTATACGCTGCTGCAATCTCCCGTGCCCAAACAGACGCTGATCCACGTACTGGCCAGCCCCGAAGAACTGGGCCGGGTTTATCAACCTGCCTTGAAGATACAGTCGGGCCTGAACGCCTTCGCGGACGCGGCTGCCGCGTTGGAGCCGCTGGACGCCACCCCGTGGCGCGGCTGGCTCGACGGGCTGCGGCAGAGCTATCTGCGCTACACGGAACCGCCTGCTACCGATCTGCCCATGGACCCGGCGCGCGTCATCGTCGCGCTGCGCGAGACCTTGGATGCGCACGCGATCCTCACCAACGGCGCGGGCAACTACAGCGCCTGGGCACATCGCTACTACCGTTTCAGCCATCCGCGCAGCCAGCTAGCGCCCACCAGCGGCGCGATGGGATACGGCGTGCCCGCCGCCATCGCGGCCAAGCTGCGCCACCCCGAACGGCAGGTCGTCTGCCTGGCTGGGGACGGCTGCTTTCTGATGACCTCGCAAGAGCTGGCCACCGTCAAACAGCACCGGCTGGCCATCGTCTTCATCGTGTTCAACAACGGCATGTACGGCACGATCCGCATGCACCAGGAAGTGCACTACCCCGGCCGGACCATCGGCACGGACCTCAGCAACCCCGACTTCGTGGCCTATGCGGAATCGTTCGGCGTGCCCGCCGAACGCGTGGACAGCCACGAGAGTTTCGCGCCCGCCTTGAAGCGGGCGCTGGACAGCGGTTCGCCGTATCTGATCGAACTCAGTCTGGACCCCGAAGTCATCACGCCCCGGGCCACCCTGACCAGCCTGCGCGACAAGGCGCGGCGCGCCGCATCCTGACTTGCAGGAGCGGATTGCCGCGCGCCGGACGCAAGAACGGCGCGCGGCGCCTACATAAAAAAATATCCAACACTGGAGAGAGACTATGAATATCCCCCTGCCCCCCGTACGGCGGCTGGCCGCAGCCGCGATGCTCGCCGCCGCGACCTTGAGCACGGCCGCGTCCGCCGCCTCTGCCTATCCCGAACGCCCGCTGCGCATCATCGTGCCCTTTGCTGCGGGCGGCGCCACCGACGTCATCGCGCGCACCGTGGCGCAGGCCATGTCCACCCGCCTCGGCCAGCCGGTGGTCGTGGAGAACAAGGCAGGCGCCAACGGCAATATTGGCGCGGTCATGGCGGCGCGCGCCGAGCCCGACGGCTACACGCTGCTGATGGCCACGTCCAGCCATGCCATCAATTCCACGCTTTATCACAAGCTGGACTACAGCCTGACGGGCGACTTCACGGGCCTGTCGAACCTGGCGTCGGTGCCCTTGCTGCTGGTGGTGAATCCGTCGGTGCCGGCCAAGACCGTCGAGGAATTGGCCGCCTACGCCAAGGCCAACGGCAACCGCGTGAACTATGCGTCGGGCGGCACCGGCACGGCGTCGCACCTGGCGGGCGCGCAGTTCAATTCGCTGGCTGACGCGCAGATGACGCACGTGCCCTACAAGGGCGGCTCGCAAGCGCTCAATGACCTGATGGGCGGCCAGGTGCAGATCATGTTCGCGAACCTGCCCGAAGTGCTGTCGCAGGTGCAGGCCGGCCGCCTGACGCCCATCGCCGTCACGGGCCAGCAGCGCCACGCGTCGCTGCCCAACGTACCGGCGTTTTCCGAGACGAAATACCCGGCCATGAACGCCCGCTCCTGGTTCGGCCTTTTCGCGCCCGCTGCCACGCCGGCGCCCGTGGTGGAAAAGCTGTCGCAAGCCATCACCCAGGGCGTGGCCGACCCTGCCGTGCAGGACAAGTTGAAGGGCTTGGGCGCCGACCCCGTCGGCGACGGCCATGCCGCCTTTCAGCAATACGTGAACCAGGAAGTCGCGCGCTGGAGCGTGCTGGTGAAACAGTCCGGCGCCACGGCCGACTGACGATCAATTTTTCGCAACATCAATCAAGGATGCACCATGCTTTACGACGTACGTACCTATACCTGCCGCGCCGGCACCATCAAGAAGCACCTGGCGCTCTATGCAGAGCACGGCTATGAGGTGCAGAGCCGCCACCTGGGCAAACCCCTCGCCTACATGCAGACCGAGACAGGCGACGTCAACAGCTACATGCACATCTGGGTCTATGACAGCGCCGCCGACCGCGAAGCCAAGCGCCAGGCGTTGCAGAAAGACCCCGCATGGGCGGGCTATCTGACCAAGAGCGCCGAGGCCGGCTATCTGATCCGCCAGGAAAACCGGCTGATGACACCGACGGCGTTTTTTCACCCCTAAGCGGCGGCGACGCAGCGCGCCTGGGACAGCGACGGGCCGGAAGGTCTCGGCCCGTCTGCCTTGCGGTCAACGCCTGTTGCCGATCCGGTGAATCATAGGCGACGCATAAGCCATAACCCCGCCACGACGCATGCGGCCAGCCACAACGCGACGATCACTACGGCGCCGGCGCGGCTGCGCGGCTTTGCGCGCGCCTCGCTCATCCATGCATCTGCCTGGGTCCTGCATTGCGCAAGCACGTCGGGCGGCAGCAGCCGGATCGCCAGGTAGATCAGCCCCGGCAGCAACAGGACGTCATCGAGGTAGCCCAGCACGGGAATGAAATCGGGGATCAGATCGATGGGACTGAGCGCATAGGCGACCACGAAAATTCCAACGGCTTTTGCATGCCAGGGCGTGCGGGGATGCTTGCCCGCAAACCACAGGGTCAAGCCATCGCGTTTGATGCGCCGGGCCCAGGCGTTCAGCCGCTCAAGGATGTTCATGGGATGTGTCGCCGCAGTCGCGTGGGATGTCCACGTCATATTCTAGAAGTGGCCCTGGGCAGCGGCAAGGCGCGCCCCCAGCGCCGCCCCCCTCACCCGCGCCAGCCAGCCGCCTCAGCCTTTCAACCGCGCGGGAAGGTGTTCCATCAGCCAGTCGATCAACACGCGCAAGCGCTGCGTGACATGACGGTTGTGCGGGTACACCACGTGAAAGGGATAAGGCTGGGGCCGCCATGGTTTGAGGATCTCGACCAGAGCGCCGCTGCGCAGTGCATCGCCAGCCGCGTAGGTGAAGGTTTGGACGATACCGAGGCCGGCCAGCGCGGCGGCAAGATGCGCGTTGCTTTCATTGACGCCCACGCGATGCTCGACCTTGATCTCAAGCTTTTCGCCGTCGCGCTCGAAGCGAAACGGAAACGCGCGACCATTCTGGGGCGACAGATAGTTCACCAGCTTGTGGCCGTTTTTCAGCTCTTCCGGATAGATCGGCGTGCCGTGCTGTTTGAGATACGCAGGCGTGGCGCAGGTGATCAGGTCGGCGCTGCCGATGTGACGCGCCACCAGTGAAGAGTCGCCCAAGACGCCGCCCCGGATCACGCAATCCACGTTGTCGCTGATGAGGTCAACGGGGCGATCAGACACGCCGAAATCGATGCGGATATCGGGATAGCGCGCCAGAAAATCGGAGATGGCGGGGATGAGCACGTCGCGCGCCGTGGAACCGCCGACATCGATGCGCAGATACCCCTTGGGCTTGCCCTGTATGGCATTGAATGAACCATCGATGTCTTCCAGGTCGCGGACGATACGCAACGCCTTCTCGTAGTATGCGCGGCCTTCCGGCGTGACCGTGACACGTCGCGTGGTCCGTTGCAGCAGGCGCACGCCCAGATGCGCTTCAAGGTCCTGCACCATCTTGCTCAGTGTGGCGTTCGGCATATCAAGCGAGTCGGCCGCACGCGTGAAGCTGCCGGCTTCCACCACTCGGGCGAAGCCGCGTATGGCTGTCAACTGATCCATCTGGGTTCCTCAACAGGGCATTGATTATCCATGCACATGGATAGTTATTTAATTTTTACACGGTTTATCAAATATCGCCGCACCTTTAAATTTGATTCATGCCCACTCAACAACGGCGCTTCACACCGAAAACCGCCGGGAAAGCGTGGCTGACAACCTACTCATCAACAGTTTGGAGCTCATCATGAATCAGCAACTCAATGGCAAGATCGCCCTCGTCACCGGCGGCACCACGGGCATCGGTCTTGCGACCGCGCAAGAACTGGCGGCGCAGGGCGCACGCGTGTTCATCACCGGCCGGCGTCAGGCCGAACTGGATGCCGCCGTGGCCAGCATCGGCAGCGCAGCAACCGGTATCCGCGCGGATGCGTCGGTGTTGAGCGACCTGGATCGCGTCTACGCCCAGATCGCCAAAAGCGCGGGCAAGCTCGACATCCTGTTCGCCAACGCCGGCGGCGGCGACATGCTGCCGCTGGGCGCCATCACCGAAGAGCATTTCGACCGCATCTTCGGGACCAACGTGCGCGGCACCTTGTTCACCGTGCAGAAGGCGCTGCCGCTGCTGGTCAACGGCGCGTCGGTGATCCTGACCGCCTCGACCGTGTCGATACAGGGCACGGCGAATTTCAGCGTGTACAGCGCCAGCAAAGCGGCGGTGCGAAATTTTGCCCGGTCGTGGGCGCTGGACCTGAAAGACCGCGGCATCCGCGTGAATGTCGTCAGCCCCGGGCCGGTTCGCACGCCGGGCCTGGGCGGGCTGGTGGGCGACGATGCCCGCCAGGGGCTGTTCGATTATCTGGCCGCGCAAGTGCCGCTGGGCCGTCTGGGCGAACCGCAGGAGATCGGCAAGGCGGTGGCGTTTCTTGCCTCGGATGCGGCCAGCTTCGTCAACGGCGTCGAGCTGTTCGTAGACGGCGGCATGGCGCAGGTTTGAGGGTCGGCGCTATCCCTGCGGATCCGCGCGGCACCCTCAAGTTCTCGGCCGGATCACCTTGCCGCTGCGAGACCCCGTGCCTGCTCCTGCCCGCCATGCAACGCTGCCATTGACGAGCACATAGTCGATCCCCACGGCCTGGCTCGTCGGCGACGACCAGGTCGCGGTGTCGGCGATGGTGTCTGCATCGAAGACGACCAGGTCCGCCGCGTGATCCACGGCGATGCGGCCGCGTTGCGGCAGGCGGAAGTAGGCGGCCGGCTTGCCCGTCATCTTGTGCACGGCCTGCTCCAGCGTGAACAGGCCGACGTCGCGGCTGTAGTGGCCCAGCACGCGGGGAAAGGTGCCCCACAGGCGCGGGTGCGGCGCCGGGTCGTGCGGCATGCCGTCAGAGCCGATCATCGTGCCGGGATACGCCAGGATGCGCTCGACGTCGGCCTCGTCCATGATGAAGTAGATGGCGCCTGCCGGTTGCAGCGCATCGACCGCGTCTTCCGGCGTCAAGCCCATGTCCTGGGCGATGTCGTCCAGATCGCGTCCCGCGTACTGCGGATACGGCACGGACTTCGTCACGATGACGCGGCTGGACACGGCCAGACGGTCCTTGCGCAAGATCGTTGAACCGGCCACGTAGGGGTAGCAGTCCAGCGCCACCTCCTGGCGCTGGCTGGCTTGGGTGATGTGCGCCAGCGTCTGGACGGAGCGGCCGTGATTGCGCGGCCCGATCAGCTTGTGATGCGAGATCAGCACCGGCGCACCACCGGCCTCGCCGACTGCAAAGGCTTCATCCAGCGCCGCAAAGATGCGATCTCCTTCGTCGCGGATATGGCTGGCGTACAGGCCGCCATGCTCGCGCAGCACGCTGGCCACCGCCATCAGTTCGTCCAGCGTGGCGGGCATGGCGGCCGGATACGCCGTTCCAGTCGACAAACCGATTGCTCCGCTTTGCATGGCCTCGCGCAGCAAGGCCTGCATGTGTTCGATCTCGCTGGCGGTGGCGGGACGGTCCAGCTCGTCCATGGCGGCGGCGCGCAGCGACGTGTGGCCGACCAGGCAGGCGGCGTTCACGGCAGGCGGGTGGCGGTCCAGGTTATCCAGGTACGCGCCAAACGTCTCGTACGGAAAATCGCCGGCGTCGTTGCCCAACAGGTTGACCGGCGCCGGCACCTCGCGGCGCCAGCCCGAACGCCACGGGGCCTGACTGATGCCGCAGTTGCCCGTCACCACCGTCGTCACTCCCTGGCTCAACTTGGCGGGCATGCCGGGGTCGATGGACAGGTAGCGGTCGTCGTGGGTATGCGTGTCGATGAAACCGGGCGCGACGATGCGGCCGGCTGCGTCCAGCACCTGCGTGGCCTGTGCGCCATGCAGGTCGCCGACGGCCACGATGCGGTCAGCTCGCACGCCGACATCGGCGCGAACCCGGTCGGCGCCCGTGCCATCGATCACCATGCCTCCACGGATCAGCAGGTCGTAGCGTTCGTGGGTCATGGCGTTCAGTCGATCTTCACGTTGGCTTGCTTGATCACCTGCGCCCACACCGGACGTTCGGCTTGCGCGCGGTCAAACAGTTGCTGGCGCGGGCCGATGTTCGGCACGTAGGCCAGACTCTTCAGCTTTTGCTGCACCTCGGGCGATTGCAGCGCCTTGTTCATGGCGGCGTTCAGATAATCCAGCACCTTCGGATCGGTGCCGGCAGGCGCCACATAACCCGTCCACGCCACCGCGCGATAGCCCTTTAAGCCCTGCTCGTCCAGGGTGGCCAGCGCAGGCATGGACGAATCACGTTGCAGATCAGTCACGGCCAGCGGCACGACCTTGCCCTGGTCCACGAACGATGCGATGGACGAGATGTTGTCGAACACCAGATCCGCCTCGCCACGCAGCACGGCCAGATCCGCCTCGACGCCGCCCTTGTACGGCACGTGCATGAACTCCACGCCCGCCATCGAACTGAACATGGCGGCGCTAAGGTGCCCCGTCGTGCCGTTGCCGCCTGACGCGACCACGAGCTTGCCCGGTTCCTTCTTGGCCAGCGCGACCAGCTCCGCCACGCTCTTGACGTTCAATCCCGGACGCACGGCCAGAATGTTCTGCACGGAGCCGGTCAGCGCCACGGGCGCCAATTGCTTGTCGGCGTCGTATTGCAGCTTGGAGTACAGGCCCTGGTTGATGGCCAGCGTGGCCACGTTGGCAAAGCCGATCGTGTAGCCGTCGGGCGTGGCGTTGGCGACCGCCTGCGTGCCGATGATGCCGGATGCGCCGGTGCGATTCTGCACCACGTAGTTGCCGCCCGTCTGCTTGGCCATTTCTGCGGCGAGCAGGCGCGACACGATGTCAGGCGTGGTGCCGGTGTTGAACGGCACGATGATGGTGACGGGGTGCTCAGGATAAGCGGCCTGGGCGGCGGACGCCGCCGTCAGGCTCAACATCGCGCTCGCGGCGGCGAGCCAGCGCTTGGCGCTGCTTTGGTACGTGGACATGGTTTTCTTCCTTGGACTGTTATGGGTGTTTCCGCGCCAGCTCTGCGTCCGGCGCGGGTACTGCGGGTATTGCGGGTGCTGCGGGTACTTCGTCACTGCATGGCAAAGGCATTGCGGCCTCGCCGATCTGGAACCAGGCGCTTCTGCGCCTAGTCCAGGGCAATCTGGCGCAACAGGGGCAAATCGATATTTCCGCCCGACAGCACGATGACGGCGTCGCGGCCGTCAGCTGAGATATGGCCGGCCAGCAACGCGGCCAACGCGACCGCGCCGCCCGGTTCCACGACCAGGCGCAACTCATCCAGGGCGAAGCGAATCGCGGCGGCCACCTCGGTATCGGTCACGGACACTGCCGCGCTCAGGCTGCGGCTGTTGATGGCATAGGGCAGTTCAGCCGGCGTGGCCGCTTGCAAGGCATCGCAAATGGTCTTCGCGCCAGCGGGATTGCTTTCGCGCCGGCCGGAGGCCAGCGATCTCACCGTGTCGTCGTACTCACGCGGCTCCACCGCCACCATGCGCGCCTGGGGCGCCAGTTCCCGCAGCACCAGCGAGCAACCCGCCGCCATGCCGCCACCGCCGCAAGGCGTGGCAAAGAGGCCCAGGTTGTTGCGCGCGGCAGCGGGCAGGTCTTGCAAGGCCTCCAGCGCCAGCGTGCCTTGCGCCGCCAGCACGTCCGGGTGATCGCCCGGCGGCAACAAGGTCGCGCCGGTCTCGGCCAGCAGCCGCATGCCGATTTCCTCGCGGCTTTCACGCAGGCGGTCGTAGCGCACCACCTTCGCGCCATGGCGCAGCGCCTTCTCCACCTTGTTCTCCGGTGCGTCCACCGGCATCACGATGGTTGCCGGCACGCCCAGGCAACGGCTGGCCCAGGCCACGGCCTGCCCGTGGTTGCCCGTCGAATACGCCACCACGCCGCGTGCGCGCTGCGCCTCATCCATGTTGAGCAGCGCGTTGAACGCGCCACGCGCCTTGAACGAGCCGGTCACTTGCAGGTTTTCCAGCTTCAGCCAGATGGGCGCCTGCGCGCGCTCATCCAGCACGGGCGAGCGCAGCAGCATCGTGCGGCGCACATACGGGGCCAGGCGGTCAGCGGCGGCGGTGACGTCGGCGTAGCCGGGCACACGCATCGTGCCCAGCATTTCATGTTCGATGGTCGGGGGCAGAAGCGTCACGGTCATGAGAAATGTTCAATCCACGGAAAGAGTCGATAGGGGCGCGTCAGACGGACGGCGTCCACACGGCGGGGGCCACGCTGCCGGTCTGTTCGACCAGGCGGGCATACGCTTCGGGGCGGCGGTGTTTGGCGAAGTTGAAGACGGTGTTGCGACCCAGCTCGCACAGATCGAGGTTGCAGTCGGCCACGATCAGTTCGTCGTCCCAAGTCGCGGCCATGGCGATGATTTCGCCTTGCGGATTGACGATGATGGAATGGCCCAGCAGCTCGTGGCCATCTTCGGTGCCGGCCTTGGCGACGGCGACGGCAAAGGTGGCGTTCTGGTAGCAGCCCGCCTGAATCGACAGATGCGAATGCAGCACGCGCAGGTGGTGCGCTTCGAAGCCGCGATTGTCCTGGTTGCGGCTGGGCGTGTTGTAGCCCAGCATGACCAGTTCCACCTGCTGCAAACCCAGCACGCGCCACGCCTCCGGCCAGCGCCGGTCATTGCAGATCAGCATGCCCAGGTTGGCGTCCACGCCCGGCGCGACCGGTGCGCGCACCACCGGAAAGCCCAGATTGCCGACTTCGAAATAGCGCTTTTCCAGATGCTGCACCTGGCGGTGTTCGGCGTATTCGGCATGGCCCGGCAGATGGACCTTGCGGTACTTCAACACGATCTCGCCGTTGGGCGCGATGACGACCGACGTATTGAAACGGCGCTTGCGCACGATGCCCTGCTCGTCCGGTTCCCACGCCAGCTCGGCGTAGCCCAGATACACCATCACGCCAAAGCGCTTGATGGCGTCGAACAGCGGCTGCGTGGCGGGCGACGGCAGGCTGGGCTCGAACCAGGCGTCGGCCTCGTCCAGGTCTTCGCAATACCAGCGCGGAAAGAACGTCGTCAGCGCCAGCTCGGGAAACACCACCACCTGCGCGCCACGGCGGTGCGCGCGCTCCAACAGGCGGAGCATGCGGCCGATGACCTCTTCGCGCCCCTCCGAACGTTGAATGGGACCCAACTGGGCGGCGGCGACAGTGACGATGCGGGACATGTTGCAATCCTGGGTGGAGAAAGAGTGGTTGCTGGCAGCATGCCGCGCGGCGCGCGCGCCGCAAAGCCATCTTGCGGCGCGGAAAAGCGCGAGTAGCGAAGGAAGAAACCGGCTGGAATGCCTTGAAAACAAAGGGTTCCGACTGCGGCGCGGGTGTCGGACGAGACTCCGGGGACTGTGCATTAAGTTATGGGCTACGCGCAAAACGTCATGGCGCCCACGTGGCGGGCGCGCCGCAGCGTCGCCCTGGCCATAAAATGGCAGCTGCCCAATTCTTTGCGGACGATCCTTCCCATGGCCGGCCCCCTTCCCT
This sequence comes from Achromobacter piechaudii NBRC 102461, assembly GCF_001571245.1. Taxonomy (GTDB): domain Bacteria; phylum Pseudomonadota; class Gammaproteobacteria; order Burkholderiales; family Burkholderiaceae_B; genus Achromobacter; species Achromobacter piechaudii. Next base: position 611,521 of record NZ_BCTK01000006.1, on the reverse strand, counting down.
CGGCGCCTGGAGCCCTGACGCTCCGCCAGATCGAGGTGTTTCACGCGGTGATGTTGACTGGCTCGTTGAGCGAAGCCGGCCGCATGCTGTCCGTCACGCAGCCCGCGGTAAGCCGCGTGCTGGCCTCCGCTGAAAATCGCTTGCGCTATCCGCTGTTTGAGCGCGTCAAAGGTCGCCTGCATCCCACGCCGGAAGCGCGGCGGCTGTACGCCGAGGCCGAAGAAATATTCGGCCGCGTCAACCGCTTCAACGCCTTGGCGGGAGCGCTGGGCGCAGGGTCGGCTAGCACGGTCAGCCTGGTGTCCAGCCCCAGCTTCAGCGAATGGCTGGTTCCGCACGCCATCCAGAAATTTCGCGAACGCCACCCCGACACGCCCATCCGCTATCGGCCGCTGGCCTTCGATGCGCTGCTGCCGCACTTGCTGCTGGGACAGGCCGACTTCGGCCTTGCGTCGATGCCGCCCCCTGTCAACGCCAATATCGTCAGTGAAGAAATCGGTCAGGGTTGGCTGGGCTGCGCCGTCCCGCGCGGCCATCCGCTGGCGGTGCGCAGCCGCTTGCGCGCTGAAGACCTGCAAGGCCATCTGCTGATCGGCTATGGCGCAGACACGCCGTTCGGGCGGCTGGCCAGCCGCTTCCTGAATTCCGGCCCGACGCCGGTACAGCCGCAGATTGAAATCCGCTCGACACCCGAAGCGCTGGCGCTGGTGCGCCAAGGCGTGGGCGTGGCGTTGATCGAGTCGTTCGGCTATCACCCAAGCTTTGGCAAAGACTTCGTGCTGCTGCCCACCGACCCGGCGCTGGGCCACGCGATCCACCTGCTGCATGCGGCCAGCAGCCCGCTGTCCAGCAGCGCGCGCCGCTTTGCCAGCGTGCTGAAGGCGCTGATCAAGCAAGCTCAAAAAAGCGCGCCTTACTGAAAGTCCAGCTGCGAGATCGGCCGCAGGCGCACGCCTTCGGCCAACAACGCGTCACGCACGGCCTGCGCGATTGCAACGCCTTGCGGGTTGTCCCCATGCACGCAGATCGTGTGCACGGGCATAGCCACCACCTTGCCGCCCACCGTCCGTATCGCCTGTTCGCGCACCATGCGCAACGCCTGCGCGGCCGCAACCGCCGGATCATGGATGACGGCGCCCGGCTCGCTGCGCGGCAGCGTCAGACCGTTGTCGCCATACAGACGATCTGCAAACACTTCACACGCCACGCGGATGCCCGCCCGGCGCGCCGCGCGCTCGGTTTCATTGTGCGGCGTGCACACCAGCACCAGCTCCGGATCCAGCGCACGCATGGCCCACGTCAGCGCTTCGGACAACGCGCGGTCTTCGAAGGCCTGGGTTGCCAAAGCGCCATGCAGCTTCACATGCGACACGCGATGTCCCGCCGCGCGCGCCATGCCCTGCATCGCGGCGATCTGGTACGCAATCATGTCGCCAATCGCTTGCGGGCTATCGCCCGTGATCTTGCGCCGGCCAAATCCCCACAGGTCGTTAAAGCCCGGATGCGCGCCCACGTCTATGCCCCGTTTCAGGGCGGATGCCGCGGTTTGGTGCATGACGGAGGCGTCCCCGCCGTGAAATCCGCAGGCCACGTTGGCCGAGGTGATGAGGTCCAGCATGGCCTCGTCCGTGCCGATTTTGTAGGGACCAAAGCTCTCTCCCAGGTCGGAATTGAGATCTACGTCGTACATGTGAAGGACTCCGAAAAATAGCGAATGTCGATGTTTGGCATACCGTTGGCATGCAATTTGCATGCCAAGGACTTGCTGAGGCGATATGCCCAGGATCGGGGCAGGTCTGCCCATCGCGTTTTTCTTCTCGAACGGAGTCCAAGCAATGAATCTCAAATGGAAGAACGTCACGTGCGCCGTCGCCGCCACCGTGGCGCTGGCATCGGGCGTGGCATCAGGGGCAGCGCACGCCGCCGAACTCAATTTCGCAAGCTGGGGCGGCAACTACCAAGGCGCCATCCGTGACGCGTGGCTCAAGCCCTTCTCCAAGGAAACCGGCATCGCCATCCATGAAGACACCGACCCGCAAGTGGCGAAGATCCGCGCCATGATCGACACCAAGTCGGTGACGTGGGACGTCGTGACCGAGAACAGCGCCCGCCTCACGCGCGGCATCAAGCTGGGTGTGTTTGAAAAGATCACGCCCGACATGGTCAAGCAGGATCACGTCATTGCCAACGCGCGCAACGACTACGGCGTGCCCTCGGAAATCTTCTCGACCAACATCGGCTTTTCCACGCAGGCCTTTCCTGCGGGCAAGCCTCAGCCCAGCACCTTCGCGGACTTCTGGGACGTTAAGAAATTTCCCGGCAAGCGCACCATGCAGGACGATCCCGCCACGGTGATCGAGGCCGCGCTGATCGCCGATGGCGTGGCGCCCGCCGACGTCTACAAAGTGCTGGCTACCAAGGAAGGCATGGACCGCGCCTTCAAGAAGATCGAAGAGATCAAGCCGCATGTGGCGCGCTGGTGGAAGAGCGGGGCCGAACCCGTCAACGCCTTAGGCAGCGGCGAAGTCGTGATGGCGCTGGGTTGGAACGGCCGCTTCCAGGCCGGTATCGACTCGGGCCTGCCGATTGCGATGGGCTGGGGCGACAGCATCGCGCAAGTGGGCTACTTCGCCATCGTGAAGGGTTCGCCCAACCGTGATGCGGCCATCAAGCTCTTGAACTTCATGATCCAGCCGAAAAACCAGGCCGAGTTCAGCAAGTACATCGCCTATGGCCCGACCACCGAAGCGGCCCTGCCCCTGATTGACGCCAAGCGGCTGGAACTCCTGCCGTCGACCACCGAGCGCCTGAAGAACAGCATCTTTTTGAACTCGGACTTCTGGGACACGAACGGCCCCGCCATCACCGAGCGCTACAACCAGGTCCGCGCCCGCTGATCCGCCACTTTTCTTACCCAGACGCCGGCGTACGCGCCGGCGCCCCCCCTGCCATGACTACGAGCACCGACGCCCTACCCCTGCCCGCCGCACGACTCCGTCCGGCCGCTGCTCGCCGGCGCGGCCGCGTGGCGGCCCTGGCCGCCTTGCCGCTGCTGTTGTTCCTGTTGCTTTTCTTCGCCGGCCCCATTGCGGGTCTGCTCAGTAACGGGTTCAAGGGCGAGGACGGCGGCCTGACGCTGGCGCATTACCGTCATCTGCTGGACACACCGATCTACCGCATCGTGCTGGGCAACACCTTCACGATCGCCGCCGCCGTCACCGTGGCCTGCGTGGTGTTGAGTTATCCACTGGCTTACTTGATGGCGACCGTATCGCCGACCGTGGCGCGCGTCCTGTTCTTCGCCGTGCTGCTGCCCTTCTGGTCCAGCGCACTGGTGCGCACGTCGGCGTGGATTGCGCTGCTGGGCAAGAACGGGCCGCTGAACACGCTGCTGACCACCGTGGGCATTCTGGACCAGCCCATGGCGTTTCTCTACAACTTCACCGGCGTGATGGTCGGTATGACGCATGTGCTCATGCCATTTGTCGTGCTGCCGCTGTATGCATCGTTCCGGTCATTGGACGGCAGCCTGGTGCAGGCCGCACAAAGCCTGGGCGCGGGATCCGCGGGCATCTTCAGCAAGGTCATCCTGCCGCTGACGAGCCCCGGCGCGGTCGCTGGCGGCATCATTGTCTTCATGAATGCGGTCGGCTACTACATCACGCCGTCGCTGATGGGCGGCCCTGCCCAGCGCATGGCCGCCGAACTCATCTCGCACAACATCACCGAAGAATTGAACTGGGGGCTGGCGTCAGCGCTGGCCGGCGTGCTGCTGGTGACAGTGCTGCTATCGCTGTGGCTGTTCAACCGTCTCTTTGGCCTGAACAACCTGATCAGCGCAAGCTCTGGCAAGGGCAGCAACCAATCGGGCTACCGCCGCACACCGGGCGGGCGCGTGACGGCGTTGCTGGGCGTGGCGTGCGCCATCTTCCTGCTGTTGCCCATCGTCGTCGTCATCCCGATGAGCTTTGGCACCACGGACTTCCCGATATTCCCACCGCCCAGCTATGGCCTGCGCTGGTACGAGAACTTCTTCACCGACGGCAAGTGGCTGGCGGCGCTGGCCTCCAGCTCCAGGATCGCCATCGTGGTGACGCTGCTTGCCACGGTGCTGGGCACTGCCGCCGCGCTGGGGGTCAGCCGGCTGGCCGCGCGCCGCCAAGGTTGGCTGGACGCCTTCTTCATCATTCCGATGTCGGTCCCGGCCATCGTCACGGCGGTGGCGCTGTATTACCTGTTCGCCCCCATCGGCTGGGTGGCGAACTCGATGGCGGTGGTGCTGGGCCACACGGTGCTGGCCGCGCCCTATGTCTACATCACCATGCGCGCCGCGCTGCGCAGCCTGGACCCGAACCTGGAGCTGGCCGCGCTGGGCATGGGCGCATCGTGGCCAAGAATGTTCCGGCTGGTGATGCTGCCCGCGCTGATTCCCAGCCTGGTCGGCGGCGCGGTGTTCGCATTTGTCAGTTCGTTCGACGACGTCGTGATGGCGCTGTTCCTGACCACGATCCGCAATCGCACCCTGCCCAAACTGATGTTCGAAGGCTTGGCCAACGACTTCGATCCCACCGTTATCTCGGCCTCTTGCCTGCTGGTTGGGGCAACGGCGCTGATTCTGCTTGCCAACCTGCTGCTGCGCAGGAAGAAGGAAGATTGATATGCAAACTGCCTACGACATCCGTCCGCAACGTCCGCCCGAGCGTCAGGGCAAAGAATTGATCATGACCGGCATCCACAAGCGCTACGGCGATTCCGTCGCGTTGCCCGAAGTGGACCTGACGGTCGCGCGCGGAGAATTCTGCACGCTGTTGGGCGCGTCCGGTTCGGGCAAGACCACGCTGTTGAAGATCATTGCCGGCTTCGAATCGCCCGACGCGGGCGTTGTGAAGATCGGCGGGCGCGACGTGACGCACACGCCGATCTCGGATCGCAACATCGGCATGGTCTTTCAGAACTACGCGCTGTTCCCGCACATGAGCGTGTTCGAGAACGTGGCCTTCGCCCTGCGCATGCGACGCCTGAACGAAGACGACATCCGCAGGCGGGTGCTGGAAGCGCTGGATCTGGTCAGCCTTGTGCCACTGCAAGACCGCAAGCCGGGCGCACTGTCGGGCGGCCAGCAGCAACGCGTGGCCTTGGCGCGCGCGCTGGTGTTCACGCCGGACATTTTGTTGATGGACGAGCCGCTGGGCGCGCTGGACAAGAACCTGCGCCAGGCGATCCAGCTGCAACTGCGCCGCCTGCATCAAGACCTGGGGCTGACGGTCGTATTCGTGACTCACGATCAGGAAGAGGCCATGAACCTGTCTGACCGCATCGTGATTCTGGAGCAGGGCCGCATCGTGGAAGCGGGGTCGCCGGAAGGCTTGTACCGCCAGCCCGCTAGCGCGTTCGTAGCGGGCTTTCTGGGCGAATGCAATTTCATTCCCGCCGCAAACGCCAGCCCCGACGCCGCGCTGGGCGTGCGGCCCGAACACCTGCGGCTGGGCAGCCAGTTACGCGGCGCAGACCTGCGCCATACCGGCAAGGTCGTGGCCGCCACCTTCTGCGGCCTGCACTGGAAAGTGTTCATCGAAGCCTACGACAAAGTCATCCTGGCGTATGCGCCGCTGGGCATCAGCGCCGCCGAGCGTACGCCCGGCCAGGCCGTGACCTGGGGCTTTCACGCCGCCGACGCCATGGAATTCGCCACCGCAGCATGACGAGCGCCACGCCTTCCCCTTGCAGCAACGAGGCCCCACGCATCCTGATGGCGGGCGACTGCACGCTGCTGGTCGAATTCGCCAACCGCATCGACGCCGATACCAATGCGCGCGTGCTGGCCCTGGCGCAGGCGCTGCGGGCACAGCAGCGCAAAACGCAAGGCTTGCTGGGCGTGGTGCCGGCCTATCGTTCGTTAAGCATCCACTTCGATCCGCTGACGATCAGCCACGCGCAGGTGCGTGAAGTGATTGCGGATTGCCTGGACACGTTGGCCGTGGCCAGCAACGCCACGCCGCGCCGCTGGGATGTGCCGGTCTGCTATGGCGGCGCGCATGGCGAGGACCTGCACGCGCTGGCGCAGCACCATCAGCTGGACCCCGCCCAAGTCATCGAGCGCCACCGCGCACCGGTGTATCGCGTATTCATGGTGGGATTCATGCCGGGCTTTGCCTACCTGGGCGGACTGGACCCCGTTTTGCACACACCGCGCCGCGCCATGCCACGCGCGCATACGCCTGCCGGCAGCGTGAACATCGGCGGCCAGCAAACCGCCATCGCCTCGGTGCCCGGCCCCAGCGGCTGGCACTTGATCGGGCGCACCCCGTGGCGCAGCTTCGATCTGCGCCATGCCCAGCCCTTTCTGTTTGAAGCGGGAGACGAGATCGTGTTCACACCGATCAGCGAAGACGAATTCGCGCGCATCGATGCCTTGCATGCCGATCCCGGCTACCGGCCGCAGCCACGCACAGGGAGCCACTCATGAGCGCGCGGCTGCTTGTGCTTGCGCCCGGCATGTTGACCACGGTGCAGGACAGAGGCCGACCCGGCTATGAGCACATGGGCGTACCGCCCTCGGGCGCGATGGATCCGGGTGCGCTGCGTCTGGCGAATGCGCTGGCGGGCAACCCTGGCGATCTTGCCGCGCTGGAATTCACGGTGACGGGCGGCCGGCTGCGCGTGTTGGACGCCGACTGCACGGTGGCGTTTTCGGGCAGCGCCACGCTGCACGTATCGGCAGCGAGCGGCATGCCTGCGAGCAAGGTGGCGCCCTGGCAGTCGCACCGCCTGCCGGCCGGCGCCACCTTGACCATCGGGCCGCTGGAACGCGGCATGCGCGGCTACCTGGCGGTGTGCGGCGGCATCGCCGTGGACCCGGTTCTAGGCAGCGCGTCCACGCTCACGCGCGCGGTCATGGGCGGCATCGAAGGCCGGGCGCTAAAGCGCGATGACGTCCTGGCCATCGGCCGCGCCCGCGCGCGTACCCAACGGCGCTGGGTGCCCTTGCGCCACACCGCGTGGTTCTATCGCGATGCGCCCATCGGCGTCATCCTGGGCCCTCAGCAAGATCACTTTTCCATCAGCGAGATCCGCCGCTTCCTGAGCGCCACCTATCGGCTGGCGCCGCAGTCCGACCGCATGGGGCTGCGCCTGGACGGCCCCACCATCGCGCACGCGCAGGGCGCCGATATCATCACCGACCCCATCGCGGCAGGCAGTATCCAGATTCCCGGCGCGGGCCAACCCCTGATCGCCATGAATGACCGCCAAACCACCGGCGGCTATCCCAAGATCGCAACCGTGATCAGCGCCGACCTGCCGCGCCTGGCGCAAATGCGGCCGGGTCAGCCACTGCGCTTCGAAGCGATGGACGCGGCCGGCGCCGTAGAACGTCTGCGCGCGGATACGCAATGGCTGGACGCGCGTGAACGCGAGCTGCGCGCGGATCCGAACTTCCCCATCTTCCCCCTCCTGTTTCCATGATCCCTATGCCAACCACCCTTGCCATGGAAAGCCCCACGCGCGCGGCCGCGCCTGTAACGACAGGCGCCTCTGAAGAAGCGCGCGATCTGGTCGATGAAGCCTATTCGACGTTGCTGGACATGATCCAGCTGGGCCAACTGCCCATCAACCAGCCCTTGCAGGAGCGCAATCTGGCCAGCGCGCTGGGCGTCTCGCGCACACCGCTGCGCGAAGCCATGAGCCGCTTGATCGGCGGCGGATTCGCGGTGCGCACCGCGCGCGGTCAACTGATCGTGGCCGAGCCGACATTGCGTCAGTACCTTGAGATCTTCCAGATGCGCCTGCTGCTGGAAGGCGATGCGGCAGCGGCCGCCGCCACGCGCATGACGCCCGAACAGGCGGCGGCGATTCTTGAACAGGTCAGCGAGATCAAGCGCCGCCAGCATTCCACCCATGAAGAGAACCATCGCGTGGACAACCTGCTGCATGACAGCATTGCGCAAGCCAGCGGCAACCGGCTGATGGCGCAGACCATCCACGACCTGCGCATCAAGGCGCGCTGCTTCGATCAGAACGGCGCGCCCGAGCGGCTCATTCCCTGTTGCGACGAGCATATGGATATCCTGCAAGCTATCCTGGACCGCAACCCGGACGCCGCCCGCGCCGCCATGCAACGCCATCTTGGCAATGTGCGCGTGGGCCTGGTGGCCCGCCACACCCAACTCTGATTTCCAGCCGCCATGCCATCTTCCCTGCCCTTGCTCATCATCATGAATCCGGTCACGCAGGCCGACCGGGATCAGATTGCGCAACACTTCGAAGTGATCTTCGCCCCCTCGCCGGAACAATATGCACAAGCAGTGGCCGAGCATGCGGCGCGCGTCGATATCGTCATGACCATCGGCGCCATCGGCCTGAACGCACAGCAGATCGACGCCCTGCCCAATCTGAAAATGATTTATGCCATGGGCGCAGGATACGAGAAGATCGACCTTGCTCATGCCAGGCTGCGCGGCGTGAAGGTCGCCCACGGCGCCGGCACCAACGACAGCTGCGTCGCGGATCACGCCATGGGCCTGATGATTGCCATCATCCGCGGCATTCCCCGCCTGGATCAACTGACACGCCAAGGCGTCTGGCGCACCCAGCTGCCGCTGCCGCCCAACGTGTCCGGCAAGAAGCTCGGCATCGTCGGCCTGGGTTGCATCGGCGAAAAGGTCGCGACACGAGCGCGGGCCTTCGACATGGAGATCGGCTACTTCAATCGCCGCCCCCGCCCGGGTTCGGCGCATCGCTACTTCCCGACGCTGGATGAGCTGGCGCAATGGTGCGACGTGCTGCTGGTCGCCATTCCTGGCGGCGATTCGACCCTGCACCTGATCAACGCCGACGTGCTTGCGAAGTTGGGCGCGAATGGATACCTGGTCAACATCGCACGCGGCAGCGTCGTCGACACGGCCGCGCTGGAACGCGCGTTGCGCGCACAGACGATTGCCGGCGCGGCGCTGGACGTCTATGAAGGCGAGCCGCAGTTGCCTGCGGGCCTTGCCGACTTGCAGAACCTGGTGTTGACGCCTCACGTTGCCGGATGGTCGCCCGAGGCCATGCAGTCCATGGTGCAGAAATTCCTGGACAACGCGCGCCGACTCTATGCGGGCGAACCGCTGCTGACGCCACTTTGACATTCGGGGTTTGCGGTCGCGGATCGGGTGCTACAGACGGGCCGGTTCGCGCTACAGCGCCAGTTTCAGTCCGCGCTCTTTCACCAAAGCCTTGACCCTTGGGTCAGTGTTCAGCGTATCAACATCGACAGCGTCTCCTGCGACCGCTCCTTCGTCAAAACGCCACATCCTTCCACAGGCCGCGCGTTGCCTTCTCCGGATCGGCGACGAGGCTCGACGTCGCGTCGAAGCGCTTGGTCAACCGCGTGGTCAGGTCATAAGCCGGCCAGCCGGGATCGCCGGTCTTGGCGAAGGCGACCCAGGCACCGTGCATGGCTTCGGCAAGCGAGGCCGGAGGATTGCTGCCGACGAAGGCCTTCGCCTGATCCGATGACAAGGTATCGAAGCTGAACGGCACATCGACGAAATGCGCCGCACCGAGCCGACCGCCGAAACCCGGGGACCGCCAGGAAAAATTGTAATGCCACGTCTGCCATTTGCTGCTGCGCAACTCGGCGATCCTGAGTGCCGGCATTCGGAACGTGTAATCAGATTGGAGCGCGGTGTAGAGATCGCCGATCGTGACATTGGCCGGTTTAGTCCGATAGATGTCTAGCGTATCGGCCGGAAGCTTCAGGGCGCCGATGAACTGGTCGATCGCCTGCTGTTGAATGTGATCGATGACGTCGCCCGGGACCATGTAGATGCGCGCTTCTTCATCTGTGCTGCCGACGATAACCGGCACACCAGGCTTGGGCCCGCGCGCGAGCATGTCGATGGGCGAGGCATCGAGCACATCACCATCGATCACCGGCAGGAAGGCGGTGCCGCCGAGCGACAGCTTTCCCCACGTGGCGGGGTCTTTTATCGCAGTCGCCAGTTTCGTGCCCGCGTCGATCAGCTTGTCCAGAGGAACACCGGCGAGCCCATCAACAGTCGGCGCGACGCCAAGCCCTTTTGCGAAAACTGCGGCCAGCCTTTTGCCATCGGCGCTGCTCATCGCCTGCATGGGCGGACTTTGCAGTATGACGCGTTTGAACAGGCCCTCGGTCTTGGGCGAGGCGAGCAGGATAGCGGCGCTCTCGGCACCGGCCGACTGGCCGAACAGCGTGACATTGGCCGCATCGCCACCGAAGGCCGCGATGTTGTCACGCACCCATTTCAGCGCCGCGATTTGGTCGAGCAGACCACGATTGGCTGGCGCCCCTTCGATTGCCATGAAGCCGTCCACACCGACGCGATAGTTCACTGTCACCACGACGATGCCATCGACTGCGAAATGATCGCCGTCATAGGCCGGTTCGCTGGCGTCGGCGCGGATGAAAGCGCCGCCGGGGATCCACACCATCACAGGCAGTCCCTTGGTGCTCGGATCCGGCGTCCAGATATTCAGCGTCAGATCGTCGCAACCCCCAAAGAGCACCGCTTGCGGGTCGCGACTGGGTTGGGGTGGCGCAAGCCCGAAAGCGGTGGCGTCGCGGATGCCATCCCAGGGCGCAACCGGCTTTGGAGCCTGAAAGCGGTTCGCTGCGGTGAATGGATTGGCGGCGTAAGGAACCCGCTTGAACGATGCTACGCCCCCCGCACGCGTGCCGCGCAAGCGGCCGGATTGGATGCTGAAGACAGGCTGGCCGTCGGCGGGCAGTGCAGGGGTGGCGGGAGGTGTCAAGGTGATCACCGAAGCATAGTGGCGCCGAGTACGGCGCGACGCGACGCGATGAAAGCAAGGCTATTTCGGTCTTCTGGTCGTGTCAAGGAGGCCATCGGTTGCACAGTCCAACCAAGTTTCCTGAGCAGGAATATCGTCGTGGGTATACGCCTTCAGATCGGGCGGCATAGGGGGCTGCGCAGGCTGTTGCATACGACGTTACGCCAGTAGCGTCGCCATGGCGCGACCCGCAATCATGTCTTCGAACAGGGCCGCGAGATTCGGGGCGACGTCTCGGGTGTCCTCGAACTCCGGCTCGATGCCGTGCACGATGCGGCCCGAGTGGCGTTCTATCGCCAGAAATTCGTAATCGCCCGCAACGCTCATGTAGATCGGCGTGTGCTGTTGCCAGAAGTCCAGGACCGCCTGCCGGCCAGCGTCGTCCAGCGCGGCCTCCAGGCTGATATCGCGCAAGGTGTGCCAGGGAAAGGCGCTGTCCGCCGTGCAGTCATGGTCGGCTGCGCTCAGGAACCAGCGTGTCTGGTTCGCGTTGTGCAATTCGGTGAATGTCGCCAGGAAAGCGCCATAGCCGTGCGCTTCGCACGGCGCGGCCGCTGGCGTCGAGGTGGGCGCGGTCCGCAGCACCGTCCAGCCACGAGCGGCGAGATGATCCAGCAAGCGTTGTGGCTGCGATGTCATGTCGGTTTCCTCGGATGGGGTATCGATGATATTGCAGTCTGACGCTTTGTTTTCTGCGGCATTCTGATATGCGGGGGTTTCGGCCAGGAGCTGTCATTCCATCATTTATCTTTGGACTACCTACAACAAGCATCAATCTCGAAATCTTTAGATTTGCCTAAAAAGTTTACTTGCGATTGCTCACTCTCAGAATTGCAGATAAATTCGTTTTTATAAGAACGCCGATCCTGTTTTATCGGTCACCTAAATCCAGTTAGCCATCACAAAAAATGAGCACGATCTTTGGCGGCGATCTTCATGCGGGACTGTCAGGGCTAGAGCTAGCTGAGGATTCCCTTGACCTAGGGGAAGGGATCCTTCTAAAGCGGACGTACGCCCATCAATTTGCGCCTTTCATGCTTGCCTTTGCAAAGCCAAAGGTAGGGAAGCCACATCCAGGCCCATGGAAGGCTGCAAATGGTGGCTTTGCATTCGACATTACGGCCGAGTTGTTCATTCCAGCGTCTCTCGAAAAGAAATACGAGTCCAAAGTTGGCCTTGCGCGGCTTCTCGTCTTCTTGCTGCGCCTAGGTGTCAATCCAGCCGTTTCATTGCCAGCTTTCGCAAATGCTTCGTTTTCTGCGTTGGCAGAAATGCCTGATTCTGCTGTAAAGCTGCAACCGTTCGAGATTGAGCGGAGGCACTTTCCTCTTGGGGTTTTTGGCCGCCAAGTGACTGCCGCTGCGGCAACATGGGTTAAGGAGCGTTGGCCCACAGCCTACAGACTTACAAGTAGTCATGCTGAGTTTGAACTTGCCGTCGAAGCACTCGATCGTGGTCAGTTTGTGCAGCAACATGCCCTGACTCTTGTGTCTATATGGGCAGCACTGGAGGCACTCTTTTCCCCTTCCACGTCCGAACTCAGCTTCCGAGTCTCGGCACTGATTGCCGCCTATCTAGAGGAGCCCGGGACTGTACGTTTAGCGAGGCAAAAGTCGATTGCGAAGCTGTACACAAAACGCTCTGCAGCCGCTCATGGCAAGCCGAAGCACGATCAGCAAGATCTTCTGGATTCGTTCAATCTTCTTCGTGAGGTTTTGACAAAGATGCTCGACTCCGGACACGTGCCCACCAAGGAGGAGCTGGAAGCCCAACTTTTTGGGTAGAACTGCGATGATGGCTAATCCATAATTCCACCGGGCCACCTTCGGTGACCGGTGAATTCAAACGTTAGATTTCAAAAATCGCTCTCATGCGCTACCTACACATCAAGAACGTTTCCGTCAGTGCCGAGTTCTCGACGGAGGCAGATATTCTGTATCGTTACCGTCTCGAAATAAACAGGGATGGCGCACTGGAATCTTCAAAAACAGTCTGCGTAGTTATGCAGAATCCCAGTTACGCTGGTGAAGAAGAAGCTGACAAGTCCGTACAGTTCCTTGAAAAGAATATCTTTGAACTTGACCTGACTGAATTCAAGAGTGTTGGCCGCCTCATCGTGGTGAATCAGTTTGCTCGCGTACAGACAAATGGCTTCGCTGGCCTGCCTTCGGATATAGGCTCTCGGAATGATCAAGCCATTGCCGCAGCCGTAATGGAATCTGAAATAGTAGTCATTGCATGGGGTTCAAGCAATCGTTTTCATGCTCGCAAGGAGTACGTTCTTGACTTGCTCAAACGGCAGCAAGGCAAACTTTTCTACCAGACAAGAATGCATCCATCCAGAGGTCGCTATGCAGGCTTCATCATGCCGCTTGAAATCTAACGCTGACTGCCTGCGGCAGCCGCTGAATCCTAACGTTAGTGGATGTCTGCTCTGGGTCGATACTCGCCATTCATCTCGAACTGAGTGGGACTGTTTAGGTTCTCACCCAAGCTTGCTACTGACATTTGAGGCGGTCTTTCCTGACCATTTCCTCATCGTGCCCGCCGCACAAGCGCTATGCGATCTGCATTGGGGGAGAACTGTCGATACCAGTATTGCCAATGGCCTTGTTGCGATACGGAGCCTACAGAACAATCCGTTTCCACCCTCGCCTTGAAAGGATTGGTCGCATGAAAATCGCGTTTTTGCACACGATGGAAGGTAATGAAGCGGTCTTTGGACTCGCGGCGGTGAAAGCAGGTTGGTCATCAGATGAGATTCGTCATGTGACTCGCGAGGATCTCCGGCTGGCCATGGGGCAGCAGTTGGCGCCAGGCAGTGCGCACGGGCTGGTTCACGAAGTGTTGCGGGGCTTGGTGATCGACGCTGATGCGGTAGTCGTGACATGCGCCACGCTTGGCCCCGCAGTCGACACCATGGGAGCAGTCTCCGTTCCCATCATCCGGGCAGACACGGCCCTGGCTAAAGCGGCGTCAAGCGGCGGCGGAAGGCTTGCCGTTCTCTGTGCGGTCGAAGCAAGCATTGCACCGAACCGGGCGCTCTTCGAGCACTATGCGGCCGCCACCGGCGCTAGTGTGACGGTTCAATTGATTCCTGGCGCCTGGGCGCTTTACCAGGAAGGAAAGCAAGCGGCATGCATGGCGGCATGTGCGCAGGCCGCAGATGAAGCGTATGCCCAAGGCTTTGATGCCGTGGCCTACGCTCATCCATGGATGGCGGGATCTGCGGAGTTAGTGGGAAACAAGCGCCGACTGATCCACGGGGTACAGGCAGCGCTGGACGCGGTCCACGCCACGCGGGAGGTGTAGCGAGGTCCCGCCGATATTGCCATGCTCATTAAGTAATCGGATCGGCGACGGCCCAGCATGTCTAGCCGCTTTCGGCCACAAACTGCCGGTCACATGCGCTCTTAAACCAGCATCGACTGCTGAACGAAGATACCCGCCATCGCTCCTTGCCATGCCGCCGTAGTAACCGAGGGGATGCCGGGGTTGGCAAGGTCACCGGCGGCGTAAATGCCCGGCATGCTGGTTTCACGGCGCTCGTCGGTCTTAAGCGCGATGCCGGTTGGCGTATTGACCGTGGCAAGGCCCAGTGCGTTGTGCAGGTTTACGGACGGCTTGTTGCGCGGATGCGCGAACAGGATGTCGACCGCGACATCGGGGCCGATATCGAGCTTGATGGTGGCACCATGGCTCCCGTGACGTGCCATTTCGGTGATCCGGCCATCAACGAGAGGGACCTTCCGGCCCGTCAGATCGGCCCGTGTTTCGGCAGTGATGTCGTGACCGTTGCCGAAGACGGTCAACCTGTCGGTCCAATCGTGAAACAGCCTGACCTGATTCATCGACTGCGGGCCGGACCAGACGAGGCCCCAATGCTTGTCAGCAACTTCGAAGCCGTCGCAATAGGGGCATGGGATGACGGATGAGCCCCAGTTCTCGGCAAAGCCCGGAACATCAGGCATCTGATCGACGACACCATAGCTCAGGATTACGCGGCGAGCCCTCAACCTTTCGTGATCGTCAGTGATGACGCGGAAATCGTCGACGGCGCCAGACAGGCTCTCGGCCCGCGCAGTGACCAGGCTGATAGTTGGATAGCGCGCCAGTTGTCGCCGCGCTTCGATTAGGATGTCCAGCGGCGGCTTGTGGTCGTGGCCGAGCATGCCATGCGAGTGGCCGGCAAAGCGGTTGCGCGGCCGACCGGTATCGAGAACGGTGACCGTGCGGCGGGCCCGGCCGAGTTGCAGCGCGGCGGCGAGGCCGGCAAAGCTGCCTCCGATGATGATGACGTCTTTCATGATGATGGACTCCGTGCTGTGGATGGAGGGTTGGGCTGGGCGTGGTGTGCAGCATCGTCCCGCGATACGCGTTTGATACGGTCAGCGAGCAAGGCTTCGCCATTAGCAAGAGAGTTGCCCAAGGCAGTATTGACCCGCCCGACAATGCCACCGATAACGGTGAGCGCCAGGGCAAAGCCTCCCCGCGTCTTGCAAATTATGATACTTGATGGTATCGTAATTGGAGAATTTGAATACTGTCAAGTACTGGAATTGCCGTGACCGAAAACAGCCAGGGCCGGCGCGGCCGGCCCGCCAACGCAGCGCTTCGCCAAACGATCGTCAACGCCGCCGGCGAACTCTTTGTGGAATTGGGATTTCAAGCGACGACCATGGACAAGGTCGCGCAGAGGGCGCAGATATCCAAACTCAGCATCTATCGGCACTTCGAGAACAAGGAGGCGCTGTTCAGCGCGGCGATGGTGGCTCACTGCCATCAATTTGCACCCCTGGCCCTTTCTGACAGTGTCGGCGGTTCGGCCGAAGATCAGCTCATGGCGGTGGGATCATCCCTGCTTCGCACGCTGTTAAGCCCGGACGTCCGTAGTGTCGAAGCCATGGTTTTGGCCGACAAGACGAATCAAAAGTCGTTAAGCAAGCTCCATTACGAAGCCGGGCCCGCCCATGTCATCGCCCAAGTCGAGGCCGTGCTGCATAAGTTGCACGCGAAAGCGATTCTGAACGTACCCGATGCTCGCCGATCCGCCCGCTTGTTTGCCGCGCTTTTCAAAGGATCAGATCTTCTGCTTATCGCACGCTTCGATGAGGCGAGAGCAGAGGATGACAGCGAAATCGAATCCTATTGCCGTTCGGCCGTCGCCATGTTCATCGCTGCGCACGGAGGCATCTAAAAGTGCGCTATCGCGGCTTGATGAAGAATCCGCAGAGTTGCATACCCTGTTCGCTCTAATCAATCTGTGGATGATGCGCGCACGCCGATGGGCGAGGCCACTGCACGCGCGCAAAAGCCGCCTCACCAGCGCACGGTTTTAAGCGCCCGCAGAGGCCGGTGACCGGTATCCCTGGCGACGGCGGGGAATGACCGTTCCACTCCGATACCTGCCCGTCGAACAGAGACTGCTCGACCGGCTGCAATGGGTCGGAACCAGTCAACCGTCACCAAGCGCCTCTGTCCACAACCCAATGCCAATCCGCCCCACCTGCCCAGATCAGACGAACGACAGGCTACAGGAACCCGATCCATCTGCCCGCTACCAGGCAGCCAGTCCATAGCATTAGCGAGAGGGTGGCCTGGCAGCGCAGTGCGCTGGATGGGCGCCCCCCTTGTAATACCTGTCCCCATGCCCCGCCCCGGCGCACGAGCCAGGCGTTGACTGCGCCCGCGCCCAACAAACCCATCTTCACCAAAAATGCCGGATTCTGCAGGTATTCCTGCGCTCGCACCGTGAACAACATGGCGCCGGTCAGAATGGCCAGCGCAAGGCCAACCGCGGCAGTGCGCGCCAGCACGGGCGCCAGGACCGCCAAGGACGAGGGCTTGAGGATACCGAGCAGCCGCAGGTCCAGCGGAACGATCGAACCGATCAACAGGCCGATGGCTCCGATATGGGCGGCATTGACGAAAAGATAGAGCGTTCCGGAGCGACGCAGCCACAGCGCCGGCGGTAGGGCCGTAAGCTGTTCCAGGGCCAGCCGAAGCAGTTCAGCCATCGCTAGAGGCCGTGGGGTTCAGGGTTTCTTTATGCGGCTGGGATAGATGTCGTAGGTCTTGCCGCCCACCATGATCTGAACAGCCTTCATACGCTTGTTGCCGGCGTCCTGGTCGCGGTTGCCGATGGCGGTAATGGCGTCGCCCGGCTTGGCGGCCCCCTCGACGAATCCGGCTTCCTTTGTCTGGGAGGGATTGCCCAGTTCGACCACCCAGACACCGTCATCCGCTCGCACCCTCAGCGTGGGATGGGGTGGCGCGACCTGCACCTGCTCGACCGTGCCCTGCAAGGTCATCTGTTCAGATTCCGCCCAAGACCAACCGTGATGCGCCACGGCCGCTGGGGCGACTGGCAACAGCGCGGATAGCGCCAGCCCTGCCGATAACACGCGTTGGGATAGCCTCATGTCGATGCTCCTTGTTTGCGGTTGGACTGTCGTCATGGTCCGGCGCTGCGGCGGCGGCCAGCGAACCAAGCATAGCAGCGCGACGGCGGTTCTTACCACGGCGGACAGCGGCTGCGCCTAACCCCGATGCAGCCCGGCACCCCAGTAGATTCAGGGGAGTTTCGCGGCGTGAGGCCTTTCGCTTTGCCTGGTTTGATGGCATCCAAAACTTTGCACGTCGATCAAAGAAGGCATGGTCTTAGCGCAGAGCAAGTCGCCCTTGAGAAGATCCTCAGTCGGTGGAAGACGGGCATCGTCAAAGCCCTATGGCCGGATGCTACGGGTGGCGCTGAACCCAACGCGTACCCAACGCTAGCGTGATGCCCACGATGGCACCGACGCATAAACCCCAAAATAGCAAAAGCACGCCAGAGTGTCTGGCAAAGGCGAGACCCACCAGTCCGCCACAGGCCAGCCCACTGAGGACAAGGCGCGGAAACGTATTCACAGCCTTTCGTGTCCAATAGACCCACAGCCCAAGGACCACAACGCCGAGCGGGATATACAAGACGAAGGTGCCAGCCATCATCCCAATCGCCGCAATCCAGGGCTCCGTGAACGGCTGATCGTGCGTTAACTGTGACATTCCGAGGCCTACCCAAAAGATGTAGCTCGACAGAGGGGCCAGGATGAACACAAGAAGCACTCGAGCGAACTCTAAAGACATAGCGCTCTCCTTGGCGTATCGCTTCGACTCGCCGGGACGGTTTTAGCTTGAATCACCACTGAAGACCAGAGCTCCGAAGAGGAAGTTGGCCCTCGCCAGAAGAAGCGCCCACCTGGTGCGCGGCCTGCTAGTAACTACTGAGTCTCGGCACAATGAAAAGATAGCCGGAAATCCGCTGTTGGCAGTAAATCATGGAATTAGTGAAATTCGGTCGGCGGCTCGCGGCGAATAGCTGTTTTCAAGCGTCGGCGATCTGTTTCAGGACGGCCGCCACAATGGCTTCCGGTCGATCTTCCTGCACAAGATGGCCTGCATTCCTGATTGCGGCACACGGGCTGTCCGAAATCAAAGAAGCCAACGTTTCACCGGTCTCGTGCGGAATCCAGTTGTCGTTCTCACCCCATAAGACCTTCACCGGGCAGTCCATAACGCAATATCTATCCTGAAGCACATCTGTGTACTTCTGATCCATCTGCGCAATTTGCCTATAAAAGGCGGGCTGGCCGATCGGACCCAACCAGGGACTGCTATAGACATCGAGCGCTTCATCAGAGAGGGGGTTATGCGCTGCCGTCTGCAAATAGGCTTTCAAGAGCGCGCGATGCATGTAGTCGGGCATCCCCGAAAAGGCGTTCTCATGCTTGCGGACGTGTTGGATCAAGGGCGATCCCCAAGGCGCCAGTGCAACGGCGTCAAATATCGTCAGCGAGGCGTAGCGCAGCCCGTCCAGGTAATAAGCACGTAAAGCGGTAGCACCGCCGAAATCGTGCGCCAACACATCAGGGCGCTCAAGGCCCCATTCAGTGAACAATGCTGAAAGCACCTTGTTTTGCACGCCGAGCGAGACATCCTGATCTTCTCGCATTTCGGATTGGCCGTAGCCCACCAAGTCGAAGAAGTAGACGGTTCTGCGATCGACAAGCTGCGGCACGATCCTGCGCCATACCTGTGACGAAAATGGCGTTCCATGGATGGCGACAAGAGGTGGCCCGTCGCCACATTTCCCCCATCTGACGGCGCTTCCTTCGATCATCGACGTATTGGATAAATCCAGCACAGGCGCCTCTCATATAGTCAGTTAGCTAACTGACGATATACTAGATGCATGAACCGCTCAATGCAAATCAAGGCCATGGCCAGCGAAGTCCGTATGTCGGTGTTGCGACATTTGGCCGACGCGAAGAAACACTTCGGACATCAGTGGTCAGCAGACCCCGAGGAATTCGGGGTCTGCATGACTTTGATCGCCGAGGCTATGGACATATCGCAGCCAACGGTAAGCAGGCATCTGGATATCCTGAAGCAGGCAGGATTCATCACCGTTCGCAAGCATCAGAAATGGTCGTACTGCAAAAGGGATGAAGCGGTGATCCAAGACTATCTGGCATGGCTGCAACAACAATTGTCGGCTCCGGCATAGGCCCACTCCGGGTAGAAGACGGGCGTCTGCAAGATGCCTCTCGTTGGGCACAAGCTGACGATCAAGGGGTCTGCAAGATCGACCCGCTCTGCCCGAGAGCCCGCTTTCGCAGGCACCCTTTTTGCCAACCTCTCGCCGCTTACTGCGGCTCGATCTTCGCGTCGACCGCGCGCTGGGTCCAGACCTGACGCTGCGACTGCGCGAACGCCTGATGCTCGGCCAGCGTATTCGGAGAGACCTGCATGCCCAGGGACTCGAAGCGCTGCAAGACGTCCGGCTCGCGCAGGATGGCGGTGACTTCCTGATTCAGCTTTTGTGCGATGGCATCGGGCGTCTTGGCCGGCACGGCCACGCCGACCCACACGACCAGGTCGAACTTCTGATAGCCCAATTCCGACAAGGTCGGCACGGTCGGGAATTCCTTGGCGCGCGCATGGCCGGTGTAGGCAAGGCCCCGCAGTTTTCCGGCCTGCATGAAGGACGTGACGACGGACAGGTCCGCGAACAGGTAGTCCACGTGTCCGCCCAGCAGGTCCGTTACGGCGGGCGGCTGGCTCTTGTAGGGCACGCCGTTGGCGGCAGCGCCGGCCACGGTATTGAAGGTGGCGCCCGCGATCTGGCTGGTGGGCGAGCCGTATGCGTAGTTCAGGGGCTTGGCCTGCGTGGCTTTCACCAGTTCCTGCAAGGACTTGTAGGGCGCGTCTTCGCGCACGACCAGCATCATCGGAATGGTGGCGATGCGCACGACGTGCGTGAAATCGCCCGTGGGATCGAACGGCAGCTTGCGGAACAGCGCCGGCGTGGCCGAGTGCGTGGAACTGCTGGTCAGGATCAGCGTGTAGCCGTCAGGCTGGGCACGCGCGACGAACGACGCGCCGATGGTGCCGGACGCACCCGGCTTGTTCTCGATGACCACCGGCACGTTCAGGCGCGGGCCGAGCTTTTCGGCGATGATGCGCGCGCTGGTGTCGGTTGCGCTGCCCGGCGAGAACGGCACGACGATGGTGATGGGCTTGTCGGGATAAGCGCCCTGAGCCAGCGCCGTAGACGGCAACGCACCAGCAAGCAAGGTCAGGACGGTGAGGCTGCCGGCGGCCAGCAGGCGGCGGCGGGCGCCAAACGGTCGGATCATACGTGTCTCCTTTGAGGGGCCGCGGGTCGGCCTCTTGAACTGTGACCGTATGATGCGGGGCGCCTCTTATCCCAACAAGGGACTAATTTTCATAGACTTATTCCAAAGCCCGATCAATCGCCCTCGGCCTGGTGCTGCCGCAGGTAGTCCTCGGTGGCCTGGAGAAACGCCGTGGCCGCCAGCGACAGCCGCGCATTGCGGCGTTGGATAAGCCAGAGTTCGTGCCCATGCTTGCGCGCACCGTCGATGGCCACTATGCGCAAGCCCAGTTGCCGCGCCAGGTCGCAGGCGTAGCCCGGCACCACCGTGATGCCCACGCCCGCGCCGACCAGTTTCAATGCCGACGTCAGCATGCCGGCTTCGATGCGGTAGCGGAATTCCAGGTTCAGGTCGGCCGCCACGCGGTCCAGGCTGCGCCGCACGCTGTACACGTTGCGCAGCATGACGTGGTCGTGGGCGGCCACGTCGGCCCATGACACGGAACGCTTGCGCGTCAGGGCATGGCGCGGCGCGCACACGGCATACATGGTGTCGCGGTAGATGACCCGCGTGGCCAGTTCTTCCGATGGAGTCTCAACGGAAACAATGCCGAAATCGGCACGGCCGTTGCGCACGTGTTCGATGGTGTCGTCGGTGGACAGTTCGAACAGGTCCAGCTTCACGCTGGGATGAGCGCGGTGATAGTCGGCCACCACGTCGCCCAGCAGGCCGACCATCATCAGCGGCGACGTCGCCACGCCCACGGTGCCGCGTTCCAGCGTGCGCAGGCCCGACATGCTGCGCTCGGCGGCGCGCACGGTGCCCAGGATTTCCTGGGCATAGGCATAGAAATCCGCCGCGCCGTCGCAAGGCGTGACGCTGCGGGTGGAGCGTTCGAACAGCGGCTGGCCGACTTCGGCCTCAAGTTCGGCGCAGAGCTTGCTGACGGCCGATTGCGTCACGAAGGCCGCGCGCGCGGCCGCCGTGAAACTGCGCAGTTCGTAGAGTGCGCAAAACACGCGCAATTGCTTCAGAGTGATGTTCATGGTCGAAGTCGCCGCCTGGCGCAGCCGGCCATGCCGGCATCAAAGCGCAGGCCCGAGCATATCGCGATCGGCGTCCTGGCGCGGCGCGGGGCGCCAGATCTCTCCTGGCGTGCGCGAGAACCGCACCGGAATGCCGGCTGCCATCAGCGGCCCTTCAGTCGGATGCTCCACGTTCTGGAAGAACCCCGTCGCCCGCAAATGCGGATCATCGAACAGCGCCTCCGGCGTATTGACGCGCGAATGCGGAATGTCGGCATCAGCAAGCAGCGTCAGCCATTCTTCGGTGCCGCGCAGCGCGACGATGTCGGCCAGGTCCTGATAGAGCGCGTCGAAGTGCCGGGCACGCGCGCTGGCGTCGACGTAGCGGGGGTCCGCCGCCAGATCGGCGCGTTCGGCCAGCGCGAAGAAGCGCCGCCACTGTGCATCGGTATAAGGCAGCAAGGCCAGATACCCGTCGAGGGTGCGATAGGGACGCCGCTGCGGTGACAGCACGCGGCTGTATCCCATGGGCCCCAGCGGCGGCACGAAACTGTGGCCGCCCATGTGCTCGACCACGGTGAAGGACACCAGCGTTTCGAACATGGGGACTTCAACCGCCTGCCCCTCGCCCGAACGCTCGCGCTCATAGAGCGCCATGGGAATGGCGTAGGCCAGCGTCAACCCGGCGACCTTGTCGGCCAGGATGGTGTTGACGTAGGCAGGCGCACCGCTGTTGCGGCCTTGCAGGTCTGCCAGGCCGCTCATGGCCTGGATGATGTCATCAAAGGCCGGACGCGCGGCATACGGGCCATCCTGGCCGAAGCCCACCGCAGAGCAATGGATCAGACGCGGATTGCGCGCGCGCAGCGTGTCGGCATCCAGGCCCAGCCGCGCCAGGGCCGCAGGCCGCACGTTGGACACGAATACGTCGGCGTCATCGATCAGGCGCAGCAGGCGGTCACGGTCGGCCGGCGTCTTCGCGTCCAGCGTCACGCTGTACTTGTTGCGGTTCAGGTTCAGATAGGCCGGCCCCATGCCTGGACTCATCGACGGCGCCGATGTGCGGAACACGTCGCCTTCGGGCGATTCGATCTTGATGACCTCTGCCCCCATGTCGGCCAGGATCTGCGTGCCATACGGCCCCATGGCCACCGAGGTCATGTCGATGACGCGCACCCCCGCAAGCGGGCCCGCCATTACTTGGCCTCCGGGTGCTTCTTGCGATTGACGAAAGGCGCCATGTAGCGGCGCGGCTCGTCGGTGGTGAACGCTTCCCCAAACGCCGCCACGCTGCGGTCCAGGCCGGCTTCTACCGTGGACTCGCTCCAGTAGCGCAGCAGCGCCTTCTGCGAGCGCACGGCGATCGGGCCGCTTTCTGCGATGGGCGCGACCGTGCGTTCGACCAGCGCGTCCAGCGCGCCGGTCTCGCTGACAAATTCCAGGAAGCCCCATTGCAGCGCCTGCGCCGCGTCCACGGTTTCACCAGTCAGCAGCAGCCAGTTGGTGGGACCGGGCCCGATGATGGCCGGCAGCAGCACGGCATGGATCACGGACGGGATGCCCACGCGCACCTCGGGCATGCCGAACACCGCGTCGGTTGCCCCCAAACGGATGTCGCAGGCAGCAGCCAGCTCCATGCCCGCGCCCAGGCAGAAGCCGGGAATGCGAGCAATGGTCGGAACCGGGATGGCGGCGACCGCGTCGCACAGGTCGCGCAGCCGCGTGATGAATTCGCGCGCGCCCTGGGGATCGAGTTCCGCCATCTCATAGATGTTGGCGCCGCCCACGAAGGCGCGCTCGCCCGAGCCTCGGATGACGACCGCGCGAGCATCTTCCTGGGCGGCGATCCAGCGGGCAGCCTCGGTCAGGCTCAACGTGACGGTCGAGGCCAGGATGTTCAGGCTCTTGGCATCGTGGATCTGAAGCGTATAGACACCGCGCCCGTCACGAGTCACGAGGGCATGGGCGAAGGTGGGGACAGGCGCGGTCATGGAAACTCCAGCAAGGGTGATGGACACCGATGCTACGGGCGAGCTTTCATCACAACAAACAAGTAATTTTCATGGAATAAGTCGGGAATGGAATAAATCAGCCAGCCCAAAGCCGCCCTAGGGAAATCCCGGGGCTAGCCCGCCCCCTACCCTTCCCCTTAGAATTTGCCTCGTCTTCTTTCAAGGAAGACCGGCCTGGCGAGTTCCAAAGGCGCAACTGCCAGCAAGGCCGCTCAGTTTTTCTCGTCGACAACGGCGTCGACATCCTGCCGGGTTCTCGGCATACCCACACACCACCACACGTCTACGCGACTTTCGGCGTCGGCCTCTGCACGTCCCCGCACTTTGCGCCGGGCGCCAGAGGCGTGCGCGCCGCAAGCGCACAAGGGGCCATCCACATGAGCATGAACCGCCGTCAGTTCCTCTCGTCCACCGCTGCCACCGCCGCATCCGCCACCCTCATGGGGCTGGCCGGCACGCGCGCCCTTGCGGCCGGCGAGGAAAAAATCAATGTCGCCGCCATCTACGACCTGTCGGGAGGCCTGGACATCTACGGCAAGCCGGTGATGGACGCGCTGCGGTTCGCGGCCGAGGAAATCAATGCCAAGGGCGGCCTGCTGGGCAAGCAGATCAACTTCATCGCCTATGACGCGCAGTCGAACATGCAGCTCTATGCACAGTTCGCGCAACAGGCCGCATTGCGCGACAAGGCTGCCGTGGTCCACGCCGGCATTACCTCGGCCTCGCGCGAGGTCGTGCGTCCGGTGCTCAACCGCTATCGCACCCTGTACTTCTACAACAACCAGTACGAAGGCGGCGTCTGCGACCGCAACTACTTCGCGGCCGGCGTGACGCCCGCGCAGACCGTGCAGAAGCTTGCGCCCTACGCCGTCAAGCAGTGGGGCAAGAAGGTGTACATCGTGGCGGCCGACTACAACTACGGCCAGATCGTGTCCAACTGGGTGCGCAAGTACGCGGCCGATGTGGGAGGCAAGACCGTCGCCACCGAATTCTTCCCGCTGGACGTGACCGATTTCGGCGCTGCCATTTCCAAGATCCAGGCCGCCTCGCCAGACTTCATCTGGTCGGGCCTGGTAGGCGGCGCGCACATGTCCTTCTATCGCCAATGGAAGGCGACCGGCATGACGGGCAAGATCCCGCTCGCCTCGACCACCTTTGCCGGCGGCAATGAACACATCGTGCTGTCGCCCGAAGAATGCAATGGTTTCCTGGTCTGCCAGAACTACCTGCAAGAGCTGCCTGGGGCTACCAACGCCGACTTCGTCAAGCGCTTCCATGCCCGCTACGGCGCCGACTATCCCTACATCACCGAACTGGCCATGGGCGCGTATCAGGGCTTCATGTTGTGGGCGGAAGGCGTGCGCAAGGCCGGCTCGCTGGACCGCATGAAGGTCATCGAGGCGCTGGAATCTGGCATCGCCATCGATGCGCCGAGCGGCCGCGTGTCGCTGGACCCGGCCACTCACCATTGCACGCTGGATGTGCACATCGCCGAAGTGCGTGATCGCAAGCTCAATCTGGTCGAGAGCTTCCCGCAGCAGCAGCCCGGCGACACCGCTGCGGTGTGCGACCTGATCAAAAACCCGGCGGACAACCGTCAATACGCCATCAAGTTCTGAGCGCTCCATGGATCTCGTTGCCATTTATGCCATCGATATCCTGGGTGCGATCGCCATCCTGGCGCTGTTGAGCGTCGGGTTGGCGGTGGTATTCGGGATGATGAAGATCATCAACCTCGCCCATGGCGAGTTCATGATGCTGGGCGGCTACGTCGCCATCCTTGCCACCAACCAATGGGGTGTGCCCATCTGGATCTCGATGCTGGTGCTCGCACCCTTGATCGTCGGCATCTTCGGCGTGCTGGTCGAGCACTTGCTGGTGCGCCATCTGTATGGCCGCATGATCGACACCATGCTGGCGACCTGGGGCCTGTCGCTGGCCGTCATTGGCCTGGCCACCATGGTCTTTGGCAACACCACGGTCGGTATTTCCTCGCCCTTGGGCGGCATCACCATCGGCGCGCGCCAAGCCAGCGGCTACACCCTCTTCCTGATTGCGTTGGCCGCCGGCGTGATGCTGGCGCTGTGGTGCCTGCTGCGCTTTACCGATTTTGGTCTGCGGGCCCGCGCCTGCATGCAGAACGCCGCGATGGCCAATGCGCTGGGCATGAACCCCAATGGTGTCTACAAGATGACCTTCGGTCTGGGCGCCGCCTTGTCCGGACTGGCCGGCGCCGTACTCGCCCCGCTGACCGGCGTTATTCCGACCATCGGTGCGGCCTACATCGCCAAGGCCTTCATCACCGTCATCAGCGGTGGCAGCGCCGTCATCGCCGGCACGGTCAGCGCGGCGGGCATCTTCGGCGCCATCAGCCAGGGCGTGACTTTTCTTGCCACGCCGGTATACGGCCAAGTGGCCTTGCTGCTGGCCGCCATCGTGCTGATCCGTCTGCTGCCTCAAGGCATCACTGGCCGATTTTTCAAGCGAGCAATCTGATGCGTGTACCTGTGATTTCTGTGGCTCTGGGCGCGGCGGCTGTCGCAGCCGCGATCGTGCTGCCCACCGTCGTCGATATGTTCAGCCTCCTGTCCATGACGGTCTACCTCGTCATGGCCTTGCTTGCCCTGAGCCTGGCCTTTGTCTGGGGTCACGGCGGCATCCTGTGCTTCGGGCAGGCCGCCTTCTTTGGCCTGGGCGCCTATGCCTGGGCGATTGGCGCCTTCAACTTCGGGCCCGGCATGGGCGCGATGGCCCTGGCCATCGCCGTGCCGGCAGCCTTTGCCGCCCTACTCGGCTACTTCATGTTCTACGGCAAGATCAGCGACGTGTACCTGGGCGTCATCACCCTGGCCGTGACCTTGATCCTGTTCAACCTGATGAATTCGACTTCGGGCGACAGCTATCGCATCGGCGAGGCGCTGCTGGGCGGATTCAACGGCATTCCGTCCATCCCGCCGCTGACGCTGCCGGGCGCGGCAGAACCCCTGTCACCCGAAGGCACGTTTACGCTGGCCGCCCTGATCCTGATCGCGGCCTACTTCGGCCTACGCGCCGTCATGGTCTCGCGCTTTGGCCGCGTGGTCGCCGCCGTACGCGAAAACGAGCAGCGCGCCCTGCTGCTGGGCTACAACGCCAGTCTGTACAAGCTGGCCGCGTTCACGCTGGGCGGCGCGCTGGCCGGTCTGGCCGGCATGCTCTACGCGAACTGGGGCGCCTTCGTCAGCCCTGGCGTGTTTGGCCTGTCGCAGTCAGCGCAGATCATCATCTGGGTGATCGTCGGCGGGCGCGGCACGCTGATCGGCCCCATCATCGCCTGCGTGGCGCTGCAAGCCATGGTCACCCAGCTGGGCGCACAGCACACGGTCGACACCGGCCTGGTGCTGGGCGTCATCCTGATTCTCTTCGTTCTGTTGATCCCGCGCGGCCTGGCCCCGACGGTGCTCGACGCGTGCCGCCGCGCCCTGCGGCCGGCCAAGGAGCAAGCATGAGCACGCTGCTATTGGAAACCCAGGGCCTGGGCGTGAGTTTCGGCGGCGTGCACGCCGTGAGAGACGTCGACTTCCGGCTGGAACGCGGTGAAGTGCGCTGCTTGATCGGTCCCAACGGCGCCGGCAAAAGCACGTTCTTCAAGATGCTGTCGGGCCAGTTGCAGCCGAGCCGCGGCGAAATCCGCTTCAAGGGCCAAGCCCTGCGCGGGCTGGCCACGCACGAGGTGGCGCGCCTGGGCATCGGCATCAAGACCCAGGTGCCTAGCGTCTTTGAAGGGCTGGACGTGCGCGAGAACCTGCGCCTGGCCGCCGCGCGGCGCGCCGATGGCGTGCCCGGCGACATCGCCGCTCAGGTGCTGGCAGAAATCGGCCTGGACGCTGTGGCCCGCACACCGGTCAATGCGCTGGCACACGGTCAACGCCAATGGGTGGAGCTTGGCATGATCCTGGCCTCGCGGCCCGAGCTGGTGCTGCTGGATGAACCGGCCGCCGGCATGACGCACCAGGAGGTGCGCAAGACCGCCGACCTGATCGCGTCCATCAACCGCCACAGCACCGTGGTGGTGGTCGAACATGACATGGCGTTCATCCGGCTGATCGCGGGCCGCATCACGGTCTTCAACCAGGGCGAAGTGCTGGCCGAAGGCAGCTTCGACGACATCATGGCGCACGCGGAAGTGCGTGCCGCCTATCTGGGCAAGCAAGGAGAGACACATGCTCCAGGCGCGTGACCTGAAAGCCGGCTACGGCCGCATCCCGGTGCTGCATGGCGTGAGCTTCAGCATGGCCGCCGGGGAATTCACCGGCATTCTGGGCCGCAACGGCATGGGCAAGACCACGTTGTTGCGGGCGTTGATGGGCGAGTTGCCCCTTACTGGCGGTGACCTGACGCTGGCCGACCGAAAGATCGGCACGCTTGCCCCGCATGCGCGCGCTCGCCAGGGTCTGGGCTTCGTGCCGCAGGGCCGGCAGATTTTCCCGGCGCTGAGTGTCGCGGAAAACTTGCGGATGGGTTGCGTGAAGAACCTGCGCGGCGCCGATGCCATGATCAGCTCGGTGCTGAAGGTGTTTCCGCGTCTGCAACGTCTGCTCGATCGTCCTGGCGGCAGCCTGTCGGGCGGCGAACAGCAATTGCTGGCGCTGGCCCGCTGCCTGTGCGGCGAACCCAGGCTCATGCTGCTGGACGAACCCACCGAAGGCATCCAGCCGTCGATCTGCGACGAAATCGTCGAAGCCCTGCAAACCCTGCGCGCCTCGCATGGCATCGCCATCCTGCTGGTCGAACAGGACATCGATTTCCTGTGCGCGCTGTCCGACCGCATCCTGGTGCTGGAAAAGGGCGAGTTGATCGCCGACGTTCCCACCGCCACCACCACTTCACAAGAGATCGCCCGGCGTTACGGCGGTCTGCAATCCTGATACGGAATCCGAGATGTCCCTTCCCCGTCCCACCCTGGAAGCGCTGGATCAGGCCGCGCGCCGCATCGGCCTGAATCTTGACGATGCCACGCTGCGTGCCTACGACAGCATTCTGGAGGCCACCTTTGCCGAGTACGACCAGGTCGATGCGCTTATCGATCAGCCGCCGCTGGTGCAATATCCGCGCACGCCCGGTGTGCAGCCCGAAGACAAC
Organism: Achromobacter piechaudii NBRC 102461; assembly: GCF_001571245.1. GTDB lineage: Bacteria > Pseudomonadota > Gammaproteobacteria > Burkholderiales > Burkholderiaceae_B > Achromobacter > Achromobacter piechaudii. Next base: position 582,892 of record NZ_BCTK01000006.1, on the reverse strand, counting down.
CCGCTCAACGCCTGGTATGTGCGCACCGAGATCGACGGCCGCCAGGGCGGTCCGCTGGCGGGCAAGCGCGTGGTGCTCAAGGACAACATCTGCCTGGCCGGCGTGCCCATGATGAATGGCGCGGCCACGCTGCGTGGCTACGTGCCCGACCAGGACGCCACCGTCGCCACGCGCATCCTGGATGCCGGCGGCCGCATAGTCGGCAAGGCCCATTGCGAATACTTCTGCGTGTCCGGCAGCAGCCATACCAATGCCACGGGCCCGGTGCGCAACCCGCGCAACCCCGAGCACTCGGCCGGCGGCTCGTCCTCGGGCGCCGCAGCCCTGGTCGGCGCGGGCGAAGCCGACATGGCCATCGGCACGGACCAGGGCGGCTCGGTGCGCATTCCCGCGGCCTACTCCGGCATCTATGGAATGAAGCCCACGCACGGTCTCATTCCCTATACCGGCATCATGCCGATCGAAATGACGTTGGACCACGCCGGCATCATGACGGCCAATGTGGCCGACAACGCCCTGCTGCTGGACGCCATCGCAGGCCCGGATGGACTGGATCCGCGCCAGCAGGGCCTGCCGGCCGAACGCCCTGCCTACAGCGACGCGCTTGGCATGCCGCTCAAAGGCCTGCGCATCGGCGTCGTGCCCGAGGGCTTTGGCTGGGCAAACAGTGAAATCGAGGTTGACGAGGCAGTGCGCAAGGCCGCCCGTGAGATGGCCGCGCTGGGCGCCGAAGTCATCGAGCTGCCGGTGCCACTGCACCGCAAGGGTCACGCCATCTGGACGCCCATCGCGGTCGAGGGCACCACCCAGCAGATGAAGGGCTTCAACTACGGCACCAACTGGAAGGGCCTGTATGTGACGGGCCTGATGCAAGCGCAACGCCACTGGCGCGACCACGCCGACGAGTTCCCGCACGATGTCAAAACCTGCCTGCTGGCCGGCGAATACTTCTATGCACGCTACGGCGGCCAATACTATGGCAAGGCGCAAAACCTGGCGCGCCGCCTGCGGCAGGCCTATGATCAGGCGTTGGACCGTGTCGACCTGCTATTGATGCCGACGGTGCCAATGCGCGCGCCGCGCCTCATCAATGCCGACGCGGCGCCAGACCTCTTTGTGACCCGTGCCCTTGAAATGAACGCCAACACCGCGCCCTTTGACGTCACCGGCCACCCGGCCATTTCCGTGCCCTGCGCACTGCGAGACGATCTGCCCGTGGGCATGATGCTCGTTGGCCGCCATTTCGACGAAGCGACGCTGTATCGCGCCGCCCATGCTTTCGAGCTCTCGCTCGACTGGACGACGCTGTGACCGCCAACACCGGCCATCGGGTCGGCCTGCTGTTTTCGCACGAGAGCCTGACAGCGGCCACCGAGATCACCCAGGAGAACGCCACACTGCTGGCCATAGACGAGGTCAATGCCGCCGGCGGCATCGACGGCGTTCCCCTGGTCCCGGTCAGCGCCCCCGTGGGTGCGCAGCCGGCCGACTATCGCGAAGCCGCCGAGTGGCTCTGCGACCAGGAACGCGTGCCGCTGATCTTCGGCACCCATATGTCCAGCACCCGCAAGGCGGTGCTGCCGGTCGTCGAAAGCCGCCGCGCGCTGCTGTTCTACGCCACGCTCTATGAAGGTTTCGAGTACTCGCCTTATTGCTTCTACGGCGGCTCCGTGCCCAACCAGAATTCGGTGCAGCTGGCCAGCTATGTGATCCGCCACTTCGGCAATCGGGTGCTGTTCATTGGCGGCCAGTATGTTTACCCGCGCGAGTCGAACCGCATCATGCGCGAGCTCTACGAGCAGGCGGGCGGCGTAGTGGTCGACGAGGTCTATCTGCCGTTGAACGCGCCCCAGGAAAACCTTGCCGAGGTCCTGAAGCGCGCGGTGGCGTTGCGTCCGGACGCCATCTACTCGACCATGGTTGGTCGGGACATTGTCAAGCTGTATCGCGCCTACCGCGAGCTGGGCCTGGACCCGGCGCGCATGCCCATCGTCAGCCTGGCCACGAACGAGACCGACGTGGCGGCGCTCACCGCCGAACAGGCGGAAGGCCACATCACGGCCGCGCCGTACTTCGCGTCGCTGGACACCGCGCCCAGCCGCCGGTTCGCCCAGGCCTACCATGCGCGCTTCGGCGATGACAGCCCGATCACGGCGGGCGCCGAAGCCGCCTATTCCCAGGTTCATCTGGTGGCGCACGCCGCACGCCGCGCGGGCGGTCTTGTCCTGCCCGATCTCGTACGTGCCCTGGACGGCGCCCAGTTCGAAGCGCCCCAAGGTTTGGTCACCATCGATGGCGATACACAACACACCTCGCTTTGGCCGCGCATCGCCCGCATCGATGCGCAACGTCAGTTCGAGATCATCTACGCCGCGCGCGCCGCGGTACGGCCGGTGCCGTACCTCGTGGACCATGCGCTCGACCCCGAGGCCCTGGCGCTACCGTGACTGCCTCCTTGTCCCGGCCCGGCCGCAGCACCACGGCGCTGCGCGAACTCAACGGCCTGCGCGTGCTGGTCCTGCACCCGCAGGACGCCGAATCGCGGCTGTTGATGTCGCATCTGAAGCGCATTGGCTGTGTGCCGACCCAGCAATGGCCGCCGCCCGATAAGCTCTGCACCGACGCCGACGTGGTCGTTCTGCCCATCGAAGAAGACTATCGCGATGCCATCCAGAAGCTGGCCGACGGCCTTAACGCATTGAGCCCGCCGCTGGTCGGTATCGTCGAGTACGAGAACCCCGCGACGCTGCAACTGGTGCTGCATAGCGGCTGCACCGGCGTCATCGAACGACCGATCCGCCCTTTTGGTCTGTTGACGCAATTGCTGTTGGCGCGCACCGCCTGGCGCCAGCAGGCCGCCACGATGGCCCATATGCGCAAGCTCGAAGGGCGTTACGCCGCTGTCAGCAAGGTCGCCACGGCCAAGACGCTGCTGATCGCACGCGAAGGTATTACCGAAAACGAAGCGCACCGCCGTATCCAGGGCCGCGCCATGGCCACGCGATCGTCACTCGAAGACGTGGCGCAAACCATCATCAACGAATTCTCCTGATCCCATGTCCGCCTTCTCATTCCAGACTGTCCCCCACATTCTTGTCGAACCGGGCCTGGCGCGCCGCCTGGGCGCCCTGCTGCGCGAACGCCTTGCCGGCGCGCGCGCGGTGCTCGTCACCGACAACTTTCTCAATCGCAGCGGCGCGCTGCAACCCGCGCTGGACAGCATGGCGGACAACGGCTGGCAGACGCTGGTGATCGACGATGTCGTCGCCGATCCGCCCGAAGCCGTGGTACAGGCGGCAGCCGAACGCGCACGCGCGTTCGACGCCGATGTGGTCATCGGCTTTGGCGGCGGTTCATCCATGGATGTGGCCAAGCTGGTGGCATTGTTGTGCAAGAGCGATCAGCCGCTGTCCGCCATGTATGGCGTCAACCAGGTGCAAGGGCAGCGCTTGCCGCTGATTCAGGTGCCGACCACGGCGGGCACGGGCTCGGAAGTCACGCCGATCTCGATCGTGACCACCGGCGCCACCACCAAGAGCGGCGTGGTCGCGCCGCAGCTCTATGCCGACGCGGCCTTTCTGGACGCCGAACTGACGGTTGGCTTGCCGCCCTCCGCGACCGCCGCCACCGGCGTGGACGCCATGGTCCATGCCATCGAGGCCTACACCAGCAAGCGCCTGAAGAATCCGCTGTCCGATCACCTGGCCGTCCTGGCGTTGAAGCTGCTGTCCGCCAACCTGATCACCGTTTGCCGCGACGGCGCCAATCTGCAGGCGCGCTCCGACATGTTGCTGGGCGCCATGCTGGCCGGCCAGGCGTTCGCCAATGCCCCCGTGGGCGGCGTGCACGCGCTCGCCTACCCGGTCGGCGGCATATTCCATGTGCCGCACGGCCTGTCCAACGCGCTGGTGCTTCCCGCTGTGCTGCATTTCAATGCGCAGGCCGCAGCGCCCCTTTACGCCGAACTGGGCCGGGCGGTGGGCTTGCCGCCGGCCGCGGATGACGCGAGCGGCGCGGCCGCCTTCATCGCCTTCCTGGAAGACCTGATCCGCCAGGCTGACCTGCCGCAGGGCCTGCGAGCCGTCGGCATTGCAGAGACCGACTTGCCCACCTTGGCAAGCGCCGCAATGGGGCAGCAACGCCTGCTGATGAATAACCCATTGCCTATTGATGAGGGCCAGGCGCTGGACATCTACCGCGCCGCCTACTAGTCGGCTCATCGCGCGGCGATGTCAATCCAATCGACCGCGCGATTCTTGCCTTCGTGAAGCTGAGAACTCAATCGACCCGGTTACCCAGGCTAACGCCCGCAGCCATCTCGCCCGCCATGCCAACGTGAAGGCAACAGACGCCGCAGCCACGGCCAAGCTCATGACCCACACCAGCGTGGCCATGGAGGCATGGTCGACCGCCAAGCACAAGGCCAACGACGCAGCCAGGCCCCCACCGCCCAGGACACGCAGGCAAGCTCTATTCCGAGGCGCGCACGGCACGTCGCCGCAGGCCTGTTCCCAATGCACTTGCATCGCCAGCGCCAGCCATCCCATGCCGGCCACGGCCGCTAGCAAAGCCACCAACAGCATCAGCGCGTCAGTCATTGACGGGCTCCCTTCCCACCCGCTTGGGCGCCCGGGCGTCTTGCCGGCGTTTGAGCCGGCCCGCAGCGAACGCCGCGACCGCCGCCGCACCCAACAAAAAAAGATCCACGCCAGCTACGGGCCAGTATTGCTCGCGCAGAGTCTTGAAGAGATGGTCGCCCGTGCTGAGCCAGTTCAGCAGCACCGCCGCCAAGGCCAGCATCCAGATGGCGTGGCACTGCTCGCGCCAGGCGGGGTTGAATAGCCCCTGCGCGACCCCACCCGAGCGCCGAAACGCGTGCGCCATGGCCAGCGCCCAGGCGCCCCAGAAAAGGTACTGTTCCAGGGCGCCGCGATCGGGCCAGTTCGGCGGCAACGCCTCGGGCAACAAGCGGTTGGCGACCAGCATGGCTGCCGCCGCGATCGCCATGCCCGTCACCGTGGTCACAGCCAAGGCATCGACGACGCGGCTGGTTTGGCTACCCGCCTTGGCATGCTGCTTCTTGCGCTTTTCCGCAAAGAAAATGAGGCCCGTGGCGATGCAGACACTACCCGTCAACCCGCCAAACAGATACAGCCAGCGCAGCAGCCAGTGCCGAAAATGCTGCAAGTGCAGCCCAGTCAGGAACTCGTTGAGCCTGTCCACCGCCGACGGCGGCGGATCGACCCGCAGCACTTCGCCGGTTGCCGCCTTGAAGTGCACGCCCTCGCCGGTTAGAGCTATCCGGTCGGTGCCCGCGCGAAAGATGCTGACGTAGCCGTTGGTGTCGTACGGGTACTGCACGGCCAAAAATCCGACTTCGCCCTCCATGCCCCGGGCTGCCCAACGCCGGCGCGCCTCGGCCACCATCGCATCCACGGACGCGAGCGGCGCGGCCACGCCGGCCCGTTCATGTGGCAAGCCTGTTTCGCGTGCCTCTTCAAGCTCGCTGTATTCGTGCAGAGGCTCAAGCTGGGTGTGCGTCACGGGGAAGTAAATGCCAGCGAAAATGATCAGCCCCGTAAGAGCAAAGAAGAAATGGAACGGCAGCGCGACCACGCCGGTCAGGTTGTGCAGGTCGAGCAGGCTGCGCTGCCCGTTCTTGCGCGGCCGGAAAGTGAATAGCTCGCGGAACATCTTGCGATGCATGACCACGCCGCTGACAAGCGCCGCCATCATCGCCAGGGCGGCCAGCCCCACGACCCAATAGCCCATCCCCTTCCAGTACCAAGTCAGGCTGTAATGCAGCGGATAGAAAAAGCTGCTGCCGATCTTCAGGTGGTCGTCGGGCAGCGCGTCGCCCGTGCGCGGATCGATGGTGCGTCGTGCCCAGATCGTCGTTTCCGGCTTTTTGGCGTTGGGCACTTCATAGCCTACGAAGAGGCCCAGCACGGGGTCGCGGTGCGTGGAGTAAAAGCCCCAACGCTTCGGGATATCGAATCGTTCGGGCAAAGGCCCGTTCACCTGCGAGCGCATGCGCTCGATACGGTCCGCCGACGGCTGCATGCGCTCAAGGTGCGGCTTGAGCATCTGATCGAACGAGGGCGCGGGCGGCGGTGCGAAGCGCGTGGTGGGGATAGCCCAGCGGTCTATCTCGCGGTCGAACACCGACAAGGCCCCGAAAAAGAACACAACCATCAGGACAAACCCAAGCACAAGGCCAAACCAGGTGTGCAGCCACGCCATGCTGAGGCGAAAGTTCTGGAACATCGTCTTCTCTCCGACGCTCAGACGAGCTTGAAATACTGCACGCAGGACGCTGCCACCGCCATCGCGGCGCCGCCGCCAGCCAGCACGGCCCAGACGCGCTTCAGGCTGCGGGCCGCGAAAGCCCACAGAAACGCCACCAGATAGATAAGAAAGCCCAGGATGTAGCTCATGTGCTCCGCATCATGGAACGCCATGCCGGCCGCGAACGTCACCGCGACTCCCAAGGAAACGAACCCCCAGGTAAAGGCGTATCCACCCAGCAGGGCGGCCGCGATTCGAAGCGTGACCGACCTGGACATCTCCATTGGCGCAATCGCGGCGCCGCGCTTTTCTGGACGGGTCATCGATCATCCTCTTCAGAACTGATACTTCAGGGTCAGCATCGCGTTGCGAGTCGGCGCGTAGGTACCGCTGTAAAAGGTCGTGTCCAAGCCCTGCAGGTATTTCTTGTCGAACACGTTGTTAACGTTGAGCGTGGCGGAAAGCTGGCGGTTGAAGTCGTACCGCGCCATCAGATTCGTGACGACATACGCCGGCTGCTCGCCATTGAGGGTGATGCCAGGCAACGACGAGGTGGTGGCGGTGTAGTAGATGCGGCTTTGCCAGTTCAGCCCACCGCCCACGGTCAGACGGTGCCAATCGCCAGGCAGGCGGTAAGTGGTCCAGAGCTTGGCCATGTGGCGCGGGAAGACGGTGCGAATGGCTTGACCATCGGCGTCCTTCGTAGCGCTGTAGCTGTAGCTCACCGCCGCCTGCCAGCCCGGGGTCAGCTCGCCATTGAATTCAATGTCCAGACCCGAGGTCTTGGCGCCGCTCACCGCGCGATACGCTGGCTCGTTCACGGTACCCGGCACGGTCTGGCCGGGGTCCGGCTCGGCCAGGTTGTCCTGACGAATCTGGTAAAGCGCGACGGCGCTGTTCAGGCGGCCGCCGAAGAACTCGCTCTTCAGGCCGATTTCATAGTTGTCGCCGGTGCGCGGATCGAGCACGTTGCCGTTGCGGTCGCGCGAGCCCTGCGGCCTGAAGATGCTGGTATAGCTGGCGTAGACAGAGTGCTGCTCGTTCAGGTCATACACCACACCCGCGTAGGGCGTGACCACGCCGCTCTCGCTCATTTCCGTGATTTTATTGTTGCGCGCCAGCGCCGGCGACACGTAGATCTGCGAAAGCTTGTAGCGATAATTGCTGACCCGCGCGCCCATGATGACCGCCAGATCGTCAGTGGGCTTCAGGCGCAGCGCAGAGTAGACGCCCTGCTGCTTCTGCCAGCCGTCGTAGTCCATGAGCTTCTGGCCCGACAAGTTCGGACCGGCCGTCTCGTTGTCCCAGTTGTAGATGTTGACCGCGCGGCCTTCGATGCCTGCGCCCGACATCGGCTCGTGAAAGTTCTTGAACTCAGACCAGTTCATGCCCAGCACGACTTCATGCTTCCTGCCCCACAGTTCGAAGGGCCCGGATGTCTGCAGGTCGTAGCCCGATTGCCGCTGGCGGGCGCTGCCAAGCCCGCCATACAAACGGGCGCCGCCGCCACTGGCGCGGTCGACGAATCCCCAGCTTGCATTGGCGGCCGAGAATTCGCGTTCGCCGTACATGTAGTTGCCCGAGAACTTGAGCTTCCAGTCGTTGACGAAGCGATGCTCCAGGTTCAGGAAAGCGTTGTAGACCTGGATCTCGTTGGTATTCCAGCGCGCGGCGGCATTGTCTGAAGCGTCGAAGTCCGTCTGCTTGCCGTCGGAGTAGAACAGGGGCAAACCTGTGGATGACTGCCCGCGCGGATCACTCTTCTGATAGTCCAGCCCCGCCGTCAGCATCGTGTTCGGCGTGAGGTCTGCCTCAAGCACGCCGTAGAGCACGGTCTTCTTTTCTTTGTAGTAGTCAATATAGGTGTCGCCCTGCTCGTGCGCGGCGACGAAGCGTCCGCGTACCGTGCCAGCGTCATTGATCGGGCCGCCGACATCGACCTCGCCCCGGCCTCGGCCCCACGTGCCGCCGCTGAGGCTCAAGTAACCCTGGAATTCGCGCGTTGGCTTCTTGCGCACGAGATTTATCGTGCCGGACGGGTCGCCGGCACCGGTCAGCAGGCCGGTCGCGCCACGCAGGATTTCCACCCGGTCGTAGATCGCCAGATCCGCCTGGCTTTGCGGAATGTTCTGCGACACGATGTCGGTGGCGGTCACGACGCCGTCAAACTGGTAGTTGTCGATGCCGTAGCCGCGCGACAGCACCGAAAAGCGGCTGGCGCCTATGTTCTGCACCGAGATGCCGGGGGTACGGTCCAGCAGCGTCTCGATGCTGTCGATGCCTTCGTCCTCAATACGCTGACGCGTCATGACGCTTACCGTCTGTGGCGTCTCCCGCAGCGTCAAAGGCAGGCCGGTCGCTACCGACAGGGGCCCGGTCATGGCGTAGCTGTGGGACCCCTCCGTGGCGTTGAACGAATCGCCCTGCACCGCCACGGGCGCCAGCGTGGTCACGCCGCCCTCCGCCCCGATGGGAACCCTCTGCAATACGTAGCTGCCCGCGTCGCCGGGAGCCGCGGTCAGCCCCGTGCCGGCCAGCAAGGCATTCAGTGCCGCCCGCGCCTCCAGCTCGCCAGACACGCCAGGGCTGCTCTTGCCCTGCGCAAGCTCGCCGGCGCCGGCGACCAGGACTCCCGATTCACTCACAAAGCGCGCCAGCACCGCGCCCAGCGGACCAGGCGAAATGTCGTAGCGCCGCACAGACTCCGCCGCCTGTGCCGAAGGAGCCGTCTGCGCCGCGGCGTCGCGCGGCGCACTGGCCAGGGCCAGGCTGCCGCCCACCAGCACCAACTGGACCAGACGCGCCGTCCAGGTCATGCGCAATGGAACGGGCTGGCGATACAGCGGACGCAGGGAGAGGGGCGCAGGCTGTAGCACGGCGCGAACGGAATGATGGAGCATGACGAACTGGGTTCCTTAGGGTTTATCGACGAGAACGGCCGACAGAATCACAACAACGCTCGCTCTCATAAAGAGAATCGAATGAGCGCCCCAAAAGCGGAACCAATTCGCTAAAAGAGTTTGTTTATTTGCATGGCCGCGCGGTCCGCGCGGGCGCAGGCATGCTTGGCCTGTCGTCAGAGGCCTGTTGTCAGAGACTTGAAGTCAGAGGCTTGAAGTCAGAGGCTTTAGACCGGGCCCTGCCTGGGCTGGATGCTGACCCACCAAGGCAGGGTGCGCTTGATGCGTATGGGCAGGACGGCCTCAAGCATGGCGAGCGCGCGGTCCGGATCCGCAAGGGGATAACTGCCGATCACGGGCAAGTGCGCGATCTCGGGAGCCACGCGCAACACACCCCCACGGTAGCGTTGCAATTCGCGTGCAACTTCCGCCAAGGGTGTGTTGTTGGTAATCAGGATGCCTCGTGCCCAGGCCTCGCGCGCCGGGTCGGCGGATTCCACTCCCGCCAGTCTCTCGCCCGTAAAACGCATCTGCTGGCCGGTCTGGATGATGCGGGCGCAGCCCGTGTCGGCGGTGCGGGCCTCGACGGCTCCCTTGTAGACGGCCACCAACGTTTCCTCGCCGTCCAGACGCACGGTGAAGCGCGTCCCCAACGCGCGCACCCTTCCCTGCGGCGTATCGACGACAAATGGCCGGTCCAGGTCCGGGGCGGTCTGTATCAGTATTTCTCCCGCAAGCAGTTGCAAACGACGCAGGCTACCGCCGTAATCCAGGTCGAAAGCGCTAGCAGCGCTTAGCCACACCTGCGAGCCGTCGGCCAACGCGACGCGGCGCACCTCTCCCGTGGCGCTGCGGTAATCCGCAGACATCGCGACCGCCAGCCAGGGCAACGGGGTCAGTCGCCAAGCCGCCCAGCCCGACAAGCCGGTACTGACCAGGGCGCCCAATCCGAGCAGGGTTTGGCGGCGGCGCGCCATGCGGGTGTTTGCCGCACAGAAGCCCCTTGCGGCGGCTTCGCGACTGGAGCTTGCCTGGACCGCACTGAACTGGCCGCTGATGCGCTCGACGTAGCGCCATGCGTTAAGGTGCTCCGGCGCACCGTCCAGCCAGCTTTGCCATCGCCGCTTTTCCTCATCGGTAGCCTCGCCGGAGCGCAGCAGCGCAAACCATTCAGCGGCCTGCTCCAGGACCTGGTATGAAGGTTCCCGCGCTGGCGGCGATAAGGACAGGTCAGTTTTCATGAGAACGGCGCCGTCTCTGCATCAGCTGGCGCCGGGCTCAACGCCCGCCCATCGGGATGCGTGCGCCGGCAGATCAGCCGCCACGCCGCGCGCTTCCAGCATCAAGCAATGCAGCATGGCCTGGGATACATACTTGCGAACCATCCGGGTGGACACGCCTAATTCTTCGGCCACTTCCCTGTCGGTCATGTCGCACGCGACGGCCATCACGAAGGCGTTGGCGGCTTTGACCGGCATGCTGCGCAACATAGTGTCGATTTCCAGCAGGGCCTGGACCACGATGGCTTGATGTTCCGTCGACGGAGCGATCGCCTCGGGCCGCGCGGCCAGCTCTTCGAGCCACATTTGTTCGATCTGGCGCCGCCGCCACAGGTCCACGCACATGCCGCTGGCCATCGAGCGCAGATAGGCCCGGGCTTCCGGCATGCTGTCGAAACGGCGAGGCCTCTGAAGCAGTCGCAGAAACGCATCATGCGCCAGGTCAGCAGCATCGGACGAATCGCCGAGGCGCCTGCGCAGCCAACCCTGAAGCCAACCATGATGGCTGCTGTAAAGGGATTCGATGTTTGAAGTAGGCATCTCACGGGCCACAGCGGTAAGAGACTTCTCGCCATCCGGAGATGCAGAAATCTAAATAAGAATTACTTCCGATTATCGACAAATATTTATCGCTTTGCAACGAAGCGATCGCGCCAGGGCACTGGCGCCGCGGTGATCCCGAGTTTCCAAGGTTGAGTCCCGGGAGAGGGCCCTGCCCCCCCCCGGTCCGGGGCGGCTAGAACGTAGCGCGTAGCGCCAGCCGGAACGTGCGCGGCTGGCCGAAGTAATTGAAGTAGTTGGTGTTGCCCACCGATTGGTAGTAATGCCGGTCGAAAAGATTGTCCACATTGAACTGCACCGCCAGGCTCTTGTTGACGTCGTAGACCCCGTGCAGGCCGACAAGGGCGTAGACGCCCTGCGAGATCCTGTAATCGTTTTCGCCCGGCGCGCTGGCATTGAAGATGCCGCTCTGCGCATAGACAGAGCCGCCCACGCGCAACTTGTTCCATTGGTCCGGCAAGCGGTAGTCGGTGCTCACCTTCAGCATGTGGCGCGGAAAAGTGCTCGCAAACGTCTGGCCGGACTGCGGACCCTGCGCGTACTTCGATTGGGTGTACGTGTAGCCCAGGCTGACGTTCCAGGCCGGCGTGATGGCGCCGTTGATCTCAAAGTCCACGCCGCGGTTTCGCACCTTCTCAGCGGCGCGGAAGCAAGAAAGGACGCCCGGGGGGCACAGGTCGATTTCGTAGACGGGGTCGGCCCGACCCTTCTGGTCCGTCTGGAACACGGCCAGCGCCGCGTTCACCCGGCGGTCCATGAACTCGCCCTTCAGGCCTATCTCGTAATTCTGCCCGGTCATCGGCGGCAGCACGCTGCCATCGACCCCGATGTTCTCCTGCGGTTTGAAGATTTCGGTATAGCTGGCGTAGGCCGACAGGTTTTCATTCAGGTCCTGCACCACGCCGGCATACGGCGTGACTTTGCCGCGCTGCTCATAGCGACTTTCCGTGCGCACGGTGGTCTGCGCGAAGCGGTCCGATTCGAACCAGCTCATGCGCGCGCCCAGGAGGAAGGTCGTGCTGTCGGTCAGGCTGAAGCGGCCGGCTGTGTAGATGCCCTGCTGCTTCTGCGTGATGTTGTACTGCCACATGTCCACGTCCAGTCCAGTCGGTGCGGGCGGATCGAAGGCGCCCAGGTCGTTCATGTCGACCAGATAGTGATAGCTGGCGTCGCGCCCGCCGTGATAGTCGAAATCGTCCTTGCGCGTAGAGGCGCCCACCACCAGCTCATGCTGGCGACCCAGCAATTGGAACGGGCCAGACGCATAGACATCCACGCCCCACTGCGTATCGTCGAAGTGGAAAAGACGCGGATTCAGTGTGAAGAGGTCGCCAGTGGTGCGCTGCGTGTAGTTGCCCAGGAAGTCCGACTTGGCGGACAGCCAGTTTCCGGCCAGGGTGAACTTCCAGCCGTTGTCGAATTCGTGCTTGATGTCGGCGAACAGGTTTGTGTTGCGCTTGTTCACGTAGTTCCAGTCGCCGACCAGCGCCGTCTTGCGCGCCATCGGGTAGAACGAACCGTCGGCCCGCGTAGGCAATCCGGACCAGTCATAACCCTGGTTGCGATCCTTCTGGTAAGTCAGGCCCGCCGTCACCGTGGTTGCGGGCGTGATGTCGGCCTCCAGGATGCCGTAGAAAAGCGAGTTCTCCTTGCCCGCATGTTGCTGGAAGTCGCCCGAGTTGGTGTAGGCCATCACGGCGCGTCCGCGCAGTGACTTGGCGTCGTTCAGAGGCGAGGACACGTCGAGCATGCTGCGGTAGCTGTCCCACGAACCCGCCGACAGCGTCATGCTTCCCGTCGTTTCGAAGCCGGGCCGCTTGCGGACCATGTTAATCGCGGCTGCCGGATTGCCCGCCCCCTCCAAGAGGCCCGTGGCGCCGCGCACCACCTCGACCCGGTCGTAGATCTCGGTGGTGGGTTTATTAATGGCGTCGAACGAATACGGGTTGGTGATGTTGACCGGCACGCCGTCGATCTGCAGGTTGTCGATCTGCTGGCCACGCGCCTGGTACACCGAGCGCTCGGAACCGCTCTGCCCCACCGAAATGCCGGTGGTCGCGTGCAGCACGTCGTCCAGATTCTGCATGGACTGGTCGTCCATGCGCTGGCGCGTCACCACCGTCACCGATTGTGGGGTTTCTCGCGGCGACAGGTTCAGGCGCGTGGCGCTGTTCGTCGCCTGCACGACGTAGGTGCCGCTGGTGTCCACCGGCGGCAGCATGCCGGACACCGTGACCGGCGCAAGCGTGGTGGTCTGGGCGCTCGGCGCACGCCGCAGGGTCAACGTGCCATCCCCGGCCCGCGTTGACTCGAGCCCGCTGGCCGCCAAGGCTGCACGCAGCGCCGCGTCCGTGGTGTAGAGGCCCCGCACGGCAGGGGCATTCAAGCCGCGCACGAGCTGCGGATCGTAGGACACCACGGTCCGGCTCAACCGCGCGATCTCGGTCAAGGTGGCGTCCAGGCTGCCGGCGGGCAGATCGAACGCGATGGGCGCGAGCGGCTGGGCATACGCCGGCAGGGTGAAGCTGGATGCCGCCAGGACCAGGGCGGCGCATAGAACATGGGGAACAGGAAATATGCGCATGAAGATCTCCGATACGTTGCGCACAGCGATATGTAGACATGTGCCGCGAGATCGGAAAAGTGACAGTCCTCATGCGAAAAAAATGAAAATGCCGGTCAGGCCTGACGTACGTCGATCAAAGTCAGCCAACGCGTGTAGCGGCTGACAGTGACCGGCAAGGTATGTTCCAGCGCGCTGAGCGCGCGGTCGGTATCGTCCAGCGGGTACAGGCCGGACACAGCAAGGGCGGAGGCACGGGGACTCACGCGCAAAAGGCCCGGCCGGTAGCGACCTAGCGCGGCCGCAATCTCGCCCAGCGGCTGGTCGCGGGCCTTGAGCCACCCCTCGCGCCACGACGCCGCGTCTTCCATCGGTTGCGGCCGGTCCGCCCAGGCATCGCCAAAACGCACCCCTTGCCCGAAGGCCAGCGTCAGCCGCTCGGCTTCGCGCGGGAGGACCTCGATACTGTTTTGCAAAGCCACCGCCACGCTGGCCTGCGTCTCCAGCCGAACCATGAAGCCGGCACCTGCGCTGCGCACCTGGCCGTGCGGTGTATGCACGTTGAACAATGCGGGGAGGCCCGTGCGCGGCTGCACCGCCAGGGCACCTTCCAGGAGACACACGCTGCGTGTCTGTGCCGTGAACTCCAGATCTACCCGGCTGCGCGCGTCCAGCGTCAACAGGCTGCCGTCCGGAAGGGTGAACTCCCGGCGCTCTCCAGTGGCGGTGCCTAGATCGGCCACCAGATTGCTCAGCGGAGAGACCCGGTTCGCCACCCAGGCCCCGGCCGCCGCCACCCCCACCAGGCCGGCGGCATTGAGCAGCACGCGGCGACGCATGGGACGCACCAGCGTGCGTCGCAAGGCGTGATGCTTATTCTTCATCACGGCTTCCAGCCGTCCCACTGAATTGCTCAGTCCTTGCTGAAGTTGTGCCCAAGCGCGTTCGTGGGCGGGGTCGGCCGCGCGCCACGCAGCGCATGCGCTGTGGTCGGCGTCCGTCGCCTCGCCGGACGTCAGCTTCAGCCAGAAGCCAATCGCGCGTTCGGCAGCGTCGGTAGTTGCCCGCTGGCGGCTCATGTTGCCTCCGCCAGCGCATAGCAGCGCAGCAGCGCCTGCGAGATGTACTGCCGCACCATGCTTACCGATACGCCCAACGCGACGGCGATCTCCTTGTGCGTCAGGCCGTCGAGCTGGCTGTATAGAAAGGCCGCGCGGGCCTTGGCGGACAGGCCATCGAGCATCTGGTCCACCTGGTGCAGCGTCTGCAGAATGATGAGCTGCTCCTGCGGCGACGGGGCGAACTGCTCGCCCTTGTCCAGCAGGCTTTCGAACCAGGCGGTTTCCAGTTCCCGGCGGCGCCACAGTTTCCAGATCAGCCGCTTCGCGATGGTGATGATGAGCGCGCGGGGCTCGCGTGCGGAGGCGAGCATCGGGTTCTGGATCAGCTGGACGAACGTGTCGCCCGCGACGTCCTCCGCATCTTCGATGTTGCGTAGCCGGGTGTAGAGGCGGCCGAGCAGCCATGGCCTGTCTTCGGTATAGATGCGGACCAGAAGGTGCGGGTCCGATGAAAGCGTGGAACGCGGGAGCATGTGCGGCGCAGCGGGTAACTGGACTGTTAATGGGAATGTATCTCATTCTACATCCAGCATCCCTGCCAACATCCCTATATCGCTGCCCCGATGCGTTGAACCACGGCTGGCATGGATGAGCGCGAAAGCCAAACCGGCCCTGCGCTGACACCTATGTTTGATCGCAACCTGCATGTCGCACATCCCAAGTTGAGCGGCGTTCGACCAGTGTTGCGGCCGCTCAGGTCGCAGCCCCAACGGCCGGTGTACGGCCGGGGCATTGCCCGCCACCATCAACTGGCCATCGGCGCCCTGGGTGATCTCGATTTCGCCTGTCAGGTTTTTCCATTTACCGGCAAATCCCGGCGCGGGCTGCGGATTGATGGCTTTCAGAAACGCCAGGCGCGAACGCATGCCCGAAAGCAGGGCGTCGTACGGCGTGCTGGTCGCCCAGCATCCAGTTGCCGCAACGCGACTTTTCGAACGGGGCGGAGGCTTTGGCGCAGTTGAACGACGGGGCGGCAACCGCGCTGCCTGCCAGGGTCACCGATACGGCAAGGTCCAGATGACGGACCATGGTGTGAAGCTCTCCAGCGAATGCGATCGGCGCCGGCGCCTTAGAACGTGCCGCGCAGCGTCAACATCACGTTGCGCGGGTCTCCATAGAAGCCGCCGTTATTGGTACCCACATTGGTGAAGTAGCGCTTGTCGAAAATGTTGTTCACGTTGACCGACGCCGCCCAGTTCTTGTCGATGCGGTATCGGGCGAATGCGCTCCACACCGCACGTCCCGGGTTGTCGATTCGCACGGACCCGGTGTCGTAGCTGCCGCTTTCGGCGTTAACGCCACCGCCCAGCGTGTAGCGGTTCCATTCGCCCGGCAGGCGATAGGTGCTCCACAGCCGCAGCATGTGCTTGGGCGTGAAGCGATTAAGCGGCTGGCCCTGGCTGGACTCGTCTTGCAGATACTTGGTGGTGTTGTAGGTGTAGCCTGCGAACAGGTTCCAGCCGGTCAGGATCTCGCCGCTGATTTCAGCGTCCAGGCCCTGGCTGCGCACCTTGCCCGAGGCCATGTAGCAATACCAGCCCATGTCGCATACGGGGTCGCTGCTGTAGTCGGTCTGCGCGCGGTTCTTCTGGTCGATACGAAAGAGCGCAATGGTCGTGTTGACGCGGCCATCAAGCAGTTCGCCCTTCAGTCCGATTTCATAGTTGGAACCCAGCACCGGCTTTAACTGGTTGCCGCCTTTGTCGCGCTCGCTTTGCGGTTTGAAGATGTCGGCGTAGCTGGCGTAAAGCGACCATTCCCGCGACAGGTCGAAGATCAACCCGGCGTACGGCGTGAATTCCGCCGACACGCGTTGCTTGTAGATGGAGTCGTCTGTGTAGCTGCCGGTGGTGTGCGTGTCCCAGACAATGTCGTACCAGCTCATGCGGCCGCCCAGGACCAGTTTCAAGGGCTGCGCCAACTGCATGCGCGCGGCGGTATAGACGCCGTATTGCTCGCTCTTGCCGTCGCGGTGTTCCAGATACGCGTCGTCCAGTTCCTGCTGGCTGGGTTCACGCAGCTGGCCGATATTGAAAATATCACCCACGTAATAGCCGGACTTGCTGCCGTAGTCGGTAGAGATCTTGTTGCGCGCGTAGTTGGCGCCCACCACCAGTTCATGCTGCAAGCCGAAGGCGTCGATCTTGCCGATCAGGTTGGCGTCGATGCCGCCGATCTTGATGTCGTTGCGGGTGGATTCGGCCGATAACGAGCCGAAGTTGTTGACGGGGTCCAGTTCGGCAACCGAGCTGGCGAACTTCATGTTCAGCCGTTCGCGCATGTTGACGGCCGTGACCTTGGCCTGCCAGTTGTCGTTGAAGCGGTGGGTCAGGTCGAAGTAGGTCGTCTGCGTGGTGGAGTGGCGGCGGTTCCAGCCGGGTTCCATCGAAAACGAGCGCACCACGTCCAGCTTTTTGCCATCGCTGTACGAAGGAATGCCGCGCACGTTCGGCGTGCCATCGGCGATCTCATAGCTCAGGCCCAGGCTCACCTGCGTTTGCGGCGTCAGGTCGTATTCCAGCGTGCCGTAGTAGGTCTGATTGGTGTTCTTGACGTGGTCGATGAACGAGCCGGCCTTTTCCACATCCATGAAGGCGCGGCCGCGCAAGGTGCCGGCTTCGTTCAGCGCGCCGCCGCCGTCCAACTGGGTGCCAACGCGGTCCCACATGCCGGCGGTAGCGGTGACACTGAACCCGGGTTCGGCCAGCGCGCGTTTGCGCACGAAGTTGACGGCGCCGCTGGGCTCGCCGCCACCTTGCAGCAGGCCGGACGCGCCGCGCAACACTTCGACGCGGTCGTAGATGGCGGTGCCGCCCGTGTAGTTGCTGGCCCGGCCATACATGCCGCGTTCCAGCGGCACGCCGTCGTACTGGTACCAGGTGTTGCGAAAGCCGCGCGAGTAAACGTATTTACCGAGTTGGGGGCTTTGCTGCAAGGTGATGCCGGTGGTGTTGGCCAGCGCGTCGTAGATCGACGTCATGCCTTGTTCGTCCATGCGCTCACGCGTCACCACGCTGATCGCCTGGGGGATGTCGCGCAGCGATTGCGTGCCTTTGCCGATGGTGGTGACGGGCGACGTGTACGACTCCGTGCCTTCGGTGGTGGCGCTGAACGGCGTCAGGCCCGTGACCAGCACGGGATCCAGCGTGACATCGCCGCGCGGCACAGGCCGGATGGTGACCGAGCCGCCGTCAAATTCTGCGATCAGGCCGGAACCAGCAAGCAGACGCTCAAACGCCGCTGTTGCGGTGTAGCGGCCACGCAGCGCCGGCGCGTTCTTGTCGGCGATCAACGTGGGTTGCACCATCAGTTCCAGCTTGGCTTGCCGCGCCAACGCGTCCAGCGCCTGGGCAAGCGGTTGCGCCGGAATGCTGATTTCGACAGTCGCCGTGGGTTGCGCCTGGGCCGATGCCGCGCCAAACAGCAGGGCGAGGCTGACGGCCAAGTGGGCGGGCCGGATGCAAAAGCGGGACATGCAGTGGTCTCCTGATAGGAAGATTAAGAATCCTTCTCAAGTAGACGCACGAGGGACGCGCAACCCAACCTGGCTTTCAGAAGTTTTTATGGCGCGGGCAGCGCAGCGATCTCGGTGATGCCGGCTTGCGGCAGCAACTGCACGGGCAGCACCTTGGGCAGGCTGCGTTTGAAGTGGGTGAGGTTGCGTGGGTCGAATGTGCCGGTCAGCCGCAGGGCGCCGACGGCCGGGCTGCGCACGCGCAAGCCGGTTGCACCATAACGTTCGAATTCCGCCAGGGCCTGGCTGAGCGGGGTGTTGTCAAACGAGACCATGCCGTCGCGCCATGGGGCGATACCGGCCGGCGCCACGGCGGTTACGGGCGACATGTCACCCGCTGCATCCGCGCGCAGTTGCTGGCCCGGCGTCAGCGTTTCAGGTGCGCTGAACCAGCCGCGCCAGCCGTCGGCACGCGCTACGTTGACGCGGCCCTCGTCCACGGCCACGCGCACGCCGTCATCGCCCGGCACACCGGTGGTGTGCCGCACCGAGAACCGGGTGCCGACGACGGTGATCTTCAAGGGGCCGGCCAGCACGTCGAACGGGCGCCGCGTATCGCCCTGCACCTGAAACACGGCCTGGCCGTCCGGGATGCTGACGACGCGGCGTTTTTCGTACAGCGTGACTTCGACGCGTGTTGCTGTGTCCAGACGCAGCAGGCTGCCGTCGGGCAAGGTTACGTCGCGCTGTTCGCCGCGGCCCGTGACAAAGGTTTCGGCATAGAGCGCGGGTGCCGTATGCCATTGGGCCCACGCCAGATAGGCGGCGCCCGCCGCGATCACGAGGCTGGCCAGCGCTGCCTGCGGCGGCCAGCGGCGCAGCGCCGTCCACCATGAGGCACGGCCGCTGGCGTTGGCACTGGCGCTGGCACTGACGCGCGAGGCGTGGTGCTTCTGATCGGCCAGGTCGTGCTTCAGCGCGGCGATGCCGGCATGGGGCAGATGGTCCAGCTGTGCCCAGTCTTCGGCCCAGCGTGCATAGGCCTGCCGATGCGCGGGATCGGCATCCAGCCAAGCCTGCAATTCAGCAGTCGGCGCGTCGCCGCAACGCACGAACCAGTCGAGCGCTTCAGCGTCCAGGTCAGGGCGTTCGGGATGGGGAGCGAGCGTCATCGCGCCTCCTTCGCGCCATCACCGTCTTGGCAGCGGCGGCACGCCAGCAGCGCGGTCTTGATGTGGCGTTCGACCATGGTCAGCGAAATACCCATCTGGCGCGCAACCTCGGCTTGCGGCAGGCCATCGAATTTATGCAGGATGAAGGCTTCGCGGCAGCGCAGAGGCAAGGCTCCGATGACGTTCAACAACGCCTGCGTGTGCTGCGTGGATATGGCGGCCGTCTCGGGCTCGTGCGCCTGCGGGGCGGTCAGGTAGGGCTGCACCGCCGACTCGTCGTCCAGCGCAACGGACTGGCCGCGCACATTGTCACGGCGATGCTGGTCGATCACGAGATTGCGCGCGGTGCGATACAACAAGGCGCGCGGCTCTGCGACAGCCTGGCCGGACTGCTGCACCGCCAAGACACGCGCAACGCTTTCCTGAGCCAGATCCGCCGCGACATCGCTGTCGTTAACGGACCGGTGCAGAAACTTGAGCAGTTCTCGGTAATAGCGGACAACCACGGCGGCTTTGCCTTCGAAGCCGGTGCGTGTCACCGGACGGCGGCGAGTATACGTGCAAATGAGAATCACAATCAATTTGGCGCGTTCAATGAACCAAATCTCAAATTGAATGAACTTCGACAACAAGCAAATCCCGAGTGAAGTGGCTGTCGACCCTGGCAAGCCAATATGTAACACCCGCCCCTCCCCCCCTTGAACCTCAGAACATCATCCCTATAATTAGCACTCGACACCGGTGAGTGCTAACAGCCCTCCCGGGGCTAACCGATCATTCACTTTCAATCAAGTAAACAGGAGTTCCTCATGGCCTTGCGTCCCCTGGGCGATCGCGTGATCGTCAAACGCCTCGAAAACGAGCGCAAGACTGCCTCGGGCATCGTCATCCCCGACAGCGCCGCAGAAAAGCCTGATCAAGGCGAAGTCGTGGCCGTCGGCCCCGGCAAGAAGACCGAAGACGGCAAGATTCTGCCGGTCGACCTGAAGGCTGGCGACAAGGTTCTGTTCGGCAAGTACGCCGGCCAGTCCGTGAAGGTTGATGGCGAAGAACTGCTCGTCATCCGCGAGGACGAAATCCTCGCCGTGGTCCAGTAAACCCCGCCTCAAACGAATTTTCGAAGGAAGCTAAGAAATGGCTGCCAAGCAAGTATTGTTCGGTGACGACGCCCGCGTGCGTATCGTCCGCGGCGTGAATGTTCTCGCCAACGCTGTTAAGACCACCCTGGGCCCCAAGGGTCGCAACGTCGTGCTGGAGCGCTCGTTCGGCGCCCCGACCGTGACCAAGGACGGCGTCTCCGTCGCCAAGGAAATCGAACTGAAGGACAAGTTCGAAAACATCGGCGCACAACTGGTCAAGGACGTTGCTTCCAAGACCTCCGACAACGCCGGTGACGGCACCACGACCGCCACCGTGCTGGCTCAAGCCATCGTCATGGAAGGCCTGAAGTACGTTGCCGCCGGTTTCAACCCGATCGACCTGAAGCGCGGTATCGACAAGGCTGTCGCCGCTGCCGTCGCCGAACTGAAGAAGCAATCCAAGCCGGTCACGACCAGCAAGGAAATCGCTCAAGTCGGTTCGATCTCGGCCAACAGCGATTCCTCCATCGGCCAGATCATCGCTGACGCGATGGACAAGGTGGGCAAGGAAGGCGTCATCACCGTCGAAGACGGCAAGTCGCTGGAAAACGAGCTGGACGTCGTCGAAGGCATGCAATTCGACCGCGGCTACCTGTCGCCCTACTTCATCAACAGCCCGGAAAAGCAAGTTGCCGTGCTGGAAGATCCGTTTGTCCTGATTTTCGACAAGAAGATCAGCAACATCCGTGACCTGCTGCCGGTGCTGGAGCAAGTTGCCAAGTCGAGCCGTCCGCTGCTGATCATCGCCGAAGACGTCGAAGGCGAAGCGCTGGCCACCCTGGTTGTGAACAACATCCGTGGCATCCTGAAGACCACCGCCGTCAAGGCTCCGGGCTTCGGCGACCGCCGCAAGGCCATGCTGGAAGACATCGCCATCCTGACGGGCGGCACGGTGATCTCCGAAGAAACCGGCATGTCGCTGGAAAAGGCCGGCCTGGCTGAACTGGGCCAAGCCAAGCGCATCGAAGTGGGCAAGGAAAACACGACGATCATCGACGGCGCTGGCGACAGCAAGTCGATCGAGGCTCGCGTCAAGCAAGTCCGCATCCAGATCGAAGAAGCCACGTCCGACTACGACCGTGAAAAGCTGCAAGAACGCGTGGCCAAGCTGGCCGGCGGCGTTGCCGTGATTCGCGTTGGCGCTGCCACCGAAGTCGAAATGAAGGAAAAGAAGGCTCGCGTCGAAGACGCCCTGCACGCTACCCGCGCCGCAGTGGAAGAAGGCGTTGTGGCTGGTGGCGGTGTTGCACTGCTGCGCGCCAAGCAAGCCATCGCTGAACTGAAGGGCGACACGCCTGACCAGAACGCCGGTATCAAGCTGATCCTGCGTGCTGTGGAAGAGCCGCTGCGCACCATCGTCACGAACGCCGGCGAAGAAGCCAGCGTCGTGGTCAGCAACGTGCTGAACGGCAAGGGCAACTACGGCTACAACGCCGCAACCGGCGAGTACACCGACCTGGTTGAGCAAGGCGTTCTGGATCCCACCAAGGTGACCCGCACCGCCCTGCAAAACGCTGCCTCCGTCGCCAGCCTGCTGCTGACGGCGGAAGCCGCCGTGGTCGAACTGGCCGAAGACAAGCCCGCTGCCCCGGCCATGCCGGGTGGCATGGGCGGCATGGGCGGCATGGACTTCTAAGTCCCGCTTTCCTTGCACGGCCTCCCCGGCGTCAAGCCGGGGAATGCAGTATCCGAAAAACCTCCGGACCTTCGCCCCGGAGGTTTTTCTTTTTGTGCGCGCTGAACGCATTGCGTCTGAGCGGCCGCAATGTTTGCCTGTTGTTTCCAACCCGCCCGAATGCCCCCCGGCGCGATCACGTTTACGCACAAACTTGCGGTTTCGCTGCGGCGCATGCGTCCCTACAATGAAGTTTCCTCCGCCCAAGCCGAGCAGCCCCATGCGCCTACCCAAGAGCCTGCGAGCCTTGCGTCCGTCCGAGATCGGCGGGCTGTTGATGGACTCCGCCAATCAGTGGTCGAGTCACCGTGCCTCCAGCAAAGGCGCCGCGCTGGCGCTTTACATGGTGTTTTCGCTGGCGCCGATGCTGATCCTGGTGATCGCGGTGGCCGGCGCGTTCTATGGCGAAGACGCCGTGCGGTCCGAGCTGTTCGAGCAGATGCGCAGCCTGACCGGCGAACGCGGCGCGGAAGTGATCCAAACCGTGTTGGCCAGCGCCCATGAATCGGGAGGCGGCTGGATCGCCGCGTTGATCTCCATTTTTGTGCTGATCTTCAGCGCCACCACCGCGTTTGCCGAACTGAAAGCCAGCCTGGACGATTTGTGGGAAGTGTCCGCCAACCAGAAGGGCGGCATCCAGGGCATGGTGCGCAGCCGCATGCTGTCGTTCGGACTGGTGCTGGTGCTTGCGCTGTTCCTGCTGGTGTCGCTGACCGTGAACGCCGCGCTGGGCGCGGCGCAAAAGCTGTACGGCGACCTGTGGATGGCATCCACCTTCGCGACCGTGGCCGATTGGCTGTCGACGCTGTTTTCTTTTTCCGTCGTGGTGGCGCTTTTCGCGGTGATCTTCAAGCTGTTGCCCAGCGCCAAGATCTCGTGGCCGGACGTGATACCTGGCGCCATCGTGACCGCCGCCTTGTTCCTGGTGGGCAAGTGGGGCATCGGCCTGTATCTGAGCCGGGGCGCCGCGGTGTCCGCCTATGGCGCGGCCGGATCGCTCATCGCGCTACTGCTGTGGATCTACTATTCCGCGCAGATCTTCTTCTTTGGCGCGGTGTTCACCCGGCAATTCGCGCTGCGTTTCGGCAGCGCAACCAAGCCAACCCCCACCGACTCGCCTGCGCCCTCCACTGGCAACTGAGCGCGCATCACGCTTCGTCCTGCGGCTCCAATCCTGCCATCAAGCGCAGACATTTCAGGAACACGGGCCGAAGTTCCTCAGGAATCGGCGCCAGCACCTGCGCTTCGACCTGCGCATCCTTAGGCAGGACGCGCGCCAATAACGCCACCCCCGCATCCGTGATCTCCAGTGCATAAGCGCGTCCGTCCTGCGCGGAGCGTGTGCGCCGCACGTAACCCTTCGCGGTCATGCGCGCGATCATTTCAGCAAAGGAATTGCGATCCAACGCGATCAGTTCCGCGATGCGGTTCTGCGTCGCACCGGGGTGCTGGTACACGGTGATCAGCAGGGCCTTCTGCCGAGGCGTCAGATCTTCATCTGGAATGGCCTCTGCAAACAAGGCCTCCGCGCGGAAGTGGGCGCGCCGCAGCAGGTGCGAGGCGACTTGCGTCAGATCGAAATTTTTCAGGGCGCGGGGCGCGGCGGGTCGGGCGGTGGAGGTCATCTGGCGTCCAAGGGGTTGCGCGTGCCGATTGTAGGCTGCGGGAAACGTGCATTGACTTGGATCGCGCCGCTGCCTATGATCCGCAATATAGTACGTATACGTACCTAATACCCATCGACGGGTCCGCCGCCACGGCCCGAAACCACACAAGGGCCTTGATCGTGACGATCCGCCAGCTGCGCAACTACATAGACGGCCGCTTTGAAGACGGCGCGTCCACGTTCAATAAACTCAGCCCGGTGGACGGGCAACTGATTGCGCAGGTGCACGAGGCCAGTCAGGATCAGGTCAACCGCGCCGTCGCCGCCGCGCATCGCGCATTGCCCGCCTGGGCCGCCTTATCGGTGGCGGCGCGCACCGATCACCTGCTGGCTTTGGCCGACGGCATCACGCGCCGCTTCGACGACTTCCTGCAAGCCGAGATCGGCGACACCGGCAAGCCCGTCGAGTGGGCCAAGAACATCGATATCCCCCGAGGCGCAGCCAACTTTCGCGCCTTCGCGGAATTGGCGCGCACGCTGGACATGGAAAGCTACATGACCGATACGCCCGACGGACGGCAGGCGCTGAACTACGCCTACCGCAAGCCGCTTGGCGTGGTCGGCGTGATCTCGCCCTGGAACCTGCCGCTGCTGCTCTTGACCTGGAAGGTCGCGCCCGCGCTGGCGTTTGGCAACACGGTCATCATGAAGCCGTCCGAGGTCACGCCCAGCACGGCCACGCTGTTGGCCGAAGTGGCCGACCAGGCCGGGCTGCCCCCAGGCGTGCTGAACCTGACGCACGGCTTCGGGCCCGGCTCGGCAGGCGAATTCATGACGACGCATCCCGACATCGACGGCATCACCTTCACCGGCGAGTCCGCCACCGGCTCGGCCATCATGCGCGCCGTGGCGCCGGGCGTGAAGCCCGTGTCATTCGAACTGGGCGGCAAGAACGCGGCGCTGGTCTTTGCCGACGCCGACTTCGACGCGGCGGTCGATGGCGTCACGCGCTCGGTCTTCGCCAACTGCGGACAAGTCTGCCTGTGCACCGAACGCGTCTACGTCGAACGCCCCATCTACGAACGTTTTGTCGCCGCGCTGGCGCAACGCGCCCGCGACATGCGCATCGGCTGGCCGCTGGACCCTGCCACCGAAATGGGTCCGCTGGTCTCGCGCGAACATCGTGAAAAGGTGCTGTCGTACTTTGCGCTGGCGCGCGAAGAAGGCGCGACGGTGGTGACGGGCGGCGGCGTGCCAGTGTTTGGCGACGCACGCGATGACGGCGCCTACGTGCAACCCACCATCTGGACCGGCCTGAGCGAAAACGCGCGCTGCATCAAGGAAGAAGTGTTCGGCCCCGTGTGCCACGTCGCCCCCTTCGACACCGAAGAAGAGGCCATCCGGCTGGCCAACGACACGCGGTACGGCCTGGCCGCCGCCGTCTGGACGCAGAACCTGACTCGCGGGCATCGCGTGGCGCAAGCCATGAAGGTTGGTCTCGCCTGGGTCAATTGCTGGTTCCTGCGCGACCTGCGCACGCCGTTTGGCGGCAGCGGCCTGTCCGGCATCGGCCGTGAAGGCGGCCGCCATTCGCTGCATTTCTACACCGAGCCCACCAACGTCTGCATCAAGCTCTGATCCCCCGCCCACCAAAAGAACAACTCAAAGGACACCGCAATGAACCAACCCAACGTCAGCGCCACCGTCGTGGCCGGCAAGGCCACCCCGCGCGGCAAGTATCCGCACATCAAGCGCGCGGGCGACTTCCTCTACGTATCCGGTACCAGCTCGCGCCTGCCCGACAACCGTATCGCCGGCGCCGAGGTCGACGCCATGGGCACGACCACGCTGGACATCCGCGTGCAAACGCGCGCGGTCATCGAGAACATCCGCGACATCCTCGCCACCGCCGACGCCACGCTGGCTGACGTCGTCGAGATCAGTACTTTCCTGGTCAACATGAACGACTTCGGTGGATACAATCACGTCTACGGCGAGTTCTTCGACGCCGATGGCCCGGCGCGCACGACCGTCGCGGTGCATCAGCTGCCGCACCCGCAATTGCTGATTGAAATCAAGGCGGTCGCCTACAAGCCGCTGGCGCGCTGACGGCACGGCGACGCGGCGCACGCACCATGGGCGACGGCATTTTGCGTTCACACCCGCAACAGGACGATGGCTCGCGGCGCGCCGCCCGGGCGACCGCAAGCATGTCGAATTTCCGCATCACGCCCAATGCCCTCAGCCACAAGCTGAAGCTGCATCAACTCCAGATTTTCGAACGCGTGCTGGCGCGCCGTTCGCTGTCGCGCGCCGCCAGCGAACTGCACCTGACCCAGCCCACCGTCACCAAGGCCATCCACGACCTGGAAGCCTTTTTCGGCGCGACCCTGTTTGAACGTTCGAATCGTGGCGTGACGCCGACTGAGCTTGCGCTGGTGCTCGGCCGGCGCGTGCATGCCATGCTGGCCGAAGTGCGCTACATGGCCGACGACATCGACGCCGTGCTGGGCGGCGCCAGCGGCCACGTGGTGGTGGGCACGCTGATCGCGGCCAGCGCCAAGCTGCTGCCCGAAGCCATCGCGCGCCTGATGACCGACCACCCCGGCATTCAGGTCAGCGTGCGCGAAGGGCCGTCGGCGCAACTGCTGCCCGCGCTGGCGACGGGCGACGTCGATATCGTCGTGGGCCGACTGCCCGGCGCGGACATGGCGTCCATCTCGGGCGTGGCGGTCGATCACCACAAGCTGTACCGCGAAGAACTTTGCCTGGTGGTCGGCGCGCAGCATCCCCTGGCGCGCGAGCAGGACGTCGCGCTGGCCGACCTGATCGACCACATCTGGATCCTGCCCGCGCCTACCTCGCCCCTGCGCGCCTCCATTGAACGCACGTTCTTCGACGCCGGCCTGCGCCTGCCCGCGCGCCATGTCGAATCGCTATCGCTCCTGACCAACATCGGCATCCTGATGCACAGCGACGCGCTGGCGCTGATTCCCTATGACGCGGCGGCGCAGTTCCTGTCCATGGGTTTGCTCGCGCGCTTGCCCACCACGGTGTTCGGCGACTTCGGCGACGTGGGTTATTCCATCCGCGCCGATCGTCCCATGACGCCCGCGTGCCAGCGCCTGGTGGAATACCTGAAAGCCATCACCGCGCAACGCGATCCGGCGTCGGCCCTTCCCGCGCAATAAGCCTTCCGGCGCGGGCCACGCTGCCCGCCCATCTGCCTCTGTCTACGGGAAACCCCGCGATAGATAAGCCGCATATCCAACCGCGCAATTTCTATTATTCCCCCGGCGCTCCGCCCGCCTAGACTTCACCAACCAAGCTCCCCGGAGATCTTCATGCCCGCCTATGGCCCGCCCTTGAATTTCCAGCGCTGGATCGACGAACACGCCCATCTGCTCAAGCCGCCCGTGGGCAATCAGCAGATCTGGCAAGACGCCGATTTCATCGTCACGGTGGTCGGCGGCCCCAACCACCGCACCGATTATCACGATGATCCGCTGGAAGAATTCTTCTATCAGCTGCGGGGCAACGCCTGGCTGTCCTTGTGGGTGGACGGCAAGCCCGAACGCGTCGACCTGAAAGAAGGCGACATCTTCCTGCTGCCGCCGCACGTGCGCCATTCGCCGCAACGTCCGGAAGCAGACAGCGCCTGTCTGGTCATCGAACGCCAGCGTCCCGTGGGTCTCATGGACGGCTTCGAGTGGTATTGCCCCGAATGCGGCCATCTGGTGCATCGCGTTCAAGTGCAGTTGAAGAGCATCGTCACCGATCTGCCGCCGCTGTTCCAGGCGTTCTACGACAACACCGACAAGCGCACCTGCCCCGGCTGCGGCCACATCCATCCCGGCAAGGGCCACGCGCCCGCCTAGCGCCCCAACTCCTACGCAAAGCCAGATCCATGATCCAGAAAATCGACATGCACGCCCACTTCTTCCCGCCGATCACGCGGCAGGAAGCGGCGGCGCTTGATCCCGTGAACGCGCCCTGGCTGCGCCCTGACGCCGATGGCGCCACGGGCCAAATCATGGCGGGCGAGCGCGAGTTCCGGCCGGTGGACGCCACCTTGTGGGACCCCGCGCTGCGCATCGAGCAGATGGATCGCCATGGCGTGGACGTGCAGATCCTGTGCGCCACGCCGATCATGTTCGGCTACACCTACCCCGCGCGGCCTGCCGCCGACTGGGCCGCGCGCATGAACGACCTGGCGCTGGAACATTGCGCCTATGCGCCCTCGCGCCTGAAGGCGTTGGCGCAGGTGCCGCTGCAAGATCTGGAGCTGGCTTGCCAGGAAGCCAGCCGCGCGCGCGCCGCCGGCCATCTGGGCGTGCAGATCGGCAACCACGTCGGCCCGCGCGATCTGGACGACGAGACGCTGGTGCAGTTCCTGATCCACTGCGCCAACAACGACATCCCCGTGCTGGTGCATCCGTGGGACATGATGACCGACGGCCGCATGAAGAAATGGATGTTGCCGTGGCTGGTGTCCATGCCCGCTGAAACGCAGCTGGGCATTCTGTCGCTGATCCTGTCCGGCGCGTTCGAGCGCATTCCTCGCAGCCTGAAGCTTTGCTTTGCGCACGGCGGCGGCAGCTTCGCGTACCTGCTGGGCCGCGTGGACAACGCGTGGCGGCATCGCGACATCATCCGGCAGGATTGCCCGCAATTGCCCTCGTCGTATACCGACCGCTTCTATACCGACAGCGCCGTGTTCGACCCACGCTCGCTGCGTCTGTTGATCGACGTGATGGGCGAAGACCGCGTGCTGCTGGGTTCGGACTACCCCTACCCGCTGGGCGAACAGGAAGTGGGCCGCCTGGTCG
This sequence comes from Achromobacter piechaudii NBRC 102461, assembly GCF_001571245.1. Lineage (GTDB taxonomy): Bacteria > Pseudomonadota > Gammaproteobacteria > Burkholderiales > Burkholderiaceae_B > Achromobacter > Achromobacter piechaudii. The sequence continues at coordinate 554,304 of NZ_BCTK01000006.1, read as the reverse complement.
CGCACGCAGAGTTGGTGCCCGAGGTGCAGCAGAAGATCCTGTTTCGCAACACGATGACGTTTTTTGGATTGGAGCCGGGGTTGCAGCCATAGGCGCCTTGCGCGGCGCAGCCATCACGACCACGACCGTCACACACGGCAACTCAAGGGAAAAAAAACATGAAACGCACCACCACGCTGGCCGCCGCTGCGGTCATGGGCATGGCCCTGTCGGCCTCAGCGCTGGCCGATGTGAAAATCGGCTTGTTGACCACACTGACCGGCCCCGGTTCGGTGCTTGGTCAGGACCAGCTTGACGGCTTCATGCTGGCCGTCGAACAAGGCGGCGGCAAGCTGGGCGGCGTGCCCGTGCAGATCATCAAGGAAGACGATCAGTTCAAGCCCGAAGTGGGCGTGCAGGCCGCGCGCAAGCTGGTGCAAAGCGACAAGGTGCCGATCATCACCGGCGTGGTGTATTCCAACGTGATGCTGGCCGTGGTGCGGCCCGTGACCAGCGCGGGCGTGTTCCTGGTGGGCTCGAACGCCGGGCCGACCAATCTGGCGGGCAAGGATTGTTCGCCCTATTTCTTCTCCACGTCCTGGAACAACACCCAGCGCCACGAAGGCAGCGGCGAAATGGCCAACCAGATGGGCTTCAAGAAGGTCTACCTGCTTGCGCCCAACTACCAGGCCGGCAAGGACGCCATGGCGGGATTCAAGCGCTTCTACAAAGGCCAGATCGCCAACGAAGTGTTCACGCAGGTCAATCAGCCCGACTACTCGGTGGAGCTGGCCGCGCTGGCCGACGCCAAGCCCGACGCGGCCTATGTGTTCTTTCCAGGCGGCATGGGCGTGAACTTCATCAAGCAGTACCGGCAGGCGGGGCTGTTCGGCAAGATCCCGCTGCTGTCGGTCGACACCATCGACGGCGCAACGCTGCCCGCGCTGCAACAGGACGCGCTGGGCGCGGTCACCAACGTGCCGTACTCGCCCGATCTGGACAACGCCGCGAACAAGGCGTTCGCCACCGCGTTCCGCCAGAAATACAACCGCGAGCCCTCCAGCTATGCGGCGCAATCCTACGACGCGGCGCAGCTGATCGGTTCCGCCCTGAAGAAAACCGGCGGCAAGGTCGACGACAAGGACGCGCTGCGCAAGGCGCTGGAAGCGGCCGACTTCGCCTCGGTGCGCGGCGAATTCCGCTATCAGCCCAATCACTTCCCGGTGGCCGGCTTCTTCCGCGCCGACGTGCAGGCGGGCGCGGACGGCAAGGTCGCGTTCGTGAACAAGGGGCCGATCTTCGCGGACCTTGCCAAGGTGTCCGATCAGTACGCCGCCCAATGCGTGATGAAGTAAGGCTGGCGGCGGCGCAGGCCGCCCGGCAAAGGTGACCCCCATGTCCGCGACGCTGCTGCTCGTGCAAGCCTTGAATGGCTTGCAGCTTGGCATTCTGCTGTTCCTTCTGGCTGCCGGCCTGACGCTGGTGTTCGGCATCATGAACTTCATCAACCTGGCGCACGGGTCCTTGTACATGATGGGCGCGTTCATCGCGGCCACCGTGTTCCGCCACACCGGTTCGTTCCTGCTGGCCGGCGCCGCCGTCATCGTCGGCATGGCTGCGCTGGGCTTCTTGCTGGACCGCATCGCGCTGGCCCGGCTGTACCCGCGCGACCATCTGGACCAGGTGCTGGCCACCTTCGGCTTCATCCTGTTCTTCAACGAACTGACGCGCATCATCTGGGGCCCCGCGCCCATCAGCATGGGGCTGCCGTCGTGGCTGTCGGGCACGATCGATATCCTGGGCGTGACGTATCCGCTGTACCGCTTCCTGATCATCGTGGTGGGGTTACTGGTGGCGGGCGGCTGCTATGTGCTGATCCACCGCACGCGGCTGGGCATGCTGATCCGCGCCGGCTCCACCGACCGCATGATGGTGGGCGCGCTGGGCGTGAACATCGCGCGGCTGAACACCTTGCTGTTCGTGCTGGGCGCGGTGCTGGCCGGGCTGGCGGGGCTGATGGCCGGCCCCATCCTGTCGGCGCAGACCGGCATGGGCGAGCCCATCCTGATCCTGACGCTGGTGGTGATCGTGATCGGCGGCATCGGCTCGGTGCGCGGCGCGTTTCTGGCGGCATTGATGGTGGGGCTGATCGACACGCTGGGCCGCGCCCTGCTGCCCACGCTGTTGCGCGCCACGCTGCCGCCCGCCGCCGCCAATGCGGCCGGGCCGGCTATTGCCTCCATGCTGATCTACGTGGTGATGGCGCTGGTGCTGGCCTTGCGGCCGCAGGGCCTGTTTCCCGTCAAGCATGGATAAGGGGAACCGCATGCACCTATCCTCTCCACGTGTTCTTGTCGCCGGCGGCCTGCTGCTGCTGTTGGCCCTGCTGCCCGTCTACGCCCACTGGCAGGGCGAACCTTTCCTGCTGGCGCTGTTCGGCCGCGTGCTGGTCTACGCCGTGGCCGCGCTGGCCTTGAACCTGTTGCTGGGCTTTGGCGGCATGGTGAGTTTTGGCCACGCGCTGTATCTGGGCCTGGGCGCGTACTCGGTCGGGGTGATGTCGCACTACGGTATCGAAAGCGGCTGGCTGCATCTGGCCGGCGCGCTGGGCGCCTGCGCCGTAGTGGGGCTGGTCAGCGGCTACGTGGTGATGCGCACGTCCGGCATCGCCTTCATCATGATCACGCTGGCGTTCGCGCAGATGTTCTACTTTCTGGCGACGGGGCTGGACGGTTTTGGCGGCGACGATGGCATGTCTCTGTTTGCGGGCAGCGACTTCGGCGCGTTCCGGCTGGATACGCCGCTGGCGCTGTACTACGCGGCCTTCGGAGTGCTGCTGGCGGTGCTGGCGCTGATGCACCGGCTGATCCACGCGCCGTTCGGCATGGTGTTGCGTGGCTGCCAGGCCAACGAACGGCGCATGCGCGCGCTGGGCTTTCCGACGTTGCGCTACCGGCTGGCGGCCTACGTGATCTCGGCCATGATCTGCGGCGTGGCCGGCGTGCTGCTGGCCAACCTGACGATGTACGTGTCGCCGTCCTACTTGGCCTGGACCACGTCCGGCGAACTGATCGTGATGGTGGTGCTGGGCGGCATTGGCACGCTGTTCGGCCCGGTGGTCGGCGCGCTGGCCTTCCTGCTGCTGGAAGAAGGCTTGAAGCTCTTGACCGGGCACTGGATGCTGATCATGGGCCTGTTGATCGTGGGCGTGGTGTTGGTGTCGCGGCGCGGCGTGTATGGCAGCCTGCGCGACACGCCCTTGCGACGCGCCTGCCCGCCGCTGCGTCAACCTTCCGGAGAACCGCAATGAGCGCGTTGCGTGTCGAAGGCCTGGTCAAGCGCTACGGCGGCCTGACCGTTACCGACAACCTGTCGCTGGATGTGCAGGCAGGCGAGCTGCACGCCGTGATCGGGCCGAACGGCGCGGGCAAGACCACGCTGATCGGCCAACTCAGCGGTGAGCTTCGACCGGACGCGGGCCGCGTGCTGCTGGGCGATCGCGACATCACGCGCATGCCGGTGCACACCCGCGTGCGCCACGGGCTGGCGCGCTCTTATCAGATCACCTCGGTGTTCAAGCCCTTCACCGCGCTGGAAAACGTGGCGATGGCGGTGCAGGCACAGCGTGGCCACAGCTTCCGGTTCTTCAAGCCGGTCCTGGCCACCGCTGCGCTGACCGACCCCGCTCACGAGGCGCTGGTGCTCACCGGGCTGTCGGCGCGCGCCAATACGCCAGCGGGTGAGCTTGCGCATGGCGAGCTGCGCCAATTGGAACTGGCCATGGTGCTGGCGTGCCAGCCGTCGCTGCTGCTGCTGGACGAGCCCATGGCCGGCATGAGTCAGCACGAATCCGAAGCCATGACGCGCCTGCTCCTGCAACTGCGCGGGCGCTACACGATCTTGCTGGTGGAACACGACATGCAGGCCGTCTTCGCGTTGTCCGATCGCATTACCGTGCTGGTCTACGGCAGCGCGCTGGCTTGCGGCACGGCCGACCAGATCCGCAACGATCCCCAGGTGCGCGAATGCTATCTGGGCAGCGAACGAGGCAGCGCAAGAAGCCCCCGCAAGCAAGGAGAAGCCGCATGAGCCCCCTGCTATCGCTGCGCGGCGTGACCGCCCACTACGGCGCCAGCCAGGCGTTGTTCGGCATCGACCTGGATATCGGACCCGGCGAATTCGTGACGCTGCTGGGCCGCAACGGCATGGGCAAGTCGACCACGGTGAAGGCGGTGATGGGGCTGACGCGCGCCACGCAAGGCAGCATCGTGTTTGATGGCCAGGACATCAGCCGCCTGCCGTCCTACAAGGTGGCGCAGTGCGGCATCGGGCTGGTACCCGAAGGCCGGCACATCTTTCCGAATCTGTCGGTGCGGGAAAATCTGGTCGCCACCGCCCACAACCGTCAGGGCCTCGAACACGCTTGGACCCTGGATCGTGTGTATGCGCTGTTTCCCCGCCTGTCCGAACGCGCACGCCATCTGGGCAGCCACCTGTCGGGCGGAGAACAACAGATGCTGGCGATCGGCCGTGCGCTGCTGACCAATCCGCGCCTGTTGATCCTGGACGAAGCCACCGAGGGGCTAGCGCCCGTGGTGCGCGAGGAAATCTGGTCGGCGCTGGACAGCCTCAAGCAGACCGGGCTGGCCGTGCTGTGCATCGACAAGAATCTTGAGCCGCTGCTTGCAACGGCCGACCATCACGCCATCGTCGAAAAGGGCCGCGTGGCATGGACGGGCACATCGCAGGCATTCCTGGACGACGAGCCCAGGCTGTTGCAGTACCTGGGGGTGTAGGCGCGGAGGGTTCAAGCATGAGGCCGTGGGCGCCGACAGCGCCTTATCAGCCCGTGCCTTACCAGTCGCCGCCTCACCACTCCCATCAAGCTCCCACGCGTTGCGCCGGCAACGGCACGCCCAGCCGCTCGCTCCAGTCCTGCATTTCAATCCACAACGCGGGCGGCACGGGCAGGCCGTCGCGCAGGCGTTCGACCTGTGCCGCCGCTTCGGGGTCGCCCGGTACGCGCGGCGATCCCGGCGCTTGCGACAACTCCATCGCCATCGCCGCCACCACACCCGCCAGCGCCGCGCCCCCGGCAAAGCGCGCAGGGTCGATCACGATGAAGAATGCGCCCAGCTCGCGCGGACGCTGCAACTGTTCGTACATGGGCGAGATGTGCGGCCCGAACGGATTGCCGTTCAAGGGGCCGCACAGCAGTTCGATCACCATGGCCAGGCCATAGCCCTTGTAGCCATAGACTTCACCGCCCAAGGGGCGCAGCGCGCGCACGGCCTCGGCATCGGTGCAGTCGGTGCCCTCGGCGTCGATCGCCACGCCCGGCGCCAGCGCCACGCCGTCGCGGCGCGCGTTCATGACGCGGTTCCAAGGTATGGCCGTGGTCGCCATGTCCAGGCACAACGGCTCGCCGTCCGCGCGCGGGAAAGCCATCGATATGGGGTTGGTGCCGAAGAACGCCTGATGCCCGCCATGCGGCGCGGCAATGGAATCGGAATGCGTGAAGGCGATGCCGATCAGGCCTTGCCGGGCGGCCGCGCGGCTGTACAGGCCGACCGCGCCGCAATGCGAGGAATCGCTGACGCCGACCGCCGCGATCCCAGCTTCGCGCGCCAGGTCGATGGCCAGCGCGATGGCCCGATGCGCCACCACGATGCCCTGCCCTTGTCCGCCATACACTTGCGCCGTGCCCGGACCGCTGCGCTCGATCCGAATCGACGGCCGCGCCTGGATAGAGCCATGCGCCACGCGGTTCAGGTAATGCGGCAGCCGCGCGATGCCATGCGAATCAATGCCCCAGAGGCTCGTCTGCGCCAGGCTTGCCGCCAGGCAGCGCGCATCGTCGTCGCTGAAACCCTGGGCGCGCAGGCAGGCGCTGCCCCAGCGTTCCCATGTCTCGGCGTCCACTCGGCTTTCGATGGGCATGCGGCGCTCTCCTTCAGGTGGCGGCTTGCACCGCGTACATGACGCCATGCTGGCGCAGGTTTTCCAGATGCGTGGACAGCGCGGTAACGAAGTCATCCGCGCGGCCCAGGTCGCCGAACACCGGCTTGAAACCCGCCAGCACCATCGCGCGGCGGTGCGCCGATTGGGCGGGCGCGCACGCGCGCGCGGCGACTTCGGCGCGCGACAGCAGCTTGGCCAGACGCGCGGCCAGCGGGTCCTCGATGGCGTAGCGTTTACCTTGTTCGTCCTCGCCGCGCAGATAGTGCAGCCACGCCGCCACGGCCAAAGACAGGCGCTGAATGTCGTCGCCCGTGCGCAGGCGCGCGCGGATGGTCTCCAGCAGTTGCTGCGGAATTTTCTGCGAGCCGTCCCTGGCTACTTGCGGCGTGGGGTGCGGCAGCGCTGGATTGGCGATGCGCGCCAGGAAGCGGCGACCGTATTCTTCCAGCCCGCCATCCGGAATGCCCCTTAAGGTCGGCGCGATTTCCAGCCGCATCATGGCTTCGACAAATGCGTGCAACGCAGGCGTCCGCACCGATACGCCGATGGTCTGGTGCCCCAGCAATGCGCCCAGATAGGCAAAGGTGGAATGCGGGCCGTTCACCATGCGCAGCTTCAAGCGCTCGTAGGGTGCGGCGCTGCGCACGAAGGTCGCGCCGCCCTGCGTTTCCCAGGCGGGGCGGCCGGCGGCGAACTTGTCTTCGATCACCCAATTCAGATAGGGCTCGCCCACGACGGGCCAGGCGTCCTGCACGCCCAGCCGCTGCGCAATGCGGTCGCGGTCATGGTCGTCGGTGCCGGGCACCATGCGGTCCACCATGGAATTGGGAAAGGTGCAGTGCGTGTCGATCCAGCCCGTCAGCGCCACGTCCACGCGCAGCGCGAAGGCCAGCACCAGGCTGCGCAGCAGGTCGCCGTTGCCGCGCAGGTTGTCGCAAGACATCAGGGTGACGGGCGGCAGCCCGCGCTCGCGCCGCAGCGCCAACCCGTAGACCAGGATGCCGATCGTGCTGCGCGGGCGGTGCGGATTTTCAAGATCGTGCAGGATGTCGGGATCATCCCAGCGCAGATGCCCCGTGGCCGGCTCATGGCTGTAGCCTTTTTCGGTCACGGTCAGGCTGACGATGCGAGTCTGCGGATACGCGATCCGCTCAAGTACGGCATTGGGATCTTCGCCCGCCACCATCACGCGCAGCACGGAACCGACCACGCGCAGTTGCTCGCGCGCCTGTCCGTCAGGACCGTCATCGCGCAGCGCCAGCGTGTACAGGCCATCTTGCGGCGTCAGCGCATCGCGCGTGGCGGGGCTGCGCAAGGACACGCCCAGAATGCCCCAGCTCAGGTCGCCGCTGGCCTCGATGGCAAGGTCCGTCATGACCGCCTGATGCGCGCGATGAAATGCGCCCAATCCCAGATGCACGATGCCGGGCGTAAGCCGGCTGCGATCATAGACAGGTTTTTCCACGTCTGCGGGCAGGCGCGGCAACGACTCCGTATTCAAACGTTCAAGCATGGTTGACCAGTGGCGGAAGGCGCCATGCACCTGTCGAATGACCGGCCAGTCGGCGCGCGGATGAGGATATCCGCAGACGCCGATTTCTTCGATACCAGCGCAGTGACCAAATGCAACATCGACGGCCGTCACATCACCGCGCCCAATTGCCACGGCACGAATTCATTCTGGCCATAGCCGTGTTCTTCGCTGCGGGTACGGCGTCCGGATGCCGTCTGGAGCATGAGCTGGAAGATGCGTTCGCCCATCTGCGCCACGCTTTGCGCGCCGTCCACCACTTCGCCGCAATTGATGTCGATGTCGTCGGACTGGCGTTGCCACAAGGCCGTGTTGGTGGACAGCTTCAACGAGGGCGCGGGCGCGCAGCCGTAGGCCGAACCGCGCCCGGTGGTAAAGCAGATCAGGTTGGCGCCGCCCGCGACCTGGCCGGTGGCCGAGACGGGGTCGTAGCCCGGCGTGTCCATGAAGACCAGGCCGCGCGTGCGCACGGGTTCCGCGTACTCGAACACGTCGGTCAGGTTGGTGGTGCCGCTCTTGGCGATGGCGCCCAGGGACTTTTCAAGAATGGTGGTCAGCCCGCCCGCCTTGTTGCCGGCCGAGGGGTTGTTGTCCATCTCGGCGTCATTGCGTTCGCAGTAGTCTTCCCACCAGCGCACGCGGGCCAGCAGCTTGTCGGCGACGGCCGGCGTTTGCGCGCGGCGCGTCAGCAGATGTTCTCCGCCGTAGATTTCAGGTGTTTCCGACAGGATGGCGGTGCCGCCGTGGCGCACCAGCAAGTCCACGGCCGCGCCCAGCGCGGGGTTGGCGCTGATGCCGGAATAACCATCGGAGCCTCCGCATTGCAGGCCCACCGTCAGATGGCTGGCCGGTACAGGCTGGCGACGCACCTGGTTGGCCTGCTCCAGCATCTGTTCCACCAGTTCGATGCCGCGCGCCACGGTCTTGCGCGTGCCGCCCGTGTCCTGGATGTTGAAGGTGTGCAACAGGCCGCTTTCGCGCAAGCCTTCCTGCTCCATCAAGCCGCCGATCTGATTGGTTTCACAGCCCAGCCCCACCACCATCAACCCGCCAAAATTCGCGTGGCGCGCGTAGCCGCCCAGCGTGCGGCGCAGCACCTTCAACGGTTCGCCCTCGCTGCCGGTGGCGCAGCCCGCGCCGTGGGTCAGCGCCACCACGCCGTCCACGTTCGGACAGGCAGCTAGCGCGTCGGGATGGATGTCGCGGCGGAAGTGGTCGGCGATGGCGCGCGCCACCGTGGCCGAACAGTTCACGCTGGTCAGGATGCCGATGTAGTTGCGCGTGGCGATGCGGCCATCGGCGCGCACGATGCCCTCGAAGGTGGCCGGCTGCGCCACGTAATCCGTAGGATGCGCGCCCTGCCCCACCGCGTAGTCGCGCTCGAAATCCGAGAACTCCAGGTTCTGCGTATGCACATGCTGGCCGGCCGCGATGGGCTGGCGCGCCACACCGATGATCTGGTTGTAGCGGCGCACCGGCTCGCCCGCCGCGATGGCGCGCACGGCCAGCTTGTGGCCGGGCGGCACCAGCCCCTGCACCGTCACCCCTTCGCTTTCGATCCGCGTGCCGCTGACGAGCTGGCGCCGGGCGATCACCACGTTGTCCGCCGGGTGGATGCGTATGACGGCCGTATCGTTCTGGGACATGAAGACTCCGGAAAGTAAGGGGTGCGGCAGGCGCGCGATCAGCCGTCGATCAAGGCCGGGTCCCAGGCATGGACACGCTGGCGCTGTTCTCCCAGGCCCGCAATGCCCAGCTTGATCTCGTCGCCCGCCTTCAGGTAGACGGGCGCGGGCTTCTGGCCCATGCCCACGCCGGGCGGCGTGCCGGTGCTGATGAGGTCGCCGGGATACAGCGTCATGAAGCGGCTGACATAGGCCACCAGCTGCGCCACGCCAAACACCATGGTGCGCGTGCTGCCGTTCTGATAGCGCTTGCCGTTGACCTCCAGCCACATTTCCAGGTCTTGGGGATTGGGGATCTCATCGGCGGTGGCCAGCCACGGACCGATGTGCCCGAAGGTGTCGCAACCCTTGCCCTTGTCCCAGGTGCCGCCGCGCTCGATCTGGTATTCGCGTTCGGACACGTCGTTGACGACGCAATAGCCGGCCACGTACTTCATCGCGTCGGCCTCGCTGACGTAGCGCGCCTTCTCGCCGATGACCACGCCCAGTTCGACTTCCCAATCGGTCTTGACCGAATCCTGCGGCAGCACGACGGGGTCATTGGGGCCGACGACGGCCGAGGTCGGCTTCATGAAGATGACGGGTTCGGCCGGCACGGGCAGGCCGGATTCGGCGGCGTGGTCGGCGTAGTTCAGGCCGATGCAGATGAACTTGCCCATGCCGCTCCAGGGCGGCGCCACGCGGCCGGGGTTGTCCACCAGCGGCAGCTTGGACACATCCAGCGCGCGCAGCTCGGCCAGGCGCGCGGCGCTGAGGGTCTGCGCGGTGATGTCGGGCAGCACCGAAGACAGGTCGCGCAGCTTGCCCTGCGAATCGATCAGGCCGGGCTTTTCAAAGCCCTTGGCGCCATGGCGCATCAGTTTCATAACGGTTCCTTGTTGCGTAAAGAGAAAAACGTCAGTTGGTCCAGCCGCCGTCGATCACCTGGGTCGTGCCCGTGGTGAACGCGGATTCATCGCTGGCAAGATACACCGCCAGCGCGGCAATTTCTTCGCTGCGGCCGATCCGGCCCATCGGCTGACGGGCGGTGAACGCGGCTTGCACCGCATCGATTGTCTGCCCGCTGGCTGCCGCCTGCGCTTCGATACGCTGGTGCAAGGACGGCGATTCCACCGTGCCTGGGCAGATGGCGTTGCAGCGTATGCCCTGCGCCACGAAGTCGGCGGCAACGGCCTTGGTCAAGCCGATGACGGCGGCCTTGGTCGCCCCGTAGGCGCAGCGGTTGGGCGCGCCCTTGATGCTGCCCGCCACCGAGGCCATGTTGACGATCGAGCCGCCGCCGCGCGCCAGCATGCCCGGCAGGCAGGCGCGGATCAGCCGGTACATGGAGCGCACGTTCAGATTGAAGGAAAAGTCCCACGCGTCTTCGTCGCAGTCCAGGATGGTGCCGGCATGCACGAAGCCCGCGCCGTTGAACAACACGTTCACCGGCCCCGCGTCCTGCGCCAGCGCGGCGATGGCGCGCCCGTCCGTCACGTCCAGCACTTGCGTGCGGCAGCCGGACAACGTCTGGAGCGCGGCCGCGTTGATGTCCACGGCCAGCACGTTCGCGCCTTCGCGCACGAACGCCTCGGCCACGGCGCGGCCGATGCCCTGGCCTGCGGCGGTCACGATGGCGGTCTTGCCTTGCAGTCTTTCTGACATGGATGCGCGCTCCTGTTATTTGCCGGCCATGCCCATGGCGGTGGGCAGCCACAGCGTGATCTGCGGAATGTAGGTGATGGCGGCCAGCGCCACGAACAGCGGCACGAGCCAGGGCAGGATGGCCATGGTGGTGCGTTCGACCGACAGACGCGCCACCCGCGCCAAGACGAACAGCACCATGCCCATCGGTGGATGCAGCAGGCCGATCATCAGGTTCAGCGTCATGATCAGGCCGAAGTGGATCGGGTCGATGCCCAACTTGAGCACGATGGGCAGCAGGATGGGCACCAGGATCGTGATGGCGGCGATGGTGTCGATGAAGCAGCCCACGATCAGGATCAGCACGTTGGCCATCAGCAGAAACACCCACTTGTTCTGCGTCACGCTCAGGATGGCGTCGGTCAGCGTCTGCGCGGCCTGCGTCGTGGTCAGCAGCCACGCGAAGACCGATGCGGCGGTCACGATGAACAGCACCGACGCCGTGGTCTCGATGGTGTCGAACGTGGCTTTGGCAAGCGTGCGCATCGTCATCGAGCGATAGCGCACCAGGCCCAGGAACAGCGCCCAGATCACCGCCGCCACGGCGGCTTCGGTGGGAGTGAACCAGCCCAGCGTCATGCCGCCGATCAGGATCACCGGCGCCATCAGCGCCATCACGGCCGAGAAATTGAAGCGCCAGTCCAGCACCAGCAGCGCCACGAATGCAATGCCGGTGGCCGCATTGGGCGACAGGCCGGCCAGCGTCATCAGCCAGATCGATGCGGGGAACGCCAGCACGATCAGCACTTCCAGGCCCGCGCCGCCCAGGCGCTTCCAGTTGAAGGCGACGTCGCCGCCCCAGTTGTTGCGCCGCGCGTAATAGGCGACGGTCAGCATCATCAATATCGTCAGCACCGCGCCCGGAATCAGGCCCGCCAGGAACAGCGACCCGATCGACACGTTGGCCATCATGCCGTAAATGACAAACGGCAAGGACGGCGGAATGATCGGGCCCAGCGTGGCGGAGGCCGCCGTCACGCCGACCGCGAATTCGGTTTCGTAGCCATGGTCTTTCATGGCCTTGATTTCGATGGTGCCCAGGCCGGCCGCGTCGGCAATCGCCGTGCCCGACATGCCCGCGAAAACCACCGAGCCGATGATGTTCACCTGCCCCAGCCCGCCACGCATCCAGCCCACCAGCGCGACGGCGAAGTTGTAGATGCGGCCGGTGATGCCGGCGATGTTCATCAGGTTGCCGGCCAGGATGAAGAACGGCACGGCCAGCAGCGGAAAGGATTCCACGCCCGCGATCATGCGCTGCGCGACCACCACGTCCGGCACGCTGCCGGAGATCAGCACGAACAGCAGCGATGCACCCGCCATGGACACCGCCACCGGCAGGCCCAGAATCATCAACAGCAAAAAGGTTCCGATCAATGTGCCCATGTCTTGCTCCTGGGAAGGCACTGCAACGCCGCAGGGGCCGCGCCCCGGCGCATGGGATCAATCCTGCGACTCGTAGGCCGCCGGGTTTTCCAGAATGGAATAGCCTTGCCGCCAGTTCTGCACCGACACCTGCACCGACCGCAGGAACATCATGGCGAAGCCCGCCAGCGCCAGCCAGTACACGTAGGACTTGTTCCAGAACAGCGTGGTCATGGGTTCGTCGCCCACCAGCACGATGTAGCGATACGTGAGCCAGACCGTGTAGCCGAAGAAGGCGGTGCGCAGGATGTCGATCACCGTGGAAAGCACGCGGCCCACCGGCTTGGGCAGGTAGCGGTACAGGAAGTCCACCTGGATATGGCGGCAGGCGCGCACGCACATCGCCGCGCCCAGGAACACCACGCCGATCAGGCAATACACCGCCAGCTCTTCGGTCCAGGCGAAGGAGTCGTTCAACACGTAGCGCGAGAAGAACTGCAAAAAGACCAGGAACGACATCACCCAGAATATGCCCAGGCAGATCCAGTCTTCAGGCTGATAGCCAGCCAGGCTGACCTCGTGATGATCGGCCTCTTCGAAGCTGTGGACGATCTCGTCGACGCTGGCCTGGTGCGGCCCGGAAGGTGACGTGGAGTGCCCTGGCGCCGCCGTCGGGCCATGGCTGACGGCCGCCATCGGCGCCGCTTTCGCATTCGAGTGCATGACGTTCCCCTGATCGGAATGGGTAAGAGTCGGCGGGCCGCAACGGGCCCGCCCGCGCGGCCTACTTCACCGCCTGGATCTTTTCCCAATCCGATTTCTGATAGCCGTATTGCTCGAACGGCACCTTCTCCAGCACGGTATTGCGGAAGTCGTCGATGTTGACTTCGGCCACGTTCAGACCGCGCTTCTTGAACACCTCGACCATCTTCTTTTCGCTGTCAGCGACTTCGGCCGATGCCTTCTCGGACGCCTGCTGGGCGACCTCGGCGAAGATCTTCTTGTCCTCGTCGGACAGGCTCTTCCACAGCTTGCCGGAGATCACCGTGTTCAGGTGGTCGACGATGTGGCCGGTCAGCACGATGTTCTTCTGCACTTCGTAGAACTTCTTCGCTTCGATGGTGGTCAGCGGATTTTCCTGCGCTTCCACCGTGCCGTTCTGCAAGGCCAGATAGACCTCGGCGAACGCAATCGGCGCGGTGTTGGCGCCACAGGCGCGCGGCATGGCCAGGTAGGCGGCCACATCGGGCACGCGGATCTTCATGCCCTTCATTTCAGAGCACTTGGTGAAGGCGCGGTTGGACGTGGTCTGGCGCGTGCCGTAGTACGTGGTGGCGACGATGTGGTTGCCGCTTTTCTCGTCGTAGCCGCGCGTCAGCTCTTTGTAGATGTCGCTCTTGGTGTAGGCGATCAGGTGTTCCGGGTTGCGGAAGGTGTAGGGGTAGTACGTGACGCCGATTCGCGGAAAACTCTTGGCGGCGAAGCTGGACCCGGAAATGATGATGTCCACCGTGCCCAGGGTCAGGCCCTGGTTGATGTCGTTTTCCTTGCCCAGCTGAGAGGCGGGATAGACGTCGATGTGATAGCGGCCTTTGGTGCGTTTCTCGATTTCCTGCGCCGCCCACACCGACGAGGTGTGGAAGGGTTCGGACGTCTCGTACACATGCGCCCATTTCAACTTGGTTTGCGCCAGCGCGCTGCCACTGACGGCTAGCGCGACGGCGGCAAACAGCACTTTGATAGCGTTGCCTCGATTCATGTTGTCTCCTCTCTTTGAGGTGGCGGGCGCGGCGTATGTTGTTGTGGGCCGGTCCGCTTTATGTTTCACATCGGAATATCACATACAGGTGCACCTTCGTACTGCGACTGCGGAACCCCGGTGGCGTCAGGACGCCGCCGGTTCTTTGCTATCGATGCGCATCGTGTCGGCCGCGCCGGGCCAACTGGCGGTCAGGCGGTCGAACGAGCAGGAAAGATGGTGATGCATGGCCGCGCGCGCGGCGGCTTCGTCGCCGGCCGCAATGGCGGTGATGACGCGACGGTGTTCGGTGATGGCGACGGCCCAGCTGTCAGGGTTTTCGAAGTAGTCGCCCAGCTTGACCGACAAGGGGTTGTGACGTTCGTCGAACAATTCGCCGACGACACGCACCAACACGGCGTTGTTGGCCATTTCGGCCACGCGCAGGTGAAACAGCCGGTCGCCCCGGATGGGCACGAAGCCGGCGCCGGCCTCGTCTTCCATGGCGCCCACCGCTTCGAGCAGCCCGTCGACCAGCGCGGGCGCCGGGTTGCGGGCCGCCTGGGCGGCGAGTTCGCCTTCGATGGTCCAGCGGGCGCGGATGGTTTCCAGCGGGCTTTCTGCGGTCAGGCTGGCGCGCGGCGCGCCCGACAGGCTTTGCACGTACACACCCGAGCCCATGCGCACTTCCACCCAGCCTTCGACTTCGAGCGCGATCAGCGCTTCACGCACGGAAGGGCGCGACACGCCCAGTTTCAGCGCCAGGTCACGTTCGGGGGGCAGCCGCGCGCCGACCGGAAATTCGCCAGCCTCGATCAGCAGACGCAGCTGGTCGGCGATCTGGCGGTACAGGCGGCGCGGCTCGATGGTCTGGATCGGCATGTTGGGTCAGGGATGAACCAAAAAGGTAAAGTGGCCTTACCAATTGACCAGAATCCTGCGCCTGCCCGCTATCGGTCACAATTGGGGTTTGCCCATAGTCTCGGGCCGCGCCACGCGGGCAACCCATATCTGTTAAAAAGCCGCCACACCCGGCCTTCCTACGCGCACATGACCCACGACCCGCAACACTCGCCCTTCAAAAGCTCTGGCGGCCTGCGCCGCATCCTGAATGCGCTGCGCTACTCATGGCAGGGCTTGCAGGCGGCCGTCAAATACGAAGCGGCGTTCCGTCAGGAACTGGCGCTGGCCGTGCTGATGATTCCGGCCGCCTTCTTCCTGGGCCGCACCACGGTCGAGGTGTTCTTTCTGGTCGGCACCGTGGTGATGGTGCTGGCGGCCGAGCTGCTCAATTCCGCCATCGAGGCGCTGGCCGATGCGCTGTCGGTCGAACGTCACCCGCTGCTGGGGCGCGCCAAGGACCTGGGCAGCGCGGCGGTCATGCTGCTGCTGATCTTTGCCGGCGCCGTCTGGATCGGCGTGGCGATCAGCCGTTTCGTCATGCATTGATACGGTCGGTGTCCCGAGGGGGACGCGGCCATCTTTATACTGGGAGCCATGATGCCTAACTCGACGTCAGCACGCTCTGAACGCATCGTCATCGTTGGCGGCGGTGCAGGCGGCCTTGAACTGGCCGCAAAGCTGGGCCGACTCCACGGCCGCCAGCACATCACGCTGGTCGACAGCCGACCGTTCCACATCTGGAAGCCGTCGCTGCACGAAGCCGCGGCCGGCACGCTGGATATCCACCAGGAAGGCTTGTCCTACCTGATGCTGGCTCACATGAACGGCTTTTCTTTCGCGCAGGGCAGCCTGCTCAGTGTCGACCGCGAACGCCGCCAGATCGTGGTGGACGCCGTCAACGACACGCAGGGCATGGAAGTGCTGCCCCGCCGCGAATTGGGCTACGACACGCTGGTGCTGGCTCTGGGCAGCACGTCCAACTTCTTCAACACCCCCGGCGCGGCTGACCACGCCGTCACGCTGGACACCACCGAAAACGCCGAGCAGTTCCGCCTGACCATGCTCAAGGCCATGGCGCTGGTGGATCAGGCCAAGGTGCGCAATCCCTCGGCCCGGCTCGATCTGGTGATCGTGGGCGGCGGGGCGACGGGCGTCGAACTGGCGGTCGAGCTGACCGAAGCCAGCCATGTGGTCAGCGCCTATGGCCTGCCGAACTTCCGCGCCGAACGCGACCTGGCCATCACGCTGGTGGAAGGCGCGCCGCGCATTCTGTCCGCCTTGCCGGAAAAGATCTCCGAAGCCGCCACCCACCGCCTGACCGAGTTGGGCATCGGCGTGGAAACGGCATGCCGCGTGTTGGAAGTGACCGGCAACAGCGTCAAGACGGCCGATGGCCGCGAGTTTCCCGCGCAGTTGTGCATGTGGGCCGCCGGCATCAAGGGCCCGGCCCTGCTGGCCGACCTGGGCTTGCCGCTGAACAAGCTGGGCCAGCTGGAAGTCAACGAACGGCTGGAGACGGCCGACCCGAACATCCTGGCGCTGGGCGATTGCTGCTCGGCGCCCTGGCGCGACGGCCGCAGCGTGCCGGCGCGCGCCCAGGCAGCGCACCAGCAAGCCGACTACCTGGCCAAGAAGCTGACCGCGCGCCTGCGTGGCACTGCCGAGCCCACCGCCCCGTACGTCTATCAGGACCACGGCTCGCTGGTGTCGCTGGGTCAGGATGCTGGCGTGGGCAGCCTGATGGGCAAGCTTGCCGGACGGGGACTCTTCGTAAGCGGTACACTGGCGCGCTTGATGTACATGAGCCTGCACCTGATGCATCACAAGGCGGTGTTGGGCATCTCGCGCACCGCTTCCCTTGCCCTGGCCCGCCTGCTGATGCGGCGCACGCGCCCCCGGGTCAAACTGCACTGAACACCCCCATGAATTTCCTGCAAAAACTCGAACACGCCTGGACCACCAGCAACTCGCTTCTGCAAGTGGGCCTGGACCCCGATCCCCAACGCTTTCCGCGCGAATTGCAGGACAAGCCGGACGCCATCTTCCAGTTCTGCCGCGACATCGTCGACGCCACCGCGCCGTACGCATGCAGCTTCAAGCCGCAGATCGCGTACTTCGCCGCGCACCGCGCCGAAGACCAGTTGGAAGCGCTGTGCCAGCACATCCGCGACAAGCATCCCGACCTGCCCATCGTGCTGGACGCCAAGCGCGGCGACATCGGCTCCACCGCCGAAAACTATGCGCGCGAAGCCTACGAGCGTTATCAGGCGCACGCGCTGACGGTCAGCCCGTACATGGGGCTGGATTCGGTCGAGCCCTATCTGGCCTGGCGCGACCGGGGCGTGATCGTGCTGTGCCGCACCTCCAACCCGGGCGGCTCCGACCTGCAATTCTTGAAGATGGATAACGGCGAACCGCTGTACCTGCACGTTGCAGGTCTGGTGGCCGACAAGTGGAACGCCAACGGCCAATGCGGCCTGGTGGTGGGCGCCACGTTCCCGAACGAGTTGGCGGCGGTGCGCCAGCGCATCGGCGACGCGCTGCCCCTGCTGGTGCCGGGCATCGGCGCGCAAGGCGGCGACATCACCGCCACCGTAAACGCCGGCGCCAATGCCGCGCGCAGCGGCATGATGATCAACTCGTCGCGCGCCATCATCTACGCCAGCGGCGGCGACGATTGGCGCGAAGCCGCCGGCCAGGCCGCCAAGGGCCTGCGCGACGCGATCAACGCGGTGCGCTGAACTTCCGGCCCATCCCTCGACGTTTTTTGATCTGCACGGCGCGTTGATTCCAGAATCAACGCGCCGTATTTACTTCAGCCGGGCGTACCCACGAATTCCAGCAGGCCGCGCAATGCAAATTCCACGGCGGCCAGGCGCACTTGCGTACGGTCGCCCGGGAACACGTGCGTGGCCGCGCGGCTGGTGATGCCATCGCCCACGCGCATCGCAAATCCGAAGCACACCATGCCTACCGGCTTGCCCGGCGTCGCGCCGCCCGGGCCGGCGATGCCGGTGGTGGATACGGCCACGTGCGCGGCGGGGGAAGCCAGCAAGACGCCGTTGGCCATTTCCAGCGCCACGGGTTCGCTGACCGCGCCGAAGTGATGCAGCGCGTCGGGCGACACATCCAGCTCGGTCACTTTGGCGTCATTGCTGTAGGTGACGAACCCGCGTTCGAACCAGTCGCTGGAACCGGCCACCGACGTCATGGCCCCCGCGACCAGCCCGCCCGTGCACGATTCCGCCGTGCCCATCATC
Source organism: Achromobacter piechaudii NBRC 102461 (assembly GCF_001571245.1). Lineage (GTDB taxonomy): Bacteria > Pseudomonadota > Gammaproteobacteria > Burkholderiales > Burkholderiaceae_B > Achromobacter > Achromobacter piechaudii. The sequence continues at coordinate 536,199 of NZ_BCTK01000006.1, read as the reverse complement.
CAGCCATGGCGCCGCATCGCGTCGCCCAGCCGTTCGGCCAAGCCAACCAGCGTGGCTTCCGACAGCTGCGCCGCCGACAGATTCGAACGGGTACTTCCTTGCAGATCACTCATCCCAAGACTCCTGTGCGTGCAACCAGAACCATGACCAGCAGCGCATAGCCGGCCGCGAGAATATCGTCCCACATGACGCCAAAGCCGCCCTTGATATGGGCGTCGAAGAACTTGATGGGCGGCGGCTTGACGATGTCGAACGTGCGGAACAGCGCGAACGCCAGCAGTTGCGACAACCAGCCCGCCGGCGTCAGCCACAGCACCAGCCAAAACGCCACCATCTCGTCCCAGACCATTCCGACATGATCGGCCTGTCCAAGTTCTTGGCCCACGCGATGGCAGGCCCAGCAACCATACAGAAAGGCCAGCGCCAGGAACACGCCGATCGCCAGGTCCGAGGCGGCAGGCGCTGCTGCCACCCAGATGCCCCAAGCAAGTAGCGTGCCCCAGGTGCCCGATGCCGGCCGGATCAAGCCGCTGCCCAGGCCGAAGGCGATCAGGCGGCCGGGGTCGCGGCACACCCAGGAAAGCGACGGGTACACGGCCCGCGAGCGTTCGCGCATGGAGGGGGACTTGTCGGAAGAAGGCATGGTTCCTGGGCCGTTGAAGGAGTGGGAATGCGGGCGCGCCCGTTCAGGCGGCGGGGAAATGATCGAAGCCGGCAGGCAGGTCCGCCAGCGGCTGGCCCTGGTCGTCCAGCACGCGCAGACCGGGATCCGCCTGCGTCTGGCCGACTCGGGTGACTTGCGCGCCAGCGGCGCTGGCGGCCGCCAGCACTGCCTGGCGCTGCGCGGCCGGGGCGGTAAAGCAAAGCTGGTAGACATCGCCCCCGCCCAGCACGGCGCGGCGGCGCGGCGCGTCGTCCAGGGCCGCGACGGCGGCGGCCACGGGCAGACGCGCGTATTCCAAGGTAGCGCCCAGGCGGCTCGCGGCGAGTATGTGGCCCAGGTCCTGCAACAGGCCGTCGGACAGGTCGATGGCGGCGTTCGCGACGCCGCGCAACGCCAGGCCCAGCGCGACCTGTGGCTCGGGCCATTCCAGCGCATTGCGGGTGGCGGCCAGCAGCGCGGGGTTGGCGGGATACTGCCCGTCCAGCAGCCGGTAGGCGACATCGGCCGCGCCCAGTTCGCCGGACACCCAGATGTCGTCGCCGGCCTTGGCGCCGGCGCGCCGCAACGCCTGCCCGGGCGGCACCGCGCCGAACACCGTGACGCTGATCGCCAGGTCATGCGCGCTGCGCGTGGTGTCGCCACCGATGAGCGGGCAGCCGTGGGCGTCGGCCAGCGCATGGAACCCGGCCGCGAACGCGGCCAGCCAGGGCTCGTCCAGGCGCGGCAGGGCCAGGCCCAGCACGCAGCCGATGGGCCGCGCGCCCATGGCGGCCAGGTCAGACAGGTTCACGGCCAGCGCCTTGTGGCCCAGCGCGCGCGGGTCTACATCGGGGAAGAAATGCCGGCCTTCCAGCAGCAGGTCGGTGCTGGTGGCGACCTGCTCGCCGACAGGCACGGGAAACAGCGCGCAATCGTCACCCACGCCCAGCAGGCCGGCAGGCGCGGGACGGGTGAAATAGCGCGCGATCAGATCAAATTCGGACGCCACGGCAACTCCGGGTATCCAGCCGGTGGCCGGCCGGGGAAAAAACGAGGAAGGGGTCAGGCGCCAACCACGCCTGGCGCATCGCAGGATACGCGCAGGGCGGCAGGCACCTGACCCCTTCAGAGGCCATCAGCCAGGTTCAGCGTCGTTGCTGCGCCGCGGCCTGGACCTCGTTGGCACGCACGTCGGCGGCCAGCTTGTCGAGTACGCCGTTGACGAACTTGAAGCCGTCGGTGCCGCCAAAGGACTTGGCCAGTTCAACGGCTTCGTTGATGGCGACCTTGTACGGCACTTCGACGTGATGAATCAGTTCGAAGCTGCCGATCAGCAGGATGCCATGCTCAACGGGCGACAACTCGGCCAGCGGGCGGTCGACATAGGGCGTGAAACGCTCGCGCAGCGTGGGCGCTTCGCGCAGGACACCATGCAGCAAGGTCTTGAACCACTGTGCGTCGGCCTCGGAAAAATCCTCGGTGTCGCGCAGATGGGCGTCGATCTCGCCGGCGTCCTGCGTGCCTTCGCCGCCGCGCAGCAGCCACGCATAAACGCCTTGCAGCGCGAATTCGCGTGCACGGCGGCGTGCGCTGCGCGCGTTGGCGCGGGCTTGCGCCGCGCTATCAGCGCTGGTCGTCGTCTTCTTCGTCGTCAAAATCTTCGTCCTCGTCGTCTTCGTCTTCTTCCTCGGGTTCCAGCGCCGCCACCAGGTTGGCCATTTCAACGGCCACCTGGGCGCAGTCGCGACCCTTGCCGGCGGCGCGGGCTTGCGCCTGCTCGTCGGTGTCGACGGTCAATACGCCGTTTGCGACGGGGATGCCGGTTTCCAGGGAGATGCGGGTGATTGCCGTGGCCGTTTCATTGCTGACCACTTCAAAGTGATAGGTTTCGCCACGGATGACCGCGCCCAAGGCGATCAGTGCGTCGAATTCAAACGTTTCGGCCATGTGGGACAGGGCCACGCCCAGTTCCAGGGCGCCCGGGACGGTGGTGACCATCACGTCGCGTTCGTCCACGCCCAGTTCGGCCAATTCCTTCAGGCACGCTTCGAGTTCGGCCTGGCCGATTTCTTCGTTGAAGCGGGCGCGTACGATGCCGATGTGCAGCCCTTCGCCGTTCAGGTCGGGGGTAAGGATGTAAGGGTTCATGTGTCGGCCTTCAGTGTGTTGCGGGAGTATTCTGCGGGTCGCAATCGTAACCCGTAATGGTGAGTGAAAAGCCCGCCATGCTGGGCATCTTGCGCGGGCGGGCCAGCAGCCTCATCTGGCCCACTTTCAGGTCGCGCAGGATCTGGGCGCCGATGCCGTGAGTGCGCAATCCGAAGCGGTCGGTGCTGGCGGCGGCGTCGGCCTGGGCCTTCGGGTCGCTCCAGCCGGCGATCTGGCCGAACAGATGTTCCGTGGACGACTGGCAATTCATCAGCACCAGCACGCCGGCCGGCGCGGCGGCAATGGCTTGCAGCGCCTGCGCCACGCCCCAGCTGTGCGGGCTGGCGCCCGTGTCCAGCACATCCAGCACCGATGCTGGCTCGTGCACACGAACCAGCGTTTCGACATCGGGAGAGACGTTACCATGCACCAGCGCCAAATGGGCGGAGCCGGTCGCGGCATCTTCGTAGGCCACGGCTTCGAACGTGCCCCAGGCCGTCTGCATCGAGCGCTTGCCCACGCGCTTGACGATGGATTCGTGTTCGCTGCGGTATTGGATCAGGTCGGCGATGGTGCCGATCTTCAGATTGTGCTGACGGGCGAATTCCACCAGGTCCGGCAGGCGCGCCATGGTGCCATCGGGCTTGAGGATTTCGCAGATGACCGCGGCGGGCGTCAGGCCGGCCATGGCGGTCAGGTCGCAACCGGCTTCGGTGTGGCCGGCGCGAACCAGCACGCCACCAGGCACAGCACGCACCGGGAAGATGTGGCCGGGCTGGACCAGGTCGGTCGGCTTGGCGTCGCGCGCCACCGCCACCTGGATGGTGCGGGCGCGGTCGGCGGCCGAAATGCCGGTCTCGACGCCCACGGCGGCTTCGATCGATTGCGTGAAGTTGGTGCCGTAACGCGTGCCGTTGCGGGCCGCCATCATGGGCAGCTCCAGCTGGCGGCAACGTTCTTCGGTCAGCGTCAGGCAGACCAGGCCGCGACCATGCGTGACCATGAAGTTGATGGCTTCGGGCGTGACGAATTCGGCGGCCATGACGAGGTCGCCCTCGTTTTCACGGTCTTCTTCGTCAACCAGGATGACGATACGGCCGGCACGCAGCTCGGCGATGATTTCGGCAACGGAAGCAATACCGAAGGATTCCGGCTCGGAGCCGGGCAAAGAGGACAACTGGACGGACATGGCGGGCACGCAAACCAGGCGGGAAAGCCCGGATTTTACCGCCCCTCGGCCCAGATCCCCTATCGGCCTGTCATAAGGCCGCCCGCCGGGGGCCATACGGTTAAACTTTCGCCCGGAGATCCCCCTTAAAACTCGAAGGAAAAACCTCATGCAAGCCCTTGCGGCCATGCCTTTGACCGTGGCGGCGGCGGTTCGCGTCGTCCTGACCGACATCGACGACACGCTGACCACCGAAGGCCGCCTGCCGGCCGACGCCTACGCGGCGCTGGAGCGCCTGGAACAGGCTGGCATCCAGGTCGTGCCCATTACCGGCCGCCCGGCCGGCTGGTGCGACCATATCGCCCGCATGTGGCCGGTGCGCGCCGTGGTGGGGGAAAACGGCGCGTTCTACTACGCCTACGACCGCCAGGCCCGCCGCATGACCACCCATTACTGGACCGGCGCCGCCTCGCGCCAGGCCAGCCGCAAACGCCTGGACGCCATCCGCGACCGCGTGCTGGCCGAGGTGCCCGGCTGCGCGGTGGCCAGCGACCAGGACTACCGCGTGGCCGACCTGGCCATCGACTTCTGCGAAGACGTGCCTGCCCTGCCCGATTCGGCCGTCAGCAAGATCGTCCAGATCTTCCAGGACGCCGGCGCGCAGGCCAAGGTCAGCTCGATCCACGTCAACGGCTGGTTTGGCGACTACGACAAGCTGACCATGACGCGCACGATGTTCCAGCGCGAGTTCGGCCAGGACGTTGCGAATGCGTTGGACAGCACGCTGTTCATCGGCGATTCGCCCAATGACGAACCCATGTTCGCGTACTTTCCGATTTCGGTCGGCGTGGCCAACATCCAGGCGCAATTGCACCGCCTGACGCACCGCCCGGCTTTCGTGGCCGCCTTCCATGGCGGCGCGGGCTTTGTCGAAATGGCCGATCGGCTGCTGGCCGCGCGCCAGGCGGCCGCGCCGTCTTCCCTGCTTTCAGCCTGAGATCCGCGCATCGTGGCCACCTCCAAGACGACCCCCGCCGCACCCGCCAATGACGGCCGCCGCAGCATCCAGTCCATCGAAGTGGGCGTGCCGCTGCTGTCCGCTCTGGTCGATGCCGGCAAGCCGCTGACCCTGCGCGACCTGGCGGCGGGCGCCGGCATGACGTCCGCCAAGGCCCACCCCTACCTGGTCAGCTTCATCCGCGTAGGGCTGGTGCAGCAGGACGCCGTTACCGGCCAGTATGAACTTGGGCCTTTCGCCTTGCAGATGGGGCTGGTCAGCCTGCAACGGCTGGACCCGGTCCGCATCGCCATGCCCGAGATCGCCCGGCTGCAATCGGACATCGGCCACACGCTGGGCATCGCCGTGCTGGGTTCGCATGGCCCCACGATGATCCACATGACCGAAGCCAGCTATCCGGTGCACGTGAACATGCGCAAGGGCACGGTGATGTCCATGCTGCACACCGCCACCGGGCTGGTGTTCGCGGCGTGGTTGCCGCCCAAGGTCAGCGAGCACTACATCGCCCGCGAAGAAGGCGACACGGCCGTCATCGCCAGCGTGCCGCCGCCACGCAAGGCCTCGCGCGCCAACATCGAGGCCCAATTGGCCGACATCCGCGTGCATGGCATGGCGCGCGCGCTGGGCAACCCGCTGCCGGGCGTGGATGCGCTGTCGGTGCCCGTGTTCGACAACACCGGCAACATCGTGCTGGCGCTGACCAGCCTGGGGCCGACCGGCCTGTTCGATGTGTCGTGGGATGGCACGATCGCCCGGCCGCTGCTGGCGTGCGCGCAAGAGATCTCGCGCAAGCTGGGGTATCGGGGCTGATCGGCCAGCCGTCGACGTTCGCAAACAAACGAACATAAAGCGAACAATTCGAACAAAACCCGAAAAGAAAGGCAGGGACTTTCCCAGGTGTGCCTGTCCCCTCTTGTGTGTTTGAATTCAGGAAATATTCAAATTCATCCCCAAGAGGAGACAAACCATGCACGCGATGCGTCTAATGCAAGCGGCCGCCCTGGCCGCATTCGCCGTTGGCGGTTCCGCCGCCCAGGCCGCCGACACCTGCTCGAACCGTGGCGATCTGGACCAGATGTACTGCGACGCCAACAAGGACCTGGTGGCCGACACCCCCAGCGACGCGTCCAAGCTCAAGACCCCGTCCACCCTGGTGTTCACCTACACCCCCGTGGAAGATCCGGCCGTCTACGAAGACATCTTCAAGCCCTTCACCAAGCACCTGTCTGAATGCACCGGCAAGCGCGTCGTGTTCTATCAAGTGCAAAGCAACGCCGCCGAAATCGAAGCCATGCGCTCGGGCCGCCTGCACGTGGGCGGCTTTTCGACGGGCCCCACCGCCTTCGCCGTGAACATCGCCGGCGCAGTGCCGTTCGCCGTCAAGGGCTATGCCGACGGCTTCCAGGGCTACAACCTGATCGTCATCGTCAAGAAAGACAGCCCGTACCAGAAGCTGACCGACCTGAAGGGCAAGAAGCTGGCGCACACCGCGCCGTCGTCGAACTCCGGCCACATGGCGCCGGTGGCCCTGTTCCCCAAGGAAGGCCTGACGCCGGACAAGGACTACAAGGTGGTCTTCTCGGGCAAGCATGACCAGTCCGTCATGGGCGTGAACTCCGGCGACTACGACGCCGCCGCCGTGGCCTCGGACGTGTTCAAGCGCATGGTCGAACGCGGCCAGGTCAAGGAAGCCGACTTCCGCGTCATCTACAAGAGCGAAAAATTCCCCACCTCGTCGTTCGCCTACGCGCATGACCTGGAGCCGAAGTTCCGCGACCAGATGCTCAAGTGCTTCTACGACTACCGCTTCCCGGCGGAAATGTCGAAGGCCTTCGATGGCGCCGACCGCTTCTATCCGGTGACCTACCAGAAAGACTGGGCCATCGTCCGCCAGGTGGCTGAATCGGGTGGCGAAAGCTTCAACCGCGCCGCCTACGACCGCGAATCCGCCAAGAGCAAGAAGTAATCCAGCATGACGACGTCGCTACGCATTTCCGGCCTGGTCAAGGAATACCGGGCCGGCCGGCCGGTTCTCAATGGCATCAACCTTGAAATCGCCGGCCAGGGCCTGACCGCCATCATCGGCCCTTCCGGCACCGGCAAAAGCACGCTGCTGCGCTGCATCAACCGGCTGATCGAACCCACTCAGGGCGAGATCGTGTTGCAGTCCAAGGAAGGCGCCGTGGACCTGGCCCGAGTGCGTGGCGCGTCGCTGCGCCGCGCGCGCCGCCGCATCGGCATGGTGTTCCAGGAATACAACCTGGTCGAACGCCTGACCGTGATGGAAAACCTGCTGACCGGGCGGCTGGGGTACACCTCGGCGCTCAAGGCCTGGATGCGCCGGTTTGAACCCGAGGACATCGAACACGCCTACAAGCTGCTCGATACCGTGGGCCTGGCCGGCTTTGCGGATCAACGCGCCGATGCGCTGTCGGGCGGCCAGCGCCAGCGCGTGGGCATTGCCCGCGCGCTGATGCAGCGCCCCCAGCTGCTGCTGGCCGACGAGCCGACCTCGTCCCTGGATCCCAAGACCTCCGTTGAAATCATGGAGCTGCTGTCCGCACAAGGCAGCGCCACCGGCATCCCCGTCATCGTGAACATCCACGACGTGGAACTGGCGCGCCGCTATGCGACCCGCATCGTCGGCATGTCCGGCGGCCATGTGGTCTACGACGGCGACGGCCAGGGGCTGGACGCCACCATGCTCAAGACCATCTACGGAGGCGAGTCTTGGCTGGAATGACGCACCCCCGGGGCAACCGCCCCTTCGCCATGTCCGGGCGCGCCAAGGCGGGCCTGGTGTTGCTGCTGATCTACACCGTCTATGCGGGCGCGCAGCTGGATTTCAGCTGGGCGCGCTTTGAAACCGGCATGGGACACGCGTCGACCTTTCTTTCGCGCATGTTTCCGCCCAATTTCGAAAAGCCCGCCACCTTGTGGAAGGGCATCGCCGAAAGCCTGGAGATCGCCGTGCTGGCTTCGGTGCTGGGCATTCTGTTCGCCCTGCCCGTCGGCCTGCTGGGCGCGCGCAACATGATGCCCGCCTGGGTCTCGTGGCCGGCTCGCTCGCTGGTGGCGCTGTGCCGCGCGCTGCACCCGGTCATCGTGGCCATCCTGTTCGTCAAGGCCGTGGGCTTTGGCGCGCTGGCGGGCATCCTGGCGCTGACCGTGGCGTCCATCGGCTTTATCGGCAAGCTGTTCACCGAGGCCATCGAAGAGATCTCGCTCAAGCAGGTGGAAGCGGTGCGCGCCAGCGGCGCGTCGTTCGCCAACGTGATCATCTTCGGCGTGCTGCCGCAGGTGTTCGCACGCTTCATCGGCTTTGCCACCTACCAGTTCGACTCGAACCTGCGCAATTCCACCATGGTGGGCATCGTGGGCGCGGGCGGCGTGGGCGGCACGCTGTTCTCGGCCTTCCAGCGCTTTGACTACGACTTCGTCAGCGCCATCCTGCTGACCCTGATCGCCATCATCATGCTGGGCGAAATCATCGCGGGCTTCGTGCGCGCCGTGTTCCTGGACAACCTGGGCTTTGACCGCATCCTGCAAGGCCGCTTCGCCGGCGCGCGCGGCATCGGTTCCGGCAAGCCGCCGGCTGCCCGCAAGGCGGAGGTGGAAGAATGAACGCTCACGCCTCCAGCCTGAACGCGGCCGGCTCGCCGCGCGTGTGGCAGCGCTACAGCATGGGACAGCGGCTGCTGCGCTTTGCGCTGTACCTGCTGGTGGTCGCCGCCATCGCCCAGGCGATACGCGGCGTGGAAGTCATACCGGAGTTCCTGTATGACGCGCCCGAGCAGATGGCCGACCTGTTCCGGCGCATGTGGCCGATCGACTGGGCCTACTACCCGGACGGCGTGCACAACGCGCTGATCGAAACGCTGCACATCGCTACCCTGGGCACCATCCTGTCCGTCTTCATGGCGGTGCCGGTGGGCCTGCTGGCGGCCAATAACCTGACGCCCAGCAAAACCATCAACATGCTGGCGCGCTTGATCCTGGTGTCCAGCCGCTCGGTCAACTCGCTGGTCTGGGCGCTGCTGTTCATCGCCATCTTCGGCCCCGGCGCGCTGGCCGGCACGCTGGCCATCGCGTTCCGCTCGATCGGATTCGTGGGCAAGCTGGTGGGCGAAGCCATCGAGGAAGCGCAGCGCGGGCCCATCGAAGCCGTCACGGCCACGGGCGCCAGCAAGGGGGCGGTGCTCTGGTATGCCTACTGGCCGCAGATCCGTCCGGCTTTCTGGTCCATCGTGCTGCTGCGCTGGGACATCAACGTGCGCGAATCCGCCGTGCTGGGCCTGGTGGGCGCGGGCGGCATCGGCATGGCGCTGGACACTGCGCTGAACCTGTTCCAGTGGGACCGCGTGGCGCTGGTGCTGGCCGCCATCTTCGTGGTGGTCGTGCTGGCAGAAATCATCATTACGCAGGCGCGCAAACGCATTCTGTAGTGCGCGTCCCGCAGTGGCGTTCCCCTGGAAACGCCCCGCTTACGCTTGTCGGTTTCCCCTGACCAGCGCTCCTTGGCGCCGCCTTTGAAAAAAGGCGGCGCTTTTTTCTTCTGGGCGCCGAGCCGGCTTGTTGCGGACTGCGAATGGCGTCTATGCTCGATATGACCGAAATATGAACGGTCATCAAAAACCGCCCCCCGCTTGATTAAGATCTCGGCTTTTGCCGTCGGACACCCACCGCCATGTCGGAACAGGAATTGAAACTGCACGTGCCCGCCGCGACGCGCCAGGCCGTGCAGCAGGAAGTCAAGCAACGCGACGCGACGCGCATCCGTCTGCATGCCATGTACTTCGACACGCCCGAGCGCGAGCTGGCGCGGGCGCGCATCGCCATCCGGCTGCGGCAGGAAGGCCCGGACTGGGTGCAGACCCTGAAGATGCCCGGGGCCAACGCCATCACCCGCATCGAACTGAACCACCCTCGGCCCGGCCCCGTGCTGGATCTGTCCGTCTATGCGGGTACCGAAGTCGAAGAGGCGCTGGCCGCGATCAAGGGTGAACTGGGCCTGCGCTACGAAACCGACGTGCTGCGGCTGCTGCGCAAAGTGCGCACGCGCTACGGCACGGTCGAGCTGGCATACGACACCGGCATCCTGCGCGCGGGCGCGCTGGAACTGCCGATTTCAGAATTGGAATTCGAGCTGGTGTCGGGCCGCCCCGCCGCCATCTTCGCGGTGGCGCGCGGCTGGCAGCAGCGGCACCATCTGGTGCTGGACCCGCGCAGCAAATCCGAGCGCGGCGACGCGCTGGCGCAACTGGCCCACAAGCTTGCCGCCGAAGACGCCAACCCCGGCGACGACCTGCAAGCGCGCCGCGCCGAGGCCATCGCGCAATTCTGGGCGCCCCGCGGCGCTGCCCCGGTCAAGCTGCGCGAAGACATGACCGCGCCGCAAGCGTTGGGCCGGATCGCCGCCGAATGCCTGGACCAGATCGCCCGCAACGCCGCCGTGCTGGCCGAAGTCGATACCGAAGGCGTGTATCAGGCCGGCAACTCCGAACACGTGCACCAGTTGCGCGTGGGCGTGCGCCGGCTGCGTTCGGCCTGGAAGCTGTTCGATGGCTGGGTCGCACCCGTGCCCGAGGCCATTCTGCAAGGGGTACGCACGCACTTTGCCGCCTTTGGCGCGAACCGCGACCAGGACGTGCTGAACGAAACGGTCGCCCCCGCGTTGCTGCGGGCGGGCATGCCGGTGATTCCGATGCAGGCCGCGCCGCCCGAACAGGACGCGCGCGCCATCGCCGCCGGCAAGGCGTTCCAGGCCTGGCTGCTGGACCTGCTGGAATGGAGCCTGGACGTGCCGCCCGCAGCCCCGTCCGGGGCCGCGCCGGCCACCGCCAACGGCACGCCCAGCGACGCCGCGCCGGAACCCGCCATCCGCCTGGAAGGCGGGCTGACCCCCACCAGCATCAAGCCCACCATCATCCCCATGCTGGCCCCCGAGCCCGACCCGCAGCAGTTGCGCAAGCAACTGGCGCGGCGACTACACCGGTGGCACAGCAAGGTGGCGGAACAGGGCACGCGCTTCGCCAAGCTGGACATACCCACGCGCCACGAACTGCGCAAACGGGGCAAACGGCTGCGCTACAGCCTGGCGTTCGCCGAATCGCTGCTGCCGGCGGCCAAACTGAAGGGCTATCGGAAGCTGCTGTCCAACGTGCAGGACGTGCTGGGCGAAATCAACGACCTGGCCGTCGCCAAGGATTACTACGAGTCGTGTACGGCCACGCATCCGCAGGCCTGGTTCGCGCTGGGCTGGATCAGCGCGCGGCTGGACGAACTGGCCGTGGACGCGCAGAAGGCGTTTGACGCGCTGGCAAAGAGCAAGCCGTTCTGGCGCTAGGCGGTCAGGCGGCTGCGCGGTGAGATCGACCGCCCGCCGCGACATCCTCACGGCCCACGCCGCATCAGCGGCCCGACGATGGATAGGTCTGCATGACAGCTGAAAACAACACGGGACGGCGCTGAGGCCGTCCCGTGTTTCCATCCGCCGCAGGCGGAATCAGTCTGCCAGCAACGCGCCGGCGAATTCGTCCGCGACGAAGGGTTGCAGGTCTTCCAGGCTTTCGCCCACGCCAATCCAGTACACCGGAATCGGACGCACGCCCTGGCTGCCCGCCGCCACGGCGGCCAGCGTGCCGCCCTTGGCGGTGCCGTCCAGCTTGGTCACGACCAGGCCGGTCAGGTTGATGGCCGCATCAAAGGCGCGAATCTGCGCCAAGGCGTTCTGGCCGGTGTTGCCGTCCACCACCAACAGCACTTCGTGCGGGGCCGACGCGTCGGCCTTGCCGATGACGCGGCGGATTTTCTTCAATTCTTCCATCAGGTGCAACTGCGTAGGCAAACGACCCGCGGTATCGACCATGACGACGCCCATGCCGCGCGCGCGGCCAGCGTTGACGGCGTCGAAAGCCACGGCGGCCGGGTCGCCGCCGTCCTGCGAAATCACGCTGACGTTGTTGCGGCTGCCCCATTCCACGAGCTGCTCGCGCGCGGCTGCGCGGAAGGTGTCGCCGGCAGCCAGCAGGACGCTGGCGCCCTGGCGCTGGAACGTGTGCGCGAGCTTGCCGATGGAAGTTGTCTTGCCCGCGCCGTTCACGCCGGCAATCATCACGACCAGCGGTTTGGCGCTGGTCAGGTTGAAGCCGCGCTCAAGCGGACGCAGATGATCCGCCAGCAACTGGCGCAGCGCCGTCTTGACCTTGGCCGGGTCTTCGATGCGTTCTTTCTTGACCCGCGCACGCAGCGCGGTCAGGAGCTTCTCGGTGGCCTCCAGGCCCGCATCGGCCATAATGAGCGCCGATTCGAGTTCCTCGAACAGGTTTTCATCGACTTTGACGCCGACGAAAATACCGCCAATGCTCTGCCCCGTGCGCGACAGGCCTTGCTTCAAGCGCGACAGCCAGGAAGCTTTCTTGGGCGCTTCGGGTGCCGGTGCCGGTGCCGGTGCAGTGATCGGCGACGCGGCCGGTGACGGCGCAGGCGCTACGATCGGCGTAGACGGGGCGATGGGCGCGGGCGGGATGGCCGGCGACGCAGTGACCGTGGGCGCCGACATCGGCAGCGGTGCGCGTACCGGTTCCACCGGAGCGGGCGCAGGTTGCGTAGCGACGGCAGCCGTCTGTGCCGACGCCGCACCCGATGCAGCCACCGTCGGCGCAGCGGGCGAAACCGGCGGTGCGATGGGTGGCGTGACCGGCTGCGGGATCGACGGCGCGGCCGGTTGTGCAATCGGTGTCGTGACCGGTTGAGCAGTCGGCGTGACCGGTGACGAGATCGGCGGCGTAGGTGTCTGCGGCATCACCGGCTGCGCGGCAGGCGGTGCAATCGGCGCAGAATACGGCGTGGGCTGCGGGGCGGATTGCGGCGCGGCTTGCGGTGCAACAGACGGCGCGGCGGCGGGATTTACGGCCGGCGCGGTCGGTTCAGGACGCGGCGCGGGCGCCGGGCTTACCGGCGCGGCGACGGGCTCGGTGGGCGCGACTGGGGCGTCCACAACCTCCGGCGGCGGCGCGGGCTGGGCCGGTGCGGCGGGCGGAGGGGTTTTTTTCTTGAAGAAGCGGCTAAACATGGGTAACAAGTATATTCGTATCGTCGGGGGCCAATACAGGCGCACCCCCATCGCCGTTCCCGACGTGGAGACGCTGCGACCCACGCCCGACCGGGTCCGCGAGACGCTGTTCAATTGGTTGAATCATCTTTGGGCGGGCGAATTCGCCGACAAACAGGTGTTGGACCTCTTCGCGGGCAGCGGCGCGCTGGGCTTCGAAGCGGCCTCTCGCGGCGTCGCGCACGTGCAGATGGTCGAACGGGACAAGACCGCTGCGTCCGCGCTGCGGACACTGCGCGACAAGCTCAAAGCCGACATGATACGCATCCATGTGGGCGACGCGATGCAGGTCGCCGAACGGATGGATGCGTCCCGCTTTGACCTCATCCTGTTGGATCCCCCCTTCGGACAGGGTTGGCTGACGCGCCTTTGGCCAATTCTTCCGGGCATCCTGAACGAGCATGGGCTAGTCTACGTCGAGGCGGAAAGCCCCATCGAAGCCCCCGAAGGATTCCAGATCTTGCGGCAGGACAAGGCAGGCGCGGTCCACTACCACCTTCTCGAATTTGCTGCATTGCGGAAATAGATCAATAATCCGAGCTTCGGAGGATGGTGAACACCACTAATAACGGTACGGAGCTCGCATGATCATCGCTGTATATCCCGGCACTTTCGACCCGCTGACCCGGGGCCACGAAGACCTGGTCCGCCGTGCGGCCACGCTTTTCGACAAGGTCGTGGTGGGCATCGCCCACAGCCGCAACAAAAAGCCTTTCTTCAGCATCGACGAACGCGTGGAAATCGCGCGCGAAGTGCTGGGCCACTATCCCAACGTGGAAGTGCAAAGCTTTGGCGGTCTTTTGAAGGACTTCGTGCGCGACCAAGGCGGTCGCGTCATCGTGCGTGGCCTGCGCGCCGTGTCCGATTTCGAATATGAATTCCAGATGGCCGGCATGAACCGCCATCTGCTGCCCGACGTGGAAACGCTGTTCATGACGCCGTCGGATCAATACCAATTCATCTCGGGCACGATCGTGCGCGAAATCGCCCAGCTGGGCGGCGACGTCAGCAAGTTCGTGTTCCCGTCCGTGGAACGCTGGTTGCAGGAAAAAGCCAAGGAGCGCCGCGAGCAATCCTGGCCGGGCTGATCCACCGTCCTGGCACCATCCCGAAGGGCGCGATTCGCGCCCTTCTTGCGCTGGGCGGCCCGGCGCTACAATGGCATCCGCTCCCGGCTTTACACCGCTGCCCACCATGGCCCTGCTCATCACCGAAGAATGCATCAATTGCGACGTTTGCGAGCCCCAGTGCCCGAACGACGCGATCTCCATGGGTGATGACTATTACGTCATCGACCCCGACAAATGCACCGAGTGCGTCGGCCATCACGACGAACCGCAGTGCAAGGTGGTGTGCCCGGTAGAGTGCATTGAACTGCATCCTCAGTGGAACGAAGGCCAGGAACAGCTCATGGCCAAGTACCGCCGCCTGACCGGTGCCGCATGAGCGACGCGACACAGCCTGGCATCACCCTCCCCTCCGATTCCCACCACGCCCGCCGCGATATTTCCGCGTCAGCGATTGCCGCTGGCGTGGTTGCCGTGCTGGTCAGCTTCGGCGGCACCGCCGTGCTCATGGTGCAGGCTGGCCACGCCGCCGGCCTGGACGCCGCGCGCATCGGATCGTGGATCGGATCATTGAGCCTGGCATTCGGGCTGGGCGGCGCGTTCTACAGCCTGCGCACGGGGCTGCCTATCGTCATGGCGTGGTCCACGCCCGGCGCGGCGCTGCTGGTCACCGCGCTGGTCGGCGTGCCGTTCAACGAAGCCATCGGCGCCTACATCCTGGCGGCAGGCTTGACGCTGGCCTGCGGCCTGTTCGGCTGGATCGATCCCATCCTGCGCCGCATTCCCGGAGAAATCGCCGCCGCCATGCTGGCCGGCGTGCTGCTCAACTTCGGCATGGGCATCTTCAGCAACGTCGCGCGTCAGCCGGGCCTGGTGCTGGCCATGTGCGTCACCTATCTGTTGTGCCGTCGCTGGGCCCCGCGCTACGCGGTGCTGCTGGTGATGGTCGTCGCCATCGCGCTGGCGTTCGCGCTGGACCTGATCCAGCTGAATCTGCTGGACTGGAGCCTGACGCAATTCGTCTGGACGACGCCCGAGTTCAGCGCGCAGGCGGCGGTCAGCCTGGGCATCCCCTTGTTCGTGGTCGCCATGGCGTCGCAGAACCTGCCCGGCCTGGCCATCCTGCAAGCGGCCGGCTATCGGCCTCCGGCATCGCGCATCGTGGCCGCCACCGGCTTGCTGGGGCTGCTGGCCGCGCCATTCGGTGCGCACAGCGTCACCATGGGCGCCATCAGCGCCGCCATCTGCACCGGCCCCGAAGCCCATCCAGACCCCGCCAAGCGCTACATTGCGGCGGCCACCTACGGCCTGGGCTATGTGGCCTTGAGCGTCGTGGCCGGCGCCGTGGCCGTGTTCTTCCAGGCCTTGCCGGCCGCCCTGCTGGCAGCGCTCGCCGGGCTGGCGCTGCTGGGCACCATCATGGGCGGCATGTCCGCAGCCATGGTCAACCCGCAACGGCGCGAAGCCGCGCTCATCACCTTGCTGGCGACCGCGTCGGGCTTCAGCTTCTGGGGCATTGGTTCGGCCTTCTGGGGCTTGGTCGCGGGCCTGCTGGCCCACGCCGCGTTCGAGCTCAGGCGGCGCAAGTAAGCAAACGGCGCCAACAGGCGCCGTCGTCAATCACCGCAAATCGCCACGCGTCATTCCGGCCAGGCGGCCACGGGCGTGTCGGGGTGTACCTTCATGATCCGGCAAGGCACCTGCACGAAATTCGAGATCCAGGCTGCCGCCAGTTCGCCTTCATCGATCACGTCGATGGTCTGCTCGCCGACTTTCATGCTGTAGCGCACGCTGTCGTCGTCTTCGATGACGTCCAGCGGAATGTCCATGCGCAGCATGCCCGGGGCGGTCAGCACCAGATAACCCAGACGCAGCTGTACCGACACGTCGGCCAGCCGGGGGCACAGTTCCCGATTCAACCACTGGCCCGAATCGTTGGCGATGAGCCATTGACGGTGATACGCGGCGGCGTCGGGCTGCGCCGTGACGCCGCATTGTGCGATGGGCTGGAAGCTGTCGGTACTCATTTGCCTAGCAGTCCTTTCAGGGCCTTATCCACCGCCGCGCCGTTGCCGCCCTTGCCCGTGACGGCGTCGCGCAGCTTGTTTTCCAGGCTGCGCTTGAGGATGCCGCCGATGGCGTCTTTCCACAGCAGCGTGTACGTGGGCTTGTCGAAGGGACCTTTCACCTGCACGGGGATGGTCACGTCTTTCAGGTCGATCAATTCCTGGCCATCGGGGTTGGCGGCCGGGTTGACGACGCGAGCGCGCACCACCAGGTCCAGCTCGCTCTTGACGAAGTCGATGTTGGCCGGATCCCCTTGCGTCACGCGCAGCAGCGGCGACACGATGTTCAGGCGCTTGACCGCCGCCACGCCCTTGGTGAAGGCCAGGTCCGCGTCCATTTCCGAAAACTCGGTCTGCTTGCTGGTGTCGGCGGGCACGGTTTCGTCTTGCGATTCCGGCTTGAACGCCGCCTTCAGTTCGCGCAGCGTCTGGGTCAGGTTGATGCCCTTGACCGCGCCATCGCGCAGGCGCACCTGCAACGTGCCGCCCAAACCGCTCTTCATGGCATAGGCGTTGGCGCCAGCCGTCTTCAAGTCCAGCGCCAGGCTGCCGGTGCCGCTGAGGACGTTGCGGTTGGCCAGATCCATCAGCAAGGGTTCGATGGCGATCCCCGCCAGCGACATCTTGCTTGCCACCTGATTGCCTTGCGCGGCATCAACCGACAGCGCACCCGCCAGCTTGCCGCCGTACAGACCGGCGGTAAGACTGGAAATTTCGAGCTTGCCCTTGTCCAGCTTGACCACGGCAGCCACTTCATCCGCCTTCAAGCCGCGCACCACCAGCTTGCCGACCTTCAACGTGCCATTGACGCTGGGGCCCACCAGCGCCGACAGATCGATGGTGTCGTCAACGGGTGCCGCGGGCGCGGGCGGAGCAGCCGGCTTGGAATCGTCCTTCTTGCCATCGGCGGGCGGCTTGGCGGGCGCCGCCGCGATGGGCGGCACCAGCTTGTCCAGGTCCAGCGTATCCACGGCCAGCGCGAACTTCACGATCGGGGTCTGCGACAGCTTGGTGATGTCGGCGCTCAGGTCGAACTTGCCGCCTTCCAGCACGGCGTTGATCTTGCTGCTGGCCTGGTCCTTGAGCAAATCGGCGTTCAGGCTGCCAATCACCGGAATCTGCAAGCTGCCCTTGGGCAAGCCCGGGTCGGTGATGTTGACGTCGCCACGAAGCGCGGACAGGCCGCCGCTGCGTTGCAGCAGGTTCAGGCTCAATGGCGACGCGAAGTTCAGCTTCACGACGCGATCGCCGTTCTTGGAGGTGCTGTCCAGCTTGGCTTCCTTGATGTCCAGCTCGACGGCGTTGCCGCTGATGCCGTTCAAACCGAAGCTGGCGTCCAGGCCGCTGATGCGCACGCGCCCGGTCAGCGCTTCGCCGGTGGCCGACGTGGGAGAGATGTTCAGCGCCGGTGCGTCCACGGCAAATTCAAACGGGCCGTCCGCCGAACCGCCCTTGGCGCGCACGGCCAGCTTTTCGATTTGCAGCTGGCTCTTGTGCGGGTCGATGGACAGCTTGGGCATGGCCACGCTGGCTTCCACGCCGGTCGCGCGCGCGGCGGGATCGGTGATGTCGCCCTGGAAAACCACTTCCAGGCCCGCCACATCCAGCGCGGACTTCTGGCCATTGAACGCCAGGTTGCCGCGCACCGCCAGGCTCTTGGCCTCGGCGCCGGGCAGCTTGCCGTCCATGCGCAGGTCCAGCTTTTGCGCGGCATAGCGCTTGGCGGACGGGTCCAGCGTCAACAGGGCTTGCCCGGTCAGGTTGGCGTCCACGCGCGGGTTGCCGCCTTCGACGCGGGCCGTCAGGCGCACATCAAAAGGCTGGTTGAACGTGACGCGGCCGGTGTTGGCATTGATCTTGGTGACCGCCACCGCCATGCCGGAAATCGCGTCCTGCAACTGCACTTCGCCGTCCTTCAGATCCAGGCCGGCGATGTCGATCTGCATGTTGTTACGCGAGGCCGGCAGCGTGCCGCTGGTAATGGCCTGGGCGGCGGTCTGGGCCGCGCCCACCAGGGCTTCGGCCGGGCTGGCCGGCGCCGCGGTGGTGGTCGATGCGCCACCCACCAGATTGCTGAAGTTGAACTGGCCGTCTTTGCCCCGCACCACGCGCGCCTTCAGGCCGCTGATGGCGACGTGATCGACCACGAAACTATTGGACAGCAACGGCCAGACGGCAACCGCCAGGCGCGTGCTTTCAATAGAGGCGAAGGTGTCGGGGCTGTTGGGCTCGGACAGCGACACACCCTGCACGGACAGGCCGATACGCGGAAAGAGCGATAGCTCGATCTCGCCGTCGATGGTGAGTGTGCGGTGATAGCGTTCCTGCACAAGCTCTTCCAGCTTGTACTTGTACGCGTTGGGGTCGAATGTCAGCAAGAAGATGGCCAGGCCAACGACGGCCACGACAACCAACACAACCAGGCCTATCAAAATGCGCTTGAACCACGTTTTCATTGCTGCCCCGTCGGTACCTCGACTGGAAATTCTTGGATGCCGCCCACCGCGCGACGCGCGGGGATGGTGCTGTAGCGGCGGAAATTCCACGCGCCAAATGGAGCTGTCTGCCTTTCAGGACGAGTCCACTCTCCTGCCGAAAGCTTGCGGCTGCGGCGTCTGGAGGGAGGGTCTACCAAGGAAGGCTTACTGAAGACGTTGAAAACACCAACGTGCAGATTTCGCTATCGTAACAAATCGGGCCGGCTTCGCGCGCACTTGTCAGACCATGACACTAAAAACGCTTCCAGTCACGGAAGCGACAAGTCAATTTCCATCCCGACCGAGCCGCATAGCTGACAACTTTCTGTCCGGCGGATTGTAGGACTAGAATGATTGATCTATCAATCATTGATGCATCCAACAATGCCCGCCCCCACTCCCAGCACCCCGCATTCGCCCGGCCAGGTGCTTCCCTTCCGGCAAACTTTGCTGGCCATGCTGGGCATGTGTTTCGTCATGATGATGGTCGCCATCGACCAGACTGTCGTGGGCACCGCCCTGCCCACCATCGTGGCCGAGTTGAAAGGCTTCGAGCTGTACGCATGGGTCGCGACGTCGTACCTGCTGACCTCGGTCATCACGGTGCCGATCTTCGGCCGGCTGGGCGACTACTACGGCCGCAAGCCCTTCGTGGTGGCTGCCATCGTCCTGTTCACGCTGGCCTCGGCGCTGTGCGGCGCGGCCGACAGCATGCTGACGCTGGTGCTGGCGCGGGCCTTGCAGGGCATCGGCGGCGGCATGCTGGTGGGCACCGCATTCGCGTCGATCCCGGATCTGTTTCCCGATCCCCATGTGCGCCTGCGCTGGCAGGTCATGCTCAGTTCCGCCTTCGGCATCGCCAACGCCGTCGGTCCCACGCTGGGCGGCGCGCTGACCGAACACTACGGCTGGCGGTCGGTGTTCTATGTGAACCTGCCCATCGGCATCCTGGGCCTGTGGTTCGTTTCCCGCTACCTGCCGCACCTGCGCAACCATACGTCGGGCAAAGTGCGCCTGGACTGGCAAGGCGCGCTGTTGATCGCGGTGGCGCTGGGCACCCTGCAACTGCTCGTCGAACTGCTGCCCAAGGAAGGCGTCAGCGGCCCCATCGTGCTGCTGGGCGCGGGCAGCATCGCCGCGTTCGTCCTGCTGATCTGGTGGGAAAAGCGTTGCCCGCATCCCCTCTTGCCGCTGGACATGTTCCGCAACCGGGGCCTGGCCACGCTGTTCACGCTGGCGCTGCTGGTGGGCGTGACGATGTATTCGCTGCTGTTCTACGCGCCCCTGCTGCTGCAAGGCGGCTTTGGCCTGTCGCCGCAAGACGCCGGCCTGCTGATCACGCCGATGGTCGTCTTCATCACCGTGGGCAGCATCATCAACGGCCGCATCATCACGCGCATCCGCAACCCGAACCGCATGCTGTACGCGGGCTTTGTGCTGATGGCGCTGTCGTGCCTGGGCATCGTCACGACGCACAACACCACGCCTCATGCGCTGATCGCCGCGTACATGCTGATGGCCGGGCTGGGCATGGGTTTCATCATGCCCAACCTGACCGTGTTCGCGCAGCAGACCGCCGGACGCACGCACCTGGGCATCGCCACGGCGCTGTTGCAGTCGCTGCGCATGATTGGCGGCATGCTGGGCACGGCGGTCGTCGGCACCATGGTCAGCCACAGCTATTTCAGCGGCGTCGAGTCCACGCTGCGCGGCGCGTCGGCGCAATGGCTGCCGGAATTGAACGATCCGCAGATGCTGGTCAACCCGGCGGCGCAGACTCAGTTCCTGGCACAATTGGCGCATCAAGGCCAGGACGGTACGTCGCTGATCGAGATCGCGCGAGTCGCGCTGGTGGGCGCCATCCATGAAGGCCAGCTCATCGCACTGGCCGTCGCCATCTTCGCAATCTGGTGCGTGCGACGCGTGCCGCTGGTGCAATTGGCTCGCCCGACGAAGGCGGAGCCGGCTGGCGTCGGAGAATAGGTTTGCCCAGACAACAACAAGGACTGCAAGTCATCCAGCACATGGGGCAGACGTATCGCGTCATGCAAAGCGCATTCAGCAGCAAAGTGGGCCACGCCCTGCCCCGCTGGCGCATCCTGCTGGCGCTGCACGAAAACGGCCAATGTTCGCAAAAGCACCTGGCCGAACGTTGCCGTCTCGACCCCGCCTCACTGACCCGCCAATTGCAGGCCATGCAGAAAATGGGCTGGATCTCGCGCGCCGTGGATGCGCAGGACAACCGCCTGACCAACGCTACGCTGACCGCCGCAGGACAGGCCGTGGTCAATGAAGCGCTGCCCAAGCGGGCGGCGTTTTTCGAGGAAGCGTTGAAGGGATTGAGCGCGTCGGACGTGGATACGCTGAACCGGGTGTTGAGCGTGCTGGAATCGAATTTCCTGCGGGCGGCGGGAGATAGCGAGGGGTGAGGGGCTGTCGCCGCCTGTGCGATGGTCGACTACCTATTTACGGCCGCCAAAAACAAATCGCCGCGCAATGCGCGGCGATTTGTTTGATACGTCGAGAACCGTCGAAGGCCTTAGACGTTGAACAAGAAGTTCATCACATCGCCATCCTGCACGATGTATTCCTTGCCTTCCGCGCGCATCTTGCCCGCTTCTTTCGCGCCTTGTTCGCCCTTGTACGTGATGAAGTCTTCGTAGGCGATGGTCTGCGCGCGGATGAAGCCGCGTTCGAAGTCGGTGTGGATGACGCCAGCCGCTTGCGGGGCAGTGGCGCCGATCGGCACCGTCCAGGCGCGCACTTCCTTCACGCCAGCGGTGAAGTAGGTTTGCAGGCCCAGCAGCTTGAAGGCCGCGCGGATCAGGCGGTTCAGGCCCGGCTCTTCCATGCCCATGTCGGACAGGAAAGCCTGGCGGTCGGCGTCGTCCAGGTCAACGATTTCGGATTCGATGGCGGCGCAGATGGCGACGACCGGCGCGTTACGCGCGGCGGCGAATTCGGTCAGGCGGTCCAGCAGCGGGTTGTTGGTGAAGCCGTCATCCGCGACGTTGCCCACGTACATCGCGCGCTTGGCCGTGATGAAGCACAGCTGGGCGATGTCGACGTGTTCTTCCGGCGTCAGGTCCAGCGCGCGGATCGGCTTGGCTTCGTTCAGTTGGGCGATGCACTTTTCCAGCACGGCCACGATGCGCTGCGATTCTTTGTCGCCGGAACGCGCGGTCTTCTGATGACGCAGCAAAGCCTTTTCGGCGGTTTGCAGGTCGGCCAGCGCCAATTCGGTTTCGATGACTTCGATGTCGGCGATGGGGTCAACCTTGCCGGCCACGTGGATAACGTTGGGATCTTCGAAGCAGCGCACCACGTTCACGATGGCGTCCGTCTCGCGGATGTGCGACAGGAACTGGTTGCCCAGGCCTTCGCCCTTGCTTGCGCCGGCGACCAGACCCGCGATGTCGACGAATTCGACGGTGGCGGACAGGATGCGTTCGGGCTTGACGATTTCAGCCAGCTTTTGCAGACGCGGATCCGGCACTTCGACCACACCGACGTTGGGCTCGATGGTGCAGAACGGATAGTTCTCGGCGGCGATGCCGGCGCGGGTCAAAGCATTGAAGAGAGTCGATTTGCCAACGTTGGGCAGGCCGACGATGCCGCATTGCAGAGCCATGGGAATCCTGTGTAAGTACGGTATTGATCGTTAACGTTCTAGTTTACCCCGGGTGGGCCCCAAGGCTCTTGCGTGGTGGCGGCGCGATACGGCCCCGCTAATTGGCGATGGACGGCGCCCAGCGCATGACGGCCCAGATCATCAAAATGGGGCCGGCGTTGAACGTCGCATGCAGCAGGATCGCCGCGCCGATGCCCCGGCGCACGCGCATCCAGCTCAACACCAGGCCCGTCAGCCATTGCGGCAGCACCAGCAACGGCATCAGCCAGTAAGGTGTCTTGCTGTAGACGAAATTGGTCAGGTGCACCGCTGCGAACGTCAGCGCGGCCAGGTGGAACACCAGTCCGAAGTGCTTCAGATAGTAGCGTCGCCACGTCGTGTCCCAGCCAGTGAGCATCGTCGCGCGTTGGCGCACACCCCAGCACGCGAGAATCACGAAGGCGGCCAAGAGCAGCCCCGTCCACAACTTCGGGCCATACAGCACGACGGGCATCAGCGCCGGCACCAGCCACAGCGCCTGCAACGGTCGGCGCAGTCCGTATCGGAATAGCATCTCTTCGACCAGCGGCGCCCATATCACCGCCGTCAGCCACGGCAGGTTGGTCGGATCGATGCGGTGGGTGGCGCCGCCCAGGCCTGCGGCCATCACGGCCACCGGCCCCAGCGCAAACAGATTCAACGCCCACAGCAGCCCCGCCCAGGCCAACAACCGGCCGGGGCGGATGCCCGGCCACCAATCGGCCAGCAAGCCATCGCCCGCCGCGCGCCCCGCCACGCGCGAGACCGGTCGCGGACGGCGTATGTAGCGCCAGAAATCCACGACTTCCGTTCGGAAACGCGTTTTGCCGGTGGGCGTGGACTGCGGGCCGCTGCTCATGCCGCGACGTTGCCGCTGTGCAATTGACGCGTGGCCAGGGCGAAGTCGCCCGCCAGCATCGCCGGCACCACGGCGCGGCAGCGGTCGATGACGGCTTCGATTTCCTTTTGCTCTTCGCGGCGCGGCGGATGCAGGACAAAGTCCGCCACCTGCTGGGCCAGGCCCAACGTGCGCGGATGGCCGATGCCGATACGCAGCCTCCAGAAATTGGGGCTGCCCAACACGGCCTGGATGTCCTTCAGGCCGTTGTGGCCCGCGTGGCCGCCGCCCTGCTTGAGCTTGACCTGGCCCGGCAGCAGATCCAGTTCGTCATGCAGCACCAGCACCTGTTCGGGCGCCAGCTTGTAGAAGCGCGCCAACGCACCGACCGCCTGGCCGGATTTGTTCATATAGGTGATGGGTTTGAGCAGCAGCACGTTGTCCGCCCCGAGGCGCGACTTGGCGACCATGCCAAAAAAAGATTTCTCAAGCGCAAAAGAAGTGCGCAGATCGTCCGCCAGATGGTCGGCCAGCCAGAAGCCGGCATTGTGCCGAGTGGTTTCGTAGTCGGGACCGGGATTACCCAATCCCACAATGAGGCGTATGGGAATAGACATGATGGAGGGTGTTTAAACCAAAAAACCCTGCGCATGCAAATGCACACGCAGGGTTTCGGCACTAGCCGCGGAAAGCCCGAAGGCTTTCCAGCAAGACTTAGGCAGCCGGAGCAGCTTCGGCTTCGTCGTCGGCAGCGGCAGCGCCGCCCTTGACGATGGCGGCAGCCAGCAGCGGGTTGTCTTCACCGCCGTGGGGCACGTACGTCACGCCCATGGGCAGCTTGATGTCGGCCAGGTGGATCGAAGCGCCAGCCAGGATGTTGGCCAGGTCGACTTCGATGAACTGGGGCAGAGCCTTCGGCAGGCAGGTGATTTCCAGTTCGGTCGTCACGTGGCTGATCATGGCGCCGGCCAGCTTCACAGCGGGCGAGATCTCGGCGTTCACGAAGTGCAGCGGCACCTTGGTGCGCAGAGCCTGGTTGGCGTCAACGCGCTGGAAGTCCACGTGCAGGACTTGCGGCTTGTAGGCGTGCCATTGAACCGAACGCAACAGAACTTGTTCATCCTTCGAGCCTTCGAGCTGCATTTGCAGGATCGATGCGTGGAATTCTTCCTTACGCAGGGCGTGATAGATCTCGTTGTGGTCGAGTTCGATGTTCAGGGGGGCAGCCGTACCACCATAGACAATGGCGGGAACGCGGCCCGCGCGGCGCAGGCGGCGGCTCGCACTCGAACCCTGGACGCTACGCGCAGTGGCGATGAATTTCATGGAAAACTCCAAAAGCAAAATAAGGTGAAGAGACTTCACCTGTTAACGCACGGCGCGCAACATGCGCGCCGTGTTGATTGCCCCTTGCCGCGACCAGCAAGGTGCAAAAACCAAATTGGGCTGTGGCCCGACCGGCGCGAATGCGCGTCAGTCGACGAACAGCGAGCTGACCGATTCCGCGTTCGAGATACGCAGGATGGTCTCGCCCAGCAGCGCGGCGCACGACAGCTGGCGGATCTTGCCGCTGGCCTGGCCTTGCTCGGAGAGCGGGATGGTGTCGGTGACGACCAGTTCGTCCAGTTCCGACGCTTCAATGCGGTCAATGGCGCCGCCCGACAGCACGGGGTGCGTGCAATAGGCGTAAACGGCGCCGGCGCCGCGGTCTTTCAGGGCCTGGGCCGCCTTGCACAGCGTGCCGGCGGTGTCGACCATGTCGTCCATGATGATGCAGGTGCGGCCGTCGACTTCACCGATGATGTTCATCACTTCCGACACGTTGGCGCGCGGGCGACGCTTGTCGATGATGGCCAGGTCGGCTTCCAGCTGCTTGGCCAGCGCACGGGCGCGAACCACGCCGCCGATGTCCGGGGACACCACGACCAGGTTCGAGAAATTGCGGCGCCAGATGTCGCCCAGCAAGATCGGACCGGCGTAGATGTTGTCCACGGGGATGTCGAAGAAACCCTGGATCTGGTCAGCGTGCAGGTCCATCGTCAGGACGCGGTCAACGCCAGCCACTTGCAGCATGTTGGCGACGACCTTGGCCGAGATGGCGACACGCGCCGAACGCGGGCGGCGGTCCTGGCGGGCGTAGCCGAAGTACGGAATCGCGGCGGTGATGCGGCCCGCGGAGGCGCGGCGCAGCGCATCGACCATGACCATGATTTCCATCAGGTTGTCATTGGTGGGTGCACAGGTGGGTTGCAGGACGAAGACGTCCTTGCCACGCACGTTCTCGTTGATTTCGACCATCACCTCGCCGTCTGAGAAGCGACCGACGGTCATCTTGCCCAGGGACATATCGAGGTGGTTGACTACGTCCACGGCCAGCCGAGTGTTGGCCGTGCCCGTGAAGATCATGAAGCTATCGTTTGCCATGATGGATGATGCGATGGTCGTTGTAAGACACTAACGAGGTGATGCGGGGTGAAAACACCAGCGGATCCGGAAAATAAAAAAGCTGCTGAACCCGGGCCAGTGTCTTACAGGCGTGTTCAACAGCTTTTTTATGTATTCGGTTGGCTGGGGAGGAAGGATTCGAACCTTCGCATGCCGGAATCAAAATCCGGTGCCTTAACCAGCTTGGCGACTCCCCAACTATCTTGCAATCCAATTCCGCAACGGATGTTCAGTTAACCCAGTACATGCCTGCACTAACCGAAACCGTGGATGCGTTGTGCTGTTTGTTTCAACAGCGCCGCGCATTATAGCGGATATTTCTGTTTTCGCCAAAACGGCTTCGGAAAGTTCTGAGAATTCGGCGAATAAACACGCGCCTGATCCCGACATGCGTACAGGGTAACCCTGCTCTGCAAGCCACCGCGATGCCCTGAGCACTTCAGGATAAAGACGGTGAACTACCGGCTCCAGATCATTTTTCCCGAAGGAAAAAGTTGGCGAAGCAAGAAAGTCCGCTATTGTGATGTAAGAAGAATCCCTTGTCAAATCGGGTGCGGAAAATATTCCAACAGTCGGCACGCTGGTGTCTGGTTGCGCCACCAGATAGGCGCGATCAGGCAGCGTCACGGCGGTCAGCGCTTCGCCAACGCCTTCAGCGAAAGCCGATTGCCCGAACACGAACACCGGCACGTCTGCGCCCAGCGGCAGCGCCAGGTCCATGAGCTCGCGGCGGGTAAGGCCGGTGTTCCACAGCTTGTTCAATGCGATCAGCACAGTGGCCGCATCGCTCGAACCACCGCCCAGCCCGCCGCCCTGCGGAATGCGCTTTTCCAGGCCGATCTGCACGCCCTGGCGCGTGCCGGTCGCGCGTTGCAGCGCACGCGCGGCGCGCAAGGTCAGGTCGTCATCTTCGGACACGCCGGCAAGTTCAGTGGCGCGGCTGATGACGCCATCAGCACGCGCGTCGAAATGCAGCGTGTCGCACAGGTCGATGAAGCGGAAAACGGTTTGCAGCAAGTGGTAGCCGTCAGCGCGACGGCCCACCACATGCAGGAAAAGGTTCAGCTTGGCGGGAGCAGGAACGTCGTACAGAGTCACAAAAGACAACCGGTGCGGGACAAGCCCACATTCTAGCCACGCGCCGGCCCCTGCGCCGTGTAATACGGCACGTCGATGCGCGCAAGCGGCGGCCGATCGCGCAGATGATCCGCCAGCTTTTCCGCCATCATGATGACGGGCGCATTCAGGTTGCCCGTCACGATGTCCGGCATGATGGACGCATCGATCACGCGCAGCGCTTGCAGCCCATGCACGCGCCCATAGCCATCTACCACCGCCATCGGATCCGACGCCGCGCCCATCTTGTTCGAGCATGACGGGTGATAGGCCGTCTCAGCGTTCGCGCGCACGAAGGCGTCCAGTTGCGCATCGCTTTCCAAGCCCTCGCCCGGCGATATTTCGCGGCCCGCATACGGCGCCAGCGCCGGTTGCGAAAAGAGTTCGCGCGTGATGCGCAGCGCCGCGCGAAATTCACGCCAGTCCTGTGGATGCGACATGTAGTTGAACAGGATGCTGGGATCGTCGTGCGGCGAGCGCGAACGGATATGCACGCGCCCCCGGCTGGGCGAACGCATGGAACCCACGTGCATCTGAAAGCCATGCACCTTGATGGGCTTGGAGCCGTTGTAATTCATGGCAACAGGCAGGAAGTGATATTGCAGGTTCGGCCACGCGAAGTCATCGTGACTGCGTATGAAGCCGCCCGCTTCGAAGTGATTGCTGGCGCCGATGCCCTTGCCCGTGAACAGCCACTGCGCGCCGATCGCAGGCTGATTGCGCAGCTTGAGCGCCGGGGCCAGCGACACGGGCTGCTTGCATTCGTACTGCACGTACAGCTCCAGGTGATCCTGCAAGTTTTCACCCACGCCGGGCAGCTCGTGCCGCACGCCGATGCCCATGCCGCGAAGCAAGGCCGCCGCGCCCACGCCCGAGCGTTGCAGGATCTGCGGCGACGCGATGGCGCCCGCGCACAGCAGCACCTCGCGCCGCGCGAAGCTGCGGTGATACTGGCCATGCTGTTCCCAGGCCACGCCTTCTGCGCGCAGCCCGGAAAACAGAATCACATCGGTCAAGGCGCGGGTGACGATCGTGAGGTTGGCGCGCCCGCGCGCCTGGTCCAGATAGCCGCGCGCCGTGCTGGCGCGACGCCCGCGCGGCGTGACGGTGCGGTCCATCGGCCCGAAGCCTTCCTGCTGATAGCCGTTCATGTCTTGCGTACGCGCGTAGCCCGCCTGCTCGCCCGCGGAAATCATGGCGTCGAACAAGGGGTTGTTGCCGGCCTTGGGCGTGGTGACGCTGACGGGCCCATCGTCGCCGTGATAATCGCAAGCGCCAACGTCACGGCTTTCCGCCTTCTTGAAATACGGCAGGCACGACAGGTAGTCCCAATGCGCCAACCCGTCGACACGCGCCCAGTGGTCATAGTCCAGCGCGTTGCCACGGATGTAGCACATGCCGTTGATCAAGGACGAACCCCCCAGGCCCTTGCCGCGTCCGCAATCCAGACGCCGGCCATTCAGATGGGGCTCCGGGTCGGTCTTGTACGCCCAGTTGTAGCGCGTGCCTTGCAAGGGCATGGCCAGTGCGGCCGGCATCTGCGTGCGGAAATCGAAGCGGTGATCCTGCCCGCCCGCTTCCAGCAACAGCACCGTGGTGCCAGGATCTTCGGTCAGCCGCGTCGCCAGCGTGTTGCCCGCCGATCCCGCGCCGATGATGATGTAGTCGTATTCGCGCTTGATGGACATTGTCTCCCCCTCAATGCGTACAGAAAACGGGCCGCCCGGCAGCAAGCGGGGCGCCCGTCGTGGCGATATACCGGGCGCCGGTGCGCCGGTGCGCCGATGCGCCGGATCGATCAGAACACCGAGGCGTAAGGCCCGAGTTCGACCTGCACCGATTTCGTCTGCGTGTACTGCGCCAGCGCGTCCAAGCCGTTTTCGCGTCCCAGGCCAGACTGCTTGTAGCCGCCCACCGGCATCTGCGCGGGCGATTCGCCCCAGGTGTTGATCCAGCAGATGCCTGCCTGCAAGCGATGCGCGATACGGTGCGCGGCGGCAAGGTCGTTGCTGACCACGCCCGCCGCCAGCCCATAGCGGCTGTCGTTAGCGCGCTGCACGACTTCGTCTTCGCTTTGGAAAGACAGGATGCTCATGACGGGGCCGAAGATTTCTTCCTGCACGATCTCCATGCTGTCGTCGCAGTCGGTGAATACGGTGGGCGCCACGTAAGCGCCCTTGCCCAGCGCGCCGTCCGTCAGCCGCTCACCGCCCGCCAGCAGTCTGGCGCCCTCGCGCTTGCCGATTTCGATCCAGCTCAACACATGATCCATGTGAGCCGCGCTGACCAGGGGCCCGAAGTTGGTGCGAGGATCGAAGGGGTCGCCGATACGCATGCGCGCCACGCGCTCCAGCACGGCGGCTTCGAACGCCGGCTTTTGCGAGTGGTGAACGAAGACGCGAGTACCATTGGTGCACACCTGGCCCGAGCTGAAGAAGTTCGCCATCATGGCGATGTCCGCCGCGCGCTCGACACACGCATCGGGCATCACGATCAACGCGGACTTGCCGCCCAATTCCAAGGTGACGCTTTTGAGCGATGCCGCCGCCACGCCCATGACCTGCTTGCCCGTATCCACACCGCCCGTGAACGACACTTTCGCAATGCCCGGGTGGCCGGTGAGCCAGTCGCCGATCTCGCGGCCGCTGCCCAGCACCACGTTGAAAACGCCGTTGGGCAGGCCTGCTTCGGTGTAGATCTCGGCCAACCTGAGCGCCGTCAGCGGCGTGATTTCGGCCGGTTTGAAGACCATCGCATTGCCCGTCACCAGCGCCGCGGCCGACTTCCACATGGCGATCTGGACGGGATAGTTCCATGCGCCGATGCCGGCAATCACGCCCAACGGCTCGCGCCGTGTGTAGAAGAAACTGGAATCGCGCAGCGGCACCTGGATGCCCTGCACCGCCGCCGCCAACCCCGCGTAGTACTCGATGACGTCCACGCCGGTGGCGATATCGACAGTACGGGTTTCGGACAGCGGCTTGCCGGTATCCAGCGTCTCCAGTTCAGCGAGCTCATCATTGCGTGCTCGCAGCAATTGCGCGGCGCGCAACAGCACTTGCGCGCGCTGGGCCGGGGTGCGCGCAGCCCACGCCTTTTGCCCTTCCTGCGCGCTGGCGACAGCGCGGTCGATGTCCTGCCGGGCGGCCACCTGCACTTCCGCCAACACCGCGCCGTTGGCGGGGTTCACCGTTGTGATGGTCTTGCTGCTGATGGCGTTGGTGCGCCGGCCATGGATATAGAGTTGCTGGATGGGCAAGGGCATGAGGGATCTTCCTATTGTCGAAGTGAGGGCGG
This sequence comes from Achromobacter piechaudii NBRC 102461, assembly GCF_001571245.1. Classification (GTDB taxonomy): domain Bacteria; phylum Pseudomonadota; class Gammaproteobacteria; order Burkholderiales; family Burkholderiaceae_B; genus Achromobacter; species Achromobacter piechaudii. The sequence continues at coordinate 506,154 of NZ_BCTK01000006.1, read as the reverse complement.
GCCCAGAGCCGGTCCGCCCTCGGATTGGCTGCGTGCAAGCAGCAGGTCCACGTAGTCGTACGCAACGGCGCGCGCTTGTTCGCCGGCAAAGTCGGCGCCCATCAGCCCCCCGCGCAGCCACAGGCCGTCGATCATGGCGGCCAGGCCGCGCGCGGCCTCGCGCGCTTGCGCCAGCGGCAATGCGCGTTGGAACTGGCAACACAGGTTGGATTGCAGGCGGCGGTCGTTGGCGCGTTGCAGCCGGCCAAGGCGCGGCTGGTGCATGCTGGCGGCCCAGAACGTCAGCCACGCCCGCATGGCGCTGCGCGAAACCTGCGTGGGCACGAAGTTGCCGTCGATGATGGCGCGCAGTTGCGAGCGGGCGTCTGGCTGCGCGGCAAGGCGCGCGCGCGAGACCGAATCGCGCAGGTTGCGCAGCAATTCCCGCATGGACGCTTCCAGGAGGCCGTCCTTGTCGCCGAAGTAATGACTGATGATGCCCGTGGACAATTTCGCCGCGCGGGCGATGTGCGCGATGGAGCTTTCGGCCAACCCGACCTGATCGATGGATTCAAGCGTGGCCTGAATGAGCTGGTTGCATCGAATGGGCTGCATTCCGACTTTTGGCATATTGGGTGGGGCTCCGACGGGTGGCATGGCGGCCGCATGAGGGCTGGCCGCCGAGTGCGGTCGAGTCTAATTTATATTGATTGATCGTTCAATATAAAAACGGTAAGGTGCCGCAGACACATCGGAAGGCATCCCGGCAGCATCACGGCAGCATCACCACTTGGGAGACAGCGGTGCGGCATGATCAGATCACTTCGGCGAAGCCGAGAGGGGCCGCGCCGGGCAGGCGCGGATGGCTTGCGCAGACCAACCCCGTCGTTTTCCTCTGTGCGTCCGGCGCCGTGCTGTTGATCGGCGCCCTGCTCATCTGGCAGCCCGCTGCCTCGCAGACCTGGCTTGAAGCGGCGCAGTTGCTGGTGGCGTCGCATTTTGGCTGGTACTACATGCTTGCGATGACGGTCAGCGTAGGCTTTGCGCTGTGGCTGGCCCTGTCGCGCCACGGCGCGCTGCGGCTGGGCGATGACGACGAGCCCCCGGAATTCAGCTATCTGTCCTGGGTGTCCATGCTGTTCTCATCCGGCATCGGCATCGCGCTGGTCTATTACGGCGTCTACGAACCCCTGGACCATTTCCTGATGCCCCCCACCGGCGCGGGCGCCACGCGCGAGGCGGCGCGCCAGGCCTTGACGCTGACCTTCCTGCACTGGGGCATCCATGGCTGGACGCTCTACGCGCTGACCGCCACGGCGCTTGCCTACTTTGCCTACCGCCACAAGCAGCCGCTGGCGCTGCGTTCCCCTTTGCAGGCGCTGACGGACAAGCCCTTGCCCAGATCCGTGGGCCACGCCGTGGACGGCTTCGGCGTGCTGGCCACGATCGTCTCGATGGTCACCAACCTGGGGCTGGGCGCGTTGCTGTTGCACGCAGGCCTGACGTATCTGCTGAACGTGCCCGACACGGCCGCGGCCCAGGTGCCCATCGTCATCGTCATGATGGTCGTGGCCACGGGCGCGGCGGCGCTGGGCATCAAGCGCGGCATCGCCATCCTGTCCAACGTCAACACCGCGCTGATGTGCCTGCTGCTGCTGTTCGTCTTCCTGACCGGCCCCACGCGCCTGCTGCTCGACGGCATGGTGCAGAACGTGGGCGACTATCTCAGCGCGTTCCTGGGCAAGAGCTTCGACCTGTACCTGTATGACCTGAACGCCGTGCGCTGGACCAGTTCCTGGACCATCTTCTACTGGGCATGGTGGATCGGCTGGGCGCCTTTCGTGGGCATGTTCATCGCGCGCATTTCACGCGGGCGGCGCATCCGCGAGCTGATCTTCGGCGTGATGCTGGTGCCGCTGGGCTTCACGCTGGCGTGGCTGTCGATCTTCGGCAATACCGCCATCAACCTGGTGCTGAACGACGGCGCGGCGGCGCTGGGCCAGATGGCCTTGGCCAATCCGCCGATGGCGTTCTATACGTTGATGGAATATCTGCCGATGACGCAGTGGGTGGCGGGCGTCGGCGTGGTGATGGCGTTCATGCTGTTTCTGACGCCGGTCGATTCCGGCACGCTGATGATCGCGAACCTGTCCGCGCGCAATGCCGACGCCGGGCAGGACGCGCCCATCTGGCTGCGGGTGTTCTGGGCCGCGCTGACCACCATGCTGGGCGTGGGCCTGCTGCTGGCGGGCAACTTCAACGCGATGCAGACCGCCGTGGTGCTGTGCGGCCTGCCTTTCTCGGTGATCTTGCTGGCCTACATGGCGAGCCTGTATCGATCGCTGGCCCGTGACAATCCCGAACCCAGCCGCCAAACCGCCACGCGCTGATGCACTGCGTGGATGGGCCGCGCGAGGCGCGATGCCTGGGTTTTCATTGGCCACCGGTCTAGTGATGCCAAGCCGGATCCAGCGCCAGCCCCAGCTTTTGAAGGCGGGTTGAACACCCGCCCGCGCGCCTCAAGGCTGATTGACCACCAGCCGCACCATGATGCGGCGGCCCGGTTCCTGGCGTTGCAGAACCAGCATCTGCGGACCCAGGTTGTCGTAGCGCGACAGGTTCGCGCGCCAACCGCCTTGTTCGAACGCCGTCGGCCGGCCCAGGTCGTCGCGCGTGACTTCCGAGGCTTGCGGGTCAGCCGGCAGCTTGCCGCGCAGCCAGTCTCGCAGCCCCGACACGGGCATGCTGCTGCCCAAGGCTTCTTCGGCCAAGGCGTCGGGGTTGTTGGCTTCCAGGCGCGTGCCGTCGGCCTTGGTCAGGCTGGCCGCGCCGGGCCGCCCTTCCACGCGTGCTTCGGTCGAACCCAGTGGGTTGGTCAGGTCAAGCACATAGCGCCGCCCGTCGTCCGACCACGAGAAACCGCCCTGCACGGCATTTTGCTTGCCGCCTTCTTCGTTGACCGTAATGGCGAAGCGGCCGATGCGAGAGAACGCATCGGCGCTGGCGCCTTCGATAGGTTTGGGCGTGGTGGTGCAAGCGGCCAGCGTGGCCGCCAGCAATGCCAGCAGCGCCCAGCGCAAGCCGGCCATCATGCCGGGCAGGCGTCGCATTGCCGTCAACATCACAGATTGATCCCCAAGCGCTTGATCACGTCCTGGACGGTCTTGTTCTTGGGATCCTTCATCAGCGCCACCCGCAGCAACTCGACGGCCTGATCGCGCTTGCCCTGGCTCCAGAGCACTTCGGCCAGATGCGCGGCGATGTCGGCTTCCGGGCGCACGCTGTAGGCGCGGCGCAGATATTGCGCGGCCGATTCGGATTCGCCCATGCGGTACTTGACCCAGCCCATGCTGTCCAGGATGAACGGATCGTTCGGCGACAGTTCAAGCGCCTGGGTGATCAGGTCCAGCGCTTCGGGCAGCCGCTGGTTGTGGTCAGCCAGCGTGTAGCCCAAGGCGTTGTAGGCGTGGGCGTGGTCCGGGTCCAGCGCGATGACCTGGCGCAGCATGCGTTCCAGGTCGGCCAGCCGGTTCTGGCGTTCGTACAGCATCGCCAGTTCGTACTTGATTTCGACGGTGTCCGGCAGCGCCTGGTCGGCGGCTTCCAGGGTGCTGACCGCCTGCGGCACGCGATCGGCGTCGCGCAGGATCTGCGCCTTGGTCAACACGCCCAGCGTGCGTTCCTCGTCGTCTTGCGGGCCCGCGGCGTCGATCATGGCCAGCGCGTCATTGACGCGGCCGCTCTTGGCGCGCAGCGCGGCTTGCCGCATGTGGACGGAATAGCGCAGCGTCGGGTCGTCGATGCGGCCCAGTTCGTTGATGGCCTCGTCGTAGTTGCCCTGGTCTTCGGCGATGCGCGAGAGCAGCACGTGCGCGTCCGCCGCGGCCGCGCCGGCGTCGGTCGCGCCCGGGACGGTGGCGCGCTGGCGCTGCTGCTGCACGTCAAGGTACTGCTGCAACAACGTCTTGGCTTGCTGCAACTGGCCGGCCTTGTAAGCCAACTGGGCCTGCATGAAGAGCAGGTCGAAGTCTTCCGGCGACCGCCGCGACATGGCTTGCAGTTCGGTCAGCGCGCCGTTGTAGTCGCCGCTATCGGCCAGTTGGCCCGCCAGCATCAGGCGGACCTTGCGGGCATTGGGGTGGCGGTTGATGTAGGCGCGGGCTTCGGTCTGGGCGCGCTGCGGATCCACCTTGGAACCGTATTCCAGCAGGCGCTGGGCGGCGGCTTCGGATTTGGGATCGGCGGCCAGGGCGGCGCGCGATTCCTGCGTGGCGCGTTCGTAGTCGCCAGCGGCAGAGGCCACATCGGCCAGCGCCAGGTGCGCGGCGGGCAGCTTGCGCACGTTGTCGCTCAAGGATTCGTCAAGAATGCGCAGCGCCAGGCGGCGGTCGTTCAGGCGGCTAAGTACGGCGAGCGCCTGCCCGATGGCAGCCGGCTTGTCGCGCGAGGAGTCGATGCGGTTGCGCAGCGCCTGGGCCAGACCCTTGGTCTGGCCGTTGGCGGCAGCCAGCGCCAGCTCGGTGGAGCTGGCTTCGATGTCATTCGGGGAAAGGCGCGCCCATACCCGGGCGGCGTCCAGAGCGCCGGCCAGATTGCCACCGGCCAGCTGGAATTCCAGGCCTCGACGCGCCAGGCGGGGGTCTCCCGTGTCGCGGGCGAGGCCGACCATGGTGGTTGCCGCCGTGCCGTACATGCCGCGCTGGGCGGCGATCTCTGACGCGAGGACGCGATAGAAGATGTCGGCGGTCAGCGAGACATAGGGCAGTTGGCCCGGCCGCAGGCGGATCACCTCGGTTTCTGGCTGGCGGTTCTGCGGGGCCATACGAGGCCCGGTCGCATCACGCGTCCGGCTGTCGGCCGCCTGGGCTGGCAGCGCAAAACCTGTTGCTAGCGCAAGCGCCAACACGGCGATCCCGATATTCATTTGTTTGAAAGACGACTTCACGCGGCCCGTCCGGTTGATGGCACAATCTTCGTACACGCAATTGATGATCTTACACTGGCTCATGCCGGAACTGCCTGAAGTCGAAACCACGCGTCGAGGAATCGACGCCGTCATCACCGGCCGGACGCTCAAGCGCCTGGTCATCCACGAAGCCCGCATGCGCTGGCCCATCCCGACCGACCTGCCCGCCCTGATCGGCGGGCGCGACGTGCTGGAGTGCGCGCGCCGGGGCAAGTACCTGCTGCTGCGGTTCGAACACGGCACCCAGATCGTGCATCTGGGCATGTCCGGATCCCTGCGCAGCGTCGCGCCCGGGGAATTCCTGCGCAAGCACGACCATGTCGAATGGATATTCGAGAACGCGGTGCTGCGCCTGCACGACCCTCGCCGTTTCGGCGCGGTGTTGTGGCATGCCGACGCCGACGGCCCCATCGACGCGCACCCGTTGCTGGCCAAGCTGGGCATCGAGCCCTTCGACCCGCGCTTTGACGGGGCGTGGCTGCACCGGCACTTCAAGAATCATGGCGCCGCCATCAAGCAGGTGCTGCTGGCGGGCATGGCGGTCGTCGGCGTGGGCAATATCTACGCATCCGAAAGCCTGTTCCGCGCCCGCATCAACCCCAAGACGCCCGCCAACAAATTGTCGCTGGCGCGCTGCGAACGGCTGGCCGACATGGTGCGCGCCACGCTGGCCGACGCGCTGACCTCAGGCGGCAGCACGCTGCGCGACTATGTTGGCGCCACCGGCGAGCCGGGCGCGTACTTCGACATCCATGCCGCCGTCTATGAACGCGAAGGCAAACCCTGCCGCGTCTGCGAAACCCCCATCCGACGCTTCGTCCAGGGCCAGCGAGCCACTTACTACTGCCCCAAGTGCCAAAGGAACTAAGCCCAACATCCTGAAATTACTGGGGAAATCCCTGTAAAGCATCGACCATTTGTTTATAGCGAACGTATTGCACAAACACTAACGCCACGCTATATTCCTTCCACACATCTATTCCTATAAAAGTGGAAGGAGCCTCCATGAGCAAGCAATTCGCCTCGCACGCCGACATGGACGACAAGGTCGTCTCGTTCGAAAAACTGTCCGACAACGCCTACGCGTACACCGCCGAAGGCGATCCCAATACGGGCGTGATCATTGGCGACGAGGCCGTCATGGTGATCGACACCCAGGCCACGCCGGTCATGGCGCAGGACGTGATCCGCCGCATCCGCGAAGTGACGGACAAGCCCATCAAGTACATCCTGCTGTCGCACTACCATGCCGTGCGCGTGTTCGGCGCTTCTGCCTATAACGCCCAGGAAATCCTGGCCAGCCGCGACACCTACGACCTGATCGTCGAACGCGGCGAACAGGACAAGGCCAGCGAAATCGGCCGCTTCCCCCGCCTGTTCCGCAACGCCGAATCGATCCCGCCGGGCCTGGTCTGGCCGACGATGACGTTCAAGGGCGAAATGACCGTCAACCTGGGCAACCTTGAAGTCAAGCTGCTGCAAGTGGGCCGCGGCCACACCAAGGGCGACACCATCGCCTGGCTGCCGGAACAGAAGATCCTGTTCGCGGGCGATCTGGTCGAATACCAGTCCACCCCGTATTGCGGCGACGCCTACTTCCGCGACTGGCCCAGCACGCTGGACGCGCTGTCCGGCTTCGAAGCCGAAAAGATGGTGCCCGGACGCGGTCCGGCGCTCAAGAACGCCACCGAAGTGCGCCAGGGCCTGGCCGGCACCCGCGCGTTCCTGACCGATCTGTACGGCGCCGTGAATCGCGGCGTGGCCGAAGGCAAAGACCTGAAGACCATCTACCGCGAGGTCTACGACTTCATGAAGCCGCGTTATAGCGACTGGGTCATCTTCGATCACTGCATGCCGTTTGACGTGTCGCGCGCCTATGACGAGGCCTCGGGCCACACGCACCCGCGCATCTGGACCGACAAGCGCGACCTGGAAATGTGGGCGCAGCTGGAGGGCTGATCCCGCCGGGCCGCCCCGCGCGGCCCTGACCGATTGCAGCAAGAACCGAAGACGCGCGTCGCGAAGACGGCGCGCGGCTTCGCGCATAAAAACAAAATGACCCACACAGGAGACAACCGTGGGAGACATCGACTTTCAGGCGATGGAGTTCGCCTATGAAAAACACGCCGACCAGAGCGCCGGCGCGGCCCCGCGCCATCAGGTCGTGGTGGTGGGCGCAGGCCCGGTCGGCCTGACCACCGCGCTGGACCTGGCGCGCCAAGGCGTGCGCGTGGTGGTGCTGGATGACGATTACCGCTTGTCCACCGGCTCGCGCGCCATCTGTTTTTCCAAGCGCACGCTGGAGATCTGGGACCGCCTGGGTGTCGGCCAGCGCATGATCGACAAGGGCGTGTCGTGGAACGTGGGCAAGGTGTTCTTCCGCGAACAGGAAGTGTGGCGCTTTGACCTGCTGCCCGAACCCGGCCACCGCCGCCCCGCCTTCATCAACCTTCAGCAGTACTACGCCGAAGGGTATCTGTACGAGCAGGCCCGCCAGGAACCGAATATCGACCTGCGCTGGAAAAACAAGATCGCGGCCGTTGTGCAGACCGACAACGGCGTGGACCTGACGATCGAAACGCCCGAAGGCCCATACGCCCTGCACGCCGACTGGCTGGTCGCCTGCGATGGCGCGCGCTCGCCGGTGCGCAAGCTGATCGGCCAGGAAAGCCATGGCCGCATCTTCCGCGACCGCTTCCTGATCGCCGACGTCAGGATGAAGGCCGACTTTCCGACCGAACGCTGGTTCTGGTTCGATCCGCCCTTCCATCCCAACCAGTCCGTACTGCTGCACCGCCAGCCGGACAACGTCTGGCGCATCGACTTTCAGCTGGGCTGGAACGCCGACCCCGTAGAAGCCGTCAAGCCGGAAAACGTGCTGCCGCGCATCCGTGCCCTGCTCGGGCCCGACGCGCAATTCGACCTGGAATGGGTCAGCGTCTACACCTTCGCGTGCGAACGCATGGACAAGTTCCGCCACGGCCGCGTGGTGTTTGCCGGCGACTCCGCGCACCGCGTATCGCCATTTGGCGCACGCGGCGCCAACAGCGGCGTACAGGACGCCGAGAACCTGGCCTGGAAGCTCAAGCTGGTGCTGGCTGGGCTGGCCCCGGACGCGCTGATCGACAGCTACAGCGACGAGCGGGAATACGCCGCCGACGAGAACATCCTGAACTCGTCGCGCGCCACCGATTTCATCACCCCCAAGAGCGACATCAGCCGCAGCTTCCGCAACGCCGTGCTGAACCTGGCCAAGACGCATCCCTTCGCCCGCTCGCTGGTGAACAGCGGCCGCTTGTCGCTGCCCGCCACGTATACGGCGTCGCCGCTGAACACGCCAGACACCGACGCGTTCACCGGCCGCATGGTGCCCGGCGCGGTCGCGCTGGACGCGCCGATCACGTTGAACGGCGAAAAAGACTGGTGGATGGCGCAACTGGACGGCGGCTTCGTGCTGGCCCTCTTCTGCGGCAGCGCGCTGCCGGACAGCGATACGCAGTCCGCGCTGCAAGCGCTGCGCCTGGGCGCGGTGCCCGTGAAGACGGTGCTGGTGGTGGACCCGCAGTGTGATGTTTCGGGTCTGGCTGCCGACCTGCCCGTGGTGGCGGACGTGGAAGGATGCCTGTCCAAGCGCTACGACGCCCAAGCCGGCACCGCCTACCTGATCCGCCCCGACCAGCACATCGCCGCGCGCTGGCGCGCCTTCAACGCCGACGCGCTCGCCGCCGCCGTCAAGCGGGCCACGGGCCACGCGTGAACCCAGAGGTCATCCCATCATGCTGATTACCGACACCAACCTGAGCGCGCCCGACGACTTTTACGAAGCGCTGATCGAAACGCACCGCGACCTGAGCAATGAGCAAAGCCAGGAGCTGAACGCGGCGCTGATCCTGCTGCTGGCCAACCACCTGGGCGATGTCGCCCTGCTGCGCGAGGCCTTGCAGCTGGCCCGAGCCTCGGTGCTGACCCAGTCAGAGGTGGCCACGCAATAGCCTAGCCGCCCCTATCGTCCGCCGCCCACGCCGAAGGTATTGACGATCAAGGCGCGCAGCCATTGGTTGCCGCTGTCCCGGTCGACGCGGCGCTGCCAATACAGATTCGTTTGCAGCGCCGGCACCTTCACGGGCGGCGTCATGAAGCGCAGGCCAAAGGGCGGCGCGGCACTGGCCGCCAGCTTTTCGGGCACGGTGGCCAGCAGATCCGTTGCACTGACGATATAAGGCACGGCAGAAAAATGCGGCACGCTGAAATGTTCGGCCAGCACGATCCCGGCGCGCTCCATTGATTGGTTCACCTGCCCGTACGGCGCGGCGCGCGACACGATCAGATGGCGCTCGCCGCGAAACGCCTTGATGCCCATGCCCGCATGCGCCGTCGGATGCGCCTGCCGGAACAGGGTGGCGTAACCCTGGCGGAACAGCATGCGCTGTAGCGTCCCCGCCCCCATTTCATCGAACGCGCCTATCGCCAGATCGACCCGGCCCGATTCCATTTCGCGCGGCAGGTCCGGGCCTTGCACCCGGACGGAATCGATGCGCACATGCGGCGCCACCTGCACGCACACTTCCATCAGGCGCGGCATGAAGTGGATTTCGCCCACGTCCGTCATCGCCACGCGAAAGCGCCGGTTGCTGGTTGCGGCGTCGAACACGTCCTGGTCCTGCAACGCCTGCGTCAGCATGGTCAGCGCCTCGCTGACCGGGCCGGCCAGGCGCTGCGCCCGGGGCGTGGGCAGCATGCCCTGGCCGGTACGCACGAACAGTTCATCGCCGAATGCCTCGCGCAGACGGCGCAGCGCATTGCTGACGGCCGGCTGCGTCAGGTCCATGCGGCGCGCCACGGCCGACAGGTTGCGGTCTTCCAGCAGGTGCTGGAACAGGATCAGCAGATTCAAATCGACGTTGCGCAGCTCGGCCATCGCGCCCCCTACTATTCACAAAATTTATAGTCTGTATTTTTGCATTCCCATAGCCGTATGGGGTGTTTTTTCCGACAATGACGGATCGCCTCGGGCTTTGCCCCCCCGGCTCTCATACCGACCGCGCGGCCACGCACCGCGCCGCCACAGGAGGAATTCATGGAACTGCAATATCTGACCGGGTTCGGCAACGACTGCGCCACCGAGGCCCTGCCCGGCGCGCTGCCCGTAGGTCGCAATTCGCCGCAGCAATGCCCCTATGGCCTGTATGCCGAACAGTTGTCCGGCACGGCCTTCACCGCGCCGCGCAACGAGAACCGGCGTTCCTGGCTGTACCGCATCCGCCCGGGCGCGCAGCACAAGCCCTTCGAACCGTTCGGCGGCGCGGCCGGCTGGGAAAGCACGTTCGGCCACGGCCCCGTCACCCCCAACCAGCTGCGCTGGAGCCCCCTGCCCATTCCCCAAGCGCCCACCGACTTCCTCGAAGGCGTGAAGACCTGGGGCGGCAACGGCGGCCCCGACGAACAGGGCGGCGTCGCCATCCATCTGTACGCGGCCAACCGTTCGATGCAAGGCCGCTACTTCTACAACGCCGACGGCGAACTGCTGCTGGTGCCGCAACAGGGCCGGCTGCGCCTGGCCACCGAACTGGGCCTGATCGACCTTGAGCCGCTGGAGATCGCCGTGATTCCGCGCGGCGTGCGCTTTCGCGTCGAACTGCTGGACGCCGAAGCGCGCGGCTACATGCTTGAGAACTTCGGCGCGGCCTTGCGCCTGCCGGAACTGGGCCCGATCGGTTCGAACTGCCTGGCGAACGCACGCGACTTCAAGACGCCTGTGGCCTGGTACGAAGACATCGAAGGCGACTTCGAATTGATCGCAAAATTCACGGGCGGCTTCTGGCGCGCCCCGATCGATCATTCGCCGCTGGACGTCGTGGCCTGGCACGGCACGCACGCCCCCTACAAGTACGACCTGCGCCACTTCAACACCATCGGATCGATCAGCTTCGATCATCCGGACCCGTCGATCTTCACCGTGCTGACCGCGCCGTCCGACACCCCGGGCACGGCCAACATGGACTTCGCCATCTTCCCGCCGCGCATCCTGGCCATGGAAGACACCTTCCGTCCGCCCTGGTTCCACCGCAACGTCGCCAGCGAATTCATGGGCTTGATCCAGGGCGTGTACGACGCCAAGGCCGAAGGCTTCGCGCCCGGCGGCGCCAGCCTGCACAACTGCATGAGCGGCCACGGCCCCGACGCCGAAACGTTCGAGAAGGCCTCGCACGCTGATACCCACAGCGCCCACTACATCCGCGATACGATGGCGTTCATGTTCGAAACGCGCCGGGTGATACGCCCGACCGCGCAGGCGCTGGCCTCGGGACAATTGCAGAACGACTACTACCGTTGCTGGCAGGGCATCGTGAAGCACTTCAACCCCAACAAGGCGTGACGGCGAGCCCTCGCTGATCCACGTTCACGGCGATGCGCGCAAGCGCATCGCCGTTTGGCATTCATTCGGCTTGCCGGCCACCCACACTTATCAAAGAGACATGCAGCCATGACCACCACGATCAACGAAACCCACGACCCGTCCTTGAAGAGCTGGGTCGCCAGCGCCAACGCCGACGCGTCGGATTTCCCGGTGCAGAACCTGCCTTACGGCGCCTTCCGCCGCAAGGATTCGAACGAGTCGTTCCGCCCCGGCGTGGCCATCGGCGACCAGATCCTGGACCTGGCCGCGCTGGCGGCCAAAGCGCCGTTCGAAGGCCTGGCCGCCGAAGCATTGGCCGCCTGCGACAGCGATAGCCTGAATGCGTTGATGGCGCTGGGCCAGGCCCACTGGAGCGCGCTGCGACTGGCCTTGTCGCGCGCCTTGCGCGAAGGCGCCGCGTTGCGCGCAACCATCGAGCCGCTGCTGGTGCCGCAAGCCAGCGCGCAGTACACCACCCCGGCGCGCATCGGCGACTACACCGACTTCTACATCTCGCTGCACCACGCCACCGCCATCGGCAAGCAATTCCGTCCGGACAATCCGCTGCTGCCCAACTACAAGTGGGTGCCTATCGGTTATCACGGCCGCGCCTCCAGCATCGGCGTGGACCAGAAGTTTCCGCGCCCCGTCGGCCAAACTCGCCCCGCCAATGAGGGCGAGGCCCCGCAATTCGGCCCCTGCGCACGACTGGACTACGAGCTTGAACTGGGCATCTTCGTGGGCACCGGCAACACGCAAGGCGACCGCATCGACCTGGCCGACGCCGACCAACACGTCTTCGGCCTGTGCATCCTGAACGACTGGTCCGCACGCGACATCCAGGCGTGGGAATACCAGCCGCTGGGCCCCTTCCTGTCCAAGAACTTCGCCTCGACGATTTCGCCGTGGATCGTCACGATGGAAGCTTTGGAACCGTTCCGCACGCAGTGGAACCGTGGCCCGTCCGAGCCGCAACCGATGCCGTATCTGGCGTCCGACGCGAACCGCGCCAAGGGCGCTTACGACGTGCAGCTGGAAGTGCTGATGACCACCGCGCAATCGCGTGAAGCCAAGACGCCGCCCGTGACGCTGTCGCGCAGCAACTTCCGCGACGCTTACTGGAACGTGGCGCAATTGATCGCGCATCACACGGTCAACGGCTGCAACCTGCAACCGGGCGACATGCTGGGCACGGGTACGCTGTCCGGCCCGCAACCGTCCGAAGCCGGTTCCCTGCTGGAACTGAGCCACGGCGGCAAGTCGCCGATCGACCTGCCCTGGGGCGAGAAGCGCACGTTCCTGCAAGACGGCGACCAGATCATCATGCGGGCCGCCTGCGTGAAGGCAGGCTATCCGAAGATTGGCTTCGGCCAGTCCGTCGGCCAGGTTTTGCCCGCCAAGCTGTAAGGCGGACATCGCGCAACGCGCCACCATCAGGCGCGGCGCTGCGACCGAATACACGTAAGGCCGCTCGCGCGGCCTTACGTTTTTCTTGGGCTGCCGGTGCTTGTCAGGGCAACCGGTATTTTTCTTCGCGATAGGCCCAGCTTGCCCACAAGGCATGCGCCAGCGCCTCGTCGGTCAAGGCCGGGTCCGCCGGCTCGATGGGCGCATAGACTTCGTCCTTGCCCACCGGCGCGGCTTCGTAGCGGAATTCACGGGGCGGCTTGGCCGGCTCCAGCACCAGCAATTTGTCGCCTTGCAGATATCCGAAATTGTCGGCGTACTGCATCATCGCGCGGTTCGGATCGCGTTGCGTCAGGTCGGCGCCCAACATCGGATTGACGTTGTCCAGCCCGATCAGCGATAGCAGCGTGGGCGCCATATCGATCTGGCTGACCAGCCGCTCGTCCTGGCGCGGCGCAATGCCCGCGCCCAGGAACAAGGCGGGAATCTGGAAGTGGCGCACCGGAACCGGGATCGATCCATACACGCGCGAATCGTGGTCGGCGATCACCAGGAACACCGTGTTGTCCCAGTACGGCGCCTGCCTGGCCTTATCAAAGAATTGCCCCAGCGCCCAATCCGCATAGCGCACCGTGTTGTCCACCGTGGCGGGGTCGCCCACCGGCTTGATGCGGCCTTCCGGATATTCCCAGGGCGAATGGTTCGATACGGAAAACGCCAGCGTGAAGACGGGCTTGTCGCCATCGGCTCGCAGCAGGCGGTCGACCTGATTGAACATGTCTTCGTCGGACGCCCCCCACGAGCCTTCGAATACCGGGTTCACGAACTTCGGACGATCCACGACTTCGTCGAAACCGTTGCCCAGGAAGAACGCGCGCATATTGTCGAAGTGCGACTCGCCGCCATACACGAAGCGCGAGTGATAACCATGCTTGCCCAGCACCTGCGCCAAGGTGAAAAACCCCGTCTGCGAACGCGGCAGCTTGACCACCGCGTCGGCCACGCTGGGCAGGAAACCCGCCGTCACCGCTTCGATGCCGCGCACGGAGCGCGTGCCCGTGGCGTAGGCGCGATGGAACATCCAGCCTTCCTTGGACAGACGATCGATGTTGGGCGTCAGATCGCGCCCGCCCAGGCTGCCCACGTACTGCGCGCCCAGGCTCTCTTGCAGGATGATCACCACGTTCAGCGGCTTGTCGCGCCGCACCGTGGCTTTCTGTTCATGCAGGCTGGGATAGCGCGCGTCCAGCGGCTCGCCGGTCAGGCCGGCCTTTTCGCGGACGATGGCGTTCATGCGGTCCACCGGCATCCGCGGGTACATCGCGGCCGACGAACGTTCGTCGCGCATGCGATAGGCCGCGTCGAACACGCTGTACAGCGAATTGAGCGCCAACGCGTTGACCATGGAATCCGAGCTGAACGCCACCTTGGCCGGGTTGATGGGACGGTGCTCCAGCGTGCCGCGCGCGCCCAACACCACCAGCGCCAGGATCACGAAAGACGCAATCGGCCGCTTCCACCACGCCATGAACCCATCGCGCGTACGCGTCGGGAACATCTTGAACGCCAGCCAGGCCGCCACCACCAGCACCACGAATGCGGCCAGCAGCACGCCCTTGTAGCCCTGCCACAGCATCGATCCCACTTCCTTGGGATTGAGCAGGTAGATGAAATACAGCCGGTTCGGCCGCGTGTCGTATTCCGCAATGAACTGCGGCGTGGACACTTCCAGCAGCACATACAGCATCCACCAGATGCGGAACCACCACGCGGTGATGCGCGCCGCCAGCGGGCGATGCCCGAACCACGGCGACAGCACGGCAGGCAGCGCAATCACCATCGACAGCAGGCAGACGTCGATGCGCAGCCCGCCCAGCAGCACCGGCCACAAACCGCCCGCGGCCTGCACGCGGTCCCACATCCAGAACGACAGCCCCAGCCGCGACAAGGTCAGCAGCACCAGGACGGCGAGAATGAATCGAAGTGTCAGGCGACGCATGCGACAAACCTCCGCAAGGGGCGGATCGCGTTCGCCGCCAATAGTGAAAGAATGCCGCCGTCCATGCCGAGCAAAACCATGCCGCCTCGTAAACCGAAATTGAAAACGGGCAAAGATTAACGCGGTTTGGCGGGGCGGGCAGCGTTATCGTTCCGACGCTCGTTGTACGACATCGTATTTCGATCGAAACTGGCCGGCCCGAATGCGCGGCGCACGCAAGGCTTACTGGGCGCGGCGCAGGCGCTCGCGACTATTGCTCAGGTGCGTGCGCATGGCGGCGCGCGCGGCCTCCGCGTCCTGGCGCATGATCGCGCTGTAGATGTCTTCGTGTTCGAGGTTCACACGCGCCAGATAGGCGGCGCGATCTTCATGCGCGAACTTGGCGGAATTGATGCGCGTGCGCGGAATGATCGCCGACCCCAGATGCGACATCAGGTCGGCGAAGTAGCGGTTGTCGGTGGACTGCGCCACCAACAGATGAAACTGGAAATCGGGCGTGATCGTGTCGCCGCCACTATCCAACGCGCTTTTGAACAGGTCCAGCGCGCGCCGCATTTCCTGCAACTGCACGTCGCTGCGCCGGATCGCGGCCAGGCCCGCAGCCTCGCTTTCCAGGCAGATGCGCAGCTCAAGCAGCACCAGCACGTCACGCACCGTAGCAATGTCGGCCGGGTCCACGCGGAAGTCGACGCTGCCGCTGGGCTCCAGCGCGTAGGTGCCCACCCCATGATGCGTCTCGACCAGCCCCGATGCCTGAAGACGCGACAGCGCCTCGCGCACGACGGTTCGGCTGACGCCGAACTGGCGCATGATTTCGGACTCGGTGGGAAGCTTGTCGCCAGGGCGGATCTCGCCGCTGCGGATGCGTTCGGAGATGCTCTCGACCAAGCCTTGAGCCAGATTCCGGGGACGACGCTGCGGCAAGACGGGGGTATCGACAGGAGCGTTCATCAGGGTTAATCCGAAAATGAGTGCAAAGGCTTGACGCTGAAATTTGCGGCTAATTATACTTTGCGCAAGTTGTACGACAACGTACCAGATACGTTCCCACTCCGCACCTTTCACCGAGCGTTGCGACATGAGCCGAACCGTCAACCCGCCGTCAGCGACCATCCGCTGCCAGCGCCTGCTTCTGACCGGCGCCGCCGGCGGCCTGGGACAAGTGCTCCGTCCCCGACTCAAACTCCATGCCGAGCGGCTGCGCGTCTCCGACGTAGCGCCCCTGGGGCCGGCCGAGCCAGGCGAAGAGGCCATGCCCTGCGATCTGGCCGATGCGGCTGCCGTGTCCACGCTGGTGCAAGGCGTGGACGCCATCGTGCATCTGGGCGGCGTGTCGGTCGAGCGTCCGTTCGAAGAGATCCTGCCCGCCAACGTCCAGGGGGTCTACAACCTGTACGAGGCCGCTCGCGTGCATGGCGTGCGGCGCGTGGTGTTCGCCAGTTCGAATCACGTCATCGGCTTTTACGAACAGGGCCAGCAACTGGACGCCGACGTTCCGCCCCGCCCCGACGGCTATTACGGCCTGTCCAAAGCCTACGGCGAACAACTGTCGCGCTTTTATTTCGACCGCTACGGCATCGAGACCGTGTGCCTGCGCATCGGGTCCTCGTTTCCCGAACCCCGCGACCGTCGCATGCTGATCACCTGGCTCAGTTACGACGACCTGACCGAGCTGGTCACGCGCGCGCTGTTCACGCCCGACGTGGGGCATCTGATCGTCTATGGCGCATCGGCCAATCGCGATAGCTGGTGGCGCGACGACGCGGCCCGCGTGTTGGGGTTCGTTCCCAAGGATTCTTCCGAGCGATTCCGCGCGCAGGTCGAAGCGCAGCCGCCGCTTGCCGCCGACGACCCCGCCGCCCGCTACCAGGGCGGCGCGTTCGTCAAGGCTGGCCCGTTTCCCTTTCCGGCCAAATAGGCGCCACCATGCCCGCAAGCGCCGAACGCGTGGGGGACCTGTTGTGCAGCGTCGGAGAAAGCCCGGTCTGGCGCGCCAGCGAACAGGCCTACACCTGGACCGACATCCCCAATCGAACGCTCTGGCGCTGGTCGCCCGCCACCGGCGAATTCGCCGAATGGGCGCTGCCGCAGATGGCGGGCTGCATCGCCCCGCGCGGCGCGGGCTGGCTGCTGGCGATGGAAGACGGCGTGTACCGCTGTGACACCCTGCGGCCCGGCGAACCCTGCCTGCCCCAACGCCTGGCCGGCGTCACGCACGCGGCCCCGAACATGCGCTTCAACGATGGCCGCTGCGACCGGCAAGGCCGCTTCCTGGCGGGCACGATGGTGATGGACATGGGCCGCGCGCAGCCGGCCGGCCGCCTGTATCGGCTGGACGCCGACGGCCTTGCGGTACTGCTGGACGACCTGATCGTGCCCAACGGACTGGCCTTCAGCCCGGACGGCAAGACGATGTACCTGTCCGATTCCCATCCGTCCCGTGCCATGGTCTGGGCTTTCGACTACGACGTCGACAGCGGCACGCCGCGCAACCGCCGCCCCTTCATCGCCGCGCTGCCCGCCGGCCGGCCCGATGGCGCCGCCGTGGACGCCGACGGCGGCTATTGGATCTGCGGCAACGACGCCGGCCGCATCTATCGCTACACGCCCGATGGGCGGCTGGACCTGACGTTCAGCGTGCCCGCCCGCAAGGTCGCCATGTGCGCCTTTGGCGGCGCGGGCATGGACACGCTTTTCATCACCTCGATACGCCCCGCCGATGCCGTCCCCGGATCCCTGGACGGCGCGGTGTTCGCCCTGCGCCCCGGCGCGCGGGGCCTGGAGGAAACCGCAAGCACCGGTTAGCACCCGACCGGGGCGGCCGCGCCGCGCCCCACGCAAAGTAGGTCTGTACACGAAGAGCTTCGAGGCCATCCCGGCCCATAACGAAACGCCGTACTCCAACCGGAGGTAGACATGCTGCGCCCCATCCTGACCCGCGCCATCCTGGCGGCGGCTGCCTTGCTGACGCTCGTTCCCCTATCGCACGCCGCCGAGCTGCGTTCCGCCGACATTCACCCCGACGACTACCCCACCGTGCTGGCCGTGCGCCAGTTCGGCGAACTGGTCAAACAACGCACGAACGGCCGCATCACCGTCAAGGTCTACGCGGGCGGCGCGTTGGGCAATGAGGACGATTCGATCGAACAGGTGAAACTGGGCGCGCTGGCCATGGCGCGCGTGTCCAGCGCCGCCATGCACAACATCTGCCAGACCACGCGGGTGCCGTCGCTGCCATTCCTGTTCCGGTCGAAAGAGCATCTGCACAAGGTCCTGGACAGCGAAATCGGCGAGCAGATCCTGCGCTCTTGCGAGGCCGCGGGCTTTGTCGGCCTGGCCTGGTATGACAGCGGTTCGCGCTCGATGTACACGCGCAACAAGCCCGTCAAGACGCTGGCCGACGCCAAGGGCATGAAGATCCGCGTGCAGCAGTCGGACCTTTCCGTCGCCATGGTCGAAGCGATGGGCGGCAACGCCACGCCGATGCCGATGGGCGAAGTCTATACGTCGCTGAAGACGGGCCTGGTGGACGCGGCCGAAAACAACTTTCCCAGTTATGAAAGCGCGCATCACTACGAGGTCGCCAAGTATTACTCGATGACCGAACACACCATGACGCCGGAGATCCTCATCTTTTCCAAGCGCCAATGGGACAAGCTCGCGCCCGAAGACCAGAAGATCCTGCGCGAGGCGGCGCGCGAGTCGGTGCCGTTCATGCGCAAGCTGTGGGACGAGCGCGAGCAGAAGTCGCGCGCCGTGGTCGAGAAGTCCGGCTCGCAGATCGTGGACGTGGACAAGGCGTCTTTCCAGGGTGCGATGAAGCCGGTGTATGACCGATTCGTCACCACGCCCGACATGAAAGACCTGGTCTCGAAGATCCAGGCTGTTCAGTGAGGGCGACATGTTGGCCACACCCACGAATGAAACCCGTGTAGCGGCGGACGGCCGGGCGCAAGCCCTGGCCGGCCCGCTGGACGCGTACACGCGCGGCTGCGCCTGGCTGGCGCGAGCCTGCATGTGGACCAGCGTGATCGGGCTGATCTGCCTGATCATCGCGGTCAGCTTGCAGATCTTCGGCCGCCACGTCCTGAACAGCACACCCACCTGGGCCGAAAGCCTGGCCCTGCTGCTGGTGCTGTACGTCACCATGCTGGGCGCGGCGGTCGGTGTGCGCGACGCGGGACATATCGGCTTCGAGTCGCTGCTGGACGCCCTGCCCGCAAATGGCCAACGGCGGCTGCGCATTTTCATCCATCTGCTGGTGCTGCTCTTCGGCGTGCTGATGGCGTGGAACTGCGGCGTGCTGGCCGAATCGGTATCCGCCTACAAGATCCCCAACCTGGGCATCTCCAATGCCTGGAAATACATCCCCGCAACTCTGTCGGGCACCTTGATCGCGCTCTTTTCCCTTGAGCACATCATCGCCATCCTGCGCAACCATAAGGTGGTACCGGCATGGCGCTGACACTGCTTTCGTTCACGTTCATGGGCTTTCTGGTGATTGGCGTGCCGGTGGCGTTCGCCATCGGCCTGTCATCCCTCACCGCGATCATGGTCGAGGACCTGCCGCTGGCGGTGGCGTTCCAGCAGATGACCTCGGGCATGAACGCGTTCTCGTTCCTGGCCATTCCCTTCTTCATCTTCACGGGTGAATTGATGCTCTACGGCGGCATCGCCGACCGCATCGTCGCCTTCGCCAAATCGTTGGTGGGGCATGTGCGCGGCGGACTGGGCATGTCCAATGTGGTGGCCTGCACGCTGTTTGGCGGCGTGTCGGGCTCGCCCGTGGCGGACGTGTCGGCAATGGGGTCCGTGATGATCCCGATGATGAAGCGCGAGGGCTATCACGCGGACTACGCGGTGAACGTCACCACGCACGCGGCCTTGGTGGGCGCGCTGATGCCGACCAGCCACAACATCATCATCTACACGCTGGCCGCGGGCGGCAAGGTGTCCATTGCGGCCTTGATCGCGGCTGGCGTCGTGCCCGCGCTGATCCTGACGTTGTGCAACCTGGCCGCGGCGTACTTCGTGGCCCGCAGCCGGGGTTATCCGGCGGGCACGTTCCCGGGCTGGCGCATCGTCGGCCGTTCGCTCGCGGCAGCAACGCCGGGGCTGTTCGTCGTGGTGCTGATCATTACCGGCATCCTCAGCGGCGTCTTCACCGCGACGGAATCGGCGGCGGTCGCGGTGCTGTATGCACTGGCATTGACTGTCTTCATATACCGATCCCTGACGTGGGACCAGTTCGTGCGCGCGGCCAGCAAGGCGGTCAAGACCACGGGCGTGGTGCTGCTGCTGATCGGCATATCCGCCACCTTCGGCTATCTGATCAGCTTCTACGGCGTAGCGGAAAAGACCGGCGAGCTGATGGCCTCGGTATCGACCAGCCCCTGGGCCATCTTCCTGATGGTCAACATCATCCTGTTCGTGCTGGGCACGTTCCTGGACATGGCCGCGACCATCCTCATCTGCACGCCGATCTTCCTGCCGATCTGCATGCAGTACGGCATGGGACCCGTTCAGTTCGGCATCGTCATGCTGCTCAATTGCGCGCTAGGCTTGAATACGCCCCCGGTGGGCACGACCCAGTTCGTGGGATGCGCCATCGGCGGGGTATCGGTCGGGACGGTCATGCGCACGATCTGGCCTTTCTACGGCGCGCTGCTGGCGGCGCTGGCGCTGGTGACTTACGTGCCGGCGTTTTCGCTATGGTTGCCGGGCGTGCTGCTGAATTGATGACGCGCGCGTGGGGAGGGGCCGCGCATACCGGTCCCCCGCACGATGACCGGCATGAAGAACAGCGCCGCAAGAAACCACAGCAAGGTGGCCGACCACAGCGTCTGGCTCAGGAAGTGCGCGCCTTGCAGGATGCGCACCCCCGAAAACAGCACCCCCGCCGACACGCCGATGGCCAGCCCGCGCCAGCGCCATGCCGGCGATCCCAGCGCCCAGCCGACGAAGTAAAGGGTCAGCATCGAATAGCCCGCGCCCGCATGTCCGCTGGGCAACGCGCCCCCGGACCGCGCGCGCACCCACGTCCACCAGTGCGACGGATAGGGCGTATAGCCCCCAAGCGATTCCAGGTCATAGGGACGCGGCAATGTCGTGTAGTGCTTGAGCTGGTTCACCAGCAACTGGCCGACCAGGCAGGTCGCCGCCAGCGCCAGGGCCGCGCCCCGCCAGCGCCGCCAGGCCGGCACACGAAAGCTGGCCACCACCACCCCGACGGCAGCCAGCGCCACGCCGATAGGCAGCACCAGCACCAGGCGATGGCCCAGCATTTCAAGCAGGCGGTTGGAACGCAGGGGAAAGTCGTCCAGCGCCGGACTGAACAGCGCGTGCGCGATGCGCAAGTCCAGGCCCGATGCGTTGACCCACCAGGCGGTGGCCGCCAACGCCAGGGTCACGCCGAAAAGATGGCTGCACAAATACCAGGCAAGCGTGGGCGCACGCGCCGAATACAGCGGTGGGGACGGCATGGTGAGGGGAACAGGGACGGGTCGGCGAAGCGCTGAGATTAGCGCGCCGAAGATCGAATATTCGTCAAATTTCCGTGTGTGTTTTCGGCGCAACATCGGCGCCGTAGGGTTCGAACCGCAGCAGGAAGCGCGTACCCCGGGAGGCCGGTTCACGCGAAGATTCGACGGTCAGCAGCCAGCCCTGCATGTCGCAGACGCGCTTGGCGATCGCCAGCCCCAGGCCGCGCGCCGCCTCATGCTGGCCGGCGGCGGCCGAGTCACGCATGCGGCCGCTGTAATAGCGGCGGAACAGGAAAGGCAGGTCATCGGGCGAAATACCCCTGCCGTCGTCGCGCAGTTCCAGCAGGTCGGGCGCACGGAAGCTCGCGGTCAGCGTGGCGGGCGCGGCGTGCTCGACGGCGTTGCGGACCAGGTTGCGCAGCACGGTCAACAAGGCGTAGCGGTCCAGCATCAGCACGTGGCCGGGAGCAATCTGGTTATCGAAATGCAGTTCGGCCAATTCGGCCTGCGCTTCGTAGCCGCGCCAGGCGTCCTGCATGCATTCGGCGATGTCCACCGGTGTGGGCGGCAGCAGTTGGTCGCGCGCCATGGCGCGGGCGCTTTCCAGGCACACGATGACATCGTCCACGTTGTCCACGATGCGCAGCAGGCGCTCGCGCTGATCGGCCGTCATCGCCTGGGTCAGCAGCATCAACTCGCTGTCCGAGCGGATGGCGGCCAGCGGCGTGCGAACTTCGTGACTGAGGTTGCCGGCGAATTCGCGCTCGCGCGCAAGCGACCGGTCGACCTGGTTCTGCACGCGGTTGAAGGCTTCGATCAGGCGGCCGGCCTCGTCGTCGCGGACCACTGCCATGTCGGGCGCGCCCGGCGCCCAGGTGGCCAGCCGGTCGGTCAGGTCCAGCAAGGGCCCCACCGCCACCGCCGCCACGCGTCGCGACAGCGCATACGCGCCCAGTACGCAGATCGCGCCCACGGCCAGCACGATCAGGCCGAAATCATTGACGCGCTCTTCGTTGTCGGTGGCGTCGTACAGCAGATAGACCTTGCCCCGACCCGTGTCGGCCACCATCACGTGCCAGGTGGAGGCGCCCGGTCCGATCAGGTGCAGGCCGTTGTCCAATTCCATGACTTCGTCGGGAATACCGGCGGGGCGCTGCCCATCCACACTCAGCCAGGCCCGCATCGACCCGCCCAGTTCGCGCACGCCGTCGCGCGGCAGAAATTCATCGCTGTTGCGCGCGTGCTGCACGAGACGATCCATTTCCGTATTCAGGATGTCGTTGACCAGGTCGTCTTCCATCTGGTCAAAGGTCAGGTAGGCCAGCAGCGCCAAGGCCGTCACGAACAGCGCCACGGTGCCGGTCAAGGCCCATACCACCCGCTGCGTCAGGGTGCCACCCGCCGCGCGAGTCATGGGGCGGTTCCGTTCAGCGTCAGGCGCCAGCCGGTGCCGTGCAGCGTTTCGATGCCATCGAAGCCGGCATCGGCCAGCGCGCGGCGCAGCAGGTGAACCTGGCTGCGCAACGCGTCGGACGAGGGGGGCTCGTTGCCCCAAAGCAGCGATTCCAGTTCTTCGCGCGCCACCACGCGGCCCGGGTCGCGCATCAAGGCCTCCATGATGAGGCTGGCCTTGCGTGTCAGATGCACGGGCTGGCCGTTGACCACCACGCTACGGCTGCGCGTATCGTATTTCAGCGGGCCGAACTCGCGCACCGCCTCGACCGTTGCGCCCCGGGAGCGCTGGATCAACGCCAGCAGGCGCGCTTCGACTTCCAGCAGCGCAAACGGCTTGGTGAGATAGTCGTCGGCCCCATGCGAAAACCCGGCCAGCTTGTCTTCCAGGCTATCGCGCGCGGTCAGCATCAATACCGGCACATCGACACGCATGTCGTTGCGCAACGTATGCAGCACTGCATTGCCGTCCATGCCCGGCAGGCCAATATCCAGGATCAGCGCGTCGAAGCGTTGCGCCTTCACGCGTTCCAGCGCGGCATGGCCGGTGTAGGCGACGTCGGGCAGGAACCCGCGCGCCTCAAGAAAGGAATACAGGTTGCCGGCGATGATGTGATCGTCTTCAACGATCAGCACCCGATGATTTGCTCCCGCCGCGGGGCTGACTACCATTGTTGAGGCTCCCTGTTCAGTGAATCGCAAGTGGCGGCGCGCGGGCGCGCTACGCTTGCAGGACCTTGCCTGGATTCATCAGCCCTTGCGGGTCCAGCGCGCGCTTGATGCGACGCATCAGCGCCAGTTCGACCGGGCTCTTGTAGCGCGGCAGTTCATCGCGCTTGAGCTGCCCCACGCCGTGCTCGGCGCTGATCGAACCCTGGTGCGCGTGTACGCTGTCATGCACCACGCCGTAGATCTCGCTTTGCAACGCCAGCAGTTCGGCTTCGGTCTGGCCCGGCGCATTCGCCACGTTGTAATGCAGGTTGCCATCGCCCAGATGCCCGAAGATGACGTGGCGCACTCCCGGAAACCGCGCTTGCAGCAAGGCATTGGTCTTGTGTACGAAGCCGGCGATGGACGAGATGGGGATGGACACGTCGTGCTTGACGGACTTGCCCAGCTCGGCTTCGGCCAGCGGGATGCTTTCGCGCAGGTGCCACAGCGCCTTGCTCTGCGCCACGTTGGCGGCGATGGCGGCGTCCTGGATCAGGCCGGCGTCGATGGCCTCGCCCAGCACGGCCTCGAAACGTTCGCGTGCATGCGCCTCGCTTTCGCTGTCGGACAGTTCCAGCAGCGCGAACCACGGCGAATTGGCAGAGTCGCCTTCAAAGGGCAGGCGCTGCTGCGGAAAGAGGCGCACGACGCCTTGCAGGCACGCGTTGCTCATGAGCTCGAACCCCGTTAACGCCGCACCGAAGCCGGCGCGTGCGCGCGACAGCACTTCAACGGCCTGATCGATAGAGTCCAGGGTCAGCAAGGCGGTGCAGCTGGCGACCGGGCGGGGAAACAGCTTGAGCGTGGCGGCGGTGATGATGCCCAGCGTGCCTTCGCTGCCGATGTAGAGGTCGCGCAGGTCGTAGCCGGTGTTGTCCTTGCGCAGGCCGCGCAAGCCGTCCCAGATCTCGCCTTCGGCCGTGACCACTTCCAGGCCCAGCGTCAGGTCGCGCGTATTGCCGTAGCGCAGCACCTGCGTGCCGCCCGCGTTGGTGGCCAGGTTGCCGCCGATGGTGCAACTGCCTTCGGCGGCCAGGCTCAGGGGGAACAAGCGGTTGGCGCCGGCAGCGGCATCCTGCACGGCTTGCAGAATGCAGCCCGCTTCGACGGTGATTGTGTCGTTGTCGGTATCCAGGTTGCGCACCGCGGTCAGGCGCGCGGTGGACAGCACGACCGCGCGGCCGCTGTCATCCGGCGTGGCCCCACCGCACAGGCCCGTGTTGCCCCCTTGCGGCACCAATGGCACGCCATGGTGCAGGCACAGCTTCACGGCGTCTGCGACTTCCTGGGTGGAGCCGGGGCGAATCACCGCCAGGGCCGAGCCGCGATAACGGCGGCGCCAATCCAGCACATAGGACGCGGCGTCCTCGCCGGTGAGCACATGGGAAAAACCCAACAGGGACTGTAGATCGCTCAACAAAGTCATAGGCGCCGCACAAGAATGGCCTGGGCGCGCCCAGGCACGGGTCTAGGGATGTGCGGGCTATTGTAGGGGCTCATTCGCGCGGGCTGAAAGCGCCGCGCTAGCCGACGGCCTGGTCCAGCCGCGTGCCGGTCAGGCCCGAACAATAGGCGCGCGAGGCGATGCGGTTCATGAGGAAAGCGCGGTCGGTGCCTGCGGGGCCCGGCATTTCGGACAAGGCGCGATAAGCGCGGCGCAGCGCCTCGCCACGCGTTTCGCCGCAGACCAGCAGGCGCGTGCATGGCAGGCGGCGGTCGACGCAACCGTCGATGCGCAGTTCCAGCGCGTGCGCCCCCATGGCGTCGGGGCTGGCGACCATGGCGCCTGAATGCGCTTGCGCCTCGGCGCCGATGACGCGGAACACGCCGCTGCGGTCATCCAGCGAAAACGCCACCGCGCCCGTACCGTGCCAGCCGCGATCGCGGGCGACGTCGGCGGCAATCCGGCGCAATGCGGTTTCGATGGAGGACGGCAACTGCGGCGCCGGACATTCGGCGATCAGCACGCGGGCCTCGCGCCAGACGCAGCGTTCCCACGCGCGGCCGGCGACCATTTCACCCGTCTCGGATACGAATACATGGATATCAAGCCGGCGTTCACGCCCCGCGGCGGGCCCGGCATAGTCCGTGGGGGGACCGCGCCGGCTGCTGGCGCCCCCCGATGACATCACAGTAGAAACTTTGGCTCCCATGGCCTCTCCCGGTCTTTCTGCTTGCAGCGCAAGCGTATCACCTTCGGATGACGAGCAATTTGTGTGCCATGGAGCGACGCCTGCGGCAGGCCCCTCGCGCCCCGCTGCCGACGCACCGGATCAACGCGTATCCGCAGGGGCGATGCACCAATCCGGGGCGGGCGCCACCGTTAAGACGCCCTACTGCTCCCGTCGGATGAGGACCATGCGCCGATGGGGGATAATTCAGGTTTGAAGATTAACTCTGGCGGGTTTTGATATGCGGGTTTACCACTAGGCCCAATCGAGACCAGCGCTGCAACCCTTTTCAAGGAATCGTCGTGGGCAACAACAGCACGAAATTTCCCGCTTCCGTATTCAAGGCGTATGACATTCGCGGCACCGTGCCGGATCTGATCGACGCGACGTTCGCGCGCGCACTGGGCGTGGCGCTTGCCGCCCGCGCCCGCGAAGAAGGCGTGCAGACCCTGGTGGTGGGCCGCGATGGCCGCCTGAGCAGCGAGATGCTGTCCGACGCCTTGCAGGAAGGCATGCTGGAAGGCGGGGTCGATACGCTGGATGTCGGCATGGTGCCTACGCCGCTGGTGTACTTCGCCGCGAACATCATGCAGACCGGGTCGGGCGTCGCCATTACCGGCAGCCACAACCCGCCCAAGTACAACGGCTTCAAGATGATGATGGGCGGCCGCGCCCTGTTTGGCGAAGACGTGCAGGCGCTGGGCGCCGCCATGAATGGCGCCAGCCCCGCCCCGGCCGAACGCGCCGGCACGCGCCGCCAGCTGGATCTGGTTGCGTCGTACATCGCGCGCGTGGCGTCCGGCGTGAAGCTGGCGCGCCCCATGAAGATCGCGATCGACTGCGGCAACGGCGTGGCCGGCGCGGTCGCACCGCAACTGTTCCGCGCGCTGGGCTGCGAAGTCACTGAACTGTTCTGCGAAGTGGACGGCACCTTCCCCAACCACCATCCGGACCCGGCCGAACCCAAGAACCTGCAAGACCTCATCAAATGCGTGGCCGAAACCGACTGCGAGCTGGGCCTGGCGTTTGACGGCGACGGCGACCGCCTGGGCGTGGTGACCAAATCGGGCCAGATCATCTGGCCGGACCGCCAACTGGTGTTGTTCGCCCGCGATGTGCTGGACCGCAACCCCGGCGCCACCATCATCTATGACGTCAAGTGCAGCCGGCACGTGGGGCTGTCCGTGGAAGCGGCCGGCGGCGTTCCGCTGATGTGGAAGACGGGGCATTCGCTGGTCAAGGCCAAGCTTGCCGAAACCGGCGCGCCGCTGGCCGGCGAAATGAGCGGCCACATCTTCTTCAAGGAACGTTGGTACGGCTTTGACGATGGCCTCTACACCGGCGCGCGCCTCTTGGAAATCGTGTCGCGCCATGCCGACGCCTGCGCCCCGCTGGAAGCACTGCCGCAGGACGTCTCCACGCCCGAGCTGAAGCTGGAAATGGAAGAAGGCCAGCCGTTCACGCTGGTCAAGGCCTTGCAGGACCAGGGCCAGTTCCCCGACGCCCGCCGCGTCATCACCATCGACGGCGTGCGCGCGGAATATGCCGATGGCTTTGGCCTGGCCCGCCCGTCCAACACCACGCCCGTCGTCGTGCTGCGCTTTGAAGCGGAAAACCCCGAGGCGCTCCAGCGCATCCAGGCCGATTTCCGCCGCGAACTGGGCAAGCTCGCGCCAGAAGCCACATTGCCGTTCTGATCCGCTCATGTCGCTATCGGACAGTCCGGCCTGGCAACACTTCACCGCAACGGCCAAAGCCGCGCCTCTGCGCGGCGAGCAGCTTCGGGTCATCAATGCGCCGGGGCTGCGGCTGGACCTGAGCACCCAGGCGCATTCGCCCGCCCTGAGCGAGGCATCCGAAGCGCTGCTCGCGCAGCAGGATTTCGACGCCGCGCGCGCCTTGCTGTTCGACGGCGGCCACGCCAACTGGACCGAAGACCGCGCAGCCTGGCACACCGCCCTGCGCGCGCCCGAGCCTCCCGCTGCCGTGGCAAAGACAGTCCAGGCCGAACGTGATCGGCTGCGCGAATTCGTGCGCGAAGCCGACCGCACCGACCGCTATGGCTACGTGCTGCATCTGGGCATCGGCGGCAGCGATTGGGGACCGCGCATGGTGACGCGCGCGCTGCGTCATGGCGGCGCGCGGCGCGAAGTACGCTTTGCGTCGAACGTGGATTCGCATTCCGTCGCCGACGCCATGAGCCGGCTGGATCCGCACGACACCCTGGTCATCGTCGCATCGAAGTCCTTCACCACGACCGAGCCGCTGGCCAACGCCGAAGTCGCCATGAACTGGTTGCGCGACGCCGGCGTGGCGGACCCGATCAAGCAGGTGGTGGCGATCACCTCCAACGTCGAGGCCGCGCTCAACCTGGGCATCTTGCCCGACCACATCTTCCAGATCTGGGATTGGGTGGGCGGCCGTTATTCGTTGTGGTCCGCCATCGGCCTACCCATTGCGCTGGCGCTGGGCAATGAAGCCTTCGATCAGTTGCTGGCGGGCGCGGCGGCCATGGACGAGCATTTCCGCACGGCGCCCGTGGCGCAGAACGCGCCCATGCAACTGGCGCTGGCGGGGGTGGTCAACCGTAGCGTGCTGGGCTATGACTCGCTGGTGATCGCGCCCTACGATTCGCGGCTTTATCACATCGTGCCGTGGGCGCAGCAGCTGGAAATGGAATCGCTGGGCAAGGTCGCGACGGCCGATGGCAGCCCGGCCGGCGTGCCGACCGGAGCGGCCATCTGGGGCATGGCGGGCACGGACTGCCAGCACACGTTTTTCCAGTGGTTGCACCAGGATGCCAAGGGCGCGCCCGTGGACTTCATTCTTTGCGAGCAGCCGGACCACGCCTACGCGCGCCATCACGAACTGCTGATCGCCAACTGCCTGGCGCAACGCTCCGCGTTGCTGCGTGGCAAGTCCTTCGAGGAAGCGCTGGCGGAAACGTCGGCCACGGAAAGCGACCCGTCACGCGCACGGGTGCTTGCGCAACACCGGGTGCACCCCGGTGGGCGTCCCTCCACATTGATCGTGCTGCCGCGTCTGGAGGCCTACACGCTGGGTGCGCTGCTGGCGCTGTACGAGCACAAGGTGTTCACGCAGGGCGTGATCTGGGGCATCAATCCGTTCGATCAATGGGGCGTGGAATTTGGCAAGGCCCTGGCCAAGGGCATCATGCGCGAGCTGGATTCGCCGCAGGCCAGTCAGCAAGATCCCTCGACCCGCTTCTGGATCGACGCGATCGCGCGGCGGCAGTAGCGGCGCGCGGCGTGCTTGAACGCACGCCGCGCCCTTCCTCATCAATACGTCGCGGGCGGGCCTGAAAGATCAGGACGCCCTGCCACGCGCGTCAGACTCCGACAATCTCGACAAGCCGTCACGCGATCACGCGGTCAGGCAGCCTGCCCCTGCCTTGCTCCCATCATCGACCGCGACAATCGACTCGCCGCCGCAAGAATGGGCTCTTTCAGTTCAAGCAACACGCTTTCGGTCAGGCGCGATATCGGCCCCGAAATGCAGAGCGCCCCTTGCAGCGTCCAATTGATGCCGTATACGGGCGCGGAGATGCTGGACACTTCCGCTTCGCGTTCCCCCAGCGACATCATGTAGCCCGCGCGGCGCACCGACTCGTAGGGTTCGCCCGGTTCGCCAGAAAACGCGAGCAGTACCCGGCCCGGGCTGCCAAGTTCCAATGGCAGCGCGGCGCCCACGCGCACGTGATGCCGGATCGACTTCGGCCCTTCCACCCGCGCCATGCAAATCCGCTGCTTGCCCTCGCGCACATAGAACGTTGCGCTCTCGCCCGTCGCCGCCGACAGCTCGCGCAGGATGGGCTGGACGACCTCGGCGATGTTGAACGTGGCCTGGTAGCAAGCCCCCAGCCAGCCAGCGGCCCGCGCCAGACGCCAGGTGCCATCAGGCCGCTGCGCCAGGTAATCGTCCATGGCCAGCGTGCGCGCCAGGCGCAGCACCGTGGACCGGTGACAACCGGTGCGGCGGCTCAATTCCGCCAGGGACAGGAACGCGTCATCCACGCCAAAGGCTTCCAGGATGCGCATCGCGCGACGCACCGCCACCACCCCTGCGTCGCCTGCTTCTGGGGTCATATCATCGTTCGTCATACGCAACATGTTCCGCTATACGAACTCGTATTGTATTGAGCGGAACACGAACTCACAATGAGCGCCATCAAAAACAACATCGGAGACAAACCATGAAGCCGTTCGCACGTGTTCTTTCGGGCCTGGCCCTGTTGTGCATGACCAGCCTGGCCGCTGCCCAGGGCTACCCCGACAAGCCGATCCGCCTGATCGTGCCGTTCCCGCCCGGCGGCGGCACCGACGTGCTGGCGCGCGAAGCCGCCATCAAGGTGGCCGGCAACACCGGCTGGAACATCGTGACCGAGAACCGGCCTGGCTCGGGCGGCAACATCGGCGTGGACGCGGTGGCCAAATCCGCACCGGACGGCTATTCCCTGGTGCTGGGCCAGACCAGCAACCTGGCGATCAACCCCACGCTCTATGCCAAGCTGCCCTACGACCCCGAGAAGGATCTCAACGCCATCGGGCTGGTGGCGGATGCACCGCTGGTGATCGTGGTGCCGGCCAACTCCCCGCTCAAGACGTTCGATGACATGATCGCGGCGGCCAAGGCCAAGCCCGGGATCCTGAACTTCGCCAGCTCGGGCAACGGCACGGTGGCGCATCTGGCCGCCGTTCAGTTGCAGAATGCCGCGGGCATCCAGCTCACGCATATCCCCTACAAAGGCGCGGCGCAGGCTTCCAACGATCTGATCGGCGGCCAGATCGACATGTACCTGTCGTCTGTTCCCACCCTGATCGGCCACGTGCGCAACGGCAAGATGCGGGCGCTGGCAGTGACCTCGGCCCAGCGCGTGCCGGACATGCCCGACGTGCCCACCATTGCCGAACGCGGCTTTCCCGGCTTCGAAGCGGTGACATGGTTCGGCCTGGCCGTGCCGGCCGGCACGCCGCAAGACATCGTGCAACGCCTGAACGCCGAATTCAACAAGGCGCTTCAAACCCCGGAACTGCGCACGAAATACCAGGAGCAAGGCGCGCGTGTGCTGACCAGCTCGCCCGAAGAGTTCGCCAAGCTGATCCACGACGACCGCGCCCGCTGGGGCAAGATCGTCAAGGATTCGGGCGCGAAAGTCGAGTGACCGGCCATGCCCAAGCGCTACTCCTCTTCGACCGCAAAGCCGGCATCAGCCCGCCTTATCCCGACGCATCTCATTTTTTAAGACAGGAACACACATGGCCAACCCGGACATCATCAAGGACTTTCCCCGCGTCGATGCCGACGTCGTACAGCGCGCCTCGGCGCTGCAACCGGCCATCCTGGCCGACGTAGCCGGCCGGCGCGGCGCGCTGCACGGCCGCATCCGCCCCCTG
The DNA here is from genome assembly GCF_001571245.1 of Achromobacter piechaudii NBRC 102461. Classification (GTDB taxonomy): domain Bacteria; phylum Pseudomonadota; class Gammaproteobacteria; order Burkholderiales; family Burkholderiaceae_B; genus Achromobacter; species Achromobacter piechaudii. The sequence continues at coordinate 475,176 of NZ_BCTK01000006.1, read as the reverse complement.
CATCCCGGCATGAAGGTGGCGGGCACGGCTTTGACGGTCGAAGTGCGGCCCGGCGACAACCTCATGATCCATGCGGCGATTTCGCTGGCCAAGCCGGGCGACGTGCTGGTGATCGACGGCAAGGGCGATCTGAGCGCGGCGCTGATGGGCACCATCATGATGAACGCCTGCCGCAAACTCGGCATCGCCGGCGTGGTGATGGATGGCGCGGCGCGCGACGCGGTGGAAATCATCGAGATGGATTACCCGGTGTTCGCCGCGGGCACCAATCCCAACGGCCCCACCAAGAACGTGCCCGGCCGCATCGGCCATCCCGTGTCGGTCGGCGGCGTGACCGTCCATCCGGGTGACTTCGTCATTGGCGATGCCGACGGCGTCGTCGTGGTCGAGCGCGATCGGATCGAAGCGCTGCTGCCGGCCGCCGAAAAGAAGGTGCGCGACGAGGCCGCGCGCATCGCCGCGATCCAGGCCGGCGACACCGAAGCCAAATGGCTGGTCGCCGCGTTGCGCGCCGCAGGCGTCCTGAAGGAAGGCGAAACGCTATGAACGCCGCCTCCAAGCCCAGCATCGTCGTGACCGCCGCCGACCTGGCGCCGGAGGCCCTCGCGTTGCTTGGGGATTTCAACATGGTGTTCGCGGGCAAGACGCCCACTGAAGAAGACATCGTGTCCCTGTGCCGCGCGCACAACCCGGTCGCCATCATCGTGCGCTACAGCAAGGTGGGCGCGGCCGCGATGGACGCGGCGCCCGCCTTGCGCGTGATTTCCAAGCATGGCAGCGGCACCGACACCATCGACAAGACGGCCGCCGCCGCGCGCGGCATCCAGGTCGTGGCGGCGGTGGGTGTGAACGCCGCGGCCGTCGCCGAGCATGCGCTGGCCCTGCTGCTGGCCTGCGCCAAATCGGTCGTCGGCCTGGACGCGCGCATGCGCGCCGGGCACTGGGACAAGTCCATACACAAAAGCCTGGAGCTGGAAGGCAAGACCATCGGCCTGATCGGCCTGGGCGCGATTGGCCGGCGGATGGCTGCGATGGCGCACGGCTTGAATATGCGCGTGCTGGGCTTTGACCCCTACGCCCAGGATCTGCCGGACTACCTCACCCCCGCGACGCTCGATGCGATCTGGCGCGAGGCGGACGTGGTGTCGCTGCACTGCCCGTTGACCGACGAAAATCGCGGCATGATCAATGCCGCGACGCTGGCGCGGTGCAAGCCTGGCGTGGTCCTGGTCAACACCGCGCGCGGCAGCCTGGTCGACGAAGATGCGCTGTTGCAAGCGGTGCGATCAGGCCAGGTGCGCGCCGCCGGCCTGGACAGCTTCGCCGTCGAACCCATGGCAGCCGACCATCCCTTCCACCAGGAAGCACGCATCATCCTCAGTCCGCACATCGGCGGCGTGACGAGCGCCGCGTACGTGAACATGGGCGTCGCTGCGGCGCGCAATGTGCTGGGCGTACTGGCCCGCACGGCCACGCCCGCGTGAGGAATCGCGTCATGCCGCAGCCTTCGGCGGCGATGATGGGCGAACGCGAACCCCTGTTGAACCTTCGTACCGGTTGCTACGCTTGGGCGGCGCGCTGCTCAAGCGCCTCATAGAGTTCGACGTGCACGCGCGCCACGCGGCGGATGTCGAACTCGCTTTCGGCCAGCTTGCGGCCCGCCTCGCCCATCGACTGGCGCAGCGCGGCGTCCTCGACCAGGCGCGCGATGGCGTCTGCCAGCGCCGGCGCATCGCGCACCGGCACCAAGAGGCCGGTCTTGCCCGGTTCGATAGCGTCGCGGCAACCGGGCACGTCGGTCGTCACTACCGCGCGCCCAGAGGCCGCGGCTTCGATCAGAGACTTCGGCAAACCTTCGCGGTACGAAGGCAGCACGGCGATATGGCAGGCCGCGTACAAGCTGGCGATGTCGGATCGCTCACCCAAGGCCTCTACCGCGCCGTCACGCTGCCACGCGTCGACCTCTTGCTGCGTGGCCGACGTGGGATTGCCCGCGTCCACCCCACCCACCAACTGCATCGTGACCGGCAGGCCGCGCTTGCGCAAGATCGATGCAGCCTCGACGAATTCGCGCACGCCCTTGTCGCGCAACAGGCGCGCCACCATCGTGACCACCACGGGTGGCGACGGCGGCTCGGGCGTGGCGCGATAGGCGTCCAGGTCCACGCCCGCACCGCGGATCATGACGACCTGCTCGTCGCGCACCGCGCCCAGGGACTTGAGCAGGTCGCGGTCGTTGGCGTTCTGAAAAATCACGCGGCTGTTCGGATGGCCAAGCGCCACGCGGTACAGGCGCGCCACCACGGCCCGCACCAGCCGCATCTTCAAGGAGTTCGACAGGAACACGAAGCCCAGCCCCGAGATCGCCGCGACCATCCCCGGCACGCGGGCAAGGCGCGCGGCGATGCCGCCATACAGCACGGGCTTGATCGTGACCAGGTGCACCACGTCAGGACGGACTCGGCGAAACAGGCGCACCAGCGCGCGCAGCGTGTTCAATTCCTGCAAGGGATGCTTGCCGCTGCGCGTCATGGGGATGGCGTGATGCGTCATGCCCAGCGCCTGGATCTCGGCGACGGCCGGACCATCCATGGTGGCCACGTGGACGTCATAGCCGGCCTGTTGCGCGGCCAGCGCGACCGGCACCCGATGCGACATGAAGAACGCAGGGTTGTTGACCACGAACATCAGGCGACGGCTCATGCCTGCGCTCCAGAAATACGGCGCCAGACGGCGAGATAACGTTGCACCATGCGCGTCAGGTCGAAGTTCTCAAGCACGCGCGCGCGGCCGGCTTCTCCGGCCCGGCCGCTGCCTCGCGCGGCGACGTCGCACAGGGCGGTTTCGATGCCGCGCGCCAGCGCTTCGGCCTGCTCGGGCGGCACCACGACGCCGGTGTCGGCAACGATGTAGGCGGCGTCGCCCACGTCGGTCACCACGCAATACACGCCGCACGCCATGGCCTCGGCCACCACGTTCGGAAAGCCTTCGGCGCAGCTGGAAAGCACGTGCAGGTCCAGACCGTTCATCACGGCCGGCACGTCGTCGCTGGGACCGGCCAGGATCAGGCGGTCGCGCAGGTTCAGTTTGTCGATCAATGCGGCAAGCTCGGGATTGTCGGCCGTCATGCCGCGCCCGACCAGCACACAGCGCAGGCCGCCATCGCGTCCGTCGCGCACCAGCGCGGCCACGGCGCGCAACAGGTTGGCGTGGTCCTTGAGCGGATCCCAACGGGCAACGCTGCCGATCACGGGCGCATCTTCCGACAGGCCCCATTGCGCGCGCATACGCGTGCGGGCTTGGGGGTCCGGCGCGTAACGCGACAGGTCATAGCCGTTGGGAATGACGACCATGCGGTCGCGTCGATACCCCTTTTCGGCATGGCGTTCGGCGGCGTTCTGGGCCGCGCAGACGATGGCGCGCGGCACGCTGCCTGACAGCAGCGCGCACGCGCGCAAGACGATGCGCGCCGACCGGCTACTGCGTTCCAGGTGTTCGCCGGAATTGCGGATGCCCCACGCGATTGCGCGCACGCCGGCCATTCGGGCGGCCAGTCCGCCGATCAGGTCGGCGTGGTACATCCAGGTCTGCACCACGTCGGCACGCGAGCTGGCGATGAGGCGGCGCAACGCCAGGAAGCCGCCCAGGCTGACTCGCCCGCGCTTCATGCCCAGCGCATGCACCGACACGCCGGCGGCGCGCAGGCGCTCGCCGTAGATGCCTTCGTCCGTCAGCGACACCACTGTGTGCGTCACGCCCGGCTCCGGATAGGTCGCCAGGCGCAGCAGCACGGATTCCGCGCCGCCCTGCCCCAGGCCAGTGATCACATGCAGTACATGCAAAGCCGGGGTGCTCATCGCCCCTCCCGCACCGCATCGAACAGTTCGTCCCATTCCGACAGCACGGTGGCCAGCGCGTAACGCTGGCGCACTGCCGAAGCCGCGCGGTCGCCCAGTTGCCGACGCAAGAGCGGGTCGCTCATGACGCGTTGCAACGCATCGCGCAAGGCATCGCGGTCGCCCGTGGGAACGAGCAGCGCATCCTGGCCGTCACGCGTCATTTCGCGCGGACCGCTGGGGCAATCGAAAGCCACGCAGGGCAGCCCCAGCGCCATGGCTTCCAGCAGCACATTCGGAAAGCCTTCCACCAAAGAACTGAGCACGAAGGCCTGACCGCGCGCCAGCTCTTCCCATGGCGCTTCGGTACGGCCCGGCAGGCTGACGCGCGATTGCAGGCCCAATCGGGCGATCTGCGCTTCCAAGGCCGCGCGTTCGGGGCCTTCGCCCCAGATGCGCAGATTCCAGTCGGGATTGGCGTCGGCCAACTGCGCGAACACGTCGATCAACAGGTCGAAGCGCTTGTCGGTCACCAGACGGCCCATGGCCAGCAGCTCGCGCGGACCGTCGCCTTCGCGCTGCATCACGCGCGGCGCGTCCAGCAAGGGCGCAGGCAAGGGATTCGGGATGACGGCCAGGCGCTTGATGCCCGGCACCTGCCGCGAGAACGGACCGGCAGTGTCTTCGGCCTGCACCGTCACCATGTCGGCGCGCGGATACAGCAGGCGGCGCAGCTTGCGCCACACGGTGCCCGTGGTGGTCTCGGCGACGGGATTGGTGCGTTCGCAGACGATCAGGGGCACGCCCAGGCCCCGCGTGGCCAGGATGGCGGCCACGTTCACGTTGGTCAGGAAGGACACGACCACATCGGGCCGGGTGTCGCGGATGTGCTTGCGCAAGGCCATGAGGCGCTTGAACGCGGCCATCCCGCCCGAGGCGCGGGTGCCGGCAATATCCGCCAGCCACGCCAGTTCGACCTTGTCCGACAGCGGATAAAAACACGTGCCCTTGGACGAATAGGTAGGCGTCAAGGTGACGCTATCCCCGCGTTCGGCCCATGCATTCACCAGCGTGGCGGCCACCCGTTCGGCTCCGCCCGCGTGCATGGAACTGACCAACATCAGTATTCTCATTCGTCAACGACTCCCAAACGTTCCTCCCAGATCCGGTGCTGCGCGATAACGATCCAGCCAGGCCTGCATCATCAGCACGCCCCACAGATGACTGTCCCAATTGCGATGGCCCGAGGTGTGCTCGTGCCATTTGCGCAGGATGGGTTCGGGTTCGAACCAGCCTTCCTGGCGCAGCCGCGCGGGGTCGAGCAGCGCATCGGCCCACTCGCGCAGCGGTCCGCGCAACCAGGCCGCCAGCGGCACGGCAAAGCCGCGCTTGGGGCGGTCCACCAGCGCCTGCGGCACATGACGATGCAGGACCTGGCGCAGCAGCCACTTGCCGGTGTTGCCGCGCACCTTGTATTGATGCGGCAGGCTCCACGCAAATTCATAGACACGGTGGTCGATCAGCGGCACGCGAGTTTCCAGGCTGACCGCCATGGCGGCGCGGTCCACCTTGACCAGGATGTCGTCCGGCAGGTACGTGACCGTGTCCAGCTTCATCATGGCTTCGAAGGTCGAGCCCTGCATGTCGCGCGCGAATTCCGACACGGGCTCCACGCCGCCCTTGACCACCTGCGTGGGGTCGGCCCAGTACGACACGAAGTGGCGATAGAAATCACCGCGCGTATCGGTGCGCAGCAGTTCGCCCAGCTTGCCGACCTTGCCGCGCCATGCGCCGCGCCCGGGAAGGTGCGTGCTTGCGCTCAACAGCGCGCCGGTTGGCTTGCGCAGCATGGCGGGCACGCGCTCGCATTGCTGCCACCATTTGTTCACGCGGAAATAGCGCGAATAGCCGCCGAACAGTTCATCGCCGCCATCGCCGGACAGCGCCACGGTGACGTGCTGGCGCGCCATCTTGGTGACGAGCGAGGTCGGGATCTGCGAGGAATCGGCGAACGGTTCGTCGTACATGTCCGCCAGCGACGGCACGACCGCCAGCGCGTCGGCGGCGGTGACATAGAGTTCGGTGTGGTCCGTGCCCAGATGCGTGGCGACGGCCTTGGCGTGCTGCGCCTCGTCGTAGCCTTTCTCGTGAAAGCCGATGGCGAACGTGCGCACGGGCTTGGCGCTTTGCGCCTGCATCAGCGCGACGATGGTGGACGAGTCGATGCCGCCCGAAAGGAACGCGCCCAGGCTGACGTCAGACAGCATTTGCCCCCCGACCGCCTTGGACAGCACGCCTTCCAGCGCTTCGGCGGCCTCGGCGTCGGACCCGAACGACAAGGGCGAGCGGGCCGCCGCGTCGGCGGCTTGGCGCGCGGACCAGTACACGCGCGGCTCCGGCATGCGGCGGCTGCGCGTATCGTCGGCCGTGAATTCCACCCAGGTGCCCGGGGGCAGCTTGTTGATGCCCTGGTAGATGGATTGCGGCGCGGGAATGTAGTTGTGGCGCATGAACGAGGCCAGCGCGTTGCGGTTCAGGTCGCGGCCGAATCCGGGGATGGGCATGAGGCCCTTCAACTCGGAGGCAAAGACCAGTTCGGCGCCGGAATAGCCGTAGTACAGCGGCTTTTCGCCCATGCGGTCGCGCGCCAGCATCAGCTTGCGCGAGGCGCGGTCCCACAGCGCGATGGCGAACATGCCGACGGCGGCTTGCAGGGTGGCCTCGATGCCCAGCGCGGTAAAACCGGCCAGCAGCGTTTCGGTGTCGGAATGCCCGCGCCAGGACGGCGCGAGCGCCGATTGTTCCAGCTGCTTGCGGATGTCCAGGTGGTTATAGACCTCGCCGTTGAACACCATCACGTAGCGGCCGCAGGCGGACGTCATGGGCTGGTGGCCGGCTTCGGTCAGGTCCAGGATGGCCAGGCGCACATGCCCCAGCGCCACTTCGGCTTCGGGGTCTTCCCAGAATCCGTTGCTGTCCGGCCCGCGATGGCGGATGCGGCGGCAGCTTTCCGCCAGCAACCGCTCCTTGTTCCCGATGGGGCCCCAAATTCCGACTATTCCACACATGATGAGGTTCTCGTGGTCACCGTAGCAACGGCGCGCCGCAGGGCCTAGCGGCCCGGCTTGCGCACGCCGTCAAAAAGTTCTTGCCATTGCTGCAAGATGCGCGCGGCCGAAAAGCGGTCGCGCACATCGGTTGCCGCTTGCGCCATGCGCTGGCGCCTTGCGTCATTTTCCATTACTTCGGACAGCGCCTTGCAAAGCGCCGGCACATCGCCATTGGGACGCACCAGCACGCCGTCGATGCCGTCACGCACGATCTCGCGCGGCCCGGTATCGCAATCGAACGACACGGCGGCCAGGCCGCTGGCCATGGATTCAAGCAAGGTGTTGGACAGGCCTTCGAAGCGCGAGGTCAACACGTACAGGTCAGCGCTGTCATACCAGTCGCCGACGTTGCCGGCGCGACCCGGCATCGAGATGCGCGAGGCCAGACCCGCCTGATCCACTTGCGCCTGCAACGCGCCGCGCTCGTGGCCTTCGCCCAGGATAACCAGATCCCAGTCGGGATGCGACGGGGCCAAGGCGGCGAACGCCTGGATCAACAGGTCGAAACCCTTGTCGGCATGCAGGCGGCCCACGGCCAGCAGGCGCTTGCGGCCGTTGTCGGTGATGGGAACCAGCAAGGGTTCGGCACGCGGCAGCGGCCAATGCACCGGATTGGGGATGACGGCCAGGCGCGAGCCGGGCACATGCTGTTCGATCCAGTCAGCGGTGCCGCGCGTCAAGGCGACGACGCGCGCGGCGCGCGGATAGGTCATGCGGCGCAGGCGCTGCCACAGGCCCGACAGCGTCTGCGAAGGCGGATGAGTATGCTCGGTGGCGATCACGCGGCAGGACAGGCCCGTGCAGGCCAGTACCGACAGCACCGAGGCGGTCGTCATCATGCCCAGCACGATGTCGGGACGGAACGCCTTGATCACGCGGCGCAGCGCGCGCACGCGCCGGACATTGCTCAAGATGCCACGCAGCCCGCCGCCTTCGCCCTCGGTGTGCAGGACTTCGCGGCGGACCTTGGGATGCAGCGCGTAGACGTCGCCATCGGCGCTGGCCTGCGTCACAACCATGACCTCGCGGCCCATGCCGGCCCAGTGCGCGCTCAGATCAGCAGCAACGCGTTCCGCGCCGCCGCCATGCAGCGAATGGATAAACAGCAGCACGCGCAGCGCGCGGCCGGAGTCGGCTTCGGACATTCAATCGGCCTCCTTGGGTTCAGCCTTGCGCATCGCCACCACCAGGTAGCAGGCGAAGGACAGCACATACATGAGGCTGGTTGCCAGCATGATGCCAGCCGCGCCCATCTTGGGCGCCAGCACGGTGTTCAACGCGGCCTTGAGCGCGAAATTGGCCACGGCGATGGCGGCCATGATGCGGTAGCGGTTCTGGCTGGCCAGCAACTGCACGAGGATCAGCACGCCAAAATAGAAAGGCAGCTGCAACAAGCCCCAGCGCAGCACGTGCGCGACGGCTTCGGTGTTTTCGGCGGTGAATGCGCCGCGCTGGAACAGCACGGACACGCCCCAGGGCGCCAGCACCCAGCCGATGGCCACGGCCACCGCGCCCGCGCCCACCATCAGCACGGACCATTTCAGCGCCATGCTGCGGGCCCGCGCGGTATCGCCGCGTGCCTGCACATCGGCCAGCACGGGCAGCGCGGCGCGCCCGACCGACACCGCGCCGATGCCCAACAGCAACGACAGCAGGCGGCTGGCGTAACCCAGCGTGGCGTTGGCGTTGGCGCCCAGGTTGGCGGCGGCGTACTGGTCCAGCGGACCGACGAAGCTCATGGCCACCTGGCCGATCAGCATGACGCCGGCCGCGCCCATCAATTCGGGCCAGTGCGGCGAGCGCAGCGTCAGGCGCGGCGCTCCCCAGAATCCGCCGTCGGCGCGCGCGGCCAGCCACGCCAGCCACACGGTCTGGATGGCGTAACCCACCAGCGTGCCCCACAGCAGCGGACCCACGCCATCGGCGTTGACGGCCAGCATGACCCAGGCCAGCGTGGCCACGGCCGGCACGCTGTCCAGCAAGGTGTTGACGTGGCGTTCGTGCGCGCGCAGGCGCGCGGCGCTGATGCCGGCAATCAGCAACAGGGCCGAGACCGGCGCGAAAGCCACGAGCAGGTCGCCCGTCATGCCGCGTACGCGATCGGGCAAGCCCTTGCCCAATGTCTCGACCACATACGGCCACGCGAACCAGGTGGCGATGGCCAGCGCGATGCCGGCGGCAGCCACCCAGCCTTGCAGTTCTTTGATGAATTGGTCGCGCTCGCTGTCGTCCGCGCGGCGCAGCCGCACGAGCACGGGGATGAGCACCACCGACAGCACGCCCACGATCGTGACCGGCAGCCAGGTGGCCATGGTCATCGTGAACTGGTAGGCGTCCACCGCGTCGCTGACGCCGTAGCGATACGCCACCGCCATCTCTTTGATGGCGCCGGCGGCCTTGCCCAGCAGGAGGAACACCGCCACCCGGAACGCGCCCTTGAAGATGCGCTGGTGGTCCGGGTGGATGTTGCCGAGTTTGCGGACGAGTGCTTTCAAATCAACGCAGGAATTGCGTGTACCAGGGCATGGCCACTTCGAGGCCTTGCAGCACGGTGTGCGACGGCACGTAGCCCAGCAGGCGACCCGCCTTGCTGACGTCGGCCTGGGAATGGCGCACATCGCCGGCGCGGAAATCGGCGTAGACCGGTTTCTTGCCGTAGTTCACGTTCTGGTTGCCCAGGGCTTTGACCAGGAAGCCGAACAGGTCATTCAAGGTGCTGCGGCCGCTGACGGCCACGTTGTAGACCTGGTTGCGCGCTTCGGGCGGCGCCATCGCGGCCAGCAGGTTGGCCTGCACGGCGTTGTCGACGAAGCAGAAGTCGCGGCTGGTTTCGCCGTCGCCGTTGATGGTGACGTCGTCGCCCTTGATCATCGCGGCGGTCCACTTCGGGATCACGGCGGCGTAGGCGCCGTCCGGATCCTGACGCTTGCCGAACACGTTGAAGTAACGCAGGCCCACGGTTTCGAAGCCGTACGAACGCGCGAACACGTCGGCGTAAAGCTCGTTCACGTACTTGGTGACGGCATACGGCGACAGCGGCTTGCCGATGTTCTCTTCCACCTTGGGCAGCGCCGGGTGGTCGCCGTAGGTCGAGCTGGAGGCTGCGTAGACGAACGACTTCACGCCGGCGTCGCGCGCGGCGACCAGCATGTTCAGAAAGCCGCCGATGTTCACTTCATTGGTGGTGATCGGGTCTTTCAGCGAACGCGGCACCGAACCCAGCGCGGCCTGATGCAGCACGAAATCCACGCCCTGCGTGGCGCGCTGGCAGGCGGCCAGATCACGGATGTCGCCTTCAACGAACGTGAAACGGGTCCACTGTTCGGCAGATACCGAGCCGCGCACTTCGTCCAGGTTGCGCTGGTGGCCGGTCGCGAAGTTGTCCAGACCGACGACGGTCTGGTTCAGCTTGAGCAACGTTTCCAGCAGGTTCGAGCCGATGAAGCCGGCGCAACCCGTCACCAGCCACTTGCGCGGCTGGGCGGTCAATTCTTGCTTGATGGTTTCAAAACGCGTGGTCATGGCGAAATCCTTACAGACGCAGGTCGGATTCGGCGGGCGACAGCACGTACTTCAGGTCGTACAGCACATGTTGCGGCTTGCCCAGCTTGCGGATGCCTTCGGCGCCCATGGCCTTGAACTGGTTGTGCGCCACGGCCAGGATGACGGCGTCGTACTTGCCCTCTTCCAGCTTGGCCACCGGGGTCAAGCCGTATTCGTGCACGGCTTCTTCCGGGTCGACCCACGGATCGTAGACGTCCACGTCCACGTTGTAGTCGCGCAGCTCGCTGACGATGTCCACAATGCGGGTGTTGCGCAGGTCGGGGCAGTTTTCCTTGAAGGCCAGGCCCATGACCAGCACGCGCGCGCCTTGCACATGGATGCGCTGCTTGGTCATTGCCTTGACCAGTTGCGACACCACGTAGCCGCCCATCGAATCGTTCAGGCGGCGGCCCGCGAGGATGATCTCGGGGTGGTAGCCGATCGACTGCGCCTTGTGGGTCAGGTAGTAGGGGTCCACGCCGATGCAGTGGCCGCCAACCAGGCCCGGACGGAACGGCAGGAAGTTCCACTTCGTGCCCGCCGCCTGCAACACGGCTTCGGTGTCGATGCCCATCTTGTTGAAGATCAGGGCCAGTTCGTTGATCAGCGCGATGTTAACGTCGCGCTGCGTGTTCTCGATCACCTTGGCGGCTTCGGCCACGCGGATGCTGGACGCCTTGTGCGTGCCGGCGGTGATGATCTGTTTGTACAGCTGGTCCACCAGTTCGGCGACTTCGGGCGTCGAGCCGGAAGTGACTTTCTTGATGGTGCTGACGCGGTGGTCCTTGTCGCCCGGGTTGATGCGCTCGGGGCTGTAGCCGGCGTAGAAGTCCACGTTGAACTTCAGGCCCGACACGCGTTCCAGCACCGGCACGCAGTCTTCTTCGGTAGCGCCCGGGTAGACGGTGGATTCATAGATGACGATGTCGCCGCGCTTGAGCACGGCGCCAATCGTTTCGCTGGCCTTGACCAGCGGGGTCAGGTCGGGCTGCTTGTATTCGTCGATGGGCGTGGGAACGGTAACGATGAACACGTTCGCCTTGCCGAGTTCGGCGCGATCGGCGGTGTAGGTCAGTTGAGCGGCTTCGGCCAACTCTTCGTCGCTGACTTCCAACGTGTGGTCATGGCCGGCTTTCAATGCGTCGATACGGCGCGTATTGATATCGAACCCGATGACCGAACGTTTCTTGCCGAACTCCACCGCCAAAGGCAGGCCGACATAGCCCAGGCCCACGACAGCAAGTTTCACATCCTGAATTCGCAACATAACTCTCCCTTCACCGTAAAACGATTACGGCATCTTAAATATGGTCGGGTGATCGATGACTAACGAGCCCCCGGCGGCAACGCCGGGGCACTCAACTCTTAATCCGAGGTCTTCAAAACGGAAGGCAGCAGCAGCCACCCCGGGCGGCGCCAGGACACCAGGCGCGCATACAGCCAGACATAGACGCTGGCGAACACCAGCAGGCTGGCCCCCAGCGCCCACGCGTTATCCCACCAGATGGTGGCCGGCACCAGGCCGATCAGCGCCAGCACCCACATGTAGGGCGACGCCATCGCGTTGCACAGCGCCGGCACCGCATGACGGCGGCCACGGCTGAAAGTCACGCGAACCAGGCGGCGGAACACCAGTTGATGCAGGTGCAGCGCGTCCGGCTGATCGACCGGCACACCGCGCTTGAAGCGGCGGCGCCAGATCGAAAAACCGGTTTCGAAGACGGGATAGAACAACACGGCCAGCGCATAGAACGGCGACACCGAGGGGTTGCGCACCACCAGCAACACCGCCAGCTCGGCCAGCATGAAGCCCAGGAAATACGCGCCGCCATCGCCCAGGAAGACGCGGCCGAACGGAAAGTTCCAGACCAGGAAACCCAGGGTGGCCGAGGCCAGCGCGGCGGCGATCATGAAGATGGGCACGTCGCCCACTTGCAGCGCGACCAGGCTGATCGACACCGCCATCAACGTGGCGACCATGCCGGCCAGACCGTTCATGCCGTCAACGATATTCAGCGCATGCGTACAGCCGCCCACGGCGAACATGGTGAACAACAGCGATACGGGCCAGTACGACAGCACAAAATCCACGGGCGCCATGCCGACGCGGCTGACGCCGCCCAGCAGCCACCAGGCAATTGCGGCCGACAGGAAAGCCGCCAGCAAACGCTTGCTGGCGCCAATGTCTTTCGTGATGTCTTCGAGCAGGCCGGCAACGAATACGGGCAGCGCGGCCACGAACAGAGCGGGCCAGAGCCAGGTCAGCGTCATGTTGGCCGGGCCCAGCACAAGCAGGCCCAGCAGCGTACCGGCCAGAACGGCCAGGCCACCGACGCGGGGCGTGGCGCGGGAATGGTTCGCTTGTGGTTTGTTGAGGTCGCTGTCGCCGGTGAAGCGGCCATGCCAGCGCTCCGACCACACGATGAGTCCCCCCACCATGAACGCGACCACGCAGATATACAGCCAGGTCACTGGATCACCTTTGGTTGGTCTTGGAGACAGGCCCGCCATTATGGGAGCCAGGTGTAACGCCCATATATGGGAGGGATAAGGAAGTGCAATTCACGGGCACGAAACGTAACGCCCCTGGCGGGGTGGTTTGTCCGAGCGGAAATACGGATTTCATGCAGACGATTGTAGAGCTTTCCGCTCGGGCGCATACGAAATATCCCAGGGAAAACGCGGATGCCTCCATAGGGAGGATAGGCGCGCGTTGTGCAACAACCAGACGCGGCTTTCCAACAAATAGGGACATATTGATTGGGGATAAAAAAAAGCCCGAGATCGTGAGATCTCGGGCTAAATCCACCAAAGGAGGAGGGTGGAGGAGACAACCGTGGCATGTTGGGAGCTGGCCTTCTGCTCGCTGCGCTGTCGGGGTTTTGCACCGCGCCGACTGCGTTTCAACATCCGATGAGTGAATAGTACCGAGGTTTTTTGTGCGATGCAAGAATTTTTTTAATCTCTTTTGAAGGCGAAATCCGGCGTTGCATTTTCGCCGCAAATTCGCTGTCCGCCCTCTGGAGACCCGCAGCCAGCAATGACTTGGCCAAAAAAAGGGTTTTTGCCGAAGGGGTAAACCCCTTGCGGATTTACCCTTGCCGGTTCCGGGTAATCCCACCCCGAAAATCGCACCATTCCAGTGCATGGCGCACCACCATGCGGCCAAAATGGTGCATCGCAATATTTCCTGAACCCCGCCCGGCGCCCGGCTTCAAATCCAGTAAGCAGTGGTGGTCATCACCTTGGACATTGCCCGCATGGCCGTCTTTACAGGGCCCGGCAGCGGTACGCCCCCTGCCCGTTCGGCGCTGGCTCGATGCTCGGCTTCGTCGTCCTTCATCTTTCGGACCACTTCGCGCGACCGCTCATCTTGCACCGGCAAGGTGCGTAGATGTTCTTCGAGATGAGCCTCGACCTGCTTTTCGGTTTCAGCCATGAAGCCCAGATTGCGGGGCACCCCGGCATAGCTGGCCAGCACGCCCAGCGCGAACGAGCCGGCGTACCAGACCGGGTTCAACAGGCTGGGCCGGCTGTTCAATTCGGTCAGCCGTTCGTTGCACCAGACCAGGTGGTCGACTTCTTCAGCGGCGGCATTCAACAGCAGCGCGCGCGGGGCGGGCTCACGGCAGACCGACGCCTGCCCCCGGTACAGCGCCTGCGCGCAGATCTCGCCCACATGGTTCACGCGCATCAATCCAGCGGCGTGGCGCTTGTCCTGTTCCGATAGCGCACCGGGCGCATCAGGCGTCTTGGCCGGATAAGGCCGCCCGGCCGTGGCGCTATTGGACAGCACGCGCAGCGCGCGGTCGGCCTCGGCCAGCAAGGCATCCAGCGGGCCGATGCGGCGGCGCAAGGAAACGGGTCCGGATTGGGACAAAGCGATCGACATAGGCGGCTCCTGTGCAAACTGGCGCCACACACCCCTGATGCGGGGCGGGGCTCTCATGCCTGGAATTGTACGCAACAGGTATCATCGACCATTGACTGCGCTCAATGCGGAAGGACACTCAAAATGGAATGCACGATTGACTGGGGCGGCCCCAACGGCATGCTCTTTACGGCCAGCACCGGCAGTGGCCACGTGGCCGTGATGGATGGCGCCGTGGACGGCGGCGGACACAACCTGGCGCCGCGCCCGATGGAAATGCTGCTGGCAGGCACCGGCGGCTGCACGGCCTACGACGTCGTGCTCATCCTCAAGCGCGGCCGCCACGCCGTCACGGGATGCAGCGTCAAGCTGCAAGCCGATCGCGCCGAAGCCGATCCCAAAGTGTTCACCCGCATCCATTTCGCCTTCACCGTGACCGGCCGCAACCTGCCGCAAGCGGCGGTCGAACGCGCCGTGCAGCTGTCGCACGAAAAATACTGCTCGGCCTCGGCCATGCTCGAAAAGACCGCGGCGCTGACCTTCTCGGTCCAGATCGTCGACACCCAGGACGCGCCGGCCGCCGCCTGAGAACCGCCATGAAACAATATCTAGACCTCGTTCAATCCATCCTGGACACCGGCTCGTGGCAGGAGAACCGAACGGGTATCCGCACGATCAGCATGCCGGGCGCCTCGCTGCGCTTCGACCTGCAAAAGGGTTTCCCCGCCGTCACCACCAAGAAGCTGGCGTTCAAGTCCGCCATCGGCGAAATGGTCGGCTTTCTGCGCGCCTCGCGCAGCGCCGCCGAATTCCGCGAGCTGGGCTGCAAGGTCTGGGACCAGAACGCCAACGAAAACAGCCAATGGCTGGCCAACCCGTACCGCGAAGGCCCTGACGACCTGGGCCCGGTGTACGGCGTGCAATGGCGCCAGTGGCCCGCCTACAAGCTGCTGGACGCCAGCCGCCCCGGCCAGCTCGAAGACGCGTTGTCGCGCGGTTACGCCAAGGTTGCCGACCTTGAGGAAGGCGGCGTGCCCAAGGTGCTGCTATATAAAGCGGTCGACCAACTGCGCCAGTGCCTGGACACGATCCATGAACGCCCGGGCGATCGCCGCATCCTGTTCCACGGCTGGAATTGGGCGCAGATCGAAGAAATGGCGCTGCCGCCCTGCCATCTGCTCTATCAGTTCCTGCCCAACGCCACCACGCGCGAGATCTCGCTGTGCCTGTACATCCGCTCCAATGACGTGGGCCTGGGCACGCCGTTCAACCTGACGGAAGGCGCTGCGCTGCTGCATCTGGTGGGCCGCCTGACGGGCTACACGCCGCGTTGGTTCACGTACTTCATTGGCGACGCCCATATCTACGAGAACCATCTGCCAATGCTGCGCGAACAGCTCACGCGCGAACCCTACGAATCGCCCCGACTGGTGCTGTCGGACCGCATTCCCGATTTCGCCGTCACCGGCCGCTACGAACCGGAATGGCTGGAAAAAGTGGAACCGTCCGACTTTTCGCTGTCTGGCTACACGCATCACGCCCCCCTCACCGCCCCGATGGCCGTGTAAGATCGCGCCCGGCTCGCCGGCTTCGGCGGCCTGGGCGCGCCCGCGTTCGACGGCCATAAGTGAAGATTGGTGAGCTTCTGGAAGCGCGATTTCGGTATAACCCATCCCTTAGCCTAGGACGCGCGTCCAGAACTGCGCGCGCCCCGGCTTTCGACCGGCTCGTGCCGCGCGGTGCCCGCCGCTTGCCGCAACACCCTCGCGGCGCGCCTGGCAGCATCGACCGCAGGCATTGCTCGCCCCATCCCCCTTTCCGATAAGAGAGTACGTAAATCGCCAGCGTCGACAGCAGCAATCGTCTTTCGACTCGATTGCAACCGTTGACTACCAATTGATTTGATTTGAGGCCGGCGTGACGGCAGTAAGCGCTTAGGACAGGACCGCACAAATGCTCGTTGGAACTTATAACCCTTCGCTCGTCCTCGTATCTCTAGGGGTCGCCATCCTGGCGTCATACACGGCGTTGGGCATGGCCAATCGCGTGCGGGCCTCGAACGGGTTGCCGGCCGCGCGCTACTGGCTGGCGGGTGGCGCGTTCGCGATGGGGGTCGGCATCTGGTCGATGCACTTCGTGGGCATGCTGGCGTTCAACCTGCCCATCCCGATGGGCTATGACTTGTCTTTGACTGTGTTGTCGCTGGCCATCGCCATCGGCTGCTCGGCCTTCGCGTTGTGGACCGTCTGCAAAGACGAACTTCCCTGGCGACGGCTTCTGAGCGGCGCGGTTTTGATGGGCGTCGGCATCGCCGCCATGCACTATCTGGGCATGGCCGCCATGCGGATGGCGCCCGGCATCGTCTATGACCCGGCCTGGTTCGCGCTGTCCATCGGCATCGCGGTGGCCGCCTCCGGCGCCGCACTGTGGATCACCTATCACTTGCGCCACGACGGGCCTCGCGTGGCGTTCTCGCGCCCGTTGGCCTCGGGCGTCATGGGCATCGCGATTGTCGGCATGCACTACTCGGGGATGGAAGCCGCGGGCTTTCCGGCGGGCAGCATCTGCATGGCGGCAGATGGCGGCATCTCGGCGGGCTGGCTGGCGATTGCCGTCACCGCCGTCACCCTCAGCGTGCTGGCCATTGCGCTGGTTGTCGCCGTGCTGGACAACCGGCTGGAGGCGCGCACATCGGCCCTGGCCTCGTCGCTGGCCGAGGCCAACGAAGAACTCGTGCAACTGGCCCTGCACGACACGCTGACCAAGCTGCCCAACCGCATCCTGCTCGAAGACCGCATGGAGCAGGCGATTGAAAGCGCCAACCGCCACAAGGGCTATTTCGCGGTGCTGTTCTTCGACCTGGACGGCTTCAAGGCGGTCAACGACGCCTACGGCCACCACACGGGCGACGCCTTGCTGATCGACCTGGCCCAGCGCATCCGCCAGGCCTTGCGCACCCAGGACACCGTGGCGCGCCTGGGCGGCGACGAATTCATCGTGCTCAGTGAAGTCATCGAACCCACCGACGCCGCCAACGTGGCGGACCGCCTGATCGAAGCCATCGCGCGCCCGGTCATGGTCTACGGCCACGAAGTGCTGGTGACTTCCAGCGTGGGGATCGCCGTTTACCCGAACGACGGCGAGGACACCCATTCGCTGCTGACGAACGCCGACGCCGCGATGTACCACGCCAAGCGCCTGGGTGGCACCGGCTACAGCTTCTTCGAACCGTCCATGAACGCGGACGCGCACGAACAGATCGAGCTGCTGCACGACCTGCGCCTGGCGCAGGAGCGCGGCCAGTTCGTGCTGCATTACCAGCCCAAGTACGAAGCGCCGGCCGGTCCGATCATCGGCGCCGAAGCGCTGCTGCGCTGGAATCATCCCACGCGTGGGCTGGTCGGCCCCGACCAATTCATTCCTACCGCTGAAAAGACCGGGCTGATCCTGTCGATCGGCGAATGGGTCATCAACGAAGCCTGCCGCCAGATGCGCGAATGGATCAACGCCGGCCAAGGCAACTGGACCATCGCGGTCAATATTTCCGCCTTGCAGTTTGCCCACGCCAGCCTGGTGGAAACGGTGCGCTCGGCGCTGGCGCGGCACGACGTGCCGCCCGCCTGCCTGACGCTGGAAGTGACCGAATCGACCGCCATGCGCGATGCCGAAGCCAGCCTGGCCGTGCTCAAGCGGCTGTCCGGGCTTGGAGTCACCATTTCCATCGACGACTTCGGCACTGGCTATTCCAGCCTGCTGTACCTGAAGCGCCTGCCGGCCACCGAATTGAAGATCGACCGGGGCTTCGTGAACCAGCTGGAAAACGACAACGAAGACGCGGCCATCGTGTCGGCGATCGTGGCGCTTGCCCAGCAATTGAACCTGCGCATCGTGGCCGAAGGCGTGGAGACCGCCGCACAGCAAAAATTCCTGACCGGCCTCGGTTGCGATTCGCTGCAAGGCTTTTTGCTGGGCCGGCCGATGCCCGCCACCGAATTCCTGGAACACGCGGCGGGCTGACTCGCGCGACCGTGGCGCCGGCCCACAGGCCAGCGCCCGAATTTGCTACGCTTACGCCGTTGCGCGCCGACCCCCGGCCGCGCACCCACCGTAACTTTGCGCATGCCCGCCAGCCTCACCCTGATCGTCGCCTACTCCACCAATCGCGCCATCGGCCGCGACAACGCCCTGCCCTGGAAGCTGCCGGGCGACCTGGCGCATTTCAAGCGCAGCACGCTGGGCCATCCGATCATCATGGGCCGCAAGACCTGGGATTCGCTGGGCCGCCCGCTGCCCGGCCGCGCCAACATCGTCATCAGCCGCAACCCCGATTTCACCGCTGCTGGCGCCACCGTCGTGCCCACGCTGCAAGCCGCCATCGACGCCTGTGGCGATGTGGCGGAAGCGTTCGTGATCGGCGGCGCGCAGATCTATGCGCAAGCGCTGCCGCTGGCGCAACGCGTGCTGGCCACTGAAGTGCATGCCGATGTGGAAGGCGACGCGTTCTTTCCGTTGCTGCCGTCGTTTCAATGGAAGGAAATCTCGCGCGAACCGCAGCCTGCCGAAAACGGCTACGACTACGATTTCGTGACGTACCAGCGATAAGGTCCGCGCGTCTTTCCGCGCTGTCCGGCATACCGTTTCAAGCGCCTCGCGCGCAACACGCATACCGACGGGCAACGGGTAGCGCGCCTCGCGCTCAAGCTACCCGTGTCGCAATCGCGTTCGCCCCCGGTCAGGCCGCGCCCGCATTCCTCATGAAGCGCCACAACGCCGGCGCCTCGGAATACGCCACGTTGAAGCGCACCCAGGGCGTGTCGGCTTCGTCCGCTTCGAAATAGGATCCCGGCGCCAGCCAGATGCCATCCTTGAGCGCCAGCTCCGCCAGGCCGTTGGCGCCGCGTTCGCGCCATGCCCCCGACACCTTTGCCCACAGGAACAGGCCACCTTGGGGCCGCCCATGAATCTCGAATCCGTGTTGCCGCATCTGCTCGGCCACCACCCCGTGCGCCTGGGCCAGCCGTTCGCGGGTGCGGGCAATGTGCGCGCGGTAGCGGCCTTCGCGGATCACCTGGTGCACGATGCGCTCCATGATCTCGGGCGACGTCAGCCCCACCGCCATCTTGGTGCGCGCGATGTCGCGGACCAGGTCACGGTGCGCCACCACGTAGCCCACCCGCACCGACGGGCTGATGACCTTGGAATAGCCGCCCAGGTAGACCACCCGGTGGCCGCCATCCAGCGCGGCCAGCATGGGCGTCACGCCCGGCGCCAGTTCGCGCGAGATATCGTCTTCGATCACCCATAGCCCGTGGCGCTCGGCGGCCTGCAGAATGCGAAACGCGTTGGCCATACCGATGCTGGCGCCGGACGGGTTCTGCAATACCGTGTTGATGAATAGCGCGCGCGGCCGATGCTGGGCCGCCACGCGCTCCAGCGCCTCGCAATCCAGCCCGTCCACCGTGCGCGGCACGGCCACCACGCGCAGGCCCGCCAGCCGCAGCATCTGCAACAGGTTGGCATAGGCCGGCTGCTCGACCACGACGGTATCGCCCGGCCGCAGCAAGGTGCGGATCACCATGTCCAGGCCATGCGTCACGCCTTGCGTCAGCAGCACCTGCGAGACGTCCACTTCCATGCCTTGCGCGCTGAGGCTGGCCGCGATGGTCTCGCGCAGCGGCGCATACCCATAGGGATGCCCGTAGTTGGCGATGCGCATCGCCGGCACGCGCCCCATGTGGCGCAGC
Organism: Achromobacter piechaudii NBRC 102461; assembly: GCF_001571245.1. GTDB lineage: Bacteria > Pseudomonadota > Gammaproteobacteria > Burkholderiales > Burkholderiaceae_B > Achromobacter > Achromobacter piechaudii. The sequence goes on along the minus strand of NZ_BCTK01000006.1, from coordinate 455,072 downwards.
GCCACGTGCAGGCCTTCTTCGTTGAGCCATTCGCCGGGCAGCCAGCCGCAGCCGGATTTGATGGGGATGGAGTGATCGGCAAAGATGTCCGACAGCAGCCAGCCCGCGTTCAGGCGCGGCGGCTCCCAGGACAGCGCCTCGCCCCGGCGGGCCGGCGCATCCGGAGACGCCACCCGATACCCCGCCCCCGGCCGCGCCGCCAGCCAACCCAGCGACACCAGCCGGCTGTAGGCGCTTGCCACCGTGAAGGTGCTGACACCGTATTGGCGCGCGAACTCGCGCACCGAGGGTAGGGACATACCCGGACGCAGAACCTGTTCCTCGATGGCGCGCAAGATGGCCGCGACCAGTTGCTCGACCAGGGTGGGCCCCGCGCCACGCGCGCGGTTGGGCTGGAAATCGATCACGTAGATAACTGTACAGTTGTGCCACTCGTGACTATACAGTTAGCGGCCTTTGCGCAGATCGTATATTTTCATTCCCGAAAGGACGGACCAGAATCATCGAATCCCGGCGGCCGCGCTTCCCTCTTGCGGCGCAGCCGTTTCGTTCTCCCTGGAGCCGCCATGAACGCCCCCGCCAATTTGCCCGACTTGTCCCATCTCTGGATGCCCTTCACTGCCAACAAGCAGTTCAAGGCGCACCCGCGCATGCTGGCAACGGCCAAAGGCATGTATTACACGTCGGCCGATGGCCGCCAGATCCTGGACGGCACCGCCGGCCTGTGGTGCGTCAACGCCGGCCACGGCCGCCAGGAAATCGTCGAGGCGATTTCCCGCCAGGCCGGCATCATGGATTACGCCCCGGGATTCCAACTGGGCCATCCGCTGGCTTTCCAAGCCGCCACCGCCGTGGCCAGCCTGATGCCGCAAGGCCTGGACCGCGTGTTCTTCACCAACTCCGGTTCCGAATCCGTCGACACTTCCCTGAAAATCGCACTGGCCTACCACCGCGCGCGCGGCGAAGGGCAGCGCACCCGCCTGATCGGCCGTGAACGTGGCTACCACGGCGTGGGCTTTGGCGGCATTTCGGTGGGCGGCATCTCGACCAACCGCAAGACGTTCTCGGGCGCGTTGCTGCCCGCCGTCGATCACCTGCCGCACACGCACAACCTGGAACACAACGCCTATTCCAAGGGCCAACCCGCCTGGGGTGCGAATCTGGCCGAAGAACTGGAACGCATCGTCGCGCTGCACGACGCGTCCACCATCGCCGCCGTGATCGTCGAACCCATGGCCGGCTCGACCGGCGTGCTGATCCCGCCCAAGGGCTATCTGGAAAAGCTGCGCGAAATTACGTCCAAGCACGGCATCCTGCTGATTTTTGACGAAGTCATCACCGCCTACGGCCGCCTGGGCGCAGCCACCGCGTCTGAATTCTTCGGCGTCACGCCGGACATCATCGCCATGGCCAAGGGCGTCAGCAACGCCGCCGTGCCGGCCGGCGCGGTCGCGGTCAAGCGCGAAGTGCACGACGCCATCGTCAACGGCCCGGCGGGCGGCATCGAATTCTTCCACGGCTACACCTATTCAGCCCACCCGCTGGCCGCCGCCGCCATCCTGGCCACGCTGGACATCTATCGCCGCGAAGACCTGTTCGGCCGCGCGCGCAAGCTGTCGGGCGCCTTCCAGGAAGCCGCGCACAGCCTGAAGGGCGCGCCCCACGTCATCGACGTGCGCAACCTGGGCCTGGTGGCCGGCATCGAACTGTCGCCGCGTGCCGGCGCGCCGGGCGCACGCGCTGGCGAAGTCTTCCAGAAGTGCTTCGACAGCGGCCTGATGGTGCGCTATACCGGCGATATCATCGCCGTGTCGCCCCCGCTCATCATCGAAGAAGACCAGATCGGCCAGATCTTCGACCAGATCGGAAAGATCCTGAAAGAGGTAGCCTGAGTCCGATGACGACGCAGCCCTCGCGGCCCCGCCGCAACCAATGACACCTCTTGCGGGCGGCCATGTGCCGCCCGCAAGAGGTTTTTGAAGATTCCCGCCCAGAGCTCCGCACCATGAAGAAGATCCCCCATTTCATCAACGGCCAGCATTTCGATGGCCGCAGCAGCCGCTACGCAGACGGTTTCAACCCGGCCACCGGCGAAATCACCTCGTCCATTCCGCTGGCGTCCAACGAAGACGTGGCGCTGGCCGTGGCCGCCGCCAAGGCCGCATTCCCGGCCTGGTCCGAAACCCCCGCGCTCAAGCGCGCGCGCATCCTGTTCAACTTCAAGGCGCTGCTGGATCAGCACCAGGACGAACTGGCCGAGCTCATCACGCGCGAACACGGCAAGGTGTTCTCTGACGCCAAGGGCGAAGTCATGCGCGGCATCGAGATCGTCGAATTCGCCTGCGGCATTCCGCAACTGCTCAAGGGCCAGTATTCCGACCAGATCGGCGGCGGCATCGACAACTGGAGCATGCGCCAGGCCCTGGGCGTGGTGGCCGGCATCACGCCGTTCAACTTCCCGATGATGGTGCCGTGCTGGATGTTCCCGGTGGCCATCGCCTGCGGCAACACCTTCGTGCTCAAGCCTTCCGAACGCGATCCGTCGGCGTCCCTGCGCCTGGCCGAACTGCTGACCGAAGCCGGCCTGCCCCCTGGCGTCTTCAACGTCGTGCATGGCGACAAGCTGGCCGTTGACGCCCTGATCTCGCACCCGGATGTGGAAGCGCTGTCGTTCGTGGGCTCCACGCCCATCGCCGAATACATCTACGCCGAAGGCACCAAGCGCGGCAAGCGCGTGCAGGCGCTGGGCGGCGCCAAGAACCATCTGGTCGTCATGCCCGACGCCGACCTGGACCAGGTCACCGACGCGCTGATGGGCGCGGCCTACGGCTCGGCCGGCGAGCGCTGCATGGCGATCTCGGTTGCCGTAGCGGTTGGCGACGTGGCCGACAAGGTCGTCGAACGCCTGACCCCGCGCGTGAAGGCGCTGATCGTCAAGGACGGCATGAACGCCGACGCCGAAATGGGTCCGCTGGTCACGGCGCAGCACCGCAACAAGGTGATGGGCTACATCGAAGACGGCATCGCGGCAGGCGCGGACCTGGTCGTCGACGGTCGCGGCCTGAAAGTGGCTGGCAACGAAAAGGGCTATTTCCTGGGCGGCACGCTGTTTGACAACGTCAAGCCCGCAATGAACATCTATCGCGAAGAAATCTTCGGCCCGGTGCTGTGCATCGTGCGCGTGCCCGACTTCGCCAGCGCGGTTGAACTCATCAACGCGCACGAGTTCGGCAACGGCGTGGCCTGCTTCACGTCGGACGGCGGCGTCGCCCGCGCCTTCGCCCGCCAGATCAAGGTCGGCATGGTCGGCATCAACGTGCCGATCCCCGTGCCCATGGCATGGCATTCGTTCGGCGGCTGGAAGCGTTCGCTGTTCGGCGACCACCACGCCTACGGCGAAGAAGGCATCCGCTTCTACTCGCGCTACAAGAGCGTGATGCAGCGCTGGCCAGACAGCATCGCCAAGGGCGCGGAATTCACCATGCCCGTGGCCAAGTAAGCCTTCGCGCTTCAAGGCTTACCATCAACCGCATTCAAGCAAGGACGCATTACCCGGCTTTCGCAGTGGGCGCGGCTTCGGCCGCGCCCGGATAGCACCACGACACAGCAACATCACACAACACAAGGGGATGCCTGATGCGCATCGGTATAGGCGGCTTTCAGCACGAAACCAATACGTTCGCGCCCTCGCGCGCAACGTGGGAAGATTTTGCCGAGAAAGGCGGCGGCTGGCCCAAGCTGGTCAGTGGCCCCGCGATGTTCCCTGCCGTAGCAGGCGCTAACATTCCCGTGGCGGGCTTCATCGAAGCCATGAGCCAGCACACGCTCGTGCCCACCACCTGGGCGGCGGCCAGCCCGTCCGGCCTGGTCACCAAAGACGCTTTTGAACGCATCAGCGCGCTGATCCTGCAAGGCTTGTCCGACGCCCTGCCGCTGGACGGGGTCTACTTGGACCTGCATGGTGCGATGGTCACCGAACACCTGGACGACGGCGAGGGCGAATTGCTCAAGCGCGTACGCGAGCTGGTCGGTCCCGACGTGCCTGTGGTCGCCAGCCTGGACCTGCACGCCAACGTCACGCGCGCCATGGTGCGCCATGCCGACGCGCTGGTCTGCTATCGCACGTATCCCCACATCGACATGGCCGAAACCGGCCAGCGCGCCGCCGCGCTGCTGGCCTTGCGGCTGGCCGGCATGCCGCGCCCCTATGCCTCGCTGCGCGCCCTGCCCTACCTGATTTCGCTGTGCTGGCAATCGACCGACATCGAACCCTCGCGCAGCCTGTATGCGCTGGTGGGCGAAATCGAATCGCGCGGCGCCACCAGCCTGTCTTTCGCTACCGGCTTTCCCGCCGCCGATTTTCCCGAATGCGCGCCGACCGTGTGGGCGTATGGCACGACGCAAGCCGAAGCGGACGCCGCCGCAGCCGAGATGGCGCGCGCCGTGCTGAACGCCGAACGCGACTTCGGCGGCAAGCTCTACACGCCCGATGAAGCCGTGCAGGAAGCGATGCGAATCGCGCACAGCTCAGACAAGCCGGTCGTTATCGCGGATGCACAAGACAACCCCGGCGCGGGCGGCAGCTCTGACACCACTGGCGTGCTGCGCGCGCTGATCCGCCATGACGCGCGCGACACCGCCATCGGCCTGATCGTCGATCCCGCCGCCGCGCTTGCCGCGCACCGCGCGGGCGTCGGAAACAAGGTACGGATTGCACTAGGTGGACACTCGGGTATTCCCGACGACGAACCGCTGGACAGCGAATTCATCGTAGAAAAAACGTCGGACGGACGCTTCGATACGCACGGTGCGTTCTACCGTGGATTCCACATGGACCTGGGCCCCAGCGCCTGCCTGCGCATCGGTGGCGTACGCATCATCGTCGCCTCTAACAAGGTGCAGATGGCCGACCAGGAGATGTTCCGTTTCGCGGGCGTCGAACCCACGCGCGCCGCGATTCTGGTGGTGAAGAGTTCCGCGCATTTCCGCGCGGATTTCACCGACATCGCGCAAACGATCCTGGTGTGCGCCGCGCCCGGCTCCATGCTGATGGATGCGGCAAAACAACCATGGACACGGTTGCGTCCCGGCATCAGAATGGCGCCTTGCGGACCCGTGTTTTCGGGGCGGGCCGCAACCGCCTGACCCTCCCACGCCGCCATCGAGCGGCGCGTTAACGACGTAGCGGCCAACCGCGCCGCTCACACCGCTTCAAGGGGAATCTCCATGCTCAAGTTTGTCCGAGCGGCCGCGCTGGCCGGTGCAACGTTGATGATGGCTCACGGCGCCTACGCCGAGACCGTCATCAAGTCCGTGATGCACTCGCCCTTGCGTTTGACCGACCCGCACGCCACCACCGCGTACATCACGACGTGGCACGGCTACATGATCTACGACACCTTGCTGGCCACCGACGCCGACAACAAGATCCAGCCGCAAATGCTTGAGAAGTGGGAAGTCTCGCCGGACGGCAAGACCTACACGATGACCTTGCGCGACGGCCAGAAATGGCATGACGGCAAGCCCGTCACGTCCGAAGACTGCGTCGCATCGATCAAGCGCTGGGCCGCCGGCGACGGCATGGGCCGCACGCTGCTCAAGTTCACCGACAAAATCGAAGTCATCGACGACAAGAACTTCCGCATCGTCATGAAAGAGCCCACGGACCTCGCGCTGCGCGCGCTGTCCAAGCCCACCGGCACCGCACCCTTCATGATGCCCAAGCGCATCGCCGAACAAGCCATCGGCCAGCCCATCACCGACATGACCGGTTCGGGCCCGTTCAAGGTCATCGAATTCAAGCCCGGCGTGAAAACGGTGTATGCCAAGAACGCCGACTACGTGCCGCGCAAAGAGCCGGCAAGCGGCCTGGCCGGCGGCAAGGTCGTGAACGTGGACAAGGTCGAATGGGACGTCATGCCCGACGCGCTGACCACCGCCAACGCGCTGCTGGGCGGCGAAATCGATTTCGTCGAACAGTTCCCGTATGACCTGCTGCCGATGATCGAAGGCAACACGGACCTGAAAGAAGAGTCGCTCAGTCCGGTCGGCTACTTCACGATGTACCGCTTCAACTTCAAGTACCCGCCCTTCAACAACAAGAAGATCCGCCAGGCCGCGATGTACGCCATCGGCCAGGAAGACGTGATGAAGGCGCTGGTGGGCAATCCCAAGTACTGGAAGACCTGCGCATCGCTGTGGGGCTGCGGCACGCCGTTCGAAAGCGACATCGGCAAGGACGTCGTCGTGCCGTCGAACATCGAGAAGGCCAAGGCCCTGCTCAAGGAAGCCGGCTACGACAACACGCCCGTGCTGCTCATGCACGCGACCGACGTGGGCACGCTGTCCGCCCAGCCGGTGGTGATGGCGCAGGCGCTGCGCAAGGCAGGCTTCAACGTCAACCTGGCCGCGATGGACTGGCAAAGCGTGGCCACGCGCCGCGCCTCGAAGGCGGCGCCGGCTGAAGGCGGCTGGAACATCCACAACACCAACTGGTATGCCACCGACGTGATGGACCCGGTCCGTTCCGCGCCTGCCGCCGCCAACGGCGACAACGCCTGGTTCGGCTGGCCCGACATGCCGCAGGTCGAAGAATTGCGCACCAAGTTCGCGCTGACCTCCGACCCCGCCGAGCAAAAGAAGATCGCCGACGAGCTCCAGCGCATCGGCATCGACGAAGGCCTGTACGTGCCGCTGGGCCAGATGTCCGTGCCCACCGTCTACTCGACCAAGCTCTCCGGCCTGGTGCACGCACCGGTCTTTGCGTTCTGGAACGTCAAAAAAGCTCCTTAAAGGGGCAAGCAGTTCAGGGGGAAATACATGCTGGCATTTGTCTCACGCCGGCTCCTCGCGACCATCCCCGTTCTGGTGATGGTCGCGGTGGTGGTCTTCGCGATATTGCGTTTCAGCCCGGGCGATCCGGCCATCATCATGGCGGGCGACGGCGCCACGCCTGAACGTATCGTCCAGATACGCCAGACGATGGGCCTGGACCAACCGGTCATCAAGCAGTTCTTCATCTGGGGCGGCAAGCTCCTGCAAGGCGATCTGGGCACCTCGCTCATGTCCGGCGTGCCGGTCACCAAGCTGATCGCGCAACGCCTTGAACCGTCGTTGAGCCTGGCGGTGCTGACCCTGGTCTTCACGCTGCTGGTCGCCATTCCGCTGGGCATCCTGGCGGCGTGGCGGCAGGGCAAGCTGCTGGACCGCGCGGTGATGGGCTTTTCGGTGCTGGGCTTCTCCGTCCCGGTCTTCGTCACGGGCTACCTGTTGATCTGGCTGTTCTCCATCAAGCTGGGCTGGTTCAACGTGCAGGGCTATGCGCCGCTGGCCAAGGGCTTCTGGCCGTATCTGCACCGGCTCATCCTGCCGTCGCTGGCCCTGTCCACGGTCTACGTGGCGTTGATCGCGCGCATCACGCGCACCAGCGTCATCGAAGTCATGGGCGAGGACTTCATCCGCACGGCGCGCTCCAAGGGGCTGGGCGAAACCGGCGTGCTGCTGGGCCATGCGCTGCGCAACGCGGCGGTGCCCATCGCCACGGTGGTGGGCCTGGGCATCGCGCTGCTGATCAGCGGCGTGGTCGTGACCGAATCGGTGTTCAACATCCCCGGCCTGGGCCGGTTGGTGGTCGAAGCCGTGCTGGCGCGCGACTACCCCGTCATCCAGGGACTGACGCTGTTCTTCGCGTTCGTCTACGTGTTCATCAATCTGGTTGTCGATTGCGCCTACACGGTGTTCGACCCGCGCATCCGCTACTAGGGAAGAGCCATGCACACGCCAACCGATGCCGCCGCGCAGGCGGCCGCCGACCTCCCCGGAGGCGGCAATCCTCAAGTCACCGCCTGGCGGCAAGTGCGCCAGGGCCTGAAAAGCTGGCCGGTCATGCTGGCGCTGGTGGTGCTGGTCACCATCGTCGCCATCGCCGTGTTCGCGCCGCTGCTGGGCACGGTCGATCCCACGCTCATCAACCCCGGTTCACGGCTGAAACAACCGTTCACCGACTATCTGTTCGGCACCGACGCCTTCGGTCGTGACGTCTGGTCGCGTGTGGCCTACGGCGCGCGCATCTCGCTGATCGCGGGCCTGGGCGCGGCGGTCGTCAGCGTCGTCATCGGGCTGGTCATCGGCGTCATCGCCGGCTGGTTCCGTTCGCTGGACGGGCTGATCATGCGCACGATGGACGCCATCATGGCGATACCCGGCATCCTGCTGGCGATTGCCCTGGTTTCCGTCACCGGCGCCAGCATCACGACCGTGCTCGTCGCCATCACCATCCCGGAGATTCCCCGGGTGGTGCGGCTGGTGCGCGGGCAGATCCTGACGGTGCGCGGCGAGCCCTATGTGGAAGCCGCGCTGGCGCTGGGTACGCCGCTGCCGCTGCTGCTCTGGCGCCACATGGTGCCCAGCACCATCGCGCCGCTGACGGTGCAGGGCACCTACGTGTTCGCCTCGGCGATGCTGACCGAGGCCATCCTCAGCTTCCTGGGTGCGGGCATCCCGCCCGAGATCGCGTCGTGGAGCAACATCATGTCCGAAGGCCGCATGTACTTCCGCATGCTGCCCGGCCTGATTCTCTTTCCCGGCCTGTTCCTGTCGCTGACTGTGCTCAGTGTGAACATCCTGGGTGACGCCCTGCGCGATGCGCTGGACCCGAAAATGGTGCGCAGGATCTGATGCCGATGACCTACTCCCCTACTCCCCCCGCGGGCGATACCTCGTCCGCCATCCTGGCCATTCGCAACCTGTCCGTGGAAGTGGCCGGCGCGGGCAACCGCGTCGTGCGCAACCTGAGCCTGGACGTGCACGCCGGCGAAACGGTGTGCGTGGTTGGCGAATCCGGTTCTGGCAAATCAGTGACGTCGCTGGCTGTGATGGGCCTGCTGCCCCAGGGCATCCTGTCCATCAGCGCGGGCTCGATCCGCGTCGAAGGCGAAGACGTCGCCACCGCATCGCAGCGGCGGCTGCGCGAGATGCGCGCGACCCGCATGGCCATGGTGTTCCAGGAACCGATGACCGCGCTGAACCCGGTGCATACCGTGGGCAAGCAGGTTGACGAGGTGCTGCGCCTGCACCGCAAGGGCATGAGCGCCGCCGAGCGCCGCGCCAAGGTGCTGGACATGTTCCAGTCGGTGCATCTGCCCGACGTCGAACGTATCTTCGAAGCCTACCCGCATCAACTGTCAGGCGGCCAGCGCCAGCGCATCGTGATTGCGATGGCGCTGATTCTCGAACCCAAGCTGCTGATCGCCGACGAGCCCACCACCGCGCTGGACGTGACGACGCAAAAGCAGATCCTGGCGCTCATCAAGGAACTTCAGGTCAAGCACAAGACCGCCGTGCTGTTCATCACGCACGACTTCGGCGTGGTGGCCGAAATCTCGGATCGCATCGTGGTGATGAACCGGGGCGACCTTATCGAAAGCGGCACGCGCAACGAGATCCTGGCCGAACCCAAGCAGTCCTATACGCGCCGGTTGGTGTCTTCCGTGCCCAGCCTGGTGCCCACGCGCCGCGACGCGCCGGACGGCCAGCCGGTGCTGCACGTCAAGGGCCTGGGCCGCACCTACGCGGGCAAGAGCTCGATGTTTTCGCGGCGCGCGGCGCAACACGTCGTGGCCGCTACCGACGTCAACCTGACGCTGCGCAAGGGCGAGATCCTGGGCATCGTCGGCGAGTCCGGTTCGGGCAAGTCGACGGTGGCGCGTTGCATCGTGCGCCTGATCGAACCCACGGCCGGCCACATGATGATGGGCGGCGAAGACCTCAGCACCTTGTCCGGCTCGGCGCTGCGCCCCGTGCGCCGCCGCATCCAGATCGTGTTCCAGGACCCCTACCGCTCGTTGAACCCGCGCCGCACCGTGGGCGAATCCATCATCGAAGGGCTGCTCAACTTCGGCATGCCGCGCGACCAGGCGCTGAAGCGCGCGGGCGAAACGCTGACCGTCGTGGGCCTGAGCCCCGACGCCATGCGGCGCTACCCGCATCAGTTTTCGGGCGGACAGCGCCAGCGCATCTGCATCGCGCGCGCGCTCGTCATGGACCCGGAAATTCTGGTGGCCGATGAAGCCGTGTCGGCGCTGGACGTATCCGTGCAGGCGCAAGTGCTGGAACTGCTGGAACAAGTGCGCCAACGCACCGGCGTGGGCGTGCTGTTCATCACGCACGACTTGCGCGTGGCCGCGCAGATCTGCGACACCATCATGGTCATGCAACGCGGCAAGGTGGTGGAAACCGGTTCGGCCGAAACCGTGTTGACCGAGCCGCGCCACGAGTACACGCGCGCGCTGATCGACGCGGCGCCCGGGCGCGACTGGGACTTCCGCAACTTCCGTCCCGTCGCGGCCACGCTGGCGCAAGCCACCGCGCCCTGACCGTCTGATTGCCGCCTTCGCAACACTGGAACCGAGATGTCACAACCGTACGAACTGTCCGCCCAGGAACTGCTGCAAGCCTATCGCGACAAGACTTTGTCGCCCGTGGAAGCCACGCGCTCGGTGCTCGAACACATCGAGCGCTGGGAACCGCACCTGAAGGCCACCTATGCGCTGGACCCCGAGGGTGCGCTGGCGCAGGCGCGGCAATCCGAAGCCCGCTGGATGAAAGGCGAGCCGCAAGCGGCGGGCGGCTATAGCCTGGATGGCGTGCCCGCCACCATCAAGGAAAACATCGCCACGCGCGGCACGCCCGTGCCGCTGGGCACCGCCGCCACCGAACTGACGCCCGCCGCCGCCGACGCCCCGCCTGCCGCCCGCATGCGCGAAGCCGGCGCGGTGCTGTTGGGCAAAACCACCATGCCGGACTTCGGCATGCTGTCCTCGGGCCTGTCCAGCTTTCACGAATTGACGCGCAACCCCTGGGACCTGAGCAAGAACCCGGGCGGCTCCAGCGCGGGCGCGGGCGCGGCGGCGGCAGCAGGTTATGGCCCGCTGCATATCGGCACCGACATCGGCGGTTCGGTCCGACTGCCGGCTGCATGGTGCGGCATCGCCACGCTCAAGCCCAGCCTGGGCCGCATTCCCATCGACCCGCCGTTCATGGGCCGCTGCGCCGGTCCCATGACGCGCACGATCACCGACACCGCGCTGATGATGGGCGTGCTGTCGCAGCCCGATGCGCGCGACCACATGAGCTTGCCCTTCCAGGACTTCGACTGGCTGAACCTGACGCAAGACCTCAAAGGCTTGCGCATCGGCCTGCTGATGGATGCGGGCTGCGGCCTGCCGCTGGACCCCGAAGTGCGCGAAGCCGTGCAAGACGCCGCGCAAGCCTTCGAAGCCGCCGGCGCCATCGTCACGCCGATGCTGCCCTGGATGACGCCCGACATGCTGGAGGGCGTGGACCGCTTCTGGCGCACGCGCTCGGCCATCGACCTGGCCGCGCTGCCCGAAGCACGCCGCGCAAAGATCCTGCCCTTCATCCGCACCTGGGCGGAAAGCGGCGGCGGCCAAAGCGGCGAGGCCGTCTTCAAGAGCTACTACGAAACCTTGAACGTGCGCGCCAAGACCGTGGCCGCCTGCGCTCCCTTCGACTACGTGCTGTCGCCGGTCGCGCCCGTGGTGGCGTACAACGCCGAATGGCCTTCGCCCACCAACGAAGTGGCCACGACCATGCACCACATCGGCTACACGCTGCCTTTCAACATGAGCGAGCAGCCCGCCGCCTCCGTCAATTGCGGCTACACGCGAGCCGGGCTGCCCATCGGCCTGCAAATCGCCGGCGCGCGCTTTGACGACCTGGGCGTACTGCGCGTGGCGCGCGCCTGGGAACAGATGCGCCCCGCCCAGCTCCCGTGGCCGCAGCCTCCCAAACCGATCTGACTTTCCACAGCAACCACAGGAATTCCCATGCGTTGGCTATTGGCAATGATCAAGCACGAGACGAATACCTATTCGCCCGTGCCGACCCCGCTTGAACGTTTTTTCCGAGGCAGTCCCGAGATCCTGGCTGGCGACCGCGCCATCAAGGCCTACGAGAACACCGACAGCGGCCTGGGCGGGTACATCGAAGTGGCGCGCCGCGAGGGCGCGGAAATGGTCGTGCCTGTAGCGGCCGAGTCCTGGCCCAGCGGCCCCACCAGCGCCGACACGCATGAGCGCTTGTGCACGCTGGTGCTGGACCAGGTCAAGCTGGGCGGCTTCGACGCCATCCTGCTGGATCTGCATGGCGCGATGGTCGCCGAAGGCGTCGAGGACGCCGAGGGCGACCTGCTGCGCCGCCTGCGCGAAATCGACCCGACCACGCCCGTGGCGGTCACGCTGGACATGCACGCCAACATCTATGACGACATCGTCAAGAACGCGACCGTCATCAGCGGCTTTCACACGTATCCCCACGTGGATATCCGGGAAGCCGGCGTGCGCGCGGCCAATGTCATCGTGCGCACCCTCAAGGGCGAAATCAAACCCGTCATGAGCTGGGCCAACAAGCCCATGCTGCCGCACATCATGTGCCAGGGCACCCACGCCGCGCCCAACAAGCCCTTACAAGAACGCTGCAAGGAACTGGAAGCGGGCGGCGTGCTGGCCGCCTCGGTCTTCGTGGGCTTTCCGCATGCGGACATCCGCGAAGCGGGCCTGAGCGCCGTGGTCTGTACCGACGGCAACCTGCAAGAGGCCGAACGCCACCGCGACGAACTGCTGGAGCGCGCCTGGACGGGCCGCGCCGACTGGGTGTTCCACCCCGAACCGCTGGCTCCGACCATCGCCCGGGCCAAGCAGATCGAGCAAGGCCCGGTGGTGCTGCTGGACCACTTCGACAACACCGGCTCGGGCGGCACCATGGACACCACGGCCGTGCTGGCCGAAGTGCTGCGCCAGGAATTGGACAACGTGGTGTTCTACGCCATCTGCGACCCCCAGGCCGCCACCGAAGCCGCCGCGGCGGGCGTGGGCAAGACCATCACCTTGAAGCTGGGCGGCAAGCTGCCCATGCCTGCGATCAAGCAGCCGAGCGAACCGTTGGAAGTGACGGGCCGCGTCAAGCTGGTGTTCGATGGCGTGTACCTGAATCGGGGCCCCATGTATCGAGGCGTGCGCAACGACACGGGCCTGACCGTGGTGATCGACACCGGCCGGGTCGAGATCGTGGTGGTCTCGCGCCACCAGGAACCCTTCGACATCAACTGCCTGTTGTCCGCCGGCATCGACCCGCTGCAAAAGCGCTACGTGGTGCTGAAAAGCCGCGTGCACTGGCGCGCCGGCTTCTCGGACATGGCGACCGAGGTGATCGAATGCACCGGCGTGGGCGTGACCACGTCCGACTACGGCCAGCTTGAATTCAAGCATGTGCGCCGACCGATCTACCCGCTGGATCCGCTGTAGGCGGCGCATTCGGCAAATTGTCGACAAAAAACCGGCGCAGATCGCCGGTTTTTCATTTTGAAATCTTCAGTAACTGCGCGCACGGTCGGGTGTCGTAACCCATCGGTATACTCCGGCGCGGGCCCTTACAGGCCGATGAATGCGTGTATGCCGGCAGCCGCGCCTGGGAAACCAGCCGCGACGGTGCAATGCCCCGTCTGCCGGATATGACTCGATAATCAACGAAAAAGCAGAACGATGAAAAAGAGCGTAGCGATCACCCTCGGCGTGGTCATAGTGGGAGCGGGAAGCTGGGTAGGCGCCACGTGGTATACCGGCAAGCGCATTGAGGAAAGCTCGCAACGCCACTTGGCAGAAGCCAACGAAAAGCTGGCCAAGCTGACCCCGCTGTTCGGCCTGCGCATCGATCAGCTCAAGTACGACCGCAGCCTGTTCTCGACCCAGGCGCGCTACGGCCTGTCGCTGGTCAAGAACGACAAGAGCCCGGACGCCATGCCTGCCGGCATGATCGAATTCGATGCCGTCATCGAACACGGCCCGTTCCCCAAGACCGCGCTGTCGCGCGGCGCGCTCGCCCCCAAGCTGGCCTTCGTGCACGCCGAGGTCGCCAAGACCGACAACCTGAAGGAAGTGTTCGCGCTGACCAAGGACGTATCGCCGCTCATCAGCGACGCGATGGTCAGCTACAGCGGCACGACGACTTCCACGTCGAAGATCGCGCCGGTCTCGACCTCGCTGCAAGGCAACACGATCGACTTCAGCGGCATGCAGATCACCGGCTCGTTCGACCGCGAGCTGCAAGGCGTCACCGCACAGGGCGTGATGGACAAGCTGGCCATCGACGGCACGAAAAGCAATGACCCGGTGGTCATGGCGATCACCGGCCTGACGATGGACGTGAACAGCCACATGGGCAAGTTCGGCGTGTCGATGGGCGATTCGGGCTTGAAGATCAAGCGCATCGACGTCACGCGCAAGCAGGATGACGTCAAGCTGTCGCTGGACAATTTCAGCTATGGCGTGAAGCTGTCCGAAGACGACAAGTCGATCAACGTGCAAGCTGCCTATCAAACGGGCGACATCACCGTCAACGACGTGGCGCTGGGCAACGGCCAGGCCGTGATCAAGCTGGCCAAGCTTGACGGCCAGGCCGTCAAGCAGTTGTCGGACACGTACAACCAGCTGATGCGCCAATACATGGCGCAGACCGAAGACGAAGGCCTGAAGGACGAACAGTTCCAGACCATGCTCGATAGCGCCGGCAAGCTGCTGGCGGGCAATCCGTCGTTCAGCATCGATCCGATCAGCTGGAAGACCGCCAAGGGCGAAAGCAAGCTGAACTTCACGCTGGATCTGGCCAACCCGCCCGACGCCAAGAACCTGACGCCGCAAGAGATCGCCGCCAAGGCCATCAAGCGCATCGACGCCACGCTCATCATTTCCAAGCCGATGGTGCAGGACCTGGTTGCGCAATACGCCGTCAAGAAGGAAGGGCTGACCCCCGAGAAGGCCGCCGAAGACGCCGACCAGACCGTGCGCCAGATGTCGGGCATGGCCGAAATGTTCAACGTGGGCAAGAACGACGGCGACAACATCGTCGGCAAGTTCACGTACGCGGACGGCATGGGCAACCTGAACGGCAAGGAAATCCCCGCCGACGAACTGTTCAGCGGCCTGCTCGGCGCTGCCGGCATGGGCTCCATGGGCGATGACGCAGACGAACCCATGCCCGGCATGGGCCAGGAAGAACCGGCCGAAGGCGCCACGCCTGCCGCCACGGGCGTGATGCAGGACTTCAGCCTGGACACCGTCAGCAGCCTGCTGGACGACATGGGCATCACCGCCAACAAGCAGGACGGCGATGAAGGCCCCGTGCTGGTGCTCGACCCGGGCACCACCGGCGCCAGCGATCTGCGCCTGGAATTCCTGTGCAACGACTTCACTGAAAAGTGCCTGGACCTGGTCATGACGGCCACGTACAAGACCAAGAAGCCGATGTCCTTGAAGGCGATCAACAGCTGGAACCAGGAATACCGCTGGACCCGCGCCTACCTGGACAACAACAACCAGGCCGTGCTGCAAATGGACATGAACGCCGAAGGCGGGATTGGCAAGGACAACCTGCAAATCCTGCTGAACACTTTCATCAGCATCGCCGAAGACTTCAACGCGGCGGCGCAGGCCGCACCGGCGAAGTAAGCGGACCCAGTACGCGGCGCACGATTCGCCGCCTGCGCCGATAAAAAAATGCCTCCATCGCAAGATGGAGGCATTTTTCATTGCCTTGCCACAAGAGCAAGAGGCGCCGGACCGAGGCCCGACGCCACGTGCCCGCGTCAGGCGTAGGCTTCGATCGGCAGGCAGGCGCAGACCAGGTTGCGGTCGCCGTAGGCGTTGTCCACACGCGCAACCGGCGGCCAGTACTTGGCTTCGCGCAGCGAGGCGACCGGGTAGGCGGCCTGCTGGCGCGGGTAGTCGTGCAGCCATTCTTCGGCCAGCAGCATCTGCGCGGTGTGCGGCGCGTTCTTCAGGACGTTGTCCTCGCGGTCGCGTTCGCCGCGTTCGACCTGGGCGATTTCTTCGCGGATGGAGATCATCGCGTCGATGAAGCGGTCAAGCTCGGCCACGCCTTCGGATTCGGTGGGCTCGACCATCAAGGTGCCAGCCACCGGGAAGCTCATGGTCGGCGCGTGGAAGCCGTAGTCCATCAGGCGCTTGGCGATGTCTTCGGCGCTGATGCCGCTGGTTTCCTTCAACGGACGCACATCCAGGATGCACTCGTGCGCCACGCGGCCATTGCGGCCCGCGTACAGCACGGGGTAGTGGTCGCGCAGGCGGGTGGCGATGTAGTTGGCGTTCAGGATGGCCACTTCGGTCGCGCGGCGCAGGCCGTCGGCGCCCATCAGCGCGATGTACACGAACGGGATCGGCAGGATGCCGGCCGAGCCGAACGGCGCGGCCGAGACCGGGCCGACCTTGGCCTCGCCAGGCAGCTTGCCTTGTTCGTTCACCACGCCCGGCAGATACGGCGCCAGATGCGCGCGCACCGCCACGGGGCCCACGCCGGGGCCGCCGCCGCCGTGCGGAATGCAGAACGTCTTGTGCAGGTTCAGGTGGGACACGTCGGAACCGAACTTGCCGGGCTGTGCCACGCCGACCATCGCGTTCATGTTGGCGCCGTCCAGGTAGACCTGGCCGCCGGCCTGATGGACCAGATCGCAGATTTCGGTGACGGCTTCCTCGAACACGCCGTGCGTGGACGGATAGGTGATCATCAGCGCGGCGAGCTTGTCGCCCACTTGCGCAATCTTGGCGCGCAGGTCGGCCAGATCGACGTTGCCGTTGCTGTCGGAGGCCACCACCACCACGTCCATGCCGGCCAACTGGGCCGACGCGGGGTTGGTGCCGTGCGCCGACGACGGGATCAGGCAGACGTTGCGCTGATGCTGGCCGTTGGCCTGGTGGTAGCCGCGAATCGCCAGCAGGCCGGCGTATTCGCCCTGCGCGCCGGAATTCGGTTGCAGGCTGATGTTGTCGTAGCCGGTGATTTCGCACAACGCGGCCGACAGGCGATCGATCAGTTCGTTGTAGCCCTGGCTTTGCGAGGCGGGCGCGAACGGGTGGATCAGCGCGAACTCGGGCCAGGTGATCGGGATCATCTCGGCGGTGGCGTTCAGCTTCATCGTGCACGAACCCAGCGGGATCATCGTGCGGTCCAGCGCCAGGTCCTTGTCGGCCAGCTTGCGCAGGTAGCGCAGCATGTCGGTTTCGGATTGCACACTGGAGAAGATGGGGTGCTTCAGGATGGCGCTTTCGCGCGCGACCGATGCGGGGATGCCGCCAGCGGCGGCGGCGTCCAGCGCGTCGATGTCCAGTTCGACGTCATCGCGTTCCAGGCCGGCGGCGAAGACGTTGACCAGCGCTTGCAGGTCGTCCACGGTGACCGTTTCGTCCAGCGACACCGCCAAGCGCGCGCCGTCGACGCGGCGCAGGTTGATGTGTTCGCACTCGGCGGCCGTCAGGATGGCCGGAGTGGCGGCGCCGGTTTCCAGCAACAGCGTGTCGAAGAACGTGTCGTTCACGACCTTCACGCCCAGCTTGATGAGTTCGCCACGCAGGATGGCGGTGCTGCGCTGCACGCGCTCGGCGATGCGGCGGATGCCTTGCGGGCCGTGCCACACGGCGTACATGCCGGCCATCACGGCCAGCAGCACCTGCGCGGTGCAGATGTTGGACGTGGCTTTCTCGCGGCGGATGTGCTGTTCGCGCGTTTGCAGCGCCAGGCGCATCGCCGGATTGCCTTGCGCGTCCTTGGACACGCCAACCAGACGGCCGGCCATGTTGCGCTTGAAGGCATCCTTGCAGGCCATGAAGCCGGCGTGCGGGCCGCCAAAGCCGAACGGCACGCCAAAGCGTTGCGCCGATCCGATGGCGATGTCCGCGCCCCACTCGCCCGGGGCGGCCAAGAGCGCCAGCGCCAGCAGGTCGGTGGCGCAAGCGACCACCGCGCCTTGCGCGTGGGCGGCTTCGGCCAGCTTGCGGTAGTCGGACACCGAGCCGGTGCTGTGCGGGTATTGCAGCAGCACGCCAAAGCACTCGGGCAGGCCCTGGGCCTCGTCACCCACCGTGATTTCCAGACCCAGGCCTTCGGCGCGCGTGCGCACGACTTCGATGGTTTGCGGGTGCACGTGGCGCGAAATGAAGAACACCGGGCTTTGCGACTTGGCGCCCCGGCGAGCCAGCGTCATGGCTTCAGCGGCGGCGGTGCTTTCGTCCAGCAGCGAGGCGTTGGAGATGTCCAGCCCGGTCAGGTCGGCAACCATGGTCTGGTAGTTCAGCAGGGCTTCAAGACGGCCCTGCGAGATCTCCGGCTGGTAAGGCGTGTAGGCCGTGTACCAGGCGGGGTTCTCAAGAATGTTGCGCAGTACGACGTTGGGCGTCTGCGTGCCGTAGTAGCCCTGGCCGATGTAGTTGCGAAAGACCTTGTTGCGGCCCGCGATCTGCTTCAGTTCGGCCAGCACGTCGGTTTCGCTGCGCGAGGGCGGCAGCGCCAGCGGGGCCTGGCTGCGGATCTTGGCGGGAACGACTTCCTCGATGAGGGCGTCCAGGCTGCTGCTGCCAATCACTTGGAGCATGGCGGCCTGATCGGCGTCGGACGGGCCGATGTGGCGGGGAATGAAGTCGGTATGGGTGTCTAGGGCGCGCGACATGGGCAATCTCGGGTGGTGGTGCATCGTGCAAGCCGGCGCGCCACGAGGTCGGCGCGCCCGGCTCGGACCGGCTTAACCGTTGGCGACGGCTTCGTAGCCGGCAGCGTCAAGCAGCTTGTCGGCATCGGCGGCGTTGACCGGCTTGATCTTGAAGATCCAGGCGGTGAAGGCCGATTCGTTGATCAGGCTGGGGTTGTTTTCCAGTTCGTCGTTGAAGGCAACGATTTCGCCGGCGACGGGTGCGTAGATGTCGGAAGCGGCCTTGACCGATTCGACCACGCCAGCGGTTTCGCCCGCGTTCAACTTGGCGCCGACCTTGACGTCGCCAACGAAAACCAGGTCGCCCAATTGGTCCTGGGCGGTGTCGGTGATGCCGACGACGAACACGTCGCCTTCGGCTTTGACCCATTCGTGGGACTGGGTGTACTTGCGATCGGTGGGCAGGCTCATGGGAAATCCTCTAGGGAATACGGGGTAGATGAATGGTGTTGCGCGCCTCGCGTGAACGGCAGGCGCCCGCAAGGGGCCGGCGTTCGCGCGAAGCTTCGAGTTTACGAGTGTTCGACGGCTTTGCCGTTACGGACGAAGGGCAGTTTGCAGACCAGCGCGGGCACCCATTTGCCACGGATGTCGACCTCGACCGTATCGCCCGGACGCACGCCTTGCGGCAGGCGGGCAAAGCCGATCGACACGCCCAGCGTGGGCGACATGGTGCCGCTGGTGAGTTCGCCCGTGCCGCCCGCGCAGCGCACGGCCATGTGGGCGCGCATCACGCCGCGCTCTTGCAGCTTCAGGCCGACAAAGGCGGCCGGGGAGGCGAATTGCTCCAGCGCGTCGCGGCCGATGAAGCGGCGTTCGGCGTTTTTCAAAGAGACGGTCCAGGTCAGGCCGGCCTGGTCGGGCTGGGTCAGTTCGTCCATGTCCTGGCCGTACAGGTTCATGCCGGCTTCCAGGCGCAGCGTGTCGCGCGCGCCCAGGCCGGCCGGGCGCACGCCCTGGGCGGCAAGGTCGCGCCACAGTTGCACCACGTCTGCCGCGGGCAGGACGATTTCAAAACCGTCTTCGCCGGTGTAGCCCGTGCGCGCGACCAGCGTGTCGCCGTCGATGCGGGCGGCGACGAACGGGGTCAGTGCTTCGGTGGCGGCCTGCCATGCGGGGCGCGCGGCCCAGACCTTGGCGCGAGCGTTCGGGCCCTGCACGGCCACCATGGCCAGATCGCGGCGCGGGGTGATGGCGACGTCGAAATTGCCGGCCTGCTTCACGCGCTGCATCCAGGCGACGTCTTTGTCGGCGGTGCCGGCATTGACCACCACGCGCCATTCGTCGGCCGCGAAGAAATAGATGATCAGGTCATCGATGACGCCGCCCTGCGGGTTCAGCATGCACGAATACAGCGCCTTGCCGGGCACGGTCAGCTTGGCCACGTCGTTGGCGACCAGGCGTTGCAGAAAGGCGAAGGCGTCCGGGCCGGCGACGTCCACGTTCAGCATGTGGGAAACGTCGAACATGCCGGCGTCCTGGCGCACCGCGTGGTGTTCCTCAAGCTGCGAGCCGTAGGCCAGGGGCATGTCCCAGCCGCCGAAATCGACCATTCGGGCGCCAGAGGCGATGTGTTCGTCGGCCAGCGGGGTGCGTTTGAGGGTTGCGGACATGCGCGAAAAACTCCGGGACGGCAATGGCTTGCCAGGGTTACGGAATGCCGGTCGTGACGAGCGCTTGCGCCCACACGGCCACGGCTGAATCTTCCGCCCCTCTGTCCTTTTGCCTGAGAGTTGCCCCGCGTTGCGGGTTTGCACCTTCGGCGCCTGGGCTGCTCGCTGTGTCCCGAATTCGGGGCGGCGCCAGGTCTCTCCAGAGTACTGTTTTGCCCTATCGACCGGTTGAAAAACCGGGACGGGGCAAGCATGTGCGGTATCGGTTACCTGAGCGATTCTGGGCGAATTGCGCCTTCGGCGGCGACCCTGAAAAAGGGGCGCTCTCTCCCGCAGACATGCGTGACAGCGGCGCCAAGCATACAACGAAAACAAGCACCGGAAAAGCGCGATTTCCGAGGCCGCCGGCCGGCCGAACCGCGCCAGCCCTAGCCCTAGCCCAGCGCGGTATCCAGCAACATCATCAGCACGAAGCCCAGCATCAAGCCGCAGGTGGCGTAGACCTCGTGACCCTTGCGGTGCGATTCGGGAATGATTTCGTGGCTGATGACAAACAACATGGCGCCGGCGGCAAAGCCCAGGCCCCAGGGCAGCAGCAGCAGCGACCAGCCGACGATGGCCGCGCCCAGCACCGCCCCCAGCGGCTCGACCAGACCCGACAACATGCCCAGCGCCACGGCGAACGCACGCTTGTAGCCGGCCGCCAGCAGCGCCACCGCCACCACCAGCCCCTCCGGCACGTCCTGGATGGCGATGCCGGTGGCCAGCGCCGTGCCGCGCACCGGGTCGTTGCCCGCGTAGCCCACGCCGATGGCCAGGCCCTCGGGCAGGTTGTGCAGGGTGATGGCGATGACGAACAGCCACGCGCGACGCAGCCGGCGTGCCTCGATGCCCTCGCGCCCTTTGATGAAGTGTTCGTGCGGCAAGGTGCGGTCCATGATCAGCAGCACCGCCGCGCCCAGCAGGATGGCCGCCCCTACCGTCAGCCCCGCGCCCCAGGGACCCATGCCCTGGCTCTTGGCCGCCTCGATGCCTGGCGCCACCAGCGAAAACGCGCTGGCCGCGAGCATGACGCCCGCGCCGAAGCCGAACATGCTGTCCTGGACCTTCTGCGGAATCGTGCGGGCGAACAGGATGGGCACGGTGCCCAGCGCCGTGGCGGCTGCCGCCACCAGCCCGCCCAACAGGGCATCGGCGACGTGGGGCGCGCGCACGTCCAGGTAGGCCCACAGCTGGTGCATCGCCAGGCAGGACACCAGAACGGCCAGGGTCCACACGCTGATGCTGGTGGCCGCGGGACGCACGCGGTGACGGCTGAATGTGTTCATGGGGCGGATGCCTCCATCACAAAGCGGGCTTAACCCTTCGCGGCCGCATAGCGGCGAGCCACCTCGGGCCAATGGACGACATTGTAGAAGGCGCCGATGTATTCAGGGCGGCGGTTCTGATACTTGAGGTAGTAGGCGTGTTCCCACACGTCCAGGCCCAGGATCGGCGTGTTGCCGTGCATCAGGGGGCTGTCCTGGTTGGCGCTGCTCTCGATGACCAGCTTGCCGGCCGGCGTCACCGACAGCCAGGCCCAGCCGCTGCCAAAGCGCGTCAGCGCGGCTTTGGTGAACGCGTCGCGGAAAGCGGCGAGGCCGCCCAGATCAGATTCGATGGCGGCTGCCAGCGCGCCATCGGGCTCGCCGCCCCCTTCGGGCGACATCACGGACCAGAACAGGCTGTGGTTGGCGTGGCCGCCACCATGGTTGCGCACCGCGCCGCGTATGGCTTCGGGCAATTGATCCAGCCGAGCGACCAGGGTTTCGACGGGTTCGTCGGTGTTGATTCCCGCCCCATCGAGCGCCGCGTTCAGGCTGGTGACGTAGGTTTGATGATGTTTGCTGTAGTGGATCTCCATCGTCATCGCGTCGATGTGAGGCTCCAGCGCGTCATAGGCGTAGGGCAGCGTCGGCAGGGTGTAAGGCATGCATGTCTCCTTGAGACCCGCCCCTTGTTCACGCAAGGCGCAGATCGATATCGAAAACATAAATGATATGTATTTTTATTTGATAAAACAATGGGGGCTTTTGGTGCTGCCGATAAGCAAGGCGCATATCAGCGCTTCAGCCCGCGACGCGGCCTCGCCACGGCGAGCCGACAGCCCGCCGCCGCCTACGCAGACTCGGATCTACAGCGCTTTGCCGCAGGCCACGCCCGAAGCCCAGGCCCATTGGAAGTTGTAGCCGCCCAACCAGCCGGTCACGTCCACTGCTTCGCCGATGAAGTACAGGCCGGCGGTGGTCTTGGCCTGCATGGATTTCTGGTCCAGCCCGCGCGTGTCCACGCCGCCGCGCATCACTTCGGCTTTCTTGTAGCCCGCAGTGCCACTGGGCACGAGCGTCCATTGATGGATATCGGCCGCCAGCGCGCGCAGCGTCTTGTCCGGCGCGTCGGCCAGTCGCATCGCGGCCAGGCCGGGCTTGCCGCCCTGCTCCGCCAGATGCAGCCACCTGTCGGCCAGGCGCTTGGGCCAGAGCCCGGCCAGCACGGTATGCAGCTGCTGCCGGTTGCCGGACTTCGACGCCAGCAGTTCTTCGGCCAGGTCGCGCCCGGGCGCCAGATCGATCACGATGGGCTCGCCCGGCTTCCAGTAACTGGAGATCTGAAGGATCGCCGGGCCGGATAGGCCCCGGTGGGTGAACAGCAGGTCTTCCAGGAATTCACCGCGCGTCTTGCCCTGCCCCGTGTGCAGCGCCACTTCCAGCGCCACGCCAGACAGTTCCGACAGCGGTTGCCATTGCACGGGGTCGAAAGTCAGCGGTACCAGCGCGGGCCGGGGCTCGACCACCTTCAGGCCGAATTGGCGCGCGATTTTCAAGCCGAAGTCGGTGGCGCCCAATTGCGGGATCGCCATGCCGCCCGTGGCCACGACCAGCTTGGCCGCGCGTATCGCGCCCTGGCTCGTACGCAGTTCGAAGCCTTCCTCGCCATGGCCGATTTCTGCCACCGAGCATCCCATGCGCCATTGCACATTGCCGGCGTCGCACTCGGCGCGCAGCATGTCGATGATGGATTCGCTGGAGTCGTTGCAGAACAGCTGGCCACGGTGCTTTTCGTGCCAGGCGATATGGTGGCGCTTCATCAGCGCCAGGAAATCCTGCGGCGTGTAGGCCGACAGCGCCGAGCGGCAGAAGTGCGGATTGTCGGACAGGAAGTTGGCGGGCCCGGCCCCGATGTTGGTGAAGTTGCAGCGGCCCCCGCCCGAGATGCGGATCTTCTCCGCCAGGCGGTCGGCGTGATCGACCAGCACCACGCGCAAGCCGCGCTGACCGGCCACCGCTGCACACATCATGCCAGCGGCGCCGGCGCCGAGTACGGCTACATCAAACATCAGGACTCCAGGCCCGCCGGGCCTTTATTCTTCAATCAGGCAATCAACGTAATAGCGCTTTTCGCCATCCGGACCCACTTCATCGGCCAGGCCGTGGATGTAGGTTTCGAAGCCGGGGAAGCGCTCGTTGAATTCACGCGCGAATTGCAGGTATTGCACGATGGTGCGGTTGAAGCGCTCGCCCGGAATCAACAGCGGAATGCCCGGGGGATACGGCGTCAACAGCACGCCCGTGACGCGGCCTTCCAGCTTGTCGATGTCGACACGCTCGACTTCGCGGTGCGCCATGCGGGCAAAGGCGTCCGACGGCTTGAGGGCCGGCACCATGTCGCTCAGGTACATCTCGGTGGTCAGGCGCGCGACGTCACGCGCGCGATAGGCTTCGTGGATTTCCTGGCACAGATCGCGCAGGCCCATGCGCTCGTAGCGGCGATGCACCCGGCAGAAGTCGGGCAGGATGCGCCACAGCGGCTGGTTGCGGTCGTAGTCGTCCTTGAACTGCTGCAACGCGGTCAGCAGCGTGTTCCAGCGGCCCTTGGTGATGCCGATGGTGAACAGGATGAAGAACGAATACAGGCCGGTCTTTTCGACCACCACGCCGTGCTCGGTCAGGTACTTGGAGACCAGCGCGGCCGGGATGCCCGTTTCGCCAAAGCTGCCCGACATGTCCAGCCCCGGCGTGATGACGGTGGCCTTGATCGGGTCCAGCATGTTGAAGCCTTCGGCCATTTCGCCGAAGCCGTGCCAATGGTCGTTGGCTTCCAGGATCCATTCGTCGCGGTTGCCGATGCCTTCGGACACCAGGCGGTTCGGGCCCCAGACCTTGAACCACCAGTCGTTCTTGCCGAATTCGGATTCCACCTTGCGCATGGCGCGGCGGAAGTCCAGCGCTTCGCGGATGCTTTCCTCGACCAGCGCGGTGCCGCCCGGCGGCTCCATCATGGCGGCCGCCACGTCGCAGGACGCAATGATCGCGTACTGCGGCGAGGTCGACGTGTGCATCAGGTACGCCTCGTTGAAGACGTTGCGGTCCAGCTTGCGGGTCTCGGATTCCTGCACGATGATCTGCGAGGCCTGCGAGATGCCGGCCAAGAGCTTGTGCGTGGAGTGCGTGGCGAAGACCATCGCGTCCTGGCTGCGCGGACGGTCCAGGCCGATCGCGTGCATGTCTTTGTAGAACTCGTGGAACGAGGCGTGGGGCAGCCAGGCTTCGTCAAAGTGCAGCGTATCGACGTAGCTGCCCAGTTGTTCCTTGATCATTTCCACGTTGTAGATGACGCCGTCGTACGTACTTTGCGTCAGCGTCAGGATGCGCGGATTCTTGTTCACCGCTTCGCGCGCGAAGGGGTTGGCTTCGATCTTCTTGCGGATGTTGTCCGGGTGGAATTCTTCCAGCGGAATCGGGCCGATGATGCCCAGGTGGTTGCGCGTGGGGCGCAGGAACACCGGAATCGCGCCCGTCATCGTGATGGCGTGCAGGATCGACTTGTGGCAGTTGCGGTCCACGACCACCACGTCGCCGGCGGCCACGTTGGCGTGCCACACGACCTTGTTGGACGTGGACGTGCCGTTGGTCACGAAGAAGCAGTGGTCGGCATGGAAGATGCGCGCGGCGTTCAGTTCCGATTCGGCGACCGGGCCGGTGTGGTCCAGCAGCTGGCCCAGTTCGTCCACGGCGTTGCAGACGTCGGCGCGCAGCATGTTTTCACCGAAGAACTGGTGGAACATGCGGCCCACGGGGCTCTTGAGGAACGCGACCCCGCCCGAGTGGCCCGGGCAGTGCCAGGAATACGATCCGTCCTGCGCGTACTTGACCAGCTCGCGGAAGAACGGCGGCGGCAGCGAATCCACGTAGCTGCGCGCTTCGCGGATGATGTGGCGCGCCACGAATTCGGGGGTGTCCTCGAACATGTGGATGAAGCCGTGCAGCTCGCGCAGGATGTCGTTCGGAATGTGTTCCGACGTGCGCGTCTCGCCATACAGATAAATGGGGATGTCGGCGTTGCGGAACCGCAGTTCGCCGATGAACATGCGCAGGTTCTTGATCGCGCTGGCCACGTCTTCGGGCGAATCCACGTCGAACTCTTCATCGTCGATCGACAGGATGAAGGCGCTGGCGCGGCTTTGCTGTTGCGCAAACGAACTCAGGTCGCCATAGCTGGTCACCCCGATCACCTCGACGCCCTCGGCCTCGATCGCTTCAGATAAGGCACGAATACCCAAACCGGACGCGTTCTCGGAACGGTAGTCCTCGTCGATGATGAATATGGGGAAGCGAAATTTCATGCAGGCGCTCCTGGGGGCATGGCGGGTTCGGACGCGTAACGCGGCGCGAGTGTACTGCTAGTAAAAATCCGCCTGATGACAGACGGCGCGAGCCCCCGCCGACAGGCGGGAATGGCGGAATTGTAGGGCCGTTTTTCTTTCAGTCCTACGGGAAATCCCCAGATGGCCCGAACGGCCGTTGTCATCGCGCCAAAAGCGGGGCTTTCAACACAGCGACAGCAACGGCCGGGCGGAGCAAACCTAGCGGATGGTGCAGGCCTCACCGGCTTGCAGGGCCGAGGTGAACTGCTCGAAGTAGGCGGGGATGGATTCGGTGGCCCCGTCCCGGATCCGGCGTTCGACCTTGGCGATGGCGCCAAAGCAGACTTCGGCCCCGGGTTCGCCGCAGACGAGCACGACCGGGTCGTCGTCGTCGCAGACCTCGTACAAGCCGCCGTGTGCCCGGCGTCCGACCTCGTAGAGGTAGGCAGCAGCGCCAACGGTTTGCATGGGGGTAAGCGGCAAAGTGCCCAGATGGGCGGCTTCGAGCGCGGTATCCAGCGCATGAAGGCTGGACAGGGAGTAGTCCAGTACGGCGCCGGTGGATTCGGCGGCTTGGACAAAGTCTTGCGCGGCGTCCGCCACTCGTTCGACAAAAGCGTCCTGCACTTCATCGAAATTGGCGTCCTGGTTTATCTTGAGGAAACCGAACATCGTTGGCTCCTTTGTGAAAACCGCAAGCGGCAACAGGTCGATTATAGGCAAGCGCGTTGCCTATACTGCCCCGAAACCCCGTCAACGTTTCCTATTCCCAACACTCGCCGCTCATGAATTTACCGCTAGTCAGACGTCTGACCGCCCCCGATGCCCCGTCCCTGCGACGTCTGCGCCTGGACGCGCTGGTCGAAACGCCCGAATCGTTCGGATCGAGTTACGAAGAGGAACACACGCTGACACGCGAGGACATCGAAAAGTGGATCACCCCCACCGATGACGGCGCGATGTTCGGTGTGTTCGTGGAAGAGGCGCTTGTCGGCATCATCGGCGTGGGCCGCCAGCGCAAGCTGAAGATGCGGCACAAGGCGCACATCTGGAGCGTCTACGTGGCGCCGGCGCAGCGCGGCCGGGGGCTGGCGCGGCTGCTGATGCAGGCGGCCATCGCGCATGCGCGCACCATGCGCGGCATCCGCCAGGTGCAGTTGAGCGTCACGGCCAACAACACATCGGCCGCCACGCTGTATGCCAGCCTGGGCTTCGAGGAATACGGGCGCGAACGCGAGGCGCTGTGCGTCAACGGTCAGCTTTACGACGAAACGCTGATGGCGCTGCCAATCGAGGAAAAGTAAGCCGGCAGATAGCGGATTTGATATGGGGCTGACGGACGCGCGGCTAAGAGCAGTGTTGGCGCGTTCACGGTTGCGTGACTGCGTGGCTGCCACCGCGCAGATATCTCCCGCGCGATCTCGCCCCCCTGCTCCGCTACCGCGCCGCGCCAGGTTCGATCAAGCCGGCGCGCCGCGCCGACGGGCGCCATAGGCGCACACCTGGTTGCGGCCGCCGTCCTTCGCTTTGTACAGCGCCTGGTCGGCTGCCTTGATCACCGCGTCGGGCGCGCGCAGTGCGTCGCCGCGTTCAGCCAGCCCGATGCTTACCGTCACCCGCAGCGGACGCGAATTACGTCCCCCGCGCACCCCACGGCGGCGCTGGCCAAGCTGGTCCGCCTTGGGCCGCGCGGGTTTGTCGCGCAGGCGCATCTGGTAAGCCTCGATAGCGCGCCGGACGGTTTCCAGATGCGGCAGGCTTTCCGCCGCCGTCTTGCCTGGGAACACCAGCGTGAATTCTTCACCGCCGTAGCGATACGCCTGACCACCGCCCGGCACGCGCCGCAACTGCGAGGCCACCATGCGCAGCACCTGATCGCCCACGTCGTGTCCATGCGTATCGTTGAACGCCTTGAAGTGATCGACGTCGGCCATCGCCAGCGTGTACACGCGGCCCATGCGCTGCAAGCGTTCATTCAAGGCGCGCCGGCCCGGCAAGCCGGTCAGCTCGTCACGAAACGCCATGTGAAAGCCTTCGTGCGCCAGCGAGATGGACAGCGCCGTCAGCGCGGCAGCCGACATCAGGGCAAGTTCAATCGGATGCTGCGCGCCGCGCGGCAGCGCCCACGCCATGCAGACAAAACCCAGCCACTGCCCGGCCTGCTGCGGACGCCCATAGCGCAGCAGCAACAGGGTCAGCGTCAGGCCGGTGGCCAGAAGCGCCACCAGCGCCTCGACCGGCACGCCCAACCGCGCAAGCTTGCCCTGCAAGGCAAGCGTGCCAAACACCTCGACCAGACCGTCTTTGCCGATCAGCGCAATACCCGCCACGCCGAGCGCCATCAGGCCGATGCGCAGCGCCAGATCCAGCAGCATGCTGGACCGTTCGGCCCACAGCGCGTTGATGGTGTAGGCGATGGCCCACCAGGCCAGCGCCGGGCCCAAGGCCCAGGGCGCCTCGCGCGCAAGCGTCGGCCACAGCGCCGTGGCGGCCAGCACGCACAACATCAGCGCCATCGTTTGCGATCGTTGGTACATCAGGCAGATCGCCGCGCCGATCAGCGCCATCACCCAGGGCACGAACGGCACGATCAGCGTCAGCGCGGGCGGCCATTCCTGCCACAGCATCAGGCCCACTGCGGCCACCACTGGCAGCGCGGGGTAGAACAACAGGGGCAGCCAGGGAATGTGGGGGTAACGCACGGTCGGGGCCTTGCTCGCTTGCAGAGATGACGTCGCCAAATCGGCAAACACATATATTCTTTTTACGGTCACGGGCGTGGGTTCTTTAGCGCCGCCACCGCACAATGGCCCGGCCTGCGGCACGCGTGATATGTTTTGATCCCGCGCCGAAGGAACGCCGCCATGCAACTGCTCGTCAACATCGATGTTCCCGACCTTGAACACGCCATCGACTTCTATCAGCGCGCTTTCGGCCTGACGCTACAGCGGCGGCTGGGGCCGAAAGTGGCGGAAATGCAGGGCGCCAATGCCCCCATCTACCTGCTGGAAAAGGCCGCCGGCTCGCCCGCGACCAGCGCCACGGCGCAGCGGCGCGACTACGCTCGCCACTGGACCCCCATGCATCTGGACGTGGTGGTGGCGGACGTGGACCGCGCCGTCGAGCAGGCCGTCGCAGCGGGCGCCCGACTGGAAGACGCCATCGCCACCCACGCCTGGGGCCGGATCGCGCATCTGGCCGACCCCTACGGCCATGGCATCTGCATCCTGCAATTCCTGGGCCGGGGCTATGACGAAATCGCGAACGACGACGAGCGCTATACGCCAGCGGCCGCATCGGATTTCGACGCGCTGGCCGATATCCGCGCGCAGGCGATGCGCGAGAGCCTTGAACGGGTGGGCCGCTACGATCCCGAACGCTCCCGCGCCCGGCTTGCGGCCAATTTCCACCCGGACTGTACCTGGTGGATCGAACGCGGCGGACAACGGGTGGGGTTCTATACCCTGCGGCCAGACGGCCCGGGCTTGCGGCTGGACCACCTGTACGTGGCGCCCGCCGCGCAGGGCCAGGGCCTGGGAGGCCGAGTCCTGCAAACCATCTTGAGGGATGCCGACAGCCGAGGGCTGCCGGTCAGCGTGGGTGCGCTGCGTGGCAGCGATTCCAACCGCTTCTATCGCCGCCACGGCTTCGTGCAGACGGCCGAGGCCGAGTGGGATATCGACTACCTGCGCCCGGCGCCAGCGACCACGCGCTGAACCGGGCAGCGCAAACCCATCAGGTGCGCGGCAGCGTGACGCCGCGCTGGCCCTGGTACTTGCCGCCACGATCCGCGTACGAGGTTTCGCACACTTCATCGCTTTCCAGGAACAGCATCTGCGCGCAGCCTTCGCCGGCATAGATCTTGGCGGGCAGCGGCGTGGTGTTCGAGAATTCCAGCGTGACGTGGCCTTCCCATTCGGGTTCCAGCGGCGTCACGTTGACGATGATGCCGCAGCGCGCGTAGGTGCTCTTGCCCAGGCAGATGGTCAGGACGCTGCGCGGAATACGGAAGTATTCCACCGTGCGGGCCAGGGCAAACGAGTTCGGCGGGATGATGCAGACGTCGCCCTTGAAGTCCACGAACGAGCCTTCGTCGAAATTCTTGGGATCGACGATGGTGGAATTGATGTTGGTGAAGATCTTGAATTCGTCGGCGCAGCGCACGTCGTAACCGTAGCTGCTGGTGCCGTAACTGACGATGCGCCCGCCATTGGCCGTGCGCACCTGACCCGGTTCGAAGGGTTCGATCATGCCGGCGTCGGCCTGACGGCGGATCCAGCGGTCGCTTTTGATGCTCATGGTGGGAATGGTGCTAAAGGGGATGAAGTGGCGCTTATTTTACTCAGTTCCCCCAGAACGTCCGGTACACCAGCGCGATGCCGTTGACCGACCCGCCCTTCAGGTCGACCGACAGCCCGCGCGCCAGCCGGTAACTGGCCCGGCCCACGGTATCGCTACCCGCCAGCGCCTGCTCGACGCTCAGGGTGATGCCATTGGCGAACGACTTGCTGGCGACCAGGAATTGCGTCGCCAACTGGCTGTCACTGTCCCGATTTACGTCGCCGGCCACGGTGCGGTCCGGCAGGATGCTGCCCGAGCTGCCGATATTGCCCGTGCGCACGCTGACGTCGTCCAGCCCGAACTGCTTGTAGAACGGTTGCCCGCCCCCGAGCAGCGCCGTGCCCACCGATACCAGCAAGGCGGCGTCGCTGCCGCTTTCGTCCGGCCCCCGGCCCAGCAGCAGCCACGACAGCTTTTCCACGTCACTGACATCGGGATAGGAAACCAGGTCGATGCGCGGACGTTGCGCGGTGCCGACCACCTTGACGCCGGCCTCGACCTGTTCGCCCGTGCGCAGCGCCTCGATATCCAGCAGCGGGTTGTCCAGCCGGCCCTGGAAGGTCAGCGTGCCGCGGCTGAGGCGCAGCTTCTGGCCGTAGGCCTCGATGCCGCCGCCGCGCGTGCGCAGCGCGCCCACGCCGGTCAGCCGGCCATCGTTCAGCAGGATCTGGATGGAACCGAGCAGCCCCGCGTCCAGCCCCATGCCGGTGATGTAGAAGCGCGGCCCCATGTCGAACTTCAGGTTCATGCTGGTTTGCAGCGGCGTCGACACCGTGGCGCGGTCCTGGCCGGCGTGGATGACTTTCACGTCCTCATCCAGCGAGGGCACGCCCTGCAGAATTTCCAGGCTGAACCAGCCGGCGTCCGCTTTCAGGTCGCCGACGATATCGATGCGCGGCATGGCGGCGGTCAGGGTGATCGTGCCCGAGACCATGGCGTAGCGGTCCGAGCGTTGCAGCGCCGGGAAGCGGTACAGGGTCAACTTGATGTCGCCGCCCCCGTCCATGATGTTCCACTGCCCGCGGGCCTCGGCGTATCCGCCCTTGGCGTCGGGACTGGTCGTGATCCATTCCTTGGTGCGCCATTCGGCCGGCATGACGCGCAGCGAGGCCGGAAAGCGCAGGCTGTCCAGCACCAGGCGCTGCCCGTCCATGCGCGCGGACAGCGTGCCGTCGATCAGGCGCACGCCGTCGTCGATGCGCACGACGCGCAGCTTGTCGCCCCGGATGTTGCCCGTGGCCGACCATTTGCCGGCCAGCGTGCCTTGCACCTCGATATTGGCCTTGACCGCGCCGCCCACTTCCATCGAGTCGCCCACGAACAGGCCGACCCAGGCCAGGTCGGCAATATCGGCGTCCAGCTTGGCGCGCAGCGCCTGGCGTTCGTCCAGCGCCATGCCGCCCTGGGCATCCACCCGCAGCACGGCCGTGCCGGTGCCGCTGATGCTGCCCATCTTGTTGGTGGCCAGATCGATCTTGGCGTCCAGGCGGCTGGCGTTGGCGGACGTGGGCGTGGCGGTCAGGTCCAGCACCAGCGCTTTGAGCCCCAGCGGAATCGGCGGATCGCCCGGAATCAACAGGTCGCCCTCGCGACGGGCGATGCGCGCCTTGCCCGCCAGCCGGCCGTCGAACTTCAGGTCCCACAGCACGTCCAGCGCAATACGGCGCTGGCCATCGGGCACCATGGCGTTCACGCGCGAGGGGCCTTTGGCGAGCTTGGCGGCTGCCTCGGGGTCCACAGCCCCGATCACCTGGCGGGCCATGGCGGCCGTGATGACGAGGTTATCGGCCTGGCCAGCGGTTTCCCAGCGCTTGCCGCCGCCGCGCGAGCCTTGATGCGCCACGGTCAGGCGTTCCTTGCCGGGCAGCGTGATGCTCAGTACGGTCTGGCCGACCTGCCATTGCCACTGCGGGTGCACGGCGTCGGGCAGGAAGGCCAGGGTGACCGGCCGCTCGGCCGCCACGGCGAACCCGGCGCTATCGGCCGTCAACCGCGAGAAGCTGCCGCGCCAACCCACCAGTGCCGCATCGGGTTGGCCGGAAGGGCCTTTGCCCCAGCCACCGGCAAAGACAATGCTGGCCTTGGCCGGCGCTTCGCCCAGTACGCCGGCGCGGGGCTTGGCGGGCGTATAGCTGGCATTCAGTTCGCCGCGATGGGCGGCCACCTTGCCGGCCAGCTTGCCCTTGAGTTCGGCGCCACCGGGAATGCCCGGCCAGAAGGCGTCCAACTGCGGCGCTTGCGCGTCCAGGGTCAGCGCGCCGTCGTCGGCGTCCAGCTCTCCGGATGCCTGGATGCGGTTGCGGCCCAGTTTCAAGTCCACCGCGAGGCCGTGGATGCGCAGGCCGGAAAGCGGGTCGGCCTCCGGCGACATTGGGGATGCGGACGGAGTCGCGGCAGGCGGGTTGCCAGCGGGGGGAGCGGGCGTGGCCGCAGGGGTCGCGCCGGCGCCGCTGGGGCTGGCAGCGTTGTTGGTAGCGTTGGAGCCGGTGGCAGCGCTGGCAGCCGTAGCGGCGATATCCACCTGCGCCTTGACGCTTCCGGTCAGCGGCTGCTTGTTCCAGCGGGTGCCTTCTTCAAAACGCAGGTCGACCGCAGCGTGGCGCAATTGGCTGAGATTTTCGATGTCGGCCTGGACGTCGCCGCGCACCGTCAAGATCGCCGGGGGAATGGCCTTGCCCAGCCAGGGAGCCAGATCCAGACGCTGCGCGCTGATCGTGCCGCTTATGCGGTCGCGTCCGGCAGGTTGGTCGGGAGCCGGTTGCAGATCGAACTGGGCAGTCAGCGACGATTTGTCGGGCAATTGGGCATTGGCGCGGGCGCTGCGCAGGATCAGCGCGGTCCGAGGGGCCAGATCGGCCACCACATCGAGCAGCAGGCCGGAGCCCTCGCCATCCAGCTTGGCCTGGATGCCGTCCATCGAACCCGCCGCATCGGCGCGCAACACCACCTGACAGGCGGGCGCGGGTGGGCCGCTGATCTCGGCCGCAGCGGCGGCGTTGATGTCGACTTTGGTGCTGAGTGCCGGCGCGGTTTTGGCGTCGGACTTGGTGCCGGAAGCCGCCGCGCTCTTGGCGTCGGCCTTGGCGCCGGAAGCCGCCGCGCTCTTGGCGTCGGACTTGCTGCCGGAAGCCGGCGCGCCTTTGGCGTCGGCCTTGGGTGCGGATTTGCCTTGCGACGTCGGCTGGCGGGCATCGGCTCCGGCAGCCGGCCGCGCCGACGATTTGGCCTCGTCCTGCTTGCCAGGCGCGGCAGCGAACACGCCGCTGAACTTGTCGGCCTGGCACAAGGGCGAGTCGGGGCCGGATCCGCGCGCGGTCACGTCCAGGCGCGCGGCGAAGGGCCAGGGATCGGCCAAGTCTTGCACCTGGGCCTCGCCGGACACTTGCGCCTCGCCCATCTGATGGCCGATTCGCAACGACGCGATGCGCAACTGCGCCTGCTGCTTGCCCGCCGCGAAGGTCGCGCTAAGGTCGCCCAGCGTGACCGGCAGCGGCTGGCCGTCCTGCTCCAGATGAAACTCGCCCAGCGCCAGGCGGTCCACGGCGATATCGACGGGCAAGGACGGCAGCGTGAAGGGCTCGTTGCTGTCAGGAGTCGCGGGCGCGTCGTCGGCGGCAGGCGCCAGCGCCACGCGCACCGAGCTCGCAGATACGTCCCGCACGTGCAGCAGGCGGTTGCCCAGCTCGCGCCAATGCACATTCAGATGCAGATCGCTGACCTGGACGCGGGTGCCTGCCACGTTCAGATCCAGTTGGCCGACTGACATGCCGCGCAGCACCGATCCGCGCACATTCAGCGCCTGGCCGTCCAGCTGCTGGGCAGCCGTAGTCAGCAGCAGACGCGTGCCATTTTGCGACGCCAGCAGCCAGAACAGAAAGCCGGCGGCCAGCAACAGCAGCATCGCCAAACCCGGCAGCCACCACACCAGCACATGGCGCAGGAATTTGCGCAACATGGTCAAAACGCGATCCCCAAGGAGAAGTGCAGACGCAGGTCGCGCTCGCGCTGACCGTACGCCACGTCCAGGAACAGGGGGCCGGCAGGCGTGCGCACGCGCGCCCCGACGCCGTAACCCACGGCCAGCGACATGTCGCCGAAGGACTCGGCGGCATCGCCCGCATCCACGAACACGCCCATGCCCCAGCGTTCATTGAAGTAATGGTCGTATTCCACGCTGCCCACCACCAGCGTGGGCGCGCCGACCACCGCGTTGTCGCGTTGCAGGCCGATGCTTTGGTAGCGGTAACCCCGAATGGAGCGCGCACCGCCTGTGCGGAAACCGAAGTCGTCCGGCACCTGCACCTTGCTGCTGGACCACACGCGTCCCACCTCGCCACGCACGGTCAGCACGTCGAGCTTGCCGATGGGCCACCACTTCTGCGCGCGCAGGCGGGCGCGGGTGTAGGGCTCGCCGGTGTCCAACGTCACGCCCACGCCGCCGCCCACGGCGATCAGGTTGCCTTCGCGCGGGTCGTATTTGTTGTCGACGTCGCGGCGCAGCCATTCGGCGGTGGCGGTCAGCGTCGGCAGGGTGTATTCGTCGCCGCCGTCGATCTTCACGTGGTCCTGCGCCAGCAGCAGGCCCCAGCGCGTTTCGTATTCGACGCGGCTGTCGCCCGCGCCCTTGCGCTCTTGCAGGCGGGTCGCGCCCAGCGCATAGCGGGTCACGTCCAGCCCCTGGATGTCGGAATGGTCGGCCAGCACGCCAAACGAATCCTTGTAGCCGCGCTCGGTCGGCGGCAGCAGGAAGTCGGCATAGGCGCGTTGGCGCAGCCGGTCCACGCTGAAACCGGTTTCCATGGTGAGCGGCTGGCCAAAGACCACGTTCTGCCGGTACAGCGATTCCACCCGCACGCCCGCTTCGTCATCCACGCCGATCGAGGCGGTGAAGCGCTTGGGCGGCGCCTCGACCACGCGAACCTGCACCGGCAACGTCACTTCGCCGTCCGAGTCATAGACGGGCGGCGGAGGCGGCACGGCGCCGGACACGGACGGATCGCCCGCGGGCGTGGCGGCGGCCAGGTCGGTGGATCCGGGCGCGCGGGCGCGATCGGAGTTCACTTCGGACGCCTGCGGCGGCGTAAGGCCCGGCTGTTCCAGCGACACGAAAGCGCCACGGAAGAACGCCGTCGATTGCAGATCCTGCTGCCAGGTGTCCAGCCGGTTCTGATCGTAGGCGGCGCCGACCGAATAACGCACGTAACGCTGCACCAGCTTGTCCGGCACACGCTTGAGGCCTTCGGTGGTCAGTTCACCCATGCGGACCTGCGGCCCGCTGTCGATGGTGACGTGCAGCGCGGCCGAGGCCGTGTCGGCCATGATGTCGGCCTGCGAAGCGGTCATGCGCGCCAGCATGAAATCGCGCGTGGAGATCTCGTCCAGCAGGTTCGACTTGGCGCGGTTCCAGTCGCTGTTGATGAAGGGCTGGCCCGCCTTGAGCTGCCAGTCGTCGCGCAGCTTCTGCACACGCTGCGCGTATTCGGGCCGGGTGATGCGGCCCGTGAAGGTCAGGTCCACGGACGAGACGGTCGTGCGCTTGCCCGGCACGATGCCGATATCCCAGGTTTCCCCGCCGATATCGGTGCCGGATTCCAGCGTGACCTTCGGCGAAAAATAACCTTGCGTCGCCAGCGCGGCCAGCGTGGCGTCGCGCGCGCGACGCCGCAAGCGGTTGATTTCGCCGCCATCCTGGTCTTCGGCCAGACGTGCGATGGCATCAACCGCTTCGGTAATCGCCTTGAGCGCGGCCGGCGGCACGCCGCCCGGGTCCACGATGATTTCCGGGCGCTTGGCCAGCGCCTCGGCCGAAAACACGCATAGTCCTGCCAAAAAGGCGCGGGCTGCCCATTGCATGAGTCAGGTCGGCTGCTGGACGACGATGGACGGGAATTTACCTGCCATGTCACGCGGCAACGCCGCCACCCCGGCCGCCAGCTTGCGGGCGATGCCGCGATAAAGCGCGGCCGCCTCGCTGCCTGCGTCCGACACTACGGTGGGCGTGCCGGCGTCCGTCTGTTCCCGGATGGCCAGCGTCAGGGGCAGGCTGCCCAGCCAAGGCGTCTGGTACTGCTCGGCCATGCGCTGGCCGCCGCCTTCGCCAAAGATGTGTTCGGCGTGTCCGCACTGCGAGCAGATATGGATGGCCATGTTTTCGACCACGCCCAGAATCGGCACTTCGACCTTCTGGAACATGCGCAGGCCCTTGCGCGCGTCCAGCAAGGCCACGTCCTGCGGCGTGGTGACGATGACCGCGCCCACCACGGGCACCTTCTGCGCCAGCGTGAGCGCCACGTCGCCCGTGCCCGGGGGCATGTCGACGATCAGGTAATCCAGGTCGCGCCAGTTGGTTTGCCGCAGCAACTGCTCCAGCGCCTGCGTCACCATCGGGCCGCGCCAGATGGCGGGCGAGTCGGCGTCGATCAGGAAACCGATGGAATTGGCCTGAAGACCGTGGCCGGTCAGGGGCTCCATGCTTTTGTTGTCCAGGCTTTCGGGACGGCCCGAGATGCCCAGCATCGTCGGCACGCTGGGGCCGTAGATGTCGGCATCCAGCACGCCCACCTTGGCGCCTTCGGCGGCCAGCGCCAGCGCCAGGTTGACGGCGGTGGTGCTCTTGCCCACGCCGCCCTTGCCGGAGGCCACTGCAATGATGTTGCGCACGTTGGGCAGCGGCTTCAGGCCCTTCTGCACGGCGTGCGCGGCAATCTTCCAGGTGATCGTGATGCGGGCGTCGGGCACGCCGGCCTTGGCCAGCGCCGCCGCCGCCACCGCGGCGACCTGTTCCCGCACGCCGTCGGCGGGATAACCCAACTCCAGCGTCACGGCAGCACCGCCGCCGCTCAGGTCAATGTCACGATCTTTTACAGAAACGCCCAGGTCCAATCCCGTGTTCGGGTCGTGCGCGGCGCGCAATGCAGCGCGGATGTTTTCTATCGTTATACTCATGTCACTATGGTTCCGTAGGCAGCGCGGCTTCTGCGGGCCGCCATCCCCTAAAGGATAGCGGATACGCGGGAACCTTTCGCTGCGTTTTGCATCCGACCTTCATGACCAACACACTTATCCGCTTCTTCCGTGCCGTCCTTTTCGCCGCCCTGGCCTTGATCGGTATGGCGATGGCGCTGGTCTTCATGCTGTCCACGGCGCTTGCCGTGGCGATCCTTTACGTGGTCGCCAAGGTGCGCGGCAAACCTTTCGGCGTTCGCGCCTACTGGAGCCAGCGCCAAGGCGCCCGACCGGGACCCTTCCAGACCGCCACCGCCCCCTTCGCCACGCAACCGCGTGGCGATGTGATCGACGTCGAAGCTCGAGAAGTCCGCTAACCGCGGCAATCTCGCCAAGACTTGCGCCGCTCGCGGCGCAAGTTTGTCGTTGCACGAGTCGTTTGCACGGCCGTTTGCAGCTTGCGACGCGCGCGGCCTGTCAACGGCAGGCGCCGCCAGCGCGTATCGGCCGCTACCCCTTCAACCCGCCCGAATCGCCTTCCCGCGATAGGCGGGTTGCGTCGTTTTCGGGCAGCGCCCCCGGCAAGGCTTCGCCATTGCCCTAAAATGGCCCGCCAATCCCTTTTTCCTTCAACCTCTGTCGACAACCATGTCTCGCACCCTTTTTGTCACCACAGCGCTGCCCTACGCCAACGGATCCTTCCACATCGGCCACATCATGGAATACATCCAGGCTGATATCTGGGTGCGTTCGATGCGAATGGCGGGCCACACGGTGCATTTCGTGGGTGCCGATGACGCGCACGGCGCGCCGATCATGTTGAAGGCCGAAAAAGAA
This sequence comes from Achromobacter piechaudii NBRC 102461, assembly GCF_001571245.1. Lineage (GTDB taxonomy): Bacteria > Pseudomonadota > Gammaproteobacteria > Burkholderiales > Burkholderiaceae_B > Achromobacter > Achromobacter piechaudii. The sequence goes on along the minus strand of NZ_BCTK01000006.1, from coordinate 417,082 downwards.
GGCATCACGCCGCAAGCGCTGGTGGCCCGCTACGCCGCTGAACGCCCCCAGTACCTGAACGGCTTCCACATCCGTTTCGACCACTGGCATTCCACCGACTCTGCCGAGAACGTTGCGCTGTCGCACGACATCTACCGCGCGCTGCGCGAGCAGAACCTGATCGAAACGCGCTCCATCGAGCAGTTCTACGATCCGGTCAAGGGCATGTTCCTGGCCGACCGCTACATCAAGGGCGAATGCCCCAAGTGCCACGCCAAGGACCAATACGGCGATTCCTGCGAGGTCTGCGGCGCGGTGTACGCGCCCACCGAACTCATCAACCCGTATTCGGCGCTGACCGGCGCGACGCCGGTGCTGAAGTCGTCCGACCACTTCTTCTTCAAGCTGTCCGACCCGCGCTGCGTGGAATTCCTGCAGCAATGGACCACGGGCTCCAACGCCAACGGCGGCAAGCACCTGCAGCCCGAAATGCTGGCCAAGACGCGCGAATGGCTGGGCGCCGAAGACGGCGAGGCCAAGCTGGGCGACTGGGACATCTCGCGCGATGCGCCCTACTTCGGCATTGAAATCCCGGATGCGCCGGGCAAGTATTTCTACGTGTGGCTGGACGCGCCGGTGGGCTACCTGGCCTCGCTCAAGTCGTATTGCGCGGTCAAGGGACTGGACTTCGACGCCCTGCTCGACCCCAACGGCACGACCGAACAAGTGCATTTCATCGGCAAGGACATCGTGTATTTCCACGCCCTGTTCTGGCCCGCCATGCTCAAGTTCGCCGGCCGCAAGACGCCGGACGCGGTGAACGTGCACGGCTTCATCACCGTCAGCGGTGAAAAAATGTCCAAGAGCCGCGGCACCGGCATTTCGCCGCTGCGCTATCTGGAACTGGGCATGAATGCGGAATGGATGCGCTATTACATCGCCGCCAAGCTCAACGCCCGCGTTGAAGACGTGGACTTCAACCCCGAAGATTTCATCGCCCGCGTCAACAGCGACCTGGTCGGCAAATACGTCAACATCGCCAGCCGCGCCGCCAGCTTCATCACCAAGCACTTTGACGGCGCGTTGGGCTATTCGGGCGACACCGCAGCACTGTCCGCCGAATACGCCGAGCAGGCCGAGTCGATCCGCGCCGCCTTCGAAGCGCGCGAATACAACCGCGCCATCCGCGAAATCATGGCGTACGCCGACCGCATCAACCAGGCGTTCGACACCGCCCAGCCGTGGGTGCTGGCCAAGGGCCTGGCCACGGCCGACGATGCGCAAAAGGCCGCGCTGCAAGACATCTGCTCGCGCTCGCTGGCCGGCTTCAAGGCCTTGTCGGTGATGCTTGCGCCGGTGCTGCCGTCGCTGGCCGAGCGCGTCGCGCTTGAACTGTTCGGCGCACAAGCGCCGTTCACCTGGGCCGATGCCGCCGTGCTGCCGCAACGCGTTGCGCCGTTCAAGCACTTGATGCAACGCGTTGAACCGCAAATGCTGGAAGACCTGTTCGAACCGCCGGCCGCACCGGTCGTCGTGCCCGGCGGCGAGCCCATCGCCGAAACCATTTCCATCGACGACTTCGCCCGCGTCGATCTGCGCATCGCACAGATCGTCAACTGCGAACACGTCGAAGGCTCGACCAAGCTGCTGCGCCTGACGCTGGACGTGGGCGAAGGCCGCCACCGCAACGTGTTCTCGGGCATCAAGTCCGCCTACAAGCCGGAAGACCTGATCGGCAAGCTGACGGTCATGGTGGCCAACCTGGCGCCGCGCAAGATGAAGTTCGGCGTATCCGAAGGCATGGTGCTGGCCGCCAGCCACGCGGACGAAGCGGTGGACGCCGGCATCTATGTGCTGGAACCCTTCCCCGGCGCCAAGCCCGGCATGCGCGTGCGCTGATCGATCCCGCGCTTGCACAAAAAAACCCGCCTCGGCGGGTTTTTTGCTGTTGGGCGCTGCTCAACCTTGGCTGGGCGCCAACTCCGGGTCCAGCGAATGGCGCTCGTCGAAGACGAAGCATTTGCCGTCATATCCGGGGCCGCCGGTTTCCTCGAAATACTTGAGGATGCCGCCGTCCAATTGGTACACATTCTGGATGCCCGCCTCGTTCATATAGATGGCGGCTTTTTCGCAGCGGATGCCGCCCGTGCAGAAGCTGACGACAGTCTTGCCTTCGAGTTCAGCGCGATGCGCCTGGACCGCCGCCGGAAATTGCGTGAAGCGCTCGATGCGCCAATCGATCGCATTCTTGAACGTGCCTTCGTCCACTTCGAACGCATTGCGCGTATCCAGCATGACCACGGGCCGGCCCGCGTCGTCCACGCCCTGCTCCAGCCAGCGCGCCAGCGTCTTGGCGTCTACACCCGGCGCGCGGCCTGCTTCGGGGCGGATCGTAGGGTGATCCATGCGGATGATTTCGCGCTTGATCTTGACCAGCAGCTTGCGAAACGGCACGCCTTCGCTATGACTGAATTTGACTTCCAGGTCGGCGAACCGCGCATCGGCGCGCAGGGTTTTCAGGAAGGTGTCGATGCCCTCGGCCGAGCCGGCCAGGAACAGGTTGATGCCTTCTTCGGCCAGCAGGATGGTGCCCTTTAGCGCGCAGTCCCCGGCCACGGTCAGCAGGTGGGCGCGCAGATCGGGCAGCAGATCCAGCGAAACGAATTTGTAGGCGGCGATATTGACGACGGCAGTCATGGCAAAGCAAAGCGGTGGGCGAAGCCCGTAATAGTAAACGCTGGGCCGGATCGGCCGCTCAGTCGAACGCGCCGCGGCGCTTGAAGCGATGCGGTCGGTTTGATCCGCATCAACGGCTGACGATTTCCTGTTCGATCACGGCGTCCAGCACCCAGCGCACGGACGCGCCGCCCGCAGGCGGGTTGGGATCGGTCACTTCCACGACGCGCAGGCGGTATCGGATGCCCGGCTGAAACTGAAAACCGGTGATGTCGCCATACCAGAGCTGCCAGGGCTGCGAGGCGCTGTCGCGCACCTGATAGCACAGCGTGCGGCCCGCGCCCGCGTTGCAAGGCACGCGTTCCGAATCCACATAGACCAGCTTGGACGGGCCGGCCTGCCCGCCCGCCACCGGGTCCACACGACGGCCGAAGTCCAGCGTATCGCCGCTGGCCAGCACCCATGTCATGCGCTGCGGGTTGTTGGTGTTGTCCAGCGATGTGGCCGTAATGCGCGTCAGGCCGGCCAGGAAATCCTGTTCCAGCTTCATGTTCTCCGGCGCGCAGGCCATCATCGTCGCCACCGGATTCGATTGCACGATGAGTTGGCCGTTGGCGATGGTGTAAGGCGCGTTGTATTGGTTGCAGCCCGCAAAGCCGGACAGGCGCGGCGCGCCCTGCACATGCACGAAGTTGGCGGTCAGCGGCCGCGAGTTCGTGGACGGGTGAGGAATGCTGCGCAAGCCGCCGCCCGGCAAGGTCCAGCGGGCCAGATCCCAGCTGGTCTGCGCCAGGATGTCGGAGGCCGACGCCGGTTGGAAACGCGGATCCTGTCCGCTGGCGGTGCGATGCGAGGGGCTGGCGCAGGCGGCCAGGCCAACAGACAACGCGCAGGCGCCAAGCCAGCGCCAGCAAGCGGTAAAGGACATGAGCGGTCTCCCGAAATCAGCAAGTCAAGCCGCGCCACGGCGCGATGCCGGGCGCGGACAAGGCCACATTATCGCGCCGCCCGGTACTTACGGAGTCGGAGGATCCTGACGACGCTCGAACTCCAGCACGTCGCCGCCGCGCAGGTTGAACGTCAGGTGGCGGGGCGCGCCGCCGCTGTCCAGCGTGAAGGTGTCGATGGCGGTCAAACCGCGCAGGTAATCGGCTTCGAGCTTGGCGCGTTCGGGCTGCACGCAGGCCATGCGCGTGGAGGCCGGGGCGTCGATGAACAGCTTGCCGCTTTGCAGTTTGTACGAGCCCATGTAGCGGTTGCAGCCCGAAAAGCCGTTCACGCGGTACTGCTTGCCCTGCGCCAGAAAGGTCAATTGCACGGGCTCGCCATTGTCGCCGTGGGGGATGTCGCGCAGCGCGCCGCCAGCCTGGGTCCAGCGCACCAATTCCCAACTGGTCTGCGCCAGGGAATCCGCGCTGGTGGCGGCATTGGCCGCAGCGGCGCCCTGCGGACGCGCGCCTCCGGTGGACCCCGCACAACCCGCCAATGCCACGGCCAGCAGGCCGACACACAGCAGCTGGCAACGCGAAGACAGATGGGTAGGCATGAATAGGTCTCCTCAGGGTTTGACAGCCCCAACTGTAACCGGCGCGGGCCCACGGCGCGCAGCTGACTACCGCCTACAGCGGTATCCAAAAGCAGCACGCCGGATCGGTGGCCCTCCCGCCGAAGATGCAGAGTGCTGCATCGAATGCCGCATGGCGGCGCCCAAAGCCGACGCGCAGAATCATTGCAGGTCACGCATTTGGTCACCCTGGCAGCACAGGGTAAAGAAGCTGATTAAGAATGTAACGAACGACGCGGGTGTCCGGCCCCTTTGGGCCTCCAACAAGAAAACTAGCAGGAGACACGGCGATGGGCTTCTTGAGAACCTTACTGGCGCTATCAGTGGTGCTGGACCACCTGGGCGGCGGCTACGCCGATCACCTTGTCGGCGGCCGGCTTGCGGTGCAGCTGTTCTACGTCATTTCTGGCTTTTTGATTTCGTATGTGCTGACGGCCACGGACAACTACCAGGGCGCCACCGGCAAGTTCTACGCGAACCGATTCCTGCGCCTCTTTCCGATCTATCTGGCCGTGGCGGGCCTGACGCTGTTGGCTCATGTCATGAGCGGCGGAGCCTTCTTCCGCTTCTATGAAGCCCTGCCCTTTTCCGCCGACCTTTTCCTGGTGCTGTCCAACCTGTTCATCTTTGGACAGGACTGGTTGATGTTCTTCGGCATCGAGCATTCGGCGCTGGCCTTCACGGGCAGTTTCGCGCATAGCGAAGTGCCGCTCTACCAAGGGCTGCTGGTGCCGCAAGCCTGGACGCTCGGTGTGGAAATGAGCTTCTACCTGGTCGCGCCCTTCGTGCTGGGATCGCCTCGCCGGCTGTTGGCCTTGCTGGCCGCCTCGCTGGCGTTGCGGGGCATCCTGATCGTGACCGGCATCGGCCTGACGGATCCGTGGACCTATCGGTTCTTCCCCACCGAACTCGCCTTGTTCCTGATCGGCTCGCTCTCGCACCAGGTATTGCTGCCGCGTGTGAAGGCCTGGACCCGGCGCTTTCATCGACTGCCCGAATTGGGCACCGCCGCGCTGTTCGTCTACACGCTGCTGCACTTTTCAATCGGCATCAACCACACGGTGCGAGATGCGCTGGCCGTGCTGCTGTTCGCCGCGCTGTTGCCCCTGGCCTTCCTGTTCCAGTCACGACATCGGCTGGACAAGGCCATCGGCGAACTCAGCTACCCGATCTATATCTGTCATTCGCTGGTGATCCTGTTCTTCAGCTGGTTGCTGAACGACGTCGAGATGCACCAGCCCATGTTGTTCTCGGCGTTGGTGATTGCCGGCTGTATCGGGTTTTCAGCGCTGTTGAACGGCTTGGTGGCCGACCCTGTCGAACGCTTGCGCAGCCGCCTGCGCCGCAAGCCGCTGGCGGGCGAGGACGTGGCGACGGACGCTCAACGCCGGCCGCAAAGCGCCGCCCCGCCCAGCCCGGCCCAACCCATGGGGTCTATTCACCGCGTGCCTTGATATAAGCCGCAAGCACCAACTCGATCTGGCGTTTTTCCTGCGAGCTCAAGCGTGAATAGGTTGCGTAGGACACCGACTCGAACGGCCACCCGGAGGGCTGGGACGTAGCGCCCTCAAGGGTGGCGGGCGCATCGCCATAGCCGGAATTGAGCATCGGGCCTTCGCCGGTGCTCAACCACATCGGGCTGACGCGCAATGCGCGGGTCAGCTTGATGAGCGCATCGCTGGAAGGGCGCAGGCGCTGGCCGCTTTCGTAGTTGCCGATAGCGCTTTGCGAGAGGTTGCTTGCGACAGCCAGGTCCTTTTGAGTCCATCCCTGAAGCATTCTTGCGCTGCGCAGACGATGGCTAAACGTGTCCAATCGATCGACCTGAGACATTAATATGAAATTATTTATTTGATTAAAACATCTCGATACTGCCGCCAAATAAACGGATTGCGCCCCAATTTCAGGGTTAATCCGTAAATCGCAATACTCATGTGCTTTGCCGCCCCGGCGCCGCTGTCGTCCGGCCTGGGCCAAGACGCGGACAACCGAAAAAACCTCAAGCCTGGCACCGACTTACCGAAAAACGCGAGGGCGCGACGCAAGGGTAGTCGCACCAGGTGCAACCCGACAAGCCCGAAGAAAAAAACGAATGAGTTTATGGGTTTTTCGGTATGCAAAATAGAAAATAATGTATCGGTAATACTTAATAATCTATCGATGCGGACGCGCTGCCTTGTGCCGACAGAGGGCAAACCCACTATGCCGGCTTCCTGATAGTTACTATCAGAAACTACAGAAACGTATCTTCACAAAAAAACACGCCCGTGTTTAAATGAAACACGGGCGTGACTTCAAGGCGGCAAGGTTGATCGCCGCTGGCAGCCAGCGTCGGACAGAAGACCGGCCGCACCCGTGCCCACATTCTCAAAAAAACACCGCCAGACGGTCTCGTCATGGCGCGACGCCCCCTGCCGCGCCACCTCATTGGAAGCATCAATGAATAACACGCTGGATGTCATTTTCCTTGGCAGTGACGATGCCAAGCACGCCAGGCTTGTGGATGCCTTGTCTCATCTGGGTTTCTGCGTGCGCCGCTGCCATGACCTGATCGAAGTCTATGACCGCTATTCTCGCCGACCCAGTCCGCTGGTCGTGCTGGATGCGCCGCTTTCCGACATCCACAACGCCGCCGTGCGCTTGCGGGCGGTGGACAGGGGCCTGGGCATCGTAGCCATCGCGGCTTTCGCCGACGCCGAAAGCCGCATCCGCACGCTGCTGTGCGGCGCCGACGCCTGCCTGTCTCCGGACGTGACCGGGCTGGAATTGGCGGCGGCACTACAGGCGCTGGTACGCCGGGCGGTCGGCCTTGACGGCATGGAAGCGGCGACCGAGTCGCACGCGGACGAACCGGCCGAAGAAAGCTGGCGCCTGGCCAACAAAGGCTGGACGCTGATCAGCCCGACCGGCCGCACGCTGGGCCTGACCACGGGCGAACGCGATTTCCTGTCGCGGCTGGTCACGGCGCCCGATCGCAAGATCAGCCGTGACGCGTTCTACGCCGACGGCGCGGACGATGCGGATAGCGGCATTACGCGCCGGCGCTTCGTGGATGTGATGATCAGCCGCTTGCGGCGCAAGGCGACCGCCAACCAGATGACCTTGCCGATCCGGGCCGTGCATGGCTGGGGCTATATGTTCGCCGCCGACATCGCGCTGGATCTTGACTATCGTGCAACGGGCGAAGAGAGTCGGCCGGACGGCCTGGAAGAGTGGCGCCGCGAAACCGAGGACGCCGGCGCGGCAAATTGATCGGGGCGCAAGGCCCTGGTGCGTTCAGACTGAACGGACAAAAAAACGCGGCGCTGCCCCCGAGAGGTAAGACGCCGCGCTAAAACAACACGTGAACCCGGAGTCATCAGCCGGCACTGATGCCTTCTACCTGGATCACGCGATTCCAACATTCGTGCCTCATACTGCTCACGCACGGTCCGACCGTGAACTTTTGCGCGGTCTCTAGTCCCCGCAAAAGCTGCAACGTGATCAACGCCTGGATGCTGGCCCTGCCCCGACTACTGGCTGACTAGCGCCCATATCAGCGGTTTTCCCACTTGGATAGCCGCTTGATGAACGAAGTTTATGACTTGGGCCCCGAATCCAGTAATTCTTTGTTGATAGCCTTCTATACATATTTGATATAGCAGAACCCTTCTTGTCATCGTCCTAAAATGCGGACTAAAGGACAGGTCCAATGCCCCCCATCTCCGTATCGCTGTTACGCCTGCACAAGAAAGTGCTGGCGCTGTTTCCTCCCAACTGGTGCCTCGCGATCCTGGTGGCGCTGGATGGCTACGCTTTCATGCATCCCGTGCTGCGCGAGGTTCGCGCGCGCGAATATTCGTTCTGGCTGGCGCTGGACAATTGGCATGAGGTCATGCGCGTGGTGGGCCTGCTGGAGTTTCCGCGCCTGGTGCTGGGCGTGGGCTTGCAGGTCATTGCCATCGGCCTGATCCTCAAAGCGCGTATCGCGTGGGCGTTCTCGCTGGTGCTGCTGATCGGCATCGGGACTTTTGCGATTCTTGATAACCGGGGCGGCGTGGGGCTGGGCGTCTACACAATGGTGCTGGTGATTGCGCTGGCCGTGTATTGGCGCCGCTTCGACCGCGCCAGCGTGACGGCCGGCTCACTGTTCGCACTGGTCAGCATCATGTCGCTGCTGATCTACGCCGTCTTCGGCACGCTGTACATGGGCGCGGAGTTCAACCCGCCCGTCACGGACGCGGGCACCGCGTTCTACTTCGCCATCGTGTCGATGTCGACGGTGGGCTACGGCGACATCACGCCGCACACCATCAACGCCAGGCTCTTCACCGCGTCGATTATCATCCTGGGCATTACCGTGTTCGCCACGTCCATCAGCGCCATCGCCGGGCCGGTGATCGGCGGCAACTTGAAACGGCTGGTCAAAGGCAGGTTCTCCACCGCCATGAGAAAAAACCACATCATCGTTGCGGGCGCCACACCGCTTGCGCTCAGTGTCTACGACGGCTTGCGCCGGCGTGGCGACGAAGTCACGGTCATCGTGCCGCCCGGCATGCCGCACGAATATCCCGCTGCCGCCGATCTGATCGAAGGCGATCCGTCCAGCGTGGAAGTGCTGCGCAACGCGGGCATCTCGCGCGCCCGCTACGTGCTGGCGCTGCGCGCGGACGATGCGGAAAACGCATTCATCGTATTGGCGGCCAAAGAGGCCACCGGCGAAGGCGGCGCCAAGACGGTAGCGCTCGTCAACACCAGCAAGCACCTGGAAAAGATCCGGCGCGTGCAACCGGACCTGGTCTTTTCAGTGCAGTTGCTCGGGGCTGAATTACTGGCGCGCGCCATCAATGGCGAACCGATGGACGGCCAGGCCATTGCCGACCTGTTCTTTGCCAAGGTGGAACCCGAGGCCAAGGCGACCTGATCGCGTCATCGGCCACATAGCCCCGAGCCCCGACCAGAGCAACCCGCTAGTGTTTACGCCGCTGGCGCGGCCGGCGGCTGCGTATCGGTCAACATGCCGACTTTCGCGCCCCCGGCGACCACCGACGTCGCGCCAGGCGGCGAGTGCTGCGCGTACCACGGCATGAACTCGGCGGCCGGCATCGGCCGTGCAAACAGATAGCCTTGAATGAACGCCACGCCACGCGCCGTCAGGTAGTCGAACTGGACCTGCGTTTCAACGCCTTCGGCCACCACCGCCAGATTCAGGCGATGCGACAAGGTGATGATCACATCCAGCACGGGCGCCTCTTCACCCGTGGGCAGGATCGATTGCACGAAGCCTTTATCGATCTTCAGATAATCCACCGGAAACTTCTGCAAGTAAGACAGCGAACAATGCCCGGTGCCGAAATCATCGATGGCCACGCGCACGCCGGCCGCGCGCAACGCATCGATGTTGCGCCGCGCCTGCCCGCTGTCCTGGATCAGGCTGCGCTCTGTGATCTCCAGCACCAGCAAGGGACGACGCGCGGCGACGTTTGCCAGGAAGGTCTGCATGTCGGGCACGAGCACGTTGCTGGACAGGTGCTCGGGCGCGATGTTCACGCCGATGTGAAAGTCGGGCGACGTCGTCCAGCTACGCATGTCGCGTTCGATCAGGCGCAGCAAGTGCTGCGTCAGCGGAATGATCATGCCCTCCGCTTCGGCGGCGGCGATGAAGATGTCGGGCCGCACGAAGCCCACGCCCGGACGGTTCCACCGCATCAGCGCTTCGGCGCCTTCGCACTGCCCGGTCAACTGTCCATACACGGGCTGGTAATACACCTGGAACTCATTAGCCAGCATCGCGCGGCGCAACTGCTCTTTGAACGACAGCCGGTTCAGTTGCAGCCGATACGCGGCAAAGGCCAGCCCCGCGCCGATCAGCAAGGTGGCGGGCAGATAGCTCCATAGCAACTGCTGCCACGCGTGCATCATGCTGGCCGTGGGCGCCCTGACATTGATCGTCAGCGCCACGCGGCCATCATTGCGCGTGATCTCGTCATACACGGGCTCGACTTCGGCGTCGTCGGCTTTCCAGGAGTCGCTTTGAATGGGCGCGCCCTTGCCCACGATCAGTTCAAGGCGGTAGTCGCCCAGCGTGCCCACGGCGTTGAGCAGGTCCAGCACGTAGCGCCCGTCCAGCGCGACCGCACCGCTGTATCCCGGCGCGCCGGGCTTGCCCAGCAGGATCGCCGGACGATCCGGCGCCATCGGCGTACCCGCCACCGAAAACATCCAGCGCTCGGGTGTGCCTTCGATGGGCCATTTTCGAAAATCGCCCAGCTCGGCGTCCACCTCGCCGACGATCGACGAGCAATAGATGTGCCGCTCGTTGGCAAGGATCAAGGCGCGGAAATACGGGTTCAGCGTGCCCCAGCGGCGCAGCAGCGGCAGTGCCTGCGCGCAAGGCTGCGGCGTCAATTCCGCGACTTCGTCCAGCACTGGCCAGGCTTGCGCCAATATGCTTTCGACCTGCACGCGCACGATCTGCGCGGCGGCTTCCGCTTCGGCGCGCTGCTGCTTCTTGGCGTGTATCCAGGTTCCCACCAGGCAAAGCAGGGCGGGAAGCACCAAGGCGAGCGCCACGGGCAGGTACCGCCAGGACGGCACGCGAACCGTCATTCCTGATGTGGCCAAAACCGCCTCGCTCAGTAGTCTTAGCAGCGCCAATGCCGCTTCGTCGCATGACACACCAAGCGCGGGGGTAACGTCAAGTTACTTTGCTGGCACAAATAGGCGGCGCAACCGGGCTGGTATTGCGGGTCCGCGCTGGGCTATTGTTGATCCACGCCGTGCGCGTGGCCCAGCCAACCGCGCCCCCGACGGCTTACAGGACTGATTCGTTACCCCTTACCACTTTGAGAAGGATGGATGATGAAGAAACCTACCACCTCGCCGCCCTCGGGAATCGCGGGCGCCAACGCCGCTTATTACCAGCGCCTGGCCCAGCTTGCCCAGGAAAGCCAGCAACGCTGGCTCGAACTGGGCCGCCGTCTGGCCGATCAACACACCGCTAACACGCAATCCACGCTGGCCCCGCTGCAACAAGGCGGCGACTGGCAATCGCTTGCCCCCGCGTTGGGCGACATCACACGCAAGCACTGGCAGGCGCAGCTGGAAGCCAGCCAGGCCATCACCCATGCCGCGCTGCAAGAGCAGGCCGCGCTGACCGCCGGCCTGGGCGAAGCCATGAGCGGCTGGTTCAAGCTGGCCACGGGCGGCGGCATCACGCCGGCCCCCTTCCCCATGTCGCAGATCTTCACGGCGATGACCGACCAGATGGCCGCTGCCTGCGCGGCCATGCGCGAGGCCAACCAACCCGGAGACCGCCATGACGGATAAACGCACCGCGCTCGTGACGGGCGGAGCTGGCGGCCTGGGCCGCGCCATCGCCATCGCGCTGCAAGAGGCCGGCCACGACGTCATCGCCACCTATCACACCAATGAAAGCGCCGCGCGCGCGTGGGCCGAAGAAGAGGCGTCGCAGGGCCGCCGCTTCACGCTGTACCCCGTGGACGTGGGCGACTACGCGTCGTGCCAGACGCTGATGCGCAAGCTGGATCACGATGGCCGCCAGATCGACATCCTGATCAACAATGCCGGCATCACGCGCGATGCGCGGCTGCGCAAGATGAGCCTGGAAAACTGGAACGAGGTCCTGCGCAGCAACCTGGACTCGATGTTCCACATGACGCAGCCGCTGTGTGGCGGCATGGCGGACCGGGGCTGGGGCCGCATCGTCAACATTTCGTCCGTCAATGGCAGCAAGGGTGCGTTCGGCCAGACCAATTACGCAGCGTCCAAGGCCGGCATCCATGGCTTCACCAAAGCGCTGGCGCTGGAATTGGCCAGCAAGGGCGTTACCGTCAACACGGTGTCACCCGGGTATCTGGACACGCGCATGGTGCAGGCCTTGCCCGAAGACGTGTTGAAGGAAAAGATCCTGCCGCAGATACCGGTAGGACGGCTGGGCCAACCCGAGGAAGTCGCCGCGCTGGTGGCGTTTCTTTGCAGCGAGCACGCGGGCTTCATGACGGGAAGCAACGTCGCCATCAACGGCGGCCAGCACATGTATTGATCGGCGTGCGTCGGGCCCGCTCGCGAATCCGATGAGCGGGGCGCTTGCAACGGCTCAGTGCGGGGCAGCGGCCGGGCGCGGGGAGGTCTGCGCGTTGCGCGCAATGCCGCCGCTGCGGGGCTTCACCCGTCCTGGCGCATGCGATGCATCGCAACCAGCGTCTTCTTGGTCTCGATGATGTGCGCCTCCACCAGGCGCGCGGCCAGTGCGCCGTCCTGCTGGCGGCACGCTTCCAGGATGCGGCGGTGATCCGATTGCGGGCCTTCCTTGCCGCTCGCCTGCGACATCATCTCGTGCGTGTAGCGGTCGGTGTTCAGACCGTATTCCTCGATCAGCCGGCGCAGCCGCGCGTTGTTCGCCGGCGCGCACAGCGCCAGATGAAACCGGCGGTTCAGCTCGGCCCATTGCGCGACAGTATCGGCCTCGTCGTAGGCATCGAGAATGGCTTGCAGCGCGTCCAGATCGGCCCGCGCCATGTTGGGCACGGCCGCGCGCACCGCAAAGCCTTCCAGCGCGATGCGAATGTCCAGCAATTCGCAGATCTGGTCCACGTCCATGTGAATGACGACCGCGCCCCGGTTCAGGCGATAGGCCACCAGGCCCTCGGTTTCCAGCTGGCGTAGCGCTTCGCGCACCGGGATGCGGCTGGCCTGAAAGCGCGTGGCCAGCGCATCCTGCTTGAGCGGCGTGCCCGCGGGCAAGGCGCCCGTCAGGATTTCATAGCGCAACTGGTCGCGGATGCGGTGCGGCAGGGCTTGGGCCTGATCTGGCCTGCCCTTTGATTGGGTGATGCTCATGACTCCTGGGTGCCTATGCGGCGAACGTCGATGAAGGGGGATCCAACGGCGGGCTCCCATCGTAGCCCAGGAAGCGGAATCGAAAACCGCCCTCCGCGCGGCCGCCCCACTATGTCCCCTGTACTGTTTTATGACGCCATCGGCGCGATGCTGTCCCCATCGAGTACAGGGCCGCTTCCCCTTGTGCTGCTTCGCTCTGAGCGCTTTCGCCCGCCAACTGATCCGCTTTTTTATTCGGTTTCTGAATCTGTACTACTCGACCTGCCGGATCTACTGTTGCCAGCGTAGGACACACGTTCATCAGGAAGACCACTATGCATGGCGACGCGCTATTGCTCGCCCGAATACAGTTCGGGTTCACCATTTCATTTCACATCGTATTTCCGGCCATCACGATCGGCCTGGCCAGCTATCTGGCCGTACTCGAAGGGCTGTGGCTGCGCACCGCCAAGCCCGTCTATCGAGACCTCTATCACTTCTGGACCAAGATCTTCGCCGTCAATTTCGGCATGGGCGTCGTATCCGGGCTGGTGATGGCCTACCAGTTCGGCACCAACTGGAGCTTTTTCTCGGACTTCGCCGGCAGCGTGACCGGACCGCTGCTGGCCTATGAAGTGCTCACCGCATTCTTCCTGGAAGCCGGCTTCCTGGGCGTGATGTTGTTCGGCTGGACGCGCGTGGGCCCCGGCCTGCATTTCTTCTCGACCATCATGGTGGCGCTGGGCACGCTGGTGTCCGCCACCTGGATCCTGGCGTCCAACAGCTGGATGCAGACGCCTGCCGGCTACGAGATCCTGGACGGGCGAGTCGTGCCCACCGACTGGCTCGCGGTGATCTTCAACCCCTCGTTCCCCTACCGCCTGGCGCACATGGGCATCGCCGCGTTCCTTGCGACCGCGTTGATGGTGGGCGCATCGGGCGCGTGGCATTTGCTGCGCGGCGACCGCAGCCCGGCCGTGAAGAAGATGTTCGCCATGGCGATGGGCATGCTGTTGCTGGTGGCGCCTCTGCAAGCGGTGGTGGGCGACTTTCACGGCTTGAATACGCTGAAGCATCAGCCGGCCAAGATCGCCGCGATCGAAGGGCATTGGGAAAACGAACCTGGCGCGGGCGTACCCCTGACGCTGTTCGGCTGGCCCGACATGGAGCGCGAAGAAACGCGCTTTGCGCTGGACGTGCCCCGGCTGGGCAGCCTGATCCTGACGCATAGCTGGGACGGCCAGTTTCCCGGCCTGAAGTCGTATCCGCCCGAAGACCGCCCCAACGCCACAGTGGTGTTCTGGTCGTTCCGCATCATGGCCGGACTGGGCATGCTGATGATCCTGCTGGCCGGCTGGGCGCTGTGGACGCGCTGGCGCGGCCGGCTGTATGAGTCGCGCGCGCTGCAACGCTTTGCGTTGTGGATGGGGCCGTCGGGCATGGTGGCGATGCTGGCGGGCTGGTACGTGACCGAGATCGGCCGGCAGCCCTGGATCGTCTATGGCGTGATGCGCACGGCCGATGCGGCCACGCCGCACGGCGTCGGAGAACTGACGCTGACGCTGGCCTTGTTCGTCGCGGTGTACCTGTTGGTGTTCGGCGCGGGCGTGTCGTACATGCTGCGTCTGATCCGCATGGGCCCCAGCCCCGCGCCGGGACACGCGCCGCTGTCGGGCGGGCCTGGCGAACCGCGCCAGCCGTCGCGCCCGCTGTCCGCCGCGTCAACCCAGGCGGGCATCGAACCCGCGCCACGCAAGCCTTCGGGAGTCTGACGCCATGGGCATCGACCTTGCTTTGATTTGGGCCGTCATCATCCTGTTCGGCGTGATGATGTACGTGGTCATGGATGGATTCGATCTTGGCATCGGCATCCTGTTTCCGCTGATCCGCGACCGCGAAGAACGCGACGTCATGGTCAACACCGTGGCGCCCGTCTGGGACGGCAACGAGACCTGGCTGGTGCTGGGCGGCGCTGGCCTGATGGCGGCGTTTCCACTGGCGTACTCGGTGATTCTCAGCGCGCTGCACCTGCCGCTGGTGTTCATGCTGCTGGGACTGGTGTTTCGTGGCGTGGCGTTTGAATTCCGCTTCAAGGCGGACGAACACCATCGCCCGTACTGGGACCGCGCCTTCGTGTTCGGTTCGGTCACGGCGACGTTCTTCCAGGGCGTGACGCTGGGCGCCTATATCGAAGGCATCCCCGTCGTGGGGCGCGCCTATCAGGGCGGCGCGTGGGACTGGATCAGCCCGTTCTCGATGTTCACGGGCTTAGGGCTGGTTGCCGGTTACGCGCTGCTGGGCTGCACCTGGCTCATCATGAAGACCGAAGGCCGGCTGCACCGCCACATGTGCGATATCGCGCGGCCGCTGACCTTGGGGCTGCTGGCCGTGATCGCGGTGTTGAGCGTCTGGACGCCGCTGGCGCAACCGCACATCGCACAGCGCTGGTTCAGCCTGCCCAACATGTTCTGGTTCTTTCCCGTGCCGGTGCTGGTGGCCGCCGCCGGCTTCGACCTGATCCGGCGCGTGCGCGGCACGCCCGCGTCCGGCCCGTTCATGCTGTCGCTGGCGCTGGTGTTCCTGGCCTACACCGGCCTGGGCATCAGCATCTGGCCCGCCATCATTCCGCCAGACATCTCGATCTGGACGGCGTCCGCGCCGCCGCAAAGCCAGGGTTTCGCTTTGGTCGGCGCGCTGCTGATCATTCCGATTATCCTGGTCTACACCGCCTGGTCGTACTACGTGTTTCGCGGCAAGGTCCGCACTGGCGAGGAGTTCCATTGATGTCGACTTCCGCTACCGCCACCCGCGCTGATCGCTTCAAACCCGCGACGCCATCGTGGCGCCGCCGCCTGCTCTGGCTTGCGCTGATCTGGGCCGCCAGCGTCGCCACGCTGGGTGTGGCCGCCTACGCGTTGCGGCTACTGATGCGCGCCGTCGGCATGTCCTTGTGAGCGCACGCACGATGAATACTCTGCTGCCACCCGCCCTTCTTCTTGAAACGGAATCGCCATGAAGCGCTATGAACGGCTGACCGAAGACATCACCGCCTCAATAAGCTCGGGCTTGCTGCAAGTGGGCGATCGCCTGCCCTCGGTACGGCAGACCAGCGCCAGCCGGGGCGTCAGCCCGTCCACGGTGTTCAAGGCCTACTACCTGCTGGAAGCGCGCGGCCTGATCCGCGCGCGCGACCGCTCTGGCTATTACGTGCTGCGCGCGCCGCACGCCGCGCTGCCTGAACCGGACGGCCTGTCCAGCGCCGCCGCCGGCCGCCACCCGGTGGACGTCAGCGACAACGTGCTGCAAGTGCTCAACGCCACCTTGCGCCGCGACATGCTGCCGTTTGGATCGGCCTTTCCCAGCCCGTCGCTGCTGCCCTACGCGCGGCTGGGAAAATTCATGGCGTCGGCGGCGCAGCGCCTGGATCCCTGGGGTTCCATCGACGACCTCAGCCCGGGCGATGCGGCGCTGCGCCGCGCCATCGCGCTGCGTTACCTGGCCGACGGCCTGACCGTGCCGGTGGACGACATCATCATCACCAACGGCGCGCTGGACGCGTTGAACCTCAGCCTGGCGGCGGTCACGCAGCCCGGCGATGCGGTCATCGTCGAATCGCCCACGTTCTATGCCGCGCTGCAATCGCTGGAACGCAACCAGCTGCATGCCATCGAAGTGGCCACGCATCCGCGCGAAGGCATCGACCTGCAAGCGCTGGAAAAGGCCATCGTGCAGCACCGGCCGCGCGCCTGCTGGCTGATGACTACGTTTCAGAATCCCATGGGCAGCCTCATGCCCGACAGCAAGAAGGAAGCGCTGGTCAAACTGCTGACGCGCCACGGCGTCGCGCTGATCGAAGACGACGTCTACGGCGAGCTGTACTTTGGCGAAACCCGGCCGCGCCCGGCCAAGGCGTTCGACAAGGAAGGCATCGTGATGCACTGCTCATCGTTCTCGAAAACGCTGGCGCCGGGGTATCGCGTGGGCTGGGTGGCGGGCGGCCGCTACACACGGCAGATCATGCGCAACAAGCTCACCACCAGCCTGGCCACCGCCGCGCCCACGCAGGCAGCCATCGCGGCCTATCTGGAAAAAGGCGGCTATGACCGCCACCTGCGTCAGTTCCGCCAGACGCTGGCCTTGCAGCAGGCCGAGCTGTTGCAGGCCGTGGCGCGCTACTTCCCCAGGGGCACGCGCGCCACGCGCCCGGCAGGCGGCTATTTCGTATGGGTGGAATTGCCCGCGCACATCGACACGCTGAAAGTGCATCGCGCGGCGCTGGATCACGGCATCAGCATCGCGCCGGGGCCGCTGTTCTCGTCGTCGGGGGCCTTCGGAAATTTCCTGCGGCTGAACCACGGCCATCCGTGGAGCGGCGACATGGAACAAGGCATGGCGACGCTGGGCAAGCTGATGGCGGGCGGTTAGCCGCCTGTTGCACGATCCGCGCGCGCCGCTTCGACCTCGCGCATCAGGTTGGCGACGTCGGCGCGCAAGGGCATGACCAATACGCCCTGGCGGTCGATGGCGCCCCATTGCCCGCCCGCCATGACGCTGTGCTCGCCCCCGGCCGTATAGACCTTGCGGCAGCCCTGGCACACCAGGGCCAGGCCGTCGCGAAAGCGGTCGACCCAATCGTAGGGCGTGGCCAGCACGCGGTTCAGCTGGGTGTCGTAGTAGGCCATGCCGCCTGACCACGGCCCGCGCGCCAGCCCGTCTTGAAAGTCGTCCGCGAAATTGTCGAAGGTGACGACGGCCGCCGATTTTCCATCGGGCCGCACCCATCGCCATGAGCCGTGCGTGTACACCGGCGACAGTTCGTCCGCATCGAAGTCCATGCTGGCCAGCGCCGGGGCCGCGAACGCTACCGTGTCGCCGTCCGGGCGCGCGCAGTGCTCGTTGGATTGCAACTCGCCGCCTTGCGCTTTGGCGGCGTACAGGCATTGCAGCGGATAGGCGGCGTCGGATGGGGCGGCGAGCGATGGGGCGGCGAAGGATGGGGCGGCAGGCGCAGCCGCCAGCAGGGAAACCAGCAGGGTCTTCAACATGCCGGAAATCCTAGCATGCGCCCAGCAAAGGACAAGGCTCGCGTCAGTTCACCGTCGCGCCCGAATCCTTCACCGCTTTGGCCCAGGCCGCCATCTCGTTCTGGATGAACGTGCCGAACGCCGCCGTGTTCAGGGTGGAGGCCGCCGCGCCCTCTTCCATCAGGCGCTGCTTGACCGAAGGCGCCGCCAGCGCGCCGCTCAATGCGGCGTTCAGTTTGGCGACCACCTCGGGCGGCGTGCCAGCGGGCGCGACCACGCCATGCCAGGACACGGCCTGGAAACCGGGCAGACCGGATTCAGCCATCGTGGGTATATCGGGCATGGCAGGCGAGCGCTCCGGCGACGTCACCGCCAATGCGCGCAGCGTCTTCGCTTTCACTTGCGGCAACACGCCGGGAATAGTGGTGAACATGAAATCGATCTGGCCGCCGATCAAGTCGGTGATGGCGGGACTGCCGCCCTTGTAAGCCACGTGCGTGAATTGCAGCTTGGCCTCGCTCTTGAACATCTCGCCGGCCAGATGGCCCGGCGTGCCCGCGCCCGCCGATCCCATGTTGGTCTTGTCGCCTTGCCCGCGTATGTAGGCGATGAGCTCTTGGACGTTGGCGGCCTTCACGTTCGGGCTGACCACCAGCACGTTGGGCACCGTCGCCAGCAACGTGACAGGCGTGAAGTCCTTGACCGCGTCATAGGAAATGCGCGAGTACAGAGACGGGTTGATGCCATGCGTGCTGGCCGTGGCCAGCAGCAGCACATAGCCGTCCGGCGCGGAGGACGCCACCTGCTTGGCCGCGATGGTGCCGTTGGCGCCGCCCTTGTTCTCGACGACGATGGTCTGGCCCAGCGTCTTGGCGGCTTCGGCCGCCACCGTGCGCGCCAGGATGTCCGACGTGCCGCCCGCCGAGTGCGGCACGACCAGCGTGATGGGCTTGGACGGATAGGACTGCGCGTGCGCCGCGTGCAGCGCAGGCAGCAGACAGGCGGCCAGCGCAAAGCGCGCCAGCAGGGGGTGGTAGGTCATGCAAGTCTCCTCGTTTGTAATGGGATGCGGCGGCCTCGCGGGTCGCCGTCATGGCTGCTTGGCGCGGGGCCGCGTCAGTCGGACCCCAGCTGCAATTTGTTGGGCTGGCGCTTTTCGATGGACCACTTGAGCAGCGCGGCCGAGCGGTAGATGCCGTGCGCGAACTTGCCGTAGGGCAAGGTCAGGAACAGCGCCATCACCACGCCCAGGTGTATGGCCAGCAGCAGCGCCATCGCGCCGCCATCGCGGCCGGCCAACAGCGCCAGGCCCGTTGCGCTGGTCAGGAACAGCAGCGCGATGAAGCCGCGATCCATCGGTTTTTGCGCGGCGTCGCCCTGTTGCGGATGACGCTTGATGTTCAGCCACAGCAGGCCGGCCGGCCCGATCAGCAGTCCGATGCCGCCTGCCGTGCCCAGCAGCACCGGCGCGCTCAAGACGGGATACGGCGCCTGCTGGCCCAGCAGATAGTGATAGAGCGTGGCCACACAGGTTGCCGCGAAGCACAGCATGAAGCCGTAGAACGTGAAGTGATGAAAGCGCCGCCGCCACAAGGTGAACGCATCGTCCGCGTTGTTGCAGCCCTTGCCGTGCCCGCCATCCAAGTAACGCAGGCGCAGCGCGTCGTGCGCGGCCTCGGCTACCGCCGCGCCCGAGGCCGCCCCCGGGCTGACGTTGCGCCAGAAGCGCGTCACGCCCACGCCCAGCGCCAGCATCGAAAAGCCGAACACCACGCCGAACATCAGCGCCAGCGTGTTGTGCGGAAACACCGCGTAGAAGTTGCCGGCCATCGGCTCATGGAACAAGCCGCCCGCCATCAACACGGCCAGCACCAGGAACAGCGCCAGGCCGGCAGCGGTGGCCAGCGACAAGGCCAGGCCGTTGCGCTTGTACAGCGCGCCCAGCGCGGGGGGCCAGGCGTAGTCGGTGTAGGTCTGGACCCGCACCTTGGCCATCGCCTGCGGCACGTTCACCGCGAATTCATGCGGCGGCGCGTATTGGCAGGCGTGCAGACAGGCGCCGCAGTTGTGGCACAGGTTGGCCAGGTAGTTCAGGTCCGCCTTGCCGAATTCCAGGCGGCGCGTCATGGCGGGAAACACCGCGCAAAAGCCTTCGCAATAACGGCAGGCGTTGCAGATCTGCATGACGCGCGCGACTTCGGCCTCATCGTCCGTCAACACGTCCGCCTGCGGCTTGGCGTTCTTGCCCAACCACTTGACGGGTTGTTCGACCATGGCCGGGGCCGAAGACGACGGCGCATGGGAAGTGGAAAACGACTGCGCCTCGCGGGCCAGGGCTTCAAGCTGCTTCATATCGTGCTCTTTGCATGAGTCTGGGCGCGCGCGGCGGCGGCGGCCCGGGTGCCGGCGATGCGGCCGAACGCCGTGCCGATGGACATGCCCACGCCAGCCGTATAGCCCTTGCCCAACACGTTGCCGGCCATCATCTCGCCGGCAACGAACAGGTTGTCGCTGGGGACGTTGTTAAAGCGCACGGCGGCGGTGTCGTCCACTTTCAATCCCAGGTAGGTGAACGTGATGCCGGGGCGCAGCGCGTAGCCATAGAACGGCGCGGTGTCGATGGGCCGGGCCCAATGCGTCTTGGCCGGCGCGATGCCTTCGGTGTGGCAGTCGTCCAGCGCGGTGTGATCGAACGTGCCGACGCGGCAGGCGGCGTTGTAGTCGCTCAGGGTCTTCGCGAAGGTGGCCGGGTCCAGCCCCAGCTTGTCGGCCAGTTCCGGCAGCGTATCGGCTTTGACGCCCGGAAAAACGGGCGGCATGAAGCGGCCGATGGCCTTGGCGTCGATGATGGAATAAGCGATCTGCCCGGGCTGCATGGCGGTGAGCCGGCCCCAGATGGCGTAGCGCTTGGGCCAGAAATCCTCGCCTTCGTCGTAGAAGCGCACGGCGTCGCGGTTGACCACCACGCCCAGCGATACGCAGTCGATGCGCGTGCAGATGCCGCCGTCGTACAGCGGCGCGCGCGCATCGATCGCCACGCAGTGCGATTGCGAAGGATCGCCGATGCCGTCCGCCCCCGCGTCCAGCATGAATTTCAGCAGCACGCCCATGTTGAAGCGCGTGCCACGGATGAGGAAGTTGTCGGCCGGCCATTCGCCGCGTTCGTTCTGGCCCCAGGCCTCGCGCAACCATTCGCGGTTGGATTCGAAGCCGCCTGCCGCCAGCACACAGGCGCGCGCTTCGATGCGTTCGTCGCCGATGCGCGCGGCCTTGAAGCGGCCATCTTCCAGTTCCAGCGCATCGACCGGCGCGTTGTAGCGGATCTGTACGCCCAGCGCTTCGGCGCTGCGGTAATAGGCGTTCACCAGCGCCTTGCCGCCGCCCATGAAAAAGGCGTTGGTGCGCGCCACGTGCAACGCGCCCGACAGCGGCGGCTGGAAGTTCACGCCGTGGCGGCGCATCCAGTCTCGACAGGTGGAGGATTCGCGGATGACCAGCCGCGCCAGATGTTCGTTGGTCTGCCCGCCCGTGACCTTGAGCAGGTCTTGCCAATATTCCTCTTCGGGATACGCCTCGACCAGCACGTCTTGCGGCGCGTCGTGCATGCAGCGCAGATTGCGCGTGTGCTGCGAATTGCCGCCACGCCATTCACGCGGCGCGGCTTCCAGCAGCATCACGCTGGCGCCTGCTTCACGCGCCATCAGGGCCGCGCACAGCGCCGCATTGCCCCCACCCACCACCAAGACGTCAACCATGCCATCGTCCCCAAATGTAGGGGACGACTGTACCGACGGGGCCGCGCCTGCGATATCAGGCGGGCGTCAACGGGTATTCACGAATCGTGAAGGGTCACGACGGCCCATTTGCCCTCGCGCGCCAAGGTGCGCGAGACGTCGGCCAGCACCAGCCGGGCGGCCAGCGCGGCGGGCGAAAGTTCGTCGTCGGACAGGCTGACCAGCAGATTCGGCCGGAACAGCTGCGCGTCATCGATGCGCGCCATGTGCAGTTGGCCCGGCGCGATGCGCGCCGTGGCCGAACTGGGCTGGATGGTGGCGGCGCTGCCCAGCTGCACCACGTCCATCAACAGCGAAAGGCCATCGACTTCGGCCACCACGCGCGGCGTCTGGCCCAATTGCAGGAACGCGTTGTTGACCAGCGCGCGCAGGCCATGGCGCGGGCTGGGCAGCACCAGCGGCAGGTGCGCGATGTCGGCAAGCCGAGTGGTCTGGCCGGCCGGCAGCTCGGGCATGTCGCGGCGCGCGCACAGGAACAAGGGTTCGTCCAGCAGCGGCATGATGCTCCAGCGGCGTGCGGATTCGGCCTGGAACACGATGGCAAGGTCCAGCAGGCGGCCGTTGAGCATGTCCGCCAGATGGCCCGACAGCGCCTCGACCAGATGCAGCCGGATGTCGGGATAGCGCTCGTTCATGGCTTGCAGGAACGGCGCGCCCAGGATGGCGGCGGTGGTGGACGACAGGCCCACGCTGACGTGGCCGGCCAGCCGCGCCTGCTGCGCGGCCTGCACCGCGTCGTCCGCATGGCGCAGCGCCAGTTGCGCCTGCCGGAAAAACGCCAGCCCCGCGTCCGTGGGCACCACGCCGCTGGCGCTGCGTTGCAGCAGCCGCGTCGACAGCTCGCCTTCCAGCCGGCTGATCTGCTGGCTGAGGGCGGAGGTGACCATGCCGATGGACATCGCCGCGCGGCCGATGCTGCCTGCCTCGACCACGCGCACGAAGTACCGCAGCTGGCGCAGTTCCATGCCTAGCTGCTCGGAATGGTCAGGCCGCGCACCACGGCCGGACGCGCGACAAACGTTTCCAGCACGCGCGCCACGTTCTTGAACTGCTGGAACCCGACCAGCTCGCCCGCTTCGTAGAAGCCGACCAGATTGCGCACCCACGGGAAGATCGCGATGTCGGCAATGGTGTATTCGTCGCCCATGACCCAATCGCGGCCTTGCAGGCGTTGGTCCAGCACGGCCAGCAGGCGCTTGGCTTCGGCCACGTAACGGTCGCGCGGGCGCTTGTCCTCGTACTCTTTGCCGGCGAACTTATGGAAAAAGCCCAGCTGGCCGAACATGGGGCCGATACCGCCCATCTGGAACATCAGCCATTGCAGCGTCTCGTAGCGTTCCGCCGTGTCCACCGGAATGAACTGGCCGGTCTTGCTGGCCAGGTAGACCAGGATGGCGCCCGATTCGAACAGCGCCAGCGGCTTGCCGCCCGGGCCGTTGGGGTCAAGGATGGCCGGGATCTTGTTGTTCGGGCTGAGGGACAGGAATTCCGGCGAGAGCTGATCCTGCTTGTCGAAGGCGACCCGATGCGGCTCGTAGGGCAAGCCGATTTCCTCCAGCAATATCGACACTTTCACGCCGTTGGGCGTGGGCAGCGAATACAGCTGGATGCGGTCGGGGTGCTGGGCGGGCCACTTCTTGGTGATGGCGAACGAGTCTAGGGAGGTCATGCGGGGTTTCTCCAGGGCGGGCGGAAATCGTGTCGGGAAGATTGCGCCGACAATCCTAGCGCAAACGGGGGCAAATTCCGCTGAAAACCCCCAGGGTTGTCCCGTTGGACTGCGCCCTGCCCGGTCGGCCAGTCAGGCTGGCCGGGGGCCGGCCAGCCTCCACAAGGCCCACCGCGCCGCCGTCGTCGCCACGGCGATCGGCAGCACCAGGCGCCATTGCGCCAGGAACAATTCACGCGTGGCTTCGCCGGGCCCCCAGGTGTTGCCGAAAACGACCGGGGCGGGCGGCGCCAGGTACAGCGCCAGCAGCGCCGCTGCCAGGAACAGCAGCGCGCGGCCGGGGCCGCCCAGGCGTGCCCGGGTCAGCCGTTCAAGGACCCAGGACAGCAGCAAACCTGCCACACCCGCCAGCACGGCGTCGGCGTAGAAATCGCGGGAGGTGTAGAGGTAGGGCGCATCGGGCACCGCCCAGCCGTAGGCGCCAGTGGTCAGCAGCGAGGTCAGGCAAGCGCCAAAGAGCGCGGCGGCGGCGGCCAGCAGGATGAGATCGCAAAGACGAAGCAGAGCGGAGGGCATGACGTTCAAGGATGGACGGCGGACGGCGCAGCATGCCACAAGGCGCGCGGGGTGGGAAAAAAGCGGGTCGATCGATGCCGGGAAATGCGCGGCACGGCCAGCGGCTGCGCTACATTGATCGGCGTTCCGCCTACGCTACTGTCACTGTCCATGCGCGCGTCCCGACTGCTGCTTGTCCTGCTTGTGGCCACCTCCGTGGCCGCCCCTCTGCCCGTGCCGGGCTGGGCCGCCGCGTTGAGAGGCGAATCGGGGGCTGCGGTCTTGTCCGACGAACAATACGGCCCCGACCCCGCCCAGCTTGCCGACGTGTATCTGCCCGCCGCCGCGCCGCCGCAAGGCGGGCCGGCCCCGATACTGCTCGTCGTGCACGGCGGCTCCTGGAAAGGCGGCGACAAGGCCACGTCCGACGTCGTGCAGGACAAGCTGGCCTACTGGCTGCCCCAGGGCTACGTCGTGATCTCGGTCAACACGCGCGTGTTGCCGCAAGCCCGCCCGGCCGAGCAGGCCGAAGACCTGGGCCTGGCCGTCGCGTGGATCCACCAGCAGGCCGCCCGCTGGCGTGCCGATCCGGACAAGCTGGTCGTCATGGGTCATTCCTCAGGCGGCCACCTTGTGACGCTGTTGGCCGCGGATGCCGCGATGCGGCAACGCACGGGCGCGCCGCTCTGGCGGGCCAGCATCATCCTGGATGGCGCGGGCTTCGACCTGCTGGACGTCATGCCACGCCAGCACGCGCCGTTCTACGACGAAGCCTTCGGCGCGAACCCCGCCGAATGGGGCCAGGCATCGCCCGCCGCTCAGTTGAGCGGAACACAACCGCCCACGCTGTTCGTCTGTTCGACCTTGCGGCCCGATCCCTGCCGACGGGCGCAGCGCTACGCCGACATGCTGAAAGCTCGCGGCGGCCAGGCCGAGCTGTTCGGACTGGCCCGCAACCACGCGCAGGTCAACAGCGACGTGGGGGCCGATAACGACGCTACCCGGGCGATCGATGCCTTCATCACGGCAAGGATCGGGCGATAGGCGGTACGCAGTAGGCATCTGGCGTCGCGCGCAGGTCCTACGCGTTGGCGTTTGCGTCAGACCTCGGTCGCCGGCGTCTGGCGCCAAGCGCAGGCAGCAGTCGATAAGCGACGCGCGGCAAGCAATCGCCGACAGACGCGGCGTCCATCGCTCGCGTTCGTGACACAATCGTGCCCGCCCTTGCCCCCCGCCCTCACCGCCCTCGCCTTTCCATGACCTTGTTTCCGCTGCATCGCCTGACCCCGCTGATCCTGGCCGCGGCCTGCCTGTTCGCCCCGGCCGTCGTCCACGCGGAACCCGCGCCGGATCACACCGCAGCGCCCACCGCGCCGCCCCCCGGCATGCCCCAATACGGCAGCGGCCCCTACGGGCGATTCCTGACGCTGACGCTGCTGAACAACCGCGACGCAGCGCCCGCCCCCAACACGCCCTATCGCCTGTTCCTGACGGGCAAGGGCGACTCCATCCAGGGCACGCCCAGCCAGGACGGCATCTTGCACGGTGTCACGGACGAACTGGGCCGCACCGCCTGGGTCTGGACCGAACAGCCGCACCCGCCCGAGGACTTCACCCTGATCCGCCGCATCGGCGACGGCGCGTGGGGCCACTTCTTCCAACTCAATTCCAGCAACGACAAAACGCCTGTGCCCGCCTGGCCGTACATCATGACCATGCCTCAACGCTGGGGCGAACAATGGGTGGACCTGGGCTACACCACGCAGCAGGGCGCCACCGCGTATTTCAGCCACGACGTGCCGGCGGCATCGCTTTCGCTGTCGATCGACGCCGACGTCGTTTACGACCGGTCCTGCTTTGACGAGCTGGACGCCATCACCCGCCGCTTCGCCCAGGACGACGTCGACGGCGCCCATGCGCTGATAAGCGCCATGCATTGCGCCGCCACCCCGCAGCAGCAACTGGACCTGGCGCAGTTGCTGCTGATGGTCGGCCGGCCCGACGACGCGCGCCACTGGCTGATGCGCGCGCGCGAATGGCGCTTTCCGGAATCGCTCAAGCCGGTCGACACCTCGGTGCTGCGCGACCGGCTGGACGTCGAACGGCTCCTGGGCATGCCCGAGCTGGCGCTGGCCGACGCGCAGACGCTGCAACAGCGCCAATCCAAACCCGGCCGCGCCTGGCAGCAAGGCGACACCGATTGGGCCAACGACATCGCCTATTACCTGGCGGACTTTCCCGACTACCTGCCGCAAGCCGAAGCCCAGGCGCGCCGGTCGATCCGCGTGTCGGGTCCCAACGCGTTCAACCAGGGCACGCTGGGCTGGATCCTCAGCCTGCGAGGCGATACCGACGAAGCCCTGCGCCTGTTGCAGCTGTCGTACCGCGACCTGTCGCGCAACGAAGAGCTGGTGGCGGACTACGGTTTGGCGCTCTGGCGCCATGGCCGCCCGGAACAGGCGGTGCGTTTGTGGGACGAGGCCCAGACGCAATGCGTGTGGGGCCGACGCCTGCACGACGCCATGCTTGAAGTGCAATACGCGCATCCTTATTTCCAGCCGGTGGAGTCCGACGCGGTCAAAGCGTATCGGCAGCGTTGCGACGCGCCCCGGACCAAGCGCAAGCGCTGGCAGGCGGCCGCCGCCCTATAATTCTTTACGCCTGTTCCGAGCGCGCCGTGACGCACATACGCTGCGGATCCGCACAAGCCTGCTCGGGGGCAGCCGCAGGAGACCGTCATGAAATCGCGATTGATTGTTTTGCTTTCCACGCTTGCCCTGGCCGGCCTGGTAAGCGCTTGCACCTACAGCCCGGGCGGCCCGCCCCACCCCGGCGCCGTCAATCCCTACAGCAGCGGCGGCTTCCACGACGCAGGCCCCAACTACCCCGACACGGGGCGCTGACGCTTCCCTCCAGAACCCGCCTGCCCCCTTGCGCATCGGCCATCGCCGGTGCGCAAAACGCGTGTCGGCATTGCGCATTGGCCTCGGCTGGTGCGCGAAACGCATAACAGCTTTGTGCGCCGGGTGCATCCCGCCGCCAGCCGGAAATCCTAGACTACCTGCACATCACAGGAGTCAAGGAGAAGGCTTTGCAGCCGCTGTTATCAAACGTGAAAGTGCTGGACCTGAGCCGCATTCTTGCCGGCCCCTGGGCCAGCCAGATCCTGGCCGATCTAGGCGCGGACGTCATCAAGGTCGAGCGGCCGGGCCAGGGCGATGACACCCGCTCCTGGGGTCCGCCGTTCCTCAAAGACGAAGCCGGCCAGGACACCACCGACGGCGCGTATTTCATCGCCACCAACCGAGGCAAGCGGTCCATCACGCTGGACTTGCAAACGGCTGAAGGCCAGGCGCTGGTCAAGGAGCTTTGCCGCGACGCCGACGTGGTGCTGGAGAACTACAAGGTCGGCACCCTGGCGCGCCTGGGGCTGGACTACGACTCGCTGTCCAAGATCAACCCGCGCCTGGTGTATTGCTCGGTCACCGGCTTCGGCCAGACCGGCCCGCGCGCCGCCGAACCCGCCTACGACTTCCTGATCCAGGCTATGGGCGGGTTGATGAGCGTGACGGGCGAACGCGACGACCGCCCGGGCGGCGGTCCGCAAAAAGTGGGCGTGCCCATTGTGGACCTGACCACCGGTGTCTACGCCGCGTTGGGCATCGTCGCCGCGTTGCTGCGGCGCTCGCAGACGGGCCAGGGCGAATACATCGACGTCGCCATGCTGGACGTGCAGGTCGGCCTGCTGGCCAACCAGGCCATGAACTTCCTGCTGGGCAACCGCGTGCCGCGCCGCACCGGCACCGCGCATCCCAACATCCAGCCGCAACGCACCTTCGCGTGCGCCGATGGCGACATCGTCATCGTTGTCGGCAACGACGCGCAATTCGCCGCCCTGTGCCGCCTGCTGGGCAAGCCGGAACTGGCGGAAGACCCGCGCTTTGTCAGCAACAGCCAGCGCGTCACGCACCAGGCCACGCTGGACCCGATCCTGGACGCCATCTTCATCACACAGCCGCGCGCGCACTGGCTGGCGGCGTTAAAGAGCGCGGGCGTGCCGGCCGGTTCCATCAATACCGTGCCCGAAGTCTTTGACGACCCGCAGGTCGCGCACCGCGCCATGCTGCGCCACCTGCCGCATCCCACCGCCAAGAGCGTGCCGCAGGTGATGAACCCTCTGCGCTTTGCCACAGCGGATCTGCGCGCCGACCGCGCGCCGCCACTGCTGGGCCAGCACACCGCCGATGTGCTTGCAGAGCTGGGCAAGAGCGCAGAGCAGATCGACGATCTGCGCCAACGCAAGATCATTTAAAAAAAAGACGGAGACAGGAAATGACAATGCCCGAAAACCTGGCCGGCCCCTACACCGCGCTGGATGTCACGGTGAACGACGGCGTGGCCGTCATCCTGCTGGCCAACCCGCCGGTGAACGCGCTGTCCACCGACATGATGAACGAGCTGTCGTGGGTGCTGGACCGCATCTCGGAAACGCCCGAGGTGCGCGCCGTGGTGCTGTCCGGCCAAGGCAAGATATTCTGCGCCGGCGCCGACCTAAAGAATCGCGCCGCCACCATCAAGGGCCCGGGCGACCTGCCGCAACACTCGCGCCGCACCCGTGAGTGCTTTCACGCGATCCGCGAATGCGCGAAGCCCGTGATCGGCGCGATCAACGGCGCGGCGCTGGGCGCGGGCCTGGCCATCGTGGCCTCGTGCGACATCCTGCTGGCCGCGTCCACGGCGGTGGTGGGCCTGCCGGAAATCAACGTCGGCCTGCTGGGCGGCGGGCGCCATGGGATGCGCCTCTTCGGCCATTCCCGCTTGCGCCGCATGATGCTGACGGGCCTGCGCGTGGACGGCGACGAGCTGTACCGGCTGGGCATCGTCGAGGCTTCCGTTCCGGCCGAGGCCTTGATGGACCGCGCGCTGGAACTGGCGCACGAGCTGGCGTCCAAAAGCCCGCTGGCGACCGTGCTGGCCAAGCAGACGTTGAACGCCATCGAAGACATGAGCCTGCGCGATGGCTACCGCTACGAGCAGGACATGACCGCCGCCATCGGCAAGACCGAAGACGCCCAGGAAGCGCGCCGCGCCTTTCTGGAAAAGCGCGCACCCGTGTTCCAGGGCAAATAAGGAGCGGACCGATGAGCCGTGCATTGGAAGGCGTGAAGGTGCTGGACTTGAGCCGCGTTTTCTCGGGGCCGTGGGCCGCGCAGATGCTGGCCGATTTTGGCGCCGACGTCATCAAGGTGGAACGCCCAGGCCGGGGCGACGACGTGCGGCACCAGGGCTATCCGATGCCTGACCGGCACGGCGAACCCAGCCGGCAAACCTCATCATTCGTCGCGATGAACCGGGGCAAGAAGTCCCTGACGATCGACATCTCGCGGCCCGAGGGCCAGGCGCTGGTCCGGCAACTGGCCGCGCGCGCCGACATCGTGATCGAGAACTTCAAGGCGGGTGACCTGCGCCGCTACGGCCTGGATTACGAAGCCCTGTCCGCCGTCAATCCCCGGCTGGTGTATTGCTCGATCACGGGCTTCGGCCAGTCCGGCCCGTACAGCCACCTGCCCGGCTACGACCCCATCTTCCAATCCATGAGCGGCCTGATGAGCGTCACCGGCGTGCCCGACGGCGAGCCCGGCGCGGGGCCGGTGAAGGCGGGCTACTCGGTCTCCGACCTGACCGCCGGCTTCTATGCGGTGGCGGCCATTCTGGCGGCCTTGCGCCATCGCGACCAGCTATCGGGCGTGGGCCAACATATCGACCTGGCGCTGCTGGACGCGCAGATTGCGGCGATGTCGCACATCGGCATGAACTACCTGGCCAACGGCCAGGTGCCGGCGCGCATGGGGTCGGCCTCGCAGATCACCGCGCCGTTCCGGGCCTTTGCGTGCCGCGATGGCCACCTGATGGTGGCGGTTGGCAACGACACGCAGTTTCGCGCCTTCTGCACCGAGATCGGCCTGCCCGCCCTGGCCGACGACGCGCGCTTTGCCAGCAACCCAAAGCGGGCCGCCGCGCAAGCCGAACTATCGCGGCTCATCGAACCGGCGATGCTCGCGCGCACCGTGCGCGAATGGAACGACTCGCTGGCCGCCGTCAACGTGCCCTGCGGCCCGATCTACACCATGGATCAGGTGTTCGAAGACCCGCAGGTCAAGCATCGCAAGGTGCTGGGCAGCATCGCGCATCCCGAGCTGGGCGACATGCCCGTCATCAACAACCCCATTCATTTTTCGCGCACGCCGATTGCGCCCGGCCTGCCGCCGCCTCAATTGGGCGAACACACCGCCGCCGTGTTGCGAGCGGAACTTGGCCTGTCCGACGAGGACATCGCGCGCCTGCAAGCCGAGGGTATCGTATGAGCGCCGTGGACCTGGACCTGATCGAAGCCATACGCGACAGCGCGCGCGATCTGCTTTCCCGCCGCGACCAGCGCCAGCGCAAGCGCGCGGCAGGCGGCGTGGACCGCGCCTATTGGCGCGAGCTGGCCGAGGCCGGCTGGCTGGGCATGAGCGTGCCGGAATCGCTGGGCGGACTCGGCCTGGGCTGGCACGCGCTGGCGGCCGTGATCGAAGAAGCGGGACGCGCACAACTGCCCGAGCCGCTGGTGGGCGCAGGCGTGCTGGGCGCGACGCTGCTCGCGAACCTCCAGCCCTTGTCCGGCTCTCCGCTACGCGACACGCTGCTGCAAACGCTGTGCGATGGCACGCGCATGATCGGGTTGGCCTGGCAGGAAACGGAAGGCCAGCTGGAAGCGGGCGAGGCGGCCGGCGTCTTCGGCGTCAGCGTCACGGCGCGCGAAGGCGCGTATGTGCTCAATGGCGAAAAGCGCCATGTGATCGGCGGCGACGACGTAGATGGCTGGCTGGTCACGGCGGATGGCGAACACGGCACGCTGCTGTTCTACCTGGAGGCCGGCACGCCCGGCGTCACCGTGCAGCCGCATGCGCGCGCCGACGGCACGCCGGCCTGCCACCTGAGCATCGAAGCGGCCATCGTGCCCGCCGCCGCGCTGCTGGCGTCGGACGGCGTGCTGGATGCCGTGGATGAGGCGCTGGACTACGGCCGCCTGATGCAGTCGGCCGAGATGATCGGCGGGGCGCGGCAGGTGCTGGCCGACACGGTCGCCTACCTGAACACCCGCCAGCAATTCGGCAAGCCCTTGGCTTCGTTCCAGGCCTTGCAGCATCGCCTGGTCGACGCCGCCATGCAGGTCGAGCTGGCGGCAAGCAGCTTGCAGGATGCGCTCAACACATTGGCCGAGACGACGCACGCGCAGTCCGCGCATCAAACCACGACGCGCAAGGTGCTTGCCAGCCGCGTCAAGGCGCGCGCGGCGCGCGCGGGCCTTGACGCAACGCGGCTGGCGATCCAGCTGCACGGCGCCATCGGCTACACCGAGGAATGCGACGTCAGCCTGTACTTTCGCAGCGCCTTGCACCTGGCCGCGTGGCTGGGCAATGCCGCCGCGCACCGCCAACGCTACGGCGCGCTGGCCGACGCGCCATCGCCCCCGATGGATGACGGGCACGACGCGCCGTCGCCCTCAGCGGAACCGTTTCCCCGCGATGCAGACTGGAACGATATGCCCGAAGCGGAATTTCGCGCCCTGCTGCGCCGCTTCTTCCGCGCGCACTACCCCGCGCACTTGCGGCACGTGCCCTGGCGGCTGCATTGGGACGAGATCAAGCCTTGGTACTACACGCTGTCTCGCCAGGGCTGGATTGCGCCGTCGTGGCCGCGCGAGCACGGCGGCATGGCCTTGTCGCCGGCGCGGCAGATCGCCTTCATCGAAGAGGCCGAGCAATACGGCGTGGCGCGCGCGCCGGACCAGGGCCTGGTCATGCTGGGTCCCATCCTGATCCGCTACGGCACCGAGGCGCAGCGCGCGCGCTTCCTGCCGGGCATCCTGTCCGGCGAGGCGGTGTGGGCTCAAGGCTATTCCGAACCGAACGCGGGCTCGGACCTGGCGGCGTTGCGATGCGAAGCCGTGATCGACGGCGACGACCTTGTCGTGACCGGCCAAAAGACATGGTCCACGCTGGCGCAGGACGCCACGCACATGTTCATGCTGGTGCGCACCGACAAGACGGTGAAAAAGCAGGCGGGCATCAGCTTTCTGCTGGTTGACCTTGCCAGCCCCGGCGTCAGCCGTCGGCCCATCCGCACGCTGTCGGGCCACGAGGAATTCTGCGAGGTGTTCTTCGATCAGGTGCGCGTGCCGCGCGGGAATGTCGTGGGCGAACTCAACGCCGGCTGGACGATCGCCAAGGCGCTGCTGGGTTTCGAACGCCTGTTCTCGGGCAGCCCCAAGCACGCCAACCACGCGTTGCAACAGATCTTCAACATCGCCCGGCAACGCGGCCTGCTGGCCGATCCGGCCTTCACCGACCGGCTGGCCGAACTGCGGCTGGACAGCGCCGACCTGACCGCCATGTACCGCGTCTTCGCCGATATGGCGCGCGCCGAACGGCCCTTGCCGCCCGCATTGTCGCTGTTGAAGATCTGGGCCACCGAAACCCATGAACGGCTGGGCGCGCTGCTGATCCAGATCGCCGAGGAATACGGCGGCGTGCAGATGCGGCTGGGCTATGGCGATGGCGGCGTGCAGGCGCTGGCGCCCTTCGTCAACGCGCTGGCCGCGACCATCTTCAGCGGCACCAACGAGATCCAACGCAACATCTACGCCAAACAGGTCCTGGGCCTGGACGGCGCATAACAACATCGCGCCCGCTCGACCGGGCGCCATCAGGAGAGAGACGATGAAAAAAGCATCCGCCTTGACGGTGGCCGCGGCATTGCTGGCGGCAACGCTGGCGCCCATGGCGCAGGCCGCGCAGCCCTGGCCCAACCAGCCGATCCGCCTGATCGTGCCGTATCCGCCCGGCGGCTCGGTCGACAACCTGGCGCGCCTGCTCGCGCCCGCGCTGGGCAAGCGGCTGGGCCAGACCATCGTCATCGAGAACAAGGCCGGCGCCAGCGGCACCATCGGCGTGGACGCCACCGTGCGCGCCGCGCCCGATGGCAACACGTTCGGATTTGGCGTGCCGGGCGCCATCACGGGCCTGCCTCACGTCATGAAGGTGCCTTACGACGTCAGCAGCATCCAGTACGTGTCGCTGGTCGCGCGCGTGCCGCAAGTGGTCATGGTCAACCCGTCGCTGCCGGACACCACGCTGGCCGCCTTCGTCGCCAGCGCCAAGCAGCATCCGGGCAAGTACAACTACGGGTCCGCCGGCAACGTCACGACGCCGCATCTGGGCGGCGAACTGCTGAAGCAGCAGACCGGCATCGACATCATGCACGTGCCGTACAAGGGCGCGGCCCCCGCCGTGACGGCCCTGCTGTCCAACGAGGTGCAGATGTTCCCGGGCGACGCGTCGGCGGCGCTGGGCTTCATCAAGGCGGGCAAGCTGCGCGCGCTGGCGGTGGCCAGCCCGGAACGCTTCGAGGGCCTGCCCGACGTGCCGACTACCCGCGAAGCAGGCTTTCCCGGCGTCATCGTCGAATCGAACTACGGCATCATTGCCCCGACCGGTACGCCCAAGGAGATCGTGGACAAGATGGCCGAGGCCATCGCTCAGTCGCTGGCCGAACCCGAACTGCGTCAAAAGATGATCGACCAGGGCGCCATTCCGGCCGCGACCACGCCCGACCAGTACCGCAGCCTGATGGAGAGCGAATCGAAGAAATGGGGCGAGGTGATCCGGCGCGGCAAGCTGGGCCTGGAATGACCCGTTGCCGCGCGCTTTGCCGTACGCTTATGCCGTTCCTTTTGCCTGCGACCCTGCCCCGCCACCATGCCCATCGCCAAAGCCACCGGGTTAAGCCTGGACCTGACCGCCGACCTGAACAAATGGAGGGCGTTCCTGGCGATTGCGGAGCTGGGCAGCATCACGCGCGCCGCGCTCCATCTGGACCAGGATCAATCCGTACTCAGCCGCCGCATCAACGCACTGGAACGCGAGTGCAATGCGCGGCTGTTCAACCGCACCGGGCGCGGCGTGAATCTGTCCGAGGTCGGCGAACGCCTGTTCCCGCTGGTGCAGACGCTGCTGGCCGATGCCGAGCGGCTGGAACTGGAGCTTAACGGTCAGGCGCGCGAACCAGCCGGCGAGGTCACGCTGGGGCTGTTGCCGTCCACCGCGCACCCGCTCATCCGCCGCCTGTTTTCGCGGCTGCGCAAACACTATCCCAAAGTTCATCTGAAGATACTGGAGGGCTCCAGCGGCCAGATCGAAGAGTGGCTGACCGACAGCCGCGTGGACATCGCCATCCTGTACCGATACGGCGACAAGTGCCCGCCCGGCGAACAGGCGCTGGCCTATGTGGATTCCTACCTGGTGGGTGCGGCGGGCGATGCGCGCACCGCGTCGGGCGAGGTCACGTTCGATCAGCTCAATGGCCTGCCCTTCATCCTGCCGGGCGCGCCGAACGGCTTGCGCAATGCGCTGGACGGGTTGGCGCGGGCGCGCAAGATCACCATCGCGCCGCTGATCGAAGCGGACTCGCTGCCTTTGATGAAGTCCATCGTCGAGCACGAAAACATGTACACCGTGCTGCCGCTGCACGCCGTCTGGCAGGAAGTGCAGGAAGGCCGGCTGAGTATCGCGGCACTGCGCGACCCGACCATGGGCCGCATCATCTCGATGGCGTTTTCGCGGTCCAAGGGGCCGGGGCGCACCGTGATGGAAGTCGCGGCGCAGATCGAAGCGCTGGTGCGGGAAATCGGCGGCGAAGGCGTGTGGCACGCTAGCCCTTGATGGCTGGCGCGCGCCCCCTAGTCGAAGCCGTACAAGCGTGCCGGGTTGTCCACCCAGACCTTCTTGCGCAGGCTATCGTTGCCCAGCCATTCATACGCCACATCCACCAAGGCGTCCGCCGACGGCGCGGCTGCGCCCATGCGCACGAAGGGCCAATCCGATCCCCACAACACCTGATCGGGGTTGGCGGTGGTGAACGCGTCGTGGATGAAGCGGGCATTGTCGTAGCCGGGCGCCGCGCCCACGCGGCACAGCGTGAGCTTCATCCAGATGCGGCCGTCGGCCAGCAGGCCGCGCATTAGTTGGAAGGCCGGATCCTGCTCACCGCGCGCCGGCACGAGGCTGCCCAGATGGTCGATGACGATAGGCAGATCCAGCGCGGCCAGCGCGGGCAGGTGCTGCACGTAGGCATCGCAAGGCGCCCACAGCTGCGCATGCAGGCCGAACTGCTTCATGCGCGGCGCCAGTGCGGCGATCTGGCCAAAGCCCACGCTGCCCGGGAACAGATTGCCCGCGGGGTCGCGCGCCTCAAGAAAGCGCAGGCCGCGCACCCCGCCGTCCACCAGCGCCTGCAACTGCGCATCGGTGACGGACGGATCGGCCACGGCGATGCCGCGCAAGCGCTCGCCGCCATGCGCCAAGGCGTCCAGCAAGGCGGCCGGGTTCACGCCGTAAGGCGCGGGCTGCACCAGCACGCCACGCGCCGCGCCCAAGGTGTCCAGCATTTGCAGATAACGCGGCGCGGGTGCATCGGGCGCGGCGTAGGACGAAGGATGCTGCAAGGGAAACTGATCGTACGGACCGAACACGTGGCAATGCGCGTCGCAAGCCAGCGCGGGCAGCGCGTGCCGGGGAGGCACGGGCATGCGGGGCATTTCAATCGTCATGACGCCTCCTTGGCAGGCAGCGCGGCCAGCACGCTCAGGGCCGGCACGCCGGCTTGTCGGGGCGTGTCCAAGGGCGCGGGCGCGTCATCGGGCATCGGAATCTCGTGTGCATTCAAGGTCATGGAAACCATGGTGTAGTAGCCGATCACCGCCGTCAGCTCGACCACGCCGACCGCCTGCCAACGCGTCACCGCCTCGGCATACAGCACGGGATCGACCTGGCCGGTCTCCTGCAACTGGCGCGCAAATTCGTAGACGACTTCGTCATCGCGCGTGTCGAACGTCGGCGTCTCGCGCGCCTGGATCTTGTCCAACACGGCTTGAGCAATACCGGCCGCAAACGCCGCCTGCGCGTGGATGTGCCATTCGATCTGGCTGTTCCAGCGGCGCGCCGTCACCACGATGGCCAGCTCGCTGACGCGCGGCGGCAGGCTGGTGCCAAAGCGCAGCAACGCGCCCAGCGCCTGCCAGCGTTCGGCCAGCTCTGGGCTGTGCAGCGCCGCGCGCAAGGGGCCGACGAGACGGCCGCGCGGGCCGGAGACGATCTTCTCGTACACGCGTTTCTGGTCGTCGGTCATGCTGTCGGGGCTGGGCAGCGGGATACGGCTCATCATCATCCTCGGTTCGGGTCGGCGCAACGCCAGGGTGCGGGCGCCAGGGTCTAAGGGAGCAAGGCGGCGATCAGGGCGACTCATCGGGCAGGCTGCGCGCCACCGACGGACGTTCTGAAAAGCCCTGGTGCCACGCCGCCAGACGGGGATGTCCGCCGCGCCAGTCGATATCGGGAAAACGATAGTCCATGTAGGACAGCGCGCATCCAATGGATATCACGCCCAGATCGAAAGGCGTTGCTTCCAGTGCCGGGGCCTCGGCCTCCAGCGCGGCCAGCACGGCGCGCACTTTCAGCGCGAACGCGTCCAGCCAGGCAGCCGTCTGCTTGTCCACAGGTTTGTTGCGTTCCTGCCGGTACAGCAGCAAGGCGTCCAGAAAGCCATCGCCCAGCGCCTGCCGCCGTTCGGCTACGAGGCGCGCGGTTGCGGCGGCGGGCATCAGCCGGCCACCCGTCAAGCCGTCCAGATAGGCGCAGATGACGCGCGAGTCGTACAGGGCCGTGCCATCGTCCAGCATCAGCGTGGGCAGTTTGATGAGCGGGTTGTCTGCCACCAGGTCCAGGTTGGGCTTGTCCATCGCAACCGGCGTGCGCACGCATTGCACCTGATCTTCGATACCGCCCTCGTACAGCACGATCATCACCTTGCGGACAAAGGGCGATCGGGGCGACCAATGCAGCTTCATCGTAAATCTCCTTTGCGCGCTGCCACGCGCATCAATGTCCTTGCGCCGGCCGCACGGACGGGTCGTTTGCCGCACTCGGCGCCAGCATCTGAAAGAGGTTGCTGGTGTGCGCGTACCAGCCCGCGCCGTGCATGCGGCCCAGCAGGCCCAGCGCGGGCGTATCCACATGAAAGCGTTCGCGGTTCAGCAGCGCATCGTCGCGCAGGTACATGCCCACCACGCGCGCCAGCACGATCACGCGATGCGGCGCGGCCTCGATGACCTGCCACACCTTGCATTCCAGCGCCGCCGGGCTTTGCGCGATGCGCGGCGGCGCAACCAGCAGCGACGCTTGCGTCGTCAGCCCGGCGCGCGCCAGCTCGTTGACGCTGGCGTCGTAGTCCAGGCTGGTGTGATTCATGGCGTCGGCCAATTCCGCCGATACCACATTGATGACGAATTCGCCCGTGTCCAGGATGTTGCGCGACGAATCCTTCCACTGACCGCCGCGCGGGCCGATGCCCAGCGCGACAATGGGCGGGTCGCTGCTGACGACGTTGAAGAACGAGAACGGCGCGGCGTTCAGCACGCCCTGCGCCGACTGGCTGACCACCCAAGCGATCGGCCGGGGCACGACGACGCTGGACAAGAGCTTGAACGCGTCGGCGGATGCCAGCTGGCTGAAATCAAAGTTCATGTGGGCATCGCCTTGCGAGAAACGTGATGGGCGTGGGTCATTTTGCCAGCAGCCCCAGCGAACCCAACAGCCGCTGCATGTCGGCGCGATCCCGCCGCACGTAGGCGTCGGCCTCGGCGGGCGTCAGCGACATCAGCTCGATGGCCTGCTCTTGCATGACGCGGCGATAGTCGGGGTCGTCGTTGACGGCCCGAACCGCGTTGCTCAATCGCTGCACGACGTCGGGCGGCGTGCCGGCTGGCGCGGCCAGGCTGTACCAGGTGGCCGCCTGCGCGCCCGCCACGCCCGCCTCGGCCAGGGTGGGCACGTCCGGCAACAGCGCCGAGCGCTTGTCGGCCGCGTAGGCCAGCGCAATCAGGCGGCCCTGGCGTATGAACGGCAGGCTGGCCGACAGGTTCAGCATGGCAAGATCGATCTGCCCGCCTACCACGTCGTTGATGGCGGGCGATGCGCCGGCGTAAGGAATATGGTTGAGCTGAACGTGCGCGACCTGCTGGAACAGTTCAGCGCCCAGATGCGTCGCGCCGCCCACGCCCGCCGAACCGTAACTGAGCTTGCCCGGTTCGGCCTGGGCACGCGCCAGCAGTTCCGCCACCGTGCGGATGCCGCGCGCCGGATTGACCACCAGCATGATGGGCTGCACCGCGACCACCGAGCAAAAGGCGAATCCGTCCACGCCGTCATAAGTCGTCTTCTGCATCAGCGGCGTGACGACGTGGCCAGCGGACGTGCCCAGCAGCAAGGTGTAGCCATCCGGCTTGGCGCGAGCCACAAAACCCGTGCCGATCGACGCCCCACCGCCCGGCTTGTTTTCGACGACGACAGGCTGGCCCAGGCGCTTTTCCAGCGCGCGGCCCAGGCTGCGCGCAACCACGTCGGCCGGGCCGCCTGCCGCGTAGGGGTTGATCAGCGTCAGCGGCCGGTCGGGGTACGACGCTGCCTGGGCCGCGGGCATCATCAGCGCGGTGACTGCGGTGGCAGCGCAAAGGATGGCGGCGCGTAGCGGGGCGCAAGCCTGGACCAGCCGGAATGGAATCGTCAATGTCATGCAGTTCCCCTTGTCGGCGATCAGCGTGTCGTGCGTGGGCGGGCCGGCGTCAATCCGCCCGCGCGCCCGACTGCTCGATCACCTTGGCCCACTTCGCCGTATCGATCTTGATCTGGGCGGCGAACGCTTCCGGCGTGCTGTGCGTGGTCTGGATGCCGTAGCCCGCCATGCGCTCGACCATCTGCGGCGACGTCATCACCGCGCCGATGTCCTGGTTCAGCTTGTCGATCACGGCGCGCGGCGTGCCGGCCGGCGCCAACACGCCTGACCACAAGCTGACTTCGTAAGAGGAAAAGCCCGGCGTCTCGGAAATCGACGGCACATCCGGCAGCACGGGCAAGCGCTGGCGGCTGGTCACGCCCAGCGCGCGCACCTTGCCCTGCTTGACCTGCTCGATGAAATTGGAGGACGTGTCGATCATCATCGAAATGCGTCCCGCCAGAAAATCGTTGATGGCGCCCGACGTGCCCTTGTACGGGATATGGCGGATGTCCACGCCGGCCGTCGACTTGAACATTTCGCCGGCCAGATGGCTGGTCGTGCCGTTGCCCGACGAGCTGAACGTCAATTCACCCGGCCGCGCCTTGGCCAGCGCCGCCAGCTCCGCGACGGAATTGACTTTCAGGTCCGGATTGACGACGAGCAGGTTCGACGTCAGGTTGGTCATCGAGATGGGCGCGAAGCTGGTCTGCGGGTCATAGCGCAGCTTGGCGTACAGCGAAGGATTGATGGTCAGCACGCCCATCGTGGAGTACAGCAAGGTATAGCCGTCGGGCGCGGCGCTGGCCACGGCTTCCGCGCCAATCGCGCCGCCCGCTCCGCCCCGGTTTTCCACCACGACCGCCTGGCCCAGCTTGTCGCCCAACCCTTGCGCCAGCGCGCGGGCCATCAAGTCCGTGGCGCCGCCAGCGGGAAAAGGCACCACCAGCCTGATGGGGTGGTCGGGGTAAGGCCCGGCCAACGCGGGGGCCATCACGCCCAGGGCGGATGCCGCCATCCCTGCTCCCAGCCACCGGCTGACCGACGTCAGCGCGCTTGCGATCTTCATGCTGTCTCCAAACCTTGGGTTTTTGTGTTTGGAGCATGGTATGCGCGGGGCCAGGGCGACGCTATGCGCGGTATCGCATATCTGCTTTGCGCGGCGCAAGGCGGCGGCAGCCCGAGCGCCCGAGGCGATCAGCCGGATGGCGCAGGCGTTGTTCCTGCGGCGGGCGCGTCAGCCCTGCCGTGCCGATGCCGTGGCATCGACGTTCAGCAAGGCGCCCGACCTCAGCAGGGGTTCGAGGATGCCGGCCGTGTAGACCCGCGCGACGTTTTCCAGGAACACGGTGAAATCCGTCTTGGCCGCGTGGTCCGCCCGATCCGAGATCACGCGCATCACCGCGAACGGCACGCCGAATTCATAGCAGACCTGCGCCATCGCCGCGCCTTCCATTTCGACGCACAAGGCGTCGGGCAGACGTTTGCGCAGCGCCTGGGCCTCGTCGTTGTGGCTGACGAAGACGTCGCCGGTGGCGATCAAGCCGACGTGGACTTGGGGCATGGTTTCGCCGTCGCGCACGGCCGCCGCGCCACGGTCTTGCGTGAAGCGAGTCGCGCTGTCTTGCAGCAGCCGGCTGACGGCCGGGTCCGTGTCGAAACACACGCGCCCCAACAGCGGAATCTGGTGCTGCTCGAACAAGGGCCGCGCGTCCATGTCGTGCTGCATCAGCGCGCTGGCCACCACCACATCACCCACGTTCACATCGGCGTGCAGGCCGCCCGCCAGGCCGGTGAAGATCACGCGCGAGACCTGGAATTCTTGAATGACGATCGACGCGGTGGCCGCCGCCGCAACCTTGCCGATGCGGCTTAACGCAATCACGCATGGCGTGCCCCACAACGTGCCCACGTGAAAATCGCGCATGGCGATGCGGTGCGTCGTCGCGCCCGGCTCCATCGCGGCCAACAGGTCGGCGATTTCTTCGTGCAAGGCGCCCAGGATGGCGATACGTTCCATGATGTCTTCTGCTTGATGGCGGGTGGTTTAGAGAGTGGGATGGCGTGCGGTCGTCGCCGAGCTTGCCGGCTATCCCGTATATCCCAGCGCCGCGCTGGCGGCGGCGGCTTCCCTTTTTACCGCCTCCACCACCTTGCCGTTGGGCGACACGTCAAAGCCGCCCGTCGCGCCCAGCGCCGTCAGCACCGCGCATGGCCGGCCGGTGTGGTCATACAGCGGCGCGGACACCGCGCTGATGCCGCGCAGGTTGGTGTCCTTGACGGTGGCGCAGCCCGCCGCGCGCACGCGACGCCGCAGCCCACCGATGGGGTCGTCGCGGTCCAGCAAGGCGCGCAGATCATCGGGCGCCTCGGCCAGTTCGGCCAAGGCCATGCGCTGGATGGGCGCTTCGTCCAACGCGCCCAGGAAAGCGCGGCCGGTGGCGGACCACAGCATCGACAGCACTGATCCCACGCGCACGTTCACGGTGACGGGCAGCGCCGGTTCCTCGAAGCGGACAATGGTTGGCCCCTTGTTGCCCATGACGGCGATGAAGCAGGTCACCGCCAGGCTTTCGCGCAAGCGGATCAGCACGGGTTCGCTGATGCGCAGCGGGTCGGCCTGACGCATCGCCGCCACGCCGACCATCAGCGCTTCCAGCCCAAGGTGGTACTGCTGCGTGGCCACTTCCTGGTCTACCAGGCCCTCGGCGATCAGGCTCATCAGATAGCGGTGCACCTTGGCGGGGCTTTCGTCGACGTGTGCAGCCAGCGCGGTCAGGCTTGCGCGCCCGCCCAGGCGCGCAAGCCCTTTCAGCACCACCATGCCGGTTTCCGCCGCCTGCACCCGCTGGCGGCGTTCGCGCGGACGGGAATCCGATTCGAAATCCAGGGCGTTGGACGGCACGGGCGCGCTGGCGGGAGTCTTTTCAAGCGCTTTCGCAGACGTCTTTGCAGGCGTCTTGGTGGCCTTGGAGGACGTCCGGGCGGACTTGGCGGGCGTCGTCTTGGACGGCTTGGTAGGGGTCATAGCGGCGGTGCTTCCTGGCGAATACGGGTGCGCGGCGGCGCGTCGCGCCGCCGCAGCGGATCCAAGGTTAACCCTTCTTGAAAAATTACGCATTGCGTATATGATTTACGCAAAAGAAGGGATGCCATCAGGTCATCCCAATACGGAGACAGCCTATGCGCACCCTCAAAAACCACGTCCTGGCCGGCTTGCTGGCCCTGCCCCTCCTGGCATCGGCCAGCGCCTGGGCGCAACAAGCGCCGACCAACTACCCGTCCAAGCCCGTG
This sequence comes from Achromobacter piechaudii NBRC 102461, assembly GCF_001571245.1. GTDB lineage: Bacteria > Pseudomonadota > Gammaproteobacteria > Burkholderiales > Burkholderiaceae_B > Achromobacter > Achromobacter piechaudii. The sequence continues at coordinate 375,055 of NZ_BCTK01000006.1, read as the reverse complement.
CGCTGGGTGGTGCCCTATGCCGCAGGCGGCGGTTCCGACTTCCTGGCGCGCAGCATCGGCCAAGGCCTGACCGGCCGGCTGGGCCAGCCCGTGGTGATCGAGAACAAGCCCGGCGGCAACACCGCCATCGCCGCCTCGGAAACGGCGCGCGCACCCGCCGACGGTTACACCATGCTGTCGGCCGACAATGGCACGCTGGTGTTCAACCCGGCGCTGTACAAGAAGCTGTCGTATGACCCGGTCAAGGACCTGGCGCCCGTCACCTTGATGGGCCGTTTTCCGATGATCCTGGTCGTCGGTCCGTCCATGAAGGTCAACACCGTGCAGGAATTCCTGGCCGAAGCCAAATCGCGCAAGGACGGCCTGGATTACGGCTCGGCCGGCGCGGGCAGCCCGCATCACCTGGCCATGGAATTGCTCAAGGTCGAAGGCGGCCTGACCATGACCCACGTGCCCTATCGCGGCGCATCGCCCGCGCTGGCCGACGTGGCCGGCGGCCAGATCCCCGCCATGATGGTCGACCTGGCGGCAGGCGCGGGCTTCATCAACGGCGGCAAGGTTCGCGCGCTGGCGGTCGCCAACCCGACGCGCCTGCCGCAACTGCCCAACGTGCCCACCTTCGCCGAGATAGGCTTGAAGAACGTGGAAGCCGCCGCGCAAGTTGGCGTAGTGGTGCCGGCCGGCACGCCCCCCGCCGTCATCGACGCGCTGAACAAGCAGGTTGTCGCCACCATCAATGACCCGGCCACGCGCCAACGCCTGGTGGAATTCGGCATCGAACCGGTTGGCAACACGCCGGCCGAATACGCCGACATGCTCAAGGGCGAACGCGCCCGCTGGCAAAAGCTGATCACCGATCTGCACATCACGCTGGACTGAACGCCGCAGCCAGTACACGCGGCCTGCCGCCCGCGCGGCAGGCCGATGCATCACGAATACACGGAAAGCATCATGAGCCAATCGCCCTCTTCCTCGCGCCCGTCGGGCTGTCCCATCGATCACGCGGCGCTTGCCGCGATGCAAAGCCCCACCGGCTGCCCCGTCAGCGCGCGCGCGGCCGAATTCGACCCCTTCGGCGATGGCTATCAGCAAGACCCGCCCGACTACGTGCGCTGGGCGCGCGAGCAGGAGCCCGTGTTCTACAGCCCCAAGCTGGGCTACTGGGTGGTGACGCGCTACGACGACATCAAGGCCATCTTCCGCGACAACCTCACCTTCAGCCCGTCCATTGCGCTGGAGAAGATCACCCCCACCGGCGCCGAAGCCAACGCCGTGCTGGCCTCCTATGGCTACGCCATGAACCGCACGCTGGTCAACGAAGACGAACCCGCCCACATGCCGCGCCGCCGCGTGCTGATGGACCCGTTCACCCCCGAAGAATTGAAGCACCACGAACCCATGGTGCGCCGCCTGACGCGCGAATACGTGAACCGTTTCGTCAACGACGGCCGCGCCGACCTGGTCGACCAGATGCTCTGGGAAGTGCCGCTGACCGTCGCGCTGCACTTTCTGGGCGTGCCCGAAGAAGACATGGACCTGCTGCGCCAGTATTCCATCGCGCACACGGTCAACACCTGGGGCCGCCCCAAGCCCGAAGAGCAGGTCGCCGTGGCGCATGCCGTGGGCAACTTCTGGCAGTTGGCGGGCAAGATCCTGGACAAGATGCGCCAGGACCCGTCCGGCCCCGGCTGGATGCAGTACGGCCTGCGCAAGCAGCAGACGCACCCCGACGTCGTCACCGATTCCTATCTGCATTCCATGATGATGGCCGGCATCGTCGCCGCTCACGAAACCACCGCCAACGCGTCGGCCAACGCCATCAAGCTGCTGCTGCAACACCCCGACGCCTGGCGCGAAATCTGCGACGACCCCGACCTGATTCCCAACGCCGTCGAAGAATGCCTGCGCCACAACGGCTCGGTCGCCGCGTGGCGCCGACTGGCCACGCGCGACGTCGAGATTGCCGGTGTACCGATACCCGCCGGGTCCAAGCTGCTGATCGTCACGTCCTCCGCCAACCATGACGAAGGCCAGTTCAACGACGCCGACCTCTTCGACATCCGCCGCGAAAACGCCAGTGACCAGCTCACCTTCGGCTATGGCTCGCACCAGTGCATGGGCAAGAACCTGGCGCGCATGGAAATGCAGATCTTCCTGGAAGAACTCACGCGCCGCCTGCCGCATATGAAGTTGTCGGAACAGTCGTTTACCTACGTGCCGAACACGTCATTCCGGGGGCCCGAGCATTTGTGGGTGGAGTGGGATCCGACGAAGAATCCGGAACTACGCTCGCCCGAGATCTTGAACACCGCGCACCCCGTGCGCATCGGCGAACCTTCCTCGCACGCCATCACGCGGCCCGTCGTCGTGCAAAGCGCCGTGCAGGCGGCCGACGGCATCGTGCGCCTGCGGCTGGTGTCGCCCGACGGCAAGCCGCTGCCGCGCTGGACGCCCGGCTCGCACATCGACGTGGAATGCGGCGACACGGGCCTGTCGCGCCAGTACTCCCTTTGCGGCGATCCCGCGCAGACCGATGCGTTTGAAATCGCCGTGTTGAAGGAAGCCGAAGGCCGTGGCGGCTCCGCGTGGATGCATGCGAACGCGGTGACCGGCGCGCGACTGCGCATCCGGGGGCCGCGCAACCATTTCCGCATGAACGAAGCGGCGGCCAAGCTGATCCTGATCGCTGGCGGCATCGGCATCACGCCGATCAGCGCGATGGCCCGGCGCGCCAAGGAACTGAACCTGGACTACCAGCTGCATTACAGCGGCCGGTCGCTCGCATGCATGGCGATGCTGGACGAGCTTTCCGCCTTGCATGGCGAGCGGCTGCACCTGCACGTCAAGGACGAAGGCACGCGCGCCGATTACGCGGCAATGCTGGCCAAACCCGACGCCGATACGCAGATCTATGCCTGCGGTCCGCAAGGCCTGCTGGATGCGCTGGCCACTTGCTGCGCAGGCTGGCCCGAGGATGCGCTGCGCGTCGAGCATTTCCATTCCACGCTCGGCACGCTGGACCCGTCGCGGGAACAGGCTTTCGAGGTCGTACTGAAGGACTCGGGCATCGTCGTACACGTGCCCGCCGACCAGACCCTGTTGACGGCGCTGCGCGGGGCCAACATCGACGTGCAAAGCGACTGCGAGGAAGGGCTTTGCGGATCCTGCGAAGTGCGCGTCCTGGAAGGCGATATCGACCACCGAGACGTAGTGCTGACGCGCGCCGAACGCGAGGCGAACAACAAGATGATGGCGTGTTGTTCGCGTGCGTGCGGCGGCGGAAAGATCGTGCTGGAGCTGTAACGCATCATCTTGCGGCGCGGATACCAACCGCTGCTGCATAGATACCATCCGAAGCATCATGGATGGCTACGCATTATCTAGTCCGCCTATCCCGCTTCATGTCGCCGCCTGCGCGCATTGCCCCGCGCAGGCGGCTTTTGTTCGCCCATCCGACTAGTAAAAAAGATGGTGTACATGCGCCCAGCAGGGAAAGCACGCGGACGGCAAGCGCGCAACCCGCGTGATAGCGTGCGTCAGGCGGGCATCATCCCGGCCAGCAGCAGAGGTAGCGAAAGACGCGATCTGTGGAGAGCCGAACATGCAGAAGAACCTGGCCATCTTCTTTGACGGTACGTGGAACGAACCCAACGACCGCACCAACGTCTACGAGCTCTATAAGGCCGCGCCGGAAACCAGCACGCAGGAAACGCTGTACATCGAAGGCGTCGGCACGCAAGGCCAAGGGCTTTGGGCCGCGCTCGACAAATTCCTGGGTGGCGCATTCGGCGCCGGGCTGTCCGCCAACATCCGCCACGGCTACCAATGGCTATGCCAGCGTCAGGAAGCCGGCGACCACATCTTCCTGTTCGGCTTCAGCCGCGGCGCCTATTCCGCGCGCAGCCTGGCCGGCATGGTGCGCAAATGCGGCTTGCTCAAGGATCCCAGCGACGACCACGTCGCCGAGGCTTACGCGCTGTACCGCGACGACTGCCTGCCCTCGTCCATCGACGCCATTTCCTTTCGCGCGCAATTCTCGCGTGAAACCGATCTGCATTTCGTCGGCGTCTGGGACACGGTGGGCAGCCTGGGCATCCCGGTCGGCGGCATCTCGGTCCCGGGCTTCTCGAAGTTCTATAACTTCCACGACACCGAACTGAGCAACCACGTACGCAACGCGTATCACGCCATCGCCACCAACGAATACCGCGAGCCGTACTTCCCGACCCTCTGGACACGGCTGGCCACTTCCGACCCTCGCCCGGCCGATCGGCCCGTCGAACAACGCTGGTTCATCGGCGCGCATTCGGATGTCGGCGGCGGCTATCGTGACGGCAGCCTGCAAACGCTGCCGGCTGCCTGGCTACAGGAAAAGGCGCGCCAGGTAGGCCTGGAAGCCGGTGTCGCGCAACGCATCTCCACCGATTACGACCAGTGCGAGCCGCACGATTCGTACAAGGAATTCACCGAGAAGGTGTTGATCCATGTGAAGAAGCGGCCCAGGGTCTGGGACGGTGAAACGGTGTTGAACCTGACGGTGGACGAACGGGTGGTCAAGCGGGCAGCGGCGAATGCGGCGTATCTTAAGGACTATCCGGAGTTCCTGGAGGCGCTGGAAGGCTTGCCGGTGGAACGCACGTAGCGGGCGCCCACTCTCCTGCCCTCCGCGCGCTCCGTTCCTTCATGCTACTGACGCGGAATCTTCGCCTCTTCGATCAGCTTCTGCCATTGCGCATCGCTGCTCGCCACGAACTTCCCAAACTCCGCCGGCGAGGTCGCCGGGCTGACCTTGACGCCCAGCTCCTTGAACCGCGCCTGGATATCCGGCTTTGCCATGACGCGGCTGAACGCGGCATTCAATGTCTGGACGATGGGTTCCGGTATGTTCGTCGGCGCAAAAATTCCGGTCCAGAAGTAATAGTCCATCCCTTTGAGTTCCGGTGTTTCGCCCGCTGACGCCAAGTCCGGGCTGCCGATGTCGCGGTCGTGGCTCATGACGCCCACGCCCGTCACGCGCCCGCTTTTAATCAGTTCAAGCAAGGCCGGCAGCCCCGACACCGCGATATCCACGGTCCCGCCGATGACGTCGGTTGCGATCTTCGAAGCGCTCGCATACGGGATGAACGTGATGTCCGTCCCGGTCGTGAGCTTGAAACTCTCCATGGCGATGGCGGGCAGCGAGCCGACGCCGGTGGCGCCGTAGGTCAGCTTGCCCGGGTTCGCCTTGGCGCGGGCGATCAGGTCGCCAAAGGACTTCACGCCCAGGTTCGGGTTCGCCACCACGCCGACGCCGCTCGTGCCCAGCGGCGCAACGGCGGCAAGATCGCGGTAGGTGTACTTGGCCGACGATTGCAGGATGGGCGCGATCACCACGTCGGACACGATGCCCATCAGCACCGTGTAGCCATCGGGCTTGGCATTGACGGCGCGAGTGACACCGATGATGCCGCCAGCCCCCGCGACGTTCTCGATGACGATGGTCTGGCCCAGCTCGCGGCCCAGTTCGGGCGCGATGATGCGGGCGAACGTGTCCACGGAGCCGGCAGGCGCGTAGCCCACGATGAGCTTGATGGGATGCGCGGGGTACGCCAGCGCATGCGCCGCACCTGTTCCTGCCAACATAAATGTTCCCAGCAGCGCCGCGCGGGAAAGCGTTCGAATGGTCATGCTTGTCTCCTGTTGTTGTCGTTGATCGTTCTTCAGCGCTGCAACCACGCCAGGACGCGTTGGAAGATCTCGTCGCTGTTGCGGTCCATCATCGGCAGGTGCGAATTGCCCGCGACGCCGCTGGCGGGCAGGTCCAACACCGATACGTCGGCACACGTGCGTATGGATTCCAGGTAACGCTCGGCCTGCTGGCGGTAGCCGACCCAGTGCGAGCCCGAGGGTTCGATGAAGTCGCCCCACACCACCAGATGCGGCGGCAGCGCCTCGATCGGCGCCGCTTGCGGCATGCCGCCCGGCTCCACGCCCACCACACTGCGCACCACTTGCGGCCGGCGGCGCGCAATCTCGGCGGCAAAGCCGGCGCCCTGGCTGTGAGCGACGATATGGCAATGCCCCACGCGATCGATCAAGGCTTCATAGGCCGCCAGGATCATCGACTCGTGCCCCGGCCAACGCGGCACCCATTGATTGGCGAATGCGTCGAACGCCTCGATGGGAAACTGTTGCCCCGTATAAGCCTCGCGCCGCTGCGGATCCGGGTCGTAGGCCGGGCCGATGCGAAACGTTGTCCAGGCTTCGCGCTTGGTGCGAAAGACCGGCGCTTCACGGTACACCTGCGGAAAGCGTGCCCAGGACGAACGGCCGCGTTCCACCGCATCGCTGACCAGCACGTCGTAGCCCGCTTCCAGGAATTTCCACAGCCAGCCGTTGCGGCCATCGGGCGTCGTTTCCCACGTACAGCCCGTCATGCCGCCGCCATGCCACAACAGCACCGGATCCGGGTGCCGCGGCTGCGCCAGACGGTATTCCTGCACGTACATCTGCCCGTAGACCTGCTCGCCATTCGGGTTGACCTCGCGCGGCGATCCGTTCAGGACCATGCTGCGGTATTCGACGGGCAGCCCTTCAAGCACGGCGGTTGCACCGCCCACGAAAAAGCTGCGCATCGATTTCAGGGAAATGCCCTTGCCTTGTGAATTCATGATGGCTCGTCTATGTGATGCCAGCATGTTCAGGCAGCGGATATAATTACGTCTATCGAAAAAATCTCAATAATTATTGATCCATGCGAATCAATTACGACCTGGAAGATATCCGCGCGTTCTGCTGCGTGGCGCGCATGGGGCAATACACCTCGGCCGCCGCGCTGCTATGCGTTACGACGTCGGCGTTGAGCCGGCGCATTGCCAAGCTGGAATCGGAAATTGGCGGGCGCTTGTTCGAACGGACGACGCGCAGCGTGGTGCTGACATCGGTGGGCCGCGCGCTGTACGAGCGCGTGCTGCCTATCGTGACCCAGATGGATGCCAGCCTGACCGAAGCCGCCCGCCGCGCGCGTGGGCACGAAGGCACGCTGATGGTGAGCACGGTGGCCTCGGTCGGCTATTCGGTGCTGCCCAATGTGCTGCCCGAGTTCTACGCCCGCCATCCGCAGGTGTATCTGTCCATCCGAGACGGCAACGCCACCGTCACGACCGCACTGGTCGAAGAGCGCGAGGTGGAATTCGGCATCACCACGCCGGTGTCATTCGGCCCCACCCTGCAAGCCGAACGCATCGCCACCTATGGCTTCAACCTGGTCTACGCCGAGCGTTCCGCGCTGGCCCCACGCAGCCGCAAGCTGTCATGGAAAAAGCTGCATGGCCTTCCGGTGGTCGGACTGAACCCGGTCAGTTCCACCCGCTTGCAGATCGACAGCGTGCTCAATGCACGTGGGCTGGACTTGCCCTGGACCATCGAGGTGGATCAGCTGGCCACCATGATCGGACTGGTGCAGTCGGGCAATTTCGTGACCATCATGCCGGCGCTGTTCGAAGCGCATGGCTATGGCTTGAAGTCGATTCCGGTGCTGGATCCCGACATCACGCGCGACGTGTATATCGTGCGGCGGCGAGACAGCACGCCCACGCCGCAGGGCCAGTATCTGATGGAGCTCGCGCGCGCCTATCTGGCGCGTTGACGCGCGCATAAAAAAACCCGGCGATTGCTCGCCGGGCAGTCCCTGCACACACAACACAGCTTGCTCAGTTCGAATACACCTTGATCTGATCGCTTTTCAGCACATCCGGCGTCAGGCTCTTTTCGATCCAGCCCATCGACGTATCTTCCACGCCCGGGGTGACCAGTTCAGCCGGCACGATGGTGATGTCGGCCAGCACCTTGAACGGGTACTTGTCGCTCTTTTTCGTCACGCCGAACAGCTGCGCTTCCAGGCCCTGGCCGTCGGCGCGGTGCATCTTGACGTCGCGGCCGTAGCCCTTGAAGGTCACGTCGTGCATGGCGGCAGCCACCTGTTCCGGCGTGGGCCAGGCACCGCCGTTGTCCTTGATGGCCTTCTCGTAGCCGGCTTTCAGGCCCTGGATGGCTTGCACCATGTGATAGACCGAGTAGATCGGGTAGGCGCCGGTCTTGTCGTGGAATTTCTTCACGAAGGCCTGATGCTGCGGGTCATCGCGGGTTTCAGGATGCAGGAAGTAGTGATCGCCGCGCGCGCCGACGTAAACGCCTTCGGGCAAGGCGTTGCCCAGGCGCTCCAGCGAACTTTCGGCCAGCGACAGCACGAAGGTGGAGTTCTTGAACAGGTTGCGTTGCGAGGCCTGGCGCACGAAGTTGTCCAGGTCGCCGCCCCACGACGTCGACACGATGACGTCCGGACGCAGCGCTTGCAGGCGGCTGATCTCCGTGGAGAAGTCGGCCGCGCCGAACTTGGGGAACATCTCGGCCACGACCTTCACGTCGGGTTTGAACTTCTTCAAGGCGGCCAGGAAGATATCGCGCGAATCGCGGCCCCAGGCGTAGTCCTGGTTGACGATGGCGATCGTCTTGAAGTCGGGCTTGACCTTCATCAGGTACAGCACCTGCGCGACCATTTCGGTGGTGGCGTTGGCTTGCGTGCGCACCACGTACTTGTACTTCTTTCCTTCCAGCGCCTTCTCCGTGCCGCAGTCCCACAACACGTTCAGCACTTTCAGGTCTTCGGCGACGGGGGCCACGATGTTGCAGTGGCCGCTGGAAATCGCCGACAGCATGACGCGCGTGCCGCCTTCGGCCAGGCGACGATATTCGGACAGCAGCTTCTCGCCGCCACCGCCTTCGTCGATATAGCTGGGCACCAGCTTGACGCCGTCGATGCCGCCGGCCGCGTTGATGTCCTGGATCAGGATCTCGGCCGCGTCGCGCGCGGGCACGCCGAACACCGACGCCGAGCCCGACAGGAACGTCGAGATGCCGATGTTCAATTCCTTGGGCTTGTCGGCGGCCACGGCCAGCGCCGTGAATCCCGACAGCAGGGTGGCGCCCAGCAAGGCAGCCAGTCTTGAAGTCTTCATGGTTTTGTCTCCAGTGTTGTAGTCGGGTCTATGCCCTTAGAAAACGATGGCGTCGCGCAGGCTGCCGCCGGTGGCGAGGTGATCGAACCCCTCGTTGATCTGGTCCAGCGAAAACGATTTGCCCATCATCCGATCCACCGGCAGGCGGCCAGCCTTGTACAGGTCGATGTAGCGGCCGATGTCGATGGCGGGCACGCCCGAGCCCAGGTAGCTGCCCCGGATCTCGCGTTCTTCGCCCACCATCTGCGAGAGCGACAGCGGAAAGCTGAACTTCGGATTGGGCAGGCCCGATGTGACGGTCGCGCCGCCGCGTCGGGTCAGCTTGTAGGCGGTTTCAAACGCGGGCACGGCGCCGGCCATGTCAAAGCCGTAGTCCACGCGGCCACCCGCCATGTCGAAGAGGTCGTCATCGGTCTTGACCTCTTTGGGGTTTACGACGTGCGTAGCGCCCAGCTCGCGCGCCAGCGCCAGCTTCTCGTCGCTCAGGTCGATGGCGACGACGCGGCGCGCGCCAGCCGCTACCGCCGCCAGCAACGCCGACAGCCCGACGCCGCCCAGGCCGACGATGGCGGCGGTGTCGCCCGCCTTGATGCGCGCGCGGTTCAGCACCGCACCCGCGCCTGTCAGCACCGCGCAGCCGAACAGCGCGGCCTCGCGGTGGCTCAGTTCAACGTTGACCTTGACGCAAGAGCGGCGCGAGACCACGGCGTATTCGGCAAAGCACGACACGCCCGTGTGATGGTTCAGGTATTCATCGCCGATGTGCAAACGGCGGTCACCGCCCAGCAAGGTGCCTTGGGTGTTGGCGACCGCGCCCGGTTCGCACAGCGCCGGCCGGCCTTCCATGCAGGGGTTGCAGCAGCCGCAGCTGGGCACGAACACCATGGCCACGTGATCGCCGGGTTTCAGGTCGGTGACGCCGGGGCCGGTCTCGACGACTTCGCCAGACGACTCATGCCCCAGCACGATCGGCACGCCGCGCGGGCGGTCGCCGTTGATGACGGACAAGTCCGAATGGCACAGGCCCGCCGCCTTGATGCGCACCAGCACCTCGCCGGTGCCGGGCGGATCCAGTTCGACTTCGGTGATGGTCAATGGCCGGGTCTGGGCATACGGACCCTGCACGCCTGTAGTACGCAACAACGCCGCTCTGATTTTCATGCGCCTGACATCCAAGTAGAAGCCATGCGACCGGCGCTTGCCGGCCGCGGCAAGACCCTTAAACCGTGCGTCCACCGTCCACGGGGAATTCCACGCCGGTGATGAACTCGGCCGCATCGCTGGCCAGGAACAAGGCCGCCGCCGCCACGTCCGAAGGCTGGCAGAAGCGGCCCAGCGGAATCGTGGAAACGAACTTGGCTCGGTTCTCCGGCGTGTCGGGCAGGCCCATGAACAGTTCGAACATGCCGGTGATGCCCATCACGGGGCAGATGGCGTTCACGCGGATGCCGTCCGGACCCAGTTCCACGGCCATGGACTTGGACAGCACGTTGACCGCGCCCTTGGACGCGTTGTACCAACTGAGGCCGGGACGCGGACGGATGCCGGCGGTGGAGCCCACGTTCAGGATGACGCCGCGCTTTTGCTTGCGCATCACGGGCACCACGGCCTGCGCCATGTGATAGATGGACTTCACGTTGATCTCGAACATGCGGTCGAACATGGCCTCGTCCACGTCCAGCATCGGCTGGTTCTTGTGGGTGATGGCGGCGTTGTTGACCACGATGTCCACCGAGCCAAACTTTTCCTGGCACTGACGCACGACGTTGTCGATATCGGCGCGGCTGGACACGTCGGCTTTGACGGCCAGCGCGGACGCGCCCACTTCGCCGGCGACGCGGTCGGCGGCTTCCTTGTTGATGTCGGCGATGACGACCTTGGCGCCCTCTTTGGCGTACAGCTTGACGATGCCTTCGCCGAAACCGCTGCCCCCACCCGTGACGATGGCGACCTTACCTTGCAACTGGCTCATTTTTGACTCCGGATAGCGCGGCGATCACTCGCCATAGAATTGGATCAGCGTCTTGGTCGTGCTCATTTCTTCAAGCGCGATGAAGCCCTTCTCGCGGCCATGGCCGCTCTTCTTGACCCCACCGAACGGCAACTCCACCCCGCCGCCCGCTCCAAAGCCGTTGATGTAGACCTGGCCGCACTTGATGCCGCGCGCCACGCGTTGCTGGCGGCCGCCGTTCTCGGTCCAGACCGCGCCCAACAGGCCGTAGTCGGTGGCGTTGGCCAGCTTGATCGCTTCGGCTTCGGTGTCGAACGGCAGCGCCACCAGCACCGGGCCGAAGATCTCTTCGGTCAGCAGCGTGCTGTCATGCGACGGCGCGGAAAACAAGGTTGGTTTGACGAAGTAGCCGCCCGCCGGCACGCCGTCCGCAATCGCGCCTTCGGCCGCCACGGTTAGGCCATCTGCCAGCCCCTTGGCGATGTAGCGGTTGACGCGTTCGAACTGCGCCTTGTTGACCACCGGGCCGCAGGTCAGGTCCATGTCGGGCGTGCCCGCGCGCACCTTCGAGAATTCCTCGGCCAGCGCGCGCATGAAGTCGGCATAGACACCACGCTGCACCAGCAGGCGGCTGCCCGCCGTGCAGGTCTGGCCCGTGTTGTGCACGATGCCCTTGACGATCGCAGGGATGGCCAGCTTGTAGTTGGCGTCGTCGAACACGATGTGCGCCGACTTGCCGCCCAGCTCCAGCACGCACTTGACTGCGTTGACGGCGGCGGCCTGCTGGATCAGCACGCCCACTTCGTTCGAGCCGGTGAAGGTGATGAAGTTGATGTCCGGGTGGCGCGACAGGCTGGCGCCCGCTTCTTCGCCCAGGCCCGTCACGATGTTCAGCGCGCCGGGCGGAAAGCCCACTTCCAGCGCCAGTTCGGCAACGCGGATGATGGACAGGCAGGCGTCTTCGGCCGGCTTGACTACGCTGGCGTTGCCCATGGCCAGGGCCGGCGCGACGCTGCGGCCGAACATCTGCGCCGGGTAGTTCCACGGAATGATGTGGGCGGTCACGCCCAGCGGCTCGCGGATCAGCTGGACGGAATAGTCCTTCTGAAACGGGATGGTCTGGCCGTGCACCTTGTCGGCCGCGCCGCCATAGAACTCGAAATAGCGCGCCAGCACCGTGATGTCGCCGCGCGCGGTGGACATGGGCTTGCCGGTGTCGCGCGATTCCAGCTGCGCCAGTTCTTCGTGATGCGCCAGCACCGATTCGCCCAGGCGCAGCAGCAGGCGGCCACGCTCCAGCGCGGTCATGCGGCCCCAGTCGCCTTCCAGCGCGGCGCGCGCGGCGCTGACGGCGGCGTCCACATCGGCCTGCTGGCCGCGCGGAATGGTGGTGAACACGTCGCCATCGACCGGCGACACCACCTCGATGGTGCGCCCGTCATGGGCATCGACCTGGCGGCCGTTGATAATCATCTGCGTCATGCAATGTCTCCGGGAGTTCAATTCAAGGTGATCGAGCCGCGCTCGATCGTCCAGATCTGGTCAGGGATGTCGCCCAGCAGCTTCACGTTCGACTCGGTGATGACCACGCACAGGTCAGGCTGCAATTCCTTCAGGCGGCCCAGCGCCTCGGTGTAGTCGCGCGCAAGCTTCGGGGCCAGGCCCTGGAACGGTTCGTCCAGCATCAAGAGCCGCGTGCCGACCATGATGGCGCGCGCCAGCGCCACCATCTTGCCCTGCCCGCCCGAGAGCGCCGAGCCCGAGCGGCCAAGCATCGGTTCCAGCTGCGGCACCACCTTCAGCACGGTCTGGATGCGGGCGGCGATATCGCTCTTGGACTGCCCTTGCACTTCGCATGGCAGGTTGAGGTTTTCCGCCACGGTCATGGTGGGAAATATCACGCGGTCTTCCGGCGCATAGCCCACTTTCAGCGCGGCGCGCTTGTGGCCGGGCATGGCGGTCAGGTCCGCGCCATCGAACGCGATCTTGCCGGACTTGATCTTGGTCAGGCCCATGATGGTGCGCAGCAAGGTGGTCTTGCCCGCGCCGTTGCGCCCCACGATGCCGATGGTCTTGGAGGATTCGAAGCTGGCGTTGACATCGCGCAGGATGCGATTGCCCGCCAGGTCGACATTGATGGCCGATAGGTTCAACATGGTTCAGGCCCCCAGCACTTCGCTTTTGATCTGCGGGTTGTTCAAGACTTCGTCCGGCGTGCCGTCGGCGGCCACCTTGCCCGCAATCCAGGCCGCCACGCGCGTGGCGTAGCGCGACACGATGTCCACGTCGTGCTCGACGAACCAGCTGGTCACGCGGCGTTCATCCAGCGCATGCATCACGGTTTCCATCAAGGCGAATTTGTCTTCGGACGCCACGCCGCTGGTGGGCTCGTCCATGATCAGCAGCTTGGGGCGCAGCGCTAGCGCCATCGCCACGTCCAGCAGCTTGCGCTTGCCCTCGGGCAATTCGATGGACGCCTCATCGGCCTCGGGCAAAAGGCCCACCAGGTCCAGCGTGGCGTCCACTTCCTTGTCGTCGATGGTGCTTTCCAGCGAACGGAACCAGCTCAGTTCCTTGTTGCGGCGCGCGGCGGCGATCTGCACGCATTGGCGCACGGTGTGTTCGGTGAACAGCTGCGGCAACTGAAACGAGCGGCCCAGTCCCAGCCGCACGATCTTGCGCGGCGCCATCGCCGTGACGTCGCGCCCGTCGAAGAACACGCGGCCCTTGGACGGCGCAAGGTAGCCCGTGCAGATGTTGATGAAGGTGGTCTTGCCCGCGCCGTTCTGGCCGATCACGGCCAGCCGTTCGCCTTCGTGCAGTTCGAAGTTGATGTTGTCGGCCGCGATCACGCCGCCGAAGGCCAGGTAGAGGTCTTTCGTTTGGATAAGCGGTTTCATCTTCAATTCCTGACCGGTGCTTGCGCATGGGCTTGGACGCGCGACTGCACGCTGGCGTTGGCGCGCGCCCGGGCACGCGCCTCGTCACGCTTGCGCGTGGCCACGCGCTTCATGATCTGGCCGACAAAGCCCGTGGGGAACATGAAGATCACGAGGATCAGCGTCAGGCCCAGCAGGAACTGCCACAGGCCGGGGAAGTACGCCGCCGACACCAGCTTCACGGTTTCAAAGCCCACCGCGCCCAGGAAGGCCCCGGCCGCATGGCCCGCGCCGCCCAGAATGGTGATGAACACGAATTCACCCGAGCGCAGCCACGAGCCGATTTCGGGGGTGACCAAACCCTGCATCAAGGCCAGGATCGCACCCGAAAAGCCCACGACCACCGCCGACAGCAGATAGCCCTTCCACATGATGAAGTAGGCGGAGAACCCCAGGTATTCGATACGCGTTTCGTTCGTCTTGATGGCGGACAGGGCTTGGCCGCTGCCCGAACGGAAGTAGCGCTGCACCCACCAGGCCAGCACCATCGACAACACCAGCGTCAGCACCAGCAAGGCGCGCTCGAAAGATTCGCGCTCCATCAAGACGCCGGCCATCGCCGGACGCACGATGCGCATGCCGTCCGAGCCGCCCGTCAAGGTGTAGAGCTTGCCCAGCAGCGCGAACAGCACCATGCTCAACGCCAGGTTCAGCATGCCGAAGAAGATGCCGCGATAGCGCACGACGAACAGACCGATCACGATGGCGGCCAGGAAGCTGGCGGCAACGCCCGCCAGGATCAGCACCAGCGCATCCGTGCCGGGCATGGCGCGCGCCAGGAAGGCGACGGTGTAGGCCGAGATGCAGGAATACATGGCGTGGCCGAACGAGATCTGGCCGGCGCGCGCCATCACCGAGACGCCCAGCGCCGCGATGGCGTAGGTCAGCCCGATGACGATCGGCGTGATGGTCCACGACAAGGTATAGCCAAGACATAGCGTGGCCAGCGCGGCCACGAGGCTGAGTACGACGACTTTCATCAGATCCTCCGGGCTTGGGCGACGGTGAACAAGCCATGCGGCCGGATGATCAGCACCAGCACCATGATGATGTACGGCACCGCCACTTCCAGTTCGGGCGCGGCGTACACGGCGATGGCGCGGATGATGCCGATCAAGAGCGCGGCGATCAGCGCGCCGGTAATCTGCCCCAGCCCTGCGGTGGCGACCACGGCGAACGACAGCACCGTCATGTCGGTGCCCGCGCCGGGCACCAGCGACGTGGTGGGCGCGGCCAGGGCCCCGCCCAGCGCGCCCAGGATGGTGGCGATCACGAAGGTGACGTAGCCGATCTTCTTGGCGTTGATGCCCAGCGATGTGGCCACTTCGCGGTTGTGCGTGGTGGCTACCGTCTGCTTGCCCAGCTTCGTGTGGCGCAGGAAAAATTCCAGGCATACGTAGGCCAGCACGGCCGTCACCGGCACCACTACCAACTGATACGTGGTGTAGGTGATGTCGCCGATTTCGATATTGCCCAGCCGGTTCACGACTTCGCTGGCGCTATAGGGCTGCGCGCCCCACAGCATGCGCTGGATGTCTTCCAGCATCAGGAAGCCGCCAAAGGTGATGAGCAGTTTCAGGATGGGGTCGTAGTTCTGCGCGCGGCGGATCAGCACGAATTCCATGATGCTGCCCAGCACCAGGCCGATGGCGATGGCGGCCACGAACAAGGAGGCGAACAGCAGGAATGGGGAATCTGTTTTGGGCGCCAGGAACATGACGAGGCTGGCGGCGGCGTAACCACCGAAGGCGTAGAACGCGCCATGGGCCACATTCAAGATGCCCATCACGCCGAACACCAGGGTTAACCCCATCGACACCAGGAACAGCAGACTGGCGTATGCCACGCCGTCCACCAAGGCGAGAGGCAGTAGATCCAAGGTCAAGCGTCTTCTCCCAATACGCTGAACACCTGCCCGTCTGCGATGCGTTGCCGCGGCAACGTGCATCGCCGGCAAGGCGGCGCGGGCTGTCAGCCCGGGGCACGCGCAGGGCGCGCCCTTGTCTCGTTATGAACCTTGCCGAACCCTGCTCCAACGCGAATCGGAGCAGGACGGCAGGCGCTTATATGGACGGGTCCGATCACTGGCACGAAGCCACTTTTCGTACTTATCCGATGTGGAATCGAAGTATAGGGATGCCCCTTTTCAGCGCCTATTTATCTTTGCGCAAGCCGGGTTTCACAAGCGATAGAGTGGCCGTGGAGGTGGCGCCGCCCGCATTCGGGTTTACCTGAATCATCGCGGCCATCGGCGCGCGCGTCTGGTAATCGGGGATGATGCGCAGCTCGCGTTCATCCGGCAATTGCACGTAACGGCCTAGTCCATCCGGCGTCAGCGCGCCGACGTCCATCCGGGCCAGCGCAACCCCTCGCGCATCGTCGATGGCGATGCGCAGCGCGGGCGGGTTCAGGCCATACGATTCGCCCGGATGCGGGACCAGGACGCGATCGCTGCGCGCTTGCGAGAACAAGGAGAGGAAGTCGTCCGCATCAAAGTTCGACGCCGCGTCGCCGGACGTCGTGGTCCAGCCCTGGCCGGCGCGCGCGTGCATGGAAGTCGCCGTGGGCGTGGACAGCGTGATGCGCGCGGCGTTGGCCGCATTCCAGGCGTACAACCGGGCGGGCTTGCCTGTGTCGTCGTGCAGATGGCTGTGGCCGGCTTGCGCGCCAGGCGACTCCATCGCCTCGCGCCATTGCCAGGCCGACAGCGCAAGACCTGCGGCCAGCAATAGTGGCCAAGCCAATGCAAGCGGCCGACGACGGCGAGCGAGGTTCAACGCCGCCTCCACCACAGCAGCAGGCCCGTCATCAGCGCCAGCAGCGGCAAGGCGACGGTGCTGGTCCAGAACACGGTGCGCATCTGACGATTGGTGAGTTCGACCCGGCGGTTCTCGTAATTGCGCGGGCGGATCGTCAGCAAGGCATCTTCGCCCGCCAGCAGCGTGACGGCGCTGGTGAACAGCGCGCCGTTGCCCAGCGTGGCGAAATGGCGGTTGGTGGCGAAGTCGCTGTCGCCCGCGACCAGCAGCGTGGGCCGCGCCGACCCGTCCGCGCTGGATGCCTGGGCGTTGCGCGTGGCCAGCGCCATCAAGGTGTAGCGTCCCGGGGCCTGCCCAGGCAGATGCGCCTGAGCAGAAGTTTGCGCCAGCGGCGTGACCGTCACGCCTTGGGGCAAGCCCTCGCCCGCGGGTTCCAGGCCGGCCGCGCCGGGGAAGAAGCTCAGAGGCAGGCCGCGCGTCATCTTGTGGCGCGTGTAGTCGCTGACGGCGGGGCTGCCGGGATCGTTGCGGTAATGGCTGCCGGGGTCCATCAACGCGCCCATCGGCCGCGCGATGCCGAAATCGGCCAGCAGCGCGGCCAGGCCGTGGGGCGTGTCGGGCTCCAACAGCAACAGGGTCTTGCCGCCACTGGCGGTCCAGCGTCGCAGCGCGTCGGCGTCATCGTTGCCGAACGCCGTGCGCGGCCCGGCCGCCACGACGACGGCGCAGGCCGGCAAGGCTTGCGCCAGGCCGCCCGCATTCACCGCGCGCGTCGCAAACCCCAAGGTCTGCAAAGCGTTGCGCGCCATCGCCAGGCCGTGCTGCTCGTGGACTTCGACGCGCGCAACCAGATTTTCGTCGTCGCCGTGATCTTCCAGATCGTCCAGCGAGGTCAGGCTGTCCAGCATGGCTTCGCGATGCCCTTGCGTGAAGCACACCGTCTGCGCGCCGCGCTGGCTGATGCGGATCAGCGCATTGGTGAAGTCGGTTTCGGTGCCGCCATTGATCGTCATCCGGCGGGCGTCGGCGGCCAGCACCGCGCTGCCTGCAAACTGGATGCCGGCTTCACGCGCCTCGGCGGGCCGCAGCGCGGGGTCCACCCCACGCACCCGGATCAGCGGATTGGCGTGCTCGTACTGGCGCAGCAGCTCCAGCGCATCCACCATGCTTTTGTTGCGCAGGTCGTAGAACCAGGTCACGTCCACCGGCTGCTTGATCTGCCGGGCAACTTCCAGGCTTTCGGGCGACAGGCTGTAGAGCCGCTGCGCCGTCAGGTCCAGCCGGCCCAGGTGGCGCGAGGCCCACAGGTTCAGCGCCAGCAACAGCGCGGCCACCGCCAGCACGGGCAGCCATAGCGCCATGCGTTTGCCGACACGCGCCCGGTTCATCGCAGCCTCCAGCGCTTGAGGTTGACGGCCGCCACCATCAGCGCCAGCACGGCCACGCTGGCAAGCATGACGGTGGCGGGCCCTGGCAGCACGCCGCGTATGAAGTCCACGTGCTGCGCAGACAGCGACAGCGCCTGGAAGAACGGCGACAAGGCGGGAAACGCGTCCAGCGCGGCCGGGTAGTCGATGAACCACAGCAGCACCAGGATGCCCCAGGTGGCGCTGGCCGCGACGATCTGATTGGTGCAGGCGCTGGACACGGCGATGCCGATGGCCAGGAACAGCGCGCCGTACAGGAACACGCCGATGTAGCCGCCCGCGATGGGTCCGTAGTCGGGTTGCCCGTACCAGGCCAGCGGCAGCACGGCGGCGGTCGTGCCCGCCAGCATCAGGGCCAGCACGGTCAGGCCGGCCGCGTATTTGGCGGCGACCAGCGTGGCGTCGGACAACGGCAAGGTCAAGAGCAGTTCCAGCGTGCCTTGGCGCGCCTCTTCGGCAAACGCGCGCATGCTGACCAGCGGCATCACCAGGATCAACAGAATCGTCATGTTGTGAAACGCGGTCACCATCTGCCCGGTGCTGACGAAGAACAGGTTGAAGCTGAACAGATAACCCGACAGCGCCCAGAACACGGCGACCACCACCAGCGCGACCGGCGAGCCGAAGTCGGTCCGCAATTCTTTTCGGTACAAGGCCAGAAAGCCCTTCATGCCCGCCTCCGCATCACGGGATCGTTCGGAGCCAGCGCGGCCAGCAATCGCGCTTCCACCGCGTCATGCAGCGACAGCACGGCGCGCACCTGCGCATGCGCCAACACGATGCGCAGCACGCGGTCGCACACGGCAGCGTCGGGCGCGCCCTCTGCATTCCAGCTGATGCGCCACTTGCTGGATGCGCCATCCTGCGCAATGGCGTCCACGCCTCGTACCTCCGGGCACGCCAGCAGCGCCGCGCGCAACGCGGCGTGATGGGCCGTGGGCAAGGCAAGTTGCAATTGCAGCGCGGCCTGCGCCTGCCCCAACGCGGCGTCTTCGATCAGCCGTCCCTGTTGCAGGATGGCGATGCGAGTACACAGCGCCTCCACCTCCTGCATCAGATGGCTGCTGAACACCACCGCGCGGCCTTCGGCGCAGCGACGGATCATGGCGCGCGCTTCGATGATCTGTAGCGGATCCAGGCCGTTGGTGGCTTCGTCCAGCAACAGCACGGGCGGGTCGTTGAGCACGGCTTGCGCCAGGCCCACGCGTTGGCGCTGACCCTTGGACAAGCGGCCGATCGCGCTGCCGGCCACGGCTTGCAGATCGAAACCGTCGATGGCGCGCTCGATGGCCTGGCGACGCGCGCGCGCCCCGCCAGGCACTTTCACGCCCGCGCCAAATTGCAGGTACTGCATGACCGTCAGCGCGTCGTACAGCGGCGCGCGTTCAGGCAGGTAGCCGATGTCGGCATTGCCCCGGCCCGGCGCGGGTTCCTGCCCGCGCACCGTGACGCGGCCGCTGTCGGGTGTGTAGAACCCGGCCATCAATCGCAGGGTGGTGGTCTTGCCGCTGCCGTTCGGCCCCAACAGGCCCACGATTTCCCCCGGCGCCACGGACAGGCTGAGGGAATGCAGGACCTGACGGGGTCCGAACGACTTGCAGACCTCGTGCAAAGCAACAGCCGGCTGCATGGGACGCCTTGGGTCGGACTTGCGTTGGTCGGTACGTGGTCAGTGCATCGGTGACGGCGCGCGCCGGGCCTCAGTCGAAGACCTTGGTCTTGGCGTTCTGCGCGTGCTGCTCGGCGTCGTGGCTGTACCAGAGCTGGCCCTGGCGCGCATCGCGGATCTGCTTGAGCCGGTCGATGGACTGCATGGACGCCGCCGTGTTCCAGGTGATGCCCGGGATCACGCCTGCCTCGTTTTCGCCGGTGTAGATGGCGTCAGCCGCAAGCAGCACCGTGCCGGTGTTCTTCAGCTTGACCTGCAAGGACTGGTGGCCCTGCGTGTGGCCCTTGGTGTCCAGCAGCACGATGGTGCCGTCGCCGAAGAGGTCGAAGTCGCCATCGACCTGGATGAAGTCGTAGTCGCGCGTGGTGTCGAAGTCTTTCATGACATAGGCGGCGCGCTGGAATTTTTCGGGCCACCAGGCGGCGCGCAATTCGGCCTTCTGCACGACGTGCTTGGCCTTGGGGAACATCTTGATGTTGCCGGCGTGGTCCAGGTGGAAGTGCGAATACACCACGTACTTCACGTCGCTGACGTCAAAGCCGGCGGCTTTCAGCTGGCGGTCGACGACTTCGTCGCGGCCCTGGATCGAATTGAACGCGCCGCACAGGCCCTGACCCCAGTAGTTGGCGCAGTTGCCGTCGGCGGTGGCCTGGTTCATACCGGTGTCGAACAGGACCAGTCCGCGCGGATGCTGGATCACGTAGGCCGGCACGGGAATCTTGATCTTGGTGCCCACATCGACCATGGCGGTCATGAAGCCCTTGTCCAGTTCGATCTTGCCCACGGACAGCTGCATCAGCTTGATATCGGGGGGTGGATCGGCGGCCTGCGCGCCCGCCATGATCGCCACCGCGCCCACCGCACTTGCAAACATCTTCCAGCTCTTGCTCATTGTTGTCTCCTCGGACCAACGGGGTAACCGCCACCACGTGGCGACGGTCGATAGCAAGCCGCCCGGTGTATCCCGGGTTGGTTTTGTCAGGGTTTTGCTGTGCGGGGTGATCGGTGCGGCAAAAAGGTCTGCCGACCAGGACGGCATCTGACGGCCGTTTTCTCTGTTGCGCACTCTGACGCAGCGCCGAGGGACTGCCAATTAAGGATTTATTAAGCTGGGCTTCACGGCGGCCGAAGTAGTGACAACCCTAGGCCCTGGGAAGCAGGCACTACACCCGCACCGCCCCTTTGCGCCGGGTGAATTGGGCCAGCGACCCCAAGGCCAGCTCGTGCATGGCGGCCACCGAGGGCAGCAGGGTTTCTTCCTTGCGGGTCAGCACGCCCACGATGCGCTCGACCGTGGGTTCGCATAAAGGCACGAACGCCAGCCCGCTGCTGACGGCCGGGCGCGCCAGCACGGGCAGCACCGTCACCCCCAGCCCGCCGACCACGCTGGCCAGCAGCGACGCCCGGTTCGACACCACCATGGCCGGATCGTCGATATAGCCGCCCAGCTGACGGTTCTTCAACGTGTCGAAGGTGGCGTTACCGATCAGCCGTTCTTCTTGCAAGGCCGACCACGGCACCGGCCCGCGCCGACGCGCCAAGGGATGCGTCTTGCGGCACACCAAGCCGAACGCATCGCGTGCAACGGGCGTGAACGCCACTTCCGCCGTGCGCGGCACCTGTCCCGCCACGCCGACGTGGACTTCGCCGGACAGCACCAGCCGGTGTACATCCTGCGAGGATTCGTCCAGCGCGCGAATCCGGATGCCGGGATGGCTGCGCGCATAGCGAGCCAAGAGACGCGGCAGCCACTCATCGGCCAGCGACGGCATCACCGCCATCGACACGGACCCGGTATGGCCCATGCCCAACTGGCGCGCCGCATCCAGCACGCGGTCGTGCGTGGCCAGCAGCTCTCGCAGCAGGGGCGCCACCGCCACGCCCAGCGGCGTCAGCTGCGCGCGCTTGCCGGCTTCAAAGAGCGGCGCACCCAGCTGCTGCTCAAGATCCTGCATAGCCGCCGACACGGCCGCCTGCGAGCGATGCGTGCCTTCGGCGGCCAGGCGAAAGCTGCCGTGGTCGGCAGCCAGCAAGAACTGGCGCAGGTGTTGGATCTTCAAGGGAACAGGCATGGCGGCACGCGGACAAATTCAGGTTTTCTGAAATTAACTTGAGTTAATTTGGATTGTCAAAATTTGGGCCCGGCCTGAACAATAGGTGCATCGTCAGCCCTAACGTTTGGAGCATTGGAATGGCCCTGCAAGTACGCAAGATCGTCAGTTACGTCGAAAAGACCTGCATCGAAGGCGGCAAGCCGGCCGAGCGGCCGCTGATCATGATCGTGGCCGCTGCCGTGATCCGCAACCCGTGGGCAGGCTTGCCGTTCCAGGAAGACCTGCGCCCGCAGATCATGGAAAACGCGCCGCCGCTGGGCGAGCTGCTGGTGGCCGAGATCCTGCGCCAAGCGGGTTCCGCCGACCAGATCGAAGCCTATGGCAAGGCCGCCGTGGTGGGCACGGCGGGCGAAGTCGAACACGCGTCCGCGCTGATCCACACGCTGCGCTTTGGCAACGCCTACCGCAACGCCGTGGGCGGCACCAGCTACCTGGCCTTCACGAACACGCGTGGCGGCCCCGGCTGCGTGATTTCCGTGCCCTTGATGCACAAAGAGGACGAAGGCCTGCGTTCGCACTACCTGACCGTGCAGACCAACATCAACGACGCGCCTGCCCCCGATGAAATCGTGATCGCACTGGGTGCGGCGACGTCCGGCAGGCCGCACCACCGCATCGGCAACCGCTATTCCGACTTGCAGGAACTGGCGCAAGAGGCGCAAGCGAAATGAGCACGCCGCGCCGTCGATCCGGCCGGGGCGCGCCGCTGGTGCTGCTGCACGGCGTGGGGCTGGACCATACCTTATGGGATGAGCTGGCGCCGTTGCTGGAAGCGCGCTTCGACGTGCTGCGCTACGACCTGTTGGGTCACGGCGCAGCGCCCGGCATCCATGGAGTCGCCCGCATCGAAGACTTCATCGCGCAGCTCGATGCGGAACTGGATCTGGCCGGCTGGCGCAAGGCCTGCGTGCTGGGCTATTCGATGGGCGGCCTGATCGCGGGCGCGTATGCCGCCGCCAGGCCGCAGCGCGTCGATCGGCTGGTGCTGTTGAGCACGGTGTTCCAACGCACTCCGGACGAAGTGCAAGCCGTGATGGCGCGCCTGGAAGCCGCAGCCACGCAGGACGTGCAGGCTGCGGCGGCGGTATCGCTGCAGCGTTGGTTCACGCCCGCATTCCAGGCCGCGCGCCCCGAACGCGTCGCCGCCATCGGCCAGCGCCTGGTGCAGAACGACCGCGCCAACTTCCTGGCGGCCTATCGGCTCTTTGCCCATGGCGACCCGGTGCTGGCGCAGGCCGCGCCCGACATCGCGTGCCCGACGCTGGTGATGACGGGCGAGGAGGACGTCGGCTCCACGCCCCGCATGTCGCGCGGCCTGGCGCGCGCGCTGCCCGACGCCCGCCTGCGCGTGGTCGACGGCCAGCGGCATATGCTGCCGGTTGAAGCTCCCGACGCCATCGCCACGGCCTTGCATGCCTTTCTTTTGCCGACCCCCCATCCGCATGACGACCTGAACACCGAAGCCCCCGCTGAATCGCCCGCTCGA
This sequence comes from Achromobacter piechaudii NBRC 102461, assembly GCF_001571245.1. Lineage (GTDB taxonomy): Bacteria > Pseudomonadota > Gammaproteobacteria > Burkholderiales > Burkholderiaceae_B > Achromobacter > Achromobacter piechaudii. Next base: position 351,714 of record NZ_BCTK01000006.1, on the reverse strand, counting down.
TAGAGGCGACAGGCCCACGCCCGGACTAAGGGGCGCAAAGGAGACAAACCATGAATCGCAGAACCGTTTTGAAGCACCTGGCCCTGGGCGCGATGGCGCCCGTGGCGCTGTCGCTGGGCCGCCCCGTCTGGGCACGCGAAGCGCCCTTGCGCGTGATCGTGCCGTTTCCACCGGGCGGCGGTACCGACGTGCTGGGCCGCGTCATTGCCGCCACCCTGGAAGGCGCGCTGGACCGCCCCGTCGTCGTCGAGAACAAGCCGGGCGCCAGCGGCATGCTGGGCGCCGACTACACCGCCAACGGCGCCAAGGATGGCAGCGTGCTGCTGTTCGCCGGCCTGGTGCCGTCGGTGCGCTATTACGCCCGCCCGCCCGAGGACGTGCTCAAGCAACTGGCCCCCGTCTGCCCGATCGCGCGCTCGCCTTATATGGTGGCCGTCAACGCCGACCTGCCCGTCAAGACGCTGGCCGAACTGGTCGCCCAGGCCAAACGCGACCCCAAGGGTCTGACCTTTGGATCGCCCGGCAACGCCACGCCGCAACATCTGGCCACCGAATTGCTGCAAGCGAGCTGCGGCATCGACATGCTGCACGTGCCGTATCGCGGCACCGGCCCGATGATGACCGACCTGCTGGGCGGACAGATCCAGGTGGTGGTGGCCACGGTGGCGGCGGTCGAACCTTATCTGAAAGGCGGGCGGCTGCGCGTGCTGGCAGTGACCAGCCGCGAACGGCTGGCGAAGTATCCCGACATTCCCACCGTCGCGGAAAGCGGCTATGCCGGCTTCGACGCGCAGATCCAGTTCGGCACGTACTGCGCCGCCGGCACGCCCGAGGCGACCATCGCGGCCTTGAACCAGGGCATCAACCGCGCCCTGAAAACCGAAGCGGTGCACGCGAAGCTGGCCGAACAGGGTTTCCAGCCCACGGGCGGCACGCCCGCGCAGTTGCAACAATCGCTGCTGGCTGAAATCCGCGACGTGGCTGGACTGGTGCAGGCGGGCAAGGTGCGGGTCGACCTGTAGCGATCTGTAGCGGGCGGTAGCGAAGGGGCGCGACGCGCAACAAGGGCCTGATTAGAATTCGGTCTTCTCCCTTGCCGCCCGCGACTCCATGCTCCGTCCCTATACGCTTCTGACCGGTGCCTTGACCCTGTGCGCGGCGCTGGCCGCCAACGCGGCGCAAGCCGCCAGCGGCCCTTGCCCCCAGGCGGCCGACATCGTCCGCGCGGTCTACCAGAACAGCGACAAGCCCGACGCGCACGGCCGCATACGCCTGAAGGAAAACCACGCCATCATCACGTTCTCCGATGCTGACGTAGGCGCGCCCTTCGCCGTCGCGTGCAAGGTATGGCCGGCGAACCCGGACCTGCTGTTGGTGGCGGTGCCGCTGATGCAAGACACGCCCGACCCGGAAAACGGCCACGTCGGCGATCTGGACGTGCTGGTGCTCGATGCCGGCACGCTGCAAGTGCGCCAGCGGCAACGCCTGCCCGATCTGATGTCCGACGACGCCGTGCGCATCGCCAGCCTGGCGTTCGATACCGCCCGCTACGACCTCACGCCCGAGCAGCGCGCGTTCGGCATCCGCATCGAACGCGAGGGCGCCTCGCGCGCCAACCCGTTCGATGAGACCAGCTTGCGGCTGTTCGCCGTGCAAGGCGACCAGTTGCGCCTGGTGCTGGACGGCCTGAGCGTCAACCGCTCATCCGGCCAATGGGACACCACCTGCGCCGGCGAGTTTTCGGAAAGCGCCGTCAGCCTGGCCATCGGCAATGGGCAACGCCACGGCTACCGCGACCTGATCGCCACCGAATCGCACTCGGCCAGCCGCGCCGCCGTGCAGCAAGGCGACTGCATGGAAAAGACCATCAAGCAAGGCAAGGCGCGCCACACGCTGACGTACGACGGCAAGCGCTACCGCATCCCGCGCGCATTGCGCTCGATGGACCGCGAGACGGCTGGTTAAGCACGACCCACTGGCAGGGAGACCGCGATACGCGAGTTAGCTGTCCAGGATCTGCCGCACGCCGCCCGGCCCCCGGCGCTTGCACCCGTCACCCACTCACGTTAAATTGTTGACAATCCAGCGCCAAACCGACGCTTCCGTCGGCCAAAGCCCGTAAAACTGACCAAGATTGTCAACACAATGAGCAAAGTGCTGACCCTCCCCGGCACCGCACCCGGCGACGGCGAGACCCTGTCCGATCACATCTTCAAGAAGATCCAGGCCGCTATCGTCAAAGGCGAGATCGCGCCGGGCAGCAAGATTTCCGAGCCCGAGCTGGCGCGCCTGTATGGCGTCAGCCGTGGCCCCTTGCGTGAAGCGCTGCATCGGCTGGAAGGCCAGAAGCTGCTGGTGCGCGTGCCGCATGCGGGTGCGCGGGTCGTGTCGCTATCGCGCCAGGAACTGTCCGAGCTATATGAAATCCGCGAATCGCTGGAAGGCACGGCGTGCCGGCTGGCGGCCGAGCGCATGCCCCCGTCTGAAATCGCCGAGCTGCGCGAGGTGTTGCACGCGCACGAACGCGATGCCGCCTTTCAGGCAGGCGTGGGTTACTACCAGCAGGAAGGCGATTACGATTTCCACTATCGCATCGTCAAGGGCAGCGGCAACCAGATGCTGTTCCGCATGTTGTGCGACGAGCTTTATCAATTGGCTCGCATGTACCGCATCCAATACTCGACCACGCCCAACCGCCCCCGGCAGGCCTATGCCGAACACCACCGCATTCTTGACGCCATTGCCGACGGCGATGGCGAGCTTGCCGAAATCCTGATGCGCCGACATATCCGCGCATCCCGCATCAACATCGAACAACAGATCGCGCAAAGCACGCTACAGCGCACGGAGGCATGATGAATCATTCGTACCGCAAGACCCTGCCCGGCACTCGCCTGGATTATTTCGATGCGCGCGCCGCCGTCGAAGCCATCGCGCCCGGCGCTTACGCCGGCCTGCCCTACACGTCGCGCGTGCTGGCCGAAAACCTGGTGCGCCGCTGCGATCCGGCGATGTTGACCGACGCGCTCAAGCAGTTGATCGAACGCCGCCGCGATCTGGACTTTCCGTGGTTTCCGGCGCGCGTGGTCTGTCATGACATCCTGGGCCAGACTGCGCTGGTCGACCTGGCGGGCCTGCGCGATGCCATCGCCGAAAAAGGCGGCGACCCCGCCAAGGTCAACCCGGTGGTGCCGGTACAACTGATCGTCGACCATTCGCTGGCCGTGGAATTCGACGGCACAGATCCGGACGCCTTCGCCCGCAATCGCGCGGTGGAAGACCGCCGCAACGAAGACCGTTTCCATTTCATCGACTGGACCAAGCAGGCGTTTCGCAATATCGAAGTCGTGCCGCCGGGCAACGGCATCATGCACCAGATCAATCTGGAACGGATGTCACCCGTGATCTACACGCAGGACGGCGTGGCGTTTCCCGATACGCTGGTCGGCACCGACAGCCATACCCCGCACGTGGATGCGCTGGGCGTCATCGCCATCGGCGTAGGCGGTCTGGAAGCTGAAAACGTGATGCTGGGCCGCGCGTCGTGGATGCGCCTGCCGGACATCATCGGCGTGGAATTGACCGGGCGCGCGCAGCCCGGCATCACCGCCACCGACGTCGTGCTGACGCTGACCGAATTCCTGCGCCGCGAAAAAGTCGTGGGCGCGTATCTGGAGTTCTTCGGCGAAGGCGCCGCCAGCCTGACCTTGGGCGACCGCGCCACCATTTCGAACATGGCGCCCGAGTACGGCGCCACCGCCGCGATGTTCTCGATCGACCAGCAGACCATCGACTACCTGCGCCTGACCGGACGCGAAGACGAACAGATCGCGCTGGTGGAAACCTACGCCAAGACGGCGGGCCTGTGGTCCGACAGCCTGGCGACCGCCGAATACGAACGCGTGCTGCGCTTTGACCTGTCGACCGTCGTGCGCACGCTGGCCGGCCCGTCCAACCCGCATCGCCGCCTGCCCGTGTCCGACCTGGCCGAACGCGGCATCTCGGGCGTCGTCGAGAACGAACCGGGCCGCATGCCCGATGGCGCCGTCATCATTGCCGCCATTACCAGCTGCACCAACACCAGCAACCCGCGCAACGTGATCGCCGCCGGCCTGCTGGCGCGCAACGCACGGCGCGCGGGCCTGGCGCGCAAGCCCTGGGTGAAGAGTTCGCTGGCCCCCGGCTCCAAAGCCGTGCAGTTGTACCTGGAAGAGGCCGGCCTGCTGCCCGATCTGGAAGCGCTGGGCTTTGGCGTGGTCGCGTTTGCCTGTACCACGTGCAACGGCATGTCGGGCGCGCTGGACCCGGCGATCCAGCAAGAGATCATCGACCGCGACCTCTATTCCACGGCCGTGCTGTCGGGCAATCGCAATTTCGATGGCCGCATCCATCCCTACGCCAAGCAGGCGTTCCTGGCGTCGCCGCCCCTGGTCGTGGCCTATGCCATCGCCGGCACCATCCGCTTTGACATCGAACGCGATGTGCTGGGCGTGGACGCCAGCGGCAAGGAAATCCGCCTGAAAGACATCTGGCCCAGCGACGAAGAGATCGACGCCATGGTCAAGGCCGCCGTCAAGCCGGAACAATTCCGCAAGGTCTATGCGCCGATGTTCGGCATCCAGAACGAGCGCAAGGCGGCGGTCAGCCCCTTGTACGACTGGCGCCCGCAAAGCACCTACATCCGCCGTCCGCCGTACTGGGAAGGCGCGCTGGCCGGTGAACGCACGCTGCGCGGCATGCTGCCGCTGGCGGTGCTGGGCGACAACATCACGACCGATCACCTGTCGCCGTCCAACGCCATCCTGATGGATAGCGCGGCCGGCGAATATCTGCACAAGATGGGCCTGCCCGAAGAGGACTTCAACTCTTACGCTACCCATCGGGGCGACCACCTGACCGCGCAACGCGCCACCTTCGCCAACCCCAAGCTCTTTAACGAGATGGTGACGGGCGCGGACGGCGCGGTGCAGCAGGGATCGCTGGCGCGCGTGGAGCCGGAAGGCCGCGTCATGCGCATGTGGGAAGCGATCGAAACGTACATGCAACGCAAGCAGCCGCTGATCATCGTGGCGGGCGCGGACTACGGCCAGGGCTCGTCGCGCGACTGGGCGGCCAAGGGCGTGCGGCTGGCGGGCGTGGAGGCCATCGTCGCCGAAGGCTTCGAACGCATCCATCGCACCAACCTGATCGGCATGGGCGTGCTGCCGCTGGAATTCAAGCCGGGCGTGAATCGCAAGACGCTGGCGCTGGACGGCACCGAAAGCTACGACGTCATCGGCGAACGCCAGCCTCGCGCGGACCTGACCCTGGTGATTCATCGCCGCAATGGCGAAACGGTGCAGGTGCCCGTGACGTGCCGGCTGGACACGGCGGAAGAAGTGTCGATCTACGAAGCCGGCGGCGTGCTGCAACGCTTTGCGCAAGACTTCCTGGAAGCCGAGTCCGTGACGGGCTCGACCAAGAAGGCCGGCTGACCCGCACTCGGACTGGCGGGCGCCAATGCGCCCGCCGCGACTCTTTCAAGACATCAGGACATCCCCATGGCCCATGCACCCCAGATCAAGATTAACGCCACCTACATGCGCGGCGGCACCAGCAAAGGCGTGTTCTTCAAACTTACCGACCTGCCCGAGGCCGCGCGCGTGCCCGGCCCGGCGCGCGACGCGCTATTGCTGCGCGTAATCGGCAGCCCCGACCCCTATGGCAAGCAGATAGACGGCATGGGCGCGGCCACGTCCAGCACCAGCAAGACGGTCATCATCGGCAAGAGCACGCAGCCGGATCACGACGTGGACTACCTGTTCGGCCAGGTCTCCATCGATCAGCCGTTCGTGGACTGGAGTGGCAATTGCGGCAACCTGTCGGCGGCCGTCGGCCCCTTCGCCATCACCAACGGCCTGGTGGACCCGGCGCGCGTGCCCGCGAACGGCGTGGCCGTGGTGCGCATCTGGCAGGCCAACATCAAGAAGACCATCATCGCGCACGTGCCGATGACGGACGGCGCGGTGCAGGAGACCGGCGATTTTGAATTGGATGGCGTGACCTTTCCCGCCGCCGAATTGCGTCTGGAATTCATGGACCCGGCCGAAGACGGCGATGGCGGTTCGATGTTCCCCACCGGCAATCTGGTCGATGACCTGGAAGTGCCGGGAGTGGGCACGTTCAAGGCCACGATGATCAACTCCGGCATCCCGACCATCTTCCTGGAAGCGTCCGCGCTGGGCTATACGGGCACGGAATTGCAGGACGACATCAATGGCGACGCCGCCGCGCTGGCCCGCTTCGAAACCATCCGCGCGCATGGCGCGCTGCGCATGGGCCTGATCGAAAAACTGGAAGAAGCAGCTGCCCGCCAGCACACGCCGAAGGTCGCTTTCGTGGCGCCGCCCAAGGCGTATGTGTCATCGAGCGGCAAGCAGATCGGCGCGGATGATATCGATGTGCTGGTGCGCGCAATGTCGATGGGCAAGCTGCATCACGCGATGATGGGCACGGCCTCGGTCGCCATCGCCACCGCCGCCGCGGTGCCCGGCACGCTGGTCAATCTGGCCGCTGGCGGCACCGAGCGCGACAACGTCAACTTCGGCCATCCGTCCGGCACCCTGCGCGTCGGCGCGCAAGCGCAGTTGGTGGATGGCGAATGGAAAGTCACCAAGGCCATCATGAGCCGCAGCGCGCGCGTGCTGATGGAAGGCCGCGTGCATGTAGACGTGCAACTCTGACGATCTGGATCGCCGGCGGTTCAAGTTCCCGCCGGCGGCTCGACATGCGCTGCCCGACACGGCGGCAGATGCGATCAGCTTGTCGCCACGTTATCCGCAGGCGTGCGGCCGGTCGCCGCGCCAACAAGCTTGCACACCGCCGCCCCCGTCGCCACCACGTTGCCGGCGACGCTCAACTCCCCGCGCATGAACACCAGACTGGACGTGGCGCGCATCACTTGCCCGCGCACCTCCAGGAACTGTCCCGCCTCTGCCGCCGCCAGAAAATGCGTGTCCAGTTGCACGGTCACGCAGGCGCGGCGGTCCATTGCCTGCCAGGCGATGGCGCTCAGGCCGTGGTCGAGCAGCGCGGTGAGCAAGCCGCCATGCACCACGCCGGCCGGGTTCAGGTGATCTGAGGTTGCCAACAAGCCATACGACCACGCCTCTGCTTCCTTGCGCACCCACAAGGGACCGATCAAGCCGGCGAAGCCCGGCAGCTTGCGTTGATGCCACCCTTGGGCGGCGAGCGATTCGGCGGTGGCGTCCATGGCCTCAGCTCCGGGCAGACAGCAGTTGCGACAGCGTGTGCGCTTCGGCTTGCAGCTCTTTGGCCAAGGCATGCGCGCGCGCATCGTCCAACTGTTCGGCCAGGCCCGCCGCCACCAGCGAATGCGTCATCCGGTTCTGCGGATTCAGCACGGGCACCGCGATCACGACCACGCCGTTGATGTAGTGGTTGCGATCCAGGCTGTAGCCATCGCGGCGCACGGCGTCCAAGTCCGCTTTCCACTCGGCATATTCCGGAGCCTGGTCCCAACGCAAGGCCTTGAAGCGGCGTTCCAGCTCTTTGTCCGACAGATCGGAGAACGCGGCGACCAGCCGGCCCGTCGCGCTGATCAGCGCCGGGAAACGGCTGCCTACATCCACATGCAGACGGAACGGCGCGGTCGAGCGCGACAGCGCCAGCACGACCATGTGATCGCTGCCGGCCACTTCCACGCCGATGGCCGTGACGTTGGCGCTGCTGGATAGCTTGTCCAGCACCGGCTGCACCAGCGCCGGGAACGGGCTGCTTTCAATCACGCTGCGCGCCAGCGTCAGCATCCCCACACCCAGGCTATAGCGCTTGCTGCCGGCATCGACCTTGACCAGCCCCTCTTCGACCAGCACGCGAAGTATGTGCAGGCAGGTGCTGGTCACCATGCCCAGTTCCTGCGAGATCGCCTTCAAGGTCATGGCCTCGCCGCCACGGCCCAGCAATCGCAGGATGGCGATCGACCGCGTCACCGCGGGCACGGGGCGCACGCGCGGCCCCGCCACGGCGGCGGATTCCTGGGTACTGGCTTCACTCATCTGACTCTCCGGTTTTTATTGCGGCAAGCATACCTTGGACGGCGGCTGCCGAGCCGCCTCATTGGTCGTAATAATTGTATATATACAATTGATGAACGCCATTGACAATTTAAAAGCCGACGCGCATAGTCACTTCAACGCTTGCCGACCCCACTCAGGTACGACGACATGACGATGCTGACGCAGACCACTTCTTACGCGGACGCCCAGGCGCTCTGCTCTTCCGACAAGCTTTGGGAATTGTTCGACGGCAATCGCGAACGCATGAACATTGCCCACGAATGCATCGACCGCCATGTGGACAAGGATCAGCCCGCGATCATCCTGGTGCGGGCGGTGGGCGACGATGAAACCTTCAGCTTCCAGCAGATCGCGCAAGCGTCCTCGCGCTTCGCGCATTACCTGGCGGAACAAGGTGTCGGCGCTGGTGACCGCGTAGCGGTGATGCTGGAACCGTCGCTGGCGTTCTATGTGGCGATGTTCGGCGCGATGAAGCGCGGCGCCATCGCCGTACCGCTGTTCACCCTGTTCGGCCCCGACGGCATCCGCCTGCGCGTGCAGGATTGCCAGCCGAGCATGCTGGTCACCAACGCAGACAAGGCGCCCATGGTGGCGGCTTCGGACGACATGCAGGTGGTGATCGCGGACGACGCATTCATCAATTCGCTGGCCCGCTTTCCCGCCAGCTACGACTGCGACACGCAAGCGGACGACCTGGCCATCTTCCAATACACGTCCGGCACCACCCGCGAACTGCCCGACGCCGTGCGCCATACGCATCGGGCGCTGGTCACGTTGATGCTGGCCGCGCTGTACGGCACCGGCGTGCGGCCGGGCGACCGCTACATGTGCCCGTCCTCGCCCGCCTGGGGTCATGGCCTGTGGCACGGCACGCTCGCCCCGCTGGCGCTGGGCGTGACCATCGGCGCGTATGCCGGCAAGTTCAACGCCGAACGCCTGCTGCAAGCCTTGCAGGACCACGCGTTCAACAACATCTCGGCCGCCGCCACGCACTACCGCATGATGCGCAACTCGGGCGCGGCCGATCGCTACCGCTATCGGATCGAGAAGGTGTCCTTCACCGGCGAGCCTATCGACAGCGAAACGTCCGCCTTCGTCCAGGCCACCTTCGGGCGTCCCGTGTGCAGCATGTACGGCACCACCGAGATCGGCGTCTGCCTGGTGAACTATCCGGGCGCGGCGGACTTCACCGTCAAGCCCGGCTCGCTGGGCAAGCCGGTGCCGGGCTTGCAGGTGCAGGTGCAGGACGCCAACGGCGCGCCCTGCCCCCCGGGCGTGACGGGCGAACTCAAACTATGGCGGCGCGACGCCTGGCTCGCCACCAAGGACCTGGGTCGCGTCGACGAAGACGGCTACTTCTGGCATGGCGGCCGCGCGGACGACGTCATCATCTCAGCCGGCTGGACGATGAGCGCCGTGGAAATCGAAGACGCCATCCTCAAGCACTGCGACGTAACGGAAGCCGCCGCCATCGGCGTGCCGGACGCGCTGCGCGGCCAGGTCGTCAAGGCTTTCGTGGTGTCCGCCCGACCAGGCGACGACGCCTTCGTGGAAGAAATCCAGAACACCGTGCGCAGCCAATTGGCGCAGCACGAATATCCGCGTCAGGTGGTGTTCGTGCCTGAACTGCCCAAGACGCCAGCCGGAAAGATCCATCGCCGAAAACTGCGTGAGCAGGAACTCGCCGCTGCTACCGCCGCATCTTCAAACACCCCCGCTGACAACCAAAACGCCGCGCCCGCCGCGCACGTCTGACCCATCCCAAGGAGACATCATGCTGACCCAGACCGAACCGCAGATCCAGACGCCGAGCCCGGCGCCGGCCAAGACCGAACGCAGCTTCCCGAAGATCACCGAACGTGGACTGGACGAATTGCGCGCGCGGATCGGCGTGAAGATCGGCGCCACCGCCGAGCCCTGGTGCTATGAGGCCACGCGCGACAACATCCGCCACTATGCCCATGGCATCGGCGACGACAACCCGCTTTGGTCCGACCCCGACTACGCCGCCAAGACGCAGCACGGCGGCATCATCGCCCTGCCCAGCTTTCTGTTTTCCACCAGCCGCATCGTGTCCGGCTACGTGGGCGGCCTGCCCGGCGTGCATGCGATGTGGTCGGGCGCCGACTGGACCTGGCACAAGACCGTCAAGCGCAACGACGTGATCTCCACCGAAGCGCACCTGAAGGACCTGATCGAACACCAGACCCGCTTCGCCGGCCGCGCGGTACAGCAGATCTATCACGTGGACTTCTTCAATCAGGACGGCGACAAAGTGGCCGAGGCCGACAGCTGGTGCTTCCGCACCGAACGCGACCACGCCCGCGAGCAAGGCAGCAAATACAAGGAAGTGCGCGCGCGCGAACCACGCCGCTACAGCCCCGAAGAAATCAAGGAAGCCTACAAGCTGTACGCGCAGGAAGAAGTGCGCGGCGCCACGCCCCGCTATTGGGAAGACGTGAAAGAAGGCGAAGCCCTGCCCGTGATGTTCAAGGGCCCCATGACGGTCACCGGCTTCATCGCCTACGCACAGGGCTGGGGCGGGCTGTACATCCGCGCCAACAAACTGGCCTGGCAACTGATCGACGCGCATCCCGGCGTGGGCATCACCAACCGTTTCGGCATTCCCGATGTGCCTGAACGCGTGCACTGGGAAGAGGAATTCGCACTGGAAGTGGGCGCCCCCGGCGCGTACGACTACGGCCCTGAACGCAATTCCTGGCTGACGCATCACCTGACGAACTGGATGGGCGACGACGGTTTCCTTCGCAAGTCCACCTGCAAGATCCGCCGCCACAATCCCGAAGGCGACATGCTGTTCTTCAAAGGCCGCGTCAAGCGCAAGTATGTGGAAGACGGACGCCATCTGGTTGAAATCGAACAGGAAGCGCGCAACCAGGACGACGAACTTTCCGTGCTGGGCTCGGGCGTGGTTGAATTGCCCACCCGCGGATGACGCGTGGGCCACGAGGGCGCGCGCTGCGCCACGTGGCCCGATTACGACGGCTGACCGGCCGCCGCTGCTTGCCATGATCGCGCGCGGGCGTTCGCCGCCCGCGCGTTGGACATGACCAAACCGAGGTCAATGATGTCTGGTTCATCGGAGCATGCCGCACACGCCCCGCCCGCCCGCGCCGCCGGCGTGCTGGAAGGCGTTCGGGTCATCGATTTATCCAGGGTGCTGGCCGGGCCGCTATGCACCCAGATGTTGTCCGACCAGGGCGCCAGCGTCATCAAGGTCGAGCCGCCGGGCGGCGACGAGACCCGCGCGCTGGGTCCGCCCGCCAACGCGCACGGCGACGCGGCCTACTTCACCGCCGTCAATCGCGGCAAGCGCGCCATCGGCCTGGACCTGTCCTTGCAAGAGGGGCGCGATGTGTTGCTGCGCCTGCTGGAAGACGCCGACGTGCTGGTGGAAAACTTCCTCCCGGGCACCATGGCCAGATGGGGCCTGGATTATGAAGCCGACATCCGGCCGCGCTTTCCGCAGCTGATCTACTGCGCGATCTCCGGCTTTGGCGAAGACGGCCCGTTGGGCGGCCTGCCCGGTTACGACGCCATCCTGCAAGCCATGTGCGGACTGATGAGCGTGAACGGCGACGCGGCCAGCGGACCCACCCGCATCGGCATCCCCATCGTGGATCACCTGACCGCCTACACCGCGCAGTCCGGCATCCTGCTGGCGCTGTACCACCGTGCGCGCACCGGCCAGGGCCAACGCGTGGACGTGACCCTGTTCGACACCGCATTGAGTTTGCTGGTGCCGCACGCCGCCAACTGGATGCACACGGGCCAGGCGCCCGGACTATTGGGAAGCGCGCATCCCAACATCGCGCCTTACGACTGCTTCGCCTGCCGCGACGGCCAGATCTTCCTGGGCGTCGTCAACGACCGGCAGTTCCGCAAGTTCTGCGACTACGTGGGGCTGGGAGGCTTGCTGCAAGATGCGCGCTTCGCGTCCAACCGCGAACGTCTGCAACACCGCGAGGCCTTGCGTTCGGCCATCCAGGACGCGTTGGCAGAGCGCACGCGCGACGAGCTTTGCCACGACCTCATGCGCCTGGGCGTACCGGCCGGGCCCGTCAACAGCGTGCCAGAAGCCTTCGCGCAGACGCACGCGGCGCATCGCGGCATGCACGTCCAGCGCGACGGCTATCAGGGCATCGGCCCCGCCACGCGCCTGTCGCAAGCCGCCGCGCGCATCGGCCGTCCGCCACCGGCGTTCGCGCAGCACACGGATGAAGTGTTGCGGCAAGCCGGCCTTGATGACACGCAGATCGCGCGGCTGCGCGAACTCGACGTCCTGCCGGGCAAGCCTTCCCCGAAGCAATAGCGGCGGTCGCGGTATCGAGCGGTAGCAGAAGTGGTTGTGGTAGCGGTAGTCGCAGCAACAGCAGCAGCGAGAGCAGCAGCAACAGCAGCAGCGAGAGCAGCAGCAACAGCAGCAGCAAGAGCGTTGGCAGCACGATCACCCCCTATAAAAAAATCCAGGAGACCACCATGAAACCCTTACGCATGATCGCCGCGCTTGCGGCATCCGTTCTATTCACCCTGCCGGCCGTAGCGGCGGACAGCTACCCATCCAAGCCGGTGCGCATCATCGTGCCCTATCAGGCGGGCCAGGGCACGGATGTCGCCGCGCGCTATCTCGGCGACTATCTGGCCCGCGCGCTGGGCCAGCCCTTCATCATCGAGAACCGACCGGGCGCGGGCGGCAACATCGGCGCATCCGAAGCGGCCCGCGCCGCGCCCGACGGCTACACGCTGCTGATGGGCACCAACGGCACGCACGTGCTGAACCAGTACATGTATGCGTCCACCAACTTCGATCCCGCGAAAGACTTCGAACCCATCATGCTGGTCAGCTCGTTTCCGATGGTGCTGCTGACCACGCCCACCTCGGCGTACACCAGCCTGAGCGATCTGCAGGATGCCGCCAAGGCCAAGGCCGACAGCATCAACGTGGGCATGCCCAGCACCACGGCGCGGCTGGTTTTCGAACTGCTCAAGCAGCAGGGCGTGAGCAGCATCCGGGGCATTCCGTACAAGGGCTCGGCCACCGCCACCACCGACCTGATGGGTGGTCAGGTGCAGGTCGGCATCGACACCGTCAGCGCCGCCCGCCCCTTCATCACGGGTGGCAAGCTGCGCGCGTTGGCCGTGACCTCGTTGAAGGAATCCGCGCTGCTGCCGGGCGTGAAACCCGTGTCGGCGCAAGGCTTGCCGGACTTCCAGGTGATTGCGTGGAATGGCTTGTACGCGCCCAAGGGCACGCCGCCCGCCGTCGTGCAGAAGCTGAATGCCGAATTGGCCAAGACCTTGACGCGACCCGAAGTGCGCCAGCGGCTCTTGGAGCTGGGCCACGAACCGGGCGGCGGCACGCCCGCAGAACTGGACGCCTTCGCTCGCAGCGAGCGGCTCAAGTGGGAACCGCTGATCGTCCAGGCGGGGCTGAAGGCGGAATAGCGCCGAGCCCAAAACCGTCTGATTCACGCTGCCCGGGCCTTGAGCGCCCGGGCTTTTGCATTGCGCCGCGAGTCTTCGCGATCCGTCCCGACATCCCCGGGTTAACCCCAGCTGAATAAATACCTATAACCTCAGAGAATATAACTATCGGATCGACTCCGAACAGAACAACACACCCCCCACGGGAGACAAACCATGGCGCTGCCCACCCTCAAGCATTTCATCAATGGCGAATACGCCGAGTCCTCGGGCTCTGAATATTTCGACCTGATCAGTCCGGTCACCGCCCAGCCGATTGCCCGCTCTCCCAACGCCAACAACGCCGATGTCGACGCCGCCTACGCCGCCGCCAGCCGCGCATTCAAGACCTGGGGCCGCAGCACGCCGTCGGCGCGCCAGCAGGCGCTGCTCAAGCTGGCCGACGCGGTCCAGGCCAACAGCGACCGCCTCGTTCAAGCCCAAAGCCGCAACACCGGCCAGCTCAAACATCTGATCGCCTCTGAAGAAGTGGCGGTCTGCGTGGATCAGATCCGCTTCTTCGCCGGCGCCGCGCGCTTCCTGGAAGGCAAGGCCACCGGCGAATACCTGGAAGGCCTGACCTCCAGCATCCGCCGCGAACCGCTGGGCGTAGTGGGCCAAGTCACGCCGTGGAACTATCCCCTGATGATGGCCGTCTGGAAAATCGCGCCGGCGCTGGCGGCGGGCAACACCGTAGTGCTCAAACCCAGCGACAGCACACCCGAAAGCACCTTGCTGCTGGCCGAGCTGGCCGCCCCCTTCTTCCCCGCCGGCGCATTCAACGTGGTGCTGGGCAACGCCGCCACCGGCGCGAAGGTGGTGTCGCACAAGACGCCCGCGCTGGTGTCCATCACGGGTTCCGTGCGCGCCGGCCTGCAGGTTGCCGCGTCCGCCGCCGCCAACCTGACCCGCGCGCATCTGGAATTGGGCGGCAAGGCTCCGGTGCTCGTCTTCGAAGACACCGACCTGGACCGCGCCGCGCAACACATCGCCCTGACCGGCTACTTCAACGCCGGCCAGGACTGCACCGCCGCCACCCGCGTCATCGTTGCGGAATCCGTGCATGACGCCTTCGTCTCCAAGCTGGTGGCCGCCGCCATCGAAACCCGCTTCGGCGACCCCGACGACCAGGACGCGCTCTACGGCCCGCTCAACAACGCCGCACAACTTGAGCGCGTGCAGGGTTTCATCCAGCGCCTGCCCGCCCACGCCCGCATCGAAACCGGTGGCCGTCAGGCCGCCCGCGCGGGGTATTACTTCGAGCCCACAGTCATCACCGGCCTGCACCAGGAAGACGAAGCCATCCAGACCGAAGTCTTCGGCCCCGTCATCACGGTCCAGAAGTTCGCCGACGAAGAGCAAGCCATCGCCATGGCCAACGACGTCGAATACGGCCTGGCCGCCAGCGTCTGGACGCGAGACCACGGACGCGCCCAGCGCCTGTCGCGCGAACTGGATTTCGGCACCGTATGGATCAACACGCACATTCCGCTGACGGCGGAAGCACCGCATGGCGGCTTCAAGCGTTCCGGCTACGGCAAGGATCTGTCCGCCTATGGCTTCGAGGAATACACGCGCGTCAAGCACGTGATGAGCGCGCACGACTGACCGGGGGATCACCATGACCACACCTGACACTTACGCAACGCAAGCCGATGCCCTGCGCGAACGCGTGGCGCGCGCGCACCACGAACTTTTCACGTTGCGCGACACGGGCGCGCTCGATCGCTACTTCTCTCCGCGCTTCATCGAGCATTCGCCCTTGGTGAAGAACGGCCTGGAGAGCTTGTATCGACTGGTCCACGAACACCCGCACTTGCAGCACGAAGCGCGCCGCGTGCTGGTGGACGGCGATCTGGTCGCCATCCATGGCCGCTATACGGGGCTGGGCGATCACCCGCTGGTGGGCTTTGACATCTATCGCGTGTCCGACAACCGCATCGTCGAACACTGGGATGGCCTGGTTCGAGAAGCGCCCGCCAACGCCAGTGGCCGCACCCAGCTGGACGGTCCGACGCAACCCCGCAAGGACCAGGACGTCGACGAAAATCGCGCCCGCGTGCTGGGCTTTTTCTCGCGCGCCCTGATCGAAGGCGACTATCAGGCGTTTCACGACGACTGCAACGGCGAAGACTTCCGTCAACACAGCCCGGACATCGCCGACGGCGCGGCCGCGGTGATCGCGTTCCTGAACCAGTTGCGCGAATCGGGCCAGGGGCTGCAATACAAGCGCATCCATCGCTGCGTGGCCGAAGGCGATTTCGTGCTGACACACTCCGAAGGCAACATCGCCGGCCAACGCCACGCCTACTTCGAGCTATGGCGGGTCGACGACGGCAAGGTCGCCGAACTCTGGGACGCCATCACGCCCGTGCCCGAAGATAGCCAGGCGCTGCATCGCCACGGCATCTTCTAACGCCATGGCATGATGCACGTTTCCCATTCGCGCCCCGGAGCCCCACCATGACCGCCCACGCCATCGTCTATGCACCGATCGGCCAAGGCACACGCTCGGAGCAGGTCGTCGAACGCCTCAGCAACGCGATCGTCTCCGGCCTGCTGCATGCCGATGAGCAACTGCCCAACGAAAACGAGTTGTCGCGCCTGATGGGCGTGTCGCCCGTGACCGTGCGCGAGGCCCTGAACACCTTGCGCGCGCGGCAATTGATCGACACCCGGCGCGGGCGCAATGGCGGCAGCTTCGTGTGTCCGGTGCCGGCGCAGATGATGCATGACCGGCACCCGCTGCGGCTGGCCACGCCGGGCGACCTGGCCGACCTGGGCGAGCTGCATGGCGCCGTGATCGTCCATAGCGCCAAGCTGGCCGCGCAGCGGTCCACGGCCGAGGAACACCAGCGCCTGGCGCGCGAGATCGACCAATTCGAATCGGCCACGGCGCCCCAGGCCCGCGCCCAGGCCGACATGCGCTGCCTGCTCATGCTGGCCACGCACGCGCATTCTGCGCGGCTGGCCAACCAGGAACTTGAGATCCAGGCGGAATGGGCCCCGCTGGTCGCCTCGCTGTATCCGCACGCGGCGATGCATGCCGAGGCGGTCAACGCGTATCGACGCCTGCAAGCCGCGCTGCAAGCTGGCGACGAACAGGCCAGCAGTGCGCGCGCGCTGGACATGATCAGCGCGCAGACCGACCACCTGCTTGAACACAAACTGCGGTTGGACGCCACGGCGCCCCCGCCATTACAGACCGAGGGCCGCTGAAGCCGGCGGCAAGCTCGGCCAAGGGAGACGGCAGATGAACGAAGACGCGCATATCGACCGCGCCAACGGCATTCTGGATTGCGTAGTGAACGATGCCCAGAACACGGCGGCCGCGTTGGCCGAAGCGGCCGCACAGATCCTGTCGGGACAGACGCCGGCGCCAGGCAGCGGCCTGCGGCTCTCGGCCGACCAGCGCCGCGCGTTGCAAACCCACATCCAGGTCGCGCTGCAACTGAACCCCTGGTGCAATGGCGCCGGTTTCGCCAGCTACGAAGCGCATCCCGCTTCCGACGTTGGTTACTGGACGCTGGAATGGTGGCAGCAGGAAGGCAAGACGCTGCAACAGGTGCCGCTGGAGCGCAACCAGGAAACCCGGCGACGCCTGGACTTTCGTGCGTTCGCCTGGTTTGACCAGCCCGCGCGCCTGCTCCGCCCCGTGGTGGAAGGCCCCTACGTCGACTACATCTGCAACGGGGCCTACACCATCACCGCCGCGCATCCCTTGCTGGTTCGGCAAGCCTTCGTGGGCGTTGCCGCCGTGGACGTGCTGGTCTCGACGCTGGACCGCATGCTGTTGCCCGCCTTGCGCCGCATCGGCAAGCCCGCGCTGGTGCTCAACGCCGATTCGCGCGTGGTCATGTCCACCGCGCACCGCATTCGCGCGGGTGCGCTGTGGCGGCCGCAACCCGGGGATCGCCTGATCGGCGCGCCCGCCCCGCTGCGACTGGCGGTGCTGCCCGATTCGCCGCCACACCCGGCAGGCGGGCATGTCGGCCCGCCCCAGTTGCCCGGACTGGCGCTCAGCCCCGGCAGCTGATCCGGTCCAGGGCACGCACCGCGCGCCCACGCTCGCCCCCTTTTCCTTTTCGCGACAGCGCCTTGTGCGCTACTCGCTCCCTATCCACGCCCCACGCCCATACCGGCGCAGAGGGCGAGGACGCCGCACTACGTCACAACCAGGAGCCCCCACCATGAAGTGGTATCTGCAAGCCCTCAAACATTACGCCGTCTTCCAGGGGCGCGCGCGCCGCCGCGAGTATTGGTACTTCGTGCTGTTCCAGATTGCCGCCGTGCTGGCGATCTCGGCGGTTGAACGCGCGCTGGCCATCGCCAACCCGGAAATCCTGTTCGGCTGGTACACGGCGGCCTTTCTGATGCTGACCGTGCTGCCCGCCCTGGCCGTCAGCATCCGCCGCCTGCACGACACCGGCCGCAGCGGCTGGTGGGGCCTGCTGCACGCGGTGCCCGTCGTCGGCACGCTGCTGTTGCAGGCCTTCATGCTGCCCGCCGGCGCGCGCGGCTCCAACCGCTACGGCCCGGCGCCGACGGCCTGAGCCTTCCCCCCGATTCCAGGAACATCGACATGACATTGAATCGACGCGAATTCATCTTCAAAACGGCGGCGGCCTCGACCGTCGCCACCGCAGCCACCGCCGCATCGGCAGTGGGCGCGCTGGGCCTGTGGCCCGCGACCGCACGCGCCCTGACCAACGCGAACGCCAGCGTCCCGCCGCACGACGCCATGCTGCCCCCCGCCCGACTGCTGCACGACGCGCAACCGACACCCACGCGCCTGGGCATCGATCCGCGCATCTGGAACTGGCGCCGCGACGCCCAACCCACCGACCCCATGCCCGCCAACTATTACGAGGCCTCGCTGTCCGAGTGGCCCGCGTTTGGCACCTTGCCCGGCGACCTGGACTGCGAAGTCGTCATCATCGGCGGCGGCCTGCTGGGCGCGTCCACGGCGCTGCATCTGGCAGAAGCCGGCGTGGACGTGGTGCTGATCGAAAAAGATCACATCGGCTCGGGGGCCTCGGGACGCAACGGCGGCCAGATGACACCCGGCCTGGCGCGCTGGGAAGCCGGCACCATGCTGGACAAGCTGCCGCTGGACGACGCGCGTCGGCTGTGGCGCTTTGCGTCGGTTGAAGCCATGGAAACCGTGGACGGCCTGCGCGACCGCTACGGCTTTGACTGCGACCGCAGGCGCGGCCACGTCACGGCGGCGGTACACGGCGGCCACATGGGCGCGCTGGTCGAAAACGCCGACGCGCGCCGCCGGCTGGGCGATGAAGCCGTCAAGATCATCGGCCGGCACGAACTGAAAGACCGGTACGTGAAGTCCGACATCTATTTCGGCGCGGCGATCGATAGCGGCGGCGGACAGGTGCAACCGCTGGCGCTGCTGCGTGGATTGATCCACGCCTTCGTCAAGCTGGGCGGCCGCGTGTACGACAACACCGCCGCGCAGGCCATCGAAGAAGCCCCGGGCGACACGCGCGTGACCACGGCGCAAGGCACCATCCGGGCGCGCCGCGCCGTGGTGCTGGCCGTACACAGCGCCACGTTCCAATTCATGCCGGGCAGCTCCACCACCGTGCCCTTCTTCACCTACGTGGCCGTCACCCCGCCGCTGGGCGACACCTTGAACGCGTTGATCCCGTCGGGCCTGCCCGTCTACGACACGCAGCTGCAAATCGACTACTACCGCCCCGTGCGCAACAACCGGCTGCTGTTCGGCGGCCAGGGCACCGGCAACTCGTGGTCGCCGCGCGACGTCAACAACTACCTGCTGGACCGCATCAAGACCGTGTTTCCGCAGCTGGAAAATCCGGCGCTGGAATACTCCTGGAGCGGCATCAGCGACCTGACGTTGAACGGCGCGACCGACAGCCGCAAGAGCGCGGGCGATGTGCCGGTGTACATGGTGCATGGCTGGAGCGGCCACGGCGTGGCGCAAACGGTACGCATCGGCCGCGCCATCAGCGACGACCTGACCGGGCGCAATTCCGACTACGCCATGCTGACGCGCTTTGACCACGCCGGCATTCCGTTGGGCCGCCATCTGTCGCCGGTGGCGATCCCGCTGATCAAGGGCGCGCTGGGCGTGATGGGCATTCTCAACCCGGCCGACATGGTGTCGTTCTAGGCCGGCACGCGCGCGTGCTGGCGGCCCCGGGCGGCGGCGGACAGCGCCGTCAGCAACAGCGCCACGGCCAGCGCGTAGGTCCACCGCATGCCCGCCGCCAACGCGGCGGGCGAGGCCATCCGCATATCATCCGCGCCGGTGGCCCACGCGAACACCGCGCCCATCAGCGATGCGCCCGTAATGAAGCCCAGGTTGCGAGACAGGTTCAGCAAGCCCGACACCGCTCCGCGCTGATCGGGCTGCGCGCTGGCCATGACGACGCTGCTGTTGGCGGCCTGAAACAGCGCATAGCCGCTGGTGATGATGGCAAGCGGCGCGATGTATCCCGCCATGCCGACGCTTGCCGGCACCCAGGGCAACAGCGCCGCGCCCAGCGTCATCGCCAGCAAGCCGGCCTGCATGACGCGCTGCGCGCCATAGCGGTCCACCGCCAGCCCTGCCGGCACGCCCGCCAACGCCGCGACGACGGGGCCGCAGGACATCACGAGCCCGGTCCGCGCGGCGTCCAGTCCCAATGCGCCCGCCAGGTAGAAGGGGCCGACCACCAACGTGGTCATCATCACGGTGGACACCAGCCCATTCGTCGCCACGCCCGCGCCCAGCGCCGGCTGGCGGAACAACGCCAGCCGGATGAGCGGCGAGGCCGAGCGGGCCTGCCCTCGCACGAAGGCCACGCCCGCCAGCACGGCGGCCGCCAGCAACGCAGCGCGCGTCTGGCCGAAACCGCCACCGGCCGTCATCGCCAGTGCATAGGCTGCAACAGCGCAGGCCAGCAACGCCGAGCCCTGCACATCGAAGCGCGCACGCGCTTGTGCAGGACGCGTCTCATCGCGAGGCAGGTAGCGCCACGCCAGAGCGAACGCCAACACGCCCAAGGGCAGATTGATCAGGAAGATCGACGGCCAGCCCCAGTCCCCGATCAACAGTCCCCCCAGCGTGGGTCCCAAGGCGGTGCCGACCGCCGACATCGTGCCCAGCAATCCCATCACCCTGCCGGTCTTCTCTTTGGAAACGGCGTCGCTGGCAAACGCCAGCGTCAACGCCATCATGATGGCCGCGCCCAGGCCCTGCACGGCGCGCGCGGCGATCAAGCCGCCCAGCCCCGGCGCTGCGCCGCAAGCCAGCGAGCCCACCGTGAACAGCCCGATACCCGCCAGCATCAGCCGCCGCCGCCCCAGCAGGTCCCCCAGACGCCCCACGCTGACGATCAGCGTGGTGATGGCAAGCAGGTACGCCAGCACCACCCACTGCACGTCCTGGAAGCGCGCACCGAATGCCTGCGCCAAGGTTGGCAAGGCCACGTTGGCGACGCTGGCGCCCAGCGCGGGCAGCAACATGCTCAGGGACAGGCACGCCAGCAGGCGCGGGGAGGGTCTGGCGGAGACGGGGACGGCAGAGGTGGCGGTAGACATGATCGTGACCTGCAAGGAACGCGGAGCGTCAACACGACGCCCCGGAACCCATGCTAGGCGCGATAGTGACCAGGCGGAAGGCGCAGCATTTGCATTGAATACCTGCATATGACGCCATGCCAAACTTCCCGGGCCACGCTCGCCCATGCTACGTTTGCCGAATGAGCCATCCCGATCTGAATCTGCTTATCACCCTGGACGTGCTGCTGGACGAAGGCAGTGTCGCGCGCGCCGCGCGCCGCTTGCATCTGAGTCCGTCTGCCATGAGCCGCGCGCTGGCGCGGCTGCGCGACACCACGGGCGACCCGCTGCTGGTGCGCGCCGGTCGCGGGCTGGTGCCGACGCCGCGCGCGCTGGAGTTGCGCGGCAAGGTACACGGCTTGGTGCAGGATGTGGAAGCAGTGCTGCGGCCCGTCGCGCAGCTGGACCTGAGACAGCTGACGCGTACCTTCACGCTGCGCATGAGCGACGGCTTTGTCGAGAACTTCGGTCCGCGCCTCTTGGCCAGCACCGCGCAACAAGCGCCCGGCGTGCGGCTGCGCTTCGTGCAAAAGACCGACAAGGACAGCACCCCGCTGCGCGAAGGCAGCGTTGATCTGGAAACCGGCGTGGTGGGCGATGAAGCCAGTCCCGAACTGCGCACGCGCGCCCTGTTCAAAGACCGTTTCGTCGGCGCGATGCGCGCGGGCCATCCGTTGAGCGCCGGCAAGATCACGCTGGTTCGTTACGCCAACGCGCGCCACATCCTGATCACGCGGCGCGACCGCGACGGCGGCTTGGTGGACGACGCGCTGGCCGCCACGGGCCGCCAGCGCGACATCGCCACCAGCGTAAGCGGCTTTTCCGCCGCGCTGGCGCTTGCGCGCGGTTCGGACCTGATCGCCACCGTGCCCGAACGGCACACGGGCGGCCTGCGTGCGGGCATGCACACCTTCGCGCTGCCCTTTGCCATGTCGCCCATCACCGTGTCGATGCTCTGGCATCCGCGCATGGATGCCGACGCCGCGCATCGCTGGCTGCGCGGCTGCATGCTGGAGGCCGTGCAAGCGGCCCCCGGCCCGTAACGCGTAGACCTACTTCGATGCGCTGGCCGCCAACGCGTCGAACGCTTTGTCCAGGCTAGCCAACGACTGGTTGATGTGGTCGCGGCGTTCTTTGATCCACTTGCCTTGCGACGCCAGCTGCTCGCGCGCCTCTTTCAGCATGCGGTCCATTTCCGCCGGTTGCGGACCGCCGATGGTCGCGCGGTTCTTCACAATGGCCACGGGGTCCAGCGTGGCGCGAAATTCCGCTTCGCTCATGGGCAGTTCAGTGCCGTACTTGGAATCCTTCATGGCGTCCGCATAGATGCGGCGCGCCTGCTCATACGGAAAGTCCAGCGGCTTGATGTTGTTGACCTTGGCGTAGCTGACCACTTCCGAGGCGAAATGGTGGCCATCGCGGAACGGCAGCTTGTACTTGCGCATCAGCACATCGGCCAGTTCCTGCGAAGCCGTCCAATCGCTGTTCAACTCTTCCAGCGCACGGTCGGGGCTGATGACCATGGCGCGCAAGACGCGGTCCCAGCGCTTGAGCGCCGAGATGCCGCTGTCGACCATCGCGGAATTCTGCTTCACGTCTTTCGGGTCGCTCATGCCGGGCGTGATGTTGTGCGTCTGGATGACGGGCCCCATCGCCAGCGTGATGGCGGTAGACGCGTCGCTGCGGGTGTCGTTCAAGAGGCCGGGGTTGCGCTTTTGCGGCATGGCGCTGGACACATAGGTGTTGCCGCCGCCCTCTTCCAGCAGGATCCACGGACGCGACTGCGCGTACTGCGTCATGACGTCTTCAACGAAATTTCCGGTGCGCAGCGCGATGCTGGTCACGATGGAAGCGACCTCGACGGGTTGGTCCATCGACGAAATCTGCGACGCATCGTAGGCGTTGTCCACCAGCGCTTCAAAGCCCAGGTATTGCGCCATGCGCTTGCGATCCAGCGGCCAGCTGGTGCCGTTCAGCACGGTGGTTCCCATCGGCGAGCGGTCGATGCGCACATAGGCTTCGCGGATGCGCTGCGCATCGCGCGCCAGCCCGGCCGCCTGGCCCAGCAGGTAGTGTCCATAGCTGTTGGGCTGCGCGGCCACGCCATTGGTGTAGTTGGGCACGACGGTGCCCGCATGCTTGGCCGCCAGTTCCACCAGCGTGGTCGAGGTCTTGTTCAGCTGGTCCGCCAGATCCAGCAGCTTGTCGCGCAGGATGGCGCTGCGGTAGGTGGCGTGCATGTCCTGGCTGGAGCGACCCGCGTGCAGCAAGGTGATGTCTTCGCCGGCCGCCTTGATCAACAGCGGTTCGAACGTGATGACCGTGGCGGGGCGCTTGGCGCCCGGCTGGTTGCCGTCGTGGATGACCTTGGCCACGCCGGCCGCCAGACGCGGCGCCATGGACTTGTCGAGCAGGCCTTCGTCGGTATTGATGACGGTGGTGGCCTTGTTCATCTCACCCAACCAGAAGAAGGGATCGCGCGGTGTCGGGGCGGCGGCGGCAGCGGCGTTGGCGGGCGCGGCGGCGGGCGCCGGCTGGGCCAGCGCGGCGTGCGCGCACGCTGACAAAACCAGGGCGGCGCCCAGGCTGGGAAGACTCTGTCTCATGGCGTTCTCGTTATGGGGTGGGCCAGCCAGTTTATGGAAAAGCCCTCCGCGCGCAAACCCCGGCTTATACGGATAGGCCGCGCGGGCAAAAAAAAGCCCCTGCCATCACAAGGCAGGGGCGAAGCCGGCGCGCTGGCCTAGAACAGGTACTGCGCGCTTACCCAGAACAACGGTTTGTGGTCGCGGCTGTCGGACTGCGGCGCGCCGCCATCGGTGCGCCATGCCACCGTGGCCTCGCCACGCCAGCCGGCCACCGCCACGCGTGCGCCCACGCCCGCGCCCGCCACCTGGCGGAAATTCTCGCCGGCCTGCCACGGGTGGGCCGAGATCTGCACGCGGCCCGCGTCATAGAAGGCGAACGGGGTGACCGCGCCTGCCGCGTAACGCACTTCCAGCTGCGTCAACCAGCCTCGGTCGCCATAGCCTTCGCCGACGGGATAGGCGCGCACACCGGCCGGGCCGCCCAGGCCGAAGTCTTCGGACGAATCCAGGTTGTCGTTGGTCCACTGGCCACTGAAGCGGCCAAACAGGCTCCAGCGCGAGGAAATCGCCTGGATGCGGGCGATGTCCAGATTCAGCTTGTTGTAATGGCCGGCCGTGTTGGCGCTGAGTGCATCGGCCGTTGCCAGCGCGCCATCCAGCTTCAAGGTGCCGGGCGTCCAGGTCAGCGCGCCGTAGGTCAGGCCGCCGCCGCCCAGGCTGTCGCGCACGTCGAACTGCGCGGCGATCGGCACGCTGTTGGAAAACTTGTTCTGCACGATTTCAGCGGCGCGGTAATCGTCGCGCAACTTCTTGTGCATGAAGTCGATGCCCAACGTCAGGTTGCGGCTTTGCGAGCGGATGAGCGGATAGCTCAAGCCCGCGCTGGCGACCTTGGCGGTGCCGTGCGCGTCCAGGTCCGAGAATTCCTTGCCCAGCTCGTAGCCGGTGTAGCCGTAGCCGATGCGGCCGCGCAGGCCCGAGCTGCCCAGCGGCG
Organism: Achromobacter piechaudii NBRC 102461; assembly: GCF_001571245.1. Taxonomy (GTDB): domain Bacteria; phylum Pseudomonadota; class Gammaproteobacteria; order Burkholderiales; family Burkholderiaceae_B; genus Achromobacter; species Achromobacter piechaudii. The sequence goes on along the minus strand of NZ_BCTK01000006.1, from coordinate 326,986 downwards.
CGCTATAGCCCACGTCGCCGTAGTTCAGCGCTTCGCTGGTGCGTTGCGCGCGCAGCGTGATCTGGTCGCCCAGCATGAAGGGGCTGTTGATCGCCAGGGCGGCGTTGGCGCGGTACTGGCCGGTATAGCGGTTGCCCTGGTTGTCCAGGCCCACGCTGCCATTGACGCGGTCGCCGCGCTCAACCTGCACCACCAGGTCGCCCGTGCCCATCTGCTGGCCCGGACGGATCAGCGGGCTGGCGGTCACGCCGGGCAGGTCCGACAGCAACAGCGCCGCGCGTTCCAGCGGCGCGCTTTCGATGATGTCGCCCGACTTGAGCGGGCTCAGGTAGGACTGCGCGCGCGCGGTCAGCGCAGCATCGCCCTCGGCCTTGACCTCGCCGTAGCGGCCCTCGACGACTTGCAGGCGCAGCACGCCGCCTTCCAGGCCCTGAGCCGGCAGGTAGACGCGAGCGAACGGGTAGCCGGCATTGTGGTAGTAGCGCGTCAGCTGGTTGGCCAGGCCTTGCATGCCGGCCATGTCGTACTGCTTGCCTTCGTAGTCACCCAGTTGCGCCAGCAGTTGCGCCGACGGGAACGCCTGGTTGCCCGTCAGGTCGACGCGGGTCACGCTGACGCTCGGGCCGCCGGGCGCGACGGTGCCGGGGATGGGGCTGCTCAGGTTCAGTTCGGGCGACGGCGCGGGCGGTTGCGGTTCGGTCGCCTGTTCCTGAAGCACGCGGCCGGCGTTGGGGATTTGCTGGGCGATGACCGCCGAGGGCAGCAGCGCGGCCAGCGCCAGGGCCAGGTAATGCGGGCGGGCGGTAAAAGAAGCTAGCGTCATGATCGTGTGAAATCAGGTGTTCGTAGCGGCTGCCCGCGACCCCTTGGGGTCGCAGGCGCCGGCATGCGGAAAGATTGAAATGGACGGGTCAGCGTGTCGGGATCAGAGGCTGCCCTGCACGAGGCCTTCGGGCAGGCGGATGCCGCCGTCGATCACCAGCACCTGCGCGGGGCCTTGCATGGCGCGCGCGCCCTGGCCTGCGTTCGGCGCGGGTTGCGCGTTGCCGTTCTGATTCTGGTTTTGCGAGTTGGAGCTGACCGGCACGTAGTTCAGATCGCCCGTCAGGTTGGGCGGCGTCGAATTGGCGTTGCCCACGGCGGCCTGCAACCACTGCGCGGACGACAGCGCCGACTCGCGGCGGCTGTCAGGCTGCACGGCGTTGCTGATGACCAGCGTGCCATCCTGCGCGGCGACCAGGTAGTTGCTGTTGGACAGGCCATTGGCGCTGATCGCGTAGTTGCCCGCGGTCTCGCCCAGCGCGCGGTTCAGCGCGCCGGCCAGCGTGTCGTTGCCGATCAGGTTGCCCTGCGCAACGCGCCAAGTCAGCGCCGGGTCCGCATCGCCCGCGCGCTTGGTCTTGTCGTCCGCCACGACGGTGATCGCGCGGCGCCCGATGTCGGCCTGGTGCTGCGTATCGGCCAGCACGTAGTTGGCGGCCAGGCCGCTGCCCGTGTCGGACAGGGCGTAGCTGACATTCGCGTTGCGCTTGCCGGCGTTGGCGCTGTCGAACTGCGCCGTTGCGCCCACGCCCAGCGTTTCGCCTTCGACCAGGTTGGCGAGCGAACCGGCATTGGCTTGCGCCGCCGTGCTGCCGTCATAGGTCTTGTCCGAGACGGTGGTGCCGATGATGGCCAGCACGCGTTGGCTGATGGTGGCGCGCGCATTCGCGGCGTTCAGCACGTAGTTGCCTGCGTCGGCGCCCGTCAGCGAGAAGGCCACGGCCTTGCGTTCGCCGGCGTTCTTGTCGGCGAACGTGCCCGCCACGCCCAACGAATCGCCTTCGACGATGCCGTTGATCGAGTCCGCTCCGCCCACGGTTGCGACGGTGTTGCCGTCATAGACCTTGCCAGCGGCCGAGAGCGCGCCCGTCAGAGTCTTGGGCGTGATGGTGGCCAGCGTGGTGCTGTTCGAGGTGACGGTGTAGTTGCCCGCGTCACCACCGACCAGCGCGCCGCTGACATTGACCTGCTTGCCCACGCCTGCATTCTTGTCGGAGAACGCGCCCAGCGTCGACAGCGCAACCAGGTCGCCCTCGACCACGCCATTGAGCGCGCCCGAGGTTTCGGCGGCGGTGGTGCCGTCGTATGTCTTGCCGGCAGCGGTGATCGCGCCCGTCAAGGCCTTGGGCGTGATGTTCGCCTGCGTCGTGGTGTTGGTGGTCAGCAGGTAGTTGCCGGCGTCCGCGCCGGTCAACAGACCGGCTACGGCCACGGCCTTGCCGTTGCCCACGTTCTTGTCGGAGAACTGGCCCGTGCCGCTGACGCCCACGTTGTCGCCGTTGACCACGCCGGTAAGCGTGCCCGACGTCGCGGCATCGCGCGAACCGTCATAGACCTTGCTGGCCGCCGTCAACGCGCCGCTGATTGCCTTGGGCGTGATGTTCGCGGTGGTCGTGGCATTGGTCGACAGGCGATAGTTGCCGGCGTCCAGACCCAACAGGGAGCCACTCACGTTCACGGTCTTGCCGTTGCCTACGTTCTTGTCCAGGAACGAACCCGTGGTGGACAGGGAAACCACATCACCCAGCAGCACGCCATCCAGGCTGCCGTTGGTGCTGGCCGCCAGGCTGCCGTCGTAGATCTTGCCCGACGCGGTGATGGCGCCGCTGAGGTCACGCTGCGTGATGCTGGCCTTGAGCTGGACCACGCCGTCGCCCAGCGCATAGTTGCCGGCATCAGCGCCGCTGATGGCGTAGGCCACCGACTTGCCGGCGCCCACGTTCTTGTCGCTGAAGCTGCCCGACACGGTCAACGCGTCGCCCTGCACCACGTTCAGGCTGCCCGCGCCGGTGACCACGGCCTCCTGGTTGCCGTCGTAGGTCTTGTCCAGCGCGCCCAGCGCGCCGGTCAGTTGGCGTGCGGTGATCGTGGCGATGGAACTGGTGTTGGTAGAGACGCTGTAGTTATCCGCGTCCGCGCCCACCAGGACGCCGTTGACGCTGACCAGCTTGCCCACGCCGACGTTCTTGTCGCCGAAGGCGCCGCTGGTGGACAGCGTCACGTTGTCGCCGGCGATCTTGCCGTCCAGCGTTCCGCTCGTGCTGGCGGTCAGCAAACCGTCATACGTCTTGCCCGAGGCCGTGATGGCGCCGGTCAGCATCTTGCGTGCGATGGTCGCGGAGGTGGTCTCGTTATGCGACAGCACGTAGTTGCCGGCATCGTTGCCGAACAGCTCGGCGACGACGTCGACCCGCTTGCCCACGCCGGCGTTCCTGTCGGCGAACAGGCCCGAGCTGGACATCGTCACCGCATCGCCTTGGACCACGCCGCTCAGTTCGCCCGAAACGGTGGCGTCACGGGTGCCGTCGTAGGTCTTGCCGGCGGCGGTGATCGCGCCCGTCAAGGTCTTGGGCGTGATGCTGGCGGCGGCCGTTTCGTTGGCCGAGATCACGTAGTTTTGGGCGTCTTCGCCCGACAGCGCGCTGCTCACCGAAACCAGTTTGGAGACGCCCACGTTCTTGTCCGAGAACGTACCCGTGCCGGAAATCCACACGTTGTCGCCCGCCACCATGCCACCCGTCATGTGGCCGTCGATGGTGGCCACCGTCGTGCCGTCATAGACCTTGTCGGCAACGGTGATGATGCCGGTCAGGGTCTTGGGCGTGATGCTGGCCGAGCTGCCCAGCGCAAGGTTGCCGGCCAGCACGTAGTTGCCGGCATCGGCGCCCGCCAGGCTGTAGGTGACCTGCTTTTGCTGGCCCACGTTCTTGTCGGCAAAATTGCTGGCGACCATCACGTTGTCGCTACCCAGCGGGCCGGACAGCCAGCCCGAGTAGTTGGCGGACGTCGTGCCGTCGTACACCTTGTCGGTAGCTGTCAGTTCGCCAGTGATCTGGCGGGCAAGAATGGAGGCCGATGCGGTGCCGGGGATAAGCGTCGCGATGAAGTAGTTGTCGGCATCCGCGCCGGACAAACCGTAGGTGTTGATGGTGATCGACTTGCCAGCGCCCGCATTCTTGTCCGAGAACGTGCCGCTGCCCGTGCCGCCCAGCTCATCGCCTGCGACATAGCCGGTGATGGCCGCCGCCGTCAACGTGGCATTGGTCGTGCCGTCATAGACCTTGTCCTGGCCCGAAAGCAGCGCCGCCACGCCCTTCTTCTGAACGGTCAGGCTCAGGTTGTCGGCGTAGATGACGTCGTAGCCTTGCTGGTTGGAGTACAGGCCGCCGGTGACGGTCAGCGAACCATCTTCCTGGCGATAGGTGCCGGCGTTCTTGGAGTTGGTGATGTAGTTGATGCTGCCGCCCAACGTCGCGTTGGGATTGGAGGAAATGTAGCCCGCGCCGCCGCTGACCTGGCCGTCATAGACCTTGTCGGCCAGGCTGACGGTGACCTGCTTGAGGAAGCTGCGCAGCAGGGGACCGCCCTGGCCTTCGTACATGCGCCAGATCGAATCCGTGCCGCCGATGGTGTCGATATTCCAGCCCGCGTCGGTGAATGTGGACAGCTGGCCCAGTTGCTCGTAGGTCTTCATGCCGCTGCTTGCACTGACGACGCCGCCGTTGCTTGCGACCAGTTGCAAGGGCATCGGCGAGACCGGCAAGCCGGCCGCGTCCGTGCTGGCGGCAAAGCTGTCGTTCACGGTACCGATGTTATAGCCCACCAAGGCGCCCACGCCCGGCATGAAGAATTGATTGGAGATCGTGGTGGTCGTGTAAGACTTGTTGATCGTCCCGGCGTTGTAGCCCACCAGACCGCCCATCTGGCCAACCAAAGGCATGTTGTTCGACACGACACCCGACGAATAGGAATTCGAAATGGTGCCGAAGTTCATGCCCACCAGGCCACCGATACCGCCGCCCAGGCCATCGGCGCGCACGGTGCCGTTGAAATAGGTGTTGTTGATGGTGCCGTAATTGATGCCCGCGAGCCCGCCCGCTTGCGTAAAGCTGTTGACAGTGGCGTTGGTCAGGCCCACGTTCTGCACAGTAGCCGCGGCGCCGATGATGCCGAACAGACCGGCGAAGGCGCCATAGTTGCCGACGTTCAGATTGGCGATCGTGTGGCCGTTGCCGTTCAGGCTACCCGTGAACTCGGAATAAACGCCGATCGGGGTAAAGCCGTTCACGTTCCACATGCCGCTGCCCACCACCGACGTCGCCTTGGCGTCGATGTCGCGGACGATGTTGTAGTTGGCGCCCAGGTTGTAGGCCATCAACTGCAACTGGTGATCGTTCGACACCGCCAGGCTGTATTCGCTGGCCAGGAAGGGACGCGTGAAGCCGTCGAGCATAATCCACTGCGCCTTGCCCGCGCCGTCCTTGGCCACCCAGACGTTCTCGGCTCCCGGCACCTGCGACCAGGTGCCCAGGTTGCCATAGGACGTGTACGAGTACGGGTTGGCTACCGACAAAGCTCCTGTCGCGTCGCCGCCACCGCCGACAGCGTTGGCCTGGCCAGTCGAGGCGGGGTCCCACTGCGCATTTTGCAGCGTGATGTTGACGCCGTTGTTCAGGCCCACCACGCCGCCGGTGTGGCCGCTGGCGACGACGCGTCCGCTGGCGTACACGTTCGAGATGATGCTGTTGTCGCGCGCCGTGCCTGCCAGCCCGCCGATGCCGGTTCCACTGCTATCAGCCGCCGCAGTGACATCGCCGGTGGCGTAGGCGTTGCGGATCACGCCGAGGTTGGCGCCCACCAGGCCGCCCATGTCAGTGCTGGCGCCGCTGACGTTCCCCGTGGCGTAGACGTTGTCCAACGTCGCATTGGCGCCGTTGATGCCCGCCAGCCCGCCCAGGAAATAGCTTTTTGTCGTGCTCGTCACCGACGTGCGCGCATTCGAACCGGTGATGATGGAGTAGTTGCTTGCCACCAGGCCGCCCAGCGTCGACGTGCCGGTCACGCTGCCCGAGGCCGAGACGTTGCGGATCGTGCCCAAGTTGGCTGACGCCAGGGTGCCCAGGTCGCTGCCGCCCGTGACGTTTGCGTTGCGCAACGTCAGGTCGCGCACGACGGCGCTTTCAGCGATGGTGCCGATCAGGCCCGCCGAATGGCCGTTGCCTGCGTTGATGGTGAGGTTGTCGACGTTGTGGCCCAGGCCGGCCAGCGTGCCTTGCAGGTTGCCCACGAGCGAGCCCGAGAAGATCATGCCAGTCAGGTCCAGGTCTTGCGCCAGGGCGTAAAAGCCATAGCCCAGCCAGTTCAGTGACTGAAAGTCCTGGACCGAACGCAGCATGGTGTATTCCTGCCCGTTCGACTTGAAGGTGGACTGCGCGCCGCTCAAGGTCACCGGCGCATTGGCGGCGTAGCTGCCGCCCGACGACCAGCCGCGTTGCTGGAAGCCCCCGACGTTGATTTCCAGCCCGGCGGCCGCGCCCGTGGCCGTGATCGGTGCATTGATCACCACATCGCCATGCGCGCTGAGCGTCAGCTTGGTGCTGGCGCTCCACTTCACGCTGGCGTTGACGTTGATATTGCCCGCATCGTTACCGGCATCGACGGTGCGCAGTTCGACGTTGCTGCTGTTCAGGCTGGCTGCCAGCGTGTCCGCGCCGATGCCGCTGTCGCTCGCGCTGCCCGCGCCCGCGCTGACCGTGAAGTCGGTGGGGTCGATCAACCAGTTGCCATGCTGGCCGCTGACGGCCTTGGTCGAGATGACCGCGCCCGCCGCGACGCTGATCTTGGCCGCCGAGGTTTCGATGAAGCCGCCCTTGCCGCCGTTGGGCGCGCTGGCGTCCAGCGTGCCGCCCACCGCCACGCGGTCGTTGACCATGTCGCCCAGCAGCACGATCTTGCCGTTCTCGCCGGTGGCCAGGGTCTTGGCCTGCGTGATGCCGGTGTGGTTGATGACGGTGCTGGCCAGGTCGCCCGCCGCTTTGGCGGTCAGGTAGACCACGCCGCCGTCGGCGCGAATGGCGCCGCCCTGCTCGATCAGCGCGTCGATCGCGCCTTGTTCCACTTCGATCTTGACGGGGCCGCCCAGGTCCAGCTTCACGCGGCTGCCCGCGCCCATCAGGACGTTGCCCTTGTCGGCGGTCAGGTTGCCGGTGTTGGTGATCTTGGCCGCGATCAGCGCGATGCTGCCGCCCGCCGCTGCGGTGATGTTGCCCTGGTTGACGATGGCGTTGCTGCTGGCGCCTTCAAACCGGTAGTTGCCGGCCATGAAGTCCTGCGTACTGATATTGAGCGTGCTGGCCACGATGCCGCCCACGTTCACCTGCGCGGTCGGCGTGAACACGACCCCGTTCGGGTTGACCAGGAACACCTGCCCGTTGGCATTGAGCGCACCCTGGATCACCGACACGTCGGGGCCCAGCACCCGGTTCAGCGCGACCGCATCGCGGCCCGGCTGGTTGAATGTGACGCTGTTGCCCTTGCCGATCGAAAAGCCCTGCCAGTCGATGGCCATCTTGCCGGTCTGCTGGTTGATCGTCATCGACGTGCCGTTCTGGCTGATCGAGCCCGACCCCGCCACCACGTTGCCGCTCGTGGGCAGGTCCGCGGCAAGCGCCGGTCCGGACAAGAGCAGCGCGGCGCTCAGAGCGGCGGCGCTGGAGGCGTTGCGTTTGCGACGGGCGCTGGCGTGTTCGGCAACCGGGACGTAAACGCCCAGGGCGTCATTCCAGACCAGGCGGAATACGTGATTGAGGGAGGGCTTCTTCATGGGATATTCCTGAAACGGGCAGCGTCACAATTTGTAAATTTCGCTGCTGAAATATACCGATGATTGCGTCCTCAAATCTGAGCAAATCTAAGCAATTCTGAGATTTGGCTGAGTCTGCCCTGTAAATTTTCGGTGTAAGCAGACATAGCCAGAAGATGCGCGCAAGTTGTGTTCGCCTTGAAAATCAAGGCAGATACATATTGATGCGGCTGCGCAACACATTGTCGGATGTCGACAAGCGAACCCGTCGAGGCGGAGACAGAGGACGGGGTTACGCCAGCGCGTCGCTCGCCCGATGACGGGGCAGGCTCAGGCAGAAACAAACGGGCTCGGACCCGCCTCCGTTCTTGAGGAATACCGTGCCGCCCAGGCGCTCGGCGATCGTCCGGACCAGATACAAGCCCAGCCCCGCCCCGGGATGACGCATGGCGTTCGGGCCACGGTAGTACTTCTGGAACAGGCGCTGCTGTTCGGCGGAGGGGATGCGGTCGCCCGAGTTGGCGACTTCGATGTGCATGACATCGGCTTCCTCGCGCAGCGTCACGCGGACCGCGCGCCCCGGCGGGCAGTGCCTGTCGGCATTGGCCAGCAGGTTGCGCAAGGCAATGCGCAGCATGCCCGCATCACTGAGCAGCACCTGGTCGCCCTGGCCATAGACGCACTGGATGCGTCCGGCGGGAAACTCCCGGTCCAGGTCGGCCAGCAGCGCCAGCAGGTCGCACTGCGTGAGCCGCAGCGCCGCGCTGGGTTCGCGCATGCGGTCGTGCGTGAGGTATTCGTCCACCAGCGCCAAGAGGCGCATGGCGGCTTCGCGGATGTTGCCGCAACGCGCCAGGCTCTTTTCCACCGGCGCGCTCAGATTGCGGCCCAACTGCTGCGCGGACGTGGTGATGATCGCCAGCGGCGTGCGGAATTCGTGCGACACCATGGCGACGAATTCACGCTGCTCGGCAAACACACGGCGCTCGGATTCCAGCGACGAACGCAGCTCGTCTTCCAACTGCACGCGGCGCTGGATTTCGCCTTGCATTTCAATCGTGCGCAGCGCCACTTCCTGTTCCAGCCGGTGGCTGTGCTGGCGCGCCAGGTCCGCCGCGAGGTTCGCCTGTTCGCGTTCTTTTTCACGGCGCTGGCGTTCGTGACGCCCCACGATGATGAGACTGAGCAGCAGCATATGCAGCATGGTGCCCGCCGTGGATACGTATTCTGTGAACGCGTTGACGGGCAGCACGCCCAGGTTGCGCAGGAACGCGATCAGCACGCTGAAATAGAACACACCGAACGCCAACGCAAACAGGCGCGCTGGCCGCCAGCCCTTCTTCAGCAGGTACACCGCCAACGCCGAAAAACCGACGATCAAGCCCAGCGCCAACACCTGGACCGGCTGGATGCCCCAGGCATAATTTCCGGTCACGACCAGGGTTGAACACGCCGCCGCGATGCCCCAGAAAATCGCCTCTGTCGCGCGCACGGCACGCGGATACAGCGCCGCCAGGTTCAACTGCGCGAAGGCGATACGCAAGGCCACCGGCAGGCTGACGGCGATGCCCACGCCCAGCATCCGGTCGCTCCACTGCACGGGCAGGCCCGTCAACTGCTGCACCAGGCCCAGCGACATGACCTCGTTGAACACACAATTGCCGATGTAGGCCAGGAACAGGCCGCTCATGGGCGCGCGCGTGGCCCACCAGAACACGGCGTGCACGCAGATCAGCAGCAGGTAGAAGCCGAAGTACAGGCCGAACAACAGGCCCTCGCGGCGTGACTGGTTATCAAACGCCAGCCGCTGCCAGACTTCGAACCGGGTGGCCACGGCGTTCTTGCTTTGCAGCCGCGCGAGGATCACGTAGGCGCCCGGCGCGGGCGGGTCGAACTGAATCACGGGACTGCGGTAATCCACCGGCCAATTGCGGCGCGGCACGTCTTCACCGCTGCGGCCCAGCAAGGTCCATGGGCCGGCATCGGTATCGGCCAGATAGATGCTGACATCGTCCAGCAAGGAATTGCTCAGGCGCAGCATCCAGCCGCCGCGCGGCACGTCGTCGACCTGCAAGGGCAGGCGCATCCATACCGTGTCGGAAGTGAAACCTGCGCTCAGGCTGCCGGGCAGCGGCGTCCAGCCGGGGGCCTGGCCCGCCTGGCTTGCCGTCAACGCGCCCGATGGGTCGTTCAGGCGTTCGAGGTGGCCTGCCGCATCCACGAAAGGCGCCTTCGCATCCAGCCGCAACGGCTCGGCATGCGCCGTTGCTACGCCCGCCATCGCGGCAATAACGCCCAGCGTAAACAGCGCCAGCCATGCCCAGAGCGTGGGGTAATATTTCCGTTTCATCAAGTCGCAATCCCGTGCAGCCACGCAGATTACACCACCCCTCACACGAAGTTCCGGCAGGCAGTCCGCATGCTTGACGTCATCCTGCTCGAAGATGAACCGGTGCTGCGCCAAGAGCTGGGCGAGTTCCTGGAAGAGCTGGGCTATGCGCCGCGCTGCGTCTCCAGCCTGCGCGAATTCGATCATCATTTCGACGCCGCCCGCCATCGCCTGGCCATCATCGACATCGGCCTGCCCGATGGTTGCGGACTGGACCTGATCCAACGGCTGCGCCAGGAAGGCCAGCAGGTCGGCATCGTGGTGCTCAGTGCGCGCCAGACCAGCGCGGACCGCATCTCGGGCCTGGGCATCGGCGCCGATCATTACCTGGGCAAGGGCTGCGACCTGGACGAATTGGCGGCAGTGCTGTCGGCGCTGGTGCGCCGGCTGGGGCTGCAACAAGCGCCGGCCCAGGCCGCCCCCAGCGCCTGGACGCTGGAAGTGGGCCCGCGCCGCTTGATCATCCCGCACGCGCCCCCCGTGTCGCTGTCGCACCAGGACCTGATCGTGCTGCGCTGCCTGATGAGCCAGGCCGGCGAAAACATCAGCCGCCGCCAGATCATCGAAGCACTCGGCTTTGACTTTCTTGATTACGACCAGCGGCGGCTCGATACCCAGATGCGCCGGCTGCGCCGCCGCGTGGAAGACGCGAGCGGGCAGACGCTGCCAGTCAAGACGTTGCGCAGCAGCGGTTATTGCTTCTATCAACCGGCGCTGGTGGTGGCCTAGCGCTAAAAGCCCGCGCCGCTTTTCAGCGCAGAGGCGCGGTTGGCGTGGGCCGGGGCGGTGCCCGTGACGCGTGTCTGCGTTATCACTCCATGCGGCGCGGCCTGACTGCGATTGGCTTACGATATGGCGTCGCTGAACCTGCAGAGGAAAACGATGAAGCCACCTGTTCGCGCGTTGGCGCTTGTGCTCATGCTGGCCGTGCCGGCTGCCCAGGCCATCGCGCAGCCCGCGCCCCCCGATGCGGTCGTGACGGCCGCAGACTACCGGGCGCAAATGGAGCGCGCGTTCAACAAACAAGATTTGAACGCGGACGGCTACCTCAGCAACGGAATCCTCGTGAAAGAAATGACGGACGAACAACTGGCCGCCATGGACGCCGATGGGGACGGGCGGATCAGCAAGGCCGAATACATCGCACACGCGATGCGGCGGTTTGCACAATGAGATGCGTTGGGTCCGGTTGCGCGGACGTCCGGACAGCGATGCGCGCCGCACGTTGGATCGCCTGAAGTTGGACATCCGACGCGCGCCCGGCGCTAGCCGCCGGCATCGCACGGCGAGCCGCGCCAGGATCGGGCCGACCCGGCGCAGGCTTCAGGCAAGACCAGGAGAATAATCATGCGCGGTGGGGATTGGTTGCGGCTGCTGGTGCTCAGCGCCGTCTGGGGAGCGTCGTTCATTTTCATGCGCGTGGTGGAGCCCGTGCTGGGGCCCGTCGTGACGGCGGACTTGCGCGTGGCGATCGGCGCGGGCGTGTTGCTGCTGTACTTCGCGCTGATCCGGTTCAAGCCCCGCTGGCGCGCGCATTGGCGTCAATACGCCATCGTGGGCGCCTTCAACGTCGGCCTGCCTTTCCTGATGTTCTCGTACGCGGCCCAGCACATTCCGGCGTCGTACTCCGCCATCATCAACGCCACGACGCCGCTATTCGGAACCGTATTCTCGGTGCTATGGCTGGGCGATTCGATGACGCGGACCAAGGGCGTCGGCCTGCTCCTGGGACTGCTCGGCGTGGCCACGATCACCGGCGTCGGTCCGCCCATGGCCGCCTCGGCATCCTTCGTCTCCGCCATCCTGGCCTGTCTGGCCGCCGCCGCCTCGTACGCGAGCGCGGGCATCTACATCAAGCGCTGCGCCTCGCATGTCAATCCGCTGGAGTCGGCTGGCTGCGCGCAATTGTTCGCCGCCGTGGCGCTGCTGCCCTTCTGGTTCGTCGCGCCCCCGCAGGGACAGGTGGATCTGAACATCGCGCTCAACGTACTGGGCCTGGGCGTGTTGAGCAGCGGACTGGGCTTTCTGCTCTATTTCCGCCTGGTCCGCGACATCGGTCCGGCGCGCGCGATGATGGTCGCGTTCCTGACTCCGCTATTCGGAATCGTCTGGGGCGTCGCCTTCCTGGGAGAAGCGCTGACGCCCGCCGTGCTGCTCGGGGCGGCAATGATCATCGTCTCGACGCTGCTGATCCTGGGCAGCGCAACCCGCGCGCGGCCGCTGGCGGGTAAGGCGGGGTTGCCTTAGCGCGGTGGCTGGCAAGGCGCGCGATGCCGCGGATCGGCTGGAGCTTGGGAGCTTGAGGCTTGTAAGAATTAGCAGATCAAAACGTATATATTTCCTTTATTATGGACAAAATTTCTATTTTTTGACTTTAATAGCGGACATGCCTCGCAAACCACCCGTCGTCTTTCCGCAAGAGCAACGCCTACTCTCTGAGCTGGGTGAACGGCTGCGCCTGGCTCGCAAGCGGCGCAAGTTGAGCAATACGGTGGTGGCGCAGCGAGCTGGGGTGTCCCGAACCACGGTGTACAAAGTCGAGGCCGGCGACCCAGGCGCCACATTGGGGACCTATGTCCGAGTGTTGGCCGTACTGGGTCTTGAAGACGATCTCAAGCTGCTGGCCGCAGACGATCGGATCGGACGCAAGTTGCAGGATCTGGCACTTGAGCCACCGCCGCGCCCCAAGCGAAAAAGGACTCCCTCGCCGCCCGACTCCGATGGCGAGGAATCTGCATGAGAAAGCTGAATAACGTCCTGGAAGTCTGGCTGGACGATGACCTTGGCCCAGCAAGTCTGGTCGGCACGCTTGCCCATGACCGAGGCCAGATCCGCTTTCACTATGAACGGGATTGGCTGAAAGAACCCCGCGCCTTCGCGTTGGACCCCGATCTGTCTTTGGACGAGCATCCCTTCTTTCCGAAACCGGAACTGGGCAATTTCGGCATTTTTCTGGACTCGTCGCCTGACCGCTGGGGCCAAACGCTCATGAAGCGCCGCGAGGCCCTGCAGGCCAAGGACGAAAAGCGTCCCCTGCGCACCCTTTATGCCTGGGACTTCCTGATCGGCGTCCAGGACCAGACGCGCCAAGGTGCGTTGCGCTTTCGCCTGCCGGGCACGGAGACATTCCTCGGTGACGAGAAGCTGGCAGCGCCCCCCGTGACAAGTCTGCGCGAACTGGAAGCCGTGGCCTATCAACTCAGCAGCCGGCGCATCGACGACCTGGACGCGTTGCGCAGATGGTTGACGGTGCTCGTCGCACCAGGAGCCTCGTTGGGCGGGGCCAGGCCGAAGGCCAACTTCACGCAAGCCGACGGCTCGCTTTGGATCGCCAAGTTCCCCGCCCGCGACGATGACCGCGATGTCGGGGCGTGGGAGTATGTCGTTCACCAACTAGCACGCAATGCCCGCATAGAGGTGCCGCCTGCAAAGCTGATCAAGTTGGGCAACGACTTTCACACTTTCTGCGTGCAAAGGTTCGATCGCGTGTCTGGCGCCCGGCGCTTCTATGCGTCCGCAATGACGCTGCTGCGCAGAGCGCAGAGCGAGGGCACGAGCTACCTGGAACTGGCCCAGTTCATCCGCGCCCAGGGAGATGCGGATCATGCAGGCTCGGACTTGGCGCAGCTATTGCGTCGCGTGGCATTCAACGTCGCGGTCGGCAGCCGCGACGATCATTTGCGCAATCACGGCTTCGTGCTTGGCAAGACGGGGTGGCGTCTTGCTCCGGCGTTCGATGTCAATCCGAACATCGATAAAGCCGAGCATGTCCTGAACATCGACGATGTGGACAATCGGCCGAGCTTGACGACGGTTCTGGGCACTGCGGCTTTCTATGGAATGCGCGATGACCAGGCTCGTCAGGTAATTGAAGAAGTCGCGGCAGCGGTCGATGGTTGGCGGGACGCGGCGCGTCGGGCTGGCATTGCGGGCGCGGACATTGAGCTGACAGCAAGCGCCTTCTCGGCGCACGCGGAGTTCCGCGCGGAAGCGGGCCGGGCTTGAGTACGCCCCCATGTAATTCTTGTCAGGGGGCTTGCGCTTGTCCGGCAGGCGAATCCGGGAGCGCCATGCTCAAGCATCGACGCCCCATCGACATGGGAAAGCACGCGCAGGGAGAGTGATTGGAGCGGGTGAAGGGAATCGAACCCTCGTATGAAGCTTGGGAAGCTGCCGTTCTACCATTGAACTACACCCGCTCGGGTGTCGTGCCGAGGCGCGGGGCCACGGCAGAGTCGGCGATTATAGCGCGGGTTTTTCGCGTTCAGATGCGGGATTTTCGGCGTGGCCGCGCATCCGCCAAATCGTGCCGGATTAAGCCGTCCCTAATTTAGTCCATCCAGCCGACTCCGGCGCGCGGCCCCTGCCACTACAATTCGGGGCTATGAATACGAACAACCCCGCGGACAAGCCCGCGACGCCCCCCGTGAACACCTCCGACACGACCGCCGACATCGCCGCCGCTGCGCCGGCATCCGCTGCTGCTGCCACTGCCGCGCCCTCCTCCGTTTCCGCTGAAACCCAGGCCGCGCTGGCCAGCACTGCCCATGCGCCGAACAGCCCGGGCGCGACGCATATCCGCAGCTTCGTGCATCGCCGCGGCCACATCACCCAAGGTCAATTGGCCGCGCTGGAACGCCTGATGGGCGAATGGTCCATCCCGTATGCGCCGCGCCGCCTTGACCCGGCCACCGCGTTTGGCCGCCAAGCGCCGACGGTGCTTGAGATTGGCTTTGGCATGGGCGAGACCACCGAGAAGATCGCGCTGGCACGCCCCGACGACAACTTCCTGGGCGTGGAAGTGTTCAATGCCGGCGTGGGCTCGCTGCTGCGCCGCATCGAAGATTCGAACATCTCGAACCTGCGCATCATTCAGCACGATGCCGTGGAGGTCGTGCGTGACATGATCGCGCCGGACTCGCTGGCTGGCGTACACGTGTACTTTCCGGATCCGTGGCCCAAGAAGCGCCACCACAAGCGCCGCCTCCTGCAACCCGCGTTCGTGTCGCTGCTGGCCAGCCGCATCGCGCCGGGCGGCTACATCCATTGCGCCACGGACTGGGAAGACTACGCGGTGCAGATGCTGGAAGTCCTCAGCGGTGAGCCGCTGTTGGCCAATACGGTCGACGGCTACGCGCCGCGCCCCGATTACCGCCCCCTGACCAAATTCGAGACACGCGGCCTGCGTCTGGGCCACGGCGTCTGGGACCTGATCTTCAAGCGAGTCGCCTGATGCTCTATCCGCCGATCGAACCTTACCGCCACGGCATGCTGGATACCGGAGACGGACACCAGATCTATTGGGAAATGTCGGGCAATCCGAACGGCAAGCCCGCGGTGTTCCTGCACGGCGGACCTGGCAGCGGTTGTTCGCCCGTGCATCGCCAACTGTTCGATCCGCAGCGCTACAACGTGCTGCTGTTCGATCAGCGCGGTTGTGGCCGTTCCAAGCCGCACGCCAGCCTGGAGAACAACACGACCTGGCACCTGGTGTCCGACATCGAGCGCCTGCGCACCGAGATCATGGGCGCCGAGAAATGGCTGGTGTTCGGCGGATCGTGGGGTTCGACACTGGCGCTGGCGTATGCAGAGACGCATCCCGCGCACACCAGCGAACTGGTCGTGCGCGGCATCTTCGGTTTGCGGCGCGCGGAAATCCAGTGGTTCTATCAGGAAGGCGCATCGTGGCTGTTTCCGGATCGCTGGGAAGAATACCTGGCGCCCATTCCGGAAGCCGAGCGCGGCGATCTGGTGACGGCGTATCACAAGCGCCTGACGGGCGATGACCCGGCCGAGCAATTGCGCGCAGCCAAGGCGTGGAGCAAGTGGGAAGACAGCACCATCACCTTGCTGCCCAGCCCCCGCCATCAGCAAAGCCACGCCGCCGACCGTGCCGCGCTGGCGTTTGCGCGCATCGAAAACCATTACTTCTTCAACGCGGGTTTCATGGAAGAAGGCCAGTTGATCCGCGACGCGCACAAGCTGCGTGGCATTCCCGGCACCATCGTGCAAGGCCGCTACGACGTATGCACGCCCGCGCGCACTGCCTGGGACCTGCATCGCGCGTGGCCCGAGGCCGACTTCCATCTGGTGCCCGACGCGGGCCACGCCTTTGATGAACCCGGCACGCTGGCGCGCCTGATCGCCGCCACCGACGCTTACGCAAAACAGTGAGGACCCCTGACATGCACATCACCCTGAACGGCGACGCGCGCGAATTTCCGCTGGACACTACCGTCATCGAACTGCTGCAAACGCTGGGCTATGCCGGCAAGCGGGTGGCCGTGGAACGCAACGGCGAGATCGTGCCCAAGAGCCAGCACGAGCAGACCACATTGAACGATGGCGATCAGATCGAAATCGTGGTTGCCGTGGGCGGGGGCTGATCGCCTTCCATCGCATTTGCCGTTTTGCAAACGCTTGAAGAAGGGCCGCTGAAATCAGCGGCCCTTTGTCATGGCGCGCGTGTGGCGCTGTCCTTATTACAGGGCTTGCACGACGAGGTTTGCGCCAAGCGCGCGAGTCGCAGTGCAAAGAGGTGAGCATTGTTGCGTAGTCTGGCAAGCTCCTAGCAACCTGTTACACCGTGCCCTCTCGTCTGGGGAGGATTGCGCGAGTAATAATCGTTGCTGTTGGCGCCTCGGCAAGCACGCTTCAAGAAGCATGTTGCCTCGCCGCGCGCCAGGAAGGCACTTGGTTTTCTCACCGCAGGACAGATAAAGGAAACACTATGGGTCTGCTCAATTTCATCAAGGACGTAGGCGAAAAGCTCTTCGGCGCCAGCGAGGCCAAGGCCGCGACGGCGGACGAGTTGAAGAAAGAGTTGGATAAGCACGGCCTGAACGCCGACGGCTTGCAGATTACGGTGGATGGCGACAAGGTCACCGTTGCGGGCGAAGCGGCCAGCACGGAAGCGGCCGAGAAGATTGCGCTGGCGCTGGGCAACACGGTGGGCGTGGCGGCGGTGGACAACCAGTTGAAGGCCAAGCAGGCCACGCCGGAAGCCAAGATGTATACGGTGCAGAAGGGCGACAACCTGTGGAAGATCGCCGAAGCGCAGTACGGCAAGGGCCAGGGCGCAAAGAACACGCTGATCTTCGAAGCCAACAAACCCATGCTGACCAGCCCCGACAAGATCTACCCGGGCCAGGTGCTGCGCATTCCGCCGCTGTCGTGAACGCGCATTGAATTCGACAAGCCGGAGAACACCCATGCGTTTTCCGGATTGTGTCGCGGTACGCCGCCCCCTGCCTGCCGCGATTGCTTGGCCAGACGCAATGTCTGGCCATTTTTTTTGTCTGGCGCAGGCGCCGCCCCACACCTCGTCAGGCAGAAGGGCCGCTACCACGGGGATAACGGCCCCATCGTCCAGGCATCACTTCATGCCGAAGCGGCCCAGGCCCTTCATGCCGCCCATGGCGCGCATCATCTTCGCCATGCCGCCCTTCTTCATCTGCTTCATCATGCCTTGCATCTGCTCGAACTGAGCCAGCAGGCGATTGACTTCCTGGACCGGCACGCCGGAACCGGTAGCGATGCGGCGCTTGCGGGAAGCCTTGATCAGCTCGGGCTTGGCGCGTTCGGCGGCGGTCATGGAATTCAGGATGCCTTCTGTGCGGCGCAGCTGCTTTTCGGCCTGGCCGCCTTGCAGTTGACCCGCGGCCTGCTGGAACTGAGCTGGCAGCTTTTCAAGCAACGAGCCCATGTCGCCCAGCTTTTTCACCTGGCCAAGCTGATCGCGGAAATCGTTCAGGTCGAATTTGTTGCCCGACTTGATCTTCGCCGCCAGCTTTTGCGCATCGGCGATGTCGATGTTCTTTTGCGCCTGCTCGACCAGCGACACGATGTCGCCCATGCCCAGCACGCGTTGCGCCATGCGGTCGGGGTAGAACGGCTCCAGGCCATCCAGCTTTTCCGACACACCGACAAACTTCAGCGGCTTGCCGGTGACGTGGCGCACCGACAGGGCCGCGCCGCCACGGGCGTCGCCGTCCAGCTTGGTCAGCACCACGCCGGTCAGGGGCAGCGCATCGGCGAAGGCGCGCGCGGTGTTGACCGCGTCCTGGCCCTGCATGGCGTCCACGACAAACAGCGTTTCCACCGGCTTGACCAGATCATGCAGCGCGCGGATTTCGCGCATCATGGCTTCGTCGATGCCCAGGCGGCCGGCCGTATCCAGGATCAGCACGTCATAGTGGTGACGGCGAGCGTGGTCCACTGCGCCGCGCGCAATGTCTTCGGGCTTCTGGCTGGGGTCGGACGGCAGGAAGTCGACGCCGACCTGCGCCGCCACGCTTTTGAGCTGATCGATAGCGGCCGGACGATACACGTCGGCGGACACCACCAGCACTTTCTTCTTGCCAGTCTTGCGGCCGTGCTGCGTGTGCTGGCCTTCGGACAGCCAGCGGGCGAGCTTGCCGGTGGTGGTGGTTTTACCCGCGCCTTGCAGGCCGGCCATCAGGATGACGGCGGGCGGCTGCACCGCCAGCGACAATTCGTTGGAATCGGCGCCCAGGTCGCCGCCCATCAAGGCGGTCAGTTCCTTGTGGACGACGCCCACCAGGGCTTGGCCCGGGCTGAGGCTGGCGGCCACTTCTTCGCCCAGCGCTTTTTCTTTCACGCGGGCGACAAATTCACGCACGACGGGCAGCGCCACGTCGGCTTCCAGCAGCGCCATGCGCACTTCGCGCAGCATCTCCTGGGTGTTGGCCTCGGTCAGGCGGGCTTCACCGCGCAGCGTCTTGACGACGCGCGAAAGGCGTTGAGTTAGGTTATCGAGCATGAGAGGCGTTTCCGCTTAAACTAGTTGATTGAACGGTGGCCGCAGGCGCGGATTCTGCGCTTTCGGGTGGCACGCACCCCAAGGCCCCATCCAGACAACGGTTTCTATGTCACTCGGCATTGTATTTCACACAGCGGCTGCCTTGGCGTACGCAGTGCTAGGGGGGTCACTCTGGATCCGCCTGGCCGGCGCCGGGGAAGTAGAGCAGACGGGCAAAATCGCCCGTCTTTGCCTGCTGGGGGCCCTGGTTCTTCATGGAATCGGATTGCAACAATCGATGCTGGGCGACCAGCATCTGTTCATTGGGTGGGCACTGGCCCTGTCCGCCGCCATCTGGCTCGGCATGGTGGTCTTCTGGCTGGAAAGCCTGCTGGTGCGCATCGACGGCCTGCAATTGCTGCTGTTACCCGCGGCCGCGCTGGCCAGCGCGCTGGCCGCCGTGTTCCCACAAGGGCAGTTCGTACCCCACGCCAACGACGCCTGGCTGCGCGTGCACCTGCTGATCGCCCTGGCCGCGTATGGCCTGATCACCATCGCCGCGCTGCACGCCATGATGATGGCCCTGCTGGACCGCCACCTGCACCGGCCGCTGGACGCGCCCGCCGAACGCAGCATCATCGGCCGCGTGCTGGACTCGCAACCCCCGTTGCTGGTGCAGGAACAACTGCTGTTCCGTATTATCTGGATCGGTTTCATCGTGCTGACGCTGGCCGTGGGTTCGGGGTCGGTGGCGTCCATGAAGCTGACGGGCAAGATCCTGCCGTTCGACCACAAGACCGTCTTCACGCTGCTGTCCTGGCTGACTTTCGGCGTGCTGCTGGTCGGCCGCCATGTTTGGGGCTGGCGCGGCCGCGTCGCGCTGCGCTGGACGCTGACGGGTTTTGGATTTTTGATTCTGGCGTACACCGGCAGTCGGTTCGTGCTGGAAATGATTCTGCATCGAGGCTGACGTGGGCAAGTTGCTGTTCTGGATCGTTCTGATCATCGCGGTGCTGTTCGTCGCCCGCATCGCCGCCCGCATGGCGGCCGCGCGTCAAGCCGGCGAGCCCGTCAAGGGCCGCCCCAAGCCGCCCTCGCCTGCTGCCCCGGAATCGATGGTGCGCTGTGCGCATTGCGGCATCCATCTGCCGCGTTCCGAAGCCGTGCTGCTGAACGGCAAGACCTGGTGCAGCACCGAGCACGCCGCCTTGGGCCCCGCTCGCAAGTAGCGCATCGCGCGCCTGGCGCGGATTTGGGACGCGGCGGCGACCACGGCATAATGCCCGTTGGATTCAACACGCATGTTCTCTCCCATGGCCCTGCTTCTGGATCGACACGGCTGGCTTGCGCCCGCCCCTGGCGTCACTTTGCTGCCTTCGCCCAACCACGACTCGCGTCCCGCTGACGCGCAGGTTTCGTTGCTGGTGCTGCACAACATCAGCCTGCCCCCCGGCCAATTCGGCGGCCCGGAAGTTGCCGGGCTGTTCCTGAACACGCTGGATTATTCCTCGCATCCCTGGCTGGAACGACTGCGCGGCCTGCGCGTGTCGGCCCACTTCTTTATTCGGCGCGATGGGCGCATCATCCAGTTCGTGTCCACGGATCAGCGCGCCTGGCATGCCGGCGTGTCCCGCTTCGGCTCACGCGAGCGCTGCAATGATTTTTCCATCGGCATCGAACTGGAAGGCACGGACACCCTGCCCTACGCCGACGAGCAATACGTGGCGCTGCGCAAGCTGACGCCGGTGCTGCGCGCCCGCTATCCGCTGGCGGCGGCCTGGGGCCACGAACATATTGCCCCGGGGCGCAAGACTGACCCCGGGCCTGCTTTCAACTGGACGCGTTTTTCGCGCGACAGCGGCTTTGCGCGGCGGCAGTTGCCGCCCGCCTGACACTCTTGAAGGATTGCTTATGTTGAAGATCTGGGGACGCCTGACATCCGTCAACGTGCAGAAAGTCATGCTGGCCGTGCGTGAACTGGCGCTGCCGCATACGTTTATCCAGGCGGGCGGGCCGTTCGGCGTGGTCGACACGCCGGAATTCGCCAAGCTCAATCCCAATCGCACCGTGCCCGTCATCGACGATGGCGGCTTCGTGCTGTGGGAATCGAACGCCATCGTGCGCTATCTGGCCTCGCGCTACGGCGTAGGCACCTTGTGGCCGGAAGACGCCTGCCTGCGCGCGGACGCCGACCGCTGGATGGACTGGCAGGCGACCGAATGGCAAGGCGCCATGGGACCGGCTTTCCTGGGGCTGATCCGCACGCCGCAAGACAAGCGCGACCAGGCCGCCATCGACAACTCGGTCAAGCGTTCCAACGCCCGCGCGCTGATTCTGGATCAGGCCTTGCAGGGGCGCGAGTTCATCGCGGGCCGTCATCTGACCATGGGCGACATCGCGCTGGTCTGCGCGGCGCACCGCTGGCTGGCCCTGCCCATCGAGCGTCCGGAAACCCCGGCGCTGTCTGCCTGGTATCGCCGCGTGATGATGCGCCCCGCCCCGCAGGGCGTGCTGACGCTGCCGCTGGAATAAAGACGACCGGATCGCCGGCCGCCGGAGCGCCGGCCGCCGGATCGCCGGACCACCGGATAGCCGGTCCGCCTCAGGCGCGGTCCACCCTCCAGCCCATTTCCGCCGAAATCCTGGCGGCCGTGCCCTGCACCACCGCCACCATGTCGCGCATGCGTTCCAGCGACATGTACGGCACGGTGCTGGACACGCTGATCGCCGCCACGATGCCGCTCGATGCGTCGCGCACGGGCGCGGCCACGCAGCGGATCGACGGCTCGTTGTCTTCCAGGTCGAACGCATAGCCCTGCGCCGCGTATTCACGCATACGGTCGCGGAACGCTTCCCAGCTTTGCTGACCGCCCGGCGCGCGCGAAGACACCGGCGCGCCGATGCGATGCAGCGCCTTCCATTGCGGTTCTTCGGTATCAAGCAGCAGCGCCTTGCCCACCCCCGTCGCGGCCAGCGGCATGCGGTGCCCCACGCGCGAACGCATTTCCAGCCCCTTCTTGCCGGGGATCTTTTCCAGATACAGCACTTCGTCGGCGTCGCGCACCGCCAGATGAATGGTGTCGCCCGTTTCCGCAGCCAGCGCGTCCAGATAGGGGCGCGCCAGCGTCGCCATCGGAAAGGCCTCGCGCGCCTGAAAGCCCAGTTCGATCAGCTTGGGCCCCAACACATAACCCACGCCCGGCAAGGCGCGTAGATAGCGCTCTTGCACGAGGCAGCTGGCCAGGCGGTGGGTGGTGCTGCGCGCCACGCCGATGCGCGCGCAAATGTCTTTCAAGTCACGCGCGCCATCCGCCACCGCCTGCACCACCGCCAGGCCGCGCATCAATGTCTGCGTGCCAGCGGGCGCGGCGGCGTCGGGATCAAGCGTGGGGATGGGAGTGTCGGTCGGAGAAGTGGTCATGAAACGTGGATGTACAGCAAGAAGCGGGCAAGCATACCCGGGATGACGCGGCGGCCGAAGCTGCATCACGACCGGGTGGACGGTGGCGCTGCTACTCGGCGAAGAAGCGGCCGGGTGGTAAGCGCAGGAAAGGGGAGCGAGGCGATGCAGACGTGGCCGGCACCTGGCGACAAAGCACCCCAACAATCCGGCACACGCGAATCAACCGGCAATCAGCGGCGCCACCCGTGCTGGCGAGCGGCACGCCGTCAATAACAACCCGCGCTTCGCACCCCTCAAATTCCCTGTATGTGGGATTTAATTCTATATTTTGAGATTTTTCAAGCTCTGATCTAGAATTTTTTCCCAACGCGCACCGGCCTTTTCCAACGACGGTGCGCATCAAGACAACAAGGCCGCAACGCCCTCGCCCGCGCCGACACGCACGCGCAGCACGGGAAGCAAGCGAGGCAAGGCGGCCAATGACGAGACACTACCGATGACACCCGCAACGCCCGCCCGCGCGGCGCTTATCGCGCTGGACTGGGGCACCTCTTCGCTACGCGCGTACCGGCTGGACAACGCCGGCCGCACGCTGGACACCCGCCACCTGCCCTGGGGCATCATGCGCCTGCCGCAGCCTTTGCAGGACGGCGCGGCCAGCACGCCGCTGTCGGGCTTTGACCTGGCGTTCGATCAGGCCTGCGGCGATTGGCTGCGCGCCGAACCCACGCTACCCGTCATCGCCTGCGGCATGGTCGGCAGCGCCCAGGGCTGGCAGGAAGCTGCCTACCTGGACGTACCCGTCGACCTCGAACGCATCGGCACCTTGCTGACCGTGGTCGAACGCCACGCCGCCGGCCCGAACGCCACGCCGCTGCACATCGTGCCCGGCCTGATCCAGCGCCATGGCCTGCCCAACGTCATGCGCGGGGAGGAAACGCAGGTGTTCGGCGTGATGTTCGACCAAACGCGCGGCTCGGACGCGCACCCGGCCGACAACGTGCTGATCGGCCTGCCGGGCACGCATTCCAAATGGGTCAACGCCCGCCGTGGCCGCGTCACGCACTTCGACACCTTCATGACCGGCGAGGTCTACGCCGTGCTGCGCGGCCACACCATCCTGGGCCGCACCATGAGCGAAGCGCCCGCCCCCGATATGGCCGCTTTCGAACGTGGCGTAAAAGTGGCCGGCGCACCTGCCGGCCGCGCGGGCGTCTTGTCCACCATCTTCAGTACGCGCGCTCTGGGCCTGACTGGCGAACTGGCATCAACGTCGCAGGCCGACTATCTGTCGGGCCTGTTGATCGGCCATGAAATCGCCGCGCTGGCCCGCATGCTGCACGAACAAGGCGAGCTGCCGCGCATCGTGCTGTGCGGCGACCCCGCCCTTTGCGAACGCTACATCGTGGCCATGCAGCACTACGGGCTGGGCACGCCCGAACAAGCGCAGAACGCCACCGAACGCGGCTTGTGGCACCTGGCCGTCTGCGCCGGGCTGGTCAAGGCCCCCCCTCTCACTTCGGCTTCCGCCTAGGACATCGACATGAACCACACCGGACTGCAAACCGCCATGGCCCACTGCGGCCTGATCGCCATCCTGCGCGGCATCCAGCCGCACGAAGCGGAAGGCATAGGCAGCGAACTGTATGCCGCAGGCTTTCGCCTGATCGAAGTACCGCTGAATTCACCGGACCCGTTGACCAGCATCCGCGCCATGCGCGCCGCGCTGCCCACCGACTGCCTGATCGGCGCGGGCACCGTGCTCAACCCCGATGACTGCGCGCGCGTGCAGGACGCAGGCGGTGAATTGATCGTCATGCCGCACAGCGACGCCGCCGTCATCCGCGCCGCGAAGGCGCTGGGCATGGCGTCGTGCCCGGGCGTCGCCACGCCCACCGAGGCGTTCGCCGCGCTGGCCGCCGGCGCCGACGTGCTGAAGATGTTTCCCGCTGAACAGCTGGGCCCGGCCGTGCTCAAGGCATGGCGCGCCGTGATGCGCCCGCCGATTGCGCTGGTGCCCGTGGGCGGCATCACGCCCGACAACATTTCCGTCTTTGCCCAGGCGGGCGCCAGCGGCTTCGGCCTGGGCTCCGCCTTGTACAAACCCGGCCTGACGGCCACCGAAGTCGGCCAGAACGCCCGCGCATTCATCGCGGCCTGGCAACGCGCCTATTCCGTGAAGGAGACCCAAGCATGAAGATCACCAAGCTCAACACTTACATCGTGCCGCCCCGGTGGTGCTTCCTGAAAATCGAAACGGACGAAGGCATCGTCGGCTGGGGCGAACCCGTCGTGGAAGGCCGCGCGCACTCGGTGGCCGCCGCCGTTGAAGAACTGTCCGACTACCTGATCGGCAAAGACCCGCGCAACATCGAAGACCACTGGACCGTGCTGTACCGTGGCGGCTTCTATCGCGGCGGCGCCATCCACATGAGCGCGTTGGCCGGCATCGACCAGGCCCTGTGGGACATCAAGGGCAAGCACCTGGGCGTGCCGGTGTCGCAACTGCTGGGCGGCAATGTGCGCGATCGCATCCGCGTGTATTCGTGGATCGGTGGCGACCGGCCGGCCGATACCGCCGCTGCCGCCAAGAGCGCCGTGGATCGCGGCTTTACCGCCGTGAAGATGAACGGCACGGAAGAGCTGCAATACATCGATTCCTTCGACAAGGTGGAAAAGTGCCTGGAGAACGTGGCCGCCGTGCGCGAAGCGGTCGGCCCGAACGTGGGCATCGGCGTGGACTTCCATGGCCGCGTACACAAGCCGATGGCCAAGGTCCTGATGAAAGAGCTGGATCCTTTCAAGCTGATGTTCATCGAAGAACCCGTGTTGAGCGAACACTACGAAGCGCTCAAGGAACTGGCTCCGCTGACGTCCACGCCGATTGCGCTGGGCGAACGCCTGTTCTCGCGCTGGGACTTCAAGCGCGTGCTGTCCGAAGGCTATGTGGACATCATCCAGCCCGACCCCTCGCACGCGGGCGGCATCACCGAAACCCGCAAGATCGCCGCGATGGCCGAAGCCTATGACGTGGCGCTGGCGCTGCATTGCCCGCTGGGGCCCATCGCGCTGGCCACGTGCTTGCAGATCGATGCCGGTTGCTACAACGCCTTCATCCAGGAACAAAGCCTGGGCATCCACTACAACGCCGCCAACGACCTGCTGGACTACGTCAGCAACCGCGAAGTCTTCAAGTACGAAGACGGCATGGTCGCCATCCCCCAGGGGCCGGGCCTGGGCATCGAGGTCAACGAGGAATACGTCAAGGAACGCGCGGCCGTGGGACACCGCTGGCGCAATCCGATCTGGCGTCACGCCGACGGCAGCTTCGCCGAGTGGTGAGGCCGGTTCGCATTTTTTGATCCCCGCGCGGCGTCTCTTGCTTCGGTCACGAGCGCCGCTTTTTTTCCCCTACAGCAATAACCCCAAGGCATAACTGCCGATGGCCCCGCCCCACGCAGGGCGCAAGAGGAGACAATCCGTGTCGACCGCCACCCACGCCGGCCTGCAAGAGGCCCAGCGCCCTACGCGCAGCCGGTACATCATTATGGTGATGCTGTTCATCACCGTCGTCATCAACTATCTGGACCGCAGCAACCTGTCCATCGCCGCGCCCGCGCTCAAGGACGAGTTCGGGCTGGACACCTGGCATGAAGGGCTGATCCTGTCCGCCTTCGGCTGGACGTATGCCGCGATGCAGATCCCCGGCGGCTGGCTGGTGGACCGCGTGTCGCCTCGCGTGCTGTACGCCGCCGCGCTGATCCTGTGGTCGGCCGCAACGTTCTTCATGGGCTTTGCCAGCAGCTTCATCATCCTGTTCGTGCTGCGGCTGGCCGTAGGCGCGCTGGAAGCGCCGGCCTATCCGATCAACAACCGCGTCGTCACGACCTGGTTCCCCGAGAAAGAGCGCGCCACCGCCATCGGCTTCTACACCTCGGGCCAATTCGTGGGCCTGGCTTTCCTGACGCCCGTGCTGGCCTGGCTGCAACACCATTACGGCTGGCACATGGTG
This sequence comes from Achromobacter piechaudii NBRC 102461, assembly GCF_001571245.1. GTDB lineage: Bacteria > Pseudomonadota > Gammaproteobacteria > Burkholderiales > Burkholderiaceae_B > Achromobacter > Achromobacter piechaudii. The sequence goes on along the minus strand of NZ_BCTK01000006.1, from coordinate 300,797 downwards.
TTTGTCAGCACCGGTCTGCTGGGCATCGCCTGGGGCGTGCTGTGGTATCTGATCTATCGCGAGCCGCGACAGTTCAAGGGCGCCAATGCAGCCGAGATCGCACTGATCCAGCAAGGCGGCGGCGTGGTCGATCTGGACCGCAACGCGCGCGCCAAGAAAGCGCCGTTCAACTGGAACGACCTGGGCCTGGTGATGTCGCAGCGCAAGCTGTGGGGTGTGTATCTGGGCCAGTTCTGCCTGACGTCCACGCTGTGGTTCTTCCTGACGTGGTTTCCGACCTATCTGGTGAAGTATCGCGGCATGGACTTCATCAAGTCGGGCTTCCTGGCGTCCGTGCCCTTCCTGGCCGCCTTCGTCGGCGTGCTGTGCTCGGGCGTGCTGTCCGACTTCCTGGTGCGGCGCGGCGCCACCGTGGGCCTGGCGCGCAAGCTGCCCATCATCCTGGGCCTGTTGATTTCCACGTCGATGATCGGCGCCAACTTCACGGACTCCACGCCGTGGGTCATCTTCTTTCTGGCGCTGGCGTTCTTCGGCAATGGCCTGGCGTCGATCACGTGGTCGCTGGTGTCGGCGCTGGCGCCGGTGCGGCTGCTGGGCCTGACGGGCGGCGTGTTCAATTTCGTCGGCAATCTCTCGTCGATCTGCACGCCCATCGTGATCGGCTACCTGGTGTCCAAAGACAACTTCGCGCCCGCCATCGTGTACGTGTCGTCTTTGGCCTTGTTGGGCGCGCTGTCCTACATCCTGCTGGTCGGCAAAGTCGAGCGGATAGAAGCCTGATTCAAACAGGTTGGAAGGACCAAGGGCGCCGGATGCACGGCGCCCTTTTTTTGCGACTGATGACGCCTGAACGCCCGTGAAAGGAGAGAAGAACATCCCTTGCCGCCTTTGACTTTTCCCCCGCAAAAACGACCATCAGGCCCGGTGAGTCATATCCGCCGGGGACGAGACGGCACGGATAAGCAGCTTGACTTATTTTCGTCTATAAACGAATATGGCCATGTTTGAAATTGAACACTACGTGACCGCCGATACTGGTACCGACCTGTATGTGGCATGGCTGAAAAGCCTGCGCGACAACCGCGCCAGAGTCGCAATCATCCGCCGCGTATTCCGCATCGAGCAAGGCAACTTCGGCGATCACAAACCTTGCCGCGCGGGCGTCTGGGAACTCAGGATCAACGTCGGCCCTGGGTATCGCGTGTATTACGGGCTGGCGGGGCGGCGCGTGGAGCTGCTGTTATCGGGCGGCGACAAGCGCTCACAAGCCGAAGACATCGAACGCGCGGTGCGCTATTGGCAACACTGGAACCAGGAGCAACCATGAAAAGCAAACCCCATGATCAAGCGATGGCAGAGCTTTACCGTGACGACCCGGCGCTGGCCGTCGACCTGATCAACAGCTTGCTGGAAGACGGAACCCAGGCCGAACTCTTGATCGCGCTACGACAACTGACGCAGGCTTTCGGTGGTGTGCAAGCCGTGGCCACGCAAGCGCAGTTGAATCCCACGCAGCTCTATCGCACGCTTTCGCCCCAGGGCAACCCCGCCCTGAGCAGCCTCATGGCAATCCTGAAAGCCCTGGGCTTGCGACTGGCCGTTCAACCGCTTGAGCCCGCCCGCGCCGGCTGACGGTTCGGGTTGCCAGGGGGCATCGCCCCTCAGCAACCTTGAACCGCCAGCTTGCGGCGGCGCACATTGCCTGCCCGCTGCACCAGCACCAGCGCCAGGCCGGCAGTGGCGATGATGGCGCCGGCAATCGGCACCGCCGCATAGCCCAGTCCCGCCGAGATCACCGCGCCGCCCGCCGCCGCGCCCACCGCATTGCCCAGGTTGAACGCGCCCACGTTGACCGACGACGCCAGTCCAGGCGCGGCCGTCGCGGCGCGCATCACACCCATCTGCAAAGGCGGCACCACGGCAAAGGTGGCGATGCCGAAGATCAACAGCGAAATCGCCGCGCCGATCTCAGTAGACGCCACCCACGGAAACGCCAGCAGATCGATGATGACGATGACCAGGAACGTGATCAGCGTGCCGTCCAGCGAACGGTCCGCCATGCGGCCGCCCAGGCCGTTGCCCAGCGTGAAGCCCAAGCCGATCAGCACCAGCATGCCGGTAATGAAGGCGGGCGATGCGCCGGTAATTTGCGCCAGGGTCGGCGCGATATACGTGTACAGCGTGAACATCGCGCCCGCGCCCAGCACCGTGGTCAGCAGCGCCAGCAGCACGACCGGGCTCTTGAGCACCGCCAGTTCATGGCGCACGTCGGGACGGCGGCCGGCCTCGCCCGCGGGCAAGGCGAACCACAACGACAACATCGCGATCAGCCCCAGCACGGCGGTGGCGGCAAACGACATGCGCCAGCCGATCACCTGCCCCAACCACGTCGCGGCCGGCACGCCGCCCACGTTGGCAATAGTCAGGCCCATGAACATCGTCGCCACCGCGCTGGCCTGCTTGTGGCGCGGCACCACGCTGGCGGCCACCAACGAACCCAGCCCGAAGAACGCGCCATGGTTCAGGCTGGTCACCAAACGCGCCAGCAGCAAGGTCGTGTAATTGGGCGACAAGGCCGACAGCACGTTGCCGATCGTGAAGATCGCCATCAGCAGAATCAGCGCCTTGCGCCGCGACCAGCGCGAAAACGCCAGCGTCATCAGCGGCGCGCCCAGCATCACGCCGATGGCGTAAGCGCTGATCAGCATGCCGGCGCTGGGAATGGAAACGCCCACGCCGTCGGCGATCACGGGCAACAGGCCCATGGGTGAAAACTCGGTCACGCCGATGCCAAACGCACCGACGGCGAGCGCCAGCAACGGCAGTCCGGCCTTGACCGGTTGATTATCTTGCGGGTTCATGCGAATTCCTTGGAGCAATTCGGAAAGACAGGCGTGCAGTATGACGGCGCGATCTTTGCGGAAAAAGCCGCCTAGCGGGCAAACACTTTTGACTTGGAGTCACGAATCGCCCCGCGTCGCCCCCGCTCCCACTCCCCTACTCCAAGCCCAGCAGCCGCTCCGTCTCGCGCGCCAGGGCCACCAGCCGGGGGCCGATGTCCGCCGCGCGTTCGCGGTAGGGTCCGTCCCCGGAAGGCACGCCGCAGTTGAAGACGTAGACCAGCGATTGATAGGGACGCCACAACGGCGCCGCGAACCCGTAGGCGTCCGGACGCCATTGCACGTTGTTGCCGCAATACCCCTTGCGTTCCAGGTCGCGCGCCGCCGAGGCCAGGCTGGGATAGTGCTGGGCATAATGCGCCGCGTCGGCCACGCGCAACTGGTTCAGCACCGCAGCCCGCTCGGCGTCCGCCACGCGGCACAGCCACGCCTTGCCCGCCGCGCTGGACAGCAAGGGCAAGGCCGCGCCGATGTCGGGACGCGTCTGCAAGGCGTCATTGGATCGGGCGGTCTCCACGTACACCATCTGTAGCCGATCGCGCACCACCAGCGACACCGCGCCGCGCGCGTGGTCGGCCAGCTGCTTCATCAACGGGCGCGCCAACTGGCGGATCTGCATGCTGGCCAGCAGGGGGTAGCTCAAGGCCAACACCCCCGCCCCCAACCGGTAGCGCGCGGGCGTGCCCACGCGCTGCAAGAACCCCAGTTCGACCAGCGTATGCGTCAGCCGCGCCACGGCGCTTTTGGACAGGCCGGTCTGCTGCGCGAAATCCTTGTTGGCAAGCTCGGGGCGGTCTGCCCGAAAGCAGCCCAGGATATCGATACCATGCGCCAAGGTAGTGGCGAAATCGCGGTCGCGCTCAAGCGCCATCCCGAGCCTCCAGCATCTTTTCCACGCGCGCCACCAAGGTCAGCAAGCGCGGCGCGATGCGTCGGCGCAGATCGCCCGCCCGCAGCCGCCGCGTGGGCACCCCGCAATTGAAGACGAACACCTGCCCATCTACCGGACGGCGCATAGGCACCGCCACCGCGTGCACATCCGCATGCCACTCGCCTTCGGCCACGCAATACCCGTGCGCGGCATAGTCCCGCCGCGCGGCTTCCCAACCGGCGGCATGCCGTTGCCAGGCGATCGGATCCTGCTCGCGCAGCGTCTGTAGCAGCGCGTCCGCCTCGCCCGGTTCTGCCTGCGCCAGCCAGGCGCGGCCCATCGCCGAGGGCAGCAGCGGCAGCATGGCGCCGATGTCGGGCCGAAACGCCACCGCATCATGGCCCCGGCACGTTTCCACATAGACCATGTGCGTGCCGTGATGCATGCCCAACGACGCCGAGCCGCCCGCCGCGTTGGCCAGCCGCGTCATCAGCGGCCGCGCCAATTGCCGCAGCTTGATGCTCGCCAGCAAGGGGTAACTGAGCGACAGCAGCGCCGTGCCCAGCCGATAGCGGCGCAGGCTGGCGTCGTAGCGCAACAGCCCGCGCTGCACCAGCGTATAGGTCAGCCGAGAGATCGTGGCCTTGGACAGCCCGGTGCGGTCGGCCAGCTCGCGGTTGCTCAATGCCGGCTCGCCATGGCGAAAGGTTTGCAGCACCGATAGGCCGTGGGCCAACGTGGTGGCGAAATCAGGGTCGGGGTGACGGCCGCCCAGGGGCGTGGTCATGGTCGCATTCCGGTTCAAGGCGGGGCGCGCACGGGCGCCGGACAGTGATGTCGATGATAGAGCAGCCGCGCGTGCCGAAGCGTCGCACGCGTTCAAGATATCAAAACAGTTGTCTCGCATTTCGCGCCGCTTTGCTACCTTGAATTCCGTGATGCCCCGAGCCGATCCGTCGACCCGTTCGGCCCACCCAAGACAAAAAACGGAGACAGGCCATGATCAGGGACCCCGACGGCTTTGCCGCCTTCATCGATTCGCTGCGGCGCTTTGTTCGCGAGCAACTGGTTCCCCGCGAAGCCGAGGTGGCGCGCCTGGACGAGGTGCCCGACGACCTGGTGCGCGCCATGGCCGAGCAAGGCATGTTCGGCTATTCCATTCCCGAGGCCTACGGCGGCGCGGGCATGAGCACCGAAGAACTGATCCGCGCGGCCATCGAGTTGTCGCAATGCTCCGTGGCGTTCCGCGCGCGGGTCGGCACCAACACGGGCATCGGCTCGGAAGCGCTGGTCGCCGATGGCACCGAGCAGCAGAAGGACCGCTACCTGCCGCGCCTGGCGTCGGGCGAACTCACGGGTTGCTTCGCGCTGACCGAACCGCAGGCGGGTTCGGATGCGACCGCCCTGCGCACCACGGCCGTGCGCGACGGCGACAGTTATGTGTTGAACGGCGAGAAGTGCTTCATCACCAATGCGCCCCTTGCGGGCCTGTTCACCGTCATGGCGCGCACCGACCCCGACGCACCCGGCGCCAAGGGCATCTCGGCCTTCATCGTTGAACGCGGCACGCCGGGCCTGTCCACCGGCCAGCCTTACGAGAAGATGGGCCAGGCGGGCTCGCCCGTGTCCGCCATCTACTTCGACAACTGCCGCGTGCCCGCCGCCAACGTGATCGGCGGCCAGGAAGGCATGGGTTTCAAGACGGCCATGAAGGTGCTGAACAAACAGCGCATCCATCTGGCCGCGCTGTGCATCGGCCCCGCCATCCGCATGCTGGACGACACGCTGCGCTTCGTGGCCGAACGCCAGCAGTTCGGCAAGCCGCTGATGGAATTTCAGTTGATCCAGGCCATGCTTGCCGACTGCCAGACCGACATCCAGGCCGCGCTGGCGCTGGTGCTGCAAACCGCGCGAGAGCGCGATGCGGGTCAGGACGTCACCATGAATGCGTCGATCTGCAAATACTTCGCGTCGGAAATGTGCGGCCGCGTGGCGGATCGTTGCGTGCAGATGCACGGCGGCTACGGCTACATCGCCGATCAGGGCATCGAACGCTTCTATCGCGACGTGCGGCTGTTCCGCCTGTATGAAGGCACCAGCCAGATCCATCAACTGACCATCGCCCGCCATACGCTGGCGCGCGCAGGCTACGCGCCCGGCCGCTAGGCACGGACGCTTTTTCGGGACCGCCGCCACCAGAAGCGCGCGGCCCACAACCCCAAGGAGACTGACATGCTGCACAAGCACCTGCCGAAGTGGATCGGCGCCCTGACAGCCGCATTCGCGTGCGCCGCGCTACCGCCCCAAGCCGCCGCCGCTTACCCCGACAAGCCGATCCGGCTGATCATCCCGTTCGCCCCCGGCGGCTCCACCGACATCCTCGGGCGGCTGCTGGCCGAGGCGCTGCATCCCATCCTTGGGCAGCCGGTCATCGTGGAAAACAAGCCGGGCGCGGGTGGCAACATCGGCGGGGACTTCGTTGCGCGCGCCGCGCCGGACGGCTACACGCTGCTGCTGGCGGCGGCCGGCCCTACGGTCATCAACCCCAGCCTGTACGCCAACATGCCGTTCAACCCCGCGCGGGACCTGACCGCCATCACCTGCATCGAACGCGAACACAACCTGATGGTGGTGACCAAGTCGATGCCGGTAAAGACCTTGCAGGAATTTCTGGTTTACGCGCGCAGCCATCCCGGCAAGCTGTCGTTCGGTTCGCCCGGCAATGGCTCGCCCGCGCAACTGGCAGGCGAACTGCTCAAGCAGAAGGCCGGACTGCAAGCCGAACACGTGCCGTACAAGGGAACGGGCCCGGCCATCACCGACCTGGTGGCCGGCCATATCGACTTCATGATCGACAACATGCCCGCGCTGCTGCCGCAGGTCAAAGCGGGCAGCCTGCGCGCGCTGGCCGTGCCCAGCGATGCCCGCGCCACCGCCGCGCCCGACATTCCCACGTTCAGCGAAGCCGGCATGCCCGGCTTCGAGGTCATGGCATGGAAGGGGCTGATGTCGCCCGCCAACACGCCGCCCGCCGTGGTGGATCGTCTGCATGCCGCCGTGGTCAAGGCCTTGCAGGACCCGCAACTGCGCGCGCGCTTCCAGGAACTGGGCGCGGAACCGCTGGGTAGTTCGCCCGCGGAATTCGCCAAGCAGATCGCGGACGAGACCGTGTGGTGGAACAAGCTGGTGCAATCCACCGGCACCCGCATTCAATGACCCGCGATGAGGCTGCCGTCATGACCACTCAAGCTTCCAGCGCCGGCCCGGACATCGCCGACTTGTGCGAACGCGTTCGCCGCTTTGTCGACGACATCGCCATCCCGGCGGAATCCCCCGCCATCGCCCGTGACGTCGCGGCGCTGGACCTTTGCGTGGCGCGGCTGCGAGAGCAGGCTCGCAGTGCGGGCCTGTATGCGCCGCAGCTGCCCGTGGAACTTGGCGGCCTGGGTCTGGGCTGGCGCGCGCTGGCGCAGGTCTTGGAAGCGGCTGGGCGCGGCTTTCTCGGCCCCGCCGCCTTGAACTGCGCCGCGCCCGACCAGCCCAACATGCTGACGCTGCTGCGGCTGGGCACGCCCGCGCAGCGCGAACGCTATCTGCTGCCGCTGGTGCGTGCCGAACAACGCGCCTGCTTCGCCATGACCGAACCCGCGCCGGGCGCGGGATCGGACCCGTCCATGCTGCGCACCCGCGCCACACGGCGCGGCCAACGCTGGGTGCTGACCGGGCACAAGCAATTCATCAGCGGCGGCGTCGGCGCGCACTTCGCGCTGGTGCTGGCGCAGACCGAGGCCGGCGCAACTTTGTTCATCGTGCCCGCCGACACGCCCGGCTATCGCGTCGTGCGCGACATCGGCATGGTGACCGGCTATCAGATCGGCGGCCATGCGGAAATCGAATTGAATGAGTGCGAAGTCGGCGACGACGCCGTGCTGGGCGAACCCGGGCGCGGCCTGCAATACGCGCAGTTGCGGCTGGAGCCGGCGCGCCTGTCGCACTGCATGCGCTACATCGGACGCGCCCGCCGCGCACTGGAAACCGCGCAAGCCTACGTCAGCCAGCGTGAGTCCTTCGGCGCGCGCCTGGCCGACTTGCAGCAGATTCAGGCGATGGTCGCCGATTCGCACATCGACCTGCACGCCAGCCGATTGATGACGATCGATTGCGCGGACCGCATGGACGCGGGCCTGTCCGTCAAACAAGAGAGCGCCATGACCAAGGTGTTCGTGTCGGAAGCCGTGAACCGCGTGGCCGATCGCGCGGTGCAGATGATGGGCGCGTCGGGGCTGTCGGACGACACGCCCGTGGCGATGATCTGGCAGGAAATGCGCCCCTTCCGCATCTACGACGGCGCCAACGAACTGCACCGCGCCACCCTCGCGCGCCGTCTGTTGGCGCACCCCTGACTTGCCCAGCCCCGCTTCGGAGACCCCATGCCCATCCCGACATTCCAGGCGTACCGCTTGCACGCCGGCCCCGACGGCGCGCCGCCAGAGGGCCGCTTCGACACCCTTCAGGAAAACGATCTATCCCCCGGCGACACGCTGATCCGCGTGGCCTATGCCGGCCTGAACTACAAGGACGCGCTGGCCCAGGCCGGACGCGGCAATGTCATCCGCGACTATCCCCGCATCGGCGGCATCGACCTGAGCGGCACGGTGGTGCACTCCGCCGACCCGACACTTGCGCCCGGCCAGCAGGTCGTGGTGCACGGCTTTGGCATCGGCGTCGACTGCGACGGCGGCTATGCGCAATACGCACGCGTGCCGCACGACTGGGTCTTGCCCCTGCCCGATGGCATCAACTTGCGCGACGCCGCCGTGCTGGGCGCAGCCGGCTACACGGCGGCGCTGTCCTTGCACTGGATGGAACACTGCGGCCTGACGCCCGAGCAGGGTGACGTGCTGATCACCGGCGCGACGGGCGGCGTGGCCGGCATCGCCATCGACATCTTCAGCCAGCGCGGCTATCGCGTGTGCGCCATGTCCGGCAAGCCGGACGCCGCCGCTTATCTGCGTTCGCTGGGCGCGGCCGACGTCATCGCGCCACCCGACCTGTCCGGGCCTGTAAAGCCGCTGATGAGCGCGCGTTGGGCGGGCGTCGTCGATTCCGTGGGCGGCCCTTTGCTGGCGCACGCACTGGCAACGCTGCGCCCTGACGGCGTGGCAGCGGCCTTCGGCAATGCGGGCGGCGCGGACCTGCCCACCTCAGTCATCCCCTTCATCCTGCGTGGCGTGAAGCTGCTGGGCATCAACGCCAACAGCCCGATGCCCCTGCGCCGCGCGCTGTGGCAACGGCTTGCCACCGATTACCGCCCGACTCGCCTGGACCTTGCCGCGCGCGTGATCGCGCCCGAGGACCTGCCCCGCGCGCTGGCCGCCATGCTGGAACGCGGCAGCACCGGCCGCAGCGTCGTGCGCTTTTCCTGAACCTGACCCGTCGCCCCCATGAGCCTGCATCCCGATTCCTCGCTGACCCGTTTGTTCACCCCCCGCAGCATCGCCGTCGTCGGCGCATCCGCCACACCCGGCAAGATCGGCGCGATGCCCGTCAGCCTGCTGCGGCAACATGGTTATGACGGCCGCATCCTGCCCATCAACCCGCGCGCCGACAACATCCAGGGCTTGCCCACCGCGCCCGACCTGGCCGCGCTGGATGGACCAGTGGACCTGGTGATTCTTGCCGTGCCCGCCGCGCAGGCTGCGCAGGCGCTGGCATGCGCGCGGCCAGGCCAAGTCGGCGGTGCGGTCGTGTTCACGTCGGGCTTCTCGGAAACCGGCGAGTCCGGCGTCGCCATGCAGGCGGCGTTGTGCGACATCGCGCGCAGCCGGGGCATTCGCCTGCTGGGGCCCAACTGCCTGGGTTTCATGAACGTCCGCCACAACGTCTACGCCACGTTCTCGCCAGCGCCCGCCAACGGCGCGGTGGCGCCGGGCGGCATCGGCATGGTGTCGCAGAGCGGCGCGTTCGGGGCCTATGCGTACTGCATGGCGCGCGAGCGCGGGCTGGGCTTGTCGCACTGGATCAGCACCGGCAATGAAGCCGACATCGACGTGGCGGACTGCATCGATTGGCTGGCGCGCGACGCCGACACCCGCGTCATCATGGCCTACATGGAAGGTTGCCGCGACGGCGGCAAGCTGCGCCGCGCACTGGCCGCCGCGCGCGAGGCCGGCAAGCCCGTGGTCGTCACCAAGATCGGGCGCACGCAGGCGGGCGCCCAGGCAGCGGCGTCTCATACCGCCGCGCTGGCCGGCGACGACGCCGTCTACGACGCGCTGTTCCGCCAGTACGGCGCGTTGCGCGCCCGCAGCATCGAAGAATTCTTCAACCTGGGTTACGCGCTGGACACCTGGAAACAGCGCCCGGCCGGCAAGCGGCTGGGCATCTTCACGATCTCGGGTGGCGTGGGTGCGTTGATGGCGGACGAGGCGCAGGAGGCCGGCTTGTCGCTGCCCGAGCCCGACCTCGCCGCACAGGCGCGCCTGCTGGAACGCGTGCCGTTCGCCGGTCCGCGCAACCCCGTCGACGTCACGGGCCAGGTGGTGTCCGAACCCGGCCTGTTGCTGGCCACCGCCGACGACATGCTGGCCGACGGCCGCTACGATGCGCTGGCCGTCTTCCTGGCGGCAGCGGGATCGTCCGAAGCGCTGTGGCCCACCTTCGAGACCTTTGCCCGCGAAATGCGCGCCCGCCATCCCAACGTGCCGCTAGCCTTGTGCGCGCTGTTCCCCCCCGAACGCCGCCGCGAACTCGAACGCCTGGGCGCGCTGGTGTTCGTGGACCCCAGCGCGGCGATCCGAACGATAGGCGCGGTGTCCGGCTTGGAAGCGGGCGATGCAGTGCCTGAGCAGGTCGAGGACGCCGCCACATCCGATGCCGGCAGCAATGCCTTGTCCCGCTCCGGCCTGCAACGCGATGCCTACAACGAAGTGCAGGCCATGGAGGTGCTGCGCGAAGCGGGCTTGCCGGTGCCGGACTGCACGCTTGCTACGGACGCCGACGCCGCCGTGGCCGCCGCCGTCCGCCTCGCTGGACCCGTGGTTTTGAAAGTCGTGTCGCCTGACATCCTGCACAAGAGCGACATAGGCGGCGTCAAGCTGAACCTGTCCGGCGAAGACGCCGTGCGCGCAGGCTATGCAGCGATTCTGGATAGCCTGCGCCTGCATCGGCCCGATGCGCGGATCGACGGCGTGCTGGTCGCGCCCATGGCGCCCAAGGGCGTGGAGTGCATCGTGGGCGTGCACCGCGACCCGATCTTCGGGCCGGTGGTGATGTTCGGCCTGGGCGGCGTGTTCGTCGAAGTGCTTAAAGACGTCAGCTTCCGGCTCGCGCCCTTCGACCACGCCCAGGCGCGGGCAATGATCGGCGAAATCCAGGGCTATGCGCTGCTGCAAGGCGCACGCGGCGCGCCCCCGTGCGACATCGATGCGTTAGCCGATGCGTTGGTGGCGCTTTCGCGTTTTGCGCATGTGCATCGCAATGATTTTGCGTCGCTGGAAATCAACCCGCTGCTGGCGCTGCCTGAGGGACAGGGTGCGTTGGCGCTGGACGCTGTGCTTATTCCGAACACGGCGGTCGACGCGCAGTGACGTCAGGCTTGCGGATTGCGGATTCGCGGTTGGCGATGGGCGGTAAGCGTTAAGGTTGGCGGTTGTCGGCTGGCGGCTAGCGCGTGGCACAACGGTAGTTCGCGCAATCTGTCGTGATCGCCGAATCCCGGCTTCGGAAACGGGCAGGCTGTTGCGATAGCCGAATCCTGGCTACGGAAAGGCGCAGCGTGCCACAATCCCCGCAACCCACCTCCACAAGCAAAAGAGGGCGCCCGCAGGCGCCCTCCTGTTCCAGCAACGTGCCGATTACTTCAACAGCAACGCGTTCAAGCGCTTGACGAACGCGGCCGGGTCGGCGATTTGCGCGCCTTCGGCCAGCAACGCCTGATCCAGCAGCAGACGCGCCCACTGGTCGAACTCGCCATCTTCGGCAGCGCGGATGCGTGCCAGCAACGGATGTTCAGGATTGATTTCCAGCACCGGCTTGACGTTGGGCGCTTCCTGGCCGGCCGCCTTCAACATGCGCAGCAGGTGCGGGCTGAGTTCGTTCTGGCCCACCACCACGCACGCCGGCGAATCCACCAGACGCAACGTGACGCGCACTTCCTTGACCTGATCTTCCAGCGTCTTTTGCAGGCGCTCGACCAAAGGCTTGAAGTCTTCGGCCACTTCGGCCTGATGCTTCTTTTCCTCTTCGTCGGCCAGTTCAGCCAGGTCCAGGCCGCCCTTGGCCACCGACACCAGCGACTTGCCATCGAATTCGCGCAGGTAGGACAGCATCCATTCGTCCACGCGATCGGACAGCAGCAGCACTTCGATGCCCTTCTTGCGGAAGATTTCCAGGTGCGGGCTATTGCTGGCGGCGGCGAACGTGTCGGCCGTGACGTAGTAGATCTTGTCCTGGCCTTCCTTCATGCGCGACACGTAGTCGGCAAACGATACCGTCTGCGCCTGGTCGCCCGAATGCGTCGACGCAAAGCGCATCAGCTTGGCGATGCGTTCCAGGTTGGCGGAGTCTTCGCCCGCGCCTTCCTTGAGCACCTGCCCAAATTCGGCCCAGAACGTGGCGTAGTCTTCCGGCTTGTTCTCGGCCAGGTCTTCCAGCAGCGACAGGATGCGCTTGGCCGAGCCTTCGCGGATCGCGCGCACGTCGCGGCTTTCCTGCAAGATTTCACGCGACACGTTCAGCGGCAGGTCGGCCGAATCGATCACGCCGCGCACAAAGCGCAGGTACGACGGCAGCAGTTGGTCGGCGTCGTCCATGATGAACACGCGCTTGACGTACAGCTTCACGCCGTGGCGGCCGTCGCGGTCCCACATGTCCATCGGCGCATGCTTGGGCACGTACAGCAGTTGCGTGTATTCGCTGCGGCCTTCGACGCGGTTGTGCGTCCAGGCCAGCGGGTCGTCGTAGTCGTGCGACACCGTCTTGTAGAACTCGCGGTATTGCTCTTCGGTCACTTCCGACTTGCTGCGGGCCCACAGCGCATTGGCCTGGTTCACCGTTTCGAGTTCTTCGGTCTTGACCTGTTCGCCCTTTTCCTGATCCCACTCTTCCTTGGCCATGCGGATCGGCAAGGAGATGTGATCGGAATAGCGGCGCAGGATTTCACGCAGCTTCCAGCCGTTCAGCAATTCGTCTTCGTCGGCGCGCAGGTGCAGCGTCACGTCGGTGCCGCGCGTGGCCTTCTCGGCGGCGGCAATCGTGAATTCGCCCTGGCCGTCCGATTCCCACTGGATGGCGTCCGTAGCACCAGCGCGGCGGCTGACCACAGTGACCTTGTCCGCCACGATGAACGACGAGTAAAAGCCCACGCCGAACTGACCGATCAGTTGCGCGTCTTTTTGCTTGTCGCCCGTCAGCTGCGAGAAGAATTCGCGCGTGCCCGAACGTGCGATCGTGCCCAGGTTGGCCACGGCTTCTTCGCGCGACAGGCCAATCCCGTTATCCGAAATGGTGATGGTGCGGGCGGCCTTGTCGTAGCTGACCGTGATGGCAAGCTCGCCGTTGCCTTCCAGCAGCTCAGGCTGGTCAATGGCTTCAAAGCGCAGCTTGTCGCAGGCGTCCGATGCGTTCGACACCAGCTCGCGCAGGAAAATTTCCTTGTTGCTGTACAGCGAATGGATCATCAGGTGCAGCAGTTGCTTCACCTCGGCCTGGAACCCCAGGGTTTCGGACGTGGAAGACGTGGCGGTTTGGCTCATGGGTTTTATAAGAAGTCGAAAAAATTAGGGACGAAACGATCAGATAATCGCAAGCCAGGAAAGCCCGGCGGACCAGTGCCCGCGCGAGTTCCGGGAAACCCTGTTGATGTGGGGGCTATCGGAAACTTTTCAAGGCCGCTTCAAAATAGCGACAGAAGGCCGCGATACCGCGTCTTGGCTTGCAGCACCTCTTCACTGGCAGGCGCGGCCAGTTTCCCCTCGCGGATCAGCTTGCGGATATCGTCCATCCTGATTTCCTTAGTCTGCGGCGAACCCACCAGGAAATCCGCCGCCGCGCGATCGAGAATTCGGTAGATGGGGCTGAAGACAAGCTGGCTGCTGCCGGTTTCGTCTAAATAGAAAAGCTGCTCGCCGTTTTGCCAGACCGATCCAAAGCGGTGGTAGACGTCTCCCAGCTTTTGCCACTGTCCGACGGGCGCGTCGATCATGCGCTTGATCAACGTAGACCGGGAGATCAGCCCGCCTCGGCCGCCGCGCGACGATCCCCATGACTCTTCGCCTTGCAGAAATAGCAGGGTCTTGCCGTCCGTGAATACAAACGGCGACAGCGCGGTAAACCGGCCCGACGCAAATGGATCATCGCCCGCCCGCTCGATTCGCTGCTGCTGGCTGTTATAGAAATAGATTCCGTCCCGGCCCGCGAACAGCGCCTGGTAGATATGCTGGCCGCGATCGGTCAACAGCCGGTATGGGGCCTTAGCCGCATCAAATGCCTGCGCGCCCACATAAACCATGCCGTCGCGCGCATCGCGCAGATAGGTCTGCCGATCCATGTCGCCCACCTGGAACGCGGACAGCGCGGGGGCATCCGATAACGCAAGCCGCGTCTCATGAAAATAAACGCGCTTGCCATCGGCAAAATAATCGCGGCTGGGCCTGGTATCGCCGCCCTTGCTCAAGGGCAGTTGCCGCATCGTCGCGGGGCTGGCTTCAGGCATCTCGCGCCCCCGGTAAAACGCGCGGGCCCCATCGGTGGCCAGGTCGCCGTCCAATAACGCCCGATAGGGTTGAGCTCTGGCCGGCAACACGCGGTAGGGGTACAGATAGGTCTGCGGCTTGGGGCCATGCCCCGTCTTATACAGAATCGTCTGCCAGACTTCGCGCAGGGCGCCCAGGTCCGGGTTTCTTATCGAGAACATCGAACAGTAAACCGTCTGCTCGCCGTCGCTGAAATAACTGTTGCCGATAAATCGGGCTTTGTCTGGCGCCATGCCCGGCAGGATCAGATTGCCGCAATACACGTTGCGTTTATCTTTGGCCGCTTGGCGTCCGTCGAATACCTGTGTGGGAAATGGCTCGAAGCTGGCCGGGTCCGCCTCGTCCATCCGGTAATAGCCATTGCTGGGCACGGCGGCGTAGACATGGTCTTGATAACGCTTGTAGATGCTGGATCGATACGATTGCCCGTCGTCGGCGGACGCGTGGCCGTCATCGTCCAAGATCAGTATCAATAACGCCATCGGCAGGCCGGCAATCACTAAAGCCAGAACGATCCCGATCCATCTAGTGCGTTTCTGCATCTCTGTCCCGCCCGGCGGGCCCTCGTCGATATCACGTTGGTGGCGCGAAATTCTAGCAAGCGGCCCCGGGGCCATGCCCTGCGTTCATCTCGCAGGGCGGTCCGATGACTTCCCCGCTAAAATCGCGCACTTTCCTTCCCTCCCCCATCCGGCCGGCCTTATTCCGCCCATGCAACCCGCCTCCTTGTCCCAACCCGCCCCTCACGCGCCCGACGACGCGCCCAGCCACGATCTGGTCTACGGTCCCGACGACCGCCCCGCGCCGCCCGTCGCCTTCGTGGCCGCCTTGCAGCACCTGCTGGCCATCCTGGTGCCCATCGTCACCCCCGGCCTCTTGATCTGCCAGGCGCTGGGCGTCAGCAGCCGCGACACGACGCTGATCGTGTCCATGTCGCTGGTCATCTCCGGCATCGCCACCTACGTGCAGTGCAAACGCTTCGGCCCGCTGGGCGCGGGCTTGCTCATCGTGCAGGGCACCAGCTTCAACTTCGTCGGACCGCTGATCGCGGGCGGCTCGGTCATGGTCAAGCAGGGCACGCCGGTCGAAGCCGTCATGGCCGCGATCTTCGGCGTCGTCATCGCCGGATCCTTCGTGGAAATGGGCATCAGCCGCATCCTGCCCTTCGTGAAGCGCTTGATCACGCCCTTGGTCACCGGCATCGTCGTGCTGCTGATTGGCCTGACCTTGATCAAGGTCGGCCTGATCAGCATGGGCGGCGGTTTCGGCGCCATGGCCAACGGCACCTTCGCCAGCGCCGAGAACCTGACGCTGTCCGGCCTGGTGCTGGGCACCATCATCCTGTTGAACCGCGTGCCGGTCGTGTGGATCCGCAGCACCGCGCTGGTGCTGGCTTTGGCCGTGGGCTACATCGCCGCCGCTGCCATGGGCCGCCTCGACTTCACCGGCGCCCGCGAAGCCGCCCTGTTCCAGATCCCCGTCCCGCTGCACTTCGGCCTGGGCTTCTCGTGGGCGTTGTTCGTGCCGATGCTGATCATTTACCTGGTCACGTCGCTGGAAGCCATCGGCGACGTCACCGCCACCAGCAAGGTGTCCAAGCAGCCCGTTGAAGGCCCGCTCTGGATGCAGCGCATCAAGGGCGGCGTGCTGGTCAATGGTGCGAACTCGCTGCTGGCAGGCGTGTTCAACACCTTCCCCAGCTCGGTGTTCGCGCAGAACAACGGCGTGATCCAGCTGACCGGCATCGCCAGCCGCCACGTCGGCGTGTGGATCGCGGGCATGCTGATCGTGCTGGGCCTGTTCCCCAGCGTGGCCGGCGTGTTGCAGGCCGTGCCCGAACCCGTCCTGGGCGGCGCGGCCATGGTGATGTTCGGCGCGGTCGCCGCATCCGGCATCAACATCCTGGCCGGCATCCAGCTGGACCGCCGCGCACTGCTGATCATCGCCGTGTCGCTGGCCTTAGGGCTCGGCGTATCGCAAGTCCCGGAGATCCTGTCGCACCTGCCGCACGCAGTCAAAAGCGTGCTTGAGTCGGGCGTCGCCACCGGAGGGATTTGTGCCTTGGTGATGAACTGGTTCCTGCCGGAAAAGAAGTGATGCTGGGAGCGGGACGGGAAGGCTTTGCTTGAGGGCATGGCCACGTTCCGCTCTGGTCGGGCGGCCCCTGAAAAGGGGACGCCTGACAATTTCCGAAAGTTTGCATATAATCGCTGTCTTCGTTCTCCCGCAGCCGTCATCTGGACGTGTTCGCGACCCCCTTGCCCGGGTGGTGAAATTGGTAGACGCAGGGGACTCAAAATCCCCCGCCGCAAGGCGTGCCGGTTCGATTCCGGCCCCGGGCACCATGACCTCTTGTCGATGTTTCGCAAGACGGCAACAGCAGCAAACTCCCTCGTACACGCAAAAAAGCCAGACTCAACAATGAGTCACTCGCTGTCCTATTCGTTCGCGCGCCCGCGTCGCGACCCCTCTGAGCGATACTTCGGCAGGCCTTCATCCTGCACTGACGAGTGCGTACGTCGTCGCGCAGGCAAACCTCGATCGACAACCCCCGCATTGACATATCGCTAAATTCCGATATCATCGCCCCATGAATTTGCTCGAGATATTCAAAGCCCTCTCCAATCGCACGCGCCTGGACATCTTGCGTGGGCTAAAGGATCCGGCCAAGAATTTCCCGCCCCAAGATGAAGGGGATGTACATACCGTCGGAGTCTGCGTCAGTAGCATCCAGGAAGGCGTTGGACTCTCGCAGTCGACGGTGTCTGACTATCTCGCCACTTTGCAAAAGGCAGGCTTGGTCGAAGTGCGCCGCATTGGTCAATGGACCTATTACAAGCGGAATGAAGCGGCAATTAGCGCGCTGGCGGAGTTAATCGGTAAAGAGCTCTGATTTTTTTTGCCCCAACACATCGATATTTCCCGATATCCCTTTTTATCGAAACAAGGAACCACAATGAAAGCACTAGTACTTAGAGCATTTGGCGGCCCGAACTCCTTCGAGCTATCTGAAGTACCCAAGCCAGCACCGGCTGCCGGCCAAGTTCTTGTGCGGGTACACGCGACCTCGATCAATCCGCTGGACTATCAGGTTCGACGTGGAGACTACGCCGATCTGGTGCCGTTGCCGGGCATTACCGGTCACGATATATCGGGCGTTGTGGAAGCAGTCGGTCTGGGCGTGACGGCTTTCTCTGCTGGAGATGAAGTCTGGTACACGCCGCAAATTTTTGACGGCCCTGGCAGTTACGCCGAATACCATGTAGCGCCTGAAATCATCGTCGGCAAGAAACCTCCCTCGTTGAGTCATCTTGAAGCTGCCAGCCTGACGCTGGCAGGCGGAACGGCATGGGAAGCGCTAGTCGTGCGCGCCGGGCTGCGAGTGGGAGAGAGCATCCTGATACACGGCGGTGCCGGAGGCGTCGGGCACTTGGCGATCCAGCTTGCAAAGGCCATCGGCGCTAGGGTATTCACGACGGTGCGTGAAGCAAACTTTGAATTTGCGCGAAGCCTTGGCGCCGACGTTCTTATCGACTATGAAAAGGAAGACTATGTCGATGCCGTCATGCGCGCAACGGACGGCCAGGGCGTTGATGTGATCTTTGACACGATCGGCGGGGCCACGCTGTCTCGTAGTCCCGACGCGCTGGCTCAACTTGGGCGCGTGGTCACGATTGTAGATACTGCGCAACCCCAAAACCTGATTCAAGCCTGGGGAAAAAACGCCAGCTACCACTACGTATTCACCAGGCAGAATCGCGGCAAGCTCGATGAACTAAGCGCTTTGGTGGAACGTGGACAACTGCGGCCGCACATCGGTGCCGTGTATTCCCTAGCCGACATTCCGCTCGCCCATGCCCGGTTGGAAAGCCCTGGCAATGGTTTACAAGGAAAAATCGCAATTGCCGTTGTGCCACCGGATCATGCTTAAGATGCACATCTGACCTGCCACGTCCTCAATCCTCTCCCACGAATGTTTGACGGCAGCACTACGCCCTCGACACAATCACCGCATGAATTACGGTGAATACATCTGGCAATCGCCGCATTGGCCCAATTGGCAATATGACCTCCCCGCCCTGGCCGACTCCTTGGCGGCGGTCAGCCGCGAGCAAGGTCTGCTGCTGGGCCGTCTGGCGGACGTGGGCTTGGCTCTGCGTGGCGAGGCCAGCTTGGCAGCACTGACCGAAGACGTCGTGCAAACCAGTGCAATCGAAGGCGAGACGCTGAGCGTGGCATCGGTTCGTTCTTCCGTAGCACGTCGCTTGGGTGTGGAGATCGGCGCGTTGGCGCCAGTTGACCGCCATGTCGAGGGCATTGTGGACATGGTATTGGATGCCACCAGCAATGCGATGGCTACGCTGAACCACGAGCGTTTGTTCGGTTGGCATGCAGCCCTGTTTCCCACCGGCTACGCAGGCATCAGCACCATCCACGTGGGGGGCTGGAGGAACGACGCCAAAGGCCCTATGCAGGTTGTGTCGGGATCAATCGGCCGTGAGAAAGTTCACTTCCAGACGCCCCCCGCGCGCGCACTGGAAGCGGAAATGGCGCGCTTTTTTGGCTGGCTGAATGACGCTGCCCCGACACAGCCCGCCTTACTTCGCGCCGGCCTGGGTCATTTATGGTTTGTCACGCTGCATCCGTTTGACGATGGCAACGGCCGCATTGCGCGTGCTATCGGGGATCTTCTGTTGACGCGTGCCGATGGCAGCGCGCAACGCTTTTACAGCCTGTCTGCGCAAATCCAACGGGAAAGAAAGGCGTATTACGACATCCTGGAACACACGCAGAAAGGCGGCATGGACGTGACGCCGTGGTTGGCATGGTTTCTTGCGGCGCTGCTCAAGGCGATCAAGCGCGCTCATGTAGTGCTCGATCAGGTGTTCAGCAAGGCGAACTTCTGGCGACGGGCCGCGATCATTCCGATGAATGAACGGCAAATCAAAGTGTTGAACCGGATGCTGGATGGTTTTGAAGGAAAGCTGACGACGAGCAAATGGGCATCGCTTGCAAAGTGTTCGCAAGACACGGCGCTGCGCGACATAACCGAGCTGCTCCAATTAGGCGTCCTGCAAAAAGCCGCTGCGGGCGGACGTAGCACGCATTATGAAATCGTCCCAGGCCGCTAAGCCTTGCTACGATCTCGTGGACGCATACGCAGGGTTCAAAAGGCCTGCCAGTGGCTTCAGAGGGATACTCTGCTTGCCCCCGCAACCCGCCCGCTGCTGGGAAACCCCTAAACAATCCGGCAAGCATCCCCAAACGCCAATCTGGGCAAACGCTCATGCATTGCCGACCGCTCGCCATATCCCAGGTTGCACAGGAAGTTCACCTCGACACCGCCCTGCGGAAAGAAACGTTCGCCGACGCGGTCAGCATCAAAGCCGCCCATCGGCCCA
The DNA here is from genome assembly GCF_001571245.1 of Achromobacter piechaudii NBRC 102461. Lineage (GTDB taxonomy): Bacteria > Pseudomonadota > Gammaproteobacteria > Burkholderiales > Burkholderiaceae_B > Achromobacter > Achromobacter piechaudii. Next base: position 280,870 of record NZ_BCTK01000006.1, on the reverse strand, counting down.
CAATCCAGGCCCAACGCGCGCGCGGCCAAGATGAAGTAACCCGCTTGCAGGCTCCCGTTCTTCAAAGCGGCTTCCCGGGTTGCGGCGGGGCTTTGGGTGAACCATTGCTTTGCCTGCGGCTGATGCGGATATAGATCGATCAGCCTGTCGGCGAATTGCAGGTCGTAGCCCAGGATGGCCGTTACAGGCGCACCCTGGGTCTGCCGAATATTGCCGTCGTCCAGGCAATCGATCAGCGCCCTTCTTTCTGTTGGACTCGTCACAAAGACGATACGCAGCGGCTGGCAGTTGGCGGACGTCGGCCCCAGGCTTGCCAGTTCATGGAGCTGCGCCAGCATCGACGTAGGCACCGGCGTGTCGCGCCAGTGGCGCACGGTGCGCGCCGACAGGAACAGCCGGTCCAGGCCGCAGTTGCCCACCCCATCTTCCCACGGGGTAGCTGACAGCGCTTCTGCGGGATCAAACATGGCGCGGGTCTCCGCCGCGCAACAGCTTGCCCGGGAAATTTCCCGTGGCCAGACCCTGCTCAAAAATCGGCACGCCGTTGACCAACGTGGCCAGGTATCCGTCGGCGCGCTGCACCAGCCTGCGCCCGCCGCCCGGCAAATCGAACACCATCTCCGGACAATGCACGCGCAATGCCTCGGGATCGATGATGTTCACATCGGCCTTGTAGCCGGCCCGCAGCAGGCCGCGATCCGCCAGACCGTACACCATCGCCGTGTCGTGCGTCTGCCGCCGCACAACGTGTTCCAGCGCAAGCAAGGGGCCGCGGCGACGATCCCGCGTCCAGTGCGTCAACATGAACGTGGGCAGGCTGACGTCGCAGATGTAGCCACAATGGGCGCCGCCATCCGACAGGCTGTTGACGGTATTGCCGTGCTGCATCAACTGATGCAGATGGTCCAGGTTCTCGTAGGAATAATTGAACGAAGGATAGTAGAGAATGGCGTGCCCGTCGTTCTCCAGCATCAGGTCATACACGATCTCCAGCGGCGCCTGCCCGGTGCGCTGCGCCATCGCCGCCACGCTTTCCTCTGGCAGGGGTTCGTAGTCGGGTTCCTTGCCCAGCCGGAAGATCTTGTGGAAGCTGCTGAACAGCGTCTCGGCGCGACGATCCAGCAACCCGCGCTGCTCATTCATGATCTTGCGGCGGGTCTCCGGCTCGCGCAGGCGAGCCAGCTTCTCGGCAAAGGGCAGTGCCTGCAGAGCCTGGTAGCTCGGGTGCGCAATAAAGGGATGCAGCGAGCTCTGCCATGAAAACAGAATGCCCAGTGGACGCCCGCTGATGCCGGCCAGCAATGGCACGCCTTCGTCGCGCGCCTGATCCAAGGTCCGCAGGATCTGTTTCCAGACGTCCGGCGCCGCGTCGGTCTGCTGAAGATTGAACAAGACGGGCAGGCGATTATGGCGAGCCAGTTGCTCCAGCCAGGGAAGCTCCGCTTCCATCGCAGGATGGTTGGCCGTCATCTGGAATACGCCGTGGCCGACCTCTCCCATGACCGATCCCAGCGCGCTGATTTCTTCGCCGGTGGCGAACGTGCCCGGCGGATATTTGCGGTCGTCGTACTTATGCAGAAACGTGCGCGACGTGGAAAAACCGACAGCGCCGGCCACGAGGGCCTCTCGCACTACTGCGCGCATCGCCAGCAGATCCTCGGGCGATGCTTCATCGTGATGGATTGCCCGCTCGCCCATGACATAGGCGCGCACCGCGCTGTGCGGAATCTGCGCTCCGATATCCAGTGCCTTGGGGCGCCTGTCCAGCGCATCAAGATACTGGGGAAATGTTTCCCAGTCCCACTGTATTCCTTCGGACAGCACCGAGCCGGGGATGTCCTCCACCCCCTCCATGACCTTGATCAGCCATTCGCGACGATCAGGCTTGACCGGTGCGAAGCCGACGCCACAGTTGCCCATGATGGCGGTCGTGACCCCGTGCCAAGTCGAGGGACTGAGATATGGGTCCCAGGTTGCCTGGCCATCGTAGTGGGTATGGATATCCACCCAGCCGGGCGTGACCAGCGCGCCCTGCGCGTCGATCTCGCGCAAGCCCGGTCCGGCCTTGCCTCCCGCCTGCGTCACCCGTCCGCCGTCGATAGCCAGGTCGCCGGCCTGGGCCGGGGCGCCTGACCCGTCCACTATCGTGCCCCCACGTATCACTAATTCGTGCATCCCATGCTCCTTGCAGCCGTCTCCGACCTGTTATTCCAGCACCAGCCCAATCCGCTTGATGACCTCGCCCCACCGCTGGCTGTCGCGCCGCACAATGGCCGAAAACTCATCCGGCCCCGCCCCGCTGACTTCGTTGCCCAACGACTCGATCGACTGACGGACGTCCGGCTGCTCCAGCGCCGCGCGAAACACCTTCGCCACTCGCTCGGAAAGCGCCGGCGACATGCCGCCAGGCCCGAAAATTCCCTGCCAGCCCACGATGTTCAAACCGGAGATGCCCTGCTCTTCAAGTGTGGGTAAGTCGGGCAGTACGCTCAGCCGACGCTCGGTGGCGGGACCCAGCAGCTTCACCTTGCCGGCCTTGGCGTTTTCCACCGCCGTCGCCGTGCCATCGAAATAGATCTGCACATCGCCGGCCAGCAACGCCCGGCTGGCGTCAGCGGTCCCTTTGTAGGGCACGTGGACGATGTCCGTTCCGGTCTGCATCTTGAGAATTTCGCCGTTCAGATGCGACGTCGATCCCAGACTGTATGAGGCGTAGTTGAGTTTTCCCGGATGCGCTTTCGCATACGCGATCATCTCGGCCGTGGTGGAAAACGGCGTGTCTTTGCCGGCTACCAGCACCGTCGCCGACCGCACCACCTGGATGACAGGCGTGAAGTCCTTGACCGGGTCATAGGACAACTTCTTGTAGATATGGGGATTCTGCGTATGCGTGACGACGATGGTGTACAGCAAGGTATTGCCGTCGGGTTTGGCGCGCGCGACGTCCTGCGCACCAATCATCGTGCTGGCGCCCGGTTTGTTGTCGACGATGATGACCGCGCCGGTCTGCTGCGTGACCTTTGCCGACAGCATCCGCGCCAGCGCGTCGGAACCCGAGCCGGCAGGAAACGGCACAACCAGACGTATCGGCTTGCCTGCCACCGGCCAGGCCTCGTCCGCCCCGGACGCCGCGACGACCATCCCTGAACAGGTCAGCGCCGCCAACGCCGCGACGCCATTCCTGCCCGCCCTACGTAAGAAAGGCTTGATTCTCATATTGTCTCCTCGCCGAGGTTGGCGCCGTCGCGAAGATCGCGCGGCACTCTGATGGTCTGTCCGTCCGGCCGGTTTCAACCGATGCAGGCTCCGCAGACAGCCTGTTTTAGATCTTGCTACGTACGCCAATCAAATGCATATTCAGCAGATTCTTAATGAGGAAATCTCATGAGTCTGACGATACGTTCGCTTCAGCACTTTTCCGTCCTTGCCGAGGAACGACATTTTTCGCGCGCGGCCCAGCGCCTGCACCTGACGCAATCCGCTCTGACTCGCAGCATCCAGTCGCTGGAGGAAACGCTGGGGCTGGTATTGGTCGACCGTGCTTCCATCGGCGTCACGCCAACGCAGGCGGGGAAAATGGTGCTGGATCGTTCGCAGCGCATCCTGGCCGATGTGATCGCCTTACGGCGCGAGGCTGAACTGATGCGAGGCCACGACACCGGCCACGTCAACCTGGGAATAGGCGCGTTTCCCGCCGCCGGCTTTTTGTCGCCGCTCATGGTGCAGCTGGCTCGCGAACATCCGGGACTGAGCGTGCATGTGGAAATTGAAAGCTGGCAACGGTTGCTGGACAAACTGCTGCTGGACAAGCTGGACTTCGCGGTGGCCGTCACCCACAGTCTTCCCCCACCCACCGACTTCACCGTCCGCGCGCTGCCGCCTCAGCATGGCGGCTTGTTCGTGCGGGCAGGCCATCCCCTGCTGGCGGTGCGCAAACCGAAGCTGCGCGCGGCCCTGGCGCAGTACCGGCTGGCCGCCACCGACCTGCCGCAGCGAGCGCGCGAGTATCTGGCCAAGCTGTACCAAGTAAGCGGACCGCACGAACTGCCGATCGCATTTGAATGCGACAGCGTGAGCGTGCTGCGCGACGTCGCCATCAATAGCGACGTAGTGCTGTTCTGTACACGGGAAGCCATCGGCCCGGATCTGGACCTGGGCCAGCTGGTCGCCTTGCCGCTGCCCTACCCCGCCTCTGGCAAATTGACCTACAGCGTCATACACCGCGCGCGGCGCAGCTTGTCGCCCACAGCAGAGCGCATCATCACCTTGGTGCAGAGCTTTCTGGCCAGCGACGCATCGGCCGCCGAGCCGCCCGCCACGCGCAAGCGACAATAACCTTACGTGATCAGGCTCAGGGCAGCCAGTCCTAACACGCCCGCCTTTCACCCCGCAAACCCGCCCGCTGCTGGCAAACTAGCAACCTATTCACCATTGACATAAATCATCATGACCCTTGCATTGCTTCGGATAGGCTTATGCGCAATCTAAAAGGCAAGTCCTCGTCCACCACGGAAGGCTATTTGTTTTCTGATCAGATCGGCCACCTGCTGCGGCGTGTCTATCAGCGGCATACCGCTTTGTTCCAGCACTACATCCCCGACTCCCAGCTCACGGCGGCGCAGTTCGTCGTGCTGTGTTCGGTGCGGGATAACGGTGCAAGCTCGCTGGCGGACCTGGTCAAGGCTACCGTCATCGATCAGGCGACGGTGCGAGGCGTGGTGGATCGCTTGAAGCAGCGCGAATTGGTGCAGGTGGACCACGACCCGACCGACCGGCGCAAGGTGGTGATCAACCTCACGCCTATCGGGCAGTCCCTGGTTCAAGAGATGGAGCCCTTCGCCAAGCAGATCACCGAAAGTACCTACGGCAATCTGAATCCCGCCGAACGCGTGGCGCTGCATTTTCTATTGAGCAAAATGCTGAACGGCGACGAACAGGTCTGACCCATTCGCCGCCGTGTCTGGCCGCGCAAGGCGGCCTTTCTAGCGCGTGATCAATCCAGCGCGCGGTTCCGCGATTCGACGTCCACGGACCAGATCGCCAATGCGCCCGCCACGAGCATGCTGGACAACACCACCAGCGACAGCGTGAAGTGGCTGGTCATGATGGGCGCGATGATGGCCGGTGCGAACAGCCCGCCAAAACGCGCCACGGCGCCCGCCATGCCCATGCCACTGGCGCGCAGGTCGGTCGGGTAGACCTCGGGCGTGAAGGCGTACAACGCGCCCCAGGTGCCCAGCAGCGAAAAGCTCATCAGCAAGGTCGAACCGATCACCACGGCGGGCGAGGTGCCCAGGCTGTACAGCATGCAACCCACGGCGCTCAGGATCAGGAAGCCGACCAGCGTGGGCTTGCGGCCCCAGCGTTCTACGCCATAGGCGGACAGCGCGAAGCCGGGCAACTGCACCAGCGCCAGCAGCACCAGGAATTCCTGGCCGCGCATGAAGGCAAAGCCTTCGGTGCTCAGTTTCACGGGCAGGTACACGAAGACGCCGTAGTAGGCGATCGAGATCAGCGCCCACGCCAGAAACAGCCCGATGCTGCGCCGCCGGTAGTTGGGCGAGAACAGGGCGAACATGGACTTGTGCACGGGCGTTTCCGGTTGCAACTCGGGCACTTGCGCGCCTCGGCCGTTGACGCGGGCCACGCGTTCCAGCACCTTGCGCGCCTGATCCGATTTTCCGTTTCGGTTCAGGTACATCGGCGATTCGGGAATGTAGAAACGCAGCACCACGCCGATCAGCGCCGGCAGACCCGTGACGAAGAAGATCACGCGCCAAGCGTCATCGCCCCAGGACACGGCCGCCAGCGCCAGCAGCGCCAGGAAGATGGTGCCCACGGCCCAGAACGATTCCAGCAGCACCAGCCAGCGGCCACGGCGATCGCTGGGCAGGAATTCCGCCATCATCGTGTAGTCCACCGGCAGTGTGCCGCCCACGCCGATGCCCGTCAGGAAGCGCAGCAGCAACAACCACGTGAACTCAGGCGCGAAGGCCGACGCCACGCCCGCGCAGGCGTCGATGACCACCGCGATCATCAGGACCGGGCGACGGCCGATGCGGTCCGCCATCCGCCCGAAGACGAAGGCGCCGATCAGCATGCCGATAAAGAAGAACGTGCCGCTTTGCAGCGCCTGCGGCACGGTGATGCCAAAGGTCTTGGCGATGGACGGCGCGGAAAAGCCGATGGACAACACCTGCATGGCGTCGGCCATCCAGACCAGGCCAAAGATCACGAAAAGCCGATACTGGAACTTGCCGACACCGGCCACCTGAATGGCCTTGTCCACGGATACCAATGAAGCTGACATAGATGAAACCCCTTGATGTGATCATCACTAAAGCTGCACGCGTTGTGGCCGCGTTTCCTTAATCCAGCTGCGCAGAGTCGCGCAGCCGTTTAATCGTTGCCGTGGTGTCCGGCCAAGCCTGCTTGTCTGGCGCGAAGCGTTCGCGCAGATATCCGACCAGATCCGCGACCTGCGTGTCGTTCAAGCTGTCCTTGAACGCGGGCATGTATCCCAGCGCGTCATCGGCTGGTTCCTGGATGCCGTTCAGGATCACCTGGATCAGGTTGTCGGGCGTGTCGGCATAGAGGTTCGTGTTCGCGCTCAACAAGGGCCTGGCGCCGAACAAGGTGGGGCCGGCGGCTGTGTCGTGACACATCGCGCAGGCGTTCTGATAGATGCGCTCGCCGTTGGCGCGGCGGCCCTGAAGGGAATGCAGGGTCGCGCTATCGCTGGCCGCCTGCATGTTGGCGGCCGGAGCCGCAGCCGCAGCCGCCACGACGGGCTCGGGGCGCGGGCTTGCAGGCGTCGGCAAGTCCAGCAGATAGGTCGTGATGGCCTTGACGTCGCTGTCGGGCAATTCAGCCAGGCCGTGGATGACGGGCGCCATCGGCCCGGCCGCCACGCCGTGGCTGGGCGAATAGCCGGTGCGCAGATACTGGAACAGCTCGTCGCCCGACCATGCGCGCGGGCCGCTGGCCAACTGGTTCAGCGCGGGCGCGGTCCATCCCTCGGCCTCGCCGCCCGCCAGATAATGCACGCCCTTCTTCTCCGCGCCCAAGGAGTTGCGCGGCGAATGGCAGGCGGCGCAGTGGCCCACGCCTTCCACCAGATACGCGCCGCGCAGCCACTGCGCGCTGCGCGAGGGGTCCGGCGTGAAGGGCGTAGCGTCGTGGAACAGCGCGTTCCAACCGGCCAGCAGCGGACGCATGTTGAAGGGGAAGGCCAGCTGCGTCTTGGGCGGTTCGGCCTTAACAGAAGGTTGCGACATCAGGTAGCCATACAGCGCCTGCATGTCGGCGTCGCTCAACTTGGCGTAGGCGGTGTACGGGAATGCGGGATAGAGCTGGCGGCCGTCCTGGTGCACGCCCTGGCGCATCGCGCGTTCAAACGCGGTGTAGGACCAGCGGCCGATACCGGTGTCGTTGTCGGGTGTGATGTTGGTGGTGTAGATGGTGCCGAATGGCGTGTCCAGCGCCAGGCCGCCCGCGTTGGGCTGGCCGCCCGGCGCGGTGTGGCAGGCCACGCAGTCGCCGGCCGCCGCGACCAGCCGGCCGCGTTCAATGGCCCGCATCGAATACAGCGACACGTCCGGGCCAGCCGTCAACGGCAGCGCGGGCTTGAACGGCCACAGCGCCACCGCCATGCCGGCCACGCCCGCGACACTCGCCATGCCCGCCGCCAGCCACGCTCCGGCTCGCGCAAGCCGGCCGCGCGTCGTCGCACGGCGCGGGGCTTGCAATGCCTGCCGCAACGATTCGGTGTCGAAAGGCGCTTGCCGCAGACGCACGCCGGTGGCGTTGTGAATGGCGTTGGCGATGGCGGCAGCGGCCGGCAAGGTGACGACGCCGTCCACCGCCAAACGCCCTTGCGACAGCTCGCCTACGGACGAATCGCCCAGCTGCATCGCGCTGTCGGCCTCATCAGGACGCAGAGCCAGCCCTTCATCACTGAACGACGGACTGCTCCAGTCGTCGAAGGCGGAGGGCGCTGCCAGCAGCCGACGCGCATTGTCCAGCAGCCACGGGGTTTGCTGTTCGATCCGCGCGTGCACGCTTGCCGCCTGCGCCGACTGCAAGCGTTGACTGTCATGCCCGGCCACGACGCGGGTGACATCGACCCGCCCCGTACCGGGTTCGACCGATACGTCGGCGACCCAGGCGGCCCAGACCATGCGCGATGCGCCATCCTCGTCAACGCACTGCACCTGCGCGGTGGCAAAGCCCGTGCCGTGCAATGCGCCTGCAACGGCTGGCGCCTCGGCGTCGGTCGGCTCAACCGCGCGGTCCGCCACCTGGCGGGCAAGCTCGCGCCCCCTGCCCTCCTGCAGATGCTGCAACCGCCAGGCGACGGGATCTTCGCCTTTGGCCAGCGCGTCTTCGTGCCACAGACTTTCTTCCGCGAACACCTGCGCGGCATTCAACTCGTCCACACTGGCGCGCAGGGGTTGCGACGCGCGCTTCGTGGACGTTACGTCAATGCCGCCACACACCGTCGCGTGCGCCGACGGGCCAGACTGGGCAGGCTCGCTCAACAGCCGTGCAAGGCTTGGGCGCACGGCCCAGGGTGCGTCCGATGCCAACGTCGTCTTCGCGTCGAAAGCCGGCGCTACGACGTCCAACATCGAATCCAAGTTCACATCGTGCGCGGCATCCATCGCGGGACGCCCCGCCTGCACGCGCAAACTCAATTCATCTGCCATGCCCACCGGACACGGCACGCACACCGGCCGCCCGGCTGCTTGCGACAACAATGCCGCATCGGCGGCGGCGTCCATCAAATCCAGTGGGTGCGCCGCGCTCGGTCCATCGACATGCGCGTCTTCGGCAAAGAGGCTGATTGCCGCGTCGGGCAGGTGCAGCAGAGCCGCCAGGTCACGGCGGATCTGCGCTTGCACGCCTTGCGCGCACGCAGGCAGCCACACGCTGGCATGTCCGTTCAGCGTCCATGCCGTGACCCGCGCGCCGGCGGCCGATGGCGCGCTGGCCAGCCGCAGCGTGTAATGGGGCGACTCCCCCTCGTCCTCGTAGTGGGGCGTTGACGCCAAACTATCTGGAGCTTGCCACACCGGGGCCAAGGCCGCCGCCGCTTGCCTTGCGTAGACGGGCGACACGGCGACGACGCCTGCATAGTGCGCGCGCCGCACCGTCGCCACCACACCCGCCAGCGTGCGCGCGTGATCCAGCTGCACCGCTTGCAAGACGCTGCCCCGATACCGCGCGCCATCCCAAAGCACGGCAGGCGGCCGCAAGGCCAGGCCATGCAGCAGATCCGCGGGCGGAATTCGGGGCATGTTCCCGAAGGCCTGCGTAGACAGCAAAGCGGGATCCGACGTCGGCCCCAGGGCGTCCCGGTTCATCGTGCAGGCCCGCCGTCCACGGCATGCGGCGCGATCAAGCCTGATGCCCCATCGCCGCCCGCACGCAAGCGCACCGCCCGCAACGCCGCCTGCATGATTTCCACATGCGTGCCGCAGCGGCAAAGATTGTGATGCAGTTCGTTGCGCAACGCTTCCTCGGAAGGATTGGGATTGCGGCGCAACAGCGCCTCCACCGTCATGATCATGCCGTTCAGGCAGTAGCCGCACTGCGCCGCCTGGCAGTCGATGAACGCCTGTTGTGTAGACCCGGGCTGCTGGCGCGTGCCCAGGCCTTCCAGCGTGGTCACCGCCCTGCCCTGCGCGGCCCTGACCGGGATCACGCAAGAGCGTGCCGCAACGCCGTCGATCAATACCGTGCACGCGCCGCACTCGCCCAGGCCGCAACCATACTTGGGCCCGTTCAACGCCAGGTCATTGCGCAGCACGTGCAGCAACGCCGTGTCGGACGACGCGGGCACGTCGCACTCGCATCCGTTGACGTTCAAGCGGATCGGGCGTGGGGCGGTGCTTGAATTGACTGAGGATCCCATGGGGCGTGGCGCAGGCTCGCGGTTCGAAAAGTACGAAGGTTGCCGCGACGCGGGCCAGGGGGCAAGCCCCTGTGCCCGCGCGGCGGACAGGCATCAGGCCGCGGCGCGCGCCTTCGGGTCCACCAGCGGTTCGTTGAACACGTCATAGCCGAAGCACCAGGACGGATCCTCATTGGTGCGCAGCCAGGTGTTGTCGTGCGAAATGCGTTGCACCTTGCTTGCGCGTTCGGCGCGGTTGGCTTCGTACAGCGCAAAAGCCAGCTCGTGATTGTCCACGCCCACCTCCTTGAAGCAACGCGCCAGCATGGCGCCGTCTTCAATGGCCATGGCGGCGCCCTGCGCCATGTGCGGCTTCATGGGGTGGCAGGCATCGCCCAGCAACACCAGGCGGCCGCGGCTCCAGAGCGGCAGCGGATCGCGCTCCAGCAGCGACCACTTGGTGACGTCGACCGTGGCGTCGATCAAGGCCTGCACCGTGGGATGCCAGCCGCTGAACGCTTCGCGCATTTCATCCTTGCTGCTGGGCAGCCAACGGTCGTTCAGGTCCCAGTGTTCCACCGGCACGCCGGTGACGTAGTAAAGCTCATCGGCCTTGCTGGTCACGAAATAGACCATCATGTGGCGATCATCGCTCCACCATTTCACGCAGGAATCGAAGGGCAGCATGCCGGCCTTGGTCTGCGGCGTGGGGAACACGGCGCGGTGCGCCAGATAGCCGGCGTACTTGGGCAGCTCGGGTCCGAGCAGTTCTTCGCGGATGCGGGAATTCACGCCATCGGCGCCGATCACGATGTCGGCCTCTTCAGAGGTGCCGTCGGCAAAGTGCATGAGCACCACGTCGCCGCGATCTTCCACGCGCGTCAGGCTTTTGTCGTAGGCGACGACGCTCTTGGGCAGGGCATCGACCAGCAAGGCGTGGAAGTCGCCCCGGTGCACGGTCAGGTAGGACGCGCCGTATTCCTTGACGGCGTAATCGCCCAGCGGAATCTGGGCCAGGATGTCGCCGGTTTCCCAATGACGGCTGTACCAGAAGTCCGGATGCGACCCTTGCGCGTTGAGCGCGTCCTCGATACCGATGCGCCGAAGGATCTTCATGACGTTCGGCCCCACATGGATGCCGGCCCCCAGCCGCGAAAAGCCGGGCGCCTGCTCGTAGACGCGGACGTTCAGCCCTTGCTTGAGCAGCAGCGCGGCGGTGGCGGCGCCGCCCAGACCCGCGCCGACGATGGCGATACGAGGGGATGTAGACACGGAACTTCTCCTTGCTGGATGGTGAAAGACTGTTCAAGCGAATTCTGCAAAATTATGAAGTACACGCTTAATTTATGGATACACCTCATGTGCAATCCAAGCGTAAACCCCAAGACGCATCACCAAAATAGTGCATATTTTTCACCCTATTAGGTGAAAACCACTACGGAAACCGGGCTGGCCTTCTGCGTCGCTCTTTGCAAGAATAGAGCGTATACGCTTCTTTTGAATTTATCGAAAACCCTAGTCCCGACGCTTTTCAAGGCTCTTCATGACCAAGACATTCCGAATTGGGCAGATCGTCCCCAGCTCCAACACAACGATGGAAACCGAAGTGCCCGCCATGTTGCAGGCGCATTCGTCGCTGCGCCCCGCCGACCGCTTCACCTTCCACTCCAGCCGCATGCGCATGAAGAAGGTGCAAAAGGAAGAGCTGGCCGCCATGGACGCCGAAAGCGATCGGTGCGCGCTGGAACTGAGCGATGCGCGCGTGGACGTGCTGGGCTATGCCTGCCTGGTGGCCATCATGGCCATGGGACGCGGCTATCACCGCGTCTCGCAACAACGCCTGACCGAACGCACGGCCGAGAACGGCGCGTCGGCGCCCGTCATCACCAGCGCGGGCGCGCTGGTCGAAGCGCTGCACGTCATGGGCGCCAAGAAGATCGCGCTGGTCGCGCCCTACATGGTGCCGCTGACCGAACTCGTCATGGACTACATCGCCGCTGAAGGCTTCGAGATCGTCGACTGGCGCGCCCTGGAAATTCCCGACAACCTGGAAGTGGGCCGCCACGACCCCGCCAAGCTGCCGGCCATCGTCGCTGGCATGAACGTGGCCGACGCCGATGTGATCGTGCTGTCCGCCTGCGTGCAGATGCCCTCGCTGCCCGCCGTCTCGCAAGTGGAAGCGGAAACCGGCAAGCCCGTGCTGACCGCCTCCATCGCCACCACCTACGCCATCCTGAAAGAACTCGGGCTGGATCCGGTGGTGCCCGGCGCAGGCGCCCTGCTCTCGGGCGCTTACCCCTATTCCAGGAACGCACAATGACGCAATCCACCAGCACCTATCTGTACGGCGGCAACGTACACGCCAATGGCATCCGCCAGCATTACCTGCGCTACGGCGGCGCCACGGGCGAGCGCGCCGGCCGCCCCGCCGTCATCCTCATTCCCGGCATCACCAGCCCGGCCGTCACGTGGGGCTTTGTCGCCGAACACCTGGGACGCCACTTCGACACCTATGTGCTGGACGTGCGCGGCCGGGGCTTGTCGGCATCGGGCCCCGGGCTGGACTACGGACTGGACGCGCAAGCCGCCGACGTCACGGCCTTCGCTCAAGCCTTGCACCTGACCGACTACGCGCTGGTGGGCCATTCCATGGGCGGCCGCATCGCCGTGCGCGCGGCGCGCAGCCAACCCGAAGGCCTCGCGCGCCTGGTCATCGTGGACCCGCCCGTCTCGGGTCCGGGCCGCCGCCCCTACCCGGCCAACCTGGCGTGGTACGTGGATTCCATCCGGCAAGCCACGCACGGCATGAGCGCCGAGGACATGCTGGCCTTCTGCCCCACCTGGACCGACGCCCAGCGCCAGTTGCGCGCGCAATGGCTGCACACCTGCTTCGAACCGGCCATCGTGCAAAGCTTCGAGGACTTCGGCCGCGACGACATCCATGCCGACCTGCCCGCCATCAAGATCCCGCTGCTGTTGATGACCGCTGAAAAGGGCGGTGTCGTGGGCGATGACGACGTGGCCGAATGGCAGGGGCTGGCGCCGCAGACGCAGCACGTGCGCGTGCCCGGCGCAGGCCACATGATTCCGTGGGACAACGAAGCCGGTTTCTACCGGGCCTTTGGCGACTTCCTCGGCTGCCCCATCGACTGATCCGCCTTCTTCCCTTTGCGCTGCTGAACCCCAAGGAACTTGCCATGTCCGTCAGCGATATCGATTTGATCCACGCCTGGAAGCAGGTACTGACGCTGTCGCGGCTCCAGGCCGGCCAGATCGTCACCGTGCTGACCGGCGCCGACACGCACCCGCAAACGCTGCGCTGCGCCATCGCGGCCGCCACCGACCTGGGCGCACGCGTCAACCGGCTGGACCTGCCGCCCGTCAACGCCGAAAAATCCATCAGCCGCGACGCGCTCGCGTACCTGGGCGCCACGCCGCTGACGGGCAACCCTGCCGCCATCGCCGCGCTCAACGCCAGCGATCTGGTGCTGGACCTGATGACGCTGCTGTTCTCGCCCGAGCAGCACGAGATATTGCAGACGGGCACCAAGATTCTGCTGGCCATCGAGCCGCCCGAAGTGCTGTGCCGGCTGGTGCCCACCGAGGCCGACCGCAGCCGCGTGCAAGCCGCCGCAAAGCGCATCCAGGCGGCCAGCCAGATGCACATCACGTCAGACGCCGGCACCGACCTGCGCTGCCAGCTGGGCGAATTTCCTGCCATCTCTGAATACGGTTTCGTGGACGAGCCGGGCCGCTGGGACCACTGGCCCAGCGGCTTCGTGCTGACCTGGCCCAACGAAGGCCAAAGCCATGGCCGCGTGGTGCTGGACCGGGGTGACATCCTGCTGCCCATGAAGGACTACGTCACCGATCCCATCGAGCTGGTCATCGAACGCGGCTACGTCACGCGCATCAACGGCGGCTTGCAGGCCGACATCCTCAAGGAATACATGGCGGCGTATGAAGACCCCGAAGCCTACGCCGTGTCGCACGTCGGCTGGGGGCTGCAACCGCGCGCGCAGTGGTCGATGCTGGCGCACTACAACAAGGAAGCCCACATCGGCATGGACGCCCGCGCCTTCGAAGGCAATTTCCTGTGGTCGATGGGCCCCAACAACGAAGCGGGCGGCAGCCGCACCACCGCCTGCCATATCGACATCCCCATGCGCCATTGCAGCGTGGCGCTGGACGGTCAGCCCGTCGTGACGCACGGCGTGGTGCAGGACGAACCCGGTCTGGCCCATGCCGCCCGCCGCAAGGACAACAAATGAACGCCTCATCGCAAACCATCCCCAGCGACGCCGTGCCCGGCGACATTTCCGCCTATACGCGCCAGGGCTTCGGCACGCCGCTGCCTCTCAAGGCACCGTTCGGTCTGCTGATCGTGGACTTCGTGAACGGCTTTGCCGACCCGGCCGTGCTGGGCGGCGGCAACATCGCGCCGGCCATCGCGCAGACGCGGCATCTGCTGGCCCACGCGCGCCAGGCCGGCTGGCCCGTGGCGCACAGCCGCATCGTGTTTTCGGACGACGACGCCGACAGCAATATCTTCTGCCTGAAAGTGCCCGCCATGCTGGCGTTGAAGGAAGACAGCCACAACAGCGCCATCGTGCCGGAACTGGCCCCCGCGCCCGGCGAATACGTGGTGCGCAAGAGCACGCCGTCTGCCTTCTTTGGCACCATGCTGGCCCCGTGGCTGGCGCAGCGCGGCGTGCAGACGCTGCTGGTGGCCGGCTGCGTGACCAGCGGCTGCGTGCGCGCCAGCGTGGTGGACGCGATGCAATCGGGCTTCCGGCCGCTGGTCGTGTCCGATTGCTGCGGCGACCGCGCCATTGGTCCGCATGATGCAAACCTGTTCGACATGGCGCAGAAATACGCCGCCGTCATGCCCATGGACGAGGCGTTGACGCAGACGCGTGCGCTGGGAAATGCCCCAGTGCCGGGCGCGACGCGATAGCGGCATAATCGGCTACCGATCCGGACCCTCTTCTTCATGCCCCTGCCCCAGCCTCAACTGCTGCCCGGCGCGCTGCTTGCGCACCCCGACGCGCTGCTCGTCGTGCGCGAGCCGTCCGCGCCGCCCAAGCCGGCGCCGGGCCAGCCGGGAAGCGCATCGAACTACGTCCAGCCAACCCCCGAGATCTTCATCGCCATCGTGCGCGACGCCGGCCTGATCGCCGACGACCTGCCCTCGCCCGGCTGGCGCGTGCTGGCGTTCAACGGGCACGTGGACCTGGGCACCGGCATCCGCACGTCGCTTGCGCAGATCGTTGCCGAAGAACTCGACGTGCCCCTGTCGCGGCTGGACATGGTGCTGGGCCATACCAACGCCGCCCCCAACCAAGGCCCGACCATCGCCAGCGCCAGCATCCAGATCTCTGCGGTGCCCTTGCGTCGCGCCGCCGCGCAGGCGCGCGAGCATCTGCTGATGCTGGCGGCACAGCGCTGGGACCTCCCGCGCGACGCGCTGCACGTGCGCGATGGCGTAGTGCAACCCGTTGATGCTGCCCCCCACGGCGAGGCGCACCGACTCAGCTACGGCGACCTGCTGATCGGCCAACACATTCGCCTGACCTTGCTGCCGCCCGATCAGCCCGTGCGCCTCAAGCCCGCCAGCGAATACCGCATCGTCGGCCAGGGCGTCGCGCGCGTGGACATCCCGGCCAAGGCCACCGGAGAACTGAGCTTCGTGCACGATGTGCGCGTGCCCGGCATGCGCCACGGCCGCGTCGTCCGTCCGCCGCATCCAGGGCGCGATGCCGGTGACTTCATCGGCCGATGCCTGATCGACGTGGACCACGCCTCGGTCGCGCATCTGCCTGGCAACGTGCAGGTGGTGGTGCAAGGCGATTTCGTCGGCGTGGTGGCCGACCGCGAAGAACAGGCCATCGCCGCGATGCGGGCGCTGAAGGTGCGCTGGCAGCCCACCGCGCCCGCGCCCAGCCTTGCCGACGTGGCCGCCGCCATCCGCGCGCAACCCGCCCGCGCGCGCCCGCTGATCGACGAGGGCGACGTGGACGCCGCCTGCGCGCAAGCCGCCACGCATCTGCGCCGCACCTATGTATGGCCGTATCAGATGCACGCCTCGATCGGCCCGTCGTGCGCTGTCGCTGAATTTCAGGATGGCCGGCTTACCGTGTGGACCGGCACGCAGAACCCGCACATGCTGCGCACCGACCTGGACCGCTTGCTGAACCTGGGCGAAGGCCAGATCGACCTGATCCGGCTGGAGGCCGCCGGCTGCTATGGCCGCAACTGCGCGGACGACGTCTGCGCCGATGCCGCGCTGCTGTCAATCGCCGTCGGCGCGCCCGTGCGCGTGCAACTGTCGCGCGAACAAGAGCACCAATGGGAACCGAAAGGCACCGGGCAATTGATGGACGTGGGCGCGGCCATCGACGCGCAGGGCACGCTGCTGGCCGTCGACTTCGCCGTACGCTACCCGTCCAACGACGCGCCGCTATTGGCCTTGCTGCTGACGGGCGTCGTCTCGGGCGAGCCGCGCACGCTGGAAATGGGCGACCGCACCGCCACGCCCCCGTACCGCTACGCCGCGCGCCGCGTGGTCTGCCACGACATGCCGCCGCTGGTGCGCGCGTCGTGGCTGCGGGGCGTGTCCGCCTTGCCCAATTCCTTCGCACATGACTGCATGATCGACGAACTGGCCGAGGCCGCAGGCGTCGATCCCGTTGAATACCGCCTGCGCAACCTGGACGACACGCGCGCCACCGCGCTGATCGCAGCCACCGCCAAGCAGGCGGGCTGGACGCCGCAAGCGAGGGGCAGCCGGGGCAAGCCACAGGCCGACGGCCTATTGCGCGGTAGAGGCGTTGCCTACGCGCGCTACGTGCACAGCAAGTTTCCCGGCTTTGGCGCGGCGTGGGCCGCGTGGGTGATCGACCTGAGCGTCGACCCGGCCTCGGGCCGCGTGCGCGTCGAACGCATCGTCGTCGGCCAGGACACGGGCATGATCGTGAACCCGGACGGCGTGCGCCATCAGGTACACGGCAACGTCATCCAGACCCTGAGCCGCTGCCTGCTTGAAAAAGTTGATTTCGATGAGGCCGGCGTCGTCAGCCGCGAATGGGGCGGCTACCCCATCATCGGATTCAAGGACGTGCCGCCCATCGAAGTCTTGCTGATGCCGCGCCAGGACGAGCCACCAATGGGCGCGGGCGAATCGGCGTCAGTGCCCGGCCCGGCCGCGATTGCGAACGCGATGTTCGACGCCACCGGCAAGCGCTTCTATGAAGCCCCGTTTACGCCGCAGGCTGTGCATGCGGCGCTAGCGGCATAAGAAACTGCATCAGCGATGCGCGGCATGGCAGGCGGCAAGGCCCGCCATGCTCGCCACCTGATCACTCAAACGCTATCCAGCCCCGCGCGATCGATCTGCGCGGCTGCCGCCTGTGCGTCCTGCATTTCCGCCACGAAGATGGGCGCACACATCCCGGCGATCACCGCCGCCAGCTCCCGGTCCACGCCGTCATAGGCGTGGCGGCCAGCGAGCATGTTCAACGAACCCACCACGCGACCCTGATAGCGCACGGGAATATTGAACGCCGATTGCAGGCCGCGTTCGATCAGCATGGGCGCTTCGGAAAACACCGTGCGCACATCGTCCTCGTTGCTGGCCACATACATCTGGCCCTGCTCCAGCACATGGCGCGACCACGGCCCGTTGCCCGTGGCCTTGAAGCCGCCCAGCGGGCTGATGCTTTCGTCAGACGTGTACAGGCGCTTCATCAGCCGCTGCTCTTCCAGATACAGCAGCGCGGTGAACAACTGATGCCCAAACGCCTCGGCAAGCAGCGCCGACACTGCTTGCCACTGCGCGTCGCGGTCGGGCGCCATGCCCAACGCGCGCGCGTGCGCCGCCCACGGCGCCAATGCGGATGCCTGCGCCATCAGTGGATCGCCTCAAGCACCACGCCACGCGTGTTCTTGCCGAAGAACAGAATGCCCAGCCCGCCCACCAGCAGGATGGCCGTCATCATGGCGAACACGCCGGCAAAGCCCAGCACCGGATACGCCACGCCCACGATGGTGGGCGATGCAATCGACCCGATCCGTGCAAAGGCCGATGCCGCGCCCATGCCGGTTGCTCGGATCGACGTCGGGTAGATCTCGGCGGTGTAGGTGTACTGGCCGGCAATCACGCCGTTCATGCCGAATGACAGCAGCATGCTCAACATGATGATCTGCTGCTCGCCGCTGGCCAGCGCCAGGCCCAGCGCGGACAGGCACGACAGCAGCATGTACGCCAGGATCGTGTACTTGCGCCCGATCTTGTCGTTGAAGTACGCGGCGGAGAAATAGCCGGGGATCTGCGACAGGTAGATCAGGATGGTGTACGAAAAGCTCTTCGTGATAGTGAAGCCGCGCTCGACCAGCAAGCTGGGGATCCACACCAGGAAGGCGTAGTAGCAGAACAGCACGGTGATCCAGAACACCCAGACCAGCACCGTCGTGCCCAGATACCGCTTCGAGAACAGCGAACCCAGCTTGTCCCACGCGCTTTGCGGATCTTCCGCCTGCGTCGGGGCGCGGCGCGTGGCGACGGGCGTGGGCAGCGGACGGCCCAGCTTTTGCTGCACCTCGGCTTCGATGGCCGAGCAGATGCGGTCGGCCTCGGCCGTCTGGCCCGTGTGCTCAAGCCAGCGGGGCGACTCGAACAGCGACTTGCGCCACCACAGCAGGAATATCACGGGCACCGAGGCGATGACCATGATCCAGCGCCACCCATCGTCGCTCATGGGCACGATGAAGTAACCCAGCAGCGCCGACAGCACGAAGCCGAACGAGAAGAACCCCGCCAGCGCGCCCGTGAAGCGGCCGCGATACTTGCTGCTGACGAATTCCGCCAGGTACGGCGCGATGATCGCGCCTTCCGCGCCCATGCCGATGCCGGCGATCATGCGCAGGATGTAGAACTCGTGATAGTTGCGTGCAAACGCATTGATGAACGTGGCCACGCAGAACAGCAGCAAGGCCCACATCATGATTTTCTTGCGGCCGTAGCGGTCACCCAGGATGCCCGAGAACAGCGCGCCCACCAGAAAGCCCACGTAGGTGCTGCTGGCGATCCAGCCGATCTGGCCGGTGGAAAGGCCCCATTGCGTGCGCAACGAGGGAATGATGAAGGCAATGATGCCGGCGTCCAGCGCTTCAAACGCAAGCCCCAGGCCGCCTATCAACAGCAGCCTGAAATGGAAGCTGGAAAACGGCAGCCGCTCCAGGCGGTCCGATACGGAATACATGATGGGAATTTCCGGAAAAAAAGTGAAAGAACGTCAGCAGGCGTTCTTGTGCAGCAAGCCGCGGTTCATGATGAGCTTGATGGAATCGGGCTGGGTCAGAAGGGAGATGTCGTCCAGCGGATTGCCGTCGATCAGCAGCAGGTCGGCGTGCGCGCCTTCGCACACTTCGCCCAGCAGGCCTTGTTGATTCAGGATCTCGGCGCCGATCAAGGTTGCTTGCTGGATCACCTTGGCATTGCCCAGCACGCGGCCGCGCAGCACCAGTTCGTCGGCCTGCATGTAATGCGTTTCTCCCAGCAGGTCGCTGCCGTAACCCATCTTCACGCCGACCTCGTCCAGGATCTCAAGCGCCTTCAGGCCCTGGGTGCGGACCGTGGCGATCTTCTTGACCGAGTCCAGCGGCAGGCCATAGCGCTCGCCGTCGTTGGCCAGGCCTTCGTAGGTGATCAGCGTGGGCACCATGTAGGCGCCGTGCGCTTTCATCACCTCGGCGGCCTCGCGGTCGACCAGGTTGCCGTGTTCGATGGTGCGTACGCCGCAACGCACGGCGCGCGAGATGGCGCGCGGCGTGTAGGCATGCGCCATCACATAGGTGTTTGCGTTGCTGGCTTCTTCGACAATCGCGATCAGCTCGGCTTCGGAGAAGCCCAGGTTCTGGATCGGATCGTTCGGCGAGGCCACACCGCCCGACGCCATGACCTTGATCTGCGTTGCGCCCTTGAGGATTTCCTCGCGCACAGCCAGGCGGCAGTTGTCCACGCCATCGACCACACGGCCGATGTTGCCAATCTTGACCGAGCAGGGGCACGGGTCCAGTTCGTCGTTGCGCGGACGGAAATCGCCGTGGCCACCCGTCTGCGACAGGGCCTTGCCCGAGCAGAACAGGCGCGGGCCGTCGATCACGCCATCCAGCACGGCTTGCGCCAGCGCCCAATCCGCGCCGCCGGCATCGCGCACCGACGTGAAGCCACGGTCCAGCATGCCCTGCATGATGGGCAGCGCGCGCAGCAGCGCCAAGGCGTTCGGCAGCGCCGCCACGCGGCCCAGGTTGAAGGACGAGGCCACCACGTGCACGTGGCAGTCGATCATGCCGGGCATCAAGGTCATGCCCTTGGCATCGACCACTTCGGCGTCCGGCGCCGTCAGTTCATCGGCGCTGATGCGGGCAATCATCCCTTCTTCGATCAACACATTGGCGGCCTCTTCGAGGACCAACGTGCGCGTATTCAAGATCTTGCAATTCTTAACAACAACCGGCTTCATAAATAAATCACGCTATCCGTTCAACATGCAGGAAATTCAGCATGGCGAACTCTACCGGTACAATCCAAACGTCCGATACCGGGTCTCCCCTTAGGCGTTCGACACAAATTCGAACAGCCTTATGAGCAATACTCATACCCCCTGCGATCCCCCCTTCCGCATTTGTTCCTGCCCGCTTTCCTCATACCGCTATGAGACGTCGCTGCCCCACTCTCTCTGAATTGAATGCGTTCACCGCGGCGGCGCGGCATCTGTCGTTTTCCAAGGCGGGCAAGGAATTGTTCGTGACGCAAAGCGCCATCAGCCGGCACATCGCCACGCTGGAAAGCTATCTGGGTCACGCGCTGTTCATCCGCGCGACGAACGGGCTGCAACTGACGCGCATGGGCGCCACCTATCTCAGCCTGATCCGGCCAGCGCTGCATACGCTGGAAAGCGCCACCTCGCAGGTCATGGCCACGCAGCAGTCGGCAAAATCATTGAACGTATCGGCCGCGCCCACCTTTGCGGCGCAGTGGCTGTTTCCCCGGCTGAAAACCTTTCGCGCATTCAATCCCGATATCTCGGTCAATTTCGTGCGCTACAGCGTCGCGGATTACAAAAGCACCGAGCTGGATTTCGACGCTTCGATCCAATATGGCTACGGCGATTGGCACGACGGCGACGCCAAGTATCTGACGGGACGCGAAACCCGGCTGGTTTGTTCGCCCGATTATCTGGAACAGCATCCCATCCGCGACCTGGAAGACATCAAGCAGTGCACGCTGTTGCAGCACATCGAGATTCCGCTGTCGTGGGAATACTGGTTTTCCACGTATCTCGGCGATTATGAGCGCGCGCGCTTCGGCCCCGGCTTCAATCTGTTTTCGATGATTATCCAGGCGGCTTCTTCAGGCTTCGGCGTGGCGCTGATGCCGCATTGCCTGATCGAAAAGGAATTGGCCACCGGGCAACTGGTCGACGTATTCGACCGCAGTTTCGAAAGCCCGCTGGGGTATTACCTGTGCGCACCGAACTGGCGCAGCAATATGGAAAGCTACGACCGCCTGAGCCAATGGCTGTCGCACGAATGCTTGCATGGGGCGAGCTCGGGCGTTCCCAACAAGCGCCAGCCCGAACCGGATTGTCCCTATTGCGTGGCGGGGCTGACCCCAGCGCCTTGACCCCGCGCTCGCCCCGGACTCAATTGACGCGCGTGGGCAGCACGACGCGCATCCAGCGGGTGAGACGTGGCCGGATGCGCTGGTTGTGCAGCAGCACCGCGCCCAGCACGCCGATGAACGCGCCGATGACCGTGTCCACAAAGCGCGCCTCGATCACATCGGCGGGATAGCCCTGGCCCAGATGCGGCGCTTCGGCCAGGAAGATGGTCAGGGGAGTGATCAGCGCGACCGCGCTGGCGTAGTGCCGGACCACCAGCGTCTCGATGCCGAAGGACAGCGCCATCATCACGAGACTAAGCGTCCAGACATTCAAGGGCAGGCTCAACAACGCCCACGCCACGCACAAGCCCAGCGCCGTACCCAATATCCGGTGCAGCTGGCGGTTCCACGCCGCCCACAGGCTGGCCCCCTGAATGATCGCCAAGCAGCTGACCGGCACCCAATACGGGCGCGGCAGGTCCATCAATTGCGCCACCAGCAATGAAATGCCGACGAACAAGCCGATGATGATCGAGTCGTACACAACAAAATCGAACGTGGGTCTGGGCGGCGGCGCATCCGGCGCGGGCGGCGCCACGCGCGTCATGTGCAGGCTGTAGGCAAAGGCCACCAGGCACGCGACGAGGCAACCCAGCGCCACCATCCCTACCCGCAAGGGCACGTCCTCGATACGGCCGGGCGTATACGCGGCGATCGCGGTGGCCATGATGAAGAACAGGCTGCCGGGCGGCCCCAGCCGGTAGCAGCGGCACACCATGTTCACCAGGATGGCGATGATCGTCAGCGCGGCGATCATGGCGGTGGGCCAGAATTGCGTCAGTGCGCCGACGGCATAACAGGCGACCATGCCGAACGAGGCGGCCAGCAGCATCATCATGCGTTGCTGCAAGGACGAATTGGGCAGGCTGAGAAACACCATGCCGCCCAGGCTGGACATCAGGCCATAGTCCATGCGGCCAAAGTACGCGCCCACCATCAAGGGCAGGCCGGACGACAGCGCCGCCGCAAACGGCATCTCCCAACGCCGGTCGCTGCTGTTGACCCGGGTCAGCTCGCGCCAGGTCCCTTGCACCTGCTGCTTGACGAAGCCACGTCGCGGCCGCTCGCCGCCTGCCTCTTCCGGTTGATCTTGCTGGTTCATCCATCGCCCCTCTTTCGGCCTGCCAAGGATTACCCCCCCAAAATTCCGCCCAGTGGATTTAACGGGAATTCCCTGATATTCCCGCCCAGGCCGCATGGCTACCATTCCGCGCACCTCGGCTTACCAGCCGAAAGAATACCTATGCGCCCAGCGCGGAGACACCATGAAAGCACTCAAGCACGTTGCGGCAGGCACCGCCCTATTCCTTTCGTCCTGGGCCGCGACGGCCGGCGTGACTTTCGACAGCGTCAAGAACAAAGGCTTCGTCCAGTGCGGCGTCTCGACCGGCGTCGCCGGCTTCTCGGTCAATGACAGCAAGGGCGGCTGGATCGGCCTGGACGTGGACCTGTGCCGCGCGCTGGCCATCACCATGTTCGGCGACCCCGCCAAATCCAAGATCATGGCCGTCAGCGCCGTGCAACGCTTTACCGCCTTGCAGTCCGGCGAAGTGGACGTCCTGCCGCGCAACACCACGCTATCCCTCACGCGTGACACCACGCTGGGGCTGATCGGCGTGGGCGTGAACTACTACGACAGCCAGGGCATCATGGTGAACAAGTCCCTGAACGTGAAGAGCGCCAAAGAGCTGGACGGCGCCACCGTGTGCGTGCAGCCGGGCACGACCACGGAACTGAACCTGGCGGACTGGTTCCGTTCGCAGAACATCGTCTTCAAGCCGGTCGTGGTCGAACGACTGGACGAAATCATCCGCGCATTCGCGGTGGGACGCTGCGACGCCTTCACCGGCGACAAGTCGCAGTTGGCAGCCGCGCGCAGCAACCTGGAGAACCCGGGCCAGTACGACATCCTTCCCGAGAACTTCTCGAAGGAACCCTTGGGCCCGATGGTGCGCCAGGGCGACGAACAATGGTTCAACGTCGTGCGCTGGACGATGTTCGCCATGCTGGAAGCCGAGGAATACGGCGTCACGTCCAAGAACGTGGACGAGATGCTCAAGAGCACCAACCCGAACGTGCAGCGCCTGCTGGGCGTGACGCCGGGCATGGGCAAGAACCTGGGCGTAGACGACAAGTGGGCCTACAACATCATCAAGCACATCGGCAATTACGGCGAGAGCTTTGAGAAGAACCTCGGCCCCAGCAGCCCGCTCAAGCTGTCGCGCGGCTTGAACGCGTCGTACCGCGATGGCGGCCTGATGTATGGGTGGCCGGTGCGCTGATCCGGGCGCATCCGCCGTCATCTTCCTGCTGATGGCCCAACGGCCGGCTGGCGCTGCGTGCGCTGGCCGGCCGTTTGCGTTGGGGACCCGATTTTTGGAATCGTTACACTGGCGTCTTCCCCTGCGACATCCCTGCTCGCGCCTTTTTGCCTAGATGACGACAAACTCCCCCGCCCCCCAGTTCTTCCCCGCCGGATTCGTTCCCACCGAAGAACAGTCCCGGATCCAGACCTCGCGGAGCCGGACCAGCCTTGTCATCGCCAACGCGGGAGCCGCCAAGACCACCACCCTGGCCCTGCGCATCGGCGAAGCCCTGACCCGGGGGCTGCCGCCCGAAGACATCCTGGCGCTGACTTTCACCGACGAAGCCCGCCAGGTGCTGCAAACGCGCCTGACCGACGTCGGCATCGCGTACAACACGGCGCGGCGGGTGAATGTGCAAACGGTTGAAGAGTATGCGCAGCGGGTATTGGCCAGGATTGAAGACGGCAAGCCCGAGAGTCTGCCGTCCACGCGCGAGCAGCAAGCCTACGCCTTGTACGCGCTGGAGAACGTGGCGACGAACAACCCGCAATACGCGGAGCTGCTGGATATCCGCACCCACAACACCGCCGTCAGCCAGTTCCTGGACAGCCTGCTCAAGCTCAAAGCCACGATGCGGCTGGCGCCCGACGACGAGGCCGACGCGCTGACCATCGCCGAAAGCGCGGGCGTGACGATCACCGATTATCTCTGGGCGGTCGAGTACGAAAAGCAGCGCGTTGATGTGTTCGGCTATGTCGATGCCAGGGGCTTTTTCGACGCCACCTACGATCTGGCCCGCCTGCTGCGATCATCGCCTGATCCGCGCGACGTGCTGACGCCGTACAAGCTTGTGCTATGCGACGAACTGCATGACATCAACGAAGCGTCCTTCTGCATCATCGAAGCGCTGCTGCACGTGGACGTCACCTACTTCGTCGGCGTGGGTGACAAGGACCAGGTGATCTATTCCCACCTGGGCGCGGACGAATCGTTCCTGCAACATCGCATCCGCGCGAGCTTTCCCGACTGCGCGAATTATCCGCTGACGATGACCTACCGCCACGGCCCGCATCTAGCCTACGCGATGGAAGCCTTCAAGCAAAAGCCCGTGGATTCGAACCTGCCGTTGCGCACCGAGATTCACGAAACCACCTACGCCGACACGCCCGGCGCGTGCGGCGCAGAGGTCGCCCGCGCGCTCTTGCAGTGGAAGCAGGGCCGCAAGCCGCTGGACCAGTGCTGCGTGTTGCTGCGCGATGCGCACCAGTCCATCGAAATCGAAAACGCGCTGATGAACGCGGGCGTCGCCTACCGCACGCTGACGATGAAAAGCTATCTGCTGCGCGAAGAGATCCTGTTCCTGCGCGGCATGCTGGCTATCGCGCTGGACGATTTTCATCACGTGGCCGCGCCAGCCACGCGCGAGGCCATCGTGGAAGCCTTGACCACATTTGCCGAAGTGCCGCTGACGCCGCAGGAACTGCGGGAAGCGCAGTCCACGCTGGCGAAAGAGCCGTCGGCGCTGAAGCATTTTTTCAGCGGGCAGATCCAGCGGGTCGGCAGCCCCGCCGCGCGCACGCGCATCTCGGAAGCGGTATCGCACCTGCGCGAGCTGGCAACCGACACGCCCGCCTACCTGGCGCTGCAATCCGTGTGCGACCTGATGGACATGGAGAAGCTGGCCAAGCGCCTGTACGTGCATCCTTACGAAGCGTCGGTGGTCACCCGGTCGGTCGAAGGCTTCATCGCCTCGGCGCAGGCGTCCGGCAAGACGCTGCGCGAATTCTCGGAATGGATCGGCGCGGCCGAAGCCTTCGTCGGGGCGCGCCCCGGCAAGAACACGGTGCAGATCGATTGCATCGTCAACGTCAAGGGCAAGGAATTCGAACACGTCATCCTGCCCTTCATGGATGCCGACGCGTTTCCCGATCCGCTGCGCCACGCCCGCGAAGAAGAAAATCTGTTCTACGTGGCGGCCACCCGGACCAAGTCGCGCCTGACGCTGGTGTCAACGCAAGACGCAGCGCGGCGCAGCGCATTCATTGCCCGCATGCAGTTGGCCGGCACGCAGAAACGCGCGGACACCGCGCTGCGCCGGAACATGGCCGCACCCGTGCAGGCGGTGGGGCACCGGGATCTGAAGGTTGCGTACGCCAACCGGGACGTGGTGAAGGCGCTGGGCGCGCAGTGGGATAAGACGCGCAAGGTCTGGTATGTGCCCAGCGGGATGGATCTGGAGGCGTTTCGGGAGTGGTTGGCGTAACGCATTCCGGCTGCGGTACGGGCGTAACGGAACGTTAATCCCCGCAACATGGGCGCGCTGAAAGCCAGTTTATGATTGCACCGTAGCGAGCACGCCCAAATGCGTTACTCTCCCCTCCCCAATCCATTCCGCTAGGAGCCCCTCATGGCACAAGCCTCCGCCCGTCACATCCTCGTTTCCACCGAAGCCAAGTGCAACGAACTCAAGACCGCCATCGAAAACGGCGCTGACTTCGCACAAGTCGCCAAGGAAAACTCCAGCTGCCCGTCCAGCCGCGACGGCGGCAACCTGGGCACCTTCGGCCCGGGCCAGATGGTCAAGGAATTCGACACCGTCGTGTTCAGCGCCCCCGTCGGCGTGGTGCAAGGCCCGGTCAAGACCCAGTTCGGTTACCACCTGGTTGAAGTGACCAGCCGCCAGGACTAAGTCCCGCTGCTGCACGCAAAAAGGCCGCCGCCAGGGGAAACCCGGCGGCGGCCTTTTTTTTTGCCTGATTTTTTTGCCTGATGCGTGACGGCGGCAGCCCGCGCGGTTCAGTCCTTGCCCGTCATCACGCGGTGCGCGAGCGCGTCGGCGTCCAGTCCGGCGATGTCGCGCTCGATCACCTTGACGCCGCCTTTCAGGATGGCGACCCGGTCGGCCAATGCGACCACGTCGGCCATGTTGTGGCTGATCAGGATCACGGTGCGGCCTTCTTCGCGCAGCTTGCGCACCAGGTTCAGGACCAGCGCCGTTTCCTTGACGCCCAGCGCGGCGGTCGGTTCGTCCATGATGACCACGCGCGCGTTCCAGCGCAGCGCGCGGGCGATGGCGACGGCCTGGCGTTGGCCGCCGGACATGCGTTCGACGGGGCGATCCATATCGTCGATGGGCACCGACAGGCGTTGCAGGTACCCGCGTGCCTCATCGGCCATGCGGCGCTTGTCCAGCACGCGCAGCAGCCCCACGCGGCGCACGAGTTCCGCGCCCATGAAGACGTTTTCCCAGATGGACAGCCGGGGCGCCAGCGCCAGGTCCTGGTAGATGGTGGCGATGCCCTGCACCAGCGCGTCATGCGGCGAGCGGAACGTGACTGCCTTGCCGTCCAGCGAGAGCTCACCGCCCGTGGGTTCCTGCGCACCCGAGATGATGCGAATCAAGGTGGACTTGCCCGCGCCGTTGTCACCGCAGATGGCCATGACCTTGCCTTGCGGCACGTCCAGGTCCACGCCTTTCAGGGCCTCGACGGCCCCGTAGGATTTGCGGATCTGGCGAAGCGACAATGCGGTGGTCATGGGAGTCACGCTGGCTGGGGTCATCAGGATGGGATCTGGCTGGCCGGGATCTCGCCGGCCTGCTTCAGATGCATTTACTTGGCGGCGGCGGGTTGCAGGAATTTCTGCACGTTCGTGGCGTCGACCAGCACGGAATCCATGAACAGGTACGGGCCGGCGGCGACCGTCTCCTTCGGTTCCTTCTTGACGACGATGCGGTCGATGGAATCGATGGCGCTTGCGCCCAGCTGCTCGAACGGGATCATCATCGTGGCGGTGATCAGGCTGTTCGGGTCCGCGATGCGGCGGTAGGTTTCCGGGCCGCCATCCACCGACACCAGCGTGATGTCGCCCTTCTTCATGCCTTGCGCTTGCAGCAGATCGTCGATGACGTAAGCCTGCCCGTCGAACGAGGCCCACACGCCCTTGAACTGGCCTTGATGGCGCAGGAACAAGGCCTGCATGCCGTTGCGCACGTCGTCGCGCCAGCTTTGGGTGCGGGCCATGCTGAACTTGGCCAGGTCCTTGACGGCGGTATTTTCGGTCAGCACGGCGTCCAGCATCTTGCCGCGTATGCGCGTGCCGGAATTGCCATCGAAGCGGGCGGACAGGATGTTGCCCTGATAGCCCATCTTGCCCAGCAGGTACAGCACCGACTGCGCGCCGGTGGCGTACTCGTTCACTTCCACGTCGAACAGCATGTGCGGGCTGGCGCCGGACATCACGCCCACCACTGGAATGCCTTTCTCTTTGGCGGCCTGCAACTGCGCGTCGGTTTCCACCGGCTTGCCCATCGCGATCACGATGGCGTCGACCTTCTTGTTGACCAGCGTGTCCAACTGCTCGGCCAGCTTGGGCAGCGAGCCTTCGGCGTTCAGCTGCGTGACCGTCCAGCCCTTGTCGCGCGCGGCCTGCGCGGCGGCGTTAGCCACGCGGGCATGCGTTTCGGACGACATCTGGAAGGCGACGATGCCCACGTCAAAGGCGTGGGCGGCGCTGGCGGCCAGCGCCTGCGCGGCGAAAGCGCCGGCCAGCAAGGTGCGCTTGATCAACTGCTTCATGGTGGTTTCCCCTTCGGATCAGAATTTGAAAGCCGCTTTCTTCAGCACGGCCGATGACACCGCGACGGATGCGATCATGATGAATCCCAGCACGATGTCCTGCACGTAGTACGGCGCGCCCATCAGCACCAGGCCGTTGCCCAGCACCTTGAGGATCAGCGCCGCAACCAGCGTGCCGGCGATGTTGGCGTGGCCGGGGTTGAACATCGTCATGCCCAGCAGCACGGCGGCAATCGCATACAGGAAGTAGTCGCCGGCCATATTGGGCGCGGCGGACGACAGGCTGGAGGTCAGCAGCACGGCGGCGATGCCCGCGCACAGGCCCGACAGCGCCAGCCCGATGCTTTTCATGGCGCGGATGTTGATGCCCGCCAGCCGCGCGGATTCGCCGGCCTCGCCCGTGGCCGTCATGCGCGCGCCGGTGCGCGTCCATTTGATGAGGAAGTAGGCGACCAGCACGATGCCCAGCATCCACAGCACCAGCGCCGGAATGCCGAAGGGCTTGGCGCGGGCCAGGTCGGTAAAGGCGGCGGGCCAGCGGCCCACGTAGGACACGCCATCGGTCAGCATGAAGGCAAAGCCACGCGCCATGGCAGCCATGCCCAAGGTCGCGATCAGCGAAGGCACGCGCAGGCGCGTGACGGCGATGCCGTTGGCCAGCCCGCACAACAGCCCCACGCCCAGCCCGGCCGCGATCGCGACCAGCACCGGTTGGCCGGTATGCACCAGCGCGCCGGTCACCACGGCGCTGAGGCTGGCGACGTCGGCCACGGACAGGTCCAGCTCGGCGGTCACCAGCGCCAGCGTGAAGCCGATGGCGATGATGGCCAGGAAGCTGGTTTCCTTGGCGATGTTCAACAGATTATTGGGCGCCGCGAAATTAGGGGCGGCGATTGCGAAGAAGCCCACCAGGACCAATCCCGCGATTGCCGTGCCGTACTTTTCCAGGATGCCGCGCATCGACTCAACCCTTGCTGCGTTGGTGTTCGTTGTCATGCAAGGGTTATCCACCACCTGCCGGGCGTAGGCGCCCTGTTGGCGTAGGAGTTTATACCCGGGCAGCGCCGGACAGGGCGGCTTTGCCGCGCCCGCGCACTTAGGGTTTTTACGGCAGGCGCAATGCCGACAAGGCGTGCGATACCGGCGTCAGCGCCGCCTCGGCCGCACGGAACTGTTCGTACAAGCGGGTGTACGCGTCGCGGCGCGTCGGGTCGGGATCGTAGCGTCGCGCGGGTCGCGCCAGCGCGTCCTGGGCCTGCGCAAAGCTGTCGTAGCGGCCCAGCGCCGTCCACGCGGCGGCGGCCGCGCCGATGATCCCCGGCTGATCTGCCTGCCCGACCACGACCGCGCGTTCGCAGATATCGGCCTTGACCTGGCACCAGTGCGGATTGGACGCCGCGCCGCCGCCAAAGCGGATCTCTGCAACCGGCGCGCCCAATGCGGCTTCGGCGCGCGCCAGCACCGTGCGGTTCAGAAACGCCACGCCCTCCAGCACCGCCCACGCCAGATCGCCGGGGCCGTGACGCCGGTTCAGGCCCACAAACGCGCCGCGCAATTGCGGATCCCAGTAAGGCACACGCTCGCCCTGTAGATAAGGCAGGAACAGCGCGGGCTGCGGATCGCGGGGCGCGTTCAGCAGCGCATCCATCGCCTCGCCCACGCCCGCCATGCCCGGCTCGTCGTGTCGCCCGGCGCTGCTGGCCTTGCCCAGCAAGGGCAGCAACCAGGCAATGGTGTCGGCGCCGTTCTGGCCCGGCCCGCCGATCTGGTGATTGCCCTTGCCCCAATCCACCGTCATCAAGCCTTGCGCCTGCACGGGCTCGGCGCCGACCGCGCCGAACACTTCGGTGGTGCCCGAGATGTTGTAGGCGTAGCCCGGGCGCAGCGCGCCCAGTCCGGCGACGGCGGCCCAGGTGTCATTCGAGCAGGCGACCACGCCGCGCCCCGCCAGCCTGCCCAGCGCGCCCGGCAGGCCCGGCTGGACCTGCCCGACAAGGGCCAGCGGATCCAGCAAGGGCGGCACCCAGGACGGGGCCGCGCCCACGGCGGTCAGCAGGTCGCCCGAAGAGCCCTGCGCCCGAGCCGCCGCCGCCAGTCGGGCCATCGACACCGTATCGCTGGCGGCCCGCCCGGTCAGGCGCAAGTTCAGGTAGTCCTTCGGTTCCAGCACGACGCGCACACGCGCCGCGTGTTGGGGTTCGGTCCGCAGCAGCCACGCCACGCGCGCCCAAGGATGAAAGGCGTTGATCTGCGCGGCCTCGGGATGGTCACCCGACATGCCCCTCAACCATTGCGCCACGTCCCCCGCCGTACGGGTATCGCGCCAGGTGATCGCGGGGCGGATCGGCGCGCCGTCGGCATCGACGAATACCTGAGTGCGGGTGACGCCGCAGATGGCGATGGCGGCAACGGCATCGAAGCCCGCGCCCGCTTGCTGGGCCAAGGTGTCGCAAAGGGTTTGCAATCCGCGCCACCATTCGTTGGCGTCGATCTCATCCCAGCCCGATTGCAAGCCCGTGCCGGCAGGGCTGTCGATGGCGCAGGCGTGCGCGATGCGGCCATCCTCGTCCACCAGCGCCGCGCGAAAGCGGGTGCCGCCCAGGTCTACGGCCAGCACATGGGCGTGGCGGGGTGACGAAGGGGAAATGGGGTCGGCAATCGGGCGGTCGGACATAGCGGGCGATTGTATTTCAGCGAGCGATCGGGCTGCGTCATTTCACTGCCAGGACGAGCGCTAAGGGGAAACGCGAAGAGCCTTGAATCACGCTGCGGCGCAGCACCGAAAAGCCTATCAGTTGATAATTTCTGTTCAGGTGACAAGGCCAGGTGCCTGCGACAGAATGGGCCGCACCCGGAGGAGACAGCCGGGGCCACGATAAAACATCACGCGTCCAAGGCCCATGAAAAAATCCAAGAGCAATGTGATCATCACGTGCGCCATTACCGGCTCGGTGCACACGCCATCGATGTCGCCCTACCTGCCCGTGACGCCCGACCAGATCGCTCAGTCGGCGCTGGAGGCCGCCGAGGCGGGCGCGGCCATCGTGCACCTGCACGCCCGCGATCCCGAAACCGGCCGGCCCACGCAGGACCCGGCCCTGTACGCGCAGTTTCTGCCGCGCATCAAGGCGGGCAGCGATGTCGTCATCAACATCACCACGGGCGGCTCGCCGGTGCTGCCGGTCAGCGAACGCATGCTGCCCGCCACCCACTTCAAGCCCGAGGTCGCGTCGTTGAACATGGGTTCGATGAACTTCGGCATGTACGAACTGCTGGAGCGCTTCAAGGACTTCAAGCACGATTGGGAACGCCCGTATCTGGAAGGCAGCAACGACCTGATCTTCAAGAACACGTTCAAGGATATCGAGCACATCCTGTCGTCCTGCAACGACAACGGCACGCGCTTCGAGATCGAGTGCTACGACATCGGGCATCTGTACACGGCGGCGCATTTCGTGGACAAGGGGCTGCTCAAGCCGCCGTTTTTGATTCAGTCGGTCTTTGGCATACGCGGCGGCATCGGCACGCATCCGGAAGACGTGATGATGATGCGCCGCACGGCCGACCGGCTGTTTGGCGATGACTACCGCTGGTCGGTGCTGGCCGCCGGCCGCAAGCAGACGCCGCTGGCCACCATGGCCGCGACGATGGGCGGCTTTGTGCGCGTGGGGCTGGAAGATTCCTTGTGGGACGGCCCGGGCGAACTCGCGCATTCCAACGCGGATCAGGTGCGGCGCATCCGCCGCATTCTTGAGGACCTGTCGCTGACCATCGCCACGCCCGACGAGGCGCGCCAGATCCTGCAACTGAAAGGCCGGGACAACGTCGCGTTCTGACGACGGCACGGCAACACCATCAACCCAGGCGGGAGACAAACCATGAAAAAAATCTTGAACGCGGCCGTAGCCTCGGCATTGCTGGCGATCAGCGGCGCGGCGATGGCCGATGACGGCGTGATCCGTATCGGCTTCATCACCGACATGTCGGGCCTGTCGGCCGACGCGGACGGGCCGGGTGGGGCCGAAGCCATCAAGATGGCGGTGGCGGACATGGGCGGCGAGGTGGCCGGCAAGAAGATCGAAGTGCTGGTGGCCGACCACCAGAACCGCGCCGACATCGCCTCTTCGCGCGCGCGCGAATGGCTGGACCAGAAAGGCGTCGACATGCTGATCGCGGGCGCGAACTCGGCCGCCGCGCTGGCCATGGCGAAGGTGGCGGAAGAAAAGAAGACGCCGTTCTTTGTAGTCAGCGCGGGCGCGTCGGAACTGACCAACGCTCAGTGCACGCCTTACACCGTGCACTACGTCTACGACACGGTATCGCTATCGCGCGGCACGGCACGCGCGATGCTCAAGGAGGGCAACAAGGACTGGTACTTCCTGACGGTCGATCACGCCTTCGGCCACGCGCTGGAGCGCGACGCGTCGGCGGTGGTGCAGGCCAACGGCGGCCAGGTGAAGGGGCGCGTGCGCCATCCGCTGAACACATCGGACTTCTCGTCGTACATTTTGCAGGCGCAAGCCTCGGGCGCCACCGTGCTGGGCCTGGCCAACTCGGCCAACGACACCAGCAACGCCGTGAAGGCCGCCGCCGAATTCGGCCTGACGCCGAAGATGAAGATCGCGGGCCTGCTGGTGCTGATCACCGACATCCACGCACTGGGCCTGGCCGCTGGGCAGGACATGTACCTGACGACCGCCTGGTACTGGGATCAGGACGACGCTTCGCGCAAGTGGGCGGCGCGCTTTGAAGAGCGCATGAAGAAGAAGCCGTCGATGCTGCAAGCCGGCGACTATTCGGTCACCACCACCTACCTGAACGCCGTCAAAGCCACCGGCACGACGGACGGCGACACGATCATGAAGTGGGTGAAGTCCAATCCGGTAAACGACTTCTTTGCCCAGAACGCGACCGTGCGCGCCGACGGCCTGCTGGTGCATGACATGTACCTGATGCAGGTCAAGAAGCCCGCCGAATCGAAGGGGCCTTGGGACTACTACAAGCTGGTCGCAAAAATTCCGGGCAACGAGATCTATACCTCGCCCCAGGAATCCAAGTGCCGCCTGATGACGCAATGACGCTTTCCAAGGAAACCGCATGAATCCGCAAGACTTCACTGCCCTGCCCGTAGACCTTAGCGGCCGCCGCGTCATCGTTACCGCCGGCGCGGCCGGCATCGGCGCGGCGCTGGCCGACGCGTTCGCCGAGCGCGGCGCGCGCGTACACGTTTGCGACGTGGACGAAGGCGCGCTGTTCGAGTGCCGCCACGCCCATAGCCGCGCTGACGTGCGCAGCCGCGCAGACATCGATCGCTACATGGACACCGCGCTGTCGCACCTGGGCGGCCTGGACGTGCTGGTGAACAACGCGGGCATTGCCGGCCCCACGGCGGGCATCACCGATATCCAGCCCGACGACCTGGCCGCCACGCTGGACATCAATCTGGCGTCGCAATTTCACACGGTCCGGCACGCCGTGCCCGCGCTGCGCGAGGCGGGCGGCGGCGCCATCATCAACATCAGTTCGGTGGCGGGCCGCATGGGCCTGCCCTTGCGCACCCCCTATGCCGCATCGAAATGGGGCGTGATCGGGCTGACGCGCTCGCTGGCGGTGGAGCTGGGCAGCTACGGCATCCGCGTCAACGCCTTGCTGCCGGGGCTGGTGGCCGGGCCGCGCATCGACCGCGTGATTGCGGCGCGCGCCAGCGCGATGGGCCTGACGGTAGAGGAAGAGACCAAGCTGGAATTGTCCGGCGTCAGCCTGCGGCAGTTCGTGCGCGCCGCCGACATTGCCAACATGGCGCTGTTCCTGGCCAGCCCGTTCGGCGCCATGGTCAGCGGCCAGGCCATCAGCATCGATGGCGACTTGCAGTCCTTGCCCTGGCAGCCGCCCGAGGACTGAACACGGAGGTGGCGCAGACCGCGGACTGAACACGGAGGTGACGCGGCCCGCGCAGCCCGTACGCATGCGTGACGCCGCCCGCCTGCGCGTTACGCGATCAGCTGGATCGTGTCCGCGAAGACGCCTGCACGCCGCGCCTGCGCCGTGGCGTGCAGCGCGTCCAGCAGCCGTTCGGCCAATTCCTGGTTCTGCGCTTCGCGCCGCGTGATCATTACGAACTCGAACCACTGCCGCGACGCCAGCGGCAACGCCACCAGATCGGGATAGACGGACACGATGTCGGACGCCGAGATGGCGTTTACGATGCTGATGCCTTTCACCGCGCGCACCGTGCCGGGCACGAGCGTCATGTGCGCTTGCATGCTGGAGTCCAGCGCGTCGGAATCGGTAATGTCGCCCTGCGCCACCACGTAGTCGGACCAGAGCGGTTTGACGAAGGTTTCGGGCGAGATATCCGCCACGGCGACCACGTCGCGGCGCGCCAGCGGGTGATCGCGATGCGCGATGGCCATGACGTCGGTGCGCAGGAACGGCGTGAAGTTCAGGCGCGGGCTGTCGCGGCCCACCGCGCCCAGGCCGAAATCCGCTCGCATGGTTTCGACGGCGCTGATGGCCTGCACCGAGGATTCCACGTCGATCGAGAAGGGACGCTTGCCGTGTTCGTCCAGATAGCGCTTGACGGCCTGCGGCGCGTAGACCAGCGCCAGCGCGGGCGACGAGGCCACCCGCAGGCCGCGCCCGCCGAATTTTTCGATGCTATGCAGCGCTTCGTCGATGCGCACCAGATCGTCCAGCACGAACTTCGCTTCGGTGTACAGGTACTGCCCGGCTTCCGTCGGCCGCAGGGTCTTGTGTGAACGGTCGAACAACTGCACACCGGTCGCGCTTTCCAGGCGCGAGACCGCGTGGCTGATCGCCGGCTGCGTCAGGTTCATGACCTGCGCGGCCTGACGCGTCGACCCGGTCATGACCACCGTGTAGAAGATGCGCAGATCGTGGATGTTGAAGTTGCGTTTCATACCGCTAACGCGCCACGCGCTGTATTTCAGGCGTGACCCACTTGCCATCCAGCAGCGCCGGCTTGGGCCAGTAATAGCGCATCGTCACCATGAACGGGCCTGCGGGCGCGGGCAGCCAGTTCGATTCCTTGCCCTTGCCAGGCGAATCGGCCTGGATGTAGATCGTGACGCCGCCGTCGGGATCTTTCTTCAAAGAGGACGCCATGGACGAATTGATGAGGTAGCGGCCCAGCGGGTTGGGCGTCAGCAGTTGTTCGGGCAACCGGTACAGCGTCATGGACCAGAACGCGTTCACGGGGGGAAGGCTGCGTGGCGCGAAGCGCATCGTGTATGAGTACTTGCCGTCGAGCTCTTGCCCACGGCTGTCTTTTTCCAGCACCGGGTATAGCGCTTCTTCGCGGCTGTTGGCGCCGATGCCGATCTGCGTGCCGGTGGCGCGCGACAGGTAATCGTTCTTGAGCTTGGCGCGATCGCCAAACAGCGTATCGGTCTTGCCGGCAAGCGCCGCGCGATTCTTGTCGATGTCGTTTTGCGCGGTATGCATGCCTTCTTGCAGCGCGCGCCGCAGCGACGGATTCAACTTGTCAGCCGGATAGGGTTGGCCCGGCTTGATGCGGATGCTGGCCAACCGTTCGCGCAACCATTTCTCGGTGGCGTGCGTGGGCGCAAACTGAAGCAGAAAGGCCAGCTGGTTGTAGAACTCAAGCGAGGTGCGCATCTCGTGCGGGGGCACCGGCGCAATCCAGTCGATGGGCGCGGGCGCGGGTGGGGCTGCGCGCTTCGTGAACGAGGACAGCGGCTGCACCTTGTAGCGCGCCTGGATGCCCTTGACGTTGTCCAGGTCGGCGGCATTGAACAGCTGCGTGCGGCCCACGAGGCTGACCAGTTCGGTTTCCGACTTGATGACGCGCGTGATGCCTTTGGGCGCCTTGCCCTGCCAGCGCGGCCCGGCCACCAGGAAGTGCCCGCCGCCATTGCCGGTTTCGCGGCTGCCGATATAGGCGAAGTTGTACGTGTACAGGTCAGTCAGTTGCAGGACGAAGTAGCGCCGCTTTTCGATTGGCGGCACGCTGATGACGACGGGCTCGGCGCGCAGGTCCAGCATGGCGAAGGAATAAGGCGTGTCGGCATTGGGCGTGGCGACGGCGGTGTCGTCAGGCGTATAGACCCGCGCCACGTTCGTGATGGTGTTGGGCGGACCTTTGTACTGGGGGCTGCTCTTGTCCAGGTACAGGGCGTACAGGGACTGGTAGCTGGCGACCATCGGCGTGCCGTACAGATAGGCTTCGCTGGCGATGCTGCGCGCCTGCTGCGCGGTGACGCCATGAATGCCGACCGACTGCGAGCCCGTTGCTTCATCGGGAGACGTGAAGCTGCAACCCGCCAGGCCGACGGCCAGCGCAACAATGGCCAGCCAGGCCGCGGCAGGATGGCGGGCCTGGAACGACAAGCCGGTGCTAAGGTGGCGGTCACGCATACATATGCTCCAACACGTTCGGATGTTGGCAACGCCCTGTTGGCGCAGCGTCGCGGGCAAGGACTGCAATTACCGGGAAGCAAGGACTGCAAATTCCGGGGGATTCTGGCATATTTCGCGGCAATGAAGAAGGCTCGGCTTACCGCAGTTCTTACGCAAAAACGACACACGGCATGAACCTCGACACCCCAGTTCCCGGCAGCGCGTCGGCCATAGAGCCAAATGTGCGCGCCTCGTCCTATATCGTTTTGCGGACCTCGCACACGTGCCGCCACTGCCAGTGCGCCACGCCCGTATACGCGCTGGCGCTGACGCCGGGCTACGAAAGCACCGACGCCGACATCGAGCTGGATGACGATGGCGCCAGCACCGGGCTGGACCCGCTGGCCTTTCGAGACTGGCTGTTCCGGCCGGCGGCCTGGCAATGCATAGACGGCCCCGCGCTGCTGTCGCAACTGGGCATGTTGTCGGCTGACGTGGCGCAAACCTTGGGCGACGCCGCCCCGGCACTGCGGCCGGACCCGGACGCCCACGGCCAATGGACCAATTTTTGCGAGCATTGCGGCCGCGCCGTGTGGGAAGGCGATCTCTATCCCACGGCGGGCCAGCCCTTCTGCCCGAAGGACGCCGCCGCCGCCGCGCACATCGCCGTACACACGGTGCACGCGCCCTTCGCGGCCTATGCGTCGATGATCTGGTCGGACGGCTATCGCAACAAGTGGCCGCTATTCGCGCGCCTGGGCGTTGCGTGCAGCGAAGCTGACTGAGCGCGGGCACGCGCGAGCGCGCCCGTGGCGCTCAGGCATCGACCGGCTGTTCGCGCTGCGCCAGGTCTTCCAGTTGGCGCGGCGGGATCGAGACGATGGCGCTTTCGGTGGCGCGCGCATCGGTAGTCAGATGCTGGATCAGGTCCAGCGTGGTGGAGCGGCGCGTCAGCATCAGGCAGCTCACCTGTGCATCGGCCACGCGCGTCGCATGCCAGCATCCGGGCCGCATGCAGATGCCCTGCCCTGGCGGCACGCGAAAAGCGGCAAGCGTGTCCAGGTCGGGGCTGCCGTCGGCGGTGCTGGATGCCACCACTTGAATGATGACGCCGGTCAGCGGCACGATGGCCTGCTGCGTCAGCAAGTGCTTTTCCAGGCTGGCGACCTCGGTGGACTGGCTGCGGTAATTGACCCACAGCAGTTCGGCATCGCCGCCGCCACCGGTGTTGAACAGGTGTTCCTGCCAGAAATCGGTTGCGCTGTTCGAGAACAACGGCACCCCGTTGCCATCGGGAATCGGCTTGCCCAGCATCCAGCCATACGGCGTGAATGCCTGCGGCGTCAGATCATTGACTTCCAACTGCTGGTCGCTCGTCATGCAGAACCCTGTGATGGCTTGGGCGGCGTGCCGCGTTTGGGAAATTCGGCGGCGTAATCGAAATCGCCGCGCGCGATGGCTTCAACAATGGCGGCGCGCCGATCGGCGGCACGCTTGAGGTTGGCGGCCGTAGGCTTGACGCGGATGCGTTCCACGCAGTGCCGGCCATCGTAAAAGAAGCCGATCTCGATGGACGATTCCGACGCAGGCCGGACGCCTTCGAATCCCTGGCTCATCGCCTTCCCCATGATGTTGGTGTTGGGCGACATGATAAACGCTACGCGATGACAAAAATGACGCAGTAGTGAAACGCCGGGGCGGCGCGCGATCAACTGCGCAACCCCGGCGTGGCCTGCCTTAGCTTTCCAGCGGTTTGCGCCGGTCGTCAGAGGCTTCCGTTCCAGCGATCTCGTGCGTCCACGTGATCTTGCGATAGGCCATGGCGGCTGATGTAGGCGGGAGTAGGCATGTCGATTCCCAAATCGTCATCGTGATGGCCGTAGTGGCCAGAAGCTTCGTGGGGAAGAAGCGCTGCCAACGACTAATGCAACATCCGTGCCAAAGCTTGAAATGAAAAACCTTTTGCCCTCAAATCAATGGCTTGCCCGACAACCGCCGCAAACACCCGATGCAGCGTTTGCGACAGGTATCCCGGAAACCGCTGTTTTTCGCAAAGATATGGGCCAGAACTGGCTCGGCTAACAATATGCGGTTGAAAATCAACGCCTTACGGCGAGCCAAATTTGGCCTGCGCGGCTCAGATCTGGCCTGACTCTTTATTTGGCCGTGATATCGAAACCTGAACTTCATCGACACCCCCATAAGGATGCGCAACATGACTACCAATCTGTCATCGCATTACGTCCTGCTGGACGCCACCGGCAGTGCCAGCACCGTGAAGGGCGGCGACGCCTTCTGGTCGCTGCCGCCCGACGAGCTGGACCGCTACGGGCGGGGTTGGCTGGTGTCGGAATATCGCTTTGCCAACGATTGGCCGCAATGGGAAATGCACCCCGAGGCCGACGAGATCGTGCGCCTGATGTCGGGCGCGGCCGAACTGCATCTGGAATGGGCGACCGGCGTGCAAGTCGTGAAGATGCAGGCTGATGACGCTTATGTCATTCCGAAGGGCGCTTGGCATACGGTCAAGGTGATCGAGCCCTGTCGCATGCTGCACATCACGATGGGCGCGGGCACGCAGCACCGGCCCGTATAGCCGCTATCCGGGCGCGCTGGCGGTTCGCACTCGCAGGATCTGGCGGTCGTCGATGGGCCAGTGCAGCAGGGCCGACAACACGCCCAGCGCCATCGCGCCGATCCAGATCAGGTCATAGGACCGCGTTGCCTCGAACACCACGCCGCCCAGCCACACGCCCAGGAACGAGCCCAGTTGGTGGCCGAAGAACACGAAGCCGAACAGCGTCGTGATGTAGCGCACGCCGAACACCTGCGAGATCAGGCCATTGGTAAGCGGCACGGTGCCCAGCCAGACGAAGCCCATGATCGCGGCGAAGGCGTAGACGGTCCAGGTGGACAAGGGCAGCAGCAGGAACAGCGCGATGGCCGCTGTACGCACCAGGTAGATACCGGCAAGCAGATATTTGCGGCGATGCCGCGCGCCCAGCACGCCGCAGACGTAGGTGCCCATCACATTCGTCAACGCGATGATGGCCAGCGCCGCCACGGCGTCGCGCGCGTGCAGGCCCTTGTCCATCAGGTAGGCGGGCAGGTGCGTGCCGATGAACGCCAACTGGAAACCACAAGCCAGGAATCCCAGGTTCAGCAACCAGAAGCCCGGCCGCGTGAAGGCTTCGCCGATGGCATCGCGCAAGGACAGGCTGGCGTCCGGCGCAGCAGGGTCGCGCGTCGCGCTTGCGGGTTCGCGTAGCGGGCGGGCCAGCGGCAGCATGAGCGCCATCGCCACCGCGAACATCAGCAAGGCGCTGACCCAGCCCGATCCGCCGATCAGCCACTGCGCGGCCGGCACCATGGCGAATTGGCCCAGGCCGCCCACCGCACCCGCCACACCCAGCGCCCACCCCCGGCGCTCGGGCGGCGCCAGCCGGCTCAAGGCCCCGTAGATCGCGGCGAACGCCGTGCCGGACAGCGCGATGCCGATGCATACGCCCGCTGTCAGCATGAAGGCCATGGGCGTCGTGGCGTGCGCCATGCCGAAGAGACCCAGCGCGTAGAACACCAACCCGATCGCGATGACCTTGGCCGATCCATACCGGTCGGCCACCATGCCGGTAAACGGCTGCGCGATGCCCCATGTCAGGTTCTGCACGGCCAGCGCCATCGCGAAGGTGTCGCGGCTCCAGCCCCGGTCCATCGACACGGGCAACAGGAACAGGCCCTGCACGTGGCGCACGCCCAGCGCCAGGCCCATGATGATGCCGCCGGCAAGCACCAGCAGCCACAAGCGCGAAGCATCGGGAGAAGACGGGGCAAGCGGGGCTGACATGGTGAACCTCCGAGGGCGGCGGCAGCGCCCGGACAAGGCGGGCATCGCGGCTCTATTACAGAAGCGCCGCGCCCTGCCTTCAAGCAATTATTTTTTGCCGGCTGCATGCGGCATGGGAATGCGTAGCGACCGCCTGCGCGCACGTAACGCAGCCGTGGCTCAAGCCAGGCCGAGCGCACGCGAGCCCGACTGTTAACGGTTCGTTTTCTATCGTTACATTTGCCCCTTGTTTGGCTGCTACTGCTGGTTACAGTGCTGCCTTCGCATTCTTTGGCAAGGCATAAGACCATGTGGCACGTCCGGCTTGGCTTCCCTTCTTTCGCGGCCCCTGCCCGAGTGTTCGCATGATGCGGACCGCGATCAAACCGTTGGTGCTGGCAGTGGCGTTCGCCTTGCCTGCCCTGCCTGGCGCAGCGCACGCCGATTCCTGGATGGACCCCTGCACCACCAGCTACTACGGTCAGGGCTCGGACACGGTCTGCCACCAGTCCTTCAGCGAAGGCCTGGCCGCCGTGCTGACCGGCTCGCGCAACGACGAGGCCGGCGCATGGGGCTATATCGACAAGCAGGGGCGCATGGCCGTCGCGCCCGCCTACGAGGAAGCCAGACCGTTTCAAAACGGCCTGGCCGCCGTCAGCCAGGGTGGCGTGTGGGGCTACATCGACACCCGAGGCCAATGGGCCATCAAGCCGCGCTTCGGCACCGCCACGGGGTTCAACGCCGAAGGCACGGCGCTGGTGGAAGACGGCGAGCATGACGTGCTGATCGACCGCCAGGGCAAGGTGCTCAAGACGTTTGCGCTGGGCACGCGGACCTGGGGCTTCCTGCCCGGCCAGAAGCTGGCGTCGATGGAAGTGCCCACGCCGCCGCGACTGATCAACACCGCAACCGGCTCGGCCACCGAACTGCCCGAAGGCGTGATGATGCTGGCCCCGCCGTCGGCCGGCTACCTGCCCGCGCAAGTGCGTGGGTCGCGCTATTCCGGCTGGTGGGGCTTGCTGGATGCGCAAGGCCGCTGGTCGCTGACGCCGCAGGTGCTGCGTTCGCGCGAGGCGCCCATGCGCGATGGCGACGTGGTGGCCGTGCGCCGCGACGAAAAGTGGACGTTCGTGAATCCGCGCGGCGAAGCCATTTCAGACGCCGGCTACGAGCGAGTGCGGTGGTTGGCGGCCGGCCGCTGGCTGGCGACGACGGGCGAGGGCAAATCGATCTTGCTGGACGGCAGCCTCAAGCCGCTGCATACGTTCACCGCGTCGTACATGGGCGTGCAGGAACGCGATGGCTGGCGCTACCTGTCCGACGCCGCGACGACGCTGCTCATCAGCCCCAACGGCACGATGCAGAAGCTGGCGGTGCGCGAGGGCCGCGTCGACATCGTCCACGGCCGTGCATGGGTGTTCGGCATGCCGGCCGATGCAGCGGTCGATGCAGCGGCCCAGGCCGCGCCCGACGAAGCACCCGTCGCGGTTGAAGCGTCGGATGGCAATGTGGATATCGCCGCCGAAGCCTACGCCTCCGACGCAGTGGCCGATGCCGCTGGCACGTATGCGTCCGATGCGTCCAAGCCGGCAGACGAGGCGGCGGCCGACAGCGCCACCGTCATCACCGACACCGCCGAAACGGCAGACGTAGCCGTCGCGGCAGCGGACGCGGAAGTGGCCGACATGGCCAGCACGGATGAGGCCGTCCCGGCCGCCGCCATCGCGGTCAGCGCCGACGGCGCGCTCATGCAGGTGTTCGCCGCCGACGGCAAACCCTTGCTGGACGCCGACACCGTCACGCGCCTGCGGGCCTATGACCCCAGCCCGTTTTCGCCGCGCAAGACGGCGGGACGCACGTCCGGCGACCCGACCCTGCCGCTGGCCCTGCTGCGCTCGAACAACGGCGAACAGCCGCTTGCGATCCTGACATCCGCCGGCAAGATCGTGTCGAACCCGGAGTGGCAAAACATCGACACCTATGACGTGACGATGCCTCTGCTGGTGCGCGCATCGCACGACAAGGTGGGCGCCATCGACGGCCAGGGCGCATGGGCCGTACCGCCTGAATACAGCGACATGCGGCCCTTCAAGGGCGCCTACACCTGGGCGCGCACGCGCGACATGCTGCGCCACGACGCCGTGCTGATCGATGCGACCGGCAAACCGGTGCGCGTGCCGGACGAGGTCAGCGCGGCGGCCTCCGGCCTGGACGGCGATCTGATTGTCTATCGCTCGCCCGACGAGAATCGCGAGCGCCGCTGGGGCCTGTGGAATATCCGCCAGGCCGCGCCCGCCCTGAAGCCTGAATTCGATCGCATCGAGGACTTCGAGGACGACTGGGCGCGCGTTGCACACAAGGACCGCTGGGGCCTCGTCAACCGCGAGGGCAAGTGGGTCATTCCCGCCACCTATGACAGCGCCTACGAGATGGAATATCTGGGCCAGGGCTTCATGCTGGTGCCGGACCCGCAAGGGAAGGGCCTGGCCGGCCGCTACGGACAAAGCCCGTACCAGATGGTCAACCTGCGCACGGGCAAGCGCAGCGACACCATCTACGGCAAGCCGGACAAGCTGCGGGACGGCCGCTACATCGGTGAGCTGGCCGATGGCAGCGCCGTGCTGTTTGACGCGCAAGGCCGCGCCACGAAGATTTCCGATGGCCGGCCCGAAAGCAAAGAGCAGCATGGCGACTGGCTGATCGTGCGCCAGGACGAACGCGAAGGCGCCATCGATGCGCGCGGCAACCTGCAAGTGCCCGCGCTGTATGGCGAATTCAATCCCTTCTTCGTGCAGCCCGAAGGGCTGGCGCGCGCGAACCTGGGTAGCGGCTACCGCGTGATCGACCAGCACGGCAAGACCGTGCTGGCGCAACGCGGCGACGGCTTCCCGCTGGCGTCCATGCAGCGCGTGCTGTTCAATGACGACAGCTCGTCCACCAGCGTGATGACGGACCTGCAAGGCCGCGAAGTCGCGCGCCTGCCCAATCGCTATCCGGTGGAATACAACCATGCCAGCGAAGGCGTGGTTCCCTATAGCGAAAACTACGGCAAGTACGGCTTCATGAATGCGGCGGGCAAGCGCATCGTGGGCGCGCACTTCAGTCAACTGGGCCCGCTGAAACACGGGCTGGCGCGGGCCCAGCGCCTGGACCGCACGGGCAAGCTGTACGGCTACATCGACCTGAGCGGCCGCTACGCCATCCCGCCCGCCTACACGTGGGCGCAAGACTTCCAGGACGAACGCGCCATGGTGTTCCACGACCACCTGGTCGAATTCATCGACACGCGCGGCAAGACCACCACCACGTTCGGCGTGCTGTGCGACCAGATCGTGATCTTCGACGCGGAAGAAAAGCAGAGCTGGCCGCGTGAAGCGCTGACCTGCTCCGATGCGACGCGCATCGATCCGCCCGCCCTAGACTCCGCCAAAGCAGAATGACCATGACGTCACGCGTGATCCGCACCACCCGCATCGCCTGCGCCCTGGCCGCGCTGGGCGCGTCCCTGTCCGCGCACGCGCAGATGGGCCATGTATTTTGCGTCGACGAAACGCGCTCGCGCAGCGACGCCGCCATCGACGACATCTCGTATCACACCCCCTACGCCAACGGCTGCATCCGCAACCTGTCCGATGGCCGCGCCGCCGTGCTGCTGCCATCCGCATTGGAATCGATGCGCCGCGTGCCACCCGACGAGTCCCTGCGCCGCCACGCCTGGGGCTTTCTGGACGCCAACGGCAGGCTGGTGGTCCGCCCCATTTTCGAGAACGTGCGCGACTTCCGCCACGGCCTGGCCGCCGTGCAATGGCAAGGCAAATGGGGCTTCATCAATCCGCAAGGCCGCATGGCCGTGCCACCGCGTTACGACAGCGTGGGCGACTACGCCGAAATCGGACTGGCCGTGGCCACGCTGGACGGACGCCAGCACCTTATCGACCGGCAGGGCGAGCCGGTGGGCGAACCGCTGGACGGGGGCATTGACAGCCTCATCATCGAAGACGGCATGCCCGCGCGCGCCGCCGTGCAATTCAAGGTGGAATACCGATCCCCCACGGGCGAACGCCGCTTCGCCAAGCCCGGCGTGGCGGTGACGCAAGCCTATGGCGATGGCT
This sequence comes from Achromobacter piechaudii NBRC 102461, assembly GCF_001571245.1. Taxonomy (GTDB): domain Bacteria; phylum Pseudomonadota; class Gammaproteobacteria; order Burkholderiales; family Burkholderiaceae_B; genus Achromobacter; species Achromobacter piechaudii. The sequence goes on along the minus strand of NZ_BCTK01000006.1, from coordinate 236,053 downwards.
TGTACCTGGCCAACAACGGCGAGTACCGGTATGGCTTGGTGGACCGCGATTGGAACTGGGTGGTGGAGCCCGTGTTCGACGACATCACGTCGCCCCGCGACGGCATGCTGGCGGTGGGCTATGGCCCGGACGGCGCGGTGCTGCTGGGCAAGGACGGCACGGTGATCGGCGCGGACCAGCACTATGGTTCGCTGAACCCCGTGGGCCGCAAGTTCTGGAGCGCCGAGTTGGGCGGGCGCAAAGGCTATGCGGTACTGGATGCAGCCGGCCAGCTCGTGGTCACCATGACGACGGCCGAGGCCCAGGCCTCGCAGCGGTTTGGCGACACGATCGTCTATCCGTCGGACGACGGAATGATGGCGCTGGTGCCCGGCCAGACCAAGCCGGTGTCCTTGGGCGCGGGCATGATGGCCACGACCGACGCAGAAGGCTTCGTGCTGTTCAAGGGCGAAGAAAGCGCTGGTCTGTTGACGCCCAAGGGCGTTTGGCTGCACGGCGATTCCGCGCCCAAGGGGCTCGCGCAAGCGGGCAACATCGACGTGCGCCAAGGCCGGCTGTGGATCGCGAAGCAGGAAGGCGGACTGCTCAACATCATCGATGCCGACGGCCGCCCGCTGCTCAAGGCCGAGGCCGTCGAGGCCGCGCAGAACATGGAACTGAAGGCGCTGCCCCTGAACCTGCCCGGCGCGCCGCTGGGCACGCTGGGCCAATCGCATTGCCAATGCGGACCGGCGGGCGCCGTCCTGCTGCTGGCCGACGGCAGCATGGTGACCGACCCGGCGTGGACGGAGCTTGTACCGCTGGACCTGGGCGCGGACCGAGAAGGCCGCGAGATGGCGCCGACCGACCCGCTCGATGCGCAGCAACTGCGCTACGCCGCGACCACCGTCGATGGCATGCAGCTGCTGGACGCCCAGGGCCGCCCGATGAGCCTGCCCCTGCAGCAGCACATCGGCGAGTTTCATCAAGGCTATGCGCTGGTGTATAGCAACGGCGCGAACAAGATGATCGACCGCGAGGGCAAGCTGTACGCCCTGCCCGCCGACGTCTTCGATTCGGAGGTCGTTGCGCCGGGCGTCATACGCTACGTGAAGACTGCCAGCGGCGATGCGCCGTGGGGGCTGTACGACTTCGTGGCCGGCAAGGAGCTGGCCGCGCCCGCGTTCCAGGACATCGGCGCGTTCCGCAATGGCCACGCCGTCGCATCGCTGGGCCATGACCGCGTGGGCGTGATCGACCTGCAAGGCAAGTGGGTCGTGCCCGCCCGCCACGCCGCCATCGAGCGCGTCAACGACTCGTTATGGAAGGTGATGCAGGCAGGCGGGCAGGACGAGGACTACACCCGCCCCGTCGCGCTGTTCAACAACGAGGGCCGCGCGCTGACGCCCTTCACCAGACGCTTGCAGGTTGCCCTCGAACCGGACGGCACCATCACCGTCGGCAGCGATCAGCATCGCTGGATCTTTTCCGCCGATGGCGCCGAGGTGGTGGACCTGGAAGACGCGCTCTACACACGCCTGGGCGACTGGCTGGAAATCCGCCGCGCCCCTCGCTTCGGCTATCTGAACGAACAAGGCGGCTGGCAGATCGCGCCGCGCGCCGCCACTGGTTCGACCTTCCAGGGCACACCGGCGCGCGCGCTGGCTGCCGATGAAAGCGGCGCGCGGCTGATCGACACGACGGGCAAGACGGTCGTGACACTGCCGTCGGGCGATTGGCGCTGGCCGCAGGGCTCGCCGCTGCTGCTGCGCCATTACGAGGTCAACGGGCAGTGGAAGACGGACTACGTCGAGCCCAACGGCAAGACGCACTTGCAGGCCGAGGCCACGGCATCCGCGTTCTCGGAAGGCCGGGCGGTGGCGCTGCTACCGACGCGCGCGATGCGCTCGGTGGATGCCAAGGGCGCGCTCACCGGCCCCGCGTTCAACGCGCTGGGCACGCTGCGCGACGGCCTGGCGCCGGCGCTGGACGACATGACTTTCGGCTATGTCGACCGGCAGGGCGAATACGTGATCAAGCCCGCCTACACCGCCCTCACGCCGTTCCTGAACCGACGCGCGGTGGTGTCCACGACCGACGCTTCGGAAATCATCGACCCGGCCGGCCATGCGCTGGCGCGGGTGCAGATGGTTTGCGGCGTGCGCACGCTGTACGGCAGCAACGGGCAACGCTTGTGGCCAAACACGATGCCCGCGCGCTGCGACCGTTAAGCCTGGCGCACGGCCGCTGGCGTTGGACGCCTACTGTGTGTCCAACGCCAGATAACGCTGAGTCTGCACGATGGCCTCGCGTTCCTTGAAGCTGGTCAGCTGATCGGCCAGCGCGCTGCTGTCGCCCGTCTGCTTGATGGCGGCCAGCGTGGCCTGCATGGCGTGAATCGCCGCGCGCTGCAAGTCCGACGGGATGATGCATAGGCGATAGCCCATCGCGGCCAGCTCTGGCAAGGGCACCAGGGGCGTCTTGCCGCCGTAGAACATGTTGATGAGTTTCAAACCCGGCAGCCGGTCGGCGATGGCGCGGATCTGCTCCAGCGTCTCGGGCGCTTCAACAAAGATCATGTCCGCGCCCGCTTTCAGGTAACGCTGCGCGCGCGTGATGGCGGCGTCGAATCCTTCGACTGCGATGGCGTCGGTGCGGGCGATGACCAGCGTGTCGGCATCGCTCAAGGTCTGACGCGCGATGTGTACCTTGCGGCACATTTCATCGGCGTCCACCAGGCTCTTGTCGTCCAGATGGCCGCAGCGCTTGGGAAAGGATTGGTCTTCGATATGAAACGCGGCCACGCCTGCGCGTTCCATGATGCGCACGGTGCGCTCGACATTGGCGGAGCCGCCAAAGCCCGTGTCCGCATCGGCCACCACCGGCAGTCCGCTGGCGTCGACGATCTTCTCCACGCGGTCCATCACTTCCGTAAAACTGAGCAGGCCGATATCTGGATAGCCGGCCGCGCGCGCGATGGCGCCCCCGCTGGCATAGACAGCGCCAAAACCGGCTGCCGCGACCAGCCGCGCCGACAGGCCGTCGTAGGCGCCGGGCGCGACGACGATGTCGCTGGCCAATTGCTGGCGCAGCAAGGCGCCGGGTTTGAGGGTAGCGGTCATGGATATTCCTTGAATAGGGATCTATGCCCGCATGATCGACCTGCGCGAATAGAATGTCCAATATATGGAATGTTTATAACCAGTACGTAAAAGGTATTGATATGGAACTGCGCCATCTGCGCTATTTCGTGGTGACGGCCGAGGCCCAGCACTTCACCCGCGCCGCCGAAATACTGGGGATGGCGCAGCCGCCGTTAAGCCAGCAGATCCGGCAACTGGAACAGGAAGTGGGCACTCCCCTGTTTGATCGCACCGGTCGCGGCGTAGTCTTGAACGATGCGGGTCGCGCCTTCCTGGCGTGCGCGCAGGACATCCTGCAACGCGCGCAAGCCGCCGTGCAGACTGCGCAACGCGCTGCGCGGGGCGAAGTCGGTGAACTGGCGCTGGGCTTTACCGAGTCGGCCTCGTTCAATGGCGTGGTGACGGAAGTGATCCGGCAATACCGGCAGCGCTATCCCGACGTGGCCATGACGCTGTCGCAGGGCGATAGCGAAACGCTGGTGGCGCAATTGCGCGACGGCGCGATAGACGCCGCGTTCGTGCGCCCGCCGTTCGCGCTGGAAGGCGGACTGTCGTTCACGCAGCTGACCGAAGAACCGCTGGTAGTGGCCTTGCCGCTGGGCCATCCGCTGGCGCGCCGCAAGCGTTTGGCACCCAAGGATCTGACGCAGGAACGCTTCATCCTGTATTCGCGCAAATCGGGCTACGGCCTTAGCGCGGACATCATGGCCGCGTGCCGACAGCACGGCCTGAATCCGCTGATCGGCCAGCGCGCGCCGCAGTTGTCATCGGCGGTGAATCTGGTGGCGGCGGGCATGGGCGTGGCCGTGGTGCCCGCTTCACTGCGCCACCTGCGCCCGGATGGCGTGGTGTACCGCCCGTTCGCGCTGGACTGGCCGCGCGCGGTGTTGGGCCTGGCGCTCAGGCAGGACGCGCCGGGAGGACGGGTGGAAAACCTGCTGCGGCTGGCGCGTGGTGCGTAAGGCGGAAGGGCGTTTGGCGTGTGATGCTTGGCTCAATCAGTCTTCATGCGACTCATGCACCGCGACCGCGCCACGCTTCCAATAGCTGGCGGCGCGGATGCGGGATTTATCGATGCCGTGCTGCGACACCATGATCTCGCGCACGGCCTTGGCGACGGCGGATTCCGCCGCGACCCAGACATAGCCCTCGCCCGCCGGCAGCACCAGTTCCCGCGCGGCTTCCAACAGCAAGGTGCTGTAACCCGCCGCCATGCCATTACGGTGCAGCCAGCGCACCGAAGTCCGGGCGGCCGAGTCCAGCGCGATCTCGTTGTCCGACGTTGGCACTTCGACCAACAGCAGCGCCTGCGTGCTGGCAGGCAGCTCTTCAAGACGGCGCGCGATGGCGGGCAACGCGGTTTCGTCGCCGATCAGTACATGCCAGTCAAAGCCCTTGGGCACGACGAACGATCCGCGCGGGCCACCGATGCCTAACTGCTGACCGGGCCGCGCCTGCGCGGCCCAGGTGCACGCCGGGCCATCACCATGCAAGACGAATTCGATATCCAGTTCGCGGCGTGCGGCGTCGAAGCGGCGCGGCGTGTAATCGCGCGCGGCGGGCTTGGGGGCATCTTCGGGAAACTTCACGCCGTCCGGGCCGACGCTGGGCAAGGCGGGCGGCTGCGTCGGGTCGGCGGGAAAGAACAGTTTGACGTGATCGTCGAACGAGGCCGAGACAAAGTCGTGCAGGTCCTCGCCGGTGAAGGTGACGCGGGCCAACAGCCCCGCCACCGGTTCGACGCGCACGACGGTCAACACGCGCATTTTGAGGTTGTGGCGCACGCGCTCCACGCTAAGGTCGCTACGGTTCATTGAAACTCCAGATTCTGGGTAAGGCCGGGATCAGGCACAGGGCTTGGCGTTGATCTCGTCGGTCGCGCGCGCCAGGATGGCGGCGATGCGGCGCTGCTCCGCAGGCGAGGCGTCGGTGCGTTCCATCAACACGCGGCGCAGGGCATGGCGCGCCTGCACGAATTCCGGCACCCAGCCGGTGCGCGCGTCTTCGCCCTCGGGCCCCAGGTTGCGCGGTTCGCCGCTCCAGGCCTGCCGCATCCAATCCATCTTTTTGGCGATGTGCTTGAAGCGGCTGAACATCAGCGCGACGCGTTCGCGGTTGGCATCCAGATGCGCCTTGCCGGCGTCCGCCAGGTGGTAGCGCTTCTTGGCGCCGTCCTGCTCGACCGTGGCGTAGCCCAGCTCTTCCAGATAGGTCAGCGCCGGATACACCATGCCGGGGCTGGGCGTGTAGAAGCCGTTGCTCAGGGCCCCGAACGCCTTGATGAGTTCATAGCCGTGGCTGGGGTTCTTTTCCAACAGGCCAAGCAGCATCAGTTGCAGGTCGTCGGCCGACACGCGGCGGCCGCGTGTAAAGCCACGGCCATCGCCGCCAAAGCCGTCGGCGTCGCCGCGTCCGTCATCGGAGGGGCCGGAAAACCAATCGCCGCGCGAGGCGGCGTGGTGGGCATGCGAGGGGTTGTGATGGTGGGGGTGGTGATGGCGATGATGGACGCCGTGTCCGGGTGTCTGAAAGTCGTGATGGCGCATGGAATGCCTCTTACGATGTATCTAAAGATATAGATCTTACGATACACCCGGGAAATTCCTGGCGTCAACAACTTCGAACGGCGGTGCTCTATCCAGAGGCTGCGGCGGCCCGATGGCCACCCAGCCAGCGCGCGAATGACTCCGCCATCGCGTCCCCGGGCGCGACGCCATAGACGACCAGGCGCAGATGGCGGCTTTCATCGACGGTCAGCGTCGTGTGTTCGAAGGCGATGTCGCCCAGCGATTCGATGTGCAGGACGCGCTGGCCCATGCAGGCGCCATGCACTTCATGCTCGCGCCACCACGCCTTGAAGTCCGGCGAGACGGCTTGCAGTTCATCGACCAGCTCAGCAATGTCCGGCACGCCGGAGGCGCTGGCGAAGTCGCGCCGGAACGTGGACAGCATGGCGGGCGCTTGCGCGGGCCAGTCGACGAACAGGCGGCGCATCGCGGGCACGACGAACAACATCCACAACAGGTTGCGTCGCCCCTCGGGCTGCGCCGAAAAGTCGAACACGCGGTCGGCGGCGGCGTTCCACATCACCACGTCCCAGCGCAGGTTCAGGATGTAAGCCGGGCGCGCGGGCAGGTCATCCATCAAGCGGCGGACCTGCGGCGGTACGGTGCACCACGTGCGGCCTGCTTCGGCGGGTGGCCGCTGGTGGGCCAGCAGGTAAAGATGGCGGCGCTCGGCGGCGTCCAGCTTCAGCACGCGCGCCAGGTTTTCCAGGAACGTGGCGGACACGCTGATGTTGCGGCCCTGTTCGAACCACGTGTACCAAGCCAGGCCCACCCCAGCCAGGGCCGCCACTTCTTCACGCCGCAAACCCGGCGTGCGCCGTCGGCCGCCAGCGGGCAGGCCCAGCTCGGCGGGGCTGAGGCGTTCACGCCGCAGGCGCAGGAATTCGGCAAGATCGGCGCGCGTGCGGTCTAGCCGTTGAGGGGCGGGGGATGAGGTCATGGGCGGGTAGAAAAGAGGAACGTCGACTCAGGCCATTGCCTGTAGTAACAGCATAAACAGCTAAATTGTATAAGGCTGTCGAGCCGCCCAGAATAGCGCCGTTTCTTACTCAGACGGCCCTCGCATGACCTTGACCGCATCCCTTTCCACGCCAGCCCCGGCCCCTCAAACGTTGGGGCCGCTGGGCCTGGCCGTCCTGCTGTCGAGCGGCTTCATCACCATCTTCGACCTGTTCGTGGTGAACATTGCCATCCCCAGCATGCAGACCACCCTGCCCGCCAGCTTCGCGCAGATCAACTTCATCATCGCCGCCTACGAAATGGCCTACGGCGTGCTGTTGATCGCGGGCAGCCGCCTGGGCGACCGCCATGGCCGCCGACGCCTCTTCATGTTCGGCATGGCGGGCTTCGCGCTCGCCTCTGCGTTATGCGGGCTGGCCCCCGACGCCAACACGCTGATTGCCGCGCGCGTGTTGCAGGGCGTGGCCGCCGCGCTGCTGTTTCCGCAGGTGTACGCACTGATCCGCGTCAGCTACGACGGGCCCGCCCGCAGGCGCGCATTCGGCTTGATGGGCATGACGCTGGGGTTGGCGGCGATTGCCGGCCAGGTACTGGGCGGCTGGATCGTGCATGCCGATCTGTTCGGCCTGGCGTGGCGCACCATCTTCCTCATCAACGTCCCGCTGGGCCTGGCGGCGTGGCGGCTGGCGCGCCACATTCCGGAATCGCGCGAGCCCTCGGGCGCGCCCATGGATTGGCCGGGAGCCGGATGCGTGGCGATCGGGCTGGCCCTGCTATTGCTGGCCTTGATCGAGGGGCCAACGCGGCAATGGCCCGCATGGACGCTGGCCTGCGGCGCGGTGTCCGGGGTGCTGCTGGCCGTTTTCGTGTGCATGCAGCGTGCGCTGAAGGCGCGCGGCGGCGCGCCGCTGCTCGACATGGAATTGATGCGGCAGCCGGACTTTGCGGTGGGTTGCCTGCTGGTGATGCTGGTGTTCTCCACCGCCAGCGCCATGTTTCTCAGCTACGCGCTGCTGCTGCAAACCGGCTTTGGCGTGGATCCGTTGACGGCGGGTTTGATCTTTGCGCCTGCCAGTGTGGGGTTCGTTGCGGGCTCCATGGCCGCGCCCCGGCTGGTCGCCCGCTTTGGCACGCCCGCCATTGCGTTCGCCGCGCTGCTGTACGGCGGCGCCACCGCAACGTTGATGGCGCAGGTGGGCATCGCGGGCGCGGCGCTGTCGCCCTGGTCGCTCGTGCCCGCGCTGGTCTGGCTGGGCGCGGCGCAGGGCGCGGTCAACACGCCCTTGGTCAATCTGGCGCTGGGGCTGGTTCAGGACCGGCATGCCGGCATGGCGGCGGGGGTGGTGTCGACCTTGCAGCAGATCGGCGCGGCGCTGGGCGTCTCGGCGGCCGGCATGCTGTTCGGCGGCACGCTGCTCGCACATGCCGACGCGACCGCGCCCGAGCGCTATGCACGCGCGTTTGCGTCAGCCTTGCAGTTCAACGTGGCGGCCATCGCCGCATCTGTCGGCTTGCTCTGGTGGCTGGGCCGACGCCGCCGCTCGCCCTTACCCCGCTGACAATTCGCGCGCGCGCTGTTCGGCCTTGTGCACGGCCTCGCAAATCGCGTCGGCCACGCCCGCCTGCCGCAAGTGCGTCAAGGCCGCGTAGGTGGTGCCGCCCTTGGACGTGACGCGATCCTGCAATTCGGCAAGCGGTACGTCTTCGCTGGCGGCAAGGCCGGCCGCGCCGCGAAACGTGGCGACGGCCAGGCGGCGCGCGTCGGCGTCCGAAAATCCCAGTTCGACCGCGCCTTTTTGCAGGGCCGCCATGAAGTGGAAGACGTAGCCGGGGCCGCTGCCAGTCACGGCGGTGATGGCGTCGATCATGGCTTCGTTATCGGTCCAGAGGCGCTCGCCCACGGCTTTGAACAGCGCATCGACCCGCTCGCGTTCGGCCGCGCCGCATGCTGCCGTGGCGTACAGCCCCGTCATGCCCAGGCCGACCTTGGCGGGCGTGTTGGGCATAGCGCGCACGATGCGCGCATGGCCGGCCAGCCAGTTCGACAGCGATGCCAGATCCACCCCCGCCGCGATACTGACCACGGTGGCGGCGGCGGGCAGGTAGCCCCGAACCTGGCCGCAAGCCTCCTGCAAGCCCTGCGGCTTGGTGGCCAGCACGCACAGGACGGCGTCGCCAATGGCTGGCCCCACGCCTTCCTGGCAGGTGAGCCCGCGAGCAATCAGTGCGTCGCGCGTCGGCGCGTAGGGCTCGATCACCAGGAAGTCGGCCAGCTCCCGGCCTTGACCCAGCAGGCCGTCGATGATGGCGGAAGCCATGTTGCCGCCTCCGATAAAAACGATTTTTTCGCGCATGCAGTCGAGCTCCAATAAGGGTTTGGCGATGGACTTATAAAATTGCATATCACACGATATGATTGTATTTCGATCAATATTGACGCGTCAGTCTGCGCCAAACAGGGCTAGATTCGACTAGGACATACCCTGAATTCGATTGATATACGATTAATCAAATCGAAAAGCGATTTAATCGATCGTATGCTGTGCCTCAATGCGCTCGGGTTCCTTTGACTCCTGGGCTTCATTCAGGACCACAGACATGACCCACGGCATCACCCTGCTAGACGCGTTGACCCAGGCCCTGGGCGCCGACGCCATCCTCCATTCCGACGCCGACACGGCGGGCTATACCGAAGATTGGCGCGGCCGCTACAAGGGGCCCGCGCTGTGCGTCGCGCTGCCCGGCAACACGCAGCAGGTCGCCGACATCGTCAAGCTGTGCAACGCCCATGCCACGCCCGTGCTGCCGCAAGGCGGCAACACCAGCCTGTGCGGCGGCGCGGTGCCGGCGGCCAGCGGCACGCCGCCCGTCATCGTCAACCTGGCCCGCATGCGCCGCGTGCGCCGGATCGACGCCGCCAACAACTCCATGGAAGTCGAAGCGGGCTGCGTGCTGGCCACGGTGCAGGAAGCGGCGGCCGCCGAAGGCCGGCTGTATCCCATCAGCCTGGGCGCGGAAGGCTCGTGCCAGATCGGCGGCACCATCGCCACCAACGCGGGCGGCACCGGCGTGCTGCGCTACGGCAACACGCGCGACAACATCCTGGGCTTGGAAGTCGTGCTGCCCGATGGCGAAGTCTGGAACGGCCTGACCGCGCTGCGCAAGAACAATACCGGCTTTGACCTCAAGCACCTGTTCATCGGCGCTGAAGGCACGATGGGCATCGTCACCGCCGCCGTGCTCAAGCTGCATCCGCTGCCGACGCGCCACGCCGTGGCCTGGCTGGCGCCGGACAGCCCCGCCGCCGCGCTGGAAATACTGGGCATGTTCCAGCGCGCCTGCGGCTCGCGGCTGTCGGCCTTTGAAATGATCGACAGCAATCAGCTGGACATCGTGATGGAGCATGTGCCGGGCCGCAAGAATCCGCTGGATGGCGCGCACCCCTGGCATGTGCTGGTGGAACTGTCCGACACCGGCAGCGGCCCCGAACTAGAAGAGCTGTTGCAGCAGACGCTGGAACAGGCCTCGGAGCTGGGCCTGTTGCACGATGCGGTGCTGGCCAGCAACGACAGCCAGCGCGCCGCGCTTTGGGAAGTGCGGCACAGCGTGTCCGAAGGCAACAAGAAGGCGGGTGTGGGCCTGACCACGGACAGCGCCGTGCCCGTCTCCAGCGTGCCGCGCTTCATCGACGAAGCCACGCAGGCCGTGCGCCGCCTGGTGCCCGACCTGCCGGTGCTGATCGTGGCGCACCTGGGCGATGGCAACGTGCACTTCATCCCCTTCTTCACGTTCGACGCCTGGAACGCGCTGCCCAACCGTGACGCGATGGCCGCCGACATCCGCCGCGCCGTCAACGATGTCTCCCACGCGCTGGGCGGCACGTTCAGCGCCGAACATGGCGTGGGCCGCACCTCGCTGGCCGAGATGGCGCATTACAAGTCGCCCGTCGAACTGGCGATGATGCGCGCGCTGAAGTCCACCTTCGATCCCGCCAATCTTTTCAATCCCGGCCGCTTGCTGCCTTGAGCCGTCGTTCTTGACCCGTTGTCTCTGATCCGACCCGCAGGAGTCCTCCATGAAATCGACCCCCCACAACGCCTCGCGCCGCAGCGCGCTGAAAACCGTGGCCGCAGGCGCCGCCGCGCTGGCCATGCCCATGATCTGGACGCCCTCGCGCGCGGCATCCAAGCGCATCGTCGTGCGTGACGACGGCGGCATCTACAGCAAGGCTTACGGCGCGGTGTTCTACAAGCCGTTCTCGGAAGCGACCGGTATCCAGGTGGTGGGCGTGCAGGCCAACGCCGAACCCACCGCGCAGATCCGCAGCATGGTCGACACGGGCAACTACACCTGGGACATGGCCAAGATCAGCCAGCCCGCCATCCTGATGCTGACCGAAGGCGGCAAGGTCTATCTGGAAAAGCATGGCCTGGAATCCGACCCGGTCGTGGCCACCATCCCGAAGCAATACATGTCGCCCTACGGCGTGGGCAACAACGTCTACACGACCGTGCTGGCGTACCGCACCGACGCGTTCAAGGGCCGCCGCGCGCCCGCGTCGTGGGCTGATTTCTGGAATGTGAAAGATATTCCCGGCCGCCGTGGCCTGCGCAAGCATCCGTTCGACACCATCGAAGAAGCGCTGATGGCCGACGGCGTGCCGACCGACAAGGTCTACCCCTGCGACATCGATCGCGCGCTGGCCAGCCTGGACAAGGTCAAGCCGTCCGTCGACGTGTGGTGGAACACGGGCGCGCAGGTCGAACAGATGCTGGGATCGGGCGAAGTGGACATGATCGCCACCTGGGTCTCGCGCGCGCAATCGGCCATCGCCAACGGCGCGCCGGTGCAGATCGTGTGGGACCAGAATATCTGGGGCTGCGACAACTGGTCGATCCTGAAAGGCACGCCCAACGCCGACGCCTGCCGCGAATTCATCAAGTTTGCGTCCGACCCCAAGCGCCAGGCCGCGCTGGTCGAATACTTCGCCGCCGGCGTCACGCAGCCTGCCGCCTTCGATTACATCAAGGCCGACGTCGCGCGCAACTGCCCGACCCACCCGGACAACATCAAGTCCGGCCTGCACATCAACGCCGCGTACTGGCTCGACAAGCAACGCGACGTGCTTGAGCGCTTCAACGGCTGGGTCCTGAAATAAGCCTGCGGCCGCGCGCCACCGCCGTGGCGCGCGCCGGGCGCATCCACATTGCTGAACACCATGTCTTCTTCCAATCTGCAAATCTCGGGCCTGGGCAAGCGCTATGGCGATTTCGTCGCGCTGGCGCCCACGCACCTGGACGTCGCCCGTGGCGAATTCCTGACCTTGCTGGGTCCGTCCGGCTCCGGCAAGACCACCTTGTTGAGCCTCATCGCCGGCCTGGCGCAGCCCGACGAGGGCCGCGTGCTGATCGACGGCGCCGACGTCACCTATGGCGCGCCGTATGAACGGGACATCGGCATGGTGTTCCAGAACTACGCGCTGTTCCCGCACATGAGCATCGAGGAGAACATCGCGTTTCCCTTGAAGATGCGCAAGGTGCCGGCAGCCGAAGCGCGCCGCCGCGCACACGAGGCGCTGGACATGGTGCGCCTGCCGCACGTGGCCACGCGCCTGCCGCGCGAGCTGTCGGGCGGCCAGCAGCAACGCATCGCGCTGGCGCGCTGCATGGTCTACCGGCCCGCCATCATCCTGATGGACGAACCGCTGGGCGCGCTGGACAAGAAGCTGCGCGACCAGATGCAGCTTGAGATCAAGCGCATCCACCGCGAGCTGGGCACCACCATCGTCTACGTCACGCATGACCAGGAAGAGGCCATGACCATGTCCGACCGCATCTGCCTGATGAACGGCGGCGCGATCGAACAGCTGGGCACGCCGGCCGACCTGTACTTCCGCCCCCGCACGCTGTTCGTGGCCGACTTCCTGGGCGAATCGAACCTGTTGCAGGGCGAAGTCGCGGCGGTGGACGGCGACACCTTGACCGTCAAGCTGGCGCATCAGGGCGTCACCGGCCAGGCGCTGTCCAATGGCGCGCCCATCAAGGTCGGCCAGAAAGTGACGGTCATGCTGCGCCCGCAAAACCTGCGCGTGTCCACCTCGGGCGCAGGCCTGAGCGGCAAGCTGCTGGACGTGATGGTCACGGGCAGCCTGACCAAGCTGTACCTGGACTCGGGCGTGGCCGATGCCGCGCCGATCGTCGTGGCCTACCCCACGCAGCGTCAGGCCGAGCAGTACGCCATCGGCCAGCCGTTGACGGTCAGTTGGCAAGCCGCCGATGCGGTGGCGATTGCGGAGTGAACGCATGACAACCCTTGCCACCCCTCGCAAGCGCATGAGCCCGGGCCGCCGCCATCTGCTGATGGCCGCGCCGCTGGTCGTGCTGCTGCTGGTGCTGCTGATCTATCCGGTAGGCCAACTGCTGTTGCTCAGTGTCGTCGGCGACCAGGGCTTTACGCTGGCGCAGTATCACCGGCTGTTCGAGTCGTCGGTGTACGTGAACGTGCTGCTGATCACGTTGAAGATTTCCCTGTGGACCACCTTCTTCTCCGTGGTCGCGGGCTACCCGGTGGCCTACCTGATCTCCAGCCTGTCGGCCCGGCGCAAGACCTCGCTGCTGTTCTGGGTGCTGCTGTCTTTCTGGACCAGCTTTCTGGTGCGCACCTTTGCGTGGGTGGTGCTGCTGGGCCGCAACGGCGTGGTCAACCAGCTGCTGCAAGCGCTGGGCATCCTGGATGCGCCGGCCAACCTGCTCTACAACTTCGGCAGCGTGCTGGTGGGCATGGTGCATGCGCTGATGCCGCTGGCGGTGCTGACGATGCTGTCCGTCATGGAGAACATCGACCGCAACCTGCCGCGCGCCGCATCCACGCTGGGCGCGCGCCCCGGCACGGCCTTCTGGAAGATCTACTTCCCGCTGTCGATGCCGGGCGTGGCCGCCGCCGCCATCATGGTGTTCGTGACCGCCATCGGCTTCTTCATCACGCCGGCGTTGCTGGGCGGGCGCAAGGAAACGATGATCACGCAGATCATCATCGACCAGGTGCAGCAGACGATGAACTGGGAGTTCGCCGGCGCGGTGTCGGTGCTGCTGCTGGTGGTGGTGCTGGTGGTCTTCGCCATCTATGACAAGGTGCTGGGCCTGTCCACCATGACGGGCGGCGCGTCCACCCGCGTGCGTGCATCGGGCCGCGAAAGCCTGTCGCGCCGCGCGGGCGATGCGGTGCTGACGCTGCTGGCCAATGTGTCGGATGCGCTGTTTGCGCTGCTGCCCAAGCGGGTGCGCCGATCGGTGTCGGGCACCGGGCAATCGCGCATGCTGTGGTGGATCGTGCTGGGCGTGCTGGCGTTTCTCAGCGCGCCGGCCTTCCTGATGATCCCGCTGTCATTCGATTCCGGTTCCGGGCTGACGTGGCCGCCCAAGGGCTTCTCGCTGCAATGGTACGAGCAGATGTTCACCTCGCCCGTGTGGATGCAGGCCATCACGCGTTCGTTGATCGTGGGCGTGGGCACGGGGCTGTTGGCGATGTTGATCGGCACGCCCGCCGCCTTCCTGCTGGTGCGCGCCAACATGCGCGGCAAGTCGGCGATGCTGGCCTTCGTGCTGTCGCCCATCGTGGTGCCGCGCATGATCATCGCCGTGGGCATGTTCTATTTCTTTGCCCGCGTCGGGCTGGTGGGCTCCACCATCGGTCTCATCCTGGCGCATACCGTGGTGGCCGTGCCTTACGTGGTGATCACGATGATGGCCGTGCTGCGCAACTACGACACGCGGCTGGATCTGGCCGCGCAAAGCCTGGGCGCGGGGCCATGGGCAACGCTGCGCTTCGTGACGTTTCCCATTCTGGGCGCGGGGCTGATGTCCTCGTTCCTGTTCGCCTTCGCCACGTCGTTCGATGAATTGACGATTGCGCTGTTCGCTTCCGGCGGGCTGAACGCCACGCTGCCCAAACAGTTCTGGGACGAGGTGACGCTGCAAATTTCGCCCGTCATCGCCGCCGTCTCTACCTGCCTGTTCATCTTCATTGCCGCGCTGATCTGGCTGGCCGACCGGCTGCGCCGCCGCAGCCTGGCCAGCTGAAACCAGCGCGTTTGATTCATTTTTTCCAGGATACGCAACATGCTGAACGCCACCCAATTGCGCGGAGTCTTTCCCGCCATTCCCACGCCGGTCAACGCCGACGACACCATCAACGAGACCGCTGCCAAGGCTTTGATCGCCTACCTGCTCAAGCAGGGCATCGACGGCATCGTGCCGCTGGGCGGCACCGGCGAATACGGCGCGCTGGCGCGTGCCGAACGCATCCGCATGTGTGAGCTGACGGTTGCGGCCGTAGGCGGACGCGTGCCGGTCATCCCCGGCGTGCTGGACCCCGGCTATCACGACGCGCTGCAAGCCGGCCGCGAATTCGCCGAGGCCGGCGCCGACGCGCTGATGGTGCTGACGCCCTACTACACGACGCCCACGCAAGCCGGCATCCGCGACTACTTCCTGCGCTATGCGGATGCGTCGCCGCTGCCCGTGATGATCTACGAAATTCCGTACCGCACGCGCATCGCGATTGCCCCGCAAGTGCTGCACGAACTGTCGCGCCATCCGAACATCATCGGCATGAAGGCGTGCAACACGGACATGTACCACTTCCTGCGAACGGTGGCGGGCGTGGACGAATCGTTCGCGGTGTTCAGCGGTGAAGACACGCTGCTGCCGGTGCATCTGGCGGCCGGCGCGCGCGGCGGCATCGTGGTGACGGCAAGCCTGCTGCCCACTGCCTGGCGCAAGGTCTATGCCCTGGCCGCCGAGGGGCGCACGCGCGAATCGATGGAACTGCATCGCCGCCTGATCCCGTTGATGGATCTGGCCTTCGCGGAAACGAACCCGGGCCCGATGAAGTCGGTCATGGATCTGATCGGCGTGAACGCGCCCGAGGTTCTTGACCCGCTGGTGGCCCCGGCGGATGCGTTGCAGGCGGCGTTGCGTGAAACGCTCAAGCCGCTGCTGGCGGAATTCGAAGGCGTGAAGTGACGCCGTCCTATCGGGAATAGCCCGCGAATTTGGACTTTGAAATCGAGGTGGCCGCCACTTGCACATGTGGCGCCAGCTCGGCTTCGACGCGGGCCAGGGTCCAGCGCGTGGTGGGTACGGAAATATTGATGGCGGCCACGGCCAGGCCACGGTGATCGGTGACCGGCGCGGCCACCGAGATGTCGCCCAGCACCGTCTCGTTCACGATGATCGCGTAGCCCTTCTCGGCCACGCGCTGCACACGCTCAAGCAACTTGTCGGGGTTCACTTCGGTGTAAGGCGTGATGGGGTCGAGCCGCGTCTGCACCAGGATTTCACGGCGCTGCTCGTCCGTCAGCCGAGACAGGATAGCCGTGCCCGAGGCCGTGAAGAATGCCGGCAGGCGGCTGCCAACGGCAATGTCCACGTTCACCAGATGATGGCCGGGAAAGCGCGCCACGAACACGATCTCGTGCCCATCCAGCTCTTGAAGGTTGGTGGTTTCGCCCAGCGTGCGGCTGATGTCCAGCAGATACGGCGAGGCCTTGTCGATGAGCTCGTTGGCGCGCACGTAGTTGTACGAAAATTGCAGCACCTTGGGCGTCAGGCCGTAGTTGCGCGTATCGGGAATGCGGCGCAGATAGCCCAGCGTTTCCAGCGTGTAGACCAGCCGCTGCGTCGCACTGCGGTCTAGCCCCGAGGCGCGCGCGATGTCGGCCAGCGTCATGTGGCGCTTGGAGCCGTCGAACGCGTGCAGCACCTGAAAGGCTTTTTCGGTGGAACCGACAAACAGCGACGACCGGGTTGCGGTGGTCGCCTGCGGTTCTTGCGTATCGTCGATGGATGATTTGCGCACGGGGAGCAGCCTATTGAGTTCCGGGATGGCCGCGCAAGAAACAACGCGATGCGGGTTTGCCGGCCCGGCATCGCGTATTGCGCTTGAAATAATTGTAGTTCAATTATTAATAGCAAATATCAATCACTTTCACACCCCCGCCAGCGGCACTCCTGGCTGCGATGCAGAACGCGTACCCGCAATCGGATGGCAGGACGCGGGGTGATAGGTGTGCACCAGGGACAGCTTGACTCGGTCGCTGCGATTGCCGGGCGCGGCGTGCAGGGTGCGGCAATGGAAGAACACCACGTCACCCGCTTCCAGCCTGGGGCTGACGGCACGCGCGATCCAATCGGCGTTTTGCGGCGCGTCGTCGCGGAAGAATTTCTTGTCGTCGAACTGCTCGGGCGCGTAGGCCGCCGTGTGGGAACCGGGGATGAACGACAGGCCGCCGTTGTCCGGGCTCTCGGGCACCAGCGCCAGCCAACAGGAAACCAGATCGGTGTCCGAGAAAGACCAGTAGCGGATGTCCTGATGCCAGCCCGTCAGGCTGCCATAGGCCGGGTGCTTGGTCATGACGCAGTTGTGATGCACGGTGGACAGCACGGCCGGCTCGCCGAAATAACGCGCCAGCCATTGGCCGATGCGCGGGTCCGTGGCCCATTGCGCGAACAGCGGATCGCGCGCGTAGGCGTTCAGCAGGCGGCGTACGGTCAGGCCGCCTTGCGCCGTGCGCGACTCGGGCGCGCCGGGGTAACGCAGGTCGGCTTCGTATTCGATGGGCGCGACATGCTCTTGCAAATGTCGCTCGGCCAATGCGCGCAGCGCGGCCACCTGGCTGGCGTCCGCGAACTGGCGGGCCACCACAAAGCCCTGCTTGCGCAGGACGGCTATCTGATCATCGTGCAGGAACCCGGACATCTCAATCCTCACACCCCGCGGCGGTTGCGAAGCGTCTGCGGGCGGGGCAGGCGCGTACCGGTCAGGCGCCGGTAAACGCGGGGATGGCTAGATTACCAAAGCGGCCCGCGCATGCGTCAGGCGATGGGCGTTTTTTCCACGCGTGGCGGCAACGGCGGCGCGGGCGGGTGCGAGCGTTCGGCGTCGCGTTCCTGGACTTCGTGATGCACCCATTCGCGCCACACGGCTACCAGCAGCGCCATCAGCACCGGACCGACGAACAGGCCAACCAGACCCATCGTCTTTACACCGCCCACCAGGCCGAAGAACGTCGGCAGGAAAGGCAGCTTGACGGGCCCGCCCACCAGGCGCGGCCGCAGGGTCTTGTCGACGATGAAGAGTTCAACGCTGCCCCAGACCATCAGCGCGATGCCCGCGACCACATGGCCCGAGCCGACCAGATACAGGGACACCAGCGTGAAGGACAAGGGCGCGCCGCCCGGTATCAGCGCCATGAAACCCGTCACCACGCCCAGCAGCACCGGCGAAGGCACGCCCGCCACCCAGTACGCCACGCCCAGCACCAGACCCTCGCCCAGCGCGATCAGGCCCATGCCGGTGACGGTGGAATTGATGGTGGCCGGCACCACGCGCGAGAAGCGCTGCCAGCGGGCCGGCAGGATGCGTTCGCCCAGCACATCCAGCTGCGCCACCATGCGGATGCCGTCCTTGTAGACGAAGAACAGCGTGATCAGCATGAACAGCACGGTCAGCAGAAGCTGGAACACGTTGCCCGTGGCCGCCAGCACCATGCGGTAGATATTGCCCAGGTGTTCGCCGCTGACGGCTTCGACCAGCGCGCCCAGCGCGTGCGGCTCGCCGATATAGGATTCCCAGTACTGGCCCAGCCGTTCGCCCACGACGGGCATCGAGGTGATCCAGTTGGGCACGGCCACGCCGTGGCGGTTGGCCGCGATGGCCCAGGCGAAGAAGGTGCTGGCTTCCTTGATGGCGTAGGACAGCGCCAACGACATCGGCACGATCAGCACCACAATGACCATCAGCAACGCCAGCGAGGCGGCGACGGCAGTGCGGCCGCCGCAGCGGACCACCAGGCGTTGATACAACGGCCAGCTGGCCAACCCGATGATCAGGGCCGCAAGCGCGGGGACGAGGAAGCCGCTGAGGAAGTACACCCCAGCCAACAGCACAAGCAGAAGCAGCCAGCGGGCGATCAAATAAGCGGGTAGTACAGGCTGCATAGCACGGGTCGACAGTAAGGGCGTTGTAGGCTTTGACTGTCGGACTATACAGACGTTTCAAGATATACGAGGGACGCAAGCCCTGTATTTACTACGGGGTTTCCCGTGGTGTTGCGGCGTGGCGCGCACCGGGCGCGCCACGCCTGCCGCTTACAAGGCGTACTCGGCAGCCTCTTCGCGGGCGCTGCGACGGCGCGGCGGCGTCTGCGCCAGCACCGGTTCAGCCTGCGGCTGCGCGGCGGGCGCGCCCAGCGTCATGGCGCTGGGCATGCCCAACTGGCGTTGGTAGACGCCGCAGCTGGCCGCGGCCGGGTCAGTTTCGTCGCGACCGCTCAAGAGCGGGCAGCCGGCAAACAATTCCGCCACCCAATCGGTAAACGCGCGCACCTTGGGCGAAAGCTGGCGGCTTTGCGGGTACAGCACCGAAATCGGCGTGGAACTGGGTTTCCACTGCGGCAGGATCTCGATCAGTTCGCCCGATTGCAGATGGGGCAGCGCCATGTAGCGGGCCACCTGGATCAGTCCAAAGCCCTTCAGCCCGCAATCCAGATAGGCGCCGGCTTCGTTCACCGCCACCGTGCCCTTCATGTCCACTTCCTGATGCTTGCCGTCCACCTTGAAGTCCCACGGGCAGTTGCGGCCCGTGCGGCTCATGAAGTAATGCACGGCGTGGTGATCGCGCAGCGCTTCGATCGTTTGCGGCATGCCGTGGCGCGCGATGTAGGTGGGCGAGGCGCAGGTGACGGTCTGCAAGGTGCCGATGCGGCGGGCAACCAGGCTGGAATCTTCCAGCTCGCCCCCGCGGATCACGCAGTCGACCGCCTCTTGCACCATATCCACCGGCCGGTCGCCCAAACCCAGCACCAGCTCGACATCGGGGTATTTGTCGTGGAAATCACACAATGAGGGGATCAGGATCAAACGGCCGATGCAGGTCGGCACGTCGATGCGCAGCCGGCCCTTCAGGCGCAGCGCCGCTTCCTGGAAACAGGCCTCGGTTTCTTCGACGTCGGCCAGGATGCGCACGCAATGCTGGTAATAGCCCGCGCCGTCCGGCGTCAGGCCGATACGGCGCGTGGTGCGGTTCAGCAGTCGCACGCCCAGCAGGCGTTCGAGGTTCTGGATGATGGTGGTGACGGTGGTGCGCGGTAGCGAGAGGCTGTCGGCCGCCCGCGTGAAGCTGTTGGCGTCCACGACGCGCACAAACACCTGCATAGCCTGAAAACGGTCCATGGCGACGGTGTCCTTTTTGGCAAATAAGTCGGGGTGAACGGAGCATAACCCGATTTGGGCGCTGATTAGTCAGATCTGTCGAACAGTGTTGCCGGATTAGAGATGTTTATCCGGCCCCACAAAACACTCAGAATGCGAA
This sequence comes from Achromobacter piechaudii NBRC 102461, assembly GCF_001571245.1. Classification (GTDB taxonomy): domain Bacteria; phylum Pseudomonadota; class Gammaproteobacteria; order Burkholderiales; family Burkholderiaceae_B; genus Achromobacter; species Achromobacter piechaudii. The sequence goes on along the minus strand of NZ_BCTK01000006.1, from coordinate 216,033 downwards.
CCATCTTGAAGTGCCCTTGCCTCCCGGCGACCCGACAGGGCATGTCAACCCTCAGCTTCCGTCCCCGCAGAGCCCGCCTTGCCCCCGGCCCTCTGACTCGGATCCGCAACTCTGTTCGATGTTGCATCGCAGCATAAGCATATACGCGAACGGACGCTAAGGACTGCCATGCCAGGACCGCCGCAGCCGCCCCCGCCCCGGGCTCCGAGCAAGCGCGCCGATCGCACCTACATCACTCAAGGAAACATCATGGTTTCGCGTAAACGTATCGCTATGCTCGTTGTATTTGCCGCCATCCTGGCAGCCGGAGGCGGCTACGCCCTGACCCACGGCCGCGCGGGCGGCAACGTCGCCGTCGCCCAGGGCGCGCCCTCCGCGCCGCCCGTCGAAGTGGCCGAAGTCATCAACAAGACCATCGTGGACTGGCAGCGCTACTCCGGCCGGCTGGAAGCGATTGACCGCGTCGACATCCGCCCGCTGGTCTCGGGCACGCTGACCCAGGTGCACTTCCAGGACGGCAGCATCGTCAAGAAGGGCGATGTGCTCTTCACCATCGACCCGCGCCCCTACGCCGCCGAGGTCGACCGCGCCGCCGCCGCGCTGACGGCCGCCAAGGCCCGCGCCTCGTACACCGCGACCGAACTGGCTCGCGGCCAGCGCCTGCTGGCCGACAACGCCATCGCCCGCCGCGACTTCGAGGAAAAGCAGAACGCCTCGCGCGAAGCCGCCGCCAACCTGCAAGGCGCGCAGGCCGCGCTGGACTACGCCAAGCTGAACCTCGGCTACACGCGTATCGAAGCCCCGGTGACCGGCCGCGTCTCGCGCGCCGAGGTCACCGTGGGCAACGTGGTGGCAGCCGGCGCCGCCTCGGTGCCGCTGACCACGCTGGTGTCGGTGTCGAAGATGTACGCATCGTTCGACGTGGACGAACAAACGTTCCTGAAGTACGTGAACCCCGCCCGCAACGGCCGTGCAGGTTCGGTGCCGGTCGAACTCGGCCTGGCCAACGAGGAAGGTTATTCGCGCACCGGCGTCGTGCAGTCGGTGGACAACCGGCTGGACGCCACGTCGGGCACGATCCGCGTGCGCGCCGAATTCGACAACGCCGACGGCTCGCTCCTGCCCGGCCTGTACGCCCGCGTCCGGCTGGGCGGCAGCGACCCGCGCTCGGCCGTGCTGATCGACGAAAAAGCCATCGGCACCGACCAGGACAAGCGCTACGTGCTGGTGCTGGATGACAAGAACCACGCCGTCTACCGCCAGGTCAAGCTGGGCGCCAACCAGGAAGGCCTGCGCGTCGTTGATTCGGGCCTGTCCGCCGGCGAACGCATCGTCGTCAACGGCCTGCAACGCATCCGCCCCGGCGACGCCGTATCCCCCACCGTCGTGCCCATGGTCGCCGCCCAGCGCGCACCGGTGCAGACCGCCGCGGCCCAGGTCAAGTAAGGCCCGCGCGTCTACAGAGAACGCTCATGAATATCTCAAAGTTCTTCATCGACCGCCCGATCTTCGCCGGCGTGCTGTCCATCCTGGTGCTGCTGGCCGGCCTGTTGGCCATGTTCCAGTTGCCCATTTCCGAATACCCGGAAGTCGTGCCGCCGTCGGTGGTGGTGCGCGCGCAGTATCCGGGCGCCAACCCCAAGGTCATCGCCGAGACCGTCGCGTCGCCGCTGGAAGAATCCATCAACGGCGTCGAAGACATGCTGTACATGCAGTCGCAGGCCAACAGCGACGGCAACCTGACGCTGACGGTCAACTTCAAGCTGGGCGTGGACCCGGACAAGGCGCAGCAGTTGGTGCAGAACCGCGTGTCGCAAGCGTTGCCGCGCCTGCCGCCCGACGTGCAGCGCCTGGGCGTGACTACCGCCAAGAGCTCGCCGACGCTGACGCTGGTGGTGCACCTGATTTCGCCCAATGACCGCTACGACATCACCTACCTGCGCAACTACGCGATCCTGAACGTCAAGGACCGCCTGGCGCGCATTACCGGCGTGGGCGAAGTGACGGTGTGGGGCTCGGGCAACTACTCGATGCGCGTCTGGCTAGACCCGCAGAAGGTCGCGCAGCGCGGCATGACCGCGTCCGAAGTCGTCGCCGCCATCCGCGAACAGAACGTGCAGGTTGCAGCCGGCGTGATCGGTGCGTCGCCCACGCAAGGCGACGTGCCCTTGCAGCTGAACGTGAATGCGCGCGGCCGCCTGCAAAGCGAAGAGGAATTCCGCGACATCATCCTGAAGACCTCGCCCGATGGCGCCGTGACGCATCTGTCCGACGTGGCGCGCGTGGAACTGGACGCGCAGGAATATGGCCTGCGCTCGCTGCTGGACAACAAGCAGGCGGTGGGCATGGGCATCATGCAATCGCCGGGCGCCAACGCGCTGGATGTGTCCTCCAAGGTGCGCGCCGCCATGGCCGAGCTGGCGCAGGACTTCCCGCCGGGCGTGGAATACCGCATCGAGTACGACCCCACGCAATTCGTGCGTTCCAGTATCGAAGCCGTGGTGCATACCCTGCTGGAAGCCATCGCGCTGGTCGTGCTGGTGGTGATCCTGTTCCTGCAAACGTGGCGCGCTTCGATCATTCCGCTGCTGGCCGTGCCGGTCTCCATCGTGGGCACGTTCGCGCTGCTGCTGGTGTTCGGCTATTCCATCAACGCGCTGTCGCTGTTCGGGATGGTGCTGGCCATCGGGATCGTGGTGGACGATGCGATCGTGGTGGTTGAAAACGTAGAACGCAACATCGCGGCGGGCTTGAGTCCACGCGATGCGACCTACCGCGCCATGCGCGAAGTCAGCGGCCCCATCATCGCCATCGCGCTGACGCTGTGCGCCGTGTTCGTGCCGCTGGCCTTCATGACCGGCCTGACCGGACAGTTCTACAAGCAGTTCGCCATGACCATCGCGATCTCGACGGTGATCTCGGCATTCAACTCGCTGACCCTGTCGCCCGCGCTGTCGGCCCTGCTGCTCAAGAGCCATCACGACAAGCCGGACTGGCTGACCCGAGGCATGAACCGCGTGTTCGGCCGCTTCTTCAACTGGTTCAACAACATGTTCGGCCGCGCCTCCGAGTCCTACGGCACGGGCGTGTCCGGCGTGATCCGCCGCAAGGCGGGCGCGATGGGCGTGTACGCCCTGCTGGTCGCCGCGACCATCGGCGTGTCGTACCTGGTGCCCGGCGGCTTCGTGCCGGCGCAGGACAAGCAGTACCTGATCGGTTTCACGCAACTGCCTAACGGCGCGTCGCTGGACCGCACGGAAGCCGTGATCCGCCGCATGAGCGACATCGCCCTGAAGGAACCGGGCGTGCAGTCGGCCATCGCGTTCCCCGGCCTGTCGATCAACGGTTTCACCAACAGCTCCAGCGCCGGCATCGTGTTCGTCACGCTCAAGCCCTTTGGCGAACGCAAGAGCGCCGAGCTGTCGGGCAACGCCATCGCGGCGTCGCTGAACCAGAAGTTCGCTGCCATTCAGGACTCGTTCATCGCCGTGTTCCCGCCTCCGCCCGTGATGGGCCTGGGCACGCTGGGCGGCTTCAAGCTGCAACTGGAAGACCGCGCCGCGCTCGGTTATGCCGAGCTGGACAAAGCCAAGCAGGCCTTCCTGGAAAAGGCGCGCCAAACGCCGGAGCTGGGCCCCGCGTTCTCCAGCTATGAAATCAACGTGCCGCAGCTGGACGTGGACCTGGACCGCGTCAAGGCCAAGCAGTTGGGCGTGCCGGTGACCGAAGTGTTCGACACGATGCAGATCTACCTGGGCTCGATGTACGTGAACGACTTCAACCGTTTCGGCCGCGTCTTCCAGGTGCGGGCGCAAGCCGACGCGCAGTTCCGCGCGCACGCCGACGACATCCTGCAACTGAAGACCCGCAATGCTGCGGGCGACATGGTGCCGCTGTCCTCGCTGGTGACGGTGAACCAGACCTTCGGCCCGGAAATGGTGGTGCGCTACAACGGCTACACCGCCGCCGACATCAACGGCGGCCCGGCCCCCGGCTATTCGTCCGATCAGGCGCAGGCCGCCGCCGAACGCGTCGCTGCTGAGACGCTGCCGCGTGGCGTGAAGTTCGAATGGACCGACCTGACGTATCAGCAGATCCTGGCGGGCAATGCCGGCTTGTGGGTATTCCCCATCAGCGTGCTGCTGGTGTTCCTGGTGCTGGCCGCGCTGTATGAAAGCCTGACGCTGCCGCTGGCCGTGATCCTGATCGTGCCGATGAGCATCCTGGCCGCGCTGACGGGCGTGTACCTGACGGGCAACGACAACAACATCTTCACGCAGATCGGCTTGATGGTGCTGGTGGGGCTGTCCGCGAAGAACGCGATCCTGATCGTCGAATTCGCCCGCGAGCTTGAGATGAACGGCCGCACGCCGCTGCAAGCCGCCATCGAAGCCAGCCGCTTGCGTCTGCGTCCGATCCTGATGACGTCCATCGCGTTCATCATGGGTGTGGTGCCGCTGGTGCTGTCCTCGGGCGCCGGTTCGGAAATGCGCCATGCCATGGGGGTCGCGGTGTTCTTCGGGATGTTGGGCGTGACCTTGTTCGGCCTGTTCCTGACGCCGGTGTTCTATGTGTTGCTGCGTACGCTGGGCGGCAAGCCGCTGCACTCGGCCGCGCCGCATGAAGCGCCGGAGTGCGTGCCGCACATCGACACGAACGCGCCGCCCGCCACGCAGCCCCACGCGTAAGCGCAGACAGACGAGAAGCCAGCGCGTCCCGCCCAAGCAGGCGGGGCGCGCGACAAAGAGAATTCATCATGATCCAAAGACTGACCCGCGGTTCCGCCCTGCTTGCCGTCCTGCTCGTGCTGGCCGGCTGCGCGGTGGGCCCCACCTACGAAAAACCGTCCGCCGCCGCGCCGGCGGCTTTCAAGGAAGCCGCCTTGCCGGCCTCCGAAGCCGGCACCTGGAAGCCTGCCGAACCGTCGGAAGACGCGTTGCGCGGCGCCTGGTGGAAGATCTTCGGCGACGAAGGCCTGAACCAGTTGCAGGAAGAGGCGCAGCAGGCCAACCAGAATCTTCAGGCCGCCGCCGCCCGCCTGGCGCAATCGCGCGCCTTGCAGCGCGAAGCGCGCGCCGGGTTCTTCCCGACGCTGGACGCGGCCTTCGGCCCCAACCGCCAGCGCCCGTCGGCCGTGTCGCAAGGCTTGCCCGATGGCACCTCGACCAGCCCGGTGACGACCTGGCGCGCGCAAGGCGCGGTGTCGTATGAGGCCGATCTGTTCGGTCGCGTCGCATCCACCGCCGATGCCGCCACCGCCGACGCCCAGCAAAGCGAGGCGCTGTACCGCTCGGTGCTGCTGGCCTTGCAGGCCGACGTGGCCACCACGTACTTCCTGGTGCGCGAACAGGATGCCGAATCGCAGCTGTACCGCCAGACGGTCAAGCTGCGCACCGACACGCTGCAACTGATCCAACGCCGCTACGATGCGGGCGACATCAGCGAACTGGACCTGGCGCGCGCCAAGGCCGAACTGGCGTCCGCGCAATCGGAAGCGCTGGGCATCGACCGCCGCCGCGCCGCCGCCGAGCACGCGCTGGCGGTGTTGCTGGGCCGCGCGCCGTCGGACTTCACGATGCCGCCGCTGCCCATCGAAAAGGTCGCGCTGTCGATTCCCGCCGGCCTGCCTTCCACCTTGCTGGAACGCCGTCCCGACATCGCCGCCGCCGAACGCGCCATGGCCGCCGCCAATGCGCGCGTGGGCGCGGCCAAGTCCGCGTTCTTCCCGCGCCTGGACATCACCGGCGCCTTTGGCTATGAGTCGTCCGACCTGGGCAACCTGTTCCAGTGGTCCAGCCGCACGTTCCTGCTGGGTCCGCTGGTGGGCGCCGCGCTGTCGATGCCGATCTTTGACGGCGGCCGCCGCCAGGCCGGCCTGGACCGCGCGCGCGCCGTCTACGAAGAAGACGTGGCCGTCTATCGCCAGACCGTGCTGAATGCGTTCCGCGAGGTTGAAGACAACCTGGCCAATCTGCGCATCCTGGCCGATCAGACCAAGGCGCAGGACGCCGCCGTCGACGCCTCGGCGCGCGCCGCCAAGCTGTCGCACACGCAGTACCGCGAAGGCTCCATCAGCTATCTGGACGTGATCGAAGCGGACCGCAGCGTGCTGCTGCAACAACGCGTCGCCGTGCAACTGAGCGGCGAGCAGGCGCGTTCGGCGGTGGAACTGATCCGCGCGATTGGCGGCGGCTGGGGCAACCCGGTGCCGCAGGACACGGTCGCCGCGCGCTGATACGCGAGGGGTCGCGGTGCACTGTCATGCCGCGCAAGGCAGGCCGCGCTCTGCCGATCGCCCGCTAGCGGTCGCGCATGCTCCCCCAAGCCGTCACGGCGCTCCACGCCCGTGACGGCTTATTTACGTTGGGCTACGCGCAACGCCACCCGATAGCCCGCGAACACATAGAACGGGGCGCTGTTCACCAGCAGCCACGCGCCCAGTCCACCCAGCAGCGCCACCACAGGCCCCACCGCGCGTACGTCGCCCTGGGTCCAGGCGATGACGCCCAGCGCGCCGATGGCGATCAGCGTCAGCACCAGCCACTTGGTCAGCACCAGGCCGGCGCAGCGGCCGGCCATCACCATCACCACGCCGATCGCCAGCGCCAGCGCCGTTCCCGCGCACACCGCCACCAGCGCGAACGCCGCCAACGCCGGACCCACGGGCAAGAGCAGCAGGCTCAAGACTTCAATACCCACGCCCAGGCCGGCCGTCATCACCAGCACGGCCAGCACCAGCGGCGACCACATGCCGGGCGGCGCGCTACGCGCGTCCATTTCCGCGACGAAGCGATGCATGGCTGTTGATGCCGCCGGATCGCCGGAGCCGGCCAGCGCCGCTTCCACCTTGCGGCACTGCGCGATCAACGCTTCCAGCCCCGCGCCGGTCGATGTCATCAGAGCCTCGTCACGCCCGGCGCGTGTTCGGCCACCGTGTTGCGCAGCGCCGCCATCGCCTCTTGCACGGCCAGGGGACGAAAGGCGTCTTCGCGCCAATACATCGCCACCGAGCCGAAGCCGGACAGGCGCACGGGAATGATGCGCATCGCGCGCATCTGCGAAAACCGCAACGCCGCGCGATGCGAAGCCACGCTGATCATGTCGCTGTTGTTGATGAGCGTCAGGTTGATCGTGACCGAATTGGACTCCACGTGATCGGCGGGCGGCGCCTGGCCAGCGGCCGCCAGCGCGGCGTCCACGGCATTGCGGATAGGCGTGCCCTTGGGCCAGAGGATCCAGCGATAGGACAGCAGGTCCGGCCAGGTCGGTTGCTCGATGGCGAAGAGGGGATGGCGCGGGCGCGCCACCAGATGGATGGGCTCCAGGTACAGGGCTTCGAAGCGGATGGCGGGGTCGTGGTGCTCGGGCGCGGAGCGTCCCACCACGATGTCCAGGTCGCCTTGCGCCAGTTGCGCCAGCAGCCGGTCGGTCGTGCCTTCCACCAGCTTCACGCGTGCTTGCGGCATGCGCTCAAGCAGCTTCATCACGGCCAGCGGCACGGTGTCGGAGGCCGACGCGCCCGATGCGCCGATCACCACGCGTCCACCGCCGCCTTCGCGCAGCGCGGCCATGTCGGCGCCCGCGCGGTCCAGTTGCGCTTCCAGCCGCTGCGCGTGCGCGATCAGCACGTCGCCATGCGGCGTCGGGCGCAGCCCGCGCGCGTGGCGCTCGAACAGCGGCAGGCCGATATCGTCTTCCAGGTCTTTGAGCCACTTCGACAGCCCGGGCTGCGTCGTGTTCAACATGGCCGCCGAATGGCTGATGTTGCGGGTCTGCGCCAGGCTCAACAACATCTTCAGGTTGCGCAGCCGCAGGCGGTGGGTCCAGTCCATGCAGGCCCTTTTTGGAGGGGGTTTGTCTCGTATGTATATCGTTATTGGTATGGATAATAAGATAATTTCATTTCAAAACACATAGCTGCTTACGCATAATCGTCTTCGAATCTGGACCAGCCGCGAACCACGCGGCGGCCACCTGTAGAAGCCGGCATCAGCCGGACATACCGGAGACAAACATGCCCGACGGCCACACCCCCGGGACGGACCGCAGCGCCGACCGCAGCGCGTATTACGCGCGCATCGCCAAGAAGCACATGGCGCCGCTGTGGGAATCCCTGCACAACCTGGTGCCGCGCCAACCGACGCCGCGCTGCATTCCCGCCCTCTGGAAGTACGACGATGTGCGCGAGGACGTCATGGCGTCCGGCTCGCTCATCACCGCCGAAGAAGCCGTGCGGCGCGTGCTGATCCTGGAAAATCCCGGGCTGCCCGGCCAGGCCAGCATCACGCAGAGCCTGTACGCAGGCCTGCAATTGATTCTGCCCGGCGAGATCGCTCCCAGCCACCGCCACACGCAGTCGGCGCTGCGCTTCATCGTTGAAGGTCGCGGCGCCTACACCGCCGTCAACGGCGAACGCACCACCATGCACCCGGGCGACTTCATCATCACGCCGTCCTGGACGTGGCACGACCACGGCAACGCCGACACGGTCGAAGGCGGCGAGCCCGTCGTCTGGCTGGATGGCCTGGACATTCCGTTGCTGCGCTTCCTTGACGCGGGCTTTGCCGAAAACTATCCGCAAGCCGCACAGCCGGTCACGCGCCCCGAAGGCGACAGCATGGCGCGCTTCGGCCACAACATGGCGCCCGTGCGGCATCGCGCGACCAGCGGCACCTCGCCCATCTTCAGCTACCCCTACGAGCGCAGCCGCGAAGCGCTGGACGAGCTATACCGGCATGGCGAACTCGATCCCTGGGATGGCGTGAAGCTGCGTTACGTGAACCCGGCCACGGGCGGCTACCCCATGCCGACGATGGCCACCTTCATGCAGCTGCTGCCGGCCGGCTTCCAGGGCAAACCGTATCGCAGCACCGACTCCACCGTGTACAGCGTGGTGCAGGGACGCGGCATTGCGCGCATCGGCGACGAGGAATTTCACTTCGGCCCGCGCGACGTGTTCGTCGCGCCATCGTGGCTGCCGGTGCAATTGGCCGCGCTGGACGACGCCACCCTCTTCAGCTATTCCGACCGCCCCGTGCAGGACGCGCTGGGCGTCTGGCGCGAAGAGCGCATCGGCTGAAGCACGCGGTGCGGTGCAAGGTGGGTGGCGGGATTCGGGCTGCTTGAGTCGGACGATGTGATCCGCGCGCAGCAAGCTGCGAAACACGTTCAACGCGACCCAAACCGCCCGCCCTGCCCCCGCTCGCCTTATTTTTCTTCCCCGCTTTCCCCACCGCATTCAAGGGTGATCCATGTCTTACGTGTTTGTTCCCTCCGCCCCTGTCGCCGTGCCCGTGGCCGGCAGCCAGGATACGTTTCCGGTGCGCCGCGTCTATTGCGTCGGCCGCAACTACGCCGCCCACGCGCGCGAGATGGGCTTCGATCCCGACCGCGAACCGCCGTTCTTCTTCTGCAAGCCTGCCGACGCCGTGGTGCCCGTGGCCGACGGCCAGACGCTGTCGTTGCCCTACCCGCCCGAGACCGCCAACCTGCATTACGAAATCGAACTGGTCGCGGCTATCGGCAAGGGCGGCGAGCGCATCGCCGTGGACGACGCGCTGCAACACGTGTGGGGTTACGCCGTGGGCCTGGACATGACGCGCCGGGATCTGCAAATGAAGATGCGCGAAGCCGGCCGGCCCTGGGAACTGGGCAAGGCCTTCGACCAAAGCGCGCCCATCGGCCCGCTGCATCCCGCCGAATCGGTCCAGGACATCGAACAGGCCGGCATCTGGCTACAGGTCAACGGCGCGGACAAGCAGCGCAGCGATATCGGCAAGCTGATCTGGTCAGTCGCCGAAACCATTTCGTACCTGTCGCGCTACTTCCGCTTGGAACCGGGCGACCTGATCTACACGGGCACGCCGGAAGGCGTGGGCCCCGTCGTGCGCGGCGACACCATGGTCGGCGGCGTGGATGGGCTGGGCACGCTGCGCGTCCAGATGGCTTGACGAGGAACCTTCATGCAACTGCATAGCTTTTTCAACAGCTCGACGTCCTATCGCGTGCGCATCGCGCTGGCGCTCAAGGGCGTCAGCGTCCAGACCCTGCCCGTGAACCTGCGGCGCCAGGAACAGCGCGCGCCGGAATACGTGGCCAAGAATCCTTCGGCCGGCGTGCCGCTGCTGATCGATGGCGACTTCCATCTGTCGCAGTCGCTGGCCATCATCGACTACCTGGACGCCACGCATCCCACGCCGCGCCTGATTCCGACCGAAACCCGCGCGCGCGCCCGCGTGCTGGAACTGTCGGACGCCATCTCCTGCGACATCCATCCCGTGAACAACATGCGGATCCTGCGTTATCTGCAAGAGGTGCTGGGCGCCAGCGACGCGCAGAAAAACGCGTGGTACCACCACTGGATCAAGGAAGGCCTGGGCGCGGTCGAGGAGTTGCTGACGCGCCATGGCCACGGCGACTACTGCTTTGGCGATGCGCCCACGCTGGCCGATTGCTGCCTGGTGCCGCAAGTGGCCAATGCGCAGCGCATGGGCTGCGACCTGTCGGCGTATCCGCGCATCCTGCGCATCCATGAACACTGCAACGCGCAACCGGCGTTCCAGGCGGCCGCCCCGTCGCGCCAACCCGACTACCTGCCATGACGAACCCCACGCCCATGCAAGAACCCGACACCCACGGCGCACCGCTGCGCGAATACACCGACCCGGCCTATCAGCCGCTGTGCGCCGATCTGGCCGAGGTGCGCGCCAACATCGACCGCCTGGACGACGAGATCGTCCGGCTGATCGCCGAGCGCGCGATGTACGTGAAGGATGCCGCGCGCTTCAAGCGCGACGCCTTCCAGGTCAGCGCACCCGCGCGCCAGGCCCAGGTGTTCGACAAGGCGCGCGCGCTGGCCACGCGCCACAACCGGGGCTTCGACAATCTGGAGCAGGTGGTGGACACGACCTATCGCGCGATGGTCGCGGCCTTCATCGCCAACGAGCAAACCTATTTCAACACCATGAAAAACGTGGGAGACACGCATGACTGAGTCCTTGCCCAAGCGCCTGGCGCATACCCTGGCCCTGGGCCTGCTGAGTCTGGCGGCCGCTGCGCCGCTGACCGCCGCACAAGCCGCCGATGCCTGGCCAGCCCAACCGCTCAAGGCCATCGTACCCTTCGGCCCGGGCTCCAGCCCCGACCAGGTCGCGCGCATCGTCGGCGAAAAGGCCAGCGCCATCCTCGGGCAAAGCATCGTCATCGAAAACAAGCCCGGCGCCAGCGGCAACATCGGCACCTTCGCCATCGCCAACGCCAAGCCCGACGGCTACACGTTCGGCGTATCCATCACCGGCCCGCTGGTGAACAACACCTTGCTGTTCGACAAGCTGCCCTATGCGCCCGCGACCGACCTGTCGCCGCTGACGCTGGCTGTGCATCAACCCAACGTGCTGGTGGTGCCCGCCTCGGCCGGCATCGCCAACGTCGGCCAGTTGCTGGAGGCCTTGAAGAAGAATCCGGACAAGTACAACTTCCCGTCGCCCGGCGCGGGCACGGTCTCGCATCTGGCCGTCGAATTGCTGCTTGCGCAGATCGGCGCGCGCGCCACGCACGTGCCCTACCCGTCTTCGCCCGCCGCGCTGACCTCGCTGCTGTCGGGCGACACGCAGTTCGCCGCGCTGCCGCCCATTGCCGTCATGCCGATGGTCAAGGACGGACGCCTCAAAGCGCTGGCCGTGACCTCGTCCAAGCGTTCGGCCCTGCTGCCGGACATTCCCACGCTGGCCGAAGTGGGCGTGCCGGGCATCGAAGGGTCGGCGTGGATCGGTTTCGTGGTGTCGTCCAAGGTGCCGGTCGAGATCCAGAAAAAGCTGTCGGATGCGCTGATCCAAGCCATCCGCGACCCCGAGGTGACCAAGCGGCTGCAAGCGCAATTCATGGACCCCGTGGGCAGCACGCCCGCCGAATTCCGCGCCTATATGGATGAAGAGCTGCGCCGCTGGGAACCAATCATCAAGAAGCTGGGCATCAAGGGCCAGTAAGCCGCAAGACAACGCCGCAAGTGCAAGACAAGCCAGGAGATTTTCGATGGTCATTACCGAACCCGCCCGCCAGGTCCCGCTTACCGGCGAATTCGATGTCGTAGTGCTGGGCGGCGGCCCCGCTGGCGTGCTGGCCGCCGCCAGCGCCGCCCGCAACGGGGCACGCGTGCTGCTGGTGGAACGCTACGGCTTCCTGGGCGGCATGGGCACCGCCGCCGGCGTGTCCAACTTCTGCGGGCTGCACGCCAACATCCACGGCGACATCCGCCAGGTGGTGCACGGCATGACCGACGAACTGCTGGACCGCATGCGCGCGATGGACGGTCTGAACGATCCGCACCTGATCCTGGGCAAGATCCACGCGCAGGCCTATGACATCTCCGCCTTCAAATGCGCAGCCGACGGCATGGTGCAGGACAGCGGCGCGCAGGTCTTGTTCCACGCCCTGGCCACCGGGCTGGCGCGTGACGAGCAGGGGCGCGTGGACGTCCTGTTCCTGGAAACCAAGTCGGGCCGATGCGCGGTGCGCGCCAAGGTCTTCATCGACTGCTCAGGCGACGCCGACATCGCGCAATGGGGCGGCCTGCCCTTCGAGAAAGGCGACGACCACGGCCACATGCTCTATCCCACGCTGATGTTCAAGGTGGGCAACGTCGATGGCGCACGCGCCCAGGAGGCCTGGAAGACCATCCCGTTGCTGATGGACGAGGCCGCCGCCAGCGGCGAGTTCACGTTCCCCCGGCGCGGCGCCATCGTGCGCCCGCAAAAGCACGACTATGAATGGCGCGTCAACGTCACGCAGCTGGCCAATGCCGACGGCAGCGCGGCCGATGGCACCGACGCGGCGTCGCTATCGGCCGGCGAGCTGGAAGGCCGCCGCCAGATCATGCAGTACCTGGCCTTCCTGCGCGCCAAGGTGCCGGGCTTCGAACAGGCCTACGTGCTGGACATCGCGCCGCAACTGGGCATCCGCGAAACGCGCCGCATCGTGGGCGAAGCGGTGCTGACGCAGGAACACGTGCTGGGCTGCGCCGACTTCGAAGACAGCATCGGCGTGAACGGCTGGCCTCTGGAGATGCACACGGCGGGCGACGTGAAATGGGTGTGGCCACCCATACCGGAATCGCGCGGCTACAACCAGCTGCCGTTTCGCATGATGGTGCCCCGGCGCGGAGCGGGCGTGGCCAACAACGTGCTGGTGGCCGGCCGCTGCGCGTCGATGACGCACGAAGGCCAATCGGCCGCCCGCGTCAGCGGCAGCTGCTTCGTCATGGGCGAAGCGGCGGGCACGGCCGCCGCGATGGCGCTGCGCGCCGGCATCGCGCCGGGCGACGTGCCGGTCGCGGCCCTGCAAGCGCAATTGAAACGCCAGGGCGTCTTCCTGGGTGGCCAGGAATGAACGGCATGGGAATCGACACGAACGCATCTTCCGGCCCAGGCAACCGCACGCGCAGCGTGATCGTCGTGGGCGGCGGCATCGGCGGGCTGGCGGCCGCGCTGGCGCTGACCCGGCAAGGCATCGCCGTGCAGCTGTTGGAACAGGCCGCCCACATCGGCGAAATCGGCGCGGGCATTCAGTTGGGTCCCAACGCCTTCGCGGCGCTGGACGCGCTGGGCGTGGGCCAGACGGCGCGGGCGCGCGCGGTCTTTACCGACCACATCATCATGATGGATGCGGTGGACGCGCAGGAGGTCGTGCGCATCGACACGGGCGAGGCGTTCCGCGCGCGCTTTGGCGGGCCGTATGCGGTGATCCACCGCGCCGACATCCACTTGTCCATCCTGGAAGCCGTGCAGAAAAATCCGCTGATCCGCTTTCGCACATCGACCCAGATCGCGTCCATGTCGCAGGACGCGCAGGGCGTGGAAGTGGTGGACACGAACGGCAACCGCTACCGCGCCGACGCCTTGGTGGGCGCGGACGGCGTGAAGTCGGTGATCCGCGCGCAGACCGTGGGCGACCCGGTGCGCGTGACGGGCCACGTCGTCTATCGCGCCGTCGTCGAACGCGAGAACATGCCCGACGAATTGCGCATCAATGCGCCGGTGCTGTGGGCGGGGCCGCATTGCCATCTGGTCCACTACCCCTTGCGCGGCGGGCAGCAATACAACCTGGTCGTCACCTTCCATAGCCGCGAAGCGGAAGAATGGGGCGTGCGCGAGGGCAGCAAGGACGAGGTGCTGTCGTACTTCGAAGGCATCCATCCGCGCCCGCACCAGATGCTGGACCGCCCCACTTCATGGAAGCGCTGGGCCACCGCCGACCGCGAGCCCGTCGACCATTGGGGCCAGGGCCGCGTCACCCTGCTGGGCGATGCCGCGCATCCGATGACGCAGTACATGGCGCAGGGCGCGTGCATGGCGCTGGAAGATGCGGTCACGCTGGGCATGGCGGTCAGCCAATGCGGCGATGATCTGGACGCGGCGTTCCGCCTGTACGAATCCGTGCGCATTCCGCGCAGCGCGCGCGTGGTGTGGTCCACGCGCGAAATGGGCAGGCTCTATCACGCGCGCGGCGTTGAACGCACCGTGCGCAACATGCTGTGGACGGGCCGCAGCCAGTCCCAGTTCTATGACGCGTTGCAGTGGCTGTACGGCTGGAAGGTGGAACACTGCCTCGCGCCGACATAACAAGAGCACAAGAGGAGACAACCATGACCCGCATCACCTTACGCGGCGCCGCCGCGATTGCGTTGACGCTGACGGCGGCTGCCGTCGGCGCGCAGGGCAAACCGCTGGACATCGGCTTCATCGGCACGCTGTCCACGCCGGCCGGCTACATCGGCGAGGACGAGCGCGACGCCTTCATGCTGGCCGTCAAGGAAGGCGACGGCAAGCTGGGCGGCGTGCCCGTCAATGTGCGAGTGGAAGACGATGCGCTCAAGCCCGCCAACGCCAAGCAGATCGCCGACAAGATGGTGCAGGATGGCGTGCGCCTGTTCACGGGCGTGAACTTTTCGAACGTAATGGCGGCGGTTGGCCCCACCGTGCTGAACGCCGGGGGCTTTTACGTGAGCCTGAATGCCGGGCCGTCCAACTACGCGGGCAAGGCCTGCAACCCGAACTACTTCGCCGTCGCGTTCCAGAACGACTCGTATGCCGACACCGCCGGCATCGCGGCCAACGAACTCGGGGTCAAGCGCGTCGTGGTCATGGCGCCCAACTACCAGGCGGGGCGCGACGCCGTCGCCGGCTTCAAGCGCGCCTACAAGGGCGAGATCGCCGAAGAAATCTATACCAAGCTGGACCAGTCCGATTTCTCGGTGGAGCTGGCCCGCATCCGCGCGCTGAATCCGGAAGCCATCTTCCAGTTCCATCCGGGCGGCGCGGGCATCAACCTGACCAAGCAGTTCGCCAACTCGGGGCTGTCGGACAAGATCAAGATGATCACGCCGATCTATTCCATGGACGATCGCATGCTGGCCGCCACCGGCACGGCCAGCAAGGGCTTTTATCTGAGTTCGCTATGGAGCGCCGATCTGGACAACGCGCAGAACAAGCATTTCGTCGCCGCGTTCACCAAGGCCTACAACCGCCCGCCCACCGCGTATGCGGCCCAGGCCTACGACACCGCCAACCTGATCGGCTCGGCGCTCAAGGCCGTGGGCGGCGACGTCACCGGGCGCGCGGATGAGTTTCGCCGTGCCTTGCGCCAGGCGGATTTTCCCAGCGTGCGGGGCAAGTTCAAATTCGGCCCCAATCAGCATCCGGTGCAGGATTGGTATCTGCTGCACATCGAGCCGGGTGCGGACGGCAAGCTGGTCTATAAAAACATGAAGGTGCTGGCGCGCGATCACACGGACGTGCACGCGGCGGACTGCAAGATGTGAAAAAGGCGATGGGCGCGTCGCCGCGCCCATCGCCTTTAACCTGCGAGCCTTAGTTCAGGCTGGCGCCGGAGATCTTGACGATCTCCTGGTACTTGGCCTTTTCGCTCTTGACGAAGTCGGCGAACGCTTCCGGCGTCATGGGCGCGGCTTCCGAACCCATCGTCAACAGGCGCTGCTTCACATCCGGCTGCTGCATCGCGTCGGCATAGGCCTTGTTCAGCTTGGCCACCACGGGAGCCGGCGTGCCGCCGGTCGTGAACACGCCGAACCACGTACCCAGGTCAAAGCCCTTGACGCCCGATTCCTCGACCGTGGGCACGTCGGCCAGCAAGGTCGAGCGCTTGGCGGTGGTGACGGCCAGCGCGCGCACCTTGCCGTCCTTGATCAGCGGGGCAGAGGCCGCCAGGTTGTCGAACATGAAGTCCGACTGGCCCGACAGCAGCGCCAGCTGCGCGGGCGCCGCGCCCTGGTACGGAATGTGTTCAACGTTGATGCCGGCGCGCGCCTTGAGCAGTTCGCCCGACAGATGGCCGGCGCTGCCGTTGCCGCCCGAACCGTAGTTCAGCTTGCCCGGATTCTTCTTGGCGTAGTCGATCAGGTCGGCCAGCGTCTTGATGTTGTTCTTGTCGGCGAATTCAACGTTCATCACCAGCACGTTCGGCACCGACGCCACGATCGTGACCGGGGCGAAATCCTTGACCGGGTCATACGGCAGGTTGGCGAACAGCCAGGGGTTGATCGCGTGCGTGGCGACAGCGCCCATCACCAGCGTGTAGCCGTCGGCCGGGGCCTTGGCCACCAGGTCCGCGCCGATGTTGCCGCCCGCGCCCGAACGGTTTTCCACGATCACGGCTTGGCCAAGCGAGCCGCGCACCTTCTCGGCCAGCATGCGGGCCATGGTGTCCAGCGGGCCGCCAGGCGGGTAAGGCACGACGAAGCGGATCGGCTTGGTCGGGAAATCGGTGGCCTGAGCCAGCGCCGGTGCGCCGAAAGGCAGGGTCGCGGCAAGCGCGACCGCGCCTTGCAACAGGGCACGGCGGACCGCGCTGCGGGGGGTGTTCGTCATGGTGTTGTTCTCCTCAATCCAGATCGATGGCGGTCAGTAGCATACCGCAGGGAGCCGGTGGGGGTAACAAAGGGATACCAGGACCATGACGCGGGTTATTGCGGCTTTGGCTGCGCGCGGTGGCGATTTGCGCAGGGCATTGCCGGGCACGGCTGCATGAAAAACGCCCCGACGGCCGGATCGGATCCAGCGGTCGGGGCGTGTGCAGAACGGGCTTGGCGCGATCAGTGCAGGATCTGGCTCAGGAAGAGCTGCGTGCGTTCGTTTTGCGGATTGTCGAAGAACTCGTCGGGCGTGTTCTGTTCAATGATCTCGCCGCGATCCATGAAGATGACGCGGTTGGCGACCTTGCGCGCGAAGCCCATTTCGTGGGTCACGCAGATCATCGTCATGCCGCTTTCCTGCGCCAGCGTCACCATGACGTCCAGCACTTCCTTCACCATTTCCGGATCCAGCGCCGAGGTCGGCTCATCGAACAGCATGATTTTGGGGCTCATGCAGAGCGAACGCGCGATCGCCACGCGCTGCTGCTGGCCACCGGACAGCTGACCGGGGAATTTCTTGGCCTGATCCGGGATACGCACGCGCTCCAGATACTTCATGGCCGTGGCTTCCGCTTCCGCGCGCGGCTTCTTAAGCACCCACATGGGTCCGAGCGTCAGGTTTTCCAGCACCGTCAGATGCGGGAAAAGATTGAAGTGCTGAAACACCATGCCCACGTCCTTGCGGATCGTTTCGATGTGCTTGAGGTCGTTGGTCAGCTCCGTGCCGTCCACGATGATGTGGCCTTTCTGGTGCTCTTCCAGACGGTTGATGCAGCGGATCATCGTGGACTTGCCCGACCCCGACGGGCCGCACACCACGATGCGCTCACCCGGCGCCACGTCCAGATTGATGTTGCGCAACACGTGGAACTGCCCGTACCACTTGTTCACGTCCTGCAAACGAATAATGGCATCCGACATGCCTGTACTCCCGTAAATATCGCTGTGCGCGCCCACCGGCAGGCGGGCGCGCGGCAGTGGCTAGCGTTTGTGATCAGTCGCAAGACGTTTTTCAAGCGCCTGACTGTACTTGGACATGGAAAAGCAGAACACGAAGTAGATCGCCGAGATGAACAGGTACGCCTCTACGCCGAATCCGCGCCATGCCGCATCGGACAAGGCTGCCTTGGCGGCCAGCGTCAGATCGAAAATGCCGATGATGACGACCAGCGAGGTGTCCTTGAACAACGCAATGAAAATGCTGACCAGCGGCGGAATCACGATCTTGAGCGCCTGCGGCAGGATGATCTTGCGCATCTGCTGCCAGTAGTTCAGGCCCAGCGAATCCGCACCTTCGTACTGCCCCTTCGGGATCGCCTGCAAGCCGCCGCGCACCGTTTCCGCGATGTAGGCCGCGGCGAACAGGATGATGGCGATCTGCGCGCGCAAGAGCTTGTCGATGGAAAAGCCTTCCGGCAGGAACAAGGGCAGCATCACCGACGACATGAACAGCAGGCTGATCAGCGGCACGCCACGGATCAGCTCGATGTAGACGACGCACAGCGCCTTGATGGCCGGCATCTTCGAGCGCCGGCCCAGCGCCAGCAGCACGCCGATGGGAAACGCGAAGGCGATGCCGAACGTGGACAGGATCAGCGTCAGCGGCAGGCCGCCCCAGCGCGCGTTTTCCACGTAGGTCAGGCCGAACACGCCGCCCCACATCAGCAGGGCCACGGCCGTCAGGCCCACGGTCCAGATCGCGGCCAGCTTCCAGTTCCAGAAGTAGCGGATGCCGCTGCAAATGATCACGCCCACCAGGATGATGGTGGCGATAAGCGGACGCCATTGCTCGTCGAACGGATAGGTGCCGAACAGGATCAGCCGGTGCTTCTCGATGATGAACGCCCAGCAGGCGCCACCGGAGGCCCGGCATTCCTGGGCGTTGGCTGCGTTGAAGTCAGCCTTGAAAAACGCCCATTCCAGCAGCGCCGGCACCGCCATCAACAGGAACCACGCAAGCAGTACCGTGATGAGGATGTTCAGCGGCGACGAGAACAGACGCGCCTTGAGCCAGGGCCACGCGCCCACGTGAGTGCTGGGCGGCGGCATGGCGTCGGTGGGAGTATGCGTAGTGCTGCTCATCTCAACGCTCCACCAGCGCGATGCGCTTGTTGTACCAGTTCATGAATATCGAGATCGAGAGGCTGACCGTCAGGTACGCGCCCATGATGATGAGAATGCCCTCGATGGCCTGACCGGTCTGGTTCAGCGTGGTGTTCACGACCGAGACGATGTCCGGATAGCCGATGGCCACCGCCAGCGAGCTGTTCTTGGTCAGGTTCAGGTATTGGCTGGTCATCGGCGGGATGATCACGCGCAAGGCTTGCGGCAGGATCACCAGGCGCAATACCTTGCCGCGCGGCAGACCCAGCGAACCCGCGGCTTCCCATTGGCCGTTGTTGACGGCCTGGATGCCCGAGCGCACCACTTCGGCAATGAACGCCGAGGTGTAGATCACCAGACCCGCCAGCAACGCGGCGAATTCCGGCGACAGCGTCAAGCCACCCGAGAAGTTGAAGCCTTTGAGTTCCGGCATGTCCAGCGTCAGCGACGCGCCGCTGACGAGCCAGCCGACGAACGGCAGGCCGATCAACAGGGCGATGGCCCAGCGTCCCAGCGGGAACATGTGGCCAGTCGCTTCGTGGCGCTTCTTGCCGTAATGGCCCAGGTAGATGATCGCGACGATGGCAAGGCCCAGGCCCGCCAGCATCCAGTCCAGCGAATTGCCTTCCAGCCCGGGCACCTTCAAGCCACGGTTGGAAATGAACACGCCGGGCAATGGGTTGTGCGCCTGGCGCGGACCCGGCATGTTTTCCGTGATCAGCGCGTACCAGAAGAACAATTGCAGCAGGAGCGGCACGTTGCGCATCACTTCGACATAGACCGAGGTGATCTTGGCGACGAGCCAGTTCTTGGACAAGCGGCCGATACCGATCAGGGTACCGAGGATGGTAGCCAGCACGATGCCGATGACGGCAACGCGTAGCGTGTTGAGCAAGCCGACCAGAATGGCGCGGCCGTAATCATTGGCAGGGCTGTAGGCGATGGGTGTTTCACCGATCGCGAATCCGGCTTCACGGCTTAGAAAACCGAAGCCCGTGGCGATGTTGCGCACGGACAGGTTGTGTAGCGTGTTGGAAACCAGGAACCACACGGCCCAGGCTACCGCGGCCAGGGCAAGCACTTGGTAGACCACGGAGCGCACCCCGGGATCGTTCCAGTTCAGCCGCCGGCGAGGAGCCGAAATTGGGGCGTTCTTATTGGAAGTCGTCATGATGAATCTACAGAAGTCGTACACCGGGTGGCAACGCCGGCAAGGCCACGCCCCCCACTCCTGCCGCCCGCTCGGAGGCGGGCTAGGCAAAACGGAGCACCGGGCTCCGTTTTGCCAGGCAGCCGTGTCTTAGCGCACCGGCCAGCCGTACATCAAACCGCCTTGCTTGTACGACGCGTTCAAACCGCGTTCCAGCTTCATCGCGCTGCCCTTGCCGAGCGTGGCTTCGAAGCTTTCACCGTAGTTGCCCACGTTCTTGATGATGTTGTAGGCCCACTTGTCGTCCACGCCCAGGTTCTTGCCCATGCCCGGCGTCACGCCGAGGATGCGCTGGATGTTGGGGTTGGAGCTCTTGGTCATTTCATCGACGTTCGCCTTGGTGATGCCGTATTCCTCGGCTTCCAGCATGGCGTTCAGCGACCAGCGGACCACGTTGAACCATTGCTCGTCGCCCTGGCGGACCATGGGGCCCAGCGGTTCCTTGGAGAAGTCTTCCGGCAGGATGACGAACTTGTCCGGATTCTCGAGCGTGGTGCGGGTCGATGCCAGTTGCGACTTGTCGGTCGTGAAGGCGTCGCAGCGGCCGGCCGAGAAGGCGCGGATGATTTCGTCGTACTTGTCGATCACGACCGGCTTGAATTCGATCTTCTGGCCGCGGAACCAGTCAGCCAGGTTCAGTTCGGTGGTGGTGCCCGGCTGCACGCAGATCGTGGCGCCGTTCAGTTCCTTGGCGCTCTTGACGTTCAGGTCCTTGGAGACCATGACGCCTTGCGAGTCGTAGTAGTTCACGCCCACGCCGATCAGGCCCAGGGTCGTGTCGCGCGTCAGCGTCACGGTGGTGTTGCGGGTCAGCACGTCGACTTCACCGGATTGCAGCGCGGTGAAACGTTGCTGGGTATTCAGGGGCGTGAACTTGACCTTGGTGGCGTCGCCGAACATGGTCGAGGCGATGGCGCGGCACATGTCCACGTCGATGCCCTTGTATTCGCCCTTGCTGTCAGCAATCGAGAAACCCGGAATGCCCGTTGAAACCCCGCATTGGACAAACCCTTTTTTCTTAACGTTATCGAAGGTCGCGCCCGCATTGGCAGCCGTGGATGCGGCAAAGAGTGCCGCGCCAATTGCAGCGAGTTTCAGTACTTTCATCGTGATCTCCGTGTGGGACAAATCGAGCCTTGCTTCGACCGGGTTGGGCCGACGCATGGGGCGGATGGTAGCGTCCACGCAGCGGCCGGCACATCCGGGAATTCCCTTGAAATTTAGGGACACTGGCGAAATCAATCATCGTTTTCGTTCGAAAACGGGGACAGCTTTTTTCGGTTGCGCGGGCTCGGAAAATGCGTTCATTTCGTTCTGATCAAAACGTGTCCAACCGGTCACTTCGAAAC
This sequence comes from Achromobacter piechaudii NBRC 102461, assembly GCF_001571245.1. Lineage (GTDB taxonomy): Bacteria > Pseudomonadota > Gammaproteobacteria > Burkholderiales > Burkholderiaceae_B > Achromobacter > Achromobacter piechaudii. The sequence continues at coordinate 194,447 of NZ_BCTK01000006.1, read as the reverse complement.
GCTTTTTCACAGCAGGATGCGCAATCGGCTTAGGTCTCCTCCCTGTCCCCGAGTTACTATTGCGGCTTCTTCCGACAGCCGCCATGATCGAATTCCAGCACGTATTCAAATCATATGGTCGCGGCCGAAATATCCTGGCCGACATCAACTTCCGCGTGAGCGCGGGAGAATTCGTTTTCGTATCCGGGCCATCGGGCGCCGGTAAATCCACGCTGCTCAAGCTGATCGGCGGGTTGGAGCCCGCCAGCCGGGGATCCATCCAGGTCAACGGGCAACGGCTGGACAAGCTGCCCGCCCGCGCGCGCCCCTACCTGCGCCGCGCCGTCGGCGTCATCTTGCAAGACACCCATCTGCTGTTTGATCGCAGCGCGTTCGAAAACGTGATGCTGCCGCTGGCGGTCCAGGGCCACCCCTGGGACTCGGCCGCCTCGCGCGCCCGCGCCGCCTTGGACAAGGTGGGCCTGTCGGGCAAAGAAGACATGAACCCCATCGAGCTGTCGGGCGGCGAACAACAGCGCCTGGCGATTGCGCGCGCCATCGTGAACCGGCCCGCCATCCTGATCGCCGACGAACCCACCGCCAACCTCGACCACGACAACGCGCAGCGCATCATGAACGTGTTCCGTGACTTCAACCGGGTGGGCGTGACCACGCTGATCGCCTCGCATGACCAGGAATTGATGGCGCGCTATGCCACGCGCACGCTGCGCATCGACCCGGGCAAGTTCGCGGATTCGCACGGTCCCTCGCAGCCGCCCGAGACCGGCCAGCCCGCCGCGCCGCGCGCCGGCCGCGCCGAACCGGGCCTGGGCTTTCCGGGAGAACCGGCATGAACGCCTGGCTGCGACAACACCGCTATGCGTTGATGGTCACGCTGCGCCGCTTGGCCAAGCAACCGTTTTCATCGCTGGCCAACCTGCTGGTCATGGCGCTGGCCTTGGCCTTGCCGCTTTTGGGCAGCGCCATCCTGGTGTCCGTGCAACCGGTCGCGCGGCAGATGTCCGTGACGCCCGAGGTGACCGTGTTCATGCGCGTGGACGCCCCCGCGGGCGCCGCGGCCGATGTGGCCAAGCGCATCAAGAGCGACTACCAGGAAGACGTGCGCGCCGTGCGCGTGGTGGACCGCGACGCCGCCCTGGCCGACCTGCGCGCCAACCCGGCCTGGCAACAGGCCCTGGCCGTGCTGCCCGGCAACCCCTTGCCCGACGCCGTCGTCGTGACGCTGGCCGATGGCGACAACCTGGCCGGACGCGCCGACAAACTGGCCGCCGACTGGAAACAATGGAATCACGTCGATCTGGTGCAGCTCGATAGCGCCTGGGTGCAACGGCTGGAAGCCATCCTGCGGTTCGCCCGCATCGGCCTGGGCTTCCTCGCGGCCTGCGTGGCCGTGGTGGTGCTGGCGACCGTGTTCAACACGGTGCGCATGCAGGCGCTGTCGCAGCGCGAGGAAATCGGCGTCGCCCGCCTGGTGGGCGCCACCGAATCCTTCGTGCGCCGTCCCTTCCTGTACCTGGGCGCGCTATCCGGTGCAGTGGCGTCGCTGCTGGCCATTGGTGTTTCGGCCATCGCGTTGTCGCCACTGAACGATGCGCTGCTGGGTCTGGCCCGCAGCTACGGCGCGGAGTTCGCGCTGCACCTGCCGGGCTCGCCCGTGCTGGTGGCCGCCGTGATCGCCTCGGCGGCGCTGGGTGCGCTGTCGGCGCGCTGGTCCGTCACGCGCAGCACCCGCTTCTAAGCCAGGCCGGCTTTTCGCTGCTGATGCCAGCGCGCCGCCGTTGCATACGGCGCGCGGCATCGCGCAACGGCCCCCCCGAGGAATGTCTGGCGGGCGATACGCCCCTCCCCTTCGCAGGCCCTCATGGCAGTCACAATCCGGCCGCCTTCAGGCCATCCGCGAAACCACCCGCAGAACCGTCGATAAAGCCACGTAAGAAGCCTGAACCTCCCCGTGATCCGGGGAAAGACCGCGCGCGCGCCTGTGTACGATGATTGGCAGTCGTCACCGCCAAAAATCCGCCCCGCCGCGCCGCTGTCCGAGCCGTGTCGAGTGGTCGGCGCAGACGACATTGCGTTATGAATCAGGGACGTATCAATAGCGGCCGTTACAAGCATTTTTCCCGTTCTCTTGCGGGATATGTGAGAATAAAGCGAAATTTTTCTATACGTTTTGAAACAATCCACGTTCCGCCGAGCTTCGTCCTTCGTGTCCCAATCGCCGTTCTTGCCTGATAAGTCCCATGGTCGCCCGTCTTGAAGCCCGTGCAACGCGCCACTATTTCGATAGCGCGTTCCAGTGTCAGGCGGTGAAGGTACTCCCCAACGAGTACTACGTCACCGACGAAGACCTGATGATTTCGACCGTACTCGGGTCGTGTGTCGCCGCCTGTATCCACGATCCGGTCACCGGCGTGGGCGGCATGAACCACTTCATGTTGCCGGAAGGCGACATGCAGTCGCCCGCCTCGGCGACGATGCGCTACGGTGCGTTCGCCATGGAAGTGCTGATCAACGAATTGCTCAAGGCCGGCGCGGTGCGCGACCGCCTCGAAGCCAAGGTGTTCGGCGGCGGCGCAGTTCTCAGCGCCATGCAGCAGATGAACATCGGCGAACGCAACGGCGTCTTCGTCCTGAACTACCTGAAGATGGAAGGCATCCCCGTCAAGGCGCAGGACCTGGGCGACGTGCACGCCCGCCGCATCAATTACTTTCCGCGCGATGGCCGCGTGATGGTGCGCAGAATGGCCCCGCACCACCAACGCGCCGAAGAAATCATCGCCAAGCGCGAACAGGCCGCCGCCCAAAGCGTGCAGGCCAAGACGCAAAGCCCGCCGCGCGTGGAACGCTTCACCCAGCCCGGCGTCGAGCGCTTCGACAAGCCTGCCCGGCCCGGCGTGGAACGCTTCGACAAACCCGCCCGACCCGGCGTGGAACGCTTCGATCGCCCGGCACGTCCGGGCGTTGAACGCTTCGACACCGCGCTCTCGCGCCTGCGCAAGTCGGAAAGCACCGGTAGCTGATCGCCGCTGTTGCTGGGCACGGAACGCGCGCAACAACGCCGCCCGGCCCGCGCCTACAATCGGCGCATGTCCACCGTCCGACTGTTCTACGCCCTGTGGCCGTCGCCCTCGCTGGCCGCCTCGCTGGCCCAGTGGGCGCAGGTCGCCCGCCCGGTTTGCGGCGGTCGCGTCATGCGCACCGAGACGCTGCACCTGACCCTGGCGTTCCTGGGGCCGGTGGACGTGCAACTGGCCGACACGCTGGCCGCCGCCACGCCCGAACACCGCTTGCCGCAAGGCCAACTGGCGTTGGACCATTTTGGCGTGTTCAAGCGCCAGCGCATCCTGTGGGCCGGGCCACGCGACACGCCGGCCGCGCTGCAAGCCGCCCACGACGACCTGTGGCAATGGCTGGCCGACTACGGCCTGGCCGCGCCGCCGCAGCCCTTTCGCCCGCACGTCACGCTGCTGCGCAATATCGAACACGCGCCGCCGACGGATGGACTGGCGCTTGCCGAGGCCGCCGAACCGCTCTTGTGGCGCTACGACCGCATGGTGCTGGTGGCTTCCGAATCGCTGACGGGCGGCAGCCGCTACCGCATCGTCGCGCAGTCGCGCCCGCTGGAACCGTAGCCGCGCTCTGGCACAATCGGGCGATTGCCACTCCTGGGATCGCCATGATCATCCTGCTGGACCAAGACGGCGTGCTGGCCGATTTCGAACACGCTTTCCTCGATGCCTGGCGCGTGCGCCATCCCGACATCGCCCCCGTGGAATTCGAAGACCGCAAGTCCTTCCACATCCGCGAAGACTACCCGCCCGAATTGCGCGGCATGGCCGAAGCCATCTACACCGCGCCCGGCTTCATCCGTAACCTGCCGCCTGTGCCGGGCGCCTTGCAGGCCGTCAAAGAGCTGCTGGCCCTGGGCATGGACGTGCGCATCTGCACCTCGCCGCTGACGCAGTTTGAAAATTGCGTGGCGGAAAAATACCTGTGGGTGGAAAAAAACCTGGGGCGCGACGCCACCGCCCGGCTGATCCTGACCAAGGACAAGACGCTGGTGCAAGGCAATCTGCTGATCGACGACAAGCCGCGGATCGAAGGCGCGGTAACGCCGCGCTGGAAGCACATTCTGTTCGACGCGCCCTACAACCGGCACGTCAACGACCGCCCGCGCATCACCTGGAACAACTGGCGCAACGTGCTGGCGGGCGAGCTCTATACCGCAGACGAATGAGTCCGGGCGGCTGCTGTTCAGCCGTCATCATTTAGGACTATTCTGTGCTGGCTGTACCCCCACCCCGGAGGAGCCCGCACCATGAATCTGTACCGCCTGCTCAAGCAGCGAGAAGCCGATCACAAGCCTTTGCGAGTTGCATTGCTGGGCGCCGGAAAGTTCGGCGCCATGTTCATGAGCCAGGCGCCCCGCACGCCGGGCATGCGGCTGGTGGCGGTGGCGGACCTGGCGCCCGATCGGGCCCGCGCCGCCCTGACCCGGGTGGGCTGGCCCGCCAGCGCGCTGAACGCCGCCAGCACCCGCGACGCGCTGCAAAACGGCAAGGTCTTCTTCAGCGATGACCCGCTGGCCATCATCGCCAGCCCCGACGTCGACATCGTCATCGACGCCACCGGTCAGGCAGCCGCCGGCATCACGCACGTGCTGGCCTGCTGCGAGCACGGCAAGCACATCATCATGGTCAACGTCGAAGCCGATGCGCTGGCCGGCCCCTTGCTGGCGCGCCGCGCGCGCGAGGCGGGCATCGTGTATTCGCTGGCTTACGGCGACCAGCCCGCCCTGATCTGCGAAATGGTCGACTGGGCGCGCGCCGCCGGGTTTGAAGTCATGGCGGCTGGCAAAGGCACCAAGTACCTGCCGGAGTTCCACACCTCGACGCCGGATACCGTCTGGCCTTATTACGGCTTCACCGCCGAAATGGTGGCCGCGGGCGACTTCAACGCGCAGATGTTCAACAGCTTCCTGGACGGCACCAAAAGCGCCATCGAAATGGCGGCCGTGTCCAACGCGACCGGCCTGCTGCCTTCGCCGTCAGGCCTGCACTTTCCGCCTTGCGGCGTGGACGACCTGGCGCGCGTGCTGCGTCCGCGCGAGGATGGCGGCATCCTGCACCACCGAGGCCAGGTCGAAGTGATTTCATCGCTGGAGCGCGATGGCCGCCCCGTGTTCCGCGACCTGCGCTGGGGCGTGTACGTGACGCTCGCCGCCGATAGCGACTACGTGCGCCGCTGCTTCCAGGAATACGGCCTGGTCACCGACCCCAGCGGCAACTACACCGCCATGTACAAGCCCTACCACCTCATTGGCCTGGAGCTGGGCATCAGCGTGGCCAGCGTAGGCTTGCGGCGCGAGCCCACGGGTGCGCCCGCTGGCTGGCACGGCGACGTGGTGGCCACGGCCAAACGCGATCTGCAAGCCGGCCAGATCCTGGACGGCGAAGGCGGCTACACGGTGTATGGCAGGCTGATGCCCGCGCCCGACTCGGTGGAAGAAGGCTATCTGCCACTGGGCCTGTCGCATCAGGTCAAGCTCAAGCACCCGGTGCGCCAATCGCAGGCGATCCGCTGGCGCGATGTGGAATACGACGAGCGCTCGACGGCGGTGCAGTTCCGCCGCGAAATGGAACAGACCTTCGCCTGAGCCCGCGCGGGCAAGGCCCGGGCCGGCTAGACCGGCGCGGGCCGCTCGGCCTGGAACAAACGCAGCCGGTCCGCCGCGTTGCGCAGATGCTGTTCGGCGGCGCGACCAGCGGCATCGGGGTCCGAGGCCTCGATGGCCACGAAGATGGCCTGATGCTCGCTCTGCACGGCCGCCATCCGTTCGGCATACCGGCGCGCCGTGTTGTTGCGCGCGCTGCGGATCACCCGGCGCACATTCGCTTCCAGATAATCGTTCAGCGACACCAGATGCGGGTTGTGCGTGGCCTGCACGATGGCCTGGTGAAACTGGTAGTCCTCTTCGTCGCCCAGCTTGTCGTTGATCAGCGCGTATTCCATGCCGACCAGCGCCTGGCGCATCTTCTTCAGGTCTGGCTCGGTACGGCGCTGCGCGGCATAGCGCGCGGCGGTGACTTCGATGGACAGCATCAATTCCAGGATGTGTTCCAGGTCTTCGGTGTCGCCGGGCGTGGGCGCGGCAATGCGGAAGGCGTTGCGCTGGAAGTTCGGATCCACGAACACGCCGCTGCCCTGTTGCGACGTGATCAAGCCTTCTGACTTCAAGCGCGCCAGCGCCTCGCGCACCACCGCGCGGCTGACCGAATAGGTTTCGGTCAGCTGCTTCTCGGTGGGCAAGCGGTCGCCAGGGGCAAGCACGCCCTGGCGTATCTGTTCGGCCAGGGCATCGCCCAAGGCGGCAGACAGCGAGCTCTTGGGCGGATTGCGCGGCGGATCCTGATCTTGGTTCGTCGACATGGGAATGCGGGAATGGGTGATGGCGGCGTCCCTCACTTTAAGCGATGTAGATGCCGCCGTTGACCTGCATGACTTCGCCCGTCACGAAACCGGCCAGCGGCGAACACAGGAAAGCGATCGAGCCGGCGATTTCCTCGGCGGTGCCGAAGCGGCGCAGCGGCGTCGTTTCGAGCAGATGCGCGCCCTTCTGGCCAATCAGGTCGTGCGTCATGGACGTGGCGATGATGCCGGGCGCCACCGCGTTCACGCGGATCTGCGGCGCAAGCTCCAGCGCCAGACTGCGCGCGAAGCTCTGCACCGCGCCCTTGGACGCCGAATAGGCGGCATGCGCGTAGCTGCCGCGTTGTGCAGCCAGCGAGGTCAGCAGCACGATCGAGCCGTTGTGGCGCAAGTGGCGCTGGGCGGCGCGGCAGACGTAGAACGTGCCGTCCAGATTGACCCGCATCAGCGTGCGCCACGCCTCGTCGCTGGTGTCCTTGACCAGTTGCTCGGGATAGATGCCGGCGCAATGCACCAGATGATCCAGCCCGCCGAAATGCTTGGCCGCCGCCTCGAACACGCGTTCGCAATCGTGCGACACGGACACGTCCAGCGCATGCGTGTAGACGCGTTGGCCGCTCGGGTCCAGCTCGGCCGCAATCTCTTCCAGGCGCGCGCCATCGATGTCCGTCAACACCAGCCGAGCGCCGTGGGCCGCCATCAGCCGCGCCGTCGCCAAGCCGATGCCATTGCCCGCGCCCGTGATCGCGGCCACCTGTCCTTCAAACGAAATCATCCCTGTCTCCAACTCTCTGTCAGTGGGCGCGCCGGTCGCGGCGATCAGCGCGAATTCTGTGATTGAACACCTGTGCGCGGTGCTTGACACGAGAAAAACGCTTGCCCTATTATTTATCAGACAACTTAATAAAGTTGACTGACAACTTGTTCCGAAAGCGTAAATCAACTTGCGCGGCCAGGCAAGCAAGTCAGAAAAAAACAAAGGCCGAAGCGCCGCAAAACAGGAAGGAGACAAGCGGGCGCATACCCCGGCAGCACGACCGTATGCGCCCCATCTTCGCAATGTCCCCTTCCCCGATTGCCCGTTTCCGGACCTGAAAAAGCCGCCACCAAGCGCGCTTGCTCGACGTACGAACGCATCACTACGCACGCACAAACCACTCCCGTCCCACGGAGGAGACACGCATGAAATTGGCTTTCACCACCGGCCTGCTGTGCTTGGCCGGCATCGCCGCATCGGCGCACGCCGCACCCGTCAAGATCGGCTTGATCGAGACGCTGTCGGGCCCGCAGGCCTCGACCGGCCTGATGTTCCGCGCCGCGGTCAAATATGAACTGGACCGCATCAACGCGGCGGGCGGCTGGAACGGCCAACCGCTGGAATTGGTCGAGTTCGACAACCAGGGCGGCCCCGTGGGCGCGTCCGACCGTTTCCGCGCCGCCGCCGCCGAAGGCGTGCAGGTGCTGGTGCAAGGTTCCTCGTCCGCCATTTCCGGGCAACTGACCGAAGACGTGCGCAAGCACAACCTGCGCAACCCCGGCAAGGAAGTCGTCTTCCTGAACGTGGGCGGCGAAGCGCTGGAGCTGACCGGCCAGAAGTGCCACTTTTATCATTTCCGCTTCACCACCAACGCCGACCTGCGCGTCAAGGCGCTGGCCTCTGTCATGTCGGCCGACGGCACGCTGGGCAAGCGCGTGTACGCCATCAACCAGAACTATTCCTGGGGCCAGGACATGGAAGGCGCGACCGAGCGCTTCGCCAAGCAGTACGGCTACGAAGTGGTCGGCAAGACGCTGCATGAAGTCAACAAGATCCAGGACTTCGCGCCCTACGTCGCGCGTATCCGTTCGGCCACGCCCGACACCGTCATTACCGGCAACTGGTCCAACGACCTGTTGCTGTTGATGAAGGCCACGCAATCGGCGGGCCTGAAGGTGCGTTTCGCCACTGTGTTCCTGGATCAGGTGGGCAACCTGGCCAACGCGGGCGAAGTGGCGATGGGGCATTACATCGCGCACCCCTACAACATCGAAGCGGCTGGCGACGAAGGCGCGAAGTTCGCCGAAGACTACAAGTCCAAGACCGGCCACTACCCCAGCTACACCGAACCGCAGACCGTGATCGGCGTGCGCTTCCTGGGCGAAGCGCTCAAGCAGGTCCAGCCCAAGGACGGCAAGCTGTCCGTGCCGGATCTGGCGGCGGCGCTGGAGAAGGTCACCTACACCTCGGCGCTGGGCACGTACACGATGCGCGCCGAAGACCATCAGGTGCAGTTGCCGATGGTGGTGTCCAAGGTCAGCAAGAACGCCAAGTACAAGGCCGATGGCACCGACATGGGCTTTGAGCCGGTGAAGGTGCTGGCGGCGGCGGACGTGTCCGCGCCGGTGCAGGCCACCTGCAAGATGCAGCGTCCGCAATAAGGCGCATGCGGGGCTGCGTGCAGCCCCGCCGCGACCCACAAAAAAGCGCACTCCGGCGCGGGCCGGGAAAACAAGGTGCGCAGCGTATCGCGCGAGCCCCCGGCTTGGACGCGAAGGATTTATGGAGCGGACATGGAATACTTTACCGTCTCGCTGTTGAACGGCGTGATTTACGGCCTGCTGCTATTCATGGTGTCGGCGGGCCTGACACTGATTTTCGGAATGATGGGCGTGCTCAATTTTGCGCATGCCTCGTTCTACATGATCGGCGCGTATGCGGCCTACACGCTGACGCCCGTCACGGGTTTCTGGACGGCGCTGGTGCTGGCCACGATCATCTCGGGCCTGCTGGGCATGGGCGTCGAACGCTTTTTCCTGCGCCGCGTGCACAAGTTCGGCCACGCGCAGGAACTGCTGGTCACCTTCGGCCTGGCCTTCATCGTGGCCGAGCTCATCAAGCTGTTCTACGGCGACTTCCCCGTCGATTACCGCGTACCCGCCTTCCTGAACTTCGCGGCCTTCCGCGTGTTCGATGCGGACTATCCCTTCTACCGCCTGCTGATGGGCGGCGTGTCGCTGGCGATGTTCGCCGTCATCTACCTGCTGCTCTCGCGCACCCGCGTCGGCATCGTCGTGCGCTCGGCCATCTACCGGCCGCGCATGGCCGAAGCGCTGGGCCACAACGTGCCGCTGGTGTTCATGAGCGTGTTTGGCGTGGGCGCGGCCATGGCCGGCCTGGCCGGCGCGGTGGCTGGCGCGTTCTACACCACCAACCCCAACATGGCGCTTGAACTGGGCGTGCTGGTGTTCGTGGTGGTCGTCGTCGGCGGTCTCGGATCGCTGGAAGGCGCGATGATCGCCTCGCTGCTGATCGGCCTGATCAGCTCGTTCTCGGTGGGCATCGACGCCAGCCTGGCTTCCCTGTTCGCGCTGTTCGGCGCGGGCGAATGGGCCGAAAGCGTGGGCGGTCTGATGACCGTGAAGATTTCCAGCCTGGCCGCCACCCTGCCCTTCCTGCTGATGCTGGTGGTGCTGCTGGTCAAGCCGTCGGGCCTGAAGGGAGAACAGGCATGAGCCAAACCCGTGTTGCATCCGGCGCCCTGCTGCTGATCGTCTGCGTGGCGGCGCTGTGCGCGCTGCCGTGGCTGTTGCCGCCGGGCCAATTGGTGGCGGCGGTGCAGATGCTGATCGCCGCGCTCTTCGCCTGCGCCTTCAACCTGTTGGCCGGACAGGGCGGCATGCTGTCCTTCGGCCATGCCGCGTACTTCGGCGTGGGCACCTTCGCCACGATCCACGCCATGAACGCGCTGGGCGGCGCGGGGCTGTTGCCCACGCCGCTGATGCCGCTGGTGGGCGGCGTGGCCGGGCTGCTGTTTGGCCTGGTCGCAGGCTGGTTCGCCACGATGCGTTCCGGCGTCTACTTCTCGATGATCACGCTGGCGCTGGCCGAGCTGCTGCACGCGCTCGCCCCGCACCTGAAAAGCGTGTTCGGTGGCGAAGCGGGCGTGTCGGCCATGCGCATGCCGGCCTGGGGCTTCACCTTCGGCTCCGACATCGAGGTCTACTTCCTGGTGCTTGCCTGGGTCTTGATTTCGCTGGCCGCGCTGTATGGCCTGACGCGCACGCCGCTGGGCCGGCTGACGCTGGGCCTGCGCGAAAACGCCAACCGCCTGCGCTACCTGGGCTATCGCCCGCATGCGCTCAAGACGATGGTGTTCGCCTTGTCGGCCATGTTCGCCGGCATCGCGGGCGGCTTGCAGGCCTTGAACATCGAAGCCGGCAATTACGTGCTGTTCGAGGTCAAGCTGTCGACCGATGCGGTGCTGTTCGCGTACATCGGCGGCGTCAACGCGTTCCTCGGCCCTGTGCTGGGCGCGGCCATCCTGACCTTCCTGTCGCAGACGCTGGCGGACATCACGCGTTCGTGGCTGCTGTATCAGGGCGTGCTGTTCGTGCTGGTGATGCTGTTCGTGCCCGATGGCCTGGTCGGCTTGGTGCAGCGCGCGGCCAAGTCCTTGCGCCTGCGCGGCCTGGCCAACTGGCTGCCGCGCGCGCTCGTATCGGTGGCGGGTGGCCTGTTGCTGACCGCCGCCACCGTGTTCTCGATCGAACTGCTGCAACGCATGTTCGCGCGCGATTACCGCGCGCTGCTGGCCATGAACCCCGATGCGGGCTGGCCCCCCATTCCCCTGTTTGGCCAGGACTGGGCGCCGCTTGCGCTATCCACCTGGCTGGTGCCGTTGGCGCTTTTTGGCGTGGGCCTTCTGGCCTGCCGCTGGGCGCTGGCCCTGTGGCGCGATGACGGCGACGCCGCCCCCGTGCTGGAGCCCGCGAAATGAGCCATTCCATCCTCACCCTGACCGACGTGCGCAAGTCTTTTGGACAGGCGCAGATCATCCGTGGCGTGAACCTGGAGATCGAAGCCGGCGAACGCCACGCGGTCATCGGCCCGAACGGCGCGGGCAAGTCCACGCTGTTCCACCTGATGTCCGGCTCGTTCGCGCCGACCTCGGGCGACATCAGCCTGCGCTCGCGCGCCATCGGCGGCCTGGCGCCCGAAGCCATCAACCGGCTGGGCCTGGCGCGCTCTTTCCAGATCACCAATGTGTTCCCGCGCCTGTCGGTGCGTGAAAACCTGCGCCTGGCGGTACTGCGCATGCACGGGCTGGTCTACAACTTCTGGCGGCCCATCGCGCGCAACCGAGCCGTGAATGAAGACGTGGACCGCCTGCTGGAAAAAGTGCGGCTGACGGACAAGCAGCACACGGCGGCGGGCGACCTGAACTATTCCGAGCAGCGTTCGCTGGAAATCGGCATGACGCTGGCCTCGCGCCCGAAGGTCATCCTGCTGGACGAGCCCATGGCCGGCATGTCGCAACACGAAGTCGACTACACGGTCGAGCTCATCAAGGACGTCACGCGCGACTGCACCTTGCTGATCGTCGAGCACGACATGCAGGTGGTGTTCTCGCTGGCCGACCGCATCAGCGTGCTGGTGTACGGCGAAATCCTGGCCACCGGCACGCCCGCCGAGATTCGCGGCGACGCCCGCGTGCGCGAGGCCTACCTCGGAGAGGAAACGGTATGACCACGCAATCCCCCCTGCTCAGTCTGCAAGGCGTGCACGCGCACTACGGCAAGAGCCACATCCTGCACGGCATCGACCTGGCCATCGGACGCGGCGAAGTCGTGAGCCTGCTGGGCCGCAACGGCGCGGGCCGCTCCACCACCATGAAAAGCGTCATGGGCCTGGTGGACGTGACGGGCGGACGCATCGCCGTCGAAGGGCGCGACATCACCAACAAGCGCCCCTTCGAAATCGCCCGCGCGGGCGTGGGCTTCGTGCCCGAAGAACGCGAAGTGTTCGCCAACCTGACCGTGGACGAGAACCTGCGCATGGGCGAGCAGCCCAAGCGAGACGACGCGCCGTACTGGACGGTGTCGCAGATGTTCGACTACTTCCCGCGCTTGAAGGAACGCAGCAACACGCGCGCTGGCAACCTCTCTGGCGGCGAGCAGCAGATGCTGACCATGTGCCGTTCGCTGCTGGGCAACCCGAAGGTGATGCTGATCGACGAGCCCACCGAAGGCTTGGCGCCCAAGATCGTGGAAGTGATTGCCGATGTAATCCGCGATATCCACAAGCGCGGCGTCTCCGTCGTACTGGTGGAACAGAAGCTGACGATCGCGCTCAAGGTCTCGACCCGCGTGAGCGTCATGGGCCACGGCCGCATCGTGTTCGAAGGACCGCCCGCGCAGCTGCATGAGCGCCAGGACGTGGTCCAGGAATGGCTGGCGGTCTGATTCCGCCACCTTGCAACTTATCTACAGGCACCTACCTTGGACCACAACACAGAAGTCATCCACAGCGAGCTGCGCGGCCAAAGCGTCGTGATTACCGGCGGCGCCAAAGGCATCGGGTTTTCCACCGCGCAGGCGTTCGTGCGCCAGGGCGCGCGCGTGGCGTTGCTGGACATGGACGCCGCCGCGCTGGACTCGGCCGTGGCCGAGCTGAAAGCGGCCGGCGGCGAGGCCATGGCCGTGCAGGCGTCCGTGACGGATGCCGACGCGGTCGAGCGCGCCTTCGCCCAGGTCGAACAGGCCTGGGGCCGCATCGACGTGCTGGTCAACAACGCCGGCATCTCGGCCAACAAGCCCACGCTGGAAGTCACCGTGGACGAATGGCGCCGCGCCGTGGACATCAACCTGACCGGCGTGTTCCTGTGCGCGCAGGCGGCCGGCCGCCGTATGGTGCCGGCCGGCGCGGGCAGCATCATCAACCTGGCCTCGATGTACGGCGTGGTGGCCGCGCCCGACCGCGCCGCCTACTGCGCCACCAAGGGCGCGGTGGTGCTGCTGACCGAAACGCTGGCCGTCGAATGGGGCCCGATGGGAGTGCGCGTGAACGCGCTGGCGCCCGGCTACGTGGAAACGGATCTGGTGCGCGACCTGGCGGCGCGCGGCCGCCTGGACCCCGAACGCCTGAAGCAACGTACACCGCTGCGCCGCATGGCGCAGCCGGCCGAAATGGCCGACCTGGCGGTCTTCCTGGCATCGCGCCAGGCCGCCTACATCACCGGACACACCCTGGTGGCCGACGGCGGCTGGAGCCGCTACAGCTACCTCTAACCGCACCGACGCTTAAAAACATTCTGGAGATTCACTCATGGCCACCTACCAACCGCTTGAGCCCCAAGCGCCCTGGCGGCAACTGACGGTCGAGCCTGGCGACTGGCAGCGGGCAGAGCCCGCGCTGCTGGGCACGATGCTGACCCAGCTGCACTGGATCCGCGCCTTTGAAGAGGCCGTGCTGGACCTGGCCGCCGAAGGCCTGGTGCATGGCCCCGCGCATTCGTCCGTGGGCCAGGAAGGCGGCGCCGTCGGATCGGTGCTGGCGCTGGGCGCGGGCGATCAGATCAATGGCTCGCATCGCGGCCACCACCAGTTTCTGGCCAAGGCGCTGCAACACGTTGCGCCGCAGGGGCTGAACCCGCTTGATCCGCTGACGCCCGCCATCGACGAGGTGCTGCAAAAGACGCTGGCCGAGATCATGGGGCTGGCGCAGGGCTATTGCCGGGGCCGTGGGGGCAGCATGCACCTGCGCTGGCTGGAGGCCGGTGCGCTGGGCACCAACGCCATCGTGGGCGGCGGCGTGTCGCTGGCGGCGGGCGCGGGCTGGGCGCACAAGCATGCCGGCACCGACCGCGTGGCCGTCACCTACTTCGGCGACGGCGCGGTGAACATCGGCTCCGTGCTGGAAACGATGAACCTGACCGCCGCGTGGAAGACGCCGCTGTGCTTTTTCATCGAGAACAACCGCTACGCGGTCTCGACCACCGTGGAAGAGTCCACCGCCGAACCGCGTTTGTCCGCGCGCGGCCTGGGCTTCAACATTCCGTCCTGGAAGGTCGACGGCATGGACCCGCTGGCCGTGTACCTGGCCATGTCCGAAGCCGTGGCGCACATGCGCGCGGGCAAGGGCCCGACCATCGTGGAAGTGGACGTGTACCGCTTCTTCCATCAGAACGGCCCCTTCCCCGGCAGCGCCTTCGGCTACCGCACCAAGGATGAAGAATCGCAATGGCGCCAGCGCGATCCGCTGGACAAGATCGCCACCGAAATGATCGGCCGCAGCCTCATCACGCAAGCGCAGGTGGACGCGCTGCGGCAACGCTGCAAGGACGTCATGAAGGACGTGTGCGGCCGCCTGACCGAAGCCGCTGACGGCGGCAAGCGCCGAGTGCGCGCCGACTTGTGGCCGCGCGCCGACTTCCGCGACGTGGGCCTGCGCAGCGACGGCGCGGAGCTGGCCGGCCTGCGCTACCAGGACGCCGCCGACTACACGGGCGCCAAGGTCGAACGCAAGTTCGTCGACGCGGTGGCCGACGTGCTGGACCGCCGCATGGAAACGGACAGCGGCGTCGTCGTGCTGGGCGAAGACGTGCATCGCCTCAAGGGCGGCACCAACGGCGCGACGCGCGGGCTGAAGGACAAGTACCCCGACCGCGTGCTGGGCACGCCCATTTCCGAGAACGCGTTCGCGGGCCTGGGCGGCGGCTTGGCGATGGACGGGCGCTACCGCCCCATCGTCGAATTCATGTACCCCGACTTCATGTGGGTGGCGGCCGACCAGATCTTCAACCAGATCGGCAAGGCCCGCCACATGTTCGGCGGCGACATCGACGTGCCGTTCGTGCTGCGCACCAAGGTCGCGATGGGCACCGGCTATGGCTCGCAGCATTCGATGGACCCGGCCGGCATCTTCGCCACCGCGCCGGGTTGGCGCATCGTCGCGCCATCCACCCCCTACGAATACGTGGGCCTGATGAACACCGCGCTGGCGTCGAAGGACCCGGTGCTGGTGATCGAACACGTGGACCTGTACGCCTCGACGGGCGAAGTGCCCGAAGACGACCTGGACTATGCCATCCCCTTCGGCCGCGCCCGCGTGCGCCGCGAGGGCGGCAAGGTCACCATCCTGACGTACCTGTCGATGGTCAGCCGCGCGCTCAAGGCGGCCGAAGAAGCGGGCGTGGACGCCGAAGTGATCGACCTGCGCACGCTGGACCGCGCCAGCCTGGACTGGGACACCATCGGCGCCAGCATCCAGAAGACCAACAACGTGCTGATCGTGGAGCAAGGCGCGCGCGGCACCTCGTATGGCGCGATGCTGTCCGACGAGATACAGCGCCGCTACTTCGACTGGCTGGATCAGCCGGTCAAGCGCGTGACGGGCGGCGAGGCTTCGCCCAGCATCTCGAAGGTGCTGGAACGCGCGGCCTTCGCCGACACCGAGGAAGTGCTGGCGGGCCTGGCCGATGTGCTGGCCGACCTGGGAGAGCAGCCATGAACGCGCTGCACATGACCGTGCCGATGGAAGTGGGCATCTGCTGCCGCGACCTGGACGCGCTGCTGGCGTTCTACACCGACGTCGTCGGTCTGACGCTCGCGCACCGCGTCAGCGTGCCCGCCGACATGGCGCGCGCCACCGGCCTGACGGCGCACGGCTACGAGGTCGCGCGCTTGCAGACGCCCTATGGCGAACGCATCAAGCTTCTGCAACCCGCCGTGGCGCCCGAACCGGCCGTGCGCGGCGCGGCGATCCTGGATCGCCAGGGCGCGACCTACCTGACCTTCATCGTGCGAGATCTGGTCGGTGTCGTGCGCAGCCTGCAATCGAAGGGCGTGGTCTTTGACAGCGAGCCCGCACCGATGCAGGTGCGCCCCGGCACGTGGCTGGCGTTCTTCCGCGACCCGGAAGGCAACGTGCTGGAACTGGTCGAATACGACGACCCCGCCGCCTACCGGCCCGATCTGGCCCGCGCCGCAAACTAGGACGAACATCGTGGCTCACCTCATCAAGCTCCCCTCTGTTGCCGCCGACACCTCGGGCGGCAACCTGCACCAGTGGCTCAAGCAGGAAGGCGACACCGTCGCCGTCGGCGATGCGCTGGCGGAAATCGAAACCGAAAAGGCGATCGTTGAAATCAACGCGGAACACGCGGGCGTTTTGGGCCGCATCGTCGTCCCGGCCGGCGCGGCCAACGTGCCGATCAATACGGTGATCGGCGTGCTGCTGGCGCAAGGCGACGACGCCTCGGCCATCGACCGTGCGCTGGCGGAACACGGCGGCGCGGCAGCGAAGAACGCGGAACCGGCTTCGGGCGGCGCGGCGTCGGCTGCAACGACAAGCGGTGCGGCAGCGGCTGCCGTAGCGCCGACTGCCCCAGCACCGGCTACCCCCGCGTCCACTGTCTCCCCCGCCTCCAGCGCCGCCGTCCCCGGTGGCCGCTTGTTCGCCAGTCCGCTGGCGCGCCGGCTGGCCGCGCAATGGCATGTGGACCTGCTGGGCGTGACCGGCACCGGCCCGCATGGCCGCATCGTGCGCCGCGATGTCGAAGCTGTGCGCGACCGCGCTCCCGTTGACGCCGCCGCGCCGCTGGGCGCGCGCGCCGCCCGACCCGCCGCTCGCCGCGTACCGCACACGGGCATGCGCCGCGCCATCGCCCGCCGTCTGACCGAGAGCAAGCAGCACGTGCCGCACTTCTACCTCTCGGTGGACTGCAAGATGGACGCGCTGCTGGCCCTGCGCGCGCAAGCCAATCAGGGCGGCACGGTGAAGCTGTCGGTCAACGATTTCATCGTGCGCGCCGCCGCGCTGGCGCTGCGCGAGGTGCCCGAAGTGAATGTCAGCTGGCACGAAGACGCCATCGAATACCACGCGGGCGCGGACATCTCGGTGGCCGTCGCCACCGATGGCGGCCTGGTCACGCCCATCGTGCGCGATGCGGACGTCAAGCCGCTGTCCGCCATCGCCGGCGAAATCGTCGAGCTGGCCGGACGCGCCAAGATCAACCGCTTAAAGCCCGAGGAATTCACGGGCGGGTCGCTGACGGTCAGCAACCTGGGCATGTACGGCATCCGCGAATTCGCCGCCATCATCAATCCGCCGCAGGCCGCCATCCTGGCGGTGGGCGCGGCCGAACGCCGGCCGATCGTGGGCGATGACGGCGAACTCGTCGCCGCTACCGTCATGACGGTGACGCTGTCGGCCGATCACCGCGCGGTGGATGGCGCGGTCGGCGCGCGCTGGCTCGCCGCCTTGCGCACCCTGATCGAAAACCCCGTGCGTATCCTGCTGTGAGCCCGACGATGACCAAGAACGTGTTTGACCTGATCGTCGTGGGCGGCGGACCGGGCGGCTACGTGGCCGCCATCCGCGCCGCGCAGCTGGGCATGTCGGTGGCGCTGGTGGAACGCGCCGAGCTGGGCGGCATCTGCCTGAACTGGGGCTGCATCCCCACCAAGGCGCTGCTGCACAGCGCGACCGTGCTGCGCGCCTGCCAGGAAGCGGCGCACTACGGCGTCACGGGCGCGGACTCGGCACGGGCGGACCTGTCCGCCATGGTGGCGCGTTCGCGCAAGGTGGCCGGCCGCCTGGGCCAGGGCGTGGCGCATCTGATGAAGAAGAACGGCGTGACCGTCTTTGCCGCCAGCGCCAGGCTGGCGGGCGCGGGCAAGCTTGCGCTGGACAATGGCGCGGCGCTGTCCGCCAAACACATCATCCTGGCGACCGGCGCACGCGCGCGCGAGCTGCCCGCGTTGCCGATTGGCGAACGCATCTGGGCCTATCGCCAGGCGCTGATGCCCACCGAAATCCCGAAGTCGCTGCTGGTCGTGGGCGCGGGCGCCATCGGCGCGGAGTTCGCCAGCTTCTACCGCGCGATTGGGTCGGACGTGACCTTGATCGACATGACGCCGGAGATCCTGCCGCAAGAAGACGCCGAGATTTCGCAGCTGGCGCGCAAGGCCTTCGAAAAGCAAGGCATCCGCGTGCTGACGCAATGCGCCGTCACGGCGTCCGCGCTGACCGCCACGGGCGTCAAGGTGACGCTGGCGCAGCAGGGCAAGACGAGCGAGCTGGAAGTGGATCGCGTGATCGTCGCCGCGGGCATCGTGGGCAACGTCGAAAACCTGGGGTTGGAGAACACGCGGGTAAAGGTCGAGAAGACGCACATCGTCACCGACCCGCATTGCCGCACCGACGAGCCGGGCGTCTACGCCATCGGCGACGTGGCCGGCGCGCCGTGGCTGGCGCACAAGGCCAGCCATGAAGGCGTGCTGTGCGTGGAAGCCATCGCCGGCAAGCCGGTGCACGCCATCGACCCCTTGCGCATCCCCGCCTGCACGTATTCGTACCCGCAAGTGGCCAGCATCGGCATGAGCGAGGCGCGCGCGCGTGAACACGCCAAGGCCAGCGGCGGCGAGATCCGCGTGGGCAGGTTCACCTTCGCCGGCAACGGCAAGGCCATCGCGATGGGCGAAGACCAGGGGCTGGTCAAGACGGTGTTCGATTTGCAGTCCGGGGAGTTGCTGGGCGCGCACATCATCCACCCCGAAGCTTCCGAGCTGATCACCGGCTATGGCGTGGCGGCCTCGCTGGAGGCCACCGAAGAGGACTTGATGCACACCGTGTTCGCGCATCCCACGCTATCGGAAACGCTGCACGAATCGGTGTTGAGCGCGTTCGGACGCGCGCTGCATGCGTAGTGGGGCTCGCGGGCGCGCGGCCTCAGACGCGCCCCGCGAAGAAGTCCAGAAAGCATGCAATGCGCCGCGACAGCTGCGTGTTGCGGTGGTACACGGCGTGCATCGGTTGCAGGTGATCGCTGTACACGCCTTGCATCACCTTCACCAGCCTGCCGGCCGCGATGTCTTCGCGCACGACGAAGTCCGACAGGCAGGCAATGCCCACGCCGCGCAGCGCCAACTGGCGCTGCGTTTCTCCGCTTGAAGTGGCCAGCGTGGGCGTGGCCTGGAAGCTGGACCCGCCCGCGTGCTTGAGCGGCCACAGGTTCAGGCTTTCGGGCTGCGTGAAGCCCAGCACTTCATGCTGCGCCAGGTCCTCGACCGTTTCCGGCGCGCCGCGCCGCGCGATGTAATCCGGGCTGGCCATCATCCAGCGCGGCGACGGCCGCAACGCGCGCGCATGCAGGGTGGAATCGGTGAGCGGACCCATGCGGATCGCGATGTCGGTGCGATGCTCCATCAGGTCGACGATGCGATCGTTGCTGGTCAGCTCCAGCGTGATCTCGGGATACTCGCGCCGGAAGTCGCCCACGTGCGGCACGACACAATGCAGCATCACCGGCACCGACGCATCCACGCGCAAGCGGCCCGCCGGCCGCTGATGCACCATGCGCATGCACTCTTCGGCCTCTTCCAGCGACGCGATGATCTGGCGCGCCTTGGGCAGGAAATGCGCGCCCTCTTCCGTCAGCTCCATGCGGCGCGTGGTGCGGTTCAGCAGGATCACGCCCAGGTCCTCTTCCAGCCGCGACAGGGCACGGCTGACGCCGGACGCCGTCTGGCCCAGCAGTTCGGCGGCGGCGCTCAGAGAGCCCGCGTCCACCACGCCGAGGAACACGCGCAATGCGTCGGAATTCAATGCCATGTGGGTAGCCTTTTGCGTCGGGTCGCAAGCCGCGCGACGCCGTGCGTGCGTCATGCAAGGTCAGCAAGCCGGCGCGTGCGCCGATAGGAAAGTTTCGCCAATGTACTGCGTTTGCGCGCAGGCGGATGCAGGCCGCACCACCACGCGGCAGCCCATGCGAGGCGCCGCGCGAAGACAAAAAAATGGCGCCCGCAAAGGGCGCCATTCTTGCCGCGTGCAACGCTGCGATCAGCGCTTGGCTTTTTGCTTCAGTTGCGACAGATCGCGCACCGCGCCGCGATCGGCCGACGTCGCCAGCGCAGCGTAGGCTTGCAGGGCCTGCGACACCACGCGCTCGCGGCCGACGGGTTCCCAGCCGTCTGCGCGCGCGTCCATCGCGGCGCGGCGGCGGGCCAGTTCTTCGTCGGACACGGCCAGATGCATCTTGCGGTTCGGGATGTCGATTTCGATCACGTCGCCTTCTTCGACCAGCCCGATCGTGCCGCCCTCGGCCGCTTCCGGCGAAGCGTGGCCGATCACCAGGCCCGACGAACCGCCCGAGAAACGGCCGTCCGTGAACAGGGCGCAGGTCTTGCCCAGGCCCTTGGACTTCAGGTACGAGGTGGGGTACAGCATTTCCTGCATGCCCGGGCCGCCCTTGGGGCCTTCGTAGCGGATCACGACCACGTCGCCCGCCACGATCTTGTCGCCCAGGATGCCTTCAACGGCGTCGTCCTGGCTTTCGAAGACGCGCGCACGGCCGGTGAAGACCCATTGCGATTCGTCCACGCCCGCCGTCTTGACGATGCAGCCCTTCTCGGCCAGGTTGCCGTACAGCACGGCCAGCCCGCCATCCTTGGAATAGGCGTTTTCCTTGCTGCGGATGCAACCCGTCTTGCGGTCGGTGTCCAGCGTCAGGAACGTGGCGTCCTGGCTGAAAGCAACGGTCGTCGGGATGCCGCCAGGGGCCGCGCGATAGAACTTCTGCGCCGCTTCGCTCGCGTCGCCGGCCACGTCCCATTGCGCAATGGCGTTGCCCAGCGTGCCGCTGTGCACGTTGCCGCAGGACAGGTCCAGCAGGTCTGCGCGCGCCAGTTCACCCAGAATGCCCAGGATGCCGCCGGCGCGGTGCACGTCTTCGATGTGGTACTTGTCGGTGGCGGGCGCCGCCTTGCACAGGCACGGCACCTTGCGCGAGATGCGGTCGATGTCGGCCATCGTGAAGTCCACGCCCGCTTCCTGCGCGGCGGCCAGCAAGTGCAGCACGGTATTGGTCGAACCGCCCATGGCCACATCCAGCGCCATCGCGTTCTGGAACGCGCTCTTGGTGGCGATGTTGCGCGGCAGGACGGATTCGTCTTCTTCAACGTAGTAGCGGCGGCACAGGTCGACGACCAGACGGCCGGCCTGTTCGAACAGGCCCTTGCGCCATGCATGCGTGGCCACGATGGTGCCGTTGCCCGGCAGCGCCAGGCCGATGGCTTCGGTCAGGCAGTTCATCGAGTTGGCGGTGAACATGCCGGAACAGGAGCCGCACGTGGGGCACGCGCTGCGTTCGACTTCGGCTACTTCGGCGTCCGACACCTTGGGGTCGGCGGCCTTGATCATGGCGTCGATCAGGTCGATCTTGGCGATGACCTTGCCGTCGGTGGGCGACTTGACCTTGCCCGCTTCCATCGGACCGCCCGACACGAACACGACCGGGATGTTCAGGCGCATGGCGGCCATCAACATCCCCGGGGTGATCTTGTCGCAGTTCGAGATGCAGACCATGGCGTCGGCGCAGTGCGCGTTGACCATGTATTCGACCGAGTCGGCGATCAGTTCGCGCGACGGCAGCGAATACAGCATGCCGCCGTGGCCCATGGCGATGCCGTCATCGACGGCGATCGTGTTGAATTCCTTGGCGACGCCGCCAGCGGCTTCGATTTCCTTGGCGACCAGCGCGCCCAGGTCGCGCAGGTGCACGTGGCCCGGCACGAACTGCGTGAACGAGTTCACTACCGCGATAATCGGCTTGCCGAAATCACCGTCCTTCATGCCAGTGGCGCGCCACAAGGCGCGGGCGCCGGCCATGTTGCGGCCGTGGGTCGATGTGCGGGAACGGTAGTGCGGCATGTTGTGTCTCGAGTGCTGTTAGCGTGGCGGCAAAACGCTAAATAATACGCTGGATCGGGGCGGCGCTGCCCAATGGCCGGATGGTCCGTGGGATTTGGCGCTGCCCTGGACGCAGCGGCGGCCATCAGGCGGACGCCTTGCCGCTAGCTCCGCAAGGCCAGCAATGCGTCCTGCAGATGGCGCAGGCCTCGGCTGACCGGCTTGTCGCGCCGCATCACAATGGCCAGCTCGCGCGACAGGCGCGGCGTCAGCGAGCGCAGCACCAGCGCATCGCGCTGCCCCGCGCCCGAGACGGCCAGCCGGGGCAGGATCGCGCAGCCCAGGCCCGCCGCCACGATCTCCTTCATGGCCTCGGTGCTGCCCAGCTCCATCACGGGCTTGGCGGCGATGCCGGCCGCTTCGAACCAGTCATCGACCAGACGCCGGGTGCGCGCGCCCGGCTCGAACAGCACCAGCGGCCACGGCGCCAGGGCCTGCGGCGTGACCAGGGCGGGGATGGCGGCGACGTCGCGTGCCGGGAAAATGGCGACGAATTCATCTTCCAGCACGGGCGTGACCTGCAACATGCGGCCCGGCGCGGGCAAGGTCACCAGGCCCATGTCCAGCGTGTTGTTCTCCAGGCCGCGCAACATGTCGGCGGTGTTGCCGGTGCTGGCCACGATATCCAGCGCGGGAAAGCGCCGGCGCAACTGCGCCAGGATGGGCGGCAGCAGATAGGTGCAGGCGGTGGCGCCCGTGCCCAGCCGGATGCGGCCGGATACCTGCGAGGCGTGCGCGCTCATGGCCTGTTCGGCCTGCGCCAGCGCCGCGTCGATCACCCGGATATGGGTCAGCAGCTCCAGCCCCGCCGCCGTCGGGCCGGCGCGGCGGCCGACCCGCTCTACCAGCTTCAACCCGAAGCGCCGTTCCAATTGGCGGATTTGCAGGCTGACGGCTGGCTGCGTCACGCCGCCCCGATCCGCCGCCGCAGAAAAGCTGCCCAGCTCGATGACCTGCGCGAAGGTGCGCAGGTGGTCCAGATTGAGGCCACGCATGGCGATCACCGAAAGTTTTGCTTATGAAAATCATAACGGACCAAAGCTTTATTAATGATTCTGCTTGCGCCACACTGGCGGCTGGCTTCATCCCTGTCCCGCCTTCCCTCTCTCTCATGTCGCCCCACACCCCCACCGTCCTCATCCGCGACAGCGCGGATGCCGACCTGCCCGCCATCAAGACCATCTACGCCCATCACGTCGAACACGGCACCGCGTCGTTCGAGCTGGAACCGCCGTCCATCAACGAAATGCGGCTGCGCCGCGCCAGCGTGCTGGAACGAGAGATGCCATACCTGGTGGCCGAGATCGACGGCGAAGTGGTCGGCTACGCCTACGTCACGGCGTATCGTCCGCGCCCCGCCTACCGGCACACCGTCGAGGACTCGGTGTACGTCAAGACCGGCCGTGCCGGCCTTGGAATAGGCGGCAAGCTGCTGGCCGCGCTGGTCGAACGCTGCACCGCCGCCGGCTGGCGCCAGATGCTGGCGGTGGTGGGCGACAGCCGCAACGCCGCCTCGCTGGCGCTGCACGCCAGCCAGGGCTTTCATCCCGTCGGCACGCTGCGTTCGGTGGGCCACAAGCATGGAGAATGGCGCGACACGGTGCTGATGCAGCGCAGCCTGGGCGAAGGCGACACCACGCCGCCGCAGCGGCCGTGATCGCGGCACGCGCCGTCGTCTGCCTGGGCCTGACCCAGCTGGTCAACTGGGGCGTCACGTTCTATCTGATCGGCGCGTTCGGCCCGGCCATGACGGCCGACCTGGGCTGGAACGCCGCTGTCGTCCATGGCGGATTTTCCGCCGCCATCGTCACCATGGCGCTGATGTCCCCGCTGGCGGGACGGGCCGTGGACCGCTGGGGCGGCCATCGCGTGATGCCGGCCGGCGTGCTGGTGGCGGCGGCCGGCTGCGTGCTGCTGGCCGCAGCGCATACGCTGCCGACCTACTACGCGGCGTGGCTGCTGCTGGGCGTGGGGATGCGCTTGTGTTTATACGACGCCGCCTTTGCCTCGCTGGCGCGTGTCGCCGGCCCCACGGCGCGCCGCGCGATGTCGCAGATCACGCTGTTCGGCGGCCTGGCGTCCGCGGTGATGTGGCCGGCCGGCCACGCACTGTCTGGCTGGCTGGGCTGGCGCGGCGCGGTGCTGGTCTATGCCGCGCTGGCAGTGGCGACCTTGCCGCTGTATCTGGCGCTGCCACGCCATCGCTACGCCGCCCCCGCCTCCGTCGCCAATCACGCCGGCGCGGGCCTGACCCGCAACGCGTCCGATCGCCGCGTGGCCGGCACGCTGTACGCGGTGATCGCCATGCTGACGAACTTCCTGGCCGCCGGCAACGCCGCGCATCTGATCGCGCTGATGATCGGCATGGGCGTGGCCAGCAGCGCGGCGGCCAGCGTGGCCGCGTTGTGGGGCCTGGGCCAGTTTGCCGCCCGCATGGCCGACGTGACGCTGGGCGCCAGACTGCATCCGCTGACCCTTACGTGGGCCGTCACCGCCTTGATGCCGCTGTGCTTCGTGCTGGCGTGCCTGTCGGATGGCAACCTGTACGCCATCGCCGCCTATGCCTTGCTATACGGGGCCTGCAACGGTTTGCTGACCATCACGCGCGGCACCTTGCCGCTGGCCTTGTTCGATTTCCGCAGCTATGGATCGCTGGTTGGCGCGCTGCTGATTCCCAGCTTCCTGCTGACGGCCACCGCGCCCGTGGCCTACGCGTTCCTGATCGAAACCCAAGGGGCGCGCGCGGCCATGGCGATGTCGGCGGCATTGGCCAGCGCCATCGCGGCGGCCGCGTTTTTGTTGAGACGGCGGTTTATCCACCGGGTGGCGCCAGCGCCCGCCTAGCAGCGCAGCGCGCGCGCGCGCCGGCCCGCGTTCAGCCTTCGGCGGCCGAGGCGACCACCCATTTTTCCCAGCCGATCTTGCGCAGCTTGCAGGCCGGGCATTCGCCGCAGCCGTAGCCCCAGTCGTGCCGCGCGCCGCGCTCGCCCAGATAACAGGTGTGGCTTTCTTCGACGATGGTTTCCACCAGCGCGTCGCCACCCAGCTGATACGCCAGCGCCCAGGTCTCGGACTTGTCGATCCACATCAGCGGCGTCTCGATCGTCACCCGCGAGCCCAGCCCCAAACCCAGCGCGACCTGCTGCGCCTTGATGGTGTCGTCGCGGCAATCGGGATAGCCCGAAAAATCCGTTTCGCACATGCCGCCCACCAGCACATCCAGCTGTCGCCGGTAACCCAGCGCGGCCGCCAGCGTCAGGAACAGCAGGTTGCGCCCCGGCACGAACGTATTGGGCAGCCCGTTGGCCTGCATCTCGATGGCGCGGTCGCTGGTCATGGCGGTATCGCCCACCTGGCCCAGCACCTTCAGGTCCAGCAAGTGGTCTTCGCCCAGGCGCGGCGCCCAGTCCGGAAAGTTCGCGCGGATGTCGCGCAGCACGTTCAGGCGGGCCGATAGTTCGATGTGATGGCGTTGGCCGTAATCGAACGCCACGGTCTCCACGTGGGCATAGCGGTCCAGCGCCCACGCCAGGCAAGTGGTGGAATCCTGGCCGCCCGAGAACAGCACGAGCGCGCGACGTTGATGATTTTGCATAAAGGGGGCTTCTAGAAAGACGAAGGGACACCGTGAACTTTAACCGAGACAAAGCGACGTTCCCGTCAGGAACGCTGCGTAAAATCAATCGGTCCGATTTTCCCGGTAGTGCCGCAACGCCCACGTTTTCTTACTTACTTCCTTTTCCGACGGAACCTCCGCCCGATGAAAGCCAGCCGCCCGCAGTCCGATTCCGCAGAACCCTTGCGCCACGATATCCGCCTGCTAGGGCGCTTTCTGGGCGCCGTGATTGCGGAATGCGAAGGCAAGCGCGTGTTCGACACGATTGAAACCCTGCGCCGCACCGCCGTGAAGTTCCGGCGCGAGGGCAACGAGGCGGACAGCAAGCTGCTGGAACAACGCGTCAAACGCCTGCAAGGCAACGACCCGAATTCGGTGGCGCGCGCGTTCAGCTACTTTCTGCACCTGGCCAACATTGCCGAAGACCGCGACCAGAACCGCCGCCAGCGCGCGCGCGCCATGGCGGGCGACACCGCGCCGCGCGGCAGCCTGCGCGATGCCGTACAGACATTGGGCAAGCAGGGCGTGAGCGTTGCGCGCATCCGCCGCCTGCTGGCCGATGCCAGCGTGGTGCCGGTGCTGACCGCGCATCCCACTGAAGTGCAGCGCAAGAGCACGCTGGACGTGCACCGCGAAATCGCGCTGGCGCTCACCCAGCGAGACGGCCCGCTGACCCCCGAGGAACTGGCCGAACTGGACGCCGCCCTGCTCGGCCGCGTCGCCACGCTGTGGCAGACCCGCATGCTGCGTTACACGCGGCTGACGGTCGCCGACGAGATCGAGAACGCGCTGTCGTACTACCGCAGCACCTTTCTGCAAGTCATCCCCCGGCTGTATGCGGACCTGTCCAAGCTGCTGAACCGCGAACCGGCCAAGCCCTTCGCCGCGCCGCCCGCGCCCCTGGAACCCTTTCTGCGCATGGGCAGCTGGATCGGCGGTGACCGCGACGGCAACCCCAACGTGGACGCCGGCACGCTGGAACGCGCGCTGCTGCGCCAGGCCACCGTGCTGTTCGAACACTATCTGCAAGAGGTGCACGCGCTGGGCGCGGAGCTGTCGATCACGACCTTGCTGATCTCCGCCGACCCCGAACTGCTGGCGCTGGCTGACAGCAGCGGCGACGATTCCCCCCACCGCAGCGACGAACCCTATCGCCGCGCGCTGGTCGGCGTCTACGCCCGCCTGGCCGCCACCGCGCAAGCGCTGACCGGACAGGACCTGGCGCGCCGCAGCACCGTGGCCGCGCCCCCGTACCAAGCGCCGCAAGAGCTGTCCGCCGACCTGGCCGTGATCGCGGCGTCGCTGGCCGCGCATCACGCCGCGCCCATCGCGCGGCTGCGCCTGTCGGGCTTGCAGCAAGCCGTCCAGGTGTTCGGCTTTCACCTGGCCACCGTGGACCTGCGCCAAAGTTCCGACGTGCACGAACGCGCGCTGGCCGAATTGTTCGAACGCGCCGGCACGCAGCACGAGGGCAAGCCGCTGGACTATCTGGCGCTGGACGAAGACGCACGCGTGGCGATCCTGCGCACCGAACTCGCGCAAGCGCGCCCGCTGGCATCGCCCTGGATCGCCTACAGCGAAGACACCACGCGCGAACTTGCCGTGCTGCGCGCCGCCGCCGCGGGCCGGGCGCGCTATGGCAAGCAGGCCGTGCGCCAGACCATCGTGTCGCATACCGAGACCTTGAGCGATCTGCTTGAAGTCATGGTGCTGCAAAAGGAAGCCGGCCTGATCGCGCCGGCCGGCCAGGAGCTGGACGCCGACGACGGCTTGATGGTGGTGCCGCTGTTCGAGACCATTCCCGACTTGCAGCGCGGGGCCGACATCATGGCCGCGTGGCTGGACCTGCCCGAAGTGCGCCAGCGCGTGAAGCAGGCGCAGAACGGCGCGCAGGAAGTCATGCTGGGCTATTCGGACAGCAACAAGGACGGCGGCTTCCTGACGTCGAACTGGTCGCTCTACCAGGCCGAACGCGCGCTGGTCGACGTGTTCTCGGCGCGCAACGTGCGCCTGCGCCTGTTCCACGGACGCGGCGGTTCCGTGGGCCGTGGCGGCGGCTCCAGCTTTGACGCCATCCTGGCGCAGCCGCCGGGCACCGTGGCCGGCCAGATCCGGCTGACCGAGCAGGGCGAAGTCATACAAAGCAAGTACAAGGATGCCGAAGTCGGCCGCTGGCATCTGGAATTGCTGGTCGCCGCCACGCTGGAATCCAGCCTGGCGCCGCGCGCCGAAGCCACCAGCGCCGAAGACGCGCACATGGCCCAGCACGGCCCGGCCATGTCGTTCATGTCGGAAACCGCGCAGCGCACCTATCGCGGCCTGGTCTACGACACGCCGCGCTTTGCCGAATACTTTTTCGCCGCCACGCCCATCAGCGAAATCGCGGGGCTGAACATCGGTTCGCGGCCGGCCTCGCGCAAGAAGGGTCAGCGCATCGAAGACCTGCGCGCGATTCCGTGGGGCTTTTCGTGGGCCCAATGCCGGCTGATGCTGACGGGCTGGTATGGCATGGGCTCGGCCATCGAAGCCTATCTGGAAGTGGGCGCGCCCGAGGGGCCGCGCTCGCGCCGCGCACGGCTGGCGCAGCTGCGCGAGATGGCGCGCGACTGGCCGGCGTTTCGCACGCTGCTGTCCAACATGGAAATGGTGTTGGCCAAGTCCGACCTGGCCATCGCGGCGCGCTATGCGCAGTTGGTGCCGCAGCGCGGCCTGCGCGAACGCGTGTTCGGCCTGATCAGCGCCGAACATGGCCGCACGCTGTCGATGCTCAAGCTGTTGACCCAGCGTGAGTTGCTGGCAGACAGCCCGACGTTGCAGGAATCCCTGCGCGAACGCTTCGCCTATATCGACCCCTTGAACTATTTGCAGATCGACCTGATCCGGCGTCACCGCGCCGCGCAGAACAACCCCCGGGCGGATATCGACGAACGCGTGCAGCGCGCCATACACCTGACGATCAACGGCATCGCGGCCGGGCTGCGCAATTCGGGCTAGGTGGCGGCAGCGTCCACCTGCCGAACACCGCAGAAGCGCCGTTTGTCCACCCCTGGCAACTTTTAGTACTATCCCTGACAGAAATTCTATACACGCACAAATGTTCGTATATAGAACAAAAAGATCTTTCTGGCCGCGCCGCACAGGAAGGCACCCGAGGACGAGACAGAGATCACCCTGGTTCCCCGCGTGCCTGCCTGCAACGCCCGGCTGCAAGCACCAAGCGAACTGTCATGGATACTCCCCTCAAGAATCTCGCCGTCATCGGCGCAGGCGCCATGGGCAGCGGCATCGCGGCCCTGTTCGCCTCGAAGGGACTGAACATCGTCCTGATCGATCCGATGCCCGGCGCGCTGGACCGCGCGCGCGCCGTCATCGACCGCCAGCTGAACGTCTACGCCCCCGACCAGGTGCAGGAATCCCTTGCGCGCATCCGCATGGACGCCAGCCTGCAAGCGGCCTCGACCAGTGAACTGGTCATCGAGGCCGTGCCCGAAAACCTGGAACTCAAGCGCGGCCTTTTCGCCCAGCTTGACGCGCTGTGCCCCGCGCATACCCTCTTCGCCACCAACACCTCGGGCCTGTCCATCAATGCCATCGCCAGCGCCGTCGCGCGCCGCGACCGCTTCGTGGGCACCCACTTCTTCACGCCCGCCGACGTCATTCCACTGGTGGAAGTGGTGCGCAACGACGAGACCTCCGAAGCCACCGTCGCGCAGGTCATGGCGACCTTGCGCTTTGCCGGCAAGCGGCCGGTGCTGGTGCGCCAGGACATCCCCGGCTTCATCGCCAATCGCATCCAGCACGCGCTGGCGCGCGAGGCCATTTCGCTGTTGGAAAAGGGCGTGGCCAGCGCCGAAGACATCGACGAAGTGGTCAAGTGGAGCCTGGGCATCCGGCTGGCGCTGTCCGGCCCGCTGGAACAGCGCGATATGAACGGCATCGACGTGCACTACGCGATCGCCAGCTACCTCTACAAAGATCTCGAAAACCGCACCGAGCCGTCGGACCTGCTCAAAAGCAAGGTCGACAGCGGCCAGATCGGCGCCAAGAGCGGCCAGGGTTTCTATACCTGGAGCCCCGAGCGCCGCGAACGCGTGCTGCGCGAGAAAAGCGCGGCGCTGGGCGAATTGACGGCATGGCTGAACAGCAAGGCCGACGACTCCTGACGGCGTTTCCACCCCAATTCCACAACAGATAAGGCGCGAGGGCTTCCCCCCATCGCGCCATCGGGCCACGCGCCCCGCCACACAAAGAAAACCAATCGTCGATCCCGCGCGCGCATCGCCACCCGATGGCGCGCGGGTCCAGACACCAGAGAACCCGCCTACGGAGTTGTTGGAGGCACCATGAATAAACTCGCTTCATTCTTTACCGAGCTGATGCGCAAGTATCTGCCCGATCCCTTTGTCTTCGCGATCGCGCTGACCCTGCTCACCGTGCTGCTGGCCATGGGCATCGAAGGCCAGAGCCTTGGCGACGTCACCCGCGCCTGGGGCAAGGGCTTCTGGAGCCTTCTGGCGTTCACGACCCAGATGGCCGTGATCCTGGCCATGGGCTACGTGCTGGCCACCGCGCCGCTGACCGATCGCCTGTTGAACCGCATCGTCAGCCACGTGCACAAGCCGCACACCGCCATCATCGTCGCCACGCTGGTGGGCGGCGTGGGCAGCTACCTGAACTGGGGCTTCGGCCTGGTCATCGGCGGCATCGTCGCCAAGAAGCTGGCGCTCAAGGTCAAGGGCGTGCACTACCCGCTGATCATCGCGGCGGCCTATAGCGGCTTCACCATGTACGGCCTGGGCCTGTCCGCCAGCATCCCGGTGCTGGTCGCCACCCCCGGCCACCCCACCGCCAAGCAGATGGGCACCATCCCGCTGTCGGAAACCATCTTCTCGGTGCCCATGCTGATCACCAGCCTGGTCATCATCATCACGCTGCCGCTGCTCAACGCCTGGCTGCACCCCAAGAAGGGCGAGAAGATCGTCGAAGTGGACCCGGCCATCGACCGCGACGCCAACGCGTCCAACGCCGTCGAAGACATGCTGGAAAAGGGCACCATCGCCTCGAAGCTGAACAACAGCCGCATCCTGAGCCTGCTGATCGGCGCGCTGGGCATCGCCTACGTCACGTTCCACTTCATGGACGGCGGCTCGCTGGACCTGAACCTGATCAACTTCATCATCCTGTTCCTGGGCATCATCCTGCTGGGCACGCCGGCCGCCTACGTGGCCAAGCTGACCGAAGGCATCAAGACGATTTCCGGGATCATCCTGCAATACCCGTTCTACGCCGGCATCATGGCCATCATGGCCGCCTCGGGCCTCGTGACGTCGATCTCGCAGGTGTTCGTTGATTTCGCCACGCCGGCCACGCTGCCGTTCTGGGGCCTGATCAGCTCGTTCTTCATCAACTTCTTCGCGCCCTCCGCTGGCGGCCACTGGGTGATCCAGGGTCCGTTCATGATCGACGCCGCCAAGGAAATCGGCAGCGCCATGAACCAGACGACGATGGCTGTCATGCTGGGCAATGCCTGGAACGACCTGGTGCAGCCCTTCTGGATCCTGCCGGCGCTGGCCCTGTCCAAGCTCAAGCTGCGCGACGTGATGGGCTACACCGTCATCATGATGCTGTGGGTGGGCGTGATCCACATCACCGCAGTGCTGGCCTGGGGCTACGCGACGCACTGATCGCTAGCGCTTTCATTGAACAGACTGGAAACCGATATGAGCAAACCGACTGCGTATCTCGTCACTGGCGGCAGCGCCGGCATAGGCGCCGCCATCATCCGCATGCTGCTGGAGGCCGGCCACAAGGTGGTCAACATCGACTACCGCCTGCCCGAGAATCCGCCAGCGGGTCTGGTCTCGTATCAGGCCGATCTGACCGATGAAGCGCGCACCAAGGAAGTCGCCGCCGAAGTCACCAGCGCCTACAACATCGTGGGCCTGGTCAACAACGCCGGCGCAACGCGCCCGGGCACGGCCGACACGGCCACCCTGGCCGATCTGGACTATGTGGTGAACCTGCATCTGCGCACCGCGCTGATCCTGGTGCAGGCCGCGCTGCCCGCCATGCGCGAAGCCGGCTTCGGCCGCATCGTGAACATGTCTTCGCGCGCGGCGCTGGGCAAGCCCGAACGCGTGGTCTATTCGGCCACCAAGGCCGGGCTGGTGGGGCTGACCCGCACGCTGGCCATGGAGCTGGGCGGCGACGGCATCACCGTCAACGCCATCGGGCCCGGCCCGATCGCCACCGATCTGTTCACCAAGAGCAATCCGGCCGGCGCGCCGCAAACCGAACGCATCATCAACAGCATCGTCGTCAAGCGGCTGGGCACGCCGGAAGACGTGGCGCGCGCCGCCATGTTCTTCCTGTCGCCCGACAACGGCTTCGTGACGGGCCAGATGCTGTACGTGTGCGGCGGCACGACGCTGGGCGTCGCCCCCATCTGAGCGCGCAATGACCGCCCGGCTCGACCTGCCCGCCTGCCCGCCGCTTCTAGCGGCGCAGCAGCGCGTGGTTGATCTGGTCGGCGGCGTGGCGCAACGGTGGAAGAAAGGCCTCCAGCATGGCCTCGCGCGTGAAACGGTTGGATTGCCCGCTGACGTTCATCGCGGCGATCACGCGGCCGCTGCGGTCCACGATGGGCACCGCGACCGACTGCAAGCCCGGCTCCAGTTCCTGCGCCACGCAGGCGTAGCCATCGGCGCGCACGCCGGCCAGCAGGCGCTTGAGTTCGGCGATGTCGGTGACCGTCTGGGGCGTGTACGCCTGGATCTGGCTCATCGCCAGCACGCGGTCCAGTTCGGGTTCGGGCAGGCCCGCCAGCAGCACGCGGCCCATCGACGTCACCCACGCCGGCAGCCGGCTGCCCACGGCCAGGTTGATGGTCATCACCTTGTGCGTGGACAGGCGCAGGATGTAGACGATGTCGGCGCCTTCCAGCACCGACACCGAACACGATTCGCGCGTCTGCTCGGCCACCTCTTCCATGTACGGCAACGCCAGGTTCCACAGCGGCGTGCCGGACAGGTAGGCGTAGCCCAGTTCCAGGATGCGCGGGGTCAGCGAGAACTTGCGGTCGAACGCCGTGACGTAACCCAGGTGCTCAAGCGTCAGCAGGATGCGGCGCGCACCGGCTCGGGTCAGGCCCGTGACGGCGGCGACTTCGGACAGCGTCATCTGCGAACGGCCGGGGCCGAAGGCCCGGATTACCGACAGGCCGCGCGCGAAGGATTGCACGTAGCTGTCGCTGGGCTGTTGAGGATCTTGCTCGGCCATCCGTATGGTCCCAAGAGTAAAAAGCTCGCCGCTGGCGAGCCGTTCGTTGCCATTGCGGGCAACGCCAAACGATGGAGGACCGTCATGCGCCGGCTTGCCTTGACGCTGTACGGTCCCCATGAAACGATGTTCTCCACAAGAACGAAAGTTCTAAGGAAGAACAAATTATGACACGCCACCTATGAGCGAACATCATGATCTCTAAGCTTGTTGCAAGCGCGGCGGCCGCCCTGGCGGACGTACCCGACGGCGCCACCGTCATGATCGGCGGCTTCGGCACCGCCGGCCAGCCCATGGAATTGATCGACGCCCTGCTCGAACAGGGCGCGAAAGACCTGGTCATCATCAACAACAACGCCGGTAACGGCACCACCGGCCTGGCCGCCCTGCTGGGCGCCAACCGCGTGCGCAAGATCATCTGCTCGTTTCCGCGCCAAGTGGATTCGCAGATCTTCGACGGCCTGTACCGCAGCGGCAAGATCGAACTTGAACTGGTGCCCCAAGGCAACCTGGCCGAGCGCATCCGCGCCGCCGGCGCCGGCATCGGCGCGTTCTTCTCGCCCACCGGCTACGGCACCCCGCTGGCCGATGGCAAGGAAGTGCGCGAGATCAACGGCCGTCACTACGTGCTGGAATATCCGCTGCACGCGGACTACGCGCTGATCAAGGCAGAGCGCGGCGACCGCTGGGGCAACCTGGTCTACCGCAAGACCGCCCGCAACTTCGGCCCCATCATGGCAAGCGCCGCGCGCGTGGCCGTGGCGCAGGTGCGCGAAGTGGTTGAACTGGGCGCGCTGGACCCCGAAACCGTCGTCACCCCCGGCATCTTCGTGAAGCGCGTCGTGCAGATCGACGCCGCCAAGGAGCAGCAATGAGCACCAAACTGACCCGCGACCAGATCGCCGCCCGCGTCGCGCAGGACATCCCTGAAGGCGCCTACGTCAACCTGGGCATCGGCCTGCCCACGCTGGTGGCCAACCACCTGCCGGCTGACCGCGAAGTCATCCTGCATACCGAAAACGGCATGCTGGGCATGGGCCCCGCGCCGGCCAAGGGCGAAGAAGACTACGACCTGATCAACGCCGGCAAGCAGCCGGTCACCGAACTGCCGGGCTGCTCGTTCTTCCATCACGCCGATTCGTTCGCGATGATGCGCGGCGGCCATCTGGACATCTGCGTGCTGGGCGCGTTCCAGGTCTCGCAGCACGGCGACCTGGCCAACTGGCACACCGGCGCGCCGGACGCCATCCCCGCCGTCGGCGGCGCGATGGACCTGGCCATCGGCGCGAAAGACGTCTTCGTGATGATGGAACTGCAAACGCGTGAAGGCCAGAGCAAGCTGGTCCAGGCCTGCACCTATCCGCTGACCGGTGTGCGCTGCGTATCGCGCGTCTATACGGACGTAGCCGTGTTCGACATCCGCGCCGATGGCGTGACCGTGACCGACATATTCGGCGACGTCACCGCCGACGAGCTGCTGGCGCTGACCGGCCTGCCGCTGAAATTTTCCCGCTAATCAGGAGTCCTCATCATGCTGTTCATGGTTGAAATGCAAGTCAATCTTCCCGTCGACATGCCGGCTGAACGCGCCGACAAGCTGAAGGCGGACGAAAAGGCCCTGGCCCAGCAACTGCAACGCGACGGCAAGTGGAAAGAGCTGTGGCGCGTGGTCGGCCGCTACGCCAACGTCAGCATCTTCGACGTCGAAAGCAATGACGAGCTGCACACGCTGCTGGCCTCTCTGCCGCTGTTTCCGTACATGGACATCAACGTCACGGCGCTGGCGCGCCACCCCTCGGCGATCTGACAGGAGCACTGCATGCCCTACATCATCGAAACCTTCGACAAGCCCAACCACCAGGAAGTACGCCAGCAGCACCGCGCTGCGCATCTGGAATACCTGGACGCCAACAAGCAGCTGCTGCTGGCGTGCGGCGCCAAGCTGCAAGACGACGGCAAGGACGCTGGCGGCGGCCTGTACATCGTTGACCTGGACACGCGCGAAGCCGCGCAGCAGTTCATCGACGCCGACCCGTTCTCGCAGGCCAATCTGTTCGACCGCGTGACCATCACGCGCTGGCGCAAAGCCTACGTCGACGGCACCTGCCACCTGTAATCCCCCAGCGGCCGCCCTTGCGCGGCCGCCGTTTCATCCGAGGTAATCCCACATGGCTTACGCCGATCTCAGCCACGCCCGGCTGTTCTACGTCATCGATGGCCCGGCCGACGCGCCGGTGCTGGTGCTGTCCAATTCGCTGGGCACCTGCTCCGACATGTGGGCACGGCAGATTCCTGAATTGACCCGCCACTTCCGCGTGCTGCGCTACGACACCCGGGGCCATGGCAAGTCGTCGATTCCCGACGGCGAATACACGTTCGCGCAACTGGCCGGCGACGTCGCCGAACTGCTGGCGCACCTGAACATCGAACGCGCGCATTTCTGCGGCCTGTCGATGGGCGGCCCCACCGGCATCGCGCTGGCGCTGTCGCATCCGGAACGCGTCGGCAAGCTGATCCTGTGCAACACCGCCGCGCGCATCGGCTCGGCGGAAGGCTGGAGCACCCGCATCGCGGCCGTTGCCGAGCAATCGCTGGAAAAGATGGCGCCCACGCTGGTCGAACGCTGGCTGACCGACGGCTACCGCGCCGCCGAACCGGGCCTGACGCAAGTGCTGATCGACATGCTGCGCCGCACGCCGGACGCGGGCTACTCGGCCAACTGCGCCGCGCTGCGCGATGCCGACTACCGCGAACAGGTCGCCGCCATCACCGCGCCCACCCTCGTCATCAGCAGCACGCACGATCTGGCCGCCACGCCCGCCCAGGGCCGCGAGCTGGCCGCTGCCATTGCCGGCGCGCGCTATGTCGAACTGAACACCTCCCACATCTCGAACTGGGAGCAACCGGAAGCCTTCACCCGCGCGGTCGTCGACTTCCTGACGGAGTAACCGCATGCAGCGCTGGAAACATCGGCCCGAAGGCTCCAACTGGGGCGACTTCGGGCCCGACGACCAACTTGGCCGCCTGAACCTCATCACCGAAGAACAGGTCTTGAAAGGCGCGCGCGAAATCCGCGCCGGCAAGACGTTCTGCCTGTCGTTGCCGCTGGACCTGCCGGGGGGCAACGTGCTGAACCCGCGCCGCCATCCGCCGCAACTGAGCCCGACGCGGCTGGCCGACACGCCCTACCTGAACTTCCCGCTCAAGAACGTCAACCCCGACGCGCTGGACGTGTTGAGCGACGACCAGGTGCTGCTGTCGATGCAATATTCCACGCAGTGGGATGCGTTGGCGCACGTAGGCGCGCTGTTCGACGCCGATGGCGACGGCACGCCTGAATTGCGCTACTACAACGGCTTCGAGGCCGGCGTGGATGTGGTCGGCCCGGCCGATGGCGAGCACACCGGCTGCGGTTGCGGCACGGGAGGCCCGTCCGCCGCGTTGAAGCTGGGCGTGGAAAACCTGGCGCAAAAAGGCATGCAGGGGCGCGGCGTGCTGGTGGACCTGTTCCGCCACTACGGCCCAGGCCGCACGCTGATCGGCCATGCCGAGCTGATGCATGTGATCGACACGGACGGCATCACGGTCGAACGCGGCGACATGCTGGTGCTGCGCACCGGCTACGCCGAGGCCGTCGTCGCCATGAACGGCACGCCGGACCCGCAGGTGCTGCACACCTACGGCGCGGCGCTGGACGGCACCGACGCGGCCTTGCTGCAATGGATCACCGACAGCGGCATCGCGGCGATCTGCGCCGACAACTACGCGGTCGAGGCGTACCCCGCGCGGGAAAAGACCGGCCCGCGCGCCATGCTGCCGCTGCATCACCACTGCCTGTTCAAGCTGGGCCTGCCGCTGGCCGAGCTTTGGTATCTGAAGGATCTGGCGGACTTCCTGCACGCCAATGGCCGCCATCACTTCATGCTGACCGCGCCGCCGCTGCGCCTGCCGCACGCGATCGGTTCGCCGGTCACCCCGATCGCCACGGTGTAGACCGAAGGGCGACGCAAAAAGCGCCAGGCTTTCGTCTGGCGCTTTTTTTTGGGGATTGCGGATTCAGCCTGGTCGCGGCGTCGAAAGCCGGCGAAGGCCGATCAGCCCTTCAGGCAGGTGCTCATGAAGGTCTTGCGGGCGTCGCCGGTCAGCTTCTGATCGCCGGCCTTGGCGTTGCAGTCCTTCATCTTTTGCTGCTGCGGGGTCAACTTCTTTTCCGGCGCGGCCGCTTCGCCCTTCAGGCAGCTGCTCATGTAGGCCTTGCGGTCATCGCCCGTTTTACCGGTGGCGGACTTGTTGCAGTCGGCCATGCGCTGCTGTTGCGGCGTGGGCGTCTTGGCGGGCGCGGCGGGGGTCTGGGCATAGGCCCCGAAAAAACATGCGGACAACACAATGGCCGAGGCCAACTGGCTAGTACGGGAAAGCATGAGTTTCTCCCTTGCGTTAGACGCCCGCCTTCGCGGATACACGCTTGAAAGCGGGCCTTCGGCCACGTGCCGACCCGGCAATCATCGAACAAAGCGCTCCGCACTGCAAGCTTCGAAAAGTTAGGAAAATACAAGGCCGAAAGATCTCAATTTAGAGACATTCCGACGCATCTTTGTCAGTAGGCGACGAATCTGGGAACAACCCATGCAACCTGTTACCGATTCATCCTTTCGACCCGTTGTGCAGGGCTTCGGAAAGGTGTGAGATACCCCTGTCCGCGTCGCTACGCGGACGACGCAAAGGGCGGCGCGGACAGTCAAGCGCCCCCTGCGCCGGCACACAGGAGACCGCCATGAAACTTGCCCACGCTTTTACCGTCGTCATGCTTGCCGGCCTGTCCGGCGCCGTCAGCGCACAAAGCCTGACTTACGGCGTCACGCTGGGCAACGTGCAGGCCGTGCGCGACACCAACATCAACATGTCCACCATCACCGGATCTTTGGCCAACCTGTCGGGGCGGCCGGTCTCCAGCGCCGTGCTGACCTACGTGCTGTACGACGCGCAGGGCCGTGAAGTGGGCCGGGTCAACGAAGACGTGATCGGCCCCATCCAGCCGGGGCAGATCCGGCTGGTCAAGGCCACCACGCCGCTGCAATTCACCAAGGTCACGGTGCTGGACGTGCGCGCGCAATAGGATTGCTTGCCTCGCCCGGGTCAAAAACCCTGATTCGAGCAGGGTTTAGACAGGGGGTTGTAGGGACAAATATGGGAAAATTCCGCTTGCCGACTCGATAACAGGGGCTTCCAAACGAAGCCCCTTATTGCGTCTGTCGGCGTGCCAGCAAGCCTGGCCTCGTTACTAGGAAGTGACCATCATGTTTCCCAAAAGACTCACCGAAGGCTATCAATCGTTCCTGGACGGCCGTTTCCATTCGGAAAGCAGCCGCTATCAGAAGCTGGCTGAACTCGGGCAAAGCCCGGAAATTCTTCTCATTGGCTGCTGCGACTCGCGCGTATCGCCTGAAGTGATCTTTGACGCCGGGCCCGGCGAGATGTTCGTGGTGCGCAACGTGGCCAACCTGGTCCCGCCCTGTGAACCGGATTCGGAATCGTCTTATCACGGCACCAGCGCCGCGATCGAATTCGCCGTCAACGGCCTGAACGTCAAGCACATCGTCGTGCTGGGCCACGCGTCCTGCGGCGGCATCCGCTCGTTCTTCGACGACGCCAAGCCGCTGTCCAAAGGCGACTTTATCGGCAAGTGGATGTCGCAGATCGAACCGGTGGCCGAACGCCTGGGCCCCAGCGACGGCGACCGCCAGACCAAGCTCAAGCGCCTGGAACTGGCCGTGGTCGAACACAGCCTGAACAACCTGATGACGTTCCCGTCGATCCGCCGCCGCGTTGAAAAGGGCGAGCTGGAACTGCACGGCACGTACTTCGGCGTGGCAACCGGCGTGCTGTTCCTGCGCGATCCGGCAACGGGCGAATTCAATCCCTGCCTGGAAACCGGCGTCACCGGATAAGTCGCATATCCGGTACGCTTGCGGCTGCTTTTCGCTTTCACCAAAGACGCTACGCAACCGACAAGGACCGATATGAAATTGTTTTTCTCGCCGGCATCTCCCTTCGTGCGCAAATGCATGGTCATTGCGCACGAACTGGGCTTGACCGACCGCATCGAAAAACTGCCCAGCGCCGCTGGCCCCGTCGCCCGCGACAAGAGCATCATCCCCAGCAACCCGCTGGGCAAGGTGCCCACCTTGATCACGGACGACGGCCAGGTGCTCTATGACAGCCGCGTCATCTGCGAATACCTGAACGATCTGGGCGGCGGCACGCTGTTCCCCGCGAACGGCCCCGCGCGCTGGCAGGCGCTTGCCGATCAGGCCTTGGGCGATGGCGTCATGGATGCCGCGCTGCTGGCCCGCTACGAAGTCGCGCTGCGTCCCGAAGCGCTGCGCTGGACCGACTGGGTCGACGGCCAGATGAGCAAGGCGCACGACGCGCTGGCGCAGCTGGAAAAGAGCGTGACCCGACTGGACGGCCGGATGGACATCGGCACGATCACCATCGCCTGCGCGCTGGGCTATCTGGACTTCCGGTTCGGCAGCTACGACTGGCGCGGCGCCCACCCTGGCGTGGCCGCCTGGTTCAAGGCCTTCAACGCCCGCCCCTCCCTGCAGGCGACGCTGCCCCCCGCCTGACACGGTTACGCCTTGCATCCTAGTGCGACGGGCTGACACGACACCACGACCGCCACGCGGTAAATTTTGGTCTTGTCAGCCTTCGCCGGACGCCCGCCATGGGCGGCTGTCGACTCGCACAGGGAGCAAGCATGAACGTCACTGCGATCCCCCCCATTGCCCGCGTTGCCGCGCCCTACCCGGCGCGCGTGCCGCTGGTCAACGACACCCAGCCCACCTTTGAAGCCGAGCGCCTGGCCCGCGAAGCCGCCATACGTGACGCCCAGCGTAGCCGCCAGGCGCAAGCCGCGTGGGAAGCGCAGCGCATAGCGCGTACCCGTGAAGCCGCCGAATTGGCGCGTGCCGATGCCGCCGCAGACGTCCGCGCGCCCGCGGCCGTGGCGCTGGATGGCCGAACCGCGCTGGACACGGAACTTGCCCCCGCCTTCGACCCGAATATTTTGCGCGACCAATACGCCGACACGCGCCTGCGCCGCGCCGTGGACGCCTACGCGGCGCAGGCGGATGCCGCCGTGCAGCAGCGGGCGGGCAATTCCAATGACCTGGGCACCATCGAAGGCTTGACGCCGTTGCAGCCTTACCGCGTCGCCATGGGCAACCCGCAGGTGCAGGAATGGCAGGCCGCTGTCGCGGTCAAGGCCGCCGCCGTCGGCGTGCCCGCCGTGGCCAACATCGGCGCCACCGAGAACGTCACCGACAACGCCCGCTATCGCGCGGGCTTCGCCCAAGAAAAAACCGCCTGACATTTGTCAGGCGGTTTTCATTTCCTGCGCGCTACGCGTGGATGATCAGTGGAAGAATTCCGCGATCATCGTGGCGCCCAGGAAGGTGCCGGCGTTGGCGGCCAGGGACACCACCACGATCTTCCAGCCCAGCTTGCGGAAGGCCGGCAGGTCTTTCAGGATCGACAGACCGGCCATGGCCAGGATCACCGTCGTGAACGGCAGGAAGTTCACCTTGCCGACCAGCGCGATGATCTGGTCCGAGTACGGCAGCACGCCGGGGCAGCCGGCCGTCATGGCGATCAGCGACAGCACGAACACGGCGGGCAGCTTGGGCACCACGCGCAGGATCAGGTCGGTCAGCACGACGAGCAGGATGATGATGCCCATGCCCGGCAGTGCGTCCATGAAGGGCACGTTGTAGCCCAGGCGGTTGCCCACCAGCGCGAACAGGCCGCAAATGACATAGGCGGTCAGGCGGTCGCCGAAACCCATCTTGGAGCTGTGGGCCGGCACGTCCTCGGAGACACTTTCGTCCACCACCGATTCCGACGCCTTGCCGCGCGAGAAGCGTCCCAGCACGGGTTCGAGCTTGCCGTACAGGAAGATCGTGGTCGGCAGCGAGATGAAGAGCGTGAAGTACACGCCCACCACCGTCGTCAGCAGGTTGGCGGCGGCGGCCAGCGCGGCCACCTGATGCGCCATTTCCGGCGTCTGCTGGGACGCGATGGCGCCCACGCCGGCGGCCATCATGCTGCCGGAGCCCACGCCCGCGCCCATGGCGAGCGAGCGCGGATCAAAAATGTTCAGGCTGGTGATGAAGCCGGCCATCAGGGCCACGAACAGCGCGCCGATCACCGTGCCGGTGATGTACTCGGCCATTACGCCACGGCCTTCGGGCGAGTTCATGCCGTAGCGTTCGCCGATGATCGCCAGGCTGGGCTCGCGGCCCACCGAGAAGGTGGCGCCGATGGCTTCGCGTTTGATGCCCAGCAGCAGCGCCAGCGGCAGGCCGATGGCCATGGTGCCGAAGAAGTGGCCAAATTCCTGGAACACCAGCGCCCAGCCGGCTTCGCGCACCTGCGGCAGCGCGCCGCCCACCATCAGGCCCAGCTTGGCCAGGAACGGCAGCAGCGCGTATTGCAGGTAGCCGCTGATGCGGGTCTGCATGGCTTTGTCGATGCCGGCGCCCACGGGCAGCCGCTGGCCGAACGCCGCCACGATGGCGCCAATGAAAATGGCCCACAGCATCGGTTGCAGAACGATCTTGCCCGGGCCCACCGAAAACGTGACGCTGCCGATCGCTTCGGAAATGACCACCACCAACAAGATGGCGGCAAGCATACGAATGCGGGCGGATAGCGGCATGGAAGGCGCGGCCAGGCTGGCGCTGGCGTAAGACATCGAATTCCCCTGATGAACGTGAATAAGTTTTCGTGGCGGCACGGCGGCGCGCGGCAATGGCGCGCGTTCGCACAGCAGGCGCGATTTTCGCCGGAGGGCCCAAGCGGCAACCATGACAGCGCCACCGCATAAGCGTTGCGTAAAATGCAACACACGGCGTTTTCCTGGGAAAATTTTGCACGTTATCGAATTTGATACGGGTAAACCCTTAAATTCGATTGTGGATCTGCCGCCGCACCCCGCCCGCCTGGAGCACCGCCATGGATGAAAAACTCGACGCCCGCCGTACCCACTATTTCATGCAGGTCATGAGCCGAGGCTCGGTGCGCGGCGCGGCCGAAGTGCTGGACCTGGACCCGTCGGCCGTCAGCCGAGCCATCGCCGCGCTGGAACGCGACTGTGGCATGGCGCTGTTCGAACGTCGCGGGCGCGGCGTGGTGCCGACCGACGCTGGGCACATCCTGGCGCGCTACGTGAAGCGGCAGCAGAACATCCAGGAGAGCTTCTTTTCCGAGATCGACAGCCTGCGCAACGCCGAGCGCGGCCATATCGACCTGGTGCTGGGGGAAGGCTTCGTCGAACTGATGTTCGACCGCGTGCTGCCCGGCTACTGGCGCAGCCATCCGGAGGTCACGCTGGACATCGAGGTGGCGCGCACGTCGGAAATCGTGCAACGCATTGTGGACGACCGCGCCTATATAGGGTTGGTGTTCCAGCCGCCCAACGACGCGCGCCTGCGCACGCATTATTCGCGGCCCGAGCCGATCCGCGCCATCGTCCGGCAGGACCATCCGCTGACCCGCCTGGGCCGCCCGCTGCTGTTGACGGACCTGGCCGATCATCCCGGCGCGTCGATGCAGGAGGGCTTCGGCGTGCGCCAGCACATCCAGGCCGCCGAGATCAGCGAACAGGTGCGGCTGCGCAACGTGCTGACGACGTCCTCGTTCAAGGCGCTGTGGCAGTTCGCGGCGGCGGGCATCGGCTATGCACTCACGCCGCCCATCGCCGTCACCGCCGACATGCGCGCCCAGCGCCTGGCCAGCCTGCCGCTGGCCAATCCGATTCTGAACCAAGGCAGCCTGCACGTCCTGAGCCGCGCCGGCCGCCACATCTCGCCCGCCGCGCGCGAGTTGCTGGAACACATCGTGCGCGGCATCGGGGCGTCGAGTCCGGCTGCCGCTGATACGGTCGCTTGACGCGGATCTGCATCTGTTTGGCGCCCGCGCCAGCGCCTACAGTGCCAGTTCCCCTCATCCGCCACGAGGCGCATATGCTTAGTTTCCTGCGCACGGTCCGCTCCGTGCTCTGGGGTTTTTTCGGCGTGCGGCGCGGCCGCGGCTATGACGCCGACATCGCCCACAACAAACCCGGCCCCCTGATCGCCACCGGCCTGCTGCTGGCGGCGGTGCTGGTGATCGTGCTGGTCCTCGTCGCCCGCTGGGCGGTGAACGCGGCGGTGTAGTTGGTGGCATAGCGCGCAATCAATGCGCAGGAAAGCGCCGAAGGCGCGAAGCATGGGGGCAATATTTCCTTATTACCAGAATGACTTAGACGGTGCTGTCTGGTGGCTGTTACGGTTATGAATCGCCTTTTCGCCGCGCCTCGCGCCGGCCGCAACAGGGCTCAGACCGAGAAGACCACAAGGGCAGTAGACATGTACGTGTATGACCCCGTCGACCAGCAGCTAGTCGAGCAGCGAGTGGCGCAGTTTGCCGATCAGACGCGCCGCTTCCTCGACGGCCAGCTCACCGAAGATGAATTCCGCGTTCTGCGCCTGCAGAACGGCCTGTACATCCAGCGCCACGCGCCCATGCTGCGCGTGGCCATCCCCTACGGCATGCTGGCGTCGCGCCAACTGCGCACGCTGGCGCACATCGCGCGCAAGTGGGACCGTGGCTACGGGCACTTCAGCACCCGCCAGAACATCCAGTTCAACTGGCCCAAGCTGGAAGACGTGCCGGACATCCTGGCGGAACTGGCCACCGTGCAGATGCACGCCATCCAGACCAGCGGCAACTGCATCCGCAACACCACCACCGACCACTTTGCCGGCGTCG
This sequence comes from Achromobacter piechaudii NBRC 102461, assembly GCF_001571245.1. GTDB lineage: Bacteria > Pseudomonadota > Gammaproteobacteria > Burkholderiales > Burkholderiaceae_B > Achromobacter > Achromobacter piechaudii. Next base: position 150,804 of record NZ_BCTK01000006.1, on the reverse strand, counting down.
CGCCCGATGAACTCGTCGACCCCCTCGTGTGGTGCGAGATCATTCGCCAGTGGTCCACGCTGCACCCCGAATTCGCCTTCCTGCCGCGCAAATTCAAGATCGCCGTCAGCGGCGCGGTACAAGACCGCGCGGCCGTGGGCGTACACGATATCGGCCTGCAAGCCGTTGAACGCGACGGCGCGCTGGGCTTTCGCGTGTGGGTCGGCGGCGGCATGGGCCGCACGCCCATCGTCGGCAAGCTGATCAATCCCTTCGTGCCCTGGCAGCATCTGCTGACCTATCTGCAAGCCGCGCTGCGCGTCTACAACCTGCACGGCCGCCGCGACAACAAGTACAAGGCGCGCATCAAGATCCTGGTCAAGGACCTGACGCCCGAAGTCTATGCGCAGCAGGTCGATGAACAGTGGCAGCTCATCAAGGACGGCCCCGACACCATCAGCCAGGAATTCGTCGACAGCATCAAGGCCCGCTTCGTGTGGCCGCAATACGATGCCTCTGCCCGCGACGACGCCGACAACACCGACGCCCTGGCCGCGAACGACAAGCGCTTTGCGCGCTGGCTGCGCACCAATGTGCACGGGCACAAGGTCGCCGGCTACGCCGCCGTGACCGTCTCGCTCAAGCCCACCGGCGTGCCGCCCGGCGACATCACTGCCGACCAGATGGACGCCATGGCCGATCTGGCCGACGCCTATGGCTTTGGCGAACTGCGCGTCTCGCACGAACAGAACCTGATCCTGGCCGACGTGCGCCGCGCGCGGCTGCACGAGCTGTGGCAGAAGCTGGAAGCGCTGAACCTGGCCACGCCCAACGTCGGGCTGTTGACCAACATCATCGCCTGTCCCGGCGGTGACTTCTGCGCCCTGGCCAACGCCGTCTCCATCCCCGTGGCCGAAGCCATCCAGCGCCAGTTCGACGACCTGGACTACCTGTTCGAAATCGGCGAACTGGACCTGAACATCTCGGGCTGCATCAATTCCTGTGGTCACCACCACGTGGGGCACATCGGCATCCTGGGTGTCGATAAGGCCGGCGAAGAGTGGTATCAGGTCACGCTGGGCGGCCGTCAGAATGGCGCGGCCAAACCCCTGCCCGATCTGGAATCCACGCGTGGCGGCGGCGCCGCTGTGGGCCGCATCATCGGCCCCTCGTTCGCGCGCGATCAGGTGCCGGGCGTTGTAGATCGGTTGATCCGCACCTACCTGGGCCTGCGCGACAGCGAATCCGAACGCTTTATCGACGTGGTGGACCGCGTCGGCATCGACCCTTTCAAGCAGGACGTCTACGCCGATCCCGCCTTCGCCAAACCCGCACAAAGCGCCGAGCCCGCCCATGTCTGATCTCTACGCCCACGACGCCCCCGGCCCGCACCTGATCCGCGACGGCCGCCTGCAAGCCGATACCGCGCGCCCCTTCGTGCCCGAACCCGAAGTGGCCGCCGCAGGCCAGGTGCCCACGGACGAGCCCGGCTGGATCGTGCCGCTCTCGATCTGGAAGACGTCACGCGCCACCTTGCGCCGTCACCATCACCCGGTGGCCGTGCTGCTGGAACCGGATGCCGACCTGCGTGATCTGGCCGACGCCGACGGCAAGCTGGACCCTGCCGGCATCGCCTTCATCGCGGTGGACTTTCCCAACTACACCGACGGGCGTGGCTATTCGCTGGCGCAACTGCTGCGCACGCAATACCACTGGACGGGCGAACTGCGCGCGGTCGGCGACGTGATGATCGACACCATCCACTATCAGGCGCGCGTCGGCTTCAACAGCTTTCTGGTCAAGCCCGGCCACGATCCCAAGAAGGCGCTGGACGCCTTCAATACGTTCACGGTGCATTACCAGAAGACGTATCGGGCCCCCGCGCCGGCTGCGGCCTGAGCTCGTCCTGCGCCAGCTGGCTGCGGATCAATTCCGCAATGCTGCGCTGGCGCGCGGCCTGCATCCGATCGATCAGGCTGGACACGCTGACTGCCAGACGCGGATAGCCGCTGGCGTCGCACACAGCGACCCCCACGCCCAGCACCCCCGGCACCGCCGCATTGCCCACCACCGACCAACCCCGGCCGCGCGTGTTCTCGACCAGACGCCGCATCTGCACGCCAGTCATGCCGCCGTAAGCGCGCAACGCCTGCTCGTTCTGCGCCACCACGTCATCGGCCTCGGCCGGCGGCAAGGCCGCCAGCAGCGCAAGGCCCGCCGCGCCCACGCCCAAGGGTTGGCGGTGGCCCACCGTGACCGCCAGCACCTGCACTGGGTAATTGCCCACTTCCCGATGCAGGCATAGCGAATCGTTCGCCGCCCGGCAGATGAGAAACGCCGAATCGCCGGTCACGTCGCTGATCTGCCGCAGCACCGGCCGCAGGCCGCGCACCGCCTGCGCATGCGGGTCGCCCGCCATCAAGACGCCCAGCTCTGCGATGCGCCAGCGTGGCGCGTCCGACTCGCGCAGCGCGTAGCCCTCTTCGACCAGCACATCCAGGTAGCGATACGCGGTGGACCGCTGCAGGGCCGCCGCGCGCGCGATGTCGGCCACGTGCATGCCGGCCGCCCCCGCTTGCCGCAACACGCCCAACACCCGCAGACCGCGCCGCAGCACGACGGGCCCCGATGACTCCGATTCCGGCTTGTTCATATTTTGGACACCTTGCATTGCTGAGGCTTGCATCAGAGCCCAATATCAAATCGGGCAGACAAAGATCTGTCCAAATATTAGACAAAACAGGACGGAGACAACGATGAAGACTGCATACACGAGGCGGCTGGCCGCCCTCGCGCTGACGCTGGGCGGCACGCTTGCCGCCAGCGCCCCTACCCTGGCCGCCAAGCCCTACCCCGAACGGCCCGTGACGCTGGTGGTCGGCTACGCGGCGGGCGGCGCCACCGATATCGTCGCGCGCCTGATGGCCAAGTCGCTGTCCGAGTTGCTGGGCCAGACCTTCGTCGTCGAAAACAAGACGGGCGCCAACAGCAACATCGGCGCGGAAATCGTGTCGCGCGCAGCGCCCGATGGCTACACGTTGTACGTGGGCTCCATCGCCAACACGATCAATCGCAGCCTGTATAGCCAGCTGAACTACGACTTCATCAAAGACTTCAAGCCCGTGGGCATGGTGGCGACCATCCCCAACATCCTGGTCGTCAATCCCAAGCTGCCGGTCAAGACCGTGCAGGAATATCTCGCCTACGCCCGCGCGCATCCGGGCAAGCTGACCTGCGCCTCATCGGGCAGCGGCTCGTCCATCCATCTGTCGTGCGAACTGTTCAAGATGGAAACGGGCACCGACATCCTGCACGTGCCCTACCGGGGCAGCGGTCCCGCCGTGGCGGACCTGCTCGGCGGACAGGTCGATTCGATGTTCGACAACCTGCCCTCGTCGCTGCCGCACGTGCAGGCGGGCAAGCTGCGCGCGCTGGGCGTCACGTCGCCGCAGCGACTGCCCTCGGCCCCTGACGTGCCCACGCTGGCCGAGTCCAGCCTGCCCGGCTTCGACGTGGAATCCTGGTTCGGCCTGGTCGCGCCGGCCGGCACGCCGCAACCCGTCATCGCGCGCCTGAACGAAGCCTTGAACCAGGCGCTGGCCAGCCCGGCATTGCAGGCGTCCTACAAGCAGGCCGGCTTCTACGCGCCCGCCACGCCCAACACGCCCGAGACCTTCGCCAAGAAGATCGACAGCGAAATCGACAAATGGGCCGCGGTCGTCAAGCGCGCCAACATCAAGGCCAACTAGTTTCAGGAGCACAGGGTGTACCCGATCGATTTCTTTTTCCGCGCGGCCGAGCAGTATCCCGAACGCGTCGCGCTGGACGGCCCGGAAGGCGTCATGACCTATGCCGACCTGGCCGCCCGCACCCGCGCGCTGGCCGCCGCGTTGCAAGACCTGGACCCGGAACCCCAGACGCGCGTGGCCATCTGCGCAGGCAATTCCGCCCGCCACATCCTGGCGCTGCTGGCCGTGCTGGCCAGCGGCAAGATCTGGGTGCCGCTCAACTACCGCAGCACCGCGCGGGAGATCGGGCGCATCCTGGACGCGACCTCGCCGTCCATCGTCATCGTCGACCCCGTCGGCGATCCGCTGGCCATAACCGTGGACAGCGCACGCATCCATCTTGAAGATGGCGCGGACGATGGCCTGTGCCTGGATGCCTTGCTGGCGCAAGACGTCGGCCGCGAGCCGAAGCGCCACGCGCTGTCCCGCGACGCCACGCAAGCCATCAAGTTCACGGGCGGCACCACCGGCCTGCCCAAAGGCGTGATGCAGCCGTACCGCGCGTGGAACGCCGGCATCATCAACCAGATCGCCAGTTGGGAACTGACGCGCGACGACCGCTACGTGGTGTCCGCCCCGATCACGCATGGCACCGGCACCTACGTGCTGCCGGTGCTGGCCGCAGGCGGCGCGCATCTGTTGCTGGACAGCGTCACGCCGGCCACCATCACCGCCGCATTCCGCGAACGCGGCGGCACGCTCAGTTTCATGCCGCCTACCTTGATCTACATGATCATGGCGCAGCCCGGCGTGTCGCGCGCGGATTTTCCCAAGCTGCGCAACCTGATCTACGGCGGCGCGCCCATGCCGCCCGAAAAGATCGAACGCGCGCGCGACTTCTTCGGACCCGTGCTGGGCACGACCTACGGGCAGACCGAAGCGCCGCAGATCGCCACCGTGCTGCGCCCCTCGGACCTGAACGATCCGCGCAACCGCGCCTCGGTCGGACGCGCGACGTGGCTGTCCGACGTGGCCATCATGGCACCCGACGGCACGCTGCTGCCACGCGGCGAGATCGGTGAAGTCGTGGTGCAAGGCGACCTGACGATGACGGGCTATTGGCGCCTGCCGGAGAAGACCGCCGAAACGCTGGTCGATGGCTGGCTGCATACCGGCGACACCGGCCTCATCGACGCACGCGGCTATCTGTTCCTGAAGGACCGGCTGCGCGACGTCATCATCACGGGCGGCTTCAACGTCTATCCCGTCGATGTCGAGAACGCACTGTCGTCGCACCCTGCCGTGTACGAATGCTCGGTGTTCGGCCTGCCCGACGACAAGTGGGGCGAGGCGGTCCACGCCGCCGTGCAGTTCCACCCCGGCGCGCATGCCGACGCCGACGCGCTCAAGGCCCATGTGCGCGCGCTGCTCGGCCCGGTCGCCACGCCCAAGCAATTCCATATCCATGACAGCCTGCCGCGCTCCAGCGTCGGCAAGGTCCTGAAGAATGCCGTGCGCGACGCCGCACAAAAGGAGACGCCATGAACACGCCCGAAACCCGTCTTTGCGCCCATCACCTGACCGGCATGTCGTACCGCGACGTCGATCTGGTCGATGAGCTGATCGGCAAGAAGACCTTCACCGAAGTCATGATCATGCAGATCCTGGGACGCGACGCGCGCCCGGTGGACATGCGCATCGTCGACGCGGTGCTGGTCACGCTGATGGAGCACGGCATGACGCCCAGCGCCATCGCCACGCGCCTGATCTACATGAGCGCGCCTGAAAACCTGCAAGGCGCGGTGGCCTCGGGGCTGATGGCGGTGGGCAGCCAGTTCGTCGGCACGATGGAAAATTGCTCGCGCCTGCTGGACCGCATCAAGTCGGCGGCGGACGGGCGCGCCGAAGCGCTGGCCATCGCACGCGAATTCCGCGAACAGCGCCAGGCGCTGCCCGGCTTCGGCCATCATCTGCACAAGCCCGACGATCCCCGCTCGATCAAGCTGCTGGCGCTGGCCGAGGCCGAACCCGACCTGCAAGGCGCATCGCTCAAGGCGCTGCGTCTGTTGTCGGCGGCGGTGGACGAGACCTATGGCAAGCACATCACCATCAACGCCACGGGCGCGGTCGCGGCGCTACTGAGCGAGATCGGCGTGCCGACCAATCTGATGCGCGGCTTTGCCGTGATTTCGCGCGCGGCCGGCCTGGTGTCGCACGTGGCCGAAGAGCAGCAAAGCCCCTCGGGCCGCTACATCTGGGAAACCATCGACCATGCCATTCCCTATGTCGGCAAGGGCAAGACCCATCAGCAAGAGGACGGAGAATCCGCATGACGGCCACCGCCCCCGATACGCGACTGGCGGGCAAGGTTGCGCTGGTGGCCGGGGCCGGCGCGTCCGCCACGGGCTGGAGCATCGGCAAGGCCAGCTGCGTGACGCTGGCGCGGCAAGGCGCGGCCATCATTGCGCTGGACGCCAATCTGGCGGCGGCGCAGGACGCGGCCCATGAAGTCGAACAGGCAGGCGGCAGCGCGCTGCCGGTGCAGGCGGACGTGGCCGACCCCGATGCGATGCAGGCGGCTGTAGAAGTCGCGCTGGCCCGCTATGGCCGCATCGACATCCTGCAAGCCAATGCAGGCATCGGCAAGGTGGGCGGCCCGGAAGATATTTCGCTGGAGGACTGGGATCGCATCCAGCAGGTGAACGTGACCAGCCTGTTGATCGCCACGCGCCTGCTGGCGCCCGTGATGCGTCGCCAAGGCGGCGGCGCCATCGTCACGGTGTCGTCCATCGCGGGCATCCGCTACACCGGTTATCCACATCTGGCCTATAGCGTCAGCAAGGCCGCGGTCATCCATTTCGCGCGCATGGCGGCGCAGCAATACGCCGCCGACGGCATCCGCGTGAATACCGTCATCCCCGGCTTGATCGACACGCCGCGCGTGGCGCAGAACGTAGCGCGCATGTACGACCCGAACGATCTGCAAGCGGCGCTGGCCGCGCGCGACCGGCAGGTGCCGATGGGCCGCATGGGCACGCCTGGGGAAGTGGCGAAGGCGGTGGCTTTCCTGGCGTCGGACGATGCGTCCTACATCACGGGCACCGAGCTGGTGGTCGATGGCGGGCTGACCGGAAAATACGCCTGAGCGGCGCGTCGCCGGCCAACCGTCGCCGTCACCAGCTGCCCGCCGCCCGTCGCCCGCTTTACCACGACGTCGAATACGCCCCCGGGAACTGCTTGGCCACGAAGGCCTTCACCTCATCGGACTGATACGCCTTGATGAAGCGGGCGATGCGCGGATCGTTCTTGTTGTCCTCGCGCGCGGCAATGACCACGGCGGCGAACGGCGCAGTCTTGCTTTCCAGCGCCAGCGCGTCCTTGGCGGGCGACAGGCCGGCTGGAATCGCGTAGGCGGAATTGACCGCCGCCGCGTCCACGTCCGCCAGCGAATGCGGCAGCTGCGCCGCTTCGATTTCGATGAACTTCAGGTTCTTCGGATTCTCGACCACGTCGAACAGCGAGGCGGTGACGGTCACGCCGTCCTTGAGCTTGATGAGCTTGGCCGCCTGCAACACCAGCAATGCGCGCGCGCCATTGGTGGGGTCGTTGGGGATCGCCACCTTGCCGCCTTGCGGCAGATCGTCCAGCGACTTCAAGCGTTTTGAATAGATGCCCATCTGCTGCACCACGGCGGTCGCCACCGGCACCAGCTTGTAGCCGCGCGCCTTGTTCTGCGACTCCAGGAAAGGCTTGTGCTGATAGATGTTCAGGTCCAGTTCTTTGGCGTCCAGCGCTGCGTTGGGCTGGATGAAGTCGCTGAACTCGACGAGCTTCACCTTCAGGCCCTGCTTGGCCGCCACCTGCTGCACCACTTCGCCGATCTGCGCATGCGGGCCGACCGTGACGCCCACTTTCAATTCGGCGTCTTGCGACCAGGCGGAGGCGCTGGCGAATCCAAGCACGGCGGCGACAACGGCCAGGGTATGACGAACACGCATGAGACATCTCGACAGTAGAAAGAATGACCCGCGATTCTATGCAGCGCGCTACCAAACCGGAAGCGATGAATATTCATATTGATATGCGCAAAATCACATAAAGCACCGCGCCATGACAAGCCCGCGCCATGCAGACACAATAGCGGCTGCCTTCAATCAAACGCTTTGCACCATGTCCACTTCCAACGAATTGCACCCGCACGCGCGCGCCCTGCTTGCGGACCACTACGCCGCCATCGATGCCGACCTGCCCGCCTTGCTGGATATGCTGTTCGCCCGCAGCGCCGGCGAAGACTGGCACAAGGCCGGCACCTTCAAGCACCATCTGCTGGGCGTGTACCGCACGCTGGCGCTATGGAACCAGCCGCGCGAAGTCCGCATGCTGGGCCTGTTCCACAGCGTCTACGGCAACGAATACGTGGACCTGACGCTGTTCGACCGCGAGCGCGAACGCTCGACCTTGCGCGAGGTGCTGGGCGAAGAAGCCGAAGCGTGGGTCAGCCTGTTCTGCGCCATGCCGCGCACGAAATTCGTGCAGGCCGTGCTGGCGGGACAAGGCACGGGCCACGACGGGATGCGGCTGGAAGGCGCGGACGGGACGGTCTATGCGTTGACGCCGCGCCAGGTAGCCGCGTTCATCGTCGTATCCGCCGCCGACATCGGCGAGCAATGGCATAGCTGGCAGGACGAGATCTTCGCGGGCTATCCGCAGCAGCAGCGCCGCGACCTGAATACTCACTGGGCCGCATCGCTCTGGCCCGGTCCGCTCAAGCCGCCGTCAAACATCCTGTCGATGCTGTCGCATCTGCTGGCGCCGCTGTCGCAGATGCCGGGCTATACCGGCATCCCGATCCCGCCCGCCTTCGACGCCTGCCGCGCCACCCTCAGCGCGCGCGACGAAGCAGCGGCCAGCGCGCTGTACTGGCAGGTCATCACGCGCATGCATCCGCTGACGGAAATGGACAGCGCGCGTCATCTGCTGGAAGCCGCCGTGGCGCATAACCCCTGGGTGGGCGAACCGCGTCTGCTGCTGGCGCAGCTGGCGCTCACGTCGGGCGATTTCGACGCGGCCGAGCAGCACGCGGTGGCCGGGCTGGCCGCCTTGCAAGCCTGGGGCACGGCGTGGGACAAGCGCATCGAATGGGCGGGCTGGATGGCCTGGGCGCGCATCGAATTGCAGAACGCCCGCGCGCGTCAGTGGCCCGAGAATCTGGCCGCCTTGAACGGCTTGGGGCTGGTGCAGTAAGAGTCGGCGCGGTGAACCCGCCGCGCATGAAAAACCCCCAGGGTTGGACGTCATCCAACCGATGGGGGTCAGCGCTTGCAACGGCGGGGCTGGCTTACTTCATGCCTTCCCAATGCGGACCGGGCACGATGATGTCGAACAGTTCCAGCACGCGCGCGACGGTGTGATCCACCATTTCCTCTATCGAGGACGGGCGATGGTAGAAGGCCGGCAGCGGCGGAAACACGATGCCGCCCATTTCGGTCACCGCCGTCATATTGCGCAGGTGCGCCAGATTGAACGGCGTCTCGCGCACCAGCATCACCAGCCGGCGGCGTTCCTTCAAGGTGACGTCGGCGGCGCGGGTGATGAGGTTGTCTGACAGGCCATGGGCCACTGCCGCCAGCGTGCGCATGGAACACGGCACGATCACCATGCCAGCGGTTTGGAATGCGCCGCTGGCCAGCGTCGCGCCCACATCGCGTACCGAATGCACGTGGTCGGCCAGCGCGTAGACATCGTGACGACTGACATCGAGCTCGTGCTTGATGTTCAGCACGCCCGAGGCGGACACCACCAGATGCGTCTCGACATCGTCAACGCCGCGCAGCGCTTGCAGCATGCGCACCGCGTACAGCGAACCGGTCGCGCCGGTGATGCCGATTACGAGCCGCCGCATCGCGGCTTCAGGCCGTTGCGCCGGATTGCTCCAGCAGCGTCTTCAGTTCGCCGGATTCGTTCATCTCATTCATGATGTCCGAGCCGCCGATGAATTCGCCGGCCACGTACAGCTGAGGAATGGTGGGCCAGCTGGAGAATTCCTTGATGCCCTGGCGGACTTCGTCGTCTTCCAGCACGTTGACGGTAACCAGCTTCTTGACGCCACAGCCCTTGAGGATCTGGATGGCCTTGCCGGAAAAGCCGCACTGGGGGAATTGGGCGGTGCCCTTCATGAACAGCACGACGGGGTGCTGGGTCACGGTTTCGCGGATGAATTCTTGAACGTCGCTCATGGTGGTCTCTTGGACAGGCATAACGGAATATGCCGATTATAGGTACAGCGGAAAAAACCGCCCGAAATCCCCGGCTGCGGGGCGGGCCAAACGCGGTTTCCGCCCTGAAAGTCTGTAACAAATGACCCGGTTGTTCAGCGGGCGGCGGGCCAGCGTCCGCCTGAAATGCGTTCGATACCCGCCAGGTCGTGCCGGCTGTGCACGTTGTCAAAGCCCGCGCTGGTCAGCAATTCGCGTACCGCCTGCGCCTGGTCCCAGCCATGCTCCATCCACAACGCGCCGCCCGGTTTCAGGTGGCGACCTGCGCCCGCCACGATGCGGGCAAGGTCTTCCAAGCCGCCCGCGCCATCGGTCAGCGCGCCGCGCGGCTCAAAGCGCAGGTCGCCCTGGTCCAGATGGGGATCGTCGCTGGCCACATAGGGCGGATTGGACACGATCAGGTCAAAGCCTTCGCCAGCCGGCACGGCGTCGAACCAGCTGCCTTCAACGAAACGCACCGACGCCGTCAACTCCCACGCATTGGCCGCCGCCACCTTCAACGCGGCGGCGCTGAGGTCCGACGCCATGACGCGCGCATCGCGGCGCGCCAATGCGATGGAGATAGCGATGGCGCCGCTGCCGGTGCCCAGGTCCAGCACGGCCGGTCCAGCGATGGCCGCAACGCATTCCAGCGCCGTTTCCACCAGCACCTCGGTGTCGGGACGCGGAATCAGCACGTCGGGCGTGACGAGAAAGCGATGGCCCATGAATTCACGGTGACCCAGCAGATACGCCATGGGCTCGCCCGCCAGCCGGCGCGCCAACAGCGCTTCGTAAGCCGCCGCGACGTCGGGCGTCAGCGGATCGGTGTCGTGCGCCAGCAGCCACGCGCGCGGCTTTTGCAGGACGTGCTCAAGCAGCATGCGCACTTCCAGGCGCGGCAGGCGGGTGTCGAGCAGCAGGCTTTTAAGCTGGGGCGTCGTCATGGCGCGCGCCTCAGATGTCGTCGCCCAGCGCGGCCAACTGCTCGGCCTGATGCTCGGCGATCAACGCACCGGTCAGCTCTTCCAGATCGCCTTCCATGATCTGCTGCAACTTGTACAGCGTGAGATTGATGCGGTGATCCGTCACGCGGCCTTGCGGAAAGTTATAGGTGCGGATGCGTTCGGAACGGTCACCCGTGCCGATCAGGCTCTTGCGCTCTGCCGCTTCCTTGCTTTGCCGTTCGCGCGTTTCCTTGTCTTTCAGGCGCGCGGCCAGCACCTGCATGGCCTTGTCCTTGTTGCGGTGCTGCGAACGGTCGTCCTGGCATTCCACCACCAGCCCCGTGGGCAAGTGGGTGATACGCACTGCCGAATCGGTCTTGTTGATGTGCTGGCCGCCCGCGCCGCTGGCACGGAACGTGTCGATGCGCAGATCGTTGGCGTTGATGACGATTTCCGACATCTCGTCGGCTTCCGCCATCACCGCCACGGTGCAGGCCGAGGTGTGGATGCGGCCCTGCGCTTCGGTGGCGGGCACGCGCTGCACGCGGTGCGCGCCGGATTCGAACTTCAGGCGCCCATAAGCGCCGTCGCCGTCGATGCGCGCAATCACTTCCTTGTAGCCGCCCAGTTCCGACGCGCTTTCCGACATCAGCTCCACGCGCCAGCCTCGCGTTTCCGCGTAGCGCGTGTACATGCGCAGCAGGTCGCCCGAGAACAGCGCGCTTTCATCGCCGCCCGTGCCCGCGCGGATTTCCAGGAACACGCTGCGCCCGTCGTTGGGGTCGCGCGGCAACAGCAGCAGCTGCAAGGCGCTTTCCAGGCTTTCCAGCTTGACCCGTCCGGTCTTGATCTCGTCTTCCGCCATGGCTTTCATGTCGGGGTCGGACAGCATTTCCTGCGCGGTCGCCAGGTCCTCTTCGGTGCGTGCGAACGCGGTAAAGGCTTCGACCACGGGCTCAAGCTCGGCGCGTTCGCGCGAGAGCTTGCGGAAACGGTCCATATCGGACGCGGTTTCCGGCTGGGCGAGCAACGCGTCCACCTCGGTCAGGCGGTTACACAGATGCTCCAGCCGGCTGCGCATGGAAGATTTCATGGGGGGATAGACCAAAGAAAAAACGGGAAAGCGGGCGCCCAAAAGACGAACGCCCGCCAGGAGGCGGGACGTGGGGCAGAAACGCTAACGGCGGGAGTCGCGGCCGGGGAACAGGCGCGGCATCCAGGCAAGCAGCTGCTTGCGGTCGTCGCCTTCGCTGCGGTTCAGCGCCGCCAGCGGGCCGTGCAGGTATTTTTGCGTCAGCCCGTGCGCCAGCTGTTCCAGCACGGCTTCGGGCGATTCGCCACGCGCCAGCAGGCGGCGGGCGCGCTCGAGTTCGGCGGCGCGGACATCTTCGGCGGCCTGATGCAGGTCGCGGATGACGGGCACCACTTCGCGGGACTGCATCCAGTGCATGAAGCCCTGGACGCGGGTTTCGATAATGGCTTCGGCCTGCACCACGGCGGCGCGGCGCGCATCGGTGCCAGTCTGGACCAGGCGGCCCAGGTCGTCCACCGAATACAGATAGACGTCGTCCAGGCGGCCGACTTCAGGTTCGATGTCGCGCGGCACGGCCAGATCGATCATGACCATCGGGCGGTGGCGGCGCAGGCGCGTGGCCCGTTCCACCATCCCCAGGCCAAGGATGGGCAGGGAGCTTGCCGTACAGGACACGATGACGTCGAATTCGGACAGGCGTTCCGTCAGGTCCGACAGCTTCATGGTGCTGGCCGAGAACCGGTTGGCCAGGATTTCAGCGCGCTCGGCGGTACGGTTGGCGACCACCATGCTACGCGGGCGTTGCGCGGCAAAGTGCGTCGCGCACAATTCAATCATTTCCCCCGCGCCGATGAACAGCGTGCGGGCCTGATCCAGATTGCCGAACACGCGCTCGGCCAGGCGGACGGCGGCGGCGGCCATGGACACCGACTGCGCGCCGATGGCCGTTTGCGACCGCACTTCCTTGGCCACCGAAAACGTGCGCTGGAACATCTGATGCAGCAAGGTGCCCAGCGAACCAGCCTCGCCGGCGGCGCGCACGGCGTCCTTCATCTGGCCCACGATCTGGGTTTCGCCCAGCACCATGGAATCCAGCCCGCTGGCCACGCGGAACGCGTGACGAACGGCGTCGTCCTGATGATGGCGATAAAGATGCGGGCGCAGCGTGCCGGCGTCCAGGCGGTTGTGTTCAGCCAGCCAGGCGGGCAATTGATCGGCGACGTGACCGTCGGCCGCGCAATAGATTTCGGTGCGATTACAGGTGGACAGGATGGCGGCTTCGCGGACGGATCCGCCGAATGCCGAACGCAAACCTTCAAGCGCGGGCTTGACCAGATCGACGGGCATAGACACGCGTTCGCGAACCGAAACCGGCGCGGAGGTGTGGTTCAGACCGAAGGCTAGGACAGCTACCGACATGAGTATGCGTAAAGAACTGCCACGAAAATGACTCAAAGATTATACCCCTGCGGGTTATCCCCAGCCCATTTGTGCACGCTAGCGCGACCCTGCGTCGCACCTTCCGTGCCATTCACCCAACAGTCAGGGGCCGCGCCCAGGGCAAAAAAATAGTGACCGATTTGTCCCCTCGGCTGGCGCGGGCTGAAAATTTTGTGTATAGTTGCGGACTTCGTTGGCCTGGTAGCTCAGTCGGTAGAGCAGAGGATTGAAAATCCTTGTGTCGGTGGTTCGATTCCGCCCCAGGCCACCAGAATATTTATTGGGGCTTGCCTGGAAACATCCAAGTCCCAAAAAAAGCCCAGCCGCCGCGCTGGGCTTTTTGCAAAGCGTACGTGTTGGCCTGGTAGCTCAGTCGGTAGAGCAGAGGATTGAAAATCCTTGTGTCGGTGGTTCGATTCCGCCCCAGGCCACCAGAATTTCTACAAAAAGCCCCGCTTCGGCGGGGCTTTTTGCGTTCTGGAATTTGATCCGTGTTTGTCTGGACAGAGCCGACCTGGCCTGCGCGACGCCAGCCAATGCCCGGCCGAGACAAATGCGGGCTATTTTTGTCCCTGTTCGAGACTCGTCGCAACAGCGTTTCGCAGCGCGTGCGCAGGAGGGAAACCCCGCCTTATCGCCCTGAGCCCACCCTCCCCGATCAGCCGTTACAAGTACCCCGAATGGTGGGCATAGCTCTACAATCGGCTCCATGAAAGCCGCCGACAACCTTCGTTTCGCCGTGCATGACCGCATCGATGGCGTGGATGTGGGGCCGAAACATGTCCCGCTGAGTTTGCTTGGCGAATTTCAAAAGGACGTGAGCGACTTTCTGCAAGGCTCGACGCGTGAAGTGAATCCCTCGGCAGTGCTTGTGTCCATCGAAGAAGGCTCGCTGGTTCTGCAAGCACACGGGTTGCAGCATGCAGCGGCGCTTTGGTCGGACGTGGCGCAACTGGCGCAACCCGAGGCCGCAGGCGAAATCGATCCCCGTCGAGCCAACGTCCTCGAACGTTGGCAGACCCAGGCTCGCAACAATCCAAACCGGGTTTACCGCCTGGAGGATGAAGCCAAACGCCCTCTCGCCACGATCACGCGCAACACCGATTTCAAGGCATCCATCGATATCTGGGTCACCGTCGAAAAATACTTGCACGGCACCATTGTGGATTGGGGCGGCAAAACCAAGGCCAACGTCCATCTGGTGCTTGAAAACGGCAAATCCCTCACCATCGCCGCCACGCAGCAACTGCTTGCAGACGAGCGCGACAACCGGCTCTATCGGCAGGCGCTGCTGCACGTGACGGCCGAGGAGAATCTACGCACCGGCCAACTGCGGAATTTGAACCTGCGCGCTTTTGAAATGCATCACCCTGCGTACGACGAGAACGAGTTCCAGCAATTGGTTCGCAAAGGCACGGCAGCTTGGGCTGATACGCCTGATGCAAGCAAATGGGTTGAATCGCTGCGGGGCGACGGCTCATGACGGCAGCAGCGTTGCTGGACACCAGCTTTCTGATTTCGTTGGTAGATGCGGCTCGCCCCAATCACGAAACCGCCTCCAAGTATTTCCGCCAAATGCTGGACGAATCGTTGCCGATTTATTTTTCGGCTGTTGTCGCCGCCGAATTCGGCATCAAGCAGCCAATCACCGATCTGCCCCTGCAAAAATTTCGTCACCTGCCCTTCAATATTCCTCATGGGCAGCGGGCTGCGCAGCTATGGAACGCCTTGGGTCCAAGGGACGACGACGCGCCTCGCCCCGTCGCACGCGATGACATCAAGCTGATCGCACAGGCTTGTCACGAGCAAATACCTTTCATCCTGACCGAAGACGCTTCGTCCTTGCACAAGTACTGCGGACGGCTCCGAGAAGCCGGCACGTGTCAGGTGCGATCCATCGTGCTTTCCTCCGGATATGACCCGAGCGCCTTCCGCTTGGATGGACAGCAGGGCTTTGACCTGGAGGTCTGAGCTTCGAAGCAAACGCCTCTTCTTACATCCAGCCGCGAACGTCCCGCCCAATGCGGGTTAACATTGCCCACGCTCCGGGGTGCACGCCAGTGCTGAGATTCACACCCGCGAACTTGACCCGGTTCATGCCGGCGTAAGAAGAGCAATCGCCTTGCCCTGCCGCGCCTACGCGCTGCCGACGCGGGCGGGCTTCGGAGCTTCCCAGCACAGGAATCAACGAACGCCCATGAACAACGCTGCCCCGCCCGTTGCGGAACTCCTCGAATTCATAGCCCAGGACGGCTGCACCGACGAACAGTTCGATCAGTTGGCGCTGCGGCTTTTCGCCTATCAATATGGCGCCAACGCGCCGTATCGCGCCTTTTGCCAGCGGCGCGGCGCGACCGTGCGCAATGTGAAGACCTGGAGCGACATTCCCGCCGTGCCCATCGACGCCTTCAAGGCGATGGAGCTGCGCTGCGAGCCGCCCCGTGCCGATGAGCGCGTCTTCATGACCAGCGGCACCACGCGCGCCGACATGCGCGGGCGGCACTTTCATCCGCATCTGGAGGTCTACGACCTGTCCATGACGCGCAACTTCGCGGCGCGCGTCATGCAGGGCACGGCGCGCCTGCCCATGGGCATTCTGTTTCCGGACGAAGTGGCGATGCCGAATTCGTCGCTGGCGCATTACCTGGCGTTGGCAATGAGCACGTTTGGCGCCGAAGACAGCCGCTATTTCATGACGCCGCAGGGGATAGACCTGGACAGTTTGTGGCGCCGGCTGGAAGAAGCCGAACGCCAGGGCCAGCCCTATGCGCTGCTGGGCGCCAGCTTCAGCTTCGTGCATGTGATCGACGCGCTGCGCCGCGACGGACGCAGGTTCCGCCTGCCGCCGGGCAGCCGCATCCTGGATACCGGCGGCTACAAGGGCCAGTCGCGCGAATTGCCGCTCGACACGTTCTATTCCGAGCTCTCGGACCTGCTGGGCGTGCCGCGCTCGCTGTGCATCAACATGTACGGCATGACCGAACTGAGCACGCAGTTCTATGACGACGGCAACGCCACCGTCCCCTCCGTGAAGTCGGGACCGCACTGGATCCGCTCGCGACTGGTCGACCCCGCCACCGGACGCACCGTGCCGGCCGGCGAACGCGGCATCCTGGCGCATTGCGACCTGGGCAACTTCAACTCGGTCAGCACCATCCTGACCGAAGACGTAGGGCAACCCGCCGACGGCGGCTTCCTGCTGTTGGGCCGCGCCGAAGGTGCAGAGGCCAAGGGCTGCTCGCTGGCCGTCGAAGAATTCATCCAGTCGGCGCGGCCATGAGCGTGCAACACGTCCAGGCCGGATACCTGCCGGGGCTCGCCACGGCCGATGTCCAATGGCAGACCCTGTCTTTCGAGCAGGACGGCCAGCGCGTGGACGTGGCCGTGCCGGTGCTGACCGCGCCGCAGATGCAGGCGCTGGCCCAGCGCGTCAGGCAAGCCAGCGCCCGGCATCTGAAGACGATGACGGTGTCGGAAATCATCGACGTCATCGACCGCGCCATCGCCCGCTTGCTCGACCCTGATGACCCGTATCGGCAACAGGCCGACGCGCTGCTGCCGATTGTCAGCGGCTACGACGCGCAGATGGTGCGATTGGGGCTGACCGGTTTCTTCAAGACGTTTCGCGCGCCGCAGTTGCATCGCTTCGTGGCCGAGGACTTCGCCAATCCCAAGGTGCTGGACGGCTTTCAGCCCGCGCCCAAGGGCGGGGCCGTGCGCGCGCATGGCCCGCAACTGCTGGCGCACAGCTGGGCGGGCAACGTGCCCGCGCTGGCCTTGTGGAGCCTCGTCTGCGGGCTGTTGGTGAAGGCGGGCAACATCGGCAAGCTGCCCAGTGCCGAGCCGCTGTTCGCCGGCTGGTTCGCGCGGCTGCTGGCCGAGGTGCATCCGCCGCTGGCCGACTGCCTGGCCGTGGTCTGGTGGCGCGGCGCGGGCGACGAGGCGGCTGACGCGCTCTACGCTCAGGCCGACACCGTCGTCGCCTACGGGGGCAACGACGCGCTGCACGCCATCCAGCGACGTCTGCCGGTCACGACGCGTTTTCTGGCGCATGGCCACAAGCTGGGAGTGGGCGTGGTCAGCGCCCGCGCGCTCGATGCGCAACGCGCGCCCGCGCTGGCGCGCCGCGCCGCCTGGGACGTGATGCGCTACGACCAGCAAGGGTGCTATTCGCCGCAGCTGTTCTACGTGCAGCGTGGCGGCCAGGTGTCGCCGCGCGACTTCGCGGCGTATCTGGCCGGAGAGCTGGCCAATCTGCAAACACGCTTTCCCCGGCGCGCGCTGGACCTGACGGAATCGGCCGCCGTGGCCAAGTGGCGGCAAGCCATCGAATGGCAGTTGCCGTCGGGTGGCCGGGATGCGCTGCTCGGCGACCCGGACTCGGCATGGAGCGTGGCCTACTTCGATGCGGCCCCGGCGCTCTCGCCCACCGCCCTGCACCGCAATATTGCCGTGGCCGCCATCGACACGCTCGATCAGGCTGCCGCGCTGGTGGCGGGGGCCAGCCGCTATCTCCAGACCGCGGGCGTCGCGGCCACGCCGGAAGAACTCTACCGGCTGGCCGACCAACTGGGCGCGGCGGGCGTGACGCGCATCAGCGCCATCGGCGCGATGAGCATGCCCGAAGCCGGCTGGCATCACGACGGCCGCTTCAATCTGCTGGACCTCGTGCGCATGACCGAGATCGAACAATCCGCCGAAGCCGCCGCCGAGCCCTACGCGCCGTACGAACCATGAACCCCGATCCGTCCAGGCCCTTCCTGCACATCGAAGGGGCCGTCTACACCTACCCGGGTCGCGCGCCCATCGTCAACGGCATCGACTGGCGGCTGCAAGCGGGCGGCTTTCATTGCCTGGTCGGCCGCAGCGGCTGCGGCAAGACGACGTTGCTCAAGCTGGCCGCAGGCCTGCTCGCGCCGCAGATTGGCCGCGTCCTGCAAGCGGACGGCAGGCCTGCTACGCCCGGCCCGCACCTGGGCTATGTCTTTCAGGCGCCCACGTTGCTGGATTGGCAGCAAGTGATCGACAACGTGCTGCTGCCCGTGTCGCTGCAACGCCGGCCGCTACCCGCAGATATCGATCGCGCGCAAAGCCTGCTGGCCATGCTCGGGCTGTCCGACCACGCGCAGCACTATCCCCGCCAACTGTCGGGCGGCCAGCAAAGCCGCGTGGCGCTGGCGCGGGCATTGATTCTTGAGCCGGCCTTGCTGCTGCTGGACGAACCCTTCGCGGCGCTGGACGCGATCACGCGCGGCGAACTCCAGGACGATCTGCTGCGCATGTGCCGGCTGCGCAATACGACCGTGCTGTTCGTCACGCACGACATCAGCGAAGCGGTCTACCTGGGTGACCGCGTCGCGGTCATGCACCAAGGCCGCATGATCGCGGACCTGCCGGTGGACCTGCCCGCGCCGCGCACGCAGACCATGCGGCACGGCGCGGCGTTCAACGCCACGTGTGCGAGCGTGTTCGACCTGATGAACGGAGCGCGGCCATGACGCCGAAGATCCCACCGACGCGGGCGTCAGCCACCTTGACGCAGAACCCGTCCGCAAAGCCGGCCGCCTCTTCCCGCCTGCTTGCCCTGGCGCTGCTGGTGGTGCTGTTGGCGGCGTGGGAAATCACCGTGCGGCAGGCGGGTATCTCGGCGCTGGTGCTGCCCGCGCCGTCCGCCGTGGCGACCACGTTGTGGAGCAGCCTGGCCAGCGGTTATCTATGGCCGCACATCGGCGCCACGCTTGCCGAAATGCTGCTGGGCCTGTTGATCGGCGGCGCGGCGGGGCTGGGCATCGGCGTGGCGCTGGCCGAATCCGCCTTGCTGGACCGCGTACTCAAGCCCTACGTCATCGTCAGCCAGGTCGTTCCCAAGCTGGCGCTCGCGCCGCTGTTCGTGCTGTGGTTCGGCTTCGGCATGGCGCCTACGGTCGTCATGACCGCGCTGATCTGCTTTTTCCCCTTGATGGAAAACACCCTGACCAGCCTGCGGCAGGTGGACCCGAACCGGCTGCAACTGTTCCGCATGCTGGGCGCCACGCGCGCGCAGGTGCTGCTGCGGTTGAAGCTGCCGTCCGGCCTGCCGGGCATCCTGGCCGGGCTGCGCGTCGCGCTGGTGCTGGCGCTGGTCGGCGCGGTGGTCGGCGAATTCATCGGTGCCAGCCGCGGCCTGGGCGCAGTCATCATCGCCGCGCAGGGCATGATGGACACGCCGCTCATGTTCGCCGCGCTGGTCGCCATCGCCGCCATCGGACTGCTGGGCTATCAAGCCACGCTGATGCTGGAACGTCGCCTGCTGCGCCCCTACACCGATCAATCATGACCTCTTTCAAGACCGCATCCATGCCTGCCTCTCCTACCCGCCGCGCGTTGTTGACGGCGGCCACCGGCCTTGCCGCCACGTCGTGGATCCCCCGTGCCGCACGCGCTCAAGCCGTGTCCGGCACCGTCACGCTGGCCGGCTGGAGCAAGCCCATCAGCGAAATCACCAACCTGCTCGTGGAGCCCGACAAAGGCTTCTTCAAGGCGCAGGGCGTGAACCTGGTCTACCTGCCGGGCGCAGGCGGCGGCGACGCCATCCGCAACCTTCTGAGCGGCCAGGCCGACGTGGCCTTCACCGACCCCGGCTCGTTCTTCATGGCGCTGGACAAGGGTGAAAAGCTGCGCGCCATCTACGACATCTATCCGCAGAACGTGTTCAACGTGGTGTCGCTCAAATCCGCCAACATCACGAAGCCGGCGGACCTGAAGGGCAAGCGCATCGGCGTCTACAGCCTGTCCAGCGGCACGCGCCAGAACCTCTTGGTGATGCTGCATCAGGCCGGACTGAGCGAGTCCGATGTCGAGATCGTCGTCACCGGCGTGCTCAATTTCGCGCCGCTGCTGCAAGGCCAGGTGGACGCCACGGCCGCCACCGACACCGGCCTGCTGGTGGGGCGCAAGCGCGGCCTGGGCGAGGTCAACGTCATGCCGGTCAGCGACTACCTGAACGTATCCAGCGACCTGTTCGTCGTGCGCGAGGCGGCGCTGGAGCAAAAGCAGCCGCTGCTGCGCGCCTTCCTCACAGCCTACCGGGACAGCGCCGCGTGGATGATCGCGCAACCCGAAGAAGCCGCGACCCTGGCCGGCAAGCGCGCCATCGACGGCACCGACCGCGCGATCAACCTGGACGTGATCCAGCTGCGCAACGCCGCGTCCCAATCGCCCTCGGGCCGGCCGCTGGGCGCCTTCGATCTGCAATCGCTGCAAAAGGCCGCAGACGCCTACCGGGCGCTGGGCCTGATCCAGCATCCCATCGACGTGGCCGCCGTCGTCGACACCGGCCTGTTGCCAGGAGCCTGACATGAACGCCGCGCTGAAGTTTGCAGGCAAGGTGGTGCTGGTGACCGGCGCCAGCCGGGGTATCGGCGCCGAGATCGCGCGCGGCTTTGCGCGCGAGGGCGCGACCGTAGTGGTCAACTATCTGAGCAACGCGCAGGCAGCGGACAGCGTGGTCGCGCAATGCCTGGCGGCGGGCGGCGACGCCTGGGCCGTGCAGGCAGACGTGGGCGAGGCGGACGCGGTGCAGGCCATGGTCGATGGCATCGTGCAGGACGCCGGCCGCCTGGACATCGTGGTCAACAACGCCCTGCGGCATTACGCGTTCGACCCGCGCCAACGCACGGCATTCGATGACCTGACCTGGGGCCAGTACCAATCGCAGTTCGACGGCGCGGTGGGCGCGGCGTTCCACGTCTGCCGCGCCGCGCTGCCGCACTTCAAGCAGCGCGCCCAGGGCTGCATCGTTAACATCGCCAGCAACCTGGTCGAGCATCCGGTCGTGCCGTATCACGACTACACCACGGCCAAGGCGGCGCTGGTGGCGTTCAGCCGCAACCTGGCGGCCGAGCTGGGCCCGTATGGCATACGCGTGAACTGCGTGGCCCCAGGGCTGGTCTATCCCACCCAGGCCAGCGGCGCCACGCAAGAATCGTTCCGTGAGCAGCTGATCGCCGCGACCCCGCTGCGCCGCATCGCCCGCCCCGAGGATGTCGCCGGCCCCGTGCTGTTCCTCGCCTCTGACTGGAGCGGCTTCATGACGGGACAAGTGCTGTTCGTGGACGGCGGACTGGTGATGCGCTAGAGTGGGTAGCCCCCCAAGATCGCTGCATCCCCACGGAGTCGCGACATGCGCATCCGAGCCAGTGTCCACCAGTACCTGTTCGGATTAGCGCTTGCCCTGCTGGCCTTGCTGGCCTTCGGCTTGCCCCGGCCCGCTGCCGCCGACCCGCCCCCCACGAGTTCGCCCGCCGCGTCTATCCCTATACAGATGGCGGACATTCCGCTGCGCGCCGATAGCGACACCCGCTACGCCGAGGCGGTGCTGCAACGCGCGGCGGTGGCCGATCCCGACGCCGTATTCGGCCCGGCGCTGGAAGCCATCGCCAAATCCACTGACGAAAAGCTCTACGAATTCCAGCCGGTGCAACTACGCACCCTGCCGATCATGCGCGTCGAAAGCCTGGAGCGGCATTGGGTCTTCGATGCCAATCGCCTGGCGCGCTGGCAGGCGGATCTACGGCAGGCCACGGCCTGGTACGCCAGCGACACCGCCGAACTGCTGCGCCGCCGCGCCGCCTGGCAGGCCATCAAGGACTCACCCGCTGCCGCCGTGCTGCCGCCCGCGCTGGCCGATCGCGTGGACGGGGTGCTGGCGCAGCTGGAAGCCGCCGCGCAATCGCTATCCGGCCCGCTGTCGCACCAAGCGGATCTGGAACAGCGCGCCAACGCCATCGAAGAACGCATCCGGGCGGGCGAGCGCGCGGTCACCGAGGCCATCGTCGACATCGACGCGCGCCTGATGCGCATCGATTCTCCGCCGCTGTGGGACCTGGGCAAGACGCAGGACGCCAGCGAAGACACCATGGCCCTGCTGCGCACGGGGCTGGATATCGAACTGCGCTTCGCACGCGACTATGCCGCGGCGGGCAGCGGCAACCAGCGGGCGCTGCACGTCTTGCAACTCGTATTGCTGCCGCTGCTCTTGTGGCTTGCCAGAAAGAGCCGCGACGCAATCCGCGCGGGCGTCATGAGCGAGACCGCCGCCGGCGTGCTGGGCCGGCCCTGGTCCACCTGGCTGCTGCTGTCGATGCTGGGCGTGCTGGCGCTGGAGCCCGATGCGCCGCTGATGGTGCAGCAGGTGGCGCTGGTGCTGGCGGCCGTGCCCGTGCTGCGCCTGCTGCCGCCGTCCGCGCGGCGCCAGATGGATCAGTGGCCGCGCGTCATCACGGCGCTGTTTCTGGCCGAGCGGCTGGGCTTTTTGTTCCTGGCCAACACGCTGTTCTATCGGCTCTCGACGGTGGCGCTGACCGCGCTCGCGCTGGCCGCCATCCTGTGGCTGCTGCATCGCACCCGCCTGCAAGTGCATCCGCCCGCGTCCGCCCGGCTGGCAACGGTGTTGCGCGGCATCGCCTGGGGCGCGGCAAGCCTGCTCTGCGTATCGCTTGCCGCCAATGTGTTCGGCAACGTGTCGCTGGCCGAAATGCTGACCAGCGCGGTGATCGGCTGCGGCTATTTCGGACTGGTGCTGTATGCCGGCGTGACGGTCATCATCACCTTGCTGCAACTGCTGCTGACACGCCAGGGCATTTCGCGCTTCCGGCTGGCCCGCGAACATGCGCCGCCGCTCGTGCAGTTGCTGATCCGCCTCTTGACCGCCTCGGCGGCGGTGGGCTGGGCGGTGTACGCCATGGATCGCTTCCGCATCCTGCGCGCGACCTACGCGTTCGTCACCGAAGTGCTGTCGTACACACTGACCGTCGGCGAAATTTCTATCAGCCTGGGCAACGTTTTGCTCTTCCTGATTTCGGTGGTGATCGCGTTCTGGGCCGCGCGCACCATCCGCCTGATCCTGCATGACGAAGTGCTGACCCGCATGGAACTGCCGCGCGGCGTGGGCAACAGCATCGCGTCGCTGACGTACTACCTGGTGCTGCTGCTGGGTCTGGGCATCGCCTTGTCTGCGGCGGGCTTTCAAACCAGCCAGCTGACCATCGTGTTCGGCGCGCTGGGCGTGGGCATCGGCTTCGGCTTGCAGGGCGTGGTCAACAACTTCGTGTCCGGGCTGATCCTGATGTTCGAGCGGCCCATCCAGCCGGGCGACGTGGTCGAAATCAGCGGCACGTCGGGTCAGGTGCGCGACATCGGCATGCGCGCCACGCGCATCAAGACTTTCGAAGGCGCCGACGTGATCGTGCCCAATGGCACGCTGCTCTCGGAAAAGGTCACCAACTGGACGTTGCTGGACCGCAGCCGGCGAATCGAAGCCCCGATCGGACTGGCTTACGGCACCGAGCCCGCCCAGGCCATCGCGCTGCTCGACCGCGTCGCCCGCGATACGCCGGGCGTCGTCGCAGACCCCGCGCCCGCCGTCCTGTTCATGGGCTTTGGCGCCAGTACGCTGGAGTTCAGCGTGCGCGCGTGGACCTACGACTTCGACCGCTGGATCGACATACGCAGCGACCTCCTGACGCGCATGTACGACGCGCTGCGCCTGGCCGGCATCGAGATCGCCTTCCCGCAACAGGACCTGCACCTGCGTACAGTATCGGAAGAAGTGGGCGCGGTGCTGGGCAGTGGCCGTCGCCCGGCTTCCGGTGCGGCGACCAGCGAGCCGCCTGCGCGCTAGGCAGGCATCGCTTCCTTCACCAGTTCGATCCAGTAGTGCGCGCCCAGCGGCAGGATGTCGTCGTTGAAGTCGTAGTAGGGGTTATGGACGGGCGGGTTCTCCTGTCCGGGGCGCGCCGCCCCCAGGAAGACGTAGGCGCCAGGGCGCTGTTCGAGCATGTAGGCAAAATCCTCGGAACCCATGCGCGGCGTGCAGGCCGCATCGACCTGCGCCTGGCCCACCACGCGGGCGGCGGCGCGTACCGCCAGTTGCACCTCGTCCTGCGTGTTGATGCAGGCCGGATAACCGCGAAACACCTGCACGTCGATGGCGGCGCCCGAACTCAGGGCCACGCCGGCGCAGACCTCGCGCAGCCGGCGCTCGGCCAGTTGCCGCGTGGCGGCGGTCAAGCTGCGGCAGCTGCCCCGCAGCATCACGCTGTTGGGCACGACGTTCCAGGTATCGCCCGCGTGAATCTGTGTCAGGCTCAACGCCAGCGCATCGGTAGGCTTCACGTTGCGGCTGACGATGGTCTGCATGGCGATGACCACCTGAGCCGCCGCCACGATGGGGTCGACGCCGTGCTCGGGTTGCGCGGCGTGGCAACCCTTGCCGGTGACGGTGATTTCATATGTGTCGCAATTGGCCATGACCGTCCCCACGCGCGTGGACACCGTGCCGAACGGCAGGTTGGGCGAGTTGTGCAGCGCGAACACCGCCTGGCAGTCGTAGCGGTCGAACAGCCCGTCCCGCACCATGGCCAGGCCGCCGCCCGCATGCTCTTCGGCGGGCTGGAAAATCAGATGCAAGGTGCCTCGCCAGCCGGGGTCGGCTGCCAGATGATGCGCCGCGCCCAGCAGCATGGCCGTGTGGCCGTCGTGGCCGCAGCCATGCATCTTGCCGGCGATGCTCGAGCGGTGCGCGGGCTCGCCCAGCTCTTGCATGTCCAGCGCGTCCATGTCGGCGCGCAGGCCGATCACCGGCCCATCGCCGCGCGCGAACGTGCCCACCACGCCCGTCTTGCCCAGCCCGCGATGCACCACCGCGCCGGCCCGCTCAAGCTCGCGCGCCACCAGATCGGCCGTGCGGAATTCGCTGAAGGCGGTTTCGGGATGGGCATGCAGGTCGTGGCGCCATTGCTGCATCCGGCGCAGCAGCGCGGGGTCCAGGGGCGAAGGAACGATAGCCATGTTGCGGTGTCTCCGTAGGCGGACTTGGGGGAAATACGGCTATCGACTATAGACAGGCGCGGGTACAAAGCCGATGGCAACGATCGCTTCATATCGATGCGATTTTTGCAACGATTCACCGACCCCGATCGTCTCGAAGGAAGCCCGACATGGATGATGTCCTGGAGTTCAAGCGGACACTCTGCCTGCTGCAAGTCATCGAAACCGGCACGCTGCGCGCGGCCGCCGACCAGCTGAACACCGACCCGTCCGCCATCAGCCGCGCCATCGCGCGCCTGGAGTCGGACACCGGCTTGACGTTGCTGGAACGTCGCGGACGCGGGGTCGTGCCGACCGACGCCGGCCGCCTCGTCGCGCTGTTCGCGCGCCGCCAGCAAGACCTGAATGAATCGTTCCAGGCCGAGGTCAACAATCTTAAAAGCGCCACGCGCGGCCACGTGGAGCTGGCACTGGGCGAGGGGTTCGTCGACATGCTGCTTGAATCGGTATTGCTGTCCTTTGTGCACGAGCATCCCGACATCACCTACAACATACACGTCGCCGGCACGAACGAAACTGTGCGCTGCATCGTCGAGGAACGCGCGCAGATCGCGTTGGCGTTCCAGCCGCCCAATGACGTGCGCCTGCGATCGCACTATTCACGCGCGGCGCCCATGCGCGTGCACGTACACAAGAACCATCCGCTTGCCCGTTCGCGGCGCGCCTTGCGGCTATCGGATCTGGCGCCTTACGGATGGGCCGCCATGGACGAATCGTTCGGCGTGCGCCAACACATGCAGGCGGCCGAGCTGGACGAGAACGTCAAGCTCAAGCCCGCGCTGCTGACCAACTCATTCAAGATCCTTTGGGAATTCGCCGTCCATGGGCTGGGCTATGTGGTGAACCCGTTGACGATGCCGCTCAAAGGCGCACAGTTTCGGCAGATGGTGTCGCTACCCCTGGCCAATCCCATCCTGAACAACAGTCGCACGCACGTCATCAGTCTGGCCGGGCGGCATCTGCCGCCCGCCACCGCCAGCATGCTGCGCCACATCCTGAAGACCTTTCCCGCCCTGCAATCGCGGCGCGCCTGAGCGTGGTCCGAGCATCGTTGCGAATTTCACAATGATCCAGCCCCAGGCCCGTCATTGATGCAGACAAACTCCCCTGCCTAGACTGCTGCCAGCAACCCGACATGCGGTTGCGCCATCACATCCATGACCAGGGAGAAGCCGCATGCATTGGAATCTACCGGCCCGTGCCGCCGCTGTTTGCCTCGCGGCCTTCGCCGCCATGCCGCAGGCCTACGCCGACTACCCCGAAAAGAAGCCCCTGAGCTTGGTCGTCCCTTATCCTGCCGGCGGCGCCAGTGACGCATCCGCGCGCCAGTTCGGCGTACACATTGCCCACGCGTTGCGGCAACAGGTGGTGGTGGAGAACGTGGGAGGCGGCGCGGGCATGCTGGGCGCGCGCCGCGTGCTGACCAGCGCGCCGGACGGCTACACCTTCCTGCATGGCTCGCCCAACGAGGTCATCCTCAGCCCGTTGCTGAACGCGGCGGCGCATTACCAGCCCGAAGACTTCCGCCTGACCCAGCCCATCAGCGAAGCCACTATCGTGCTGCTCGCGCGCGCCGACCTGCCGGTCTCGAACGTCGATGAATTCATCGACCTTGCCAAGCGTCCCGGCGCCAAACCGCTGACGTTCGGCACCGTCGGCGTGGGGTCGCTGTATCACATCATGACGGAGTACCTGGGCCGGCGCGTCGGCGCGCAATTCCTGCACGTGCCCTATCGGGGCGCCGCCCCCGCCTTGCAGGATCTTATTGGCGGCCAGGTCGATTTCGCGGTGCTGCCCTACCAGCAGGCGATGCTGGGCATGGCCGCCAAGCAGCAGCTGAAAATCCTGACCAGCTTCTCGAATGCGCTGCCGCCACCGCTTGCCGAGCTGCCGCTGATTTCGCAAAGCAAAGCGATCCCCGACTTCGTCTACACCATCGCAGGCGGCTACTACGTGCGCCAGGACACGCCGGCGCCGGAAGTGGACACGTTGCGGCGCGCCGTGGCTTATGCGCTGGAGCAGCCCGAGCTGCGCGAACGGATGCAGGCCGAGGGGCGACGCCTGCTGGCGCCGATGAGCCAGGCCGAAGCCGACGCCTATGCCAAAGCGGAAGTGGACAAGTACCGCCAGATGATCCAGGCGCTGGGCCTCAAGCCGATGTAGTCACCGGCACCGTCAGCGTGTTCTTCACCTGGTTCATCACGACCAGCGTAGAGAAGCGTTTGACGTTGGGATTGCCCCAGAAGTGGCGCTGGGCGAAGGCGTCGTACTCGGCCATGTCGGCCATGGTCAAGGTCAGCACGAAGTCGACCTCGCCCGTCACGGACAGGCACTGCATGACTTCGGGCGCGCCCTGCATGGCGCGCTTGAACAGGTCCAGCTTGTCGGCGCGTTCGCTCTCCAGCGACACCAGCACCACCATCATGATGGCGCGCCCCACGGCGGCGGGGTTCACGACGGACACGTCGGCCGTCACCACCTTGGATTCGCGCAGCCGCTTCATCCGGCGCAGGCACGACACCGGCGACAGGTTCACGCGTTCGGCCACGTCCTGACTGGTGCGCTGGTTGTCTTCCTGCAAGCTCTGCAGGATTTGAAGATCAAAATCGTCTAGTTCCATGGTGGTCTCGGAACGCGGGGGCTGAGGCCGGACTCGGCCTTGCGCAGATTCTAATCCCGGGCGCGACACGCTCCGGCCCCAATTCGACGGGAAACTTCATTTTGCGGCTGCCAGACGACGGAATTAATCAGGGTGCTTGCTTACACTGAGAACCCTTCGCCCGCCCGCCTTCCCTGGGCACCCCCTTTTCGCCGTCGTAGCAATGCCGTCGCTCCAGCTGTTCCTGCTTTTTCTCGCCGCCGACGCGGCGCTCAAACTCACGCCCGGCCCGGACATGGCGCTGACCCTGTCACGTGGCATGACCCAGGGGTTCCGCCCCGCCTTCCATAGTGTGCTGGGCAACGTGGCGGCCGGTTTCATCCAGGTGCCGGCCGTGGTGCTGGGGCTGGCGTCGGTGCTGCAAGCCTTTCCGACGCTGTTCGTGGCCATCAAGGCGGCGGGCGGCCTGTATCTGGGATACCTGGGCATCAAGGCGATGATCCGCTGCGCGCGTTCGGCCGACGTGTCGTTGTCGGCGCGCCCCGGCGATGCACGCGATGCGTTCTGGCAGGGCTTCATGACCAACCTGCTCAACCCCAAGGTGCTGTTGTTCATGATCGCCTTCCTGCCGCAGTTCACGTCGCCCGAGAATGGTCCGGTCTGGGTGCAGATGCTGGTGCTAGGCATCACCATGAAGGTGTTGAGCCTGCCCTACGGCAGCTGCTTTGCCTACGGCGCTTCGCGCATACGCGGCTGGGTCGGACGCAACCCATGGTTTCTGCGCATGCAGCAAGGCCTCTTGGGCGCGGTCATGCTCGGCCTGGCGCTGTATGTGCTTTACTCCACGGCCGCCACGCTGGCGCCCTGATTTCCAGACTTGCCTTCGCCCCCGCGCATACCCTTGCATTGAGCCTTCCCTAGCACCATGACCGCCGCCACCTTGAACACCGGGCACAACGCCTCGGGCTCGACCCTGCTTCCTACGCTGTCGCTGATCGGCGCGATGGCGTCGCTGTGCATCGGCACCTCGTTCGCCAAGTCGCTGTTTCCCGAAGTGGGCGCGCAAGGCACGACCGCCTATCGCATCGTCATCGGCGCCATCATCCTGATCGCATTCTGGCGTCCGTGGCGCTTCGCGCTGACGCGCCAGAACGCCGCCAAGATCGCGCTGTACGGCGTGACGCTGGCCTGCATGAACCTGCTTTTCTATATGGCGCTGCGCACGCTGCCGCTGGGTATCGCCATCGCAATCGAATTCACCGGGCCGCTGACGCTGGCCGTGGTGCTGTCGCGGCGCGCGATCGACTACGTGTGGATCGCCTGCGCGCTGGCCGGACTGGTGCTGCTGATTCCCACCGGCCAGTCTCTGCATGACCTGGACCCCACCGGCATCGCCTACGCGCTGGCTGCCGCCGTGTGCTGGGCGCTGTACATTATTTTCGGCAGAATGGCGGGCAACGTGCACGGCGGCCAGGCGACGTCGCTGGGGCTGCTGGCGGCCACCATGGTCGCCTTGCCCGTGGGCGTGGCGCACGCAGGCATGGCATTGCTGGACCCCAAGCTGATCCTGGCGGGCATCGGCGTAGGCATCCTGTCCAGCGCGCTGCCCTACTCGCTGGAAATGGTGGCGCTGCGCCGCCTGCCACAAAAGACCTTCGGCGTGCTGCTCAGTATGGAACCCGCCATGGGCGCATTGGCTGGCGTGATCGTGCTGAATGAACATCTGACGCGCACGCAATGGCTGGCCATCGCCGGCATCGTCATCGCCTCGGCCGGCTGCGCGGCCACCGCCCAGCGCAGCAAGAAGCGCCGCCCCGCCGCGCGCGACTGACGCCGGGGCCGGGCCGCACACGCGGTGCTGCCCGGGTCAAAACGCGACGCCCATGCGTTGCCTCGGGCGCGGCGCTTATTCGGCCGAAATACCCTTGTGCCGGATCACCGCACCCCAGCGTTCGTTTTCCGCGCGCGCATAGTCCGCAAAAGCCTGCGGGGTGCTGCCCGTGGGTTCCATGCCCTGCAAGGTAAGTTGCTTGACCACATCGGGCAACTGCAACGCCGCGACGATGGCGCGGCTGAGTTTGTCGACGATGGGCGCGGGCGTGCCGGCCGGCGCCACCACGCCTTGCCAGGCGGCCGCCTCGAAAGTGTGCCCGCCCACTTCGGCAAAGGTCGGCACATCTGGCAGTTGCGCCGAACGCTGCGCGGCCGGCACGGCGATGGCGCGCAGCTTGCCGGCCTGGATCAAGGGCCGGGCGGCGGCCAGGTCGGCCATCATCATCGGCACCACGCCGGACGCGACGTCCTGCAAGGCGGGCGGCGTGCCCTTGTACGGAATCGCGGTGGCGCGCCCGCCGATGGATTCCAGGAACAGCTCCATCGCCAGATGGTGCGGGCTGCCCACGCCCAGCGACGCATAGCTGCCCGGCTGCTTGCCGCGCAGATAGTGCATGACGGCGGGCATGTCCGTCAGGTCGGAGGACGGCGAGGTCACCAGCACGATGGGCAGCGACACCAGCGTGGACACCGGCGTCAGGTTGCGCGCCGGGTCATAGGGCAGGTTCTTGTACAGCCAGGGGTTCAAGGCCAGTGTGCTCATGCCGGCCGTCATCAAGGTGTAGCCATCCGGCGCGGCGCGCGCGGTTTCCTGCGCGGCGACGATGGTGGCCGCGCCGGGCCGGTTTTCGACCACGACCGTCTGCCCCAGCGTTTCGCCCACATGCCGGGCGACGATGCGGGTGGCGATATCGCTGCCGCCGCCCGCGCTGAACGGCACCAGCCAGCGGATCGGATGATCGGGGAATTCCCCTGCCGAAGATAGCGCGGGCGCCATGGCCATCAGCAACCCGGCGCCCGTGAAGGTCAAGGTCAAGGCCAACGCGCGCCATGCGCGCGGCAAGAATCGTGTCGTCATGTCCTGGTCTCCTCGAACCCGTCCTGGTTATTTTTTATTAACATATTAACTATTTTTGGCACGACTGCAAGACGTGCGGTTCGGGTCATCCGTCATGCGGAAATCAGGCTCGGGAACAAATCGCAAAAGGGGCCTGGGTGCGTAACGCTCAGGCGCGCGCGGCATTGAGCCAGCGCAAGCCGGCCGAAGTATGCCCTGCCGGACGATATTCGCAACCGATCCAGCCGCTGTAGCGCAATTCGCGCAGCACGCCGAACACCCAGCCGTAGTCGAGTTCGCCACGATCCGGTTCGTGCCGCTGCGGCACGCCGGCGATCTGCAAATGGCCCACGCGGCCGGTCGGCAGGTACTCGTGCAGTTTGGCGGTGACGTCGCCTTCAACGATCTGGCAGTGGTAAAGGTCCATCTGCACTTTCAGGTTGGGCGCGTTCACAACCTGCACGATGGCGTGGGCCTCGTCCTGGCGGTTCAGGATATAGCCGGGAATGTCGCGCGTGTTGATGGGTTCGATCAGCAGCGTGACGCCCGCCGACCGCGCCTGGCGCGCAGCCCAATCCAGATTTTCGCGGTAGCAGTCCAGCAAGGATTCGCGCGCGACGCCTTCGGGCGCCAGGCCCGCCATGACGTGCACATTTGAGCAGGACAGCGTCGTCGCGTAGGCCAGGGCGTGTTCGATCCCCGCCTGGAATTCAGCCTGCCGCCCCGGCAACGCCGCCAGCCCGCGTTCGCCGCGCGCCGTGATGCCGGGCGGCGCATTGAACAGAACCTGCGACACGCCCGCCGCATCGATACGCTCGCGCACGAAGGCGGCCGGTTCCGAATAGGGAAACATGCATTCCACACCGGTAAAACCGTCCGCCGCAGCGGCGGCATAGCGATCCAGGAACGGATATTCCTGATACATCATCGACAGATTGGCGGCGAATTTCAGCATGGTGAAGGCTCCGTACCGGGCGGGAATCCCGGCAACTTAGCACACCGTCGGCCGCTATGCGCACGTCCATCGCAAGCCGGGCCGATCCGTCACGCAGGAGCACCGGATCGTCCCGCTCGCTCAGGGAATCAATACGTCATCCGCACGCCCAGCATCACGCTGCGACCCGGCAGCGGCGCCACCGACGAGATGAACGAAGCATGGTTGTACGCCAGCTTGTTCAAGAGGTTGGTGCCGCGCACGTAGACCTCGTAACCCGTCTCGCCGTACCGGCCCCGGTACGCCACCACCGCGTTCACCAGGTTGTAGCCCGGCGTGCTGTCTTCATACGACGCGATGTCCTTCTGCGAGAACACGCGCGCGTATTCCACGCCGCCCGACCACTGCTGCCACTTCACGTTGCCGCGCACGCCGGCGCGCGCTGCCGGGATGCGCGGCAGGTTGCCGTCGCCGCCCGTCAGCTTGCCGCGCACGTAGTCGCCGAAGACGGCGGCCGAGAACACGGGGGTGAACTGATGGCGCAGCTCGCCTTCCACGCCGGTGAATTCCGCGTCGCGCTGCGTGTATTCGATCAGCCGGAAATCCTCATAGCGGTCCAGCGTGTTGGCGTAGATGTAGTTCTTGACGCGGTTGTGGAACACGCTGGCGGAGAACGTGGTGTCGCCGGCGTGCTTGCGCAAGGTCAGGTCGATGTTGTGCGAGGTTTCGCGGCCCAGGTCCGCGTTGCCCAACTCATACGTATTGGTGGCCAGGTGAACGCCGTCGGCGTACAGCTCCTGCGCGTTGGGCAGGCGCTGCGAGCGCGACAGCGACAGCGCCACGGAATATTGCGGCGCGAAATCCCAGATGGCGGCCGCCGACAGCGACGTGCCCGACAGGCTGCTGCGTGACGCCCCGCCTTCGGGCGAGATGCGCTGCCAGTCCTGCCGAGCGCCCAATTCGAAACGCCAGTCGTTCAACTGGTATTCCTCAAGCACGAAGAGGCCATTCGAACGCGTGCGGCTGCGCGGCAGGAACGCTTCTTCGCCTTCCGCGCGGAAATCGCTATAGGCGTTCTGCATGCCGACCACGCCGCGCCAGCCGGCCACCGGCTTGTGCTGCAATTCCACCCGCAGGTCGTAGCCCTTGTTCTTGAAGCGCGTGCCGACTTCGCCGCCTTCGATCTCGTCGTGCTGATAGTCCGTCAGGCCGCCCCGCACACGGATTTTTTCAAAGCCGGCGAAGGGGTCCTGGTATTCGGCGCGCAGGTCCAGGCGATTGCTGCGCAACTTCACATACGGCACGCCGCCATGCTCGTGGTCATGGTCGTGGTCGTGGCCTTCCTCGTCATGGTCGTGGTCGTCGTGGCCGCCGCAGTGCAGGTGCGTGCCGTGCGGGTGGCAGCCTTCGTATTCGTGGTTGTGACCGGGCAACCCGTATTTGCTTTCCAGATGCGTGAACGCCAGGCCGACGTAACCGCGCGGGGTGATCCACGACATGCCGACCGAGCCCTGCGCGGACTCGCTGTACGAGCCTTCCAGCTTGCCGCCCGGCCAGTCGGGCACGTCGTAGTCGCTGGTGCGGCGCTTCATGCCTTCGACGCGCACGGCGAACTGGCCTTCGCCAGCCGTGATGCCGACCGCGCCGGAGCGCTCCTTGGTGCCGGTTGCGCCGCGCAATTCCGCTTCGGCTTCAACGCCCTTTTCCGGGACGGCGGTGGGCACCTTCTTGTCGACCACGTTGACCACGCCGCCGATCGCGCCGCCGCCATACAGCAGCGTGGCGGGGCCGCGCAGCACTTCGATGCGCTCGGCCAGCAGGGGTTCGACGGTTACGGCATGGTCGGGCGAGATGCTGGATGCGTCCATCACTTCGGAGCCGTCTGACAGCACCTTCACGCGCGGCGCGGTCTGGCCCCGGATCACGGGACGGCTTGCGCCGCCGCCGAACGTATCGCTGTTCACGCCGGGCAGGTTCTTCAGCGTTTCGCCCAGCGTGCCCGTGCGCTGTTCAATCAAGGCGTCGCCTTCCAGAACCGAGGCCGGCAGCGTGGTGCTGTTCAAGTCCAGGCCCAGCGGATTGGCCGACACGGTGATGGGCGCAAGCGTCTTGGCGCGGGTCGCGTCCGCATCGGTCTCGGCCTGCGCCACGGGCGCGATCAGCATCAGCGAGCAGACCAGCGGTTTCAGGCTTGCACGGCGCGCGGCCCGCACGTTGGCGACTGCTCTCTTTCCCTTCTTGAACCCCAGCTTCTTGCCTTTCATTTACATTCTCTCGGATGTTATATCATTACAAAATAGCGGACGAATGATATAACATTTCATCATTGGCGCAAGCGCTTTCCGCAAAAAGCGTGACATTTGAAACCGGGCTTTGACGAGGGGAATATGGCGCGGGCAAGCGCGTATCCTGACAAATTCGAAACCCGTTTACGCAATTTGCGCCGGTGGTTCGGGCGTCGGCGGCGGCGGGTAAATCCACGAGGAGACCCCCGATGATTCCCAAGAACACCATATGCCTCTGGTTCGACGGCACCGCGCTGGAAGCTGCGCAGTTCTACGCCAAGACGTTTCCCGACAGCTCGGTTGACGCCGTCCACGAGGCCCCGTCCGACTACCCCTCCGGCAAGGAAGGCGAAGTGCTGACCGTGCAGTTCACCGTGATGGGCATCCCCTGCCTGGGCCTGAACGGCGGCCCGGCGTTTTCGCACAATGAGTCTTTTTCATTCCAGGTCGCCACCGACGATCAGGAAGAAACCGATCGCCTGTGGAACGCCATCGTCCAGAACGGCGGCGCGGCAAGCGATTGCGGCTGGTGCAAGGACAAGTGGGGTCTGTCCTGGCAGATCACGCCACGCGTGTTGACCGAGGCGTACACGGGCGCGGACCGCGCCGCCGCCAAGCGCGTCTTCGAAGCCATGATGACGATGGGCAAGATCGACGTCGCCAGGATCGAGGCGGCGCGGCGCGGCGAATGAACGCAAACGGGGCCGGTCATGCCGGCCCCGCTCGCTTCAATCCCGATGCATCACATCCGATGCATCAACCCCGATGCATCAACCCGCCTTGAATTCCTTGTTCCAGAATTCCAGCATGTCGGCCTTGCCTTCGGTCAGGCCCTTCAGGTCATACGGACGCAACAGTTTCACTTCGGCGTCGGTGAAGCCCACGCGCTTGAGGTTCTCCGGCAGCGTCGCATTGGTAACCGTGGGCGCATAACCCATTTTCTCAGCGAAGCCGACCTGGCCCTGCGGGTCCAGCATCGCGTTCAGGTATTCCCACGCGGCGTCCTTGTTGCGGCTGTTCTTGGCCACGCCCGCTTCGAACGACACTGGCACCGAGCCTTCCTTCGGAATCACGAAGCCCAGCGGCAAGCCGCTGTCCTTCCATTGCAGCGCACGCGCCTTCCACATGCACGCAATCGCGATCTCGCCGGACTTGAACGCCGACGCCACGGCCTCGTTGGACGGATAGATGCGCGGCGCGTTGGACTTGAGCTTGGCCAGGAAGCGCTTGCCGCCATCGAAGGTCTTGGTGTCGCCGCCCGCGCCCAGGCCGACGAAGACCGAGTTGTACAGGTACAGGATGTCCGAAAAGCCCACCTGGCCTTTCCACTTCGGGTCCAGCAGCACTTCCAGAGAATCTGGCGGCGTGGGGAATTTTTCGGTGTTGTACACCAGGGTCATCGCGCTGAAGATATGCGGAATCGAATACGGCGTCTTCAACGCGGCGATGGCGTGCGCCAGATTGGGCAGCTTCTTGGCATCGATGGGTTCCAGCGTGCCGGAACGTTCCGCGTCATACATATCGACTTCGCCCAGCAGCGCAATGTCCATGCTGCCGCGCCGCGAATTCTTTTCCGCGCGCAGCTTGGTCACGCGGCCCACGGCGTTGCCGGTGTCGTACACCACCTTCACGCCCTGCTTCTCGACGATGGGGTTGATGATCTGCTGAAGCAGGTTCTGGTAATCGCCGCCCCAGGTGCCCACGACGATTTCTTTTTCGGCGGCGTGCGCCATGCCGGGCACCCAGCCCAACGCCGGGGCCAGGGCCAGGCCGGAGGCGGTCTTGATAAAGCCACGGCGACTCAGGTTTTTCTCTTGCATAACAACCTCGTATCGAAGGGGAACTGACGACTTGCTACGGTGCGGCGTCGCGGCCGGCTGTGCCCGTCCGCGCGTCGGGTAAGAAAGAACATTCAGGCCAGCATCTCTACCGGCGCGTCCGGCGCCAGCGCGCGTATCTGCGCCGCATCGATGTCGCGCGCGATGACAATGATCGCGTCGCGCGCATCGGGCTGGCGCGTCAGGCGCTGCGGCGCGCTGAACGTCGTGCCCACCGACTGGATCAGGATCGGCTCGGCGCATTCCGAGACGCGCACCACCGCCTTC
Organism: Achromobacter piechaudii NBRC 102461; assembly: GCF_001571245.1. Classification (GTDB taxonomy): domain Bacteria; phylum Pseudomonadota; class Gammaproteobacteria; order Burkholderiales; family Burkholderiaceae_B; genus Achromobacter; species Achromobacter piechaudii. Next base: position 114,742 of record NZ_BCTK01000006.1, on the reverse strand, counting down.
ACACGCAGCAGGCGCTCGCCGCACAAGCCGGCCAGGTTATCCAGCCATTCTGAAAAATCGGTCCAGCTGATGCCAGCTTTGGCGCGCGCCGCCATCACGCGGATGCGCGGGTGCGCGGCGCGTGTGGAATCGCTGGTCAGCATGCGCGCGGCCAGCCCGGCCAGATCGGCGACGCCTTGCGACGGCGAGAACGCGGCCTGCACGGCGCGGCTGCGCTCGGGTTCGGCAATGATCTCGGCCAAGGGATTCAACGCCGCCGCTCGCTCGGCGCGCGCTTGCCGATCAGCGGCGGGCAGCAGGTCGGTCTTGGTCAGCACGATGCGGTGCGCGGCGCCGAACTGCGCCATCGCCTCATCCATGTCGGCCAGCGCGTCGGGGTCGCGCGCGCAGTCATCGGTGCACACGACCGTCAGCCGCAGGCCCCGGCTGGCCAGCTCGGGGTCGGCCAGCGACGCGATGATGGGACCGGGCCGCGACAAGCCGCTGCATTCCAGGATCACGCGCTGCAACGGCCCTTCGCCTTCGGGGCGCGGCGCGTCCAGCAACGCGCTCAAGGTGTAGACCAGATCGCTACGCAACGAGCAGCAGACGCAGCCATTGGCCATCAACGTCATCGGCACGTTGTCGCTGTCGTTCGCCACGATGGCGCCATCGACGCCGACCTCGCCCGCCTCGTTGACGATGACGCCGGTGTCGCGCGAGGCCGGATCACGCAGGTAATCCACCAGCAGCGTCGTCTTGCCGCTACCCAGGAAGCCGCACAACAGGAACAGGTCGACAGCCATCTCAGGACGCCTCGTCCGCGCTGTCGCACGGAGAACCGGCCGGCGAACCGCCAAAGGGCGGGCGTTCGCCGTCGGGGTCTTCCGCCCAGCTGTCCTTGACCATCTTGCGCACGTCGGCCAGCAATTCGGCGGTGTCGTACACCACGCCCGACTTGATGGTCGTGCGCAGGCAGCGCTGCCATTGCACCTTGGCCGTCTCATCGTTCAGGCGCATGGCGCCGGTGCCGAACAGCAGCTTGAAATCGGTCAGCGGGTTCTGATCGTGGATCAGCAGGTCGGCGCGCTTTTGCACGTCGATGGAACCGGTGTCATCGTCGATGCCCAGCAAGGCGGCGCTTTGCGAGGTGGCGGCGCGCAGCACTTCGATGGGATGAAAGCCGGCTTCCTGCAACAGCTCAAGTTCACGCACGAAACCGAAACCGTAGATCTGGAAGATGAAGCCCGAATCGCTGCCGGCGCACACGCGGCCGCCCAGGTTCTTGTATTCGTTGATGAACTGCATCCACAGCCGGTAGTTCTGCTTCCATTCGATCTCGTTGGTGGTGCTCCAGCGATACCAGTAAGCGCCGTGGCCGCCGCGCTGCGGTTGAAAATACTTCCACACCGCCTTCCACGTGTACTCGTCGTGCCAATCGGCGCGGCGCGCCCGCATCAGGTCGCGGTTGGCGTCGTAGATGTTGAAGGTGGGCACGAAGGTGTGGCCCAGTTCCAGGAATTCATCCATGACCTGGCGCCACTTGGCCGAGCCCGGTTGCGCTGCCTGCATGAAGGTCTGGCCGGCCACGGCGAAGCGATAGTATTCGTCGCTATAGTTGTAGTCGGTCGGGAAGGACTGCACCACGCGGTCTTCGAACAGCGCTTCGGGCAAGCCGTAATAGTGTTCGGAACTGGTCAGGCCCCAGCGCGCGGACTTGAGCGCATTCACGCGGGTGACGGCCATCTGCGCGTGGTGGCAGCCCGAGCGCAGGCCCAGCTGCGCCGCTTCGTCCAGCGCCGCTTCCATGATGGCGGGCGGCGCGCCGAAGAACTTGATGCCATCGGCGCCCCGCGCGGCCAGCTTGCGCACCCATTCGCGGCCCTGTTCGGGCGTGTGGATGGTCTTGACGCGGTCGTTCACGGCGGGAAACACCGAATGCACCACCATGCGCGGCGCAGCGATCTTGTTGGCGGCGGACAGCTCGCGCTGCTCCATCGTCCAACCCAGCCCGCCCATCGCACCCATCTCCCGCACGGTGGTCACGCCGTGCGCCAGCCACAGCTTGTAGATGTAGTCGGCCGGCGGCACGATGCCGCTCATGGCGTGATACGGCGTGCCGATATGCGCGTGCGCATCCACGAAGCCGGGCGTGACGAACTTGCCGTGGCAATCGATTTCGTGATCGCCCGGGCCGGGCCGGCGCTTCGGGTCGATGGCCTTGTGCGGCGTGCCCACGTTGACCAGCGCGGTGATGCGCTCGTTCTCGATGACGATGTCGACCGGACCCCAGGGCGGCGCGCCGGTGCCATCGATGATGGTCGCGCCGCGCAGGATCAGTCGGGGAAACGGGCCCAGGCCCCGGTCGCGCGAGGCGGGCGCCGACGGCGGATGCCAGCCCTTGGCGGCGTTGACGTCGCGGGATTCCTCACCGACTTCCGATTGCGAAAACGTGGGATCGCTCATGGTGTTCAGGCTCCCAGGCCGTTATGTTCGATCACGCCGCCCTTCATGATGAGCGCCAGGTGCTCGCCCTGCCCCAACAGACACGACAGATCGCGATACGGATTGCCATCGACCAGCAGCACGTCCGCCAATGCGCCCGCCTGGATGCGGCCAAGCTGGCCGACCTGGTTCAGCACTTCGGCCGCCGTGGTGGTGGCGCACTGGATCACTTCCTGCGCGGACAGGACTTCATTGCGGATGCGGAATTCATCGCTTTGCAGGCGCTGCGACGGCCCCAGCAGATCCGAGCCGTAGCCGATCTTCACGCCTGCCTTCTTGTAGATCTCAAGCGAGTGCAGGCCAGCCGTGCGCACGGTAGCGATCTTGGCGACGGAATCGGCGGGCAGGCCGTAGTCGGCGCCTTCATTGGCCAGCGCTTCGTAGGTCACCAGCGTGGGCACCACGAAGGCGCCCTTCTCGGCCATGAAACGCGCCACGCGCTCGTCGACCAGGTTGCCGTGTTCAATCGTGCGCACGCCATTGCGCACAGCGCGTTCGATGGCGTCGGCGGTGTAGGAATGCGCCATGACGTAGGTCTGGCGGCTGGCGGCTTCCTCGACGATGACTCGGATCTCTTCTTCCGAATAGCCGTAGGACGCTATGGGATCGGTGGGCGATGCGACGCCGCCCGAGGCCATCATCTTGATCTGGTCCGCGCCCATCTGCAATTCCTGGCGCACCGCCTTGCGCACGTCGTCGATGCCATCGGCTACACGGCCGATGTCGCCTGCGCGGAAGCAGCAACCGCAAAAGCTCATCGGGCGCAGATGGTCGGAACGCGGACGTGGATCGCCGTGCCCGCCCGTCTGGCTGATGGCGCGGCCCGAGATGAACAGACGCGGCCCCTTGACCGTGCCTTCGTTGACCGCGCACTTCAAGCCCCACCCTGCCCCGCCCGCGTCGCGCACGGTAGTAAAGCCCCGGCGCAGCATCGCCGCCATGATCGGCACCGCGCGCATCATCACCAGCGCATCGGGCAGCACGCCCTGCGTGCTCAGGTTCAGCTGCGTGGCCAGCACATGCACGTGCAGGTCGATCAGGCCGGGCATCAGCGTGCGGCCGGCGGCATCGATCACCTGCGCCGATGCGCTGGTGATCGGCTTGTCGGACACTTCCTTGATGACGCCGTCCTCGACCAGCACGTGATGCCCTTCCAGCAGGTCGGCCTGCAAGGGATCAAGCAGATTCGCGTTCTTGAACAATACGGATGCCATGGGGTTTCCTTGTTGTGGCTCGGCTCAAGACGCCATGGTCTTGATGTAGCGCCGATGGATCAGCCAGTTCGAAATCAATGCGATGACCAGCGTGCCGCAGACCAGAATGACGGCCAGCGCCGCGCCGAACGGCCAGTTCGAGGCGCGCGTGATCTGGTCATACAGTGCGGGCGCCATCATCGTCAGGCCGGAGCCGCCCAGCAGCACCGGCGTGGCGTAGGCGTTCATGCAAAGAATGAAAACCAGCATCGTGCCCGCCGCCACGCCCGGCGCGGCAATCGGCAGCACGATGCGGCGAAACGTCGTGAAGAAGTTGGCGCCCACGTTGCGCGCGGCCTCTTCCACCGACAAGTCCATGCCTTCCAGCACGCTTTGCAGCGTCAGGATCAGGTACGGCATGACGACGGCCGTGGTGCCGATGACCACCGCCGTGGGCGTGTACATCAGCGTGATGGGCCGGTCGACCAGGCCCAGCCCCTGCAACACGGCGTTCACCACGCCCGCGTTGCCCAGCGCCACCATCCAGCCCGCCGCGCGCACCACGTTGCCCACCATCAGCGGGAACACCAGCAGGATCACGAACAGGCTCTTGTAGCGGCTTTGCGTGCGCGCCAGGAAATATGCCACCGGAAAACCCAGCACCAGCGCCAGCACGGTGCACAGCGCCGCGATGCCCAGCGTCGTGAAGAAGATGTCGCGGTAGTAGGGGTCGCCGAAGAACTTGGCGTAGTTCTCGAAAGTGAAGGCGGTCTGCATCAGCTCCGCCGGATCGAAATGATTGAAGCTGTAGCGCGCCAGTTGCAGGATGGGAACCAGGATGATCACCAGCACCACCAGGGATGCGGGAAAGGCCAGTCCAGGCCCCAGCCAGCGGCTGGGCCGCCCGTCTACGGTTGCGGTCGTCATGGCGGCTCCTATTGCGTGAAGGCCACGCAGTCTTCGGGCTCGAAACACGCATAGACGCGCGCGCCGGGCGCCGGCTGCGCGCGGCCTGCGCCGCCATTGACGATCTGGCTGATCATGCGGTTGCCGCCTTCCAGCTGCACGCGCACTTCCAGCACCGAGCCCAGGTACAGCGACGACTCCACCACGCCCGCCAGGGCGTTGCCGCCCGAGGGCTGTTCGGCCAAGCGCACGCGCTCGGGCCGCACGCCCACGTGCGTCGCGCCCGAGCCGCCCGGCGTGGCGATGCGTTGCCCCGCATCGGTATGAAACTGGTTGTCGGCCTGGCCCTTGCCCGTGAACACGTTCATCTTGCCCAGGAAGTCGGCCACGAACAGATTGGCCGGGCGCTCGTACAGCGTGGACGGCGCGCCCACTTGCTGCACGATGCCGTCATGCATGATGGCCATGCGGTCGGCGATGGCCAGCGCCTCTTCCTGGTCGTGAGTAACGAACACGGTGGTCAGGCCCAGCCGTTGCTGCAAGGAACGGATCTCTTCGCGCACTTCCAGACGCAGCTTGGCGTCCAGATTGGACAAGGGCTCGTCCAGCAGGAACACCTTGGGTTCGATAGCCAGCGCGCGGGCAATCGCCACGCGTTGCTGCTGCCCGCCCGACAGTTGGCGCGGATACCGGTCGCGCAGTTCGGTCATGCGCACCATGTCCAGCACGCGGCGGATCTTGGCGTCGCGCTCGGACTTGGGCACCTTGTGCATTTCCAGGCCGAAGGCCACGTTCTCGGCCACGGTCATGTGCGGGAACAGCGCATAGCGCTGGAACACCATGCCGGTATCGCGCTTATGCACCGGCAGCCGCGTGACATCGGTGTCGCCGATGCGGATGCGCCCGGATGTCGGCGTGATGAAGCCGGCGATCATGCGCAGCGTCGTGGTCTTGCCGCAACCGCTGGGGCCCAGGAACGTGACGAGTTCGCCTTCGGCGATCTCCAGGGAAAAATCGGATACCGCCACCGCCGCGCCAAACTGCTTGCGGATATTTTCGATTGAGACCTTCGCCATTTCTTACACCACCTGACTGAGTTTCACATAGCGGTCGGTCACAAGCATGATGATTCCCAACAGCAAGATTTGCACCGATGCCACCGCAGCGATGGTCGGGTCCAGATTGAATTCCAGGTATTGCATGATCGCGATCGGCAGCGTGGTGCGGCCCGGGCCCACCAGCGACAGCGACAGCTCCAGGTTTTCAAACGACACCACGAAGCTGAACAGCGCCGCCGCCACGATGGACGGGCGCAGCATCGGCAGCGTCACGCGCATGAATGCCCGCGGCGCGCTGGCGCCCAGGTTGCGCGCGGCCTCTTCGATGGAGCTGTCCAGGCCGGCCATGCCGGCCGTGACCAGGCGCACCGTCCAGGGGATCGTCAGGCAGACGTGCGCGATGACCAGCCCGCCGAAGGTGCCAATGATGTCCTGGTCCAGCATCTCTTCGGCGCGCAGATAGAACAGATAGATACCCACGCCCGCGACGATGCCGGGTATCAGCAGCGGCGACAGCAGCAACGTGTTGACGCCCTTGCTGCCACGGAAGCGATAGCGCGAGATGCCCACGGCCGCCAGCACGCCCATGACGACGCCGATGGCGGCAGCCACCAGCGACACCTGCAAGCTGAACAGAAAGCCATTGGCGAACGCAGGGTTCTGCCAGGCCTTCACGTACCAGGAGAGCGTGTAGCCGGACGGGGGGAAGTAGAGAATGGCGTCCTTGAAGAAACTCAGCCAGACCACCAGCACGATGGGGCAGAGCATGAACGCATACATCAGAACGACGAAAACCCGGTGCAGCCACGTTGCCCACGGGATCACGCGTATCGGCTGGACCCGCGTGGCCGTGACGGCCGAGTTCAATGGAGGCGCGCTATGCAAATCCTGTTTCCTTGTCAGCGAGTGCCGGCTCGGTTCAAAACTCCTCCGCTTGGAACTCTTCGGTTCTCTCGGTTAACCGAAGCATATCGACGGGTTGCTGCGCGGTTCAACTAGGGATTACCCAACCAGGCGCGATTTCTGCGGGTAATTCCGGACGCCGTTTTCGCGCGCAGGTGCAACCGTCACCAGTCTCTGGCGACGGCGGGTGCAACCCGAGGTTTCAACAGGTTTGAGGTGGCAAGGGGTCGGAGCGGGCTTCGCGTGTTGAAGACGGGGCCACGCGGACGCCGTCGCCCGCGCAGCGTCAGCGCGCCGCTTGCAACCCGCAGAGGGCTTGCAGCACCGCGACGCGGCTTTGGCCCAGCACCATCCCGTGCCAGTCATACGCGTGGCAATAGAACGCGTCCTGCGTGGCGTTGCGGATGTCGCGGCGCAGCGCCGCCGGGGCGTCCGGGTTGGCGCGCAGCCAGTTGCTGCCGCGCAGTGCCAGCACGATGTCGTCGAACGGCACGGTGCCGTATTCCAGCGCCATCAAGGTCGGCGAAGACCGCGGGCACGCCTGATAGATCAAGCCGGCCAGATGGCCCGTGATGTCCACGGACGCCGAGGTCCCCTGGAACGGCACGGCGATGTCCAGGCCCCACCACTGGCGGGCCCGCGCCACTTCGGCTTCATCGCGGCGGCCGGCGTAGATTTTCTCGCCATGGCCGCGCGGCCCCAGGCCGGTGTGCACGTCGATCCAGCCGATGTGCGCGAAAGGACTGGCGTGCGTTTGCAGGATGGTGCGCAGGTTGACGAGCGACGCGGCGGGCGCGGCGCCGCCATAGAACAGCCCGTCGGGGTGCGTGTACTGGCCCCGCGACACGGCTTGCGCAAACGCGGCATGGCCGTGTTCCGCCACGTAGCGCGCCAGATCGCGCTGGTTGTCTTCGCTGGGCGGCCATTGCTCGGGCAACAGCAAGGAATGCAGCGCGCCGTAGCCCGGGTTGGACGGCAGCGGCGTGCCGTCAAAGGGCTGCGCGTTGCGGTTCAGGTCTACGTTGCCTTCGTCAGTACGCGCGATCCATGAATAGCCGTAGGGATTCACCGCATGCACCAGCAGCAAGGCAACGCCCGCCTGGCGCGCGCGTTGCAGCATGGCCGCATCGTCCATCAGTGAAAACTGGCAGCCCGCGCCGCAAAAGCCTTCGACGCCATGCGTGGCGGAAGTCATGATCAACAGGCGCTCGGCATCGGGCTGGCCGATCAGCGCGATGTCGGTCGCCAAGGCCTCGCCCTCGCTGCCCAACGCCTCGATGGGGTAGGACGCCACCCTCGCACCCAGGCGCGCGGCATCGGCTTGGAATCGTTCGCGCGACTCGGCGTAACTGCGGGGAAAGTAGCTCGTACTGCTGGGCATCATGCCTCCTGAGTGTCGATTGCATTGCCGGTGCGGTCCTGAATCCAGAACAACACCACGGTGGAAAGCGTCACGGTCACCATCAGGTACCAGGCGGGCGCCATGGGGTTGCCGGTGACATGCAGCAGCCAGGTCACGAAGAACTGCGCGAAGCCGCCAAAGACCGAGATGCCCAGACCATACACGACCGACATGCCGGTGGTGCGCACGGCCTTGGGAAACAGCTCGGGCAGCATCGTGATGACCGGCGCGGTCTGCAAGGCCAGCAGCACGGCCAGCAGCGCAATCACCGTCATCAGCCGCGCCGTGCTGGGCGCGGACACCAGCCATTCGAAGCAAGGCAGCAAGGCGCACACCGTGGCCGCGCGCGACCAGAAGATGACCCTCTTGCGCCCGACCCGGTCGGCCAACATGCCGACGAACGGCGCGAGCACGAAGCCGATAGCGCCCAGCACCACGCTGGCAAACAGCGTGGACGTGGCGGGCAGGCCCAATTCCTTGTTGGCATACGCGGGCATGTAGAAGCCGATGATCTGCGCGCAGACCATGCCGCCGATCACCAGCAGGATGCCCTTGACGACCAGCGCCTTGTGCTCGGCGAAGACGCGGCGCAGCGGCTGGTGTGTCGACGCAGGGCCCGACGACCCGGCATGGACGCCTTGGCCTGCGCGCGGCGGTTCCAGCGTCTCTTCCAGGTTGCGGCGGATATACGCGCCCACGGGCACGGTCAGGATGCCGATGACGAAAGGCACGCGCCACCCCCACGCCTGCATCTGCTCTTTGGTCAGCGCGGCGGTCAGCAGCGCCACCGTCAGCGCCCCGAGCATCACGCCCAGCGACTGGCTGCCGAACTGCCAGCTGGAATAAAAGCCGCGCTTGTCCGCGGGTGCGTGTTCGACCAGCAAGGTGGTGGACGCGCCGACCTCGCCGCCCGCCGCGAAGCCTTGTATCAAGCGCGCCAGCACCATCAGCACCGGGCCCGCCACGCCCATTTGCGCGTAGGTGGGCGCGGCGGCGATCAGCGCGCAGCCCAGGCCCATCAGCCACAGCGTCAGCGTCATGGCGGCGCGGCGGCCATGACGATCTGCGTAGGAACCGATCAGCATGCCGCCCACCGGCCGCATCAGGAACCCCACGCCGAAGGTGGCCGTGGTCAACAACAACTGGCCGTAGCTGGAGGCGGCCGGAAAGAACAGCGGCCCGATGATCAGCATCAGGAACGTGAAGACCGTGAAGTCGAAGAACTCCAGCGCGTTGCCGATGGTGGTGCCGGCGATGACGCGGCGGCGCATCGACGATGAATGCAGGCTCTGCCGGCCCGAGCCGGCGGCGATGGCGATAGACATTGTTTTCCCCTTGATGTCCGTGCCGGGGCGGTGGTCGGTGATTCCCGACGCTTGGCCTGCCCCGTCCGCGTGAATATACGGATGGCGCGAGATAAGCAAAAGACAGTATTTTTGTTCCAGTGAAAACTTTTTCTTATATCCCTGCCCCATGAACCTGCGTCAACTTCGCGCTTTTGTCCTGATCGCCGAACACGGGAGCATCCGCGCGGCGGCGCGCGCCCTGTTCGTCACGCAGCCCGCCGCCACGCGCAGCCTGCGCGAACTGGAACAAAGCGTGGGCGCGGAACTGGTGCGCCGCAGCGCACGCGGCATCGAACTGACCTCCTACGGCGATGCGCTGTACAAGCGCGCCGTCGTCATCCTGCAAGAAGCCCGCCGCGCGCACGAAGAAATCGGGCAGATGCGCGATGGCGAAGGCGGCACCTTGAACCTGGCGGTCAGCTCTGCCGCGTTGACCGTGCTGCCCGCCGCGCTGGCGGCGTTTCGCGCACGCATGCCCCGGGTGGCCGTGGCCTTCAACGAAGTGGCGCCGCCGTTCAGCCACGAACAACTGGAATCGGGCCGCTACGACTTCCTGGTGCAAACGGAATACGACGGCGACATCGACGATGGCTTTGCCCGCACCACGCTGTTCACCCTGCCGCTGGCGGTCGGCGCGCGCGCGGGCCATCCGTTGCGCCACGCGTGTTCGCTGGCCGAGCTGCACGACGCGCTGTGGCTGCTGCCCGGCAACATCCAGGCGCCCACCAATCTGTTGAGCCTGGCGTTCGCGGCGCACCAGTTGCCCGCCCCGCGCGATGTGATCCCGTGCCAGTCCATCGCCGTGGCGCTGGCCATCATCGCGGACAGCGACGCGCTGGGCATCTTCGTACGCAATCTGTTCGAACACCGGCTGTTGCCGCGTGGCCTGCGCAGAGTGGCGCTGGCGCATGAGCTGCCGGCCGCGCGCGTGTCCATCCTGACCCGCGCCGACTCGCCGCCCACGCCCGCCGCGCGCTGTTTCATCGACTGCCTGCGCGATGCGCACGCCGGCCCCGCGATATAGCCGCGGTCGACCGGTTATCATTGGCGCCGGGCCCGGCCGAGGCCTGGATTCCGGCTTGCCGTCCCCTTCCTGCGTTCAATATCCATGGTGTTCCCCCGTCTTCCTTCCCAGCCCACGCTGACCGACACGGTCGCCAAACGCCTGCTCGCCGAGATCGACGACGGCCGCGTGCTGCCGGGCGAAAAGCTGCCGACCGAAGCGGCGCTGGCCGAGCAGTTCGGCGTCAGCCGCACCGTGATCCGCGAAGCGGTGTCGCGCCTGCGGCAGGATGGCATCGTCGAGGCGCGGCAAGGCAGCGGCGTCTACGTCACCGGTTTGACCGGCAATCGGGCGCTGCGCATCGACGCCACCGAACTCACCTCGCTGGACGCGGTGCTGCACGTGGTGGACCTGCGTCGCGCGCTGGAAACCGAGATCGCCGCGCAGGCGGCGGCGGTGCGGAAGAAACGCGACATGGTGGAAATCGATCAGGCCCTGGCCGCCATTTCAGAATCGGTCGCGGCCGGTGGTGACGGCGTCAAGGAAGACGTGGCGTTTCATCGCAGCATCGCGCGCGCCACGGGCAACCCCTATTTCCTGACGACGCTGGCTTTCGTCAGCCAGTTCCTGGAAGCGGCCACGCGCGTCACGCGCGGCAACGAAGCGCGTCACGCCGACCTGATGCGCGACGTGCTGCAAGAGCACGTCGCCATCGTCGAGGCCATCCGCAAGCAGGACGTCGAAGGCGCGCGCGAAGCCGCCCGTATCCATATGGTGAACGCGGCCAAGCGACTCAGCCGGGCGCACCGCTGACCTGTAGCCGCCGACGGGACGTGCCAATGTCCCAGCGCTGCGCGGCCAGCCCCATCAGGATGATCACCCCCGCCAGCAGCGACGTGTACGCCACTTCGTTGCGGTACGTGCCTTCGACCACCATCGTGATCAGCGCGACAATGATGCACACGATGACCGCGTAGGTCAGCCACGGGAAGCACCACATCTTGAATTTCAGTTCGACGCCCTGCGCCTGTAGCCGGTAACGCATGCGCAGCTGCGACAGCGCGATGGCCAGATACACGAACAGCGCGATGGTGCCCGTGGCCTGCATCAACACGTCGTAAAGATCCATCTTGGACGTAGCCATCATCCACACGGCGACGAACGCAAACACGCTGGAGACCAGCACCCCGACATACGGCGTGCCGGTGCGGCGTCCGGTCACCTGCATGATGCGGTGCGCATCGCCGCGCGTGGACAGCGAATACAGCATGCGCGAGGCCGTGTAGAGCGCCGAGTTGAAGCAGCTGCACACCGAGGTCAGCACAATGAAATTCACGATGGCCTGCGCGTGCGGCACGCCCAAGCCCGCCAGCGCCACGTTGTAGCTGCCGTGCGTAGGCTGCGACAGCAAGGGGTCGTTGTACGGCACCAGGCAGACGATCAGGAAGATGGAACCTACGTAGAACAGGCAGATGCGCCACACCACCGAGCACGTCGTCTTGATGATTTCGCGGGCGGGGTCGGCCGACTCGGCGGCGGCCACCGTGACGATCTCCGCGCCGATGAAGGCGAACATCACGCCCAGCATCGCCACCACCACCGACTTGATGCCATTGGGCATGAAGCCCTGCGCGGTCAGTTGCGACACGCCACGCGCCTCGCCCCACGGCCACAGGTGCACCACGGCCAGGCTGCCGATGATGAGGAACGCGACGATCGCGATCACCTTGATGAGCGCGAACCAGAATTCAAATTCGCCATAGTTGCGCACGTTCATGAAGTTGACGACGATGAGCGCCACGGTGATGAACAGCGCATAGCCCCAATCCGGCACGACGGGGAACCAGCCGTGCAGGATCTGCCCCGCCACATAGGCTTCCCAGCCCATCAGCAAGGCCCAGAAGTACCAGTACAGCCAGCCGATGGTAAAGCCGGCCCAGCGGCCGATGGCGCGGTCGGCGTAGGTCGAGAACGAACCCGTATCGGGTTGCGCCACCGCCATTTCGCCCAGCATGCGCATGGCCAGGATGACCAGGATGCCGCCGCCCAGATAGGCCAGGATGACGGCCGGGCCGGCCAACGCGATCTGTTTGCCGGAGCCGACGAACAGCGCCGCCCCGATGACCCCGGCGATGGACATCATCGTCAGGTGGCGCGACTTCAAGCCGCCTTTGAGCGTGTTGTGTTGTGTGCTGGCCAATGCCTGTCTCCTGGTCTTGCGGCGATCCGCGTCAGCGAAACGCCTTGATGAAGAAATCGCGCGCGCCAAAGTTGCCGGACTTCAGCGCAATGCTGAGGTCGCGCCCCGCGACGGATGAATAGCCGGCGCACCATGGCACGCCGGGATCGATCTGCTGACCGATTTCAATCTGGGCAAGTCCCAGCGCCTGCACCACCGCGCCCGAGGTCTCGCCGCCCGCGACGATCAATTGGCCGACGCCGCGCTCGACCAGACCGACCGCGATGCGCGCGACGGCCGCTTCGATCATCGCGCCCGCCTCGGCCACGCCCAGCGCGCCCTGGGCCGCCTTGACCTGCTCCGGCGCGGCGGTGGAATAGATGAGCACGGGGCCGTCCTGCATGCGCGGCGCGGCCCATTCCAGCGCCTCGCCCACGACGTCTTCGCCCGCCGCCAGCCGCAGCGGATCCAGCGCCAGCGCGGGCCGGCCGCTCTCGACAAAAGCCGCCACCTGCGCCTGCGTGGCGGTGGAGCAACTGCCCGCCACCACAGCCTGCAAACCCGGCACGCGCGCACGCGGCGCGGCGCTGGATTCGGACAGCCCCCAATTGGCCGGCAAGCCGATCGCCACGCCGGAACCCGCCGTGACCAGCGGCATGCCACGCAGCGCGGCGCCCAGCGTCAACAGGTCTTCGTTCGACACGGCATCCACGATGGCGATCTCGACGCCGTCCTGCTGCAAGGCCTGGATCCGCGCGGCGATGGCGTCAACGCCTTGCGCAATCACGCTGTAGTCGATCAGCCCGACCTTGCGCGTGGTCTGCGCCTGCAACACGCGCACCAGATTCGGGTCGGTCATCGGCGTGAGCGGATGATGCTGCATGCCCGATTCGTTGAGCAGAACATCACCCGCGAACAGATAGCCCTTGAAGACGGTGCGCTTGTTGTCGGGAAACGCGGGAGTGGCGATGGTGAACGCGGTGTTCAACTGCGTCATCAGCGCATCGGTCACCGGCCCGATATTGCCCTCGGGCGTGCTGTCGAAGGTCGAGCAATACTTGAAATAGATCTGCTCTGCGCCCTGCTCACGCAGCCAGTGCAACGCAGCCAGCGATTGCGCCACGGCCTCGCACGCAGGCAGCGTGCGGGTCTTGAGCGCCACAACCACCGCGTCCGCATCGCCGCGCAGCGGCGCATCCGGCACGCCGATGGTCTGCACCGTGCGCATGCCGGCGCGCACCAGATTGTTTGCCAAGTCGGTGGCCCCCGTGAAGTCGTCGGCGATACAGCCCAGTTTGATGCTCATTTGGCCTCCGGCAATGTGATGCCCGGAAAAATCTTGATGACGGCGCTGTCGTCCTCGCGTCCATGTCCGGCGGTGGACGCCTGCATGAACATCTGATGCGCGGTCGAGGCCAGCGGCAGCGGGAACTTGCTGTGGCGGGCCGTATCCAGCACCAGCCCCAGATCCTTGACGAAGATGTCCACGGCGGACAGCGGCGTGTAGTCGGCCGCCAGCACGTGCGGCATGCGGTTCTCGAACATCCAGCTGTTGCCGGCGCTGTGCGTGATGACCTCGTACAGCGCGTCGGCGTCCACGCCTTCGCGCAGGCCCAGCGCCATGGCTTCGGCGGCGGCGGCGATATGCACGCCGGCCAGCAACTGGTTGATGATCTTGACCTTGCTGCCCGCGCCCGCGCGCTCGCCCAGGCGGTAGACCTTGCCCGCCATGGATTCCAGCACATCGCCGCAGACGGCGTACGCCGCCGCGCTGCCCGCCGTCATCATCGTCATCTGGCCGGCGGCGGCCTTGGCCGCGCCACCGGAGATCGGCGCGTCCAGGTACAGCACGTCCTGTTCGGCCAGGCGCGATTCCAGCGCGATGGACCAGTTGGGATCGACGGTGGAACACATCACGAACACCGCGCCCGCGCGCAGGTGCGGCGCGATGCCGCCTTCGCCATACAGCACGGATTCGGTCTGCTGGGCGTTGACGACAACGCTGATGACGATGTCGCAGGCGGCGCCCATGTCGGCCAGCGTGGCGCAGGCGACGCCGCCGTCAGCGGCGAACGCGGCCGTGGCGTCGGGGCGGATGTCGTAGACGTACACGGCGTGGCCGGCGCGTCGCAGGCTCTGCGCGATGCCCACGCCCATGGCGCCCAGGCCGATGACGCCAACGCGGCGGGAGGAAGATTGTGGATGGCTCATGGTGTCAGGGTCCGGGATATCGAAACAGGCGTCGAATGGAGTCGATCAGGCCGCGTTGGAACGCGGCATGTCGTCGGCCATGTAGGCGCGGATGGTGTCGGCAAAGCTGGCGTCGCCCTTCAAGCCCAGGCGCGCGGCGCGGGTGGTGTCCCATTGGCCGGGCCAACTGCCGACGATGCGTTCCACGCGCTCGTCGGGCCGCCACGTGATGCGGTCGGCAACGTCATCGCCCGCCACCTCGCGCAGCGCCTGCTCCATGTCGGACACCGTGACGGACACGCCAGGCAGGTTGATCGGCATGCGGTCCTCTACGGCGTCGGCTGGCAGTTCGCAACCGGCGATCAGGGCCTGGATGGCGCCGCGCGGCGACAACAGCCACAAGCGCGTGTCGGCGTTGACGGGGCAGACGGCGGGTTCGCCGTTCAAGGGTTCGCGGATGATGCCGCTGGCAAACGACGAGGCAGCGGCGTTGGGGCGGCCGGGACGCACGCTGATGGTGGGCAGGCGCAGCACGCGCCCGTCCACGAAGCCGCGTCGCGTGTAGTCGGCCAGCAGCAGCTCGGCAATCGCCTTCTGCGTGCCGTAGGACGATTGCGGATTCAAGGCCGTGTCATCGCGCACGGTGGCCGGCAGATCGCCGCCATACACCGCGACCGAGCTGGTGAAGACGACGCGCGGCCGGTGGCCCAGCGCGCGGCAAACGTCCAGCAAGGCGCGCGAAGCATCCAGGTTGATGCGCATGCCAAGGTCGAAATCGGCTTCGGCCTGTCCGCTGACGATGGCCGCCAGATGGAAGATGGCGCGTGTATCGGTGTCGATGGCCTGGCGCAGCACGGCGGGGTCGGCGATGTCGCCCACGCAGGATTGCACGCGCGGGTCGGTGAACGCGTCGGTCTTGACGACGTCCAGCAGATCGATGCGGGTGATGGCTTGCGGGCCGTTCGCATCCAGCGTGAGCGTGCCCTGCTCCAGCAGTTTGCGAGCCAGGCGCTGGCCGAGGAATCCGGCGCCGCCGGTGATCAGGATTTTCATGATGGGTCGCTCAGTGGTTGTGCAGGTAAGGCCGGGCCCAGCCCAGGCCCTCGCGGGTGCGGGCGCGCGGCCGGTATTCGCAGCCGATCCAGCCCGTGTAGCCCAGGGCATCGATGCGGTCGAACAGGTAGGGGTAGTTCAATTCGCCGACGTCGGGCTCGTGGCGCTCGGGCACGCCGGCGATC
Source organism: Achromobacter piechaudii NBRC 102461 (assembly GCF_001571245.1). Classification (GTDB taxonomy): domain Bacteria; phylum Pseudomonadota; class Gammaproteobacteria; order Burkholderiales; family Burkholderiaceae_B; genus Achromobacter; species Achromobacter piechaudii. The sequence continues at coordinate 98,840 of NZ_BCTK01000006.1, read as the reverse complement.
TGGATGTGGCCGATGCCGGCCATGTCGCGTTCGAGCTTGACGGCGATGTCGCCTTCGACGATCTGGCAGTGATAGCAATCGAACTGCACTTTCAGGTTCGGCGCGCCGACCTCGGCGCAGATGGCTTGCGCATCGTCCTGGCGGTTCAGGAAGAAGCCGGGAATGTCGCGCGTGTTGATGGGTTCGATCACCACGACGATATCGGCCGATGCCGCCTGGCGGGCCGCATGCGCGAGGTTCTTCAGATAGACCTCGCGGTGCGCGGCGCGGTCCTCGCCCGGCTGGATCAAGCCTGCCATGACGTGCAAGCTGCGATTGCCCAGCTGCGCGGCGTAGGCCAGCGCCTGATCCAGCCCGCGCTGGAATTCCTCTTCGCGGCCGGGCAAGGACGCAATGCCGCGCTCGCCCGCCGCCCAGTCGCCGGGCGGCGCATTGAACAGCGCCTGCGTCAGGCCGTTATCTCGCAGCCGCGCCGCAATGTCGGCAGCCGCGTAGTCATAGGGAAACAAGAACTCCACGCCCGTGAAGCCATCGCTGGCGGCGGCCTGGAAACGGTCCAGGAAGGCGTGCTCGGTGTACATCATGGTCAGGTTGGCGGCCAGGCGCGGCATGGCGACTCCTTCATTCAATAACGGTTGCGTCGGCGCGGCGCGTCAACGGTTGACCAGCCTGGCCGGCGTGAACCAGACCGCGATGGCGCCGATCACCAGCACCGCCGCCAGCACGTACATGCCGGAGGCGGTGGACTGCGTCAGGTCCTTCAGGTAGCCGATCATGTAGGGGCTCGCGAAGCCGGCAAGGTTGCCTACCGAGTTGACGATGGCAATGCCCGCCGCCGCCGCCGTGCCCGACAGGAACGCCGTGGGCAGCGACCAGAACAGCGGCGCGCAGGTCAGCACGCCAGCCGCTGCGATAGACAGGCAGATCAGCGAAATCACCGTGCTGTCCGCGAACGAGGCGGCGGCGGTAAAGCCCACCGCGCCCGCCAGCGCCGGCACGATCAGATGCCAGCGGCGTTCGCGCCGCTTGTCGGCCGAGTGGCCCAGCAGGTTCATGACGACAATCGCGCAGAGGAACGGAATTGCACTGAGCAGGCCGATATTGAAGGCGCCCGTCACGCCGGTGGACTTGATGAGCGTGGGCATCCAGAACGTCAGGCCATATTGGCCGGCGACAAACGCGAAGTAGATCAGGCACATCCACCACACGCGCGCGTCGGAGAACACGGCGCCAAGCGAGTGCTTTTGCGTGCCTGCCTGCTTCTGGTCCTGTTCGATCTCGCGCGTCAGCAGCTGCTTTTCATCGGGCGTCAGCCACTTGGCGCTGGCGATGCCGTTGTCCAGGTACATGATCGTCACCACGCCGATCAGCAGCGCGGGTATCGCTTCGATCAGGAACATCCATTGCCAGCCCTGCAATCCGTGCGTGCCATGGAAGGCCTCCATGATCCAGCCCGACAGGGGGTTGCCGAAGATGCCGGCCACGGGAATCGCGGACATGAACAGCGCGATGATCTTGGCGCGCCGGTGCGCGGGATACCAGTAGGTCAGGTACAGGATCACGCCGGGGTAGAAGCCTGCTTCGGCCAGCCCGAGCAGAAAGCGCAGGATGTAAAAGCCGGTGGGCGTCTCGACGAACATGAACATGCCGGACAGGATGCCCCACGTGATCATGATCCGCGCGATCCAGATGCGCGCGCCCAGGCGGTGCATCAGCAGATTGCTGGGCACTTCGAACAGGAAGTAGCCGATGAAGAACACGCCGGCGCCCAGGCCGAACACGGTTTCGCTGAAGCCCAGGTCCTGCGACATCTGCAACTTGGCGAAGCCGACGTTGACGCGGTCCAGGTAGGCGATGACATAGCACAGCATCAGAAACGGCACGAGGCGCCAAAACACTTTGGCGTAGGCGCGCGCCGTCTCGCGCGATTCGGGTTGCGGCGCGGCGTGGGCGGCCACGTTCGCGCCGGAGGTCAATTCCATCGGGGGCATGCAAAGTCTCCAGAAGGGGTGCGCCGCCCCGGTCCGCGCTTGCGCGGCCAGGCAGCTTTGTACGGCTGAGGGTTCTAGATGCGCGCGCCGAAGGTCACGCGCAGTTCTTCCAGCGCATCGGCGGACAGCGGCGCGGGGCGCGGCTGGCTCATCAGCCAAAGACGCGCGGTTTCTTCAAGCTCTTCCAGCGCATACGAGGCGTGCGCGACGGAACGCTCCCACATCACCGGGCCCAGTCTTTCGAAGAGCGCGCCGCGCACTTGCGAGGCCACGGCGGCGACCTCGGCGGCGGCTTGCGGATCGCCGGGGCGGCGATAAGGAATCAAGGGAATCCGGCCGACCTTCATGACCTGATACGGCGTGATGGGCGGCAGCACTTCGTCGGGCCGCCACACGCCGGCCAGCGTCAGCGCGACCAGGTGCGTGGAATGCGTGTGCACGATGCCGCGCGATTCGGGGCTGGCGCGGTAGATGCCCTGATGCAGCACGAGCGTCTTGGACGGCTTGGCGCCCGACACCCAGTTGCCGTCCAGATCGACCTTGGCCAGTTCGGCGGGGTCCAGCCGCCCCAGGCAGGCGTCGGTGGGCGTGATCAACCAGCCATCATCGAGCCGGGCGCTGATGTTGCCCGCCGCCCCGACCGTATAGCCACGCTGGTAGAGGCTGGCCCCGACGATGCAGATTTCTTCGCGGACGCGCGATTCTTCGGTCATGCGTAACACCCGGCAAGGCGGGGGTCGAGGTGGGCGATGGCAATGGAAAAGAGGATCGGACGGGCCGGCATGATGCTTGTCTCTTGAGTTCAAGTTATCGGGTCATCATACAAATTTAGGCTGCGTCGCCATATCGGGTAAACCCTGGCCGCAACAAAAAAGGCCTGGGCGCTTGGCCCAGGCCTTCTCTCGCATCCGCACCGCAAGCGGCGCGCTCAGTCCAGCACGCGTCCCTTCGTTTCCGGCAGCAGCAGCGCCGTCACGATCACCACCGCGTACGCGCCCGTGGCGAATGCGCCGATGGCCCAACCCAGGCCGTGCGTCTGGCTCAGAAAGCCGACCAGGCTGGGAAACAGGGCGCCAATGCCGCGCCCGAAGTTGTAGGCAAAACCCTGGCCGGACGCCCGCACTCCCGACGGGAAGAGTTCGGTGAGATAGGCGCCGATACCGCTGAAAATGCCAGAGGCGGCAAAGCCAAGCGGAAAGCCCAGGAACAGCATCTGATGATCGGTCAGCGGCAGTTGCGTGTAGGCATAGACGCTGATGGTGGACAGCACCGAGAAGATCAGCAGATTGGCGCGCCGGCCCAGGCGGTCGGCCAGATAAGCGCCCGCGATGTAGCCGCAGAACGACCCGAAGATGATGACCATCAGGTAGCCGCCCGTGTTCAGCACCGACAGGTTGCGTTCGAGTTTCAGGTAGGTCGGCAACCACGTCGTGATGGCGTAGTAGCCGCCCTGCACGCCCGTGCACAGGATGGCGGTGATGACCGTGGTCTTGATGAGCGCCGGCGAGAAGATCGTCCAGAACGAAGCACGCGCTTCACCGGCCTGCACCTTGGCCTGCGCGCGCTGGAACACTTCGGGTTCGGGCACGTTCTTGCGGATGTACAGCACCAGGAACGCGGGCAGCACGCCTATCCAGAACAGGCTGCGCCACGCCCAATCGGACGGCAGCACCGAAAAGGCGATCGTGTACAGGATCGCCGCCGCGCCCCAACCCACCGCCCAACCGCTTTGCACGGTGCCGACCGCCTTGCCGCGATGTTCGGCCCGCACGATCTCGCCCATCAGCACCGAGCCCACGGCCCATTCGCCGCCAAAGCCCAGCCCTTGCAGCGCGCGCAGCACGAACAGTTGCTCGAAGCTCTGCGCGAAGCCGATGGCCACTGTGCACGCCGAAAACCAAAGAATCGTGTATTGCAGTACGCGCACGCGGCCGTAGCGGTCGGCCAGGATGCCGGCCAGCCAACCGCCGATGGCGGAGAACAGCAGCGTCACGGTGCCCAGCATGCCCGCCTGGCCCTTGTCGATGCCCCACAACGTCATCAGCGTGGCGATCACGAAGGTGAACACCATGAAGTCCAGCGCGTCGATGGCCCAGCCGCCGAACGCCGCGATGAAGGTGCGCCGTTCGGTCTTGTTCAGCTCTCTATACCATTGCATGGCTTGTCTCTCTGTTGTGCTGATTACGCGCGGCTATCGCAGCGGAGCGAAGCCGTACAGGCGTTCGGGATTGCTGACCAGGATGCGGTGGCGCACGTCCGGGTCCGGCGCCCACAGCGCAAGCTGGTTGCGCAGCCGGCCCGTGTTGACCATGCGGGTTTGGTGGACGTGCGGCCAGTCGCTGCCCCACAGCATGCGGTCGGGCGCCGTGTCGATCAGCGCCTGCGCCCAGGGAGTCACGTCGCTGAAATCGTCGAAGCGTTCGCTGATGCGGTAAGCGCCCGACAGCTTCACCCACCAGCCGTGGTCCTGCACCAGATGCCGCAGCGCCTGAAAGCCCGCGCTGTCCACGCCCTCGGACACGGGCATGTGGCCCATGTGGTCCACCACGCCGGGCACCGGCAGTTTGCGCATGCGCGGCAGCAGCTCGGGCAGTTGACGCGCGTCCATCAGGAACTGCATGTGCCAGCCCAGGCCGGCGATGCGATGCGCCAGGGTTTCCATGGCGTCAAAACCGATACCGCCACCGAACAGCACATTGATGCGCAAGCCGCGCACGCCGGCCGCATGCATGCGTTCCAGCTCCTGGTCGGTGACCTCCGGCGACACGACGCCGATGCCGCGCAAGGTGTCGGGATGACGGCCAAGCACCTCCAGCATGTAGCGATTGTCGGTGCCGTACACGCTGATCTGCACCAGCACGCCGCGCGACATGCCGGTCTTTTGCAGCATGCCCAGGTAGGCGGATTCGGGCGCGGGCGGCGGCGTGTAGGTCCGTTCGGGCACCAGTGGATAGGCTGAGGGATCGGCCGCCACCACGTGCGCGTGCGTATCGCAAGCGCCGGGCGGAATGTCGAAGGTGGCCGCGTCCATGTCGGGCAACGGCGCCAGGCAAAGCGGCGGCTCGTCCGCCAGAGGGGTTGACTGCATGCTTGTCTCCTAGGAAAGAGCCGCTTCTTGGGGCGGCCTGATACGGGGACCTGATACCGACGGCCCGATGCCGGCGGCGAATAGTTTTACGTTGTGGGTTCGACCGAAGCTTGCGTGACGAGGCTTGCGCCACTGCGCGTGGTCTTACAGCGAATACCGGTACTCGCAGTTCAGCGTGGCGGTCAGCGCTGCCGAGGTCTGCACGCCCGTGGCCGAGCGTGGACGGGGCGCCTTCAACTTGGCCTGGAACTTGCCCGCCATGTCGCCGCTGTCGCTGGTCTTTTCCACCGCCATGCTGGAGGGCAGCGCGTAGAGCGTCAGCGCCGCGCCTTGCGACGGCACCAGCAACAGGAACACGGATTGCGGAAAATCGGACACCACATAGCTGCCTTCGGTGCTGCGGTCGTTGAAAGCGACCGTCGCGTCGAAGTAGCTCAGGGTCAGGTCCAGCTCTTCGGAAGACGGCGAAGGGATGACGCCTTTCAAGGCGACCTTGCCGCTATCCGACAGACACGACAACTCGGCCGGCGCCGATCCGGCGTGGGCAGCTCCCGCCATCAGCAGGCAGGACAGGAACAAGATCGCGCGGGCTTGCATGGCGTTTCCTTGCGGCAGGGGAAAGGAAAATCAAGCCGCCAAGTGTATGCCCAAACGCCGGACTTTCAACCGCCCAGCGCCTGGCAAAATGCCTGCGCGTCGCCATCGATGATGACGCCCGATGGAAGATAGCCTTCCCGCTGCCTGGTTGTACGCAATTGTTGCGCCAACGCCGCGTCGCCGCCCACCGCGTAGACGAAGACGCGCACCGACTGGGCGGCCGCGTCGCGCAGCAGGCGCGGGTTGGCGGCCAGCGTCATCGCGTCCACGTGTACGCCGACGGGCGCGCCCACCGTTTTGGCAAGCGTGGCCAGCCATTGCCGGTCGAGCTTGGGCGCGGTGGCGCGCTGCGCGACGTACTTGCCCAGCGGATTTGCACTGACGGATTCCGCATGGCGCGGATCGAACACGATGAGGCCCAGATAGCCTTGCGCGTCGGTGCCGCGCACGCAGCGCAGCGCTTCGGGAAAGGCTGACGTAATCATCCAGTTGCCGTGCGGCAACGTGGCCTTCATGCCCGCGACCAGCTTGCCCACCGGCGCGCAGTCGCGGTAGACGACCTTGAGCTCGGCGTTGAAGGTCTTGGCCGGCTGCGCGGCCGCCACTTGCAGGGCATCGTCCAGGAAAGGCGGCGGCTGCCCGCCGCCCTGCCCCATCAGCTTCGCGCCGCGCCAATCCGCGCTGCTCAGTTGCAGCACGGCGCGGCGTCCCACGCCGCTGACGGTGCGGCCGGTCAGCACATCGTGGTGCAGCACCCAGCGGCCATCTTTCAGCCGCTGCATATCGATTTCCACGCCATCCCACTGGCCCGCATAGGCCGCGCGGATGGACGCCAGCGAATTCTCCGGCAGCGTGGGCGCGCCGCGATGCGCATGCACCTGCATGCCCATGCAGGCTGCGCTGACTGCCGACCAGGGCGTCACGGCGATCAGCGCCGCCGCCATCCAACGCCTAGCTTGCATCGCCGTGGTATCCGTATTTGATGCCGCCCAGCACTCGGGTGCGCACCGCTTCGTTGAAGGGATAGGTGTAGGCCTGGCCCACCACCACCACGTGCGCCACGTTGGCCAGCACGCGGCGGCGCAAGGCTTGCCCAAGGGACTCATCATCCCGCCCGAGTTCGGCCCGCGACATCTGCTGGAACAGCTCGCTTTGGGTCACGTTGTTCTGCATGAACGAAAACGCCGTCCACACGCACACCAGCGTCAGCACCAGCGCCAGCCCCGCCGCGCGCGTGGCGGTCCGTCCGGGCTGCTGGCCCGCAGGCGTGCGCAGCCAGACGATCAGCTTGGCGATCAGGTACAGCAGCTTGGCGAAGTGGCCCACCGCGCCCAGCAGCGAACAGAGCAGCGCGACCGGTGGCACGATGGCCGCGCGGGCCGCGTCCTCGCCCAGCTTCTGATGCTGGCCGCCGCGCTGGAAGTCCACCGCGTTAGCGGAAAAACGCGGCAGCGCTTCGTCGACGGCGCGATCGAGCATGCCGTCGTACAGGCGCTTGAAGCTGGCGGGATCGGTGTAGTTGGCGGCCACGCTCATGCTAGCCGGCACCATCAAGGTCTGGCGCAGCAGCTTCTGCACGCCGGGCCGCGCCACGAAATCTTCGTACGACAGGCCGGGCGGAATGGCGTCGCCTTCCACGTGCACGGTGCGGCTGCGCATGGTCTTCCAATACTGCTGCGCGACCGCCTCGTTGAACGTGTCGCGATCATGCGGCTGCCAGTCGGCCGGCACGGGAATACGCTTGCGCACGTCCTGCGTCACGCGGCCCTGATAGCGCGCCGGCACGCGTTCGGGCGTCCAGCCGCGCCGCGACAGGCTGTTGCGGTAATCCAGCCATGCGCGATCCTGTTCGCGCGCCAGGCCGATGTCGGACGCAACCGGCACGCCCGCGTATTTCTTCCAGCGGTCCGCGACGGATTGCATCACGCTGGTATAGACCTGGTGATAGCCCCGTATGCCCGGCGCGGTCATGCGCACGTCGCGGCCATCGAAGGAAAAGGTCTTCATCTGGCGTTGCAGGTCGCTGCGAATGACCTGCCGCTTCTTGGGCTCGACCTTTTCATCCAGATTGTCGATGTTGGACAGCAGCACCTGGAACACAGCCAGGAACGCCTTGCCCTCGGGCCGCGCGTAAACGCCGTCGTCCACCAGGCCGTCCAGATGCAGATCGCCCTGCACCAGCGAGCGCTGAAGCAGGCCGGCGTTGGTAGCCACGCGGCGAAAGTCCGCATCGCGCGTATCGACCAGTACGTTCACCAGCAGCTTGATGGCGCTGAACACCAGCAGCGCGGTCACGGCGCAGGCCACCGCGATCTTCAGGAACGAAGGCCGGCCGCCCGTGCGCAGGCGGCGCGTCCACAGCACTTGCAGCACCACCAGCGCGGCGGCGATGCCCGACAGCGTGCGGCCGAAAAATTCCAGTTCTTCGATGTCATGCGGCGTGGCGCGGCTGCCCACCACGTCCAGCAGGCGCGCATTGAAACCGAGTTCAAAGCTCAGGTAGACAACGGTCAGGGCGATCAGGACAAGGATCTGGCGAATCTGGGCTTGCCGCACGTCAATCTCTCAGGTCGATACGGGTCGAGGTGATTTCCTCGTCGGGCAGGTCCAGCTTGGCCGGCGTGCGCGACGCGCTGGTACGCGTGGGCGCTGCGCTGGCGGCGGGCGCATCATTGCCGGGCACGCGCTGCGGCGGCGGCGGGACCACGCGGCCACCACTGGAGACCGAAGCGTCGGCGGACTCCGCTTGCATCGCGCCGGTGGCCGGCGCGGGCTTGGACGGCTTGGCGGGCTTGGCCGACCGTCCGGGCTTGGGCTTGGCGGCAGGCGCGGCGGGCGGCGGATAGACGCCGTACTGGCGCAAGGATTCCAGATAGCCCGCGGGATACAAGGATTCGTCCGCGAACGGCTTGGCGCGCGGATTCATGCCGGCGACCGATTTCAGGTCGCCACGGCGCATGCGGCCATCCTGCGTGTAGACGAAGCGTTCAATGACCGAGCCCTTGGGAAAGTCCAGCGTCATCGCGGAGCGATCGTCCTGCACCAGCACGGCGGGTCGGTCGCGGCAGTTGCCCAGCTCCCAGGACAGCACATCGGAGCCTTCGATCGCCAGCACGGTATAGCGGTAATCGCAGTTGCGCCGCTGCGTCTCGATGACGACGACGGTGCGCGACCCGACGTTTTCGGTACGCGCGATGCGCGCCGACTCCAGGTTGTTCAGCGGCACCACGCGCTGGTTGCCGGACAGCTTGACCGAGAAGTTCTTGCCTTCGCGCCGCAACGTGCCGACGCCCCCGTCCTGCAAGGGGAATTGACCGATCTCGGTGCCGAACAAGGCAGCGGTGTCCACGCTGTACACCAGGCCGCCTCGGGAATTGGTCTTGACCGCGCACGCGCTCAACCCTCCCAGCAACAACAGCATGGTCAACAAGCGCAGGGTCAGCGAACGGAATAAGAACAGGTGCATCGAAATCAACGTGGGTCGGGAAACCGGCCCCGCAATGTATCTCAAAGTTACAAGGCAGGGCCAGGCTTGTTTCAATTCCGCTGGCCTTTGGGACTCAGCTTGCCGCGCCCTGCTTGAGCTCCAGCGCGTCCTTGACCAGCTCGCCCGCCGTGTGGCGAATCACGCTGACGCAACGCGCCACGATGCCGCGCAGCAGGGCTTCGGCCGGCAGCGTGTCGGGCGCGGCCACAAAGCATTCCACCGACGCCGTCACACGACCCGGCTTACCCGCACGGTCCAGCGGCAGGCTCAGCTTGACCGCCTTGCAACGATGGTTCACCGCGTTGATGACGTCCAGCAATTGCGCGCGGGTCAGGCCCAGTTCCTCGGCGTCCACGAAGCTGGGGTAAGCCAGACGCAGGAACTCGGGATCGGATTCGCTCAAGCTGAAAAACATGGTGCCCAGATCGGGATGGCGAAACAGCACGTCGCCGTCTTCGTCGATGCGGGCGACCAGGCCCAGTTCTTCTTGCACCACGGTTTGGTACAGGGTGGTCAGGGCGGTGGAATTGGACATGAGGCAATGCTCCGTATGGATGGATGGCGTCGGGAAATCCGCGCCCATGCCTCCTGCTACGCACGGCGGGCAAAAAGGTTCGAAATAAATTCGACAAAAATAAATCGAACTTTTTCGCTCCCCGCGCATAGCCATTGATACAGGCATCACTGCCGCAACCCATAAAGGAATGACCATGCAAGGAAAAGAGCTGCGCGACGTATTGACCCAGGCCAGGACGCACGGGGGCCGCTGGGCCGCCACCGCCGCCGCACGCGTCAACCGGGGCGATGCCGTGGGCGCGCTGCTGTTCCTGTTGGCGACCACCGTGTTCTCGGTACTGACGATGCGCATGATGGGCTCGAACGCCAGCCTGAGTTTCTATGACCTGCTGCGCTTGCAGAACGGCGGCGGCATGCAGGGTTCGATGGGCGGCCAGTCGACGGGCGCGGGCATCTATGCGCTGTTGTGGCTGCTGGCCGTGGTCGGCCCCTTGCTGCCCTCGCTGATGCCGCAACGCGCCGCGCGCCTGGGCTACTTCCTGCCGCTGGCGCTGTGGTTGATCGCGCTGATGGGCGTCATCTCGCAAGTGCGTGAATTGATGGAAGCCACGCGCCAGTTCGCCGGTTTCATGGGCAATTCGCGCGCCAGCCGCAACATGGCAGGCGACATGGCTTCCAGCATCTGGAGCAGCCTGAGCTTCGGCTTCGGCTTTTATCTGTCCTTGGCGATTGTGGTGGGCTTCGCCATTCGCGGCGTGGCCATGCTGCGCCGCCCTGCTTGATTTTCCGCCCTTGCGCGGCTAAGGTGCCGCTGCCCTCGCCATGCAGGGCGGCGGCTTTCCGTGCCGCAGGGCTGACGTTTATTGCGTCCAGTTCGACAACAAGAACCTGAACCATGAACTCGCTCGAACCCAAGCGCTACGTCATCAACAACGTCGACGCTCTGCTGCGCATCATGCATGCGGATCCGCGCTACGCGCTGGAATTCCGCAACAAGGCCGAGCAGCACATCACGCTGAAGCTGCGCAAGAAATTCTTCAACGCCTCGCCCGAGGGCGTCGTGGATGCGTTCAACAACGCGCTGATGAAATTCCTGCAAACACGCACGTTCAAGGACGAAGGGCTGCAGCACGGCCAGCCGCCTGGCGGCTGGGCCGCGCATGAATTGGCGGTCAGCAAGCTGGGCGGCTACCTGTACCGGGGCTCGCTGCACGAGCTGATCCAGATGCATCGGCGCACGCGGCGCGAAGTGCCATGGAATGGTCCGGATGCCGATGCCGCGCAGGACGACAACGTCTTCGACGAGGCGCACGACGTGGGCGACCCGTCGCCCTTCTCGGACCCCGCCAAGGCGTATGAACACCTGTCCGTCGTGCAACGCATGCGCGATTGCCTGAACAAGTTGAGCGACACCTTGCGCGCCACGATGTTCCTGTACCTGGACGAAGTGCCGATGGAACAGATTGCCAAGCAGCAGGATCTGCACGTGCCGACCGTCAAGAGCCGCCTGCATGCCGCGCGCAAGCTGGTGAGCGACTGCACGCGCAAAGGAATGGACTGACCATGTCAGAAGACCGCGTACTGTCTTATCTATCCGGGGAGATGACCCCGGACGAGCATCGCGTATTCGAGGCCGAGCTGGCACGCGACCCCGCGTTGCAGGCCGAGGTCGACGAATGGCGCCTGCTGGCGCAGGCGCGCCAGATCGCCCATAACGAAATCGGCCAGGCCGAGCGTGACACAGAATTCCTGCGCACACTGGCGGAACAAGCCCGCCCCGCGCCTGCCGCGCCGCCCAAGCGCTCGCGCTTGTGGCAATGGCTGTGGCCCACGCCCGCCAGTCCCCTGATGTCATTGGGCTGGGCGCTGGCCATCGCGCTGTCGGTCGTCGTCATGCAGCAAGCGCCAAGCGATTCCGGCATGTCAGACGGCGTGCTGACGCGCGGCGGCGGCGCATGCCCGCGTCTGGTTGTGGACTTGCCCGACACGGTCACGGCCAGGCAGTTGCGCAATGCCCTGTCCCAGTACGCCGTGTCCATCGTGTCCGGCCCGGATGAAGACGGCCGCTTTGTCTTGAGCGCCGCGCGCGAATCATCGCTGCACGACGCCGCCAGGGCGCTGGGCGCGGTGACGGTGGCCCCGGCTGCCGCCGGCGCGTGCGTGACGCCATGAGTGCATCCCCGATCGCCGTGCCCGCGCGCACCCATCGCCACACCCGCCGCCTGCTGGTCACCGCCTTGCTGGGCGCGGGCGTGTTGTCGCTGACCGCCACGGGCCGCGCCAACCCCGCACCCACGCCCCAACCCGCCACCCGCCGTCACGCGCTGGTGATCGGCAATGCCCGCTACGCCGTGCCCGCCAACGTGCTGGCCAACCCCGTCAACGATGCACGCCTGGTCGCCGACACCCTGCGCAAGCGCAACGTCGACGTGACCTTGCTGACCGACCTGACCACCACGCAATTGGAGGCCGCCGTCGATGAATTCGCCACGCGCGCGACCGGCGCGGACCTGGTGCTGGTGTACTTTGCCGGCCATGCGGTGGCGATCGATGACGTCAACTATCTGTTTGGCGTCGAACTGCCGGTGCCGCTGGCCGACGTGCGCATCCGCACCGCGCAGCAAGGCTCATTGAGTTTGAAGCGCGTGTCGCAGGCGCTGCGCCGCGCCCAGGTGCGCGCGCGCCTGCTGGTGCTGGACGCGTGCCGCACCAACCTGACCCGCGGCGTGCCGTCGGCGGGGCTGGTGCACACGGTGCCCGCGGGCGGCGAGCTGATCGCGTTCTCGACCCAGCCCGGCGCCACGGCAGAAGACGGTTTCGGCAACGATGGCCCGCGCCACAGCCCTTATGCCTACTACTTCGCGCAAGGCTTGGCGGACCTGCCCGCGTCGGCGCCCGTCGAAACCTTCTTCAAGCAATTGACGGGCGACGTGCAGGTGGCCACCGCCTACCGCCAGATCCCGCACTACGCCAGCAGCCTGGTCGGCACCGTCACGTTCACGAGCCTGGCGGACGGCCAGACGCCCGCCGTGCCCGGAGGCAAGCCGGGGCAGGCCGGACGCGGTCCGTCGCCCACGCTGGGCCGCGATCTGATCAAGGCGCGCATCAGCGGATGGGAATTCGAAATCGAACGCGGCGCGCAGTTCCTGGACGAACCGCGTCTGGCGGCGCTGCGCGCGCGTGCAGACGCGGGCGACGTGGTGGCGATGACCACCTTGGGCTTGATCGCCGAAAACGGCGATCACGTTGAGCAGGACTACAAGCTTGCCGCTCGCTGGTATCAACGCGCGGCCGACCAGGGCTTCGCGCCCGCGCAGACTTATCTGGGCGAACTGACCGGCATGGGGCGCGGCGTACCCAAGAACTACAACGCGGCCGAACGGCTCTTCCGAGACGCAGCCGAGGCCGGCCACCGCCGCGCGGCGCTTGATCTGCTGGACCTGCGCGTGCGCATGGGCGAGGCGCCGGATCCCAACGAATGGGCCAGGGTGCTGCAAGACGTGGCGCTCAATCCTCCTGGGATACCGCGCGCGGGCATGCCATCCATCCCGGGGATGCCCGAGATGCCGTGGATGCGTGCGCCCAGCCGGCGTTAATCTGCCAGCCACGACCACGACTTCGGCTAGGATATTGGCGTTGTCCAACATAAGGAGTCCGCGATGCCCCTGATGAGACACCTGATCCTGGCCGCCGCCCTGGCGATGCCGCTTGCCGCGCACGCGGAAAGCGTCGCCTTGCAGGCCCAACGCGCCACCGCTTCCGCCGACCCGCACACCGGCGCGCGCGTGGTCGATATCGAACTCAAACCCGACAGCCGCAAGGCCCTGGCCGACTTCACGCGCGACCGCGTCGGCAAGCGCATCCAGCTGCGTTCGAACGGCATCCTGCTGTCGTCGGCCACTTTGAAAAGCCCGCTTGAAGGCGACAGCTTTCGCATCACGGCAGGCGAACACGGCTTTGGCGGCAAGTCGGCCGAGGAAATCGCCCAAGGCATCATGCAAGACGGCGGCTTGACGATCGATGACGAGAACGTCGCCAAGTGAACGGTGCTGAAGTGTTCGCCGGTGAGTCAACAGCACTGAGTGAACGGCACTGAGCGATCAGCGCCAAGTGCACACGGCAACGTGAACGCCGCGTAGTCATCCCTACACGCGGACCCCATCGGGTCCGCGACTTCTTTCCCTGACGGTTCCACAAGCCCACGGCGCGACGTCGATGAGCGCGTGGCGAACCGCCGCGCCCCAAGCATTCAGCCAACTGTCATTAACCTTTCATTTGCGACTTCTAGTATTGCTCGTCCCATTCAGGCACAGCCCCCAAGCCAGGAATCCACATGAGCAAATCCATCTCCGACAAGATCGTCCGCAACCCCAGCCAGAGCAGCCCTTTCAGTGAAATCCTGGAAAAGAACCTGTCGCGCCGCATGGTGATGCGCGGCGGTTTGGCCGCCGCCTTCGCCACGATGACGAGCCTGGGACTGGCCGGCTGTAACAGCAGCGACGATGATGACGACAGCGTCGGCGGCGGCGAGCAGAACCCCACGCCCGAAGTGCCCGGCGGCGGCACCGAGACCCCCACGCCGGCCCCGCTGAAGCTGGGCTTCGATTCGCTGCCCACGTCGATGACGGATGCCTGCGTCGTGCCGCAAGGCTACGTGGCTCACGTGTTCGCGCCCTGGGGCACGCCGCTGAACGACAACGCGCAGCCCTGGGACCAGAACGGCAACAACACGTCCAACGACCTGCTCAATTCCATGGGCATGCATCACGACGGCATGCACTTCTTCCCCATCGAAGGCAGCTCGACCGAAGGCCTGCTGGCCGTCAACCACGAATACATCGACCAGGCCGCGCTGCATCCGAACGGCCCGACGCTGGTAGCGGGCAAGCGCCCGGCCGAAGAAGTGCGCAAGGAAATCAACGCGCACGGCGTCGCCATTCTGCATGTGCGCCGCGAGAACGGCCGCTGGAACGTCGTCAATAACTCGCGCTATAACCGCCGCTTCACCTCGGCCACCGCCATGAAGCTGGCCGGCCCGGTCGGCGGCACGGACTGGGTCAAGACGCCCTTCTCGCCCAACGGCACGCAGGTGCGCGGCACCAACAACAACTGCGGCAACGGCTACACGCCGTGGGGCACCTACATCACCGCCGAAGAAAACTGGGCGGCCTGCTTCGTCAACACGGGCACGCGCCCCGCGCACCAGCGCCGCGTCGGCGTCTCAGCCGGCCCCGCTGGCCGCTACCAATGGGAAACCACCGCGGGCGATGCGTCGGAAGTGCTGGGCGAGTTCGCGCGTTTCAACGTCACGGAAACCGGCCTGGACGCCACCCAGGACTGGCGCAATGAAGTGAACGGCTTCGGCTACCTGGTCGAGATCGATCCCTACGACCCCACCAGCATCGCCACCAAGCGCACCGCGCTGGGCCGCTTTGCGCACGAAGGTTGCGCCTACAGCAAGCCGGAAGCTGGCAAGCCGCTGGCGTTCTACAGCGGCGACGATTCGCGCTTTGAATACATCTACCGCTTCGTCTCCGAGGCCGTGTGGGACCCGAAGGACGCCGAGCGCACCGACCGCCTGGCCGTGGGCGCCAAGTACCTGGACAAGGGCACGCTGTACGTCGCCCGCTTCAATGCGGACGGCACGGGCGAATGGCTGGCGCTGACCGGCTCCACGCCGGGCGTGGGCGGCCGCACGCTGGCCGACGAGTTCGGCACGCAGGACGCCATCCTCATCAACACGCGCGGCGCCGCAGACTTCGTGGGCGCGACCCCGATGGACCGCCCCGAGTGGACCGCCACCCACCCGACCAACGGCGACATCTACCTGACGCTGACGAACAACACGAGCCGCAACGCCGGCACGGGCACCAACCCGGCGAACCCGCGTCTGAACAACGTCAACGGCCACATCATCCGCTGGCACGACGAAGCGGGCTCGACCAAATTCGAATGGGACATCTTCGTGTTCGGTTCGGACGCGGCCGCCGACGCCGACACCAACCGCTCGGGCCTGACCGCGTTGAACCAGCTTGCCAGCCCGGACGGCATCGGCTTCGACACGCGCGGCATCCTGTGGATCCAGACCGACAACGGCATCGACGGCGGCCGCAACAACAACGTGGCGCGCGCCACCAACGACCAGATGCTGGCCGTGATTCCCGGCGCGCTGGCCGACAGCAGCGGCACGGGCCCGGCCATCAACGCGTCCAACCAGGCCGACCTGCGCCGCTTCTTCATCGGCCCCAACGAAGCGGAAGTAACGGGCTTTGCGTTCACGCCCGACTACACCAGCATCTTCTTGAACATCCAGCACCCGGTGAACTGGCCCGCCTACGGCACGGATGACGCGACGGTCGCCACCACCGGCACGGTGCGCCCGCGCTCATCGACGGTGGTGATCCAGCGCGCAGACGGCGGTCCGATCGGTGTGTGATGGCATGGTGTCGCCCAGGCGCTTGTCGGGGCGACGCTGATACGGACGCGCATCGCGCTGCCGCTCTTGAACCCACGTCCGGTGTGCGCACCGGCGTGGGTTTTTTCATTCAGGGACTGGCGGCGGCTTCGGGCAAGCCAGTTCGGGAACAAGTCTTGCTGGTCTGTCAGTTCTTACAAGGAGAATTCGCATGTCAGACGACTTGAAAAACCGTGGACCGCAGGATCGGGCGCGAATCAATGTGAACGAAGCGCACGAATTGCGCTATTGGACCAAGGAATTGGGCGTGACCGAGGCGCAGTTGCGCGAAGCTGTCAAAGCGGTGGGCGTGTCGGCCGCTGCGGTCCGGGAACACCTGGGCAAGCGATAAGTTCAGGGCTGATTGCGGCTGATTGCGGCTGGTCCCGGCTGATTGCGAGTAAATGCTCGCTATAGCAGCGCCCGACGTCCGCACCTATTGTGCGCGGGCAAACGCAAAAAAGCCGGCGTCGCTTTCGCGATTCCGGCTTTTGCTGTTGGTGTCGAGAACACCATCAAGAATTCGACCACAAATCAGTGGTCGGGGCGAGAGGATTCGAACCTCCGACTCCTGCGTCCCGAACGCAGTGGTCTTCGCGGCCCGAGCAAGATCGCCGAGCTTTTGAATCGATACGTCTTTGGCTCCGCCCTGGCCCGATTCCAGGGCGAGATTCCGCAGGCGCTCTGAGCGCCTACGTCCAACGGACCCCGCAGCTATGCGAAAATATCGATTCATGTCAATATGTTATCATCATTTGCCAGATATTTGCGAATGTCGGTCGTTGGTCGTCCCCTACCTTAACGCTTCCTGGGCGTAACGGCCGGCCACTGACATGGACCACAATCTCGCAACAGCTCAGCACCTTTCCGGACCGGCCCATCCGTCGGTCGAGGGCGTGAGTCACTCCGCGCATAGCATCCATGAGGACAGCGGGGTCGATGAAAACCCGACATACGACGCCGTCATGGAGGCCTACCAGGCATCCGGCAAAGACACGGAGCGATTCAGGTACAGCCAGCTCAAGCTGGACCGCTTTTTCAAAGGCCGTCCCCTTCGCAGCTTGCGCCGGGCGACCGTTCAACGGTACATCACCCTGCGAAAGGCAGCCGGCGTGAGCGCGGCGACGATCAACCGCGAACTGGACGATCTGAGCGCCGCGATCAACTGGTACAACTTCCTCCACGAACTGAACCTTCCTAATGCCCTCGTCGGCATGTCTCTCCCAGTGCCGGAGGGAAGGACCCGATGGATCACGCGGAGTGAGGCGCAGCGGATGATTACCGTCGCGCAAGCGATGGCGGCAAGGCCGCATCTTCCCGCTTTCATCCAGTTGGCACTGCACACCGGCTGCCGGCGCAACGAGTTGCTTACGCTCCGTCTGCAGCGTGTCCGTACCGTGGAGGGTCTTATTACTCTCGAAAGCGAAGATACCAAAACCAAGAAGCACCGCGTTATTCCGCTGAATGCGCCGGCACTTGAAGCCCTTGAAACAATGGCGGCGTGGCGTGCGGAACACTGCCCGACTTCGCCTTGGGTGTTCCCTTCCCCAAGGGACCACTCCAAACCCCTGACCACCATTCAGAAAAGCTTTCGGTCCGTTTGCACCAAAGCCAATATCGAGGATTTCAGAATCCATGACCTTCGCCACACGTGCGCGTCGTGGCTGGTCATGGCTGGGGTGCCGCTGTTGGTCGTTCGCGACCTTCTCGGCCACTGCTCGATCGAAATGACCGAGCGATACGCGCACCTGGCCCCAAACCAAGTTCACGACGCCATGCGCCGCCTTGAGGACGCATGGCTACACCAAAACTAGGGACACATAAGCGGTCGGATCATTTCGTCCTCCTGATGCGAAACCCGGCACCGAAGCGCGCCCGTATATTCATCCTTCCCTTTTACGCGCCGCGGTAGACACTGTGGTTGTGGCCAGTCCATTGAACTCTCGGACCAACTCTTCTACCATGACATATCAATAACTCTTCTTTCATCTTGTCAACTATTCCGGGCGTAACGTGACTACGACGATGACGAAGCCGAGCACACCCGAGGGATCTGTGTGGCGGCTGTGGGACTTTCATTGCCATACACCTGCTTCCTACAAGTGGAAAGGCCGAAAGTTGCGTGGCTTAGCTGGTTCAGAGAGGGACCAGCTAATTGCTCAGACTGTCAGTGCAATGAGCAGGGCCGCCCCTGATGTATTCGTAACGATGGACTATTGGACCTTCGACGGGTACCTCACGATCGTCGAGTACGCAAGGGCGCATCCTGAGGCTCTTGCCGGCAAGGTCATCTTTCCGGGGATCGAGTTGCGCGTAGAGAGTTCGCTGAAGCAGCGGTTGAACGTGCACCTGGTGCTTGATCCCGAGGTTTCGCAACAGACTCTCAAGGACGTCTTGGCGGTCCTCAAAATCAATTTAAGGGGTGGCGATCGTTCCTTGAGTGAAGAATGTCTAGTCCAACATTCCCGCGAGCTCGGTGCCGACCGGCTGGCGAGGGGCAGCTTCGACGGCAGGAAGGTAGCCACCGACGACGAGTACGCACTTGAGGTGGGCTGGGAGACCGCTATGGTCACTCAGGAGTCACTGAGAGAAGCCCTGAAAGTGATAGGTGACAAAGGTCTACTCCTGATGCCCTGGGACACGTATGGCGGCCTATCGGACATCGACTGGGTGGCACACTACGCCGAGGTAAGGCGGTTCCGGACGGCTGCGGACATCTTTGAGTGCAAAGATGAGGGAAATCGCTTGGCCTTCCACGGACTCAAGACCAAGCTCAACGAGAAGTACTTCGACAGTTTTTGGGACTCGCTGGACAAAAAGGAACGTCTTTGCGTTCGCGGAACAGACGCGCACAGCTTTTCCGACTATGGCGTCTTTCCGAGCAACATGAAGACGTGGATCAAGTCTGAGCCCACGTTCCAGGGACTGCGCCATGCCATCAAAGAGCCGCTGTTTCGCTCGTACATTGGGGATGTGCCACCCAAAAAGGCATTCGTTGATGCCAACGGGCGCCTCTTCATGCACCGCCTGCAGATCGCTACAAAGCCTGGCGTCAAGACGGACGAGAAGTGGTTTAGCGGTACCGATCTGAAACTGAATCCAGATCTGGTAGCTATCATTGGCAATAAGGGATCTGGCAAGAGTGGTTTGGCTGAGGTACTCGCTCTGGCGGGAAACTCTAAAGCACACGACTTCTTCACCTTCCTCGTGGACGATCGTTTCAAGAGTGGCAGTGGTCATCGTGCAAGCGCCTTCGAAGCGAAGCTGACTTGGCGCAACGGCGACATTGGTCAAGCCACGTTGAATCAGCAGGCCAAGGCCGACCAGCCGGAAAGAGTCAAGTACATCTCGCAAACGTACTTTGAGGATCTTTGCAACGATCACATCACCGGCAAGTCGGATCGCTTCAGCACCGAGATTCGTAAGGTCTTGTTCTCGCACCTGGACCAGGCTGACCGTGGCCGCCACCAGAGCTTGGACGACTACCTCGCGGCCAAAGAGCAGCCAGCGCAGGAGCGGATTGAGGGGCTCCGCCAGACGCTGCATAAGGTCAATGCCCAACTCGCCGAATTGGAGCGTCTTTCGGGCACTGCGCATGAGAATGAGCTTAAGGAGAGACTTGCGTCCAAGAAGCTTGAGCTTGGTGACCTTCTGGCAAAAAGGCCTGCTGAAGTCGTGAAGCCTGTGGACGCCAATGCCACCGCAGCACCAACGACTGAATCTCAACGCCTGGCTGCCATAGCAAAAGAACTCGCCCAGCTGGAGGTGGCTACGACTGCAGCGGATGCCGCACGGCGAGAGCGAGTAGAGCGCAGGACCACGCTATCAAGCGTTGCTCAGCGTGTGTCGGCACTCGAGCGGCAGGCGACCAAGACCAACGAGGAGCTCGTCGCTGAATTGCAGAAAGTCAACGTGACTGTGCAGCACGTGCTGAAGGTTGAGACGCAGCGGGCTGCCATTCAGGACGTTCTTAGCACCACAGAAACCGAGCTTGGACAGTTGGCGATCGAGCAATCGGATCGCGTTGCCAAGCAACAATCTTTAGATGCGGAGCGCACGCTGCTGCAGGAGCAACTCGACCAGCCCAACAAGCTTTACCAAGAATATACGATCCAGCTCACAGCCTGGGACAAGGCTGTTAAGGCTTTGATTGGCACCGCTGACGAAGCCGAGACGATAGCGTTCTACGAGGCCCGACTTGCGGAACTGGCTCAGTTGCCTGGGCGCTGTAAGGTCCTAGAAGATGAACAGGACAAGTTTGTGAAGGAAATTCATGCAGAGCTGATGGCCATCGCGAAGTCGCGCCGGCCGTTGTTCGCCGTCGTGGAAGATCTGGTTGCGGGCGTCCCGGGTGTAGCGACCGAACTCAAGGTGGAATTCCAGAGTGGCCTTTTCTTCGACCGCCAGGCTTTTGTTGAGCGGTTCTTCACACTGGTCAAACAGAACACCGGAGGTTTCCGGGGCGACGATGAGGGTCCAGCAAAGCTCATGGCTCTACTTCGGGGCATCGACTTCGACGACGCCGAGAGCTTGGCCAAGGGGCTCAGAAAGATCCGGGCGGCGATTACCGTTGGTGCGGATTTACCCGGTCCTGCTCTATTGCCAATCCTTCGAACCAAGGTCACAGCAGAACAACTGTATGAGCAGCTTTTCGACCTAAAGCAGGTGGAGGCCAAGTTCTCACTTAGTCTGGCAGGGACGACTATCCAACAGATGTCGCCAGGTCAACGCGGAGCTTTGCTTCTCATTTTCTATCTATTGGTCGATACGGACCCAACGCCGCTCATCCTGGACCAACCGGAAGAGAATCTGGACAACCAGACCGTCTATTCCATGTTGGTCCCCATCATCAAACGCGCCAAGGAGCGCCGCCAAATCGTAATGGTGACCCACAACGCCAATTTGGCGGTGTGCTGCGACGCAGAGCAAATTATCCATGCTGAGTTTGACCGTGGCGACCAGTTTGCACTGGCATACGCATCCGGCGCCATCGAGAGTTCAAAGCTGAATCGCTCGGTCCTGGACGTGCTGGAAGGCACGATCCCGGCGTTCGACAACCGACGGGAGAAGTACTTTCACTGAAGCGAGGAAACGCCTCGGGGAGCAATAGGCTGTCTCCGTAAGAGTCGATTAGCTCCACGCTGCGATGACCGAAGAGAGCGAAACCGCGTGAAGACTGCGTCGAGCGCAGACTCACCATGATCGCCCGATATTGCCACTCCATAAATCCGCTCGCGTGACCGCAGTCCCGCAGATCGGAGCATCGGTTAACGGCCACTCTCGAGTCTCATACCCTCGTTGCCCCAAGGTACTGCACACCGCCGGACTCGCCATGGTCGAGTCGCGATCATCCGCGGCACTGAGTCAGTATCGTTGATGATGCGCATATAGAAAATTTCGGCAGGAAGACACAAGTTGGCCTTATTTACAGACGAATTTCTCGAAGCTCTTGGCGCCTGGCAGAACGGCTGGGGGGAAGACCAAGCGCGCAAGGACATCTTGGCGCTCGCGCTAACGACAGAAGCGGCAAGCCTCCCTCTGAGATATCGAACCGTGTCCGAGCCCTGCTTCAGAAAGCGCTTTATTCACAAGGGCGAAATGGTGGAGATCCTCCTCGATAACTCACGGGACGAAGGGCTCGCAAGTTGGACAACCGACCTGCGTTTCGCCGAACGCATGAAGGGCTTAGTGCGTACGAACGCCGTCGCAGCAGCAATCTTTCAGCACTGCCCTACGGACGCCAACGTAATAGTTAACTTGACCGCGTTGTGGGCCGACCCAGCGTTCACGAACTCTGTCCAAGCCTATTCTGATAGAGGGGGAAGGTTCGCAACAGCACTTCTGAATTTCCGCGACAGTCAGAGCGAGGTAGTTCTGCAAGTTCCACTGCGAGGCAGTGAAATCGTCGCTCTTTCTGGAGCTTCTAGCCCCTTTGACGACCTATGCGATCGCGCCGCAATTCCAGAGCATGATAGAGATAGAGTCTTCAAGCACCTTTTGGAAACTGGCAGCTACCCCGGTGACCCCCAATACATTGGTGCGGAAGCGTCTCAGCGTGTTATCTCTCGGTCAATTCAAAAGGTCTACGAGACGGTGCAAAGTGCGCTTGAGACCTCCAGAGGAATCAGTTCGGACGACGGCAGCCAACAGCCCCCCGCTGCTTAGGTGCCCTTTGCGCGCGTGAGGGTTAGCGTTTGCATCGAAATTTTGCTCGAGCGCTCCACGCCCATCACTGAGCTGTACCCAATTCAAGGGCCGATAGAATTGCTGCTCAAAGTCGAAAGCCGGCACCGAGAAAAGGCCGCCCCGAGATGTGGCAATTCCACCCGAAGATTATGCCAGCAGCAGCGCGAAGAGCTCGCTGACCGAGCGTAAGAAGCTTCGAGCTCAGGGCTAACAAGGACACGCCTGTCCGCGATAATCACTCTGCGTTCTTCTTAAGGGCTCAGCCCCAATGTCTCAGGAGGGAGACCGATGGCAAATGGGAAACTTCAAGAACAGGCCGAGTCGTACACGGATGGTCAGGTCATGGAACCAGCGTTCCAATTTCGATCTGGCGTAGCCGATGGTCAAGAATACAGGGATCTGATGATGCAAACCTTCGTAGAGGAGGAAATGCAAAATCGGCGTTGGCAGAGCGAGCCCGAGAACAAATGGCATTTGCTAGCCCGAGTGTTCTCGGACCGCATCGTCACCTATCCCGTATTTACCAATCCTCATGCGCAGCGCTACCTGTCCACTCGACACGGCCGATTCGCGACCGTCGTTTACGAACGACGAGTGGTGAACACGCTGCCCGACAGCCCTGACGCACTAGTTTCAGATATCGAGCTGGCGCTGCCCTGGCGGTCATCCAACCCCTGCACCTACGGATTAGGTTTTATTCAGGAACTGGATGAAGTCTGGCTAGGCCTCTCGCGTTTCCCAACTCTCAACACCCTTGTGGTGGCGCGCGACGGCGAAGCTCGGATTGACGGAAATACGGTACGGATTCCTGAAGAGGACATTGATCAAATTCGCCGGGCTTTCAGCCGTGAAGCACGCAGAATACGCGGTTATTTTCGACAGTCCAAATCAATTCACGTTCGCAATGCGCTGCTGGCGCCGCTTGATCCTGAACGGTTTCCGCCGATAGTACATGTCGCGAAAAGCGGTGAGCTTATGGAGGTTCGCCTGGACCGCGGAAAGCAGAGCAAGGCCGCCGGACGCGCAGCGAGAAAAGCCACGGTGGAAGCCGTACGCACAAATGTTGAAACGCTAGCTGCAGAAGCCCCTAAGGAGCTCTTGGAGCTGCACGCCGAGATCGAACGGGTCACCCTTGAGCAGATGATTGAAAAGTACGAGGACATGCTGCAGAAGAACCTGCCCGAACCGGTATGGCAGAAATTCTTCGAACGCAACATATTCATTCTCACAATGGTTTTCGCCCGCCCGGTCAGGCTCCTTCATGCACAGTTCCACGCCCGAGGTGGGGGCTTGGACGGCACTGGCGCGCAGATTGGCGACTTCCTACTCGCTGAAAAGGGTTTCGCGATGGCCATCGTGGAAATCAAGAGACCGAGTAGTCCACTGCTACGCGAAAAGGCTTACCGGAATAGGGAAGTGTTTGCGCCGGATGAAGAATTGAGTGGCGCGGTATCGCAAGTACTCTACCAACAGAGCAAATTTCATGAAAACTGGCTATTTCATCAGAGCCGCCCAGAGCTTCAGAACTCGCGTCCGGAGGCGATCAAGTGCGTGGTCATCAGTGGAGTGTTGCCCACAAACGAGATGCAACGACAGAGCCTTGAAGTGTTCCGCAACGCTTGCAAGAACGTTGAGATCATTACCTTCGACGAGCTGCTGGGCAAGCTACAACTGTTGTTGAAGCATCTGACGCCGCATGCACCGCCGCAGCTCACCACGCCCGAGGATGATGTGCCGTTCTAAAACCTGAACAAGCATATCTGTTGATTGCAGCCCGCCTGCACTAAGTTGACGGGCATTTTCTCTACCCGCACTCTGGTTTGTTTTCCAGTAGCATCCTAACAACAATCACTGGTCAAGACGATGGGCAGATGGCAGGATTTGTCGCAAGCGTGTCAGGATCCGGAACAGAGAGCGCCACTCTGTCCGAGGTGGACCGAGCAGACTCCCTGTCCCGATGCGACCCTTTACTTGACCAGGATCCACCTGATCGCCAAGGCTACGTACAGGAATGGCAAACCGTTCATATACCCAAAAGACCCTCAAGGTTTTATTTGGCAGCAGTGGCAATCAGTGCGCTCATCCCGAGTGTACTAACCCCGTAATTGTTTCTGGCACGGAGCAATCCGACAACGCAGTCGCGGGGCAGATATGCCATATTTTCGCAGCGTCCGATAACGGGCCGCGAGGAAAGCCCGATCTCACTGATGAGGAGCGAAATAGCCCCGAGAATCTCATTCTCTTATGTGGCTTTCACCATCCGATGGTGGACACCCAATACCAAGAGTACCCTGCCGAGGTTTTGAAGCAGTGGAAACGAGATCACGAGGCAAAATTCCAGCCGGCAACCGCTGAGGCTATGCGTCGCCTCGAGCAGGTTCAACAATTAGCCTTCACGACGAAGCTGACGGATCAGCAGATCGCCGCGGAAGCGCGTCGTATCCGTCAGGCTCGGCATCTCACTGGATATGCGGGCGCCGAAAAGGCGCGCGCTTTAGCGGCCAGCATCGAGAACAACGAACTGGCGGGCGGCTCCAGCACTGTGAAGGCTCAAGCGCTAGCCTGGTGCGCGAGGATCCTATCTTGGAAGGAGAATCGAGATCGAGCAAAGGAACTATTAGCGAAATCGCGTGATCTAGGGGGAGGTCCAGAAGCAGACATTGCTAGCGCTTTCATCGTGGCTGCGGAAGCCGGGACAAGCGCGGCTGCTCTGTCACAGCTCGCGCCGATGGGTACGCCTGAATCCCGGTCCGCCATGCTGCGAATAGTCAGCAATGAGAAGGGCCCAGCAGGCGGCCTGGATTGGGCGCAAAAAGCCGGCTTGGATTTCAGTTCGTTCGATAGTGACGGCAAACTGAACTTCATCATGAACGAAGAGCTTGCCGGGCGCTGGAGCGAGGCCTACGCGCACGTCCAACTCCTCGGCCCTTCGGACTTCGATGAAACTCCAGTTCTAAACTATGTGGCGGCTCAGGCCTATTTTGCCCGCGTCATTCCCGAAGACCTCCGGAGGCAGACGCAGTTCCAAGTGCCATTTGACGCGGCGCGCTTCCCCATGGCGGACGATCAGCAGGCGTTGCAGGATAGAAGGCGTGCCATCGAGTTGTATGAAAAGCTGGCGACCATCGCCGAAGAATTCGGCGCCGTCGAGGCTAAACAGCTGAGCGTCGAAATGGCTCTTTGGCTTCGCCTTCGTGACTCCGAGTTTCATGATCGCGCTTTGGAAGTCCTGCGTGAGCAAATGAATGACGACACGATAATGCTCAGACGTTTACCGCTGGCCTTGCAGTTCGGTCTCAACGTCGACCTGGTTGCGGTCGAGCGGCGCATCAACCAACGTGTTGCTCTGAGCGGCAAAGGCACGCCTGACGAAGCCGTGGCTCGCCTCGCGATCGCGATGACTAAAAAGAATCCTGCCGCGATAGTCGAATACATCGCTGCGCATCGTGATCAGCTATTCGAGTTTTTGGACCGACCACGGCTCCTTTGTATGGAGATTGAACTTCTGTGCAAGTCGAGACAGATCGAAACTGCAAAGCAAACGCTAGCCCAAATGGAGCAAGTCGATATCGGCGAGCTCAATTACGAGCGCTTGCAACGCATGATCGCAGAAGCCGAAGGGGCCGATCCGGCCGCCGAGCGGCGGAGACTCTACGAAAAAACAGGTGAACTTCGCGACCTCGTAGACCTAGTGAACTTCCTTGAACAGGAAGAGGCTTGGCAGGATCTATTTCCATTGGCGGAACTGCTGTTCGACCAGACACGCTCGGTCGAAGATGCTGTTCGCGTGGCTCGCGCATTTAACTACGCCGGCGATTCAAAGCGTGTTCTGGAGTTTCTGAAACGAGTCCCCGATATCGTTGCTCAAGATGACGACCTGCAAGCGCTTCTTGCTTGGGCGCTTTATCAGGATGGTCAATTTAGTGAAGCATCGAAAGTTCTGGCACCTTTGCGGACGAAGCGAGATCACGTCCACGACCGCGCGCTGTTCGTCAACCTAGCTATCGCTTCTGGCCAATGGGACTTGTTGGTCGGGTACACGACTCGTGAGTGGGAGCAAAGAGGCCAGCGCACCGCGGAGGAATTGCTTCGCACGGTCCAACTGGCACAGGCCGTCAATGCGCCACACGCGAGGGACTTGATCCTCGCGGCAACTGAAGCAGCCCCCGATAATCCTCACATCTTGGCTTCGTCTTACTTTCATGCGTCGAGAGCCGGATGGGAGGACGATCCTACGGTGAGCGGTTGGCTGCTGCGTGCAGCAGAAACCTCGGGGGATCAGGGGCCTCTAAAATCGGTCACCATGAAAGAGCTGTTCGAGCTCAAGCCTGATTGGGATCGTCGCCAAGATCAAATCTACACCGCCTTGAATGCCGGCAAGATCACAGTGTCTGGTGCAGCTAATGTGCTGAACCAGTCGATGTTTCAGAATTGCTTGCTGCGCCCTGCGGCCAATCGGCTGGAGTCTGATGCGCGGAGGCGTAGCCTTGTTCATGCCTTCAGCGGAGCACGACCAGCAATTTTGCAACTGAGGCCGGATCGCATAGCGCTTGATCTCACGGCCATTTTCACCTTCGCGCAGCTCGGCCTACTGCCGAAGCTCATTGCTCACTTCGAACGCGTGCTGATTCCGGATCGGTTGCTGGTATGGCTGTTTCAAGAGCGTCAGCGTGTCGCCTTCCATCAACCAAGCAGGATTGCGAATGCTCGGTTTCTGAGACGCTTACTTGCAGACGGTTCTCTGAAAATCTTCTCTTCTCAAAGGCAAGCCAATGCCAACCTCGCTCGGGAGGTTGGGTTTGACCTCGCTTCCATGTTGGAAGCCGCGGCTCAGTCCACGACCGACGCTTACGTCGTTCGCTCTTCGCCAGTTCATCGCCTCGGCAACGTTATGGGAGAGGAGGCTGATCTCAAGTCTTATGAGGCATGCTTGTGCAGCTGTCAGGCGGTGATCGATGTCTTGCGCCTAAAGGGAATGATCACAGCCGCCGAGGAGCAGCGTGCCCTTTCTTATCTGAGTATTCATGAAAAGCGTTGGCCCGCCGAGCCGCGTATCCGAGACGGCGCGATCCTATATCTGGATGACCTTTCCACGACCTACCTACGTATGGCGGGCGTCCTTAATAAGTTGAAGGGTGCAGGCTTCAAGGCTCATGTCACAAAGTCGTTGGAGGATCAAGACAATCAACTGCTCACTTATGAGAGCTTCGCCGGCGAGCAGCTGGCCACGATCGAAAACATTCGCTCTGTGCTGACCTCCGCGCTTGCCACAGGAAGGGTCGAGACGATCGCGTCGCCTGATAACGATAACGAAGATGCCGAGCTACAAGCGCAATTGAATTTTCTGGCGACGGACAAGCCGATTGATGCATTCGTTGTAGATGATCGCTTCGTGAATCGCTATGTCCATATGGATCGCGGCGGCCAGCAGACACCGATATTGACTAGCCTTGATGTGGTCGAATATCTGGTAGCTTCCGGCAGCCTGCGAGTCGAAGAAGGTCGAGAGCACCGGACCACGTTGAGGCGATCCGGATATACGTTCGTGCCCGTACGGGAAGATGAGTTGACGCATCATCTGATGCAGGCTCCGGTCGACAACGGATCACTTATCGAAACCGCAGAGCTTCGAGCGATTCGAGAGTCCGCGCAGCTGCTCCAATTGGCGAAGGTCCTCCAAATTCCCCACGAACTCGCTTGGCTCAACCAGTACACGATCGCATTGATTCGCGCAGTCCGCACAGTCTGGGTCACTGAGAGTGATCCGGCGACCGCGGAAGCCCGCTGCGAATGGCTCCTTGCTCGACTTGACATTCGCGGATGGGCATCGATTTCCGAGAAGGGGGCTGCGAGGCGATTTTCGGTGATGAGCTATGCAGGAGTACTTCATTCGCTCAGCTGCGCTCCGGAGATTACCCTTAAGCAAAAGAGCCAGCCTTATCACAGATGGATCGATGAACGTCTTATCGGGGAGATGAAAGAAACGGAGCCCGAGATCTTCAATCAAGTCATCTCCTTAGCGACAGAGTTACTCAGTGAATCTGTGAAGGCCGACGCAAAGGAAGAGGCATGACCGACCAGGACGCGTACCTTAAGGCGGCTTATGCCATCGCACTCGCCAATGGCTATTCGCCACTGATCAGGGATGAGCTACTCTCAAACCCCGAAATCTTGCGCCAGGATGACATCGAAACCGACGCGGTAATCACTCTCGGTGCCGGGAATTTGTCGTTTCGACGCTCGCAACTGTTCCCTGCCATTGCGGGGGCCTATGCCGGAGTTTCAAGCGCAGCCATTGCGACCGTTTCTGGCGACGTATGGTTGGCGACCTTTGTTCCTGAAGCCAAGCCGCCCAATGTGGCGCTCATGCACGAGGGGCGACAACTGCTCGTGGCTCATTTCGCCCTACTGGCTCCGGGCGCTGAGGCACGACTCCAAGCTTTTCAATTGTTCGCCGACGAACACCAGCTCGCAGGGGATGTCGTAGAGCGCTGGCGCACCCTGCTTTCTGAAAGGATGCCGACAGACCACGAAATAATTGGGCTTCGCAGCGATCTTCGGAACACGCCCTTTGGTGCCGTCAACGCCGTTAGAGAGAGCCTAGAAAGCGGGAATCTATCACTCGAAACCCTGGTGCCCCGCAGCGAAGCTTACTATCGGCAATTAGTTGGCGGAGGCGGTACCATTAACACGCTCGAAGCCTACGTTGGCGAGGTGGCGGTGCCGTTCCTAGGCGATTTGCTCGCGGATGGTCGTCAAGAATCATTGGTCCTTGCTTGGCCTCTCTGTTCCCACCAATCGATCAGCCATGTGATTGAGCGGGAATGCAGGTTCAGCGATGATGTCTTGGCCGACAGTTTCGCGCGCCTCGCATATGACGGCGATCCTATTAGCCGCACAGGTGCGATCGAGGTGGGTCTAAGCCGGGTACACGAGAATTCGGCGTTGAAGCAGCCGTTGGCAGAATTGATTAACGCGTTTCTTGACGGCGTTCCCGATGAGAAGGCAGATGAGTACGAACTTCTTTCCGCCTTGTTCAGCTGCATCTATGGGCAAATGGCCAGATGTCGCATCCTCCCAATGTGGCCGCCCTTTGCTCGGCGTCTGGCTGCACTCACCCACGCGAGTCTGGTCGCTCATAACTGTTTATCGGACTTCGCAGACGGTACGGCGTTCGTCCAGTGGTTGCGCGGCGCTAACCAGGCCCATTTCGTCATGCAGACCATCGTCGACTTGCGAGTCGAGCCCCGTTGGTTTCCGGAGCTTAATTCGGCCGAGCACTGGAAGAATGAGCTGTTGGGCCGTGTCTGGGTTGCGGCGAATGCCGCGCCGGAGGCCGTCGAAGCGTTAGGCCTTGCGGAACGACTTATCGGTGAAACTCCTCAAGCTATTATCCGGCAGATCGATCGCTCGGCAGCCTTTTTTCCGGGCCCACTCGAGGGTGGTGTTCAGCCGCAGATCGAGCCCCCACGGGAGATCGCGGCGCAGATCGAGGAGCGTTTGAAAGGGGCTGTTGACACCTCGGCATTCACAGCTTTAATCAATGCATCTCTGCTCTGCCGTGTACCTGAACAACAGGCGAATCAGGCTGCTGAAGCTCTAGAGCGGTGTCACTTCAATATCCCAGTGAACGAGCAGATTGCAGTATCTCATTGCCTTCTCGGCTTGGCGAGGATTGCTGGTATCAATCGCAACTCGAAACTGTGCGAGGCCGTCCATAAGGCGCTGCGGGTTAGCTTGCGCGTCTGCCCCGGTCAGATCACCGCTGAAGAGAGCTTTCGCATTGGAATGTTTGCTTGCGCTGCGCATGTCGAGTTGGGCGACTGGGCGGCGTACGTTGGTCAGTTTATGACTGAACTTTCAATGCAAACTTGGGGTATGGAAGAAACGGCCATCCTGCGGTCCCATCTCGCGACCATGGCTCATCTCGTACCGGAACTTTGGGGAACATGCGGGCAAGCCGATGCCGCCTTCGGTCTGGCACTAGGAAAGTAGGCTCGCTAGGGAAATAGGCGTCGAGGGGCAAGCTGAAGGGCAAGTCCGGTCAGCCGCGGAAACGACGCATGCCTGTGGGTAATTTTCTTCAATATCGTTTTCACAACGGACCGTTCACATCGTCAATGCGTCACCCCGCTACGAAGCTCTTCCTGCTCTGACGTCGGCGCCAAGCCGACGTGGATCGAAAACGGCAACGGGCGCCCCGTTGCCGCGAGCGCTAGGAGCAGATCGATCTGTTGCGCGTCCTGGTCCCCCAACACTTCCATCAGTTGCACACACCGCTGAACGATGTGCATACGGCGCTGCAGCTTACGCTGCATCGCCTTTACGGCCTGGATGCTGCGTTGAGGCTCGCCAGCGTCAACCGAACGCATGCTATCCAAGAGCTGCCAATCCTGTTGGCGCAGGGGGATGCGGTGTGGCGTGTTCCGTGCGGTGCCAATTGTCTCGCTTTGATCGAACGCCTGCTCAGGCGGCAGTGAGCCACCGACGGCAAGAATTCCCATCGCAATTGCGAAGAGCCCCGAACGCCGCTCAACCCCCAGTCCAATAGTCCGACCTGGCCGGCCGTTGTCCTTCCTCTCGCGGATCCGAATTTCGACATGATGACTGCTCGGCCGGCCTTCAATACATAGGAAGACCTGGCCGACCGCAACGCGCATAATTTCTTTCATTCATTCGTCCTGACCGCCGTAGGCGCTTTTTTGACTTATAGATACTTCTTAAAGTATTTGGCCATGATCCAAACGAGAACTGCTCCACCCGCCGCGACGGGAAGGAAGAACATGGACAGCGACATCGGTGCCGGCACGATGAGCCAGACTACCGCCACCATTGGAACAATGCCCCGATTAAGCAGGCGCTTGGCGCGCGTGTGACGTGTTGCCGATTCATGGCCCCCGCATTCCCGTCGCACATAACGCGCCACCAGCCCGTCCGTCAGAGCGAGCGCGAGCAGCAGCGCCAGGGCGGGCAGCGCGCTAAACAGCAGCAGCAACCGCACACCAAGCAACTCGACGGCATGCATAGTCACGAGCACTAGCTCGCGCCCCTGTCCTCGGGTCGACCTTTGCAGCGCGCCTCCGAGAAGACTGGGCGGGGAAGCACTTGTCTCGCTCGATAGCGCCGCTGCCACCCCTGGCCAACCAAACACCAATGCCCGAGATATGCCAGCCACCTCATCAGCGGCATTTCGGTTGGGCGCTTGGTCGAGATAGTGCTCGACCAGGTCGCTCATGTACTTTGACGGCTCCTGTTCGGTCTGGAGGCCTACGGCAACCACAAGGGAGGCCACAACGGACAGGAACATCACCATGATGAGCCAAACGGAAAGATGAAGCGCGGCGTGTATCGGCCAAAAGAATGCTCGTACGCCATCCTCTCCCGACGCTTTGTCGTTAGAAGCCACTTCCAGTCCCCTCCACTGTCACACGGGACGATACAGCCTCAATTCGCTGCTCAGCGACTGAGTACGAACCCTCAAAGTCCTGCATGCCTATGATTCGTCCCGCGTCCGCCGCATCTGCGTATGCCTGGTAAGTCGATCGCATACTCTTGACAACGTCAGCCAACCCACTTGGCATCAGCGGATCTGCGTCTTTGCTGGCCAAGGGCAAACGCAGCTTTACGAGCTGTCCGCCCTCAATGAGGGCGAACGCTTGTCCTTTAGGCAATTGCACCAGATCCGATGGGTCGACCAAAGGCACCTCCCGCGGCGAGTACTTATCCTGAGTACGCGACGTGAAATCCGTTACTCCGTCGTCAGTTCCATCCCCGGTCGCGGAGTCCAATTGCCGCGTGTAAATCTGCACCTTCGGCAGTTGATCGGTGAGAATTTCCGCAGTTGGCAGGTTCTTGACCCGCATCATCACCAGGGTATTAAAGTTGCCGAAGATCTGATCCGCCTTGGCTTTCGAGCCAATCCGAGACTCAACGTCCGACCCCGTCTGCGTGTACGCCGTCACCTGATAGCCGGCACCGCCCGCCTTGTTCACCATGGGAATGAACTCGTCACCGACGAGCTCGTTGAACTCGTCGGCGTGGATGCACACGTTCCGCTTACGGCCTGGCGTCGTCTGTCCGTATCCCGACCCGAATTTGTACAGGCGCCCGGCCGTGGATGTCAGGTCAGCGAACATCGAATTGCCGACTGCACCAGCAACCTCAAAGTCGCTCAGCGCGTCCAGGCCGACGTACACGATACCGCCTGTGTCTATGACTTTTTGCCAGTCGAACACTGTGCGAGGATCCGTAGGATCTGAATAGTCGGGCGACAACAGCTTCGATACTGGCCCAGTTGTGAGTTTCTCCAGCAAGGGATAGAGGGAAGAAACCAGCTTCTCGAAGTACGACCGGTCATTCGTGAGAACGCTGGCGAGGCCGTCCGCAATCTGGTCGTGCCAGCCCTTGTCTCGAATTAGCTTGAGAATCTGCAATGGGTACATCGCGCGGCCTGTCTTTTGAGCCTGGGCTTGAAGCTGCTTGTCTGGCTCCGCCATCTCATCACGCCAGCCTGCATAGTCTCGGTCCAGCCAGTATTCGAAGTACTTCAGACAAAGATCATCAATGTTGACGGCGTTCTGGTAGATCACTTCATAGCTGGGCTTCATGCCAAGCGCTACCATCGCGCGCGCCATCACGTTGATGTAGCGCCACACGAACTCTCTGAAAGCCGCGGCCTGGCCCTCTGAAGGCAGTTGCCCCGCGAGTCGTGTTGCCACCTCGGTAATCCGGGAAAACGTCGCGATGGGTGAGTACCTCGAAGACGCATCCGGATAGCCAAGATGAAAAAAGCGGAAATCTTTCTCACGCCCCGCACGGCAAGCCTCTGCATACATCCTAAGCAGCAGCTCGACGTCCCCTTTTGGGTCGAAGACGACGACAACATCGCCCCGGCGGATATCCTGCGTGACTAACAGTTCACATAGCCGCGTCTTGCCCACTCGCGTTGTGCCGAGCACCAACGTATGCCCGACTCGCTCGCCAAGGTTGGACCACATATCCCGTTCGTCTGGCTCCACGCCGTGAATTGCGGGATCTCCACCGACGGGAGGCAACGGTTTGGCCGGGTTCCACCAAGCGTCCTTTCGGAGCTGATCCGCTAGCCATCCAGGATGTTGGCGTTCTACTCGACGGGCCCACTGATAAAGCTCGTTCCTCGCAGTCAGGTGCTTGTATTGGGGGAGGCGAGCAATGTGGAGCCGCTGCGTGTGCTCTTGGGTCCAGTAAAAACCCTTTCCTAAAAACAGTTCAGTCGACGAGCAAGGGATCTCATCGGCGGTGAGCGAGTACGTCGGCAACTGTCGCAGATTACGTTGAAAGCGAACAAGGCGCCGCGCTTGACGAGCTCTGATCGCCGCGAGCGAGAGCAGTCCTGCGCTCAGTATCCCGCCCGTGGCAGGAGTGACCAGGAACAGGCCTTGAAAAGTCCAAAGAGCGCCGACAGACGCAAGTGCGGCGACCGATGAGATTGCCTCATACGGTCGCCGGAAAAGATTCTCGTATGGATGTGCCATGATCAAGAGCTCGCGCCCGTGGAGGCCGGCTTCAACAGTTGGTTCGGCGTTGGGACAGGTTGAAAGAAGCGCTCGGGCCCTCTGACAAGAATGCCGGTTAGCTGCTTTCCGCCCGGCCCGCTCACGTTGTACCGATGCAGAAAGGAGCCGGACGAGCTCTTCTGCGGATACTCGGATTTCTGAAATTGCTGCTGCAGGATTCGCCACGGCTCTTTGGCCGCGGCGCCGTGCACCGGCGCTGGCACGTCAATTCTGGCCTCGAAATTCTCCGCGTAGTCCTTAAAGATCTTTGGAGAGACAAGCAGCATGCCCTCCTCGCAAAAATGCACTGCCGCGTTCGCCTCGTTGTAAGGTAGCGATCCTGTACTAACGCCCGTCTGAATCCACGCCATGAACCGCTCAACGTTCGCTTTTCGTGCGGGCATGGTGGGCAGCGCGCTGGGAGCTGGCGCAGCCCTGACGCGCGGCGCCACTGGCGCACTCATCAGTTGAGGTGCTTCAACTTCAATGGTTTGCACCAGCTCCGGAAGTGCGCAGTCGATGTCGTCAAGATATCCGTCGTCTGCCGCTGGAAGAGGGTCAGCCGCCAACCCCTGAACGTCCTGCACCAACCCCAAATCTTCGGGTTCATGAGCATCAAGCGCAGGGAGATCGTCTATGGACGGAACCGCATCGGGCTCGCATGAAACAGCGAGGGCCTGGTCGCTGGGGAGCACATCGTCCACTGCTTCCGGTGGGGGCACATCATCCTCGGGCCGCTGAGACAGCGGCTCGGGTGCTGGGAGTGGGTCGCTGCCCCGCTCCAATCCAGCCGCGCTAGCCCCGGACTTTCCATCGACTACGGAAATTGCACCAGGCGGTAACGCTGCTGGATACTGAGATTCGTCCAGGAACAACAAGGAAAGGGGAAATCGGAGCACGGTAAGACGTTGAGACCACGCACCGATATCAATCCTGACCGTCCAAATGGCTGCGCCAGCGTCATTCGACTTCGCTGCGCCATACTCCTGCCATGTATCGAACAGGCGTGAGTTGTCTTCCGGTATCCCCGCTGCGCCAGGCCGGCGCTGCTCGGTTTGCGCCAGATGATCCCTGACTAGCTTGGCAATTGACCCAGAGACGCACCAGAGCGATTCTCCGTCGCAAAAGCCAACCGCTCCAGCCCGATTCATGGACACGGACCCTTCGGCCAAGGCGCGACGGAGCCCCCCCATAAGCCGCTCAATCAGCGGGACCGCTCGAGCGGACGCAAAACGAGTTCTTGGACCAATCGCGAGGTTGCTCGCCACGGACTGTTTGTCCGCCCTGCCCACCAGTTCCGCGATCACACCCTTCCGTTGCTCTCCCCCAAGATAGTCGAAGAGTTCGTCCATGAGGGCAGGATGCTCGCCGATCCAGGCCAGAGCCTGGCCGGGAACGAGCGTGCGCAGCAACGGCAGGCTCAATCGCTCGTGCTGGCGATAGTTTTTCTGCTCAGGAAAATTGACGACGTACCACTCACCGCCCTGCTCCAGCATCGTGCCCCCAAGCGGCACCCAAGGCTTTGCAGCTCCCGTTGCGGTATGCACTTGGACCAACACGTCCGTAACCGGCTTTCCAATGTCGTGCAACAAGCTCGCAACTAGCACCGCATACGTGTACCTTGCAGCGAGCCGTGTTTGCTCTTCTGGCGCCACGCCCATAGGCAGCTTGTACGCATCACGAAAATGCAGGGCGTGCGCCGCAACCTCAAGTAGATGCACCAGAAGGCCGCCCGGCTGCGCATGATGATGTGATTCAGATGCAGGCAACAATTGGACAAACTCTGCGAAGGCATCCAGTAGCGGCTGAACATCCCGCGAAAAGTTTTCAGGCGTGAACCCCATGCGCTGGCGAATCTGCTCCAGTAATGGAGTCGCCCCTACAGCGTCGAACAGATGATGTGCGGGCATGACCTCCAGATGTCGAGAGCTCGGAGCCATGCGGCGAGCCGACTCGCCTTCGGGATGACCACCAGCCTCTACGCTTGAGCGTGGTGCCCTTCGCAGCCACCATAGCGCGCCGGCGGCAGCTCCAGCACACGCGAGAAGTACCAGGTCAGACTCCACCGTCAGCACCGTCTGTGCCCTCAAGCTGAATCAGTGCTGCAACCAGGTAGCCCCGAACGTAGCTGCGCCAGGTGTCTGCACCGACCTCAGACGCGTACACAACGACAAGCGTGCCGGAGGCAGCTTGAAAATCACTGAAGCGTTCAGCGAGAGGGTCCCACTGCCTCGTCGAGTCAATGGTGGCCGCCCGCCAGCGCGTACACGGAAGGTCCACCAGCCACTCGACAAAGCAGATCGGGCTGCTAAACGGGCCAGCTAGACGCTTCAGTTGCTGACACGCTACGTCGTAAAGCTCGTCACCGCCTTCCCCACCGGTGGCGGTCTGCCATCCGTCAAATCGGCCAAGCCAGATCAACGCTACAGCGAGCTGCGGTCCACTACACACACGACCAAGTTCCCGGTGCATCTCCGCTTTTGCCTTATCTGGCAACGGCATCGCGTGGGACGGCCAGGTCGGGCGAAACGTGGAATGCCTGAGGTAGTTCATTGGTGTCGGCAGCAGGGAAAATGCGACAAGCCTCGCCGCCAGTCGATACCTGGGTCAACGACCAAACTGGCGTGCCGGCATACGTAACGATCTACGACACGTTGACAAATGCTGCACGTCTTAAAGCGAGCGCGCACAGATCGAGAGCCCAGATCCTTTGCGCTTACTCCTTTCATGCATTTGCCTTCCCCTTCCCCCTTTGGTGTGGCCCTTCCCCCTTAAGCATTTGCGCCTTTTGAGGGCACCTGTTTTAGTGCCCGGCCTTTGGGTAAGCCCCTTCCCCTTCGTAGCGTTTAGTTTCGTTTCTCACAAACGACGAAACACAAGCGTCGCATATTTTTGCAACTACTCGTGAACGTCGTGAACCGCAGGGTAGCTTTTGTTGGCAAACAAGCACGTTTAAAAAAGCCGCTTTAGCACGCAAGCCACATCAAAACAAGCGGGCCGCTACCGTAACGTTTGGATTCTCTTTAATTCACCAAGTGCCAACTTCTGTGGGCGAAGCGAAAGTTCAGCCGTCGGCTTCCCTCGTTGCCGATCCGCTGGCTTACCCGCTGGGCTCAATGCCTGGCGGGCTTTTTTCCTTCAAGGTGCGACGTGCAGCTCCAACCCCGGTTTCGATTCGCCGCAGCCATCGCGATATGGGCCCTGCTGTCTTCCCAGGCGCACGCCGACTGCATTGCTGCCGCCGCCGCTTATCACCGAATTGACATCCAGCTCCTGCAAGCCATCGTGATGCAGGAGTCGTCTGGGCGGGCTGAGGCGGTCAATTGCGCGAATGCAAACGCTTCATGCGACTACGGCCTCGCGCAGATCAACAGCATCCACCTTGAACGCCTAAACCGATTCGGGGTGTCCAAGCAGGACCTCTTCAACCCATGCGTCTCCGCATATGTGGGCGCCTGGATTCTGGGCGAGAACTTTGACCGACTAGGTGTCACCTGGGACGCGGTCGGCGCGTACAACGCGGCTAGTCCGGCCAAGCGAGCTGCATATGCCAACAAGATTCAGGCGAAGCTCAACGCAATTCGAGCCGGCACGCTAGTACCCGTACACGTCCCCTTCTCGCCACGAGCGGTCATTGCGCAGACAGCGGGCAGGTCACCGTCAGTTTCGACCACCGCTTCCAACGCCGCCGAAGACCTGTCTGCACAGACCTCAGCCGCGGGGTCAATTGTTCGAAATGAAGAAGAGGCACGCTAATGGACGCATCCACTAGCTACGCCGAGGGCATCCTGCGGCAACACCTGAGTGCCATCGAGCCTTACCTCACCTCCAATGAAGTGAACGAGGTAATGGTCAACGCGGCAGACGACATCTGGGTAGAAGAGCGTGGCGTCATGCGCAAAGTGGACGCTT
This sequence comes from Achromobacter piechaudii NBRC 102461, assembly GCF_001571245.1. GTDB lineage: Bacteria > Pseudomonadota > Gammaproteobacteria > Burkholderiales > Burkholderiaceae_B > Achromobacter > Achromobacter piechaudii. Next base: position 61,075 of record NZ_BCTK01000006.1, on the reverse strand, counting down.
CCCTGAGCGAAGAACAGGTCGACCGAGCAATCACATTAATTGCGAGCAAGAACGGCAAGGCGAATTCGCCCCTGCTCGACGCGCGCTTGCCAGGCCTTCGTATTGCCGCCGCGCGAAAACCCACTGCTCTTCGAGGATCAATGCTCTGCGTACGCCGATTTGCGGCGAGGCGGATCTCCCTGGAAAGCTACGTGGAGAGCGGCGCCTTCGACGTGGTCAAGCAGGATCCGTCGCAATCCGCAACCGACCAGCAAGAGCAGGCATCCCTCAAGCACGCCATGCGGCATGGCGGCGGTGCACTCCGCGACTTCTTCCAATGGGTCATCGAGCGGCGGCACAACATTGTCCTCAGTGGCTCCACCTCCGCTGGCAAAACAACGCTCCTTAACGCCCTACTCGACCTTGTGCCCAGCTCGGACCGGGTCATCACGGTAGAGGACACCGCCGAGCTCCGCTTGAACGTACCCAATCACGTCGGCCTTAAAGCGAACCAGGCACTTGGCGTCAGTGTGCGCGACCTAGTCCGCCTCAGCCTTCGATGCCGGCCAGATCGAATCGTGCTGGGAGAGGTTCGCGGCGCCGAGTCCTTTGATCTATTGGACGCCTTAAACACTGGGCATCCGGGCAGCCAGGTATCGCTGCACGCCGACTCCAGCGCGATGGCTCTGCCCCGCTTGGAGTCGATGCTGAGGATGGCACCAGAAACACAGAACTGGCCTCTGCATGACCTCCGCCGCCAGATCGCGTCCACATTCAGATTCGTTGTCCACGCCCAGCGCGTCGGCTCATCCAGAGGCCCGCGTGAGATCAGAGAAATCCTGGGCGTCGATTCGAATGGGTTGTATCAGACCCGCTTGTTGTTTTCGAAAATCCAACTCCAGGACCAACACTATGAATAGCCCCCGATTGAACCAGCTCCGTCAATGGTTCCGTGGTCGCGCCCTCGCCAAGCCGGCGGACAAGCTGCTACTGGCCGGTTATGCCGCGAGCGCACTCGTTGCGCCGTCCCCTGCGTTTGCACAGTCCAGCATCTTCGGGGGCCGCCTGTGCACCGCGTTTCAAGCGGTCGTGAACAACGAGCTGATCTCGGTCGTTGTCCTCGTCGCCTGCGTCGGCGCGATCTTGATGTGGCTGCTCGATGACGGTCAATCGAAGGTAAAGGTGTTTGCTCTGCGACTGGCCGGCGGCATTGCGTCGATCTTCGGCATCGCCACCATTGTCGCGCTCGTATCCGGGCGGAATCTGATGTGCACCATCGGCGCTTAAGGCAATGGAAGAACGCGACCCAGTCGACGAGCTAGAGGTGGAGGTCGACCAGGCCCTCATCGAAAAGCGGCGCATCATCGGCCTCGATCGACGAGCTGCCGGCGCGTTCCTGTTGCTTGCGCCGCTAGTGGTGCTTATCAGCCGCAGCTTCTGGATGGCGCTCATAGCCATACCGATGTACCTCGGCATCCGCTATGTGATGCGCAAGGATCCAGACAAGATCGACGTGTACCAAGCCTACAAAACTCAACACGATCACTATGTTCCCCGCGCTACACGCACTCAGAAGCGAAACAAGCGCCCGTTCGGCTTCGGCAGGGACTTCCCATGCTACTGACTGAAAAAGACGGCTACCTGCTCGATGCCGGCACACTTGGCGAAATCGAATCAGCGCGAACACAAGGTTTGGCGTCCACTGCCGAACTGCTTCCGTGGATGTTCCGCTACAACGAGCAGGTCGTCGTCAACAAAGATTCGGCGTTGATGGCCTGCTTTGAGTACACCGGCCCAGACACCGACAGCCAGTCGTCAGCACAGTTGCTGGGGCTCATGCACCAGGCTGAACATGCCTTCCAGGTTGCGAGCCGCAACCCGCTGACATTTTGGTTCATCACGCATCGACGCCGGAGCGACCCCTACGCGCCCGCCTCAATGCCTGACCCATACTCGCAGATCGTCGAAGACGAGCGCAGCAATGCCTTCAAGACAAAGTCGAACTACATCAATCGACACTACCTTGCCATTGCCTTAAGTGCCTCCGCAGGCCTGGACCGTGTGGCAGGACGGTTCTTCCATGCTATGGCACATGAAAAGGTGGGCCCGTTCCGCGCAGTTATGCACGCTCTGCGCGGGATCTGGTCTGACCAAGCTGACTTCGCCTACACCTCCGTGGAGCTGGCGGCCGCCGTGAAAGACTTCGAAGAACAGCTCACCCGCTGGAGGGCCAGTCTACCCGCCTTGACTCTCACACGCCTGGCCGGCGAGGAGCTTGGCGGGTTTCTCGCGTCCTGCGCCGCCCCAGCGGCACCCCGCCGCGCGTCGGTCGCCATGGTCGACTTTCTCGACGAGTCCATGTCTCACGGGGAGGTCATTCCCGCCGAAGACTACATTCTTTTCAAGGCTGAGGGCCGCAAGCGCATTGGCGTGGTTACAGCGATACCCGCCGCTCATCAGTTCTACCCGGCACGCCTCCGGCCGCACGCGCTGGACGATCTACTCAAGGTCCCCGGTGAACTGACGATCAGCCACGTCTATCGAATTCAGGACGCCGACGCCAGCGCCAGGATGATCGACCAAATGGGCTCGTACCACCGCACGAACGCACTCGACCTGCGTGCACTGGCTGCGGTTGCCGCGAACTCCGGAGATCCTAACTACGCTCCGCGCGAGGACAAGGGCCGAGTTGAAGCCGCTGACGAAACGGAAGACTTAAAAAAGGGGGTAAGCCGCGGAAAGACCTCCTACGGACAATACACCCTGAGCGTCACATCGCTATCGGCTCCATTCCACAGCGACCAAGTCGAGGAGTGGGACGCCGCCATGGAGCAGGCTCGAACGACGGCCGGAAAGGTCGGAGACGCGCTGATCGGCGCGAAGTTTTTACCCCTGGTTGAGACCTTGGGCGCGCTGTCTAGCTGGACGGCATCCATACCGGGCGCCTGGCGCGATATTGCCCGCTGGGCGCCTTTGCGAGCTGCCGTAGTAGCACGCGCCGTACCTCTTCGAACGGTGGCCCAAGGCTCGAAGGAGAATCGCCACCTGGCCGCTACGATGAAACAGCCGTCGCCGGCCTTGGCTGGGCTGCCGACCGATTACGGCACGCCGTACTTCTGGACTGGCTTCTATCACGATATAGGACACACGTTGGTGTCTGGTGAAACGGGCTTGGGAAAGACCACGATCGTCAATCTGGGGTGGACACTGTTCCGGAAATACCTCGGCTCTGACGTCTTTGTCTTCGACAGGACGTTCTCAAGTCGCATTCCCATCATGATGCAAGGAGGCGTCTACTGCGATCCAGAAGACTCCAGCGAAGGTCGACTGACTGTCAATCCTCTGTCCCTCATCGGCGACGTCCGACACCTGAAGTTCGTCAAGGATTGGATCTGCATGCTCGCTGAGCGACGCGGATATGTGGCAACGAGCGCCGACCGCGAGGAGCTCGAAAAGGCGATTCTGGCGACACGCCAACTGAAACGGAAGGACTGGCGGCTGCACGCGGTGCATGTGCAGCTCTCCGTAGGTTCGTTCCAGAACGCCCTTTCCGAGTGGGTCGGCGAGGCCTTGAACGCGCGCTGGTTCGACAATGCTTTGGACATCTTCGACGAGATCGCGGCAGGTCGCGCGGCCGCCGTGCTGGGCATAGAAATGGGAAAGCTCTTGGCACAGCCCGATGTCCTCATCCCTTACCTCATCTATTGCTTCTATCGCATCCAGGATCGAATCGAGAGCCGCCGCAACTCGGGCCTGATCGCCCCGACGTTCATTGGGCTGCCCGAGGTGTGGGGATTCCTGGAGGAACCAGTCTTCGCGCGCAAGCTCGCCGAGTGGATCGACACCCTTCGAAAGCTTCTCGGATGTGTGTGGATGGACGCACAGTCGCCAGAGCGATACATCAACTCACCGATCTACGCATCAATTCGCGACAACGTGCCGAACCGCATCATCCTGCCGTACCCCGCGGCAAAAACGTCTCCGTCTCTGCGCAAGGCGTTTACCGAGCTGGGCTTGAACCCGCAACAGATCGATCAGTTGGCGGAAGGGACGCCCAAACAAGACTACTTCCTGACGCAGAAAGACGGGTTCATGCGCAAGGTCGCTTTGAGGTTGGATCCACGCTCGTTGGCGGTGCTACGAAGCGAACTAGACGCCCAGGCGCTGTTCGATCACCACAGAGCGTCCGGCCGGCAAGACTGGCGCGAGGCATATTTTGAAGAGGTTGTCCGTGGATCAAATCCGTAAATCCGTTGCGCGGCTGATGGCCGCGCTGCTGTTGCTCACGGGCGCCCTGCCCGTCACCGCTGCTCTGCCGCAGCTTCCAGACACGTCCGAATATGAGCCCGGCGGTTCGGAATGGGGATGCGGCGTGCTGTTATGCCTTGCCGGGCTTAAACCGCCGAGCCAATGCAGCGGCTACCTCAACCGACTCTGGCGTGTTCTCAACGCGATTCCTCCGGGACCGTTCCCCACCTGCGCGATCGCTGGGGCAAACAACTACGCCAAGAAGTCGCGCGAGCCCTATGACCTTTGTCCCGAAGGCCACGAGCCGGCGCGGCGCGGCCAGGTCGTCGCCCAGGGCACGCCTACCGGCGAGACCAAGCCATTTCGTCCCAAATATCTACTCCAAGGCACCTACGCCACATCAGAGCCCACTACCGATGAGGGCAGCGGGCCCGGTGAACGCGCGTGCGTGAGCGGATACGTTGGCCGTTACGACGTCTGCGACAACTGCGGACCCGGCGGTGACGCTGGCGGTGGAGTCCCGACCACCGTCAACGTCTACAGCAGCGTCGTGTGGTTGCCCTACAAGGGTCCCCGTGCGATCGACGTCATCATCGATGGCGCGATCTACAACCGTGTTCACTACTAAGGTACCGACTATGCACTCTCCCTCTCGCAGGACGGCCCTCCGTGCTGTCGCAGCTGTCGCGTTGACTTGCATTGGGACCGCATCTAGGGCGTCGGGGATTCCGACGTTCGACGGCGCGAACTTTGCACAACAGCTGCTGAGTGTGATGAACCAAACTCAACAGCTCACGCAGCAGACCATGATGGTGAAGCAAAACCTCACGAACCTGCAGAGCCTGGGCGGAAACGTCCTCAGCCTGGCCGAACAGGCATATGGCGGTCAGGGGGTCGCGATGCGGGACCTCGCTTCCAGTGTCTCCGATCTATACCAAGCCGGAGCGCAGCTCCAGCGAATGTACGACAGTGCAAGTGCCGAGATGAAGTCTCTCGACATGACTCCCGAGCGCTGGGGAACGGCTTACGTCCACCTGGCGCAAACCAAGGGCGGCGCGTACCGCAAGCAGCTCGATCAGGACTTCGCCACCATGGAGGCGTTTTCCTCCCGAGCGGCCAATCTTCGGCAGTTGTCGCGCCAAATTCCCGGAATCGAAGGCAACGTGCAGGGCCTGCAACTGCTCAATCAGCAGTCAAGCGTACTCGCCGGTGAGCTTCTTGAAATGCGCAGCCTAATGCAACGCCAGGTCGTGCTCGACCTGCAGGACCGCGCGACCAAAGAGGACCTGAACAAGCTTTCCGTGGAGGGCGCTCAGCAGCGGTACGACGCGGTGGCCAAGGAGGCCGCGAACAAGCGCTCGGCGATCGGAAAAATGCAAAGTCTCGATTTCGGTCTGTAGCGATGACGGGTAAGCCTCTCCGAAGGGTACTTATGGCCCTCTGCCGCAGCCGCCGCGAGCTCCGCATCGTATGCAAGGAACGCCGCCGCTACCGCGTGGAGATAGCAGCACGCGGGCGCCTCGACCACAAGCCGATGCGGGCGGCTGCGAAGTCAATGCGGTTGTCGCTTGCCATCGCGATCGTGCAAATCGACTGTACGTCCCCAAACGCGCTTGCCGGCTTTATCGCCGTCTTCTTCGTGTCGGCCGCGCTCTTTGCGCTCGACGCGGGAGTGCGCGCCCTCGGTTGGCAATTCGGAGGCTGACATGGACGTCGCCGCTCTATTCAATCAGGCATTCTCCGCAGTAAACACGGCCGGTTTCGCAATGGCCGATATCTTTGCGGAAGAGGGCCGGGTCATCCTGGCTGTAGGCGCGGCGGGGACCGGCATCTGGTTCCTGCTGCGCGACTACTTTCTCGCCAGCGACACCGTCAAGTTCCTTGTGAGCCTGTTCAATCTGGTCCTGCGGATGGGTGTGGTGCTGGTGATTGTCCAGAGCATGAACGGCGTCCCGCGGGACATGTTCGTCACCGCGACCCAGGAGGCGGCGACCAAGATTACTAAGGGTTCAGCCAACCCTGTGGAAATCCTGAAGCTGACGATGGACACCATCTCGCTTATTGCCGACGGCAAGCGAAAGGAGTCAGAGAAATCGCTGTACTGCAAGATGCACGGTGGCTGGTCGCTGAACCCGTTGGACTGGATCATTGACTCGCGACCTTCCGAGTGTGTCAGCAAGGATGAAATCGGATTCTTTGAGATTCTGAAGAACCTGCCGATCATCCTGGTGATTTTCCTTTGTCAGGTTTTGGCGATCATCGCGATGGTGCTTATGTCCATTGCGTTCATCGTCGTCCTGCAGATGTCGTACGTGATGCTCCAGCTCGGCCTCGCACTCGGTCCATTGCTCGTCGGACTATCGATCATTCCCGCGGTGTCGTTTCTCTTCGACGGCTGGCTACGGTTCATGATCGCTGCGTCTCTGCAACAGCTAGTCGCGTGGTTCGTGGCCGTCCTCGTGACAAAGGGAATTGTGCCAACTCTGGTCGGCTTTTACGACAAGATTGACAGTAGGAAAGAGGCTGATCTCTATTTTGCTTCGAACGAGATTGCGATGATCGCCATCGCCCTACTCGGGTTCATTGCAGCCTTCATGATGTGGCAAGTTCCAAATCTCGCACAAGGCTTGGTCTCGGGCGGGGGGTCAAACGCACAAAGCTTTGGACGCGGAATGGTGGGCCGGGGTATGGCCGCGAAGATCTTGCGAAGCGGAGGCAAGCGATGAAGTGCTCAGCCTTCGCGCAGCTCCCGGTCCCACTCTTCTTCCCACTCTTTGTCGAAGCGGTCGGCGTACGTCTCGCCTGCGTTATCGGCACGGCCGGACGAGGCGTACCCCTTCATGAAGGCGCGTGCCATAAGCGCCAGAACAACGATGCCCAAAAATCCACTCATTTCTTACCTCCAGCAGATGCGTTTGCGGGGCAATCCATGCCCGCCAGGCAAAGCGGCGTCATCTGCTTGATGGCCTCCCGCTTGGCGACGCTCGACTGCTCAATCGACGTCGCAGCAGCGGGACCCTGCGGCTTCTGCAGTGCGAAGACCGCCGCGCCGCCTGCAATTGCGATGGCTGCGACAAGCAAGACGATTTTTGCTTTGGACACGGAAGACACCCCATACGTTTCTTGTTCGATGGATCCGAGTCTACCAAACGGCAACTCGAATCACTCTGGTATGGAGGGCCTCCCCAAGGGTGCCCTGCCCGCTGGTGTGGCCGACATTTCTTGCGGCCAAAGATCGAACTCACGCCATCAGTTTATCCCTTCATACGGACTTTCTTCAAGAGATAAGTGCATCCTCCGATTCCAGAGCCGGATGCGCACGCTTAACTCACATCGCCGAGCCTAACCATGCCCTTCAAACTCACGGGCCGATTCTTGCGCCGCCGTCGCCCTGACCTGCGTCCCTTAGAAACTGCGGCTCCAGCCGCAACGCAGGTCGCCACGCCCGAATTCGATACGCACGCCCTGCCTCTGACCGAACGCGCACACCGTCTCTACTACGCGGTGTTTCAACGGCCATTACAGCAGGCCGACCGCTCAGCGCTCGTCGCGTTCGCGTTCTTCCTATTGGCGCTTATTGAGGGCATCGCGCTTTATCAGTTGGTGCCGCTTAAGCAACAGACGCCCTACTTTGTGGAGTGGGATTCGCGATCCGGCGCGGTCTGGATCTCCGACCGCGTTGCCGAGCGCTTCACGCCTGAGACTGCCAACAAGACGTTCTTCCTGCGTCAGTGGGCTACCTGGTTGCTAACCATTAAGCCGAATCCGTCCGACTCCATCGACGTGGACATTCCAAAGGCTACGCGTTGGACGATCGGCACCGCGACCGACCAGGTCACGAACTACTTCTCCAAGGTCGACCCGATCGGGGTTCGCATTGCCGATCAACAGGGCCTGACGCGAGAGGTCACCGAAAACTCGACGACATACAGCGTCGACGGCAAACAGGCCTACATGCTTCTCACCCTACAGGAGCGAGTCAATGGGAAGGAATTCGGAGAACCAAAGACAAAGCTTCTGACGATGCGGTTCCTTCTCTCGACCGACAAACAGGCGATCGACGAACAGCGTTCAAACCCACTCGGCGTCAAGATCGAGTGGTGGACGCTCACAGACTATTTTGGCCCCACAAGCGTCCGAATTCAGGGAGCTCAGTAATGCGTCACGCCCTTTCCCTCATTGCGACGATTGTTGGCCTGCTCTGCATCGGGGCGCCAGCGCACTCACAGGAAAGTGACGTCCGTACGGAAGTCGCGCAGGCTCAGAAGCGCGCCAGCACAGGCCCGAACGCAGCGGTTCCTATGCCGCTCGATGCTCGATTGGTCACGTTCAACTTCGATCGTGACTACGACTATCCCGTGCTCATGCGTCCATTCACGATGGTTCACCTTGAGTTCGCGCCAGGCGAGATTCTCAAGGGGTACTACGCATCCGATACCAGCGCGAGCCGCTGGACCTTCAAGCCTGCGCGGACTAAGCGTGACTTGTTCGTGATGTCGAAGGGCGACAACCTGCTCAATACTGCAACGATCATCACGAATCTTCGAACCTACCAAGTGACGTTTGTATCTGCCTCCAAGGGCTCCTACTACAAGCGCGTCAATTGGGCTGGAGACGCAGATCAAGATCTCGCCGCAGCGGGCTTCGACACATTCGGCGGTAACGGGCCTATGCCGAGCCGGACAAATGGGCCGATGGGTGGATCAGAATGGGACGCGCCCGCGCCCTCCCCTTCCCGCACGTCGCCTTCAGCTCGCGCCGACCAAGGCAGCCGGCCGGCGGACATCGTCGACATCTCCAAGGCGAATTTCGACTATCGCATTGATGGCAGTGCCCCGTTCAAGCCGGCCATGGTGTTCGACGATGGCAAGTTCACCTGGATACAGCTTCCCGCTGACGTACAAGAAATTCCCGCCATCTTTGCACTCGGCGCTGACGGTACAGCAGAGCTCGTCAACTTTACCGTGCGCCGCAACTACTTCGTGGTTCAGCGCCTATTCCCCGACGGCGCGCTGCTGAAGCTGCGGAAGGATGAAGTCCGCATCTTCAACCGCCGCGGCAAGGCATGTGGTCTCTTCGGCTGCGGCGTCTCCGGCGTCAAGAACCTGAACAACGCGACATATCAATGAGCGCTCAAACCACCACAACGAACGGCCCGGCGCCCCAACGCCGCACTGCGGTGTCGCGTGGCCTAATTAAGATCGTGCTGATCACCTTCATCGTGGTCGTATTGGGCTTCGTGCTTGTCCGACGAATCGCAGGAATAGCGCCCGAGTCCGCTGCAGAGGCCCGCGCGAAGAAGGAGGAACAGGAGCGCGCCGCAAAAGAGGCGGGCAACCCCTTCGCGGTGCAGCGGCTGATCGCTGACCAGCTTCGCGACCGGCTGGCCAGAAACGATGATGAAGCGCCACCTCGCTCACAAGCGCCGGCACAACAGCCGGCAGCGGAGGCTTCTAACCTCACGCCGACGCGCACAGAGGCCGATGCCAAGCGCATCGAGGACCATCGCAATACGACGGCAGTTGCACAGCACGAAGACCTTTCGGGTATTGAAATAGGCTTCTGGGAGGCACAGGACCAGGACGAGCCCGCCAGGTCTCCCCCAATTGCAACGACCAACCCTGATAGCGCACTCCGCGATGTTGCAGCGGTCGCTGCCGCCGCCGGCATTGACACCAGCGGCTTCGCACCCCCGGCTGCTGCCCGGATGCAGTCTGGCGGCCAGTCGGCCAACACGGTTGGCCAAGTCGTCGGGCCGCAGGCCAATCCGGCCCGCCCAAGAGGTGGTGCAGGCGACATCAAGTCGCCCTTGTTCGCGTCTGCAGCTCCATCGCCCTACTACATCCGGGAGGGTTGGATCATTCCCGCAGTGATCCAGCAGTCCTTGAACACTGACGCCCCTGGAACCTTCCGCGCCATGGTGACCTCGGACGTCTACGACAGCCTGCGCGGAGAGCACCTCCTGATTGAGCGAGGCACGGCACTAACCGGCGAGGTCAGTACGGACATCGCCGAGGGGCAGAGTCGCATGATTATGTCCGTCAACCGAATGGACTTCCCGAGCGGCGGCCGAGTCGCGCTTGGGGGCTGGGACATCTCCGATCGCACTGGCGCCGCCGGCATTGCCGCGAAGGTTGACGACCACTTCTGGGAGCGATTCGGTAGCGCATTCGGGGTCGCAGCAGTCGCCGCCCTGGCGGGTCGGTATGACAACAGCCAGAACGTGACCATCAACGTGGGCAGTGGAAGCTCGAATAACGGCAATGCAACGTCCACGCTTACCGGGACGGCGGGGCAGGCTCTCAGCGACACCGTCCGCCAAATCCTCCAACGCAATCAATCGATCAAGAGGACTCTCACGCTTGAACCTGCCGACAAGATCAACATCGTCGTCGCGCGAGATCTCGTGCTTGACCCGAACATAGTCAGGAGCTACTGAATGCAGCAACGCCTCACCCATCTACTCGCGACTGCATGGGTCGCGCTGCTAGCGCCAGCCGCAACCATGGCACAGCCGGAGATTGCGGCCCCAATCCCCGCTGTCTACGAATTCAACTGGAAGCAATCCGGAGACAGTGGCATATCGCCCGTGCAGATCTTCGATAACGGACAGCGGGTCTATCTGCAATTCGCCCCTGGCACCGAGATCCCCGCCATTTTCGCCGATGCTCCGGGCGGCAGAATCCTGCTCGCATGGGAGTCGCAGTCACCCTATATCGTCGTGCCTCATATGGAGTCGCGTCTGGCGTTCAGGCTTGGCAAGCGAGAGGCGCTCGCGTGGCGTGCGGGCCTCCCGCCTGAAGGCAGCTATACCGGTATGGCCACGCCCGCGCGCTTGACGGGCAGCGCAGCGACGCCGGCGACGAGAGAACAGTTGGCATTCCGGCGCACAGCGGCCGACGCCGCTGCAGGGCCCGATCCCTCGTATCGGCCCATCGTTGTTTCCATGCCCCCCTTGCAAGCGCCCGTTAAAGCTCCCGCCCAACCTATTGTGGCCTCTGTCCCGGATGGCTCTAGCCTGTCCGCATTCATGAGCGCCGCGATCGGCGGGCCGCTACTGACCCAGCTGGCGGCCGAGCCTGGACTCGCCGCCAATGCCGCTGCGCCAGCAGTCGCCCCGCCCTCCGCCATTGCAACCGTTGACGTGAGCACGGTCGCGGCAACTCCGGCTCCGCCGCCCGATCGGTCCTGGCAAGCCGAAGTCGGAAAGACCGTTCAGCAAACGCTCGACGCCTGGGCGCAGGAAGCTGGCTGGCAACCCGTGAAATGGCAGCCCGATTACGACTACGTCATCGAGGCCCAGGCTTCCTTCCGAGGCGAGTTCTTGGATGCAGCCAACGATCTGCTTTCAGCGTATGACGCAGCGAAAAGGAAGTTCCGAGGGCTCGCATATCGGGACAACAAGGTACTGGAAGTGTGGGAGAAGAAATGATGAAGAAAGCACTCGTCTTCGCGATCGCCGTAACGACAGCTCTATCCGGATGCGCCCTGCAACGAATCAAAGATACCGAGGCTCGTGTAGACGATGCCTACGGCGAGCACGCCGCCAGCGCGGAAAGCCTGCGCAAGACGCGCGATCGGGCTGTGGAAGTGATCGATCGTCCCTGGGTGTCCAAAACGCCCATCAGCCGGCCGTCTGCTGCCGCGTATCCCGCACCCCTGCAGTGCCCGATCACGTTCGTGCCGATGGCACCTATCAGCGTCTTTGAGTTCGGGCAGACGGTCACTGCGTTATGTGGGGTCCCCGTGCGAGTCACGCCTGACGCGATTGCGGCCCTGAGCGGTGGCTCCCGTGCGGCCAGAGCGCCAGACATGACCCCACCTGGCGCCAACGGTGGCCCCATGCCGCCAGGTGGAGTCAGCGCGCTCGGTGGCGCGGCGGCGGCGCCCTCGATGTCGGCGCGCGACACGACGATCTCCGGCATTCGGTGGGACGGCAAACCCCTCCCCGGCCTGCTGGACGCCATCACCGCCCGACTCGGGCTCAGTTGGACCTTCCGCGACGGCACGGTCCTGATCCACTACTTGGACACCAAGGTCTTCCGTGTGTACGCGATCCAGTCTAAGACCAACATGCAGTCTGTCGTCCAATCCGGCACGCAACTCGCATCTTCTGGTGCCGGTGGCCAGGGCGCCACTGGCGCCACCTCGTCCTCTGGCGCAGGCGGCAGCACAGTGTCCGGGGGATCCACGCAGACCACTATGGTCTCGATTGAATCGAACCTGGCAGAAGACGTAGATCGGATGGTCAAGAGCATGCTCACGCCAGGCCTGGGGCAATCGAGTCTGTCGGTAAGCACCGGAACCATTGCCGTTACCGACACGCCTGACGTGCTCGCCCGCATCGCGGCGTATCTGAAGACCGAGAACCGGAACATCACACGGCAGGCTCTCTTCAACATCACCGTGGCGGTCGTGCAGCGCACGGAGACCGACGACCAAGGGCTGGACTTGACCGCCGTATACAAGTCGCTCAACGGCAATTATGGAATTACGGTCGCCAACGCATTTACCGCCGCTTCCAGCGCTGGCTCAGCCTCGATAGGCATTCTGGACACCGCGACTGGCACGGCGGGCCAATTTGCCGGATCAAAAGCCATTCTCCGGGCCCTATCGAGCCAGGGTCGCGTGTCCATCGTGACGCAGCCATCTGTAACCACGCTGAACTACCAGCCAGTTCCTGTTCAAGTCGCAAAGCAGACAAGCTACCTGGCCGCCGTTTCCAACACCGCCACGGCTCAAGTGGGCTCGACGTCGGCACTAACGCCCGGAACGGTCACGACGGGCTTTTCGATGGATCTTCTGCCGTTCATGATCGACAGCGAACAGATGCTCCTTCAGTTCACGATGAATCTGTCGACCGATCCGCGCTTGCGCACTGTCACGAGCGGCGACAACTCGATCGAAGTGCCCGAGGTAGACAGCCGGATCTTTTCTCAACGCGTGCGCTTGCGCTCCGGCCAGACACTAATTCTCTCCGGCTTCGAGCAGAACGTGGACAGGGGCAACAGGAGCGGCATGTTTAGCCCGTCAAATTGGCTCACCGGAGGCGGTGGCTCGACCAACAACCGGCGTGAAGTGGTGGTGATCCTCATCACTCCGATTGTTCTGGAAGATGACTCCGCGTTCGACGAGGGCGCCGGCGCAACCGGCGCGCTCCAAGCAAGAGCGAGCTGAGGTCATGGGTCCGAACCAAACCGCGGCCGGTACCGTCACGGTCATATCTGCCGACGGAAAATTTCTCGTTTCTGGTCTGTACTGGCAAACGCTCTCTCAACCCCAGAAAGTTATGAAGGAGGCCAGGGAGATCGGCAGACGCGACGGTATGGACATCGTCGCGATACGTCGCCTTCCTACGATCATTCAGGCTGGCTTTGTTCGTAAACAAGCCGGCGTGCAAAAGGGCATGTTCAGTCTGGCCTCGATCGTGGCGGACCTGCTCCTTCGTAAAGATGGGCAATCCACCCTTGATCCGTTGATCGCCGCCTTTGCTGTGGGCGACGGTCGATTCGCTATTGTGGCGTTCAAAGATGGCGGGGTCGTCCCGGACTCCGATGTCGTTTTCGCTTCCCTGCCGCTAGCGCAGGAAGCTATTCGCGCGCTTTATGCGTTGCTCTCGTCGAAAGGCAAGGAAGTCACCGTCTACGCGCCCGCAGAGCTTGAATTTGGTGGGGATTCATCGGTCACCCTGGAAGCCCTCGCGCGTGCCGCTTCGCGTACCCACAAGCTTAAGCCTCTTCGGTTCGGCCTTAGCCGCCGCGAATGGATCCTCTTGGGCGCTGCTTTGGTCGCAATAATTGTCGCGCTTGTCGCCTACCAAACTTGGCGCCAGCACCAGCTAGAACGCGAAGAGCAGCTCGAACGGCAGCGAGAAGCCGAGCTCGCGCGAATTCTGAAGGACAGCGGCCAGGATGTGCTGCCTGCAGCTTTGGTTCACCCCTGGACGACGACACCATCGGTGCAGGCCATGATCTCCCACTGCCGTGCCGCCGCTAGGTCCACGCCCCTGTACCTGGCAGCATGGGAGCTGCAAGGTCATAACTGCACACCAAATGCCTACGAGGCGGCATATGTGCGCCAGCCTCGCGCAACCGTCTTGGACTTCAGAGCGGCCGCCGCCGTCGCCTTCCCCACGGGTTCTACGGTGTCCATCCAGGCAGACGCAGACCAAGCGACAGTGCACGTCATTTCGCAAGCGCCGGCCGGAGGCGATGACGAGATGCAGGACGTCCACTTCCGGGTGGACAACCTCGTTTCGCACCTCCAGAAGCAGCTGATTTCAATCAAGGTCGCTCCAAAGGCTCAGCAGACTCACGGCGCGTCGGAGAGCCAGGTGGCCATGCCGCCTCCGGACTGGAGCACCGCGACCTTCGAAATCAACTCAGACTGGCCCGCAGTCTCCATTTTTGATGGCTTCGATACGCGGGGCGTTCGTCTGCTGGAGCAGTCTACGACCATCAAGGAGAGCAAGCTCTCCTACACGCTTAAGGGAGAGATCTATGGAAATTAATAAGAAAACTGCGCTTATCTGGGCCGTAACCCTGCTGCTTGCCCCAGCCTTCCACGCATCTGCGCAGACAGCACGCACACCAGACCAAAGCCCTTCGACCGCGAACACGCTGGCGGATCTCACGGAGATTCAACTGCGGAGGCTGACCTATGAAGCCCTAACGGGGATGAATGAAGCGAAGCTCGCCTACGAGAAGACCTCCCGCGTCGAAGACCGCAGCGCGTCCGGCGTTCCCACGGTTCGATCTGTCCAAGGGGTCGGAGCACAGCTCTCCGCGGTACTGGTCTATGTCGGCGGCGCTCAGGCAACCGCGCGCGCCGGCGAGGACGTGCCTGGCGGATACCGAGTGAAGTCGGTGTCCGTGGATCGCGTAGTCCTTACGCGCAACGGCCAGGACCTGCGACTTGGGTTCTCGGCAGCTGCCCCGCAAGGCACATCAGATGGCCCGGCTCGTCTCAGCTCTCCTTTCCCGGGCGCTGCGGTGCCCTTTCAACCAGGTAGGTAAGCGCCGATGGACACGACGATCCATGCCCCCAATTCTCCCGTTTCTGATGGCGATGCGCTCGCGCTGCCCGCAGGACCGCTACGCCGCATCCAAAACCTGAGCGCTGTAGGTGCGGACTGGCAAGCGCCCGAGTACGTTATCGACCGGGTCGTTCTTGCCGATGACGGCATTCTTTACTTGGATGAAGAGCACAGCGACGACATGCGGGTCATGTCGTACATATCGCGCCTGCGTCTTAACCGCGTGACGTTTGAGCAGCGGAAGGTCAGCCATTCGGAAATGAAGCGCCTGCAGCAGTCTGCCAAGGACGGCGCGTCGTTGTCGATGGCCGAGGGCCAGGGAAACGCCAAGACCGCCCAACAAGAGCAGATCAATCGAATGATTTCCGAGGCGGCCCGCCTTGGTGCAAGCGATATCCACTTTCTGCCAGACGTGGAAAAGACCTATGTGAAGTATCGGATCAACGGTATCCCAGAGGCGAGGTTTACCCTCGACCGAAGCGTTGCCGAAGACCTGGTGTCGACGCTGTACACGTCGATGTGCGAAAAGCCCGACAACTATGAGCCGTCCCGCAAGCAGAACGCGCGCCTAATGGAGCGTTACGCTCGTCAGTCCGGGCTGTTTGTCTGCCGAATCGCGACCGGCCCGGCCGCACGAGGGCGAAAACTCGTCATTCGTCTTTATCCCGACACAGGCGACACACCGAAGTCTATGGGCGAACTGGGGTTCTTGCCCGAGCAGTGCGCGCAAATACGCCAGTTCGCTCGCAATACGTCTGGGATCGTATTGGTGACCGGAACCACGGGTTCAGGAAAATCCACCACGTTGAATCACTACCTCAAGCAAGCGCTCCTGCAGTCGGATGGTGAACTCATTATCGCCACGGCTGAAGACCCCGTTGAGCAGCCTATCCGCGTGGTCACCATCCGCAATGGCGCCGAAGTCGTCTATGTCGCAGTGCAAGAGCCAATCATTCCTGCGGGGACCAGTGAAGAGGACGTGGAAGCCGCTTGGGTGGACGCCATCGATCACATGCTGCGGTCTGACCCAGACTCGATATTGATTGGCGAGATCCGCGGCAAAGCCTCGGTCCGGTCTGCGATCCGCGCAGCGCTCACCGGACACCCCACTCTCGCCACCCTCCACGTCAAGGACGCTATCAGTGCGTTTGACAGGTTGGAAGACTCGGGCGTGCCTCGAAATTTGCTTACCGATCCCACCTTGTTCATCGGCATCATCAACCAGGCGTTGGTACCGGTGCTGTGTCCGCACTGCAGCATCCCCTTTTCTGACGGCGAAGCCACTCTGGATCAGGGGCTGCGTGATCGCGTAAGACGGTTCTGCGATGTGTCGGGCGTTCGTGTTCGGGGTGCTGGCTGCCCCAATTGTCGCCGCGGCCTGGTCGGACGCACCGTATGTGCGGAGGTCGTGTCTCCCAATCCTGCATTAATGGCGGTCTATCGCAAACACGGGACGTTTGCAGCTCAGAAACATTGGGTTCAAGAAATGGGGGGAATAACACAATGCGCGCACTTGATCCGCCTGATCGAAGCTGGGCGGGTGGACCCCGACCTTGGGGAGCTCATGGTTCGGCCACTGGACAGCGATGACTGGCTCAACGAGGGGGTAGTGCTACGCACATCCATCGCCTCTAGGCGAGGCTCACACAAGTCCATTTCCCGTCGCTGGAAGGCTCACCATGGCAAAGCTTAGCTCAGGGCGTCGTATGGTGATCTACCGCACTCTCTACGCGATGGCACGGTCCAAAGTACCAGTCTTCGACGCCTTGGTGGACATTCAGAAGGCCCACAGCCGCAACGGACGTCGCCCAAAAGCCGTTATCGCCGTGTTTGCACATGAGGTGCTTGTCCGCTTGTCCAGCGGAATGAGCGGCGATCGTTTTGCCGAGGCCTTTGAAGGTTGGCTTCCCGCCACCGAGATCTCCATGTTGGCCTCCGCTCAGAAGGCGGGCGCCATCGCCACGGGATGCGAGGATGCGATCAAACATATTAAGCGCCAGGCGCGCGTCCGAGCGGCCATTATTGGCGCCGTCGCTTATCCAGCAGTAATTCTGACGATGGCGACTGTCCTCCTCACTTTTGTCTCATTCAAGGTGGTGCCCGTCTTTGCGAGGGGCTCTGACCCAGCGACTTGGACTGGGTACACGGCCTTCGTCTACTGGATGAGCGAGACAATCCGGCACTACGGGCTCTTCCTGTTGGCCGGACTCATCGGCTTAGTCTTAGCCATCCGCTGGTCGTTACCCAACTGGACAGGCCCGCTTCGGCAGGCAGTTGAGTGCCTTCCGCCTTGGTCCACTTACAAGACCATGCAGGGCGCGATCTTCTTCTCGAATCTCGCCATTCTGCTCAACGCAGGCGCGGACCTACTGCAGACCATGGTCCATATTCACAAGCACGCAAACCCGTGGCTGAAACAGCGCCTGCAAGACACGATGTACGGCCTAAGCATGGGCAAGAACTTGGGGGTCGCCTTAGACCTCGCGGGGCACAAGTTCCCGGACGAAGAATCGATTGCCTACATCACGACCATCGCCTCGCGCGAAGGCTTCGCCTATGCGCTCTCCGAATTCGCGACCAATTCGGCGGAGGGAGCAGCCGTCCGCCTTGAAGCGTCGGGGAAGGTCATCTTCTTCCTTGGTTTGATTGGTGTTACGGCGCTTGCCGCGCTGATCTTCTTAGGGCTATTCGGCCTGCAGACCGCCGCCATGGGCGATCGCATTCTCTAACTGCGCGCGTTACGCGTGTCGCACAACCACTCTCGATCTGGAGCAACAAATGACTACTACCCAGCAGTCCGCATTTTCCCCGTCGCCTGCCAATCTTGATTCGGCGCCCCACACAGCAATCACGGGCACCGCCGGCCACGCACTTCCACATGCAGGCACGCCTCTCGCTCGCCAAGCGGGCGCGTCCGTCGCCGACTTTCTGGCCTGGATGCTGCTGGCAGTCCTTGTCGCCGGCGCGATCTTCGGCGGCTATTACGTCCTCAACAAAGACACTGAGAACAATACTGAGGCTCAGAATATCGCCCAGCTCGTTAAGGGCGCCAAGCTACTGCGAGACATAAGCGGGTACGGCAATGTCACTACCGCTGCACTTCAGGCCGCGGGCGCCATTCCGAGCAACATGATCGGAGCGACGACGGGCACTCTGTACCACAGTTGGAACGGGGAGGTAACAGTCGTCGGATCAGCCACGCAAGTCGTGATCACGTATAGGGCCGTTCCGAGCAGCAACTGCATACCTCTGCGGGCCAATCTCTCACGGACAGCACAATTCGTCAGCATGACCAACTGCCCAACCACGGGCAACGTCGACTTCGTAATGACCGCCCGCTGATGGAAACCGTGCCCGTTACCTTGGAGCAGGCCACCAGCCTGCTGGATCTGAGCTTCGTCGACATGATCATCGGACCCGACTACGCCGAGCTTCGCGAATTGGAAGGAAGCCCCTCTCTATCGGACAAGGTCCCGGGTCACCTGCAGGCGGACGTCAGCTTGCTGCGTCAGCAATGCAGGCAGGCACTTAGAACTCTGACTAAGTCAGAGTTCACCGCCACCTTGGGCGAGGAGAAATTCAGGGTCACGCAACTCTTCGATGTGGACTCACAAGACATATTTATCTTGGCCCGAGCAGACGTGAAGACCAGGCCGCTGAAGTCGCTTGGTATGGCGGATCGGCTGTTCAATCATTTAACGCAGCCTAAGCTCAGTGGGCTTATTGTCGTGTCCGGTGGCATGCGCCATGGAAAAACATCTACAGCCGATGCGATCTTCATCGATCGTCTTGAGCGGCATGGTGGGCTGGGGATCGCACTCGCGGACCCACCAGAAACGTCGTTGAACGGCATGCACGGCAGAGGACGCGCAATTCAGATTGAGGTCGCACGCGAGCACGGGGGCTATCAAGAGCAGCTTATGCGGGGGCTACGGTCCCGAGCGAACATCTTCTATCTTGGAGAGACTCGGGACTCACCATCCGCAATCGAGGTCGTCCGGGTTAGCGGCAACGGGTGGCCCGTGCTAACCACGCTGCACGCCGATAGCCCAGAACTGACGTTCACAAAGCTCCAATCGCTATGCGGTGGATCTGGCGCGACAGTCGATTCGTTCAACGCGATGCTGGCGGACAACATCAGCGCCGTGATCCACCAACAGCTTGAAACGGTCAAGACAGCCACTGGAAGTGCCAAACGCCTTCAAATCAACTGGCTGGTGCTGGACGGCAAAGAAGACACTGCCATCCGCGCGAAGATCCGCAAAGGGGACTTTGCGGGCCTGAACACAGAAATCGCAGCGCAGAAGGCTGCCGCGATCTTCGGGAGCAGAACATGAATCGACGTTGTCGGATGGCCACATCTGCACGCAAGCAGGCGGGGTTCACAGTATTGGAGGGAACACTGGTGCTCCTTCTATTTGCCATTGGCTTGGTAGCCTGGCTTTGGCAGCAAACCGACTATTTGGCCACTCTCACGAGCCGCCAAGCTGCACACCACCAAAAGCAAGTTGGCAACGCCGCAGCGGCCTACGTCAAGAACAACTACGCCTCCCTCCTGTCCGCTACGGCTGGCGGACCGATCACGGTCTCTTTGGACACGATACGACTCGCCGGGAACTTGCCTGCAGCACTACCTCTGCTGAATCCATACGGGCAGGCCTACACGATTGCAGTGCGTCGGGCCTCGCAAGGTGGACAGGACACGCTCGAAGCGCTTCTTGTGACCAGTGGCGTCGACGTGCCTGAGCAGGACGTGCGCCGCACCGCGGCGCTGCTTGACGGAGGCGGGTTCATCCTTGCGCGGCAACCGACAATCGCTCAGGGCTCGATGGGGAGTTGGCGGGTCCCCGTCGCTGATTTCGGGCTGTCGCTGCCTGGTGGGAATCTCGCGACCGCGTTGTTCTTCAACAGCGCTGGGCAGGTGACAGACTATCTGTATCGGAATGCTGTAGCTGGCAGACCGGAAGTTAACCGGATGAACACCAGCATCGACGTCAATGGCAATGACCTCAATAACACGCGCGCGGTTCGCACACAGACGGTTGAAGCATCAGGCAATATCAATACGAAGGGCGCGCTCGTAATTCAGAACGCGGATGGGTCCACCCGTAGCGGCTGGTACACCGCCGGCAATGACGGCTGGCTTCGAGTCCTCAACGACAACCATCTAGTTACCGCCGGCGAAGTCCGCGGCGGAGCGCTACGCTCCATGGGACAAACCTATTCGCACGGCCGGATCAACGCATACGAATACCTCTACGTCGGCGGCGTGGCCAACGAAGGCTGGGCTTGCGACGCAAATGGCTTGGTGGGGAGGACGGGAAATGGCGAACCACTGTTTTGCCAATCCGGTGTGTGGCGCGCGCCGACTACTTCGCTCATGACGGTGCCTGGTACGAGCTGCCCGGCAGGCCTAACTGCCATCATGTACTACGGATCGCTCTATAACACCTACAGCGGACGCTCCCCGACTGGCTGGTTCTCGGTGGGAGACATGACGGACTACACGATGGGATGCTCGAATGGAGGTGGAGATGCCGGAGGCACATGCACCGGCGATCACAATATAAACGATCCCGCGCGCGCTTCAATTTCCATGGTTAAGTGCGGCTAAGTTCGGGTAATTGACGCTTTGCATGCTGATATGGAACGGCCGACACAGAGGTGTCGGCACATTGGCTTCCTGGCCAGACACCTTGATGATCTGAATCAACGCTGGTCTATTGCCAATAACGTCACGCGTCCCTGCCCAGGGATTGCTCTCTGGGTTCAACCATGCAATCCAGTTTTGCCCACCCTAACGCCGAAGGACGGCCGTCCATGAGCATACTGATGATCCCACTACTGGCGCTGCTCGCTCTTGTTGCCGCGCTTGCCTCAACGTCCGAGCAAGGGACTCTAGATTTACTGCAGCAACACGAAGCTGTTGCTTCCGGCGGCAGTTTGCGCATCTATGCGAACGCTGTGGCAAGGTTTGCTAAGGCCAACCCCGGCTTCTCAGGGACCGCAACCGCCAGCGCGTTGGACCTGCCGACCTGGTTCAATCCACAGCTTGGGACCAGCAACGTCGTTGCCGCGGGCAGTGCTTACGTCTTCTTCGTGCCCAGCAACGGCGCCGGTGATCTCTATCGCATGTTTCCTGAGGACGAAGTCGGCCTTCCTCTCCTCTTCGGCGTGGCAAGGAACGGCTTTTTGAATTCACCATCTGCCGGCGCGGCCGCGCTCCCGCTCCCGACGGGGATTCCTGAAGGCGCGGTCGTTTACGTGCTGTAAATCAACTGGCGACCACGCACGCGGCGAGCGGCAACAAAAAACCCCCGCCGGGTGTGCCGTACGGGGGTTGGAGCGCTCTTGCGCTAAAGGTGCAAGCGTTATGGGCCGCTGCTGGCCTGGGATGCTGGAGTGGGTTGGCGCCCGAGTAAGCTCAATTGTAGGCTTGCCACAAGCGACGGAATCGCTTCTGGTAAGCCTACTCGGGCTATGTATGCCCCGCTTCGAGCAGGACCTTGAATGGAGGGAGAAGCCGCGGCCGGTTCAGGGCCGCGACGGGTAGCTCAGACTCGATCGAGGAACGCCAATTCACCGAATCGAATGAGGGTGGAGGACACTGCTTTTTTCACCTGGCCTATTCAGCAGCCTAACCAGATACTCGGGATGCGCCTTTTTAAGTGTGGCGCACACTGAACAACCTGTGAAGTTCTCTTCAATAAGCGCCCACGGCGCACATTGAAGAAAACTCCACCTAAGTGGAGTTTCCGGGTTTGGCTAGGACTTAATTATCGTCCGTGCCAGTTCGAACGCCTTCTGCCGAAGCTTCGGGTTCAACGTACTGATAGACCATCACGCCATCGACTTTCGCCATATGGATCTTCAGCAGACGGCCCTTGAGGACCACCCCTGTTTGACCGGCACGCGTGCCGCTCGTGATCTTATAGGTATCGATGTACGGATCGCCGATGGTCACGGACGCCAAGACCTTTCGGTTGGAGTCGTTCGCGGCTTCTTGAAGCTTTTCGCTCATGACCTTGATGGCTTCCTTGCCGACAATCTTGACGTCGCAATTGAGCCAGGTGAGTGAATCCGCACTGCCTTCCTGCGCTTCACCATGAAAGATGCTGATGCTGCACGAAAGGAACGGAGCACCTTTCTTGGGCTTAACTTCGCGAACGCGACGAACATAGCCGAGACCACGAAGGTGAGCATCGAAGTACTTAGGGGTGTTAGCTTGAGCCATGACGGATCTCCTAAAGAAAAGGGGAACCGCCGCCCCAGTCGGGGAGGAAGGTTCCCCGATGGGCTGAAAAGACACTCCTGGTCGCTAGGACCTGCGGTCACCGAATGGTGGAGCCAAACCGCATTGCTACAAAAGATTCCGACATAAGCCGTCGGAGCGCTATCTAGCCGACATCTTACGTTTCAGAAATGAAGAATGCAACGAGATTTGCGCACCGCAGTGCTGTCACTTGGGGCTTAGAAAAGTCCCTTACTGCGGACTCGAAGCCCTGAAGGGCAGTATCGTGGCCGCAGTCGCGCGAGGCGGTGCGAGATCCCGACATGGGTCGATCGCGGTCAGCTCCGACGTCAGCACGAGCTCAACGCAGCGCACTTCATTTCCCTCAGCGTCCAACGATATTGCCTCAACCTCCCTGCTCTCGCCGAGCTCGACAAGGACAGTCACGTCACCAAGGCGGATATGCCGCGCCTGCGTTCCAACGGGACACTTATTCGCCCAAGGAGAAATGATGTTCATCGCCAAAATCCTTTATCTAAGTTGTTCAATCGATGTAGGGAGCGGCCCTCGTCGTTGCTCGCCGTCATGACCTGGTCTACCCGGGACGGCCCCCCCTTGATCCATAGTCGGATCACTGACCGCCCGCGCCCCGTCTGCAACTCCCCAGTCGAGGTTCGACTCGACCTCGTCACTGTCCTCTACCTCGTCGCCGGCGCCATCCTCGGAGCCGGCATCAGTGCTCCATAGCGACACGCTGCTGGGCGTAACGCTCGTGCGACCGGCTATTGCTCCTGAGCTCGATCGCGTGACTTCAACGGGGCCCGAAGGCAGATCCACGATAAACCTCTCGGGCCGACCGGGGACAAGAACGTAGTTTCCCTGCACGTCCGCAGAACTGCGAACACTCCCGGGCAACTCAACTGGCACCGAGTTCACGCCGGCCGGCAAGGGCTTGTCCAACACCAAGATGGCTTTCCCCTCATGTGCAAACGCCTGCATCACGCCATTGCCGCCGCCCGAGCTTACCGTGTAGTCGAAATCCAACCTTTCCGGTGCGACCCGCAGATCGGAGACAGGCGTCCCGCAACCCGCAACTGAGATCGCTCCGATTAGGCAGAGAGCCGCATACAGCAACCGGGGCACGTGATTTAAAGGCGGAAGTACGGGGGTCAAGGTCATTCCCAAGTCGCGACGAAAAGGGGAGTGTCGCTGGTCCAGCCCAGCCATCATAGAGCCGTGCGTCTGTTCCAAAAAGCGCAGTGCGCCCCTTGCCAAATAGTTGGTGTTGTGTGTAGGATTCGGCCCAGTACGCCCGCCAGAGCTCATCTGGCATCTTTTGCAGTGCCGCGGTTTGGCTCCACCATTCGGTGACCGCAGGTCTAGCGACCAGGAGTGTCTTTTCAGCCCATCGGGGAACCTTCCTCCCCGACTGGGGCGGCGGTTCCCCTTTTTCTTTAGGAGAACCGACATGAGTTCAACCCTTAGCGTTGCGATCCTTTCCATCACGTTCGGCCTCGGCTTGGGCTCCCTAACCTGGGTCGCTTTCACCGTAGGCGCAACACGATCAGCCCAACTGCGCGGCGCGATCCTTCGCGTCGCTTGCGGACTCCGCTTCCGCCTTCGCATATGCCTCGCTGCCATGGCGTTAGTAAGCCTAGCCGGCTGCGCAAATCAAAGCGCGTCCGGCGGCGTCTACAGCTATCAGCAAGCCCAGCAGGTGCAACTGGTCCAACCGGGTACTGTCGTTTCGGCACGGCCCATCACCATTCAGGCCAGCTACAACTCGGGTGCAGGCATGGCTGCCGGCAGTGCAATTGGAGGCTTAGCAGGCAGCGCTATCGGAAGCCACAAAGGCTCCTATATCGCCGCAGCGCTAGGTGCTTTGTTTGGCGGACTGGCAGGAAATTCCGTGGAACGCGCGGTGTCTCAGGCCGCAGGCCTGGAAGTCGTGGTGAAACTCGACAGCGGTCAAACGCAAGCGGTCGCGCAAGAGGCGGACATCCCGCTGAAGCCCGGTCAACGAGTCAACGTTCTAAGCGGTGCCGGCGCAACGCGCGTCGTCCCGATCTAAACCCAAGCAGCGGCGCCCACTCAACGCCCTGCCTTTTCCCAATCCGGGCCCACGCCCGGAAGGGCGAACGGGTCCACTCCCTGGCTATGCAATGAGCAACCACTACTTCGCCACCACGCACAAGGGTCATCCTGTTACCGTCAACCTTGGCTGGGACAGGCCGCTCAGTTACTTCTTCATGGTCATCTCCAAGCCTGTTGAACTTCGTGACGAGTCGCAGCTTGTAGACGACGAAGACTACCTCTACTCCAACCTTCACGAACGAGAACCGTTCGAAATGGATCTTGATTATTACCGCCATGTCTTGAACCACTTCAGCATTTCCGTGCCGGAAAGCATGTTCAAGGAAGTGGAGGAGGATATGTTCAACGACGTTGGAAACCGCGTCGTGACGCACCAGGCTGACGGTACGTTCACCGAAAGCTCCATGTAACTACTGCACTTTACTCACCCATCGGGGCCTCCGATGGGGGGCCTCGTTTTCCTCAAGGCCCCATATGCCATTTCATGCGAACGAAGAAAAGATGACCAACGTCGAGTGCGTTGCGGACCTTATGGAGTTCTCCTCCTATGGCCCGCTCGCTCAGATGTTCGTCGTAGATGCGTTGCTTAAGCATGCCACGACCGTGGCACAGCTTAGCGATGCAGAACTCGAAGCCTGGCCAGCGAACCCGATGTTTCATGTTCACTCATGGCGGGGTGTCGCCCAGGAAATCAAAGACAAGCTCGAAAGGCACCTCGGCGACGCGTCTGCCTAATCGGCGTAGCACTGCACCAGGAAGCTCGGTTCCGCAGCTCCTGACGCAAATATTTTGATCCTTCATGCGGGCCTCATGCCCGCAGCCCCTCTCATTCATCTTGGCCCCTACGGGGCCGTTTTTTATTTCTGGAGCAACACCATGATCAAGATCCCCGGCACCCTGGAGGTCAAGACGATTCGAGGCGGCAACGGCGACTTCAACGTCGGCGAACTGCAGACCGCGATCGGCGAGTTCAAGATCAAAGACAAGATCTTGGAGCAGTTTCAATCGGGCTCCTATCCCGGCGAGTTCCTCATTTCCAAGATCTATCCGCACTCCTACACGTGGTACGGAAAGATCACCATCGAGATCCGGGCTTCGCTCGCAGAAGTCATGTTGGACTGCGACGAGCCCGACGATTCCGACCCCCCCGCGCAAGCGAGTGAGCCGGACCCTGCAGACGAAGAACGCACTTCGCCATCGGCCACGCCTCAGGCAGAACCAACAGTCCTGCCTGATGCGATCACAGATCAAGCACCAGCGACCCCGGCGCGCAGTGTTTCCGGGGCACAGCCCGCGGAACGGCCCACGTCGCCAGACGTTGAATTCGACGATAGCGAGCTTCTTGCCATCTTCGGTGATGAGCTCGCCGAGCTCATCAGGGATGGACAACCGGTGAAGCTCGATCCGTCTGTCGACCGCACTCTGTTCCGATCGCAACGCGACTGGCTTGGAAAGCGATTGGGGTACAGCTTCCGAGCTGCTTCGCAGACGTGGCACATCAAGTAGAACTCTCCGCCAGATGGGCGGGTCCGGCCTCCGCCGGCCCGCACTTCACGACTACAAACAGGGAAATTTTTATGGCTCTTATTTTTCCAAGACTGGCTCAGAACTTTGTTCGAAACGGCTATTTTCCAACCGATGAGAAGACACTTGGACGGATTTGTTCCGCACTTGAGCTACTCGATCCTGACGCAGGGGCAAGGCTGTATGACCCGTGTTGCGGCGAAGGATGCGCACTTCATTGGGTGGCTTCCAACCTCGACACGCTTCATGAAACTCGAACGACGGTGACCTATGGCGTCGAGTACGACAAAGGCCGCGCCTGGCACGCGAAGGAGCTTCTCTCATCAGGGCTCCATGCAGATGTACATGATGTTTTTGTATCTGCGCGATCCATGGGGCTTCTGTTTCTGAATCCACCTTATGGGGCTGTAGTTGCAGACAAAGGTCACACCGGCGATCGGCACTACGACCGTCTGGAAAAGGTCTTCTACCAGGCCGCCGTGCCATCGCTGACATTCGGAGGCGTACTGGTTTTGATCGTCCCGCACTACGTCATGGACAAGCAATTCGCGACGATGATCTCCAGGAACTTTGAAGGCGTGCAAGCCTACTTGGCGCCAGAGCAAGAGTTTCGCCAGTTGGTCGTATTCGGCATCAAGAGACGCTCGGAGTCCCCTGATCCAGAGACGGTGAAGCGCTTGGTTGATATCGGTCAAGGGCAGCTACCAATGGAACTACCGGAAGAGTGGACAACCGCTCCGTATCTCATCCCGCACGTTCCAGGCGAGCCCGCCTTTATTTCGACAAAGATCGACGCGGAGCAGTTGCAGCTTGAGCTGCAACGCGTGGAGGCTTCGACGTTGTGGCCGCAGTTTGATCGAGTTTTCTCGACCGGCCAACTAGCCCATCGCCGCCCGCTGTGCAACCTCTCCGACTGGCATCTGGCGCTTGCTCTGGCGGCCGGCCAGATAAGCGGCGTGGTAGAGAGCGACGACGGGACCAAGCTACTCATCCGCGGCGACACGATCAAGGTCAAAGATCAGGAGGTGCAGCTTGAAGAGGCTGATAACGGAGACATTCGCACGACGATTGTGATGCGCGACAAGTTCGTGCCAACGATCGTAGGAATCGACTTCACGCCCGGGCCGACCCTTGGCCGCCTGGTCAACATCCGCTAAATCTCTCGGGGATAGCAGCGACTGCTGCGCATCGCCCCGGGGAGAACAATGGCGGTTTCAACATCAGCCCCTCGTATCCACGAGGGCGCTGTCCTAAACGCATTCACCTGCGCTTAGGACAGCGTTCTACGAAGCCCTACGGTACTGGGCCGCTGCCGGCGTAACCGGCGCCCTTCTTGGTTTGGCTCCATGGGCATTTGCCCAGACCAAGGTCGCATCGACCTGGAGTGTCCTCTAAACCCTTGCGGGCTTGCCCGCGAGGGTGCCTGCTGTCGCTTGGATATGCCAATGACAACGTCCTCTAAGTTCATCGTGACCCTTGAAGTCGCGTACCAACACGTCATCAAGGTCGGCGTGGTTGCCGCCAATGAGTTAGCCGCTTTGCAGTTAGCGGAGTCTGCTTTCGGGAGTGGTTCGCTATGGACAGGAGATTGCGCGCTGCAACTCCTACATGACGACTTCCACGAAGAAGGAGAACGGGTTGACCTGTCCGTTTCCCACCTGGGCAATGGCGCTTTCCCGCCTCCTGATGCGACCGTGCACGAGCTTGAGCTCCACTCGCGCGCACGTCGCCTTCTCAGCTTTTGCCGAATGGTTTCCGACGCCGCACCCTCACTGACCGAACAGATCGTCGATTTAGACCGCCTGTTTGAAGTGAAGCTGTCGGCGCGGTCGATCCAGCAGCTACGGGAACTACTGCCCCACTTGGCGGAAGTAGAGCCCGCACTGTGACGATCCAGACCTACCAAACTCTTGGAGCAAAGCATGATGTATCGCATTCGTGAGCTGCAAGACCTGTATGTGGATGCCTGCATCAGGTTGCCAAGCGGCGATCTCGCATTTCTTTCGTTCTATGGCAGAGACGGATCAGTACAGCAGCTCTTTGCGTCTCTTCAACTGGGATCTCAAGAAGGAGGCCTACGACAGTTGACGTTGATGACGACGTCATCGACCGTCGAAACCGTGGTCTCCGTTGGGGATGTGAAGCGTCTTGAAAAGCACACAGGCCGGCTTCCCAAGCAGACTCTTTTCGGCGGACTCTTGCACTGCTGGATCTATGACCCGGCGCTGCTGAAACCATCCCGCCCTACTCGAAGTGGCTGGGTGTTGCGCGACTCTACTGCCGCGCAAGCACCTGACCTGGCCTCTGACCCCGTCTGGGATCTAGTTAAACAGATCTCCGAGGTTCCCCTCTTGGACCACTGGCGTGATTTCGTGATGAGCGAACTTCGCTGCGACCTTTTGGCCGATCTTGATGACGAAACTTCCAGGCCGGTGGGGCGCATACATCCTACGTTTGTCCGCCTGCCGAGTGACTTCTCTTCCCGCATTTCCTCATACGTCCGTGATGGCCGACTGACCCTCCTGGCGGACGCCTAACGGCGCCGCTCCCCCCCCTTCCGGGACACCCGCCCGGAAGGGGCCGGTGTCTCTTAATTCCCTTTGTTTGGAGCACCACCATGAATGCAATCGTTGACGACGAAGTTGTCGCCTTGGAAGAAGTTCAATCCGATGAAACCGCGAGCATCCCTCTATCGGAGTTCATCAGTAAATTTGGCTCTGGCCTGTTACAGGCCGTCCGGAGTCAGAATCCCCCTATCTTCGACGAGGCGTCCAACCCCATCTGGGACGGAATCATCAATTCCTTATCGCGCACGCCGTTTCCAGCTCAGCGACGCGTTGTTCACGCCATAACCACCCTTCTGACACAGCATGCACCTGCCGGCGTCATCAATGCGGAGATGGGCACGGGAAAGACCCTTATGGGCATCCTCGTGGCGACTCTCCTCCATCACGCGGGCTTCCCGCGCACTTTGGTGCTTGCGCCTCCCCACTTGGTTTACAAATGGCGGCGTGAGATTCGTGCAACGGTTCCTAACGCGCAAGTCTGGATCCTCAACGGCCCCGACACGCTTCGAAAGCTGCTGCAGCTCAGGAGCATGCGAAGCAAGCCGGTAGTGCCGCAATTCTTCATCTTGGGCCGCGTTCGCATGCGAATGGGGTTCGATTGGCGTCCCGCCTTCGCGACTCGTCCGGCAATTTACGACTCAGAGCTCGGCCGCGTTTACAGAAGTGCCGCTTGCTGCCCTCAGTGCGGTAAGTTCGTCTGCGATGAGGAAGGTGTTCCATTCACGCCAGCGCTAGCAACATCAGCGTTGAATGAACGGCGAACTGCCTGCGGATGTGGTGAACGGCTTTGGACGCTGGTACCCAAACGGGCTACGCCGACAAGCTACCGCGACATGGTTAAGAAGGCTCTTGTTCAAATGCCAACGGTCGGCCCGCGCACCGCGGACAATCTTCTTTGTCGATTCGGCGAAACCATGCTTGGCGATATGCTGCAGGACAACGTCTACGAGTTCATCAACTTGATGGACGATGAAGGGGACCTGGTGTTTTCGGACCGACAGGCAAAGCGCATGGAAAGAGCACTAGCCTATACCGAAGTGTCCTTCGGTCAGGGTGGTTTTCAACCTACTGAGTTCATCAAGCGCTATCTTCCGCAGGGCTATTTCGGCCTGCTAATCGCAGACGAGGGACACGAGTATAAGAACGAGGGTTCTGCTCAGGGCCAAGCGATGGGAGTTCTGGCGCGCAAGTGCTCAAAGGCTCTTGCGCTTACCGGCACGCTAATGGGGGGCTATGCCGACGACCTCTACCATCTTCTCTATCGCCTGCACCCGCAGATGATGATTGAAGACGGGTTCAACTTCAACTCGAAGGGGTCGATGGCTTCCGCGACGATGGCTTTCATGCGCGAGCATGGAGTCCTGATCGATATTCACAAAGAATCGAACTCAGGATCTCATCGCACGGCAAAAGGGGATAAGAAGACTATCTCTACCGTCAAAGGCCCGGGGTTTGGTCCCAAGGGAATCATGCGGTATGTGGTTCCTTACACCGCGTTCTTGAAGCTTTCCCAGCTTGGTCAGGACGTTCTTCCTCCGTACCGCGAAAGCATGGTGGAGGTGGCCATGTCTGCCGACATGGAATCTGCCTACAAGTATCTTGAGCGAACGTTGGTCGACGAGTTACGTCGGGCATTGCGCGCCGGTGACAAGTCGCTTATGGGGGTCGTGCTCAACGCTCTCCTCGCGTGGCCGGAATGCTGCTTTCGGCCTGAGACTGTGCGACATCCTCATACTAAGTCGGTGCTTGCGAGCCTTCCCTCGCTATTCGGCAATCAGGAGATGGCTCCAAAAGAAGAGGCACTACTGGAACGAGTACGGCGGGAGACTGCGAAGGGTCGTCGCACGCTGGTGTACACGACGTACACAGGCACTCGCGACACTTCGGCCAGGCTAAAGGCCCTTTTCGACCAGGCTGGGGTGCGCAGCGCTGTACTTCGTTCCAGCGTAGCCGCCGAGAAGCGGGAAGACTGGGTGATGGAGCAGGTCGATCGCGGGATAGACGCGCTCATCTGCAACCCAGAGCTCGTCAAGACTGGACTAGATATGTTGGAGTTTCCGACCATCTTGTTCATGCAGACCGGCTACAACGTTTACACGCTGCAGCAGGCTGCAAGGCGTAGTTGGCGGATTGGTCAGACGCGAGATGTGGACGTCGATTTTCTGGGTTATCAGGGCACGGCGCAGATGCGCTGCTTGCAACTCATGGCTCAGAAAATCGCAGTATCTCAATCCACATCCGGAGACATGCCTGACTCGGGGCTGGACATCCTCAATCAAGGGGGGGACAGCATTGAAGTCGCCCTTGCGAAGCAGTTGGTAAGCTGACTTCGTTTTTCAGCTGGACTGGCCACCCCACAAAGGGTGGCCTTTTTTTTCGACAGCCGAGGCTCGCCCAGCACGCCCAGACATGAACGCAAAACTCGCTCCGACCCAATAGGGTTAATTTCGGCCTTCCCGTTGCCTGGATCAACATCGCGCGTGCAATGGCGAGCATAGAACCATTTCGGGGCTCCTCCGAAAGTTGACCAGCGGGTAGTGCTCGCTCGAATGGTGAAGACTCAATGCGGCATGCGCTCGGCGTGGCAGCGCCTGCATTTCCGCTGCGAACGCGTCCGCCTGGACGAATTCATCGGCCAATGGAAGGCCCGTAAGCACCTAACCAAGTAGGCGGTGCTTTATGGTCGCTTTCGGCAGGACGCCGGCAATTTATTATGAGGCTTCTCTCTGGGGGAACTCCTCATGTGCAGCCACTATCAAACACTGAAGGACGCCGAGCTGCTGCTCAGAAAGTTCGGCGCGCAAAGGCCAGCGACAGTCGGGAAATACGATATGTGGCCTCGATATCAAGGGGTCTTCGTCCGCCGACCACCCGAATACGATGTCGGCGATGAGGCGGTTCCACCGCGCGAAGCGGCCGTCGGCCGGTGGGGCTTGATATCGCCGTCTACCCGTCCTGACGATCTCGCGGGCGCGGAAAAGCTGTCGACATTTAACGCTCGTGACGACCGCGTCGCAAATGCGTTCACCTTCCGCAACGCCTAGCGTCGCGCACAACACTGTGTCATACCCGCCGATGCTATCTTCGAGCCCGACTGGCGGTCGGGAAAGGCCGTCGCTACACGCTTCGCGCGTGCCGACGGCGCGCCGATGGGCATCGCTGGACTCTGGGACCGCTACCGGGACCAATCCGGTCAGTGGCAGGACAGCTACACCATGTTGACGATCAACGCCGATGAGGACCCGCTGTTTCGCGACTACCACCAAGCTGGCAAAGAAAAGCGGATGGTTGTGATTTTGCCTGAGGGGGCATACAGGGACTGGCTGGCGGCGCCCGCAGAGCAAAGTCGGGACTTTCTTCGGCCCTTCCCCTCCGACATGCTGGTCGCCAGGCCCGTGAACTGACCCTGATAAAGGCGGAATATACTGGATGGATAGCCAGTGATTCCATTATGCCTTTCAAACAGACCTTGGCCTACGAGGCGCTTCGCGCCCTTCGTGAACGCCATCCGCAAAATGCGGATGTAATCCTCTTGTTGTGGGAAACCAAGCGCCGCCGCTCGGAACTGATGCGCTGCATCAGGTGTCCGGTGACCTCAAACGGCCCCACGGCCTCATGGGCGACATCTATCAGGAACTCCTGATTCGCCTCGCGGCAGAACCCTGTGTAATAGAGCGAGATGAGGAGGTTCGCGCCATGATGGAGGCGCCGGACAAACTTCGTAAAGGAGTGGCACCGCGGTAGTTCAAGAACGGTGACAGCACTCTATCGTTCGCTTCCCAACCTCACGGTGTGCCAAACCATCGACGCCGTACGAGGAATGCCGTACAATATTTTTGTACGTTAATTCCCGTACACGGAGGAACACGCCATGCGCACACATTACGAAGACCTAACCCCGGCATCCAAGATCAGCCAGAAGCGGAAACGCCAGCGGCAGGATTCGCAGAACACTTCTGAGAGCTTCGTCGTGGCCGTGCCGGACTCAGGCTTTGCAGCGGCCTACGCCCGCTGGGCAAACGTGATGCGATCCAAAGCGGCCGGGTCGCCGACTGAGGAGCCCCCTAGGCTTCTCCGCCTCGAACGCCGAGGCGCCCGAACCGCTGTCGCCGCCCGGTCGCAAGTCAAGAAAGCGCGAGCTGCAGAGCGTGACCGTCACCAGCTATCGATCGATTTCGTTGAACAGCTACGCGAGCTCATCGGACAAGAGCTCAAACGTGTTGACGAACCGCGAACTGCCCGACTCGACGCCAGGTTGACCGCGAAAGAGCGGAGCGTGATTCAGCGCGCCGCAGATATTTCTGGCCGCTCGCTCTCAGAGTTCGTGATACACGCGGCCCATCAAGCAGCACTCCTCGAAATTGAGCATCAGGTGGTTCTACGGCTCTCTGAGCGTGACTCGGAAACGCTCGCAGCGGCCCTCGATGCCGAGCCGGCCGAACCGACCGCTGCGTTTAAACGCGCCGTCGCGATGCGGAACAAGATCGTTCACGACATGAAGGCAGACAAGGACTGATGCAGTATGCGTAGCCTAACCGTGCCTTTCTCGAAGTCCATTGATCGCAAGGATTTTCGCTGTGGCAAACCGGAGCTTGATAAGTACTTCATCGAGCAGCTTGGGCAAGACGAAGCGCGCGATGCCGCGCGCGCGCATCTGCTCATGAGGGACGATTCGGTGGCGGGATTCTTCACGATCTCCGCCGGCGCCGTGGAATTGACGCGTCTGCCTGAAAAGGTCCTGAAGAAGGTTGCCCGGTACGCTCAAGTTCCCGCCGCTGTAATCGGGCGGCTCGCCGTGGATCTGAAGTACAAGGGTCAGGGCATCGGAGGCCAGCTTCTTATCGAAGCGTTGACCATGATCGTTTCTGGCCCCCTGGCCGTGACGGTTGTGCTGGTCGACGCCAAGGATGAAGAAGCTGCGGCGTTCTATCGTAAGTATGGCTTCGCTGCCCTGCAGGATGTCGACCCCTTGAAGCTATTCATGACCGCGAAAGACGTGCGGAAGGCGCTCGAAGAGTTGGAAGAATAAACTACCAGCGCCCGTTTTTCCGCTGTTCTAGCGGTAATGGAGCTGCTCCGGATCAATCGTCAAAAATCCCGACTCCACTGCGCATTGCTGCGCCACCGTGGCCAAGGGCTTGTAGTCCCACTCAGGCCGCCCTGCGTCATCGAATTCGACTAGGGCAAAAGACCCTGCAGGTGCTAGGCCACGACCCTTCGGATAGTGCTCGACCATGGCTGTCTGAGCCGCCGCTATCGCAAGCAGTTCATCACGAGTGCGCTCGCGTTGCCACCACTTCTTGGTAGGCAAGAGATGCTGCAGGCCGACTTCTTCGTGCAAACGCTCGATAGCGGCCCTGCGCACCTCTTCAATGGCATTCGTGACTGAAGTCCCGTTGTATCCGTAAAGCTGGGCGCACAGAATCACGAGCCCATCCTGCCGAATGCGAGCACGAACAAAACACGTACCTTCAGCAACGAAGCCGGGAAATCGGAGCCGCGGATATTCCTTATCGATGCTCTGAAACTGCGAAATCTGGTCCACGTCCTTCCCCCTCACTAGGTTTTACGTCGATGGATCGGCGCGTCGCGTCTTTCGCGCGCCATATAGGGGATAACGGCACGAGTCAACCAAAAATTAATGCTTGCCTTGCCGCAGTAGGCTACGCATGCCAGAGAAGACCCGCATCGGAACATTCCTGCCACCACCGCGATCACGCAACTCACCCTGATACACTTCCTCGCGAATTCCGCCAGCACCGAGGCCGGAGCGTCCGTCGGCTAAGGCAGGGGAAACGCACTCGGGTTCGTCCGTTGTTCGTAGGCCGCAACCATGTGCATTGCACTAGGACCTTCAATGAACTACGAAAATGAAGGTGGAGATCAAGCCCGCGTATGCGTCTTACCCAACCGTGCGGTACGGCTGGCTCTATATCGCGATCGGCATGCGATATCTGACCTTCACCAAGATCTGGCTTACGACAAAAGAGTCCCCAGACAGCGAATTGCCGAGGGTCGGACATACAACCTTGTCACCCTGTTCACAACTTACGACCTAGCGAGATGCACAACGGGATCTCGCAACAGGAATTGCGCGTTATTGAGAACTACATACACGGAAGAACCGCATTCGGTTCTGCTCGCAAACATATCGCTTCGGGGCGAGACTCGGAATGGTTCATGAACCCACCGAGCCACGCCGAGAGCATGGTGGATGCGCTGCTACCGAAGCGCAGCACGATTATCTGTGGGAAGACGCCGGCAATTCAAACAATTGGCACGGCGTTAATGATCGAGCAAAGAGATCAACCGGCCTACAGTGCGAGAAATGCAGCGTCTTGTGGAAAATGCAGGCTATAGTCCAAGGCTGATCTCCTCATATCTCAACTATCTGGCGGAGTTCCACGACGACGGCCATCCCGACCAGATCTGGCTGCGACCGCAACGGTCGGTGAGAAAATAGCAGGCTGTGGTCAATGACAAATTACGGCCTATGCGCAAGCTGTTAGTAGCCTATCGGCACATGACCTCAAGCGCCGCGCAACCTCGACGTAAGCCCAGCTCGGCTGCGACGAGCCCGACGGACGATTGTGGGCAATCAAGATGGAATGCGCGTTGTGCCGAATCCCCGCCTTGACGACCTCACGTCGATACACGCTGGTCTCTGACGAAATGCCTTTGAACATTTCCTCAAAGGCGATCATCTCAATTGCGCATAAAGGAACATTTCGCCAAAGGTCGGCAGAGCATGCGCACGCCTTGCCCCCGGTCAGGCCCCGCGTACACCGGTGATCAACATATAGGCCGACACGGCAAACAACATGCCGGCGAATGCGCGCTTGAGCCGCGCCACGGGCAGACGATGCGCCGCACGCGCGCCGAGGGGTGCCGTCAGCACGCTGAAGGCAGCCACCAGCGCCAATCCTGGCGTCCAGACGAAACCCATCGAGTGGGCAGGACGCCCGGCGGTGTCGAGACCGCCGAGGATGAAGCCGCCGACGTTCGCCAGCGCGATCGGGAATCCCAGCGCGGCGGAGGTAGCGACGGCACGGTGCACGGGCACGTTGCACCAAGAAAGGAATGGGACGCTGATAAAGCCGCCGCCCACCCCGACCAAGCCCGACAGTGCGCCGATCGCGCTTCCGGCTCCGAGCAGCCCGGGTGCCCCGGGCAGGCCGCGAGCCGCCGCCGGCTGGCGCCCGCGAAACATCTGCACCGCGGAAAACAGCATGAACACACTGAACACCACAGCCAGCACGTTGCCCTTGAGCAGGGCGAAGACGCCCAGGCTGCTAATGAGGCTGCCGGCCACAATGCCGGGGGTCAGCCCGCGCACGATTTGCCAGTCGACGGCGCCGCGGCGATGATGCGCGCTCACGCTCGAGAAGGAGGTAAACAGGATTACTGCCATCGATGTGGCAATCGCCATCTTTACCGCCAGGCCGGCGGACAATTCCTGCCCTTGCAGGAAGAAAGTGAGGACGGGCACCAGCACGATGCCTCCGCCGATGCCGAGCAATCCGGCGAGAAAGCCACTCGCGACGCCAAGCGCGGCTAGTCCCAGAAAATGGGGAATGAATTCGAAAGTCATAATATGCAGGACGCCCCGCCGCTGCGACGGCGGGCGCGGAAAGACAGAAGGCATGCCGGGCGCGCTGCGCCCGCTGGTTCAACGCACAACGGCGTCGCGAATGTAGGCGGCGATTCGGGTGAGCAAGGCGTCGATATCGCGCCGGACCACGCCGAAGTTCGCGTTGCGCTCCCGGGTGTTCTCGTCCATGTAGATCGGACGCCGGATCTCGATCTGCATGCTGTAGCGCCGCAGCGCGGGCTGGCCGATATTGGCGATGAGCTGCACGCCCTTGTAGGGGTCGTTTCGCGCCACGGTGTAGCCGCAGCCCCGCAGGTGCGATTCCACGAGGTCGAGGAAGCCGGGTTCGCAGGTGGTGCCGTCGCGGTCGCCGAGCACGAAGTCCGCAAGCGGTTTGTCGCTGCGGATCTTTAGGCGCTCGTAGGCGTTGTTCGGCATCGAATGCAGGTTGAGGTGCCAGAGCTTGCCGAAGCGCGCGTGCGCGCCCTGCACCGCCTGCTGTAGCGAGGCATGGTAGGGCTGGTAGCACCGCTCGATTCGCGCCCGCACTTCAGCCACGGGCAGCTTGCGGTCATAGATCGGCGTGCCGCCCTTGACGGAGCGCCAGATCAAGCCAGAGCCTAGGCGCGTCTTCTCTCCGGGATGCAAGGGTGCGGGCCAAGCGCTCTCGAGCAGCTCGGGATCGATATCGTCGAGCATGCGGTTCAGATCAAGGTAGCTGCGCGGGAAATGCGCTTCGAGCAGCGTGCCGCCTACGCGCGGCACACCGGCCCACAGGGCTTCGACGTGGGTGTCCTCAGCGGCTCGCAGGATGGCGCGCGGCACCGCATGTCGGAAATCCTCGGGGTAGTCCGTGCCGCTATGCGGCGAGTCGCACACCAGCGGGATCGCTTCGTCCGCCGGCAGATGCAGGGTGTACAGAGCATCCGTCATCATTTCACTCCGCCGACAGCTTGGCGACCTTCGCCACTGCCTGGTAACGCGCCACGGCTTGCTCGATCTGTGCCTGGAACTGCGCGGGCGTGTTGGGAATGAGTGTGGCGCCCGCTTCGTCCATCTTTTGTACGAAATTTGGCTGCTGCATGGCTTTGTGAATCGCGGCATTCAGCTTGCCCACGACGGCGGGCGGCGTGCCGGCAGGTGCGACGATGCCAAACCAGCCGCCCGTGCCCATCTGCGGATAGCCGATCTCCCCGTACACGGGCACGTCGGGCAACGCGGGCGAACGCTTGTCCGACAGTAGGACCAGCGCGCGCAGGCGGCCCGCTTTGATGTGCGCCAGCGCCGAAGGTAGATTGTCGGTGATGCCGTCGACCTGGCCTCCCACGGCGTCGTTCATGGCAGGGCCGGCGCCCTTATACGGAATGTGGAGCAGTTGGATGCCGGAGAGCGCCGTAAAGTGCTCAATGTTGGTATGGCCGAGTGAACCCACGCCGGGCGACGCATAACTGTATTTGCCCGGCTCAGCCTTGGCCAGCGCGATGAACTCCTGAATTGTCCTGGCCGGGATCTTGGGATTGATCGCGAACACGCTGGGCACCGTGGCCACGTTCGATACCGGCGCGAAATCCTTGATCGGGTCGTACTTCAGGCGCGCGCCGTAGGCGGCGACGTTGGAGCCGTGGGTGCTCATCGTGGCCATGCCGAGCGTGTAGCCGTCGGGTTCCGCCTTAGCGACCTGCTCCATGCCCATCGAGCCACCCGCGCCCGCGCGGTTCTCCACCACGATGGTCTGGCCCAACTCGCGGCCGGCATACTCGGCGATCAACCGCGCGGCCAGGTCGGTAGAACCGCTAGGCGCGAATGGCACGATGAGCTTTAGCGGACGGTCGGGAAATTCGGCGTGCGCCACGGTAGCGGTGAGCGGAGTGGCGGCCGCGAGGGCCAGCGCCGCGAAACCGGCGCGATATCTGGCATGGAGTGTCATGGGCTTGTCGTCATGAAAGGAAATTTATAGACCGTGCCTAGTGTCCAGGCTGGGCCCGCCCACTGGCAAACGACAAGAATGGAAGCCTGTATGACGGAAAGTCATACAATGGTCACAATCCGTGCACGACCCAGCCGCCATGCGCCTGCATTCTCCTTCGATGTCCGAACTCCATGCCTTTGCAGCCGTGGTGCGGCTGGGCAGCTTTTCGCAGGCGGCTGATGAGCTCTGCGTCACTCAGGGTGCGATCAGCCGCGCGGTGGCAAGACTCGAAGCCCACTTCAACCAGGTTCTGTTGCAGCGCGACTCCCATCGCTTGCAGCTCACGGAGGCGGGGCGCGCCTTTCTCGACGCGGTGCAGGAACCGCTGATGGCGATCGAGGCGGCGAGCGCCGGATTGCGCACGGCCCCTGCCGACCGGCCGCTCAGTCTCGCGGTGGTACCGACCTTCGCAAGCGTGTGGCTGGTGCCGCGCCTGCCGGAATTCCGGCGGCTGCACCCCGACGTGCGGCTCAACTTTGCCCCTTATCGCAAGGGCGAGGACTTCAGCGACAACACCGTGGATGCCGCCATCCTGACCGGCCTGGGTCAGCACCAATGGCCGGGCTGGCATTGCGATTACGTCATCGGGCGCGAAATCGTGCCTGTCTGCCACCCCGAACGTCTGGCGCGCATGAGGGCCGAGGGCCGCTGGCGCGAACCGCACGATCTCGCTGCGGAGCCTCTGCTCTACCACACGACCGCGCCGGGCAACTGGACACAATGGCTGCGTTGGGCGGGGCCGCAGGCACCCGCGCCGAATCTGTCCATGGCCTGCGATCAAGTGTCGATCCTTGTTCGTGCCGCGATCGCGGACATGGGCATTGCGCTCGTACAGCGCTGTCTCGTGCGCCATGAACTCGAAACCGGCCAACTCGCCGTGCCCTTCGATCTACCCATCACGCTCGAGCGTGGCTACTTCCTGTGCATTCCGTCCAATCGCCGTCCCCCGCCTGGTTACGGCGCATTCCGCAACTGGCTGCTGGCCGCCGCGCGGCAGGACATCGAGAACCTGATGCGCGCGCTTGATTCGCCACAACCCCCTTAAGCAGCACTAGCGCGTCACCTTTGCCGCGTGCTGGGACTAGAGCCAGTGCGGAATGATCCGAGACGATCCCAAGTCAAATGTCACCGGCCAACCCCTGCTTTATCCGCCCTCACGTTAAGCCACCCAAGATAAGCATCCTCGATAGATTCAGCCATTTTCGCCGCACTGAACCTTTCCCGGAGAACGAAGTTTGCTCGCCCAGCTTTGCCGAATCGGCTGCGCAGGCTGCTTTCTACGATCAGATTATTGATCACCGAACGGAGTATCACCCGATCGAAAGGCAGTACAACATATCCCGAAACACCGTTTTCGATGACCTCTGGCAGGCAACCAACTGCGGTAGCTACGACAGGCACACCGGACGCAGATGCTTCGACAAACGTGGATCCCAACACCTCGCACTCCGGCACCATTGCGTAAATATCCACCGCGCCTAACAAGTCACCAACGCAGAAGAAGAAATCTGGAAAGTGGATCCTTCCTATCAACCCAATTTCGACCGCACGTCTCCTTAGCTGGTTGAGTCGGGGCTCATGCAGGCCACCAAGCACCAGGTGAACTTGTGGGTAGACCTCCATCAACGGGTACATCGCTTCGACGAGAATTCGAAGCCCTTGCGCATCCTGATCGTCCGCAACGTTTCCAATGACAATCGCATCGTCGGGAATGGCGAGTTCTTGGCGCATCGAAGGCATCGCAGGCCTGGGATACTGAACGTCTAGGCCTGTAGGAATCGTCCGAACACGCTGCTCGAAATGACCACGTTCGAGGTATCGCTGTCGCTGATACGTGCTTACGGTTATCACATGACCGCTCACCGCGCCGCTGAGTCGCGGCACGTGCAGCCTGCTTTCCCGGTGATGCGTTCTAACTACCAATCGTGTTCGCGCTAAACGCGCGAACAGCGCGGCGCGCAGGTCATCTTCCACGGAATGCGTGTTGACTACATCAAAGTCTCCTCCTCGCACTATCCCGCCGATGCGAAACGGAGTCATTGCAGAAGCAATCAGCCCCTCTACCTCAATGTGGTGCGTTCTAAAGCCGTGATTTTGAGAGCGCTGCCCGAGCTCAGACCGTGCGGCACAAACAACCTCAAGCGTATGTCCGCGATCGCGCATCGCGAGCATCTCATTGAGGATACGCAGTTCTTTGCCACCAAAGCCGCTGGACAGGCTCACGTGCAGGACCCTCAGAAGAGACCGCGAATGCCCCACCGCGGACGCGCGACCAAGAAGCGCGAAGGTGCGTTGATACTTTTCTAGCGCTGACACAGGTTTACCCATTTATTCTGTAAAGCGCGTAGCGACGACTTTGATAGATCGGCACCAACCGTTCTCTCACGCTTTCCTCAAGTGAGGACTCTTTACCCTTTGGAATTGCCACGAAAGCATATGCGTCCTTTTCCAAGGACAACTTTTCCAACTCACTCGGAGTAATTAGCTCTGCCGTGCCGCGCGAATAAAAACGCGCGGAGAAAGGGCGGCTATGCACAAAGTAAAGCTTCTGACCTTCGCTCATCTGAGATTCGGCAATGGCCACTAATTGCTTCTCTGTTTTGAGCTTTGTGGGCACCGTGAGCGAGACCAGCCCGAGACCAATTGCCGCTATCGGCACTATTGCACACGTGGCAGCCAAGATCCGGACTAGGCGCGGCATCGCTTTTGCTGGCGATAGCTCTTTGGCGAATATTGCGAGGAGCAGTGCAAAAGCTGGCAGGCTAGGCAACACATACGTCCAAAGTATGTTTCCAGAGAAGGTGAAGAAGGCCGGAGCGGCAACGGCCCACAACGCCAAGTATCCGACGACCGGAGACCGACAAACCTGAAGAGCCCGAGCCCTGCGAGAGGCATTAGCCACTATCCATACACCCAGCAGAATTCCGCCCCATCCCCATGGGAACGAAGCTAGCAGCCAATCACCCCAAATTCCGCCAAAAGGTCGCTCGTGAGCAGTACCGTACAGGTCTCCCTGCCAACCTGAGTCTAGGAACCGCAGAAAGTGCTCACCTACTAAAAAGTACTGG
Source organism: Achromobacter piechaudii NBRC 102461 (assembly GCF_001571245.1). Classification (GTDB taxonomy): domain Bacteria; phylum Pseudomonadota; class Gammaproteobacteria; order Burkholderiales; family Burkholderiaceae_B; genus Achromobacter; species Achromobacter piechaudii. The sequence continues at coordinate 19,769 of NZ_BCTK01000006.1, read as the reverse complement.
ACGAATCCTGGGGTCTTTATCTCAGCGACGATGTACCAAGGAACAGTCAGCGCGACCATCAACAACGTGCCCGTGAGCCAAGGAAGATTGGTCAGGTGCGCCCTACGATCACGATAAAGCGCAAGCCAAGGAACGAGGACTATGCCCAGGAGGACGAAGGCGAGCGGCCCTTTCGACAACAGGCCAATGGCTATGCCCACAAAAAACCCATACCGCCAGAAAGGTGTAGGTGCTGTCGGCGCGACTAGGAACGCCAACATCGAATAGGTGATCCCTAGAGCCAAGAAGGAGTCTGTGAGCACAGCACCGGCCGCAGCGAGCGGGAGCAGCATAGAAGACAATATGAGCGTCGTCCATCGGGCCGCCTGTCGATCGACCAAGATAGCAGTTGCGCGATAGAGCATTGCTGCGAGCGCAACCATCGCAAGGAATGAGGGGAGTCGAACCGCGAACTCGGACCCACCAAGGATCCTTATCCCCATCGCCTGACTCCAGAATGAGAGCGGTGGCTTTCCCCAGAACGGAACCCCGGGTTCGAACCAAGGAGTGATCCAATCCCCGGTTTCCGCCATCAATCTCGCAATCTCAGCGTATCTCGGCTCCGAGGTGTCGATCAACGGCATCGCAGCCATTGAAAAAAGCCGGGCGATAACGATGCCCGCTAGGGCCAACAAAAACCATTTAGCCTTCAACTGCATTTTTCGATCCAATCCCGGCGTGTTGTGAGGCCATCTGCGTGGCTTTCTCGAGCACATCGCGCACTATGAAGATTGGACGCTGCTTCGTCTCCATGTATCCTTTTCCAACGTATTCGCCCAACAGCCCAATCGTCAGGAGCTGAATCCCACTTAAGAGGGTGATCATGGCTGTTAGTGATGGATAGCCAGGCACGTCGTGACCGAACACGATCGTTTTGAAGATAATCCAAAGGCCAAACATGCCACCTGTCAATGCGACAACAGCTCCTATGCCAGTTGCCCAGCGCAGCGGAGCGGTAGAGAATGAGGTGATGCCTTCAAGGGCGAGCCCGAATAGCGCGAAGTAGTTCCATTTGGTCTTGCCGGCGGCCCTGGGCGCGCGATCATAGTCGATCACTTTGGTGGGAAACCCGATCCAAGCATAGAGACCTTTCATATAGCGACACCGCTCTGGCATCTGGAGCAAGGCCTCAACGGTCCTACGACTCATAAGCCGGAAATCCCCTGTGTCTGCGGGTATCCTCGACCGGCTCAAGCGACTCATGATTCGGTAGAACGCATAAGCAGACAAACGCTTTGCGAAACCTTCACCCTCACGCTTGCGCCGGCGCATCGATACGACATCGAAACCATCCTGCCATGCCTTGACCATATCCGGAATTAGTGCCGGAGGATCCTGCAGGTCGGCATCCAACATGATCACCGCCTCACCCCGCGCATGCGCCAGGCCAGCGCTCATCGCAGCCTCTTTCCCAAAATTTCTACTCAGGCGAACCACTCGAACTCTGGGATCCCGTTCCATCAGCGCAGTCAAGATCAATACGCTTTTGTCCGTGCTACCGTCATCCACGAACACGATCTCGTAAGGTAGGCCTAGCTCACCGAGAATCTCTTTCAGCTTCGAGTGACAAATTGGCAAGACATCTTGTTCATTCAAGAACGGAATCACAATCGAGATCTGGATTGCGTTCTCCGCTTTTTTATTGGCTTCTGCGGGGTCTAACGGCAAAGTAACCATGGAGGTCTAACCATTCGGTATCGAAGGCTGCCAATGTACGAAAGTGCGCTCGACAATCGTCGAACCTTGTAATTACATTTCCGCAAGCTTGGAGGAGACCGGGCCCCTCCAAGCTCGCGACAGTTCACACTCCTAGCCGGTTAGCTCCTCCTCCTCGGCGTCTTTATGATGTACCAAGCGATAGAGCGCCGGCAGGATCAGAAGCGTCAAGAAGGTGGAGGAGATGATGCCTCCGATAACCACTGTGGCCAGCGGCCGCTGCACCTCCGCTCCTGTCCCCGTTGCGATAGCCATAGGTACGAATCCAAGCGAAGCCACGAGGGCGGTCATCAGCACGGGACGCAAGCGAGTCAAGGCGCCTTCTCGCACCGCGGTGTACAACGGCTTTCCTTCATCTCTCAAGGAGCGAATAAAGGACAACAGAACCAAACCGTTGAGAACAGCGACACCACAAAGTGCAATGAATCCCACTGCAGCGGTAATTGACAAAGGAATTCCTCTGATCCACAGCGCAAGAATTCCGCCTGTCAACGCGAAGGGAATACCGGTGAAGACGAGTAGTCCATCCTTAACGTTTCCAAACATCGCGAACAACAGGACGAACACCAAAAGCAGGGCGACTGGGACCACAACCTGCAATCGCTTGGTAGCCGATTCAAGTTGTTCGAAAGTACCCCCCCATGCTGTCCAGTATCCCGTTGGGACCTTGACTTGTTCAGCGATCGCCGTCTCTGCCTCGCCGACGAACGATCCGAGGTCTCTGCCACGAACGTTGGCGCTGACCACGATCCTTCGCTTTCCATCCTCTCGGGAGACCTGGTTAGGGCCAGGCGCCAGATCGAATGTCGCAACTTCAGATAGTGGTATGTAGGCTGTTTGAAGCTGACCCTCACCTCTCGGCAACGCAATCGGAAGATTTTTGAGTGCGGTGATGTTCTCGCGGACCTTTTCTGGAAGTCGAACGACGACATCGAACCTACGGTCGCCCTGGAAGAACGTGCCCGCCTCACGACCACCCGCCGCAATCGTCAGGGTGTCTTGGACATCCGACAGACTAAGGCCATAGCGCGCTGCTTTAGCTCGATCGATCGACACGGTCAGCATGGGAAGACCCGTGGTCTGTTCCACTTTGACTTCCGAGGCGCCTGGGATCTTTTGGAGGACCTCAGCTACCTCAGTTGCAGTTCTGTTCAACACATCGTTGTCATCACCAAATATCTTCACCGCGACATCGCTGCGAACGCCAGAAATCAGTTCGTTGAACCGTAGCTGAATCGGCTGCGAGAACTCGTAGTTGTTCCCCGGAATGTTCTGTGCTTCACGCTGAATCGCCTCACGCAGCTCCGCATGAGACTTCTTCGGGCTCGGCCAGTCCTTTTCGGGCTTAAGCATGATGTAGCCATCGGAGATATTGGGGGGCATAGCGTCCGATGCGATCTCGGCAGTGCCGGTCCGCGCGAACACACGCTCGATCTCGGGAAACTTCTCCTTTAAACGGGTTTCCAGCTGAACCTGCATGGCGACTGATTGCGTCAAACTTGTGCCCGGAATGCGCAATGCTTGGATTGCCATGTCTCCTTCGTTGAGATTCGGAATAAACTCGCTTCCCAAACGAGTGGCGATAAAACCGCACACGAGCAAGAACCCTAGTGCCCCACCGAGCATGAGAGGAGTGCGGCGAAGTGCCAGGTCGAGCAGAGGTTCGTAGCGTCGACGTGCCCACGCCATTACCCGAATTTCCTTCTCTGACACCTTCTTCCCGATGAACATAGCCACGGCCGCCGGCACGAACGTGACCGACAGAATCATGGCGCCGAGCAATGCCATCACCACGGTGAGGGCCATGGGGTGGAACATGCGCCCTTCCACCCCGCTGAGCGCGAATATTGGAAGGTAAACAACCATGATGATCAGCTGGCCGTACAGCAGCGGACGTCGCGCCTCGCGAGCGGCCGCGAATACTTCGTGGAAGCGTTCGGAGCGAGTGAGGGGACGACCGTGATGCAGCTGTGCATGACTCAGCCGTCTGACGCAGTTCTCCACGATCACTACCGCCCCGTCGACAATGATCCCGAAATCAAGCGCCCCGAGACTCATCAGGTTGGCGCTGACCTTGTAGGTCACCATTCCCGTAAACGTGAACAGCATAGATAGCGGGATCACCATCGCCGTGATGATCGCAGCACGAATGTTTCCGAGGAAAACGAACAGGATCACGATCACCAAGATCGCGCCTTCGAGAAGATTCTTCTTTACCGTGGCGATAGCTTTGTCTACGAGATCGGTACGGTCATAGACGGTGATCGCTTCTACCCCGTCGGGCAAGTTCTTGTTTATCTCCCCGAGCTTTTTCGACACTGCTTGGGATACAGCCCGGCTGTTCTCGCCAATCAACATGAAGACGGTACCGAGCACCACCTCCTTGCCATTGTCTGTAGCGGCGCCCGTGCGAAGCTCTTTCCCGATTGAAACATCCGCAACGTCACGAACGCGTATGGCTTGCCCATCTCTCGCGGTCAGGACAATATCCTGAATATCGGCTATCGACCGAACCTGACCCGGAGCACGAATCAAGTACTGCTCGCCCTTTCTCTCAATATACCCAGCTCCAACATTCGCGTTGTTTCGCTCTAGGGCGGTGATGATGTCGGTGAGCGAGAGTCCATAGGATGCCAAGCGCTCGGTATCTGGCGCTACCTGGTACTCCTTTGCGTAGCCTCCGATTGAATTGACCTCGGTCACGCCTTTGACGTTGCGCAGTTGCGGCTTGATGACCCAATCTTGAATCTCGCGCAGGTCCGTGGCCGTATATGGCGAACCGTCTTCCTTCTTTGCATCGGGTTTTGCTTCAACGGTCCACAGGAAGATCTCTCCCAATCCGGTGGAAATCGGCCCCATGACGGGGGTGATCCCCTCCGGCAGGCTTTCCTTGGCCTCCTGCAGACGCTGATTAACGAGCTGACGGGCAAAGTAGATGTCTGTCCCGTCCTCGAAGATCACTGTCGTCTGAGATAGGCCGTAACGAGACAGCGAGCGAGTTTGCTGCAGCCCCGGCAGACCAGCCATCACGGTCTCGATCGGATACGTGACGCGCTGCTCCGTTTCTAAAGGAGAGTAGCCAGGTGCACTCGCGTTGATCTGAACCTGGACGTTGGTGATGTCGGGAACCGCGTCAATGGCCAGTCGCGAGTAGTTGTACACCCCAACGGCGGCCATTCCAAAAGCGATGAACAAGACAAGCCAACGCTGCTCAATGGCAAAGCGAATTAAACGTTCAAACATGTGGGCTCCGACTCAATGCGCGTGATCTGCCGTTGCCTTGCCCAACTCGGACTTCAGCACGAAAGCATTGGAGCTGACATAGCGTGTTCCAGCATTGAGCCCTGACACAATCTCCGAGCTCTTATCTGTCGTCGCGCCTAGCTTGACGGGCTGGGGAAGAAAGCCACCAGGAACTTCGATGAACACCGTAGGCTGTCCGTTGACATCCTGGATCGCGTCGCTCTCCACAGCTACTCCAACGTCATTTCGCTCCACCACGACGCTTACGGAAACGAACAGACCGGGCCGCCAGGCCATGTCGGGATTCTTCAATGTCACCCTCGCAGTCGCTGTGCGCGTTTGCTGTCCAAGCAATGCACCTATATAGGACACGGTGCCGAACGCCTCCTCGGAAAAGGCAGTCGAGGTGACCTTTGCATCTTCACCTACACGGACGTCCCGGAGATCTTTGGGCGCGATTACGAACTCTGCCCATACCGTGCTCAGATCCGAGATTGTGAAGATACTTGCCGTGTCGGATAGCGCCTCGCCCAAAGCGATGTGCTTCTCGACGATGACACCATCGAAGGGCGCCCGAATCTCAAGAAGATTCAAGTCTTTTGCGGACGGTTCCGCGCCAATTGCCCGAAGCTTCTGAGCTGCGTTTTGCACGGCAATATCCGCCTCTTGAAGCGCAGTCTGAGCCTGTTGATAGTCCTGTTGGGCTGAAACCTGCTCCCGCCATAACTTCAACTCTCGAGCGTGCGTGGCGGCAGCCAATGCTCGACGCTTCGTCGCAGCAAGCCACTCGCTTCTGAGCTCGGAGAGCGATGCGCTTGAAATGACCGCCAATAGCTGTCCTTTTTTCACCTCTTGTCCGAGATCAGCTGAGACCTGTTGAACGGTGCCTGCGGCCTTAGGCACGACGTGTGCAGTGCGATCTGCATTAAATCGGATCTCCCCGGGGAATTTCGTGCTCGACTCAAGGCTCTGCGCCTTGGCTTCACTTGTCTCAATTCCAGCCGCGGAAATTTGTTCAGGGGTGAGCGCGACCAACCCCTCCTCTTTGTGCAATTCTGCGCGGATAGGGTCAGGCCTTCCAGGAATAGAGACGCTAATTTCGACTTCAAAGAAATGTGGCTCAGCGATAAGCTGATCACTGACAAATCCTTCTGTAGAGGGGGTCAGCTTGAGCACCTTCTCTTCCCCATTTGGCCTTTTCAAAGTCGCGGTTGCCGTTAGGTCTTTTGCATTCACAGGCTTGCCTGACGCCGCTATCCAAACCTTTAGCCGAGCCGCCTCGCCCTCCTCAACCAGACCCACCTCAATCGTGTTGTCTCCGACCGTTGTGATTTCACCCTTATTCGGCCCCACAGCCGCTTCGGAATGACTGTCCCCAGCGTGGTCAGATGGCCCTGCAAGCCCCGGCGCCGGAATCAGGAGTTGAAGGGATAGCGCGACCGCAATGACGGCGCGACGTTGTACTAGATTGAAATACGGGCTCATGTTCATCTCTGTTTATTGGCCAAGGATGCGATCGATTTCAGCGCGGGCCGACGCCGCGCGCGACAACGTCGTCAGGTAGGAAATATTCCCTTGCGATAAAGTCCGTTGCGCATCTAGGACTTCCAGATAGCCGACCTTTCCAGCCTCAAAGCCCTTACGCGCGGCATCGTATGCCTTCTGCGATGTGGGGATAACAGACCGGCGATAGTCGCTCGCGGAAGACAATGCAAGATCGTAAGTAGAGGCGGCGGATACCAAGTCAGCACTCAATCGTGCCTCTAGCTCTCTGTAAGTGTCTTGGGCCTTGTAGGTTTGCATGGTGGCGGCATAGACGTTCCCCTGATTCCTGTCAAAAATCGGCAATGGCACGGAGATCCCAAATTGAGCCTTATTGCGCCCCATTTCATTGTCGCGAGCCACTCCACCACTTATCGTGATGTCCGGATATCGCTTGCTCTTCTCGACATTCAATTCGGCCTTGCTCACTTCCAATGCGAGGCGTCCGGCAGTCATTCTCGGGGACGCCAACAAGGCGCCGCGCAACTCATCCAGCGATTGTCGCGGCGGAAGATCCTCGATATCCGCACGCACTGCCGTGAATTTCGGAGCTGGGTCGTTCCACAGTAATGACAGTTCTCTGCGTGCGACGGTGAGCTCATTTTCTGCTTGACGCACTTCAATCTGCGCCTTCGTTAGCTCGATGTCTGCTTTGTTTCTCTCCAAAGGCGGAGCCTTTCCTGAGTCCACTCGCTTTTGAGCTACACGCAATGCCCCGACAGCCACTTCAGCCATATCGCGATTGACGCGCACCGTTTCCTGCGCGATTGCGACTGCAAAAAATCGAGACGTAACGGAGGTCTTTATCTCCGCCCTCGCGATCTCATAGTCCCGGCCAGCCAAATCACTGTTTAATTGAGCGGCTTCTGTACGTGCTCGTCGCTTTCCGCCCAACTCAACGGGCATGCTGAGCATCGCCGTGGTCGTCCGCGTCGGACGTTGCTGGTCGTCGATGCTGACGTCCAGGGAAGGATTTGGCAGGAGGCTTGCCTGCTCCACCAACCCCTTCGATGCTCCGAAATCATTCTTGGCCGCCGACAATTGGGGATTCAACCTGTACGCGGCATCCAGCGCCTCGGACAGCGTCAGAACGTTTGCCGACGCAATCGATGCGTCTTCCCGGGTGTACTTTTCTGGCGTAGCCTGAGCCCGAGCCTGCGGACCGCACAGCGCGGCGACCATCAGGAACAATGGAAGCAACTTGAGGCGCATCATTTAACCTTGGTAGTGTCTGAGGAGATGTTGGTGCCTATGCCGGGCTGTCGCACGTGGGACACAATAGGGACGCCCAGGACGGATGACCGCCCGTACTGTATCCAAGCGCCTTCGTCAGAATCCGGACCCCCAGATGACAATTCTGTAAGATTGCCGTGCATTACAGATTCGTAATCCTGGTGAAGGTAGACTGACGGCTAACCTGCCCTAGAATGCGTGCTCCCATTCAAGTGCAAGACGTGCGCGTTTCTGAACACGCAACGTTGGTGGCTATGCGAGCTCGAGCTCGCGCACCAATTCCCGCTTGGCACCGGATTCAACCTTCGAGGGTGCCATTCACGATTCGAACGGTTGTGAAATATGAAGATTTTGGTCGTTGAAGACGAGCGCAAGCTCGCTGAGTACCTAAAGCGTGCTCTCTCAGAACACAACTATGTGGTCGACGTTGCATCGGACGGCGTCAGCGGACTTCACCTTGCCCGAGAAACTCAGTACGACCTCATTCTTCTGGACGTGATGCTCCCGGGGATGGATGGCTTTGACGTTCTGCACGAACTGCGCAAGTCCGATCGCGTACCTGTCCTGATGCTCACAGCGCGAGACAAGGTCGAGGATCGAGTTCGGGGACTGCAGGACGGCGCAGACGATTACCTGGTCAAGCCGTTTGCGTTATCTGAATTGCTGGCGCGCGTCCTTGCGTTGGGGCGCCGGAGGGGTCATATCGTCGCCGAGGCAAGCAGACAGAATGTTTTGAAAGTGGGAGATCTCGAACTTGATCTGCTGAGGCGCAAGGCTAGTAGGGCCGGCACGCGCCTTGATTTGACAGCCAAGGAATTTACGCTGCTTGCCCTCTTGATGCGAAAGCAGGGAGAAGTTCTGTCTCGTCTGGATCTCGCCGAACAAGTATGGGATATCAACTTCAATAGCAATACCAATGTGGTGGAGGTTGCTGTACGGCGTCTTCGTGGAAAAGTTGATGACCCTTTTGAAACTAAGGTCCTTCACACCGTGCGCGGGATGGGCTACGTGCTCGAACTGAGGGATGAGTAATGGGATTTCGCGAGATCAGTTCTCTGCGCCAATGGCTGTCTCGCTGGCTCGCGCTTCAGACATTTGTCGCACTGGGGGTCGTATGCCTAGTTGTGTACTGGGCGACGAATATAAATCTCTCTCATCGTCAGCAGGCACTACTTGAACAAAAGCGTGAAGTCATCGAGCACCTTGCGGATGAATTCGCCGTTAAAGGCGACCTACCCGCGCTCGAGCATAAGCTAAATGACTTTTTCTATGGAAAGTCTGAGTTTTCGTTGCGACTCGTCATTAATCAAAAAGTCAGCGTTTATGGTGAGCCTGCCGTAGCGGCGAAGGACGTAAATCGAATACAGACGCTCTTTTCTTTGCCTGCGCCCAGCCAGCCGGACAGGAGAATGACCGCAGAGCTGTTTCTGGATACCACGCCGGATGTGCGGCTTCGAGTGATGCTGGCATGGACGTTGTTTTCGTGTGCTGTGATCGGAGCGATAGTAGTTTCCGTTATAGCCAACGTCCTTGTCCGGCGCGCGCTGCTTCCTCTACACGAAGTGGCGCTCCAGGCCGCGCTAATATCGCCTGACCGCATCGGGGAACGACTGAAGGAAACGGGGTTGGCGCAAGAAATCAAACCGTTGGTCCTGCAGTTCAATGCGCTGCTGCAACGGCTAGAGCGGGCCTATGTCCAAATGGAAGGCTTCAATGCAGATGTAGCACATGAACTACGTACTCCTCTCGCGACGCTTATAGGAGAAACCGAATTCGCGCTGGCGGCAAATCGGTCGCCAGTGGATTTGCGAGACGTGCTTGGTTCGAATCTGGAAGAGCTTCAACGCATGACCGCTATTGTCAATGACATGCTCTTTCTCTCACAGGCTGACCGCGGAGCGAGGGCGCGGGCCGAACATGTGGAGAGCCTCCGCGCGATTACTACGGAAGTTCTTGAATATCACGAAGCCGAGGCGCTCGACGCGAGAGTTAGCTTTGACGTCTTGGGAGATCAAGCTGGCAGTGTAGACCGCTCGCTCTATCAACGCGCTATTTCAAATCTGGTTTCGAACGCCATTCGCTACAGCAAGCCGAAGTCAAGTGTAACGGTTAGGCTATACAGGGCCGACGACGGGAAAGTACACGTCACCGTGCACAATTTCGGTGAGCAAATCGAAGCACAGCATCTACCGCGGCTCTTCTACCGGTTCTACCGATCAGACTCTGCGCGTGCGAGCGACGCGAACCATCACGGCCTCGGACTGGCCATCGTAGCCGCAATTGCACGGATGCATGGCGGCACTCCCTTCGTAAAATCGGACTCGACGGGCACGACCATCGGCTTCAGCATAGCTGCAGACTTCGATCCATCCAAGTAGAACCACATTGGACATTGGCGCTCCTGCACACTTGTGCAGTGAGCGCCAATGTCGTTTGTAGAGTAGCAAGGTGGCGCGCATCATTGGACATTTAGCGAGTCCACGTAGGCAGCAATCCTTCTAAAAAGATGCTCTCCGGAAATAGCGACAGGGAAATTACAGATTTCCGCGTTTTTTTTTGCAGATTCGTAATTGACGAGTTCGGGTTCTGACGAAGCTCGGCCGCTAAAGTAGCTTTACATGTAAAGCGATGCTAAGAGCCGGAAGACCAGCACTGTAGCGTTACGTCAACTAGGCTGCAACGGCGGAGTGATCACCGATCACGTCCTTCGCTTTTTTCAACGTCATTTTCAATGACGTATTCAAACGACAAATGAAAATTTTAGTTATTGAAGATGAGCAAAAACTCGCCGAGTTGTTACGCCGCAGCCTTACGGATAACAGCTATATCGTTGATATCGCAATGGATGGGGTCAGCGGTCTCCAACTCGCCTATGAAACGCAATATGACCTAATCATATTGGACATCGGCCTACCCGGCTTAGATGGATTTGAGGTTTTACAACGCATTCGTAAAAACGACAATGTACCTGTCATGATGTTGACCTCCAGGTCAAGCCTTGAGGACAGAGTACGCGGTCTGGAGCAAGGGGCCGATGATTATTTAATCAAGCCATTCGCACTCTCCGAGCTCCAGGCAAGAGTCCTCGCTCTCAGACGGCGCGCGGCGGGATCTGGCGATACCATGTCCGGCGGAAATATTCTTCGCGTAGCGGACCTTGAACTGGATCTACTTCGCCGACGAGTAGCCCGGGGCAACTCCCGCATAGACCTCACTGCAAAGGAATTTGGGCTGCTGACGTTCATGATGCGGCGTGAAGGCGAAGTATTGTCGCGCCTAGTCCTCGCGGAACAAGTTTGGGACATGAACTTCAACAGCAATACGAATGTGGTTGAAGTCGCGGTCCGCCGTCTTCGCGCCAAGGTCGACGATCCGTTCGACATAAAATTGCTGCACACCGTCAGAGGAATGGGCTACACCATCGAGTATCGCGAGCCCGAATAGGCTTGCCACTGACGCTCTGCAAGCGTCTAGCCGCTCTAATGGCTCCTCTCGCCAAAAAAATGAGGACATAGCGGGTTATGGGCACCCCACTATGTCCTCCGCACGCTAGGTGCGCATTTCGCGTCAGAATGAGTGGCGCAAGCCGATCACTGCCTCCCTGGCTTTTACATCGTTTTGAAATGCAAAGTTGTTCGTATAGGTGGCAGCAGCGTACATCGTCGTGCGCTTCGAAAGCGTGTAGGAGTAGCCCAACGCAAACGTGTTGCTGGTCGAGTCACCACCGGTCAGGTCGCTATTGTTCGGATCGACTCGCTGCCACGAACCAAACATGCTGCTAGCGCCACCCAAGGGGACGGATGCTGCGATCAGATAGGAATTCGAGCTGAAACCATCGACGAATGTGTTGGACGGCGTACCGCGGAACGTTCCGACCGAGGCGCTCGAGGGGAGCCCCTTGCCAGCAAACCAGCCATCCGTTGCTCGTTCGTATGCCAGCGCCAGCTTGAAGACTTCAAAGTCGTATGAGCCGCCCAACGTGAACGAGCGAGGAGTGGCCGCAGTTTGGGCTGAGGATAGTTTGTTCGACGCATTCAATTGGTCGTAGGCGAAGAATGCCATGAGCGGACCATTTGCGTAGCTAATGCCAGTCGTAATTGCTCGAGTGTTATCCGCCGTCCGGAAGCCCGTCTGGGCCGCGTTGCGGTCGTCGGCATTAAACGCATAGCCAGCCGATACGCGGAAGCCGCCCATTGAAGGGCTTTCATACAGCGCCAGGTTGTCATAGCGCACGAAATACGCCGCGCTGAAGCCAAGGCCTCCACCCGTATTGAGCTGCGAGAAGCCGCCGCCAAATCCGGAACCATACATCGAAGCCATAAGACGCGACGCTACGTTGTACTGACGACCAAGACGAAACTCACCCCATTGGTCGCTGCCAAGGCCGACGGTAGCTTCACGGCCGAACAGGCGATTGTTTTGGAGAGACGAGCCGTTAGCGGAATCGTACCCAGACTCAAGGCGGAAGGTCGCGTACAGGCCATCACCCAAATCTTCTTTTCCGCGCAGGCCCCAACGCGACCCGGCCGTTTGGCCAGTAGTCATCGCCACTCGGCTCCCGTCGAATTCGGACTTCGCGCCCGTTCGAGGATCAGTGTAGGACCCATCGACCTTGGCGTAGCCAATCCCGGTGTCAATAATTCCATAAAGCGTCACCGACGACTCGGCGTACGCAGCCGTCGATAGTGTTGCCGCAGAAATTGCCAGCAAGAGAGATCTCTTCACAAATTGCTCCTTTATCACAGAGGCGGACTGGATGCCTCGCCGATAGAAGAAACGCGAAGTCCGTTTCGCATTTCGCGGTGTCTATTCGGCAAGTGCCAAGCAAGTGTGGAGAGTGTTCATCGACAAAAAACCAACCGTTCGATTACATATATGTCCGCGTCCAGTCATTAATGTCCGCGTACCGCTGCGCGCGCCCGCAACTCTATGTTTCCACTCGATTTTGCAGTAGCGAAAGGCGATCCATACCCGGGAACGCACGCCGCTAATTCCCACACGCACCGCACGTGCGGTTGCAAAATCACAACACTCTTTCCAAAATCGAAGTGGAAACGTGGACGCCACATTTCCAAATCCGGACAAAAACGTAATTCTGTAGTCGCGGTTTGGATGGGATGTCTTCGATACAATTCCTATACGCGTTAAGTGATGATGATTTATTAATACCGGCGTTAGTGCGTACCGCCGGTAATCAAATGGAGTTGGCGATGAAAATTTCCCTCAAGATCCTTTCGGCGGTCGTATTGATTGCGGCGCCCATGGCGTACGCTGGCGCGCAAACCGCAGTGCCGGCCAACGCAGCCTCGACGTACTCTAGCGGAATTGACCGGGGACTCACTCGAGCCGAAGTACAAGCAGATCTCGCAGTGTGGAAACGTGCAGGAGTGGATCGCTTCTGGAACCAAGACGAAACGCCCGACATTTATAGCCGCGAATACAGAATGGCGTATGCGGAATATGTTCGCCTTCGCAGCGGCACCGAGTATCAACAAGAGCTGGAACGCCTCAAACGCTAAGGCGATCTCCACCGGCGGCGAGCGGCCTCCTCCACCGCGAAGGGAAGAGGCCTTTTTTTGGTGCACATTCTATTGAAATGTGCACCTTTTTTTATTGAACAATTTCTTCAGATGGAGACTTAGCCGTTTCGGTATCGGCAGCTCGACATCATAAATGGAAGCAGAGAGAACAGACCGTTAAAACGGCGAGAGCGACGCTCGCATACAGCCAAGGTGGCCTCGAGCATCGCGTCCCAAGTTGGTAAGTTGGTTGCCCAACGATTTTCTTCGATATATCTAGACAGTGGACGAATTACAGGTGACAGGACCGCTGTCGTTTCTGGCAGAGCCACACGCACTGTATGAAGGGACGCTGCATTATTGCTCTTCGCCCTTGAGGCGATTAAGCTCCTCCTGATACTCCGGTCCGTTACGAAGCTCCAAATAGTTGGCATAGCTCTTACGGTAGGACGCACTGTAGATATCGGGTGTGTGCCGACCTTTATAGAACTTGTTCATTCCGGCTCGCTTCCACATGGCCAAGTCAGCACGCACTTCTGCTCGCGTTTTCGCGCCCTCGGCCGCTGGTGCAGGGCCGCTCGTCATCGCGCAGCCAGAAAGGAACATCACCGAAAGCGCAATTGCGACACGAATCCTCATACATGACCCTCGAATTTAGTTTCGCCAACGGACGGAGGAGCACCCAAACGCGTGGAATTTCCCCACGAATGAGCGCTACCTCCTGCCAAAAGCAGACGGCACTTAAGCACCGGTGTTGTAGATTTCGTCGAGGCGCGCACGCTCTTCGGGGGTGATCGAATCGCGTTCTTTCGCAACTTGCTCACGGGTTTTTTCAGTTGGAACCATCCAACCAGGCTTTGCCGCATTCAGGTTGGTAAAGAACCATTCCCTCTTATTGGACTTTGCGGCGACGAGCTCCTGCCGAACTTGCTCCGAGGTTTTTCCACTTTGGCTGTCGCTAATGTGAACTTCGTAGCCGATCTCAGTGTTTGTATTGTGAAATGTGTCGGCCTGGGCGGTCGAACTCAGAGCACCCAAAGCAAGTGCGACGGCGGCGCTAGAAATAGTTACTTTCATCTCAGTGATCCTCACGTTAGTTGTCGTCGCGCAGAAGCGACTGACTTAATAATGTAAAGATCGCGTTTCGACAGTTTGCCGTCTTTATTATTACAATTCTGTAATGATGCGCTTCGTCGACCGTTCCGCTTTTAGAATTCCGACTAGGCCAAACCGGCGGAATTGGCGCGCATCATAAACGACTAATTGCGTACGGAATAGCCGTTTCATGACACGCCTCCTCCAAACACCACATGGGGCTTCTGAGTGTTGCCTTGTGACCGAGAACCAATAAGTCGGCGGTTCGCGTGAATGGCAGTGAAATCCAAAGCAAGGACGTAAAAATGACGACTAGCATCACCCGGGCGATTACAGCGCTTTCAGCGGAGGTGTACTTTGCTTTAGCGTGCGGCGCGTTGCTGGGGACCGGGGCCGGGATTGAACGCTGGTGGCCGTCTATCCCGGGATGGGTGCCTCTCGCCATGTACGTCTCGGCGTACGTGTTTGGAGGAGCTTTCACCGTGCGAGACGCCTTCAATAGCTGGAAGGAGCGGCGCCTCGAAATCGACAGCTTGATGCTCATTGCCGCCGCTGGCGCTGCCGCGCTCGGAGCATGGGCCGAAGGCGCTCTCCTTCTCTTCTTGTTCAGCCTAGGGCACGCGCTGGAGCATTTCGCGATGGGGCGGGCGAAGCGGGCAATCGAAGCCCTGGCAGAACTTGCGCCAAAAACGGCTACGGTGCGTCGCGATGGCCAAGTTCGCGAGATTGCAGTCGAAGAAATTGAGGTGGGCGACCAGGTTATCGTCAAGCCGAATACGCGGCTTCCCGCAGACGGCTTTGTCATCAAGGGAAGCTCAAGTGTCGATCAAGCCCCCATAACAGGCGAGAGCATTCCAGTAGACAAGGCCCCCGTGCCCGACGCTGCCATTGCGCGCAGCCGGCCGGCCGGCGTCGATCCCAAATCTCAAGTGTTCGCCGGCACGATTAACGGTTCGGGCCTGATGGAGGTCGAGGTCACTCGTAAGTCGAGCGACTCAACCCTTGCCCGCGTCGTAGCGCTGGTCGAGCAGGCCGACGTTAGAAAGTCGCCAACGCAGCGGTTCACGGACAGATTCGAGCGAATCTTCGTGCCGACCGTCCTAAGCATCGCGTTCCTATTGCTTTTCGCCTGGGTCATTGTTGATGAGCCTTTCCGCGATAGCTTCTACCGCGCTATGGCGGTACTTGTCGCAGCCAGCCCTTGTGCTCTTGCCATCGCAACGCCGAGCGCAGTGCTTTCAGGTATCGCTCGCGCGGCTCGGGGCGGCGTACTCATCAAGGGCGGCGCCCCGCTGGAGGAACTTGGAAGCCTGAAAGCACTAGCTTTTGACAAAACCGGTACCTTGACTGAAGGCCGCCCTCGAATTACCGACATCTTGCCGGCACCTGGAGTCTCCGAACAGGAGCTTGTCGCGGTTGCGGTGGCAGTAGAGTCGCTAAGTGATCATCCGTTAGCCGCGGCCATTGTTCGAGATGGTCGCAAAACTCTCGGAACGTATCCGATCCCAGAAGCTTCCCAGGTGGAAAATTTCGTTGGCCAAGGAATCACGGCCAAAGTGGGTTCGCAAAGCGTATGGATCGGAAAAGTTGAGATGTTCGGCGCGTCTGGCATTCCACAGCTCGAAAGCTCGACGACAGCCGCCGCCAACGAGTTGCGGGAGGATGGCCGAACAACTATGGTCGTGCGACTGGGAGACAGAGATCTCGGTGCCATTGGACTAATGGATACGCCACGGCAGGGTGCTGCCGAAACCATAGAAGATCTGCGGCAACTGGGGATTTCCCACATGGTGATGATCTCTGGCGACCATGAGAACGTCGCCCGCGCCATTGCAAACAAAGTGGGCATTGAGGACGCACGGGGCAATTTAATGCCGGAGGACAAAGTTCAGGTGATTCGCGATCTTAGGGCTGAGGCTGAAATCGCGATGATCGGAGACGGTGTAAACGATGCCCCCGCCATGGCAAATGCGACTGTGGGTATCGCCATGGGTGCCGCCGGTTCAGACGTTGCACTGGAAACGGCCGATGTCGCTTTGATGGCGGATGATCTGCGTCATCTGCCTTTTGCGGTCGGACTGAGCCGCCAGACTCGACGAATCATTCGTCAAAATCTGTACGTCAGTCTCGGTATCGTCGCTGTTCTAGTGCCCGCGACGATTATGGGGCTGAGTATGGGCGCTGCAGTGGCCGTCCATGAAGGCTCGACGCTGCTCGTCGTTTTTAACGCTTTGAGATTGCTGGCCTACCGAAAAAGCTAGGCGGATCAGGTACGAAATTTGCACAAGGCGCCCAACGGGTCTCACGAAGTCCCAAGGACGACCTCGTCGGCGCAGCCGGTGGGAAAGGACGCGTCGCCCTGACGCAAGCTAATGCTACGCAGGTCGCCCGCAGTCGCGCTCACTCGATGCCGCGTCCTTCGAAATCCGTGACCGAGCACGCGGGCTAATCGCTTAAGGACTGGACCGCCCCGACGAGCGGCGAACAGCACTTTTTGAAGCCAGGTTGACGGCACGGCAATGCGCGTTAAGTTAACGTGCGGCCGATATTTCCGGGCGCTCTTTTTCGCATCCTGTGGTGCACGCGGCCCACCAAGCCGCTCTTCAAGCTGTGCGCATAGGGCCATCAAATCCATCCTGCCGAACTCTCGCGCGCACAAAGCACGTGCCTCCAAAAGAAAAGCCAGGAAACCGAAATCTCGGGTACTCCATCTCGACGCGCGGCGGCCTTCCCAATACCGCTGAGTGCCATTTTTGAAGGGCCTGGAGCGTGCTAGCAGCCCCCATCGGTCGATCATAGGACTAGGAGACTGATTTGCCTCTCAGAGCGCTTGAAATGCCTAGTTCCGGAGCGCGGATTGCGCACAACTCCAAAACCTATCGGCAATTGAGCGCGAAGCGTTTCCAACAAAATACCCCCTTTCGGGGGCATTCTGCTGCGAGCGCGCTTGTCTCGAGACGTCAGTTCGCACCGCGAGCGCCTGCGAACGCAGCCGCGCCGTTGCGCTCAGCCTTCTGCAGTTCAGCCACGCCCGCATCAAACGCCGCGAGCAACGTACGCCGCGGCTTGCAGTCGTCGTAGCCTCGCAGGACGATGGATCGGGCTTCCGTGAGCATCGCCAGGCGCTCGACGTCCGAATCGCCGCACACCACGATCGGCCCTCCATAATAGATATCGTCCAAGGCCCTTCCCTGCTCATCCCGGTGCTCCATCGGCCACCAATCGTCCAATTCGGAACGGGCAGCGCCCAGCTTCGAGCGCACGCGGCTGGAAAATCCGACGGCCGCCAAGCCTCGCATTAGAGGGGCGAGCTGCAAATGGAGCTCAATTGGCATCGCCTTGGCCGGGCGCCAGCGCGACGGGATACCGGTTTGACCACCATACGGCACTGCGCCGTTGTACTCGCCGTAAGACGGCCCCGGCCGCCGCCGGCGCGGCTTTGCATCCGCTTCGCGTTGGGGGCTGACAAAATCGTCATTGCACATGCCTGTCTCGTGGGGCCACGGGTGGGGCTCCGCGACGGGGCGCAGCCTGGCCAGTGTGTCTGCAACACGTTGCAGCAGGGCACCGTCCGGGCCAACCAAGTGCGGGATGCACTCGCCGGCGTAGTAGATGCCCTCCCACTGGGGCACCACCATTTTCAGGTCATTACTCTCCAGCCAGTAGGCGCGCTTGGCCTCCCTGCCCTTGACCGCGGCCGCATACGGCTCGTCCAGGCATACATAGCTCCCGCTCACAGGGTCGAACCAGTCCGAGTCATGGTCTCTGTCGGGCATCTCCGTCAGCACCCTGGAGATGGAGTCGAACCTCTTGGTCGATACCGGTTGCAGGCCTGTCGCTTCCATGAAACGCAAGCTACGCTCAGCCTTCAGTAAGAGGTCCCGGGCGGACTCTTGGCTGTTCACATTGGTCCGGTGTTCCAGATGATCGACGTACTCCATCCGGAAACCGTAGAGTCCTCGCGCGTGGCCGACGAGGTGCTTAGCCACGATTTCAGGTAATGGACGAGAGAGATGCACACACAACAGTTCTCGGCCATGCCTCAGCCCGTTGGGCGTCTGGTCATCGTTGCGCGAGCGCCGGGTGAACCAGTGCACGGAGATGTAGACGGGAAACCCGCGCGGTGCATTTGCGACCGGAAGCTGGCGTTTCGCGTGCACGAAGTTCTCGTAGCCAGCCTGGCGACTGGCAAGATTGAGTGCGTCTGTGTGCGTGATGTTGTGCTCGCGGCTAATTTTTTTGGCGAGCTGCTTGATGCCGTTCACTGTGAGCGGCTTAATGCTGGCGGTAGTCATGCGCTTCGATCCTCAAGGCCCCGTTTACAGAGTCACCGTCGCTCTGAAAGAGCCGGAAGGAAGGCATCGGCCCATGGAAGATCAAAGCACTGCTCTAGGAGCTTCGAAAGACGGTGTCCTGCGCGTGCCAGCGCTCCTGCACTTTACTCCTCGCGAATCGTCAAAGTCAATCGGGCCCCGCCGGCGTGTACGCTGGACGGGTACGAGTTGCCCGAGCTACAGAACGAGTTCTATCGGGCCCTGCTTGGGATCTTCGGTCCAAACGGTTTCGACGTATGCGGCCACATCAAGTCCCAGCTCATGGCGTGCAAGGACGGCGGCGCAGGTACCTGTCGCGCCGCGTCTATTGTGAAGTATTGTTACAATCGTGAGCGAAAGCCAGGAGACTTCGCTTCGCGATGGAGCGGCGTCGATTCCCTAATGGCGGCACGTGGCATCAATCGCAGGGATCTTCGATGAACGATGAACAAGAGTTGCTGGAGCCTAATCCGGTTTACAAGGACTATCCCACCAAAAAACATGGCTGGATCTACATCGCAGTCGACATGCGTGATCTAAGCTTCAGCAAGATTGGGCTCACAACAGAAGAAGTACCCGCCCGCAGGGTGGCCCAAGGCCGAACGTATAACCCGTTTATCACTTTGTTTACCACATACGACCTCGGGCGGAGCACATTCGGAATTTCGCAGCAGGAACTAAACGCTATTGAAGGGAACATTCACCGCCGGTCTGTTTTTGGCTATCCGCGCAAGCATCTCGACTCTGGACGCGACTCCGAATGGTTCCCGATAAACCCAGACGACGCAGAGGGCCAAGTGGACTTGGTACTCGCGAAGCGCGGCTTTTCCGTGGACCACGAGCATCTGTATGAGGTCTATGACAATGCAAACAATTTGCATGGCCTCAATCTCCGAGCCATGCGAAAGATCAAGAAGATATACCGCCCTCTTCCCGGACAAATGCGGCAGCTTGCTGAAGAAGCAGGCTACAGCGCGCGGTTGATCCGCCCGTATCTGGACTACCTCGAAGAGTTCTACACCGAAGGCCATCATGGCCAGGTTTGGCTTTAGGAGCGTCGGCGCGCGCG
>NZ_BCTK01000005.1 GCF_001571245.1 Achromobacter piechaudii NBRC 102461 | reverse complement strand
CATTGTGCTTGTGATCCGAGACCAGGTTTAACCCCAGACTCGAAGTCACAAGCGCATCGCATCAAGCGCCCACACTTATCGGTTGTTTAATTGTTAAAGAGCGGTACTGCAAATTCGGTACTTCTTACTGCTACGCTGCTCGGCGTTTTGCCTTGCAGCGCTTGCTGTTTTCAGCAGCAGAGAGGCGAGATTATGGAGAAGTTTTTATCGCTTGTCAAGTCAGCGTCGTTTGCTTTCGCACCCTTGCTTTCCTGCCTGCGACCTCTTCAAGTCTGCTCTCTTTAGCAGCTATCGAAACATCAGAACCACCCATCCGGGTAAACCCTAAGTTTTCGGCAACTGCCAAGCCTGAAACTATAACACGACTTTTGCAGATTATGCAACCGGCTCTTGCCTAATTTGCATCCTATCTTGCAACCCCGCCACTCGCTTTTCCTTGTGGCGACTCTGGAAACCAGAGGTCGGTTACTGCTCAGGTGACTTGCAATGTTAATCCGGGCAAACCCTTAATCTTCATCACCAGCCAAGCCCAAGACTATAGCACGATTTTTGCAGATTGCGCAACTGACTTTTGCCTAATTCGCTGCAATCCATGCAATAACCGCTTCGCTGCCATTCCTGGCTGCTTGGCGGCAGGCTGGGTAGATTTCCTTGCGGATCACTGCCGTGGGGCCTGTTGCGCTGTCTTGTCTTCCCGGTTCAAAACTGTCTGAACTGCGAAGGAGCGAGACTATAGCACAAGTTTTCGAGCCGTCTGGCTGGGAACGCAAGAAAGATGCATGAATCTCAAAACGACACCCGGAGCGGACGATCACCGCTCCGGAAGTCCCTCTATATATAGATAGTTGGCCGGCGGGCTTGCCTGGGTGCGGGGTACGTTTACTATTCGCTGTACGCCGCATCTACTTGGAGACGAGCACGCTATGCCCCCAGCCATCGCCCAGAGCGAAGATATCCTGATCAATGTGACCCCTTTTGAAACCCGCGTTGCGCTGGTGGAACAGGGGTCAGTGCAGGAGCTGCATGTGGAACGCAGCATCCAGCGGGGCCATGTCGGAAATATCTACCTGGGTCGTGTGGTGCGTGTGTTGCCAGGCATGCAAAGCGCCTTTATCGATATAGGGCTGGAGCGTGCCGCCTTCATACATATCGCCGACCTGCGCGAAAACCGGGGCGAACGCAGCCAGGGGTTGACGCCGACGCCTATCGAAAAGCTGCTTTTCGAGGGACAGACCATCATGGTCCAGGTGGTCAAGGACCCGCTGGGAACCAAGGGTGCGCGCCTGTCTACCCAGATCAGCATGGCTGGGCGGATGCTGGTGTACCTGCCCCACGATCCGCACATCGGTATTTCGCAGAAGATCGACTCCGAATCCGAGCGCATCCAGCTACGTGAACGCTTGCAGGCCCTGATGCCGGCAGAAGAGAAAGGCGGCTTCATTGTCCGCACCCAGGCGGAAGGCGCCAATGATGACGAGCTGACCGCCGATCTGGAATATCTGCGCAAGCTGTGGAGCAGCGTCCAGGCCGCCGCTCGCACCCAGCCCGCCCCCGCCCTGCTGCACCAAGACCTCACGCTGGCGCAACGCGTGTTGCGTGACATGGTCGGACCGTCGATCGGCGCGATCCTGGTGGATTCGCGCACGACCAGCGCGGCGATGCTGGAATGGGCGCGCATCTACACGCCATCGGTGGTGGACCGCATCAAGCATTACAGCGGCGACCGCCCCCTGTTCGATACCGCCAACGTTGACGACGAGATCGCCCGGGCGCTGTCGCGCCGGGTGGACCTGAAATCGGGCGGCTATCTGATCATCGACCAGACCGAGGCATTGACCACGGTGGACGTGAACACCGGCGGCTTCGTCGGCGGCCGTAATTTCGACGACACCATCTTCAAGACGAATCTGGAAGCGGCCCAAGCCATTGCGCGCCAGCTGCGCCTGCGTAACCTTGGCGGCATCGTCATCCTGGACTTCATCGACATGGAAGAACAGGAGCATCGTGACACGGTGCTGGCCGAATTGAAGAAGGCACTGTCGCGCGACCGCACTCGCATGACCGTCAACGGTTTCACGCAACTGGGCCTGGTCGAGATGACGCGCAAGCGCACGCGCGATTCGCTGGCGCATCAATTATGCGAGCCCTGCCCCATGTGCGAATCGCGTGGAAATGTCCGCACGCCGCGCACGGTTTGCTATGAGATCCTGCGTGAGATTCTGCGCGAGGCCCGGCAATTCAATCCGAAGGAATTCCGCATTTTGGCGTCGCAGGACGTCGTGGATTTGTTCCTGGAGGAAGAGAGCCAGCATTTGGCCATGTTGGGCGATTTCGTGGGTAAACGGGTATCGCTGGAAGTCGAGAGCACTTATTCGCAAGAGAAGTACGACATTATTTTAGTTTGACGCGCGCGCGTAGCAGAAACAGACCGCTCATTCATATCAATGTTCCCGGTTTGTGTGACCTAACGATTCGATTGAAATCAAGTTTGAAACGAATGGCGATGGACCGAGGTAGCCGATAAGCTCGCGGGCGCTTTCCAGGGTTTACCCTGAATCGCGCCCTATTCATGCTTTCGGAGCTATTCAATGAAGTCCCTATTCCGTCCGTTCCTGCTGCTGGTAGCGGCATTGCCGCTGGTGTTGGCCGCTTGCGGCGACAAGGAACCCGAGCAACGCGCGGCGTTCACGCAGTATCTGCAGACCCGCATTGTCGACAAGCCCGGCGTGCGCGTGCCGCAACTGACGGATGAGGAAAAGAAGTCGTTCGGTGATTACACCTCGCACTACGCGGTGATCACTGACTTCAATGCCGGCATGGATGCCGCCACCAAGCCGCTGTCCGGCATCATTCAGAAAGGCGCGATGCGCTCGCTGAACGACATCGTGACCCGTCGCGACGATCTGAAGACCGTTCAGCAGTCGCTTGCCGACATGGGCGTCGCGTTGAAAGAACAAAAAGCCAAAGCAGACGCCGCGCGCGCGCAGCTCAAGCAGCCCGCAGATCTGGCTGCCGTGTATGACAAGGCTTATGAAAAGACGGTGAGCTTGCCCGCCGACACGTTCCGCGACGTACTGCCGCAATTGAGCGCGACCTTTGACAGCGGCTTGAAGATTGCCGACTACGTTGAAGCGCATAAAGCTCAGATCGAGATCTCGGGCGCGATCGTCAAAGTGAAGGATCCGGCGGTACAGGCTGAATTGAATCAGCTGCTGCAAAACCTGAATGAGCAGGCCAGGAACGTCCAGCAGGCGCATACGCGCATGCAAGCATTGATGCTGGGCCGATAAAACAGCAGTACTCAAGCATCAAGCCGCGGCGACCCGGTTGCGCCCGGCTTTCTTGGCCTGGTAGACGGCGGCATCAGCAGCCTCGACCAGACGTGACAAGGTATCCGTACCCGTCGGCACGGCGGTCGCTACGCCGATGCTGACCGTGACGACGCCGCCTTCGTTGTCTTCATGCGGTACGGCCAGTTCCGCGATGGCCCGCCGTATGGTTTCGGCGATGGCCACGGCTTGGCGCTTATCGGCGCCCGGCAGCAGCACCACAAATTCTTCTCCGCCATAGCGCGCCGCCAAATCCCTTGGGCGACGCGCTTTTTTCTTGAGCGCCAGGGCCAGCATCTTCAACAGCTCGTCACCCTCTTGATGGCCGTAGCGGTCGTTGTAGCGCTTGAAATAATCCGCATCCAGGAACAGCAGTGAAATTGGCGTGCCGTCCCGGCGCGCCACCGCCCATTCACGCTCGAGCACTTCGTCGAAGGTTCGTCGATTGGCGATGCCCGTCAAGCCATCGGTTTGCGCACGTTCTTGCAGCTGCTGTTCAAATGCCCGGCGCCAGCGCATTTCCCGGCGAAACAGCACGATCTGCGCCATGACCGAGAAGAACAGCGCCAGCGTAACCGGCACAATCAACGCCGCGCGCCGCTCCCAAGGCGCCAGGATGTCATCGACGGCCAGCGCCACGTCGATGACCAACGGCGTGTTCTCAATACTGTTGAACGTGTATAGACGGTTCACGCCGTCGGGCGTCCAAGCGCCCACGAATGTATTTTCTCGACGGATCAGAAATTGTTGGAATGCCAGCGCCCCCTGCCCGTCGTCGCCCCCGTCCACCATTGAATACGGATTGCGTACAAGCTCCACCCCGTCGTTGCGGAAAATCGTGATGACGTCGTGTGTGCCTATGGAAAGTTCGGCGAATCGATCGCGAAAATAAGCCATCCGCAACGAGCCGGTGACAACCCCGGCAAAACTGCCGTCCGGATTATCGATGCGGCGGCTGATGGCAATGCTCTCGTCGCCAGGCCGCAGGCGGCTGATATAAGGCCGGCTGACATACAAGCCCGCGTCGTGCGCGTCGCGGTGCACGCGAAAGTAATCGCGATCAGCGAAATTCAGCGGCGCAGGGTTGATCGAGGTCGAGTCGTAGCGGATATTTCCATCGCGATCCAGGACCACGATGGCGCCCAGGTATTCGGCGGAGGAAGATCGGTCGAACAGAAACCGTTGCAGCGTAGCGCGATTGACATCGTTGATATCCGCTTCGCCCAGCCGCTCCACAACGCCTCGCAGCGACAGATCGTAAATCTGGAGCGTCCGGCTGATGTCGGCCGACAGCACGCCGGTGATGTTGCGCGCGGACTTGTACGCCGACGCCCACGTCCCTTGCCGGTCGATCCACAGCAGCGCGACCGCCGCCAGACAGATGCCGATGGCCACCAGTCCAGCCAACGCGTACAACGCGCCGTGCACAAAACTGCGAGACTTCAAACCGGCGCTCCTTGGCGAGGCGTTCAAGTGTCGTGGCTTACGTCCTTGGAAGATCCAGCAAGATAATGCCGCCGCCAAGCGCGGGGCGCAAGGCTGCACTCGCAGGCGGCAAGCCTGCGGATGACCATGGCAACAGGGAAACGCCGCGGCGAATGCGCGCGGGCATCAGGGATGAACCGCAAGGCCGGGCGCGCGGCCCGGCCGGCAATCAGGAAACCGCCGCCGCGCCGATCCGGAACGGGAAGGCGCCCGCGCCACGGACCCTGTCCGTCTCCCGGTGCGCGTTGATCGCCCAGGCGGGAGCGGCGCTGCCTCCCGGCAAGAGCAGCCGGCGCATCGCGTCAGCTGAAAATCCGCACTGCAACGCCAAAGCCTGGCGTCGGGCAAGCTCAACCCCTACAGCGTGCGGTGTCGTGAAACTCCGGTCCGAATGCAGCATGGCAGCCCCCTGGCAAATGCTCTTCATAAGTGAAGAGTCAGTACGGATAAATCTAACGCAGTCGGCCAAACGTGCACGTGAAATGATACGAAAAGTTGTGCAAAGAAAGCGATATACAGCGTTACGCGAGGGGATTGGCCGCCGCTTCCGCGGCTTCGCGATCAGGTTTGTCGTTACGGCCATCGGCCGGACCGGTCATATTCCCGTACAGCAACGATCGGCCGGCAAAGAGACCGCCCGCGACCTCCAGGTCGAACCGCTCGGTGTCGCGTCGGCGCACGTCTTGCAACACCTCGGCCGCCTCGTCGGCCGGCACCCCGATGGCGCGCAGCGCGGCCTCGCCGAACACCAGCGCCGACTCCAGCGTTTCCCGGACCTGGTAGTCCACCCCTTCCTTGGCCAGCGCCAGGGAATGGATGCGGTCATAGGCGCGCACGACCACGCGCACCAGCGGGAATTCGGACTTGATCAGCCGGACCATATGGTTCACGGCCTGGGGGTTGTCGATACAAATCAGGATGGCGCAGGCGTTCTCGGCCCCGGCAGTGCGCAACATGTCGATGCGGGTACCGTCGCCGTAATACACCTTCACCCCCCATTTGGCCGCCGCCCGGATGGCGTCGGTATCGATATCCAGGATGGATACTTTCAGGTCGCGAGCCAGCATCGCCTGCGTGACGATCTGGCCAAAACGGCCGAAGCCCACGATCAGCGCGCAACCATCCAGGTCTTGCGCAACGTCCACCCCGTCCATGGACGGCTCGGGAGGCGGCAGCAACCAGCGCAGCGACAGTACACATAATGGGGTCAGAGCCATGGAGATAATGACCACAGCCGTCAGGACCGCGCCCGTGTGCGCATCGAAGATGCCAGCGGCCGCCGCTGCCCCATAGAGCACGAACGCGAATTCACCGCCCTGCGCCAGCAAGGCCGCACGAGTGACCGCTTCGGCATGCGAGGCCCGCAACAAGCGCGCGACGACGTAGACGCCCACCGACTTCACCAACATGAACGCAACGACGGCGGCCAGGATCAACGGCCATTCGCGCGCCACGGCGGACAGATCCAGCGACATGCCGACGCCCAAGAAGAACAGGCCCAGCAGAATCCCGCGAAACGGTTCGACTTCGGCTTCCAGCTGATGCCGAAAGGTGGATTCGGACAGCAGCACGCCAGCCAGGAATGCGCCCATGGCCATCGACAGGCCGCCCAATTCCATCAACAAGGCCGCGCCCAACACCACCAGCAGCGCCGCGGCAGTCATGACTTCGCGGGCGTGGGCGGCAGCAAGCAGTCGAAACAAGGGGTTCAGCAACCATCGACCGGCGGCCAGCAATGCCAGGACGCAACCCACGGCGATGGCGGACTGCGTCCAGGGGTCACCGTGGTCAGCACTGGCGCTCGCTGGCGCCAGCAACGCCACCAGGGCCAGCAATGGCACGATGGCCAGATCTTCGAGCAACAGAATGGACACGATGCGCTGCCCCTGTGCGCTGGTGCTTTCGTCCCGCTCGCCCAGGATCTGCATGACGATTGCCGTGGAGGACAGCACGAAGCCCATCGCCGCCATGAAAGCCGCTGGGCCGGACAAGCCGGCCAGCAGGCCAACCACCGTCAGCAGGCCGCCGCAGGCCACCACCTGCGCCACGCCCAGGCCGAAGATTTCGCCCCGCAGCTTCCATAGACGCGACGGCTGCATTTCCAGGCCGATGATGAACAGGAACATGACGACGCCCAGTTCCGCCACATGCAGGATGGATTTGGGGTCGGAAAAGAAACCGAGACCAAATGGGCCGATGGCCAGCCCGGCCGCCAGGTAGCCCAACACCGAACCCAGCCCCAGGCGCTTGAAGATGGGCACGGCGATGACTGCCGCGCCCAGCAGGACGACGACGTTGACGAGTTGATTACCTTCGATAGGCAGAGCCATGAGGCGCTCCTGGTTACACAGTGGCCCCGCGCCGGAAGAAGCCCGGCCCGCAGCGGATGGGGCTAGCGCCATTTTCCGACTATCCGCCGGATTGGCAATGAGAAACTACGGCGGCCCAGGGCGATCGGCGGGTCGACGCCGCCCACCGCGCCCGGTGCAACCGGAATGAAAAAGGCCGCCGCGCTGGTTGCGCGGCGGCCGGAGCCGATGAGGGTCGCGTTCAGTCGTCGCGGAACTGCATCTTGTACAGCGAGGCGTACAGGCCATTGGCAGCCAGCAGCTCGGCGTGCGGGCCTTGTTCGACGATCCTGCCCGCGTCTAGCACGATGATGCGGTCGGCGTTCTGGACCGTGGACAGGCGGTGGGCGATGACCAGCGTGGTACGGCCTTTCATCAGGCGTTCCAGCGACGCCTGCACCTGGCGTTCGGACTCGTTGTCCAGCGCCGAGGTGGCTTCGTCAAGAATCAGGATGGGCGCATTTTTGATCAGCGCGCGGGCGATGGCCAGGCGTTGGCGCTGGCCACCGGACAGGCGGGCGGCGTTCTCGCCCACCGGCGTGTTGATGCCTTGGGGCAGCCCCTCCACGAATTCGAGCAGGTTGGCCGCCGCCAGGGCGTCGCGCACCTTCTGTTCGCTGGACTTGCCCAACGCGCCGTAGCCGACGTTGGCCGCGATGGTGTCGTCAAACAGCACCACGTCCTGGCTGACCAGCGACAGATGCGAACGCAGGCTGCGCAGCGTCAGGTCATTGATGGGCGTGTCATCCACCAGGATCGTCCCGGCGTCAGCCAGCACAAAGCGAGGCAGCATATTGACCAACGTGGTCTTGCCGCTGCCCGAGCGCCCCACCAGCGCGACCGTCTGGCCGGGCTCGACGATGAAGGAAATGTCGTTGACCGTGTCGCGCTCGGCGTCCGGAAAGCGATGCTTGACGTTGCGGAATTCCACCTTGCCGCGCACGGGTTCGGGCAGTTCCTTGGTGCCGGTATCGTTTTCGGGAGTCTGGTCGATCAGCGTAAACACGCTTTCGGCGGACACCAGCATTTTCTGCATGCGGGCGGCCACGTTGGTCAGGCGCTTGATGGGATCGAAAATCTGCGCAAGCGCGGCCATGAACGACGCAAAGCTGCCGACCGTCAGCGAACCGCTGTTGGCCTGGCTCAGGGCCACGGCGATAACCGCGCCCACCGAGATCGAGATGCAAACCTGGGTCAGCGGCGTCAGGGCGGCGTCCGCCGTGGCGGTGCGCATGGCGAAACGGCGCAGGCGGCGGCTGACGAAATCGAAGCGGCCGCGTTCGACCTCATAGCCGTCGAACAGCTTGATGACGCGCTGGCCGTCGATGCCTTCGCCAACCACCCGGGTCAGTTCGGCGTTCATGTTGACCGTGTCGCGGTTGATGCGGCGCAAGCGCTTGATGAAAAAGCGCGAGATCAACACCGATATCGGCAGCATGACCAGGATGATCAGCGTCAACACCCAGGACATGTACAGCAGCACGCAGATCAGCGCGATGACCACCAGGGTTTCGCGCACCAGCACCGTGATGACGTCGGTGGCGTAGCCCGTGACGTTGCCCGCGTCGATGGTGAAGCGGTTGAGCAGCCGGCCAGTGTCGCCGCGCTTGAAGTCGGCGTCGGGCAGGCCCAGAAGGCGCTCGAACATATCCCGGCGCATGCCCAGCAGCACGTTGTTGGCCACCCAGGCGAGCAGGTAGTCGCTGAAGAAGTTGCAGATGCCGCGCAGCAGGATCAAGCCCACCACCGCCAAGGGCAATGCCCAGACATAATAGGGTTTGGCGCCTGAAAAGCCGCCATCCAGCAACGGCTTCATAATGACGGCCAGTACCGGTTGGGTCGCGGCAGCGCCCGCCATCAGCAGGACGGCCAGCAACAAGCCCTTCCAATAGGAACCCACCCGGCTGTAGATCCGGCTCCAGAGTTCGGCCTTGACGGGATTGGAGTCCGCGGGTGTGTTGCGTGCGGGAGAATTCAAAGGGAACACTCGCTTTTATACAATTGTGCCCCGGATTGTACTGGCTACGCGCCGCCGCGCTGAGTCGCCCACCCTCCGATAAGACTAATTTGCCTTCCCACCCTTCCATGTCCGATATCAGCTGTTTATACGTGCGCTTGCCCAACTGGGTGGGCGACGTCTGCATGAGCCTGCCCAGCCTGCGCGCCTTGCAGGCCAGCGGCCTGCCTCTGGTGATCTGCGCGCGGCCATGGGCCCGCGACCTGCTCGACGGCGTGCCCAAGAAGGATTTCATTCCCATGCGCGGCAAGGTCGGCCCCGATCGCGCCGCCGTCAGCGCGCACCGCCGCTCGCTGGGCGCCATGGGCCGGCGCGCGCGGGGCCTGCTGCTGCCCGACTCGCTCTCCAGCGCCCTGGTGTTCCGGCTGGCAGGCTTGCCTTGCGCCGGCTACCGCGACGATGGCCGCAGCTTTCTGCTGCGCTGGCCGGTCGCCAAGCCGGACGAGGCGCTGCATGCCGTGCAATCCTGGCATCACCTGACGCGCGAGGCCCTGACCCGCTGGGGTCTGCCCAGCGGCCCGGTCCAGCCCGGCCCCACGCTGGACCTGCCGCTGACGCCGTCCCATCAACAAGCCGCCGATGACGCGTTGCAAGCGGCCGGACTGTCCGCGCAGCGCTTTGTCCTGATTGCCCCTACGGCCACCGGCCTGCACAAAGGCAAGATCAAGGTCTGGCCGGGATTCGATACACTGACGCGCGCCTTACAGGCACAGGGCCATACCGTGGTAATGTGCCCCCCTCCGGCCGAAACCGACGAGGCGCGGCGCAACGCCCCCACGGCGCAATTGCTGCCCCCCTTGCCGCTGGGCGCGTTTGCCGCGTTGACGGCTCGCGCGGCGCTGGTGATCTGCAACGACTCCGGGGTGTCCCACGTTGCAGCCGCCGCGTCGGCCCGGGAACTCGCGCTGTTCGGCGTGACCCGTCCGGGACGCACCGGCCCCTGGTCGCCCCGGGCGGTTTGCGTCGGGTCGGAGCATGCGTGGCCGACCGTCGAAGAAGTAGAACGGCAGGCGACCAGCCTGCTGAGCGGGACGATGTAATCAGGATTGCTTTTGACATGAACCTTTCCAGTTACCTTACGAATCTGATCATTCCCTACAACCTGTGCGTGACGCTGGTCATCATCGGTCTGGCGCTGGGATGGTTCCGGCTGCGCAAGACCGGGGCGGCCATCATCGCCGCCGGCTTGCTGTGGGCGCTTGCCTGGTCATTGCCCGTCACCTCGCTATGGCTGGGCGGTGCGCTGGAGAATCGCTATCCGCACCTCGCGCCCGCCGATTCGCCCACGGCCGACGCTATCGTCGTGCTGGGCGGCAATACGGCCAATGGCCGCGCCAATTGGTTCCTGCCGTATGACAAGGACACCGCCGTCGTGCGCGTGGACACGGCCGCGCAGCTGTATCTGGCCGGACGCGCGCCCAAGGTGCTGCTGTCGGGCGGCGCGCTGGAAGGCGACGTCAGCGAAGCGCGCGGCATGGCGCATGCGATCCGCCAGCAAGGCGTGCCGGAATCGGCCTTGATCCTGGAAAACAGCAGCCGCACCACCTACGAGAACGCCGCCTTGACCGAAGACGCGCTCAAGTCTCGCGGTATCACCAAGGTGTTGCTGGTGACCTCGGCGTTGCACATGCCGCGCGCCATGGCGGCGTTTTCCAAGCAGGGCGTGGAAGCCATCGCCGCGCCGGCCCCGCCGCAGATCGTCGCGCCTGCCGACGGTTCGCTGTCGCCATGGGTGCCCGACCAGCGCACCTTCGACGCCAGCCGCTCCATCATCAAGGAATACGCAGGCCTGTTCGTCTATTGGCTGCGCGGGTGGGTATGAGCCTGACGGCGCCGGCGCTGGATTGCCGGGCGGGTTGCGGCGCATGCTGCATCGCCCCGTCGATCACCCGACCGATTCCGGGCATGCCCCACGGCAAGCCGGCCGGCGTGCCCTGTATACAGTTGCTGCCGGACATGCGCTGCGCGATTTTCGGCCAGCCTTCGCGCCCCGACTTCTGCGGCGGGCTTGAACCTCAAGTCGAGATGTGCGGGCCGGATCGGGAACACGCGATCCTATGGTTGGCCGACCTGGAGCGCGCCACGGCGCCCGGGTCTTGAAGCCTTGAAGCTGGCGCGGCGCCATCAAGCCTGTTGCCGCGCCTCCAGCACCTTTTCATACAGCGTCTCGTAGCGCGAGGCGACCGTTTCCCAGCTTTGTTCGCGCGCGATCTCCAGCCCGCGCTCGGTCAAGGCCGCCCGCAGTTCCGGTTCCGAACCCAATCGTTCCAGCGCTTGCGCCAGTTGGGCGCCATCGCGGGGGTCTTGCAGGATCAGCGCGTCCTTGCCTGCCGACAGATATTGCGCAAACCCACAGTAGGCGGGCGAGCTCACAACCACCGGCAGGCCATGCGACATGGCTTCCAGCGGCGCCATGCCATAGCTGTCATTCAGCGTGGGATGCGCGTAGATATCGGCTGCGGCGAAATACTGGGCCACGCCTGGCGTGGGGTCGATCAGCGTGACGCGATGCGCGATGCCGCCCGCGGCGCGCACGCGCTCGCGGGTGGGTTCATCGGCGCCCACCACCAGCAGCTTGTATTGCGCGGGCAGTTGCACCAGCGCGTCCAGCAAGGCCGGCAAGCCCTTGCGCAGCGGGTTTCTGGCCACCAGCAGGCAGCCGATGGTGTCGGCGTCCCAGCCCAGGCTGGCGCGGGTGGCATCGCGGCCCGTGGCCAGATCGGGCGATGGCAGCTTGACGCCCGGCGCGATGATATCCACCGGCAGCTCGGGACCATAGCTGCGATGCAATTGGTCCATGATCAGGCCCGACACAGCCACCACACGCCGTGCCGGCGACGGGCGCACGCGCCACTTTTCCAGCACCAGGTAGGTAGCCAGGCGCGGGCTCGTCCAGGCGCGCAGGCGCTGTAGCGGATTGACGCGCGCGACGCGGTTATAGCGGACCGGCGTCACGTGCATGACCTGGATTTCCCCCGCCCAGCCATTCATGTGCGAATGCACGATGTCAAAGCGGCCACGTGTCAGGCGGTCGGCGCGCCAGGCGAAATACAGCACGCGCATCCAGCTGGGCAGCCAGCCGGGAAAGCGCACGGGCAGGAAATCGAATGGCAGATCGCTGTCGAAGTCCCGCGCGACGACGGACACGTCATGACGCTCGCCCAGCACGCGCATCAGCTCCACGCCATAGGCTTCGGCGCCGCCAAAGCGGTTGCCGAAGCGATCCACCAACAGCGCGATGCGGAGCCGCCGCTCAGCGGCGCCGGCGGGT
The DNA here is from genome assembly GCF_001571245.1 of Achromobacter piechaudii NBRC 102461. GTDB lineage: Bacteria > Pseudomonadota > Gammaproteobacteria > Burkholderiales > Burkholderiaceae_B > Achromobacter > Achromobacter piechaudii. The sequence continues at coordinate 1,195,001 of NZ_BCTK01000005.1, read as the reverse complement.
GTCTTCATACCGGGTCAGGCACTTCTGCAGGAAACGGATGATGTTGGTCGAACGCGAGACCGTCACCCGAGGCAGGCCGAAAGGATCGTCCGAGGATGCGGCCAGCCCTCGCTGGGTCAGCGTGGCGTTGTCGTAGCCGGCCTCGCGCGCCATCGCGCGATGTTCGGGACCATGATCGCCATAGGGATAGCAAAACGCGGTGACCGGCGCGCCCAGCGCCTGTTCAAGCTCGTGCTTGGATTCGACGATCTGGCGGCGCGCCTCGTCGGCAGGCAGCTCGGGCAGGTGCACGTGGTCCAGCGTATGCGAGCCCACTTCATTGCCCGCCTGCGCCCATTCGCGCATTTCGTTCACCGTCATCAGCGCGGAAAACGGAATCCCTTTTTGCAGGTCCCAGACGTTGCCGCCGTCGAACTGCCGGGCAACAAAATAGTTGGTGGCGGTGAAGCCGAGTTCGCTCAGGACGGGCATCGCGTTGTGATGCACGTTGCGATAGCCGTCATCGAACGTGATGCCGAAAACCTTGCCTTGCCGCTCGCCGCGAACATAAGGCATGACGTCGCGCATCGACAGGCCGCGATAGCCCAGCCGACGCATCCAGCGCATCTGGCGGGCGAAGCTGTCGGGGTGCACCGTCAACCCACGAAACGGCGTGCCCTTGGGATTGGGCTCGCCGATCTGGTGGTACATGAGAATGGGGATAGACATAGGTGCGGATTATAGAGCCCGACGTCCATCCAGCGTACGCTGGTAGACATCCACTGTGGCAGCCGCGAAACGTTGCAGATTGAAGTCGCGCAGGCTGGTTTCGCGAGCCCGGATTCCCATTTCGCGAACCTTCTCGGGATGGTCCAACATGAAGCGCAGCTTGTCGGTCATCGCGGCCACGTCGCGCACCGGCACGATCCAGCCGTCCACTCCGTCGGTCACGTTCTCGGGCAGGCCGCCGGCGTCCGTCACCAGCGCGGGCAAACCCAGCGCCATGATTTCGCGGCAGGCGAAGGACAGGGCTTCGCGGTACGACAGCACGAAGCCCGCATGACAGGACGCCAGTGAGGCGCGCACGTCGTCCAGCAAGCCGGGAAAGCGCACCTGATCGATCATGCCCAGTTCACGCACGCGCGCCAGCTTGGCTTCGGACGGCGGGTCGCCCGCCACCATCAACAGCACGCGGCCCTTGTCCTCGGATGGCAGGGCCGCCACTGCGGCCACGAGGTCGAGCCAGCCCTTGTCGTAGTCGGTGCCGCCTGCACTGCCCAACAACAGCTTGCCCTGCCAGCCTTCGCCGAAGATCAGCGTGCGCAGCTTTTCCAGGCTCTCGGCCGGCGGCGGCGCGAAGAAATCGGTATCGATACCGTGGCGGATCGTGGTGATGGGGCGCTTGCTGTAAGGCGAATGCTGCATCAGGCCATGAACGTAATCACTGACCGCGATGCCATGATCGGTAGCCAGCGCCACCCGCAGCTTGTGGCCAAAGCTGGAAAGCGGATGGTCGTTGTGCTTGGTGAATACGATGCGCGGACGGCGCGCCATGCCCAGGGTCGCCAGCATGACTTGCTTGTGGTCGGCCGAACCATTGGCATGGATGATGTCGAAGCGCCCGCTCTTGATCAGGCGGCGCAATTTTGCACGGTCCTTGAACCAGGACGACGGCCGCGTCGTGTACAGCATGTCCACCACCGTCACGCCAGGAATGGCGCGCGCGTAGCGATACAGCCGGCTGGTGGGCGGCGCGGCCACGGTGATCTCGTGGTCGCGCGCCAGCGCCTTGGCCAGGTTCACGATATAGGTGACGTGGCCCCCGCCGTTGTTCGCATGGAAGTTCGTGTAGAGAATCTTCACTTCTGCTTCTCGGCCAGGAACATCAGCTTGGAATAGCGAAAGAAGCTGCCGGCCGCAGCCGTCACCGCCAGCACCAGGCCGTGCCGGCCATCCAGGAAACCGCGCCGGATCAGGTAGATACGCACGAAGGTCCAGAAACCATGGCCCAGCGCGCCAAAGACAGACGTGCGGCGACCCTTGGCGTACATCATCGCGGCGGCGTCGGACGAATAGCGGTTGATCTTGTTGATCAGCGCGTCCAGGTTGTCATAGGGATAGTGATTGAAATAGCCCTGCATCTTCAGCGGCTGGCCGCTGGTGGGCACCACCCGTTCATGCACGGCGGCATCGGTGAAGCGCGCCGTGCCGCGTTTGAACAGGCGCAAGACGTAGTCAGGCCACCAGCCGCTGTGGCGGATGTCCTTGCCGCAGAAATTCGACAGGCGGGCAATTTCGTAGGCATCCGCGCGCGGCTGGGCCAGCACGTCCTGGATTTCGCGGGCCAGTTCAGGGGTCACGCGTTCGTCGGCGTCGATGGACAACACCCAGTCGCCCGTCGCCAGGTCCAGCGCGCGGTTCTTCTGCGGGCCGAAGCCGGGCCAGTCCGCAGTGATTTCCACTCGGGCGCCCAGCGCCTGGGCCAGTTCAACGGTGCCGTCAGTGCTGCCCGAATCGACCACGATGAATTCGTCGGCGAAGGACACGGACTTCAGGCAAGCGGCGATGTTGGCCGCTTCGTTCTTGGTGATGATGATGACTGATAGCTTCATCCGCGATTCCTAAGACGCTTTTTCCAGGCTTTCCAGGCGTGGTAGCGCGGTCCCCAGAACGGGTTGCGCGACAACCAGATGCGCCGGTTCAGCCAGCTTCCGCCCTGATTGCGCACGGCGAAACGGTAGATGTGTGCAGGGTCCGCGCCGGGGGTGTTCTGCCCGAAAGGGTCGGTAGTGTACAAGTGCGCGAAACCCGCCTGCCGCGCGGCGGCCACGTAGTCGGCGTCGAAGTAGCCCTGCGGCCAGCACAGATGGTCGCTGACCGAGCCCAGGCGCTGCACCAGGGTCTGGCGGGAATCGTGAAGTTCCTGCGCGATGTGCTCGCGCTTGGCTTGCAAGTCGTCGCCACAAACCTTGTCCCAGCGCGTGTGCGTGTGGGTGTGCGAATGAAATTCAAAGGTGCCCGCCGCTTGCATCGCTTCGATCTCGCTCCAGCGCAACATCGCCTCGTCGGCGCGGCCCGAGGCCACCAGTTGCTTGCAGGCATCGTGATCGGGCGTGGCCGGCAGCGCGCCGCCCTGGCCGGCATGCGGCCGCACGGGGCCGTCGCCGATCCAGCCCGTGATGGTGAACAGCACGGCGCGCATGCCATGGCGGGCCAACACCGGATGCGCGTGCACCCAGTTGTTCAGATAGCCATCATCGAAGGTGATCAGCACCGAACGCTCGGGCACTGGCTGGCCGGCCAGGTAGCCGGCGAACTGCGCGGCTGTCAGCGATTGGTAGCCCGCGCGCGCCAGCCGCGACACCTGGGCTTCGAAGACGTCGGGGGTCGCCGCGATCATGCCGCCCGCCGGGGTGACATGGTGGTACATCAGCACGGGCACGTTGGGCGCGTTCATGCGGCGCGTTCCGCCAGCCATTTCAAGTAGACGGCCTCGGTGGTCTCGGCAAGACGGGCGGGAGAAAACACGGCTTCTTCCCAGACCATCTTGCGCCCCGCCGCGCCCATCTGGCGGCGCAGGGCGGGGTCATCGATCAGGCGCTGCAACGCATCGACCAGCGCCTGGGGATTCTTGGGCGGCACCAGAATGCCTGTCTCACCATCGCGGAACATTTCGGAAACGCCGCCCACGTCGGTTCCGACCACCGGCAGGCCGCTGGCCTGCGCTTCGACAAACACGGTGCCCGAGGCCTCTTGCTGCGTGGCCAGCGCGAACACGTCGAAGCCCGCCAGCAGGTTGGGCACATCGCGGCGCATTCCCATCAGGTGGATGCGATGTTCCAGGCCCAGTTGGGCGACGTATTCCTGCGTCTGTTCGAAGACCGGCGAGCCTCCGCCGACAAACACCAGATGCAGTTTCGGACGAGTCTGCATCAAGGGGGTCATCGCGTCGATCAGGTCCTTGTGGCCTTTGGTGGCGCGCATGACCGCCACGCAGCCCACGACCACGTCGTCATCGGCCAGGCCGAGCTCGTCACGCAAGGTAGAGTGCTCGACAGGCGCCGGCAGCACGATAGGCGAATAGACCGTGGCGATCCTGTCGGCGGGCACGCCGCGTTCGATCAGATATTCGCGCACATGATCGCTGACCGTCGTGACCCGATGCGGCAGCCACGTGTAGGACCACATGGAACCGACCTTGTTCGACAGGTGCCGGGTGCGCACGATCAGGGGCGTGCCGGCCAGCCGCGCCCCCATGGCCGCGATGACCGTATCGCGCCGGCTATGCGTATTGAGCACGTCAAAGCGCCCTTCTCGCAGAATTCGACGCACGGCGGCCACGCCCTTGAAGTAATTCACCGGCCCGTCCATCTCGACCTTATGCACGGTGAACCCGGCATCCGTCAGGCGCTCGACCAACATGGCCCGTGGCTGGACGATGGCTTCAACATGATGGCCGCGCGCGCGCATGGCCGTCATTTCCTTGAATATGCGCCCTTCCTGGCCACCGAAACTGGTGGCCGCTTCCGAATGCACGATACGCAGGCTTTGCATCAATAGGTCACCTCAACCCCATCGGGTTTGGTCCAGGCGTTCAGGTTTTCGAGCAGCGTGTCGGCCATCCGGACGCGCCATTCTTCGCCCAGCCGCACGGTGCACAGAAAATTGTTCTTGGTATAGACGATATCGACCGGCACGCCGGGGATGCCGTTTTCGGGTTCGGCGCGGAACGGGTTCAGCATCTGGCGCAGGCGCGCCGCATCGGCCGATCCGTTGAGCTTGACCCGCAGCGACTTCGCGCGGGCCTCGCGCGCCAATTGCAGGTCATACAACTGTTCGGCCACGATGCGCATGCCGCCGGAATAGTCGTCGTTGCTGACCTTGCCTTGCACGATGACGAGCTGGTCTTCGCGCAGGCGGTTGCGGTGCTTTTCGTAGAGCTCGTTGAACACCGAGATCTCGACCTGGGCGGTGCCGTCATCCAGCACCGCGAACACCATCTTGCCGCGCCGCGTCATCATGACGCGCACGCTGGCCAGCACGCCGCACATCCATTGCAGATCGCGCTGCGGCTCCACGCGCGCCAGCTGCATCGGCACGATGCGGCGCACTTCGTCGCGCCAGGCGTCGAACAAGTGGCCGCTGTAGTAATAGCCCAGCGCGGATTTTTCTTCCGTCAGCTTCTTGTGCAGGTCCCAAGGCGCGACCTTGGCCAATTCGCCCGCGACCACGTCACCGCTGTCATCGCCGAACAACGACGCCTGGTTGGCGCTGCGCGCCGCCTGTTCGGCCGCTTCCATGGCGGTCGGCACCGAGGCCAGCATCGCGGCGCGGTTCGGCTCGATAGTGTCGAACGCCCCCGCCTTGATCAGCGCTTCGATGGTGCGGCGGTTGACCGCCTGCTTGCCCACGCGGCGGCAGAAGTCGAACAGGTTCAGGAACGGACCGCCTTCCTTGCGCGCGCGCAGGATGTCTTCGACGGCGCCCTGCCCCGTGCCCTTGACGGCGCCCAGGCCATAACGCATGGTGCGCGGCGGCTTGCCCTTTTCGGTGTATTTGTCCTTGACGGGTTCGAAGCGGTAGCCCGAGAAATTGACATCGGGCGGCAGCACTTCGACGCCGTTGTCCTGCGCGTCGCGGCAGAAAATCTGGACCTTGTCCGTGTCGTCCATATCGGAGGACATGGTGGCGGCCAGGAATTCGGTCGGGTGATAGGCCTTGAGCCAGGCGGTCTGGTAGGAGATCAGCGCATAGGCGGCCGAGTGCGACTTGTTGAAGCCGTAGCCCGCGAACTTTTCCATCAGGTCGAACAGCTTGACCGCCAGGTCCGGGTCATGGCCCTTTTCCTTGGCGCCCTGTTCGAACAATTCGCGGTGCTTGGCCATTTCCTCGGGCTTTTTCTTGCCCATGGCACGGCGAAGCAGGTCGGCGCCGCCTAGCGAATAGCCGCCGATGATCTGCGAGATCAGCATCACCTGTTCTTGGTAGACGATGACCCCGTAGGTGCTCTTGAGCGTGCCTTCCAGATCGTTGTGGAAATAGTCCACCGCGGCGCGGCCGTGCTTGCGGTTGACGAAGTCGTCCACCATGCCCGATTCCAGCGGCCCCGGTCGATACAGGGCCAGCATGGCGATGATGTCTTCGAACGTGTTCGGGCGCAGCTTCTTCAACAGCTCTTTCATGCCGCGCGATTCCAGCTGGAACACGGCGGTGGTGTTGGCGTCGCACAGGATCTTGTAGGCGGCCGGATCGTCCAGCTCAAGCGCCATGACGTCGAAGTCGCGCTTGTCCTCGTTGAACTGGCGCACGTAGCGCACGGCCCAGTCCAGGATGGTCAGGTTGCGCAAGCCCAGGAAGTCGAACTTGACCAGGCCGGCGGCCTCGACGTCGTCCTTGTCGAACTGCGAAACGGCGCTGTTTTCCTGGCCCGGCTGGCAATACAGCGGGCAGAAATCGGTGAGCTTGCCGGGCGCGATCAGCACCCCGCCGGCGTGCATGCCGATGTTGCGCGTCAGGCCTTCAAGCGGCTTGGCCAGGTCGACCAGCGCGCGCACTTCCTCTTCCTGCTCGTAGCGGTCCTTGAAGGCAGGCTCGTCCTTCAGTGTGCGTTCCAGCGACCACGGATCCATCGGGTTGAACGGGATCAGCTTGGACAGGCCATCGCAGAACATATAGGGCATGTCCAGCACGCGCCCGGCGTCGCGCACCACGGCCTTGGCGCCCAGCGTACCGAAGGTGGCGATCTGGCTGACGGCGGCGCGGCCGTATTTTTCCTTGACGTAGTCGATGACGCGTTCGCGGTTGTCCTGGCAGAAGTCGATATCGAAGTCGGGCATGGAGACCCGCTCGGGATTCAGGAAGCGCTCGAACAGCAAGTCATAGCGGATCGGATCCAGGTCGGTAATGCCCAGGGCATAGGCGACCAGCGAGCCCGCGCCCGAACCCCGGCCCGGGCCCACGGGCACGCCGTTGTTCTTGCCCCAGTTGATGAAGTCCTGAACGATCAGGAAGTAGCCCGGAAAGCCCATCTGGATGATGGTCTTGCATTCCCAGCGCAGGCGCTCGTAGTACTGCTCGCGCTTGGCCTCGCGTTCGGCCTCGTTGGGAAACAGGAATGCCATGCGCTTTTCCAGGCCCTCTTCCGACAGCTGGACCAGGTAATCGTCCAGCGTCACGCCGTCGGGCGTGGGGAAGTTGGGCAGGCGCGGCTTGCCCAGCACCAGGCTCAGGTTGCAACGCTTGGCGATTTCGACCGTGTTGGCCAGCGCCGACGGCACATCGGCGAAGCGCCGCGCCATTTCCTCGGAACTGAGCAGGTACTGCTCTTTGGTGAACCGGCGCACGCGGCGCGGGTTGGCCAGGATTTCGCCTTCAGCGATACAGACACGGGCCTCGTGCGCCTGGAATTCGTATTCGTCCAGGAATTGCACGGGGTGCGTGGCCACCACCGGCAGGCCGGCTTCGCCCGCCAGGCGCATCGCGGCCTGGGTGTAGGCTTCGTCGCCGTCCATGCCGGCGCGCTGCAATTCAATGTAGTAGCTGCCCGGAAACAGGTGTGCCCATTGGCGCGCCAATGCCAGCGCCGATACCGCGTTGCCGGCGTCCAGCGCCTGGCCCACGTCGCCCATGCGGCCACCGGATAGCGCGATCAGGCCCTGCTGGCCCTGGAGCCATTCGCGGCGGATCTCGGCGCGGCCCTTGCCCTGGTTCGTCAGGAACGCCTTGGACAGCAATTCGCAAAGATTCAGGTAACCCTGATGGTTGCGCACCAGCAACAGCAGCCGGAATGGCTTGGACGGATCGTCGTCGTTGCTTAACCAGACGTCGCAACCGGCGATGGGTTTGACCCCCGCGCCGCGCGCGCCTTTATAGAACTTGATCAGGCCAAACAGGTTGGACAGATCGGTCAGCGCCACGGCGGGCTGACCCAGCTTGGCCACGCGCTTGATCAGGTCGGGAATGCGCACGATACCGTCCACGACCGAGAACTCGGAGTGGACGCGCAGATGCACAAAAGGGGTCGGGTTTGTTACGGCTTCGGACATAGCGGGAATTGTACCCAGGGATCTTGGTCCAAGCCCCTGCGTCCGCATTTTCGGAATCGGCGCTTATGAACCTTGTGTAACAATAGAGGGTCGATCGGACCCTACAGTCGCAGGACGCCGCTACATATGAAATGGTTAATCCCCGGGATCTGGCTGGCCGCCATCCTGTTCGCCCACTTTCGAGGCCGGGTCAAACTGCCGCTGGGCCGGCAAATGCTGGACCACTCGGTGCTGCTGGCCCCCGTCAACGCCTTCATGGTCTTGGCATCGCGCGTGCCTTCCACGCCCTACCTGACGACCAGCGAAATCGCCGAGCTCAAGGTATTGGACGACAACTGGGAAACCATCCGCGAAGAAGCCGTGCAAATGGCGGAAATGCGCAGAATCCGCGCCGCCGACGCCCATAACGACATCGGCTTCAACTCTTTCTTCAAGTACGGCTGGAAGCGTTTCTACCTGAAGTGGTATGACGCCCGCCACCCGTCCGCCGAAGAACTCTGCCCCAAGACCGTCGCCATCCTGAAGACGCTGCCCAAGGTCAAGGCCGCGATGTTCGCCGAGCTGCCTCCCGGCGGCCAGTTGAACCCGCACCGTGACCCCTTCGCCGGTTCGCTGCGCTACCACCTGGGCCTGGTGACACCGAACGATGACCGTTGCCACATCATCGTCGATGGCGAAACCTACAGCTGGCGCGACGGCGAAAGCGTCGTGTTCGACGAAACCTACGTGCACGAAGCCTATAACCGTTCGGAACAAAACCGCATCATCCTGTTCTGCGACGTCGAACGCCCGCTCAAGTGGCGCTGGGCCGAAGCGTTCAACCGCTGGTTCGGACGTGTCGTGATGTCGGCGGCCAGCTCGCCCAATGACGGCGGCGACCAAACCGGCGCCATCAACCGCCTGACCCACGCCCACTGGGTCATCGACCAGAAGCGCAAAGCGTTCAAGGCCTGGAACCGCACGGTCTACAAGGCCACCAAGTTTGGTTTGATCGCGCTGGTGATCCTGGGCTTTATCGCTCTGTAGAGTAAGCATTCGGCCGGGCGGCCACGCGCGCTTTGCGCGCGGGCCCCCGCCAACCGGAATCCCCCTCAGCGCTTGAGCGACTCCCAGCTTTTCATCAGCCGCTTTACCGAAACCGGCATCGGCGTGCGCAGCTCCTGCGCGAACAACGCCACCCTCAGCTCTTCAAGCAGCCACCGGAACTCGTCCAGGCGCGGGTCCGGCGCGCCCTTGAGCGCCGACCGCGCGCGCTGGTACTGCGTCAGCAGCGGCGCCATCTCGGCCACCAGCTTCGCATCGCGCGCCGGATCGGCGCGCAACTTGTCGATACGGGCGACGGCCGCCTTCAGGTAGCGCGGGTAGTGCGACAGCTGCGCGTAGGGCGTATCGCGGATGAACCACTTGGGCATCAGCGCGCCCAGCTGCTGCTGCAAGTCGGCATACGCCGATGCGTGCGGCTTGGCCTGCGGCAGCTTGCGCTGCACAGCGGCGTACTCGGTCAGCACGGCGCCGGCCAGCCGGGCCACTTCCTGCGCCAACAGCCCCAGCCGTCCCTTGCCTTCCGCCCGACGGGCATCGAATTGCTGCTCGTTCACCGGCCACGGTTCGGCCAGGCACGCCTGCCCCAGCGCGCAGTCGATGATCTGGTCGCGCAATTCTTCCTGCGTGCCCAGCGTCATGTACAACATGCTGATCTTGGTCAGGTCGGCCAGGTTCTTTTCCAGGAACTTGACCTGCTCGCGCAGCCCCAGCCGGAACAGCCGCAGCAAACCTGCCCGATGATGCTTGCGGGCCTCATCCGGGTCATCGAACACGTCCAGATCGCAATGCGTGCCACGGTCCACCAACGCCGGATAGCCGATCACTGACTGGCCGCGCCGCTTGATCTCCATGATCTCGGGCAAGGGGCCGAACGACCAGGTCGTCAGGTTTTCATGCGCCAGCGCCTGCGCCACCTGCGTATCGCTGGCGGCCAGTTGCTGGAACGTGGCCTGCGCCTGCTTGCCGAATTCGGCCCGCAACTGCGCCAGATTGCGGCCGGCCGCCAGCATGCGGCCGTGTTCGTCCACCACGCGGAAATTCATGAACAGATGCGCGGGCAAGGTTTCAAGCTTGAAGTCGCCCACGGCGGGGCGCACCTGCACCTGGTCCCACATGTCGGCAATGATCGCCTCGACCAGCCCTTGCTGCGGGTCGGCTTGCCGTTCAAACCAGCGCTCGTAGAAGCCGGCGGCGTAGTCCGGCAGCGGCACGCAGTGGCGACGCAGCTTCTGCGGCAGCGACTTCAGCAGCAGATGCACCTTTTCCTTGAGCATGCCGGGCACCAGCCACTCGCAGCGGGCCGGATCGATCTGGTTCAGCGCAAACAGCGGCACCGACAGCGTCACGCCATCGCGCGGCGAACCCGGCTCGAAGTGGTAGTCCAGCGCCATGGTCACGCCCTGCCATTCCACCTTTTTGGGAAAGACATCGGTCGTGACGCCCGCGGCTTCGTGACGCATCAGCTCGTCGCGGGTCAGCATCAGCTTGGCGGCGGCGGCCTTGTCCAGGCTGGCCACCCACTTTTCCAGCGACGCCGTCTGCGAAATGTCGGCGGGTAGCTGGCGGTCGTAGAACGCGTAGATCAGCTCGTCGTCCACCAGGATGTCGGGGCGGCGAGTCTGGTGCTCCAGTTTTTCGATGCCCGCGATCAGCTTGCGGTTGTGCGCGACGAACGCCAGGCGCGTGTCGATCTCGCCGGGCACCAGGGCCTGACGGATGAACAGTTCGCGCGCCTGCGTCGGGTTGACTCGGCCGTAATGGATGCGCCGGCCGGTGTATATCGTCAGCCCGTACAGCGTGGCGCGCTCGTTGGCGACCACCTGCCCGGCCTTCTTTTCCCAACGCGGGTCTGACCAATTCTTGCGGATCAGATGCGCGCCCACCTTTTCCAGCCACACCGGATCGATGCGCGCCACGCAGCGCGCATACAGGCGCGTGGTCTCGACCAGCTCGGCCGCCATGATCCAGCGCCCCGCCTTCTTGACCAGGCGCGAGCCCGGATGGATGTGGAAGCGGATTTCACGCGCGCCCTGGTAATGGCCGCCTTCGTCGCTCTTGAAACCGATATTGCCCAACAGGCCCGACAGCAGCGCCAGATGCAGCTGCTCGTAGGTGGCCTCGGCCTGGTTCACGCGCCAGCCCTGCTCGCCCACCAGCGCCGCCAGCTGCGTATGCACATCGTGCCATTCGCGCAGCCGGATGGGCGACAGGAAGTTCTGCCGCAACAGGCCGACCAGCTTGCGCTGCGAGGCCTTGTGCTGGACCTGCTCGCCATACCAGCGCCACAGCTTCAGGAAGGAAATGAATTCCGATTTGTCGTCGGCAAACTTCGCGTGCGCGGCCTCGGCGGCTTCGCGTTCCTGCATGGGCCGGTCGCGCGCGTCCTGCACCGACAGCGCCGAAGCGATGATCAGCATCTCGGCCAGGCATTGATGTTCGCGCGCGGCCAGGATCATGCGGCCGATGCGCGGGTCCACCGGCAGCTTGGCCAGTTCGTGGCCCGTCTGCGTCAGCACAAAGGACGCGCCGGTCCGGGTGGCCTCGGCATCGTCGTCCGACGTGGACGCCAGTTCGATGGCGCCCAGCTCTTGCAGCAGGTGATAGCCGTCGGCCACCGCGCGGCCCGGCGGGGCCTCGACGAAGGGAAACTGTTCGATATCGTCCAGCTTCAGCGACTTCATCCGCAGGATGACGGACGCCAGCGACGAGCGCAGCACTTCCGGGTCGGTGAAGGGCGCGCGATTGTTGAAATCCAGCTCGTCGTAAAGCCGGATGCAAAGGCCCGGCCCCACGCGGCCGCAACGGCCCGCGCGCTGGTTGGCCGAGGCGCGGCTGATCGGCTCGATGCGCAGTTGCTCGACCTTGTTGCGCCACGAATATCGCTTAATGCGCGCCAGGCCGCTATCGACCACGAAGCGGATGCCGGGCACCGTCAGCGAGGTTTCGGCCACGTTCGTGGCCAGCACGATGCGGCGCGCATTGGTGCGCGGATGGAAGATCTGTTCCTGCTCGGCCTGCGACAGGCGCGCGTACAGCGGCAGCACTTCGGTGCCGGCCGGGTGGCGCTTGCGCAGGGCCTCGGCGGATTCGCGGATTTCGCGTTCGCCCGGCAGGAACACCAGCACGTCGCCCGGGCCATGGCGCGCGCATTCGTCCACGGCGTCGACGATGGCGTCGATCAGGTCGCGTTCTTCGTCGCCCGACATGCGTTCGCGGTCGCGGCCCGGCTTGGCGGCGGGCGCGGCCGCATCCTCGGCCGGCTCCTCACGCACGGGGCGATAGCGCACCTCCACCGGATAGAGGCGGCCCGACACCTCGATGACCGGCGCGGGCTTGTCTTCCGACGCCGCGAAATGCTTGGCGAACCGGTCGGCGTCGATCGTGGCCGACGTGATGATCAGTTTCAGGTCCGGGCGGCGCGGCAGCAGCTGCTTGAGGTAGCCCAGCAAGAAATCGATGTTCAGGCTGCGCTCGTGCGCCTCGTCGATGATGATGGTGTCGTAGCGGCGCAGCAGCGGATCGCGCTGCGACTCGGCCAGCAGAATGCCATCGGTCATCAGCTTGATCGACGCGTTCGGACCGGTGCGGTCGTTGAAGCGCACCTGATAGCCCACCACTTCACCCATCGGCGTGTTCAGCTCTTCGGCGATGCGCTTGGCGACCGAGGTAGCGGCCAGGCGGCGCGGCTGCGTATGGCCGATCATCTTCTGGCGGCCACGGCCCAGCTCCAGGCAGATCTTGGGCAACTGCGTGGTCTTGCCCGAGCCCGTCTCGCCACTGACGATCACGACCTGATGGCCCGCAATCGCGCGCGCGATTTCCTGCCTGCGCGCACTGACGGGCAGGTCTTCGGGATAGGTGACGACAGGGATCGGGCGCTCGGGACGGTCGACGCGGTCCCCGCGTTCTGGACGTTCAGCGCGCGCAGGACGGTCGCCACGTTCAGCGCGTGCCGGACGGTCCCCGCGTGCGGGACGTTCGGCGCGGGCAGGACGCCCCCCACCCTCGGGACGCTCCGCACGTGCGGCGGGGCGCTCGCCCCGTTCAGCATGTTCGGCACGCGCGGGACGTTCAGCACCCTCGGCAGTTGCAGCGCGCGCCGCACGCTCGGGGCGTTCGGCGTTTGCCGGGCGTGGCGATCGGCGGGGTGCGCGCGAAACCTCGGTCGGGGCCGACGACGCGTCGGTAGCCCCCGGAGCAGCCGCTTTGGGCGCCCGCGGGCGGGATGATTCAGGCATGTACGATAGTCCGGTTAGCCCGGCATTATAAATTTCTATGGCTTGTCTGCCGGCAAGCACTCTGATTTCGTGGAAATCCGGCACTAAATTAGCGCTGATTTTCCGCCTGCGCATCTTCCCGTGGGCCATATAATTTCGCCACGCCGTCACGCGACGGCGCTATGACGCGGCAGGCGCCGCGTTTTTACCGACTCTCAGGAATCCCTCCGCCCATCATGCCCGACCTGGAACCAGACACCGTCTCCGCCCTTGAAGCCCCAGAATTCGCACCCGCCCAGTTCGTCCGATGGTTTCGAGACGTGGCGCCCTATGTGCACGCATTCCGAGGCAAGACGTTCGTGGTGGCGTTCGGCGGCGAACTGGTGCAGGCCGGCGCGCTCAACGCGCTGGTGCAGGATCTGTCGCTGCTGTCTTCCCTGGGCATCCGCCTGGTGCTGGTGCACGGCTCGCGCCCCCAGGTCAATGAACAGCTGCGCTTGAAGGGCTACACCCAGCAATTCGACCGCGGGCTGGCTCCCACCGACGCGGCCGCGCTGGAATGCGCCAAGGAAGCCGCCGGCGAAATCCGCCTGGATATCGAGGCCGCGTTCAGCCAGGGCCTGCCCAACACGCCGATGTCGCACGCGCACATCCGCGTCATCTCGGGCAATTTCGTCACGGCCCGCCCCACCGGCGTGCTGGACGGCGTGGACTACAAGCACACCGGCCAGGTGCGCAAGATCGACGTCGAGGCGCTGAAGTTCGCCATCGAGAAAGGTTCGTCGGTCGTGCTGCTGTCGCCGCTGGGCTTTTCGCCGACCGGCGATGCGTTCAATCTGGCCATGGAAGACCTGGCCACCAGCGTCGCCGTGGCGCTGCGCGCCGAAAAACTGATCTTCCTGTCCAGCTCGCAGGGCGTGCTGAACGATGACGGCTCGCTGGATACCGAACTGGCGCGCATTGATGCCGACGCGCTCCTGGCGGGCGGCGAACTCGACGAAGAAACGCACGCCTTCCTGCAATACGCATCCCTGGCGGTCAAGCGCGGCGTAGCCCGCGCGCACCTCTTGCCCTTCGCGCTGGATGGCAGCGTGCTGCTGGAAATCTTCACCCACGATGGCGTGGGAACCATGGTGGTGGAAGACACGCTGGACGATCTGCGCGCCGCCACGATCGACGACGTAGGCGCCATCCTGAGCCTCATCGAACCGCTGGAAGCGGACGGCACGCTGGTGCCGCGCCCGCGCAGCGTGATCGAGCGCGACGTGGAAAACTTCACCGTGCTGGAGCACGACGGCGTGATCTACGGCTGCGCCGCGCTGCACACGTTCGCCGACGAACAGATGGCCGAAATGGCGTGCCTGATCGTGCACCCGGAATGGCAGGGCTCGGGCGAAGGCGAGATCCTGCTGCGCCACATGGAATCGCGTGCGCGGGCCACCGGCGCCAAGCGGCTTTTCGTGCTGACCACGCGCACCTCGCACTGGTTCATGAAGCGCGGCTTCGTGCAAGGCGGCATCACCGACCTGCCGCGCGAAAAGCAGAACAATTACAACCGTTCGCGCAACAGCCTGGTGTTCATCAAGAAGCTGTAACGGGCGAGGCAGGCACGGGGCAGCCCGGCCTTCCCCAGTGTCCGAAGGGGCTTGGCGCCCTTACCGCGCCAAGCCCGCTAAAATACGGCGTTATCCTATTTTCGGCAGCGAACCATGTCCCGTATCGTCAACTGTGTGAAATTGAAGCGTGAAGCCGAAGGGCTGGATTTCCCCCCCTATCCCGGTGAACTCGGCACGAAAATCTGGCAGAGCATTTCCAAGGAAGCCTGGGAAGAGTGGAAAGCCATCCAGACGCGTCTGGTCAATGAAAACCGCCTGAACCTGGCCGATGCCCGCGCCCGCAAGTACCTGAAGGAACAGATGGAACGCTTCCTGTTCGAAGACGGCACGGTGGAAGCCCACGGCTACGTTCCGCCCTCGGCCTGATCCAGGCGCGCCGCCCTGCCGCGCGGCGGACGGCGCCCCCCTCATCGAGCCCCTCGTTCGCGAGGGGCTTTGCTTTTTCGGACGACGTCGCGAAAGCGCGCCCAAGCCACCTGAAGCAGCCCTTAAGATCGAAGTTTGCCGGCCGTATTAATGCTGTCATGAAACAAGAATCGCGCTTGCCTCTCCCCGCCGATCCGCCGTCGTCCATCCAGCGCGCCATGGCGATCGAGCCCGACCGCCAGACGGGCACACTGCGCGACGTGCGGCACGTTGTCGTTCTGATGCAGGAAAACCGGTCGTTCGACCACTATTTCGGCACCATGCCCGGCGTGCGCGGTTTCGCCGACCCACATCCGGTTCCAACGCTTGCCGGCAACGTGCTGACGCAAACGGACGGCGCCAACGCATGCCGGCCCTATCCGCTGAACGCCGAGTACGCGAGCGACACGCCCGTCGGCTACATCACGCCGCATACCTGGAGCGACGCGCAGCAGGCATGGAACGACGGCCGCATGGACCAATGGCTGCCGGCCAAGGGCCGCCTGGGCATGGGCGCGTACACCGGCCAGGAAGTCGCGTTCCAGACCGCGCTGGCCAACGCATTCACTGTGTGCGATGCCTATCACTGTTCGTTGCACGCGGGCACCAACCCGAACCGCCTGTTCCTGTGGACCGGCACGAACGACCCGACAGGCGCGGCAGGCGGACCGGCACTGGTGAATCATTACGACCGCCTCGGCCCGGCCAGCGAAGGCTATCGCTGGACCACCTACCCCGAGCGCTTGCAGGATGCCGGCGTGGACTGGCGCATCTACCAGGACATGGCGGACAACTTCAATGACAATCCGCTGGCGGGTTTCCGGCAGTATCGCGAGGCCTACGCCAGCAGCGCGGAATCCGTCGCGCTACGCGACCGTGCGCTGTCCACCCATACGTTGCAGGATCTGGCGCGCGACGTGGCTGCGGGCCAGTTGCCGGCCGTCTCCTGGATCATCGCGCCCACAGCCGACTCCGAGCATCCGGAAGTCTCTTCCCCTGGACGGGGCGGCGCGTATGCGGAGCGTGTGCTGGACATTCTGACCAGCAATCCGGAATCCTGGAGCCGCTGCGTCTTCCTCGTCACCTACGACGAGAACGATTGCTTCTTTGACCACGCCCCTCCCCCCGCCCCGCCCGCGCGTCATACGGACGGTTGCTCGGGCGGACTGTCAACCGTGGAGTTGGACGGTGAATACCATGACGCCCGGCTGGGGCGCAGCGCCATTTCCGAAGACCCGGTGGCCTTGCATGGCCGCGCGTTCGGCCTCGGGCCGCGCGTGCCGATGCTGGTGGTGTCGCCCTGGAGCCGTGGCGGCTGGGTCAATTCGCAGGTGTTCGACCACACCTCGGTGATCCGCTTTCTGGAAGCGCGCTTTGGCGTGACGGAACCGAACATCAGCCCGTGGCGGCGTGCCGTGGCGGGCGACCTGACTTCGGCCTTCGATTTCAGCGGCGACCGCGGACCGCACCATCCCGACAGCAACCGCCACGCGTGCGCGCTGCCCTACGCGCTGGAGGCCGTGGGCCGCATGACCGCCGACGCCGAGCACTATCGGCTCACCTTGCGCAACCCCGGCAGCGCGGCCGCCGTGCTGCACGTCTACGACCGCCACGACCTGGCCCGCGCGCCCCGCCGCTACACCATCGGCTCCGGCGCGCGGCTGGATGACGGCTGGCGGGTTGGCCCCGGAGGCATCTACGATCTGTGGCTGCTTGGTCCCGACGGCTTTCATCGCCAGTTCAAGGGCGATGCGCAGGACGGCGGCACGCTGGAAGCGCAGTTGGTGCCGGTGACCTCTGGCGTGCGCGTGCGGCTGGTCAATCACAGCGACACGCCGCAGCCCGTGAAGCTGGAATCGCGCATGGGCGACGGGTGGCGCGCGATGGCGCACGTGCCCGCCGGCGGCGCGCTGGAACTGAAGTACACGGGCTGCGAAGGTTGGTACGACGTGGAAGTCAGCGCTCCCGCCCTGCCCGCATTCGGACGCCGGCTGGCCGGACGCATCGACGCGGGCAAGCCGGGCGTGCCGGACCCACGGCTTTGCCAGGGCGCGACGCTGCCGCTATAGCAGTTGCGGTTGCTGTTTTTGCTGCCGCAAGCGCTGGCCCAAAAAAAGACCCCGTCGCATATCGCGCGGGGTCTTTGTCTGTTGATATCCAGGCAGGCAATCGCAGCCTGACCGCGTGGCGGCGTACTGCCTGGCTACCGCGAGGACGTGATCAGGCGTCGTCTTCCGACTCTTCTTCGCCGCGAGCCAACCGCTCGGTGTTCTTCACGCCCGTGTGACGCACATCGGCGCCCTTGACCATGTAGATGACGCGTTCGGACATGTTCTTGGCGTGGTCGCCAATGCGCTCCAGCGCGCGCGCGATGAAGATCATGTCGATAGCGCGCGAGATGGTGCGCGGGTCTTCGATCATGTAAGTGATCAGGTGGCGCAGCGCGCCCTTCCATTCCTTGTCCACTTCCTTGTCGCTGCGCACCACGGCGGCGGCCTGGATCGGGTCAAGGCGCGCGAACGCATCCAGCGCCTGATGCAGCATGGTGCGCACATTGGCGGCCATGTGGCGCAGTTCGATCACCGGAATGTGGCGCAGCTCGGCCTCGTGAATGCGGCGCGCCACGGTGGCGACCTTCTCGGCCTCATCGCCCGAACGCTCCATGTCGGTCAGCATTTTCGAGACGGCCATCAGCATGCGCAGGTCGATTGCGGTGGGCTGGTGACGAGCCAGGATGCGGCTGATGCTTTCGTCGATCTCGACTTCGTGGCGGTTGACTTCCTTTTCCCGCTCACGGACCTTCTCCACCAGCGACAGGTCGCCCGTGGCCAGCGCGTCGATCGCTTCCTGAATCATGGCTTCCACCAAGCCGCCCATTTGCAAGAACTGCGAACGGACGCTTTCCAGGTCGGCGTCAAACTGCTTGTTTGTATGCTCCGTCATCCGGGCTCCCTGCGTAGTTGATCTCATTGCATTGCCCCGAAATAAGAGAGTTACGAGATGGGCCTGCACAACCGGCAAGGTTATGACCCAAGTGTGACAGGATTATGAATCGAGGCCCCGCCGCCCGCAAGGCGGGGCGGCAGGCGCGGTACGCAGGTGAAGCAAGAGCAACCTGGGGGGTATCCGGCCCGGCTATCGGCCGAGGTACAGACGCCACCCCGAGTAAAGACCGCCCCTGATTTACGCCGCCGCGCGATCCAGGCGACGGATACCCGATTGCGTGGCCAGCAACGCCACATCGGCGCCGGCCAGCGCGAACAGGCCGCAGGTGACCACGCCGGGCAGATTGTTGACCCGCGCCTCGAACGCGCGCGCATCGGAAATTGCCAGGCCGGACACGTCGAGGATGATATTGCCGTTATCGGTGACGAAACCTTCGCGCAGGCGCGGCTGGCCGCCCATGGCCGCCAGCGCGCGCGCCACGGACTCGCGCGCCATCGGAATCACTTCGAGCGGCAGCGGAAACTTGCCCAGCGTCTGGACCAGCTTGGATTCATCGGCGATGCAGATGAAGCGTTCGGCCACCGAAGCAACGATCTTCTCGCGCGTCAGCGCGCCGCCGCCGCCCTTGATCATGGACAGATCCGCGTCGATTTCGTCCGCGCCATCGACGTAGATGGGCATCGTCGCCACGTCGTTCAGGTCCAGCACCTTCAGGCCGTGGCGGGCCAGACGTGCGGCGCTGCGCTCCGAGCTGGCGACGGTGCCGCCGATGCGACCCTTGAAACGCGCCAGGCCGTCGATGAACAGATCGGCGGTCGAGCCGGTGCCCACGCCGATGATGACGTCCGGGCCGGCGACCTCTTCAACGAATTGCAGGGCGGCGTCGGCGGCTTGTTGCTTGAGTTCTTGCTGGGAGAGCATGGCGGAAATGATGCGGAAAGGTTGTTCAAGCGGGGAAATTTAGCATGCGGCGGCGGCCGGCCAGGCGCGGGCCAGGATCGCCGTGGTGTCGGTGTCCGCCGGCAGCTCGCCGAAAATGCCGCCATCGGCCCGCAGGCGGCTGGCAACGAATGCCTGCGAAACCGCCGAGGGTGCATGCTGGATCAGCAGCGCGGCCTGCCACAGCCGCGCCAGCCCGCAAGCAATGCGGCGCGCCTGGAATTCGGCCTGCGGGGCATCGGCCAGCAACGTCCGCCATGCCGCCAGCGCGCGGGCGTATGCCTCGTTATGCATCGCCGGCGCAAATTCGCGGTCCAGCGCGGGCATCGCGTCGGGTTCGCGCTGCAAGGCCCGCAGCACATCCAGCGCCATGACGTTGCCCGACCCTTCCCAAATGGAGTTGACCGGCGCCTCTCGATACAGGCGCGGCATCGGGCCTTCTTCCACATAACCGTTGCCGCCCCACACTTCCATGCATTCGGCGATGGCGTTGATGGCGCGTTTGCAAATCCATAGCTTGGCCGCGGGCGTGCCCACGCGCACGAGCGCACCGGATGACGCATCGGCGCGTTCATCGACCGCGCGGGCCAGCCGCAATGCCAGCACCATCGCCGCCTCGCTTTCCAGCGCCAGATCGGCCAGCACGTTGCGCATCAGCGGCTGCGCGATCAGCGGCTTGCCAAACGCCTGCCGATGCTGGGCATGATGCAGCGACTGCACCACCGCCTGGCGCAGCAAGGCCGCGCTGCCCAGCACACAATCCAGCCGCGTGGTGGCCGCCATCTCCAGCAACACCGCCAGGCCGCGTCCGGGCTCGCCCACCATGACGCCCCAGGCGTTTTCGAACTCCACTTCGGCGCTGGCGTTGCTGCGGTTGCCCAGCTTGTCTTTCAGGCGGCGCACGCGGATGGCGTTGCGCGGCCCCTCGGGAATCCAGCGCGGCACGAAAAAGCAGCTCAGGCCTTCATCCGTCTGCGCCAGCACCAGGTGCGCGTCCGCCTGCGGCACCGAGAAGAACCATTTGTGGCCTACCAGCTGATACGCGTTGCCACGGCCTGATGCGCCCAGCGGCGCGGCGCGGGTGCTTACCGCGCGCAAGTCGGAACCGCCCTGCTTCTCGGTCAGGCCCATGCCGATCAGGGCGCTGCGCTTGGCCGTCAACGGCGCGTCGGCCGGGTCGAACTCGCGCGAATACAAAGCCGGCAGCCATTGCCCGGCGAAGTCCACCGCGCCCGCGGGCTCGCGTTGCAGCAGCGGCACGGCCGCGAACGTCATCGTGGTGGGGCACAGCGTGCCGGCTTCGACCTGCCCTTGCATCAGGTACGCGGCCGCGCGCGCCACCTGGGCGCCGGGCACCGGTTGCGCCCACGCGCGGCTATGCAGGCCGCGCGCCAGGATGCCGCCCATCAGCAGGTTCCAGGCCGGATGAAAGTCCACGTGATCGATGCGATGGCCGCCACGGTCATACGCGACCAGCCGAGGGGGACAGCGGTTGGCTTCCTGGCCCGCCGCCAGCGTCTGCGCCCGGCCCAGCCACGCGCCGTGCGCCGCCAGGTCCCCGTCCCAGGCCTGCCCGCCTTCGCGCCGCACCGCCTCGCGCAAGGCGGGGTCGGTGTCGTACAGCGAATAGTCTTCCAGCACGGGCACTTGGTTCTGCACGGTGTGCGTAGCAAAAGTGGCGGACGTGGTCGACGCGAACGAAGACATGGGCGACTCCAGGAAAGAGGTCTATCTGGCCATGGGCGCCACCCGGGCCCACGGCCGCAAGGTTTCGACCTGCGCCGCCAGCTCCAAAAGCAACGCCTCGCTGCCCAGCGGACCCATCACCTGGATGCCGATGGGCAGGCCATCGGACGACATGCCGAAAGGAATCGAGATGGCGGGCATGCCGGTCAGGTTGGCCAGCGGTGCGAACGGGGAATACCCGATCACGCCCTTCTTGCCAAGACGGTAGGCCAGGTAATCGGCGTTGTCCATGGCGTAGCGACCCAGCGGCGCGGGCGGCTGCGCCAGCACGGGGCTGAGGAAAAGATCATGGCCCTGGGCGCCGTCCCGATGCAGGAAACGGCCGATGCGGCGGGTGATCTCGTGGCAGGTGTCCACGCACGCGACGTACTGCGCCCCCGAGATGGCCCGGGCGTATTCGCGCGCGCCCAGCGTGGTCGGTTGCAATTCGTCGGCGGCCAGCCGGCGGCCGCGCTCGGCCACGAAGCCGTCGATGGCATTGGCCGCCGCGCTGGCGATCAGCGGCAGCATGGGCGACAGCACCTCTTCGGACCCCACGGGCGGCAGGGCCGGCGTCAATTCGTGGCCCAGCGATGCGAAAAAGCGAGCCGCTTCGTCCACGGTGGCGGCCACTTCCGGATGGATCACGCCGCCTTCATAAGTGGTGTTGATGAAGGCAATGCGCCGGCGCGTTGCGCCGTGGGGGTCCGCCGCGACGCGCGCCACGACCGCCCGGTAGGACGGGGCGGCCAGCGCCGGCGCGGCATAGGGCGCGCCCACGTCCGCCCCCGCGCTGATGTCCAGCGACGCGGCGCAGTCGCGGACCGAAATGGTCATCATGTGTTCGGTGGCCAGACCGCCCCACCCTTCGCCCTTCAACGGGCCCAGCGGCATCAGCCCGCGCGAGGGTTTCAGGCCAAGCACACCGCAGCAGGACGCGGGAATACGGATCGAGCCGCCGCCGTCGCTGCCGTGTGCGATGCGCACCATGCCGCTGGCCAGCGCCGCGCCGGCGCCGCCGCTGGAGCCGCCCGCGCTATGGCCGGCCTTCCAGGGGTTTTGGGTGGGTGGCCCGTAGGCGGGCGATTCGGTCGTGGGGCTCAGGCCCAGTTCGGCGCTGGTGGTGCGGCCGAACGGGATCAGGCCGGCGCGGCGATAACGTTTGACGATTTCGGCGTCCAGGTCCCATTGCACCTGGCCATACAGAACCGAGCCCATGGCGCTGGGCAAACCCAGCGCCGCCGTGCCCAGGTCCTTGAGCAGCGTGGGCACGCCCAGGAAAGGCCGGCTTTCCAGTTGCGCTAGCCGCTGTTCGGGTGACAGCGCTGCCAGCTCTTCGTCCAGCGCTTTTGCCAGGCGCAGCCCGGCCTCTGCCTGGACGCCGCACGCCGCATTGATGGTGGGATTGCGCGCCGCCACCCGTTCCAGCGCCTGCTGCATCGCAGCAAGCGCTGTGGTGACCCCCTGGGCGATATCGGCGCCCAGCGCCGTCGCGTCGAGGGATGAGGAATCATGGCGGTCAGCGGTGCTCATGCTTGCGATGCTCCAGGGTTCGACGGCGAAATGCCGCACACCCCAGGATATCGACAGTCTGCGCCAGCAACAAGCCAGCGCGGCCCGCGTTCGGCGCGGTGTCACCGCAGGGACGGATGAACCCGCCCCGCGAGCGCGGAGAAAACTGGCGCCCCGTGGTGTTCGAGCGCGCCGCCATCCGCGCTACGGCAGCCCCGGTCGCAAGCCGCGTTATGGCCGGGAGTTGCTGTCCGCGCTGTCGTCCGCGCTGTCATCGGCCTCGTTGCCGGCCACATCCGCCTCACCCTCTCCCAACAGCCGCAAGGCCTCCGCCTCCGGCAGCGCCTCGACGTTCTTCAGGTTTTTCAACATGGCGCGCGTGCGCACTTCGGTCTGGCCGATTTTGTTGCTGGCGGTATCCAGCGTCTTCTTGACGCTCGCCAGCGCATCGCCGAACTTGCCGAACTCGGTTTTGACCGCGCGCAGCACCTGCCATACCTCGGACGACCGCTGCTCGATCGCCAAGGTGCGAAATCCCATCTGCAAGCTGTTCAAAAGCGCCGCAAGATTGCTCGGACCCGCCACATTGATGCGCAGGTCGTGCAGCTTGTCCAGCAGCCCGGGGCGACGCAGCACTTCGGCGTACAGGCTTTCGGTGGGCAGGAACATGATGGCGAAGTCGGTCGTGTACGGCGGCGACACGTATTTGGTGGCGATCAGCCGCGCCTGCACTTCCACCGCGCGGCCCAACGCCGCACCCGCCGCCTTTACGCCTTCGGCGTCGGCGGCGTCTTGCGCGTCCATCAGGCGCTCGTACTCTTCCTTGGGAAACTTGGCGTCAATCGGCAACCAGACAGGCGCACCGCCGTCGCCGCGACCCGGCAGGCGGATGGCGAATTCAACCGCCGCATCGCTACCCGGGACCGGCTTGACGTTGCTGGCGTACTGGTCCGGGGTCATGTTGTCTTCAATCAGGCGAGCCAACTGCACTTCGCCCCAGGTCCCGCGCGACTTCACGTTCGTCAGCACGCGCTTCAGATCGCCCACGCCCGCAGCCAGCGCCTGCATTTCACCCAGGCCCTTGTGCACGGCTTCCAGCCGATCCGACACCAGCTTGAACGATTCGCCCAGGCGCTGTTCCAGCGTGGCGTGCAGCTTTTCGTCCACGGTACGGCGCATCTCGTCCAGCTTGGCGCTGTTTTCCGTCTGCAACGATTGCAGGCGCTGGTCCACCGTGGCCCGCACCTCCATCAGACGGCGCTCGTTGATCTGGATCAGGCCTTGCAACTGCTCGCCGAAGCCTGCGGCGAAACGCGCCAGCGACTCGGCCGATTCCGCGCGCGCGGCCTGGGCGTCGCGCGCCAGGCCCGAACGCAGTTCGCCTTGGGACTGCGCAAGTTCCACGCGCAATGCGCGGGTCGATTCCGAAAATTCGCTGCGCAGGCCGCGCTGGCTTTCCGCGATGTCGGCGCGCAACGCGCGTTCCGTCCTTTCCAGGCCTTCCAACAACGCGTCCAGCCGAGCCTGGTCGGCCGAGGGCCGCAACCAGGCCAGCAAGGCCACCACGCAAGCCAGCACCGAGCCGCTCGCGGCCACCCAAAGCAGAATTTCATTCAAAACAGGCATCTCCAAAGGCGCAAATTGTAGGCCGCTTCATTACCACGTTGTAACCAAACGAAATGCGCTGACGCACGCCAGCCCGACCGTGCCGTCGCAACGGGATTAAACTGCCCCAACCTTGAACAAGACGTTCGACCAAATTTGAATTCCGCCGATCCTTTCTCTCGCCGGCCCAGCACATCGTTCCAGTCGGTCTTCGGCCCCCTGAACCTGGATGCCGAAACGCCGCTCGTCACGGGCGGCGACCGCCACATTTTCCAGCATCCGCACTTTCCCGCCCTGCTCGTCAAGGTCATGGACATGCAGGCCCGCGCTGCCTACCTGGAGTCCCGCCCTTTCAAGCGCTGGTACAAGCAATACCAGCGGGAAAGCGCCTACCGCGTCTATCTGAACGAAATATCCGAGTATGTCACCACCACCACGCGCCCCTCCGGCGTGTGGCAGGTGCCGATGGCGCGCATCCTGGGCGTGGCGCAAACGTCGCTGGGCCTGGGCCTGCTGGTCGAGAAGATCGTCGACGCGGATGGCAATATGGCCCCGACGGTGGCCGATCTGGCCAGACAGGGTCAGGTGGACGCACGTTTTTTTGAGCAATTGGACGAATTCTTCAACGACCTGGCCGACGCGCACGTGGTCCTGAACGATATTTCCGCCAGCAACGTCGCCTGCGGCATGAATGCGGACGGCAAGCTGGGCTTGTACCTGATCGATGGGTTTGGCGTGATGCCCCTGGTGCCGCTGTACGCGTGGAGCAAAAGGCTTAACCGCAGCCGCATCAACCGCAAGTACCGCTTGATGCGCCAGTCGCTGCAAGCCCGCATCCAGGCCGCTGGCAAGGCCTCGGGCGCCTAGCGCGCGGCGGGGCTTTGGCGGCGTCCGAGCCTGCTGCCGTGCCCTAACCTTGCACCGCTGCGGGGCCAGCGCCCGTTTCGAATCCTGCCGGGGCGTCCGGCAGCACGATGCCCTGCCGATCGACCCACACGTAATCATGGCCGGCACGCTGGCCGCGCCGCAACGGATTGCGCGTGCAGAATGCGGCGTAGGCCGGATCCACGAAACGGTAATGCAGATGTTCGTCGCGTCCCGGCGGGATCCCCAGGCGCGTGGTGCAGATCAGCGCCTCGGGCGAATCGCCCACGTCGTGAACGTACAGCGCCTCGGGCTCGAAACGGCGCGCGTCCCACTCAGGCACTTTCAGGCCGAGCGACCGGCACAGCAAGGTCTGCCCGGCACACAGCCGCGCGGCGGGGCGCGGCAAACCTTGCGCGTCGGGGTTCAGCGCCTGCATCCGGGCCAGCGCCTCGGGGCCGGACAGCGCATCGATCCACGGATAGCCGGATTTGATCAGCACGGCATTGCCGGGGCCGGCTGCGCTGAAATTCAGCGAATCGCCGCCCCGCGCGTAATACATATAGATGACGCCGCCATCCATGAACAAGGCGCGGCGTTTATGGGTGTAGCCCAGCGAAGCGTGGCTGCCCTTTTCTTCCAGGTAGTAGGCCTCGGTTTCGATGATGCGCGCCGACAGCCACAGCCCGCTCACGCGATGGCGGATGACCTTGCCCAGCAGATCGCGCGCCAGCGTGCAGGCATCGCGATTGAAAAACGCATCGGGCAACGCCTGGCCGGCGCCGCGCGATGCCTGGCCCGGGTAAGCCGTCATCGCTGCCCGCCCGCTCTCAGGCGAAGCGCTCGCCGTAGCGCTTTTCGCTGAAGCCCACGGTGACTTCGCCGTCGGGCGTCACGGTGACGGGGCGGCGCACCAACGCTGGATATTCGGCGATCAGGTCGCTCCACTGCTTGTCGGTATGGACCGACTTGCGGTCTTCTGGCAGGTTGCGCCACGTCATCGACGAACGATTGACCAGCTTTTCCCAGCCGCCGACCTTGTCGGACCAGGATTTCAGCGTAGCCGCATCAACGGGCTGATCCCGGTAATCCACGAACGCGTGATCGACGCCATGTTCAGACAGCCAGTCGCGCGCCTTGACGCAGGTGCTGCACTTGGTCAGGCCATACAGGGTGGTTTGCTTCATTTGGATTCAGACTCCTTGCGCCATTGCAGGCGGTTGGCCAGGATCACGCAGGTGCCCACGGCCAGGATGAACAAGGTGGCAAGCGCGTTGATCTCGGGCTTGAGCCCGAGCCGCACGCGCGAGAACACTTCCATCGGTAAGGTGCTGGAGCTGGGGCCGGACAGGAACGAGGCCAGCACGACGTCGTCCAGCGACAGCGTGAAGGACAGCAACCAGGCCGATGCCAGCGCCGGCGCGATCAGCGGCAGCGTGATCTTGAAGAACACGGTGATGGGCGTCGCGCCCAAATCCAGCGCGGCCTCTTCCAGCGAACGGTCCAGGTCGCGGATGCGGGTCTGGATGACGACCGCCACGAACGCCATGCACAGCGTCACGTGCCCGACCCAGATCGTGAACACGCCGTTTTCCGACGGCCAGCCCAGGCTGCCACGCAGCTCGACGAACATCAGCAACAACGAAATGCCCAGCACCACTTCGGGAATGACCAGCGGCGCGCTCAACATGCCGACGTACAGTGAAAATCCGCGAAAACGTCCCATGCGCCCCAGCACGTAGCCCGCCCACGTGCCGATGATGACGGCAGCCGTGGCCGTCAGCGCGGCGATGCGGAACGACAGCCAGGCGGCGCGCAGCAGCGCATCGTCATTGGCCAGCGCGTGATACCAGCGGAACGAGAACCCCGCCCACGACGTGACCGTGGGGGACTCGTTGAACGAAAACACCATCAGGCTGAGGATGGGCACGTACAGGAAAAAATAGCCCAGCCCCAGCACCACGGCGCGCAACGTTTTATTGGGGCCCTTCATTTGCGGCCTCCGTTACCTTGTTCCTGCTGCTTGACCTGGTTGTACTGGAACACCACCAGCGGCACGAGCAGCAACAGGACCATCACGCAGGTCACCGCCGAGGCCATGGGCCAGTCGGCGTTATTGAAGAACTCGTTCCACATGACGCGACCCATCATCAGCGTGTTCGCGCCGCCCAGCATTTCGGGAATGACGTATTCGCCCACCGCCGGAATGAACACCAGCATCGCGCCGGCGATCACGCCCTGGCGCGACAGCGGCACGGTGATCTGCCAGAACGCCTGCCAGGGCTTGGCGCCCAGATCGTAGGCGGCTTCGAGCAGGCGCAGGTCCATCTTCACCAGCGTCGCGTACAGCGGCAGGATGAAGAACGGCAGGTACGCGTAGACCATGCCGATATATACGGCCACGTCGGTGCGATAGATTTCAAGCGGGCTGGAAATGATGCCCAGGCTTTGCAGCAGATTGTTCAGCAGCCCGTCGTTGCGCAAGATGCCGACCCAGGCATACACGCGCAGCAGCAGCGACGTCCAGAACGGCAGGATCACGCCCAGCAGCAACAGGTTGCGCACGCGCGGCGAGGACCGCGCGATGTAGTACGCAATGGGATAGCCGATCAGCACGCAGATCAACGTGGTAATGCCGGCGATCTTCACCGAGCTGAGGTAGGTCTTGAAATACAGGCTGTCGGTGAACAGCAGGATGTAGCCGCGCAGGTGCAGGCTGAACTGCACCGCCTCGTCCTGGAATTCGGCCAGCGACGTGTACGGCGGAATGCCGAATTTGACTTCGGCGAAGCTGATCTTCAATACCAGCAGGAAGGGCAGCAGCAGGAACACCACCAGCCAGGCAAACGGCGGCACCACCGCCAGCGCCCGGCCCGACGGCAACCAGTCGCGGGGCGAAAACCGGATCATGACGCCAGCACCGTCGCGCTGTCGGCGCCCCAGCTGACGAAGATTTCTTCGTCGATGCCCGGCGCGTCCATCTGGGCCAACAGCAGGCTGGGCACGCTGGCCTCGACCGTCTTGCCGGAATCCAGGCGGATCTGATAGAGCGCGTAGCTGCCCATCCAGGCCATGTGGCTGACCATGCCGTGCGCCCAGTTGTATTCGCCTTCGGGTTGGTCGCGCGACACCAGCAGGCGCTCGGGCCGGATGGACACGTGCACTTCCATGCCCAGGGGTTCGCTGACGCCGTGGTTCACGAACAGCGGCCGGGTCAGTTCAGCGCATTCGATGGCGACGTGGTCGGGCTCGTCCACCACGATCGTGCCGGTGAACATATTGGTGGTGCCGATGAAGCTGGCCACGAAGCGCGAGTTCGGAAATGCGTAGACGTCCTGCGGCGTGCCGCACTGGACGATCTGCCCTTCGGTCATCACGGCCAGCCGATGCGCCATGGTCATGGCTTCTTCCTGGTCGTGCGTCACCATGATGCAGGTCACGCCCACCTGTTCAAGAATCTTCACCAGCTCGATCTGCGTCTTCTGGCGAATCTGCTTGTCCAGCGCGGACATCGGTTCGTCCAGCAGCAACAGCTTGGGCCGCTTGACCAGGCTGCGCGCCAGCGCCACGCGTTGCTGCTGGCCGCCCGACAGCTGATTGGGCTTGCGGCGCGAATAGCCGGCCATCTGGACCAGGTCCAGCGCTTCGAATACGCGGTCGTGGATTTCGGCGCGATCGACGCCTTCCTGCTTCAGGCCGAACGCCACGTTGGCTTCCACCGTCATGTGCGGAAACAGCGCATACGACTGGAACATCATGTTCACGGGCCGCCGATAAGGCGGCACGCTGGTGATGTCCTCGCCGTCCAGCAGGATCTGCCCCGACGTGGCCTCTTCGAAACCGGCCAACATGCGCAGCAAGGTCGACTTGCCGCTGCCGGAGCTGCCAAGCAGCGCGAAGATCTCGTTGCGCTTGACGGACAGGTTGACGGAACGCACGGCGACCACATCGCCAAAAATCTTGACCACATCGGACACCCGGACGAATTCGTCCGGGTCGACCGTATGCGGCGCCGAGTAACGGCTATCGCTCATGATGACTTATCTTCCAGACTTCAGCTCGGACCACATCCGGTTTTGCAGGCGTTGAATGTTCAAGGGCAGCGCCTTGATCACGTAGAGGGTCTTGGAGACCTCTGCCGGCGGATAGATCATGGGGTTGTCCGCCACGTCCTTGACCACGTACTGCCGCGCCTCTTTGTTGGCGTTGGGATAGAACATGGTGTTGGTGATGGCGGCGTGGACCTTCGGCGTTTCAATGTAGTTGATGAACGCCAGGGCCTCTTCGGGATGCGGCGCATCCTTCGGAATGACCATCAGGTCGAACCAGGCCGGCGCGCCGCCCTTGGGGATGAAGTAATTCACTTCATACGACTTCTTGGCTTCCTGCGCGCGCTTGCGGGCGATCATCACGTCGCCCGAAAAGCCGTAGACCATGCAAAGGTCGCCCACCGCGAGTTCGTCGATGTAGCCCGACGAGCTGAACTGGCGGATGTACGGACGGATCTGCTTGAGCACGTCCAGCGCGGCCTTGTAGTCGTCGGCGTTGGTGCTGTTGGGATCCTTGCCCAGGTACTTGAGCACGGCCGGGAACACCTGCGCGGCTTCGTCCAGCATCGAGATGCCGCACTCTTTCAGCTTGGCGGCGTTCTCGGGCTTGAAGATCATGTCCCAGTTGGCCAGGTCGACGTTGTCGCCCATGATCTGCTTGACCTTGGTGACGTTGTAGCCCAGGCCATTGGTGCCGTAGCCCCATGGGATTGCATATTGGTTGCCCGGATCGACGGAGGCGACCAGCGCCATCACTTCGGGATCCAGGTATTTCCAGTTGGGGATCTTGGACTTGTCCAGCTTCTGGAACAGGCCCGCCTCGATCTGACGCGAGGCGTAATGGGTGGACGGAACAACGACGTCGTAGCCGGACTTGCCGGCAAGCAACTTGGCTTGCAGCGTGTCATTGCTGTCGTACACGTCATAGCGGACCTTGATGCCGGTTTCCTTTTCGAAACCCGGAATCGTGTCCGGCGCCGTGTACTCGGCCCAGTTATAGACGTTGACGACCTTGTTCTGCGCGACCGCCGACGATGCCGATGCCGCGACCAACACCGCTCCAAGCGCCCAGCGCATTCCCGCCCTTAGTTCCATTACAAGCCCCCTTGCCGTATGCCGTGTATGTCAGGACTACCAAAAGGCGAAATGATAAAGCCTTTTAGCGTTGACCTGCCCAACTTTACCGGCGAGTTCACGCAATTAGCGGCCGACCGCAAGACGGGCCGCGCCGGGCGGTCAAGGCTGCACGCCCACGCCCCACGCCGTCCAGTAGCTGTCGCGCAGCTTCATCCAGTAGCGATCGCCGTCTTCACCCGCCACCTTGACGAGAGAGCGGCGCAGGCGGTCCAGGTTGCCCTGGCGCTGACGTTCGGACAGCGCGCCCTGCGTGCCCCGGTCGAAGTCGATCAGCCAGACCTGGTCGTCCGCGCCGAGCAGGATGTTGAAGGCGTTCAGATCGGCATGCCACACGCCCGCGCGATGCATGCGGACGATGGCCTGCGCCACCGCGCCCCACAGCGGTTCGGCCAGTGCATGGGCCAGCGGCCGCACGCCGGGGATGCGTTCCACGATGATCGCCGCGCGGTAGATCGGACCTTGGCGCCAGTAGGCGGCGGCCAGCGGGGCCGGCACGGCCAGGCCTTGGGCGCGCATCGCGGCCAGCAAACGGAATTCACGGAAGCTGCGGGTGCGGTCTTCGCCGTTCCATAGATAGGCGTCGCGGCTGATGCGGGCGACCATGCCGCCGCGCCGGTAGCGCCGCAGCACGCCCTGCCAGCCCTGCCCCTGCACGAACCACGCCGCCTGGCGTCCGCCCGCGTCCACCGGCCGCGCCCGGTCGCCATAGTGGCCGGGGTTGAAGATGTCGGGGCCGGCGTTGCCCAGGCGCGCGGTGTCGCTCAACATGGCGCCAGCCAGTGGGCTGGGCCAGGACTGACGCAGCGCGCCCGATTGCGGGTCGTCAGCCTTCACGATTGCGCATCCAGTCGGCCACGCCGTAGAAAGATTCCAGCAGCCTGTCCGTCAGGGCCGGGTCCAGGTCCTGGTCCTGCATGGCGCGGCCGATGCACGTCACCCACTGGTCGCGTTCGATCTGGCCAATGGAAAACGGCAGGTGGCGCGCGCGCAGGCGGGGGTGGCCGAAGCGTTCGATGTAGTGGTCGGGGCCGCCAAAGTAGCCGCACAGGAACCAGAAGAGCTTGTCGCGCGCCTGGTCCAGGCTGGGGCCGTGCGCCGCGCGCAGTTCTTTCAGGTCGGGCTCCATGTCCATCAGGTCATAGAAACGGTCGACCAGCGCGCGCACGCCGGGTTCGCCACCAAGAAGGTCAAAGATACTGCGGGAATTTTCCACGGGTTCGCTAATGGTATGGACGCGGGTTGTCATCAGGTTTCTCGAAGGGTGACCAGCGGCGGGGTCCGCAACACACCGCGCAGGGCCAGCGCGCCGCCCGCCCAGGCGCCCAGCATCCCTGCGCCAATGCCGGCCAGCCAGGGCCACAGGCTCAGGGTGATGGTGAAGTCGAACACCTGGGTCGACAGCGCCCAGGCGATGGCGGTGGCTCCCGCCGCCGCCAGCAGGCCCGCCAGGCCGCCCACCGCCCAAAGTTCGATCCTCTGCGAGCGCGCCAACTGCGTGCGGGTCGCGCCCAGCGCCCGCAGCACCGCCGCCTCGCGCATGCGCTCGTCGCGCGTGGCCGTCAGCGCCGCCGACAGCACCAGCACGCCGGCCGCCAGCGTAAACAGGAACAGCAGTTGCACCGCCTTGCCCACCTCGTTCAAGACAGACTGCAACTGTTGCAGGATGGCGCCCACGTCGAACACGGTCAGGTTGGGAAACTGGCGCACCAGCGCCGGCAAGGCCGACGCTTTTTCTGGCGGCAGGTAGAAAGAAGTGATCCAGCTTTGGGGCATGTCGGCCAGCGCGGCGGGGGTCAGGATGGCGAAAAAGTTGACGCGCATCGTATCCCAATCCACGCGCCGGGTGCTGGTGACGGCGGCCTCGACCTGCTGGCCGGCCACGTCGAAGGTCATTTTGTCGCCCAGTTTCAGGCCCAGCGATTTGGCCAGCCCGGACTCCAGCGACACTTCCGACGCGCCCGGGGTCAGCCAACGCCCTCGCTCGATCTTGTTGGACGAGGGCAGCTCATCGCCATAGGACAGATTGAATTCGCGGTCCACCAGGCGCTTGGCGCGGGGCTCTTCGTAGTCGTCCGGGCCGACCGGCTTGCCATTGATGGCGATCAAGCGCCCCCGCACCATCGGCGACAGCGTGATGCGGCCCAGGCCCTCGCGGGTCAGCGCGTCTATGACGGGCTGGCGCTGGTCGGGTTGCACGTTGATCAGAAAGCGGTTGGGCGCATCGGCCGGCATGGTGCGCTGCCAGCCCTGGATCAGATCGGTACGGGTCATCGTCAACAGCAACAACGCCATCAGGCCGACCGCCAGCGCGCAGACCTGAGTGATCGTGGCGGCGCGGCGGCGGACTACGCCGGCCAGCGCGAAACGCAGCGCGGGCAGACCGCCCGCCAGCCGACGCACGCGCGCCAGCCCCAGGATGCAGAGCCATGCCACCAGCGCGAACACCGCGAACGCGCCCAGGAAGCCGCCGGCCACCACGGCGCCCAGCTTGGCGTCGCCCGCGAACCACCAGATCAGCAGCGCGAAACCGGTCGCGCCGACCGCATAGCCGAAGGCGCTGCGGGCGCTCAGGGTGTCGGCATCGCGCCGCAGGACCCGGGCGGGCGGCACGTGCCGCAATTGCGCCAGCGCCGGCAGAGCGAAGCCCAGCAGCAGCAACAGGCCGGTCAACACGCCTTGCAGAGCGGGTATCGCAGACGGCGCGGGCAGGCTCGTGTCGATCAAGGAGCCCAGCAGCATCACCAGCACCTGGTGCACGGCAAAGCCCACCAGGCAGCCGGCAGCCGACGCAAACAGGCCCACCAGCGCGAATTCCAGCGTCAGCATGCGCGAGACCTGCGTCTGCACCGCCCCCAGGCAACGCATGACGGCGATGCCGTCGCGGTGGCGGGTCATGTAGCGGCCGGCGGCCAGCGCCACGGCGACGGCGGAAATCAGCACCGCCAGCAAAGCCACCAGTGATAGAAAGCGCTGCGCGCGGTCCAGCGTGCGGCGCACTTCCGGCCGGCCCGATTCCAGCGTCGCGATCTTCTGCCCGCGTTTCAGGTTCTGGTTCAGCCACGTGGCGTAGCCCGCCACGGCGTCCGGCTGGCCGGCGATCAACATGGCGTAGCCGATGCGGCTGCCGGGTCCGACCAGCCCGGTGGCCGGCAGGTCGCTGGCGCGCAACAGCACGCGCGGCGCCACGTTGACGAACTGCATGCCGCGATCCGGCTCGTAGGTGATGACGCGGTCCACGCGCAGATGGGCGTCGCCCACGTTCAGCGTATCGCCCACTTTCAGGTTCAGGAGTGACAGCAGTTGGGCGTCCACCCACACCGCGCCTTCGGGCGGAATGTCGCGCGTGGGCGCGTCGGGCGCGAACGGGGCGTCGGCCACGCGCAGCGCGCCGCGCAGCGGATAGCCGGGTTCGACGGCCTTGATCGCGGCCAGTTGCGCGCCATCGCCAGCGCCCACCATGGACGGAAACTGCCACGTGCTGGACAGGGTCAGGCCGCGTTCGCGGGCCTGGTCCAGGAATGTGGCGGGCACAGGCTCGTCGGCATCCAGCACCAGGTCGGCGCCCAGCATCTGGCCAGCGTCGCGTTCCAGCGCCCGGCCCACGCGGTCGGCCAGGAATCCGACGCTGGTGACCGCGGCCACCGCGACCACCAGCGCCAGCACCAACAGGCGCAGTTCGCCCGCCCGGGCGTCGCGCATCATCATCCTGGCGCCCAGGCGCAGGGTGGACCAGAAACCGGGGCGCTTGGCCTGTGACATATCAGGGAAATCCATCATTCATCATTGTTAAAAACCGCGAATCGGGCGTCCGAATCCCGATATCATCCCGGGGCGGGAGGCAACGCCGCCTCTAAAGATACCTAATACCGGAGAAGACAATGCGTAAATCCTGGCTTGCGGCCACGATTCTGGCCGCCTGCGCGGCCGCCACATCCCTGCCCTCGGCAGCCCAGACCACCCTGAAGATGGCTTACGCCCTGTCGACCTCGTCGCACTATGGCGCGGGCGCCGACGCCATGGCCAAGTCCATCGAAGCCTCTTCGAACGGCAAGTACAAAGTACAGCAATTCGCCAACAGCGCGCTGGGCGGCGAACGCGAAGTGATCGAAGGCCTGCAGATCGGCACGATCGACCTGGCCATCGTTTCGACAGGCGCCACCCTGAATTTTGTTCCCGAAACCGGCGTATTCGATATCCCCTTCCTGCTGCGCGACCTGCAACATGCACGCGCCGTGCTGGACAGCAAGATCGGACAGGACATGCTGGCCAAGTTCCCCAGCCGGGGCATCATCGCGCTGGCCTGGGGCGAGCAGGGCTTTCGCCACCTGACCAACAACGTGCGCCCGGTCAAGACCCCGGCCGACGCCAAGGGCCTGAAGATCCGCACCACGGAAAACCCGATCCACATCACGGCTTTCCGCCAGATCGGCATCCTGCCCACGCCGATGGCCTGGCCCGAAGTGGCCACCGCCTTGCAGCAAGGCACCATCGACGGCCAGGAAAATCCGCTGTCGGTGATCACCTCGGCCAAGCTGTCGCAAATGCAGAAGTACCTGTCGCTGACCGGCCACGTGTATGGTCCGGCGCTGGTGCTGATGTCGGCCAACGTCTATGACGGCCTGTCGTCCGCCGACAAGGCCAACTTCGACAAGGCCGGCAAGGAATCCGCCATGGCCATGCGCGCCTACGTAGACAACATCGAGAAGACCGGCGTCGAGCAGTTGAAGAAGGAAGGCATGCAAGTGTCCGAAGTGGACCGTGCCGCCTTCGCCGCCGCCGTCGAGCCGGCCTACCCCGAGTACTACAAGAAGTTCGACAAGAAGCTGATCGACTCGATCCGCGACACCAAGTAAGCGGGCGGCGCCCGGCTCGGGCGCATCGTCCCTGGCGGCGGGATCACCCTCCCGCCGCCTGCCGTTTTCCACCCTGTGCGTCCAACGCCATCGGGATTCATCATGCGTTTGCTCTGCGCTTTCGACCGCGGCCTGTTCAAGCTGGTTTCGGTCCTTGCCCAACTTTTGCTGGTCGCCGCCGCGGCGGCCGCCTTCTACCAGGTCATTGCCCGCTTCGTGCTGCATTCGCCCGCCGACTGGAGCGAGGTGCTGACCCGTGCCCTGCTGATCTGGACCGTGCTGCTGGGTGTCTCGCTGGCCTTTCGCCACGGCGCGATGATCAGCGTTGAAATGCTGCGCAACCTGCTTGGCGGCACCAAGCGCCGCGTGCTCGAAGCCGTGATCGGCCTGATCTGCGCCAGCTTCCTGGGCTTTCTGGCCTGGATCGGCGGCAACATGACCTATCGCGTCCGCTTCCAGACCGTGCCCAGCCTGGACATCTCGATTTCCTGGATCTACCTGGCAATTCCCGTCGGCGCGACGCTGGCCGCCATCGCCGTGCTGGCTCGCTGGTGCGCCGGTGAAGAAGACGACGTGCCCGTGCGCAACGACGCGCAAGGCTGAAGCCGCCCCAATCGAATTTACGCAGCAGATATCGCCATGTCCCAATTAATGATTGTCTCGATGCTGATCTTCTTCGGGCTGTCCGTGCCGGTCGCCGTGTCGATCGGCCTGGCCAGCCTGGCGGGGGTCGGCAGCACCGGCCTGCCCTGGGTGGTGGTCGCCCAGCAGTTGTACGCCGCGCTGGACAAGTACCCGCTGGTCGCCATTCCTTTCTTCATCCTGGCCGGCAACCTGATGGAAGCCGGCGGCATCTCCGAACGCATGGTGGAATTCGCCAAGAGCGTGGTGGGCGGCATCCAGGGCGGGCTGGCCTGCACCTGCGTGCTGACCTGCATGATCTTCGCAGCAGTCGCCGGCTCCAGCGTCGCCACCACGTTCGCCGTGGGCGCCATCCTGATCCCCGCGATGATCCGCCACGGCTACCCCGCGCCCTTCGCGGCGTCGCTACAGGCCAGCGCGGCGGAATTGGGCGTGATCATCCCGCCTTCGATTCCGATGATTCTTTACGCCGTGTCCACCGACACGTCCACGGGCGAGCTGTTCATTGCCGGCGTCATGCCCGGCATCCTGATCGGCGTGGCGCTGATGTTCTACGTGTGGCTCTACGCCAAGCGCAACAACCTGGGCAAGCGCGACGGCGAAGGCCGGTTGCCGCTGTGGCCGGCGCTCAAGAACGCCTGGTTGGCGTTGATGATGCCGGTCATCATCCTGGGCGGCATCTATGGCGGCGTGTTCACGCCGACCGAGGCCTCCGTGGTGGCCGTGATGTACGCGGTGGTGGTGGGCAAGTTCGTTTACCGCCGCCTGAGCTTCAAGCAACTGTCCACGACCTTGCACAAGTCGGTCGTGTCCACCGCCGTGATCATGTTCGTGATCGCGAACGCCGGTGTCTTCAGCTTCCTGCTCAACCGCGCAGGCATCCCGGACGCGCTCGGGGTGTGGTTGTCGCAGATCTTCGACACGAAGTTCTCGTTCCTGATGGGCATGAACGCGGCGCTGTTCGTCATCGGCATGTTCATCGAGACCTCGGCCTCGATCGTGGTGCTGGCCCCCTTGCTGCTGCCGGTGGCGCTGAAGTTCGGCGTGGAGCCCGTGCACTTCGGGATCATCATGGTGGTGAACCTGGCGCTGGGCATGATCACTCCGCCGTTCGGCGTGAACCTGTTCGCCGCGTGCGCGGTGGCCAAGCTGCCGCTGGAGCGGCTCATCAAACCCTTGGTCCCGTTCGTGGGCGTGGTGATTGTCTGCTTGTTGGTGATTACGTACTGGCCCGGCCTGTCGCTGGGCTTGAGGGATCTGGTCTACGCGAAGTGATCGCGTGTGTGCCCGGGCCTGCGCGCCCGGGATGCTGATTGCAACGAGGCCCCTTCGCGGGGCCTCGTTGCATTCTGGGGCTTCGAATTGCAGCCTTCCCCTCAGGCCGCCACCGCCCTCTCCCATTTGACCGCGTGGCAGCGCAGTTGCCGTCCTCCCGTGCGGGTGACCGGCGGCGCGCTGACGCGGCATTCGTCGCGGGCCTCGGGACAGCGCGGGTGAAACGTGCAGCCGGTAGGCGGCTGGATCGGGTTGGGCACTTCACCGCCCATCGGGTCGCGGTCGCGCCGAGGGGCGTCCAGGTCGGGAATCGTGTCGAGCAGCATGCGCGTGTACGGATGCTGCGGGGCGTCGAACAATTGATCGGCCGGCGCCTGTTCGACGATCCTGCCCAGATACATCACCGCCACGCTATCGGACACGTGGCGCACCACCGACAGGTTGTGGCTGATGAACACATAGGTCAGCCCGAATTCCTTTTGCAGATCGCCCATCAGATTCAGGATCTGCGCCTGCACCGACACGTCCAGCGCAGAGGTGGGCTCGTCGCAAACCAGGAATTCCGCCTCGGTCGCCAGCGCTCGCGCTATCGAAATGCGTTGCCGCTGCCCACCCGAGAACTCGTGCGGAAAGCGGCCCGCGTCGCTGGCGGACAGGCCCACCAGTTCCAGCAGTTCGTCCACGCGGCGGCGCGTGTCGGCGGGCGATCCGCGCAGGCCCAGGGTGATGATGGGCTCGGCCACGATGTTGCCCACCCGCCAGCGCGGGTTCAGGCTGGCATAGGGATCCTGGAAGATCATCTGCGGATACAGCACGCCGCCCGTCCGGTTGCGGCCATATTGCAGCGTGCCGCGCGTGGGCGCGACCAGGCCGACCAGCAGCTTGGCCAGGGTGGACTTGCCGCAGCCGGATTCACCCACGATGCTCAACGTGGAGCCTCGGGGCACCGACAGCGACACCCCATCCACCGCCTTGAGCGTCTGCATCGGCTGGCGCGACAGCGTGCGCTCCAGCCAGGGCGGCGATACGTCGAACCAGCAGGCCAGGTCATCGGCCCGCAACAGCACATCATCGTTACGCGGCATGAGCGACTCCTTCCTGATGCAGCCAGCAGGCGCTGACCGTGGCGCCCGATGGCGTCGGGGCGAGCGGCGGCCGGGTTTGCGCGCAGCGCGGGCCCGCCAGCGCGCAACGCGGATGAAAGGCGCAGCCATCGGGCATGGCGTGCAGGCGCGGCATGGCGCCGTCGATCTGGTTCAAGCGCGCGGCCCGATGGCGCAGGCCGGGGATGGCGTTCATCAGGCCCTGCGTATAAGGATGACCGGGCCGGCGCAGCACATCCATCACCGGACCGATCTCCACGATGCGGCCGGCGTACATCACCGCCACGCGATCCGCGGTTTCGGCGATCACGCCCATGTCGTGCGTCACCAGCAGCACGGCGGTGCCCTGCTCGCGGCAAAGCCGGCGCAGCAGCGCGGTGATCTGCGCCTGCACCGACACGTCCAGCGCCGTGGTGGGTTCATCCGCGATGATGAGCTTGGGGCGCGCCGCCAGGGCCAGCGCGATCACCACGCGCTGGCGCATGCCACCGGAGAACTGGTGCGGGTAATGGTCAATACGCTTGTCGGCGGCCGGAATGCCCACCGCCAGCAACAGCTCCAGCGCGCGAGCACGGGCGGCAGATGCGGACACCTTGTCGTGATGGCGGATGGTTTCGATCAGCTGGTCGCCTACGGTAAACAACGGGTGCAGGCTGGTCAGCGGGTCCTGGAAAATCGCGCCGATCTCCTTGCCTCGCAAGCGCTGGCGCGCCTTGGGCGGCAAGTTGTCGATGCGCTGGCCCGCCAGCAGGATCTCGCCCGCGCCCAGGCGGCCCGGCGGCTCCAGCAGGCCGATCACGGCCATGCCGGTCAAGGATTTGCCCGCGCCGGATTCGCCCACCATGCCCAGGATTTCACCGGGCCGGATATCGAAGCTGATGTCGCGCGTGGCGACCAGCGTGCCATGGCGGGTCGGAAATTCCACGGACAGTCCGCGCACGGACAAGGTGGGCACGCCAGCCGGCGCGGTGTGGGGGTCGGTTGCCATCATGACGGGCTCCTTGCGGGACGCGGATAGCTGGAAGAGAAAATCTGTTCAACGGGCGGATGGCCCCAGGTGCGGTCGGGATAGCGCGCGATCAGGCCATCGAATTGCCGCTGCGCCTGCTCTTGCGCCAGACGCGCATCAAAGCCGGGGATGCGTCCGTCCACCATCACGAAGCGCCCATCGATGACCACCTGCGACACGTCGCGTCCGCTGCCGCTGATCATCAGCGTCTGGATGGGGTCGATCATCTGGCCGTTGCGGTCGTGCGAAAAATCGAAGACGACGATGTCGGCCTTGGCGCCTACAGAAAGGCGACCCAGGTCGGGGCGGCCCAGCGCGTCGGCGCCGCCGACGGTCGCCGCGTCGTAATAGTCTTCGGCGCGCACGGCCTCGGTGGAGGCTTCCTCGACCCGGCACAGCATCAGGCCCACCTGCATGTTCTGCACCATGTCGGGCGGCCACGTGTCGGTGCCCATGCCGATGTTGATGCCCAGCTTGCGATAACGCGCGAACGACGACAGCGTTGCGCCATGCCGCGCCGACACCAGCGGACAGTGGACGATGCTGGCGCCCGCGTCGCGGATGATTTCAAGGTCGCGCCCCGGCTGCGGAATATGGCGCGACCCCGACACATAGGTGCCGTGCGGCAGCAGCGCGCGCGGCGACAGAAAGCCCAGGCTTTGCAGCCATTGCGGCGGACTCATGCCGTGCTGCTCCTGAACCAGGTCGTATTCCAGGCGCGACTGGCAGCAATGCAGCCGGATCGGAATGTCGAGTTCCTGGGCAGCCCGGGCCGATGCGCGCAGCAGTTCCGGCGTGCAGGTCTCGATACGGTCGGGCGCCAGCATGGCGCGCACGCGGCCCCCATGACGGCCTTCGACTTCATCGCAAAATGCAATCGCCTCGTCCAGCCCGGCCATGCCGCGCGCCGGATCATAGTGGCAGCGGATCTTGCCCTCGGCATCCACATAGGTGTGGCCG
Source organism: Achromobacter piechaudii NBRC 102461 (assembly GCF_001571245.1). GTDB lineage: Bacteria > Pseudomonadota > Gammaproteobacteria > Burkholderiales > Burkholderiaceae_B > Achromobacter > Achromobacter piechaudii. Next base: position 1,155,076 of record NZ_BCTK01000005.1, on the reverse strand, counting down.
CTGCGGTAAGCCGGCCCCAGGTAGACGCGCAGCCCCAGTTCCCCCGCCGCGTTCGCCGCCGACAGGAATTCGTCACGGGTCTCGCCCCAGACGCGGTAGAACAGCGACGCAATCGGCAGCGCCGTGGTGATGCCGTTGCGGATCAGCTGCGCAAAGGCGTAGCGCTTCTGGAACGCCAATTCGGCGGGCGTATACATCTCGTAAGGCCCCTGCTTCATGTACGTCTCGGGCCAGATGCGGCCTTTGCGCCAAGCGGGGGAATTGTCGAAACCGAGGATGGTCGTGTCCAGGTCCGACAATGCATCCAGGTCCACGAAGCCCGGCCCGATCACGGCGCGGCCATAGTCATGACGGCGCGCCACGGGACCCGGATAGCGGTGGCCGACGTACAGGATGCGATTGCCTTCAAAAACGACTTCGCCGTTCTCGTACAGGCAGTGCCGGCCGTTTTCGTGGCCCACGACCCAGCGGGCGGTCAAGAGGACGGGGCCTTGCGCATCGGGCATCACGGCGCGCTCACCAAGGCACGGCCGTCGCGCGCCACCACCTTGCCGCGCTTGACCACCAGCTTGCGCACGGGCCGGGCCGCGATGGCTTCGGCCACCGTTTCGGCATCGACCAGCACAAAGTCGGCATGGCAGCCCGGCGTCAGGCCGTAGTCGGCCAGTTGCATCACGCGTGCGTTGCCGTAGGTGGCCACGTCCAGCGCCAGTTCCAGTTCGTCGTCGCGGCGCAGGTTGTTGCGCAGGCCGACCAGCATGGTCCGCTCCAGCATGTCGGGCTTGCCGTAAGGGCCCCAGGTATCGCGCATGCCATCGTTGCCGGTGCAGACGGTGACGCCGGCCTGCCGCAGCCGCGCCACATTGGGCACCGGGCGCGAGGCCGAACCGGTGGTCATGATGTGCACGCCCGCTTGCAGCAGCCCATCGGTCAGCGCTTGGACGGCCTGCGTGTCGGGCATGCCCAGACAGAACGCATGCGACAGGGTCACCTTGCCCTGCATGCCCAGCGCCAGCACGCGGTCGATCGTCATCTGCATGGAAAACGCGCCCAGCTCGCCGGCCTCGTGCAGATGGATGTCTATCGGTTTGCCGTGCTTGTCGGCCAAGGCGAAGATCGCGTCCAGATGGCCTTTGGGATCGCGGTCCATGCCGGCCGGGTCCAGCCCGCCCACCACGTCCGCCCCCATGCGCAGCGCCTGGTCCATCAACTCCAGCGTGCCGGGCCGGATCAGCAGGCCGCTTTGCGGAAACGCCACCAGCTCCACGTCGATCTCGTCGCGGTACTGGTCGCGCGCGCGCATCACGCCTTCGATAGCCGCCACGCCGATGTCCGTGTCCACGTCCACGTGGCTGCGGATGTGGCTGGTGCCGTCGCCGATCGACATCACGATCTGACGCGCCGACTGCCGGTAGGGATCGATGCCCAGGCGTTTCTTTTCTACGCGCTCGTTCTCGATCTTGTCGATCAGCCGGGGGCCGACTTCATTGCGATACCAGGGCATGCCGTACATGGTCTTGTCCAGGTGCGCGTGGGCGTCGATCAGCCCGGGCAGCATCAGCGCGCCGCCTCCGTCCACCACCGGCACGCCCGCGGGCGCGGCGCCGCCCAGCGCCTGGATGCGGCGATCGTGCACCAGCACCGTGGTTGGCTCGCCGCCAGCCAGGCGGACTTGGGTGTGTAACGTTGCGTTTTCCATGCTTGACCTCTTTGTAGATGCGCTGTCAGCGCAGACGGGGATTGAGCGCATCGCGCAGCCAATCGCCCAGCAGGTTGACCACCAGCACGATCAGGCTCAGATACAGCGCGGGGAACACCACGACCCACCACTGCCCCGAAAACAGGAATTGGTTGCCCAGCCGGATCAGCGTGCCCAACGAAGGTTCGGTGGGCGGCATGCCGACGCCAAGAAAGCTGAGGGTGGCCTCGATCAGCACGGCCAGCCCCAGGTTCAGCGTGGCCGTCACCATCACGGGCGTCAGCGTGTTGGGCAGGATGTGCGTCAGCATGATGCGCAGCGAACTCACGCGGATCAGCCGCGCCGCCTGCACGTATTCCTTGCCGCGCTCGACCAGCGCCGACGCCCGTACCGTGCGCGCGTACTGCACCCAGTTGGTCATCGAGATGGCCAGGATCAGGATCACGGCCGACAGCGTTTCGCGCAGGCCCGGTGGCAGCAGTTGCCGAAACACCGCCGTCACCAGGATGGCCACGAGAATGGTGGGAATACTGAGCAGCGTGTCGCCCACGCGCATCAGGGCGTTGTCGACCCAGCCGCCGAAATAGCCGGCCGCCAAGCCCACCAGCAGACCGATCGCCAGCGACAGCACCACCGTGGCCAAGCCGATCGCCAGGGACATGCGCGAGCCGTACAGGATGGCCGACCACACATCGCGGCCCTGCGTGTCGGTGCCCAGCAGGAACTGCGGGTCGGCCCCGTCCACCCAGAAGGGCGGCAGCTCGGCGTTCAAGAGATCGAGCTGCGCCAGGTCATAGGGGTTCTGCGGCGCGATCCATGGGGCGAATATCGCCAGCAGCACCACGACCAGCAGTACGATGCCCGCCCCCATGGCCACGTAATCGTGTCGCAAACTCCACCACAGATCGCTTTGCAGGAAGCGGGACAGCCGGCTCTGCGCGCCGCCGGAAAAAGGTTTAGTGAGCATTGGCGCCTCCTTTGACGTGCTGGCTGCGCAGGCGCGGATCGACCACGCCATACATCATGTCCACCAGGGTGTTCAAAGCCACGAAGATGAAAGACACGATAACCAGATAGGCGGCCATGACGGGAATGTCCACGAACATGACCGACTGGATGAACAGCAGGCCCATGCCCGGCCACTGGAATACGGTTTCGGTGATGAGCGCGAAGGCGATCAGGTTGCCGATCTGCATGCCGGTCACGGTGATGACGGGCATCAGGCAGTTGCGCAGCGCCAGGCGGAAATGCACGATGCGATCCGGCAGGCCGCGCGCGCGGGCGAACTTGATGAATTCGGTGCGCAACGTTTCGAGCATTTCGGCGCGCACCAGCCGCATGATGAGCGTGATCTGGAACAGAGCCAGGGTGATCGACGGCAGCACCAGCGCGGCGCGGCCGGATGGCGTCAACAGGCCGGTGGACCACCAGCCTATCTTGACCGTCTCGCCCCGGCCGAAGCCGGGCAGCCAACCCAGCTGCACCGAGAAAATCAGGATCAGCATGATGCCGACCACGAAGCTGGGCAGCGAGATTCCAAGAATGGACACGAACTGCAAGGCCTGCGCCAGGCGCGACTTGCGGTAGATGGCGGTGAGCACTCCCAGCGGCACGCCGATCACCAGCGACAGCAGCGTAGCCATCATCACCAGCTCGAAGGTGGCGGGAAAGCGCTCGGCCACCAGCGCAAAAACGTCCTGCTGGTTGCGGTACGAGATGCCGAACTCGCCCTGCGCCGCGTTGGTGACGAAGTGCACGAACTGCATGCCCACCGACGCATTCAGCCCCAGGCGCTCGCGCAGCTCGTCGCGCTGCGTCTGCGAGGCTTGCTCGTTGAGCATCATGTCGACGGGGTCGCCGACAAAACGAAATATCACGAAGGCCAGCAACGCCACCGCCAGCATCACGCCAACCGCGTTACAGACCCGTCTAACGATGAATGCCAGCATGTGCGGCCTCCTTCAGACCCGATATCGGACTTGCATGGCGCCGCGCGCGGGGCGCGGCGCCCTCACGCACGGCGCGCTACTGCATGCGCACCGTCCACAGCCGCGCCTTGTTGTCCGGCATTTGCAGCACGTCGCCCACCTTGTCGCCCACGGCCCAGGCCATCGGCTGCTGGTGCAGCGGCAGGAAGCGCACGTCGTCATGCAGGGTCTGCAATACCTCGGCCATCATCTGCACGCGCTTGTCGCGGTTCATCTCGCCAGCCGCCGCGTCGATCTTGGCGTCCAGCGCGGCATCGCCCCACTGGCCCCAGTTGAAGACGCCAGCCGGGCCGGTGCGGCTGTGCATCACTTGCAGCAGGATCGACAGCGCATCGATCTGCGGCTCATTCGCCCAGCCGTGGATGGTGATATCGAACTCGCCGCGCGCGCGCTTCGGGTTCTGGAGCGAACGCGGTCCGCTGGCCAGCGACGCCTTCACGCCGATGCGCGCCCACATCGACGCGGCGGCCTGGCACAGCTCTTCCTCGTTCACGAACATGTCGTTCGAGCACAGCAGCGACAAGGTGAAGCCGTCGGGATAGCCGGCGTCGGCCAGAAGCTGCTTGGCCTTGGCCGTGTCGAACGGCAAGCGCACTTCCTGCTTGACGTCGTAGCCGGGAATGGACGGAGCCACCAGCGCGCCGGTGGTGCGCGAGAGCCCGCGCATCACGCGCTTTTGCAGCAGGTCGGGCGACAGCGCCATGTACAGCGCCTGACGCACGCGCAGGTCTTTCAGCGGGTTCTTGTCAGTGATGTTCGAGCCCACGAGCTTGTCGCCCAGGTTCATGCCGAAGTACAGCGTGCGCAATTCGGTGGCGGCCAACACCTTCACGTTCGAGGCGGCGCGCAGGCGGTCCAGGTCTTGCAGCGGCGCGTTCTCGGTGAAATTGATGTCGCCGGACAGCAGCGCCGCCACGCGTGTCGGCGCGGAAGCGATCGGCGTGAATTCAATGCGATCCAGGTTGTGGCGGGGCTTGTCCCACCAGTCTTTGTTCACGACCAGCACGGTGCGCGTGTCCGGCCGGTACGACTCGACCTTGAACGGGCCGGTGCCATTGGCGTTGTGCGTGGCGTAGCCTTCGATCTTCTTGGCGGCGTCGGTCGGACGGGTGCTGTTGTTGTCCACCAGCCACTGACGATTGAAGATGAAAATGTTGGTCAGATCGTTCAGCATCAGCGGATACGGATGCGTCATTTCGATGTCGACCGTGTAGTCGTCCACCTTGCGCACGGCCTTGAACGCCGGCAGATTGCCCTTGAGCGGCGAGGCCTCGTCGGACACGCGGGTCATCGAGGCCACCACGTCGTCCGCCGAGAACGACGCGCCATTGTGAAACTTCACGCCCTGGCGCAGCTTGAAGCGCAGCACCGTGGGCGAGACGGCTTCCCAGGATTCGGCCAGCGCTGGCGTGATGTTGAACTTGTCGTCGTAGCGGATCAGCGCTTCGTAGACATGGTTCAGGAAGGCCAGGTTGAATGTGCTGCCGTAGGAATACGGGTCCAGCGAATCGAGGTCGCGCGCGGCGCCCCATTTGAGCGTGTTGGCGGCCGAAGCCCCCGTGATGGCCGACAGCGCGATCACCGCGCCTGCGGTCCATTTAAGCAACGTCTTCATGGCTGCAACTCTCCCTTGTCTATCGGGCGCTTGACCCGGTTTGATGTCGCCGGGTCGGGCCCGGCGCGATTTGGATCGCGAACGGACCTGGCCCGTCAGGTCAACGCGCACAGGCGTTGCGCCCGCTCCAGCGAAGCCAGGGCCAGTACTTGCGCCAGCGCGGCGCGGTAGGAATCGATGATGGGCACGGAGGGCCGGCGCGGCAGCACCGGCAGATAGCCGGCCAGCGCGGCCCCGGCCACGATGATCACGTCGGCGCCCTCGGCCACCGCCGCCTCCAGCGCGCGGCTGACGGCGGCGGCCGATTCGGGCGAGCGCGATACGTAGTCCAGCGCATTGCCCGGCAAGGCGATGATGGCGGCGCAGCGGGCGTCCAGGCCCAGTTGGCGGATCTGTTCGCGCAACATGCCCGGCCAGCGCTGCCCCACGGTGACGATGGCGTAGCGGTCGCCGCGCTGCATGGCGGCCATGATGGAGGCCTCGGCCATGCCCACGACCGGCACGCTCAGGCATTCGCGCACGGCGCCGATGCCCGGTTCGCCGAAACAGGCCAGCACGCAGGCATCGAACGGCGCTTCGGCGCGGGCCACTTCGCGTTCCACGGTTTCCAGCACCGCGTGCGCCGCCACGGCGGCCTCGACGCGGCTGGCGATATAGGCGGGCCCGAACAAGGCCGTGACGGCATGCACGTGGGCTGCGCCATCAAAGAACACGCGCGCCTGGGCGGCCAGGCTATGGGTCAGGTCGGACGTAGTGTTGCCGTTGACCACCAGCAGGCGGTACGGGGCATGGGCGGGCCGGTCGATGGCGACGGCGTCGGTCAGGGCTGGCATAAAACAAACCTCGGTCGGTTTGTATACAAGTTGATTTATCAATACATCCATGTACGGATAGTTTTGTATAAATGTTTGTATACGATTTATGCCGACAATGTACGCCGTTGGATCCCTCATTCAAGCTATCGCTAACCCTTAGCGGCGGTTGTAGTATGCTTGCCCACACCCGCGGTGCGCAGCGGCTGCGGCACTCACAGCCGAAGTATTACAACGACAATGACAACAAGAGCGCGCCCGTTCAGGAGCCACACAAGACGATGAAACCTCTCGCGCAGCCGGCCAATGAGCCCGCCAAGAAAGACACAAATCGCAGCGAAATCGTATACATAAATTTGCGCCGCGCCATCATCGAGCAGGCCTTGCTGCCGGGCGACAAGCTGCCCGAGGACATCATCGGAGAACGTTTCGGCGTCAGCCGCACGATTGTTCGCGGGGTGTTGACGCGGCTGTTCAGCGAGGGGCTGGTGGACTTGCGCCCCAATCGCGGCGCGGCGGTCGCGCGCCCCAGTCTGGAAGAAGCCCACGATATTTTCGAAGCGCGGCGCTGCCTGGAGCGCGACGTGGCCCGGCGCCTGCTGCAACACATCACCGAGGCGGGCCTGACGCGGCTGGCGCGGCATGTGGAAGAAGAGGAAGCGGCCCGCAAGCGCAACAGCACGAATGAATCCATCCGGCTGTCCGGCGAATTCCACATCCTGATGGCCGAGCTGTCTGGCAACGCTGTCTATGCCCGCTACGTGAACGAGATCGTGTCGCGCTGCTCGCTGATCCTGGCGCTATATGGCCGGCCGCATTCCAGCGAATGCGCCGTCAGCGAACACCGCGACATCGTGCAGGGCTTGCGCGCGCGCGACGAAAAGCACGTGCTGCATCTGCTGGAACATCATCTGGAATCCGTCACCGCGCGCGCCCTGTTGAGCACCGACGGGTCCGGCGTGCGCGATATACGAAAGATCCTGGACCGTTACGGGACTTGATTGGGTCGGCGCTTGAGCGCGTTGGCTTGCCGGCGGACGAACCCGCGACGCTTGAATTTTGGCGCTTGAATTTGGCCGCTTGAATTTGGCCGCTTGAATTTGGGCGCTTGAAAATTTGGCGCCTGAATCTGGCGCTTGCAGGCCGCCCCTCTCGCGCGTGCAGGGCGCCGCGCGAAACGCGCGAGCGTCCAGACGCGGCATAGGGGCGAACCCGCCCGAGGGGCGTGAGAGTCCAGCACGAATGAGAAAAGCGCCCGGTCGGGGCGCTTTTTCGTTCGGGCACTTAGATTTCGCGTTCTTCCGTCTTGAGGTTGTTGTCGCGAGCGAAATCAACCACGAACTTGTACGCCAACGGTTCCAGGTCGCGCAAACGCAAGTCGACCACGATACCGCGCACACCGTCGATCACGACGGGCAGCACATAAGGCGAATAAGTGAGGTGGTTACCAGCACAGCCGGCGGGCCGGAACTGTGCCATTACGCCAGCGAGCCGCTCCGCCCAATCGCTGGGGCGGAATCGGCTACCGCTTTCGGTAACGCCATGAATTACGAATTGTCTGACGCGAGTTGCCATGAGTTCTTCACTACAGCGCGCCTTTCACGAAAGCCGGATCTTCGGCGTGATCAAACATGCGCCCTGCGCCGCGAATTGTATATGATTGATCCTTTGCCCTCTTCCAAAAGCCGATTCCGCCCCGCTTTCGCCGGGGAATCCATCGAATTGAGGGCGGCTTTTTGGTAATCCCCCAGGAGGATCCGCAATGACCTCGCCTCTGGCCAATATCTATGCCCGCCTGCCGGTCGCGTTCACGCACGGCCAGGGCGTATGGTTGTGGGATGCCGAAGGGCGCAAATACCTGGACGCGCTGGCCGGCATCGGCGTGTCCTGCCTGGGTCATGCCCATCCGAAATTGGTGGCCGCCATCAGCGAGCAGGCGGCGCGCGTCATCCACACCTCGAACATCTACGAAATTCCGCAGCAAACGGCGCTGGCCGCCCGCCTGACCGCGTTGTCGGGCATGCAGGAAGTGGCCTTTTGCAATTCTGGCTCCGAAGCCAACGAAGCCGCCATCAAGCTGGCGCGCTATTACGCCTACCAGCGCGGCAACCAGCACGCCCACATCATCACCATGGATTCGTCCTGGCATGGCCGCACGCTGGCCACGCTGGCGGCCACCGGCAGCGACAAGGCGCGCAAGGGTTTCGAACCGCTGCCCAGCGGTTTCATCCAGGTGCCCTATAACGACCTGGACGCCGTGCGCGCGGCGGGCGATGCCGAACCGCGCACCACGGCAGTGCTGCTCGAAGTCTTGCAGGGCGAAGGCGGCATCCGCCCTTCCGACCTGGCCTATTTGCAGGAAGTGCGCGCGCTGTGCACCGAGCGCGGCTGGCTGCTGATGATCGATGAAGTGCAATCCGGCATCGGCCGCACGGGCAAGTGGTTCGCGCACCAGTGGGCCGATGTCAAGCCCGACGTCATGACGCTGGCCAAGGGGCTGGCTGGCGGCGTGCCCATCGGCGCGATGCTGGCCGCCGGCCCCGCCGCTGGCGTGTTCACGCCGGGCAGCCATGGCACCACGTTCGGCGGCGGCCCGCTGGTCTGCGCGGCGGGCCTGGCGGTGCTCGACACACTTGAAAACGATCGATTGCTGGACAACGCCCACACCGTGGGTAGCTACCTGAAAGAGACGCTGGCAGACGCCTTGGCGGGCACCAAGGGCGTCACCGAAGTGCGTGGCCGTGGCCTGATGCTGGGCATCGAGCTCGCGCGTCCCTGCGGCGTGCTGGCGCTGCGCGCGATGCAGGCCGGCCTGCTCATCAACGTTACGCGCGACCGTGTCATCCGCATGCTGCCGCCGCTGATCCTGACCAAGCAAGAGGCGGACCAGATCGTCGCCACCCTGGTTCCGCTCATCCAACAATTTCTGGCCGAACAACCATAATCAACGTCCCGATCGGGCCACGAGCCCGGACGGGCCCAATGACCTCGCGACAACACCATGACTCCTCCCACGACTCAAAACGGCCCGTTGCGGCATTTCCTCCAGTTCAAGGACTTCTCGTCCGCCGAAATCGCCTACGTGCTGGACCGCGCACGCCTGATCAAGGAAAAGTTCAAGCGCTACGAACCCCATATGCCGCTGCACGACCGCACGCTGGCGATGGTGTTTGAAAAGGCCAGCACCCGCACCCGCGTGTCGTTCGAAGCCGGCATGTACCAGATGGGCGGTTCGGTCATCAACCTGACCTCCAACGACTCGCAACTGGGCCGCTCCGAACCCATCGAGGACACCGCGCGCGTCATCTCGCGCATGGTCGACATCGTCATGATCCGCACGTTCGAGCAAACCCGCATCGAGCGCTTCGCGTCGCATTCGCGCGTGCCGGTCATCAACGGCCTGACCAACGAATTCCACCCCTGCCAGATCCTGGCCGACATCTTCACCTACATCGAACATCGCGGCCCCATCGCGGGCAAGACGGTGGCCTGGGTGGGCGACGCCAACAACATGGCCTACACCTGGCTGCACGCCGCCGAAATGCTGGGCTTCACGCTGCACGTGTCCACGCCTGCCGGCTACGAACTCGAAGCCGCCCGCATCGGCACGCCGTCGGACAAGGTGCTGCGCCAGTTCAAGGATCCCATGCAAGCGTGCCAGGGCGCGCATCTGGTCACCACCGACGTGTGGACCAGCATGGGCTACGAGGCCGAAAACGAAGAACGCCGCGCCGCGTTCGCCGACTGGTGCGTGGACGCCGAGATGATGGCCGCCGCCGACCCCGAAGCCGTCTTCATGCACTGCCTGCCCGCGCACCGTGGCGAGGAAGTCACCGGCGAAGTCATCGACGGCCCGCAGAGCGTGGTCTGGGACGAAGCCGAAAACCGCCTGCACGTTCAAAAGGCGCTGATGGAATTCCTGCTGCTGGGCCAGATCAAATAAGCCTGCGGTAAAGAAAGAAGGGCCTGGATATCTGCTGATATCCAGGCCCTTTTGTTTGGATGGCGTTCAACCCGGGCGTTCAGCGCCAGCGTCCAGCCCAAGCGCTTAGCGCAGGCAGGCATTCAACCCAATCGTTCAGCCCGAGCATTCAACCAAAGCGTTCAACGCAGTCGATCAACCCAAGCTTTCAGCGCAGCGTGCGTTCCCACTGCGTGATGGCGTCCACCACTTCCTGCGGCTTTTCAGGCACCAGCGCGTGGCCCGCCCCGGCGATAACCACCACGGACACGCGCTCGCCGAATTCGTCGCGGATTTCGTTGCGCGTGGCCGGCGGCTTGAACAGATCCAGTTCGGCCTGCAAGTCCAGCAGCGGCTTGGCGCCGCCCGACCACCAATCGGATTGGCGAGTGGCCTTGCCCGCCAGACGCTGGCTTTCACTGACGTCCGGATACCAGCCGTTCAGCCAGACGCGCGCGTCGTTGCCGGGCGCGAAGAAGGCGTACTGGATGGAGGCCAGGCGCTCGGCGTCGGGCAAGGACAGTTCGGCGCTGCGGTCCACGTGTTCGCTCAGGCCCTTGGGATATTGCTTGGCCGCGGCCGCCACGATCACCACGCCGCGCACGAGTTCCGGGTGATCCACGCCGGTCGCGCGAGCCACCCAATTGCCGAACGCGTGGCCGACCATCACGACCGGCTCGCGCGCCACGTTGCGTATCACGGCGGCCTGGTCATCGGCCAGGTCATGCAGCGTAATGCCGGACATGGGCCCGGTACTGCCGCCGATGCCGCGCGGCTGCGGACGCAGCACGCGGTAGCCGGCCTTTGCGAAGCGAGCGGCCAGCTCGTCGAAGTCCTGCGCGCCGCGTCCGCGCGACGGCAGCAACACCAGCGCGGGCCCCTGCCCCTGCTCCAGCACTTCGATCGACGCGCCATTGCCCACCAGCACGTTGACCCGCTTGGGCACATCGGCCAGCGCCGGCGTAGCCGCCACCACCGCGCACGCCATCGTCAGCCCGGTCAGCCCGGTCAGCCATTGCTTCATCATCATGTCTCCTTGCCGGCCTGCGCCGGACTGCCCTTAAAGGATCTTCTGGAACATCGTGCGGCGGGTGTTGCGAAACGAAGGGCGCACGCGGCTGCTCCAGTCGGTGGCGCGCACGGCAAGCCACGGCGGACTGCCGAAGGTTTCGCGGGTGGCCAGGTCGTAGCAAGCCAGGTATCGCGGCGACTCGTCGCGGCATTCGTAGCGCATCGCTCGCACCGTGCCGGGCACCGAGGCCAACCCGGGCAGATGCTCCTGGTCATACCAGGCGTTCAGATCCTGCTCGGCTTCGGGCAGCACATCGGTTTCCACGATGTAGTGCCACGGGGCGTCCTGCCCTGCCGACGCGCCGGGCAGATCCAGCGTCCGGTGCAGCACGCGTGCCCGGGCGCCCGGAAAGCTCTCGGCCAAGCGCGCCTGGATTTCCGCCAGCGCGGGCGCAGCCCCTCGCACGTACACATACGTGTCCGCTTCGTCTACCGCCGCGAAGGCGCTGACGCCAACGCCGTCCAATCCGCCGGTCAGGCGCTGCGCCATGTCGGCCGCGCGCGCGTGGTCGAAGCGTTCACCCAAGGACACCAGCAATATCGTTTCCTGCACTGTCTTCTCCTTTCAATGGCCGACGCGTAACGCCACGAGGAAGCGCGACACCATGTTGTAGGCGCCCACCGTCGCGGCCAACTCGACCAGTTGCGTGTCATCGTAGCGAGCGCGCACGGGTGCGAACACCGCGTCGGGCACCTCGATGTCGCGCGTCATGGCGTCGGTCAGCGCCAGCACCTCGGCCTCGCCGGGAGCCAGACCCTGCACTTCCTGGGGCGCCGGGTTGGCGCGCAAGGCATCGATCACTGCCTGCGGCATGCCGCCCGCCAAGGCATGCGGCACGTGCGCGTCGAATTCATAAGGGGCGTTGTTCAGGGTCGCCACGCGCAGGATGATGAGTTCGCGCAAACGCGGCGACAAGGACGTCTTCTGGCGGATCGCGGTCAGCATTGCTTCCCAGCCATCCACCACGGCGGGGCTGTTCAACAACACCTGATAGAGCGGCGAAATGCGGCCGCGCGCGGCGCTGATGCGCGCTTCGAGCGGGGCCAGTTCCTGGCGCGTGCCCGGTACGACGGGCGTGACTCGGCTGGCGCTCATGCTTACTCCGGACGGATGTTCTTGCGCTGGATCAGCGCGGTCCACTTGTCGCGATCGGACGCGATCAGCGCGGCCAATTCCTGCGGCGAGCTTGGGGCGGCCTCTGCGCCGAACTTCTCAAGCTTGGCGCGTACCGCTTCGTTGCCCAGCGCCGCCCGCACGGCCTGATTCAATTTGTCGACCGTTGCGGCCGGCGTGGACGACGGCGCCACGATGCCGTACCAGTTGTTCGACTCGACACCCGCAATGCCTTGTTCCGCCAGCGTCTTCACGTCGGGCAGCAGCGGGTGGCGCGTCGGTGCGGCAATACCCAGCGGCTTGAGCTTGCCGCCCTGGATATGGCCGATCAGTCCCGGCACGTCGCCGAAGAAGCCCGCCACCTGATTGCCCATCACGTCGTTGATGACGGGCGCGGCACCCTTGTACGGCACGTGCAGCACCTTTGCCTTGCTGGCGTCGGCGAACATTTCCATCGTCAGGTGCGGAATGCTGCCGATGCCCGATGAACCGATCGCCACCGACTGCGACGCCGCCTGCGACTTTTTGACGAAGTCCGCCGCGTCGGTCGCCGGGTTGGCCGGATTCACGACGAAGACCGTCGCGTTGTTCACCACCCTGGACACTGGCGCAAAGTCGCGCACCGGGTCGTAGGGCAGGTCTTTGTACAGCGCCGGGCTGATCGCCACCGCGCCCACGCTGGTCAGAAACAGCACCGAGCCATCGCCCGGCGCCTTGGCGACGTAGGCCGCAGCGATGTTGCCGTTGGCGCCGGCCTTGTTTTCGACGATGACGTTCTGCTTGAGCTCTTTACCCAGTTGTTCGGCCAGCACCCGGCCGACCAGATCCACCGGCCCGCCGGGCGGGAATGCAATGATCAGGCGGACCGGGCCGTCAGCTTGGGCCGCGCCTACCGCGGACAGACTCAGCACGGTGGCCGAAAGCAATTTCTTGAACATGATGTCTCCTCGTTGAATCGATGTTTTTTTGCAGCCGCCGGCATCACGGCCTCGGCTTGCGGAGGGTCAGTTGAATCCGTACAGCCTGGCCGGGTTGTCCACCAATACCAGTTGGCGCTGCGCGGCATCCGGGCAGGCCTGGAAGAATGTGTCCACGAGCTCGCCATCATCGGGCATGTCGCCGGCAACATTGGGATGCGGCCAGTCCGTGCCCCACAGGCAGCGCTCGGGCATGGCGTTCACCAACGCCTGGACAAAGGGAATGCCTTCGGCAAAGGGACGCTTGCCGGATGCGATGCGGTCGATGCCGGACACCTTGACCCACGCCTGCGGCACATCGGCCAGCGTCAGCAACGCGCGCATCGCGGGCGAATCCAGGCCATCCGCCGCCTTCAGCCGGCCCATGTGGTCGACCACGAAAGGCACCGGCAAGGCCAAGAGGCGCGGCAGCAGCTCGGGCAGCATCGCGCCGTCCACATGCAGGCAAAGATGCCAGCCCAGCGGTGCGATGAGCGCGACGACGTGGTCGAACACGGCCGGGTCCGGCGCTCCGCCCAGGTGCGGCACGAAGTTGAAGCGCGCAGCGCGCACGCCGCCATCATGCAGTCGCCGCACGCTGGCCGCCGTGGCGTCGGCTCCCAGCAGCGCCACGCCGCGATAGCGGCCGCCGCTTTGCGCCAGCGCATCCAGCAGCGCGCTGTGGTCCGAACCATGGCAATTGGCCTGCACCACCACCGCGCGCTCGATGCCGAGGTGCGCGTGCAGCGCGGCCATGGCGGCATAGGGCGCGTCGGGCGGCGTGTAGGACCGGCCCTCGGCATAGGGGAAGACGTCGCCCGGCCCGAAGACATGGCAATGCGCGTCGCAAGCGCCCGGCGGCAAGGCATGGCGAGGACGGGACGGAGACGCAAGTGGCGGGCGGCAATCGGGCACAGTCGGTTCCTGCTGGAAAAACGACATCGTCGCGGATTGCGAGGCGACTAACAATGCTATATCTTTGATTTCAGATATTGAAAAAGCGTATATCTCATGGACCTCAAGCAGATCGAGTACTTCGTCTGCGTAGCGGAGCGGCGCAGCTTTTCGGGCGCCGCCCAGATCCTCGACGTGGCGCAGCCCACCTTGAGCCGGCAAGTGCGCCTGCTGGAACTGGAGCTGGGCCAGCACCTGCTGTATCGCAACGGCCGGGGCGCGGAGCCCACCGAAGCCGGCCTGCGCTTCCTGGAACACGCGCGCGCGCTGCTGACGCTGGCCGAACGCGCCAAGGAAGATTTGCAGACCTTGCGCGCCACGCCCACCGGCAAGGTGGTGGTCGGCTTGCCGCCACGCATCGCGCGCGTGTTGACGCCTCCGCTCGTGCAGGCGTTTCGACGGGGCTTTCCCGATGCGTCCATCGCGGTCGCCGAGGGCTTGAGTGCGCAGGTGCGCGAATGGTTGCTGGCCGGCCGCGTGGACCTGGCCCTGCTTTACGACCCCGCGCCCTCGCCCCAGCTTGCGTATGAATCGCTGTTCCGCGAAGACCTGGTGCTGGCTGCGGCGGCGGATCATCAGCCGCCGCTGCCTGCCCGGGTGACGGTCGCGCAATTGGGCGGTTATCCGCTGGTGCTGCCCAGCCTGCCCAATGCGATCCGGACCCTGGTTGAAAGCGTGTGCCGCGCGCAAGGCGTGCGGCTGAAGGTGGCGGCCGAGGTCGACGCGGTACAGACCATTGTGGAACTTGCCGCGCAAGGCGACGCCTACGCCATCCTGCCGCGCTCGGCCGCGCGCGGCCCTGCCGCCGAGCACGCGCTGTCGCTTTGCGACATCGAATCGCCCCGGATCACCAACAACCTGGTGCTCGCCAGCGCCCGCCACCGGCCGGCAACGCGCCTGGCGAGTGCCACCGCGCAGCTGATCCGGCAACTGAAACTTTCCGAACTGTTCGCGCCGGCCGGCTGATGCCCACTGGCGGGCTGCGGGTTGCGGGTTGCGGGTTGCGGCGACCCGTAGCTGGCCCCCCGGGGCAAAAGAGTTAAAATGCCCGCTACCTTTCTTGTTTGGCGGCTCGTTGCTGTCAAAGTCCTGTTGGCCCATCACCTCAAACAATGACCACTATCCTCCCGAACCTTCCCACCGGCCAGAAGGTCGGCATCGCCTTTTCCGGCGGCCTCGACACCAGCGCAGCCCTGCTGTGGATGCGCAATAACGGCGCCATCCCCTACGCCTACACCGCGAACCTGGGCCAGCCCGACGAGTCCGACTACGACGAAATCCCCCGCAAGGCCCTGGCCTACGGCGCCGAAAATGCCCGCCTGATCGACTGCCGCGCGCAGTTGGTGGCCGAAGGCATCGCCGCCCTGCAATCGGGCGCGTTCCACATCTCGACCGCCGGCATCACCTACTTCAACACGACCCCCATCGGCCGCGCTGTCACCGGCACGATGCTGGTGGCCGCGATGAAGGAAGACGACGTCAACATCTGGGGCGACGGCAGCACGTTCAAGGGCAACGACATCGAGCGCTTCTACCGCTACGGCCTGTTGACCAACCCGGACCTGAAGATCTACAAGCCCTGGCTCGACCAGCGCTTCATCGACGAACTGGGCGGCCGTTCGGAAATGTCCGAGTACATGCGCCAAGCCGGCTTCGACTACAAGATGTCGGCCGAAAAAGCCTACTCGACCGACTCCAACCTGCTGGGCGCCACCCACGAAGCCAAGGACCTGGAACAACTGAACTCCGGCATCCGCATCGTCAAGCCCATCATGGGCGTGGCGTTCTGGCGCGATGACGTGGCCGTCAAGGCCGAAGAAGTCACCGTGCGCTTCGAAGAAGGCCAACCGGTCGCGCTGAACGGCGTCGAATACAGCGACCCGGTCGAACTGCTGCTGGAAGCGAACCGCATCGGCGGCCGTCACGGCCTGGGCATGAGCGACCAGATCGAAAACCGCATCATCGAAGCCAAGAGCCGCGGCATCTACGAAGCCCCGGGCCTGGCGCTGCTGTTCATCGCCTACGAACGCCTGGTCACCGGCATTCACAACGAAGACACCATCGAGCAGTACCGCGAAAACGGCCGCAAGCTGGGCCGCCTGCTGTACCAGGGCCGCTGGTTCGACCCGCAAGCCATCATGCTGCGCGAAACCGCCCAGCGCTGGGTTGCTCGCGCCATCACCGGCGAAGTCACGATCGAACTGCGTCGCGGCAACGACTATTCGCTGCTGAACACCGAATCGGCCAACCTGACCTACGCGCCCGAGCGCCTGTCGATGGAAAAGGTCGAGAACGCACCGTTCACGCCGGCCGACCGCATTGGCCAGCTGACCATGCGCAACCTGGACATCGTCGACACCCGCGAAAAGCTCTTCACCTACGTGAAGACCGGCTTGCTGGCATCGAGCGGCACGTCGCTGCCGCAACTGACGGACGCCGCCAAGAAGAAGTAATGCTTCAAGGCCTATGAAAAAACCCCTCGGCTTACACCGAGGGGTTTTTTTTCGCCCCGGCCGCGCAGGGCGACCAGGACACAAGGCAGGCAAGGCAGTTTTAAAGCTCGACCTGCATACCCATTTCCACCACACGGTTGGCGGGAATCTTGAAGAACTTGGTGCTGCGCGTGGAATTGCGCGCCATGAACGAAAACACGGCCCGGCGCCAACGCCACAACGCCGGCTTGCGCGCGGCCACCACGGTTTGGCGCGACAGGAAATAAGACGTGCGCATCGGCTCCAGGTCCAGCTCGGGATACGCCTCGGCCACCAGCCGCAGCGCCTCGGGCACGTCCGGGTCTTCCTTGAAGCCGTAGTTGACCGTCGCCGTCCAACTGGACGCAGACAGCTTGTTCACGTCGAAACGCTCTTCGGGCGAAACATAGGGCACGTCGGCCACCCGGATGGTCAGGAACAGCACGTGGTCGTGCAGCACCTTGTTGTGCTTCAGGTTATGCAGCAGCGCGGGCGGCACGTTGCCGGAATTCATCGTCATGAAGATCGCGGTGCCGGGCACGCGCGACGGCGGATACTCTTCCAGCTGCTCCATGAATTCCTTGAGCGGCTGGCGATCGCGCTGCTGCATGTCCGACAGCAGCCGGCGGCCCCGGCGCCAGGTCATCATCAGCGTGAACACCACGATGGCCACCAGCAGCGGCAACCAGCCACCCTCGTGGATCTTGAACACGTTGGCCGAAAACAGCAGCACATCGAACAGCAGCAAAAAGCCCAGCACGCCAAACCACAGCATGCGCTTGACGCCCGTGGAGCCGCGCGGCAGCACGGCGAACGCCAGCACGGACGTGGTCAGCATGGTGCCCGTCACGGCAAAGCCGTAGGCGGCGGCCAGGTTGTCGGAATTGCGGAACAGCAGCACCAGCACCAACACCGCGCACAACAGCAGCGCGTTGACCTGCGGCAGATAGATCTGGCCCTTCTCCACCGCCGAGGTGTGCAGGATCTGCATGCGCGGCCAGAAGCCCAGTTGCACCGCCTGACGCGTGACGGAATACGCGCCCGAGATCACGGCTTGCGAGGCCACGATGGTTGCGATGGTAGCCAGCGCCACCAGCGGCACCAGGCCCCAGTCGGGCGCCATCAGGAAGAACGGATTGCGTATGGCCTCGGGATCGCGCAACAGCAGCGCGCCCTGGCCGAAGTAGCACAGCGTCAAGGCGGGCAGCACCATGCTGAACCAGGCGCTGCGGATCGCGGGGCGGCCAAAGTGGCCCATGTCGGCATACAGCGCCTCGGCGCCGGTCAAGGCCAGCACGACGGCGCCCAGCAGCACGAAACTGATCAAGGGGAATTCGACGACGAAGCGCAGGCCCCACATGGGATTCAAGGCCGCCAGCACTTCGGGCGTCTGCCAGATCTGCCAGCCGCCCAGCGCCGCCAGCGTGCCGAACCAGACCAGCATCACCGGCCCGAACAGCTTGCCCATCAGGCCCGTGCCGTGCGACTGGATGGCGAACAGCGCCACCAGCACCACCAGCGCAATTGGCACCACCCAGGCGTCCAGGGTATGGGAAACGATGCCGATGCCTTCGAGCGCGGACAACACCGAAATAGCAGGCGTGATCATGCTGTCGCCATAGAACAGCGCCGCGCCGAAGATGCCCAGCACGATGAGCACCCAGCGCATCTTGCCATCGCGGTTACGCACCGCCAGCTCCAGCAGCGCAAGCGTGCCGCCCTCGCCCCGGTTGTCGGCGCGCAGCACCAGCGTCACGTACTTCAATGACACCACCACCATCAGCATCCAGAACAGGATGGACAGCACGCCCAACAGATGCGCGGGTTCCAGGTCGGTGTGCACGCTGAGGCCGGTCAGGCAGGCGCGCAACGTGTACAGCGGGCTGGTGCCGATGTCGCCGTACACCACGCCCAGCGCGCCCAGGATAAGCGCGGCGCGCGAGGACGGCGCATGCACGCCGCCCGCATGGGGGCCGGTGGGAAGGGGGGCACCAGCCGTGGCTTGGCTCATGATGTGGGTTCTTGACGGGTAAGTTGCGCCCCCTTGCGGGGGCCGGGGAACACGACGGAAAGCCGGGTTCCGGAGAAATCGGGGCGGCTGGTCAACTTCCACCAGGCGCCGTGCGCGTGCGCGATCTCGCGCACAATCGCCAGGCCCAGCCCCGAGCCGCCCGCCGTGGCGGTGGGTGATCGATAAAAGGCTTCGAAGACGCGGTCGCGCTCTTCAGGGGGAATGCCGGGGCCATCGTCCTCGACCGTCAACGACGGCGGATTGGCTCCCACGATCAACGTGATGCGGCCGGTTTCATTGCCGTAGCGCAAGGCGTTGTCGATCAGGTTGCCCAGCAGTTCGGCCAGCAGCAAGGGATCAGCGTCGATCCAGATGGGCGCATCGGGCGCAACCAGATCCAGTTCGTAGCGCGCCTCGCGCACGCGCGGAAACCATTCAGCGCCATGCACGCGGACCCATTCGCACAGGTCGATGCGCACGAAGCTGTCCTGCGGCCGGGCGTTGGGATCGGCGCGCGCCAGGACCAGCAGTTGCTGACCCAGCCGGATCATCCGGTCGCTCACGGCCTTGATGCGCTCGGCGCGCGCCCGCACGTCGTCGGGCAGCGGGCGAGCCAGCATCAATTCAGATTCCAGCCGCAGGCCAGACAAGGGGGTGCGCAGTTGGTGCGCCGCATGGCCGATGAAGCGGCGCTGCGCGGCCAGCGAGGCGTCCAGGCGCAGCAGCAGGTCGTTGGTGTGCGTGACCAGCGGTTCGATTTCGACCGGCACGCCCGCCACTTCCAGCGGCTGCATGTCATCGATGGAGCGTTGCCGGATTTCCTCGGACAGATGATTGACGGACCGCAGCCCGGATCGCACGCCCTGCACAACCACCCAGGTAAACAGCGCGATCAGCGCCACCTGCCCCACCACCATCAGCCAGAAGAAGTCTTCCAGCATCCACAGCGACATGTCGATCTTGTGCGTGATCACCCACGTTGCCGCCAGGTCCAGCAGGACAAGCAGCAGAATGGGCGGCATCAGCCGGATCACCAGATGCCGGGCAAGCGAGCGGGAGGGGAGCAAGGGGCGAGTCGCCTTGGGAGCGGGAGGAGTGCGTTCGTGCGTCATGACGCGAGACCCTCGCTTGGGTGGATGCAGAAGCTCCGCCGGCGCGTGCCGGCGGCGCGCAGGCCGTCAGGCCGTTTCCACATCCAGCATGTAGCCGAAGCCGCGCACCGTCTGGATGCTGGCGCCCGTACCTTCCAGGCGCTTGCGCAGGCGGTACACGTAGACTTCGACGGCGTTTTCGCTGAAATCGGCGTCCCAGGCGGACAGCGAATTCACGATCTGGCGCTTGGTCACGACACGGCCCACGCGGGCCATCAGCATTTCCAGCACCGAGAGTTCGCGCACGGACAAGGACAGGCGTTGGCCGTTGGCGCGCACTTCGCGGCCGACCGTGTCGAACACCAGCGGACCGACTTCGATGAGCGGCTGCGCCTGACCCGCGCGGCGGCGGCCAAACGCACGTACGCGCGCGGCCAGCTCGGGCAGTTCAAAGGGTTTGGTGACGTAATCGTCGGCGCCGGCATCCAGGCCCGCGACGCGGTCTTCGATACCGTCGCGCGCGGTGAGGATCAGCACGGGGACCTGATTGCCGTCTTGGCGCAATTGCCGCAACACATCAAGCCCGCTCATGCCGGGAAGGTTCAGGTCGAGCAGCATGAGGTCGTAGGGCTGGCCAGCCAGGGCGCCCAGGACTCGGTCGCCTTCCGTTAGCCAGTCGACCGCATAACCCTGGTCGGCCAGGAATTCCTGGAGCGCATGGCCCAGGGTGGTGTCGTCTTCGATTACCAGAACTCGCATGCCGCGATTCTAGCGCGATCCGAAAAAAAAGGGGCGCGAAATGCGCCCCCTATCCGTGGGTTTCGTTCACCCGCCGGACGCTGCCCCGGCAGGAGCGGGGGTTGCGGCGCCCGCGGCAGGCGCATCGCCCGCTGCGGCGCCCCCGGAAGGCGGCGTCGTGACGAAGCCGATGCGCGACATGCCCGAACGGCGCGCCGAGGCCATGACCTTGGCCAGCGTTTCGTAGCGCGTGTTCTGATCGGCGCGAATGCGGATCTCGGGCTGCGGCTTGGTGCCGGCGATCGACTTGAAGCGATTGGGCAGGTCATCGATATTGACCGGCTTTTCGTCCCAGAACAGCGCGCCGCTGGCGTCAATGGCCAGGTCGACCGTCTTGGGCTCTTCTTCGATCTGCTCGGCGGCCACCTGGGGCATGTTGATCTTGATCGAGTGCGCCAGCAGCGGCGCCGTGATGATGAAGATCACCAGCAGCACCAGCATGACGTCGATCAGGGGCACCATGTTGATCTCGGACACCGCATGGCTTCCGGACCCTTTTCCCTCGAAGCTGCCAAAGGCCATTATTCTCTCCCGCGTTGAACCGCGGCGCCGTTACCGTTCTGGCGGCGCAGGGCGCGGACCTTGCCGTCGGACAGCGCAACTTGCTGGCCGGTGGTCAGGAACGCGAACAGGTCATGGGCAAAAGCGTCCAGGCGCGACAGGAACACGCGGTTGTTGCGCACGAACGTGTTGTACGCCAACACGGCGGGAATGGCTACGGCCAGACCCAGGCCCGTCATGATGAGCGCTTCGCCCACCGGACCGGCAATGCGGTTGATGGTCACGCCGTCCGACAGGCCGATGCCCACCAGCGCATGATAGACGCCCCACACCGTGCCGAACAGGCCGACGAACGGGGCGGTGGAGCCCACCGAGGCCAGCACCGTCAGGCCGTTTTCGAGCTTGGCGGTTTCTTCGTCGATCACCTTGCGCATGGTGCGCGTGACGAAATCGGAATTGCTGCCGGACTCTTCCAGCTTGGTGGCGCCGAATTTGTTGTGGTGCGCCTGGGCGTGCATGGCATGGCTGGCCAGGTGCGAGAACGGATCGCGCGCGCCGTGCGTGCTGATTTCGTGCTCGACCTGCTCCAGCGAGCTGGCGTTCCAGAACTTGTTCAGGAAGTCGGCCGAGCGCTTGCGCATGCTGACATTGCTGGCAGCCTTGACCAGGATCAGGTACCAGGTCACCAGCGACATCAGGATCAGGATGATGAACAGGCTCTTGCCCACGAAGTCGCTCTGCGCGACAAAGTGCAGAAAGCCCATGTCGGGAGTGGCGACAGGCGCGGTCGGGGGCAGCGCGGCGGCGGCGCTTTGCAGCGCATCGGCCGATTGCTGGACGACGCCCGCGCCAGCCGTGGCGGCTTGTTGGGCTGCGGGCGCAGCGGCGGCGGCGGCCGGCGCTGCCGGGCTGGTCGTCGCCTGCGCCACCAGGGTGGCGCCTTGCAGTGCGTTGGACATCTCAGTTCCTCATTACGAAATCGAACGGAATTTTGGCTTTGGCGGCATAGGCCACGCCGTTACGGGTATAGGGCTTGAACTTGGCTTTGCGCGCCGCGGCCAGCGCGGATTCATCCAGCCTGGAAAAGCCCGATGACGTGTCGATCGTCGCGCGCTCCACCAGACCCTGCGTGTTGATCTCCACCAGCACCAGCACCCGCCCCTCTTCCCGCATGCGGCGCGAGGCCATGGGATAGGTGGGCATGGGCCGCGCGCCCTGGAACTCGATGCTCGACACCAATACGGGCTGATCGGGCGGCGGTCCCTGTTGCGGACTCTGCGACGCTTGCGCGCCATCCACTGCGCCAGCGGGCGGCGTCTGCACAGGCGGGGTCTCGGGTTTGACTTCCTGCTTGGGTTGCGGTTTGGGCTGCGGCTTGGGTTTGGGTTTCGGCTTGGGTTTGGGGGCCGGCATCGGCGGTTTCTCAACCACCGGCTCGGGTTCTGGTTCAGGTTCGGGCTTCAATTCGGGCTCGGGCTCGGGGTCCGGCTCGACTTCGGGCTGCGGCTCGGGGGGCGGTTCCACCACCGGTTGCGGCGGCTCGGGCGTAGGCTCGGCCTTGGCCACCTGCGGAACCGGCGCGTCGATCAAACTGACCATGACCGCCTCGGGCTGCTCGAGCTCAGGACGATGCTCGGGCGCCATGAAAATGGCCCCGATCACTGCGGCATGCAGTGCGACAACCGCCAGCCCGGCGCCAGCGCGTATACCAATTGAAGACGGCGAAGAAGAATTCCAACCGCGTTGAAAACTAGGCATGAATCAGCCAGGGTGCATTGACTTATCCGGCCAGCTGGACGAAAACGCGCGCCAAAAAAAAGCGGCGTGAGCCAGCCGGTACAAGCCGATCATAATATCTTAAATGCGAATGATTCGCACGTCCTATTTCGTCTGCAATAGCGTAACACTGCCCTACCGGGCTCAACGAGAAACCACAAGAACGGATCAAAAAGGCTTGCGCGAACGCAAAGAGCGCGCGGGTGCGGCGAAGGGAGAAGGTGCCTGAGGGATGGCTTGGTTGCCGTCTGCCGGCGCATCGAGCACGGTCTTCATGCACACGGCGTGCTGCGCGTGACGTGGCTTGCCGGATGCTCAAGCATCGATGCCAAAACAAAAAACCCGCCACGGTTAAGTGTGCGGGTTTTGCGGGCAATTCAAAGAAAGTCTGACGTTGCTTCTGGTGGGTGCTACAGGGGTCGAACCTGTGACCTACGCCTTGTAAGGGCGCCGCTCTACCAACTGAGCTAAGCACCCGATCCTGACACTTTCAGCGCCGCCTCATCACGATGATACGCATGGGGCAGTGACTAACTCGCAGCCAACTCGGGGTACTCAAAAGCAATACGCGGGCCGGAGTATACCGGACCGCGTCATTGTCGGCAAATCGCTTGGGGACCATGCCCGGCGACCGCCTTGCCGTCCATTAGTTGACGGCGTCCTTCAGGGCCTTGCCCGGACGGAACTTCGGCACCTTGGCCTTTTTGATCTTGATCGTTTCGCCGGTACGCGGGTTGCGGCCGGTGCGCGCAGCGCGAGCCGACACGGCAAACGTGCCAAAGCCAACCAGCGTTACCGTACCGCCTTTCTTCAGCGTGGTCTTGACGGCACCGATCAGGGCGTCGAGCGAACGGCCTGCGGCAGCCTTGGAGATATCGGCCTTGCTGGCGATGTGATCGATGAGTTCGGTTTTGTTCATTCAGGAGTACCCCTCACAAGGTATTGAGTCTGCGAGGCCGAGCGGTTCATGGCTGTCATGCAGGGACGCCACCAACTAAACGCAAGGCCCGACAAACGACGAACAGACAGTGGATGGACTTTTTCTTGCGCTGCAAAGCACAACTTTTAAACTGCTGCGCCGCCTGGATTCAAGGGCATATTTGCCTTCAAACCGTCAGCGACGCAGACGTGTATTAGGCCTTGGCGTAGAGCGGCTGTCAAGCGAAAACCTCACCACAACCCGCGCCAATACTAGCTTTTAGCCGTTTTCGCAATAAACACAAACGCGCATTTCGGGGTTTGCGCGACACTGAAAATATCACTTCAAGCCTGAATCAAACATCGGCCCAGCGGCGCAGCAAATTGTGATAAATGCCGGTCAGTTGCACGATAGAAGCATGCCCCGCCACATCGTGATTCAAACGCTGGATGGCCACGTCCATATCAAGCAACAATGCACGCTGACTGTCTTCGCGCACCAGGCTTTGCATCCAGAAAAACGAACTGATGCGCGCCCCACGCGTCACCGGGTTCACCTTGTGCAAGCTGGTGCCGGGATACAGCACCATGTGGCCCGCCGGCAGCTTTACGGCGCGCGGCCCGTAGGTGTCGTCAATGACGAGCTCGCCGCCATCGTAGGAATCCGGGTCCGAGAAGAACAGCGTGGCGGACAGGTCCGTGCGCACGCGCTCGGCCGTGCCCGTGATGCCGCGCACCGCGTTATCGACGTGGTAGCCAAAGGCTTCGCCGCCTTCGTAGCGATTGAACAGCGGCGGAAAGATCTTGCGCGGCAGGGCCGCCGACATGAACAGGTTGTTGGTCGCCAGGCGTTGCAGAATCAGGTTGCCCAGTTCCTGCGCCAGAGGATGCTGCTCGGGCAACTGGCGGTTGCGCTTGACCTCGGCCGACTGGTAGCCCGCCGTGACCTTGCCATCCACCCATTCGGACGCATCCAGCCGCTGGCGGATATCAGCCGCCTCTTGCGGCGAGAAAACATCTGCGATCTGTATAAGCATGAGCCTGATCCTTGGACCCTGCCGTGCGCGAGCGCGCGCGGCAGGCGGTGCCGAATTATCCCTTCAGGCACCCATTGAGCGCCTGATCGAAATCAAACAGCAGATCGGCTTCGTCCTCGATGCCTACCGACACGCGGATCAGGCTGTCCGCGATGCCCATCTGCTTGCGGCGCTCGGCGCCCATTTCGTAGTAGATGGTGTGCGCGGCGGGCAAGGCCAGGCTGCGTGTGTCGCCCAGGTGCGTGGCCATCAGCACGATGCGCAGGCGATTCAGGAAATCGAAGCAGTCCACGCCATCAGCAAGCTCGATGCCCAACAAACCGCCAAACCGCGACCCGAACAGCGCCGCTGCGCGCGCATGCTGTGCATGATCAGCCAGGCCCGGGTAATGAACCTTGGCCACGCCGGGATGCTCATTCAGGAAGCGCGCCAGCGCCAGCGCGTTGGCGCAGTGCTTGGCCATGCGCAGCGCCAGCGTCTCGGCGCCGACCGCGATGCGGTGCGCGGGTTCCGCAGCCAGCGTGCCGCCCATGTCGCGCAGGCCCTTCTTCTTGATCTGGGTCAGACCCCAACCCGTGGACAGGCCCTTGCGATAGGCGTCATAGATATTGGAATAGCCGGCCCAGTCATACAGGCCGGTGTCCGTCACCGCGCCGCCCAGCGCGTTGCCATGGCCGCCAATGTACTTGGACAGCGAGTTCATCACGAGCGAAGCATGGACGGTGGACGGCCGGAACATCCAGGGCGACGTCAACGTGTTGTCGACGACGTAGACCAGATTCTTCTCGCGGCAGATTTCGCCGATGACCGCCAGGTCGGCCACTTGCGTGCCGGGGTTGGCGATGGTTTCGGTGAAGACCATGCGCGTGTTGGGCTGGATGGCGGCGCGCACTTGCGCGGCATCGGTCGCGTCCACGAAGGTGATCTCGACACCGAGTTCCAGCAGCGTGCCCAGCAAGCTGTTGGTGTTGCCGAACACGTATTGGCTGGAGACGAGGTGGTCGCCCCGGCGCAGCAGCGTCGTGAAGATCGCCGACAGCGCCGCCATGCCGGTGGCGAAGCTGACGGTGCCCTTGCCGCCTTCCATATGGTTGATCTTCGCTTCCAGCGCCGTCGTGGTGGGCGTGCCCTGACGCGCGTAGGTGAAGCCCGCCTTGCCCTGGAACACCGCCGCCAGTTCGCGCGCGTCGTCGTAGGCGAATTCCGATGACGGATGCATCGGCTTGTGCACCGCTCCGTGCTCGACGGATTGTTGGCGGTCGGAATGGAGAATCGTGGTGGTAAAGCCGTTCTGGTGCATGATGGGCAGACGCGTAAAGGAAGAGCTACAAGGTAGTCGGGGCGGGCAGGATCAGGCCTGGCGCTGGCGCACGGTTTCGTACAGGCAGACGGCGCTGGCCACGCTGACGTTCAGGCTTTCGACCGAACCGAGCATGGGGATGTTGACCAACTGGTCGCAGGTTTCGCGGGTCAGGCGTCGCATGCCCTCGCCTTCGGCGCCCATGACCCACGCCATCGGCTGACGCGCGTCGATCTTGTGCATGCTGTCGGTTGCCTGATCATCGGTGCCCACCAGCCACACGCCACGGTCTTTCAGACCGCGCATGGTGCGCGCCAGATTCGTGACCATCAGATAAGGAACGGTGTCGGCCGCGCCGCAGGCGACGCGCTGCACGGTGGCGTTCAGGCCCACGGCGCGATCGCGCGGGGCGATGACGGCGTGCACGCCCGCCGCATCGGCGGTGCGCAGGCAGGCGCCCAGGTTGTGCGGATCGGTCACGCCGTCCAGGATCAACAGCAGCGGCGGACCCTCGATGACGTCGAGCACTTCATCCACGTCCACCGCCAGTTGGCGTTCGTCGGCCAGGGCGACCACGCCTTGATGCCGCGTGCCACGCGACAAACCGTCCAGGCGCTCCATCGGCACCGGATGCACGCGCCGACCGGCCTTCTCGGCCTGTTCGATGAACGTCTGCATACGCTTGTCGCGGCGCGATGCCTCGACATAGATTTCCTTGATTGACTCGGGCGCGTGGCGCAGCCGCGCGACAACCGCGTGAAACCCGGCCAGAACTTGGGTCGACGCCATAAATGCAATACCTTTAGATAAACGAATACCCGCCCCAGAGGGGGCGGGCCACCGGACAAGCCGGCCATCAGCGCAATGTTACCCCTTATGGCCACGCCGCCCTACGGCGGGCAGGCCATGAAGAGGTCACCAAACGCCCATCAATGACGCTTGTGCGTCGCCTTCTTGGCCGGCGAGGCGCGCTTGGACGCACGCGGCGGCTTGCCTGCCTTCTTGGCGTCGGCACGTCGCTCTTTGGCGGTCTGGCCCTTGAGGGCCGCCGGCTTGGGCGCCGCAGCCTTCTTCACGCGGCGCACCGGTTCGTCGGGGCCGCGCGCCGCCGCCTTGCGCAGGGCGTCGAAGCTCGTGCCCTGCACCAGACGGAATTCGATACGACGCGCTTCCAGGTCGACGCGCGCCACCTGGACCTGAACCTTGTCGGTCAGGCGGTAGCGCATGCCCGTGCGCTCGCCGCGCAGCTCATGCAGGCCATCATTGAACTGGAAGTACTCGCCGCCCAATTCGGACACGTGCACCAAGCCTTCCACGTGCAGCGTATCCAGCGTGACGAAGATGCCGAAGCTGGCCACGCCCGTGACGGTGCCGCTGAAGTCTTCGCCCACGCGCTCCTTGACGAACCAGCACTTGAGCCAGGCCTCGACGTCGCGCGAGGCTTCGTCGGCGCGGCGTTCCGTGGCCGACAGCACCAGGCCCATCTTTTCCCAGATGGCCTGTTCGTGTTCCTTCTGCGTGCGCCCGATGACGACCGCGTGGTCATCCAGGCTGGGCACATAACGCTGCCCCGCCAGCAAGGCCTTGATGACGCGATGGGTCAACAGATCGGGATAGCGGCGAATGGGCGACGTGAAGTGGCTGTAGCCGGGATACGCCAGGCCGAAGTGGCCCATGTTGTCCGGGCTGTAGACGGCCTGCTGCATCGACCGCAGGCACATCGATTGCAGCAACTGGTAGTCGGGACGGCCGCGCACGGAGTCGAGGAAGTCGCCGTAGTCCTTGGCCGTGGGCGTATCGCCACCACCCAGCGACAGCCCCATCGTGCGCAGGAATTCTCGCAGCGACAGCAGGCGCTCGGGCGTGGGCCCTTCGTGGATGCGGTACAGGCCGGGATGCTTGCTGCGCGTCATGAAGTCGGCCGCGCAGGTGTTGGCGGCCAGCATGCATTCTTCGATCAGCTTGTGGGCGTCGTTGCGCACGGACGGCACGATCTGTTCGATGCGGCCCAGTTCGTTGCAGACGATCTTGGTTTCGACGGTATCGAAATCGATCGCGCCGCGCTTCTTGCGGCCTTGCACCAGCAACTGGAACAGCTCGTACAGGTGCTGCACATGCGGCAGCACGTTACGCATCGCCGCGGCTGCCGGGCCGCCCGGCTGCTGCAACGCGGCCCAGATGTTCGTATAGGTGGTGCGCGCATGCGAGTGCATCACCGCGTTATAGAACTGATAGGCGGTAACCGTACCCGCTTTCGCGCCGGTGGCCGGAATCACCATGTCGCAAACCAGCACCAGGCGGTCGACGTCGGGGTTCAGCGAACACAGGCCATTGGACAGCGATTCCGGCAGCATCGGGATCACGCGGCGCGGGAAGTACACGCTGGTGCCGCGTTCGATGGCGTCGTCATCCAGCGCATCGCCCGGACGCACGTAGTGGCTGACGTCGGCAATCGCCACCAACAAGCGCCAGCCAGGACGCTTGCGCTGGCCGGTGCCCAGTTCGACGGGCTCGCAATACACGGCGTCGTCGAAGTCGCGCGCGTCTTCACCATCGATGGTGATCAGCGGCACGTCGCGGAGATCGACGCGGTCTTTCAAGTCGCTCTTGCGCACCACGTCGGGCAGGCGCGCGGCCTGCTTGCGGGCGGCTTCGGAGAATTCGACCGGCACGTCGAACTTGCGCACAGCGATCTCGATTTCCATGCCGGGGTCGTCGATTTCGCCCAGCACCTCGGCCACGCGGCCCAGCGGCTGCGTATGGCGCGTGGGCTGCTCCATGATTTCCACCGCGACCACCTGCCCGTGCTGGGCGCCGTTCGTGTCGCTGGGAGGAATCAGGATATCGTGCTTGATGCGCTGATCTTCGGGCACGACGATGGACAGGCCGTGCTCGTGCAGGAATCGGCCCACCAATTTGTTGGTGCGGCGTTCAATGACTTCGACGATGGTGCCTTCCGGCTTACCGCGATATTCGCCAGTAGGTTTGACCAGCACGCGGTCGCCATGCAGCACCTTGAGCATTTCGCGCGGCGACAGGAACAGGTCCGGGCCGCCATCATCGCGCAGCAGGAAGCCAAAGCCATCGCGATGGCCAAGCACCTTGCCGGCGACAAAATCCAATTTGGTCGCCAGCAACAAAACGCCCTTGCGGTTGGGCATCAACTGGCCGTCGCGTTCCATCGCGCCCAGGCGGCGCTCGAAACCCACCATCGTCGCCGCTCGCTCAACGCCCATGCGCTCGGCCAGTTCCACCGGAGACAACGGCGAACCCGCGGAACGCAGCGCGGTCAGGATGGCTTCACGGGACGGGACATCAGGATCGAAGTCCGGCGGCGCTTCGGGCAAGGGTGTTGATCTGTTGTTTTTCGATTCGTTATTCGATCGTTTTGCCAAAGCTGAAATTTCCGTATATAATGCGCAGCTTCTGTGGTTCGCCCAAGGCTGAACACTGAAGCAGAAATGGTCAGAAGGGGTTGAAAACCAAAGCGGTTGCAAACCCCAGGTCGAAAGACCCATTGTAAAACCAAGTACGCTCAGGACGCATGTTTTAGTTAAGTCAGTATGTTGAAAACAACGTACTTGCTGTAAACCAAAACAATGCAACTAGAGCGGCAGCGTAGCACATAGTTCTGACAAGTATCTCTCAGTGCCCAGGTGGCGGAATTGGTAGACGCGCACGGTTCAGGTCCGTGTGCCGCAAGGTGTGGAGGTTCGAGTCCTCTCCTGGGCACCACGGAATTTAAATCGGATTCGCTGGCGATTATCAGCGGATCGGATAGTGAAAAGCAGTACCGGCAATATCAGAAGTACCAGCAGTAAACCTGTAGAGCTCAAGGCTCTTTCAGTGCCCAGGTGGCGGAATTGGTAGACGCGCACGGTTCAGGTCCGTGTGCCGAAAGGTGTGGAGGTTCGAGTCCTCTCCTGGGCACCACCCGCATATATGTCGGAACCGCTATACGCTGGTTCGACAGCAAGGCTCAAAGCCCCGAAAATCGCAAGATATTCGGGGCTTTTGCTTGGGCGATTGCATTCGGCTTTATGTTTTATGGCCGGCTTGTTAACTCCGGCCAAACAAATCCTGCTCTTGCCTTTGCATTATCAAAGCCGCAAGCCGGCGCCCCACCCCCGCATTAATCGCCTTCGCTTTCGCCATACCTCGCCCTTCAGCGCCACGGCACCTTGCGCTGCAAGTGATGGCGCGCATAAAGATCCGCACCCATGCCCTCGATCTGCCCGTCGATCAAGGCCTCGAAGGGACGCAGCAGCGCATCGACATTCGTCGGAAATTCAATGGCGTTCAGCGCGTGGGTCACCGCTTCGATAGTGGACAGCGCCCCGTCGATGTCCGCATGACGAACGCGATAGCGCGTCTTCAGGCCGGCAGGCAGCATCACGCGCGGCAGCGCCGCCAGCTCGGGATTGATGTGCAGCAGCTTGCGCGCATGCCCCCATGTGCCATCCGGCACGATCAACTGAATCGGCTGTTCGATATCGCGGCCGTACCCCGGACCAAGGACTTGCGCATCAGGCCCGGGAAACAACAGCCGTGGCGTGTAGCCGGGCTCGACCCAGTCGCTTGGCGTAAAGCGTTCGCCCACCACGCGCCGCGCGCCGCGCAAACCCAGCACCGCCAACCGGGCCGTGTTCAATGCGTGACGCGCTTCGCTTGGGTGCTGCAACACCACGACGCGCGTGCGGCACGACAGGCTGGGAATGAGCGCGCAAAGGCAGTGGGATTCGGGACGCAGGCAACGCGTGCAAAGGGTACGTGACATGGGGCGACACTATATCGAAAGCCGGCCGCGCGGCGCGTGCGAAAAAATCAAAAAAAGGCGGCCTGCTCGCTTGCGCACGAAATAAAAAATGTGCATAATCTCGCTTCTCTGCTGCTGAACAAGAAACGAAGCGAAAGCGACGCAACAAGTGAAGCACCAGCGCCCAGGTGGCGGAATTGGTAGACGCGCACGGTTCAGGTCCGTGTGCCGCAAGGTGTGGAGGTTCGAGTCCTCTCCTGGGCACCAATTATTACATCACGAGGTACCTGCGTGATGCGCCAAGAAAAACCCCGATCGTGCAAACGACCGGGGTTTTTTCTTTTGCGGCCAGCGTATTGAAGAGGCAGGGCCTCTGCACCACGCCCTCCTCTACATTGCGCGATGCTTCCCGCTATTTGAGTTCGCGCGTCATCACCACATGCGCGATGCCGGCCTCGACAAACTCTTCGCCTTCCACGGCAAAGCCGTGCGCCTGATAGAAACCGGCGGCGTGCGTTTGCGCGTGCAGCACCAACATGCGGTGCCCGTCGCCGTGTCCCTGCTCGATCAAGGCATCCAGCAACTGCCCGCCGACCCCCATGCCACGCGCCCGCTTTCGGACGGCCATGCGGCCGATATGCCCATCGGGCAAGAGGCGGCCGGTGCCCATCGGCGCGCCGTCCGGCCCATACGCCACCGCATGCACCGACACGGCGTCGTCGTCATCCAGCTCGACTTCGGGCGGCACCTTCTGCTCAAGCACGAATACTTCATGGCGGACGGCGGACGCGTCTTCGCGCAAGCGGTCCCAGGTACCCAGGGCAATACGCACTGCGGGTTGTTTGTTGGTCGACATCTGCATTTCCTCGCGCGCGGCAATCAACAATAAATATCCTACGCCGCATTCTCGGCAGGAATGATAACGCGGTGAAAAGGGGTACGATCGCGGCTTGCCCCCGTTGCCCC
This sequence comes from Achromobacter piechaudii NBRC 102461, assembly GCF_001571245.1. GTDB lineage: Bacteria > Pseudomonadota > Gammaproteobacteria > Burkholderiales > Burkholderiaceae_B > Achromobacter > Achromobacter piechaudii. Next base: position 1,123,281 of record NZ_BCTK01000005.1, on the reverse strand, counting down.
CAACCAACATGACGCCCCCCACCGCCCCGACCTGGTTGAAAGCCGCGCCCGCGCTTTTCCTCTTGTTGTGGTCCAGCGGCTTCGTCGTGTTGAAGATCGGCCTGGCCTACGCCGATCCGCTTACCTTCCTGGCCGTGCGTTACGCCTGCGTGGTGTTGATCCTGTTGCCCTTCATGCTGGTTCTACGACCGGCGCTGCCGCGCGGGGCACGCGCGTGGGGGCATCTGGCCATGGTGGGCCTGCTGCTGCAAGCGGGCTATTTCTGCTGCACGTATCTCTCGCTCAAGCTGGGCATGTCGGCGGGTGGCCTCGCCTTGATCGCCTCGTTGCAACCCATCCTGATCGGCCTGCTGGCGCCGTTGATCGCGCATGAACGGGTCGACGCCCGCCGCTGGGCGGGGCTGGGCCTGGGCGTTGCGGGAGCCGTGCTCGTGATCGTGGCCAAGGCCTCCATCGATGTGCTGGCTCCGCTGGGGCTCTTGTTCGCCGTGGGCGCGCTGCTTTGCATCACCAGCGGCACGCTCTACGAAAAGCGCTTCGGCGTGGCCACGCATCCGGTCACGTCCAACCTGCTGCAATACGCCGTCGGCCTGGCCGTGACCGCGCCTTTGGCGTTCTGGCTGGAGCCCATGCGCATCGAATGGACCGGCCCGCTGCTTGCCGCGCTGGCCTATCTGGTGGTGGGCAATTCGCTGGTTGCCATCACGTTGCTGCTGACCATGATCCGGCACGGAGAAGCCTCGCGCGTGTCGGCGCTGTTCTTCATGGTGCCGCCCTGCACCGCCGTCTTCGCGCTGCTGGCGCTGGGCGAACCCATCCCGGCATTGGCCTGGCCCGGCATGGCGCTGGCCGCCCTGGGCATCCTGCTGGTCACGCGCGGTACACGCACTGCCAAGTAGAATGAGCGCCTTCCCGCGCCCACGCTCCCATCCATGAACGCCGTCATTACCGCCGCCCTGCCGGTCTTTGCGCTGATCCTGACCGGCTGGCTTGCCGCCCGCGGCAAGGTGCTGGGGCCCGGCGCCACTGATGCGCTGAACCGCTATGTGGTCTACCTGTCGCTGCCGGCGCTGCTGTTTCGCGCGATGACGCAGGTGGATCTGGCGCACATGGCGCACTGGGGTTTCGTGTGCGCCTTCGCGGGCGGCATCGCCGTGACCTTCCTGGTGTCGTTCCTGCCCGGCCGTGGCGGACGCCGCCCGCTGACCGACCGCAGCATCGAAGGCCTGGCGGCGTCCTATGCGAACGCCGGATACATGGGCATTCCGTTGTGCGTCGCGCTGTTCGGCGCTGAAAGCCTGGCGCCTGCGGCATTCACCACCCTGCTGACTGCCAGCGTGCTGTTCGGCTTTGCCATCGCGCTGATCGAATTCGACCGGCAACAGGCCCCCAATGCCGCCGCCACGCTGCTCAAGGTCGGCCGCGCGCTGATGCGCAATCCCTTGCTGGCCGCGCCCGTGCTGGGGCTGGCGTGGGCCGCCACCGGACTGACGCTGCCCGAAGGCATCGACCGCTACGTCGCGCTGCTGGGCGCATCCGCCAGCCCTTGCGCGCTGGTGACCATCGGCCTGTTCCTGGCCCAGACCGAAACCGCCACCGCCGGCCCCGGCGTGCTGCGCCTGGTGACGGGCAAGTTGCTGCTGCAACCGGCCGTCACCGCCGTGCTGGCCTTCTATGTGTTTTCCATGCCGCCGTTGTGGGCCTGGACGGCGGTGTTGATGAGCGCGCTGCCCATCGGCACCGGCCCGTTCATGCTGGCCAAGATGTACGGGCGCGATGCCCGCGTGACCTCGCGCGCCATTCTGATTTCCACCGTCGCCTCCGTGCTCACCGTCAGCCTGCTGGTGGCATGGATCAGCGCCCATCCCATTTAGTGTTGAACGCCATGCTGCTTGCCGCCGCCATCTTCGTCTTAACCATCACGCTGGTCATCTGGCAGCCGCGCGGCTTGTCGATCGGCTGGAGCGCCGTCATCGGCGCGGGCCTTGCCCTGGCGACCGGCGTGGTCCACCTGGCCGACATCGCGGATGTCTGGCGCATCGTCTGGAACGCCACCGCGACGTTCATCGCCATCATCGTCACCAGCCTGATCCTGGACGAGGCCGGCTTCTTCGAATGGTCCGCCCTGCACGTCGCGCGCTGGGGCGGCGGGCGCGGACGCCTGCTGTTCGTGCTGATCGTGCTGCTGGGCGCGGCGGTCTCCGCGCTGTTCGCCAATGACGGCGCGGCGCTGATCCTGACGCCCATCGTCATGGAAATGCTGCTTGCCCTGGGCTTCGGGCCCGGCGCGTCGCTGGCGTTCGTGATGGCGGCGGGGTTCATCGCCGATACCGGCAGCATCGCGCTCATCGTCTCGAACCTGGTGAACATCGTCTCGGCCGACTTCTTCGGCATCGGCTTCGGCGAATACGCCTCGGTGATGCTGCCGGTCAACCTGATGGCGGTGGGGTCCACGCTGGTCGTGCTGCTGCTGTTCTTTCGCAAGAGCATCCCGCCCCGCTACGACGTCAGCCAGCTGCCCACGCCGGCCTCCGCGATTCGCGACCCCATCACCTTCCGTGCCGGCTGGATCGTGCTGGCGCTGCTGCTGGCGGGATTTTTCGTGCTGGAACCCATGGGGATACCGGTCAGCGCCATTGCCGCCGCCGGCGCGCTGGGCCTGCTCGTGATCGCCGGACGCCAGCACATCGTGGGCACCCGCAAGATCATGCGCGAGGCGCCGTGGCACATCGTGATCTTCTCGCTGGGCATGTACCTGGTCGTCTACGGCCTGCGCAACGCCGGCCTGACCGCGCATCTGGCGCAGGTGCTGGACCGCTGCGCCGAATATGGCTTGTGGGGCGCGGCGATGGGCACGGGGCTGATCACCGCGTTCCTGTCGTCCGTCATGAACAACCTGCCCACGGTGTTGGTGGGCGCGCTGTCCATCGCCGACACCAGCGCGACCGGCCCGCTCAAGGACGCGATGATCTACGCGAACATCATCGGCAGCGACCTGGGGCCGAAGATCACCCCGATCGGCAGCCTGGCCACCTTGCTCTGGCTGCATGTGCTGGCGCGCAAGGGGCTGCGGATCACCTGGGGCTACTACTTCAAGGTCGGCATCGTGCTGACGCTGCCCGTCCTGCTGTTGACATTGGCGGCGCTGGTGTGGCGGCTGCAATAACGGGCGGCGTGCCCGCTTAATGACTTTTAGTTATTACTCAAGCATTAAATTATGGTTTGAGCGATTAAAGCGCCACCGTAAACTTTCAGGCATCACCACGGGCGCCCCTCTACGCGCCCGTTTGCTTTGACGAATCAATCCCACCGGGATGCCCATGAGCTCCAACGCCTCGACCCTGCCCCTGCCCTCGGCCCTGCCGCCCATCCATATCAACCGCAAGCCGCTGTGGATCGCGCTGCTGTTGCTGCTGGCCGGCACGCTTTACCTCTTTCAAACCGTCAGTTGGCGCCAAGGCGCACTGTGGGTGATCGGCGCGTTGCTGGGCGTGACGCTGTATCACTCGTCGTTCGGTTTCACGCAGGCCTGGCGCGTCTTCGTGTCCGACCGACGCGGTGCGGGGCTGCGCGCGCAGATGTTCATGCTGGGGGTCGGCGTACTGCTGTTCTTCCCCTTCCTGGCCGCCGGCACGCTGTTCGGCCAACCCGTCACGGGCTTCGTGTCGCCACCGGGCGTGTCCGTCCTGCTGGGCGCGTTCCTCTTCGGCGTCGGCATGCAGCTGGGCGGCGGCTGCGCGTCGGGCACGCTGTTCGCGGTAGGCGGCGGCAACACCCGCATGCTGGTCACGCTGCTGTTCTTCATCGTGGGCTCGGTCATCGCCACGGCAAACTTCGGCTGGTGGTCCGCGCTGCCCGCGCTGGCGCCGACGTCCTTGATCAAGACCTGGGGGCTGGCCCCCGCGCTGATCGCCAATCTGGTGGTGTTCGGGCTGATCGCCTGGGCCGCCACCGCGCTTGAAAAGCGCCGACATGGGCACGTCATTTCCTTCGCTTCGCGCACCGCGCGCCCGGTGTCGTTGCTGCAAGGCCCCTGGCCGCTGATCTGGGGCGGCGTGGCGCTGGTCGTGCTCAACTTCGCAACCCTGGCCTTGGCGGGACGCCCGTGGGGCATCACCTCCGCCTTTGCGTTGTGGGGCGCCAAAACCCTGAATGCCGTCAGCGGCGACGTCGCAAGCTGGACTTACTGGAGCAAGCAGCCGTCGCTGGGCGCACCGCTGCGCCAGGACGTCACGACGGTCATGGACATCGGCCTGATGCTCGGCGCGCTGGCCGCCGCCAGCGTGGCGGGCAAGTTCGCCCCCGTATGGAAAGTGCCTGCGCGCTCGCTGGCCGGTGCAGTCATCGGCGGCCTGTTGCTGGGCTATGGTTCGCGCCTGGCCTTCGGCTGCAATATCGGCGCGTACTTCAGCGGCATCCTGTCGGGCAGCCTGCACGCCTGGTTGTGGCTGCCGGCCGCTTTCGCCGGCAGCGCCCTGGGCGTGCGGCTGCGTCCCGCCTTCGGCCTGGCTGTAGAGAAAACCCCTCCGGCCTCCAGCTGCTGACGCTCGATACTGAAAAACAGTGTTCCACGCACCGCCCCCTTTTTAAGGGGGCTTTCTTTTTTCGGGAGGGCTGGCTGGTGTATGGTGGCGTCACTTGCGCACCGCGGAGAGGAACATGAGTTGGATTCTTGGCCGTTACACGGCCTTTTTGTTGACCCTGATAGGCGCCGTCGTCACCGCCGTCCTGGCGTTCACCAGTTCGCTGGGCTGGCTATGGGCCGCCGTTCCGCTGGCGATGCTGGGCGTGCTGGGCGTCTATGACCTGAACCAGACGCGCCACGCCATCCGACGCAACTATCCCGTCATCGGCAACCTGCGTTTCTTGTTCGAATTCATCCGCCCCGAGATCCGCCAATACTTCCTGGAAGACGACACGCAGGCCGCGCCGTTTTCCCGCGCGCAGCGATCCATCGTCTACCAGCGCGCCAAGCGCGAAATCGACAAGCGTCCCTTCGGCACGCAGGAAGACGTGTACGGCGACCGCTACGAATGGATCAACCATTCCATGTCGCCCTCGCACATCAACGACACGGACTTCCGCGTCACCGTGGGCGGCCCGGAGTGCAAGCAGCCCTATTCCATGTCGGCCTTCAACGTGTCGGCCATGAGCTTTGGCGCGCTGTCCGCCAATGCTGTGTTGGCCTTGAACGAGGGCGCGCGCCAGGGCGATTTCGCGCACGACACGGGCGAAGGCGGCATCAGCCGCTACCATCGCCAGCCCGGTGGCAGCCTGGTGTGGAACATCGGGTCGGGCTACTTCGGATGTCGCGATGAACAAGGCGCTTTCTCGGAAGAGGCCTTCGTCAAGAACGCCTGTACGCCGCAGGTGAAGATGATTGAAATCAAGCTGTCGCAAGGGGCCAAGCCGGGCCACGGCGGCATCCTGCCCGCAGGCAAGGTCACTCCCGAAATTGCCGAAGCGCGCGGCGTGGCCGCGTGGCAGGACTGCAATTCCCCCGCCAGCCATTCGGCCTTCGACACGCCGATCGGGCTGATGAAATTCGTGGCGCGCCTGCGCGAACTATCAGGCGGCAAACCCGTGGGCTTCAAATTCTGCGTCGGCCACCCTTGGGAATGGTTCGCCATCGTCAAGGCCATGCTGGAGACCGGCATCGCGCCAGACTTCATCGTGGTCGATGGCGCGGAAGGCGGCACCGGCGCGGCCCCGGTCGAATTCGTGGACCACGTGGGCACCCCTTTGCGCGAGGCGCTGCGCCTCGTTCACAACACGCTCATCGGCGTGAACCTGCGCGACCGCATCAAGATCGGCGCGTCGGGAAAAATCATTACGGCGTTCGACATGGCGCGCGTGATGGCCATGGGCGCCGACTGGTGCAATGCGGCGCGCGGCTTCATGTTCGCTATCGGCTGCATCCAGGCCCAGGCTTGCCATACCGGCAAATGCCCCACCGGCGTCACGACGCAAGACCCCTTGCGGCAACGCGCGCTGGTCGTGCCCGACAAGGCGCAGCGCGTCGCCAACTTTCATCGCAATACGCTGCACGCGCTGGCCGAGCTATTGGCCGCCGCTGGCTTGACCCATCCCGGCCAACTGCGTCCGCACCACATCGCGCGTCGCATATCGTCCAGCGAAATCCGTTTGTTGTCGGCGTTGTTTCCGGAGTTGGCGCCGGGCGAGCTGCTGCGCGGCGAGTTCCGTCATCAGGTGTTTCGCGTGGGTTGGGGTATGGCGCAAGCACAGTCGTTCCAACCGACCCAGGACATCACGACGGCGTTGGCGGACCACCGCGCATAGCGGCACGCGTCGCCACCCTGTGCGGGTGGCGACGACGCCTCTAGAGCCAGCGTTCAAACATGCGCGAAAAGAATTCCATGAAGCGGTCGTCAGCGCCACGCTGACGCCACGCTTCCTGCGTGATGGGCACGGAATCGGCCACGTCGCGCTGGAACAGGGCTTCCATCTGGCCAGCGAATTCCGGGCCCAGCACGACCGCGTTGATCTCGTAGTTCAGCGCGAAACTGCGCCAGTCCATGTTGCTGGAGCCCACGGTGGACCAGACCCCGTCGACCACCGCCGTCTTGGCATGCAGCAAGGCATCGCGACGCTCGTAGAGCTTGACACCGGCCTCCAGCAGATCGATGTAATGCGAGCGTCCGGCGTTGAACACCAGCGACGAATCGCTGAAGCCGGGCAACACCAGCACCACGTCCACGCCCCGCCGCGCGGCAGCCGCCAACACCTCGATGAAGGCCGGGTCCGGCACGAAGTACGCCATCGTGATGTGGATAGATTTCTGCGCGCTTTCGAACGCGGACATCAGTGTCAGATAGACGGTGTAGCCGTCACTGCGATCCGGCTGATTCGCCAGGATGCGAACGGAAGTCGACCCAGACGGCGGCGCCACATACGTGCCACCACCCCTGATGGGTTCGTCGGACTGTGACGCCCAACCCGCCTGGATGACCTGCTCCAACTGCGCCACGGCGGGCCCGTCGATGCGTAGATGCGTGTCGCGCCATGGCGCCGCCTTGGCGTCCGGTTTGGAATCTGGCTTGGATTTCGACTTCGCATCCGCGCCGCTGGCGGATCCACCGCCCGAGCCCGGGCCGGAACCTGCGGCCGACCCCGGCGCCGATTCGTAAACGCTGCTGACATTGATGCCGCCGACGTATCCCACCTTGCCGTCCACGACCAGCACTTTGCGGTGGTTGCGCTGGTTCGGCGACCAGCCCGCGCGAGCGCTGACCGGGTTGACGGGATTGAACACCGCCACTTGAACCCCGGCGTCGCGCAAACGCTGGAACAAGGCGTCGGGCGTCTTGATGGTGCCTACCGCGTCCACCATCAGCGAGACTTCCGCGCCACGGTTGCGCGCGGCGATCAGCGCTTCGGCAAAGCGCGCCCCTTCGGCGTCGTCCTCGAAGATGTACGTTTCCATGTGCACATAGCGGTGCGCCTGCGCAATGGATTTCAACATTTCCCGGTAGGTGCTGGGGCCGTCCGCCAACAGCTTGACCTGGTTGCCCGCCGACAGCGGCGTGCCGCTGACAGCCTGCTCGACCGCCAGGTGCCGCGCCAGAAAATCATCTTTAGGTGTTTTCGGGTCGGCCGCAATGTGCTGGCCGCGCTGGTAACTATCGCGCGCCGCCTGGGCCGACAGCCCCGCTTGCGTTTTCCGCGCCTCTCGGTCGGCGGCATCCGGCACGCTGGCACAGGCCGCCAGCAACGTGGCGACGCAAGTGAAAGCCAGCGCACGCGCCCAACGGCAAGCGCCGGACGCCCCAGAAGGCGCGCCCGGCGCTTGTCCAATCCGGCCCGAGGCCGGCGGTACTTTCATGGCGACGGCGCGACTTAACGCCGGCCGCTGGCCACCAGGCAACCCAGCAGGGCGCCTACCAATGCCGCCACGCCTACGGACTTCCAGGCGTGTTCATGCACATATTCATCCGCGTAGGCCTTGGCGCGATACGCGCGTTCACGCGCAGCGCCTTCCCAATCGCCAGCATGGTGGCGCGCTTCGGCAAGCTGCTGCTTCAGCCGCGCACGGGCCGATTCGATTTCGGAGCCCGTATAGGAAGCCGTCGAACGCAGAAGGTCTTCGGTGCCCGACAGCAGATCGCGGAAGCTATCGTTGACGCGGTCACGGTGCAGAGCCATCTCGGCGCGTTGGTGCTTTCGATTCATAGTCGCTCCTTTTGAAGATTGGGGTCGTAAGAATTGGAAGGCGCCGCAACCCATGCCGCGTCGCCATGCCAACGTGTTGACCATGTCCCCATTGTGCCGATCATTTCGCGCTACTGCTCCAGCTTTCGCAACCAGCCGTAATTCGATATTTCAGCGGCCCGAAACTTGCTGGGGAATCTGCGTGGAGCCTGTTCCGCCCCGACTGGCGGCCGGTTCCGATTTCGTAAAAGTCCATTGCATTCAGCGGCTTAACGCTTGACACCGGAGCCCCACCGGCCGCCACAATAACCCCCTTGCAATGCGCTTCAACCGCCTAAAAAAGGAAATGAACGCATGGTTTCCCCTTCTGCAATGCTCGCTCCCGCCGCGCCGTCCTTCGTTGCGGACGACGCCCAGGCCCCCAGTCCCGAGCAGGCCGAACTGCGTGATGGGCTGCTGGACGACCCCGCCCATATCGACCCCAAATTCCTATACGACGCGTTGGGTTCCTCGCTATTCACCGCCATCACCCAACTGCCCGAGTACTACCCCACGCGCTGTGAAGCAGAGATCTTCCAGACCCATGGCCAGAACATCGCGCGCCACGTCGGGCCGGTGCAATCGATGATCGACCTGGGCGCGGGCGATTGCGTCAAGGCCGAACGCCTGTTCGCGCGCGTGCGTCCCAAGCACTACATTCCCATCGACATCTCGGCCGACTATCTGCAAGCCGCCGTCGAACGGTTGCGGCTGTCATATCCCGAATTGAACGTTACGCCCGTCGGTCAGGACTTTTCACAAATCCTGGCCCTGCCCGCTGGCGTTCCCGACGCGCAGCGCCTGTTCTTCTATCCCGGTTCCAGCATCGGCAACCTGAATCCCGAGAATGCGCTCGCCATGCTCAAGCGGATCCGCGCGCAGTGCGACGGCGGTGGCTTGCTGGTGGGGGTGGACCGCGTCAAGCCCAAGCAGGTGCTTGAACCCGCCTACGACGACGCGCTGCATCTGACAGCCGCCTTCAACCTGAACCTGCTGCGTCACGTCAACTCGGTGCTCAATAGCGATTTCGACGTGGCCGATTGGCGCCACGTCGCCTTGTTCAACAGCGCCCGCTCTCGCGTGGAAATGCACCTGGAAGCACAACGCGCCGTCCGCGTGTCCTGGCCGGGCGGCAAACGCGAGTTCCGGATCGGTGACCGCATCCACACCGAAAACTCCTACAAGTTCACACCCCAAGCGTTCTCGGATCTGCTGCAACGCGCGGGTTTTCAAGACATTGCTCACTGGTCGGATTCGCGCGGCTGGTTTTCGGTTTTCAGCGCCCGCGCATGACGCGGGCAGTTCATCAACGCCACTGGAGGATCGCCATGGAACCTGCCTGCCTGCTGACTCACCCCGCCACCGGACCCTACGCCAGCGGGCAGGCCGGCCAGCACGATCGCTACGATGCCGTGCGTTCCACCAGCACCGCGCTCGCCGCCCCGCTCAGTCCCGAAGATTGCCAGGTGCAGTCGATGCCGGACTGTAGCCCCGTGAAGTGGCATCTTGCGCACACCACCTGGTTTTTCGAAACCTTCCTGCTTACTCACTTCCACCCGGCCTATTCCGTCTTTCATCCGCAGTACCGCATGCTGTTCAATTCCTATTACAACGCCATCGGCGCGAAGCATCCGCGCCCGCAGCGTGGCCTGCTGTCGCGCCCGGCGCTGTCCGAGGTGCTGCAATATCGTCAGCATGTCGATGCGGCCATGCACGATCTGATCTCGCGCATGGGGGGTAGCGATCCCGCCTTTGACGCCCTGCTCGAACTGGGCCTGAACCACGAGCAGCAGCATCAGGAATTGATCCTGACGGATCTCAAGCACATGCTGTCCTTCAATCCGCTCAAACCTGCCTACGTGGCGGGCGGCTCGCCGGCGTTGCCGCCCGCCACGCCGGCCGGCTGGACGCGTTATGGCGGGGGCATCACGCGTATCGGTCACGACGGCCGAGGCTTTGGCTTCGACAACGAAGGCCCGGCCCACGAGGTCCTGCTGACGCCCTACTACCTGGCCGACCGCCTGGTCACGCAGCACGAGTATTTGGCATTCATCCGCGACGGCGGCTACAAGCGGCCCGAGCTTTGGCTGTCGGCAGGTTGGGACCGCGTCTGCGCCGAGGGTTGGCAAGCCCCGCTCTACTGGCAAGGCCAACGCGACGACTGGCAGGTCTTCACACTACGCGGCATGCGCGAACCGGAATTGCAGGCGCCCGTCACGCATATCAGCTACTTCGAGGCCGACGCCTACGCACGGTGGGCGCGCGTGCGCCTGCCGCGCGAAGCCGAATGGGAGCACGCAGCCCGCCAACAGACGGATCCGGTCTTTCCCGGCCGCGCGAACATGCTGGAAAACGGCCACCTGGAACCCCGCCCCGCTCCGGCGCGCAACAGCGCGGGCGGCCCCGTCCAATTGTTTGGCGACGCCTGGGAATGGACCGCCAGCGCCTACGATGCGTATCCCGGCTACAAGCCGGACGCAGGGGCGGTAGGCGAATACAACGGCAAGTTCATGTGCAATCAATATGTGTTGCGGGGCGGCTCGTGCATTACGCCGCGCGATCATATCCGCGCAAGCTATCGCAACTTTTTTCCGCCCGAAGCACGGTGGCAATTCTCGGGCATCCGCCTCGCGCGAGATGCTTGATTCGGCTTGCTGATTTTTTGCGACGCACCCGCTTGCACGCGAAAAAACTTTTATGCTAGAATTTCGTTCTTCGCTGATCAGCGCTGCGGAAATCGAACAGATGACCGGCACTGAAAGACGAAAAAGATGGCGCATTAGCTCAGCCGGTTAGAGCGACGGAATCATAATCCGCAGGTCCCCTGTTCGAATCAGGGATGCGCCACCAGAATTTGTAATGCAAAAGGCCCTCACTTCGGTGAGGGCCTTTTGCATTGGCGGACCCAGGCGACGCTGATCGCCTTGCACGTATCCTAAAGGCTACATAAACTTGGCCTTTATGTATCCCATAGGATACGATTCACTCTCATGACCGAGGAGGGAGCGAGACGTGAGGGGATCAAGAAATGAGAGTAGTAGCAAGCACCAGCGACTACGATGAGTTCGAAGCGAATTTAAAAGATCTGCGGGCTCGCGCGAGGATCCAGGCACGTATTGAAAGGTTGCGCGGAGGCAACCCGGGTGACCACCGAAACCTCGAGAAGGGTGTTGCAGAACTACGGATCGATGTAGGCCCCGGTTATCGGGTGTATTACACACAGCGCAATGATGGAACGCTGGTAATCCTCTTGGCAGGGGGTGATAAGTCTACTCAGCAAGCTGACATTGCAAGAGCTTACAGGCTAGTCGCCCGCCTTTAACCTCTTGCCTTTTAAGAAAGGCAAAGCGTGTTTGCAGTAGTGGCAAGCGCGCGTTCAGATCAGGCTCCCTGCGTAAAGGAGCGGGAACATGGAAAAGCTAAAAACTAGAAAATACGACGTTGCAGAGCGGCTTCGTACACCCGAAGAGATGGCGCTTTATCTGGATGCGTGCATAGAAGATAGCGAAGGCGATGCCGCGTTTATTGCAAAAGCGCTGGGAGATATCGCTCGCGCGCAAGGCATGACAAAAATAGCAAAGCAAACTGGCATGTCCCGCGAAAGCCTGTACAAGGCACTTTCCGGTGATAGATCCCCAGATTTCGCGACCATCCTGAAGGTTATGGGCGCGCTCGGAATTTCTTTGCACGCGGCTCCCGCCGCCCGGACAAATTCTGATGTTGCAGCCTTCGGCAACATTGTCTCTCTCGTATAAAGAGGCGAGCGTCGCAGACCTCCATCCACATCGCCGCCAACCAGGGTGCAGCCGAGAGCCGCTATCGCTCGCCCTCGCCGCCCGACCAAGGCGTAGGCCATCACGCAGGCGGCCATCATGCCGATAGACGATTGAAAAATAACACCCTCGCGACATCATGATCTGAAGGTCGCCTGTTCGAATCCGCGAATGCGCTACAAGAATACAAAAGGCCCTCACCGAAGTGAGGGCCTTTGGCATCGCAGAGCTGAGGGAACTATCAAGGCCAAGCTTGAACTCTCTAGACCCTAAGTTTCCTCAAAGCTTACGCAGCATATCGCGGCGCTTGCCGCCCCAGGTTGCGGCCAGGCTGGCGACGAAAGCGCCGATCAGCATCGATGCGAAACCCCACAGCGCGAACGCGGCGGCGGCCTTGCGTGCCTTGTCGGCAGCTTCCTTGGCCTTTTGCTTGGCGTCGTCGGCTGCCTTCTTGGCGTTGGCGATAGTCTGCTCGACGCGGCGCTGCGCAACGGCGGGATCCTGGCCGGTCTGCGCGGCCACCACCTTCACGACGTAGTCACGATCTTCGGGCGTCATGTCGCCGCGAGCCAGGCTCATCGCCACGATGCGGCCCACTTCCGTGCGGGCGGCGTCGCGATTGCCGGTGGCTTCGGGACGATCGGAACGCATCAAAGTGTCGGTGAAGTAATCCGTCGCGCGATCCATGCCGCCGCCACTGGCGCCGGCCGCTGCCGTGGCAGTGACCGCCGTACCCGCACCGGCCGCTACCGCAGCACCGGCCTTCGCCGCTCCCGAGGCCAAGGTCGCAAGAGCGGAGCCCAACAGGGCCGCGCTGACCACCGCGCTCAACGCCCAGACCAGAAAGCCATGCGCCGTGTCGCGGAAATAGATTTCATCCGAATGCACATCGACCCACTTGGTGCGCAGACGACCGGCGACGTACCCACCGATACCGTATGCCACGATCTGCGTGAACAGCATCCATGCGACGATGCTGATGCCTACGGCAGGCGCCGACATGCCCTCGTCGCCCCACGGCGAGACCGACAGAAAGCCCAGCCCGGAGCCACCGGCGAACAACGCCAGCGACAGCGCTGCGGCGATCACGGCGCCCGCGAATACCGCAGCCCAGGACACCGCCGAAACCGCCGACTCGCGCGGCGGTATGGCGCCGTAGGGTTGGCTCAAAGATGATGCGTTTTCCATGGTGATTCCTTGTTCATTGTTATTTCACGTCGGTATCGCGCAGTGCCGAACCGACGCCGATGCAAGAGCCGACCAGCATCAATGCCAGAAAAGCGCCAGCAGGATGATGATGGGAATTGGCACGCCAAGCAGCCACAGCAAAATGGAACGCATGACAGACTCCTTTTCAGACTTATCGGAAAATTCGGACGTGGCGCTCAGGCCAGGTCGATCGTGCCCGGCAACCGGGGATCCGGCGCGGGTGGCGTGGGGTCAACGGCCGGAGGATCATCCGGCGGCTGATTGGGGTCCGGCAGCGGGTCGTCGGGCGGCAGATTGCCGGGCAACGACGGATCATCCGGCGGCAGATCGTCCGGCAGGCCGGGCTCTCGATGCGGGGATTGGGACATGATGATTTCTCCTCTTGCGGCGCAAAGCGCGCTGCCCCCGTCTTCAGCAAGTGCCGTTCCCGCTCCACGCCGCGCGCGCGGCCAATAAAAAAGCCCTCATGCGAGGGCTTTTGAGCATTCATCGATAACGCGCGCCTACGGCCTGGGCTTACCGTCGCGTCCTGGAACCGCGCCGATCTTTCCGTCTCGACCCAAAAATTCCACGACCGCGGCCTTGCCGGCTACCGAGGCTTCATCCTGGCTGCCGTAGCGCTTTTCTGAATAATTGGTGCTCTGCACATTGCCTGTTTCGGGGTCGAGCAAGGTAATGATCCAGGCAAATTCGCCCGGCATCAATTGCCTGACTTGAAGCGTGGCCCGCGTGCCAGGGCGCAATCGGTTCGGCATGTTGCCGCCTTTTTCCGGGATGAGACGCCGCCATCGTAGCGCAATCCGCTCATTGCCGAAGCGCATTGCCTACGCCGTTTGAATTGCTGCGGGCGCACATGATTTATTGCTGCACACCGCGCGGCAAAAACGCCACACCGCGATCATTGCGCCAGGAAAACCCTAGGGCCAAGTCCGCAAATACAGGCGCACAATCAGCACAAACATACAGACCGCACAACGCGGCGCCGAATCCCTTTAATCAGGCGAGGACGGAGACAACATGACTTACGTAGCAGTGGTAATCAGCTGTTTGATGGTTATGGGTATCGTCGGTTTGGTGATTCAAACGATTCGAAGCGCGGGCCCCGAGCCCCTGCTGAAGATATCGGCGGCGATTGTCAGTTCAACCTTTGCATCGCTTTTGCTGATCCCGTTGGGATACGCGGTCGCGCAGTCCATGCTGATCGACTGACGGCATACACACCCCGGTTACCGCCGCGCGAGGCTACCCGCCTTGAGCGGCTTTGCTTTTCGTCGCCGCCCAGCACAACAAAGAACCGGCGGTGACCATCGCCACCCCTTGCCAGAACGACGCGGTCAGGTGGGTGGCCAGCCAAACGGCTGCGAAAAAAGTGGAAAGCACCGGGGTGAAATAGGACGCCGTCGCCAGCAACGTGAGATTGCCTCGCAGTATTCCCACGTTCCACAACGCGTATCCGGCAGCCATCGCGCCGCCGGTGACACAAAGCTCCAGCGTGGCCGCAGCGGTAAATACCAGCGGCGGCTCGGCGCTGATGAAATATTTTGCCCACAGGGCCGTGGCGGTGAGCGTAAAGAACAACGCCACGCCATTTTTTCCCTGGGCATATCGTTTGGTCACGTTGCAGTACACGGCCCAGATAATGGCGCCACCCAACGCCAGCCCATAACTGAGGGGGTTGCTGGAAATGTTCGTCAGCGTGCGTTCCCAAGACAGACTCGATCCGCCCACGACCCAAACGATTCCGCATACCGACAGCAATATGCCGGGCACTACCCATGCATTGGCGCGCTGCCCGTTCATGACGATGGCAAACAACACCGTCAGGCACGGCCACAGGTAATTGACGATGCCCAATTCAATTGCCTGGCTGCGATCCAGCGCGAAGCCCAGCGACAGCGACAGACAGATTTCATAAGCGACGAAAAGCACGCTTCCGACAATGAGATAAGGGCGCGGAAAACTTCGTAACGTTGGAAACCCGAGCAGACACACAAGAAAGGCGGAACCTACCGTATAAATTAGCGCGGCGCCTCCGATGGCGCCGAAATGCTCGCTGACGCTACGGATCAGACCAACGACCGTGCCCCACAGCAAGATCGCCAGCAGACCGAAAAATGTGGCCGTATTTCGGCCGGGAGACAATGGCATAACCGCTTCCGCTTGTTGGCTTTAACCCTTCCGCCGTCCCCGTGCACCAGCGGCGGCAGGCGGGCAGTGTAGCGAAAACCAATCGTTATCGTAGTGACCCAACCGACGCGGCGATATCCGCGTCAGGATACATAACAGACCCACAGCA
This sequence comes from Achromobacter piechaudii NBRC 102461, assembly GCF_001571245.1. Taxonomy (GTDB): domain Bacteria; phylum Pseudomonadota; class Gammaproteobacteria; order Burkholderiales; family Burkholderiaceae_B; genus Achromobacter; species Achromobacter piechaudii. The sequence continues at coordinate 1,107,795 of NZ_BCTK01000005.1, read as the reverse complement.
GCATCCAATAAGAGGGAGTATCAGGCGCATGGCTATTTCCATACGCAGATTGAGCGATGTGTTGGCCAGCACAGAGTCTGGCCGGCTCTATCGGATCGAGGTTTTCCTGCAAGCGGATGATCCTGGCCCGTCAGACCCGCCGCCGATCGCGGCGTCGCGCTACATCATGAGAACGTCTGAAGGAGAAAGCGTTATTGCGCTGGGCGAACGGCGTTATCGCCTGACATCGGGCGAAGTGCTGACGGCTTTGGCGCCTCAGCAAACCTGACGGCCCGATGCCTGAAAGGCGCGTGGCTGGGGCCTTATCGGTCCCACGCCACGCGCCGCTTGCCCTCTTTCTTTGCCTTGTAGAGCGCCACGTCGGCCCGCTCCAGCAGTTGCAACATCGTGATGCCCGAGTCGGGATAGATGGCGATGCCAACGCTTGCCGACACCGCCACGTCGATGCCTGGATACGGCAGCGACAGGCTTTCAACCAGCGCTTCGGCCACCGCCTGCGCTTGCTCCTGACCCACGCCCATCAGCAGCACGGCAAATTCGTCGCCGCCCAATCGAGCCGCTACGTCCGACACGCGTATCGCCCGCGCCATGCGATCTGCGGCTTCCTTCAAGACGGTGTCACCCGCGGCATGGCCGTGCAGGTCGTTGACCGCCTTGAAGCCATCCAGGTCGATTGCCAACAGCGCGAAGGATTCGCCGCTGCGCTGGGCGACGGACAGTTCGCGCAATACCAGTTCGCCGAACAGCACCCTATTGCACAGGCCGGTCAACGGATCGTAATGCGCAAGGTGCTGGGCGTGGGCCAACATGCGCGACGCTTGCAGCAAGGCGGTACCGACTTCTTCGGCCTCTTTGACGCTGGTGCCAGCGAGTTCGACGGTGCGGCCTTCGCCCAACGCCAGCGCCGGCCCGACCAGGCCCTGCACGGCCGAGGTCAGGCGATTGGCCAGCCGCAGCGCCAACCATAGCCCCAGGCCGAAGGCAAACAAGGTGCCCAACGCCAGCCAGCCTATTGAACGATATAGATCCGTCGTCACCAGACTCATGGGCGCGCCAGCGGCCACCGTCCACCCCGACACGGAGGATCGGCTGAAGGCGGTGTAGACGGGCGTGCCGTCCTTGGTGATGGATTCGAACGCGCCTTCGTTTTCTTGTTGCACGGCCCGCGCAAGTGCGGGCACGGCTTTTTGCCCGACAAATTTCGCGCCGTCGCGCGTGCGCGCGACGATCGTTCCCGAGCCATCCAGCACCGCCGCCACCCAGCCTTCTGGCAGACTGCGCCGGGCCAATGCGTTGCCGATACGGTCCGGCGACAAGCCCACGTTCAAACTGTAGATGACGCGGTCCCCGCGCACGACCGGCACGCCCAGCGCGATGGTCTGCTTGCGGCTGACGCCCCCGGTGAACAGACTGGTCAGCACCGGTGCGCGCGTGGTGAACACCCGGTGCAGCTCTTCCGGCGCGCCGCTGGACGGAAGCGGCGAACCAAAAGGGGCAAGCGTGTTGATGACCTGTTGCCCGTCCGCGTCGGTCAGGACATAGCTGTCCACGATCTGAAAGCGCAAGGAATCCCGCGCACGCTGGTGAAAGCTGGCCAGGTCGCCACTGAGCAGGTCCGGCGATGCGGCCAGCATCTGCAAGCCAGATTCCACGCCCGTCATTTCGCGATCAAGTGTGGAGGCAAGGTTGCGGGCCAGGAAAATCGTGTCCCGCAAGATGCGTTCTTTCTGCACGACATAGCTTTCGTAAACCGCCACCGACGCCACCACCAGGGCCGGCAAAATACAGGCAAATACGAGTGTCAGCAGACCGGCGCGCATCGAGTACCGGTGTGGAGGGCGCGTGCGCACGCCAGGCAGGCTTTCAGCATCCGCCATTGTCTTGCCCCTTGGAACCATGCGCCTCCCGATACGTCCCCCCCGACGGGTCGGGACGGATGAAATTCAGAAATTATTGCAGATGCCCGCAACCGCACAATCCGCGCTCAGACGCCTTTTTAAGGTGCTTTCACCTCTTTCGGCTGCGATGTAGCGCGTCCCCAATTTACTCCGAAAAATCGGCGCGGGCGACGATTTGATGACGGTTTCATCCACCCCGGCGCGCGCGATGGCGGGCGGATTGCTACTATCGCCGCCATGAATAATCTGTCCCTGAAAAGCACCGGCACAACGCGTCTGGACGCGTCGGATCGGACCGTCCTGATCCATGGCGCCATCGCCGCGCTGCTCGGCGCGGGCTTGCATCAATTGATCGCGCACCGGGCCTGGCCTTGGGGCCATCCTTTCGCCTTGTATTTCCTGCTGCAATGGCTGACGCTGACTCCGCTTGCGGCGGCTTTGCTTTCCGGCATGAAAAGCCTGCGGCGCTGGGGGGTGGCACTGGTTGTCTTTGGCGTAGCGCTGCCCCTGGTCACTGCTTACGGCATGACCGCCGCGTTTGGGTCCCTGCCGAACGAAAACGGCGGATGGGCAGGCCGAGGCGAAACCGCAATGGCGCTGTTGCTGACCGGCATCGCAGGTTTCATATCGCTGCCGTTGATACAGGCTCTGGACGTCAACCGCGCTGGCTGGAACTACCCCGCCCTATTCCGAGCCGCTTGGCGCAACGCGGTCCACCTGGGGTTGAGCCTTTGCCTGGCTTCATCCGTGTACCTGCTGATGGCCGCTGCCGGAGCGATGTTCGACATGATCGGCATTCGAGCCATACGCAATCTGGTCGAAGACACGACGTTCCGCTTTCTGGTGTGGCCGATGATTCTTGCCGCGTGCCTGGTGGGCGTGCGCCGCCGGCCCGCGTTGACCGATATCCTGCAACGCGCATGGCTGACCCTCAACGCGTGGCTGCTGCCGCTGGTATCGCTGGTGGGCCTGGCTTTCACCATCGCGCTGGCCGCCAGGCTGGCGCTTGGCCTGCAAGCCGTGCAATTGTCCGCAGGCGCGTTGATCGTGTTTTCGCTGGTGTGGATCAAGCTGATCAACGCGGCGTGGCAGGACGGAGCGCATGCGGATCCCTTTGGACCACGCTTGCGCCGGCTGCTGCGCTGGGCCATGGCGTGCCTGTTGCCATTGGCAGCCGTAGCCTTGTACGGCGCGGCGGTTCGCGTCGAGCAGTACGGGTGGACGGTGCTGCGCGCGTGGGGCGTGGGCGGGGCCGCGATACTGGTGTTGTACGGAGCGGGCTATGCGTGGGCCGCGCTGCGCGGCGCGCACCATCACGCGGCGCTCGCCGTCACCAATCTGGTAGCGGCTTTTGCGACGCTGGCATTGCTGCTGGCGTTCAGCACGCCGCTTGCCAACCCGCTGCGGCTGACCGCCGACAGCCAGTTGCAGCGGCTCATCGACGGGCGCAAAGAACCGCAGGATTTCAGCTTTCACGCCATGCGCAGCGACTACGGCATATGGGGGCTCGACGCGCTGCGCCGCCTGGCCGATGGCGCGGCGGATGCGCGCGACCCTCGCATCGCCGAGGCCGCAAAAGAAACACTCAAGGGGGGTTATTTCCGCTGGGACGACCCGTTGGAACAGAGGGCAGCCCAAGCTTCTGACGAGCCCGGGCCGCTTGCCACCGTGCCCGAGGGCCGCGACATTCCGCCGGATTGGTGGCGCTACCTGCGGCGCGAATATCCCGCCTTGGCGCGGGCCTGCACAACCTCGGCGGATACACGCGATGCCGATCTACACGAGGCTGATCCGCGCGAGGCCGATCGGCGCGTGGCTCATCCCGCGCCGGCGCAGCGCTGCCGCGTGATCTTCGCCGACCTGACGGGCGACGGCAGTGATGAATTGATCCTGTACGTGGCGCCGACGGCGGCCGCACAATACCCCGAGCGCGAAAAGTTCAGCGTGTTCGCGCCCGACGCCGCGGGCCAATGGCGCCACCTGGGCAACCTGCACGCCATCAGCTTTGAACAGCCCATCGACGACGTCACGGGCGTGGACGATGTGGAACAGGCCCTGAAGCAGGGGCTGGTACGTACCCGCCCCCGCACCGACCTGGACCTGATCATCGGCGACCGGCTATTGCGCCTGCACTGACCGAAGCCGGGCAAACGCGGACCGATGCCGCTACTTTGGCGGCAGCGGCAGCTCGTCCTGGCGCTCGGGCGTGGACCTGGGCGTGGGCGTGGGCGAGAAAAGATCCCAGCTTGCCATGAACAGCGCGGCGATCAGCGGACCGATCACAAAGCCGTTCAGGCCGAACAGCGCCATGCCGCCCAACGTGGAAATCAGCACCACGTAGTCGGGCATCTTGGTGTCCTTGCCCACCAGGATCGGGCGCAGCACGTTGTCGACCATGCCGATGACCAGCACGCCGAATGCGATCAGCACCGCGCCTTTGACTACCGCGCCCGTCAGCAGGAAGTAGATCGCAACGGGCGCCCAGATCAGGCCCGCGCCAACTGCCGGCAGCAAGGACAGAAAGCCCATGATCACGCCCCACAGCAGCGCGCCCTGGATCGACAAGACCGAAAAGATGATGCCGCCCAACGCCCCTTGCGCCGCCGCTACCGCGATATTGCCCTTGACGGTCGCGCGCACCACGGTCGTGAACTTGCGGAACAGATGCTGCTTGTGCGCTTCGCTCAGAGGCATGGCGCGCTTGATGCGTGCCGACAGTTCCGGCCCGTCGCGCAGCAGGAAAAACAGCAGATAAAGCATGATGCCGAAGCTGATGACGAATTGGAACGTGTCCTGTCCGATGCTCAGTGCCTGGGTCGCCAGGAACTGGCTGGCCTGCATCGCGCCCGCACTGAGCTTTTCCTGAAGGCTGGGAATGTCGGCCAGGTCAAAGCGGGCCAGCACGTCGTGTACGGACGGGGGCAACGCCGCCATCGCCTGCTGAAAGTACGCGCCGAAATTCAACTCACCGGATTTGATGCTTTGGTAAAGATTCGCGCCTTCGCGCACCAACGAACCGGAGATCGCCACCAGCGGCAGGATGACCAGCAGTAGTACGCCCAATAATGTGATCAGCGCCGAAAGGTTGCGCCGACCGCCCATGCGCTTGACGAGGCGCCGCTGCAAGGGTCCGAAGATGATCGCAAGAATGGCGCCCCAGAAAACAGCGCCGTAGAAAGGCCACAAAAGCCAGCCGAACGCGATGGAGACCACCACGAGCAGGAGCAGAAAGGTTCTGTGGTGCAAGCTGGATGATTCGCTCATGTTCCGTTCCAGGCACGGCGAACGCCGCGAGACCCGCATTGTACAAAGCCCGCAAGTCCGCGCCGGGTCACTCGCCGCGGCGCGCGGCCAGCAGGATCGTGCGACGCGCCTGGGTCAGTGCGTCCGATTGCGCGTTCAGCCCTTGCAGGCGCAGGTTCAGCTCCTGCTGTAGCGTGGGCGTCGCCACGCGCGCCTGGCCCTCCACCAACTGGATATCGGCGGCGTTGGCCGCCACGAAGGCCGCGATGCCAAGCGCATCGCGCGCCACCGAGTCCATTCTTGAAGCAGCCCGCATGAGCTCAGTCGCAGGGTCGGTCACGGCCTCGTCATAGACGCCGTCATACACGGGCGCCAGGTCGGCCGGCAATTGCAGCTTGGCGCGCGCGCTATCGGCCTTCGAACGCGCATCCTCAAGCCGGCCCGCGCTGTCGGCCAGCGTTTTCCGCGCGACCTCGAGTCCGGCCTGCCGCTGCATGATTTCACCCACTGACCGGATCGTCTCCAGCTCAAGCACCGCATGCATGTCTTGCGCCGACTTGGCCATTTGCAGCTGGAAATCGGTAATGACCTCGTAGGCGTCGGCGTAGTCGCCCACGGCTTTTTTCTCGGCCTTGTCCAGCGTAGGCAGCGGCAACAAGGCATCGTCATTGACCCGCGCTTGCAGCAGTTGGATGAACGCTGCGCGCTCCTGGGGTTCTTTATTGACGCACGCCGCTATCAACAGCATCGACGCCATCGCCAGCCCTGTCAGGCAGGCTCGCCATAGTGACATGCGTATCCTCCTTGTCTTCAGCGGATTGATGATCGGACTTGCCTGGGTGCGCCTTACGGACAAGCGCAAGCAGGCGCATGGGGGCAGATTATCCCGAAGCGCCCGCTGCGCGCCGACCGAGGGCGGAATTTGTTGCGATCGAAGCGAGTTGACACAGAGGACTGTCGGAAGCATCAGGTGCGTTCATCGAGCCAGCGGATAGGCCATCACGCAGCGTCGTTCGGGGTCAAAGCCAGCCTGCACTTCGGCCAGCAAACGCGCCTGCAATGCCGCTGAATAGGGCGGCGCCACGTCATGAAAGCCCAGCCTCCGGTAAAACGGCGCGTTCCAAGGCAGTTGGCGATCCGTCGTCAGCAGCACGGCTTCGTATCTGGCCGCATTGCGCGCATGGTCCAGTACGGCCTGCATCAGCGCGCGGCCGCATCCCTGACCTTGCGCGGGCAAGGCCACGGACACTTCCGTCAGGAAAAGGTCGCCCTCCACAGGCGTGGCCAGCGCAAAACCACACACCTGATCTTCGCGTTCGGCGACCCAGAGCAAGCCGGCCAGCAGGGCCTGCAGTAGAACATCCAAAGACAGGGGATCGCCGTCTGCGGCCCAATCCATGGCCGTGCCGCGAAAACGTTGCGCGGCCGAACGTTCGATATCGGCCAGGCAGGCCAGGTCGCGGGAATGGGCGGGTCGGATCATAAGGCTCGAAAGTATGCCTCAAGCCCGTTGCGGCCGCAGCCGGTGCGCCCGCCCTTTCCCTTAAAATGCGCAATTCCGGCCAACCGGCCGCTCGCAACCTGGCCCGCATCACCCATGACCCAACACGCTACTCCCACCCCTTGGGGCTTCACTTTGCCCGATTGCAGAGGCGCGGCCGCGCTGCTGTACTTCATGGACGACCTGGCGCGTCTGGTGAACCAGTACCTGGGACAAGGCCAGTTGTCGGACGAGGCCCTGGCAGACGCCCAGAAGGCGGTGGATGCGCTGCTGACGCGCTACGTTGAAATCGAAGCCGCGCCCGAGGCGTTCAATGACGAAAGCATCAGCCTGGCGCTGGAAACCGAACGTCAGCCCGACGGGTCGATGGGCGCGCAAGTCGCGCTACGGATGTCCCCGCGGCTGGAAGGACTGATCATCGAAGCCCAGCGGCAGGCCCGCCCGGCCCAGCACTGACACGCCACAGGGACAGACTTGCCGCGCCCGGCGCTTCTGTCCCCTTCCAAAAAAACACTTGCCAAGCCGCACCTGACGCGATAATATCGACGACTAATGCTTTTTCGCGCCCCATATTTCGCAGAATAAATTGGCCGAAAATAGCAGATCAGGGGCATAAACATGGGTACCCGCCCGCGAAAACCGCGCGCCACCCGGCCTCCCGGACGACAGTCCGATTTGCGACAACTCCAGGTTTGCAAAAACCCATAACGCGAAAACGCAAATCGCCAGCGTCCATCCGGATCCCTTGCATTACCCCGCCTCATCTTCACCAATCCGCCAGTCCGGTTTGGCAAGAAGCGACAACACTCGTTGCAGCCCGGTCGTGATAACCCATCACAGCCCAGGTCGCACAGCACCCGCCAGAGTCAACCCGCTCTGAGCGAACCTTGAGCCCGCAGGCACATGCTTTGACATGACCGCCCACAGGCTCGAACCGATGCCGTCCAGGACTGACCGATGGCGCCGGATCGCAGCACCCCCGCAGCACCCCGTTACGCGCGCACGCAAAAAACATGAGAATGCGCAAACTGACGGCAACACTTATGCGTTAGTGTCATGCCTGCCCTGTCTGAATTAACCCGGCGACAGGGCAAACGCGAGGACGCGAGGCGCTTTTGGTACGTCCGCCCTTCGCAGCATGCGCAACACGCAGCTTTTCTAATAACTAGAACTTAAGAGAACACACACCATGAATACTCGTTTCACTACTTCGGATCTGATCCGCCGCCCGGCTCACACGACGCTGGACAACACCCCGATTCACATCGGCGACATCGTTCATCTGCAACCGGCCAATGGCCCGGCCATCCGCGCAACGGTCATCTTCAACGCGCCGATCAACGGCACGACGACCTACACCACGGAAGTCGTGGCTTGCGGCAATACCACGCAGAAGGCGCCCGGCCAGCGGATCCGCTTTCGCCACGAGCATGTGCATCGTATCGAATCGGTGCGCAACGCTTCGCACTAAAGCCCATCGGCGCGACGCGCCGATTCGCTGAAAACCTCGCCGCGCCTGATGCGCGGCGATTTCATTGTGGCGTGATAAAGTCGCTCGCAACACAGCCCCCTGCCCCTGGCAATCTCAACATGCAGAACAACCGACTCGCGGTTCGGATCTGGGATCTTCCCACTCGTCTATTTCACTGGGCGCTTGTCGTCTGTATCGTTGGCGCGTTCGTCAGCGTCAAGTTGGGTGGCCTGTATATGGACTGGCACGTGCGCTTCGGCTGTACCGCGCTGGGCCTGATCATCTTCCGCCTGCTCTGGGGCATTGTCGGCCCCCGCTATGCGCGCTTCGCCACCTTCGTGCGCGGCCCTGGCGCGGTGGCGAAGTACCTGAAAGGCGCGGCCGCCCCCGCCGGGCACAATCCGCTGGGCGCCTTGTCGGTATTGGCGCTGCTGCTGGTCATCGGCTTTCAAGCCGTCAGCGGCCTGTTCACCACCGACGACATCATGACGCAGGGCCCGCTGTTCGGTCACGTCAGCGAAGCCACCGCCGCCGCGATGACCTCATGGCACAAGCTGAACGAGTGGGTCATCATCGGCCTGATCGCGCTGCACCTGCTGGCCGTCGCGTGGTACGCGCTGGTTCGCCGCAAGCGTCTGGTGCGAGCCATCATCACCGGCAATGTCGACGCCAAGGACGTGCCCGCCGGCACGCCTCCCGCCCACGACGGCTTGGTCGTGTGGTTGCGCGCGCTGGTGCTGGGCGCGTGCGTGACGGGCCTGGTGCTGTGGATACGGTCACTGGAAATCGTGGCCGATATGTCATTTTCGTAATCAGCCAACGCGCCGATTCGTTTGCCTGAAAACAAAAAGCCCCCCGATGCATCGGGGGGCTTTTTGTTTGGCAAGCATCGACGCCGTCCGAAGACGGCAGCGGCTTACTTCTTCTTGCGATACGCGTCGTGGCAAGCCTTGCAGCTGGCGCCCACGTCGCCGAAGGCGGCACGCAGCTTGTCCAGGTCGCCAGCGTCGGCAGCAGCCGACAACTTGACGATATTGTCCTGGAAAGCCTGTTGCTTTTGCTTGAAGCCGGCAGCGTCGCTCCAGATTTCGGGGCGCGCATCGCCGCCTTCCGTTCCCGGCCCGAAAGCCGTCCACGGCAGCGCCGACAAGGTCTTGAGCACTTCGACGTTGGCTTTGATCTGCGCGGCGTCGTAAGGCGCCTGGCCCTTGACCACCGGCGTCATGCGACCGAAGTGCGAAGCCATCAGCGTCAACGCCGATTGACGATACTTGACCGCGTCTTCGGGCTTGGCGAACTGCGCCGACGCGGTCGTCGCGAGCAACGGCGCCACGGTCATACAGGCCAACGCGACAAGCGTGGACAACTTTTGCATTGCAATCTCCCGTAAGAACAACAAGTGCGCCGCGCGCATGACGCGCGCGGCATGGCGACTATACCGCCCGCGCCAGCTCGGCGGCCAGCCCGATGTATGACCGGGGTGTCATGGCCAGCAGACGAGCCTTGGGTTCTTCGGGCAATGCCAGACCCTGGATGAATTCGCGCAGGGCCTCTTCGGTGATGCCCTTGCCACGGGTCAATGCCTTGAGTTGTTCGTAGGGTTGCGGCAAACCATAGCGGCGCATGACGGTTTGCACGGGTTCAGCCAGCACTTCCCAGCAAGCGTCGATGTCGGCGTCGATCGCAGCCGTGTTCACTTCCAGCTTGCCCAGGCCGCGCATGCACGCATCCCACGCCACCAGGCAGTAGCCCAGGCCCACGCCCAGGTTGCGCAGCACGGTGGAGTCGGTCAGGTCACGCTGCCAACGGGAAATCGGCAGCTTGTCGGCCAGGTGGCGCAGCACGGCGTTGGCCAGGCCCAGGTTGCCTTCGGAGTTTTCGAAGTCGATCGGATTGACCTTGTGCGGCATGGTCGAGGAACCGACCTCGCCTTCCTTCAGGCGCTGCTTGAAGTAGCCCAGCGCCACGTAGCCCCAGACGTCGCGGTCCAGGTCCAGCACGATGATGTTGGCGCGCGTGATGGCGTCGAACAAGGCCGACATCCAGTCATGCGGCTCGATCTGGATGGTGTGGCGGTTCTGGGTCAGGCCCAGGCCGGCCAGCACGCGCTGGCTGAACGCGGGCCAGTCGATTTCCGGATAGGCCGACAGGTGGGCGTTGTAGTTGCCGGTGGCGCCGTTCAGCTTGGCCAGGGGTTCGACGGCCTGCACGGCGGCGATGGCGCGGTTCAGGCGCGCGGCCACGTTGGCGAATTCCTTGCCCAGCGTCGTGGGGCTGGCCGGCTGGCCGTGCGTGCGCGACAGCATCGGCTGATCGGCCTGAGCCACGGCCATGTCGTTCAGCTTGGCGGCCAGTTCCTGCAAGCGCGGCACCACGACCTGGTCCCGGGCGCGCGACAGCATCAGCGCGTGCGAGGTGTTGTTGATGTCTTCGGAGGTGCAGGCGAAGTGGATGAATTCGGCGGCGCGGGCAAGCTCTGCATCGTCGGCCACTTTTTCTTTCAACCAGTATTCAACCGCCTTCACGTCATGGTTGGTGACGCGTTCGATGTCCTTGATGCGGGCAGCGTCGGCTTCCGAAAAATCCTGCACCAGCTGTTGCAGGCGCTGGCGTGCGGCCTGGGAAAAGGTGGGCAGTTCGGGCAGGCCGGCGTCGGACAGGGCGACCAGCCAGGCCACCTCGACTTCGACACGGTGCGCCATGAAGCCGGCTTCCGACAGCAGACCGCGCAGCGCGTCGCTCCGGGAAGCGTAACGGCCATCCAATGGCGAAAGGGCATTAAGTTGGCTCAACTGGTCGGCGATTTGCATGGTCTGGAGAAGAAAGGGCTGCGGATGGGAAAACCCGACGATTTTATCATCCGAGGGCGCGCAACATTGTGGCAAACTGGCGAAGATTCCGGCCGGCGGACGGTGTGACCCTCTTACGGCCTGCTATACTTCGGCCGCTTTTCGACTCCGCTTGTGACTCCATGAAACTGATCGGCTCGCTTACCAGTCCATACGTACGCAAAGTGCGTATCGTCATGGCCGAGAAAAAGCTGGACTACCGGCTTGAACTCGAAAACGTCTGGTCCGCCGACACGCAGATCCAAACGTACAACCCGCTGGGCAAGGTTCCCTGCCTGGTCATGGAAGATGGCGGCGCGCTGTTCGATTCGCGCGTCATCGTCGAGTACCTGGACACCCTGTCGCCCGTCGCACGCCTGATTCCGCAGCAGGGGCGCGATCGCGCCGCCGTCAAGTGCTGGGAAGCCATCGCCGACGGCGTGCTGGATGCCTGTGTCGCCATCGTCAAGGAAAACCAGCGTCCCGAGGCGCAACGCAGCCCGGAATGGATCGAGCGCCAATACGGCAAGATCCACGCCAGCCTAGACGCCATGAACAAAAGCCTGGGTGACAACGCCCACTGCATGGGCATCAACTACAGCCTGGCCGACATCGCTGTCGGTTGCGCGCTGGGCTACCTGGATCTGCGCTTCGCCGCGCTGGACTGGCGCGCCAACCACTTGAACCTGGCTCGCCTGTACGACAAGCTGGCGCAACGCCAGTCCTTCATCGACACCGTGCCCAAGACGGCCTGAACCCCCTTCGCCTGCCCGTCTTGCACGGGCGATTGACCACCGGCCGCCTTGCGGCCGGTTTGCATTGCACGCCCGGAAAACAAGATGGGCGGCGACCACGGGTTCAACCATGGCCGCCGCCCACGCCTGCCTTGCGCAGCAGCCCTTATTGGGCCGCGAAAGTCTGCCAGGCCTTGAACAGCATGTAGGCCGCCAGCGCGAACAGCAAGCATGCGAACACCCGCTTCAAGGTCTGCACCGGCAGGCGATGCGCCATGCGCGCGCCCAGGGGCGCGGTCAAGACACTGGTGCACACCAGCGCCAGCAAGGCGGGCCAATAGATGTAGCCCAGCATGCCGGGGCGCGAGGTCCCTTCATTCAGACCCGACACCACGTAGCCCACGCTGTTGGCCAGCGCGATGGGAAAGCCCAGCGCGGCCGACGTCGACACGGCGTTGTGCAAGGCGACGTTGCACCAGACCATGAACGGCACCGACAGGAATCCCCCGCCCGCGCCAACCAGCCCGGACAAGAACCCGATGCCCGCCCCCGCCGCGCTGGTGCCCACCACGCCTGGCATCTGACGAGCCGGCTTGGGCTTTTTGTTGCGCAGCATGCTCCAGCCCGAATAGCCGACGAACAACGCGAAGAACAGCGACAGCCACAATGTGCTGAGTGCGGCAAACACCGCGCCGCCGGACACCAGGCCGCCGATGATGATGCCGGGCGCCATGGCCCACACGATGTTCCATTTGATCGTGCCGCGCTGCTGGTGCGCCCGCACGCTGGAGATCGAGGTGAACAGAATGGACGTCATCGACGTGGCGATGGCGGCGTGCACGACAAGCTCGGGCGGCATGCCCTGCCAGGCGAACAGCATTGTCAAAAATGGCACCAGCAGCATCCCGCCGCCGATGCCCAGCAAACCCGCCGCGAAGCCGACCACCGCGCCCAGCACCAGCAGGCAAATCACCATCGAAACATCCACAACCTTCTCCTCTCGTTTTGAATTCTTGGTCTTATGAACAAGGCCCCGCAGGCGTCGCGCCCACGGGGCCTTGCTGATACACGCACGCACCCGGCCGGTGCGCCTCGCTACAGAATGATGCCGCCACCCAGGCAGACTTCGCCATCGTATAGCACGGCCGACTGGCCCGGCGTGACGGCCCACTGCGGCACTTCGAAATCCAGCGCGAACGTGCCGTCGGCGGCCTGATCCAGACGGCAGGCCGCGTCCGCCTGGCGGTAGCGCGTCTTGGCGCCGTAGCTGGCAATCGCTGGCGGGTGGCCCGCCACCCAGCTGGCGTCCTGCGCCTGCAACTGGCTGGACAGCAGCCAGGGATGGTCATGCCCCTGCACCACGTACAGGATGTTGCGTTCCAGATCCTTGCGCGCCACGTACCAGGCTTCGGCCGTGCCGTCTTCGCGCTGGCGTCCCTTCACGCCGCCCACGCCCAACCCCTTGCGCTGGCCCAGCGTGTAGAACGAAAGACCCTCGTGACGCCCGACCTGCTGGCCTTCCGGCGTCAGGATCGGACCGGGCTCGGTAGGCAGGTAGCGGTTGAGGAATTCGCGGAACGGGCGTTCGCCAATGAAGCAGATGCCGGTGGAATCCTTTTTGGCGGCATTGTGCAGGCCGATCTCGTGCGCGATGCGGCGCACTTCGGTCTTGTGGATGTCGCCCAGCGGGAACAGCGTGCGCGACAACTGCGCCTGATTCAGCCGATGCAGGAAGTAGCTCTGGTCCTTGGACGCGTCCAGCGCCTTGAGCAGCTGGAACTGCGTGCCGCCGCCTTCGGCCGGCACTTCGCGCACCCGGGCGTAGTGGCCCGTGGCGATGTGTTCCGCGCCCAGCGCCATCGCGTGGTCCAGGAAAGCCTTGAACTTGATTTCGGCGTTGCACAGCACGTCGGGGTTCGGCGTGCGGCCAGCGGAGTATTCGCGCAGGAACTCCGCGAACACGCGGTCTTTGTATTCAGCGGCGAAATTGACGAACTCGAACTCCACGCCGACCAGATCGGCGACGCTGGCGGCGTCCAGCAGATCCTGGCGGGTGGAGCAGTATTCGGAATCGTCGTCGTCTTCCCAGTTCTTCATGAACAGGCCGACAACCTCGTAGCCCTGCTGCTTGAGCAGCCAGGCGGTGACCGAAGAATCGACGCCGCCCGACATGCCCACGACAACGCGGCCTTTCTTGGTAGATATTTGACTCATGATGCGGCTATTTTAGTTCGGACAAAGCGTCTTCTTGAGGCTGCGGTTCAGCCGCGCGCGACACTTCCATCAGCCAGGCGCGAAACGCCTGCAAAGTGGGCAGGTTTGCTTTCTGCTCGGGATAACACAGGTAGTAGCCCATGCGCGCGCGGATCGGCAACTGCATGGCGACGGCCAGCTTGCCATCGCGCAACTCGTCTTCTATCAGGCAGCGCGGGATCAGCGCGACGCCAAAACCGGCCGCGGCCGCCTGCGACAGCAGCGCGTACTGATCGAAGCGCGCGCCTTCCAGGCTGCGCCGGCTATCGCAACCGGCCTGCTCGAACCAATCGCGCCAGCCTTCCAGCGCCGACGTGTGATGCAGCAGCGGATAGGCCAGCAACGCTTCCGGCGAAGGACAGCCACCGGGGATCAGGCGCGGACTGCATACCGGGACGATCTCGCGCCCGACGATGTAGTCGGCCCCGCTTCCCGGCCAGATGCCTTCGCCGAAGCGGACGGCGGCATCCAATTCAGGCGTGGAAAAATCGTAGCCCTGACGGTGGGGCAGGAATTCGACATGGATGTCCGGGCGCAGCCGCATGAAGGCCGTCAGGCGCGGAATCAACCAGCGCGCGCCGAAGGTCGGCATACAGGTCAGGTTGAGCGTGCCGCCCTGCCCTTGATGCGCAATCAGCTCCACCGTGGCCGCTTCAATCTGGCCCAGCCCCGCTTGAACCTTGGTCAGATAACTGCGGCCCGCCTCGGTCAGCACCAGGCCTTGCCTGATGCGCAGGAATAGTTCGACGCCTACGAACTCTTCCAGATGTTTCACCTGTTTACTGACCGCGCCTTGCGTGACGCACAGTTCCTGCGCCGCGCGCGTGAAACTGCTGTGCCGCGCGGCCACTTCAAACGCTTGAAGATCCGTTAATGAGGGACAGAAACGTCGCATATATCGCCCCCACGTCGTGTGGGGCTCCCGCCCCGGCGGGGCTTGATCGGGGGAGCTTCCCCCCTGCCTTCGGACGGCCTGCCGCAGGCGGAAAAGTTACACAAAAGTAACGCCCGAACCGTGCTGGCAAACCGGAGGCATGAAAAAAAGTCATAGCTTACGGAGAAACTTTCGTTTGCGCAAACCGCCCCGCCAGGAAAGAATCGTTGCGTTTGCGAGTGCCTTTGCGCATTCGCTTTCCATTTATTAGGGGAATCCATGCAACGCCGTAACGTAGTACTGGGCCTGTGTGTCGCTGCCGCGACCCTGGCCATGCCGCTGACCTCGGGTATCGCGCACGCTGAAGATGCGTATCCGACCAAGCCCATCCGCCTGATCGTTCCCTTCCCGCCCGGAGGCACCACCGATATCGTCGGCCGCCTGTTCGCGGACAAGCTGGGCAAGGAACTGGGCCAGACCGTCGTGGTGGAAAACCGCGGTGGCGCCGGCGGCTCGATCGGCAGCGCCTTCGTTGCCAGCAGCGCGCCGGACGGCTACGTCCTGGGCATCGCCACGGTCAGCACGCACGGCATCAACCCGGCCATCTACCCGAACCTGCCGTTCGATGGCGAGAAGGACTTCACGCCCATCTCGAACCTGGCTGCCGTGCCGAACATCATGACGATCAACCCCAAGGTTGACGCCAAGAACATCGCCGACTTCATCAAGCTGGCCAAGAGCCAGCCGGGCAAGCTGACGTACGCGTCCGCCGGCAACGGTTCGGTTTCGCACATGATGGGCGAACTGTTCAAGATGGCCTCGGGCACCGATCTGATGCACGTTCCTTACCGTGGCGTGGGCCCGGCGCTGAACGACGCGCTGGCCGGCCAGGTCGATGTCATGTATGACAACCTGCCGTCCACGCTGCCGCACGTTCAGTCCGGCCGCCTGATCGCCATGGCCGTCGCCTCGCCCAAGCGCGTCGCCAGCCTGCCGAACGTGCCCACGTTCGCCGAAGCCGGCCTGCCGGCCGTGAACGACGCGTCGTGGTTTGGCCTGGTTGCCCCGGCCAAGCTGCCGGAACCCATCCTGGCCAAGTTGAACGCCGCCGTGCAGAAGGTCAGCGCTGACGCCGACGTGAAGTCGCGCCTGGAAGGCCTGGGTGCTGAACCCGCCGCCAACAGCTCGGCTGACTTCGGCAAGCAGATCGCCGCTGAAATCGCCAAGAACAAGCGCATCGCCAAAGAAGCCAACGTGAAGATCGACTAAGCGATCTTCGGCCCGCGCCATGCCACAAGGCGCGGCGCGGGCCTCCGATACACGAACGCAACACCTCTATATGCGAATTACCCAACCCCTGTCTTACCGGCTCGACCTTCCGCAGCAATATCCGGATTCGGAGTCCTCGGCCCCGCTTGTGCTGGACTCTCCGCACAGTGGCACCGCCTACCCTCCCGACTTCGCCGCCGCGGTGGACTTTGGCGCGCTGCGCACTGCCGAGGACACCTGGGTTGACGACTTGTGGGGCGACGCGCTCGACATGGGCGTGCCGATGGTTGCCGCCGCGTTTCCGCGCGCCTACATCGACGCCAACCGCGCGTCCGACGAGATCGACGAACTGCTGCTGGACGCCGCCTGGCCCGATGCCATCAACGCATCGCCCAAGGTCAAGCTGGGCAAGGGCCTGATCTGGCGCATGCTCGATGACGGCACGCCGCTGTACAACCGCAAGCTGACGGTTGAAGAAGTGCGCCATCGCATCGAAGCCTGCTGGAAGCCTTACCATGCGGCGCTGGCCCAGGTGCTGGATTCGGCGCACAAGAAATTCGGCAAGGTCTGGCACATCAACTGTCATTCCATGCCCAGCGTTGCCGGCGCCTTCGCCACCGACCGCCCCGGCCTGGTCCACCCCGATTTCGTATTGGGCGACCGCGATGGCAGCACCAGCGATCCGGCTTTCCGCGAATTCATCGCGGCCTGGCTGCGCGAGCGCGGCTACAACGTCACGGTCAACGACCCGTACAAGGGCGTCGAACTGGTGCGCGCCTTCGGCCGCCCCGAGGAAGGCCGCCACAGCTTGCAGATCGAGATCAACCGCAAGCTGTACATGGACGAAGTCTCGCTGCGTCCGACTGAAAACTATGGCCGCCTGAAGGCCGATCTGCGCGACCTGACCGCCGCGCTGATCAACTGGACTCGCGCGCAAACGGCCTGACGCCGGACGTTTGCGTGCAAGTAGCCGGCCAGCGGCGTGGTAAGACTGGCCGGAGCAAGTGGGTTGCAAAACCCGAGCCCCATGGTTCGCCATGGGGCTTTTTTTTGCCCGTCCCAACGCGAACCCTCGGTCCCGATCGCCGCGCGCATTTGCAATGAGTGCGCGTGGCGGCGGCAAAGGCTGTATAACTACGGCGAACCTTCTGAGGAGAGGCGTCGATGCACATCGGGATACCCAAAGAGACCCGAGACGGGGAAACCCGTGTCGCAGCAACACCGGAGACCGTCAAGAAGTACATAGGCGGCAAACACACCGTTGTCGTGGAGCGTGGAGCCGGCGCCGCCGCCCGCTATCCCGACGACGCCTACGAGGCCGCGGGGGCCACGCTCGGTTCCGCCCAGGATGCCTTGGGCGCGGACCTCGTCATGAAGGTTCGCGCCCCCTCCCCCGAAGAATTGCCCCATATGAAACGGGGCGCCGTCGTCATCGGCATGCTCGATCCGTTCGACGCCGAGGGCATGGAACAGATGGCCGCGGCCGGGTTGACCGGCTTCGCGCTGGAATCCGCGCCGCGCATCACGCGCGCGCAAAGCCTGGACGTGCTGTCTTCCCAGGCCAACCTGGCCGGCTACAAGGCCGTGCTGCTGGCCGCGCACCACTACGGCCGCTTGATTCCCATGATGATGACCGCCGCTGGCACGCTCAAGGCCGCGCGCGCCGTGGTGCTGGGCACCGGCGTTGCCGGCTTGCAGGCCATCGCCACCGCCAAGCGCCTGGGCGCGGTGGTCGAGGCCTCGGACGTGCGCCCCGCCGCGCGCGAACAGGTGGAATCCCTGGGCGCCAAGTTCATCGACGTGCCCTTCGAAACCGACGAGGAACGCGAAATCGCCGAAGGCAAAGGCGGCTATGCGCGGGCCATGCCACCCGGCTGGATGGCGCGGCAGGCGGCGCTCGTCTCCGAACGCTGCAAGCAGGCCGACATCGTCATCACGACCGCGCTGATTCCGGGTCGCCCGGCCCCGACGCTGGTGTCCGCCGACACCGTCGCAGCCATGAAGCCCGGTTCGGTGCTGGTCGATCTGGCGGTGGAACGTGGCGGCAACTGCCCCTTGTCCGAACGCGGCCAGATCGTCGAAAAGCACGGCGTGACGATCATCGGCCTGACCAATCTGCCCGGTCTGGTCGCCACCGATGCGTCCGCGCTCTATGCGCGCAACATCATGGACTTCCTGAAGCTCATCATCAATGCGGACGGCGCGCTGGCCATCCAGCGCGACGATGAAATCGTGGCGGCCTGCCTGGTATGCGAAGGCGGCAATCTGATGCAAAGGACCTGAACATGGAAGTGATCAACCCCACCCTGATGAATCTCATCATCTTCGTGCTGGCCATCTATGTCGGCTACCACGTCGTCTGGAACGTCACGCCCGCCTTGCACACGCCCTTGATGGCGGTGACCAACGCCATTTCAGCCATCATCATCGTGGGCGCCATGCTGGCGGCCGCGCTGACCGAAGGGGGGCTGGCGCGCGGTATGGGTGTGTTCGCCGTCGCGCTGGCCGCCGTGAACGTGTTCGGCGGCTTCCTCGTCACGCGCCGCATGCTGGAAATGTTCAAGAAAAAGGATCGCAAGCCGGGCAAGGAGGAAGCGAAATGATCTCGCTCAACCTCGTCACCCTGCTCTACCTGATCGCCTCGGTCTGCTTCATACAGGCGCTCAAGGGGCTCTCGCATCCGACGACTTCGCGCTTGGGCAACGCCTTCGGCATGGCGGGCATGGCGATCGCCGTACTGACCACGGCGGCGCTCATCATTGGCCTGGCACGCGAGGGCACGGCCACCATCGGCCTGGGCTGGGTCTTGCTGGGCCTGCTCGTGGGCGGCTCGATCGGCACCTTGATGGCGCGCCGCGTCGAGATGACGAAGATGCCCGAACTGGTCGCCTTCATGCACAGCATGATCGGCCTGGCGGCGGTCGCCATCGCGGTCGCGGTCGTGGCCGAACCGCATGCGTTCGGCATCGTGCCGGCCGGCATGCTGATTCCCACTGGCAACCGCTTCGAGCTGTTCATCGGCACCTTCGTGGGCGCGATCACGTTCTCGGGCTCGGTCATCGCGTTTGGCAAACTGTCGGGCAAGTACAAGTTCCGGCTGTTCCAGGGCGCGCCCGTGGTGTTTCCCGGCCAGCACATGCTGAATCTGGCGCTGGCTCTGGTGATGCTGGGCTGCGGCGTGTGGTTCATGCTGACCCAGCAATGGACGCCCTTCATCATCATGACGCTGGTGGCCTTCGTGCTGGGCGTGCTGATCATCATCCCGATCGGCGGCGCGGACATGCCGGTGGTGGTGTCGATGCTCAACAGCTACTCGGGCTGGGCGGCGGCCGGCATCGGCTTTTCACTGAACAATCCGATGCTGATCATCGCCGGCTCGCTGGTGGGATCCTCCGGCGCAATCCTGTCCTACATCATGTGCAAGGCGATGAATCGATCGTTCTTCAACGTGATCCTGGGCGGGTTTGGCGGGCAGGCGGGCGCTGCGGCGGACGCGGGCTCGGGGCAGCAGCGCAGCGTCAAGTCTGGCAGCGCGGACGACGCGGCGTTCCTGATGACCAACGCCGAAAGCGTGACCATCGTGCCCGGCTATGGCCTGGCCGTGGCGCGCGCGCAGCACGCGCTGAAAGAGCTGGCCACCAAGCTCACGGAACGCGGTGTGACGGTCAAGTACGCCATCCACCCCGTGGCGGGCCGCATGCCGGGCCACATGAACGTGTTGCTGGCCGAAGCCGAAGTGCCCTACGACCAGGTCTTCGAAATGGAAGACATCAACAGTGAATTCGCGCAGACCGACGTGGTGCTGGTGCTGGGCGCGAACGACGTGGTCAACCCCGCCGCCAAGAACGATCCCAAGTCGCCGATTGCGGGCATGCCGATCCTGGAAGCCTACAAGGCGCGCACCGTGATCGTGAACAAGCGCTCGATGGCATCGGGCTACGCCGGCCTGGACAACGAGCTGTTCTACATGGACCGCACGATGATGGTGTTCGGCGACGCCAAGAAGGTGCTTGAGGACATGGTGAAGGCGGTGGAATAGACCGCCGTCTTGCCGCGAACGCCCAAGGCCGGGCGTTCGTGGCAAGCCGTACTGCGCGGCGACTTCGCCATTGGCCCTTGGCTCTTAGTCCTTGGCCCTTAGCCCTAATCCCTTATGACGCGTCCGCGCGGCGCAGTTGCTCGTCGACCACTTCCACCCAATGCCGCACCGGCGTGTCGGTGCCGCTTTGCAGATGGCCGATGCAGCCGATGTTGGCCGACAGGATCACGTCCGGCCCACCCGCCGCAATCGCGTTCAGCTTGCGGTCGCGCAGTTGCAGCGCGATGTCCGGGTGCAGCACGGAATAGGCGCCCGCCGAGCCGCAGCACAGATGCTTGTCGGCGAAGGGTTGCAGGTCAAATCCCAGGTCTGCCAGCAGTTGCTCTGACAAGGGCCGCAGCCCCTGCCAATGCTGCAACGTGCACGGCGGATGGAACGCGGCGCGCGTGCCTTCGGCCAAGCGCGCGCGCAGTTGCGCGGCATGCGGCGCCACGATCTCGGCCACGTCCTTGACCCGTGCAACGATGTCCGCGGCCTTCTGCGCATAGGCGGGATCGTGCTTGAGGTGATGCGCATATTCCTTGACCATCGCGCCGCAGCCCGAGGCATTCATGACGATGGCCTCGACCGCCGTGTCCTGCAACAGCGGCCACCACGCATCGACGTTGGCGCGCATCTGTGCCAGCGCGGCCTCTTGCGCGTCCAGATGGAAACTGACGGCGCCACAGCATCCTGCGCCGGGCGCCATGCGCGCGCCGATGCCCACCGCATCCAGCACGCGAATGGTCGCGGCATCGATGGTTGGCATCATGGCCGGCTGCACACACCCGGTCAGCATCAGCACTTGCCGTGCATGCCCGGACACGACGGGCAACGCGCCCGCATCGCGCCGCTCCGGCACCTTGCGCTTAAGCGCATCGGGCAGCATCGCCCGCATGGCCTGCCCGACCCGCATCGCGGGCGCGAACATGGGCGACAACATGGCGCGCCTCAACAGGTTGCGCTTGGACTTGTCCGCCCACGAACGCGGCACGCGTTCGTCGACGATCTTGCGGCCAATGTCGATCAGATGCCCGTACTGCACACCCGACGGGCAAGTGGTTTCACAATTGCGGCAGGTCAGGCAGCGGTCCAGGTGCTGCTGCGTGGATTGCGTGGGCTCGGCGCCTTCCAGCACCTGCTTGATCAGATAGATACGGCCGCGCGGACTGTCGAGCTCGTCGCCCAGCACCTGATAGGTGGGACAGGTGGCCGTGCAGAAACCGCAATGCACGCAGCGCCGCAAGATGGCGTCGGCCTCGTTGCCCAATTCGGTATCGCGGGCCCAGGATGCCAGGTTGGTTTGCATGCGTTATAGCTCCAGAACCAGGCGGCCAGGATTGAACAGGCTGGCCGGATCAAGCTCTTGCTTGAGCCGGCGTGTGATGGCCGCGATGCCGGGCGCCAGCGGATGGAATACGCCATCGGCCGGCGGCCTGCCGTTGCCCACGCGGAACAAGGTGGCGTGCCCTCCCAGCCGCGCGGCGGCGTCGCGCAATTCGGTGGCATCATGCATGCCCGAGAGCCAGCGCTGCCCGCCGCCCCACTCGATCAGCGTGGGCCCCAGGTCCAGCGCCGTGGCCGTTGGAGGCAGGGCCAGCCGCCATAGCGGGCGGTTCGATTGGAAAAATTCGTGGGTCTGCTCTCGCAGCGACCGCCACCACGCAATCGCCGCATCCGGCAGCAGCGGATCGCCCCCGATGACCCGGCGCGCGCTGGCCAGGGCTGGCGGTGCGCCCGACAGACGCACGTGCATGAGGCCTTCGGCATCGCCATCGCCCCCCGTCCAGTTGGTGGCAGAAATCGGCAAAGGCTTGCCACGCCACAACGCAAAACTGGAAAGCGCCTGCGCCTGCGTGGCGGGCAGCACCAGCGTCAGCTCTTCCATAGGCCGGGGAACCACCTTCATCGACACATCCAGAATCGCGCCGAAGATGCCGTGCGACCCCGCCAACAGTCGCGACACGTCGTACCCCGCCACGTTCTTCATGACTTCACCGCCGAACGACAGCATGCGCCCTTCGGAGTCCAGCAACCGGGTGCCCAGGACAAAGTCGCGCAAGGCGCCCGCGTTCATGCGCCGTGGCCCGGACAGCCCCGCCGCCACGCAACCGCCCACCGTGGCAGCTTCGCCAAAGTGCGGCGGTTCAAACGCCAGCATCTGGCCGTTCTCAGCCAGCTCCGCTTCCAGCTCGGACAAGAGCGTGCCGGCACGCACCGTCACCACCAGCTCGGAGGGGTGGTAGCTGACGATGCCGCGATACGGCGTCATGTCCAGCAGGCAATGGCCGTCTTGCGGCCTGACCGGCCGATAGTTGCCGTAGAACGCCTTGCTGCCACCGCCCATCACGAACAGCGGCTTGTGGCCGGCACGAGCCGTCATGACCTGGTCGCACAATTCCGACAGGACAAATTCCATGGGGGATACGTCCTAGAATCGGGCGAGGTCGGGGAATCGCAGCTCGCCCGCATGGACGTGCATCTTGCCGTATTCGGCGCAACGAGCCAGCGTGGGAATGACTTTTTCAGGATTCAGCAGACAAGGCGGGTCGAACGCCCGCTTGACCGCCAGGAACGCGTCGAGTTCTTCGCGAGAGAATTGCACGCACATTTGATTTATTTTCTCCATACCCACACCGTGCTCTCCGGTCACGGTGCCTCCTACCTGCACGCACAGCTCAAGGATCGCCGCGCCGAATTTCTCGGCGCGCTCGACCTCGTCCGGCTTGTTCGAATCAAACAGAATCAGCGGATGCAGATTGCCGTCGCCCGCATGGAAAACGTTGGCGCAGCGCAAGCCGAATTCATCTTCCATCTGCTCGATGGCGCCCAGCACGCGCGCCAGATGGCGACGCGGAATCGTGCCATCCATGCAGTAGTAATCGGGCGACACGCGCCCTGCCGCGGGGAATGCGTTCTTGCGGCCGGCCCAGAATTTAAGGCGCTCGGCTTCCGATGTGGACACCTGGCAACGCGTGGCGCCGGCGTCACGAAACACCGCTTCCATGCGCGCGATCTCGTGCGCCACTTCGTCGGGCGTACCGTCCGATTCGCACAACAGGATGGCTTGCGCGTCCAGGTCGTATCCGGCGCAGACAAAGGGCTCGACCATGTGCGTGGCGCGGCGGTCCATCATTTCCAGACCGGCCGGAATCATGCCAGCCGCGATCACCTGCGTGACGGCGTTGCCCGCCGCCTCGACACTGGAAAAACTGGCCATCACGACCTGCGCGCACGCAGGCTTGGGAATCAGCTTGACGGTCACTTCGGTGACCACGCCCAACATGCCTTCGGATCCGATGAAGACCGACAGCAGATCCAGGCCTGGCGCATCGGGAGCCTCGGAGCCCAGTTCGACGATGTCGCCATCGATGGTGACGACTCGCACGCGCAGCACGTTGTGCACGGTCAGCCCGTATTTCAGGCAATGCACGCCGCCGGAATTTTCGGCGACGTTGCCGCCAATCGAGCAGGCGATCTGGCTGGAAGGGTCCGGCGCGTAATACAAGCCGTAGGGCGAAGCGGCCTCGGAGATGGCAAGGTTGCGTACGCCGGGCTGCACGACGGCCGTGGCGCTGGCCAGGTCGATGTGCTTGATGCGGTTGAATTTCGACAGGCCCAGCAACACGCCCTGGCTGTGCGGCATCGCGCCGCCAGACAAGCCGGTGCCCGCGCCGCGCGCGACCAGCGGCGCATTGAGCCGCTTGCAGATCCGCATGACGGCCTGCACCTGTTCTTCGGTTTCAGGAAGCGCCACCACGGCGGGCAGCGCGCGATACAGAGAGAGGCCGTCGCACTCGTAGGGACGGGTATCCTCTTCGCGGAACAATACGCAGTGCGCGGGCAACGCGGCCGACAACGCCTCGATGAGCTGCTGCAACGAATAAGGCGCCTGCACTTGTGCCAGGCCGGTTTCGACCAGTGAATTCATGAGCGCAACAATAGCGCGAGCGCTCTATGAAAACAGGCCGGGATTTACCCGCATCCATGGGATCATCGCCGTGACAGAGTCGTAACCAGCGGTAATCGAACCCGGCGAGGACGTAAAAAAGCCGACGGCAAAACCGTCGGCTTTCAGGGATGATCTGGCCGGATTACCAGGACACGATCTTGCCCGGGTTCAGGATGTTGTTCGGATCAAAAGCGTGCTTCAGGCTACGCATCAGATCCAGCGCATCGTCGCCGTGCTCTTCTGCCATGAACTGCATCTTGTGCAGACCCACGCCGTGTTCGCCCGTGCAGGTGCCATCGGCCGCAATGGCGCGGCGCACCAGGTTGTGGTTGATCGTTTCCGACTCTTCCCATTCCTTGGGGCTGTCTGCGTCCAGCAACATCAGCACGTGGAAATTGCCGTCGCCCACGTGGCCGACGATCGTGTACGGGAAGCTGGCGCGTTCCAACTCTTCGACGGTGTCGCGCACGCAGTCGGCCAGGCGCGAGATCGGCACGCACACGTCGGTGGTGCTGGCGCGGCAACCCGGGCGCAGTTGCAGTCCGGCAAAGTAGGCATTGTGGCGCGCCGTCCACAAGCGGCTGCGGTCTTCGGGGCGTTCGGCCCATTCGAAGTCCATGCCGCCATGTTCGGCGGTGATGGCTTGCACGGTTTCGGCCTGTTCCTGCACGCCCGCCGGGCTGCCATGGAACTCGAACACCAGCAGCGGGGTTTCGCGCAGGCTCAGCTTGCTGTAGAGGTTCACCGAGCGCACGCTGGCAGCATCCATGAATTCCACGCGAGCGATCGGCACACCCATCTGGATGATTTCGATGACGCTTTGCACGGCGTCATCGAGCGTCGGAAAGTTGCAGACCGCCGCCGACACGGCTTCGGGCTGCGGGTACAACCGCACGGTCACTTCCGTAATGATGCCCAGCGTGCCTTCGCTACCCACGAAGATGCGCGTGAGGTCGTAGCCCGCCGACGATTTGCGCGCGCGGCCGGCCGTGCGGATGACGCGGCCATCGGCCGTCACCACGGTCAGCGACATGACGTTTTCGCGCATGGTGCCGTAGCGCACGGCGTTGGTGCCGGACGCGCGCGTGGCGGCCATGCCGCCCAGGCTGGCGTCGGCGCCCGGATCGATCGGGAAGAACAAGCCGGTGCTGCGGATTTCTTCGTTCAACTGCTTGCGCAGCACACCGGCCTGTACGGTGGCGGTGAGGTCTTCGGCGTTGATCGCCAACACCTTGTTCATCTGCGACAGGTCAAGGCTGATGCCGCCCTGGATCGCCAGGACATGGCCTTCCAGCGACGAACCCGCGCCGTAGGGAATCAAGGGAACACGGTGTTCATTGCACAGCTTGGCCACGGCGGCCACATCTTCGGTGCTGTGCGCGAAGACCACGGCGTCGGGCAACATGGCGGGATAAGGCGATTCATCGCGGCCGTGATGTTCGCGCACGGCGGCGGATTCGGACAGGCGGTCGCCAAAGCGCGCGCGCAAGGCATCAAGACAGGCGGCCGGCACCGCACGGCGCAACGTTTCAGCGTGCAAGGGAGCGTTCATGATCAGCGTGTTCTCGGGTTTCGTTAAGCTGAATATTCTACGCCGCCAAGCATGCTGCACCGCAAACCGCCCCAGGAAGACGGTTTGCGGTGCAAAGCGCTTACTTGCCCGAGGTCAACGCAACGCGGCGGCGCTCGCGCACGGCATGCGCCAGGCGTTCCAGCACAGCGACCGATGCATCCCAATCGATGCAGCCATCGGTGATGCTCTGGCCGTACACCAGCGGCTTGCCAGGCACCATGTCCTGACGGCCGCCCAGCAGATGGCTTTCCACCATGACGCCGACCAGCCGCGCATCGCCCGCTTCCATCTGGCGCGCCACGTCTTCGATCACGCGCGGTTGGTTTTCCGGATCCTTGCTGCTGTTGGCGTGGCTGGCGTCCACCATGATGCGCTGCGCCAGACCCGCCTTGGACACGTCCTGGCAGGCGGCATCAACGCTGGCGGCATCGTAGTTCGGCGTCTTTCCGCCACGCAGGATGACGTGGCAGTCTTCATTGCCGGCGGTCGACACGATGGCCGAATGTCCGCCCTTGGTCACCGACAGGAAATGATGCGGCTGCGAGGCAGCCTTGATCGCATCGACGGCGATCTTGACGTTGCCATCCGTGCCGTTCTTGAACCCCACCGGACACGACAGTCCGGAAGCCAGTTCGCGGTGCACCTGGCTTTCCGTCGTGCGTGCCCCGATCGCCCCCCAGGAGACCAGATCCGCGATGTACTGCGGCGTAATCATGTCCAGGAACTCGCAACCCGCCGGCAAGCCCAGGCTGTTGATGTCCAGCAGCAATTCGCGGGCGACGCGCACACCCTTATTGATGTCGAAGCTGCCGTCCAGGTCCGGATCGTTGATCAGGCCCTTCCAGCCGACCGTAGTGCGCGGCTTTTCGAAATACACGCGCATCACGATTTCCAGATCGGCGGAGAGGCGGTCACGCACCGGCTTCAGACGCTTCGCATATTCGATGGCGGCGCGCGTGTCGTGAATCGAGCAGGGGCCGATCACGACGATCATGCGGTCGTCCATGCCGTGCAGGATGCGGTGCATGCCCTGGCGGGCGGCGAACACGGTGTCGGACGCCTCCTTGGTGCATGCGAATTCACGCATCACGTGCGCGGGCGGATTCAGTTCCTTGATTTCTCGAATGCGAAGGTCGTCGGTATTGTGTGACACGGTACTGCTCCTGGGTTGCCCGCCAACGGGTCCAATCCGATCGGTTCATTCCGATTCTGGCGGCACAAAAAAAGCCGCCAGTTCGCTGGCGGCTTTTTTGGGGGGGATTCTTTCCAAACTTCAGATTGAGTGCGTCCCTTCCTCCGCCAGCGGCTTCAGAAAACCATAAAAATAAAAGTAAAAGGCGGGGGACGCGAATTTCATGGGAAACGACTCTAGCACAAAATTTTCGGGCCGTCACATCGTTTTTTATCGATCATGGCGGCCCGATTGGTGGTTCAGGCGGTGCCGCCCACGGTCAGCCCTTCCATGCGCACGGTCGGCATGCCCACGCCAACCGGCACGCTCTGGCCGTCCTTGCCGCAGGTGCCCACGCCCGAATCCAGTTGCAGGTCGTTGCCGATCATCGTGACGCGCGTCATGGCGTCCGGGCCGTTGCCGATCAAGGTGGCGCCCTTGACCGGGTAGGTCACCTTGCCGTCTTCGATCATGTAGGCCTCGGATGCCGAGAACACGAATTTGCCGCTGGTGATGTCGACCTGGCCACCGCCGAAGTTGACGGCGTAAAGGCCCCGCTTGACCGAGGACACGATTTCTTCGGCGGGCTTGTCGCCAGCCAACATGTAGGTGTTGGTCATGCGCGGCATCGGCAGATGCGCGAACGATTCGCGGCGGCCATTGCCGGTCGCGGCGGTTTTCATCAGGCGTGCATTCAAGGTGTCCTGCATGTAGCCGCGCAGGATGCCGTCTTCGATCAGTACGTTGCGCTGGGTGGCGTTGCCTTCGTCATCGATATTGAGCGAACCGCGGCGGTCGGGCAGCGTGCCGTCGTCCACCACCGTGACGCCCTTGGACGCCACGCGTTCGCCGATGCGGCCCGAAAACACGCTGGAGCCCTTGCGGTTGAAGTCGCCTTCCAGGCCATGGCCCACGGCTTCGTGCAGCAGGATGCCCGGCCAGCCCGAGCCCAGCACCACCGTCATCTCGCCGGCGGGCGCGGGGCGCGCTTCCAGGTTCACCATGGCTTCATGCACGGCGCGCTCGACGTAGCCTTGCAGCATTTCGTCGGTGAAGTAGGCCAGGCCCAGGCGTCCGCCGCCCCCGGCATGACCCATTTCGCGGCGGCCATTGCGTTCGGCGATCACGGTCAGCGACAGGCGCACCAGCGGCCGCACATCGGCGGCCAAGCGACCATCGCTGCCAGCCACCAGCACCACGTCATATTCAGCGCCCAGTCCCGCCATCACCTGGATGACGTGAGGATCGCGCGCCCGGGCCATGCGCTCGATGCGTTCCAGCAGCGCCACCTTTTCAGGCGCGCTCAGGGTGGCGACGGGATCGATGTCGGCGTACAGGCTGCGGCCCATTTCGGCTTCGACCTGGGCGGCCACCTTGACCTTGCCGGCGCCGCGCCGGGCAATGCCGCGCACGGCGTGCGCCGAGGACAGCAGCGCGTCGGCGGACAGGGAATCGGAATAGGCGAAGGCGGTCTTCTCACCACTCACGGCACGCACGCCGACGCCTTGGCTGATCGAAAAGCTGCCGGTCTTGACGATGCCCTCTTCCAGGCTCCACCCCTCGCTGCGCGTGTACTGGAAGTACAGATCGGCGTAGTCGACTTTGTGGGTGAAGATCTCCCCCAGTGCGCGCGCCATGTCAGCTTCGGTCAGGCCCCAAGGGTCGAGCAAAAGCGATTTGGCGGTGGCAAGGGAAGCAATAGCGGGATCAGTGATTTTCATAGGCTCTATTCAGGGGGCATCGGCGCGCCACGGGCGCACGCGCGTTGCGTGGATGCACAAGACCGTATCGTACCGCCGACCGGGGCCCCGCGTCCCGGTTCCGACCAACATTCGGGGATCCTGGGGGCCGCACATTATTCACGCGTGAATAAGATGGGGCCGTCGCGGTAAGTATCAAGCCAAGCAATTACAACCAATATTGTTTCGCCACATAACAGCCTGGTACGCCGATCCGTGGATTCTTGGGCTTCCATTTCCCTTGGCCTACAAGACAGCTCATTGCCTAGGATTGGTCTTACAAGTGCGGCGCAAAATGCGGAATCGGACGAATTCAGGCGCCTTGCTCGTCATATCAATCCAGGAAATTGTGAATGCCAAAATGCATGCCTGGAGAAAGAAAGCGGGGAACCAGGGTCAATTCGATCCCGCCTCACGGGTGTGGGAAAGCCGGCTTCTGAATTGCCATGTTAAATAGCTGATAACCCTGCCGTACCGGGCCTGGGATGCCACATACCGCGTGATTTTTTCGTGAATTGAAACAAAACGCACCTGAATCCCTGCCTCTTTGGGGTATTCGTCCGCCTTGTGAACCAAATCGCCCATTGTTTCCAATCGTCCCAAATTTGGGAATATTCTTCCCAAAACTTGCTCCTGCCGCTGGTCCGCATACCGACAGGCTTTGCGGCCCTTTTGATACAAAGTAATTAGCTTGAAAATAGAGAAGTCAACCCGTAACTTCTGTATTATGCGAAGCACAACAATTAAACATTACTTCGCCGGCGATTAAAGCAGTTCCATAATCAGGAACAAACCATGGCCCGAGAAACATACGCAGCTCTGCAAGCAAAGATCGAGAAGGAAATCAACAAGCTTCAAAAGAAGGCGGAAGTCCTTCAAACGAAGCGCCGCAAGCCCGTGATCAGCTCCATCATCACGTCCATGCGCGAATACGACATCACCCCGGAAGAAATCATTGCGGCATACGGTTCGGGCAAGCCCGCACGTGTGGCTCCTGGCGGCCGACGCAAGGCTGGCGCGGCTGCGCGCCCCGCCTCCGCCGCGAAGCGCGCCGTTGCCCCCAAGTATCGCCACCCGCAAACCGGTGAAACCTGGAGCGGCCGCGGCAAAGCTCCGCGTTGGCTCGCCGCCGAAGAAGCATCGGGCGCGACTCGCGATAGTTTTCTTATCAAAGAATAAAACCTATTCTGCAGTAAGAAATAAATCGGCGCACCAATCTGGTGCGCCGATTTTATTTTGAAGCCCCGTCTGGAAGAGCCGCTGCGGCTTACCGCAGCGGGAATTCGATTTCGCGTTCGGCCCCATTATTCCCAGGGAAATTGTCGAATATCGCGCGCACCAGATACGGCATCGTGCGCACGAAATCATCGCCCTGGCTGAGTATGAAGGCGGTGGAACGGTATACCTCGGCGCCGCCGTGCTGCGTGTCACGGATCTTCAGGCTCAGGGTGTTTCGTTGGACTGCCATGGGCACATCCACCCATTCCGGGCCCCAGTATCCATAGCCGCCGCCCCAGGGACGCGGCCCATAAAAGCCGCCGTAGCCGTAGCCGCCATAGAAGTAAGGATCGTAGGCGCGACGCACCATCACCTGAGTCTGGCTGGTGCCGTAGGTAAATGACACGTCAAAACGCGCCTTGACGCCCGGCTGCGCCTCGACCAGGCCGGTTGCGCCGATGCCGGCGCGCACCATGTCCTGATAGGACTGGTATTCCAGATTATTCAGTTGGTTGGGATCGGCAGCGACGAATTGGTAAGTCTGTCCTTCAACGCCCGCAGGCCATTGCTGAAACGATGTCACCCGCGCGGAAACGGAAGGCGCGGCGCAACCTGTCAATGCCAGCGTTCCGGCCAAGGCCATTAATCCGGCCCAACGGCCAACACTGAACAACGACTTTCGGAACATTTTGCGACTCCTGTTGCGCGCGACGGCGCCATCATACTGAGCTTTGACTTGGCGGGCGGCAAAAAGTTTGCCGTAGTCCGCACGCCCCAGACTGCGGCCCACGCCCAGCTACTACAATAGACTCCTTGTTCAAACCAGGACTGCAACTCCATGCGCACCGACACGCCCATTACCGTTTATCGCAAGGATTACCAGCCCTACCCCTACGACATTCCTGAAGTCGCCCTGGCCTTCGACCTGGCGCCCGACGCCACCGAAGTGCGCTGCTCCATGCACGTGCAACGCAAGCCCGGCGCCAGCGCCGACGCCGCCCTGATCCTCGACGGGGAAGACCTGGAACTCGTGTCGGTAGGTGTCAACGGCGCCCCCTTGGCGGCCGACGCTTATCACCTGTCCGAGCACAGCCTGGCCATTTACGGCCTGCCGGCCGACGCCACGGTCGAAATCGTCAGCCGCTGCAAACCGTCCGCGAACTCCACGCTCATGGGCCTGTATGTATCGGGCGGCAATTTCTTCACGCAGTGCGAAGCCGAGGGGTTTCGTCGCATCACCTGGTTTGCTGACCGTCCCGACGTAATGTCGCGCTACCGCGTGACGCTGCGGGCGCAGCCGCAATATCCCGTGCTGCTGTCCAACGGCAACCTCCTGGCCTCGCGCCAGTTGCCCGACGGCCGCAACGAAGTCGAATGGGAAGACCCGTTCCCCAAGCCCTGCTACCTGTTCGCCCTGGTGGCCGGCAACCTGACGCACCGCGAAACCACCGTCAAGACGGCCAGCGGCCGCGACGTGCTGCTACAGGTCTATAGCGACCCGGGTTCTGAAACCAAGACCGAATGGGCGCTGGATTCGCTGGTGCGCGCGCTGCGCTGGGACGAAACCCGCTTTGGCCTGGAGTTGGACCTGGACCGCTTCATGATCGTCGCCGTCCATGATTTCAACATGGGCGCGATGGAAAACAAGGGCTTGAACATCTTCAACGCGGCCTACGTGCTGGCCGACGCCGCCAGCGCCACGGACGCCAACTACGAAGGCATCGAGTCCGTCATCGGGCATGAATACTTCCACAACTGGACCGGCAACCGCGTCACGTGCCGAGACTGGTTCCAACTGAGCCTGAAAGAAGGGTTGACGGTTTTCCGCGACCAGGAATTCAGCGCCGACATGATGGCCCACGACATGGACGCCGCCGCGGCAGCCAGCGCGCGCGCCGTCAAGCGCATCGACGATGTGGTGGCGCTGCGCGCCGCGCAGTTCCCCGAAGACGCGGGCCCCATGGCCCACCCCATCCGCCCCGAGAGCTACCAGGAAATTGGCAATTTCTACACGGCCACCGTGTATGAAAAAGGCGCCGAGGTCATCCGCATGCAGCACACGCTGCTGGGCGAGGAAGGTTTCCGCGCGGGCATGGACGAGTATTTTCGCCGGCACGACGGCCAGGCCGTCACGTGCGACGACTTCGTCGACGCCATGGAATCGGTCTATATCCGCCAACACCCGGGCCGCGACCTGTCGGTATTCCGTCGCTGGTACCGCCAGGCAGGCACGCCGCGCGTCGCTGTCAAGCTTGAGCACGACGCCACCACGCGCCGCTGCACCGTCACGCTGACCCAGCAATGCCAGCCCGTGGGAGTCGAAAAAAAGGCCGGCGCCGATTATGTGAAAGCGCCGTACCACATCCCCTTCGCGCTTGGCCTGCTGGACCAGGACGGCCGCGCCCTGCCGCTGCGCCATGAAGGCGCCACGCGCGACACCGCGCTGCTTGAACTGACCACGGCCAGCCAGCAATGGGTATTTGAAGACATCGATGAACGGCCCGTGCCGTCCTTGCTGCGTGACTTCTCGGCCCCCGTCATCGTCGACTACGACTGGACCGACGAAGAACTGGCGCTGCTGTCCGCGCACGACACCAACCCGTTCGCCCGCTGGGAAGCCGGCCAGGAATTGGCCACGCGCCAGATCCTGGCCTTGGCCGAAGCCCGTCAGGCAGGCCGCACCCTGCATGCCGACACCGCGTTCATCAACGCGTGGCGCGCGCTGCTGACCGACCCGGCGCTCGACGCCGCCTACCGCGCCCGCGCGCTGGCGTTGCCGTCTGAAAAGACGCTGGCCGAACGCATGCACGCCGTCGACCCGCCCGCGTTGGCCGTGGCCCGCGACTTCCTGCGCGCCGAACTTGGCCGCCAGTTGGCCGAGCCCTTGCGTCAGGCTTTTGACGACAACCAGACGCCGGGCGAATACAGCCCCGCGCCAGTGCCAGCCGGCAAGCGGGCACTGAAGAACCTGGCGTTGAGCCATTTGCTGGCCGCGGGCGAGCACGATGCCCAGCGCCTGGCCGAGCACCAGTACGAGCATGCCGGCAACATGACCGACAGCATGGCCGCGCTGTCTGCCCTGATCAACTTCGGCCAGGGCGACTTCCCGCAGCAGGCATTGGCGGCGTTCTACGACAAGTGGCGCGACAACCCGCTGGTGGTGGACAAGTGGTTTGCCTTGCAGGCGGCCGCCCGCTCGACCACGGTGCAGACCGCGCGCGCGCTCATGACGCATCCCGCCTTCACGCTGCGCAACCCCAACCGCGCCCGCGCGCTGATTTTCCAGTTCTGCCTGAACAATGCGCGCGGCATGCATCACCCGGATGGTTCGGGCTATGCGTTCTGGGCCGAGCAGGTCCTGGCGCTGGACGCATTGAACCCCGAAATCGCGGCCCGGCTGGCGCGCGCGCTGGATAACTGGTCGCGCTTTGTGCCAGCCCTGCGCACGCCCATGCAGGCCGCGCTGCAACAAGTGCGCGCCCATGAGGGCTTGTCGCGCAACGTGCAGGAAATCGTATCCAAGGCTTTAGAATTCGCAGCATAGGGAGACCCTCTTGAAACGTAAAACACTCACTCAATACCTGGTGGAGCAACAACGCTCCGCCCAAGCGCTGCAACCGGAAGTCCGGCTGCTGATCGAAGTGGTCGCGCGCGCCTGCAAGGCCATCAGCCACGCCGTCAGCAAGGGTGCGCTGGGCGGCGTCCTGGGCAGCCTGGAAAGCGAAAACGTCCAAGGCGAAGTGCAGAAGAAGCTGGACGTGCTGTCCAATGAAATCCTGCTCGAAGCCAACGAATGGGGCGGCCATCTGGCCGCGATGGCCTCGGAAGAAATGGAAACCATCCATCTGATTCCGAACCGCTACCCCAAGGGCGAATACCTGCTGCTGTTCGATCCCCTCGATGGTTCGTCCAACATCGACGTGAACGTCTCCATCGGCACCATCTTCTCGGTGCTGCAAGCGCCGCACAACGTGTCGGGCGCTCCGGTCTGCGAAGACGACTTCCTGCAACCGGGCAACAAGCAGGTCGTGGCCGGCTACGCCGTGTACGGCCCGCAGACCATGCTGGTGCTGACCATCGGCAACGGCGTGGTCGGCTTCACGCTGGACCGCGAAATGGGTTCGTGGGTGCTGACGCACGAGAACATCCGCGTGCCGGAAGACACGAAGGAATTCGCCATCAACATGTCGAACATGCGCCACTGGGCCCCGCCCGTGAAGCGCTACGTCGACGACTGCCTGGCGGGCACGACCGGCCCTCTGGGCAAGGACTACAACATGCGCTGGATCGCCTCGATGGTCGCGGACGTGCATCGCATCCTGACCCGTGGCGGCATCTTCATGTATCCCTGGGATGCGCGCGAACCCGGCAAGGCCGGCAAACTGCGCCTGATGTATGAAGCGAACCCGATGAGCTTCCTGGTCGAACAGGCCGGCGGCGCATCGATCAATGGCGTTCAGCGCATCATGGACATCCAGCCCGACAAGCTGCACCAGCGCGTCAGCGTGATCCTGGGCTCGAAGAACGAAGTCGAGCGCGTGGGCCGTTACCACGCTGAAGAAGCGGCGAAGTAATTCCGCGTCGCAAGCAAAAAGCCCCTTGATTGCTCAAGGGGCTTTTTTTATCGCGCCACTGGCGCAACGGCGGTCACTTGACCTCTTCGATGGACTTTACGTCGTCCTTGTTGATCTGGACCTTCTTGCCGTCCTTGTCGTACTCATACATGCCGGACTTCTTGTCGTAAGTCGGCTCATCGGGCGTCACGGTCGAGCTACCGTCCCGTTGCTGAATGACCGAGGGCGACGAGCATCCGGCCAGTACCCCAACTCCGGTCACCACCAGGGCCAACGTCATGGTCTTCAGGTTCATGGGCGTGTTCTCCAAGTGTGAATAGGTGATTCACTGTATCGGGAACCTGGCCCCGATATCGTGTCGGGTTGTGGGCAAATTGCGAAAGAACGTAAACCGCTACGCCCCGATCGTAAAAAAACCCCTCGCGGACGCGCCGGCGAGGGGTTTTACGCTTACAGACGGCAGAAGCCGTTACAGGTTCAGACCTTGGCGTTCGCCTCGATGAAACGGCGTACGTTGGCCAAAGTGCAGTCCATGACCTCGACGCGTTGCGGCAGCGATTCCAGATTGGCCAGATTGCCCGGCGGCGTGGCCGGACGGCCCAGCGCTTCTTCGATGGTTTCGGAGAACTTCGCCGGCAAGGCGGTTTCCAGCACCAGCATCGGCACGCCCGGTTCGACGAACTCGCGCGCCACCTTCACGCCATCGGCCGTGTGCGGGTCGACCAGCACGCCGGTCTCGTCGTAGAGCGAGCGGATGGTCGCCAGGCGGGCCTCGTGCGAGCTTTGGCCGGACACGAAGCCGTAGCGCGATTCGAACTGCGGCTTCAGGTCGGACAGATCGAACGAGCCGTCTTGCGCCAGCGCGGCCCACAGCGCTTTCACGCGCGCGGCGTCGCGGCCCACCAGATCAAACACGAAACGTTCGAAATTGGACGCGCGCGAGATGTCCATCGACGGGCTGGAGGTGGCGTAGGTCTGTTCGGCCGGACGCGGACGATAGACGCCCGTGCGGAAGAATTCTTCCAGCACGTTGTTCTCGTTCGTGGCCAGCACCAGGCGGCGCACCGGCAAGCCCATGCTGCGCGCGATATGGCCCGACAGGATGTTGCCGAAGTTGCCCGACGGCACGGCAAACGAGACCTGCTGGCCCGGTTTGTCGGTCGCGCGCAGCCAACCGTGGAAGTAGTACACCACCTGCGCGGCGATGCGCGCCCAGTTGATCGAATTGACCGCGCCCAGGCGGTACTTCGTCTTGAATTCCAGGTCGCTGGCCAGCGCCTTGACGATGTCCTGCGCTTCGTCGAACACACCACGCACGGCGATGTTGTGGATGTTCTCGTCTTGCAGCGAGTACATCTGCGCGCGTTGGAACGCGCTCATGCGGCCATGCGGCGACAGCATGAACACGGCCACGCCCTGCTTGCCGCGCAGCGCGTATTCGGCGGCCGATCCCGTGTCGCCCGAGGTGGCGCCCACGATGTTCAGCGTGGTGCCGCGCTTGGCCAGCACGTATTCGAAGACCTGGCCCAGGAACTGCATGGCCATGTCCTTGAACGCCAGCGTCGGACCTTCGGACAGGCCCAGCAACGACAGGCCTCCGTCCAGCGGACGCAGCGGGACGATATCTTCGCTGTTGAAGATTTCGTGCGTGTAGGCTGCGCGCGTCAGGCGGCGCAGGTCCTCGGCGGGAATATCGGTGGCGAACAGCGACAGCACTTCGAACGCCAGATCCGCGTAGGACAGGCCGCGCCAGGATTCCAGCGTTTGCTCGGACACCTGGGGCAGTTGCTCCGGCACGGCCAGGCCGCCGTCGGGCGCCAGGCCTTCCAGCAGGATGTCGGAAAAGGGCTGGGCGGCCATGCCGCCCCGGGTCGAGACGTATTTCATGTCAGGTTCTCCACGCGCAAGCGGGTGACCTTGGACCGTACGAACGGCATCGCCTCGATGCGCTCGATGGCCTGGTTGATATTGCCTTCCACGGCCTCATGCGTCAGGAAGATGATGTCGGCGCCGCCGATATGCGAGGGCTGCTGGATCATCGACCCGATCGAAATGGAGCGGTCGGCCAGAATGCGGGCGATGTCCGCCAGCACGCCCGGCTGATCGTCCACGCGCAGGCGCAGGTAGTACGACGTGCTGACCAGTTCGATCGGCAGGATCGGCGTGTCGGACATCGCATCGGGCTGGAACGCCAGATGCGGCACGCGGTTGCCGGGGTCGGCCGTGTGCAGGCGGGTCACGTCGACCAGATCGGCCACCACGGCCGAGGCGGTCGGCTCTTCACCTGCGCCCTGGCCGTAATACAGCGTGGGACCCACGGCATCGCCCTTGACCAGCACGGCGTTCATCGCGCCCTCGACATTGGCCAGCAGGCGCTCGGCCGGCACCAGCGCCGGATGCACGCGCAGCTCGATGCCATCGGGGCGACGCTTGGTCACGCCCAGCAGCTTGATGCGATAGCCCAGGCGCTCGGCATGCTCGATGTCTTCGGCGGCCAGCTGCGAGATGCCTTCAATGTAGGCACGGTCGAACTGCACCGGCACGCCGAAGGCCAGCGAGGCCAGCAGCGTCAGCTTGTGCGCGGCGTCCACGCCTTCCACGTCGAAGGTGGGATCGGCTTCGGCGTAGCCCAGGCGCTGGGCTTCGGCCAGCACGTCGGCAAACGGCAGCCCGCGCGAACGCATTTCGGACAGGATGAAGTTGGTGGTGCCGTTGATGATGCCGGCCACCCACTGGATGCGGTTGGCGGTCAGGCCTTCGCGGATCGCCTTGATGATGGGGATGCCGCCCGCCACCGCGGCTTCGAACGTGACCATCACGCCACGCTCGTAAGCGGCGGCGAAGATCTCGTTGCCGTGCTTGGCCAGCAGCGCCTTGTTGGCGGTGACGACGTGCTTGCCATTGGCAATCGCCTTCATCACCAATTCCAGCGCCAGCGTGTCGCCACCGATCAGTTCAACGACGATATCGATTTCCGGGTCGCATACGAGTGCCTGCACGTCGGTATCGACCAGGATCGAGTCGCCCACGCGGGCGCGCGCCTTGGCCACGTCGCGCACGGCGGCGCGCGTGACTTCGATGCGGCGGCCGGCGCGGCGCGCAATTTCTTCCGCGTTGCGGGACAGCACGCTCCACGTGCCGCCGCCAACCACGCCAAGACCGAGCAGGCCCACCTTCATGGGACGCATCGCGCCGCCCTCGGGGGCTTGCGCGACGGGTGAGCGTTCAGGGGTATTCATTTCAGCAATCCGTCCTTGCGGAACATATCTTTGATGCCGCGCACCGCCTGGCGGGTGCGCTGCTCGTTTTCGATAAGAGCGAAGCGTACGTAGTCGTCGCCATACTCGCCGAAGCCGATCCCGGGGGACACGGCCACTTTCGCATCCGACAGGACACGCTTGGCAAATTCCAAAGAGCCCATCGCCCTGTAGGGCTCGGGGATCTGCGCCCAGATATACATGGACGCCTTGGGAATTTCCACATTCCAACCTGCTTCGTGCAGGCCGCGCACGAGCACGTCGCGGCGGCTTTGGTATTGGGCCACGATTTCGCTCACGCAGTCCTGCGGACCGTCCAGCGCGGCGATGGAAGCCACCTGGATGGGCGTGAACGTACCGTAGTCGTGATAGCTCTTGATGCGCGCCAGCGCGTTGACCAGCTCGCGGTTGCCGACCATGTAGCCAATGCGCCAGCCCGCCATGTTGTAGCTTTTGCTCATCGTGAAGAACTCGACCGCGACATCGCGCGCGCCGGGCACCTGCATGATGGACGGGGCCACGTAGCCGTCAAAGGTGATGTCGGCGTAGGCCAGGTCATGCACCACCAGGATGTCGTGTTCCTTGGCCAGCGCCACCACGCGTTCGAAGAACGACAGGTCCACGCACTGCGCGGTCGGGTTGCTGGGAAAACCCAGCACCATCATCTTGGGCTTGGGGATGGACTCGCGTACCGCGCGTTCCAGCTCTTCGAAGAAATCCACGCCGGGCGTCATGCGCACCGAGCGGATGTTGGCGCCGGCGATGACCGCGCCATAGATGTGGATCGGGTAGCTGGGGTTGGGCACCAGCACCGTGTCGCCGCGATCCAGCGTCGCCAGCATCAAGTGGGCCAGGCCCTCTTTCGAGCCGATCGTCACGATGGCTTCGGAGTCCGGATCGAACTCGACCGCGTAGCGGCGCTGGTACCAGTCGCAGATCGCCTTGCGCAAACGCGGGATGCCCTTGGACACCGAATAACCGTGGGTGGTCGGGCGCGACGTGGCCTCAACCATCTTGTCGACGATGTGCTTGGGCGTTGCACCGTCAGGATTGCCCATCGACATGTCGATGATGTCCTCGCCCCGCCGCCGCGCCGCCATCTTGAGCTCGCCAGTAATGTTGAAAACGTACGGGGGCAAACGCTCGATGCGAGAGAACTTCCTCATGATGGGAATCCTTAGGGGCGGAAAGGGCGAAAAAACCAGGGCGCGGTCGCGCGAAGGGGAAAAGGGCTCAAAGCCGCGCCAGCACACGATTGCAGCGCAGCAAAACCCTGTAATCTAGCGCAACGCAGGCCCTGCGGCAAATGGGGCGAAAACGGGTCCGTTTCCCCATTGAAAAGACAGGCTTTTTTTCAACGTTCCCGACGCGCGAAAAAGCCGCTTGTTGCAAGGCAGGGAATCCGCGTATGGCGTCAAGCAACGAAGCCCCCAACACTGCAACCCATGGCGAGTTTGATGCGCTATCATCAAGCCCATAAAGCCGGAGTTTTTATTGAAGCTGCATACCGATCCTGCGACGGCCGCCCTTAACACCGTTACTGCATACGGTGAGGGTTATATCGAGGTCAACCAAGTTCGTTTTTCCTCGTCGGTCGCATTTGGCCCCGAAGGCGAAGTCACCGAATGGCCTGTTGACTCGCCGGCCAACATCACCTCTTCCCTGTTGCATCAGGCGGCCGGTTTGACCGAACCCGTCCGCGACCCCATGGCTTTCCTGGATGAACCGGAAGCCAGCCCCAGCCGCCCGGCCAATGCGCCCGAGGTACTGCTGGTGGGCACGGGCGCACGGCAACAGTTCCTGCGTCCCGAAGTGTTGCGTCCCCTGTTGGCTATGGGAATCGGCGTCGAGATCATGGATACCCACGCCGCCTCTCGCACCTACAACATCCTGATGGCAGAGGGCCGACGCGTGGTCGTCGCTCTCATCCCCCCCAATGGAGATCCACAGAAATGACGCCCAGCATCGGCAAGCCCGCCCCGCAATTCACCGCGGAAAGCACCATTGGTCCGATCAGCCTGGAACAGTGCCAGGGCCGTGCCGTAATTTTGTATTTCTACCCCAAGGACAATACGCCTGGCTGCACCAGTGAAAGCCAGGACTTCCGCGACCTGCACGCCGAATTTTTGGCAGCCAGCGCCGTGGTCATCGGAATCTCGCGCGACTCCATCAAGTCGCATGAGAACTTCAAGGCCAAGTACGAACTTCCTTTCCCGCTCATCTCCGACGCCGACGAAACCGTGTGCAATCTGTTCGGCGTCATCAAGCAGAAGAATATGTACGGCAAGCAGGTGCGAGGCATCGAGCGCAGCACCTTTTTGATCGACGCCTATGGCGTGCTGGTGCAGGAGTGGCGCGGGGTGAAGGTCCCGGGTCACGCCAAGGAAGTCCTGCAGGCCGCAAAAAGCATCGGTTAGCCGTACAGGAACAGCCGTCAGGCGCTATAGCCGGCCCACACTGGAGAGTGACGCATATGCCGCTTCCGAAGTTGCCCACCCGTCCCGCAGCCATCCTGACCTTCCCCTCGGGCGAATCCGCCCGGGCGCAGGCCCGCACCACCAAGACTGCCGCTGCGCAGTCCAACACTCAAGCCGCTCTTGCCGACGACGACGACGACGAGCTGATCGTGCAGCCCGAACTCGACGGCATGGCCCCGCCGGCCCGCAAGGCGCAGATTCCCGCGCGCCAGGTGCCTCCGCCCGCCCCCGCCGCCCCTACCGCCGTCCGCGCCGAAACGCGTCCGGCCAAGGCCGCCCCTGCTCCTGCCAAGCGCGGCAAGCCGCGCGCCCAGAACGAACCGCGCAAGCTGTTCGTGCTGGACACGAACGTGCTGCTGCACGACCCCAGCTCGCTGTTCCGCTTCGAAGAGCACGACATCTTCCTGCCGATGATGACGCTGGAAGAACTGGACCATCAAAAGAAGGGCATGTCGGAAGTGGCGCGCAACGCGCGCCAGGTCAGCCGCTCGCTGGATGCGCTGGTGCAGGACGCCACGCAGCTGGATGAAGGCCTGGAGCTGGCCAAGCTGGGCAACAAGGACGCCACCGGCCGGCTGATGTTCCAGACGACCGCCATCCACAGCACGCTGCCCTCGGACCTGCCCATGGGCAAGGCCGACAACCAGATCCTTGGCGTCGTGCGTGCCTTGCAGGAAAAATTCCCGCAGCGCGAGGTCGTGCTGGTGTCCAAGGACATCAACATGCGCCTGAAGGCGCGCGCGCTGGGCATGGCCGCGGAAGACTACTTCAACGACCACGTCCTGGAAGACTCGGACCTGATGTATTCGGGCGTGATGCAGTTGCCCGAAGACTTCTGGAACAAGCACGGCAAGGACGTGGAATCGTGGCAGCAAGGCGGCACCACCTTCTACCGCATCCACGGCCCGCTGTGTTCGCAGTTCGTCGTCAACCAGTTCGTCTACTTCGAAGGCCAGATGCCGCTGTATGCGCAGGTGCGCGAAGTCAGCGGCAAGATGGCGGTACTGGCCACCTTGCGCGATTACACCCACGGCAAGAACAACGTCTGGGGCATCACGGCGCGCAACCGCGAGCAGAACTTCGCCATGAACCTGCTGATGAACCCGGAATGCGATTTCGTATCGCTGCTGGGCCAGGCGGGCACGGGCAAGACGCTGCTGGCGCTGGCGGCCGGCATCACGCAGGTGCTCGAGACCAAGCGCTACACCGAAATCATCATGACGCGCGTCACGGTGCCCGTCGGTGAAGACATCGGTTTCCTGCCCGGTACGGAAGAAGAAAAGATGTTGCCCTGGATGGGCGCGCTGGAAGACAACCTGGACGTGCTCAACATGGGCGAAGGTGAAGGCAACGGGGACTGGGGGCGCGCCGCCACCATGGACCTGATCCGTTCGCGCATCAAGGTCAAGTCCCTGAACTTCATGCGCGGCCGCACCTTCCTGAACAAGTACCTGATCATCGACGAGGCCCAGAACCTGACGCCCAAGCAGATGAAAACGCTGGTCACGCGCGCCGGCCCCGGCACCAAGGTGATCTGCCTGGGCAACGTCGCCCAGATCGATACGCCCTATCTGACCGAAGGCAGTTCGGGCCTGACCTTCGTGGTGGACCGCTTCAAGGGCTGGCCGCATTCCGGCCATGTCACCTTGCAGCGCGGGGAACGTTCCCGCCTGGCCGACTATGCGGGGGACGTGCTGTAACGCGCCACGCACGCCGCATGAAAAAAGCCCCTTGATTGCTCAAGGGGCTTTTTCTTGCCATGGACCAAGCCGTCGACGATTACTTGTCGGCTGCGTTGGTGATGGCATTGCCGGCCCGGGACATATCGCGGCCCATGCCCGCTACGGTATTACAACCGGCGAGCACGAATCCGAATACGACAAAGGCGGTCAGCACGATCTTGCCGCGCATGCTGTCAACTCCTGAACAAAAACTATCGAAATCGGGGGATCAGACGATCTGCACGCGCAGTTCGCCCAGCCCTTCCACGCCGCCCGTGATCACATCGCCCTGCACCACGGCGCCTACGCCTTCCGGCGTGCCGGTGTAGATGATGTCGCCCGGTTGCAGTTCGAACAGGCCCGACAGGTAGGAAATGCTTTCCGGAATGTTCCAGAGCATTTGCGAAATGTCGCTGGACTGCTTGCGCTGGCCATTCACATCCAGCCAGATCGCGCCCTTGTCCAGGGTGCCCACGACGCTGCGCGGGTGGATCGGGCCGATCGGGGCCGACTCGTCGAAGGCCTTGCCGATTTCCCAGGGGCGGCCCTGCTTTTTCATTTCGCCTTGCAGATCGCGGCGGGTCATGTCCAGACCCAGCGCGTAACCCCACACGCATTCGTTGGCCTGCTCGACCGGGATGTCACGGCCACCCTTGCCCAGCACGACGACGAGTTCCATCTCGTAGTGCAGGTTCGAGGTCTTGGGGGGATACGACATCTTGCCGGTTTCACCGTCGGCCACCGGGCGCACCGCATCGGCGGGCTTGCAGAAGAAGAACGGATCTTCACGGCCGGTGAAGCCCATTTCCTTGGCGTGTTCAGCGTAGTTGCGGCCCACGCAATAGACGCGGCGCACCGGAAACAACGCGGCGCTGCCGGCCACGGGCACCGCGACGGGCGGCTGGGGAGGTAATACGTAGTCCATGAGCGATCAACCTATGACAAATACGTGACTGAAAACCGGCCAAATATCTTACCTCCGCGCCCGGCCCGCAGCGCGGGCCGCGAGGGCATGCGCCCCTGGCTCGGCGCGGAAGGTAAAAATCATCCGCGAGTTTATCCCTTTCCGGCCGGCATGGCGCGGCCGCATTTCGTTCAGGAAAACGTAGGGATGTCCCCATCGAAAACCACCAGGCGCTCGATGAAATCCGCCATATAGGTTTTCATTTCCTGGTGCGCGGGCGAGACCTGGTAGCGGTCGTGCGC
The DNA here is from genome assembly GCF_001571245.1 of Achromobacter piechaudii NBRC 102461. Lineage (GTDB taxonomy): Bacteria > Pseudomonadota > Gammaproteobacteria > Burkholderiales > Burkholderiaceae_B > Achromobacter > Achromobacter piechaudii. The sequence goes on along the minus strand of NZ_BCTK01000005.1, from coordinate 1,064,758 downwards.
GGCCTCGTCGGCGAAGGCCGCCACCACCGCGTGCGTCAGGCCGTCGGCGCGGCCGGCCTGATTGGGCCTGAACGCATAACCCGACACCCCCTCGCATTCGGCCAGCACGCGGTCGCAATAGCCTTGAACGCGCTCATGAAAACGGGCATCGGCGGCGGCCGACAGTTGCAACATCACCACATGCAGAAACATCAGGACTCCTTGTTAGCGCGCGTCGCGGCCAGCCAGGCGCGCGACACCAATCCCATGATGCCGTCTCGCAACAGCAGCACGCACAGTACGAAGATGGCGCCTTGGACGATCAGCACCCACGACCCCAGCGGCGCCAGATAGTTTTGCAGCGAGACGAACGTGAACGCGCCGGCCAGCGGCCCGAACACCGTGCCGATGCCGCCCAGCAGCGCCATCAGCACCACCTCGCCGTTGGCGTGCCAGTGCACATCGGTCAGCGAAGCCACCCCGAACACCAGCACCTTCAGCCCGCCCGCCAGCCCCGCCACCGATGCCGACAGCGTGAACGCCAGCAGCTTGTAGCGCGACGTCGAATAGCCCAGCGAACGTGCCCGCTGCTCGTTGTCGCGCACCGACCGGATCACTTCGCCGAACGGCGAATTCAATACGCGCAGCACGAATGCGTAGCCCAGCGCGAACACGGCCAGCGTGAAGTAATACATGGGCATCACGTTTTGCAGGTCGAATATGCCGAACAGCTTGCCGCGCGGCACGCTCTGCAAGCCGTCCTCGCCCCCCGTGAAGCCGGCCTGCACCGCGATGAAATAGACCAGTTGCGATAAGGCCAGCGTGATCATCGCGAAGTAGATGCCCTGGCGGCGAATGGCGATGGCGCCGAACGCCAGCCCCAGCAGCCCGCCCGTGACCACGCCCGCCAGCAGTCCGAGTTCAGGCGTGGCGCCCAGCACCTTCATGACAATGCCGGTGGCATACGCCGCCGCGCCGAAGAACGCCGCATGGCCGAAGGACAGCAGGCCCACGTAACCGACCAGCAGGTTGAACGCCGCGGCAAACAGCGCGAAGCACAGCACCTTCATCAGGAACGTGGGATAGACGAACCAGGGCGCGGCCAACGCCACCACCGCCAGCACCGCCATCGACACCCGCATCGCGCGGCGGCTCAGTTGCACCGGCTGGCGCGTGGCTTCGGCCGCCAGCACGTTCTGCACCTGCAAGGGCTTGCCGAACAGACCGGCCGGTTTGCACAGCAGCACCAGCACCATGATGATGAAGATCGCCAGGTTGGCGGCTTCGGGGTAGAACACTTTGGTCAGGCCTTCGATGATGCCCAGGCCGAAGCCGCTGAGGATGGCGCCCATGATGGACCCCATGCCCCCGATCACCACCACCGCGAACACCACCACCACAAGGTTGGATCCCATCATCGGGCTGACCTGGTAAATGGGCGCGGCGATCACGCCGGCCACCGAGGCCAGCGCCACGCCCAGCGCGTAGGTCAGCGTAATGAGCAGCGGCACGTTGATACCGAAGGAACGCACGATGGTCGGGTTCTCTGTTGCGGCGCGCAGCATGGCGCCCACGCGCGTCTTCTCGATCAGCACCCATACCGCCAGGCACAGCACCAGCGACACCGCCACCGCCCATCCGCGATACCAGGGCAGGAACATGAAGCCCAGGTTCACGCCGCCGGACAAGGCTTTCGGGATCGTGTACGGCAGGCCGGACACGCCATAGGCCTGTCGCAGACCGCCTTCGATCAGCAGCGCGATGCCGAAGGTCAGCAGCAGCCCATATAGATGGTCCATGCGATACGTGCGGGAAATCAGCAGCCGCTCGACCACGACGGCGAACACCGCCATGATGAGCGGCACCAGCACCAGCGCGGCCCAATAGTTCACGCCCAGGTAATTGAGCAGCATCCAGGCCAGGAACGCGCCGGCCGTGTACTGCGCGCCATGGGCGAAGTTGATGATGTTCAACAGGCCGAAGATCACCGCCAGCCCGATCGAGAGCAAGGCGTAGAAAGACCCGTTGATCAGGCCCAGCAACAGCTGGCCGAACAGCGCCGTGGACGGCACACCGAAAATTTCGAACACAGGGATTCTCCTTTCAGACGCCCAGGCGCCGGGCGATCCGGGCAGGATCGCGACGCGCTTCTTCCGCCGACAACTGATCGACCACGCAGCCGTGCTCCATGACGTAGTGGCGGTCGGCCACCTTGGTCGCAAAGCGGAAGTTCTGCTCGACCAGCACGATGGTGAAGCCGCGTTCTTTCAGCGTGCGGATGGCTTGTCCGATCTGCTGCACGATGACGGGTGCAAGGCCTTCCGTGGGTTCGTCCAGCAGGATCAGCTGGGCCCCGGTGCGCAGGATGCGCGCGATGGCCAGCATCTGCTGCTCGCCTCCCGACAGGTTGCCGCCGGAACTGGCGCTGCGTTCGCGCAGGTTGGGAAACAGCGCGTAGATCTCGTCCAGCGACATGCCGCCGTCGGCCAGGCGCGGCGGCAGCAGCAGGTTTTCCGTGACGCTCAAGCTGCGGAATACGGCGCGCTCTTCCGGGCAATAGACCACGCCCAGGCGCGGAATGCGGTGTGGCGCCATGCCCACCGTTTCCTGGCCGTTCAGCCGGATGGAGCCGCGCCGCTTGTCCAGGATGCCCATGATGGCGCGCAGCGTTGTCGTCTTGCCGGCGCCGTTGCGGCCCAGGATGGTGACGAGTTCGCCGCGCTTGACGTCGATGTTCACGCCGTGCAGCACGTGGGATTCCCCGTACCAGGCGTTCAGGTCGTTGATGTCCAGCATGTCAGTGCGCCTCCTCGTCCGAGCCCATGTACGCGGTAATGACGCGTTCATCGCGCGACACGGCGGCGTAGTCGCCCTGGGCCAGCACGGCGCCGCGCGCCAGCACGGTGATGGTGTCGGACAGGTCCGCCACCACGGACAGGTTGTGCTCGACCATGAGAATGCTTCGATTCACCGCCACGCGCCGGATCAGCGCGGCGATGCGGGCCACGTCTTCCTGGCCCAGTCCTGCCATCGGTTCATCCAGCAGCATGATGTCGGGGTCCAGCGCCAGCGTCATCGCGATTTCCAGCGCGCGCTTGCGGCCATACGGCAACATGGCCGCTGTCGTGTCCGCCAGATTGGCCAGGCCGACCGCGTCCAGCAATTCCATTCCGCGTTCGTTCAGCCGGTCGACGCTACGGCGGCTGCGCCAGAAACGCATGCCGTCGCCGTGCTGGCGCATCAGCGCCACGCGCATGTTCTGCAACACCGTCAGGCCCAGGAACACCGCCGAAATCTGGAACGAGCGCACGATACCCAGACGCGCGATCTGCTCCGGCGCCAGCGCCGTGATGTCGCGGCCCCGGTAATGGATGACGCCCTCGTCCGGCGTCAGGAATTTGGTCAGCAGGTTGAAGCAAGTGGTCTTGCCGGCGCCGTTGGGGCCGATCAGCGCATGGATGGAGCCTTCGTGCAGGGCAAGGGTCACGCCATCCACGGCATTGAAGCCGCCGAAGCGCTTGACCAGCCCCTGCGCGGACAGGACCGCCGGGGTGCTTGAGGTCGTCATGGCGCGCCCCTTACATGCGGGCCAACAGGCCGCCGTCGATCGCCAGGACATGCCCGTTGACGAACGAAGCGGCCTTCGAGGCCAGGTACACCACGGCGGGCGCGACATCTTCCGGCGTAGCCCAACGCCCCACCGGCACCGAGGCCGACAGGAAGGATTGGAACTGCGGATTGTCTTGCAGGCCCTGCGTGAAATCGGTGCGCACGAAACCCGGCGCCAATGCGTTGCAGGTGATGCCGCTGGCGCCATATTCCACGGCCAGTGCACGCGTGAAGGCGGCGATGGCGCCTTTGGCGGTGGCATAGGCCGCGATGTTCGGCATGGTCGCCTGCCCGGCCACCGACGACATCAGCACGATACGGCCGAAGCCGCGCTTGCCCATGCCGGGCAACACGGCGCGCGCGCAATGGAAAGCGCCGTTCACGTGTACGTTCTGCAAGGCCTGCCATTCGGCCGGAGACATCTCGACGACCGGCTTGCGATTCTGGTTGCCTGCGTTGCTGACCAGCACATCGACGGACAGGCCGGCATCGTCCAGCCGCGCGATGGCATCTTCCACCGCGGCCGCGTCGGCCACATCGAACGGCATGCCATGCGCGTCGATGCCCAGCGCGGATAACTTGGCGGCGGCCGCATCGCAAGCGTCCTGCGACAGGTCGTTGACCACCACGCGCGCCCCCGCGCGGCCCAGCGCATGGGCGATGGCGTAGCCCAGGCCCCGCGCGGCCCCCGTCACCAGCGCGACGCGTCCCGCCAGCCCGAACGTCTGGTCCAGATAGTCGTGTTTCAAGCTTGTCTCCTTGTTTTATATGCACCGGATCTCTAGGTCCGGCCTGTGTCGTCCTTGCTTTCCAGATGCAAAAACAAAGTTGACATCAATCTCAATATACGCGACTATTTTTAAACACTCAATAACAAGATTTTTGCTTTATCTTCGATAACGAAGTTTTGGCTAGGAGACAATCATGGCCCTCGAAACCCCCGGCTGCGACGCCGCCAATGCGCTGCCGCCCTTGGCATCGCGCTTTCTCAAAGTGGCCGAGCTGCCCTGGAAACCCACGCAGGTGGAAGGCATCGAGATGAAGGTGCTGATGCAGGACAAGGAAACCGGCCTGCTCACCGCACTGTTCCGCTGGCAGCCCGGCACCGAGCTGCCGCTGCACGAGCACGTGGAAGTCGAACAGACCTATGTGCTGGAAGGCTCCATCGTGGATGCCGAAGGCGAGGTCTGCGCGGGCGACTACGTCTGGCGTCCGCGCGGCAACCAGCACGTGGCCCGTGCGCCCAACGGCGCCCTCGTCCTGAGCTTTTTCCTGAAGCCCAATATGTTCATCGACGCCTACGCCGGCCAGACGCTGGAGTAGACACACCGGCTTTCTCAACCGTGCAATACCCCGCATGACCGCCCGGCACAGGGCGGCGCGCACAAAATCAAAGCCCCCAAGGAGACACCCCATGAAGACCCGTTTCAAGAACAGCCTGGCCGCCTGCGTGCTGGGCGCCCTGTCCGTGCCCGCCATGGCGCAGGTATCGGACGATGTCGTGAAGATCGGCGTGCTGGGCGACCAGTCCGGCATGATGGCGGACCTGTCCGGCAAGTTCGGCGTCGAGGCCGTGAAGATGGCGGTCGAGGATTTCGGCGGCCAGGTGCTGGGCAAGCCCATCGAGGTGATCTCGGCCGACCATCAGAACAAGGTCGACATCGGGGTGTCAGTGGCGCGCCGCTGGTACGAAAACGACAAGGTGGACCTGATCCTGGACGTGCCCAACTCGGCCATCGCCCTGGCGGTGCAGGACCTGACCCGTCAGATGAAGCGCGTCGTCATCTTCACCAGCGCCGGCTCGGCCGACCTGACCGGCAAGGCGTGTTCGCCCAATGGCATGCACTGGACCTACGACACCTATGCCTACGCCACGGGCGTAGCCAATGGCGTGATCGAGGACGGCGGCAAGAGCTGGTTCTTCATCACCTCGGATTACGCGTTCGGCCACTCGCTGGAACGCGACGCCATGGCCGTCGTGAAGGCCAAGGGCGGCCAGGTCGTGGGCAGCGTGCGCCACCCCATCGCCAGCTCGGACTTCTCGTCGTTCCTGTTGCAGGCGCAGGCATCCAAGGCACAGGTCATCGGCCTGGCCAACGGCAGCGGCGACACCATCAACAGCATCAAGCAGGCGTTCGAATTCGGCATCATGGGCAGCAAGCAACGCGTGGCCGCGCTGTTCATGAGCATCGTGGACGTGCGCAGCGTGGGCCTGGAATACGCGCAGGGGCTCAACCTGGTCGAACCGTTCTATTGGGATCAGGACGACAAGGCGCGCCAATGGTCGGAGCGCTATTTCAAGCGCACGGGCCGCATGCCGTCGATGGTGCAGGCCAGCAACTACAGCGCCACCATGCACTATCTGAACGCTGTGAAGGCCGCGGGCACGGACGCCTCCGAACCCGTACTGAAGAAGATGCACGAGACCCCCATCAATGACTTCATGACCGAGAACGGCCGCATCCGCGAAGACGGCCGCGTGATGCGCGACCTGTATCTGTTCCAGGTCAAGAAGCCGTCGGAATCCAAGCGGGACTGGGACTACTACAACCTGGTGCGCAAGATTCCGGCTGAACAGGCGTTCCGTCCGCTCAAGGATGGCGGCTGCTCGTTGGTGAAGTCGTGATGGACGGCGCGCTTGCGCTGCTGGCCGGCAAGCGCGCCGTGGTCACGGGGGGCGCCAACCCCCGTGGCATCGGCGCGGCCGTCGTCGAACTCTTCCTGGCGCAAGGCGCCAGCGTCGCGGTGCTGGACTACGCCTACCCCGAAGGCGGCGCCAACGCGCTGGTGGACCGCCGCCTGAACCTGCATTGCGACGTGTCGCACAGCGCTTCGTGCGAAACCGCAATCGCGCGTGCCACCGCGGCGCTGGGCGGCATCGACGTGCTGGTCAACAACGCGGGCATCGTCGCCGCCACGCGCATCTGGGACCTGCCCGAAGACGAATTCCGGCGCATGCTCGACGTCAACCTGACCGGCACCTACAACGTCACGCACGCCGCCCTGCCCGCCTTGCTGCAAAGCACGCGGCAACCGGCCATCGTCAACCTGGGGTCCACCGCCGCCTTGCGCGGCGGCGGCCTGCTGGGCGGGTCGCATTACGCGGCCTCGAAGGGAGGCGTCATCAGTTTCACCAAGGCGCTTGCACGCGAACTGGGTCCGCGCGGCGTGCGCGCCAACTGCGTGGCGCCCGGCATTATTGAAACCGACATGACGCTGGGGAAATTCGGCGAAAATTGGGAACAAGAACTCAAACAGGGCATTCCGCTGCAACGTTTCGGCTCGCCCGCCGAGGTTGCCCAAGCCATCGTTTTCCTGGCCTCGGACCTGTCCTCTTATTCAACCGGCATCGTGGTCGACGTCAACGGCGGCTTCCACATTCACTAGGCACGTCCCCGCGCAATGAGCACTCCCGATCGCATGCTGTCCATCCTTGACCTATTTCGCGACGACACCACCGCCGCGTTCCAGGAGGACGTCATGGCGCATCTGGATTGCTCGCGCGCCACGGCCTATCGCTACCTGAAGTCGCTGACGGAAAGCGGCTTGCTCGCGCCCACCGCAGGCGGCGCATACGTGCTGGGTTCGCGCATCATCGAGCTGGACCGCCACCTGCGCCAGCACGATCCGCTGATGCGCGCCGCGCGCGACGTCATGCGCGCCACCGGCGACGAACTGCACGCCAACCTGATGTTGTGCAGCTATTACGGCGACAAGGTCATGTGCGTGGATCGCTACTGGACCGACAACTCGATCGAATCCAGCTACGCACGCGGCCGGCCCTTTCCAATGTTCCGGGGCGCTACCGCAAAACCCATCCTGGCCAATCTGCCGCCTTACCAACTGCGCAACCTGATGCTGTGGCACGCGGCGGAAATCCGCGAGGCCGGGCTGGGCGAGGACTGGGATGAATTCCGCGCCAACCTCAAACGCTTGCGCAGCGCCGGCGTGTGCGTGTCGCACGGCGAAGTCGACCCCGGCCTGATGGGCATTGGCGCGGCCATCTTCAGCCCCGAGCAAAAAGTGGTGGGCAGCCTGGTGTTCATCGCGGCGCAGGCGAACACGTCGGCCTCGCGCCTTGAGCAGTTGCAGGCTCGCATCCAGGTGGCGGCGGCCGAGGTATCGCAGAATTTGCAGGCCCCACAAAGCAACGGCGCGGCGGCGATCGGCATCATGCCGTCGCGGCCGCGCCGCATCAGGGCCCCCGCCGGTGCAGCACCGGCGCGGACCAAAGCCTGATCAGGCCTGGTTGTAGCGTTCGGCGCTTTTCACGATTTCTTCGTGAGCGGCGTCCACGCCCTTCCAACCCTTGACCTTGACCCACTTGCCCTTTTCGAGGTCTTTGTAGTGCTCGAAAAAGTGCTGGATGCGAGCGACGTCTTCGGTCGGCAGGTCCTCGTACGACTTGATGTTGCGGTACGGGGGGTAGAGCTTTTCGATCGGCACGGCCAGCAGCTTGGCGTCACCGCCCGACTCGTCGTCCATTTCCAGCACGCCGATGGCGCGGCAGCGCACGACGGCGCCGATCTGGATGGGGAACGGGGTCAGGACCAGCACGTCGGCGGGGTCGCCGTCTTCCGACAGGGTTTGCGGGATGTAGCCGTAGTTGCACGGGTAGTGCATGGCGGTCAGCATGAAGCGGTCAACGAAAATCGCGCCCGTGTCCTTGTCGACCTCGTACTTCACCGGGTCGGCGTTCATGGGGATTTCGATGATGACGTTGAAGTCTTCCGGCAGCTTCTTGCCAGGGGAGACGCGATCAAGACTCATGATTCAACCTTGTTGTTTGTCTGAAGAAATGTTCAAAGCGAGCCGTCGTCCTTGAACGGCGGCTTGGTCGTCGGCGCCGGAGCCGGCGCCGGGGTGGGCGCGGGCTTGGCGGGGGCGGCGGGCGCCGGCGAATACGTGGGCACGGGCTCATCGAAAGCGGCCGCCGGAATGGGGGCGCTGTCGAAGTACTCGTCGATATCGGACGTGCCACCCGCCAGCGGCGCGTCTTCGGGGGCCAGCGCGCGGTCACGCTGGTCGCGGCTGACCCGGGCGTCCGGATCCAGCACGTAATCAGAGGCCGATGCCGCTACGGCGGGAGGCAGCGACGGATAGTCGCCAGCGATGTCGCCGTCCGAATCCGACAGGCCCACCGCATAGCCGCCCTCGGCGTCCACGCGGTACGGGTCCGAACCGGTGTCGGCGGCGGGCAAGGCAGCGTCAGCCGCCAGCACCGGCAACGCCATGCTCGCCGCCGTTGCCAGGCGCCAGTGGCGCACCGCGTCGGCGGGCCGGTTCAGGCGGTCATACAGGCTGCCCAGCAAAGCGTGCGTCTGCGCATCGCTGCGGCGGCTCAGGCTGCGCAGCAGATAGCGCTCGGCCTGCCCCCAGAGCTGGCCGTTCAGGCAGAGCATGCCCAAGGCGGTAAGCAGGTCGGGATCGGTCGGGCGTTGCTGCAACCAGGTCTCGGCCTTGGACAGACGGCGCGACACCTGTTCGGCATCGCAGCGGGCGTAGGCCGCCACCAGCGCCGGGTTGAACTTCACCGCGATGGCCGCTTCCAGCACGCGCGCGGCTTCGTTGGCCTCGCCGGCGGCCTCGAAAGCGGCCGCGCCCGCCAGCGCGACATCAGGCAGCAGCCGTTCTTCGGCCTTCAAGTCCTTCCAGATGGCGCGCCAGGCATCGCTGTGCGCCGCCGCGCGCAAACGCGCCGCGCCGGATGCGTCGATCAGCACGTCGGCTTCGGAACGAGGCAGCGCATTACGCCGCACCAGCCCCCGCGCAAGCGTGAAAACCTGTTCGTCGTGATGCAGGGCGGTGTGCGCGCGCAGCAGCAGGCGCATCGTGTGCAGATGGCGTGCGCCGCCATCGGCCAGGGGCGCCAGCACGGCCAGCGCGCGCTCGGCGCGGCCCTGATCCAGCAGCATGTCGGCCGACACCGTCGCCGTGGCTTCCACCAGGCCGGGGTCGGTGCCCGCCTGTTCTTGCGCGGTGGCAAGCAGACGGTCGCGACGATCGAATTCACCCAGGCCGTGCGCGGCGCGAGCTGCCGACAACGCAGCCAGCACGCGGCGCGTCTGGACCTTGGTTTGATCGAGCAGCTTGGTCAGATCTTTTTCGGCGACGGCGTAGCGGCCCTCGAGCAGGCCGATCCAGCCGCGTTCCAGCAATTCGTGATCGCGAGCCTGGGCGCGCTTGCCGCGCCACACGCGGACGCGGTCCGGAATCGCAAGCAGCCACGCCAGCAGGCGCAAACCGACGTAAAGCATGATGAACGTGGCCACGATCAGCAGCACAGCCAACGTCAGCGACATCCCGATGCGCCACGGCCAAACCAGCAACAGCACGTTGCCGGAATGCGAGCGCAGCACCACCGCCAGGGCGACGGCGACAACGGCGAGCAGCAGTGTCCAGAACCAGGTACGCATAAGGCTCAATCCTGCCCGCTAGTCTTGAAACCCGCGGCGCGCAAGGCGGCCACGGCGTTCAGGCTGTCGGCCACGTCCGGCATGCGCACGGCGATGTCCGTCTGGGCCAATTCGCGCGCCAGCGTTTGCGCGGCGACGGTATCGGGCGAGCGGGTGTCGAAGTATTTGGACAAGGTGACGCCGACGTTGTCGAGCTCGCTCTTCCAGATGGCGGGCTGACGCATCAGCATGGCCAACTGGACCGTCAGCAGACGCTGGCGCAGCGTGGCGCGAACCTGATCGGCTTGCTCGGGGGACAGCAGCAACGCGGCGGGTTCATCCACGCGCTGGATGGTGATCAAGCCACCAAGCTCGTGCGCCAGGGCCGACCCGGCGCGGCCGGGCCACGACACGACTTCGGCGCGCCAACGCTGCCACCACGGCGCGTCGGCGGGCAAGCCGGCCTGCGGATCCACGGCCGGCGCGGGGGCAGCGGCGGGCTGGGTTTCGCCAGCGGCGACCATGCCCGGCGCGGCGGAGTCCGGCACCAGCAGCGGCGCCCTGCCCACCAACGCAACCAGGCGTTCGATGCGGGCGGATTGAGCGGGGATGTCGACGGTGGAAACGGCACGCAGGCGATCCAGGTCGCCGTTGATGGCTTGTTGCAGGCTGGCAAAGCGCGGACGGTCGGCTCGCGCCAGACGTGCCTGCGCGGTTTCCAGCGCGACGATGGCGTTGGACACGTTGCCGGCCAGGCGCAGTTGCTGGTTGCCGATGGTCAGCAGGCGTTCGATGTCGTTGGCCAGCAGTTCGTCGCTGGCGCTGTCGTTGAAGTTCTGCCAGGCCTGTTGCAGGGCGTTGTATTGGCTTTGCGTTTCGCGGACGGTGTCTTCAAGTTCGCCGACACGGCCGGCTTGAGCCTGTGCCAGCGCCAGCGCTTCGCGCGTGTCCTTGCGAGCCTGCGCCACGTCGGCGGTCAGCGTGTCGATGCGCGAAGCGACCTCGCGCCCTGCCGACACGAACTGGGTGCGCTGCTTCCACAGCGCATAACCCAGGCCTACAGCCAGCAGGATGACGATTATCAGGGCGGTGACCAGTGGGCCACTGCCGCGTTTGGCCGGACGGGCCTTGACGGGATCGGCCGGGGCCGATGCGGGCGCGCTTGCGCCCGGGGCGGCCGTGTGAACGACCGGATCGGTAGCGGGAGTCTTGTCTGTCATGACGCGATTGTATTCGGTGTCAGTCCGATGCAACGAATCAAGCAGCAACAAAAGCCTGGAATATCGACTCGTCGTTGGGCAAGCAGATTTTTACCATTGCCGGCGCGCTGGCGCCATCGCAGGCCGGCGGCACGCGCCGCGCCAGCGACGGATGCGTCAGCACGAAGCGGCATTGCCGCCACCACGATGCCAGGCCCGCATCCTCCAGATTCGCGCGCACGGCATCCGCGCCTTCGCCACTGGTGATCAGCCAGGTCGCGAATATGCCCGCATCCGCCCAACCCCGCAGGGCCTCCAGCGCCTCGGCATCCCACACAGCGGGACGCCGCAGATACGCCGCGTGACGCGTCACGGCCACGCCGTGGGCTTGCAACTGGTCGCCCAGCCAATCCCTGCCCTGCGTGCCGCGCACCAACAGCACGCGGCCCGGCAAGGCCGGCAGGCGGCCAAGCACGGCCCACAGGGCCTCGGAATCGTGGCTGGGGGCATCGTCACCAGGGTGCAGAACTGTTGTATTCGCGCCAAAGGCGGCGAGAACGCGCAGCGCTTGCGCGCTGGCCGGACCGACCGTGGCGGCGATCACGCCGTCGGGCCAGGGGGCCGCACCGTGCGCGGCCGCCAATTGCCCCAGGTACTGCTTGGCCGCGTTGCCGCTGACGAACACGACCATGTCGAAGTCGGCCGGACGCGGCAACTGCGCGGCCGGGACATCAAGCGAGTGGATTTCCAGCGCGGGCAGGATTCGGGCGGCCCAGCCGGCGTCGGCCAGACGCCCGGCCAACGCCTCGTTGCGGCCCTCGGGCCGCGTCAGCACGGCGACTTGGGCGGGGCTGGACATCAGTCCGGCCGAGGGTCGGCTTGCAGCAGTTCCTGGAGGATGGCGGCAGCGCCGGCATCCAGCAGCTCTTGCGCGGCGGCTTCACCCAGCGCCTGCGCATCGGCCACCGGCCCGCTGCGGCGGGTGTGAACCATGCGCACGCCGTCCGGCGAGGCCACCAAAGCACGCAATGACAGCGTATCGCCCGAGATTTCGGCAAATGCCGCCAGGGGCACCTGACAGGAGCCGCCCAGCTTGCGCGACACCGCGCGTTCGGCTTGGACGCACGAGGTGGTTGCCGCGCTGATCAGCGGCGCCAGCCATGCGCGCATGTCGTCGCGGTCGTTACGGATTTCGATGCCCAGCGCGCCCTGCCCGGCGGCCGGCAGGCTATCGGCCGGATCCAGCAGGCTACGGATGCGCGACTCCAGGCCCAGGCGCTGCAGGCCGGCCGCGGCAAGCACGATCGCGTCGTATTCGCCCTTGTCCAGCTTGCCCAGACGCGTGTCCAGATTGCCGCGCAGCGGCTTGACCACAAGCGTCGGAAAGCGCGCGCGAATCTGGGATTCGCGGCGCAGGCTGGACGTACCCACGACCGCGCCCGCTGGCAGATCAGCCAGGCTGGCGTAGCGATTGGAGACGAAGGCATCGCGCGGGTCCGCGCGATCGAGGATGGCGCACAGCTCGAACGGAGCTTGCAGATCCACCGGCACGTCCTTCAAGGAATGCACGGCAAGATCGGCGCGCCCGTCGAGCAACGCGTTTTCGAGTTCCTTGACGAACAGGCCTTTGCCACCGACCTTGGACAAGGTGCGGTCGAGGATCTGATCGCCTCGGGTTGTCAGGGTAAGAAGCTCAACCGCGCACGCTGGGTACAGCGTGCGCAGCCGGTCGCGCACATGCTCGGCTTGCCACAGGGCAAGCCGGCTGGCGCGGGTCGCGATGACCAGGCGTTGCGGAAGAGACACGTGCGGTCATCAAACGAAATTGGAGACGATGACCGTCGCGACTACCCCGAGGATGGCCAGCACGAAAAGGCCCTGAAGGAGGCTCAGGCCCGATTCGGATTGCTGGGGATCGACGGATCTACGCAGACTCATGTGCTGATTCCTTGGAAGCGGTTTTGCGGCTTGCCAGCCACCGTCCAAGGACAACAACGAGCAAGGCGCCAATAATTTCTGCAGCGATTTTAACCGTAGTCGGCTGAACACCGAATTGACGTTCGACAACCACATCGGTAATCAGCATGCCGCCGGCGATCCAGCCCAGCAATGCGGCGCCGAAGGTCACGACCAGCGGATACTTGTCGATCAGCTTCAGAACCAGGGTGCTGCCCCAGATGATGATTGGCACGCTGACGATCAGGCCGAAGGCGACCAGGCCGATCTGGTGGTCGGCGTGGGCATTCTGGGCCGCGCCGGCGATGGCGATGACGTTGTCCAGGCTCATCACGAAGTCAGCAATGATGATGGTCTTGATGGCGGCCGCGATGGACGTTCCGCCCTTCACGTTGCCATGCGCATCGTCTTCGGGGATCAGGAGCTTGACGCCGATCCAGACCAGCAGCAGACCGCCAACGACCTTCAGGAACGGAATCGACAGAAGCGTCAATGCGAAGGCAATCAGTACAACGCGCAGGATGATGGCGCCCGCGGTGCCCCAAAGAATGCCCTGCATGCGCTGCTTGGGCGCCAGATTGCGGCACGCCAGCGCGATGACCACCGCGTTGTCGCCACCGAGCAGGATGTCGATGAGGATGATCTGGAATACCGCTGCCCAACTCAGCGTCTGGAAAAACTCAAGCACTATGAACCCCCGAAGGCATTTTATGAAAAGAAAGGCCGGTCCCGAGCCGGCCATCCCGCCACGCGCTGCGCGGCGGGAGTATTCAAACAGCTAATTATTGTAATTCAGCTTTCATTCAGCTTTCTGGCGCATCAGCAAAACTTTACCAATTGCCAACACCAGCATCGCGCCCAGCGCGCCCGTCATCAGTTCGACGCTGTGATGGGATACGCCCAAGGCCGCGTCCAGACGCGCCACCGGTTCCTGCAAGGCGGGGTCACCCACCAGCAATTCACCAGCGATAAAGCCCAGCAACGCCGCGCCCACCCAGACGATGAGGGGGAAGCGCTCGATGACTTTCAACAGCAGCGTGCTGCCAAAAATGACCAGCGGGATGCTGATGGCCAAGCCAAGTACCAGCAAGGTCGTGTCGCCCATCGCGGCGGCAGCGACGGCCACCACGTTGTCCAGGCTCATGACCAGGTCGGCAATCATGATAGTGCGAATCGCGGTCAGCAAATTGCCTTGCGTCTTGCCCGCGCCATCTTCTTCGCCTTCCGGCATCAGCAGCGTGACGCCGATGTAGACAAGCAGCAACGCGCCGATCAGCTTGAGCCACGGCAGCAGCAGCAACTTGGCCGCAACCAGCGTCAGCACGATACGCATGATGATCGCGGCGGCAGAGCCGATCGTGATCGCTTTCTTTTGCTGCGCCGGAGGCAGCGAGCGCGCCGCCAGCGCAATAACCACGGCGTTGTCGCCCGATAGCAGAATGTTGACCCAAATGATCTGGAGCAGCGCTATCCAGAATGCCGCTGAACTGAGTTCCATGCCTCTCTTTCCTAGGTGTTGATCCCCCTAGGACGAACCAAATTAATGGATGAAAAAAAATATAAAAGCCGTACTGACCGTCTTGGTGCGAGCCCGACGGCATTCTTGCTGGGTACGAGCGAAATTTCTTTCATTATAGTTTCGTTCAGCTTTCCGTATGCTTGGACGACCGCGATATGGACACGGGATTACCCTAGGAAAGCTGCCGAAATATCGTGCTCGCTGCGGCCCGACAAGCGAAAAAAAGCCCGCCGAAGCGGGCTTTTCTGGCGACGCAATGCTGAAAGACTTACAGCACCGACTTGAGCAGCTTGCCCATTTCGGAGGGGTTGCGCGTGGTGCGGATGCCGCAAGCTTCCATGACTTCCAGCTTGGCGTCGGCCGTGTCGGCGCCACCGGAGATCAAGGCGCCAGCGTGGCCCATGCGCTTTCCAGGAGGCGCGGTGACACCAGCGATGAAGCCGACAACCGGCTTCTTCATGTTGTCCTTGGCCCACTCGGCGGCGTTGACTTCGTCCGGACCGCCGATTTCGCCGATCATGATGACGGCGTCGGTGTCGGGATCGTCATTGAACATCTTCAGGACGTCGACGTGCTTCAGGCCGTTGATGGGATCGCCACCGATGCCGACGGCGCTGGATTGACCCAGGCCCAGCTCGGTGACTTGCGCCACGGCTTCGTACGTCAGGGTGCCCGAACGGCTGACGATGCCGATGCGACCCTTGCGGTGGATGTGACCGGGCATGATGCCGATCTTGATTTCGTCCGGCGTGATCAGGCCGGGGCAGTTCGGGCCCAGCAGCAGCGTCTTGCTGCCCTTGGCCTTCATGCGGTTCTTGACTTCCAGCATGTCGCGGACCGGGATGCCTTCGGTAATGCAGATCACCAGATCCAGTTCGGCTTCGACAGCTTCCCAGATGGCGGCGGCGGCGCCGGCGGGCGGCACGTAGATGACGGACACGGTTGCGCCGGTGTCGGCCTTGGCTTCCTTGACGGAAGCGAAGATCGGCACGCCTTCGAAGTCTTCACCCGCTTTCTTCGGGTTCACGCCGGCCACGAAGGCGGCTTTGCCATTGGCATACTCACGGCACATACGGGTGTGGAACTGACCCGTCTTACCCGTGATGCCCTGGGTGATGACTTTGGTGTCCTTGTTAATCAGAATCGACATTTGTGAATCCTTGGCAATTTTCTTTTAACGCCGGGCCGCCCCAAGGTATCAACCGTCACTTGGGGGGCAGCAAGCCCCGAAGGGCCGCGGCGTATGGGCATTGTTACTTGACGGCGGCGACGACGCGGGTGGCGGCTTCGGCCATCGTGTCGGCGCTGATGATCGGCAGACCCGAGTCGGCCAGCATCTTCTTGCCGAGTTCTTCGTTGGTGCCCTTCATGCGCACGACCAGCGGCACGTTCAGGTTGACGGCCTTGCAAGCAGCGATCACGCCTTCGGCGATGACGTCGCAGCGCATGATGCCGCCGAAGATGTTGACCAGGATCGCCTTGACGCTCTTGTTGGCCAGCATGATCTTGAACGCTTCGGTGACCTTCTCGGCCGTTGCACCGCCGCCGACGTCCAGGAAGTTGGCCGGCTCGCCGCCGAACAGCTTGATGGTGTCCATCGTGGCCATGGCCAGACCGGCGCCGTTCACCAGGCAGCCGATGTTGCCGTCGAGCTGGATGTAGGCCAGGTCGAACTTGCTGGCTTCGATTTCAGCCGGATCTTCTTCGTCCAGGTCGCGGTAGGCGACGATTTCCGGGTGGCGGAACAGGGCGTTGGGGTCGAAGTTGAACTTGGCGTCCAGGGCGATGATGTTGCCCTTGCTGTCGCGGTTCAGCGGGTTGATTTCAACCAGCGACGCGTCCGTTTCCATGTAGCACTGGTACAGCTTCTGGAACACGTCCACGGCTTGGGCGGTCGAGTCGGCGGGCAGGCCGATCGCGTTGGCGATCTTGGTGGCTTGCTCGGCGGACAGGCCGGTCAGCGGGTCGATGTATTCGGTGATGATCTTCTCGGGAGTGGAGTGAGCCACTTCTTCGATGTCCATGCCGCCTTCGCTGGAAGCGATGAAGGCAACCTTTTGCGTGGCGCGGTCAGTGACCAGCGACACGTAGTATTCCTTCTGGATGTCGGCGCCGTCTTCGATGTACAGGCGACGGACCTTCTGGCCTTCGGGGCCGGTCTGGTGCGTGATCAGCTGCATGCCCAGGATTTCCGAGGCCAGCTTGCGCACGTCTTCCAGCGAGCGCGCCAGCTTGACGCCACCGCCCTTGCCACGGCCGCCCGCGTGAATTTGTGCCTTGACGACCCACACCGGTCCACCCAGCTTTTCAGCGGCAGCCACGGCCTCGTCGACGGAAAGAGCGGGAATACCGCGGGGCACCGGGATGCCAAATTGCTTCAGCAGTTCCTTGCCTTGATACTCGTGGATTTTCATGTGTTACCTGTCAGGACGTATGAGAAAGAGAAGGTGAATCGGAGGACGAATCGGCCGATGTCTCAGCGCTACCCCCCGTGTACCACTTGGGATAGTGCTCAGACACGACCGCGCCGTCAGTGCTCAATGCATGACAACCATCCAATTGGAATGGACGCCGGTTCGGGTTCGTTTCCTGCCGCCGACGGTTGGCCATGGTCTGCACCGCCGCAGTGGGAAGCACCTGCGACAGCTCGGTCATGTGCGTACAGCCCTTCACATGCCCGAATCGCTCTTTGACCTGGCGGCGGAATCCCTTGAGCAGATTCATGCCGATCAAATCAGTGTAAGCCGGCTCGATGGCCATGCAATGACCGTCATACGGGGCCGCATCATAGACAGCCTGAGCGTCCACGATCGAGAATTCCTCGTCGATGGTGATGCGCAGATGCATGTGGTGGATGGGCTGCCCGGCTTCGAACATCTTGCCGTCGCGCTTGGGAAAATCGTACGCCTTGACGTCGATCAGCTCGGCTTCCAGGTCCCAATTGCCGTCCTCGCGCGCATACGACTGCACGCGTATGGAACGCGTATGCAGCGGTTGACGAGGGTAATCCGGCGGTGGCAAGGGCATGCTGGGGGCCTGCGGGGCGAAGATGGCCTGCGCATGGTGCGCGGCAACAAAACCTTCAAAGTATAGCGCAGGCGGCTGCCGATCAAGCGGCAGGATTGCGCTGGCGGCCCCAAGCGGGCGGCGCGCCACGCCGCGCAGGCCGCCCTGCCCCCTCGGCCGTCAGTCCGTCCACGGCGTGGCCGGACTGCCCATCCAGGCCTGGCCCGCCGGAATGGTCTCGCCCTTGAGCACCAGCGTCAGCGGCCCCAGCCGGGCGCCGGCTTCGACATGGGTGCCGTACAGGATAGTGCTGCGGGGGCCCACGTTCACCCCTTGTCCGATATGGACCGGCCCGATCTTCATGACTCGGTCCTCAAACAGATGGGTCTGCGGCCCCGAGCCCGCGTGCAGCACGGCGTCATCGCCGATGAACACGCAGTCGTATTCCGTGATGTCGGTGGTGTCCATGAACACCCGCTTGCCAATCCGCGCCCCCATGCAGCGCAGGGCCAGGGGCAGCCACGGCGTGGCGCGCAGGAAGTTGAAGAAGTTCGGCACCGCGATGGATTCGTACAGGCTGGTGACCGCTTCGCTTTTCCAGACGAAGGGCGTCCACATCGGTTCGGCGCGGGCGCGGTAACGCCCCATCAACAGCCACTTGAGCAACACCAGGAACAAAAAGGTGCCCACGCCGTACAGCACCCCGGCCAGCATCAATTCGTCGAACGCCCCCACGAAACCCTGGTTGACGGCAACGGGGATCACCCGCATGACGGTCAGGTAGCCGACCGCGATGACCACGGCCAGCGGCAGGATCATGCGCAAGCCCTCGACCGCGCCGCGCGCCAGCTTGCGCGCCGCACTGGGCCGGAAGGTCAGGTGATCGGGGAAACCGGCGGTCTGCTCGCGCGCCGGCAGCGCCAGCGGCGGGTTGCCCAGCCATGTCTGGCCGCTGGCCATGACGCCGTTCGCCGGGGCGCGGCTTTGCACGCCGATCAGCACGTCGTCGGGCAACACCGAACCGTCGGGCACGTAGGCCCCGTTTCCGACAAAGCTGCGATTGCCGACGACGGTGGGCCGCAGCCGCATCCAGCCCCGGTCGATTTCTTCGTCGCCCAGCATCACGCCATCGGCGATGAAGCTGTCGCGCCCCAATGTCAGCATGTCCGGCACGATGCCCATGGCAGTGGAAATCTCGGTGCCGCGCCCCACCTTCGCGCCCAGCAGCCGATACCACGAGCCGGCATAGATGGACGCATACAGCCCATGCAGGACGCTCAGGCTGGCCTCCTGAATCTGGTTGGTCAACCAGCGGCGCAGATAAATCTGGCCATACACCGGCCACTGCCCCGCCGACAGCCGGGGCAAGAGCGACCAGCGCAGCACGGCGCAGGCCAGCACGGTCAACAGCAACAGCAACGCGCTGGCGGGCAGCGCCAGCAGCAGGTAGCACAAGAAGGCATAGGGCCAGGAGGCGCGCGTGCCCATCAGGTCCAGCCAGCGCGCGTCGATCCAATCGATCAGAACGAAGCTGGGAAACACCGGCATGAAGAACAATGCCGCGATCAGCGTGCCGCCTGCCGCATAAGCCAACACGTCCAAGCGGCGCCAGCTCCCGCTGCGTTCGGGCCTGGGCGGCAAATCGGAAGGCTGCGCGCGCGGATCGTGACGCGCCGGCGCGCCCGTCCAGGTCTGCCCGGCGGGCACGCGCGCACCGGAGGCCAGCGACGACAGGCCTTCAAGCCGGGCCCCCTCGCCCATCGACACGTCGCCCTGCAACACCGCGTACGAGCCCACGTAGGCGTTGTCGGCCAGGGTGATCGGGGCGACTTCCCAGATGCCTCCGCGCACGGCGAAGTTCTCCAGGTTGACGGCCGCGCCGATGCTGACGCCGTCGCCCACCGTCAAGAGATCCGGCGCGCGCACCGACACTCGGCTGATGGCGGCGTCGCGCCCAATGCGCGCACCCAGCGCTCGCAGATACCAGATCTGTAGCGGCGAACCTGCCAGCAGATGCGCGGGCGGAATATCCAGGATGCGGTCGACCAGCCACCAACGATAAAAGCGCCACCCGTACAGCGGATAGCGGCCGGGCTTCTGCCGTCCGACGATGGCCCATTTGCATGCCACCGCCACGCCGAAGCTCAGAAGATTGCAGGCGAGAAAACTGGCAATGGACAGCGCCACGGCGCGCCATACCGAATCGCCATCGTCGCCCGTCAGGTAGTGATAGGTGAAAAACGGCGTCAGCCAGATCAGCATGCGCACGCCGATCAGCAGGGGCAGCACGGCCAGTTGCGCCAGCCCGCAAGCCCAGCGGCGCCATTCCGGCGCGCGTGCCTCGGTGTCCACGGGCGCAGCGTCCGCAGGGCTGGCCGCCATCAACGCATCCAGGCGCGCGGCCAACGCGCCCACGCCGGCATGCTGATAAAGCTCGTGCATGCTCAAGGCCGATAGCTTCGGATGCTTGCGCAGCGCCGACACCAACCGCGCCGCCAATAGGGAATGGCCGCCCAGGTCGCGGAAGAAATCGCTGGCCAGGTGCAGCGGTTGCCCGGGAAACAACGGCCGCAGCGCATCGAACAGCGCCTGCTGGCCCGGCGTGGCCGGTACGTCGTCTTCGCCAGACGGCCGCGCCTCCGTGTCCAGATCGCGCGTCCGCAAGGCCTTGCGGTCGATCTTGCCCGAGGTCAGGCGCGGCACCTCGACCACCCATTCAAAGCGGGCGGGAATCATGTAAGCGGGCAGCTCGCGCGACAAGGCCGCGCGCAAGGCGTGCAGATCCAGCCGCGCCTCGCCCTCGGGGGTCAGGAAGGCAACCAGTTGCTCGATGCCCGCCAGATCACGCAGCACCACGGCGGCGGCCCCCACGCCAGGCTGGCGGTACAGCGCCGCCTCGATCTCGCCCAGCTCGACGCGAAAGCCCCGCACCTTCACCTGATCGTCGCTGCGACCCAGGCAATGGATCTGACCGTGCTCGTCGATGCGCGCCAGGTCGCCGCTGCGATACATGCACGTATCGTGGTCGCCACTGGGCCGGGGATTGGCCAGGAATTTTTCGGCGGTAAGCTCCGGCCGGCCCAGATAGCCGTCGGCCACGCCCGGGCCCGTGATGCACAATTCGCCCACCTGGCCCACCGGCAATACCGCGCCATCTTCACCACGCACCAGCATGCCGTAGTTGGGTAGCGGCACGCCGATCGTCACCGCTTGGCCCGGCAGCAGTTCAGCCAGGCTGGCGGACACCGTGGTCTCGGTCGGGCCATACGTATTGAACAGCCGGCGGCCCGGCGTGGCCCAGCGCGGCACAAGGAATTCAGGGCAGACTTCACCCCCAAGATTCACGATACGCAGGCCGGGTACGTCGTGCGCGAACAAGGCCAGCAACGTGGGCACCGCATGCAGCACCGTGATGCCTTCTCGCACCAGGGCATCGGGCAAGCCTTCCGGATCGGTCGTGAGCAACTTGGGCGCCACCCACAGGCTCGCGCCCACCAGGTAGCTGATCCAGATTTCCTCGAAGGACATGTCGAACGCCACCGAAAAACCCTGGTAGACCTTGTCGCCATGACGCACGCCCAGCACTTCGTTTTCGCTGCGCAGGAAATGACAGATGCTGGCCTGGTTGATCGGCACGCCCTTGGGCTTGCCGGTCGAACCTGACGTATAGATGACATACGCCGGATGTTCCGGCCGCAGCCCTTCCCGCTTCTTCAACGGACCGTCGACGGGCATCGCCAACGCCCATGGCGTGTAGGTCTGCATGCCGTCGAGCCGCACATCGGGACTTGCGATCAAGCCCTGTGCGCCCGCATCCTGCAAACACACCAGCATGCGCTCGGGCGGTGTGTCCGCTTCGAACGGCAACCAGGCCGCCCCCGCCAATGCGATGGCCGCCTGCATCACCAGCAGGTCCGCGCCGCGCGGCAGGCACAGGCCCACGATATGCCCGGGCCGCACGCCGGCCTCGATCAGATGGTGCGCGGCCAGGCTGGCGCGTTGGCCAAGCGTGTCGTAAGTGAGGGATTGATCCTGCCACTGAATGGCGATGGCGGCGGGAACCCGCAGGATCGTGGCTTCCAGAATATCGGGCAGCGTTTCCGCAACAAGCAAATCCGGCCGATAAGGGCCTTGAAGAATCATAGTGACGGCGACAATCCAGCGGCTGAAATTCGGTGGCGTAAGGATAGTGGCTTAATGGACCGCTGCTGTAAGAATTCGTTCACGTCCTTCAAAGAAAAAACCCCTTGCGCAATGCCCGTGGGCAGCATGCAAGGGGTCGATGACGGCGCCTCGCTTGCGCGAGGCACGCCGATGCCGGATTGGCCTTATGCAGATTGGCGCAGGGCGCGCGCGGCTTGCACCATGCCGATCAGCGCGGCTTCGGTTTCGGGCCAGGCACGCGTCTTCAGGCCGCAGTCAGGATTGACCCACAGACGTTCCTTCGGCAAGCGGGCCGCCGCCTTTTCCATCAAGCCAACCATCCAGTCGACTTCGGGCACGTTGGGCGAGTGAATGTCATACACACCCGGGCCGATGTCGTTCGGATAGTCGAAGTCTTCGAACGCCTTCAACAATTCCATGTTCGAGCGCGACGTTTCGATAGTGATGACATCGGCGTCCATGGCCGCGATGGATTCGATGATGTCGTTGAATTCCGAATAGCACATGTGCGTGTGGATCTGCGTTTCATCGCGCACGCCGGCCGTGGCCAAGCGGAAGCAATCCACGGCCCAATCCAGGTACGTCTTCCAGTCGGCGCGGCGCAGCGGCAGGCCTTCACGAATCGCTGGCTCGTCGATCTGTATGACGCTGATGCCGGCGGTTTCCAGGTCGACCACTTCGTCGCGCAAGGCCAGCGCCAGTTGGCGGCAGGTCTGCTCACGCGGTTGATCGTCGCGCACGAAGGACCATTGCAGGATCGTGACCGGACCGGTCAGCATGCCCTTGACCGGCTTGTCCGTCAGCGATTGCGCGTACGACGACCAGCCCACCGTCATCGGCGCGGGCCGGGCAACGTCGCCAAAAATGATCGGCGGCTTGACGCAGCGCGAGCCATAGCTTTGCACCCAACCGTTCTTGGTGAACGCGAAGCCGGCCAGCAGTTCGCCGAAATACTCGACCATGTCGTTGCGTTCGGGTTCGCCGTGCACCAGCACGTCCAGCCCCACCTTTTCCTGGAAGCGGATGACTTCCTCGATCTCCTTGCGGATGGCGGTCTCGTAACCCGAATCCGTCAGCGCGCCGGCCTTCCAGTCGCGGCGCAGCGCGCGGATTTCAGCGGTCTGCGGGAAGGATCCGATCGTGGTGGTCGGGTAGGCGGGCAGACCCAGTTGCTCTTGCTGACGTGCGATGCGGCCAGTGAAAGGAGCACGATCGCGCGAGACAGAAGCCGCGCCGGCCATGCGTTGGCCGACAACGGGGTTGTGAATGCGCGGCGACGAGCGGCGAGCCGCCAGCGCAGCGCGCTGCTTGATCAGGCCATCCTGCGCGGAGCTATCGGTGGCGTTGTCCAGGGCGCGGCCCAGCAGGTTCAGCTCTTGCAGCTTTTGCGCGGCGAACGCCAGCCAGCTTTTCAGTTCGGCATCCAATTCCGTTTCATTGGCCAGATCCACCGGCACGTGCAGCAACGAGCACGATGGCGCCAGCCACAGGCGATCTCCCAACTGCTGCTTGATGGGCGCCAGCATCGCGATGGCGGCATCCAGATCCGTGCGCCAGATGTTGCGGCCATTGATGATGCCGGCGGACAGCACCTGATCGGCACGCAGGCCGGCCACCACGTCAGCCAGTTGTTCCGGCGCACGGACGAGATCCACGTGCAAGCCCGCCACGGGCAGCGCTTGCGCGGTCGCCAGATTGTCTTTCAGGCCATCGAAGTAGGTGGCGATCAGCAACTTGACCGGGCTTGCCGACAAGGTGGCATACACCGACTTGAACGCGTCGCGCCAGGCTTGCGGCAGGTCGAGCACCAGGATGGGCTCGTCGATCTGCACCCATCGCACGCCTTGCTTGGCAAAGCGCGCGAGGACTTGCTGATACACCGGCAGCAAAGCAGCCAGCAATTGCAGCTTGCCTTCATCGGCAGCGCCGCCCGCGAAGGCGTCGCCCTTGCCCTGGTACAGCCAGGTCAGCGGACCCGGGATCACCGGCTTGACGTCGTGGCCCAGCGCTTGCGCTTCCTGGACCTGCTCGAACAGCGATTCGCGGGCGATGCGGAAAGTCTGGCCGGGCACCAGCTCCGGCACGATGTAGTGGTAGTTGGTATCGAACCACTTGGTCATTTCGCAAGCGGCGGCCGGCTTGCCCGATGGCGCGCGGCCACGGCCCATGCGGAACAGCGTGTCCAGCGATACGGCTTCGTTGTCTTTCTGGCCAAAGCGCGCGGGCACGGCGCCCAGCAGCGTGCTCCATTCCAGGATCTGGTCGTACCAGGCAAAGTCGCCCACCGGCACGAACTTCAATCCCGCGGCCGCTTGCAGCTTCCAGTGCTTGGCGCGCAATTCACGGCCAGTCTCTTCAAGCGCCTCGGCGGTCTGCTTGCCGGCCCAGTAAGCCTCGACAGCGCGCTTGAGTTCGCGTTGCGCGCCGATTCGGGGGAAACCAAGATTATGAATAGTAGTCATGACAACACCGCCGTTAGACAAAATTTGTTCAAGTGGCAGTTATTGTGCCGACAAAGTTATATGAATCAAAATCAATGTTCACATCCATAAGATGAGGGAATCTCATACAATCCAGATTCACTCCCCGCCACGCCACATGCCCTCATGCTAGAAATCCGCCACCTTGAAACGCTGACCGCCATCCGTGAGGGCGGCAGTCTGCAAGAAGCCGCTGAACGCCTGCACCTGACGCAGTCCGCCCTGTCGCATCAATTGCGCGACCTGGAAACGCGGCTAGGCACGCCGCTCTTGAATCGCCGCACCCGCCCTGCCCGCTTGACCACTGCGGGGCTGCGCGTGCTGGCGTTGGCGGATGAGGTGTTGCCCCGGATCCGTGCAACGGAACGCGACCTGCAAAGGCTGGCGGCCGGACGCACGGGAAGACTGCATCTGGCGATCGACTGCCACTCGTGCTTTCAGTGGCTGATGCCCGCGCTGGACGCGTTCCGGGTGCAGTGGCCCGACGTGGCGCTGGACTTGTCGGCGGCGTTTTCATTTGCCCCCTTGCCGGCGCTGGTGCGCGGCGACCTGGACCTGGTCATCACGTCCGACCCGCAGCCGCTGGATGCGGTGGAATACCTGCCCTTGTTCAAGTACGAACTGGTGCTGGCGGTATCGGAATCCAATCCGCTGGCGGGCAGCAAATTCATCATGCCCGACCAGTTGGCGGACCAGACGCTGATCACGTACCCCGTGGACAAGCAACGATTGGACGTATTCACTGCCTTCCTGGATCCCGCGGACGTCGAGCCCGCTTCAGTCCGCAAGGCCGAGCTGACTCCGATCATCGCGCAACTGGTGGCCAGCAACCGGGGCGTGGCGGCGCTGCCGAACTGGGCGCTGACCGAATACATGAACCAGGGGTGGTTGCGGCTGTGCAGGCTGGGGCCTCAAGGCGTGTGGCGCACGCTGTACGCCACCGTCCGCAGCGAAGATACGGACGCGTCCTACATCGACGAATTCCTGACCATCACGCGCGACGTGTGCTTCAAGACGCTGTCGGGCATCAAGTCGGCGAAGGCGTAGCTAAACGCGGGATCAGTCTTCGTCGCCCTCGCCCAGGATGCGGCGAATGACGTCGTGCGCGAATCCTCGGCTGGCCAGGAACCGCGCCTGTCTGGCGTAGACCGTGCGGTCTTGCGGCTTGGCGTCGAAGCGCTTTTTCCAGACTTCCAGCGCGCGGTCGTATTCGGTGGCGCGCAGTTGCTCGCGCAATTCGGCGACCTGGGTATCGTCCACGCCATGCTGGCGAAGTTCCTGCACGATGCGGGCAGCACCTTGGCGCGAGGCGCGGCGATGCACCAGGCTTTGCGCGAAGCGCTCGGTCGACAGCCAGCCTTCCTTTTCCAGCGCATCCAGCACGCTTTCGATTTCATCGGCGTCTTCGGCGTAGGCGGCCAATTTGCGCGCCAGTTCCTCGCGCGCATGCTCGCGGCGCGACAGATATCCCACCGCGCGCATCTTCAAAGACGGGCCCCGGCGAGCCTGCTTGCCATCATCGGCGGCCGCGTCGTCGGAACCGACAGACGCGGTCTCGAAGCCGGCATCGGATTCAGATTCGGATTGACGGGCCGAGCGTGGCCCGCCCCGCGCCGCGCCCCGCTGCCCGGACGCACGAGGCTGGGACGCACGCTGTTCGGAGCTGCGCTGCCACTGGTCTTTGTCGGGGGCAGGCTCGGCCGCTTCTTGCGCGCGGCGCGCGTCCGAACTACGCCGCAAGCCTTGAGGCTTCGCGACGGTTTCAAACTCGTCGTCCAACTTGGCACGAAGACGGTCGGCTGACGCGGGGGTCGATTTCCAGCTCATGCGCTTCCTGCTATGCAAAACGGCAGGCCCATCATGGCGCCTGCCGTGTATGGCCGGGCGATAACGCCGCCCGACGCAATCAGCGCCCGACGCAGACGGCGCCCGACGCCAGCCATCTTGAATCCCGGCCGCCAGCGCAACAGCGCTGATGACCGGAAGACGGCTTATTCGGCGGTGTCTTCCGCCGTGGGCACGAATTCAGCGGCGCGGCTGACGATGCCCTGGTTCTCACGAACGCGGTTTTCGATCTCGATCGCCATGTCGCGGTGCTCTTTCAGGTATTCGCGCACGTTGTCCTTGCCCTGACCGATGCGGTTGCCGTTGTAGCTGTACCACGCGCCGGATTTGTCGACCACGTTCGCGGCCACGCCCAGGTCGATGATTTCGCCTTCGCGCGAAATGCCGGCACCGTACATGATGTCGAATTCGGCCTGCTTGAACGGCGGCGCGACCTTGTTCTTGACGACCTTGACGCGGGTTTCGTTGCCGACGACCTCGTCACCCTTCTTGATGGAGCCGATACGGCGGATGTCCAGACGCACCGAGGCGTAGAACTTCAGCGCGTTGCCGCCCGTCGTGGTTTCGGGATTGCCGAACATGACGCCGATCTTCATGCGGATCTGGTTGATGAAGATGACCATGCAGTTGGTGCGCTTGATCGTGGCGGTCAGCTTGCGCAGCGCCTGGCTCATCAGGCGGGCTTGCAGGCCGGGCAGGGAATCGCCCATTTCGCCTTCGATTTCAGCCTTGGGCACCAAGGCGGCCACCGAGTCGATGACGATCAGGTCAACCGAGCCCGAACGCACCAGCGCATCAGTGATTTCCAGCGCTTGTTCGCCCGTGTCCGGCTGCGAGATCAGCAGGTCGGTCAGATTCACGCCCAACTTGTTGGCGTATTGGACGTCCAGCGCGTGCTCGGCGTCGACGAAGGCGCAGGTGCCGCCAATTTTCTGCATTTCTGCAATGACTTGCAGCGTCAGCGTGGTCTTGCCCGAGGATTCCGGGCCGTAGATTTCGACCACGCGGCCGCGCGGCAGGCCGCCAACGCCCAGTGCGATGTCCAGACCCAACGACCCCGTGGAAACCACCTGGATATCGTGCGAGACCTCGTTATCGCCGTAACGCATGATCGAGCCCTTGCCAAACTGCTTTTCGATCTGCGAAAGCGCGGCGGCAAGCGCCTTGGCCTTTTCCGATGCGGCGGCCTTGGTGGTTTTGTCGTCCATGTAAAGTCCTGTCTGTAACGTATCTGGTGGTTGCGGCGTCAAGCGGGGGCCAGTTAGGGTGGTTACCCTGGGAAGTGCCTGAACGTGGACCGCAGCGTTGCTGTGTTGATTCAGGTTCAGATTATTGCACCGGATTGTACTGTACAAAAAACCAGTGTGCCAGAGTTTTGCACGTATTCCCTGAGTGGGCAAGGTTCTCGTCGTATGACAGAATCGAAGCCGACCCCGGCGTTTCGTCCCTTTTCCACCGCCGGGCCGCCCACAAGGCGGCGCCCTCCGCAGCGGGGGCAGCCAACGCGCAACGCGCTGGCGCCACAGGGACCTTTTTGCAGCGCCTTTGCAGCCCCATGCGTATCCTGATCGCCGAAGACGACAGCATTCTGGCCGACGGCCTATCCCGGTCATTGCGGCACAACGGTTATGCGGTTGACGCCGTGCGCGACGGGCTTGCCGCCGATTCCGCCTTGGCGGCCCAAGCGTTTGATTTGCTCATCCTGGATCTGGGCCTGCCGCAACTGGCCGGCCTGGAAGTGCTGCGCCGGTTGCGCGCCCGCAACTCCGCCCTGCCCGTCCTGATTCTTACCGCCGCCGACAGCATCGAACAGCGCGTCAAGGGCCTGGACCTGGGCGCGGACGATTACATGGCCAAGCCTTTCGCTCTGTCCGAATTGGAAGCGCGCGTGCGCGCACTGACCCGGCGCGGCGCGGGTGGCGGAGCCACGATGCTCAAGCATGGCCGGCTGCTGTTCGACCAGACCGGCCGGGTCGCCATCGTCGACGACCAGACGCTGGACCTGTCGGCGCGTGAAGTCAGCCTGCTGGAAATCCTGCTCACGCGCAGCGGCCGCATGGTCAGCAAGACGCAATTGGTGGACCACCTGTGCGAATGGGGCGAAGAAGTCAGCACCAACGCCATCGAGGTCTATGTGCATCGCCTGCGCAAGAAACTCGAACCCAGCGGCGTGAAGATCGTCACGGTGCGCGGCCTGGGCTATTGTCTGGAGCGGGACCAGGGTGCCGCGTACCTCGCCAGCTGACCCTCGGCCCGAGCCGCTGAATCAGGAAGCGCTGGATATCATGCAGGCCGGGTCCAAGGGCCCAAGCTTCGCACCGCCGCAGCGCTCGCTGCTGGGCGAAATCCTGGACTGGATGCTGGCGCCCCTGTTCCTGCTGTGGCCCATGAGCGTCGCGATCACCTACGTGGTTGCGCAGAACATCGCCAACGTGCCCTATGACCGCGCGCTGGCCAACAACCTGCATGTCCTGACCCGGCAAGTCCATGCCCAGGACGGCCGCGCGGTGCTGAAGATGACCGACGCGGCGCGCGACGTGTTGCGCGCCGACGAGACCGACAGCGTGTTCTGGCTGGCGCTGGGCAGCCGCGGCGAATACCTGGGCGGCGACCGCGCGCTGCCGCTGCCCGCCACCGTGGGCCAGCCTCGTCCCGGCGAAGTCCAGTACGAAGACGACACCATGCGCGGTTTCGGCATACGCCTGGCGTTCACCTGGGTGGACCTGAATCTGCCCAACACGCAGCCCGCGCTGCTGATCGTGGCCGAGACCGTGGAAAAGCGCACGCAGTTGGCCAACGACATCATCAAGGGCGTCATCATTCCGCAGTTCGTGGTGCTGCCCATCGCGGTGCTGCTGGTGTGGTTCGGCCTGTCGCGCGGCGTGGCGCCGCTGAACGCGCTGCAACAGCGCCTGCGCGCGCGCCGGCCTGACGACCTGTCTCCCATCGACGAACGCGCCGCGCCATCCGAAATCGCGCCGCTGGTGGCCGCCATGAACGACCTGCTGGATCGTTTGTCGGCCAACGTGCAGGCGCAGCGCCGTTTCGTGGCGGACGCGGCCCACCAATTGAAGACGCCGCTGGCCGGCTTGCGCACGCAGGCCGAATTGGCGTTGCGCGACGCCAGCCCCGAGGAAATGCAATCAAGCCTGCGCCAGCTGGTGACCGGGTCCGAACGCGCGACGCGGCTGGTCAATCAGCTGCTGTTGCTGGCGCGCGCTGAAAACCCCAGCGCCATCGGCCTGACCCGCACCGACCTGAACGCGATTGCCTACGAACAGACGATGCACTGGGTGCCGCACGCGCTGTCGCTGAACACCGACCTTGGGTTCGAGGGTTCCGATGACCCGGTCGACATCAACGGCAACCCGCTGCTGCTTGCCGAATTGCTGAACAACCTTGTCGACAACGCGCTGCGCTATACGCCGCGCGGCGGCCACATCACCGTGCGCGTGCAACGCAGCGGTGAAGACGCCGTGCTGGAAGTGGAAGATTCTGGTCCAGGCATCCCTCCCGACGAGCGCGAACGCGTCTTCGACCGCTTCTACCGCGTGCTGGGCACCGCCTCTGATGGCAGCGGGCTGGGCCTGGCGATCGTGCGCGAGATTGCGCAGAAGCACCAGGCGACGGTGTTGATCAACGACCACCCCAGTCCGCATTCGGACCTGCCGGGCACGCGCATCAGCGTGGTGTTCCCGCCCTACGCCGAATCGCCCGATCTGCTCGACAACTGACGTTTTCCTGCCCCAAGCCCGGCTAAGGACTATCCCTAGCTCCGGGCGCATAGCTTACATATGGTTTCAATTTTAAGATTCAGGTAAGGGTCCCGTCAGAACCTCGTCAGCCTCGCGGCTCAATGTTGCGCATAGCTCGATGTCGGCTCGCCGGCAGAAGGGCCAAGCACGGCGGAAAACCGCCGGCCATAAAACGAGGAGACATCATGAGCACAACAACCATGGCAGGCCGCGGTCCTTCCGCGGAACCGCGCCCGATGACCAAGGATGAACGCCGCGTCATCTTCGCATCATCGCTGGGCACGGTTTTCGAGTGGTACGACTTCTACCTATACGGCTCGCTCGCAGCCATCATCGCGCAACACTTTTTCTCGGGCGTGAACCCCACCGCGGGCTTCATCTTCGCGTTGCTGGCGTTCGCGGCCGGCTTTGCCGTGCGTCCGTTTGGCGCGCTGGTGTTCGGCCGACTGGGCGACCTGGTCGGACGTAAGTACACCTTCCTGGTCACGATCGTGATCATGGGCCTGTCCACGTTCCTGGTAGGTGTTCTGCCCAGCTACGCCAGCATCGGCCTGGCCGCTCCGGCCATCCTGATCGTGCTGCGCCTGCTCCAAGGCCTGGCGCTGGGTGGCGAGTACGGCGGCGCGGCGACGTATGTTGCCGAACACGCCCCGCACGGCCGCCGCGGCTTCTACACGTCGTGGATCCAGACCACCGCAACGCTGGGCCTGTTCCTGTCGCTGCTGGTGATCCTGGGCATCCGCACGGTCATGGGCGAAGATGACTTCAAAGCCTGGGGCTGGCGCATTCCGTTCCTGATCTCGGTCGTGCTGCTTGGCATCTCGGTGTGGATCCGTCTGCAACTGAGCGAATCGCCCACCTTCAAGCGCATGAAGGAAGAAGGCAAGGGTTCGAAGGCGCCGATCGCTGAATCGTTTGGCCAATGGAAGAACCTGAAGGTCGTGATCCTGGCGCTGCTGGGCCTGACTGCCGGCCAAGCCGTGGTCTGGTACACGGGCCAGTTCTACGCACTGTTCTTCCTGACGCAGACGCTGAAGGTCGAGGCCAATACCGCCAACATCATGATCGCCATCGCGCTCTTGATCGGCACGCCGTTCTTCGTGATCTTCGGTGCGCTGTCGGACAAGATCGGCCGCAAGCCCATCATCATGGCGGGCTGCCTGATCGCTGCGGCGACCTACTTCCCGATCTTCCAGGGCTTGACGCACTTCGCCAACCCGGCGCTTGAAAAGGCCCAGGCGACGGCGCCGGTCACGGTCATCGCCGACCCCAGCACCTGCTCGTTCCAGTTCAATCCGGTGGGCACGTCGGCGTTCACCAGCTCTTGCGACGTCGTGAAGTCCTTCATGGCCCGCAACTCGGTGAACTACAAGAACGAAGCGGCTCCGGCCGGGGCGCTGGCCAAGGTCAAGATCGGCAACGACGAATTCACCTCGTTCGACGGCAAGACCATGGCCCCCGCCGACTTCAAGGCCAAGGCGGCGGAACTGGACAAGGCGCTGACCGCCGCGATCCGTGGCCACGGCTACCCCGCCAAGGCGGACCCGGCGCAAAGCAACAACGTCATGGTGGTGGTGCTGCTGACGATCCTGGTCATCTACGTGACCATGGTCTACGGCCCGATCGCGGCCATGCTGGTGGAAATGTTCCCGACCCGCATCCGCTACACCTCGATGAGCTTGCCGTACCACATCGGCAACGGCTGGTTCGGCGGCTTCCTGCCCCCCGTCGCCTTCGCTGTGGTGGCCGCCACCGGCAACATCTACGACGGCCTGTGGTACCCGATCATCATCGCAGTCATGACCCTGGTCATCGGCACGCTGTTCGTGCGCGAATCCAAGGACAACGACATCAACGCGTAAACGACCATCCCCCGCCGGGCGGGACTGCTGCGCCTGCCCGGCCTTGAAAGCTCCCTAGGGAGCTTTTTTTTTCGCTCCCGCGCAGCGCATTCAACCCAGGGCATCAATCTCTTCCGCACTTTCAGGACGATGTCAGACCCTCGCGCTTAGACTGGCGCCTCAGATTACGGCCTTGCTACAGATCGAATGACGATTGATCCCCCTGTCAGGCGATTGCAGGGCCAGTGTTCTGACACCGATACCGCGTTCCCCGCGAGCCTTTTATGACGCGGTATTGTGTGCTCCCGTACCGGCCCGGCCTTTATTGAGCCGGGCCGCTTTTTTTTGCGCCGCCCAAAAAAATGATGGCCGCCAGTCAGGCGGCCATCATTGCTTGCGTTCAAGTGCAGGCCGGACGTGCCGGCCGCCCAATCAACGGCGCATGCCCACGCCGATGACCAGCACGCCCGCCACGATGGCGGCAATGCCGGCCCAGGTGGGGATCGGTACCGACTTCTCGGTTTCGGCCGTAGCCTTGACCGAGCCGATCTGCAAAACAGTCTCTTCGGACTTGTAGTTAAAGCCCTTGTAGGCCAAAGCCACAATGCCCAGGACGATCAGGATGGCGCCAACGATTTTCATGTTTTTCCTCTCCGATTCCATGTCGGTGCGCGCAAGTTAACGCAACGGCCGCCATGTGTCAGTGACAGAACGTGTCGCCTGTCGCAACGGTATTGCAGCACTTCGGCAAACCGGCCGCGTCGTATAGAATCTACCCTTTTGGCCGACGCTCATGTGGTTCAAAAACCTCAAGATTTACCGCCTCTCCTCGCCGTGGACTCTCGTTGGCGATCAGCTTGAAGAAACGCTTGCGCGCCACGCCTACCAAGCGGGCAACAACCTTGAAATGCAAAGCCTGGGCTGGGTGCCGCCCCGCGAAAATGGCGGGCTTGCGCACGTTGTGAACGGGCAGATCCTGCTTAGCCTGCGCGCAGAAAAGAAGCTCCTGCCGGGCACCGTCGTGAACCAGGTCGCCAAGGCGCGCGCCCAGGAAATCGAAGAGCAGCAAGGCTACAAGCCGGGCCGCAAGCAGATGAAGGAAATCAAGGAACGCGTCACGGACGAACTGCTGCCGCGCGCCTTCAGCGTCTACCGCGATACGCGCGTCTGGATCGACCCGCAGAACCATTGGCTGGTGATCGACGCCGCCGCGTCCGCGAAGGCCGACGAAGTCATCGGCCTGCTGGCCAAGTGCGTGGACCCCTTCCCGCTTGAAAACCTGTACGTTGCGCAGTCTCCCGCGTCCGCCATGACGGGCTGGCTGGCGGAAGACGAGGCGCCGTCCAACTTCAGCATCGACCAGGACACCGAGCTGCGTTCGTCCGGCGAAAGCGGCGCGGCCATCCGCTACGTCAAGCATTCGATCGACGCCGACGACGTGCGCCGCCACATCCAGTCGGGCAAGCAGTGCACGCGCCTGGCCATGACGTGGGCCGACCGCATTTCGTTCGTCCTGACCGAAGGCCTGGACGTCAAGCGCGTGTCGCCGCTGGACGTGCTCAAGGAAGGCAACGAAGGCGTCGCGGCGAACGACGACGAAAAGTTCGATTCCGACATGATGCTCATGACCGGCGAGCTGGCCAAGATGATGGCCGAACTGGTCGAAGCGCTGGGCGGCGAAAAGAAGATCTGATCGCAAGCGCGCTGCGCGCTCCACGCCAAGGCCGCCCCTGATCGGGCGGCCTTTTCATTACCGCTGACGAACGCTGCCTTGCGTGGCGTATTTCAGGCCGTACTTCAGGCCGCCACGCAGCGGTCGCGGCCAGCCAGCTTGGCTTGGTACAGCGCCTTGTCGGCCCGGTCGATCAAATAGGCGTAGTCGGGATGGCCGTCGAAGGTGGCCACGCCGATGCTGGCGGTGATGCGCCGCGCGCCCACTTCAGGAATGGTGAAATCGTGGCGGCGAATCTCGGCGCCCAGCTTCTGCGCGGCGGCCAGCGCCGCTTCCTGCCCCGTGTCCACCAACACCACCAGGAATTCTTCGCCACCGTAGCGGAACACGAAATCGCTGGACCGGCACGACTGATGAACCACCTCGGCGAACTGGCGAAGAATATGATCGCCGCCGGAATGCCCGTGCTCGTCGTTGATGGCCTTGAAGTGATCGATATCCAGCAGCAGCACCGAAAAACGACTGTGCTGCCGACTGGAAATCGCGATCTCGCGCCCGATCACCGAAGGCAGAAAGCGCCGGTTCAGCACGTTGGTCAGCGGGTCGCTGCCGCTCTCGATTTCGGCCACCATGTCGAACAGGCCATTGAGCAGATGCTTGATCCGCGCCACCAGTTCCTGCAACTGGCGCACCTGATCGGGCATCGACATCTGGCGATCTCCCTCGTTCATCATCAAGCGCGGCAGCACCACGTCGTCCAACTGCGTGACCGCCTCGGTGATCTGCCGCAGCGCCGGCGCGCTTTCGAACAGCACGCCGCCCTTGTGCTGCAACCACAAGCCAAACTCCGAAGCGGCCAGGCGCGGCAGCGCCTGCTCCGGCGCGCGGTAGTGCAGGCCAATCAATACCGACTGGCTCCATTCCAGCAACGCGGCGCGCTGGCGCTCGCGCTCGGTGGAGATGTTCTGCCCCAGCGCGAACAGCCGATAGGCTTCGTCGTTGCGAGCCCCCCGATTGATGTCGCGCATGAAGGCTCGGCTCATCTGCTCGATGGCGAGGTCAAAGAGATTACAGACGTATTGCGTGGCGATGGACGCGGCCATGCCGTCCAGGTCGCTGGCGCGCAGACGTTCGGCGATTTCGTTTTTCAACACACGGGCGCCCGCCATCACCAGATGGATCGGGATGTGGACGCGTGCATGCACCTCACCCACCTTTTTCTGGGTCGCCATCAACGCTTCGATGTCGCCCTGGTCGCGCACGCAGAGCAGGCCAAGCAGCCAGTGCTTCATGCCCTTGTGCAGGCGCGTCGCGACGATTTCGTGCGACAGACGGGGGCCGGCTTCCACATCGGCCAGCAAGGTGGAATAGAAGGCGTCCACCAGTTCCTTGGCGCTGTCGGCGACCACGGCGGCCACTTGGCCTCGGGTGTAGGCATCCACTGATTGGTAGACCGCTACCCAGGCTTGCGCATTGGACGCGCTCAGGTAGCACGCCTGGTCGGCGCCGCTCTTCCACACCGGCAACGCGCTCTTGCTCGAAGACATAAATCATCCGCCCCAAAAACTTCGCGCACGCCCAAAGCGACTCGCGACGAAAAACCAGCGCGGATTATGCGCCAAAAGAAGCGGGCCCCTGTCGGGGCCCACTCGGTTCTGGCAGATGCGGCGGGTTATTCCAGGCCGTGGAAGACGGAATCGTCCGGCCCCACGTGCGACGGATGCTGCCACGTCACATCGCGCAGCGAATGCTGCACCAGCCCTTCGACGCCCAGCAACACGGCGAAGATGGCCATGCGGATCGGAATGCCGTTGTCCGTCTGGCGGAAGATGGCCAGGCGCGGATCGTGGTTCAGGTCCACGCTCAGGTCGTTGGCGCCCGGGCGGCTATCGCGCGGCAGCGGGTGCATCACGATGGTTTCGGGGCTGCAATACGCGTCGATGATGGCGCGGTTGATCTGGAAGTCAGGCGTGTAGCCTTCGTTTTCCTCGTTGGCGAAGCGCTCTTTCTGGACGCGCGTCGCGTAGATCACGTCCGCGCCCGCCAGGCCTTCCGCCAGCGAGGTCTTCTGTTCGATGATGTTGCCGTTGCGGCTGGCCTGCTCAATGATGTAGCTGGGCATTTCCAGCCCCTTGGGCGACACCAGCGAGAACTTCACGTTCTTGTACAGCGCCATCAGCTTGATCAGCGAGTGCACGGTACGACCGTATTTCAAGTCGCCGACCATCGCGATGTGCGCGCCATCCAGCAATTTGCCCAGGCGCGAAAACTCGGTCAGGATCGTGTACAGATCCAGCAGCGCCTGGCTGGGGTGTTCGCCAGGGCCGTCACCGCCGTTGACCACGGGAATATTGGTGGCGCGTGCAAATTCCGCCACCGAGCCCTGCTCGGGGTGACGGATCACCATGGCATCGACATAACCGCTCATGACGCGGCTGGTGTCGTAAATCGATTCGCCCTTGGCCATCGACGAAAAGGTGAAGCCGGTGGTGTCGCACACCGAGCCGCCCAGGCGGCAGAACGCGGAACCGAAGCTGACGCGGGTGCGGGTGCTGGCCTCGAAAAACAGGTTGCCCAACACCGCGCCTTCCAGCACGCGCGACACCTTCTGGCGGCGGGCGATGGGCTGCATCATGTCGGCCACGCGGAACAGGTCTTCGACCGATTCACGGGTGAACTGGTCCACCGACAGCAGCTGATTCTTGCCTTCCACCGCGATGCGATCACGCAGCGGGCCATCTTGTACGCTTTGCGTATATTTTTCCAGCAGCACGCCGTTTTGCACGATTTCGCTGACAAAGCGCTGCACCACTTCCGGCATGGCGCGGAATTCCTGCGAGCCCTCGGGCAGCAGCCAGGTATCCAGTGCCCGGCGCTTGACGCCGATCCGCGTGGCGAACACGTCGCGCGTGAGGTTCAGGCGTCGCATGGCGTCGCGCAGGAAAGCTTGCTGGGAGATGGTCATGACAGGCCCCGAGGAAGAGGAGTTATATACGCACCGCGCATATTATTTCCAACGCAAGTGCAAGTCCAACACTTTTGCGTACAGGGGTTTACCCCTGAATTTCAACGCTACCGGCTGGCGTAAGACGTATTCTGCTGCACGCCCGGGGCCACCTGCCCCAGCGCGAACCAGCACGCGGCGCAGAAAGCCATGGCGGCCAGCAGATAGCAGATCATGGCCAGCAATTGGGCAGGCCAATGGCCGCGTGTCGCGTGGCCGATGTCGCCTTGCCGCAACAGGCTGACGTGCGCCAGATACGCGAACAAAAGACCCATGCAGGAAGTCAGCAGCCCGGCCAGAAACAGGGCCAACGGTAATTGAAGATCAGGCGCGGCGATGTCGCCACCGACGATACCCAGGGAAAAGGCCACCAGCGCCAAGGCGGCGGCGCCATTGAGCCAGCCCAGAAAGCGGAATCCGCCCGCTAGCAGCGCGAAAGACATGCTGGATGATCGGCGCTGCGGGGTGCGGGCGTCCATGAATCAGCCGCCGTTGCCGCTGCGGCAGGCCGGCGTGGCGCTTTGAATCGACGCGCGGGCGGCGGCGATTTCGGCGGCGTCCCAGCGGCCCTTGCCCAACACGGTCACGGTGACCTTGGACTTGGCGGGGCCGTCGGACTCAGCGGAAATCAGCTCAAGCACGGTGGCCGGTTCGCCCACTTTGTAGACCTGGATTTCGTCAGGCGCGCCCTTCTCGCCCAAGCTGTGGCGCCATGCGTAGGCCAGGCCATACGGATGCTGCACGTTCACGTGGCAGGTACGCACATATTCGCCACCCCGGCGGAATGCGGCCTGGTAGTTGGTGTCGACGCTGAAGGTCTCTTTCTGCACGGCGTCGGACTCGTAGACCCCCTTGCTCGCGCAGCCGGCCAACAGGACCGCCAGCGTTACACCCACCCATACTGACTTGCGCATGATTCTTCCCGCATTGAAATTCGCACTTCCGCGATTATGCCAGCGGCTGCAACAAGGCCACGCGGGAAATGCGGGAGCATTTCGCGCGTGGCCTCGGACAGACTCATCAGCAGCTGGGGCGTTACGGCCTTATTTCGCAGCGCCTTCGATCTTCTCACCGCCCCGTTGGATATCCTTGCCGGCGCCCGCAACGGTATTGCAGCCCGCCGAGAGGGCGGCGATCGAAAGCAACATGACGAGAACGACTTTGTTTTTCATAAACATCTCCTGTCTGGGCGTGGAAAGCGAAGCCAGCATACCGCAAAGGGCCAGATTTGGGCATCCTTCGGATACGGCGGCGAAGACCGCTGTCAGCATGAATCGTTCCCGCCTACAATGCGGCCCGCCGCCCGGGCCGCCGCCAGGCGGGTGCAATTTGTAACCCGCCTGGACCAAACCCCGTAACCGCCCTTACGCGGTCGTGACAAACCGCGCCCCGGCGCGGTGTCGCGTATTTGCCGGCAATGGATTAGGATGCGCAAATGAACAAAAAACCCCTATCGCAGAACGCTGGCGCCGCCCCACAGGGCTGGGGCTGGGAACAGCCTCAGTGCCGCGGACAAGCGGCTTTGGCGCTGTTTATCGACGATCTGCACCGAATTCTGCAAGCCCATGCCGCCGGCAAGCTCGCAGACAGCAGCACCCTTGCCGATGCCCAAGGCCATGTCAACGAATTGCTGGCCCGCTACAACGAAATCAACGCCGCGCCCGAGATTTTCCTGGGGCAGTCGGTGGAACTGAAAGAAGGTGTCGACCGCAACGGCGTGTCGCACACCGTGCCGATTTTTTCGGCACGCCTGAAACAATCACTGGTGTCGATGCTGGGGCAAAGCCCCGGCTGACGCGCTCGTGCAGGCCGACTGAAGGCGGCCGCGGACCAGACCAGCTCTAAGGAGAACCACAATGAATTCAGACAACGTCGTAGAGTTTCTCCGCTTGCTGTCGCTGGACGTCACGCTGGGCTCTGCCGCCCAGCACGCCGCGAGCCAGGCGGATGCACCTCTGGCTTTGGCCCGTTTGGCCACGGCGCACGGCTTGCCCTGCAGCGCATCGGACTGGTCCTTCTTTGCTCGCAGTTGCCTGGATTCCTCCATCGAAACCATGACGGACGCGGGCCCCGCCGACGCCACGGTCTGGCAGTTGGTGCAAGATCCGGCCGACGGCACCGGCATTCCCGCCAGCTCCATCACTCGCGTGATCGGCATCATTTCGCAACCCGGAGCGGGCGCCCCCCCGGTCGTCGGCCATGTCGTGGGCGACCTCGCCCCACGTGCGCCGCTGGGCATGGTGCCCTACCCCACCGGCTCTTGAAGACGGGCGCGGCCCGCCTCAGCGCGGGCCCGCCAGATATTGACGCACGCCGTTCGCGGCCACGACGCCGCTGGCCATGCAGGCCGTCAGCAGATAGCCGCCCGTCGGCGCTTCCCAATCCAGCATTTCGCCAGCGCAGAACACGCCGGGAGCCGATGCCAGCATCAGCCCCGCCGTCAGGGCATCAAACGAAACGCCGCCCGCCGTGCTGATCGCTTCGTCCATCGGACGCGGGCGCAGCAGCGTCACCGGCAGCGCCTTGATGCGCATCGCGAGGCGCGAGGCGTCCTTGAAATCTTCGGCGGACGCGCATTCGCGCAGCAAGCCCGCCTTCACGCCCGTCAACCCCATCCGGCTTTGTAGATGACTGGACATGGAACGCGCTCCACGTGGATGCGTGACGGCCGCGTTGACCTTTTCCTGCGACCAGTCAGGCGCCAGGTCCAGCCACGCGACCGCGTGACCACGTGTCTCGATCTCGTCGCGCAAGGCTGCGGACATCGCGTAAACAAGGCTGCCCTCGATACCGCTTGCCGACACCACGAATTCACCTTGTCTTGCCGGCATCCCCGCACAGCTCATCGAGACAGATTTCACCGGTTGGCCCGCGTAGCGCTCGGAGAAATGCGGCGACCACGCCACGTCGAACCCGCAATTGGCAGGACGCAGCGGCGCAACATCGACACCGTGTGCCTGCAAGCCCGCCACCCACGCGCCGTCGGATCCCAGCTTGGCCCAGCTGCCTCCGCCCAACGCCAGCACGACCGCGTCGGCGGCTAGCGTGCGCACGCCGTCCGGCGTCTCGAAGCTCAAGGTCTGCGGGGACACCGCGTCGCCTTGGGGCCAGCCCAACCAGCGATGCCGCATATGGAAATGCACGCCGCTCGCCCGCAATCGCGCCAACCAGGCGCGCAACAGCGGCGCGGCTTTCATCTCTTGAGGGAACACCCGGCCCGAGGAACCCACGAACGTTTCGATGCCCAGCCCATGTGCCCATGCGCGCAGTGCGGTGGCGTCCATGGCTTGCAACCAGGGCGCCACCTGGTCGGCCCGCGCGCCGTAGCGCGCCAGAAAGGCAGCCGGTGCTTCGCTGTGCGTCAGGTTCAACCCGCCGCGTCCGGCCATCAGGAACTTGCGTCCCACCGACGGCATGGCGTCGAACACGTCGACCTGCACGCCCTTGCCGGCCAGTCCCTCCGCCGCCATCAACCCGGCAGGCCCGCCACCGATGATGGCGACGCGCGGCGGCACGGGGGCCGCCACATCCATCGAGGTCGTCATGGCAGCAATACCGTCATGGCAGTCGGATGAAAGGGCAGAAAACAAGGCATGGGGCAATTCGATGAGGTCGGGAACGACGCGGCGCACCGCGGCGCAGCGGGAGCGAATTGTCGCATGCCCCACGCGCCAGGCCGCGCGATGTAGCAGTCGGCCTCAGCGCGAAGGTCGCGACCACCATAGAAAAAGGCCTGGCGCCGGCCACTTATTGACCGCAGGCGCCAAGCCCTTGTTATGACTGGACAAATTGGACATGCACAAAGGCTATCCCAAGGCTTGTCCACAGTCGCTGTGGGTAACTTCCGACTTCAGGCGTTGACCGCCGCCTGCATCGGACCGGACCATGGTTCCGCATCCAGTTCAAAGCGCAGTTCCTGGTATTCGCCATCCACGGCCACCGTCCGCAGCAAACCCGCGCCCATGGCCTGGCCCATTGCACGACGGCACAGGGTTTCGGGATCATCCGGCAGCGATTGGAAGACGCCATCTGGAATGCGCAGGCGCAGCAGCGCTTGGGGATCACCGCGTTCGGCCGGCCGACCGATGTGGATGTGGGCCGGGTAGCCGTGCGGGCACCAGATGCCTACGTGATATTTGCCTTCAGCGCCTGTGTCGGCGACAAAACCGGGATGATCGTATTTTGCTGTACCCATGGACCCTCCTCCTGTGCGGCAAACTAGCGCGCGTGACCCATGGTAGCTCAGGGTTGCGGCGCTGTGCGGGCAGGATCATCCGGGAAACTCCGGACTGGAACATTAGGTTGACCCAGGGCAAGTACGAACAAAAAAAGCATAAAAAAAAAGCCGCGATATGCATCGCGGCTTTTTCTTGAAACTGGTTGCGGGGGCAGGATTTGAACCTACGACCTTCGGGTTATGAGCCCGACGAGCTGCCAGACTGCTCCACCCCGCGTCTGATGTGATGAATCATACACCATTATGAAATCTTGTGCAGCGCACCCAGGCGATTTTTCGTGGATTCAGGCGTTTTTTGCCGAAATATTTTCGCGACCAGCGCAAAAAGGCGGTGGATGGGCCCCGGTACATCAAGACAGATCACGTCAGCGGCATGGATGCCGGTAACGCACACCACTCCCCCTTCCATCACCCCGTGCGCTTCGCCCGCGTTGATGCGCACGGATACCGGCAGAGGCAGGCTGCTCGCGGCTTCGAAGCCCGCGGCCAGTTGCTCCACACGGATGCTGCCCGCCACGCAGATGACGTTTGCCCCTGCCTTCAAGACGAACGTGCGGGTGGCGCCGGCATCGATCTGGACGCGCTGCGAGGGGGGCTGGGAAGGAAAGTCGGCGTGCATGATGTTCTCCAATCGGACAGTGACAGGCTACGCGCGCCCTGCTTTGCGCAACAGCCACACCCGCTGCCTTTCTGTACCGAAGCAGACGCTCGATTTGGCCACTGTTATGGTG
Source organism: Achromobacter piechaudii NBRC 102461 (assembly GCF_001571245.1). Classification (GTDB taxonomy): domain Bacteria; phylum Pseudomonadota; class Gammaproteobacteria; order Burkholderiales; family Burkholderiaceae_B; genus Achromobacter; species Achromobacter piechaudii. The sequence goes on along the minus strand of NZ_BCTK01000005.1, from coordinate 1,023,366 downwards.
TACTTTTCACCAATCTGTGCCTTCTTCATTCCAACCTTGGGGAGCATGATCGGCGCATGGACCCACAACCGCTGTATCTCCGCCTGGCGAACCACTATCGGCGCGCCATCCAGACGGGCGTCCTCGCGCCCGCGCAGCGCATGCCGTCCGTGCGCACGCTGGTGCGCACGCATCATGTCAGCCTGTCCACCGCGCTACAGGCCTGCCGCCAGCTGGAAGACGACGGCCTGATCGAAGCGCGGCCGCGCTCGGGCTATTTCGTATTGCAGGCGCGCCGCAACAGCATCCCCCCGGTCAATGAACCCGACATCCGGCAGACGCTCGGCGCGGCGCAGTATGTCGGCATCCACGACCGCGTGTCGGACTTCATCGCCAAATGCGAGGCACATCCCGTCAGTGCCAACTTCGCGCTGGCGGCGGCGGTGCCCGAGGCCTATCCGATGGACGCGCTGAAGCAGGCGATGACGCGCGCGCTGCGTGTCTCGCCGCACGTGCTGGTCAGCCCGGTGCCGCCACAAGGCCACCCGGATCTGCGCACGGTGCTGGCGCGCCGGGCGCTGGCCAACGGCATCAACGCTACGCCGGACGACGTCATCGTCACGCACGGCTGCATCGAGGCGCTGAACCTGGCGCTGCGGGCCGTGGCCCGCCCGGGCGACACCATCGCCGTCGAATCCCCCACTTACTTCGGCCTGCTGCAAATTCTTGAAAGCCTGGGGATGCGCGCGCTGGAAATTCCGACCAGCCCGCAACATGGGCTGTCCATCGAGGCGCTGGATCTAGCCTTCCAGACGCACGGCAATATCCGCGCGGTCGTCGTCGTGCCGAACTTCCAGAATCCGTTGGGCTGCGTCATGCCCGATTCGGAAAAGGCCCGGCTGGTCGCGCTGTGCGAACGCCAGCAGGTGCCGCTGATCGAAGACGACACGTATGGCGCCTTGACCGATGACGACGCGCCGCTGGCTGCCGCCAAGTCGTGGGACGCAACGGGCAACGTGATCTATTGCTCATCGATGCACAAGACGCTTGCGCCCGGCATGCGGCTGGGCTGGTTGTTGGGCGGACGCTGGAAGGCCCGCATTGCCATGCTCAAGTTCGCGCAAAGCCGGCCGAATGAACCGCTGGCGCAGATCGCCGTGGCCGAGTATCTGGGGTCGCGCGCCTATGATCGCCATCTGACGCGCTTGCGGCGGCAATTGAAGACGCAGCGCGACCAGACGGCGGAAGCCATCGCCGCCCACTTTCCCAGCGGCACGCGCTTGAGCGTGCCGCAAGGCGGACTGCTGCTATGGGTCGAGATGCCCAACGGCCGGTCCGGCATGGACGTGTTCGAGGCGGCGTTGCGACAAGGAATACGCGTTGCGCCCGGCGCCATGTTTTCCAACGGCGCGCGCTACAACCACTTCCTGCGCATCAGTTGCGGCCAGCGCACCACGCCTGACCTCGCGCGCGCCCTGCTGGCCCTGGCGCGCATCGTCGGCGAGGGCGCCGCATGAACGCATCCCTGCATCAGTTCATCGTCGACTACGGCCTGTGGGCGGTATTGGGCGGCACCTTTCTGGAAGGCGAAAGCGTGGTGGTGTTCGCCGGCTTTCTGGCGCACCAGCACCTGCTGCACCTGCCCTACGTGATGCTGTGCGCCTTCGCCGGCTCGTTCATCGCCGATCAGTTGCTGTTCTTTCTGGGACGCCGCTATCGCGACCACCGCTTCGTGCGACGCATTCGTGAAAAGCCGGCCTTCGAAAGAGCGCTGGCCGCTATCGACCGCTACCCGCACGGCTTCATCCTGAGCCTGCGTTTTCTGTATGGCTTGCGTACCGTCGGCCCGGTCGCGCTGGGCATGTCGCGCGTGCCGCCGCTGCGCTTCCTGGTGCTCAACGCCATCGCCGCCGTCATTTGGGCGGTGTGCTTCAGCGTGGTGGGCTACGCGTTCGGCCAGACGATCGAGTCGTTGCTGGGCCGGCTGCATGGCGTGGAAACCAAGCTGGCCGTGGCGTTGGCCATCGGGGTGGTGATCGGTTTGGCCTATCACCTGCTTGCGAGGCGACGGCGCTGATCCGCTGTCAGCAGAAGAATCTGCCGCTGGCGCGCAGCACGTGCCGGCGGCGCGCCTTGCGATACCACTTGCCGATGAACGGCAGCAGCGCCAGGCGGCGCAGGATGGGATGGCGTTGGTCGAAATCGTGCCACGCCTTGAAGCCATGCCCCATGCGTTCCCAGCTCTCACGCGCTTCGGGTGAGAGTTTGCCGGGGTCGAACGCCGCCAGCTTTGCCGCTTCCGAGACGCGCGCCAACATGGCGTTGCCCGGGTGTTCCAATCGATACTGATTACGCATGGGGCCGCATATTACCCGGCTTGGCGGCGGTGTGGACACAACACAATCGCGCGCTTGCAACACGCAAATGGAGCCACCTTTGACCGCCCATTCCAAGCCCTTGTAAACAAAGGGAAATGCGGATCTATGCCCGCACTATCCCAAGGCTTGTCCACAGAAGCTGTGGGTAACTTCCCGCCACGGCGGGTCCGTGCAGGCTTACTTCAACGCCGCAACAATCATGTCGCGCACGCTTTCGAAACCCGCCACGTACTGGGGATTTTCGGAGCGGGCCAGCAGGCTGGAATAGTTCTGTTCCAGCTGGGCTTCGATGGCTTCGCGCAGGCCCGGCGATCCCTTGACCAGATGCAGCATCGACAGCAGGGTCGAATTCAGTGCGTCGATGCGGCCGCCCTGGTGAGAAATGGTGTGGACGATAACGGCAATTTGTTCTTGGGTATCCATGGCGAAAACTCCTGGCATTGATGATCGGCGCAAATCCTAGCATGGCCCGCCGACGCGTCTGGCGCGCTAGGCAAGCAGCAGGCACCGCGCTAGCATAAAGCGTGCCGCTGTGGCTGCGCGGCACATGCCGCCGGGCGCCATCCACGGCGCCCCGGGGCCACCGGAGCGCGCGTATGAAGACGATTCAGAACTATGCCCCGCCAGACGTCCAATCCCTGCAACGCCTGCAAGACAGGCTGGGATTCAGCGACGCGCGCATGGCCGAGCTGGCCGGGCTGGATGCCGCCACGCCATGGCCCGGATTCGTTGGCGGACCCGAGCCTCGCACCCTGGGACGGCAACGCCTCTTTTACATGATGGCGCGCCTGACGCTGGATGAACGGCAATGGCAGCGCGTGCTTGATGCGATGCGCGAAGCCGGCGCGCGCTTCGATTACGAAGTTCCCTTGGCGGCCAGCGCCGAGCCCGCGCCGCAACCCGAGGCCGACGAGGACCGCAAGTTCGGCATGCTGCTGGTCAGCCGCAACGGCGCCTTCCACGAAATGGAGCAGCTACGCGAATTCGCTCATTTCGCGCACGAAGCCGACGTCAGCCGCTTTATCAATTCGGTGTTCTATGACAGCGACATCGACCTATGCCGCTTTCGCTTCGCAGACGACGAAGGGCTCACGGACGCCAGCCGCGACCGCATCTTCGACGCAGCGCACCGGACCATCACGCGATTCGAATTCGATGGACGCATCTATCACGGCGGCATTCCGCCCGAGTCCGACGGTTAGCACGGCGTCAATTCATTGACGCGCGCGGCCCGCCGCCTGTACCGTCGGCTCTTCGCCTATCGCTGCACGCCTTTTGCATGAACGAACGACTCGACGACATTGACCGAAAACTGCTCAGCCTGCTCTCGGCCAACGCGCGCGAGCCGGCCGCGATCCTGGCGCGCAAGCTTGGGCTGGCACGCACCACCGTGGTCGCGCGCATCGCCCGGCTGGAACGCGAACACATCGTTTCGGGCTATGGCGTGCGCCTGGGCCGTCGGCTGGAAGAGGCTGCGGTGCGTGCGTACTGCTTCATCAGCGTGCTGCCCAAGACGCCGGCCGCCGTCATCCGCGAACTGGAGCGGATGCCGGAAGTGGAAGAGGTGTCATCCGTCAGCGGCCCCTACGACTACCTGATCTTCCTGCGCTGCGAAACGCACGAACAACTGGACGATCTGCTGGACCGCATCGGGCTGATCGACGGGGTCAAGCAAACACAGACATCCATCGTCCTGAGCCGCAAGGTCGACCGCCGCAGCGCCGTCGCCGCGCCCTGACGGACCGGCCGCCTGCGCCGTGCCGGATCGGGCGTCTTTTCTCGCGGACCGACATGGTGTTGTAATGGCGGATATCGCGTTTTCTGGATGCTCCATGCTTGCACGACTTGCCCCCGCCGCCGCCTTGCTGACCCTGCTTGCCGCCTGTTCGAGCATGAGCGAGGTCACATCCGTCGGCAAAGACACCTACAGCGTCACCTACAGCTCGGGCACGCAGCTGCTGACGTGGGTGGAACTCAAGAACCAGACGCTGCAACGCGCGGACCAATATTGCCAAGGCATTGGTCGCAAGCTGCAAAAGCCGAAGGTCACGTCGAACCACGCCACCGGCCTGGGCTCCAAGCGCGCCACGGTCACGTTTGAATGCGGCGTGATCGATCCGCCCAAGGACACGGCATCGTGAACGCGTCACTGCCCGTGGGCATCACCATGGGCGATGCCGCCGGCATCGGCCCTGAAATTGTCGTGAAGGCAGTTGCACAAGGCCTCGCCGCTCCCTGCGTGGTGTATGGCGACGCCGGCGCGCTGCGCCGCGCGGCCGCGCAACTAGGCGCGCGGCTGGAAGTCGTCGAAATTGCCGACGTCGGCCAGGCCACCGCCGATGCCGGACGCATCCATGTCATTGCCTGTAGCCCCGCATTGCCGGCCGACCTGCCAATGGGCAAGGTCAGCGCGGTCGCCGGGCGCGGCGCCTATGACTACGTCTGCGCCGCGATCGACGACGCGCAGGCTGGCCGTATCCGCGCCATCGTTACCGCACCGCTGAACAAGAAGTCCATGCACGAAGCCGGCATCGACTACCCCGGCCACACTGAAATCCTGGCTGACCGTTCGGCCACGCAGGACTTCGCCATGATGCTGGCCAATGACGAGCTGCGCGTGCTGCTCGTGACCATCCACGTGGCCCTGGCCGAGGTCATCGCGCGCATCACGCCCGAAGCCGAACTGACCGCCATGCGGCTGGCCGACCGCGCCTGCCGCCAGATGGGCATCGCCGCACCACGCGTGGCCGTCGCTGGTCTGAACCCGCACGCGGGCGAAGGCGGCAAGTTCGGCCGCGAAGACATCGACATCATCGAACCGGCAATCGCCCGCGCACGGGCCGAAGGCATCGACGCCAGCGGCCCGTGGCCGGGCGACACCATCTTCATGCGCGCCCGCCGGGGCGAATTCGACATCGTCGTGGCGCAGTATCACGACCAGGGCCTGATCCCGGTGAAGTACCTGGGCGTGGACCACGGCGTGAACGTCACGGTAGGCCTGCCTTTCGTGCGCACCAGCGTCGACCACGGCACGGCCTTCGACATCGCCGGCCGAGGCGTGGCCGACCATGCGTCGCTGGTCGCTGCATTCGATCTGGCGCTGGCGATGACTCCCTGAGGCGCGCGGCGGCGGCGAGGACTACAATACGCCCCGTTTCCGGCGCGCCCCTGCGCCACCGCATGTTGCGCCCGCTTTTCGTTCGCCCTTCTATCCGTCCATGTCACGCCTAGTCCGCCTTCTGCCCGACCGCTTCACCCTCTACCTGATCTGCACCGTCATCATCGCCAGCATCGTGCCCGCGCACGGGCAAGGCGTGGTGGTGTTTGGCTGGATCACGAACATCGCGGTCGGCCTGCTGTTCTTCCTGCACGGCGCCCGCCTGTCGCGCGAGGCCATCATTGCCGGCCTCACGCACTGGAAGCTGCACCTGACCATCTTCTCGGCCACGTTCCTGATGTTCCCGCTGCTGGGCCTGGCGCTCAAGCCCGTGCTGGAACCGCTGGTCACTCCCGAGCTTTACCTGGGCATCCTGTTCCTGTGCTGCCTGCCGGCCACGGTGCAGTCGGCCATCGCTTTCACCTCGATGGCGCGCGGCAACGTGCCGGCGGCGGTGTGCAGCGCGTCGGCCTCCAGCCTGCTGGGCATTTTCCTGACGCCGCTGCTGGTAGGGACAGTCGTGGCCAACGCGGGCAGCGCACCGATTTCGTTCGATGCGGTCGGCAAGATCATGCTGCAACTGCTGCTGCCCTTCGTGCTGGGCCAGTTCGCCCGCCGCTGGATCGGCGCGTGGGTACATAAGCACAAGGCCATGCTGAAGTTCGTGGATCAGGGTTCGATCCTGCTGGTGGTGTACACGGCCTTTTCCGAGGCCATTAACGAGGGCCTGTGGAGCACCACGCCGATCCCGGCGCTGGTCGGCCTGGTGGTGTGCTGCGCGGTCATCCTGGCGCTGGCGCTGGGCTTGTCGGCGCTGGCCGGAAAGATGTTCGGCTTCAACGTCGAAGATCGCATCACCTTGCTCTTCTGCGGTTCGAAGAAAAGCCTGGCCAGCGGGATTCCGATGGCGCAGGTGCTGTTCGCCGGGCATGCCGTGGGCGCTATCGTGCTGCCCCTGATGCTGTTCCACCAGATTCAGCTGATGGTGTGCGGCGTGCTGGCCGCGCGCTATGGCAAGCGGCCGGAAATCGAAAACTGATCTTCGACTTTCCACGCATAAAAAAACCGCGCCCCATTCAAACGGGCGCGGTTTTTTTTGGCGGTTTGACCGTCAGTACATGTCGCGCGGCTGGGCGCCCGAGAAGTTCAGGAAGCGCGTGCTGGAACCCTGGAACGTCAGGCGTACGGTGCCGATCGGGCCGTTACGCTGCTTGCCGATGATGATCTCGGCCGTGCCCTTGTCGGGCGAATCCGGGTTGTAGACTTCGTCGCGGTAAATGAACAGGATCACGTCGGCGTCCTGTTCGATAGCGCCGGATTCACGCAGATCGCTCATCACGGGGCGCTTGTTGGGGCGTTGTTCCAGGCTTCGGTTCAACTGCGACAGCGCGATCAGCGGGCAGTTCAGCTCTTTGGCCAGACCCTTCAGGGAACGGCTGATTTCCGACACTTCGGTCGCGCGATTCTCACCCGAGCCATTGCCGGACATGAGCTGCAGGTAGTCGATGATGATCAGCCCGAGCTGGCCGCATTGCCGCGCAAGACGGCGCGTGCGTGCGCGCACTTCCATGGGGCTCAGTGCGGGGGTTTCGTCGATGTAGACCTGCGCATCCTGCATCAATTGCACGGCGTGCGTCACGCGAGGCCAGTCATCGGCGATCAGCTTGCCGGTACGCATGCGATGCTGGTCCAGCAAGCCGACCGAACCCAGCATACGCATCGCCAATTGCACGGCGCCCATTTCCATGGAGAACACCGCCACGGGCAGGCCCTGCTCGATCGCAACGTGTTCGCCGATGTTCATCGAGAACGAGGTTTTGCCCATGGACGGGCGGCCGGCCACGATGATGAGGTCACCGCCCTGCATGCCGGAGGTCATCTTGTCCAGGTCGGTAAACCCGGTGGGCACGCCCGTCACGTCAGAGCTGCCCTCGCGGTGGTAGAGCTCGTCGATGCGTTCGACCACCTGGGTCAGCAGCGGTTGGATTTCCTGGAAACCGGCGGCGCCGCGCGAGCCTTCCTGCGCGATCTTGAACACCTTGGATTCCGCTTCATCCAGCAGTTGGCGTGCTTCCTTGCCTTGCGGATTGAGCGCGGCGGATGAGATCTCGTCGGCGATGGACACCAGCTTGCGCAGCATGGCGCGCTCGCGCACGATCTCGGCGTAGCGGCGGATGTTGGCGGCCGACGGCGTGTTGTGCGCCAAGGCATTCAGATAAGCCAGGCCGCCCGAATCCTCGGCCTTGCCGGCGCTGATCAGCGATTCGTTGACGGTAATGACGTCGGCGGGACGCGCCAGCCCGATCAGGCGGGCGATGTGGTGCCAGATGAGGCGGTGGTCGTGGCGATAGAAATCTTCTTCGACCAGCACATCGGCGATGCGGTCCCACGCGGTGTTGTCCAGCAGAAGGCCGCCCAGAACCGACTGCTCCGCCTCGATGGAATGAGGGGGAACGCGCAGGTATTCAAGCTGGGGATCGGCAGGTGTGTTCATGACTTCAATAGTAACGGCTGCAGGATATCCGCAACGCGGAAAAATCCCTGCACATCGCGCGACGGCAGGCGTCGCAACAGGGGACGCAAAGGCGCGGCAATGCCGCACAGCACGCGCGCAAGACGTGTCAGGCGGGCTTTGACGGCGGCATCCGGGTTGCTTTCCAGGTACACGTTGAGCGCCAGTTTACCCAGGGTGACGGCGACGTCATCGGGCAATTTACGCAAAGACACCAGCGAGGACAACATCTGGAAAAGGTCATACGCCTGCGCCAGCGGGCGGGATAGCGTCGATCCGATATTCTCTTCGAAGTCGATGCGCCACAGCTCGCCGTCCTGCAGCGTGACGTTACGGATCTGAGCGCCGCCGTGCCACATCCCGCGCGCGTGAAACGCCGCCAGATCGGCGGCGGCCGCGCGCGTCAGCCACAGCTGCGAGGTCGCGTCTTCGTTGCGGATCAGGTCGGCAAGATCTTCGCCAACATACTCAAGCACCAGCAGGTTCTGCTCGCGCCACCACACCTCGGGCACGCGGCAGCCTGCTTGCAGCAGCATCGACAAGCGCTCGGCCTCATGCGTGAGGCCGTTACGCAGCAACACGCCGGGGCGCGGAAACTCGCCCAGGAACACCTTGCAGCCCACGCCCAACAGAAAGGCGCGCACGTAGCGCAGCGCATAGCTCACGCCACGCGCCAGGCTCGGGCGCCGTCGCTTGACGATGCAGCGCACGCCGTCGATCGTCACGTCACGCACCGAAGGTTCACGCAAGGCGTCGACACTGTCGAGCCAGGCGCGCAGGCCGGGCGGCGCGTTGTGATGGACGGGCGGCAGGGTCAAGGAGGTCCTCTGTACAAGGCAAGATGGCGCGCGTTGGGTGCGGCCGATAGGGCGGCACGTAGCGGCGCCCAGTCAAAAAAGAAAAAAAGCCGGCGCGCGGGCCGGCTTCTTTCTACTGCGGGTACCGGCTTAGGACAGTTCGCCTTCGACCAGAACCGTGACGTCGACGACAACGTCGGCGTGCAGGGCGACCTGGATGGGGAACTCGCCAACCGACTTCAGCTGGCCGTTGGGCAGACGCACTTGCGCCTTTTCAACGCCTTCGAAACCGGCCTTCTTCAGCGCTTCAGCGATGTCGGCGTTGGTGACCGAGCCGAACAGACGGCCGTCAACACCAGCCTTCTGAGCGATCTTCAGCTGGAAGCCGGCGATGCGCTCGCCCAGAGCTTGGGCAGCGGCCAGCTTTTCAGCCTGGGCCTTTTCCAGCTCGGCGCGGCGAGCTTCGAATTCCTTCAGGGCGGCGTCGGTAGCACGACGGGCCTTGCGCTGGGGAATCAGGAAGTTGCGAGCGTAACCATCACGCACGCGAACGACTTCACCCAGGTTGCCCAGGTTGACGACTTTTTCGAGCAGAATAACTTGCATTTTCAGTGCCCCGGATTAGTTGTGGTTGTCGGTGTAAGGCAACAGAGCCAGGAAGCGCGCGCGCTTGATGGCCGTGTCCAGCTGGCGCTGGTAGATTGCCTTGGTGCCGGTCAGGCGAGCCGGGATGATCTTGCCGTTTTCTTGCACGAAGTCGCGCAGGGTGTCCAGATCCTTGTAGTCGATCTCTTCGACGCCGGCTGCGGTGAAGCGGCAGAACTTACGACGCTTGAAGAGCGGGTTCTGCTGCGTGAATTTGCGTTTTTCTTTGCGTTTTCCGAAGAAAGCCATGATATGTGCCTCTATGTTTGAGGGGGCGGGTTTTACCCGGGGTTTTTAGAAACCGGGCCCAGCTCCCCATAACCTATCCGTATTCAGAAGGCGCTCTCGCACCCTTTGCCCTACCTTTTCAAGCCACCTGCGGATCGCGTCCTGCGCTACCGCTGATCTTGCGCGCCTGCTGCAAATGCAGCTTGATCTTCACCGAGTCCTTGCGGGCGGGGGCCAAAAACCCCTGCACCAGCAATTCAGACCCTAAAGCGGTGTTTTTCAACAGCAACGCCAGATCGCCCAATGCCACGGCCGTAATCGTCAATTCAACACGGCGCGGATGGCCGGCTTCGATGACTTCGGACTCGTGCGCCAACACCATTTCCAGTGCGGGCAAGCCGGCGGGAGTGTGGCGCAAAGGCTCGCATTCGAGAACGCGGGCGCTAAGTTCCAGCTGATTCATCCTGCCAGGCACCGAGGGGACTTCATTGGGTGAGCTCTGCGTGAGCCCTGCTTACTCGGGCTGAACCGCGACAGCCTCAGCCGAAGCCTTGCGGGCTTCTTCGCGCTCAACCGACTTCATCATGATCGAGGGCGTGGTCTGGGCTTTCTTGGTCTTGATGACCAGGTGGCGCAGAACGGCGTCGTTGTAGCGGAACGAGTGTTCCAGCTCATCCAGCGTGGCTTGGCCGCACTCGATGTTCAGGCAGACGTAGTGAGCCTTGACGAGCTTCTGGATCGGGTAGGCCAGTTGACGGCGACCCCAGTCTTCCAGGCGGTGAACCGAGCCGCCTTGGCCCGTGACCAGCGCTTGGTAACGTTCGACCATGGCGGGCACTTGCTCGCTTTGGTCGGGGTGAACAATAAACACTACTTCGTAGTGACGCATGAGTAAAACTCCTTGAGGATGTCTTGCTGGCCTGTCGTTTTGCGCCCGCGCTTTCCATCATGGGCGATTGCAAACATCACATTTGCATGAGATTGCATGGCTATGGCCTTCATGGCTATGGCCCTTGGCATACCTCAACGACTAGCCCGCAAGGGGCAGCCCGCTACCCAAAAACCATGGGCGGTCGAGCAAGAAAGCCCTCGATTATTACCGATTGGGCGGCGCTTCGCAAGCGGGCGGGGGCTCAGGAAATCGGGGACGGGGCTTTGAGCGCACCCTGCCCGGCTGCTTGCGGCAGATCGGCAACAGTGATGGCGCGCGGCCGGTTGACCACGCTGACCATGACGTAGCTGATGATCATCAACAGGAACCACGACCCCAGTTTGGCGCTCGACACCCATTGCCAGGCGTGGGACTGGTTCGGATAGCGCCACGCGTTTGCAAAGGTGCCGATGTTTTCGGCGAACCAGATGAACAGGGCGACCAGCACGAAACCCAGCAACAGCGGCATGCGGCGGTAGACCCGCCAGATCCGGAAAAAGACCCAGGTGCGCGCGAACAGCACGGCAGTCAGCGCAAACAGCAGCCACCGGAAATCCATGACGAAATGGTGCGCGAAAAAATTGATGTAGATCAGGACCGACAGCGCGACGGTGGCCAGCAGCGGGGGATGCGCCCGAAAGCGGAAATCAAACAGTCGCCAGACGCGCGCCAGATAACTGCCCACCGCCGCATACATGAAACCCGTGAACAAGGGCACGCCCCCGATCCGCAGAACGCTGGCCTCGGGGTAGATCCAGGAGCCCGCCGACGTCTTGAAGATTTCCATGCCGGTGCCGACCAGATGGAACATCAGGATCACCCGGGCCTCGCTCCACGTTTCCATTCGCAGCGCCAGCAGCACGGCCTGGATGCCCAGCGCGGCCAACGTCAGGAAATCGTAGCGCGCAAGCGCCGCGTCTTTGGGATACCACCAATGCGTGCCCAGCAGCAGCGCACACATCAGGCCGCCAAACAGGCAGGCCCAGGCTTGCTTGACGCCAAAGCGGAAGAACTCGTAGAGCGCCACGCCCAAACGACCGCGGCCGGCCAGATTATTGGCCAGCCGCGATTCCCAGGCTTGCAGCCCCGCGATAAGCGGCCAGTCGCTGGCCGCCGGATGATTCACGGCAGTGTCAGCCTTCCACGACGGCGTAGGCCGAGTGGTTGTGGATCGATTCGAAGTTTTCGGCTTCCACGCGGTAGCGTGCGATGCCGGGATGGGCGGTCAGGCGCGCGGCCACGTCACGCACCAGATCTTCGACAAACTTGGGATTGTCGTAAGCGCGTTCGGTCACGTACTTTTCGTCGGGGCGCTTGAGCAAGCCCCACAGTTCGCACGAACCTTCCTCTTCGATCAGGCGGATGACGCCGTCCATGCTGACGTCGCCATTCAGGATGGCCGACACGGTGACGTGCGAGCGCTGGTTGTGCGCGCCGTATTCCGAGATGGCCTTGGAACACGGGCACAGGCTGGTGACCGGCACCTGCACGACCAGTTCGAATTCAACGCCGTCGCCCTGGGCACGCGCGATCCACTGGACTTCGTAGTCCAGCAGGCTTTGTACGCCAGAGATGGGGGCCGATTTGTTGATGAAGTACGGGAAGGCCGCGGTGATGTCGCCACGTTCGGCATGCAGCAGAGGCAGCATGTCGGCTGCCATGGCGCGAAACAGCGCGGGCGTCATGGGAGTGCTGCGGTACTTTTCCAGCAGCGCCACGAAGCGGGACATGTGCGTCCCCTTTTCTTCGGGCGGCAGCGCGACGGTCAGCGTCCAGTTGGCGACGGTGCCCTGGGGCGAACCATCACCGCTTTCAATCAGCATGGGGTGGCGCACGCCACGGATGCCCACGCGCTGAATCGGGATGTGCCGGGTGTCCGCCGAACTTTGGACGTCGGGCATCACGATGGCGGGGTCGATCGGAGAATTCATTTCAGCGTACCTGTCTAGGCAATCCGTCGCTTGCGCACGCGCCTAGGAAACTTTGAGAGGGGGCCATTATCGCCCAAAGCCCTGCCACCGCCCGGGAAAACCCTTCTATTCGTAGGTCGGTGACGACGGAACAGTGTGTTTCATATGCCGGACGACGGCGCCGCCATCGCCCGGACGAGAGTCTAGCCTTTTGCCAGCAGATCGGCGTAGCGCTTGCGGATCGACTGCTCGATGCCCTCGGCATCCAGGCCAAGGCCGGCCAGCAGCGCGGACTGCTCGCCGTGATCGATGAAGACGTCCGGCAGCCCCAGTTGCAACACCGGGATCTGCACGCCCTCGGCGCTCAGGACTTCCAGCACCGCGCTGCCCGCGCCGCCCATGATGGCGGCGTCTTCGATCGTGACCAGCGCGTCATGGCGGCGCGCCAGGTCCAGGATCAGTTCGCGGTCGATCGGCTTGACGAAACGCATGTCGGCGACGGTGGCGTCCAGCTTGCCCGCTGCCGCCAACGCCGGTTGCACCAGGGTGCCGAACCCCAGGATGGCGATCTTCTTGCCCTCGCGGCGCACGATGCCCCGGCCAAGCTCGACCGTGTCCAGGCCCTCGCCTTCCACCGCGCCGCAACCCGCGCCACGCGGATAGCGTACGGATGCCGGGCCGGGATGCTGATAACAGGTCGACAGCAACAGACGCGTTTCGCTTTCGTCGGACGGCGTGGCCACAACCATGTTGGGCACGCAGCGCAGGAAGGCGGTGTCGTAATTGCCAGCATGGGTGGCGCCGTCGGCGCCCACGATGCCGGCGCGGTCCAGCGCGAAGGTCACGTCCAGGTTTTGCAACGCGACGTCATGGATGAACTGGTCGTAGCCACGCTGCATGAACGTGGAATAGATCGCCACGACGGGCTTTTGCCCTTCGCAAGCCACCCCGGCCGCGAACGTCACCGCGTGCTGCTCGGCGATGCCGACGTCGAAATAACGCAGCGGAAAGCGCTTTTCGAATTCGACCAGGCCGCTGCCTTCGCGCATGGCCGGCGTAATGGCGACCAGCCGCGTGTCCTGCTCGGCCGTGTCGCACAGCCAGTTGCCGAACACTTGCGTAAAGGTGCGCTTGCCCGGCGCCTTCGATTGCTGGATGCCGACCGCCGGATCAAACTTGCCCGGGCCGTGATAAAGCACCGGATCCGCTTCGGCCAGCTTGTAGCCCTGCCCTTTCTTGGTGACCACGTGCAGGAATTGCAGGCCTTGCAGCGCCTTCAGGTTCTGCAAGGTAGGCACCAGCGCGTCCAGGTCGTGGCCGTCGATCGGGCCGACGTAATTGAAGCCGAACTCTTCGAACAGCGTGGCCGGCGTGACCATACCCTTGGCATGCTCTTCAAAGCGGCGCGCCAGCTCAAGCACGGGCGGCACATGTTGCAGCACGGCGCGGCCCACGTTCTTGGCGGTGGCGTAGAAACGGCCCGACATCAGGCGCGCCAGATAGCGGTTCAGCGCCCCGACCGGCGGCGAGATCGACATGTCGTTGTCGTTCAGGATCACCAGCAGGTTGATGTTGGGCGTGACGCCGGCATTGTTCATGGCTTCGAAGGCCATGCCCGCCGACATCGCGCCGTCGCCGATGATGGCGATGTGCTGGCGTTGCACGCCTGCATTACGCGAAGCGACCGCCATGCCCAGGGCCGCCGAGATCGACGTGGACGAGTGAGCCGTGCCGAAGGCGTCGTACTCGGATTCGCTGCGCTTGGGAAAGCCGGAAATACCGCCCTGCTGGCGCAGTTGCGCCATGCCGGCGCGGCGGCCCGTCAGGATCTTGTGCGGGTAGGACTGGTGGCCCACGTCCCAGACGATGCGGTCATGCGGCGTGTCGAACACCTGATGCAAGGCCAGCGTGAGCTCGACCGTGCCCAGGTTGGACGACAGGTGCCCGCCCGTTTTGGATACCGACTCCAGCACGAAGCCGCGCAGCTCGTCCGCAAGCTTTTTCAGCTCGCGACGATCCAGGCGCTTGAGGTCTGCCGGGGATTGAATGCGGTCCAATAAATCAGTCGTCATGCTTTTTTGGGGTTCGTTGACCCGACCTGGACTCAGGCCGGGCTGGTCACGGGTCAGCGGTCTCGAAGGACGATGAAATCGGCCAGTTGCGCCAGGCGCAAACCAGCATCGCCCAGCGGCTCCAGCGCGGCCTGCGCGGCCACTCGCAATTCTTCGGCAAATGCGCGCGCTTCGGACAGGCCCAGCAGCGACACGTAGGTGGGCTTGTTCTCGGCCGCGTCCTTGCCGGGCGTCTTGCCCAGGCTGGCCGTGTCGGCAGTGACGTCGAGAATATCGTCCACGACCTGGAACGCCAACCCCATGGCTTGTGCGTAAGCGTCCAGCGCCTGGCGCGAGGCCGAGCTGGCGCCCGCGACGATGCCGCCCAGCGCCACGCTGCAAGCAAGCATCGCGCCGGTCTTCATGCTGTGCATGGTTTGCAGTTCGTCGCGCGACAGCGAATGGCCGACACTGAGCAGATCAATGGCTTGGCCGCCCGCCATGCCCTGGCTGCCGGCAGCACGCGCCAGCGACTGGGTCGCCTGCACAATGAGCGCGGGCGCGATGGGCATCGAGGCCAGCAGATCGAAGGCCAGCGGCTGCAAGGCGTCGCCCGCCAGCATCGCGGTGGCTTCGTCGAATTGCACGTGCGTGGTGGGCCGGCCACGGCGCAACGTGTCGTTGTCCATGCACGGCAGGTCGTCATGCACCAGCGAATAAGCGTGGATCAATTCGACCGCAGCCGCGGCGCGGTCCAGCGAGGCCTCGATGGCCAGCACGCTGCCGCTGACCGGGCAGGCTTGCCCGGCGGCGTAGACCATCGCGGCACGGACCCGCTTGCCACCGCCCAACACGGCGTAACGCATGGCTTCGTGCAGACGGACAGGCAGCACTTCCGCGGGCGGCATCAGGTCGTCCAGAACGTCTTCGACGTGCCGCACGCGCCCCTGCAACCACTCCGCGAAGGGGAGTTGAGTGGTCTTCATCGGTTTCTTATTCGTCATCCAGCGCCGCCGGGTCCAGCGGGCGCAGCAGGTCGCCTTCCAACACCTTGACCTGCTGTTCGGCCTGCGCAAGGCGTTCCTGGCAGACCCGAGTGAGCGCCACGCCGCGCCGGTAGGCGGCCAGCGATTGCTCCAGCGGCAACGAGCCGTCTTCCATGGCCGCTACCAGCGATTCCAATTCGGCAAGGGCCGTTTCGAAATCCTGGGGCAAGGGACGGTCATCGATCTGCGGATCGGCTTGCATGGGGTTGGCCAAACGGGTCTCCGAGGGCGCTAGGGGTGGATCAATTTGTGAATTGTACGAGATACCCACACATGGCCCGGATGCACCGCGACGATCAGGCCGACGCCCCCGCCAGTCCTGCAATCGCGGCCCGCAGCGCGGGGCCTACGCGGGTCCGCAGGTCGGGCTCGGGCAAGAGGCTCAAGGGGCCGCCGCAGCTCATGACGAAGACGCCTTCGCCCGTGATCGAGGTGAACGGGACGGCGACGGCGTTGATGCCCGACTGCCATTCCCCCAGCGCGAAGCAGCAGCCGAATTCCTGCAACTCGGCGCGGGCGCGCTCGATGGCCGCGACGGGCGGCGCCACCTGCCCCAACCTGGCCACCACTTCCTGGCACGCGGACTCGGGCAAGCTGGCCAGATACGCCCGACCCATGGCGCTGTCCAGGCTGGCGCGATAACCCACGGGCAAGCGCAGGTACAGCGCCGAGGAACCGTGGATGGCCTCGACATAGGTCATCGCGTCGCCATCGAAGGCCCCCAGCGCGACGGCGCCCCCCGTTTCGCGCGCCAGCTCGGTCATCGACGCCTTGGCCAATTCGCGCACTTCCAGGCCGGCCAAGAGTCCGAAGCCCAGCGCCAGCACACCGTAGCCGGGCGAATATTTGCCGGTGTCGGGGTGATAGCGCAGATAGCCCAGCTCGGTCAGCGTGTAGGTGATGCGGCTGATGGTGGGCTTGGGCAGTCCGGTCAACCGGGCCAGGTCCAGATTACCCAACGCCGTGACGCCGTGACGAAAGCACCGCAATACGTCCAAACCGCGAGCCAGCGCCGTGATGAAGTCGGGGGAATTGGCGCCCTCGCCCACGCCGGCCGTGCGCTTGCGGCGCGCCGGCTGACTCAGCTCAAGCGTTTCGTCCGGCTTGGAGGCAGCGTGCACGACCCGCTTGGCGTCAGAAAAAGATTGCATTTCTATACACTTCGTTTTTATAGTTTATTTCGAATGACAAAACTAAATTCCATAAAGCGGAATTTAAATCATCCAAGGAGACCTGGCAAGCCACTGCGACGCCCCCGTGCGACGCAAGCGCCAAGCCAGGCCCGGCGATTCACTCAAGCACGCGATTTCAAGGGGAAAACATGATTCGCACGAGCCTCAAACTGCTGGCCACCGTCTTACTGAGCGCCGCTGCGCTAGGCGCACAGGCCGAGACCTATCCCACCCGGCCCATCAAGGTCATTTCGCCCTTCCCGGCGGGCGGCGCCACCGACGTGTTGACCCGCATCCTGGCCGAACGCATGGCCAAGTCGCTGGGCCAGCCCATGATCGTGGAAAACAAGGCCGGCGCCGGCACGTCCATCGGCGCGGCATATGTCTCGCGCGAACAGCCGGACGGCTACACCATCCTGATGGCCACCAACTCCACGCTCGTCACGAACCGCTATCTGTATAAGGAACTGCCCTACGATCCGGACGGCTTCGCCCGCATCGGCATGGTGGGCGTGGGCCCACTGGTGCTGTTGTCCAGCCCCAAGCGTCCCTTCAACAGCACGCAGGATGTGGTGGCCTACGCCAAGCAGAACCCCGGCAAGCTGACCTTTGCGACCTTCGGTCCGGGCACCTCGTCCCACCTGGCCGGTGAACTGTTCAAGTCGCGCGCGGGCATCGACATCCTGCACGTGCCGTTCAAGGGCGCGACGCAGGCTCTGCCTGCCCTGATCAGCGGCGACGTGGACCTGTTCTTCGACATGGTCGCCACGGGCATGCCGCAAGCGGACGCCGGCAAGGTCAAGGTATTCGCCATCACCAGCGGCTCGCGCCTGGCCACCTTGCCCAAGCTGCAAACGCTGTCCGAAGAAGGCTATCCGGCCTTCGACATGACCGCCTGGTTCAGCTTCGTGGCGCCCAAGGGCACGCCCGCGCCGGTCCTGGAAAAACTGCAAGCCGCCTTGACGGAAACGCTGAAAGACGAAGCCGTGAAGAAGCGCATGCTTGACATGGGCATCGACCCGCGTTCGGGCACGGCGGCCGAACTGGACAAGCAGATCAAGACCGAACAACCCATCGTGTCGCAGCTGATCAAACAGGCCAACATCGTCCTGCAATGATCTCTGCGTCCCGGACGCCAACGGTTTCGTGACAATTCGTTGGCGCGCCGGCCCGGCCGTGAAAACGGTGCGGCCCCGGGGCGACACCCTTTGAACCGACAGCGCCCAATGAGGCGCTGTCGGTTTTTCATGCCTTGCCTAACCGCTGGATACAGAAGCGGGTACGGGGTCGCTGCTATGGTGAAAAAGCGAAAACACCAGCGGGAGCCCGATGCAACACTCCGAAGACCGTTACGCCCGACTGGACGCCGCCCGCTGGCTGGCGGCCGTAGCCGTCGTCCTGCTGCATAGCGCGGCCCTCATCGTCAGCGATCCGGCCGCCTATGGCGGCGGCGCGTGGCTGGCCGCCAATCTGTACGACTCGGCGGCGCGCTGGTGCGTACCCGTCTTCGTCATGGTCAGCGGCGCCCTGCTGCTGGATCCCGACAAACCGCAAGACGCCCGCAAGTTCTACAGCCGACGCATGGCGCGCATTTGCGCCCCGCTCCTGTTCTGGACGTTGTTCTACCTGATCTGGCGCACCGGCCTGGATTGGTGGGACGACGGCCGCATCGACTTTTCGTTCTGGCCGCGCAAGGTCGCGCAGGGCGAGCCCTACTACCACCTGTGGTACCTGTACATGATCGTGGGGCTGTATCTGTTCGCCCCGCTGGCGCGCCTGCTGTATGCGCGCAGCACGCCGCGCGGCCGCGCGCTCTGGGTCGTCGGCATTCTGGGCGTCGCCATCCTGGATGCGCTGTACCGGCGTGCGCTGGGCGCGCCGCACGGATTCTTCCTGACCTGGTTCCTGCCTTACCTGGGCTACTTCGTGGCGGGCCGCCTGATTTTCGACGGCGACATGCGCATCCCCCGGCCGGGCCTGGTGCTGGCAGGCAGTGTTGCGGCCACGGCGCTCGGGGTCACCGTGATGTCAGATGGCCACACGCTGGACACCTATTTCTATGACTATTTCAGCCTGACCGTGCCCTTCATGTCCTTGGCTGCCTTCCAGTGGATCGTGTCCTCGCCCCGTCTGCCCCGGCTGTCCGCCCTGGCGCCTCTGACCTTCGGCGTGTATCTGATCCACCCGGTATTCCTGGACGTGGCGCGTCGGGCGGGCGCCATCTCGGGCAACCCGCGCGACGCCTGGGCGGTGCCTTTGCTGACCCTTGCGGTGTTTGCTTTGTCGGCGGCCAGCAGCTGGCTGTTGAGGCGTCATCCGGCCACGCGCAAACTCGTCTGAATAGCCTACGGCGTAAAGGGTTAATCGGACGCGGAATCGGGCGTCGACACGCGCCCTGCCATAGGGCCGGCAAGCCCCGTCGCTGCTGCGCAAAGCCCCACCCATCTTCACGGGCGTGAGGGATGCCCTTGGGGTACAATTCACGGCTTATTTGATCGGCCAGATACCGATTTTTCTTCGCGCCAGCACGTATGTAGCCAAGCTCAAATTGAGCTCAGAGCTTTTTTAAAGCGTTTTTTGAAGCGTTTTTGAAGCGTTCATCGAAGCCGTTTATCGAAGCCGTTTAGCGAACGAAGCCGTTCATGAAAGCGGTCTCCAAAACGGTTTTCCAAAGCGGTTTTCAAAACGGTTTCCAAAGAGTTTTTGAAAACGCCGGGCTTGAACAAAAACGCTTGGCAGAGCTCAAACCGTCCTGGCTTTTTTATCCGAGCGGAGGGAATCATGACCGACATCGGTCGGATGGCACATGTCGTGCCAGCTCGCACCCAGCTACCCGTCAGTGCATATTTTGACGAAGCCCTCTTTGCCCGCGAGCAAGAACTCATTTTCAAGCAATCCTCGCAATATGTCGGCCATCAGAAGTTGGTGCCTGAAATCGGGGATTGGCGGTCGTTGGTCCAGGAAAGCGGAGGACGCGTGCTGGTTCGCAACCAGCAAGGCGTTGAACTCATCTCAAATGTCTGCCGCCACCGTCAGGCATTGATGCTGGGCGGCGAAGCCGGCAATGTGGCCGGCAACTGCAATACGCAAGGCAATCTGAAGGCAACCGGCGGCAACATTGTCTGCCCGTTGCACCGTTGGACGTACAACAACCAGGGTGAGTTGTTGGGCGCGCCTCAGTTCGAGACCACGCCTTGCATGAACTTGCAGAAATTCCGCCTGCGCGATTGCCACGGCCTGCTGTTCGAAGGCCCGCGCGATCCGGCATCCGACATGGCCCCGCTGTTCTCGCGTCCCGAATTCAACTTCGGCGATTACGTGCTGGACCACGTCGAAGTGCATCAGTGCAACTACAACTGGAAGACCTTCATCGAGGTCTACCTTGAGGACTACCACGTTGGCCCGTTCCACCCGGGCCTGGGCCGTTTCGTCACCTGCGACGATCTGACCTGGGAATTCAACGACTGGTACAGCCTGCAGAAAGTGGGCGTGCACAAGGCATTGGCGCAACCGGGTTCGGATGTGTACAAGCAATGGCACGACCGCCTGCTGTCGTTCCGCGACGGCGACGCACCGGATTTCGGCGCGGTCTGGGTCACGTATTTCCCGACCCACATGATCGAGCTCTATCCCCACGTGCTGGTGCTGTCGACGCTGTATCCGAAGAGCCCGCAGGAAACGGTGAACGTGGTCGAGTTCTACTACCCTGAGGAAATCTCGGCGTTCGAACGCGAATTCGTCGAGGCGCAGCGCGCCGCCTATATGGAAACGGCCATCGAAGACGACGAGATCGCCGAACGCATGGATGCAGGCCGCAAGGCGCTGATGCTGCGCGGCGTGAACGAAGCCGGCCCGTACCAGTCGCCCATGGAAGACGGCATGCAGCATTTCCACGAGTGGTATCGCCGCATCATGCAGGACGTGTAGGCACGGCAACAGCACACAAAGCAAAAGGGCCTTGCATCCGCGCAAGGCCCTTTTTTCGTGCAGCGCCGCCGCCGGCATATCGGTGCGGCGTCAGCGCCCCACCACGCCCGCCACGGTGCGCTCGCCAATCGCCAATCCTACCGTCATGCCCACGCCGGAATGCATCACCGCCACGGTCGTGGCCGCATCCACCGGCAACACCGAGAACGGCGCCGGACCATGCGCGCCATACACACCCTGCCAGCGCTCAAGCACGCGCAGGCGCGCCCCCAGCGCCTGCGACGCCAGATCCAGCATGGTGTTGTCGACGGCCTCGTCGTTGAAGGGAAAGGCGTCCGTTCCATAACGATGCGAATCGCCGATGATCAGCTCGCCATTGGGCGTCGGGCTGATCAGCAGATGGATGCCGTTTTCCAGCAGCATCGGCGTGCGCTCCTGGATGACCTCGCGCAGCGCGCGCGCGGTCGGCAGGTCCGAGAACGCGCCGTAGTGGACGCAGGACAGCCCCGTGAGGATCGGCCGGTCCAGGTCGATGGGGTGCGTCTCGAAGGCCGCACGCAGCATTTGCAGCCGCGTGACTTCCAGGTTCATCGGCGCAAAGCGTTCGGGCAGCAGCGTCAGGTAGTCATGGCCGGGGCACACAAACACATGTCGGCCTTGGAACTCGCCCGCGGTGGTGCCGACATATCCGTTCTCGACCGCGCGCGCCAGGGTGCCGGTGATGAAGCTGACACCCAGCGACTCGGCCAGGAAGCGCGTGATGGCGGGCAGCGCTTCGCGCGAATAGATTTGCAGGTCGTCGCGGCCGCGCAGCGCCAGGCAGTGATGCGCCAACTGACCGCCGTACAGGCCGGCCACTTCGCGCGCGGACAGCAGATCGGCGCGGTAGCCTTCCTGCATCAAGCGCGTGTCCGCGAATTCCTGCAACACGCTGGCCTCGTCGATATTGCGCGCCAACACCAGCGCGCCATTGGCCCGCACATGAAATCCCGCCTTGGCGGCAAGCTCCAGCCACAGCTCGCGCGCCTGCTGGGCATGCGACAGCATCATGCCCGGCGCCTGGCCCGTCACGATGACCTGGCCAAAGTTGCGGATGGTGGCGCCATGCGCCTGACGGCTGCGTTCGATCACCGCCACCGACAGGCCACGCTTGGCGGCCGCCCAGGCGTGGGCGATGCCAAGCATGCCCGCGCCCACCACGATTACGTCATACGTTTTCATTGCGGGCCGCGCCTTACTTCTTCTTGGGTTCCGACTTGCCGTCGTAGCGGCGGGTCCACTCGGCGATGATGCGCTCGCGGTTCGTCGCGGCCCAGACAAAGTCGTTCTTGATCATGCGCTTGGTCAGATCGGCCGGCAGATTGGGGTTGACCGTGGCGATGGACGGAATCGCCAGCACCGCGAAGTTGGCCTTGTACAGCTCGTTGGCTTCGCGGCTGGCCGAGAAGTCCGCCAGCTTGCGCGCGGCGTCCAGGTTCTTCGTGCCCTTCATGATGGCGGTGGCTTCCACTTCCCAGCCCAGGCCTTCCGACGGGAACACGGCTTCGACCGGCGCGCCGTCGGCCTTCAGCTTGGCCGCGCGATAGTCGAACGACACGCCGATCGGGAATTCCCCGGCGGCTGCCATGTTGCAGGGCTTCGAACCCGAGTGCGTGTACGAGCCGATGTTCTTGTGCAGGGCGTCCATATAGGCCCAGCCCTTCTCTTCGCCGAACATCTGCAACCACGCGCTGACATCCAGAAAGCCCGTGCCCGACGAGGCCGGATTCGGCATGACGATCTTGCCGGCGTAGACGGGCTTGGTCAGGTCTTGCCACGACGTGGGCTTGGGCAGCTTCTGCTTTTCGGCTTCGATGGTGTTCCAGCAGATGGCGGCAGCGTAGCCGTCCATGCCGACCCACGACGGCTCGGCCTTGGCGTCGCGCATGTTGGCGGCGATCTGGTCCAGGCCCTTCGGGGCATACGGTTGCAGCATGCCTTCCTTGTCCATCAAGCCCAGCGCCGTGCCCGCCAGACCCCAGATCACGTCGGCCTTGGGGTTGCTCTTTTCAGCCAGCAGCTTGGCGGCGATGATGCCGGTGGAGTCGCGGACCCACTGGATCTTGATGTCGGGATTGGCCTTTTCGAAGGCGGCCTGGTAGACCTTGATCTGATCGGCTTCGAGCGCCGTGTAGACCGTCAGCGTGGTCTCGGCGGACGCGGCGCCCATGACGCCCGTCAGGGCGGCGGCCAGTGCAAGCAGCTTGTAGCGATTCATGCGGAACTCCGTGGATAAGCGGAAAAAAGGGTGAAGAAGGCCCCCACTGCCAGCGGCTGCCGGCTGCGGTGCAAGGCAAGAAAGAGATGAAAATCCGCCGATGCCGGCGGCAGTGCTCAGACGATCAGTTCAAGGGCGTTGACCTCGCGCCAGACGGGCTTCGATGTCGATGATGACGGCCGGAAGATCGGCCACCGTATCGATCAGGTAATGCGGCGCGGCGCTCGCGAGCTCGCGGCTGGCGTCGGCGCGAACCAGGTCGCGGCCGGCTTCGTCCAGGCACAGGTATTCGTCCAGCGTCAGGCCGGCGGCATTGCCCGACAGCAAGAGGCCGACCGACCACATGCCAGCGCGCCGTCCTTCTTCGATACCGGGCGCGGTGTCGTCCACCTTGATGCAAGCCGCCACGTCCGAGAGGCCAAGCTCGACCACGTTCTTCAAGGCCATGGCCGGCGCGGGTCGCGCGCGCGGCACGTCGTCGCTGGCCACGATGCAGTCGGGTTCCAGGCCTTCGGACGCCGCGCGCTCGACCACCCGGCGCATCACGCTGTCCGGGTAGCCCGAGCACGAACCGATCTTCAGGCCTTGGCGCCGCAGCGCACGCAGCAGCTCGGCCGCGCCGGGAATGGCCGCCGAATATTGCGCAACCTTCTCCATCTGCATGGGTAGGAAGCGTTCGTAGATGGCGGTGACGTCGTCGTCGCTGGGCACGCGGCCGAACTGGGCCTGGTACTGGCTGGCAATCGCGGGCTGATCGCACAGGGCGCGGATGTGATCCCATTTGCCCATGCCCATCGGGCCCCGGGCTTCACGCAGCGACACCTGCATGCCGAACTGCGCGAACGCGTCCACGAACACTTTAGTGGGGGCAAACGAACCGAAGTCGACCAGCGTGCCGGCCCAGTCGAAGATCACGGCTTCCAGCTGCACGGGCAAGGAAGGAACAGTCATGAGGGTCATCCTAGAATCAATTGTTCAAAGGGCCACGGGGCGGCGCCAAGCCTGGCTGCGCGCCACCAGCGCGCGGCTGGCCAGATGCAGCACCAGGGCTGCTGCGGCGGAACTGGCCATGATCACCGTGCACATGGCGGCAGCCGGGCCGATGAAGCCGGCATCGTCCATGTTAAGCACGGCGACGGCGGCCAGCACCGTGGACGGGCTGTACAGGAACACCACGGCCGACACCGTCGTCATGGCGGAGACAAACAGATAGCGGGCAACGTCCAGCGCGGCGGGCAGGCACATTGGCAAGGTCACGCGCAGGAACGTGGTCATGCGCGGCACTTTCAACGACGCGGACGCGGCTTCGAATTCCGGGTCCAGGGCGTTCAGGGCCGTCGCGGCTGTCAGGTGCGCGCTGGTGTAGAAGTGGACGACCGTGCACAGCACCAGCAGCGGCATGGTTCCGTACAACACGTTCAGCGGATTGGCCAGGCTATTGAAAAAGAAGATGTAGCCCAGGCCCAGCACCAGGCCGGGCACGGCCATCGGCATCAGGGCCAACATGCGGACCATGCCGCGCAGGCCACCCGCCAACTGGCCACGCGCCGGCACTTTTTCAACCATCCACGCGCCCACGAAGACCACGGCCGTGCCGATCACGGCGGTGCAAAACGCCAGCAGCAGGCTGTTGCGCCAGGCGAGCCAACCGCCGCCGTCCATATTGTCGAAATCGTAGGAACGCAGCGACATCGACAGGTTGTAGGGCCACATCTTGACGAAAGAGGCCCAGACCGCCACCCCGATGATCAGCATCAGAAACGCGGCTACGACGCCGGCCAGCGTGAAGAACGCGGCGTCGCGGCGGCGGTTCGGGCCGGCTGCGTACGCTTGGGCGCGTCCGCTCATCTGCGCGCCTTGCCGGGCGCGCAGGCGGCGGTCCAGCACGAAGGTCAGCAAGGCGGGCAGCAGCAGCAAGATGCCGATCGCCGCGCCCTTGGGAAAGTTCTGCTGGCCCACCACTGCTTTGTACGCTTCCATGGCCAGCACGTTGTAATCGCCGCCCACCACCTTGGGAACGCCGAAGTCGGTGACCGTCAGCGTGAATACGACGCAGCAGGCCGAGAACACCGCGTAGCGCGTGCCGGGCAGCGTGACGGTCAGGAACGTGCGCCACGGGCCCGCGCCCATGGCGCGCGCCGCGTCGTACAGCCGGCCATCGGCCAGCGTCAGGCCGGTCAGCAGGATCATCAACGCATGCGGAAAGGTGTAGAACGCCTCGCCCACCACGATGCCCCAGAAGCCATAAATGGTGGCGCCGCCGGTCAGCCCCTTGAGCAGACCCTGGTTGCCCAGCAGGTACACCAGCGCGATGCCGGGCAGCAGCGAGGGGGCCAGCAGCGGCAGCAGCGCAATGGTCCGAAGCATGCCCTTGCCCGGCAGGCGCGTACGCGTCAGGCCATAGGCGAACCCATACGCAGCGGGCACCACCAGCAGCATCGTGACGATGCCGACGGTCAGGCTGCGGCCGACCATCGGCAAAAAGCCGTCCGCGCCGATGATGCCGGTGACGACCGCCAGCCCCGCCCAGGAGCCCTCGCCGTCCGTCACGGACTTGGCCAGGATGGCGGCCAGCGGCAGCGCCAGAAACAGCAGCAGGAACAACGCCAGCGCGCCCTGCCCCACGTTCAGGCCGAGGGATCCGATCCAGGCGGGCAAGGGGCGGCGGCCCAAGGCCGGAGCGAAGGACGCCGGGGAAGCGGAAGCGGGCCGCGCAGCGCTGGCGGCCAACGCGCCGGGCGTGCCGACGTCGGGGCCAGCTGGAGTCGGCGCCGGAGTCGGTTCCGCGACGGACGGGGAGCCGGTCATGGGGGTATCAAGCGTAGGCGCGAATCGCATGGCGCGGCAGCTCCACCCAGCAACGGCTGGCAGCGTGAGGGCCCAACAGGGCGTCTCCGATTTCGGGGGACACAATGGAATGCACGGTCGAGCCAGGCACGCCTTCGAGTCTGAGAGCCAGCCGGTAACCGCGCCCCAGGAACACGCCGTCCAACACATCGGCCAGCATCGAATTGGCTTGCTCCGGCCGCGCCATGCTGACTCGCACCGCTTCCGGCCGCACGAAGAGCTTGCCTGCGGGGCCTTGCAGCGTTTCGTCCACGGCCAGCTCCTGACGCCCGACCCGCGCGCGATGCGCGTCCACGCGTTCGAACGGCAGCCAATTGGCTTCGCCCACGAAGTCGGCGATGAAGGCCGAGCCCGGCTGGCGATACAGCTCTCGCGGGGTGCCGTACTGTTCGATGACCCCGCCGTTCATGACGGCGATGCGGTCGGCCATCACCATGGCCTCTTCCTGGTCATGCGTCACCATCAGCGTGGTGATGGACAGGCGCTTTTGCAAAGCGCGCAGCTCGATGCGCAGATGCTCTCGCACGCGGGCGTCCAGCGCAGACATGGGCTCGTCGAGCAGCAGCAGCGAAGGGGACGGCGCCAGCGCGCGGGCCAGGGCCACGCGTTGCTGCTGGCCGCCCGAGATCTGACCCGGATATTTGTCGGCGGCCCCCGCCAGCCCCACCAGCGTGAGCATTTCCTCGACCCGGTGCGCCACATGCCTGCGATGCGCGCGCTTGCCGCTCAGGCCGTAGGCCACGTTCTGCGCGACGGTCAGGTTGGGAAACAGCGCATAGGACTGGAACAGGATGCCGTAGTCACGCTCCTGCGGTTCGGCATGGGAAATATCCCGGCCGGACAAGACGATGGCGCCGCTGTCCTGGCGTTCGAGGCCGGCGATGGCGCGCAGCAGCGTCGTCTTGCCGCAACCCGACGGACCGAGCAGGCACACGAGTTCTCCTGCGCGAATGTCCAGCGAAACATCGGCCAGCGCCGTGTGGCTGCCGAACTTCTTCACTAGGTTTCGGACGGTGAGAAATGCGCTATCGGGCTGGGGCATGCGGCCTCCGGACTGGGAACGAAGCCAGTATGGGAGGCGCGTATTGAGCGTTTATGACACTTCGCGCAAATGCAGTAATAAAAACATCAAATTATTTTGGTGTACTGGCGGTCTTGCGCATTGCGTCCTTTACCGCCCCCATCGTGCTTGTCGCCGAACTCAAATCTTTCTACGCCGTGGCCCGCTGCGGCACCGTCACCAAGGCCGCCGCCCAATTGGGCGTCAGCCAACCCACGGTGACGGGGCAATTGCGTCAGCTGGAATCGCGCTACGGCATCGAACTGTTCCACCGCCAGGGGCGCGGCATGCGCCTGTCGGACGCGGGGCAGAATCTGATGCCCATGGTGGAAAAGCTGGTGCAACAAGAGACCGAGATCGATTTCCGCCTGCGCGATGCGAGCGACCTGCGCGAAGGCAATCTGCGAGTCGGCGCCACCGGGCCCTTCTACATCATGGACACGGTGCGTCGGTACAACCAGCGCTATCCCGGCATTGATCTGGCCGTGACGATCGGCAATTCGCAGTCGATGCTCCAGGCGCTGCACGACTACCGCATAGAGATTGCCACGTCGTCCTTTCTGATGGATGACAAGCACCTGTATCGCCGGATGATCGCCGCCGATCCGATCCGCGTGGTCACTCATCGCGACCATCCGCTGGCGCGCCGAGGCCGCGTGCGTCTGGCGGACCTGGCCGAGCACGCGCTGCTGCTGCGCGAGCCGGGCTCGATGACGCGCAAGTTGACCGAAGACGCGTTGCAGGCGGCGGGCGTCGCGGTGCGGCGCACGCTGGAGATCGGCAGCCGGGAATCGATCCGGCAGGCCATTCTTTGCGGCCTGGGGATCAGCCTGATCCCGTCCCGCGAAATTCCGTCGCATCCCGATCTGGCAGCCCTGGATATCGACGGCGCGGACATTGTGATGAACGAGTACCTGTACTGCCTGCGCGAGCGCCAACCGGTGCAGTTGATCGCGCGCTTCCTGGAGATGGCGCCGGCAGCCGGCTGACCCGCCAGGGTCACTGCCCGCCCCCTCCCCCTTGCGGCCAATCAGGAGACAACCATGGCCTTGACCTTGCAAGACATCGAGCAGATCTTTCTGGAACGCGGACACCGTTCCTATCACGGCGAATCCGTCAGCCATCTGCGCCACGCGCTACAGACGGCATCGCTTGCAGAGCGCCACGGCGCCAGCGCGCACCTGATCACGGCCAGCCTGCTGCATGACCTGGGCCATCTGATCGCGGATCGCCCTGGCACGCCCACGCTGCGCGGCATCGACGACAAACATCAGTATTTCGTGCTGCCGTTCCTGCGGGGGCTGTTCAGTTCGGCGGTGCTGGATCCGATCCGGCTGCACGTCGAGGCCAAGCGTTACCTGTGCTACGTGGAGCCGCAATATGAAGCGTCGCTCTCCGAGGATTCCAAGCGCAGCCTGGCATTACAGGGCGGCAGCTTCGATGCGAGCCAGGCGGTGGATTTCGCCAGCATGCCGGGCGCGCCGGATGCGATTCGCTTGAGGCGCTGGGATGACATGGCCAAAGTGCCCGGGCTGGCGACGCCGCCGCTGGACCACTTTCTGGAAATCGCGGAAAGCGTGTCGGGCCGCGTGAAGCTGGCCGCGATCTGGTAGCGGCCGCCGCAGGGCCACGGCGGGAAAGCGGCGACGCCCGGCTTGCGCAGGGCGTCCGCCGTCGTCAAGCCCCCTTGGCTACCGGGCGGGACGGGTCACTGCACCATTCGCTCCACGACCCCGGATAGAGCCGCGAACCGGACAGGCCGGCAATTTCCATCGACAAGAGGTTATGGCAGGCCGTGATGCCCGACCCGCACTGGTGCACGATCGCGTCAGGTTCGCGGCCATCGAGCAGGCCGGAAAATTCGGCGCGCAGTTGTTCGGGCGACTTGAAGCGCCCGTCGGCTTGCAGGTTTTCGCCGTTGGGGCGATTCAGCGCGCCGGGAATATGGCCGGCCACCGGATCCATGGGTTCGACCTCGCCGCGATAACGATTGGCGGCGCGCGCGTCGACCACGGTGAAGGCCGCGCGATCGATATTGTCCAGTACCGCCTGCGCGTCGACGGCTTCGACAAGGGCTTTGCCGGGTTGCACCGGCTGGCCGGCCGTCACCTGGGGCGCGGGGTCTGTCGTCGTCGGCAGCCCTGCGGCCAGCCACGCCTGCCAACCGCCGTCCAAGACCACGACGCGGTCGTGGCCCAACCAGCGCAACATCCACCACAGATGCGCCGCATACATGCCGCCGCTGGCGTCATAAGCCACGACCAGGGTCTGCGGCGTCACTCCATGGGCGGCCATCAGCGCACCAAATTCGGCGCGCGAGGGCAGCGGATGCCGGCCATTCTTGCCGGTGCGCGGCGCGGCCAGTTCGGTTTCGTGATCCAGATGACGGGCGCCGGGGATGTGCCCCGCATCGTAGGCCTGGCGGCCTGCGGCGTGGTTGGTGAGGTCGTGGCGCACGTCGAACACGCGTACATCTGGCGAGTCGAGGCGGGCGGCCAGGTCGGCGGCGCAAATCAGTGTCATCGTCATTCGGAGTGCTCCTGTTTCAGCGTGTGCCCGGTCAGGCCGGCTTGGGGTCGCGCATGGTGCGCCACACCGATAGCAGGCCCGCCGAAATGATCAGCCCCATGCCGGCCCAGGCCAGACCATCCAGGTGGTCGCCCCAAAAGCCCATGCCCAGCAAGGCCGCGAAAATAATGGTGCTGTATTGCAATGCCGCCGTCAGCAGCGCCGACCCCACGCCAAAGGCCCGGGTCATGGCAAGCTGGCCGAACATGCCCGCCACGCCTACGCCAAACAGCGACGCGTAGCCCTGCCAGTCGGCGTGGCCCCAGCCTTCGAACCACAAACCGGCGATGCTGGACACGCAGACCGCTACGGAAAAGAACAGCACGGTGCGCCACTCGGGCTCGCCGATGCGGCCCAGCTGGCGGATCTGCAGCATGGCGATGGCGGACATCGCGCCCGCTCCCATGCCCATCAGCGCAGCCAGCCACTGGTCTTCGTTGATACTGGGGCGCAGAACGGCGATCACCCCCAGGAAGCCGAGCGCCACGGCCAGGATGCGAACCGGGTCGCGCTGCGCGCCGCCCCACCCCAGCATCCAACAGGCGATGAACAGCGGCGCGGTGTAGTTCAGGCTGGTGGCGGTGGCCAGCGGCAGGTGCGAGATGGCGAAAAACCCCAACCACATCGACGTCACCCCGGACAGGTTGCGCCACAGATGCAGCTTCCAGCTGGTCGGCACGATGGATTGCCGGCCGGCGCGCGCCCAGAGCAGCAATAGCAGGACAGAAGGTAGCCCGCGAAACAGCACGATCTGCGGCAACGAGGCGCCGTGTTCCGTGCCGAACTTCACGAACGACCCCATGATGGCGAACATGGCGGACGCCAACAACATCCAGAGAGCCTGCATTGGGGGTCTACGCTAAGGGAAAAGTGGGGAGGAATAGGGGAAAGCGATACTATACTCTTGCCCACCGGGAGCGGTGCCGGCGAGTCGGGGAACTGGCGGGCCGCCGCCATGTCGAACCCGGGAATTTCCCGCTCGCAGAGGAACACAAAAAACATGAAACGCATTGTCTTGTTCGTCATCACCAACCTGGCCGTCATGCTCGTGCTGTCGGCCACGCTGCGCATCCTGGGCGTAGATCGATACATCACCGCCAACGGCCTGAACCTGAACGCCCTGCTGATCTTCTCGGTCGTCGTGGGCTTCACTGGCGCGATCATCTCGCTGCTGATCAGCAAGCCAATGGCCAAATGGAGCACCGGGGCACAGGTCCTGGACCCGAACGCGCCGCGCAGCCAGCGCGAAGCCTGGCTGCTGGACACCGTCCACCAACTGGCTGACCGCGCCGGCATCGGCCGCCCGGAAGTCGCCATCTACGAAGGCGCGCCCAACGCGTTCGCCACCGGCGCTTTCAAGAACGATTCGCTGGTCGCCGTGTCGACGGGCCTGCTGGAAAGCATGAGCGAAGAGGAAGTGGCGGCGGTGCTGGCCCACGAAGTGGCCCACATCGCCAACGGCGACATGGTCACGCTGACCCTGATCCAAGGCGTGGTGAACACCTTCGTCGTGTTCCTGGCCCGTGTCGTGGGCTATTTCATCGACCGCGTCGTGTTCAAGAACGAACGCGGTATCGGCCCGGGCTACTACATCACCGTGCTGGTCTGTGAAATCATCTTCGGCGTGTTGGCGTCGATCATCGTGGCCTGGTTCTCGCGCCAGCGCGAATACCGCGCCGACGCCGGCTCTGCCCACCTGATGGGCGCGCGCGAACCCATGATCCGTGCGCTGGCCCGCCTGGGCGGACTGGAACCGGGCGAACTGCCCAAGTCCTTCGAAGCCTCGGGCATCACCGGCCGCGGCGGTCTGGCGGCCATGTTCGCCTCGCACCCGCCCATCCCGGCGCGCATCGCCGCCCTGCAAAACGCGCGCGTGGTCTGATCCTTGCCGGATTGATTCCGGCATCTGGCCAACGCAGACGATAAAAAGCCCCTCGGGTCCCGGACCCGAGGGGCTTTTCATTTGGGTGCGTCAGCACTCGACGATGTTCACCGCCAAGCCGCCGCGCGCGGTTTCTTTGTATTTGGTCTTCATGTCCGCGCCGGTCTCGCGCATGGTCTTGATGACGGAATCCAGCGACACGTAGTGCTGGCCGTCGCCACGCAAAGCCATGCGGGCGGCGTTCACGGCCTTGATGGACGCCATCGCGTTGCGTTCAATGCAGGGAATCTGCACCAGGCCGCCCACGGGGTCGCACGTCAGGCCCAGGTTGTGTTCCATGCCGATTTCGGCGGCGTTCTCGACCTGTTCCACCGTGCCGCCCAGCGCTGCGGCCAGGCCGCCGGCGGCCATCGAACAGGCGACGCCCACTTCGCCCTGGCAACCCACCTCGGCGCCCGACAGCGACGCGTTGTACTTGTAGAGCAGCCCCACCGCCGCAGCCGTCAGCAGGAAGTCGCGCACGCCTTCGCGGTTGGCGCCGGGCACGAACCGATCGTAATAATGCAGCACGGCCGGAATGATGCCCGCCGCGCCATTGGTGGGCGCCGTGACGACCCGGCCGCCCGCCGCGTTCTCTTCATTGACCGCCATGGCATAGAGGTTGACCCAGTCCATGACCGACAGCGGATCAGACAGGGTGCGCTCGGCGCGCTGGGTCAGATTGCGGTAAAGCTCGGGCGCGCGCCGGCGCACGCGCAAGGGGCCGGGCAGTTCGCCATCGGCTTCCGGGTAATCGATGCCGCAGCCGCGCGCCACGCAGTCCTGCATGACCTGCCAAATGCGATCCAGGCCGGCGTGCGTGTCGGCGGCTTCGCGCCAGGTCAGCTCGTTCTGCATCATCAGCTGCGCCACCGTCAGGCCGCTTTCCCGGCACATCGTCAGCAGTTCGCGGCCCGAGCGGAACGGATAAGGCAATTGATTGTGCGCGGCGATCACCTGGCTGTTGGACGCCCCCGCCGTCACCACGAAGCCCCCACCCACCGACAGGTAGCGCGATTCGCGCAGCGACTCGCCGTTCGCGTCGATCGCATGGAACTTCATGCCGTTGGGGTGCTCGGCCATGGCTTCTCGGCGGTAGAACACCATGTGCTCTTTTTCGATGAAAGCGACCGGGTAGCGCCCCAGCAGCGGCAGTTGGCGGCTGGCGCGCACGGACGCGATCATGCCGGCGATGGCGGCCGGGTCCACCGTGTCAGGCGCTTCGCCCATCAATCCAAGCAGCACGCCCTTGTCGGTACCGTGGCCCTTGCCGGTAGCGCCCAGCGACCCATAGAGTTCAGCGCGGACATAGGCCACGCGCGGAATCAGGCCGTCGCGTTCCAGGCCTTGCGCAAACAGCAAGGCGGCCCGCATCGGACCCACCGTATGGGAACTAGACGGGCCTATGCCTATCTTGAACAGATCGAATACGGAAACGGCCACGCGGAACTCCATGCATCAAAGAATAGTCAGGCAATGATACGCGGTGCCATCCCCACGCGCAGGAATGCTTTGCCGGGCGTATGCTGTATCGCTGTCCCCGGTTCCGCCACCCGGTCAGGCATGCGATCATTACAGAATTATTACTTGTCATAAAAAGAACGGGAACACCCCTGGATGTCTGGACTTATCACCCTGCTTGACTTCGCCGGCTATGTCGCCCTGCTCCTTTGGGGTGTGCACATGGTGCAAACCGGCGTCCAACGCGCGTTCGGCGCGGCCTTGGGCGCGGCGCTGGGCCGAGCCCTGGGCACGCGTCTGCGCGCCTTCGCCGCCGGCCTGGGCATTACCGCCGCCCTGCAAAGCAGCACTGCCACGGGCCTGATGATCACCGGCTTCGCCGCGGGCGGCGTCGTCGGCCTGGTGCCTGCGCTGGCCGCCATGCTCGGGGCGAACGTCGGCACGACGCTGATCGTGCAACTGCTGTCGTTCGACCTGACCTCGCTTGCCCCCATTCTTATCCTGGCGGGCGTCTGGATGTTCCGCCGCTATCCCCCCGGCCGTACACGCGACCTGGGCCGCGTATTCATCGGCCTGGGCCTGCTGCTGCTTTCGCTGCATCAGCTGGTTGAACTGTTCGAACCGTTCCAGACCGCGCCCATGCTGGGCATGATTCTGGACGCCTTGTCCACGCAACCCGTGGCCGCCGTGCTGCTGTCGGCCGCCTTTACCTGGGCCGCGCACTCCAGCGTGGCCGTCGTGGTGCTGGTGATGTCGCTGGCCAGCCATCACATGGTGGCGCCACACGTGGCGTTCGCGCTGGTGTTGGGCGCCAACCTGGGCACCGCCATCAATCCCATGATCGAAGGGGTCACCGGCGACGATCCCGCCGCCCGTCGCCTGCCCCTGGGCAACCTGTTGACGCGAGTGCTGGGCGTGCTGGCCGGCCTGATCCTGCTGCCGGTGCTGCAACCGCTGATGAGCGACCTGGCCAGCGACCCGGCACGTGCGGTCGCCAACTTCCACACGCTATTCAATGCGGTCATCGCTATCCTGTTCCTGCCGCTGCTGTCTCCCTACGCGGCGCTGTTGACGCGCTGGCTGCCCAAACGCGCCGATCCCAACGACCCGTCGCGCCCGCAATACCTGGACGAGTGGGCGCATGACGTGCCCGCCGTGGCCCTGGGCAACGCCGCGCGCGAAGCGCTGCGCATGGCGGACATGGTGCAGACGCTGCTGCTATACGCGCGCGCCGGTTTCAAGCGCGACAACCGCCATCGCATGGTGCAGGCGCGCCAGCTCGATGCCGCCCTGGACAAGCTGGAAAACGCCATCACGACCTACCTGGCCACGCTGGACCAGGAAAACATGACGCGCGACGACATCCAGCGCATGGACGACATCCTGGCTTTCACCAGCAATATCGGCCACGCGGGCGACATCGCCCATCATGGCCTGTTGAGTCATGTGGCCAAGCTGCGCAAGCAGGGCTGGGCGTTCTCGCCCGAGCAGCGCGCCAGCCTGGACGAAACCCTGGGCCAGCTGATCGCCAACGAACGCCAGGCCGCCGCGCTGTTCGTCAACGACGACCTGCGCCAGGCCCGCGCCCTGGCTGGCGAAAAGGCGCGTTTCCGGACGATTGAAACGCAGGCATCCGACACGCATCTGCAGAAGATCAAGTCGGGCCAGGTCGACGCGGCGGAAGTCGGCGCGCTGTACCTGGACATTCTGCGGGATATGAAGGGGATCAACTCCCACCTGGTGGGCGCCGCCGCCTACCCCCTGCTGGCCCGCCACGGCGAGCTTCTGCCCAGCCGCTTGCGGGAAGCAGGCAACTAAGGAAGTGGGCGGCCTGCCCTTCCAAGGCAGCCCGCTGAACGCTTAGAGGTAGCGCTGGAACCAGGCCAGCATGCGGCTCCAGCCGTCCTTCGCGGCCTCGGGCTGATAGCTGGCCCGATAGTCCGCCAGGAACGCGTGGTCGGCATTCGGATACACGACGAATTCCGACTGACGCGCGGCGGCGTTGCCCTCGGCCAGCTTGGCCTTCATGGTTTCGATATCGGCCACGGGGATGCTCGCATCCTTGGCGCCATACAGGCCCAGCACCGGCGCGTGCAGCTCATTGACCACGTCGAACGCCACGCGCTTGATCAGCGGGCCGTGGCCCACGCTCAACTTGCCATACCAGGCGACGGCCGCCTTCACATCCGGGTTGTGCGCCGCGTACATCCAGGTCAGGCGTCCACCCCAGCAAAAGCCGGTGATGGCCACGCGCTTGGGGTCGCCGCCGTGTTCCGCGGCCCAGGCCACGCTGGCATCCAGATCCGAAAACACCTGTTCGTCAGGTACCTTGCTGACCAGTTCGGCGATCAGTTTCGGAATGTCGGTATAGACCGACGCGTCGCCCTGGCGCTCGTACAGGTTGGCGGCAACGGCCAGATAGCCGGCCTTGGCGATGCGCCGGCAGAGGTCCTTGATGTGTTCGTGCACACCGAAGATCTCCTGCACCACCAGCACGATGGGCAGGTCGCGGCGGCCTTCGGGCGCGGCGTAATAGGCGGCAATGGATCCGTCAGCCACGGGCAGCTTGAAGTCGGCGGAGACCAGGCCTTGCGTGTCGGTGTGGATGACGGTGGGGGCAACATTGCCCGCTGCGGCGGAAAAGCTCATGGGGGACGCTCCTGTTGGGGGATGGACGGCAAGCAGGCGTCCCGTCCGCGCGCGCCCTAGTGCGAGTGGGCGTGCTCCGCATGAGGCGCGCCATTGCTGGCGTCGGCCTCGTGCTCATGCCCATGGTGCATCAGGGTGGTCACGCCGTAGATCAGCGCAACACCCAGGCCCACCAGCAGCAATTGCGGGACGGCATCCGAAAGGGACACCCGCTCGTGCATCTGCGGCATCAGGTCGGCCACCGAGATATACAGGAAGCTGCTGGCGGCAATCACCAGGATATACGGCACCCAGTCCTGCGCCTGCTGAAGCACGAAGTATCCTATTATGCCGCCCACCGCTGAACACAAGCTGGTGAACAGGATCAACGAAAACGCACGCCGGCGGGCCAGCCCGGCGTTCAGCAGCACCACGAAGTCGCTCAGTTTGTGCGGCACTTCATGCACGATGATCGAGGCGGCTGTCAGCACGCCCAGCAGCGGATCCGTCAGGAACGCGGCCGCCACCAGCACGCCATCGCACAGATTGTGCAGCGAACTTCCAATCAGGATCAGCATGCCTCCACGCCCCGCTTCGTGGTGGTCGTGACCCTTGTGATGGTGATGGCCGTCGCCCTCGTGGTGATGGCTATGGCGCAGCAGCGCGATCTTTTCCAACACGAAAAAGCCGATCAGCGACGCCAGCATCAGCCCGAACAGCGCGTGCGCGTTGCCCACCGCGCCCTCGAAGGCTTCGGGCAGCAGATGCAGCAGCGCC
The DNA here is from genome assembly GCF_001571245.1 of Achromobacter piechaudii NBRC 102461. Classification (GTDB taxonomy): domain Bacteria; phylum Pseudomonadota; class Gammaproteobacteria; order Burkholderiales; family Burkholderiaceae_B; genus Achromobacter; species Achromobacter piechaudii. The sequence goes on along the minus strand of NZ_BCTK01000005.1, from coordinate 987,114 downwards.
ACCGACAGCAGCACGCCTACCGAGAGGCTCACCATGTGATGCAGGTATTGGGCGAACACCTTGTAGGCCAGCCAGCTGGCGACAAGGACGGCGATAAGCCCGCCGGTTACGGTGGCAAGCAGGACCCAGAGCAGCAACATTTGGGGGACGCAATATAGGCGGGAGGGAAGCGCAACATTATATTGTTGCAATCCCGAAATCGGAAATGGGCCGTCCAGAGACGGCCCATCGCAGGCGCCGCAACCTCGTCGCGTAGGGCTAGTGCGCCTGCTCCCAGTTCTTGCCCATGCCCACTTCCGCGACCAGGGGCACGCGCAGTTCGGCCACCGAGCACATCAGGCGCGGCAAGGCTTCCTTGACGACCTCGATCTCGTTGTCCGGCGCTTCCAGGACCAGTTCATCGTGCACCTGCATGATCATGCGGGTCTGGAGTTTTTCGGCTTCCAGCCAGTCCTGCACGGCCACCATCGCCAGTTTGATCAAGTCAGCGGCCGTGCCCTGCATGGGCGCGTTGATGGCGGCGCGTTCGGCGCCTTGCCGGCGCGGCCCGGACGCTCCGCGAATTTCGGGCAGTTGCAGACGCCGGCCGAAAACGGTTTCCACATAACCCTGTTCGCGTGCCAGGCGGCGCGTGTTTTCCATGTACATCGCCACGCCCGGATAGCGCGCGAAATAGCGGTCGATATAGGCTTGCGCGGCGTCGCGCGTGATGCCCAGGTTGGACGCCAGGCCGAACACGCCCATGCCGTAGATCAAGCCAAAGTTGATGGCCTTGGCCGCCCGGCGCTGATCGGTCGACACGTCGGCCAGGGCCACGCCGAACACTTCGGCCGCCGTGGCGCGGTGGATGTCCTCGCCGGCGGCAAACGCGCTTTGCAGGTTCGCATCGTCGGATACGTGCGCCATGATGCGCAGCTCGATCTGCGAATAGTCCGCCGACAGCAGCATGCCCTGCTCGGCAATGAAGGCTTCTCGCACTCGGCGACCCGCCTCGGTGCGCACGGGAATGTTCTGCAGGTTGGGATCGGACGAAGCCAGTCGGCCGGTGATGACCGCCGCCTGGGAGTAACGCGTGTGCACGCGCCCGGTCGCCGGATTGATCATGCGCGGCAGCTTGTCCGTGTAGGTGGACTTCAGCTTGGACAAGCCGCGGTATTCCAGCAGCACCTGCGGCAGCGGGTAATCCAGCGCCAGCTTGGTCAGCACGTCTTCGTCGGTGGACGGCGCGCCGCTGGCGGTCTTGCGCACCACCGGCAACTGCATGCGGTCAAACAGGATTTCGCCCAACTGCTTGGGGGAATTCAGGTTGAAGGGCTGACCGGCCAGTTCATAGGCCTTCTGCTCCAGCCGCAGCATTTCCTGGCCCAGCTTGTGGCTCTGGCGGCCCAGTTCCTCGGCATCGACCTTCACGCCATTGCGTTCGATCGTGGTCAGCACCGCCGACACCTTGATCTCAAGCTGGTAGATGCGGTCCAGGCCTTCGTTGGCCGCTACCATCGGGCGCAGCACATGATGCAATTGCAAGGTGAAGTCGGCGTCTTCGGCGGCGTAATGCCCGGCCTTGTCAACGGCGACCTCGTCAAAACCGATCTGCTTGGCGCCCTTGCCGCACAAGTCTTCGTACGATATGCCGCTGCGCCCCAGATAGCGCTGCGCCAGGTCGTTCAGCCCCACGCCGCGATGCGATTCCAGCACGTAGGCTTGCAGCATCGTGTCGTCGGTGATGCCGGCCAGCGCAATGCCCTCGTTGGCGAACACGTGGGCGTCGTACTTGGCATGATGCAGCAGCTTGGCGCGCGAGGCGTCCTCAAGCCAGGGCTTCAGGCGCGCCAGCACCTCGGCCTTGGGCAGTTGCGTGGCGCCGTCCGGGCCGCGATGCGCGACGGGGATGTAGCAGGCCACGCCCGGTTCCACCGCCAGCGACAGGCCGACCAGCCGCGCCTGCATCTGGTCCAACGAGGTGGTCTCGGTGTCCAGCGCCACCAGCGAGGCGTTCTGCAAGCGCTCGAACCAGGCGTCGAACTCGGCCCAGTCGGAAATGATGCGGTAGTCCAGTTCGGTGGGCACCTGCGGCACGTCGACGGCGATGCGCGCATCGCCGGCGGGAACGCGTTCGGCGTCGCCCGTCAGGTCGCGCAGCCAGGTACGAAAGCCGTAGCGTTCGTACAGCTCGGTCAGCGTGGCGGTGTCGCGCTCGCGCGGGATCAGGTCGTCCACGCTTTCGACATGGCCGGTCAGGTCGCAGTCGTACTTCACCGTCAGCAGCTGACGGGTCAGCGGAAAGTTGGGGATGGCCTCGCGCAAGTTGTTGCCTGCCACGCCCTTGATGGTCTCGGCGCCTTCGATCAGCTTGTCGATGGAACCGAATTCAGTCAGCCACTTCACCGCCGTCTTCGGCCCGACCTTGGTGACGCCGGGCACGTTGTCGACGGTATCGCCCACCAGCATCAGATAGTCAACGATGCGGTCGGGAGGCACGCCAAACTTGTTGACCACACCGGGCTCGTCCAGCACTTCACCGGTCATGGTGTTGACCAGCGTGACATGGCTGTTGACCAGCTGCGCCAGGTCCTTGTCGCCCGTGGAGACGATGGTGTGCACATCGTGTTCGGCGGCGCGCTTGGCCAGCGTGCCGATGACGTCGTCGGCCTCTACGCCTTCGATGGCCAGCACCGGCCAGCCCAGCGCGCGGACCGCGCGGTGGATGGGTTCGATCTGCGCGGCCAGGTCTTCGGGCATGGGAGGACGATGCGACTTGTACTCGGGGTACAGGTCGTCGCGAAAAGTCTTGCCGCGAGCATCGAAAATACATGCGGCATACTCTGCCTTATGATCAGATACAAGCTTGCGCAGCATATTGACCACGCCGTACAGCGCACCCGTGGGTTCGCCTTGCGCGTTGCGCAAATCAGGCATAGCGTGGAAAGCGCGGTACAAGTAGCTTGAACCGTCGACCAGTAATAAGGTTTTTTTCATGGTTACAAAGGCAGATATGGAAACACCCGCCGGCAAACAAATTCCGCTGATTATGTCAGAGATACGGACGGCGGCAGACAAGCTCGCGAACATCGGGCCCGCAGTCAGCGTATTCGGCAGTGCACGCGTCAGCCGCAACTCCCCCCACTATGAAACCACCGTCGCCATTTCGGCTGCCTTGGCCGGCGCCGGGTTCGCGGTCATTGCAGGGGGTGGCCCCGGCATCATGGAGGCCGCCAACAAGGGCGCCTTCGAAGCGGGCGGCACCAGCATCGGGCTGAACATCAGCCTGCCGCATGAAGCCCACAACAACGAATACCAGACCATCAGCCTGTCATTCGAGTATTTCTTCTCGCGCAAGGCCACGTTCTTCATGCACAGCTTCGCCTATGTGGCGATGCCGGGCGGCTTTGGCACGCTGGACGAGCTCTTCGAAGCGTTGACGCTCATCCAGACGGGCAAGGTGCCGCCCGCGCCCATCGTACTGGTGGGCAGCGAGTACTGGTCCGGCATGGTCGAATGGCTGGGCGACCAGGTACTGGGCAACGGCATGATCGGCGCCCACGACCTGGAGCTTTTCATCATCGAGGACGACCCCGTCAAGGTGGTTCGCCGCGTGGTGGAGTTCCACGACAAGGTCCATTCCGAAGCGCAATACGCCCCTTCCCTGCCCGCTTGAACGCAGACGGCGGCCTTGACGGGCCGCCGTCTGGCGCTCGCTTCAAGCCAGCGTTTCAAGCCAACGGTTCAGGCCATGGCTTTGACAATGGCTTCGCGCGCCAGCGCGATGAACTCGCTTTCGCCTGGGCGCGCGGGCAGCAGCCGGAATTCTACCGATGGCAGCGTTGGCAGCCCGGCTGCGTGCAGCCGCGCGATGCCTGGCGCCAGCGCGGACTCGTTCAGGCAGGCCACGCCCAGGCCCGCCGAAATTGCCAACTGCAAACCGGCCACGCCAGACGCAACATGAGCCACGGTATAGGGCACGGCGCGCCGCGTGAGCTGGCGTTCCACGTACTGGCGCAACGCGCACGTCTCGGGCAGCACCAGCAAGGGCAAGGGTCCGTCAGGCGGCGTGCTTGCTCCTTCGGCAGCCATCCATAGCAGCGGCTCGCGGCGCAGCAATGCGCCCTGAGCCCGCGCCCTCGGCGCCCCGCGTTCCTGAATCGACATGGATATGCCCACGTCGATCTCACCACGCTCGTACGCGGCCTCGATCGCCCCGCTTTTCATGATGGTGACGTGCAGCCGCACCTGCGGGTAATGCTCGTTCAAGCGCCGCAGCATGCGCGCGACGTCGCCCGGCCGAAAATAATCCGTGATGAAAAAGCGCAACTCGCCGCGCAGCGCAACACCGCGCAAATCGCGATAAGCCTCGTCGCTCAATGCAAGAATGGCGCGCGCATGGCGCAAGAGCCGTTCACCTGCCGGGGTCGCGGTCACGCCGGTCTTGGCGCGCACCAGCAGCGGCTGGCCAGCGCGATCCTCCAGCTTGCGCATTTGCTCGCTGACGGACGACTGCGACAAAAATACCTTCGGCGCCGCCGCCGTCAGGCTTCCCGCATCAAGCACGGCGACCAGGGTGCGCAACTGGTCCAGATCAAAGCCAGACATGGCGTCATCCAACGGATTAATCGATGGATGGAATCGTAATTTCCCGCTTTTCCGATGTCAATCGACTTCCTACACTGGCCTTGTACCCCTACTCACAGGAGCCTGTCATGCCCCATATCGTTGTCCATGTTTCCGGTCAATCCGACCCCGCCGTCAACCGTCGCATCGTCGATTCCGTGGCGCAGTTGACGCAATCCGTCCTGGGCAAAAAGCTGCCGGTCATCGCGATCACTTTGCAGCACATCCCCCACGATCTCTGGTTCATCGGCGGCCAGCCGCTATCGGAACTGGGCAAGAACGCCTTTCACCTGGACATCAGCGTCACTGACGAAACCAATACCAAGGCGGAGAAAGCGCGTTTCATCAAGGAGATCTACGCGTCCTTCCAGCAGATATTGGGCGAGCTGCACGAATGCTCGTATGTGCACGTCATCGATGCGCGAGCGGCCGCGTATGGCTACGGTGGGGCCACGCAGGAATACCGGCATCAGAAAGCGGGCCTATAACGCTGCCGCCCGATGCAAAAAAGCCGCGCACCCGAAGGTGTGCGGCTTTTTTTGTACAGCCCAAACGCCAGGGTCCAAGACCCCGGGTTCGTCGCCTTAGACGGCGGCTTCGCGCGCGGCGCGCTTGCGTTCGTTTTCCAGCAGGTGACGCTTGCGCAGACGGATCGACTTGGGCGTGATTTCCACGAGTTCGTCGTCGTCGATGAATTCAACGGCGTATTCCAGCGACATCTGGATCGGCGGAACCAGGCGCACGGCTTCGTCGGTACCCGAGGCGCGCACGTTGGTCAGCTGCTTGCCCTTGATCGGGTTCACGACCAGATCGTTGTCGCGGCTGTGAATGCCGATGATCATGCCTTCATACAGCGCATCGCCCGGGCTCACGAACATGCGGCCGCGATCCTGCAGCTTCCACAGCGCGTAGGCCACGGCATCGCCCTGGTCCTGGCTGATCAGCACGCCGTTGCGACGCTCGCCGATCGAACCTTCCTTGACCGGGGCGTATTCGTGGAAGATGTGGCTCATCAGACCCGTGCCGCGCGTCAGCGTCAGGAACTCGTTCTGGAAGCCGATCAGGCCACGGGCCGGGATCAGGTATTCCAGGCGGGTACGGCCACGGCCGTCCGGCTGCATGTCTTGCAGGTCGCCCTTGCGGCGGCCCAGCTCTTCCATCACGCCGCCCTGGTGGGCATCTTCAACGTCGATGGTCAGCGATTCGAACGGCTCGCACTTCACGCCGTCGATTTCCTTGAACACCACGCGGGGACGCGACACGGCCAGTTCATAGCCTTCGCGACGCATCGTTTCCAGCAGAATCGTCAGGTGCAATTCGCCACGGCCCGACACTTCGAACACCGTGTCGTCGCCCGTGTCGCGCACACGCAGCGCCACGTTGGACTTCAGTTCGCGATCCAGGCGATCACGCACTTGGCGGCTGGTCACGAACTTGCCTTCGCGGCCGGCCAGCGGCGACGTGTTCACCATGAAGTTCATGGTCAGCGTCGGCTCGTCGATGCGCAGCATCGGCAGGGCTTCCTGCGTGACGACGTCGGTCACGGTGCAGCCAATGCCCAGTTCTTCGATGCCGTTGATCAGCACGATGTCGCCGGCTTCGGCTTCGTCAACCACCACGCGCTCCAGGCCATGGAACTTCTGGACCTGGTTGATGCGGCCACGGCCGCTCTGGCCGTCCGGACCGAACTTGTAAGCCACTTCCATGCCGGGGCGCATGCGGCCACGGTTGATGCGGCCCACGCCGATCTTGCCGACGTAGCTGTTGTAGTCCAGCGAGATGATCTGCATTTGCAGCGGACCGTTGGGATCGTCGTCACGCTGCGGCACGTGCTGCAGAATGGCTTCGAACAACGGACGCATGTTGCCTTCGCGCACGTCCGGGGTCAGACCGGCGTAGCCCGACAGGCCCGAGGCGTAAACCACGGGGAAGTCCAGCTGCTCTTCGGTCGCGCCCAGCTTGTCGAACAGGTCGAACGTGGCGTTGATGACGAAGTCGGTGCGAGCGCCGGGGCGATCGACCTTGTTGACGACGACGATCGGCTTCAGGCCCAGGGCCAGCGCCTTGCGCGTCACGAAAATGGTCTGCGGCATCGGGCCTTCAACGGCGTCAACCAGCAGCAGCACGCCGTCGACCATGGACAGCACGCGTTCGACTTCACCACCGAAGTCGGCGTGACCCGGGGTGTCGACGATGTTGATGTGCGTGCCTTCGTATTCAACGGCACAGTTCTTGGCCAGAATCGTGATGCCGCGTTCTTTTTCCAGATCGTTCGAGTCCATGACCCGTTCGGTCAGCGCCTGGTTTTCGCGGAAGGTGCCGGATTGGCGCAGCAGCTGGTCGACCAGGGTTGTTTTACCGTGGTCCACGTGGGCGATGATGGCGACGTTGCGCAAGGCGCGAGTCATAGCGAGTCCTTTAAGGTCAGGGTGGAGGGCAGCAAGCCCTCCGGCAATTCGTTCAGTGCAAGCAATGCCTGCTTCGGGTCTGGCATGGCCTGCAAGGCTTCCAGCTCAACGGCGCGTTCCAGAGAAAATGGCCCGACATGCGTGCGCCGCAGCGCCGTCAGGTGGGCGAAACAGCCCAGCACGCGCCCGATGTCCTGGGCCAGTGTTCGGATGTATGTGCCTTTACTGCAAGCCACATCGATCTCTGCCTGCGTCCCGGAAAGGGACAACAGCTCGATGCGGTGAATCGTGATCTGGCGCGGGGCCCGTTCCAGCTCGATGCCGGCGCGCGCGTACTCGTACAGCGGCTTGCCATCGCGCTTGAGCGCGGAGTACATCGGCGGAATCTGCTCGATCGTGCCCGAGAAACGTGACAGCGCGTCGCGCAGCGCCGGTTCGTCAACGGTGAAGCCCGGCTCGGCGGTCGACACGACGTTGCCGGTCAGGTCGCCGGAATCGGTTTCGCTGCCAAATTGCAGCGTAGCGCGATACGCCTTGTCGGCGTTAAGCATCGCGCCGGAAATTTTTGTTGCGCGTCCCATACAGCACACCAGCAAGCCGGTAGCGAAGGGATCCAGCGTGCCGGTATGACCGGCTTTCGCCGCGTCCATGGCACGCTTGGCGCGTTGCAAGGCGTGGTTGCTCGACAAACCTACGGGTTTGTCGAGCAACAGCACACCGTCGAGCAAAAGCCCGCGTCGTTTAGCCATCGTCGGAATCCGGTTGAAAAGCAGTGACGACAGCCCGATCAGGACTGGTCTTCAGGTTCGTCAGGCACGCCCGAGTGCGGGCCGGGCCGGTTTGCGCGGTCGATGAGGATCGACATTTCGATGCCACGAGCGATTTGCTCGTCGTGGAAGAAGCGCAAAGTGGGGACAGTGTGTATGTGCAGCAGCTTGTAAAGCTGGGAATGCAGCCAACCGGCTTTTTCGTTCAGCAAGGCGGTGGCGGCTTCGGGCTCGGCGCCCAAAACCGTGAACCACACCTTGGCATGCGCGTAGTCGGTCGACAATTCCACACCGGAGAGCGTGATCAGCCCAGCGCGAGACATATCGATTTCGCGCTGGATGATCTCCGCCAGATCCTTCTGGATCTGGTCGGCCAACCGCAGATTGCGGCCGGGGATGGCTTTGGACTTGTGACGGCTCATTAGCAATAATGCCTCGCGACGCTTTACAGCGTACGCGCGATTTCCTTGATTTCAAAGACTTCCAGCTGGTCACCCACCTGGATGTCGTTGTTGCCGCGCAGCGTAAGACCGCAATCGAAGCCCGACTTGACTTCCTTGACGTCGTCCTTGAAGCGGCGCAGCGATTCAAGATGCCCCGTCCAGTGAACCACGTTGTTGCGCAGCAGGCGTACCTGGGAATCGCGGCGGACGATGCCGTCAAGCACCATACAACCAGCGATGTTGCCAAGGCGCGAGATGCTGTAGACCTCACGGATCTCGACCAGGCCGATGATTTCTTCTTTCTTCTCGGGCGCAAGCATGCCCGACATGGCGGCCTTAACTTCATCCACGGCGTCATAGATGATGTTGTAGTAGCGCACGTCGATGCCGTTGTTCTCGGCCAGCTTCTTGGCGCTTGCTTCCGCACGCACGTTAAAGCCGATGACGACCGCATTCGAGGCGATGGCCAGGTTGATGTCGGTTTCCGAGATGCCGCCAACAGCCGCGTGCACCACTTGCACACGGACTTCGTCGGTCGACAGCTTGACCAGCGACTGCACCAGCGCTTCCTGCGAACCCTGCACGTCGGTCTTGACGATAAGCGTGAGCGTTTGCGTGCCCTCGCCCAGGTTGTCGAACATCGATTCCAGCTTGGCGGCCTGTTGGCGAGCCAGCTTGACGTCGCGGAACTTGCCTTGGCGGAACAGCGCGATTTCGCGCGCCTTGCGCTCGTCGGACAGCGCCATCAGCTCGTCGCCGGCGGCCGGCACTTCGGTCAGGCCCTGGATTTCCACCGGGATGGAAGGACCCGCCGATTGGATCGGCTTGCCGTTTTCGTCCAGCATGGCGCGCACGCGGCCAAAGCTTGCGCCGGCCAGCACCACGTCGCCACGCTTGAGCGTGCCGCTTTGCACCAGGATCGTCGCGACCGGGCCACGGCCCTTGTCCAGACGGGCTTCGATGACCAGGCCCTTGGCGGGCGCGTCTTCCGGAGCCTTCAGTTCCAGCACTTCGGCTTGCAGCAGCACGTTTTCCAGCAGATCGTCGATGCCTTCGCCGGTCTTGGCCGACACGCCCACGAAGGGCACGTCGCCACCGTATTCTTCCGGCACAACCTGTTCCGCCACCAATTCCTGCTTGACGCGTTCCGGGTTGGCGGACGGCTTGTCGATCTTGGTCACGGCCACGACCATGGGCACGCCCGCAGCCTTGGCATGGTGGATGGCTTCACGCGTTTGCGGCATGACGCCGTCGTCGGAAGCGACCACCAGGATGACGATGTCGGTGGCCTTGGCGCCACGGGCACGCATGGCGGTGAACGCCTCGTGGCCCGGAGTGTCAAGGAAGGTCACCATGCCGCGTTCGGTCTGAACGTGGTAGGCGCCGATGTGTTGCGTAATGCCGCCGGCTTCGCCCGCGGCAACCTTGGCGCGGCGGATGTAATCCAGCAGCGAGGTCTTGCCGTGGTCGACGTGGCCCATGACGGTCACGACGGGAGCGCGCGGCAGTTGTTCGGCTTCGGAAACCGTTGCGGATTCGTCCAGGAACGCTTCCGGATCGTCCAGCTTGGCGGCGATCGCGACGTGGCCCAGTTCCTCGACCACGATCATGGCCGTTTCCTGGTCCAGCACCTGGTTGATGGTGACCATCTGGCCCAGCTTCATCAGATGCTTGATGACCTCGGCGGCCTTCACGGACATCTTGTGAGCCAGATCGGCCACGCTGATGGTTTCCGGCACGTGAACTTCGCGTGCAATGAATTCCTGCGGCGCGGGCTCGTTGCGGCGGTCGTTCTGCTGGTTGCGGCCACCACGGCCACCGCCCTTGCCGCCACCCTTGCCACCCGCGCGCCAGCCGTCGCGGCTGGCCGGAGCGGCCGGCTTGTCGGCGGGCTTCTTGCGCGAGGCGTCATCGGACCAGGTCGAAGCGACTTCGGCGGTCTTGATGGTCTTCTTCGCGCCAGGAGCGGCGGGTTTGGCGTCCTTCTTGGCGCCAGGCGTGGCGCCCGGCTTGCCGGCCGGCTTGTGCAGCGTGCCCGAAATCGGAGCAGCGGCGGCGGCGGGCGCCTCCGGCTCGGGGGCGCGCAGCACCTTGCGCGGACGGTTCAGCATCTCGCGCAGCGCGGCGGCTTCGGCCTCGGCGGCACGGCGCGCTTCGTCGCGGCCTCCCGTCGTGGCAGAGGCGGCGAGCGGCGGACCGGCGCGGCGGTTGTCGGCACGATTGCCCACCTTGGCGGCAGGCGCAGGCGTGGCCGGCGCGGGCGCAGCGGTCTTTACGGGTTCGGACTTCGCGGCAGGCTGCGCCTGGGCGATCGGCGCAGTGGCCTCAGGGGAAGGTGTTTCGGACTTATTGGCTAGCACAACGGGTTCCGGCTTGGCTTCTTCAGCCTTGGGCTCGGTGGATTCAGTCTTAACTTCGGGCTTGGCCTCTTCGGCCACGGGCTCGGCAGGAGCAGGCGCCGGCGTCGGTTCGGGTTCAGGCTGGGCCTGGACTTCGGGGGCTTGCGCCTCGACGGGGGCGGGCACTTCGGCCGCGACGGATTCAACAGGCGCGGGCGCTTCAACCGGCGCGGGCGCTTCTACAGCAACGGGCTCTTGCGCCGCAGCGGCGGCCGGGGCCTCCGCTTGCTCGGCGACGGCCTCGCGGGTTTCAGCCGCGACGGAAGCCTCGGGGGCAGCCGGTGCGGACACCTGCTGCTCGTCTTCGATCGCAACTTCATCTTCGGCGCGCGCGGACGCGGCCTGCTCAAGGGCGATTTCGGAGGGATCACGCTTGACGAACACGCGCTTCTTGCGCACTTCGACCTGAATCGTGCGCGAGCGGCCGGTGGCGTCAGCCTGCCGGATCTCGGACGTCTGGCGGCGCGTCAAGGTGATCTTCTTGCCTTCGGTCGCGCCATGGGCGCGACGCAGCGATTCGAGCAATTTCGCCTTGTCGCTGTCGGTGACGGAATCGTCAACCGATTTGAGGTCAACACCAGCCGAGCGCAGCTGATCCAGCAGCACATTGGCAGGCATTTTCAGCTCGGTAGCGAACTGGGCGACGGTGTTACTCGACATTAGGCTCTCTCTTCCCTATATGCAGCTATTACAAACAACGTGAACTTGCGGTGGATGAAACCAGCACTACCCACCGCAGACCCGTGTCCTTTTGGTTATTCTTCGTCGAACCAATGGGCACGGGCACGCATGATGAGGTCGCTGGCTTCCTGCTCGGTCAAGCCGGCGATTTCCGCCAGTTCGTCCGTCGCCAATTCGGCCAGATCATCACGCGTATGCACTTGACGCTCGGCCAGCTTCGCAGCCAGTTCTTGCGTCATGCCTTCGAGTTCAAGCAAATCCTGTGCGGTCTCAAGGCGCTCTTCCTGGGCAATTGCCTCAGTCAGCAGCGCATTGCGGGCACGGGCGCGCAATTCATTGATGGTGTCTTCGTCAAACGCTTCGATTTCCAGCAGTTCCTGCATGGGCACGTAAGCGATTTCCTCGATACCGGTAAAACCTTCGTCGATCAGGATGTCCGCGACTTCCTCATCAACGTCCAACTTGCTCATGAACGTGGTGCGCAGGCCCGAACGCTCGACTTCCTGGCGGTTCAGGCTTTCTTCCGGCGTCATGATGTTGATCTGCCAGCCAGTCAGCTCGGACGCCAGGCGCACGTTCTGACCCTTGGCGCCAATGGCCTTGGGCAGGTTTTCTTCATCAACCACGACGTCCATCGCGTGCTTGTCTTCGTCAACGACGATCGATTCGACGTTGGCAGGCGCCAAGGCGCCAATGACAAACTGCGCGGGATCTTCGGACCACAACACGATGTCGACCTGTTCGCCGCCCAGCTCATTGCGCACCGCGGTAACGCGCGAGCCGCGCATGCCGACGCAGGTGCCGATCGGGTCGATACGCTTATCGTATGCCACCACGGCGATCTTCGCACGCACACCGGCGTCGCGAGCGGCAGCCTTGATTTCAAGCAGGCCCTGCTCGATTTCAGGCACTTCGTTCTCGAACAGCTGGCGAATGAATTCGGGCGATGTACGCGACAGAATCACTTGCTGGCCACGCGCGGCGTGGTCAACACGCAACACGTAAGCGCGAACGCGGTCGGCAACCCGGAGGTTTTCCTTCGGGATCATTTCGGAGCGCGGCAGGCGCGCTTCGATCTTGCCCGTTTCGACGATGGCGTCGCCCTTGTCCATACGCTTGATCGTGCCGGACACGATGGTCTCGCCACGGTCCAGGAAGTCGTTCAGCACCTGTTCGCGTTCCGCATCGCGGATTTTTTGCAGGATGGCCTGCTTGGCCGCCTGCGCGCCGATGCGGCCGAATTCGATGGGCTCAAGCGGCTCTTCGATGTATTCGCCTTCCTGGATATCAGGAACGATCTCTTGCGCGTCCGACAGCATTTCCTGCTTGTCGGGTTCTTGCAGGCCCGCTTCGTCGGGCACCACCAGCCAGCGGCGGAAGCCCTCGTGATCGCCGGTTTCCCTATCGATGGCGACACGAATGTCCGCATCATCCTTGAAGCGCTTTTTCATGGCCGAGGCCAGCGCACTTTCCAGCGCACCGAACACGACGTCACGCGTGACGTTCTTTTCACGCGCCAAGGCATCGACCAACAGAAGAATTTCGCGACTCATCGCTTTTTGCCCTTGAAATCCAGAACGGGATCCAGTTTTGCACGCTCGATATCTTCGACCGTGAAATTCAACACCTGGATTTCGTTCTTTTTTGCCTCAAATTCGAGACCGAAGACGGTCCTGTGCATCCCAGCATCGGCGTCCGAGGCGGCGGCGTCTTCGGGCACGGTCAACGTGCCGGAGAAGACCTTACGTCCGTCTAATGCCTCGCGCAGCTTGATCTCGATGCGTTCGCCTGCAAACCGGCGGAATTCGGCTTCGTTGCGCAACGGGCGGTCAATGCCCGGCGAACCGACTTCCAGACGTTTGTAGTCGACGTTTTCGACTTCGAACACCCGCGACAATTGGCGGGAAACCTGTTCACAGTCTTCGATGCGCACACCGCCGACCCGATCGATCGTTACGCGCAAAAGGCCCAGGGCGGCACGCTCGACGTCCACGAGTTCGACGTCCATGCCGGCCAGAGCCTCTTCGGTCAATGCGAATAAATCAGCCATATACTCAAAAAAAATGGGCTGCACGCCCAGCCCACCGATATTGCGCAGAGCCCAGCCGCTTCCCTACTACACGTAAGGAGCAATGCTGGGCAGCGCCCTATATTGCGACCTAATTTGATGCGCCACGGGTTAATCCAACCCTTGCCCCGCGCCCTGAACGTCATTATGAAGTTCCGGCCCAGCGACACTTGGCGCATATCCGATGCCAACTGCTTTTGAACAACGCTTGCTTTGAACAACCGCCTGCTTTGAACAGCGGCTTTGTGCCTGCGAGCTTGGCGCATGCTACTTAGCTACCGTAGCTACTTAGCCTACCTTAGCTACTTAGCCTACCTTAGCTACTTATGCGCACTTCACTCTCATATTCAGCCACACCATCCAGCCACACCGCTCACTTGGCTGCCAAAGCCTTCACCGCCAGCCCATCGCCTGCAAAAAGCGATGACGCGAAGCCATGAAAACCATTGATTTTACCAGATAAACCGGAAAAACGCCTGATTCGTCACGGGCTTACGTTTATGCGGGACATATCGATGCCAGCGGCGCGGCCAACGCGCCGCTGACTAGCCAATCAACGGCCCTGACGACCACGCCCGCCCATCACGCCCAAGCGGGATTCGTGCGCCGAAGCGCCGCGCGGTTGCCAGTCATCGCCACGCGGCGCCGACGAGGCGCTACGCGGTGCGCGCGGCTTGCCGCCAGCACCAGGACCCTTGTTGGCCGACGGACCGCCAGAGCTGCGCGACCCTTCTGCCTTGTTGCCGCCACGACCGCCTGCGCCGGCAGGCTTGCCGCTGGCATTGCGACCGCCGTTTGCGCCACGCGCGCCAGCCGGCTTGCCACCGGGCTTGCCGCCCGACGGTTTGCGACCACCACCCAACGGAGCTTCGGCCACATTGCCAGCGCCCACATCGACCGATGCCACATTACCGGGCTGGCCGTTGGCCGCCGCTGCACGCGGACCGCGCGGACCACGCGGCTTGCCGCCAGGTTTGCCACCGGGCTTGCCGCCTTGCTTGCCACCCGGGCGACCACCGCCAGCCGCAGCCGAACGGTCGCCGCCAGGCTTGCCGCCCTTGCGATTGCCGCCCGCACCTTCCGATGCCAGCGGATGGCCGTTGGCGTAACCGCCAGCGATCATCAGGCCGGTGCCGAACGGATCGGACGGACACGCCGCCGCTTGACCCGCGCTGCCCACCCGACCACCTTGCAGCTTGCCACGACGCCCGATCCGGGCGCCATTCATGCCGTTGCGATCCATCGTCCCAAAGCCCGGGGGCAGCGCACTGTCGTGCGAGACCGGCTGCTTGGAACGGCGGCGGTTACCACCCGATTCGTCGTCATCACGCAACAGTCCAAGCTGGACCATCAGCGCGGTAACGAGCGAACCATCCAATTCTTCCCAACGACCGCGACGCAGCGTGCGCGGCAGCACCACATCGCCGAAGCGCGTGCGGATCAGCCGGCTGACCGTGACGCCCACGGCTTCGAACATGCGGCGGACTTCGCGGTTGCGGCCTTCCTGCAAGGTCACGCGATACCAGCGGTTGCTGCCGTCGCCACCCAGGTAATCCAGCGCGCCGAACGCCGCCACACCGTCTTCCAGCTCAATGCCGTCGACCAGCGACTGGCGCTGCGCCTCGTCCATCTCGCCCAGCACACGGACGGCGTATTCACGTTCGGTGCCATAGCGCGGGTGCATGATGCGGTTGGCCATGTCGCCCGACGTCGTGAAGATCAGCAGACCTTCCGTGTTCAGGTCCAGGCGCCCCACCGACAACCACTTGCCGGTGCGCAGCTTGGGCAGGCGCGCGAAAACGCTGGCGCGGCCACCCGGGTCGTCATGGCTGACAATCTCGCCGGCCGGCTTGTGATACAGGATCACGCGCGGCGGCTTTTTCGTGTTCGTGCGCATGATGGGCTTGCCATTCACGCGGACCTGGTCGTTGGGCGCAACACGTTGGCCGATATGGGCCGGCTCGCCGTTGACCGACACACGGCCAGCCACGATCAGTTCTTCCATTTCGCGGCGCGAGCCGATACCGGCGTCCGCCAGCACTTTGTGCAGCTTGGGCATGACCGAATCGCTGTTCAGGTACTTGCCCAGCCGCTGCTCCATGCGGTCGGTGTTGTCCAGATACGACAACGCCTGCTCCGCTTCCTGCTCGCCGCCCCGGGAGTCGGCCGACTCAACCGGTTGTGCAGCCGAAGCGGCCTGGCCTTCTGCGGCCGGAGCCTGCTCTGCCGTGGCATCGCCACGACGGCGGCGGAACGGCGTCCTCAGCTTGCGACCGCGTCCACGCGCGCCATCGCCTTCGGCAGAGGGTTCGCGCGCGGCGGAGGCGTCCGATTGACCGCTGGAAGCGGTGTCATCCGAACGGGGATTGTCGTCCTGCATTGCTGTATTCGTTGTCACTGGGACAGCTCCGAATTTCAAACTTGGGTAGGCCTGCCAGGGGCGGGCTCGTCATCATCAAGGGACGCCGAATCGTGATCGGCGCCAGGATGCGCCGGATCCGATTCGCCCGAGGCCGGGGAAGCGGCATCGGGTTCGGGCCGAACAGGATCATCAAGGCCGATAGCGGGCTCATGCCCGGCGGCGCCAGGCGCTGCGTGATCGGTCTCGTCAATCGGGTCGGTCGGTTCCGCGTGTTTTGCGTTCTCGACACTTTCCTTTGCAGCACCGGCCGTAGAGGGGTCGGCGGCTATATCGGAAATGTCGTTACCGGCCCTGTCGTCGGGAAAACCGGACGGGGTCGGCATATTGGACAAGCCTTCGGCTTGCTCCCGGACGGTGGGTTCGTCGTCGGGATTCGCGCCTTCTTCTGTGCGCGAAACGACGGATTCTACGCTATCGACCGGGTCTATGGGTGCATCCTGTTCCGAAACTGACAATTCCGCAACTGGGATATCGCCATTTTCCGATTCTTCAGACATATTTTCGACAGCCAATTCGCCCTGGACAGAAGCGTCTCCGGCCTCATCAGCCGCATCTTCGGCAATGGCTTGTGTATCAGCGGCCTGCTCGGGCGCAGCGGCGCCCTCGCCCGTCAGCTGCTGCACTTCGCCCAGATCCAGCCCGGCCAGCGCGGCGGCGGCTTGGGCGGATTCCAGCGGCGGCAGCTCATCGAGCGCCCGCAAGCCCAGATCATCGAGGAACTGACGCGTGGTACCGAAAAGCGCAGGGCGACCCGGCGCATCCCGATGCCCGATGACCTCGATCCAGCCCCGGTCTTCCAGCGCCTTCACGATCTGCGACGACACGGTCACGCCACGGATATCTTCGATATCGCCCCGCGTGACCGGCTGGCGCCACGCCACAATGGCCAAGGTCTCCATGACCGCGCGCGAATACTTGGGCGGCTTTTCCGGGCTGAGTCGCTCAAGGTAGCGCTGCATATGCGGACGGCTTTGGAATCGCCATCCACTAGCCAGCTGCACCAGCTCCAGGCCGCCATCGGCCCAATTGGCCTGGAGCGTCTCCAACAGCCCGCGCAGCTTGCTGTTATCGAACTGTTCATCGTCCCCGAATAGCTTGCGCATATCGGACAGTTGCATCGGCTGCACCGCGCATAACAACGCGGTTTCCAGCACGAGTATTGCCTCGCTATCGTTCATCGACATTCAAATTCACTAAGGGCTGACTTGCGCTAGGTTGAAAATAAGGTTAATATTCTTTTCTCAGACGCGGGGTGGAGCAGTCTGGCAGCTCGTCGGGCTCATAACCCGAAGGTCGTAGGTTCAAATCCTGCCCCCGCAACCAAATTTGATGAAGGCCCAGCAAAACCGCTGGGCCTTTTTCATTTGGGCTTCAAACGAATTGCTTTTGAGGCGGCGCGCACCAGCGCAGGACTGTGCGGCATGTGCAATGCGGACAACGCCAGCAATCACGTTCGCGCCACGTCCGGCCACACACCCCGCCCTCACGATCCAAACGCCAACCTCGGCCCGCCAACCCGCCATCGAGACGGAACTGCAATCGACGGCATTGATTGGCGTAGTGCTCACAAGATTCCTGGGTTGACTGCCATGAATGGCGAACTGGCGCCTGGCAAGACGCGTGGGTAGGGATAAAGGCGACGCCCCTACGTACCGATAAAACGGAAGACGCAGCAGGCAAATTCTGGAAAAGCTGGCGCCACAGCCAACAGGCTAGCGTCACAGCCTACAAACCGTGGGACGCGCCGTAATCCGGCGCCTACATCCACGGCGACAGTATCAAGAGTCCGAACCAACGGCCAATGACTGGGGCGATATGACATCCGCCGCACCACCGCGCACCCGGCGCCATCTGAAGCGCCGACCGGCTCTGCCATGCCCGGATCAGATCCGAACCAGACTTACTATTCTTGGATATTTTCGAAGGTACATACCAGTGAACGCCAAACTACCCAGGCCAGTAATGACGCCATGGCGAGCGTTCACGCATTGGCGGATTATAGCGCCATAAGCCCGCCCCTCAAGCCTCGCGCCACTCAGTAAGCGCAACTCGAACTGCCCTGAAATGCTGTTGCAACGCGCCACCGCGAATCAAATCTACGTGACCGCCTTGTCCCACGGCGCGGAACCCAGCCGCTCTACCAGGAAGTCCAGCATGGACCGCAATATCAGGGGCATTTGCCGGCGCGACGCATAAACGCCGTAAATCCCCAGTTCCTGCGGCTTGCATTGCGGCAGGATCGTCTTCAAACGGCCCGCCGCAATATATTCATTTGCATAGTAAGTGGGCAGCATCGCAATACCCGCGCCCTCTAGTGCCGCCTGCAACAGCACGGACACTTCGTTGGCGCTGATATTGCCGCTAACCGGCACGTCCACAGGCTGGCCATCGCGCTCGAATCGCCACAGACTCTTGCCAAAATAAGAATGGGTCAGGCAATTTCGCAGGGACAGGTCTTCCACCCGGGCCGGCACGCCCTCGCGGGACAGGTATTCGGGCGACGCGCACACCACCGACCGGCACACCGCCAGCTTGCGGGCAATCAGATTGGGATCCAGATCATTGGTGATACGCACCGCGAGATCGACGCGCTCTTCCACAAGATTGACGGCGCGCTCGACCAGCATCAGATCGACCGAGGTGCCGGGATGCTGTTTGACGTAGTCGGTCACGGCGCTTGCCAGATGACGCGCCCCAAACGACATGCTGGTGGTGATGCGCAACAGGCCTCGGGGGGTGTCCTCGGGGGTGGATACTGCGCTGCGCAGATCCCCCACCATATCGAGCATCTGACGGCAGCGCGGCAACGTCTCCGCGCCTGCGGGGGTGAGACTGAGGCGACGAGTGGTACGGTGCAGCAAGCGCACCCCAACCCATTGCTCCATTTCAGCCAGGTAGCGCGATACCATCGCACGCGACATATCCAGATGAACCGCCGCCGCCGACAGGCTTCCCCGGTCGGCAACCTCCACAAACACTTGCATCGCCTTCAAACGATCCATGATTGTCTCGATTCGTGCATCAGACCGTACCGTTTATACCGTATTTGGATGCAACATTCGTGCCTAAATGGCGACATTTTGAGCACTTGCCGAGCCGCCGGATTCAGCTCGATGCCTGGCCCAGCGCCTGACTGACATCCGCACGCACCTGGTCTACATCGAGGCCGCGCACGATATAGACCAGCTGAGAAATCCGATCGTCCGCAGGCCATTGCGGCAGCATCCGCAAGGGGTAAAGCTCGCCATGAACGCCGTGCACCTCGCAAGGCAGCGTCTCGCCCTCGAAGCAAACCAGGCCCTTCATGCGCAGGATGCCTTGCCCGTAGCGCTCCTGAATGCGAGACACTCCCGCCAGAAACGCCGCCCGCCCCAACGGCGAGGACAGAATCAACGAAAAACTGGCGACCTGGGCGTGCCGATCAGCCACCGGCCGGGCGAACGCCTGCAACCAGCTGGACAGCGCCACCCCGTCGCGTCGCGCCGAGACATCCGGCCCGTCGCGCAACACGCCGGCCAAGGGCGCATCCTGACGCTGCACACAGCGCTGCGCCCCGGGGTTGATGGCGATGACAGCCTGCTCTACCCGCCGCAATTGCGCCGCGTCAGCCAAGTCGGATTTGCTCAAGACGACGGTATCGGCCAAGGCCAATTGCCGCGCCGCTTCAGGCTGGCTCACCAATTGCGATTCGCCCTGCCGCACATCCACCAGCACGATCGCGCCACGATACACATAGCGCTCAGACAGAAACCGATCGTGCTTGAGCATGAACAGCGTCGATGCGGGATCCGCGAGACCGCTGGTTTCAATGATCACCCGGCGAAACGGCTTGATCCGCCGGCTGACCGCCAGCATGAAAAGCTCGCGCAGCGTGTCCACCACCGCGCCACTGACGACGCAGCACAGACACCCCCCTTCAATCAGCACCACGTTGGCGGGCGCCAGCCGGACCAAGTGATGATCCACGCCTATGTCGCCGAATTCATTGACGATGACGACGGCGTCGGCGTATGCGGGTTCATGCAGCAGGCGGTTAAGCAGCGTGGTCTTGCCGCTGCCCAGAAAGCCCGAAATCACGGTGACGCCAATGCGCGTGTCCTGTTCGATTTGCCCTGGCATCGCCTCTGGTCCTGCACGGTTACGTTGGTTCTGACGAAGCGTACAACAACCCCGGCTGCCTCGGCTGCGCCGGTTGCCCCTCCCCCAGCGGCGACAAAAACCAAAAGGGCCACTCGCTTTCGCGAGTGGCCCTTCAGTTCGGCTTTGGGGTCTGCTGGCGTTGCCACGCTTGCGCGTTGCGGCCTGCCGACCTTGAAATTCTTTTGGCTCCCCGAGCTGGGCTCGAACCAGCGACCTGCGGATTAACAGTCCGTCGCTCTACCGACTGAGCTATCGGGGATCTGCCAAGAACGCAATTATGAACTAAATTTTTGGCGCGCGCAAATCGCGATTTTTTTAATTCTTTTTGGGCCGAACGTTTCCCATCGCCAAAAAACTCTGATATGATTTCGGTCTTTCCAGATCAGGCCCCATAAACAGGGCGGCGAACTGGAAAGAACAAAGATGTTTTGCTTGTACGTTTTGCTTATGACCCGCAGCGCCGAAACCTCGGTTTCTCAACGCGGAAAGGCAGACGAAATAAAGCAAATGGTCTTGCCGGCATAGCTCAGTTGGTAGAGCAGCGCATTCGTAATGCGAAGGTCGTAGGTTCGACTCCTATTGCCGGCACCAAATTCTAAAAGCAGCCCTCTCGGGCTGCTTTTTTCATTTCCGCGTCTGCGCGTAGCGGCACCCCAAGCCGAAACCAGTCCCCCGCCCCAAATTCGCACCCATCCCTGCCTGCCACCCCCGCCTGCCGGGAACTCCGCGCACCCCTCGCACGTCCAACTTCCTGGATTTTCATTCAGCCTAGCGAAGACCACCATGCGCATTCTCCTTGTCGAAGACGACGTCATGATCGGTGAAAGCGTGCTGGATTGCCTGCGCGCCGAGCACTACGCGGTCGATTGGGTCAAGGATGGCAACGCCGCCGAATTGGCCCTGCGCACCGATACCTACGACCTCATCCTGCTTGACTTGGGCCTGCCCAAGCGCGACGGCCTGGGCTTGTTGCGCGATCTGCGCGGGCGCAAGGATCGCACTCCCGTCCTGATCGCCACCGCGCGAGACGCCGTCAGCGATCGCATCGCCGGACTGGACGCGGGCGCCGACGATTACATCGTCAAGCCCTATGACGTGGACGAACTGCTGGCCCGCATGCGCGCACTGATCCGCCGTAGCGCGGGCCGCGCCGAACCGGTGTTTGAACACGAAGGCATCACTATCGACCCCCAGGCGCACGCAGCCATGGTCGACGGCACGCCCGTTGCGCTGACCGCTCGTGAATGGGCCGTGCTGGAACCGCTGATCGCCCGCCCCGGCATGATCTTTTCGCGCGCGCAACTGGAAGAAAAGCTCTACAGCTGGAAAGACAGCGTCAGCAGCAACGCCGTTGAGGTTTATATTCATGGCCTGCGCAAAAAACTGGGTCCCAACCTGATCCAGAACGTCAGAGGCGTCGGCTATGTCATACCCAAAACATGAGCATCAGGCTTAGCGGCTCGCTACGCGCCCGCCTGCTGTTTTTTCTGTTGGCCACCATCGTGGTCGGCGCGTTGGCGCAAGGCGTGATCGCCTACCGCAGCACGCTGGCTCAGGCGGACGACATCTTTGATTCGCTGCTCCAGCGCACCGCGCTGTCGCTGGGCACGGGCGATGGCCTGCTCAGTACCGGCCCCACGCAAAGCCGAGGGGCCGCAACGCCCATGGCCGATGACCTCATCATCCAGATCTGGACACCCGACGGCCTGCGGGTCTTCAACTCCCGCTCGCGCCGCCCCCTGCCCGACCAGATCGTGCTGGGCTTCTCCGACGCGCGAATGGAAGGCACCACCTACCGCGTCTATGCATTGGCCACCCCGTTCCAGGTCATCCAGGTCGCTCAGGACATGAGCGTGCGCCGGCACATGGCGCGCGAGCTGGCGTTGCGCACGGTCGCGCCCATCGCGGCGGCGGCGCCATTGCTGATGCTGGTCGTGTGGTGCGTGGTCAGCTGGTCGCTTCGCCCCGTCAAGCGCGCCCGCGCCCAGGTGGCCGCGCGGCAACCCGAAGACCTGTCTCCGGTAAGCGTGCAGGGACTGCCCGACGAGATCCGGCCACTGATCCTGGAATTGAACCTGCTGCTGGAGCGCATGCGCGCCGCGTTCGCGCAGCAAAAGCAATTCGTGGGCGACGCTGCGCACGAGCTGCGTTCCCCCCTGGCGGCGCTGCGTTTGCAGTTGCAGGCGTTGCAGCGCGCCAGTGATGGCGAAAACCGGCGCATCGCCGAACAGCGCTTGGCCGCGGGCATAGACCGCGCCACCCGCCTGGTCGAGCAACTGCTGTCCATGGCGCGCCACGAAAGCGCCGCCCAGCCCGTGCCCGCCGCGCCCGTGGACCTGGCCGACGTGCTGCGCCAGGCGCTCTCCGAAACCCTGGCCGAGGCCAATGCCAAGTCCATCGACATCGACATGGATGGGGCACAGGAGGGTCGCGTGCAAGGCCACCGCGACGCGCTGATCCTGCTGGCCCGCAACCTGCTGGACAATGCCATCAAGCACTCGCCCCAGGGCGGCCACATCCGGCTGCATCTGGAGGCCACCCGTGACGAGGCGTCGTTCAGCATCGACGACGAAGGCCCGGGCATCCCGCCCAATGAACGCGAGCGCGTGTTCGACCGCTTCTATCGCGCCGAAGGCAACACGCAGCACGGCAGCGGCCTGGGTCTGTCGATCGCCCGCGCCATCGCCGATCGCCACGGCGCCACCATCCTGCTTGAAGACGCGCCGGGCGGCCAGGGACTGCGCGCGCGCGTGCGGTTTCCCATTTCCAAATGATTGCGGCGATTTAAGATTCGCCTAAGTGTCAGGCCCGAACATAGCGTCATGTCCACAAACATGAACGCAGGAGCCGACATGAAGACCTCGCAAATGAAACCCTCGCGCCTCGTAGTGGCGCTGCTGGCCGCTGGCGCCATTGGCGGCGCCGGTGCAACCGCCGTGATGGGCGGCGTGTCGATGGCGGCCAACGCGCCGACCGCGATCGCCGCACCGCAATCCATCAGTACCTCCAGCCCGCCCAATTTCGCGCAGATCACCCGCGATTTTGGCCCGGCCGTCGTCAATATCAGCGTCAGCGGCACCCGCAAGGTGTCGGCCGACGACGAAGATCCCTTCGCCCAATTCTTCGGCCAGATCCCCGGATCGCGTGGCCGCATGCCGTCGCGCGAAGTGCCGATGCGCGGCGAAGGCTCGGGCTTCATCATCAGCGCCGACGGCATCATCCTGACCAACGCGCACGTGGTGCAGGACGCCAAGGAAGTCACGGTCAAGCTGACCGATCGCCGCGAGTACAAGGCCAAGGTGTTGGGCGCGGACCCGCAAACCGACGTGGCGGTGCTCAAGATCGACGCCAAGAACCTGCCCGTGGTCAAGGTGGGCGACGTCAATCAATTGCAGGTGGGCGAATGGGTGTTGGCCATCGGCTCGCCCTACGGCCTTGAAAACACGGCCACGGCCGGCATCGTCAGCGCCAAGGGCCGTTCGCTGCCCGATGACACCTCGGTGCCCTTCATCCAGACGGACGTGGCGGTGAACCCCGGCAACTCGGGCGGCCCGCTGTTCAACGATCGCGGTGAAGTCGTAGGGATCAACTCGCAGATCTACAGCCGCACCGGCGGCTTCCAGGGGCTGTCGTTCTCGATCCCCATCGATGTGGCCTACAAGATCAAGGACCAGATCCTTGAGCACGGCAAGGTGCAACATGCGCGCCTGGGCGTGACGGTGCAGGAAGTGAACCAGGATCTTGCCAATTCGTTCAAGCTGGATACGCCGTCCGGCGCACTGGTGTCGAGCGTTGAAAAAGGCAGCGCCGCCGACAAGGCCGGCCTGCAGCCGGGCGACGTGGTGCGGCAGATCAACGGCAAGACCATCGTTTCTTCGGGTGACCTGGCGTCGATGATCACGCTGGCTTCGCCGGGCGAAAAGATCAAGCTGGACGTCTGGCGCGCCGGCTCACCGAAGGAACTGGTTGCAACGCTGGGTGGCGTCCCCAAGGACAAGACCCAGACGGCCTCCGGCGATCAAGAGGTGCAACGCGGGCAGTTGGGCCTGGCGCTGCGCCCCCTGAGCCCGCAGGAACAGCAGGCCTCGGGCACTGAAGGGCTGCTGATCGAGCGTTCCGCCGGGCCGGCCGCCAAGGCGGGCATTGAACCGGGCGACGTACTGCTCTCGCTCAATGGTGTGCCGGTGCACAACGTCGGGCAGGTCAAGGAAGCGCTGTCGAAGGCGGGCAAGACCGTGGCCCTGCTGGTTCAGCGCGGCGAAGACAAGATCTTCGTGCCGGTGCAGATCGGCTGACCGCCGCGCTTTGCCGTGAGTTACTCCGCGTCGGGCTGCTTGCCCGGCGCGGCGTCTGCAAAAGCGGGCAGCTCACGGCAGTTGGCGTCGATACGCAAGACATGCGGCATCGACGACAGATCACATTCGAAACGCTGCGCATTGGCCACCTGCGGCACCAGGCACAGGTCGGCGATGGTGGGCGTGTCGCCATGGCAAAAACGGCCGGTGGCGCTGGAGCCCGCCAACTGCGCCTCCAGGGCCTGCAAGCCCTGATGCACCCAATGCTTGTACCAGGCCGTCTTGGCGGCTTCGTCCACGCCCAGCGTGTGCTTCAGATATTTCAGCACGCGCAGGTTGTTCAACGGATGCGTGTCGCACGCAATGCCCAGGGCCAGATCGCGCACCCGCGCGCGACCGATCGGATCGGCCGGCAGCAACGGCGCCTGAGGCTGCGTTTCTTCCAGATATTCAATGATGGCCAAGGACTGGCCGATGACGGCGTCGCCGTCGATCAAGGTCGGCACCAGCGCCGTCGGGTTCAGCTTGCGATAGCTGTCCGACAGTTGCTGGCCGCCATCTTTCAGCAGATGTACGGGCAGGGTTTCGTAAGTCAGGCCCTTCAGATTCAGGGCGATGCGCACTCGGTACGCGGCCGAGCTGCGGAAATAGCTGTACAGCTGCATGTAGTCTCCTTGATGTGTTCTGGGCGCCCCGCCGGGCGCCTGCTTCATTCGAGCGATTCGGTCTGCGCAGCCTTGCGCGACAGGCCCTTGGGCAAGGGAAACGCCACGTTTTCTTCCAGGCCGGGCATGGTGCGCACGGACACCGCGCCCAATTCCTTCACCCGGTCGATGACCTGCTGCACCAGGATCTCGGGGGCCGAAGCGCCCGCCGTGACGCCGATGCGCTTGCGGTCCACCAGCCACGCCGGGTCGATGGAATCCGCGCCGTCGATCAGGTAGGACGCGACGCCCTTGCGTTCGGCCACTTCGCGCAGCCGGTTCGAATTCGAACTGTTCGGGCTGCCCACGACCAGCACCAGATCGCATTCAGGCGCCAGCACCTTGACCGCGTCCTGGCGGTTCTGCGTGGCATAGCAGATGTCGCTTTTCTTGGGCTCGGCAATATTGGGAAACCGCGCCTTCAACGCTTGCGACACGGCCGCAGCATCATCCACGGACAGCGTCGTCTGCGTGACGAACGCCAGGTTTTCGGGGTCGGCCACTTGCAGATTGGCCACGTCTTCCACCGTTTCGACCAGGTACATGCCGCCTTGCGCCTGCCCCAGCGTCCCCTCGACTTCAGGGTGCCCCTTGTGGCCGATCATGATGATTTCACGGCCTGCCGCGCGCATGCGGGCAACCTCGATGTGAACCTTCGTGACCAGCGGGCAGGTAGCGTCAAACACCTGCAAGCCACGGGCCTCGGCCTCGGCCCTCACCGCCTTGGACACGCCATGGGCCGAGAACACGACGATGGAGCCGGTGGGCGCGTCGTCGAGTTCGTCGATGAAGATGGCGCCCTTGGCGCGCAGGTCTTGCACCACATAGCGGTTGTGGACGATTTCATGGCGCACGTAGATCGGCGCGCCATGCAGTTCAATCGCGCGCTCGACGATGTCGATGGCGCGGTCCACGCCGGCACAGAAGCCGCGCGGCTGCGCCAGCAGGACTTCAGCGTCGGAGGCGGTAACGGCCTTGCTCATCAGAGAACTCCCAGCAGCGCCACGTCCAATTGCAAGCGGACGCCCGCAAGCGGATGGTTGAAGTCGAACAGCGCCGACTCATCATTGATTTCTTTCAGCACGCCCGAATAGCGGCCACCGTTGGGCGCGGTGAATTCGACCAGGTCGCCCGGTTCGAACGTGGCGTCGGCGCCGGCATGCTCGGCCAGCATCGCCCGCGTGACGCGCTGGATCAGTTCGGGGTTGCGGTCGCCATAGGCGTCGGCGGGTTCGAGCGTGACGCTGAACTTTTCGCCTTCGGCGTGGCCGATCAGCGCGGCCTCCAGGCCGGGCGCCCACTGCCCGCTGCCCATTTGCAGCGTGCCCGGACGGCCATCGAAAGTATTGGTGAACACCGAATCCTTGCCAGGACCGGATGCAAGCGTGATTCGGTAATGCAGCGTCAGGTAGGAATCCGGACGGACAAAAACGTTCACTTCGTTAGAGGCGATGCTCAAGATCTGCCACCGTATTGGATATTGGATAAACCCTGATTTTAGAGCCTCTTATGAAATTGTCTGTCCGGCTGTCAAAACACGAGCGTCCACGCGAGCGTCTACTGCGTCACGGGGCCGGCGCCCTGCAGAATGCGGAGCTGCTGGCGCTGGGGCTGCGCACCGGAATTCCCGGCCTCAATGTGGTGGACCTGTCCAATCGGCTGCTTGAACGTTTTTGCGGCTTGCGCGGTCTTTTGGGGGCCACACCCGAAGAACTCATGACTGTCCCCGGTTTGGGCGCCGCCAAGGCGTGCACCCTGGCGGCGTTGCTGGAACTGGCGCGCCGCGCCATCGAGGAAGACCTGACCCGGCCTGAGTCCCTGCGCCATCCCGGCCAGGTCAAGCAATACTGCCTGACGGCGCTGGGCCATCGGCGGGTCGAGCACTGCATCGCCCTGTATCTGGACAACCAGTTGCGGGTGATCGCCACCGGCGAACTGGCTCGCGGCACGCTGTCGCAGGCTTCGGTCTACCCGCGCGAGGTCGTGCGCGAGGCCCTGCGCCATCACGCGGCGGCGCTGATCGTGGCGCACAACCACCCTTCGGGCCTGGCCGAGCCCAGCGCGGCCGACCGGGGGTTCACGCAGCAGTTGAAGCAGGCGCTGGCGCTGGTGGACGTTAAACTTGTCGACCACCTGATCGTCGCCGGCGCGGCCGTGATTTCCATGGCGGAACTGGGCGGTGTCTAGACCAGCCTCACGCAGCGGGCGCGCTTGCCCGCGCCGACGGGATTTCGTTAGACTGCCGCCGCAAATTGCTTTAGGCTTTAACCTATTGCGGCATCGACTTTTCCCCTTCTACAGCCCGACACGAAACCGCTTCTGATGAAACGCTTGTGGGACATTTCCCCGCCCGTCTCCACGGCGTCACCCGTCTTTCCGGGCGACACGCCGTACCGCCAGCAATGGAAGTGGTCGCTGACGCCCGGCTGTCCGGTCAACGTCAGCGAGATCACGCTGTCGCCGCACATCGGCGCGCATGCGGATGCTCCTCTGCACTATCAGAATGGCGCGGCCGCGATTGGCGCGGTGTCGCTGGAACCTTTCCTGGGCCCCTGCCGCGTCATCCACGCGATTGATTGCGGCCCGCTGATCACCACCGACCACCTGGCGCATGCCGCCTTGAACCTGCCGCCCAGAGTGCTCGTGCGCACCGCCAAGCACGCCGCGCAGGATTGGTGGACCGATGACTTTTCGGCTTATGCGCCCCAGACGATCGAATGGCTGGCCGAACGCGGCGTCATGCTGATCGGGTTGGATACCGCCAGCATCGACCCCGCATCCAGCAAGACCCTGGACAGCCACCATACGATCTTGCGGCACGACATGCGGGTACTGGAGAATCTGGTGCTCGATGACGTGCCCGAAGGCGATTACGAATTGATCGCCCTGCCGTTGGCGCTGGTCCAGGCCGATGCCAGCCCGGTTCGCGCCGTCTTGCGCGAACTGTAGGCTGGTCCGCTGGCCTTCGGGTGGTCGCCTTGTGCTGGCCACCCGCCTTGAAAGACGCACGACCATGAACGTAACCCTTGATTGCTCCATGGCGCCGACCCGCGCCCGCCCCCGCTCGACCGGCTGGCGGGCCTTGCCCGCCTCTGCCCGCCGCGCCGCCCCGCCCTGCCACGGAGGCCAGGCATGAGCTGCCCACACCGCCCCGAAGACATCGTCCACCAGGAAAAAGCGCAGCTGGATTTCACGCGCGACATGACCTACGGCGACTACCTGCATCTGGATCAGGTGCTGGGCGCGCAGCATCCGCTGTCGCCCGAGCACAACGAGATGCTGTTCATCATCCAGCACCAGACCAGCGAGCTCTGGATGAAGCTGATGCTGCACGAGCTGCGCGCGGCCATCGCCAGCGTGGCGGCCGATCGCCTGCAACCGGCCTTCAAGATGCTGGCGCGAGTCAGCAAGATCATGGAGCAGCTGGTTCACGCCTGGGACGTGCTGGCCACGATGACGCCGCCTGAATATTCGGCGCTGCGCCCCTACCTGGCGCATTCCAGCGGTTTTCAAAGCTACCAATATCGCCAGATCGAATTCCTCCTGGGCAACAAGAACGCGGCCATGCTGCGCCCGCACGCCCACCGGGAGGACCTCTTGGCGCAGGTGCGCAGCGCCTACGACATGCCGTCACTGTACGACGAGTCGCTGCGACTGCTGGCTCGCCATGGCATCGCCGTGCCGGCGGACCGCCTGGAGCGCGACTGGACCCAGCCCTATGAATCGTCGGACGGCGTGGAAGCCGCCTGGTTGACGGTCTATCGCGACACCGACCGCTACTGGGACCTGTATCAGCTGGGCGAAAAGCTGACCGATCTGGAAGATGCGTTCCGCCTGTGGCGATTCCGCCACGTCACGACCGTCGAACGCGTGATCGGGTTCAAGCGCGGCACGGGCGGCACATCCGGGGTGGATTACCTGCGACGCATGCTGGATGTAGTGCTGTTTCCCGAAATCTGGAAACTGCGCACCGATCTGTAAGGGCCCGTCCCCTTTTCGTCCCGGGCTGCGGGCTGGCAAAACAGGCCAGCCCGCCCTGGCGTACCCGGAAAAACCCATGCTAGAATTTGGGGTTACTTTTTGGATACGTGGCTGGAATCCTTGCGTAGGCGTTCAAATGTGAACGGCAACACGCGTCCTGGCTGGCGACCCTACAACTTGAAAGACCCCTGGCGGGTCCTAGGATAAGCACCATGAAAGAAGGCATTCACCCCGAATACCGCGAAGTCGTTTTCGCCGACCTGCAAACGGGCAACAAGTTCATCACCCGTTCGACCGTGCACACGCGCGAAACCGTCGAAATCGACGGCAAGACGTACCCGCTCTTCAAGTGCGACGTGACCTCCGAATCGCACCCGTTCTACACGGGCGCCCAAACGCGTATCGTCGAAACCGGCCGTGTGGAAAAGTTCCGCGCCCGCTTCGCCCGTACCGCCGGCACGGTCAAGTCCGCTTCCTGATCCTGTTGCTCCTACGGGAGTCACAGCAAAAAGGCAGCCTTCGGGCTGCTTTTTTTTCCTCCCTAGCCTGCTTTTTGCCGGCCAGGGGCTGGCGCAACCAGATCCCTCGGTTACATTAACGCCCGTGTCCCCACTTTCATTTTCCACTCCTGCCCGGCTCACGTCCGTGGCGACCGCGAAGCTTCCCAGACTGATTTTGCTGGGCTTGGCGCTGGCCTATATCGTGGCCGGCCTGTTCATGCGCGACCCGTGGAAAACGGACGATGCGGTTGGCCTGGCGACGATGATCACCGCCATCCGGGAAGGCGGCATCACCTGGTTGCTGCCGCAGGTGGGGCTGCTGGCCCATGCTGAAGAAGGCCCGCTGATCACCTGGGTGGGCGCCATCTGCATCTGGTTGTTCGGACCCTTCATCGGCGACATCACCGCAGGACGCCTGCCCAACCTGCTGTGGTTCGGCATCACGGCCTCCAGCGTCTGGTACGGCACGTATCTGCTGGGCCGCCGTAGCGAAGCGCAACCGCTGGCGCTGCCTTTCGGCGGCGAACCTGAACCGCGCGACTACGGCCGCATGCTTGCCGACGCCGCCCTGCTGCTGCTGCTGGCCACCGTCGGCATTTTGCAGCGCACGCATGAAACCACCGTCGTGCCGGCCATCATGGCTTGCCAGGCGCTGGCGTTTTACTCCCTGGCGCGCAGCGTTGACCGCCCCTTCACCGGCACGACCACGCTGGGCATCGCCCTGGCCGCCAGCTTCCTCACGCGGGGCTGGGTGGGCGCAGTCCCCATCATGATCGGCGCGTTGCTGGCCTTCTATCCGCGCAGCCAATTGTGGAAGTGCAAGCGCTGGCTGCCGTGGGCGGCCCTGGTGACGGCGGTTCTGATCCTGGCCTGGTGGATCCCGGCAAGCGAAAGCAGCCAGTACTGGATTCGCAACTGGAAGACCTGGAACCTCACGTCCTTCGCCCTGCCCTCCTGGCACGACGTCGGCCGCACGCTGCGCGACCTGCCCTGGTATCTGTGGCCGACGTGGCCGCTGGCCCTGCTGGCCGTCTGGCGCTGGCGCGAATGGATTTACGCCCCCCACATCTGGCTACCCCTGATGCTGCTGGTGTGTGCCGCGCTGGTGCTGTTCGGGCTGGAAGAAGCCACCGATTCCGAATATGTGTTGCTCGCGGTGCCCTGCGCCGTGCTGGGCGCGTTCTCGTTGCCGACTCTGCGCCGTGGCGTCGTCAATACGCTGGACTGGTTCGCCGTCATGTGTTTTTCGCTGACCGCCGCTACCGCCTGGCTCGGCTGGGTCGCTTTGCACTTCAATTGGCCGGCGCAGATTTCGCGCAACATCGCCCGCCAGACCACCGGCTACGAGCCCGTCATTTCTTGGGGCGCCTTCACGCTGGCGGTCATCTTTACCGTGGCCTGGATCGCGCTGGTCGTATGGCGCCTGCGGGTACGCCCCCAAGCGCTGTGGCGCGGCACCGTGCTGTCCGCAGGCGGCCTGACCGTCACGTGGATCCTGCTGGTGCTGCTGTGGCAGCCGGCGGTGGACTACGCGCGCAGCTACCGGACCGTCTCGGGCCAACTGGCCCAGGCCTTGGCACAAAATACCCGGCCCGGCGAATGCGTGCGCGGCCTGAGCCTGGGCAGCGGACAGCGCGCCTCGTTCCTGATTTTCGACAACCTGTCCTTCACGTTCGACGCGAAGTGCACGTTGATCCTGCAACAGACCAGCAACCAGAGCCTGCGCGACAATACCGCCGCCTATAGCGACGGGGCCGACGTGCTGTGGCAAGGCGGCCGCCGCGCCGATCGACAGGAAGTGTTCCGACTGCTGCGAGTCGGCCCGAACCGATGAACGCCGTCAACGCGGCGCCGATCTCTTTCGGCGCCACTTTGCGCGGCATCGCCAAGCAAGCCTGGCCCGTGCTGATCAGCCAGTGGGCCGGCATCTCGTTCGGCGTGCTGGACACCGCCATGACGGGCCACTCCAGCGCCAGCGACCTGGCCGCGATGGCTTTGTCCGTCTCTATCTACATCACCGTTTTCGTCGGGTTGATGGGCGTCGTGCACGCGCTGATCCCCATCCTTGCCCAGCATTTCGGCGCGGGCAACAACGACGAAGTCGGCCGCAGCTGGGGCCAGGGCGTGTGGCTGGCGCTGGGCTTGTCCGGCGTCGGCGCGGTGCTCATGCTGTTCCCGGACGTGTGGCTGTCGATGTCGGGAGACGTCGCGCCGGCCGTGCGCGAACGGGTCAGCTCCTACCTGCAGGCCTTGGTGCTGGCCCTGCCGGCCGCGCTGGTGTTTCGCACCATCTACGCGCTGGGCACCTCGGTGTCGCGGCCGAAGCTGGTCATGGCCATCAACCTGTCGGCCATCGCTTTCAAGGCGTTTTTCAACTGGCTGTTCATCTACGGCAATCTGGGCCTGCCCGCCATGGGCGCCACCGGCGCGGGCCTGGCCACCGCCGGGGTGTCATGGATGAGCCTGGGATTGGGCCTTTGGGTGATTACGCACGACCGCTTCTATCGCCGCTTCAATCTGCGTATCGGCAAGCCCGATTGGAAGACGCTGAAAGAACTGCTGCGTCTTGGCATCCCGATGGGCGGCTCCTACCTGGTTGAAGTATCCGCCTTCACCTTCATGGCGCTGCTGGTGGCGCGTGAAGGCACCTACGTCACGGGCGGGCACCAGATCATGTCGAACCTGGCCGCGCTGTGCTACATGATGCCGATGGCGCTGGGCGTGGCGACTGCCGCGTTGACCGCGCAGGCCATCGGCGCGGGCAATCTTGCGCATGCGCATCGCACCGGTATGGCGGGGTTGGTGCTGGGACTGATCGGCGCGCTGTTGACCGCCGCCGTGCTGTTGGTCGGCCGCCCCCTGATTCTTGCCGCCTACACGGATGACGCTGGCGTTGCCGCCGTGGCCACCACGCTGCTGGCGGTCTTGCCCCTGTTCCACCTGTTCGACTCGATGCAATGCATCAACTCGTACTTGCTGCGCGCCTACAAGGTCGCCGTGGTGCCCCTGCTGTTGCAAGTGGTGGCGCTGGCGGGCGTGGGTCTTGTAGGCGGCTGGTGGTTTGGATTTGGTCCTGGCAAGGGCGGCCTGGACGGCATCCGCAACGCGCTGTTGCCCGGCTCGCCGCAAGGTGCGGGCAGCATGTGGCTGATGGCGATGGTGGGCCTGGCGCTATCGGCCATCCTGCTGCACTTCTGGTATCGGCGCCTGGTGCGGACGCTGGCGCAGTAAGTCGCCCTGCCCCGCTTGCGCGGGCGTCATAAAAAAAAGCAGCCACATGGGGCTGCTTTTTTCGACTGCGAAACACAGGCCTCAGACGACCTTCGGACGCTTGTCGATCACGCGACGCGCCTTGCCCGTCAGGGTGCGCTCGACATGGCCCGCGTCCGACACCTGGATACGCGCGCTGACGCCGATGTGCGTCTTCACGGCATGCTGCAACTGCTTGCCCAGGTTGTTGCGCTCGGCATCCGACAGCCCCGAGAACTCGGCGCGCACTTCCGTCAGGATTTCAAGCTCGTCCATGTTGCCGGTGCGGGACAGCACCAGCTGATAATGCGGCGCCAGTTGCGCAATCTTGAGCACCAGTTCTTCCACTTGCGTGGGGAACATGTTCACGCCGCGCACGATCAGCATGTCGTCGCTGCGGCCCGTGATCTTGCCGATGCGGCGCATGCTGCGCGCGGTGGCCGGCAACAGGCGCGTCAGGTCGCGCGTGCGGTAGCGGATGATCGGCATCGCTTCCTTGGTCAACGACGTGAACACCAGTTCGCCCGCTTCGCCGTCGGCCACGGGTTCGCCGGTATCGGGGTTGATGATCTCGGCGTAGAAGTGGTCTTCCCAGACGACCGGGCCGTCCTTGGTCTCGACGCACTCGCTGGCCACGCCCGGCCCCATCACTTCCGACAAGCCGTAGATGTCCACCGCGTCGATGCCCGCTTCGGCCTCGATGTCAGCGCGCATCTGGCCAGTCCAGGGTTCCGCGCCGAAGATGCCGATACGCAGCGAGCTTTGACGCGGATCAATGCCCTGGCGACGCTGTTCTTCCAGAATATTGCAGAAATAGGAGGGCGTGACCATGATGATGTCCGGACGGAAATCGTTGATCAGCTGCACCTGCTTTTCGGTCTGTCCGCCCGACATGGGAATGACCGTGCAGCCCAGGCGTTCCGCGCCGTAATGCGCGCCCAGGCCGCCGGTGAACAGGCCGTAGCCGTAGGCGATGTGCACGGTGTCGCCCGGCTTGCCGCCTGCCGCGCGAATCGATCGCGCGACCAGGTTCGCCCAGTTGTCCAGGTCGCCCTTGGTGTAGCCCACCACCGTCGGCTTGCCCGTGGTGCCACTGGATGCGTGGATGCGCGAAATGCGCTCGCGCGGCACCGCGAACATGCCGAACGGATAGTTGTCGCGCAGTTCCTTCTTCGTGGTGAAGGGAAACTTCGAAATGTCGGACAGCTGCTTCAGGTCATCGGGATGCACGCCCGCTTCGTCGAAGGCCTTCTTGTAGTGCGGGACATTGTCGTACGCGTGCTTGAGCGACCACTTCAGACGCTCAAGCTGCAACGCGCGCAGCTCGTCCTCGCTGGCATGCTCGATGGGGTCCAGCCCCGGCTTGCTCATGGTGTTGGACATGGTTATCTCTCTCCTGAAATTCTCTCTACGCCGGTCGGGTCGGCGCGCGGAATTCTCGTCCCGCGCTCATGCCGTCCCGCCGTTGGCCTTGTCTTTGGTTGGATGACGACTGTGTTCTTGGCTGGGGCTCACCGTCCTCAGCCTTCGGCCGGAACTCCCACGATCTGGCCTTTGATGCGATAGGAACGTCCACGGAACAGGGCGACATTGCGGCCGTCCTGGTTGGTGACCGTGACGTCGTAGACGCCCGTACGGCCCGCCAGCGAACGCTCTTGCGCCACGGCGGTCAGCAGGTCGCCCTCGAATCCCGGCGCCAGGTAATCGATGGTGCAGCCCGAAGCCACGGTGCTGACATTGCGGGAATTGCAGGAGAACGCGAACGCGCTGTCGGCCAGCGCGAAGATGAAGCCGCCGTGGCAGGTCTTGTGGCCGTTCAGCATGTCGGCGCGCACGCGCATCGTCAGCCGCGCATAACCGGGCGCCATTTCCTCGACTTTCATGTCCAGACCCTGCGAGGCCGCATCGCCCGCATACATGACGGTACCAACGGCCTGCGCCAATTCCTGGGGATCGCTGGGCGCTTCAACGGGGGGAACGTGCACGGTCATCATTGCCCCTTGAATTGCGGTTCGCGTTTGCCCAGGAAGGCCGCCACGCCCTCGGCGTAGTCGGCGCTCTGGCCCAGCTCGCGCATCATGTCCCGTTCCAGGTCCAGCTGCGTCGACAGGTCATTGCCCAGGCTTGCCTGCATGGCGCGCTTGGTGAACGCCAGGCCCTTGGTGGGCGCGGTCGAGAAATGCTGCGCCAGGCGCTCAAGCGTTGCGTCGAATTCTTCGTCCGCCACGCATTGCCAGATCAGGCCCCATTCCTCGGCCTGCTTGGCGCTGAGCTTGTCGCCCAGCATCGCCAGGCCCATGGCGCGCGCGCGGCCCACCAGGCGCGGCAGCGCGAACGTGCCACCGGTATCGGGGATCAGGCCCAGCCGGCAGAACGACTGAATGAAATTGGCCGATGCCTTGGCGATCACGATGTCGCCGGCGAACGCCAGGTTGGCGCCCGCCCCGGCGGCGACGCCATTCACCCCCACCACGACGGGCATGGGCAACGCGTTCAGGCGACGCACCAGCGGCGCGTAGAACTTGTCCACGGTTTCGCCCAGGTCTGGCGGCGTGCCGTCGGCCGAGGGCTTGCGTTCGCTCAGGTCCTGGCCAGCGCAAAAGCCACGGCCCGCACCGGTCAGCACCAGCACCCGCGCGCCTTCGGTTTCCACGCGCGTCAGTGCGTCGGCGACTTCACCGTGCATGTTGGCGGTGAAGCTGTTCAGCTTGTCCGGGCGGTTCAGCGTCAGGCGGACAATGCCGCCCGACAGGTCGAATTGAATATCCTGATAGCTCATAAGCGTCGCCCTGCTCAGACGTGACGGCGGGTTTGCACCACGCGGAAGCGGTTCGACACGAACGCGGTGTCGGACAACGCCGCATTGGCGGCCGGATTGGCGCCGGTGCCATGGAAGTCGCTGAATGCCGCGGTCTGGTTGACGAACACGGGGCCCGTCAGGTTCAACGACAGCGACACGCCCGACACTTCCGCCGCGTCCTGCACCTGGTCTGCCACTTGCGGATCAGTGGTGTAGGCCGACAAGGACAGCGCGCCATGTTCGATGACGCTGTCGCGCGCCAGCTTGATGCTGTGCGCGGTGGAATCGGTGGCGACCACGAACGCGATCGGGCCGAACCATTCCTGGCTGATCGCCGAATTGCCCGCTTCCGTGCGCAGCAGCAGCGGGGTGCGCACGCGTGCGTTTTCAAACTGCGGGTGCGTCAGCGTCTTGCTGTCGGCCACCACCGGCAGGCCCAGCGCGCGGGCCTTTTCGATACGTTCGACGATGCCGTCATTCTGGATGGCGCCCGTCAATTCCACGGCGCGGGCGGCATCGGCGCCCAGCTTGTCCAGCGCCACGCCCAGCGCGGCGGCCACGTCGTCGAAGCTGACCCGGCCTTCCGGCGTGTTGATGCCATCGCGCGGCACATAGATATTCTGCGGGGCCGTGCACATCTGGCCCGAGTACAGCGCCAGCGAGAAGGCCAGATTGCGCGCCACGCCCTTCAGGTCGTCGGTGGAATCGATGATGACCTGGTTGACGCCTGCCTTCTCGGTGTAGACCAGCGCCTGGCGAGCGTTGTTCTCCAGCCAGTCGCCGTTGGCGGTGCTGCCGGTGAAGTCCACGATTTTGACGGCCGGATCCAGCGCCAGCTTCTGCGCCGTGTCGTCGCCCGCTTCATGCGCGGCAAGCAGCACCACGTCGGGATCGAAGCCGGCTTCTTGCAGCACTTCGCGCGCGACCTTCACGGTGATGGCCAGGGGCAGGATTGCGCCGGGGTGCGGCTTGACGATGACGGTGTTGCCGGTGGCCAGGCTGGCGAACAGGCCGGGATAGCCGTTCCAGGTCGGGAAGGTCGAGCAGCCGATCACCAGCGCGACGCCACGCGGCACCACGGTGAATTGCTTTTCCATGCGGATCGGGTCGTTCTTGCCTTGCGGCTTTTCCCAGATCGCCACGCCCGGAATGCGCGACATTTCCTGCCATGCGTAGGTCACGGCTTCAAAGCCGCGATCCTGCGCGTGCGGGCCACCGGCCTGGAAGGCCATCATGAAGCCCTGGCCGGTCGTGTGCTGCACGGCGTAGGCGATTTCGAAACTGAGCTTGTTCAGGCGCGCCAGGATCTCCAGCGACACGCCCACCCAGGCTTGCGGGCCGGCGCGGCGCCAGTCTTCCAAGGCGCGCTTGGAAGCGGCGATCAGCTTGTCGACCGGCACGTGCGGATACGTAATGCCCAGGTCGAAACCATAGGGCGACTTCTCGCCACCCACGGTGCCATCGGCGTCGTGCAGGTTCAGAGGAAAGGGCTTGCCCTTGAGCGCTTCAAACGCCGCGCGGCCGTCGTCATTGGCGGTTTCGCCATAGTTGCGCGGGCTGGGCGATTCGGCAAACGGGCTCCAGTAGCCGCGCAGCGCGGCAGCCGCCAGGGATTGTTCCAGCACGGGCTGGTGACGCTCGAAGAATTTTTGGGACACTCTTGTCTCTCCAATGAATTAGGGGTCTGACTGGCTCGGGCCGCGTCAGGTTTCCTGGTCGAAGTCGATGACCAGGCGGTCGCTGACCGGAAAGCTCTGGCAACTCAATACGAAACCGCGCGCCACTTCGTAATCTTCAAGGGCGAAATTGGCATCCATGTCGACTTCGCCTTCGATGACCTTGCAGCGGCAGGTGGAACACACGCCGCCCTTGCACGAATACGGCAGCTCGATTCCCTGCGCCAGCGCCGAGTCCAGCACGCTGTCTTTATTCTTATCAATCACGAACATGCGGCTGTGGCCGTCCTGCACCACGGTCACTTCGCACTGGCCCTTGCCCGGCGCCTGCGGGGCATCGTGGCCGGTGCGCAATGCGCGCGGGCCCTTGGGCGCGCCGAACAGTTCGAACTTGATATTCGACTTCGGAATGCCGCGCGCCTGCAAGCGCTCGACCACGCTTTCCGTCATGGTCTGCGGACCACAGACAAAAGCGTAATCGATGTCTTCGGGGCTCATCCAGGCCGACATCAGCTGGTCGACCTTGTCGCCGTCCAGACGTCCGTTGAACAGTTCGATGTCCTGCGTCTCGCGGCTCATCACGTAGACCAGCGAGAAGCGTTCCATGTACTGGTTCTTCAGGTCTTCGATTTCTTCGCGGAACAACACGGCCGACGAGGCGCGGTTGCCGAAGAACAGCGTGAATTTGCTGCGCGGCTCGATGGACAGCGCGGTTTTCACCAGCGAGAACACCGGCGTGATGCCGCTGCCCACGGCGAACGCGACGTAATGGCGCTGGTTCTCGGGCGAGAAATCAACGGTGAAATTACCCGCCGGCGCCATCACTTCCAGCGTCTGGCCCGGTTGCAGTTCCTGGTTGGCCCAGCTTGAGAACGCGCCTTCATCGACCTTCTTGATGGCGACGCGCAGCAGCTTGTCGTGGGGCGCGGAACAGATCGAGTACGAGCGACGCAGTTCCTCGCCGTTCAGTTGCGTGCGCAGGGTCAGGTACTGCCCCGGCAGGAAGGCGAACTCGTCGGTCAGCGTGTCGGGCAGATCGAAGGTCACGACGACGGCGTCGCGCGTATTGCGCGCCACCGAGGCCACCTTCAAGGAATGAAATTGGTTGCTCATCTTGAAACCGCTCTCAGTGAGTCTTGAAATAGTCGAAGGGTTCGCGGCAAGACACGCAGCGATACAGCGCCTTGCACGAGGTGGACCCGAAGTTGCTGACCATGCGCGTATCGCTTGAACCGCAGCGCGGGCAAGCGATAGCGGGCGCGGCGGCGCGGCGGCTGATTCCCGAAATGTCGATGGCGCGCTCGGCGGGCGCGGCGATGCCGTAGCCCTTGAGCGCCTCGCGCCCCTTCTCGCTCATCCAGTCGGTCGTCCAGGCAGGAGCCAGGCGGGTATCGACACGAACGTCGGCCACGCCGTGGCGGGCCAGCGTCTGCTGGATGTCCTGGGTGATTTCGCGCATGGCGGGGCAGCCGGAGTACGTGGGGGTGATGACGACGACACAGGTGTCGCCTTCCCAGGTGACGTCCCGCACCACGCCCAGATCCACCACGGACAGCACGGGGATCTCCGGATCGGGGACCTCGTGCAGCCAGGCGTAGACCTGGTCGGCGGAAATGGGCGCCAGCGCGTTCACCACGTGGCTCCGGGATAGGCGCGCGGCAGGTACTGCATTTCGGCCAGCACGTAGCCCAGTTCTTCGGTGTGCTTGCCCTGGCGGCCGCCGCGATAGGCCAGATGATTGCCGGCCGCGTCTTCGGGCAAGGTCAGCGTGGCCTCTTCCAGCACTTCGCGCACGTGGGCCAGCCACGGTTCGCGCAGAGCGGCAAGCTCACAGCCGATGCCGCGCGCGGCCACGTCCTGGTCGACTGCGTCGTCGGCGAACAGTTCACCGGTGAAGCGCCAGGCGTCGTCGATGGCGGCCTGCATCTTGGCGTGGCTTTCTTCGGTGCCGTCACCCAGGCGCACCACCATGTCCGACGAGCGGCGCACGTGGTAGGTGACTTCCTTGATGGACTTGGCGGCGATGGCGGCGACGCGCTCATCGGACGATTGTTCCAGGCGCTGCAGCAGGAAGTAATGCCAGACGTCGAACAGGAACTGGCGCGCCATGGTGTCGGCGTAGTTGCCGTTGGCCCGTTCGACCAGCAATACGTTGTGGAATTGATGCGCGTCGCGGTGATAGGCCAGCGCGTCTTCGTCGCGGCCAGCGCCTTCGACTTCGCCCGCCAACGTCAGCCACATGCGCGCCTGGCCCAGCAGGTCCAGCGCGGTATTGGTCAGCGCCAGGTCTTCTTCGAGGATGGGGCCGTGCCCCGTCCACGCGCCCAGGCGCTGCGACAGGATGAGCGAGGAATCGCCCAGGCGCAGCAGGTATTCAAACAGATTCTTGTCCATGTCTCCCCCGCCGCCTTACATGTGCTTGATTTCTTCGGGCATCGGGAAAAACGTGGGATGCCGATAGACCTTGCTGTTGGCCGGCTCGAACAAGGGTTCCTTGTCGCCGGGGCTGCTGGCCGAGATGTCCGAGGCGCGCACGACCCAGATGCTCAGGCCTTCATTGCGGCGCGTGTAGACGTCACGCGCGTGGTTGATCGCCATTTCGGCGTCCGGGGCATGCAGGCTGCCGACGTGCTTGTGGGCCAGGCCGTGCTGGCTGCGGATGAACACTTCCCACAAAGGCCAGTCTTTGCTCATGATGAATATCCTTGGAAGACCGGGCGCGCGCGGCGCGCACCGGTTTGCAGTGAAGGTTGCTTAAGAGTTGTGCGGTCAGAAAGGTGCGCAGGCGAAGACGCTTCAGGCGGCCTTGCGTTGCGCCTTCTTGTCGGCGTGGGCCACCAGCGCGTCGCGCACCCAGGCGCCGTCTTCGTGCGCCTTGACGCGCGCGGCCAGCCGTTCGCGGTTGCACGGGCCGTTGCCCTTGAGCACGGCGTAGAACTCGCTCCAGTCGATCTCGCCGAAGTCATAGTGGCCGCGTTCGGCGTTCCACTTGAGATCGGGATCCGGCACGGTCAGGCCCAGGTATTCGGCCTGGGGCACGGTCTGGTCGACCATCTTCTGGCGCAGCTCGTCGTTGGAGAAGAGCTTGATCTTCCAGGCCATCGATTGCGCGCTGTTGGGCGAATCGGCGTCCGACGGGCCAAACATCATCAGGGCGGGCCACCACCAGCGGTTCAGAGAATCCTGGACCATCGCCTTTTGCTCGGGCGTGCCGTGCAGGCACATTTGCATCAGCAGATCGTAGCCCTGGCGCTGGTGGAAGGACTCTTCCTTACAGACCCGCACCATGGCGCGGGCGTAGGGGCCGTAGGAGCAGCGGCACAGCGGGATCTGGTTGATGATGGCCGAGCCGTCGACCAGCCAGCCGATCATGCCGATATCGGCCCAGCTGAGGGTCGGGTAGTTGAAGATGCTGGAGTACTTGGCGCGACCCGCGTGCAGGTCGTCGATCAGGTCGTCGCGCGACACGCCCAGCGTCTCGGCGGCGCTGTACAGATACAGCCCGTGGCCGGCCTCGTCCTGCACTTTGGCCAGCAGGATCGCCTTGCGCTTGAGCGACGGGGCGCGGGTGATCCAGTTGCCCTCGGGCAGCATGCCAACGATTTCAGAATGCGCGTGCTGCGAGATCTGGCGCACCAGCGTCTTGCGGTAGGCATCGGGCATCCAGTCCTTGGCCTCGATGCGCACGCCATCGTCTATGCGGCGCTGAAACGCCTGTTCGGGGCCTTCAAGCTGGTCTGCGGTCTTGACCTGCTTGACGCCGGTTTCGACGAGTTGAGCGTACATGTTTGTCTCCTTGAGACGGTTTGCGAAAACGCAAGGCAAACGTTCCACAGCGCCGTCATGTCATAGGCGGATTATTTAATACAAAAAAACCATTGTCAAACGCAAAGCTGTATCACATTGGATTTATGTATCATATTGCGGATCCTGATAACGGCCGCATCTGGCCCCCCTTATGGCAAACCCTCAGTCCCCCCTGGACCGTTTCCTGTCCCGCTTGTTGAAAAGCGATCCGCCTCGCGCCAAATCGCTCTGCGTCAGCTTGCTGGGGGACGCGCTCGCGCCCCATGGCGGAGCCATCTGGCTGGGCGATCTGATCGAATTGCTGGCCCCGCTGGGCATCAATGAACGCTTGTTGCGCACCAGCGTCTTCCGGCTGGTTGCGCAGAATTGGCTGCAATCGGAACGAC
Source organism: Achromobacter piechaudii NBRC 102461 (assembly GCF_001571245.1). Taxonomy (GTDB): domain Bacteria; phylum Pseudomonadota; class Gammaproteobacteria; order Burkholderiales; family Burkholderiaceae_B; genus Achromobacter; species Achromobacter piechaudii. The sequence goes on along the minus strand of NZ_BCTK01000005.1, from coordinate 945,783 downwards.
ATGGCCGCCGCAGCCTGTATCTGATTTCCGACCAGGGGCTGCGCCACACCGCCCACGCGTCGCAGCGCATCTACGAAGGCGCGACGCAGGACTGGAACGGCGAATGGACACTCGTGGCCTTGCCGCGCACCGGCAACGGGCTGGCCGAACGCGCCGAGCTGCGGCGCGAGCTGGTCTGGGAAGGTTTTGGCATGATCGCGCCGGGCCTGTTCGCGCATCCGCATACCGAGGCGAGTGCCGCGCACGACATCCTGGAAAAGCTGGGCATCCCGGACAAGGCGCTGGTGCTGTCAGCCCGCGACCTGGCGGGCGCGGGCGGCTTGCCCATCGCCAGCCTCGCATCGCAATGCTGGAACCTGGACGATGTGGCCGAGCAGTATCGCCAGTTCTCGCGCAATTTCGGGCCGCTGGAAAAGTTGCTGGAGGAAGCGCCCCCACCCGCCGACGCCTTTGTCGTGCGGGTCATGCTGCTGCACAACTGGCGCCGGATCGTGCTGCACGACCCGCAATTGCCCGGGCCCATGCTGCCCGACAACTGGCCGGGCCATGCCGCTCGCGCGCTATGCGGCCGTATCTACTGGAAGGTGTTCGACGCGTCGGAAACGCATCTGAACGCACGCGCCGGGCAGGACAACGAGCGTTACACGCCGTTGACGGCCGACGTCGAATCGCGTTTCGGGGGACGGCCGGCCTGAAAGGGCTAGTTCCATCGGTGCCGCGCCGCCGACTTGTCACCTGCGCAGGTATGGAACCCTCGCTTATCCGGCAGCGTCGTCGGGCGGCATCGACACGCCCAAGGTGTCAAGATGGCATTCGCCCGCGGCCTCACGGCCCGGCCCGATGCGGGTCAGGCCCCGCGCGGTGGCAATGAAAGACAACGTCCACGTCGCCAGGACCGGGCGGCCCAGCGCCGCGCCGCTGTCGGCGTCGATGCCGCTGGGCACATCAAGCGCCAACACGGGCACGCGCCAGCCATTGATCGTATCGACCAGCGCTTGCCAATATGCGTCCAACGGGCGATTCAGGCCTATGCCGAACATGCCGTCGATGAGCAGATCAGGACGTTCGGCAGGCAACGTGACAAGGCGTTGGCCTCCGGACGCAAGCCAGCCGGCCCAGGCGGCGGCCGCATCGGCGGGCAAGCTGGCGGGATCGGACGGCAATAAGACTTGAACGGAATAGCCCAACGCCCGCAGGCGCGTTGCGGCAACGACCGCATCGCCGCCATTGTTGCCGGGCCCTGCCACTGCCAGGATGGTTCCGCCCGGGCGCACCCGCTGGGCGACAAACGCGGCGGCCGCCGCGCCCGCCAAAGGCATCAGCGATGCGCCCGCCGCCAAGGCAGATTGCTCGGCGCGGCGGATCTGGGCGACGGAATGACAGGTCATGACAAAGCAACAGATAAGAAGCGGCTTGGTGGCGGGTTGCTGGAGGCGGCCCGGGCTACGCCGCCTGTCGCCGCGTGCTTACACTTTCAGCAAGTTTTCGCGGTAGTACTTGAGTTCGTCGATGGATTCGTAGATATCGGCCAGCGCTTCGTGGCGGCTCTTTTTCTCGAAGCCCTTGTACACCGCAGGCGCCCAGCGGCGCGCCAGCTCTTTCAGCGTGCTGACGTCCAGATTGCGGTAATGGAAGAATTGCTCCAGGCGCGGCATGTACGCAAACATGAAGCGGCGGTCCTGGCTGATGGTATTGCCGCACAGCGGCGATTTACCCGCCGGCACATGCTGCGCCAAAAACGCCAACAGCGTATCCTCTGCCTGCGACTCCGACACCGTGGATGCGCGAACCTTGTCGATCAAGCCACTTTTGCCGTGGGTCGATTTGTTCCAGTTGTCCATGGCGTCCAGCAGGGTGTCGGGCTGGTGTATGACCAGCACCGGGCCTTCTGCCACCACCGTCAGGTCGGGTTCCGTCACCACGACGGCCACCTCGATGATGCGTTCTTTCTCGGGGTCCAGCCCGGTCATTTCCATGTCCAGCCAGACCAGGCGATTTTCGTTCACAGCCATATAATTTGCCTATAAAACACGCGATTTTCGCACATCCCTATTTGAGCTAACCGCTTCGCCCATGTTCACACTGCTGTTCGTTGCTTTCCTGCTGGCCGATATCGCCGTGCGCCTGTGGCTGGCCGGTCGCCAGATCCGCCACGTTGCGCGCAACCGCGATCGCGTGCCGGATGAATTCTCGCCTCGCATCGGCTTGACCAGCCATCAGCGCGCGGCGGACTACACCATTGCACGCGTCAAGCTGGGCATGCTGGAACGCACCTACGACGCCATCTTGCTGGTGTGCCTGACCTTGATGGGCGGGCTGCAATTCATCGACCTGATGGTTGGCCAGCTTACCAGCAATGACTTTTTGCGCCAGTTGCTTTTGCTGGTCGTGGTGGCGCTGGTGCTGGGTGTGCTGGGGCTGCCATTCACGCTGTGGCGGCAGTTCAAGCTTGAAGCGCGCTTCGGCTTCAACCGGATGACGCCTGAACTCTTCATCGCGGATGCCGCCAAGGGCTTGCTGGTTGCCGCCGTGCTGGGCCTGCCGCTGGCCGCCGCCGTGCTGTGGCTGATGGGCAGCGCGGGCGCTTACTGGTGGGTGTGGGCCTGGGCGCTGTGGACCGTGTTCAACCTGGCGCTGCTGATCGTCTACCCGATGTTCATCGCCCCGCTCTTCAATAAATTCACACCACTTTCCGATCCGGAATTGGCCGGCCGCATCCAGCGCCTGGCGCAACGCTGCGGCTTTGCGCTCAATGGGCTGTTCGTGATGGACGGCTCGCGCCGCTCGGCGCACGGCAATGCCTATTTCACCGGCTTCGGACGTGCGCGCCGCATCGTGTTCTTCGACACCTTGCTCGCCCGCCTGAACGGCGACGAGATCGAAGCGGTGCTTGCGCACGAGCTGGGTCATTTCGCCAAGCGCCACATCATCAAGCGCATCCTCTTCAGCTTTGGCGCCGCGCTGGTCTTCTTCGCCATCCTGGGCTGGGTGTCACAACAGCCGTGGTTCTATATGGACCTGGGCGTGGTGCCTCAGCTGGGCGGACGCAACGACGCAATGGCGCTGCTGTTGTTCTTCCTGGTCATTCCCGTTTTTACTTTCATGTTCACGCCGTTGGCCAGCTGGTACTCGCGTCGCGACGAATTCGAAGCGGACCGCTATGCGGCCTCGCAAAGTTCGCCGCAACACCTGGTGTCCGCGCTGGTCAAACTCTACGACGACAACGCTGCTACGCTGACCCCCGACCCTGTGCATTCTGCCTTCTACGATAGCCATCCCCCCGCCGCCGAGCGCATCCGCCACCTGATGGCGTCCGCCGCATGAGCGCCCCGCGTAATGCCAGAAACGGCGCTCCGGCACCCGCCTCCGAGGCCGTGAACGGCCAGCTCGACGGCCGCATCATCGCGGCGCACGGGCGCCATTACACGGTAGAGCTTGCAGACGGCTCGCTGCGCAAGTGTTTCCCGCGCGGCAAGAAGGCCGGCGCCGCCGTCGGCGACCGCGTGCGCATCGCCCCGCAGGGCAAGGACGAAGGCGCGATCGACGCCATCCTGCCGCGCAGCAACCTGCTGTACCGCTCGGACGAAATGCGCTCCAAGCAGTTCGCTTCCAACGTCGACCAGCTGTTGATCGTGATCGCGGTGCAACCGACGTTCTCGGACGACCTGACCGGACGCGCGCTGGCCGGCGCCTGGAGCGCGGGCATCTCGCCGCTGATCGTCCTGAATAAAACCGATCTGACCGAAGAGCTGCCCGCCGCGCGCGCGCGTCTGGCGCCGATCGCCGCGCTGGGTGTGCCCGTCGTCGAACTCAGCGCGCTGGAACCTGAAAAGGTGCATACGCTGCTGGCGCCGCGTCTGGCGGGCCGCACCAACCTGTTGTTGGGACAAAGCGGCATGGGCAAATCCACGCTGCTCAATGCGCTGATCCCCGATGCGCGCGCCGCCACGCGCGAGCATTCCACCGCGCTGGACATGGGCAAGCACACCACCACCAGCACGCGCCTGTATCACCTGCCCGACCCGGGCGGCGACCTGATCGACTCTCCCGGGTTCCAGGCGTTCGGACTGCAACACCTGACGCGCGACGACATCATCCGTGGCTTCCCGGAGTTCACCAAGCCCATCGAACAATGCCGTTTCTACAACTGCACGCACCGGCGCGAACCGGGTTGCGGCGTGGTGGCCGCGCTTGAGGCGGGCCAGATCAATCCGCTTCGCTATGCGCTCTATGAGCGCATCCTGGAAGAAAACCTGGCCGGCCAGCAGCGCTATTGATTGCTGCGCGGCTTGAATTCGCGAACAAGCAAAACGGCCCGCAAGGGCCGTTTTCTATGCGGGCCTGGAAAACCGGGCGTGTCAGCGCGGCTGCAATCCGTTGCGCAACAGGTGGTACAGGTTGCGCAACATGCCGGCAGTCGCGCCCCAGATGAAATGCTTGCCGTAGGGCATCCCGTAGTAATTGCGCACACGTCCGTCGTCCAGCCTGGCTTCATACAGCCGATGGTTGGCCGGGTCCATCAGGAAAGACAGCGGCACCTCGAAGACTTCAGCCACTTCGAACGCGTCGGGCGCCAATTCAAAGCCGGGCCGCACCAGCGACACCACCGGAATGATCGAAAAGCCCGTTGCCGTCAGGTAAGGCGGCATGCTGCCCAACACTTCCACATGGTTGGCGGGCAATCCGGTTTCCTCGTGCGCCTCGCGCAAGGCGGCGGCAACCGGCGTCGGATCACTGGTTTCGATGCGCCCGCCTGGAAAGCTGATCTGCCCGGCATGATCGTGCAGATGGGCAGCGCGCTGGGTCAGCATGATGTGCACGCCGTTCTCGCGCGTGACCAGGGGAATCAACACGGCCGCTGGCACGGGCGTGCCCTCGCGTCCGGGATAGCGCAGGTCGGTGTCGCGCGAAAGTTCCAGCGTCCAGGTGGACGGCTGGTTCAGCGTGCCCCGCAGGCGATCCGGGGTCAACAGGCCCGCAGGTACGGCCGGCAAGGATTCGTTGGCAACGACCCACGGTTGCGTCGCCGGATCGAAGCCGGGGCGCACGAGCGGCCGTCGGGGCCGCGCAGAATACGAGGAATCAGACATACGGCTTTGCAAAAAGAAAAAGGCACCCTTGCAGGTGCCTTTTTAACCCGGAAACCTGTACCGGACGGAAACGCTGAATGGCGCGGACGTCCGACACTGGTAGGGCCGTGTGCCGATAAGCGATCAAGCCGCCGAGGCTTGCTTGCTGACCAGCTTTTCCTTGATACGCGCCGACTTGCCCGAGCGGTTGCGCAGGTAGTACAGCTTGGCGCGGCGCACGTCGCCGCGGCGCTTGACTTCGATGCCGGCGATTTGCGGCGAGTACAGCTGGAACGTACGTTCCACGGCTTCACCCGACGAAATCTTGCGCACGGTGAACGCGGAGTTCAGGCCGCGATTGCGCTTGGCGATAACAACGCCTTCGAAAGCCTGCACGCGCTTGCGGGTGCCTTCAACGACGTTCACGCTCACGATGACGGTGTCACCAGGAGCAAATTCAGGCTTGGCTTGGCCGCCGGTCAGACGGGCAATTTCTTCCTGTTCCAGGATAGCGATAAGGTTCATTAGAACTCCTAGATCATCATGTCTTTGCGGACTAAAGATTTTTGCCGTTCGATGTTGTTGCTCGTGCCGCAAGCAGAGGATGAGAGATTTGGCAAACCAATGATTCTACACCAAAAATTCCATCGGGCGTCGGGTAGAATGGCGCCCTTCCCGCAGCTTGCTGTACCCTTGCTGCTTCTGTAACAAACACGTCATCTGACGCTGTTCCCTCATGTCGTATACGTCCCTGATATTGGTCGTCCTGGCGGCGATGGCCCACGCAACGTGGAACCTGCTTGCCAAGCGCGCGGCCATGGTGGGCGCGCCTTTCGTGTTTGCCTACGGGCTGTGCGCATCGGTGCTCTATGCCCCCTGGGTGATCTGGGTATTGATCCACGACGGCATGACATGGACCTGGCCGGTCGTAGCCGCGATCCTGACTTCCAGCCTGTTGCACCTGGGCTACAGCCTATGCCTGCAACGCGGCTATCAGGTCGCCGACCTGTCGGTGGTGTATCCGATCGCGCGAGGCACCGGCCCGCTGCTTTCCACGACGGGCGCGTTCCTGCTGCTGGGTGAACCTGCCACCAGCACCGGCATCATCGGCATGCTGTGCGTGGTCATTGGCGTGCTATTGATCGCCACGCAGGGGCGCCTGACCATATTCAAGCAGGCGCAAGCCTGGGTCGGCGTGCGCTGGGGCGTGGTGATCGGCCTCTTCATTGCCGCCTACACCGTCGTGGACGCCTATGGCGTAAAAGTGCTGCTGATCAGCCCTGTGCTGTTCGACTGGTTTACCTGCGTCACGCGCACCGCCATGATGACGCCACACATGATGGGTCGACGCGCCCAAGCCTGGCAGTCCATGCGCGGCCATTGGCATTTGGCGTTGGCGGTAGGTCTGCTGTCCCCGCTGGGCTACATCCTGGTGCTGTACGCCTTGCGCAACGGTGCACCGTTAAGTCTGGTCGCGCCTGCCCGGGAAATGTCGATGATGCTGGGCACCTTGGCGGGCATGTTCCTGCTGCGTGAAAAAGTCGGGCCGGGCCGCCTGGCCGGCTGTCTGTCGATCCTGATCGGCGTGGTGCTGCTGGGCTCGAGCTGAAACGCCATTCTTGCGCGGTGAACGCTACTGTCGTTGCGGCATCCGACTCACAAGCGTATGTCACGGATCACTGAGGTGCATCGTCACATGCTGGCGTGAGAACGCGGTGATCAACTGGCGCTACGGGCGAACTTGACGGCCGGCCTCGGCAACTCAGCCACACTCAAAACCCGGCGGCTGCGCCCAACCACATCAGGCCGGGGATGATCGCGCCCCACGCCAATACCATCACCACATCCAGCACCATCGCTTTCATCGTGACCTGCGACGACACAGGCTCGACCGTGGCGTTGCCCAGGCTACGTTCGCGCGGCGCAGGCGTTGCAAAGGCGGGGGCAAACGCGGGCGCCAGGGCGCCAGCGCGGGCGGGATCCAGGGCCGGCGCAAATGCAGACGTGACAGGCGACGCGAGGGCGGAAGCCGAAGCGCGAGCCAACACCGGCTCTGCCGTGGGACGTCCGGCAGGTATCGAAGCTGGCGTGGGGATGTTCGCGGATGCAGGCAGCGTTGCGCCCTGCTCCACCAGCGCGCTCTCTTCTACCGGCGCGGGCGGAAAAGGCCAGCGCGCGGGCGACGTGCCCGAGCGGCTGCGCTGACGCGGTTCAGCGTTCGACGACGCCGTGTTCCAGGGCAAGGCCAGACCCGCAAGCCTGGCGCACACAGCACGGGCGCGATACGCGCCACGGCGCAGCGGATTGAGCGTGACGACGAGCTCGTCCGACAATACAGAAAAATCAGCGGTGTTCATAAGAACTCCTTGAAGAAGCGATTCCACGCCGCCGCAGCGGCCGACACGGCGACTGGCCGCGATCAATCGAACAGCGACAACTGGCCGGCCGCCAGCGCGCGCAACTGGCGCGCACCGCGCCCATATGCACCACTGACCGCCGGCAATCCGCCAGGAAGGGGGACCCCTGAAGACGCTTGCGCGCCAACCGGGGATAGGAAATCGGAAGTAGTCGTAGCGACTGAAGGCGTTGCTACCGACGAAAACTCAGCGGCCAGCGATACACCGGCCGGGGAATCCGCATGCGACGCTGCGGACCGCAATGGACTCACCTCGGCCGAACCCGCAGGGCGCTCTGCAAAAGATCGATGGCTTGCCCCGGCCGCGAACAGCGACGGCGTGGCGCCAGCGGCAAGCGGCGGCTGAAAGCGATCGCAATCCAGTTCGAGCCGGTGGCGGTTCAAGCCAAGCTTGCGCGTGGCGACGGTAAAGCGCTGGCGCAGCAGATCCGCCCAGACGCCCGTCCCACGCATGCGCGAGCCGAAATTCGGATCGTTGCGGCGGCCGTTGCGCAGGTCTTCTATGCGGTGCAGCACACGCTGGGCGCGATCCGGGTAATGGGCGTTGAGCCAGTCCTCGAACAGCGTCTTGACCTCCCAGGGCAGGCGCAAGACGGTGTAGCTGGCGTAGTGCGCGCCGGCCGCCTTGGATTCCTGGAGGATGTGCTCCATGGATTCATCGTTGATGAATGGAATGACGGGCGCCACCAGCACGCCCACCGGCACGCCCGCGTCGGTCAAGCTGCGCACCGCCTCAAGCCGGCGCCACGGCGCGGCGGCACGCGGTTCCAGCGTGCGGGCCATGCCGGCGTCCAGGGTGGTGATGCTGATGTAGACCACGACCAGATTCTGCTCGGCCAAGGCCGCCAGCAGATCGAGATCCCGAGCGACCAGCGCATTTTTCGTGACGATGGTGACGGGGTGGCGCGTTTCCAGCATCAGTTCCAGGATGCCGCGCGTCAGGCGCCAATCCCGCTCGATGGGTTGATACGCGTCGGTCGCCGAGCCGATATTGATGGGCGAAGGCTTATAGCCCGGGCGTCCGAGTTCGGCGCGCAGCGCATCGACGGCATTTGCCTTGGCCACCAGACGGGTTTCGAAGTCCAGCCCGGGCGACATGCCCAGATACGAATGCGTGGGCCGGGCATAGCAGTACACGCAGCCGTGCTCGCAACCCCGGTAGGGATTGACCGCAACGTCGAAGGGAATATCGGGCGAGTCATTGCGCGACAGCATCTTGCGCGCCGCTTCGGCGGTGACCGTGGTCTTGGGCGCGGGCGGAGCCAGCCGCGAATCGGGCACGATCGGAATGACCATTGCGCCGTTGCGCCCCCGGACTGCATCCAGGGCAGAGGGATCCGAAGATCGGTTTTGAGCTTGGTCTGAAGGCGGGTGTGAAGCCGGGTTTGAAGCCTGGTCGGCGAACTGATCCGGCAGATTATCGGGGACGGACTCTACAAAATCCGCCGGCAACCCGGAGCCGGACCAACCATCGTCGACCTGCACACGGTCATCGCGTTCAAAGCGATGCCGAACATTAGTAACCGCACCCCGACCGCGCAAGGCGGCGGGGGCGGCAGCCGGGGACCCAGAACCGGCGGGAAAAGAATGATCGGTGCGTGCCATAAAAACTACTGTACAAAAACACAGTGGTTTTGACAAGCACCAAAAGCCTTTTCGTAAGACAGCCCCACTTTACCGCAAGACGCGGAGCGCGTCTGAACAAATCGATTTCATCAGGCGATATCGCCCGGAAACCCGCGCCCGCATTGGGTTTGGAATAAAAACAACACCAAAAAACCCAGCTGAAAACCGTTGTTTTCCGGCCCGCTTGCGGCCTACCGCAACATGCCCGCGGCAGCGGTCTGATGCGTGGCTTCATCGATCAAAATAAACGCGCCAGTGGTCGGCACATCGGCATAGCGATCGACGGCCAGCGCCTCGCGCGTCGTGAACGTCACCCGCCCGATGTCGTTCATGCGCAAGGTGCCTTCAGTGTTCTCGACTTCCTGCAATTCGTGTATGTCGCGATGCGTGATCACGGCGCGGATCTTTGCCGACGTCAACCGCGTGCCCGACTTCAACAGATACTTGCGCGCCGGATTCAACGCTTGCGCATCCAGCCAGCACAACTCGGCTTCGAACTCGCGCGTGACTTGCGCGGGCGCTGCCGTATGCACGATCACGTCACCACGCGACACGTCGACATCGCGGTCCAGCACCACCGTGACCGAATCGCCCGCCACCGCCTCATCCAGCACGCGATCGAAGACGCGCACTTCGCGCACCACGGCGCTCACGCCCGAGGGCTGCACCGTGACGGCATCTCCCGCGCGCAACACGCCGCTGGCGACACGGCCCGCATGGCCGCGAAAATCTTCCTTGCGATCGCCGTCATGCCGGGCGACCCACTGCACCGGAAAACGCAGCGGCAGCGCGCGTCCGTCGCTGGCCAGGTCCAATGATTCCAGCAACGCCAGCAAGGGCTGGCCTTCATACCAGGGCGTCTTTGGCGACAGCGTCACCACGTTGTCGCCGTTCAGCGCAGACAAGGGCAGCGCGTCGAAATGCGCGATGCCCAGCTTGGCGGCCAGTTCGGCATAGGCATCGCGTATGCGGTCGAACACCGCGCGGTCCCAATCCACCAGGTCCATCTTGTTCACGGCGACCACGATGTGGCGGATGCCCAGCAGGCGCGCGATGGTGCTGTGGCGCTTGGTCTGCGGCAGCAGCTTGCCGTCCGCCGCGCGCGTGGCGTCGATGAGGATGACCGCGACGTCCGCCGTCGACGCGCCGGTGACCATGTTGCGCGTGTATTGCTCATGGCCGGGCGCGTCGGCAATGATGAATTTGCGCGCGGGCGTGGAGAAGTACCGATAGGCCACGTCGATGGTGATGCCCTGCTCGCGCTCGGCCTCCAGGCCATCTGTCAGCAGGGAAAAGTCGATCCCGTCGCCCGCCACCCGCTTGTGCTTGGCGCGCGAGATGGCGTCGAGCTGATCGGCGAACACGCCCTTGCTGTCGTAGAGCAGTCGGCCGATCAACGTGGACTTGCCATCATCGACGGAGCCCGCCGTGATCAGGCGCAGCACGCCGGTGCCGGCGCCGGAAAGAAAAGAATCGTTCAGTGCATTCATGGTGCGTCCCCTGCCGCCGGCTTTGGCCGGCGTTGTGCATTCAGAAATAGCCTTCCTTCTTGCGGCGCTCCATCGAGGCCTCGGAAGTCTGGTCGTCCATGCGCGTGGCGCCGCGCTCGGTGATGTCGGTCACCGCCGTCTCGGCGATGATGGCGTAGGTGTCGGCGGCGTCAGAAGCCACCGGGCAGGTGCACGAGATATCGCCCACCGTGCGAAAGCGCACGGGCAGCCGCTCGACCTGCTCGCCGTCTTGCGGCGGGGTCAAGCGCGTCACCGGCACAAGCAGTCCCTTGCGGCGCACGACCTCGCGTTCGTGGCTGAAATAAATAGGCGGCAACGCCAGTTGCTCGCGCTGGATGTACTGCCAGACGTCCAGTTCCGTCCAGTTCGAAATCGGAAACACGCGCATGTTCTCGCCGCGATGCACGCGGGTGTTGAACAGGCTCCACAACTCGGGGCGCTGCGCCTTCGGATCCCATTGGCCGAATTCATCGCGGAACGAAAAAATGCGTTCCTTGGCGCGGGCCTTTTCCTCGTCGCGGCGCGCCCCGCCGATGCAGGCGTCAAAGCCGAATTCCTCGATGGCTTCCAGCAGCGTGACCGCCTGGGCCGCGTTGCGCGAATCGGTTTCGCGGCGCAGCACCACGCTGCCGCGCTTGATCGAATCCTCGACGCTGCGCACGATCAGGGTCTCGCCCAACTCGGCGGCGCGCTGGTCGCGGAAAGCGATGACTTCGTCGAAGTTATGGCCGGTGTCGATATGCATGAGCGGAAACGGAAAGCGCCCAGGACGGAACGCTTTTTCCGCCAGGCGCAACAGCACCACGGAATCTTTACCGCCCGAGAACAGCAGCACGGGCTTTTCGCTTTCGGCGGCTACCTCGCGCATGATGAATATCGCTTCGGATTCCAGCCAATCCAGATGGCTGCGTTGGATTACGGCAGACATGGGTTATTCCCCTAAGACACAGATTTTGAATTCATGGACGGCGTCATGCGCCGCGCGTCACGACATTGATGACGCGGTTGCCCGCGTGCAGCCCGCATTCCTTGGAGTCCGACGACTCCCACCACCAACGCCCCGCTCGCACGTCTTCGCCCGGTCGGATGGCGCGCGTACAGGGCTCGCATCCGATCGACGGATAGCCCTGGTCATGCAAGGGGTTGTAGGGAATGTCCAGCGCGCGGATCACGCCCCAGACCTCGTCCTCGCTCCATTCGGCCAGCGGATTGAACTTATAGAGACCGAACACGGGGTCTTGCTCCTGCAACGGCAATTCGCCGCGCGTGGTGGACTGCTGGCGCCGCTGCCCGGTGATCCAGGCGCCGCGTCCGGACAACGCACGGCGCAGCGGCTCGACCTTGCGGATCTGGCAACAGGCCTTACGCAGTTCGACGCTCTCGTAAAAGGCATACGCGCCGTGCTCCGCCACATGCTGCTCGACCGCTTCTGCCTCGGGCCGGTACACCGTGACGTCGCGCCCATAGCGCGCGCTGACGGCTCCCAGCACGCCCAGCGTTTCGGCATGCAGCCGCCCCGTGTCCAGGGTGAACACTTCCAGGTCCAGTCCCGAGTCGTAGATGGCGTGGGTCAAGAGCATGTCCTCGGCCGCCAGCGACGACGCTAGCGCGGCGTCCGGATAACGTTGCTGCACATCGGCCAGCCGCTGTACCAGCGCCTGCCAGCGTTGCGCCAGGGCGGCGTCTTGAAGCGAGGGAGTATCGAAAGTCGTCGTCATGGTTGCACCGCAAAAATCCGGGCACGCCGAGGACGCGCCAACAAGGTATCGCCATCGCGCAGATCCAGTTCCCGGTACAGGTGTTCAGGCACTTGCGCTTCGATGATGGCGTCGGAATCCTGGCGCGCCAGCTCCAGATAGGCGCTGGGTCCCGCCAGATAGGCATGCGACAGGCGCACCGCAATGCCCTGCCCACCGGCCTGATAGCGCTCGATGTCGAATTCGTGCGGACGCACGTAGGCGGTGGCGCGCCGGGCATCGTCTTGCGCCAGCTCCGGCGCGGGCAGCGACAGCCCTGCGCCTTCCCACACGCCGCGCGCAGCCATCCCCTGCAACTGGTTCACGTCGCCCAGGAAGCCGTAGACGAACGGCGTCGCGGGGCGTTCCCACACTTCGCGCGGCGAGCCCACCTGTTCGATGCGGCCCGCGTTCATCAGCACCACGCGGTCGGAAACCTCAAGCGCTTCTTCCTGGTCATGCGTCACGAACACACTGGCCACGTTCAGCTCGTCATGCAGGCGGCGCAGCCAGCGACGCAATTCCTTGCGCACCTTGGCGTCCAGCGCGCCGAAGGGTTCGTCCAACAGCAGCACGCGCGGCTCCACTGCCAAGGCGCGGGCCAGCGCGATACGTTGTCGCTGTCCGCCCGACAACTGCGCGGGATAGCGATCAGCCAGCCAATCCAGCTGCACCAAGGTCAGCAGGTCATGCACCTTGCGCTGGATCTGGTCTTCGGACGGGCGCTGCGAACGGTGCTTGACGCGCAGGCCGAAGGCCACGTTCTCGAACACCGTCATGTGCTTGAACAGCGCGTAGTGCTGAAAGACGAAGCCGACCTGGCGCTGGCGCACGTCCACCGCCGTAGCGTCTTCGCCCGCAAACAGCACGCTGCCCGAATCAGGCGATTCCAGGCCAGCGATGATGCGCAGCAGCGTGGTCTTGCCGCAGCCGGACGGCCCCAGCAATGCCACCAGCTCGCCGGTTTCAATGTGCAGCGACACGTCGTCAAGCGCCTTGAACTGGCCAAACCGCTTGGATAGATTTCGAACCTCAATACTCATGTCTGTCTCCGAGGGCCGTCGCGTCACGCGACGGCCGGCTTGATCGTGGCCGTCGCCGCGCCGGGATACTCGACCGGCACGTCGGCGGCACGCAGCAGGCGCGCGTTGCGCCACTCGACCACGTTCTTGGCCACCAATGTCACCAGCGCCAGCAGCGCCAACAGCGAGGCCACGGCGAACGCCGCCGAATACTGGTATTCGTTGTAGAGAATCTCAACGTGCAGCGTCATCGTGTTGGTCAGCCCGCGCACCTGCCCCGACACGACCGACACCGCGCCGAATTCGCCCATGGCGCGCGCATTGCACAAGATGGCCCCGTACAGCAGTCCCCACTTGATGTTGGGCAGCGTCACGCGCCAGAAGATCTGCCAACCGCTGGCGCCCAGCGTCAGCGCGGCCTGTTCCTCTTCGCTGCCTTGCGCCTGCATCAGCGGGATCAGTTCGCGCGCGACAAAGGGAAAGGTCACGAACAAGGTCGCCAGGACGATGCCGGGCACCGCGTAGACGATCTTCCAGTCGTGGTCCTGAAGCCAGCCGCCCAGCCACCCCTGCGTGCCGAACAACAGGATGAAGACCAGGCCGGCCACCACGGGCGACACCGAGAACGGCAGGTCGATCAGCGTGATCAAGAATTGCTTGCCGCGAAATTGGAACTTGGTGATGGCCCACGCGGCGGCCACGCCAAACACCAGATTGACCGGCAGTGCGATCGCCGCCACCAGCAAGGTCAACCGGATGGCGGACAGCGCATCGGGCTCGACGATGGCGTCCAGGTACAGTTGCCAACCTTTCTTGAAGGCTTCGGCGAACACCGCCGCCAGCGGCACCAGGAGGAACAGGGTCAGAAAAGCCAGCGCCACGAACAACAAGATGCCGCGCACCCAGCGCGGTTCGGTCAAGTGAGCAGGACGATCCGATGCGCTCATGCCAGCCTCCCGAGATTGCGGCGGGCCTGCCAGCCTTGCAGCATGTTGATGACAAAGAGCATGACGAAGGACAGCAGCAGCATCACGGTGGCGATGGCGGCCGCGCCCGCATAGTCGAACTGCTCAAGTTTGGAGATGATCAAAAGCGGCGTGATCTCGGACACCATCGGCATGTTGCCCGCGATGAACACCACCGATCCGTATTCGCCCACCGCGCGCGCGAACGCCAGCGCAAAGCCCGTCATCAATGCCGGCGCGATGGTCGGCAGCAGCACGCGCCGGATGGTCTGCCAGCGGCTGGCGCCCAGGCTGGCGGCGGCTTCCTCGATCTCGCGCTCCACGTCTTCCAGCACGGGTTGCACCGTGCGCACGACGAAAGGCACGCCAATAAAAATCAGCGCAATCACGATGCCTAGCGGCGTGAATGCGACCTTCAACCCGAACCACTCCGACAACGGCCCGCCCAGCCAGCCCTTTTGCGAATACAGCGCGGTCAGCGCGATGCCGGCCACCGCCGTGGGCAACGCGAACGGCAGGTCCACCAGCGCGTCCAGGATCTTCTTGCCGGGAAAGCGATAACGCACCAGCACCCAGGCCACCACGGACCCGAACACCAGATTGACCAGCGCGGCAACGAGCGACGCGCCAAAGGTCAGCTGATACGAGGCCATCACGCGCGGCGCAGTCACCGTATCCCAGAACCCCTGCCAACCCAGCTCCGCGCTCTTGATGGGCAAGGCGGCAAGCGGAATCAGCACCAGCAGGCTCAGGTACAGCACCGCATACCCCATGGATATACCGAAGCCGGGCAGCACGCCCGGGCTGTTGCGCCGCACGGCAAAAGGCGCTTGCGCGCCGTTCGCCGTCGGGGGGGAGGCAGTCGTCATGGCCATCGTCCGAAGCTCGTTCCGTTATTTCTTTTGCGGCAGGTAGATCTGGTCGAAGGTGCCGCCATCACTGAAGTGATCTTTCTGCGCCTTGCGCCAGCCACCGAAGATCTTGTCGTCGATGGTGACGAGCTTGACCTTGGGAAACTTGCTTTCGTATTTCGCCGCCACGGCTTTGTCGATAGGCCGGTAGTAGTTCTTGGCGATGATCTCCTGGGCGGCGGGCGTGTACAGGAATTCCAGATAGGCCTGCGCGGCGGCGCGCGTGCCCTTCTTGTCGACGATCTTGTCGACGATGGCTACCGGCGGCTCGGCCAGGATGGACAGCGACGGCACCACGATGTCGAACTTGTCCGGACCCAGCTCTTCCTGCGCCAGGAAGGCTTCGTTTTCCCAGGCCAGCAGCACGTCGCCCACGCCGCGTTCCACGAACGTGGTCGTGGCGCCGCGAGCGCCGGTGTCCAGCACCGGCACGTGCTTGAGCAGGTCGCCGACAAAGGCGCGCGCCTTGTCTTCGCTGCCGCCGTTCTTCTCCAGCGCATAGGCCCACGCGGCCAGGTAATTCCAACGCGCTCCGCCCGAGGTCTTGGGATTGGGGGTGATGACCTGCACGCCATCCTTGATGAGGTCGTCCCAGTCCTTGATGGCTTTGGGGTTGCCCTTGCGCACCAGGAACACGATGGTGGACGTATAGGGCGAGCTGTTCTGCGGCAGGCGCGATTGCCAGTTCTCGGGCACCAGGCCGCGATCGGCGATGGCGTCGATGTCGTAGGCCAGCGCCAGCGTCACCACGTCGGCTTCCAGCCCGTCGATGACCGAGCGCGCCTGGCGACCCGAACCGCCATGCGATTGGCGGATCGTCAGGTCCACATTCGCCGTGTCCTTGTACTGCTTGATGAATGCCTCGTCGATGGCGCGGTACAGCTCGCGCGTGGGGTCATAGGACACGTTCAACAACGTCTGCTTTTGCTGCGCCTGGGCCGGCATCGCGGCCGTCAGAGAAACCGCCACTGCCGCCAACGCGGCCAACCAACCCGCTTTCCCGAAAGACATCCCTTGCTCCCTGTGTTTGGCAATCTGGAAGCAAGTGTGCTGGCTGCGCATTCTGAACGGAACGAATCATTATTTGATTGCTCATCGCTCGCAGGCATATAGGACGGCCGTCCCAAGCCAAAAAAAATCGCCGCGTTCTCCTATGGAGAAGGCGGCGATTCGGGCGGTTGAAAACCGCCTGTGGAGCCGGGAGGCGACCCCCCGGAATCCGAATTTACTTATTCGGTTGCGGCGTGATGCGCAGGTACGGGCGCACAGCTTTGTAGCCCTTGGGGAATTTCTGCTTGATGACGGCCTCGTCCTGCAAGGACGGCACGATGATGACGTCGTCGCCGTCTTCCCAGTTGACCGGCGTGGCCACGCTGTGGCTATCGGTCAATTGCAGCGAATCGATGACGCGCAGGATTTCATTGAAGTTGCGGCCCGTGCTGGCGGGGTACGTGATGATCAGGCGCACCTTCTTGTTCGGGTCGACGATGAACACGGAACGCACCGTCAAGGTCGCGTTGGCGTTCGGGTGGATCATGTCGTACAGCTCGGAGACCTTGCGGTCCTTGTCGGCCAGGATCGGGAAGTTGACCTTGGTCGATTGCGTGTCGTTGATGTCTTCGATCCACTTCGAATGCGAATCGGCGCCGTCCACCGACAGGGCCAGCACCTTCACGTTGCGCTTGGCGAATTCGTCGGCGAGCTTGGCGGTGTAACCCAGCTCGGTCGTGCACACGGGCGTGAAATCGGCCGGATGCGAAAACAGCACCCCCCAGCTATTGCCCAGATATTCGTGGAAACGAATGGGACCGGCCGAGGAATCCTGTTCAAAATCAGGGGCGGTATCGCCCAGACGTAGATGACTCATGGTGTCTCCTTTATGCGGATTCAGTTGGGAGGGACCTGGCCACCCGCCTTGTTGGGCAGCGCAGAATGGCATTTCAATGCGGAATTTACCGCTTGCGAAACGATTCTTCCATCAAACCTTCGGTAGCGGAAATACGCAAGCCATATAACCTTATGCAATATCCGCGGCCGCGCCGCAAGCGTCCGCCACCACACCCGCGCGCACGGCGGCGGATAGCGCGAGCGCACGCGGAAGGATGTGCGCGGCGTAGAACAATCCGGTGGCGATTTTCGTTCTGTAGAACGGATCGGTCGAGCCGGCAGCAAGATGCTTACGGCACGCCAGCACGGCGCGCGCCATCTGCCAGCCGCCGTGCACCACGCCCGCCAGCATCAGATAAGGCACGCTGCTGGAAAAGACTGCGCGCACATTCGAGGCCGATTGTTCAAGAATGAAGCCGACGCCGGCCTCGTAGGCCTGAATGGCGCCGTCCAGGTTGTCGCGCAACAGGCGCAGCGCATCGCGTTCCGGGGCGGCGGCTCGCGTCGATTCCGCCTCGACCGCGCGCAGTGTTTCGCGCATGGCGGCGATGGCCGCGTAGGCGGTGGCGCCGCCGTCGCGTTGCGTCTTTCGGCCGACGAGATCATTGGCCTGGATAGCCGTGGTGCCTTCGTAGATCGGCAAGATGCGCGCGTCCCTGTAGAACTGCGCCGCTCCGGTTTCCTCGATGAAGCCCATGCCGCCATGCACCTGGATGCCCAGCGAGGCGACCTCGACGGCGGTCTCGGTCGAATAGCCTTTCACGATGGGCACCATGTATTCGTAGAACGCCCGATTGCGCGAACGCTGTTCGGGGTCGGGATGATGCGTGCCCTTGTCATGCGCGGCGGCCGTCACATAGGACACGGCACGGGCAGCCTCGGTCAGCGCCTTCATGGTCAGCAACATGCGCTGCACGTCGGGATGCCGCACGATGGCCACCGGACCCGGCGAGCCCTCCACCGCGCGGCCCTGCACGCGCTCACGTGCATAGGCAAGTGCATGCTGATACGCGCGTTCGGACACGCCGATGCCCTGCTGGCCCACCGAATAGCGGGCCGCGTTCATCATGATGAACATGTATTCCAGGCCGCGATTCAATTCGCCCACCTGGTAGCCCACCGCGCCCTCGCCCACTTCGCCCTGGCCCGTGCCATACAGCAGCACAGCGGTCGGACTGCCATGGATGCCAAGCTTGTGCTCCAGCGACGCGCACCAGACGTCGTTGCGCTTGCCCACCGCGCCATTGGCGTCGACCAGGAACTTGGGCACGATGAAAAGCGAGATGCCTTTCACGCCAGCAGGCGCATCCGGCGTGCGGGCCAGCACCAGGTGGATGATGTTTTCGGCCAGGTCGTGCTCGCCGAAAGTAATGAAGATCTTTTGGCCGAACAGACGAAACGTGCCGTCGTCCTGGCGCACCGCGCGCGTGGCGACCTGCGCCAGGTCCGAGCCCGCCTGCGGTTCGGTCAGGTTCATGGTGCCCGTCCACTTTCCCGCGATCAGGTTGGGCACGTATTCCTTGCGCTGCGCCTCCGAGCCCACGGTCAGCAGCGCTTCGATGACGCCGTCGGTCAGCATCGGGCACAAGGAAAACGCCAGGCTGGCGGCCTGGATGTTCTCGCTGGGCGCGGCGGCGACCAGCTTGGGCAGGCCTTGGCCACCCCACTCCTGCGGATGCTGAAGGCCCTGCCAGCCGCCAGCCGCGTAGTCCTTGAAGCCCTGGGCATAGCCCGGGGTGGTGGTGACCTGCCCGTCCTTCCAGACCGGAGGCTGCGTATCGCCGGGCACGTTCAACGGAGCCACCGCCTGCTCCACGAAGCGGCCGTTCTCTTGCAGGATGGCGTCGACCAGATCCGGCGTGACGTCTCCGAAGCCGGGCAAGGCAAGAATTTCGTTCAGGCCGGCCAGTTCATTCAGCGTGAAGCGGAAATCCTGTAGGGGGCTTACGTAGGGCATGATGTCTCCGTGTGCAAAACGACAGCGAGGCGCCTGGCGCCTCGCTTCTGCGTCTTTCAGATACGCGTCTTAACTCAGATGGTACGCCAACGACACGATGATCGGTCCCAGCACGGGCAGCAGCACGTTGGCGATCGCATAGGTCACGGTGTAGCCCAGCAGCGGCACCGAGCTGCCGCTGGAATTCAGGATGGCGCTGATGGCGGGCGTGCTGACGTGCTGCCCCGCGATGGCGCCCACCAGAAGCGGCCCTTCGATCTTCAGTATCTTGTGGCCCACCCATAGCGACAGGCAGGCGGGCCCCAACGACACCAGCAAGCCGATCAACGGCAGCACCGCGCCATGTTCACGAATCAGCGATACGGCCTCCGGCCCCGCCGACAGCCCCACGCAGGCCACGAACACGGCCAGCCCCAGGTCTTTGAGCAGTTGCACGGCATGATCGGGCATATGCCCCAACGAGGGCCGCTTCGCATTGATCCAGCCGCACACCAGGCCGCTGACCAGCGCCCCGCCGCCGCTACCCAGCGATACCGGAATGCCCCACAGGCGCGCGCTGAGGCTGCCGATCATCAGGCCAGCCAGGATGCCGAAGGCCAGGAACACCAGATCGGTGACGCCGCTGCGACGCAACTCGTTGCCCAGCGCCGCGCCGGCTTCCGACAGTTCGGGTTCGGTGCCCACCAGTGTCACCAGGTCGCCGTACTGCACGACGGTCGCCGGCGTCAACGGCAGCACATGCCCCGACCTGGTGATGGATTGCACGAAGACTCCCCGCGCGCGCTTCGCGTTGGGTCGTTGAGCCAATTCGCCCACGGTGTGCCCATTGACCGTCTTCTGGTTGACGATGACGGCAAGCTCGCTCAGTTGCAGGTCGTCGGCATGCGCCTCGGGCAACTGGATTTCCGGGCCGACCACCGTACCCGCGCGCAGCGCGAAACGGCGCAAGCCCAGCACCACCACGACATCGCCGGTGGCCAGCGTATCGCCGGGCGTAGCGCTCACCGCTACGCCATCGCGCAGGATACGGCTGATCACGGTGCGGCCGCCCAGCTGCGCTTCGACATCGCCGACCTTCATGCCGTCGGCGTCCTTGACGACGTGGGCGCGTCCGACAAGTCGGGGCAACGACGGCAGATTGACCTCATCGTCGTCCCCGGAAGCCACGCCCAGCTTGGCTTCCAAGGCCTTGGAGGCCTCGCGCAGGTTGATGCGCAGCAGTGCGGGCGCGATCTGGCTGGTGAAGAAGACGATGCTGATCAAGCCCACCAGATAGGTCAGCGTGTAGGCCGTCGCGATGTTGGCCTCCATGCGCTGCACCTCGGCATCCGCCAGGCCCAGGTGCTTGAGCGCCTCGGCAGCGGTGCCCACCACGGCCGACTCCGTCGCCGCCCCCGCCGCCAGCCCCGCTGCCGTACCGGCATCCAGGCCAAACAGCGGCACGGCCGACAACACGATGGTCAGCACAAGCAATGCTTCGATGATCGGCAGCGCGATGTAGCGCAGGCTGGATCGGTTCAGATTGGCGAAGAACTGCGGGCCGCCCGAGTAGCCCATGGCAAAGATGAACAGCGCGAAAGCGACCTCTTTCAGATCGCCGCGCATCTGGCAACCCGTCTGGCCGATCAAGAGGGCGACGATCAGCGTTCCGCACACGCCGCCCAGTTGAATCGGACCGACCTTCAACTTGCCGATCAGATATCCCAAGCCCACCGTGACAAACAAGACTGCGATGGGGACGCTATTGAAAAATCCGATCGAGCAAGTCATGGGTCGGGTCGCCTTTGGTGGGCTGCTAGCGAGCAGTCGCCTTCTTGGCGGATCTGGCGGCGGTGTCTGCTTGCTTGACTGCCTTCTTCACCGCCTTCTTCGCCGCCTTCTTCACCGCCGTCTTGGCGACCGCCTTCTTCGCCGCCTTGCCCGCGCGCTTGGCTCCGCTCGCCTTCACGGTCTGGCCCTTGCCCGCCATCGGGCCCGAACGCACCAGTTCGGACGCCTTCCATGCCTCGACGTATTCGGACCCGCACTCGATCATGTATTTGCCGATCTTGGCGTAGTCGCCATCGTCAAGATTGGCCAGCGAGATGCGGATCGACCACGGCGGCCCGCCAAAGCCGCCACCGTCCATCAGCACCACGCCCGTCTTCTCGGCCAGGCGGAACAGGAAGTCCACCGGCTCGTAGTTCGACGTCATGTACTTGCAGAAGGCGTCGCCATACATGATCTTGGCCCAGACCATGAAGTCCAGTTCCACGTAATACCAGGCGCGCATGGGGTCTTCCGGCGGCACCGGTATGCCCAGCCCGCTCCACAACGCGTCGCGGCGATCGCGCACGATCTGCATGGTCAGGTGCTTGTAGCTATCCTTCAGATCCAGCAGGTGGGACAACGCGAACAGGCCCATCTGCACCTGCTGCGGCAAGGACAGGCCAGCGGTGTGGTTCAGCGCCACATTGCGGCTGTCAGCCACCATACGGTCGACGAACTTGAGCTTTTCGGGTTCCATCGTCATGGCGCCGTACCGCTTGTTCAGGCGCTGCTTCCACGCTGCCGGAAGCTCGGCAATGCGTCGGTCCATGACGTTTTTCTCGTGCGTGGCGATTACGCCCAGACGCCATCCCGTGCAGCCGAAATTCTTGGAGAAGGAGTAGACGCAAATGGTGTTGTGCGGCACTTCGGCCATCAGCGAGCGGAAGTTCGGCACGAAGGTGCCATACACATCGTCCGTGACCAGCACCAGATTGGGATTCTTGCGGATCAGGCGCACGATCTGCTTCATCTCGACCGGGCTGAACGCCACCGACGGCGGGTTGCTCGGGTTGACCGTCACGGCAAGCTTGATCTTCGGATTTTCCAGCTTGGCGATTTCAGAGGCGGGATAGTGCCAGTCATGCGTGCCATCGGCGCGCATGCTGTTGGCGTTGATGGCGACGATCTTGAACTGAAAGCGCTCAAGATGCGCGATTTCGATGTAAGGCGTGAAGGTCGGCAGGAACAGCGCAATGGTGTCGCCCTGTTTCAACAAGCCGTTCTGCATCAGCGAATCAAAGATGTAGCACATGGCGGCGGTGCCGCCTTCGACCGGGAACAAGTCGAACTTGCCCTTGGGCGGCTGGCCGTCGCACATTTCCTTGATCAGGTAGTCATGCACGATCTGCTCGATGTGCACGAGCGCGCGCGGCGGCACGGGATAGTTGTCCCCGATGATGCTGTCGGTCAGTTCGTGGATCCACTCGTCCGGATCGAAGCTCTTGATCTTGACGCCGTATTCCAGCACGCCCAACAGGAAATCGTAGCCGTCCTCACCCTTGTGCTTGGACAGGAATTTCTTCAACCGGTCAGCGCAGCCCTTCTTGGGCGGCATGCCCGCCAGAATGCCTTCATCGCGCACGCGGCGCGCTTCCTTCATGGCGAACTGGCCCAACAGGAAGAAGGCGTCGCGCGGTTCGGTGGCGATCCAGTTCGGATTGCCCCGGCCTGCATTCAACATGGTCAGGGCGGCCGTCTGCTGGTTTTCCTTGGCCAGCGTAATCAGATAGTCCTTCAGTTCGAAAGGCGAGAGCTGTTCCAGGTCGCGTTGGCGCGAACGGGTGGTTTTCAAGGCCGAGGCCAGACTGACAGTGAGAGGCGCGGTAGAAGCCATTATTCAGTACTCCTGGTTTGCGAATTGACAAGCGCTGGCCGGGGCGGCTCGTTCGGGACACGCCCGCCGACCCGATATGCAGCCCGCAAGCGCGAAGCTTGCGGGCGTCCCACTAGGTCATGAGCATGACAATGACAATCCCCCAGATAATGAGCAGGGTATTGCCGATCGCATAGGGCACCGTGTAGCCCAGTGCGGGCACCTGGCTCTTGGCCGTCTCGGTGATCTGGCCGATCGCAGCCGTCGTGGTCCGGGCGCCAGCGCAGACGCCCAGCGCGATGGCCGGATGGAACTTGAAAACATATCGGGCGATAAGCACGCCCAATATCATTGGCACGCTGGTGGCGATGATGCCGGCCACGAAAAGCTTGGCGCCCAATTGCTGGAAGCCTGCCACGAAACCCGGCCCCGACGAGATGCCGACCACCGCCACGAAGGCGGTCAGCCCCACGGATGTGAGAAACCAGTGCACGGGCTCTGGCACGCGGCCGAAAGTGGGATGCACCGATCGCAGGTAGCCGAAGACCAGGCCTGAAATCAGCGCGCCGCCCGAGGTCGACAAGGTGATGGGTATGCCGCTGACCGTCAGCACCAGAGAGCCAAACAAGCCGCCCAGCAAGATGCCGAAGCCCACGAACACCATGTCGGTCTGCTCCGTGGCGCGATCCACATAACCCAGCTTGCCCACGGCGCGCTCGACATCCCGCTTGGCGCCCAATACGACCAGCCGGTCGCCCCGGTCCAGTTTGAGGCCCCAGTTGACCGGCATTTCGTGGCCGCCACGTATGACTTTGCGCAGGAACACGCCACGGCCAAGTTGACGGACGGTTTCGTTTTCCGCCAGTTCTTTGACCGTCTTGCCGGCCACGTTCTTATTGGTCAGCACCACCTCGACGATCTCGGCGGGCAAGTTGATCACTTCCCTGTCCTCGACTTCGCCACCGATGATGCCGCCCGCCTGCAGGACCAGCGCGTCATGGCGCCCCGTGACGCCCAGCACATCGCCCGCTTGCAGCACCGTCGTGGAGTCGGCGTCGATGACCTGATCGCCACGGCGGATGCGCTCGACGAACACGCGCGCCTCGACAAAGCGCGCTTCAAGGTCGCCCACCGTCTTGCCGACCAAGTCGACGTGATCCAGCCGATAGGCGCGCGCCGTGAATTTCCGGTAACCGGACAGTTCCATGGAATCGCCGCTGCCGGACATCTTGGCTTCGTATTCCTTGCACTCTTTGACGATGTCCACGCGCATCAGCTTGGGCCCAAGCGAAGCCAGCAGCCAAGCGCTGCCAACCGTGCCGAAGATGTAGCAGACGGCATAGGCGACCGGGATATTGTCGATCCACTGTTTCTTCGTCGCAGCGTCAACGCCAAGCCCGTTAATGGTGTCCGTCGCTACCCCCATCACTGCCGAAATGGTTTGCGCGCCCGACAACAGTCCGGCACCCGTGCCCGCGTCGAATCCAAACCCGACAGCGGTGCCCCAGGTGACCAGCAGGCAGATAACGCATATGACAACCGCGAAAATGACCTGGGGAAGGCCATCGCTTTTCATGCCGCGGAAAAATTGTGGTCCGACGCCGTAGCCAAGACCAAATAAAAAAAGCAGGAAGAACACCTGCTTGAGGATTGGAGCGATGGTGAGGTTGAGCTGGCCGACCAGCACACCTACCAGCAACGTCCCTGTGACTGCGCCGAGATTGAAACCGAAGATTTTTTTGGCTCCGATCCAATATCCCAACCCGAGGGTAAGAAAGACCGCCAACTCTGGATACTTCCGCAATGTGTCAAAGAACCATTCCATCCCGAATCTCCTTCGTTCTGTACAGGTCGAGCACGTGCGCGAAAAATCCTGCTGCGCGCGAAATACATTATCAGAATCTTTCGAATTCCCAAAGAAATACTACGGAAATCTCAAACTATCTCAATTCATCGCTCATCAAAAAAAACCCCGCGGACTATGCGTCCGCGGGGCTTTCGTATTTATCTGGCTGCGATGTTTCTTACAGCGCGCCGGTCAGTTCAGGCACGACCTGGAACAGGTCGCCGACCAAACCATAATCGGCCACACCGAAGATCGGGGCTTCGGGATCTTTGTTGATGGCAACAATGACCTTCGAATCCTTCATGCCGGCCAAGTGCTGGATGGCGCCGGAAATACCGACGGCCACATACAGCTGCGGCGCAACAATCTTTCCGGTTTGACCAACCTGCCAGTCGTTCGGCGCGTAGCCGGCATCGACCGCGGCACGGGAAGCGCCCAGTGCGGCACCCAGCTTGTCAGCCAGCGGATCCAGGATCTTGAAGTTTTCCGCGCTGCCCAAGCCACGGCCACCCGACACCACGACGCGAGCGCCGGCCAGTTCGGGGCGATCGCTCTTGGCGACTTCACGGCCGACGAACGAGGACAAGCCCGAGTCCGCCACGGCAGCCACGTCTTCCACGGCAGCCGAGCCACCTTGCGCGGCGACGGCGTCAAAGCCCGTCGTACGCACGGTGATGACCTTCACGGCGTCGGCCGATTGCACGGTGGCGATGGCGTTGCCGGCGTAGATGGGGCGCTGGAACGTGTCGGCGGATTCCACGCCGATGATGTCCGAGATCTGCGCCACGTCGAGCTTGGCGGCCACGCGCGGGGCCACGTTCTTGCCCGAGGCGGTAGCCGGGAACAGGATGTGGCTGTAGTTGGAGGCAACGGCCAGCACTTGGGCTGCGACGTTTTCGGCCAAGCCATCAGCCAGTTGCGGCGCGTCGGCCAGCAGGACCTTGGCGACGCCTGCGGCAGCGGCGGCCTGGTCGGCCACGGCGCGCGCATTGGCGCCGGCGACCAGCACGTGCACATCGCCTCCGATCTTGGCGGCGGCGGCGACGGCGTTCAGGGTTGCGCCCTTGAGCTGGGCGTTATCGTGTTCGGCAATAACCAGCGTCGTCATGTTCAGACCACCTTCGCTTCGTTCTTGAGTTTGTCCACCAGAGCTGCAACGTCGGCCACCTTGATGCCGGCCTTGCGGGCGGGCGGCTCGCTGACCTTCAGCGTTTTCAGGCGCGGCGCGGGATCAACACCCAGTTCTTCGGGCGTGACGGTGTCCAACTGCTTCTTCTTGGCCTTCATGATGTTCGGCAGCGTGACATAACGCGGCTCGTTCAGGCGCAAGTCGGTGGTGACGATGGCCGGCAGCTTGAGCGTCAGCGTTTCCAGCCCGCCGTCCACTTCGCGCGTGACGGTGACCTTGCCGTCGGCAAGCTCAACCTTGCTGGCGAACGTGGCTTGCGGCCAGTCGAGCAGCGCGGCCAGCATCTGACCGGTTTGATTGGCGTCGTCGTCGATGGCTTGCTTGCCAAGGATCACCAGTTGCGGCTGTTCCTTATCGACCAGCGCCTTCAACAGCTTGGCCACGGCCAGCGGCTGCAACTCGGCATCGGTCTGAACCAGCACGCCGCGATCGGCGCCGATTGCCATGGCGGTGCGCAGCGTCTCCTGGCATTGCGCAACGCCGCAAGAAACCGCCACGACTTCAGCGACGGCACCCTTCTCTTTGAGTCGGGTCGCTTCTTCGACGGCGATTTCGTCAAAGGGGTTCATGGACATCTTCACATTGGCGATATCCACGCCAGTCTGATCCGACTTGACTCGCACCTTGACGTTGTAGTCAACGACGCGCTTGACAGGTACCAACACCTTCATCCCGCTGCCTCCAAATGGAAATAAATACCCGGCATGCGCCGGGATCGCATTGCACAATTTTTTCCTGATTCTACAGCTTCGCCAGCGCTCGTATATGCGCAACCACGCTGCGACCCAGCGCAGATAAGTTGTAACCACCTTCAAGCGTGCTGACGATCCGGCCTTGACTATGGCGTTCGGCCACCTCGACAAGCCGTTCTGTGATCCAGGCGTAGTCCGCTTCCACCAGGCCCATCTGGCCCATATCGTCTTCCCGGTGCGCGTCGAATCCGGCCGACACCAGGATCAGTTCCGGGCGGAATGCTTCTAGCCGGGGCAGCCACTGTTCCGTGACGATCGCCCTGACCGCGGGCCCCACCGTATATGCGGGCACCGGCACGTTCAGCATGTTGTCCGCAGGGTGTTCGACGCCGCTGTTGGGAAACAGCGGATGCTGGAAGAAGCTGCACATCAGCACGCGTTCGTCGCCAGCGAAGATGTCTTCGGTGCCATTGCCATGGTGGACGTCGAAGTCCACGATGGCCACGCGCGACAAGCCGTGGAAATCCAGCGCATGGCGCGCCGCGATGGCGACATTGTTCAGGAAACAAAAGCCCATGGCTTGCGAGCGGCAGGCGTGGTGGCCAGGCGGACGCACCGCGCAGAACGCCGTTCGGGCTTCGCCGCCAATCACCGCGTCCACCGCCGCCACCCCCGCGCCGGCCGCATAAAGGGCCGCTTCGTAGGTGTGCGGATTCATCAGCGTGTCGGGATCGATTGGGTAATACCCTTGGTCCGGCGTATGTTCGCGCAAACTGTCCAGATACTGGACGGTGTGCACCCGCAGGATGTCATTTCGGGACGCTTGCGGCGCTTGCCGGTCGTCCAGATAGGGCATCAGGCCGCTGGCCAGAAGCTGGTCGGAAATGGCATCCAGCCTCTGCGGGCTTTCAGGGTGCCAACTGCCCATTTCATGCAAGCGGCAGGCCGGGTGGGTAAGATACATGGTCTCCATAAGGAAGATTATGTTCATCTGTCGGCGATTACTGCAACTCGGAACGCTTTCCGCCCTGCTGGCGGGCTGTTCCACCACCGCTCCCTCTGCTCCGAATTCCCTTACTACCGCCTCCACGGCCGCCTCCGCCAACACCGCCATCCGCATTGGACCCACGACGCCGACACCGGGATCCGAACTGCCGGACGACGCACCTGCCACCCTGACCGCCACCGGCGCGTTACGCCCGGAAGTGCGCAGTTTCGTAGAAGACCTGGCGGCCGAACGCCAGTTGCCGCTGGACCCGATGGTCAAGGCGCTGGAAAGCTCGCGCTACAACGCCACCGTCTCGCGGCTGATCGCGCCCGCCGCGCCCGGCAAGAAAATCTGGCGCAGTTGGCTGACCTATCGGTCGCGCTTCGTCGAACCCAAGCGCATAGGCTGGGGCGTGGAGTTCTATAACGAAAACCGCGACCTGCTCAATCAGGCGGCCCAACGCTTTGGCGTCCCCGCGCCCATCATCGCGTCCATCATCGGCGTGGAAACGCTGTACGGCCGCAACATGGGCAACTTCCGGGTGCTGGATGCGCTGGCCACGCTCGCCTTTGACTATCCCGATCCCAACAAGCCCGAGCGCGCAGCGATGTTCCGGGGGCAACTGGCGGACTTCCTGACGCTGGTCATGAAAGACAAGCTGGAACTGGAGACGCGCGGCTCGTATGCGGGCGCTATCGGCATGCCGCAATTCATGCCGACCAGCATCATGCATTACGCGGTGGACGGCGACGACAACGGCCACATCGACCTGACCAACAATACCCAGGACGCCATCATGTCCGTGGGCAGCTTCCTGGCCCAGCACGGCTGGCAGCGCGGCTTGCCCGTGTTCGCGCCAGTGGTGCTGCCGGCGGACCCGACGGCATTGGTCGACGGCGGCCTTGAACCCAAGCAAACCTGGAGCACGCTGTCGGCGGCCGGCGCCCGACTGCAACCCGGGGCCAGCAGCGCAGGCTGGGGCAGCCAGCCCCTGGGCGTGGTGGACCTGGTCGAAGAAGCGCGCGGCACGGCGCAATACCGGGTTGGCACACCCAATTTCTTTGCGCTGACCAAATACAATCGCAGCTACTTCTACGCGACCTCGGTTGCCGATCTGGCTTACGAGATCGAAGCGCGCGTCACACGTTGAGCTTGTCCCGCGCCAAAGAAAAACGCCCCGTCGGAATTGAACGGGGCGTTTTCATTCAGGGCGCTGGCTGGCGACCCGTTACGCGGGTGGGCCTCAGTTGAAGACGCCCGTGGACAGGTAGCGGTCGCCACGATCGCAAACGATGAATACGATGGTCGCGTCATTGACCCGTTCGGCCACGCGCAGCGCGGCAACCAGCGCGCCGGCGGACGAGATGCCGCCAAAGATGCCTTCTTCGGCGGCCAGCCGGCGCGCCATGGCTTCAGCTTCCGTCTGCTGGATGGATTCGTAGGCGTCCACCCGGCTGCGGTCGAAGATCTTGGGCAGATAGGCTTCCGGCCACTTGCGGATGCCCGGGATCTGCGACCCTTCGGCAGGCTGCGCGCCGACGATCTGCACCGCGGGATTGCGCGATTTCAGGTAGGTCGATACGCCCATGATGGTGCCCGTCGTGCCCATGGCGCTGACGAAGTGCGTGATGCGCCCTTCGGTTTGCGTCCACAGCTCAGGCCCCGTGGTTTCAATGTGCGCACGCGGATTGTCGGGATTGGCGAATTGGTCCAGCACCACGCCCCTGCCGTCGGCCTGCATCTCGGTGGCCAGATCGCGCGCGTATTCCATGCCGCCCTTGTCGGCCGGCGTCAGGATCAGTTCCGCGCCATAGGCGGTCATGGCCGCGCGACGTTCCACAGAAAGGTTGTCCGGCATGATGAGGATCATGCGGTACCCCTTCATCGCCGCCGCCATGGCCAGCGCGATGCCGGTATTGCCGCTGGTGGCTTCGATAAGGGTGTCGCCCGGCTTGATGTCGCCACGCGCTTCGGCGTGGTGGATCATCGACAAAGCCGGCCGATCCTTGACGGAACCGGCTGGGTTATTGCCTTCCAGTTTGGCCAGGATGACGTTGCCACGCGCGGCGCCCGCGGCACCGGGAATGCGCTGCAATCGCACCAGCGGCGTATTGCCGACGGTCTGCTCGATAGTGGGGTAGGTAGTAGTCATGCAAAAGATAATAACTCTGCCTGGCGCCGGGCGCGGACAAAAGCCGCGCTCGCGCCAGGGGTTAGCTGCCGGCCCGGTGTATCAGGGCCGGGCAGCCGCTGGCGGCGCGCCGGGCTTGCCCTTGGCCGGCTTGGCAGTGGTTGCCGCGCCTGCAGCGCCTTGACCGGTGGCGGCCGGGGCATCGCCCTCGCCCACCTGCAAACCGGCCGCCTTCAGTGCCTGCGCCTTTTTCTCGCCGATGCCGCGCACGCGGTCGGCAAGGTCCTCGAAAGAGTCAAACCGACCTCCGCGCTCGCGTTCGTTGATGATGATCTCCGCCGTGCGGGGACCGATGCCGCGTATGGTTTCCAATTGCTGTGCGCTGGCCTGGTTGACGTCCACCGCGCGGGCGTCGTTCGACGCGAACCCCAGGGCGGCGGTCACCAGCATGACGCCCAGCGCCTGACGCCAAGGGCGGCGCACGCCGTGTGCGCCCGCTGGCGACTGCGCCGAACGGATCTTGCGCCAGGGCATGGGCGAGCCGCGGCGGGCAATGGTGGATACGAGAAAAGGATTCATGTAGGTCTCCGGGTGGGATGGGCGCGGCTGAATGCCGAACCACCCCCGGATCATGGACGCCAGCCCGCTCGCCAGGCCGCGCAGTGAATGGTTTGATCCACCTCGGAAACTACGCGGGCAAAAAAAAGACCACCCCCAAGGGTGGCCTAATTTTCAAGCGGCGATGCGGTTCAGCGGCGAGCGCGCCAATAGCGCACGTACTCGGCAACGCCAGTCTGCACATCTCGCATGGGCGCATCGAAACCCGCCGCGCGCAATTGCGAGACATCCGCCTGCGTGTAGCTTTGATAGCGGCCCTTCAGGTCGTCAGGGAACGGGATGTAGCGGATCAGGTCCAGCTCGACCAACTGCGCCAGCGTCAGCGCCGCCTCGCCACGTTCGGCGCGCAGCGTATTCACCACGGCGGCCGCCACGTCATTGAAGGGCTGCGCCCGGCCCGTGCCGCAGTTGAAGATGCCCGACCGTTCGGGATGTTCCAGGAAATGCAGGTTCACGGCCACCACGTCTTCAACGGAAATGAAGTCGCGGCTTTGGCCGCCGTCCACATAACCATCCCATCCGGCAAAGAGGCGCACATGGCCGTGTTCGAGGAACTGGTTCATGTTGTGGAACGCCACCGAGGCCATGCGGCCCTTGTGCTGTTCATGCGGTCCATAGACGTTGAAGTAGCGCAGGCCCACAACTTGCGCCGTGAGCGTATCCATGCGCTTGCGCAGCACCTGGTCAAACAGCAGCTTGGAATAGCCGTAGACGTTGAGCGGGCCTTCGTTGGCCGGATCCTCGACGTAGACCGACGAGCCGCCGTAAACAGCGGCCGACGAGGCATACAGGAACGGAATGCGCCGCGTCTGGCAGAACTCGAACAGTTCGAGCGTGACGCGATAGTTGTTGTCCATCATGTAGCGGCCGTTACGCTCGGTGGTGTCCGAGCACGCGCCTTGATGCAGCACCGCGCGCACGGCGGGCAGGCTGCCATCGGCCACACAACGACGGAAGTCGTCCTTGTCCATGTACTCGGCGATCTGGCAATCGACCAGATTGACGAACTTGTCGCCTTCGGTCAGATCATCCACCGCGATGATGTCATGGATGCCACGGCGGTTGAGCCCGCGCACCAGGTTGCTGCCTATGAAGCCTGCGGCTCCGGTTACGACGATCATGAAATTTCTCCTGCGAGTTCGGCGGCGGTGACGACAGAGGTGCCCAGCTTGCCCACGGCGATGCCGCCAGCCTTGTTGGCCCAGCCCATCGCCTCGGCCCACGGCAAGCCTATGGCCCGCGAAACCGCCAGCGTGGCCAATACCGTATCGCCCGCGCCGGACACGTCGAACACTTCGTGCGCCTGCGCGTCGATGTGGTCCCGCCCCGCATCGGTAAATAAGGTCATGCCTTGCTCGGAACGGGTCACCAGCAGGGCTTCAAGGTCCAGATCGGCGCGCAAGCGCTGCGCGCGTTCGGTCAGTTCGGCTTCGGAATTCCAGCGGCCCACCGCCTGCTGCA
Source organism: Achromobacter piechaudii NBRC 102461 (assembly GCF_001571245.1). GTDB lineage: Bacteria > Pseudomonadota > Gammaproteobacteria > Burkholderiales > Burkholderiaceae_B > Achromobacter > Achromobacter piechaudii. Next base: position 914,136 of record NZ_BCTK01000005.1, on the reverse strand, counting down.
TTTCGGCACGGTTGGGGGTGACGAGGGTTGCGCCCCGATAGCGCGAATAATCGTCGCCCTTGGGGTCCACCAGCACCGGTATGCCGGCATCGCGCGCCAAGGAGACCAGAGATTCAACGCGAGCCAGCACGCCCTTGGCATAGTCGGACAGCACCACCACGTCGTGGTTGGCCAGATGACGCGCGAGCGCGGCGTCCACGCTGTCCAGCGCGGCTTGCTCGGGATGCTGCTCGAAATCGACGCGCAGCAATTGCTGTTGGCGGCCCAGCACGCGCATTTTCAGCGTGGTGTGCAGCGATGGATCGGCGATGAGTTCGGTACGGATGCCGGCCTCGGCGGACAATTTGCGGATGCTGTCGCCGGCCTCGTCTTCTCCCAGCACGCCCACCAGCGTGACCTGTCCGCCCAGCGCCGCGACGTTGCGCGCCACGTTGGCGGCGCCGCCCAGACGGTCTTCGCGGCGGGCGACCCGCACCACGGGCACCGGCGCTTCCGGAGAAATACGTTCGACTTCACCGAACCAGTAGCGGTCCAGCATCACGTCGCCAACCACTAGGACACGGCTTTGCGAAATGGCTTCGGCGGGAAAAGGCTTCATTCAAGTTCTTCCAGGCGGCGCGGCGCGTAGGTCTCCCAGGCGTTGCAGCCGGGACATTGCCAGTAAAAGCGACGCGCTTGAAAACCGCAACTGCGGCACGCATAGCGGTCCAGGCGTTGCGTATGCTTGTGGATCAGGCTGCGCAGCAGCGTCAGGTCGGCGCCGGGCACGGGGCCGCTTTCAGCGCCGCTGTCCGGGTTGGCCAGTTCCGCTTCCAGCAGACGGTCCAGACCCAGCAAAGACGGATGGCTGCGCAAAGCGCCACGCGCGAACGTCCATGCCACTTCCGAACCCTGCTGGACGCGCAATTCGCGGAACACCACATTGAACAGGTCCAGCGAGGCGTGCCGTTGATACTGCTTGAGCAGGAAATCGAGTCCTGCTTCGACCTGATTGGCAGCGCGGTAATTGGCCAGAAGCTGCTCGGCCACCAGCCCGGCGAATTCCGGCGCATCGGTCATGACCGATTCCAGGTAGAGCCGTTCGCGCTTGGGGTCTTGTTCCATCGACGCCAGGCGGGCGCGCAATATGGCGGTACGCACCATCGCACCCTTGCCCGCTGCTGCGTCGGTCGTGGACAACGCGTGGTCGGCGGCATCCAGCGCCTTGTGAGCGGCGTCCACGTCGGCGGGCTTGGCCGCCAGCGCGGTCTGCGCCTGCTCGCAGTAGTAATGCACGATCTGCGGCACCGGCTCATCGACCAGGCCCTGCAAGGTCTTGACGGCTTCGATGGCGCGCGGCCAATCGTGTTCGGATTCGTAGATGCGGATCAGCGAGCGCAGCGCCGGCAAGGCGTAGCGCGTGTCCTTGAGCTGTTCAAAACCACTTTCGGCGCGGTCCAGCATGCCGGCCTTGAGGAAGTCCTGCGCCAGTTCGTGCTGCGCATGGTCGCGTTCGGCGTCGGGCAGATCCGAGCGACTGAGCAGGCTTTGATGCACGCGGATCGCGCGTTCCATTTCGCCGCGGCGACGGAACAGGCTGCCCAGTGCGAAGTGCAGCTCGGTCGTTTCAGGGTCCAGCTTGGCCACTTCGACAAAGGCGTCGATGGCGCGGTCCGGCTCTTCGTTGAGCAGGAAGTTCAGCCCCCGGAAGTACGAGTCGGGCAGGCTGCGCGTCTCCCGAAGCATCTGCCGAACGTCGAAGCGCGCGGCCAGCCAGCCCAGCGCGAACAACACCGGCACGAAAATCAACCACCAAGGTTCAAAATCCACGGTTCGGGCTCTTGCTGAAATTCAGTACGGAATGCGGGAAGTGCGGAAAGCGGCGCGCCATCAGAGCGGCGACATCGGTGCGACGGCTTCGGGCGGCACGACCGGCGTCGTGCCATTGACCGCTGCCTGGACGCGGTCCAGCTCGCGGCGCAAGCGCATGGCTTCGCGGCGGCGGCGCATGGCGGCAGGCACGGTCAGCAACAGGCCGAACAAGGCGCCAGCGACGAACACGACCAACATCACGACGATCAGCGGCACATCTTGCACGACGTAGTCCGCGTAGAACTTCACGGCAACGGGATCGGTGTTCTTCAAGGCGAACATCAAGACCGCAACAAACACGAGCAATCGCAGGGCCCAGACTAGATAGCGCATGACGCATGCTCCAGAGAATTCAAGACTGTCAATTGTAAGCGACGTCTTATCCGTCCAAGAAAAAAAATCCCCGACAAAGCGGGACGAATCAAGCCGGAAAAAACAAAGCCCCTTGATTTCTCAAGGGGCCTGTTCTCGGTCCGATCTGCCCGTAGGCAGCCTTTAGACGATGGTGAGTCAGTGCATGGCGTGCAAACTTGCCATTGACGTCATCGTCTCACCCGATCCGGAAGATTGGGCGTCCTCGTCATTGCCGCCGACCAGGTCCACCCGTTCGCGCAATTCCTTGCCTGCCTTGAAGTGCGGCACCTGTTTGCCAGGCACCAGCACTTGTTCGCCAGATTTCGGATTGCGACCGATGCGGGGAGACCGCTGCGACAACGAGAAGCTGCCAAAACCCCGGATCTCGATGCGCTGACCCGAGGCCAAAGCCTGGGTCATTGCATCCAGCACGGTCTTGACGGCGTAATCGGTGTCGCGGGCGGCCAGCTGAGGATAGCGGGCCGCCAAGGCGGCGATCAGCTCCGACTTGGTCACGAATTAACCGTCGTTGCGCTGTTGGTCCAGCTTGGCCTTCAGCAGCGCGCCGAGGTTGGTGGTGCCGGACGAAGCGCTGGCGTCGGACATGCGCTGGATCGTTTCGGCGGTCTCGGCGTTGTCACGGGCCTTGATCGACAGTTGGATCGAACGCGTCTTGCGGTCGATGTTGACGATCATGGCTTCGATGTTTTCACCGGCGGTCAGAACGGTGGTGGCATCTTCAACGCGGCCCGAGGAGATCTCGGAAGCGCGCAGGTAGCCTTCAACGTCCACGGACAGCGTGACAACAGCGCCCTTGGCTTCGACGGACTTGATGGTGCCCGGAACAACCGCGCCCTTGTCAAACGTGGCGACGAAGTTGTTGAAGGGGTCGCCTTCCAGCTGCTTGATGCCCAGCGAGATGCGTTCCTTGTCGGTATCGATGCCCAGAACCACGGCTTCGATCTCGTCGCCCTTCTTGAAGTTGCGCACGGCTTCTTCGCCGGTTTCCGTCCACGACAGGTCGGACAGGTGAACCAGGCCGTCGATGCCGCCAGGCAGACCGACGAACACGCCGAAGTCGGTGATCGACTTGATGGCGCCGCGGACCTTGTCGCCGCGCTTGAAGTTCGTGGCGAACTCTTCCCACGGGTTCTGACGGCACTGCTTCATGCCCAGCGAGATACGACGACGGTCTTCGTCGATTTCCAGGACCATGACTTCGACTTCTTCGCCCAGGGTAACAACCTTGCGCGGGTCGACGTTCTTGTTGGTCCAGTCCATTTCGGAGACGTGAACCAGGCCTTCGATGCCGGCTTCGACTTCAACGAACGCGCCGTAGTCGGTCAGGTTCGTGACCTTACCGAACAGGCGGGTGCCTTGCGGGTAGCGGCGAGCCAGACCCACCCACGGATCTTCGCCCAGCTGCTTGACGCCCAGCGAGACGCGGCTCTTTTCCTGGTCGAACTTGAGGACCTTGGCTTCGACTTCCTGACCCACTTGCAGGACTTCGGACGGGTGACGCACACGACGCCATGCCATGTCGGTGATGTGGAGCAGGCCGTCGATGCCGCCCAGGTCAACGAACGCGCCGTAGTCGGTGATGTTCTTGACCACGCCCTTGACCACAGCACCTTCGTGCAGGGTTTCGAGCAGCTTTTGACGCTCTTCGCCCATGCTGGCTTCCAGCACTTGGCGACGCGACAGCACAACGTTGTTGCGCTTGCGGTCGAGCTTGATGACCTTGAATTCGAGGGTCTTGCCTTCGTACGGGGTGGTGTCCTTGACCGGACGCAGATCCACCAGCGAACCGGGCAGGAACGCGCGGATGCCGTTGGTCATGACGGTCAGGCCGCCCTTCACCTTGCCGGTGATGGTGCCGGTAACCAGCTCGCCGTTTTCCAGGGCCTTTTCCAGTTGCAGCCAGGCCGACAGGCGCTTGGCGCGGTCACGCGACAGGATCGTGTCGCCGTAGCCGTTTTCCAGGGAATCGATGGCCACCGAGACGAAATCGCCGGGTTGCACTTCGAGCTCGCCCTGGTCGTTCAGGAACTCTTCCAGGGGGATCAGCGCTTCGGACTTCAGGCCGGCGTTGACGACGACGAAATTATGGTCGACGCGCACGACTTCGGCGCTGATGACCTCGCCGGACTTCATGTCCTGGCTCTTGAGGCTTTGGGCGAAAAGGTCGGCGAAGCTTTCGCCGCCGGTGGCGGTAGTGGAAACGGAAGACATGGGGTTGAAATCCATTGGGCCGAAATGGCCGTTAAGAACACACCGCAGCGGATTGCCCGCCACAGTGGAGTCAAAATACCTGCCTGCCGGTTTGCCCTGCGGGGTGGCCCGTGGGGGTTGCGCCTGGCTAGGACAGGGCCTAATCAAGTAAAACTTGGGGCCCGAACGTTTTATGGTCCGGGCAATTTCGCATCACAGGTGATGAAAGCGCAGGATCGGAAAAAGACTCTTGCGACCTCCAGCGGCTTTGCGGCACTTCAGCTATTCGCTTCACTGCCGGCCCGTCAGTTGGCTACCGTGGTTGCCTGCCGTTGGGGTTACTTGCGCCGTTGAGGTTGCATGCACCTTGGGGGGTGCCTGCCTTCGGACTGCAACCTTTCGATTGCGGCCCTACCGCTTGCCTGCCTGCTGCCAAAAATCCAGTATTGCCTGCACCGTCTCTGCAATCGTCAAATTGGACGAATCCAGTACGTGTGCGTCTGCTGCGGGAGCCAGCGGCGCCGTGGCGCGTTCGGTATCGCGGGCGTCTCGCTCGCGCATGTCTCGCAGAAGGTCGTCTAGATTAGCAGAAATTCCCTTTTCGATCAACTGCTTACGCCGCCTCTCGGCCCGAGCCACCACGTCGGCGACCAGGAAGACCTTCAGCGAGGCGTCCGGGAACACCACGGTGCCCATGTCACGACCGTCGGCAACCAGCCCCGGAGGCAGGCGAAACGCGCGCTGACGCTCTAGCAAGGCCCGGCGCACGCCAGGGAACGCGGCGACGCGAGAGGCGAAATTACCCACCTCTTCGCGCCGGATGTCATGCCCGACATCGACGCCGGAAAGGTACACGTGCGGGCCGTCAAAACGCACATCCAGCGTTTCGGCCACGCGCGCCACGCCGGGCTCGTCGTCAGCGGCTACGCCCTGCTTGATAGCCGCCAGGGCGGTCAGGCGATACAGCGCGCCGCTGTCCAGCACGGCCCAGCCCAACGCCTTGGCGACGCGGTGCGCCACCGTGCCCTTGCCGGACGCAGTGGGGCCATCGATCGTGATGACGGCAGCGGGAGTTTCAGTCAATGAAGTCGAAGTCATGTAGAGGAGTGCGCGCTAGGCCGACACGAGGCTTGCGTAAACATCAAAGTAACCCGGGAACGTCTTGCTGACGCAACCGGGGTCCAAAATTCGGACGGCGGCGGGCCCGAAGGCCGCCAGCGAGAAGCACATGGCCATGCGGTGATCGTCCCACGTGCCGATGTGGGCGTCGCGCCAGGCGTCCTGGGCCGGCGGAATCACGCGCAGCCAATCCGGCCCCGATTCCACCAGCGCGCCCAGCTTTTCAAGCTCGGTCTGCATGGCGTGGATGCGATCCGTTTCTTTCACACGCCAGCTTCCGATATTGCGCAGGCGGCACGGGCCGTCGGCGTACAACGCCAGCGCCGCGGCCGTCATGGCAGCGTCCGGGATCAGGTTGAAGTCGGTGTCGAATGCTTTCAGGCGCGCGCCATCGGCAACGCGTACGCCCGAAACCTCGATCCAGTCCGGGCCGTAACTCACGTTGGCGCCCATCTGCGCCAGCGTGTCGGCAAAGGCCACGTCGCCCTGGATGCTGTTCGCGCCCACGCCCGTCACGCGCAGCGGCCCGCCGCCAATCGCGCCCAGCGCCAGGAAGTACGACGCGGTGGACGCATCGCCTTCCACCGCGATCTGGCCCGGGCTGCGGTAGCCGGCCCCGCCTTCGATCACGAAGCGGCTCCAGCCCTCGCGCCGCACCTGCACGCCAAAGCGCGCCATCAGGTTCAGCGTGATTTCGATATAGGGCTTGGAGATCAGCTCGCCTACGACTTCGATCGTGACGGGCTTGCCGCTACGTCCGGCCTGTAGCGGCGCGGCCAGCAACAAGGCTGTCAGGAACTGGCTGGACACGGACCCCTGCACGCGCGTCACCGCGTCGTCGGCAATTTGACCTTGGCCGATATGCAGCGGCGGATAGCCGGGCTGGCCCAGGTAATCGATGCGCGCGCCCAGCGCGTTCAACGCGTCGGCCAGGTCACCGATGGGCCGCTCGTGCATGCGCGGTACGCCCGACAGGCGGTAGTCGCCGCCCATCAGGGCCAGCGCCGCCGTCAGCGGACGGATCGCGGTGCCGGCATTGCCCATGAACAGGTCCGCGCTTTGCACGGGAAAGCGCCGCACCCCTTCGACCGTAACGCGGCCGGCATCCAGGTCGGACACCTGCACGCCCAACTGACGCAGGGCAGCCAGCATGACGCGCGTGTCATCGGAATCAAGCAAGCCGGTAATCAGCGTGCTGCCTTCGGCAATGGCCGACAACAACAGCACGCGGTTGGAAATGCTCTTGGAACCGGGCAAGGCCATCACGCCATGCGCCTGCCGCACGCGCGGCAGGTCCAGATAAGGCAAAGCGCCCATGTCAGCTACTCCTTTTGCCAGTTGCGGCGCGCCTGGGCCGCGGAATCCAGCAATGCCAGCAACGCCGCGTCGTCGCCGTCGGCGATGGCGCGTTCGGCGCGATCCAGCACGGCGCGCACATCGGCAAGCTCTGCCAGCATCGCGTCGCGATTGGATAGGAAGATATCGCGCCACATCTCGGGCGAACCCGCCGCGATGCGCGTGAAATCACGAAATCCGCTACCCGCCAGATCCAGGCGGGTTCGGGCATCGGCGGCCGTGGCCACCTGCTCCATATAGACCGCCGACAGCAGATGCGGCAGATGGCTGACCGAAGCCAGCACGCGGTCGTGCGCGTCGGCGTCCATATTGATCACGCTGGCGCCGCAGGCCTGCCACGCACGCCGCACCAAGTCGATGGACTCGGCGCTGTTCTGGGGCAATGGCGTCAAGATGACGGTGCGCCCGCGATACAGCGCGGCGTCGGCCGCTTCGGGGCCCGTGCGTTCCGCGCCGGCGATCGGGTGCCCTGGCACGAAACGCCCGACTTGATCGCCCAGCGCCTCGCGCGCTGCGTCGACCACCTCGGCTTTGGTGCTGCCTGCATCGGTCACGACCGTCGCCGCGCCCAAATGGGGCAGCATGCGCGACAACACGTTTTTCAGACCACCGACCGGCGTGGACAACAGGACGATATCGGCGCGCTTGGCCGCGTCTTCGGCGCTGACTGCCTCATCGATCAAACCAAGCTCGACGGCGCGGGCCAGCGACGCGGCATTGCGCCCCACCCCCAGCACGCGGCCCACCTGCCCGGCCTGGCGCAATGCCGCGGCGAAGGAACCGCCAATCAAGCCCACGCCTACGACGGCCAATACAGGAATCAGGGGGCCAGCGGCCCCCTGATCGGAAGAAGGTAACGCGTCGTTCATGTGGCCAGGATGTCGGTCAGGGCATCGATGAAGCGGGCATTCTCTTGCGGCAAGCCGATAGATACGCGCAACCATTCCGGCAGGCCATCGCCCGCCACGGGGCGCACGATCACGCCGCGCTTGAGCAGTTCGAGATTGATGCGGGGCGCGTCGCCCACATGCACCAGCACGAAGTTGCCGAAGCTGGGCACATAGCGCAAACCAAGCCGGTCGAACGCCGCGCATAGCTGCGCCTTGCCCGATTTGTTCGACTCATAGGCCTCTTGCAGATAGGCGGCGTCGCCCAGTGCAGCGATTGCCGCAGCCTGCGCCAGCGTGTTGACGTTGAAGGGCTGGCGAACGCGGTTCAGCAGATCGGTCAATGGCGGCTGGGCCACCGAGAAGCCCACGCGCAGTCCGGCCAGGCCATAGGCCTTGGAGAACGTGCGCGAGATGATCAGGTTCGGAAAACGGCGCGCCAGCGCGGTGCTGTCGAAGCGGTATTCCGGATCCAGGTATTCGTTGTAGGCCTCGTCCAGGACCACCGTGACGCGGTCGCCGTGAGCGGCGTGCACGCGCTCAAGGAAGGACGCCACCTGATCGCCAGGCACGAAGGTGCCCGTGGGGTTGTTCGGATTGGCGATGAACAACAAGCGCGTGTCGTCCGCGATGGCGTCGAACATTGCGTCCAGATCGTGGCCGTAGTCTTTGGCGGGCACCACGATGTGGCGCGCGCCGCGCGCCTGCGTGGCCAGCCGGTAAACGGCGAACGAGTGTTGCGCGTACACGGCCGACGATCCGGGTTCCAGCAGCGCCAGCGCCGCGATTTCCAGGATGTCGTTCGAGCCATTGCCCAACGTGATCCAGCTCATCGGCACGCCATAACGCTCGGCCAGCGCGGCTTTCAGATCGAAACCGTTGGGGTCCGGGTAGCGGGCCAGGGACTCGGCGGCAGCCAACATGGCAGCGCGCGCCGACTTGGGCATGCCCAGCGGGTTTTCGTTCGAGGCCAGCTTGACGATGCCGGCCGGATCCAACCCGAATTCACGGGCCAGTTCTTCGATGGGCTTGCCTGCTTGATATGGGGCGATGGCGCTGACGTGCGCGGGGGCAACGAGTGGCTTGGATGCGGTGGTCATGGTGGGGCTCACGGCGCCGGGTAGGAACCCAGCACCTTCAGGTAGGCAACCTGCGCCTGCAAAGTGGCAAGCGCGCGCTCGACGTTCGGATCGTTGCGGTGACCCAGCACGTCAACGTAAAAATAATATTCCCACTGGCCAGTGCGCGCGGGACGCGACTCGAAGCGCGTCATCGAAACGCCATTGGCAGCCAGCGGCGCCAACATTTCATAGACGGCGCCGGCGCGGTTCGGCACGGCCAGGATCAGGCTGGTCTTGTCCTTGCCGCTGACCAGCGGCTGGATATTGCCGATGGCCAGAAAGCGGGTGCGGTTGTGCGGATCGTCCTGGATGCCGGCCGCGATGACCTGAAGATTCCAGGCCGGCGCAGCCACTTCGCCCGCAATCGCGGCGATGGTCGGGTCCCCCGCCGCGGCTCGCGCCGCCTCGGAGTTGCTGGACGCGGCAACGCGGTCCACATCGGGATAGTTGCGCGTCAGCCAACCCTGGCATTGCGCCAGCGCCTGCGGATGCGCGGAGATGGTCTTGATGCCCTCCATGCTGCCCGACTGCGACATCAGGCAATGGCGGATGACCAGCGAACGCTCGCCCAGAATCGTGAGCGGCGTATTCAGCAGCAGGTCCAGGCTGCGGTTGACCGCGCCTTCAGTGGAATTTTCGACGGGCACCATGCCCACGTCGGCCTGCCCACCCTCGACCGCGCGAAACACCTCATCGAACGACACGCACGGCAGCTTTTGCACGGCATGGCCGAAATGCTCCAGCGCGGCCTGCTCGGAAAACGAGCCTTGCGGACCGAGATAGGCGACCGTCATGCCACGCTCCAGCCCGCGACAGGCCGAGATGATTTCAGTCCATACCGAGGCCACGCCCGCATTCGGGAACGGACCGGGGTTGATCTGCTGCAAGCGGCGAATGACTTCGGCTTCGCGCTCGGGGCGCAACACCGGGCCGTCCGCTTGCGCGGCGTGCTTGGCCTCGCCCACTTCCAGCGCGGCGCGAGCGCGCTGCGAGAGCAGGTCAAGGATCTGCGCGTCCAACGCATCGATGCGCTCACGCAAGGGACGCAGCTTGCGCTGCAGATCTTCATCCATAGCGGCGCTCGAATTCCTTCAGGTACTCGACCAACGCGGCCACCCCGGCAAGGGGTACGGCGTTGTAAATGGAGGCACGCATGCCGCCCACGCTCTTGTGACCCTTCAACTGGGTCAGACCAGCGGCATCGGCGCCTTGCAGGAAGGCGTCGTTGAGCGATTCGTCACGCAGTACGAACGGCACGTTCATGCGCGAGCGCACGGGCGCGTGAATGGGATTGCGATAGAAATCGCTGCTGTCCAGGTAGCCGTACAGCAGGTCGGCCTTGGCCTTGTTGGCGGCTTCCATGCCCGCGACGCCGCCGTTCGCCTTGACCCACTTGAACACCAGGCCGGCGACATAGATGGCGAAAGTGGGCGGCGTGTTGTAGCGCGAATGCTCGGCTGCGACGTTGGCGTAATCGAACGCCGACGGGCAGATCGGCAATGCGTGACCGATCAGGTCGCGGCGGGCGATCACCATGGTGACGCCAGCCGGGCCGGCATTTTTCTGCGCGCCGGCATACACCATGCCGCAACGCGCGACGTCCATCGGACGCGACAGGAAATGCGACGAGGCATCGACCACCAGAGGCACGTCCGGCGCGCCCAGCGCGGCGGTGTCGGGCCAGTCCATGAACTCGACGCCACCGATGGTTTCGTTGCTGCAAAGATGCAGGTAGGCCGATTCCTTGCGCACGTTCCAGGTGTCGACGGGAGGCACCCAGGTCAGCGGCGCCTGCTCGCGTCCATCCAGCTGGATGGGCTGCTCGCTGCTGGCCGCCACATGCGTGCTGCCGTAGCGGCCTGCTTCCTTGTACGAACGCTTGGACCAATGGCCCGTCACGACGAAGTCGGCGGCAGGCGTGCCACGGCGTCCCATGAGATTCATGGGAACGATGGCGTTCTCCCCGGAACCTCCGCCTTGCATGAACATGACCGCGTAATCTGCGGGCAGGCCCAGCAGGTCACGCAGATCGGATTCCGCTTCGTCGCAGATCTGCACGAAGTGCTTGCCGCGATGGCTCATTTCCATCACCGACATGCCGCTGCCGTGCCAATCCAGCATCTCAGCTGCTGCTTGCTGCAATACCACCTCGGGCAAGGCCGAGGGGCCTGCCGAGAAGTTCCAGGGGCGGGCCATTATTGCTCCGTAGGTTCCGTCGAATCCGCTGCGCCGTTGGTATCGTCGCCGCCTTGCGCCTGACCGTCTTCGGCCTGGACATCTTCGTCCAGTTCGCCGTCGTCGTCCGCGTCGCTTTCCACAACACGACGCACGCCGGACAGCGTGCTGCCGTCATCAACGTTGATCAGCGTGACACCCTGCGTCGCGCGGCCCATTTCGCGGATTTCCGCGACACGGGTACGCACCAGGACACCGCCGGTGGTGATCAACATGATTTCATCAGTCGGGTTGACCAGCACCGCGCCCACCACCTTGCCGTTACGCGAGGTGGTCTGGATGGCGATCATGCCCTTGGTGCCACGGCCGTGACGCGTGTATTCGCCGATCGGAGTGCGCTTGCCATAACCGTTTTCGGTGGCGGTCAGCACGGTCTGCGTTTCGTCGCCGGCAACCAGCAGCGCGATGACGGTCTGCGTTTCTTCCAACATCATGCCGCGCACGCCGCGGGCGTTGCGGCCCATCGGACGCACATCGTTTTCGTCAAAGCGCACGGCCTTGCCCGAGTCCGAGAACAACATGACATCGTGCTTGCCGTCGGTGAGGTCGGCGCCGATCAGGTAGTCGCCGTCGTCCAGGTCCACGGCGATGATGCCGGCCTTGCGCGGATTGGAGAAGTCGGACAGCGGGGTCTTCTTGACCGTGCCGCGCGACGTCGCCATGAAGACGTAGTGATCTTCGCTGAATTCCTTGACCGGCAACACCACGGTGATCTTCTCGCCGTCAGCCAGCGGGAACATGTTCACGATCGGCTTGCCGCGCGAATTGCGGGTGCCTTGCGGCACTTCCCAGACCTTCAGCCAGTACACGCGGCCGCGGTTCGAGAAGCACAGCAGGTAATCGTGCGTGTTCGCGATGAACAACTGATCGATCCAGTCGTTTTCCTTCATCGCAGTGGCCTGCTTGCCGCGTCCACCGCGCTTTTGCGAACGGTATTCGGACAACGGCTGGCTCTTGATGTAGCCACCGTGCGACAGCGTCACGACCATGTCGGTGGGCGTGATCAGGTCTTCGGTGTCGAGCTCGGTCGCGTTCAGTTCGATTTCCGAACGGCGCGAATCCTTCGTGTTGGTCGAGAATTCGGCCTTGATGGCTTGCAGCTCGTCGCTGATGATGGTCGTGATGCGCTCGGGGCGCGCCAGGATATCCAGCAGGTCGGCGATGGTGGACATGATGTCCTTGTATTCGCCGACGATCTTGTCCTGCTCAAGCCCGGTCAGGCGTTGCAGGCGCATGTTCAGGATTTCCTGAGCCTGCGTATCGCTCAAGCGGTACATGCCGTCGCCCTGCAGCCCGAATTCCGTGCCCAGATCATCGGGACGGAAGGCCGCGCGGCCGCCGGGGGTGTCGCCATCGGCGCGCGAGAGCATGTCGCGAACCAGGGACGAATCCCACGATTTGGCCATCAATTCCTGACGCGCGACGGGAGGCGTCGGCGCAGCCTTGATGATCGCGATGAAATCGTCGATGTTGGCCAGCGCAACGGCCAGGCCTTCCAACACATGGCCGCGCTCGCGCGCCTTGCGCAGTTGGAATACCGTGCGGCGGGTGACGACTTCGCGGCGATGCTGCAGGAAGTAGTCGATCATCTGCTTCAGGTTGAGCAGGCGCGGCTGGCCATCGACCAGCGCCACCAGGTTCATCCCGAAGGTGTCTTGCAACTGCGTGTTCTTGTAGAGGTTGTTCAGCACAACCTCGGGCACTTCACCGCGCTTGAGCTCGATGACCAGGCGCATCCCGTCCTTGTCGGACTCGTCGCGAATGTCGGAGATGCCTTCGATCTTCTTGTCGTTGACGAGTTCGGCGATACGTTCCTGCAGCGTCTTCTTGTTGACCTGGTAGGGGATGGCGTCGATGACGATGGCTTGGCGATTGCCCTTTTCCATGTCTTCGAAGTGCGTCTTGGCGCGCATGATGACGCGGCCACGACCCGTGCGATAGCCCTCGCGCACGCCGGACATGCCGTAGATGATGCCACCCGTGGGGAAGTCCGGCGCCGGGATGATCTCGATGAGTTCATCGACCGTGCAGGCCGGATTGCGCAGGCAGTACAGGCAGCCGTCGACCACTTCTTGCAAGTTGTGCGGCGGAATGTTGGTTGCCATGCCCACCGCAATGCCCGAGCTGCCGTTCACCAGCAGGTTGGGCAGGCGCGAAGGCAACAGCAGCGGTTCTTGTTCGCTGCCGTCGTAGTTGGGGCCGAAGTCCACCGTCTCCTGGTCGATGTCGGCCAGCAGCTCGTGGGCGATCTTCGCCAGGCGGATTTCGGTGTACCGCATCGCGGCGGCGTTGTCGCCGTCGATGGAGCCGAAGTTGCCCTGGCCGTCGACCAGCATGTAGCGCATGGAGAAATCCTGCGCCATGCGGACAATGGTGTCATAAACGGATTGGTCACCGTGGGGGTGGTATTTACCGATCACGTCCCCGACGATACGCGCCGACTTCTTGTAGGCGCGGTTCCAATCGTTGTTCAGCTCATGCATCGCGTAGAGCACGCGCCGGTGGACGGGTTTGAGCCCGTCCCGCACATCCGGTAGCGCACGCCCAACGATCACGCTCATCGCGTAATCGAGGTAACTGCGGCGCATCTCTTCTTCCAGCGAAACCGGAAGCGTCTCCTTGGCAAAGGAATCCATATATATAACGACAGAATCGTGTAAGGAGGAACCCGGGCCGGGTAAACAGGAAATTCTATCATTCGATTCCATTCCCGTTTGCGGCCGCCGCTTACGGTGTACCGCAAGGCGGCCGGTCGGCCGATGGACCTGGACGGTTGATCGGCCGCCAGCCGCGCCCGCCGGCCCTGTTGTCAAAAACCAACATGGAAAACCGAACGAGCGCCGAAATAGCCGTATCCAGCGTTAATGCGCCTCTCCAGGGAAGCCAAAGGTGCCCAAATGCCTTAAGATTGTTTCCAGCACGCAGGAAACCCAGTAGCTAATCCTTTGAACCAGCTCTTGGCGTTGCTATACTGGCCCCGTTTTCCTGATATGCGGCGGGGGTTCGCTGCGAGTCACTTATCCAGCTTCAAGCTCAACGAGGAGAAACATGAACAAACCCTCCAAATTCGCTCTGGCGCTCGCCTTCGCCGCCGTCACGGCCTCTGGTGTAGCTTCCGCGCAAACCGTGGACAACTGGCGCAACCCGTTCGGTAACGTTTGGAAAAACGGTACGAACGAACTGTGCTGGCGCGATGCTTTCTGGACCCCTGCCACCGGTATCCCCGGTTGCGACGGTGTCCCGGTTGCACAACAGAAGGCGAAGCCGGCCCCGATGGCGGCAAAGGTCGTGTTCAATGCTGACACGTTCTTCGACTTCGACAAGTCGACCCTGAAGCCCGAAGGTCGTCAGCTGCTGGATCAAGTCGCCCAGCAAGCTCGCGGTATCGAGCTGGAAACCATCATTGCTGTTGGCCACACCGACTCGATCGGCACGGAAGCCTACAACCAGAAGCTGTCCGAGCGCCGCGCCGCTTCGGTCAAGACCTACCTGGTCAGCAAGGGCATCGACCCGAACCGTATCTACACGGAAGGCAAGGGTGAGCTGAACCCGATCGCTTCCAACAAGACGAAAGAGGGCCGCGCCCAAAACCGTCGCGTTGAAATCGAAATCGTGGGTAGCCGCAAGTAATTGCCGGACTAGCTACAATAAGGGGCCTCGCATAGCGAGGCCCTTTTTTTCGCCCGTCATGCACCAGCTTGGTGCCGTGACGCGTGGCTGCCGCCTCCCTCTATATATAGCGTCGCCTTTCGCTGGACCTTCCCATGACCACGCAAATTCACGACTCCGACCGCCCTGCAGTCAATGCCGATCAGGCTGAACTGGACAAGTTCAGCGCCCTGGCCAGCCGCTGGTGGGATCCCGAAAGCGAGTTCAAGCCGCTGCACGCGATCAATCCGCTGCGGCTGGAATGGATTCAGGAATGCGCGGGCAACCTGGCTGGCAAAAAGGTGCTGGACGTCGGGTGCGGCGGCGGCATCCTGTCCGAAGCCATGGCAAGAGGCGGCGCGGAAGTGACCGGCATCGACTTGGCCGACAAATCGCTCAAGGTGGCGCGCCTGCACGGCCTGGAATCGGGCGTCAAGGTGGAATATCGCAAAGTTCCCGTGGAAGAGCTGGCTGCGGAGCAGCCCGCTCAATATGACGTGGTCACCTGCATGGAAATGCTGGAGCACGTACCTGATCCGGCCTCTATCGTGCGCGCCTGCTCGACGCTGGTGAAGCCGGGCGGCTGGGTGTTCTTTTCGACGCTGAACCGCAACGCCAAGTCGTTCCTCTTTGCGATCGTCGGCGCTGAATACGTCCTGCGCTTGCTGCCGCGCGGCACCCACAGCTATGACCAGTTCATCAAGCCCAGCGAACTGTCGGCTGCGGCCCGCGCCGCGAACCTGGAACCGGTGAGCATGCGCGGCATGGAATACAACCCCATTACGCAGATCTACTCGCTGTCGTCCGACACTTCGGTCAACTACCTGATGGCTACCCGCAAATGAGCGCTCTGATCCTGTTCGACTTCGACGGCACCCTGGCCGATACCGCCCCCGACCTGGCCGCCGCCGCCAACCAACAGCGCGTTCGGCGCGGCCTGGAGCCCATGGCCTACGAGGCCCTGCGCCCGGTGGCCTCGCAAGGAGCGCGAGGCTTGCTGCGCGTGGCGTTGGACCTGGCGCCCGGGGATCCCGATTACGAGCCGACGCGCCTCCAGTTCCTGGAAGACTACGCCGCCAGCTCCACGGTACACAGCAAGTTGTTCCCGGGCATCGAGCAATTGCTGACTGATATCCGCGAACGCGGCCTGTCCTGGGGCATCGTCACCAATAAAGTGACGCACCTGACTCTGCCGATTGTGGAATTCCTGGACTTGACACGCGACAGCGCCGTGCTGGTCTGCGGCGACACGACCGCGCACGCCAAACCGCACCCCCTGCCCTTGCAGCATGCCGCGCGCGAAGCGGGCTTTTCCACCGACCGCTGCGTCTATGTGGGCGACGACCTGCGCGACATCCAGGCGGCGCACGCAGCCGGCATGCCCGCCGTGGCGGCCGCCTATGGGTACGTCGGCGAAGAAGACAACATCGTCAGTTGGCAGGCCGAAACCTGCGCGAACACGCCTGAAGAACTCTGGTCGGCAATCCATCCCTTGCTGCCCAGCGACCTACGCTGAGATGGGATCAGGCGGGCCGCAACGGCCCGCCGTAGCACCCTCCCCGCTGGTCGGCTCGCCGATTAGTTGTTCAGGGTGAATAATCTTTCCGCACATGCCCGCTTTATCCGACTTTTGAAGTCCCTTAAAGTGTGAACCGTGCAAAGCAGTCGGGTGCTTCCCGATTGCCGATCCGGCCGATGCCGGAGGTGGCCAGGTCCACTGCACCACCCCATTCCCTTCATGCCGACGTACCAACCCCGTCGAGCATTGCGCCCGGTTCCTGCCGCCGCGCTCCTCAGACCTTTTCACTCACCACGCCCTGCCCCGCGTGTCGCCATTTGGCGTCGCGCCAGAGGAATGCCTATGCTTTTGCCCATCCTGCTACTTTCCGCCGCCGGCTTCACCATCCTGACCACCGAATTCCTGATCGTGGGCCTGCTACCTGCGCTGGCCCGCGACCTCGATGTGACGGTTTCTCAAGCGGGCCTGCTGGTATCGCTGTTTGCGTTCACGGTTGCCGCGACCGGCCCATTGCTGACCGCCTTGATGGCCAATATGGAACGCAAACGCCTGTTCATCGGCGTGTTGGTTCTGTTTGGCGTGTCGAATGCCGTCGCTGCCCTGGCGCCGAACATCTGGGTCATGGCCGTGGCCCGTTTCGTGCCGGCACTGGCCTTGCCCGTGTTCTGGTCACTGGCCAGCGCCACCGCCGTTGAACTGGTCGGCCCCGCCCGCGCGGGCCGCGCCATTTCGATGGTCGCCTTCGGCATCGTGGCCGCCACCGTGTTCGGCATCCCGATCGGGGTGTTGATCTCGGATGCGTTTGGCTGGCGCGCCGCATTCTGGGTGCTGTCGGGCGTGGCGTTCGCCAAAGCCCTGCTGCTGTTGTTGACCTTTCCCAGCACGCGGATCCGCGCCGACAGCGTCAAGCTGGTCACCCAGCTGAGTATCCTGCGCGACCCGATCGTGCTGGGCCACGTCATGCTGTCGCTGCTGGTGTTCACTGGCATGTTCACGGCCTACACGTACCTGGCCGACATGCTTGAGCGTCTGGCCGGATTCAACGGCCAGATCGTGGGCTGGACGATGATGGCGTTTGGCGCCGTGGGCCTGGTCGGCAACACATTGGGGGGCCGCATGGTCGATCGCAGCCCCTTGGGAGCCACCGCGCTGTTTTCATCCCTGATGGCGGCGGGCCTGGTATTCGTGGCGCCGGTCATGCAGTCGCACGGGTTGCTCGCGATTGCCTTGGGCATGTGGGGCATTGCGCAGGCGGCCCTGTTCATCGTATGCCATGTCCGGCTGATGAAGGCGGCGCCCCAGGCACCGGCCTTTGCCGCTTCGCTGAACATTTCCGGAGCCAATATCGGCATCGGCCTGGGAGCCGTCGTGGGCGGCAACGTCATCGACCACTATGGACTGGCGTCGCTGGGATGGGCTGCCGCGCTCATCGTCGCGGTTTCGGTGGGACTGGCGCTGGCGCTGATGGCGGCGTCGCGGGGCCGGGCGACCTCCGATGCCGCCTGCGCCAACGCTGCGTAGGCCCGAGAATTCAGAATCCCCTGCGCGCTGTCGCCACCGCGCCACGGCACATAAATAGGCCGGTTGACAGTGCAGCAGGCTATGACGTTTACCAGTACAATAGAAAGTTCTTGGGGCCGATCCGGATTCGACGTGGGTCGCGAAACAACTCAGGGCATGCCGAGCACCAGTTCGCTCGTTAAACCACTGGAAACACTACAAACGCCAACGACGAGCGTTTCGCTCTCGCCGCTTAAGCGGTGAGCCGCTGCACTGATCTGTCCTTGGGTCAGGCGGAGGAAGGCAACTTCCTAGGGGGGTAACCCTCGAACCGCAGCAGCGACATTCACAAGGAATCGATCTGCGCTGGGGTCACACGGCTCAGATTTAAATTACGTGAATCGCTTTGGTCCGGCCTGTCGGTTGGCTAAGTCCAAAGTTAAAACTAAATAAATCGACTACGCATGTAGAACTGATTGCAGAGGGCTTGCGGACGGGGGTTCAATTCCCCCCGGCTCCACCAAAATACCCTAGTGCTATCAAGCACTTGAAAAAGGCCAACCCTTAAAGTTGGCCTTTTTTTTCGGCTGTTTTTTGTGTCTATTCGGTTAATCAGATACTGAGCCACGTCACCAGCGGCGACAGCGACAGCACCAGGCCAACCCACGCAATCTTGCTGTTGTCTTGATGAATGGCATAGATGCCGAAACCCACCCCCGGCAGGCCCGGCAGCAATTCGAAGACGATGTAGGGCCACAGCCCCAGGTGCATCACCACCCACCAGTGCAGCCAGGCAGTCGCGACCCCGCATATCAACGCGACGACGCTGGAGAAAGACCACCCCAGATTGCGCAGCATATTCAAGTTTCCCCTACGCCAGACACCGGATGTTAGCGGACGATGCGCCCCCCGCTCGCTATAGGGCAGCCTATATGTCGCTGAATATCCCAGTTACGGAAATAATCCGTCACATATTACGAATACTTTCAAGACATAATTAACGCCACCAAGCTTTTGGGAAGGGGTCATCTTGTGATGAAAGTCCTATCCATCTTCGGGACCCGTCCCGAAGCGATCAAGATGGCGCCGCTTGTCACCGCGCTTTCTATAGAGCCGACGATCCAAAGCGTAGTGTGCGTGACCGGCCAGCACCGCGAGATGCTGGACCAGGTGCTGGCGCTGTTCGAATTGCGCGCCCAACATGACCTGGACATCATGGTGCCGAACCAGACGCTGAACGGCCTGTATGCACGGCTGATCTCGCGCGTAGATGACGTGCTCCAGACTGAACAACCCGATTGCGTGCTCGTGCACGGCGACACCAGCACTGCCTCGGCCTGTGCACTGGCCTCGTTTCACCGGCGCGTGCGAATCGGTCACGTGGAAGCCGGTTTGCGCACCGGCAATCTGGCGATGCCTTTCCCCGAAGAAATGAACCGGCGCGTCGTCGATGCCGTTGGGGATTGGCTGTTCGCCCCCACCGCGCAATCGCGCGCCAATCTGCTGCGCGAAAACCTGGCTGGAAAAATCACCGTCACCGGCAATACCGTGATCGACGCGTTGGCGATGACTTGCGCCAAGCTTGATCCGACCGGTCCTCTCGCGCGCGACCTGGCAGCCCGCTACGACTGGCTGGACCCGTCGCGGCGGCTGCTGCTGGTTACCGGCCACCGACGCGAAAGTTTCGGCGGCGGCTTCAAGAACATCTGTGCGGCGCTGTCGGAACTGGCTCGCCGCACGGATCTGCAAATCGTCTATCCGGTGCATTTGAACCCACAGGTGCGCAACGTGGTCATGACGGATCTGGCCGGGCTGTCGCACGTGCATCTGATCGATCCGCTGGATTACCTGGACTTCGTCTGGTTCATGCAGCGCGCCCATCTCATCCTGACCGATTCGGGCGGGGTGCAGGAAGAAGCGCCCTACCTGGGCAAGCCGGTGCTGGTGATGCGCGACGTGACCGAGCGGCCCGAGGCGGTCGAGGCCGGCACGGTGGCGCTGGTCGGCACCGATACGGGCCGCATCGTGGCGCAGGTGAATCGGCTGCTGGACGACGGCGACCTGCATGCCGCTTACTCGCGGCGCATCAATCCCTACGGCGACGGCCGCGCCAGCCAACGCATCGTGGATGCGCTATGCGGGCGCGCGGTTTCCGAATTCGATCCTTATGCGACGGCAAAGGGGGCCGCGCCGGAGCCCACCTCTTGACGCCTCGATCTCCGCTGAATTCCCCGATCAGATCCGCCCCAATACTGCCCAATTCGCCTGACGTCATTCGCGACGCATTCCGCCCCGGAGCCCCCATGCACCCAAGCGCCCTGCCCGTTCCCGCCGCCCGAGTCCTTTGCCGCGCCCTGATGATGGCGGGGATGATGCTTCCCCTGACCGGTCTGGCCAGCCCCGCCGGCGACGCGTTACGGCGCTTGCAGGGCGACGACTGGGTGACCCGCAGCACCACGCTTCAAGACTTGGGCGTCAAGGAACCCGTCGTTCTCAGCAACAGCGACGCGCGCCAGGAGTTCTATCTGCCCGTGCCGCGCGGCGTGCCCATCTCGAACGCCACGTTATCGTTCGACGCCAAGTACGCCAAGGGGGAGCCTGGGCGGACCACGATGGTGCTTTGGGTGGACGGCGTGCCGCAGACCGCGGAACGCATCGCCGATGGAGACGGGTCGGCATCCCGGACTCTGGGCATCGAGCCGCAGCGCCGTGAGTCCGGCTTCCTGCGGCTGGGCGTGGATTGGCAGTCCGAGATTGCATTGCGCCGTTGCGAAAGCAACCGCGCCACCGCCAACGCCTTGACCATATCGCCGCAAACGCGCCTGAGCTACCGCTATGACGCCTCGGCCATCGGCAGCCTGGATGACGCCTGGGGCACGCTGCCCGGCCAGCCCGTGCTGATGGTGGCGGGCGCCAAGCTGGATCAGCAGGCTTTCGACAGCGCCTGGCGCCTGGGCGTGGCATTGGAGCGCGCGGGCAAGCGCGTCATGGTGCGGGCCTTTCCGTCGGTAGGCGACCAGGTCGACACAAGCGGCTTGCAAGCACCGGCCGGCCTGGAACAGGTCGCGGCGTTCGCCGCCGTCGCCAACAAACCCGCCTACAAACTGGCCAGCCCCGCCGAGATAGGCGCGCTGCTGGTGCTGGGCGCACCCGCGGTCAGCGGCGACGTGGTGATCGCCGACGCCGCGCTGCGCGGCCGGTACAACGAAGCGCTGGACGCGCTGGCTGCGCAACTGGCCTCGGATGCCGATGCATCGGCCGCATTCAAGGCATGGCGCCAGGCGCGCATGCCTTTGGCGGGCGCCGACCTGCCCGCGCAGGATATCCGCTTGCTGCCGCTGGGCCGGCAGGCGGTGATCGCCGTAGCGGCCGGCGCCGGCGCGCAAGCGGCTGGCGTCTTCGACAGCGCGTGGCGCCGCATCCTGGTCACCCGGCAGGTCAACGTCAAAGCTGCGACGACGCCGCAGACCTTCGCGGACGGCGCGGTGCGCCTGACCTCGCTGGGCGGGTCGGCCACCAGCTTTGATGTCGTGGCGCGTGGCGATTGGACTACTACATTCCCGCTTGGGACCGTATCCTCCGGCGGCCAGATGCCCGATGAACTGGTGCTGGACCTGGCGGCCGCGCCCGGAGCGTCGTCGACGCGCCCCGTGGCGTCCGTATTCTGGAACGGCATTTTGCTGGCGGCCCGACAGATGGACGCCGACGGCAAGCCGGAACGCCTCACCGCCCGCGTGCCAGGCTATGCGCTGGGCGTGAACAACGCGGTGCGTGTCCAATTCCAGCGCCAACCCGTCTCGGTCGATTGCAATGAAATTCCGCAGGGCTACCCCGTCAGCGTGCTGCCCACCAGCTATGTAAAGCCGGGCAAACCTCAGCCGGACGGCACGTTCGTCGGACTGTTGCCGCTCATGGCAGGCACCCCGCAAGTGATCGTTCCCGACAGCTATCTGGCCGACGCGCCCGACAACATCAAGCGCGTGATCGGCATTGCGGCGGCCAGCGGCGTGTCGCCCGTGCGCGCACAATTGTCCGTGACGCCAGCGGGCCAGGCGGTCAAGCCCACGCAGGCATTCCTCGCGATGGAAGTGCCGGTGGACGGCGCCAAGCCCATGGTGCAGGTCACCGACCGCAAGCAACTGAAGGTGGACGGCAAGAACGCAACGTGGCTGGACATCTCCGGCCTGGACCATCTGAGCACCGCCGAAGTGGTTCGAGGCAATGGCCAGGACGGATTGCTTTGGCACACCATCGGCCGACACCCCGGCATGGTGGACGCGCCCTTCGTGCTGAACCGCGGCGACGTGGCCGTCATCGGCGCCAGCGGCCCGATCGCCTGGATAGACAGCGCTAATCCCGAAGCCAGTTCCCCCCTGGGCGCGGGCGATAGCGCGTTCTTCGAATGGCGTCGATACATCGCGTGGAGCGTGCCCGCGATCAGCGTCGCGCTGCTGGTCCTGATCTTCATCCTGATTCTTGCGCGGCGCGTGAATCGCAAGAAAAACAGCGGCAACCCGTAAGCCCGGACAGCGCCATGCCTTCGCTTTACTGGCCCTACTTCATCGCGGACTATTACCGCGGGCTGGAAGTCGTGACCGCCATCGTGGGGGTCATCATCCTGCTGTCCAGCCTGGATGACCTGTTCATCGACGGCTGGTTCTGGTTGCGCGAACTGCGACGGTCTCTGACCATCAAGCGCCGCTACGCGGCGTTGACCGCCGAGCAGCTGCGCGCCAAGCCCGAGCAGCCCCTGGCGATCATGGTGCCGGCCTGGCTCGAGTACGACGTGATTTCGTCGATGCTCGAGACCATGGTGTCCACGCTGGAATACAAGGACTACATGATCTTTGCCGGCACCTACCAGAACGATCAGCGCACGATCGACGAGGTAGAGCGGATGCGGCGGCGCTACCGCAAGCTGATCCGCGTGGAAGTGCCGCACGATGGGCCCACTTGCAAGGCGGACTGCCTGAACTGGATCGTGCAGGCCATCTTCGCGCAGAACGCGAAACAGCCGGTGCCGTTTGCCGGCGTCATCCTGCATGACAGCGAAGACGTGCTGCACCCGCTGGAACTCAAGTACTACAACTACCTGCTGCCGCGCATCGACTTCATCCAGTTGCCGGTCACGTCGCTGGAACGCCACTGGCACGAACTGGTCGCCGGCACCTATATGGACGAATTCGCCGAGTGGCACACCAAGGACCTGGTGGTGCGCGAAAGCCTGTCCAAGATGGTGCCATCGGCCGGCGTGGGCACGTGTTTCTCGCGGCGCGCGCTTGAACAGCTGGCCGAGGAAACCAACAATCAGCCGTTCAACACCGACACGCTGACGGAAGACTACGACATCGGCGCGCGCCTGGCCCAACGCGGCATGAAGCAGATCTTCGGCAAGTTCGAGGTGGAATACGTCACTCGTCGACGCGCCTGGTTCGGACTGGGGCGCGAAAAAATATCCACCGTCCGCATGCCGCTTGGCGTGCGCGAATATTTCCCGAACACGTTTCGCACGGCGTATCGGCAAAAGGCGCGCTGGACGCTGGGCATCGGCTTGCAAGGATGGCAACAGGTGGGCTGGACCGGCTCGCTGGCCAATCGCTATTTGCTGTTTCGGGATCGCAAGGGGCTGGTGACATCGTTCGTCGCCATTCTGGCCTACGTGTTGCTGGCGAACTTCTTCGTGTTTTTCCTGGCCGACAAGTTCGGATGGTGGAAGGTCTATTACCCCTCGTATTTCCGGCCCGGCGGATGGCTGGTGACGCTGATGTGGCTCAACGCCATCGCGCTATTGCTGCGGGTCGTGCAGCGCGCTTACTTCGTGGGGCGCATGTATGGATGGGAGCACGCCGTGCTGTCGATTCCACGCATGATCGTGGGCAACTTCATCAACGCCATGGCAGCGGCGCGGGCCTGGCGCCTGTTCATCGCCCATCTGGTCACCGGCAAGCGACTGGCCTGGGACAAGACCATGCACGATTTCCCCAGCACCGATCAGCTATCGCAACAGCGCCAGCGGCTGGGCGAACTGCTGCTGTCCTGGCAGGCCATCGACCAGGACACGCTGGCGCGCGCGCTTGAGATCCAGGCCCGCGAGAAAAAGCCCTTGGGACAGATCCTGACCGAACAAGGCTGGCTGGACGAAGGCACCTTGAACGAAGCCATCGACTTTCAACAATCGGGGCAGCTGACGCCGCCGCCGCACTCCGACGATAAACCCGCGACGACATGACTCCGTTGACCCGCTCGCTTATCTTGTCCGCCGCCCTGGCTTGCGTGGGCACCGCCCCGCTCGCCACGGCGCAGACCGCTTTGAAAGCGGAGGCTCCGCTGGAAGGCGCGGCATGGCGGTTCGCCGAAGAGGCGTATAAGAATTTCGATGCCGGTAAATTCGATCTAGCCGCCAAGCAGGCGGCGTCGGCCCTGGTATTGCGGCCCGACGTGGAACGCCTGCATCTGCTGCTCATCTACGCACTGCAAAAACAAGGCAAGTTGAAAGAGGCCGATCAGGCCGCCGCCGACACCATCAAGGAGGGCATCGATACGCCTGCGTTGCGACAGGCCCGCGCCAACCTGAGCCCGCCGACACCGACGGCCGCGCCGGCCCCCACGGCGGCCCCCGCAGCGCCCCCCCCGGGCTCCCGCTGCGTCGGCCTACAGCCGGGGCTATCCCATCGCCACCCGCGCCTACGCCGATTACAAACGTGGCGACTACCCCGCCGCCGCGCGTGGCGCCGAACAGGCGTTTCGAATCGATCCCAAGCAAGGCGCATGGGCCATGCTGTGGCTGGACTCTCTGGAGGCCCAGAACCAGTACGCCCAGGCCGAAGCCGCCATCGACAAGGCCATCGCGCTTGGCGCGCCAAACAAAAAAGATCTGGCCGCGCGCCGCCAGACGATGCAGGCGCGGACGGCGGCCAAGCAGGCGGACGCGGCCTATCAGGCATTGAGCGACAACCGCGCGCACGACGCCGTGCCCTTCGCGCGTCAGGCCGTGGCGGCCGCGCCCGGCAATGCCAGCTACCGCATGCTGCTGATCACCGCGCTGATGCAGGCCGACCAGTTGGCCGACGCCGAAGCCGCCGCCACCGACGCCCTGCAGTCAGGTGGCGACAGCGGCGCGGCGCTGGTCATGCGCGGCTATCTGCGGCAACGCCAGGGCAAGACCGATCTGGCGAATGCGGACTTCGACGCCGCGCTCAAGCAGGGCTCGCTGACCGACGCCCAACGCCGCAACATCCGTCTGCTGGCGGCCGACGCGGCGCTGGCGGCAGGCGAAAATGCCCGTGCGCTGGCGTTGATGGCCCCCTTGGATAACCGCGGTGTCCAGGACGACGCTGCCCAGGCGCGCGTCAAGCGCGCGCGGTCCCGACCCGCCATCCCCGCGACCCTGACGCTGACCAATTACCCCGCCCCTGTGCAGGACTGCCGCAACACGCCTTCCGGTGCCTATTGCGAACTGCTGCCGTCCGACGCGGCTGGCAGTGGTGGCCCGGCCGCCCTAGCCTATGCTGCCTATGCCCGCGAAGATTACGTCGAGGCCATCGCCCAGGCCCGCAAAGCCGTTGCGCAAGACCCCGGCAATCAGGAATACCAGCGGCTCTTGACGACCACGCTCGCGGCCGGAAACGGCGCGCAATTGGCCGAAGCCAATCAGCGCATGACCGAAGCCCTGGCGGCGCAACCGAATGACCCGACTCTGCTGATGCAGCGTGGTTATCTGTACCAGCGCATGAAGCAGCCGGCGCTGGCGTTGCAAGACTTCCAGGCCGCGCGCGCCACCGGCAAAGCGCCGCCCACCGTCATTCTGGACGAGGGCTACGCGCGCGCCGGCGCAGGCGACAAGCGCGGCGCGGTAACCGACCTGAAGCAGGCCATCGACCAGGCCGACGCCGGCACGCTGGAGTTGACGCCGCAACAGCGCTTTGACACCCGCAGCGGCATCGCAGAACTGTCGCGCGAATGGGGCGGTTACGTGTCCGCCGGCTATCGGGGAGCGCGGCCGGCCTCCGCAGGACTGGGCGGCGCGGCGATCACCGTGCCCGGCGACGCCATCTTCAGCACGGCTGAAATCTTCTGGCGGCCGGCCGATTTCCTGAACTCGGCCACGCGGACCTTCGAACTCTACGGCCGGTTCTCCAACACGTTGTATGACAAAGGCGGCACCACCACGGGCCAGACCGTGACCGACCCTTGCGGCGGCAGCATCGATGTGGCCGAAACCCGCAACCAGGGTGTCGCCGGCTTTCCCACGACGATCGGATCCTTGGGCATGCGCTTCACGCCGTCGACCGAAGTGGGCCTGACATTCGGTATCGAACGCCAATTCAACCTGGGCACCGCCACGCGTCGAGGCACCTTCAGCCCCGCGCCGGCCGCCCTGCGTTGCGCGCTGAATCAGGCAAATCAATCGCCGCACTACGAGACCACCGCCGACAATGACGCGTGGCTGGCCTACGTCACCTATGGCTTGTACGAAGGCACCACGCTGCGTATTGACCGGCCCGACTGGTTCACGATGGAAGGCTATGTGCAGGCGGGCTATTCGTGGCAGGACATGCCGGCCAAATTCTGGTTGCGCGACAACGCTACGGGCGAAGACGGCGACAAGGTCTCGGGCCGCCTGAAACGCGACCAGGCATTCGGCGCGGGGGAACTGCGCGTAGGCCGCAGCTATCGGGTGGATGCCTTGAGCGACCGGCTGGTGTTCTTTCCCTACGCCGTGGTGGGCGCCGACTGGTTGTGGAACAAGAACCGCGCCAATGCGAACTTCGGCGACCAGTCGTATTCCGTGGACCAATTGGGCAATGGCTCGTCGTGGTCGCTGGGCGCGGGCCCCGGCTTCAATGTGCGCTACTGGTTCCGCGAGGACCACTACAACGCGCCGCGCTCCTATCTGGATCTGACCACGCAATACCGATTCAACATTGGCGGAGGCGCGGCAGATCGGGCGCGGGGCCTGTTCATCAACCTGACGCTGTCTTATTGAGAAAGGACTGCGTCGGCTGGCGATGAGCGCCCAACGCATGCACGCCCTGCCCCGACACCCTCACACACGCGCGTCGAGCCATGCGCGCATCAGCGCCTTCGCCTCCGGCGTGTTGTCGATGACCCAGGGGTCGATCGCAAACGCCACCACGCGCTGGGCGCCGTAGCTACGCGCCACTTCCCACTGCTGCTTGACGCGATCGAAGTCCGCCGACCGCGCCTTGAAGGTAGACCCGTCGGTGCTGCCCGACGGCAGTTCTTCGAACAGCTCCAGGATCAGGTCGAACGAGGCCCGGCGCGCCAGCAGCATGTCGTGCAGCGGTGCCAGCGCCTGGTAGTTGGCAAGGCCGGACACGCCCACGCCGTCCTGGATCATGGGATGTATGGCCACCCGGTCCAGGATGGCGCTCCAAAGACTCATCAACGAGCCTTTGCTGGGCAGACGGGAATGGTAGGTGGAAATGCAGGGCGGCCGCCCCCGGCTGGTGGCCTGCGCCACGCGCGAGAGCCCGTCCAGCCACGGAATCAACAAGGCCTGCCGTTCAGGAGAGGCCCAGTTGTATTGCTCCAGCTCGTAGGGCAGATACCAGCCTCGGAACGCTTTGCGCTTGGGCCAGCCCACCGCTTGCATGTAGGCCACGCCACGCGCGCGGGTGTGGTCCAGGTAAGCCGCCAAGGCCGTCGGGTTGGAACCCGCCAGCATGTCCCACCAGCGCTGGTCGTAGGGCAGGCCCACGTGCACGCCCAGGCCCTGGTGTTCGGCCTCGTCGAAAATCATGCGCAGCACGGCATCGGACGCCATCCAGTCGTCCGGCCGGCCGCCTTCCAGGCCCACCCATTGCAGGAAGATTTCGCGGCATCCCAGGCGGCGATACGCCGACAGCCGCACGCGCCAATCGTCCGGCGTCAGGTCCAGGTGGCTGCGCCACAGTTGCAGGAACGTCGCGTTCAACGACAGCGGCGGCGCACAGGCGGCCAATGGCGCCAGCGCACCCACGGCCAGCGCCTGCAACAGGCGCCGGCGAGTGGGAGAGGCAAGCAGTGGGCGTTTCAGGGGGTGGTCCGTCCCGCGCTCTTAGCCCCGGCTGCCGAACATGCCGGACAGCGAAGCCAGCAGATCGGTCGGGTTGAAGCCCTGGCCGGGCTGCACTTCGCCTTGCGGCGTGGCCTTATCCACCAACTGCGGCAATAGCGAGGACAGCGAACCCAATACCGAATCCGTATCCTGGCCGGTTTTGGCGGCCAGTTCATTGACGACGCCAGGATCCAGCACCGAGCCCAACTGGTCGGGACTGACGGGCAGGTTCGGCCCGGTGCCCACCCAGGACGCCACGATTTCGTTCAGGCCGCCCTTCTGAAAACTGGCGATCAGGCCAGTGATTCCTCCGGGATATTTATTCAATTGTTCGATCAGCGCCGGCAGCAGCGATGCCGAACCTCCTTGCTGACCGCCACCGGCCATCGAGGCCAAGGTATCCAACAGGCTCATCGCAGTGCTCCTGAAAAGTCGGAAAACCAGTATAGGGCCGTGATGGGCGTCCAGCATGTCAAGGTCGTTACCCGGGGCCGGATCTTTGCAAAACTTGTAAATCCAGACAGCGCTCGCGGGATCAGCGCGGAGCCGCCGAGGCCCGCAACGCCTGTAGCGCCTTCTGCCCCGCGCGCCCGTCGGCGGGCAGGCCCAGCGACTCTTGCGCCGCCTTCAGGGCCTGGCGCGTGCGGGCGCCCACCATGCCATCGGGTTCACCGACCTCATAGCCTTTGGCGATCAACAAGCGCTGCAATTCTCGCCGTTCCGCGCGCGACAGGCCGGGATCGTCCGTGGGCCAGGGTTGAATTAGCGGGCCCGCGCCGCGCAGGCGGTCCGACAGATGCGCGATGGCCAACGCATAGCTTTCCGCCGCGTTGTACGAATACAGCGCATCGAAGTTGCGGGTGACAAGGAATGCCGGCCCCTTCCTGCCTGCGGGCAACAGCAGGCCGACCGGCGTGTCGCCGGCAGGCAGGGCCTGGCCGTCGGCGCGCGTCACGCCCTGCTTGGCCCAGGCGGACATCGGGCGCTTGTTCTTGCGCCCTGCTCCTGACGTGTCCAGCGCGGCGGGCAGCCGCACCTCGTAGCCCCACGCCAGTTGCGGGTTCCATCCTGCGCGGGCCAGGAAGTTGGCGGTGGAGGCCAGCGCATCGGGCACGCTGTCGATCAGGTCGCGGCGGCCGTCGCCGTCGAAATCCACGGCCAGCCGCAAGTAGGTGGACGGCATGAACTGCGTCTGCCCAAAAGCGCCCGCCCACGAGCCCACCAGCCGCTGCGGATCGATGTGCTCGTCCTGGATGATTTTCAAGGTCGCAAAGAACTCGCCACGGAAATACGCCTGCCGCCGCCCGAAGCACGACAGCGTGGACAGCGATGTCAGCAAGGGACGTCCGCCCAAGGTGCGGCCGAAATTGCTTTCCACGCCCCACACCGCCGCGATGGTGGCCGGGTCCACCCGATAGCGCGACGCCGCGCGCGCCAGCTCTGCCTGCCAGCGCGCCATGCCAGCCTGCCCGTCCGTCACGCGCTCGTCGTCGACCAGGCCCGCCATGTAATCCCAGATGGGCGTCTTGAATTCGGGCTGGGCGTCCAGCAGGTCGATGACAGCCATATCCGGGGCCAAGCCCGCCGTATGGGTATCGAAGGTGGCGGCGGACACGCCGGCTTTCTGCGCCGGTGCACGCAGCTGCGACAGGCAGGCGGCATAGGGGTCGGCAGCTTGGGCGGCGCTGGCTGGCAACGCAAGCGCTGCGCCGCAAAGCGCCATGGCCAGGGCCGGCATCGAGCGAATGGGATTCAGGTAAACGGACGTCATGGCGATTTCACGTGGGAGCGATTCTGTGGGGCAGCGTTCAACGATTATTGGGGGGCACAGCCACGGCGTCGCCTTCCAGGCGGCGGGTCCAGTCCTCGACCTGCCCGGCCTCCGCGCGCTTTTCAAAAAGCGCCCGCCAGTTGGGCGACAGCTCGGGCAATGCGGCCAGGGCATGCAGCACGTCCGTGTCCAGCACGCGCCGGTTCAGGACGTCTTGCACGCGGGCAAGCGACCACTGCGGATGAGGCCGTTCGCACAGCGCCAGCGTATCGCCCGCGCACAGCCAGCCCTCTTGCAGCACTCGGTAATACCAGCCCGTTCTGCCGCTGGCCTGCACGCGCGCGGCCATGCCGCGCTGGCCAAACCGGTGATCCAGTTTCCAACACGGCTGGCGGGCCTGCGAGACCTGGATCAGCGCCGTACCGGCGCGGAACACGTCGCCCACGCACACGTCGGCTTCGGTCAGACCCGAGGTGGAAATGTTCTCGCCGAACGCACCCGGGGCCGCCAATATCGCGCGCTCGCCCAACTCGGCGAGCCAGCCGGGATAGTGGTCGCGCGCGTAGTGATGCAGCGCCTTTTCCGGGCCGCCGTGAAAGCGGCGATCGGCTTGTTCGTCGCCGCGCAACCCTTCTGCGCCCAGCCACAGGGGCGCGGATACCGGGTGCTTGTCGATGCCGCTATCGCGGCCGGAATCGCCCAGCGGGCGCACGGTGCCCGTCAGCAGCGCATCAATGGTAATTGGGGTCATCGGCTGTTGAGCTCCGGCTGATTGGCTTGCAATGCTGCCAATTCGGCATCATCGAATCCCGCCGCGCGGCGCGCTTCAAGATTGAACGGCCCACGCAGCCGGGGCGCGTCGTAACGCCGTGCAAGCTCGGCGTAACAGGCCACGGGCTCTTGGTCAGACTGCGCGCAAAGCTGCTTGAACCAATGGTTGCCGATGGCGACGTGGCCGATCTCGTCACGCAGGATGATGTCGACGATGCCCGCGCTTTGCGCGTCGCCCGCGCCAGCCAATTTATTGCGGATCATCGGCGAAGCGTCCAGGCCGCGTGCTTCCAGGGTGCGCGGCACCAGCGCCAGGCGCGCCAGCAGATCGCCGCGCGTGCGCTCGGCCATGTCCCACAAACCGTTGTGCGCCGGAAAATCGCCATAGTCATAGCCCAGGGTCGCAAGCCGCTGGCGCAGCAGGTCGAAGTGATAGGCCTCTTCGCGCGCGACACGCAGCCAGTCACGATAGAAGGCCTCGGGCATGCCGGCAAAGCGCCAGAGGATGTCCAGCGCCAGATTGACCGCATTGAATTCGATATGAGCCAGCGCGTGCAGCAAGGCGGCGCGGCCCTCGACCGTGGCCATGGACCGGTGCTTGACCTCGGCGGGTGCGACCAGCTCGGGGCGCGCAGGCCGGCCGGGCAAGCCGGCGGGCGCGGCGAATTCGCGGTGGCAATCCAGCGGCGCGGTGTCGGCGATGTTGTTTACTGCCGCCATTTTTTCCGGCCATGCCTGGGCGGCAAGCGCAGCCAGCGCCTGGCCGCGCAGGCAGTCCGTGATCGGCGCAGGCTCTGACACGCCGATTGTGTTGCTGTCCATGGTGTTTCCCAATCCAGGCGGCCGGCGCCGCCGCAAACCCTGAAAAAGCCCGCGGTTTCAAACCTGCGTGCAGGCGAAGACTTTATCATTCACGGATGGATTCCCTGCGCCTGACCATTGAAACCGACCTGTCCCGCATCGACGCCCATGAATGGGACGCCCTGGCCGGTGATCAACCCTTTCTGCGGCACGCATTCTTGCGCGCGCTGCATGAAACCGGATGCGCGGCGCCCGCTTCCGGCTGGGCGCCGCACTACCTGGCGCTGTGGCGCGACGGCGCGCTGGCGGCCGCCACGCCGCTCTATCTGAAATCGCATTCGCGCGGCGAATACGTATTCGACTACGCGTGGGCCGACGCCTTTCAGCGCCACGGCATGCGCTATTACCCCAAGCTGCTGTCGGCCATTCCCTTCACGCCCGTGACCGGGCCGCGCCTGTTGGCCACCAATGACGAAGACCGCGCCACGCTGGTGCGCGGCCTGGTTGCCTTTGCCGAGGAAATCAAGGTGTCGTCGCTGCACCTGCTGTTCCCGGCGGACACCGACATGCTGGTGCTGCGCGAGGCCGGGTTCATGATCCGCGAAAGCGTGCAGTTTCATTGGACCAATCCGGGCTGTGCGGATTTTGATGCGTTCCTGGCGCTCATGAGCCACGACAAGCGCAAGAAGATCCGCCAGGATCGCAAGAAGGTCAGCGCGGCCGGTTTGTCATTTCGCTGGCTGCGCGGCGCGCAGATCGGGCCCGACGAACTCGGTTTTTTCTACGACTGTTATTGCCGTACCTATTTCCAACACGGCAACCCGCCTTATCTGAACCGCGATTTCTTTGAACGCGCGCATCGGGAGCAGCCCGAGGCTTTCGTGCTGATCCTGGCCGAACGCGATGGCGTGCCGGTGGCGGCGGCATTGAACCTGGCCGGGGGCGACGTGCTGTACGGCCGCTACTGGGGCGCCACGGAATACGTGCCGGGACTGCACTTCGAAACCTGCTACCTGCAATCGATTGCTTATTGCATCGCGCACGGCATGCGCCGTTTCGAAGGCGGCGCGCAAGGCGAACACAAGATGGCGCGTGGCCTGCTGCCCACGCCAACGTGGTCGGCACACTGGGTCGCGCACCCGGGGTTTGCCGAGGCGATCCAGAACTTCCTGGATGAAGAAACCTCGGCCGTCACGGACTATCTGGGCGAACTGGAATCGCACACGCCGTTCAAGGGCAGCGCATAACGCGCGGCGCCTGGCTACAGGAAGCGGTCCAGCAATTTGCGGCTGTGCTTGTCCAGCGACAGGATGTCGCGCACCAGATAGAAAATGCCGTGGCTATCGGCGATCAGCAGCGTTTGCGGACTCAGACGGCGTATGTCTTCCTCGCCGCGCAGCGTGAAAGACGTGGGGCCGCGATCCGTCTCGACCTTCCACGTGCTGGGCGTGGCGAAGCTGGACACGCTGGCCAGCTTGCGAATCTCGGGCATGAATTCGCGCCCGGCAAGCTCTTCCTCGATCAGCGCACGTTGCGGCGCCGGCACGTCGGACAGGTGTTCGATCCACACCAGTTCGTGGCCATCGCTGGTGACCAGCGACAGGCCGCGTCCCGCTTCGCTGATGGGAAAGGCGCGCACGGGGATGACCCCTTCGTACGTCTGGCCGTCGGCGGACGTGAATTCCAGACGCCCAAAGGCATTGCGGCGCAGCTGAAAGGTCGGCAACTTCATGAAGATAATCCCGGTTCCGCGTCAGGCCACGGCGGCCATGTCTTCGCTGCCCGACGCTTGCGCGTCGGCTTCCGCCTGGCGCGCCTGCGCCTGGTAGAGACGGTAGTACGCGCCCTCGCGAGCCATCAGTTCTTCGTGCGGCCCTTGCTCGATGATCTGGCCACGGTCCAGCACGACCAACCGGTCGGCCTTGCGCAAGGTGCTCAGGCGGTGGGCGATGGCAATCGTGGTGCGCCCGCGCACCAGGTTGTCCAGCGCCTTCTGGATTTCCTTTTCGGTCGTGGTGTCCACCGACGAGGTGGCCTCGTCCAGGATCAGGATGCGCGGGTCGATCAGCAGCGCGCGCGCAATCGAGATGCGCTGGCGTTCGCCGCCCGACAAGGCCTGGCCACGCTCGCCCACCAGCGAGTCATAGCCATGCGGCAGGCGCAGGATGAATTCATGAGCATGGGCGGCGCGAGCGGCGGCGACGATTTCATCGCGCGTCGCGTCGGGTTTGCCGTAGGCGATGTTCTCGGCGATGGTGCCGAAAAACAGGAAAGGCTCTTGCAGCACCAGCCCGATGTTGCGCCGGTAATCGGCGACACGCACCGAACGGATGTCGATGCCGTCCACCAGCACCGCGCCTTCGGAAACGTCATAGAAGCGGCAGATCAGGTTGATCAGCGTGCTCTTTCCCGATCCGCTGTGGCCCACCAGACCAATCATTTCGCCCGGCGAGATGGTCAGGTCCAGGCCGCGTATCACCTGGCGGTTGCCATAGCGAAAGCCCACGTCACGCAGTTCGATACGGCCGTTGATGTGGGGCAGCGTGGCCGGTTTCTGCGGTTCGGGAACGCTGGACACATGGTCCAGCACGTCGAAGATGCGCTTGGCGCCCGCCGCTGCTTTCTGCGTGACCGACACGATGCGGCTCATCGAATCCAGGCGCAGATAAAAGCGCCCGATATAGGCAAGGAACGCGGCCAGCACACCCACGGTGATCTGCTTTTGCGACACCTGCCAGATACCGAATATCCACACCACCAGCAGCCCCACTTCGGTCAGCAACGTGACCGTGGGCGAAAACAGCGACCACGTCGTATTCACGCGGTCGTTGACTTCCAGGTTGCGATTATTGGCTTCACGAAAGCGCGCGACTTCACGCTTTTCCTGCGCAAATGCCTTGACCACGCGTATGCCGGGAATAGTATCGGCCAGCACATTGGTGATCTCGGACCAGATGCGGTCGACCTTTTCAAAGCCATGCCGCAAGCGATCGCGCACCGCGTGGATCATCCAGATAATGAAGGGCAGCGGCACCAGCGTGACCAGGGCCAGCCAAGGATTGATCGACACCAGGATCACCGCCGTCATGACGATCATGAGGATGTCGGTAGCGAAGTCCAGCAAGTGCAAAGACAGGAACACACAAATGCGGTCGGTCTCGCTACCGATGCGGGAAATCAAATCACCCGTGCGCTTGCCGCCAAAGTATTCCAGCGACAGCTGCTGAAGATGCTCATAAGTAGTGGTGCGCAGGTCTGCCCCGATGCGCTCGCTGACCCAGGCCAGGATGTAGGTCCGCGCCCAACCCAGCCCCCAGGCCAGGAAGGCGGAAGCCAGCAGCCCGCTGAGATACAGACGGACCTTGCCATAGTCGATCGGCGCGCCGTTCTGGAACGGAATCAGCACGTCGTCCATCAGCGGCATGGTCAGGTAAGGCGGCACCAGGGTGGCGGCCGTACCCAGCAGCGTCAGGATGAAGCCGGCCAGCAAGGGGCCGCGATACGGGCGCGCGAAACGCCACAAGCGCAGCAAGGCCCAGGTCGAGGACGGCGCGGCTTGTTCCTGGTTGCAGGTCGGGCACTCTTCTTCGCCCGCCGGAATAACGTTATTGCAGACGGTGCAGTTGCGTTCCTGAGGCGTTTCCTGCTGCTGGCCGGACAGCCGGATCGCCTGTTGCGATTCAAACTGCGCCAACAGGCGCAGCGCCGCCGGATTACGCGCCAGCGTGAAGCGCCAGATTGCCAGACGCGCGGTATCGTCGTGCAATTCCAGCACGGCGGCGCCTGCGTGATCGGTCAGGTTAAGCGTCAGTTGCGGCCCATAGACCCAGGATTCCCAGCCGTTGTCGGCGGCGTTACGGGCCAGCAGGCGTCGATCGGTCGCGGCAACCAGCCCAGGCTGGAACTTCAGCCGCTGGTCCAGGTCTATTTCGACCCAGGCCAGCAAGTTTTCGCCGTCCGCTAATTCTGCGCGGATTTCATCCCGCCAGCGGGCAGGAAAGGCATCGGCAAGGCCGGAAAGCAGGTGTGGTTTTTTCATTGGAACGCATACCGGGCCAGGACTCTGCCCTACTAGGCGGCAACCGGTTTACCACCCAGGGCGGTAAACGTGTCCCTTCCTTACAACACAACGAGTTCACGCCTTGAAGGCGTCGTATAGTAGCAGCCGATTTTTCTAATTAGGAATATCTGGGATCCCCCACTCGTTGGCATTATTCTTACAGCGCAACCCCAAAAATTCGTAATAAATTCGCGGTCTTACATAGGGGCGTCCGCGCGTGCCAACCTGCTTCTCAAGTAAATTAAAACATGAAAAAGAAAGACATTGAATTTCTCGATGTCGTGGCTTTGCGCGGCCCGAACATTTGGACGTATCGCCCGGTCCTGGAAGCGTGGGTGGATATTGGTGAGTTGGAAGACTATCCGTCCAACACCATTCCCGGGTTTTACGAGCGCTTGTCCGAATGGCTGCCGACCCTGATTGAACATCGATGCAGCCCCGGTGTACGCGGCGGATTCCTGGCTCGCCTGAAAGAAGGCACCTGGCCCGGCCACATTCTTGAACATGTCACGCTGGAATTGCAGAACCTGGCCGGCTTGCGCGGCGGCTTCGGCAAAGCCCGCGAAACCTCGACCCGCGGCGTGTACAAGGTTGTCGTGCGCGCCTGGCAGGAACAGGTCACCCGCACCGCCCTGAACGAAGCCCGCGACCTGGTCATGGCCGCCATCGAGGACCGCCCGTTCGACGTGCCCGCCACCATCGCCAAACTGCGCAGCCTGGTGGACAAGCATTGCCTGGGACCCAGCACGGCCTGCATCGTGGATGCCGCCGACGATCGCGATATTCCCTATATCCGCCTGTTTGAAGGCAACCTGGTCCAGTTCGGCTACGGCTCGGCGCAACGCCGCATCTGGACGGCCGAGACCGACCGCACCAGCGCTATCGCCGAAGGCATTTCGCGCGACAAGGATCTGACCAAGGAACTGTTGTCCACCTGCGGCGTGCCCGTGCCCGAAGGCCGCCTGGTGCGCAGCGAGGACGACGCCTGGGAAGCCGCCGAAGACATCGGCCTGCCCGTGGTGGTCAAGCCCTATGACGGCAACCATGGCCGGGGCGTCTTCACCAACCTGACTACCCGCGAAGAGGTTGTTTCCGCCTACCGCGTGGCGGTGGACGAAGGCAGCGGCGTCATCGTCGAGCGCTTCGTGCTGGGCAACGAACACCGCTTGCTGGTGGTGGGCAATCGAATGGTGGCCGCCGCCGCCGGCGAGCCGGCCTGGGTGACGGGCGACG
This sequence comes from Achromobacter piechaudii NBRC 102461, assembly GCF_001571245.1. Classification (GTDB taxonomy): domain Bacteria; phylum Pseudomonadota; class Gammaproteobacteria; order Burkholderiales; family Burkholderiaceae_B; genus Achromobacter; species Achromobacter piechaudii. Next base: position 877,639 of record NZ_BCTK01000005.1, on the reverse strand, counting down.
GCAAGTCCACCATTGCCGAACTGATCGACTGCCAGATCAATATCGATCCGCGTCGCGGCCGCACTGAAAACCATCCGCTGAACTTCGTCCGGCTGGATTCGGCCGCGCGGCTGGAAATCGCGCGTCAGGGCATGTCGGAAGACAGCGTACCGGCCGACGGGCAGCGTGTGTTGGTGCAGCGCAGCGGAAACGTCGCTTTCGACGTCACCGACCGCGTGCACCCCAGCATCGCCGCCACCGTCACGCTGGCCGCCCGCGTGGTGGGCCTGGACATTGCCGGCGTCGATCTGGTGGCGGAAGACATCACGCGTCCGCTGGACGAACAGCGCGGCGCCATCGTCGAAGTCAACGCCGGCCCGGGCTTGCTGATGCACCTGAAGCCGGCCGACGGCACGCCGCGCCCGGTGGGCCGCGCCATCGTCGACCACCTGTTCCCCGAAGGCGACGCGGGCCGCATCCCCATCGTGGGCGTGACCGGCACCAACGGCAAAACCGTCGTGGCGCGGCTGGTGTCGCGCCTGCTGCACCTGTCCGGCAAGCGCACGGGCCTGGCGTGCAGCGAAGGCCTCTACCTGGACCGCCGTCTGGTGCAAAAGGGCGACCGCGCGGACTTCGCTTCCGGCACGCGCCTCTTGATGAACCGCAACGTGGATGCAGCCGTCATTGAAAACGACAGCGGCGTCATCCTGGGCCAGGGTCTGGCCTACGACCGCTGCCAGGTCGGCGTGGTGACCAACATCGACGACGCCGACCACCTCGGCGACTTCGACATCAACGAAACGGAGCGCATGTTCAATGTGTTCCGCACGCAGGTCGACGTGGTGCTGCCGACCGGCGCGGCCGTGCTCAATGCGCGCGACCCGCGCGTGGTGGAAATGGCCGAGCTGTGCGATGGCGCCGTGATTTTCTTCGGCATCGATCCCGCCCTGCCCGCCATCGCCGCGCATTTGCAGCAAGACGGCCGCGCGGTGTTCGTGCGCGACGGCGGCATCATCCTGGCGCAAGGCGCGCGCGAAGAACGGCTGGCCGATGTGGCCGCCATTCCGTTGACGCATGGCGGGCGCGTGGCGTTCCAGGTCGAAAACGTGCTGGCTGCGGTCGGCGCCGCCTGGGCGCTGGACATCCCCGTGGAGCTGATCCGCGCTGGCATCGAAACGTTCGACATCGACCAGGCCGATGCGCCCTGGCAGTTCACGCTGTTCGAGCGCAACGGCAGCACCGTGGTGGTGGACGACGTGCACAACGCGTCGGCCCTGCGCCCGCTGATCGCCGCCATCGACCAGTTCCCGGCAGCACGCCGAGCCGCGGTCTATTCCGCTGGCGCCGACCGCCGCGACGCCGATCTGATCGAACAGGGCCGCTTGCTGGGCGACGCCTTTGACCGCGTCGTGCTCTATGACGACAAGACCGTGCAAAGCAAGCGTCCCGAAGGCCAGGCGCGCGCGCTGCTGCGCCAGGGGCTGTCGCAAGGCAGCCGCGTGAAAGACATCCAGGACGAGCCGGACCATGGCAAGGCCATCGAGAGCGTGCTGAACGGCATCGCGGCGGACGATTTCGTCCTGCTGCAATCCGACGAAGCGTTCTCCGGGCCCACCATCGATCTGGTGCGCCGCTGGATTCAACAATACTGACAGGAATACCTGCCATGGAAGTTTCCCGTATCCGTGCCCTGCGCGGCCCCAATCTGTGGAGCAAGAACACGGCGATCGAGGCCATCGTTTCGTGCGCCGACGCCGAATGCTCCATCGATAACCTGCCCGAGTTCGAAGCCCGTCTGCGCGCGCGGCTCCCGCAAATGGGCCTGATGCGGCCGGAAGGCCATCAAGGCGCGGTATCGATCGCGCACGTGTTGCAGATGGTCGCGCTGACGATGCAGGCACACGCCGGCTGCCCCGTGACGTTCGGGCGCGCTTCGTCCACCGTCGAACCAGGCGTCTTCCAAGTCGTGGTCGAGTACAGCGAAGAAGAAGTCGGCTTGCTGGCCATGGAACTGGCGCAGCAACTGGTGCGCTCCGCGCTGGACGACACGCCGTTCGACCTGCCCGATGCGCTCAAGCGCCTGCGCGAGCTGGACGAAGATGTGCGCCTGGGACCCAGCACCGGTTCCATCGTGAACGCCGCCGTCGCGCGCAACATTCCCTATCGCCGCCTGACGCAAGGCAGCATGGTGCAGTTCGGATGGGGCAGCAAGCAGCGCCGCATCCAGGCCGCCGAAACCGACCTGACCAGCGCCATCTCGGAATCGATCGCCCAGGACAAGGACCTGACCAAGATGCTGCTGGACGCCGCCGGCGTGCCGGTGCCGATGGGCCGTTCCGTGACCACGGCCGAAGAGGCCTGGGAAGCCGCGCAGGAGCTGGGCGGCCCCGTGGTCGTCAAGCCCCGCGATGGCAGCCAGGGCCGGGGCGTGGCCGTCAACATCGAAACGCGCGAACGCGTCATCCAGGCCTTTGAAGTTGCCGAGGAAGTCAGCTCGGAAGTCATCGTTGAACGCTACATTCCCGGCCACGACTTCCGCCTGCTGGTGGTGGGTGGCGCGCTGGTCGCGGCATCGCGCCGCGATCCGCCGCAAGTGACGGGCGATGGGCAGCACACCATCCGCGAACTGGTCGATCAGGTCAACGCGGACCCCTTGCGCGGGGACGGCCACGCCACCTCGCTCACCAAGATCCGCTTTGACGACATCGCGCTGGCCACGCTGCAAAAGCAGGGCTTCGACGCGGATTCCGTCCCGCCTCCCGGCACCCTCATCTTCCTGCGCAACAACGCCAACCTCAGCACGGGGGGATCGGCCACCGACGTGACCGATGAAGTGCATCCCGAGATGGCGGCGCGCGCCGTGTCGGCCGCCCGGATGATCGGGCTGGATATCTGCGGCGTGGACGTCGTGGCCGAAAGCGTGCTCTATCCCCTGGAAGAGCAGCACGGCGGCGTGGTCGAAGTGAACGCCGCGCCCGGCCTGCGCATGCACTTGAACCCTTCGTTCGGCAAAGGCCGCCCGGTGGGCGAAGCCATCATCGCCAACATGTACGCGGACGGCGACGACGGCCGCATTCCGGTGGTGGCCGTGGCCGGTACAAACGGCAAGACCACGACGGTGCGCCTGACGGCTCACCTGCTGGGCGCTGCCGGCAACCGCGTCGGCATGACGAATTCCGACGGCGTGTATATCGACAACCTGCGCATCGACACGGGCGATTGCAGCGGCCCGCGCAGCGCCCGCAGCGTGCTGATGCACCCGGACGTGGACGCCGCCGTCTTCGAAACCGCGCGCGGCGGCATCTTGCGCGAGGGCCTGGCGTTTGACCGGTGCAACGTGGCCATCGTCACCAACATCGGCATGGGCGACCACCTGGGCCTGGGCTACATCAGCACCGTTGAAGACCTGGCCGTGGTCAAGCGCGTCATCGTGCAGCACGTGCATCCGTCCGGCACGGCGGTGCTGAATGCCGCCGACCCCATCGTTGCCGAGATGGCCGCCAGTTGCCCCGGCTCGATCACCTACTTCGCCGAAGACCGCAACCACCCGGTACTGGCCACGCACCGCGCGCAAGGCCTGCGGTCGGTGTACCGCGATGGCGATGCGATCGTGGCGGCACAGGGCGCGGAAGAAATCCGCTTCCCGCTGGCCGACATTCCGTTGACCCGCAATGGCACGATCACCTTCCAGGTCGAGAACGCCATGGCGTCGATTGCGGCGGCGTGGGCGTTGAACCTGGACTGGGAGGTGGTGCGCCGTGGGCTGGCCACCTTCGTGAACGACGCGCAGACGGCGCCGGGCCGCTTCAATGTGTTCGACTACCGAGGCGCCACGGTCATCGCCGACTACGGTCACAACCCGGACGCCATCCTGGCGCTGGTGCGCGCGGTGGACGCCATGCCGGCCAAGCGCCGTTCGGTCGTGATCAGCGGGGCGGGCGACCGCCGCGATGAAGACATCCGCATGCAGACGGAGATCCTGGGCGCTGCCTTCGATGACGTGCTGCTGTACCAGGACCAATGCCAGCGCGGTCGCGCCGACGGCGAGGTGCTGGCGCTGCTGCAGGAAGGCCTGGTCGGTGCGCCGCGCACCCAGCACATCGAGGAAATCCATGGTGAATTCCTGGCCATCGATACCGCCTTGGCGCGACTGCAAGCCGGTGATCTTTGCCTGATCCTGGTGGACCAGGTGGAAGAGGCGCTGGCGCATATCGCCGAGCGCATCGCCCAGTCCTGATGTCTGGCGCGCGGCGGGGCGACACGCCCGCCGCAAACGAATAACGGGGCGCGCAAGCGCCCCGTTTGCATTGGGCAAGCGAGCGGCCGGCCGCCCTCGCCTTGCGCGATCAGGTGCTCGGGGCCTGCGCCACAACAGCAGGCACAGCCGCTTGATAACGGTCCGTGACGTGCGTGCATCCCACCGCCGCCAGGGCGGCCAGCGTCAGCAAGATAGCGCTGCAAAGTCGTTGCGTCATGCGTGCTCTTCCTCTTCGTTGATGAATCGCTTGTGGTCCCGCACGACTATACCGGGCGCGACAGACGTCGACCAGCGCAGAAGAACACGCAAAAACACCCCGAAAACGTCGCATCTTCCGTTACTAGCCCCGCTCAAAAGGGGACAAGACATTGCCGGAATGTAACTCCTGCCGAGCGCGCCGGTTCGCGTTTCTTCGGGCGGAAAGCCTATCTGGAATGGGCCATCGCGCTGTTACATTTACCCACAGCGGCGTTTGACAGCCCCTGGGGAGCGCTCGTACGTTAGGGGCTAGCTGATCAGCGTTCAAGTCAACCGCGACAGCAGGCACTTATAGGCCATAAGCCCTGCAACGCACGAAGATAAGAAGAGAGGTCACCATGAATAACGACATCATCGCCGGCAAGTGGAAGCAACTGACTGGCAAGGCCAAAGCCGCCTGGGGTGAGCTCACCGATGACGAACTGACCCGCACGGAAGGCAACGCCGAACGTCTGGCTGGCCTGATCCAGGAGCGGTATGGCAAGACCAAGGATGAAGCGCAAAAGGAAGTCCGGGATTTCTTCGACCGCAATCCCTGAATCCGCCCCCGCCTTGATCGGTCGAACTCACAGGAGAAGCTGACATGTTGCATTACGCCGTAGTTTTCTTCGTCATCGCGATCATCGCGGCGGTTCTCGGCTTTGGTGGCATTGCCGCCGGGGCCGCGGGTATCGCCAAGATCCTGTTCTTCGTCTTCCTGGTGCTGGCGCTCTTGTCCATCTTGAGCGGCGCGCTGCGAAAAAAATAGAACACGCCGATAGAACGCATACCCTCATCTAGAAATTTGATTTGATTGCCTGCCGCGCCGACACCTGACGCGGCAGACCATACTAATAAGGAGCACGACTATGGAATTTCGCAAGCTGATCGCCGCCGCCGCACTGGGAACTGGCGCTGTCTTCACTTCCATGGCTTTCGCAGCGGATGATGGCAAGCCCAAGCAATCCGTGGGCGAATACGCCTCCGATGCGACCGTAACGACCAAGATCAAGGCCGCCTACGTTGCCGACAAGCAACTGAGCGCGTTGGACATCGCCGTGGAAACCAACAACGGCGTCGCGACGCTGACCGGTACCGTGGGCACGGCGGCAGAAGCCGATCATGCCGCTACCGTCACCCGTGGCGTTGAAGGGGTCAAGCAGGTGAAGAACAACATCAAGGTCGACCCGACCAAGAAGTAAGGACGGCCCCGTTCCATACCGAGGCCTAGAGAGAAAGGCGGCGCCTGTGGTGACACAGGCGCCGTTTTTTTTATGGGTGGCGCGGTCGGCATGCACGCCAACGCTCAGAGACCGACGATGCTCAGGCCTGCCACCGCCCCAACTCAGAGGTTGACGACGCCCCGGCCGATCTCCAGGGCACGGCCGCCCACCTGGATGCGGCCATCGTCATGCACATCCAACAGCAGCCGGCACGGCCTGCCCATCTGATCGCCCTGTTCGACCAGGATGCTGGCCGGCAACGCCCGCTTCTTGTGGATCAGCCAGCCACCCAGATTGGCGCAGGCCGAACCCGTGCCGGCATCTTCGTCCACGCCACCGCCCGCCTTCGCAAAGAAATAGCGCGCCACCACGACTTGGCGCGCGTCGTGGACGCGGCCTTCGTCGAACGCAAACAGGTACATGGTTTTGCGCCCCAGGCTGCTGGCCTGCCAGCGGCTTAACCGGGACGAGTCGGGCGCGGCGCGGCGGACGGCGTCCACGCTGGCCAAGGGCACGAGCAGCTGGTCGGCGCCGGTATCCACCCAGATCGGCTCGTCCGCCAGATCGTCGGACGTCAATCCCACCAAGGCCGCGATGTCCGCGCGATCCATTTCCGGAGCCGCCGTGCGCACGCCGCCGGGGCACGGCGCGGTGAAGGTCCAGGCATCTGCCTGGGCTTGAACGGGCACGACGCCCGCCGCGAATTCCAGGGTCAAGGCGTCGCCGGTGCGACGCAGATCGCGCACGACTTGCGAGGTGCCGATCGTGGGATGGCCGGCGAACTTCATTTCGTAGCCCGGCGTGAAGATGCGCACGCGTGCATCGGCCTTGTCGGAAGGCAGGATGAACGTGGTTTCGGAAAGATTGAATTGCGCCGCGAGATTCAGCATCGTGGCGTCGTCCATGCCGCGCGCGTCTTCAAACACGCAAAGCTGGTTGCCGCCGAAAGTGGTCGAGGCGAATACGTTAAGCAGGCGAAAGGCGTAGGAGCTCATGAAGGACATCAAGGCGGGAAGGCGCCGGAGATCCCGGCAGGGCTTCCCACTTTATCGCAGCGCCGCGCCGCGATCCATCGCCTATCGCTTACCAGATTGCAAAGAAATACACCCAGGCCATGCAGAACGGCGCCAGGCCTGCAGCCAGCACGATCCACGCGGCAAGCTTGCGCGTGACGCTGACGGGGCGCGGCGACAGCAGCCGCGCGAACAGGCGCAAGGTCCACAGCACGGCCAGCGTCAACAGCGTGAAACGCACCGGGCCGGCCCAGGCGGCTTGCACGCCTTCATGCTTGAGCAGATTGATGGTGGTGGCTGACAGGCCGAGGAACACGCCGATGCCCGCGGACGGAATCAGCGCCTGCGCCAGCTTGTGCACGCCCGGACGGATCCAGCGGGCCGCCGGAGCATTGACCGGCGACGCCGCGGGCGCCAGACGGTCGGCCAACCACAGCGACAGAAAGCTGGCGCCGCCCACGATCACGGTCGCGCCGATGACGAACATCAGGATGCCCGCGCCGTCCAGCCACGAGAAGCTGTCATTGACGTCGGGGTAATGCGTCAGGATGTACCAGGGCGCGTTGTCCATCAACGGCCACATGATGTCATGCTCGACCAGCCACGTCGCTGCCCACTGCTTGGCCGTCACATACCACGGGCTGGCGCTCCAGAGGAATGCGCCGATGGCGATGCCCATCAAGCCGAAGCACAGCAAGGCCGTCTGCCACGCGTCGCCGTCGGCGACGTGCACGATCTCTTCTTCGGGCGAACGCGGCGTCAGCGCGATGGCGCCGCGATAGCCGCTGCACCGGCCGCAAACGTGGCAATCGCCCGCGCCCTTCATGTGGCGCAGCGGAACCAGCGGCGCACAGTTGATGGGCTCGATCCGGATGACCGGGTGGCGCCACTTTTCTTCGTCGACCTTGAAGTGCCACGGCGCCAGCTTGGCCAGCAGGTTGAACACGCCATTGACCGGGCACAGGTATTTGCACCACACGCGCTTGCTGCGGCCATAGCGCCAGCCGACGATCATGGCCGCGACGGTCGAGCCGCCCAGCACGGCCAGCACGGCCAGCGGGTATTGATACACGCTGACCAGTTGGCCGTACACCGTCGTCAACGCAAAGGCCACGAACGGCCAGCCGCCCCAGCGCATCCATTTAGGAATGGCGCGCCCCTGTCCGCGCTCGCTGGCCCATTCGGTCAGCATGCCTTCCGGGCAAAGCCAGCCACACCAGGCGCGGCCCAGAATCGGCATCGAGATCAGCACGAAGGGCCACCAGACGCCCCAGAAGGCGAACTGCGCCACGATGGTCAGGTTGTTGAAGACCGAGGCCGCATTGCCCGGCAAGGGCAGGATCGCGGGCACGATCAACAAGAACGCGTATATCGCAACAATGCCCCACTGCAGCTTGCGCAACAGCGGGGCATGGTCACGGAGAAAATCGGCGATCCGGGAGGTCACCCTCCCGAGTACAGCTGCCATGGTCAAACCTTCAATGTTCAGTCCGGCATCACGTCGGAATCAGGATGCGTTGCCCACCGGCGCCGGCGCCCGGGCAGGCTTGCCGCCTACCCAGCGCAGCAACGCCCAGACCACGATCCAATAAGCCACCCACAAGAGCACCGAGATCAGGGCTGGCAGGGCGCGGTAGCCAGCAAAGTCCGCCAGGATCTTACCCACGCCGGTGCTGTCGCTCAACAGCCACGAGCTGTCCCAGACGGGGTCGATGATCGTGGGCAAAACGTCCAGCGAAATCAGATGATCCAGGCCGCCCACCAGCAGCGATCCGGCCAGCAGCAACAGCAGGATTTCGGTCACGCGGAAAAAGCGCCGCCAGGTAATCAGCTTGCCGCCCAGTTGCAGCAGCCAGAAAGTCAGCAAGGCAACGGCAAAACCGGCGACGCCCGCCAGGGCAAGCTTGAACATGTCGCCGCCGCCCTCGCCGGCCGAGACGGTGCCATACAGGAACACCACGGTCTCGCTGCCTTCGCGTGCCACGGCGATAGCCACCAGCACGAACAAGCCCCACCAGTTGTCGTTGGCGATGGAACTGCGCGCGCCGCTTTCCAGTTCGCCCTTCAAGGTGCGGCCATGCTTTTTCATCCACACGACCATCTGCACGACCAGCGCGCACGCCGCCAGCGACATGATGGCCTGGAACCATTCCTGGCCTTCGTCACTGAGCCAGGTCGACACACCCAGCAGTACCAGGGCCAACGCGACGGCCAATGCCAGGCCCGCCGCCACGCCGCCCCAGAGGTAATTGAGCCCGCGCTTGCCTTCGGGCGTCGCGCGCAGCCAGGTGTACAAAATGCCCACCACCAGCATGGCTTCGACGCTTTCACGCCAAACGATAAAGAGGACCTGTTCCATTTATAGCTACCGCTTATTCCTTGGGCTTGACGACCAGGGTGCCTTTCACGCTTTGGTGAAAGTCATCAAAGAAGGGATACTCGCCGGGACGGGAAATGGTGATGACGACGAAGGATTTCACCCCCGGCCCCAGCACTTTTTCCTTGCGCAGGGGAATGCTCTCGAATTCCACCGGCTCGTTGCTTTCATTGATGAGTTCAATCTTGAAACGGCCGGCCGGCACTTCCAGCGTGGCCGGCTCGAACGTTCCGTCCGGTTTGAAGCGCAAGGTGAACGTGGGCAATTCATCCGCCTGCGCGGGCGCCGTGCCGGCAAAGCCGGCCAGGCCGATCAGCGCGGCGGCAACAACGCGAAGCAGGCGGCGCACGATCAATATCCGCCCTTCTTGCCAGTGCCGGCATAGACGAATTCGTATTCCAGTTCAAAGGGTTCGAACCACGGACCCACACCGGTTTCCTTGTCGACGTGACGGCCGAAGTGCGCCATCTTGTTCTCGGACGGCGGCAGGATCGAATACTTCAGCTTGTACTTGCCCGGGCCTTCCAGCTTGACGTTGTCGCCATAGTGCGGCCCGTCGTTGGCGACCATCGGCATGAAGGTGCCTTTCTGCACGTTCTGGCTGCCGACCTTCTGGATCTCAAAATTCACGACCAGGTAAGGCACCCACTCGCCTTCCGGAAAGCCCGTCTTGTTGCCAGCGGTGGCGTGGATGTCGGCCTCAAGGTGGACATCGGAATCCTTGGCGGGGCGCATCATCCCGGGCGGGTCCATTTCGATCGGCTGCAGGTAGACCGCGCCAATTTCCATGCCACCCTTCTCAACCGGCTTGCCGATGGGGTATTCGGCTGCGTTGGCGGCCGACACGCTCAGGGCGACAATGGCCAGCGCCAAGGCTTTCTTGATCATGTGCTTAATCCTTGAGACACAAATGAGAAATCGGCTCTAGAAACATAAACAAGAACCGTTTGCATTAATGTATCGAAAAAAACTGACATATCCCTGAACCCAGAGGGTCGGAATGCATCAGTTCATTGCGCAACCTCAACGAAAGAAGCGTCCACAAAAAAGCCGGCGGGGCAACGCCGCACCGGCTGCTGTCAGAGCAAAGGCGTGGGAAGCGCCCTTGCCTCTTGGCGCTTACTTGCGGCCCTGGCCCGGCGTGCTGCCGGGCGTGAACGGGAACGTCGAAAACATGGCGCGCGTCTGGTCCTGCATTTGATCCTGCATCTGCACGAACAGGTTTTTGCTCTGGTCGATGTAGTTGTTCATCATGTTTTGCAGCATGGGCGTTTGCACGTTCATGAACTGCGTCCAGGCTTCCGGACCGAACTGGCTGCCGTACAGCCCCTTGGACTGTTCCGCCATGCGCGTCTGGATTTCCATGAAGGCCTGGATGTTCTTCTCAAGGTAAGAACCCATGATGCCCTGCATGGCGTGCCCGTAAAAACGGATGATCTGCGACAGCATGTTCGACGAGAACATGGGCATGCCGCCGCTTTCCTCTTCCAGAATGATCTGCAAAAGGATGCTGCGGGTCAGATCTTCGCCGCTCTTGGCGTCGACCACCTGGAATTCTTCATTGGCCAGAACCAGTTGCTTGACATCTGCCAGAGTGATGTAGGTGCTGGTCCGGGTGTCGTATAGGCGACGGTTGGGGTATTTTTTAATCAGGCGCAGGCTGGCGCCGGTTTGTGCTTGCGTCATGTGTGTCCCCGGATCGGGCGATCTCTTAGACTTCGAATAAGGTTGAGTGTAATGCCGGAAGGCCCTCTCCCCGAGGCCTTCCAGCGCCTTGAGCCGCCGGGGGGCAGCCCGCTAGCCTTCATCAGCCCATGTGCAGGCCGCCGTTGAGCGAGAAGTCCGCGCCGGTCGAAAAACCGGATTCGTCCGACGCCAACCACGACGTCATGGACGCGATTTCCTCCGGCGTGCCCAGGCGGCGCACGGGGATGGTGGCCACGATCTTTTCCAGGACTTCGGGACGAATGGCGCGAACCATGTCCGTACCGATGTAGCCCGGCGAAATCGTATTGACCGTGACGCCCTTGCTGGCCACTTCCTGCGCCAACGCCATGGTGAAGCCGTGAATGCCGGCCTTGGCGGTGGAATAGTTGGTCTGGCCGAACTGGCCCTTCTGCCCGTTCACCGAGCTGATGTTGATGATGCGGCCCCACTGCCGTTCAACCATGCCTTCGATGACCTGCTTGGTCACGTTGAACAGGCTGTTCAGGTTGGTGTCGATCACCGCGCGCCAGTCGTCGGCGCTCATTTTGCGGAACAGGCCATCGCGGGTGATGCCCGCGTTATTGACCAGCACGTCGACCGGGCCCAGGTCCGCGGTGACCTTTTCGAAGGCCTTCACCGTGGATTCCCAATCGGACACGTTGCCTACCGAAGCATAGAACGTGTAGCCCTGCGCAGCCTGCTCATCCAGCCATTGCTGGTAGTTGCGGCTGGGGCCGCAACCTGCCACGACGCGAAAGCCATCCTTGGCCAAGCGCTGGCAAATAGAGGTGCCGATACCGCCCATCCCGCCTGTTACGTAAGCCAGTTTTCCGCTCATTGGACTTCCTCCTGTGTGCGACGGACGCCTCGTTGATTAACTTCTTCTTGTCCCGGGGTAAACCGCGTCGTGCGGTTTCAGGCTGCCCGGACCTTTACATACCTGCCAGGGGCCGGCTCGATCGGCTGGTACCTGGCATTGCCTAATTTTGTTCGTGCCTTGACCTGCTTGCCCGAGTGGTCGGCCAGCCAGGCCGTCCAGTCCGGCCACCAACTGCCCGCGTGCTCGGTGCTTTGCGCGAACCAGGCGTTGGGATCGCCCGGCATGTCGTGCCCCTTCTTGCCCAAATCGTCGGCGACCCAGTAGCTGCGGCGCTTCTTGGCAGGCGGATTGACGACGCCCGCAATGTGGCCCGAGGCCCCCAGCACGAAACGTTGCGGCCCGCGCAGCAGTTGCGTGGAAGCATAAGCCGACACCCAAGGCACGATATGGTCTTCGCGCGACCCGAAGATATATGCCGGCATCGTCAGGCGCGTCAGATCCAGAGGCAGGCCGGCGGCCTGCGCGCGGCCCGGCACCTTCAGATTGTTCTCAAGGTAGGTATTGCGGAAGTACCAGGAAAAGAACGGCCCCGGCAGATTCGTGCTGTCGCCATTCCAGAACAGCAGATCGAAGGGGGGCGGCTTCTGGCCCTTCAGGTAGTTGCCGACCACGTAGTTCCAGACCAGCTCGTTGGGCCGCAGGAACGAGAACGTGGTGGCCAGGTCGCGGCCGGGCATCAGCCCGCCCTTGCCCAATTGTTGATCGCGCAACAACGCATGGGCTTCGTCGACAAAGACGTTCAGGATGCCGGTGTCGTGAAAGTCCAGCAACGAGGTCAGCAGGGTCAACGACGCCACCGGCTGTTCGCCGCGCGCCTCGGCCAGCGCCAGCGCGGCGGCCAGCATCGTGCCGCCCACGCAAAAGCCCAGCGCGTTGACCTTGGGTTGCTTGGTGATGTCGCTGGCCACGCGCAGCGCTTGCAGCACGGCGTCGTCAAGGTAGTCGGACCAGGTGGCGCGGTCTACGCCGTCGTTGTCGCTGGCGACCGGGTTGCGCCAGGAAATCAGGAACACCGTATAGCCCTCGCCCACGGCATGGCGCACGAAGGAGTTTTCGGGCTGCAAATCCAGGATGTAGAACTTGTTGATGTTCGGCGGGACGATCACCAGCGGGCGCTCGTACACCGTGGCGGTCGAGGGCGCGTACTGGATCAGCTGGAACAGCCTGTTCTCGAACACCACCTCGCCGGGCGTCACGGCCACGTTGCGGCCGATCTCGAATTGCGTTTCGTCGGTTTGGGTGATGCGGCCTTTCTTGACGTCACCCAGCAGGTTGGCCAGCCCTTCGTTCAGCGCGCGGCCCGCGCTTTCCACGATGGATTGCTGGGCGTCAGGGTTCAGGGCAAGGAAGTTCGACGGCGAGAGCGCGTCGACCCACTGCATGATGGAAAAACGAAGCCGGTCGCGCATGGGTTCGCTGACCTGCGCTGCATCGACCATGCGCTGCATGGCCCGTGCCGACAGCAGGTAGGTATGCGCCAGCAGAAGATGCGAACCGTTGCTTGCCCAGGCATCGCCGGCAAAGCGGCGGTCGGCGGGGGGCGCGAGCGCGCCGCGCCGGGCGTCGTCACAAAGGCGCTGCCACTCGCGAGAGAATTCGGCCTGAATGTCGGCCAGGATTTCCGGTGCCACGCTCACCGGAATGGGTCCTGCGGAGAGATTGGCGTTCACTTCCACACCTTGTTATCGACACTGCTCGATTGATGTTGCATTCCGGGTCCACCACTGTCAATGCGGGTATACAAGGAGTTTCGCGGCACGGGTTCAAGCCATCTGCGAGGCCCTTGCGCCAGATCAAACCGGGTCGAGCCAAGCCAGCAACGCCATGCGTCCGGTTTCCTTATCGCGCCGGTATGAAAAGAAGCGCTGCGGATCCGAGACCGTGCACATGCCGCTCTGGGACACTTCTTTTACCCCGGCGCGGCGCAGGCGGAAATCAGCCAAGCCGGCGAGGTCCGCCAGCCACTTGCCCGACAGGCCCGGCCGGGGCTCGAAGAACCGGCGCGTGGCCGGGTCGTCCGCCGTGAAGGCATCCAGCACGTCCTGGCCCACTTCAAATTCGCGCGGGCCAATGCCGGGGCCCACCCAGGCGCGCCAGCCGGTGGCCTCGGGCGCCTTGGCGCGCATGGCCGCCAAGGTATGTTCCAGCACGCCGCCCGCCAGGCCGCGCCAGCCGGCATGCGCCGCGCCCAGCACCCGGCCATCGGCGTCGGCGATGACGACCGGCAGGCAATCGGCCACCATGATGGCCAGCACGCGGCCCGGTCGCGCCGTGACGCTCGCATCCACGGCGGGTTCGTCGGGCAGGTCGGCGACGTCGGCATCGACGACCTCGCTGCCATGGACCTGGCGCAGCCACAGCGGCTCGCCCGGTACGGCGGCGCGCACTCGGCGGCGATTTTCAGTGACGGTGTCCGGGTCGTCGCCAGCACGGCGCCCGAGGTTCAGCGTGTCGTGCGGCGCCACACCCACGCCCCCGGCGCGCGTCGTGCAGAAGTACGACACGCCCGGCCAGGCCGGGCCGGTGACAACAGGCAGGTTGGCGATCACGCGGTCCATGCAATGGTTTCCTGAACTAGCGCCATGTCGGCGGGGACCTCGGCGGCAAATTGGACGTCGCCGCTGCCGCCCGGGTCGTCGAAATGCAGAGCCCGCGCATGCAGCATCTGGCGCGTGGCGCCGGCGATGTTCTTGCCGCCATAGATCGTGTCGGCCAGCAGCGGATGCCCCAGGCTGGCCATGTGAACGCGGATCTGGTGGGTGCGGCCCGTTTCCAGGCGGCACACCACTTCGGTAACCCGACCGCCCGGATCCACCTGGCCGCGCCGCGCAGGCGCATAGTTGGTGATGGCGGGTTTGGGAGCCACGGGGCGCTCGACGCTCATGCGTATCGGCACGCGCGGATCGCGCCCGATCGCGCGGTCGACCCGGCCGGCGGCCGCCAGCCAGCCGTGGGCCAGGGCGATATATTCGCGCCCCATGCTGCGCGCCTGCAATTGGCGCACCAGATGCGTCTGGGCCTTCTCGTTGCGGGCCACCACCATGAGTCCGGAGGTGTCTTTGTCCAGCCTGTGAACGATGCCCGCCCGCGCCACCGCCGCCAATTCCGGGTAGCGATACAGCAGGCCGTTGAGCAGCGTGCCGCTCCAGTTGCCGGCGCCCGGGTGCGTGACCAAACCGGCAGGTTTGTTCACGACGATCCAGTCGGCGCTTTCATCCACCACGGTAAATTCGACGGGTTCGGGGGTGAAGGCGCGCGCGTCGGGCGCGGGCTGCGCCCAGACCAGAAGCTCGTCGCCGGGGCCTACCGTCTGCCGGATCTTGCCGGGCGCGCCGTTGACGTGCACGTTGCCCGATTCGATCCAGCCTTGCAGCCGGCTGCGGGAATGGTCGGGCAACAAACCGGCCAGCACCTTGTCCAGCCGGTCGGCGCGGGTACTGGAAGGCACCGTTACACGTTGCGGTTCGCCCCGGTTTTCGGCGGGGTTTGCCTCGGTGATTTCGTCGGAGTTTTCGTCAGGAAGGCCCAGGAGTTCGTCGTCGGAAACGAGATCTGTGCCGGCGGCTGTATCGGACATGGAGACAAATCATATAATCAGCCTGCCATGCTAACACCAAGGATACGATTCTCGTGATTCACCACTCCGCAGCTCCCTCGAACCCCGCATCCCGAAGCGGGCCGGTTTTGCGCGTGGTTATCGCGCTATTTGCCGTCATCGTCATCGCCGGTTGCGGCTCGACCAACAGCAAATACGACAAGACCACCAACTGGAGCGCCGAACAGCTCTACGCTGACGCCAAGTCCGAAATGTCCTCGGGCGGTTGGAAGGAAGCCCGCGAACGGCTGACCGCCATCGAAAGCCGCTACCCATTCGGCGTGTACGCCCAGCAAGCCCTGCTTGAGCTGGCCTACGTCAACTGGAAAGACGGCGAAAACGAACAGGCCCTGGCTGCCATCGATCGCTTCCAACAGCTCTACCCGAACCACCCCGGCACCGACTACGCGCTCTACCTCAAGGGCCTGATCAACTTCACGCCGGCCAGCGCGTTCATGACCAGCATCACCGGTCAGGATCCCGCCGAACGCGACCCCAAGGGCCTGCGCGCGTCCTACGACGCCTTCAACGAGCTGATCAAGCGCTACCCGGACAGCAAGTATTCGGTTGACGCCGAAAAGCGCATCGCGTGGCTGGTCAACACCATCGCCATGAACGAAGTGCACGTCGCGCGCTACTACTACGAGCGGGGCGCCTACGTGGCCGCCGCCAACCGCGCGCAAACCGTCATCACCGACTTCGAGGGCGCCCCCGCCACCGAAGAGGCGCTCTACCTGATGGTCGAGTCCTACGACAAACTGGGCATGACCGACTTGAAGAACGACGCGCAGCGCGTCTACGACAAGAACTTTCCCAACAGCGACTTCAAGTCCAAAGGCTTGAAGGCCGACCGCAGTTGGTGGAACCCGTTCGACTGATTGATCGGCGCGTTCAAGCGCATGGGAAAAAAAGCCCCTCGAAGTAATTCGAGGGGCTTTTTCATGGGTGGTGCAACAGGCAGGCGTGATCCGGGGCAGCGATCCAAGCCTGCCGCGATCATCGCCCGGAGGCGTCTCGTCAGTCGTCCTGATCGCCCTGCTTGCGGCGATAAAACGCCAGCACTTCTTCCAGTTCGCGGGTGCGTGCAAACGGCGGCAGGCCCCGCCACAGGCGCTTGCCATAGGGCTTTTCGACCAGGCGCGCATCCCCCACCATCAACACGCCCCAGTCGGATTCCGTGCGGATCAGGCGGCCCGCGCCCTGCTTGAGCGAAATGGCGGCTTCGGGCAGCTGGTATTCCGAAAACGGGTTGCCTCCCTGTGCGCGGCAAGCGCGCAGGCGCGCTTCGATGACCGGGTCGTCAGGCGGCGCGAACGGCAGCTTGTCGATCGCCACCAGCGTCAGCACGTCGCCCGGCAGGTCGATGCCTTCCCAGAAGCTGGCGCTGCCCACCAGTACCGGATGCTTGAGCTTGCAGAAGCGGTCAAGCAGATCGCGGCGCGTGCCTTCGCCCTGCTTGAGCAAGGGCCAGTCATGGCCCGCGTCATCAAAAGCGTCGGCCAGCAACGTGGCCACTTTTTCCACGGCGCGCAGTGTCGTGCACAGCACCAGCGTGCCGCCCGGGCTGGCTTGCAGCAAGGGCATCAACGTATCGACGAAACGATCGAGGAACTGCGGCGACTGCGGCTCGGGCATGCCGCGTGGCACGAACAGCAGCGCCTGCTCGGGATAATTGAACGGGGATTCCCACTTGCCCGTGCGCGCGCGCTCCAGGCCGAGCTGGCTGGTGAAGTGGGTGAACTCGCCGTTCACCGACAGCGTGGCGGACGTCATGATCCAGGCCTGTCCCGGCTTGCGGTATTTGGAGAACGCCTGCGCCACGGACAGCGGCGCGGAGTGCAGCCGCACATGGTGCAAGCCGTGTTCCACCCAGCGCACCGCCGGGCCCGTCCATTGCTCGGTGGCCGCCGCCACGCCTTCCAGGATAGCGGTGGGCGTGGACGGTCCATCGGGCAACGCGGCGTCGGCGCCAAGCTCGGGCGCCTGGTCATCCCGGCCCCAACCTTCGTCGTCCGTGGCACCGCCCGCGCGGCCCGGCGTGCCCCAGCGCTTGAGCCGCACCGAGATCTCGGCGCCACTGCGCGCCGCTGCCATCAGGTCAGGATGTTTTTCGGCGACCGCGCCCAAGGCCTTGGTGGCCGTATCCACGGCGTCGCGCAAGGCGGCCAGGGCCTCGTCGAATTCTTCGGGGTTGGGGATGGCTTCAAACGTCGCCTTGCGGCCTGGCATGCGGTCCAGCGGCGCACAGGCCAGGCGCAATTCGCGCGCGGCGGTTTCCAGATGCCGGCTGACGTCGCTCCATTTGGCGGCCTCGCGCGCATAGGCCAGGCCGGCCACTTCCAACGCGCGGCCGAAATCCATCAGCTGGTGCGTGGACACGCTGCTGCCCAGGAACCGCGTGGCGGTATCGGGCAACTGATGCGCCTCGTCGAAGATGACGGTGTCGGCCTCCGGCAGCAGATCGGTCACGCCCTCTTCGCGCAGCACCAGATCGGCCATGAACAGCGCGTGATTGACCACGACCACATCGGCCTCCTGGGCCTGCCGGCGGGCCTTGACGACAAAGCAGTCGCGGATGCGCGGGCATTCCTGGCCCAGGCAGTTCTCGCGCGTCGAGGTCACGCGCTGCCAGATGTCGGCGTCTTCGGGCACCTGCGCCAGATCGCTGCGGTCACCGGTCTTGGTAATGCCCGCGAACACCTGGATCTGGCGCAGTTGCTGGATTTCAGTGCGCGACTTGAGCGCGCGCTCATCGCCTTGCAGGCGTTCAAGATGGTAGTGGCAGACGTAGTTGCCGCGCCCCTTGAGCAGCGCGGCGGTGACGGGCGCAGCCAGCGCCGCGCGCACACGAGGCAGGTCGCGCGCGAACAGCTGATCTTGCAGCGTGCGCGTACCCGTGGAAATCAGCACCTTGCCGCCCTGGATGAAGGCGGGTACAAGATAGGCCCAGGTTTTGCCGATGCCGGTGCCGGCTTCCGCCACCAGAGTGGCGCGGTCTTTGATGGCATCGCCGATGGCCTGTGACAGCTCCACCTGCGAAGGGCGAGGCTTGTAGCCGGGCATGGCCGTAGCCAACGGCCCGTCCTCGTCGAAAAATTCGGATATATCCAGGTCCAGCATTACGGCAGCCTAGTGTCGGTCGGAGTCTATGGTGAACCGGTACCGATAACGGTTCGGGCGCCAGACACTGATGTGGGAAAGGACCAAATGATACCCCCTGCCCGTCGCCCTTTCCGGCTGGCTGAGGGACAGAAGGGTCCACCCTGGCACGTTCTGTAACAGCCGCTTATGGCACAATCCGCCCCTTGTTTTTCCTTTTTGCCGTCGTATAGAGATGTCTGAAACTTCCGCTATCACGTACGTCGCCGCTGGCGTCGACAACGCCCGCATCATCGCGCAGCTTGCTACCGAGCTGGGCGCGCGCGCCTCCCAAATCGCTTCGGCGGTGGAACTGCTGGATGACGGCGCCACCGTGCCGTTTATTTCGCGCTATCGCAAGGAAGCCACCGGCGGCCTGGACGATACCGTGCTGCGCAACCTGGAAGTGCGGCTGGGCTATCTGCGCGAGCTCGAAGAGCGCCGCGGCTCGATCCTTGAGTCCATCTCGCAGCAAGGCAAGCTGACGTCCGAATTGCAGCAGGAAATCGCCACCGCCGACACCAAGCAACGCCTGGAAGACTTGTACGCGCCGTACAAGCCCAAGCGCCGCACGCGCGCCCAGATCGCTCGCGAGGCTGGCCTGGAACCCTTGGCGGACGCCATCCTGGCCGACATGGCCTGCGATCCCGCCGCGCTGGCTGCGCAATACCTGAACCCCGAAGCGTCGATCAACGACGCCAAGGCGGCGCTGGACGGCGCGCGCGACATCCTGGCCGAGCGCTACGCTGAAAATGCGGACCTGCTGGCCGACATGCGCGAGCACCTGTGGTCCACCGGCCTGATCTATTCCAAGATGATCGACGGCAAGGAAACCGAAGGCGCCAACTTCCGCGACTGGTTCGATTTCAACGAACCTTTGCGCACCTTGCCCTCTCACCGCATCCTGGCGCTGCTGCGCGGCCGTCAGCAAGGCGTGCTGGAATTGCGCCTGGGCCTGGAAGCCGAACTTGAAGCGCAGTTGCCGCACCCGTGCGTCGCGCGCATCGCCAATTTCCTGAAGCTAGGCAACGGCCTGTTCGCGCTGGACGCCACGCCGCGTGCGCGCTGGCTGGGCGAAGTGTGCCGCTGGACGTGGCGCGTGAAACTGTTGACGGCGTTTGAAAGCGAGCTGATCGGTCGCCTGCGCGAAAGCGGCGAGGCCGAAGCCATCCGCGTGTTTGCCGCCAACCTGAAAGACCTGCTGCTGGCCGCGCCGGCCGGCCCCAAGGCCGTGCTGGGCCTGGATCCGGGCATCCGCACCGGCTGCAAGATCGCCGTGATCGACCAGACCGGCAAGGTCGTGGACACCACCACCGTCTACCCCTTCGAACCGCGCCGCGATCGCGACGGCACCATCAACACGCTGGCCGCGCTGGTGGCGCGCCACAAGGTCGACCTGATCGCCATCGGCAACGGCACCGCCTCGCGCGAAAGCGAGAAGCTGGTGGGCGACATGATGGAACGCTTCCCCGACCTGAAGGTCACCCGCGTGGTGGTCTCCGAAGCCGGCGCATCGGTCTATTCCGCCTCGGAAACCGCCGCGCTGGAATTCCCCGACCTGGACGTGACGCTGCGCGGCGCCGTGTCGATTGCCCGCCGCCTGCAAGATCCGCTGGCAGAGCTGGTCAAGATCGATCCCAAGGCCATCGGCGTGGGTCAGTACCAGCACGACGTCAACCAGCGCGAACTCGCGCGGTCGCTGGACGCCGTGGTCGAGGATTGCGTGAACGCCGTCGGCGTGGACGTGAATACCGCATCGGCTGCGTTGCTGGCCCGCGTCTCGGGCTTGAACTCGTCGCTGGCCAAGAACATCGTTTCCTGGCGCGACGAAAACGGCGCGTTCCCCACTCGCGAGGTGCTGCGCAAGGTGCCGCGCTTCGGTGAGAAAGCCTTCGAACAGGCCGCGGGCTTCCTGCGCATTCCGAACGGCGACAACCCGCTCGATGCCTCGTCGGTCCACCCCGAAGCCTATCCCGTGGTCGAACGCATCGTTGCCAAGATCAAGGCCGAGGTCAAACAGATCATCGGCCAGCGCGATGCGCTCAAGGGCGTGTCACCGTCCGACTTCACCGACGAACGCTTCGGCCTGCCGACGGTGCGCGACATCTTCGCCGAACTTGAAAAGCCTGGCCGCGATCCGCGTCCTGAATTCAAGACCGCGCAGTTCAAGGAAGGCGTCGAAACGCTCAACGACCTGTACCCGGGCATGGTGCTGGAAGGTGTCGTGACCAACGTGGCCAACTTCGGCGCGTTTGTCGATATCGGCGTGCACCAGGATGGCCTGGTCCACATTTCCGCGCTGGCCGAGAAGTTCGTCAAAGATCCGCGCGACGTGGTGCGCGTGGGCCAGACGGTCAGCGTGAAAGTGCTGGAAGTGGACGCCGCCCGCAAGCGCGTCGCACTGACCATGCGCTTGAACGACACCGCCGCTCCGGCTCGCCGCAGCGGCGACGCCCCCAAGGGCGGCGATCGTCCCCGCCGCGCGCAGGGTGATGGCGGCCGTGGCAACGCGGCCGGTGGCGCCAGTGGCATGAACAGCGCCATGGCGGACGCATTCGCCAAGCTCAAGCGCTGATCGCCAAGCTCACGCATCGCGTGTCGACAAAAAACCAGGGCCTTGCGCCCTGGTTTTTTTTGCCTGTTTTTGACCCTGGGACTTTCCCGTAGATTGAGAATTTCCTTGCGCCTTCTCAATCAGGAATTAGAAAAATAAGGGAAAATATCGGATTGTGTCCAAATAATAAAAGCTGGTGGCGTTGGGGAACACGGCAGACACAAACACCATGATCAGGCGAACCGCGGCGCGAACCGTCTATCAGGCAAGAAGTAAAAGAAAAAGCGCCCCATCCTGAGAGCCCCCCCGGAGAGCCATTCGACATGCGCACGACCATCACGCTTGCCGCCAACGAAGCGGTAACGATCACCGAAAAAGAAGCCGGCCACAGCGGCACCTACGCCGAAATCACGCTGGGCCAATACTCGCATTTGATCGTGGACGGGGCCGAAGTGGCCTTCAAGCACATCACGCTGGAACGACTGGGCAGCCGGGTCATCGAGTTGCGCAATGGCGCGCAGCTTCAGGTGGGCGCGCTGGGCTTTGCCAGCATGGGCGCCAGCATCGTGTACCGCATCGGCGAGGGCTGCGCCCTGACCTTCGACGCCAGCCAATGGGACCCGGAAGTGGTCGCCAACACCACCTTCGACTTCGCCAGCCAAGGCAGCGGCGCGCTGAAATATTTTCCGTTCATCAACCCGGAATGGCTCGACTGCCCCAACGTGACCGGCTATTCGGAAGGCGACCTGCTTGAGATCGCGGGGCAAGGCAACGCGCAGCGCTTCCAGGTGCGCGACGGCCGCATCGTGGCGGGCGCCCGTCAGGCGTAACGCGTTGGGCGGCGAATGGCGGCGCAACGCACCGCCATCGGCGACCGCCCGTTCAAAGACTTATTCCTTCGCCAGCGACGCCAGCGCCTCACGCGTGCGCGTCAGGCGCGCATCTGCATCGCCTTGCGCGGCAGCAGGCGCTTCGGCCACCGTCACGCCATCGATGACGGCAGCGTAGCCTTCGCCCGAGGCTTGCAGCACGTCGGCAGCCGGTTCCTCTTGCAGGCGGCGCATCAGCGCGCCCGCTTGCTTGGGATCGGCGAAGCGCTGCGACAACAGCAATTCTTCGCCATCGGCGGCCAGCAGACGGAAGCGGAAGCCGCCCGTTTCATCGCGGAAGCTGACGAAACGCGCGCCCTTGTCCTTGTCTTTCTTGCCTTGCTTGCCCGCCACCGCGCCCGCATTCAAGTTGCGCAGGCCAACCGCCACGCGCAATTCCTGCATCAGCGGCAAGGCCTGCTTGCGCGCCTTGTCGGCGCCGGCCTGAAGAATGTCTTCAATGCGGCCAGGGTTGGCAATCAGGTCCACGTACTTTTCGCGCATCGGCGCCAACTGGTTTTCCAGGTGCTCGTACAGTGCCTGCTTGGCGTCGCCCCACCCCATGCCGTCTTCCAGCTGCTTGCGGAACAAGGCGGATTCGGCGGGCGTGGCGAACGCACGGTACAGCGTATACAGATGCGAGTTTTCGGCGTCTTTGGCTTCGCCCGGCGCGCGCGAATCGGTCACGATGCGCATCACCGACGCGCGCAGCGCCTTGGCGCCGCCTTCGAACAGCGGAATGGTGTTGTTGTAGCTCTTGGACATCTTGCGGCCATCCAGGCCGGGCAAGGTCGCCACGTCCTCTTCGATGGCCACCTCGGGCAGCGTGAAGTAATCGCGGCCGTAAAGATGGTTGAAGCGCTGGGCGATGTCGCGCGCCATTTCCAGATGCTGGATCTGGTCGCGGCCCACCGGCACGCGGTTGGCGTTGAACATCAGGATGTCGGCCGCCATCAACACCGGATACGAGAACAGGCCCATCGTGATGCCGTCATCCGGGTCCACGCCCTTGGCCACGTTCTGATCCACGGATGCCTTGTAGGCATGCGCGCGGTTCATCATGCCCTTGGCGGTGACGCAGGTGAGCAGCCAGCTCAGTTCGGGGATCTCGAGGATGTCGGATTGGCGATAGAACGTCACGCGTTCGTGGTCCAGGCCCACCGCCAGCCATGTGGCGGCGATCTCAAGGCGGGAACGCGCCACGCGGGCCGGGTCGTCGCACTTGATCAGCGCGTGATAGTCCGCCAGGAAGAAGAATGCGTCCACGCCGGGCTGCGTACTGGCCTGCACGGCGGGCCGGATGGCTCCCGCATAGTTGCCGAGGTGGGGGGTGCCAGTGGTGGTAATGCCGGTAAGGACGCGGGTATTCATAAGGCGAAGAGGCGTGTGCTGGGGGAAACGAGCAGTGTAACGTGCGCCGGCGACGCCGAGGGCTGACGGGGCGGCAAATCCCGCCCAGGCGCGCGACCGCGCGATCGCAATGTCGCGCGCCGCTTGAGAGCGGAACCGCCTACGGCAGATCAGGTGTCTGGAGAAAGCCTGCACCAGGGCTGTCGCGGGCCGCCTGTTTTCCGAGCTGCCGAGCGCGGATCAGCACGCTACAGAACAGCCAGCACCGGCGCGGCCAGCGCGCAGATTCCGCCCGTGGTCAGCGCGGCGCGCGGGCGGAAGGTCAGGAACCAGATCAGCAGCAGCCCGGCGATGCTCAGGATGCCGATCCATTCCACGGTGCCGTAGCT
Source organism: Achromobacter piechaudii NBRC 102461 (assembly GCF_001571245.1). Classification (GTDB taxonomy): domain Bacteria; phylum Pseudomonadota; class Gammaproteobacteria; order Burkholderiales; family Burkholderiaceae_B; genus Achromobacter; species Achromobacter piechaudii. The sequence goes on along the minus strand of NZ_BCTK01000005.1, from coordinate 854,070 downwards.
CCAGCCCCAGACCGTGGCCGACGCATACAGCGACAGGGCCAACGCGATCCAGCCAAAGAGGCGCAGCGGCACCCGGTGACGGCGCGGCATGGCGCGGTCGAAGAGGTCTTCGTAGTGACGATCCATGCCCAGGCACAGCGCGGAAAAGCCCGCGTAGGCCAGGCAGAAAGCGGCGAGCGTCATGGCGTATCCCCTTGCGTTTCGTATGCGACGGCAGAGACTGCTACAGGCTTGTCGGCCGCCCCGGCAACCGCCGGGGACGACGATTTGGCGGCAAGTGCCGCAACGGGTTCCGGCGCGCCGCTTGCGGGTGCCGGTGACTTGGCTGGCGTATCGGCCTGTCCTTGGGCCGCCCCCTTGGCAGGCCCTCGGCTTGCGTTGTGCGTCCCTTTGCCGGCCCTCTTGGCAGGCGCATGGCGCGCACGCGCCGCCTTGCGCGACATCCAGAAGAACAGCGCGGCGCTGGCCAGGCAGGTCAGGTCAAACCCGGCCATGACCCAATCCCCCTCGGGCAGCGACACGCCAAGATGACGCGACGTCGTCAGGGCGTTGACGACAGGCACCAGGGCCAGCGCGGCGGCAGCGGCAGCCAGCAGGTCCTGCCACTTGCGGCGCTGAAACAGGAAGGCGTAGATCAAGGACAGCGCCCAGGCCGTGAAGAACGCGCGCGATTCCCACAGCTGGCGTCCCGGCATATCGGTCGGGATCAGGCGGTTGGCCAGGAAGAAGACGGCCACGCCCAACACCACGCCCGCGATGGTGCCGGCATTCAGGCCGTCCACCAGGCGCAGCGAAAAGGCTTCGCGCGCACCCTGCGGACGCGCCTTCTGACGCCTCTTGGCGATCCACAACACCAGCCCCGTACCCACCATGCCGGTCCCGGCCAGGCTGACCAGGAAATAGAACCAGCGCAACAGCGGCTCGGCGAACAGGCCCAGATGCAGCCCCGTCACCGTGCCGGCCGTTCTTGCCGTGGCGCCCAATTCGCCCTGGCCCTCGATGAATTTGCCGGTGACGCCATCGAATCGCTGCCACGGCGCCATCAGACCGTAGGACACGCCATCGGCCGCCGCGCGCACCAGCGTCACCGTCGCGCCGGCGTCGCCCGGATTATTGACAGTGACGCGGCCCAGCCGGCCTTGCCACTCCCGCTGCGCCTGTTCGACAAGCGGCGCAAGCTGCACCAGCGGCGCGGGCTCGCCGCGGGGCGGCGTGACCTTGAACGACTTGAAGACATCGTCCGTGTATTGGCGCGGATTCTCGTAGACGGCCTTGATGCCGGCGGGCATGAGCATCACCATGAACAGCACCAGGCCGCTGAAGGTGATCATCAGGTGAAACGGCAGCCCCAGCACCGATAGCACATTGTGCCCATCCATCCAGGCGCGCTGCCCGCCCTTTTTCGGCCGGAAGGTAAAGAAATCCGTGAATATCTTTTTGTGCGTAATGATCCCGCTGATGATCGCCACCAGCATGAACATGCCCGCGATACTGGCCAGCCAGCGCCCCCAAGGGAACGCGGTCTCGAGTTCGAAGTGGAAGCGATAGAAGAATTCGCCGCCGCGCGTTTCTCGACCCTGCACCGCCTGGCCGGTGGCCGGATCCAGCTTCACCCGCACGAATCCGCGCTCGCCGGGCTTGGGCTTGGGCACCTGGTAAAGCAGCAGGATCAACGGCTCGCGGCTGGAGGACGGCGTAATGAACCAGCGCTTGGCATCGGGAGCATGCTCTTCCAGATAGCGCTGCGCGATCTGCACCGATTGCACGGCGGGCGCCTGCTGCACCTGGATTTCAGGCTGCATCCAACGCGTGATCTCCGGCCGGAAGAACGCCAGCGAACCGGTCAGGAACATCGCAAACAGCACCCAGCCGAATATCAATCCGGCCCAGGTGTGCAGCCACGACATCGACTGGCGCAGGCCTTCTTCGCCCTGCGCTTTGACTTTTCCTGCCTTCATGCCATCCCCATCGCGCGGCTGGCCAGGAACAGGCCGCCAAGCAAGGCGGTCGGCACAAGAATGCCGATCCAGGCGCGCCACGCATTGCGCGTGGCGAACACCCAGATCACGCCGCAGGTATAGACGACGAAAGACAACATCAAGGCCGTGGTGACAGCGTCCGCCCGCCCCATGGGCAGCCAGACCGCCAGGCAGGCCGCAGCCGCCGAGGCCAGGGCATAGCCGCCCAGAATGGCGGCGGCCGCCCTGGAAAATACGGCCATGCGATAGCGCATCATGCCTGCGCCGGCTGCGGGAGCTTTCACGGATTCACATTGAAGGTCAGGGTGGAGACGTAGCGGATCTTGGCGTAGGACTTGCCGTCCGCCTCGCCCGCCTTTTCTTGCACGTGCGCGGCTTCCAGCACGTATTGGCCGGGCCACGGCGTGGTGATTTCGATGCGCCCGTTCTCATCGCTCCAGAAGCGCTTTTCCCATTTCGGCGGTCCGAAGACGGTCACTTCCGTCTTGGCCAGCGGCTTGCCTTCGAAATTCAGAACGAAGCTGTTGGCGCCAGCGGCGGTCGGCACGAGTTCCAGGTCCAGCTTGGCTTGCGTGTCGGTGCGGCCAACCTTGGCGCCGTACTTCACCAGCGTTTCCTTGAACTGAATGGGCTGGGCCAGCCGCACGTCGCCCTTGCCCGTCGTCGCGTACTCGAAGAAATCCGCGCCCTTGCCCGAGGCTTTCAACACCGTGCCGTCGGCCGCCGTCACGACCGGCGACACGAGGACCTTGCCCAGCAAGCCGTCCTGCTTTTCGCGCAAGTCATCGGCCCATTCGCCGAAATACACCTTGGCCGGGCCTTCACCCCCCCGTTCCAGCCAAACAAAGTGCGCCTGCGCGGCGCCCGCGCCACCCATCAGGGCGATCGCGACCAAAGTCCTTGCGAATGTCATTGGTTATTTCCTTTAGTCCGATGAAGGGATCAGGTCAGCCCCGCAGCTGATGCCTGTTTTTCATCGGCCTGAATTATAACCATTCTCACTATCAGGCACATCCAAAATCGGGACAGGGCTGACAAACGCTGGTTAACCCTCATTCCTTTAGTTCGTGAATTAAATATATTAGCCATATATTGAAAGCCACCCACCCTACGTCAACCTTGGAGTTCTTCATGACGCACCCTCGTTGGACAGGCATCTTTCCCGCCATCACCACCAAATTCCACGCCGATGAAAGCATCGACGCCGAAGGCACCGCCAAGCACATCGATTTCCAGATCCGCAACGGCATTCATGGCATGGTCACCTGCGGATCCCTGGGCGAAGCCAGCACCTTGACGCTGGAAGAAAAACTCGAGGTCACCAAGATCGCGCTGGACGCCTCGGGCGGACGCGTGCCCGTGCTGGCCAACGTGTCCGAGACCAGCACGCGCGAAGCGTTGCGCTTCATCGAAGGCGCCAACAAGCTGGGCGTGGCCGGCTTCATGGTCATGCCCTCGCTGATCTACGTAGCGGACGCGCGTGAAGCCATGCTGAACGTGCGCACCATGGCCGAGGCCGCCCAGCAGCCCATCATGGTCTACAACAATCCGATCGCCTACCGCGTGGATCTCACCCCCGCCCACATGGCCGAACTGGCCGATTGCAAGTGGATCGCCGCCGTCAAGGACAGTTCTGGCGACACCCGCCGCGTCACCGATCTGCGCAATGTCGTGGGCGATCGCTATCAGATCTTCCTGGGCGTGGACGATCTTGCCTATGAAGGCCTGGCGCTCGGTTGCGACGGCTTGCTAGCCGGCGTGGGCTGCGCGTTTCCGCGCGAGACCGTCGCGCTTTACGACCTGATGAAAGCCGGCAAGTACCCCGAGGCGTTGGCGCTCTATCAATGGATGACCCCGCTGCTGCACCTGGACGTTTCCACCAAGCTGGTGCAGAACCTGAAACTGATCGATGCGCTGGTTGGCGTGGGCACCGAACACGTGCGACGCCCTCGCCTGCCGGTGATCGGCGAAGAGCGCGCGCTGATCGAACGCGTCGTCGCGCACGCCCTGGCCACGCGTCCCGCGCAATATCGATCGGTGCCCTGATCGCCTGGCTTCGTGGGGCGTAGAAGTAATCAGATAACACCAAGGAATTGCCTTCAATGTCATGGAGTTATCGCTGAAACGCCCTATGAAAAAAATGCGTGACGTTGCGGTCACTACGACACGACGCCACGCATTTAATTGCCTAGACTAGCCCGTTGATTCTCGTTCGTTCGCTGGCAAGCCATGCGCTGTCAGGCCGCTTGCTCGCTGCACGTTTTCAACCCCTGCACACAAGGCGCGTCAATGAAGCAGATCCGTGTCATCGACTCCCATACCGGTGGTGAACCCACCCGGCTTGTTGTCTCCGGCTTTCCCGATCTCGGCACGGGCGACATGGCCGAACGGCAACGTCTGCTTGCGGAACGGCACGACGCCTGGCGCGCAGCCACCGTCCTGGAACCGCGAGGCAGCGACGTCTTGGTGGGCGCCTTGCTTTGCGCGCCGCAGAACCCCACCAACGCCGCCGGCGTCATCTTTTTCAACAATGCCGGGTACCTGGGCATGTGTGGACACGGCACCATCGGCCTGGTCGCCACCCTCGCCTACCTGCGCCGTCTCAAGCCCGGCGTACACGGCATCGAAACACCGGTCGGCACCATCCGCGCCACGCTGCACGAAGACGGCTCGGTCAGCGTGCGCAACGTGCCCGCATATCGCTTGCACCAGGCCGTATGCGTCAATGTGCCGGAATACGGCGAGGTCGTGGGCGACGTGGCCTGGGGCGGAAACTGGTTCTTCCTGGTAGGCCAGCACGCGCAACGCGTCGCGCCGGACAACCTCGACGCACTGACCCATTACGCCTGGGCCGTACGGCAAGCGTTGCAAGCGTCGGGCGTCACCGGCCACGACGGCGCTGAAATCGACCACATCGAACTGTTCGCCCCCGATCCCAACGCCGACAGCCGCAACTTCGTGCTGTGCCCCGGCAAGGCCTATGACCGCTCGCCCTGCGGCACCGGCACCAGCGCCAAGCTCGCCTGCCTTGCCGCCGACGGCAAGCTCGCGCCCGGGCAGGTCTGGCGTCAAGCCAGCGTCATCGGCAGCACCTTCCAGGCGAGCTACGAAATGGCAGGCACGCAAGTCATCCCCACCATTCGCGGGCGCGCGCATGTGTGCGCCGAATCCACCTTGCTGATCCAGCCCGACGACCCCTTCGGCTGGGGCATCCGGCTCTAGCGGCCCATGAAGAGCATCGCCATGCCACACCCTCATAAAGACGTGGTGGTCGTCGGCGCCGGCATCATCGGCGCCGCCTGTGCCCATCAATTGGCAAAAGCCGGCCTCTCGGTGCATGTATTGGACGCCCGCCTCGGCGGCGCCACGCAAGCAGGCATGGGACATCTGGTAGCCATGGACAGCAATCCGGCGGAACTGGCATTAAGCGCCGCCTCCATGGAAGCATGGCGGCAATGGGGGCCACGCATGAACGCCACGGACCCCGGTTGCGCTTACACCGAGTGCGGCACGTTGTGGGTCGCCACCGATCGCAACGACATGGCCGAGGCCGAGCGCAAGCACGCCCGCCTGCACGATTGCGGCATATCCGCCACGCTGCTTACCGCCTCGCAGCTGGCGAATGCCGAACCCGGCTTGCGTGCAGGTCTGGCGGGCGGGCTGCATGTGCCCGGCGACGGACTGGTATATGCGCCCAGCGCGGCGCGCTGGCTGCTCACCCACGCGCCCCCGGGCGTGTCGTTCGAGGCCGCGCAAGTCTGCACGATCGACGAAGAAGGCGTCGTCCTTGCCGACGGGTCCCGGCGTAATGCGCAAGCCGTCGTGCTGGCGGCAGGCATGATGGCCACCCGCCTTTGCGACGACCTGCCGCTGCATCCCAAGAAAGGCCATCTGGCCATCACGGACCGCTACCCCACCGGCATCCGCCACCAACTGGTCGAGCTCGGCTACATGGCCAGCACGCATCAGCGCGACGGGGCAGCCGTCGCCTTCAATGTGCAGCCCCGTCCCACCGGGCAACTGCTGATCGGATCTTCCCGGCAGACGGGGCCATCCGATGCCAGCATCGATTCCCTGCTGTTATCTCGCATGCTCAAGCGGGCCATCGAATTCCTGCCGGGCCTTTCCGGCATGAACCTCATCCGCACCTGGACCGGTATCCGCGCCGCCACGCCCGATGGCTTGCCCCTGATCGGCCCACATCCCACGCGTCCGAAGCTCTGGCTTGCGCTGGGCCATGAAGGGCTGGGCGTCACCACCGCGCCCACCACCGCCGCACTGCTGACCGCCTTGATGAGCAACGCGGCCACGCCACTGGCGGCCGCGCCATTCGCACCGTCCCGTTCATTCGACGAGGTCACGCCATGACGTTTCTGCGATCTTCCCCCCGCCTGCGCATCCGCGTCGATGGCCAGCACGTAAGCGTGGTCCCGGGCAGCAGCGTCGCGGCCGCACTGGCCGCACGCGCGCCCGGCAACTCACGGGTATCGGTATCCGGCGAAAAGCGCGCGGCGTTCTGCGGCATGGGGGTCTGCCATGAATGCCGGGTCCTGATCGACGGCCATCTCCGCCTGGCTTGCCAGACCCGCTGCCAGGAAGGCATGTCTGTGGACACGGTCCTGGAATACACCCGCCCAGCCGGTGGCGCCGACGCGCAGAACGGCGATGCCACCGCCTGCGACCTGCTCATCATCGGTGCCGGGCCCGCCGGCATGGCAGCCGCGCTGGCGGCCGCCCCCAGTGGGCGCGCCATCGTACTGGTCGACGACAACGCCGCTCCAGGCGGGCAGATCTGGCGCGATGGGCCCGGCGTCGCCCTGCCAGCCCCTGCCCGCCGCATGCGTGAACAACTGACGCGGCATTCCAATATCACGCTGCTCTGCGACACACGCGTGGTGGGCTTGGCCGGTTTGCCAGGCAAACCCGCGCTGATGCTGGAAGACGCGCGGCGCGGTTGGCCGCAACGCTATGGCGCGCTGATCCTGTGCACGGGCGCTCGGGAACTGCTGCTGCCGTTTCCAGGCTGGACGTTGCCCGGCGTCACGGGCGCGGGCGGACTGCAAGCGCTGGCGAAGGCGGGCGTTGCGCTGCGCGGTCAACGCATCGTCATCGCGGGCACGGGGCCGCTGCTGCTGGCCGCCGCACATTCCGCGCGCAAGGCGGGAGCGCGCGTCGTGCGCATCGCCGAACAAGCCGATTGGCGCACGCTGCTGCGCTTTGCCTATCGCCTGCATCGTTGGCCCGGCAAGGCTCTGCAAGCCGCCACGCTATTCAGCCCGCACTACCGCAGCGCCAGTCACGTACTGGAAGCCACCGGCGACGGACGCCTGCAACACGTGCGGCTGCGCCGTGGCGACGGCGAAGAACACATCGCATGCCATCGTCTGGCCTGCGGTTTCGGCCTGGTGCCCAACATCGAACTAGGCCAGATGCTCGGCTGCAAACTCGACGCGCGGGGCGGCCTGCGCATCGACGACATGCAGCAAACCTCGATACCGGGTGTTTTCGCGGCGGGCGAATGCACCGGCATCGGCGGCAACGAGCGCGCGCGCGTCCAGGGAGCCAGGGCGGGCCATGCAGCGGTCGGCCAACTGACCCAGGCCGCACGCCTGTCGAACGAACTCACGCCGTGGCAGGAATTCGCCGATGCGCTGCGCGCGCCCTTCGCGCTGAACGCGTCGCTGTTGTCGCTGGCTCGACCCGACACCTTGATCTGCCGCTGCGAAGACGTGTCCCAATCCGCGCTGGCCCCGCATCAAAGCTGGACAGACGCCAAGGTGCATACGCGTTGCGGCATGGGCGCTTGCCAGGGCCGCATCTGTGGGGCGGCAACCCGCGTGCTTCATGGGTGGCAGCCGTCGCCCCCCAGGCACCTGCTTGCGCCCACTCGCATCGACACGCTGGCCGACATGGCTCGTTCATCCGGCGACTCTTCCGCATAAGGACTCATCATGACGAACACCCTGGACGCCCACATCGTTTTCGCGCAACGGCTGGCCCAAGAAGCTCGCCAGATGTACGCACCGTACCTGCGCAACGTCGTCAGCGTCGAGGCGAACGTTGGCATGGCCGTATCAACAGCCGTTGGCATGGGCGACGGCACGAGCGACCGCACGCCCCACCCCACGAACGGCGCCATCGACTTGCCCGGCGACGCCCACGCGCACGCCGCGCGGCCCAGCCTGCCGCACACCGAGATCAAACCGGATCGCAGCCTCGTCACGGCGCTGGACCACGCCATCGAAACGCACCTGCGCGCACGTATCGAAGCCACCTATCCGCAGCACGGCATCTACGGCGAAGAAGAAGGCACCGTCCGACTCGATGCCGAACACGTCTGGGTGCTGGACCCTATCGACGGCACGGCGCCCTTTCTTGCCGGCGTGCCCGTCTTCGGCACCCTGATCGCCCTGCTGCAACACGGCACGCCCGTATTGGGCGTCATGGACTTTCCCGCCACCGGCGATCGCTGGGTGGGCGCAACCGGCCGTCCCACACTGCATCACGGCACCCCGTGCAGCACACGTTCCTGCGGCGAACTGGGCGATGCGATGCTCAGTACGAGCAACCCCGATTTCTACGCCCCCGACGAACTGCCCGCGTTTCAAGCGCTGCGAGAACGCACCCGCTGGCGCATCTACGGCGGATGCTGCCTTGCGTATGGCCTGTTGGCCTCGGGCCGCACCGACATCGCCATCGACGCGCGCCTGGCGCTTTACGACTACGCGCCATTCATCCCCGTCATTCAGGGCGCGGGGGGCGTCATCACCGATTGGGACGGCCGCGCGCTCGGACTGCACAACCCCGCCTCGCGCATCCTCGCCGCGGGCGACCCCGCACGCCACCGCGAAGCGCTGCACCTGGTTCGCCGCGCGATGGCTTGATCCTTGCACCCACACTTTCCTTTCGCACCAGGAGCCCCCGGGCATGGACATCCGCATTGAAAACCTCTGCATTTCGTATGGCAATCAGCGCGTCATCGACGGACTAAACCTGGCGATTCCTCCGGGTGCGTTCTTCACCTTGCTCGGCCCCAGTGGTTGCGGCAAGACCACGCTGCTTCGGGCCATCGCGGGCTTTACGCCGGTTGCCTCCGGCAAGCTGCTCTTTGGCGGGCAGGACGTGACCCGCTTGCCGGCGCACCAACGCAACATCGGCATGGTCTTCCAGGATTACGCGCTCTTTCCCAACCGCAGCGTGTTCGACAACGCGGCCTACGGACTGCGTGCAAGAAAGGTGGCGCCCGCCCAGATCAAGCAGAAGGTCACCTCGGCCCTGGAGCGCGTCGGCCTGGGTCCCTATGCGGCAAGGCTGCCCGCCGAACTGTCGGGCGGGCAGCGCCAACGCGTGGCGCTTGCACGAGCGCTGGTCATTCAACCCCAGGTGCTGCTGATGGACGAACCCCTGTCGAACCTGGACGCCAAACTGCGCATCCAGGTGCGCCAGACCATCGCCGAACTGCAACGCGAGGCCGGCATCACCACCGTCTTCGTCACGCATGACCAGGAAGAAGCCCTGGCCCTGTCCGACCAGATCGCGGTCATGCAGCAAGGCCGTGTGGCGCAGCTGGGCACGCCACGCGATATCTACAGCCAGCCGGCCAGCGGATACGTGGCGGACTTCATCGGCGCGGCCAACCTGCTGCCGGTGCAATGCCACGCTTCAGAAAAGGGCCCGGTGCACCTGCACGTGGACGGACACGCGGTGGCGGCGCATGCCCCCGCGCCGCTGGCGGGCGAGGCGGTCCTGGTCGCGCGTCCCGAAGACATCCTGCTGTCCACGACGCCGGGCGCTGGCGTGCCTGCGCGGATCCTGGCGCAACAGTATCTGGGAATCAAGACGAACTACCGGGTCGAACTGCCCAGCGGTCGCCATCTGAACGTAGACGTACACGGCGACACAATCGGGGCCCTTGCGCGTGACGCGCGCGTCGACCTGGTATTCAACCCGCAAAAAACCCTGGTGCTGGCGTCATGAAACGAATGATTCCTCTGCTGAGGTCGCCGTGGACCTGGCTGTCGCTGGCGGTGCTTGCCGTACTGCTGGTGTTCCTCGTCTGGCCGGTGCTGAACATTTTGTCGGCCAGCGTGCTGGCCCGCAACGATGAAGGCCTGTCCGGCTGGCAGGTCATGCTGTCGGATCCGCGCTACCTGCGCGCGATCGGCAACACCTTGCTGCTGGGCATGGGCGTCACGCTGCTGGCCGCCTGCATCGGCGTGCCGCTTGCCTACCTGACCGCGCGCCACCGCTATCCAGGCAAGGCGCTGGTATCGATCCTGCCCTTGATCACGCTCATCATTCCCGAGGTGATCGGCGCGCAGACCTGGCTGATGATCCTGGGCAATAACGGCGTGCTGACGCGCGCGCTGCGCGATGGGCTGGGGCTGGATCCGCCGTCGTTCTATGGCTGGCCGGGCCTGCTGACGGTCATGACCTTCACCTATTACGCGTATATCTACATCGGTACGCTGGCCGCCATCCGTGGGTTTGATGCGCAGCTTGAAGAGGCCGCTCAAAGCCTGGGCACGTCGCCGCCCGTGTCGCGCCTGAAAGTGATGGCCCCGGTGGTGATGCCCGCCGTCCTGGCCAGCGCGCTGCTTGTCTTCACCATGGTGGTGGGCAACTTCGCCACCTCGATGATCCTCGGCCACCGTGTCGAACTGCTATCCGTTCTGACCTATCAAGCATCCGTATCGGAAACCGGCAGCGACCCGGTCATGCAAAGCACGCTGGCCACCACCTCGATCTCGCTGGTGATGCTGGCCCTGTTCCTGCAACGCTGGATCGTGTCTCGCGGGCGATATGAAATCACGCAGGGGCGCGCCGCGCCCGAGACGCCGATACGCGGTCCGGGTGGGTGGGCGATGGCGGTCTCGGCCCTGGCCGTGATGGTGCTGTCCATGCTGCCGCTGGGCACGCTGGCCGTAGGCGCCTTCACGCGCGCCAATGGCCCTGTCATGCGCTGGGGAGAATGGACGGTGGGGCATCTGGAGCGGGTGCTGATCAACGCGCCCGGCCCGGTCTTGAACTCCGTCATGCTGGCGGGCGCGGCAACGCTTATCGCCATCGCCTTCAGCACATTGGCCAGTTATCTGATCGTCAAGAAGCGCAACGCACTGACGCCCTGGCTGGACTATCTCAGCTCCATCCCGCTTGCGCTGTCGGGCACGGTCATCGGTATTGGCCTGTTGATGACCTTCGGCCACGGGGCATTCGATCTGTCCGGCACAGCATCATTGATCGTGCTGGCCTACATCGTGCGGCGGCTGCCCTTCGGCGTGCGCAACGCCTCATCCACGCTATTCAATCTGCCCGATTCCATCGAAGAGGCTTCCATCAGCCTGGGAGTACCGCCGCTGGCGTCCTTCCTGAAGGTGGTGCTGCCGCTGATGGCGCCCGCCATCGCGGCTGCCGCCGTCCTGACCTGGACCACCACCGTTTCTGAACTGAGCGCGTCAGTCATCGTGTATTCGCCAGGCCACGAAACGCTGCCCATCCAGATCTTCCGCCTGATCGACAGCGGGCTGATGGCGCAGGCATCGGCCTACGGCCTGGTGCTGATCACAGTGATCCTGGCGCCGGTGCTGCTGGCCACCCGTGTCTTCAACATCCGGCTCTTTGCCTGAGACCGGCTCATCTCCCCCCTCAACGACCAAGGAATCAACATGATCGCGTCGCCCTCCCTTAATCGCCGTCAGGCGCTCAAGCTGCTGGCCGTCACGGCCGGCATCGGCGCGCTGCCCAGCCAGGTGCTGGCCCAGCGCACCGAAAAGGTGGTGCTGTACACCACGCTGAACGCGCAGTCCGTCGAGACGGCCAGCGACATCGCGCGCGACCTGCTGCCCCACATCAAGCCCAGCACGGTGGCGGGCGGCAGCAGCCAATTGCTCAAACGGATGGAAGCGGAAGCCGGCCAGCCCAAGGGCGATCTGTTCTGGACGTCCAGCGCCAACGTCATGCACGGCTACCGCGACCTTTTCGAACCCTACCGTTCGCCCCAGGCCGCCGCCATTCCCGAGGCCCTGCACGGACCCGATGACCTGTGGATGGCCGCCAACCTCCATATCGTGGTCGGCATGGTCAACGCGCGGCATCTGCCGGGCGCCGCTCCGACGTCGTGGGCAGACCTGACCGACCGCCGCTTCAAAGGCAGGATCATCATTGGCGACCCCGGCAACAGCTCCACCGCGTTCACGGCCTTGTGGGGCATCGAACGCGTGCTGGGCACCGAGGGCCTGCGAGCGCTGGCGCGCAACGTCACCGTCTCCAGCGCGGCCTCCCATGTCGTGCGCAGCGTGGGTCAGGGCGAGTACGCGGTAGGCATTACGTTTGAATCGACCGCCTACCCGTACGTGGCAGGCGGCCAGAAAGAGATTGGCATCATGTACCCCATCGACGGCACCTTCACTGTGGCCGACAACATGGCCATGGTGAAGAACTCGCCCAATCCGCAGGCCGCCAAGCGTATGTATGACTTGCTGCTGTCGCGCGAGATGCAGCTGGCGCTGTTGCAAAACGCCTATCGCCGGCCCAGCCGCAACGATATCGACGTCAGCAAGCACCTGGACATGCCGCCGCTTGCCGACATCCGTATCGTGCCGGTCGACGAAGCCGAAGCATCCGCTGGCCGCGAATCGTTTCTGTCGCGGTGGCGAGCCTTCGTAGCAGCGGCGCGCAGTACTTGATGCGCGGGGGGGGCTGGAGTGGCCCGAGGGGGGCGGCAGATTTGAGTTGCGGGTCTCGGCTCACCGATCCCCGCTCACCGCAAGCACCCCTACAACGTCGCCGTCAGCCGACGCTCGGATTCCAGATATTCACGCGATTGCATTTCAAGAATGCGCGACACGGTGCGATGGAACTCGTTGGCCAGCGCACCTTCCGTGTAGATCTCTTCGGGCTCGCATTCGGCCGACATGATGAGCTTGACGCGGTGGTCATAGAACACGTCGATCAACCACGTGAAGCGACGCGCCTCGGAAGCTTGCCGGGGCCCCATGCGGGGTACACCCGACAGGATCACCGCGTGAAACCGGTTGGCCAGTTCAAGGTAGTCGTTCTGCGAACGCGGGCCACCGCAAAGCGTGGCGAAGTCGAACCACACCACCGAGCCGGCCAGCGCCAGCGCGCGGATTTCCCGATGCTCGATGTGCAGCACAGGCTCTTGCGGCGGCGTGTCGGCCAGGCTGTCGAACGCCTTCTTCAACGCGGCCTGCGCGTGCTCGTCCAGCGGCGAGTGATAGCACTGCACCTGTTCCAGCGAACGACGGCGATAGTCCACGCCAGCGTCCACGTTCATCACATCCATGCGCGACTGGATCAGCGCAATGGCGGGCAGCACGCGGTCGCGGTGCAGGCCGTCGGTATACAAGGTGGACGGTTCGTAGTTCGAAGTCATGATGAACGACGTGCCGTACTCGAACAGCTTGAGCAGCAGGCGGTGCAGGATCATGGCGTCCGCCACGTCCGACACGTGAAACTCATCGAAGCAGATCAGGCGATAGCGCTTGGCGACACGCTTGGCCACTTCGTCCAGCGGATCCTGCATGCCCTTCACTTCTTCCAGCTCGCGATGCACGCCACGCATGAACTCGTGAAAGTGCAGCCGCGTCTTGCGCACCACCGGCACGGTGGCGTAGAAGGCGTCCATCAGAAAGCTCTTGCCGCGTCCCACCCCACCCCACAGATACACGCCGCGCGGCACGTCGGGCCGATTCAGCAGCTTTTTCAGCGCGTTCGAGCGCATCGACTTGAACTTGACCCACTCGTCGTAATAGCGCTGCAAGCGGTCGATGGCCAGCTTCTGCGCGGCATCGGGCTGGTAGCCGCGTTCGGCCAGGGCGTGTTCGTAGTATTCGCGGACGTTCATGGGGCTTTGCTCAACCAACCAAAATGAAAAAAGGGCGGGTTCTTGAACCCGCCCCCTGTCTAGCTCAGTTCAAGCACGCTTAGAAGTTCAGTGCGCGCTTGTCCACGGCCAGAGCGGCTTCCTTCACGGCCTCCGACAGCGTCGGGTGCGCGTGGCAGATGCGGGCGATGTCTTCAGCGGCGCCACGGAATTCCATGATGGTCACGGCTTCCGAAATCAATTCCGAAGCCATCGGGCCCACGATGTGCACGCCCAGGACTTCGTCGGTCTTGGCATCGGCAATCACCTTGGCAAAGCCGGTGGTGTCGCCCAGCGCGCGAGCGCGGCCGTTGGCCAGGAAGGGGAAGCTGCCGGCCTTGTACTCGCGGCCTTCGGCCTTGAGTTGCTGCTCGGTCTTGCCGACCCAGGCGATTTCCGGCGACGTGTAGATGACCCACGGCACGGTGTCGAAGTTGACGTGGCCATGCTGGCCGGCGATGCGCTCGGCAACCGCCACGCCTTCTTCCTCGGCCTTGTGCGCCAGCATCGGGCCGCGCACGACGTCACCCACGGCCCAGACGTTCGGCAGATTCGTCTTGCAATCGCCGTCCACGGCCACGAAGCCGCGTTCGTCCAGCTTCAGGCCCACGGCGTCGGCGTTCAAGCCGCCGGTGTAGGGCACGCGGCCGATCGAGACGATCAGCTTGTCCACCACCAGCTTCTGCTCGGCGCCCTTGGCGTCGACGTAGGGCACGGTCACCGACTTGGCGGTGGCCTTGATCTCGCCGATCTTCACACCCATCTGGATGTTCAGACCTTGCTTCGTGAATGCCTTGAGCGCTTCCTTGGCCACCTGGCCGTCAGCGGCGGCCAGGAATTCCGGCATCGCTTCCAGGATGGTGACGTCCGAACCCAGGCGGCGCCACACGCTGCCCATTTCCAGGCCGATCACGCCAGCGCCGATCACGCCCAGCGTCTTCGGCACGGCGCCGATGTTCAGCGCGCCGTCGTTGGACAGGACAACCTTTTCGTCGAACGGCAGGCCCGGCAGCTCACGCGCCGACGAACCCGTTGCGACCACCACGTGCTTGGCGATCAGGTCTTCTTCGGCGGTGCCGGTGACCTTGATGGCCCAGCCGCCTTCCACTTGGCCGCTGAAGGCGCCCTTGCCATGGAAGAAGGTGACCTTGTTCTTCTTGAACAGGTACAGGATGCCGTCGTTGTTCTGCTTGACCACCGTGTTCTTGCGGCCGATCAGCGTATCCAGCTTCAGGCTCACGCCCTTGACTTCGATACCGTGTTCGGCGAAGTGGTGGTTGGCTTGTTCGTAGTGCTCGGACGATTGCAGCAGCGCCTTGGACGGGATGCAACCGACGTTGGTGCAGGTGCCGCCAGGAGCCGGGCCGCCTTGGCCATTTTGCCAGGCGTCGATGCAAGCGACCGACATGCCCAGCTGGGCTGCGCGGATGGCGGCGATGTAGCCGCCAGGGCCAGCGCCGATCACGACGACGTCAAATTGTTTGGACATAGTGTTCTCGCGGATGAGTGTGGGGTGGAACACGCCCCGCCCGACGCTTGTGAGCCGGAGGCCGGCGAGGGCCGGCCGGGGCGCCGCGAGCCGGAAGGTCCGGTGCGGCGCCCGCGCGAGGCGTCGAGATTACAGGTCCAGCAACAGACGCTGCGGATCTTCCAGCGCGTCCTTCATGGCGACCAGGCCCAACACGGCTTCACGGCCGTCGATGATGCGGTGGTCATAGGACAGCGCCAGGTAATTCATCGGGCGGATGACGATCTGGCCGTTTTCGACAACAGCGCGATCCTTGGTGGCGTGCACGCCCAGGATGGCCGATTGCGGCGGGTTGATGATCGGGGTCGACAGCATCGAACCGAACACGCCACCGTTGGAGATCGAGAACGTACCGCCGGTCATTTCTTCAATGCCCAGCTTGCCATCAGCGGCGCGACGGCCGAAGTCGGCGATGGTCTTTTCGATTTCAGCGATGGACAGCTGGTCGGCGTTGCGCAGGATCGGCACCACCAGGCCACGCGGGCTGCCGACAGCGATACCGATGTCAAAGTAGCCGTGATAGATGATGTCCTTGCCGTCGATCGACGCGTTGATCAGCGGGTACTTCTTCAGGGCGGCAACGGCGGCCTTGACGAAGAACGACATGAAGCCCAGCTTGATGCCGTGTTCCTTTTCGAACTTGTCCTTGTACTTGCTGCGCAGATCGATGACCGCTTGCATGTTCACTTCGTTGAACGTGGTCAGGATTGCGTTTTCTTGCTGCGATTGCAGCAGGCGCTCGGCGATGCGGGCGCGCAGGCGGCTCATCGGCACGCGCTGTTCCGGACGGCCGTCCAGCGACAGCGTGGTCGGGGCCGGAGCAGCCGGGGCCTTGGCCGGAGCAGCCTTGGCGGCGGGAGCGCCAGCAGCCAGGGCGTCGCCCTTGGTCACGCGGCCGTCGCGGCCGGTGCCCGACACGGAAGCGGCGTCAACGCCCTTCTCGGCCAGGATCTTGGAAGCGGCAGGCGATGCCACGCCGGCAGCGGCCGACGAGGCCGGGGCAGCAGCGGCGGGTGCTGCGGCGGGAGCCTGTTCAGCAGCCTTGGAGGCTGCGGCGGGTGCGGTCGCGGCGGCGGCGGCCTTGCCAGCGGTGTCGATGCGGGCCAGCACTTCGCCCGAGGTCACGGTGCTGCCATCGCCCTTGACGATTTCTGCCAGCACGCCCGAGGCGGGGGCCGGCACTTCCAGCACAACCTTGTCGGTTTCGACTTCGATCAGGATTTCGTCCGCTTCAACGGCAGCGCCCGGCTGCTTCTTCCAGGTCAGCAGGGTCGCTTCGGAGACGGATTCGGAAAGTTGGGGGACGACGACGTCGGTAATAGCCATTTTGTTTGTTCCGTAAAGTGTGTGTTCTGGTCACGCGGCGCGGCAAGGTTCGAAACGAGGTTCCAAAACGCTTGCCGCGCGCGGCGCGTGCATCAAGTCAGGGTTACTTCGTCAACATGACCTTGAACTTGGGCGCGAAAGCCGTTTCGATCAGGGCCTTCTGCTGCTCCTGGTGCTTGGCCAGGTAGCCCACGGCCGGCGATGCCGACGCGGCGCGGCCGGCGTAGCCCAGCTTCTGGCCTTCCACCATGTTCTCGTACACGTGATGCTGAACGTAGAACCAGGCGCCTTGGTTCTGCGGTTCGTCCTGAACCCAGATCACTTCGGTGGCCTTCGGGTACTTGCGCAGTTCGGTTTCGAACGACTTGTGCGCAAACGGGTACAGCTGCTCGACGCGGACGATGGCGACGTTGTCGGCGCCACGCTCGCGGCGGGCGTTGATCAGGTCGTAGTACACCTTGCCCGAGCAAGCCAGAACGCGCTTGACCTTGCTGGCGTCGATGGCCTCGTCGACTTCGCCGATCACCGGTTGGAAGCTGCCACCGGCCAGGTCGGTCAGGGGCGAACCTGCATCCTTGTTACGCAGCAGCGACTTCGGCGTGAACAGCACCAGCGGCTTGCGGAACGGGCGGATCATCTGGCGACGCAGAACGTGGAAGATCTGCGAGGCAGAGGTCGGCTGGACCACTTGCATGTTGTTGTCGGCGCACAGTTGCAGGAAGCGCTCGATGCGGCCCGACGAGTGCTCGGGGCCTTGGCCTTCGTAGCCGTGCGGCAGCATCAGGGTCAGGCCCGACTGGCGGCCCCACTTGGCTTCGCCGGAGCTGATGAACTGGTCGATCACGACCTGAGCGCCGTTGACGAAGTCGCCAAACTGGCCTTCCCAGATGGTCAGCGTGTTCGGTTCGGCGCTGGAGTAGCCGTATTCGAAGGCCAGCACGGCCTCTTCGGACAGCACGGAGTCGATGACGGTGAACGGAGCCTGGCCTTCCGAGACGTTTTGCAGCGGAATGTAGGTGCCGTCGTTCCAGCGTTCGCGGTTCTGGTCGTGCAGCACGGCGTGGCGGTGCGTGAACGTGCCCCGGCCCGAATCCTGGCCGGTGATGCGGATGGCGTAGCCCGAGGACACCAGCGTGGCGAAGGCGAGGTGTTCGCCCATGCCCCAGTCCAGGTTCAGTTCGCCCTTGGCCATCGTGCGGCGGTCGTTCAGCATCTTGGCGACCAGCGGGTGCACCGTGAAGCCTTCCGGAACCGTCGTGATGCGTTCGCCGATGCGCTTGAGTTCAGCCAGCGGCACGGCGGTGTCGGCCTGGTCGGTCCACTTGGCGCCCAGGAACGGCGACCAGTCGATCGCGTACTTGCTCTTGTAGTCGGTCAGCACCGGCTCGATCGTGCGCTGGCCGTCTTCCATCAGCTGACGGTAGTCCTTGACCAGTTGATCGGCTTCGCCTTCGGCCAGCACGCCTTGCGTGGTCAGCTTGTCGGCGTACAGCTTGCGCGTACCGGGGTGATGGCCGATGCGCTTGTACATCAGCGGCTGCGTCAGCGACGGGGTGTCTTGCTCGTTGTGGCCCAGCTTGCGGAAGCAAACGATGTCCACGACGATGTCGTGACGGAATTGCAGGCGGTAGTCCAGGGCCAGCTTGGTGACGAACACCACGGCTTCCGGATCGTCGCCGTTGACGTGGAACACCGGCGCTTCGATCATCTTGACCACGTCGGTGCAATACAGCGTCGAACGCGAGTCGCGCGGGTCGGACGTGGTGAAACCGATCTGGTTGTTGATGACGATGTGCAGCGTGCCGCCCGTGCCGTAGCCGCGGGTTTGCGCCAGGTTCAACGTTTCCATGACCACGCCTTGGCCGGCGAAAGCCGCGTCGCCGTGCACCAGCACCGGCAGCACTTGCTTGCCTTCGGCGTCGCCGCGGCGTTCCTGGCGAGCGCGCACGCTGCCTTCGACCACGGGGTTCACGATTTCAAGGTGGGACGGGTTGAACGCCAACGACAGGTGGACCGGACCGCCACGGGTGGACAGGTCGCTGGAGAAGCCGTTGTGGTACTTCACGTCGCCGTCGGTCAGGCCTTCGGCGTGCTTGCCTTCGAACTCGGCGAACAGGTCGCCAGGCATCTTGCCCATGATGTTCACGAGCAGGTTCAGGCGGCCGCGGTGGGCCATGCCGACCACGATTTCCTGGACGCCGTTTTCACCGGCGTGGTTCACCACTTCGTCCATCGAGGCGATGAAGCTTTCGCCGCCTTCCAGCGAGAAGCGCTTCTGGCCGACGTACTTGGTGTGCAGGAAGCGCTCGAGGCCTTCGGACTCGGTCAGCTGCTGCAGGATGTGGCGCTTTTCTTCGGCGGTGTAGGACGGCGCGCCCAGCGTGGTTTCCAGGCGTTCCTGGATCCAGCGCTTGGCGGCGGGGTCGGAGATGTGCGTGAATTCAGCACCGATGCTGCGGCAATACGTGTCGCGCAGCGCCTTCAGGATGTCGCGCAGCGTCATGGTGCTGGCGGTCGTGAAGTAGGTGTTGGTAGCCGAGTAGGTCTGGTCCAGATCGGCTTCGGTCAGGCCGTAGAAGGCGGGATCGAGTTCCGGGATCGGGGGACGTTCCTGGCGCTTGAGCGGATCCAGGTCGGCCCAGCGCGAGCCCAGCGAGCGGTAGGCGGCAATCAGCGATTGCACCGAAACCTGCTTGCTGGCGACGCTCAGGTCGGGTTCGGCTGCGCGTTGCACGAAGGCATTGGCCTTGGCGCGTTGGGCGAACGATTCGACGATGGGAGCGTGGGCCTGGTCGCGAGTGGATTCCTGGCCATCGGTTGCGGGAGCGTGCTGCAACTGGTCGAAATATTCGCGCCAGTTATCAGGAACCGAACCGGGGTTGTCGAGGTAGGCTTCGTAAAGCTCCTCAACATATGGGGCGTTACCCCCAAAGAGATAAGACGTGGATAGAGATTCTATTTCCGAAGACATATCGCTTCACCTTTACGAGTGCTTCACTCGACACGATGCAGGAAAACCTTCCGCGACACGGGCTTCCCGTTTAGCGGATAGCAGGGGCAGAAGGCGCGTACAAGCCTTGAAAGCCGTATGCCGAGCAGTATAACCCTTTGAGTTTACGGGCGTCTTCCCGCTTTTTTGTGCCGCAAAAAGCCCATTCGGAATGCCTGCATGCGGCCGTGGAATGTCCGGCGAACCCCTGACATCGAGCCGTCTACGCGCCATCAATTTCTGCCATTCCAAAATGCCGCAGTGCGTCATTGTTGAGCAGTGTGCAACGCGAGTGTTGTGCTTTAGCCTCGTCAGACCGGCAAAGCCGTGGTCGACAAGATCTCTTTCAACACAAAAAAGGTGCGAATCTGGCGTACGCCAGGCAGCTTGATGATCTCGCCCGCATGCAGCTTGTTGAAGCGTTCCAGGTCGCGGATGCGCAGCATCAGGAAGTAATCGAATTCGCCTGCCACCAGATGGCATTCCAGGCAGCCGCTGATGCCGCGCGCCGCTTCCTCGAAGTCGGTGAAGGAGTCGGGCGTGGAGCGGTCCAGCACGACGCCCACGATGACCAGCGTGGCCATGTCGACGTCGGCCGGCTCAAGTAGCGCCACCGTCTTTTTGATGACACCTTCCGCCTTCAGCTTTTCCACGCGCCGCAAGCAGGCGGCCGGACTCAAGTGAACGCGCGCGCTCAAGTCCAGGTTGGTGATCTGGGCATCCTCTTGCAGAAGGCGAAGGATGTGGCGGTCAATGCGATCAAGCCCGGCGAGTGCGCTCATTTAATGCGTCCCTAAAAATAATATCTCGTTATTTCTTTTATCGTGAAAATAATAAATGGAAATTTATAAACTCAGCTAATTCTAAATGCGCCGATTCTAATAAATACGCAATTGACCACCCATGCCCTTGATTCCTATGATTTTCCATCCGCGCCTGACCTGCCGGCCGGACTCATCATCAGGAGCTCGCATGAATCTGCAACGCTTTCCCCGACATCGCCTGACCTTCGGCGATACCCCCATCGAAAAGCTGGAACGCTTGTCCGCGCACCTGGGCGGCAAGGTCGAGGTCTACGCCAAACGCGAAGACTGCAACAGCGGTCTGGCGTTTGGCGGCAACAAGCTGCGCAAACTTGAATACCTGATTCCGCAGGCGCTGGAGCAAGGGTGCGACACGCTGGTCACCATTGGCGGCATTCAGTCCAACCACACGCGCATGGTCGCCGCCGTGGCCGCCAAGCTGGGCCTGGCCTGCGTGCTGGTCCAGGAAAACTGGGTGGACTATTCCGACGCCGTCTACGACCGCGTCGGCAACATCATGATGAGCCGCCTGATGGGCGCCGACGTGCGGCTGGTGGACCAGGGCTTCGACATCGGATTCCGGCGCAGCTGGGAAGAAGCGCTGGACGACGTGCGCAAACGGGGCGGCAAGCCCTACGCCATTCCGGCTGGCGCGTCGGACCATGAGCTGGGCGGCCTGGGTTATGTGGGCTTTGCAGAAGAAGTGCGGCGCCAGGAAGCCGAGCTCGGCTTCAAGTTCGACTACATCGTGGTCTGCGCCGTGACGGGCAGCACGCAGGCGGGCATGGTGGTGGGATTCGCGGCGGACGGCCGGGCTGACCGCGTCATCGGCATCGACGCGTCGGCCACGCCCGAGCAGACGCGTGCGCAGATTCTGCGGATCGCGCGCCGCACCGCCGACATGGTCGGGTTGGAAGCCGGCATTGCCGACAGCGATGTGGTGCTCGACACGCGTTACGCCTATCCCGCGTATGGCCTGCCGTCGGCAGAAACGAACGAGGCCATCCGCACCTGCGCCCGGCTGGAAGGCATGATGACCGACCCGGTGTACGAAGGGAAATCCATGCAAGGCATGATGGACATGATTCGTCGCGGCGATATCCCGGCAGGCTCGAAGGTTCTGTATGCGCACCTGGGAGGGGTGCCGGCGATCAACGCCTACAGCTTTCTGTACCGCAATGGCTGACGCCGACGAACCGCCCACGGGCTTCGGATCCGTGGGCTGGCCCGCCGGCGATCTGCGTTGACGCGCCCTGCCCGGCTAGCGGGTCTTGGCGCCGGCCTGGAACCAGGCGCCGATCAGCGCGCGTTCGTCATCGGTCATGCCGGTGGAATTGGCCATCGGCATGATTTTCGACACGACCACTTGCTGGTACACGGCCTGTGCATGGACGGCGATCTGCTCAACCGAGTCCAGCCGCACATTCTTCATCTGCACCTGCTCGCCATGGCAAAGCAGGCAGCGCTGATCCAGCACATGGCGCACCTGGGCGAACGCCACCTCGGCCGGCGCCGCCACCGCCGCCGAAGCCGGCACGGGCGCGGGCCGCATCCATACGATGGTCAGCCCCAGCACCGCCACGCCCAACAACATATACGGCACGGGATTGCGCGCATTGCCCAGCTTGAAGCGATGGCGCACCACGAAGAACTGCCGGATCGCCGCGCCGCCCAGCATGATCAGCAGCAGCACGACCCAGTTGTACTGATGGGTATAGGTGAAGCTGTAGTGGTTGCTCATCATGGTGAACACCACCGGCAAGGTGAAGTAGGTGTTGTGCACGCTGCGCTGCTTGCCGCGCTGGCCATGGACGGGATCGACGGGTTTGCCCGCCCGCATCGCGGCAACGTTCTTGCGCTGGCCAGGGATGATCCAGAAAAAAACGTTGCCGCTCATGGTGGTGGCCATCATCGCGCCCACCAGAAGGAAAGCGGCGCGTCCGGCGAACCAGTGGCAAGCCAGCCACGACGCCAGGGCGATGAACACGGCCACCAGCACGCCGACGATCGTGTCGCCATGTTTGCCGCGACCGAACAAGCGACAGATGCCGTCGTAGACGATCCAGAACACGACGAAGAAAGCCAGCGCCACCGCCACGGCCGTGCCGGGCTGCCAGTCCATCTTCGACCGATCGATCAGGTAGGTGCTGGCGTTCCACAGGTATGACACCGTGAACAGCGCGAAGCCGGTCAGCCAGGTGCTGTAGCTTTCCCAGAATGACCAATGCAGGTGGTCGGGCAGCTTCTTGGGCTGGACGGCGTATTTCTGCATGTTGTAGAAACCGCCGCCGTGCACGGCCCATTGCTCGCCGCCCACGCCTTTGTTCAGCGATTCGGCGTCTTGGGGCTTTTCAAGGCTGTTGTCCAGCATCACGAAATAGAACGACGTGCCGATCCATGCGATGCCGGCAATGATGTGGGCCCAACGCAGCAGCAGGTTGACCCAATCCAGGTAATAACTTTCCATACACGCCCCCAGTGGGCGGGCCTTGATAGGCTCCGCCGCACTGCCTACCACCGCGGGCGCTGTAAGCAGAAGATAGATCGCGCACAAGGCTGAGTAGGCCCCGCACCGCTGCGATCAAGATCTGCGAAATTGTATGCAGGTTTTGTCTACAAGGCTATGAATCGCAGCCGCTCGGGCATCAGGAAAACCCTGATTCGGCAAGGTCAGAGACCGGGTTCAGGAGCCGCGATACGTCGAATAACTCCATGGGCTGACGAGCAGCGGCACGTGATAGTGCTGATCCGCGTGCGCCACGCCAAAATCCAGGCTGACAAGATTCAGGAAGTTGGGCTCGGGCAAAGCCACGCCCCGACTCTTGAAGTACCGGGCCACATCGAAGACCAGCCGGTAAGTGCCCACTTTCAAATCCCCGTCGGCAAACAGCGGCTTGGCGCTGCGGCCATCGTGGTTCAAGGTGAATTGCTGGATCAGTACGGCGCTTGCGTCTTGCGTCGCGTATAGCGCCACGGCCATGCCCTCTGCCGGGCAACCGTTCATGGTGTCCAGTACGTGCGTGGTCAGTCCCATGTTGTCTCCTGTAAGGCCAGCCGGGCGCCAGCCGATCTCATGGTTATCCTTAATGATGTACATAAATTGTATACAGCTAATTGCTTTCCAGCTATTGTTTAGCCCATCATGAAACCGTCCGCCCATTCGCGCCTGCCCGACCCCACCGCGACCCGCAGGCTCGCGCGCCGACGTGTACCGCAAACCGCCCTTGGCCTTGTGTCCCGTCAGTCATGAACACCTACGATTCCACGCTGCCCTACCCCCGCGACCTGATTGGCTATGGCCGCAATCCTCCGCATGCGCAATGGCCCGGCCGCGCCCGCATCGCCGTGCAGTTCGTCCTGAACTACGAAGAAGGCGGCGAGAACAGCGTGCTGCATGGCGATGCGGGTTCCGAACAATTCCTGTCGGAAATGTTCAACCCGGCCAGCTACCCCGATCGCCATCTCAGCATGGAAGGCATCTACGAATACGGCTCGCGGGTTGGCGTCTGGCGCATCCTGCGCGAATTTGAGAAACGGCAATTGCCCTTGACCGTGTTCGGCGTGGGCATGGCGCTACAGCGGCATCCGGAATTGACGGCGGCATTCACCGAGCTGGGCCACGAAATCGCCTGCCACGGCTGGCGCTGGGTGCACTATCAGAATGTGGACGAAGCCACCGAACGCGAGCACATGCGCGTGGCGATGCAGGCCATCACGCAATTGACCGGCACACGCCCGCTGGGCTGGTACACCGGTCGCGACAGTCCCCGCACGCGCCGGCTGGTCGCCGACTACGGCGGTTTCGAATACGACAGCGATTACTACGGCGACGACCTGCCCTTCTGGATGCAGGTGCAAAAGAGCGACGGCGAGGTCGTCCCGCAGTTGATCGTGCCCTACACCCTGGACTGCAACGACATGCGCTTCGCCTTGCCCCAGGGTTATTCGCACGCCGATCCCTTCTTTCAATATCTGAAGGACAGTTTCGACGTGCTCTATGCCGAAGGCGACGACGCGCCCAAGATGCTCAGTATCGGCATGCACTGCCGGCTGTTGGGCCGACCGGGGCGCATCACGGCGCTGCAACGCTTCCTGGACCACATCGCCCGTCACGACCGCGTCTGGGTATGCCGCCGCCTGGACATCGCCCGGCACTGGAAAGCCACCCATCCCTTCCTTCCCCCACGTTGAGCGCGACCACCATGCCCCACACGCTGGAACAACTCAATGCCGCCACGCCCGATGCGGCGCTGGCCATGCTTGACGGCCTGTACGAACATTCGCCCTGGATTGCGCGCCAGGCGCTTGAGGCCCGTCCCTTCAAGTCGCTGGCCCACTTGCAGGATCAGTTGCGACAGGTGCTGGACCAGGCCGATATCGAAGCCCAGCTGGCGCTGATCCGCGCGCACCCGGAACTGGCCGGCCGCGCCATGCAGCAGAACAGCCTGACTGCCGAGTCCACGAACGAACAGGACCAGGCGGGGCTGACGAATTGCTCTGCCGACGAGCTGGCGCGCCTGCAACAACTGAATGCCGACTACACCGCCCGTTTCGGATTCCCTTTCATCCTGGCCGTGCGCGGCGCGCGCGGCACGGGTCTGCCGCGCCAACAGATCATCGAAGAATTCGCGCGGCGGCTGGATAACCACCCGGACCTTGAACTGCGCGAAGCGTTGCGCAATATCCATCGCATCGTCGAAATTCGCCTGGCCGATAAATTCGACCGCGACCTGACGCTGGGCAACGACATCTGGGACTGGCACGAACGGCTCAGTATCCACAGCGATCCGGGCTATGCCGAAAAAGGCCAGCTGACCGTCACGTACCTGACCGAAGCGCACCGCGCCTGCGCGCAGCGCATCTCGCACTGGATGCGCGACTGCGGTTTCGATGAAGTCGAGATCGACGCGGTGGGCAACGTGGTCGGCCGCTACCGGGCCCAACAGCCCGACGCCCCCACACTGATGACGGGCAGCCACTACGACACCGTGCGCAACGGCGGCAAGTACGATGGCCGGTTGGGCATCTTCGTCCCGATGGCCTGCGTACGCGAACTGCATCGCCAAGGCCGCCGCCTCCCCTACCACCTGGAAGTCATCGGCTTTGCCGAAGAAGAAGGCCAACGCTACCGCGCGACCTTCCTCGGTTCGGGTGCGCTGGTCGGCGACTTCAAGCCCGAATGGCTGGACCAGAAAGACGCCCAGGGCATCACCCTGCGCGACGCCATGCAGCATGCGGGCCTGTGCATCGACGACATCCCCAAGCTGCGGCGCGACCCGTCGCGCTATCTGGGCTTTGTCGAGGTCCACATCGAACAGGGCCCCGTGCTGTTCGAGATGGGCCTGCCGCTGGGCATCGTCACGTCGATCAACGGCAGCGTGCGCTATCAGGCGCAGATCTTCGGCATGGCCTGCCATGCCGGCACCACGCCAATGAACCGACGCCGCGATGCCGCCACCGCCACCGCCGAACTGGCGCTGTATATCGAACAGCGCGCCGCGCGCGACGGCGATTCAGTCGGCACCATCGGCATGCTTGAAGTGCCCAGCGGGTCCATCAACGTCGTGCCGGGCGAATGCCGTTTCAGCCTCGATCTGCGCGCCCCCAGCGATGCGCAGCGTGATGCGCTGGTGAACGATGTACTGGCCGAGCTTGACGCCATCTGCCAACGGCGCGGCCTGCGCTACGCACTGGAAGAAACCATGCGCGCCGCCGCCGCCCCCAGCCACCCTGCCTGGCAGCAACGCTGGGAACGCGCCGTACAGGCCGTGGGCGTGCCAGTACACCGCATGCCCAGCGGCGCCGGCCATGACGCCATGAAGCTGCACGAAGTCATGCCCCAGGCCATGCTGTTCGTGCGCGGCCAAAACCATGGCATCAGCCACAACCCGCGCGAATCCACCACCCGAGACGACATCCAGCTGGCCGCGCAGGCCATGCAGCATCTGCTGGACGACCTTGCCAATGACATCAAACGCTAACGCCATGACCGACTACACCCGACTGGACGCCTGGGTCGATGCCCATTTCGACGAACAGGTGAGCTTCCTGCAATCGCTGGTGCGCGTGCCCACCGACACCCCGCCCGGCAACAACGCCCCGCACGCGGAGCGCACCGCCGAACTGCTCAAGGCCATGGGGCTGGACGCGGAAGCGCACCCCGTGCCGGCGCAAGCCGTCCAGGACTACGGCATGCAATCCATCACCAACCTGATCGTGCGTCGTGAATACGGCCCCGGTCGGCGCGTGGCGCTGAACGCCCACGGCGACGTGGTGCCCCCCGGCGACGGCTGGCAGCACGATCCCTACGGCGCAGAAATCGACAACGGCAGCCTGTACGGCCGCGCCGCCGCCGTCAGCAAAAGCGATTTCGCCAGCTTCACGTTCGCGGTGCGCGCGCTGGAAGCGGTCGCCAAGCCGACGCATGGCGCGGTCGAGCTGCACTTCACGTATGACGAAGAATTCGGCGGCTTGCTCGGGCCGGGCTGGCTGCTGTCGCAAGGGCTGACCAAGCCCGACCTGATGATTGCCGCCGGCTTCAGCTATGAAGTCGTCACCGCTCACAACGGTTGCCTTCAGATGGAGGTCACCGTGCACGGCAAGATGGCGCATGCCGCGATTCCGTCCACGGGCGTGGATGCGCTGCAAGGCGCGGTCAAGATTCTGAATGCGCTGTATGCGCAGAACGCGCTGTATCAGCGCATCACGTCAGACGTCCCCGGCATCGAGCATCCTTATTTGAATGTCGGACGCATTGAAGGCGGCACCAATACCAACGTCGTGCCGGGCAAGGTCAGCTTCAAGCTGGACCGCCGCATGATTCCCGAGGAAAACGCCGTTGAAGTCGAAGCGGATATCCGTCGGATCATTCAAGAAGCCGCCGCCTCTACCCCGGGCATCACGATCGACATCAAACGGCTGTTGCTGGCCAATTCGATGCGGCCGCTGCCCGGCAACAAGCCGCTGGTCGACGCCATCCAGAAGCACGGCGAAGCGGTGTTCGGCGAGCCGATCCCGGCGATGGGCACGCCGCTCTATACCGACGTGCGCCTGTATGGCGAAGCCGGAATTCCCGGCGTGATCTACGGCGCCGGCCCGCGCACCGTGCTGGAATCGCACGCCAAGCGCAACGACGAGCGTGTCGTGCTTGAAGACCTGCGCCGCGCCACCAAGGTCATTGCGCGCACGCTGCACGACCTGCTGCAACCGGCTTGATCCCAAGGCCGGCTTGATCTCAAGGCCGGCTTGATATCAAGACCCGCTTGATCTCAAGACCCGCCTGACGCCCCCCGGACGTCAGGCAGTCCTGGCTCGCCGCTCGAGCCAGGAAGGACGCGCTTGCGCCGCAGCGCGCATCGGCGTCAGCGGCAACGCGCAGCCGTGCATTTGCCATGTGCCGCCATGCTCTTGGCGCGTTGTCCTTCCCCCCCTCTCTCGCATTCCTGACACCCCGAACATTCCTACATATAGTAACTATATATGTCTATTTGATGCGGGTTTTCCTCTATTTCTAGGAACCCCTGCGCCTGTATACAGTCCTCGTACACAAGAGCCGCTTTTCAGGATTTTCCCGACCGACATCCCACTCCGCCAGGAGACTCTCCCATGCAGGCTGCATCGCCCGCGCCCACCGGCGCGTCTCAAGACCTTCACCCCGTTGACCAGCGCCTGCCCTCCGGCAAGCTCGCGGCGCTGGGCCTGCAACACGTGCTGGTGATGTACGCCGGCGCGGTGGCCGTACCCTTGATCGTCGGACGCGCCTTGAACCTGACGCCCGACGAAGTCGCCATGCTGATCTCCGCCGACCTGTTCTGTTGCGGGCTGGTGACGCTGATCCAGACGCTGGGCGCAACGCAGTGGTTCGGCATCAAGCTGCCCGTCATGATGGGCGTCACGTTCGCGGCGGTTGCCCCCATGGTCGCAATGGCCAACGCCAACCCGGGCCCTGGCGGCGCGCAACTGCTGTTCGGCACCATCATCGGGGCGGGCATCATCTCGATGCTGATCGCGCCGATGATCAGCCGCATGCTGCGGTTCTTCCCGCCCGTGGTCACGGGCACCATCATCACGGTCATCGGCATCACGCTGATGCGCGTCGGCATCAACTGGGTATTTGGCAACCCGTCCGGCCCGACCGCGCCCGTCATCGTGGATCCCATCTATGCCAAGTGGCTGGCGGACGTCACCTCGCCGGGCAGCGCCATCCCGCCCGTTCCGCAGGGTTTCGCCATCATGCCGTCGATGCCCAACCCGCGTTATGGGGACCTGACCGGCTTCGGGATCGCCGTGCTGGTGCTGGCCTCGATCCTGCTGATCGTCAAGTTCACGCGTGGCTTCATCGCCAACATATCGGTGCTGCTGGGCATCATCATCGGCGCCGTCGTGGCATCGGCCACCGGCATCATGACGTTCGAGAAAATCGGCCAGGCGGATTGGTTCGACATCGTGCTGCCCTTCCACTTCGGCATGCCCACGTTCGACCCCATGCTGATCATGAGCATGGCGCTGATCATGGTGGTCGTCATGATCGAGTCGGCCGGCATGTTCCTGGCGCTAGGCGAAATGACCGAACGCGAGATCAGCCAGGAGGACATGGCGCGAGGCCTGCGCACGGACGGCCTGGGCACCTTGATCGGCGGCATCTTCAACACCTTTCCGTATACGAGCTTTTCGCAGAACGTCGGGTTGGTCGCGGTCACCGGCGTCAAAAGCCGCTTCGTGTGCGTCGCGGGCGGCATCATCCTGCTGGTGCTGGGCTTGCTGCCCAAGATGGCCGCGCTGGTGGAATCGCTGCCCACCGTGGTGCTGGGCGGGGCAGGCATCGTCATGTTCGGCATGGTGACGGCCACGGGCATCCGCATTCTGTCCGGGGTGGACTTCAAGACCAACCGGCACAACTCGATGATCGTGGCCGTGTCGATCGGCATCGGGATGGTGCCGCTGATCGCGCCGAACTTCAAACAGTGGATGCCGCATTCGCTGCACACGTTGATCGAATCGGGCATCTTGCTGGCGTCGCTCTCGGCGGTTCTGTTGAACCTGTTCCTGAACGGCGCGACGCACGACCAGCGCGCCATCGTCGCCGCAGCGCTGCAAGCCGATGAGCATTGATGTCAGGTTGACGTCGCGGCCGGCCAGCGCAATCGCGGGCGGGCCGGCGCAAGCCGTTCAAGCGCGGGAATGATGAGACAGCCGGCCTGCCTCGGTAACGACGAGACGGCCGGCCAAGCGCAATGGCGCTGAGGCCGGTCGCGAAGGCGACTGCGCCAAAGGCCTATCGCGACGAGGACGGCTGCATCAAGGCAGGCAGCCAGAAGGCCGGCGACGCTGCGCCGGCCTGCTTCGGTTCAGCGCCTCAAGCCAGACGCATCACGCGTCGCCAGAACAGCACCGCCACTAGAACAAAGACGGCCAGTCCCAGATACGAGGCCGTTACCGCGAAACCTTCGCCCGCAATCGCCAACGGGGCATCCGTGCCCGCCGCGCCGATGATGCCGGCCATCAGCACGCCTACCAGGCTTTCGCCCACGATCAGGCCCGAGGCGATCAGCACACCGCGCCGGTTTGCCGCGTCGGCAAATTGTTCGTAGGGCTTGCCGGCCGCAGCGGCGCGGCGGCGCAAAGCGCGTTCCAACAACCACGCCAACACCGCGCCCGCCACGATGGGCGCCGCCACGGTGGGCGGCAGATAAATGCCGATGCCCACCGCCAGCACCGGGATGCGCGCCACGCGGCAGGTGCGTTTCAGCACTTCGTCCACCACGATCAGCGCCACGCCCACGGCCATGCCGATGAGGATCATCGTCCAGTTCAACTGATGCGTGAAGATGCCGCGCGTAATGGCCAACATCAGCGTCGCCTGCGGCGCTGACAGGGCCTGCGCGGGGTCCATGTCCGCACGCGGCATCGCATCCGCGAAACCATAGGCGTTGTAGAGCAGTTCCAGCACCGGAGAAATCACCGCCGCACCGACCACGCAGCCGATCAGCAAGGCCACCTGCTGGCGCCACGGCGTCGCGCCGACGAGCCAGCCGGTCTTCAGGTCTTGCAGGTTGTCGTTGGAAATGGACGCCACCGCCACCACCGCCGACGTGCTGAAGATCGACAGCGCGATCGCCATCTGCACGCCGTTCTGCGCTTGGAGCAATTCGCCGCCCAGCGCCAGCATCAGCAGCGACACCAGCACGATGGCCACGATGCCCACGCCCGAAATCGGGCTGGTCGACGAGCCCACCAGGCCCGCCATGTAGCCGCAGGCCGCCGCCACCAGAAAGCCGAACACGAACGCAAACAGCACGGCATACGCCACCAGCTTCCAGATCGCGGCGGCCGAGATCGGCGCGCCCGACAGGAACACCTGGAACGTAATCACCAGGACCGCCACCAGCACCAGCGTGACGATTGAAATCCAGCCCGCTGACAGGTCACGCTCGGTTCGGGGCGCCTGCCCGGCCCGGGCGGCGCCCGCATGCGTCAACGCCGAAAACGAGGCTTTGACGCCGCGCGCCATCGGCATGAACAGGGTTGCCAAGGTCCAGATAGCGCCGACGCCGATCACGCCCGCGCCGATGAAGCGAACTTGCGAGGCCCACAGGCCGGTGGCGTATTGCGCCAAGGACTGTCCTGCCGGCATGTCGCCCATCGCGGTCAGGATCGGCACGGCGATGCCCCAGGAAATGATCAGGCCCGTCAACATGGCCAGGCCCGCCACGATGCCGATCAGGTAGCCCGCGCCCAGCAACGCCAGCGAAAAGCCCATGGGCAGCCGGAACACCGCGCCCCCAAGCGCGAACCATCCACTGACGCTATCGCCCAGCACCCGCAAGCCGCTGGCCGCGAAACTAACCACGGCCGCCGCCAAGCCGCCCGCGACGATATCGCCCATGCCGGTTGCCGGTGGCTTGGCCGCCGACCGTGCCGATGCTGCGCTCGCACTGGCGTTCGTACTTCCGGCCGCGCTGCCTGTCACAGGGCCGGCCGCATCGCCGCCCGCACTCTCAGCCGCATCCTGCGCCCGCTCGGCACTGCCCACCCGCAGGATCTCGGCCGCCGCCACGCCTTCGGGATAGGGCAGATCGCTTTGCACCACCATCACGTGGCGCAGCGGGATGGTGAACATCACGCCCAGCATGCCGCCGGCGGCGCAGATACCCAGCGTCTGCCAAAAGGGAAACCCCTGCCAGTGGCCCATCATGACCAGCGCCGGCAGGATGAAAATGATCGAAGACAGGGTGCCCGCCGCCGACGCCTGCGTCTGCACCATGTTGTTTTCGAGGATGTTCGCGTCCTTGAACAGCCGCAATACCGACATCGAGATGACGGCGGCCGGTATCGCGGACGAAAACGTCAAACCGACCTTCAGCCCCAGGAAAACGTTGGACGCCGTGAAGATCACGGTGATCAGGGCGCCAAGCAGGATGCCCCGGAACGTAAGTTCGGGCAGCGTGACGTTTGCCGGGACGCTGACGGGTTGAGTCATTGAAGTCTCCCGTTATGGATACGGATAAACGGCGCATTCTAGCGCTTTGGCGTCCACCCAGTGGTCACCACGAGTAAGCGCGCTTAGACCGCAGAAGCTGCTGGCAAGAGAAATATCGGCAAAAGATTATGCTGAAATCTCGTGGGTCTTCCCCGCAATTTGATGACTCATGCCATCCACACAGGTCTAGGATGGAGCGATAACAGGAGACGACAACCCATGCGCGACCAGAGCCAACCCGCCCCAGGACATGACCGGCCCATCGATGCCGACCCTGCGGAAACCGCCGAATGGCGCGATGCCTTGCAATCGTTGGTCGAGGCCGACGGCGCCGGCCGCGCGGGCTACGTGCTGGACAGCCTGCTGGGGCACGCCGCGTCTCTGGGCCTGCGCGCCAACAGCCAGACGCGCACCGCTTACCTGAACACCATCCCCGCCGACCAGGAACCGCCCTTCCCGGGCAATCTGGCTGTCGAAGAACGCATCGCCCGCATCAACCGCTGGAACGCGTTGGCCATGGTGGTGCGGGCCAATCAGGCCCACGGCGAACTGGGCGGCCATATCGCCAGCTACGCCTCGGCAGCGGACCTGTTCGAAGTGGGCTTCAACCACTTCTTCCGCGCGCAATCTCCCGACGGCCTGGGCGACCTGGTCTACATGCAGCCGCATTCCGCGCCCGGCGTGTACGCCCGCGCGTTCCTCGAAGGTTTCCTCAGCGAAGACGACCTGGCGCACTTCCGCCAGGAAATCACCGCCACCACGCGCGGCCTGCGCGGGCTTTCGTCTTACCCGCATCCCTGGTTGATGCCCGACTTCTGGCAGTTTCCGACGGGCTCGATGGGCATCGGCCCCATCAACGCCATTTACCAGGCGCGCTTCATGCGCTACCTGGAACACCGGTCCCTCGTGCCCGCCAGCGACCGCAAGGTCTGGGGCATATTCGGCGACGGCGAAATGGACGAACCCGAATCCATCGCCGCGCTCACGCTGGCCGCGCGCGAAAAGCTCGACAACCTCGTATTCGTCGTCAACTGCAACCTGCAACGGCTCGACGGGCCGGTGCGCGGCAACGGACGCATCATCGACGAACTGGAAACGCTGTACGCGGGCGCTGGATGGAACGTGATCAAGCTGGTCTGGGGCAGCGACTGGGACGCGCTGCTTCGGCGCGACACCAACGGCGCACTGGCGCGCGCGTTCGCCAATACCGTCGACGGCCAGTTCCAGACCTTCGCCGCCAATGACGGCGCGTTCAACCGCGCACACTTCTTCAATCAGAATCCCGAGCTGGCCGCGCTGGTGGCCGACTGGACCGACGAAGCCATCGACCGCCTGCATCGGGGCGGCCACGACATGGTGAAGATCCACGCCGCCTACCACCGCGCGGCGCGGCACACCGGGCAGCCCACCGTCATCCTGGCGCAGACCAAGAAAGGCTTCGGCATGGGCGCGGCCGGCCAGGGCAAGATGACCACGCACCAGCAAAAGAAGCTGGATGACGAAGCGCTCCTGGCCTTTCGTGACCGCTTCGCCCTGCCGATTTCCGACGCCGACTGCCTGGCGCTCAAGTTCTATCGCCCCGCGCCGGATAGCGCGGAACTGCGCCACCTGCAAGCACGTCGCGAGGCGCTGGGCGGCCATATTCCCCGCCGCCGCACCGAGGCGCCCCGCCTGGCCGCGCCGGCCGTCGAACAATGGGCCCGCTTTGCGCTGGCCGCCGACGGCAAGGAAATGTCCTCGACCATGGCCATCGTGCGGATGCTGACCGCGTTGCTCAAGGACGGCGAGGTGGGCTCGCGCATCGTGCCCATCGTGGCCGACGAAGCCCGCACCTTCGGCATGGCCAATCTGTTCCGCCAAATCGGCATCTATTCCGCGCAGGGCCAGCTGTACGAACCCGAGGACATCGGCTCAGTGCTGTATTACCGCGAAGCGCGCGACGGGCAGATCCTGGAAGAAGGCATTACCGAAGCCGGGGCGATCTCGTCGTGGACGGCCGCCGGCACCAGCTATTCGGTCAACGGCCTGCCGATGCTGCCCTTCTATATCTATTACTCGATGTTCGGCTTTCAGCGCATCGGCGACCTGATCTGGGCCGCCGCCGACCAGCGCACGCGCGGCTTCCTGATCGGCGCCACATCGGGCCGCACCACGTTGGGCGGCGAAGGGCTGCAACACCAGGACGGCTCCAGCCACATCATGGCGGCCGCCGTGCCCAACTGCCGCGCCTACGACCCGGCCTATGCGTATGAAGTCGCCGTCATCGTCGAACACGGCATGCGCCGCATGCTGGACGAGCAGCGCGACGAATTCTTTTACCTGACCGTCACCAACGAAAACCTGGCGCAACCGGACATGCCGGCCGACCCCGGCGTGCGCGAAGGGATCCTGCGCGGCCTGTACCGGCTGCGCCCCGCTCGCAAAGAAGCGCAGGTCCGCCTGCTGGGCGCCGGCCCCATGCTGCGCGAGGCCGAAGTGGCAGCCGAGCGGCTGCACGCCGACTACGGCGTGGATGCCGAAGTCTGGAGCGTGACCAGCTTTTCCGAGCTGGCCCGTGATGGACGCCAGGCCGAACGCGCCCGCGTGCTGGGCCTGGACACGGCCGGCCAAGCGGACTGGGTACGGACCTGCCTGGGCGCGAGCGACGCCCCGGTCATCGCCGCCACGGACTACGTGCGCGCCGTGCCCGAACAGATCCGCGCGTGGGTGCCAGCCTCATACCGCACACTGGGCACCGATGGCTTCGGCCGCAGCGACACGCGCGCCCAACTGCGGGACTTCTTCGAAGTCAGCGCCGACTGGATCGTGCTGTACGCGCTGGACAGCCTGGGCAAAAGGGAAGCCGCTGACGCGCTGCGTCTGCGCCTGAATGCGGCCACGCGGCAGACCCCACCTTGGAAGTTGTAGGCCTGGCGCTGGGGCCTTAGAACAATCCGACGGGTTTTTGACTAAACGCGCCTGATCGCTGCACTGCAACAACCAAGCGCCCGCGCTTTCTGGTGAAATACGGGTGTTCCCTAAGCATTTCGCAAAGAAACCGGCGGGCCGCGAGCCCGCCGTTTGTCATCCCGTTTTCTTTCTCAGTTAGTGCCTCAGAGGCCCCGATCCCATGGACGAAATTCTTACCAAAATGGCGTTGGATTACCACGCCTATCCCACCCCCGGCAAAATCTCGGTCGTCCCGACCAAGACCCTGGCCAACCAGGACGACTTGTCCCTGGCCTACTCGCCCGGCGTGGCGGCAGCTTGCATGGCCATCTTCGACCAGGGTGAAGACGCTGCCTCCAAGTACACCTCGCGCGGCAACCTGGTGGGCGTGATCACCAACGGCACCGCCGTCCTGGGCCTGGGCAACATCGGTCCGCTGGCCGCCAAGCCGGTCATGGAAGGCAAGGGCTGCCTGTTCAAGAAGTTTGCCGGCATCGACGTGTTCGACATCGAACTGGCCGAGAACGATCCGGACAAACTGGTCGACATCATCGCGGCGCTGGAACCCACGCTGGGCGGCGTCAACCTGGAAGACATCAAGGCGCCCGAGTGCTTCTACATCGAGAAGAAGCTGCGCGAGCGCATGAAGATTCCCGTCTTCCATGACGATCAACACGGCACCGCCATCATTTCGTCGGCCGCCATCCTGAACGGCTTGAAGGTCGTGGGCAAGGACATCGGTTCGGTCAAGCTGGCCTGCTCCGGCGCCGGCGCCGCCGCCATCGCCTGCCTGGACCTGCTGGTTCACCTGGGCGTCAAGCGCGAGCACATCTACGTGGTGGATTCGCGCGGCGTCATCTGGGATGGCCGCGACGAAAACATGGAAGCCAACAAGAAGCGCTACGCGCAGAAGACCGACGCGCGCACGCTGGCCGACGTGGTCAACGGCGCCGACGTGTTCCTGGGCTGCTCCACCGCTGGCGTGCTGACGGGCGACATGGTCAAGACCATGGCCGACCGTCCGCTGATCCTGGCGCTGGCCAATCCGGAACCGGAAATCCGTCCTGAAGTGGCCAAGGCCGCCCGCCCGGATTGCATCATCGCCACGGGCCGTTCGGACTACCCGAACCAGGTCAACAACGTGCTGTGCTTCCCGTTCATCTTCCGCGGCGCCATGGATGCCGGCGCTTCGCGCATCACGGAAGAAATGAAGCTGGCGTGCGTGAAGGCTATCGCCGAACTGGCGCAAGCCGAGCAGAACGACGAAGTGGCCCGCGCCTACGCTGGCCAGGAACTGTCGTTCGGTCCCGACTACATCATTCCCAAGCCGTTCGACCCGCGCCTGATCTTCCAGATCGCCCCCGCCGTGGCCCAGGCCGCCGCCGACTCCGGCGTGGCCGCGCGTCCCATTGAAGACATCGAAGCCTACCGCCAAAAGCTGATGGGCTTCGTGTACCACTCCGGCCAGCTGATGCGTCCGCTGTTCGCCCAGGCCAAGAAGGCGCCCAAGCGCGTCATCTATGCCGACGGCGAAGACGAACGCGTCCTGCGCGCCGTGCAAACCGTGGTCGATGAAAAGCTGGCCCGTCCGATCCTGATCGGCCGCCCGTCGGTCATCGAAATGCGCATCACCAAGGCCGGCCTGCGCCTGGTCGCGGGCGAGCACTTCGAGATCGTTGACCCGGAAGACGACAGCCGCTTCAACGAAACCTGGAACGCGTACTACCAGTTGAAGGGTCGTGAAGGCGTGACGCCGGCCATCGCCAAGGCGATGATCCGCAAGCACAACACGCTGATCGGCGCGATGCTGCTGCGCCGTGGCGACGCCGACGCGCTGCTGTGCGGCGTGGCCAGCAAGTACGACAACCAGCTCAAGTACGTCGATGAAATCATCGGCAAGAAGGAAGGCCAGACGTACGCCGCGCTGAACGTGTTGATGCTGCCCGACCAGACGCTGTTCGTCACCGACACCCACGTCAACGAGAACCCGACGGCGGAAGAAGTGGCCAACATCACGATCCAGGCCGCGGACGAAATGCTGCGCTTTGGCGTGGTGCCGAAGATCGCGCTGCTGTCGCACTCGAACTTTGGCAGCCGCGTCACGGAATCGTCCAAGAAAATGGCCGCCGCCAGCAAGCTGGTGCAGGACCGCGCGCCCGACCTCGAAGTGGACGGCGAAATGCACGCCGACGCCGCCCTGTCGGAAAAGATCCGCGTACTGGCCTACCCGGACAGCACGCTCAAGGGTCGCGCCAACCTGCTGGTCATGCCGAACCTGGACACGGGCAACATCACGTACAACATGCTGAAAATGACGGGCAGCAATGGTGTCGCGATGGGTCCGATCCTGCTGGGCGCAGCGCGCCCCGTGCACATCCTGACGACCAGCGCCACCGTGCGCCGCATCGTCAACATGACGGCCCTGGCCGTTGTGGACGCACAGCAGGAAGCCGCCGACGCCGCCAAGAAGCGTCGTTGATCGCAGGCCTGTCTTGACGCATAGGGCGCCCTTCGGGGCGCCCTTTTTCATGGCGCGTATTTGTCGCCGTGGTCTTTATTTCATGAGGTCCGCGCGTCGTCACGACATCGGCCAATGGTAAAACCATGCTTGACCATTTCTCAGGAGTCGACATGCTGGCCGATGCCCTATACGCCTGGTTCCATTACCTTGCGATCTTTGTACTGGTGGTGGTGCTGACCGCCGAAGCGGTATTGCTGCGCCCCGACCTGAACGCCAACGGCGTCAAGCGTCTGGTGATCTACGACCGCCTGTACGGCATCAGCGCTGTCCTGGTGTTGATCACCGGCGTGCTGCGTTTGACGCAAGGCGTGAAAGGCGCCGCGTTCTACATGAGCAGCCCCTGGTTTCACGCGAAGATCACGCTGTTCGTCATCATCGCGCTCTGTTCGATCCCGCCGACGCTGGCGATCTTCCGTTGGGCGAAACAGTCGCGCCAGCAGGCCGGCTTCGTGCCCACCCTGCCCGAGATCAAGCGGGTACGCCGCTGGGTGATGATCGAATCGCACCTGTTCATTTTCCTGCCGCTGTTCGCGGTGCTGATGGCGCGCCACATCAGCGTGTAGCGCCTTCGCCCGTCAACGGGCCGGGTCACTGGCCTGCAAGGGCGCCTGCCAGCCTTGCGCCAGGCATTCGATCAGATAGTCGACGAATGCCCTGGCGCGAGCCGGCAGCAAGCGCGTTTCGGTCACGACATGTACGGGAAACGGCCCTACCGCCCAGTCGGGCAACACGCGGCGCAAATTACCCGATTGTTCAAGCTCGGTTTGGTCTCCGCCCAGCGCGGCAATACCCGCGCCCAACATCGCCAAGCGCCTCGCCATGCCGACTTCGTTCACGGAAAACCGGCTGCCGGGGGCGACGCTGAATTGCTCTGTTCCGCGAACCAGTGGCCAACGGGTGGGCGCGCCATTGGCCTGCGCACGAAATCCGATGCATTCGTGGGCGGCCAGCTCGGCAGGATGCGCGGGCGCTCCGTGCGCCGCCAGATAGTCGCTGGACGCGTACAGATGCACGTGCAGCGCGCCCAGACAACGCGCGATACGCGACGAATCCGGCAGTTGGCCGATCTTGATCGTCAGGTCGCAAGGATCGGCGACGCGATCCGCATGTTCCAGGCTGGCCAGGTTCACATGAAAGGCCACTTCAGGATGCCGCCGCGCAAACCCCATGAAGATATCGGCCATGACATCGGTGGCAAAGGTGGCCGGCATATTCACGCGCAGCAGGCCCGACGGCGTGGCGGTCAAGGCTTGCAGTTCTTCATGCGCCACCTCGGCCTCTTGCACGATGCGCAGACAGCGCTCCAGGTACAGCTCGCCCGCGCCGGTAAGTTCTACCTTGCGGGTGCTGCGGTTCAGCAGGCTCAGGCCGACTGAACGCTCCAATTGCGCCACGCGGCGCGACAGTGTTGATTTGGGCAGCCCCAGCACAAGCGCCGCGCGGCTGAAGCTGCGGGCCTTGGCCACCTCTGCAAACAGCTGCATGCTGTGCAGGCTTCTCACGACGCTCTCATCCGGGGTCACTCCGTCAACAGGTTGACCGGCGCGACACCTCGGCCGGAACAACGCATTGTCGGAGCAGACTTTTAAGAATTTCTTAACGCGCGCCGCGAGCACGGACGCAAATCCGAAGACACCACGCCGCTACGGACAGCGTGCCCTCGCCGCAGCCTTGGGTTCCTCGTTGCCGACAACGAAGGTGGCAAATTTGAAGACGCCGACTTCGTCATTCGTCACGACGCCAGCCAGCGTGCCATCGAACGCCTGCATGACCGACATGCCTTCGGGCACGTCTGCATGGCCTTCATGCCGGGCCACCTGCCCTGCGGACGGACTGAACACCAGCACACCGGGAAACGGTTCGCGTTGCCCATCCTTCACCCGCCTGACGGTCTTGACCTGCGTGCCCTCGGCATAGTCGAACGCGCCCAGGCGCGCGCGGCAGGCAAGCTCTGCGTCGCTGACTCGCAGCAAGTGCCGATCAGCATCCAGGTATAGGCGAGGCTCGCTCAACATCAGTCCGAACACCTTCACGGCGACAGGGTCCTTGATTTCAACGCGCCAGCGGTCAGGGTCGCGCGATCCGTCCACATACACCGTACCGTTCGAGCCATACAGCACCGAGCCCGCCTGGATTGCAATGCCATCGATCGTGTTGCCGCGCCCAAGCTGGCACTGGCTCAGGGCCTTCATCGCGCCGTCGGGCTCGGTATCGAATTCGATGTCGTGCGTACTGTCGCAGCGCCATCCCTGCACGTCCTGATCGCCCTCGCCTGTCAGGATGATGCTGCGCGGATACCGGCGAACCAGCGCATACGTGTCCTTCTCGTATTCAGTGTCCAGATAGCGCCGCGCCCGCTTGGCCTGCACGCCGAAGATGGCGGTGGGCGTGGGGAATTCAGCCTCGACGTAGGTGTCCAGTTGCCCTTCGTCCTGCAATGTCAGCCGGGTGCCCGCCGGCATGGCGACGCCGCCCAGGGTGGCCGCGTGCTCCAGCGTCACATGGCGCGCGGCCTCGGCCCGCTCGCTCTCGCGCTCGATCTGCCAGACGATGGTGTGCACCCACGCGAAGAAGGCAAAGGGCACCGCCAACACCACGAACAGCGCGGCCGACTTCTTCCAGTGCTTGCGAACCGTGCGGCGATGGCCGGGGCTGAAGGCCAGCAGCAAGCCCCAGGCGGCCAGCACAACGCCCGCAATCAGGCCCAGCAAAAGCAGCAGGTAGAAATTGACCGACGGCAATGAAATGGGAATCATGGGCAGCATGATATCCGGATATGCATCGCGTGCCGACCGCTTGCGCGCAGGCAATAAAAAACCGCCCGAAGGCGGTTTTTTGTCGAACGGAAAAGCGGATTAACGCTTGTCCATCGGGGGCACGTCGCGGGTGACCGAACCCGTGAACAGCTGGCGCGGACGGCCGATCTTGTAGTCGGGATCCGACAGCATCTCGTTCCACTGGGCAATCCAGCCCACCGTGCGGGCCAGCGCGAAGATGGCCGTGAACAGCGAGGTCGGGATGCCGATGGCGCGCTGGACGATACCCGAGTAGAAGTCCACGTTCGGGTACAGCTTGCGCTGCACGAAGTACGGATCCGACAGGGCGATGCGTTCCAGTTCCATGGCCAGCTTGAACAGCGGGTCGTTTTCCAGGCCCAGGGCCGAGAGCACTTCCTTGCAGGTTTCCTGCATCAGCTTGGCGCGCGGGTCGTAGTTCTTGTAGACGCGGTGGCCAAAGCCCATCAGGCGCACGCCCGAGTTCTTGTCCTTGACCTTCTCCATGAACTCACCGACCTTGTCGATGCCGCCATTGGCTTGCAGCTCTTCCAGCATTTGCAGGCAAGCTTCGTTGGCGCCGCCGTGAGCCGGGCCCCACAGGCAAGCCACGCCAGCCGAGATGGCCGCGAACGGGTTGGTGCCCGACGAACCGCACAGGCGCACGGTCGAGGTCGATGCGTTTTGCTCGTGGTCGGCGTGCAGGATGAAGATGCGGTCCAGCGCGCGTTCGACGACTTCGTTGACCTTGTAGTCTTCGCACGGCGTGGCGAACATCATGCGCAGGAAGTTGCCCGTGTAGGACAGGTCGTTCTG
Organism: Achromobacter piechaudii NBRC 102461; assembly: GCF_001571245.1. Classification (GTDB taxonomy): domain Bacteria; phylum Pseudomonadota; class Gammaproteobacteria; order Burkholderiales; family Burkholderiaceae_B; genus Achromobacter; species Achromobacter piechaudii. The sequence continues at coordinate 813,043 of NZ_BCTK01000005.1, read as the reverse complement.
CGGATAGATGAACGGCTGGCCTTGCGAGTACTTGTACGCCATCGCAACCAGCGTCGGCATCTTGGCGATCAGGCGGATGGCCGAGATGTGGCGATGCTGCGGGTTCGTGATGTCGGTGGAGTCGTGGTAGAACGCGGACAGCGCGCCAACCAGACCCGTCAGCACGGCCATCGGGTGCGCGTCGCGGCGGAAGCCACGCAGGAAGAAGTGCAGCTGCTCGTTGACCATCGTGTGATGGGTCACTTGCGAATCGAAATCGGCCTTCTGTTCCTGGTTCGGCAGTTCGCCGTTCAGGATCAGGTAGCAGATATCCATGAAGTCGCAATTGACGGCCAATTGCTCGATCGGGTAGCCGCGATACAGCAGTTCGCCCTTGTCGCCATCGATGTACGTAATGCCCGATTCGCACGCCGCGGTGGACATGAAGCCGGGGTCAAACGTAAACATGCCCGTCTGGCCATACAGCTTGCGGATGTCGATCACATCCGGACCGACCGTGCCCTTGTAGACAGGGAACTCAATGGGTGCGCTGCCATCCGAGAAGGATAGAGTGGCTTTTTTGTCAGACAGGTTCATGTTTTTTCCTCTCACATTAATCAGAGTGCGCGCATCTGGCCAATAATGCCCCGAAGCCTGGGGGTATCCAGGTCGCCTTCGAGTTCCTTGCGGGCCAGCAGCAGGTCGAGAAGATCGTTGTCTCCCATCTCGAACAGCTGGGTCAATGCGGCAACATCATCATCGGTAAGTTCAGCCTCGTAAGCGTCAAGGTACCGAGTGATGATCAAGTCGTTTTCGAGCAGGCCGCGGCGCGCCCGCCAACGCAGACGCGCCCGCTCCAGTTCAGTTAGCCTGCTCATCGTTACACCATAAAAACAAAAGTCTTCACACCAGAAACTAGACCGTGCGACGAACCATCAGTTCCTTGATCTTGCCGATCGCCTTGGTCGGGTTCAGGCCCTTGGGACAGACGTCGACGCAATTCATGATCGTGTGGCAACGGAACAGGCGGTACGGATCTTCCAGGTTGTCCAGACGCTCGCCGGTGGCTTCGTCGCGGCTGTCGGCGATGAAGCGGTAGGCTTGCAGCAGGCCGGCCGGGCCGACGAACTTGTCCGGATTCCACCAGAACGACGGGCAGGACGTGGAACAGCATGCGCACAGAATGCACTCGTACAGACCATCCAGTTCTTCGCGCGCCTCGGGCGACTGCAGGCGCTCTTTTTCGGGCGGCGGCGCGTCGTTGATGAGGTACGGACGGATCGAGTGGTACTGGTTGAAGAAGTGCGTCATGTCCACGATCAGGTCGCGGATGACGGGCAAGCCCGGCAGCGGACGCAGAACGATGGGTTCTTTCAGTTCACGCAGGTTCGTCGTGCAGGCCAGGCCGTTCTTGCCGTTGATGTTCATGGCGTCCGAACCGCACACGCCTTCACGGCACGAGCGGCGCAGGGCCAGGCTGTCATCGACGTCGTTCTTGATGCGCACCAGCGCATCAAGCAGCATCTTGTCGGTGGGCTGGAGTTCGACGTCCAGCTTCTGCATGTAGGGGCGCTCGTCCTTGTCCGGATCGTAGCGGTAGATTTCGAACTTGACGATTCTCTTGGTGCTCATAATGGGCTCTATCCGGACTTAGAAGGTACGCGCCTTGGGCGGGAAGGACTCAACCGTCAGCGGCTTCATCTGCACAGGCTTGTAATCCAGGCGGCTGCCTTCGGAATACCACAGCGTGTGCTTGAGCCAGTTCTCGTCGTCGCGCGTCGGGTGGTCGTCCAGCGCGTGAGCGCCGCGGCTTTCCGTACGGGCTGCGGCCGACTTGATCGTGGCACGGGCCACTTCGGTCATGTTGGCCAGTTCCAGCGCTTCGACGCGCGCGGTGTTGAACACCTTGGACTTGTCCTTGAAGTAGATATTGTCGGCTTGCTTGGCCAGATCTTCGATCTGCGTCACGCCTTCGTTCAGCAATTCCAGCGTGCGGAACACGCCGCAGTGGCGCTGCATCGAGAAGCGGATGGCGTTGCCGATGTCTTGCGTCTTTTCGCCCGAGGTGCGCGTTTCCAGCTTGTTCACGCGATCCAGCGAGTACTCGACGGCTTCCTTCGGCAGATCCTGGTGAGCGCGCTGGCGCTCGGGATGCGAATTGACGATGTGGTTGCCGGTGGCGCGACCGAACACGATCAGGTCCAGCAGCGAGTTCGTGCCCAGGCGGTTCGCGCCGTGCACGGACACGGCGGCGCATTCGCCCACCGCGTACAGGCCGTTGACGATCTTGTTCTCGCCATTGACGCGCGAGAGCACCTGGCCGTGGTAGTTGGCCGGAATGCCGCCCATCTGGTAGTGGATGGTCGGAACGACGGGGATCGGTTCCTTGATCGGATCGACGTTGCCGAACTTGATGGCGATTTCGCGGATGGAGGGCAGACGCTTGTTGATGACGTCGGCGCCCAGGTGGTCCAGCTTCAGGACGACATAGCTGCCGTCCGGACCGCAACCACGGCCTTCCTTGATTTCCTGGTCCATCGAGCGGGACACGAAGTCACGCGGAGCCAGATCCTTCAGCGTGGGCGCATAGCGCTCCATGAAGCGCTCGCCATCCTTGTTCAACAGGATGCCGCCTTCGCCACGCACGCCTTCCGTGATCAGCACGCCCGCGCCGGCCACGCCGGTCGGGTGGAACTGCCAGAATTCCATGTCTTGCAGCGGGATGCCGGCGCGGGCAGCCATGCCCAGGCCGTCACCGGTGTTGATGAAGGCGTTGGTGGACGCGGCCCAGATACGGCCGGCGCCGCCGGTGGCCAGCACCGTGGTCTTGGCTTCCAGGATGTAGATTTCGCCCGTTTCCATTTCCAGGGCGGTCACGCCGACGACGTCGCCTGCTTCGTTGCGCAGCAGGTCCAACGCCATCCATTCGACGAAGAACTGGGTGCGCGCGGCAACGTTGCGCTGGTAGAGGGTGTGCAACAGCGCGTGGCCGGTGCGGTCGGCGGCGGCACAGGCGCGCTGCACCGGCTTTTCACCGAAGTTGGCGGTGTGGCCGCCGAACGGACGCTGATAGATCGTGCCGTCGGGGTTGCGGTCGAACGGCATGCCGAAGTGCTCGAGCTCGTACACGGCGTTCGGCGCTTCACGGCACATGAATTCGATGGCGTCCTGGTCGCCCAGCCAATCCGACCCCTTGACGGTGTCGTACATGTGCCAGTACCAGTTGTCTTCGCTCATGTTGCCCAGCGAGGCGCTCACGCCGCCTTGCGCGGCAACGGTGTGCGAACGCGTGGGGAACACTTTGGACAGCACTGCAACGGACAGGCCCGCTTGGGACAGTTGCAGCGAACAACGCATGCCGGCTCCACCGGCGCCAACGACCACCACATCAAACTGGCGGCGCGGCAAGGATTTCATGACAGAGACCACGGCTTAAATGCTCCAGAGGATTTGCGCGAAGTAAACGACCGTACCGACCAGCCAGAGGATCGTCAGCACTTGCAGCAGCAGGCGCAGGCCCACCGGCTTGACGTAATCCATCCAGATGTCGCGCACGCCAATCCAGGCATGCCAGGCCAACGCAATGAATGCAAGGGAGGCCAGGATCTGGCCAACCGGAATGATGCCCACGTAGAAAGTGAACAGCTTGACCCAGTGTTCGTACGTGAAGGCGGGCATCATCAAGATGCCAACGAGCAGCACCAGCGTATACACGGCCATGATGACGGCGGTGATGCGCTGGACGATGAAGTCCATGACGCCATAGTGAGCGCCTACGACCAGGCGCTTGGGTCCGTAGTTTTTAGCGGCGGCCATTTACAGCACTCCGAACAGTTTGAGACCGAACACCAGCGTCAGCGCCAGGCTGACACCGAAGACCACGCCGGCGCTTTTCTTGGCCGACAGCTTGTCGATGCCGATGTGCAGGTCCAGCAGCAGGTAGCGGATGCCGGCACAGAAGTGATGCAGGTAGCCCCACATGAGGACCAGGAAGACAAGCTTGACGATCGGGTGGGTCGCAATGGCGGCGATCCAGGCAAACGACTGCGGTGCGGTCACGCTTGCTGCGAACAGCGGCACGATGACCAAGGGCAAACAGAGGAACAGCAAAATGCCGCTGATGCGGTGCAGGATGGACAGCTTGCCGGCCAGGGGCAGGCGATAGGAGAACGCAACTTGGGCAAGCCCAATATTGCGAAACTGCGGACGTGGCTTGGCAGCGGTGTCGGACATGACGGCCTCGGTGTTTCGGAACTAGGGAATCGTGACGGCGAAAGTGCCGTTGCCCTTTCGGGCAAACACGCTATTTTCGCCCAGAGATTGGGTTGGTATCAAATCGTAGTTAAAAAGCTCATCAATTCAGACTATTGCGGTAGTGGTATCGATCGGTCAAGTACAAACCCCGGCGGATTTCCATGGGGCGGTCACCATAGGTGTAAGACACCCGGTCTACCTGCAACAACGGCGTGCCGGCCGGAACATTAAGCAGGGGACAGACTTCAGCCGGCGCGATCACCGCGCGCAGCTTTTCGTCCGCCCGCACCATGCTGACGCCGAACTCGGACTCAAACAGCCCATAGAGCGGCGCCTTGTTGGCGGTCAGCAGTTCAAGGGTGAGGCCACGGAAAATGGAACCGGGCAGCCAGATGTCGTCCACGACGGTGGGCGTCTGCCCCATGGACAGCAGGCGGCGGATCATCACGACGGTTTCGCCGGCGCGCAGGTCCAGGGCGCGCGCAATCTCGGCGGGCGCTCGCAGCCGGCGGCATTCCAGGATGCGGCTTTCGGCGCGACCAGCCTCGCCTTCGTCATCGGCGGCCAGGCGCAGGAAGCGATAGCGCACGCGGGCTTCGTGGTGGGTGGCGACAAAGGTGCCCTTGCCCTGGCGGCGCAACAGCATGTGCTCGGCGGCCAACTCATCGACCGCCTTGCGCACCGTGCCCTGGCTGACCTGGAAACGGGCAGCCAGATCGATTTCGCTGGGGATGAGTTCGCCGGGCTTCCATTCGCCGCGTTCAAGGCTTTGGACAAGCAGATCCTTGATCTGGCGATAGAGCGGACTGAAAGCGGCCCCCTCGCCCGTTGCACGGGCGGCGCGATTGCGTAAGGAGGTTTCGGGCCGGGGCTCTGCCATGGATCTTCTTGAAAGTGTCATGTTCATCCGGATGATGGATGGGCAGCGTGGAAACCTGCGCCTCGCCCACATCCAAAATGCGCGGAAAATAAGGGCATCAACAACTGCCCGCAACGCATTCGAATAAACGCTCTATTGTGGCATATCGGGCCAGACGCTGTCCAACGTCTTATGTCTTATATAAGATAGAAGAGCGTTTGACGGACCCCCGAAATCGTTCTAGGATTCACGGCTGTCAGGGCCCCGCGCCGCCTCCTGCGCACGCGCTGTTTTTGATGCCCCGCCCGATTACACTGATCGGTGAGATTTTTCTCGCCAAACCATTACGGAGAACGTCCATGTCCAAGCCTGCCTTGCGTGTCGCCGTCACCGGCGCCGCCGGCCAAATCGGTTACGCACTGCTATTCCGCATCGCCTCCGGCGAAATGCTGGGTAAAGATCAACCCGTCATCCTGCAACTGCTGGAAATCCCCGACGAGAAAGCGCAAAAGGCCCTGAAGGGCGTCATCATGGAATTGGATGACTGCGCCTTCCCGCTGCTGCAGGAAGTGACCGCCCACAGCGATCCGCGCACCGCCTTCAAGGACGCCGACGTTGCCCTGCTGGTTGGCGCCCGTCCGCGCGGCCCCGGCATGGAACGCAAGGACCTGCTGTCGGTCAACGCCCAGATCTTCACGGCGCAGGGCAAGGCCCTGAACGATGTGGCCAGCCGCAACGTCAAGGTGCTGGTCGTCGGCAACCCCGCCAACACCAACGCCTACATCGCCATGAAGTCGGCCCCGGATCTGCCGGCCAAGAACTTCACCGCCATGCTGCGCCTGGACCACAACCGCGCGCTGTCGCAGTTGTCGGCCAAGTCGGGCAAGCCGGTCGCCGACATCGAAAACCTGATCGTCTGGGGCAACCACTCGCCCACGATGTACCCGGATTTCCGCTTTGCCACCGTCGGCGGCGAATCGCTGACCAAGCTCATCAATGATGACGCCTGGAACCGTGACACGTTCATCCCCACCGTGGGCAAGCGTGGCGCCGCCATCATCGAAGCCCGTGGCCTGTCCTCGGCCGCTTCGGCCGCCAACGCCGCTATCGACCACGTCCGTGACTGGGTCCTGGGCAGCAATGGCAAGTGGGTCACGATGGGCGTTCCGTCGGACGGCTCCTACGGCATCCCGGAAGGCATCATCTACGGCGTGCCGGTCACGACCGAAAACGGCGAATACAAGCGTGTCGAAGGCCTGGAAATCGACGCCTTCTCGCGCGAGCGCCTGGACTTCACGCTGAAAGAGCTCCTGGAAGAGCGCGACGGCGTCAAGGACCTGCTGAAGTAAGCAGCGCTTGAATCAGAATTGGGCCCGTTCATGCGGGCCCAATTCTTCTGTACAGCGATCATGCCGAAACATAAATCTGTCTCTTGGCCCGGCCGCGCCGGGATTGTCGCGTAGGGGACAGATTTATATTCCGGACCCGCGATAAGGTCGTGGGCTAGCCATAAGAACGGAGACCTCCATGTCCAGACCCGAATCGCCCGGCGCCCTCTTCCGCCGCGCCCTTGCCGAAGAAAGCCCGCTGCAAATCATCGGGGCCATCAACGCCAACCACGCGCTTCTGGCCAAGCGCGCCGGCTATCGCGCCATCTACCTGTCGGGTGGCGGGGTCGCGGCGGGTTCGCTGGGCCTGCCCGATCTGGGCATCAACACCATGGACGACGTGCTGACCGACGTGCGCCGCATCACCGACGTGTGCGACGTGCCGCTGGTGGTGGACATCGACACCGGCTTCGGCCCGTCGGCATTCAACATCGCCCGCACCGTCAAGAGCCTGATCAAGTTCGGCGCGGCAGCCTGCCACATCGAAGACCAGGTCGGCGCCAAGCGCTGCGGCCATCGTCCGGGCAAGGAAATCGTCACCACCGAAGAAATGGCCGACCGCGTCAAGGCCGCGGCCGACGCGCGCACGGACAGCGACTTCTACCTGATCGCCCGCACCGACGCCATCGCGTCGCACGGCGTGGATGCCGCCATTGAGCGCGCGCTGGCCTGCGTGGAAGCGGGCGCGGACGCCATCTTCGCCGAAGCCGCCTACGACCTGCCGACCTACGATCGCTTCGTCAAGGCCGTCAAGGTGCCGGTGCTGGCCAATATCACCGAATTCGGCAAGACGCCGCTGTTCACCGTTGAAGAGCTCAAGAGCGTGGGCGTGGGCATGGTGCTGTATCCCCTGTCGGCCTTCCGCGCCATGAACAAGGCCGCCGAGGCCGTCTACACCGCCATCCGCCGCGACGGCCATCAGAAAAACGTGGTCGACCTGATGCAGACGCGCGAAGAACTGTACGACCGCATCGGCTATCACGAATTCGAATCCCGGCTGGACGCGCTTTTCCAAAAGGGCAAGGCGTAATTCCGCAGCCTGTCGGTATCCGGCGTTGCGACACCCTCGCAACGCCAAGCTAGTCCCCCATTGCATCGACCACCGCGAAAGGAAAGGAGTAGAGACATGAGCACGGCTCCCAAGAAGCAAGAAGCCAAGCCGGACGCCAAGCCGGAAGAAAAAGCCGGTTTTAAACCCAAGAAGTCCGTTGCCCTGTCGGGCGTGGTCGCGGGCAACACCGCGCTATGCACCGTGGGCCGCAGCGGCAACGACCTGCACTATCGCGGCTACGACATCCTGGACATCGCCCACACCAGCGAGTTCGAGGAAATCGCCCATCTGCTGGTCCACGGCAAGCTGCCCAACAAGGCAGAGCTGGCCGCCTACAAGCAAAAGCTCAAGAGCCTGCGCGGCCTGCCCGCGCAATTGCAGGTGGCGCTGGAAGCGTTGCCCGCCTCCAGCCACCCGATGGACGTGATGCGCACCGCCGTGTCGGTGCTCGGTTGCGTGCTGCCTGAGAAAGACGACCACAACACCCCGGGCGCGCGCGACATCGCCGACCGCCTGATGGCCAACCTGGGCTCGGCCCTGCTCTATTGGTATCACTACAGCCACAACGGCCGCGTGATCGACGTGCAGACCGACGACGACAGCATCGGCGGCCATTTCCTGCATCTGTTGCACGGCGAAAAGCCCAGCGACGAATGGGTCAAGGCGATGCACATCTCCTTGAACCTGTACGCCGAACACGAATTCAACGCGTCCACGTTCACGGCCCGCGTCATCGCCGGCACGGGCTCGGACATGTTCTCGTCGATCGCCGGCGCCATCGGCGCGCTGCGCGGCCCCAAGCACGGCGGCGCCAACGAAGTGGCGTTCGACGTGCAAAAGCGCTATGACTCGCCGGACGAAGCCGAAGCCGACATCCGCCGCCGCGTCGAGGCCAAGGAAGTCATCATCGGCTTTGGCCACCCGGTCTACACCGTGTCCGACCCGCGCAACAAGGTCATCAAGGAAGTGGCCAAGAAGCTGTCCAAGAAGGCCGGCAGCACCAAGATGTTCGACATCGCCGAACGCCTGGAAACGGTCATGTGGGACATCAAGAAGATGTTCCCCAACCTGGACTGGTTCTCGGCTGTCAGCTATCACATGATGGGCGTGCCCACGTCGATGTTCACCCCGCTGTTCGTCATCGCGCGCACAGCGGGCTGGTCGGCCCACATCATCGAGCAGCGCATCGACAACAAGATCATCCGCCCCACCGCCAACTACGTGGGCCCGGAAGATCAGAAGTTCGTGCCGCTGGACAAGCGCAAGTAAGGCGGTTGCCACCAGAACGAGAACAAGGCGCGGCATGGCCACCTGTATTCACTTCTTCGCTAAGGAGGGTTCGCAATGTCCGCCCCAATCTCAAACGTACGTCCCGATCCCGATCAGGTCCTGGTCGATATCGCGGACTACGTTCTCAACTACGAGATCAAGAGCAGCCTGGCGTATGAAACCGCCCGCAACTGCCTGATCGACACGCTGGGCTGCGGCCTGGAAGCACTGGAATACCCGGCATGCAAGAAGCTGCTGGGGCCGATCGTGCCGGGTACGGTGGTGCCGCATGGCGCCAAGGTGCCCGGCACCTCGTTCCAGCTCGACCCCGTGCAGGCCGCGTTCAACATCGGCACGATCATCCGCTGGCTCGATTTCAACGACACCTGGCTGGCCGCCGAATGGGGCCACCCGTCCGACAACCTGGGCGGCATCCTGGCGACAGCGGATTGGTTGTCGCGCACCGCGGTGGCAGCCGGCAAGCCGCCGTTGACGATGCGCGACGTGCTCACGGGCATGATCAAGGCGCATGAAATCCAGGGCTGCATCGCGCTGGAAAATTCGTTCAACAAGGTCGGGCTGGACCACGTCGTGCTGGTCAAGGTGGCGTCCACTGCCGTGGTGGCGCAGATGCTCGGACTGGACCGCGACGAAGTCATCAACGCCGTGTCGCTGGCCTGGGTCGATGGCCAGAGCCTGCGCACGTATCGCCACGCCCCCAATACCGGCAGCCGGAAAAGCTGGGCCGCGGGTGATGCGACCAGCCGCGCGGTGCGCCTCGCGTTGATCGCCAAAACCGGCGAAATGGGTTATCCCTCCGTGCTGACCGCCAAGACCTGGGGCTTTTACGACGTGCTATTCAAGGGCCAGCCGTTCAAGTTCCAGCGGCCGTATGGCAGCTACGTGATGGAGAACGTGCTGTTCAAGATTTCGTTCCCTGCGGAATTCCATTCGCAGACCGCTGTGGAATGCGCGATGCAGATCCACGCAACGCTCAACGCGCGGGGCTTGCGGGCGGAAGACATCAAGGCCATCACCATCCGCACGCATGAAGCGTGCATCCGCATCATCGACAAGAAAGGTCCGCTGAACAATCCGGCCGACCGGGACCACTGCATCCAGTACATGGTGGCGGTGCCCGTGCTGTTTGGCCGCCTGACGGCCGGCGACTACGAGGACGATGTGGCGCGCGACCCGCGCATCGACGCCTTGCGCGACAAGATCGTGTGCGTGGAAGATCCGGCCTTCACCCGCGACTACCACGATCCGGACAAGCGCTCGATCGCCAACGCCTTGACGGTGGAATTCGTTGACGGCTCCAAGCTGGATGAAATCGTGTGCGAGTACCCCATCGGGCACAAGCGCCGCCGCGCCGAAGGCATCCCCTTGCTGGAGGCCAAGTTCCGCACGAATCTGGCGCGCATGTTCCCTGCCAGGCAGCAGCGCCGCATTCTTGATGTGTCGCTGGACCAGAAGACGCTTGAAGCCATGCCGGTGCACGAATACGTGGACCTGTATGTGATCTAGCGGGCGGCGGCGGGCGACCATCCCGGCGGCCTTACAATGCGGCTTTCCTCGATTGGACACCCGCCATGGCCATGCTTTGGGTCAAGAGCTTTCACATCGTCTTCATCGCTTCCTGGTTCGCCGGGTTGTTCTACCTGCCCCGCATTTTCGTGAATCTGGCGCAGCAGTCCGACGCGTCCGTGCAGGCCACGCTGCTGGGCATGGCTCGCCGGCTGTACCGGTTCACCACCATCCTGGCCGTGGTCGCCATCGTGTTCGGCATGTGGCTGTACCTGGGTTATCGCATCGGCGTCGGCCCGGGCAACGGCTGGATGCACGCCAAACTCTTTTTCGTCCTGCTCGTCATCGGCTACCATCACGCCTGTGGCTTGATGCTGCGTAAATTCGAACAGGGTAAAAACACCCGTTCGCATAAGTTCTATCGCTGGTTCAACGAAGTTCCCGTCTTGCTGCTCTTGGTGGTGGTGGCGCTGGTCGTCGTCAAACCCTTCTGATTCCCCCTACCTTTGCACATTCGCCAGGATTCGTATGTCCTCTGATGAACAGGACCGCCCGCGCAAGACGCTGACGATCAAAAAAACGGCGCGTGACGCCCACGCCGAAGAGGCGCCCAAGCGTACGCGCACGGGCGCTCGCGCCAAGCTCGTCGCGCAGATCTCGCGCACGAAGGAAAACGTCGAACGCCAGAAAGATCCTGAAGGCTACCAACGCCGCCAGGAAGAAGAGTCGCGCCGCAAAACGGGCGCTGGCGCCCGGGGCCAGGCGCCTCGCGGCGGTGGCCAGTACGAGCGGGGCCAAACCGCTCGAGGCGAAGGTCGCGGCCCTGGCGGCCGTGGCGGCGCGGATCGCGGCATGCCTGAAGGCGGCCGATCGGAACGCGGCAGCTATGAGCGCAGGACCGACCGCCCGCCGACGGCTCGCACCCGTGCCGAGGACTCCCACCGCGACGCCGCGCCCAGCGCGCGCTCCGGCCGCACGCCGCAACGCGCACCGCGCCTGCGGGATGACCAATACATTGCGCCGGCCACGCCGGCAGGCCGCTTCTACGATCCGTTCGAGGATGACGGCCCCGCGCCCGACTTCCACGCAGAGCAGCCCGAACAGTCCGTAGAGCCGGACTACACCGAAGAGCGCGAAGACCATCAAGACCGCGCGCCCCACGTCGAAACCCGCAGCCGCCGCCCACGCGAGACCCGCCAGGCGGAAATCTTCACCGTCTTCGCCCCCTGCCCCCAAGGCCTGGAAGAGGCGCTGACGGCCGAAATGCAGGCGCTGGGTTACGAAGACGCCCAGGCCGGCCGCGCGGGCTGCTCGTTCACCGCCGATTGGGCGGGCGTGCAGCGCGCCAATCTGTACTCGCGCCTGGCCACCCGCATCCTGGTGCAGGTGGCGCACGCCGAGATCTCTCACGAAGACGACATCCTGGACCTGGCCCGCGATACCCCCTGGGAACGCTGGTTCGGCGCGGAACAGACCTTGCGTGTGGACACCTCGGCCATCAAGAGCCCGGTGCAAAGCCTGCAATATTGCAATCTGCGCGCCAAGGACGGCATCTGCGACCGCCTGCGCGAGCTGGAAGGCGAGCGCCCCAGCATCGATACGGTGCGCCCCGACGCGCGCGTCCACCTGTTCCTGACCGGCCATACCGCCACGCTGTACCTGGACACCTCGGGTGAATCCCTGTTCAAGCGCGGCTGGCGCCTGGACAAGGGCGAAGCCCCGCTGCGCGAGAATCTGGCGGCCGGCATGCTGGCCCTGGCGGGCTGGGACCCGGCTGCGCCGCTGCTGGATCCGTTCTGCGGGTCGGGCACCATCCTGATCGAAGCTGCCTGGATTGCCTTGGGCGTGCCCCCGGGCATTTCCCGTCCCTTCGGCTTTGAACGCCTGCGCGATCACGACGCCTACCGCTGGCGTGACTTGAAGGACGACGCCCGTTCGCGCATCCTGCCGCAGCTGGACGCACCGCTGGTGGGCTACGATCTGGACCCGCAAGCCATTGAATTTGCTCAGAACAACGCCGAGCGCGCCTGGCTGACCGCCGATTCGATCCGCTTTGAAGTGGGCGACGCGCGCGAGATCACGGCGCCCGCCGACCACGGCTGGATCGTCACCAACCCGCCCTATGGCGAGCGCATGCTGACCGAGCAGGACGCGGACCTGTGGCGCGACTGGGCGACCTGCCTGAAGCGCAACTTCGCCGGCTGGCAGTTGCACGTCATCACCAGCGACATGACGCTGCCCAATCAAATGCGCTTGAAGCCCAAACGTCGTGTGCCGCTGCACAACGGCGCGCTGGATTGCCGCCTGTTCGGGTTCGAACTGGTCGCCGCCGGCTACCGCGACGCCTGAGCAAGACCCCGCCCGGGCGGTTCTCGCCCGGGCAATCCCCCTCCCATGGCCGCTGCGGCGCGTTGTAAAAGCGCCGCAACATCGCGCCGGTATCTTTGCTTATGGTGCCCGGCCGCCCGGTTTTGGGGCATCATCAGCACCAAGGTGTTGCCATGTTGCACCCACTTGCATCTGCCACTTGCACAGTTTCAGGGTAAACCCCTATAATTCGGGTTATCCCTAGTAGCTAAACAACTGAGCAAGCCCGTGGAGGCTATTGTGATCAACCCGAACAACACCATCCGCCTGACCGACGAACTCGAGCGCCAACTGATGCTCCAGGCAATTGAAGAACAATTCCGTCCGCACCCGATGCGGGCGTTGGCCTCCGGCCTGCGTAAGCTGGCCCACGGCGTGAAGGCCCTGGTTGGCAAGACGAGCGCCAAGAACGCGCACTCCGCCGCCTGAAGCTGGATCTGGGCCTGAAGCCTCGGCCCGAACGATTTTCCCCTTGGGGGCTGCATAGCCCCTTTTATAGACCCGCCCTTACCGGCGGGTTTTTTTTTGCGCTTGGAAAGCCTGGATGCGGCGCACCGTGGGGACCACCTTCCCCCGCCGGGCCGTCCCAAGGGGGAAGCGCCCCCTCGGGGGGCAGGAAGCCGCGCAGCCGCGCACCGTGGGGGTCACCTTCCCCCGCAGGGCCGCCCCAAGGGGGAAGCGCCCCCTTGGGGGGCAGGAAGCCGCGCAGCGGCGCACCGTGGGGGCTCCCTTTATTGGATAATGGCGACCCATGACGACCGACGCCTTTCTCGACCAGACCCCCAATCGGCTGCGCCGATTCGCCTGCATGATGTATGAGGCCGTGCTGCTGTTCGGCGTCGTATTTCTGGCGGGCTATCTGCTGGACACCCTGACGCAGAGCAAGAACGCGCTGGAATTGCGGGCGGCTCGCCAAGCCTGGCTGTTCGTGGCGATCGGGGCCTATTTCGTATTGTGCTGGCGCCGACGCGGCCAGACGCTGCCGATGAAGACCTGGAATATCCGGCTGGTGGACCGCGACGGCAACACGCCTGCGACGGCCCGCCTCGTGCTGCGCTATGTGCTGGTCTGGCCGCTGGTGCTGGCCGGTGCGGCCGTGGTGTGGGGCGCCGCGAGCCTGACGGGCTGGGCGTCGATGGACATGTTCATCGTGGCCGCGCCGTTCACGATCTTCATCTGGTCCTGGTTCGATCCGGATGGCCAGTTCCTGCACGATCGCCTGCTGGGCACGCGCCTGCGCAACGCACCGCAACGCCAGAAGGCGCGCTGACGCGATACCTGTGCAGGGCGCCACAGCGCCCCAGCCCCGGCGCCGAGCCCCTGCCAGCGCCTTTGCTCCAGCAGCCCTACCAACGCCCTCCTCTCGCCAGCCCCCACCGTCACAACAGCGTCACGTTAGCTTCACACGCCCGTCATCGCCGGATGATTTGATTCCAAGGCATGACGACAGCCCACATGGAAGCGACCGTGAACGAGATCCGCCCCGCGCACTGGCGTGCCCTCTGGATTTCCGACATACACCTGGGCACTGCCGGGTGCAAGGCGGAATTCCTGCTTGATTTCCTGGACCACAACGACTCGGACACCCTGTATCTGGTGGGCGACATCGTCGACGGCTGGCAGCTCCGTAAGCACTGGCACTGGCCGCGCGCGCACAACGACGTCATCCAGCGCATCCTGCGCAAAGCCCGCAACGGCACGCGCGTCGTGTTCATTCCCGGCAACCATGACGAATTCGCGCGCGAATTCGCCGGCTACGCCTTTGGCGACATCGAGATCCTGGATGAAGACGTGCACGTGACCGCCAAGGGCCTGCGCCTGCTGGTGCTGCACGGCGATCAGTTCGACGGCGTGATCCAGCACAGCCGCTGGCTGGCTCACCTGGGAGACGGGCTCTATCAACTGGCCTTGTGGATCAACCACCATTTCAACCGGCTGCGGCACCGACTCGGTCTGCATTACTGGTCTCTGTCGCAATTCTTGAAGCACAAGGTCAAGAACGCGGTGTCGTTCATCACGGACTTCGAAGAGGCCCTGGCAGGCGAAGCGCGCCGCCGCGGACTGGACGGGGTGGTGTGCGGCCACATCCACAAGGCGGAATTGCGCGACGTCGGCGGCATCCTGTATTGCAACGACGGCGACTGGGTGGAAAGCCTGTCGGCGCTGGCCGAAACCCACGAGGGCCAGTTGCAGCTCCTGGACTGGGCCGCCATCCAGGCCGAACGCCAAGCTGAACCGTCTGCCCGCCCGCCGCGCTCGCTCTCTCTGCCGGCCTTGCCCTCAGCGCTTCGTCGTCAAAGCAAACACCCGTGATAACCCGTATGCGTCCCCATTACGCAACGGGGATATTGCAGTTCACGGCCCTCTAGGTCATGCTTGCAACTGAGCCAACGGGCGAGCCGCCCCGTTCACGCAGCTGCAACATGCTTACAACATAGGGCCATGAACGACCAATATCAGGCGCTCTACCAATCATTCCGCTGGCTGGTACCCACCCAGTTCAACATCGCGGAAGCGTGCTGCCACCGCTGGGCATCCAGTAGTCCGGATGCGCGGCGCATCGCCATCTACTATGAAGACGAGTCGGGCAACCGCGAGGTCTGGACCTATGCCCGCCTTGCCGAAGCCGTCAATCAACTGGCCAACGGCCTGGTGAAGATGGGCGTCGGCCGGGGCGACCGCGTCGGCGTGGTGCTGGGACAACGGCCCGAAACGGTCGTGGCCCATATGGCCATCTACACCGTGGGCGGCGTCGTTCTCCCCTTGTCTGCGTTATTTGGCCCCGAGGCCTTGGAAAGCCGCTTGCGCGATTCCGAAACCCGGGTCGCCATCGTGGACCATGCTTCCAGCGCCAACCTGCTGGCGGTCAGCGAAAACTGCCCCAACCTGCAACAGATCATCGGCATTGGCTTTGCGGACGAACGCGTGCTGCCGTGGCGCAGTCTGCTGGCCCGCCAGCCCAACGAATTCAAGGCCGTCGCCACGCGCTCATCGGACCCGGCCATCCTGCTCTATACGTATGGCACCACTGGCGCCCCCAAGGGCGCATTGCTGCCGCACAGTGTGCTGATCGGCAACCTGCCGGGCTTCGTCGCCTCGCAAGACTGGTTTCCCAAGCCCGCCGACGTGTTCTGGTCGCCGGCCGACTGGGCATGGACCGGCGGCATGATGGACGCGCTGTTGCCGACCCTGTATTTCGGCCATCCGATCGTCGGCACGCGCGGTCGCTTCTCGCCCGAGCGCGCCTTCGAGCTCATGGAGCGCTACCAGGTCACCAACACCTTCCTCTTTCCGACCGCGCTGAAAATGATGATGAAGGCCGTGCCCGAGCCTCGCAATCATTACCAGCTGGCGCTGCGCTCCATCATGAGCGCGGGCGAAAGCGTCGGCGAAACGGTCTTTGAATGGTGCCAGTCGGCGCTGGGCGTGACGCCCAACGAGATGTTCGGCCAGACCGAAATGAATTACGTGGTGGGCAATAGCCAGAAGCGCTGGCCCGCCCGGCCTGGCAGCATGGGCCGTCCGTATCCCGGCCATCAGGTGGCGGTGCTCAACGACGACGGGCAGCCGGTGGCGCCGGGCGAGACCGGCGAAATCGCCGTCAACCGACTGGACATCCACGGCTACCCCGACCCGGTCATGTTCCTGGGCTACTGGCGCAACGAAGCCGCCACCCAGGCCAAGTTCAAAGGCGACTGGTGCCTGACGGGCGATCTGGCAAGCGTCGATGCGGACGGCTACCTCTGGTACGCCGGGCGCGCAGACGACGTGTTCAAGTCTGCCGGTTATCGCATCGGCCCCGGAGAAATCGAAAGCTGCCTGATCGCTCATCCCGCCGTGGCCAACGCCGCGGTGGTGCCCAAGCCGGATGCGGAGCGCGGAGCCCTGGTCAAGGCGTATGTCGTGTTGACCCCCGAGTTCGTTGGCCGTGATCGCAGCGACATCATCGAAAACCTTCAGGAACATGTCCGCGAGCGCCTCGCGCCCTACGAATATCCCAAGGAAATCGAATTCGTCGACGAATTGCCGATGACCACCACCGGCAAAATCCAGCGTCGCATCCTGCGTCTGCGCGAACAGGAACGCGCCCAGGCCGTGGCTCCGGCGCCCGCGCCAGTCGCCCCGCCCGCGCCAGTCGCCCCGCCCGCGCCAGTCGCCCCGCCCGCCCCCGTCGCCCCTGCCGCCCCGGTTGCCCCGGTTGCCCCGGTTGCCCAGGCGGAGCCGGCCGCACCGGGCCCAGAAAAATTATCGGAAACCTAGGCAATGCCCATCTACCAGCTTGACGACCTGATCCCCCGTATCGACCCCGCCGCCTATGTCGCCGACAGCGCCGACATCATCGGCAACGTCACGCTGGAGGCGGGCGTCAGTATCTGGTCGCATGTGTCGATCCGGGGCGACAACGACGCCATCCTGATCCGCCATGGCACCAATATCCAGGAATCCAGCGTCCTGCACGTGGACAGCGGCTGTCCCATGACCATCGGCCCGAACGTCACCGTGGGCCATCAGGCGATGCTGCATGGCTGTACCATCCATGAAGGGGCGCTGGTGGGCATGCAGGCCATCGTGCTGAACAACGCGGTGATCGGCCGCAATTGCCTGATCGGCGCAGGCGCGATCATTCCCGAAGACCGCGTCATCCCCGACAACTCGCTGGTCATCGGCATCGGCAAGATCGTGCGCGAACTCTCGGAAGAAGAAATCGCCAATCTGCACAAGAACACGGCCCACTACGTGGCGCGCGGCCAACACTACAAGACGGCGCTCAAGCGCCTGGCTTGAACGCCCTGGCCACTAGCCGAACCCCTGCTGTCAGCAGGGGGAATTGGCTGCCCTGATCGGCTAAGATTCTCCCCATGACCGATCAGCTCAAAAAATATCTCACCGAAGACCGCAGCGTCCGTATCCAGGCCGTACGCCTGGACGCGACCTGGAAGGCCGTCCAGGCCAACCACGACTATCCGCCCGCCATCACCCACTTGCTGGGCGAACTGGTGGCCGCGTCCACCCTGCTTGCCGCCAACATCAAGTTCGATGGCTCGCTGGTGCTCCAGATCCAGGGCGACGGCCCCATTGCCCTGCTGGTGGTGGAATGCCGCTCTGACCTGAGCCTGCGCGCCACCGTCAAGGTGCGCGAAGGCCACGAAGTCCCCACCGACGGCACCATGCAAAGCCTGCTGAACCCCGGCGGCAACGGGCGCTTCATCGTGGTGCTGGATCCGCAGCGCAAGCTGCCGGGGCAGCAGACCTACCAGGGCATCGTGCCGCTGGAAGGCGACACCGTGGCGCAGGCGTTGCAGCACTACATGAAGGCCTCCGAACAGCTGGACACCCGCTTGTGGCTGGCCGCCGACGCCGATCACGCCGCCGGCATGCTGGTGCAGCGCCTGCCCTTCCACGGCGGCACCGACGCCCCGCTCCTGACCGAGCAGAGTGCCGCTGAAACCTGGGACCGCGTGGTCGCCTTGGCCAGTACGCTCAAGCACGAAGAAGTGCTCGAAGCCGAGATCGACACGCTGATCCATCGCCTGTTCTGGGAAGACACGCTGCTGGCGTTCGACGCCGCGCCCGTCAGCTGGCATTGCCCCTGCACGCGCGAACGCGTGGCCAGCATGCTGCGGTCGCTGGGCGAAGAGGAAGTCAACAGCGTCCTGGCCGAGCGCGGCCAGGTGGATGTGTCCTGTGACTTCTGCGGCAAGCCGTATACGTTCGACGCGGTCGACTGCGCGACCCTGTTCTCGCCCACCCAGCCTGCTGCCGACGACGCACCGCCCACGGTGCACTGACAGCCTGCGTCCCGCCAGGCGGGACGCTTTCGTCACACCGGCTTGTCCCAATCGACAGGCGGTCATGCCCGCGCCAGACTGCGCAGCCATGACCGCCTTTTTCTTTGCCGCCTCGCGCCAGCGCGGAGCCGCCGCCATTGAATTCGCCGTGGCCGGCGCCATGGTGCTGCTTGTGGGCCTGCTGGGCATCGAAGCGGCCCGCTGGCAAGCCGTGCGCCAGATGGCGCAGGTGGCGCTGATGCAAGCCGCGCGCGCGGGCATCACGGCGCATGCTGATCCCACCCGCATGCACGATGCGTTCCTGCAAGGCTTGCTGCCACTGCACGCCGACGCCCAAGGCGAGGCCGGCGCGCGGCGCAGACTGAACCGCGCACATGCCGACATCACCTCGGCGACGGGCCTGACCGCATGGCGAATCGAAGTGCTGCTGCCTGACGCCCGCATGTTCCGGGAGCACGGCCGCACCGGCTTGCGCGTACGAGCGGCGCCCGGCCGACGCGCCATCGACAACGACTACCAGGACCTTCAGCACGCGCGCCGGCCGCCACTGCCCGGTCGCTCCACCATCTTCGAGGCGAATACCCTGCGGCTGCGCCTGACCTATCTGCACAAGCCCTGGCTGTTCCCCGCGCGCGCAGTGCTGGCCGCGTTGGGACGCAACGACGCCAGCTATGCGGGCGTGGCCCGCCAGCATGGCTTGCTGCCGATTCAGGTCGAGCTGGAAATGGAAATGCACTCGCACCCCGTCGATTGGACAGGGGCTTCGGGAACACCAGCGGAAATCGTCGCCCGCGCGTGCCGCGAGGCACATTGCCAACGACGCTAAACGTCAGTGGCGAGGCGTGGTATTGGCAGAGTTGGCAGCCGGCTTGGGCGCGGCATTGGCGCGATTGGCCGGAGGTTTAGCGGCCGGCGCGCTGGTGCGCGCGGGCGTGGCCGGCTTGGCGGCGGCATCGGTCGCCAACGAAGCGCCGGCGGCCGGAGGCTGGGCGTTCTGCGGCAGGATGTGAACGAAGACTTCGCCTTCGCGCATCATGCCGAGCTCACCCCGGGCACGTTCTTCGATGGCGCCGGAACCGCCTTCAAGATCTCGCACTTCGGCCTCCAGCGCCGCATTGCGCGCGCGCAGGCCTTCGTTGGTCTCGCGCTGCTCGGCCACTTGGCGTTGCAGATCCCAGACCTTGAACCAGCCACCTTTACCCAGCCAGAGCGGGTATTGGATCAAGCCGACCAGCACGAACAGCACCAGGAACAACAGGCGCATACGCGAGAACCCTCAGAGCAGTCGTGGCGCGGATGCGATGGCGGCGCCAGGCGTCGCCATCGCGCTTCCCATCAACGCAGGTTGTAGAAAGCTTCCAGGCCAGGATACGACGCCACTTCAGCCAGCTCTTCTTCGATACGCAGGAGCTGGTTGTACTTGGCCATGCGATCCGAACGGGACAGCGAACCCGTCTTGATCTGCATGGCGTTGGTCGCCACGGCGATGTCGGCGATGGTGGAATCCTCGGTTTCGCCCGAACGGTGCGACACGACGGCGGTGTAGCCGGCGCGCTTGGCCATTTCGATGGCGGCGAAGGTTTCAGTCAGCGTGCCGATCTGGTTGATCTTGATGAGGATCGAGTTGGCGACGCCCTTCTGGATGCCTTCGCGCAGGATCTTGGTGTTGGTGACGAACAGGTCGTCGCCCACCAATTGCACCTTCTTGCCCAACTGGTCGGTCAGCAGCTTCCAGCCGTCCCAATCGTTTTCGGCCATGCCGTCTTCGATGGAAATGATGGGGTACTTGTCGCACCAGGTGGCCAGCAGGTTGGTGAATTCCTGCGACGACAGCGAGATGCCGCCTTCGCCGGCCAGCGTGTACTTGCCGTCGCGGTAGAACTCCGAGCTGGCGCAATCCAGGCCCAGGGCGATCTGCGTGCCCGGCTCGTAGCCGGCTTCGGTGATGGCCTTCAGGATCAGCTGGATGGCAGCTTCATGGCTGGGGACGTTGGGCGCAAAACCGCCTTCGTCGCCGACAGCCGTGGACATGCCCTGGCCGTGGATCAGCTTTTTCAGCATGTGGAAGACTTCAGCGCCCCAACGCAGGGCTTCGCGGAAGCTGCCCGCGCCCACCGGCAGGATCATCAGTTCTTGCAGGTCCAGCGTGTTGTTCGCGTGCGCGCCGCCGTTGATGACGTTCATCATCGGCACGGGCATGCTCATGGGGCCGCTGCCGCCAAAGTAGCGATACAGCGACAGGCCCGATTCGTCGGCGGCGGCGCGAGCCACGGCCATGCTGGCTGCCAGGATCGCGTTGGCGCCCAGGCGTTCCTTGGACTCGGTGCCATCCAGCTCGATCAAGGTGCGATCGACGAAGGTCTGTTCCTGGGCATCCAGGCCCATCAAGGCTTCGGAGATTTCCGTGTTCAGGTTTTCAACGGCGCGCAGCACGCCCTTGCCCAGATAACGGCTCTTGTCGCCGTCGCGCAGCTCGATGGCTTCGCGGGCGCCGGTGGACGCGCCGGACGGCACTGCCGCGCGGCCCATGGCGCCGGATTCCAGCAGCACATCGCATTCCACGGTGGGGTTGCCGCGCGAATCCAGAATCTCGCGGCCGATGATGTCGACGATTGCACTCATGACTTTACATTCCCTGAACGATAAACATATTCATGACGGCCGCGCCCTCGCGGGCGTTGCGGGCACGGCGGTACTGCCAGGAGTCGTAGAAGGCCTGGGCGGCGGTCATGGACGGAAACTCCATGAGGACGGTGCGGCCAGGCTTACGGCCCTCAAGGTGCTTGGTCTCGCCGCCTCGCACCAGGACCTTGGCATCGTACGCGCGCATGGCGAGCGTGGACAGACGCTTGTAATCCTCGTATTGCGCAGGCTTGGTCACCGTGACTTCGGCGATGATGTAAGCACTCATGGGGTTCCTTCAGAGCAGTGGCGTTGAAAGGGGTGGGCCGGATACGGCAAGGCCGCCAGTGTCGCGCAAGGCGCCCTGGCGACACATATCCGATGCTAATTGGTTGTATCCGAAAGAAGCGCCGCCGCATAGGGCGGCGCTGGGAAAACGGCCCGCGGCCCCGAGGATCCGCTTACGGAACTCGAGACCGCGAAACCGCATTACGCCCCCTGACCGCGGCGAGACTTCTGCTCGATGGCGGCGCGGATATAGCTGGAGAAGAGCGGATGGCCGTCACGCGGGGTTGACGTGAACTCCGGGTGGAACTGCACGCCCACAAACCACGGGTGGTTGGGCAATTCCATCATTTCCGGCAGGTTTTCGGTCGGCGTACGGGCGCTGATCACCATGCCGGCCTCTTCCAGGCGCGGCACGTAGACGTTGTTGACCTCGTAGCGGTGACGGTGACGCTCGTTCACTTCGTCGCCGTAGATGGTCTGGGCGCGGGTGCCCGGCTTGATCGGCACGCGCTGCGCGCCCTTGCGCATGGTGCCGCCCAGGTCGGACGAGTTGTCGCGCTTTTCGACCTTGCCTTCGCGGTCCATCCATTCGGTGATCAAGGCCACGACCGGGTGCGGCGCGGACGGATCGAATTCGGTGCTGTTGGCGCCGCCCAGGCCGGCGACGTGGCGCGCGAATTCAATGACGGCCAACTGCATGCCCAGGCAGATGCCCAGGTACGGCACGCCGTTTTCACGGGCGTAGCGGATCGCGGCGATCTTGCCCTCGGTGCCGCGCTTGCCGAAGCCGCCCGGAACCAGAATGGCGTCCAGATGCTTCAGTTGGTCGGTACCCCGGGTTTCGATATCTTCCGAGTCGATGTATTCGATATTGATCTTCGAGCGCGTGTGGATGCCGGCGTGAACCAGGGCTTCGGTCAGCGACTTGTACGATTCGGTCAGGTCGACGTACTTGCCGACCATGCCGATCGTCAGCTGATGCTGCGGATGCTCCAGCGCTTCGACCAGGTTGTCCCACATGGACAGATCGGCCGGCGGCGGGGTCAGGCCCAGCGCTTCGCAGACGATGTTGTCCACGCCCTGCTTGTGCAGCATGGCGGGAATCTTGTAGATGGAATCGGCATCCCACACGGAAATGACGGCATCCAGCGGCACGTTCGAGAACATCGAGATCTTGGCGCGCTCGTCGTCCGGGATGGGACGGTCGGCGCGGCACAACAGCGCGTTCGGATAGATACCGATTTCGCGCAGCTTCTGGACCGAATGCTGCGTAGGCTTGGTCTTCAGCTCGCCGGCGGACGCGATGAAGGGCACCAGGGTCAGATGCACGAAGGCCGCGTTGTTGCGGCCCATGCGCAGGCTCATCTGGCGAGCGGCTTCCAGGAAAGGCAGGGACTCGATGTCGCCCACGGTGCCGCCGATCTCGACGATGGCGACGTCCGTGTTGCCGTTCCAGCCGGCTTCCGCGCCACGGGCGATGAAGTCCTGGATTTCGTTGGTGATGTGCGGAATCACCTGGACAGTCTTGCCCAGGTAGTCGCCACGCCGTTCCTTGCGCAGCACCGATTCGTAGATCTGGCCAGTGGTGAAGTTGTTCACCTTGTGCATGCGAGCGGAAATGAAACGCTCGTAGTGGCCCAGGTCCAGATCGGTTTCGGCGCCGTCTTCCGTGACGAACACTTCACCGTGCTGGAAGGGGCTCATCGTGCCCGGATCGACGTTGATGTACGGATCGAGCTTCAGCATGGTGACCTGCAAACCACGCGACTCGAGGATGGCGGCGAGCGACGCAGCGGCGATGCCCTTGCCCAGGGAAGACACCACTCCGCCGGTGACAAATACGTATTTGGTCATCGTAATGAGCACCCGGGACGAGCGGGCGCGTGCGGGAAATTTGGATTATAGCCGGGAGGCGGAAGTTATTTGGGTTTTCCCCTAGCGATGACGCGTAACATTTGGCAGCACTCAAACCGGCGCGGTGGCGCGGCGCTCACACGTGGGCCAAGAGCGCCGTGCTATGTTCGATCCCTAATTTTCGACTGCTGTTTTTTCTCAACATTCATCCCACCGTCGATGAGCCTACCCTCCCCGTCCGATACTCCTTCTCGCGCCTCGCTGGCATGGCGTCTGGCGCTCGTTGCCGTCGTGGTCCGCCTGCTTTACGGCGTGCTGGTGCAAAGCTACACGATGCTGGCGCTGCCGCAGTCAGACCAGATGCGCGAGGTCTACAGCCAACCCCAGTACCTGATGCCCATGTTGGCGAACCTGGCGGCCTCCGTGCTCATGGTGGGCATGACCGTGTGGGGCACGATGCACGGCTGGTTGCGCCGCAACGACACGACAGCGGTGGACGAACCGCGCAAGCTGTTCGGCACGTTCGTCGCCTTGCAGCTGCTCTACACCTTGATGACCTCGGCCGCCACCGCCTACCTGCACAGCGAGGGGATGCAGTACCTGATGACGCATCGCGGCGAACTCACCGAGCGCTTCGGGCTTGAGCTGACGGGCCAGTTCCTGGCCATGGCCATCCTCTTTCGCATCGTCTACATCGCGCTGGAAATCATCGGCATGGTCGTGGTCGTGCGGATCGCCGCGTGGATGGTGCAGCGCCAGGGGCCATATGGTGCGCCCGCCTATGATCGACGCCACGCGGCCTGGATCGCCGGCCTGACGGTGCTGGCCTGGCAGTTGACGGTATCGATCGCGCTGGGCGGCTATCTGCAATTGCAGTATCTGAATGCGGGCTGGCCGTCGTTCGTGCTGGGGTATCTGGCGCTGCCGCTGCTGCTGTCGCTGCTGTGTGCGCTGGCTTGCCTGAAGATGCTGCCGCGCCATATTGGCGGCGCGCGCATGGGCCGAGCCGTCGCGCACGGCAGCTTGGCCTTCTGGCTGACGCAGGCGGCGGGCATCGGCTTGGGCTATCTGGCGATCCGCTCGATGAGCTGGCGCGACCTCGCACGCGCCGGGGAATCTTATGTCGCAGGCGTGACGACGCTGGCCATCTACGCCGCGCTGCTCGTCCTGGGCTGCCTGCTGGGCAGATGGGCGCTGTACCGTTCGGCCAAGCCCGCCACGGTTGGCTGATCGACCAGTGTGAGACAGGAACGGCAACCCGATCTGGCCGCGTGAATGACCGGAACGGACGCGTCAGCGCAACGCTCGCGCTGACGCCTCGACGCCCTTTTACCTACGCGCTGATCGGCGCGGTGCTGCGTTCAAGCCAGGCCAGCGCCTCGCCTTGCACCATCGGCGACAAGCGCTCGAACACGGTCTGGTGATAGTCGTTCAGCCACGCGATTTCATCGGCGCGCATCAGCGACGTTTCGATGCAGCGCGTGTCGATCGGGCACAGCGTCAGCGTTTCAAAGCACAGGAATTCGCCCAGCTCGGACGTCAGCCAGCTACGGTTGGCGACCAGGTTTTCGATACGCACGCCCCAGCGGCCAGGACGATAGATGCCCGGCTCGTTCGAGGTGATCATGCCCGGTTCCATCGCGGTATGCGGGCCCGGCATCGCGCGGTACGAAATGACCTGCGGGCCTTCGTGCACGTTCAGGAAATAACCCACGCCGTGGCCCGTGCCGTGGCCGTATTCCGCCCCGCCTTCCCAGATCGGCGCGCGCGCGATGGCGTCCAGCATGGGCGACGGCGTGCCGCGCGGGAACGACGCGCGCGACAGCGCGATCATGCCCTTGAGCACCAGCGTGAAATCCACCTTCTGGTCCGCGCTGGGCGTGCCCACCGCGACCACGCGCGTGATGTCGGTCGTGCCGCCCAGGTATTGGCCGCCCGAATCGATCAGCAGCAAGCCGTCGCCTTCGATGGTGGCGTGCGCCTGCGGCGTGGCGCGGTAGTGCGGCATCGCGCCGTTGGCGTTGAAGCCGGCGATGGTGGCAAAGCTGGGGCAGACATAGTTCGGACGGCGCGCTCGGGCCGCCGTGATCTGCTCGTCGATCGTCAGTTCGGTGATGGGCTGCTTGCCCACCGCGCCTTCGAACCAGGCAAAGAATTCACAAAGCGCCGCGCCGTCCTGCGCCATCGCCTGACGCACGTGCGCCAGTTCGGCGTCCGTCTTGCGTGACTTGAACAAGGTGGACGGGTTGATCGCTTCGATGCGCGGCACGGCGGGATCCATCGCGTGGAACACGCCGCAGGTCACGCGCGCCGGATCGATCAGCAACGTCTGGTCCAGTTCCAGCGAGGCCAGCGCGTCGGCGGCCTGGGCGTAGTCCGCCACTTCGACGCCATCGGCGGCCAGGGTGGCGCGCAGCGCGTCGTCGATCTTGCCGTCCGCCACGAACAGCGTGGCGTGGTCCAGGCCGATCAACGCGTGTCCCACGAACACCGGGTTGTATTCCACATCGGCGCCGCGCAGATTCAGCAGCCAGGCGATGTCGTCCACGGTGCTGATGAAATGCACGTCGGCGCCGTGCGCGCGCATGGCGTCCCGCACCTGGGCCAGTTTGTCCGCGCGGGCCACGCAGGCCTCGGGCGCGACGTGTTCGTAGATTTTCGCGTCGGGCAAGCCCGCGCGGTCAGTCCAGATCTCGTCCAGCAGATCTTCCCGGATTTCCAGCGTGGCGCCGGACTTGGCGGCAGCCGCCGACAAGGCGCGGAACGCGCCCAGCCCCAGCACCTGGCCGTCGACGCCGATGACGTCGCCCGCGCGGGTGTTGGCGGCCAGCCAGTCGACGTGGCCCGGCGTGGACGCCAGCGCGATCTTCATCAGCTGCACGCCGGTGCCGGCCAGTTGCGCCTCGGCCTGCACCCAATAGCGGCTGTCCACCCACAGGCCGGCGAAGTCGGCCGTGACGACCAGCGTGCCCACCGACCCCGTGAAGCCCGACAGCCAGCGCCGCCCTTGCCAGCGAGCCGGCAGGTATTCGGACAGGTGCGGGTCCGAAGACGGAACGATATAGGCGGACAGGCCGCGGCGGCTCATGGCCTGCCGCAGTTGGGCAATACGGGCGTCGGTGCTAGACATGGGGGATGGGATCCTTAGCGCAACATGAAAGACATGGCGGCCAGGCTGTTCAACGTGCGGACGGCCGACTGCATGCTATCCACGGTGAATCGCAAGGTGACGCCGTCCACGCGTTCCAGCGTGGGCCACATGCAGAACAGGTCGGCCAACGCCGCGCTCTGTGTCTGCAACCGGCATTCTATAGGGGCGGGAATACGGAAAGGAACGGGTTTCGGATCGGAGGACGAGCCGGCCTTGCTTTGCAGCTTGCGCACCGCGGTTTCGGCCGCTGCGGCGATGGCGCGGCGCGAGGCGGCGGGCGACAAGGTCACGCCGCTGCCCTGGCCGTGCGCCACTTTGGTCTGTACCCATTCCGCCCCGAGAAAGGTGTCGCGCGTTTCCGAGATGAACACATCGTCGCCCGTCGCCAGGATGACGGGCACGCCCATTTCGCCGGCCAGCGCGCCATACAGGCCCGCCTCGCCCAGCTCCATGCCGTTGATCAGCACGCGCGCGAACGCAAAGCTGTTGATGGTGTGTGCCAGGATGCCGCGGCCTTGCGAGCGCGAGTGATAGCCGATCATGAAGACGGCGTCGCAGCCCTCTTCCAGACCGCCCATCATGCCCAGGTAACGCGGTTTGCCCAGCACCAGGCGCGCGCGTTCGTCCAGGCCGTCGGGCAGCAGGTTGCGAAAACCGCCGTGCGAATCGTTGACCAGGATTTCTTCAGCGCCGCCGGCAATCGCGCCTTGCACGGCCGCATTGGCCTCGGCGGTCATCCAGGCGCGGGCGCGCTCATATTCGCCGTTGCCGGCGCGGACTTGTTCTGCATGGAAGACGCCGGCGACGCCTTCGATATCGGTGGAAATCAGGATCTTCATGGGATCAGCCTTCAAGAAATTCAGAATGCGGTGTCGGACAACCAGCGTCGCCATTGCGGCGCGGCTTCGCGGATGGCGGCGCGGTGATGGCCGTCGCGCCCGGTCACGCTGTCGGCGTGCCACAGCGCGGCAATGATGGCTTGTTCGCAGGCCTCGGCGGCCGCTTCGAACAGCGGGTCGATTCGGGTTTCGTGCAGCATCGCCAGCGCCGGCATGGGCTGTTCGGCCAACTGCGGCACGGTGTAGGCGGTGGAAAAGGCCAGCGCGATATCGCCGCTGCCATGGCCAAAGACCGAGCCCGTGCGCGCCAGGCCGGCGCCCGCGCGCAGCGACAGCCGGCGCAGTTGGCGCGCGTCCAGCGGCGCGTCGGTGGCCAGCAGCAGGATGATCGAGCCCTTCTCCGGCACGATCACCGCGTTCTCGCCTTGCAGCGCCAGGCCACGGTCCAACTGGTCGGCCAGCCGCCGGCCGAAGGGCCGTCCGGCCACCGTCAGGTTGGGCAGGCGTCCGAAATTGGCCAGCACCATCGCGCCGACCGTATGGCGCAAGCCGGGCTGGATGTCGGCCACGCGCGAGGCCGAACCGATGCCGCCCTTGAATGAAAAGCAGGACATGCCGCGCCCGGCGCCGACCGCGCCCTGGGCGAACGGTTTGGCAGCAACGGCGCAGGCCTCGGCATAGTGCGCTTCCTGCACTGCCAATGCCTGGATGTCGTTCAGATAGCCGTCATTGCATTCAAACACCAGCGGGTTCACGGTCGCCATGTCGCGCCCGATGCCCGGGTTGGCCATCACGGCTTGCCGGATCTGCGCGTTGGCGACGGTGCCCACGCCGAAGGTGTTGGTCAGCGCGATGGGCGTTTCCAGCACGCCCAACTCTTGCACCTGGATCAGCCCCGTGCTCTTGCCGAAGCCATTGAGCACGGTCGCGGCGGCGGGCGTCTTGTTCAGAAAGGGGTCTTCGCCATGCGTGCGCACGACGGTCACGCCCGTCTGCACCGCACCGTCGGCCAGCGTGCAATGTCCCACCGTCACGTCGCCCACGTCGCAGATCGTGTCTAGCGGACCCGACGGCAGCACGCCGATGCGGGGAAAGTCCAGCGCTTGTTTATCCATGGTTTCGCCAAGCTCCTTGATGCAAAACGCCGCCGTCCCGAACCGGGAAGCGGCGGCGAGAGAGACTGCGCCTGCACCGCGTCCTGCGGGCTGGCCGCCCGACATGCGGGCGGCTGGCGGCGCGCCGGTCTCTTACTTGCGGTCGATCTTGGGATCGAGCGCGTCGCGCAGGCCGTCGCCCAGCAGGTTGAAGGCCAGCACCGTCAGGAAGATCGCCAGGGCCGGGAAGATCGCCACGTGCGGGGCGATGACCATGTCGGCGCGCGCCTCGTTCAGCATGGCGCCCCACTCGGGCGTCGGAGGCGATGCGCCCATGCCCAGGAACGACAGGCTGGCGGCGGTGATGATCGAGGTGCCGATACGCATCGTGCCGTACACCACGATCGGCGAGATCGTGCCGGGCAGGATGTGGCGCATGATGATCGTCCAGTCGGACGCGCCCACGCTCTTGACCGCTTCGACATACGTCATCTGCTTGATCGACAGCGTGTTGCCGCGCACCAGGCGGGCGAAGGCCGGCACGCTGAACACGGCCACGGCGACGATCACGTTGACCATGCTGGAACCCAGGATGGCAACCACGCCGATGGCCAGCAGCATGCCCGGGAACGCCAGCAGCACGTCAGAGATACGCATCGTGATGCGTTCCCACCAGCCTTCGTAGTAACCGGCCATCAGGCCCATGAAGGTGCCGACGACGGCGCCCATGGCCACCGACAGGAAGCCTGCCGCCAGCGAGATCCGCGCGCCCATGACGATGCGGCTGAAGATGTCGCGGCCCAGCGAGTCCACGCCCAGCCAGTGGGTCAGCGACGGGCTGGCGTTCAGCGCGTCGTAGTCGAAGAAGTTCTCGGGGTCGAAGGGCACGATCCACGGCGCGAAGGCCGCGACCACGACCAGCAACAGCACGAAGACGCCAGCGCCCACGGCCAGCTTCTGCTTCTTGAATTTGCGCCAGAACTCGGTGGCGGGCGTGCGCACGTCGTTCTTGGGAACGGCGGCAACCATCGTGGCGGGTGTCGTATTGCTCATGGCCGCCTCACTTGTAACGGATGCTGGGATTGATGACGCCATAGAGCACGTCGACAATCAGGTTGATCAAAATGAATTCCAGCGAGAACAGCAGCACCAGGCCCTGGATCACCGGATAGTCGCGCTGGGTCACGGCATCAACCAGCAGGCGGCCAAGGCCGGGCCAGTTGAAGACGGTTTCCACCACGATCGAGCCGCCCAGCAGGAAGCCGAACTGCAAGCCCATCATGGTGACCACGGGAATCAGCGCATTGCGCAGGGCGTGCTTGATGACGACGCGGCGCTCGGTCAGGCCCTTGGCGCGCGCCGTGCGCACGAAGTCTTCCTGGATGACTTCCACGAACGATGCGCGGGTGAAGCGCGCCATGACGGCGGCCACCGCTGCGCCCAGCGTGATCGAGGGCAGGATGTAGTGTTGCCAGGTCGAGGCGCCCACGGTCGGCAGCCAACCCAGGTTCACGGAGAACACCTGCATCAGCATCATGCCCAACGCGAACGCGGGGAAAGAAATGCCTGACACCGCCAGCGTCATGCCAAGCCGGTCGGGCCAGCGATTGCGCCAGACCGCGGACACGATCCCGATGATCATGCCGAAGCTCACCGACCACACCATACTGGCGAGCGTCAGCCACAGGGTGGGCATGAAGCGGTCGGAAATTTCGGTCGAGACAGGGCGCTTGGTACGCAGCGAGGTACCGAGGTCGCCTTGCAGCATGTGGCTGAAGTAGCGCACGAACTGCTGCGGCAGGGGCAGATCCAGCCCAAGTTCCTTGCGCACGAGCTCAACGGTTTGCTGGTCGGCCTCCTGGCCCGCGGCCAGTCGCGCCGGGTCGCCCGGAAGCATGTGCACAAACAGGAACACGACCACGGCTACCAGCAGCAGCGTGGGGATCATGCCCAGAAGACGTTTGACGATGTAGGTCAGCATTGAAATTCCTGCAACATCGGCGGGGGCACCGCGCCCCCGCCGAATGTGGCCTTACAAGGGTCCGAGGACCCCAAGAGTGAAGCGGTTTACTGCTTCAGGTCGATGTCGCCGAACCAGAACGAGGTGTCCGGTTCCACGTACACGCCCGACAGGTTCTTGGACTTCACGTACAGGTTGTTCTGGGTCACCAGGAAGGCCCACGGGGCGTCCTTCCAGATGGTTTCCTGAACGTTCTTGTAGATTTCAGTCTTCTTGGCGCGGTCGGTCGTGGCCAGCGCTTGCTGCACGCCGTCGTCCACCGTCTTGTTCGAGTAGTACGACACGTTGTTGAGCACCGGCGGGAAAGCGGCGGTGGTCAAGAGCGGACGCAGACCCCAGTCGGCTTCACCGGTCGAGGACGACCAGCCGGCGTAGTACATGCGGACCTTGGCGTCTTCCGGCTTTTGCACCTGCTGCACGCGCTGCACGCGTTGGCCCGATTCCAGCACTTCAACCTGCACCTTGATGCCGACTTGCGCCAGCTGCTGTTGCAGGAACTGAACCACCTTCACCGAGGTGCCGTCGTTATAGGCGGACCACAGCTGGCTTTCGAAGCCATTGGGGTAGCCGGCTTCGGCCAAGAGGGCCTTGGCCTTCTTGATGTCGTACGGCCACGGGCCGGTCTTGTGGGCAAAGTCCACGCCTTGCGGCACGACGCCGTCAACGACGGTGGCGTAGCCCGAGAAGGCGACCTTGGCCAGCGCGTCCTTGTTGATGGCGTAGTTGATGGCTTCGCGCACCTTGACGTTGTCGAACGGCTTTTGCTGCGTGTTCATCGACAGGTAGCGGGCCATGATCGAGTTCTGGTGATCGACCACGTCCAGCTTGTCGTTCTTCTTGAGCACGGCGGCTTGTTCGAACGGCACCGGGAAGGCGAACTGCGCCTCACCCGTCTGCACCACGGCGGCGCGGGTGTTGTTGTCGGTCACGGTACGGAAGGTCAGCGTGTCGACCTTCGGGTAGCCCTTCTTCCAGTAGCCGTCGAACTTCTTGACCTTCAGGTATTCGGCCGGCTTCCATTCGACGAATTCGAACGGGCCCGTGCCCACCGGGTGGAAACCGATTTCCTTGCCGTACTTGGCCAGGGCAGCCGGCGAGATCATCATGGCGGCCGGGTGGGCCAGCGCGTTGATGAAGGCCGAGAACGGCTTCTTCAGCGTGATCTTGATGGTCATCGGATCGACCACTTCGGTCTTGTCGATGACGCTGAACTGGATGTAGCGCGACAGGCGGTTGTCCGGGTTGGCCGGACGATCGAAGTTGATCTTGACCGCTTCGGCGTTGAAGTCGGTGCCGTCGTGGAACTTCACGCCGGGACGCAGCTTGAACGTGTAGACCAGGCCGTCTTCGCTGACGGTGTAGTCGGTGGCCAGCACCTTCTGGACCTTCAGGTCCTTGTCGAACTCGAACAGGCCTTCGTAGTAGGCCTTGCCGGCAGCCTGGTTCAGCGTGCTGTTGGTGTTGTACGGATCAAGCGTTTCCAGTGCGATGGAGACGGCAAACGTCACGTCCTTGGCAGCATGCGCCAACGGCGACGCGAGCACGCCGAAGGCCAGCGCGGCGGCGGCCATCAGCTTGGTGGGGCGCAGAACTTTCATCATTGCAACTCCTGGTTCCAAATCGGAATTAGGGGGTTTGGTGGAAGAAAAACATGTACGACAACGGAATCAATACGCGCCGCCGACCGGATGGCGGGCAACGAAGTGATCGGTTCCAACCTGCACCAGCGGCTGCACCACCGGCTCGTCGCCGAGCTTGCGGATCGGGCTGGGAATTTCATCGGACAACAAGGTGCGCTTGAGGTGGCGACGCGCCGGATCGGCGATCGGCACCGCCGACATCAGCTTCTTGGTGTACGGGTGCTGCGGGTTCTCGAAAATGGCGCGGCGCGGCCCGATCTCGACGATCTGGCCCAGGTACATGACCGCCACGCGATGGCTGACGCGTTCCACGACCGCCATGTCGTGCGAAATGAACAGGAACGAAATGCCCATGTCGCGTTGCAGGTCGATCAACAGGTTCACGATCTGGGCCTGGATGGAAACGTCCAGCGCCGACACGGATTCGTCCGCGATCACAACCTTCGGGTTCAGGGCCAGCGCGCGCGCGATACAGATGCGCTGGCGTTGGCCGCCCGAGAATTCGTGCGGATAGCGCTGCGCCATTTCAGGCGGCAGGCCCACGCGTTCAAGCAGCTCGGCCACGCGGCGCTCGGCTTCCTTGCCCTTGGCCACGCCGTGCACCAGCAGCGGCTCCATGATGGAGAAGCCGACGGTCACGCGCGGGTCCAGCGAGGCGAACGGATCCTGGAACACGAACTGGATGTCGCGGCGCAAGGATTGCAGCTCGTTGTTCTTCAGGCTGACAATGTCGCGCCCGCCGAATTTGATCTCGCCGGCCTGGCTGTCGACCAGGCGCAGCAGCGAGCGGCCGGTGGTCGACTTGCCGCAACCGGACTCGCCCACCAGCGACAGCGTTTCGCCGGGGTACAGGTCGAAGCTGACCTGTTCCACCGCGTGCACTCGGCGCTGCACACGGCTCAGGATGCCGCCGCGCAGGTCGAAGCGGGTCACCAGATTGCGCACCGACAGGATCGGCTCGCGCTTGGCGGCCGGCACTTCCTGCGTGCTGACGATGCCGGGCTCGGCCACGGGCTGGGCCTGGCCTTCCACCTGCAACAGGGGGAAGCGCGCGGGCAGGTCGGTGCCTTCCATCGCGCCCAGCTTGGGCACGGCGGACAGCAAGGCCTTGGTGTACGTGTGGCGCGGCGCGGCGAAGACTTGCTCGGACGGGCCTTCTTCGACCTTATCGCCGCGATACATCACCAGCACGCGGTCGGCCACTTCGGCCACCACGCCCATGTCGTGGGTGATGAACACCACGCCCATGTGCATTTCTTCCTGGAGCTGACGGATCAGTTGCAGGATCTGGGCCTGGATCGTGACGTCCAGCGCGGTGGTGGGTTCGTCGGCGATCAGCAGCGCCGGCTTGCACGCCAGCGCCATGGCGATCATCACGCGTTGACGCATGCCGCCCGACAGCTGGTGCGGGTAGCGGTCCAGCACGGACTTGGCTTCCGGAATGCGCACCTGCTCCAGCATGCGCAGCGCTTCGGCGCGCGCGGCGGCGGCGTCCTTGCCCTGGTGCTGGCGAATCGATTCGGCGATCTGGTCACCGGCGGTGAACACCGGGTTCAAGGAGGTCATGGGCTCCTGGAAGATCATGGCCATGTCCGCGCCGCGCACATTGCGCATGACGCGCTGGCTCGAATTGGCCAGATCGATCACGGACCCGTTGCGACGGCGCAGCGCCATGCGGCCCTGGGCGATGCGCCCGCCGCCATGTTCCACCAGTCGCATGAGCGCCAGGGACGTCACCGACTTGCCCGAACCCGATTCGCCCACGATGGCCAGGGTTTCACCCCGGTCCACATGGAACGACAGGTTGCGCACGGCTTCGACCGTGCGCTCCGAACCTACGAAGCGCACCGTCAGGTCGTCGACCTGGACCACGCGGTTTTCCGGCAGCGCCAGGCTGTTTGCGCGATCAACCATCTTTATTAATCCCCAAAATCAAAACAGAACCCGCCACGCTCATCGATAGATGGCGGTGACCGGCTTTTCGCCAACGCGGGCATAACCCCGATACATGCCTTCCGTGTTGAACGGCAAGGCCACATTGCCCTGGGCGTCGACGGCCACCAGGCCGCCCTTGCCGCCGATGGTGGGCAGTTTTTCCATCACGACGCGGTCCGCCGCCTCTTGCAGCGACGATCCGCAATATTCCATCTGGGCAGCTACGTCATAGGCGGCGACCATGCGGATGAACATCTCGCCGGTGCCGGTGGTCGACACCGCGCAGGTCTTGTTGCTGGCGTAGGTGCCCGCGCCGATCAGGGGCGCATCGCCGACGCGGCCGACCTGCTTGTTGGTGATGCCGCCGGTCGACGTGGCCGCGGCCACGTTGCCTTGCGCATCGACAGCCACCGCGCCTACCGTGCCGAACTTCTTGTCGGCGTCCAGCGGGTCGGCCGGCGCGGGCTGGCCGCGCGCAACCATCGCCTGACCATCGTGGTCCAGCACGGCGGCGTCGGGCGTTTCGCGCTGCACGCGCAGCAATTGTTCACGGCGGGCGTCGGTCGAGAAGTACGAGGGATCGACGATCTCCAGGCCTTCCGCCTTGGCGAAGGCTTCGGCGCCCTCGCCCACGAACAGCACGTGCTTGCTGTTTTCCATGACCTTGCGCGCGGCGAACACGGGGTTGCGCACGCAATTGACGTTGGCGATGGCGCCGCTACGCAGCGTGGCGCCGTCCATGATGGCCGCATCCAGCTCGTGGGTGGCGGCGCTGGTGAACACCGCGCCGTGGCCCGCGTTGAACAGCGGGCAGTCTTCCAAGAGGCGCACGGCCTCGGTCACCGCGTCCAGCGCGCTGCCGCCACGGGCCAACACGGCCTGACCGGCCGTCAGGATGGATTCCAGGGCGGCCAGGTATTCCTGTTCTTTCTCGGGCGACATGGCCGCGCGGGACATCGCGCCGGCGCCACCGTGAATGGCAATCACGGGTTGATTCATCGTTTACCTACTCCATGGATGAGCCACGGCATCACGGACTGGGTCACCCCAGCGGCTGCCGCAACGGAATTCTTGGCCCGATAGGCCACGGCCGCGGACAGGGCTTCAATCAAGCCCAGCGCGGCGGTTTCGGAATTGGGGATCAGCTGGCGCGCGGAAAACGCATACAGCACGACGGATGCCGTCGGCGCCAGTGGCGAAGTGGGCTTGTCGGTCAACACCAGCACCGGCACGCCAGCCTGTTTGGCGGCGGCGGCCAACGTCACCGTGTCGGCCAGATAGCGCGGAAAACCGATGGCGATGACCAGGTCATTGGACGTCATGCGCGACATCTGCCGCGCTGCATGCGACACGCCGCCGGGGCCGGCCAGCGATTCGACGGAATGCAGGTGCATGCACAGGCCGCGTTGCAGCAGGCCCGCCAGGAAACCGCTGGCGCCAAAGCCGATGATGAAGACGCGCTCGGCGGCCAGAATGGCCTGCACCGCCTGCTCACAGGCACCCGAATCGAGCGACTGCAAGTTGCGTTGGGCGTTGCGGATGTCTTCTTCCAGCGTGGCGGCGAAGATCTGCACGGCGCTGGCGGAATGCGCCAGTTCGGTGCGCAGCTTTTCGACGGGTTCCAGGGCGGCTTCGAAGCCGCGCGCCAGTTCGGCGCGAAACTGCGGATAGCCCGGCAGGTCCAGGGCGCGCGCAAAGCGGTTGGCAGTGGCGACCGACACACCGACCGCGGCGGCGAATTCGTCGATGGTCATGGTGGCCACGCGGAACTGGTGCGCCAACACGTACTCGGCCATCTTGTGCTGCGTGCGGCTCAACGCGGGTTGTGCCCGGGCGATCCGATCAGCGATCGTGAGTACGGCCTTGTTCATCGTGTCGAAGGGGTGCGTCTTAGCTGGAGTTTGTGTAAATCTGTTTACACGCAAATTTTAAATAAGAAAATTCCTTTTCATACTAAGGGTATACCCGTGAATTTATGTAACAGGGCCAAAAAAGAAACGGGGCCGGTTTGAGTTACGCTATTGGCGCCCGTTTTTCCACCCTGCCGTACTGGACTGCCGCGATGCCCGACTGGATCTGCAAACCCCATCAAGAACTGACCGTTCCCGAGATCTACGCGATTCTCCGGCTGCGCACGGAGGTGTTCGTCATCGAGCAGAACTGCATCTTCCAGGACATCGATGGCAAGGACCTGGTGGGCCAGACCGCGCACCTGATGGCGTGGCAGGACGGGCAGTTGGCGGCCTACTGCCGCATCCTGGATCCGTCGCTCAAGGACGGTCAGATCGAGATCGGCCGCGTCATCACCGCGCCGTGGACGCGCGGCCAGGGCCTGGGGCACGAACTGATCCGCCATGCCATGGCCACCGTGCGCCAGCGCTGGCCGGGCCGCGCGATGTACCTGGGCGCGCAGGCGCGACTGCGCAACTACTACGGCGGCTACGGCTTTGTGCAGGTGACCGAGGAATACATTGAAGACGGCATCCCGCACGTGGGGATGCGGCTGGACGAAGCCGCATAGCGGCTTGCGCGCGGCGGTGCCCCAACGCAACGCTCCTTGGGGCGAAGCCGGACAACAAGCGCCGCATTTGCAGCACCCAATGGAAAACGCCCCTTGCGGGGCGTTTTCGTTTGAACCTGCACGGCCGGTTACTTGACCGCCGACACGTCCAGCTTGGCCTGCGTCTTGGACTGGATTTCGTCCACCGTCACGCCCGGCGCCGTTTCCAGCAGCTTCAAGCCGTTTTCGGTGACTTCCATGACGCCCAGGTCGGTGATGATCAGATCGACCACACCCACGCCCGTCAGCGGCAGGTTGCATTCCGGCAGCAGCTTGATGTCTTCCGTGCCGTCCTTCTTCTTGGCCACGTGTTCCATCAGGACCACGACGCGGCCAACACCGGCGACCAGATCCATCGCGCCGCCCATGCCCTTGACCATCTTGCCCGGGATCATCCAGTTGGCCAGGTCGCCCTTCTCGGACACCTGCATCGCGCCCAGGATGGCCAGGTTGATCTTGCCGCCACGGATCATCGCAAACGAATCGGCCGACGAGAAGATCGACGAGCCGGGCAGCGTCGTCACCGTCTGCTTGCCGGCGTTGATGAGATCAGCGTCGACTTCGGCGTCGGTGGGGAACGGACCAATGCCCAGCAGGCCGTTTTCAGATTGCAGCCACACTTCCACGCCGGGGGGCACGTGGTTGGCCACCAGGGTCGGCAGGCCGATACCCAGGTTCACGTAAAAACCGTCTTGCAGCTCGCGCGCGGCGCGCGCCGCCATTTCATCGCGGGACCATGCCATGTCGTCTTCTCCTTAGGCCGGGCGAGTGGTGCGTTGTTCGATGCGCTTTTCGGGCGTCGTGTTCAACACGATCCGTTGCACATAGATGCCGGGCAAGTGGATCTGATCGGGATCCAGGCTGCCGGTGTCAACGATCTGTTCAACTTCGACCACCGTGAACTTGCCGGCCATGGCGACGTTCGGGTTGAAGTTGCGGGCCGTCTTGCGGAACACGAGGTTGCCGCTGCGATCGGCGATGTGCGCCTTGACCAGCGACACGTCGGGCACCAGCGAACGCTCCATCACATATTGCTGGCCGTCGAATTCGCGGATTTCCTTGCCATCGGCCACGATGGTGCCCACGCCCGTGCGGGTGAAGAAGGCGGGAATGCCAGCGCCGCCAGCGCGCAGCTTTTCGGCCAGTGTGCCCTGCGGCGTGAATTCAAGCTCGAGCTCGCCGGACAGGAACTGGCGTTCGAACTCCTTGTTCTCGCCCACGTACGACGCGATCATCTTGCGCACCTGGCGCGTGTTCAGCAATTGGCCCAGGCCGAAGCCGTCAACGCCGGCATTGTTGCTGATGCAAGTCAGGTCCTTCACGCCCGAATCGCGCAGCGCGGCGATCAGGGCTTCGGGAATACCGCAAAGGCCGAAACCGCCCACGGCGATCATCTGACCGTCCTTGACGATGCCTGCCAGCGCCTCCTGGGCGCTTGCAAAAACCTTGTCCATCGCTCCAACTCCTAGTTAAGGTCTAACCGAAGAGAGCCCGCCCCGCCGCGTGCGCGGTGTGTCCCATGGGGATCAAGAAAGCCGGGGTAAGCCCTGTTTTTCCTTGGAGCGCGGCTGCCGGCGTCGGCACCAGATGGCATCGCAACACTGCCCGATGTCTCTGGGTCGCGGCGCCGAGGGTGGCGCGCCCCTTTATTTCTATTGTGATTTTGCGCTTGATTTTAACGGCATGACGGGCAATTCCGCGCCCTTAATCTCACGCCGCCGGCTGGAATTGCGTGGCCATTTGGGCCAGCACTTCGGGCGGCCACGGTGCGGACGTATTGGCCACGTAGTCCATCCAGACTAGCACGTTGCGCCCACGCGCATAGGGGCCTGCATCGTCGCCGACCTTCTCCAGCAGCAGCTCGAATTCCGCGCTGGAACGGCCGATGCGCGTGACCTTGTGGGTGACTCGCACGGTGGCCGGGTACGTCAGCGGACGCAGAAAATCGCACGAGGCGTGGGCCAGGATGGCGCCGTTGTCGGCGGGCAGCGCAAAGCCCGCGTCATACAGGATCTGCATGCGGGCCTCTTCCATGAGGCGGAAATACAGCGTGTTGTTCAGATGGTTCAAGGCGTCCGAGTCGCCCCAACGCAAAGGCAATTCAGTCTGATGGGTATCGCCCACCGCCAGAATCCGCGCAGACAGATTGTCCGGGTTCACCAATTACTCCTGAAGGCTAAAAGAAATACGAAGGCGTACACGGCCTCCGCCTGCAATACAATCGCCGATATTACTTCCAGCCAAATATGGAATACATACGGGGAGCTTTGCAAATGTCTGAACGCGAGTCGATGGAATATGACGTGGTCGTGGTTGGCGGTGGACCCGCCGGCCTGGCCACCGCCATCCGTCTAAAGCAGCTGGCCGCTGAAAAGAATCAGGAAATCGGCGTATGCGTGCTTGAGAAAGGCGCGGAACTGGGTGCACACATCCTGTCCGGCGCTGTCATGGACCCGCTGGCGCTGACCGAGCTGATTCCCGACTGGAAGGAAAAAGGCGCGCCGCTGAACGTGCCGGTCACGCAGGACAAATTCATGTTCCTGTCCCAGACCGGCGCTCGCACCACGCCGAACTGGCTGCTGCCGCCCTGTTTCCACAACGAAGGCAACTACATCGTCCGTCTGGGCGACGTCGTCAAGTGGATGGGCGAACAGGCCGAGGCCCTGGGCGTGGACATTTTCCCCGGCTTTGCCGCCGTGGAAGTGCTGTACGACGAAAACGGCGCTGTCCGTGGCGTGGCCACCGGCGACATGGGCGTGGCCCGCGATGGCACGCACACCGACCACTACCAGCCCGGCATGGAACTGCATGCCCGCTACACCGTCTTCGGCGAAGGCTCGCGCGGCCAGCTCGGCCGCCAGCTGATCGAACGCTTCAAACTGGACGACGGGCGCAACCCGCAGTCCTACGGCATCGGCATCAAGGAAATGTGGGAAGTCGATCCGGCCCAATCCAAGCCGGGCCTGGTCATCCACACGGCCGGCTGGCCGCTCGATTCCGACACCTACGGCGGTTCGTTCCTGTACCACCTGGACAACAACCTGGTCGCCGTCGGCATGATCGTCGGCCTGGACTACGCCAACCCGTGGCTCTCGCCCTTCGACGAGTTCCAACGCTACAAGACGCACCCGGCCATTCGCGGTACGTTCGAAGGCGGCAAGCGCATCGCCTACGGCGCGCGCGCCATCACCGCGGGCGGCCTGATGTCGCTGCCCAAGCTCACGTTCCCGGGCGG
The DNA here is from genome assembly GCF_001571245.1 of Achromobacter piechaudii NBRC 102461. Lineage (GTDB taxonomy): Bacteria > Pseudomonadota > Gammaproteobacteria > Burkholderiales > Burkholderiaceae_B > Achromobacter > Achromobacter piechaudii. The sequence continues at coordinate 773,322 of NZ_BCTK01000005.1, read as the reverse complement.
CGTGCTGGTCGGCTGCGAAGCGGGCTTCTTGAATGCGTCGCGCATCAAGGGCAGCCATGCCGCCATCAAGTCGGGCAAGATGGCCGCCGAAGCCGCCTTCGACGCGCTGCTGGCGGATCGCCGGCAAGACGAGCTGGCCGCGTATCCGCAAGCCTTCCAAAGTTCGTGGCTGCACGCCGAATTGAACAAGGCGCGCAACTTCAAGCAGTGGTTCAAGAAGGGCCGCACCATCGCCACCGTGATGACGGGCGTGGAGCAGCTGCTGCTCAAGGGCAAGATGCCCTGGACCCTGCGCCACAACAAGCCCGACCACGCCTGTCTGCAACCGGCGTCGGAATGCGCGCGCATCGACTACCCCAAGCCCGACGGCAAGCTCACGTTCGACAAGCTCAGTTCGGTGTTCATCTCGAACACCAACCACGACGAGAACGAGCCCGTCCACCTGACCTTGAAAGACCCGACGGTGCCCGTGCGCGTAAACCTGGCCAAGTACGGCGGCCCGGAATCGCGTTACTGCCCGGCCGGCGTGTACGAGTTCATCAAGGACGACCACGGCGAGGACCGCTTGCAGATCAACGCGCAGAACTGCGTGCACTGCAAGACCTGCGACATCAAGGACCCCACGCAGAACATCGTCTGGGTGGCGCCGCAAGGTGGCGAAGGGCCGGTCTACAGCGGCATGTAATTTCCCAGGGCAGTTCAACGCCCTGCTTGAAGGCGCCTTCCGGGGCGCCTTTTTCACGAACCAAGGCGGCATCATGACTGAACGCGTACTTCTCATTGGCTGCGGCGACCTGGGTCAGCGCGTGGCCCGGCGCTTCCTGGCGCGCGGCGACCACGTGTACGCACTGCGCCGCCATCCGCCCGCAGACGACAGCGGCATCCAATGGCTGCAAGGCGACATCACGCGGGCCGACACCCTGCCCGCGCTACCCGCCGGCATCACGCGGCTGATCCACGTGCCCGCCCCCGGCGCGCGCGATGCCGACGTCTATCGGGGCGTGTTCGTCGATGGCTTGCGCAACGTGCTGGACGCGCTGGACACCACGCAGCTCAAGCGCGTGGTGTTCGTCTCGTCCAGCGCGGTCTATGGCGAACACCATGGCGACTGGGTCGACGAAGACACCCCGCCCGCGCCGCAAGGCTTCAACGGCCGCGTGCTGCTGGAGGCAGAAGCCGCGCTGGCGGCGCGCGGCCTGTCGTCCACATCGATCCGGCTGGCAGGCCTGTACGGGCCGGGCCGGCTGCAATTGATCGAACGCCTGCGCAGCGGCGCGGCCGGCGCGCCGCGCCAGCCCGAGCACTGGGCCAACCGCATGCACATCGACGATGCCGCCTCGGCGGTGTTCCATCTGGCGCTGCTGCCCGAGGTTGCGCCCGTCTACGTGGGCTGCGACGACACGCCGCTGCCGCTGCACGTCCTGTATGCCGAGCTGGCGTCGATGGCAGGCGCGCCCGAGCCGCGCGATGCGCCCGCGCCTGCCAATGTCGGCAGCAAAAAACTGAGCAATGCGCGTCTGCGCGCCAGTGGCTTCACGTTGCAATGGCCCGATTCCCGGCAAGGCTACGCGGCCCTGCTGAACGAGGCCGCCTGACGCGCATGCAGGCACGGTTCGGCCTGGACCGAATCGTTGCGATTGCGGCTGGCGGATACTGGCAACGCCATTCCCGCCGGCTGCTGCCTTCTGCATGCGTCGGCCTTTTTTCCATGCAGGAGCCCTCGCCATGATCGCCGTGATATTCGAAGTCGAACCCGCCAACGGCGACCCCGCCCCCTATCTCGACATCGCCGCGGGCCTGATCGACGAGCTTCGGACCATCGACGGCTTCCTGTCGGTTGAACGCTTTCAAAGCCTGACCACGCCGGGCAAGCTGCTGTCGCTGTCCTTCTGGCGAGACGAAGACGCGGTCAAGCGCTGGCGGACGCTGGACTCGCATCGCCGTGCCCAGCAGGCCGGACGCGGCGGCGTGTTCCAGAACTACCGCCTGCGCGTCGCGAATGTGCTGCGCGACTACGGCATGAACGAGCGCGACCAGGCGCCCGCCGACAGCCGCGACCGGCACGGCTGACGCCTCACGCGGCGATGGTCTGCGCCAAGGCCACGCCCGCCGCCAACGCGACCCGATGCGTGACGCCGGAGGCGGCAACCGCCGCCATGGCCGGCGCGCCGCCGTCCCCACTGGCGGGGTCGAAGTAATCCGTATCGGCGCGCCCTTCGCCTTCTGGCAGGTCGCGCACCTGCACCCGGAACCCCTGCCGCGCATCGCCGCGCAGTTCGGGCACCGCCTGCAACAGTCGGCGCGTGTAGGGATGCGTGGGACGGTCGAACACCTCGTCGCGCGAGCCTTCTTCGACAATGTGCCCACGCAGCATGACCACCACGCGATCGGCAATCTGCTCGACCACGCCCAGATCGTGCGAGATCAACAGGCACGCAAAGCCGTAAGACCGTTGCAGCGCCATCAACGTTTCCAGCACCTGCTTCTGCACGGTGACGTCAAGCGCCGACACGGGTTCATCGGCGATGATGACTTCGGGCCGCATCACCAACGCACGGGCAATCGCCACGCGCTGGCGCTGGCCGCCCGACAGCTCGTGCGCGTAGCGCTGCGCATAGCCTTCGCCCAGGCCCACATCGTTCAGCGCCTGCTGCACGCGCCGCGCCTGCTCATCAGGCGTGACGCCCTCTTCCAGCCGCAGGCCCTCGCCCACCAGCGCGCCGATGTTCATGCGCGGGTCCAGCGACGAATACGGATCCTGAAACACCATCTGAATGCGGCGGCGCGCGGCGCGCCAGATGCCGCCCTCGCCGCCCGCCGGCAATGGCTGTCCATCCAGCGCAATGCGGCCCTGCGCCTGCGGTACGAGGCCCAGGATCGACATCATGACCGTGGTCTTGCCGCTGCCCGATTCGCCCACGATGGCCAGTGTTTCGCCCGGCGCCACGTGAAAGCTTGCCTGATGCACGGCGCGCACGTAGCGCTTGCGGCGCCAGCCGCCACGCACGGCGTAGTCGATGGCCAACTGATCCACTTGCAGGATCGGCGCGCCGGTGACGGGCGCGCGCGCGGGTCCGCGCTTGGGCAGCGCATCCAGCAAGCTCAAGGTGTACGGATCCGCTGGCCGGGACAGCACCTGCGCGACCTGCCCGGTTTCAACCGCGCGGCCCCGGCACATCACCAGCACGCGCTGCGTGTACGCGGCCACCAGCGCCAGGTTGTGGCTGATGAAAATCAGCGCCGTGCCCTGTTCGCGCGTCAGCTCGCACATCAGGTCCAGCACCTCTTTCTGCACGACGCAATCCAGCGCCGTGGTGGGTTCGTCGGCAATCAGCAGACGCGGCTTGAGCAGCATGACGCCCGCCAGCAGGATGCGTTGCCGCATGCCGCCGGAGAACTCGTGGGGATAGCGTCCCATGCAGGCCCGGGCGTCGCGCACCCGCACGCGCTCCAGCATCTGGATGGCCTCGTCCCAGGCGGCTCGGCGCGTCATGCCCCGGCGCAGGATGAGCGCTTCGATCAATTGCTCGCCCACGCGAAACGCGGGGTTCAACGACACCATGGGTTCCTGGAACACCATGCCGATGCCGGTGCCGCGCGTGGCCTGCCAGTCGCGCGCGCTTTGCGGCAGCACGTCGCGGCCATCGAACAGCACCTGGCCGCCCGTGATGCGCGCGGCGTCGGGCAGCAGGCCCAGCAATGCCTTGCCGATCAGCGTCTTGCCGCTACCGGATTCGCCCACGATGGACAGCGATTGCCCGGCGTGCAGATCGAAGGACACGCGGTTCACCACCGGCGCCGCGTCGCGCTTGCCGGGAAAGCGGATTTCAAGATCGCGCACCGACAGCAGCGGCGCGGCACCCGTCAGGGAAGGGTCGGTCGGGTTCATGCCACCACCCCCCGCATGCGCGGATCGAGCCGATCGCGCACCGCATCGCCCAACAGATTGATGCCCAGCAGGCTCAGGGAAATCATCGCGCCCGGGAACAAGGCCAGCCAGATCGCCTGGTCCATCGCGTTGCGGCTTTCGGACAGCATGCCGCCCCAGGTGGCCAGCGGTGGCGGCACGCCCAAACCCAGGAAGGACAGCGCGCTTTCGGCCAACAGGGCCGAGCCGAATATGGACGTGGCGAAAATCAGCAGCGGCGCCAGGCAGTTGGGCAGCACATGGCGGAACACCGTCCAAAGACCGCTATGCCCCGTGGCGCGCGAAGCGATGACGAAGTCCCGCTGCCGCAGCGACATCGCCGTGCCACGCGCGATGCGCGACACGGACGGCGAATAGGCCAGGCCCAGCGCCAGCACCACGCCCCATTTCGACGGGCCCAGCACCGTCATGATGCCCAGGGCCAGCAAGAGGCCGGGAAAAGCCATCATGGAGTCGACCAGCACGCTGATGCCCCGGTCGACCCAGCCGCCCGCATAGCCGGCGGTAACGCCGATCGTCGTGCCCAGCACCAAAGCCAGCAGCACCGAGAACACGCTGACCGCCACGCTGACGCCCGCGCCCGCCATCAGGCGCGACAACACATCGCGGCCGAACTCATCGGTGCCCAGCCAATACTCGGCCGAAGGCGGCGAAAAGCGCGCCAGCAGATCGCCTTCCAGCGGATCGTGCGGCGTGTACACCAGCCCCACCAGCGCCAGCAGCACCACGCCCGCAACCAGCGCGCCGCCGACGACGGCGTTGGTATGTTTGAAACCCGGATTGAAACCCGTCATGACGTTCCTATTGAAGCTTCACGCGCGGATCGAACAGCGGATACAACAGATCCACCACCAGATTGACCGCCACGTACAACAGCGCGATAAACAGCAGGCAGCCCTGCACCACCGGATAATCCCGCGCATAGATGCTCTCGACCAGCAGCCTGCCGATGCCGGGCAAGGTGAACACGGTCTCGATCACCGCCGCGCCCGACAGCAGATGGCCCAGCATCAGGCCGATGACCGTCAGCGTGGGACCAAACGAGTTAGGCAAGACATGGCGCAGCATCACGCGCTTTTCCGGCAAGCCCTTGGCGCGCGCGTGCGCCACGTATTCCAGCCGCAGCGTCTCGATGGTGCTGGCGCGCATCATCCGCGTGATCGCGGCGATCTCGGTCAGCACGATCGCGCAAACGGGCAGCACCAGGAACTTCGCGGCCGACAGCCCGCCTTGGGCCATGGACTCGAAGCCATACACCGGCAGCCAGTTGAGCTTGACGCCAAACAACCAGATCAGCAGGATGCCAACCCAGAAGCTGGGCATGGACACGAACAGGATCGAGGTGGACACGATGGCCGTATCCGCCCGCCGGTTCTGCCGCCACGCGGCGATCATGCCGGCAGGAATGGCAACCAGGCAGGCCAGCAACGTGGCCGTCAGCACCACCTGCGCCGTCACCGCGAAATGCGTCAGCACCAGATGCGTGACGGGTTCGCGGCGGGCGATGGACATGCCCAGGTCGCCGTGCAGCGCGTTGCCGACCCATATCAGGAACTGTTCGCCCACCGGCCGATCCAGCCCCAGCGCATGGCGCATTTCGGCCAGCAGCGCCGGATTGTCGATGTCGCCGAGCATCAGCGACGCGGGGTCGCCGGGAATGGCGCGGATCATGGCGAATACCAGCACCGTCACCACGATGACCGTGGGCACCGCCGCCGCGATGCGCTTCGTTAGATAACCCAGCACGGCGCCTCAGTTCTTGGTGACGTTGAAGAAGCGCGGCTTGCGCAGCGGCCAACCGGTAAAGCCGTGAAGCTGGCTGGAGACAACCACGTAGCCGGGCTTGTTGTAGGCCATCAACAGCGGCGTATCGCGCAACATCAGCGCGTGCAGCTTGTCGAAGGCCTGCTTGCGCGTGGCGGTATCGGATTCGGCTTCGATGCTTTCGAGGATGGCGGCGGCTTCCGGGCTTTCCCATTGCGCCATCGGCGTCTTGGACTTGTCGCCGATCACGTCGCGGTACATCAGCGCGGGCTCGGTGCGCGCCGAGTAAGCGAAGGCCATCAGCTGGAACTTGCCCTCACGGAAGTTCGTCACCTGAGTGCCCCACTCCAGCATGTCCAGTTCGGTCTTGATGCCCGCCTTGCTCAACAACTGCTGCGTGACGACAGCGACGCGGTACAGATACGGGTAGCGCTTGCTGGCTTGAAGTTTCAGCGTTTCACCGCGATAGCCGGCGGCATCGAGCAGGCGCTTGACCTCTTTCAGGTTCTTCTCGTACCCGACCTTGTCGGCATCCGAGTAGTACACGCTTGCCACGGGCACCAGCGACGGGTTGTACGCGGCCTGGCCGTTGTTGAGCGCGCGGGCGATGCCGGGAAAGTCCAGCGCCAGCGCGATGGCGCGGCGCATGTTGACGTCGGACAGCAGCGGCGCGCGGGTCTGCATCAACACATTGACGGTGTCCAGGCCCTGCTCGGTGATGATGGACCAGCGCGGGTCCTTGGCGGGCAGATTGTCTTCGTCGGCGTTGTACGCATCGACCTGGCCGGCCATCAGCGCTGCCTTTTGCGCGGCGGCGTCGGGGATCACCACGAAGCGCACATTGGCCGCCGCCACTTTCTTGCCGGCCATGCCGCTGGCCGGCTCGCTGCGCGGCACGTAGCCGGCGTACGGTGTCAGCAGCACGTATTGTTCTTTCTTCCACTCGGCCAGCACATACGGGCCGGTGCCGACGGGCTTGATCCATTTGCCATCGGCGTCCACGCTTTTCGGACTGAGCACCGGCATCGGGCATTGCACGCTGGCCATCTGGTCCAGGAACAACGCATAGGGCGCATCCAGCGTGAAGACGACGGTGGCGGGATCTGGCGTCTGCACTTGCACGACCTTGGCGCCCTTGCTGCCGTCGTACAAGTTCTTGCACGCGTATTCGGACTGCGCGCCGGTCAGGTAGTCGTAGCTCCATTTGACGTCCGCGGACGTCATGGGCGAGCCATCGTGAAAACTCACGCCGGCGCGCAGCTTGAAGGTGTAGCTGCGCTTGTCGGCGGACAGCGTCCAGCTGTCGGCAAGCATCGGCCCTACGCTCATGTCGGCGCGCAGCGCCACCAGCGACTCAACGACGTGCGCCAGCACATTGTCGGTGGATGTATTGCGCGAGCGGCCGCCCGGCACGGAAGTGGGCGTGCCCGAGCCTTCCGCGTAACGGATCTCGGGCAGGGGAGCTTGCGCCGCCTGGGTCTGGGTCAGCCCCGGCAGGCCCGTCAAGGCGCCGGCCAGGGCTGCGGAAAACATCAGCGCGCGCTTGCCGCGCAAGGCTATCGTCATCATGGAATGTCCTTAAAGCGCGGCTCAGAACAGCCGGTACTCAACGAAGTTGCGGCCTTCATAGGGCTTGCGGGCGATCCACATCACGCCACTTTCCGGCTCCATCAGCGTGGTGGCCACGGTGGCCGAAATGCTGTCGAAGCTGGCCGGCTTGGGCGAACGCAGCACGCCGTCCGGCGCGGCGAAATCATCGGCCAGGATGCGCTTGACGGTGTCCCAGTCCACCTTGCCGTTGGCGCGCGCCAACATGGCTTCGACGCGGCGTTGGCGATAGATGGAGTCGGGGTTGGCGGCCAGGCCCTTGTCGAACAGCTTGGCGCGCGCGGGTGCGCTGATCCAATGGTTGGCATGCACCAGCAGGCCGTTTTCCGGCGTGATCCAGAAGATCTCGTCGGGTGCGCATTCCAGGTCCACCGCTTCGCCCTCGCCTTGCGCCAGCATCAGGTTGTTCGAGCAGAAGCGGCGTGACGCCCACAGCACCTTCATGGCGTTGCAGATGTTGGTCGCTTCCAGCATCTTGCGGCGCACCAGCACCAGGGGAACGTCGGCCGGTCGCTGGTAATCCTGTTCGCAGGACAGGAAGTTGCCGGACAGCGATACGCCCGCGCCATTGAAGCCATGGCGCGCCAGACTGCCGGCCTCGGTGAACATCAAGAGGTCGGGGCCGTCTTCGCGGCGCATGCGCACCACGATGCCGGTGTCCACGCATTCTTCGCGCCAGTCCCAGTTGTGCGCATGCATCAGCTTGCCGCCGGCGGCGGCCTCGGGCAGCACGATCAGGCCGGTGCAGCCGTCATCCAGGCCCTTGCGGGCGCGCCCGAGTTCGGCGTGGCCGAACATCATTTCGGTGCGGCAATTGATGACGACGATATCTTCCAGCGTCTGGCCCGCGCCGTCCGCGATACCGCGCAGTTCTTCCAGATAGGCAGCGTCGTAATCGCCGACCACCGGCACCATGGCGGCGGCCAGCTCCTTGAGACGCGCGGCGCTCACGCCTCGGCGTTCCAGCTGGCCCCGGTACAGGGCCACGCTGCGCGCCACATGCTCCGGCACCGCCATGCCGTGCTGGCGGCCGCGTTCATAAGGACTGCCCTGGACATCGACCAGGGGAAACGGGGTAGGCATCGTCACGCTAGGAGAACTCCGGGATAAGGCCGATCGGCACGGCCAGGATGAAACGGTCAGATTTGACGGCCAAATTTTGTACTAATATAGATAAAAGTTCAATATTAGGGTTTGCCCAGCCCCGCTTCAAAAACGATGGCGCTCCGGTACCATTGCCCCTTGCCCGCCACCTTGCAGATCCGACGCGCCATGCCCTCCGCCGCCCCCGCCCGCCCCACTCCGCTACAGGTCGATCTGGCGCGACTTATCGCGGCGGACATCGTGGCCCAGCGGCATCAGCCTGGCGCCCATCTGTCTGAAGAAACGCTGGCAGCGGCCTATGAGGTGTCGCGCACGCCAGTGCGCGGTGCGCTACGGCTGCTGGCCGCCCAAGGGCTCATCACGCACCGGCCCAACAGCGGCTACACGGTGTCCGAACATGCCGCGGCAGCGCCGCCGGCCATCGAGGGCGCAGGGCCCACGCAAGAAGAGCTGACGCGAAGGCTGATCGATGACCGGGCCTCCCGCCAGTTACCCGAGACGTTTACCGAACGCGACCTGCTGCTGCGCTACGGCGTGCCCCGCAGCGTGCTGTCCAAGACCCTGCTCCAGCTGTCGGCGGATGGGCTGATCGAAAAGCGCAAGGGGCATGGGTGGCAGTTCGCGCCGTCGCTGGAAAGCGCCGAGGCGCTGAACGAAAGCTATCGTTTTCGCATGACGATCGAATGCGCCGGGCTGCTCGAACCCACGTTCCGGGTGGACAAGCCGGCGCTGGCCCGCATGCGTGCCGCGCACGAGGCGCTGATCCAGCGCGACGACGCAGGCATCTCGGCTACCGAGTTCTTCGGCCTGAACGCATCCTTCCACGAAATGCTGGCGCGCTTCTCGGGCAACCGCTACATCCTGCAAGCCGTGCAGCAGCAGAATCACCTGCGCCGCCTGGAGGAACACGCCGCGTTCTATCGCGACGCCCGTTTCGTCAATTCCAGCAATGAACATTTGCAGATCATCGACGCGCTGGAAGCCGGTGATCAGGAATGGGCATCCCAGCTGATGCGCCGCCACTTGAAGGCTTCGCTCCAGGCCTCCTGACCTCGGCTTCACCCTTGCATGCGCCCGGGCGGGCAGGCATGCGCACGCCCATATCTCGCGCTGCACTCGATACTCGTGTTGTATTTATTATTTAGTTAATACAAAATAGACGAACCTGAACTCCCCTTGAAGCAGGATCGTTCCATGCCCTCGTCACCCCTGACACCTTCCCATTCCGACGCCTATTGGATGCCGTTCACCGCCAACCGGCGGGTCAAGCGCAACCCGGTGCTGTTCGCCGCCGCCGAAGGCATGCATTACATCCGCCCGGATGGCCGCCGCGTTCTGGACGGCATCGCCGGCCTGTGGTGTGTGAATGCGGGCCATCGCCGCCCCGAAATCGTGGAAGCCATTGCGCGCACCGCGCACGACCTGGATTACGCGCCGTCGTTCCAGATGAGCCATCCGCTGGCATTCGAGCTTGCGGACGCGTTGTGCGCCGAAGCGCCAGCCGGCTTTTCCAATGTGTTCTTTTCCAACTCGGGATCGGAAGCGGTGGACACCGCATTGAAGATCGCCCTGGGATATCACCGCGCGCGCGGCCAAGGCCAGCGTGTGCGACTGATCGGTCGCGAACGCTCTTATCACGGCGTGGGGTTCGGTGGCCTGTCGGTGTCGGGCATAGGCGGGCATCGCAAGCCGTTCGGCAATCTGCTGCCCTATGTGGACCATCTGCCCCACACCTATGACCGCCAGCAGATGGCGTACACACGGGGCCAGCCCGACTGGGGTGCGCATCTGGCCGACACGCTGGAGCGCATCGTGGCGCTGCATGACGCATCGACCATCGCGGCCGTCATCGTCGAACCGGTGGCCGGCTCGACCGGCGTGATCGTGCCGCCGCGCGGTTATCTGCAACGGCTGCGCGAGATCTGCGATGCCCACGGCATCCTGCTGATTTTCGACGAGGTGATCTGCGCCTTCGGCCGTATCGACGGCGCTTTCGCCTCGTCCTACTTCGGCGTCAAGCCAGACATCATCACCAGCGCCAAGGGCCTGACCAACGGCGCCATTCCGATGGGCGCGACGCTGGTGCAGCAGCACGTCTACGACGCCTTCATGCAGGGGCCGGAAAGCGCGATCGAGCTATCGCACGGGTACACGTATTCCGGCCACCCGGTGGCGTGCGCGGCGGGGCTGGCCACGCTGGAGATCTGCCGCCGCGACGGGCTGTTCCAACGCAGCCAGGAACTGGCGCGCTATTGGGAAGATGCGGCGCACAGCCTGAAGGGGCTGCCTCACGTGGTCGACATCCGCAACATCGGCCTGTTGGCCGCCATCGAACTGGCGCCACTGGAAGGCCAGCCGGGCCAACGCGCCCAAGCCGTGCACAACGCCTGCCTGGAACGCGGTTGCCTGATCCGGTCGGCGGGCGACACGATGCTGCTATCGCCCCCGCTCATCATCGAACACGCCCAGATCGACGAGCTGTTCTCGGTGCTGGCGGACGTGCTGCGCGCCAGCACCTGACTCGCGGCGCTCAGGCCAGGTGGCGCGCCACGGCCTGGACGATCCGCTGCACGTCGTCGGCGGAGATATCCAGGTGGGTCACCAGGCGGGTGGGCCCGCCGTACACGGCGCGCATCAGGATGCCCTCTTCGCCCAGCGCGGCCGTCAGGGAATCGCAGCGCGCCGGTTCGAACTCCACGAACAGCATGTTCGTGTCCTGGCTCAACACCTTGACGCCCGCGATACCGCGCAGGCCCTCGGCCAGCGCGCGGGCGTTCTCGTGGTCCTCGGCCAGCCGCTCGACGTGATGGTCCAGCGCATACAGGCAGGCCGCCGCCAGGACGCCCGCCTGGCGCAAGCCGCCGCCCAGCATCTTGCGCCAGCGGTGCGCACGGCCGATCAGCTCCTGGCTGCCCACCAGCACCGAGCCCACCGGCGCGCCCAGGCCTTTGGAGAAGCAGATGGAAACGGAGTCGAAGGGCTGGCACATGTCGGCCAGCGGCTTGCCGCTGGCCACTGCCGCATTGAACACGCGCGCGCCGTCCAGATGAGTGGCCAGGCCTTGCTGGCGCGCCCAGTCCGTAGCGGCCTGGATGTAGGCGGCCGGGATCAGCTTGCCGTGAAAGGTGTTCTCCAACGCCAGCAGACGCGTGCGCGCAAAGTGCGGATCGCCTTGGGGCTTGACCGCCGCCGCCAGCTTTTCCAGCGGCAAGGAGCCGTCCGGCGCATGTTCAATCGGCTGAGGCTGAATGCTGCCCAGCACGGCCGCGCCGCCGCCTTCGTACTTGTAGGTGTGCGCCAGTTGGCCGACCAGATACTCGTCGCCACGAGCGCAATGCGCCATCAGCCCCGCCAGGTTGCTTTGCGTGCCGGATGGGAAGAACAGGCCCGCCTCCTTGCCGGCGCGTTCGGCCACGGCGGCCTGCAACCGGATCACGGTGGGATCGTCACCCATCACGTCGTCGCCGAGCGGTGCGGAAATCATGGCCTGCAACATGGCGGGCGTGGGCCGTGTGACGGTATCGCTACGCAGATCGATCATTGGAAAATCCTTGGCGTTGAATGGAAAACCAGAAGCGAATTCAGGAGACGCGGGCGGCGGGCGCTGCGCGGCTGACGACGAATATGCCAGCCAGGATCAGCACCATGCCACCCAGTTCGCCCAACGAGGGGCGTTCGGAAAGCATGACCCAGGCCAGCAGCATCGCCACCACGGGCACGCCCAGGCTGGACAGACCGGCGATGGACGCCGGCACGCGGCGCACCACCTGAAGCCACAGCAGCCAGCCGGCCGCCGTGGCGATCAAGACGATGTAGGTCATGCCGGTCCACAACTGCCAGCCCCATTGGGCGGTGATCTGCGGCACCAGGTACGCGACGGGCGCCATGACCAGGCCGCCCAGCAGCATCTGCCAGGCCGTGAAGGTCATGACGTCAGGCGCGTGGCGCTCGAACATGCGCTTGGACAGCACCGTGCCCACGCCCCAGCACAGGCCGCTGCCCAGGCCCAACAGCACGGGCCGGATATCGCCAAGCCCATTCCAGGGTTCCACGAAACAGATCAGTCCGATGGCCGCCAGGCCGATGCCCACGGCATGCTTGACCGACGGGCGCTCGCCCAGCAGCCACCACGCGAACAGCACCACCCAAAACGGCATGGTGTAAGCCATCAGCGACACCTTGCCGACGCCGCCGGACACCAGCGCCGTCTGCACGAAACCCTGAAAGCCCGCGGTCTGCGTCAGTCCGATCAACAGAGTCAGTTTCCAGGGCGGCATGCCCAGCGGCCGCCGCGTGGCGATGGCCAGTGCGAACAGCACCACGCTGCCCGTGACATATCGAAGCGCCACGAAGTCAAACGGGCCGATGTAGGGCACGATCAGTTTCATCGCTATCCAGCTGCCCGCCCAGACCACGATGGTGCTGAACATCAGGGCTAGCCCTGCGCGATCGAAACTGCTGCGGCTCACGTCCATGGCTCCGTCTTGTGAGGGGAAAAAGAAAAGACGCCCGGACCGGCGCTTACCGGTGCGGGCGTCTGACATTATGCTCCTAGCTCCAGGCGGTCGATCCGCCCTTCATTGCCGGACGCAATTACAGCGGTTTGGCGAGCTGTTCCAGGATGGCCGGGTTCTCCAGCGTGGACACGTCCTGCGTGACTTCCTCGCCCTTGGCCACCACGCGCAGCAAGCGGCGCATGATCTTGCCCGAACGCGTCTTGGGCAGGTTGTCGCCAAAGCGGATGTCCTTGGGCTTGGCGATGGGGCCGATTTCCTTGGCCACCCAGTCGCGCAACTGCTTGGCGATGGCTTGCGCCTGCTCGCCTTCGGGACGCGCCTGCTTGAGCACCACGAAGGCCACCACGGCTTCGCCGGTCGTGTCGTCAGGACGGCCGACCACGGCGGCTTCCGCCACCAGCTCGTGCGCCACCAGAGCCGATTCGACTTCCATCGTGCCCAGGCGGTGGCCCGACACGTTCAGCACGTCGTCGATGCGGCCCATGATCCAGAAATAGCCGTCCGCATCGCGCTGCGCGCCGTCGCCGGCCAGGTAATAGCCGCGCAGCTCGGACGGGAAGTAGCTTTTCTTGAAGCGCTCGGGGTCGCCCCAGATGTTGCGGATCATGGCGGGCCACGGGCGCTTGATGACCAGGAAGCCGCCATTGCCCTTTTCGACGTCGCCGCCCGTTTCATCAACGATGGCCGCCGCGATGCCCGGCAACGGCAGCGTGCACGAGCCCGGCTTGGTGGGCGTGGCGCCCGGCAGCGGGGTAATCATGTGGCCACCGGTTTCGGTCTGCCACCACGTGTCGACGATGGGGCAGCGTTCGCGGCCGATGTTCTTGTGATACCACATCCACGCTTCGGGGTTGATGGGCTCGCCCACCGTGCCGATGATGCGCAGGCTGTCCAGGTCGTAGTGCTTCGGGTGCGCGTCGGGCGTTGCTTCCGAGGCCTTGATCAGCGAGCGGATCGCCGTGGGCGCCGTGTAGAACGTGGTGACCTTGTGGCGCGCGATCATGTCCCAGAAACGGCCCGCGTTGGGATAGGTGGGCACGCCTTCAAAGACCACCTGCGTCAGCCCTGCCGCCAGCGGGCCGTAGGTGATGTAGGTGTGGCCGGTGACCCAGCCCACGTCGGCCGTGCACCAGTAGACGTCGTCCTTGCGGGCGTCGAAGGTCCACTTCACCGTCAGCAGCGCCCACAGCAGGTAGCCTGCCGACGAGTGCTGCACGCCCTTGGGCTTGCCGGTGGAGCCGGAGGTGTAAAGGATGAAGAGCGGGTGTTCGGCATTGACCGGCACGGGCTCGCAGGTGTCGGGTTGCTTGGCCTCGACATCGTGCATCCAGAGGTCGCGCGCGTCGTTCCATTGCACTTTGCCGCCGGTGCGGCGATACACGATCACCTTGGACACGGCTTCGCAGCCGCCCATGGCGATGGCGTCTTCCACGGCGGGCTTGAGCGGGATGGTCTTGCCGCCGCGCACTTGCTCGTCGGCGGTGATGACCAGCGATGCGCCCACGTCGACGATGCGCTCTTGCAGGCTCTTGGCCGAAAAGCCGCCGAACACCACCGAATGCGTCACGCCCAGGCGCGCGCAGGCTTGCATGGCGACGACGGCTTCGATCGACATGGGCATGTAGATGATGGCGCGGTCGCCCTTCTTGTAGCCCAGTTCTTTCAGACCATTGGCGAAGCGGCACACGCGCGCCAGCAGTTCGCGGTAGGTGACCTTGTTCACCGTGCCGTCATCGCCTTCGAAGATGATGGCGGTCTTGTCGGCGTTGCCGTTGGTCAGGTGCACGTCCAGGCAGTTGGCCGAGACGTTCAATTCACCATCGCCGAACCAGCGATAGAACGGCGCATCCGATTCGTCCAGCACCTGGGTGAACGGGCGGGTCCATTGCAGGTTGTCGCGGGCCTGGCGGGCCCAGAAGCCGTCGAAGTCGCTTTCCACCTCGGCGCACAGTGCGTTGTAGGCGTCCATGCTGGGAATCGCCGCCCCTTGGGCCGCGCGCTCGGGCGGCGGGAAGACGCGGGTTTCTACCAAGACGGACTCAATTGCATTCGACATGATCTTGTCTCCAAACGGTGATTTTGTTGTTGATGCCGCTGTTTTGCCTTGGCCGCCGAACCGCAAGCTTCATGAAGCCAGTGCAGCGCAGGGACAATTTCTTTATCTACCCACCACCGTATCGCCACGCTCTTACGGGCACCTTACGCAAAATGCGGGCCAGAGCCCGCAATGCCGTGTCCCGCAGTCCCGTTGCAACGCGGCGGCAGCCGCCATGAGGCGCAACGCCAGCAATCAACGCAAGGCATCGCGCATCGCGCGCAATGCCTTGAAGGCAGTCCATAAGGATAGCAGCCCGACAGCGCCGTGGCGGGCCGCTGGCGGGGGAAAAGTCAGGCGGCGTGACGACGCGCAAGACCGCGCTGCATATCCACGCGCGACAACAGGATGAGGCCGCCGACGAAGAACAGGCCGGTCACCAGGATGGCCAGCCGGTGATTGCCTTCGGTGCCCCACGTGACCAGGCCGTAGGTCAAGGGGCCGATCACCGCAGCCAGCTGCACGGCGAACGTCCAGAGCGAGAAGAACTCGGCCAGCCGGCCGGCAGGCGCGAGCGCGCCGGTCATGGCGCGGCCGGCGCTCTGGGTGGTGCCCATGCAAAGCCCGGCCAGGGTGGCGGCTACCCAGAACACGGGCGCGGTGACGGCCGCATAGGCCACCAGCACCATCACGATCCAGCCGCACAAAGTAATGGCCAGCGCGGGCTTGTGGCCGATGCGGTCCTGCACATAGCCAAACGAAAACGCCCCTGCCGCCGCGCCGATGTTCACCGTGAACACCAGCAGCATGATCTGCGGCGTGGAAAAGCCCATGACTTCGGATGCGTAAACGGCGGCCAGCGTAATGACTACCGAAATGCCCGCCTGGTAGCAGGCGATGCACATCAGCAGACGGCGGAATTCAGGAAAATGCTGACCGGTTTCGCGCCAGGCATAAGCCAGGCGGCGCAGCATGTGCAGCGCCTGCGGCTTGACCGCCTCGGGCCGGGCCCGCTCTTTCAGCAACAGGAAGGAAGGCAGCGCGGCCAGCGCGAATACCGAGCAGGTGACCACAATGACCCAGGGCACGAAATGTTCGGCGGTCATGCCGCGCCCTTGCGCCCAGGTCACGACCAGCAACGACAAGCCCAGCGTTAGCATCCCGCCGCAATAGCCAAAACTCCAGCCCCATCCCGATACGCGCCCCAGCGCTTTGGGCCGTGCAAGTTCGGGCAGGAACGCCGCCACCACGGATTCACCCACGCAGTAGCAATAGTTGGACACCACGATGGCGGCAAGCGCCAGCCAGACGTCGCCGGGGCCCGCTTGAGTCAGCACCAGCGTAGCCGCCACGCAGCCGATGGTGCTGGAATACAGCAGACGCCGCTTGCTGCCGCTGGCGTCGGCGCGCGCGCCCAGCGTCGGCATAGTCAGCATGATGAGCAGATAGGACAGCGACAGTGCGGCGGTCCAGGCCAGCGTGGCCCACGGAGCACCCCCGCCCACCACGCCAACGAAATAGGTACTGAACACCGCCGTGAGAATGACGGTGGTGTAGCCGGAATTGGCGAAGTCGTACATGGCCCAGGCCCAGACTTCGCGCTTGGCCACGCCGGGGTTCAAGGCGCTTTCGCGCCCTGCCCCGGCTTGCGGGCTGGAACCGCCCGAAGGCGATTCCGGCAATTGCGCCTGACTCACAGACCCAGCGCGGCAATGCCCGCTTGGGCGATCAGCACGTCTTCGGTCGACTTCACGCCCGACACGCCGACCGCGCCCACCACGTGGCCGTTGACGGTGACCGGCACGCCGCCTTCCAGCATGCCTTCGATCAGCGGGGCCGACAGGAACGACACGCGGCCGTTATTGATCATCTCTTCGTAGATGCGCGATTCGCGGCGGCCCAGCGCGGCGGTCTTGGCCTTGGCGGGCGCGATGTGCGCCGAGATGGGGGCCGCGTCGTCCAGGCGCAGCATGCCAAGCAGGTGGCCGCCGTCATCGACCACCGAGATGGTCACGGCCCACTTGTTCTGCACGGCGTGTGCTTCGGCCGCGGCGAGGATCTTCTTGACGTCTTCGGCGCTCAGCACGGGTTTGGTATTCATTGCAGCGACTCCTTGATCTGTTCCAGGGCGGATGGGTCTTCGATGGTCGTCAGGTCTCCGGGATCGCGGCCTTCGCACACGGCGACGATCGCGCGGCGCAACACCTTGCCGGAACGGGTCTTGGGCAGTGCGCCCACAAACCGGATCCTGGCGGGCCTTGCGACCGCTCCCAGCTGATCTTCCACCAGCCGCATGATATCCGCTTCCAGCTGCTTTGCCCCGTCGGGCGTCTCGGCCCCGGCGGGATTCTTCAACACGGCGAACGCCATCGCCACCTGGCCCTTCAACGCATCGGCCACACCCACGACCGCGCACTCGGCGATGGCGCTGTAGCTGTTCACCGATTCCTCGATCTCGCGCGTGCCCAGCCGGTGGCCTGCGACGTTGATCACGTCATCGGTGCGACCCAGGATGAACCAGTAGCCGTCTTCGTCCACCCGCCCCCAATCGAACGTGGAATACACCTGGCGCCCGGGGATGGAGGTGAAATACGTCTGCACGAAGCGCGCGTCGTCGCCCCAGATGGTCGACATCGCGCCGGGCGGCAAGGGCGGCACGATCGCCACCACGCCCTTTTCCTCGGGACCCAGGTCTTCGCCCGTGGCCTCGCTGACGATGCGCGCGTCAAACCCATAAACGGGAAACGAGGGACTGCCGAAGCGGGTCGGCACGTTTTCCACGCCCGGCTGCGCGGAAAGGATCGGCCAGCCGGACTCCGTCTGCCAGTAGTTATCGATGATGGGCTTGCCCAGGCCCTGCGATATCCAGGTGGCCGTAGGCTCGTCCAGCGGTTCGCCGGCCAGGTAGACCGCGCGCAGGCTGGACAGGTCATGGCGCTTGAGCAGCGCGGGGTCCTGCCGCTTGAGCACCCGCACGGCAGTGGGTGCCGAAAACAGCGTATTCACCTCGAACTGCTCGACCAGCTTCCAAAGAATGGCGCCATCGGGACGCACGGGCGTGCCTTCATAGAGCACCGTGGCCTGCCCGCCGATCAGCGGGCCGTAAACAATATAGGAATGGCCGACCACCCAGCCGATGTCGCTGGTGCAGAAGAACGTGTCGCCCGCGCGGCCGTTGAACAGGTATTCCATGGACGAGGCCAGCGCCACCGCGTAGCCGCCGGTATCGCGCTGCACGCCCTTGGGCTTGCCGGTGGTGCCGGAGGTATAGAGGATGTAGCTGGGTTCGGACGATTCCAGCCACGCCACCGGCACGTGGGCGCCCCGGTGGCGTTCGCGCAGCGTGGCGTAGTCGTGGTCGCGGCCGTCGACCGGTACGAATGGCGACAGGCCCCGGTCGAACACGACGACCGAGGCGGGCGGCGATTTGGCCAGGGTCAAGGCCTTGTCCAGCAAAGGCTTGTACGGCACCACCTTGCCGCCGCGCGACCCGCCATCCGTGCACACCACCACCTTGGGCGCGGCGTCGTCGATGCGCTGGGCCAGGTTGACCGACGCGAACCCGCCAAACACGACCGAATGCACCGCGCCGATGCGGGCGCAGGCCAGCATCGTGAACACGGCTTCGGGCACCATCGGCATGTACAGCAGCACGCGGTCACCGCGCGCCACGCCCAGCTCGCCGAGCATGGCGGCGGCGGCATTGACCTCTTCGTAAATTTCCTGCCGGGTATAAATGCGTTCTTGCTCGACCTCGGTCGACACCCAGATCAGCGCAGGCTTGTCGCCCTGAGTCGGCAGCCACCGGTCGACCGCGTTGTAGCAAAGATTAGTCGTGCCGCCCACGAACCACTTGGCGAATGGCGGACGCGAGAAATCCAGCACAGACTGAAAGGGCGTGTCCCAGTGCACGCGCCCCGCCTCCTCACGCCAGAACGCATCGCGGTCATGCAATGATCTGTAATGGAAATCCCGGGTTTTTTGCATTTGTGTCTCCTGGTATTGTTCGTACGCCTTAAGGCTGATTGATTTCTAGCGAATCGTTTGGTCATTCTGGTAGGCAAACCTTGCACGAGGCTTGCCACAAGTCAAAAAGTTCTGCCAAATTTCCACGCGGCATGGAACCATTTCCGATCAGGCAATGATTGGTAATGAAAGTTTGGTAGAATCCCCGCGAAGTTGTAGATAATTGTTGATTCTGCTGACATTTCGGCCTGATCCACGGCTAATCCCGTGGCTTTTGCTGTCAAAACGCAGGTCATCCCAGGCGAATGCATCGACACTCCATACTCGCGCGATTCAAATCATCCACTGACCAGGCAACGCGCGGTCTGCGTAAGCTCGCGCTGCTGGCTTGTGTAGCGAGTCTTGCAGGTTGTGCAGGCACTGGGCAAAAGTCAACCGCCCATACGTCCGAGATAGATCCGTACGAAATGGAGTGGGTAGCCACCGCCGATGACCCCATCGGCCTGCTGGTTACGCAAAAATTCAAACGCGACCGCCAAAACGCCAAGGGCATCAGCTCGGGCGTCAACGGCGACAACGCCATGGTCAGCGAAGCCCTGAACTACCTGGGCATCCGCTACCGATTCGGCGGCAGCACCCCCGACACCGGTTTCGATTGCAGCGGCCTCGTCGCCTATTCGGCAGAACGTTCGCTGGGCCTGAAGCTGCCCCGCAACGCCGCCGAAATCGCCCAGCAAGGCGTCTCGGTCGACAAGAACGAATTGAAAGCTGGCGATCTGGTCTTCTTCAATACGATGGGCCGCCGCTATTCGCACGTGGGCATCTACCTGGGCGACGACCGCTTCGTGCACTCGCCCAGCGCCGGCGGCGTGGTGCGCGTGGAAAGCATGACCATGGCTTACTGGACCAAGCGCTACAACGGCGCCCGCCGCCTGGACAACAGCTTGATGGCTTCGGCACGCGCCGCCAACAACTGACCGCCTCGCATTCGATATCGGGGCATCCTCGCACAAGCGGCCTGCCCCGCGCCATCCTCCAAAAGCAAAACGCCGCCAGACTGTGAAGTCTGGCGGCGTTTTTCATTGCTTGGTGTTCGATGCTCTTTCGCGGCCTGAAGGCCGCAGGCCGTGTTGGCCTCCCCAGTTTTTTTTGGTCCAGCTGCAAGCGGCGGTTCAGTGCACCGTCCCTGCTTGCGAGCACAGGCCGCATTGTTGCAGGGCTTGCTGCATGCTGCACACCGAACGGCGACAAGCCACGACCCGGATGCCGCCACGCTGCGCGGCGTTGCGGAAAGTCTTCATGACGTTGTGGCCGAGGAAATCGGTCAGCAAGATCACCAGTTGCGTGCCCGAGGGCAGTTGTAGCGTCTTCTTCTGATGCGAGGGATCACGGCCGCTGATGTGATGCGTGATCGAAATGTTGTGTCCCTTAAGCAGATCCGGGATATTTCCCAGGCGATCCGCGCCAACCACTACTGCACTGAGTCCTGCCGTCATGATGAACCTCACTGGTTGTTGAGCGTGGATGTAATGATATTGATTCCTATTTTTTAGTCAACTTAAATGAGATCGGTTCTTATTTAATTATTTATATGAGCTCGCTCGAAGGGATAGCGAGATTTGCTATCGCCCCAGGGAACTCGCGGCTTTGCGCCCGGTCCGGCCCGTCAGCCAGGTGCTGTGAGCGCGCAAAAAAAAAGCGCGCCGTCCGAAAGACGCCGCACTTTTCTTATGGGACCGCCAGGCTTACTTGGGCGCGCCCTGCACTGCCTCGGTCACCACCGCACGGGTCAGCGACGGGGCCAGCATTTCCAGGAAGGTATAGACGTAGTCGCGCAGGAACACGCCGGACTTCACCCCCACCCGCGTGGTGTGCGTGCCGAACAGATGGCCCACGGGCAGCCCCACCAGATTGGAATCGCGCCGGGGGTCGTAGGCCACGCCTGCGATGATGCCGATACCCAGCCCCACGTCCACGTAGGTCTTGATGACGTCGGCGTCGATGGCTTCCAGCACGATGTCGGGATGGATGCCCTGGTTGGCGAAGACTTCGTCGATGGTGCTGCGGCCCGTGAACGCGCGGTCATACGTAACGATGGGATGTTCTGCCAGCTGCGCCAGCGACAGGCGCTTGGCGGCGCTGGAAGTCAGTTCGGCCAGCGGGTGATCCGGCCGCACCACGACGGTGTGTTCCCAGGCGTAGACGGGCAAGGTCGCCAGGCCGGGCGTCAACGCCAGCGATTCGGTGGCCAGCGCCAGGTCGGCCTGTTCGTGCAGCACCATCTCGGCCAATTGCGCGGGGCTGCCTTCAGCCAGGGACAGATGCACCTTGGGAAACTGCTTGCGGAACGCGGGAATCACGCGCGGCAACAGATAGCGTGCTTGCGTGTGGGTGCAGGCGATGACCAGGCCGCCTTCGTCGCGGCGGGCGAACTCATCGCTGACTTTTTTCAGATTGTCGACTTCGCGCATGATGCGGTCGATGACTTGCGACACGGCCAGGCCCGGCTTGGTCAGGCCCTTGATGCGCTTGCCGTGGCGTTCGAAGATCTTGATGCCCAGCTCGTCTTCGAATTCGATGATGGCCTTGGACACTCCAGGCTGCGAGGTATAGAGCATCCGGGCGGCCTCGGTCAGGTTGAAGTCGCGCCGGATGGTTTCACGCACAAAACGAAATTGCTGGAGGTTCATACATTGGCCCCTGATAGATCGGCCAATTATAAGTAATAAGGACGCCTAACTATATGACTTATTGGTATAAGCTTAAGAGCAAGGCGTCCCCCTTTCAGCGCATCGAAATCGTGGTGTTCACGGTCTTGGCGTGAGCGGACCAGCGCGCCGTCACCGTCTTGGTCTGCGTCCAGAACTGCACCGCCTGCTTACCGTTGGGGCCCAGGTCGCCCAGCTTGGAGCCGCGCGAACCCGTGAAGCTGAACCACGCCACCGGCACGGGGATCGGCACGTTGATGCCCACCTGCCCCACGTCGATGTTGTTCTGGAAGTAGCGCGCCGCGCCGCCGTCCTGGGTGAACAGCGCCACGCCATTGCCGTTGGGGTTGCGATTGATGAAGGCCACGGCGTCTTCCAGCGTTTCCACGCCGACGCAGCACAGGACCGGCCCGAAGATCTCTTCGGTGTAGATCGTCATCTCTTCATTGACGCCGTCGAAAATCGTCGGGCCCACGAAGTTGCCCTGCTCGAACCCCGAGACCTTCAGGTTGCGGCCGTCCAGCAGCAGCTTGGCGCCTTCGTCCACGCCCTTTTGAATCAGGCTTTCGACGCGCTTCTTGGCGTTGGGCGACACCAGCGGGCCCAGGTCCGCTTCACGGTCGGTGCCGGAATTGACCTTCAGCTTTTTCGAGCGCTCGACAAAGTCGGGCAGCCAGTTACGGGCCTCGCCCACCAGCACGGCGACCGACGAGGCCATGCAACGCTGGCCAGCCGCGCCAAAGGCCGCGCCCACCAGTTGGTTCAACGCCACTTCGGGGTCTGCGTCCGGCAGGATCACGCAATGGTTCTTGGCACCCATCATCGACTGGCAACGCTTGCCCGCCGCCGACGCGCGGTTGTAGATCTCGGTGCCTACGCGGGTCGAGCCGATGAACGATACGGCCTTGATGTCCGGGTGTTCGCACAGGCCGTTGGCCGTGTCCGGACCACCGTGCACGACGTTCAGCACGCCCGGCGGCAGACCGGCTTCCAGTGCAAGCTGGGCCAGGAACAGCGACGCGGTCGGATCCTGCTCGGAAGGCTTGAGCACGAAACTGTTGCCGCACGCCACGGCGATCGGGAACATGAAGCAAGGCAGCATCACCGGAAAGTTGAACGCGGTGATGCCGGCGCACACGCCCAGCGGCTGGATCAGGGTGTAGACGTCGATGCCCGATGCGGCGTTCTCGGCGTATTCGCCCAGTTGCAGATTGGCGATCGAGCAGGCGTGTTCGACCACTTCCAGACCGCGCCCGATCTCGCCTTCGGCGTCAGGCAGGGTCTTGCCATGTTCGCGCGTGATCATCTCGGCCAGCTTGCCGGTGTTGGCGCGCAGCAGCTCCTGAAATTTCAGCATGACGCGCATGCGCGTGCCTTGGCCGCTGTTGCGCCAGGTCTTGAAGGCTTCCTTGGCGTTGGAGACGGCAAGGTCCAGTTCTTCGCGTGTCGCGAAGGGCACCTTGGCAACGACCTCCTGGGTGGCGGGGTTGATCACGTCTCGCCATTCGGTGGACTTGGACTGCACGAGCTTGCCGCCGATCAATAGCGGAACGCGGGGGACTTCACTCATTTGATGCTCCTCACACTGCGTAGTCGATGCGGATGGAATCCGCGTTCTTGGATAGGGCCGCGCGCCGGCCGGCAAGAGCCGCGCCGGCGCGCCGGCTTATTTCTTCACCAGCGGGCAGGTGGAGTCGGCGAGGGGCTGGAAGGCTTCGGCCGCCGGAATGGTGGCCACCAGCTTGGAATAGTCCCAGCCGCCCTTGGAGTCCGCGGGCTTCTTCACTTCGTACAGGTACATGTCGTGGATCACGCGGCCATCCGGACGGATCGATGCGTTGCGCATGATCGGATCCTTGATCGGCAGTTCGCGCATCTTGTCGGCCACGACCTTGCCGTCGGTGCTGCCGGCCGCCGCCGTCGCGCGCAGGTAATGCAGCACGCTGGAATACACGCCGGCCTGGGTCATCGTGGGCTTCAAGCCTCGGAAGGCCTTTTCGAAACGCGCGGACCATTGCCGCGACGCGTCGTCGTAATCCCAATAAAAGCCGTCCACATACGACAGCCCCTGCGCGCTTTCCAGCCCCAGCGCACGCAGGTCGGACAGGAAGATCAGCAACGACACCAGGCGTTGTCCGCCCGAAACAATGCCGAATTCGCGCGCCTGCTTGACCGCGTTGACGGTGTCCTGCCCGCCGTTGGCCAACGCCACCACCTGCGCTTTCGAACTTTGCGCCTGCAACAGATAGGACGCGAAATCCGGCGCGTTCAGCGGGTGTCGCACGCTGCCGACCACCGTGCCACCCAGCGCCTTCACCGCCTTGGCCGTGTCGGCCTCCAGCGAGTGTCCGAACGCGTAGTCCACCGTGATGAAGTACCAGGACTTGCCGCCCGCCCGCACCGTGGCCTTGGCGCCGCCGGCCGACTGCGAGTACGTGTCGAACATCCAGTGGAACCCGACGGGCGAACATTCCTTGTTGGTCAGGGCCGTGGTGGCCGGACCGGAGAACATCACCACCTTGTTTTTCTCGCGCGCGATGCCCTGCACCGCCAGCGCCACGGCAGAGTTGGTCAGGTCCGCAATGGCCGTGACGCCGTCGCGGTCAAACCATTCGCGCGCTTTCGCGGCGCCCACGTCCGCCTTGTTCTGGTTGTCGGCGGAGACCAGGTCGATCTTCATGCCCTTGCATTCCGCGGCCAGGCAGTCGTCGATGGCCAACTGCGCCGCCGCCACCGATCCCGCCCCACCCATCCCGGCATAAGTGCCGGACATGTCCGTCAGGATGCCGATCTTCACTGGCGGCTTGTCGGCCGCCTGCGCCTGGCTCACCAATAACGCGCCCAGACACAAGCCTGCGGCCAGCCCGCGTGCGTGCAATTTCATGGATTTGTCTCCTGAGTGTTATGCGCTGATCAATAGCGTGATGCCGTCTTTGCGGCCTGAGACTCCCAGGGCAATGCCCCGAGGCCTGCCGACCCAGTGTAGATGTGTGAAAATCAACAAGCAACACTAGAAATGCACATTCCTTGTGCATTCATGCACAATCAAAAAACGCCCCGCCTGACGTGCCGGCGTGCGGCATTCGGAGAACGAAATCGTGTTGGATTGGGACAGCCTGCGGTACTTCCTGGAGGTGGCTCGCACCCAGCGGGTCAGCGCGGCGGCGCGCAAGCTGGGGGTCGAACACACCACCGTGTCGCGCCGCATCCGGGCGCTGGAAACCGAGCTGGACACCCTGCTATTCGAAAAGTCGCGCAGCGCGGGGTTCGTGCTGACCGACGATGGCCAGCGCCTGTTCGTGCATGCGGAACAGATGGAAAGCACGGTGCATACCGCGCGTGAGAACCTGTCGGGCATCGGTCAGGCCTTGTCGGGACATCTGCGCATCGGCGCCACGGAAGGGTTCGGCAGCTATGTGCTGACGCCGCTGGCGGCTGACTTCCAGCGCCGTTATCCCCACATCACGCTGGACATCCTGCCCGTGCCCCGCTTTGTCAGCCTGTCAAAGCGCGAAGCCGATCTGGCCATCACCATCGAGCGGCCGCAGCGCGGTCCCTATGTATGCAGCAAGCTGTGCGATTACACCTTGCGCCTGTATGGCACGCCCGGTTATCTGGCCCGGCACGCCCCCATCGAAACGCGCGCGGACCTGGCCCGGCACACGTTCATCGGCTATGTCGACGAACTGCTGTTCAGTGAACGCCTGCGCTATCTGGAAGATCTGTTGCCGGCCAGCAATGTGGTGTTGCGCAGCACCAGCGTGGTGGCGCAATATCACGCGGCGCTGCAAGGCCAGTCGCTGGCCGTGCTGCCCTGCTTCATCGCCGCGCAGGACCCGCGCCTGAAACCGGTGCTGCAAAACGATATCGAGATCACGCGGTCGTTCTGGATGTACTGCCACGAGGACCTGCGCAAGCTCAAGCGGGTGACGGTGCTGTGGGAATTCATTCGCAAGTCCGTGCTGAAGAACGCCGACCTGCTGGCCGGCAAGCGCGGCACGATGAAGTACCTGCCCTGATGCAAAGCGGGGGCCTCGTCGGCCCCCGCGTCGGGTCAGTCTGTTGGGCCGTCTAGCGTTCGGCCGCTGCCAACCTCAGGCTGGCTTGACGTCCTTGGGCGCCTTCACGCGCAGGCGGCGCATCAGCAGGAATACGGTCAGCAAGGCCACCGCGCCGTGAATCGCCCACACCCCCACGCCAAAACTCAGCTTGCCATTGGAAATCCAGGCGCGCGAAAGGTTGATCAGGTTCATGTAGAGCAGGCCGACCAGACCCGCGATGAGCAGGTCGCCCGAGCGGCCCAGGCGCGGATTCACCGCGCCCAGCGGAATGGCCAGCAGCGCAAGGTTCAGCGCGGCCAGCGGCAAGGAAATGCGCCACATCACCTGCGACCAGCTGCTGTCCGTGTTGTCTTCGACCAATTGCATCGTGGTGCGCGCCTTGGACGAACGCTCGGCGGCGGCGCGTGCTTCGGCAATGGGGTCGCCCCCTGCCTTGCTTTCCAGCCGCAGCCCGTATTTGTTGAAGTGCACGAGACGGATCTCGGGCGTACCCGGTTTCAGATCGTAGCGATGGCCTTCGCCCAGCACCAGGAAGCGGTCGCCATTAGGCAGCGTCTCGCTGTGTGCGCTGCTTGCCGTCAGCACGCTCAACCATTCCGGGCCCGTTTCGCGCGCGAATACGTTGCCCAGCTCATCGGTTGGCGTGACCGGGTCTTCAGAGAAGAACACGCGACTGCCGCCCGACGATTCCGCGAATTGCCCCGCGGTGACTTTAGACAGGTCGGAGCGCTGCTCGAAACGCTCGTGGTATTCGCCAATCTGCCGATACGCCCACGGCGCGGCCACCAGCGTCAAGCCCGCCACGGCCAGGGCCACGGGCACGGCGACGCGCAACACGGGCTTCAACCAGTCAGCCAGGGACAAGCCGCTGGCAAACCACACCACCATTTCGGATTCGCGGTAGTTGCGCGTGACGGTCGTCAGCACGGCAATGAAGATGGACACGGCCAAGATGGTCGGCAACGCCGTGATGGTGGACAGCGCGGCCAGCACCAGGACGACGTCGGCTCCGATGTTGCCGCCCGCCGCCTCACCGAGCAGGCGCACGAGAAGCACGCTGAGCCACACGATGAGCAACGTGGAAAAGACAACGCCAGCGTGACTGGTGATCTCGCTGACGACAGAGCGTTTAAATAGAGACATGGGAGAATATGCGGGATAATCGACCGCATCATACACAGACGCACACGGGAAACCCTCATGGAATTTAGCACACAGACCACTGCTTCCCTGCACCAGGTTAAAACCGCCGCCCTGGCTGTCGGGGTGTACGCGGATGGCGTGTTGAGCCCCGCCGCGGACATCATCGACCGCGCTTCCAACGGCGCCGTGCGCGCCGTGGTCAAGGCCGAGTTCCGCGGCCGCGCCGGCTCCACGTTGACGCTGCGCACGCTGCCCGGCGTCACCGCCCAGCGCGTGGTGCTGGTGGGTCTGGGCAAACAGGACGAATATTCGGCCCGCGCCCACGCATCGGCTGAACAGGCATTCGCCTCCGCCTGCGTGGCCGCGCAACTGACGGAAGGCGTATCCACGCTGGCAGCCAACCCCATCGCCGACGTCGCCATCATCGCCCGCGCTCGCAGCGCCGCCATCGCGGCCGGCGCCGCCACCTATCACTACGACGCCAGCTTCGGCAAACCGGATCGCGACGCGCGTCCCAAGCTCAAGAAGATCATCCAGATCGTCGAGCGCGCCGACGCCGCCCAGGCCCAGAAAGGCCTGCGCGAAGGCGCCGCCATCGCCAACGGCATGGAACTGACCCGCACGCTGGGCAACCTGCCCGGCAACATCTGCACCCCCACCTACCTGGGCGACACGGCAAAGCGCCTGGCGCGCGAATTCAAGTCGCTGAAAGTGGAAGTGCTGGACCGCAAGCAGGTCGAGGCGCTCGGCATGGGCTCGTTCCTGTCCGTGGCCAAGGGTTCGGCCGAAGCGCTGCGCTTCATCGTGCTGCGCCACGCCGGCGCGAAGGCCGCCAAGAAAGGGGCAAAGAGCGCCCAGGGTCCGATCGTGCTGGTCGGCAAGGGCATCACGTTCGATGCCGGCGGCATCTCGCTCAAGCCCGCCGCCACGATGGACGAAATGAAGTACGACATGTGCGGCGCCGCCAGCGTGCTCGGTTCGTTCCGCGCCTTGGCCGAACTGGAGTTGCCGCTGGACGTAGTCGGCCTGATCCCGGCCTGCGAGAACCTGCCCAGCGGCACCGCCAACAAGCCGGGCGATGTCGTCACCAGCATGGCCGGCCTGACCATCGAAATCCTGAACACCGACGCCGAGGGCCGCCTGGTCCTGTGCGACGCACTGACCTACGCCGAACGCTTCAAGCCGTCGGCCGTGATCGACATCGCCACCCTGACCGGCGCTTGCGTCGTGGCACTGGGCAATGTCAACAGCGGCCTGTTCTCCAAGGACGACGCATTGGCCGACGCCCTGGCATCGGCCGGCCGCAAGTCGCTGGACACGGCATGGCGCATGCCGATGGACGACGCCTACCAGGAACAGCTCAAGTCCAACTTCGCTGACCTGGCCAACATCGGCGGCCCCCCGGCCGGCGCGGTGACCGCCGCCTGCTTCCTGTCGCGCTTTGCCAAGGCCTATCCGTGGGCGCACCTGGACATCGCCGGCACAGCCTGGCGCGGTGGCAAGGACAAGGGCGCCACCGGCCGCCCCGTGCCGCTGCTGATGCAGTACTTGCTGGATCAGGTTTGAAACTGCTGCAACGGAACCGGGCATGACGCGAATCGATTTCGCCTTTGGCGCGCCCGACCGCTTGCGCACGGCCTGCCAGGTGGTGCGCAAGCGCTTCCTGGCGGGGCAACGGCTGGTGGTGTACTGTAAAGACGGCTCGCGCCTGGCCGCGTTCGATCGCATGCTGTGGGCGTTCGACGACACCGCTTTCGTCCCCCATGTGCTGGCCAACGACCCGCTCGCGCCCGAAACGCCGGTGGTGTTGACGGCCGGGGACCCTCAGCAGGCCGCCCAGGCGGCCCAACCCGACGCCGGGCCGGATGCCCCGCCGCTGTGGCTGCTGAATCTGGACAACGACTGCCCGCCCGGGTTCGAGACTTTCGAGCGGCTGCTTGAAATCGTGTCGGACGACCCCGATGACAAGCAGGCGGCCCGTCAGCGCTGGCGCGTCTACCTGAACGCGGGCCATACGCCGCAAAGCCACGACCTCAGCCGCCAACCGGCCAGCGGTTGACCCGCC
This sequence comes from Achromobacter piechaudii NBRC 102461, assembly GCF_001571245.1. Taxonomy (GTDB): domain Bacteria; phylum Pseudomonadota; class Gammaproteobacteria; order Burkholderiales; family Burkholderiaceae_B; genus Achromobacter; species Achromobacter piechaudii. The sequence goes on along the minus strand of NZ_BCTK01000005.1, from coordinate 744,423 downwards.
CAATCCGTCCGGGCGGGCCCTGCGTCCGCTCTGGCCCCTAGATATATTCGGGAGTCTCCATGCCCTCTCGCCCCAACGACCCCGGCATCCCCACCCTGACCCAACGGGCCGAACCGACGCTTTATGCGCCGCTTCCGCCCGACGAGCCTGACACCCCCGTGCTGACCGAACTGGCCGACGACGCCAGCGACGTCGACGCCGATGACGCGTTTCCCCTGCTTACGGACGTCGCCGACGACCCCGACTGGAACGTGGATGAGGCCCCCGCCGTTCATGCGGGTGTCGCGTCGCCACCCGCCCGCGCCCTGCCCGACGCCACGGTATTGAGCGCCCGGCTGCAGGCGGAAGTCGAACAACTCATGCGACGTGCACTGGCGGATGCGGTCGAGCAGCTCCAGGCACGCATGGACAAGGAATTACCGGGTATCGTTTCCCGGGTATTGAACGAAGTGCGGCCCGGCTGAAACCGTCTTTTTTGGCGCCGCGCCTCAATCTTCAAAAACTGGATTCTTCAGGGAACTGTAAGGTATCCTTCGCATCTAAGCTTTCACGCAATCATTTTTGGCGCATACAGGAGTTCTCCATGAACGAATATCGTCCGTCCCCTTTTAATCGTTCCGGCGCGGTCGCTGGCGCGCCGGGCGAAGTCGCTCGCAACCAGGTCCTGCGCAACACTTACTGGCTCTTGGCCCTGTCGCTGATTCCGACGGTGCTGGGCGCAGCGGTCGGCATGTACACCGGCATCAACCGAGTCATGGGCGCCAGCCCCGGCTTGTCCGCCATCGTTTTCCTGGTGGGCGCGTTCGGCATGATGTTCGCCATCGAGAAAAACAAGAACAACTCGATGGGCGTGGTGCTGCTGCTTGCCTTCACGTTTTTCATGGGCATCATGCTGTCTCGCCTGCTGGGCTTCGTCATGGGCTTCAGCAACGGCTCGCAGCTGGTCATGACCGCGTTCGGCGGCACGGCAATCGTCTTCGGCACGATGGCCACGCTGGCCACCACCATCAAGCGCGATCTGTCAGGCATGCAGAAGTTCCTGTTCATCGGCGCGGTCGTGATCCTGATCGCGGCGCTGGCAAACATCTTCCTGCAACTGCCCGCGCTGATGCTGACCATCTCGGTCATGGCCATCCTCGTGTTCTCGGCCTTCATGCTGGTTGACCTGCAACGCGTGGTCAATGGCGGTGAAACCAACTACGTGTCCGCCACGCTGGCCATCTACCTGGACGTCTACAACGTCTTCTCGAACCTGCTGATGCTGCTGGGCATCTTCGGCGGCAACCGCGAGTAATCGCGCACCGCTAGTCCGGTACAAAGGCCTACATTCACGTGTAGGCCTTTTTCTTTTGGAGCGCCTCCGATGCACGACCGCCGCCGCTTCCTCCAGACCGCCGCCTGCGCCGCCTTGCTGGGGCCGGCGGGCGCCGCTCAGGCCCTGAGCATGAAACAAGCCATGCTGACCCGGGCCATTCCGTCATCGAAAGAGCTGATCCCCGTTATCGGCCTTGGCACGGCGGACACGTTCAACGCCTCTCCCACCGACGCCGCAGCCATGGAACCGCTGGCGCAAGTGCTGGACATCTTCACGAAGGAAGGCGGTTATCTGATCGACACGGCACCCAGCTACGGCCAGGCCGAAGCGGTAGTCGGCGCGCTGCTGGCGCGCCAGGCCGCGACGACGCCCCCGTACTTCCTGGCGACCAAGATCGGCACGCAGGGCCACGAGTCCGCCATGGCGCAGATCCGACAATCGCAGCAACGACTGCGCCGCGACAAGCTCGACCTGATCCAGGTGCACAACCTGATCGACACCCGCAACCAATTGGCGCTGCTGCGCGAACTGAAGCAGCAGGGCGTCACGCGCTACATCGGCATCACGCATTACACCGATTATGCGCACGACGAACTGACCGAACTGGTCGAAAGCGAAAAGCTGGACTTCCTGCAAATCAATCTGTCGGTCGGCGCGCGCAACGCGGAAAAGCGCCTGCTGCCGGCTTGCCAGGCCAACGGCGTCGCCGTGCTGATCAACCGCCCCTTCCAGGACGGCGCACTCTTTCGTCAGGTCAAAGGCCGCCCCCTGCCCAGCCTGGCCGCCGAGATCGGTTGCACCTCCTGGGCGCAGATCTTCCTGAAATTCATCATCGGGCATCCCGCCGTCACCGCCGTCATTCCCGCCACGTCCAAGCCGGTCAACATGGCCGACAACGTGCAGGCAGGATTCGGGCGGCAACCCGACGCCGCGCTGCGCGAACGCATCGCCGCCCTGCTGGCGTAACGCCATGGCCTACGCCGGCCTTCCCCGGCTACGCGCGCGCGCAGCCCTGGCGCTGGGCATCCACGAAGATGAAATCGCGCCCGCCGCCTGCGGCTTCGCCTTCTTCTTCTTTTTGTTCTGCGGCTATTTCATGCTGCGCCCCATCCGCGAGACGATGGGAATCCAGGCAGGCGTCAATCAGCTGCAATGGCTGTTCACCGCCACTTTCGTCGCCACGCTGGCGGTCGTGCCCCTGTTTGGCGCCTTGTCCGCCCGGGTGCGGCGCGAAACCCTGCTGACTTGGGTGTACAGCCTCTTTGCGTTGACCATGGCGGGGTTCGCCGCCCTGTTGTATCTGCAACCCGGCAGCGTATGGGCGGCACGCGCTTTCTACGTGTGGCTGTCCGTCTTCAATCTGTTCGTCGTGTCGATCGCGTGGAGCCTGATGGCCGACGTGTTCCGGATGGACTCGGCCAAGCGCCTGTTCGCATTGATCGCCGCCGGCGCCAGCGCGGGTGGGCTGTGCGGGCCGCTGCTGGGCGCTTTGCTGGCGGGTGCCTTGGGTCCCGCCGGCCTGCTGCTGCTGTCGGCGCTATTGTTGACCGCTACGTTGCCGCTCAAGCAATGGCTGCTGCGCTGGCGCGCCGCCACGCGCCCCGAATCGGATCTGCAAGACATGCAGCGCCCCATCGAAGGGGCCATGCTGGACGGCATCGCGCGCATCTTTCGTTCGCGCTACCTGCTGGGCATCTCGCTGTTGGTGGTGCTGCTGGCCACGCTGAACACCTTTCTGTACATGGAGCAGGCTCGCCTGGTCGCCGATACGTTTGCGGACACCGCCCAGCGCATCCGCGTATTCAGCGCGCTGGACGTCACCGTGCAGACCCTGGCGCTGCTGTCTCAGGTGTTCCTTACCGGCCGCGTGGCGGCGCGCCTGGGGCTGCGCTTCCTGTTGACGGCGGTGCCGTTGGCGGTGGGGCTGGCATTCCTCGCGCTTGCCGCCTTTCCCGTTTTTGGCGTGCTGGCTGCGGCAATGATCCTGCGCCGGGCCGGCGAATACGCCCTGATCCGGCCGGGCCGCGAAATGCTGTTCACCGCCGTGCCCGCGCAGGACAAGTACAAGACCAAGAATGTGATCGATACGGTGGTCTACCGTGGCGGCGACGCGGCCAGCGGCTGGGTCAAGGCCGGGGTCGACATGCTGGGCCATGGCGCGGCATTGATCGCGCTGCTGGGCGCGGCGGTGGCGCTGGTCGCTGCCGCCGTGGGATACGGGTTGGGCAAGCAGGCCGACGTGAAAAAGCCGAACGACGATTAGATTCATCCGAACATCCATCTTATTGAAGCGAACGGATTCCTCTGGGCTCGACCGCACAATGGCGCAGCTCTCAACGCCTCGGGAATCGTCATGAAACGCACCACCCGCCTTGCCGCCCTGCTGTTCTGCCTTGCCGCCCCCTGCGCCCAAGCCGACTACCCGGAACGCGCGATCACGCTGATCGTGCCTGCCGCCGCAGGCGGTAATGCGGACATCACCGCCCGATTGATCGGGCAGGAAATGAGCCGCCAGCTTGGCCAACCCGTCGTCGTGGAAAACCGGGTCGGCGCGGGTGGCCGCATCGGCACGCAGGCCATGCTGCGCGCCCCCGCAGACGGCTACACCATCGGCTACGCTCACGTCGGCACGCTGGTGCTGCATCGGTTCCTGTTCAAACAACAGCTCTATGACCTGGATCGGGACGTGGCCCCGATCGGGCTCGTCGCCGAAACGCCGAACGTGATCGTGGTCAATGCCGCCTCGCCCTACCGCGATCTCAAGAGCTTTATCGACGCCAGCCGCGCGCAGCCGGATCGCCTGACCATGACGTCGGCGGACCCCGGCACGACCAGCGAGGTCGGCGTCAAGCTGTTCATCGCGCAGACCGGCGCGGCCGTGCGCCAGATTCCCTACAAGGCCACCGCCGCGCAGCTGTCGGACCTGCTGGGCGGTCACGTCGACGCCATGATGGAAAACCTGCCGCCCCTGATCGGCAATCTGAAAGACGGGCGGCTGCGCGCCCTGGCGGTCACGACCAAGACTCGCGCGGCCTCCAACCCCGATGTGCCGACGGTGGCCGAACAGGGCTACCCCGCCTACGAGCAATCCGCCTGGAGCGCGCTGATCGCGCCCGCTGGCACGCCGCCCGCCGTCATTGAACGGCTCAATACCGCCTTGAACAAGGCGCTGCGATCCGACAACGTCGCCAAGGAACTGCGCAGCCGATCGCAGGAACCGCTGGGCGGCACGCCCCAAGACGTCCAAACCCAAATGCGCAAGGAGCTGCCCAAATGGGAGAACATCATCAAGGCCGCCACGCTGGACTGAGCGCCTTGTACGCCGTCACCGGAGCTGAATCATGGCCCGCGTAAGCCGCGAAGACTTCTCCGTGGCCGCCGCGACCAACGATTCGGCTTACCGCCGCATCACCATACCCGTGCTGCGGATCGACGCGGGGCCTGGCCCCGCGGTGGCCCTCATTGCGGGCGTTCACGGCGACGAGTGGGAAGGTCAGGCGGCCATCCTGGATCTGTGGCACCAACTGCCCGACATCCTGCAACGCGGCACGGTCTACCTGCTGCCCGCCGTCAATGCCGAAGCGTCGCTGGCAGGCACCCGGCTATCTCCGTCCGACGGCGGCAACCTGAACCGCGCCTTCCTGGGCGCACCCGCGCGTGGCTATACCGAAAGCGTGGCGGCAGCCCTGGAAGCACGGCTGTTGCCACGCGTAGAAGCGATGGTCGATGTGCACAGCGGCGGCGCGTCCTTGTGCTACGTCCCGTCCTCCGTGATCACGCGCTATGGCGACGATGCCTACGACGAACGCCTGCCCGCCCTGGCGCGTGCTTTCGGACTGCCGCATTGCGTATTCTTCCGTGGCAATGAGGCCGGCTCCTTGCCAGCCGCCGCCAGCCGCCATAAGGTGCTGCGCCTTAGCGCGGAGATCGGTGGCGGCAGGCAGACCCGCAGCGCGCTCGCCGACCGCTGCCGCGATGGCTTGCTGGGTTGCCTTGCGGCACTGGGCCTGCTGCCCGACCATCGCGTGCCGGCCAACCCCGACATCCACCTCTATGACCTGGACGCGCCGGCCGCCACGCTGCGCGCGCACGAAGGCGGCGTGTTCGTGCCGGACGTTGATCTGGGCCAGGCGGTAAGCGCCGTCCAGCAGGTCGGCCGCCTGATCGAACCGGCCCGGCCCGATACGCCTTCGCGCCCCCTCTACAGCCCACAAGCCGGCACGATCGTCTGCCTGCGCGCCATCGCGCGCAGCGACGACGGCGACTGCCTGCTGCAAGTGGCCCCCGCCCTTTCCCTAGACTCCCTCGCGTCGAAGTACTGACCATGCAGATGAATCCAAGATTGTCCGGCCTGTGCTGTATCCGCTGCGCAAGCCTGTGGGCGCCCGGCGACTATGCCGAAGGCTGCCCGAGCTGCCTCGCCGCAGGCCACCCCGCCACGCTGGAATGCATCTATGACGCGTCTGAAGACGACGCGGCGATGCCCTTGCCGATACTGGCCCCCGTCACGCTGGGCGAAGGCGGCACGCCATGCCTGCCAGCATCCGACCTCGCTCAAGCAGAAGGCGTGGGCCAGCTTTGGCTCAAGTGCGAAAGCGCCAACCCCACGGGCAGCCACAAGGACCGCATGGCGGCCCTCGTGGTGTCGCGCGCCAAGCTGGCAGGCGCGAACCGCGTGGCGGCGGCCTCCAGCGGCAACGCCGGCGTGTCCATCGCGGCTTACTGCGCCGCCGCCGGCTTGCAGGCAGACATCGCCATCACCCACAACTGCCCGCCCCTGCAGCGCGAAGCCATGCAAGGCTTTGGCGCGAAGCTGCGCGCGTTCGAAGACAGCCTGGCGCGCTGGCCCTATGTGCAGGACCTCTGCCGCAACCACGGGGCGTATGCCGGCACCAACTACCTGAATCCGCCCGTCGGCACGAACCCGTATGGCGTCGAAGGCTACAAGCCCATCGCCACGGAAATCCTGGAAGCCTGCGGCGCGCCCACCGACATCATCGTACCCACCGCGCGCGGCGATCTGTTGTGGGGCATTTTGCTGGGCTGGCAGCATCTGCTGCACAGCGGCCGCATCGAACGGCTGCCGCGTCTGCACGCAGTTGAACCGTATGCGCGCCTGTCGTTGGCGCTGGCCACGGGCGATGCGCGTGGCCAGTGGGAAGGCGCGACGGATCAATACTCCATTGCCGGCGGCACCTGCACGCTGCAATCACTGGAAGCCCTGTCGCGCTCGGGCGGATCACCGGTGGAAGTGTCGGACGCCGCTGCCGCGCGGGCCAGGCAGCGGCTTGCCGGGCGTGGCTTCAGTACCGAATTGTCATCCGCCGCCGCGTTGGCTGCGGTGTCGCAGTTGCGGCGCGCCGGAGTGCTGGACGCGGAATCGTCGGTGGTGTTGATGCTGACGTCGGACGGACGTCGAGGCTGATCGCGCAGCTATCGTTTCCGCCTCACACCCCGAAACGATCCACCAGCGGCGCCAACGCGCCACGCAGGCAGGTCGCCCAGAACTTGCCGGCCTCGGACAAGGGCCGGCTGCCATGCAGGATCATGTGGCATTCGAAATGCACGGGAGCCGTCAGTGGGCGATAGCAAAGGCCCGCCGCTTCCATGCCCACGGCCGTTGCCGGGTTGGCGATGCCGACCCCATGGCCGGCCAGCGCCAACTGGCACACGGTGCTGGAATACGGAGTCTCGATCGCCACCTTCAGGCTGCGGCCCGCCTCGCGCAACAGCGCGTCCAGACGCTTGCGCGAACCATCCTCGGCATTCAGGGCAATGACGTCGGTGTCGGCCAGATGCGCGAAGTCCACGCATTCCAGACGCGCCAATGCATGCGTGGCGGGAAACACGGCCACCGCGCGCAGGCTCGCCAGCCGATGCCCGCGCAGCCCTTCCAGCTCGGACTCATCGGCCACCACGGCAAGATCCAGTTCCCCCGACACCACCATGTCGCGCAGGGTATTGGAGTCGCGGATCTGCAAATACAGCGGGGTATCGGGATAACGGGTGCGAAAGCGCGAGATCGACTCGCTGACGATGGCGCCGCCATAAGCGTGGATGCAACCGATGCGCAACCGTGGTTGCGCGGCGCCACGAATGGCCCGGATCTTGCGGCCCAGGCTTTCCAGGCCCACATTCAAGCGGCGGATTTCCTCGTATAGCAGCGTGGCCTCGGGCGTGCGCTGCATGCGCTGGCGCACACGTTCAAACAGGCGCAGTTCGATGCTTGCTTCCAACGCGGCCAGGGTGGCGCTGACCGTCGCCGGAGACACATCAAGCCGCCTGGCGGCAGCCGTCACGCTTTCCGTTTCGTAAACGGTGCGAAATGTCTCGACCTGTTTTAGCGTGAAGGTCATGGTTGAGGCGCGGCGCGCTCAGATGCGTTGCAGGTCCATCAGGACGCGGCGGGTCGACAAGGGACGGCCGGCCAGGATCTCGGCCAGGCGCTCGCGCAAGTCGCGCCGCAATGCGGGTTCGATCGTGACGTCTTCGAAATCGGGCGCCTGTTCGTCCACGCCGTATCCGGTCTCGCGCAGCAAGGTCCATTCGAAGCGGCGTAGCGCGCCTGCGGCCCGCGTGCCGTTGGACAGTTGCTGCAACGCCATGTCGTAGGCGTCGAACAGCAGGGGGTGGGCGTCCTCGCGCGGCAGCAAACGCAGCAACAGCTCGTTCATGTACCAGGCGGACATCAGCGCGGTGCCCGTCAACGGGCGGATCCCCGCGATTTCAGCGCGCGTCAGCGTTTTGACTTCGCCGTTGCCCGTCCAGGACAGCAGCAATGGCTGAAAGGCCGACAACACGGGACGCAGCACGGAATAAGGGCGCTTGGCGCCCTTGGCGACCATGGCCACACAGCCATGATCGCGGGAAAAAGTCTGAACAATAAGGGAAGTCTCACGCCACGCGGTGGCGTGCAACATAAAGCCCGGGCGATCCTGGACGCGAGGCGCCCGTCTACTCATAACCCAGATCGCGGAGCGCACCCTCGCGGTCGGACCAGCCCTTGCGCACCTTGATGTAGACCTCCAGGTGCACCGGCTTGTCCAGCAGCTTGGCGATGTCCTGCCGCGCCTCCGTGGCGATACGCTTCATGTGCATGCCGCCCGCGCCCAGCAGGATCGGCTTGTGGCTGTCGCGCTCGACCACCACGCAGGCGTTGATGCTGGCGCCCTTAGCGGTCTCTTCCCATTGCTCGATGACAACGGTACAGCCGTAGGGCAGTTCGTCGCCGACCAGGCGGAAGATCTTCTCGCGCACCAGTTCGGCGGCGATGAAGCGCATGGGGCGGTCGGTCAGCGTGTCTTCTTCGAACATCGCCTCGCCTTCCGGCAGACGCGATGCGATCTCTTCCAGCAATTGGTCCAGCTGCTGGTTCTTGGAAGCGCTGACGGGCACCACGGCGCCGAACGGATGCAGCGCCATGATCTTGGAGACAAACGCGAACAGATCATCGCGGTTCTTCAGCGCGTCGATCTTGGAGACGACCAGGATGGTGCGCTCGGGGTTGGGCAAGAGCGGCAGCAGCTTCGCGTCGCCTTCCGACCACTTGCCGGCTTCCACCACGTGCACCACGACGTCCACGTCGGCCAGGGCCTGCGTGACGACGCGGTTCATCATGCGGTTCATCGCGCCGCCATGGCGCGTCTGGAAACCCGGGGTGTCAACGAAAACGAATTGCTCGTGTTCGCGCGTCAGCACGCCATGAATGCGGTGGCGCGTGGTCTGTGCCTTGCGCGACACGATGGAGATCTTGGAACCGATCAGGGCATTGGTCAGCGTGGACTTGCCCACATTGGGACGGCCAACGATGGCAACAAAGCCGGTACGAAAAGGGGTATCGCTCATTTAGTCTCTTGAGCCACTGCCACGGGCAGCGACAATTGCGCGGTTTTGCGCGCCTTGCCCGACTTGCGGGCAGCCTTGGTGGCCGGGCTGATGGCCAGCGCGGCCTCTAAAGCCAGCTTGGCCGCCGATTGCTCGGCGGCGCGGCGGCTGGCGCCGGGCGCCGTAACCTTGATCTCGAGCGCCGGGATGGCGCACTCGACTTCGAACTGTTGGCTGTGCGCCGCGCCATGCGTGGCCACCACCGTGTAAAGGGGCAGCGCCAGCTTTCGGCCTTGCAGGAATTCCTGCAGCAAGGTCTTGGCGTCCTTGCCCAGCGTTTTGGGATCTACCGAGGCCAGCACCGGCTGGTACTGGCGCACGATCACGCGGCGCGCGGCGTCAAAGCCTGCATCCAGGAAGACGGCGCCAAACAGGGCCTCGACCGTGTCGGCAAGAATCGACGGCCGGCGGAACCCGCCGCTTTTCAATTCACCTTCGCCCAGGCGCAGGTATTGCGACAATTCCAGGCGCTGGGCGATGTCAGCCAACGAGGCCTGCTTGACCAGATTGGCCCGCAGCCGCGACAGATCGCCTTCGTCGATTTTGGAATAGCGTTCAAACAGCATTGCCGCCACGACGAAGTTCAACACGGAATCCCCAAGGAATTCCAAGCGCTCGTTGTGGCGCGCACCGTGACTGCGATGCGTCAGTGCCTGTTCAAGCAAGGCTGGATCACCGAAGTGGTGATCCAGGCGGTTTTCTAGCGTGGCTAGCGACATAATCAGTTGAACCGGCCGATGCGGCTGAGATCGCTGAAATTCATCCAGATGAAGAACGCGCGTCCGACGATATTGGATTCAGGAACGAAGCCCCAATAACGGCTGTCCGCGCTGTTGTCCCGATTATCGCCCATGGCGAAATAACTGCCTTCAGGTACTTTGCAGCGTACCCCATTGCGGCTGTATTGGCAGTTCTCACGGTGAGGAAATTGCCACATCGGCGAATAATCCTGGGGCTTGTTCTCATCTAGCAGGATCTTGTGCTCAACGTCGCCCAACTTCTCTTTATATTGTGCGATATACGACACACGATCCGGCTCGAAGTAGTCGCCGTCGCGCACATGGGGCACCAGAGTCCCGTTCACGTACAGTTTTTTGTCCAGATAAGCGATCTCATCGCCCGGCAGGCCCACCACGCGCTTGATGTAATCGACGTCCGGATCCACCGGGTAGCGGAACACGAAAACGTCGCCACGCTGGGGCTTGCCGATGTCGATCACCTTCTTGTCGATGACGGGCAGACGCAGTCCATAGCTGAACTTGTTCACCAGGATCAGATCGCCGGATTGAAGCGTCGGCAACATGGAACCGGAGGGAATCCGAAACGGTTCAACCACGAACGAACGCAGCATGAACACGAACAGGATGACCGGAAAGAAGCTGACGGCGTATTCGATCCACCACGGCACGCGGCGCGCGACGTCGCCTGCTTCGCGGCGCAGCCGTTCGGCTTCCTGCGCGTCACCGATCAGGGCCACGTCGTACTGCGCCATTGCCGCTTGGGCCCGCGCTTCACGGCCCCGCCGCAGCACTGCCAGATCAAGCACCCAGATAATGCCGGTCAAGACCAGCAGAACAAACAGGATCAGGGCAAAGTTCCAACTCATCAGCTAACCGCCTTCTTTTGGTTCTACTTGTCTTCCACTTGCAGGATGGCCAGGAACGCCTCCTGCGGAATCTCAACACTACCCACCTGCTTCATGCGCTTCTTGCCGGCCTTCTGCTTTTCAAGCAGCTTCTTCTTGCGCGAGATGTCGCCGCCGTAGCACTTGGCCAGCACGTTCTTGCGCAGCGCCTTCACGTTTTCGCGCGCGATGATTTCAGCGCCGATCGCGGCCTGGATCACAACGTCGAACATCTGGCGCGGAATCAGACCACGCATGCGGGTCACGACGTCGCGCGCACGATGGCGCGCATTGCTGCGGTGGACAATGACGGCCAGCGCATCGACGCGATCGTTGTTGATCAGCAGGTCTACGCGCACCACGTCCGCCGAGCGGTATTCCAGGAACTCGTAGTCCATCGAGGCGTAACCGCGCGACACCGACTTGAGCTTGTCGAAGAAGTCCAACACGATTTCGGCCAGCGGGATCTCGTACACCAGGTGAACCTGACGGCCGTGATAGCTCATGTTGACCTGCGACCCGCGCTTGTTGTTGCACAGGGTCATGACCGGGCCGACATAGTCCTGCGGCATGAACAGCGTGACCTTCACGATGGGTTCGCGAATGTCCTGGATCTTGCCCACTTCGGGCATGCGCGACGGGCTTTCGACGGTAATGACGGAGCCATCGCGCTGCTCGACTTCATAGACCACCGACGGCGCGGTGGTAATGATGTCCATGTCGAATTCGCGCTCCAGGCGCTCTTGCACGATCTCCATGTGCAACAGGCCAAGAAAGCCGCAGCGGAAACCGAAACCCAGCGCTTGCGAGACTTCGGGTTCGAACATCAGCGCGGCATCATTCAGCTTGAGCTTGTCGAGCGAATCACGCAGCTGGTCGTATTCCGAGCTTTCCACCGGATACAGGCCGGCGAACACCTGGGGTTTCACTTCCTTGAAACCGGGCAGCGCGGACGGCGCGGGCTTGTTCGCCAGCGTGACCGTGTCGCCGACCTTGGCGTCTTCCAGTTGCTTGATACCGGCGATGATGAAGCCCACCTCGCCTGCCGACAGATGCGGCCGCTGCTGCGACTTCGGCGTGAACACACCGGTCTGCTCGCACAGATGGGTGGCACCGGAGGCCATCAGCAGGATTTTGTCCTTGGGCTTGAGCACGCCGTTGATGATGCGCACCAGCATGACCACGCCTACGTAGTTGTCGAACCACGAGTCGATGATCAGCGCTTGCAGCGGGGCTTCCGGGTCGCCCTTGGGCGCCGGCACGCGGGCCACGATGGTTTCCAGGATTTCGTCGATGCCCATGCCCGTCTTGGCGCTGGCCAGCACAGCCTCGGAAGCGTCGATGCCGATGACGTCTTCGACTTCCTGGCGCGCGCCTTCGGGATCGGCCTGCGGCAAGTCCATCTTGTTCAGGACCGGCACCACTTCCACGCCCAACTCGATCGCGGTGTAGCAGTTGGCGACCGTCTGCGCTTCCACGCCCTGCGACGCATCCACCACCAGCAGCGCGCCCTCGCACGCCGAGAGCGAACGGCTGACTTCATACGAGAAGTCCACGTGCCCCGGGGTGTCGATCAGGTTCAGGTTGTAGACCTTGCCGTCATTGGCCTTGTACTGCAGGGCGGCGGTTTGGGCCTTGATGGTAATGCCGCGCTCGCGTTCGATTTCCATGGAATCGAGCACCTGCGCCGACATTTCGCGATCCGCCAATCCGCCGCAGCGCTGGATCAGGCGATCGGCCAAGGTCGATTTGCCATGATCGATGTGGGCAATGATGGAGAAGTTGCGAATATGCTGCATGCTTGAAATTATAAGGGACGGAACACTCGGCACCAGGCCGGAAGACGCCGCCGCCGGAGAAGACACGGCTGACGAGAGGGGCGCTGACGGGGCAAAACCCGGGCAAAACGAGGGGGCGCCAAGCGCCCCCTTTTGCGGCAACCAGCCATTTTAGCCGGTCTTGGGCAAATTTTTCTGCAAGGTGGCCGCCCCTGGACAAAAAGGCGGCCAACCCTGCAAACCTGCCTACTTCGATGCGGGTACCGCGACCCACTGCGTCTGGTCGCCCCGACGTACCAGCAGGCCCGCCGACCGGCTCTTGTCGAGCTTGCCCACCAGCTCGCCGAATTGCTTGGCGCCGGTGACGTCGGTGTCGTTCAGGGCCAACACAATGTCGCCTTCCTGCAAACCGGCCTTGGCTGCCGCACCCTCGGCAACCTTCACCTGAACGCCGCCCTTGATGCGCAATTTCTTCTGCACGTCCGCCGGCACGTCCACGACGCCCAGGCCCAGCGCATTTGTCACTTCGGGCGCAGGCGCAGCCTTCTTGGCGGCCGCCGCCGATTTCTCGGTGGGAATCTCGCCTACCTTGACCGACAGCGTCATGCTCTTGCCCTTGCGCCAGACCTGCATATCGGCGCGGGTGCCGGGCTTGGTTTCGCCCACGATGCGCGGCAGATCGGACCAGCGCTTGATCGGCTCATTGTTGAACTTGAGGATCACGTCGCCCGGCTGCACGCCGGCCTGTTCGGCGGGCCCGTCGGCTTCGACGCTGCTGACCAGCGCGCCTTCCGCCTTGGGCAGCCCGATCGCTTCGGCCACGTCCTTGCCGACCTCACCGATCTGCACGCCGACGCGTCCGCGCGTGACCTTGCCGGTGGTACGCAGCTGATCGACCACGCGCATGGCTTCGTCGATCGGAATGGCCAGCGAAATGCCCATGAAACCACCGCTACGCGAAATGATCTGGGAGTTGATGCCCACCACCTCACCGTCCAGATTGATCAGCGGACCGCCAGAGTTACCCGGGTTCACGGCAACGTCCGTCTGGATGAACGGCAGGTATTCGCCGGTGTCGCGGCCGATCGCGCTGACGATGCCGGACGTCACGGTCGAATCCAGGCCGAAGGGCGAGCCGATTGCCAGCACCCATTGGCCTTTCTTCAATTTCTTGGGATCGCCGATGACCAGCGGCACCATGTCCTTGGCTTCGATCTTGATCAGCGCCACGTCGGTACGCTCGTCGGTGCCGATGACCTTGGCCTTGAACTCGCGGCCATCGGTCAGCGTGACGTAAATGTCCGTCGCGTCCACCACCACGTGGTTGTTGGTCAGGATGTAGCCGTCATCCGACACGAAAAAGCCGGAACCCACGCCGCGAGGCACGGTGCGCTCTTCGGGTTGCGAAGGCTGCGGGCGCTGACGCGGCGTAGGCCCTTGCCCACCGCCCGGAGGTTGAAGATCGGGGCCGAAGAACCAGCGGAACAGCTCGTAGGGATCACTGCCGCCGCCCGGGCCGGGACCGCGCACCGGCACGGTGGCCGTCGTGCGGATGTTCACGACGGCGGGATCGGCCTTTTCAACGATGCCCGTGAAGTCGGGAAGCGCGACCGTCGGGGTCTGCGCCATCGCGGGAGGCACGTAGGCCGTGGACAGGAATACGCCTGCCGCGACGGCCACCACAAAGCGCCGGAAAAAAGCGTTCGACACCGTCATTGCTTTCATAAATTACTCCGAAGTTGCTGCTTGCTGCTTGTGGCTATGGCTAGGATCACTTGGGGGTGTCGGCCGGAGGCGCGGCGGGAGGAGCGGCCGACGCTGCCGTCGGCACGTATTCCGTTGCTGTCGCCAACTGCTCCAGCGTCGCCACGGGCACCTCGCCCACGGCCGTCAACCAGAAGTCAGCAATACGCGTGCCGTACACCGTGATGGAGCCCCGTTGCGCGGCGCCCGGAGGGGGATGATGGCCGCGCTGACTGTCGTAAGGCTCGATGAATACGGAGATGGCGGCCAAGCCATCGGACAGCACCATCTGGCTGACCGTCGCGCCGCGTCCCATGGAGCGCGCAACTTGCATGATCACCTTGAAGCCCTTGGGCGCCGGAATCCGCCAACCCTGGGCCATCAGGTCCACGGGCGTCATCGAAGGTTCAAGCACCTTCCAATCGCGCGTGCTCCAGCGCGAACTGAGCTGCTGCGGATCCACTTCGGAACCCAGGCGCAGCGACGTGAACGACACCTGCTCAACCACGCCACGGGCGGCGTTGAGCGTCTGCGCCTTCAGCAGCAGATTCGTTTCAACATCGGCGCAAAGGCGGTAGCCGTAACGCAGCTGGTCCAGCGGTTCGATCGTGATCAGGCGGCATTCCCGGCCCGCCACCCGATGCAGCTTGGACTCGGTGCGGATTTTGTAGTGTTCGGAAAGATTGGCCGGATCTCCCAGCAGCAACCCAGGAAACCGGTCCCCGCGACGGCGCTCAATCAGGACCGTCTTGCGTTCGGGAATCAGGCATTGCACGTCATCGTTGTGACGCAGATATTCGCGCGGCTGGCCGTCAAGAATTTCAAGGCGTTCGCGTTCGCCGGTGCCGTCCAGCACGTGCACCAGACGCGACGATTGAATCATCTCGCCTTGCTGGTACATGAAGACGCCCGCGTAATCCTGCTTGCGGGCGGCCTGCTGGATACGGCTCAACAGCTGGACCACATCGTCCGTGGCCGGGGCCGCATCGGCGGCGCGCGCCGGCTCGTGCGCGGAGAGGAAAGCGGTCAGAAGCGTAGCGGCGAACCATCCCGCTCGGTGGACATGCCAGGAACCTGCGCGCGGCCAACGTGTCGGTAACGCCAGCGCCATCAACGTCCTGCTCCGACGTCGAACGAGACTTGCCGGACCGCGCTGGGGCCGGCCATCTGGCGATGGGCCTCGAGATAGTCGCGCAGGCCGGCGTCATCCGCGGCGGTGGCAGAGGCGGGGGTTCCGCTGGCATCGGCCAGCACACGCACTTCCGTGGCCGGGGTGCCGGTCAGGTAAGGTTGCGCCACCCAGGCGACCGTTGCGACGGCAGCCGCCACGGCCAGGCCGGACAAACCAACGCGCAATGGCGAACGGCGCCGAGGCGCCGCCACGATCGGCAGCTCCGCGTCCAACGCTCGCGCCAATCGCGACTGGAACGCGGCGCTTGGGGTCAATGCCAGATCGGCATTGCGCAGGGAATCACCGATCAAATGATAGGTGTCCCAGGTCTGACGTCCTTCCTTGGACAACAGACTGGGAAGAATATCGTCGGAATCTTCTCCGTCCATCCAGGCGGAAACCGATTCCTCCCAGGAGGACTCGGCGATCTCAACGGACTTGGCTGCTGTTTGCATGACTGCCACTCCTTACCAGCGACGCTCGGCATCGGTGCCAAGCAATGGACGTAATTTGGTTGCGATGGCCTCGCGCGCACGAAAAATGCGGGAGCGCACCGTACCGATAGGGCAGTCCATGCTCTGGGCGATGTCTTCGTAACTCATACCTTCGATTTCACGCAGGACAATTGCGGTACGCAATTCTTCGGGCAATTCCTCGATAGCCGCGTTCACCGTCTCGGCGATTTCGCGGCTGGCGACCATGGATTCCGGCGTGCTTATGTCGGTTAGGTTGTCGGTTTCGTTAAAAGTTTCACCGTCTTCCGTTTCTATCGCATTAGGCGCACTAGGTCGTCGGCCTTGCGAGGCCAGCCAGTTACGCGCCGTGTTGATGGCGATACGATACAACCAAGTGTAGAAGGCGCTATCACCCCGGAACTGGGGCAAGGCTCGGTACGCCTTGATGAACGCCTCCTGGGCTACGTCCTCGATTTCCGAGGGGTCGCGGATCATCCGGGCCAGCAAGCGCAGGATCTTGCGCTGGTACTTGAGCACCAGTAGATCGAACGCTTTTTTATCGCCTCGTTGAACGCGCGCGACCAACTCCGCGTCGACTTCGCGTTCGCTCATGACGCCTCCTGCGGGCGTGCCGTCTGGTGGCCACGTTGCGCCGTGCCCGACAGCAGGCACAAGCGCCGCCAGGACTGGGGTTTCAACGTATGTTGCCAGACGGTGAGGGTGACTGTGCTATTTGTAAAGACCGTACTCCCGGTGGGCAAGGGCTGCAAAGTGAGCGTGAGCCAGCGGGGGCCGCGCTGCTGCTCCAGCAGTTGCGCGTCCTGCCAGCCTTGCGGCTGACGTACCTGCCAGCGCCCCGCCCCGACCGCCGTACGTAACGCCGATACCGGGGACAGTCCGCTCCGTGCCGAGTGTAACAGCCCTGCCGGCACAAGCAGCAGGGCAATGGCGGCCCAGCCGCTCATGCCGTGCCACAGCGCCGCAAGCGCCGCGCAACACGCGGCGGCGGCGCAGGCCAGCCCAAGCAAAGCATGGACGCCGGCCGGCCGCCCGATGGGCACCCAAAACGACCAGCGCCCTGCCTCGGAGCCTTCCAAATCAGACCCGGCGCACGGCCATCGAGCCGTTGGTGCCGCCGAAGCCGAACGAGTTGGACAGGCCGACCTCGATCTTCATCTGCCGCGCTTCGTTGGCGCAGTAATCGAGATCGCATTCCGGATCTTGATTGAAGATGTTGATCGTGGGAGGAGAAACCTGGTTGTACACGGCCAAGGTCGTGAACACGGCTTCAATGCCGCCCGCCGCGCCCAGCAAGTGGCCGGTCATGGACTTGGTCGAATTGACCACCAGTTTCTTGGCGTGGTCGCCGAACGCCAGCTTCAGCGCATCGGTTTCGTTCTTGTCGCCCAGGGGAGTCGACGTGCCGTGTGCGTTGACATACTGGATGTCATCCGCGTTCAGGCCACCATTGCGCAGGGCGTTGATGACGCCACGGCGCGGACCGTCCTTGTCGGGAGCGGTGATGTGGTGTGCGTCCGAGCTCATGCCGTAACCGGCAAGTTCGCCATAGATACGCGCGCCGCGCTTTTTGGCGTGCTCGTATTCTTCAAGCACCAGAACGCCAGCGCCTTCGCCCAGGACGAAGCCATCGCGGTCGCGGTCCCACGGACGCGATGCCGTTTGCGGGTCGTCGTTGCGGGTCGACAAGGCGCGCATGGCTGCAAAACCGCCAATCCCCAACGGGGACACGGTCGATTCCGCGCCGCCAGCGACCATGACATCGGCGTCGCCGTATTCGATCAGGCGCGCAGCGTCGCCAATGCAATGCAGGCCCGTCGTGCACGCCGAAACAACGGCGTAGCTGGGGCCCTTCATGCCGTAGGCAATGGACAAATGACCGGAGATCAGGTTGATCAGCGAACCCGGCACGAAGAACGGCGAAATACGTCGCGGCCCCTTGGCCATGTATTCGACCTGGGTTTCTTCAATGCGCGGCAGACCGCCGATGCCGGAGCCCACGATCACGCCAATGCGCTCGGCATTGGCTTCGGTGACTTCCAAACCGCAATCACGCCATGCCTGCATCCCCGCAGCCAGGCCGTAATGGATGAACGTATCCATCTGGCGGGCTTCTTTGCTGGAGATATAGGTGCTGATATCGAAGTCTTTGACTTCGCCAGCAATGTGCGTGGTGATGGCCGAGGGATCGAAACGGGTGATGCGGCTGATGCCAGAACGTCCGTTGACGATATTGTCCCAAGCGGTGGTCAGGTCGTTCCCAACGGGAGAAACGATACCCAGGCCGGTGATGACGACACGTCGCTTCACGGATGACTCCTCAAACAGACAAAAGAAAGGCGGTTTTCGGGATGCGCTGCGCGTGTGGCCCACGCGAAAGCGGGTCGGGCATGACAACGCCCTTCCCGCACGCGGACCACACGGCAAATTCCTGAAACCGCCCCGTTTCCCGGCTGGCCCCGAAAATCGGGCAACCGGAAGGATATAGGTTGAGCTTACTGCTTACCGTGCGAATTGATGTAGTCAATCGCTTGTTGCACGGTCGTGATCTTTTCGGCCTCTTCGTCGGGGATCTCGGTCTCGAATTCGTCTTCGAGCGCCATGACCAGTTCGACCATGTCGAGCGAATCGGCACCGAGGTCGTCAAGGAAGGAGGATTCGTTCTTGATCTCGGCTTCGTTGACGCCAAGTTGTTCAGCGACGATCTTCTTGACGCGCTGTTCGATGCTTTCCATGCAGATCTCCAATTGGGAAAAATCCCGCGAATTATAGCCAAGCGTAGAGGAAAGCAACGCCTGGCCGTGACAAAAATAACACCGCGCACTTGTTCTGTCGCCCGTGAGGCACAGGAATACCAGTATGCGGCGTTTCCGGTTGAACTGCGCGCCGCCTTGGCCGGCTACCCGGCATCGGCGCGGCGGCCTGGGCCGCCTGACGCGCAACTCGTGATTTATTGCATGTACATCCCGCCGTTGACGTGCAGGGTGGTGCCGGTAATGTAACCCGCTTGCGGCCCGGACAAAAAGGCCACCGCATGGGCGATGTCTTCGGGCGAGCCCAAACGGCCCAGCGGAATCTGTTGCAACAGCGCGGTGGTCTGGCTTTCAGCCAGCGCACGCGTCATGTCGGTGTCGATGAAACCCGGAGCGACGCAGTTGACGGTGATGTTGCGGCTTCCCAACTCGCGGGCCAGAGCACGCGACATGCCCGACACGCCCGCCTTCGCGGCGGCGTAGTTGGCCTGACCCGCGTTGCCGCTGGAACCAACCACCGACGTGACGTTGATGATGCGTCCCCAGCGGGCCTTCATCATGCTGCGCATCACGGCGCGCGACAGGCGAAACACCGACGTCAGATTGGTGTCCAGCACGGCGGACCAATCGTCGTCTTTCATGCGCATGGCCAGCGTGTCGCGCGTGATGCCAGCGTTGTTGACGAGGATGTGCGGGCCGCCGCCATCCTTGGCGAGCGCGTCGATGAGCGCGTCGCAGGCTTCTGCGTCAGTCACGTTCAGCACCACGCCACGGCCACCCATGGGCGCGAGCGCTTCGGTGATGGCGGCTGCGCCGGATTCCGTGGTGGCGGTGCCGACCACGGTCGCACCGCGCGCGGCCAATTCCTGGGCAATGGCGCGGCCGATGCCGCGCGTGGCGCCGGTCACCAGCGCGATCTTGCCTTGCAGTTCGATCGAGTTGTCCATGTCTTTAATTTCCGTTAACAACGGCCAACGCGGCTTCAAGCGAAGCGGGATCGGTAATGGCCAGGCCGGTAAGTTCGGGGTCGATGCGCTTGGTCAGACCGGCCAGAACCTTGCCGGGACCGCATTCGATGACGTGGGTTACGCCCTGAGCCTTCATGGCGCGCAGCGTTTCAACCCAGCGCACAGGATGCCATGCCTGACGCACCAACGCATCCCGGATTGCGGCGGGTTCCGTGGGCGAGGCAACGTCAACGTTGTTGATGACCTGGATCTGCGGCGCGGACACCGCAGCGTTGGCCAGCGCGCCGGCCAGAACGTCGGCGGCGGGCTTGAGCAGGCTGGAGTGAAACGGCGCGGACACCGGCAGCAGCAGCGCGCGCTTGGCGCCCGCAGCCTTGGCCAATTCACAGGCGCGTTCGACAGCGGCCTTGTGACCGGCGATCACGACTTGAGCGGGCGCGTTGAAATTGACGGCTTCGACCACTTCGCCCTGGGCGGCGGCGGCGCAGGCGCTGCGCACGGCATCGTCATCCAGTCCCAGAATGGCGGCCATGGCGCCCGTACCAACCGGCACGGCGGCCTGCATGGCGTCGGCGCGCACGCGCACCAGCCGGACAGCATCTTCAAGCGCGAGCGAACCGGCGGCCGTCAGCGCGGCGTATTCGCCCAGGCTGTGACCGGCGACGACGTCGGGCTTGCGGCCACCCGCTCCCGTCCACGCGGCGTAGAACGCCACGCCAGCGGTCAACATGGCCGGCTGCGTGTTTGTGGTCAGGTTCAGTTGTTCCGCCGGACCCTGCGCGATCAGCGCGCCCAGATCCTGCCCCAGGGCTTCGGAAGCGCGCGCCACGGTGTCCGTGACGGCGGCAACGCCGGACCAGGCATCCAGCATGCCGACAGCTTGCGACCCTTGGCCGGGAAAGACAAAAGCAATTTTCATGATTGACCGCTTGGATTGATTCAGTATCTGTGTGGAATGCCAGGCGCGCTCTCGCAGCGGTGGCGCGCGATGCGCCGCCGCCGGGACGCGCGCTTACATGCGAGCGAGTACCGAGCCCCAGGTGAATCCGCCGCCCACGCCTTGCATCAGGATGAGCTGGCCTGGCTTGACGCGGCCATCGCGGCGCGCGGCGTCCAGCGCCAGCGGCACGCTGGCCGCGGAGGTATTGGCGTGGCTATCAACAGTGATGACGACTTTCTCGACCGGCACGGCAAGCTTGCGCGCCAGGAAGTTCAAGATGCGCACGTTGGCCTGGTGGGGGATGAGCCAATCGACATCGGCAACTTCGACGCCGGCTTCGGCGCAGGTGTCGCGCGCCGAGCGATCCAGCACCGTGACGGCCTGCTTGAACACCGCTTGGCCGTCCATGCGCAGGAAGGGGTCGCCCGTCACGTCGCCATAGGCCACGTTGCCCGCGGCGCTCAGGATCTTCATCTGGCTGCCGTCGGCATGCAATTGCGCAGCCATGATGCCGGGTTCGTCGGAAGCCTTCAGCACAACAGCGCCCGCGCCATCTCCGAACAGCACGCAGGTGCTGCGGTCGTTCCAGTCGAGAATGCGCGAGAACACTTCGGCGCCGATCACCAACGCGCAACGGGCGCGGCCGGCGCGCACGAAGCTGTCAGCGGTGGTCAGCGCGTAGACGAAGCCGCTGCACACGGCCTGCACGTCGAACGCCGCCGAACCCTTGGCGCCCAGGTTCGCCTGCACCAGGCAAGCCGTGCTGGGAAACACGAAATCGGGGGTGGAGGTCGCGACGATGATGAGGTCGATTTCGGAAGCATCAACGCCTGCGTCGGCCAACGCGCGGCGCGATGCCTCGGTGGCCAGTTGGCTGGTCGTGACGCCACGCTCGGCAAGATGGCGCTGACGGATGCCCGTGCGCTCGACGATCCATTCATCGGAAGTGGCGATGTCGCGCGTCGCCAGTTCCGCTGCCAGTTCGTCATTCGAAACCACGCGTTCCGGCAGGAAGCTGCCGGTGCCCGCGATCGCGGAAAATTTCATTGCGGTATCCATCAAGCGGTGTCCCCAGCCACGTTCGCGGGAGGCGTTGCGGCGCCCTCTTCCGATTGAACGCGCTTGGTAATCTGAGCGACCGTCTGAGCGGTGCGCTCCAGCAGTTTACTCACTACGGCTTCGCGGGCACGTTGCAATGCAAATCCGTAGGCGTAGACATCCGCGGAACCGTGGCTCTTGATGACCACGCCGCGCAAGCCCAACAACGCGGCGCCGTTATAACGACGGTTGTCGACGCGGTTGCGCAAACGGTTCAGCACCGGCTTGGCGATGGCGCCCGCCAGCAGCGTGAAGATATTGCGTTTGAACTCTTCGTGGATGATGCTGGACAACATCTTCGCAAGCCCTTCGACGGACTTGAGCACGACGTTGCCGACGAAGCCGTCGCAGACGACGACGTCGACCGTACCCTTGAAGATGTCGTTGCCTTCCACGTTGCCGTAGAAATTCAACGGGCTGCCGCGCAGAAGCTCGGCGGCTTCCTTGACGACTTCATTGCCCTTGATGACTTCTTCGCCGATGTTCAGGAGGCCCACGGTCGGGCTTTCACGATGGTCCACCGCCTGCGACAGCGCGGCGCCCATGATGGCGAATTGCAGAAGGTGCTCGGCCGTGCAGTCCACATTCGCGCCCAGGTCCAGCACCGTGGTGGCGCGGCCCGTCTGGTTCGGAATGGACGTGGCGATCGCGGGGCGGTCGATGCCGTCCAGCGTCTTGAGCACGTAGCGTGAAATGGCCATCCAGGCGCCGGTGTTGCCCGCAGAAACGCAGGCGTCGGCGCGCCCGTCCTTGACGGACTGGGCGGCCAGGCGCATGGAGGAGTCTTTTTTGCGGCGCAGGGCGACCTCGACCGGGTCGTCCATGGTGACGACTTCAGAAGCCGCCACGATTTCCATGCGATCGCGCGGAGCGTCGCGGTGCTCGGAGAGCGCCGCTTCGATCGCGTCGGGAAGCCCGACCAGCAACAGCCGGGTATCCGGAAATTGCCGGGCGAACTCGATCGCAGCCGGAATGGTGACGGGCAGACCGAAGTCTCCGCCCATACAGTCTATGGCGATGCGTATCACGGGTGCCAGGTATCAGCGATCAGCCGAATTGGTCCGAGTACGAGTTCGGCCCGGGGGCCTTATTCGTCGGCCTTGGTCTTCAGGACCTTGCGGCCGCGATAGAAACCATTGGGGCTGATGTGGTGGCGCAGGTGCGTTTCACCGGTGTTCGGCTCGATGGCGGTCGACGGAGCAACCAGAAAATCGTGCGAACGGTGCATACCGCGCTTGGAGGGGGACTTCTTGTTTTGTTGAACGGCCATGATGACTCCTAGAAACGGGGCGCATTGTACGCGATGCGGCCCGATGTTGATCTCAATCTTTGTGCTTCAGTTGTTCCAGCACCGCAAACGGCGACGGACGCTTGACAGCGGGTTCTTCAGGAACTTCGCTGACTTTGGCCTGCGCGCCCGGGCATACATCATGCTTGGGCACATACGGAACGCTCAGAATGAGCTCATCTTCGATCTGGGCCAACAGATCAAAATGATGTGAACCCACCACCTTTTCGGGTTGGTTGGACACAAAACCATTTCCTTCTTCGTCTTCGTCGTCGTTGCCGGCGGTCGAACCGTCGGTGTAATCACCGTTGGTAAAACCATCGTCAAGATCCGCTTCGGACTTAACCAGCTGCAAGAGGACTTCGCTATCGACCGAATACACGAACGGCACATTGCACCGCTGGCACACCAGCACCGGATTCGCTTGCACGTGAACATGCAAAAGCGGCCGGCCAAGCAAAAGACCCGACTTGCCCACTTCACCGCGCACGGACCATGTCACAAGCCCGGCATCGCCCAGCGGTTGTTCGGGTAACCCTTCAACCGCGCGCGTAAACCGCACAAGAGGTATGGTGCCTTGCGCTTGCTTGCCGCTATGGGCAAATGCGAATGCATCGATGCGCTTGATGATCAATCCTTTGCATTCACGGGATTCTCAGGGGTTGCGAGGCTGCCGCGTTAAAGGCCGCTGAGTTAAAGACTGCTGAGTTAAAGACTGCTGAGCTAAAGACCGCTGCTTAACGCTACTGCCTTTGGCAATGCAGCTTTGCCAACTCGGGCTTCGCTTCCCACACTCTTGCGCTGTCAGGGCAAAAAACCCTGTCGGGGTAAAACCCCGGGGTCACCCCCTTCCAGTGCAAAAATCCCGCAAAACGTTAGATAATACTGCGACTTACGCTTTAACGTCAAATACCGCATGCCTTCAACGCCTAGTCTGATCCTCGCTTCCAGCTCCCGTTACCGCAAAGAATTGCTGTCGCGCCTGCGCCTTCCCTTTACCGCCATTTCCCCGGATGTGGACGAAACGCCACAAGCGGGAGAAACCCCCGAAGCGCTGGCTTTGCGGCTGTCCGTCGCCAAGGCCATGGCCGTGGCTGTCAATCATCCGGGCAGCATTGTGATCGGGTCGGACCAGGTAGCCACGATTGATGGCCAGCCCATCGGGAAACCGGGGGATTTCCCCCGCGCTCAGGCGCAGCTGCGGGCCTTGTCCGGGCAAATCGTCGAATTTCATAGCGCACTGGCGGTCACGGACGGCCAGCGGGTGGAAAAGGCCGACATCGTCACTCGCTGCCATTTCCGCCAGTTGTCGGACCACGCCATTGACGCCTATCTGCGCGCCGAAGAACCTTACGATACCGCAGGCAGCGCCAAGGCGGAAAGCCTGGGCATCGCCCTGATGGAGAGCATCCAGAGCGATGATCCGACCGCGATTATCGGGCTGCCGCTGATCGCGCTCACGCGCATGCTGGCGCAGTTCGGCCTGGACCCGCTGAACGCACCGGGCGCGCCGGCATGAGCGGCGCCCTGCACCTGATTCCCGTCGGCCTGGGCGATGCCCCACCCGAACGCTGGCTGCCCGCGGACGTGCGCGCCCTGGCCGGACGGCTGGACACCTACATTGCCGAAAACGCCAAGACGGCGCGCGCCTTTCTGAAACTGATCGGCACGACCCGGCCGTTGCAGGAAATCACCATCCACACGCTGACGGACAAGGTCGACGCCGGCCAGATCAACACCTGGCTGGCGCCAGTGAAGCGCGGCGCGGAAATCGGCCTGGTATCCGAGGCCGGCTGCCCCGCCGTGGCGGATCCCGGCGCGAAGGTTGTGGATGCTGCCCACCGACTGGGCATCACGGTCAAGCCGTGGGTGGGCCCCTCGTCCATCCTGCTGGGCCTGATGGCCAGCGGCCTGGATGGGCAGCGCTTTGCCTTTCACGGCTACGCCCCGGTGGACGCCGCCGAGCGCGCCAAGCAGCTCAAAGCCTGGGAGCAGCACTCCGCCAAGCACAACCAGACGCAACTGCTGATCGAAACCCCCTATCGCAACGCCGCCATGTTTGCGACGCTGCTGGCCAGCCTGAAGGGCGACACCAAGCTGTGCGTGGCGCGATCGGTCACGACGGCAGACGAATGGGTGGTGACGCACACCGTCGCCGACTGGAAAAAGCTGCCGGCGCCCCAACTGGACAAACTGCCTACGCTGTTCCTCTACCTGGCGCGCTGACTCATGATCCGCCTTATCACCACCCTGCTGGCCACGGCAGTGCTGGCCGGCTGCGCCACGCGCGGCCCCGCCGGACTGGACCTGGACACCTCAATCACCGCCGTCAGCCAAGCCAGCCGGGTGCGCAGCATCGTCCTGCACTACACCACGGTAGACGACGCCACGTCGCTCAAGCTGCTGTCGCGCGGCAAGGTCAGTTCGCACTATCTGATCACCGACACCGGCCGTGCATATCGACTGGTCGATGAAAATCGTGCCGCATGGCATGCCGGGGCCAGTTCCTGGTACGGCAACATCGCGATGAACAGCACCTCCATCGGCATCGAAATCGTCAACCCCGGCTGGACGGAAGGCCCGGACGGCAAGCCCCTGTGGCATGCCTATAACGACCGCCAGGTGCGCGCGCTGACCATCCTGCTTCGAGACCTTATCCAGCGCCACGGCGTTGCGCCGGAGAACGTGGTGGGCCATAGCGATATCGCGCCTCAACGCAAGGTAGACCCTGGCCCGCTGTTCCCGTGGAAGACGCTGGCGATTGCCGGCATCGGACGCTGGTACGACGAAACGGGAGCCGCCGAGCACCTGGCGCGCCTGCAAGTGCAAGGCATGCCCGATGTCGCCTGGTTTCAGAAACAGTTGCAGCGGCTGGGGTATACCTGTGGGCAGGATGGCAAGCTGGACGCCGCCACCATCAACACGCTAGCGGCATTCCAGATGCATTACCGGCCCGCGCTGCACGACGGCCAGCCGGACCTGGAAACTGCCGCCATCATGCTGGCGATGCCGTAGCAACGCCAGGACGGGCGCCGCTCAGGCGCCGCGCCGTCGCCTCCACCACGCGACGATGCGCCAGCCCAGCAACAGGGCCAGCACGGCCGCATACAAGGCTGGCTCGGTCAGATCGTTCTTGCCAGCCTTGTGCCACCAGTAATGCAGCACCGCCAGCAGGCCGATTGCGTAGATGGCCCGGTGCAATTGCTGCCACCGCTTGCCCAGGCGGCGCATGGCCCACTGCGTGGACGTGGCGGCCAGCGCCGTCATCAGCACGAACGCCGCAAAACCCACCATGATGAACGGGCGTTCGCCAAGGTCTTGCAGCATGGCTGCGGGGTCCAGCCCGCGATCCCACCAGACCCAGGCCATGAAATGCATGGCGCCATAGAAAAACGCGAACAGGCCGCACATCCGGCGCACCCGCACCAGGGCGGGTTGGCCCGTCAGGCGGCGCAGCGGCGTAATCGACAGGGTCACCAGCAGGCAGACCAGGGTCCATGTGCCGGACGAACGGGTCAGGAATTCAACGGGGTTGGCGGTCAGTCCGTTGTTCACGCCCAGCCATACCCAGCGCGCGAACGGCGCCAGGCCCAGCAGAAACAAGAAGGGCTTGAAGCGCCCGACGGTCTTGGCGGATAGCTGCGTCTTGGCGGTCGGCGCCGCAGCGCGCCGGGTAGTGGCCTCGGACATGGCGCCGTCAGTAATTGGCCTTCAGGTCCATGCCCTGATAGAGCGAGGCCACCTGCTCGCCATAACCATTGAACATCAACGTCTTGCGCTTGGGGCTGAACAGGCCGTCTTCGCCGATGCGACGTTCGGTGGCCTGGCTCCAGCGCGGATGCGGCACATTGGGATTCACATTGGCGTAAAAGCCGTACTCCTGCGGCGCCGCCTTGATCCAGGACGACACCGGCATCTTTTCAACCAGGCGGATCTTGACGAGCGACTTGGCCGACTTGAACCCGTATTTCCAAGGCACGGCCAGCCGTAGCGGCGCGCCGTTCTGGTTCGGCAGCACCTTGCCATAGACCCCGAACACCAGCATGGCCAGCGGATTCATGGCCTCGTCGATGCGCAATGCCTCGACGTAAGGCCATTCCAGGATCGCGGCGCGCACCCCGGGCATGTTTTCGCGCTGCACCGCCGTGACGAACTCCACGTACTTCGCGTTGCCGGTGGGCTCCACCTGCTTGAGCAACTCGGACACCGAATAGCCCACCCAGGGGATCACCATGGACCAGCCCTCGACGCAGCGCAGCCGGTAGACGCGCTCTTCCATGGGAGCCAGTTTCAGCAGTTCGTCGATGGAGAAAGTGCGCGGCTTGCCCACTTCGCCTTCGACGCTGACCGTCCACGGACGCGTTTGCAGCTTGCCGGCATTGGCGGCGGGATCGCCCTTGTCGACGCCGAATTCGTAGTAGTTGTTGTAGGACGTGACGTCGGCCAGCGAGGTCGGCTTGTCCATGACACTGAGCGAGCCATTGGGCTTGCCGGTCAGCGCACCCGCATCTTGAGCAAAAGCGCTGCGGCTCGCCCAGCCGGGCAGGCCCACCGCAGCGACGGTAAGGCCCGCGCGAAGCATGAGCTCGCGGCGCGAACGCCAAACCGTTTCGTCAGTGATTTCGGACGGAAGAATATCGTCGGGCTTGCGTATCAACATCGTGGTCTCCGGTTCAACGCCCGCCAGCCGTGGCCGTGGGGACAAAGTCATAGACGTTGCGCCGCCCCAGAAAATTCCCGGATCCGACGTCGCTGCGCGATTCTTGCAGGATCAGGCGTGGGCCGCCACGCGCGGCAAGAGCCATTCGCGCACCAGCGGCACGCTGTCCAGCACGGCTTGGGGCGCACAACCTTGAAGTTCCTTCACGGTATGCGCGCCATAGGTCACACCCAGCCCGTGCACACCCGCATTGACCGCCATCTGCAAATCATGCGATGTGTCCCCCACCATGACGACTCGGCCGGGGTCGACATCCAATTCCTGCATCAGCTCCTGCAGCATGGCGGGATGCGGCTTGCTGAAGGTTTCATCGGCCGTGCGGGTGGCGTCGAACAGCGGGCCCAGGCCCGTCGCGGCCAGCGCGCGGGTCAGGCCCACCCGGCTTTTGCCGGTGGCCACCGCCAGGCGCACGTTTTGGTCGGCCAAGGTTTGCAACAGCTCGGGAATGCCGTCGAACAGGCGCAGTTCCGGGTCGCGCAGCAGATAGTGCGTGCGATAGCGCTCCAGGAATCGCGGCATCATCGCCGGCGTCAGTTCGGGCACCGCGCGACGCAGCGCGCTTTCCAGGGACAGACCAATCACCCAACTGGCCTCGGACGCCGACGGCACCGCCAATTCCAGGTCGCGGCACGCGCCCTGGATGGCGGCCACGATGCTGTGCGTGGAATCCATCAGGGTGCCATCCCAGTCAAACACGACCAGCGAATACGACGACATAATCAGTCCGACTCCAGTTGTTTCAGTATTTTCCGGCATGCGGGCGGCAGCTCGGCGGTAAGGGTCATGGACTCGCCCGTGACCGGGTGAGCCAGCGTCAATTGGTGCGCATGCAGGAACATCCGACCAAACCCCATGCGCGAGAACTCAGCGCGCACGTCGTCATGGCCATACTTGTCGTCGCCCACGATGGGAAAGCCGCTGGCGGCCAGATGCACCCGGATTTGATGGGTGCGCCCGGTGCGCAGTTCCGCATCGACCAGACTGTAACCGCCGAAGCGCTGTTTGAGCGTGATGATGGTGTGCGCGGTCTGGCCATCAGGGTCGACCTTGACCCGGCGCTCGCCGGACTGGGTCGTCCACTTGGATAGGCCCAGCTTGATGTGCTGGCGATCGTTCACCCAATCGCCCTCGACCAGGGCCAGATAATGCTTGTCGCCCTTGCCTTCGCGCAGCATGGCATGCAGGGCCAGCAAGGCGCTGCGCTTCTTGGCCACCATCAGCAGCCCGGACGTTTCCCGGTCCAGCCGGTGCACCAGCTCAAGGAACTTCGCATCGGGCCGCGCCGCGCGCAATTGCTCGATGACGCCAAACGAAACGCCGCTGCCGCCATGCACCGCCACCCCGGCCGGCTTATCCACGACCAGCAGCGCATCGTCTTCGAACACCACCGGAAATTCGGCTCCGGGCACGGGGCGAGGCTTGCCGGGATCGGGCAGACGCAAGGGGGGAATGCGAACAATGTCGCCCGCGACGATGCGGTAGTCGACCGAGATGCGTCCCTTGTTTACTCGCACTTCGCCGCCACGGATGGCCTTGTAGATATGAGTTTTGGGGACACCTTTGCACAGGCGCATCAGGAAGTTGTCCAAACGCTGGCCGGCGTGCTCGTCATCGACCTCCACCATACGGACGGCGGGGGCGGCTTTAGAGGGGGATATGGGGGAGGAAGTTTCTTTGCGCATTGCGGAAAGCGACATATAATCGGGACAGCCTAAAGGGGCTGAACTAGCCGCCTGGCGTAGAGATGCAAACAAGTACGCAACTCCGTCGAGCGCGCGGGCCGCTATTGTACTGCCTGCTGATTCAACCCCTGGGTCTCTTGGTCGCCGGCGCAACCGCGCCCTGCCGGATAGTGGTGTGGCATTCACTTTGCCCGCTGTCCCAGCAGGTCCGTTGCATGCCGCAAGCGGCTCTGAAGCACTGCAAGAATCGTCGCATATTTAAAGCACCAGCTGCGTGTAGGCAACCAATCCGACCGCAACTGCCGTTCACAGCAATTTTTCCGTCAAACCACATTCAGTGAAGCTGACCCTCCTGCTGACAGAACCCCGTGCCCCACGGCACGACGTGCCCGCCTGACCCGCGGCGGATACGCCTGGGCGCCGCCCAGGTACGGTCCGCATTTCTTGCCCGCTTCAGCCGCAGCCCGAGTGACCCGAGGTCACGCGCCGATATCGGCGCGTCATGACAACGGAGAAACCCTCTCATGAAGCGCATGCTGTTCAATGCGACGCATCAGGAAGAATTACGCGTCGCTATCGTCGATGGGCAAAAACTCATCGACCTCGACATCGAGACTGCCGGCCGCGAACAACGCAAAGGCAACATCTACAAAGGTGTCATTACCCGGATCGAACCCGGCCTAGAAGCTTGCTTCGTCAACTACGGTGAAGACCGTCACGGCTTTCTGCCCTTCAAGGAAGTTGCTCGCAGCTTCTTCAAGGAAGGCGTCGACGTTCGTAGCGCCCGCATCCAGGATGCGCTGCGCGAAGGCCAGGAACTGATCGTCCAGGTTGAGAAAGAAGAGCGCGGCAACAAGGGCGCAGCCCTGACCACGTTCATCTCGCTGGCCGGCCGCTACCTGGTCCTGATGCCCAACAACCCCCGTGGCGGTGGCGTTTCGCGCCGCGTCGAGGGCGAAGATCGCCAGGAACTGCGCGACACGATGGAGCAGCTTGAGCTGCCCCAGGGCATGAGCATCATTGCCCGCACCGCTGGCATTGGCCGCAACGTCGAAGAGCTCCAGTGGGACTTGTCCTACCTGTTGCAGCTGTGGACCGCCATCGACGGCGCCGCCCGCGACAACTCCGCGCCCATCCTGATCTATCTGGAATCCAGCCTGGTCATCCGGGCCATCCGCGATTACTTCTCGCCGGAAATCGGCGAAATCCTGATCGACACGGACGAGATCGCCGACCAGGCCACCGCGTTCATGAGCGTGGTGATGCCGGACAACGTCCAGCGCGTCAAACGCTACCGCGATGACATCCCGCTGTTCTCGCGCTTCCAGATCGAACACCAGATTGAAACGGCGTACTCGCGCACGGTGCAACTGCCCTCGGGCGGCGCCATCGTGATCGACCACACCGAAGCCCTGGTTTCCGTTGACGTGAACTCGGCCCGCTCCACGCGCGGCGCCGATATCGAGGAAACCGCGCTGCGCACCAACTCCGAAGCGGCCGACGAAGTGGCCCGCCAGTTGCGCTTGCGCGACTTGGGCGGCCTGATCGTCATCGACTTCATCGACATGGAAGACAGCAAGAACCAGCGCGCCGTTGAACAGCGCCTGCGTGATGCCCTCCATTTCGATCGCGCCCGTGTACAAATGGGCAAGATTTCGCGCTTCGGCCTGATGGAACTGTCGCGTCAGCGCCTGCGTCCGGCCCTGAACGAAGGCTCGCACATCACCTGCCCGCGTTGCAACGGCACCGGCGTGATCCGCGATGCCGAGTCCAGCGCCCTGCACGTGCTGCGCCTGCTGCAAGAAGAGGCGATGAAGGAAAACACCGCGGCGGTTCACGCCCAGGTGCCGGTGGATGTCGCCACCTACCTTCTGAACGAAAAGCGCGCCGACATCACCAAGATGGAAGCCCGCCTGAAGGTCAACCTGATGCTGATCCCCAACAAGCATCTGGAAACGCCGCATCACCACATCGAGCGCCTGCGCCACGACGATCCGCGCCTGGAAGAGCTCAAGACCAGCTTCGATCTGGTTGAAGCTCCGGCCACGAACGCACCGTGGCAGCCGCGCGAAAGCGAAATCAAGGCCCGTCCGGAAGCTCTGGTCAAGGGCATCACGCCCTCGCAACCCGCCCCGGTTTCGACGCCTGCCGCTCCCGTCGCCGCGCCTGCTGCCCCCGCTGCCGCTGGCGGCCTGGGTGGTTTGTTCAAGCGTCTGGTCGGCTGGCTGACTGGTGGCTCCGAAGCCGCCAAGCCGGCGCCCACCGCTCAGGAAGACAGCGCCAAGCGCGCCGCTTCCGGCCGCGGCAAGGGCCGTGCCGGTCACGATGGCCAGGAACGCCGTGGTGAACGCCATGGCTCGGACCGCAACCGCAACAATCGCCGTGGCGAATCGCGCGGCGAAGGTACCGAAGGTTCCGAGGGCAACCGTCACCACGCTCGTGGCAATCGTCGCAATGAAGGCGAACGTCAGGACCGTGGCGACCGCAACAACCGCGGCGAAGGCCGTGGTGAGCGCGAAGGCCAGGCAGCCCAGGCTGCCCTGGCGTCCAACCGCCCCGACCAAGCCGATCTGGCCAATGGCGACGATACCGGCGCCGGCCGCAACCGCCGCCGTGGCCGTGGCCGCAATCGCCGCGAAGAAGGTCAGTCCGACGCGCCGATGAGCGAACAGGAAAGCATGGTGGCCGCGCTGGCGCAGTCCGTTGCGACCGCCCTGCCCGACACCAAGCCCTCTGCCGATTCGTCGACGGAAGCCGCTGACGCCGCCGAGCAGTCCGCTGATGGCATTGCCTCGCTCGAAGGCGCCGAAGGCGCAGCCGATCCGGAACGCAAGCGCCGCCGCCGCCGCAGCCGCCGTGGCCGCCGCAGCCAGGACGAAGCCGGTCTGGCCGGTAGCGACGAGCAGCTGGACGACGGTTCGGACGACGACTCCGCCGAGCAAACCGAAAGCGTAGCCGCCCCCGCAGAAGCCGCCCCCGCCGCCCCGGTGCAGACGCAAGCCGTCGAAACCAAGGTGACCGAAGCGCAAGTCGTGCAAGGGCAGTCCGCACAGCAGTCCGCCGAGGTCGAAACCCCGGTCCACGCTCCCGTGCAAACGCCGGCAGTAGCCCAGGCCGAACCGGCCGCGCCGGTCGAAGCCGCCCAGGCTGCACCGGAACAGGTTGCCGAAGTCGTGGCCCAGCCCGTGCAAACGGCACCGCAGGCGACCGAGCCGGTTTCCGTGCAAGCCGCCGAACCGGTTCAGGCTGCTGCTGAAGAGCCGATCAAGACCGCCGCTGTGGAACCCGTCGTGACGACGCCCGCTCCGGTCGCGGAAAGCGCAGCGTCGGCTGCCGCAGCACCGGCTACCGCAGCACCGGCTGCCGCAGCCCCTGCCGAATCGCAGGCTATCGTGGTGCCGGCAACGACGCCGTCCGCCAAGGCTCAGGCCTTGCATGACGTGGTCAATGCCGCTGGCTTGAAGTGGGTGGAAACCGATCCGGACCGCCACGCTCAAACCCAGCTGCGCATTGCCGCCGCGCATACGCCGACCCGCCTGGGCCGTGAGCGCAAGCCGGTTGCCACCGTATCGAACGAACCCCTGGTTCAAGTCGAAACGCGTCACTAAGCCACGCGCTTAGCGAAAAGCCCTCGTCGCATGACGAGGGCTTTTTTTTCGTCTGGTGCCGCGCAATGCTCGCCTGCCAATGGGCGAAAAAAAACCCTCGTGAGAGGGTTTTCATTCTGGCTCGACGCCGACTTCAGAACTGATACGTGTACGTCAACTGCACCAGGTCCAGGCCCGGGTTCGGACGCTTGATGCTGGCATTGGAGAAGTGCGAATAGCGCACGCCGATGCGGTTGTTCGGGGTCAGCAAAAAGCCCATGCCGACGTGATCACCGAATTGGAAAGCGGTGCTGATGTTTTCGTCGGCAAAGCGGGTGCTCGAGAAAACCGTCGCGCCGATACCGGCCTCAAGGTAGAAGCGTTCGCCGGTCCACCAGCGGAACATCGGGATGGCGTTGAGCTGCCAGACGTGGCCTGGGGAACGCGAGCCGTCTGCCCACCAATACGAAGCGCCCAACTCGGGCGTCAAATCGAGGCGGCCCCAATTGCCGCCGAACTGGTGCGTCCAGACCGACGCGGTTTCGTAGTTCAGCGTGATGCGCTGGTAGTGGTCACCAATGCCGTAGTGCATGCTGACACCGCCCTGCGTCCCTTCCGACGACTGAGCGCTGGCAATCGTGGCCGCGCCTGCCAAGGCCAAACCTACGAGGCGGGTAAGCAGTTTCTTTTTGGTCGACAGCATGAAGTAACTCCGAAGATTTGGGTCTAACCGGCAACATAGCAAAATACGGGCCAGATGGCTTGAACCTTGTCGCAATAAGACAACATAATCCGGGTGGAAAACACTGTTCCGAAAAGCGCCGTCACAATCGATACGAGATCCGCTAGGCGGCGTCACAAAATGCCGCCGCCGCGTCGCAAAGAAAATGCCGTCGTCAGCTTGCGCTTGCGACGGCATCGTTCATTGCGGCAAAGCTAGTTCAGGCGGTGACGACGTCGGCCGGCTGATTGTTCAGCAGCGCCAGCAAGCGCGCGATTTCCTCACGCAGCTGACGGCGGTCGATGACCATGTCGATCGCGCCCTTTTGCAGCAGGAACTCTGCGCGCTGGAAGCCTTCCGGAAGCTTCTCGCGCACGGTCTGTTCGATCACGCGCGGCCCGGCAAAGCCGATCAGCGCCTTTGGCTCGGCGATGACTACGTCGCCCATGAAGGCGAAGCTGGCCGACACGCCACCCATGGTGGGATCGGTCAATACGCTGATGAACGGCAGACCGGCGGCCGACAGGCGCGTCAGCATGGCGTTGGTCTTGGCCATCTGCATCAGCGACAGCAGGCTCTCCTGCATGCGCGCGCCGCCCGAAGCGGCCACACAGATGAACGGTGTCTTGTTGTCCAGGGCAGCCTGGGCGCCGCGCGCGAAGCGCTCGCCCACCACCGAACCCATGGACCCGCCCATGAATTCGAATTCAAAGCAGGCCAAGGTGGCGGGCACGCCACGGATGGAACCGCTCACGACCACCAGCGCATCGGACTCGCCGGTTTGCTTGACGGCCTCTTGCAGGCGCTCGGGATACTTGCGGGTGTCCTTGAACTTCAGCGTGTCCACGGACCGCGTGTTCTGACCAATTTCAACCCGGCCTTCCATATCCAGCAGCGAATCGATACGAGCGCGGGCGCCAATACGCATGTGGTGGTCGCACTTGGGGCACACGTGCAGATTGGCCGCCAAATCTTCGCTATACAGCACCGATTCGCACGACGGGCATTTCACCCACAGGCCTTCGGGAACGCGGCGAGCGCCGCTGTCGCTGGTTTTATTGATGCGAGGAGGCAGGAGTTTTTCGATCCAGCTCATTGATTTTTCATCCCGTTAGAGGTCGCGCCCAGCCACTCAGGCCGACGCGTCGTCTCGTTTTACTTGATCCAGCGCATGCCGGATGGTGCGCAGCCAGCCGCTGGCGGCGGTGACTGCGGCGTTGGTTTGCTGGGCAGCCGGGGCGTCCGCCACCGCCTGCTCCATCGTTTCAATCAGTTTGCTGCCGATCACCACGGCATCGGCCACGCGTGCCACGCGCTGCGCGCTTTGCGCATCGCGGATGCCGAAGCCCACGCCAACCGGAATATCGCCCATGTGGCGACGAATGACGGCCACGCGTTCGGCGACGTCGTCGGTGTTCAGCGAGCCCGCGCCCGTGACGCCCTTGAGCGACACGTAATACACATAGCCGCGCGCTACCTTCGCCACGGACTGGATCCGCGCCTCGGTGGACGTGGGGGCCAGCAGGAAAATGGGAGCAATGCCATGCGCGCCCAAGGTGGAAGCGAATTCGATGACTTCTTCCGGCGGATAGTCCACGACCAGCACGCCATCCACGCCAGCGCGCTCGGCGTTGCTGGCAAATTCGGATTGGCCCATGCGTTCGATGGGGTTCGCGTAGCCCATCAACACCACCGGGGTGGTGGTGTCGGTCTGGCGAAATTCGGCTACCAGCTCAAGCACGCGGGTCAGGCCCACGCCTTGGGCGATGGCGCGATCGGCAGCGCGTTGGATAACGGGGCCGTCCGCCATCGGATCAGAAAATGGCACGCCCAGTTCGATGATGTCCGCGCCAGCCTCGACCAGTGCATGCATCAGAGCGGGCGTCGCGGCGGGCGACGGATCGCCAGCAGCGATATAGGGAATCAGCGCGGCCGAACGGCCAGATTCGGCGGTACGCGCGAACGCCGCAGCGATACGATCAATGCGAGTTGTCATGGTGTTAGAGCTCGATGCCTGCACGTTCGGCGACGGTATGCATGTCTTTATCGCCACGACCCGACAAGTTGACCAGGATGACGGCATCGCGAGGCAGCGTGGGAGCCATCTTCACGGCTTGCGCGATGGCATGCGAAGACTCCAGCGCCGGCATGATGCCCTCGGTGCGGCAGCAGTCGTGAAACGCCTTCAGGGCCTCTTCGTCGGTGATCCCCACGTATTCCGCACGGGCGGAATCCTTCAGCCATGCGTGTTCGGGACCCACGCCCGGGTAGTCCAGGCCCGCCGAGACGGAATGCGTTTCCTGCACCTGGCCGTCGGCATTCTGCATGACGTAGGTGCGGTTGCCGTGCAACACGCCCACCTGGCCAGCGGCCAACGATGCGGCATGCCTGCCCGTTTCCATGCCCTCGCCCGCCGCCTCGACGCCAATGAGACGCACGTTTTCGTAGGGGATATAGGGATGGAAGATGCCCATGGCGTTGGAACCGCCGCCAACCGCCGCCACGACATAGTCAGGCTGGCGGCCGATGGCTTCCGGCATCTGCGTCAGGCATTCATTGCCGATGACGGTCTGGAAATCGCGCACCATGCGGGGATAGGGGTCGGGACCCGCTACCGTGCCGATGATGTAGAACGTGTTTTCGATGTTGGTGACCCAGTCGCGCATGGCTTCGTTCAGCGCGTCTTTCAGCGTGCGCGAACCGGAAGTGACCGGCACCACCGTGGCGCCCAGCAGCTTCATGCGGTAGACGTTCGACGCCTGGCGGCGGATGTCTTCGCTACCCATGTAGACGACGCATTCCATGCCGTAGCGGGCAGCTACCGTGGCCGTGGCCACGCCGTGCTGGCCAGCGCCGGTTTCGGCGATCACGCGGGGCTTGCCCATGCGACGCGCCAGCAATGCCTGGCCGATGCAGTTGTTGACCTTGTGCGCGCCCGTGTGGTTCAGGTCTTCGCGCTTGAACCAGATCTGCGCGCCGCCCAGCATTTCCGACCATCGACGAGCGTGGTAGACCGGGCTGGGACGCCCGACAAAGTGCTTGAGTTCATAGTTGAACTCTTCCAGGAAGGCGGGATCGACACGGTAATGGTCGTAGGAGGCGCGCAGCTCGTCGAGTGCGTGCATCAGCGTTTCCGCCACGAAAACACCGCCGTAAGGACCAAAATGGCCCTGGGCATCCGGAAAGTCGTAAGGTTTCACCAAGCATCTCCCCCGGTATCGCGGCAAGCCACTGCCGGCCGCAAATCCGGTTTGCAACCCGTCATTTTACCTGACGCGGGCGGGGCCGGGGTCCGCAGAGTCGGCCCGCCCCACCCCCGCCTGCTCAGAGCGATTGGCCCAAGCGGCGCAGGAACGTCTCGCAAGACGCCATCTGGTCGATGGCCACGAATTCGTCCGGCTTGTGGGCCTGTTCGATATGGCCGGGCCCGCACACCACCGTGGGAATGCCGATGCCCTGGAACAGGCCGGCCTCGGTGCCGTAGGCGACCTTGCGGGTGCTGCGGTCTTCGGTCAGCGCCCGAACCAGCTGCGTGATGGCGGCCTCTTCCGATGCCTCCAGCGCAGGCGCCGCGGCGCCGGTTTCGATCTCGATGCTGGCGCCGTCAAATTCCGCCTTCATGCGCGGCAAGAGCTCATCACGCACGTATTTTTCAACTTCAGCCTGGATCTGGTCGGGTTGCATGCCCGGCAGGTTGCGGAATTCGTAGGTGAATTCGCACAGCTCGGGGATGGTGTTGACGGCGATGCCGCCCCGGATCTGGTTGGTCGTCATCGTGGAGAAAGGCACGTCGTAGAACTGGTCGTACGGGCCGTTGGCCTTGAAGCTGTCGGCCAGATCGCGGATGCGGCAGATCAGGCGGGCAGCGTATTCGATGGCGTTGCAACCGCGCGGGGTCAGCGACGAATGCGCGGCCTTGCCATGCACCTTGCAGCGGAACAGGTTGATGCCCTTGTGCGCCACGACCACCTGCATGCCCGTGGGTTCGCCCACTACGCAGCCCTCAGGCCGGATGCCGCGTTCGTGCAGATCGGCAAGCATGTAGGGCGCGCCGGCGCAGCCCACTTCCTCGTCATACGAGAACGCAAGGTGGATCGGCTTTTTGCGCGGCATGGCCAGGAATTCAGGCACCAGCGCCAGGGAACCGGCGATGAAGCCCTTCATGTCGCAAGCGCCGCGACCATAGAGAAGTCCGTCTTTTTCGACGAGTTTGAACGGATCCGTGCTCCAGTCCTGGCCATCGACAGGCACCACGTCGGTGTGGCCCGACAGGACGATGCCGCCTTGCTGGTTACCGTCTTGCGCGGGCAAGGTGGCAAACAGATTGGCCTTGGTGCGCTCGGGGTTGTGCGCCAGCCATGCATCCACGCCCTGGCCCTTGAGCCAATCACGGACGGTTTCGATCAGGGCAAGATTGGAATTGCGGCTGGTGGTATCGAAACCCACCAGCGTTTCCAGCCAGGTGCGCGCGTTCATGTCACTTCTCTTTGGGGGAAAAACGACAAGTGTAAAGCCAGGAAGCGCCCGCGTCTTGGCATGCCGGGCGACCGTTCACCGGTTAAGCGCCTAGAATGTCGCCGGATTGAATTACCCCCAAGGAGAAACCGTGCAGCACAAAGCAGTCCCCACACGCAACATCGTGGCCGCAGTCATAGGCAACGCCCTCGAATGGTATGACTTCCTGGTGTTCGCGTTCATGACGCCGATCATCGCGAAGCTGTTTTTCCCCACCGACCCCAATCTGCCCGGCAGCGAATTGAACGCCATCCTGATGACGACGGCGATCTTCGGCGTGGGCTTCTTCATGCGTCCGGTGGGCGGCATCATCCTTGGCCTGTATGGCGACAAGAAAGGACGCAAGGCCGCCATGGTGATGGTGACCTCGCTGATGGCCGTGTCGATCGCGCTGATCACGGTGGCTCCGACCTACCATGCCGCCGGCATCCTGGCCCCCATCTTCATCCTGATCGCGCGCCTCTTGCAGGGTTTCTCGGCGGGCGGCGAATTCGGCACGTCCACCGCGTTGCTGATCGAGATGGCGCCCAACGGCAAGCGCGGCTTCTATGGCTCCTGGCAGATGGCCGGCCAGATGCTGGCCCTGCTGATCGGCGCGGCATGCGGCACGCTGATCACCGAGTTCTTCACGCAGGAACAGATCGCGGCCTGGGCATGGCGCATTCCGTTCGCCTTCGGTCTGGTGATTGTTCCCATCGCGATCTATATCCGCAAGAACATCGACGAAACCGAAGTCTTCAAGCAGATGCAGGAAGAAGACCGCCAGGCGGCCGCGCGCGGTGAAGTGCAGCGCCTGAGCCTCGTCCAGATGATCAAGACCCACACGCGTGAAACGATGATCGGCGTGGGTCTGGTGGTGACCGCGACAGTGT
This sequence comes from Achromobacter piechaudii NBRC 102461, assembly GCF_001571245.1. GTDB lineage: Bacteria > Pseudomonadota > Gammaproteobacteria > Burkholderiales > Burkholderiaceae_B > Achromobacter > Achromobacter piechaudii. Next base: position 705,291 of record NZ_BCTK01000005.1, on the reverse strand, counting down.
CCATCTACATCACCTTCACGTATCTGGTCACGTACTCGACGCAGATCCTGAAGCTGCCGATGAAGGACACCTTCATGGTGCAGATGGCTGGCGCGGCGCTGATGGTGCTGATGACCCCGTTCATGGGCGCCTGGTCCGACCGCGTCGGCCGCCGTCCGCTGGTGATCGGTTCGCTGATCGGCTACCTGATCGTGCTGTACCCGCTGTACTACTGGCTGTCGGACGCCCCGTCGATCGGCCGTCTGCTGACGGTGCAGATCGTGGTGTGCTTCTTCGTGTCGGCGTTCTTTGGCGTCTTCAGCACGGTGATGGCCGAATTGTTCCCGGCGCGCGTGCGTTCCGTGGGCCTGTCGCTGGCCTATAACGTGGCCGTGATGATCTTCGGCGGCTTCGCGCAGTTCATCGTGACCTGGCTGATCAAGACCACCGGTTCGCCGATGGCGCCGGCCTACTACGTGATGTTCGGCGTAGCGCTGGGCCTGATCGCCTCGTTCTTCATGCGCGACCGCGCGCACGAGAACCTGGACAACTAAGCGTTGCCCCCAGGGCCGCCCGGCCCTGGGCAGCGGCGCGCTAGCGGCGCGCCGCCGAGGACACGCCCGCCACTTCGGCCAAGGCGTCCATGGCGCGGGCCAGCGATTCGCCCCCGCGCACTTCCACCGTGAACACCATGTGCGCCAGCGACTGCTTGCTTTGCGTGTTCACGCCCACGACGTTCAGCCGCAAGCGCGCGAACACTTCAGACAGATCACGCAACAGGCCGGGACGGTCGTGCGCGCGCACGCTGATATCCACCGGATAGAAGGTGTCCGACGTTTCGCCCCAGGCGACTTCGATGATGCGTTCGGGTTCGCGCGCCGCCAGCGCCAGATAGCTGTGACAGTCACTGCGATGGATGGACACGCCACGGCCGCGCGTCACGAACCCGGCGATGGCGTCAGGCGGCGCGGGGCGGCAGCAACGCGCAAGCTGCGTCAAGAGAGAGCCCACTCCCACCACCAGCACGCCGCTCTTGCCGCTTTTCTCGGCGCTGCCCGCGCTGGCGTGGCGCAGCGCGGCAGGTTGCGGTTCGGTGGCCGGCGCGGGCTGCTGGAAGACGCTGTCGATCTGGCGCAGGCTGAATTCTTCCTTGGCCGCCGCCACGTACAGGTCGTCAGCGCGGGCGAATCCCAGGTTCTGCGCAAGCTGCTCAAGGTTGATCGCGGTCTTGCCCAGCCGTTGCAGCTCTTTTTCCACCAGCGCCTGGCCCTGCGTGATGCGCTGCTGCAATTCAATGGCGTTGAACCACATCCGCACCTTGGCGCGCGCGCGCGGGCTGGCCAGGAACCCCAGCTGCGGGTTGAGCCAGTCGCGCGAGGGCCCGCCCGACTTGGCGGAAATGATCTCGACGGTCTGGCCGGTGGACAGCTGCGTCTGCAACGGCACCATCTGGCCGTCGACGCGGGCGCCCCGGCAGCGATGGCCCAGGTCGGTATGCAGGTGATAGGCGAAGTCCACGGGCGTGGCGCCGGCGGGCAGCTCGATCACGCGCGCCTGCGGCGTCAGCACGTAGATGCGCTCGTCCGTATGCGCGGGCGGCTTGACCATGTTGCGGCTCTTGCCCGACCCCGGCTTGCCTGACGCGGCCTTCCCGGATTCAGCGCGGACGGCCTCGGGCTTGCCGGGTTCTTGCCCCGGCTGGCCGCCGCCTTCGACGTCGCTGTTCCAGGCCAGCAACTGACGCATCCACGCCAACTGGCGGTCGTATTCGCTGGACGCGGCGACCTGGCCGCCCTTGGCGCCCGCTTCCTTGTAGCGCCAATGCGCGGCCATGCCGTATTCGGCGAACTGGTGCATTTCGCGCGTGCGGATCTGCACTTCGAAAGGCCGGCCGTCATCGTCGGCCACCACGGTGTGCAGCGAACGATAGCCGTTGGGCTTGGACCGCGAGATGTAGTCGTCGAATTCATTCGACAGCGGCGTCCACATTTCATGCACCAGCCCCAGCGCCGTATAGCAGGCGCGCACATCCTCGACGATGATGCGCAGCGCGCGCAGGTCGTACATCTGGGCAAAGTCCAGGCGCTTGACGCGCATCTTGTTCCAGATGCTGTAGATGTGCTTGGGCCGGCCGCTGACCTCGGCGTCGATGCCCGCCTTGGTCAGCGCCGTTTGCAGGCGGTCGATTGCGCCGGCGATGAAGGCTTCGCGCTCGACCCGCTTTTCTTCCAGCAGCCGGGCGATCTGCTTGTAGCGATCGGGCTCCAGGAAGCGGAAAGACAGGTCTTCCATTTCCCATTTGATCTGCCAGATGCCCAGCCGGTTGGCCAGGGGCGCGTACAGGTCCAGCGTCTCGCGTGCAAAATCGGTCGAACACGGGGCCTTGCTCTCGGCATGCCAGCGCAAGGTGCGCAGACGCGAGGCCAGGCGCATCAGCACGATGCGCAGATCGGCCGCCATCGCCAGCAGCATCTTGCGCTGCATTTCCTTTTGCGAGCCGCTTTCGGCTTCGACGTCACTGGCCTGGCGCGCCACCACGCCCAGGCGCAGCAAGGCGCGAGTGCCTTGGACCAGCCGCGCGACTTCCGCGCCAAAGGCGGCCGCGACGGGGTCGTTGCGCAGGGCGGGCGCGGGCGCCATCAGATCAGTGGGCAAGGCGGCCAACAACGCCGCAGCGCGCGTGGCGGCGTCCGTGTGCAGCGCCGCCAGGATGCGGACGACGCCCGCGCCGTGACTGGCCAGCGGCTCGCCGGTCAGGGCGTGCTGACCTTCAAATCGAGGGATGGCCCAGGCGACGGCCCGGTCGATCAACGCAACGCCATCGGCGTCCAGGCCCGCGCCTACCTCCTGCCGCCAGGAAGCGTCGAAAGGCGAAGGCGCGTCGATAACAGGCGGGGCGGACATGACTGGCGCAGTGCAGGGTTAGTTGATTTCCCGACACTCTACACTAGCGTTTGATCACGCTGAAATCCCCTGCCTCTCAGGCATATAGAAGGAACCAAAGCTTATGTTGCGCTGGCTCAAGGGCCGGGGCGCCCGTCCGTCGGAAGTGGCCCAGATGCAAGCCCGCATCGAGCCACAACTATGGCGGCAGGTGCTGGATGCCCACCCTTTCCTGGCGGCGTTGAACGCCGATGAAACCGCGCAGTTGCTGGCGCGGTCCGCCTGGCTGCTGGCCAGCAAGACCATCAACGGCGCCCAGGGCCTTGAGGTATCGGATTTCATGCGTCTGTCGATCGCGGCGCAGGCCAGCCTGCCTATCCTGAACCTGTCGCCCGAACTGTATGAAGGCTGGGATGAAATCATCGTCTACCCGGCCAGCTTCCGGATCCCGCGCTCGCGCCAGGACGAAGACGGCGTCGTCCATGAGTTCATCGAAGACGCGGCGGGCGAAGCGTGGGAAGGCGGCCCGCTGGTGCTGTCATGGGAAGACACGCAGCTGTCCGAGGGCGGCTTCAACGTCATCATCCACGAGTTCGCCCACAAGCTGGATCTGCGTTCGGGCCTGGCGGACGGCATGCCGTCGCTGGCCGCGCATCCCGACTTGAAACCGCAGGTATGGCGCCGGGTGCTGGACGACAGCCTTGACCGCTTCATCGCCGCCCTGGACGCGGTCGAAGCCGCAATCCCCCCCGACGTGGATCCCGAGAGCGAAGCGGCGGACGCCTGGTACGGCCAATTGCCGCTGGACCCTTACGCGGCCACGGACGAGGCCGAATTCTTCGCCGTCAGCTCCGAACACTTCTTTGTCGACCCCATGCCCTTGCAGCAGGCGCTGCCCGAATGGCACGCGCTGTTGCGGGCGTACTACCGGCAAGACACCTTGGGGCGCTACGCATGAAGCAATTGCTGATCGCCTGGCATTCGCGCACGGGCGCTGCGCGGCAAATGGCCGAAGCGGCGGCGCGCGGGGCGGCCGCGGCGGCCGTTCAATTGGAGCAGGCCGATCAATTGCGCGTGGTCGCGCGCCGCGCGGCGGACGTGGACGCCAGCGCCATCCTGGCCAGTCAGGGCTTTTTATTCTGCGCGCCGGAAAACCTGGCAAGCCTGAGCGGCGAAATGAAGGAATGCTTCGACCGCAATTACTACGCCGTGCTCGACCGTATCCAGGGCCTGCCCTACGCCTGCGCCATCAGCGCCGGCAGTGACGGCGCAGGTGCTGCGCGGCAGGTTGAACGTATCTGCACCGGCTGGCGGCTGAAGCCGGTAGCGCCCGCCCTGATCGTCAATCTGGGCGCGCAAACGCCGCAGCAGATCATGGCGGAAAAAGTCGTGCCCCAGGCCGATCTGGACCGCTGCGAGGAACTGGGCGGCCTGCTCGCGGCAATGGTGCTGACGGGCGGCTGAGATACGTCGCCCATGAAAAAGCCCTTCGGCGCGCCGAAGGGCTTTTTGTCTTGCAGGCGGACGAGGCTTAGATAGCGGCCGTCACGATGATCTCGACCTTGAAGTCGGGATTGGCCAGGCGGGCTTCGACCGTGGCGCGCGGGGGCGAGTTGCCATCGGCAACCCAAGCGTCCCAGGCCTTGTTCATGCCGTCGAATTCCTTGATGTTGGCCACGTAGATCTGGGCCATCAGGATCTTGGTCTTGTCGGTGCCGGCTTCGGCCAACAAGCGATCGATCGTGGCGAGCACTTGTTCGGTCTGGCCGGTGATGTCCAGCTTGGCGTCGTCCGGCACCTGGCCTGCCAGGTACGCGACACCGTTGTACACGGCCATGTCCGACAGGCGCTTGGCGACGTGGAAGCGCTTGATGCTGCTCATGAATATTCCCCTAGATTCGAGTGGTGGGTTGGATCAAAACAAGAAACCAGCAATTTACCCCGAGCCGCGATCAGGCGGGAGGCAGCTGGAACACCTGGCGCAAGTAGGCCAGGTAAGCGGGATCGTCGCACATGGTCTTTTCGGGCGCATCCGACACCTTGGCCACCGGTTGGCCGTTGCAGCGAACCATCTTCATCACGATCTGAAGCGGCTCGTGGCCCAGGTCGTTGGTCAGGTTTGTGCCGATACCGAACGACACCTTGCACCGCCCGGCGAACTGGCGAGCGAGCTCGATGGCACGCGGGAACGTCAATGAATCCGAGAACACCAGCGTCTTGGCGCGCGGGTCCACGCGGTTCTTGCGGTAGTGCTCAAGCAGCCTTTCGCCCCAGACGAAGGGGTCGCCCGAATCGTGGCGGGCGCCATCGAAGAGCTTGCAGAAGTACATGTCGAAGTCGCGCAGGAACGCGTCCATGCCGTAGACATCCGACAGCGCGATACCAAGATCGCCGCGATATTCCTTGGCCCAGACTTCCAGGGCGAACACCTGCGAATCGCGCAGGCGCGGCCCCAGCGCCTGGCAGGCTTGCAGGTACTCGTGGCCCATCGTGCCCAGCGGCAGCACCTCGTGCTGCTTGGCCAGCAACACGTTGCTGGTGCCGGCGAAATGTTCGCCCATCTGCGCTTTCATGGTGGACACCACTTCCTGGTGCCAGACCTTCGAGAAGCGGCGGCGCGTGCCGTATTCGGCCACACGGAAATCGGCCAGCGCGGGGTCGTCCAGCACCAGGTGCATCTTGGACTGCAAGCGCTGGCGGCCTTCTTCCCAATCGGGATTCTTGCGCGTGTTGCGGAAATAGACCTCGTTGACGATGGCGAGCACGGGAATCTCGAACAGGATCGTGTGCAGCCAAGGGCCTTTCACTTCGATCGAGATCTCGCCGGGGGCATCGCCTTCGCTGATGTGGATGCAGCGCTCGGGCAGATGGAACAGGCCCAGGAAATCGACGAAGTCGCTTTTGATGAAGCGCAAGCCGCCCAGGTAATCCAGTTCGTCCTGCGTGAAGCGCAACTGGCAGAGCTGGTGCACTTCTTCGCGGATTTCATCCAGATAGGGGCGCAGATCGGCCCCGGCGGTGCGGCACTTGTAACGGTACTCAACCTGTGCAGCGGGAAATTGATGCAGTACCACCTGCATCATGCTGAATTTGTACAGATCGGTGTCGAGCAGCGAAGTGATTATCATGATTGCGCGTATCGGTTTCGCGACACCATAGCATAGAGAACGCGGGCTTTATGGCCATGAGCCACGGTGTCAATACGGGTATTACCGGCACATCCGTCGCGCATTGGGTAAAATCCGCCCAACAAGACACAAAAGCCGCCGATCCCGGAGTTCCTGAATGACCCACGTTGTCACCGAAAACTGTATTAAGTGCAAGTACACCGATTGCGTTGATGTGTGCCCGGTGGACTGTTTTCGTGAGGGTCCGAACTTCCTCGTGATCGACCCTGACGAGTGCATCGACTGCGCGGTCTGCATCCCGGAATGCCCGGCCAATGCGATCTACGCCGAAGAAGACGTGCCGCAGGACCAACTGAATTTCATCGCGCTGAACGCCGAACTGTCGCCCGAGTTCGCCAGCATCAGCCGCGCCAAGAAGCCCCTGCCGGACGCCGACGACTGGAACGGCAAGCAGGACAAGCTGCAATACCTGGAAAAATAATCCGCGACGGCCGGCGTCTTCCTGGCGCCCGGCTTCGCGCGATGCCCCGATGACCGACGACTCCAAATACACGCGCCAGACCGTAACCCAGATCCATACCTGGGTGCCCGACAAGCTGTTCTCCTTGCGCGTGACCCGCGACGACGCCTATACGTTCTTGCCGGGCCAATTTGCTCGCGTCGGCCTGCCCGGGGCCGATGACCCCCACGGCCCGCCCACCCTGTGGCGCGCCTACTCCATGGTCTCCGCGCCGCACGAGTCGGGGTTGGAGTTCTATTCGATCGTGGTCCCCGACGGCCTGTTCAGCCCCCGCATGGCGCAATTGCGCCCCGGCGACGCGCTCTACGTCGAGAAAACGCCCTACGGCTTCCTGACCCTCGAGCGCTTTGCCCCGGGCGGCGACCTGTGGCTTCTGGCCTCCGGGACGGGGCTGTCGGCCTACCTGTCTTTGTTGCGCGATCCGGCCACCTGGCGCGCCTACCGCCGCATCATCCTGGTGCACGGCGTGCGCACCGTTGCGGAACTTGCGTACCGCGAAGAGATCGAATCGTCTCGCGCTCGGCCTGAACTGGCCGATCTGTTTGCGGCCGACCCGCACAAGCTTGTCTACCTGCCCATCGCCACGCGCGAAGCCTTGCCCGGCATGCCCCAAGAGCGCCTGACCACACTGATCGCCGATGGCCGGCTGGAGCAGTTGGCCGGGCTGCCCCTGGATCCTGAGCAAGCCAAAGTCATGCTTTGCGGCAACCCGGACATGTTGGCGGACGCCCGCAAGCTGCTGGGCGAGCGCGGTTTCAAGCCAGGCCGCCGGGGCATCCCCGGCAACCTGGCGGTAGAAAATTACTGGTGATCCCGCACTGCCCGGCGTAGTGCATAAATCCTCCGTTTGGTCTCTGTGCAGGGCAGATAAACGCCCTAAACTGGTGCCTAATGGGATGACGGGTCTCTTTTTAGCAACATATTCCCGGTTCTTGCGGCAGTTTCTTCAGGCTGATTGGATATATCTTTAGTCCTCGGCGCAATAATCGGGGCACACGCTCGACCCAGAAGGACATCACCCAAATGCTGTACCAATTGCACGAAATGCAGCGCGCCTTCCTGACTCCGTTCGCTGCATTCACGGATGCCGGTTCTCAGCTGTTCTCCAGCCCCTATAGCCCCCTCGCTTACACCCCGATTTCCCGCCAACTGGCGGCCGGGTATGAGTTGATGACGCGTATCGGCAAGGAATACCAGAAGCCCGCCTGGAACCTGCCCGCCACCGAGATCAACGGCAAGTCGGTCCGCGTGACCGAAGCGGTTGCGCTGGATAAGCCCTTCTGCCGCCTGGTGCACTTTCACCGCGACGTGCGCGGCGCGGGCAAGGACGACCCGAAGGTGCTGCTGGTTGCGCCGCTGTCGGGCCACCACGCCACCTTGCTGCGCGACACCGTGCGCGCCCTGCTGCCGGGCCATGACGTCTATGTGACGGACTGGGTCGACGCCCGCATGGTGCCGCTGTCGGCCGGGCCGTTCCACCTGAACGACTACGTCCGCTACGTGCAGGATTTCATCCGTCACCTGGGCCCGGACGTGCATGTCATTTCGGTATGCCAGCCGACGGTGCCGGTGCTGGCGGCCGTTTCGTTGATGGCCACCGCCAACGATCCCTGCCAGCCGCGCAGCATGGTGATGATGGGCGGGCCCATCGATCCGCGCCAGTCGCCCACGCAGGTCAATCGCCTGGCCACCACCAAGCCCTATTCGTGGTTCGAGAACCAGGTGATCCATCCGGTGCCGCCGCGCTACCCGGGGGCCGGCCGCAAGGTCTACCCCGGCTTCCTGCAGCATGCTGGGTTCATGGCCATGAATCCGGATCGCCACATGAAGTCGCACTACGAGTTCTACCTGGACCTGCTGCGCGGCGACGACAGCGACGCCGAAGCGCACCGCCGCTTCTACGACGAATACAACGCCGTGCTGGACATGCCCGCCGAGTTCTACCTGGACACGATCCGCATGGTGTTCCAGGACTTCGCGCTGCCCAGCGGCACGTGGGAAGTCGACGGCCAGACCGTGCGCCCCGCCGACATCAAGAAAGTCGCGCTGTTCACCATCGAAGGCGAACTCGACGATATTTCCGGACAAGGCCAGACGCGCGCCGCCATCAAGCTGTGCAAGAACATTCCGGCCGAGCGCAAGTCGCATTACACGGCGCCGAACTGTGGCCACTACGGCATTTTCTCGGGTCGCCGCTGGCGCGAAATGATCTGTCCTAAAATTGCCGAATTCATCCGGCAATCGGCTTGAGGACGGCAACACGCCGTCCAACGCAACACGCGCGGGCCCGGCCCGCGCCTTCTCAAGCCTGAACCGTATTCCACGGGGCCCGAGTGGCCCCTTTTTCTTTATTGGCCTTACATGTCCTGTCGTTCACTTGCCGACCGCATCGACGCCTTGTTGCCGCAGACGCAATGCACCAAGTGCGGCTATGACGGCTGCCGGCCTTATGCCGACGCCATCGCGGAAGGCTCGGCGCCCATCAACCGCTGCCCACCCGGCGGCGACGACGGCATCGCTGCGCTGTCCGCGTTGCTGCACACGCCTGCCCTGCCCCTGGACCTTGAACGCGGCGAACCGGGCCCGCTGCTCGTCGCCCGCATCGATGAATCGCACTGCATCGGCTGTACGCTGTGCATCCAGGCCTGTCCGGTCGACGCCATCGTAGGCGCGAACAAGCACATGCACACAGTGCTGGCCGACTGGTGCACGGGCTGCGACCTGTGCGTGGCGCCGTGTCCGGTGGACTGTATTCAGATGGTGCCCGCCGGCCGCGCCTGGACCGAGCAAGACGCCGCGATCAGCCGCCAACGACATCGCAATCACCTGGCGCGCGCCGAACGTCTGGCCTCGGACAACGCGCGCCTGATGGCCCCGGAGGCGCCCGCCGCCGTCAGCGCCCCGCCTGCCGCCACCGACGACGCGCAAAGCCTCGACCGCAAACGCTCCGCCATTGAATCCGCGCTGGCCCGCGCCCGGGCCCGCCGCAATCCGACGCAGTCATGAACGCAGCCAAACGCCGTGAGATCTTCGCCCGCCTGCAAGCGGCCAACCCCAACCCGACCACCGAACTGGAATACGACACACCCTTCCAATTGCTGATCGCGGTGCTGTTGTCGGCGCAGGCGACCGACAAGTCGGTGAACATCGCCACGCGCAAGTTCTTTCCGAACTACGGCACGCCGCAAGCCTTGTTGGACCTGGGCGAAGAAGGCCTGTCCGACTACATCAAGACCATCGGGCTTTATCGGACCAAGGCGAAGAACACCATCGCAACGTGCCGCATCCTGCTTGAACATCACGGTGGCCAGGTGCCGACCACGCGCGAAGCGCTGGAATCGCTGCCCGGCGTGGGCCGCAAGACCGCCAACGTGGTGCTCAACACGGCGTTCGGCCAGCCCACCATGGCGGTCGATACGCACATTTTCCGAGTCTCCAACCGCACGGGAATCGCGCCGGGCAAGAACGTGCTGGAAGTCGAAGACAAACTGGTGAAGTTCATTCCTCGCGAATATATCCAGGACGCCCACCACTGGCTGATTTTGCACGGCCGCTACATCTGCGTGGCGCGCAAACCAAAATGCCCGCAATGCGGCATCTCGGACCTGTGCGAATTCAAACAGAAAACACCCGTGTAAACCCTGCGGTCCAAATATGGCATTGTGATTTCAGCGAGTGGAAAACCGGGTTTTCCCTCGCTGAAATTATTTGATCAATTGCAAAGTATCAACGCGCATTTGCTGCAACGCATTGCGCTTTGAAAAGGGTTTTCCCGCCTTACATGCCGTGTATTGTCGGCCTGCCGACAATTGCCCTTTCCGCACTGCAAAACCTATGTAAAACCCTCATGGAATTTTGATAAAGAGGTCCGCATACTCGCCGGCAACTCATCGGAAAACTAAGAAAGTTCGCTAGGATTTCCGCCCTACGGGGGCCCGTCGCAATGACGACAGGCAGAGACCATATAAATACAACGCCGGTGCAGCGGACATGGATGACACAATCCTGGAGACAAAAGGCCTCACCAAGGAGTTCCGCGGATTCGTCGCGGTCAATGGGGTCGATTTGCGTATCAAGCGTGGGCAGATTCATGCCTTGATCGGGCCGAACGGCGCGGGCAAGACCACATGCTTCAACCTGCTCACCAAGTTCCTATCTCCCACGTCGGGAACCATCAAGTTCAACGGCATCGACATCACCGGCGAACGTCCGGCGCAGATCGCCCGACGCGGCATCATTCGTTCGTTTCAGATATCGGCGGTGTTTCCTCACCTGACCGTGCTTGAGAACGTGCGCATCGGCTTGCAACGCAAGACCGGGCTGTCGTTTCACTTCTGGCAAAGCGACAAGCGGCTGGCGGCGCTGAACGAGCCGGCGCGCGCACTGCTCGAACAGGTGGACCTGGGCGCTTTCGCGGACGAAACCACGGTGAACCTGCCGTACGGCCGCAAGCGCGCACTGGAGATCGCCACCACGCTGGCGATGGAACCCGAATTGATGCTGCTCGACGAACCCACGCAGGGCATGGGCCACGAAGACGTGGATCGCGTCACGCAGCTGATCAAGCGTGTCAGCGCGGGGCGCACCATCCTGATGGTGGAACACAACATGAACGTCGTGTCCTCCATCGCCAACACCATTACCGTGCTGGCGCGCGGATCGGTGCTGGCCGAGGGCTCGTACGCCGAAGTCTCGCGCCATCCGGCCGTGATGCAGGCCTACATGGGCACCACCGACGGCGAACTTCAAGGAGCGCACGCATGAGCACCCCGGCACTGGAAATCTCGGGCTTGCAAGCCTGGTACGGGGAATCGCATATCCTGCACGGCGTGGATATGCGCGTGGGACAAGGCGAAGTCGTCACGCTGCTGGGCCGCAACGGCGCCGGCCGCACGACCACGCTGCGGGCCATTCTGGGCCTGACCGGTTCACGCAAGGGTTCGGTGCGCATTCATGGCACGGAAGCCATCGACCTGCCCACCTACAAGATCGCGCATCTGGGCGTGGGCTATTGCCCCGAAGAACGCGGCATTTTCGCCAGCCTTTCCTGCGAAGAAAACCTGCTGCTGCCGCCCGTCGTGGGTTCGCTGGGCGGCGGGATGTCGCTGGCCGAAATCTACGACATGTTCCCCAACCTGCAAGAACGCCGCCATTCCCCGGGCACGCGCTTGTCGGGCGGCGAACAACAGATGCTTGCGGTGGCGCGCATCCTGCGCACCGGCGCCAACCTGCTGTTGCTGGACGAGATCTCGGAAGGCCTGGCGCCCGTCATCGTGCAGGCACTGGCCCGCATGATCACCACGCTCAAGCAGCGTGGCTACACCATCGTCATGGTGGAGCAGAACTTCCGCTTCGCGGCTCCGTTGGCCGATCGCTTCTATGTCATGGAGCATGGCCAGATCGTCGAGCATTTCGAAGCCACCGAACTTTCAGAAAAACAGGACACGCTCAACGAATTGTTGGGCGTCTAAAACAACCTGTCATCCGCCGGAACCCCGGCAACACTACACCGTAGGGAAGAGGAGTCATCCCATGAAGCTGCACACCATCACTGCTGCACTGGCCATGGCGGGCCTGGGATTTGCGGGGGCAACCGCTCACGCGCAAGGTATCTCCGACGATGTCATCCGCATCGGCTTCATCACCGACATGTCGGGCGTGTATTCGGACATTGACGGCAAAGCCGGTCTGGACGCGATCCGCATGGCGATCGAAGACGCCGGCGGCAGCATCAACGGCAAGAAGATCGAAGTCGTGTCGGCCGATCACCAGAACAAGGCCGACGTCGCCTCGGCGCGCGCACGCGAATGGTTCGACCAACAGAAGGTCGACGTCATCGTCGCGGGCACCAATTCGGCCACCAGCCTGGCCATGGCGGCCGTGGCTGCCGAAAAGAAAAAGCCGTTCATCGCGGTGGGTGCGGGCGCGTCCGACCTGACCAACGCGCAATGTTCGCCCTACACCATCCACTACGCCTACGACACCGTGGCGCTGGCGCGCGGCACCGGCTCGGCAGTGGTCAAGGACGGCGGCAAGAGCTGGTTCTTCCTGACCGCCGACTACGCCTTCGGCCACGCGCTGGAACGCGACACGATGGCCGTGGTGAAAGCCGCGGGCGGCGAGATCAAGGGCCAGGTGCGCGCACCGCTGGGCGCCTCTGACTTCTCGTCCTTCCTGCTCCAGGCGCAAGCGTCCAAGGCGCAGATCCTGGGCATGGCCAACGCGGGCGGCGACACCATCAACACCATCAAGGCCGCCAACGAATTCGGCGTGACCAAGACGATGAAGATGGCCGGCCTGCTGGTGTTCATCAACGACGTGCACTCGCTGGGCCTGCAAGCCACGCAAGGCATGTACCTGACCGACGGCTGGTACTGGGACCAATCCGACGCCTCGCGCGCCTGGTCCAAGAAGTTCGAAGCCAAGGTCGGCCGCAAGCCGTCGATGCTGCAAGCGGGCGATTACTCGTCGACGATGTTCTATCTGAACGCCGTCAAGGCAACCGGCACCGACGACGCCGACACCGTCATCAAGTGGATGAAGTCGAACAAGATCAACGACTTCTTCACCCAAGGCGGCTACGTGCGCGAAGACGGCCGCATGGTGCACGACATGTACCTGATGCAAGTGAAGACCCCGGCCGAATCCAAGGGCCCGTGGGACTACTACAAGGTCGTGGCCACGCTGCCCGGCGACGAGGTCTACACCAAGTTGTCCGAATCCACCTGCAAGCTGGTCAAGAAGTAATTTTCGGCTCATGTGACCCCAACGCGCGGCCCGGCCATTTCCGAGGCCGCGCGTTGAATTCGCTCACTTTTATCCGTACGCGCAGGATTTTCACAAGATGACTGATCTTTTCGGCATCCCTATACAGGCCTTGTTTGGCCAGCTATTACTGGGCCTGGTCAACGGTTCCTTCTATGCCATGCTGTCGCTCGGGCTGGCCGTTATCTTCGGGCTGCTGAACGTCATCAACTTCGCGCACGGCGCGCTCTACATGCTGGGCGCGTTCGTCGCCTGGATGGGGCTGTCGTACCTGGGGTTGAACTACTGGGTCATGCTGATCCTGGCGCCACTGGTCGTCGGGCTGTTCGGCATACTCATCGAAAAACTATTGCTCAGGCATCTGTACAAGCTTGATCACCTTTACGGCCTGCTGCTGACTTTCGGCCTGACCCTGCTGATCGAAGGTCTGTTCCGCAGCTTCTACGGCGTGTCGGGCCAGCCGTATCCCACGCCCGACGCCTTGCGCGGCGCGACCAACCTGGGCTTCATGGTCCTGCCGAACTATCGCGGCTGGGTCGTGGCGGCGTCGGTGGTGGTCTGCCTGGCGACCTGGTTCGTGATCGAACGCACCCGCCTTGGCGCCCTGCTGCGCGCCGGCACCGAAAACCCGCGACTGGTTGAAGCGTTCGGCGTGAACGTGCCCCGCATGATCACGCTGACCTACGGCTTCGGCGTGGCGCTGGCAGGCTTTGCCGGCGTGCTGGCCGCGCCCGTGCTGCAAATCTCGCCGCTGATGGGGTCCAACCTCATCATCGTCGTGTTCGCCGTGGTCGTGATCGGCGGCATGGGGTCCATCATGGGCGCCATCGTCACCGGTCTGGGCCTGGGCGTGATTGAAGGACTGACCAAAGTGTTCTGGCCCGAGGCGTCCAGCACCGTGGTGTTCATCATCATGGCCATTGTTCTGTTGATCCGCCCGGCCGGGCTGTTCGGAAAAGAAAAATGAATCGTCAATTCCTGGGCTATGCGGTATTGGCCGTCGTGGTGGCCGCTCTTCCCTTTCTTGGGGTGTACCCGATCTTCGCCATGAAGATCATGTGCTACGCGCTATTCGCCTGCGCCTTCAACCTGCTGCTGGGCTTTACCGGGCTGCTGTCGTTCGGCCACGCGGCCTTCCTGGGCAGCGCGGCCTACGCGGCCGGGCATGCGATGAAGGTCTGGGGCTTTCCCACCGAGATCGGCCTGCTGTTCGGCGTGGGCGTGGCGGCGTTGCTGGGTTTGGCGATGGGCGCCATCGCCATCCGGCGCAGCGGCATCTACTTCGCCATGATCACGCTGGCGCTGGCGCAGATGGTCTTCTTCTTCTTTTTGCAGGCCAAGTTCACCGGCGGCGAAGACGGCCTGCAAAGCGTGCCGCGCGGAACCCTGCTGGGGCTGGTGGATCTGTCCAAGGACATCAACCTGTACTACCTGGTGATGGCCATCTTCGTCATCGGCTACTTCATCATCTGGCGTACCGTGAATTCGCCTTTCGGTCAGGTGCTGCAAGCCCTGCGCGAGAACGAACCGCGCGCCATTTCGCTGGGCTATGACGTGGACCGCTTCAAGCTGCTGGCCTTCGTGCTGTCGGCAGCGCTGGCAGGCCTGGCCGGCGCGACCAAAACGCTGGTGTTCGTGTCCGCCACCCTGTCGGACGCCACCTGGCAGATGTCCGGCCTGGTCATCCTGATGACGCTGATTGGCGGGCTGGGCACCTTGACCGGCCCCATCCTGGGCGCCTTCATCGTGGTGCTGCTGGAAAACAAGGTGGGTGACTTCGGCCAGATGATGGCCAACCTGACGGGCGTGGAATGGTTCCTGCGCCTGGGCGAATCGGTGACCATCGTGATCGGCCTGATCTTCGTTATCTGCGTGCTGGCTTTCCGGCGCGGCATCGTAGGCGAAATCGGCGCGTTCATTGACAGGCGTCGCGCAGCCCGCGCCTGATCCGCGCACGCCATCCTTGCCGGGGCCGCATCACGCGGCCCCGTTTGCATTGGGCGCCAACGCCGGGGCCCGTACAATAAAACGCACCCAACCCCACAGGTGCCTGACCATGCGCAATCTGCATCCGCTCGCTCCCGTTCTTGGCGCTTTCGCGCTGGCTGTCGCTGCTATCGCGCCCGCCGCCAACGCAGCCGACACCCCCCCTTCTACCGCCACATGCGAAGTCAATCGCCCCATCCGTTTCAGCGGCCTGAATTGGGAATCCAACCTGGTGCTGGCCGGCATTGAGCGCTACGTGCTTGAGCACGGTTACGGCTGCAAGACCACCGTGGAAATCGGCGAAACGCTGCCCATGCTGGCGGCGCTGCAACGCGGCGACGTGGATGTGACGCCGGAAGTCTGGCCCGGTCAGATCGAAGGCGCGTGGAAAAAGGCGCTGGCCAGCGGCAAGGTGCTGGGCGTGGGCCATGTGTATGACGCTGGCGAAGGCTGGTACGTGCCGCGCTACACCATCGAGCGCCATCCCGACCTGAAATCCGCCGCCGATCTGGCGCGCATGAAAGACGTCTTCGCCGACCCCGAAGACCCCGGCCGCGGCCGCATCTATGGCTGCCCCGCCGGTTGGGCCTGCGGCACCCTGAACGACAACCTGCTGCGCGCATTGAAGCTGGACAAGGACTACGCGCTGTTCGCGCCGGGCTCCGGGGCCGCGCAGAAGGCCGCCATCGTGTCGGCCTACAAGCGCAAGCGCGACATCGTCTTCTATTACTGGACCCCGACCTCGCTGGTGGGCGCGCTGGACCTGGTCAAGCTGGAACTGCCCGCTTTCGACCAGGCCGCCTACACCTGCATGACGGATCCCAAGTGCGCCAACCCCGTCGCCACCGAGTTCAAGCCCAATCCGGTCGTCACGGGCGTGAACGCGGCCTTCGCCAAGGACGCGCCGAAGATCACCGAATTCCTCGGCAAGCTGACCGTGCCTGATGATGCCATCAACGCCACGCTGGGCTGGCTGGAAAACGAAGGCAAGGAACCCGAGGACGCCGCGCGCTATTTCCTGAAGCAGTATGGTCCGGTCTGGAGGGCATGGATGCCGACGGATGTGGCGGACCGCGTGCAGGCGGCGCTTGCCCGGGAATAAACGGCCGGCAGCGCATGGCTCGTCATGTATCCTGACGTTTCGGCGCCGCTGCCGCGCCACCCAAATTCAAGCAAAGGAAGAAAGACATGGACGCCCTGTTTTGGCACAACGGTCACTGGACCACCGACAATCCCAAACTGCTGGGTCCGGCCGACCACGCCTTCTGGATGGCCAGCATGGTGTTTGACGGCGCGCGTGCGTTTCGCGGCCTGACGCCCGACCTGGACCTGCACTGCCAGCGCGTCGTGCGCTCGGCGGAAAAGATGCTGATGAAGCCGCAGATCGGCTGGGAAGAAATCCAGAAGCTGTGCCTGGAAGCCGTGTCCCGATTCCCGACCGGCACCGAGCTCTACATCAAGCCGATGTTCTACTGCGCCGATGGCTTCCTGCTGCCTGACGCCGACAAAACGCAATTCGTGCTGCACGTGTTCAAGGTGCCGATGCCGGGCGAACAAGGCTTCTCGGCCTGCTTTTCCAGCTACGCGCGCTCGTGGCCGAACATGGCGCCCACCGACGCCAAGGCCTCCTGCCTGTATCCGAACGGCCAACGCGCCATCCGCGAAGCCGCCGACAAGGGCTTTGACAACGCCATCATGCTGGACGGCGCCGGCAACATCGCCGAATTCGCCACCAGCAACCTGTGGATCGCCAAGAACGGTGTGGTGTCCACGCCGGTCGACAACGGCACCTTCCTCAATGGCATCACGCGCCGCCGCGTGCTGGCGCTGCTCAAGGCCGACGGGGTCGAGGTCCAAGAGCGCAGCCTGACGCGCGCCGACATCGAAGAGGCCGACGAAGTGTTTTCGTCGGGCAACTACGGCAAGGTCGTGCACGTCAACCGCGTCGAAGACCGCGCGCTGGAATACGGTCCGATGGCTCGCCGCGCCCACAAGCTGTACATGGACTACGCGGAAAGCACGGGTCGCAAATAAGAAGTCCCAAGGCGCTGGCAAACTCGGCGGAATCAAAGTCAGCGAAATAAAAGGAAAGGCGCGTAGGCTATGGGCTTCGACCGTTAGGTGAGCCCATGTCCAGCAGACGCGACTTCCTGCGCAACAGCGCCGCCCTGGCCGGGGCCAGCAGCGCCCTGGCCCTCTTCCCCGCCGCCATCCGGCGCGCGCTGGCCATCCCCGCCAACCAGCGCACCGGCACGATCCGCGATGTGGAACACATCGTGATCTTCATGCAGGAAAACCGGTCGTTCGACCACTACTTCGGCGCGCTTGCCGGCGTGCGCGGCTTTGGCGACCGCTTCCCCATCCCCGTGCCGGACTGCCCCGGCGCGCACCACCGCACGGTCTGGACGCAATACAACGACCGGCCCGACGACGGCGTGGCGCGCACGGTGCTGCCCTATCGGCTGGACACGCAGGAAGCCTTCGAGACCGTGCGCGTGGCGAGTACGCCGCACACCTGGTCCAACGCGCAAGATGCCTGGGACGCCGGCCGGATGGGCCGCTGGCCGGCCGCCAAGAAGAACCATTCCATGGCGTACTACGAAGCCGCCGACATGCCGTTCCAGTACGCGATGGCGCGCGCCTTCACGGTCTGCGACGCCTATCACTGCTCGTTCACCGGCGGCACCAACACCAACCGGCTGTTCGTCTGGAGCGGCACCAACGACGGCGCGGGACGCGGCAACGGCCCGGCACTGGGTAACGTCTACAACAAGCTCACGGGCGGCGATCCCGCCCGCGCCTACACCTGGACAACCTACCCGGAACGCCTGGAGGCGGCCGGCGTCAGTTGGCGCATCTACCAGGACATGGCCGATAACTATTCGCTGAACCCCACGGCCGGGTTCAAAGCCTATCGCGACGCCTATCACGGCCTGCCCGGCTCCCTGCCCGCGCTGAAGGACAAGGCGCTGACGACGCGCGGCCTGGACCTGCTGCGCCAGGACGTGCTGGACGGCACGCTTGCCCAAGTGTCCTGGATCTGCGCCACCAAGGCTGGCTCCGAGCACCCCAGCCCGTCCAGCCCTGCCCAGGGCGCGGACTACACCGCGCGCGTGCTGGACGCGCTGACAGCCAATCCGGACGTCTGGAGCAAGACCGTCCTGCTCTTGATGTTCGACGAGAACGACGGTTTCTTCGACCACATGCCGCCGCCCGCCCCGCCCTCGCGCGATGCTGCCGGCACGCTGGCCGGGGCATCCACGGTCGACACGCAGGGCGAATACCACACCCTCATCACGGGCGTGGAAAAGGACGACACCCCGGCGCATCTGAATGGCGTGTACGGGCTGGGGCCGCGCGTGCCGATGTACGTGCTGTCGCCCTGGACCAAGGGCGGCTGGGTCAATTCGCAGGTGTTCGATCACACGTCCGTGCTGCGCTTTGTGGAACAGCGCTTCGGCGTGGCCGAGCCCAACATATCGCCCTGGCGGCGCGCGGTCTGCGGCGACCTAACATCGATCTTCGATTTCGCCACGCCCAACAACGAAGACCTGCTGCGCGCGCTGCCGCGCACCGCCGAACGCGCGGCTGAAGCGTCGGCGCTTGCCGGCACCGTCATCCCACCGGCGCCCGCGCAACCCGCGCCAGCGCGGCAACAGGCGGGCACGCGGCCGTCGCGCCCGCTGCCCTATGCGCTGCAAACACATGCCCGCGTCGAGGGCGATCGCATCGAGCTGCGGTTCGACAACACGGGCAAGGCCGGCGCGGTGCTGCACGTGTACGACCGTCTGCGCCTGGACGACGGACCGCGCCGCTACACGGTGGAAGCGGGCAAGCAGTTGCAAGGGCAATGGCAGGCGGCCGAAGGCGACCACCGCTACGACCTGTGGGTGCTGGGACCTGGCGGCTTTCACCGGCATTGCACCGGCCGCGCCGCGCCCGGTGGCCCGCCCCCGCTTGAGGTCAGCGCGGACTATCAGGCGCCGGACGCGTCATTGCTGCTAACGGTGCGCAACCCGGACGGTAAGCCACGGGTATTCCGGATCGAGGCCAACGCCTACGGATTTCCCCACCCGACGCGCGCCACCCTGGCCCCGGGCGAATCCGTGAGCCTGTCGTGGAGCATGGCGGCAAGCGGTGGCTGGTACGACATCACCGTGCGCGACGACGACGAGCCGGCATACACGCGCCGGCTGGCGGGCCGCATTGAAACCGGCAAGCCCTCCACGTCGGACCCCGACATGGGGCAAACGCTGGTCCTGCATTGGAATCCGCAAGAAGCCTGAACGGCGCGGCATCGGCGCCATGTCGTCCGAGAGACGGGCAATAAAAAACCGGGCGCGCGGTTCAGCGCGCCCGGTTCCATTTCAGACCGTTGGCGGTTTATTCCTTCTCGGCGCCCTTGCCCAGGCCCAGATAGCTTTCAATGACCTTGGGGTCGCCCGCCAATTCGCGCGCCGGACCGTGCAGGATCACTTCGCCGGTTTCCAGCACATAACCGTAGTCGGCGACTTGCAGCGCCGCGCGCGCGTTTTGTTCCACCAGCAAGATGGCCACGCCGGTTTCACGCAAGCGCGCGATGATGTGGAAGATCTCGCGCACGATGCGTGGCGCCAAGCCAAGGCTGGGCTCGTCCAGCATCAGCAGATTGGGCTTGGCCATCAGCGCGCGGCCCACTGCCAGCATCTGGCGTTCGCCGCCGGACAAGGTGCCGGCCTGTTGGCCGCGCCGCTCGCGCAGGCGGGGAAACAGATCGAACACTTCGTTCAGCGTGTCGCGCCAGCCGGCCTCGCGGGCGCGGTAGCGGCGAAAGCCACCCAGCAGCAGGTTGTCTTCAACGGACATCGTGCCGAACAGTTCGCGGCGTTCGGGCACCAGCGACATACCGGCCGCCACGCGCCGCTCGACCTGCCAGCCCGACACATCGGCGTCCGCGTACTGCACGGTGCCCGCGGCATGGCCGGTGTGCGGCAACGAGCCCATCATGGCGTTCAGCATGGTGGACTTGCCAGCGCCGTTGGCGCCGATCACGGTCACGATGCTGCCTGCGGGGACGGTCAGCGACGCCCCGACCAGGGCGCCGACCTTGCCATAGCGGGCCGACAGATTGCTGACTTCAAGAACGGGCGATTGCGTCGCGCTCATTGCACACCTCCTGCCGACACCGGCTTGGCCTGATCCGCTTCCGGCAGGTCGTCATCGATACCGCCCAGATAGGCTTCCAGCACCGCCGGGTTCTTTTGCACGTCGGCCGGCACGCCCTCGGCCAGCTTGGTGCCGAAATCCATCACCACCAGGTGGTTGGTCAGGCGCATCACAAAATCCATATCGTGTTCGACCAGCAGAATGCTCATGCCTTCCGAGCGCAATTGCTCAAGCACGCGCGCCAGGTCTTGTTTTTCCTTGTAGCGCAGGCCGGCAGCCGGTTCGTCCAGCAGCAGCAGCACGGGATCGGACGCCAACGCGCGCGCGATCTCCAGGATGCGTTGCTGGCCCAGCGCCAGATTGCCGGCCTGTTCGTAAAGGTATTCGCCCAGGCCCACGCGCTTGAGCTGTTCGGCGGCTTCGTGCAGCAGTTGCGCCTCGCGGGCGCGGTCTGAATGCAAAGCGCCTGCCAGCACGCCGACGTCCGAACGCAGATGCGCGCCCAACGCGACGTTCTCAAGCACCGTCATGCCCGGCAGCAACTGCACGTGTTGGAACGTGCGGCCCACGCCCAGTTTGGCGATCTCGCGCGCGGAACGGTTGTCGATGCGTTCTCCCATGAACGTGACCTTGCCACGCGTCACGGGCAGCACGCCGCTGATCAGGTTGAACGTCGTGCTCTTGCCGGCGCCGTTGGGGCCGATCAGGCCCATGATTTCGCCCGAGCTGACCTTGAACGTGATGTCGTTGACCGCGACCAGACCGCCGAATTCCTTGCGGATGGCGTCGACTTCCAGCACCACCTGCCCCGCTTGCGGGCGCGCGCGGGCAGGCAGAGCCGGGGCCGTCGCGGGCGGCGCCAGATTGCGGCGCGAGCCGTCTGCGCCGGTCACGCTGCTCCACCACGTCGCCAGGATCGGCCAGAGGCCATTGCGGGCGTATTGCAGCATCAGGATCAGCAGCACGCCGAAGACGATCATCTCGAAGTTGGCGTTGGTGTCCAGCAGCTTGGGCAGCCAGTTCTGCAACTGGTCTTTCAGCACCAGGATGACGCCCGAGCCCAGCAACGCGCCCCACACGTAGCCCGCGCCGCCCACCACCGCCATGAACAGGTATTCAATGCCGTAGTTGACGCCGAACGGGCTGGGGCTGACAGCGCGCTGCATGTGCGCGTAGAGCCAGCCCGAAATGCAGGCCAGCAACGCCGCCCAGACAAAAATCACGACCTTGTACGCAGCGGTGTTCACGCCCATGGACTCGGCCATGCCCGCGCCGCTCTTGAGCGCGCGGATGGCGCGGCCGGGCCGCGAATTGAGCAGGTTGCGCGTCGCCCACAGCGCCAGCAGCACGAAGACCCAGATCAGGTAATAGATGTTGCGGCCGCTGGCCAGCGAAATGCCGAACAGGCTGAGGGGTTCGATGCCGGCAATGCCGTCATGCTTGCCCAGCCAATCAATATTGCCGAACAGGAAGTACAGCGACAGGCCCCAGGCGATGGTGCCCAGCGGCAGGTAATGGCCCGACAGGCGCAACGTGATCGCGCCCAGCAGATAAGCCACCACGGCGGTCAGGATCAGGCCGGCCGGCAAGGCCAGCCACGGCGACACGTCGTATTGCGTGGTCAGGTAGGCCGTGGTGTAGGCGCCCAGGCCCACGAACGCGGCCTGGCCGAACGAGGTCAGCCCGCCCACGCCGGTCAGCAGCACCAGACCCAGCACGACGAGGCTGGCCAAGCCGATGTAGTTGAGTTGCGTCACCCAGAATTCGGGCGTGACCGGCACCAACGGCAGGCCCGCCAGGACGACGATGAATACGGCAAGCAGAATGCGGTTCATGACGTTTATTCCTCTTCGTCCACGTGATGGGTGCTGAACGAACGCCAGACCAGAACCGGGATAATCAAGGTAAAGACGATCACTTCCTTATAGGCGCTGGCCCAGAAGGACGAGAAGGATTCCAGCACGCCCACCAGCAGCGAACCAGCGGCGGCGACGGGGTAGCTGGCCAGGCCGCCGATGATGGCGCCCACGAAGCCCTTCAGGCCGATCAGGAAACCGGTGTCGTAGTACACGGTGGTGATGGGCGCGATCAGCATGCCGGACATCGCGCCGATGGCGGTCGCCAGCGTGAACGTCAGGCTGCCCGACATGGTGGTGCTGATGCCGACCAGGCGCGCGCCACGGCGATTGACGGCGGTAGCGCGCAACGCGCGGCCGTACAGCGTCTTGCCGAAGAACAACCACAAGGCGGTGATGAGCAGCGCGCACGTGGCGACCACGAACAGGCTTTGTGCCGACCAGGTCATGAAGCCCAGATCGACTTGTCCGCTGACGAACGCGGGGGTGCGCCAGCCTTCGGCGCCGAAGAACACCAGCGCCAGGCCGGTCAGCGCGAAGTGCACGGCGACCGAGACGATCAGCAGCACCAGCACCGTGGCTTCGGCCAGCGGTTGATAAACGATGCGGTAAACCATGGGGCCCAGCGGAATCACCAGCAACAGCGTCAGCAGCATGTTCAGCCACAGCGAGTTGTCGGGGCCGGTGTAGGCCTTGGTCACCCAGAGCAGCGCCAGCGGCAGGACGACGCAGGTGGCCAGCGTTTTGGGCAGGCCAGCGAAACTGCGGGTGCGCGCGCCGCGTACCAGTTCCATCGCCAGGCACAGGGCGCCCAGCAGCGGCAGCAGATAGGCGGTGCCGGGCACCTTGCCGTCGACCAGCATGGCCAGGGTCAAGGCGCCAAACGCCACGAACTCGCCCTGGGGAATGAAAATGACGCGCGTAACGGCGAATACCAGCACCAGCGCCATGCCCAGCAGGGCATAGATGGCGCCGTTGACGACACCGTCTTGCAGCAAAATCAGCGCAATTGAGGAATCCATCTAACAACCTTATTGATTCTTGGTGTTCCGGCCCCGCCCGGGACACTGATACGACACACCGGCCGGAGAGGCCGGTGCGAAGCATTGCTCGGGTGCCGCAAGGCACGCGCCACCACTTGGCGCGGTCTTGCGATGCACATCCGTGGAACGGGCAATCCGAAGGAGATTACAGGCCGGGCTGATAGACCCACTTGCCGCCTTCGACCTTGACGATGACGCGCGAACGCTCGTCAAAGCCGGCGTGGTCGGTGGGCGACATGTTGAACACGCCTTGCGAGGCAGCCAGGTCCTTCACGTTTTCCAGCGCATCGCGCATGGCGGCGCGGAATTCCGGCGTGCCGGGCTTGGCGCCCGTCTTGAGCGCCACGGGCAGCGCGGTCACGACCAGTTGGCCAGCGTCCCACATGTGGCCGCCGAACGTGTTGGTCGAGTTGGCGCCGTTGGCCTTCTCGTAGGTTTCAACATAAGCCAGCGCCGACTTCTTGACCGGGTTGGAATCGGGCAATTGAGCGGCCACCAGCAGCGGGCCGGCCGGCAGGTACATGCCGTCGCAGTCCTTGCCGCAGACGCGCAGCACATCGTTGTTTGCCGCGCCGTGCGTCTGGTAGATGGTGCCGCCGTAGTTGCGGGCCTTCAATTCCTTTTGCGGCAGCGCCGACGGGGTGCCCGCGCCAGCGATCAGGATGGCGTCCGGCTTCGCGCCGACCAGCTTGAGCACCTGGCCCGTCACGCTGGTGTCGGTGCGGCTGTATTTTTCGATGGCGACGATTTCGATGCCCTTGGCCTTGGCGGCCTTCTGCATCACATCGAGCCAGCCGTCGCCGTAGGCGTCGGCAAAGCCGATGAAGCCCAGCGTCTTGACCTTGGACTTGGCCATGGCGTCGGCCAGAGCGCCGGCCATCAGCGCGTCGTTCTGCGGAGTCTTGAACACCCAGCGGCGCTTCTCGTCCACGGGTTCTACGATCTTGGCGCTGGCGGCCACGCTGATCATCGGCACCTTGGCTTCGGCGGCGACGTCGACCATGGCCAGCGAACCGGGGGTGACGGACGTGCCGATCAGCACGTCGACCTTGTCGTCGGTAGCCAGCTTGCGCGAGTTCTTGACGGCTTGCGTCGTATCGGTGGCGTCGTCCAGCACGATCCATTCGATCTTCTGGCCGGCCACTTCCTTGGGCAGCAACGCCACGGTATTACGCTCGGGGATACCCAGGGACGCAGCGGGGCCGGTGCTCGAAACCGTCACGCCGACCTTGACCTGCGCGCTTGCCAGAAGCGGCACGGCCAGGGCGAAAGCGGCAGCCGCCGCGGACAAGCCGAAGTGCTTGCGCATATTTTTTGTCTCCTGTGGTGGCTCTTATGTGCCTCGATTGAGGCGAAGCGAGCCTAGTTAAAGTTATACAGAAAAAAATATTATAGGGTTAAAACAGTATCAGATGACGTCGCGCAACTACGGTAAATCCCTGATGTGCTACGGAAACCTCAATTCAGCAAACGCATTCGTTAATGGCGAACTTGTACTAGAAAAACTTTCGGCCCGTCAGTTGGGGGATTCCCTTGTAGGGCGCAGCATGCCGCAAAGCATGCCAGGGGCTTATTACCTTACTGTCACCGCAAGGCGGACAAACCTGTCAGCGTCCCAACATCGGCCACACGCGTTCCACGCGCGAAGCCACCCAGGCGGCGACGACGGCCTTGATCAGATCCCCCGGCACGAACACCGAAACGACGGTGGCCGCCTTGGGCAGGCCCATCTTCGTCACGGCAGCCAGCCACGGCACGCCGAAGGCGTACACCACCAAGATGCCGCCCACGATGCAGGCCGCCAGATAGCCGCCCAGCTTTGCCCAATCACGGGTGGCGCGCGTCACCAGCGTGCGCGTCAGCCAACCGATGACCAGCGCGCCCACGACCATGCCGATCAGAAAGCCCCCCGTGGGGCCCATGAACGCGCCCAAGCCACCACGGCCGCCGGGCAGCACGGGCAGGCCGATCGCCGCCAACACCAGATACAGCAGGCAGGCCAGCGCCCCACGCCAGGGGCCAAGCATCGCGCCCGCCAGCATCGCGCCCAAGGTCTGCAAGGTGATCGGCACCGGGATGCCGGGCAACGGAATGGGAGGGATCAAGCTGAGAACCACGATCAGCGCGGCGAACAGCGCGATCAGCACGGTGTTTTGGGATTTCATGGTTTCACCTGTTGGAATGGGGTCAGCGCGGTTCAGGGGCTGCGCGCGTCGATGGCTTCGGACACTTCCTGCGCGCGCTTCAAAGTCAGCACGATCAAGGGCACGATCAGCGCGACGGGATGCGCGCCTAGACCGCGCGCGGCCTGGGCCTCGCGGATCTCATGGAAATTGCGCCAGATTTCGGGCACGAAGCGCAGCGCCAGCGCCAATGCCAGCGCCACCTTGCCCGCGTCGATCAGGCCGATCCGCTCGAACGGCGTCAAGACCCGCTCGCAGACGGCGATAAGATCGGAGGTGCGCGTCGCCAAGGTGACGGCCAGCGCCAGGCCGACCATGGCCCCTACCCGCAGCACCACGGCCAGGGCCTCGATGGCGCCTTGGAACACGGCGGTGAACAGGGCCACCGCCAACAACACCCACAACAGCCCGCGCACCTGCCGCCAGACGGCGACGCCCGACACGCCCGTGGACCAGACCAGCGCCGCCGCCAGGGCAAACACCGCGCCCAGCCAGCGCGGGTCGCGCAGCAGGAACAGGCCGGCCCCCGCGGCCACCAGCGCCGCCAGCTTCAGCCAGGCAGGCAGCCGGTGCAGCGGACTGTGTCCGGACACATAGAGAGGTTCGATCATGCGCAGTGCTCCCGGTACCAGCGCAAGGCGGCGGCGGGCGTGTCATCGGCTGCGATAGCGCCATCGCGCACGACCAGGATCCGGTCGAAATCTTCCAGCAGCTCCAGGTCATGGCTGACGACGACCGCATCGTGGGGCAGCGCGGCGATAGCGTTGCGGACCCGATTGCGGTTGCGCAGGTCCAGTTGCGTGGTGGGCTCGTCAAAAACGATCAGCGCGGGCTCCATGACCAGCACCGCCGCCAGCGCGACCAATTGGCGTTCCCCGCCAGACAGGGTGTGGCTGCTGCGATCCGCCAGATGCCCCACGCCCAGCGCGTCCAATTGGCTGTCGATGCGCGATTCGCGCCGTGCCTTGTCCGGCTCCAGGCGCTTCAGGCCGAACGCGAGGTCTTCGCGCACGATGGGAAACACGATCTGGTTTTCGGGGTTTTGAAACACAAAGCCCACGCGGCGGCGCACCGCCTTCAGGTCGTGCCGGGTGTCCAGCCCATCCACCCGCACGCTGCCCGACGAGGGCAGCACCAGACCATTGAGCAGGCGCGCAAGCGTGCTCTTGCCCGCGCCATTGGGACCCACGATGCCGATGCGGCGCTCGGCCAGGGTCGCGCTCACCCCGCGCAACACTTCTGCCTGGGGCGTGGCCACTACCGCCTGGTCAAACTCGATTAACATGGGGCGCGATTATGCCCGAACCATTTCGGGCATCGGGACTCCAAGAGCTGATATGGAAAAAGTACGCAAATCCGACGCCGAATGGCGTGCACAACTGTCCCCCGAAGAATACGTGGTCACCCGTGAAAAGGGTACCGAACGCGCATTCACCGGGCGTTACTGGAACACGTTCACGCCGGGCATCTATCGCTGCGTCGGCTGTGGCACCGCCCTGTTCGCATCCGACACCAAATTCGACGCCGGCTGCGGCTGGCCCAGCTACTTCCAGGCGCTGGACCCCGAACTGGTGCGCGAAGAACGCGACGTCAGCCACGGCATGGTCCGCACCGAAGTGCTGTGCAATGTGTGCGACTCGCACCTGGGCCACGTCTTCCCTGACGGCCCCGAACCCACCGGGCTGCGCTATTGCATCAACTCCCTGTCGATGACGTTTGAACCCATAAAAGACGAATGAAGAAGTTTCTGTTCGACCTGTTCCCGCTGTTCCTGTTCTTCATCGCCTATCGGTACACGGACATCTTCATCGCCACCGGCGTCGCCATGGCGGCCGCGGTGTTGCAGATTGTGTGGCTCAAGGCCACCGGCCGCGCCACCGAAGCGATGCACTGGATCAACCTGACGGTCATCCTGGTCTTTGGCGGCGCCACCATCTGGCTGCACAGCGATGTCTTCATCAAGTGGAAGCCCACCGTCCTGTATTGGCTGTTTGGCGGCGCGCTGCTGGTTTCCCGCTTCCTGTTCGGCCGCAACCTGATCCGCCGACTGATGGAAAAGCAGATTCAACTGCCCGACGCGGCATGGGACAAGCTCAACCTGGTCTGGGCGGCTTTCTTCCTTGTCGCCGGCGCGTTGAACCTGTATGTGGCGTTCTCGGGTCACTTCACCGAGTCGCAATGGGTCAGCTTCAAGGCCTTCGGCCTGATGGGTTTGATGGTCGTGTTCGTGATCGGCCAATCGGTGTGGCTGGGCAAACACATCCAGACCGACGAAAATGCCAGTTCCGGCAACCCGCCGGGCAAGCCCTGATTCGCCAGACGGCTCAATAATTGGCGCGCCCGCCACTGGCGGCGCGTCGGAACTTTCATATTGCCGCCATGTCCGAAAACACCGATCGCATCACCCTCATCCGAGAGCGCCTCGCCGCCCTGGAACCCGTCACGCTGGACATTCTGGACGACTCGCATTTGCATGCCGGCCACGAAGGCAGTAAAAACGGCGCCGGCCACTATCGCGTGCACATCGTAGCGCCTTGCTTCACGGGGCTCTCCGCCGTTGCGCGACATAGGCTGGTGTATCATCATTTGCAAGATTTGATCCCCTATCCGATTCATGCGCTTGCGCTAGATGCCCAGGCTCCCAAATAGAAAGTAAAAGGATATTCATGAAACGCATCGTCATGCTGGCTGCGGCCTGCGTCATCGCCGTGCCTGCTTTCGCGCAGAACGTGGCCACCGTCAACGGTAAGGCCATTCCGCAAAAGAATTTGGATCAATTCGTCAAGCTGCTGGTCAGCCAAGGCGCGACCGACTCGCCGCAACTGCGCGAACAGGTCAAGCAAGAAATGATCAACCGCCAGATCTTCGTGCAAGCCGCCGAATCCAGCGGCATCGCCAAGCAAGCCGACGTTCAGACCGAAATCGAACTGGCCCGCCAAGGCATCCTGGTGCGCGCGCTGATGGCCGACTACCTGGCCAAGAATCCGGTTTCGGACGCCAAGGTCACCGCCGAATACGAGAAGATCAAGAAAGAACAAGCCGGCAAGATGGAATACAAGGTCCGTCATATCCTCGTCGAAGACGAGAAGACGGCCAATGACCTGCTGGCCCAGATCAAGAGCAACAAGAGCAAGTTCGACGATCTGGCCAAGAAGAACTCGAAGGACCCCGGCAGCGCCGAAAAGGGTGGCGATCTGGGTTGGGCTCCCCCGACCAACTACGTCCAGCCGTTCGCGCAAGCCGTGACCCAGCTCAAGAAGGGCCAACTGGTCGACAAGCCGGTGCAAACCCAGTTTGGCTGGCACATCATCATGGTTGACGACACCCGCCCGGTGGAATTCCCGCCGCTGGATCAGGTCCGTCCGCAACTGGAAGAAATGCTGCGCCAGCAAACCCTGGCCGACTACCAGAAGCAACTGCGCGACAAGGCCAAGATCCAGTAAGCCTTCGCCAGACGAAAAAAACTGCCCGCGGGCAGTTTTTTTTCGTCTCAAGCGGGAGCAAAACCTTCGTGCAAAGCAAGGCAGGCCCCAGCCGGATGCCGGCTACGACATGCCCAGCAGTGCCTTGAGTGCATCTTCGTCCAACACGGTCACGCCCAGTTCCTGCGCCTTGGTGAGCTTGCTGCCCGCCTCTTCGCCGGCCACCAGGTATGCAGTCTTCTTGGAAACCGAGCCGGTGACCTTGCCGCCCGCCGCCTGGATATGCATCGAGGCTTCTTCGCGCGTCCAATTGGGCAAGGTGCCGGTCAGCACGAAGGTCTTGCCCGCCAGCGTCGTGCCTTGCGGCGCGGCTTCCGCCACCGGGTTCACCCCCTGCGCCTTCAACTGCTCGATCACGTCGCGGTTGTGCTGTTCGGCAAAGAAGCGGCGGATGGAAGCGGCCACGACCGGGCCTACGTCGGGCACGGATGACAGCGCCTCTTCGTCGGCGTCCATGATGGCGTCGATGCTGCCAAAATGGCGCGCGACGTCGCGTGCAGTGGTTTCCCCCACGTGGCGGATGCCCAGCGCGAAGAGTAGGCGGTTCAAAGCCGGCGCGCGCGCCTTGTCGATGGCGGCAACCAGGTTGTCGGCCGACTTCTGGCCCATGCGATCCAGCCCCACCAGTTCAAGCGGGCGCAGGCTGTACAGGTCGGCCAGCGTCTTGACGCGGCCGCTGTCGACCAATTGGTCGACCAGCTTTTCGCCCAGGCCTTCGATATCCAGCGCCTTGCGGCTGGCGGCGTGCCACAGGGTCTGCTTGCGCTGTGCGGCGCAGAACAGGCCGCCCGTGCAACGCGCAATGGTTTCGTCTTCCAGCCGTTCGATGGCCGAGCCACAGACCGGACAGGCGGTGGGCATCACGAACTGCTGGGCGTCGTCGGGACGCTTTTCCAGCACGGGGCCCAGCACTTCGGGAATCACATCGCCCGCGCGGCGCACGATGACCGTGTCGCCCTTGCGCACATCCTTGCGGCGGATTTCGTCTTCGTTATGCAGCGTGGCGTTGGTGACCGTGACGCCGCCCACGAAGACCGGCTTCAGGCGCGCCACCGGGGTGATCGCGCCCGTGCGGCCCACCTGCACTTCGATATCGAGCAGCGTGGTGGTGGCTTCTTCCGCGGCGAACTTATGCGCCAGCGCGAAGCGCGGCGCACGCGCCACGAAGCCCAGCACCTTCTGCGCCGGCAGGGAATCCACTTTGTAGACCACGCCGTCGATGTCGTAAGGCAAGCTGGCGCGCAGTTCGCCGACCTTGGCATAGAACGCCATCAGGCCTTCCGCGCCCGTCGCACGATCGTTGTGCTTCAGATTTACCGGCAGGCCCAGTTCGTGCAGCCAGGCCAACATCGCGCCATGGGATTTTTCCGGCAGTTGCGATGCCTGGCCGGCGCCGGCCGTGGCCTCGTCGAACAGGCCGCTCTGCTTGCCCGGCAAGCCCTGCACTTCGCCCCAGCCGTACGCGAAGAATCGCAGCGGCCGCTTGGCGGTGATGCGCGGATCCAGCTGGCGCAGGCTACCTGCCGCCGCGTTGCGCGGATTGACGAAGATCTTTTCGTCGCGCCTGGCCTGGGCTTCGTTCAACTTTTCGAAGTCGGTGCGATTCATCAGCACTTCGCCGCGCACTTCCAACACCTTCGGCGCCGCGCCCTTGAGCTGGAGCGGAATGGCCTTGATGGTGCGGATGTTGGACGTCACGTCTTCGCCCGTCTGGCCATCGCCGCGCGTGGCGGCCTGCACCAGCCGCCCGTCTTCGTAGCGCAGGCTGATCGCCAGGCCATCGAGCTTCAATTCACAGAAATAATCGGCTTGCTGCGCCGGCCCCAACAGGCCCGCGCCGCGCAACGTGTCCGTCACGCGACGGTCGAACGCCACCACTTCTTCTTCCGCGAAGGCGTTGTTCAGGGACAGCATGGGCACGGCATGGCTCACGCTGCCAAAGGCCGAGACCGGTGCCGCACCCACGCGCTGCGTGGGCGATTCCGGCGTGATCAGTTCGGGATGCTCGGCCTCAAGGGCTTCGAGCTGCCGCATCAGCCCGTCGTATTCGGCATCCGAAATCGAGGGCTCGTCGTAGACGTAATAGCGGACGTTGTGCTGTTCAAGCTCGGCGCGCAGACGCGCCGCGGTCTCGGCCGGGTTGACTTCACCAGACGCTCGACTCATTTACGCAAACACCCGTTGAGCGCGCTCGCTTCCGGCGGGCAGGCCCGCTTGTTCGAGCTGTTCGAAGAGCACTTGAAGGCGTTCGTCGATCACCGTTTCAGACCCTTCAGCCAAAGGCTTGCCCTGGTCATCGACCAATTCGGCACGCAGGCGCGCGGCCAGATCGCGGCCCACATCCACCATGCGACCGAAGGCGCGGGTGTCAGCGGGAGCACAAGGCACATCCAGCAGCAGGTAAAGACGTTCAACCCCGCCCATGCCTGCGTCGAAGGCAGCGCCATCGGCGCGCGACAGCGTGAAGCGGGTCACGCCGTTTTCCGCCGGCCAGGCCATGCGGTTGCCGTCAGCCACAAACCCGGTGTCGCGGGCGACCGCCAGAACTTCGGCAGCCGGTTGCGCCGCGCCCAACAGAAGCGTCAGGCCGACCTGGGTGTCCAGGGCGGCGCAGGTGTCGTCCAGGCGAGCGCCCTGCTCCAGCACGGCTTGCTGGTCGGGGCCTTCGATGTTGGCGTCGAAGCGTTCGGCCATGTCCTGGGCGCGGGCCCAGGCTTGCGACCATTCGATCGCGGTGAGCGGGCCGCTGCGGTTGGCCAGCAATACCGCCAGTTGCATCGATGCGTAGGACTCGCCGGCATGCACGCGCGCACGATGGCGCCGTTGGTCCGTTTCGGCAAACACGCGCATGGGCTTGCGGCCGACGTGGCGCAGGCTTTGCATGTAGGGAAGCAGATCGGCGCCGCGAACCGGCTCGGCAAAATTGATTTCGATGACGACTTCGCAAGCGGGATCGGGCTCTTCGGCATCATCGGCATCGCTGCCCGGATCCACCGGCGCGGGCTGGCCCGGCTGCGAACGTGGGGCGTCGCCGCCCATGCCGGGCTCGCGGCGGCTCGCGCCAGCGGCCGTGGCCGACGCAGCGCCAGCCGCGCCGGCACCCAGCAACGGATCTTGTTCAGACGTAGGGAAATGGCTTTGCATCTTGCGCCGGACGCGCCGGTCCTGCCACCAGTTGAATCCCAACACCAGCAGTATCAGCAAGACGCCCAGGGCTATCAGCCCGATCTGCAAATCACTCATGTGTACATCCCGCGCCAGGAGGGCGGCGCCTTTCTAAATATGGGGTTTATGCCGCTTCGGAGGCCATCATCTGCACGGCCGAATCTATGTCTACCGCAACGATACGCGAAACCCCTTGCTCTTGCATGGTTACGCCGATCAGCTGCTTGGCCATTTGCATGGCGATCTTGTTGTGCGAAATAAATAGGAATTGCGTTTGCTCGCTCATGTTGGCGACCAGGTTTGCGTAGCGTTCCGTGTTGGCGTCGTCCAGCGGCGCGTCCACCTCGTCCAGCAGGCAGAACGGCGCCGGATTCAGCTTGAACAGCGCGAACACCAGCGCGGTCGCGGTCAGTGCCTTTTCGCCGCCCGACAACAGGTGGATTGTGCTGTTGCGCTTGCCCGGGGGCTGCGCCATCACCTGCACGCCGGCGTCGAGGATTTCCTCGCCGGTCATGCTGAGCTTGGCTTCGCCGCCCCCGAAAAGCTTGGGGAACAGCTCGCCGAAGTGGCCGTTCACGATATTGAACGTCTCTTGCAGCAGCTCGCGCGTTTCGCGGTCGATCTTGCGGATCGCGTCTTCCAGGGTCTCGATGGCGGTCATCAAGTCCTGGTGCTGAGAATCCAGGAACCCCTTGCGTTCGCGCGAGGTGTTCAATTCGTCCAGCGCGGCCAGGTTGACCGAGCCCAGCGATTCGATCTGGCGCGAGATCCGCCCCACTTCCTGTTGCAGCCAGCTGGCGCGACGCCATTCTTCGGGGCGGTTGGCCAGGTCCTGGGCCAGCGCCTCGCGGTCGACTTCGCGAGCGTTCAACTGTTCGGTGAATTGCTCTTCCGCCAGACGCGCGGCCTGTTCCTGCAATTGCAGTTCCATGATGCGCGCGCGGCGCGGTTCCAGCGTCTGTTCCTGCTGCTGGCGATCTTCATCAGCGCCCCGCAACAGGGCCGCCAGATTTTCCATTTCCTGGCGCGCCCGCGACAGCGCTTCCTCGCGCTCGGCGCGCGCTTCCAGCGCATCCTGCAGACCGGCCTGGGAAGCCGAGGCGTCCAATTCGGTCAGCTCGCCCATCAGCTGTTCCAGTTCGACCGTGCCGCGCTGGCTTTGATCGGCCGCCAGTTGCTGATTGCGTTGCAGATCGGTGATGCGGACCTGGATACCCCGCTCGGCGAATTCGGCTTCTTGAGCGGCGCGCTCCAGCTCGCGCAGGCGCGTGCGGGCGGCTTCCGCCTGGGCGGCCAGCGTCTCGCCGTCCATTTCCGCATCGGCAAAGCGGGATTGATGTTCGGCCAGTTCTTCGTCCAGCGTCTCGAAGCGGGCTTCGGCTTCTTCGCGGGTGGCGCGCAGGTCTTCTTCCTGAACCTTGATTTCTTCCAGGTCCTGGCGCAGGCGCGATGCCCGCTCGCCCGATTGTTCGGCCTGCTGCTGGAGACGCGAATGCTCAAGCTGGATGTCGTGCACGCGGCGCGTGACTTCGGCCACGCGCGTGCGCGCCGGCGCTATGGCCTGCGAGACCTGCTGCCAGGCCGCCTCGGCTCGCGCAACCGCGGCGCGCGCCTGATCGGCGATCAGTTGCTGGGCCTTGATTTCGCGTTGCAGGTTTTCGATTTCCTGCTGGCGGGCCAACAGGCCGGCCTGTTCGGAGTCCGGCGCGTAAAAGCGGACGCTGTGCGCGTCGATCAGGTGGCCGGCCTTGACCACGCAGGCGCTGCCAGCCGGCAAGGTGGCGCGCATGGCCAGGGCTTGCGTGACGTCGGTGGCGGTATAGACGCCAGCCAGCCATTCATTCAGCAGCGTGCGCAGGTCTGGGTCGGTGATGCGCAGCAGGCTGGCCAGCGGCGTCAAGCCAGCCGGGGCGGCCGGTGCGGGGGCCGCGGCTGGCAGCTGATAGAAGGCCAGGCGGGCGGGCGGCGCATCTTCGGCGAAGGCGCGCGCCCAATCCAGGTTGCGCACTTCCATCGACGCCATGCGTTCGCGCAGCGCGGATTCAAGAGCTGTTTCCCAACCCGGTTCCACATGCAGCTTCTGCCACAGGCGCGACAGGCCGGCCAGCTCGTGCTTGGCCAGCCAGGGTTCCAGCGCGCCCTGCTTCTGCACGTCTTCCTGCAACTTCACCAGGGCCGACAGGCGGGCTTCCAGGCGCGCCAGATTCTGCGCGTCGGTCTGGGCGGCGGCCTGGGCGCGGCTGCGCTCGGCATCCGCTTCAGGCACGCGGCCTTCCAGCGTGGCCAGTTCTTCCTGCGCTTCTTCCAGCTGGTCTTCGCCGGCAAGGCGGTCGCCGGCCAGTTGTTCCAGGCGGACGGGATCGGGCGCATGCAGTTCGCGCAGTTCCTGCTGGAGCCGTTCGCGGCGCTGTTCCAGCACCTGCATCTGGCGGTCGGCGTCGCGCTGGGTCTGGGCGACCAGCGCCAGGTTCTGCTCGACTCGGGCCAGCGCGGCGCGCATTTCGTCGCGCCCCGAGGCGGCCTCGCGCAC
Source organism: Achromobacter piechaudii NBRC 102461 (assembly GCF_001571245.1). Taxonomy (GTDB): domain Bacteria; phylum Pseudomonadota; class Gammaproteobacteria; order Burkholderiales; family Burkholderiaceae_B; genus Achromobacter; species Achromobacter piechaudii. The sequence goes on along the minus strand of NZ_BCTK01000005.1, from coordinate 670,626 downwards.
ACGTTGTTCGACGGCGGGCAAGCCAGCCTGGGCGTCTTCAGCCGTGGCGCGCGCTTCTTCGGTACGGGCGGCGGCGGCGGCCAGGTCTTCTTCGGCCTGGGCGATCTGTTCAGTGCAGTGTTCGCGCTGGCTGGTCCATTCGGCGATCTGCTGCTGCAACTGGTCGCGGCGCGCCTGCAAGCGGTTGCGCGAATCGACGACGTGGCGGATCTCGGCTTCCAGCCGGCTGACCTGCGCGTTGGCCTCGTATAGCGCGCCCTGCGCGGTATGTACCGCGTCGCTGGCCGCATAGTGGGCCTGACGGCGCGATTCCAGCGCGGCTTCGCCCGCCCGCAGGCCGGCGATGGCGGCTTCAAGCTCGTTCTGCGCCTGCGCCATTTCCTGGGCCTTCTTGGCGCGCTCTTCGCGCGCCCCGGTTTCCTTCAGGAACCACAGGGAATGCTGTTTCTTTTCGCCGTCGGCCTGAAGCTCGCGGTAACGCGTGGCGACTTCGGCCTGGGCTTCCAGCTTTTCAAGCTGGCTGTTCAATTCGCGCAGGATATCTTCCACGCGGGTCAGGTTTTCGCGCGTGTCGGACAGGCGGTTTTCGGTCTCGCGGCGGCGTTCCTTGTAGCGCGACACCCCGGCCGCTTCTTCCAGGAACACCCGCAACTCTTCAGGACGCGCCTCGATCAGGCGGTTGATCATGCCCTGCCCGATGATCGCGTAACCCCGAGCGCCCAGGCCGGTGCCCAGGAAGATGTCGTGGATATCGCGGCGGCGGACCTGCTGGTTATTGACGAAGTAGCTGCTGGTGCCGTCGCGCGTCAGCACGCGTCGCACGGCGATTTCGGCGTAGGTGCTCCATTGGCCGGCGGCGCGCCCTTCGCTGTTGTCGAAGACCATCTCCACCGACGCCCGCGCGGCCGGCTTGCGGTTGCCCGAGCCGTTGAAAATAACGTCCTGCATGGATTCGCCACGCAGTTCCGAGGCCTTGGCCTCGCCCAGCACCCAGCGCACGGCGTCGATGATGTTCGATTTTCCGCAGCCGTTCGGACCCACCACGCCAACCAGTTGACTGGGCACGGGAATCACGGTGGGATCGACGAAGGACTTGAAGCCGGCGAGTTTTAGCTGAGTAAGACGCACAGTACGATGACGACGGGGTGGGTTGACGAAAGGCGTTAACGGACCTGCCGCACAGATTGCAAACCGGCCCACGAAGGGCCGGCTCACATATGGGTCGTATGATACCGCAGGCAGTCTGTCGCCAAACGTCAGTAATGGTCAACCCACGGGCAAACGCTCAATGGCCCCGCTCCGGGCTCCGGCTATACTCCCTGACACTTTTTGGCACGACACATAATTTTCACGCGGATCGGCCGGGCTCAGGCCAAAGAACGGGGACATTCTTGAAACGTGGTTTCTATCTGGTCATGGCCGCGCAGGCCTTCTCGTCATTGGCGGACAATGCGCTGTTCATCGCAGCCATCGCCTTGATTCAGGAGCTGCACGGCCCCGACTGGTTGGCGCCCATGATGAAATGGTCGTTCGCGCTGGCCTACGTGGTGCTGGCGGCCTTTGTCGGCGCCATCGCGGACTCCTTCCCCAAGGGCCGCGTGATGTTCTCCACCAACGCCCTGAAGGTGGCCGGCTGTCTGCTGATGTTCTCGTACGCCAGCATTGGCGTCGCCCCGGAATATCAGACTTACCTGGTGTGTGGCGCCTATGCCGTGGTCGGGATCGGGGCTGCGGCCTATTCGCCCGCCAAGTACGGCATCGTCACCGAAATGCTGCCCCCGCACATGCTGGTCAAGGGCAATAGCTGGATCGAAGGCCTGACGGTGTTCTCGATCATCCTGGGCACGGTGCTGGGCGGCCTGCTGATCTCGTCCTCGGTATCCACCGCGCTGTTGAGCCATTCTTTCATCGGCAGCTTGGTGCACACGCCTGCCGAAGCCGCCATTCTGGTGATTGCCTTCGTGTATCTGTTGGCAGCGCTGTGCAATCTGATGATTCCGCGCACCCACGTGCGCTACCCCCCGCAGCAGAAAAACCCGGTGCGCCTGATCCGCACGTTCTGGGGCTACGTCTGCGTGCTGTGGAAGGACAAGCTGGGCCAGATCTCGCTGGCCGTCACCACCCTGTTCTGGGGCGCGGGCGCCACGCTGCAACTGATCGTGATCGAATGGGGCCGCAGCCACCTGGGCTATCAACTGGACAAGGCGTCGATGCTGATGGGCGTGGCGGCGCTGGGCACCGTCGTGGGCTCCATCCTGGCTGGCCGCATCCCCTTGCGCCGCGCGCTGGCCGTGCTGCCGGTGGGCGCCGCCATGGGGCTGGTCGTGCTGCTGATGCCGCTCGTCTATTCGCCCTGGAGCGTCTACCTGCTGCTGCTGCTCACGGGCGGACTGGCCGGTTTCTTCGTGGTGCCGATGAACGCTCTGCTTCAGCATCGCGGCCACGTGCTGCTGTCGGCCGGGCATTCCATCGCGGTCCAGAACTTCAATGAACAGCTCAACATCCTGCTGATGGTTGCGATGTACACGCTGCTGCTGTGGCTGCAATTGCCCATCAACGTGATCATCGTGATCTTCGGTACGGTGGTCGCGGTGCTGATGGTCGTGTTCATGCGCTGGAGCAAGCGCAACATGCTGGCCAACCCCGACCTGCACGACCAGATCGGCCAGGAAGGCCATGGCCGCGCGCTGGACTCCACGCACTAAACGATTGATCTGCCAATAAAAAAACCGGGCCATGGCCCGGTTTTTTTATTGCCCTGCTCGGACGATGCCCGACGCCGGGTCAGGCCATCCGTGAGGCCAGCTTCAAGTCTTGCCACGCCCGCGCCTTTTCGGACGGGCTGCGCAGCAGGTACGCGGGGTGATAGCTGACGATAAGCGGAATCTCGCTTCCGTCTTCCGTCTTGAGCGTATGCACGCGACCGCGCAGGCTGCCGATCGTGGCGTCCGTGCCTAGCAGCGTCTGCGCGGCAAAGCGGCCCAGCACGAGGATGCGCTCGGGCTTGAGCAGCGCGATCTGCCGCATCAGATAGGGGCTGCAAGACGCGATCTCTTCGGGCTTGGGATTGCGGTTGCCCGGGGGACGGCACTTGATGACGTTGGTGATGAACACGTCGGTATCCCGGCTCATCCCCACGGCGGCCAGCATGGCGTCCAGCAACTGCCCCGAACGGCCGACGAAGGGGTGGCCCTGCCGGTCCTCTTGCTCGCCCGGCGCTTCGCCCACGACCAGCCAGCGGGTGGGGGTTGCGCCGTGGCCAAACACCGCATGGCGGCGTCCCTGGCACAGCCCGCAAGCCGTGCAGGCCACCACATGCTCGCGCAGCTCGTCCAGATTGGCGTTCTTGACGGCCTCGGCGACAGGAATGCGAGGCGCTTCGACGGCTTCTTCTTCGGCGGTCTTGGGAACGGGGCGCGGCGGTGGACCCGTTCGATTCAGGATGGACGCCGGAATGCCCGGCCGTCCGGAAGCCCGCTCGGTCGGAACGAAGGCGGCCGCGGGTATCGGCGCGACCGGATCGGCGACGACCGGGGGCTGCTCGGCAACCGTGGCCGAGGGCTCGATGCCGGGCGCCGCCAGCGCAACGGGCGCGGGCGCTGGCGGCGCCGCTGCCGGCAAAACCGGTTTCGAAACAGGCACTTGCGGTGCGGCAAGCGGCTTGGCTTCAACTGGCGACGGACGCAGCCACAGCCGCTCCATGCCGATTTCGCGCAGCCAGATGCGTTGCAGCGGATTGACGCGAGGCGCCACGGCGGGCATTGGCAACGTCATGCCGCCACCTGCTCGTCGGTCGCAAAGCGCTTCTGCATCACCAGCGCGTCTTCTCGCGTGCCCTTTTCCGCCGGGTAGTACCCCCGGCGCACGCCGATCTGCAAATAGCCATGGTGGCGGTAGAAGCTGACGGCCGAAGTATTGGACGGGCGCACTTCCAGCAACACGCCTTCCAGCCCGCGCTGACGCGCCTGTTCCTCGCACCATTGAAGGAGAATGCCCCCCAGCCCCTGGCGATGCAGGTCCTTGGAAACCGCGATGACCAGCAAATGCGCCACATCCGGGGCGTACATCAGGATGCAGAAGGCGATGACCCTGCCATCGCGGCGCAGCACCCACGCGCCGTATCCTGCGGATAAGGCGTCGACGAAATTACCGCGCGTCCACGGAAACGCCTGGACGTGGGCCTCCAGGGCGACGACGTCGTCCAGGTCCGCGTGCGTCAACGGTTGCGGCGTGTCGGAGGATGGCTGCGGTTCTGCGGCTTGCGGCGTAAGCGACGGCTGGGCTTTCGGGTTGCCGCCCTCGCCGCGCATGCGTTCGGCGGTGGTGAACGCGACCTTGTCGCGCACATACAGCGGCGCGGCCTCTTCGGGCGGCAACGCTTCGCCGCGCAGCCAGCCCTGGCGCGCCAGCCGGGCCACGCTGGCCGCTTCCGGGCGCAAGGCCTCGGCGGCGCGTGTCCAGCCCGCCACAGGCGTCATTTCGGACGCGTAGGCATCCCAGGCGTCACCCGCGAGCACAGGGCGCAGCGCCTGGCCGGCCGCTTCTGACCAGCCGGCAAGATGGTGCGCCGTCCAGGGCACGACCTCGGCCGCGGCGATCAAGAGGGGCGCTTGCAGCACTTCCCAGCCGCTATCTTCCGAAGAATTCGAGTCCGTACGGCGATAGACCGCCAGATAGACTTCGTTCATACGCGCGTCCAGCGCCACGACGATGGCGTCTGCCGGACCGGCCCCGGGCACCTGCGCGGCGACCGCCTGGTGCGATACTACGGGAAGCACCGGAATTCCCAGCCCCAGCCCCATGCCTTGCGCCACGCCACAGGCCACGCGCAGGCCAGTAAAGCCCCCGGGCCCCTGGCCAAACGCCACCGCATGCAGCGCCGTGGGCGCCAGGCCGGACTCGGCAAGCAGCTCGTTCGCCATCGGCAAGAGGCGTTCCGCATGCTCCTGCGAGCCCTCGTGTTCGCGGGTGATGACCTCCAAACGGCCATCGACCGTCCGCAGCAAAGCCACGCCGCAACGGGACGAAGAGGTTTCCAAAGCCAGCAGGTTTAGTTCCATAGATGCAGATTGTACGAAATACGCGGGTCCGCCCCCGGTTGTAAGGGGGATTTCAACCATGGTTCGCAATGTGTAATATCTTGTGAACGCCCACTAGCCGCTGGTTCTTGTCACTGTTACATTTCCGGCCATGAATACGCAAAACACCACCCCCACCCGAAAAATCCTCGTCGTTGACGATGATCCGCGCTTGCGCGATTTGCTGCGCCGGTATTTGTCCGAGCAGGGATTCAACGTTTTCGTCGCCGAAGACGCCAAAGAGATGGGCAAACTCTGGCAACGCGAGCATTTTGACCTGCTCGTGCTGGATCTGATGCTGCCCGGCGAAGATGGATTGTCCATCTGTCGTCGGCTGCGCGGTGGCCACGACAATACCCCCATCATCATGCTCACGGCCAAGGCGGAAGAAATCGACCGCATCGTGGGCCTGGAGATGGGCGCGGACGACTACCTGTCCAAACCGTTCAACCCCCGGGAACTGCTGGCGCGGATCAATGCGATCCTGCGCCGTCGCGGCACCGAGGAACATCCTGGCGCTCCCAGCCAGGAGAACGAATCGATCGCCTTCGGCCCCTACGTGCTGAACTTGTCCACCCGCACGCTCACGCGCAACGGTGAACAGGTGCCCATCACCACGGGTGAATTCTCGGTGCTCAAGGTGTTTGCGCGCCATCCGAAGATTCCCCTGTCCCGCGACAAGCTCATGGAACTGGCGCGCGGCCGCGAATACGAAGCTTTCGATCGCAGTCTCGACGTGCAGATCTCGCGCCTGCGCAAGCTGATCGAACCCAATCCGTCCAAGCCCGTGTTCATCCAGACCGTTTGGGGTCTCGGATACGTGTTTGTGCCGGACGGTGGTAGCTGATCGGCTCGCCCGCCCTGGGCAGGAGCGCAGCCTCGTGCCCCGCTTGCGCAGAACCTTCAGGAACCTGACTTCACGTTTGCGGCTCGGCTTGTTCGGCCGCACGTTCCTGCTGCTCGCAGCGCTGATGCTGGTCAGCCTGGGCGCGTGGCTTCAAGTATTTTTCAGCATGGAGCTGGGACCGCGCGCCAATCAAATGGCGCAGAGGGTGATCACGGCCGTCAATATCACGCGCACGGCCCTGATCTATTCTCATAACGGTGAACGCAGCAAGCTGCTGCTAGACCTTGCCACCAACGAGGGCATTCAGGTCTACCCGCGCGAAGTCACCGACTTTGCCGAAGCCCTTCCCGACGACGACTACTGGCAGCGCGTGGCGCAACACATCCGCACGCGCTTCGGCCCCGAGACGCAGATTGCTTGGGGCGTAAACCAGGTGCCCGGCTTCTGGGTCAGTTTCCAGATCGAAAAAGACCTGTACTGGCTCGTTTTCGAGCGAGAGCAGATCGGTTTGACCGGCGGTATCGAATGGCTCGGATGGGGCGCGACAGCGTTGCTGCTTTCCCTTGTCGGCGCGGCGGTCAGCGTGGGGTTCGTGAACCGGCCCCTGTCCCGGCTTGCCCGGGCCGCGCAGGTGCTCTCGCGCGGGGAAACGCCCGCGCCCTTGCCTGAGCAAGGGCCGCTGGAAATACGCGACCTGAACGCATCGTTCAACCGCATGGCCAAGGACTTACGGCAGGCCGAAGCCGACCGCGAACTCATGCTGGCGGGGATTTCGCACGATTTGCGCACCCCGCTGGCGCGTATGCGCCTTGAAATCGAACTGAGCGGCGTGTCGGAAGACGCGCGCCAGGCCATCGACGAAGACCTGGGCCAGATCGACCACAGCATCGGGCAACTGATGGAATACGCGCGGCCAGCCGGCACCCTGCCCCAACTGGCCACCGACATTTCAGCGGTGCTGGCGGAACTGTACGAGCGAGAGCGCAGCCACACTGCGTCGCTGGGCGGCGAGCTGGAAGCCTCGCTGGAACCGGGCTTGCGCGCGCGGATCACGGCGCTGGACCTCAAGCGCGTGGTCAGCAACCTGATCGAAAACGCCCGCCGCTACGGTCGGTCCAGCGACGGCATGGCGCACCTTGTCATGACGCTGCAAGCCGAAGGCGGGATGATCGTGATCGAAGTCTGTGACCGTGGCCCGGGCATTGCGCCCGAAGACGTGGACCGGCTGCTGCGCCCCTTCTCGCGTGGCGAGGCGGCGCGTACCGGCGTGAGCGGCGCGGGCTTGGGGCTGGCAATCGTGGAACGCCTGCTCAAGCACGTGGGCGGCACGCTGCGGATGCTGCCGCGAGAAGGCGGCGGACTGACCGCCCGGATAGAGTTGCCCAAAGCCAAGTTTAGGAATTATCAATTAGACAACGATAATCCATAGCGTAGAATTTATGGTTTGAGGCACTGCCTTATCTCCACCAACAACTACTGGGAGTAAACATGAAAACTGTTGGCGACAAACTCGAGCCCTTCAAGGTCACCGGCGTCAAGCCCGGCTTCAACCAGCACGAAGAAAATGGCGTGTCGGCGTTTGAAGACATCACCGAAAGCTCGTTCCCCGGCAAGTGGAAGGTGATCTACTTCTACCCGAAAGACTTCACGTTTGTGTGCCCGACCGAAATCGTCGGCTTCAACAAGCTGGCCAAGGATTTCGAAGACCGCGACGCCGTTCTGTTAGGCGGCTCCACCGACAACGAATTCGTCAAGCTGGCATGGCGCCGTGAGCATCCGGACCTGAACAAGCTGGGTCACTACCAATTCGGCGACACCACCGGTGCCCTGATCGACCAACTGGGCGTCCGCGAAAAGGGTGCTGGCGTTGCTCTGCGCGCCACCTTCATCGTCGACCCGGACAACACGATCCAGCACGTTTCGGTGAACAACCTGAACGTCGGCCGTAACCCGGAAGAAGTTCTGCGTCTGCTCGACGGTCTGCAAACCGATGAGCTGTGCCCGTGCAACCGTACGGTTGGCGGCGCTACGCTGTAATTTCCAGCCCGGCCAAGGGCCTGTCCGCAGGCCCGGCGCCGGGCTTTACTTGCTCTAGATTATAGGTAAAAACTATGGAATTTCTTACGACCATTAAGGAACAGCTGCCGGATTGGGCCAAGGACATCCGCCTGAATCTGGACGCCGTCATTGCCCGCTCGACCCTCGCGCCTGAAGACGCCGTAGGCGCCGCCCTGTCCGCCGCCTACGCCGCGCGCAGCCCGGTGCTGGTCGAAGCCTTCAAGAGCGGCCTGTCGGAAGGCGACGCCAATGCCGCCCTGACCGCGTCGGCGCTGATGGGCATGAACAACACCTGGTATCCCTACGTCGAAATGACGGGCGATGCCAACCTGAAGAGCCTGCCGGCGCAATTGCGCATGAACGCCTACGCAACGCATGGCGGGGTCGAGAAGAAGCGCTTTGAACTGTTCGCGCTGGTGGCTTCGATCATCGGCAAGTGCCATTTCTGCGTGGCCTCGCACTACGAAAATCTGAAGAACGACGGCCTGACGACCGAACAGCTGCGTGACGCTGGCCGTATCGCGGCTGTCGTCAACGCCGCTGCGCTGGCGCTCGCCGCGCAAGGCAAGTAAGCCGCCGCGGCCCCAGACCAAAAAGCCCGCCTGTTTCACAACAGGCGGGCTTTTTATCGCCCCAAGTGGCGTCAGCGCGCAATCAGTTTTGCGCCGCCTTCACCGGCGTGGTCGGCAGCCCGTTGGCCACCCAGGCTTGCATGCCGCCGCGATACCAGTAAGCGTCCCAACCCAGCGTGCCGACACGCAAGGCCGCGTTGTACGACGAGCGATCGTCCATGCTGGCGCCCATCAGCACGATCGGCACGCCACGATTGCCGCCCGATTTCTTCAGCAACCAATCGTCCAGCGCGTTTTGCAGATGGTCCTTGACGCTGCCGTCCGACCCGGCGTCGGTCAACGGATATGCGATGGGCAGGGTATCGGCCAGCCCGCTGGTGTCGACGATGACCAGGTTCTTGTTGTTCTTGATCAGCTGGACCAGGTCGCCGGTCGTGATCACCTTGGCGCGGTAATGCTGCACGGGCGTGGGTCCCTTGTAGGGCGCCGAAAACAGCAGAGTCGTGGCCGGGATGCCGCTGTCCTTCAACTCATCGAAGCCGCCCGTCGGGGCGGCAGCGCCCTGCCCCTGGCCCGCCGGCGCTTGTTGTTGGCGCGGCGGCGGGGCCGACCCGTCCTTGGCAACGACTTCACCGCCCACCGTGCCCATTTCGATATCGGAAATCATCACAGCGATGTTTTCGATCAGCTCGTAGCACATGGTGATCGTGCCTTCACGCGGGCTGTACCAGGCATTGAGCTTGCCGCAGTCCTTGAAGGTCACGTTCACCGGGCGGGGCAGCACATAAGTCTTGCCCAGCAGCTTGATGTTCTCGCCAATGGCGGCCGACAGATTATTCGCGAACAGATTGCCGATCTTGCGCTGCGACGGCTCGAACACCACGTTCACGGGCGCGCCCGGCGCATTGGCCGGCCGCTCGCCGTCCGGCGTCCAGGTGCCGACCCGCGTATGAGGCGCCAGAATCTTGCGCCACGCGCGATTCTGCTTGCTGAATTCATCCGTGCAGCGGGCTTTGGTACGGTCTTCGAAACCGGTCTGGCGAACGACGGATTCGAACACGGAGGGATTGCCGCCGTACATGATGCAGAGCATGTTGCGGAAGCGCTTGAGGTCGCCGGTGTGCTCGTCCTGCCATGCCGAAGGCGCCTGCCCCCGGTTCTCGGAAATCTTGCCGCTGTAATACCACTGCAAGGCGGCATAGGTCGCCGCCTCGCTCGCCATGCGGTCCACGTCCTTGTTGCCCGACGGGTACATCGTGGGCTCGACGATCTGTAGCGCCGCATAGATGTCCACCGCGTCCTCTTCGGCGCCGGTGGACGGCAATTGCAGTTCGCCGATCAGGGCGTGGCCGAATTCGTGCATGAAGATGCTCTTCATCAGGCCGATGTACACCGCGACGATGCGCTCTGTGTCACCGCCGAAACGCGGGTACGGCCCGGCACCCGGCAGACCCGTATTGTCACGGCTGGCCGCAGGACCGGACCGAGGCGCGCTCGCAGGCGGTTGCGTATTTTGCGGGCTGGCGGCCGTGCCGCCGCCACGAGGCGGCAGACCTGCCGGCGGCGCGCTGGCCGCGCCACCGCCGCGAGGCGGCAAGCCGGTGGATGCCGGGGGAGCTGCGGGCGGGTTGGCGCCCTTGTTGGTCGTGATGGAAAAATCCGCGATGCCGAACGTGCCGACGTCATACGCCATAATGCCGATGTCCGCACCCAATGCGGGCACGTCGGCCACGTCGCCAATCTTCTGTCCATTGACGATGAAGCGCGCCGCGCCAGGCACTTCAACCACTTTGATGCGATCCGAGCCGTCCAGCTTGGCAACGTTGGGCACGGATCCGAATTCGCGGCGATTCTGCCCATCCAGACAGAACAGCTGCGTGTTCTTGTCTGCTGAAATTTCAAGCAGGCACAGGCTCTTGCGCGCCCGGTTGTTCATCACAACGCCGATGGATGCCTTCGGATTCTGCGAATTGACGACCACGTTGACGTCGGTGATCCGGCCGGCTTCGGGTGCGGGTCCAACGCTGACATACAGCGTCTGCTCGCTGTCCGGCGTGCCCTTGTTCTGCAGGGTGAACCAACCGTCTTGCAAGCCCGCCGTCCACCCCTGCAACAGTTGCTGCCTGACACCGCCGGCAAGCGGGCCGAGCTGCTGTTCAAACTCCGCGTGTGCGGGAGCACACAGCGCGGCAAGGGCTAAGAGCAGGGCTGCGCCACGTAAATGCATCCGAATATCTCATGTGATTCGATTTGGGTAGCGCAGAATATTCCGAATCATATGGACCTGCTTATTCATTTGTTAAAGATGTATATCAAAGTAAATAATCGAGGCTTCAAGCGTCGACACGGGACAAAAGCGTGACCACGGTGGCCGCAATACCTTCCTTGCGCCCCAGGTAGCCCAAGCCCTCATTGGTCTTGGCCTTGATGTTTACGTCGGCTTCCGCCAAGCCGGTATCGGCGGCGATGTTCTTCACCATTGCAGGCGCATGCGGACCAATTTTCGGGGCCTGCGCATGCAGGGTCGCGTCGATGTTCACGGGCGTCCAACCCGCTGCGCGCACGCGCTCCATCGCTTCGCGCAGCAGCACACGGCTGTCCGCGCCCTTGAACGCGGGATCCGTATCCGGAAAGTGGCGGCCGATGTCGCCCAGGCCCGCCGCGCCCAGCAGCGCGTCGGTGACGGCGTGCAGCAACACATCAGCGTCGGAATGCCCCAACAGGCCATGCGTGTGCGGAATCGTCACGCCGCCGATGATCAGCGGCCGGCCCTCGACCAGGGCGTGTACGTCAAAGCCCTGCCCGACGCGAAAGGGAATGCTCATAGCCATTTTTCCATCAGTTCGAAATCATCTGGCCACGTCACCTTGAAGTTGCGCAGTGCGCCCGGGACCAGTAATGGCGCGTAGCCGGCTGCTTCCAAGGCGGAGGCCTCGTCGGTCACGGTCACGCCATTCACGGAGGCCGCCGTCAGCGCATCGCGCAACACGCCGGCCCGAAACATTTGCGGCGTCTGCGCCAACCACAAGCCATTGCGGTCCAGTGTGCGTTCGACCCGCTCGCGCCCGCCCTTGACGGTATCGGCGACCGGCAGCGCCAGCAGGCCACCCACGGGGTCGGCCAGGCAAGCGTCGATCAGGCGGCGCAACGCCGCTTCCGGCAGCCCGGGGCGCGCCGCATCGTGCACCAGCACCCAGGCATCGTCGGCCACGCCGCTGTCAGCCAGCGCACCCTCGACGGTATCGGCGCGTGTTGCGCCCCCGCAGGCCCGCCAGACCGTACGCGGCAGGCCGGCCAGCGCCGCATCGACCCAGCCATCGCCCGGCGTCACCGCCACCCGAACCTGGGCGATGCGGTCGTCGGCCAGCAACGCGCGTACCGCGTGACGCAACATGGGCTGTCCGGCCAATGGACGGTATTGCTTGGGAACGGGCTGCGCCCCGGGATGGCTGGCGCGGGCGCCGACGCCCGCTGCGGGAACGATCGCAATGATTGAGTCAGACATGGTGCGGTGATTTTATAATCTTCCGCTTGATGCCTGCTTCCATCCTGATGCCCACCCCCACTTCCCCCGTCACCGCCGCGCCGCCCGTCCCTGCGACCGCCTCTACTTTGTCCGCGCTGAAAGCCGGCGCTCGCTATGCGCAGCCCCGCCCGCCCGGTTCCGGCGACGCCTGGTTGCTGGCGGACCTGGCCCGGCAGGCGTCCGCGCCGCTGGTCATCCTGACGGCCGAACCGGTAGAAGCCCAGCGGCTGGCCGAAGAGATCCAGCTGTTTGCCCCCGACCTGCGCGTGCGGCAGCTGCCCGATTGGGAAACGTTGCCCTACGACGCCTTTTCCCCGCACCAGGACCTGATCTCCGAGCGCCTGCACACCCTGCATTCGCTGATGATGAAGACGGTGGACGTGCTGACGGTGCCGATCACCACGGCGCTGTACCGACTGGCGCCGCCCTCGTTCCTGGCGGCCTACACGTTTTCCTTCAAGCAGAAAGACAAGCTGAACGAAGCGGCGCTGCGCGCGCAACTGACGTTGGCCAATTACAACCACGTCACCCAGGTCACCGCGCCCGGCGAGTTCTGCCTGCGCGGCGGGCTGATCGATCTGTTCCCAATGGGCTCGGTGGTGCCCTACCGCCTGGATCTGTTCGACGACGAAATCGAAACCATCCGCAGCTTCGACGTGGACACGCAACGCAGCCTTTACCCGGTGGGCGAAGTGCAGCTGCTGCCCGGCCGCGAATTCCCCATGGACGAAGACTCGCGCAATCGCTTTCGCGCGCGCTTTCGTGAAATCTTCGAGGGCGACCCCTCGCGCGCCCTGCCCTATAAAGATATCGGCAACGGCATCCCGTTCGCGGGCGTCGAATACTACCTGCCGCTGTTTTTCGAAGAAACCGCCACGCTGTTCGACTACCTCACGGCGGGCACCGTCACGGTCACCATCGGCGACATCGACGACGCCATCCAGCGCTTCAACCAGGACACCTCCAGCCGCTACAGTTTCTTGAAGAGCGACCGCGAGCGCCCCGTGCTGCCGCCCTCGGCGCTGTTCCTGGATAGCGAAACGCTTTACACGCGGCTCAAGGAATTCCGTCGCCTGTCGCTGACGGCGGGCGAGCCTCACCCCGACTTTCAGCCGGTGCCCGATGTCAGCGTAGCGCGACGTTCGGACGATCCCATCGCCAAGCTGCGCGCGCTGGTGCAGACGCGGCAGACCCGTGTACTGCTGTGCGCCGACTCCGCCGGCCGGCGCGAGACCCTGGTGCAGATGCTGAATGAATTCGGCGTAACGCCCGATGCGCAGCCCGACACCATCGAAGCCTTTCTGGCGTCCGACGCCAACTTCGGCATCGTCGCCGCGCCGCTGGCGACCGGCTTCGGCCTGCCGCAAGCCAATCTGGCCTTCCTGACCGAAAACGATCTGTACCCCGGCCTGGCCACTACAGGCCGCCGGGGCAAGCGTGACCAGGAACGCGCCAGCAACGTCGAAGCGATGGTGCGCGATCTGTCCGAACTGCGCGCCGGCGATCCCGTCGTCCACGCGCAGCACGGCATCGGCCGCTATCACGGCCTGGTCAACATGGACATGGGCGAAGGCGAGATGGAATTCCTCCATCTTGAATACGCCAACGGCAGCACCCTTTACGTGCCGGTGTCGCAGTTGCACGTCATCGCGCGCTACAGCGGCGCCGACCCCGACGCCGCGCCGCTGCATCAGCTGGGTTCCGGCCAGTGGGACAAGGCGCGCCGCAAGGCCGCCAAGCAAGTGCGCGACACCGCCGCCGAACTGCTGGCGCTGTATGCGCAGCGCGCGGCGCGCGAAGGCTTTGCGTTCAATCTGCCGCTGAACGATTACCAGGCGTTCGCTGAAGGTTTCGGCTTTGAAGAAACCGTGGACCAGGCCGCCGCCATCGAGGCCGTGATCGCCGACATGACTTCCGGCCGGCCCATGGACCGACTGGTCTGCGGCGACGTGGGTTTCGGCAAGACCGAAGTAGCGTTGCGCGCCGCCTTCCTGGCGGTGGCCAACGGCAAGCAGGTCGCCCTGCTGTGCCCGACCACGCTGCTGGCCGAGCAACACGCACAGACGTTTTCCGACCGCTTCGCCGACTGGCCGGTGCGCGTGGTGGAACTGTCGCGCTTCCGTTCCGCCAAGGAAGTGGCGGCCGCCGTCGAAGGCATCAACGACGGCCGGGTCGACATCGTGATCGGCACGCACAAGATTCTGTCCAAGGATGTGAAATTCAAACGCCTGGGACTGGTCATCATCGACGAAGAGCACCGCTTCGGCGTGCGCCAGAAGGAAGCGCTGAAAGCGTTGCGGGCCGAAGTCGACGTGCTGACGCTGACCGCCACGCCCATCCCGCGCACGCTGGGCATGTCTCTGGAAGGCATCCGCGACTTCTCCGTCATCGCCACCGCGCCGCAAAAGCGGCTGGCGATCAAGACCTTCGTGCGGCGCGAAGACGGCAGCACGCTGCGCGAGGCCCTGCTGCGCGAGCTCAAGCGCGGCGGCCAGTGCTATTTCCTGCATAACGAGGTGGAAACCATCCACAACCGCCGCGCCCGCCTGGAAGAACTGGTGCCCGAAGCGCGTATCGCGGTGGCGCACGGCCAGATGCCCGAGCGCGAGCTGGAACAGGTGATGAAGGGCTTTTACCAGCAGCGCTACAACGTGCTGTTGTGCACCACCATCATTGAAACCGGCATCGACGTGCCCAGCGCCAACACCATCGTGATCCACCGCGCCGACCGCTTTGGCCTGGCGCAGCTGCATCAGCTGCGCGGACGCGTGGGCCGCTCGCACCACCAGGCCTACGCCTACCTGCTGACGCCCGGCGAGGACGCCATCACCAACAACGCGAAAAAGCGGCTGGAAGCCATCCAGGCCATGGAAGAGCTGGGCTCCGGTTTCTACTTGGCCATGCACGATCTTGAAATTCGCGGCACGGGCGAAGTGCTGGGCGATTCGCAGTCGGGCAACATCCAGGAAGTGGGTTTCTCGATGTACAACGAGATGCTCAACGAAGCCGTGCGTGCGCTGCGCGCGGGCGAAGAACCCGACCTGGACGCGCCGTTCAACCTGGCCTGCGAAGTCAATCTGCATGCCCCCGCCCTGCTGCCCTCCGACTATTGCGCCGACGTGCACGCGCGGCTGGGCATCTACAAGCGGCTGGCGCACGCGGCCGACGAAGACGATCTGATCCACATCCAGGAAGAACTGATCGACCGTTTCGGCAAGCTGCCCGAAGCCGCGCAAACGCTGCTGACGTCGCACCGCCTGCGTCTGGCCGCGCAGCCGCTGGGCATCGTCAAGATCGACGCCAGCGAAACCCAGGCCCTGATCCAGTTCGGCCCCAAGACCAGCGTGGATCCGGCCCGCATCATCGAGCTGGTACAACGCCAGCGCAACATCAAACTGGCCGGACAGGATAAATTGCGCGTTGAGATCAAAGCCGCGCAGATCCCCGCCCGCTCAGACGCCGTCCGCGCCGTGCTGCGTGCCTTGAAGTAAATCCGCAACCCTGCCCCTATTCTTATGACCACCCATCACCTTGTCGTCCAATCCCCCGGCTTGACCATCGAACACGCCGAGCAACTGGCCGCGCTGGCCCAGGCCCAGGGCGTGGCGCGCATCAGCAACACCGCGGCCCGCCTGCTGGACGTGCAGCATGACACGCTGACCCGCGCCGAAGTGGTGGCCTGGGCCGACCGCAAGGGCGTGGACGTGGCGTTCGTGCCTGCCGGGCTCAAGCTGTCGGACTGCAAGGTGCTGGCGATGGATATGGATTCCACGCTGATCAACATCGAATGCATCGACGAGATCGCCGGCGTGGTGGGCGTGAAGGACAAGGTGTCGGAAATCACCGAGGCCGCGATGCGCGGCGAAATCAAGGATTTCGCGGAGAGCCTGCGCCGCCGCGTAGCGCTGCTCAAGGGCGTGCCCGCCGAGGCGCTGGAACAGGTCTATGTGGAAAAGCTGCGCCTGAATCCCGGCGCGGAACGGCTGGTCAGCACGGCTCAGGCGGCCGGCATCAAGGTGCTGCTGGTCTCGGGCGGCTTCACCTTCTTCACCGACCGGCTGCGTGAACGCCTGAAACTGGACAGCGCGCACGCCAATACGCTGGAGATCGACAACGGACTCCTGACTGGTCATGTGCTGGGCGACATCCTGGATGCCCAGGCCAAGGCCGTGTACCTCCGCGAATTCGCCCGCACGCATGGCGCCACGAAAGACCAGATCATCGCCATCGGCGACGGCGCCAACGACCTGCTGATGCTGGGCGCGGCCGGCTTTCCGGTGGCCTATCACGCCAAACCCGTCGTGCGCGAGCAGACCCGCTACGCGCTGAACGTCACCGGCCTGGACGGCGTGCTGAACTGGTTCGAAGGCTGATCGTTCGCCCGCGAGCCATCAAAAAAATAGCCACCTTCAAGGTGGCTATTTTTCATCAGGCGTGTCGGATCAATACCGCATCTTCACCGACAGCAATGCCGCGCGGCCCGTGCCCAGCGCCGCATAGTGCGCCGCGTAAGCCTTCGTGTAATACGTTTCGTCGAACAGGTTCAGCACGTTCAACTGCGCCGAAAAGTGTTCGTTGAATTCGTAGGCCGCCATGGCGTCAAAGCGCCAGTAGGAAGGCACCCAGCGCGCCTTGGGCGTGCCATCGGCATTGCGCGTGGCGTCGGAATTGCCATACACCTTGTCCACGTAGTACGCGCCACCGCCCACCGTCAGCTTGGGCAGCACCTTGTAGGTGGTCCACAGGCTGAAGGCGTTGCGCGGGGTGTTGGGCAGGTCCTGGCCGATTGCGCCGCTGTTGTAGGCGCCCTTGGTCATTTCGCTGTCCATGAAGGTGTAGCCGCCAAACACGTTCCACCGGGGCGTGATGGCGCCCGAGAAGCCCAGTTCGATACCACGCACCTTGGCCTCACCCACCTGCGCCACTTCGGTGGCGGAGACGGCCACGCTCGTGTTCTTGCGGGTGTCGTGGAAAGCGGCCGCCGACAAGGTCAGGCGGTCGTCGAAGACCTGCCACTTGGTGCCCACTTCCACCGTGCGGCTCTTTTCGGGTTCAAGCGACGAGCTGGTCACCGATGCGGCATCGCTGATCGCGCCGCCGGCAAGCGCCGAAGGCGTGGACGAGGTGCCATAGGTGGCGTAGATCGTGCCGTTGGGCACCGGCTTGTACGCCAGGCCCACCTGGTAGTTGAACAGGCTGTCGTCGCGGCTGGTGCTGTAGAACGCGGGGGTGCCGGCCGGGTCATTGCGGCCGCGAGCGATGTTGCTGCCGCTGGTGCGGTAGTTGTCCCAGCGGGCGCCCAGGCTGGCCTGCCACTGTTCGTTGAACTTGATGGTGTCGAATCCGTACAGCGCCAGGGTGTCGGTGTTGTAGCGCGCCGGATTGTTGTTGCGGGTCAGCGTGCCCGGATAATCGGTGCCCGGATCCGGGTCCCACAACGACGAGCACAAGGCCGGGTTGGACAGGTCCGTCGCGCTGACCTTGCAGGCCATCGGGGCGTTCGCAATCTTCTGCGTGTAGCTGTCCTTGTCCTGCTTGATGTTGCTGTATTCAAAACCCAGGTCGAACGAGTGCTTCAGGCTGCCCGTGTCGAATTCGCCGGTCAGGTCGGTCTGGTTGGCGAAGCTCTTGGTGACGTAGTAGCCCGATTTCAACGCGCGGTACACCAGCCCGTTGGGCACGTTGCCCTTGCTATCGTCCGGGTTGGTCGCGGCGAAGTCCGTGGTGCCCCGGCCATAGCGGGTCACGTTGCGCAGTTGCAGCTTGTCCGAAAAGTCGTGTTGGAAGTCCACCGTGGCGACATCGTCGCGCGTCTTCATGAAGTCGCGCCCGGTCAGGCCATAGAACGACTTGCGGCTCACGCCCATGGTCTCCGTCACCGGCTGACCCGTCTTGGGGTCATACGGAATGGAGTAGTCCGGCATGCTGTCGTCTTGGTAGTGGTAGTAGCTCAGCGTGATGCGAGTCGGCGTACCCACACCCAGCATCAGCGACGGCGCTACGCCCCAGCGCTCGAAGTCCACCGCATTGTCGCGGCCAGGGACGTCGCCCTTGTTGCCCATCACGTTCAGGCGGAAGGCGGCCTTGTCGGCCAGGCGCCAGTTGCTGTCGATGGTGGCGCGGTAGTTGTTGTCCGTGCCGATCTGCGCGGTGGCCTCAGTAAAGTCAGTCGCCTTGGGGGCCTTGCTGATCATGTTGATGCTGCCGCCCGCGCCGCCCCGGCCCGAATACACCGAGTCCGGGCCCTTGATCACTTCCACCTGTTCCAGGTTGAACGTGTCGCGCACCTGCGTGCTGCTGTCGCGTATGCCATCCAGGAACAGGCTGCCCGCCGAGTTCTGCCCACGGATGATCGGAAGATCTCCGCCTGGGCGACCGCCTTCCCCCGCACCGAAGGTAATGCCGGGCGAGTTGCGCAGCACGTCCTGCAACGTCGATGCCGCCTGATCCTGGATCACCTGCTTGGGCACCACTTGCACCGTGCGCGGCGTATCGAGCAAGGGTGCGGTCATTTTCGGGGACGGCACCGTGTCGGTCTGGTACGAAGACCCCTCGCCTTCCACCCGGACCGGAGAAAGCTGCGTCACACCCGAGTCCGCAGACTGGGCGGCGGCGTAAGGGCTGATGAACAGGGCGGGTGCCGCGATCGCCGCGGCGAGCGAGGTCGCGAGCGTATTCAGCGAATACGAATCTTGGGGCTTCAAACCAGCTTCTCCAGAATGTGAATAGCAACGATTCTTGTTTTTTTACCGGTTGCGATTTTGATCCTGAGCGCTGAATGAAACCTGAATGAAAGCCCTGAATCCCCCTAAAAGATAAAAATACAACACTCGATCGACGAGGCTTTCATCGGTCGCTACCGACCGCGGGCGTCAAGAACGTCCGCTGAAAGGGCCGGAGGTTCGGCGGAAGTCGAAACCAGGGACAGCTCGCAAAGCGCCATGGAATCCCCGCCATGCAGGCGGACACCGCGTGCACCACTTTGTTCGCCGCCAAATGAAAAACGCCCCAGGCGGGGCGTTAGAGGCATTGGCGGGCCATCAGGCGCGCAGGCGGGGGTGCCGTTTGAACAGATAGCGGTACACGAACCCCGGATACGCCAGCACCAGATACAAGCTCAAGGTGATGGCGTAGAACTCCCAGGTCTGGGAAAAGCGATTTCCCAGCGTCGATTCAAACGCAAATCCCAGCGCGCCCACGATGGCGTAGAACACCAGCACTTCGACCAGGCGCATCCAGAACGGCTTGACCGCCACCGCCCCACCCTGTTTCCAGGGCAAGACGGCAAACACGCGTTCCGTCAGGAAAGGCAGGTTTGCGCTGACCAGCGCCAGCGCGATCAACAGCCATACCGCCAGCGTCTGGTTCATGGCTGCGTTCCGCTTACAGGCTGAGCGACGAGCGAATCGCCTGCACGCACAGCGCCATCAGGCCACCGGGCAACAGGCCCAGCACCAGCATCATGGCGCCGTTGATCGACAGCAGGCCGCGCTGGCCGACGGTCGCGACGATCGGGGCCACATCGGCGACCGGCTCGTCGAAGTACACGACCTTGACGACACGCAGGTAGTAGAACGCGCCAATCAGCGAGAACAGCACTGCAACCACGGCCAGCGTGACGTGGCCAGCGCTGATCAGCGCTTGCAGCACGGCCAGCTTGGCGTAGAAGCCCACCAGCGGCGGAATGCCGGCCAGCGAGAACATCAGCAGCAGCACGATGAAGGCGTGCCACGGGCTGCGGCGGTTCAGGCCCTTCAGGTCGTCGATATGCTCGCACTCGAAACCCTGGCGCGACAGCAGCAGCACGATGCCGAAGCTGGCCAGCGTGGTCAGCACGTAGGTCAGCATGTAGAACAGCGACGCACCATAAGCGGCGGACGACAGTTCCGGCTTGCCCGCGACCGAACCCGACATCAGGCCCAAGAGCACGAAGCCCATGTGCGAAATGGTGGAGTACGCCAGCATGCGCTTGAAGTTGGTCTGCGCGATGGCGGTCAGGTTACCGATAGCCAGCGACAGCACGGCCAGGATCATCAGCATCGGCTGCCAATCGGCGGCCAGGCCGTGCAGGCCGTCGACCAGCAGGCGCAGCGTGATGGCGAAGGCCGCCAGCTTGGGCGCGCCGCCCAGGATCAGCGTCACGGCGGTGGGCGAACCCTGGTAGACGTCCGGCACCCACATGTGGAACGGCACGGCGCCCAGCTTGAACGCCAGACCCGACACCAGGAACACGATGCCGAACACCAGCGCCATCTTCTCGGCCTTGCCAGCCGCGATGACCTTGGACACTTCGGTCAGGTCCAGGTGGCCCGTAGCGCCGTAGACCATCGACATGCCGTACAGCAGGAAGCCCGAGGCCAGCGCGCCCAGCACGAAGTACTTCATGGCGGCTTCGGTGGCGACGACGTCATCGCGACGCAGCGCGATCAGCGCGTACAGCGCCAACGACATCAGTTCCAGGCCCAGGTAGATGGAGATGAGGTTCCCGGAGGAAATCATGACCATCTGGCCCAGCAGCGCGAACAGCGTCAGGACGTAGAGCTCGCCGCCCTTGAGCATGTCGCGCGCCTGCGCATAGACGCGGCCGTAGACCAAGGTCGCGGCAACCGCGATGTAGGACGCGATCTTGAGCAGGTGCGACAGTTCGTCGGTGACGTACAGGCCGTTGAACGTTGCGCCCGCAACGCCGTTTTTCCATTGCACGGCCGACACGACGGTCAGCACGCCCAATACCAGCATGGTCAGCAGGAACGTCGGCTTGCGCTCGGGGTGATTGCTGACCGCGTCGACGAGCAGGATAGCCAGGCCGGAAACCAGCAGAAGGATTTCCGGCGCCGCCAGGGCGAAATCGATTTGGGATTGCATCATTGTCTTGTCTTACAGTTTCGAGACGGCAACGTGTTGCAGCAGGGCCTCGACCGACACGTGCATCACGTCGGTAAAGGGCTTGGGATAGATCCCCATGTACAACACGGCGATCGCCATCACGCCAAGAATCACAAATTCGCGGCGGTTGATATCGGTCAGCTCGCGAACGTGGTCATTGGCGATGTCGCCCAGAACCACGCGCTTGACCATCCACAGCGAATACGAAGCACCCAGGATCAGGGCGGTAGCCGCCAACAGGCCGATCCAGAAGTTGTGCTCGACGGCGCCCATGATCACCATGAACTCGCCGACGAAACCGCTGGTGGCCGGCAGGCCGCTGTTGGCCATCGAGAAGAGGATGAAGAACGTCGCGAAGCGCGGCATCACGTTGACCACGCCGCCGTAATCGGCGATGCGGCGCGAGTGCATGCGGTCATAGAGCACGCCGATACACATGAACATGGCGCCCGACACGAAGCCGTGCGAAATCATCTGCACGATGGCGCCTTCGACGCCGGCCGTGTTGAAGATGAAAAAGCCCAAGGTCACGAAACCCATGTGGGCCACGGACGAATAAGCCACCAGCTTCTTCATGTCTTCCTGGATGATCGCCACCAGGCCAATGTAGATCACGGCAATCAGCGACAACGTGATCATCAGGCCAGCCAGGCTATGCGAAGCGTCAGGCGTGATCGGCAGCGAGAAGCGCAGGAAGCCGTAGGCGCCCAGCTTCAGCATGATCGCGGCCAGCACGATGGAGCCGCCAGTAGGCGCTTCCACGTGAGCATCCGGCAACCACGTGTGGACGGGCCACATCGGCACCTTCACCGCGAACGCCGCCAGCAGCGCCACGAAGATCAGGATCTGCGGGGTTTGGCCGAGCTTGACCTGGTGCCAGGTCAGGATGTCGAACGAACCGCCCGACGCGTGCCACAGGTAGATGAACGCGATCAGGGTCAGGAGCGAGCCCATCAGCGTGTACAGGAAGAACTTGAATGCCGCATACACACGGTTCGGTCCGCCCCAGACGCCGATGATGATGTACATCGGGATCAGCGTGGCTTCGAAGAACACGTAGAACAGCATGCCGTCCAGCGCGGCGAACACGCCCACCATCAGACCCGACAGGATCAAGAAGGCGGCCATGTACTGCGCGACGCGGCTGGTGATGACTTCCCAGCCGGCCAGCACCACGATGATGGTGATGAACGCGGTCAGGAGGACGAACCACAGCGAAATGCCGTCGATGCCCAGGTGGTAATTGACGTTGAAGGCTTCAATCCAGGAAGCCTTCTCCACGAACTGCATGGCGGCCGTGGTGTTATCGAAACCGGTGTAGAGCGGAATCGTGACGAGGAAACCGGCGAAGGCGCCGACGAGCGACAGGCCGCGCGTCAGACCGGGACGGTCGTCACGGCCCACCGCCAGCACCAGCAGGCCGAATACGATCGGGACAAAGATCGCAAGCGTGAGCCAGGGGAAAGTGTTGGATGCCATCTCGCTTGCCATCATTGGGGAATCAGCACAAAGAAAGTCACCAGCGCCATGATGCCGATGATCATCGCGAACGCGTAGTGATAGATGAAGCCGGACTGCAGGTGGCGGCTGACCGCAGCCACCCAGCCCACCACGCGAGCGCTACCGTTGACGAGCAGGCCGTCAATGATGCCGCGGTCGCCGGTCTGCCACAGGCCACGGCCCAGGGCGCGCAGGCCACGAGCGATGATCTGTTCGTTGACCCAATCCACGTAGTACTTGTTCTCAAGCACCTTGTTCACGCCAGACAGGCTGGATTTGATCGCGGCCGGAACCTTGGGATTGATCAGGTAGCAGTACCAGGCGATGACAAAACCAGCCACGACCAGCCAGAACGGCAGGGTCTGGAAGGCATGCAGGCCATAGGCCACCCAGCCGTGCCATTCTTCTTGCAGTTCATGCATGGCCGGATGCTGCGGCAGCACCGTGATCACGCCGTTGAAGAACTTGCCGAACAGCATCGGGTCAACTGCCCAGGCGCCAACCAGCACCGACGGAATCGCCAGCAGGATCAGCGGCAGCGTGACCACCCAGGGCGACTCATGCGGCTTGCCGCCATGATGGCCGTGGTCATCGTGGCCATGATCATCGTGGCCGTGAGCGTCATGGCCGTGGCCATGGTCGCTGGTGTCGAAACGTTCCTTGCCATGGAAGACCAGGAAGTACACGCGGAACGAGTACAGCGAGGTCACGAACACACCGATCAGCACGGCGTAGTACGCGAAGCTTGCGCCCCAGACGTTGGCGTGGCCAGCGGCTTCGATGATGTTTTCTTTCGAGTAGAAACCCGAGAAGAACGGCGTACCGACTAGCGCCAGCGTGCCCAGCAGGAAGGTGATCCAGGTGATGGGCATGTACTTGCGCAGGCCGCCCATGTTGCGGATGTCCTGATCGTGGTGCATGCCGATGATGACCGAACCCGCGCCCAGGAACAGCAGCGCCTTGAAGAACGCGTGGGTCATCAGGTGGAAAATGGCCACCGAGTAGGCCGATGCGCCCAGCGCCACGGTCATGTAGCCCAGCTGCGACAGCGTGGAGTACGCGACGACGCGCTTGATGTCGGTCTGGATGATGCCCAGGATGCCCAGGAACAACGCACCGATGGCGCCGATCACGATAATGAACGACAGCGCCACGTCCGACAGTTCGAACAGCGGCGAGAAGCGCGCAACCATGAAGATGCCGGCCGTCACCATGGTGGCGGCGTGGATCAGCGCGGAGATCGGGGTCGGGCCTTCCATCGAGTCAGGCAGCCAGGCGTGCAGCGGAACCTGGGCCGATTTGCCCATGGCGCCGATGAACAGGCAGATACACGCCACCGTCAGCAGCATCCAGTCAGAGCCCGGCAGGGTCATCGCGGCCAGCTTGTCGGCTTGGGCGAACACCTCGCCGTAGTGCATCGTGCCGGCATACGCGAACAACAGGCCGATGCCCAGCACGAAGCCGAAGTCGCCGACGCGGTTGATCAGGAATGCCTTCATGTTGGCGAAGATGGCCGTGGGGCGGGTGTACCAGAAACCGATCAGCAGGTACGACACCAGGCCCACTGCTTCCCAGCCGAAGAACAGCTGCACCATGTTGTTCGACATCACCAGCATCAGCATGGAGAACGTGAACAGCGAGATGTACGAGAAGAAGCGCTGGTAGCCGGGATCGTCAGCCATGTAGCCGATGGTGTAGATGTGCACCATCAGCGACACGGAGGTGACCACGACCATCATCATGGCCGACAGCGGATCGATCAGGAAGCCGATTTCCAGCTTGGTCTGGCCGATCAGGCTCCAGGTGTAGACCGCGCCGTCAAAGCGCAGGCCGTTGAGCACGTCGCCCAACACCACCACCGAACCGATGGCAGAGATGAGCACGCCAAGAATGGTGATGACGTGAGACGCGCGCCGGCCGATCGGACGGCCCAGGAAGCCGGTGCCGAAAAGGCCCGCGAGAATTGCTCCGGCCAGCGGTGCCAGCGCGATGAGCAAGTAGAGATTGGGTGAGCTAGACATTTTCTTCCAATACCCCGTCAGCCCTTCAGGCGATCGAGTTCGTCAACGTTGATCGTGTTCAGGTTGCGGAACAGCAGCACCAGGATGGCCAGGCCGATCGCCGCTTCAGCGGCGGCCACGGTCAGGATGAAGAACACGAACACCTGGCCGGCGGTATCGCCGAACCAGCTGGAGAACGCCACGAAGTTCATGTTGACGGCCAGGAGCACGAGCTCGATGGACATCAAGAGAATGATCAGGTTGCGGCGGTTCAGGAAGATGCCGAAGATCCCGATGGCGAACAGGATCGCCCCAAGGATCAGATAGTGGGCCAGCGTCAGCGTCATTGTTTTTCTCCTTGGGGCGCAGCGGCGACTCCGGACGAACCATCGCGCTTGGCTTGTGCACGCTCGCTCTGGGCGGGCATCTTGACCATGCGGAAGCGGTCCTTCGAACGGACGCGCACGGCGGCCACGGGGTCGTTGTACTTCACGTCGCGGCGGCGGCGCAGCGTCAGCGCAATCGCGGCGACCATGCCGACCAGCAGCAAGGCGGCGCCCACTTCAACGGCGTAGATGTACTGGGTGTACATGGCTTCGCCCAGCGCGCGGGCGTTGTTGTAGTCGCCGGCAACCGGAGCCTGCGGACCCGCGCCGTACCAGGTGGAACCCAGCACGAACGACATTTCCAGCACCAGCACCAGACCAATCACCAGGCCCAGAGGCAGGTAGGTCTTGAGGCCCTGGCGCATGGCGTCCATGCGGATGTCCAGCATCATCACGACGAAAAGGAAGAGCACCATCACGGCGCCCACGTACACCAGCACCAGCAGCAAGGCCAGGAATTCGGCGCCCAGCAGCATCCACAGCATGGCTGCGTTGGAGAATGCCAGGATCAGGTGCAATACGGCGGTCACCGGACTGCGCGCGGTGATCACGCGGAACGCCGCGATCACCAGCACGGCGGCCAGTATGTAGAAAAGGACAGTGGTAAAAGTCATGGATCAGACCCTGGGCTTCAACGGTAAGGAGCGTCGTCGGCCCGGCGGCGGGCGATGTCGGCTTCGTAGCGGTCGCCCACGGCGAGCAGCATGTCTTTGGTGAAATACAGGTCGCCGCGCTTTTCACCGTGGTATTCGTGGATATGGGTTTCCACGATCGAGTCCACGGGGCAGCTTTCCTCACAGAAGCCGCAGAAAATGCACTTGGTCAGATCGATGTCGTAACGCGTGGTGCGGCGGGTGCCGTCCTCGCGCTGGTCCGATTCGATGGTGATCGCCAAGGCCGGACACACGGCTTCGCACAGCTTGCACGCGATGCAGCGCTCTTCCCCGTTGGGGTAGCGGCGCAATGCGTGCAGGCCGCGGAATCGCGCCGACGTAGGCGTTTTTTCCTGCGGGTAGCGCAAGGTCACCTTGCGCTTGAAAAAGTACTTGCCCGTCAGGCGCATGCCCTTGAGCAACTCGGTCAGCATCAGGCTGCCGAAGAAATCTTTGATCGCTTCCATATCCTGCCTCTGCCTGGCGGCTTAGCGCCAAATGTTCCAGGGCGTCTGCATCCAGATCGCCACCACGACCAGCCAAACGCCGGTCAGCGGGATGAAGATTTTCCAACCCAAACGCATGATCTGGTCATAGCGGTAGCGCGGGAACGATGCGCGGAACCACACAAACAACGAGACCACGAAGAACGTCTTCAGACCCAGCCAGATCCAACCCGGGATCCAGGTCAGCGGCACGATGTCGATCGGGGAGGCCCAGCCGCCCAGGAACATGATCGATGCCATGCAGGACAGCAGGATCATGTTGGCGTATTCACCCAGGAAGAACAGGGCGAAGGCCATACCCGAGTACTCGACCATGTGGCCGGCCACGATTTCCGATTCGCCTTCGACGACGTCGAACGGGTGACGGTTGGTTTCGGCCACGGCCGAAATCACGTAGATCACGAACAGCGGCAACAGCGGCAGCCAGTTCCAGGACATGAACGTCAGTCCCTTGTCGGCAAACCAGCCGCGGTTCTGGACGTTTACGATCTCGGACATGTTCAGGCTGCCCGACACCAGCAGCACCGTGACGAGCACGAAGCCGATGGCCAGTTCGTAGGACAGCATCTGTGCCGAGGCGCGCAGCGCACCCAGGAACGCGTACTTGGAGTTCGACGCCCAACCCGCCACGATCACGCCGTACACGCCGATGGACGTGATGGCCATGATGTACAGCAGGCCGGCATTGACGTTGGCCAGCACGATGTCCGGGCCGAACGGCACCACGGCCCAGGCCGCCAGCGCCGGCATCAGCGTGACCACGGGGGCCACGATGAACAGCACCTTGTTGGCCTGGCTGGGAACCACGACTTCCTTGGTCAGCAGCTTGAACACGTCGGCAAACGGCTGAAGCAGCCCCTTGAAACCGACGCGGTTCGGACCCATGCGCACGTGCATGGCGCCGATCATCTTGCGTTCCCAGTACGTCAGGTACGCAACGCACAGAATGATCGGCACGGCGATGATCACAATCTTGATGAGGGTCCAGAGGACCATCCAGACCGTCGGGCCCAGCAATGCCTGCCCGTGGCCCTCAAGAACATTAAGCCATTCCATCAGGCACGCTCCACGCTGAGTTGACCGAATGCGCCACCCAGGGCTGCGGTGTTTTCAAAGGCTGCGGAAATGCGCACGGCGCGGTCGGCCACGGCATCGTCCTGCACGGTTTCAAGTTCGACGGCGCCTTGCGCACCCGCGACGCGCACCTTGACCCCGGCCGTCAGGCCCAGGCTGGCGAGCGTGCGGCCGTTCATGGCGGCAGCCGGCTTCTTGGACGCCGGGGACGCTTGCAGCGGCTCCGAGCGGCGCACCATCGCGTCGGTGCGGTAGATCGGCACGTCGGCCACGCGTTCCAGGCCGGTCGCGGCCTGGCCCAGACCCAACGGCGCCTTGACGTCGTTGGACAGGCGGCCTTCGATGCCGCCAGCCAGCGCGGCGTCGCGCACCGATTCCGACGTTTCATCGTCAAAGCCGGCCAGATGCAGCACGTTGCCCAGCACGCGCAGGACCTTCCAGCCCGGACGCGTCTGACCCAGCGGCGTGACCGTGCCCTTGAAGCTTTGAGCCAGACCTTGGGCGTTGACGAAGGTGCCCGAGGTTTCGGTGAACGGCGAGACCGGCAGCATGACGTCGGCCCATTCGGCGGCGGCCGAACGATAAGGCGTCAGGGCGACGGCGAATTGCGCGCCACGCAGCGCGGCGATGGCTTGCTGGCCGTTATCGGCATCCAGCAGCGGCTCGGCGTGCAGCACGATGTAAGCCTTGAGCGGCTCGGCCAGCATGGCGGCGGCAGTCTTGCCGCCCTTGCCCGGAACCGCGCCAGCCAGATAACCACCGACGGTGTTGCCGCCCGAGGTCAGGAAGCCGAACTTGCCACCGGCCAGGTTCGCCACGGCACGGCCGTTGGCGGCCAGCGTGGAAGCCTGCGCGCTGGCCACGGCCAGGTTGCCCAGCAGCACGGCGGTGTTGGCGCCGGATGCGAGGCTGGCGGCGATGAGCTTGGCGTTTTCGCCCGGGGTGACCGAGGCGAACTCGGCCGGCACGGCCTGGTCCTTGGCTTGCGCCAGCGCGACGGCCACTTCGGCCAGCGCGCGCGGCAGCTCGGAAGGCGCCACGGTGATGCGGGCGGCGATGGGCATCAGAGGATCGTCAGCGGCGCTGTCGACCATCAGGATCTGCGTGCCGCGCTTGGCGGCCTGACGCAGGCGTTGTGCCATCAGCGGGTGATCCTTGCGCAGGAACGAGCCGACGACCAGGACGCGGTCCAGGTTGTCGAGTTCAGCGATGGGCATGCCCAGCCACGGCGCGCCGGTCAAGGCGGCGTCAAACGCCGGATCGGTCTGGCGCAGGCGGAAGTCGATGTTCTCGGAACCCAGCGCGCGGACCAGGCGGCCCAGCAACGCATACTCTTCGGTCGTGGCGTATTCCGACGCCAGCGCGCCGATCTGGCCAGCGCCGAAACTGTCGCGAACCCGCGACAGGCCTTGGGCGACGGCTTGCAGCGCGTCGGCCCACGACGCTTCCTGCCACTTGCCGTCAGTGCCCTTGATCATCGGGGCGGTCAGGCGGTCGTCGCTGTTCAGGCCTTCGTACGAGAAGCGGTCGCGGTCGCTGATCCAGCATTCGTTGACGGCTTCGTCTTCGAACGGAACCACGCGCATGACGCGGTCGCCCTTGACCTGGACCACCAGGTTGGCGCCCAGGCTGTCGTGCGGGCTGACCGAACGGCGGCGGGCCAGTTCCCAGGTGCGGGCGCTGTAGCGGAAGGGCTTGGAAGTCAGCGCGCCCACCGGACAGATGTCGATCATGTTGCCGGACAGTTCGGATTCGATCGAACGGCCGACGAACGTCGTGATTTCAGAGTGCTCGCCACGGCCCAACATGCCCAGTTCCATGACGCCGGCGATTTCCTGGCCGAAGCGCACGCAACGGGTGCAGTGGATGCAGCGGCTCATTTCCTCGGCGGAAACCAGCGGACCCAGGTCCTTGTGGAAGACGACGCGCTTTTCCTCTTGGTAACGCGAGGACGAGCCACCGTAGCCCACGGCCAGATCCTGCAACTGGCATTCGCCGCCCTGATCGCAGATCGGGCAGTCGAGAGGGTGATTGATGAGCAAGAATTCCATCACCGACTTCTGAGCGGCGCGAGCCTTCTCGGAGCAGGTGTGCACGACCATGCCGTTCGTCACGGGCGTGGCGCAGGCGGGCAGCGCCTTGGGCGCTTTTTCCACTTCAACCAGGCACATGCGGCAGTTGGCCGCGATGGACAGTTTCTTGTGGTAGCAGAAATGCGGCACGTAAAGCCCGACTTTCTGAGCGGCATGCATGACCATGCTGCCTTCGGGCACTTCGACCTGATTGCCGTCGACGGTTAGTTCAACCATTGCTGTTCCTGAGACCTACAGATATTGCGGGACCACACACGACTTATGCTCGATGTGGTGCGCGAATTCGTCGCGAAAATGCTTGAGGAAGCCACGGACGGGCATGGCGGCGGCGTCACCCAGGGCGCAGATGGTGCGGCCCATGATGTTGCCTGCCACGTTGTCCAGCAAGTCCAGATCTTCCGGACGGCCGTGACCGTTTTCGATGCGATGCACCATGCGGTAGAGCCAGCCGGTGCCTTCGCGGCACGGCGTGCACTGGCCGCAGCTTTCCTCGAAATAGAAGTACGACAGACGCAGCAGCGACTTCACCATGCAGCGCGTTTCGTCCATGACGATCACAGCGCCGGAGCCCAGCATCGAGCCGGCCTTGGCGATGGAGTCATAGTCCATCGTGCATTCCATGATGATGTCGGCCGGCAGCACCGGGGCGCTGGATCCGCCAGGAATCACCGCCTTCAGTTTCTTGCCGCCGCGCATGCCGCCCGCCAGTTCCAGCAGGGTCGAGAACGGGGTGCCCAGCGGAATCTCGTAGTTGCCGGGGCGTTCGACGTCGCCGGTGATCGAGAACAGCTTGGTGCCGCCGTTGTTCGGCTTGCCGACTTCCAGGTAGGCCTGGCCGCTATTGCGGATGATCCACGGCACGGCCGCGAACGTTTCCGTGTTGTTGATCGTGGTGGGCTTGCCGTACAGGCCGAAGCTGGCCGGGAACGGCGGCTTGAAGCGCGGTTGGCCCTTCTTGCCTTCCAGCGATTCCAGCAGCGCGGTTTCTTCGCCGCAGATGTAGGCGCCGTAGCCGTGGAATGCGTGCAGCTGGAAGCTGAAGTCCGAACCCAGCAGCTTGTCGCCCAGGAAGCCGGCGGCGCGCGCCTCTTCCAGCGCCTCTTCGAAGCGCTCGTAGACTTCGAAGATTTCGCCGTGGATGTAGTTGTAGCCGACGCTGATGCCCATGGCGAAAGCAGCAATCGCCATGCCTTCAATCACGATGTGCGGATTGAAGCGCAGGATGTCGCGGTCCTTGAACGTGCCCGGTTCGCCTTCGTCCGAGTTGCAGACGAGGTACTTCTGGCCGGGGAACGCGCGCGGCATGAAGCTCCACTTCAGGCCGGTCGGAAAGCCCGCGCCGCCACGGCCGCGCAGACCCGACGCCTTGACTTCGGCGATCACGTCTTCCGGCTTCATGTCGGTGGTCAGGATCTTCTTCAGTGCTTCGTAGCCGCCGCGCTTGACGTAGTCTTCGAGGCGCCAGTTGGCGCCGTCGACGTCGGCCATGATCTGCGGCTTGATGTGCCGACCATGCAGGCACATCGAATTGGACGGGTCGTTCAGCGGATCGGGATCAAGCCCCTGCGCGAACTGTTTGTACAGGTCGGGCGCGTTCATGCCGACTCTCCTTGCACCTTGAGGGCCGCGACCAGCGCGTCCAGCTTCTCGTCGGTCATGCGCACGCACATATGCTTGTTGTTCACGATCAGCACGGGGGAATCGCCGCAAGCGCCCATGCATTCGCCTTCAACCAGCGTGAACTGGCCGTCGGCGGTGGTTTGACGGTAGTCGACACCCAGCTTGCGCTTGAGGTATTCGCCGGCACGGTCGCCATCGCGCAAGGCACAGGGCAGGTTCGTGCAGACGGCGATCTTGTTCTTGCCGACGGGCTTGACGTCGAACATGTTGTAGAACGTGGCGACTTCCTGCACCGCAATGGGCGGGACGCCAATGTAATTGGCCACATCTTCAATGGTTTCGGTAGCCAACCAGCCCTTCTCTTCTTGCGCGATGGCAAGCGAGGCCATGATGGCGGACTGCCGCTGGTCGGCCGGGAACTTCGCGAGTTCTCGGTCGATTTTCTGGTAGGCCTGTTCGGAAAGCAGCATAGTTTGAATCCGGGTTATGCGGGCGTGCTCGGGACTGTTCTCGGGGGATCAGCGATCGATCTCGCCGAAAACGATGTCCTGCGTACCAATGATGGTGACGGCGTCGGCGATCATGTGACCGCGCGACATTTCGTCCAGCGATTGCAGGTGGACAAAGCCAGGCGCGCGAATCTTCAGGCGGTAAGGCTTGTTGGCGCCGTCCGACACCAGATAGATGCCGAACTCGCCCTTGGGGTGCTCCACCGAGGCATACGCCTCGCCCGGGGGCACGTGGAAACCTTCGGTGAAGAGCTTGAAGTGATGAATCAGCTCTTCCATGTTGGTCTTCATGGCAGTGCGCTTGGGCGGGGCGATCTTGTGATTCTCGATCATGACCGGACCCGGGTTGTTGCGCAGCCATTCCACGCACTGGCGGATGATGCGATTGCTTTCACGCATTTCGGCGATGCGGACCAGGTAGCGGTCGTAGCAGTCGCCGTTGACACCCACGGGGATGTCGAAATCGAGCAGGTCATAGACTTCGTAGGGCTGCGTCTTGCGCAAGTCCCAGGCAACGCCCGAACCACGCAGCATCGGGCCGGTGAAGCCCAGCGCCTTTGCGCGATCGGGGTCGACCACGCCAATGCCCACCAGACGCTGCTTCCAGATGCGGTTGTCGGTCAGCAGCGTTTCGTACTCGTCGACGCAGGCCGGGAAGCGGTTGGTGAAGTCTTCGATGAAGTCCAGCAGCGAGCCCGAACGCGCGTCATTCATGATGCGCATTTCTTTGTCGCCGCGGTATTTGCTGGTGTCGCCGTACTGCGGCATCGTGTCCGGCAAATCGCGGTAGACGCCACCCGGACGATAGTAAGCCGCGTGCATGCGCGCGCCCGAGACCGCTTCGTAGCAGTCCATCAGGTCTTCACGTTCACGGAAGGCGTACAGGAACACGGCCATTGCACCCACGTCCAGGGCGTGCGAGCCCAGGGACATCAGGTGGTTCAGGAGGCGCGTGATCTCGTCGAACATCACGCGGATGTACTGGGCGCGCAGCGGGGCTTCGACACCCAGCAGCTTTTCGATGGCCATGACGTAGGCGTGCTCGTTGCACATCATGGACACGTAGTCCAGGCGGTCCATGTAGGGCAGCGCCTGGATGTAGGTCTTGTGCTCGGCCAGCTTTTCGGTGGCGCGATGCAGCAGGCCGATGTGCGGGTCGGCGCGCTGGATGACTTCGCCGTCCAGTTCAAGCACCAGGCGCAACACACCGTGCGCGGCCGGATGCTGAGGACCGAAGTTAAGCGTGTAGTTCTTGATTTCTGCCATGATTTAACGCCCCAAGCCGTAGGAGTCTTCGCGGACCACGCGCGGGGTGATCTCGCGCGGATCGATCGTGACCGGCTGGTAAATGACGCGCCGTTGTTCGGGGTCGTAACGCATTTCGACGGTGCCCGACAGCGGGAAGTCCTTGCGGAAAGGATGGCCGATGAAGCCGTAGTCGGTCAGGATGCGGCGCAGGTCGGGATGGCCTTCGAAGACGATACCGTACAGGTCGAACGCTTCGCGTTCGAACCAGCCCACGGCCGGCCAGCATTCCATCAGCGACGCAACGATCGGGAATTCGTCATCGGCTGCCCAGGTGCGAACACGCAGACGCCAGTTGTGCTCGATCGAGAGCAGGTGGATCACGACGGCGAAACGCGCGCGATGCACCTTGGCGCCCGGTTCCTCAGGCAGTTGGCGCGTGCCGTTGCCCCAGGTCAGGTAGTCGACGCCACAGAGGTCGATACAGGTTTCAAAGCGCAGGCCGGCTTCGGTGCGCAGCTTGTTGCAGACCGCGAACCATTGCTGCGCGGGCACTTCGAGCGTGAGCTCGCCCAACGCCTCGGTCAACGCAATATCTGCGCCGAGGGTGGTCTGCAAATTGTTTTTCAGGGATTCGAGCCTGGTCATCATCTTGTACGCTTAGGTGATCCGATACGCTGGTTTCGCAGGGTCGGCGGCAAGGACTGCCGCGGACGGGGCGAAAGATCAGCGCGCAATCGTGTTGGTCAGGCGGATCTTGTTCTGCATTTGCAGCAAGCCGTAGACCAGCGCCTCGGCCGTGGGCGGGCAGCCCGGCACGTAGACGTCTACCGGTACGATGCGGTCGCAGCCACGCACCACCGAATACGAGTAGTGGTAGTAGCCGCCGCCATTGGCACAGGAGCCCATGGACACGACCCAACGCGGTTCGGGCATCTGGTCATAGACCTTGCGCAGCGCCGGCGCCATCTTGTTGCACAGCGTGCCAGCGACGATCATCAGATCGGACTGACGCGGACTGGGTCGGAAGATGATGCCGAACTGGTCCAGGTCATAACGGGCAGCGCCCGCGTGCATCATCTCAACCGCGCAACAGGCCAGACCGAAGGTCATGGGCCACATGGAGCCGGTCTTCGCCCAATTAAGGAACTTGTCGGCGCTGGTTGTGATGAACCCTTGCTTGAGAATGCCGTCTATAGCCATATTCGTCTCTGATAGCGTGCGGTGAAGAAAACAACCCGAAGCGGGTTTATTCCCAATCCAGCGCG
The DNA here is from genome assembly GCF_001571245.1 of Achromobacter piechaudii NBRC 102461. Taxonomy (GTDB): domain Bacteria; phylum Pseudomonadota; class Gammaproteobacteria; order Burkholderiales; family Burkholderiaceae_B; genus Achromobacter; species Achromobacter piechaudii. The sequence goes on along the minus strand of NZ_BCTK01000005.1, from coordinate 636,805 downwards.
CCCTTTTTCCATTCGTAGATGAAGCCGACGGTCAACACGGCTAGGAAAACCATGACCGTCCAGAAACCGACGAGCCCGACTGTGCCTTGGGCAATGGCCCACGGGAACAGGAACGCGATTTCCAGGTCGAAAAGAATGAACAGAATCGCCACCAGGTAGTAGCGCACGTCAAACTTCATGCGCGCGTCTTCAAACGCTTCGAAGCCGCACTCATAGGGCGACAGCTTCTCAGCGTAGGGACGCCGCGGGCCAAGGAGGGAGCCGGCCGTTAGAAGCGCGAACCCGATAAGGGTGGCCACTACGATAAACAGCAGGACGGGAAAATACTGTTGCAGGTTCATTCAGGCGTCCGTCAAATGCGCAAACCTTAGGATTGTAGCATTCGCGTGGTTACTTCCGGCTGAACTCTGTAGCTTGAACAACGGGTGAAAGACTGCATTCCTCAAATGGAACAATTGCAGTTTTCGGACCAGAACCGCAAGCATACAGGACTCGGCTGACAAGCTCCTGCGCGGGGTAAAAAATCAAACCAAAGCACAAAAAAAAGCCACCCCGAAGGGTGGCTTTATACGAACGAGCCGCAGCCCGTTCGTTCGCTTGCGCTTTATATCCAGACAGGGCTTGCGCCCTGCAGTGGATTAGAAGCGGTGGCGGACACCGACGCCGACAGCGGTCGACTTGACGTCGTCGATGAAGGCGTAGTTCTTAGCGTACGAACCGTAAGCGTACAGGTTGGTGCGCTTGGACAGGTCGTAGGTGTAGCCCAGCGAGTACACGTTGGTGGTGGCATCGCCGCCGGTCAACTTGTCGTTCGAGGGGTCAACACGCTGCCACGAACCGAACAGGCTGCTTGCGCCGCCGATCGGGGCGGACAGGCCGACCATGTACGAGTTGGCCTTGAAGCCGTCAGCGAAGGCGTTGGCGCCGAAGTTGACGCTGCCGACGTTGGTGTCGACGCCTTGACCGGCGAACCAGCCGTCGGTGGTGCGAGCATAGGCCAGAGCCAGCTTCACAACTTCGAAGTCGTACGAACCGCCGATGGCGTACTGACGCGGGGTGGCGTCAACCGAAGCCGACGACAGCTTGTTCGAGGCGTTCAGTTGGTCGTACGTCAGGGCGACGTTCAGGGGGCCGTTGACGTAGCGCAGACCGGTCGTGATGGCGCGGGTGTTGTCGGCGGTCTTGAAGCCGGTTTGAGCAGCGTTGGTGTCGTTCACGTTGAACGAGTAGCCGACGCCGAACTGGAAGCCGCTGAACGACGGGGTCTGATACATGACCATGTTGTCGTAGCGGTTCGTGTTGGCGGCGCTCAGAGCCACGCCGATGTTAGCTTGACCGAAGCCAGCGCCGAACGGATCGATCGAGCCGAAGTACTTCGACGCGATGTTGGTTTGGCGACCGAAGTCCAGTTGACCCCAGCTGTCGCTGGCCAGACCGACGGTGGCTTGACGACCGAACAGGCGGCCGCCTTGAGCGGAGTTGCCGTTACCGGAGTTGAAGCCCGATTCCAGTTGGAAAACAGCGCGCAGGCCGTCACCCAGGTCTTCCGAACCACGCAGACCCCAGCGCGAACCGTTCTGAACGCCGTTGATCATGCCAAAACGGCTGCCGTTGGCCGCATCGTTCGGGGCGCCGCTGATCTTGTTGTAGCCGAGGCCCGTGTCGATGATGCCGTACAGGGTAACAGACGTTTCTGCCTGGGCGACACCGGCAAAACCGGCGAGCAGGGCGGCAGCGAGCAGAGTCTTTTTCATTTAAGAAATCTCCGTTGATTTGAGTGACAAGAGCAGCAATCCAGCAAACCAGCCTGCCGCCCCCCTAACTCCGCGAAGGGAAGTTGACGCTATTGCATCAAAAATCGGGGGGACTGGCTATGGTCGGCGTCAGAAAAGTGCAGGTTTGCGACACCCCTGTTGGGATCTTGCAACATCGGGATCGCGTCCGTCCAATGGTGTTAGGGCTAACCCGAGTCAAAACGGGTAAGCACGTATCCATGCGACTTGCAGCCCTGCCCCCAATTATTCGAGGACTTTTTCCAATGCGCTTTCAGAGGCCTTTCGCCTCTTCCCCTGCCTGCTTTGTACTCGGAAACCGGTCTGGTGGCCCGCAAAGGCGTCCGCTGGACTCGGCCGCGCGCCCCATTCTGATAACGTTGTTATAAATAAAAATCGTCGATATGATCGACTCGCCCCGCCCTCTTCCGAAACCCCATGCCGACCTCATCTTCCGATCGCACCGAACGCAATGAACGCCTCAATGCCCTGCGCCGGCAGATGATCCTGGACGCCGCTCGGCGCGTGTTCGCGCGGGACGGATTGGAAAAGACCACGATCCGCGCGATTGCGAAAGAGGCCGGCTGCACCACCGGCGCGATTTATCCCTGGTTTGGCGGCAAGGAAGCGCTCTATGGCGAATTGCTGGACGAATCGCTGCGAGGCCTGCACGACCACCTGACCGAGGCCTCGGCCTGGCCCGCGTCCGGCGCGGCGCGCAAGACCATCCACACCTTCTTCGATTACTACGCCCAGCGGCGCACGGATTTTTCCCTGGGCCTGTACCTGTTCCAGGGATTGGGCCCGCGCGGACTGGGCAGGGAAATGGACGAAAAGCTCAACGCCCGCCTGCGCCAGTGCGTGGACCTTATCGGCGCGGCGCTCGCACGCACCAAGGCCTGGGACCCCGGCATGGTCGCGGTCGAACAGATGAACGTGTTCACCTACCTGATGGGACTGTTGCTGTTGCAGCACACGCATCGCCTGAAATCCCTGGGTCAGCAGGCCGACGCCTTGCTGGACCAATATTGCCTCGCCCTGGAGCAACGATGACCGCAACCCTCCTGACCGCAGACGCCGACGCGCCGCTGATCACCCTGGCCGACTTTCACATCCTGTTGGCCGACCAGCATCCCTTTTCGCTGTTGTTGGGCATCGACGTGGTGCGCATCGGGCGCGGCACCGCCCGCGCGGTATTGCCGGCCCGCGAAGCGCACCAGCGCCTGGGCGGGATCGTGGCAGGGCCGATGCTGATGGGGCTGGCGGATCTGGCCATGTACGCCGCCGTCGTGGGCGCCACGGGGCAGACGCACGCCGTGACGGCCAGCCTGACCATCAACTTCCTGCGCAAAAGCCCCGCGGGCGCCATCCATGCCGATGCCCGGCTGCTCAAGGTGGGCCGGTTGTCGGCGGGCGAAGTCATCCTGACCGGCGAAGGCTCCGACGAGCCCGTAGCCCATATCGTGAGCACGTGGTCCGTGCCCAAGCCATGAACCTGCGCATCAGCATCGTCGGCATGGGCGACACCGGCACGATGGCCGCCCGGCGTCTGCTGGAAGCCGAACCGGACATCGCGCTGACCCTGTACGACATCGACCCGGAACGCTGCGAGCCCTTTCGCGGCTCCGCCACGCTGGCGACCTCGGCCTGCGAAGCATTGATGGAATCGGACACCATCGTGCTGGCCCTGCCGCGCGAGCGGGAGATCGACCGCACGTTGGAACGCTTCAGCGATGGCGCGGTGACTGCACCCATCCTGGGCAAGCTGATCGTGGACCTGGCGCCGCCGCCCCCGGAACGCGCGCACCAACTGGACCGCGCCGTCACTGTCGCAGGCGGCCGCTACACCAGCATCCCCGGCCTGACCGCCGAAGACACCAGCGGCATACAGCGCCGGCTTTTACGGCTCTTGTTGTGCCCGGCGTGACTGGCAGCAGCGTTCGGCCACGGCCACGCAAAGGGCAAGCCACGCCAGCGTGACGGCAAAGCCCGCCGCCACGTCGCTGGCAAAGTGCACCTGAAGCAGAATGCGGCTCAGGCCGATCGCCATGATCAGCGCGGCCGCCAGCGCCACGCTTGGCCAGCGCCATGACGCAGGCGCCAGGCGCCACACCAGATAGCAGGCCGTGCCGTACACGGCCATGGCCGCCGAGGCATGGCCGCTGGGAAAGCTCCACCCCGCCGCCGCCACGAAGCCGTGGTCGTGGTCAGGCCGGACGCGTTCAAAGCTGTGCTTGAGCACCCAGTTGAGCGCACCGCCCAAACCCGTGGTCAGCGCGCAGAATGCCGCCAACCGCCACCAGCCGGTCCACAGGAGATAGAGCGTCATCAAGACGCTGACGACGGTCAGGAAATCGCGGTCGCCCAGATACGTGAACCAGGACAGCAGCCACAGCAGCGACGATTCCATCGACATGCTCAAAGCGTCGGCCAACTCGGCGTCGAACGCAACCACCCTGCCCTGGGTGTGCACTGCCCAAGCCAGCACACCGAATACCAGCAACGCCAGCGAGACGCCCCCCACGAAGGCGCGGCGGCGCGTCTTCAAAGGGCAGCCGGCCAAGGCGCGAAGCACGAACAGCGCCATCGCGCCCGTCAACAGCGGCAACGCAATAAACAATTCAAGGGCATGGGCCGCAGCCCACGCCGCGTAGGTATCGCTCATTCAGGGCTCACCGGCGGTCAACAGTGGTCACCAGGGTCTTGTCGACCGGTGCAAAAACGTGGGTGGCCTCGGCGTAGTCCCAGCGTTCGACATGGCATATCTGCTGGTCGCCTTCGCCTTCGCGCGTGATCACGTTTACCGAGTTGGGCACGCTGCCTCGCACCCGGCGCGAACACGCGGTGCCGGCTTGCACGATCCATCCTGCCGGCAGCCCGCCCGCCGACAGCGGCAGCACATAGGGCAGGTGGATGTGGCCGCCCAGCACCAGATCGATGCCTGCCTGCGCCCACGCCGCCAGCGCGCGCTCGCGCCCATTGAGCAGGTTCGACAGGTCGGATTCCACCTTGGCGCGCACCGGGTGATGGGCCACGACTACGCGCAACTGGCCCGGCCGCGCCTGGCGCAGGCGCTGCGCAACCCGCGCGATCTGCGCGTCGGAAATCTCGCCGTCCTTGTGGCGGCGCGGCCGCGTCGTGTTCACGCCGATGGCAAGGAGACACGGGTTTTCAAACACCGGTTCCAGCACCGCGCCCAGCGCCCGCTTGTAGTTGCCGTAGGGATTCAAGGCGCGGGCGAACAGGTTGATCAACGGGATGTCGTGGTTGCCCGGCACGGTCAGCACGGGCAGCGACAGGCGCTCGATGAACTTGCGCGCCGCCGCGAACTGCGCGCGGCGCGCACGCTGCGTGATGTCGCCGCTTACCACCACCAGATCCGGATTGAGCGACCGCGCCAGGTCCAGCGCGGCCTCGACGACGGGTTTGCGCTCGGTACCGAAATGCGTGTCCGACAGTTGCAGTATCCGCGTCATGAGCGATCCAGGTATTGCGGGTCGGCCGGCACCACCAGCGGCAGCTTTTCCTCGGCCACCTTGAATTCCAGCGGCGTGTTCATCCACGAGATTTCGCCGTCCATCGCCACCTTGACGCGATGGCGCCCGCGGATGCGCACCGTCATGCGCTGAAAGCCGAAGCTGATGACGTGCTCGGCTTCGCCCAGCCGGCTGAACAGCCCGCGCAGCAGCAGCCCGTATAGCGCCAGCGTACCAACCGGCTTGACCGTCATGGCGACGAGCCGGTCGCGTTCCAGGTCTTCGGATTCGATGCCGACATGCTCCAGCTGCAACTTGTTGTTGCCCACCACCAGCGTCGGCGTGCGCAGGTCGCGCACCCCGCCCTTCTCTTCGAGTTGCAGCCGCAGTTGGCGCGGCGCGCGCAGCAGCGTCACCACGCCGGACCACAGCGCCACCAGCCGGCTGCGGCCGAATCGCTGCTTGTAGGCTTCGCGGTCTTCCAGCAGCGTGGGATACAGCCCCAGGCTGGCGTTGACCAGGAACAGCCGGCCGTTCAACTGGCCCACGCGCACCGGTTCGATATGGCCTTGCAGAAAGCCGCGCAGCGCCACGTCTGTCTCTTGCGAGATCCCGTAAGCGCGGCCGAAGTAATTGAACGTGCCCTGCGGCAGGATGCCGAACGGCACCCCCTTGCCAAGCACGGTGGCGGCCACCGCGTTCAGCGTGCCATCGCCGCCAGCCGCGATGACGACGCCCTTTTCGTCCTGCGCGCGCTTGACGGCGTCCTGCGCGGTTTCGGTCAGGTGGGTGGGATCGTCCACGGGCATCAGCGTGTAACGCCGGCCCGCCTCATCGAGAATGCCTCGGATGGTGTCTTGCAGGACCTGCGCGTCGCCGCGCCCCGATCCGGTGTTGAGGACGATGAATAGCGGCTCTTGTCCCGTCAGGGAGGGCGCTCCGGTGCCTTGGCGCTGGTCGGAAGAAGTCATGGGAGAAAGATAGCCCATGCCGGCAAAACGCCGCAAGGCGGCATCACGACAGGTCCGACGCGGGCCTCGCGCACGGCGAGGCCCGATCACACCACAACGGTCAACGCCCGATGGCGTACGCCTGCATCAGTCGCGGCGTAGCGGCGGCATGCAGCAGGCCGTCTTCATCGCGCGAGGCCGCCGTCAAGCGGCCGACCGACCACTCGGGCACTTCCTCGATCTCGTGCCCACGTTGACGCAAGCCATCGATCACCTCTGCGCCAAAGCTGGCCTCTACCGCCAGATGGCCCGGCTTGCGGTCACGCGGATAGAACGACGTGGGAAAGTGCATCGTGTGCGACATCGGCATATCGATGGCTTCCTGCAGATTCAGCCCGTGATGCACGTGGCGCAGGAAGAACAGCAACTGCCATTGCTCCTGCTGGTCGCCGCCCGGCGTGCCGAAGGCCAGGTACGGCTTGCCGTCGCGCAGCGCCAGCGACGGCGTCAGCGTCGTACGCGGGCGCTTGCCCGGGGCCAGCGTACCGGGCAAGCCCTCTTCCAGCCAGAACATCTGCGCGCGGGTGTTCAAGCCAAAGCCCAGTTCGGGTATCACCGGTGACGATTGGAACCAGCCGCCCGACGGCGTGGCCGAAATCATGTTGCCCCAGCGGTCGATCACATCCACGTGCGTGGTATCGCCGCGCTTGGCCGAGGCGCGCATATCGGCCAGCGTGGGCTCGTTGGTGGCGCTGCCCGGCGCGGACACCTTGGACAGCCGTTCCAGCGTATCCATCACGCGCGCGACCTGCGCCTCGAAACCGGGCACCTGGCCGGGCAGCAGCGCGTGCGAGGCGGTCTCGCCGATCAGGGCGCGGCGCTCGTCGTTGTAGGCGTCCGACAGCAGGTGCGCCAGCGGCACATCGATGAAGGCGGGGTCGCCGTAATAGGCTTCCCGGTCGGCAAACGCCAGCTTCATCGCCTCGGTGACGCGGTGGATGAACTCGACGCTGTTCGGGCCAACGCTCGCCAGATCCATGCCCTTGAGCAGCGCCAGCGTTTGAAGAAAAACAGGGCCCTGGCTCCAGGCGCCGGCCTTGGCGACGGTGTAGCCGTGATAGTCGTAGGTCAGCGGGGTGTCGTAGCTGGCCGACCAGCCGGCCAGGTCGTCAGCCGTGATGACGCCACGGTGCGTGCTACCGCTTTCGTCCATGACGTCGGTGTTGCGCGCGAAACGGTCGATCTCTTCGGCGATGAAGCCGCGATAGAACGCATCCCGCGCGGCCTCGATCTGGCGTTCGCGGTCGGCGCCCACGCTTTCCGCCTCTTTCAACACCCGCGTCCAGGTGCGGGCCAGCGCCGGATTGCGGAACAGTTTCCTCGCTTCCGGAACCTTGCCGCCCGGCACATAGACCGAGGCGGTCGTGGGCCAATGGGTCTCAAAGAAATCCTTCAGCCCCGCGATGGTGTTGGAAATGCGCGGCATCAGCGCGTGGCCGTGTTCGGCGTAATAGATGGCCGGTTCCAGCACGTCGCGCACGCGCATCGTGCCGTGATCGCGCAGCAACAGCATCCATGCGTCGAACGCGCCGGGAATCACCGTGGCCAGCAGACCATTGCCGGGAATCAGCTTCAGCCCTTCGGCGCGATATCGCGCAAGCGTCGCGGCGGCCGGCGTCGTGCCCTGGCCGCACAACACTTCCAGCTTGCCCGTACGCGCCGAATAGAACACCGCCGGCACTTCGCCAGCCGGGCCGACCAGATGGGGCTCGACCACCTGCAACACGAAGGCCGAGGCCACGCAGGCGTCGAAGGCGTTGCCACCGCGTTCCAGCAGCGACATGCCTGCCGCGCTGGCCAGCCAATGGGTAGAGGTCACGACACCGAAGGTGCCAAGGATTTCCGGGCGAGTCGTAAACATGGTGCTTCCTGTAGCGGCGGCGCGCGCCGCCCGCGAATAAGAAAAAAAACGGGATCCGAAAGCGGATCCCGTCGTCGGTCGCCTGCTTACTTCTTGGCGACGGTCACGCCCTTCAGGCGGATCAGCCCGTCGGGGTAAGGCACGAAGCCTTCAAGCTTCTTTTGCACGCCGAAGGTCCACGGCAGGTAGAACAGGTAGATGATGGGGCGCCGTTCCTGCATGCTGGTCAGCACCTGGTCGTACAGCGCGCGGCGCTTGGCCGTATCGGCTTCGGCGCGTGCGTCGTTCAGCAGCTTGTCGACGCCAGCGTCGCAGAACTTGCCGTCATTCAGGTTGCCCTTGCAGCTGAGGTACTGATGGATATTGCCGCTGGGATCGACTCGGCCCGACCATCCGCTCTGGCCCACTTCAAAGTCGCCGCGCGCAAGCGACGATTGCAGCGATGCGAATTCCACCGGACGCAGCGTGATGTCGAAACCGGCTTCCGCGCCCATGGCCTGCACCAGCTCGAACACCTGCTGCATGGTCGTGTTGTTGCCGAAGGTGATCTCGAACTTCACCCGGTCAAAGCCGGCTTCCTTCAACAGCGCCTGCGCCTTTTTGGGGTCGCGGCCCTTGTGTTCGAAGGCCGTGTTGTAGGCGAAGCTGGCGGGCGGGAACGGCTGGTATGCCGGTTGGAACATGCCCTCGCCGATCACCTGGTTCAGCACGTCGCGGTCGATCGCCAGGTCCAGCGCCTGACGCACGCGCTTGTCCTTGGCCAGCGGGTTGTTGGCGCGCGCGCCGTTGCCCAGGTTGACCGAGATCGATTGGAAGCCCAGACCGGTCACCGGGGCCAGGCGCAGGTTGCGGTCGTCCTTGACGGCCTTGGCGTCGCTGGGCGCCACGCGTTCGATGATGTCCAGATCGCCGGCGCGCAGGTTGTTCAGGCGCACGGTGTTGTCAGGAATCGGCGTGAACACCAGACGGTCGAAATGGAAATTGCCGGCGTCCCAATACTTGGGAAATTTTTCGAGCACGATGCGGTCGTTCTGCACGCGCTCCTTGAATTGGTACGGGCCCGAACACACGGGCTTGCTGCCCGGATCCTTGTCGAACGTGGCGGGCGACATCATCATCCCGGCGCGGTCGGACAGCTGCGACAGCAGCGACGCGTCGGGCTCGGACAGGTTCAGCACCACGGTATTGGCGTCCGGCGCATCCACGCTGGCGACGGTGGCCAGCTCGCTCTTGCGGTTGCTGTCCGGCAGCGTGCGGGCACGGTCCAGGTTGGCCTTGACCGCCGCGGCGTTGACCGGCGTGCCGTCATGGAAGACGGCATCGGTGCGCAGCTTGAAGGTCAGCGTCTTGTTGTCGGGACCGATCGTCCAGGACTGCGCCAACTGCGGCACGATCTTCAGGTCGGGCGTGATGTCGACCAGCTTGTCGCAGAGAGAAGCAAAGACGATGCGGCCCACGAAGGTACGGGCGCGTACCGGGTCCAACACGTCCGGATCGTCTTGCAGACCGATACGCAGGGTGGACTGGGCTTGCGCCAGGCCGCTGACCAGCATTCCCGCCATGGCCATGGCGAGGCAAAGTTTACGCATGAGTGTTCTCCGTCGTTGCATCTTGTGGAATTCTGCGCCAGGCGCGCGGCGATTGTATAGAGCGGCAGCTGTCGCGCCGCTAAAAGAGGTGTGCGCCGACCGCCTCGCGGACGACCGGACCAGGGGATCGGGGCAAGCCAGTCAGGGCAAGCGGCATGGCGCGGAAAAGTCCACGGCCGCCGCGACGGATTCGCGCAGGCGGGCGACCAGCGGTCGCGCGTCGTCGCGCCGATACTGAAACGAGTACGCCAGCGCGGCCGGTTCGGGATCGCAGCGCAACACGCGCAAGCTGCCTTCGGCTTGCAGCGCCTGGGCCCAATGTTCGGGGATCAACCCCACCCCGGTGCCTTCGATCAGCAGCCCGACGATGGCGCCCCAGTTGTTGCAACAGAGACGCTCGCCAGCGGCGTCGCGCCCCGCGAGCCAGTCGTCGATGATCCGCGTCGTGCCCGCGCCGGGCGGCAGCGTCACCAGCGGAAGGCGGCCCAGCAGCGCCGGCGACATGCGGGTGTCGCCACCCAGCGCGTCCGGCGCGGCCACCCAGGCGAAGCGGGCCTGGCCGATGGGCGTCGAGGCGATGTTCGCGCGCGAGGACCGGCCGGCGATCACGGCAAAATCCAGTTCGCCATCCGCCACGCGCTGCTCCAGCACCTGTCCAATGTCGACATAGGGTTCCAGCACCAGGTCGGGATAGGCGGCGCGCACCACCCCGATCAGGCGCGGCAACCAGGTCAGCGCCGTCAATTCACCGACGCCGAAGCGGCAACGGCCGCGCAACCCTGGGGTTTCCGCCATGGACGCACGCACCTGGTCGGCCGCCGCCAGAAGCTCGCGCGCCTGCGGCAGCAGCCGCTGCCCGGCGTCGGTCAGCGCGGCCTTGTGGCCGCTGCGGTCGAACAGGGGCCGGCCCAGCGCGTCCTCAAGCTCGGTGATGCGCTTGGACAGCGACGACACCGACAGGTGCAGCCGTTCAGCGGCCACGGCGAAGCTGGCGCACGTGGCGGCCCAGTAAAACGCTTCAAGTTGCTTGAGAGTCATGGGGCGGATTGTAGGACCGGCGGCATGCAGAAACGGCGACGGCACGGGCGCAACGCCTAGGCCTCGCCCGCGATTCGCGTGACGCGATAGGCGCAGCGGCGCGCGCCGCTCAGGATGTGCTCTTCGCGCTCCACTTGAACGTTCGGCCCCAGCACCTTGCGGAACAGATCGAGTTCGCTGCGGCAAAAGCCCATACAGGCCTTGGCCGCCGAGCAGATCGGACAGTGGTTCTCGATAAACAGAAAGTCTGCGCCGTCTGCGCGCATCTCAGCCATATAGCCTTCGGACGCGCGCAGTTGCACCAGGCGGTCCAGGCGGGAAGGCAGGTCATCGGCGCCCGCCATCGCGCGCTGATAGCCATCCATCATGGCGGCTTCGCGCGCCTGGATCAGCTTGTCCACGCCTTCCTCGCCGAAGACCTGGCGCACGGCGCCGATCATCTGCACCGTCATCTCGGCATGCGTATCGGGAAAGCGGCCGTGGCCCGCGTCGGTCAGGAACCAGATCTGCGTGGGACGGCCGCGCCCGGCGCTGTGGCTTTCGGAATCGACCAGCCCGTCCGCGTGCAAGCGCGTCATCTGCTGGCGCACCGCCTCGGCCGTCACGTCCATGGTCCGGGCGATGACGGCGACGGACTGCGGGCCGCGCGTCTTCAAGGTCATGAGCACGCGGTCCGCCGGCTGATGCGGCATCCAGGTGACGGGTTGGGAGGGGCTGTCGGACATGACGATGATGAACCTCGGGGCGTGAAGTTTCCTATGGTGCCACGAACCGGGCGACCGGTCAGCGGGCCGGCGCCAACGCTACCGAGGCGGGCGGCGCGTCGGCGTCGCCAGGGGCCTCCCACCCGCCGCCCAGCGCTTTGTAAAGCGCGACGAGACGAGTATAGGAATCGGTTTCGGCCACCGCCACGGCATCCTGGGCGCGCAAAAGCGTACGCTGGGCATCCAGCACCGTCAAATACGGCGCGCTGCCGGCGCGATAGCGCAACTGGGCCAGATCGGCCGCGCGCCGGCTCTGCGCGGCCGCCTCCAGCAAATTGCCCAGCCGCTGCTGCGTCTGGCCGAATTCGGTCAGGGCCGACTCCAGTTCCTGCACCGCCTGAAGCACCGTCTGCTCGTAGCGCGCCACCACCCCATCGGCACGCGCGACGGCCGCGCGCTTTCTGGCCAGCGCGGTCGGCAGGTGCAAGGCGGGCCAGTTCACGCCGGACGCCACGCTGAACGCACGGCTGGATGCCGCGCCAACGTCCGCCCCGCGCAGCGCGACAAAGCCCAGGAACCCGCCCAGATCGATGCGGGGATACAGCTCGGCGGTGGCGACACCCACGTCCGCGTTGGCGGCGGCCATGTTGCGCTCGGCCGCCGCCACGTCCGGCCGGCGCGACAAGAGCGCCCCCACGTCGCCAATCGGCAGCCGCGCAGTCAGGGGAGCCAGCGGCTGGCTTGCATCCAGCGCGGCCAGTTCGACCGGCCGCATGCCGGCCAACACCGCCAGCCGATACTGCGCCAGCCGCCTGGCCGTGACTTGCACGGGCACGCTGGCCTGCACCGTTTCGAGTTCCGCGCGCGCGCTGGCAAGATCGCCTTCGTCGCCCCGGCCGGCCTGCACCATCGCCTCGGTCACGCGCAGGCTATCGCGCTGGCTGGCCAGATTGGCGCGCGCGACCGCCAGGCGCTGCTCGGCGCCGCGCAGCTCGAAATAGTTGCGCGCCACTTCGGCGGCCACCACGATGCGCGTCTGGGCCAAGTCGGCCTGCTGCGCTTCGCTGCGCGCCGCCGCGCCTTGCGCCGCGTGGCGCAGACGCCCCCACAAGTCCAGTTCCCACGTGGCGTCAAAGCCCGCCCGATAGCTCTGAGCCAGATTGCGCTGGCCCGTCGGGCCGGCATGGGCCTGAGACAGGCTGCGTTCATAGCGCCCGTCCAGGGTCACCGCCGGCAGGCGGTCAAGTTCCTTTTCGTCCAGCACGGCGCGCGATTCCGCCAGGCGGGACTGCGCGATGCGGATGTCGTGATTGCGGCTCAAGGCCAGCGCCACCAGTTGGTCCAACTGCGGGTCTTGCAGTTGCTTCCACCAGTCGCGTTGCAGGGCGTCGGCGGAAAACAGCGCCGCTTCGGGGCTGGCCAGCACCACGGACGCATCTTGCGGCCGCTGGTAATCGGGGCCAACGGCGCAGCCGGCCAATGCCAATGCCGCCAGCAGTACGGTGGCCGCGCGGCGCGCGCGGTCGAGTCGATGGTAATCAGTCATGGTCGGATCCTCAGTGCGTAGCAACGGCGTCTTCGGCTCGCGCCGCCGCCAGTTCGCGCGCGCGCGGCGTGTCATGGGCGGCGCGGTGGTCGCGCGCGAACACGGTGTAGACGGTGGGCAGCACGAACAGCGTGAACAACGTGCCTACCAGCAGGCCCACCACGATGACCAGGCCCAGGCTGTAGCGGCTGTGCGCGCCCGCCCCGGTCGCGAACAGCAAGGGAATCAGCCCCATCACCATCGCCGCGGTCGTCATCAGGATGGGACGCAGACGGATGCGGGCGGCCTGTTCCATCGCCGCGCGCCGATCCAGTCCATGGCTGACCTGCATTTCGTTGGCGAACTCCACCATCAGAATGCCGTGCTTGCTGATCAGGCCGATCAATGTCACCAGGCCGATCTGCGTATAGATGTTCACGGTCGCCATGCCCAGCGCCAGCGGAATCAGCGCCCCGCAGATCGACATCGGCACGCTGACCAGGATGATGAAGGGGTCGCGCAGGCTTTCGTACTGCGCAGCCAGCACCAGGTAGATGACGATGATGGCGAAGACGAAGGTAATCATCAGCGCCGAGCCTTCCTGGCTGAACTGGCGCGCATCGGACTGCCAGTCGTGGCTGAACCCAGCGGGCAGCCGCTGCGCCTGTTCGGACAGGAACTTCACCGCGTCGCCCATGGTGACGCCGGGCATCGGAATGGCCTGGAACGTGGCGGCGTTCAATTGGTTGAACTGGGTCAGCGAGTTCGGTTCCACGCCCATGGACACCGACACCAAGTTGGACAGGGGCACTTGCGCGCCGCTGGCGCTCTTGACGTGGAATTGGGCCAGGGCTTGCGGCGACACGCGCTGCTCCGGCCGGCTTTGCGGAATGACGTCATACGAGCGTCCGTCCATGCCGAAGCGGTTGACGTAGTTTTCACCCACCAGCACCGCCAGTGTGTCGCCGATGGCCTTCATGGTGACGCCCAGGCTGTTGGCCTTGGCGCGGTCCACATTCAGTCGCAGCACGGGGTTGTTGTAGTCCAGGTCGCTGTCCACCACCATGAACAGGCCGCTGTCGCGCGCGGCCTTCTTCAGGCTTTCCATGGCTTCGTACACGACCGGGTAATCGGCGGCGCTCATCAGCACCATCTGCACCGGCAGGCCGCCCGTGGAACCGGGCAGCGACGGCAGCTGGAATGCAAAGATATTGCTGCCTTCGACCTGATTGGCCAGCGCCTGCATGTCGGCCTGGATTTCATCGGCGCTGCGCTTGCGGTCCTGCCAGTCGACAAAGTCCACGCCGCCGATGCTGTTGGACACGCCGTCCGACCCGTTGATCAGCCAGCGCCCCTTCTGTTCGGGCACGGTCTTCATCACGTCGTCCCACTGCTTGCCGAACTTTTCCACATAGTCGATGTTGGCATGCTGCGGCGACTTGATCGCGGTCAGCACGGTGGACTGGTCCTCGACCGGCGCCAGCTCGCGCTGCGCGGCGTTGTACAGCAGCGGCAGGCTGATCAGCACCGCGACGGCGATCAGGCCGGTCACCCAGCGATGCCGCAACGACACGTCCAGCACGCGCCCATAGGCGTCGCCCAATCGACCGAACGCGCGTTCGGCATAGCGCGCCATCCTGCCCTCGGACACGCGGCTGTTCAACAGGAACGAGCTCATCACGGGCGACAAGGTCAGCGCGATGACACCCGACACAACGACCGCGCCGGCCAGCGTGAAGGCGAATTCCTTGAACAGCGATCCGGTCAGTCCACCCATCAGGCCGATGGGCGCGTACACGGCAGCCAGCGTGATGGTCATGGCGATCACCGGCCCGGCCACTTCGCGCGCCCCGATCAACGCCGCGCGCACCGGCGACTTGCCTTCTTCGATATGGCGGTGCACGTTTTCCACCACCACGATGGCGTCGTCCACCACCAGGCCGATGGCCAGCACCATCGCCAGCAAGGTCAACAGGTTCACGCTAAAGCCGAACAACGCCATGATGGCCGCCCCGCCCAGCATCGACAGCGGGATGGTGACGACGGGGATCAGCACGGCGCGCAGCGAGCCCAGGCAGAGAAAGATCACCACGACCACAATGGCGATGGCTTCCAGCAGCGTCTGCATCACGCCATCGATCGACGCGCTGATGAAGCGGGCCAGCTCGAAGGGGACTTGCACGCTGGTGCCGGGCGGCAGGTTCTGCTTGATGTTGGGCAAGAGCTCCTGCAAGCGCTTGACGATGACCAGCGGATTGCCGACCGGCGTGGCGTTCAGGCCGAAGTAGACGGCGGGCTCGCCGTCCATGAAGCCGCTGGAATCCGTGGACGCCGCCCCCAGTTCCACGGTGGCCACATCGCCCAGCCGCACGATGGCGTCGCCATCGCGCTTGACGATCAGGTCGCGGAATTGCGCCACGCTCACCACGTCGGTATTGACCTGGATATTGGACACCACGTAAAGGCTCTTGGCCTGGCCGGGTGCGGCCTGCACGTTGTTATCGCGCAGCGCCTCTGCCAGTTCGCCCGCCGAAATGCCCCGCGCCGCCATGCGGTCGGGGTCCAGCCACACGCGCATGGCCAGCTTCTGTCCGCCATACAGCTCCACGCTGGCCACGCCGTCGATCGAGGACAGTTGCGGCTGCACCACGCGCGACAGGTAATCGGTCAGCGCCGCCAGCGACAGCGTCGAGCTGGAAAAGCCCACGTAGGCCACGGCGGTCGCCTCGCCCGCCGATTTGACCAGCACGGGATCGTAGACGTCAGGCGGCAGCCGATACTTGACCTCGTTGACCTTGGCCATCACTTCGGTCATGGCCTTGTTGGAATCGGCGTTCAGCTTCATCCGAACCGTGATCACGCTGCGGCCCTGGGTGGACGACGACGACAGGTAGTCGATGCCTTCCACCGTGGCCACGGATTGCGCGATGGGCTGCGTGACGAAGCCTTGCATCAGATCGGGTGACGCGCCCGGGTACTGGGTGGTGATGGTGATAGTGGTGCTTTCGGTCAGCGGGTATTGCCGCACGGGCAGTCCGCTCAAGGCCTTGATGCCCAGCAGCAGGATCAGCGTGCTGACCACCAGCGCCAGCACGGGCCGGCGCACGAAGAGATCGGTGAATGTCATGCTTGTCTCCCGTCGGCCTAGTTGGACCGTGACGCGGTCTGCCCGGGCGCGCGCAGCGCCACGGTGTCCGAGGCCGTCACCTCGACCGCCGCGCCGTTGTGCAGGCGCAGCTGCCCCGACGTCACGACCTGGTCACCAGCGTTCAGGCCTTCGGTGACGACCACCCGGCCGCGCACCCGCTCGGCCGTCTTGACATAGGCCTGCCGCACCGTGGCGGGCTCGCCGTCCGAATCGGGCTTGGGTGGCGTCAGCACGTAGACGGAATCGCCATAAGCGCTATAGCTGACGGCGGTTTCCGGCACGGTGATGACGTCGGGACGATCGGGCAGGCCGATGCCGCCATGCGCGAACATGCCTGCGGCCAGCGCGCCATCGGGGTTGGCCAGGGTGGCCTGCACCCGCACAGTGCGCGATCCGGCATCCACTTGCGGCTCCACCGTCGTGACCCGGCCGGTGAACTCGCGGCCGGGATGCGCATCCACCGTCACCGTCACGGGCTGGTCGGTTCGTACCGCGCCCAGCGCCTGTTCGGGCAGGATGATATTGGCGTACAGCGTGGAGGCATCCGTCAGCGACACCATCGGATCGCCGGCGCGGGCGAACTGGCCCAGATGCACCCGGCGCACGCCCAGCACGCCATCGAACGGCGCCTTGATGCGCTTTTGCTCGATCAGCGCCTGCACGCGCCGGACGTCGGCGGCGGCCTGGTCATGGTCGGCCTGCGCCTGCTCCAGCTGTTCGCGCGTGGCGGCCTGTTGTGGCACGAGCCGCCGGGTACGTTCCAACAAGGCGCGCGCGTTGCGGACCTGCGCTTCCAGGCGCGCCAATTCGCCCCGTTCGGGCGCGTCGTTCATCTGCACCAGCAACTGGCCGGCCTTCACCGCCTGCCCCGCCGTGAACAGAATCTGCGTGACGCGACCATCCACTTCGGCCGGCACCTGGACCTGGCGCGTCGCCTCCAGCGAGCCTATCCCGGTCAGCGTCATCGGAAAATCGGCCTGCACGGCGGGCGCCACCGCCACCTTGGCCGGCGCCATCGCCCATCCGCCCTGCTGCGACGCGCGCCCATGCTTCCAGGCCAAGCCGCCCCCCACCGCCAATACCAGCACAAGCGCGCTCGCGGCCCATGCTCCAGTTTTCGCCTTCATGATCTTCTCTTTATTTATCCAAGAATAAGCTTGGATAATCCATGATTCGGCAAATTCCGTCAAAGCGGACATTGCAATCCGGGGGATAGCGTGACGCTATCGGGCAAAAAAAAACCGCCAGGCGATGCTGGCGGTTGGGGAGCGGGATGCAGGGTCAGGTGCGGACCATGTGCAGGTAATGGCGATGGCGTTCGTACTGGTCAAGGATGTCGCCGATGACCGCGTCGCGGCTCCAACCCATGATGTCGTAGTCCTGTCCGCCTTCGCGCAAGTGCACTTCGGCCCGGAAGTACTTGCGCTCTTCTTCGTCGGCGGCCTCATCCGGCGTCAGGCTGGGGCGCACGAAGGCCTCGGGTTGCACCGCATAGGAAAAATCCAGGTGCTCGCCATGCGAGACCTCAAGGATGGCGCTGCCGTCGGCTTCGACTTCGCGCACTTCCACCGCATAGCCCTGCTTGCGCAGTTCGTCAGCGACATCTTCCAGCGCGGGCCGCACCACATCGCTGATGAAGCGTTGCACGTGCGAACGGCGCGGCATCATCACCATGTTGCGCAGACGCCGCTCCCAGGACTGGCCCCCGCGCGTGGGGCGCGACAAGGTCAAGGACTGATAGCGGATGCCGCGCTTGGTGGCGTCCAGCTTCAACGCCTTGAACAAGCCCCACAGCGAAAGCAGCAGGATGACTGAGAACGGCAGCGCACTGGCGATGGTGGCGGTCTGCAAGGCGGTCAAACCGTCGGCCAGCAACAGCGCCACGGCCACCGCGCCCATCAGGACCGACCAGAAGATGCGCTGCCAGACGGGCGTGCGGTCCGAGCCGCCCGAGGCCAGCAAGTCGACCACCAACGCGCCGGAGTCGGCCGAGGTCACGAAAAATACGGCGACCATCGCAATGGCGATCACGGACAGCACGCTGCTCCAGGGCAGATGCTCAAGAAAGGCGAACAGTGCCAGCGATGAATCGGCTTCGACCACCGGCGCCAGGTCCTGCACCTTGTCCACCAGGATCATGTGGATGGCCGTGTCGCCAAACACCGTCATCCAGAACAGGGTGAAGCCGGCCGGCACCAGCAGCACGCCGGTCACGAATTCGCGGATGGTGCGACCGCGCGAGATGCGCGCGATGAACAGGCCGACGAAGGGCGACCACGCAATCCACCAGCCCCAGTAGAACAAGGTCCAGCCGCCGATCCAGTCGGTGGGCTCGTAGGCGTACAGGTTGAAGGTCTTGTTGACGATGTCCGACAGGTAAGCGCCCGTGTTCTGGACAAAGGTCTGGAACAGGAACACGGTGGGGCCGACGACCAGCACGAACAGCAGCAGCACGCCCGCCAGCACAAGATTGGTCTCGGACAGAATGCGGATGCCCTTGTCCAGGCCGCTGGCCACCGACAACGTGGCCAGCCCGCACGTAACGATGATGAGGATGATCTGAGTTGTCACCCCCACCGGCACGCCGAACAGGTGATTGAGCCCGCTGTTGATCTGCGCCACGCCCAAGCCCAGTGACGTCGCCACGCCCAGCACCGTGCCGATGATGGCGAAGATGTCGACCGCGTGCCCGATGGGCCCGTGGATGCGGTTGCCGATCAGCGGGTACAGGGCCGAGCGCAGCGTCAGCGGCAGCCCGTGGCGGTAGCTGAAGAACGCCAGGATCAGCGCAACCACTGCATAGATGGCCCAGGCATGCAGGCCCCAATGGAAGAACGTGATCTTCATGGCCTCGCGCGCGGCGATGGCCGTGCCGCCTTCACCGACAGGCGGCGAAATGAAATGCATCACCGGTTCGGCCACGCCGAAGAACATCAGGCCGATGCCCATGCCAGCGGAAAACAGCATGGCGAACCAGGTGAAGTTGCGGTAATCCGGTTCGCTATGGTCAGGCCCCAGCTTGATGTCGCCGTAGCGGCTCACCGCCAGGAACACCACCGACAGCAGGATGATCGCCACGACCAGGATATAGAACCAGCTGACGTTGCCCAGGATCCAGCCTTGTACGGATTCAAAGACGCTCTGCGCCCGCTCGGGCGCAAAAATCGCGAATCCAACCAGCAGCAACGTGAAAATGGCCGCCGGAAAAAAAACCGGCCGGTTGATCGTGGTAGGTCGGGTTTCTGAAGTCATGCAGCAGCTCCTTACGCCCAGGGTTGCGAATATCGACGCCGGCCCCCTCAGCCCGGCCACGGCGCCGCTGGTATTACTATCACGGCCGGCATGCGGCTGACAATCTGAATCAATGGTTTGTCGCTGGCCGATTCCTTCGTGGACTGGCCCGCTGAAGGCGCAAGCGAAGGCGGATCAGGCCCGCGGTCCCGCTACTCGGCCGGGGTGGCGGAGTCTGGCGGCGACACGATGGGCGCCGCTTGAGGCAGCGGGTCGCCAAAGACGACCCGACGGAAAAAACCGGCCAGCACGGCCTCGGTCATTTCCTGGCTGACGCCCTGCGGATCGAACGCGAAGCTGAACTGCATGCCGTCCGACAGCGCCAGCAAGCCCACCGCCAATTGTTCGGCGGGCAGCGGCAGCGGCGTGCCCACATGCGCGGAAAACTGCCGCACGTATTCGGTCGTGGCCGCGCGCAGCTCGCGCAGACAGTCAGTAAACCCAACTCGGAAATCCGGGTCGCGCGCTGCCTGGAGCTTGCCTTCCATCCAGAGCAGGAAGCAATTGTTCTCGCGATGGTGCGTGCTGTAGTAGTGCAGCACGCGCGCTTCCATCTGCTGCCGCGTTTCGCCTTCTTCAAAGATGGCGCGCATGTCGGCCATCACTTTTTCGTGATCGCGCCTGAGCAATTGCAGGAAAAGTTCGGACTTGCTGCCGAAATTGGAATAGAAAGCCCCGCGCGTGTATCCCGCCAATTCGGCGATGTCCTCGACGCTGGCGGCCACGAAACCCTTGCTGAGGAAAACGGATTGCGCAGCGTCGAGCAGACGCTGGCGCGTCTGGTCTCGGCTTTGCTCTCGGGTCAGGCGGAGTTTTGACATGGCGCGAGTTTAGCACTGGCCATTCTTTCAAATACAACCTTGTATCTGAATACAGTCTCGCATTAGAATTCAGGCCGTATCGAGTCTGACTCGCCTTTCCCTCTTCGCGCCGCGAGGTGTTTTCGTGAATTTTCCTGGCTCCCGCCTGCCACCTTCCTCCGCAAGCGCCGACTTGGCCACGCCCCCTGCCCCGGTCTTTCGATGGTCGCGCCGCGTGGCATTGCCCGCCGCCCTGGCGCTTGCGCTGGCTGTGTCGGCATGCGGCCGCAAGGAAGCCCCCGCACCCGCCCCGCGTCCCGTGGTCGCCATGCCGGCGCAGGCCGACGAACGCTTGCCGGCGTGGACCTTGCCGGGCGAAGTCCAGGCGCGCTACAGCACGCCGCTGTCATTTCGCGTGGGCGGCAAGATCATCGAACGCCAGGTCCGGCTGGGCGACAGCGTGACTCCCGGCCAGATCGTCGCCAAGCTGGACCCCGCCGACGCTACCAAGAACGCCGCCGCCGCCAAGGCCCAGTTGTCGGCCGCCCAGCATCAGCTGGAATACGCTCGCCAGCAACTGGAGCGCGACCGTACCCAGGCGCGCGAAAACCTGATCGCCGCGACGCAGCTGGAACAGACCCGCAACGCCTACGCCTCGGCGCTGGCGCAACGCGACCAGGCCGCGCAACAGGCCGCGCTGGCGGCCGATCAGCTCAAGTACACGACCTTGCAGGCCGACCATGCAGGCGTGATCACCGCTGAACAGGCCGACACCGGGCAGAACGTCGCTGCCGGCACCCCCGTCTACCAACTGGCCTGGGCCGGCGATATCGACGCCATCTGCGACGTGCCGGAAAACGTGTTGGCCGGCTTGCGCGTCGGCCAGCGCGCCACTGTCACGCTGGGGCCGTTGACCGGCCAGACCTTCAGCGCCGTGCTGCGTGAAATCGCGCCGGCCGCCGATCCGCAAAGCCGTACCTACCGCGTCAAGCTCACGCTGGAATCGCCGTCGCCGCAGGTGCGCCTGGGCATGACGGCCAACATCAGCTTCGACAACCACAACGCTTCGGACGAGGCCACCTACACCGTGCCCGCCACCGCACTTTTCCATGACGGCAAGAACCCCGCCGTGTGGATCGTCAAACCCAAGGAAGACACGCTGGAATTGCGCCGCGTGCAAGTGCTGCGGTTCGACGCGCGTACCGTGACGTTGAGCAGCGGCGTGTCGCCGGGCGACCGCGTGGTCTGGCAAGGCGTGCACACCGTGTCCGCCGGCCAGAAGGTCCGGGCGGTGCCGCCGCTGCACGCCGAGGACTTCGCCTCATGAGCGCCCCTGATAAGAAGTCGGTACGAGAACCCGGCCACGGCCACAACGAAGGCAATTTCAACCTGTCGGCCTGGGCGCTGCGCCACCAGCCGCTGGTGATCTTCCTGATCGCGATGGTGACGCTGTTCGGCGTGCTGTCGTATTCCCGGCTGGCCCAATCCGAAGATCCGCCCTTCACGTTTCGCGTGATGGTCATCAAGACGCTGTGGCCGGGCGCGACCGCGCAGCAGATGCAGGAACAGGTCACCGACCGCATCGGCAAGAAGCTGCAGGAAACCCCCAACACGGACTTCCTGCGCAGCTATTCCCGCCCGGGCGAATCGCTGATCTTCTACACCATGAAGGACTCGGCGCCCGCCAGCACGGTGGCCGACCAGTGGTATCAGATCCGCAAGAAGGTGGGCGACATCAAGGCCACGCTGCCGCAAGGCGTGCAAGGCCCGTTCTTCAATGACGAATTCGGCGACGTCTACACCAACATCTACACGCTGCACGGCGACGGCTTTTCGCCCGCGCAACTGCGCGACTATGCCGACAACCTGCGTACCGTGCTGCTGCGCGTGCCGGGCGTGGCCAAGGTCGATTATTTCGCCGACCAGGCCGAACATATCTACGCTGAAATCTCCAACACGCAACTGAGCCGCCTGGGCGTCACGCCGCAACAGATCGCGCAAGCCATCAACACACAGAACTCGGTGGCCGACGCCGGCACGCTGACTACGGCCGACGACCGCATCTACGTGCGGCCCAGCGGGCAGTTCCAGAACAGCCAGGCATTGGCCGACACGCTGATCCGCGTGAACGACAAGTCGATCCGGCTGGGCGACATCGCCACCATCCACCGGGGTTACGACGACCCGCCGACCGAGCAGATGCGCTTGGGCGGCAGTCCGGTGCTGGGTATCGGCATCACCATGCAGCCGGGCAAGGACGTGGTGCGCCTGGGGGAATCGCTGGACACGACGCTCGACAAGCTGAAGGCGCAGTTGCCAGCGGGCCTGACCCTGACCGAAGTGTCCAGCATGCCCGACGCCGTCTCGAATTCGGTGGATGAATTCCTGCGTTCGGTTGCCGAAGCCGTGGCCATCGTGCTGATTGTCAGCCTGGTGTCGCTGGGCCTGCGCACGGGCATGGTGGTGGTGATATCGATTCCCGTGGTGCTGGCCATTACCGCCTTGTTCATGGAGATGTTCGGCATCGGCCTGCACAAGGTGTCGCTGGGCACGCTGGTGCTGGCGCTGGGCCTGCTGGTGGACGACGCCATCATCGCCGTGGAAATGATGGCGGTGAAACTGGAACAGGGCTGGAGCCGTGCGCGCGCCGCCGCCTTTGCCTACACCAGCACCGCCTTCCCCATGCTGACCGGCACGCTTGTCACCGTGGCGGGCTTTCTGCCGATCGCGCTGGCCGAATCCAGCACCGGCGAGTACACGCGTTCGATCTTCCAGGTGTCGGCCATTGCGCTGATCACCTCGTGGTTTGCCGCCGTCGTGCTGATTCCGCTGCTGGGCTATAGGCTGCTGCCCGAACGCAAGCGCGAAGCGCATCAAGCGCAGGATCACGAACACGACATCTACAACACCCGCTTCTATCAGCGCCTGCGCGGCTGGGTCGCGTGGTGCGTGGACCGGCGCTTCTGGGTGCTGGCCGGCACGGTCCTGATCTTCGTTGTGGCGATGGCCGGCTTCAAGCTGGTGCCGCAGCAATTCTTCCCCAGTTCGGACCGCACCGAGCTGCTGGTGGACGTACGGCTGCAAGAAGGCGCGTCGTTCGCGGCCACGCTGCGCCAGGTGGAACGGCTGGAAAAGGCGCTGGACGGCCGGCCCGAAATCGATCATTCGGTCAGCTTCGTCGGCACGGGCGCACCGCGCTTCTACCTGCCGCTGGACCAGCAACTGGCCACGCCCAACTTTGCGCAACTGGTCATCACAGCCCATTCGGTCGAGGACCGCGAAAAGCTGGCGCACTGGCTCGAACCGATGCTGCGCGAGAATTTCCCCGCCATCCGCACCCGCCTGTCACGGCTGGAGAACGGCCCACCGGTCGGCTATCAGGTGCAGTTCCGCGTCAGCGGGGACAAGATCGGCGAAGTGCGCGCGGTGGCAGAAAAGGTCGCCGCCGAAGTCCGCGCCGACACGCGTTCGGTCAACGTGCAGTTCGATTGGGACGAGCCCTCGGAACGCTCCGTGCGTTTCGACATCGACCAGCAGAAAGCGCGCGAGCTGGGCATCAGCTCAAGCGATATCTCCGACTTCCTGGCCATGACGCTGTCGGGCTACACCGTGACGCAGTACCGCGAACGCGACAAGCTCATCAACGTCAGCCTGCGCGCCCCGCGCGAAGAACGCATCGATCCGGCGCGCCTGGCGACGCTTGCCATGCCGACGCCCAATGGCCCCGTGCCGCTGGGCAGCCTGGGCCAGGTGCGTTACGACCTGGAATACGGCGTCATCTGGGAACGCGACCGCCAACCCACCATCACGGTGCAGGCCGATGTGACCAGCGGCTCGCAAGGCATCGATGTCACCCACGCCATCGACAAGAAGCTGGACGCCATCCGCGCCGATCTGCCGGTGGGCTACCGCATCGAAGTTGGCGGGCCGGTCGAGGAAAGCGCCAAGGGCCAATCGTCCATCAACGCGCAGATGCCGCTGATGGCCGTCGCCGTGCTGACCCTGCTGATGGTGCAACTGCAAAGCTTCGCGCGCGTGCTGATGGTGGTGCTGACCGCGCCGCTGGGCCTGATCGGCGTGGTCGCGGCATTGCTGTTGTTCGGCAAGCCCTTCGGCTTCGTAGCCATGCTGGGCGTCATCGCCATGTTCGGCATCATCATGCGCAACTCGGTGATTCTGGTGGACCAGATCGAGCAGGATATCCGTCATGGCCACAAACGCGTGGACGCCATTGTCGGCGCCACCGCGCGGCGCTTCCGCCCGATCGTGCTGACGGCTGCGGCTGCCGTGCTGGCGTTGATTCCCTTGTTGCGCAGCAACTTTTTCGGCCCCATGGCTACGGCGCTGATGGGCGGCATTACCAGCGCCACCGTGCTGACGCTGTTCTTCCTGCCCGCCTTGTACGCCGCGTGGTTCCGCGTGCGCCATGACGAGCGCGACGAACCCGAAGGCGTGCCGCCTGGCGCCAATGCCGCCGACACGGTGGAACGAGGAGTCTGATGATGAAGATCCATCCCACGCGCTTGCCCGCGCTGCCGCTGGCCCTGCCCTTGCTGCTGGCCCTGAGCGCCTGCGCGTTCGCCCCGGACAGCAAGCCGCCCGCAATAACGTCGCCCGCGCAGTACGGCGTCGAACCCACGCCGCCACAGGGCGCCACCGCCCAAGGCGTGGCGCAACGCTTTGAACAGGGCGCGCGCCCCGTGCCCGAATGGTGGAAACGCTATGGTTCCGACGCGCTCGATGCCCTGGTGCAAGAGGGGCTGGCCAACAGCCCCAACCTGGCTGCGGCCGAACGCAACCTGGCCGGCGCGCGCGAACAACTGCGCGCGCAGGTCAATTCCTCGTTGTTGCCTTCGGTAGACGCCGGCGCAAGCGGCACGCGCAATCGCGCGCTGACCATGCCGAACCTGCCGCAACCCACGACGCTCTACAACGTCTTCACCGGTCAGATCCAGGCCACCTACGACCTGGATCTGTTTGGCGCTGCGCGCTTTGCCAATGCGTCGCTGGCCGCGCAGGTCGAGCAGCAGGCTTTCCGACTCGAATCGGCGCGGCGTTCGCTGGCGGGCAACATCGTCACCGGCGCCCTAACGTCGGCATCGCTGGCCGAACGGGTCGCGCTGACCGAAAAGCAGGTGGTGTTGCTGCGGCAGGTGGCGCGCGATACGCAGCGCCGCTACGAACTGGGCTCGGCCTCGCAGAACGATGCGCTGGACGCCGACCAGGACGCGGCCACGCTGGAAGCCTCGCTGCCCGGCCTGCGCGCGCAGTGGCAGGCCACGCGCCATGCGCTGGCCGTGCTGCTGGGCCGCAGCCCGGACCAGGCTCCCGACGATCTGGCGTTCAGCACGCTGGCCGTGCCGCAACAGGTGCCCGTGGTGGTGCCTTCGGAATTGCTGGCCTCGCGCCCGGACATTCTGGTGGCCGACGCCGTGGTGCAAGCCGCCGCCGCCGATGTGGGCGTGGCCACCGCGCAATTGTTCCCCAGCCTGTCGCTGTCCGCCTCGATGGGCAAGGGCGGCTTCAGCTGGCCGGCGGCGCTGTCCGGCGCGGGCTCGATCTGGGCGATAGGCGCGTCGCTGACCCAGCCCATCTTCCATGGCGGCGCCTTGCTGGCCGAGCGCCGCGCCGCCAAGGAACGCTACGAAGCATCGGTGTTGCAGTACAAGCAGACCGTGCTGACCGCGTTCCAGGACGTGGCCGACACGCTGGCTCGGCTGGACGCGGACGGGCAGGCCCTGGCCTCGGCCGAAGCCTCGCGGCGCGCGGCCGAGCAGTCCTGGCGCAACACGTCCAGCCGCGTGCGGCTGGGCGCGCTGGCGCCCTACACGGAATACGCAGCCGAGCAGCACTACGTGGCCGCGCGCCTGCGCGAACTGGAATACGCAAACGCCCGCCTGACCGAAACCGCCGCGCTGTTCCAGGCCATGGGCTCGCCGACGCGCGCGCCGGAGGTGGCCGCGCGCCAGCCCTGACGCGCGACGGCGCGTCTTCGAGGTCGCGCCCCGCGCCGACCGTATGTGCACCCCCCATCCGCGCCGCTTTTGTTTTCAGGCAGCGACGCAATGCAAGCTGGCCCCCGCGATGTCACGTCGCGGGGGCTTTTTTTGTCGGGGCGATGCTGTCGAAGCAGCATTGGGTAAACCCTGAGCAATATTGGCGCCAAAATAAGCTAACATTTTTTCAGTTTCGATTTCCCCTCCCGACTTCACGGCGCCCGCCGCCGCTTTCCGTCCATGACCCAAATCCCGCAGTTTCCGTTCGTCTCGGTTTCCGGCACGCCCGAGGCCCGTGGCCGTTCCTATGGCCAGCAAGCCACCGCCCGCGTGCGCAAGAGCGCAGCCATGTATGGCCAGACACTGGTTGACCTGGGCTACGACGCCATGGCGCGCACCGAGCTCATCGCTCACTTCGCGCGCGAGATCGAACACTTCGCGCCGCACTACCTGGAAGAAATGCGCGGCATCGCCGCCGGCGCCGACGTGCCGTTCGAAGACATCGTGATGGTCAACGCCCGCACCGAAGTCGTGGCCAAGGCGCGCGCCGAAAAGAAGAAGGCGGCCGAACTGGAACCCGGCGATGGCTGCACCGGCGCGTTGATCCTGCCCACGCGCTCGGCCAACGGCAACCTGATCCACGGACAAAATTGGGACTGGCGCGCCGAATGCGCCGAGACCGCCATCGTGCTGCGCGTTCGCAACGACAACGGCCCGGACATTCTCACCTTCGTGGAAGCCGGGGGCCTGGCGCGTAGCGGCTTGAACAGCGCGGGCGTGTCCATCACCGCCAATTACCTGGAGTCCGACCGCGACTTTCGCCAATTGGGCGTGCCGCTGTCGCTGATCCGCCGCAAAGTGCTGGAACAGCAGCATTTCGCGCTGGCGATCAAGGCGGTGGCGACCACGGCCAAGTCCTGCTCCAACAACATCATGCTGGGCATGGCGGCGGGCTTTGGCGTGGACTACGAATGCACCACGGATGAAGCCTTCCCCATTTACCCGGGCAACGACGACCTGATCGTTCACGCCAACCACTGGGTCAGCGAAGTGGCCTTGTCCAAGTTGCGCGACACCGGCCGCGCCAGCACGCCGGAAAGCGCCTACCGCGACTGGCGCGTGCGCCGCCTGCTGAACGAAAAGCCGCAACTGACGCGCGAAGACCTCAAGCGCGCCTTGTTCGACGACTTCGGCGCGCCCTATTCCGTCTGCCGCCCGCCGCGCCCCGGCAGCCACGACAATCTTTCGGCCACGGTCGCCATGGTGGTCATGGAACCCGCCGCCGGCCTGATGGAAGTGGCGCCGCTGCCCGCGCTGAATCGCACGTTCACCCGCTACAGCCTGACCGCCGAACCCGAACTGCTGGCCGCCGCCTGATACGCGGCGCACCCGCGCAACCCAAGGAAGTTCCAATGAAAAACCATCGTCTGGGCGCCACGGTTGCGCTGGCGCTCGCTAGCCTGGCGGGCGCCGCCAGCGCGCAGTCCGACACGCCGCTGCGCATTTCCATGACCGCCGACATCCGTTCAACCGAGCCCGGCGTCAATCGTGACAGCAATAGCGACGCGGTCGTGATGCATATCGTCGAAGGGCTGGTCGCCTATGGCGAAGACGCCGAAGTGCGGCCGTTGCTGGCCAAATCGGTGGACATCAGCCCTGACGGCAAGACGTACACCTTCACCCTGCGCGACGGCATCAAATTCCACAACGGCAAGCCGATGACCTCGGCCGACGTGCTGTGGAGCTGGCAGCACTACACCGCCGCCAATTCGGGGTGGCGCTGCGCCAGCGAATTCGACGGCCGAGGCACCGTCAAGGTCACGGGGGTGGAAGCGCCGGACGCGCGCACCGTCGTCTATCACCTGGAAAAGCCCAGCAGCCTGTTCCTGGCGTCACTGGCGCGGATCGACTGCGGCGGCACCGGCATCCTGTCCAAGGATTCCGTCGGTGCGGACGGCGCCTGGCTCAAGCCCGTCGGCACCGGCCCGTTCGAACTGGCCGAATGGAAGCGCGGCGAATACATCCGCCTGACGCGCTTTGCCGACTATGCCAATCAGGACGGCAAGCGCGATGGCTATACCGGTTCCAAGCGCCCTTTGGTAAATGAAGTGCGCTTCATGATCGTGCCCGATGACTCGACCGCCAAGGCCGCTTTGCAACGCGGCAACATCGACATCATCGAAGACGTGTCGAACAGCGACGTTCCAGTGCTGCAAGCCACGCCCAACGTGAAGGTAGCCTACGCGCCCGTGATGAGCATGACGGCGCTGCTGTTGCAGACCCGCGACCCGGTGCTGTCCAACAATAAGATGCGCCAGGCGCTGGCGCATGCCATCGACTACAAGCAACTGGCCGCCGCCGTCACCGAAGGCCTGGCGCAGCCCAATAATTCCATCGTGCCGCTGGTCTCGCCCTACCACGACGCCACGCAGAAGCAGGGTTGGGACTATGACCCCGCGCTGACGGCCAAGCTCTTGCAGGAGGCCGGCTACAAAGGGCAGCCGCTGTCGATCCTGACGACCAAGCGTTATCCACAGTCGTATAACGCGGCGGTGATCGTGCAGGCCATGTTGCAGGCGGTGGGCGTGAATGCGCAGTTGTCGGTCGTGGAATGGGCGACTCAGCTGGACCGCTACAACGCCGGCACGTACCAGATGATGACGTTCCCCTACTCCGCGCGCCTGGATGCGGCGTTGAACTACGAGATGGTGACGGGCGACAAGGCCAAGCAGCCGCGCAAGATCTGGGACAACGCCCAGGCGTCAAAACTGGTGGAAGCGGCTTCGGTCGACAGCGATCCCGCGAAACGGCAGGCGTCGTTCGATCAGTTGCACAAACTGTTCCTGGCGGAAGTGCCCAGCATTCCGCTCTACAACGGCTTGGACATCGGCGCGTATCGCAGCAACATCAAGGGCTACCAGCCCTGGGCGGTGAAGAAGCCGCGTGCGTGGGAAGTGGAACGGGTCGCGCCCTGAAGCGGCACTGAGGCTGCGGGAAGCAGACCGTGAACGGGTGGAGCCCACCCGTTCACTGTGACCCGCAACGCGCTATTTGTCGCCCACCATCTTGGTCTCCCAGGCGCGCGGCTTGCCTTCCCAAACCGAAAAGCCCTGGACCCGCTTATTCGCCGCCCATGCGTCCGCGCCGTTGTAGAGCATCAGCATCGGGGCCTGCTCCAGCATCAACGCGTGCAACTGATCGAAAAGCGCCTGGCGCTTGGCCGGGTCGGACTCCAGGAAACTTTCGTCGATAAGCTTTTGCGCGGCCGGGTCGTCCCAGACCTTGCGCGGCTGCTTGGCCTTGTCGCCCGAAAACTGCTCGAAGCTTAACGATGGGTCCAAGCGCGACGAGAACGAGAACGAGCTGATCTGGTATTTGCCGGTGTTGTAGCGGTCCAGTTGGGTCGCCCACTCCAGTACTTCGATCTTTGCGTTGATGCCTACCGACTGCATCATGGCCTGCGCGATCACCGCCACCTGATAGCTGGGCACATGGGCCCGCTTGTTGGCGTAGATCACCACGGGCTCGCCCTTATAGCCCGCCTCTTTCAGCAGCTGCTGCGCGCGCGCCGGGTCGTACTTGTAGCCCTTCTTCTGGGCATCCTTGTAATAAGCCGAACCCGCGTACACGGCCGAATTATTAAGTTGGCCCAGCCCTTCGGAGGCCGCCGCGACCACCTGCGGAATGTCCAGCGACGCCGCGATGGCCTGGCGCACCTTCACATTCTTCAACACCGGGTCCTGCGTCTGGAACAGCAGCACGTGCTTGACGGCGTCGTGCGGGCTGAACACGGTCAGCGTCTTGACGCCTTTCAACTCGCCCACGTCCGTATTGGTGATCTGGCTGGCGTCGATGGCGCCGGACATCAAACCCGCCTTTGACGTGGACGGGTCCGGCACCACGAGAAACTTCACCTCGTCCACCAGCGGGCGCTTCGAGCCGACATACCCGTCGGCGGTATCGCCTGCCGGCGACGTGTAATCCTTGAACGCCGACAGCAGCGTGTATTCGCCGCGCTTCCACTCCTTGAACATGTACGGACCGGTGCCGATCGGCTTGATCCACGAGCCATCCGCCGCCACCGAATCCTTGGAGACGATTGCCGTCATGCCACAGTCCGTGCGCGCCAGGGAATCGAGGAACACCGCCGACTTGCGATCCACCTTCATCACCACGGTCTTCGCGTCGGGCGCGGTCACCTCGGTGACCTTCAAACCATTGCGGCCGTCGAAATCGCTGCGGCAGCGCCAGTCCGTCTTGGCGTCCATATAGCGCTGCCAGTTCCACAGCACATCGGCCGAGGTCAGCGTGGCGCCGTTGTGGAACTTGACGCCGTCACGCAGCGTGAACGTATAGGTCAGGCCATCGGCCGACAGGTCGACCGACTTGGCCAGCAAGGGGCCGACGGTGCCGTCTTCCCGGTAACCGACCAGCCCTTCGACGATATTGAGCACCACGCCATCGGTGGTGTTGTCGCGGTTGACCCCCGGGTTGGTCGAACGGATGTCAGCCGGCTGCGCGATGGTCAGCACGGCGGCGTGGACCGGCAAGGTGGCGGCCAGCGCCAGGGAGAGCGCAAGCGCTCTGGGAACGAAATGGTGGTGCATGCAAGAGACTCCCCGGCGTGCGGCGCAGATATCACGCGTATTTTTTGGCGCCAAAATAATCTGCTAATTATGGAGACTCTGGCATCTGCCGCCATACGGGGTATCCCTGAAGCACACCGCAAAAAAAAGCGGCGGCCTCATTAAGAAAGAGGCCGCCGCGATATGCGTCGCAGGCGATAGAGAAATCCGGTAGGCCGGTTTACGAAATATCCTGCCCGACGTGCTGCGTGATGATCTTCTGCAAGCGCTTCACGTCGCGCGCTTCCAGGGCTTCGACCATGTCGAAGTGCTCGCGCGCCGAGATCTCGATGCGCGAGCGGGTCACCCATTCCTTGGCCGGCGCGGCGGGGCCACGCGCGCGCGTGTCCTGGATCAAAGTGGCCAGTTCGCGGTTGCTGCACATGTCGTACATGGCCGCATGAAACGCCAGGTTGACTTCGTACTGTTCCAGCAAGGTGCCGTCTTGCAGCAGCTTGGCGAAGCGTTCCGCCAGCGCGCGCAGCGCACGCACCTTGGCGGGCGTGACGTTGGGCATCAGGTCGGCGGCCGCGCCCGATTCCAGCAGGATGCGGATGTCGCGGATCTGATGATGCACGTCCGGGTCCATCGCGTAGACGTGATAGCCGCGATTCGGGATGTGCGCGATCAGCCGCTTGGCGGCCAATTGATCCAGCGCCCGGCGCACGTCCAGACGCTTGGCGTCGTAGCGCTCTTGCAGGTCGATCTGTTTCAACCAGGCGCCGGGACCATACACGCCCGCCTGAATATCATGGGCGATACGGTCAACCAGGCCGGGTTGCGTCGCTGCCGTTTTCGGCATGGACCACTCCCGTCTATGAATTCCAAAGCGCGTATTTTAGGCGTAAGTTCTTGCGGGGAAAGCGGGGAGTTCCCCGCCCGCCGTCAGGCCACATCATGCAATCGCGCGCATGGGTTCCTGCCCGTCCAGCCGCCAACGCAAGCGCACGCCCCCGCTTTCGGTGGACTCCAGGGCGGGAATGGCCTGTAGCAGGCTGCGGGTGTAGTCCTCCTGCGGCCGGTCGAACACCGCATCGCGCGTGCCTTGCTCGACAATGCCGCCGTTGCGCATGACCACCACGCGGTCGGCCACCTGCTCCACCACGCCCAGATCGTGGCTGATGAACAGGCACGAAAAGCCGTGGCGTTCCTGAAGATCGGCGAACAGGTCCAACACCTGCGCGCGCACCGTCACGTCCAGCGCCGATACCGGTTCGTCGGCAATCACGAACGCCGGCCGTCGCACGATGGCGCGCGCAATGGCCACCCGCTGGCGCTGCCCGCCCGACATCTCGTGCGGATAGCGCTTGGCATATTCGGACCCCAGTCCCACCTCGGCCAGCACTTCGTCCACGCGGCGCCGCTTGTCCACGGCGGACAGGTCATTGACCATGCGCAGGCCCTCGCCCACCAGTTGGCCGATGGTCATGCGCGGATCCAGCGACGAATACGGGTCCTGGAACACCATCTGGCAGTTCAGGCGGTAGTCGCGCCAGGCCGCCGAGCGGCGATCCACGGGCTGGTTGCGAAACAGAAGCTGACCGGACGTGGGCGCAAGCAAGCCGGCGATGGCGCGGCCCAGCGTGGTCTTGCCAGACCCCGAACCGCCGACCACAGCCACCACCTCGCGCGGCCTGACGTGCAGGTCGATGCCATTCAACGCGCGCTTGGCGCCCGTGCGCGAGAACAGGCGCTGATGGCCGGCGTAGTCCACCACCAGATTCCTGACTTCCACGATGGGTGCATCCTGCGTCAGCTTGCGGGCCGGCAGACGGCGCGGCATGGCCTCCAGCAGCTTGCGCGTGTAGGGATGCTGCGGCCGTTCCAGGATGCCCGCGGTCGTGCCGGCTTCCAGCACCTTGCCATGCTGCATGACGACCATGCGCTCGGTGTAGCGGGCCACCATCGGCAGGTCGTGGCTGATCATCAGCACCGCCGTATTGTGTTCGCGCGTCAGGTCCACCATCAGCTCCAGCACGTCGCGCTGCACGACGGCGTCCAGCGCGGTGGTGGGCTCGTCGGCGATCAACAGCGCCGGTTCCAGCAACATCACCGAGGCCAGCATCATGCGTTGTCGCATGCCGCCCGAAAACTCATGCGGCCAGGCGTCCATCGCCGCTTTCGGGTCGCTGATGCCCACGCGGCGCAGCATCTCCAGGATGCGCTCACGCCGCGCCGCCGTAGACAGCGAACGGCGATGCAGTTTCAAGCCTTCGTCCAACTGGCGGCCAATCGGCATGGAGGGATTGAGCGACGTCATGGGTTCCTGGAACACCATGCCGATACGCGCGCCGCGCAGCTTGCGCAACACTGCCGGGTCTGCCCGGGTCACGTCCACGCCTTCGAACAGGATCGCACCGCCCGCAACCACCAACGGCGCGGGCGTCAGGCCCATGATGGCGCGCGCGGCCTGGGTCTTGCCGCTGCCGGACTCGCCGACGATGCCGACCATCTCGCCCGGCGCGACCTCGAACGACACGCCGCTGACGATCTCGCGGCCGCCCAGGCCCACGGTCAGGCTCAGGTTCGATACGGATACCAGTGCGCTCATTGCACGCCCCTCATGCGGGGGTCGAGACGGTCTCGCACCGCGTCGCCCAACAGGTTGATGCCCAGCAGCGCCAGCGCGATGGCCAGGCCCGGAAGAATGGAAAGGTAGGACGCCTGCGCCATGAACGGACGCGCGGCCGCCAGCATGTTGCCCCAGGTGGGCGCGGGCGGGGGCACGCCCAGCCCCAGGAACGACAGCGCGCTTTCGGCCAGGATCACCCAGCCGAACATCGACGTAGCCAGCACGGTCAAGGGCGCAACGCAGTTGGGCAGCACGTGCCGGAACATGGTGTAAAGCTCGGAATTTCCCAGCACGCGGGACGATTCGATGAACTCCTTTTCGCGCAGCGACAGCACCGTTCCGCGCACGATGCGCGTTACCGAGGGCGTATACGCCAGGCCCAGCGCCAGGATGATGCCGTACTTGTTCGCGCCCACCACGGCCAACAGGCCCAGCGCCAGCAACAGGCCGGGAAAGGCCAGTAACGCGTTGTTGAATGCCATGATGATGCGGTCGGTCCAGCCGCGCACGAAGCCGGTCAACGTGCCGATGGCGGTACCCGCAATGATGGCGAAGCTGACGGTCAACAGGCTGATCCAGACGCTGCTGGACGCGCCAGCCAGCAGGCGCGACAGCTCGTCGCGGCCGAATTCGTCGGTGCCCAGCAGGAAGTCGCCGCCTGGCGGTTTGAGCCGCGATACGAAATTGATCTTGAGCGGGTCGTGCGGCGTCCAGAAGGCGCCCATGAGCGCCGCGACGATCATCGCCCCGACAATCAGGCCGCCCAGTAGCGCATTGGCTGGAATTCGCTTTTTCATTCGGCGGTCACTCTCGGGTCGAAGATGGGATAGCAAAGATCGATCAACAGGTTGACGACCACGTAGACCACACCCACAAACAGCAGGCAGCCCTGGATCACGGGATAGTCGCGGGCAAAGATGGAGTCGACCAGCAGGCGGCCCAGGCCGGGGATGGTGAACACCGTTTCCACCACGGCGATGCCGCCCAGCAGGTTGCCCAGCACCAGGCCGATCAAGGTCCAGGTCGGACCGAACGCATTACGGAAAGCGTGGCGCATCAGCACGGCGGATTCCGACAGGCCCTTGGCGCGCGCGTGGGTGATGTAGTCCAGCCGCAGCACTTCCAGCGTGCTGGCGCGCGCCATGCGCATCAGCACACCGATCTCGTGCAGGATCAGCGTCAGGATCGGCATGGCCAGGTACAAGAGGCCGGCCTTCCAGTCTTCGCCGATCGACACATAGCCCACCACGGGCAGCCATTGCAGCTTCAGGCCGAAGAAGATCAACAGCAGCAGGCCCAGCCAGAACGTGGGGATGGAAACCAGCAAAGTGGCCGAGCCCACCAGGAACAGGTCGGGCCATTTGTTTTGCTTCCAGGCGGCGATCATGCCGGCCGGCACCGCCACCAACGCGGCGAACAGCACGGCCACCAGCACCACGCGCCCGCTGATGAGGAAGCGATCCCACACCAGCGCCAGCACGGGCTGCCCGGTGTTGATGGACGCGCCCAGATCGCCATGCAGCATGTTGCCGAACCAGATGCCGAACTGCGTCAGCCATGTCTGGTCCAGCCCCAGCCGGGCCCGCAGGTCCGCCAGCGCGGCCGGCG
This sequence comes from Achromobacter piechaudii NBRC 102461, assembly GCF_001571245.1. Lineage (GTDB taxonomy): Bacteria > Pseudomonadota > Gammaproteobacteria > Burkholderiales > Burkholderiaceae_B > Achromobacter > Achromobacter piechaudii. Next base: position 601,790 of record NZ_BCTK01000005.1, on the reverse strand, counting down.
TGGCCAGGTCGCCCAGCAGCAGTTGGGCGGGATCGCCCGGAATCAGCCGGATCATCACGAATACCGCCACCGCCACGATCAACAGTGTCGGCACGGCCATGACAATTCGGGATAGCGCGAAACGCAGCATGGCCCTCTCCTATTCCTGGACGCGATGGCACGCGCCGGCCTTGCGGCCGGCATCGCCCGTGTCAGTTTTCTTCATGGCGCAGCTTGCGCAGCGCGCGCGCCAGGAAGTCCTGCACCCGGCCCACGCATTTCAGACCGTCGTGCGGCACGTTATCCACCAAATCCAGCACGGCGTTCACGCCGGCGGCTTCAAATGAACGGCGCAGCGACTCCAGCCGCTCGGGACGCGTCTTGCCGGCGTCATTGGCCCCGGCCATGAAGAACTTGCCGCCTTCGCGGTGCGTGATTTCCCAGGTTTCCAGGTCTGCCTTGCCCACGATCATGTGCACCGCCACCTGCTTGAGCGCTTCAATATCCACGCCCTTGCCGAAGCGCGTCTCTGCATCGCGCACGCCTACCCACCAGTCCTGGCTGGGATCCAGCAGCGTGACCGAGCCCGGCGCGCCGATCGATACCGCCCACAGGCGTTCGGGGTGCAGGTAGGCAAAGCGGTTCACGAACTGGCCGCCGCCGGAATAGCCGAACAGGCCGAACTTGTCGAACCGCAGCCCGAACTTCTCGCCGACCTCGGCCACCATGTCGAGCAGGATCTCGTCATAGCGGATGTCGCCTTCACGCAGTTGCTTGAAGCCGTCGCGGTTGCCATCGCCCAGCGGTCCCACGGGGAACAGCGGGCACAGCACGATGCAGTCGTTCCAGCGCGCGAACTCCGCGAACGCATCGCGGTATTCCACAAAGGCGCGGCCGGTGCCGTGCATGATCACCACCAGCTCCATGGGGTGGCGAGACGTGTCGATGTGAGGCGGCACGTACATGCAATAGGAAAAGCGCGGGTCGGTGCGCGCGGCGAAGACCGTGCTGTGGCCCAGGTCATAGATGGCCCGCGCCAAGGCGGCGTCGGGGGTCAGAGCGATAGCTGCGTTGGACTGCATGATTTCCTCATCTCCATGGCCGCAAGGCGGGTGCATGGTGGCTGCCAATGATCGACGATAATGATCACATAAATTGGCGCCAATTTTAGGCGTATGAAAATCAGTGCAGCAAGGCAGGGGATTCCCTAGGCTGGCGCGAATCTGCGCCAACCCAGGCAATCCGAGCCGCTTCAGCCCTTCTTGAAAATGCGCTTGACGCCCGCCACCACGCCCAGGACCACGGCGCCGGCGACCACGCCGAACAAGGCGTTGAGCACGGTGGACGTCAGCGCCTGCATGAGCGCGCCACCGCCGACAGCGGCAGCGGCATGCTCGACGGCGGCATATACGGGCGGGATGCCGTGCGTGAGAATGGCGCCGCCCACCATGAACATCGCGGCGGTGCCCACCACTGACAGGGTTTTCATCAGATAAGGCGCGGCGGCGACGATGCCCCGGCCCAGCCCGGCCACCGCTTGCGTACGCTTCTTGCTCAGGTGCAAGCCCAGGTCGTCCAGCTTGACGATGCCGGCCACCAGGCCATAGACGCCTATCGTCATTGCGATGGCGATGATCGACAGGACCGCCACCTGACGCGTGAAGTCGGCGCCCGCCACCGCTCCAAGACTGATGACGATGATTTCGGCGGACAGGATGAAGTCGGTACGCACGGCGCCCTTGATCTTGTCGCGCTCGAACGCGACCATGTCCACCGACGCGTCCTGTAGCGCATGCGCGCGCGCGGCGTGCTTGTCGCCGTCGGCCTCTTCATGCGGCAGGAACTTGTGGGCCAGCTTTTCCACACCCTCGAAGCACAGGAATGCGCCGCCCAGCATCAGCAGCGGCGTCACCAGCCAAGGAACGAACGCGCTGATCAACAGCGCTGACGGCACCAGGATCAGCTTGTTGATGAAAGAACCCTTGGCCACCGCCCACACGACGGGCAGTTCCCGGTTGACCGGCACGCCCGAGACCTGCTGCGCGTTTAGCGCCAGGTCGTCGCCCAGCACCCCGGCGGTCTTCTTGGCCGCCACTTTGGTCATCACGGACACGTCATCCAGAATGGTGGCGATGTCATCGAACAATGCGAAGAAACTGCTGCCGGCCATCAAGCATCCCCTGTGCCTTTTCGGTGATCCGAGTGTACAGGCGGCAAGGTGTGCGCCGATGTGGCGGATCGGTCCGTTTTTATTCCGTTTGTGTCTTGATCCGTGACCTGATCGTTGCTCGCGCCCACAAAAAGGCCGCCCTATCTGGGGCGGCCGGTAAGCTGGACAGCACGGCGCTGCGCGGGATCAGGAAGGCCGGGCATGGGAATCCACCACAAGCCGTCCATGATTGATCGCGGCATCCACCGCCATGCCGGGGCTGGATACAAACCCGCCCGATTCGAACAAGGGCACGGCATGGTGTTCATTGAGTTGATCGCGGTCGGCAGCCAATTCAACGGCCACGGTCGCGGTGAAAGCGGGGCGGCCGGTGCCGCCGACGGAAACACGGGAAACGCTGGCGGTCAGCCGGTAGCCCTTGTAAACCATATTATTGTGAAGCATGTAGCCTCCTGTTTGAAAAAAAGGCCCAGAGGGCCTTTATTTACAACGCGCGAATTTGCGTGGCGTGGGGGCCTTTGGCGCCCTGAGCGGTCACGTAGCTGACGCGTTGATTTTCGACCAGCACTTTATGACCGTCGCTGACGATTTCCGAAAAGTGCGCGAATAAATCCTTGCCGCCGTTCTCGGGCATGATGAATCCAAAGCCCTTTGCATCGTTGAACCACTTCACGATTCCGGTTTCCATAATCTCATTCCTTTAAATGCGGGCAGCGCCCGCGAAGATGAGCCTATCAAGGAAAGGACCGCGAACAATGTAGCGCCACGAAGGCCGCAAGACCGGACGAAAATCACGATGCTCGAAAAGCTTCAATCCCACTATGGGTGCAGCGGTGATCAAAGTCAATTAGCGTTTCCAATTACTGTATTCATGTCGGGGCGGCCGAATAACGGTCGATTAAAGACAAAATGATGCGAAGCGTTAAGCACGTTTCCGCGCGCCCTGATTGCGTAACCGGGCACATGCGCAAATACGCGTAACCGATAAAGCGCGTATGCTCGCGCCATGGTGCTTTAAACGCGCGTCGCCTCGCCGTATCGCCATACAGGAGTATGGCCATGCGTCATCGTTGCCCGCGCACCGCGCGTATCGTTTCTTTTGCTGCAATATCTGCGTGCAGCCCCGCGCTGCATTCACTTCGCGCGCCCGCGCGAATCGCAGACGCCGCGTGAGCGCCATCAGAAAGTCCATCGCAAGACTCGCCAACGCCTGCGTCAAACTGCTTCCGTCCGCGCCCCGGCCCAACGCCGGCCCCCCAAAACGCGATGGCCAGCGCGAAACTGCCCGCGACCATGCCGCGATCTCGTCGCCGTGGCGCATCTACCGCATCTATGCACGCCCCGGGCATTTGCTGATGCGCAACGAACAGGGTCGCATTCTTGATCTGGGCGTCATGAAGGGCGAGGAGCCCAACCTGACCTACCGCCTTCACGCGCGCGATCTGCAAGGCAAAGGTTTTGCCACCCGCACACTGCTGCTGGATGATATTGCCCGCCGCATCGAGGCCGGTGAAGTCAACCGTGAACTATTGGACCTGCCCGATTGGGATCAGTCCCTGGGCTCCGACCTGGACCGGGGCACCCATACCGACGTATCGATGAAGCTGGGCCGATAGGCCGCCAGCGCGGCCGCCCGCCGTGCAGAGCAGGAATTACTTCTGCAACTGCTCTTGCACGCACATATTGACGACGGCATTGACCATGGGTTCGATCCGGTCGCGTTCCGCGCTTTTTTCATTGACGACCAGCATGCGGTCATAAGCGGTGTAGTCCTTGAGCGGCACCGACTTTTGCAAACCGTCGAGCACGCAGCGGCAATATGCCGCCGAGCGCGCATCCACGTCGGGCCGCGCGCCGGCGCTCTTCTTGAAGCCTTCCACGCACGAGCTGTAGGTCACGAGACGAATGCCTTCGGGGTATTCGCTTTTCTTGTCGCAGCCGGCAAGCCCCGCCACCGCAACCACTGCCGCCACTGCCAACCACTTACGCTGCATGAACTGCTCCGTTTGAGATGCCGAAGGGCAGCATTTTTGCACAGGGCCCGGCGACTCAGCTCATGTAGACGCCGCCGTTGATGGCGTAGTTGGCGCCCGTCACGAAGGCAGCCTCGTCCGACGCCAGCCAGGCGCAGAGCCCGGCCAGGTCCTGCGCGGTGCCCAAGCGTCCGACCGGCACGCTTTCGACGATGCGGTCCAACAATGCCGGCGGAAACGCCTTGACCGTGTCATCGGCAATAAAGCCGGGCGACACCAGGTTCACCGTCACGCCGCGCGCCGCCACTTCCTGCGCCAGCGACCGCGTAAAGCCAATCACCGCGCCCTTGGCCGTGGCGTAGTTGATCTGGCCGATCTGCCCTTTTTCAGCGGCAACCGAACCGATATTGATGACGCGTCCCCAGCCTCGGTCGGCCATGCCGTCGACCACCTGCTTGGTGCTGTTGAACAGCGTGTCCAGGTTGCTGCGCAGCACCGCCGACCAGTCGGCGTAGCTCATCTGCCGAAACCGCATGTCCAGCATCGACCCGGCGTTGTTGACCAGCACGTCGATGTCGCCCACTTCGCGCCGCACCTTGGCAAACGCCGCCTCGGTCGAGGCCCAATCCGTGGCGTCGCCCTCGGACGCAATGAAGTCGTATCCCAGGGACTTCTGCTCTTTCAACCAGCTATCGCGGCGCGACGAACGCGGTCCGCAGCCCGCCACCACGCGGTGGCCAGCGCGATGCAGCGCCTGGCAGATCGCGGTGCCCGTGTGGCCCATTCCGCTGGTGACATAAGCAATACGCAAAGCCATGACTATTCCTTATTCAACGTGCGGCATGCGCCGCGGGTCAAGCGACCGAACCCACCAGCGGGAACAGGCCGAACGCCAGGGCGGCAACCAGCATCACCATGCAGACCAGCGTGGCCCACTTGAGCGAATAGCGCTGGTGATCGCCAAACTCCACGCCGGCCAAACCCACCAGCAAGTACGTGGACGGCACCAGCGGGCTCAACAAGTGCACCGGCTGGCCGATAAGGGACGCGCGCGCCATTTCCACGGCCGAAATGCCATAGCCTTGCGCAGCTTCGCTCAGGATCGGCAGCACGCCGAAATAGAACGCGTCGTTCGACATGAAGAACGTGAACGGCAGGCTCACCAATGCCGTGATGCCGGCCAGGTACGGCCCCATCGCGTCCGGAATCACCGCGAGCAGGCTGCGCGACATAGCTTCCACCATGCCGGTGCCGGACAGGATGCCGGTGAAGATGCCCGCCGCGAAAATCAACGACACCACCGACAGCACATTGCCCGCGTGCTGCGCAACGCGCCGGCGCTGCTCGGCCAGGTTCGGATAGTTGATGATCAGCGCGATGGCGAATGCAATCATGAACAGCACCGGCAGGGGCAGGATGCCCATCACCAGGCTGACCATCAGCGCCAGCGTCAGGCCGGCGTTCACCCACAGCAGCTTGGGGCGGCGCAGATCGTGATCGACCTCGATCTCCGGCAGGTTCTTGGGACCGTCTTCGTCGTAGCCCGCATGCAGCGAGGCACCGTCCGGCAACGACAGCACGCCCAGCCGGCGGCGTTCCTTCAAGCCCAGGAAGAAGGCCAGGATCAGCAGCGACACAATCGCCACGCCCATCACCGGCACCAGCGGAATGAAGATATCGCCCGCGTCCACGTGCAAGGCGCTGGCGGCGCGCGCCGTCGGGCCGCCCCACGGCGTCAGGTTCATGATGCCGCTGGCCAGCATCGCCAGGCAGGTCATGGACAGCGCGTTCATCTTCAAGCGGCGATACAGCGGCAGCATCGAGGCCACCACGATCATGTAGGTGGTCGAGCCGTCGCCATCCAGCGAAATCACCAGCGCCAGCACCGTGGTGCCCAGCACGATTTTCAGGGGGTCGCCCTTCACGGCGCGCAAGATGCGGCCGACGATGGGGTCGAACAGGCCCGCATCGATCATCACTCCGAAGTACAGGATGGCGAACATCAGCATCACGCCCGTGGGCGCGATCTTGCGGATACCGTCCAGCATCATCTTGTCGATGCCGGCGCCAAAGCCGCCCAGCAGCGCAAAAATAATGGGGACAAGGATGAGGGCGACCAACGGCGACAGGCGCTTGGTCATGATCAGCGTCATGAACGTGATCACCATGCCGAAGCCAAGCAGGGTCAGAAGCATGAGGGGGTATCTCCGACTAGTCGTTGTTATGTTTGACGCTGCCTCCAGCAAGGGAGGCAGGAGCCGAAGACTAGGAAGAAAAGCTGTCTGGAACCTGTCGTTTTTTGAAATCCACCGCGGCCGATATGCGTGGCCGGCGCGGCGTCCAGAGCCGGAATCCGGCCGGTTCCGGACAGCTACAATCAGCCGATGCGCATCCTGGTAATCGAAGACGACGAGGATCTGGCCGACGCCCTCGTCCGCCGGTTGCGCCGTCTCGGCCATGCCGTGGATCTGCAGATCGACGGCCTGAGCGCCGACGGCGTGCTGCAATACGAAACCTTCGATCTGGTCATCCTGGATATTGGTTTGCCCCGCATGTCCGGCTTTGACATCCTGCACCGGCTGCGCGATCGCGGCAGCAAGACGCCCGTGCTGGCGCTGACGGCCCGCATCGACATCGAAGACCGCGTCCACGCCCTGGATACCGGCGCGGACGACTACCTGGCCAAGCCCTTCGACTTCCGCGAACTGGAAGCGCGCTGCCGCGCCCTGCTGCGCCGCCCCATCGCGCAAGCCACGGGTGTGCAACGCTTTGGCGATCTGGTCATCGACAGCGCCGCGCGCCATGTGTCCTTGGCCGGGCAACGCATCGACCTGCCCAAGCGCGAATACAGCCTGCTGGAAATCCTGCTGGCCGGCATGAACCGCGCCGTCAGCAAGACGGAAATCGCCAACAAGCTGTTCGCGTTCGACGACGAGGCCGCGCCCAATGCCATCGAGGTCTACATCGCCCGGCTGCGCCGCAAGCTGGAGGGTTCCCCACTGCGCATCGAAACGCAGCGCGGCACCGGCTACCTGCTGACTTCGACCACGCCGCCGGACAGCACGTCTTCCGGTACGCCACAGGACTGACCGTGCAGCTGGGTCGAATTTCCGTCCGCCGCCGCCTGCTGACGATGCTGCTGGCGCTGTTCGCGATTGGCCTGGCGGCGCTGTACCTGCTGGTGCGCGGCTACGCGCAGCAGACCGCCGACACCACGTACGACCAACTGCTGCGCGCCTCGGTGCTGTCCATGGCCGACAGCCTGCAACTGGTGCAGGGCGACTGGCAGATGGACATGCCTTACGCGGCGCTGGCCCTGCTGGAACAGGCGCCGCGCGACCGCGTGTTCTATCGCGTCGCCACCACGGCGGGATCACTGATTTCCGGCTATGCAGACCTGCCCGCCGCGCCTGACCGCGCGCAGGCCAACGACACGCCGCAGCTGTACACCACCCGCTACCAGGGCGAGCCCGTGCGCGTTGCCTGGATGGAACGCAAGATCGCCGGGCCGCGCAGCACGGAAACCGCCGTGATCCAGGTGGCGCAGACACGCGAGGCGCGCAACGCGCTGGCCGACAGCATCCTGTGGCAAGGCACCTTGGCGCTGATCGGTTTTACCGGCGCGGCACTGGCGCTGGCGTACTGGGGCTTGCAACGGTCGCTCTCGCCCATCCAGCGCATAGAACGCGAACTGGCGAGCCGCAGCGCCTCGGATCTGCACCCCATCGCCGCCCCCGTGCCCGAGGAACTGGACACGCTGGTGCAATCGCTGGACGGTTTCATGGCGCGCCTGTCCGACAACCTGGACACGCTGCGCCTGTTCATCGCCGAAGCCGCGCACCAGTTGCGCACGCCGCTTGCCGCCCTGCACGCGCAGATGGAAGTGGCGCTGGACGAAGACGATCCCGGCGAGCAGCGCCGCAGCCTTGTCGCCGTGCTGCGCAATGCCGAGAAGCTGTCGCGGCTGGTCAACCAGCTTCTGAGCGACGCCAGCGTCATCCATCGCAGCAACGTCAAGCAATTCCAGCCCGTCGACCTGGCCGAGCTGCTGCGCCAGGCCACCTACGACACCGTGCCGCAAGCCGACCCCATCCCCGATGTGCGACTGCACCTGCCCGAGGCGGACACGGTCCCCCCGCCCCGCATGCCCGGCGACAGCCTGATGCTGCGCGAAGCCTTCAAGAACCTGATCGACAATGCGCTGCGCCACGGCGGCAGCGAGGACGGCCACATCGACGTCACGCTGGACGCGCACGAAGGCGGCTGGCGCATCACCGTGGCCGACCAGGGCCCGGGCATCCCACCCGCGCTGGCCAACACCGCCTTCGAGCGTTTCGCTCGCGGCCCCAACCCGCGCACGCCCGGCGCGGGCCTGGGCCTGTCCATCATCAAGCGCGTGGTGGACATCCATCAGGGAAAACTCAGTTTGAGCAATCGCGTCGGTGGCGGCCTGAGCGCGGTCATCGAGCTGCCGATGGAGCGTCACGATGGCTAGCGCACGCGCCTGGGCAAGCCGGCTGCTGGGCGTGGCCGCCCTGATGATGGCGGCGGCCACACACGCGGCCGAAGTCAGCCGCGACGGCCTGACGCTCGGCCCGGCCGACAGCAAGCAGGTGCTGATCCTGCACGCGTCCAACAGCGTGCAGGTGTTCAAGGGCGTGCTGGAAGACTTCAGCCAATTGAATCCGGGCATCCGGCTGGAATACACCGAACTGTCCACACAGCAGCTCTACCAGGACACGGTGGATCGCAAGCGTGTAGACCCGCAGGCCAGGCGCGGCCCGGACCTCATCATCAGCAGCGCGATGGATTTGCAGACCAAGCTTGTCAACGACGGCTACGCGCAAGTACACGTCTCGCCGCAGACCCGTGCCCTGCCCGCCTGGGCGAACTGGCGCGATGAGGTTTTCAGCATCGGCACCGATCCCATCGTCATGGTCTACAACACCGACAAGCTGGACGCCACGCGCGTGCCGCATACACGCCGCGAATTGCTGTCGCTGCTGCAAGCGCCCGACCGTCCGCTGGCCGGCAGCATCTCGACCTACGACGTCCAGGGAAGCGGTATCGGCTATCTGGCCGCCACGCAGGACACGCGCCTGGACAGCATGGCCGGCGCGTTGCTGGCTGCCTTCGGGCGCAACGGCGTGACGACCCATGAGTCCACCGAGGATGCGCTGGACAAGCTGGAACGCGGCGAGGTGACGCTGGCCTACAACCTGCTGGAGTCGTACACGCGCCACCGCATCGATCAGGGCGCCAGGCTGGCCATCATCTACCCGCAGGACTACACGCTGATGCTGTCGCGCTCCGCCATCATTCCCAAGCAGGCCCCGCGCGGCGACCTGGGCGCGCTGCTGCTGGACTACCTGCTCTCGCCCCGGGGGCAGGACATGCTGGCCAGGCAGTCGGGCATGCGCCCGGTCAACGCGTCGGTGATTGCCGAGGCGGGCGTGCGCCCCATGGCGCTGGGGGTCGGGCTGCTGGTGTATCTGGACGCGCTGAAAAAACGCCACTTCCTGGATCTGTGGCGCGCGGCGATCCTGCCGCCGGAGGAGGAATCGCGCTGAATCAGCGCCACGCGGCGCGTGCGGCCGCCATGGGCTCTGGCAGCGCTGATTGAATTGCTCTGGTGCGCTTGCATCAGATCGCTCGACCGCGTGCCAGCGTCTTGCTTCAAGCGTGGCTATTTTGCGCACTGATCGCAAATTCGCGCGCATAATTTCCGCTCGGGCCCGCGGCATCCGCCTCGTTTTCTCCAACGCCGTCAGCCCGCCGAACCGGTTCCTTGCCAGCGCATCGCCGCTGCGCCGTGACATGGCAGCAACGGACCGGCACCCGTAGCGGCGCGCAGCAACGCCTGCGCGATACAGCCCCGTTGGAGACGCACAATGGTCGAGCCTCAGCTTGTCTTTACGCGCGCGATGGATGCGGTGCATCACCTGACCGATCCGAATCCTCCCTGGCATGACATCCTGCGCACGGCGCGCGACCTGGTCGGCGCGGACAGCGGCACGCTGATCGTCTTCGACGCGCGCAACCAGCTTTCCAACCTGTCGGCGATCGGCTTCTCGGACGCGTGCTTTGCCGACTACCAAGGGCACTACTTTCGCCACGACGTGCTGGAGCGCGACTCGCGCACTGCCCCGGCCGGCACCTGGCTGGACACCGCCCGGATGTACAGCCCTAGCCAGTTGCAACGCACCGAGTTCTACGCCGATTTCATGCTGAAGCATCGCATGGCGCAGATTCTCTCCCTGATCGTCGAATCCAACACCGTGCTGCATGCAACCATCGGCTTCCAGCGTTCCACGATCGACCCCAAGGCCAGCGACCGCTTGCGTGCCGGAAACTTCGGCAAGTACTTCCGCACGCTGCAAAGCCAGTTGGCACAGCGCGAAAAGGCCCAGGCCATCGGCTGGAAATCCGTGGAAAGCGCGTTTTCGGAAGTCAACGAAGCGGTCATCCTGATCAACCAGGATTGCATGGTCAACAAGATGTCGACGCTGGCCCGGCAGTATCTGACCGAGGCGCGCGGCTGGTTGCTGCAAGGCGGCAGGCTGCGCCACGCCGATCCCAAGAACCAACGCCTGTTCGACGCCTATTGCGCCGCCACCTTCCGGGACGGGCAGACGCGCTCGCTGGTAACAACCACCGGCTGGGGCGAATTTCAATGGTTGGACATCAGCGCCGCGCCCGACTCGTTCAGCCTGATCGGCGGCCGACTGCTGCTGACGCGGCTACGCCGCAAAAGCGCTTTCGCCATGCCTGACGTGGACAAGCTGGAATCCGTGTTCGGCATCACCCATGCGGAAGCCGGCGTGCTGGCCGGCCTGGCCGCGGGCCACAGCGTCGAAGAAGTGGCCACGCTGCGTCAGTCGTCTGTGCTGACGGTACGCAAACAGGTCGCGTCGCTGCTGAACAAGATGGAATGCAGTCGGCAGGCGGAACTGGTCAGGCTGGCCTCGCTGCTGTAAGGGGCGGCCGCCGAGCCGCCCAGCCCGGTGCTGTCCCGGGCCAGCCCGGGCCGCCCCCCGGTAGCCATCCCGCCTTGCCGGGATGGCGTAATCAATCTTGGGTATGTAGTGGGCACCCATGCGGCCCTACGATGAGGTCGAAGCCACAGGAGGGAGGGATCGTTCTCATCATTAAGGATTCACCATGAAGACCGTTCATTTTTTTCGTGTATTAGCTCCGGCAGCCCTGGCAGCGGCCACACTGCTATCCGGCCCCGTGCACGCACAGCAGGCCGTCGCACCCACCACCGCCACACCCGAGCCCAACGTCGCCCTCAGCCGCGACGATGTCATGCGCGACCTGGCCGCGTGGCGTCAATCCGGCGTCGAAAAGAACTGGAATAGCGACAACACTCCGGATATCAACAGCCCGGAATACATCGCCAGCTATAAGAAGTATGTGGATACCGTCCGCCCCGCCAATGCCGTGCCGCCGATGCAATCGCAGAGTACCGGCAAGTGGTAATTGCGCACGCGCAGTCGATGACGCTCGGGCCCGTAGACGCGATCCTACGGGTCTGCTTCCACAAAAGGCGTTGGCGTCGATGCGGTCGGGCTCGGCGCGCCGTGGTAATAAAAGAACTTCGTTCACGCCAGATAGGACGTGACCTCTTCCTCAGTCAAATAGCGCGTGAACGTCATCGAGGGCGCTTGCGCGTCATGGATCGCGCCGTTAAAGCCCGACCAGTTCCGCTTCGTACCTTCTTCGGTCTCAAGCGCGATCAGCACCGGCCTGCCGTGCTTGGCCATGTTGTCGCGCAACGCCGCCTCGCCCCATGCCCACAACATCGGCTGGGTCAACTCGCCATTCGCGAACGCGCCCGCCTGCAACCACTGGAAGTCGGCCGAGTCGCGGTCCATGTCGGGTTCGCGGGCTGCGATTTCACGTTGCACTTTCAGCGCCCCAGCGTGCTCGCCAATCAGGATCTGCAATAGCGTGAAGGCGTGGAACGTGTTGTTCACCCCATGCGCCCGCGCCACAAAGCCGGTGCGCGAAGTGGGCAGGACCACAACCAGCTCATCCACATAACTGATGCGCGAGGCGAGCCACAGAAAATGCAACTGTTCAAATGGAAGGCTGCCGTTGCTGGTCGCCATCGCGTAAAGCAACGCCATCAGATCGGCGTCTGCAATCAAGGCCTGGTGGTTGCAGCGGCTGCGCATCAGCATGGCCATCATGGGCAGGACCAGCACGTCCACCGACTGCTGCAAGGCCTCCACGCCCCAACGCTGTTCCGCCGGCATGGCATCTAGCTTTTCCTGGGCATCGGTCCATGCCTTGCGATCGGCTTCGTCGACTTCGTCATCATCCGCTTCGACTTCCTGCGCGCAATAGGGTCGCAAGGTGCGCAACCATTCGTGAAGCAGGGATTGCAGGCAGGCGTAAAGAAGTTCCGGGTCTGCGTCGTCTTCGACCAGCGACCCGCACAGCAAGGCCAGCGCCGACGCACGGCCGGGATGCAGATCGGGAAGCAACGCAGCACACGCCTGGAGGTTGGCCGCCGTATGCGCCGGATCCTGGCACTGCGCGTAAAACGCGCGCACCTCGGGACGGTTGAAGAACTGCTCCAGGGAATCCAGGTCATCGGGGCGACGGACCGGAGTGGACAGGATGCGGGCAAGATCGGCGTAGGGAGTGGGCATGCGCAGGTCGGATGGGGCGGGTGACGGTCGCAGAAACATAGACGAGGCGCCACGGGTTGGCAACTTCGCGTTCTTTTTCTTCTGGAACTGCTTGCGAAGACTTCTCGCCAAACCTGTTCGCGGCGAACGCTGCTGAATGCTCGCTGCGCATGCATACCGAAATTCCCCGGGCTACTGCCCGTGTATCCCCGCACTCTTCACGACGTCGGCCCAGTTCTCGATCTGCGTCGCTACCCACTGCTTCGCCTCGCCGCTACCCCCCAAGGGCGCGCCCAGCCCCAGGCTGGAAATGCTGCGCAGGAAATCGGGCATGACGTAGACGGCAGCCAGACTGTCGTCCCATTTGCGCGCGATGGCCGGGGGCAGGCCCTGGGGCGCCATGATCAGGAAGGCGAATGCGGCGTGGAAGTCTTTCAAGGATTCGATGCCCAGCTGCGCCATCGCGGGCACGCCCGGCAGGTCGGGGTCGGGTTCGCGCGCCGATACGGCCAGCGCCCGCATCTTGCCCGCCTGCACGTGGGGCCGCAGCGCGGACGCGGCCAAAAACCCCGCCTGGATCTGGTTGCCCAACAAGGCGTTCACGGCGCCGGCGCTGCCCCGGAACGGCACGTGCGCGACTTGCGCCCCAGTCGCCAGCTTCAATTTTTCAAATGCCAGATTACCGGGACTGCCGTAGCCGGCCGACGAATACGTCACCGCGTTGGTTTTGGCGTAGTGCAGGAATTGCTCCATCGTCGCGATACCCAGGTCGGCTCGCACGGCGAGCGCCAGGCCGAAGCTGCCCGCGATTCCAAGCGGCTCCAGCAACGGGATGAATGCGGCTTCGGGACCTTTGAAGACATGGGGATTGACGGTCATGAGGGTGTCCAACGTCATCAGCAACGTGTAGCCATCCGGCCCGGCATGGGCCACCGCTTTCGCGCCGACGTTACCGGATGCGCCCGGCCGGTTCTCGACAATGATGGTCTGCCCCATCAGCTTGCCCGCGTACTGCGCAATGGCGCGTGCGGCGATGTCCAAGGGGCCCGCTGGCGACGAATTGACGATCAGCCGGATGGGACGCAACGGGTAGTCGGCCTCTGTGCCCGACGCCGCCAAAGCAGGCGATGCTGCCGGCGCGGGCCCGGCCACCAGCAGTGCGATACAAAGCAGGAACAGCTTGATCATGTCTCTCTCCAGATGCGCGGCGGCAGCCAGGCCGCCGTGTTGGCCGTTGCCTCAGGCGATGTCTCAGGCAATGGCGGTGGGATGTGGGCTGGTTTCCGCGTGGCGGATCATCGTTTGCGTCAGCGTCGCTAACAGTTCGCCGCGCAACGCGTGCGCCACCGGGTCGTGCCACAGGTTGCGCAATTCGTGCGGGTCTTCGTGCAGGTCGTAAAGTTCGCCCCAGTTCGCGTCGGCGTAGACGCTCAGGCGGTGCCGCGCCGTTTGCAGCGTTCGCATGCGCGTGCGGCCGGGGAATCCGAACATCGTGCGCTGGCCTTCTTCTTCGATCAGCACGGCGTCCCGCAATTTGTCGACCTCGCCCGCGATCAAGGGCAGCAGGGAAACGCCTTGCAGGCCGTTGTAGCCGGGCAGCCCGGCGCGCGCGAGGATGGTGGCGGCGATATCCGTAGTGGCGCACAACGCCTCGCTGCGCGGGAAGCGTGGCAGCCCTTGCGGATCGCGCCAGATGAAGGGCGTGCGTATGAGCCCTTGGTAGTGGATCGGGCCTTTGAACAATAGTTGGTGGTCGCCGAAGTAGTCGCCGTGGTCGCTGGTGAAGATGACCACGGTGTTGCTGTCCAGATCCAGTTCACGCAGCGCGTGCATGACGCGGCCGATGGTGGCGTCGATGTGGCGGATGGACCCGTAGTTCAGCGCAATGGCTTCCCGCGCTTCGCGTTCGGTGCACGCGAACACGGCCGGCGTGTGCTTGACCGCCATGTTCAACGCGCGTTGCCGGTATAGCCAGCCCACATGCGGCGGCGGGTGGTGATGCGCCGCCCGGCTGGCGTGAAAGGATTCGGGCAGCGTCACGTCGTCAGGCCCGTACATTCCCCAATACCTGCCCGGCGGCGTATAGGGATGGTGCGGGTCGGGAAACGAACATTGGATGAAGAACGGGGCGTGGCCGTTCGCATGTTCACGCAGCCGAGCGATGGTCTGATCACCGATGTAGGCGGTGCTGGAACATTCTTCGGGCACACGCGTGCGCCATGCCTGACGGTGTTGCGTCAACACGAAGTCCGGCGTGGGCAGCGCGTGGTCAGGCCCCCACAGCCGTCGCGCGTCGGGGTGGACGCGCGCAAGCCAGCGCGCGTAATGGCCCCCGACCTGATCGCCGTGGTCAAGCGCCAGCCGCACGTGGTCAAAGCCGTAGAACGGCGTCTGCACATCGTGGCCAGGGTGTACTCGCCACCGGGGCCCCCATTCCTGATCGTAGTCGCCAGGTTCGGACCGCCATGCTTCGCCTTGCGTACTGCTGGCGCCTGCCGGGGGCCACGCCGGGCCGATGCCCGTCATGTTCTGCAAATGCGACTTGCCGATCAGCGCCGTGGCGTAACCCGCGTCGCGCAGGCGTTCGACGAAGGTCGTCGCGCGCTGCGATAGCGCGATGCCGTTGTGCCGCACCCCATGCACGGACGGCATGCGGCCGGTCATCAGCGTGGCGCGATTGGGCATGCAGATCGGCGAGGCGACATAAAAGCGGTCGGCGGACCACCCCTGTTCGGCCAAGTCGTCCAGCACCGGCGTTTGCAGCACGGAGTTGCCGTAACTGCCGACATGATCCGCGCGCTGCTGGTCCGTGATGAATAGCAGAAAGTTGGGCTGCATCGGGTCTCCTTGCCTGCGGCTCATGCCGGTCTGGCGATGTGATGCGGCCATTATGTCCAGCACTTTTCCCGTTCTTGTGCGTTTTGCCCCGGATGTCGGACTGATTCACCGGTCGACTAGCACCGTGCTGCGCAGCCAACACTTGTATCCATCGGATTCCCAACGCCTTGGGACATCGCCTGGCGTTACAAGCCATCCCAAATCTCAACAAATAAAACAGCTTTGCGGCAGCAACTGATTTAGATGTAGCTTTGCTTGCGCGGTTGACCCGGCGGCAGGAGGCCCCGGGGCCCACAGGCATAAAAGCAATAAACCGGAGGAGGAGCCATGCGTAGTTTTCATCGCAGGATCGCCGCGTTATTGGCGAGTGGATTGATTGCCTTGACAGCCGGGTGCGCCGCGCCCGGCAAGAAAGAAAGCATCAATATGGCGGGGCTGTCCCAGCCCGTGGAAATCGTGCGGGACAAGCACGGCGTCTCGCATATCTATGCGCAAAACCAGAATGACCTGTTCTTCGCCCAAGGCTTTTCCGCCGCGCGCGACCGCCTGTGGCAGTTGGACCTGTGGCGTCGGCAAGGCGAAGGCAAGATGGCCGAACAGTTCGGCCCGCGCTTCATCGAACAGGATCGCGCCGCGCGCCTGTTCCTGTTCCGCGGCGACATGCAGGCGGAATTCGCCAGCTATCACCCCGAAGGCCAGGCCATCCTGACCGCGTTTGCAGCCGGCATCAATGCGTATGTGGATTGGGTCAAAGCCAACCCCGACCAGTTGCCGCCCGAATTCAAGCTGACCGGCACGCTGCCCGGCTATTGGCGTCCCGAGACGTCGCTGATCCGCATCTACGGGCTGACGCGCAATCTGAACGAGGAAGTGAAAACGGCGCAGCAGGTCGCCAGCCTGGGCCTGAACGCCGTGCAGGGTCTGAGCACCTTCGAGCCGCCGCTGGCATTGCAGGTGCCGGCCGGCCTGGACGTGCGGCAGATCGACAAGTCGGTCCTGGCGAACTACACCCTGGCGCGCAACGGCCAGAAGTTCGTCGCGGCCGATTTCCCGCGCAGCCCGCTGGCGGCCGACAAGCGCGAGGCGCTTGCCAGCGCGCTGTCCGAAGGCAGGCTGGCGTCGCTGGATCCCAATTTCGATCCCCTGGCGACCCGCTACGAAAGCAACAACTGGACGATCGGCGGCCAGCATACCGATACGGGCAAGCCGATCCTGGCGGGCGATCCGCACCGCTCCATCACCATGCCATCGCTGCGCTACATGGTGCATCTGAACGCGCCGGGCTGGAACGTGATCGGCGCGGGCGAACCGGCGCTGCCGGGCGTGTCGATGGGCCATAACGACCGCATCGCCTTCGGCCTGACGATCTTCGCCTTTGGCGACGAAGAAGATCTGTACGTCTACGACACCAACCCCGCGAACCCCAACGAATACCGTTATCGGGGCGGCTGGGAAAAGATGCGGCAGATGGACGAGTCCATTCCCGTGCGCGGCGAGGCGGCGGCGGTGCGTCAGCTGAAATTCACACGCCATGGCCCGGTCATCCACGAAGACCCCGTGCGGCACAAAGCCTACGCGCTGCGCGCGGCCTATCTGGAATTCCCGGGAACGGCTGCCTACCTTGCCAGCCTGCGCTTGAACCAGGCGCAGAACTGGAATGAGTTTGTCGCGGGCATGGAAAAGCACTACACGCCCAGCGAGAACATGGTGTACGCCGACGTAGACGGCAACATCGGCTGGTTCGGCGGCAGCATCGCGCCGATACGTCCGCGCAACGACTGGTCGGGCATGTTGCCGGTGCCGGGCAATGGTGACTTCGAATGGCGCGGCGTGCTGCCGGGCAGCGCCTTGCCCAGGGCGTACAACCCGCCCGAGGGGTATGTCGCCACCGCCAACGAATTCAATCTGCCGGCCGATTACGCCTACCGGGATATGTCAGCGCGCACCTGGGCCGAGCCGTATCGCGTCCAGCGCATCCGCGAGGTGCTGGCGGACGGCAGCCGGCTGACGGTGCAACAGTCGCAGGACCTTCAGTACGACAACCTGTCGATTCCCGCGCGCACCTTGGGCACCTATGCCAAGGCGCTGAATTCGGCCGACCCGGCAGTGAACGACGCCCTGGGCTTGTTGAAGGACTGGGACTACCGCATGGATACGGACTCGCGGGCCGCGACGGTCTATGCCTTCTGGCTGCCGGAAGTCGTCAAGCGCGTGTCGGATCTCTACGTGCCCGCGAATGGCCGCGCGGCATTTGGCGACCTGTCCACTCGCAAGACGCTTGAAAAGCTGGCCGCCCCGGACGCCGCCTTCGGCGCGCAGCCCGAGCGGGGCCGCGACGCGCTGTTGCTGCAAGCCTTGAATGACGGCGTGCAGAAGCTGCGCGCCAAGCTGGGGCCGGACTCCACGCAGTGGCAATGGGGCAAGCTGCATCACATCCAGTTCGAACACAGCCTGGCCAGCCTGCTGCCGCCCGAAACCGCCAAGGCCTATGGCACACCGCGTTATCCGGTCGGCGGCGACAACGACACGGTGCATCGCGGCACGTTCCGCAAAAGCGATTTCCGCCAGATCAGCGGATCGTCGTATCGCCAGGTGATCGACGTGGCCAATTGGGATAACTCGCGCGTGCAGAACGTGCCCGGGCAATCGGCGGATCCGCGCAGCCCGTATTACCAGGACCTGCTCAAGGGTTGGGCGACGGGCGAATACTTCCCGATGGCGTTCAGCCGCGCCAAGGTCGATAGCGAAAAGGCCGACACGCTGACGCTCAAGCCCACAGGCAATTGACGAAGGCCGAACGTAAAAATGCCGGGCCGCTTTTGGCGGTCCGGCATTTTTTATCGCTTAGGTGTCGACGCATGTCGCGACGACGCGCGCGCTTGCCGCCTACTTCCGGGAAGCGTCCTGCTCCACCACCATGTCCAGCACATACACCTTGGACGGCGCGTCAGCGGGCGGATTCTTCCAGTCATAGCGCTTGACGCGCAGCACGGTGCGCACGCCGTCCTGATGCTCGAAGCCTTCGATGGACTGATACAGCGGGTGCCATTTGTCTTGCGTCGGCTGCTGCACGCCCGCCTCGTTGTAGCGGCGCTCGCGCACCATCAGGCACTGATAGTTGGGAATCATGGGATGGCTGCATTCCGCCTTCTTCGCGGCCACTTCCAGGAACATGATCTGGCCCGCGCTGCCGTACAGGGTCTCGGGCGTGGGTTCGCCGATGAACTTGAGCACGGCGCCGTCCGCGCCCTGCAGCTCCAGGGCCGGCTCGTGCGAATCGCCAGACAGCGTGGCTTGCAGGTCGCCCTTCATGCGCTGGGCGATCTCGGCGTCCAGCTGCATCAGGCTTTGCTCGCACGCCTTCATCGTGGACGCCAGGTTATCCACATGCAGCACGCCGTCCTGATAGCGATAGCCGCCAAACTGCGCGTTGCAGCCGCCGCGAATATTCAAGGAATCGTTGGTGAAGCTCAGGCGCAATTGGTGCTCGACGCCCGGCTGCAACACCGGAATCGATTTGCCCGACTTGTCCGTGGCCGACACCAGGCGCCAGTAATAGGCCGGCAAAGAAATCGAGCTGGAAGACGAGGTGGCAGCGGTGTTGGGCATGGAGGACGATCCTTCGCGGGGAGAGGAAACCGGTGCGCAAGCCTGAAGCAGCGCCGCGCAGACGGACGCAACGAGGATTATTTTTTTCATGGTTTGTTCCGAGAAGCCGGATGGCACTGATGCAAAGCGGCATTCTACGTCCGTGCCGTGGACGAATTGGCCGGACGGGACATCAGTGCGTTTCAAAACCTTGCGCGCCAAAGGCCGTGCTGGCGACGCCTTACGCCGCGCCAACTTGGCCGGTTCCCACTGCACCCGGCGTCGGTTGCGGCCCTCACGGCAGCCTTCCGAACTGCCACCAGCGATTACAGTCTGACACCGACCGGCCAGCGGCTGGCCGGGTCTACACGCAATGGCGCGCCTAGCGGCCTCCCGGAAATCCCGGATCCGTCAGGCAGGCTTGCGCCCATTCGATGTCGTCGTCGATATCGATCTCGCCGTCGATCTTGGGCAAGGGGCGCGATGCGTAGACATACTCAGGTTGCGCAGGCTTGCGGTTCCACGTAGCCGGCGCGCCGCCCACACTGACGCAGGCTTCGTCACTGCTGTTGAACGAGCAGGACGCGATGACCTTCGGCTTGCGGTCAACCACGTCGGCAACGTACCGCTTGGTGTAGACGTCGCCCGAAGCCCAGGACTCGTCCACGGTGCACACGCGGCCGTTGTGCTGATAGTGGCGAATGGCGAAGCAGGCGTAGTTGACGTAGTCGCGCGGCAGGACGTCGCACGTCGTCCAGTAGCCGGCATACGCCCCGCCCGTGAACTGCGATTGGAATTTCTTTTGCTGGACGGCGCGGTTGATCATCGCGGGCGTTCCGCTTTTCTTGTCGACTTCCTTGAACTGCGCTGCGCGGTCAAGGATCAGGTCACGGGCGATTTCACCGGCGTTCTTGTCGTCAGGCAATGCGTCCGGGTCCGTGATCAAACGATCCAGCGCCCGGTCGCGCGCTTCGATCCAGCGCTTCTGGCTGGCCACCAGCATGGCTTGGATATCGACGTCGGGCGCGGCCTTGAGAATGGCGTTGTAGGCGCGGTTCAATTGGGTGTCGGCCGCTACGGTCTGCTTGTCCGCGCAGATCAGCTTTTCAACTGCGCTCGCGGCTTTGCTGCATTGGATAGCGAAAGCGGGCGCGGACGCCACGACGAGGCTCAACAACAGCATGCCCTTCACGGCGGCGGTTCCAGTTTTCATTTTGTTTTCCTGGCATGGAAGACGGGTAGCGAAACCATCGCCGACGACGGGTTCGCGGTATCGTTCGTACGCGTCGCTGCCGGGGCCGACGAACCCCACGACAGTCGATCGCGTGCCATTTTGCATGAAATCAAACCGCTGCACCGAAACAGAGTACGGCACCCCATGCGCACCCTACCCGCGTTTCTCATGTCGTCCGGCTTGTTGGCCGCCGCCCTGCTCGGCCAGCCCGCGCTGGCCGATACCACCGTGCCCTCGCTCGACAAGGCGCGCTCGGCGATCCAGACCGAAGACGCCCGCAAGCTGTACGACAGCCAGATGAGCGGCGCGCCTCGCCCCGATGGCCTGGGCGTGGCGCTGCCGGCCGGCTTCAGCCGCGAATTCCTGGTTCAGCAACTGGCGCCCGGCGAAGATTCCCGGCGTCTGATTCTGGCCGGCGCCAAGCCCTGGCCTCAGCGGCCAGACGCCTATGTCGCCATGGTGTGTCTGGCGGCCTCGCCCGAACGCGCGCAGCGGCTGCTGCAATACGGCGGCGGCGATTGCGATGCCTTGTCTGGCGCCGATCAGAACGCCATCTGGGTCGGCGTCTTCAGCGCCTCGCCTGGCCAGCCGCCCACGTTGCTCGCGCGCACCGACGGACCGGTCGCCACGCCCACCGACTGGAGCCAGACGGATATCGACCTGCCCGCCGATCTCGCCATGCAGGATGCGGGCGCGCCGCTGGAGTCGCTGCCTTCAAAATGGACGCGCTTCGATCTGGCCGCCTACAAGATCGCGCCCGACGACGTGGCGTTCGGCTTGCGCGCTGGCTGGAGCGAAGGCTATTCAGGCGGCGGCGCGGATTTCGAAGCCTTGTATCTGTTCCGTCTGGACGGCGCCACGCTGCGCGTGGTGTTCGCGCAGCCGATGTCTTTCGTCAAGTCGATTGCCGGGGATTGGAACCCGGACGGGACGCGCCAGCACGACATGTCCGACGCCAGCAATACGCTGGTGATCCTGCCCGGCAAGACAGATGGATTTTTTGATCTGCAATTACGCCAGCGCGGCGACACGTGGCGGCGCACGTTCAAATGGGCGGCCGCCACGCAAAGCTACCGTTAGCACCCGCGAGTGCGAGCGCCGGGCGCGGTTCAGTACGGCGTCAATGTATCGTGCGCGCGTTTTTGCGCGCCCGCTTGATTTCATACATGCGCGCATCGGCCAGCCGGACGGCGGCCTCGGCATCCAGGCCGCGCGGATCCACCGCCACCACGCCCACGCTGGCCCCTTCGTAGGCCACCACGGCGTCACCCAGTTGATAGCGTCCTATCGTGGCCGCCGTGACGCGTTCTTCCTGGGACAGCGCGGCTTGGATCGCATCGCCGCCCTCGGTGGCATCGGGGCCCGGGCCGACCAGCACGAATTCGTCGCCGCCGATCCGGCCCAACAGGTCGGACGTGCGCAAGGCGCCCGCAATCCGCCGCGAAACTTCCTGCAAGAACAGGTCGCCCTGCTGGTGCCCATAGGTATCGTTAATGCCCTTGAATCCATCCAGGTCGATCACTCCCACCAGCACACTGCCGCCGTCCCGAAGCGCGCGTTGCTCCAGGCGCTCCAGCTCTTCGTACAGCGCGCGGCGATTCGGCAGGCCGGTCAAGGGATCGGTCATGGCGTAGGACCTGAGCTGGACGTTGGCCAAGTGCAGCTGCTCCATCAGGATCTCGCGTTGCAGGAAATTGGCGATCACGTTGGAAAACAGCTTCAACACGGATTCGGCCTGCGGCGCCAACTGCTGACGCCGCGCGCTGGCCGCGCATAGCGTGCCCAGCAGCCGGCCTTCATCGGTGCGAACCGGCGCGCTGACGTAGGTCTGGATGCCCAATTGCCGCGCGGCCTCGGAATCAGGCCAGCAACTGGCGACGTCGTTGGTGCACATGCGGCCTTCTTCCAGCGCACGCTTGCAGAGCGTGTCCGACCAGGGCACCGACAGCCCTTCGGGGATCTGCATATCGCCTACGTTGCGGGCATACCGCACGTGCTGAAGATTGGTGTCCAGATCGATCTCGGTCAGGTAGGTGGATTCCAGGCCCGTCACGCTGCCCAGCATGTCCAGCAGCGGGCGGGTCAGCTGCTCGACCGTCTTGGCCAGAGGCAAGGAATTCGACAGACCTGCAAGTATCGGATCCATAAGACATCTCCTCGAAGTGCGCGTCCTGCCGCGCGGCAATGCAAAGCCGGCGCATAGGGGCGGTCCGGGCAATCGAACATTATGCATGCTTGGCCACTTTCCCTTCCCCCAAAGCAAAAGCCCGCATTTCCGATGTCGGGAATACGGGCTTGCAGGACGTTTTCAATCAGGCGGCAAGCGCCTGATTCACGTCAGGCGATTCAGCCAACCACGCGGAAACGCTCGGCGTCATCCATGAAGGGCTTGTCGCCAAAGCCGTTTTCGTTCGAGCCGAACGGCATTTGCGCGCGCAGCTTCCACGAGGCGGGCACGTTCCATTCGCGAGCGACGGCGGCGTCGATCAGCGGGTTGTAGTGTTGCAGGCTGGCGCCCACGCCGGCGTTGGCCAGGGCAGCCCAGGTCGACAGTTGGGCCATGCCGCCCGATTGTTCCGACCACACGGGGAAATTGTCCGCGTACAGGGCGAATTTTTCTTGCAGGCTGCGCACGACGTCCTGGTCTTCGAAGAACAGCACCGTGCCCACGCCAGCCGCGAAGCTCTTGAGCTTGGCTTCGGTCTTGTCGAACCCTTCAGCCGGCGCAACCTTGCGCACTTCCTCGATGGCCAGGTCCCAGAGCTTCACGCTTTCATCGCCAAACAGAATGACGGCGCGCGAGCTTTGCGAGTTGAACGACGACGGGCTGTGCTTGATCGCTTCCTGGATCAGCGTGGCCAGTTCTTCCTTCGAAGCCGACACATTGCGGCCCAGCGAATACTGCGTACGGCGCTTCTTGAGTGCCTCGAGATAAGCGTTGCTCATAAGAATATGGACCTTTCGACTGGTAGATAGAGGGTGGTATGCGGAGGGATTCTACCGGCAGGCCCATGACCGGCGCACTAGTCCTCCGTGCAAAACGGACGATTTTGGCCGGAACAAACTGTTCTATTGATGGAACGAATGCACTCGATTGGCCGCTTCACGGTGCCGTGGCGGCGTCGTGGTCCCGTACGTTTTCCAGCATCCAATCGCGCAACGCCGCGACGCGAGGATCGGCATCGCTGCCCTGCGGGTACACCAGGTGATAGGCGAATTCGGGCGCCACCCGCACCCCCACGTCGAACAACCGCGCAAGGCGGCCCGCCTGCACATCCCGTTCGACCAGCTCCCATTCCACCAGGCCGACAGCGCCGCCATCGAGCACTGCCTGCACGACGTGGCTGGATTCCGAGAACGCCACGCTGCGGCTGTCGTCGAAATCGTCGATCCCGGCCGCCGCCATCCACATGGGCCAGTTCGGCCACACGATGCCGCCCGGCTTGCAATCCACGAAGCACAAGGTGTGCTTGGCGAGATCGCGGGGCGAGGACAGGGGCGTACCGGCCTGCAACAGGGCCGGGCTGCACACGGGCACGACTTCGGTATGGAACAGACGATGCGCGATGGCGCCGGGGTAGGTTCCCGCGCCGAATCGGATGGCGACGTCCACGTCGTCGGCATCGAAATCGCGCACCGCATCGCTGATGTCGAAGGTCAGCTCCAGCCCGGGGTTGGCCGCACGCCATTGGGCAAGCCGAGGCAACAACCAGTGGGTCGCGAAGCGCGCGCCCAGCGACACTTTCAACTGCCCGCCCGGCCGGTTCAATCGCCGCGCCTTCGCCACCGCGCGTTGCAGCGTAGCGAGCGCGTCGGTGGCGGCCTCGTACAGCACGGAGCCGGCCGGCGTCAGCTGGATGCTGCGGCTGGTGCGCGTGAAAAGCACGAGGTCCAGCTGATCTTCGATCTCTTTGACCTGATAGCTGACGGCGGCGGGAGTCAGCCCCACTTCGGCGGCGGCCCGCGTGAAATTCAGAAGGCGCGCGGCCGCCTCGAAGGTACGCAGCGCGCGGGTGCCAGGCAAGGTCCGAGTCATGAATCTTCAAGCCGAATTTGATGATGTGGTGAAAATTACTCGTTTCCCCTGCGTAGGGCAATCCAGGATAGTGGCGGAACTTGATGATCCGCCTGGAGTTTTCCGATGTCCGACCTGCTTGGCTTTCCCGTCACTCAACACAATGGCCAAGCGGCCACCCTTGCCGATCTGGCGCCGCTGGCATTCGCCGGGTACGCCCATTTCACGGCAATGCAGGTGCGCGGCGGACAGGTGCGAGGGCTGGATCTGCATCTGGCCCGCTTGCACGCCGCCTCACTTGAAATGTTCGGTCAGGCGCTGCCGGATGCCGTCATCCTGGACGCGCTGCGCAACGCCATCCGGGCGAGCGCACCGGACTTGTCGCTGGTGGCCACGGTGGTTTCCCGGGCGGGCGAATTCGTCGTCGCCGATAAGCGCCAACCCCTGGATGTGCTGGTGCGCACGAGCCCACCGGCCTCCGGCCCCGCCGGTCCCTTGTCGCTGGCGGCATTCGAGCACGAGCGGATGCTGCCATCGGTGAAACATGTCGGCGAGGTGGCGAAAACCTATCTGTTGCGCCAGGCCGTGGCGCAAGGTCATGACGATGCGGCATTCGTGGACCGTCAGGGGCGCTTGAGCGAAGCGTCGATCTGGAACCTGGCGTTCTGGGATGGCAGCGCGGTGGTTTGGCCGGACGCGGCGATGCTGACCGGCACCACGCTGGGTGTCGTGCAGCGCCAGTTAGAAAAAATGGGCGTGCCTCAACGCAGGCAGGCCGTGACGCTGGATACGCTGCCCGGGCTGGCAGGGGCGGCGGTCATGAACTCGTGGACGCCGGGCATCGCGGTACGCCGGATCGGCGACACCGCGATGCCGGATGCGCCGCGCTTGCTGGCGTTGCTGCACGCGGCGTATCAAGCAGAGATGCCGGTGTCGGTTTGAAAAGCGCCCGCCGACACGCCCTGCGTGCCGGCGCGCTGACGGCAATCAGTCTGCCCGGAAACCCGTAGCTTTCACAACGTCCGACCAGCGTTTGGCCTCTGTCGTCAACAAGGTTTGCAACGTCTGACGGTCTGAGCCGACCACGACGAAACCGGCTTCACCCAAGCTGCGCACGGCGGCGGGCTGACGCAGCGCCGCCGCGCTGTCCTTCTGCAAGCGGTCGAGCACGGCGTCCGGCGTACCGGCCGGCGCGAACAGCGCGAACCACGCGCCGAAGTTGATGGCCGGCAAGCCGCGCTCGGCGAAGGTGGGCACGTTGGCCAGGGCCGGCGAACGTTGTGCGCCCGTAATGGCCAAGGCGCGCATTTTGCCGCCTTGCACCTGCGGCACGGCCAGCGCCGTCGTCACGAAGGCGGCCTGAACAGCGCCCGAGACCAGCCCGGACACGGCGTCGCCGGTGGACCGATAGTGGATGGCCTCGATCTTCATGCCGGCTTCGCGCGCGAACAGCTCCGCGCCAAAATGCCCCGGCGTACCCGCGCCGAACGTGGCGAAATTGACGCGATCGGACGCCTTCTTGGCGCCATCGACGAAGGCGGCCAGGTCCTTGTACGGCGAATCGGCCGGCACCACCAACACGAAGTCGGCGCGCACCACTTCCGAGATCGGTGCAAAGTCCCGCGACGGGTTGTAGTTCAAATTGCGATACGTGGCGGGCGAGATGCTGATGGAGCCGACCTCGCCCAACAGCAGCGTCTGGCCGTCGGCCGGGCTGCGCGCCACGGTCTGCGCGGCAATCTGCCCACCCGCGCCCACCTTGTTTTCGACCACCACGCTTTCGCCCAGCAACGGGCCCATATGCTGCGACAGCGTGCGGGCCACGATGTCGGGCCCGGTGCCCGGTGGAAAGCCGACGTTCAGGCGCACGGGGCCATTGGGAAACTGCGCCATGGCCACGATGGGCAGGCACAGCATGAAGCCGCCGAAAAGGCGGCGCAGCATTGATGTCATGGTTGTCTCCGAGTCGTTTTTATATCCATGCCACGGCGGGTGCCGCGGGTTCAGCAAATGCGGTAGAAGCGCAGCTCGACGCGATCCGGGTAGCGCGCCCCCGTGCCGACGAACAGGCTTTCGTTCATCCAGGCCAATGCGGGCGATGCCGTTTCAAAGCGGGGATAGCTGCGAAAGTAGATCCGGGCGGGGTCCACGGGTTCGCCGCGCACCAGCCGGGCGATGTCGTCGGCGTGACCGGTACGGATGCCCGTGTTCTCAACGTAGACGCGGTCGCCCGTGGGCGTTTCGATGACGTAACGCGCGTGGATGTCGGTGTAGGTGTCCGAACGGATCACCTGAAAATCTGCGCCGCCCGGCAGCACTTTGCCGGCCAGGCGCGGGCCGTCCACCGTGCCGCCCGTGATCGGGATCACGCGGCGGCGGCCTTGCGGCGTGTCGCCCACTTCCTGCGGCGCGCCCACCTCGACGACAACGGTCGCTATGTGTTCCAGCCGGGGCGCCAACGGGTCTGTCATTGCATCGGCCTGGCTCATGGCGCGGTTCCCCGGTTCTTCTGCAAAGCGGCGGGATCAAAACCCGCCAGTTGTTTGTAGCGCAGCGATACCGCCGCCAGCTCTTCTTGCGCGATCACGTCGTTGATATCCGCAAAGCCTTGCGGCGCGCGCTCTTGAGCCATCTGCATGACTTGCTCGGGGCCGTTCAAGCGGTTGCGCAGCACGATGCCCGCCGTGCGCGGCAAGCGCTCTGCCTCATATTCCAGCAAGGCGATTTCAGGCGTGCGAACACTACCCTTTTCCGCTTGCGCGAGCCAGTCGGACAGGCAGCGCGCATCCAGGATCGCCTGCGCCGACCCGTTCGAACCGATGGGGTACATGGGATGCGCGGCGTCGCCCAAGAGCGTCAGCCGCCCCCGGGTCCAACGCGGCAGGGGATCGCGGTCGACCAGCGGGAATTCGTAGATGGCCTGCGCGCCGTCGATGATGGCGGGAATGTCGATCCAGTCCCAGCGCCAACTGGCGAAACGATCCGCGAACACGGATTTGTCGACCTGCCGGTTCCAGTCGGTCGCGGACAATTCGGCGTCCGGCACCGACAGTTCCGCGATCCAGTTGATCAGCGACCGGCCCTGCTGGCGCAATGGCTCGGAAATCGGATAGCACACGAACTTCTGATCTTGGTGGCCGGCCATGAACATGCTGCGGCCGTCCAGATAGGGGTCGGCTTCTGTCACGGCGCGCCACAACATGCGTCCAGAGAATCGCGGTTCATCACCCACCGGGTGCAGTTGACGACGCAACGCCGAATGGATGCCGTCCGCGCCCACCAGGATGTCGCCGCGCACACGCTGCGTGCTGCCGTCGGCGCGACGGCGGAACACGGCGGTGGCGCCGTCGGCATCTTGTTCAGCCGCTTCAAGCGCCATGCCGGTGACGATGGCGTCTGCCCCCAGGCGTTCTCGCACCGTTTGCGCCAGCAGCATCTGGAATTGCCCGCGATGCACCGAGAACTGCGGCAGCGGATAACCCGCCTGCAAGCCGCGCGGCTCGCGCCAGATCGCCTGGCCGAACTTGTTGTAGTAGTGCAGCTGCGAGGTTTCGATGGCGCATTCAGCCAGCGCCGGCAACAGGCCCAGTTGTTCCAGTTCGCTGACGGCGTGCGGCAGCAGGTTGATGCCCACGCCCAGCGGCCTGAGTTCCTGCGCGCTTTCATAAATGCGGCAATCGATGCCGCGCCGATGCAGCATCAACGCGAGCGTCAGCCCGCCGATGCCGGCGCCGGCGATGACGATTTGCATGTCTACTCCTGGGTTTTATTTGTTATGCAACATAACAAAACCAGGCACGGTTGCGAACCCCGGGGATTTCCCGTAATCCGGTAGCGCGGCGCGCACGACTGCATTAGTGTTGAGGCCCCTGACACCCGGCCTTCCAGGTCCGCGCCCTCATGTCCCGAGCCGCATCCCAACGCCCGCGCCGCCCCGCCGCGCGTGGCGAGCAATTCGACCCGCACGTTCCCGGCATCCAATACGGCGCGCTGGACGGGCTGGTGGGCTACGCCATCCGGCGCGCGCAGATTCTGATCTACGAAGATTTCCTGGCGGCGCTGGCGCCGTGGGACATCACGCCGCAACGCTTTTCGGCGTTGACGTTGATCGCGGCCAACCCCAATCTGAAGCTGACTGACCTGGCCAGCATCCTGGGCATCGCACGCTCGGGCGCGGTGCAGATCGTCAATCAATTGCAGGCGCTGGGCTATGTAGAACGGCTGGACGCCGAACACGACAAGCGCGCCTATTCGCTGGCGATGACCGAGCCCGGCCACGTGGTGCTGGCCGATATCACCCAGGCGGTCCAGGCGCACGATGCCCGCATCAGCCACCAGCTGAATGCGGCGCAGAAGCGCCAACTGATCGCTTTGCTGGGCAAGCTGGGCTGCTGACAGGCGCGCGCTGCCTGTCCTGCCACGGTGATACGATCTTCCGACCGTTTCCCCGACCAGCAGGAACCCATGCCGACCTCGCAGCGCCCCACGGAACCTTTCGAGACAACGCCAGAAGCCCTTCGTCGCCGCCTGGATCTTGAGAATGTGCACAATGCCCGCGACCTGGGCGGCCTGACCGGCATCGATGGACGGCGCGTGCGCCACGGCAGGCTCTTTCGCAGCGGCAACCCGGGTCGCGCCAGCGCGGCGGATCTGGAACGGCTGGGCGCATTGGGCCTGGAGGCGGTCATCGACTTTCGCGCCGAGCCCGAGAAGGCGCACGATGAGGCGCATTTCGGCCAACGCTTTCACTGGATTGCATCGCCCGTGCTGGACGGCAATATGGCGATGTCGGTCTTGCTTCCGCGCCTGCGCGAAGCCACGCCGGCGTTCAGCACCACGATGATGGTGGAGATCTACCGGGAATTTCCGTCGCGTTACCAGGCCGCGTTCGGCGGCTTTCTCAACACGGCGATGACGGGAAAGACGTTGCTGTTCCACTGCACCGCCGGCAAGGACCGCACGGGCTTCGCGTCTCTGCTGCTGCTATCCGCGCTGGGTGTGCGGCACGACGACATCTTGTCGAACTACCTGGAATCCAACCACTGCAATGCGCGCTTCTTCCAGGGCATTCTTGAAAAGTCGTCCGCCGGCGGCGTCAGCGCAGACGTGATGATGCCGCTGCTTGAGGTCGCGCCGGAATACCTGGATGCGTCGGTGCAGGCGATCAACGAGGAATACGGCGCGATGGATCGATATCTGAAAGACGTGCTGAAGGTGGACGTCCAGCGCTTGCAGGCGCATTACCTTGAAGCTTGAGCCTCGTGCCCACGGCAAGCGCTGCCAGCCGTCAGCTACCCGAGCTTCGGCGCAGACGGTCGGAGGCGTCCTTGTTCAGCCGCTTGGCTTCCTCTTCGGCATAGTCCTCTTCGCCGGGATCGTATGAGCCCTCGTGCATGCAGCTGCTGCGATACCACTGGCATTCACTGCTGCGGGAATCTCCCATACCCACCCACGAACATCCGGAACCCATTGCAATCAGCGACGCCGCTGCCCCACAACGGATCAACATTTGAATCGACATTTGCTCGTCCTACGTTTGTAACCACAGCGTCCTTTATACAGGGCCGCATCGCTGGCCTGGCCCGCCCATTACATCCCCTCACCGAACTTCTAGGATCGAAACCATGCTGAAGGACCGCGCATTCCTGATCTGGCTCGCCCTATTTGCCGTGGTCGCCGGCACGCTCATCGCGCTGCTGATGCCGCAGCCTTCCGCGACGCCGTCCATCGGCGGAGGCGGCTACGACCTTTCGGATTGGGTCTATACCTGGTCGCTGCTGCTGTTCACGGGTTTGTGGTCGCTAATCGCGCTGATGATCGGCATGAGCCGCAACAACCCCATGGCCGCCAAGCGCGCGTATCGGCTGGCGGCGATCGGAGGCGCGACATTTGTGGGAGCGGTGGTGGCGTTTGGCGGCAACCTGCATTGATGGCGTTCCGCCGATAAACATAAAACGCACGTCGGCATCAACGTACATTCCAAAAGCAAAAAGCAAAAAGCCCGCTGAAAACTTGCGTTTTCAGCGGGCTTTTTGCGAGGAATTCTTGGTGCGACGGCGAAACTCGAACTACATAGGTAAATTCCACCGCTCATCGGTGAAACCTACTCAAAAACATACTCAAATTTGACTGTCTGGCCGCTTCTTCGTTGCCAGAGCGACCCGCTACAGGGCCTGCTTCTTCAAGACAACACCGCCCTCTAGTTGCCAACTGCCAAAGTTATTTTGTTGTTGATCCGACACGGCAGCCGCCCCTAAGCTGGTTTTAGCACGCCTGAGTTCAGCCCTCGGCGCGCCCCTCAACCAGCGCCGCAACGCTGCCAGAAAGACGACTGCCTCAACGGCGATCTGCACTTTCCGCCTCTCCCCGTTTGTCCATTGAGTGCCCCTGATGTCCCTGGGCGGCTTCGTTGCGCGCACCTGAAACGAAGGAATGTGTCATGCCCAACATACCCAGCACCGTAACCTCGACCGCAGACGGCTTCCAGCCCGCCTTCGCTCGCGTCGCGCAGAATGGCGACTTCGATTGTGCCTTCGCGTGCATCGCCAGCATCACAGGGAAGCCGCTTGCAGAGGTCCGCGAGCTCGCAGTGAACAGGTTCAAGCATCCCGCGCATGGTCCCTACTGGATCACCGAAGACCTGATTGCCGGACTTCTGGCGCACTACGGCTGGGTTGCCACGGTCTACAAAGAGGTAAGCAAGCTGGCGGATGTTCCGGATCTGGCCATCCTGATGGTGGACTACGACCCCGACAAGGAGATCGGCCGTCACGTACTGTTCCACCGTGCGGCGGCGAGCCACTCGCCAAAGACCACCATTGCCTACATGGTTGACCCTGCATACTGGATCGAGACGTCCGCGCATGTCCGAACTGACCTCAAGCCGCTTGGCGCGGCCTGGTACATCGGCGTGCATCCCATGGCCACGAAAAGCGCCGCCGGCAAGTAGAGCTAGGGGGTGACCAGCTCCGCCATCGTGACATCGAGTGCGACGGCGATGCGTTCGATGTTGGCGATCGATAGATTGCGTTCCCCGCGTTCCACAGAAGACACGTAGTTCGGATGCAGGCCCGCCCTTTCAGCCACCTGCTCCTGAGTTAGCTGCTTTTCTTTGCGAATGCGGCGCATGTTCGCGGCAAACAACACCTGCGCATCACACTTTTGCGTTGGGTTAGACATGCCGCAGTTTTTCTTATCCCTCCCCCTCATTCCACACACTTTGGGTTTGGTTTTGGTACATTTAGCCTCACAACCAAACTCAAAGTGTTATTTTTGACTCTTAACCTCGATATGCAGACCAAACGACAAACTTTCAACAGACACCGCGCACGCAATGCGACCCTCACCCTCGTAGGAATACTTGCGGCCCTTATCACGACAGGCTGCGGTGCGGCGGCACCAGGCAATGCGGAAGCCAAGAACTTCCTTGAAAATCGATTCTCTGGCTGCCCTTTGTGGACCATTTCGAACGCCAGGAAGATCGACAGCGTCCAACGGGGCGACAAGTACCAACTCGATTACGAAGCCACCCTGACGATCCGTGAAGACTTCGCCCGCAGCACTTACGCCAGCGTTCGCGGATTCGTTGATGACCCTCGCAACAAGCCTTGCATGGGGGAGATGGGCAATGTGGTCGCAGGCATGGCAGGCGCTGTGAACCCGCAAACGCGACAAACGGTCCTGCGAGGCGCAGTGCTACTGATCCAGTCCGAACGGGGCTGGCGGCTACTCAGTGGGCCCGAGGAAGAATTCGTCATGCCCGGCCGCTAGCTAAACGCCCGTTCTTTTTTCAGTCCTGCTCTTTAAGGAATTCATGATGCGTTCGTACGCGTTGGCAATACTTTTAGCTCTCACCAGTCCCGCCGCCCTTGCAGGAGTCACGGGCAAATACATCAAACAAGGCGGCGAACTAATCGTCAAAGAATCCCAGCAAGGCGTCCAGTTCGCCTTTAACACCAATGTGGACGCCCATGCATGCAGCCTGGGAGAAGACGAGCCGTTATTTGCTCGTCCCATTGACGGGACCCGAGCTGCCTGGACGTCGGAAGACCCGGCAGACCAGTGCGTCGTGCTGTTGAACTTCTCCAATCGCGCCGTTCAAGTGACCACGAAGGGATGCGACAGCTACTGCGGCATGAACGCTGCCGGTTCTATGGCAGGCAAGTACGGTCAGAAGTAACCCTCTCGCCTAGCAGCCCCCCCGCAGGAGCCAAGGCCACACACCTTGGCTCTTTTGCATTTCTGATGCCCAACGCCTTCTTGCCAATCAAAAGCGAAAGCCCATGCAAGCATCCCACTGTGACACTTCCTCGACTACGCAGCGCCGCGGTCTACCCATTTCACTTGGTCAAGTCGTGGCGACTCCGGGCGCGTTGAACCTATTACACCGCGCGAACCTGAACCCATTCCAGATGCTGTTGCGCCACCAGTCTGGCGATTGGGGCGACGTGCAACCCGAGGATGCCTTGGCCAACGAGGCAGCGGCTATACATGGCAACCGCGTCATATCCTCGTATGAAGTAGCGGGCGGGCGGCTATGGATCATCACTGAGGCCGACAGGTCCGCTACGACGCTCCTGCTGCCAGAGGAATATTGAACATGGACTCGAACCAAAATCCTGGTAAATCAGCCACGCATAGCGCCCCATTGCGAGACCTTTGCGCGGTGCTCTGCTTGCTGCCACAGGCCGCAGATCCTCGTATCGACTTCGCAGAGGCAGATCCTGAACTCCTGCTGGCATTGGCCTCACAGCTAGACCGCACGCTCGATTGTCTGCATCAAGGCATCACAGGACTTGGCGCGCTCCTCGCCTATGTCCCACTGGATGACGCAGGCGATGCCGCCGCGCCACGACAGTCCATTGCAAGTGTTGGTGCGCTACTGGCCGATCTTGGGCAGGTACTCCTGTATATCCACGAACTCTCTATCGCTTGTCAATTCCATCTGGCTGATTACGCCCCTTGACCTTGCCCCCAGCTTCCCGACGTCAATCGTGCACTGTCCTCGAGGACTCCATTCCGACCATGAAAAGCCCAAGCAGAAATGCCGCCACGGCATCAAAAACTAATGCCTCCAAGCCCTCTCGAAGCACTCCCGCGAACACTGCCGCGTCAATGACGGCAGAGCGTTACATTGATGCAGCCCGATCAGCCGCAACCAAGAAAGCATATGCGGCTGATCTCGCTCATTTTTTGGCGAACGGTGGAAAGGTGCCGGCGACGCCACAACAACTTTGCGCATACCTGGCCAATCTCGCGGCAACTTTGGCCGTAGCGACCATAGAACGAAGACTGATCGGCATCCACCGTGCCCATCTAGATCAAAACCTGACGTCTCCCGCCATTCATGTCAGCGTGCGACAGACCATGCAAGGCATTCGTAGAACCTTGGGCATCACCCAACGTCGTGTGCGGGCGATCGTCAAAGATGATTTATTGGAGATGCTTGCCCTGGTCGACCAACAGAAGCCGATGAGAGCCGCACGGGACCGGGCACTTCTACTGATTGGCTTCGCGGGAGCGTTCCGACGCGCAGAACTTGTCGCCATTCAGTATGAAGACATCACGGCGGTAGATGAAGGCATCGAGATTCTGCTACGTCGTTCCAAGACAGACCAGGAAGGGGTAGGACGAACCGTCTTTATCCCTCGCGCCAAAGGGACTAGATGCCCCGTCGCTGCCATAGATCAGTGGACGGCAGCGAGCGGCATAGGCTCCGGCTACATATTCAGAAAGGTGACTCGCCACGACACCGTAGGAAGTCGTCCACTTACCGGTCAATCTGTTGCGCTGATTCTCAAAGCGGCATACCGACGTGCTGGTGGCAATGCGGGCCTTGTAGCGGGTCACAGTCTGCGAGCGGGGTACGTAACGGCAGCTGCGATGGCTGGGCTGCAGCCGTTTCAGATTCAGCAACAGACGGGCCATCGTTCAACGACCACCTTGGCGCGATACATTCGGCCGGTAGAGCGGCGAAAAATACCAACTCTATTATAGACGACGATAGTTTTTACGAGGGGTTTCTCGTGCAATCGGGAACCTGCATTGTCACCTTCGTGCGCTTGCGCCCGCATTCACGGCAATTTCCTAGCCAACTCTCACAACTGCTGTCGGCGGGGAGCACACATGCCAGAAGTGAAAGCTAAGAGTCAAGCGGCGGCGTGGCCCCCGCTTGACTGAGGTGTCATGCTCTCAATGCTTACTCCGGCTGGAGACTAACGGTCGTATTTGAACTTGACGTTGTAGTTTATGTACGCATTAAGCCCATCACCAGACTGAGCCAGTTGCTTCATTCTCTCAACATGGTGCTGTCCGGCCGAGGCGTAGCTATAGGTATATGGTCTCGCTGCACCATCAAACCAAACCGTTATGGACGTCGCAGAAATCTCGTAGCCGACGACACCAGAATCATTGTTTATGTCTGCATATCTTTGCATTGCTGTTTCCTTTTTTGGCAATTGGAACGCGGGCACAACATAACGCTTGGATTCAGTGACTGCCGAAAGCACGTTGGTGCAATCGCGAGTAAAAACTCTCGTGAGGAAGCTCCACGTCGCTTTCCCTGAAAGCTAATTTCATCTATAGATGAAATTAGTTACATGCACTATAACTCAGCGTCGGAAACCACCAGCAGTCGCGCACCGCACGGGCTTAGCTGAAGCGGAGGAACCTTTAAAGGCCCGATTTCGAGGGTAAGTTGGCCGTCCACCATGAGGCCATTACCGTCTAACCGTTCCCGCCTAAGGATAGAAATGCATCGGGCGCAGGCCATTGGCCTCTTTGCTGCGAGATGGACTCAATGACCTGACTTCTCCCTCGGGAACTTTCGGGAGGACGTGAATAGTTTCTTTAGGTTACTCTTGTCAACTGGAAGCAGGGACAAAACGCAACAGAACGCCTGCATTCGATAGCCTTCTGGGGAGTCAGCTTCAGCATGCACATCACCTTTGGCCTGTCATTGGACGCCCGTCAGGGCCCGTCCTCGACGAACTTCTTTAACAGCCCAATGGTCGGCCGCCTCGGCTTCCTGTCTCTACTAGAGACCTACCTCGGTCTAAGCGCACCCGGGGCGTCCACGGCTAAACGCGTGGCCGTCTACTCCGGTTTGCTTCGAATCCATGACAACAATTCGCGCTTCTATAGTGACTCCCTGAAGATTGACAGCATCGGCACGGCCGCGCGCCTCCTGGCCTGGCGTGACGAGTGGAAACTCGGCGGTTGGAACGGCAGCGCGAATCCGGAGCACCCACCGCGAGTCCGGGAACTTGCCGCCATCGAGGTTGCGGCTCTCGAAACGCTGCCGTTCGGAGAAGCTGAGCGCTTGCACTTGGTGGCGCAAGGTCTAAGTGCTTCCGGCCCCGGCCCCATTAGGTCAGTTCGTCTGGTTGACCCGATCGAGGACTTCCCGCTGCTTTGGCGGCAGGTGCTCGAGCGCCTGCCCTCAGTCGCAGTCCGCCTTCCCGAACCACAGGGAACAGGTCAACTCCGTGCGGTGCAAGAACACGCCCTAACCGTTTTGGCCGGAGGTTATGCGGGCAATTTGGCAATTCAACCCGACGGAAGTATTTTGCTAGTGCACGCTCTCGCGGCCACGACAGCCGAACATTGGTTGAGTGCGCAACACTTGCACAAGCCCGGCGACCGGCTGATCCTGGCCGAAGAGGCCGGCGACTCACTAGACGTCTCGCTGTCCGCCACCGGCGGGGTCAACTGCGGATTCGAACGCCCTAGTCAGCTCCGCCCAGCCCTCCAGGCTCTACTCCTTGCCTTGGAGATGTGCTGGGAACCAGTCGACATGAACCGAGTGCTGGATTTCCTGACCCATCCAATCGGCCCGTTCAGTCGCCCTGCCAGAAGCAAACTCGCCCGTGCTGTCGCCAAGCAGCCCGGGATCGGGGGCGAGGCCTGGACAACGGCCAAGTCCAAGATCGCTGTAAGTGACGATGCCCAAGAAATAGCAGATGAAATCACCTTCTGGCTGGAGTCAGAGCGCTGGTCCCGCACCGAAGGTGTGCCCGTCGATGCTCTCATCGCCCGCGTCGACCGTATGCAGGAGGCGATGCGGCGCCGCCTATCGGGAGAGTCCGATGATGTAGCGGGTTCTACAGCAGCGCACCGCCAATGTGCGGCCGTCCATGACGCATTGATCGAACTAGCTAGGCAGGGCTTGGCTACGGTGCTACCTCGGCAAATCGAGCAGTTGGTCGCCCACGCTACGCCTGCGGGGGTAACCAACCCCGCTGCTGTTTCCCACGTCGGCTGCATGCGCTCGGCCAGCAAGGCAGCCGCATGCATCGAAGCAGCCGATGAAGTGGTCTGGTGGATGCCGTCGTCACCTGCCCTGCCCTCGCCCCTGCCTTGGTCACCTGCCGAGGTGAACGCTCTCACCCAATTGGGTGTGCAGTTGCGAGATCCGGCGCGTGAGCTCGTGTCATTGGCACTAAAGTGGCTGCGGCCGCTACTTGCCGCACGAAGCAGATTTGTCCTCGTCTGTCCTCCCCCGGGAGCAGAAGTGCATCCAATTCTCCAGCTTCTAAAACAGCTCGTACCGGACATCGAATCCGGTTCACTCGATCTGGACTCCGCCCTCGGCTCCGCACTTCTCGGGTCGACCGCCGAAATACTTCCGTCTCTGCCGCTGCCCGCTACTCCTCGACACATCCAACTGCCGCACCCCGTCCAACTCGGCGACGCTGCACAGTCGTTCACCACACTCGACGAACTCTTCAAAAACCCCGCCCTCTTCGTTCTGAAACGAGTGGCAGACCTGGAGCCAACCTCTGTTCTGGCGGTAGATGAGGACAACCGCCTTCTGGGCATCCTTGCTCATCGCGTGTTCGAGAAGCTCTTCGCGCACGCCGACGCCTTGACTTGGTCCAACCCCGCTGCCGTCGCCTGGTTCCGCGCCGAAGCAGACTCGCTCTTGCTGACGGAGGGCGCTGTACTACTCATGCAGGGTTCGGGGGTAACGCAGCAGCATTTCCGCAAGGTTTGTGAAGGAGCCATTTGCAGTCTTCTTGACCACCTTAGGTCCGCTAGTGCACTACAGGTTCAGACCGAGGTCGAATTCGCAGGAAACCTGGGTGACGTCCCGCTGATCGGCAAGATTGATCTCCTGGTCACGCTTGGCGGCAAGCGAACCGTCGCCCTGGACATGAAGTGGCGAAGCGACAACTACTACGCCGGGTTGCTTCGGTCCGGCGAGCACCTGCAGTTGGCGCTCTACTCTAGCCTCATTGAGCAAACACTCAGCGCCCCACCCTCTGCGCTTGGCTACTTCATCCTGGAAAGCGGCGCACTGTACGTCAACGCTGCAGACACCTTCCCGAATGCGCAGGTTAGAAGACCGCCAGACGGCGTAACCGTAACCACCCTACTGGACCGGGCACGCGCCACGTGGAACTGGCGCAAGCAGCAGTTGGACGGCGGAATCATCGACGTCGTTCCGGAGGGCTCCGCCGACGAGTTCCAAGGCCCTGAGGGCACCCTTTCGGTCAACGGTCCAAGCAAATGGGACCGAGACTACCTAGTCTTGTTGGGAGGCTGGCAATGATAAACAACATCGAGTTCATCAGCGCGGGCGCCGGCAGTGGCAAGACCTACAGACTGACCGAAACGCTCGCCCAAGCCCTCGAGTCCGGCGCAGCACGCCCTCACGCCATCTTGGCCACGACCTTCACAGTGAAGGCCGCTACCGAGCTGCGAGAACGCGCCCGCTCCTGGCTCCTTGAAAAGGGACGCATCGACCTGGCCACAGCTATTGGCCAGGCCCGCTTAGGCACAGTCAACAGCGTCTGCGGCCAGATGCTCAAGCGGTTCTGCTTCGAGCTAGGTCTCTCTCCCGACCAGACCGTTCTAGGCGAAGGCCAATCCAAGCGACTGCTTAAGGCCACGCTGGCCGAGTCGATGGATGTAGACGCACAAGCAGAACTGGTTTGGCTCACCGGGCGGTTCGGCATTGAGCAGGCGGACTGGTCCAAGTCTGTTGAGGCTATCGTAAAGGCCGCGCTCGACAATGACATAGCACCTGCGGCGCTTCGCGCAATGGGTCCCCAGAACGCCGACGCAATGCTCGGGAACTGGCCTTCTCCAACTACAGGACCGGACCCGACCGAGTCGCTGGAGGCCGCATTGGCCAAGGCGAACCAAGAGGTAGCCGCCTATGTCGAACAACAACAGGCTGCCGGCGCCAGAGTTGCAGACAACCTCGTCAAAGGCCTCGAGGTGCTGCAGAAACTGGATCGTCTCTTCCGTGAAGGCCGTTGGTGCTGGCCCGACTGGATTGGTGCAGCCGGGATTGATGCCGGCGCCAAGGTAAGGGACATCCTCGCACCAGTAAAAGCCGCCGCACAAGCCCACGAGTCTCATCCCGCCTTTCATTCCGAGGTCCGCCGGTACCTTGACTTGGCGTTCAACCTAGCCGCCAACGTTCTCGACGCCTACGAGCAGGCCAAGAAGACGCTGGGTGCCGTTGACTTCAGCGACCAAGAGGTTCTGCTGCTACGAGCGTTGCGGACCAAGCCAGCGATCCGTGAAGCCTTGGCGGCAGAACTAGACCTCATCATGGTCGACGAGTTCCAAGACACTAGCCCCCTACAACTGGCTCTCTTTGTTGAGTTGGCCAAGCTCGCCAAGAGGTCGGTGTGGGTCGGCGACCCCAAGCAGGCTATCTACGGCTTCCGCGGAACTGATGCGAGTCTTATTGCCGGCGTCTTAGCCGCCATCAAGGACTGGGGCGGAATCATCGGCAAGGCCCTGGACAGCTCCAGGCGTTCCATCGAAAGTCTCGTCTCGCTCACCAACGGCGTATTCGCCTCTGCTTTCGAGCCCGACCTGACGCCTGCTCAGGTTCAATTGCAGCCGCTGCGGAAGGATATTCCTGCCCAAGCAGCGCTGCTAAATTGGAACTTCGAAAGCAGCAGAAACGACTTGGACTACCTGGGCCTTGGGCAGGCCGTCCGAGATCTGCTGGGGTCCGGGTTCAAGGTCGAAGACAAAGACACCAAAGAACTCCGTCCAATTCAGGCCGGGGATGTCGGGGTGCTGTGTCGCTACAACGACCAAGTCGAGTTTGCCGTTACGTCGCTCACGCGCTGGGGCATCCCATCTGCCAGCCCCCGCTCTGGCTTATTGGGGACTGCCGAAGCCATCTATGTCATGGCCTGCCTACGGCGTATGAATGATCCGACCGACACTGTTGCCACTGCGCTGGTTCTTACCCTGGCCGGTGACACTCCGGTCGAAACCTGGCTCGCTGACAGGCTGCAGTACCTAGCCACCGATGGGACAAAGGCACACGAGTGGATGACGAAGGGCGACAGCGCTAATCTGCTTCTCGCCCGACTTGAAGAGCTGCGTCCTACGCTCTCGGCCTTGACGCCACAGGAAGCACTGCGACTTGCAGCCGCCGAGTCCCATGTAGTGCGGCTAATCGGCCAGTGGTCTACCTCCCCCCACGAGAGCCGCAACCGTCTCTCCAATGTTGAAGCACTGATCGAGTTCGGCAAGACTTTCGAGGACGAGTGCGCTGCCGCCAAGCGGCCGGCGACCGTCAGCGGCATGCTTCGCTGGCTGGATGAACTCGCCAGCGCAGAGGATGATAACCGGGCCACCTCGGCAGACAACTCCGTCGCGGTTCTCACCTATCACGGGGCCAAGGGGCTTGAGTGGCCAGTCGTCGTGCTGACAAGCCTCGACGCGACAGCACGCAGTTCGCTTTGGGGGGTGCGCGCGAGAACAGCCGGGGACTTTGACCCGCAGCAGCCGCTCGCCAACCGTTTCGTCCACTGTTGGCTGAAGACATGGGGCAAGCGGTCCCAGCCCCAAGCATCCCTCAACGCCGAAGCCAGCACCACTGGAAAAATCATGCAGGCCGAAGCCCTCGCGGAGAACAAGCGCCTTCTATATGTGGCCCTGACCCGCGCGCGTGACATGAACGTCGCGGTGTCGTTCGTTCGCAAGTCAGGGCCAGGTCGCGCCTGGATTGGCGAAATTCAAGGCGCAACCGACCTGTTGTTCGGCGATTCAGGAACCGTGACGACTCCCCACGGCAAGCGGCTATCCAGGCTATCGAAGTCGTGGAGCAAAGATGACTGCTCGGTGGAGCCACCCGCCAAAGCATCAGAAGCCTGCCACTGGTTCATAGGCCGTGCACGTTTGCGCGCCGAGCCATTGTGGCATCGACCGAGTTCCGCTTCGGGCGGTACGTTCACTGTTGCCGAAACCGACACTGTCGGCGTCCGACTGAGCTTGGCCGGCAAACCCGATATGGAATCGCTGGGCACGGCGCTGCACCTGTGCATCGCACGCGCTGGCGTGCTTGGCTGCGTTTCAGCCCCTGAGATCGAACATATATTAAAGACCTGGACTGTGGCTCATTCAGTGGATAAGGACGCCGTTTGTGCCCAGGCCGAAGCGTTCCTGGCTTGGATAGCCCAGCGTTGGCCTGGTTGCCCCATTTACGTCGAGGTACCTATAGAGTCGGATGGCCCGAACGGCACTCGCATCCGGGGCCGCATCGACATGCTGGTTGAGATGCCAGACGGCTGGATTCTCCTGGACCACAAGTCGAACCCCGGAGGCTCAGCCAGAGACGAAGAACTGGTGGCCGAGCACGGCCCGCAGCTCGAGTCCTATGGCCACGCCCTTTTCAGCGCAACCGGCAAGCCCGTCAGTCAGCGGTGGCTTTACATGCCGGTCGCTGCAAGAGCAGTCCGCCTTTCCTAATCCTCCCAGAGCGCACTTTGCTAACTCCGACAAATGCACGAGGTACGCAGAGATAGATGCGAGGTTCGTGTTGGCATGAAGGACGCTGGCGACGTCTAAGTGCGAAATCCGGCCGACAGTAACAAACTTTTTTCGGTCACTATCGACCTTCCGTGAACTTGTTCTTTAGCTCAGAGGGGAAATAATAAACAAAGATTTCAGCCCGAAAACCGATCGACGCGACTTTTTCATGAAGTAGTGAAAACACACCATTATCGCTAGCTAGCCGAGGCTGGTTTGTACCGTGCGCGCGTGAAAACGTGCTGTAAGCGGCTGGGCGACCTGTCTTGGCTAAGTTGATGTGCGAAGCGATAGTGTGCACGAGGAGATCATGCACACTATGTCGAATGAGGTTTTAGTGAATAAGCCGCTTCGTCGGTATTACAGCGACGAGATGAAGGCCGAGTTGGTGCGGGCATGTGGCGCACCCGGTGCCTCGATAGCGGCCATTGCATTGGCGCACGGTATCAACGCGAACATCGTCCATTGTTGGGTGCGCGAACGTGGCGAGTCGATCAAACAGCCGGAGTTCTTGCCGCTGCCGATATCGCCGGCGTTATCTAGCACCGGCGATGTTACTGGGGCTGTCGTCGAGATCGAACCGCGGCGTAGCGGTGGCGTCGATACGCTGGCCCCGCAAGGTGTCAGTGCATGCGGGACGCTGCTACGAGATTGGTTGCGGCGATCCGGATCGATGCCATATGGCTAGCCGTCGACCCGATGGACATGCGTGCCAGCAGTGATACGGCGCTGGCGCGGGTGGTGAACGTATGGGGCGGCGCGCCCGCATCACGCGCACCTTTTACCCTTCCCCGGCGCGCATTCAATCACCAAGTCCAAGTTTCACCACGGATGATTTGCCCATAGCCGCCGTCTTCTGAAAGAACGTCCGGAATCGTCTTTCGGTAGTAGACATCTCTCCACTCCACCAAAATTTCATGCTCGGGCCGAAAATAGCCACCGCCGCCTCCTTTTAACTCGATAGCTTCATTTTTCATGCGCATCGTGCCATAAGCATCTATGGACATCCCGAAGCGCTTTACTATTGCATCCCTGTTACGGCTAATCGACTCGCGCTCTTTCTCAAATGCGTGCCGCATGTCCTCCCGACGAGCCGCAATCGTGTCTCCCCGACCTGTCGGTTCATCGAAGTCCTCCTGATATACCTCAAACTCGTCGTCAATATGGGGGTCACTAGAAACCAACTTGGCATGCTGGGCCCGCTCGCAGACCTGCCAGACACCAGTGGCGATGCGGGTATGTCCATCGTCTGGATACAGGACGGCTACGTAGTAAGCTTCAGAACGACAGTACGGATGCTG
This sequence comes from Achromobacter piechaudii NBRC 102461, assembly GCF_001571245.1. Classification (GTDB taxonomy): domain Bacteria; phylum Pseudomonadota; class Gammaproteobacteria; order Burkholderiales; family Burkholderiaceae_B; genus Achromobacter; species Achromobacter piechaudii. Next base: position 559,268 of record NZ_BCTK01000005.1, on the reverse strand, counting down.
AGAGCACAGCTTCATTCTACGAGCACTTCCCCCCAACACATATTCCTTGACGTCTTCGAATTCGTGTTTGTACTGCTTCACGAGGTCAAAGTCATGTGTAGCAACAATGATATTTTCGAAGCCTCGCGCCGCATTTTTTGTCCAGTTATAGCTTCCGGTTATGAGCACTTCATCGTCAATAATGCAAAACTTGTGATGCATGTACGCACGGTACCCACGAGGCGTTACAGGATAAAAGCGAATCGGCGAATGGCGGAAGTGCTGCCCTAAGCGCTGATTCTGCAAAACGTCATAGTACGCAATCTCAATCTGCACACCTCTGTCAAGCAGCCCCTGGAAAACGTGAGCGAATAGAGCCGGGTTCATCCAAGCGACACACAAGCGAACGGAGTGTCGGGCCTTTGCGAGCTCATCGAGCAAGCAGTCATAGATCGATTCGAAGTGAGCTCTAATCATTGCAATTCAATCGCGGCTTAGCGAGAGATCGCGCGATGCGCGATGTTTATCGGAAGAAATACGCAGTAAAAAGACACCTAACCAATGAGGTATTACGCAGGAAACCATACCCCCCAAGCCCATTGAAGGCGTTACGCGTAGAGATGGTGCTTACGCCTAATATTTCGCCTTTAGCAATGCCGCGAATCACGCAGACGATTCACTTAAGCCTCCCTAGGACAATCCTTCCAGCTATCACGAGGACGGTTGTTGGCTAAGCATGATACATCTCAATAGAGCAAGAGGTCTGGATTTGCCCACACGCGGCACCCAACGCAATTCCTCGCCACTTTTCACGGATGAACAATCGTGTGACTACAACCGCACGCGTTCAATATGTGTTCGCCGGGCGCTAACCTCGCACGGGACCGCGCGACAGGTGAATCTCGATGTGGCGATTCGCCGCGGGCTGTGGCGACACCACAACCTGCACGAAGGGAGGAACCACGCCTGGCTGACGCTCGGCCTATCGGATCCATTTGTGCACCAGGGTCGCGTTCACGCCGTGCGACAGAGCGACGCCCGCAATCGACGTCCCGGGCTGGCTGCATTCGGCCACAATCTGCACCTTCAGGGGCTTGGGATAAGACCGGCGCTTATTCGTCAGCGTTAATTCTGTCTTCGACATGGTGTCCACCTAAAGTGGTGGACACTATCGGGGACAACGCAGATGCGGAAGATGGGTTCACCGGGCGCTTACAACGTGCTTGCCAAGGACGCCTAAAAATTAACGTGGCACAACATCTGAATGCGTACGGCCGCCTTAGAAGCCTCTGGTAGGTTGTTGGTAACATCGGAAAGCTGAATCCACAAGAAGGCTTAGGCGTCCTCGACTCTGCCTACGGCGACGCCGTGCCCGCAGAAGCCGAGGGCAGCTTTCCTCTCTTTTTCCCCACCTTCTTCGTGGCCCTTTTCTTTATGACCTTCGCTGCCACCGCTGCAAGATGCGCGGCAGACTCGGGGATATGCATCAGGCTGACTGAATACCCAAAAGCTGAGATTGACTTGGCGCAGTTCTGCAATGTCACCTTGCTAAAAAACGGGATGTCCAGCGCAGTGCCCGCCGGTCCATCTATGATTGCGTAGACAATTTCGTTTCCGTGTGCCGAAAATCTGTTTGGCAACTGTGGCAACCCTAACGTCGCCAGTTGCTTGTTGACTTCGGCCACAAACGCCCCCTCTCTGACAAGAAGGGTAGATGCCACGAGACCCTGCGAGAATAGGTGACTGAGAGTCGCGGAGCTGCGCCCACGCTTCACATGGATAAATTCGAAACCTGTTGAGGCTCCCGCCGGAGGAACCTTGGGGATGTCACAAACTTCTATTTTGTCATACGTGCCTCCAAACCTGACGAGCCGACGGTCCAACATTCCATGGGTAGATGGACTAGCAGCACAAACAGCTTCGTTATATGGTCCCTCTCCGGTGTGCTGATATTGCATAAATGGAGGCACAAACGTCTTGCGCCGTAAGGACGCGTAGTACTTCTCGACCGCACTCTGAAAGGATCCTTCAACGCGGAACCAAGTGCCAACATGCAAGATGAAGAGATCCACATGCTTCTTGATCTCGGCATAGATACACTTGAAAGCACCAAAACGCTGAGGCGGTACACCACTTGCCATGATCATCAGGATTTCTTTCCTTTTGACGGTGTCAAGAGTGGCACCCTTACGCAAGGTGGTCAGAAATCTTGCTAGGTCAAGGCTTGTCTCTATTTCCCGCTCAGATGAGGCCTGCGAATAGCTAAAGCCAGTTACCTGGCTCCAGTCGACAATGTCAGGTATTGCTAACCACATATTCTCTAAATGCCGTGAACTTAGCTGCTTCCAGACCGCCTTATCCAGTTCATCGATGAGAGCCTTATCCTTGACAGGCAATAGATTCTCAACCCATGCGAATTGGCTGTTGTTGCCCTGCGAGTCCCGCGCTAAATAGTCTTTCGACTCTGAACGCTCGAGCGAGACCCGGAGGGTCTCTGACAGATCAGAGAGCTCAACAGATAGTGAGGTTTTGAATGAGTCGATGCCGGCAATTAGTCCCCCGAGGGTCTTCTTGTACTCTGGCTTGGTGAATCCTACGAGTCCCCGCAAGAGGTCCTGCTCCGGACTGATCATGAAGTCAGAAACCGAGGAGGCCTTAATCGTTTGCACCCTGCTAATTCTCGGAGACGCGTCGAATGTTTGCCGGTCAATAGAAGCCACCTGATCCGGTGAGATGCTGTTCAAAACGACACGAATGCCGAAGCGGTCTTCGATTAGGCGAGGCTCGATCATGAATCGTCCATGTCCAAACGCCAGGACGAACTGTCTGTCATGGCATTCGACCACCAAAATGGCTGAGACACTTCGGTTCTTCAGCTTTTGAAGAGGGGAGGCATCTGTGAATCCTTTTCGCACGAAATCGAGCCATTCAGGCTCTGATTCTGTGACTGGCTTCCTGATAAATAGAGTACCTAACTCACCATCTGGGCCAAGTGGATGAACTTCGGCCCTAATCTGTGCCGCCTTGCCAGAGCTACTCACAGGGCGGGCTAAAAAGTCCTTCTGCGACCAGAGCCCCTTTGATCCGGGGTCAGCGTTTACCTTTAGAAGATACACATTCAGCGCGATTCTCTTTTTACCCGTTGCCCCCACCACAGACACCTCCGCTCCGTTTTATGTTGAACTCAAGCCGCCGTAGAATCGCACGAATTTTCACTCTAAATCACTATGACCTTACGTCGAATTCCGTTTCATTCTACGTTCTCCAGGAGCATGGCCATTAAAAATTCGCAGTTCCGCACGCACCATCTAGCACACGCGCAACGTCAAAACTAGATCCTACATCAGCTTTAGCGATATACCAGAAAACAGTCTGTTGTTGCGGTGCAGCCGGGACTTAAAGATGCAATCTAGCTTCGCCTTGAACTCCGTCTGCCTTAGGCGATCGAACTCAGGATTCAACTTTGCCCATGCCACGTAATCGTCATGGAGGGGCTTGAACTGGCTCTCCTGGTCCCCGCCTACAGTTCGCTCCTCAAGCCATGCCTCAAATCCATCTGCCAGCTTACGCTGCATCTGCCCTGCGGCGTTGACCTTTGAAGGTGCCTGCAGGCCATTTTCCAGGTAATCAGCCGTTCCGCACAACAACATATTAAGAATGCCTGGAAGCTCCATCAGCAGTTTATCTTTAAGGCCGTGATCGACCTCCTTCGGCGAAAAAGTCCGAGTGAACGGGATGATTTTTATGCGCGCCCACAGCGCCTCATCGGCAGCGTGAATCTTGGGGATGAAATTGGTGACCATGATGGGCGTGAACTCGGGCAGAAATTCAATTTCGGTCCCGTAGAGCGGCCTAGCCGTGATCCGATCCCCTCCGGTCAGTTGCTTAACAAGTCCCGCGTCCAGTTGATGCTTACCATTAGGCTCACTGATGATCACCAACCGCTTGCCTTGCAGCCTAGCCAGTGCCGACGTCGGACCGTCAGTCATCGTGCTCTTGACCATGATCGTCGCCACCCCCACTGTGCTCGAAAAGGCACCAAAAATCGCCATCAGTACTTCGACAAGTACGGACTTGCCATTGCGGCCTTGCGGTCCATGAAAGATCACGAAGATGTGATCCACTGGTTTCCCCAAAAGGATGCTACCGGCAAGCCGCAGAATAAACTTGATGACTTCCCCATCGCCTTCAAAGACCTCCTCCAAAAACCGCTTAAATCGAGGCGCCTGAGCATTTGGATCAAAGGCCACCGCACTATGACGATACGAAATAGCCCGAATCTGGTTGGGAATGAGCTGTCCGCTCAACAGGTTCAAGATGCCATTGGCGACCGGGAAATACGGATACTGCGCGGCATACAGCGAATCACTTGATGGAAGCAGAAACTCGAGCGCACTTCGTCCCAGCGAGTCCAACGTACGACCATCGCCTGCATGCTTGGCTATTGCCGTTGCGAGCGTACGCCTAGCGTCGTCGTCATCGCTAACGACTAACTTCCGGCAATAGGCTTCCACGCATTGGCGAAATGCGAAGGGGTCGATCGCCGCATACTTGCTACCATCCCACCTCAATGGATGCAATGTCGGCTTATCCTCCTGCCCAGTGCGGGCAACAGCGAAATCCTTGTGCATTACAGCCGCCAGCAATCGACCAAGGGTTCGTTCCGTAAGCGGTTCACGCGAGCTTATCTTGGGTGTACCAAAACCGGGGTTGTGCCACCCATGACGCATCGCAATATAAAAGATGGAGGCCGGGCTGACAGAGGTAATGGTCTCAACATCCCGCCATTTACTGTTAAACATGCCCTCGTCAAATTTTGGTGATTTTTTAGACCATTCCCTTGCGAGGTCATCACCGCCTGGCCCCAAGGTGCGCAGCGCAGCTAACACTTTGACCCACAGGCCGTAGTCATCGGCCGGGATATGGCGCAGGGCATCCTTCAAGTGCTCGACCCGCCTATTTTTATCTTCCTCAGATGCAGCGGCGATCGAGAGCGATTTGGTCATCATAGGAACGTCGGCTTGCAGTGTGGCGGCGACCAGATCGAAATCAAAGGCTGTAGCCAAGCGAGCGTAGTCGTACGCCCGGTCATATCTACACAATGAAGCCCTGACCAAAGTTCCATGCTTCTGATTCACAAAACCAGGCAACCGTACGGCCTGCGCTTCATGCGCAAAGCAGGGGTCTCCACCCAGTCGATAGGCAAGAGCACGGGCGGCTAGGCGATGGGTAGCGCTGTCAATCGGCTCCTTCAAGATCCACAACATGTGTTGCCGTTTGCCGGACGTGTTGATCGCAACAGTGGGCCGAAAAGGGGCATCGGTCCACAAGGACATATCAACATCGTGATCCAAGTCGACGGCAAGGGCCCAAGTTCCATCCACGTTGTTGGCCCCGAGCCCCTCGCCATCGCTCATCCCGACCATCAGGAACGGCTGCCAATATTCTGCCTTCCAAACTGGGAACTGATTGATTTGGGTGGTCAATGTGCCGTACGAGAGCTTCACATCCTCAATCCTGCCCTCGTGACCAAGCTTGATCAGCTTGATCGTGAATGACCACGTATCCCCGAACAACGCTCGGCATACGTCTATTGCTTCACTGAAGGCCGGATTCACACCGGTATTGGGTCCACTACTCATGGGAAATTTCCTCGAGCGCGAGTAGTGTGAGCGGTCACCTTATTACCTTTTTCAACGATGAAAAGGTATGAAAAATAAGTAAACAAGTACACTCACATCACTCACATTTTTTTGCAGGGAGAGAAGGGACGACCCTTCCCTCAAGAACGTGCTGGACGAGTTGTGTGCGTACTTGTTTTAGATTGCGAGTTCACTCTCCTTGATACGTTCCTGAACCCATGAGTGAACTTGGCTTGCAGAGAACAAGGTTTTGCGACCGCACTTGATAATACGGGGGAATCGCTGAGCAGCGATTAGCGCATAGACCGTGGACTTCTTGAGACCAACAATCCCGCAGACCTCACGGAGGTCGATCAACTTATCAGGTGACACGGTGTGATTTCCCATCTGTAAACGCCCGGTTGGACGAAGATGGGTAACGAGGCGCTTACCAGGCAAATGGAGCGACTTACACGAACCTTGAGGAGCCTATACCACATAGGCGCATCTTCTATGTCTCTGCCAGAGTGGCGAGAGAGCAGCAAAGGAAGACAGTCGGCTGACGCATGGTAGACCATCACACCTTACAGCTAGGAAGCTGTGGGTCAAAATCTAGCATAATGCGGCGGATGCTTCAAGCCGCAGACATATTTAAATAGCTCACACTCCTCACACAACCCTACGCAGGGCGGTGGAGTGGACGCACATCGAAATGAGCTCACATTCCTCACACACTCCATCCACAGGGGCGGCCGGGCGCAACTTCTTGATCATTGCCCTGCAGCCTGTGCATCCAAGTAATCCGCCCACTTCTGCATTGCCTCACGACGCTCATCCACAAACCCCGTTCGATCGTACGCAGCCTGGATTTGATCCCGCTTGGCGTGCGCAAGCTGCGCTTCCAGCACATCGAAATCGATCTTAAGCCGCTCGCGCGCTATGGTGCGGAGCATTGCGCGAAATCCATGGGGACTATGTTCGCCCGCAAACCCCATCAAGCGCAGCGCGCGAGAAAGCGCATCCCGGTGCAAATGTGGATTCTTAAGCTTACCAACGGCAGGAAAGACATATATATCCCCACCGGAGAACCGCTGCATGTCCATCAGCATTGCGATGGCCTGTGTCGGCAGACTGACGAGATGGTCATGCCCCGTCTTCATACGCCGAGATCCATCGGCGTTCATGCCCGAAATGTGCCACTCCGCTATTTCCAGATTTATCTCTGACCATTTTGCGCTCGCTACGACGCCGGGGCGCGATGCGGTCCAGGCCGCGAGCAGCAACGCTGAACGAACAACAATACCTTCGTAGGCCTGGATCGTCCGCATCAGTTGGCCAACTTCCTGCTGCCGGGTCACGGCCGGCACATGCCCACCCCGGTGACTAGGAAGAACGCCTTTCAGTCTGAGCACCTGATCATCCCCTCGGACACCCTCGTGGATGCAATAGTCAATGACGCCGTTCAGGTACTGCTGGGCTTTCTTGGCCAAGCTTGGAGTATTCGCCGCGATGCTTCGCAGCGCGTCGGTTACATCAGGACTACGCAGCGTGCGCATGTCTCGCTCGCCGATGGCGGGCTGAAGCAATTTCCGAACTACGTATTGGGCCTTTCGATAGCTCTCAGGAGCCCAACTGCTCTTACGGAATGCTAGCCAAGCCTCGGACAGTCGGGCGAACGAATAGCGCTTAGACTCCTCAGCCGCCTGCTGAATACGGTCCTGCTCCATAGTCAGAGCTTGAACATGCATCTTTGCCTCGGCTCGCGCCCCGACAATGGACCCGCCCGTCCTGCTAGCGTAATGGACTTCTTCCGTCTTCAGACGAGCTTCAGCGAGGCTCATGATCGGATACAAACCCAGGACCACAGTGCGCTGCTTGCCATTTGGCAGCCTGTACCTCGAAAACCAGGATTTTCGGCCGGTCGGTAGCACCTCGAGATGAAGGCCTCCTCCGTCCGCTAGGGTGTAACGCGTGTCTTTGCGCTTTGCGTTTTTGACCGCCAGATCGGTCAGTCCTTTTGCCAAGCTAGGCATAAATGGGGCCCGTTTTAAGTATGTAGCCAAAAACATACTCAAAGCCCTACTCAAACGCAATGGATGCTGATGGACAAACGGGGACGCCAGGCAACAAAAAACCCGCATCCTCATAGGAGAGATACGGGTCTTTTACACGCCCAGAAACGGCCCTGGACAAATTCTTGGTGCCGACGGCGAGACTCGAACTCGCACAGCTTTCGCCACTACCCCCTCAAGATAGCGTGTCTACCAATTTCACCACGTCGGCTTTCACCAGATTTCTGCCACTGCCCATAGGCAATGCCAGAAAGTCGAGCATTCTAGCACGGATCTGGAAAATCACGGAAGGCCCTCGAAAAACGGGGGCCAAGCCCCCGCCTCCCGTCGACTAGAACGCGTACTTCGCGCTCAGCACGACGTTCCGGGGTGCGCCATAGATGCCGCCGTACATGCTCAGGCCGCTGTAATACGCCTTATCGAACACGTTGTTCACGTTCAACGTTGCGCTGAACTGCTTGCTGAACTCGTAGCGTGCCATGGCGTTGACGACGGTGTAGCTGGATTGCTGGGCTTCGCCGACATAGCCCGAAGCACTTTGCCAATTCAGGCCACCGCCGACGGTCAGCTTGTTCAGGGCGTCGGGCAGGCGATAGGTGGTGAACAGTTTGACGCTGTGGCGCGGGATCTGGGTGATGGCGCGCTGGCCTTTGGCGTCTTCGCTGATGGAGTACGTGTAGCCGGCCGCGATGTTCCAGCCACGGCTGAGTTCGCCCGTCAGTTCCAGTTCGGCGCCCTTGGTCTGGATGCCTTGCAGCGCCACGTACGACGAGGTGGCGGCGTCGTAATTGGCCAGATTGCTCTGCCGGGTTTTGAACAGAGCCAGGCCGGCGTTCAAGCGATCTTCCAGGAAGCTGGACTTGATGCCCAGTTCATAGCTCGTGCCGCGTTCGGGATCCAGGACGGTGTTGTTGACGTCACGGGTGGACGCCGACTGCGGGCTGAAGATGCGGGTATAGCTGCCGTAGACGGTCCAGTTTTCATTCAGGTCGTGGACCAGGCCGGCGTAGGGAACGATGACACCCGTTTCGCGGGTGTCGGCGTGGGTGCTGCCCGGTACGCCGACCACGCTGGTGTCGGCCTTGCGTTCCCAGTTGATGACGCGTGCGCCCGCAATCAGGCTGGTGGGGTCGGCCAGCTTGAAGCGCGTGGTCAGGTATGCGCTGTACTGCGTCTCCTTGGTATTGGTCTGCCCGGCTTTCACGAAGTCGGGCGTGTTGGACGCGCCATCCCAATGGCGGAAGTCCGCGATCGAGCCGTCGTAGCCCGTCCACGGACCCAGCCAGCTGCCGTAGTCAGGCGTGTCCGAGCGCAGCTGCGAGAGCGAGATCCCGGCCACGACTTCATGTTGGCGTCCCAGCAGATCAAACGGGCCACTGAGCTGGGCGTCAAGCGTGGTTTGCTTGTCGTTGCTCTTCCAGCGCACTGGCCATACCGATGCGCCGCCGCCCGTGCGCTGGTCAATGGAGCCGGTCAGGAAATACAGCGCGCTGTCGTAGTTGTACTGCGTATGGGTGACTTCAACTTTGCCGTTCCAACCCTTGCCAAAGTCGTGCTTGACGGAGGCAAACAGGTTGGTCAGTTCGCTGTCGTAGTAGCTCCAGTCGGGCGCGGCATTGGTGGACCGCTTGAAATTCGTGGGCGCGCCATTGCTGTACGTAAAGGGCAGGCCCGTGCGCAGCGGGGAATCGTTTTCGTTTTTCTCGTAGCTCAAGCCCACCGTCAGCAACGTGGAACGGCTCAGGTCGAGTTCGGTAATGCCATAGACCAGGCGGTTCCGCTTTTCGTAGCGGTCGATCCAGGAATGCTGATTCTCTTCATCGACGACCAGACGGCCGCGCAGCTTGCCGTTGTCGGATAGCGGGCCAGACAGGTCGGCGCCCAGGCCATAGCGGTCCCAACTGCCGGCTTCGGCGGTGATGCTGGCCTGACCCTCGGCGGTTGGTCGCTTGCGGACCAGATTGATACTGGCGGCGGGCGTCCCCATCCCGCTCATCAGTCCGGTGGCGCCGCGCACGACTTCAATGCGGTCGTACATGGCGGTGTTGCGCCAATAGCTGGACGCGCCCAGCGAACTGGGGATGCCGTCGACCAGGAAGTTCGAAATCGTAAACCCGCGCGACCACAGGCCGCTCAGGTCGGTGCCCATGCCTTGGCGGAATGCGGTAACGCCGGTGGTGCTTTCCAACGCGTCGATGATGCTTTCCAGCTTCTGATCATCCAGGCGCTGGCGAGTGATGACGGTCACGGACTGCGGCGTTTCCTTCAGGGTCAACGCCAGGGGGGTGCCGGTCGCGCTGGGGCCGGTGGCGGTGTAGGCGCCGGTATTCTCGGTGACGGCGGGATCGCGTTCGCCCATGACCTGCACTGCGCCCAGCGTCACGACACCACCCGCCGTTTGCGGAAGCCGGCGCAAGGCCCAACTTCCGCTGCCCGTGCGCAGCAGTTCCAAACCGCTGCCTTCGATGGCGGCATGGGCGGCCTGCTCGGCGCTGTAGCGGCCGCGCACGGCGGGGGCCTGCATGCCGCGCACGAGCTCGGCGTCTACCGAAATGGCTTCGCCGCTTTCGCTGGCGATGCGGGCCAGGCTGCTGCCCAGCGCTTGCGCCGGAATGTCATAGGTGCGCAACACGTTTGCGGCGTCGACGGCGACGGGGCGGCTGCCGCCCTCGGACTGCGCCCGAACGCCCGGCGTCGAAAACAAAGCGACCAAGGCGGCGGCCAGCAGCGACAGCCGCAGATCGGTAACGGTAGACATGACGAGATTTCCCTCAAGAACGTCGTGAATCGGACTAGCTTCATGAGGGATGTGGCGCAGCGACGCAAAAGTGACAGTCGGATTCTGCTTTTATTTTTCAGCCATCGCCCGGCGCATCGATAACGACCATCATGCCGCCTGCGTAACGGCGCACGCGCACCGGCAGGGTTTCGGCGACGATGGCCAGCGTGCGGTCGGTGTCATCCAGGGGATAGGTGCCATAGACGCGCTGCCGGGCGGCAGCCGGACTGATGCGCACATAGCCACGGCGGTAGGGGCGCAATGCGGCGATCAGTTCGCCCAGCGGTTGATCGTGCAGTTGCACGACGCCCTGCTCCCACGCGCCCGCGGTGAGGGCGGGCACGGGCAAGCGCTCGACGCCTTGCTCGGTCATGCGCGCCGTTTCGCCTTCGTCCAGGGTCTCCTGCCGGCCATCCTGCGGCAACAAGACGACGCGGTGCTGCAGCATGGCCACGCGTGTGCTGCCGCTATCTTGGCGCACGGCGATACGCGTGCCGAGCGCGCGGATCGATCCCTGCGCGGTGCGGATGACAAACGGCGGCCTGGCCACCGTGCCACCGTCTGCCGGCGCCACATCGACGATCAACTCGCCTTCGCGCAAGATCACCAGCCGCAATCCATTGGAATACAGCACGTCGACCGCCGTACGCGCGTTCATCTGCAACACGCTGCCATCCGGCAAGGTAAGCGCGCGGCGCACGCCCGTGCCGGTCACGTGATCGGCCAACAGCTGGGTCAAGGGCATATTGCGCTCGGCCAGCGCCAGTGCAACCAGCGACCCGACGCCCGCCACGCTCAACGCCCCCTTGAGCCACTGGCGGCGCCCTCGTCCGGCGGCCTGGGCGCGTGACAAGGTCTGCGACAAGAGATCGGCCTGGCCAGCCTGCGGGTAATGGACGCGCACCTTGCCCAGCGGGCGGTCAACAGCATCCGTCAATCGACTCCAGGCTTGCGCGTGCGAGGGATGCGCTTGCAGCCAGACGCTGTGCTCGTCGCGATCTTCCTGCGTGGCTTCGCCTGACCGCAAAATGACCAGCCACCCCAGCGCGGCGTCGTTGGCCTGGTTATCCAGCACGGCGTGCGCATTCATGAACAGCGCCTCGGTTCCCACCCGCTAACGCACGTCATTCAGTCCTGCCATACGCCGAAACGCCTGCGCCATGTATTGGCGAACCATACTGGCGGACACGCCCAGCTTGTCGGCGATTTCGCCATAGGTCAGACCGTCCAGCTGGCTGTACAAAAAGGCCTGTTGCGCCTTGGCTGACAAGCCTTCCAGCGCGGCCGCCACGCCCTCCAGCGCCTCGATGAACAGTTGGCGCTCTTCAACCGACGGCGCCATGGCCGCGCTTTGCAAGGCCAGCGTTTCCAGATAGGCCTGCTCCAGATCGCGACGGCGCCACAGTTGGAAAATCTGCCGCTTGGCGATGGTGGTCAGGAACGCCCGGGGTTCGCGCACGGTATTCAGGCCTTGATTGCCCGCCTGGATCGCGGCCGCCTGGGAAAACGTTTCTGAAGCGACGTCTTCGGCTTCGGCCCAGTTGCGCAAATGCCGCTGCACGCGCTCCAGCAACCAGCCATGATGCCCTCGGAACCAGCTTTCCAGCACGGCCATGGCACCGGCGCCAGCAACCGGCGGACGGGCTGACTGAGCGTCGTCAAGAGAAGGGACCATAAGCGTGCAGCGTGGGAGGGGTAAAGGTGGGCGTCGAAATAGCCGGCGGATTATATCAGTCATGAGAACGATTCTCAATACCCGATATCCGATCGACGGCTTCGTGCGTCGCCCGCCCCTTTTTCACGCCCCCCGCACCACGGCGCGCACAAAAGAAAATGGCCGGCATTGCGCCGGCCATTTTGAACTTGCGGTGAATTACTTCGCGGGCGTTTCAGCCGGCTTGTCGCCCGCGGCCGGGGTTGCCGGCGCGGACGGGACCGACGCGTCAGGCTTGGCCGGCGCGGCAGGGGCTGCCGGAACCGAAGCGGCGCCAGGCACCGACGAGCTGCCAGCGCCAGGAGCGGCGGGCGCGGCGCCCGGCACTTGCGGCACCGAACGGTCCGACGGGAAGCTTTGCATCACGCCCGAGTCAACGGCGGGGCCGCTGGTGCCCTTGTGGCTGACGTAGGCCAGGCCGGCGGTCGACGCGAAGAAGACGACGGCGGCCCACTTGGTGGCGCGCGACAGGAAGTTGGCCGCGCCGGTGGCACCGAACAGGCTGCCGGAGGAGCCGCTACCGAAAGCGGACCCCATGTCGGCGCCCTTGCCCTGCTGCAGCAGGACCAGAACGATGATAGCCAGCGCCGAAAGAACTTGGACGGCCAGCAAAAGTTTAAGCATCAAGGGCATTACAGACTCCGGAACGGAAACTTAGATGGCGGCAATACGCAAAAATTCTTCAGCCACTAGCGACGCGCCGCCGACCAGGGCCCCGTCGATATCAGTCATGGCGAACAAACTGGCGGCGTTGGCAGCTTTTACGCTACCGCCGTATAAAACTTGTACTTGCGCCGCGCCCAGCGTGCGCAAGGCAGCGCGGATGGCGCCGTGAACTTCCTGCGCTTGCTCGGGGCTGGCGGTGCGGCCGGTGCCGATGGCCCAGACGGGCTCGTAGGCCAGGACCATGCGCGACACGGCTTCTGCGCCTAGTGCCAGCACGGGCTTCAACTGGCGTTCGATCACGGCCAGCGTGTTGCCGGCCTCGCGGTCGGCCAGCGATTCACCGACGCAAACCACCGGCGTCACGCCAGCGGCCAGTGCCGCCTGCGCCTTGGCGGCGACGATCTCGTCGGTTTCGCCGTGCAGCACGCGGCGCTCGGAGTGGCCGGCAAGCGCCCAGCGGCAACCAAATTCTTTCAGCATCGCACCGGAGACTTCACCGGTGTAGGCGCCCTTTTCATGAGCGCTGACGTCTTGCGCGCCCCACGACACGCTGCTTCCGGTCAGGGCCGAGCCGGCTTGCGCCAGATAGGGAAACGGAACACAGATGCCGATCTCGCAGTGGCTCGCGGCATCCGCGGCGCGCAGCTCGGTCAGCAACGCGGCGTTCTCGGCCAGGTTGCCGTGCATCTTCCAGTTGCCCAGCACGAGGCGGGCGCGGTTTTCGACTGAAGTCATGGCAGGTGTCAGAGTGGGATGAGCCCGGGCAATGATGCAACCGCCCACGGGCCTGCCTGGAAAAAATTCCAGGCGAAACCCGAGATTGTATCCTGTTGCGCGGCGATACGCCGATCGCCGCGCGATTCTTACATTGTCAGGATGATTTTGCCGATGTTTTCACCGCCTTCCATCATGGCGTGGGCCTTGGAGGCCCCGGCCAGCGGGAAGGTGGCGTGAACGATGGGCTTGATGGCCCCTTTTTCCAGCAAGGGCCAGGCCTGTTCACGCAGGGCGCGCGCGATGGCGCCCTTGAAGGCGACCGGGCGGGGACGCAACGTGGAACCAGTGATGGTCAGGCGACGGCGCATGACCTGCGAGGTGTCCACATCGGCGCGCGAGCCGCCCAGCTGGGCAATGATGACGATGCGGCCGTCATCCGCCAGGCACTGCATGTCGCGTGCGATGTAGTCGCCGGCGACCATGTCGAGAATGACGTCCACGCCACGCCCGTCGGTCGCTTCCATGACTTCCTTCACGAAATCATGGGTCTTGTAGTTGATGCCCTTCTCGGCGCCCAGCGCTTCGACGGCGCGGGCGCGGTCATCGCTGCCGACCGTGGCGAACACCCGGTTGCCCATAGCGCGCGCCAGCTGGATCGCCGTGGTGCCGATGCCGCTTGCGCCGCCGTGCACCAGCAGGATCTCGCCTTCGGACAGGCGGCCGCGATCGAACACGTTGCTCCAGACCGTGAAATACGTTTCCGGCAGACCGGCTGCTTCGATGTCGGACAAGCCCTTCGGGATGGGCAGGCATTGCGCGACCGGCGCAACGCAATACTCGGCATACCCACCGCCCGCCACCAATGCGCAGACCTTGTCGCCTACGGCAAAGCCGCTGCCGGCCACGTCGCCGCCGACGATTTCACCGGCCACTTCCAGGCCCGGCAGATCGGACACGCCGCGCGGAGGCGCGTAGTTGCCCTTGCGTTGGAACACGTCGGGGCGATTGATGCCCGCGGCGCTGACTTTGATCAGGACTTCACCCGCGCCGGCTTCGGGCGTGGGACGTTCTACGGGGACCAGGACCTCGGGGCCGCCGGGGCGGGAGATTTCTACAGCGTGCATCGCGTGCCTCCTTTGCAGCAAATAGATTATTATTGCGCCCTTTACGGCATCTCGCGGGATCGTTCGGGCAGAATGTTTGCCTGACGGCCGAATCACCGCCAGCCGTAACGCCGCGGCCTGGCCAGCGGCACAGCATCACCCCGGAAGCGTGGCAGAGTGGTCGATTGCACCGGTCTTGAAAACCGGCAACGGGCAACCGTTCGTGAGTTCGAATCTCACCGCTTCCGCCAGACCCTCAATGACAACCGCCGCCCCTTGCGGCGCGGCGGCTCATTCCTCTACCCCCATCATGCTTGGCTGCTCATGCAGTCCGAAACGTTTTCGGAATGCCGGCTGCCGCCACGCCACTGCGCAAGGCTTCTTGCGGTAGCGAATCGGCCAGCAGCGGACGGGCGGCGAGCAGGCGGGACAGGTCCACGCCCGTGCGGTAACCCATGCTTTCCAGCATGAACACCAGATCCTCGGTAACGATATTGCCGGACGCGCCCGGTGC
Source organism: Achromobacter piechaudii NBRC 102461 (assembly GCF_001571245.1). GTDB lineage: Bacteria > Pseudomonadota > Gammaproteobacteria > Burkholderiales > Burkholderiaceae_B > Achromobacter > Achromobacter piechaudii. The sequence goes on along the minus strand of NZ_BCTK01000005.1, from coordinate 544,103 downwards.
GAACGGGCAGCCGCCCAGCCCGCCCAGGCAGGAATCGAAGGCGCGGATGCCTTCGTCCAGCCCCGCCAGCGCATTGGCCAGCCCCAGCCCCATCGTGTCGTGCAGATGCAGCTTGGTCAGGCGCGTGCCCACGGCGTCCTGCGTGGCCCGGACCACCTCGCGCACAAGTGCAGGATGGGCGTAGCCCACCGTGTCGGCCAGCGCGATCTCGTCCACGCCCGTGCGCGCGACGGCGGCGGCCACCTGGGCCACCCGATCCACGGGCACGGGGCCTTCCATCGAACAGCCGAACGCCGTGGCCACGGCCGCGTCGATCCGCATGGGACGCGCTTGCGACCGCACCCAGTCGACGATGGACGCCATCACCTCGACCTGCGCGTCGGTGCCCTTGCCCACGTTGGCGCGGCTATGCGTGTCGCTGACCGAGATGGGAAACGCCACCACGTGCGCGCCAGCCTCGTAGGCGGCGATGGCGCCTTTCAGATTGCACGCCAGCGCGCATACGGTAAGCCCGTCGATACTAAGCGCTTCCTGCAATACGCTGCCCGTGTCGGCCATCTGCGGCACCAGGCGTGGCGACACGAAACTGCCCACCTCGATTTCGCGCAAGCCCGCCTGGGCAAGCTGGCCGATCCAGCGCAGCTTGTCGGCGGTGGACATCATGCCCCGCGCCATTTGCAGCCCGTCGCGCGGACCCACTTCGCATATCCTGATTTCCTGGTTCATAGGACGTTCCGTTGTCGATGCCGTTGGCGTTTATTGCTGGACCACGATGCCCGCGCTCTTGATCGTCTGCTTGGCCTTGCCGATGTCCGACTGGATCAGCGAGGCGAATTGCGCGCTGGAAACGGGATCGGCTTCCAGCCCCTGCGCGGCCAGTGCGTCGCGCACGTCTTTCTTTGACAGCAGCTTGTTGAAGTCGGTGTTCAGCCGCTGGACGATGTCCGTGGGCGTCTTGGAAGGCGCCAGCACGCCGTAATAGGTCACCACGCTGAAATCCTTGTAGCCAAGTTCAGCCACCGTGGGCACGTCCGGCAGCGCGGCGTTGCGCTTGAGCGAAGTCACTGCCAGCGCCCGCACCTTGCCGGACTTGATCAGCGAGGCCGCCGACGAAATCGACGACCCCGCAAATTGCAGGTGCCCGCCCATCAGGTCCGCCAGCGCCGGCGCGGAGCCCTTGTACGGCACGTGCTGCATCTTGAAGCCCGCCTCGTGTTGCAGCATTTCCATCGCGATGTGCACGCCGCCCCCGGTGCCCGAGGTGCCATACGAAATCTTGTTCGGATCCTTCTTGGCGGCCTCGATCACCTCGGGCAGCGTCTTGTAGGGCGACGCTTCCGACACCAGCAGCACCATCGGCGTGGTGGCGACCAGGGCCACCGGCGTCAGGTCCTTGATCGGGTCATAGGCCACTTTCATCAGCAGCGGAATCAACGTGACGTTGTCCGACTGGCCGATCACCAGGTCATAGCCCTGCGCGGGCGCGCGCGCCGCTTCGGCCAGCCCCAACGCCGTGCCCGCGCCCGGCTTGTTCTCGGGCACCACCGCCCAGCCGTTCAGCTCGTGCAGCTTGTTGCTCATGAGCCGGCCGATATAGTCGGTGCCGCCGCCCGGCGTGGACGGGATGATGATGCGGATCGGCTTGCTGGGATAGTCTTCGGCATGCGCCGTGCAAGCGGCGGCCAGGACGGCCAGCGCGACGAGTTTGCGGATCATGTTGTCTCCTCTCTGATGGATGTCTTGGCGGTCTGACGCCGCCTCGACAGAAATCCGGGCGCTACCGCCCGGTCATGCAATGACTCCCTCGGCGCGCAGGGCTTCGATGCGCGCGGCATCCAGCCCCAGCCCCTTCAGGATGGCGTGGGTGTGGCCGCCCTGCTCGGGCGGGTCCATGCGCTTGCCGGCCTTGCGGCCGTCGAATTCCAGCGGCAATGCCGCAGCCGAAATCTCGCCGCCGTCGGGCAGGCGCGTCTTGAGCAGCGCGCCGCCGGCGATCAAATGCGCGTCGTCCAGCAAATCATGGGGCTGGCGGATCGGGCCGTAGGACAGGTTGGCCGCTTCCAGCGCGGCGCACAGCTCGTCGGTCTTCCAGGACTTGAGTATCTCGGCCACGCCCGGCACCAGCCAGGGGCGCGCGGCTTCGCGGTCGACCGCCGTGGCCAGGCGCGGGTCGGCGCCCCATTCGGGCGGCAGGAATTTCTGCGCGAAGTTGCGCCATTGCGCATCGCCCACCACCGCCACGAACACGCGGCCATCGGCGGTTTCGAATACGTCATACACGCCCCATGGCGGCTTGCGCTCGGCCCCCATGGGTTTGGGCGCGGTGCCGGTCAGCTGGAACTGCGCGATGAACTGCGCGACCAGCAAGAGATTGTTTTCGAACAGGCCCGAGCGCACGTGGCGGCCGCGTCCCGTGGCGTGGCGGTCATGCAAGGCGGCCAGCGCGCCCACGACGCCGAAGGTGCCGCCCAGGATGTCGTTGACCGAAGCCGCCACGCGCTGCGGCGTGTCGGCCCCGCCATTGATATAGGCCAGGCCACCCATCATCTGCACCACTTCATCCAGCGCCGTCCGATGCTTGTAAGGGCCGGACAGAAAACCCTTGAGCGATACATAGATCAGCCCGGGGTTTTCCGCCGACAGCGATTCATAATCCAAACCGTATTGCGCCAGGCTGCCGTCGCGGAAATTCTCCACCACCATATCGGTTTGCAGCGCCAGCTTGCGCACCAGCTCCTGGCCTTGCGCCGACTTCAGATCGATGGCCAGGCTTTGCTTGTTGCGGTTGAACACCGGAAAGTAGCCGCTGCCCGAGCCCTTGAGCCGGCGCGTGCGGTCACCATCGATGGGTTCGATCTTGATGACATCGGCCCCCAGGTCCGCCAGCGACAAACCCGCGGCCGGCCCCATGATCATGTGTGACAGTTCCAGCACCTTGATGCCGCGCAAGGGCAATTCAGAGCTGTCCATGAAAGGTGAAGGCGGTGCTGCGCTCATCGGGTGGTCCTCTTGCTGGCCGTTGGGGATGGGGCGGCGCGGCCAAGCCGGAATCAGGCAGGGCGGCACCGCGATGCAAGCATGATCGCGGGCGTACGCGCCGGGCGGGTAGCGGTCTTTCAGCACCGGGGCATTCTCGTTTCGGAACGTCCGGGTAAGCCCTGAATGCGCGCGCCCCGTCGATGGCAGTCACGCCGTAGGCAACACCCCCAGGTGCGCCAGCAATGTCCGCGCGGCGGGCGCCAACGCGTCCGGGTCGCGCACGGCGATGCACAGCGGCGTGCTGGACCACGGCCCCGTCATCGGAATGAAGCGGATGTCCAGATGCGTGTGGCGCGCTTTCAGATACAGCGGCACCACCGCCACGCCCATGCCGCGCGCGACCAGCGTGCAGATCGTTTCGTGCCCGCTCACCCGGGCGCTGATTCGCCGCGCCACGCCCATCGACTGCGCCGTTTGTTCGAACACGCTGCTGATGCCGTTGTCGCGGTTCAGTTCGATCTGCTCGAAAGGCAGCAGTTGCGCGTAGTCGAGCGTCTCGCGCTGGGCCAATACATGCTGGCCCGGCACGACGGCGGCCAGCTCGCAATGTCCGCGAGGAAAGACCTGCAAGCCGTCATGCCCGAAGTCCGACCCGGCCGCCACGTCGGCCTGCCCTTCCAGCACCGCGCGAAAGGCGGCCTGCGTGGTGTCTTCCTGAAGCAGGATGTCGATCTCGGGATGCGCCCGGCGAAACGACTGGATCTGCGCCGGCAAGTCGCCCGACAACGCCGCGACGCTAACCGCCAGGCGCACACGCCCGCGCACGCCCGTCGCAAAGCCCGCCATCTCGCGGTGCATGTGTTCCACGTCCTGCAACAGACGGCGCACGTGCGTGGCCAGCGCGTTGCCGGCGGGCGTGGCCTGCACGCCCTTGACGCCGCGTTCCAGCAGCGGCACGCCAAACGCTTCTTCCATTTCCGACATGCGCTTGCTGACGGCGGAGGGCACGATGTTTTCGCGCGCGGCGGCCCGCGCAAGACTGCCCTCTTCCAGGGCGGACAGGAACAGACGTAGCGATATCGGATCAATATCGCGGGCGGGACTGTGGGGGGATTGAGCGGGCTTCATGGCCGAAAGTGTCCCGCGTTGTCCATCGTCGCGGTGCTCCGGGTTTTCCCTAGCGCAAGACTTGAGTATCATCCGCGCTCCGGCCGTCAACGTAAGGCCCAGGCATCACCAGGATCTCAGTTTCCATGCAATGCCCCCGCTGCAATTGGCAAAACCCCGCCTCCAATACGCAATGCTTCAGTTGCCAGGCGCCATTGCCCGTCCCGGCCGCGCCGGCCCAAGCGGCCGCCGCTGGCAAATCGAAGTCTCGCGCGTCAAAAACCGCTGCGGCGAAGGCGCCCGCCCAGTCGGCCCGCGCGGGTCAGGGCAACGGGCTGGTGTTTCCCAGCATCTGGCCCCGGCTGGGCGCAAGCGCGATCGACGCGCTCGTCATGGCGGCGGGAATGATTGTGCTGATCTTCGCGGCGCAGCTGACCTACGAGGGGCTGACCGGCGACACGCCACCCTTCTGGGTCGCCTTTGCGGCGGGCCTGATCGGCTGGTTCCTGCCCGCCTTCATGGACGCCTGGGGTAACGGTTCGCCCGGCAAGCGCGCCGTGAAACTGCGCGTAGTCAATCGCAAGGGGCAGTCGCCCGGGTTGCTGCGCTCGTTCTGGCGGCACACCTTGAAGTACACGGTGAACCTGCTGCTGCCCGGCCTGTTCCACCACTTGCAGCAGATGATCTTCGGCGAACGCGCCATGCACAACGCCTTGGCCGGCACGCACGTCGTGACGCGCCAGGCGGATCCGCGCGCGGTGCAGGCGGCCGTCGCCCGCGCCCCGTCGGTCACCGGCGCGGGCAAGTTCCTGTTTGCCGTGTTCGGCATCCTGGCGCTGGTCGTGGTCGGCATCGTCATCGGCGTGAACGCCACCGGCGATAGCAAGAGCGACAACCCGCTGCACGCCGACATCATCCGTCTGGATCTGGTGTCCGACCCGGTGCGTCGGCTGGCCGAGAACCACTATCGGCGCACCCAGAAATTCCCTTCCAGCCTGGACGAACTGGGCATCAGCGCGCAATCGCTGCACGACAGCGGCTTTTCCAAGGTGGAGATGAACCCGGTCAACGGCGTTCTGCGCTTCACCATTGCCGGCGCGCCCAGCACCGACGGCACGCCCAGCCTGGCGGGCAAGCATCTGGTCTACGTGCCGGAGTTGCGCGCCGAACGCAAGGGCGGCGGCGTGCGGCGTTGGGAATGCGGCAGCGACGACATTCCCGCCAACGACCGCACCTACAGCTGCCGCCACGACGCCAGCGCCTTCGCGCGCTGAAACCTTGCGATAACCCGCCCCTGCATAACGACGGAAACCCAAGCATGTCCGCCTTGATCGAAGCCATCCACCGCGCCGAAGATGGCAGCGACCTGCCGAAAATGCTGTCGCTATGCGAGCAGGCTGTGCGCGAGCAGCCTCAATCAGCCACCTTCTGGGCGTTGCGCGCCCGCTGCCACGCCCAGCGCAAGGCGTACACGCAGCGCGACGCCGATCTGGCGCGAGCGCTGGCGCTGGATCCGCAATGCGCCGATGCCATCGCCGTGCAGGCCGTGGTTCTCTATGACGACGGCGACGAACAGCAAGCGTGGCGCGCATTGCGCGATGCCCTGCAACGCACGCCCACCCACTATGGGCTGTTGATGGCGCAAGCGTACTTGCTGATCAACGACCGCCGGCTGGACGACGCCATCGACAGTTGGACGCGCGCCTCTCGCATCCGCTCAAGCGCGGCCGCGCCCCATTGCTATATCGGCTCCAACCTGCACAACGCCGGCCGCTACGCCGACGCCCTGCCTTATCACCAACGCGCCGTCGCCCTCGCGCCCAACAACGGCGGCTTCCTGTATGACGCCGGCAACAACTACCGACGCCTGGGCGACCTGCAAAACGCCATCGCCATGTTCGACCGCGCGCGCGCCATCCTGGGCGAAGAAAACGCCATCCAGCACAACCGCGCATCGTGCCTGCAAGCACTGGACCGCCACGCCGACGCCATCGAAGAATGGACCAGCCTCTTGCAGCGCGAGCCCGATTGGGTCTGGCCGCTGCAAGGCAAGGCGCGATCCCTGCATCGTCTGGGCCGCGCCGAAGAAGCAAAACCCTTGTGGCGCCACCTGGATGCGCTGTCCGACTCGGGTTGGGAAGGCCGCAAGGAACAGGCCCGTGAATTCGTGCGCAGCCGCGAGCCCGAGCTTGCCGAAGAAGCGCTGATCGGCCTGGACCCGCTCGATAGCGGCGACCCGCAGTTGCTGTTCGTGGCGGGCAACGCCCAGCGCGATCAGCGCAACTGGGAAGCCGCACTGGCCTATTACCTGAAAGGCTACGAGCTGTCGCCCGGCGACGATTTCCTGCCCGGCAACGCGGCCGACATGCTGAACTACCTGGAACGCCACGACGAAGCGCTGCCCTTGGCGGAAGTGGCCATTTCGCTGGACCCGGACTGGCTGAAATGGCGCCGCGTCCGCATCGAAGCGCTGACGAACCTGGACCGCGCCGACGAAGCCGTGGCCTACGCCGACAACGCCCTGGAGCGCTGGTCGGACAGCGGCCCGCTGCATGCCGAGCGCATCAATGCGCTGATCGCCGCCAAACGCAATGAAGAAGGCTTGGCCTCGTGCGACCGCCTGATGGCGCTGGATCCCGACTATCGCAGCTGGGCCCTGTTCGCCCGAGGCCGGATCTTCGGCCAGATGAAGCGCCACGCGGAATCCGCGGTGGCCTACCGCCAAGCCTCGGCGTCCTACCAGCAAAACGGCAAGGCGTACTTTCAAGAACTGTCGATGGAGAACGCGCTGGAGGCGGAAGCGGCCGCCTCCAAACCTTCGGGTTTGCTGGGCCGGCTGTTCGGCCGCCGATAATCAGCGGGCGCATGGCGGGATGTTATAGTCACGCCCGCTGCCGACCCTTGCAAAGGGCCGCGCATCGCCCGAGTGGTGAAATTGGTAGACACAAGGGACTTGAATAAATTTGAGCCCTTTGGGGGAAACTCCAAAGGTGTAGCCCGTCAAACTCGGCGAATGCCCTGGACCTGTTCCGAGCCAACGCCGAGCCAAGCCCCGATTGAAAAATCGGGGAAGGTGTAGAGAGCAGACGGCGGGCACCTAAGGCCGCAAGGCTAAGGTGAAGGCGTGCTCCAGACCACGAACAGCGCCCAGCGCTGGCGGCGAAAGCCGAAGTGGTAAGAAAATCCCTCGACCGCAAGGTCGTACCGGTTCGATTCCGGTCTCGGGCACCATCGGTTTGTTCCGCTGCTTTCCAGCCATTGGAAATAACAATAAAAGCGGACGACTGAAAATTGCCGTCTACCTGCACGCGCATTATTTTGCTGCCGTTCGTTTTCGCTGGCGCTCGTCCTGCGCGTTGAATCGAATCGTCGCCATCGACTTCGCTGCAAGCCTACAACGCTTTCGCTTCATTCAAATTTCCCCGGCTCCATCATTACTTGCTCAAAGTAAAAAAATGTTAGATTCGGTTTCTTCCGAATAACAGGATGGTGGCTTGTCGTGAAAAAAGTTTTATCGGTAGCAGTCCTTTGCGCGGCAGTAAGTGGTTGTTCCGTCTATGCGCCCCCGTATCAAGCGTCCATGGACAACGTGATCGCCCTGAAGAAAGCAGGCGATTTCACCGCGAAAGTTGGGCCCGTCAAAAGCGAACCCGGCAAGGACAATGCAAATCCCATTTCATTGCGCAGCTTGAAACTGCGGTCGCCGTATGAGAACAGCTTCGCCGCCTATCTGACAGAAGCGCTCAAGCAGCAACTGACGTTGGCCGGCAGGTATTCAGACAAATCCCCCGTCGAAATTTCCGGCACGTTGTTGAAGAACGATATGTACGTGCCCATGGGCACGGGCAGCGGCATTATCGAGGCGCGCTTTCTGGTCACCAATGCCGGAGCTATCAAGTACGACCAGGTGAAGTCCGCGAAGCAGGAATGGTCGTCGTCCTTCGTCGGCACCGTCGCGGTAAACAGGGCAACTGAGCAATACCCCGGGCTGGTGGACAAGCTGGTCAGTGAGCTATTCAAAGATCCCGCCTTCCTCAACGCCGTCAAGTGAGCCTCGCCGTGCCATTCACCCAACTCTTGCGCTTCGCCGCGTTGTCCGTCGTTGTCGCGCTCGCCTCTGGTTGCGCCCACAAGATCACGGTTTCGCCGGATCTGAGCAAAATCGAAGCACCGGCCAACGCGGAGCGCCTGAACGCCAACGTGGCTTACTACATTGCCGAAGCGGATCTTGCCAAGACGGTGACGACGCCCGGCGGCGGCGGCGACAAGGTCAGCTACCAGCCCTATAAAGAACTGGAAACCGCGTTCTATAAAATGCTGACCAACGTGTTTACGAACGTCATCAAGATCAAGACGCCCGAGCCCACGGCGGCGGACAACGTCGATTATGTCGTCGTGCCCACGCTGACCACGGATTCTTCGTCGTCCAGTATCGTGACCTGGCCGCCCACGCGTTTTACGACCACCTTGATTACCAAGGTGAGCGGCACCGCAAATAATGCAAGCGCAACCATTACCGTCACGGAAGATGGCGCTGCGGAATACAGCGAGTTCAGGCGCGACTTCAGCTTGGCGGCTCGCCGTTCCACGCAGGCGGCGCTGATGAAGACCCAGGAAGCATTGCTTGCCGCTTCCGAGCTTTCGGCCAAGCGCTAGACAGCGAATCCGCCGTCATTGCCCGACAGCCTGCATAGCCTGTCGGGCGGTCAAACCCGTGCGTCGGCCCGCGGCCGACGCACGGCGGCGCAAAAACCTTTATTCTTGCGCCTCGCCTGTTTTCATTGCCGCTCCCTGGCTCGCAGCGCGACCCTGTTAAGCGATACTTCTCTGGCCACCGCGCCTGAACGCATCTTGTCTTCCAGCTCCGCCCGCCCCCCCTTCATCGTCCTGGATGCCTGCGTCCTGATGTCCGGCATCCTGCGTCGGCTGTTGCTGCGTCTTGCCGAAGCGGGCGTCTACACGCCGGTATGGACCGAGCGCATTGGCGAGGAATGGCGGCGCAACGCCGCGCGCATCTGGGATATCCCGCCCGAGGTGCTGGCCGAGTTCTGGGCCGAGATGAATGCGCGCTTTCCCGATGCCAACGAGGCCGACACCCAGGTGTATGAAGCATCGCTGCGCTACAGCGACCCGAAGGATTTCCATGTGATCGCCGCCGGGCTGGCGCGGCGCGCGCGCTGCGGTTTGCAGCAGCCGCCCGTGGTGCAGGTGCTGACCTGGAACCTGAAGGATTTCAATCGTTCGGAACTGCGCCGCCAGGGGCTGGACGTGTACAACCCGGACCGCATGCTGGTGCAATGGTGGCAGGCCGACGCCGACGCGATGCGCGCCGCCATTGCGCAGATTCCCGCCGACTATGTGGCGCTGGGCCGCGAACCCGAACCGCTGGCCACGACCCTGCACCGCGAACGCCTGTATGGCTTGAAGAGCCTGGTAGCGCGCGACGCGGGCTGATAAAAAAAGGCCTGGACGGCTTGCGCCGTGCCAGGCCGGAGCCAATCTTGTTCCCCGAAGTCAGTCGACTTCGACAAACGTTTCTTCGCGCTTCTTGCGCAGCGCCGGCAGCATCACCAGCACCAGCAGGATGGCGGCCAGGGCCAACAGCGTTGCCGACAGCGGCCGCGTAACGAACGTGCTGAATTCGCCGCGAGACAGCAACAACGCCCGCCGGAAGTTCTCTTCCATCATGGGCCCCAGAACCAGTCCCAACAACAACGGCGCACCTTCGCATCCCAGCTTGCTCCACACGTAGCCGATGACGCCGAAGATGGCGAACATGAAGATGTCGAACACGTTGTAGTTCAGCGAATACACCCCGATCGTGCAGAACACGAGGATTGCCGGGAACAGCATGCGGTAAGGCACGCGCAGCAATTTCACCCATATGCCGATCAGCGGCAGGTTGAGGATGACCAGCATCAGGTTGCCGATCCACATCGATGCGATCAAGCCCCAGAAAAGCTCGGGGTGGCTGCTCATCACTTGCGGGCCGGGCTGGATGTTGTGGATGGTCATCGCCCCGACCATCAAGGCCATCACGGCATTGCCGGGAATGCCCAAGGTCAGCAAGGGAATGAAAGAGGTCTGGGCGCCCGCGTTGTTCGCCGATTCCGGCCCGGCCAGGCCGGCCGGGTGCCCCTTGCCGAAGCGCTCGGGTTCTTTCGACAGCTTCTTCTCAAGCGTGTACGAGGCAAAGGCCGACAGTACGGAACCCCCGCCTGGCAGGATGCCCAGCGCCGAGCCCAGCGCCGTGCCTCGAACGATGGCGGGCGCGGCTTCGCGGAACTCTTGGCGGCTGGGATAGAGCGAACCGACCTTGTCGGTGATCTCGACACGGTTTTCTTTCTGCTCCAGGTTCGCCATGATTTCCGACAGGCCGAAAACGCCCATCGCGACAATCGCGAAATCGATGCCGTCCTGCAACTCGGGAATGCTGAAATCGTAGCGGGCGACGCCGGAATTCACGTCGGTTCCGACCATGCCCAGCAGCAGGCCCAGCAAGATCATGCAGATTGCCTTGGGCAGCGATCCCGATGCGAGCACGACAGCGCCGATCAGCCCCAGCGCCATCAGCGAAAAGTACTCGGCGGGCCCGAACGCGAACGCCACTTCCGCCAGCGGCGGAGCAAACGCCGCAATCAGTACGGTTGCCACGCTGCCCGCAAAGAAAGAGCCGATGGCGGCAAGCGACAGCGCGGCGCCCGCCCGGCCGTTGCGCGCCATCTGGTGGCCGTCCAGCACGGTCACCACCGCGGACGTTTCGCCAGGCAAATTCACCAGAATGGCGGTGGTCGATCCGCCGTACTGCGTGCCGTAATAAATGCCGGCCAGCATGATCAAGCCGGCGGTGGGCGGCAACACATACGTGATCGGCAGCAACATGGCGATCGTGGGAACGGGGCCCAGGCCGGGCAACACACCGACCAGCGTGCCCAGCAGGCAGCCCAGGAATGCGTAGGTGAGATTCTCGGGCGTGAACGCGACGGAAAATCCCAGCATCAGGTTTTGTAGAAGTTCCATTGCCGTCTCCTAGTTGCTCAACACGCTGGGCCACAGCGGAAAGATCAGCCCCAGGCCGCGTATGAACGCAAGGTAAGAGAACGCCACAAGGAACAGGCCGTTGCCGACGGCGACTTTCCAATTGAATTCGTGGCTGGCGACGCTGCTGATGAGAACCAGCAGGAATACCGAGATGTACAGCCCCAGATAGCGCAGGGCAAATCCGTAGAAGACCACCGAGCCGACTACCAGCAACAGGATGCGGAAGTCGAAGCGGCTGATCGTGGTGGTGTCGGCACGCTTGGACAGTGCGCTTAACAGCACGACCGCGCCCATCAACGCCAGCACGATGCCTAGCCAGAACGGGAAATATCCCGGGCCCATACGAGCCGCGCTTCCCATGGAATAGCTGGTGGCCTGCGCGGAAAAGGCCCCTCCCAGAACGATGAACATGGCGCCGGACCAAAAGTCCTGTCTGTTTCTAATCAAGCTGCGGTCTCCCTTGTTTGGCGCGCCGAAAAACCGTTGCAAGCAACGGCGCGCACATTTCTTAACGCCGTTCCGCCTGCAAAAGTCGGCGGGCGAAAAAGCGAAGGGGCGATCCTAAATCGCATCCCGACATATCGAATATCCGGATGAACCATGAGTTTTTTGGGGATATCCCTGAGCCAATTTTGGACAGAAATCCGCAGATAGGCGGGGGATTGAAGCGGGCGGATGCCTCCCGATCCGCCGTTCGCGCAGGCGTGATGGGGATGTCGGAGAAGTCGGAAAAAGTTCCAAACAGCTTTCAAAAACGACAGCTATCTTTCATCCCAAACATGCTTTTTTTTTGCAACAGCCGGCAAGATGCGCGCGCGAAACCATGCGCAAGTGCCCGCGCTGGGCGGGCACTTGCGTTGATACCTTGATGGGAAAGGCGGCCTTAGCCGCGCAGATCAGTGGTCGTGATTGCTGGCCGCGAAGCCCGCGGCGTTCAGCACGTCGATCACTTCCAGAATGTGTTCCGGTCCGCGCGTTTGCAGGACGAAATCCACTTCGACATTGCGCACGGGCAATGAGGTGAAGGCGCGCTGGTGATGCACTTCGGTGATGTTCGCCTGCGCATCGGCGATCAGCTTGGTGGCGTGCGCAAGCGCGCCCGGCAGATCGCGCAGGTCCACGCGGATGCGCGCCAGGCGGCCGGCGCGCACCATGCCGCGTTCGATGAGTTCGCCCAGCATCAGCGGGTCGATGTTGCCGCCCGTCAGCACCAAGCCGATGCGCTTGCCCTTGAAGCGGTCGCTGCCCGCCTCCTGTGCACGCAGCAGCGCCGCAAGGCCCGCCGCGCCCGCGCCTTCCACCACGGTCTTTTCAATTTCCAGCAGCACGACGATGGCGTGCTCGATATCGCTTTCGCTGACCAGCTCGATGTGATCGACCAGCTTGCTGACGATCGGCTGGGTCAGCGCGCCCGGGGATTTGACCGCGATGCCTTCCGCGATGGTGTATTGCCCCTGCGCCATCTCCACGCCCTTGACGGCGGCGTACATGGACGGGAAGCGTTCGGTCTGCACGCCCACGATCTCGATGCCGGGCTTGAGCGCCTTGGCCGCCGTGGCCATGCCGGAAATCAGCCCACCACCGCCAATGGCGATGACCAGCATATCCAGCTGCGGCTGATCTTCCAGCATTTCCAGCGCCACCGTTCCCTGTCCGGCGATCACCGCTTCGTCGTCATACGGGTGGATCATGATCAGGCCGCGCGCCTGCGCCAGTTCGTAGCCGTGCGCCTTGGCGTCATCGAACGTGTCGCCCGCCAACACCACCTCGGCGCCAAAGCGGCGCGTGTTGGCCACCTTGACCGTGGGTGTGAAGCGCGGCATCACGATCACCGCGGGCACGCCCATGCGCTGCGCATGGTAGGCCACGCCCTGCGCGTGGTTGCCGGCCGACACCGCGATGACGCCCTTGGCGCGCTCCTCGTCGGACAGGCTCAACATGCGGTTCAACGCGCCGCGTTCCTTGAACGACGCGGTGAATTGCAGGTTCTCGAACTTCAGCCAGATCTCGGCGCCGAATATATCGGACAGCGTGCGCGACAGGGTAAACGGGGTCTTCAAGACCTGGCCGCGCAGGTGTTCGCGGGCGGTCTGGATGGAAGCGATATCGATCACGATGGATGGGTCCTGTTAGCGCACAGGCAGGAAATTGAACAGCAAGAGACCTTGCGCATAGTTGATCCCGATGCGGCGGGAGTTCTCGCCAAGCAGGTTGGCGATCAGGTCCAGCCTGCCGATGATGGCGCCGAACTCGCGTTCAAAGCTCAGGTTCGTGGCATTGGGAGACATTTCATTGGCCAGCAAAAGCAGCTCGCCCTGGTTGTTGCGGCGCGATGCCAGCAACCAGGCGGCCGCCTCGACGTTCCGTGCGGCATTGTAGACCCGCTGGCCGTCCAGCGCGTCGGTGGCGTATAGCCGCGTCTTGCCGTTGTGCGCCGCGATGATGGTGTCGGCTATGCCGTAGATGAACGCACCGACCCGGTCGCCGGAGTAGTTCGGGTCGAGCGAGACGGCCAGGATCTGGATGTCGCGCAAACCGGCCAGATCGCGGGGCGGGATGCGCACTTCGATGGCGTGCTTGACGCCGTTCACGGCCGCCTTTTGATCTGCTGCACCCGTCTTGCGCCATTCGCGCGGGTTGCGCCGGTAGAGCTTGTCCAGCAGGGAATACAGGCTGGTGAGGTTGTCGCGTACTTCCAGCGTGACCGTTCGGTTGAAGTCGGTCTGGCCGAACTGATCGGCGGTCATCGCTTCGCTGTTGGGTCCGCGTTGACCCGGCCCGGGGCTGCTCATGCAGCCGGTCAGCAACGCGGCGCACAGTCCGGCGCACAGCATCGCGCCCGCGGCGGCAGGCCTGCTCATCATGCTTGGATCATCCGATTCCCCCTTTCACTCGCGCACGACTTTACAGCAAGCTCGGCGACGTTGCGAGACGTCAGCGGGGCGAAGTCGCAAGAAGATGAATCAGACCGCCGCTTGCCGCGTTGTGGCGGCGCAATAAAAAACGGCGCCTTGCGGCGCCGTTCTTCGTCAATCAGACTGCCAGCTTATTCAGCTTGCGGTTCCGATTGGGGGGCTGCATCGGCAGCGGCAGCGGGTTGCTGCGCTTCGATACCACCGATGGCCTTGATGGACAGGCGCAGGCGGCCCTTGTCGTCGGCCTCGATGACCTTGACGCGGACTTGCTGACCGACCTTGAGCACATCGTTGATGTTCGCGATGCGGTAGTTGGCGATTTCCGAGATGTGCAGCAGGCCGTCGCGGCCCGGCAGCACTTGCACGATGGCGCCGAAGTCCAGCAGACGCAGGACCGAACCTTCGTACATCTGGCCCACTTCGACGTCGGCCGTCAGTTCGACGATGCGGCGCTGGGCTTCTTTGGCCTGCGCTTCGTCGACGCTGGCGATCACGATCGTGCCGTCGTCGGAGATGTCGATCTGCGTGCCGGTCTCTTCGGTCAGCGCGCGGATGGTGGCGCCGCCCTTGCCGATCACGTCGCGGATCTTCTCGGGGTTGATCTTGATGGTCAGCATGCGCGGGGCGAAAGCCGAGAGCTCGCCACGCGAACCGTCCAGCGCTTCCTTCATCTTGGTCAGGATGTGCAGGCGGCCTTCGCGGGCTTGCGCCAGCGCCACTTGCATGATTTCCTTCGTGATGCCCTGGATCTTGATGTCCATCTGCAGTGCGGTGACGCCGTTTTCGGTGCCCGCGACCTTGAAGTCCATGTCGCCCAGGTGATCTTCGTCACCCAGAATGTCGGTCAGCACGGCGAACTTGCCGCCGTCCAGGATCAGGCCCATGGCCACGCCGGCCACGTGATCCTTGACCGGCACGCCGGCGTCCATCATTGCCAGCGAGCCGCCGCAGACCGAAGCCATCGACGACGAGCCGTTGGACTCGGTGATTTCCGACACGATGCGGATCGTGTACTGGAAGTCTTCCGGCGCCGGCAACAGCGGGATCAGCGAACGCTTGGCCAGACGGCCGTGGCCGATTTCGCGGCGCTTGGGCACACCGATGCGGCCCGTTTCGCCGGTGGCGAACGGAGGCATGTTGTAGTGCATCATGAAGCGGTCGCGGTATTCACCCATGAGCGCGTCGATGATCTGCTCATCTTGCTTGGTGCCCAGCGTGGCCACGACCAGCGCTTGCGTTTCACCACGGGTGAACAGCGCGCTGCCGTGTGCGCGGGGCAGCACGCCCAGACGCACGCTGATGGGACGAACGGTGCGGGTGTCGCGGCCGTCGATACGCGGCTCGCCGTTCAGGATCTGACCGCGAACGATGGCCGATTCCAGCGAGAACATGATGTTGTCGACGGTAACGGCGTCAGGCGCGGACTCGCCCTTTTCAGCAGCGGCGGCAGCCAGCTTGGCCGACACGTCGGCCGACACTTCGCGCAGCTTGGCGGTGCGAGCCTGCTTTTCGCGGATCTGGTAGGCGGCGTTCAGGCCTTCCTGGGCAGCCGCGGTCACGGCGGCGATCAGGGCTTCGTCCTTGGCGGGAGCTTGCCAGTCCCACTCGGGCTTGCCAGCGTCCTTGACCAGTTCGTGAATGGCGTTGATCACGGCCTGCATTTGCTCGTGGCCATAGACCACGCCGCCCAGCATGATTTCTTCGGACAGCTGTTGGGCTTCCGATTCCACCATCAGCACGGCGTTTTCCGTACCGGCGACAACCAGGTCCAGCTTGGACGACTTCAGTTGCGAGGCGGTCGGGTTCAGCGCGTATTGGCCGTCGATGTAGCCCACGCGAGCGGCGCCGATCGGGCCGTTGAACGGGATGCCCGAAATGGCCAGCGCGGCGGACGCGCCGATCATGGCGGCGATGTCGGGATCAATCTCGGGATTGACCGACAGCGTGTGGATGACCACTTGGACTTCGTTGTAGAAGTCTTCGGGGAACAGCGGACGCAGCGGACGATCGATCAGGCGCGAGGTCAGCGTTTCCTTTTCGGACGGCTTGCCTTCGCGCTTGAAGAACCCACCCGGAATACGGCCGGCGGCATAGGTCTTCTCGATGTAGTCGACGGTCAGCGGGAAAAACGTTTGACCCGGCTTGGCCTTCTTGGAAGCTACGACAGTAGCCAGGACAACGGTGTCCTCGATCGACACCACAACGGCGCCGGAGGCCTGGCGAGCGATCTCGCCAGTTTCCAGGACGACCGTGTGCTGGCCGTACTGGAACGATTTTGTCACTTTGTTGAACATGACGATTATTCCTTACAAATGAAAAACCGTGGCCGCTGCGACAATACGTCGCACCGACCACGGTTGCGTCATGGGGAGCCAGCCCCGTCGATCACTTGCGCAGACCGAGTTTTTCGATCAGAGCGCGGTACGAATCGGGATTGCGGCCCTTGAGATAGTCGAGCAGCTTGCGGCGACGGCTGACCATACGCAGCAGACCGCGGCGCGAGTGATGGTCCTTCATGTGTTCTTTGAAGTGACCGGTCAGTTCGTTGATACGGGCGGTGAGCAGAGCCACCTGAACTTCGGGGGAGCCGGTATCGCCTTGAGCGCGTTGGAACTGCGCAACGATATCGGATTTCTTGATGTCAGCTACAGACATTGATGACCTCTTCGGACATGCGACAGGGCCGAGGTGCCCTGACGTGGTTGGGAAAAAATTTGCGTAAATTCCGGCGATAAGCGTTTTTGCTTTCTCACTGCTGCTTCAATAGCTGCAAACTGACCGCTCGCTTTCGCTTTTGCTCTCGCTTTCGGTTCGCTCGCAGCCGGACTGCCGGCGCAAAACATTGGGCTTTCATTTGGTAAAGCTCAACGATTATAGCTGAAACGCTAGAATTACCCCAGAGCCGGTTTCGGCGATGGGCAGAGGCCGGCAAGCGCCAGGCAGCGCCCCAGAGGAGCAAAACCATGTCTAAATATTACAGAACCGCCCGACTGACGCTTGCCTCGCTGGCGCTGACCGGATTGGCCGCCTGCGCGAACCTGGCCCAGGTGCAACCCGGCACCCCCTACGCCGACGTGCTGACGCAGTTCGGCAAACCCAACTACACCTGCCCGCAGGCGGGCGGCGGCCAACGCGTCATCTGGACGCAACAGCCGATGGGCCAATACGCCTGGGGCACCAACGTGGGTACCGACGGGCGCGTGGGTCCGGTCGTGCCCTTGCTGACCGACACGCACTTCAAGGTGCTGGAAGTGGGTGACTGGGGCCCGGACCGCGTGCGCTGCGAGTTCGGTCCGCCTGCCCGTATCGAAGAAGCCGGCTTGGGCGAGAAGCGCGAAGTCGTGTGGTCCTATCGCTACAAGGAAAACGGCGTGTGGAATTCGCTGATGTACGTGTACATGGGCCGCGACGGCAACAAGCTGACGCACTTCCACCCCGGCCCCGATCCCATGTACGACGACGAACGGTTCATGTGGCGCTGACCCGCCGCCAGCCATGAAATGCAAAACCCGCCATTCGGCGGGTTTTGTTTGGGCGGCAAGACCGTGAAGTCAGGAAGACTGGCCGCGACGTTCTTGCGTCAGGCGGCGCGCCTTGTTCCAGCGCCACGCCCACATGACCCAGCCCGACAGTCCGTACAGCACGAACAGGCCGAACAGCACAACCGGGGGATCGCTGGAGACGAACACGAAGACGGCGACCACCAGCAAGATGCCCCAGAACGGCACGCTGCGGCCCAGGGCAAAGCTCTTGCCGCTGAAGAACGGCGCGTTCGACACCATGGTGATGCCGGCGTACATGGTCAGCGTGAAGGCCACCCAGGCCATCAGGCTGTCATGGATAGGCAGCTTGTTGTCCACGGCCAACCAGACAAAGCCGGCCACGAGCGCGGCGGCGGCCGGGCTGGGCAAGCCCTGGAAATAACGTTTGTCCACGACAGCGATGTTCGTGTTGAAGCGAGCCAGGCGCAGCGCAGCGCCCGCAACGTAGACGAAAGCAGCCAGCCAACCCCAGCGGCCCAGGTCATTCAAAATCCATTCGTACATGACCAGCGCGGGCGCGACGCCGAAGGAAGTCATGTCAGACAGCGAGTCGTATTGCTCGCCGAAGGCCGATTGCGTATTGGTCAGCCGGGCCACCCGGCCATCCATGCCGTCGAGCACCATGGCCACGAAAATGGCGATGGCGGCGACCTCGAAGCGATCGTTCATGGCCTGCACGACCGCATAAAACCCCGCGAACAGGGCCGCGGTGGTGAATGCGTTGGGCAGCAGGTAGATGCTTCGGTGGCGGTTCTCGGAATCGCGCATGGAAAAATTGGGCATGGTCTCAATAACTTACAACGGACTGTGAAAGGTTAACTCATATGGCCCCGCTTGCGTGACAGAGCAAGAGCCGTGCCTGGAGAAAAGGCAATAAAAAACGGCACGCCCTTGCGGGCATGCCGTCTTGACGGGCTGGACGCGGGAAACAACCCGCGCCCGAACGTCGATCAGTTCTTGGACTTGTCCACCAGCTTGTTCGCGGCGATCCAGGGCATCATGGCGCGCAGCTTGCCGCCCACTTGCTCGATCTGCGATTCGGCGTTGATGCGGCGACGCGAGGTCAGCGTCGGCGCGCCGGCGGTGTTTTCCAGGATGAACTTCTTGGCGTATTCGCCGGTCTGGATGTCCGTCAGGCACTGGCGCATGGCCTTGCGGGTTTCGTCGGTGACGATCTTCGGGCCCGTTTCGTACTCGCCGAATTCGGCGTTGTTCGAAATCGAGTAGTTCATGTTGGCGATACCGCCTTCATAGATCAGGTCGACGATCAGCTTCAGTTCGTGCAGGCATTCGAAGTAGGCCATTTCCGGCGCGTAGCCAGCTTCGACCAGCGTGTCGAAACCAGCCTTGATCAGTTCGACGGTACCGCCGCACAGCACGGCTTGTTCGCCGAACAGGTCGGTTTCGGTTTCTTCGCGGAAGTTGGTTTCGATGATGCCGGCACGGCCGCCGCCGTTGGCGCTGGCGTACGACAGGGCCACGTCACGCGCGGCGCCCGACTTGTCCTGGTACACGGCCACCAGGTGGGGCACGCCGCCACCTTGCTTGTACGTGTTGCGCACCGTGTGGCCGGGGGCCTTCGGGGCGATCATGATGACGTCGATGTCTTCGCGCGGCACGACTTGGCCGTAGTGGACGTTGAAGCCGTGAGCGAAAGCCAGGGCCGCGCCCGCCTTGATGTTGGCGTGCACTTCCTTGTTGTAGACCGAGGCGATGTTTTCGTCGGGCAGCAACATCATGACGATGTCGGCGGCCTTCACGGCGTCAGCCACTTCCTTGACTTCCAGGCCAGCGTTGGCGGCCTTGTTCCACGAGGCGCCGCCCTTGCGCAGGCCGACGATGACCTTCACGCCCGATTCATGCAGGTTCTGTGCGTGCGCGTGGCCTTGCGAACCGTAGCCGATGATGGCGACAGTCTTGCCTTTGATGAGGGACAGGTCGCAGTCTTTGTCGTAGAAAACTTTCATGGTTGTGCTCCAGATTCCAGTATTTGGATATTCGATTAGTTCAGATGTAGGGTGTGGCGTGGCCTGGAAGGCCGGTCAAATCTTCAAAATCCGTTCACCGCGTCCGATGCCGGACACGCCGGTGCGTACGGTTTCAAGGATGGCACTGCGGTCCAGGGCTTCCAGGAAGGCCTGTACTTTTTCCTGCACCCCGGTCAATTCGATGGTGTAGGACTTGTCGGTCACGTCGATGATGCGGCCGCGGAAGATATCCGCCATGCGCTTCATTTCTTCGCGTTCCTTGCCCACGGCGCGCACCTTCACGAGCATCAGCTCGCGCTCGATGTGGGCGCCTTCGGTCAGGTCCACCACTTTGACGACATCCACCAGGCGGTTCAGGTGCTTGGTGATCTGTTCGATGACCTCATCGGAACCGGTCGTCACGATCGTCATGCGCGACAGCGTGGCGTCCTCGGTGGGCGCCACGGTCAGGGTTTCGATGTTGTAGCCCCGCGCGGAAAACAGCCCCACCACGCGCGACAGCGCGCCGGGTTCGTTTTCGAGGAGGACGGAAATCACGTGCTTCATGGATGGCCTCCTTACAGGTCTTCAGAGCCGAGCAGCATTTCGGTCAGACCCCGGCCGGCCTTGACCATCGGCCACACGTTTTCGGTGCGGTCGGTGATGAAGTCCAGGAAGACCAGGCGTTCCTTGTGCTTGCCAAAGGCTTCGCGCAGCGCGGGTTCGACATCCGCCGGACGCTCGATGCGCAGACCCACGTGGCCATAGGCTTCCGCCACCTTGACGAAGTCGGGCAGCGAATCCATGTAGGACTCGGAATAGCGCGAGCCGTAATCGATCTGCTGCCATTGCCGGACCATGCCCAGGAAACGGTTGTTCAGGCAGACGATCTTGGGCGTCAGGCGGTATTGATGGCAGGTCGACAATTCCTGGATGTTCATCTGGATCGATGCTTCGCCGGTGATCACGGCGACGTCGTGCCCAGGGTTGGCCATCTGCACGCCCATGGCGTAGGGCAGGCCCACGCCCATCGTGCCCAGGCCGCCGGAGTTGATCCAGCGGCGCGGCTTGTCGAACTTGTAGTACTGAGCCGCCCACATCTGGTGCTGGCCCACGTCGGACGTGACGAAAGCGTCGCCGCCCGTCACTTCCCAGAGCTTTTCCACCACGTACTGCGGCTTGATGACTTCATCCGAGTTGGCGAACTTCAGGCATTCCTTGCCGCGCCAGGTCTCGACCTGCTCCCACCACTTGGTGATGGACGCGGGCTTGTGCTCGGCGGCCGCCACTTCATATTGGGCGGACAGGTCTGCCAGCACATCCTTGACGTTGCCCACGATCGGGACGTCCACGCGCACGCGCTTGGAGATCGACGACGGGTCGATATCGATATGGATGATCTTGCGGGCGTTCTGCGCAAAGTGCTTCGGGTTGCCGATCACGCGGTCATCGAAGCGGGCGCCAATGGCCAGCAGCACGTCGCAGTGCTGCATCGCCATATTGGCTTCGTAGGTGCCGTGCATGCCGGGCATGCCCACGAACTGGCCGCTGCTGGCCGGGTAGCCGCCCAGACCCATCAGGGTGCTGGTGCAAGGCGCGCCCAGCTGCGACACGAGCTTGTTCAGCTCGGGCGCGGCGTTCGACAGGATGACCCCGCCGCCCGTGTAGATCATCGGCCGCTCGGCGGCCAGCAGCATCTGCACGGCTTTCTTGATCTGTCCCTGGTGGCCCTTGTTGACGGGCGCGTAGGAACGCATCGAGATCTCGCCCTTGGGCGGCGTGTACTTGCACTGCGCGACGGTGATGTCCTTGGGGATATCGACCAGCACCGGGCCGGGGCGGCCCGTGCGCGCGATGTAGAACGCGCGGCGCATGGTTTCGGCCAGGTCCTTGACGTCACGCACCAGGAAGTTGTGCTTGACGCAGGGACGCGTGATGCCGACGGTGTCGCATTCCTGGAACGCATCTTCGCCGATGGCCGCAGTGGGCACTTGCCCGCTGATGATGACCATGGGGATGGAATCCATATAGGCGGTGGCGATGCCGGTGACGGCATTGGTCACGCCCGGGCCGCTGGTCACGAGGCAGACGCCAACCTTTTGCGACGAGCGCGAATAGGCATCGGCGGCGTGCACGGCGGCTTGCTCGTGACGAACCAGGATATGCTGAAATTTGTCTTGCTTGAAGATCGCGTCGTAGATGTAAAGCACTGCGCCGCCGGGATAGCCGAAAACGTGTTCCACGCCCTCATCGGCCAGGCAGCGCACGACGATATCGGCGCCATTCATTTCCATGTTGTATTTCCTTTCAGTACCGGCCCTGCAACCCTGACTGCTGCTCGCCCGGATACGGCGGCAACGGAACCCATACCGGCTACGACAACATGATCCGGCGCTTAGCGGCTCACGGAGCCACGCCACCCGGACACCCTGCCGACCCGGCACACGCTCGACAGAACGCAGTGCAAACGCCCCTTGGGGACGCTGGAGGTCGAAATGGAAGCTTTGGCAACACACGCTTGTGGCGCGGCCAACAGCAGGTATCACTGCGGCAGGAAGGCTGGGGAGGTGACCCTCGCCTTCCGCCTCAACGCGCCGGTATCGGATAGGCAGACCGGCGCAAGAGGTGGAATTTACCGCGTTGCGTCAAAGGTAGCAAATCGTTCGCGCGGAACCGTTGCAGCCGCGATGCAACGCCCGTTTCCAGGGAAAGTCCGGTAACCATCCGACCCCTAAAAATCCGCCAGCGTCTCTATACTTGTTGCGTCGTCCCGAACCTGCCCCGCCCCATGGATTTGCGCATTGCCAGCATTCGCCGTTTCCTCTACAGCCACTATTTCTTCGGAGGGGTGCGCCAGGGGGTCGGCATGCTGCTGCCCGTGCTGGTGCTGGGCGGCATCTTCGGCAACTACACGACCGGGCTGGTCGCGACCTTCGGCGCGCAGTGCCTGGCCATCATCGATCAGCCGGGCGGACCGCAACGGCATCGCACCAACGAAATGCTGGGCGGCGCGGCGCTGGGCACGCTGACCGTCATCATTACCGGGCTGGCGTCCACCCATCCCGTACTGATCTGGCTGGTGGTGATCGCGCAGTGCTTCGTCTATTCGATGTTCACGGTGTTCGGCAAGCGCGGGGGCCTGATCGGCTTTGCCGGCCTGCTGCTGATGACGCTGACCATGCATTCCCCGCTCGCCCCGCACGAAGTGCTGTCGCACGCCGCCGCCACCCTGGGCGGCGCGCTGTTCTACGTGGTGTTCAGCCTGGGCTTCTCGCGTCTGTTCTGGCTGCGCGAGGAACAGCAGGCCATGTCGGTCGCGCTGTTCGCCACGGCCGATTACGTCGCCGCCCGCGCCGCGTTCTACGACGAAACCTCCGACCTGGACGAAGCCTATCGCGCGCTGATTCAGCGCCAGTCAGTCATGACCGAAAAGCACCAGGCGGCGCGAGACATGGTGCTGCGCGCCCTGCCGCGCGGCAAGGGGCTGGGCGATCGCCAGCGCGTGATGATCTGGAACATGTTCGTCGATATGCTTCAGCTGCTGGACACGCTGGTGGCCACGCATACCGACTACGCGGCGCTGCGCCGCGCCCTGGCCGGCAACGATTGCCTGATGTTCATGCGCGATGCGCTGGTGAAGATGTCGCTGGAGCTGAACCGCATTGCGCTGGATGTGTCGCGCGGCCGGCCGGTGCAATATCGCAGCAGCGCCAAGGCCGAGCTGCGCGCCATCGAATACGAGATCGAACAACTCAAGCAGCAGGGCCTGGGCGAGCGCGAACCCGAAATGCTGGCGCTGATCATCCAGGTGCTGCGCCGCCTGCGCAATTCGGCGCGCATCGTGGACCGCCTGGCCGACCACACCGCCGCATCGCCCGACGCCAAGCCCACCGACGTGCTGCGCATCAACAAGTCGCTGACCCGCTTCATCTCGCGCCAGGAATTCCGCGTCGGGCTGCTGACCAGCAACCTGCGGCTGGATTCTCCGCACTTTCGCTATGCGCTGCGGGTGACGGCGGCGGCGGCCATCGCCATGACGCTGGCCAGCCGCTGGCTGTCGCCGGCGTTTTCCGCGCACAACTACTGGATCATGCTGACCATCGTCATCATCATGAAGCCGGGTTTCGCGCTGACGCGGCAACGCAACGGCTGGCGGTTGGGCGGCACGCTGATCGGCTGCATCTGCGCGCTGCTGCTGTTCAACGTGACGGACAGCCCCGAGATCCTGTTCGCCGTGCTGCTGGGCGCGTGCATCATGGGCAACAGCCTGGTGCAGCTGAACTACATGGCCAGCGCCATTTTCAACACGCTGTTCGTGGTGCTGGTCTTTCACTTCGTCTCGCCGGGCACCGTGTCGATGTCGGTGATCGGCGAACGCGCCATCGACACGCTGCTCGGATGCGCACTGGCGCTGATATGCAGCTACATCCTGCCGTGGTGGGAAGCACGCTACCTCAAGCCCCTTGCCGCGGCCGCTACGCGCGCCAATCGTGAATACCTGCTGGCCGGCCTGCGCTACGTCGAAGCCATGCAGGCGCATGGCGCGCCAAACGCCGCCGCCGACACACCCGCCGTCATCGACGCCGACCTGGCCTGGCGGCTGGCGCGCAAGAACGTGCACATTGCGTTCAGCAACTTTGCCGAGGCGTTCTATCGGATGATGAGCGAACCGAAGTCACACCAGCAGAGCGTGCCGGAATTGAACAACCTGCTGATCCAGAACCACGTGCTGGCCTCGCAGATCACGGCGGCCATTCCGATCCTGGCGGCGCTGCCCAAAACGCCCGAGGCCGTGCAACTGGCGATGAACGGCATGGTCGACCTGCTGGACGAGAAGCGCCCGCAGATCGCCACCACCCTGCCCACGCAGTTCGACACGACGGGCGAGCTGGCGGCGCTGGCCTATCCCTTGAAGCAGATGTTGAAGGCCTCGCACATGATCCGCCAGGAACTCCAGGCGCTGGCCGATCCGACGCACGCGCCCGCGATGGCGGCAGCCGCCTGATCCCGGGCGTGGGATGAAACGGATGGGGCAGGCAGCGCCTGCCCCGTCGCCGCGATCAGTCCAGCTTGCGGCGAAACACCAGCTTGTCTTCGGTCGAGGCGGACGCGTCGTACGCATAGCCTTCCAGGTCAAAGCCTTGCAGTCCTTCGGGCTTGGCGACCTTGTGCAGGATCGCATAGCGCGCCATCAATCCCCGCGCGCGCTTGGCGTGAAAGCTGATGATCTTCCAGGCGCCGTTCTTCCAGTCCTGGAACACGCATTGCACGACGCGCGCCTTCAGCGTCTTCAAGTCGACCGACTTGAAATATTCCTCGGACGCCAGGTTCACGATCACGGGCGACTTCTTGCCTTCCTGACGCTCGTTCAGGTAGTCGGCGATGGTCGAACCCCAGTACTCGTACAGATTCTTGCCCTTGGGCGTTTCCAGCCGGGTGCCCATTTCAAGGCGATACGGCTGCATCAGGTCCAGCGGCCGCAGCACGCCATACAGGCCGCTGAGGATGGCCACGTGCTCTTGCGCCCAGTCCAGCTGCTTGGCCGACAGGCTGGAAGCGTCCAGCCCTTCGTACACGTCGCCGTTGAAGGCCAGCACGGCCTGGCGCGAATTGGCCTGGGTGAAGCTGCGCTTCCAATGCGCGTAGCGCTGCGCATTCAGTTCGGACAGCGCCGGGCTCAGGCTCATGAGTTCAGCGATGTCTTCGGCGGACTTGGTCTTGAGCACCTTGATCAGGCCAGCGGCCTGATCCACGAACAGCGGCTGAGTGTGCGTCTCGATATGCAGCGGCGAGTCGTAATCCAGCTTCTTGGCGGGGGAAAGCAAAAACAACATTCGTGATTCCTTTATCAGCGCGCCGTCCAGCCGCCATCGACCGAAACGGACGTGCCCGTGATTTGTGCCGCTGCGTCCGAGGCCAGGAATACGGCGGTGCCGCCCAATTGTTCGGGCGTGACGAATTGCAGAGACGGCTGCTTCTCACCCAGCAGTTCGCGGGCGGCGGCTTCTTGATCGACGCCGTTCTTTTCCGCCAACGCGGTGATCTGCTTTTCCACCAGCGCGGTGCGCACCCAGCCCGGGCAGATCGAATTGGCGGTGATGCCCTGCCCGGCCGTCTCCAGCGCGGTGACCTTGGTGAAGCCCACCACGCCGTGCTTGGCGGCGACGTAGGCCGACTTGTTGGCCGAGCCCACCAGGCCATGGGCGGACGCGATGTTGATGATGCGGCCAAAGCCCTGCTTTTTCATGTGCGGCAAGGCGGCCGCCGTACCGTGGAACACGGCCGACAGGTTCAGCGCCAGGATCGCATCCCACTTTTCCACCGGAAAATCTTCGATCAGCGCGGTGTGCTGAATGCCGGCGTTGTTGACCAGGATGTCGATGCGGCCCAACTGGCGCACCGTGTTGTCAACCAGCGCACGCACCGCCTCGCCCTTGGACAGGTCGGCGCCGTCGTAGACGACCTTCACGCCATGCTTGTCGGCCAGCCCCGCGCGCACCTTTTCGATCTCGGCGGCGTCGCCAAAACCATTCAGGACGATGTCCGCGCCTTGTTGCGCGAAGGCGGTGGCGATACCCAGGCCGATGCCGCTGGTGGAACCGGTGACTAGGGCGACTTTTCCTTTAAGCATGAGCATTCTCCTGTGGTCTGGCATAGGGGCGAAAAGCGGAACGGCAACAAGTGTAGCCGCCCGGCACGACGGCAATCATGCCATGCCCCCACGTGGCGCGGGGTCAAGCGGATGGCGGTTTGTCGGCGGAATCGGACGCCGTGGCGGGCGGGTGTGCAGGCGGAGTTGCGGCTGAAGCTGTGGCTGGTGTCGACGCTGAGGTGGTGGACGAAGTCGGGGCAGACGTTGTGGCCGAGGCTGGGGCAGGCAGATCCGCCATGCCGCCACGGTTTTCCGGCACGCGCTCCAGCAGCTTGATCAGCACCGGCACCACGCCCATGGAAACGGCGACCACCACCGACAGCACATCGCGCTGCTCAAGATTGACCAGATGGTTGTCCCACGCTTCGTTGAAGATGGCGAAGCTGAATTCGCCGCCCTGGGCCAGCACCATCGCGAACAGCAACCGGTGATAGCGAGGCAAGCCAAGAAAGCGCGCAAACCCATACAGGACCAGCGCCTTGACCGCCAGCAAGGCGGCCACGCCCCCGATGATGAATGACCAGTGGTCGGCCACCACCTTCAAGTTGACGGACATGCCGATGGCCAGGAAGAACAGGCCCAGCAGCAAACCCTTGAAGGGTTCGATGGCGCTTTCCAGTTCGTTCCGGTAGCGCGATTCGGCCATCAGCACGCCCACCAGGAAGCCGCCCAGACCGGCCGACAGGCCCGCATAGTCGAACAACTGCGCCGCGCCCACCACCATCAACAGCGCCGCCGCCGTGAAGAGTTCCTTCAATTGCGCCTTGGCGGCCCAGCCCAACAGCCGCAGCCGATACGCCAGCGTCACCACCGCCACGGCGATCAGTGCTTCCTTGAACGACGGCGCCGACGTGCCATCCGAGCCCAGCAGGCCCGCCGCCACCAGCATCGGAATGGCCGCCATGTCCTGGAACAGCAACACGCCCAGCGCCGACCGGCCCAGCGGCGTGCGCGTCAGCATGCGTTCATCGAGCAGCCGCAACGCCACCGCCGTGGATGACAGCGCCAGCGACAACCCGCACAGCACGGCAGCCTGCCACTCCATCCCGGCCAGATGCCGCAGCGCCGCGCCAAACACCACGCCCAGCAGCAGGCCGCAGACGAGCATCTGCAAGGTCCCCAGCAGAAAGACCTCGTTGCGCATGGCCCAGAGCCGCTTGGGCGACAGTTCCAGCCCGATGATGAACAGCATCATCACCACGCCCCACTGCGACACATTGATCATGGTGTCGACATTGGTGATGAGCTTCAGGCAGGACGGCCCGATCAACACACCCGCGATCAGGTAGCCGGGAATGGCGCCCAAGCCCAGGCGCTGGGTGATGGGCACGCACAACACGGCGGCAAGCAAAAGGATAAGGATCAGGTCCATGGCGAAGGATGCCGGCTTGGAAAGGGAACGGCCTGAAAACGCGCAGCCCGAATGGGGGGAATTCTGGGCAAAGATTGCTATCGCTGAAAGAGTCGAATGCATTCTTCAACGTTTTTTTTGCACCCCCTTTACACACAGGAAAAAATTCCTGTAGAATTGCGGGCTTCGCTGCTCCAACAACGAAGATCCTTCCGACCAGGGATCTTTCTGTGATGGAACACAAAGGCTGATGAAGTAGACGCAGTTGCAATGCAAGTGCAGATGCCCGGATGCCGATGTGGACATCGCCGTTTTGGAACCCAGCCACGGAGAGGTGGCAGAGTGGTCGAATGTACCTGACTCGAAATCAGGCGTACGGTATCCCCGTACCGTGGGTTCGAATCCCACCCTCTCCGCCAGTATTCAAGAACGAAGCCCCTGAGAAATCAGGGGCTTTTTTCTTTGGGTGGCGTCGCTAAAAATGCTACGTACCAAGATGGGCTGCGCGCCACTGGCGCGCAGCCGCATGGGGCAAAGAGGAAGGCGGCATGCCTCGACCGGGATGCAGTGAGCAGCCCAGAGTTTCGTCATCTGAAAAACTCAAGGCAGGGGGTGGCCGATTTGCCCCCCCCTTTTCCTCTACCCCGCCCGCGCCAGGCTCGTACCCAGCGCCATCCGTTGCGGCGCGCGCGTCACCGCAACCACGCCGGGCAGCTTGAATGCGCTGACGGCTCGCGTCAGTTCGGCCGCCTGGTCCTGCATGGAACCGGCCGCGGCGGCGGCTTCTTCCACTAGCGCCGCGTTTTGCTGCGTCACTTCGTCCATCTGCGACACGGCGCGGTTGACCTGTTCGATGCCGTCGGCCTGTTCGGCGGAAGCGGCGGCGATTTCGCCCATGATGTCGGTCACGCGTTGCACCGAGCTGACGATTTCCTGCATCGTCGTGCCCGCGCGTTCGGCGCTGATCGAGCCCTGGCTGATCTTTTGCACCGTATCCTCGATCAACGTTTTGATTTCCTTGGCAGCTTGCGCGCTGCGTTGCGCAAGCGTGCGCACTTCGGCGGCCACCACCGCGAAGCCCTTGCCCTGTTCACCCGCGCGCGCCGCTTCCACCGCCGCGTTCAGCGCCAGGATGTTGGTCTGGAAGGCGATGCCGTCGATCACCGATACGATGTCGGCGATCTTGACCGAGCTGGACGAAATCGCGCTCATCGTGCTGACCACCTCGGAGACCGTCGCGCCTCCGCGCGAGGCCGTGTCCGACGCGGCGGCCGCCAGCTGGTTTGCCTGGCGGGCGCTGTCGGCGTTCTGCTTCACGGTCGAGGAAAGCTCTTCCATCGACGCGGCGGTTTCTTCCAGCGATGCGGCCTGCTGCTCGGTGCGCGAGGACAGGTCGGTGTTGCCGGCCGCGATCTCGCCGGAAGCGGACGCCATGCTGTCCACGCCGGTGCGGATGCTTGCGATGGTCGCCGCCAGATTGGTATTCATGGATTCAAGCGCCTGCATCAGCTGGCCGATTTCATCGCGCGATTGCACGGTGATCGTGCTGGTCAGGTCGTTGGCGGCGACAGTGCGCGCCACGCGCACGGCGTCCGCCAGCGGGCGGGTGATGCTGCGCGTCAGCAGAACGGCCAGCACCAAACCGGTGATCAGCGCGATCGAGCCGATCACGATCATCCACAGGTTGGCGGCGCCATAGGCGCTCTGGATGTCCGCCGCGCGCGCATCGATGTCCGCGCGCTGAAGGTTCGACAGCTTGTTGATCTGGTCGATGAACTGGCGCGTGGCCGGCAGGAATTCCTGCGTGAAGACGCGGTTGGCCGCGTCCACATTGCCGTCCTGCTTGGCCTTGAAGATCGCGTCGCGCGTACGCAGGTAGTCGCCGCGCGATTTGCGGATGCCTTCCCACAACTGCTTTTCTTCGTCGGTCTCGATCAGCGGCTCGATCTGCTGCTGCAATGCCGAGGAATTGCGGGTGGATGCCGCCGCCTCTTCCGTGAAAAAGCCGGCCAGGCTGGCATCGGCGCTTTTGGCGATGGCGGTCGTGCGCGTGACGCCAGTCTGGATGTTGCGGCCCCAATCGCTGATCAGCCGCTCTTTGATGAGCGAACGCTGCGTCACGGTTTCGACCGATTCGTTGATGTTGGCCAGACTGACCAGGCCAACAATGCACATGACGATGATCATCGCCAGCAAGACGGAAAAGCCACCCGCGAGACGGGTTCCAAGCTTCATGTTTTTCATACTGCCTCCAGCATCCCCCCAGGCGCGTGGATGCGGGTTTCGGCAGTTGCGGGCCAACGGACAAAATCCGCTGGTCCCTGCAAGCCAGACGCCCGCAAGCCCCTGGATGATCCGCCCCCAAAATATTGGTGTTTCGTTGTGCCAAGTAAATGCCGCCAGAGAAGTCGGATTCGAGGATTCTCTTAGCGGTCCGGCAAATGCTAGCAGTCGGGATTTGGCCGGCATCGGGCGAAATGCAGCGCTTTTTGCCACAAGCTCCCGCGTTTGCGTAACCGGCGTGAAAAGTGCGCCACGCAAAAAAAAGGCGGCCATCGCGGCCGCCTGGAGAAAGTCTCGTGCGCTTAGTCGGCCACGGTCGGCCGCGCCAGCTGGAACAGATCCGTGCTGCGCGCGTACCAGCCGCTGCCGTGCATGCGGGCAACCAGGCCCATCTCGGCCGTGTTCACGTAGCCGCGCTCCGCGTCCTGCACATAGGCGTCGGCCACATGCGCCCCAAGTACGCGGCCGATCACCACCACCTGGTGCGGCCCCGTGACGATAGTGGCCTGGCTGACGCATTCCAGCGACACCGGGCTGCCCTGGATCAGGGGCGGACGCACGTGCGCGGCCGGCAGCGCAGTCAAGCCGGCCTTGGCCAGCTCGTCCACGCCCGGGGGGTAGTCCGCGCAGGTCTGGTTCATCTGCTGCATCAGCGCTTCGGGCACCAGGTTCACGACGAATTCGCCGTTTTCAATGATGTTGGCGCTGGTGTCCTTCAATTCGCCATTGGCGCGGCGCATCAGGCCGATGGCCACGGTGGGCGGCTGGTGCCCCATGACGTTGAAGAAGCTGAACGGCGCGGCGTTGACGCACCCGTCGCCCGATATCGTGGTGACCCACGCGATCGGACGGGGGGTGACGGTCGAGGTCAGCAGCTTGTAGACCGTCTGCGAAGGCAACGCGCTGAAATCAAAATGCATGTCTTAGGGCTCCTGGCCGCCCGCGCCATGCGCGGAGACGGCCCGCTTTTCACGGGTGTCGACCTGCAGCTGGAACACGTCGGGCCGAGCATAGTGGCCGGCCACGTCGAAGTCGTACTTGCCACGCAGGATCTGGTTGGGGTTGATGTCGGCGTACAGGATGGTCTCGTCCGAGAAATCCGGGCCCGCCAGCACTTCGCCAAGGGGGTCGATGATAGCGCTGCCGCCGCGCATCAGCACGGTGTCGGGCGCATCGCCCAACGCGCATTCGAAGTCTTCCGGATAGGCCTGACGACGCAGGTGCTGGCAGGCGCTCAACACGTAGCAGCGGCCTTCCAGCGCGATGTGGCGCATGCTGGGTATCCAGCTGTCGCGGTCATCGGCCGTGGGCGCGCAGTACAGCGCCACGCCCTGGCTGTACATGTACATGCGCAGCATCGGCATGTAGTTTTCCCAGCAGATCACGGCGCCGATCTTGCCGTAAGGCGTATCGAAGACGGGCATCGTCGAGCCATCGCCAAAGCCCCAGATCAACCGCTCGCCCGCCGTGGGCATCAGCTTGCGGTGCTTGCCGACCAGGCCCTGGGCGCCATTGAAATACAGCACGGTGCAGTACAGCGTGCCGCCGTCCGCTTCGATGCAGCCCATCACCACGAAGCTGTCGGTGTCGGCCGCGGCCTGCGCCACGATGCCGACCTCGTCGCCGTCCAGCGCGATGGCCTGCTGGTGGTAGCTGGCGAACGCGTCGCGGCCTTCGGGCTTGCGCATGCCGATAGGCGCGCCAAAGGAATTGCCCTTGGGGTAGCCGCCCAGGAAGGCTTCGGGAAACACCAGCACCCGGGCGCCCTGCTCGGCCGCCTGCCGGATCAGCGACGCCGCCTTGTTGGCGCAGGCGACGCTGTCGGTCGGGATGGACGCGGCCTGGATGACGGCGGCCTTGAAACTCGCTTGCACGGACATGTTTCTCCTCGCTTTTTTAGTGGGTGGGATCTTCGTCGATGGCTTGGGCGCGGGTGTTCGGCAGGAACAGGCTGCCGATGACACCCACCACCACCATCACGACGACCGGGTACATCAATCCGCCGAAGATATTGCCGCTGGCCTGAGCCAGGTAGGTGGCGGTAAAGGGCACGATGCCGCCGAAGATGCCGGCGCCGATGTGATACGGGAAGGATAGCGCGGTGTAGCGGATGCGGGCCGGGAACAATTCGACCAGGTAAGAGGCGACCGGTCCATAGACCATGGCGACGACCGCCGTCATCAATACCAGGATCAGAATGATGGTGGCGCGATCCACACGGGCCGGGTCGGCGCGGTCGGGATAGCCGGCCTTGCCCAACGCCTGCGCGTAGGCCGCCTTGTCAAAGCCGTTGACCGTGACGCCGCCCACGCTCATGGCGATGCTTTGCCCCGGCAGCGGCGCGGCATATTCGAAGTTGACGCCCTTGGAGACCAGGAATTTCTTGGCCTGCACGCAGACCTTCTTGTGATCGGCGTGGCTGCCGATCATGGCGGCCTGCAAGCCGAAGTCGCAGGCGCCGCCGCTGGTGTCGGCATGCACGCGTACCGGCGTGCTTTGCATGGCTTGCGCCAGCGCGGGGTTACCGGCCTTGAGCAATACCTCGAACATCGAGTGGTAGCCGATGGCGGCGATGAACAGGCCGGCCATCATGATCCATTTGCGTCCGATGCGGTCGGACAGCCAGCCGAACAGCACGAAGGTGGGCGCGCCGATGATGAAGCCGATCAGGATCAGCGTGTAGACGCTGGTTTGATCCAGCTGCACCGCCTGTTGCAGGAAGATCATCACGTAGAACTGGCCGGTGAAGTAGGTGGCGCCCTGGCCGGCGGTGACGCCGATCAGCGCCAGCAGCACCAGGCGCATGCTGGACCATTGGCCGAACGTTTCCTTGATGGGGTTCTTGGACAGGCGGTTCTGCTGCTTCATGCGCGTGAAGACGGGCGATTCATGCAGCTTGGCGCGCACATAGATCGAAATGGCCAGCATCACGATCGACAGGATGAACGGCAGGCGCCATCCCCATTGGCGGAAATCGTCGGCGCTCATGGAGGCCTGCGTGCACAGGATGACCACCAGCGACAGGATCAGGCCGGCCGACGAGGTGATCTGGATCCAGCCCGTCAACAAGCCGCGCCGCTTCGGTTCGCAATGCTCGGCCACATAGATCACCGCGCCGCCGTACTCGCCGCCCACCGCCAGGCCCTGGATGACGCGCAAGGTCAGCAACAGGATCCATGACAGGTGCCCGGCCGATTGGTAGGTGGGCAGGCAGCCGATCAGCACGGTGGCCCCGCCCATCATCACGACTGTGATCAGGAAGGTGTACTTGCGGCCCCACTTGTCGCCCAGGTAGCCGAACATCACCGCGCCCAGCGGCCGGATGATGAAGCCCACCGCCAGCGCACCCAGCGCGGCCAGCAGCGCAACGGTCGGGTTGTCCTGCGGAAACAGAACCTGGCTCATGAACACGGCCAGCGTTCCGTAGATGAAAAAGTCGTACCACTCGAACAAGGTGCCCAGCGTCGAGGCCACCACCACCTGGCGTTCCTCTTTCCTGCTCAAGGCCGGCGCCGCGCCGATCCGCCCCACTGCCACGTCTGCTTGCATGCTTGCTTTCCCCTGGTTTTTTAGATTGATACTGCTGTACGCATTAACTATTATCAAACTTAAAGGAGACAGCGACAAAGCTGGGGGAAACCCGGAACCCGCGTCCGGATGGTCGAAAAGCGGCCGGAGGCCGCTGCTACACTGCCGCCAAACACATCGTGGAGGCAGTGATGGCAAGGCCCGGCAAGGTAGAAAAAGACACAGAAAAGACGCCGACCGCAGCGCGCAGGGGCATCCAGTCGATAGAAGTGGGCTTTCGCATCCTGGACCTGATCCGCAAGACGGGCCGGCCGCTGCCCTTGAAGGAAATCGCGGACGCCTGCGAGCTGACCGTGCCCAACGTGCATTACTACCTGGTCAGCTTCCAGAAGGTGGGCGTGGTGCAACAGCATGCGGACACCGGCCATTACGGCCTGGGGCCTTACGCCTTGCGGCTGGGCCTGGCGGCGCTGGAACAGTTCGACGTTTTCACCTCGGCGCGGCCGATCATGGCCGAAGTGGCCGCGGTGACCGGACACACCGTGTTCCTGGGGGTATGGGGCAACAAGGGGCCCACCATCGTCTATCGCGTGGAAGGCAGCCGCAGCCGGCCCCTGCTGGAATTGCGCGTGGGCACCGTGATGCCGCTGCTGTCATCCGCGCTGGGCCGAAATTTCCTGGCGCACTTGCCCGACGCGCTGACGCGCGATCTGCTGGAACGGGAACTGGCGTCGTCGGTGCCGGAAAGCCAGGGCGGCGCGCCGGGCAATTCCTATACCGCGAAAGACGTGCAGGCCATTCGCGACGAAGTCCAGAAGCACCACATCAGCCGCTGCCGCCACGCGCTGCTGCCGCACTTCACGTCCTTGTCCGCGCCCATTTTCGACATGCTGGGCGAAATGACGGCCGCCATCACGTTGATGGGGCCGGTGGGCGCCATCGATGACGACCTGGATTCCAGCACCGCGCGCCTCTTGCGCGAAAAGGCCCGGTCGATCTCGGCCATGGCCGGCTGGGAAGACGGCGAACCGGACCCGGCCTCGCGCGCCAACTGACACGGCAAGGCGGCCGGGCCCGCCCTCCGTTCAGCTTTCGACGACGATGTTGGCGTCCTGGATGGTCTTGGCGTATTTGCGCTGTTCCTGCGCCATGAAGTCGGCAAAGCGCTGCACGCTGCCGCCGCCCTCTTCCGCCCCCACCTGCGCCAGCTTTTCCTGCACGTCCGGCATCGCCAACACCTGATCGATGTCGCGATTCATGCGTTCGACCATCGCGGCGGGCATCTTGCCCGGTCCGACCATGCCGAACCAGATGCTGGCCTCGAAGCCGGGGTAGCCTTGTTCGGCCACGGTGGGCACGTCGGGCTGGCTCTTCGAGCGGCGTTGCAGAGTCTGCGCCAACGCCATCACCTTGCCCGATTGCAACAGCGGCGTGGCGGTGGTCATGCCTTCAAAGCAGTACTGCACGTGGCCGCCCAACAGATCGTTCATCAGCGGAGCCGATCCCTTGTAAGGCACGTGCAGCACCTCGATGCCGGCCCGCGCCTTGAAGATCTCCAGCGCAAGATGCTGCGCCGAGCCCGCGCCCGCCGATCCAAACACGATCTTGCCGGGCTGCGCGCGACACAGCTGGACCAGGTCGGCCAGCGTCTTGGCGGGCTGCGATGCGCCGCCGATCAGGATGGTGGGCGTCTTGCCGACCAGCGCAATGGGCGTGAAGTCGCGGGACACGGAATAGGCCAGCTTGGGGTGCAGGCCCGGCGCGATGCCGTGGCTGTTCACATGCGCCATCAACAGCGTGTTGCCGTCATTGGGTTGCCGCGCCACCTGCTCGGCGGCGATCACGCCCGCCGCGCCCGCGCGGTTTTCCACGATGACGGGGATGTTCCACATCACGCCCAGCTTTTGCCCCAAGAGGCGCGCCAGCACGTCGGTGCCGCCACCCGCCGGAAAGCCGACCACGATTTTCACCGGGCCTGCCGGCATGTCCTGCTGCGCTCGCGCCGTGACGGGCAGCACGAGCGCCGCCCCCAGCGCCGCCGCGCCGGTCATGAATTGCCTGCGTTGCATTGTTGTCTCCTCGTGCCGGTCCCGAAGGCCGGCAGCTTTTTTCTACAAAAGCGCCGCCTGCTTTTCGTGACGCTCAGCCCTTGACGCGTACCCACTTGCCAAATTTTTCAACCGTGCGCTCGTCGAATCCAAAGCCCAGGCCGGGCTCTTGATGCAGCACCACGCGGCCTTTCTGATGGGTCAGCTGGCGGTCGACCAGCTTGCGGAAATTAAGCACCTGGTCGTCCCAGAAGAATTCGACGTAGCGTGCATTCGACGTGGCCGCGACCAGCGGAGCATGCACGTCGTGGAACCAATGCGGGCAGACCACCACGCCGTAGCTGGCGGCAGTGGCGGCAATGCGCTTCCATTCGGTGATGCCGCCGCAGACCGCCGCATCGGTTTGCAGGATGCCTGCGGCCCCTTTGTCCAGCAGCTCCTTGTGGTACCAGCGGCCATAGCCGATTTCGGCCGTCGCGATCGGCAGATGCGTCAGGCGCGCCAGCTTGGCATGGCTGTCGATATCGTCGGGGCCGAAAGGTTCTTCAATGAAATAGGGCTCGTACTGCTCGAAGCGCCGGACGTACTGCATGGCCTGCGTGACGTCCTGCCAGGCGTTGTTGCAATCCATCATCAGTTCGACATCGGGGCCGACGGCTTCGCGCGCGGCCTTCAGCCGCGCCTCTTCCTCGCGCGGCGACAGGCGGCCTGTCTTCATCTTCACGGCGCGAAAACCCTTGTCGACGTAGCTGGCCATTTCCTCGCCCAGATGCTGGGGCGTCTTGCCATCCAGGTAGTAGCCGCCACTGGCGTAGGCCGGCACGGACTCCAGCTCGACCGCGCCCAGGAACTTGTGCAAGGGCAGGCCGGCCGTCTTGGCGTTCAGGTCCCACAGCGCAATGTCCAGCGCGCTCAATGCGCGCATCACCGTGCCCTGCCGCCCTTGCAGCAGCGCTTCCTGGTACATGGCCTGCCACAGCCCCTCGACGGCATGCGAATCGCGGCCCAGCAGCACCGGGGCCAACAAGCTTTGCACGGCCGCTTCGAAGATGGCGCCGCCGGCGCTGCCCACATAGCAAAAGCCGATGCCTTCGACGCCGTCGCTGGAACGCACCTTGACCAGCCCGTAGTGGCGGGTGGAAACGCTGCGGTTTGAAAACGAGGTGACTTTGTCCAGCGGCACGGCGGCGGCGCAAACGTCGATGGATTCAATGATGGGCACGGCAAGCTCCTTGATGGCGGGTATCGAACGCGCCGCGCTGGCGCATGTGCAACGCGCGGCTCGCTTTGAACGTATTCTTGCCGCCGCCAAACAAAACAACAATTATCTTCATCCATCTTTAGAATACGGAAAATCCATCTTTCCAAAGGGCTGGCCGTCGTGGACTCGCGTTTTCTTCAGACTTACGTGCATGTGGTGGAACTGGGGTCCATCGCGCAGGCGGCGCGCCACCAGGGCTTGACGCCGGCGACGGTGCAGCAGCGCCTGCGCGCGCTGGAGGGCGACGTGGGCAGTGCACTGATCGTGCGTTCGGGCCGTACGGTCAAACCCACGCCGGCCGGCATGCGCATCCTTGAACGCGCGCGCCATATCCTGCG
Organism: Achromobacter piechaudii NBRC 102461; assembly: GCF_001571245.1. Classification (GTDB taxonomy): domain Bacteria; phylum Pseudomonadota; class Gammaproteobacteria; order Burkholderiales; family Burkholderiaceae_B; genus Achromobacter; species Achromobacter piechaudii. Next base: position 507,091 of record NZ_BCTK01000005.1, on the reverse strand, counting down.
CGATGTGCGCGACCTGCGTTCGGCGGCCAGCGACACCGCCCTGCCCGCCGGCCCCTTGCGCCTGGGCGCCACGCCCACGGCGCTGACTGGCATCATGCCGCCTGTATTGAGAACCTGGGTGGCAAGCCATCCGCACATCGAGATCTACATCGAGCCCGCGCCGACCACCCTGCTCTACAGCAAGGTGCTGTCCGGCGAACTGGACGGCGCGCTGCTGGTGCACCCGCTGTTTTCCTTGCCCAAGACCTGCGACTGGCGCGACCTGCGCCACGAACCGCTGGTGCTGGTCACCCCATCCGACATGAAGGTGCGCGACCCGCTGGCCGTGATCGCGCGCGAACCGTACATCTGCTATGACCGCAGCGTGGTGGGCGGCAAGATGGCCGACGACTACCTGCGCGCGCGCAATCTGCGGCCGCACGTGCGCTTTGAGCTCGACGGAATCGATTCCATCGCCAAGCTGGTCGCGGAGGGATTGGGGGTGGCGGTGCTGCCCGACTGGGCGACGACGGGCGAGCCGGCCGCGCGCGTCAAGCGCTGGCCGCTGCCCGCGCCCTGCCCGGTGCGCACGGTGGGCGCGATCTGGCTGCGCGCGGGCGTGCGGTCTGAATTGATGCGTGCGTTCGTGGCGTTGACCGAAACGCAGTTGGGCTTGAATTGATGCGCGCGCCGTGGCGTTGGCCTAAGCGCGTCTGGGCCTGAAAAGCGGCTAGGCGATCGCGTCCTGGCCGTTGCGCGCCACGATCACGCCGCCCGATATCACCAGGCGGCGCGGCTTGCGCGTGACGACGGCTTCGGCAACGCAGCTGGCGTCCACCAGGACCAGGTCGGCGCGCGCGCCCGGCACCAGGCCGTAGTGTTCAAAGCCACAGGCGCGGGCGGCGGCGGCGCTGACGCAATCAAACGCCCATTGCACTTCATCGTCGCGGCGCAGGTCGTTGCGCAAGCCGATCATCATGGCGCGCGCCAGCATGTCGGGGCTGCCGTAGGGCGTCCAGGTGTCGCGGATGCCGTCGTTGCCACCAAAGATCGTGACGCCCGCCTCGCGGCAGGCGCGCAGCGGCGGCACCGGCCGCGATGGCGGTGCGGTAGTGAGCAGCGCGACGTCCAGGGTGGCCAGGCGCTTGAGCAGTCCGTCCAGCCGCTTGGCGTCCACGCCGCCCAGACAGAACGCATGGCTGATCACCACCTTGCCTTGCATGCCCAGCGCCTGCACGCGGTCCAGGATCAGGTCCAGCGTGAACGCGCCCAATTCGCCCGGTTCGTGCAGGTGGATATCGACGGGTTTGCCGTGTTTCGTGGCCAGGCCGAACAGCACGTCCAGGGATTGCGCGGGGTCGCGGTCGATGGCGGACGGGTCCAGCCCGCCCAATACATCCGCTCCTTCGGCCAGCGCCTGGTCCAGCAGTTGCGCGGTGCCGGGCCGCACCAGCAGGCCGGATTGCGGAAACGCCACGGTCTGGATTTCCACGCGACCCGCCAATTCATCGCGGATGGCATGCACGCCGTCCAGGTGACGCAGGCCCGCGTCGGTGTCGACATCGACGTGGCTGCGGATGCGGGTCGTACCTTCGCGCAGGAAGGCCAGCGCCAGCGCGCGCGCATGGCTGGCGGCGTCGTGGCCCGAACTGGCGCGCCAGGCGCGTTCGTTGTCAATGCGGTCGGTCAGCAGCGGACCGACCTCATTCACGTACCAGGGCGAGTCCCAGTTGGTTTTGTCCAGGTGCGTGTGGCCTTCGACAAGGCCCGGCAACAGCAAGGCGCCACCGCCATCCTCGACCAGAACGTCGGCGGGCGCGTGAACGCCAGAACCGATTTGCAGGATGCGCCCGTCGCGCACTTGTACGTCAACGGCATCGGCCACCGACAGGCGGACGTTCTTAAAGAACAAATCGGTCATGGAGGTTTCCGGGACAAACGAAAGCGGCCGACCCGGCGGGTCGGCCACGTATCAGCCTGAAGGTTCAGACCAGCGGCGGTTCTATCCAGAAGAAGCGTTCGCCTTGGCGAATCATATCGGCCACGCCTTCCGCGCCGATGCGATAGTCCGAACCCATGAGCGTTGCGCCACCGTCATCATGGATGTGGATAACGGCCAGCGGGTCATTGGCCATGGTGTACCAGTAGTACCCGGGCTTGAGATTATGCAGGTCAGTAGTCATTGCTCGAGTATACAAACAACGCCACAAGACAAAAAGACAACAGAAATACAAAGCATGCCTGACAGCCTGAACACGACACGTCATACTGCGTCATCCTGATCTGGATTAGCTGGTACAGGTGTCACGCGTCAATATTGCGGCAGAGGGGATCCGCAGACGTCGGTCGATTGGAGAACAGCGAGCGCATGAAAAGGCAGTCACTTCAATTTAGCGAGCCGCTCAAGCAAGCCGTATTGGCGGGCTCGAAAGTGCAGAGCCGACGTATCCTGAAGCCGCAACCCACCAAACTCACGACGGCTTGGTATGCGGACGCAGCCGACGCTGGCCGATGGGTCGCAATGGGACCGGATCGCGATAATCCTTCCGAATTGCGCAGGACGTCCAGCTGGGTCAGATGCCCTTATGGAAAATCCGGCGAAAGCATCGTATTGACCGATGAAGCCGGCGTGCCATTCGCCCACGCCCTGGTGGTAGGCGTGCGCATTCAGCGCCTGCAAAACCTGACCGAAGCCGACGCCCGCGCCGAAGGCACCGAAGCGCTGTATCAATCGTCGGCGCTACTGCCTAGCGTGCCACTTCAAACAGCGTTTGCGCTGACGTGGTGCGAGCGTTACGGCTCGCACGCCTGGGCCGCCAATCCCTGGGTGTGGGTCGTGGAATACCGCCGCACGCAAACCTTGTAGTCCGGGCGCCACGCTGCCCCCGATTGATGGTGACGGGGTGTAACGCGGGCGACTGACTTCATCGCATTCCACTTCATTTCAATCGATTTCAGATCTGTGGCTACCAGAGCAGACGCACTAGTCCTGCACTGCAACACCGATCCTGCCGCCGCCCCCGCGTCGGTTGCGGATTGTCGCTATTGCGGCTCGCGCACTTACGAATCCGGAGCCGAAAAGTCCGAAAATAGGGGCGTCGAATAACTTTGCTGTGTCGTGCAGCAGGCAGGTGCAACATGAAAAAGTGGCTTATTGCTAGTGCTGGTGCCGCGGGTCTGCTGATCTCCAGCGTGGCCTTTGCCCGGGTGGATGTGGGTATTTCCATCGGCGTGCCCGGCGTGGTGTACCCCGCGCCGGTCTACGTCGCCCCGGCTCCCGTGTACGTCGCACCGCCGCCCCCGGTTTATTACCGCCCGGCTCCGGTCTACGTGGCGCCTCCGGTGGTTTATCCCGCTCCGGTTTATTACCGTGGCGGCCCGCACTGGCGCGGTGGTCCTCCCCCGCGTTATTACGGCCCGGGCCCTGGCTATTATCGCGGCGGACCCGGACATGGCCACGGCGACTGGCGCCGTTAATCAAACCCGAAGCATAAATACGAAGGCCACTCGAAAGAGTGGCCTTTTTTCCGTCGGGACAATGTCCGGTGCCCCGTTGGATGACTATCAGACCGCGGGGGCCTGTAGCGGTTTTTCCGCCGCAGCGGATTTTTGGGAAACCGGCGCGGGCTTGCCATCTGCCCAACGCGGCGTTTCCTGAACAAGATCAATCCATCGGCGGGGTGCGCTAGACGCCCGCCACCAACCATTATGCGGACGCATGGGCAAACTCCGGTTCACCATTAAAACGCACACCATTGATGTCTTGGAACAACTGACGGCTTTCCAATTCAGCTTCGTGCAGGTCAGAGAACGGCGCCTGTCCGGGTACCGTCCAGCATTTTTCCGGTGCGGTACCGCCAACCCGGCGGGTCCATATCTGCACGCGGTAGCCCTGTTCGTCTTCGCGAGCGACAGAGCATCTCACACGAAAATCTCCAATCATTCTTGAAGTCATGGACAACTCCTTGTTATATAAGTGAATGAAGCGTGAAGAACGCGGGTGTATTGTGCCGCAACTATCCGGCCCTTTTATTGAAAATACACAATTGCTCACATCAAATTCATGCACTCACACCGTGAGCATAATGAGCAAAAAAGACAGCAATATGTCGCTATGATAAAAAAAAACGGAGCCGCGAGGCTCCGTTTTCTTATCCGCCATATGGCCGATAGACGCGCTGGACGTCAGGGTTTCAGCACCGTCAAACCACCCATATAGGGTTGCAGCGCCTCGGGAATCACCACGCTGCCGTCGGCTTGCTGGTGGTTTTCCAACACGGCGACCAGCGCGCGGCCCACCGCCAGGCCAGAGCCATTGAGCGTATGCACGAATTCCGGCTTGCCTTGGGCATTGCGGAAACGCGCCTGCATACGGCGAGCCTGGAAGGTCTCGCAGTTGGATACCGACGAAATCTCGCGCCACGTATTTTGCGCGGGCAGCCACACTTCCAGGTCGTAGGTCTTGGCCGAGCCAAAACCCATGTCACCCGTGCACAGCAGCATGACGCGATACGGCAGGCCCAGCAGTTGCAACACGCGCTCGGCGTGCCCAACCATGTCCTCCAGCGCTTCGTACGACTGATCCGGCTGCGTGATCTGCACCATTTCGACCTTGTCGAACTGATGCTGGCGGATCATGCCACGCGTGTCGCGGCCGCCGCTGCCAGCTTCCGAACGGAAGCAAGGCGTGTGCGCGGTGAGCTTGAGCGGCAGGTCGGCGGCGGCCTGGATGGTGTCGCGCGCCACGCTGGTCAGCGTGATTTCCGACGTGGAGATCAGGTATTGGTCTTCGCGCACGTACGGATTGCCGGCGGCATCGACCTTGGGATCGTCATCGCCGCCGCCCTTGGACACGGCGAACATATCGTCCTTGAACTTGGGCAGTTGGCCCGTGCCGTTCAAGGTGGACGCGTTGACGATGTAAGGCGTATAGCACTCGGTGTAGCCGTGCGTGCCGGTTTGCAGGTCCAGCATGAACTGCGACAGCGCGCGGTGCAGGCGGGCGATGGGGCCGCGCATGAACGAGAAGCGCGCGCCGGACAGCTTGGCGGCCATGTCGAAATCCAGGCCCAGCGGCTCGCCGATGGCGACGTGGTCGCGCGCCTCGAACGCCAGCGCGGGCGGATTGCCGTCGGCGCCGGCAGCGCCGGGCAGCCAGCGCCGCACTTCGACGTTCTCGTCGGCCGATTCGCCCACCGGCACGCTGGCGTGCGGCAGGTTGGGCACCGACATCAGCAGGTCATTCAACGGAGCCTGCAAGGCGGCCAGCTCTTCTTCCAGCTGCTTCAGGCGCACGGGCACGGCCTGCGATTCGGCCATGACGGCGCTGGCGTCTTCGCCCTTGGCCTTCAACTGACCGATCTGCTTGGCCAGCGCGTTGCGGCGGGCTTGCAGGGACTCGGTTTCGGTCTGGACGGCCTTGCGGCGAGATTCCAGGTCGTTGAACCGTTCCGTGTCGAAGGACACGCCACGGCTCTTGAGGCGGTCGACGACGGTTTGCAGGTCTTTGCGCAGCAGTATCGGGTCTAGCATGTTGATGTCGGTTGAGGTTGCGTGAAGGCAGCAGGCAATGCCCGCTTACCGGTTCTTGGCGCGTTCCTGTGCGTCCAGCTCGCGCAGGAATGCCAACTTTTGCTGGATTTTAGCCTCCAGGCCGCGATCGGTCGGCCGGTAGAAGGAAGGCTTGAGTCCATCGGGGAAATATTGTTCGCCGGCGGCATAGCCGTGCGGCTCGTCGTGCGCGTAGCGATAGGCCTTGCCGTGGCCCAGCTGCTTCATCAGTTTGGTGGGCGCGTTGCGCAGGTGGATGGGCACTGGCGCGCTGCCGTGTTCCGCCGCGAACTGGCGTGCCTGGTTGTAGGCGTTGTACACCGCGTTGGACTTGGCGGCGCACGCCATGTAGACCACCGCCTGCGCCAGCGCAAGCTCGCCTTCGGGCGAACCCAGGCGCTCGTAGATGTCGGCGCCATTGACCGCCAGATCCGTCGCACGCGGGTCGGCCAGGCCGATGTCTTCGACGGCCATGCGCACCAGCCGGCGCGACAGGTATTTGGGATCGGCGCCGCCATCGATCATGCGGCAGAACCAATACAGCGCGGCGTCGGGGTTGGAGCCCCGCACCGACTTGTGCAAGGCGCTGATCTGGTCGTAGAACGCATCGCCGCCCTTGTCGAAACGGCGCAGGTTCTGCGACAGGGATATTTCCAGCCACGCGGCGTCCACCGTGTCGCGACCGGCCGACTGCGCCGATTCCGCCACCACTTCCACCGCGCTGATCAAGCGCCGCGCGTCGCCGTCGGCCCAGGCCGCCAGCTGTTCGCGCGCATCGGGTTCAATGCGTATCGCCTCGCCCTCGTCCATGCCTTCGTTCAGGGCATGCACCGCGCGGTCCACCAACTGCTGCAATTCCTCGGTGGAAAGCGATTGCAGCACGTACACCCGTGCGCGCGACAACAGCGCCGAATTGACCTCGAACGAGGGGTTTTCGGTAGTAGCCCCGATGAAGGTGAACAGCCCGCTTTCCACATACGGCAGAAACGCGTCCTGCTGGGCCTTGTTGAAGCGATGCACCTCGTCCACGAACAGAATCGTGCGCCGGCCCTGGCCTTGCGCCACTTGCGCCACCGTGACCGCCTCGCGGATGTCCTTGACGCCGCCCAGCACCGCCGAGATGGCGATGAATTGCGCATCGAAACCGTCGGCCATCAGGCGCGCCAGCGTGGTCTTTCCGACACCCGGCGGCCCCCAGAAAATCATGGAGTGCGGACGGCCGGATTCAAACGCCACGCGCAGCGGCTTGTCGGGACCCAGCAGGTGCGACTGCCCGACCACGTCGGACAAGGAGCGCGGGCGCAGGCGCTCGGCCAGGGGCACATAGGGCCGATGCGCAGGATCGGCCGCGAAGAGATCGTTGCTCATTGGCAGCAGATGGGGGAAGGCGGCAAGAAGATCAAGTCAGCATTACACCATGCCCGCCGCGCCCTTTCCGGCCACGCGGCCGGGCGGCGCTCAGGCCAGTTCAGGCGGCGCGAAACGGCGGTTGGCCAGCACGGGCAGCACCTTGCGCGCGTGCGCCAGGCGCTCAGGGTCGATATCGGCAAATACCAGCGCCGGGGCCTCGCCCGCCCGCGCCGTCACCACCCCCAGCGGGTCCACCACCATGCTGCATCCGATATTGCGTTCGCCGCATTCGCCGGTAGCCGCCACGTAGCAGGTGTTCTCCAGCGCCCGGGCCGTGACCAGCACTTCCCAGTGCATTTCCTTGAGCGGGCCCCGCACCCAGGCGGCGGGCAGCACCAGCAGGTCAGCCCCGTCCAGCGCCAGGCGGCGCGCCAGTTCGGGGAAGCGCACGTCGTAGCAGGTCATCAGCCCGACCCGCAGGCCGCCGATGTCCAACAGCGGGGGAATCTCCGCGCCCGGCGTGACGTTGGTCGACTCTTTCATGGTGAAGGCGTCGTACAGGTGCAGCTTGCGGTACTGGGTAACGATGCGACCGTCCTGCACGGTGACCAGCGTGTTCCAGACCCGCCCTTCGCCCGTCGGGACGTGCACGCACATCATGGTGGCCAGCGACGAACCCCGGCTGGCCTCCAGCAAACGGGTCATGAAAGGGCCGTCCAGCGGTTGCGCGGCTTTCAGCACGATCTGAGGATCGGTGATGTCGCGCGCCAGGATGCCTTCGGGCAAGACCAGCAAGCCTGCGCCACCGGCACGGGCGCGCTCCATCAGGTCGATGCAGACCTGCGCGTTCTCTTCCCAGACACGGCTGACGGCGAACTGGCCCAAGGCAACTTTCAACATGGCTTTTTCCTTCGTGGAGCGCGGTTTTCACGCGGATTTCCTATTGTCGCGCCAACTTGGCCAGGCCGCAGCGTTCGGGTAAGCCCTAGCTGCTTATGTAAATTTCTTTCACGATAATGAAAAAAAAGCACTTTGACGTAAATATTTTCCAGAACGAGCCGCTCCGCCATGACAAATTCCTCTTCCCCCGCCGCCCTGCTGGACGTGAATGGCAAAGGCCTGGGCGCGTTCCCCGAGTCCTGTACGACGGCCGGTGTGGCCGCCCTGAACTGGAACCTGCTGAACGAAGACGTCAGCCTGCCCGTCGCCGTGCTGTACGAGGCCCGCGTGCGCCACAACCTGCAATGGATGCAGCAGTTCATGGAGGCGTACCACGTCAAGCTGGCGCCGCATGGCAAAACCACGATGAGCCCCGCCCTTTTCAAGCGCCAGATCGATAACGGCGCCTGGGGCATCACGCTGGCCACCGCGCCGCAGGTGCTGGCGGCTTATCAACACGGCATCCGCCGCGTGCTGATGGCCAACCAATTGGTCGGACGCGCCAACATGGCCATCATTGCGCGCCTGTTGCAAGACCCGGCCTTTACCTACTTCTGCATCGTCGATTCCCCCGCCAACGCCGCCCAGCTGGGCAAGTTCTTCGGCGAACAGGGTTTGGTCCTGCCGGTGCTGATCGAACTGGGCCCCTTGGGCGGACGCACCGGCGTGCGCGACGACGCGCAACTCCAGGCGGTGGCCGACGAAATCGCCCGCTGGCCCGGGCTGGCGCTGGCCGGCATCGAAGTGTATGAAGGCGTGCTCCAGGAGGAAAGCGCGATCCGCGCCTTCCTGCGCCGCGCCACCGACACGCTGCGTGGCCTGGCCACGGCCGGCCGCCTGCGCAAGAACGGCCCGGCCATCATTTCCGGCGCGGGCTCGGCCTGGTTCGATGTAGTGGCGGAAGAGTTTTCGCAGCTGGATATCGGCACGCCGCTGGAAGTGATCCTGCGTCCTGGCTGCTATCTGTCCCATGACGTCGGCGTCTACCGCTCGGCCGCCGAACGCATCAATGCCCACAACCCCGTCGCCAAGACCATGGAGCCGGGCCTCTTGCCCGCCCTGCAGGTCTGGGCCTACGTGCAATCGCTGCCCGAACCGGGCCGCGCCATCATCGCGCTGGGCAAGCGCGACGCCGCCTTCGATGCCGGCCTGCCCACGCCCGCGCTGCATTTCCGCCCCGGTCAGGACGCGCCGGGCGCCGCGCCCCGGGCCTGGACGCTGACAGCCATGATGGACCAGCACGCCTTCATGCAGATCGCTGAGGGCGACGACATCCAGGTCGGCGACATGATCGCCTTCGACATTTCCCACCCCTGCCTGACGTTCGACAAGTGGCGCCAGGTATTGCTCGTAGACGAGCAATACCGCGTCACCGACGTCGCCGAAACCTTCTTCTGAACGCCCCCCTGGCCCGCCGCAACGCGCCGGCCCAAGGGGGTTGCAGCAAGAACCGGGACCCCGGCGCTTATCCGATCACACGCGACAACCTGTTTGTTTTTGACCCTCTGGAGAGAGAATCATGAACTTCCGACCCTCCCGGCGAGGCAGTGGGCTGACCAGCCTGCTCGCGGCCGGCGCAATTGGCTTGACCGCATTGACCTCCCCCGCCTTGAGTGCCACGCCGGTCAAGGGGGGGACGATCTCCGTCGCCACCATCGGTGAACCGCCCACGCTGGATCCGATGACCAGCACGGCCGACCTGGTCGGCATCCTGACGCAGCATTTCTTCGAAACGCTCTACACCTTCGACGCCAAGTGGAACCTGACCCCGCTGCTGGCCGAGAAGATGCCCGAGGTCACCCCGGACGGCCTGGTCTACACGATCCCGCTGCGCCAGGGCATCACGTTCCATGACGGCTCGACGATGGATTCGTCCGACGTGCTGGCCTCCTTGAAGCGCTGGACCGAAACCGCCACGCGCGGCAAGGGCGCAGCCAAGGTCATCAGCAGCATCGAGGCGCCCGACGCCCACACCATCCGCATCACGCTCAAGCAGCCGTATGCGCCGCTGACCGCGCTGCTGGCCATGAACAACGCCGCGGCCGTCATCATGCCCAAGGGCAAGATCGCGCCCGTGCTGACCGAAATTGTCGGCACCGGCCCGTACCAACTGAAGGCGCGCGTGCCCGACCAATACATCCAGCTGGTGCGTTTCGACGGCTACAAGCAGCGCGAAGGCGAGCCCGACGGTTACGGCGGCGCGCGCAAGCAATACCTGGACGAAATCCGCTTCGTGCCGGTCAGCAACGCCAACACCCGCTCGGAAGCCGCCGCGGCCGGCCAGTTCGACTACGTCGACTCGCTGCCCGTCGAAGCGCTGGCCAAGCTCAAGGGTGGCCGTTCCGATCCCGTGATGCTCAAGCCTTTCGGCTGGCCGCGTCTGGTGCTCAACACCAAGCAGGGCATCATGTCGAACCTGGCCGTGCGCCAGGCCGTGCAGTTGGCGCTGAATGAAGAAGACATGCTGTTCGCCGCGTTCGGCAACAAGGACTTCTACAAGCTGAACGGCGACCTGTACCCCGAAGGCTACCCGTGGGCCACGTCGCTGGGCGGCAAGGTCTACAACAAGGGCGACGCCGCCGCAGCCAAGAAGCTGCTGGACGGCGCCAACGTGGCCGACAAGAAGATCCGCATCCTGACCAGCCAGCAGTACGAGTTCCATTACAAGATGGCGCTGGTGGCGGCTGAATACCTGAAAGCCGCCGGCTTCACGGTGGACATGCAGGTGGTGGACTGGGCCACGCTGACGCAGCGCCGCCAGGACCCGGCCGTGTGGGACATCTTCATCACCCACAGCGTCTTCCTGCCCGAACCCGCGCTGATCGATTTCCCGTCCAAGGACGCGCCGGGCTGGTGGGATACCCCGCGCCGCGCGCAGGTCATGGACGCCTTCAACCAGGCGCGCACGCAGGAAGAACGCATCAAGCGCTGGGCCGACGTGCAGCAGGCCGTGTATGACGAAATCCCGTTCGTGAAGGTCGGCGATTTCAACGCCCAGGCCGCGCGTTCGCCGTCGCTGCAAGGCACGCAGCCCGCACCGTGGCCGTACTTCTGGAACGCCTGGAAGAGCGCCAAGTAGGACCGTGACGCGCGGCAAGGCGGTGGCGTGATCCGCCCCGCCCGCCGCGCGTAACCCCTTGTTCGTCCCGCGTGCACTGATTGCCGCTTTTCTAGGACTCTATCGTGTTGCGTTATCTTTTGAACCGGCTGGTCGGGCTGGTGGCCGTGATGTTTATCGTCGCGACCATCGTGTTCGTCATCATCCGCGTCACGCCCGGCGACCCGGCCGCAGTGATGCTCGGGCCACAGGCCAGCCAGCAGGACATCGCCGCGTTGCGCGCGCAGTTGGGGCTGGACCAGCCCATGGCGCTGCAATACGTCTCGTGGCTGGGCAAGCTGCTGCAGGGCGACCTGGGCCAGTCCATCTTCATGAACAAACCCGTGCTGTCGGCGCTGGCCGATCGCGCCGAGCCCACGATCCTGCTGACCCTGATGTCTTTGCTGATCGCCAGCGCCATTGCGCTGCCGGTCGGCATTCTGTCGGCGGTCAAACGCGGCACCACGCTGGACCAGTCGGTGCTGTCATTTTCAATGTTCACTTCCAGCGTGCCCAGCTTCTGGCTGGGGCTGCTGCTGATGCAGATTTTCTCGGTCAAGCTCGGATGGCTGCCGGTCTCGGGCTATGGCGGCCCGGACGCCTCGCTGGCCACGCGCCTGTCGCACCTGATCCTGCCCGCCGTGGTGCTGGGGCTGGTCAACTCGGCGCTGATCACCCGCTTCATCCGCGCCAGCATGCTTGACGTGCTGCGCGACGACTACGTGCGCACCGCGCGCGCCAAGGGCCTGCCGGAAAGCAAGGTCATCCTGAAGCACGCCGTGCGCAATGCGCTGATTCCGATCCTGACCGTGCTGGGCCTGACCACCGCGCTCCTGATCAGCGGCGCCGTCGTGACCGAGACCGTGTTCGGCCTGCCCGGCGTGGGCAGCCTGGTGGTCTCGGCCGTGCTGCGCCGCGACTATCCCGTCATCCAGGGCGCGCTGCTGATCATCGCGGCCATCTACGTCCTGATCAATCTGATCATCGACCTGCTGTACCTGCTGGTCGATCCGCGGGTGCGCTACTGATATGGCTATTGCAACTTCTCCCCAATCCGCCGGCGGCGCCGACCGCTGGCAGGTGCTGCGCCTGCTGGTGTCGCGCAAGACCGTCCTGTTGAGCCTGATCGTCATCATCGTGCTGGTGGCCGCCGCGCTGCTGGCGCCTTGGGTCAGCCCCTACGACCCCTTCAAGCTGTCCATCATGAACCGCCTGAAGGCGCCGGGCGCCGAGCACTGGTTCGGCACCGATGACTTCGGCCGCGACGTGTTCAGCCGCGTCATCTATGGTGGCCGCCTGTCCTTGATGGTGGGCTTTTCCGTCGTGATCGTGTCCAGCGTGCTGGGCATTGCGCTGGGCCTCATCGCCGGCTTCTTCCGCTCGGCCGACAAGTTCGTGTCGCGCCTGATCGACGCCATGATGGCGTTTCCCGACATCCTGCTGGCCATCTCGCTGGTGGCCGCGTTGGGCCCGTCGCTGATCAACGTAGTGATCGCGCTGGGCATCGTCTACACGCCCCGGCTGGCCCGCATCGTGCGCGCCTCGACGCTGGTGATCCGCGAACTGCCCTTTGTTGAGGCCGCGCGCGCGCTGGGCGTCCCCACCTGGCGCATCGTCACCGTGCACGTGCTGCGCAACCTGGTGTCGCCGATCCTGGTGCAAGGCACCTTCATCTTCGCCTACGCGATCCTGGCCGAAGCCGGCCTGTCGTTCCTGGGCGTGGGCGTTTCGCCCGACATCCCCACCTGGGGCACCATGATCAACGCCGGCCAGCAATACATGGGCTCGGCCGACTGGATCATGATCTTCCCCGGTATCGCCATCGTGCTGTCCGTGCTGTCGCTGCAATTGGTGGGCGACGGGCTACGCGACGTACTCGACCCCCGTCTGCGCAAGGAGCTGTAACCATGACGTCAAGCAACCGAGACGTCGTGCTGTCCGTGGAAGGGCTCAAGACCTGGTTCCACAGCCGCGACGGCATCGCCAAGTCCGTGGACGGCGTCACCTTCGATCTGGCGCGCGGTGAAACGCTGGCCATCGTGGGCGAATCCGGCTCCGGCAAATCCGTGACCAGCCTGTCCATCATGGGCCTGCTGCCCAAACCGGCGGGCCGCATCGAAGCCGGCAAGATCCTGTTCCGCGACCGCCAGGGCGTGCAGCATGACTTGGCCCATGCGTCCGCCGCCACGCTGCAAAAGATACGCGGCGCGGAAATCGCCATGATCTTCCAGGAGCCCATGACCAGCCTGAATCCGCTGTATACGGTCGGCGACCAGATCGCTGAAGCGGTGTTGCAGCACGAAGGCGGTTCGTATGCATCGGCCATCAAGCGCGCCCGCGAAATGCTGGAGCGCGTGGAGATTCCCGCCGCCGACCGGCGCGTCAATGAATATCCGCACCAGATGTCGGGCGGCATGCGCCAACGCGTGATGATCGCGCTGGCGCTGGCCTGCAACCCGGCGGTGCTGATTGCCGACGAACCTACCACCGCGCTGGACGTGACGGTGCAGGCGCAGATCCTGGACCTGCTGCGCCGGCTGCAGAAAGAGATGAACATGAGCATCCTGTTCATCACGCACAACCTGGGCGTGGTCGCCGAGATCGCGCACCGCGTCGCCGTCATGTATGCCGGGCGCGTCGTCGAAGACGCAGGCGTCTACGACCTGTTCGAAAAGCCCACCCACCCCTACACGCGCGGCCTCCTGTCCTGTCTGCCGACCGCCGCGCTGCTGGCCTCCGGCGAACGCCTGCGCGCCATTCCCGGCAACGTGCCCAGCGTGCTGTCGCTGCCGGCCGGTTGCACGTTCGCCCCGCGCTGCGAGCTGGCCGCCGACGATTGCCGGGCCGCCGTGCCCGAACTGATCGCCGTGCAGGCGGAACACCGCGCCCGCTGCATCAAGGTGAACCCGATATGACTAGCCCCCAAGCCACCGTGCGGGCCGAAGCCCCGCTGGTCCGCATTGAAGATCTGAAAGTCCACTTCCCGACCTCGCAAGCGCGCAACGCCCCGGTCGTGCGCGCCGTAGACGGCGTAAGTTTCGACGTACCGCGCAACACCATCGTCGGCCTGGTCGGCGAATCGGGTTCCGGCAAGACCACCACCGGGCGCGCGTTGCTGCGCCTGTTCAAGCCTACTGCCGGCCGCCTGCTGTTCGACGGCCAGGACATCACGCACCTGACCGAAAAGCAGATGCTGCCCTGGCGCCGCCGCATGCAGATCGTGTTCCAGGATCCCTACGCCAGCCTCAACCCGCGCATGACGGTGGCCGAGATCCTGGGCGAAGCGCTGGACACGCACAAGCTGGCGCAGCACCGCCGCGCCGCCCGCATCGGCGAACTGCTGGAACGCGTCGGCCTGAATGCAGACCATAGCCGTCGCTATCCGCACGAATTCTCGGGCGGGCAGCGCCAGCGCATCGGCATCGCGCGCGCGCTGGCGGTCGAGCCCGACTTCATCGTGGCCGACGAACCCGTCTCGGCGCTGGACGTGTCCGTGCAGGCGCAGGTGCTCAACCTGCTGCAAGACCTGCAACGCGACCTGGGCCTGACCATGCTGTTCGTGGCGCACGACCTGGCCGTGGTGGATTACCTCTGCGATGAAGTGGTGGTGATGTATCTGGGCCGCGTCATGGAGCGCGGGCCGACCAGCGAGGTCTATGCGCGCCCGCGCCACCCCTATACTCGTGCACTGCTGTCGGCCGCGCCCGTGCCGGATCCGCGCGCCCCGCGTTCGCGTATTCTGCTCAAGGGCGATATCCCCAGCCCGGTCAATCCGCCGTCCGGCTGCGTGTTCCGCACGCGCTGCCCGCACGCGATCGACGCCTGCGCCACCATCGAGGCGCAAGCGGTCCAGGTTGGCGAGGGCCACTTCGTGGCCTGTTCGCGCCTGGACGCCCCCGAGCTGGCGGCCTAGCGCATTGCCCGACCCGATCAGACCCAGGAAATCCCACATGAACATCATCCGCGACATCGTCTTCCAGATACGCAGTCGGCGGGACGCATTGAGCGTGACCGAGCGCAAGGTGGCCGACGCCATCCTTGACGACATCATCTGGGGCGCCAGCGCCACCGTCGATCAACTGGCCACGAAGGCCGGGGTCAGCATCGCCACGATTTCCCGCTTTGCGCGCACGGTGGGCTGCGACGACACCCGCGACCTGAAAATGAAACTGGCGCAGGCCAGCACGGTCGGCAGCCGCTTTCTGGATCCCAGCGCGCCGGCCGAGGAAAGCACCTTCTACGCGCGCATCTACGCCGACATCGAAAGCACGCTGCGCGCGCACCTGCCCACATTCACCGAACAGCTTTTCGAGCAGGCGACTTCAATCGTCGACAGCGCGCGGATGATCTACGTGTTCGGCATGGGCGGCGCGTCCGCGGTGCTGGCGCAGGAAGTGCAGTCGCGGCTGGTGCGGCTGGGCTATCCCATCGCCGTGTACAGCGATGCCGTGCTGCTGCGCATGGTGGCCGCCACGCTGGACGAACGCGACGCGGTGCTGGTGCTGTCGGCCTCGGGCCTGACGCCGGAAATCGTCGGCGCAGCGCGCATCGTGAAACAGTACCGCGCCCGCATCGTCGCCATCACCGACGCCACGTCCGAACTGGCCAAGCTGGCCGACGTGGTGCTGCCCATCCGCACGGACGAAACCGACTTTATCTACAAACCCTCGGCATCGCGCTACGCGATGATGCTGGCCATCGACCTGTTGTCGACCGAACTGGCCATGCTGAACCAAGAGGAAAACCGCGAACGCCTGCGCCGCATCAAGCTGGCGCTGGACGAGCATCGCGGCGGCCCCAACCGTTTGCCGCTGGGCGATTGAACCTGGAACCCAAGATGTACGACACCCTTATCGGCAACGTTCGTGTCCTGGACGGCACGGGCGGCCCCGAATACCGCGCCAGCGTCGCGCTGGCCGATGGCCGCATCGCCGCCATCGGCGCGCTGCCCGGCGCGCAAGCCCGCCAGATCATCGACGGCACGGACCTGGCGCTTGCGCCCGGCTTCATCGACGTGCACACGCACGACGACACCAACGTCATCCGCACGCCCGGCATGCTGCCCAAGCTGTCGCAGGGCGTGACGACCGTGGTGGTGGGCAACTGCGGCATCAGCGCCTCGCCCGTGTCGCTGCGCGCCGAGCCGCCCGACCCGATGAACCTGTTGGGCAGCCGCGAAGACTTCGCGTACCCCACGTTCGGCGACTACACGCGCGCCCTTGAAGCCGCCCGTCCGGCAGTGAACGTGGCCGCCTTGGTCGGCCATACCGCGCTGCGCAGCAATCACATGGATCGCCTGGACCGCGTGGCCACGCGCGACGAAATCCTGGCCATGCGCGAGCAACTGCGCGATGCGCTGGCGCACGGCGCCATCGGCTTGAGCACCGGCCTGGCCTACGCGTCGGCCATCGACGCGGACACGGATGAAGTCAAGCTGCTGGCCGAGGCGCTGGATGAATTCGGCGCGCTGTACACCACGCACCTGCGCTCGGAATTCGCGGCCATCCTGGACGCCATGCAGGAAGCCTTCGACATTGCCCGGCATGCCCGCGTGCCGGTGGTGGTGTCGCATCTGAAATGCGCGGGCGCGGGCAACTGGGGCCGCACGAAAGAAGTGCTGTTCACGCTGGAAAACGCCGGGCGCATGCAGCACGTGGGATGCGATTGCTATCCGTATTCCGCCAGCTCGTCCACGCTGGACCTCAAGCAGGTGACCGACGAATTCGATATCGACATCACCTGGTCGGTGCCGCACCCCGAGCAGGCGCGGCGCAAGCTGGCCGATGTTGCTGCCGACTGGGGCGTGACGCTGATTGAAGCCGCGCGCCGCCTGCAGCCGGCCGGCGCGGTCTATCACAACATGCACGAGGACGACGTGCGCCGCGTGCTGTCGCATCCGCTGACGATGGTGGGTTCGGACGGATTGCCCAACGACCCCATGCCGCATCCGCGCCTGTGGGGCGCGTTCCCGCGCGTGCTGGGCCACTACAGCCGCGACGTGGGCCTGCTGCCGCTGATCCAGGCCGTGCACAAGATGACGGGCCTGTCCGCCGCCCGCTTCGGGCTGGCCGATCGCGGCCTGGTGCGCGAGGGCTATCACGCGGACCTGGTGCTGTTCAATCCCGATACCGTCATCGACCGCGCCACCTTCGCCGAGCCCGTGCAAACGGCCGCCGGCATCGAGGCCGTCTGGGTCAACGGCGCGCTGTCCTATCAACAGGGCCAGGCCACTGGCGAACGCGCCGGCCGCTGGCTGCCGCGCAATGGCGATCTGCGCGCCAGCTTCGCGGCGGCCTCGCCCTATTCTTCCTTGCCCACTACGAATTAAGGAGCACCCTCATGAGCAACACCCCCACCCCCGATCAGAACGGCATCACCCGTTACGGCGTCGCTGGCGGCACCGGCCAGGGCGGTTCGCACATGCCGTTCGCGCGCGCCGTGGCCGCCGATGGCTGGCTGCACGTATCCGGCCAGGTGCCGATGGAAAACGGTGAAGTGATCGAAGGCGGCACGGTCGCGCAGTGCCACAAGGCGATCCAGCAATTGCTGGCCATCCTGAAAGAAGCCGGCTACGGTCCGGAACACGTCGTGCGCTGCGGCGTGTGGCTGGACGACGCGCGCGACTTCCCGTCGTTCAACAAGGTGTTCAAGGAATACTTCGGCGAAAACCCGCCCGCTCGGGCGTGTGTGCAGTCGAGCCTGATGGTCGATGCGAAGGTCGAAATCGACTGCGTGGCGTACAAGCGTCCGTAAAGACGGACCCGCGGGGCGCCGCGCAAGGCGCCCCGGTTTGAGCCTTGCTACATCTTGACGATGTCCACGCCCTTGGGCGCGGTGAATTCGAATTCCTTGGCGGGCAGGCTGGGGTTGGCGGCGATGGCCGACAGATCCACGCGCGTTGTCTGGCCAAACGAATCCAGCAGTTCCACGCGTACGGGCAGATTGTCTTTCATGCCGATGTCCACGCGCGAAAAGCCTGCGTCGGCCGTGCGCGGCTTGGCACGCAGCCAGTCCACCCCGTCCTTGGAAGGCAGCGCGGACACATCGAACGACTGTTCCAGCGAGCCCGATCCGAACAGGATCGCAGCCGGCGAGGTGCCGATGGCGGCATCGACCTTGCGTTCGGTGACCTGAGCCAGGTCCGGGTCGAACTGGAACAGCACGCGGCCGTCTGACACCACCAGTTGTTCGTAGGGCTTTTGCACCGCCCATTTGAATTTGCCCGGACGCTGGAATGAAAATACGCCAGTCTGGGCGGGCTGCGTGCGGCCCTGGTTGTTCACCGTGTACTGCGAAAACGAACCCGTGGCCGACGTCACCGTGGTCACGAACGACTTCAGTTGCTCTTGCGCGCTGGCAGCGAACGACAGCGCGGGCGCCAGGCTCAGGGCGGCGACGACGGCCAGGCGGTGAAACGTCTTCATCATGCTTCCTCTCGGGCAGCGGCAGCAGCGGGAACCAGGATCTCGCGATTGCCATTGGACTGCATCGCCGACACCATACCCGATTGCTCCATTTGCTCGAGTAACCGGGCCGCGCGGTTGTAACCAATGCGCAGGTGACGCTGCACCAGGGAAATCGATGCGCGGCGGTGCTTGAGCACCACTTCGCAAGCCTGGTCGTACATCGGGTCGGACTCGGCGTCGCCCCCCAGGCCGGTGACGCTGCTGGCGCCTTCGCCGTTATCGCCCTCAACCCCGCCTTCCAGCAGGCCTTCGATGTAGTTGGGCTCGCCCTGCGCCTTCAGGCTTTCCACCACGCGGTGTACTTCGTCATCGCTGCAGAACGCGCCGTGCACGCGCACCGGCAAACCGGTGCCCGGCGGCATGTAAAGCATGTCGCCTTGCCCAAGCAGGGTTTCCGCGCCCATCTGATCCAGAATGGTGCGCGAGTCGATCTTGGACGACACCTGGAACGCGATACGCGTCGGGATGTTGGCCTTGATCAGGCCCGTGATGACGTCCACGCTGGGACGCTGCGTGGCCAGGATCAGGTGGATGCCCGCCGCGCGCGCCTTCTGCGCCAACCGGGCGATCAGCTCTTCGATCTTCTTGCCCACCACCATCATCAGGTCGGCCAATTCGTCGATGACCACCACGATGGTGGGCAACGGCGCCAGCGGCTCGGGCTGATCGGGCGTGAGCGAGAACGGATTCGGAATGGGTTCTTCGCGCTTGATGGCGTCGCGGATCTTGGTGTTGTAGCCGGCCAGGTTGCGCACGCCCATCTTGCTCATCAGGCGATAGCGCTTTTCCATTTCGCCCACGCACCAGTTCAGCGCGTTGGCAGCCTGGCGCATGTCGGTCACCACCGGAGCCAGCAAGTGCGGGATGCCTTCGTAGACGCTCATTTCGAGCATCTTCGGATCGATCAGGATCAGGCGCGTATGCGAAGCGTCGGCCTTGTACAGCAAGGACAGGATCATGGCGTTGATCCCCACCGACTTGCCCGAACCCGTCGTGCCCGCGACCAGCAGGTGGGGCATCTTGGCCAGATCGGCCACGACCGGATTGCCGGCGATGTCCTTGCCCAGCGCCATCGTCACCACCGAATGGCTGGCGTGATAGGTCTGCGAACCCAGGATCTCGGACAGGCGCACCATCTGGCGGCGCGGGTTGGGCAGTTCCAGGCCCATCAGGTTCTTGCCGGGGATGGTTTCCACCACCCGGATGCTGACCAGGCTGAGGGCGCGGGCCAGGTCCTTGGCCAGATTGACGATCTGGCTGCCCTTGACGCCCGTGGCCGGTTCGATTTCATAGCGCGTGATGACCGGGCCCGCCTGGGCCGCCACCACGGTGACCGACACCCCGAAGTCCGCCAGCTTCTTTTCAATCAGGCGAGAGGTGAATTCGATGGTTTCGGCCGAAACCGTTTCCTGATTGGTCAGCGGGGGATCCAGCAGGCTGATCGCGGGCAGGTCGCCTTCAGCGCCGCCAGCGGGCGCGAAGAACAGCGACTGCTGCTTTTCCTTTTCAACCCGCTCGGATTTGGGCACGACGGTAATGGCGGGTTCGATCCGCACCGGTTGTTCGTGCACCAGCTTTTCCTGCTTGGCCACCACCTGTTCGGTACGCACGGCCTTGGCCACTTCGCCGACCTTGCGGTCTTCGCGGGCAGCGTAGGAATTGCGGACGCGGCGCACCAGGCCTTCCATCCAGGAGCCCACGCGCTCGGCCACGGCGAGCCAGGAAAACGAGAAGAACAGGCTCAGACCGATGGCCAGCATGACCAGGAAGGCCAGCGTGCTGCCGGTAAAGCCAATGCTGCGGCCGATGAGATCGGCCAGCGTGTGACCGATGACGCCGCCCGCGCCGCTGGCGGTTTCCGACGCGCCGGGCAGATGCGTGCCCCGGCTGGACAGCCGCAACGCTTCCATGCCCAACGAGCCCACCAGCAACAGGACAAAGCCGATGCCCTCTTCCCAATGAACGCGCGGCAGCACTTCGGGCTGCTTACTATTAGTTACCTTGAGCTGGCTGGCCAGACGCCGGTAGCCGGCGCGTACGCGGTGCAACAGCAGCACCACCCACCACCAGGCGGAGAAACCGAAGAGATAGAGCAGGATGTCGGCCAGGTAGGCGCCCAGGCGCCCGCCGTGGTTGCGCACCACGTCGCCGGGCACCGAGTGCGACCAGCCAGGGTCGGACGCGCTCCAGGTGGCCAGCACCAGAGTCAGCCAGGCCGCCAGGGCGGCAAATAGGATCCAGCGGGCTTCGCGCAGCAACGCGGAGATACGCGTCTGTAGCGGCGAAGGACCGTTGCGGGTGTTGCGCGAGGCGCGCGGGGAAGCAGTCGAGATACGCGGCATGCGGCTCATTATAATTGGGCGTTAACCTAAAGATACCCGCCCATGTCCACGCCCACGCACGCTAAAGTTTTGATACTCGGTTCCGGCCCCGCCGGTTACACGGCGGCCGTCTATGCGGCACGCGCCAACCTGAGTCCCGTCCTTGTTACAGGTCTGGCCCAAGGCGGTCAGTTGATGACGACGACCGACGTCGATAACTGGCCCGCCGACGCGGATGGCGTCCAGGGTCCGGACTTGATGCAGCGCTTCCAGAAGCACGCCGAGCGCTTCAACACCGAAATGCTGTTCGACCACATCGCGAAGGTCGATCTGTCCAAGCGTCCGTTCACGCTGACGGGCGATACGGGCAAGGTCTACACCTGCGACGCCCTCATCATCGCCACCGGCGCATCGGCCAAATACCTGGGTCTGCCGTCCGAAGAGGCCTTCATGGGCCGTGGGGTGTCCGGCTGCGCCACCTGCGACGGCTTCTTCTACCGCAACCAGGACGTGGTCGTGGTCGGCGGCGGCAACACCGCCGTCGAAGAAGCGCTGTATCTGTCCAACATCTGCCGCAAGGTCACGCTGATCCACCGCCGCGACAAGTTCCGTGCCGAACCCATCCTGGTGGACAAGCTGATGTCCAAGGTCGAGAACGGCAACATGGAACTCAAGCTGTTCCACACCCTGGAAGAAGTGCTGGGCGACAACAGCGGTGTAACTGGCGTGCGCGTACGCCACGTGGACACTGGGGCTACCGAAGACATGCCGGTGACCGGTGCGTTCATCGCCATCGGCCACCAGCCCAACACGGAAATCTTCCAGGGCCAGCTGGAAATGAAGGACGGCTACATCGTGACCAAGAGCGGCTTGTCCGGCATGGCCACGATGACCTCGGTGCCCGGCGTGTTCGCCGCCGGCGACGTGCAAGACCACGTCTATCGCCAAGCCATCACCAGCGCCGGCACGGGCTGCATGGCCGCCCTGGACGCTCAACGGTGGTTGGAGAATGCGGGGCAGTAAGGTCGGCCTGGCCGACCTGAAACGCCTGAAAAAAGACCTGCAGGCCGAGCGCGAACGCGAAGCGCTGGCCAAGCGGGTCGCCGCGATCAAGAAGCCTGAACCCGCCCCCATGGATGACATGGCGGCGTTTCAACGCACGATGAAGTCGGTCAAGCCGATCAAGCAGGCCCCGCGGGTGGAACACAAGCCCGTGGCCGAGCCCGCCCCCGCGCTGCGCCGCGCCAACGCGCTGGGCGAGACGCCGTCGCGCGCTGACGCGGGCGTGTCCGATGGCGGCGAAATCACGCACCTGCTGTCGGAAGGCGGCACCGCGTTCGTACGTAGCGATGCCGCGCCCGACACTGCTCGCAACCTGCGGCGCGGGCAATGGCGCGCGGGCGCTGAACTGGATCTGCATGGGCTGCGCGTCGAACAGGCGCGCCATGCGCTGCTTTCGTTTCTGGACGAATGCCAGGATCACGGCATCCGCTGCGTGCGGATCGTGCACGGCAAGGGCTATGGCTCGGAAGGGCTGGAACCCGTGCTGAAAGACAAGGCGCGCACCTGGCTGGTGCAGAAAAACGAGGTGCTGGCGTTCTCCGAAGCGCCCGAGCGCGAAGGCGGCGCTGGCGCGCTGCTGGTGTTGCTGCGGCAATCGGAAGGATCGCGCAAATGAAATGGGTGTACCTGGGCGTGGCGATCGTCGCCGAGATCTTCGCCACCAGCGCGCTGAAAGGCTCTGAAGGTTTCACCCGGCTGGTGCCGTCGATCATCACCGTCTTCGGCTACCTGATCTCGTTCTACTTCCTGTCGCTGACGCTGCGCGAGATTCCCGTGGGCATCGCCTATGCGATCTGGTCGGGCGTGGGCATCGTGCTGATTTCCATCGTGGGCGCCGTGTTGTTCAAGCAGCACCTGGACACGCCGGCGCTGATCGGCATCGGCCTGATCATCGCCGGGGTGGTGGTGATGAACGTGTTCTCGAAATCGGTTTCTCATTGACCGCAGCCGCCGTGCGCATCTTGCGGCTGCCGGCCAGGCTGTGCCTGCTCTGCCTGAGCTTGCTGCTGGCCGGCAACGCCATGGCACAGGACTTCAACCGTGCCGCCGAACTTGCCCGCTACCGCGTGTGGTTCAAGGACTTCACCGCCGACCTCGACGCGTTCGCCGGCATGCGCGGCCCGCTTACCGAGGCCCAGCTGGACGAGCGCTTCTCGCGCACGGTCGTGCCCGGTTCCCGAGGCGCCAGCTTCATCCGCCAGAGCTTCACGCGGCGCGACCAGGACGGTTCGTACTATCCGCAGGCCGGCTCGCGCACCATCTTCATGGGCGTACTGGCCAGCGCCATCCCGGCCGGCCAGGGCGGCGTCTATCCCGAGACCACGCCGACGCTGGATGTCGGCCCCTTGACCGTCTGGTACATGCATGTGGACGTGGGCGACATGGCCAACACCTACCTGCTGTCGCCCGACCACTTCACGCCCTACCGGCTGCCGCCGCCCGGCAAGCTGGAACGCAATGCCTATCCGTTCCTGTTGATGGACACGCGCGAGGGCGCGTTGCGCCTGGGCGGCATCAGCAGCGAACTCTGGGGCCTGATCGTCTACCTACACAATGCCGCGCTTTGACCGCCCGCTGCGCCTGCTGTGGCTGACCGGGCTGACGCTCGCGCCCGCCTGGGCGCATGCCCTGTGCCAGCCCATGGCGGCGTCGGGCCAACGCGAGACCATCGTGGCGCAGGTGCGGCTGGACGAAACCGCCACCCTGCTGGCGCTGGATGGCTCGCGCATCAAGACGTGGGAACCCGCCGTCGCCATCGCAACGGGCACGCACGCCAAACCGGTGATCTGGGCGGAAGCGGTGGACTGGTCGGTGTATTCGAGCGACCCGCCAACGACTGCCATCGGCCCCACCGTATTGCGATTCGAACGCGGCCCCGATGGCGTCCGCCATTTGTGCGGCATCGCGCAGTTCGACGAGAACACCATCGAATCGGCGCGCACGTCCGGCCGAGCCGGACTACCGAAACCCGACTTCGAGACCCGCTTCCAGTACGACGCCTCGGACCGACTCGTCGGCTACGAGATGCGCTCGCGGAATGCCCAGGGCAAGGCCAACGCCCCCGTCCAGTTCTGCTTGCGCTACGACAGCCACGGCTGGCTGGCCGAGCATGGCGCCAACGCCTGCTCCGATGCCTCGCGGCCCTTGACGCGCTATGTGCACGATGCCGCCGGACGCCTGCTGCGCACGATCAGCTACCTGGAAAACCAGGGCGACGCGGTGGAGGTCAGGCGGTTCGACGCGCAAGGCCAGCCCGGCCAGCGCTACCGCCGTCAACGCCTGGAATGGAACAACGACAAGCTGATGCTGGGTCTGCCCTATCAGGAGCTTGCGTCGGAATTTGCCGTCCTGGTGCTACCTGGCCCGAATTGGGCGGCGCCCCCGCTTCCCTCGTATCACTACGACTGGGCCATCGTGCAGCCCCAAGGCAAAGACGGCGATGTCTACCGCGCCCGGCGCGATCCGGCCGCCATGCTGGCGCAAGGCAATAGCGGGCCCGACGGGCAATTCACCTTGAGCGCGGCGCAACGCCGAAAAGTGTGGGATGCCGCAGGCAAGGCCCCAGGCGGTGTGCACTGGCTCTGGGCGCCGGGGCAGATCTACACGCTCTTGCAAGCCCTGCCCCCGGCAGTGTGGCAAGCCTGCATCGATCCCGACAACCACCAAGCCGACGCCTGCGACACACACTAGGCCTTGTCGGCGGGCGCATGCGCATCGCCGGCAGGACGCGCGCGCGGATCGCGCACATAGTCCACCAGCGCCAGCGTGGCGCTATCGGGCGGCGGCGTCAGCAGCGACACCACAATGATCGTCAGGAACGCCACCGGCGCGCCGAACACACCGGCTGCGATCGGCTGGATGCCCCACCACAAATCCACCGGCTGCGTGCGCGAAATGCCCAGCACCCATTCGCGCAGCCAGGGATGCGTGTGCGTCATGTAGGCGAAGGTCACCAGCAAGCCGGCCGCCATGCCCAGCGTGGCGCCCCACTTGTTGGCGCGGCGCCAGAACACGCCCATGACCAGCGCGGGAAAGAACGACGAGGCCGCGAACGAGAACGCGGCGGACACCATGAAGAGGATGTCGGCGGGCTTGCGCGCCGCGACCCAGGCCGCGCCGAACGCCACCACCAGCAGCAGGATCTTGGACACCATCACCCGGCGCGCGGCCGACATGCGCGGCGAGACCATCCGATACCACATGTCATGCGACAGCGAGTTGGACAGGGTCAGCAGCAGGCCATCGGCGGTGGACAGCGCGGCCGCCAGCCCACCCGCCGCGACCAGCCCAGAAATGACGTAGGGCAAGCCGCCGATCTCGGGCATCGCCAGCACCACGACGTCCGCGCCCATGCTGATCTCGCTTAACTGCACCACGCCATCGCGGTTGATATCGGTGACGTCCAGAAGGTTGCTGTCGACCGCGCTCCAGGCGTGCACCCAGTTGGGCAGGCTGAGGAAGTTCGATCCCACCACCTGTGTGTAGATTTCGTACTTGACCAGCAGCGCCAGCGCGGGCGCCATGAAGTACAGCAGCAGGATGAACAGCAGCGACCAGCACACCGACTTGCGCGCCTCGATCACCGAAGGGGTGGTGTACGAGCGCATCAGGATGTGCGGCATGCCCGCCGTACCCAGCATCAGACACAGCACCAGCGCCAGGAAATTGACGCGCATGTTGCGCTGTTCTTCGGGGTCCTTGGCGGGAAACGGCTCGGCGTGCGGCGTGGGTGGGGCGGCCCGCGCCTCGAAGGTGGCGCGGGCCTGCGACCACACGATCCGCGCGTCTTCCACGCTGGCCGGGTACGAGGCCAGCTCGCGTTCGGCGGATCGGATCTCGACCATGGGCGCTTCGGTGGCGTTCAACTGCGCGAGCCGGCTGCGCAGCTTGTCCTTTTCCAGCGTCCAGGATTCGGGCAGGGCCTGCACGCGCGCCGCCATTTCATCGGCATGCTGCTGCCAGAGCCGCCGCACTTCGATTTCCGACGGGTCGTTTTGCAGATAGATTTCTTTTTCGGTCACCTGTTGCAGCACCACGCCCGCCGACAACTGCGGCACGGGCATATTCGTATGCTTGACCGACAGCCACACCACCGGCACCAGATAAGCGATGACCAGGATGATGTACTGCCCCACCTGCGTCCACGTGACCGCGCGCATGCCGCCCAGGAACGAACAGACCAGCATGCCGCCCAGCGCCACGAAGATGCCCAGTTCGAACGAAATGCCCGTCATGCGGGTGGTGATGATGCCCACGCCGTAAATCTGCGCCACCAGATACGTGAATGAACACAGAATGGCGCAGGCCACGCCCGCCAGCCGGGGCATGTTGCCGCCATAGCGCGCACCCATGAAATCGGGAATGGTGTATTGGCCGAAGCGGCGCAGATAGGGCGCAAGCAACATGGCGACCAGCACATAGCCGCCCGTCCAGCCCATGATGTAGGCCAGCCCGCCATAGCCCGTCAGGTACAGCGTGCCTGCGACGCCGATGAAGGAAGCCACCGACATCCAGTCGGCCGCCGTCGCCATGCCGTTATAGATGGCCGGCACCCGCCGCCCCGCGACGTAGTATTCCACCTGATCCGAGGTGCGGCAGACAATCCCGATGCCGGCGTACAGGCTGACCGTCACCAGCAGGAAGACGTAGCCAATCCAGTTGCGCGGCATCCCGAGGATCTCGGCCAGCGACATCATCAGGATCATCAGCGCGAAGCCGGCGGTGTACAGCACGTAGATGCGCCGCAGACGGATCCTGAATTCCTGCGGCGTGTCTCCGGTGAAAAACGGCATCAGCGATCCCCGCCCAAGGAATCGAAGTGGCTATCGCGAGCCGCCTGGCCTTCGGCCTCGGCCGCCTCGTCAGCGCGATTCATGACCCGCGCATAAACGCCGACGATGATCAGGTAAGCCAACGGCGCGCCATAGGCCGCCATCCAGAAGGCGAACGGCCAGCCGATGAAATCAAAGCTGAGGCTGCGCGCGAAAAACGCAGGAACGAACGTCAGCGCCGCCCAGATGATGAGCAGCAACAGGATCAGCCGCAGATTGCGACGCCAATAGGAGGTGGGAACGGACGCGGAAAGAGAGGCGCGGGATTTCGGCATGGCTAGGATGTTTTCAGACCCTGCTTCAATAGCGCGAAACGCTGCGTCTGAAAAGCCCTTGCAGATGGAATCCAGGCTTTTTATGCGACAACGGCTGGCACTTCCTGGTGCCAGCCGTTGTGCGTTTTGCTTTTTTTGAGTACTGCTTTACTTTTTTTATGTACCGGTGCCGCCGGTATTTGCCCATGCAGGGCTTTGTCTCCTCACCTGCATGGGAAGAGATTCTGCACCAAGTGCGTGAACGCCACACTAGGGGAATGCCCTAAGACGGAGCATTCATTTACATATTCCACGCACCACAACAGTGCAAAATGACCGTGATGTACTAAATATTGGGATTTTTTGGCGAAAAACCCCAAATTGAGCCAAATTCAGGAATCGCCCCCATCCCGAAATATGACAGCCGCCACCCCGTAATGCCCGGAATCGGGCGCGCGATCCGCCCCGTGACCGCACCGCCCCAAGCCGGGGCAGCACCCTCGGGGGGAAAGAGCAAGCGAGCGCAGCGAAGCGCATCACCCTCACCCACTTCCACCCGCCCCGCCGCCGAACCGCCCCAAGCCGGAGCAGCCCCTCGGCGGGGAAAGCAAGCGAGCGCAGCGAAGCGCAACACCCTCACCCACTTCCACCCGCCCCGCCGCCGAACCGCCCCAAGCCGGAGCAGCCCCCTCGGGGGGCAGCAAGCGAGCGCAGCGAAGCGCAACACCCTCACCACTTCCACCCGCCCCGCCGCCGGGCCGCCCCAAGGCGGGGCAGCCCCCTCGGGGGGCAGCAAGCAAGCGCAGCGAAGCGCAACACCCTCACCACTTCCACCCGCCCCGCCGCCGGGCCGCCCCAAGGCGGGGCAGCCCCCTCGGGGGGCAGCAAGCGAGCGAAGCGAGCGCGGCGTGGGGGCCCACATTTATTTTGTATTTACACCCCCCTCTCGAACCTATATCCCGTTTTTATCCCCTGCTCCGTAACCTGCCGGTGTCCTGATTGGTCACCTGGCCTGCCCGGCGCGCATCCGCTTTTGCCGCGCAGGCCCGTCGTTCGAAGGGAGCCCTGCTCCCGGGAGGAAAAACGTGGATGCCATCTTTATCGCCGTCTTCGCCGTCATGGCCGCGCTGACGGTCGCCCTGCTCAGGTTTTGCGAAACCCTGACCTCCGGAGAGCCCTCATGAACTGGCTCTATTGGATCAGCGGCCTGACCGCCGCCCTGCTGTTCGTCTACCTGCTGGTCGCCCTGTTCAAACCGGAGAAATTCTGATGACCGCCGAATTCATCGGACTGCTGGTCCTGTACCTGGCAGTCCTGCTCGCGATCGCGCCCTTGCTCGGACGCTATATCCGTATCGCCATGGAAAACGGGCAGTCCCGCCTGACCGCCTGGGGCCGCCCGCTTGAGCGCGGCATCTACCGTCTTGGGGGCATCGACCCGCAGGCGGAAATGGGCTGGAAGCGCTACGCCCTGGCCGTGCTGGCCTTCAACATCGTCGGCGTCGTGGTCGTGTACACCCTGCAACGCGCGCAAGGCGTGCTACCGCTCAATCCCGCGGCCATGGGCCCCGTATCGCCGGACTCGGCGCTGAATACGGCTATCAGCTTCGTCACCAACACCAACTGGCAAGGCTACGGCGGCGAAGCCACGATGAGCTATCTGACCCAGATGCTGGCGCTGACGGTGCAGAACTTCGTCTCGGCCGCCACCGGCATCTCGGTGCTGTTCGCGCTGATCCGGGGCCTGGCTCGCCACGGCAGCGCCACCGTGGGAAACTTCTGGACCGACATGGTCCGCTGCACGCTCTATGTGCTGCTGCCCCTGTCGTTCGTGCTGGCATTGGCGCTGGTCAGCCAGGGAGTGATCCAGAACTTCAGCCCCTACCAGGATGTGCAGACGGTCGAGGCCCTGCATTACGACCAGCCGCGCGTGGACGCGCAAGGCCAGCCCGTGCTGGACGCCAAGGGTCAGCCCGTGACCGATCCCGCCGTCACCTCGACCCAGACGCTGGCGATGGGTCCCGTCGCCTCGCAGGAAGCGATCAAGCTGCTGGGCACCAACGGCGGCGGCTTCTTCAACGCCAACTCGGCCCATCCGTTCGAGAACCCGACGCCCTTGGCGAACTTCCTGGAGATGCTGGCCATCCTGGCGATCCCCGCCGCGCTGTGCTTCTCGTTCGGCGAAATGGTGGGCAGCCGGCGCCAGGGCATGGCGATCCTGGCGGCCATGACCGTGCTGTTTGCCGTCTTCGCGATCGGAACCGCCTACTTTGAACAGCAGGCCAACCCGATGGCCGCCCAGGCTGGCGCGGACAGCGCAGTCACCGCCTTCTCGCCGGGCGGCAACATGGAAGGCAAGGAGACGCGCTTCGGCATCGCCGCGACCTCGCTCTTTGCCACCATCACCACCGCCGCCTCCTGCGGCGCGGTCAACGGCATGCACGATTCGCTCAACGCCATGGGCGGCCTGCCGCCGATGCTGCTGATGCAACTGGGCGAAGTCGTGTTTGGCGGCGTGGGATCGGGCCTGTACGGCATGCTGGCCTTCGCCATCCTGGGCGTCTTCATCGCCGGGCTGATGATCGGCCGCACACCGGAATACCTGGGCAAGAAGATCGAAGCCTACGACATGAAGATGGTGTCCATCGTCATCCTGGCCACGCCGCTGCTGGTGTTGGGCGGCACGGCGTTGGCGGTGTCGGTATCGGCCGGACAGGCGGGCGTGCTCAATCCGGGCATCCACGGCTTCTCCGAAATCCTCTACGCCCTGTCCTCCGCCGCCAACAACAACGGCAGCGCGTTCGCCGGACTGTCCGCCAACACGCCCTTCTACAACGTCCTGTTGGGCATCGCCATGTGGTTTGGCCGCTTCGCCGTGATCGTCGCGGTGCTGGCGATGGCCGGGTCGCTGGCCGCCAAGCGCCGCCTGCCCGCAGGGGCCGGCAGCATGCCCACCACCGGACCGCTCTTCGTCGTGCTGCTGATCGGCGCGGTGCTGCTGGTGGGCGCCCTGACATATGTGCCCGCGCTGGCCTTGGGCCCGGTCGCGGAACACCTGCAACCTTGAATGCAACAGGCTAGGAAACAACATGGCCAAGATTGAAATGCCAACCTCCAGCGCGGGCGGCGGCGCCGCCCCCGCTCCCGCTGTCGCCGTGCAGGACCGTCCGTTCGGCATGTGGTCGCGCTCGCTCGTCGGGCCGGCCGTGCTGGACAGCCTGCGCAAGCTCTCGCCCGCCGCGCAGTTGAAGAACCCGGTGATGTTCGTGGTCTACGTGGGCAGCCTGCTCACCACGCTGCTGTGGGTCATGGCGCTACGCGGCCAGGCCGAAGCCCCTGCCGGCTTCATCCTGGCAATCACCGTGTGGCTGTGGTTCACCGTGCTGTTCGCCAACTTCGCCGAAGCACTGGCCGAAGGACGCGGCAAACAACAGGCGGCGACCTTGCGCGGCCTGCGCACCACCATCGATGCGCAACTGCTCAAGGGCTTTCGCGACGCCGATGCTCGCGACGCGCAGCCCGGCCAATGGCGCGACCGCGCAGTCAGCCAGCCCTCCGGCTTGCTGCGCCGTGATGATGTAGTGCTGGTCGAAGCCGGCCAGACCATTCCCGGCGACGGCCAGGTCATCGCGGGCGTGGCCTCCGTCGACGAAAGCGCCATCACCGGCGAGTCGGCCCCGGTCATCCGCGAGTCCGGCGGCGACTTCTCCTCTGTCACGGGCGGCACCCGGGTGCTGTCCGACTGGATCTTCGTGCGCATCGCGGCCGATCCCGGCGAGAGCTTCCTGGACCGCATGATCGCCATGGTGGAAGGCGCCAAGCGCCAGAAGACGCCGAACGAACTGGCGCTGACCATCCTGCTGGTCGGCTTAACGGTGGTGTTCCTGCTGGTGGTCGTGACACTGATGCCGTTCTCGATCTACGCGGTCAGCGCGGCCGGTGGCGGCGCGGTGGTCACGGTGACCGTGCTGGTGGCGCTGCTCGTCTGCCTGATCCCCACCACCATCGGCGGCCTGCTGTCGGCCATCGGCGTGGCGGGCATGAGCCGCATGATGAGCGCCAACGTCATCGCCACCTCGGGCCGCGCGGTGGAAGCCGCGGGCGACGTCGATGTGCTGTTGCTGGACAAGACCGGCACGATCACCTTCGGCAACCGCCAGGCCTCGACCTTCCTGCCCGCCCCCGGCGTGTCCCCGCGCGAACTGGCCGAGGCCGCGCGCCTGGCCTCGCTGGCCGACGAAACGCCGGAAGGCCGCAGCATCGTGGCGCTGGCCGACAAAACGCTGCACGCCCCGGCGCGCGCCACGAACGATATGGAATTCGTGCCCTTCACGGCGCAATCGCGCATGAGCGGCGTGAATCAGGCAGGACGCATGATCCGCAAGGGCGCGGTCGACGCCATCCAGGCCTGGGTCGGCTCGCAAGGCGCCACGGCGCCCGAAGCCGTCGTGCGCCTGGCTGAAGATGTGGCGCGGCGCGGCAGCACGCCCTTGCTGGTCAGCGACGGCAATCGCGCGCTGGGCGTGGTCGAACTGAAAGACATCGTCAAGCCCGGTATCCAATCGCGCTTTGCCGAGCTGCGTCGCATGGGCATCAAGACGGTGATGATTACCGGCGACAACAAGCTGACCGCCGCGTCCATTGCCGCCGAAGCCGGCGTGGACGACTTCCTGGCCGAAGCCACGCCCGAAGCCAAGTTGAAACTGATCCGCGCCTATCAGTCCGAAGGCCGGCTGGTGGCGATGACGGGCGACGGCACCAACGACGCGCCCGCGCTGGCGCAAGCCGACGTGGCCGTCGCGATGAACTCGGGCACGCAGGCCGCCAAGGAAGCCGGCAACATGGTGGATCTGGATTCCAACCCCACCAAGCTCATCGAAATCGTCGAGATCGGCAAGCAGATGCTGATGACGCGCGGCGCGCTGACCACGTTCAGCGTGGCCAACGACGTGGCCAAATACTTCGCCATCATCCCGGCCGCATTCGCCACCGTGTATCCGCAGTTGAACGTGCTGAACATCATGGGCCTGACGACGCCGGCCTCGGCCATCCTGTCAGCCGTGATCTTCAACGCGCTCATCATCGTCGTGCTGATTCCGCTGGCGCTCAAGGGCGTGCGCTATCGGCCCCTGGGCGCATCGGTGCTGCTGCGCCGCAACCTGCTCATCTATGGCCTGGGCGGCCTTTTGGTGCCGTTCGCCGGCATCAAGCTGGTCGACATGGTGCTGGCCGCCCTGGGCTGGGTCTAAGCCGCCCGCCCCACTCCTTGCAAGGAATTCATCATGAAAAACACACTGTCTTCCCCCCCCAGCGCCGGCGGCATCCTGCGCCCCGCGCTGGTGGTCTTCGCGGCCCTGTCCCTGGTGACGGGCCTGGCTTATCCCTTCCTCACGCGCGGCGTCGCGGCCGTGGTGTTCCCGCACGAAGCGGCCGGCTCGCTCATCAAAGAGGGCGACAAGATTGTCGGTTCGGCGCTGATCGGCCAGTCATTCA
Organism: Achromobacter piechaudii NBRC 102461; assembly: GCF_001571245.1. Taxonomy (GTDB): domain Bacteria; phylum Pseudomonadota; class Gammaproteobacteria; order Burkholderiales; family Burkholderiaceae_B; genus Achromobacter; species Achromobacter piechaudii. The sequence goes on along the minus strand of NZ_BCTK01000005.1, from coordinate 474,749 downwards.
CCTCGCCCGAGTATTTCTGGGGCAGGCCTTCGGCCACCGCGCCCATGCCTTATAACGGCGGCGCCTCGGGCGGCTCGAACCTGGGCCCGCGCAATCCCGCGCTGGCCGAGGCGATCCAGGCGCGTATCGCGGCGCTGAAAGCGGCCGACCCGCAGAATCCCCTGCCCGTGCCGGTGGACCTGATCACGGCGTCTGGCAGCGGCCTGGATCCGCACATCAGCCCGGCCGCCGCCGCTTACCAGGCGGCTCGCGTGGCCAGCGCCCGCCATCTGCCGCAAGCCCAGGTCGATGCGCTGATCAAGGCCCATACCGAGCAACCCTGGCTGGGCGTGCTGGGCGACCCGGTGGTCAACGTGCTGACGTTGAACCTGGCGCTGGATCAATTGCGCCCGGCCCGCTGATGGCCCGGCGTATAGTATCGCCAGCCTTTTCCACCCTTTACCCGCGCGTTCATGGCTGATATTGCTGGCGAGCGTCCCGATCCCGACGCGCTCTTGAAGACCCTGGACGCCGCCGCCCGCCAAGCGGTGCGTGGCAAGCTGCGCGTGTACTTCGGGTCGTCGGCCGGCGTGGGCAAGACCTACGCCATGCTGGTCGCGGCCCGCGCGCACGCCGCGCAGGGCGCCAACGTACTGGCAGGCATCGTCGAAACCCATGGCCGCCGCGAGACCGCCGCGCTGCTGGAGGGCCTGGCGGTCCTGCCGTTGAAAGACGTCGCGTATCGCGGCCACGTCCTGAAAGAGTTCGATCTGGACGGCGCGCTGGCCGCCCGTCCGTCGCTGGTGCTGGTGGACGAGCTGGCGCACTCCAACGCGCCCGGCTCGCGCCACGCCAAGCGCTGGCAGGACATCCAGGAATTGCTGGCGGCCGGCATCGACGTCTGGACCACGCTGAACGTGCAGCACCTGGACAGCTTGAACGAAGCCGTGGGCAGCATCACCGGCGTGCGGGTCTGGGAGACAGTGCCCGACGAGGTCTTCGATGCGGCCGACGAAGTCATCCTGGTGGACCTGTCGGCGGACGAGCTGCTGCGCCGCCTGAAAGAAGGCAAGGTCTATCTGCCCGAACAGGCCCGTCACGCCACGCGCAATTTCTTTCGCAAGGGCAACCTGATCGCGCTGCGCGAACTGGCGCTGCGCCGCACCGCCGATCACGTCGATGACGACGTGCAGGCCTATCGGCGCGACCGAGCCATCGAACCGGTGTGGCGCACGCGCGAAGCCGTGGTGGCCTGCATCGGGCCGGACATCGATGCCGAATACGTCATCCGCAGCGCGCACCGACTGAGCCAGCAGCTGGATTGCGATCTGCACGTCGTCACCATCGACACGCCGCGCGCCGCGCCCACGCCGCAGGCCGAGCAGGACCGCATGCAGCGCACGCTGGCGTTTGCCGACTCGCTGGGCGCGCGCACCGAAACACTAGCCGGCGGCGACATGGTCGAAGCCGTCGTGCGCTACGTGCGCCGCCACAACATCACCAAGGCCGTCATCGGCCGCACACGCGCCACCGGCCTGCACCGCTTGCGCCTGTCCATCTCGGCCCTGTTGACGGCGGCCATCACGCCCGGCTGGCTGTGGCGCCGGCATAGCTTCGCCGACATGCTGGCAGCCGGCTGCCCCGAAATCGACATCATCCGGCTGGGCGCCCCGCCGCTGCCCGCCAGCCCCGCGCCGGGCCGCGACCCGCTCACGCTGGGCCGGCGCGCGGCCCAGGGCGCCAACGAGCGCGCACCATCGCCCTGGCCCGGCTATGCCTGGGCGCTGTGCTATTGCGCCGCCGCCACGGGCCTGTCGATGCTGGCCTTCCCGGTGCTGCACCAGACCAACATCGTCATGCTGTTTCTGCTGGCGGTGGTGGGCGTGGCGCTGCGTCACGGGCGCGGTCCCGCCGCGCTGGCGTCCGTCGTCAGCGTAGGACTGTTCGATTTCTTCTTCGTGCAGCCGCTGGCCTCGTTTGCCGTGTCGGACGTGCAGTACCTGCTGACCTTCGCCGTGCTGCTGTCCGTGGGTTTGCTGATCGGGCAACTGACGGCCGGCCTGCGCTTGCAGGCGCAGGCCTCGGTCAAGCGCGAAGCCGATGCACGCAGCCTGTACGAATTCGCGCGCGAACTGTCATCGGCGCTGTTGCCCGAGCAGATCGTGGCGTCCGCCAGCGCCTTCGTGCACGCCACGTTCGGCTCACGCTGCGCGCTGTACATCCTGGGCCTGGACGACCGCCTGAAACTTGCCTCGCCCGCGCCGGACGACATGCCGCCCCTGGAATCGGCGCTGGCTCAGTGGGTCTACGATCACGGCCAGCCCGCGGGCGCGGGCACCGCCACCCTGTCCAACAGCGATTCGCTGTACCTGCCGCTCAAAGCCCCCATGCGCACGCGCGGCGTGCTGGCGCTGGCCGCGCCGCGCCGCAGCCTGTTCTCGCACCCCGACTCGCGCCGTCAGATCGAGGCCTACGCCACGCTGATCGCGATTGCGCTGGAACGCCTGCATTACGTGGAAGTGGCGCAGCAAGCGCTGGTCAGCATGGAATCCGAACGCCTGCGCAATTCGCTGCTGGCCGCCGTGTCGCACGACCTGCGCACCCCGCTCACCAGCCTGATCGGCATGACCGACACGCTGACGCGCCAGCAGGCCACGCTTGCCCCCGATGTGCAGGACACGGTGCGCGCCATGCGCGAACAGGCGCAGCGCATGCACGCGCTGGTGGTCAACCTGCTGGACATGGCGCGCCTGCAAAGCCGCGATACGCCGCTGCGCCTGGAGTGGCAATCGATTGAAGAACTGGTGGGCGCGTCGCTGGCAGCGATGCGCGAGCCGCTGTCCGCGCATCACGTCACGGTCGGCAGCCTGTCGCAACTGCCGCTGGTGGAATGCGATGGCGTGCTGATCGAACGCGTCCTGTGCAATCTGCTGGAGAACGCCGCCAAGTACACGCCTGCGGGCAGCACGCTGCATCTGCATGCGGCGGTCCACGACGACGAACTGCGCGTGGCCGTCAGCGACAATGGCCCGGGCGTGGCGCCTGGCGCGGAACGCCGCATCTTCGAGAAGTTCACGCGGGGCGAGCGCGAATCCGCCACGCCCGGCGTCGGTCTGGGCCTGGCGGTTTGCGAAGCCATCATCTCGGCCCACCATGGCCGCATCTGGGTCGAGCACACGCCGGGCCAGGCCAGCGGCGCGCAATTCGTATTCTCCCTGCCGCTGGGCACGCCCCCCGCGATGCCTCCCGAACCCCTTTGATCGACTTGCGCATGTTTGACTATCAGCCCACCGTTCTGATCATTGAAGACGACGCCAACATCCGGCGCTTCGTGCGCCAGGCGCTGGAAAGCGAAGGTTGCGCCGTCCACGAAGCCGACACCGTCAAGCGCGGCCTGATCGAAGCCGGCACGCGCCAGCCCGACGCCATCGTGCTGGACCTGGGCCTGCCCGACGAGGACGGCATGACGCTCATCCGCGAATTGCGCGCCTGGACGCAAGTGCCGGTGCTGGTGCTGTCGGCCCGCAGCGCCGAAGCGGACAAGGTGGCGGCGCTGGACGCGGGCGCGGACGACTATCTGACCAAGCCCTTTGGCGTCAGCGAACTGCTGGCGCGGCTGCGCGTGCTGCTGCGCCGGCATGCGCGCGGCGGGGCGGGCAACGCCGCTGAAATCACGTTCGGGGACGTGCGTGTGGACTTCGCGCGGCGCGTCGTCGAACGCAACGGCCAGCACGTGCACCTGACCGCCATGGAATATCGGCTGCTGGCCGCGCTGCTGGCGCACCGTGGCAAGGTCATGACGCACCGCGAGCTGCTGCGCGAGGTCTGGGGCCCCTCGCACGTGGAAAGCAATCACTACCTGCGCATCTACATGGGCCACCTGCGCCAGAAGCTGGAAGCCGATCCCGCCCAACCCGTTTTCCTGATGACGGAAATCGGCGTGGGATATCGTTTCGCCGGTTAACGCCCGCGCTTGACGCCTTCTTTACACGCGCGGCGCGAGTCTTGTCTCGCGCTTTATGCCGATCCTCCTATTGTTGCGATCCCATCGAACAGCAGGAGTTTTCCATGCCCCGCAACATCCTGGCCGCGCTTGCACTGCTTGCGCTCTCCACCGCAGTGAACGCCTCGCAAGCCGCCGCCGTCCAGACGGATGCGCCCCAGCCGGACGCGCCGCAAGCCGCCCTCGCACCAGCCGCCGCCAGCGACATCACTTTGACCGCCAACGTCACGCTGGCCAGCCAGTACCGCTATCGCGGCCTGATGCAATCCAACAACCGGCCCGCCATCCAGGGCGGCGTCGATCTGGTGCACGCCAGCGGCTTCTACCTGGGCAACTGGAACTCCAGCATCAGCTGGCTGGGAGACAGCAACAGCGCCGTCTCCGCCCCCATCGAAATGGATTTCTACGGCGGCTACAAGGGCGAACTCGCACCCGGCGTACCGGTGGATCTGGGCGTCTTGCAGTACTACTACCCCGGCGACTATCCCTCGGGCTACACCAGCCCCGACACCACCGAGCTGTACGCTGGTATCGGCTACGGCCCCGTGACGTTCAAGTATTCGATCGCACTCACCAACCTGTTCGGCTTTGCCGACAGCAAGTACAGCCAATACCTGGACCTGGGCGCCAACTTCGATACCGGCTTGTGGGGCCTGACGCTGAACGCCCACGTCGGCCGCCAGATCGTGCGCAACGTCGACAACGGGTCATACACGGACTGGAAGCTGGGCGTCACGCGCGACATGGGCCAGGGCCTGTCGGTGTCGCTGGCCTATCTGGACACCAATGCGGACCGCGCCGTCTACACCAATACGCACGGCCGCGACCTGGGCCGCGCGACGGCCCTGCTGTCGCTGACCAAGACGTTTTGATGGCGCGTGGCGTTGACGCGTTTTTTACGCGCCGCGCCCGCTTTTATCGGCACGTTTTACGAGGCGATTCCTATAGTGGAATCGTCATCAACCACCGCAAACGCGGACGGCTCCAAGCGCCGATCCGCGCCGCTCCCCGACCATGACTGCCCGACAGACCCGCCACCTTCCGATCTCTCCCGCTACTTGCCGCGCAGCATCCGCGCCCGCCTCCGAGCGCGTCGCGCTGACGGTCAGGATCGACACGCTGGATGCGTTGAAGCTGCGTCTTGCCCTGCACCGCGCGCTGGGCGAGCGCATCGGCGTCTATCTGCTGTCGGTTGACCACGCGCAGGCGCAAAGCACGCTGCAACTGCAATGCGTCCGCAGCGAACTGGATGATCTGATGCATGCCGTCATGCGCGGCTTGCCGCAGGCGGAATTCGGCGCGGTGCGCCTGGCCCCGGCCATCACGCTGCGGTGAACCATGGACATGACCGTAAAGACCGCATTCGATGGAATCTGGCTGCCGATGGTCACGCCGCTGCGCGATGGCCACGTGGATCTGGACGCGGCGCGGGCGCTGGCCCGCTACTACCGCAATGCCGGCATCGCCGGGCTGGTGCTGTTCGGCTCCACGGGGGAAGGCAATCTGCTGAGTCTGTCCGAAAAGATCGACATGGCCTCTGCCATCGCCAGCGATCCGCACGCGCTGCCGCTGGTCTTTGGCGTCGGTGGCGTCGATACGCGCGGGGTGGCGACCGCCATCCGACGGCTGGACAAGCTGGCGCCCGCGGGCTATCTGGTGCCGCCTCCCTACTACCTGGGACCCTCGCAAGCCGGCATACTCTGGCATTACCGGCAGGTCGCCTGGGCCACGCAGCGTCCGATCATTCTGTACAACATCCCCAAGCGGACCGGCGTGACGATGACCGTCGAGACGATGGAAAAGCTTGCGCTCTTGCCCGGCTTCAGCGCCGTCAAGGAATGCAACCCTGGCGTGCTGTCGACCTTGAACGCGCGGGGGCGGCTGCCGGCATTGTGCGGCGATGACCTGGCGCTGCCGGATCACTGGCTGGCCGGAGGCGCCGGCGCCATCCCGGCCGGCGCACACCTGTTTCCCGAGCACTACGTCGAAGTCATGCGGCTGGCGCGCGCCGGCCATGCCGAGGCCGCGCGCGCATGCTTTGAACCCTTGCGCGGCCTGATCCGGCTGCTGTTCTCGGAACCGAACCCAGCGCCGATCAAGCGCGCGCTGGCCATGCAAGGGCTGATCGCCGACGAGCTGCGGCTGCCCATGATGCCCGCCAGCCGCGAACTCAGCTCACGCTTGCAACGAGCACTGGGCGCGGTGCCCGGCCTGCCGGGACGCTTGCAGACAGCTTGAACACCGACACGGCGCGCGCCAGGTCGTCGGCCTGGTCGTGCAGGGTCGAGGCCGACGCGGCAAATTCTTCCACCAGCGCTGCGTTCTGCTGGGTCACGCTATCCAGATGCGTGACGGCCTGATTGATCTGTTCGATGCCCACGCTCTGTTCCGCCGACGCGGTGGCGATCTCGCCCATCAGCGGCGCGCTGGTGGCGGCCGATTCCAGCACGCTGCTCATTGTGGCGCTGGCCTGACCCACCCGTTCGCTGCCGCGCGCGACCGACTCGGACGAGGTGTCGATCAGGCCCTTGATCTCTTTGGCCGCCGTGGCCGAGCGCTGGGCCAGCGCCCGCACCTCGCCGGCCACCACCGCAAACCCCCGCCCCTGCTCACCGGCGCGCGCCGCCTCCACGGCCGCATTCAGCGCCAGGATGTTGGTCTGAAAGGCAATGCCGTCGATCACGCTGATGATCTCGCCGATGCGCTGCGAGCTTTGGGAAATCTCTCGCATCGCATCGATGGCATGCTGGGTTTCCTCGCTGCCCTGGCGCGCCAGGGTCGCCGACTGGCTGGCCAGCCCGCTCACTTGCCGCACGTGTTCCGCGCTTTGCCTGGCGGTGGCGGTGATCTCTTCGACGCTGGCCGCCGTCTGCTCCAGCGCGGCCGCCTGCTTCTCGGTGCGGTCCGACAGGTCCAGGCTGCCCGCCGCGATCTGGCGCGAGGCGGCCGCGATCGAGCCCGTGGACTGCACGATGCTGCGCAGGGCGACTTCCAGCCGAGTCTGCATGCGCGCCATGGCCTCGAACAGCCGCCCGATTTCACCCCGATGATGATTCGATACTTCGCCGGCCAGATCCCCATTGGCCACCCGTTCGCACAGCGACACGGCCTCGTCCAGCGGGCGGATCACGTGGGTGTGGAAAAACCGCAGCGCCGCCACCAGCAGCAGCGCCAGCAAACCAATGGTCACGCTGCCCTGACGCCAGAGCGTCTGGTAGAACGCCGCTTCCACATCGTCCACATACAGCCCCGTGAACAGCAGCCAGCCCCATTCCGCGTCGTAGGCCGCATAGCTGATCTTGGGCAGCGCCTCGTCCGCGCCGGGCCTTGGAAAGCGATAGCGGACATAGCCGCCCCCCGCCTTGCCATCGGCGTACAGCCGCTGGAAGATGGGCAGGCCGTCTACATCCTTGATGTCGCGCACATTGGTTCCCACCAGCTTGGGGTCGGGATGCACCAGCAGGGCGTAGTCGTCGCCGAACGCGCCGACATAGCCATCGGCCCCATACCGCAGTTGCGCCAGCCGCCGCGCGACGTTGCGCTTGGCTTCGGCCAACGGCATGCCTTCACTGACGCTTTGCTTGCCGTTGCGCAGGATGCCGGCGGACAGGTCCAAGACGTGCCGCAGCTCGGTCTTGCGATCCTCCAGCATTTCTGCCCGGCGCTGCCACGCGTCCCAGCCTCCCAGCGCGAGCACGGCGGCGCCAATCGCGAAAACGAACCACAACAACTCTCTGCGCAGACTGGAGTTCTTCACCCGATTTCCTTTATTGCCTTTCTGCCCGCATGAAACCATTAGCGGCAGAATGTGACTGTTTATATTTGCGTGGCGTCAGGATACGGACAAGATGCAGGGTTTTCACCAAGCTCCCGCAGGCGGCTTGATCTAACGCAAGCCCGAATAAAAAAACGCAAGGCGCGGGACGCCTTGCGTTCATGGTTTGCCTCAAGGCGGGCGTTGCCCGCGCGGATTGCCCTAACGCCGCTCGGACGGGCGTGGGGTGGTCAGCGCGATCAGCGTGACCACGATCAGCGAATAATTGGGCACGCTGCGCATGTTCCGGAACATCATTTCAGTCAGGCTGAACGCGCAATATCCCAGGCAGAACAGCAAGCCCAACTGCGCGCCCACGCGGATCACGCGGTCATCGCTGGCCACGCGCCTGAAAAAGACGGCGGCCGGCACCAGGTACAGGGCCAGGATCGTCATCAAACCCAGCAGGCCGTAGCCCGACAGCGCCCCCAACATGTCGTTGTGGGGTTCGCCAAAACCTTCGACCACCTCCTGGGTCACGATGCCCTGCGTCTGCAACTGGCGCAGTTCCTCGCGGAACATGCTGGGGCCCACGCCGACGATCGGGCTTTTTTCAGACATCAGCAAGGCCGCGTGCCACAGCTGCAAACGGATCCCGAAGGACGTGTCTCGATTGGACGAGGTTGCAAACCCCTGCACGTCGCCCGAGATCTCGTGCATGCGGCTGCTGAACGTCCAGATGGCGGTGGCGCTGACGGCCAGCCCCACGCACAGCGCCACCGCGCAATAGACCTTGTGGCGACGGCTCCAGTTGCGCAGGCCCAGCAGGAACACCAGCGCCAGGATCGGCAACAGCATCCAGCTGCTGCGCGTCTCGGATTTCCAGGTGGCGTAAACGGTCAGCAAGGCCACCGCCACCTTGACGGCGGTTTCCAGGCGGGGCCAGCGAGTACAGGCGCCAAAGCCCAGGGACAGCAGCGTCATGCCGCCAAACAGCAGCGTCAGGTTGGCGAACGCCACCGCGTTGTAACGCCCGCCCACGTCCACCATGCCATTGCGACCGACCGTCTCCATGGTGACGATGAGCAGCATGGCGCCCGCCAGCGCGCCCACCAGCACGCTCCATTGCACCGCCTTCAACCACGTGCGCGGCGCGCGCAGCAACAGCCACAGCACGGGCAGCGCCAAGGCAAAGCGCAACAGTTTTTCAAGCTCGGAATTGCTCCACAGACCTTGCACGGCCGAGGTGATGAACATACAGGCGAGCGGCAGCAGCAGCACCAGCGACATCGGCCACAAGGCGCGAAAGTCCATGGGCTCGTAATGCTTTATCGCGTTGACGGCCAGGGCGGTCAGCGCGATCAGGGCGCTCAGGTACAGGACGGCGGGGCCGCCCACCGGACTGGTCAGCGCCAGTGCGGGGACCAGCAATACGAGCCAGGTGGCCAGGGAAACATACAGTCGGGGCACAGCGATCAACCTGGAAAGAACAGCGTAAGCGCCAGCGCGCTTCATGCGGATAAGTTAGACAAAACCCGCCCGCCATAAAGGCGGGCGGGTTCAGCGGACCTTTCGGCGGACGAGCCGCGAATTACATATTTTCGATCATGACCTGGCCAAAGCCCGAGCACGACACCTGCGTCGCCCCTTCCAGCAGGCGGGCGAAGTCATACGTGACCTTCTTGGACAGAATGGATTTTTCCATGCTGGAGATGATCAGGTCGGCGGCTTCGGTCCAGCCCATGTGGCGCAGCATCATCTCGGCCGACAGGATCTCGGAACCGGGATTGACGTAGTCCTTGCCTGCGTACTTGGGCGCGGTGCCGTGGGTGGCCTCGAACATGGCCACCGAATCCGACAGGTTGGCGCCCGGCGCGATGCCGATGCCGCCCACTTGCGCGGCCAGCGCATCCGAGATGTAGTCGCCGTTCAGGTTCAGCGTGGCGATCACGTCGTATTCGGCCGGACGCAGCAAGATCTGTTGCAGGAAGGCATCGGCGATCACGTCCTTGACGATGATCTCGCGGCCCGTCTTGGGGTTCTTGAACTTGCACCACGGGCCGCCGTCGATCAGCTGCGCGCCAAATTCCTTTTGCAGGAGCTCGTAGCCCCAGTCGCGGAAGCCGCCTTCCGTGAACTTCATGATGTTGCCCTTGTGCACCAGCGTCAGCGACGTGCGGTCGTTGTCGATGACGTATTGCGCGGCCTTGCGCACCAGGCGTTCGGTGCCTTCGCGCGACACGGGCTTGATGCCGATGGACGACGTATTCGGGAAGCGGATCTTCTTGACGCCCAGCTTGGTTTGCAGGAACTGGATCAGTTCCTTGGCCTGCTCGCTTTCGGCCATGTATTCGATGCCCGCATAGATGTCTTCCGAGTTCTCGCGGAAGATCACCATGTTGGTCTTTTCGGGTTCGCGCACCGGCGAAGGCACGCCCTTGAAGTACGCCACCGGGCGCAGGCAGACGTACAGGTCCAGTTGCTGTCGCAGCGCCACGTTCAGCGAGCGGATGCCGCCGCCGACCGGCGTGGTCAACGGGCCTTTGATGGAGACCACGTAGTCTTTGACGACTTCCAGGGTTTCATCGGGCAGCCAGATGTCCGGGCCGTAGACCTTGGTGGCCTTTTCGCCCGCATAGACTTCCATCCAATGGATCTTGCGCTTGCCGCCGTAGGCTTTCTGCACGGCCGCGTCGACAACCTTGATCATCACCGGGGTGATGTCAGCGCCCGTGCCGTCGCCTTCGATGAAGGGAACGATGGGCTGTTCAGGCACATTCAGCGAGAAATCAGCGTTAACCGTGATTTTCTGGCCGCCAGCGGGAACCTTGATATGTTGGTAGGACATGAATGCTCCATTTGCTCCGGGTGGTTTTTCTGCACGCACCGCATCGGAAAGCGTCCGATTCCGCAGGGAACAACGCCCTGTCGGACCGCACACCGGGTAGCGGATAGCAACCAATTCTATATCGCAAAGGGCCGGGGGCAACCGGCGGTATTCGGGCGCGCGGTAAAATAATGCGTCTACAGCCCGCATTCCGTCCCCCGCCGATGTTCAATCCCTCACGCGACCAAGTCCGCGAATTCTTTATCGACACCTGGCGCAAGCACCGCGCCAACGAGGTGCTGACCCCGCTCGAGGCCATCGCACTGGACTGGATCATCGAGCATCCCGAATACCACGGCGACCTTGAAAGCCCCGAGGCGATGACCATGGAATACGCGGTGGAGAAAGGACGCACCAACCCGTTCCTGCACCTGTCCATGCACCTGGCCATCGCGGAGCAATTGTCCATCGACCATCCGCCCGGCATCCGTCTGGCCTACCAACAGCTGACGGCGCGCTCGGACGCCCACCAGGCAGCCCATGAAATCATGGAATGCCTGGGGCAAGTGGTCTGGGAAGCGCAACGACTGGGCACGCCGCTGGACAGCGACACCTACATCGACCTGATCCGCCGACGCGCCAGCCTTTAAGGCGTACTTACTTGCGCACGCCCAGGTCGCTGGGCTGGGAAGCCAGCCATGCCGACACGTTGGAAATGTCCTGGTCGGACAACTGCGTGGCAAAAGCGCCCATGATGGGGTTCTTGCGCACGTTGGCGGTGGCCGCGCTGCCGGAGGCCCCGCGCTTGTAGGCCTTGAGCGCATGCGACAGGTAGTCGGCATGCTGGCCAGCCAGCGTGGGATACGCCGGATCCACCGCGGTCTTGGCGTCTGCGCCGTGGCATGACGCGCAATTGAATTTATCGAATACGGCCTTGCCGGCCGACAGGTCCTGCGCCTGGACGGCGGCGCCCGCCATGGCGAAAGTCGCGCCCACAAGGGCAAGCATCGTGCGATTCATTGTTTGCCCCTTATTTCAGATTCGAGTAGTACGCGGCCAGATCGGCGATGTCCTGGTCGGACAGGCTGCCGGCAATGGCGTCCATCGTAGGATGGCTGCGCGCGCCTTTCTTGTACTCGTTCAGGGCGGTTTCGATGTACTTGGCGTTTTGGCCAGCAATCATCGGCACGTGATAAAGCTCGGGGAACGTCGCCTTGTAGCCTTCGATGCCGTGGCACCCGATGCACATGGAGACCTTGTCGCGGGCATTTTGGATATTACCGACAGGCGCTGCGTCAGCAGCAACAGCCTGGCCGGCGATCGCACAGGACGCCATCGCGGCCAACACGGAAACCGTGCACTTCAGAGAGGTTCGCAACTTCATTGGAATGGCTCTTCTTGGTATGGCTTAAGGACTAGGGCCTGCTCACACGTCGGCCCCCTGCAAACACGTTGCGGGTCGAACCCAACTGCAAAACCGCCTGATTGTACGATAATTGCTCAGGATTAATACCTTGCGATAGGTATTGATCACCGTCAATCCTCGGAAGCCATCAGCCCATGTCCGCAGCCCAGTCCGCACACTCCGCCTCGCCTGCCCGCTTCAACGGGACCGACAGCTATGTCGCCACCGATGACCTGAAACTGGCCGTCAACGCCGCCCTGACTTTGCAGCGCCCCTTGCTGATCAAGGGCGAGCCCGGCACCGGCAAGACCATGCTGGCAGAAGAAGTGGCGCGCGCATTGGGGCGGCCGCTGCTGCAATGGCACATCAAGTCCACCACCAAGGCGCACCAGGGCCTGTACGAATACGATGCCGTTTCGCGCCTGCGCGACTCGCAGCTGGGTGACGAAAAAGTCCGCGATATCCGCAACTACATCGTGCAAGGCACCTTGTGGCAAGCCTTCCAGGCCGACGAGCCGGTGGTGCTGCTGATCGACGAGATCGACAAGGCCGACATCGAATTCCCCAACGACCTGCTGCGTGAACTGGACCGCATGGAATTCCATGTGTACGAAACGCGCGAGACCATCTCGGCGCGTCATCGCCCGCTGGTCATCATCACGTCCAACAACGAAAAAGATCTGCCCGACGCGTTCCTGCGCCGCTGCTTCTTTCACTACATCCGCTTTCCCGACCGCGAAACGATGCGCGACATCGTGGCGGTGCACTATCCGCACTTGAAGCAGGACGTGCTGCGCGCGGCGCTGGACACGTTCTTTGCGCTGCGCGATGCGCCCGGCCTGAAGAAAAAACCGTCCACGTCCGAGCTGCTGGACTGGCTGCGCCTGCTGCTGGCCGAAAACGCCACGGCCGCGGAAATCGACGCACACACCGCCACGGCCGTGCCCCTGATGGCGGGCGCGCTTCTGAAAAACGAGCAGGACGTGCATCTGCTGGAACGCCTGGCGGCCATGACCCGCGGCGGCCAGCGCCGCTGATCTTGCAGCTACCGGTGGCCCGCACATGCTGATCGACTTCTTCTATCACCTTCGGGCGCACAAGCTGCCTGTCTCGGTCAAGGAATACCTGACCCTGGTGGACGCGCTGCGCCACGACCTGATGGCGCCCACGCTGGACGAGTTCTACTTCCTGGCGCGCGCCACGCTGGTCAAGGACGAATCGCTGTACGACCGCTACGACAAAGCGTTCGGCGCGTACTACCGGGGCATCGAGGCCGCATTGCCGGCGGGCAAGGAAATTCCGCTGGACTGGCTGATCAAGCAGTTCGAAAAGAGCCTGTCGCCAGAAGACAAGGCCGCCATCGAAAAGCACGGCTGGGACAAGCTGATGGAGATGTTCAAAGAACGCATGCAAGAGCAGAAAGAGCGTCATGCGGGCGGCAGCAAGTGGATCGGTACGGGCGGCACGTCGCCCTTTGGCAATGGCGGCTACCACCCGGAAGGCATCCGCGTGGGCGGCGAATCGGCTGGCAACCGGTCGGCCGTCAAGGTCTGGGACATGCGCCAGTTCAAGGACTACGACGATCAGGTTGAACTGGGCACGCGCAACTTCAAGGTGGCGCTGCGCCGCCTGCGCCGCTTTGCGCGCCAAGGCGCCGACCTGGAACTGGACCTGGACGACACCATCGCCAGCACGGCGCGCAACGCCGGACATCTGGACCTGCGCATGGTGCCCGAACGCCACAACACCGTGAAGGTGCTGATGCTGCTGGACGTGGGCGGCAGCATGGACGATCACATCGGCCGCGTGGAAGAACTGTTCTCGGCGGCCCGCAGCGAATTCCGCAATCTGGAAGTCTATTATTTCCACAATTGCCCGTACGAAAGCCTGTGGCAGAGCAATCGCCGGCGCCAGAACGAGCGCTTCGATACCTGGGACGTGCTGCGCAAGTACAACCCGGACTGGCGCCTCATCATCGTGGGCGACGCCACCATGAGCCCGTACGAAATCCTGCAACCGGGCGGATCGGTCGAGCACTACAACAAAGAACCCGGTGCAGAGTGGATGCGGCGTCTGTTGGACGCGTGGCCGAAATCGGTGTGGCTGAACCCGGAGCCCACCGCGTCGTGGCAATACCGCCAGTCCATCGCGCTGATGCGCGACATCATGCAGGACCGCATGTACCCCGTGACCGTCGCCGGCCTGGAACAGGCCATGCGGGTGCTTTCCAAATAACGCCGGGGCAGCGCGTCAGCCGTCCACCGGCTGCTCGGGCGTGTCCAGCGTCAACTGATAGAACGCCAGATCCAGCCAGCGGCCGAATTTGAAGCCCGCCTGGCGGATCGTGCCGGCGTGTGTGAAGCCCAGCTTCTCGTGCAGGTGGATGCTGCCCGTGTTCGACGCGTCGATACCGCCGACCAGTACGTGCACCTGGTTGGCGCGCGCCCGTTCAATCAAGACCTGCATCATCGCTATGCCCAGGCCCTGGCCGCGAAAGCGCGCATCCACGTAGACGGAATGTTCTACGGAATACTTGAACGCGGGCCACGCGCGGAACGTGCCGTAGCTGGCGAATGCCATCAGCTCGCCTGCCTCATTCTCGAAGCCGACCACCGGAAAGCCGCCCTGCTGCTTGGCCTGGAACCAGCCCTGCATCGCTTCGGGGGGCCGGGGCTTGTAATCGTAGAGCGCCGTCGAATTGACGATGGCGTCATTGAAGATGGCCAGGATCTGATCCGCATGGCGCGCATGCGTGCAGTCGACAAGGGTGGCGCCTTGTGGGGCGCGGATTTCGGCGGGCGAGTTCATGGCGGGAGTGTAATGGCGCGCCCCCTCTGAATATCCGTCGCGAAACGGCGGCGCACAAAAAAAAGACCGGCGAGTTCGCCGGTTCAATGAGGTGTTGCCGCTTCTGGCCACTCTTAGGCGGCGCGGCTCTCCACAGATCGGTTGGGGGCGGACGCATGCCGCAGACCGGGGCATTGTCGCCAGGAAAGCTCGTCCGCATCCATGTCCAGGTCAAACAGATCATTGGCGGCCGGCCAGGGATGGCTGCGCGCCGCCGCACCTTCCATTTCCAGCACATGCCCGGCAAACCCACGGGGCGAACCGCCGCACTCGGCAAAATATCTTTGTGTGTTCAGGTCCACCACATAGGTGGTCATATCGTGGGTCAGTATGGCCACGAATTGGCCGTCATCACTGGCATAGGCGTACTGAAACTGTCCTTTGATTCCGTCGCCGTTCAGGGCGCTACCGGTCAATTGGGACAAAGCACGCGTGACGATTTCGGTCAGCATGGGTCGTTCCTCCGAAAAATGCGCCGGCAGGATGCCGGCAGCGAAGGCGCGAACGACAAGCACCGGCGCCGCGCATCGAGCGGCGTCTGGCGTTGGACGGGAAGCCGGGTAGACGGCTGTCGCGCATCCCGTCGGCAACAGCTACTACGTTTGAAAAAGCTTACACCCGCAAGCCCGGTCACCTCAAATTTGCCTTGTGCGCGAAGGATGTTGCGGTGCAGCACCCTCTAGCGACGCGGCTTGCAGCCCCTTATGCGGCCGCAACCGGCATGCCGCCTGCGTCTGCGTCACCGTTATTCTGGCGGCGCCACTGGTCCCGATGCAGCCGATACAGCACGTGTTGGCGAAGCGGATGCCCTTCAGGTAGGGCGGGATGATCGAATGTCCCCTCGTCAGGCTGCATGCCCAGTCGCGCCATGACCGCGCGCGAACGCTGATTGCCCACTGCGGTGAACGCCACGATTTCGTCCAGCCCGACCTGTTCGAAGCCGACGCGCACCGCCGCTTCGGCGGCTTCGCTGGCATAGCCCCGCCCCCAATAAGGCAGAGCCAGCCGCCAACCCACTTCGACGCCCGGCGCAAACGGCAGCGTGGGCGGCATGGGTTTGATGCCGACAAAGCCGATGAAAGGCGCCACGCCGGGCGCCTCCACTGCCCACAGGCCCCAGCCATGCTCGTCTATGCCCGCCGCCAGCCGCGCCGCCAGCGCATCGCTTTGTTCGGGGGATAGCGGCAACAGGAATTCCGTGACGCGAGGATCGGCGTTCATCGCCGCGAAGGGTTTGCGGTCGTCGGCACGCCATTGCCGAAGCACAAGACGCGGCGTTTCTACTTCAAGAGATAACGACATGTCGCAGTTCCTTTTCAAGCGCCCAGGTCCATGCCCCTGAACCATCGCCAACGTATACACTCCAACGGATTCTGCCATGCGAAAGGAATTCTCTGCCATGCGCCTGTCCCTATCGAAGCTGCCGCGCCCCTTGGGTGCGCTGCTGTTCTCCTCCTTCCTGGCCTTCCAGGCCGGCGCCGCCAATCTTCCGGCCGGCGTCTCGGAGGCCGCCTCGATTGAAGGCATCACCGAATATCGTCTGGCCAATGGCCTGCGGGTGCTGCTGGTACCCGACGAATCCAAGCCCTCGACCACGGTCAACATGACTTATCTGGTCGGCTCTCGCAACGAGAACTACGGCCAGACCGGCATGGCGCACCTGCTGGAACACATGCTGTTCAAAGGCACGTCCACCACGCGCAACGCGATGGGCGAGTTTTCGCGCCGGGGCCTGCAAGCCAATGGTTCGACCTCCAGCGACCGGACGAATTATTTCGCCAGTTTCGCGGCCAACCCCGACACGCTCAAGTGGTACCTGGGCTGGCAAGCCGACGCCATGGTCAATTCCCTGATCGCCAAGGAAGACCTGGACTCGGAAATGACGGTGGTCCGCAACGAAATGGAAAGCGGCGAAAACAGCCCGTCGCGCATCCTGATGCAGAAGATGCAGGCCGCTGCCTATCAGTGGCACAGCTACGGCAAGAACACCATCGGCGCGCGCTCCGACGTCGAAAACGTGGACATCGGCCAGCTGCGCGCCTTCTATCACGAGTATTACCAGCCCGATAACGCCGTGCTGATCGTGGCGGGCAAATTCGATCCGCAGGCCACCCTGGCGGATATCGAACAGACGCTGGGCAAACTGCCCAAGCCGGACCGCAAGCTTCCTCCTGAGTACACCGTCGAACCGGTGCAGGACGGCGAACGTTCGGTCACGCTGCGACGCACCGGCGGCACGCCGCTGGTGGCCGCGATGTACCACATCCCCGCCGCGGGCAGCCCCGATTTCGTCCCGCTGGACCTGGCCACGGTGATCCTGTCGGACACGCCTTCTGGCCGTCTTTATCACGCGCTGGTCGCCACGAAGATGGCCTCGGGCGTGTTTGGTTTCACCATGGAAAACCGCGATCCGGGCCTGGCGATGTTCGGCGCGCAACTGCCGCCGGGCAAAGACCTGGACGCCGCCATGAAGACCTTGACGGGCACGCTCGAATCGCTGGGCAAGAAGCCCTTCACTCAACAAGAGCTGGACCGTGCCCGCAGCAAGTGGCTGACCGCATGGGAGCAGACCTACAGCGACCCCGAGCAGGTCGGCGTGGCGCTGTCCGAAGCTATCGCCGCTGGCGACTGGCGCTTGTTCTTCCTGCAACGCGATCGCGCCCGCAAGGCGACCCTGGCTGAAGTCCAGAAGGCCGCCACCACCTTCCTGGTGCAGAGCAACCGCATCGAAGGCCGCTACATTCCCACGGAAAAGCCCTTGCGCGCGCCGCAGACCGAGCGCGTCGACCTGACCGCCGTGTTCAAGGACTACAAGGGCGATCCGGACTTCAAGGCCGCGTCCGCCTTCGACCCCACGCCCGAGAACATCGACAAGCTGACGCAACGCAAGAAGCTGGAGCTGGCCAACGGGCCGGTCCAATTGGCGCTCTTGCCCAAGGCCACGCGCGGCAACCGCGTGCAGGCGCAGATGCTGATTCAGTTCGGCAACGAGAAAGACCTGCGCGGCCAGCGCGTGAATGCCAGCGCGGTCGCTGACCTGCTCATACGCGGCACGGCCAAGCTGTCGCGCCAGGACATCCAGGATCGTCTGGACAAGCTGCAAGCCGAACTGGGCTTTAGCGGCGGCGGCACCACGCTGAAGATCGCCATGTCGACCAAGGGCGAAAACCTGCCCGAATTGACCGCCCTGGCGCTGGACATCGTGCGCAACGCCAACTTCCCCAAAGAGCAGCTGGACGAGTACCAGCGCCAGATGGAAACGTCGATTCAAAACGCCATGACCGAACCCTCGGCATTGGCCGGACGCACCCTGGCCCGCCAGGACAATCCGTGGCCCGTCGACGATCTGCGTTACGTGCCGACGTTTGAAGAGTCGCTGGCCAGCGCCCGTGCGCTGAACCGCGACGCACTCGTGAAGTTCCACGCCAAGTTCTACGGAACCGGCAAGATCGAGTATTCCGCCGTGGGCGACTTCGAACCCGAAGCCGTCGAGAAGGCCATCAAGTCGGGCCTGGCCGGTTGGAAAAAGGCGCCGGCCTATACGCGAGTGCCCAATCCGTACCGCGACATCCCGGCCAAGCAGTTCGACATCGACACGCCCGACAAGGCCAACGCGTTCTACCTGTCGCGTATGCCGCTCAAGCTGCAAGACACCGACGCTGATTACGCGGCGCTGTATCTGGGCAACTATCTGTTCGGTGCGTCGGAAACGTCACGCCTGTGGAATCGCGTGCGTGAAACCGAGGGCCTGTCCTACAACGTGCGCAGCTCGTTGTCGGTCTCCTCGTTCGAACCGAGCGCCAGCTGGACCATGTACGCCATCTACGCACCGCAGAATCGCAAGCGCCTGGAAAAGGCGATCAGCGAAGAACTGGCGCGCGTGCTGAAAGACGGCTTTACCGACAAGGAAATCACCGATGGCATCAACGCGCTGTTGAACTACCGCAACCTGGCCCGTGCGCAAGACGACATCCTGGCCAGCACCTGGCTCGACTACCTGCAACGTGGCCGCACGTTTGAATGGTCGGCCGAGATGGACAAGAAGATCTCTGCGCTGACGCCCGATGCGGTCAACGCCGCGCTGCGCAAGTACCTGCGTCCGGATGGCTTCAGCACCGCCGTCGCGGGCGACTTCAAGAAGAAGGCCGCGCCCTGACCTGACGCACGCGGTTTTCCGCGCACAAGGCCCCTGCCTGCTGGCAGGGGCTTTTTTTTGCACCATCCTTAGTGCAGGCGCCGGTACGTATGGGGAAGAATGGCCATAACCATGCCATAAACGGGGAGATTTTCACGTATCACGACTATTACTCGGATATTTGGAAAGATGTTTTCAAGAAGCAAGGGTTTATCCCAGGTGGGATAGGGCGCAGAATTCAGTCATCGGGAACAAATAACGAACCACGACGGAGGGCCGCCGGATTCGTCCCCATCCAAGATGACTCGGAGATACCAATCATGAAAACCCTGACCACCACCCTGTTGCTATCCCTGGCGCTTGTCGGCGCAGGCGCCCAAGCTGCCGGCCTGGAACAAGCCAAGACCCGCGACCAGGTCGTGACTGAATTGCAGCAAGCCAAGGCAAGCGGCCAATACACGTTCGGCGAACTGGACTACCCGCCCGCCCAGCCCCAGGCCGCCAGCCTGAGCTCGGACGAAGTGCGCGCCCAGCTGCAACAAGCCAAGATCAGCGGCGAATACACCTTTGGCGAGCTGCAATATCCGCCCGTCATCGCGACGCAGGCCAGCGCGAAGTCCCGCGCCCAAGTCCAGCAGGAACTGGCGCAAGCCAAGGCCAGCGGTCAGTACACGTTCGGCGAGCTCGAATACCCGCCGATCACCCGGTGAGCTGCTTGCTGTAGCCCGGCCGGTCCCGGGCGGCATCATGGCCTGGGACCGGTTTTTTCCGGCACAGCGGCAACCGCAGTCGTAGCAGTACCTGTAGTTGCAGTACCTCGCAGTTGATGTACCGAGCAGTTGATGTACCGAGCAGTCGATGTACCGAGCAGTCGATGTATCAGCAGTTGCAGTACCCAGCAGTTGCAGTACCCAGCAGTCGAAGTACCAGCAGTTGCAGTACCCAGCAGTCGAAGTACCAGCAGTTGCAGTACGCAGTACTAGCAGTAAGGCCGCGGCAAGTTCTGCCGCGGCCTTTTTACGTCGGCAAGCAGGCCGCAACACCGCCCCGCCCCCGACACGAACCAAATTCCCGCCCCAAAGAAAAAGCCGCGATTCACATCGCGGCTTTTTGCGTCCCAGGGACTCTGATCAGCTGAAGAATTCCTTCACGCGATCCGTCCAGGACTTGCTTTGTGGCGAGTGACGATCGCCACCGTCGTTCAGCGAGGTCTCGAACTGGCGCAGGATGCTCTTTTGATCCTCGCTCAAGCGCACCGGCGTTTCCACCACGACGTGGCAGTACAGGTCGCCCGGATAGCTGCCACGCACGCCTCGAATGCCCTTGCCGCGCAAGCGGAAGGTCTTGCCGGATTGCGTGCCTTCGGGAATCGAGATCTCGGCCTTGCCGCCCAGCGTGGGCACCTGCAATTCACCCCCCAGTGCCGCGGTGGTGAACGGAATGGTCAGTTCGCAGTGCAGGTCGTCGCCGTCGCGCTGGAAGATCTTGTGCTGCTTGATGTGGATTTCCACATACAGGTCGCCCGGGGGCCCGCCATTGATGCCCGGCTCGCCATTGCCGCTGGAGCGGATGCGCATGCCGTCATCGATACCGGCCGGAATCTTGACCTGCAAGGTCTTGTTGCGGCGGATACGGCCCACGCCATCGCAAGACGGGCAGGGATCGGTGATTTCCTTGCCGTTGCCGTGGCAGGTGGGGCAGGTCTGCTGGACGCTGAAAAAGCCCTGCTGCATACGCACGGCGCCCGAGCCGCCGCAGGTGCGGCAGGTCTTGGGCGAAGTGCCCACCTTGGCGCCAGAGCCGTGGCAGGTATCGCAGTTTTCCCAGCTGGGAACGCGGATCTCGGTGTCGAAACCGGCGGCAGCCTGTTCCAAGGTGATTTCCAGCGCGTACTTCAGGTCAGCACCGCGATACACCTGCGGGCCGCCGCGACGGCCACCGCCACCGCCACCGCCGAAGATCTCGCCAAAAATGTCGCCGAAGGCGTCGGCAAAGCCTCCGCCCATCCCCGCCCCGCCCATGCCGGCGGAATTGGGGTCCACGCCCGCATGGCCGTAGCGGTCATACGCGGCGCGCTTTTGTTCATCGCCCAGGACCTCGTAGGCTTCCTTGGCTTCCTTGAACTTCTCTTCGGCTTCTTTGCTGTCCGGATTGCGGTCCGGGTGGTACTTCATGGCCAGCTTTCGATAGGCCTTCTTGAGTTCGTCGTCCGAGGCGTTTTTTGCTACGCCCAGAACTTCGTAATAGTCGCGTTTTGCCATGATCCGTGGGCTCGACAAAGAGCCATCTTTTCAGTGCTACAGAATGAGTTCGCCCGGTAGGCGGATTTCTCCGGCTACCGGGCGGCAGAGGCTGGTCAGCGCCCGGCCATTATTGGTCGCGCTTGACTTCCTTGAAGTCGGCGTCGACGACGTTGTCGTCCACCGGCTTCGCGTTATCGGCCGCTTGCTGCTGGCCGGCGGCTTGTTGCGCCTGCATGTCGGCGTACATCTTCTCGCCCAGCTTCTGCGATGCGGTCGACAGGGCTTCCACCTTGGCGTCGATCGCGGCCTTGTCGCCTTCCTTCAGCGTGTCTTCCAGGTCCTTGATGGCGGCTTCGATGCTTTCCTTTTCGGAAGCTTCGAGCTTGTCGCCGTACTCGGTCAACGACTTGCGGGTGGCGTGCACCAACGCGTCGGCCTGGTTACGCGACTGCGCCAGCTCGGCAACGCGGTGATCTTCCTCGGCGTTGGCCTCGGCATCCTTGACCATGCGCTGGATCTCGTCTTCCGACAGACCCGAGTTGGCCTTGATGGTGATCTTGTTTTCCTTGCCGGTGCCCTTGTCCTTGGCGGACACGTGCAGGATGCCGTTGGCGTCGATGTCGAACGTGACTTCGATCTGCGGCATGCCACGCGGCGACGGCGGGATCCCTTCAAGGTTGAACTCGCCCAGCGCCTTGTTGCCTGCGGCAATTTCGCGCTCGCCCTGGAACACCTTGATCGTCACGGCCGGCTGATTGTCGTCAGCGGTCGAGAAGGTCTGCGAGAACCGGGTCGGGATCGTCGTGTTCTTCTGGATCATCTTCGTCATCACGCCGCCCAGGGTTTCGATACCCAGCGACAGAGGCGTCACGTCCAGCAGCAGCACGTCCTTGCGGTCGCCCGACAGCACGGAACCTTGAATGGCGGCGCCAGCGGCGACGGCTTCATCAGGGTTCACGTCCTTGCGCGGATCCTTGCCGAAGAATTCCTTCACCTTTTCCTGAACCTTGGGCATGCGGGTCATGCCGCCGACCAGGATCACGTCATCGATGTCGGAAACCTTCACGCCGGCGTCCTTGATGGCGACGCGGCAGGGTTCGATCGTGCGTTCGATCAGTTCTTCGACCAGCGCTTCCAGCTTGGCGCGCGTGATCTTCAGGTTCAAGTGCTTCGGACCCGAGGCATCCGCCGTGATGTACGGCAGGTTGATTTCGGTCTGCTGGGCCGAGGACAGTTCGATCTTGGCCTTTTCAGCCGCTTCCTTCAGGCGTTGCAGCGCCAGCACATCCTTGGACAGATCAACGCCTTGTTCTTTCTTGAACTCGGAGATGATGTAGTCAATGATGCGTTGGTCGAAGTCTTCGCCGCCCAGGAAGGTGTCGCCGTTGGTCGACAGCACTTCAAACTGCTTTTCGCCGTCGACGTCTGCGATTTCGATGATGGACACGTCGAACGTGCCGCCACCCAAGTCATAGACGGCGATCTTGCGGTCGCCCTTTTCGGTCTTGTCCAGGCCGAACGCCAACGCCGCCGCGGTGGGCTCGTTGATGATGCGCTTGACTTCCAGACCGGCGATGCGGCCAGCGTCCTTGGTGGCCTGGCGCTGGCTGTCGTTGAAGTAGGCGGGCACCGTGATGACGGCCTCGGTCACTTCTTCGCCCAGATAGTCTTCGGCGGTCTTCTTCATCTTGCGCAGCACGTCGGCCGACACTTGGGGAGGCGCCATCTTCTTGCCGCGCACTTCAACCCAGGCGTCGCCGTTGTCGGCGCGGACGATGGAATAGGGCATCAGGTTGATGTCCTTTTGAACCGCCTTTTCTTCGAACTTGCGGCCGATCAGGCGCTTCACCGCGTACAGGGTGTTGCGCGGGTTGGTGACGGCCTGACGCTTGGCGGGGGCGCCAACCAGGGTCTCGCCGTCGTCCATGTAGGCGACGATCGAGGGAGTGGTACGAGCGCCTTCCGCGTTTTCAATGATTTTGACCTGCCCGCCGTCCATGACAGCTACGCAGCTGTTGGTCGTGCCCAGGTCAATGCCAATAATCTTGCTCATGGTGGGTTACCTTGAATTGATCTATGAAAATAGAGGGAAACTTCTTGTCCCCACATAACTGGGGCTACTCGCAGGGTTTTCAAGACGCCTTGCTGGAATTTTCCGCATTCGGGTCTTGCAACCGCAGGATTGCCGCCGTGAACTGGGGCAATCCGGGCCAACCGGTGATACGACCGAGCCGTTTGCCGGCCCGATACAGCACAAAAGTGGGGACACCATGCAGCGAAAAGCGCCGGCCCAGGGGTTCGTCGGCGTAAACGTCGGCCTCGAACCACGTCAGGCCCAGGTTCAGCAACGTTTCCTGGTGCAGCAGCGCTGCCTGCTTGAAAAGATTGCAGTTATAGCAATCCTGTCCCCACAAAAATACACAGCGCAGATCTTCGCCCGGCGCCTGGACCACGGCGGCGTCGAATCCCTCGGTGTCGACATGACGCATGCCAAACACCTGGAAGACGGCTGCCGGATCGAAGCGGGGGTCGGTCATGACGCCTGGCCGGCAGTTCAGCCTTGGCCAGCCGATACGACTACCAGCGCCGGACGCAACGTGCGATCGGCAATGGCATAGCCCTTTTGCAGCAGCTGCACGACCGTATTGGCGGGCTGCTCGTGGGGAATCGACGAAATTGCCTGATGCAGGTGCGGGTCGAACTTGTCGCCCTGAGCCGGTGCGATGTCCTTGAGCATGTTGCGCTCGAACGCGGCGGACAACTGCTTCAACGTGACTTCCACGCCTTCGCGCAGGGTCTGGACGGTCTGGTCGGGTTGCGCCAGGGCGGCCTCAAGGCTGTCCTTGACCGGAACCAGGCTTTCGGCGAACGACTCGATGCCGAACTTGCGCGCCTTGGACACTTCTTCCTGGGCGCGGCGGCGCACGTTTTCGGCTTCTGCGTGGACACGCAGAAGCTGGTCGTGCTGCTCATTGACGGTAGCTTGGGCGGCGTCCAACTGGGCGCGCAACTCGTTCAGCTCGGCCTGAGCGGCGTCCTGGGCAGCGGGTGCCGTGTCGGCGTTCTGGCCGGCTTCGGGCGTCTTATCTACAGGCTCGTGGGGTGCCGTCATGGGGAATCCTCCAAAAAGAATGGCTTTCGCAGACATGAATGGGGGCCAATACCCCTATTTCAAGCCCGGGAAAGCGAAATATTCCCTGACGGCGCCCGCCCGGGCCTGGACGGGACTGACCGCTACGTACGGCGGCCTGCCCGCGCTACTTTTTGTGCGGCTGCGCCGGGGCGACCGGGTCGCTGGCCGGAAAGCTTTCCTTGAGCGCATGGTCCACATGCGCGTCATCGTCTTCCGGCTCGGGCCGGATGGCGATGGGATCACTGGCCGGGAAGGTGTCTGCCAGCGCTTCGTCCAGATCGTGTTCGACCTGATCCTCGTCCACCGGGGTGACAACCGTCCCCTTTTTCACATTCTTGCCGCTCTTGGGATCATGGTGCATGCGCCTTCTCCTTCAAGTCCGTAGGGGGCTGGACCTGCAAGGGCCAGCCCTGCAAGTTGCGTTCCACCAGGGTGGCCAAACCGGCGATCCATGCGGGATCATCGTTCAGCGCCGGGATGTAACGAAACTGCTTGCCGCCCGCCTCGATAAAGGCGTCCCGGCATTCCAGGCTGATCTCTTCCAGGGTTTCTAGACAGTCTGCCACAAATCCCGGACACACCACATCCACCTCAGTGACGCCCGAGGCGGCAAGGGCCTTGAGCGTGGGCTCGGTATACGGCTCCAGCCAGCGG
Source organism: Achromobacter piechaudii NBRC 102461 (assembly GCF_001571245.1). Taxonomy (GTDB): domain Bacteria; phylum Pseudomonadota; class Gammaproteobacteria; order Burkholderiales; family Burkholderiaceae_B; genus Achromobacter; species Achromobacter piechaudii. The sequence continues at coordinate 449,769 of NZ_BCTK01000005.1, read as the reverse complement.
GCGGTGCCAAAACGGCTTTGGAAGGTGACTTCGATCTGCTCGCGCGGCAGGGACAGCCGCTGGGACAACAAGCGCGCTGACTCCATGCAATCGCGGTAGTACGGATCGCCCAGTTCGATGGAATAACGCGGCAGCCCGTGAAAGCTCATGACCAGCTTTTGCGGCTTGCCGTGCTCGCGCCAGAACGCCTCGATACGAGCGGCCAGGGGATCCAGCCAGGCCGGGTCTTCGTGAAACCGCTTGGTAAAGCGCAGTTCGGGCTGATCTCGCAGGCGGGCGGCATGGCGGGTCACTGCGTCGACGACGGTGGCCGTGGTGCTGGCCGCGTACTGCGGATACAGGGGTACGGTCAGGATGCGTTCGCAGCCGGCCGCCCGCAAGCGCGTGATGGCGTCCGGGATCGACGGGTTGCCATAGCGCATGCCCAGTTCCACCACGGCGTCGATGCCGGCAGCCTCCAGCGCGGCGCGCACGCCGTCGGCCTGGCGCTGGCTGTAGACCATCAGGGGCGATCCCTCTTTGAGCCAGACACCCGCGTAGCGCGGCGCAAGCTTCTTGGGCCGCAGTGTCAGCACCAGTCCATGCAGGATGGGCTTCCAGAGATAACGCGGAATTTCGATGACGCGCGGATCGGACAGGAATTCGCCCAGGTATTTGCGTATGCCCTGCTTGTCCGGCGTATCCGGCGTACCCAGGTTGACCAGCAACACGCCAACCTTGCCGGGCGTGCGGGCCGGCGGGTCTTCGTTGAAGGGGTCGTCCTGCTCGATTTCCGGCAGGTAGCGTTCAGGCCACAAATACTTGAACAGGCGAAGAAACACAAAAACTCCCCTTCCTCCGCGAGGAGGATGCAGCTTTGAATGGAACTACTGATTGTGGCTGAGTGCGTTGGACAGCAGGCGCGCCGTGATGTCCACGATGGGAATCACGCGTTCGTAGGCCATGCGGGTCGGGCCGATCACCCCGAGGGTGCCGACCACCTTGCCGTCCACGCCATAGGGCGCGGTGATGACGGAGACTTCTTCCATGGGCACCAATTGCGAATCGCCGCCGATGTAGATCTGGACGCCTTGCGCGCGGCTGGACACGTCCAACAGTTGCAGCAGGTCGGTCTTTTTCTCGAACAGGGAAAACATCTTGCGCAGGCGGTCCATGTCGGACGCGATATCGGTCACGTCCAGCAGCTTGCGTTCGCCCGAAATGACCATGGCGTCGCCATCTTCGGCGGCTTCGGCGCTGGCTTCGACCGCTGCCTGCATCAACCGCGAGATGTCTTCGCGCAGCTGGGCCAGTTCGGTGGACAGGGTTTGGCGCACCGCATTGAACGATTTGCCCGCGAAGTGCATGTTGAAGAAATTGCCGGCTTCCAGCAATTCGGCTTCGGCGTAATCGCGCTGCACGAAGAGGATACGGTTCTGCACATCGCCATCCGGCGTGACGATGATGAGCAGCACGCGCTTGTCGGACAGCCGGATGAATTCGATCTGCCGGAACACCTGCGCCCGCTTGGGCGTCAGCACCACGCCCGCAAATTGCGTCAGGTTCGACAGCAGCGCGGCGGCGGCGTTGACGGCGCGCGTGGGCTCGGCGGCCGACAGCATTTCGCCCATGTTGTGCGGCTGTAGCTGATAGGACTGCACGGCCAGCAGGGAATCGACGAACATGCGATAGCCCCGCGGCGTCGGAACGCGGCCGGCGGAGGTGTGCGGGCTATGGATCAGCCCCAGCTCTTCCAGATCCGCCATGACGTTGCGGATGGTGGCGGGGGACAAGTCGAAGACTTTCGATAGCGTCCGCGAGCCGACGGGCTGGCCATCAGCGATGTAGCGTTCTATCAACGCTTTCAGTAGTGCGCGTGCGCGGTCATCCATAGCGGGCATTTTAAGGAATCTTTTAGGATAAAGGCGATTTTTGTCCCGCAAGCAGATATGCGGCCCCATATAATCGGCTAATCGGCCCATTCCGGGCAGGTTTTGGCCATCGCCTTTGCCCTTTTGATACGCCCGCATCCATGCACTTTCCTACCGTCGCCCTGATCGGCAGATACCAGGACACCGGCCTGGACACACCGCTGAGAGCCCTTGCGCACGCGCTGACGCAAGCGGGCAGGCACGTGCTCATCGATGCAGACACCGCGCGCAACACCGGCCTGACCGAATACCCCATTGCGACCCTTGAAGAGATCGGCCAGAACGCGTCGCTGGCCGTCGTCATGGGCGGCGACGGCACCGTGCTGGGCGCGGGTCGGCATCTGGCGCCCTATGGCGTGCCGCTGGTCGGCATCAACCACGGGCGCCTGGGCTTCATCACCGACATTCCTCTGCAAGACGCGCACGGCGCGCTGGCGCGCGTGCTGGAAGGCAGCTTCCAGATCGAAGAACGCATGCTGCTCGAAGGCAGCGTGTGGCGCGGCGACCAGAAAATGTATTCCGCGTCGGCGCTCAACGACGTCGTGCTGAACCGCGCCGGGCGCGGCGGCATGATCGAAGTCCGCGTCGAGCTGGACGGCGCGTTCATGTACACGCAGCGCGCCGACGGCCTGATCATCGCCACGCCCACCGGCTCGACCGCGTATGCGCTGTCCGCCAACGGCCCCATCCTGCACCCGGGCATGAACGCCATGGTGCTGGTGCCCGTCGCGCCGCAGACGCTGTCGAATCGCCCGATCGTCATTCCCGATACCGGCGTGCTGAACATGACGCTTACCGCGATGGGCCGTGTGGAAGTGGGCGCCAGCGTGCATTTCGACATGCAGACATGGTCCGACCTGCAACCGGGCGACCGTATCGTCGTGCAGCGCGCGCCATACACCATCCGCTTCGTGCACCCCGAGGGCTACAGCTTCTTTTCCACCCTGCGCCGCAAGCTGCATTGGAATCTGATGCCCCAGGCCACCGACAACGTAGAGTAGTAAGCGCCCCGACATGCTGCGCACCCTGCATATCCGCGACTTCGTCATCGTCGAGCAGACCGAAATTCATTTCGGCCCCGGCTTCACTGTCTTCTCCGGCGAAACCGGTGCCGGCAAATCCATCCTGGTGGACGCCTTGGCGCTTGCGCTGGGCGAACGTGGCGACGCGTCCATGCTGCGCGAAGGCGCGCCGCGCGCCGATATCACCGCCGTGTTCGACACCCCCAAGTCGCTGCACGCCTGGCTGGCCGAGCGCGAGATCGACGCCGAAGACGAACTGTCACTGCGCCGCGTCATCGACGCCCAGGGCCGCAGCCGGGCCTACATCAACGGCACGCCGGCAACAGTAGGCCAATTGCGCGAGCTGGGCGACAGCCTGGTGGACATCCACGGCCAACACGCCCATCAAAGCCTGATGCGGCCCGACGCCCAACGCGATCTTCTTGACGCGCACGGCGGCCATGGCGATCTGCGCCAGACGGTGGGCCAGGCGTGGAAACAATGGCGCGCGCTGGCGCGTCAACTTGAAGCCGCCGAAAAAGACGCGGCCAGCCTGGCCAATGAACGCGACCGCCTGCAATGGCAGGTAGACGAACTGGACCAGTTGGCCCTGGGGCCCGACGAGTGGGAATCGCTGCAATCCGAGCACACGCGGCTGTCGCACTCGCAGTCGCTGCTGGACGGTGCCTCGCAGATTCTTGAAGCGCTGGACGGCGACGGCGATTCCGCGCACCACCGCATCACGGCCGCCAATCACCGACTGTCCCAGATGCTGCGGCACGACCCCGGCTTGAAAGGGGTGGTCGACGAGCTGGAATCGGCGCGTATCGCCATCAGCGAAGCCGTGTCCGACCTGAACAACTACGTCAGCCGCGTGGACCTCGATCCCAAACGGCTGGCCGACGTCGAAGCGCGTCTGGGCCTGGTGTTTGAAACCGCACGCAAATTCCGTGTCGAACCCGACGCGCTATGCGAACTGCGCGATTCGCTGCATGCCGAGCTGGCCGCCCTGCAAGCGGCGGGCGACATCGATGCGCTGCGCGCCCAATCGCTTGCCGCGCAATCGCAATACGACGCAGCCGCCGCCAAGCTGACTACGGCCCGCCGCAAGATCGCCAAGGATCTGGGCAAGCAGGTCACCCAAGCGATGCAGACGCTGGCCATGCAAGGCGGCAAGTTCGAACCGACGCTTGCCGCCGCAGCACCCTCCGCGCACGGCAACGAGCAGGTGGAATTCCTGGTGGCCGGCCACGCCGGCACCACGCCGCGCCCGCTGGCCAAGGTGGCCTCGGGTGGCGAGCTGTCGCGAATTTCGCTGGCCTTGTCCGTCATCGCCAGCCGCGCGGCTCGCGTGCCCACGCTGATTTTCGATGAAGTCGACAGCGGCGTCGGCGGTGCGGTGGCCGAAGCCGTGGGCAAGCTGCTGCGCGAATTGGGCGAACGCCACCAAGTGCTGTGCGTAACGCACTTGCCGCAGGTGGCCGCGTGCGCGAACAACCAGTTCCTGGTCAGCAAGACCGAGACTCGCGGCACCACGCGCTCCAGCATCGAAGAGCTGGACGCCCCGGCCCGCGTCGAGGAAATCGCCCGCATGCTGGGCGGCATCAAACTGACCGCCACCACGCGCGAACACGCTCGCGAAATGCTGGAAGGCTTCGGCCAACCCGCTGGCTGAATTACGCCCCCCCCTGCTGCCGCAAGACGAAAAAAAGCCCCTTCCAAAAGAAGGGGCTTTTGATCTCACTGGCCCGCAGTGAGCGCGGCCACGGACCGTGGGAGGGGGCGCTAACGGATCAGCGGCCCTTCATGCAGCTGCTGCACACGCCGTACAACACCATCGCGTGGCTTTCCAGCGCGAAACCGTTGTCCTTGGCGATCTTCTGCTGGCGCTTTTCGATTTCCGGATCCGAAAATTCGACGACGGTGCCGCAATTGGTGCAGATCAGGTGATCGTGGTGGTCGCCGTCGTTCAGCTCGAACACGGCCTTGCCGCTATCGAACTGGCTACGGGCCAGGATGCCGGCCTGCTCAAACTGCGTCAGTACGCGATAGACGGTCGCCAGGCCGATTTCGACGTTTTCACCGATAAGGGCACGGTAGACGTCTTCGGCGCTCAAGTGGCGCAAGTCGGATTTGCGGAAAATATCAAGAATTTTCAGGCGCGGAAACGTCGCCTTCAAACCCATGTTCTTCAGTTCGCTTTGGTCGCTCATGGTGTAATCGCTCTCCGTCCGCGTAGGCATGGGCAAGTTCAAGGGTATACCGCGATCCGGCTCACCTGATTTCATGCCGCCTCGCGGAACTATCCTTATGAAACCTTTATGATAACGGTTTTGTCTGCTTCCAAATAATAGGGGCGCGTAGTGTCCATGATTGCACGAATTCCCTCCCGCTCGCTCAAGACCGGACTGGCCGTCGCCGCCCTGGCCATCGCCCTTGCCGGCTGCTCGGGGGACAAGTGGGGCTTCCCCTACAAGGCCGGCGTCCAGCAGGGCAACTGGATCACCCAGGAACAGGTCGCACTGCTACAGCCCGGCATGACCCGCGAGCAAGTGCGCTTCGCGCTCGGCAGCCCCACGCTGACCAGCGTGCTGCACGCCAACCGCTGGGACTACCCCTACTATTACAAGCCCGGCTACGGCGAGGCCCGTGAACGCAAATTCACCGTCTGGTTCGAAAACGACCGCCTGACCCGCTGGGAAGGCGACAAGCAGCCCGACCTGCAACCCTACCAGCTGAACACGCCCAGCAGCGTGGCCGACGAAAAGGCCGATGCGCGCCTGGACCAGGACATGGAACGGATCAAGCAAGAGGACGAGCTGCAAAAGCGTGACGCCGCCGCTCCCGTCAGCCCGCTGAACCAGTACCCCGGCCAACCCGGCATCACGCCCGAGCCGCTTCGGTAACCCCAAGGATTTTTTTTCATGCGTATTGCTATTGCCGGCGCCAGCGGCCGTATGGGCCAGATGCTGATCGACGCCATCCTCAAGTCCACCGACCTGCAACTGGCCGTAGCGCTGGACCGCAAAGGCTCCACGGCCTTGGGCCAGGACGCGGGCGCGCCCTTGGGCCAGCAGACCGGCGTTCTCATCACCGACGACCTGGACGCACTGGCCAACGCCGACTGCCTCATCGACTTCACGCGGCCCGAAGGCACGCTTGAACACCTGCACGCCTGCGTCAAGCACGGCACGCGCGCCGTCATCGGCACGACCGGCTTTGACGACAATGGCCGCGCCGCCATCGAAGTGGCCGCGCAGAAAATCGGCATTGTGTTCGCCCCCAACATGAGCGTGGGCGTGAACGCCACGCTCAAGCTGCTGGACATGGCTGCCCGCATCCTGAATTCGGGCTACGACGTCGAAGTCTTCGAAGCCCACCATCGCAACAAGGTCGATGCGCCTTCGGGCACGGCCTTGAAGATGGGCGAGACCATCGCTTCCGCCTGGGACGTCGCCTTGCCTGACGTCGCCACCTGGAGCCGCCACGGCGACACCGGCGTGCGCAAGCCGGGCACCATCGGCTTTTCGGTCCTGCGCGGCGGCGACATCGTGGGCGACCACACCGTGTCGTTCTGCGGCATCGGCGAACGCATCGAGATCACGCACCGTTCCGGCAGCCGGGCCACCTACGCGGAAGGCGCACTGCGCGCCGCGCGTTTCCTGGAAGACAAGCACAACGGCCTGTACGACATGCAATCGGTGCTGGGGCTGTAAGCGCGGCGCGTCGCCCAACAAAAAAGGATCCCTCGGGATCCTTTTTTCATGCGTCGAACCGACGGCCTACACCACCACCGGCTCGGGCTCCAGCCGCACCCCATAGCGCGCCTGCACCGATGCTTGAATCGCGCCTGCCAGGGCCATGATGTCGGCCGCCGTGGCGCCGCCGCGATTGACCAGCACCAGCGCCTGCCGGTCGTGCACGCCAGCCGCGCCCAGGCCCTGCCCCTTCCAGCCGCATTGATCGATCAGCCAACCGGCCGCCAGCTTGTAGCTGCCGTCCGGCTGCGCATACGAAACCAGGCCCGGGAAGCGCGCGGCCAGGTCGTCACGCACGTCGGCCGACACGATGGGGTTCTTGAAAAAGCTGCCCGCATTGCCAGTCACGGCGGGGTCCGGCAGCTTCGCGCGGCGGATATCGCAGACCGCGTCGAAAATGTCCCGCGCGCTGGGTGCGCCGTGCGCAAGCCGCTCATGGCGTTGCAGGTCCGGGTAGCCCAGCACCGGCCGCCAGGGTCGCGGCAAGGCAAAGCGCACGGAAACGATGATCCACCGCCCCGGGGCATCGTGCTTGAACACGCTGTCGCGATACGAGAAGCGGCAATCGGACGGACCCATTTCCACATACCGGCCGGCCTGCACATCCCACGCCGTCAGGCTATGGAAGCGCGCATCGAACTCCACGCCGTAGGCGCCGATGTTCTGCACCGGCGCGGCCCCCACAGTGCCCGGGATCAACGCCAAGTTTTCCAACCCGTCCCATCCCTGGGCGACGCAGTGCTCGACAAAGCCGTGCCAGTTTTCTCCACCCGCCGCCTCGACCAGCCAGGCCTGCGGTGTGGCCTGCAACAGGCGTACGCCCTTGAACCCAACCTTGGCCACCAGGCCAGGAACCCGCTGGGGCAACACCAGATTGCTGCCGCCCCCCAACACCAGCAGACGCTGCGCGTCTTGGGCCAGCGCCGTCAACGCCGGCAACTGCGCGACGTCATCCAGCGACACGAAGGCTTCAGCGCAGGATGCCAATCGCAGCGTATTGAGCCGGCTCAGGTCCTGGACAACGGGAGTCAACGCGGCTGGCGCCGCATCGATAGCAGAAGGATTTGACATGGGTGCTACGGGTTATGCTATAGTTTCTGTCTTCGCTCATATTACTTGATTGAGTGTTTTGGTTTGAGTTCACCGCGCTTTCAACAGCCGCTCTTTACAGAGACAGGCCGAAAAGCCTTACGGCGAAAATGCAAAAAACTCAGGCTGATGACAAGCTCGAAAAAATCATGTAAGATGCGCGCCTTCTGATCGATAACCAAGTTGATCAGAGTGAATAAGAAACAGGTTCTGACCGGCAACGAACGGAACCCATGCGGGAGTAGCTCAGTTGGTAGAGCGCAACCTTGCCAAGGTTGAGGTCGCGAGTTCGAGACTCGTCTCCCGCTCCAAATTTTGATTTGCAGCGTCTGATGTGCACCGTCCCATCATGCTGCAATCACCCAAAAGGGCCCGACATCATTGTCCGGGCCCTTTTTGGTTTTGGCGTCTTGGCGTTTTGTGGCCATGCGCTGCCTATCACCGCCCTTCCCGCTCCAATACCAGACTCATCTGATTGCTTCCTGCCAGCACAAGTGCTTTGCTCTTGCGTTTGATCGCGGCCGCATGTCGCGGCTGCGCGTTGCGGAGAGAGCTGGCCATGGCATTCACGCGCGCGGTGTTCATCCACCGCCTGAAAACCGCTACCTACACACTCGGGTCGGTCGTGCTGATCAGTTGGGTCACCGACGCCCTGAATGAAGGGCTGATGTTCAAGCCCTTGCTGCGGTACCTGTACCCCCGCACGGTCCAAGACTATCAACACCCGTTCTCGGACCACCCCAGCCTGATGATCTGGCTGATCCCGCTCCTGGCCGGACTGGCCATGGCGTTCGCTTCGTCGGCGCTGGCCGTGCATCATTTCAAGCGCCGCCATCGCTATCGCCCTGTCGCCGCCTCGACGGCTCCGACTCAATTGATCGGACGCGTGACAAGCCATCATCCTTTCCTCTTGCCTGACGCGTCCACGGATCCAGGCATCACTCGAACCTTTCACGCACTCTGCCGGGACACCGCCGAACTCGCCGCGCTGCCCGCCTCGTCCGTGCCGGGACAAGTGCGCGTGCAAGGCCATCTGATGCCTGATTCGGAAGACGTCCATCAGTCCTATCGCCACCTCCAGCACATCCTGGCAAAAATCAGGCATGACGCCGACCAGGACGCCGCTCTGGGCCTGGATCTGGGCGGCATGAACGCCGCGTTGGCCAGCGCCGCGACGCTCGCCTGCCAAGACCATGACGTCATGTTGTGCCAGGTTGACCCTCACGGCCATTTGCGCGCGTACCGCGTCATCACCGACATGCGCGACTGAAAAGCTCGACTAAGGTGCGCGACGGAACTGCTCGACTGAGATGCGCGAATAACGCCGCCCGGCGCACGCCTCACAAAAAAAAGCGGCCCCCACCCAGATCGGGCGGGGGCCGCAGCACGTCATACGCTCAGGGCCTGATGCGCAAGCCCCGAACGCGCTTCAGTTAACGCGCAATCCACGCATCGCGCCAATGCGAACCGGTACCCGGCGCATAGTGCGCGGGGGACTGGCTGCACCAGCCGGCGTACGGGAAGTTCTTGCACTCGAACGTCTTGCCGCCGTTCATCACCTTGTCGCCTGCACGGTAGATCGTGCCAGCCTGGTACTGCGGATAGCCGCCGCCCGTTTGCTGCGCCGTCACGGTCACGGTGTGGCTGGCCTGCGCTTCGCCGCGCGAATTGCTGACCGTCAACGTGAATCGGTAGGGCTTGTCCGTGGCGCTGACGGGTGCGACAAAGCTGATGTCGGCCTGGTCCAGCGCGCCAGCGGAGATACCGCTCGGCACGGCCCAGCGATAGCGCAGGTCCGTTCCGGTGGACGCCTTGCCCGACAGGACAACGCGCTCGCCGCTCTTGACCGTCGCCGGTCCGCTCAGCTTGGCCTGCGGCGCAATCACCTCGACGGGCTGCTCCTTGGCCTTGACCTTCACAACGTGAGTCGCCGTCGCCGTGCGGCCGCGCTCGTCAGTGACCGTCAGCTTGAACGAGAAGTTGCGGTCCTGGGCCAGCGGCGGTCCGTAGAACGTCGCCGTCGAACCGTTGACTTGCAGCGCAACGCCATCATCGTTCGACCACGCGTACTTCAGCCCTTGGCCCGTCGAACCGGTAGCCGACAAGGTGGCCGCCTGCAAGGCCATCACTTCGGCAGGTCCGCTGATCCGCGCAACCGGAGGCGCAACCGGCGCCGGCTCTTGCGCGCATTCCTCGGGCAGCTTCCACGGCTTGCCGTATTGGGCCGAGTTCCTGTCTGGCGGAGCATCCACGTTCCAGTAGTTCTGGCGATACAGCTTGCCGTTGTACGACACGGCCTCGTTATGCACGTTGTAGGTCTTGCGGGCATCCCAGGCCGGGGCGTTGGCGCACACGCCAGCAGCCTTGGCCTTGACCAGCACGCCGTGATGCGCGGTGGCGCTGCGGCCCTGCGCGTCCTTGACGGTCAGCGTGATGCGGTAGGCAACGTCCTTCGCGCTTTCGGGCGCGACGAACGAGGCCTTGTCGCCCTGCTCGACGAACTTCAGCGTCGGCTGGCTGCTCCAGGCGTAGGACAGGTCCTTGCCCTTGGAATCGGCGGCCGACAACGCAACGGTCTCGCCTGCGTTCGCGGTCGCGGCGCCCGAGACGTGAGCCTGCGGGCCCTGCACGACCGACGCATCGCCGCCCAGCAGTTCGGCCGCGCGCACCAGATCCGGCTGCACGCCGATGGGGCGCGCCGGATCGACGACTGGCAAGGGGTTGCCGCTATCGACCAGGATCTGCCGCATAACCTTGGGCGGAATATTGCCCAGGCCGCGCTCGCGCGCCAGGCTTTGCAGCCAAGCCACGCTGCCCGCGATGATCGGGTTGGCTGCCGACGTAGCGTTGTACGTGGTGCTGTACAGGTTGTGACGTCCAGGCGCCCAGGTCGTGGTCGTCACGTTGCTGCCCCAGCTGAACGTATCGACGCGGCTGCCGAATTCCGATGAAGGGCGGCGCGCGCCCGAGTTGGCGTTGGCTGAACCCACATAGATGGCGCCCGAGTCCCGCTTTGTGCGGTCATAGCGGCCACCGTGATAGGGATCGTCCAGATTGACCCCGCCGTTGGCGGCCGCCAGCACCACGTGCACGCCCTTTTCCTGCGTCAGATACGAGATGGCGTCAAACACGACATCCGAATATTCCACCGGCAACAGGCAATCGGCGGTCCACCCGCCGCAGCTACCGCTGAGTCCGTACTGCACGCCAATTTGCACCACGTCGCCGGCATTGAGCACGTTGCGCAGGTCCACCATGCCGGAGGCGCTGAACTTGGTGTAGCCGGCTTGCGCCTCGGGCACGATGCCCGTCACGCCAAAGCCGTTGTTCTGCCCGAACATGATGCCCGCCGTCATCGTGTCATGCGCATCGGGCGCTTCTACATATTCGCCATGGTGCAAGAAGGGCTTGGGCAGATCGATGTGATCGAAATCCCAATGCCCGATCTCGTTGGACACAACCCTGACGTTCGCGCCATAGTGGCCCGTCAGACGCTGCGCTTCGAACGCATTGACGCCGCCCAGCTTCCAGTAGTTGGGCGTGGGCGAGGTCATGTAGTTCTGGCAGTCGACGGCCAGACCACCTGTGCAGTTGGTGTAGTCGCGTATGCCGGAGGAACGGGTAATCTCCAGCAACGGTTCGCTCTCCGCACCTTCCAGCAGGGACACGGGCTTGGGCTCAATCTGCACGCTTTCCACAAGCGGGTTCTCAAGCAGCTGCTTGACCAGCGCCTGCGCGTCGCGGCCGCGCATCATCTCGGCCGAGATCTTGTAGTAGCGGGTCAGGTTATGGCGTTCGAGCGCAGCGATGTCTTCCATGTTGCGCGCCATCGGCGATATCGTCACCAGGGGCCGCATGCCATTGGCCAGGCGCGTCAGCGCGTCCATCGACTTCGCCACTTCCGGCGACGGCGCCATGCGCTGCGTCGGACTTGGCGCTTCGGCCTTGAGCCGGATGAAGACAGGCCGAGGTTCCTCGGTCTGCGCCGCCAGGGCGGGCGAGGCCAAGGCCGCGCCGATCATCATCGCCAATATCGATAATTGTGTTTTGTTTTTCATGTCAACTCTGAGGTTGCCGTTGCGGCGTCTATCCGCAACGCAAAAAAGCAAACGCCCTCCTCCCGATACCGCAGAGGAGGGCTGCCTTGAAACGTGGACCTGGGCAAATGCGCCCCAGGCCCACGTCATCAGCGGCGCGTTACTTCACCAGCGTCCATGCCTGGTTCCAGTACATGCCCTTGCCGGGCTCGTAATGGAAGGGCGACTGACCGCACCAGTTGGTGTAGGGCCATGCCTTGCACTCGTAGACCTTGCCCAGGTTCGTCACGCGCTCCAGCTCCTTGTAGGCAGTGCCCGGCTTGTAGGCGGGCGGCGCATCGCCATTACCACCGTTGCCGCCGTTGCCGCCGTCTTCAACGCCGACATCCGGCTTGCCCTTGACGGTGACCACGTGGGTCGCGTCCGAGCTGCCCTTGTCGTTGCGCGTGGTCAGCGTGAACGAGTACTTCTGGTCCTTCGTCAGCGTGGGCGCCGCGAAATTCAGCGTCGGCTGATCCTTCACCGAGGCGCTGATGCCGGCCGGCACAGTCCACGAGAACTTCAGGTCGGTACCGGTCGAACCCGAGCCCGACAGCGTCACGTTCTGACCTGCTTGCGCGGCGATCGGACCAGAGACGATGGACTTCGGCGGAATGATCACGGGATCCGGCGTCACCACGGCGGCTTCCTTGGTGATCACGAAGTGGTACTTGCTGCCGTCCATCGAGTAGACGTGCGACTTGTCCACGCCCACCACCGGGGTCACGGTCTTGCCGTCAGCGCCCAGTTGGCCCACGCGTACGCGTTGCGACATGCCGTTGACGGCGTTGCCCAGAGCCTGGGTCCAACGCTCGCCCTGCGCAGCGTTCTCGTCCAGCGGCACGCGCAACTGCTCAAGGTATTCGCCGTTGCGCTTCGGATCGGCCAGACGCCAGATCAGCGAGTCGCCCGCATTCGTTTCACCGATGGAGTACAGCGCGCCGATGTCGGACGGCTGGATCACGTTGGTGGAGCCTTCGATGTTCACGTCGCCGCACGCGCGATACGATTCGCCCGAGGTGACGCCGTCGCCCACGTGGTTGGTGTTCCACACGCTCATGATGAGGTGACGGCCCGTCTTGCCAGCCGGCAGCGTGCAGCTGTATTCCTGCTCGCGGCCTTCGCCTGCCGAAGCCGGCGTGAAGTCACGCACTTCGCAGAACTTTTCGAAGTCGGAGAATTGCACCGGCTTGGTCGAGTCGTACGGCATCTTCGTGATGTAGAACTGCAGCGACTTCGTGCGATGGGCCACCGTGTGGTTCCACTTCAGCGTGACCTTGCCGTTAGCGTCGGGCTTGAGCGTCGTGACGGGCCACTGGGCCAGCGCGTTCAGGCCGCGATGCGAGGGCTTCGTGCCGCCGTCGCACAGGCGATCGCCCGGCGTGGTGGCCACGGTGTTTTCGCCGCCCGGCTTCTGCCAGACTTCGCGCCAGTCATAAACGCTGCCGCCTTGCGCGCTGAACGCCTTGCAGCCTTCGCTCTGGCTACCGGCGTGGCAGTGCAGAATACGCGCCTTGGGATGCGACATGGTGCCGTGCGCCAGCACCGAGCCGGACACGGCCGCCAGCACGAGACCGCCCAATAGAGTTACTTTGAATTTAGCCATTGATATAACCACTTCACAATTAGTTGAACAAACCACCCGCCATCGCAAACCGCAGCGCATGGTGAATTCATTCTCAGTGCTTGGCGCATAGCGATCAAAGTTGCTGAATGATTTCTTAAAGCAGTTTTCCCACACTGTTTATCGACAAAGAAAATAAAAAAAAACCCGCACTTTCGTGCGGGCAAAAAGGGAGACTGCTTGAGCCGCCACGCCAGGCGTGGCGGCGTTTCCTGCATCTGATCAACAGACTGTTTTTCTTACGATGGGATTTACTTCACGAGATCCCAAGCTTGTTGCCAAGCCATGCCCTTGCCAGGCGCGTAGTAGGCGGGCGAGTGGCTGCACCATGCCGTGAACGGCCAGATCTTGCACTCGTAGACTTTGCCGCCGTTGGTCACACGCTCACCAGCTGCGTAGGTCGAACCTTCCTTGTACGCCGGGTACTGGCCGGTGCTGCCACCGTTGTCGCCGCCGGTGTTGCCGCCGTTGTCGCCACCAGTGTTGCCACCGTTGTCGCCGCCAGTGTTGCCACCGTCAGAGCCGCCGCCGGTTTGTTCCTGCTTCTTCACCAGGACCGAGTGCGTAGCGTTGGACGAGCCCTTTTCGTTCGTGACCTTGACGGTGAACGAGTAGGACTTGTCTTGAGCCAGCGCCGGAGCCGTGAAGCTCAGGCTAGCCTGGTTCAGCGCCGAAGCGGTGATGCCAGCCGGAGCGGTCCACTGATACTTCAGCGTGCCGCCACCGTTGTTCGAACCCTGGGCCGACAGCGAGACGCGCTCGCCAGCCTTGGCCGACGCCGGGCCGGTCAGTTCGGCCTTGGGCGGGTTCACCACGACGGGCGGGGGATCCACCGGCACGGGAACCTTCTGGTCAATTGCGAAACCGACCTTCTTGTTCAGGCCATAGACCTGGTTGGCGGAGTCGCTTTGCTGCGGGGCCACCTGGCCGTTGGCTTCCAGCTTGCCAACGCGGATCACGGAAGACTTGTTGTTCACTTCCTTGGCCAGCGCGTAAATCCACTGAGCAGCCTGTTCCTGGCCAGCCTTCACAACGATCGAATGGCTTTCCAGGTCGCCATGCTTACGCTGGTCGAACACGCGCAGGGTCATCGTCGAACCCGTGCTGACCTGGCTGCCTTGCAACGCGCCGCTGGCTTGCCACTGCACGTTGGCGGGCATCACTTCCACGTTCGAGCACGCGTAGAAGCCTTCGGGGTTCTCGGCCGGATCACGCTGCCACACGCTGTAAATGACGCGCTTGCCGGTGAAGTGAGCCGGGATCTTGACGTCCAGCGGGGTGATGGTGTTGTCGCCCGGCGACGGCAGAGCGCCGGTCTCGCCGATCAGCTCCAGGTCGTCCCAACGCAGGCCGCGCTTGGGATCGTAGCTGTCCTTGGTGATGTAGGTCTTGAAGTACGAGCTCTTATGCGAGGCGGTCTGCAGGTACTTGAACTGCACATTGCCATTCGCGTCAGGCGTGACCACGGAGGAGGGCCACTGGTGGTTGGCGTCGAGTTCCTTCCAGCCTTCCTTGCCGCCTGCGCAAAGCAGACCGTCGCGGATGAATTCCTTGTGGTTGCTGCGCACGCCCAGGATGGCGTTCGATTGCCAGCTTCCGACGAAGTCCTTGATGATGCCGCAGCCGTCGTGCTTGGGGTCGGCCCAAGGCGAATCGAGGTTACGGCAAGCGTATTCGCGGCTCGGAGGATCGACCATCGAACCGTGAGCCGTTGCGGTAGAAGGCGCCATGGTCAGCAAGACAGCCTGGGTCAATGCCGCAAGAGGCAAAGCCATCTTTCCGGCCGCGCCGCGCAAGGGATTTTTAATCATCAAATATCCTTTTATCAGTGGATTGTTTTTTGCATTCGCATGAACCGAACCCGCGCCGGAACTCGTGAAGCGACGCCATTATTCCAAGCGGCTTGCAGCGGCAAAACCTTTATCAATACAGTATTAAAGGCAGGTGTTGCGTTGTCGCCGCTGTGAAAAATCCAGCGCTGAATAAGGCGGTTTCAACGAAAAAAAAGCGCCACGAGGGCGCTATTTCATGAGGCGGCTTTAAGGCCCGCCCGATAACCGGACCGGGGCTTCTTGCGTTTTTTATCCGTACCCGGAAGCGGCATCAAAGGAAATATGAGTGAAAACTCGCTTCCTTCACCCGGACGAGAACTTACCGCCAGTTTTCCGCCATGCGCCTGCGCTACCGTAGCCACCAGCGCCAGCCCCATACCGACCCCATCGCGTCCGCTCGCGCTGCCCGGATCGACCTGGAAAAACGCTTCGCAAAGCTTGGGCATCACGGCCTGGTCGATGCCGATACCCTGGTCGATCACGCTGATGCGGGCGCTATCGCCCTGGCGCTTCACACACACCGTGACCCGAGTGGACGAGGCCGAGTATTTGATGGCGTTGTCCAACAGGTTCATGACGGCGCGTTGCAACATGCAGTAGTCGCCCGCCACCCACATTCTTTCGCCGCATTCGCGCACATCGATCTCGATGCCCTTGCGCTCGGCCAGCAGCAGCGACTGGTCGGCGGCTTCCTCCGCGATGTCCACCAGCGAGATCGGCAGAAACTTCGATTTATCCAGGCGCTCGGCGCGCGACAGATGCAGAAAATCTTGCGCGACGGTCAAGCTGTACTGCGTCAGATCGCGGACCGATTGCACAAATGCGGCCTGCTGCGGGTCATTGCCTTGCACGCCCTGCTTTTCAACCAGGACCAGAATCGATGACAAGGGGCTGCGCAAGTCGTGCATCATTTGCAGCATCACTTCCTTGTCGCGGGCGCCATCCGTCTGCGCATCCGGCGCGGCGGGACGAGGCAGCACGCGTTCACGGCGCATGCCGCGCCCGGCAACCATGCGCCACCTGAGTACGCAGACATACGCCAGCGCCAGCCCGACCACCGGCGCCACCATGGGCGCCCAACGCCGCGCCGTCACCACGACGAACGCCGCCAGCAGCCAAAAGCCGATCAACCACGCCAACGCGCGAAACTGCACTTTCGTCTGGCCCGCGATCACGCTGACCAGCGCCATGCCGGCCAAGATTCCGAAATCGGCCAGCACGCCGGGCGCCGCGGCCGTCAATGGCTGTCCGTCGCTGGGCAGCGCGAAGCACAGCAACAGAATGCCCAGGTTGCAGAACAGCAGCGCATCGTTTTTTCTGGCGCCCAGACGCGCGTATGGCCAAAGCAGAAATTTCATTATCAGGTTCGGAAGTTGTCGACGGCGCGTGCAGCGCGGGATCGGACCGGTGGCGCCTGCGGGCGCTCACGGCGATAGGGGGAACGGGATGGCGCCGCGCAAGAACGGACCGCCAGGCAAGCCGGGGCGAATGCCGCCGGCGTCAGTACATGCGTTCGAGGCGGTAGCCGTAGTTGTAGACCGTGGCGATCACATAGCCATTGCGCGCGCGCAGGCCCAGCGACGAGCGCAGGTTGCTGACGTAGGTCGCCAGGCTGGCGTCGTATTTGCGGTCAACGGTGCCCCAGATATGCTGGCACAGCGCATCTTTGGTGATGATGCGGCCGGGGCTTCTGAACAGCATCGTGGCCACGTCGAACTCGCGGGTCGGCAGGCTGACCGGGCGGCCATCCACCGTAAGGGTCTTGGCATCCAGATTGAACGCGAAGTGTCCGACCTGGAACTGCCCAGGATTGACGTCGCCGCGCTGCGACTTGCGCAACTGAGCGCTCATGCGCGCCAACAGCTCGCGTTCACGCACGGGCTTTTGCAGATAGTCGTCAGCGCCCGTGTTCAGGGCCTGCACGATGCTTTCTTCGTCGTCGCGCTGCGTGAGCATCAAGATGGGCAGGGTTGCCGCAAGATTGCAGCGCGCCCACTTGAGCACGGCCAGGCCGGAGGCGCCAGGCACTTCCCAGTCCAGCAGCACGACGTCTACGGTTTGTTGTTGCAAGAGTGCGATGAAGCCGTCGCCATCGCGACGGGTAAAGACCTGGTGGCCGTGGCTTTGCAGTAGTTTGGTGACCCACTCGACCTGAGTGGGCGAGTCTTCGAGAATGGCGACAAGCATTGAGTTCGATCTTGGTTAGGCGCAATTCCCGAAGATTTTTATTATTACGGCAATCACATTTGATACCCCGGAAGAATGATTTCATGCCGCTAATGACACAACAATGAGAAATTTCTCAAAGGAAAATCGGGAAAGCTAAATGTCAGGAAGTGACAAGAACCCGCGAATTCGTGAATATCGACGCGTCAAGCAATCGCGCTCGATGTTGCGGCCCTCCTCCGCCCGCGCGCCTCACTGCCTTGGATTGACTCCCATGAAGACGAACTTCCAATCCTGGTAGCTGGACTTTCCCGCCATATCGCCCAGCTCGGCATCAAACCCGTCCTGCTTGATCGGACGACGTTCTGACAAGCTGTAGACCCCCATGATTCCCCCATCAGGCGATTTCACGATGCCCCATTCGGTGCCGCCCGTTATCGGGTCGGCATACAGGCGGCGCAGATGGCGGCGAGTGAACGACACGCGATCATCCTTGAGCAGCGCGTCCATCGTCTTGGGATAGGCCGGCGCGGTGCCGGACAGGTAGTAAGACGCAAGCGCCCGCTGGAACTGCGTGCCGATGAACAGCAGCTCGGCCTCGTCATCGCGCTGCTTCTGCATGGACCAGGGCTGCGCCACGGCGGACAGGCCGGTCGCCACCGCCAGGACCAGCATCAGCACACTCAGGTAGCCAAAGCCCGCTTGCCGCGACGGGCGCGCCTGCTTACCAGCGCGCATAGTCCAGCCCATCCAGGCCTTTGCCCGGCGCGCCGCTCACGACGTCGTTCACGCCCGGCGCTTCGCCCGTCTGCGGCAGCCAGCTGTCACGGCGGCCCGTGACAGGGTCCATCGGCAACTCGCGCAGGTACTTGGCGGTGACCAGCGCGTCGAGCGAATCCGGATTGCCGCCCTGGTCGGCACGGTAGTCGTCAAGCGCGTGCCGGATGGCCTGCAAGTTGTGGCGCAGCACCGTTTCGCGGGCGCGGTCATTGCTCTTGAAGAACGACGGCGCGACCAGCGCCATCAGCGCGCCGATGATGGCCATGACCGCCATCAGCTCGATCAGCGTAAAGCCGGCGCAACCGCGCCTACCAGTCTTTGTACGGAACGCCATTGAGACCCTTTCGTTGACTTTTTGAACGCACGTCGAAAACATCCCGTCCCGACGAGAACGATTCGGCCGAGCTGTCGTAGCTGCGCGTATCCCAGGTGTCGGCCGGCGAACGGTTTTCACAGTTCTCGCACATGGGATCGGACGGCAAACGGCGCAGGAAATACAGCATGCCGCCGTTCGGATCCGTCTTGTTCTGCACACCCTTGACCAGCGCTTCCAGGTTCGGCGGATAACCGCTGCGATCCAGCGGCTTGTCGACCTTGCCCTCGCGGCTGGCCTGGTAATAGGCGTCGATCGCGTTGCGGATGACGTGCAGGCTTTGCCGCAGCTCGCGTTCGGCCGCGCGCTGCTTGACCAGCGCCGAGAACGGCAGCGCTATGCTCAACAGCAGCGCCAGCAACGTCATCGCCGCCATCATCTCGATCAGCGTGAAGCCGGATTGCTTGTGCATGGCCGTCCTTAGAAGGGCGGCTTGGCCAGGCCCGCATCCAGGCCCGGAACCACGACCGGGATGTCAGCCTCGATGGTCGCGGCGGACGGCGGCTGCGTGGTCATCGGCGAGACCGTGACGCGCGATTCGGTGCCCGACGGGAAGTAGCTGTCGGCGGCCGACGGCAGCGCCATCGAGCGTTCGATATGCGGCGTCAGGAGCAGGACGATTTCGGTGTTCTGATCCGTCTTCTTCTGGCCACCGAACAGGCTGCCCAGCCACCCCATCACGCTCAAGCCAGGCACGCCGCTGCTGCTGCGCGTCTGCTGTTGATTGACCAGGCCAGCCAGCACCTGGGTTTCGCCGTCGCGCGCCGTCATCACGGTTTCCGCGTTGCGCGTGCTCATCGGATAGACCACGCCGCCGCCCGCCGTCTTGACTTCACCCTTAAGGTTGCTGACTTCCATGCTGACCTTGACGCTGACTTCGTTGCTCAGGCTGATGCGCGGCTCCACTTGCAGGATCAGACCCACATCCTGGTAGTTCACCGATTCCGTCACGACGCCATTGGCGTTGGTCGTCGTCACGACCGGCACCTTTTCACCGATCTTGATGCTGGCCTTCTCCATGTTGCGCACGCGGATCTTCGGGTTCGCCAGCACCTTGGTCTTGCCGCGCTTTTGCAGCAGGTTCAAGGCCGCCGACAAGTCGTTGCGGCTGGTCACGCCGATCTTGCCCTGGTTCAGCCCCAGCAGATCGCCCACCGTTATGCGGCCGTTTTCGCCCTGCGGCAGCACCGAGAAGCGCAGGTCGCTGGGGTAATCCACGCCGACTTCCAGCTCGTCATTGGCGTTGACCTCCAGCACCTGCACGTCCATCGTCACTTCGGATTGCGCGATGTCCAGTGCGGCCACCACCCGTTCCACCACCGCCATCACTTCCGGCGTATCGCGCACCAGCACGGCGTTGGCGCGTTCGTCCAGATGCACGTTCTTGGGTGCGCTGATCTGGCGCAGCGCGGCCAGCACGTGCGTGGCGTCGGCGTGGTTCAGATAGAAGACGCGCACCATCAGCTCGCGATACTCCTTGTCCTTGTCGGGACGCGACGGATAGATCAGCAGGGTGTGCGCATCCAGCACCTTCTTTTCCAGCTGGTTGGTGCGCAGCAGCAGGTTTATGGCGTCTTCGGCGGTGGTCTGGCGCGCCATGATGCTGGCCGGCATGCTCGTCTGCACGTCGGGATCCAGCACGAAGTCGACCCCGGCCGCCAGCGAGATCGTGTCCAGGATCTGCACGATAGGCTGGGCCTTGAAGTTCAGCGACACGGGCTTGCGCAGCGCGTCAGCCAGCCTGGGCTTGACCGACTGGCGGCCCACGTCGCGGCGCTGCAACTGCGTGCGCAACGCCTCGGCCGCCGCAAAGCCCGGCTGCTCCTGCAAGATGCGATTGACCTTGTACAACGCCTCGCGCGGATGGTCGTGCTGCAAGCGCTCGGCTTCGGCCAGTTCCGAGTTCAGATGCACGCGCTGTTCCAGCTGCGCCTTCAGTTGCTGGGCGCGCATGTTGACCGGGTTGATCGTCAATAGCTCCAGCACGTCGGCCAGCGCCGCTTCGTCGTCGCCCGCGTCCATTTTGACGCGCACCCGTTGCAGGATCTCGCGCGAGAGCGCCACGCTGTCGCGCGCCACATCCTTGTTGGCTTCGATGTCACCGGGGTTCTTGGCCAGCTTTGCCTGGCCCGCCGCCAGGCGGTCGGCGGCCGTCGGGGGCTCGCCGCCCAACGCGCGCTTCAGGGATTCCGGCGCCGCGCATCCACTCAGCACCAGGCAGAGGAATGTCGTCAATACGATAGGTTTTGCATTCATGATGTCTCGTTCTTTCCATTAGATGGGTTCGCGTACTTCAGCGAGCGTTGCGTTCATTGCGCCAGCGGGCTCAGGTCCACCAGGACTTGCCGCCCCTGGGCGTCCACCAGCACGACGCGCTTCGGTTCCAGCGCCCTGAAGCGGTACTGCGGCGTCACGGCGCCGCCGGGCCGTACCGCGCCGTCCAGGTCGCATCGCTGGCAAAGCAGATGCGCTTCGCCCTGATGCGACAGCACGACGATGCGGCGTCCGGCGTCGATCCATTCGCCGATCGGCTCGAACACCGGCGTGCTGTCAACGCGGTTGGCGAGCGGCGCGGCGGCCAAGGCGTCTTCCAGTGACGGCACATCCGCCGACGGAGTCTGCGCGTCGCTCGCCTCGGCCAGCGGCTGCGCCGGGGCGCGGTCCTTCAAAGAGTTCCAGCTTTGCGACGGGAACAGGTCCACGTCGGGCGTAGGGGCAGGCTCGGCCATCAAGGCGGCGGCCGGCGCCAGGGCGGCAATTGCCGCGGTTATCCAGCGCTTCATCACACCACCCCCAACATGCTCAAGCGCATCTTCACGTTCACCAGCATGTTCTCGGGCCGCTGCCTGTCCAGCGCCAGGGACTCCAGGCGCAGCAGGGGTTCGTCGATCAAGCGGCGTAACCCCGCGGAGAGGTCCTGGTAGGACCCCACTGCAGTGATATCTACGGACGTGCGCCGCAAGCGCCCCTGGATGGTGTCTTCGCCCTGATACTGGATTTCGATCAACAACAGGCCGGACTTCTGCAACTGTTCCATCACGGCCAGCTTGCGCTGGTCGGGGTCCAGGCGCAGCTGCACGCGCAGCTCGTCCATGTCGTTGCCAGGCGGCGCCATGTAAGGACTGCACGAATGCAATTCGGCATTCAGCTCGATCGAGCGCAACCGCAATTCGCCCTTTTCCGGCCAAAGCACAAAGGCGCAATGCAGCACCAGGACGATCAGGGCGACCAGCGCCAGCAACCCGCCTCGCCCCAGCCGCTCTGCCCAGCATTGCCAATGCCAGCGCAGCGGCGATCCCGCCCGCCCCTGGCGCAGCGCCACCAGGCGTTGGCGTAGTTCGATCAACGATTTCATCGCAGCTCCACGCGCACGGCGGCCATCGTGGCCAGGTTGGGATCGCCCGATCTGATGCCGTGACGCATCACCGTGGCGCGCACGCCTTGCTCGGCGTTCAAGCGCGCCACGAATGCGAACACTTCGGCCAATTCCGCCGTCATCAATTCAAGCTGGGCGGACTTGCCAGCGCTTTCGATCTTCAGGTTCATCACGGCCACGGTGGGCGCCCAGGCCCCTTCGATGGATCGAAGCAAAAGCGGGCGCAGCCTGTCCTCGGCGCTTTGCGCGGAAAGCAGCAGGTCCACCTTCTTTTCTTCTGGCGATTGCGCCAGGGCACGGCGCGCTTCGCGCTCATGCTGCATGCGCCGCTCGACCAACTGGCTTTCGAACCGGGTGACTTCCACCCGCAAGGCCCACAGGTCCCATTGGCGCCAGGCGCTCAACAGGCCGACGGCCAGCAGCAGAAACACAATGATCGCGGCCAGCGGCGGCGTGGCGCTGCGCTTGGTGAAGTCAAGCCGTCTCATCTTCAGGCCGGGCATGAGCGTCCTCCCAACGAAGCGTGGGGAAAGCCCAGCCAGCGCGCCTCGGCGGGCAGCGCCAGATCGGCGGCGGACAGCGTGGACGTCCACGCGCATTCCGGCACGACAGGCCGATTGCATAGCGCCTGCGCGCATGCCACGGCGTCGGCGTGGGATTGCCCCGCCGCCAGTTGCAGCGTGATCATGTCTTCCCACCCGTGCGCCGAGGGCCACAGGCAGGTCACCGCGCCCGCTTCCGCCAGCACCAGGCACGCGCCTTCGGTCCTCGCCAGGCGGTGATACCGTTGCAGGCTCGCCGACAGCAGGTCGCTGCACGTCGCCATCGTCCACTTGTGCTCGGCCAGCTTGTCTTCCAGGGCTTGCAGCAGCGCCGCGTCGGCCGCGACGCCCAGCCGGGCGTGACCGTGCCGGGCCGGCCCCAGCCGTACCCGCATCTGCATCGTCACGCCGCGTTCGCGCAGCAGCGCCATCGCATATCCGGCCCAATGCGAATCACCGCCGGGCAAGCCCGGCTGCCAAGGCAACAGCGCGCATTGCGCCCACGGATAACCGAGCCAGACATGCACCCGGTTGCGAGCGCGCGGGCGCACCACGGCGCAGGCGTTGAGCAAGGCGGCGACGGCCTCTGCCGGCGCGCCGCCGTGGCCATACCTGAGCCGGTCCTCGATGACGGCGGTGGGCGACAACAGGCTGACGTGATCCGCGTCGATCAGAACGGCTTGATCATTCCATAGCGACTGCACGGCAAACCTCCTGATAAGTGGTCAGTCCGTGCGCGATGGCCTCATGGGCGGCATCGCGCATCGATTGATAGTCGGCGCATTGCGCCAGGGCTTCCTGCCGCCGCTCCGGGGAACGGTCCAGCAGCGCGGTCTTCATGCGGTTATCCAGGCGCAACACTTCGGCCAGGGCGATACGCCCCAGAAAGCCGGTGTGCCGGCAGGCCTCGCAGCCGGGACCCGCGCGCGCCTCGCCAGGTGGCGCGCAATGCGGGCACAGCCGCCGCACCAGCCTTTGCGACACCACGCCGTTGAGCGACTCCAGAAACGTGGCCGGCTCGACGTCCATGTACAGGAACCGGTCGATCACGCTGAACGCGTCATTGGCGTGCACCGACGAGAGCACGCGGTGGCCCGTCAATGCGGATTGCACGGCAATCGCCGCCGTCTCGGCGTCCCGGATTTCGCCGACCAGGATGGTGTCCGGATCGTGGCGCAGGATCGAACGCAGGCCGCGCGCGAAGGTCAGGCCTTTCTTCTCGTTCACCGGAATCTGGAGGATCCCGGCCATCTCGTATTCCACCGGGTCTTCGATGGTGATGAGCTTTTCGTCGCCGCTGTTCAGTTCGGACAGCGCGCCATACAGCGTGGTGGACTTGCCGCTGCCGGTAGGGCCGGTGATCAGCGTCAGCCCGTAAGGCAATTGCGCCAGCACGCGGATGCGGCGCGCGGTCTCGGCCGGAAATCCCAGCGTGTCCAGGCTGAGTTTGTCGCCGCGTTGCGAACGGTCCAACAGCCGCAAGACCGCGTTCTCGCCGTGATTTCCCGGCATTATCGACACCCGGAAGTCCACCTCGCGGCCCTGCAACACCACCTTGAAGCGGCCGTCCTGCGGCACGCGCTTCTCGGCGATGTCCAGGCTGGACAGCACTTTCAGCCGCGACATCACCTGATTGGCGGTGACCTGCCCCGGCACCTTGCGGATGTGCAGCATCACGCCGTCGATGCGATAGCGGATCAACAGCCCTTCCTCGTCCGACTCCAGATGGATGTCGCTGGCGCGGCTTTGCAGGCCGTCGTACAGCGTCATGTTCACCAGGCGGATGACCGGGCTTTCGTCCTTGGCCAGCGAGGCCAGCGAGATCGACTCGACCGCTTTGGCCAGCGAATCATCCGCCATGTCCACGGCCACGCCATCGAGCACGCGCTCGGTGGCTTCGGCCTGCTTGAGCCACGCGTCCACCGCTCCCGTCGGGCAAAGCGCAAAGCGCAGCACACGGCCGCACAGCATCGCTTGCAGCTTCAGGCGCGCGTCGCGCGAGAAGGGCGAGGCCATGGCCAACAGGCATTCGCCATCGACCTGCAAGGGCGCCATGCGGTAAGCCATGGCGTCGGCCAGCGGCAGCACGTCGAAACGCGCGGCGGCCTGACGGCATTCCTGGGCGCTCAACGGTTCCATGCCCAGCGCCTGCGCCAGCACGGGCAGCAACTGCGGACGGCGCGCCAGCTCTTCGTCCAGGTAATCGGCCAGGGACAGGCTCAGTTCCGCGGCGCGCTCGCGCCACAACCACCATGCCTCGTCGGCGACGGTTTCGGTTTGCATTGCTCCCTTCTCCTGACTGATTTCGTTTTCGTTGATTGCGTTCATCCCAGACTCCCGGCCATCTCGAAGATGGGCATGTACAGCAGGATCACGATGGCGCCGACCAGGCCGCCCACCACCAGCATCAGCAGCGGCTCGAACACCTTTCCGAACACCTCGATGGCGTGATCCAGCGTGCCGTCATGAAACTGGGCGATGCGTTCGCACATGCCGCCCAGATCCCCGCTTTGCTCGCCGACGCGCAACAGCCGTTCGGCCACGGCCGTCGTCAAGCCGTGCCGCGCCAGCGTCTCCGACACGCTGCGTCCGGCGCGCAGTTCCTGCAACGCCAGGTCCAGGCGTTCCGCATAGGCGGGCGGCAGGATGCGATCGGCCAGTTCGAACGCCTGCAACGCAGGCGTGCCGCCTTCGATCAGCAGCCCGACGGTGCGATAAAAGCGCGCCAGCACGAACAGGTTGCCGACGTCGCGCAGCTTGGGCAGGCGCCAGAACAGGTTCATCAGCGCCGCCCTCACCCGCTGCGTGCGCAGCGCCAGGGCGGTGACCAGCAGGCTGCCGCCGATACCCGCGCCCAGCAGTTCGCCGTCGGACTTGACCAGACGCGCCCACCACAACATGGCCTCGGCGGTGGCCGGCAAGGAGCGCATGCTTTCGAAGACGACCGCAAAGCGCGGCACGACGAAAAACAGCATGAACAGCAAAATGCCGAAGCCCACCGCGATCACGACCAGCGGGTACACCAGCGCGCCCACCACTTTCTTGCGGATGTTTTCAATCCGCGTTTCGTAGTACTGGTAGCGCCGCAGCACCACGGGCAATTGGCCACTGCCCTCGGCCGAGGCGACCGTGGCGACCAGCAGCGCGGGATACACCAGCGGTTGCGCCTCCATCGCCTTGGACAAGGGCTGGCCCTGGTACAAGGAACGCAGCAATTGGCCGAGCGACGCTTGCAGCGCCTTGTTGCCCGTGCCGGCCTTGTCGCTCAACGCTTCCAGCGCCTCGATCAGGGCCAGGCCCGCGTCCAGCAAGGTGGACAGCTCTTGCAGCAGCAGCCCAAGGGAAAAAGCTTTCTTACCGCGCGCCTTGATGCCACGACGCACGGCCGAACGTTGGATGTCCAGAACCATGCCGTCGGCATCGCTCAATTGCGCGCGCGCCTCGCCTTCGCTGGCGGCGCGCACGGTCTGCACACGCAACGCCCCCTGCTTGAGCAGGCGTATCCTGAACTCGTTCATATCAACGCTCCGCGTGTTGCGACTGGCGATAGCGGGCGTCGCGCGCCTGCGACAGTTGCAGATAGTGTTGCCAGACCCGGTTCACGTAACGCTGGCGGGCCGCTTCTCGGTTGGCCGCGCCACCCGCGTTGTAGGCGCCCACCGCGCGCCAGGTGTAGCCGTAGCGCTTGATGAAGCCCGCCAGAATCTCTGCGCCGGCATCTATCGAAAGACAAGGCTCATCCATCAGCCGCTGCCGCGTGATGCCGCGCTTGGCCAAGCCCGGCAGATGGATGCTGTTGATCTGCATCAGGCCGATGTCCTGCGTGCCATTGGTGTTGTTGTTGACGGCGCGTGGGTTCAACGAAGATTCCACCTTCGCGATCGAATACAGCAGCAATGGGTCGACGCCGTGGCGGTCGCCTGACTGCTGCCAGCAATTGGCGGCGGCGGCCGCTGAGAACGTCATGCCGGCGAATGCGGCCGCCGCCGTCTTAGAGGCCATAAACCAGCTCACCGCTGCCTCCCGCCCGGCCTTCCTCGCCGAAAGAGACCACTTCCGCATCCGAGCTGCGGCCCGGCACGTTCAGCAGGTAGGGACGTCCCCACGCATCGGCCGGCACGTCCTTGGCCAGATAGGGCCCGTGCCAGTTGGCCGCGCCCTGCGGCGCTTTCACCAGCGCTTCCAGGCCCTGCTCGGTGGTGGGATAGTTGCCGACGTCCAGGCGGTACTGCGTCAGCGCATCACCCAGCGTCTTCATTTGCGCCTGGGTGGCCCGGACCTTGGCACGGTCGACCTGGGAGAACAGCTTGGGACCGACGTAGCCGGCCAACAACGCGATGATCAACAGCACGACCAGCAACTCCAGCAAGGTGAAGCCTTGCTGCAGGCCCAGACGGCGTCGGAAGGTAAGAGTCTTCATGAGTCCACTTTTTCTGTTTGAGCGATCGCCGCGTGGCGGTGATCCAGGGTGAAGTGCGGGGAGAGCCCGACATCGTGAGGAACGATGCGGTCCGAGCGCCGGCGCAGCCGGTCGCATTCAAAGCGGAAAATCCCAACGCAGGCCGGCATATTTCCATGGGGGGGATGGGCCGCCAACGTTTCTAAAGAGAGCCTAAAGCGCCTGCTGGCGCGGCCCGGACGGGTTTAGGAAGCGTTGAGGAAGGTGGCGCGACACGGGGTGGCGGCGCTTCAATTTCGCCTCTCAGATCAGGCTGCGCCGCACGTGCGGGCAGGCTGGCCCCCGCTACAAGGAAGACCATGAGTTCCGCCCCCGCCGCCCCGGCCCCGCCCGCCTATACCCAGGCGCAGATCGCCTTGCACTGGCTCAGTGTCGGCTTGATGAGCACACTGGTGCTTGCCGGCGAATTGCGCCATCTGCTCACGGCGCAGACAGGCTTGACCATGCGATCGGTGATGATCGTGCACATCGGCTGCGGCATGGCCTTGCTGGCGGTCACGATCGTTCGCACGATGGTGCGCGTGACGCGGCGCAGGGTGCAGCGCGATGGCTTCTGCATGCAGGACGCCTGCGCCCATGCGGTGCACCTGTGCATCTACGCGTTCATCTTCGCGTCGTGCCTGGTGGGATGGGTCATCGTCAACGCGAAGGGCTTGGCAGTGCCGGTACCGTTTACCGACCTGGAGTTTCCCCGCCTGGTGTCGGCCGACCCCGCGCTGGTCGTAACCGCGGTGTGGGCGCACGACCTGCTGGCCTGGGGGCTGTACGGATTGCTGGCGATGCACATCGTGGCGGCGCTTGCCCACCACGTTATTGCGCGCGACGACACCTTGGCGCGCATGGCCTGGCGCCGCGAGCCGCGCATGCCGGCCGGCGCGCGGCGTTCAAGCTCGTCGACACCTCGTTCGACAAGCCGCGTGCATTTTTCAAAAAATTAGGTATACTTCCGCCTCGCTTGCCAAAAACGACTTAAAAAACGGTTCGGCAAAGCGAGTCAGAAGTGCATTCAGGGCAGCGTAGTTGGCTGGAATGCACTTGGCAGAAATGCCGCTGACAGCAGTACATTGCGGGAGTAGCTCAGTTGGTAGAGCGCAACCTTGCCAAGGTTGAGGTCGCGAGTTCGAGACTCGTCTCCCGCTCCACATTTTGATGGACAGACTTGCACTTACGTCTGTACGTCGTTGAAAAAAGGGCCTCACGGCCCTTTTTTCATTCCCGCTCGATGCGTTGATTGGGCGACATGAATTCCTGCGCCGCGTCCAGCAGCATGCGGCCTGCGTAGTCCGCGAAGCTGCGCCGCACCACGACTTCCACGCCGCCTGCGTCCAGCGCGCGCAACATCACCCCCGCCTTGAAGTAGTGGCTTTGCGCGCATTGTCCGGCGCCAAAGACCCGGGGGTGCAGATCCAGCGGGCAGCCCTTTGCCAGCACCTCGCGCGCATGCTCGCCCAGCAATTGCAGCACCGTGTACCCGCTGCTGACGTCGACCACGCAGGCGGACTCTGCCTGCAAGACCGGGCGCAGCGTGCCCTCTAGCGATGGCAACGAAGGTGCGAGCGACTGCACCCACCATTCATCGGGCCCCATCCAGGCCAGCAGATGCCGATGGCCATGCGCGACGGTATTCGGCGCCACCGGCGGCGCCGTTCCCAATGAACGTTCCAGCGCGCTGGCAAAGCCTGGCGAGCGCGCATTGCCGCGCAGCACGGCCAGATCCAGGAACGGCCTTTCGACGATGCGCAGACGCCGGGCGTCGCCGGCATGGGCCGGGGACTGAACGGGCTTGAGCCCCTTCAAGGGTGACTCCTGATACGTTTCAGTCCACATGTTGACGCCCTCCCTCGGGATCGTAGAAAACCGTGCTGTGTATCGTCGCCGGCATGAAGCCGCCTTCGGGTAACGCGACTTCGACCAGCTCTCCCATTTTCTGGTGGCCGTCCTTCACCCAACCCAGGGCGATCGAACGATTCAACGTGGGGCTCATGTAGCTAGACGTGACGTGGCCGATCATCGGTGCGATCGGCGCCCGGCTTTGCCGATGCATGATCTGGCTGCCTTCGGGCAGCACGACCGCAGGGTCGCGCGCCAGCAGGCCGACGAATTGCTTGCGGTTCGGCCCCGCTGTGTGGGCGCGTGACAGCGAACGCTTGCCCAGGCAGTCCTTGGACTTGGTCACCATGCCGCCCATGCCCAGGTCCTGCGGCGTCATGGAACCGTCCGTGTCCTGGCCGACGATGATGTAGCCCTTTTCCGCGCGCAACACGTGCATGGTTTCCGTGCCATAGGGCGTGATGCCGTATTGCTGGCCCGCCGCCATCAATGCGTTCCAGACACGCTGGCCCAGGTTGGCGGGCACGTTGACTTCGTAAGACAGTTCACCGGAAAAGCTGATGCGCATGATGCGCGTTGGGCTGGACCAGCCCGAGCCGGCTATCGTGCCTTCCCGGAAGCTCATGAAGGGGAACGCGTGGTTAGAAAAATCAATGTCGGGGCAAACCGTGCGCAACACCTTGCGCGCCAGCGGCCCCGCCACGGCGAATGTGGCGAAGTGGTCGGTCACTGTGGTCAGATGCACGTCCAGGTGCGGCCATTCCGTTTGCAGCCATCGTTCCATCCAGGCCAGCACGCGCGCCGCCCCGCCTGTGGTGGTACTCATCAGATAGTGCTGTTCGCCCAGGCGCATGGTGACGCCGTCATCGAACACCATGCCGTTCTCGTCCAGCATCAGGCCGTAGCGGCCCTTGCCCACTTCCAGCTTGCTCCACGCATTGGTGTAGACCCAGTTCAGCAACGTCGCCGCGTCCGGTCCCTGGATATCGATCTTGCCCAGCGTGGATGCGTCCAGCATGCCCACGCCATTGCGCACGGCCAGGCATTCGCGTGCGACAGCGGCCTCCATGCTCTCCCCGGACAGCGGAAAGTACCAAGGGCGTTTCCAGTTGCCGACGTCTTCGAACGCCGCGCCGCGCGACACATGCCATTCGTGCACGCTGGTCTTGCGGACCGGGTCGAAGAAGTCGCCCAGCTCGCGGCCCGCCAACACGCCGAAGGCTACGGGCGTGTAGTTCGGCCGATAGGTGGTGGTGCCGGTTTGTGCGATGGTCTTGCCCAGCGCGTCGGCCAGGACCGCCGCGCCATTGATGTTGCCCAGCTTGCCCTGGTCGGTACCGAAGCCCATGGCGGTATAGCGCTTCACGTGCTCGACCGAGTGATAGCCTTCGCGCACCGCCAGATGAATGTCCGCCACGGTGACGTCGTTCTGAAAGTCCACGAACTGCTTGGCGCCCCGGCCCGGACGGGCCCGCCCCGCCACATGCCAGAGCGGCAACATCGGATCCTGCGCGATGTTCGCCGTGCGCCACGCGAGCGCGCCCGCCGGGTTCAAGCCTGCCAGCATCGCCGCCTGACTGCCCGCCAACGCGCCGCCTTGCAGCGCTTCTGACAGCAGGAACTCTCCGTTGGCTGCGCCCACGCTGGCCTGCGCCTGCTTGGATCCCATCGGCACGAAGCAGGCATGGGTGTCATCCCACCGCGTCTGCCCGCCCGATTGCGCGTGCAGATGCAGCGCCGGGTTCCAGCCACCCGACACCGCCACCAGGTCGCACGGCAGCTTGGCATTGGCGGCGCCGGCCCGGCCGTCGGTGTAGGACGCCAGCACGACGCCATTCACATGCCGCCCTCCCCGCGCGCGCAGCACCACCGATTCGTTGCGCACCTCGATGCCGGCGCTACGCACCGCATCGGGCAACGCTCCCCGGCCGGGCGGACGCGGGTCGACGACAGTGACGTTGGCGCCATGCTCGCGCAAATCGAGCGCCGTACGATAAGCGCCGTCGTTGTTCGCATACAGCACCACGCGCCGTCCCGGCAGCACCGCGTAGCGCCGCACGTAGGTCGATACCGCCGAGGCCAGCATGATGCCCGGCAGGTCGTTATTACCGAACAGCAACGGCCGTTCGTGCGCGCCGGTGGCCAGCACGACCTGCTTGGCCCGTACCTTCCAAAGCCGTTGCCGCGCCCCGCGCCGCCGCGGCACCGGAAGGTGGTCGCTGAGCTGTTCGCACACGGTCACGAGGTTCTGGTCGTGATAGCCGAACGCCGTGCTGCGCGTCAGTATCCGGACCTCGTTCATGCCCAGCAGCGCCGTGTGCATCTGCCGGATCCAATCGCCGTTGGCCGCACCGTCGATCAGCGCCGGGCTGGACAAGAGGCTGCCGCCCAGTTCGGATTGGTTGTCGACGAGGATCACGCGCGCGCCCGCCATGCCCGCCGACATCGCGGCGGCCAGTCCGGCCGGACCGCCGCCCACGACCAGCACGTCGCAATGCGCATAGCGCTTGTCGTAGTGGTCGGGATCGGGCTGCGCTGGCGCGTGGCCCAGGCCGCCCGCCTTGCGGATAAACCGTTCGTAGGGCGGCCACCAGCGCTTGGGCCACATGAATGTCTTGTAGTAGAAGCCGGCAGGAATGAAGCGACCCAGCCGTTGCAGGATGGCCATGCGATCGCGATGCAGATCGGGCGCGGCATTGACGCTGGACGCGCGCAGGCCTTCATAGAGTTCGATGGTCGTGGCGCAGGGGTTGGGAACCGTGTGCCCCCCGTCTTCCAGCTGCACGAGCGCGTTGGGTTCTTCGACGCCCGCCGACATGACGCCCCGAGGCCGGTGGTACTTGAAGCTGCGTCCCACGAAATGTTCGCCATTGGCCAGCAGCGCGGACGCCAGCGTGTCGCCCTGGCACCCGTAGAACGTCTGGCCGTTGAACGTGAATTCGATGGACGTCGCCGTGTCGACGCGTCCGCCGTGCGCCAAGCGGTGCGGTTGCGTCATTTGCGTTCTCCTGCCGCGTGTTCGAACGTATGGAAGCCGTGGAATTCGTGGCTGACCGTGTCGCGCTCGGCCAGGAACCAGCGGCGGCAGCCGTGCGCGTGCTGCCATTGCTCGCGGTTGCGGCCGCGCGCATTGCGGCGCATGAACGCGTAGTCGGCCCATTGGGCGTCCGACAAAGAATCGCAATCGATGGGTCGGACAATGTCGGCTTCGCCGCCGCAGATGAATTCGGTTTCGGCGCGGGGGCCGCAGTAGGGACAGGTGAGCATCAGCATTTTCAACCTCTGCATTCAGTGCGCGACGGCGGCGGCGCCGTGCTCGTCGATCAAATGGCCGGTGTGGAAGCGGTTCAGCGAGAAAGGCGCGTTGAGCCGATGCGGCGCGTTGTTGGCGACGGTATAGGCAAAGACCCACCCCGAGCCCGGCGTGGCCTTGAAGCCGCCCGTGCCCCAACCGCAATTGAAGTACAGCCCCTTGATGGGCGTCGTGGAGATGACGGGGCAGGCATCGGGCGACACGTCGACGATCCCGCCCCACTGCCGGTTCATGCGCACGCGGCTGAACGCGGGGAACATTTCGACAATGGCCTGCAAGGTGCTTTCGATCAGGTGGAAGCTGCCGCGCTGCCCGTAACCGACGTATTGGTCGATGCCGGCGCCGATGACCAGGTCGCCCTTGTCGGATTGGCTGATGTAGGCGTGCACCGCGTTGGACATCACGACGGTGTCCAGCACGGGCTTGAGCGGCTCGGACACCAGCGCCTGCAACGGATGGCTTTCGAGCGGCAGGCGCAACCCAGCCATGTCGGCGATCACGCTGGAATGGCCGGCCGCGACGACCGCGACCTTTGGCGCGAGGATGAATCCCCGTTCGGTCTCCACCCCGCGCACTTCGCCATCTTCGCGCCGGATACCCGTGACCGCGCAATTCTCGATGATGTCCACGCCCAGCCGATCGGCCGCGCGCGCGTATCCCCACGCCACCGCGTCGTGCCGGGCAACGCCGCCACGCCGCTGGAACGAGGCCCCCAGCACCGGATAGCGGCAGTCCAGGTTGATGGCGGGCACGATCTCCTTGATCTGCGCCGGCGTCAGCCATTCGCCGTCGATGCCGTTGTACCGGTTGGCGGTGATGCGGCGCTTGGTGTCGCGCACGTCCTGCAACGTGTGCGCCAGGTTCATCACGCCGCGCTGGCTGAACATGACGTTGTAGTTCAGCTCCTGCGACAGCCCTTCCCATAGCTGCATCGACTTTTCGTACAGCTGGGACGATTCATCCCACAGGTAGTTGGACCGCACGATCGTGGTGTTGCGCGCCGTGTTGCCGCCACCCACCCAGCCTTTTTCCAGCACGGCGATGTTCTTCAAGCCATGTTCTTTGGCCAGGTAATACGCCGTCGCCAGGCCATGGCCGCCGCCGCCCACCACCACGATGTCGTAGGCGCGCCGGGGCTCGGGGCTGCGCCAGGCGCGCGGCCAGCGTTCGTGGTTGGAAAAGCCATGGCGGATCAGGCTGAACAGGGAATAGCGGCTCATCGTGGCTCCTAGACA
Organism: Achromobacter piechaudii NBRC 102461; assembly: GCF_001571245.1. GTDB lineage: Bacteria > Pseudomonadota > Gammaproteobacteria > Burkholderiales > Burkholderiaceae_B > Achromobacter > Achromobacter piechaudii. The sequence goes on along the minus strand of NZ_BCTK01000005.1, from coordinate 416,405 downwards.
GGGTTCCCATTTTTCTCCGAAGGCGCGCGCCGCGACTGGCTGGACCGGCCGGGAACTTGCCTGATTCCGACAAGCGCGACGCGCGGCCGCCCACTGGCGCATACCGGCTGGATCCTGTCGCGCGCGGCTGCGTGGTCTGCAAGGGGGATTGCCAAAATCGGCCGGTGGCGGGCGCGGGCCCGCACCAATCCGGCCCGGCCGGCAGGGAGACGCAGACATGGCAGCGAACAGAGGCGTGGTGTACGTGGGCGACGGACGGGTCGAAGTGCAGTCGATCAGCTTTCCGAAGCTGGAGGACCCGCGCGGCCGCAAGGTCGAACATGGCGTGATCTTGAAAGTGGTGACCACCAACATCTGCGGATCGGACCAGCACATGGTGCGCGGCCGCACGACGGCGCAGAAAGGCCTGGTGCTGGGCCACGAGATCACCGGCGAAGTCATCGAAGTGGGCCGCGACGTGGAAACGCTGAAGGCCGGCGATCTGGTGTCGGTGCCATTCAACGTGGCCTGTGGACGCTGCCGCACCTGCAAGGAGCAGGACACCGGCGTCTGTCTGACTGTCAATCCGGCGCGCGCAGGCGGCGCCTACGGCTATGTCGACATGGGCGACTGGATCGGCGGGCAAGCGGAATACGTCATGGTGCCGTACGCCGACTTCAACCTGCTGCGCTTTCCCGACCGCGACCAGGCGATGGCCAAGATACGCGACCTGACCTGCCTGTCCGACATTCTTCCCACCGGCTTTCATGGCGCGGTGAGCGCGGGCGTCGGCCCGGGCAGCACCGTGTACGTGGCGGGCGCGGGCCCGGTCGGCATGGCCGCCGCCGCGTCCGCGCGCCTGCTGGGCGCGGCGGTGGTCATCGTGGGCGACCTGAACCCCTTGCGGCTGGAGCACGCGCGCAAAGTCGGCTTTGAAACGGCCAACCTGTCGCTGGACGCCCCGCTGGGCCACCAGATTGCCGCCCTGCTGGGCACGCCCGAAGTCGATTGCGCCATCGATGCCGTGGGCTTCGAGGCACGCGGGCACGGCGCTGCCGGGTCGCAGGCGGAAGCGCCCGCCGCCGTGTTGAACGCCTTGATGGACATCACACGCGTGGCGGGCCGTATCGGCATTCCGGGGCTGTACGTCACCGACGACCCCGGCGCCAGCGACCCCGCCGCGCGCCGGGGCAGCCTGTCGGTGCGCTTCGGGCTGGGCTGGGCAAAGGCGCACAGCTTTCACACGGGGCAGACGCCCGTCCTGAAATACAACCGCGCGCTGATGCAGGCCATTCTTTGGGACCGCATCAACATCGCCGAGGTGGTGGGCGTAGAGGTCATCGCGCTGGACGCGGCGCCGGACGGCTACGCCGCCTTCGATGCCGGCGCGCCCAGGAAATTCGTGATCGACCCCCACGCGATGCTGGCCGCCTGAACGACCGGCCTAGCCGTGCACCTGCCTGCGCTCGCTGCTGGGCGAACGCCCGAAGCGGGCGCGGTACGCCTTGCTGAAATGGCAAGGCGACTGAAAGCCGCACGCCACGGTCACTCCCATGATGGTCATGCGCGTCTGCAACAACAGTTCGCGGGCGCGCAAAAGGCGCAACCACAGGTAGTAGCGCATGGGCGACATACCCAGGTAATACTTGAACATGCGCTGCAACTGGCGCTGCGACAAACCGATCTGAAGGGCAATCTGCCTGAACGACAAGGGGTCTTCGATATGCGCTTCCATCAACTGCGCCACGTTAAGCAGTTCCTGCCGGTTGAACCCCACCCGGGCCACCATCGGAATATGCTGCCGTTCCGATGGCGAGCGGATGCGCTCAAGCAGAAATTGCTCGGACACGCCCTGCGCCAACTCATCGCCGAAGCGCTCGGCGGTGATGCCCAGCATCAGATCGATCGGCGCAGTGCCGCCTGAGCTGGTCATGCGGTCGCGGTCGATCACGAACAGTTCCTCGGTCAGTTCGACGGAGGGGAATTCCTCGCGCACGGCAAAGAGGTTTTCCCAGTGCATCGCGCAGCGATACCCCGTCATCAGGCCGGCCTTCACCAGCGCGTAGCTGCCCGTGCAGATACCGCCCAACGCCACGCCCTGGCGGGCGAGGCTTTGCAGCAACTTGACGACGGGCTCGGTCACCTGATCCTGGACCTGCATGCCGCCGCAGACGATCAGCGCGTCCCAATCATCCACCAGCCCCCTTGACGCCAGCGGTTCGATCGGCAGCCGGTTGCTGGCCTGGACCGCCTCGCCGTCCAGGGTCATGACCGACCAGCGGTAAAGTTCGCGGCGGCTGACGGTGTTGGCCATGCGCAGCACTTCCACCGCCCCGGAAAACGCGATCATCGAAAAATTCGGCAATAGCAGGAAGCCGAAGTGCAACTGCCGGGAAGCCGCGGCAGGGGCTGGGGATACGGACCACGATTCGTTGGCAACGTGAGCTAAGGCTTGGTGCATAGGCATGGATCTCGACTGTTCCGTCATTTATCGATGAGTAGATTGCTCAAGGGCCGGCTGCAACACAGCAACATGAAACCTTGATCGATTTCGCGTTGCCGGATGCCGCCTTGATGCCGCATGTCCACGTTGCCCGACAGCAAGCGGACCTTGCAGGTGCCGCACAGGCCCTGGGTGCAGGACGCGGGCATGCGCAGGCCAGCCGCGCGCGCGGCGTCAAGCACAGGCTGATCGCCCGCGCAGGAGATGGTGCGCTGGCTTTGCTGAAACTGGACGCTGTACGTGGCGACGTCGGCCGAATCCGGCGGCGCGGCCACGGGCGCGGGGATCGCGCCCGCCGCGTCCTGCTCGGACAGCGTTTCAAAAGAGAAGCTTTCCTGGTGATGCCGCGCCATGTCGAAGCCGGCCGCGCGCAGCATGTCGCTGACCGCCTGCATATAAGGAGCGGGCCCGCAGACGAACACCTCGCGCTCCAGAAAGTCAGGCGCGATCAGCTTGAGCGAGGCGAGGCTCAGACGGCCGGTCAGCCCATGCCAGCCGGTATCTACGCCCAGCGTCTCGCAGATGAAATGCGTCCGAAAATGGCGCTGGCTGGCGGCGAACAATGCAAGCTCGCGTCCAAAGATGATGTCGTCCGGCGTGCGGGCGCTATGCACGAAGATCGTGTCGCGGTCGTCGCACAGGTCACGATGGGTGCGCGCCATGGACATCAGGGGCGTGATGCCGGAACCCGCGGACAGGAACAGATAGCGCGCGGCCGGATGCAGCGCGGACGAGAACACGCCCGCCGGCCCCAGCACGCGCAACTTGTCCCCGACTTCAAGGCAGTCATGCAGCCAGTTGGACGCCTTGCCACCCGGCACGCGCTTGACGGTGATCGACAGGGTGTGCGGCCGAGTGGGCGGCGAGGAGATCGTGTAGCAGCGGTTCAAGCGTTCGCCGTCGATATCCAGCTCCAGCGTCAGGAACTGGCCGGGCGCGAACTGAAAGGCATGCCCGGCGCGGGACCGGAAATAGAAGCTCTTGACGTCGGCCGTCTCCTGGCGCACCTGGCAGCACAACAGGGTTTCCTCGGTCTCGCTATCCCACGGAGAGGGCAGCCGCTGCCAGAACTCGGGTTGATGGATACGTAAAAGCTTGTGCGGCATGGCGGCCTCTTAATCCGGATAGCAGGCCGCCAGCCGGCCGACATACCAATTACAGAACTTGTCCACCAGGCTTTCGGTGAAGGGCGAATAGGGGCCGGGCTGATACGCGGGACTGCGCACGCCCTGCTGCGACATCTCGACCAGCGCGCGGTCCTGCGCGTTGGTGGCCCGCCAGACGGCGGTCAGGTTCTGGACGTCGTAATCCACGTTTTCCACCGCGTCCTTGCGCACCAGCCAACGGGTACGGACCAGCGTCTTTTCGGGCCCCAGCGGCAGCGCCGAGAAGGCGACGACGTGGTCGCTCATGAAGTGAAACCACGCGTTGGGCTGCGTCCATAACGACAGCCCGCCCAGATCGCGGCGCGTCAGCGCACCCAACAGCTTGTTGGAGGCGGCCCGGCCGTCCATCGTCTGCGACTCGCCCGCCTGGTCCAGCGGCATGCGCCGCACGCGATACCCCGTGATGCGGCTGTCCAGCGTTTCACATTCGGCGCTGGGCAGGCCTGCGGCTTCCCATTCCTCGCAACGCGCGGCCGACATCTGCTCGAACCGCTGCAATTGGTCGACGTTGGATGGCGACGGCTCATAGCCGTAGCCGAATTCAAACAGGGAGGCGGTCAGTTCAGGATGGTTGACGGCGCAGTGATAGCACTCGCGGTTGTTCTCCATCGTGAGCTTCCAGTTGCCCTCCTCGATGATGTCGATCTGCGCGGCGACCTTGCAGTCTTGAAGTTGGTGGGGCCGCAAATAAGGTTCCACCTGTTCGCGCATCGCCGCGAAGTCTTCGGGTGCATCGGCGGCGAGGCAGACGAAGATCAGTCCGCTCAGGGTCTCGACGCGCACGGGCTTCAGGCTGTAGAGGCTTTTGTCGAACCCTTCGCCCATGTGTTCCGCATAGGCCAGCTTGCCGTTCAGCGTGTAGGTCCATTGATGATAGGAACAGACCAGATTGCCGACCGAGCCTTGCGGCGTCACGCAGAGCCGCGCGCCACGATGCCGGCAGACGTTGTGATAGGCCCGCACCTGGCCGTCGTCATCGCGGACCAGCACCACCGACTGCTTGCCGATCTCGACCGTCACGTAGTCGCCGGGTTCCGGGATGTCGGGTTCGACCGCGACGAATATCCAATGCCGGCCGAAGATTGCCTCCATGTCCATCTCGTACACGGCCGGACTCAGATAGAAGGCAGCTTCCAGGCTGTGGCCGGGCCGGCGATTGGCGATCATCGCGCGGATCGATTCGTCGATGGGGGAGCGAACGGCGCAAATCCGCTGGGTGATGGTCATGTTCCACCTCAGTAATCAATCAGGCTGTGGGCGCGCAGGTAGTCGATGACCGCCTGCGCCTTTTCGGCGGGGGATCCTTCGGTGATAACCGTCCCGCCACGACTTTCCATCGTGATCGCGGCCAGCAGTCGCGCGCGCCCTGAGCGCGATTCGCGGGCCGCCAACTTGCGCGGGCTGCCGATGGCCGGTTCGATTCGCATCGTGGCCAACGGCGCGCCCGGCACGGCCGGCGCATGCGACGCCACCTGCCCCGCCCGTTCGCGCGCATACACATGGCGTACCTCGAACGCGGCCAGGGGATGCACCGCCAGCACGGCCGGCAGCGTGGCGGCGATTTCTCGCCGCCGGCCTTTCGGCAAGCATTGCTGCGTGACCGCGCTACCGTCGCTCACGGTTGCCGACAGGACGGCGGGCAGTAGTGGCATGTGCAACTTTTGGGCTAGCAGATAAGGCAGCAGGCCGCTGCCGTCGCCGCTTTCCGCGCGCGCGCCGCACACCACCAGGTCGTACCCGCGCACGTGCTCGGCCAGCGCATCCAGGATGTCGTACCCGGTGGGCACGTCGATCGCCTGGACCGTTTGCGCGCCCAGCGCCAGATAGTCGCGCAGCGCCGGCTCGGCCGGGTTGCCCGCATGGACGACGTCAACCTTGCCAGCGCCGAGCGACCATGCCAGCGCCAGCGCCTGCGCGTCGTTGCGGCTCCAGCGCGCCACGCCGCTGACGGGATGCACGCCCACCGAGACCAGGACGGCAATACGCAGATCAGCCATCGGCGGCCTCGCGGTTTCGGTGGACGGCGCGGGCCTGCTTGACCTGGGCAAGCAGCGCCTGGGCGACGCGTTGCGTGTCGTCGATGATGCTGAGGTCTGCGCGCCGGACCAGCGGCGCGGCGGCGTCCAGGTTGATGGCGATGACGTGCCGGCAATCCTTGATACCTTGCAGATGTTGCACCGCCCCGGATATGCCGAACGCCAGATAGGCGCTGGCGCTGACCGTCTTGCCGGTTGCGCCGATCTGCTGGGCGCGTGCAAAGCGCCCGTCGTCGACCGCCACGCGGCTGGCCCCGACCGCCGCGCCCAGCTCGTCGGCCAGGGCATGAAAGCCATCCAGGTCGCGCACGCCATTGCCCGCCGACACGATCAGGTCGGCCTCTTCCAGATCGACTTCCTGGGCGGCAAGCGTGCGCGTGCCCTGATCGCGATAGGCGGAGGCCATGGGCAGCGCCGCGCCTCTTGTGCACTCGCCGTGCCCGACGAAAGGCAGCCGGTCATCGACGGCGTCCGGCGCCAGCAGCACGATGCGCGGCAAGGGACGGCGCGCGCGCCGGGGGCCTGCCGGTTGCCGAGACAGAGTCGTTGGGTCGTGGTTGACGGGTCGGTAGAGACACGCCACGCCATCGCGGTTGATCTCCACCACGTGGCTGGCCACCGTTTCGCGCGTGGCGGCGGCCAGACGCCGGCCCAGGTCGCCGTCCGGCAGGCCGTTGTCGGGAAGGAAGACATGCAGCGGGCGATCCCGGTTCATCACCACCAACAGCGCCGCCAGTTCGGTGTCTGGCGCGTAGGCCGGCGAGGCGGCGATGACCGTCAAGCGGTCGACGCCCAAGGCCCCGGCATCGCCGTTGAATTCTCCGAAGACCAGCAGGTGCACCCAGGTGTCATGTGCGGCAAGCAGAGCCGCCGCCGCCACGGCCTGGCGCGCATGCGCGTCCAGCTCCCCGCGATCGCTGTGCGCCACGGCCAGCACGCAGCGCAACGCCTCGGTGGCGCGCAAGGGCTTGGGTGCGACGGCCCGCCGTGGATCCCGGCCGCCATTCTCCGTATCCGCGCCAAGCTCGATGCGTCGAACGCCCGCGTCCGACAAGGTATATGGCCTGCGTGGGTTGACTCTGCGGATCGGGTTCATGATGTCTCCAGCGCGTCGGCAACCAGTTCAGCGATATCGCGCACGTCTGGCCGGGGGCCCACGACGCCTTCGAGCATGGCCGTGCAATTGGGACAAGCGACCACCACCAGATTCGCGCCGGTGTCGCGTGCGTCCTGGATGCGGATGTCGGGGATGCGTCGTTCGCCGGGAATATCCGTCAGCGCCGCGCCGCCGCCTGCCCCACAACAACGCGAGTTCAGCCCGTGGCGGGCCATTTCGTTAATGCCCAGGCCAAGCTGGCCCAGCAGTTTGCGCGGCGCCTCGGTTTCGCCGTTGTAGCGGCCCAGATAGCAGGGATCGTGGTAGGTCAGCACGGGCGCGTTGTCAGCAGGCTTGAACCGCAATCGGCCAGCGTCCGCCAGCTCGGCAAGCAGGCCGGTGTGATGCATTACCTGATAGTGCCCGCCCAGCGCGGGATATTCATTGCGCAGGCTATGCAGGACGTGCGGGTCGGCCGTGACGATGCGCTTGAAGGACAGTTCGGACAGCGTCTGGATGAGCCGGCCGGCCAGCATCTGAAAGGTGGCTTCGTCACCCAGCCGCCGCGCGATGTCGCCGGTATCGGTTTCGCGGTCGCCCAGCACCGCGAAATTGACACCGCCCGCGTGCATGGCCTTGACCAGCGCGCGCAAGCTGCGTTGATACCGCAGCCCGAAGGCGCCCTCGCCCACGATCAACAGCACATCCACCGGTTGGCCCGGCTGGATCCAAGCCACATCCAGGTCAACCGCCCAATGATGGCGCGCGGCCAGCGCATAGCCGCCTGCCGTACCGGTCTCGCGCAAGTTTGCCAGCACGGCGGGGGCCGTCCCCGGCGCGGCGCCGTGCTCAAGCGTCTGTTGGCGGCGCATGTCGATGACGGCGTCGACGTGTTCGATCAGCATCGGGCATTCGTGCACGCAGGCCCGGCAGGTCGTGCAGGCCCATAGCGTCTCGGCCTGCACCAAGCCGGGGACCAGCGTCTTGTCGGCCCCGCCCTCGCGCCCGCCGACGGACAGGCCGGGCATGGGGCTGCCCGTATAGGCGGCGTCCGTGCCGCCCGCCATGCCGACCACCATGTCCTGGATCAGCTTCTTCGGGTTCAGCGGTTGCCCCGCAGCGAAGGCGGGACAGGCGGCTTCACACTTTCCGCACTGCACGCACGCGTCAAAACTCAGCAGCTGGTTCCACGCGAAGGTGGCCGGCTTGCCCACGCCCAGGGTCTCGCTCTTGGGTAAGCCGCCAAGCGCCAACGGACGCAATGCCGCCTTCTGCCCCGGCGATGCACGGCTAAAGCGTTCACGACGAGGATGGAACGCCAGGTGCAGCAGCCCAGCCAGCGCGTGCTTCATCGGCCCTCCGCGCGCGATGCCGACTGTCAGTTCCCACGCGCCGATGGCCAGCAGAGCCACGGTGCCCAGGCCCGCCGCGCCGGCCAACCAGGAGGTGGACACGCCGCCAAGCAAGAGCAGGCCGAACGCCAGCGCGCCCAGCATCCAGGGCAGGCGGTCCCACAAGCCGCGCGACAGACGCGCTGGCGGCTTGCGACGCCGGTGCCAGACGAAGAACAAACCGCTCAACATCACCAGCGCGGCCACGGCGATGGCCAGGTCCAACGCGGGCAGGTAGAGCGCCAGACCGTAGTTGACCGCCACCAGCGCCATGGCGGCCACTGCGCCTCCCGCCGTCGCCACGTGGGTCCGTGCAATGTAGGGGTCGCGCGCCACCACGCGATGCAGGTCGACGAAATAGCGCTTGGGCACCGCCAGCAGGTCCAGCCAGCGCACCGGCGCCGGGCGGCCAACCCGCCACAACGCGGCCCGGCGCAGGCCTCCCACGCACACGCCCAGCAGCGACAGCCAGAACAATCCAGTAATGACAGTGGTGAACGGCGCCATGATCAGAAGTCCTTGCACAGCCGCAGCGCATCGTAGATGGCCGCGTGGATGTTGTGCATCGACACGCAATCCCCGACGCGAAACAACAGGAAGCGGCCATCGCCCAGATGCTGGCCCAGCACCGGTTGCGGGTCGCCTGCATACAGGGCGTGCACGTCGGTCTGCCCCACGTTGGCCGATTTGCGCTTGAGCATGCCGTACAGCGCATCGTTGGGCGTGATGCCGTTTTCGATGACTACCTGGTCCACCACGCGCTCTTCTCGATCTTCCGTGTATTCGTTGCGCAGCAAGGCGACCTTCTTGTCGCCTTCGGCGCTGACGCGCTCAAGCCAATGGTTGGGCGTCAGGACGACCTGCTGCGCATACAGGCGGCGGTAGAAGATCGGGAAGGTGGTGCCGCCTACGTCTTCGGCCACCTTGGTGTCGGGCGTGACGATTTCGACCTGCGCGCCCCGGCTGGCGAGAAAATCAGCAACGCCCGCACCCGCATGCGTGCTGACGCCGTCATACACCAGGACGTTGCGGCCGGGCTCGACCTGGCCGGACAAGACATCCCACGAACTGACGGCCAGCCCGCGCGCAACGCCCCAGGCCTGCTGCTCGTGCACGTGGCTCAAGCCGCCCGTGGCCAGCACGACGATATCGGGCTGCTGCGCCAACACCATTTCCTCGGTGGCCAACGTGCCCAGCTGGCAATCAACACCCAGGCGCTTGAGCTCCAGCGCGAACCACCGCACGATGCCGTCCATCTGTTCGCGCTGGGGCGCCTTGGCGGCCAGGAGGATCTGGCCGCCAATGGCGGTGGCGCGCTCGAACAGCACCACCCGATGCCCGCGCTCGGCGCAGACCCGCGCTGCTTCCATGCCGGCCGGGCCGGCCCCGACCACCACGACTTTGCGCTGCGGTCCGCGAGAACGCGCGATCACGTGCGGCATGGTTTCTTCGCGGGCGGTCGCCGCATTCTGGATGCACAGCACGTCCAGGCCGTCGTACTGCCTGTCGATACAGTAGTTGGCGCCCACGCACTGCTTGATCTCGTCTTCGCGATCGTCGCGAATCTTCACGACTAGATGCGGGTCCGCGATGTGGGCACGCGTCATGCCGACCAGATCGGCATGGCCGGCCGCCAGCAGGCGCTCGGCCTGCACGGCGTCGCGGATGCTCTGTGCGTGCATCACCGGAATGCGCACCACCGACTTGATGCCCGCCGCCAGATGTGCGAAGGGTTCGGGCGGCAGCGCCATCGGCGGCATGCAGTTGGCCAGGGAGTTGTGCGTATCCGCGCCGGAACCGATCACGCCCAGGTAATCGATCAGGCCCGTGTCGGCCATGGCCTGCGCAATTTCGCGCAGGGCTTCGTGGTCGAGCCCGTCGTCGTGGAACTCGTCGCCGCACATCCGCAGCCCCACGCAGAAATCCGCGCCCACGGCCTCGCGCACGGCGTGCAGCACATCCAGCCCGAAGCGCAGCCGGTTACGCAGGCTGCCGCCGTAGGCATCGGTGCGGAAGTTGGTGCGCGGGCTCCAGAATTGATCGATCAGATGCTGGTGCGCGGCGGATATCTCGATGCCGTCCATGCCCGCCCGCTGCACGCGTTTGGCCGCGGCGGCGAAGTCGCTGATGATGCGTCCGATCTCTTCGACCTCGATGGTCTTCGCGTTGCCCCGATGCACCGGCTCGCGTACGCCGGAGGGCGACAGCAGATGCGGCCAATGCTCGCCGTGCCAGGCCGAGCGCCTGCCCATGTGCGTCGCCTGGATCATGACCTTGGCGCCGTGGCGGTGCATGGCTTCGCTGAGTTTGGCCAAGGGCTCGATCACGCGGTCGGTCGTCAGGTTGACCGACCGCCACCAGCCTTGCGGGCTGTCCATCGACACCGGGCTGGAGCCGCCACAGATGGCCAGCCCCAGGCCGCCCTTCGCCTTCTCTTCGTAGTAGGCGATGTAGCGATCGCCGGGCAGTCCGCCCGGTTCCGCGTGCACTTCAGCGTGCGCGGTGCTGACGATGCGATTGCGCAGCACCAGGCGATTGACCGTCAGCGGCGCAAACAGATGGGGATAACGCATGTCGGCCTCAGGCGATCGGGCTAACGATGAATTCGCAATGCGCGTGCCCTTCCGAGGCGCATTGGGTTTCCTCGCATTGCGCGCGCGTGACGCAGCCATGCTGATCGGCCAACCAGTCCATCGCCCCCGCGAACCATCCGGCAAACATATAGCAACGCTTGCCTGCCCCCTGCGGCTGGCCCAGCACGAACGCCGAATGGCGCAGCACGATGCGCGCGGTCATCGCGTTGGGGTCCGCGTCCGTCAGGCGGAACAGCCCCCAACCTCTTTGCGACAAGCGCTTCAGATAGTGTTCGAAAACTGCAAGACCGCTGAGGCGATGCTCGCGCGCTTCTTCGTTGCACCAGTGGTAGGCGGATCGGTGGCCCGCGTCGTACAGGATGCGCGCATAGGCATCGCGGCCCAGCGCGGCTTCGACAGCCGCGTGGTTACCCAGGAAGAAATGGCGCGGCACGTACAGCATCGGCATGCCGTCGGTGCTCCACACGCCCGTCTGCTCGTTGACGTCGATCGGAAGCTGGGGATTCATATTGACTGCTCCTTAAGCCGCCGGCGCGTCGGAGCGCCAGACCTCGCCAAAAACGCGCAACCAGTTTTCACCCAGGATCTTGCGGATGTGGATTTCGCTCCAGCCGGCGCGCTGCATCGCGGCGGTCAGGTTGGGAAATTCACCGATGGTCTGGATGCCCTCGGGGTTGCGGATGGCACCGAAGTCGGTCAGCCGGCGATACCGGCCCTTGTCGTGCGTCAACCAGTCGAAGAACGGCTGGCCGTAGCCTTGGGTGAAGTCGGTGCCGATGCCCACTGCGTCTTCGCCCACCAGATTCACGACATAGCCGATGGCCTCGACATAGTCGTCCACGGTGGATTGCACGCCGCGCTTGAGGAAAGGCGGGAACATCGTCACGCCGACGAATCCGCCGCGCTCGGCGATGGCCCGGAGCTGCGCATCGCTCTTGTTGCGCGGGTGGGCTTTCAAGCCGGCCGGCAGGCAGTGGGAATAACAGACGGGCCGGGTCGAGGCCAGGATGGCTTCTTCGGATGTCTTGGCGCCCACGTGCGACAGGTCCACCATGATGCCGACGCGATTCATCTCGGCCACCACTTCGTGGCCGTAGCCGGACAGGCCGCCGTCGCGCTCGTAGCAACCGGTGCCGATCAGGTTCTGCGTGTTGTAGCAAAGCTGCACGACCCGCACGCCCATGTCGGCGAAGGCTTCGATCGCGCCCAGGTCGTCCTGGAATGCGTGGCCGTTCTGGAAGCCCAGGATGATGCCCGTCTTGCCGTCGCGCTTGGCCTGGCGGATATCTTCCGTGGTGCGCACCAGTGTGACCAGATCCTGATTGGCGCGGATCAGCGCCTTCATGGCGGCGATGTTCGAGACGGTCTGCTCGAATCCTTCCCAGACCGAGACCGTACAGTTGGCGGCCGTCAAGCCGCCTTTTCTCATTTCTTCAAAAACGGACCGATCCCATTTCGAGATGATCAGACCGTCGATAACCATGCTTTTCTCATGCAGCGTAGCCATGGGATTCCCCCCCGATGTGATGCCGCTTAGTAGATGGGATGGCGCTGGCACAGCGCGTGGACTTCAGCTCGAATGCGTCGTTCGGTGGCTTCGTGTTCGTCGGGGCTGGTGACCAGCATGTCGACGACGTGAACGATCATCTCGCCGACGGCGCGAAATTCCTCTACGCCAAACCCCCGCGAGGTGGCAGCCGGCGTTCCAAGGCGGATGCCGGAAGTCACCGAGGGCTTTTGCGTGTCGTAGGGAATGCCGTTCTTGTTGCAGGTGATGCCGGCGCGTTCCAGCGTGCGCTCGACGTGCGCCCCGGTCAGCCCTTTGGAGCGCAGATCGAGCAGCAGCAGATGGTTGTCGGTACCGCCGGACACCAGATCGATGCCGCCCTCTCGCAGCGCATCGCCCAGCGCATCTGCGTTGGTGAGCACGCGGTCGATGTAGCGCTTGAATTCCGACTGCAGGGCCTCGCCGAAGGCCACTGCCTTGGCCGCGACGACGTGCATCAGCGGGCCGCCCTGCAAGCCGGGAAACACGGCGGAATTGATCTTCTTGGCGATGGCGCCGTCGTTGGTCAGGATGAAGCCGCCGCGCGGACCGCGCAGGGTCTTGTGCGTGGTCGACGTCACCACGTGGGCGTGCGGCACCGGGCTGGGATGCCTGCCCGCCGCCACCAGCCCGGCGATGTGGGCCATGTCTACCATGAGCATGGCGCCGGCCTCGTCGGCGATCTGGCGAAAGCGGGCGAAGTCCGGCTGCCGGGGGTAAGCCGAAAAGCCCGCGATGATGAGTTTGGGCCGATGCTCCAGCGCCAGGCGACGGACTTCGTCGTAGTCGATCAGACAGTCTTCGCGGCGCACGCCGTACTGCACGGAGTTGAACCACCGGCCCGACATCGCCGGCCGCGCGCCGTGGGTCAAGTGACCACCGGCATCGAGCGACATGCCCAGCACGGTGTCGCCAGGCTCAAGCAAGGCCAGCATCACCGCGCCGTTCGCCTGCGCGCCGGAATGGGGCTGGACGTTGGCGTAATCGGCGTGGAACAGTTCGCGCACACGCAGCAGCGCCAGCGACTCGACTTCGTCCACGTGATCGCAACCCCCGTAGTAGCGCCGCCCTACATAGCCTTCTGCGTACTTGTTGGTCAGCACGGAACCCTGCGCCTGCATCACCGCCCGCGACACCAAATTTTCCGACGCGATCAATTCGATCTGCGTCTGTTGGCGGCGCAGCTCGCGGTCCTGCATGGCCATCACGACGGGGTCGCGCTTGTCCAGCGGTGCAGTGAAGAACGGAGACGAGGACTGGAACATGTCGACCTGCCTGAGTGAGCAATGACGTTCGGGAATCCGGCGTGAGCGGGGCTGTGAAGCATTCTTTCCCAAAGGTCTCAGGCGCTGTTAGCTGAACCGGACCAGATCTTGTCCGATTGCGACAGGCGCATCCTACTGGCCAGCATGCGGCCTGTATCGATGCTGGGCAATTTTCGTATTCTTCCTAAGGGCAGACGCGCGTGGCTGGCCTACGATGCAACGGTCAATTGCCGGAAGGTTCCCGCCGGCATTCAGTCCGTGTATCCCTACCAAGGAGCCTCGCCATGACTGCCCGTCTGCCCAGCCGTGATCAGCATCTGCGCCACTTCGGCTTTCTGCCCTTGCCGCAGTTCACGATGCTGTCGTTCACGACCGCGATTGAAGTGCTGCGCATGGCTAATCACCTGTTGGGCCGACCGTATTACCGCTGGTCGGTTGTCGCGCCCAAAGGTGGGCCGATCACCGCCAGCAACGGGCTGCAAGTGCAGGCCACCGAGCTTGACGAAGACGCGCCTCCCGACGCCGTGTTTGTATGTGGCGGCAAGCGCAGCAATATGGATTGCGACCCCGTCACCGTGGAATGGCTGCGGCGGCTGGCCGCGCGCGATCTGACGCTGGGCAGCCTGTGCACCGGCGCGTACATGCTCATGCAGGCCGGCCTGCTGGATGGCTATACCTGCGCGATGCATTGGGAAGATCTGGTGGCGTTGCAGCGGCAGTTTCCGCATAGCCGGCTGTCGCACGATCTGTTCGTGATCGATCGGGATCGCATCACGTGCACGGGTGGCACCGCGCCGCTGGACATGATGCTGAATCTGGTGGGCGCGTCCGTCGGCCCCGCCATCGTTGCCTTGATCGCCAACCAGTTCACGATTGGGCATGTGCGCGATCACAAGGACAAGCAACGCATGCCGACGTCGATCCGCATGCCTGCGTCGCATCCTGCGCTGGCCGAGGTGATTGCGCTGATGGAGGTCAACCTGAAAGAGCCGCTGTCGCTCGATGAGCTTGCGCAGTTGTCGGGCGCCTCGCAGCGGCAGTTGCAACGCCTGTTTCGCGAGCATCTGGGCACCACGCCCAAGCAGCATTATCTGAGCCTGCGTCTGCGCCATGCGCGGGCGCTGTTGCGGCAGACGCCGATGTCGATCACGCACATCACGGCTGCCTGCGGGTTTCAATCGGCTTGTCATTTCAGCAAGACCTATCGCGCGCTTTACGGCGCGGCGCCCAGTTCGGAACGCCGCAATCCCCGGGCCTTCGACCACGACGCCATCAGGCCGGCGTTTGCCGCAGGAATCGCCGCCGAATCGGGCACCGAGGCTTTTTTTCTACGCCCCGACCGCCGCGCTACACAAGCCTGAAATTCTGTGTATAATCGCTGTCTTTGGTGGACACGGCCTTCAAGAAAACTTCTTGAATCTCACCAAAACCGGCAGTTGTTCCAACAGGAATTTCGGCCGAAGAAAGTAGTGAATAGGTCTTCAAACACGAAGACTTAAACACGCAGCAGTACCCCGCGGGAGTAGCTCAGTTGGTAGAGCGCAACCTTGCCAAGGTTGAGGTCGCGAGTTCGAGACTCGTCTCCCGCTCCAATTTATGATCTACAGACTTCCACTGACGTCTGTAAGTCATTGAAAAGAGGAGCTTCGGCTCCTTTTTTCATTCCAGCGAAAGCCACGGAAGTCCACTGACAGCCACCATTTTTGAGGCCAAAAACAAGGCCAAAGAATGCGGGTCGTGCCGGTTCCGGGTTGTTGCTGGGGTTGGATCGGGATGACAAGCAGCATCGGGCCTAAGTCCAAGACTTAGGAGCTTGATGATGACACTCTCTGATCTGACCGTGCGGCAAGCCAAGGCCGCCGAGAGAACCTACAGCATCCCCGACACCGATGGCCTCGGCCTGGTGGTCGCCCGCACCGGCGGCAAGTCGTGGCATTTGCGCTATTACTGGCTCGGCAAGCAAAAGCGCATCTCCCTGGGGAACTACCCCGAGATCGGTTTGCGCGAAGCGCGCACCTTGCGCGACGAAGCCCGGGCGCTTCTGGCAAAGGGCGTCAACCCCCATACCGATCGGAAACAGAAGCGACACGCGGTCAAGCTTGCGGCCGACTACACCTTCAAGGCCGTCTTCGATGCGTGGGTCGAGCATCGCCGCAAGGAAATCAAGGAGGGCAGGAACAGCACGCTGTCGCAGATCCTGCGGATCTTCAACAAGGACGTGCTGCCTAGCCTCAAGCAGATGTCGATCTACGACATTCGCCGGCCCCAACTCCTGGGCGTCCTGGCGAGGATCGAGGAGCGCAAGGCGTTCACCACTGCCGAGAAGGTCCGCACCTGGCTGGGGCAGTTGTTCCGCTATGCCCTCGTCATCGTGGAGGGGCTGGAAGCCAATCCGGCCTCCGACCTGGACGTGGTGGCCGAACCCAAGCCCCCGGTGAACCACAACCCCTACCTGCATCTTCCGGAGCTCCCCGAGTTCCTGCACAAGCTCAGGCTCTACAACCCTCGTGGTTGGCAGACCCAACTCGGCATCCGGCTGCTGTTCCTGACCGGCGTGCGTACCGGCGAGCTGCGGCTGGCGACCCCGGACCAGTTCGATCTCGACCGTGGCCTGTGGATCATCCCGCCGCAGATCGTCAAGCAACTCCAGGACGAGATGCGCAAGGCCGGCAAGCGCCCGCAGGACGTTCCGCCCTACATCGTGCCGTTGTCCGTGCAGGCCATCGAGATCGTGCGCTACCTGTTGGGTGTGATGAGGCCGGCTCAGGTCCATCTGCTCACGCACCGCAGCGAACTCAAGAAGCGCATCAGCGAGAACACCCTCAACGCGGCCTTGAAACGAATGGGCTACGAGGATCAACTGACCGGTCACGGCATCCGCGGAACCATCTCGACGGCGCTCAACGAGATCGGCTATCCCAAGATTTGGGTGGACGCGCAGCTTTCGCACTCGGACCCGAACAAGGTGAGTTCGGCCTACAACCACGCCAAGTATGTTGAGCCGCGCCGCCGGATGATGCAGGACTGGGCGGATCGTCTCGATCTGCTCGAACAGGGCCAAGTGGAAGCGGCCAGCGCGCACCTCACGATCCATATCGAGGGCGTGCCGGCCATGGCAGAGGAGGACAAGCCCAACACCATCGTCGCTGCTGCTTCTGCGGCATCCGTTCCGCCTGTGGTGGCCGAACCCATCGTCGTGACGCCAAACGACGGGGGAATCACCTTCCAGCGACTGTCGCAGGTACCACCGCCCCCGACGCATGCGCCAGAGCCGGAGGTGTCAGTCATCCAGCGCGAGCGCGAGGAAATGCTGGCCATCTACGAATCGCCGAGCAGTCTGCCGGTCCCGCTGTTCGGCAAGTTGGCCGGGAAGTCCAAGGACCAGATCAACCGCGAGCTGAAGGCGGGCAAGCTGCTGTCTATCAGCTTGGGCAACCGCGGGCAACGCGTGCCCGACTGGCAGCTGGTACCCCTCAAGCACAAGCTGGCACAGGTGCTCATGAACCAGTGCCCGCATGCGGATCCGTGGGACCTGTACCGGATGCTGACCCGCCCACATCCGGACCTGGGTGATCGCGCAGCCATCGACATCGTGACACCAGGAAATTTGGGCATGGTCGTGCGGGTCATCGCGGGCACCCAGCAGCAGCCAAACAGGCCCGGCCTGACTCGTCTGTGCAAGGTATTCCAGAGGAGACTCGCCAGCGCATTCAACGGTTGCTAAATGATGCGGCAATGCTCGAAAGTGCCTGACGCTGGCCGACGGCCAAAGATGGATGCTTTGGCCGTCGGAATTGAGCTACAGGATGCGGGCCTTTGCAGTCCACAGCGCATACGGCGCGGCGCGATGAGGCGTGCGGCCATCCTGAAGGCCACAGACTTCTGAGCGGCTACAACCGGACTGAGTCAGCCCCTACGTCGTCCCAGAATGTAGTGGTCGTATTAGTGAGCGCGCCGCAGTAATTAGCGAGATGTAATGGGGTCGTCATCTCACTGAAATGTCTGAATTCCTAGGATTAAATCTCCTACTGAGGGAGATTTAAAAAATGAAGTTATTCAGACATTACATCATCGCACTAGCAATTATCGCTCCTGCTCCCGCCTTTGCTGACGGCTCGACGGATCGACTGTATGGTGAAACGCTGCAAGCAAATGAAGCTTCCACACGTGCATATGCCTTGAACGCAGGAAAGAATCCTGCCTCCCGTCGTCCATTATCGCTACGGAATGACGCTTGATATCGCTAAGGTCATCGGGCTCA
Source organism: Achromobacter piechaudii NBRC 102461 (assembly GCF_001571245.1). Lineage (GTDB taxonomy): Bacteria > Pseudomonadota > Gammaproteobacteria > Burkholderiales > Burkholderiaceae_B > Achromobacter > Achromobacter piechaudii. The sequence continues at coordinate 398,568 of NZ_BCTK01000005.1, read as the reverse complement.
CGCCCACCTATGGAAAGTGCGGAATAATTCCGGCGCAGATGTCTTATGTGGAATCGAAAGGAGAAATCAACATACTCGAATATCGCGCTTCGGGGAGCGACTGTCGAAACGAGAACTGACTGTACGAGATGCGATTTACAGTATTCAACTTGCCCTAGCAGGCTGCTGAAGAACCATCTGATGTGCGGAGCGGTAAGGCCGTTATTCCGTTCCGAGTGATTGCAATGGCCACAGATTGGGCATGAAGGTGCCGATTCAGGGCCTTGAGCGCCGGTTTCAACACGATTCCCGCCCTTTTCATGCCCTTATCCCGCCCTGCAGGCACAACTGTCCCAAGGTGCGCATGCGCACCAGGTTGTAGGCGGTCATGTTCAACATGAACATCTGATCCACCTTGGCCAGGCCCCGCACCATCACCTGCCGGATGTTGCCGATCAGCTTGGCCCAGCCAAAGCCCTGCTCGATCAGCTTCCGCTTGGTCTGCGAGATCGCGTAACCGGCGCTCGTGGCGATGGCATCAGGCACCGCCGAGCGGCGGTTGCTGGTGTTCTGCGCAATGTGCGCAGCAACCCCGATCTCCTGCAAAGCCTCGACGAACTCGGCTGCGTCGTAGCCCTTGTCCGCACCCAGCGTCAGCGCACCGTCGGGGTTGGCCTGGCGTGCATCGCCGATCATCGCCTTGGCCGCTTCACGCTCGGCGTAGCCGTCGGCATGAGTCACCCGCGCATTAGCGATCAGGCCGTGCCGGTTGTCTGCCAGCGTGTGGCCCATGTAGCGCAGTTCGCTCGCCGTCTTGCCCTTGCGGTACAACCGTGCATCTGGATCGGTCGTGGAGGCATGCGTGTCGTTGCCCCGTGACTTGCCCCGGAAGTCCGTCCCGTCGCCATCCTCACCGCCGTCCTTGCGCACGAAGCTCTTGTGACCGGCCCAAGCCTGGATCAGCGTCCCGTCCACGCTGAAGTGCTCGCCCGACAGCCAGCCACGGGCGTCGGCCATCGCCACGATCTCGTTGAACAAGGCCACCACCACGTCATGCTCGATCAGCCGTTCGCGGTTCTTGGTGAACACTGTCGGCACCCACACCGCATCGTCCATCGACAGCCCGATGAACCAGCGAAACAGCAGGTTGTACTGCACCTGCTCCATCAGCTGCCGCTCCGATCGGATGCTGTAGAACACCTGCAGCAGCATCGCCCGCGCCAGCTTCTCCGGCGCGATGCTCGGGCGGCCTCCCTTGTAGCTCGGCTCGTACATCCGCTCGAACAGCCCGTCCAGGCGCCGCAGCGCCTCGTTGACCATCTCCCGCACCGGACGCAACGGATGGCTGGCTGGGATGAACTCCTCCAGCCGCTTGACCGTGAATAACTGCTCGCTGAAGACGTCTACACCGCGCATGGCATTGAATGAAGTGACTATCCCAATAGTCTACGGATAGAGAGGTTCTTCAGCAGCCTGCTAGGTGTGATGTTTCAATAGGTTATTCACTTGGGGTGCCGATAGGCCGCACCGGAGACGGCAGGGCCTCGGTTATGAGACCCTGCCGCGTTGCAACGTTAGCGCGGCTTACGCATCAGCAGATAGGCAGCCGGAATCACGAACAGCGACAGCAACGGTGCGGTCACCATCCCGCCGAGCATCGGAGCTGCTATGCGGCTCATGACTTCAGAGCCCGTGCCGCTGCTCCAAACAATGGGTACCAGGCCCGCCAGGATGACCGCAACGGTCATCGCTTTTGGGCGCACGCGCAGCACCGCCCCTTCCCGGATCGCATCTAGCAGTTCTTCTCGCGTTGGGTTGCGCCCATCGGGGCAACGTTCCGCCAAGGCCTGCTTCAAATAGATGAGCATCACCACGCCGAACTCCGCCGCCACACCTGCCAGCGCAATGAATCCCACGCCGGTGGCGATGGACAGGTTGTAATTCAGCAGGTACAGGAACCAGATGCCCCCCGTGAGCGCGAAGGGCAAGGTCGCCATGATCAAGCCCGCTTCGTCCACACGCGCGAAGGTCAGGTACAACAGAACGAAGATGATCAACAGGGTGGCAGGCACCACAACCTTCAGGCGTGCATTGGCCCGCTCCATGTATTCGAACTGCCCGGAGTAGGTGATGCTCACACCCGGCTCCAGCTTGACCTGCTGCCCGATGGCATCGCGCAGTTCGTTGGCCACCGAGGCTAGATCACGGCCGCGCACATCGACATAGACCCAACCGGAGGGCCGTGCGTTCTCGCTCTTGAGCATGGGCGGTCCATCGGTGATCGCGATGCGTGCCACGGTCCCCAACGTGATCTGCTGACCCATCGGCGTGAAGATGGGTAGTTCTGCCAGCCGTTGTGGTGAATCACGCCATTCTCGCGCGTAGCGCAGATTGATCGGAAAGCGGGCAAGCCCCTCGACCGTTTCCGAGACGTTTTCGCCACCCACCGCGCCGGCGATGACCGCCTGGACATCGGCGATGTTCAGGCCGTAGCGACCGGCGGCTACGCGGTCGATCTGAACATCCACGTAGCGCCCGCCCGTCAAGCGCTCCGCGAGTGACGACGTCACGCCGGGAATGCCCTTGGCGACCTGCTCGACCTCTGCAGCGATGCGATCGATCACGCCCAGGTCGTTGCCGGTCACCTTCACCCCGATCGGGCTCTTGATGCCGGTAGCCAGCATATCGATGCGATTGCGGATAGGGGGAATCCAGATATTGGACAGGCCCGGGATCTTCACGGCACGATCCAGCTCTTCCACGAGCTTCTCGGGCGTCATGCCTGGACGCCATTGTTCCCTGGGCTTGAGCTTAACCGTGGTCTCGAACATCTCCAGGGGCGCCGGATCGGTCGCAGTTTCGGCCCGTCCTGCCTTGCCGAACACCTTGTCCACTTCAGGTACGGTCTTGATCATGCGGTTGCTCAGCTGCAGCAACTCCGTGGCGCGCTGCGCCGAGAGTCCCGGCAGGGCCGAGGGCATGTAGAGCAGGTCCCCTTCGTCCAACCTCGGCAGAAACTCACCGCCGAGCCGCGCCAAGGGCCAGGCCGTGGTCGCCAAGGCCAGCACGGCGATCAGCAGCGTCGCCTTGGGCCGGCGCAGTACCCACTCCAGTGCTGGCCGGTAGGCTGCAATCAGGATGCGGGTGATGGGGTTCTTCTGCTCATCCGGGATACGCCCGCGAATCCAGTAGCCCATGAGTACGGGAATCAGCGTCACTGACAGCCCTGCGGCCGCGGCCATCGCGTAGGTCTTGGTGAACGCCAGCGGGCCGAACAGCCGGCCTTCCTGCGCTTCTAGGGTGAAGACCGGGATGAACGAGAGCGTGATGATGAGCAGCGAGAAGAAGAGCGCAGGACCGACTTCCTCCGCGGCCTGTGTGATCACGTCCCACCGTTCCTTGCCCTGCAGCCGTTGATCTGGGTGCGCGTGCTGCCAAGCCTCCAGCTTCTTGTGGGCGTTCTCGATCATCACCACCGCTGCATCCACCATCGCCCCCACGGCGATGGCAATCCCCCCCAGCGACATGATGTTGGCGTTGATGCCCTGGTAGCGCATGACCAAGAACGCCGTCATCACGCCCAGAGGTAGCGAGATGATGGCCACCAGCGCAGAACGAAGATGCCAAAGGAACAGTGCGCAGACCAGCGCCACCACCAGAAACTCTTCGCCTAGCTTGGTCGTGAGATTGCGAATGGCCCGCTCGATCAGCGCGCTGCGGTCGTAGGTGGTGACGATCTCGACGCCCGGCGGCAGGCTGCCCTGCAGCTCCGCGAGCTTGGCCTTGACGGCAGCGATCGTCTCCTGGGCATTCTTGCCGGAGCGCAGCACCACCACGCCGCCGGCGACCTCGCCTTCTCCGTCGAGTTCGGCAATGCCACGCCGCATCTCCGGGCCTATCTGGAGCGTCGCAACATCCCCCAGCCGCACCGGCACACCGCCGCGTGCCGTCAAGGGGATCTCCCGGAACTCGTCCAGGGTCTTGAGGTAGCCGCTCGCGCGGACCATGTACTCCGCGCCTGACAATTCCAGGACGGAGCCGCCGGTCTCCTGGTTGGCCCCCATCAGGGCATCGCGGACTTGAGCCTGACTGAGGCCATAGGACGCCAACTTGATCGGGTCGAGCACGACCTGGTACTGCTTGACCATGCCCCCCACCGATGCCACCTCGGCCACGTTGGGCAGGCTCTTGAGTTCGAACTTCAGGAACCAGTCCTGCAACGCACGCAGTTGCGCCAGATCGTTCTTGCCCGTGCGATCCACGAGCGCGTACTGGAAGATCCAGCCGACGCCTGTGGCGTCCGGACCCAGGGCCGGCTTCGCCGTGGCGGGCAATCGGCCCTGGACCTGGTTCAGGTATTCCAGTACCCGTGAGCGGGCCCAGTACAGGTCGGTTCCGTCCTCGAACAAGACATAGACGAACGAGTCGCCAAAGAACGAGAAGCCGCGCACGGTCTTGGCCCCTGGCACCGACAGCATGGTGGTGGCCAACGGGTAGGTGACCTGGTTCTCGACGATCTGCGGCGCCTGTCCTGGGTAGTTGGTGCGAATGATGACCTGCACGTCTGACAAGTCCGGCAGCGCATCCACGGGCGTGCTGCGAACGCCCCACACGCCCCATGCCGTGAGCATGGCGGTGGCCAGCAGCACCAGGAAGCGATTGGCCACCGACCATCGAATCAGCTTGGCGATCATGGCTGCACCTTTTCGATGGCGGTGATCACGTAGCCCTCACCTTGCTTGGAGAAGGTGAATCGCACCTGCTGCCGAACCGAAAGACCCGCGGCGAGCTGCGGGCTGCTCAGCTTGAAGCCCATGGTCATGGCCGGCCATTGGAGGGCTGGCACGGCCTCGTGCGCCAGCGTCAGCTCGGTGGGCGACATCTCCTCGATCACGCCGCGCACCACGAAAGCGTTGGTGGCCGCGGCCGTTGGCGACGAGGTGCCGTGCCCGTTGTGCGGCGATGCAGGCGCGGACGCCGCGGCACCTGCAGGCAGCACGCCCCGCAGGCTGGCTTCCGAATCGATCAGGAACTGCGCCGAGGCCACCACCTGCTGTCCCGCCGCGAGCCCGCCGTTGACCACCAGTTGATCGCCTACCTCCGCGCCCACCTGGACCTCCACGGGATGGAACTTGCCGGGTCCATCGACCACATAGGCCAGTGCGCGCTTGCCGGTGCGGATGACCGCTTCGCTGGGAACAAGCAGCGCGGGCTGTTCGTTGCCTTTGAGCGCGATCTGGCCGGACATGCCGGCCTTCAGGCGCTGGCCGGGATTGGCCATTTCAAGCCGCACTCGCACCGTACGGGTGTCGCGGTTGGCTTCGGGCAGGATGCTCACGATGCGCGCCTGGAGCACTTCACCGGGAAACGCCGCCAGCCGGACCTGCGCCGTTTGGCCGACCTGCAATGGTCCGCTTTGTGCTTCGGGGACGGCCGCTTCGATCCACACCGAGGCCAAGCCATTCACCCTGGCCAGGCTTTCCCCGGCGGAAACCGTCATGCCCTGGCGCACCATCAGTTCGGCCACCAAGCCGCCTTGAGGTGTTGTGACCGTGTACAGCCCCTTGGGCTCGCCTGTGCGCTCCACCTGGGCGATCAGGGCTTGCGGCATGCCGAGCAGCAGCAGCCGTTGGCGGGCAGCTGCGGTCAACGGTGCGTCGCCCATCGCGCGAACCGAGAGAAACTCGCGCTGTGCGGCGATCCACTCCGGCAGCAATAGGTCAGCCAGCGGTGCCCCTGCTGCGATCACGTCGCCCGCAGCCCGTGCGTAGACACGCTCGACGAAGCCGGCGGTCCGCGCCTGCACGATGCTGACGTCGCGGTCGTTGAGCAGCACGGTGCCCACGACGTTCACATCTGCGCCGATCTTGCCTTGCAGGACTTCGGCTGTACGCAGCCCTAGGGCTTGCACCGCTTGCGCCGACACGCTGAGGCCCGTGCTGTCTTGCGTGTCTTCATCCGCGTACTTCGGCATCAACGGCATGTCCATGTAGGGCGACTTGCCGGGCTTGTCGAACTTCTGGGTCGGCACCATCGGGTCGTACCAATACAGCACCTTCCGCTCGGTCGGAGCGCTTGCAACGGTGACGTTGGCAGCGGGGGAGCCGCTGAGGTGGCCGGCGCGCCATTGGGCGACGCCCCATCCAACGGCAATACCGGCAGCAACCAGCGTCAAGCCGGCAAGGATGTTTCTCGAAGAGGTATTCATGGCGAGGGTCTCCACTCAGTCCGCGATCAGGCTGTTCAGTCGGGCGACGAGGCTGTCGCGCTGCGCTCCAAGGTCGATCAGACGCATGCGCGTCTCCAGCACCTGGGCGCGTGCACTGAGCACAGCGCTCAGGTCCCCCTTGGCGGATCGGTAGTTGCTCAATGCAAGTGCCGCTCGGTTCCGTACCAGTTGCAAGCCGGCGGTCTGCAGGCGGTCGATCTGGCTGTTCAACGCTTGGAGTTCGGCGGCGCTGTCGTCCAGCTCCTGCAAATGCCGCCGCGCCACGTCTTCGCGTTCGGCGTCCAGACGTTCCAACTCGTGCCGTTTTGCCTCGATCATGGGCACTTGGCGTCGATCCTTCTGCCAAGGCAGATCGAATGTCACCTGAAATGACACCATGTCGCCCCATCGGCGATCACGCCGGCTATAGGCTATCTCCCAGGCCCAATCGCCGCGGGTCTCTGATTGGGCTTCGCGGGACTCGGCCCGGGCCATGCTTTGCATCGCCGGATAGAGTTCAAGCTCCGCGTGATTCGCCAGTTCTGTGCGCAGTTGCGCGACGGGGCGAGTGAGCGGGCCTGGATCGCCTTGCAGTGCTTCGTCGGCCCTGGAGCCCACCCAGCGCCGCAACGCGGCCCTGGCCTTGGCCCGGTCCCGCTGTAGATCGTCACGGCGGTCCGTGAGTGTCAGCGCCTCCTGTTGCGCGACCAACAGATCGCCAGCCTGGGCGGTGCCGCCGGCGACGCGAGCGGGGAGACTGTCTTGCAGGCGCTGGTTCTCCGCGAGCAGTTCCGTCAGCAGTATCTCCCGTTGCTCCACCGCCTGCGCGGCGATCCACGCCAGGCTGAGTTCCTGGCGGATCTGCAATCGCTGCAAAACCAGCGCCGCGCGTTCTCGATCCACACGCGCCTGCGCGCTGGCGACCTGGGCGTCGCGCTTGGCCCTGTTGGGCACTTCCTGCATGAGCGCCAAGCGCTGCATCGTCATGGATTCGCGCGTCATGCTCCAGCGATCCATGCCGCTGATGGGGTAGTTTTCGATGCCGAGCGAGAGCTTGGGGTCGGGCAGCGAGCCTGCTGCCTTCTGCACGGATTCGGCGACGTTAACCTGCAACTGCTGCGCGCTTATGCGTGGGCTCTGCTGCTCCGCGATAAGGCGTGCCTCAGCAAAATCGAGGGCGTAGGCTACAGGCGAGACAAGCGCACTGCCCGCCAACGCGATGCTGATAGCTTTCAGACGATGCACTCGCATCGAGGCCGGCGTTGTGCCTCGGCCGTACGCCGACGGGCGCCCCTCGGGGGCGCCAAAAAAGGGAGTAAACATGGTTGTCCTCGGAATTGGTATTCACGAAATCACGTGGTCTGCCGCATCGGTGCGCGGCGAGCACGGACACATAAATCAATTCCGCAGGACTTGGAACGTGAGGTAGATCGGCGGAAAGCCCGCGCGGGGATTGGGAGGAATGTAGGTAACGTGCCGCCTGAGGGCTACCCGGTCGAGAACCAACCCGGGCAGCGAGTTGGCGAGCCACATCACGTGCGCCGCGAGAAACTGAATGTCCAGCCCCTGCCATGAAAGCGCCGACTCCCGATCGCCACTGCAATGAGCGTGGCACAACTGTGGCGCTTCGCTGTCCATGGAATCAGGCATGCCGGTGCAATCCGACATTGGCAACTTGTCAGCCTGCTGCATCGAGATCGTGGCACGCATTTGCGTGGTTTCCACAGATGCCCTCGGGTCTGGCTTGGGACAGACGTACATCGCCATCGCAACCTGCGAGAAAAGCAAGGTTACGACTAGGCCGCTGGTAATCCAGCGGCTCCATCTTGCGAGAAGGCGCCTTAAGCCGATCATGCGGACATACTATTGGAAGTTGTAGGGAGTTGAATTGATCAAGGTCAGTTTCCAGGATGAATTGATGCGTCTGGACGGCGCCTTGGCCCGAACCGGCACCCGCTGCAAATCCACCGGCAAGGGCGGGCACCGCACGTGGTTGTCATGCTTTACGCGCCTCGGCAACTCGCAAGGCTCTAAGCTCAAATCGATCAGCTACAAGATTCGTCTGTCCCGAGAGTCGCTGCAGGTGCGTAATGACCTCGTAGGGGCCATCGGCTATTGGGCGCGTGCAGATTCCGCACTGGCTAGCGGTTTCGATGCGTGATCGCGAGGAAATCCCTACGCCATATCCAGCTGCGACCCAGAGCAATAACATCTCAAAAGAACTGACATGCTGGACATTCGGCCTTTCCGTTGATGACATGGAGGACAGGTACTGGTCCAGCGAAGGAGAATATTCGGCCTTCCATCGAAACACGGAGTGCTCCTTAAGTTCGTCTATTCTGATTGACTGCTGCCGGAGCAGTGGGTATCGCAGCGGCGTGGCAAGAGCTGTCGCCTCGAACCAAATAGAAAGACTCTTCAGCGAAGAATCGCTCACCTGCTTCAGAGAAAGGCCGACGTCGAAGCGCCGTTTGTAGAGGCCCGTAATGAGATCGCTCGCCGTAACCTCATTAAATTCCATAGAAACTTCGGGCTCCTCCGCGCGCTGCAGGGCAAGCAATGCAGCTAGGTACGAAGAGGCCACACCAGGCGCTATGGCGAGCCTGAGCTGTGGGCGTGGGCTGGTGGCGTCGTGCATGAGAGGCCCCAAGAAGCGATAAGACAAGGATGGAAAGTCTTCATGATAGCTAGTTTGAGTTAAACTTAACGTGGTTAAATTGTTTGGACTGTTCGACGCTTCCAAGGATGGAGAAGCGAACTGTCCGACGAGGCCGTCCCCCAGGAACTACCACTTTCGACGCCGAGCCAGCGTTGGCATTCGGAGCGGCCGTTCGTGTCGCCCGCCTGACGCAAGGTGTTGCTCAGGAAGAACTGGCTGCGAAAGCAGGGATCGAGCGATCGCACATGGGCAAAATAGAGCGTGGGGAGCACATGCCCACTCTCGCTCTGATCTTAAGAATCGCCGCCGGACTCAAGCTCAGTGCTGCGGAACTCGTCAGCGCAGCCGAACGCAATCTTCGTGCCGCGGCGCACGATTCAGATAGGCATTGACGCTTTAGTCATCCGGAGGTCCTCGCAGACGTTCGATGAAGCGATCCAGCGAAACCGATGAGTTGCTGCTTTCTGGCCGAAGCAGATAGGTTGTGATTACCGCCGTGTCCTGCGCCAGAGGGCGAATCACCACGTCCGGCCTCTGGCTGATGGGAATCTTGGTCGCCGTCATGAAACCAATCCCATAGCCTGCGCCGACGAGCGTTAGCATCATGTCCAGCGACGACACTTCTTCGACAACGTTGAGTCTGTGTTCCAGAACCTGTAGCAGCCGATTTAGTTCTCGGCAGTAGCCTTCGCAGGCCAGTTTGTCGCACAGAACCAGTGGGTGACCCTGAAGTTCGTTCAGCGGAACTTGCTTGTGCGCAAGAAGCGAGTGCCGCGCTGGCACGGCGATCACAATCGGGTCTCGCCAGATCGGTTCAGCCACGATGCCTTCGCCAACATCCGCCGCGTGTGCAAATCCGATCGTGAAGTCGCCAGACCGTAGGCCCCGTATCTGCTCGGTCAGCGGTACCTCGGAGAGACGTATCTCGACCTCGGGCTCTTCCGCGCGGCAACGAGCTAGGAACGCCGATAGTCGTGGGTCCATCGCACCATCGGAAATTGCAATGCGCAGGCTGCCCCTCAGGCCCGCGGCAATGGCTCTGGCATTCTCACGCGCTTGCTCCAGGACAGTGAAGAGTCGGCGGGTGTCCTGCAAGAATGCCGCCCCCGCCACGGTCAGCCGTGTGCCTCTGCGGTCGCGGTCAAACAGCGTGACCCCAAGCTCATCTTCCAATTCCTTGATCGCGCGAGACAAGGGGGGTTGCTCTATATGCAGCCTCTCGGCCGCCCGCGTGAAATGCAACTCCTCTGCCAAGACGACAAAGCATCGTAGATGACGCAACTCCATAAATCGGGCTCCTCGCAAGTTCTCATTCGCGCCAGATGTCCCGTGGACGAATCACGGTGGACGGGGAGGCTGGATCCATTTCAGGGAAGTTGATGCGCTTGACATCGCAAAAACTGGCACCTTGAGCGCTCGTGGTTGCTCGTGACGCGTCCCAAGCGCGCGCGCGCCCAATCGGGGCGCGCGTCTCTGTCACACTGTGCAGAAGCTTTGATAAGCACCGCACATCCGCGGCGTCATCCGCCGTGCTCTTTTTGTAGCAGCGACCCGAGGCGAGCGACTTCATTGCTGGTGATCGCGATGTTGCGCCCATCCTTCGTCGACACCGAAGCTCCGACATTGAGATAGACGGCGCGCCCGAAGCGGCTTTCCTGTGCCATCTTTCCGTCCTTGAAGATGTACAGCGTTCCCCCGTCAGCCAAGGGAACCATTTCCTTGGCTGCTTGGGCTGCTGCATGACCGGCGAAGGCTGGCACGGAGAGAGCGCTCAACAGGGCGGCAATGACAATTTGCGATTTCATGATCGACTCCTTTGTAAAAACGACGACAACTTGCGCCGCGTCGTTAAATGTAGAAGCAGGCGGTCTACAGAGCGCTTACCCGTGCATTACATTCAGTTCATGTGCTGTCATCTGCCGCCCATGAAGGACTAGGTTCCAGTGGGAGACAAGATGCCAAGCCATGCAACGCTCGCCAGAACCAAAACGGCCAAGGTCGCCTCCGTGAACAGACTCTGCCTAAGCTTGATGACTGCCTGTGCGCGATTGCCTGCCTTCAAAGCTGCCTCCAGGCTCGGGCTCAACCGATACCGATTGGCAGCAGCCAACGCCAGCATGCCTGCGAAAAGCAAGAGCTTTACCATCAGCAGCCGGCCATACAGCGTCGAGATGAGCGGATCAAACGATGGTCCGGCGATCAACAGGTAATTGAGAATTCCACTCACGACGAGTGCAGCCACGATCGCTGTACCTATGCGAGCAAAGCCATTCGACGTCCGACTGAGGACCGCTACCGGGTCTTGCGCGACATCCTGCTTGTGGGATGCCAGCATCAAGAACGCCACCAATGCGCCCACCCAAGCGCCCGCTGCCCAGAGGTGCGTGATATCCGACGCAAGATGGATGTAGCCGCGAACGCCGTCGTCCATCGCGCCGTGGCCTGCCCACGCAAGGGTCGCCAGCGCCACGCCGGTGGAGAGCGCCATCACTGCAAATCGCAAGGTAGCGTTCAATTTCAACATTGCGACGAGCACACACACCAACAGCGCGAGGATGCGAATGCACCAGGCGATGCCCATGTGCGTGCCCGTAATGAGCATGTCGAAGACGTGCGTTGACAGCTCCGCGTAGCTCTGGGCACCGGACATGGCCTTGGCCATGACCGTCATGCCCCACATCGACAGGGCAATGCCGATGGCAGCGGATGCGCCAATGAGGACGCGATAGCGGCGCGAGATCGTCGAGGATCGCTCGTCGTTGCCCAAAGCATAGAGACCGAACATGGCGACGCCAAACGCCGCCGCCAGGTCCAGATACAGCGCCAGGCGCAGGACGATGGTCAACCAATCCCCGGCCATGGGCTTACTTCACCTTGAAGGTGACGTTACCCGTGATCGGATGCGTGTCCGAGGAGACGGCACGCCATTCGACGCGATAGTCACCGGGCTGGAGCGCCTGTGCCGGCGTGATGACCATGGTCTTGCCGTCGCCGGCAGCCGCGACGCTGGCGTTGATCTTCATCGGGCCATGGCTCGCCATTCCCGGCATGCCAGTCATGACAAGGCTCGCGGCGGAGAACTGCGGCACCAGCGTCTCGGAGAACTTCAGTTCGATGGTGGCTGGCGCAGAAACCTGCGACTTGTCGGCCGGCGTTGAAGACACCAGCGAAGGATGCGCGAATGCGGCGGTGGCGAACAGACCAGCAGCGATCGGCGCGACGAGCTTGGCGATGAAATGTGAACGGGTCATAGAAGTTTCTACCTGGATGTGTGAGGTGGGGTTTAAGAACGAAATGCCGAGATAAGGCTTGCACCTTTGCAACGGCGTGGAACGAAAGAAACGGTTTGCTGGGCGATAGCAGGCTCCTGTAGTTTCAGAAAGAAAATCCGGTCACAGTCGGCTCGCTTTCAGGCGCAAGGCGTTGCCAACGACCGACGCCGAACTCAGGCTCATCGCCAATGCTGCGATCAGCGGCGACAGCAGCCAGCCCGTGAGGGGATAGAGAACCCCGGCGGCGATGGGGATGCCCAGCGCGTTGTAGAGGAAGGCGAACATGAGGTTCTGCTTCATGTTGCGCACGGTACTCACCGAGAGCGTGCGAGCGACAGCGATGCCACGCAGGTCACCCTTGACCAGCGTGACCTGGGCGCTGTTCATCGCCACGTCGGTTCCCGTTCCCATGGCGATGCCCACGTCTGCCTTCGCCAAGGCCGGCGCGTCGTTGATGCCGTCTCCGGCCATGGCGACGATGCGTCCTTCTTTCTGCAGTCGCTCGATCAACATGAGCTTGTCCGCCGGCTTGACCTCACCATGCACCTCGTCGATGCCTAGGCGTGCACCGACGGCTTTGGCGGTGGTCTGCCCGTCCCCGGTGGCCATGATGACCCGCAGGCCCGCAGCCTTCAACGCGGCCAGGGCCTCGGGGGTGCTGCCCTTGACCGGATCGGATACGGCGAGCAAGCCCGCGAGCTGCCCGTCCACCGCCAGGTACATGACGCTGGCCCCTTCGCCGCGCAGAGCTTCGGCCTGGGGTACGAGCGGTTCCGCCGATACGCCAGACTGTTCCATCAGCACTGTGTTGCCCAACGCCAGTTGCCGGTGCTCAACCTTTCCGCGCACGCCGATGCCGGTTCCCGATTCAAAGCTCTGAGGCTTCACGAGTTGGAGGCCCTGGGCACGCGCGGCCTGCACGATGGCGTCGGCCAGGGGGTGTTCACTGCCCTGGTCCAGGCTGGCGGCAAGACGCAGCACCTCATCGTTCGTAAAGCCGGGAGCTGCGACGACCTGATCGAAAGCAGGTCGGCCTTCGGTCAGGGTTCCTGTCTTGTCGATGACGAGGGTATCGACCTTGCGAAGATTCTCGATCGCCGCGGCATCGCGGAACAGCACGCCCTGCGTGGCGCCACGGCCCGTTGCGACCATGATCGACATCGGCGTGGCCAGACCCAGCGCGCACGGGCAGGCGATGATCAGGACGGCCACCGCATTGATCAGTCCATAGACCCAGGTGGGCTGCGGCCCGAAGAATCCCCATACAAGGAGCGTCGTTACCGCAATGGCGACGACGGCCATCACGAAGTAGCCGGCAACGACATCGGCCATGCGTTGCATCGGTGCCTTGGAACGCTGCGCCTGGGCGACCATCTGGACGATCTGCGATAGAACGGTGTCCGAGCCGATCCGCTCCGAACGCATGATCAGCGCGCCGCTGGTGTTGAGTGTGGCCCCGATGACCTTGTCGCCCACGCGCTTGCTGACGGGCAGCGGTTCGCCGGTCAGCATGGATTCGTCAATCGAGCTGCTGCCCTCGTGCACGATGCCATCCACCGGCACCTTCTCGCCGGGTCGGATGCGCAGCAGGTCGCCGACGTGCACATGGCTGAGTGGCACGTCTTCCTCGCTGCCGTCCGCATTGATGCGCCGCGCCGTCTTGGGTGCCAGCCCCAGCAGCGACTTGATGGCTGCCGAAGTCTGGGAGCGGGCCTTGAGTTCCAGCACCTGGCCGAGCAGTGTCAGCGAGATGATGACGGCGGCGGCCTCGAAATACACGCCGACCCGTCCCATGGACATGAAGGAAGCTGGAAACACTTCCGGCGCAACGGTTGCCACAACGCTGTAGATGAATGCCGCACCCGTTCCCAGGCCGATCAGTGTCCACATGTTCGGGCTGCGGTTGACCACGGACAGCCAGCCGCGGGAGAAGAAGGGCCAGCCGGCCCACAGCACGATCGGCAACGACAGCACCAACTCGACCCAGCTCTGTGTAGCCATGTCCATCAGGTGCAGCCGCTCGCCCAGCATCGCCAGCGCCAGGACCACGAGCGTCAGCGGCAAGGTCCACCAGAAGCGACGCGAGAAGTCACGCAACTCCGGGTTGTCGTCATCGAGGTCGGGCAGCAGAGGCTCCAGCGTCATCCCGCACTTGGGGCAGGTTCCCGGATGATCCTGGCGGATCTCCGGGTGCATCGGGCAGGTGTAGATGGTTCCGGGCGCGGTTGGCGATGCCGCCGGGGCCGGTGAAACTGCGGTGTTGGCATGGTGATGCGGTGCATGGCCGCTGCCTGTGCCTATGCCCGCGTCACCGCTGGCATATCGCGCCGGATCGGCGTCGAATTTGGCCTTGCATCCGGTGCTGCAAAACAAGTACGTGTTCCCCAAGTGCGTGGAGCGGTGCTCCGACGCCGCCGTGACCGCCATGCCACACACCGGATCTCGCGTCGCGGCATCGGGCTGCGTGTGGCTTGAGGACCCGCCCGCGTCGTCACTTCCAGCATGGCTGGCGTGATGGTGGTGGGTATGCGGGCCGGACGTTGTGGCACCCGCCGCCATGCCTGCGTGCTCATGTCCTGAAGACTTGCTGGGTGAATTCATAGTGACAAGTGCCCTCCGCCGTTAACTGTTGGTGTCTGGTGATCGCAGCAGGCCGCAGGCGCGCAAGGAGACAAGCGCGGCGTCGCGTGCTCGCACGGTGCGAGTGCCTCGACTTATTGCTTCTGCTCCTTGGAGGCTGCGGCACCTTCCTTACCCTGACGCGCGGCATGATCGTGTCCGCCGTGGCTGTGACCACGGTGCATGAACAGGTGCATCAGCGGACAAGCCGCCAGCAGCAGGAAGGGGAGATAGCCGGCAACATGTGCCGTGTGCTCCTTGAGCAGGAAATACGCGGCGACAGCGGCGATGATGAGGAACGCCACGCCGTAGCGCGATCGCCAGAACCGGGGGCGATCGCTGGGGGTCTGTGTGTGCTGATGCTGCATGGCATATCTCCACGGAGAAGGGTTGATGGATGGTCAGCGATGCGACTGATAGACCGTGCTGCTACCGTTTTTCCCAACCAGCAGCACGTCGTAGGCGTCCTTGCGTCCACCATAGGCCGGACCATCCATGCCGGGCGAACCGACCGGCATGCCGGGCGCCGCGAGGCCGATGGCCTGCGGGGCTTCGCGCAGCAAGCGTTGAATGTCCGAGGCAGGCACATGACCCTCGATGGCATAGCCGCCGATCTGCGCCGTGTGGCAAGAACCGTACTTCTGCGGGATGCCCAGCCGCGTGCGCGCTGCGGTGTTCCCGGTGTCGAGAACCTGCACATCGAAGCCTGCGCCTTGCAGGTGTGAGACCCAGTCCTTGCAGCATCCGCAGCTCGGGTCCTTCCAGACCTTGGCAATCGGTCGGCTCTGCGCCAGGCTCGGTCCTGCGAGTGCCATCACCAACAAGCCAGCGATCAATGCCTGGCGTCTCGGCACTTTGCCCTGGCTTCTGTCGTAGTGCATGTTCATGGATCGCCTCTCATCAGATGATCAAACCCGCTAGGTTCTAGAACCAGAATCGCACGCCAGCCACCCAGCGCGTCTGCTGCGCACGGCCGCCTTGGGCACGCACATAGTCCGCGGTGCGTCCGAAGCTGCCCGCCCGTTCCACGCCGATATAGGGGGCGAACTGGCGACTGAATTCATAGCGCAGGCGCAAGCCAGCAGACGCTTCGGCCAGGCCCTTGCCGATAACGCGTTCCGGGTCGTCCTTGCCATAGAACTGCAACTCGGCGCGAGGCTCCAGAATCAGTCGCTGGGTCAGCAGCAGCTCGTAGCTGCCTTCGACACGCAGCGCCGTACGTCCACCACTTCCCACGTAGCCCGTCGCCTCCAGCTCGAACCAGTAGGGGGCGAGGCCCTGGATGCCGAAAGCCAACCATTGACGGCTCGGGCCTTCCCCGTTATCCACCCGAACGCCGAGCTGGGTGTCCCAGTACGGTGCGACGGCGTGCCCCCAGAGAAGCTCGGTACGCGATTCTTCGAGCTTTCCTTTGGCGATATCGCCTTCGGCCTTCACGACTGCCTTGTTGTAGGTCGTCCCATACCACGCCTGGAGGTCGTAGGCCGTGGAATCGTCTCCTTTGCGCGTGAAGCGGCGTTCCAGAGTTTCGCCGCGCAACGAAAAGAACCTGTGTTCGTCGGCCAGCATCAGCCGCGGCACACCGGGTACGGCGTAGTCGCCCGATCCCAATGTCAGGCCATTGGAGTAGCCATGCGGATCGCGGGCGTCAGGAGGCGCCGACCCGCCCTGCATCTGCATGTTGCCGTGATCCATGGCCGGGGCCGCGGTCGAGCCGCTCGCCGACGTCGCGTGACCCGCGTGCGGGTCGGCGGCAGGAGCCACGGTCTGAGTGGATGGCGCGGCCGTTTGAGCGTCGGCCTGGCCGTGCGCTGCATGGTCGTTCTGTGCTTGTGCCTGGGCGGCGACGCTTACCAGGGCCAGAAGCGTCGTGGCCAGTGCGCGAGTGGGGAGTGCTTTGGACATTCTTGGTCTTCCTTGTGCGCTGGGTTCAAGACACCACGACTTCGCGGAACATGCCGGCATCCATGTGGAACATCAGGTGGCAGTGCCACGCCCAGCGGCCGAGCGCGTCGGCTGTCACCAGGAAGCTGATGCGTTGTGCCGGCTGCACCGGCAGGGTGTGGCGGCGCGCAAGGAAGCGACCGTCGGGGCTTTCCAGCTCGCTCCACATGCCGTGCAGGTGCATGGGATGGGTCATCATGGTGTCGTTGTGCAGAATGACCCGCAGCCGCTCGCCGTGTTTGAAGTGCACCGGCGTGGACTTTCCGAACTCCAGCCCGTCCAGGGACCATGCGTAGCGTTCCATGTTGCCCGTGAGGTGCAGTTCGACCTCCCGGCCGGGGCCTCTCTTGTCCAGCGGCCCCGACGGGGTATGCAGATCCGCGAGGGTCAACACGCGCCGACCGTTGTTGCGCAGTCCGATGCCGGGGTCATCGAGGTTGGTGCGCGCCATGTCAACGCGCATGTCCGTGCTGGCACCATACTCGGTGCGAGCGTGGCGAGCAGTAGTGCTGGGCACGGCCAGTCCCCCCGCCGCCGCGGCGTGTTGGCTGTGATCCATCGCCATGCCACCGTGGTTCATGGCGCCGTGATTCATGCCTGCCATCGCCCCATGATCCATCCCGGACATCGAACCCGAGCCCATCCCGGTCATCCCGGTCATGCCCGTCATGCCCGTCATCCCGGTCATCCCGGTCATCCCGGTCATCTCCATGGCCTGGCCGGACCCGCCATGGTCCATGCCCCCCATCATGCCGCCCATCATGTCGTTCATGGTCAGCCATTCGACCGGATCGAGGGCAGGCACGGGAGCTTGAAGACCTTCACGCACGGCCAGCGTGGCACGCGCGTAGCCTGTCCGGTCCATCGCCTGGGCGAAGATCGTGTAAGCGTCATCCCGTGGCTGGACGATCACGTCGACGGTTTCGCCAGGACCGAATCGGAACTCATCGACGGTCACCGGCTCCACGTCAACACCATCGACGTGCACCACCGTGAGTTTCAGTCCTGGAATGCGTACGTCGTAGAAGGTGTTGCCCGCACCGTTGACCATGCGCAGCCGCACGCGCTCACCCGGTCGGAACAGCGCCGTCCAATTGCCGGCGGGGGTGACGCCGTTGGCCAGATAGGTCAGCGTGGCGGCAGACAGATCTGCGAGATCCGTCGGATTCATCCGCATCTCGTTCCACATCTTGCGCTTGTCGATCGCAGCGGCCGTGCCTTCGCGCGAGGCGTCCCGGAAGAAGTCGAAGACGGTAGGTCGGTTGTAGTTGTAATAGTCGCTTTGGGACTTGAGCTTGGTGAACACCCGCATCGGGTCTTCGTCGGTCCAATCCGAGAACAGCAGCACGTGGTCACGGTCGGCGTGGATGGTCTCGGCGCCAGCGGGGTCGATGATGATCGCCCCGTACATGCCCGTGAGTTCCTGGAAGCCGGAGTGCGAGTGGTACCAGTAGGAGCCGCTCTGCTGAACCTTGAAGCGGTACGTGAAGGTCTCGCCGGGAGCGATGCCATTGAAGCTGATGCCCGGTACGCCATCCATCTGATACGGCAGGATGATCCCGTGCCAGTGAATGGATGTGGCTTCACGCAGCTTGTTGGTTACACGGATTGTGACGGTGTCACCCTCGCGCCAACGCAATGTCGGTGCCGGCAGCGAGCCGTTGATGGTCGTAGCCACGCCTGGCTTGCCCGTGAAGTTCACGGGCGATTCGGCGATCACCAAGTCGAACTCGGTGCCCTTCAGCACAGGGGCGGCACCGCGCGTCGCGGAGCCTTGCTGGGCAAATGCCTTGAACGCCGGCGTGGACAGCCCAGCGAGAACGCCGCCGGCGGCTAACCCTTGGACGAAACGCCGACGAGAAAGGCCCTGTGTGGGCACGATAAAAAAGGGTGAACGAGGCGGCATGGCCTGAAATCCTCCATAGATGACTCGGAAGTCGTTCTAAACGCCACCCCATCCTGAGCGGCACAGTTCGACGCAATGCAGGTCATGCTATGGGTTGGGCACTTTCCATCGAATGACCCCTGAATTACATTCATGTAATGTTCGTGTCATGTTCGTGGAAGCTGGCAACCAGTAAATTGCTGATTGAAGGTGGATGAATGCGTACATCGTGAGCGGCTATTTTTCCGCGCCGTAGCGATTTCATGGGACATGCGATGAAACTGCTGGTCGTTGAAGACGAGAACAAGACGGCGGATTACGTCCGCCAAGGTCTCATGGAGGCGGGATTCGTCGTGGATCTGGCGCGCAACGGATTGGACGGACACCACCTGGCCATGGGCGAGACATACGATCTGGTGGTCTTGGATGTCATGCTGCCGGATGTCGATGGCTGGCGCATCGTGCGTGCCCTTCGAGATGCCGGTAAACAGGTCCCTGTGCTCTTTCTGACGGCGCGTGGCGGTGTAGACGACCGTGTCAAGGGATTGGAACTGGGAGCGGACGACTACCTCGTCAAGCCATTCGCGTTCTCTGAGTTGCTGGCGCGGGTGCGGACGCTGCTGCGACGCGGAAGCGCTCCGAGCCAGCCTGATCGCATCCAGGTTGCCGATTTGGTACTGGACTTGGCGCGCCGGCGCGCAACGCGCGCTGGCCAACGCATCAATCTCACCAGCAAGGAGTTCGCGTTGCTTGAGCTTCTGGCCCGTCGCCAGGGGGAGGTCCTTCCACGTTCTCTGATCGCGTCGCAGGTGTGGGACATGAATTTCGACAGCGACAGCAACGTCATCGATGTAGCCATCCGCCGTCTACGCGCGAAGATAGACGATGCGTTCAATCCGAAGCTCATCCACACCGTGCGTGGAATGGGATACACGCTCGATGCGCCCGATGATGCCCCTGCGCCATAAGCCGCGGCAAAGCCGTCCAGCGTCGCTTGCATTGAGGGTCACGGCCCTCGTTGGTATCGCCACGACCTTGGTGTTTCTTGTGTTCAATTGGGTCATTCTCCGGTCGTTGGAGCACCACTTTGCTCAACAGGATGCCCACGAACTGGAGGCAGTGACAACCGCTTTGGCTCAGCCCGTGCACCAGCTTGCAAGTGACATCGCAAGCGACGAACTGAAGCAACACTTGGCCAACGCAGTCGCAGGACATCATGGGATGACGTACGGCGTCTACGATGGGGCTGGCAATAGCATCTATGCCACGCCCGGTCCTGACCTGTCTAAACTTGCCAGTAGCAAAAAGTTGGTCAACCGCATCACCGCTGACGATTTGATCGTGTGGCAGGAGGATCAGAGGTCATATCGAGGTGTGGTGATACAACTGCCTGCTGACGATTCAGCGGCGCCCGGCTACCGCATCGTCGCCGCCATGGACATCGGCTTTCATCTCGACTTCCTGGCGGAGTTCAAGCGCATGCTCTGGTGGGCAACCGGCTTGGTCATGTGTCTGGCGCTCGGTGTGGCTTGGCTGGCGGTGCAGTGGGGCCACCTGCCGATTCGCAAGGTCAATGAAGAGATTCGGGCGATTCGCTCTTCAAAGCTGGATGTGAGGCTGGATCCTCGGGATGTGCCGATCGAACTGGCGGAACTGGTATTCGCCTTCAACGATATGTTGGCGAGAATCGAGGAAGGCTTCACCCGGCTATCACACTTTTCCGCAGACATCGCGCACGAGTTGCGCACGCCCGTCACCAACCTGGTCACGCAGACTCACGTGGCGCTTGGCCAGCCGCGCAGCAACGAGGAATACAGAGAAATCCTCTATTCAAATTTGGAAGAGTTTGATCGGATGGGACGCATGATTGGTGACATGCTGTTTCTTGCCCAAACGGAAAATGATCCCCGCAACTTGCGTCTGTCTACCATTGATCTGTCCGAATTGGTGCGGAGTCTGTTCGACTATTTCGAGGCGCTGGCAGAAGATAGCGGCATTACGCTTGGTGTTAAAGGGGCGATCGGCAGCATAGCGGCGGATCGGGAAATGCTCACCCGGGCGCTGAACAATCTTCTCTCGAATGCAATTCGACACACGCCTCGCGGCAAGAGCATCACGGTCTTGCTTTCGCAGGATGAGCAGTGGACAACGATCAGTGTGGTCAATCCCGGTGAGAGAATTCCTGAGCGCGATCTACCAAAGCTCTTCAACCGCTTCTACCGAGTTGATCCGGCACGGCAACGAAATACGGCGGGCGCCGGTCTTGGCCT
Source organism: Achromobacter piechaudii NBRC 102461 (assembly GCF_001571245.1). GTDB lineage: Bacteria > Pseudomonadota > Gammaproteobacteria > Burkholderiales > Burkholderiaceae_B > Achromobacter > Achromobacter piechaudii. The sequence continues at coordinate 377,732 of NZ_BCTK01000005.1, read as the reverse complement.
TGCCATCGTGAAATCGATTGCGGAGGCACATGGTGGCTCCGTTGCCGTGACCTCCAGTGAGCTTGTCACCAGGTTTGACTTGGTATTGCCCCATCTGCGGCAGTAGTCCGAGGGCGCTGCGGTCCGTCCAGCCGACTGGCGTATCTCTTTGCCTGATTCTGGGATCTACCCGGCCGGCCACGTTGCTACGCGAGCGGGACATTTTTTCTCCGTGACTGCCACGTGCCCAGTCCTAGCGGCAGGCGCCGACATCATGCGCTTGTGTATCCCATCGCTACGTCCACACCGCACGCGAGGGCCTTTGCTCGGCCGCGATCCGGTCACAGTTCCGGACACCGTTCGTAGATAGCCTCCGATCGGTGCCGAACGTCTGCCTGCTCGGCACATCTGTCGCGCGCTCACTTGGCGGTGTGCGCTGAGCCCCTGAGGTGAGCTGGTCTGCTGGTTCGCTGCGCGGGGTATGTACCCCGTAGCTGGGTACAGAGAGTCTTTTTGATCAAGATCAAGGTACTGCCTTCACCTCAGCTCTATGCTGAGCTTAACAAGCCACATTTGGCACGGGTCGATCATGCTCAGAAACTATCGAGGACTTTTTAGCGGGGCCATGGAAATCTCCGGTGTTCAGCCCCATTCTTCTGGCATACCTGTTTTATGGATGGGCCTGATCAGCGCCCTGCACGGCACTCGAATGCGGGAATCTCGCCAATCGACAAGGGTCAACTTCACGAAGGAGCATCGCCATGAATATTCCGCCCGATCGAAGTAAGAGCACAGGAAACGGCCCGAACTGGTCTCGCATCAACCAGTGGCTGCTGTGGCTCGGCCTCGCCGCCGCCGTTGCCTGGATGTTCTACCGCCACAACGCCCATCTTCTGCAACTGCTTCCCTTCCTCTTCATCCTCGCCTGTCCGTTGATGCACATCTTCGGCCATGGCAGTCACGGCGCACATGGCGGTCATGACCATCAAGATCAGCCGCCTCGGGGCGATGAAGGGGGTTCGCCTGCGCGCCAATCAGACGACCGGAGCCGCCCGAAATCCGTCGACCAGTCCGGGCACCACCACTGAAACCACCGGAGCATCATCATGGAAACCATCGAACTCAAGGTTGCCGGCATGACCTGCGCCTCCTGCGCGAACTCGGTCAGCAAGGCGCTCAAGCGCGTAGCTGGTGTGCAAGACGTGCATGTCGATCTCGCTCGCGGCGCAGCGAGTGTCACCGGCGACCAGACGGCCCAGAAGACGCCTGAGCTGATCGCGGCCTTAGCTGCCGCGGGCTACGAGGCATCCGCTGATTCCTCGCCGGGCATTGCGGCGGGTGCCGGTGCCTCCCATGCGCCGGCCGCTGCCCGTTCAAAGGGGCATGGCGGCTGCTGCTGCCGCTGATCGACGCCATGGACGCACGCACGAACTCCCAGGGTATCGCCGCCGCACCGCTTGGACTCTTTGCTGCCTACTGGGGCGACATGCTGTGGCGGACCGTCGCGTCCGGCGAAGCGCTGAGACAGCGCGCCAACAACATGACCGAACACGAAGCGGCGGGTATGCCGCCGCTGCTCCACTTCGAGTCAGAGCAGGTGGCTGACGGCCACGACTTGCAACCGGCGAGCAACTACCGGCTCCTGCGTGTCACTCGCTGTGGCACCGACGCCTTGGAGAAGCATGTGCGCAAAGGCGCCGCGCCGGTGCTGGTGGTCGATCCACGCGCCGGCCACGGCCCTGGCATTGGCGGCTTCAAACGCGATTCTGAAGTTGGCATGGCACTGCTCGAAGGCCATTCCGTGTACTTCGTAGTGTTCGATCCGGAGCCCGTCGAGGGCCAGACCATGGGCGCAGTCGTCCAGACCCTGGCCACATTCATCGACATGGTGGCCAAGCGCCACCGAGGCAAGGCCCCGATCGTCTACGGCAACTGCCAAGGCGGTTGGGCGATCACGCTGGCGCTGTCGCACTGCGAGCACCGTGCCGCCTTGGCAGTGCTCAATGGCTCGCCGCTGTCGTACTGGGCAGGCGAGAGAGGCATCAACCCCATGCGGCTGCTCGGTGGGTTCACGGGCGGCATCTGGCCGGCGCACTGGGCGTCGGACCTCGGCGCCGGGCGATTCGACGGTGCCTGGCTGGTCCAGAACTTCGAGGCGTTGCGGCCCGAGGGCGTGTTCAAGAAATACGACACGCTCTTCGCGCAGCCGGAGACTGAGCGCGATCGCTTCCTGGAGTTCGAGCGTTGGTGGAATGGCTTCTACCAGCTTGCCCGCGAGGAAATGTTGTCGATCGCAGGCGATCTTTTCGTAGGTAATCACCTGGAGAGCGGCGAGGTCGTGGTCGATGGCCACTGCCGCGCGGATCTCAGCCGCATTGGCGCACCGCTGGTGGTCTTTTGCTCCAACGGCGACAACATCACACCGCCCCACCAGGCGCTCGGCTGGCTCAAAGCGGTATATCCGACGACCGCAGACCTGGTGGCGGCGGGCCAGCGCGTGGTGTACCTGCTGCACCAACATGTTGGCCACCTTGGCATCTTCGTCTCCGCGGGGGTGGCGCGACGCGAGCACCGCGCCATCTTGCATCATGCCGAATCGATCCAGGCACTCAAGCCTGGACTCTACGAGATGGTTCTGGAGGACAGCGCCTCTTCGGAGTCGGCCGCCGCTGCGCAGTTCCAGCCGCGGCGGCTGGAAGACCTGCCTTACGACGCCAACCCGGCGGGGTTCGACAAGGTCGAAGCACTCTCGGAGATCACCGAGCGCTTCTATTCGCAGTGGGTGTCGCCGTGGGTCCGCTTCGCCGTCACCCCCGACTCGGCTCGTGAACTTCGCGCGCTGCACCCCATGCGCGTCAGTCGCAAGGTCTGGTCCGAGCAGGTGACCCCGGCCCTGGCGCTGCTGCCATGGGTGCAACGATGGCTTGAGCAGTGGAGTGCGCAGGATCCCCATCGGGTCGAAAATCCTTGGTATCAGCTTGAGCGAACTGGTGCAGACGCGATTGGGCAGGCCATGGAATCATGGCGCAAGAGCCGGGACCTGTGGGCTGAGCTTGTGTTCGAGCAGGCCTATGCCAACTGAACGACCCTCCACTGTGGCTGCAAAAAGAGACGCTCACGGGTCGCAAGCAGCACGCTCCTTGTCGGAGGCGATGCGCCTGCCACGGCCGATTTCGCTTTTCAGCGTCGTCCAGGCACGGATCAAAGTTGGATTCTCCCGTATCACCACGCCAGCAACGGCGCTACAGCATCGGAAGCATGGGCCTGATCGGCGGCCTCGCGTGCTGCTAGCGCCGAGCGAAACTTGGCAATTCGATCTGATGAACGTTGCCAATGGCGGCGACGTCGGCACTGACCGGCGCTGACGGAGCTCCGACATGCGCGTCCTCGCCATCAATGCCGGCAGTGCGACCCTGAAGTTCGGAGTTTTCGAGTCGGCTCGTACCTTGCCATTGATCGACTCGGCGATTGATCATCCTGCGGTGGATGCTGCGACCTTCGAGGAGATCGAGCGGCACTTGCACAGGGCGGGTGTCACAACGCTCGATGGCATTGGTCACCGCGTCGCACACGGTGGCCCACTGTTGAGCAACGCGGTGCTCGTGGATGAAGAAGTCGAACGCGAGATCGGCAAGGCTTCGGCTCTGGCGCCGCATCACAATCCTGCCGCATTGGCCGGCATACGCCTGACCCGTGAGCGTTGGCCCGGCGTGCGCCACGTCGCGGTCTTCGACACCGCTTTCCATGACGACATGCCCGAATACGCCCATTCCTATGCTGTTCCGCCATCGTGGCGCGCGGCAGGGGTACGGAGATACGGCTTCCATGGCCTGTCCCACCAGGGTGTACTGGCCGCCGTCAGCACCGAGCTGAAACGGCCGCCGTCAGAACTTCGTATCGCGAGCTGCCACATTGGAAGCGGCGCCAGCGTCTGCGCGATCGATCGCGGAAGGTCGGTCGATACATCTATGGGAATGACCGCGCTTGAAGGTCTTGTGATGGGCACGCGCTGTGGAGACCTCGACCCTGGCGTACCCGGCTTCGTCGCACGCGCACTGGGTTTGACGTTGGCGCAGATCGAGGCGGCGCTTTACAGCGACAGTGGACTCAAAGGATTGTCGGGTGAGAGTTCGGACCTGCGGATTGTGGAGAAGCGCGCGGGAGAAGGAGTCGGAGCCGCCCAACTGGCAATGCAGGTTCACGCGTACCGCGTGCGCAAATACATCGGCGCCTACGCCGCCGCGATGGGCGGTTGCGATGCTGTGGCCTTCACTGGCGGAGCTGGAGAAAATTCGGCCGCGTTGCGTCGGCGCATCGTTGATGGCCTGGAGTTCATCGGCCTGGAACTAGACGAAGAGCGCAATCGCGCCTACTCGCCCAACACTGAAGTCGCCCAGTTGCAGTCATCCCGATCCGCCGTCGCCGTGCTGGTGGTTCAAGCACGCGAGCAGTTAGCGATCGCGCGTGAGACGTTCCGAGCGCTGAATGACCAGGCAAGTGGTTTGGTATAGGCAATGAACTGGGACAAGACCACGATAAGTCTTCCTCCGGGCCGGGAGCCACGCCCGTTGATGCTCGCGCCGATGATGGTCCAGTTGCCCATCCAACCGCACGTTGAAGGAAGAAACGGAGCGGTTCAGACACCGGGCCCTTGACCCATGTGCAGCACCTGGGTTCAAACTCGCTCGAAAGTGAAGGGATTCAAGACAACCTTGCTGGAGGATGGTGATGCAACTCATTGAATGCGCCAAGGCGGCAGGCGTCACACCGGACACGTTGCGTCACTACCTTCGGGTGGGGCTTGTGGTGCCCGATGGCCGGGGCACGAACGGCTACCGCGCATTCTCGGATCGAAGCGTCACCCGGGTTCGTTTCATACGCAATGCATTGGCCCTCGGCTTCACGCTCAAGGACGCTGCAGAGTTTGTCGAGATGAGCCAGCGCGGTGCATCGCCTTGTCCGCGCGCGCGGGCGCTGCTGAGCGAACGGCTTGACGAGCAGGCCCGGCGGCTGAAGGAGGCGACAGATTTGCATCGCCGCATGCAGCAGGCAGAGCGCGACTGGAAGCGGCTGCCGGACGGCGTCCCGGATGGCCATTCCGTCTGCGGTTTGATCGAAGGAGCGGATGCGGACGTTCAGCGCAATTCGGTGCGCGCGAAGTCCCGTCGTGTACGCGCATGAATCGCTCTGATCATCGTCGACATTCCCCGGCATCACGACGCTCTACGTACATGCGGTGCAGCGGTTGTGGTCGTGCCGATCACGCCAGCGCCAAGTATGAGTCGTCTATCCACTTCGCAGCATCCGCTGCACACGAGCGAGCGAGGCGCCCCCAATGAGCCACCTCACGACACGGGATCGAACCGTATCGCCCGACGGATATGCCGCCGCGCTACGGATCTTGCGCCGGCTGCTGGCCGGCATCGAGCGCCCGCCGGCGTTGCGTCTGGGCGATATGCTCTTGCACGAGCTCGAATCGCACCCGGAATACACCCTGATCATCCGTGACCCGGGTCTGCTGCGTCGCTTGGTCCTGCGCCCGGATCCGCTGCTGCTGGCGGAAGCCTATTTCCGCGGCACCATCGACATTGAGGGAGACCTGTACACCGCGCTCGGGCTCAAGGCGCATTTCGAGAGGTTTTCGCTCTCTTGGCGCGACAAACTGGCCCTGTTGCGCGACGCACTGCTGCTGCGCGTGTCCGACCAGGACGGGTTGAAGCCCTCGCGGAGTCTGGCCTCGCGCGTCGCACGTCGCTTCTCCCATCGCCATTCGCGTCAAACCGATCAGGCCGCGATCTCCTTTCACTACGATGTGTCCAACGCGTTCTATGGACTCTGGCTCGATGCCGAGAGGGTCTACTCATGTGGCTATTTCAAGGCGACGGATGACACGCTGGACCAGGCTCAGCGCAACAAGCTGGAGCACATCTGCCGCAAGCTGCGCCTGCAGCGAGGCGAACGCCTGCTCGACATCGGCTGCGGCTGGGGCGCGCTCGTGTGCTGGGCGGCAAGAGAACATGGCGTCCGTGCGCACGGCATCACGCTCAGCCAACAGCAACTCGAGTACGCGCGCGAGCGCATCCGCTCGGAGGGCCTGCAGGATCTCGTCACCGTTGAACTGCGCGACTACCGTGACCTCGAAGGCACGGCCGTTTTCGACAAGGTGTCAAGCATTGGCATGTTCGAGCACGTGGGACTCGCGAACCTACCGGCCTACTACGCGGTGGTCCAGCGGGTTTTGCGGCCAGGAGGACTCTTCCTCAACCACGGGATCACCCATGACGAGGAGGGCTGGAGCCGAACCGTCGCGACTGAGTTCATCAACCGCTACGTCTTCCCCGACGGCGAATTGGACTGCGTCAGCAATATCCAGCTAGGGATGGAGCGCTCCGGCTTCGAGATCCATGACGTCGAAGGTCTTCGACCCCACTACGCGCTGACCTTGCGTCATTGGGTCCAGCGACTCGAAGCGCGCCGGGAGGAGGCCTTGCGGGAGGTCGATGAGGTGACCTTCCGCATCTGGCGCTTGTACATGGCGGCGTGTGCACTGGAATTCGAGGCCGGGGGGACTGGGATCTACCAGATCGTCGCGTCCAAACGCGACGGCGGAAGCTGGCCCGTGCCCTTGACCCGCTCTGATCTTTATGGATAACACAGCCATGAACGCTAGATGGCCGTGCCGCTGGCGCGCGAAAGACGATCACAGACGCCAGCCTTCCCAATCTCGCCGTCGCGCTTACCTGCGTGCCGGCTCTCAAGGACTTTCCACATGAACCACGAGCTTCCCTGGGTCGCCGAGCGCGTCCGCGTGTTCCGCGAGTCTGATCCCGAGTTCGCCCGCTGGGCGCGCGGCCACGGCCCCATCACCCACAACGATCTCACGCAACTGCGAGTCCACGATCTCGCACAGGTGCTGGTTGCCGAAGGCAAGGCGAGCGACACAACCGCGGTGTATCGCACGCTCTGGTCGGCGGACCGCCTGGCCGTGGCAGGCATGTGGTTGACGGTTCACATGACCTATGCCGACCGGGTCTATCCCGATGGCCGGGAGATGAGAGCCGAGGATTTCAAGGAGACGCCGGAGGGGCATACCGGTGGGGCGCTGAACATCGTGCCGGCCTATGTCGGCTACCTGGCCGCGAACGCGCTCAGTGGGTTGACGCGTGGCTGGTTGATGGGCCAGGGCCATTGCGTCGCGGGCATCGATGCCTGCAACCTTCTGGTGGGCAACATGACGCCGCGCCACGCCGAGAGATACGACCGCAGCGAAAGCGGCCTCACGCGCTTTGCCCGGGATTTCTATAGCTACGCGATCGACGCACAGGGGCGTCCCGCCTCGCCGCTGGGCAGCCACGTCGGCCCGAATACGGCAGGCGGTCTGTCCGAGGGCGGCTATCTCGGCTTTGCCGAACTGCAGTACGTGCACATGCCCTTGCCCGGCGAGCGGCTGGTGGTGTTCCTCAGCGACGGCGCTTTCGAGGAGCAGCGTGGCAGTGACTGGGCGCCGCGCTGGTGGCGGGCAGAAGACAGCGGCTTCGTGGCACCGTTCATGATCCTCAACGGTCGCCGCATCGAACAGCGCAGCACCATGCAGCAGCAGGGGGGCCGAGAATGGTTCCACCAGCATCTGCGGCTGAACGGCTTCGACCCGATGGAGATCGACGGCACCGACCCCGCCGCGTTCGCCTGGGCCGTTCACGCGATGGAGGAGCGGTTGTCGGCCTGCGCGGCTGGAGTTTCGCAGGGCACCGTTCAGTACCCGGTACCCCTCCACTACACCATCGCCGAAGCGCCCAAGGGATTCGGCTTCCCCGGTGCTGGAACCAATGCCGCGCACAACCTGCCGCTGGAGGGGAACCCCCGGGTCGACCAGATAGCGCTTCAGCAGTTCAACGAGGGTGCTCGCGCTCTCTTCGTGCCGTCGCACGAACTCGACGAAGCGGTCGCACTACTGCGCCGGCACGAAGTGCAGCATCGTCCCCTGGAGCGGGACCATGCCCTGGCGCACCGCCAGGTGGCGGCCCCCAGACTTCCGGTTCCGCAGTGGCATGTTGCGGGCCAGGGCGAGGTCTCGCCAATGGCGGCACTCGACGGAGCCTTCGCGGCCCTCGTCCAAGCCAACCCACAGCTGCGTCCGCGGGTAGGCAATCCGGACGAGCTGCGCAGCAACCGCATGGGCCAGACATTGGACCTGCTCAAACACCGCGTCTTCACGCCCGAACCGGGCCTGGCGGAGGCCGTCGATGGCGCCGTGATCACGGCGCTCAACGAAGAAGCGGTGGTCAGCGCGGCGCTGGGCAACAAGGGCGGCATCAACTTGGTCGTCTCTTACGAGGCATTTGCCGTCAAGATGCTGGGCGCGCTGCGCCAGGAAATGCTGTTCGCGCGACATCAGGCGCAGGCAGGCACACCACCCGGATGGCTGTCGGTGGTCACGGTTGCGACGTCCCACACCTGGGAGAACGGCAAGAACGAGCAGTCGCACCAGGATCCGACGCTGGCCGAAGCGCTGTTGGGCGAAATGTCCGACACCTCGCGCGTGTTGTTCCCGGTCGATGCCAACAGTGCCGTTGCGGCGCTGCGCGCGGCCTACGCCTCGCATGGCCAGTTCTGGACGCTGGTCGTTCCCAAGCGGGCCGTCGCCAGCCAGTTGAGTGCCGAGCAGGCCGAACGCTTGGTCGATCAGGGTGGTTGGGTGGTGAAGCCCTGCGACGCCCCCGACGTGTTGCTGGTTGCCATCGGCGCATACCAGCTACAGCAGGCCCTGCTTGCGGCGCGGCGCCTCGAAGCCGCTGGACATCGGACCGCAGTGACCTGCGTCATCGAGCCGGGCCGCTTCAGAGCACCCCGCGACGAACGCGAGCAGGACTTTGTGGCCGGCGACCAGGCCTTGCGCGCCCTGTTCCCGGAGACTGCCGCCGTGCGCGTCATCGTCTCGCACATGCGACCCGAGCCGACGCTGGGCCTGATGCGTCGGATCGATACAGGGGCGCGGCAGACCCGTGCCTTGGGCTACCAGGCGCGCGGCGGGACACTCGATGTGGCCGGCATGCTGTTCGCGAACCGTTGCACGTGGGCGCACGTCGCGGCGGAGGCCGCTCAAGGGCTCGGTGTCGATCCGCAGAGCTTGCTGAGCGCCGAGGAGTGGGCCGCCGTGCAGGGGCGTGGCGACCCGCGCGTCATCACGGTCTCGGCTTAACCCCCTTCCAGCACGACCCACGACCGGACGCTGATTGCGCCAACGCACTCTGCTTCTTCATGTGCGTTGCCAGGTCGCACTGGGTTCGGATGTCTGACGAATGGCTGTGGGACCGATGGCCACGTCGCGCCTGAATGTCGTCCTCCCGTGCCAAGTAGCACTTCCTTGTCCGGGCGTTCAGCGCGAGGCGTCAACTATTTTCCCGCGCTGGAGAGGGGATTTGCCAGGCGAAAGCATCCGCGCAATCGCCAACTGAATCGCCCGTCTGCGCGCCTCGTGCTCCTGCGAATCCCTCGCCGCCGGTGCCATGCACCACGTTTGCACGATCGTCGCTACCAGTCGCACGATCTCATCAGGCGTGAAATCCGCGGTGATGCGTCCTTCCGCCTGGGCAGCGGTGATGGCCGCATGTTTGGCTTCCAGTACGCTGTGACCGGCGGGGAGCAGGAGCACTTCTTGGCCTCGCTCCAGGTGGAACCAGGTCATGAGCCGCCATAGGTGCGGCCGCTCGGTGAGCAAATCGTAGGTGCGCCCCGCATAGCCGGGAAGATCGTCCGCATCGAAGCGCTCGTCCTGCGCCGCGGCGAGGATTTCCCGGCTGAGCACGGCGTCGAAGAGAGCCTCCTTGTCCCCGAAATGGACATAAAGCATCGGCTTGCTGATGCCTGCAGCCGCCGCGATCCGGTCAATTCGTGCCCCCGCCAGCCCGTTCTCGGCAAATTCCCCCAGCGCAGCATCCAGCAGCATTTGCTGGGTCTCGGCGGGACGTCTCTTGGCCATGGGCCGTTACTCCTCAACAACATTTCACCCGAGCGCCCATCATCGCTTGACACGGGTGCCATCAACTTACAAACTAGTTGGTAAGTAAATCACAGGAGTGCATTTATGTCCAGACATTGGTTCCTCACCGGCGCATCCAGCGGCATCGGTCGCCATCTTGCCGAAATCATCCTGGCTTCGGGGGATGACCTCACGGCCACCGTCAGGCGTCCCGAGACGCTCAACGACCTGGCAGCACGCTACGGTGACCAGCTCGTTGTCGAACGGCTCGACGTGACCGTGAAGGGGGACATCGCACCCGTGGTCCAGCGCGCCGAGGCCCGCCGCCCGGTCGATGTCCTGGTCAACAACGCCGGCGGCGGCATCATCGGCGCCACCGAAGAGTTTTCCGACGCGGACATCGAAGGGCAGATCAGCCTCAACCTGCTGGCGCCGGTGCACGTCACGCGGGCCTTCATTCCCGCCATGCGCACACGGCGAGCCGGTCGGATCATCCAAATCTCCAGCGCCAGTGGCCAAGGCTCCCTGCCGACCAGCAGTCTTTACCACGCCGCGAAATGGGGTCTGGAAGGCTTCAGCGAATGCCTTCGCCAGGAACTGGAGGGGTTTGGGGTCTTCGTCACACTCATTGAACCGGGCGGCGCACGCACGAGCTTCAGCCGCAATTTGCAGTACGCGCTGGCGAACCCCGCCTATCAGGACACGCCTGCTGGACAGATTCGCGCGATGTTCGAGAACGCGGGTGACGAGTTGTACACGCTCGATCCGCAGAAGATCGCGCACCGGATCTTCGACACGGCCACGAGCGAGAAGCCACCGCTTCGGGTGGCGCTGGGCGGTGACGCCTTCGGCGTCATCCAGGCGGCGCTCAAGGGCAGGCTGTCTGCTCTTGAAGCGCAGGAGAGTCTGGCGCGATCGGTGGCCTTCGATAGCTGATCGCTGTTTCAGGTCAAGCCCAGGGCGACGGCAAAGCCAGCAGCAGCCATGGCCGCGTACGACGGCAGCACTCTCCATGCGAGCGCCCTACCGGCCAGCGACATCAACAGGACAAGTTTGGTGACCTGATTGACGGATGCGGCGATGAACAAGGCCAGGGTGGCCGAAGCGGCGGTGACGGCGCCCTCGGTCACCAGGCGGCCAATCGAGAGCGTGATCGCATCGACGTCCACCAGACCCGAGGCAGCGGCGGTCAGCATGACGCCAGCATCCCCGAAGCGATCGGCAAGAAAGCGGCCTGCCAGCATCACCGCGGCCAGGAAGGCTGCGAACTGGAGCGCGGAGCGCAGCTGCAATGGGTTGCCAAGCTGAAGTTCGGGCAAGTCGTCGGCGGGCGACCGCGCCGCCAGGAACGTCCCCAGAACACCGCCAGCCACGGCCATGGCCACGAAGATGACCACCGGGTCCCAGCCGATGCCGGGGGCTGCGATGGCGACGAGAGCCGCCATGCGCGCAAACATGGCTGCGCAGGCGAGCGCCGCCCCCGCCGCTGCCAGTGGACGCCAGCCTGGCGTCTGCCCGGCCCAGCGCGCCAACGTGGCCGTGGTGGCGGTGCTCGACACGATCCCGCCGAGCAGCGCTGTGAATACCAGCCCTCGTTTCCTGCCGAGCGAGCGCATCAGGACGAACCCAGCGAACGACAGCACTGCCAGCAGGACAACGGCCCACCAAAGGCGATAGGGATTCAACGCCTCATAGGGGCCAAAGCCACGATCAGGGAGTACGGGCAGTACGACCACGCTGATCAACAGCAACTGCGTGCCGCTGCTGATCTCCGCCTCGGACAGCTTGCCGACGCCGGCGTGCAAGAGCTGCTTGAAACGCAGCAGCGCCAGCACGACCACGGCGGCGACCGCCGAAACGTGCCAAGCGCCACTGGTCGCCAGCGCCCCGATGGCGAAAGTCGCAAGGGCGGCGACGGACGTGGTCAGTCCCATCACGGCATGCATATGCGCCGTCACCAGGTAGCCCACCACCAGATACACCCCGACGAGTACGAGCAGCGCGATGAGCATGCCGGCTCCCCAGCGCTGGGCCAGCAGCCCGCCAAGGCCGCCGAGCAGGCCGATCAGCGCAAAGGTGCGAACGCCCGCGACGCGATGTCCCTCGGGCCGCTCGCGTTGCTGCCATCCCCGTTCCAGGCCGATCAGAAGTCCCGAAGCGAGTGCCAGCCCGAGCCCGACCAGCGCGGGATCATCGAATTCACTCATCGTCTAACCTGGACGCGGTCACGGATGAAATCACGCTGCAGTCCCAGCGAAGCATCGGTGCGCGCCATCGACACCTGGAGATCGGTCTCGATGCCGCTCAAGGCGCGAATGGCATCGATGGTCTCGGGGATTACGATCGCCTGGTTGAAGACCTGGTAGGTGTAGTACGCCTGATCGCCATCGACCGAAAGCACGTCCTCCCACAACGCGACCTCCCACAGGTCGCCGCGCGGGCGGCCGAGATCGGCCATCAGTTCCACCGTGCTGTTGAGGGCCACGAGACCATCCGAGGATCGCACGAACGCGATCCGTGGCGCAGCGCGAAAGGCAGCCAGCACCTCGTCGCGCGTGGCCGGCCTCGTCAGTTCGACCCACCAGGTGTGCAGGTGGCTGCTGTTGTGCGGCGCCTTGACCGCGATCGTGACGACGTCCAGGTCCGGGATCACAGTGCGCGCGTCCGGTCCCTGATGGCTGGGGATCGTCTTCTCCGGCACGAGCGTGTTGATGATGCCCTCCGCATGCGCCTCCCACGGGTCGGAAGCCCGGCGGATCAGCGTCCCGCGGGCTCGCTTGAGCAGGCCCGCTGTCCGAAGCGCCCCCAGGGTGCGCACGATCGACGTCGTGTTGCAGGACACCACCCGGGTGGAGGTGCGGCCGATCGCGGTTGCGTAGTTCTCCTGCGCGACGAACGAATGACCGGTCAACGCGTGGGACTCGCCGCCATGGAAGATGGACTTCACACCGGCAGCGTCGTACGCCCTCTTGTTGACCGCGGCGACTTTCTTGGGTGTGCAATCGACCACGACGTCCGCGTTGGCGAGCAGGTCGGCCAGATCGCCCGCGACAGGAAGCCCCGCAGCACGCATCGATTGTGCGGCTTCAGCGGTCGCCGCGTAAATCGGGAAAGCGCGCTGCGCGGCCACCTGCAGGCGATAGTCGTGCACCACATCCGCGACGCCGGCTAGCGCCATGTCCTCCTGGAGTGCGACCGCATCCGCCACCCGCTTGCCGATCACACCGTATCCGTTCACCGCCACTCTGACCTTGTTCATGCCTGACTCCTTGCTTGATGAGGCGCCTCAGCCGCGGCTGCGCGCGATGGAAAACGTGAACCGGATCGCCAGCGCATAGCCCAGCAGCGCGAGTACCGGCATGTCGCCCCAGCGCGGGCCCACGCCGTGCTGCATCAACAAGCTCGATGCGATGTACAGGCCGAGCGTCACGAGCGCCAGCGCGACGCGACGGCCGAGGCGGTCGATCCCGCTCAGCATCCTGGCATCCGGCTTGATCGACAGTTGCAGCAGGTCACCCTGCCGCAAGACGCTGTGCAGACGCCGCGCCATCAGGGAGGGCAGGGCGTGGGCCGCGTTCCCCAGTTCATATGGCAGACGCTGCGATGCCGCAGACTTGGGCTCGTCGAAGACGCCCGTGGTCGTGTGGCGAGAGATGGCTTCGATGATGGAAAACTCGGGTGCCAGCAGGCGCACCGTCCCTTCGAGCAACAACAGGGTACGCGTGAGCACGAGGAGGTCCCTGGGCAGCCGGACTTCCTGGGTCCGGCCCGCCGCCACGAGCTGCGCGAGAGCACCTGAGAGCGACCAGTCCTTCAGCGGCCTCTGTGCGCAGTCTGCGACCAGGGCACGCACGACAGGCACGAACACGGCCCGATCGGTGCCGTCGCCGAGCAGGCCCAGGTCGAGCCAGGCATCGACCACCCATTCGGCATCCTGCTCGACGAAGGCCAGGGCGAACGCCACCAGCGCCCGCCGCATGTTGCCGTCGACCCGGCCCACGATGCCGAAGTCGTGCAGGCAGATGCGGCCATCGTCCATCACGAAGACGTTGCCGGGATGGGGGTCGCCGTGGAAGAAGCCATCGCGGAAGATCTGGGCGACGTAGCTGTCCACGAGTTTGCCCGCGGCCGCCACCGCGGTGGGCGAAGGCAGACCGTGCAGGTGAGCTCCGTGGCTGAACTGCTGGACCATGACGGTCGGCGTGCACAGGCCGTCCACCACGTCGGGGATCACGATGTCGGCAGAGCCGCGCCAGGCGTCGGCGAAACGTCGCACGGAAGCTGCCTCGCGCGACAAATCCATCTCGTAGCGGAAGTTGGCCGCAACCTCGTCCACGATGGCTGCCAGCCCCCAGCGACGCAGCGAGGGCACGAGCCCCTGCATGACCAGGACGATGCGGCGCAGGATGCGCATGTCGGTCTCGGCCTGCTCGGCCGCGCCAGGGCGGCGGATCTTCACCACCACTTCCGTCCCGTCCGGCAGGGCTGCACGATGAATCTGGGCGATCGAGGCCGCGGCGAGCGCGTGCATGTCGAAGCGTGCGAAGACCTGCTGCCATGGGCGGCCGAGCGCCGCCTCGACCTCCTGGACCGCCTGCTCGGGAGGAAACGGCGCCACATTGGCCTGCAGGCTGGCCAGAGCCTCTTGCGCATCGGGCGCCAGAATGTCGGCCCGCAGGCTGAGATGCTGGCCCAGCTTCACGAAGGTCGTGCCCAATCGCTGCAGCACTTCGGCGAAGCGGTCGGCCGCCCGGTGGGTATCGCAGCGCATCAGGCCCCGGTGCCAGGCCACCCAGAGCAGGAACCCGCTCAGGGCCATAGCGATCTGCGTGGCCCGGCGCAGCGCCGAGCGTTGCGTTGGGCGGCCCGCAAGACGCACGGTGGAAACGGGGCGGTTCGGTCGCGTCATGGCTCATCCAACCTGTTGCGCAGGCGGCCCGCATGCCAGGCTGCGATGTTCGAGATGGTCTCGTCGAGGATGCGCGCGATCGCCTCCGACGTATTGAACCCGACATGCGGTGTCACGAGCACACGCGGATGCGTCAGCAGTGGGCTGGATGCCGACCAGCCGGTATCGCAACCCAGTCCGCCGCAGCCCGTGGGCACTTCGGGAGACAGATCCCCTTCCTGTTCCAGCACGTCCAGACCTGCTGCGGCGACGGTACCTGCCTCCAGTGCGTGCAGCAGGGCGGCCTCGTCGATGAGCGCACCCCGTGCCGTGTTGATCAGTACCATGCCCGGTTTCACGCGCGCGAAGGCCTGGCCATCGAGAAGGTGGTGCGTGGCCTGCGTGGCCGGAACATGAAGGCTCAGAACATCGCTGCTTTGCAGGATCTGCTCCCACGTCACCACGCGGACGCCGGCGATGGGTGCTGCCGTGATGTCGAGCGATTGGGCGAGGGCCGGGTCGTAAGCGAGAACTTCCATGCCGAACCCCAGGGCGATACGGGCCACGTGGCGCCCGATCCGGCCCAGCCCGACGATGCCCAGCGTCTTTCCTTCCAGCTCGAAGCCGGTGAGGCCGCGGTAAGCGAAAGAACCTTGGCGCGCCCGCTCGTGGGCTTGTGTCAGATGGCGAGCCACGCCCAGCAGCAGCGCGAAGGCATGTTCGGCGACGCTGGCAGACCCATAGTCCGGCACGTGGCACACGGCAATGCCGCGTCGGCGGCAAGCCTGCAGGTCGATGTGATCGAAGCCCGCGGAGCGCGTTGCCACGAGCCGCACGCGCGGCAGCAACCGGAGCACCGATTCGTCAACGCGCGTGCGCACGAAGACGCACAGCACCTCGGTGTCTTCATCGCCGACATCGGATACCACCAGGCGTTCGTTCTGGACGAAGTGCGCGTGCCAGTGGGTCGGAAGCCGTTGCTGCAGCGCGGCCTGGTCCGCCGGTGCGATGTCGGAGAACAGAACGGACAGACGGTTTTGTGCGGTCATGAGCCCTCCTCGATTACCCGGTGCAGGGACAGGATGCAGAACGCGGCGATGAAATGCCCGGTCTTGGTGCCTTGCGCGAGTTCCGCTTGCGCGAACACCGTCGGCAGCCGGCCGGCGACCGCATCGCGCATGGTCTCGAATCCGTCGAGCAACTGAACCGTGAAGAACGCCGCGCAGCGCATCGGGCCCTGCGTGCGGCCGCAGTCCGCGTAGGCCAGTGCGGGCTTGAATCTGGCCGGAGGATTCGTCATGGCACGGCCAGCCTCGCTCGGGGCTCACGGAACTGCCACAGCACGATGAAGCTGAGCCCAGCGGCAAAGAAGCACCACACCGAGATGAACCAGGTTGCATAGAACATGTAGGCGGCGATTGCGGAGACAAAGGCGGCCACCCCAAAAGCCGCCACGCGCCGGTGGCTAGAAACCATCAGGCTTGCGCAGGTGCCGATCAGATACAGGGCCATCGTGGTCATCACGTAGAAGTGCGGAGAGTCGTAGAGGATGTGCTGGCCGACCACGCGGGCCGTGATGGGCAGCTTCACCAGCATCGCCAGCAGGTACAGACCGACGAGCGCGCCCGCGACTGCAATGGCCACCAGAACCCGACGGCGCCAACGGACGCTCTCCAGCGCCAGCGCAGCCAGCGGGACGTAGATCGGCCACAGGACGTGCGAGAAGAACGAGTAGAGATGCGTCAGCGCCACGTTCAGCAAGGGCGCGCGGTCGGGGAACGTCAGCCACAGCATGCCTTCGAGCAGTTGCTGGACGCCGAACAGCAGCGGGATGGCGGCATACGGCAGTTCGCGCCGTGAGCGGGCCCGGCGCATGGTGACGGTCCCCAGGCCCAGCAGAACCGCTGCGGCCGTGAAACTGGCGGGTGCGGAAAAGCACATGGGCAGTCATCTCCCCTCGATCGTGAGCGTCATGACGAGCGTGGCGCAGCGGCTCATGGCGCGCCGGCTTCCATCAGTTCCTGCACCGCTGTCGCCAGCGGTGCCACCACGCTGATGCCGTTGGAGACATGCGGCACGGTGTCGCAGGTCACCACCCGCTGGGGCCCTGCCGCAAGAAGTGTGTGGTACGCGTCGGCGGCGAACAGGGCGTGCACCCCGATGCACACCGGTGGCGGCAATCCCACGCTGCGCACACTGGCGATTGCCTGGATCATCGTGCGCGCGCTGGACACGATGTCATCGATGAGCACGGGCTGGCGGTCTGCCAGGGCCGCGGTGTCGGGAAGGCTGACCTCCACGTCCTTGTCGCCCCGGCGGATCTTCTGCAACACCGTGAACGGCGCGCCAGCCAAGCGCGCGACTTCCTGGACCCATTGCTCGCTTTCCGCATCGGGTCCGATCAACACGGGACGGTCCACATGGGCTGCGACCCAGGCCGCGATGGCGGGCGCGGACTGGACCACACGGGTCGGCACCCGGTAGACCTCGCCGAGCGAGCGGTAGCGGTGCAGATGGGGATCGACGGTGACGATACCGTCGAACACCGTCGACACCAGCGCAGCAAACGTGCGGGACGTGATGGCTTCGCCCGTGTTGAAGCGCCGGTCCTGACGCAGGTACGCCAGGTACGGGGCAGCCAGCAACACGCGGGTGGCGCCGAGGTCGCGCGCTGCGTCCGCGGCGAACAACAAGGGCAGCGCCTTGGCGTCCGGCTGTGCCAGGCTGGCCACGATCACGACGGTGCGGCCGGTGACGTCGGCGTCCAGCCGCACCAGCGACTCGCCGTCCGGGAACCGGTGCAGTTGCAGGGCAGCCCGCTGCGCGCCCAACGCCCGGATCAGTCCATCGGCGAAGTCTTCGTCGCCCGGCAGGTGAAAAACGAGAGGTTTCATAGGTTCTCCGAAATCTGGAAGATCGGTGGGCGCGAGCGGACGAACTGCAGCGCATAGGCCAGCTCGCCCGGCGCCTGGGCGTGCAGCGTGAAGAGCGGCTGTCCCGCTTCGACCTGGTCGCCCAGGCGCGCATGCACGTCGATGCCGGCGGCAGCGGCGGTCGGTGCTCCGGCGAGCTTGGCCGCCCGCGCGAGCAGCCGGTTGTCGATTCGGGAGACCCGTCCCGTGGACGGCGATGCGACGGTGTGCCGATGCGTTGCCACCGGGATGCTGCGCAGGCCGCCCTGCTCAGCGCAGATCGCCTGGAACGTGGCCCAGGCGCGGCCGTCGGCCAGCACCTGCGTGGCGAGCGTCAGGCCGCCGCCGGCGGGCGCTGCACCGCCCATTTCGAGGATGTCCGCCGCCAGCCGCAACGCTCGCTCCCGCAGGTCGGCCGGGGCCTCGGGCGTCCCTTGTAGGACGGCCAGCACGTCGCGGGCCTCCAGTGCCGGGCCGATCCCGCGGCCGACCGGCTGCTCACCATCGGTGACGCGCAAGGCCACGTGCAGGCCGATGGCGCTGCCCACCTCCTGCAGGCGCCGACCGAGCGCCGCCGCGGCCTGCGCGCTGCGCACTTTGGCGGTGGCACCCACGGGCAGGTCGATCAGCACATGGGTCGAGCCCGCAGCGGCCTTCTTGGACAGGACCGAGGCGACGAGCTGGCCCTCGCTGTCCAGGTCCAGCGGCCGCTCGACGCGGATGAGGATGTCGTCGGCGGGGCTGAGCCGTACCGAGCCGCCCCAGACGATGCAGCCGCCCGTGCGTTCGACCACGCGCCGCATGCTCCGCACATCCAGGTTCACCGGCGCCAGCACCTCCATTGTGTCGGCCGTCCCGGCCGGCGAGGTGATGGCGCGCGAGGAGGTCTTGGGCATCGTGAGGCCGCAGGCGGCCACGATGGGCACCACGAGCAGGGTCGTGCGGTTGCCGGGCAGGCCGCCGACGCAATGCTTGTCCACCACCAGCGGGCGCCCCCAATCGATGCGGTCACCGACGCCAATCATGGCTTTCGTGAGCGAGACGGTCTCCGCGAGGTCCAGGCGATCGCCGGCGCAGGCGGTGATGAAGGTGGCCAGATGCAGGTCAGAGTAATGGCCCGCCGCGACGTCGGAGATGATGGCGCTGAACTCGGCATCGCCCAGGGCATTGCCGTAGACCTTGGCTCGGACATGGCTGAGCGAATCCAGCGGCGGTGCATGGGTCACCGTGACCAGCTGGCCCGGCTGCGCCCCCAGCGACGCCCATGCCGATTCGGACAGGCCAGCGACGTTCTCGGCCAGCCAATCCCCATCGACGACGCTGAGCGTCGCCACGATGCTGCGGCGGCCGGCCGTCAGCTGCACGCGCGCCTGGGTCGTGAAACCCTCCGACTGGCAGACAGGGCAGTCGCGCCGCATGTAGACCACCGGCTCCTGATGGGTGTCGATGCCGGTGCGCCACGCCTGCAGCGTGTTCACGCCATCCTCTCCGGTGCCGGTGCCGGTGCCGGTCTCGTGCAGGTGCGCCGTCATACCAGATCCACCGTCTGCAGGTACTCGGGCACGGCAACCGACCAGCCCAGTTCATGGTCGATCCGCGCGCGCAGCGCATCGGCCGCCTCCGGCTCGCCGTGGGTCACGAAGGTTCGGCGCGGTGTTTGCGTGAAGCCGCGCATCCACGCGAGGATCTCGTCGGCATCGGCGTGGGCGGAAAGGTTGTCGAGCGAGGCCACCTCGGCGCGGATCGGCACGTCCTGGCCATGGATGCGGACGGTGGACGCGCCGTGCACGATCGCGGCGCCACGGGTGCCGCCCGCCTGGTAGCCGGCGAACAGGATGGTGTTGCGATGGTCGGGCGCGAATGACTTGAGGTGGTGCACCACGCGTCCTCCCGTGGCCATGCCACTGGCGGAGATGATGACCATCGGTCCACGACCGGCGCTGAGCGCCTTGGACTCCTCGACCTTGTTGACGATCTTCGCGGCATGGCACATGCCCTCGCATTCCTCGGGCGAGAGCCGGTGCTCGTCGCGATGGGCGTGGTACAGCCGTGTGGCATCGATGGCCATCGGGCTGTCCAGGTACACGGGCAGGTGCTGGTGGATGCGCCCTTGCTTCTTGAGCTGGTAGATGCCGTACATCAGGCTCTGCGCTCGGCCGACAGCGAACGCTGGGATGACCACGACCCCTCCACGGGCGGCCGTCTTGTTGATGACAGTCTCCAGCTGCGCCAGTGCGTCGGACGCTTCATGCTTGCGGTTGCCGTAGGTGGATTCCACCAGCAGGTAGTCGGCGCCGGGGACCTGCACCGGCGGGCGCAGCACCGGGTCGTTGGGCCGGCCGATGTCGCCGGAGAAGAGCACGGATCGCCGGCCGTCGTTGAGGTGCACGAAGGCCGAGCCGAGCATGTGCCCGGAAGGCGTCAACCGCGCGGTGAGTCCGGGCAGCGCCTCGAAGTCCTGAGAGAACGGACGTGGCGCGAACAGCTTCAGGCAGCGCTCGGCGTCCTCACGGGTGTACAGCGGCAGCGCGGGCTGGTGTTTGGAGAAACCGTGCCGGTTGGCGAACTTCGCCTCTTCCTCCTGCAGATGGCCGCTGTCGGTGAGCAGGATCTTGCACAGCTCGTGCGTCGCGGACGTGCAGTAAACCCGGCCGCGAAAGCCTTGTCGCGCCAGCAGTGGCAGGTAGCCGCTGTGGTCGATGTGGGCGTGGGTGAGCACGACCGCGTCGACGGTCTTGGGCGCGACCGGCAGCGGCTCCCAGTTGCGCAGGCGCAGCTGCTTGAATCCCTGGAACAGGCCGCAGTCCACCAGAATGGTCGCGTCGCCATGGCGCAGCAGGTATTTGGAACCGGTCACGGTGCCGGTGGCACCCAGAAATTGAAGTTGCATGGTAGGTCTCCAAGGATGTTGTCGTTCAAAGAAGGACCGGCCGATCCGGCAACTCGTTGCCGTGGTCCGCGCCCCGCGGAAAGTGCTGCACCAGCAGGTGGCTGACGGCCACGATGCCTTCCAGGGCTCCGGCCTCGAAGCGTCCCTGCGCAAACTGGGCTTCCATGCGCTGGCACACAGCCGACCACCTTTCGGCACCGCAACAGGCATGGATGCCGCGATCGGCCACGATCTCCACGGCCCGGTCGGCCAGCAGCACGTAGATCAGGACGCCGCTGTTGTGCGCCGTATCCCACACACCCAGGCGTGCGAACAGGTCCAGCGCCCGCTCGCCCGGCGATTGGTTGCGCCACAGTGGCGATCCGTCCAGCGCACCCTCGACCACGAAGCGCAGCTGGCCCCCATGCTGGAACTCTCCCGTGCGGATGGCCTGCTCGATCGCATCCAGCGCGCACGGGGGGAAGGCGCGGCGGACTGCGCGATCCGTGGTCGCAAGGTGGCGAAGAAGTCGTTGCATGTTCATCTCACCACCGTCCTGACGCGCCGCCGCCACCGAAGCCGCCGCCGCCGCCGCGGAATCCACCGCCACCACCGCCCAATCCTCCGCCCGGCCAGCCGCCTCCCCGGTGGCGCCCGTGCATGCCGCCGTGGCCACCCATGCCGATGCCCAGCAGCGTGACGAGGAATCCCGCCAGTCCAGCCACCGCGGCCACCGCGAAGGTGCCCACCAACTGCCACGCAGCGGCACCCAGCACGCCAGCCGTGACCAGGGAGCCTGGAAGGCGGCCGAGGGCGTTGCGTAGCACTCCGCCCAGCATCAGGGCCGCGACGAACAGGAAGGGCCAGGCCTGCCCGATGTCGTTGGTCTGCCCCTGCCGCCGTGGGTCCGCCGCAGGCAGGGCCTCGCCATCGATCACCCGCATGATCTGTTCGGCGCCTGCGGCGATGCCGCCGTCGAAATCGCCCTGGCGCAGGCGCGGCGTGATCACCTCGTCGATGATGCGCCGCGATACCACGTCGCTCAGCGCACCCTCGATGCCGTATCCGACTTCGATGCGCACGGTGCGGTCGTCCTTGGCCACCAGGAGCAACGCGCCGTCGTCCACCTTGCGACGGCCGAGCTTCCATTGCTCTACCACCCGCAGGGCGTACTGCTCGACGGGTTCGGGCCGCGTCGAGCGGACCATCAGCACGGCGATCTGCACGCCCTTGCGTTGCTCGAAGGCCCGAAGCTGCGCATCCAGCGCGGCGACACGATCGGCGGCGAGCGTTCCCGTGAGATCGGTGACGCGCGCCTGCAGCGGAGGAACGGCGACCAACTCCTGCGCGGACGCGACCGAAAGGAACAGGCTCAGCAGCAGCCAGGCCAGAGCGTGGGCCAGCCGAAGAGGGGCCGCCGGAGAGAGCACCACTGTTCTGGGCGTTCTCATGTCAGGGGCGCGCCGCCGGCGCCGAGGCGCCGAAATCGACCTGTGGCGGCGCCGCCATGGCCTTCTCGTCGGCGACCGAGAAATTGGGCTTGACGACGTAGCTGAACAGCTTGGCCGTGATGTTGGTCGGGAAGCTGCGCGTGAGCACGTTGTAATCCTGCACCGCCTTCACGTAGCGCCCACGCGCCACGGTGATGCGGTTCTCCGTGCCCTCAAGTTGGGCACGCAGGTCTTGAAAAGCCTGGTTCGCCTTGAGTTGCGGGTAGTTCTCGCTCACCACCAGCAGCCGGCTCAGCGCGCCGGACAGTTCGCTCTGTGCCGCCTGGAACTTCTGGAACGCCTCGGGGTTGTTGACGAGTTCCGGCGTGGCCTGGATCGAGGTCGCCTTCGCGCGGGCCTCGACCACCCGGGTCAGCGTCTCCTGCTCGAAGTTGGTCTCGCCCTTGACGGTCGCGACGATGTTGGGGATCAGGTCGGCGCGCCGCTGGTACTGGTTCAGCACCTCGGACCAGGCGGACTTGGTCTGCTCGTCCAGCCGCTGGAAGTCGTTGTAGCCGCATCCGCTCAGCGACAGGGCAAGCGCTGCGAGCAGGGACATCAGGATCAGTCTCATGGTTCGGTTTCCGTGGAAGTGAGAAAAGTGCGGGACGGTGAAGCGCTCACCAGGACGGGGTTGGCTGGCCACCAATGCCGCGGAATGAGCAGCAGCGCGAGGGTGGCGGCCAGTGGAATCGACAGCCACGCAAAGGTGCTCTGCATCACAGCGCCGAATAGCCATCCGGTGGCGGCCGATCCCAGTGTTTGTCCGAGGCCGGCTGCCGCGGCGAGCCCTCCCATCGCGATACCGAGCCGCCGCGCCGAGGTGCCGGCAGCGAGGTAGGCCAGGGTGGGGAGCACGAGACCCGTGCCCGCAGCCGTGAAACTCACGCCGACGTACAGCCACATCTCGCTGCCATGGCGGGCCAGCATCAGGAGCCCGGCGATGCCCAGGACCATGCCGCAGGCCAGTACGCGGCGTGGGTCGGCGCGCTCCAGCAGGCCGGTGAAGAACAGCACCGCGTTGACGCCCAGCATCACCAGACTGCACTCGGCGAACATCAACGACACCTCTCGGGAGGAGAGATCGGGGTGGCGCTGGCCCTGCAGCACGATGCCGAGTTCAAAGCCGGCAAGCACGAACATGATCACACCGTTGAGAATCCAGAGCGCCAGGGAGCGGCTCCGGGGTGCTCCGTCGTGATCGGCTGCGTCCGCCTCTCCAAGGGAGGAAGGTGCGGGAAGCGTTGCGGCCAGGCCCAGCATCATCAGCGCGCCGAGCGCGGCCGAGAGTGCGATCACGAGCGTGGTCGATGAGCCCTGTACCAGCACGCTCAAGAAGCCCAGGCCGACAAGCCGTTCTGCAGCGGCGTTCAGGCCGGGGCCGAACAGGAACCCGAGCAGCGACATCGCACCCAGCCATGCAAAGCGCCTGGCGCGAATCGATTCTGGGGTGTACTGCGCGACGAGCGCCGGCACCACCGGCACGACCGCGGCCACAAAAAAGCCCGTCGCGCCGCGCAGCGCATAGATGCCGACCACGCCCAGGGACTCGGGGCGCAGCAGCGGGAGCAGGCTGGCCACGTAGCCGATCAGGCCCACCAGCAACACGCGGGCACGCCCCAGCCTGTCCGCCAGCATGCCCCACAGGGGCGCACCCAGCAGGATGCCCGCCGTGTAGATGCCGCTGAGGTAGCCGACATGGCGCGCAAGCGCCGCAGGATCCGCGTCGCCCATCAAGGGCCGCAGCCAGTCGGGGATCAAGGGCATCAGTGCCCCATATCCGGCCGAGACGACGAATACGGCCGCAGCGAGCCAACCCAGCTGCGCGACGCCGAGGTCTTGCTGGCGGGTGGGCCCGGATTCGCGCGGTGATCGCATGGCGCGGCTCTCTACCATGGTGGCCCGCCGCTCAGGCTGACGCGGCCGCTGGGACACTGGCACGCGACGTCACGCGCTTGATCCCCGGCAGGCGCGTGCGCTTGAGCATCAGCGCATTGATCGCGACGATCGCGGAACTGCCCGACATGGACAATGCAGCGACCTCGGGCGACAAGGTGAACGGATACAGCACCCCGGCCGCCAGCGGGAAGGCGATCACGTTGTAGGCCACGGCCCACCAGAGGTTCTGGTGCATCTTGCGCAGCGTCGCCCGGGACAGTTCGATGGCCCCGACCACGTCGTAGGGGTCACTCTTCATCAACACCACCTGGGCGCTTTCCATCGCAACGTCCGTCCCCGCGCCAATCGCAAAGCCCACGTCGGCCTGCGTCAGCGCCGGAGCGTCGTTGATGCCGTCGCCGACCATGCCGACCTTGTGACCCTGCTGCTGCAGTTCCTTGATCTTGGAGGCCTTCTGCCCGGGCAACACATCCGCAAGCACGATGTCGATGCCCAGTTCCTTGCCGATGCGCTCGGCGGTCGCCTGGTTGTCGCCGGTCAGCATCGCGACCTTCACGCCGCGTGCCTGCAGCTTGGCGATCGTCTCGCGCGAGGTCGGCCGCACGGCATCGGCGATCGCGATGAGGCCGATCAGCCGGCCACCGCGCGCGACGTGGACCACAGTGCGCCCCCCGCCTTGCAGCCGCGCCGCCTCGCTGGCAAGGGGAGCCAGATCCACCTGTTCCGACTGCATCAGCAGCCGGTTGCCCAGGAGCACCGTCTCGCCCCCGATAGTGGCCCGTGCGCCTTGCCCATCGATGTTGGTGAAGTTCTCGGTGACCTCCGTCGGCATGTCTCCCGCACGCTTGAGCACTGCGAGCGCGAGGGGGTGCTCGGAGAACTTCTCCACCGCGGCGGCCGTCGCCAGAAGCCGCGTCTCCTCGACACCGGGCGCGGCCACCATCTCGACGACATCGGGCTGCCCCAGTGTCAAGGTGCCGGTCTTGTCGAACACCACGACCGTCAACTTGGTGGCGTTCTCCAATGCGGCCGCATTCTTGAAGAGAATGCCGTTCATTGCGCCCAGCCCGGTCCCGACCATGATGGCCATCGGGGTGGCCAGCCCCAGCGCATCAGGGCATGCGATCACGAACACGGTGATGGTCAAGGTGAGTGCGAACAGTAATGTCTGTCCCATCACCCAGTACCAGACGCTGAAGGTCAGCAGGCCAATCACGATCGCCGCCAGCACCAGCCACTGGGATGCGTGGTCGGCCAGCAGCTGGCCGGGGGCCTTCGAGTTCTGGGCCTCCTGGACCAGCTTGACAATCTGCGCCAAGGCCGTGTCCGCGCCGACCTTCGTGGCCTTGTAGCGAAAGCTCCCGCTCTTGTTGATGCTGGCGCCTACGACGGTGCTGCCCACGCCCTTCTTGACCGGCATGGACTCGCCCGTCAGCATCGACTCGTCCACTTGCGACGCGCCCTCGACGATCTCGCCATCCACCGGGATCTTGTCGCCGGGCTTGATCACGACCAGTTCCCCGGCTGCAACCTCGGCGGTCGGTACCTTGGTCTCCACCCCGTTGCGCACGACCGTGGCCATGGGTGGGGCGAGATCCATCAACGCGCGAATCGCGTCGGATGCGCCCGCGCGGGCGCGCATCTCCAGCCAGTGCCCCAGCAGGATGAAGACCAGCAGCACCGATGCCGCTTCATAGAACACCTCACCCTCGTAGAAGAAGGTCGCGCCGATGCTGAACAGGTAGCCGGTGCCCACCGACAGCACGACCAACGTGGCCATGTTGGCGACGCCGTTGCGCAGCGCGCGCCACGCCGCCACGTAGAAAGGCCAACCTGGATAGATGATCGCGGCACTTGCGAGGAAGAAAAGAAAGAGCTTGTCGTCCAGCCCGAACGGCGTCTGGAAGTCGCCGAACATCTTCCCCATCGGGGAATAGAAGAACACGGGAATGGCGAAGACCAGGGCCACGAAGAAGCGATTGCGCATGTCCCGAGCCATGTCCTGCATCGAGCCCGACCCGTGGCCCATGTCGTGCATCATGTCGTCCATCGCAGGGTCGCCTGCGTGGGCCTGGTGCGCAGCATGGGCGGCGGGCGTCGTGGCCGCAGCCTTCGCGCGTGCGGCCGTGGCGGGGGCATGCGCGTGGTGCCCCTCATGCCCCATCTCTTGCGCCTGACGTGCGGGTGCGCCGTGATGGCCGTGCACCGCATGGCTGGGGTCGGCAGAGACGCCAGCGGCGGGCGCGCACACGTGCTTGGGCGTCTGCTCGCCACGGCAGTGATAGCCGCATTCGGCGATGCGCTGGCGCAGATCCTCGACACTGAGTTGTCCCTCATCGAGATGGACCGTTGCGCTTCCCGCAACATAGTTGACATCTGCATGATGGACGCCGGGAAGCTGCAGCAGCTTGCGGCGTACTCCCTCCGCGCTCAGGCTCGATACGAGCCCTCCGACTTCAACGTTGATCGACTTCATGGCTGTTCTTCCTGTTCGCTGTGTTCGTGGTCTCAACGAGCGAGTCGGCCCGAGTCCAGGCAGTCCTGCGAGAACTCGAAGACGATCTCCCGGTCGGGAGCGATGACCTTGTGCTTCTTGCCGGCGTAATGCAGCCGGGAGAGGATGTCTCTGATCAGGTTGAGCCTCGCCAACCGTTTGTTGTCGGCGTGCACGACAGACCAGGGCGCCGCGGCCGTATGGGTGCGCATGAACATCTCGTCGCGCGCCCGTGTATAGCCGTCCCAGTGCTTCAGCGCGACGGCATCCACCGGGCTCGACTTCCACTGTTTGAGGGGATCACGGCGGCGTTCCCCGAGCCGGCGGCTCTGCTCCTTCTTGCCGATGTCGAGGTAATACTTCAGCAGCTTGATACCGGAGTTGACCAGCATCTCCTCGAACTTGGGCACTGAGTTCATGAATTCCTCGTGCTCCTCGGCGGTACAGAAGCCCATCACCGGTTCCACGCCCGCACGGTTGTACCAACTGCGGTTGAACACCACGAGCTCTTCGCCAACTGGCAGGTGCGGGACGTAGCGCTGGAAGTACCAGCCCGTGCGATCCCGGTCGGAGGGCTTTCCTAGCGCGACGACCCGTGTTTCCCGAGGACTCAGGTGTTCGACCAGCCGCTTGATGCTGCCGTCCTTGCCTGCGCCGTCCCTTCCCTCCAAGAGGATCAGGATACGGTCGTTGCATTTGATGAAATGCCGCTGCAGTTTCACCAGTTCGATCTGCAGCATGTGCAACTGTGCTTCGTAGTCCTCGCGGCCGATCGAGCGTGTCGCTGTCTCGTCGCGCGCTGAGCCGTGGGCAGTGCCGGTGCCGTCCACATCGGCCTTGTGCTTGGCGCCTTTGGCGCCCTTCTTGTTCTTTGCCATGGGTTCTCCGTTAGGTCTGGTCGCAGGCGATCAGCATTGCGTGTGTCGACGCCCGGCGGGGCGCGGCGCTCATGTCCGCATCCGAGCGGGAGCCGCAGCCATCGCCTTGTCCGTAGGCTGCAGCCAGGTACGGTCGATTGATGCGCTGACGCCAGCGGGTCTTCTTCATGTCAGCCTCGCTGGCGCGTGTCCGAGAGGGAGGGAAGGAAGCGCGGCGTGCGCGCGGCATAGGCGTCGAACTCGGCGCCGAACTGCTTGCGCATGTCCTTCTCCTCGTTGACAGCCAGCCTCGAATACATCACGACGAGGAAGGGGAACATCAGCAGCGTCAACAGCGTCGGCCACTGCAGCAGAAAGCCGAAAAGGATCGCCACGAAGGCCACATACTGCGGGTGCCGAATCCTGGCGTATGGGCCGCTCACGGCAAGTTGGGCGTGCCGTTGCGCGTGGTAGAGCACCGTCCAGGCGCTCGACAGAAGCCAGAAGCCGCCCCCGATGAAGATGTAGCTCGCGATATGAAGCGGGCTGAAGTGAGGGTCGCCGCTCTCGCCCAGCAGGGTCGACCAGAGATGGCCGCTGTTGTGCGACAGCAAGTCCAGACTGGGATACTTGGTCTGAAGCCAGCCGGACAGCACGTACAGCGTCAGCGGAAAGCCGTACATCTCGACGAACAAGGCAACAATGAACGCTGCGAATGTCCCGAAGGTTCTCCAGTCGCGCGAGGTCTGCGGTTTGAAGAAGCTGAAGGCGAACATGATGAAGACCGCCGAGTTCACGAGGACGAGCAGCCAAAGCCCATAAGCGGGCGCATCGTGGTTCATTTGCGCTCTCCCGGGTACGGTGGATTCGCCTTGCTACCGTCGCCTGGTACGGCATGGCGATGCATCAGCACATGAGCGATGACGCAAGTCGCCAGGAGGACCAGTGGCAGCGCGGCCAGGTAGTGCCCGCGGTGTTCCGTCAGCAGCATGTAGATGCTCACGGCCAGGAAGACCAGAAAGCCCAGGAACCATCGCGAGCGCGAAAACCTTGGACCGGTGCGGTGAGAAGTTGTCATGGTCGTCCTCCTCACTTCGCCGGCTCAGGCATCCGGTCCATCATCATCTGCATCATGGACTGGCACATGTCCATGCGCATTTCGAGCATTTGCTGCCGCTCAGCTGTCGGCGCCGACTCGGCTCCATCCTTCATTGCGCCCATCATCGCCATGCCAGCCCGCATGGCCTGCATGTGTTCGGCCATGAGCGCCTTGCGCTGCGCAGGCGTCTTCGCAGCCACCATCCGTTCGTGCATGGCCTGCATCGACTTCAGTTGCGCATCCATGCCCTCGGTGGTCGGCGCCCTTGGCGTCTCGGCCGCGGTCGGACTCGCACCTGCGGGGTGATGGGCCTGATGGTTGTCCTGCGCGAACGCAGACAAGGTGACCAGTGCGGCGCCAACGATGGCCGCGATCGAATGCGTGAATTTCATTTCTCTCTCCTTTAGCCGCGGGTGCCTGCCATTGGGGCGAAACCGATGTCGCCGCAAGCGGACAAAGCCCTATGAAAACTCCGTAGTCGGGTACAGAGTCAAGGCTTATGAGTTGTGCGCCGGGTGTGACCGACACGGCAACTCAAAGGAGGCGCTACAGCGCGAGACGCTCGAACAGCAGCCACGACGGCCGCTTGGGAGGTGGTCGCTGGTGACCCCTCGATGGGATGGCTCGCAGAGCCAACGTCGGAGCCAGCAGCTGGTCTCCATAGGCGGGAGGCGCCAAACCGACGAGGTCGAACGCGAAGGTTGGTGCTTTCTGAATGGCGGACTGGTTGACGTCGCCGCAGAGCTTCAGGCACGGGGCCTTCGACGGGTCGTGGGAACCTTCTTCGTGCTCACCATGGAGGCCTTCATGATTTCCATGCCCGGACGATGGGACATGCTCATACCCGACAGCATGCCGATGTTGCTGCGGAGACTCCAGAAGGCAGGCATTGGCCACCCCGGCCCCGAGCGCAAACAGCCATACCCCGAGCACCATCCACGCGATGGCGCGAATCCTGCGGTGGTTGAGAAGTGTGCGCATGTGCGGCCTATTGACCCATTGACACCTGTGATCCTATTCCCAACTGAGCTGCGGGAAATTGACTTGGATCAAATGGAGGCAAGGGTCAACTACGCGGTACTGCGTTATTCTGTGTTGCTTGTGAATAGACAGTGGATCGCTCGATGAACGAAGGTTTGGGTGATTGGATGACGGTTGGCAGGCTGGCGAAGGTCGCTGGCGTCGGCGTGGAGACAATCCGCTACTACCAGGGACGCGGCCTGTTGCCGATCCCGAAGAACGCCGGCAGCTTCCGGCGCTACCCCGCTTCGATGATCCAGCGGATCGGCTTCATCAAGCGCGCTCAGAGCCTTGGGTTCTCGCTGGACGAGGTGAAGTCGCTCTTGGATCTGGAGGATGGGCGGAATCGCCGGGCTATTCAGACGGTGACACGGCGGCGCCTTGACCAGATCGATGAGAAGGTTGGCGACCTTCAGCGCATGCGAGGCGCTCTGAGAGACATGCTGGAGAGGTGCGAAGACACGGGAGAGGCGCTTCCTTGCCCTATCATTGCTGCGCTCATGGGGCCTTTGAATACGTCCGAATGATTGCGCGCTGTGAGGAACAGACGAGACCCAAGGAAAGCGAACGAGGCCTGTCGCACTTCGTTGGTAATGGTCGTGCGGACTGTTCGCTGCACAAAAATGCCGAATGAATTTTCAGCAATCTCACGGCCGACTTAGACGACGTGAACTGCGGCGGTCGGCGTAGCGGATACATCGCCCTACGTCGACCCTGCCGGCGCGATCCACTCAGTCGACTGTCAATCTCACAAGTCCCGCCTATTCTCGCTCAAGGATACGCGCACCGGGCCCCTGGCCTGCGAGTATGTCGCCCGGATTACGCAACGGGCACTCTTTGAGAGAGAGACAACCGCACCCGATACATCCCCCGAGTTCGTCCCGCAGCCGCATCAACTGCGTAATGCGGTCGTCAAGGTCTTCACGCCACCTAGACGCCACACGGCGCCAATGCGCAGCAGTCAGATGAACGCCCGGCTGATACTGCCCGAGAGCGTCGAGCACTTCGTCCAGCGATAGTCCGGCCCGCTGCGCGACTTTGACGATGGCCAGATACCTCAAGATAGCGGGCGAGTATCTCCGCTGATTTCCGGACGTGCGTTCGCTCTGGATCAGGCCCTTGGACTCGTAGAAGTGGATCGTGGATACGGGCAGGCCGCTGCGCTGTGACACCTCTCCAACCGTCATGCGAGGCTCGCAACCTAGCCTTGTCAGTCTTGCGGGTGAGTTGGCCTATGGAGCGATTGTTTCCGCGGATCATCCTGGCGCTTCGGTGCGGGAAATGGTTTTGCTCAGCGCCGCAAGGCAGACTGCCTTACGTGGCGGGCGAGGACGTGGCGCGCACCGCTGCGGCGGTACTGCGGGCGGACCCTGTTCCGCCCGGAGAGCTGGCGATCACCGGCCCGCAGGCTCTCACCGCCGAGGCGCTGGTGAACAGCATCAATATCATCTTCGGAGCCAGCATCGACCTGGTGCCCGTCAGTGAGGAAGCCCTGGCGCTGCATCTGCAGGTCTCGGGCTTTCCGAAATCCACGGTGCGAGAGGCGCTGATCATCGAAGAGGTGTCCAAACGCGGGCTGGCGCCGTTCTCCGACGGTGTCATCGAGCAGATGACCGGTCAGCCGCCGCGCAGCATCGAGGCGGTGCTGGTCGAACACCGCCTCGATTTGCTGTTGTCCACCAGCACCCCCCGGCTTTGAGAGGCTCTATGCCGTTTTGTGTGGAACCGCCCGGCTTCATTTTGCTGAGGCTGGGGTGAATGGGTGATCAGGCAGATGGGCCAGCTTGGACATGCGAAGGTATGCGACGGCGATGAAGTTGCCTGCCGTTCGGAAGCCTCGTGCGGCGCGTTTGGCCTGCTGCAACAGGCCGTTCATGGCTTCGACGAAGGCATTGGATCGGTTGTCCAGCATGCCGCTGATCACGCCAGCGAAGTGGGTCTTCAAGG
Source organism: Achromobacter piechaudii NBRC 102461 (assembly GCF_001571245.1). Classification (GTDB taxonomy): domain Bacteria; phylum Pseudomonadota; class Gammaproteobacteria; order Burkholderiales; family Burkholderiaceae_B; genus Achromobacter; species Achromobacter piechaudii. The sequence continues at coordinate 346,299 of NZ_BCTK01000005.1, read as the reverse complement.
TCTTGGCCAGTTTCTTGAAGGGCTCCAGCCGCGAGCGTGTGGCCCAGCTCAACCAGGCGCTCAGATCTGCCTGAGCCTGCCTGGGGTCGTTGTGCTTGAGCGCTGCGCCATAGACCTCGCGCAGGGCCATCTTCAGGCGCCACGCCCGCGCAGATTTCAGCGTGGAGTGCTGCAGCCAGTGCATGGCGCTGATCTGTTGGCCGCTCCAGGCAGGTGGGTTCTTGCGCATGCCCCACATCAGGCCCTTGAGCACTTTGCGGTCCGTGCCGCCCAAGGCCGCGTGCACGGCATGGGGCTGATCGGGCCATTCGGTTCGTCGCACTTCGTCCATGGCCTCGATGGCCATCTTGACGACATGGAAGCGGTCGTAGCTGATGGCAGCTGCCGGCAGCGCCAAGCCCACCCCCTTGGTGTAGGCAGTACTCATGTCCTGACAGACGTGATGCACGACAGCCGGATCGCCGCCATGGGCCTTGAGGTCTTGGGCAAAGTCCAACACGGAGTGGTGGCTGCGCCCTTCGGTGGCAAACAGCAGGCGCTTGGCAGCCAGATCGTGCACGACAGTGATGTAGTGCTGCCCACGCCGCAGGCTTGTCTCGTCGATGCCCACGGTACGTACCTCGCTCATGTCGTCGATTGCGCGGGCCTGTTGAACATAGTACTCAATGCGCCGCCACAGGGGCTTGTCGGCACAACGCAGCAGTGCAGCGGCTTGCCGCACCGGCAGCTCACGGCACAGCGACAACGCCAAGGCTTCAAACAGCGCCGTAAAGCCAGAGCCTTCGCGAGCCCAGGGCACACCCACCTGCGTGGTCTTGCCGCAGCCAGTGCAGGCCACCCGCGGCACATCGGCGTGCAGCCAGGCTTCGAACTGGAAAAAATCAAGGTGTCGCCACGAGCGGCGAAGGCGGTCATGGATGCCTTGCGCCGGGGTGTTGCAGTGCGGGCAACTGAGCAACTTGGCGTTGCAGCGCACCTCAAAGTCTATGCGCCGCTTGGCTGTGTCCAGATCCACCTTGGCCACCTCCCACGGCGCAACCAAACCCAACGCGCTGGCAAACAGCGTTTCAACTCCAACGCTCACGAGACAGCCTCCAGTTCATGCACTACAAGGCCGCATGGGCATGTGGACAAGCCGCTCTGCGACTTGCCCACATGCCCACACGGCGCTACGACCACCACCGATTGTCGCCGTTGGTTTCCACACGAAACGACGAGGGGCCCTTTGAGACGAGTCGACTTCTTCGACTCTAGAGGCTGCAGGCGTGCTTGCTGCAGTACATGATCCACGCCGAGACGATGATGAAACAACGATCTGTACGAACAGCCACCCCGACGACGGTGGTCGCCAAGCCTTTTGCCACGGAACGTGTGCCAATTGTTGGCGACGTCGCCAGCCTCGGCGGCGTAACCGTGTCCAACGTTCGTTTCTATGAAGCAGAGAGGTTGATCCATGCTACGCGCACGGCAGGCAACCAGTGCCTCTATGGGCCCGTATCTAGCACCTATGCCAGTTTCAAGTAGGGATTGTTCGGTGGCCGCTCATCGAACAGTTGGCCAGGGTCATCGAGTAAGTAGCCATGCAGCTTGCGCGACTTGCGCGGGCCGGTGACCTCGCAGGTCCAGATGTTTAAGCTGCTGGGCTGCTTGCGATGGACCTGCAGCTTCTCGAAGCGCTTCTGGACCCATTGCCAGTCGACAACGGCATCCTGCTTGGCGAGTGCTGGAACTTGAGGATGCTCCTGGACATAGCGCTGAAACACCCCAGGGCTTACCAGGAACACCGTGTCGTCCACGGTATGCACCAGTGCCTTGGCATCGTTGAGAATCAGCTTTCGGCTCTGCAAGCCATGCCTAAGCCAGCCCATGAAGTGCTCGCCCGAAGGCTGCTGTGTCGATGCCGAAGATTTAGACGCTGGCACAGGCAGTACCAGCGAACTCGTTGCGAAGGCCGGGACGGGCTCTGCATCCTGTCGCGTCGCAAGGAGGTGTCCGGAGCCCACCATCGCCAGCATGTCTTCCATGACGTCAGGCAGGGGCTGAACTGCGGGCGGTGAAGCCAAGTTAGCGGGGCTGCTGCCTTCCCAAGGTGGCGTCGTCTGTTCTTCCAAGACAGGCTTCGCGGCAGTCATAGGCGGGGCAGCCTCCGAGCCAGCATCCTTCTCGATTGCCGCAGCGTCGATTGCCACCGTGCCGGTAAACGATGCTGGCCGTTCGCCAGCTTCCCAGATCAGCGCGGGAGCTAGACGCAGCAGGGTAAATGAGTGGGACCAGCCGGTCGCACTGGTCACGGTCGCGCGCCAGACCGCCTTCCCGTCCGACGTCGGCTGCAATATGCCGTGGTCCTGAAGCACGTTGAACACCGCAGTGTTGTTCGTAGGGATGCCATCGATGCCCTCTGACAGCAGGTGCGCACGTAGCTTGTCCGAAACCGTCTTGCTCACCAGCCACAAGGCGTCCTCGGTGAGCCAGCCATCGGAGGCTTCGGGCTGGTTCAGCTTCAACTCTTCCTTGAGCAGGTAGCGCAACCCGTCCAGCAGCTTGCGTTGCAGCGCGTGCTTGGGGGCGGCCATAGCGCGCGCGGGATCGCCTCCCAACTCTTGGGCCACGGAAGCGCGGTCGGCCTGTACGACAAGTTCGCCCAGCACGCCGGCGTGCTCGTACTGGCCGGCCAGGACGTAGAGCAGCGGTCCCCACAGGTCGGGATAGCCACTGAGCCAGTCCAGGGCATCACGGTCGAGGAGTTGGCGGTAGAGCAAACCTGTCGCAGCGCTGTGGAGCCGATATTCTCGATCGTCGCGGTAGCGGAAGCGGTATGGCTGGTGCAGCGGGCCGTGCCAGGGGTGCCACAGCGAGCCGTCGGCCAGTTCGACGTGCAGATCGACGGCGATCTTGCCGATGTCGTGCAGCAGCGCGGCATAAGCGACTGCGGCAGTCCAGGCTTCAGACTGCGCCGCCTGGTCTTCGGGACTGGCGCCAATGGGCAGCAGATGGGACTGCCGCAGCTTGAGCGCATAGGCGACGATCTCCAACCCGTGATCCAGCATGCCGCCGGGGTAAGCGTGGTGATGGCTTTCCGATGCGGGGAATTGTTGGACCAACTCGGCGTAGTGCTCCAGCGGCGTGCGGTATAGGGTGGCGAACTGCCGCCGCGACAGCGACGTGCGCTGCCAGATGTGTTCCAGCAGCTTCTGCCGGCGCGGTGTTGCCAGCAGCGATGCGGCCGATTCGGGCCGCAGCAACCCTTTCGGGAGGTCGGTGGCGGGCGCTGGCGACGGGGCAGCGACCGGGGGCCGTTTTCGCTGGAACAGGGAGAGCATGCGGGTGTCCTCTGGGGGGCCGGCCGGGAGGCCTTTTCGCCTTTTCGAGGTAGGGCCTTTCCCCTTGCACCCCATTCCCTTGCCGTTTCGGCCCTTTGGCCTTTAACCGTTTCGGTATAGCGGGGCATGGGGTGCGGCTCCAGCGTCAATGGGGAACCCGCTGGAATGGATTGGACAGCGAGCCGGTGCCGGTCGCGGCTCTATGCTGCCTGGACGCCACTTCCGCCAGGCAGGTGCGTAAGGCGACAAAGTTGACAAACGCGACAAGGGAGACTAGAGTGAATCCTGTCTCAAACCTGCCTGGGAGATCACCATGCCCAATGCCATTGAATTCATTGCCGACCATCTGCCGCGCGTCACGGTGGAGGATGTGCGCCGCTTCGCGGATACCGTCGAAATCCGGGATGCCACGGCTTTCGCGGCCGAGTTGCAGGCGTTCGTCCACGAGCGTGTGGAGGCGGTGAAGCTGCCCGCCAGCCTGGAAGCGGAGACGGTGCAAGAGGCCCTGGCACGCAAAGCGGGCGCGCTGCGCGCCGAGACGCGCTGGGCGCCGAGTGAAACCGACGTCCAGCGTGGCCGCGCTGCGCTGCTGGAAACCTTCAACCAGCCGCACAACCTGGCGATCCCCGAGTACGCCAAGCTGGCGGACAAGTCGCGCCAGCAGATCTACAAGGACATCCTCGCGCGCCGGCTGCTGGCGCTGAATGTGGGGCCGCGCGGCCAGAAGCTGCCCGACTGGCAGCTCGACCCGGTGAAGCAGCAGTTGACCCAAACCGTGCTTCAGGAGGTCGAGGGCATCGACCACTGGACGATCTACCGCGCGCTGTCCGAACCGCTCGAAGGCTTGGGCGGACGCTCGCCGGTGGATACGGTGACGCATGGCACGATCGATGACGTGGCCGAAGCGGTGTTCAACGTGCTGGGCGTCCAGGTGCATTGAGGCAAGACTGCCATGAGCCGCGAACTGCCTTTGTTCCTGATCGATGCGGGTGAACTGCTCCAGCATGTGAGCCGCGTCGTCTATCGGGGCAGCCCGCTGTACTATGGCCGCAGCGGCACCAATCGCTACGACGACCCGGCGCGGACCTACGGCGTGCTCTACCTGGGCCGCGACCTGCCCACGGCGCTGATGGAGTCGGTGTTTCACAAGCACCAGTGGCTGGCGGATGAAAAGCGCTCGATCGCGCTGAAGGAAGTCGAGAGCCGGCTCTTGCGCGCCGTGGGCGTCCTGGACGACGTGCGGCTGGCCGATCTCACGGCCGAGGGTGTCATGGCGGGTTACTTCGGCCTGAACCTGGAACAGTTGGCCAGCCGCGACTACACGCACACGCAGCAGGTGTCCGCGCAGGTGCATGCGATGCTCGGAGACGACGGCCAGCCGCTGTTCGACGGGGTGCTCTATCCGTCGCGCAACAACTATCCCGCCAAGAGCATCGCCCTGTTCGAGCGTGCGGCAGCAAAGGTTGGCGTTGTCGATGACATCGACCTGGTGGACCATGTGGACTGGCCGCGCTTCGTTGCCACGTATCGCGTCGGCGTGGAACCCGACCCCGGCCCGGTGGAACCGGATGACGAAGCGTCCTGAAGCAGCAAGAGAGCACATTGAAGCCCCAAACAGAATGAAATGGACCAAACTGGAATAGGCCTCTGTAGCAGGAGACGACCATGAACACCACGACCCGCATCAGCACTGCAGAACGCCTCGGCCGCACCTTTGGCCGCGGATGGCGCGCCTACGCGCGCGGCGAACGTCGGGCGTCGAACTGGTTGGTGTCCAAGGGGGTGCCGGCGGCCGTTGCCACCGCGCTCGTGTGGGTGGTCAAGCTGTCTGTGGTGGGATTGCTGCTCTACGTTGCTTTTTGGTTCGCACTCGTGTTGTTGGGCGTCGTGGCGGCGGCGTGGGCTGCTGCTGCCAATACCTCTGACGAGGACGAGTGGCCTTTCACCGATCTCACAGAACTGCGCAAGACACCGGGCTACGATCCCAATCTGTACAACGATACGTCGCACGAGTTGTACACCGACGACTGACGGACTCCGGGCTACTTCAGCTTGCCTCCGTGAGTGCCCCAGCCCCCTTGCCCCCGGCTTGGCCGGCGCTCTTGCTGCCGTCCGACAACCCCTGAATGGCATGTCCCGCCCGAATTCCAACCCAGGTCAGGCTTGCCAGCCAGAATCCTGGCAGCACCAGGAACATCGTGCCCGCGACGAACATCAAGAGCATGTCGCCGAACGCATTGTTCAGCCCCACCAGCGGGTCGAAGTTCGTGTGTGGCCGGTTCCAGCCAAAGCCCCAGCCATAGAGCGCATCGAGGATAGTGCTGTCGATCCAGCGAGCGAGCTGGAACCAGAAATCCACGAAGAACAGCGCGAATTGCACGACGCTGACCGTGACGACCGTCTTCAGGTCATAGGTGCCCACGACCAGCACGAGCGGGATGCAGATGACCAGCGCCATCTTGAGCAAGGCGAGGACCATGGGTAGAGACTGTCTCACGACGTCCATGGCGGGAAACGCGGCAATCGCGCCGACGGCCATCCCAACGTCTCCCGTGGCCCGTGTCACGATGTTCGGCAAGGTCTTGTCGATCTGGCCTCCGTAGTCCGTATAGACGCTGCCCTGGTTCAACTTCTGCTGCCGCGGTGACGCGATGGCTCGGATCACCGAGTCGTCCACCTCGGCCCGGCTCAGGAACCCGGCCCAGCCCGCCAGGCGACTCAACAGGCTCGGGTCCACCTGACCCAGCAGGCGTGCCCGCAGGCCGTTACTTCCATCGCTCCACCACTGGCGGCAGGTCGGGTAGCCGCCACCGCTGGCCACCTGCGCAAGCCCTGCGTCGCGGGTGCTGTCATAGGGCCAGTCCTCGCGTGGGGTGCTGGAACGGTATGTGTCGTAGTAGCCGTTCGTGTCGGTGAAGAACCGCGATCCGATCCAGGTCACGTCGTGCATCTGCTGCTCATCGAGCTGAGGGCGCTGCATGAACAATTTGGCCCGTGCAGGCCCATAGCAATCCCGCGAGAAATCCGCTACTTCCTGAGCCAGCACCGGGTCATCGATGCGCGTAGCGTCGATCTCCATGCGCATCTGCCGCAGGTCCGTGCCGCACGGGATCGCTGCCACCGAAGCGCCCGTGACGGCGCGCGAGAGCGCGTGCATGAACGCCCACCACACCGGCACCTTCGCCGACTGGTTGTTGATGGTGCTGAAGGACTGCGACCAGCCGGTATCCCCGGGCTGCGCCACGCTGACCTGGCACTGGGCCGAGCGCGAGCTGTCGTACTGGATGGTGTTCAGGTCCACGTCGATGAACGGAATGCCGGCGAACATCACCACCACGATGGCGACGAAGACCCGGTTCTCGATGCGGGCGGCGCTCAGCACGCCTTTGTTGCCCTCGTCGGCGCCTTCCGCACGGGCCTTCAACCACTCCTGCACGATGATGGCGACGAAAGGCAGCGCGAATACCCCGCTGGATACGAGGACCGCCCAGATGCCGTTGTTGACGATCCAGGACACGAGGGTTAGGTAGTACTCCAGGTAGTCGGTCGTGAAAAGCGTCATGGCCTCGATCCCCTCAAGCGGCCTGCATCAACAGGCTGGCTTCCAGCGCCACGATGGCAACAATGCCGGCGACCTCAGCGCGAATCAGCCGGCGTCGGGCCAGCGTGCTGTCCTCGCGCGCCAGCAGCCGCCGCCGCATCCAGACCCAGCCGCAGGCCGTCGCCCCGTACAGGAACAACCGCCACACGAAGAAGTAGCCCGATGCGGCCGCGAGCCACCGCTCCCAGCCGGCCACGCTGCCAACGAGATAGATGCCGGCGATGTTGGCGCCCACCGCAGCGGCGACGATCACGGCCGCCCACAGCAGTGCTTTCGCCGCACGCCGGCTGATGAGCCAGCGCAAGGGGCGCCAGGCCATGCGCTCCGCGCTCATGGCCGGCCTCCCGGATTGCCCTTCTGCAACTGGTCGAGGCGGTCGGGCACCGGATCGCCCTCATAGATGCCGCGCGAGCCTGCCGCGCGCGTGCCATGGCGCTGGATGATGGCCATCGGCGAGTTGTTCGCCAGCTCGCGCCGCAGTTCAAGTTCGGTCTTGAGGTTGCGGATCTCCCGGTCGAGCGTGTCGCTCTCGTGGTTCACGGCCTCGACTGCCAACTCGTTGGCTGCCACGTTGGGCTCTTTCTTGCCGGTGAGCAGCGTGCGCTGGAGCAGCAGTGCCTTCTCCAGCACCGACGAAAGCGCCACCTCGGACGCGAGGCGCCGCGCCAGCAGGTCCTGGTCCGGCTCGTCGCGCAGCGCCTCGATGACGCCGCGCGTGATCGGCAGCGACGTGCTGCCGGCCTCGCGCAAGTTCTCGAAGGTGGTGTTGCGCACGCCGGAAACCAGTTCCTGCAAGACTTCCAGCTTGGCTTCGTACTCCTCCTGGATCAGCGGCATCAGCCCGACGCCGGGCACCGTCTCGGTCTTGGTGCAGGAATCGCACGTGCGCTGCACCTGTTCCCCGAGGACCCGGGTGGCCCATTCGGTCGCCTGCTGCGGCGACGTCCAGGTCTGGCAGGACAGGCTCGCGCAACTGGTGGACGCGATGGAGGATGTGTCCGTCACGCCGCGCCCGTTGACCAGGTTGTAGCCCGCGCGGGTGACGTCGCCGACCACGCGGATGGCGGACTGGCCTGCGCCACCGGCATTGCTGCCGCCCACCCAGGGAACGCCGTCGTTGCCGCGGCGCGTCTCGGCCTGCTCGACGGCCGACACGGCATCGTTGCTGCCAACCGCGTCACGCAAGGCCATGCCTTCGGCCATCTGGCTCCAGCCAAGCTGGCCACCCGCAGTCTCGGCCATCTTCTCCGCCATGGCGCGGCACGTCAGCTTGGAGCGGTCGAAGTCCAGCCGCGCCTGCAGCACGCCGTTGGTCAGCAGGTTGTACAGGCCCGGATCGGCGCGCTGAATGATCAGCGCCGGCAGCGATGCAACCGCGCTGGTCGCGCTCTGGATCACGTTGCTCATGATCTGCTGAAAGCCGTTCGTGATGCCGTTGAGCTGATTGCGCAGCGTGGTCTGGATGCTCATGTCGCCGCAGATCAGGTTGCTGTTCCACCCCACGCCGACCCCGATGGAGCGCATGCCGGCCGCGCGGCCCATGGACACCGCACTGCCACCGCCGATCGAGTACATGACGTCATCGCCGAGGAAGGGGCCGCTGTTCTGGTATCCGACCTGCGCCCACGCCAGGCCGCAGACCAGAGCGAGCGGGCCGGCCAGCGCCTTCGGGCGCAGCAGGCGGCACGCCTTGGCGGAAAGGTTCATCGATTCAGGACGCTTCATCGTGGCACCTCAGAGGAAATCGACGCTGCCCAGGAACACCTGCCCGCGGCGTTCGCAGCACGCATAGGGACGCCACAGCGCCCAGGCGTAGTCGCCTTGTTGGGCCTGGGTCAGCGTGCCGCTGTGCGGGAACACCACGCAGGTGTTGGACAGGCGCGGCGTCAGCTCCTGCCACTTGCCCGTAGAGGCATCACCCTCCATCAGCGCGCCGGCCGGCCAGTAGCCGTCGCGGGCGTTGGCAAGCAGCGGCTGGTACACGTGGATCTGCCCGCGGCGCGTGACGACATCACCGGCGCGCTGGGCCACGACGGCCCCGGATTTGTAGTCATCGGTCTGATGCAGGAAGCCGCCGCGCGGATAGACATTGCCCCAGAGGTTCATCGTGGTGCGCGCACCGACCTCGCGCATGCCCGGAATCAACGCCTCCGGGTAGGTCATTTCAGGCACGTTGTAGCGCCAAGCCAGCGTGTCCAGGGTGCTGAGTAGATACGGCATGAAGGCCGTGCCCGCGCCTTGGCAGAAATAGCCCGACGACGATGCGAACTGGTTGAATACCTCGCCGCCAGGATGGCCGATGACATCGCTGTTCTTGAATTTGGCGAGGTTGTTTTCGTGGTCTTCGTTCGTGGTCCCATCCCCACCTGCCTGTGCGGATGGGTTGGGCGTGCTCATCGCCTGCACCTCGACCCAGGGGTTCTCTCCGGTGTTGCTGTAGCTGGAGACGACCGCATCGGGCACGTAGTGCCGGACCTTGGTGGATGTGCGCACCGTGCAGCCCGTCCAGGTGCAGTAGAGCCAGTAGCAGATGCCCACCACCCGGTACTCCAGGCAGTCCGGCGACATGACGGAGGACACGATGGTGGCGGTGTTCAAGGCGTAGCTGCCCGTGGCGCTGATCAGCAGCAGCGAGGCCACGGCGACGCGCAGGCGGCGCAGCAGGTCGAATGGGCGATGGGTCACGGCTGCGTCCTCCGGTGTTGCTCGATGCGCGCGACGGCCCGGGCCACGTCCGGCTCGCCATAGACCACAAAGCGTTGATCCACCACGACGGCCGGGATGGTCGTGACATCCAAACTCCATGCGTCGGTGACGCCCTGGTAGGCGGTGCCGATGCGGCGCTGAAGATCGGTGCCGCCTTGCTTCAGGCGTTGCCGGACGATGGCTGCTGCCCGCTCAGGGTCGGCTGGAAGATTCGCGGAAAGCTCGGCCTCGATCCGGGGCGTTTCGCCCAACTCGATCAGTCGCTCGCCGCCCATGGTCTTGACCGGGTGGCGGCTGTCGGTGACGACCACCACGTCGGCGGCGAAGGTGGCCGGGCTGAACACCGCCAGAGACGTCGGCAGCGCCACGGCCATGCCAAGGGTTCGCCAGCCTGGTGCGAACCGGGTAAAAGCTGCTGGCATGTCATGTGCCCCGGAAGTTGATCAGGGCCATAGTCAAACGCCGAACCCCAGGCGGCCCCAACAAACAATGCGCATCGCGGCCACCCCGCATACCTGCTTGCGTCGCCGCAAAGAAAAAAGCGGAGGCCGAAGCCTCCGCGCTGATCAACGAAGCAGTGCAACCCTTACAGCAGGCCGGACTCCGCAAAGGAGAACGGGGCACCCTGGCCGACGATGATGTGGTCCAGTACCCGCACATCGATGAGCGCCAGCGCGGCCTGCAGTTGCTGGGTCAGCATGCGATCCGCGCTCGACGGCTCGGAAATGCCCGAGGGGTGCTGGTGCGCGAAGACCACCGCGGCGGCCTTCAACTCCAGCACACGCTGCACGACGACACGCGGATAGACCGAAGTCGAGTTGATCGTGCCCCTGAACAACGGCTCGTAGGCCAGCACCTGGTGCATGCTGTCCAGGAACACAGCGGCGAATATCTCATTGGGCTCGGCGACCAGCTTCACGCGCAGGTAGTCGCGCACGGCCGTGGGGTCGAGGAGTTTCGCACCCGCTTTGAAAACCCGCTTCTCCAGCAGTGCAATGGCTTGCTGGATGATCCAGTCCTCGTGTTGGGCAGCGATGGCGGAAAGCGACTCCAGGCAGGAGTCATTGACGACGAAAGACATGGCGAACCTCCAGACGGTGAGATCGGAGGGCGCGCGCCCTGGGAGGGCAAGCCCTCCTGGGGAACGAACAAGGTGCATCCATCACCGCGGCAGCGGTGATCGTTCGCGGCCAGGATGCGAGGCGAACGGGTTTCGGTCAGCGCAGTGGACTGCGCCGTAGCCTTGAAGACCGGGGCTACCTGGGCATGTCGCCGACGACGTCGGCAGGCATTTCCGATGTAGTAGGTGTGGCGGCGGGATCGCCGGCCGCGAGCATGTCCATGGCCGACAGCAAGGCATCGCCCTCGATCGGACCCTGCAGTAGGATCGCCTTGCCGGTTTCGCGATCGTGCAGCCGCAGCGACGGCGTGGCGGTCACGCCGCTGCTCGTGGCTTCCGCCGTCTGGGTGCGGATCGGCGCCTCGGGCCGTTCGCTCGCCAGACACTGCTCGATGGCTGGCGTAAGGTCGGGGTACCGCAGGTCCTCGGGCAAGCCCTGGCCGTCGCTGCGCGTGTGGGCATAGACCCACTCGACAGCCTGCCAGAAGGCGGCATGGCCGCCAGATTCGCCGGCGCACTCCGCCAGGCTCGCTTCGGCAGACGCGGCCGGCTCATGCGCGGCCAACGGGAGGTGGTGCCATTGCAAGGCCACGTCCGCGTTGCCGGCCACCCAACGCTTGAGCACTGGGAAATAGGATCGGCAGAACGGGCATTCGAGGTCCGCGTAGAGCGTCAGCGTGAAACGCCCTTCCGGATTTCCCATCTGCCACGGAGGCCCGGCCACCTGCGTCACGCTGACCGGCGTTGAAGTCTGGGGAGTGGACTTGCCAGAATAGCGGGACACGAGCCAGATCAGCAGCAGCGCTACCAGCACGGCGGCCAACACCCAGGGCCAGCTGAGCCTCCAGCGCCGACGGCGGAACGCCTGTACCTGCATCGGAATGGATGGGCGTTTCTGTTCCATGGCGTTCTCCGGTGTACGGCAGATTCAGGGCAGGTCCAGGGTCGGCGACTCGATGCCACGTGCCCGGTCGATCTTCTCAGCCACCTTGAAGGCGGCATCCAGCTCGCTGACGCCGTGCTGCTGCATGAGCTGGTAGCGTTCTGCCTTCTCCTCGGGCTCGGTTTGCGCGAGCGCGAGGTAGAGACTTGGCGGCACGGCGCGGAACAGCACTTCCATGCTCTTGGAGAGGATGACGCCCTCGGTGAACTTGCCCGCTTCCTTGCGTGCGGAGAGCATCAGCGCCTTCTGCGCCGGCGAGAGTTCGCGGAACCTGGCGATCTTCTCCACTTCGTCCGGCGGCATCGACAGGCACACCCACCACTCGATCATGTTGAGCATGGGCTCTGCGGCGCGCGGCAGATCGTCGATGTTTTGCGTCGCCAGCCAGAACCAGGCGCCCAACTTGCGCCACATTTTTGTAATTTTCACGACATAGGGCGCGAGCAGCGGGTTCTTGGTGATGATGTGACCTTCGTCGGTCACGTTGACGATCGGCCGGCCCAGGTACTGGTCGCGCTCGGCGATGTTGTTCACCGTGCTGATCAGGCTGATGTAGGCGATGGAGAGCTGCGCGTTGTAGCCCTCGCGGGCATAGGTCGCCAGATCGACCAGCGTGATGTCGGCCTCGGGCCACGGCGTGCCGTCACGGTCGAACATCTCGCCGTCCGTGCCTTGGCAGAACATGTCCATCGCGTCCGCCATCTCCAGCAGCCGCACGCGCCGCATCTCGGGCAGCGTCGGGTCCTGGCCACGGGCGCGCAGCGCGTTGCGCACGTCGCGCGTGAGCACGGTGCGCTTTTCGGCCACGCAATGTTCGGCGGCGTCGAGGATGCACTGGCGGATCAGCGAGCGGTCGGCCCGCGTCATCCGCGCTTCTTCCTTGTCTTCGCCGCCCGTGATCATCAGCCGCGCTGTGATCTCCAGTTCGCCCAGCACGTCGCGCTGCTCGTCCGCTTCCATGGCCGAGGCATCGGGGGGCAGGTCTTCGTCCAGCGCGTCGGCATCGAGCGTCTGTACGTCGCTGGGCGTTTCGATCAGCCGGCGTGCGTCGGCGAACGGCGCCAGGCTGATGCCCGATCCGGGGGCCAGCTTGACCCGGTTCACGGTCAGGCCCAGGCGCCTGGCGAAGTCGCTGAACAGGCCGAAGCTGTTGCCGGCTTCCACGATGAAAAGCCGCGGCCGGTAGATGGCCGTCACCTGGTTCAGCAGGTTGTTGAGCGTGGCGGACTTCCCCGAGCCGGTGGGGCCAAATAGAAACAGATGGGCATTCATCTGCCGATCCAACCTGTTCAAGGGGTCGAACGTAATCGGGCCGCCGCCGCGATTGAACATCGTGATGCCGGGATGCCCCGTGCCCTGGGCGCGGCCCCATACTGGCGACAGGTTCGCCGCGTGCTGGGCGAACATCAGTTGCGTGTACCACCGGCGCCGGTCCTTGCCGGGGTTGTAGCAGCACGGCAGCCAGCGCAGGTAGCTGTTGAGCGGCGCCACCTCGTCGTCCTCGCGCACCGGCTGCAGGCCGGCGTTGAGCATCACGTTCGCGAGGTCCAGGCCGCGCCGATCCAGTTCCGCCTCGTCGCGCCCGCGTAGGTAGAACGCCAGAGTGCCCCGGTAGAGCTTGTGCGCGCTGCCGATCAGGGAGCGGGCTTCATGCACGTCCTTGAGCGTCTGCTCCGACGCCAGCGTCTCGCCCACAGCTTTCTTCGCCAGATGGTTGAGGTCCGATTCGAGGACGTCCTGCGGCGTGGCCACCATGGTGAGACACATCAAGGTGTCCTCGGGCATCTGGTCGAACAGCGTGTTGATCGCGTCCCCCTTGCGGGTCTCGCCGGTCAGGTGCCCGGTGCCGGGCGGCATGCGCAGCCGGTCGGTGATCAGCACGCGGTGCGGCATGCCGTCGAAGTACCAGGCCCCTTGCGCCACGTCCGAGCGCGGCTGCCCAAAGAACAGCCGCTGGCTGAAATCCCGCCCGCTCGCCAGCTCGATCTCGCCGGCCTCGCTTTCCTCGGTACTGTCCGGATAGCGCGCCAACGCGTAGAAGCGCTCCCGGTCCTCCACCCCAGGCCCGAGCAGCGTGGGGCGCGGGTTGAACCACCGCAGCAGCCAGTCGTGGACGTCGGCCGCGACCATGCGCCGGGCCTGGATGCCGGCGTTCGCCAGGCCGCCGCACAGGCGGTCGCAGACGATGCCCAGCATCTGCTCGGGTGTCTGGCCGCGGCGGTTTGCCTGTCCCTGTCCGCTCGCGCGGCGGTACACCACCATGCGCACGCGCCGCGTCTGGCCGCGCCAGCGCAGCCGCGTGACCACCGTGTCCTCGAACAGGCCGCCGGGCTTGGCCACAGCGCGCAGGTGGTGGCCGAAGAAGCGCAGGTAGAACTCGGTGAACGCCGAGCCGCGCGCACGTGGCTGCACGTAATCGCGCAAGGTCTGCATGTACTGGTCGAAGCTCGGTTCGTCCTGGGCATAGAGCTGGAGCACCCACGGGTTCTCGTCCAGTTCATCGAAGCTGTCCTGAAGCGCGTTTTCCAGGGCGTCGCGGGCATGCGCGAGCCAGCCGGGTTCCCGGCCTTCGGTGCCCAGCGGCACCAGCTCGTAGAAGGCGGCCACCGATTGGCCGTCCTCCAGGAGCATCGATTTCGACTCGGGCAAGAACTCCACCCAGGGCAGCAGTTCCACGAAGGACGGTGCGACGTCGTACAGCGCCTGCTCGTCGGCCACGGTCGCCGGCTTGCGGCCCTGGACCGCGGCGCCGGGTTCGGGGATGCCGGCTTGCTGCAAGGCCTCGACGTGGCGCTGCCAGCCGTCCGGCTGCTCGTCGGCGGCGGTGTCTTCGGCGCTGACGGCAGCCAGCTTCGGCCATGGAAGTTTCCACCGCATCAGTAGTCCTCCGTCCTCTCGCCAGGCATCGCGTACTGCACGCGCTGGTACAAGGGGAAAACCGTCGTGTAGCCCGGCACGGGAACGGGGTCGGTGCCGGCCAGGTGCGGGTACACGTACATCACGAGATCGGGATTGGGCAGACGCTGGAACTGGCGGTGGACCTCATTGCGCGCGGTGCGCGTGTAGCGCATCTGCTCAACAGGTGCGGCCTGCACGTCGGCGTCGGTCAGGGGCCGACGCAGGCTCTGGCGCGCATCGAGCAGCTGGCGGCCGGCGTTCCGCCCGGCTGCGCCACCGCCACCGCCGTCGCCGGCTTCCTGCTGCCAGATGTCCATCATCGTGCGGTCACCGTGGGTCAGCAGCTTTTCCTTGCTGGTGGCGCAGCCGCCAAGCACCGCGACGGCGAGGGCCAGTGCCAGGCCACGGGCCAGGTTAGTCAAGTTCGAGTGCATGGCTTTCTCCTGCGCGGTGATCGACCTTGCGGCCTTCGGGATCGAAGTCGATGGCGAGCGGCTTTTCGAGGTGGACGGCAACCTTGGCGCCGGGTTGGACATAGACGGCGGCGAAGGCTTGGCCGTAGAGCTTGTTGACCCAGGCCGACATGTCCCGGACACCGCCCGCGAGAATCTGGCCGACCGCTTCCTGGCCGGTGATGCCCACGGTGCCGATGGAGCCGTCCGAGCCGACATAGGACATGCGGCCGCTGTCACTCTCGATGAGCGAGGCCACACCGGCACCGGCCGCGGTGATCAGGGCCTGCGAGCCGAGGTATTGCTGGGCGTTGCTGCGCCGCTCGCCGCTGACGCAAGGAATGCCGTGGGGATCGCTGATCCAGCCCAAGCCGTCGCGCTGTTGGTTGTTCTGCTGGTTGCCCTCGCGGTCTTCGGGGATTGTGCGAATCGTGCCGTCGTTGAAGACGAACGTGATGCTGCGCACCTGACCGCGCACGCACGAGAGCGTCCAGTCGCCCGAGGCGGTGCCGCTGAACACGGCGCCGGCCACGTCGGGAATGTCGATGCCATTGGCGGTCAGGTTGTCCGGCCCGACCAGAACTTTGAACGGATAGGGATCGTTGACCGTGCCGTCGATCGGCACGCGGCCGATCAGCGCGGTCATGGCGACCGAACCCATGAGCGTGGAGTTGGTCGGCACGGTATAGACCGGCTTGGCACTCTTGCCCCCGGCGGCGCGGGCGCCCGCGTTGGCCACGGTTTCCGCGGTGGTTTCGAGCGTGCTCTGCGCCGGGCCGAAGCTCGTGGGGAAGCTCATGCCGCCGCTCGCGCCACGCCCCCCGTTGCGCCCCTCGGCGGGCTTTGCGTCGTCCGGCTCGACCCACCGCACGCCGCCCTCCATGCCTGCCTCGTCGCCGCCCTGCAGCCCCAGGCCCACGGGCAGGTCCGCATGGCCGCCGCCGCGCCCGCCGATGCTGTCCAGACGCCGCTGCAGGTCGGCGAGCAGCCCTTCGGTTTGCTGGCGCGCGCTGGCCGCCTGCTCTTGGTCGCGGCGCAGGTTGGACCGCTCGGATTCGAGCGCCGAGTTGATGCGCTGGTCGATGGAGTTCTCGCGCTGGCGCAGTCGCTGGTTCTCTTCACGCTGCGACTTGTTGTCCGAGAGCGCGGTCTGAAGTTCGGTGCGCAACTGCTTGACCTGCGCAACCAGCGTTGCCACGGTGTCGCGCGGGGTATCGCCCTCGATGCCCAGCGCCTTCATTTCATCGGGCGTGAGCTGGGCGCCGTTGTCCGCCGCGGGTGGCGCCGTGCTGCCTCCACCCGAGAACAGCCGGATACCGACGAACAGCACCAGGATGGCGACAGGGATCATCAGCCACTTGAGTAGGCCGTTACTGCGCATGGCGGGCCTTCTTGGCGTTCTCGTCGCCGTCCGGCTGCGGCAGATGCACGGCAGGGTCGAAGCGGTGAATCGCCGGCAGCAGCGACTGCGCGAGGCCGCGGCCGCGCGTGACCAGGTACAGGACGGTCGTGTCCTCGGGCGTGCCGCGCGGGCCCAGCGCCTCGTGCTGGAAGGTGGCGGTGAGGAAATCGCCTTGCAGCACGCGCGGGTCGAGCGTGATCCAGCCGCCGCTGCCGTTGGTCAGGCGCACGGCAGTGACCCACTGGTCCTCCAGCCGCCACGACGCGAGCGCGACCGCGCGCACGGGCAGCGTTGGCATCAGTGTGTCCAGGTCGAGGTCGCGGGGCAGGTTGACCCGCATGACGCCCGGCAGCGGCTCCACGGTGCGCAACGGCGCGTAGAGGTGCTGCGCGGCGAAGCGCGTCAGGACGACAGGGACCGGGGTTTCGCGCCGCGCGGTCCGCGCACCTGCCTGGCCCTGGGCGCGTGCCGGGGCCTCGGCACTGTCGGCCTGCTCGCCATAGCGTCCCGGTGCGCTGTCACCCTCGACGATGCGCACCGGCTCCAGCTCGGCTTCCCCGTCCTTGGGTGGTTCGGCTGCGATGTCCAGCAGGATCAGCGCGCCCGTGTCGGCGTCCTGCAGTTGCAACCGCGTGGGCTCGATCGGCTCGCTGGCGCGCAGGTACACCGCGCCGCCCGCACTCTGCACGCGCAGGCGTTCGCCCACGCCCGCGGGCACGCCCACGCGCACGTTCCGGTCAATGAACACGATGCGTTCCTGACCGACCTTCAGCGGCACTGCCAGTGGCATGCGTTCCCAGCGCAGGATCTCCACTGCATGGGCGATGGGTGCCGCGGCCACGGCCAGTAGCCCCAGCAGCGCGAATACAGGATGCTTCATGGGGTGTTTCCTCCTTGAGGCGCTTGCGGAGACAGGCCACTCGGCGCCGGGCGCGTCGGCTCCGGTGCACTGATGCGCTGGGGCGCGCCGTCGTAGCAGTCCAGCGCCAGGCCGAACGGGTTGCGGGCGGGATCGACGTCCACCCGCGTGACCTTGATCGGATAGCGCACCAGGGCGCGCTTGACCTGCTCGGCGCCGTAGTACTCGTCCGCCGTGATGTCCAGCGTCACCACCCAGTCGCGATCGGACACGGTGCGCACGCGCGCCGTGGGGTCGTCGCCATAGCCGCGGCCGGGAATCTCGTAGATGCCGCGCACGCGCTGACGCAGCTCGCCCGTGGAGCGGCGGTAGTCATAGTCCGCCCGCAGGAAGGCCTGGCAGGACGGGGTGAGGTACGGCGAGAGCGTGTGGAGGTTGCGCGAGTAGTCTTCTTCGCCATTGGTTGGCCAGCGGTTGAGGGTCTGGAACACGTAGAACGTGAACGCATAGACCGATTCGGGCGGCACTTCCCACCACTTGCGGGTACTGCCGGAGCGCAGGTCGGGCGGGACGTGGATGGTCAGGTCGCGCGGCGCGCTCCACCAGCCGCCGCCCATGACCAGGGCGACGACGACCAGCGCGCCCGCGCCCAGGCGCAAGGTCTTGATGTGCGCCTGCAGATGGGTAATCTCGTTTTTGAAGCGGCTCATCGCATGCTCCTGCGGGTGGACCAGAAGCCCGAGCGCGAGATCAGCACATGGCCACCGACCCAGCCTGCCATCAGCGGATGGCGCGTGGCGATGCGCCATTGCAGTTGCCGATACAGCCAGGTGTCGGGACGCCCACGCTTGAGGCGGCGCAGGATGCCGCCGCCGATGAAGACGCCGAGCGCCACGCCCAGGACGACGAACGTCGGCGCCAGCGCGATCGTGCGGAACACCCAGGACAGCGGCGCGCCGACCAGCAGGCCGGCGGCGCCGGACAGGCCGCAGCAAATCCAGAGTTCGTCAGCGGTGAGGCCGCGCACCACAACGGGATGGCGGTTGAGCCGGTGCGGAAGGAAGGTGACCGTTCCGTCCGCACGGACGTGCTGCTGCTCGGACATACCGGCCTCGCTTACAGGATGCCGGTGGCTTCGGTGAGCAGCCAGATGCCGATCACGAGCAGCACGGCGCCGATGGCGACCGTGAGGCCGAACTGGCCCCACGTCTTGCGGCCGGTGTGGATCTCCGCGTAGGTCCCGTAGGCGTGGTAGCAGACGCCGATGAACATCGACGCCACCACCAGCAGGGCCACGAGCATGATGATGTCGTAGCCGTAGTTGCGGATGGTCTCCATGATGCCGTTGCCGGTGCCGCGCGTGGGGTTCTCCAATTGCGGCAGACCTTGCGCGAACGACAGCGCGGGCAGCGCGGCGGCGCCCAGGGCCACGGCGGCGCGCTGGGCAAAACGGGAAGTGAGGTTGCGGTTGTGCATGGTCGGGCCTTTCAGGTCAGGACAGAAGGAAGAAACTCAGAACGAGGTACATCGCGACGAAGCGAATGCAGACGCCGAGGAACTGGCGCTGGTTGAGGCGGCTCTCGGACCACCCCACGTAGGCCGTTCGGATGGCCCAGACGCCCCACACGAGCAGGACCGCGAGCACGACGCCGACCAGGACGGTCGCCATCGCGGAAGGCGCGATACCGCTGTTGGCTTGAAATGCCGAGACCTGGGCGCCGTTCATTGCTTGCCCCCCGCAGTCGTCGCCGGCAGCGGCTCGGCCGCCCGCTCGGTGCGGTAGTCGCCGGCCAGTTCGGAGGGGTCGCGCGGCTGAGCGCGCGATGGCGTCAGGTGAAACTGGATGCCGGCGCGAACGCGCGCCAGGTCAGCCAGCAGCCGCGGGTAGTCGAAGTGGTAGCGCTCGCCCGGCTGGATGGGGGCATGCGCGGCGCTGTCCGCGACGGTGCGCTCCAGCGCGTCGAGCTGGCGCAGTGCGGCGACCAGCTCCTGGCGCTGTGCCGGGGACTCGGCCAAGGCCATCTGGGACTGACCCAGCAGGAGGGCCGTCACGAGAAAAGTGGGCACGCCGCGATGCGCGGCGCGCAGCCAGATCGAAGCCACCATCGCGCCATTCCTGTGTGATCAGCAATGGGGTGATCGTGGAGATCAGGGCTGTTTTAGGCCGCAAACAATAGGAACTGGCGGACGACCGGATTGGGCATACCGCGAGCGAACCTACAAAAGCCCGGGTTGAGTTTCGATTATTGCGTTTTTCGAGTGTTTCGAATATGATCGGCTCTGCAACCGTTTTCGCTTAGGAGCTACCCATGACCACCGCCACTGCCCAATCCAAGATGACCCTTCCCGCCGCGGGAGAGGTTAAGGCAGCCGTCCAGGGTCAACGTGCCTTGGCGGCTTACCTCGCAACCCAGTTCGAGACGCAGCACATCCAGATCTTTGATGACCACAAACAGGCTCATCAGGTGGAACTGCCTACCTCGGCTTTACGCCTGCTGGTCGACATCCTGGCCGAGTTGGCCGATGGCAATGCAGTAAAGGTGGTGCCCGTCCATGCAGAGCTGACGACCCAAGAGGCGGCGGACTTGCTCAACGTGTCCCGTCCCCATTTCGTCAAGCTGCTAGAAGATGGGGTGTTGGCATTTCATCGCACCGGCAAGCACCGCAGGGTGAGGTTCGCCGATCTGATGCAGTACAAGGAAGCGCGCGAGCGCGCCAGTGAGCAGGCGATGGCCGAACTCGCTCAGCAGTCGCAAGAGTTGGGAATGGGATACGAATGAGGCATTCCCCATTCACCGCCGTCTACGACGCGTGCGTTCTATATCCCGCGCCACTGCGGGATTTCCTGATGTGGCTCGGCCTGTCTGGCCGCTTCCGGGCGCGGTGGAGCCAAGCCATTCATGAGGAGTGGAAACGCAACCTGTTGATCAACCGCCCCGATCTCACCCGGGTTCAGGTCGACAGGACGTCGGATCTCATGGACAGGGCCATTCCGGACGGCTTGGTGGAGGGCTACGAAGCGCTCGTGGCAGGCCTGACATTACCCGATCCGAATGATCGGCACGTCCTGGCTGCGGCGATTCGCTGCGGTGCGAGCGTGATTGTGACGTTCAACGAACGTGATTTCCCGAACGATCTGCTGGCTCCGTACGGCATCGAATCGCAGCACCCCGATGAGTTTGTGGACAACCTGCTGGATCTGGATGCGGCCGCCGTAGTGTCGGCTGCGCAGCGCCAGCGTGCCCAACTCAAGCATCCGCCGATCGATGTGGACCGCTATCTCGAAATCCTGCTGCGCCAAGGCCTTGTGCAAACGACCAAGGTGCTGGCGACCTATCGCACCATTCTCTGACCCGCCGAGAGCCACGGATGACCAAGAATCCTTCATCAGACGCCACTTTGCCGAAAGGCATCCATCGAAGCTGGAAGCTGCCGGATAAGTCGCTGGGTGACTTGTGGGATTCGATCGTGATGGACGAAGCCATCAAAAAACAGTTGCTGTCACAAGCGATCGTCAACTTCACGGTGCGCCCCAAGGTGGAGCGCACGGTACTCCCCCTGCACGGCGTGATCTTGTTGGTCGGCCCGCCGGGGACTGGGAAGACCTCCTTGGCACGGGGCTTGGCGCATCGTGTGGCCGAATCTTTTTCTTCTGCGAAGTTTCGATTGCTGGAAGTGGAGCCTCACACGCTGACGAGCTCTGCAATGGGAAAGACTCAACGCGCCGTGGCAGACCTGTTCTCGCAATCGATCGCAGAATCCGCAGCGGCGGGCCCGACGATCGTCCTTCTGGACGAGGTCGAAACGCTTGCGGCTGATCGAGCGAAGCTCAGCCTGGAAGCCAACCCGGTTGATGTGCACCGGGCCACCGACGCGGTGTTGGTGCAGTTGGACATGTTGGCCGAACGCAACCCGCATCTGCTGTTCGTGGCCACCAGCAACTTCCCACAGGCCGTCGACAGTGCCTTCCTATCTCGTTGCGACATGGTGATGGAGGTGCCACTGCCCGGCAAGGATGCCTGCAAGCAGATCCTAGTGGACTGCCTGAATGGCCTGGCAAAGACATTTCCGGGGATTGGCAAGCTTTCCTCGGCTCACCAGTTCGACGTGTGCGCTGGCGAGTGCGTCGGATTGGATGGTCGGGCCATTCGCAAGGTCGTAGCCAACGCCCTCGCGGCCGACCCGCAAGTGGCTATCGATCCGAACAAGCTTTCCGTAGAGCACCTGCGCAGTGCGATACGACAGGCAAAGCAAATGCGCCTTCAAGGAGGGAAGCAAAAATGACCACCGTTGTCAGCCGGACGTTTCGCAGCTCGCCGCACCGCGATGCGTTGCAGACATGGGATGCCATTGTCGAACTGCTCACTCAGGGCAAGGACGGCACGGCTCGCTCTGAACTCAGGGCCGTGACGGGCGTGGCCGCCAGCTTGATCGCCGACCAGGCACCCAAGAGCGCGCCCATCGTTGCGACATGCGATGGACCACGGACCAGGATCTACTGCCTCTTCGACGAAGACGCGATCGATGGTGATGATGCCAACGAAGAAGTCTTGGGGTTCGAGCCGTTGAAGGGAGACTGGGGAGTCTCGCTGCCGTGTCCGAAGGAGCAGCTCGGCTGGGTGCAAAGCGCGCTCAAAAAGCACAGTTCTCGCATCATTGCACGGGACTTGAGCCAAGGAATTGCCACGCAGGCGCAGGCCGATGCTGGGCAAGCGCTGTCGCTCGACCTCGGAGGTTTCCTCAAGTCATGAGCACCGTCGCCACCTACTCGTACACGCACTCGGTTACCTATGTGACCGACAACATCCTCAAGAGCTTGAAAGACATCATCCTGCTCAGTGGGCTGGACCCTGAGCACTTTGCGGATCGCTGGGAGAGCAATACCCGAGCCATCAAGACGTGGCTCGGGACCGGTGATCTGCGCAAGGTGATTCTGGAGATCTACAACCCGGCAACCGACAAGCTCGTGACCCGATGGGATATCGACATCGTGTATGGGTGGTCCGATGGCGACGGCAGCTTCTGGACAGATACCGAGCAGTTGAAGTACGCGATCAAGAAAGCTGGGCTGCTGCCATCGCAGGCCAAGTACAAGTTAATGCTCGATACAAAGCCAGGGCGACCTGATGTGGAGGGATGGAGCAAAGGAAGTTATCGCTCGACGGATGGAATGGTCAAGCAGAGCCTAGGCTCGACTGTCGAACACAGCGGCCTGGCGGGTCAGGCCGGATATTGGAGGCAACGCTGATGCTGTCGATCGATGAAGCTTTTCGCAAGTTCAAGTCGCGTCTGGAACTCAACGAACGCGAACAGAAGAATGCCTCGCAACGCCAGAACGAAGTGCGGGACTACCTGCAGACCAAGTTCGGCATTGCGCGCAGCTTCCTGACCGGTTCCTATGCTCGATACACGAAGACGAAGCCGCTCAAGGATATCGACATCTTCTTCGTGCTGAAGGACTCGGAGAAGCATTACCACGGCAAGGCCGCATCGGTAGTGCTGGATGATTTCCACTCTGCATTGGTGGAGAAATACGGTTCGGCGGCCGTGCGCAAACAGGCGCGCTCGATCAACGTGGATTTCGGTGTTCACATCGACGCGGAGGACAACACGGACTACCGGGTGGTCAGCGTGGATGCGGTGCCCGCATTCGACACCGGCGACCAGTATGAGATCCCCGATACGGCGTCCGGAAAGTGGATCAAGACGGACCCGGAGATCCATAAGGACAAGGCGACCGCAGCGCACCAAGCCTATGCCAATGAGTGGAAAGGTCTCGTGCGCATGGTGAAGTACTGGAACAACAATCCCAAGCACGGCGATCTGAAGCCGGTGAAGCCCTCGTTCCTGATCGAGGTAATGGCCCTTGAGTGTCTTTACGGCGGCTGGGGAGGATCGTTCGATCGCGAGATCCAGTCGTTCTTTGCCACGCTTGCCGATCGAGTTCATGACGAGTGGCCGGATCCCGCCGGACTTGGCCCGGCGATCAGCAACGATATGGATGCCGCGCGCAAGCAGCGCGCGCAGCAGCTGCTGTTCCAGGCGAGCCAGGACGCAAGCATCGCCATCGACCACGCGCGTCGTGGTCGCAATATCGAAGCGCTTCGCGCCTGGCGCGCACTGTTTGGCCCCAAGTTCCCACTGTCCTGATTCCATCGGCTTCCATACACGTCCCATCGAGGTACAGCATGTCCCAGTGGTCGCTTTCCCAGCTCCTGTCGTCCCTGCATGAGGACATCCAGCAGCGCTTGTCCGTAGTACGCAAGACCTTCGGTCACCCGGGTACGAAGGGGGATGCGAGCGAGAACGTCTGGATCGACATGCTGGATACCTATCTGCCCAAACGGTACCAGGCGGCCAAGGCGCATGTGGTGGACAGCCTGGGGAACTTCAGCCAGCAGATCGATGTGGTGGTGTTTGATCGGCAATATTCGCCTTTTATCTTCACCTACGAGAACGAGACGATCATTCCAGCCGAAAGCGTGTACGCCGTTTTCGAGGCCAAGCAGACGGCTGACGCGGGGCTTGTGGCCTATGCCCAGGAGAAGGTCGCCAGTGTGCGCAGGCTGCACCGCACGAGCCTGCCGATCCCGCACGCTGGCGGGACCTACCCAGCGAAGCCGTTGATTCCGATTCTGGGTGGCTTGCTCACCTTCGAGAGCGAATGGAGTCCTGCATTGGGTCCATCCATGGACAAGGCGCTGAACGCAAACCTCACCGAGGGGCGTCTGGACATCGGATGCGTTGCCGCCCACGGGCACTTTTTCTATGACCAAGCCAGCGGCGCGTACAGCTACACCAACGAAAACAAGCCGGCGACCGCGTTTCTTTTCAAGCTGATCGCGCAGCTTCAGTTCAGTGGAACGGTCCCCATGATCGATGTGGAGGCTTACGGTCAGTGGTTGACCAAGTGAGGGGGCGCTGTGGCAAGCATACGTTCGGAGTACCACCGGTTCCTGGCGCACTTGGCGCAGCGGCACGTGCACGACGACGTGCGCCGGCTGGCGCACCTGGTGCTCGATCACCTGCAGCCACTGGCCGAGGTCGGTGCTGCACGCCGGGGGCGCTCCACGCGCTTGGCGCCGCTGGCCATCGCGCATCTGGCGCAAATGCCTGTCGCCTACGACGGGGACGCGCGCGGCCCCGAAAACGGGCCGGCGTTCGGGCGACTGCACCAGCTCGAAGTCGGGCCGTTTCGAGGATTCATGCGGCAGGAGACGTTCGACCTCAGCCATGACATCACCTTGGTCTACGGTGCCAACGGCACCGGCAAGAGCAGCTTCTGCGAAGCCTTGGAAGTGGCGATGCTCGGTTCGATCAGCGAAGCGCAGGCCAAGCGGGTCGACCAGCGGACGTACTGCAACAACGCTCGCCTGCGCCGCCACGTCGCGCCAGTCCTGTCGTCTACGGCGGCGGGCGAAGCGCAGGCCGTCCAGCCCGACGAAGCTGAGTATCGCTTCTGCTTCATCGAGAAGAACCGCCTCGACGATTTCGCCCGAATCGCCGCGCGGACCCCGAGCGATCAGCGCCAGCTCATCGCCACCCTGTTCGGCGTGGACCAGTTCAGCGAGTTCGTGCGCGGCTTCAACCCCTCGCTCGATCAGGACCTGATGCTTGCCGGCGTGCAGGCGGCGCAGCTGGCGCAGCGTCGCCTGCGGTTGGCGAGCTCCGAACAGACCATCGCCGCCTACCCGCAGAAGATCGCAGCGGTCGAGGGCCTGGAACAAGCTTTGGCGCAGCGCATGTCACCTGGCGCGACCTATCAAGCCTGCGTGGACTGGCTGCTGGGTACGCCGCAGCAGCAAGGACGGCTACCGTATGTCCAGGCTCAGCTGGACGCCAACCCGCCTGCCATTCACGAGGTGACCCAGGCCCGCCTGCAAGCGTTGCTGGCAGAGGCCTACCGCGTCCAGGGACTGTGGCAAGCGTCTTCCGCGCAACTCGCGGCCCGCGCGGGCGAGGTGTCGTACGCGAAGCTCTACGAGGCCGTGCAAGCGTTGGCGGACGGGGCGACCGCGTGTCCGGCATGTGGAACCGGACTGGCCGCTGTGGCACAGGACCCGTTCGCCAGGGCGCGAATGGGCCTGGAGCAGCTCGCGCAACTGGCCGTCCTGCAGCAGCAAGAGGCCGGGCATCGGACGCAGTTGAGCGAGGCGGTCCGAGCGCTGTGGGACGAAATGCGCCGCGTGGTGGCGGCGGCTGGGGTCGCTTGTCCTGCCGAATCGCAGGCCGCGGGCCTGCCACTGCTGCCTCCCACGTCGGCGGGCAATTGGCTCGGCGGCTGGGTGAATGGGGACCAGCGCGCCTGGCAAGCCCTCTTACGGATCGCACAGATCATCGAAGGCTTCGACGCGCAGGCGCGCGACGTGCATGCCCAGCGCGGCGCGATGGCCCAGGAGCGCGACCGCCTGCAACAGCATCAGCTGGAGATCGAACGGCTGCGGACCATGCGCACGACTGCGGATCAGGAGCTGGCGGCCGCCCGCCAAACCGTGGCCCAATTCGACGACGCGAACCGCGGCCTGATCCAGGCGGCCACGGACGAAATGCCGGTGGTGGTGCACCATCAGCGGGTCAAGGCCGCCTACGACGGCTTCCTACCCGAGATTCAGGCATACCTGACCGCTCTGCCGGGGGTTCTGCTACAGGGGCTGGGAGACCAAGCCCGCCATCTCTACAACGCATTCAACCGGGCCGATCCGCCCGGCGATCTGCTGCACGCGCTGTGGTTGCCCGTGGCCGAGAACGGCAAGATCGAGGTGGAGTTCGCCGGCGAGCCGGGCGTGCGCTACGACGCGTTGATCGTCTTCAGCGAAGGGCACATCAAATGCTTGGGTCTGGCGATTCTGCTTGCCAAGAACCTCGCGCAGGGCTGCCCCGTGGTCATCTTCGATGACGTCGTCAATGCGATAGACGACGACCATCGCGATGGCATCTGGCGTACCTTCTTCGAGGACGGTTTGCTCCACGGCAAGCAGGTTATCCTCACCTCGCACGCAGAGGAGTTCCTGCACCGCATCCAGCAGGAGTTGGGCGTGCGCCGCGCCGCGGCCATCAAGCGCTACAAGTTTCTCCCGCATCAGGGAGAGCACGAACTGCGGGTCGACAGCGACCCGCCAGCGAAGAACTATGTTCTTCTGGCCCAGCAGGCGTTGGCGGCTGACGAGAAACGCGAGGCACTGCGCCAGGCCCGGCCGGCGCTGGAGAGTCTGACGGACCGCCTGTGGACGTGGCTGGGTCGGCGGGCGGACGGCCGGATCGACATCAAGCTGAGCGGGCCCCGCGCGCCTTGGGAGCTGAACAATAAATGCACCAAGTTGCGGTCGGCCGTCGAGCGTATCGCGGCGCAACATGCGGGTGCGCCGGATGCCGTAGGGGCGTTGGTCAGGCTGCTCAATGTCAGCGGTACGAGTATTGAATGGGGTTACCTCAATAGCGGTGTGCACGACGCTCAGCGCGATCATGAGTTCGATCGGGCGACGGTAAGAACGGTCGTCGAGGCGGTTACGGCGTTGGATGCTGCTCTTGATACCCTGCAGAACCGATGAACGGCACACGGCTTTGCAGAGCAGTGCCGCCCGTGTCACCTCATAAGTACTTCTTGAAGCTGCCTGCGGTCAGGCTGACTGCCATCCCCAGCATCGCCGCGCTGGGCAGCAGGATGACCAGAGGATGCACCGATATGGGCAGAGCGAGATAGGTGACCCAAGGCAGCACGGCCAACGGCATCAGGCTGGCCTTCGCGCGGTGGTAGATGAAGCCGGATTCGCGGCCCGCGCCGAACCGGCGCACATCCCGTCGCACCAGGCCGTCAATCAGGCCGACGAATGCCGCCGTGAGGATCAGCGGCAGCGTGAGCACCAGGACCAGCAGGCGCACCAGGAAGGTGAGCGTCGTGAAGGCCGCAGCGATCAGGTAGCTTTCGGCCCAGACATAGACCTGGCTGATGTAGTAGCGGAAGTTGCGGCTCTGCCCGTGGCTGGGCGCGCGGACGCGCTCGGCGGTCTGGCTCATGCGCTCCAGCAACCCCGAGCGCACGAACACCCACTCGTACCCGGTATCCACCAGCTCGTGCGCCGTGCGCCCGGGCTCCTGCACCACCACGCTGCGCGTGAAGTGGTTGGACAGGTGCCCGAGTTCGTACTGCAGCATCTGCTGGGAGTGGCGCCAGCCCTGGTCCTTCCAGAACAGGTGCATGCCGACGCACTCCACCACGATCGAGAACAGCAGCGAGCCAATGAGCACCCCGAGCAGCCGGAACGGTAAGGTGATGGTGCCGACGATCAAGCCTTGGCGTTGGTTCTGCTCCCGCTGCGCGGTCGAGGTGGCATCCTTCATGGCACGGCCTCGTTGCCCGAGCCATCGTCGGCGCCAGTGGCCACCGCGCCGGGCTCGGCCGCAGCGGCATCGTCCAGCAGGTCGTCGGGCAAGGCCGCATCCTGCAAGGCCGGCGAGCTGGTGAACTCCCACCACTGCGTGGCCTCGCTGTAGCTCTGGCGCATGTACCCGGCCAGTTGCTGCAGGTCCGCCGGCATCACTTCATCCGGGTCCGGCGCCGGCAGCGGCATGCGTACCTTCCAAAGCTGGCCGCCCTGCAGCAGCGCGAAGCACTGGCCCTTGGGCAGACCGACGACGTGTGACGGCTCGATCATCGGCACGCTGGACATGCTGATGCGGTCCTGGGTGTTCGACGTGAAGTCCGTCGCGCCGCGGATGTCTGAGCTGTCCGTCGCGCCCGAGACGATGGTGGTCGTATAGACCTCGACCTTCGGCAACTGCCTCGTCAGCAGTTCCGCGGTGGCCGTCTCGCGCACGCGCAACATGAATAAATTGTTGAAATTCCCGATCACTTGGCCGGCCTTCGCGCGATTTCCGATGCGGGCCTCGATGTCCGAAAGCGTTTGCGTGTAGGCGGTGACTTGTAGGCCCGCGCCACCGCCCTTGTTGATGAGCGGAATGAACTCGTCACCCATCAATTCATTGAACTCGTCCGCATGCACGTTGATCGGCACGCGCGCACCAGCCGATGCGCCCGGCAGGCCATCGTCGATTCCGTGCTTGTAGATGTGTCCGGCCACCGAAACCAGGTCAGAGAACATCGAATTGCCGACCGCTGCGGCGACCTCGGCGTCAGACAACGCATCCAGACCCACATAGACGATGGCCCGCTTTCGGATGACCTGCATCCAGTCGAAGATCGGGCGCGGGTCGGCCAGGTCGGAGTAGTTCGGCGCCAGGAGATGGGCGATCTTGCCGCTCGTGAGCTTTTCCAGCAGCGGCAGCAGCGATGCAACGATCTTGTCGAAGTAGGTCTTGTCGTAGCGCACCGCCGAGCGCAGGCCATCGAGCACAGGGTCGTAGTTGCGCGCCTGGGAGAGGTATTGCTCCAGCGCCACCACACGCTTCTCGCGCCCGATCATGTTCCTTGGGATGTTCTTCTCGTTGAGCTTGGCCTCGATCTGGACGATCACCTCCCAGGCCTTGGGCTCCGTCTTGGCAAAGTAGTGCTGGGCGTACTCAATGAACAGCGCGTCGATGTTGATGACGTGGCGCTGGATCAGCATGTAGTCCGGGCGCTGCCCCAGTTCCACCAGGGCGCGGGCGATGATGTTCACGAAGCGCCATGCGAACTCGCGGAACGCCGCGCTGTTGCCTTCGCCGGAGAGCTGCCCCGCGATGCGTGTCGCCACTTCCGAGATCCGACCGAAGCGGCCCACGGCGTTGTAGCGGGCGCTGATTTCCGGCCAGCCCAAGTGGAAGATGTAGAACTCGCCTTCGCGGCCAGCGCGCTGGGCTTCGACGTACATCCGTTTCAAGAGATCGGCATCCCCCTTGGGGTCGATGACGATGACGACCTCATGCTCGCCGGCAGCATTCCTGCGGCGGATGTCCTGCGTGACGAACAATTCGGCCAGGCGCGTCTTGCCCACCCGCGTGGTGCCCAGCACCAGCGAGTGCCCGACGCGCTCGCCCAGCGGCAGGCTGACGTCCACTTCGTCGGGCTCGATGCCGTGCAGCCTTGGCAGGCCGCCGACAGGCGGCAACGGGCGCACGGGGTTGAAAGGCACGTCCCAGCCGGTGAGCTTCGGCAGGCGAGAGAGCGGCAATGGCGCGAACTCCAGCCGTTCCTCCAGGCGCCTGGCCAGCCGGTAGGCCGGCGTCGGCTCGACGTAGCGGCGGAACTCGGGCCGGTACGTCTGCATCAGCCGATGCGTGTGCTTCTGCTCCCAGAGAAAGCCGCGCCCCACGAATAGGCGCTGCTGGCTGACCGGCACGTCCTTGCTGGTCATCACGTAACGCGGCAGACGGCGGATGTTGCGCCGGTAGCGCAGGATGATGCGGGCATCGCGGTAGCGGATCGCGCCGTAGGCGCCGAACGCCAAGGCGCTGCCGATGCCCATGGCCGGGCTCAGCGCGAGCGACCATGGGGCCACCAGGCACAGAAACGCGGCGCCTGCACACGCCGCGACGGTGTATAGCTCCACCGCTGGGCGTAGCAGAACCTCGACCGGCTGTTTGCCTGACATGGCTTCATTGCTCGATGCCGGTGGCCGTGATCAGCGCCGGGTAGTGCCGCAGGCCCAGGCGATCGGCCAGGTCGTCGCCGGCCACGGGCGCGAGCGGTACGCCAGGCACCAGAGCGCGCAGCCGTGCCAGGCTCTGCGCGGTCTCGACGTTGACCACCAGGCCGACCGCGCCGCGTTCACGCAAAGCGGCGGCGCGGCGCTGCAACCAGACCCGGGAAGCCTCGTCGTCGCCGATGACCGCGAACGGCCGCAGGCCGGGCGCTTCGATCACGCGCCGCGCGACGGTACCGGGCGTGAGCTTGCTGCTGCGCACCGGCAGCATCGCGGCTTCGTCCGCTGGCGTGGCGGGAACCCGGGGCGTCGGGATGGGGGGGCGGGCCGGCGCGTTGGCGCGCGGCTGGAGGTTCAGGGCTTCGTAGTACGGCAATGCCGACGTGCCGCCACGGTCCTCGACCACGATCAGCGGCTCGCCAGCACGCGAGGCCAGCGGCAGGCCTGACAGCAGCATGAGCAGGCCCGTGAGCGCGAGTTGGACCGGATGGGGTTTCGTCATGGGGAGGTCTCCTGGCGCGCGGCGAAGACCGCGGCGGTTGGGCGCGTGCCCTGCACGCGGGCAAGGTGGCGGGACACGCTGCGCCGATAGCGGACGGCGGGCTCGCCGCCAGCGGGGCGGTGGTAGCGGCCGATCGCCAGCAGCCAGTCCTCGCCGGGGGTGTGCTGCTCCTTCAGGATCTCGGCGGCAACGGCGAGGTTGCGGTACGGGTCCAGCAGATCGCACGCGCCGGTGAAGCGGTGCTTGTGGTAGCCAAGGTTGATCTGGCCCAGGCCCGCGTCGATGCGCGTGTGCGGCGTGGCGCGCATCGCCTGCTGCAGGCCAGCGCAGGCGTCGGCGCGCGTGGCGAAGCGGCGCGATTGGCCGGCGACGTTGAGGGACCACGGCCATGGGACGATGCGCCCGTTGCGCCGGATGCCGCTCTCCTGCAAGGCCACGGCGTAGAGCACCGTCGAAGGGATGCCCGCGCGCTGGGCGGCAAGCTGGTAGGCCGGTGGCGGCACCTCCTGGGCATGGGGGGTGCTGGCATACACGCCTGCAGAGAGCACCAGTGCGCGCAAGAACTGCGATACGGGGGCAGCTACGGCTGGCGCTGCCATTGGCCGTTCACCTCGCGCACGGCTGCGGGCAAATCACCGGGCAGGCCCAGCGACAGCCAGCGGCCGCCATCGTGGTTGAGCGTGATGCTGCCGGCGCGCACGCGCGCCGGGTCGATCTGCGCGCGCTTGGCCCAGTCGCGGATGCGCGCGTCGTCCTGGCGGCTTCCGACCATGTACAGGTCGAAATCGGCGCCTGAGGATTGCAGACGCTGTACGAGCTGCCCGCAGGCAGCGCAGCCATCCTTGACGAACACCGCGGTGCGGCCTCTACCACGCACGGGACCGGCGCCGGGCTTGTCGTCGGGCAGGTTCACGCGCTGCATGCCGGGGTTCAGGCGCTGCCAGGCTTCGTCGTAGGCGCGCTGGTAGGCGAGCAGCTTCTCGACGCGGCGCGCTTCGACCTGCACCTGCAGCTCTGCGTAGCGCCGCCGCTCTTCGTCAGTGCGTGCCTCGATGCCCAGGGCGGACAGCGGGTCCAGGTTGGGCGAGTAGATGCCCAGCGGCCCGTCCATCAGCTCGCGATAGCGAGTCCACTCCTGCGGTTGCAGGCCCCATTCACTGGCCGCCCGATCGTCCAGCACGCGGGCGGCCAGCGGGCGCTCCTGGCTTTGCGCATTGCGCGCCGGGGCCGTTGCGGGCTGCTGCGCCCAGATGGGCCACTGCACCGACGCCAACACGAGCGCGGAAAGGAGGATCGACGGCTTCATGGGGTGCTCCGGTCAGGGAATCGCCACACGGCGGGTCTGGTTGCCGGCCTGGAACACTGCGGTGTTGCCCTCGATCGCCTGCAGGCGCCACGGGCCGACCGCATCCCCGGGCAGCAGCACCTGAAGTTGGGCGGGCATGAAGTCCCCGGTGCTCGGCGCGACGGACACGCTGCGCTGGCCAGCGCGCAGTTCGGCGCCGACGACGCGGAACGGCAGCGGCGGCGGTTCGGCCTTGGAGGCGGCGGCCGGGCGTGATGCGCGCGGCTGGGCGGGGGCTGCGGCACGCGCGGCGGTCTGGCGCGTCTTGATCTGCTCGATTTCGGCGCGTAGCGCCTGAAGGTCATCAGCGGCGGCATAGCCGCTCAGCGACTTCTCGACCTGGGCAGCGCGTGCTTCCAGGACTTGGCGGGTGTCCTTGAGGTCAGCGGCCGTTGCGACGGCTGGGCGCTGCTGGATGGCCTCGATGGTCTCGGCCAGGCCAGTCGCCTGCGCTTCCAGGCGCTGCAGGCGGGAATCCAGCCGATCCTGGTCGGTTTGATCGCGCATCGCCAGGTAGCCCAGCGCCACGATGACACTGAGGCCGATCAGCCAAAGCCAGAACAGGCTCTGTATGACAACCGCCGCGGTTGAGCGTTGGGCGGGATGCGAGGCATTCATGGCTGGCCTCCCGAAACCGCAGGCGCCAGCGGGAACGTCTGCACCGTCTCGGTGGCGAGTGGCCCGGATGGGGACTCGGCGACTGCACGGTCGCCGGGCCGATCGAAGCAGATTTGCCGTGCGCGGTCATCCGCGTGCAGTTCCCAGGACGGCCCAGCCAGCGTGAGCAGCGCATGGCGCAAGGTCATGGGGCCGAGATGCAGATGTGCCGCCGGCAGCGGCAGCGCGTACAGTTCGATCACGGCATGCGCGGTCTCGCAAAGGCCGTAGCCGCTGCGCTTGAGCACATGCCGCATCCCGTCGCCGACCGTGGCGCGGGCATCCTCGGGCATGGACACGTCGATGGTCTGCAACAGCAGGTCGCGCTGCGCTGCCGTGGGTGCCAACTCGACCAGCGTGTAGCGGCCGTAGCGCACGACCGGGATGTACTCGGGCGCCTCGGGTTCGGGCGCGGCCGAGACTTCCTCGATGGCATCGGGTGCGAGCGGCGCCGTGGTGGTCGCGCAGCCACTGGGCAGGGCTGCGGCCAGGAGGCCGGCGCCGACCAAGTGCCGGGATACATGGATTGCGGGCATGGCATCGGCTCTTCTGTTGCGATGCCGATACCTTGGCCGCGCGCGGCGGCGCGGTCAGTCAGGAATGCGAACTGGGAGCTACCCGCTTTTGCAGTCCAACACATAGCGCAACCCGCAAACCCAACTGTGGTTTGCACATTGATTCAATAATTGTTGTATTATCGAACCATGCAAGAAGATCAAGCCATTTCCGCCTTAAACGCCCTGGCTCACACCCAGCGCCTGCGCGTGTTCCGCGCCTTGGTCGTTGCTGGCCCGGGCGGACTGACGCCAAGCACGCTAGCCGACCAGCTCGACGTGGCCCGCAACACCTTGTCCTTCCACTTGAAGGAGCTGGCCCATGCCGGCCTCGTCACCATCGAGCAGCAGGGTCGCAACCTGATCTATCGGGCCGAGTACGGCCACATGAACGGCCTCATCGGCTACCTGACCGAGCATTGCTGCCAAGGTGGCGTATGCGAGGTTTCTCCATCCAAGACCTGCTGCTGACCATGACCGATACCACTTACAACGCCTTGTTCATCTGTACGGGCAATTCGGCCCGCTCCATCCTCGCCGAAGGCATCCTCAACGACATGGGCCAGGGGCGGTTTCACGCCTGGTCGGCAGGTAGCCATCCGAAAGGCGAAGTTCACCCGCTGGCGCTCGCCACGCTGGAGCGGCTGCACCTTCCGACAACGGGCTACCGCAGCAAGAGCTGGGACGAGTTCGTGAAGCCCGATGCGCCGGTGTTCGATTTCATCTTCACCGTCTGCGACAACGCAGCCGGCGAGGCTTGTCCTCTATGGCCGGGCAAGCCGGTGTCGGCGCATTGGGGCGTGCCTGACCCGGCTGCCGTGGAAGGCTCCTTGGAACGACAAAGCAAGGCGTTCTTCGATACCGCCATGACGCTGCGCCGACGCATCGAGTTGTTCCTGTCGCTGCCGATCAAGAGTCTAGATGCCATGTCGTTGCAGCGCGAACTGCGCGACATCGGCCGCCAGTGAGGCCTGAACCGATGAGCGCAACCGATACCGCCGGCCCCGCGCCAGCAAACTCCGCCATGAGCGGCTTTGAGCGTTACCTGACGCTATGGGTGGCGGTGTGCATCATCGCGGGTATCGCTCTGGGCCAGTTCGCGCCCGCCGCATTCCAGGCCATCGGCCGCATGGAGATCGCTCAAGTCAACCTGCCGGTGGGCTTGCTGATCTGGGTGATGATCATCCCTATGCTGCTGAAGGTGGACTTCGCCGCGCTCGGCCAGGTGCGCCAGCATTGGCGAGGCATGGGGATCACGCTGTTCATCAATTGGGCCGTCAAGCCGTTCTCAATGGCACTTCTGGCGTGGATCTTCATCCGCCACGCTTTTGCTGATTGGCTGCCCGCCGACCAACTCGACAGCTACATCGCCGGCCTGATCCTGCTGGCTGCCGCACCGTGCACCGCAATGGTTTTCGTTTGGAGCCGACTGACTGGCGGCGATCCGGCATTTACGCTGTCGCAAGTGGCCTTGAACGACACCATCATGGTGCTCGCCTTCGCACCCATCGTCGGCCTGCTGCTGGGCCTGTCCTCGATCACGGTGCCTTGGGACACCTTGCTGGTGTCGGTGGGTTTGTACATCGTCATTCCGGTCATCCTGGCCCAGCTTTGGCGCCGGGCGCTGCTGCGCAAGGGACAGGCCGCGTTCGACAGGGCACTGGAACGCATCGGCCCGTTGTCCATCGCCGCGCTGTTGCTGACGCTGGTGCTGCTGTTCGCCTTCCAAGGCGAGGCCATCATCCGGCAGCCGCTGGTGATCGCCATGCTCGCGGTGCCGATCCTGATCCAGGTGTTCTTCAATTCCGGGCTGGCGTACTGGCTCAACCGCCAGGCGGGCGAAAAGCACTGCGTCGCTGGGCCATCCGCGTTGATTGGTGCCAGCAACTTCTTCGAGCTGGCCGTGGCCGCCGCCATCAGCCTATTCGGCTTCCATTCCGGTGCGGCACTCGCAACAGTGGTCGGCGTGCTCATCGAGGTGCCGGTCATGCTGCTGGTGGTGCGGGTGGTCAACCGCTCACGCGGCTGGTACGAACGCCGCGCGACCACTTCGTAATCTCCAAGAGGCATCCATGAGCACCATCACGATCTACCACAACCCAGCCTGCGGCACATCGCGCAACGTGCTGGGCCTGATCCGCAACAGCGGCGAGGAACCGACCATCATCGAGTACCTGAAGACGCCGCCCGGCCGCGACACGCTCCAGGCGCTGATCGCGGCGATGGGCGTGCCGGTGCGGGACATACTGCGCGAGAAAGGTACGCCCTATGCCGAACTCGACCTGGGCAACCCGAAGTGGAGCGACGACGACCTGATCGGTTTCATGCTCCAGCATCCCATTCTCATCAACCGGCCGATCGTGGTCACGCCGCTGGGTGTGCGCCTGTGCCGGCCATCGGAAGCCGTGCTCGACCTTCTGCCGCAACCGCAGCGCGGCGCGTTCAACAAGGAAGACGGCGAGCCGCTGGTTGATGAGAAAGGCCGTCGTGTCTGAAGCCCGCCTCGACCTGCCAAACATCGACGCGGCGCTGTTCCAGCAACCAGACGCCGAACACCTGTTCGCGCCGGCACGGACCACCCACGCGCCGCGCTTCCTGCTGCTCTACGGCTCGCTGCGCGAACGCTCGTTCAGCCGCCTCGCAGCCGAAGAAGCCGCCCGCATCCTGCGGGCGCTGGGCGGTGAAACCCGATTGTTCAATCCGTCCGGCCTGCCGCTGGTGGACGATGCACCCGCTGATCACCCCAAGGTCAAGGAACTGCACGAACTGGTGCAATGGGCCGAAGGCATGGTGTGGAGTTCGCCGGAGCGCCACGGCGCGATGACCGGCCTGATGAAGACGCAGATCGACTGGATTCCGCTGTCGGTCGGCGCGGTGCGCCCGACCCAGGGCAAGACGCTGGCGGTGATGCAGGTGTCGGGCGGCTCGCAGTCCTTCAACGCGGTCAACCAGATGCGCGTGCTCGGCCGCTGGATGCGGATGCTGACCATCCCGAACCAGTCCTCGGTCGCCAAGGCATACCAGGAGTTCGACGAGGTCGGGCGCATGAAGCCCTCGGCCTATTACGACCGCATCGTGGACGTGATGGAAGAACTGATGAAGTTCACGCTGCTCACGCGCGACGCGGTCCCGTATCTGGTGGATCGGTACAGCGAGCGCAAAGAGGGCGCTGAATCACTGTCCAAGCGTGTACGGCAAGGTGCAATTTGACGATGCAAGGCACTGAAAAAAAGCCGACGACCTCTCGGTCGTCGGCATTGTGTGAAGTTCAGGCGGCGACCAATTGCCGGGCCAGTGCGACCTCGACGGAATCACCATCCTGGTTCAGAACATCGAGCCCGGATTCAGGCACGTCGCCCGAGGTGGACTGCGAGACCATGATCTTCTTGGCCATCAGCTCCAGGCAGGTCATCTGCGAAGAACCGGCATAGCCAAGGTAGATCACGCGCACGGGCTGCTTTTGCCCGATGCGCCAGGAGCGGCGTGCCGCCTGCTGGAGCGAGTACACGTTGTAGCCCGACTGCATGAACACGATCGTCGGGAACTCCAACAGGTCCAGCCCCGTCTTGACCAGCTCGGGGTTAGTGATGAGCACGTCGATGCCACGGTCCAGTTGCTCGGCGATCCAGTCTTCGCGGCGGCTGGCGTCCACGCTCGCGCGCAGCACCGCCACTTTGAAGCCCTCCTGCTCCAGCAGCACCTTCAGGCGCGACGTGGTGTCGCGCGTGCCGGTATAGACCGTGTAGGCCAGGACCTTGCGACCCTGTGCCTTCTCCTCTTTGCAGATGTCGATCAGCTCGCGCTCTTTCGGTGTCACCTCGAACTCGTTGAACTGAGCCGGGACGAACGCCAAGGTGTTGCGCGTGCGCGGATGCACCACGGTCTCCGACCGGAAGCAGCAATCCGGCCAGGCCAGCAGCACGTTGAGAACCACGCCCAGCAAGGTCGTATCGCGTCGCGCCAGAGCCTGTTTCAGCTCGGCGGTCAGCCGACCCGCCAGATCGCGGTAGGCCGCGGCTTGTGCCGTGTCCATCGCGACTTCACGGAACTCCTCGTCATAAGGCGGCAGGACGTTGCCGCCGATGTCCTTGAGCTTGAGGAAGATCGTGAACGGCAGGATGCAGCGCAAGACGCCCTTGGGGCCGAAGCCCGGGGCCTTGACCGTGCGCACCGATACCTTGGTGCCCTTGGCCGTCTTGTGCGCCGTGCCGGTGCTCTCGGAGTAGATGTCTTTCAAGACCCCGTGATCGCGCATGAACGCCATCGCAGCCGAGGTCATGCTGCCGCTCGTGGTCGGGCGGTAGCCGTCTTCGATCATCCGCCCAGGCAGGGCTCGGAACAGCAGATAGAACAGGTCGTCCCCATAGCCGCCCATCAGCGTGCCAGTCAGCAGCAAGGTCTTGCGAGCCTTCGCCGCCAGCACGCCCATGGCCTGGCCTTGGGCACTGCCGCCGTTCTTGTACTCATGGGCCTCGTCGGCGATCAGCAGGTCGAACGTGCCTTGCGGCAGGTACCTCTTGATGAACTCGGACGGTTGGTAGCCGCCCTCGCCGAAGCCGAACTCCATGTTGGCCATCGCACGTTCCATGCGCGTGGCCTGACGGTCAGAAAACACCAGCTCGCCGTTGCCGTCCATCAAGTTGATGAACTCGTGGATGTTGTCGCCGAGCATCGATGCCAGGAACCCGTCCCCGAACTTCTGCATCAGCTTCTGCGCGGTGACTTCCCCGATCGTCGGAATGCGCTTCAAGGCTTTGAGCACGGCCGAGGATTGATCGCTGCCGGACAGGCTGCGCGGGCGGATCAGCGTCCACAGGGGCGCGGCGCAATGGCTGCACTTCCTGCGGTACTCATCGGCTTGGAGAGCGACCGGGTTGACCGGCTCGCCGTCGAGGTCGGTGATAACCGTGCCGCAGTCCGGGCAAGCCGCCACGTCGCCGTGGCGGGTGCGTCGCGTGGTGAAGACAGGCTTCCAGTGGAAACCCATCCGCATCCTGACGCGCCCCAGGACGAAGAACTCCTGGCCCGTGGGCTGCACACCCAACTGCTCACGCAGCTTGATGAGTTTGACGAGCGTATCCGGCCCATTGAGCACCCATACCTTGGCGCCGGCCACCGTCTCCTGGATCTCCCGCCGCCACTTGTAAACCAGGTGCGGTGGCGACAGGACCAGAGTGCGGCGGTAGCCTTCGGCGTTGAGCACGGCGGCCGCGGCGATGCCGACGGTCGTCTTACCGCAGCCCATCTCGCCATTGACGATCGCGGCGCGTTCGCCACGGTCGATCAGCAGCTCGGCGGCGGCGTGGACGACTTCGGCCTGTGCTGGGAACAGCTTGCGCTTGAGGCTGGCGACGACGAGTTGCCGGTGCGCCTGCGGTTGGCCGGTATAGACCGGCGGGTTGGCGCTGTTGAGGGCGTCGAGCAGTTCGTCGCCGAACTCGCCGACGAAATCCTGAAGGCTCAGGGTCAGAGGGTTGGATTCCGCGTCCAGCAGTTCGCCCTGCACGGGCGTGGCTTCAGCGGCAGTGGTTTCGAGATCGAGGGACATGGTGATGCTCCAAAGAAAAATGGGGCATGCACCACCCCCAGCGGGGCAATGGCATGCCCCGTGGTGGGAGGAGAATCGGCGCGTGGCCGAAGGTGGTTGAAGATGCTGGCCTGGGTGGCCCGCGGGTGAACCGTGCTCAGTCCTCGGACGGCAGCACGATGGCGGTGATGCTGCGCCCCGTATCGGTGATGATGCGAATGGCGAGTCCCGGGTGGATCACGTAGTGCGATTCCAGCGGCGCGCCTGATTGAAGCGCAGAGCTGTTGGCCTCCCCCATTGCTGGGCGGTGACGTCGCCCCAGTCGCCGCGGGCGTGCCGTCTGAAGTACGGAATCGGGTCCAGGCGACCCGCGTTGAACAGGCGGTTGATACCTCTGCTGAAGATGAGCGCCCCAATGGGGAACGTCAGCCTGTGGCAGTAGGTTTCGATACGATGCGATGCCATGGGCTCCTCCTTGATGGTTCATTGGGCCACGACACCCCTGCCGGAGTGAAGTGGCTCCGTCAGGTGGATGAAGATGACGATGTGGGGCCTCAGATCAGGTCCCGCTCTTCGGGAAGCTGGACCACCGTGGTCTGGTGGTCTTCGCTGGTCTTGACGATCAGCGCCAGGTCCGGCGTGATCCTGAACTGCGAAATCATCAGGTTGTCCTGTTGGATCGCCACGTCGTTCGCTTGGCGGGTGGCCTCATCGATCTCGCCCCAGTCCCCGCGCACATGGCGCTGGACATAGGCCAAGGGGTCAATCAGGCCTCGCCGGGCCAGCCAATGCACCTTCTCGCTCAACTTCAACGTACTCGGTGTGAACAACGGTTGCTTGTGCGGCGCAGGCCGCTTGAACGGATTGGGGATCATGGTGTTTCTCCTTCGAGTTGGTACAGCAGGACGGCAGCGCGTCCGGTGGATCAGCGAATGGTCAACACCTCGCCCCGTGTCGGGGAGCCAGGCGTCATGTCCCACGCGCGGATGACAGGCACGAACTTGTCGGTGAGGATGCGTGTCTCGGCGATGGAGCCGTCTTCGCGTTCGGTGAATTCCCGCTGGAGCGTCTTGTCCTTGTGGGTGTCACCTTTGACGACGAGCACGCGCCCCGTCTGGGAGCGCACGACGCCGGAGATCGCGCCCGCGGCCAGAGCCAGGGCGAGATGCCAGTGGGACAAGGCCCGCGCCGGTGGACGCAGCGACTGCTGCGCGGTCCCCAAGTGCGTGTCCAGCGACGGCCAAAGGCCTTGCAGCCGGCCAACCTCGTCGGCGAACTGTTCGGGCTCCATCGTCACGCGGAAGAAATGCTCCGGCTCGGCCGGACTGGCGGGGACGATGTACGGCAGGAACGGCCATTCGCTCGGCAGTTCCTCGGCTTCGACTTCGCCAAGCCCAACCTGCAGCAGCAGATTGCGCACGGCCTTGACGCCATCGGGTGCCAGCTCCCGCTGACGGACCCGGCGGCCGAAGATCACCACCTGCTTGAACTGCGTTTCCACCGCTCGGTAGATACGCAGATCGGTGTAGTGGCGCGTCAACCAGCCGACCAGCTCCGCGTCGAGCACGTAGCCGGGGACGATGAAGACCAGCACGCCGCCGTATTGCAACAGCGACAGCGAACGCTGATAGAACAGCTTTTCGAGGCGGGCACGGCCCTGGCCCTGATAGCCGATGTTGCCGTTGACGTCCTTGGACAGGTCGCCATACGG
The DNA here is from genome assembly GCF_001571245.1 of Achromobacter piechaudii NBRC 102461. GTDB lineage: Bacteria > Pseudomonadota > Gammaproteobacteria > Burkholderiales > Burkholderiaceae_B > Achromobacter > Achromobacter piechaudii. Next base: position 306,124 of record NZ_BCTK01000005.1, on the reverse strand, counting down.
TGGATTCAGCCACAGTAGTCCGAAGGACTGCTTGGAGATCATCGTGTCCATCAGGTCCGCGTGCAGGCAGTGATCGACCAGGCCGCGGGCATGGCGCGCCCGCTCGGCGTCGAATTCGACGGCGAACGCCTTGGCCTGTTCGCGCCCGAGGGCATGAGAGGCTTCGGCGATTGCCACGCCTTCACCGGCGCAGGGATCGAGGATGCACATCGGCCCGTCGCTGGGCATCAGTGCGTTGAGGGCTCTTTCGAGCGTGGGTTCGTCGGTCGGGTAGTACCCATTTTTGGCGAAATTGCGGGCGAGCCGCGGGAACATGAGAGCCATGGAAGTCTCCTGGTTGGCGGGGATGAATGACGGAAGCACGCCAAGGCGTGCCTCCGAGGGTGGGTCAAGCCGCTACCGCTTCCGGCGTCCAAATCTTGGCCGGATAGGGATAGGCGGTGAGCGCGTCACTGCGGATCAGGGAGCCCAGCGCCAAGCTCAGCGCCGGCACGTCGATGGCGAGCCGATGGCCTTCCAGCGGCCCGAGGGCGAACGGAAGGCGGGCCAGCATCTCGCGGCTTTGCAGCAGTTCCAGCACGGTCTCGCGCCAGTGGTCGAGTAGCGGTAACGGGCAGGTATCCCGCACCAACGTCCACAAGCGGTCGAGCCGGTGGGCGCTGTCGCGTGGCAGCAGTGCCAATGCGCTGGCGTTGGCCCTATCGGGCTTGACGCAGCGCCGGTCGAACAGCCACACGTTGGACAGCGAACCGAACAGCGTGCGTCGGTAAGCGCGCGTGATGCGCTTCTCCAGACGATCGACGTTGCCGATGAACACCGGGACGCTGCCGCCCTCGTCGGTGATGATGTGGAACTGGTCCAGTCCCTGCTCGTCGCGCCCGAGGGTCAGGCGGGCAAGGAACTGCTGGACGGCGGTGTCGCGCGCCCAGATGGACAGGAAGATCAGGTTGCCCTGGTCATCGCCGACGCAAGCGTCGGCCATAACGTCCGGGCATTCGTCGATGTGGAACAGCGTGGTGGATGAAGTGTGTGCGTGCATGGTGGTGTCCTCGATGAAATGAGGGGCAGCACCGCCCGCAGGGGCAGCGAATGCCCCGTTAGGGATGAAGGAATGCGGATAAGGTGTTCGATCCGCTTGGGCGTTCAGAACGTCTGTTCGGTGAACGAGCCGTCGGCCTGATGCTTGACTACACGGTTGCCAATGTTGCCCTCGCAGTCCTGTTGGACTTCGGTGAACATGCTTTCGGGCACGTCGATGTGGAAATGGCGCAGGACCACTCGGTAGTAGTCCAGGTAGTGGTTGAACGGGTCGCTCTCGTGCAGGTTGCTGTACAAGAAGTCGTCGCTCTCGACCTTCGCGGTATCGTCGATCAGCTCGGCCGGCTTTTCGATGAATAGGAAGAAGTAATTTGCCGGCCGGTCCCAGCCCAGTACGACGGTGATGGGAAAGCCCTTGTGAACGGTGTCGAAGTAGTGCCGACTCATGGTGATGTCCTCGGTGAATCGGAAACAGCACCGCCCCTGAGGCAGGTGCTGCCCCAAGGGGTGGAGAAAAGCCGCGCAAGCGGCGATGACGTGTGCCGGACCTCAATAGTCCGAATCGCAACCGGACGGGCAATAACCCAGTTCGATTCCGTGCGAGCAGTAGCCGTTTTCGGCGTTCCAGTCCTGGGTTTCCTGCCTTTCGGCCGGTGTGGCGTAGCCCCATTCCTGTGCGATCTGCAGCGCCTGTGCGCGTTGCTCTTCCGGCAATCGACTGGCTTGCGCGTCGATCTCCGAACTGAAAAGCGTGACCCAGTGGTCCCAGGACAGGCCACAACCACGCTGGGCGTGCTCGGCGGCTGTCTTGCAAACAGCTCGCCACGCGGGTTCACCCAGCGAAGAACGGGGTGTATCGCAATCGATGGTGGACATGATGGAGACCTCCAGAAGAAAGCCGGGGGCCTCCCCGCATAGGGAAAGAGCCCCGGCGGGTGGATGAAGAACACCGCGCATGCGGTGTCTGCGATCACGCAGGTTGCAGTTCGGCCTGGCGGCTCCACTCCTGCGTTTTGAAGTCCAGCGCGTAGCCCAGATCGCCCAGGCGGGCGATCTGCGCGCGCAGGGCGCGGCGGTCGATGGTCGAATCCAATTTCACGGAATCGCCCAGCGGCCAGAGCAAGCCGAACAAAGCAACGTCGCCCTCTTCGGTGCTGCCAGGGGCAGCCGCCGCAGCGGGCGTCGGTGCATCCACACCGAAGGGCGTGGTATCGACCAGCGGGTCCGCCGAGGCCTGCACGGGTGCGGGCTTGGCGGGTCTGGAGGCCTTGGCGGGCTTGGCCGGCGTTTCCGCAGGCTGCGTCCCCAGCTCTTCATCGAGTGGATCGACTTCCTGGGTGGCGAAGCTGCGGGCCTCATCACGACTCAGTTTGTCGATGCCGTTGAGCGTCATGCCGTCGAGGTTTGCGCGCACTTCAAACCGCGCGCCGCCCGCGACCGGATAGGACTTCGCGAAGATGTAGCGAATGACGAAATCCCCGTCGTACTTTCCTTCGGGGTACTGCTCCAACTCCGCGTCTTTAACCGCGAACTCGCCGATGGGGGTAGAAAGGCGCCCAACCGTGAACGGGCCGTTCTTGCCCCGGATGGTCCGCAACGTGAGCTGGCCCGGGACGACGATGGGTAGGGCTGATCTCGTAGGTGCCGATGTGGCTGCCATGATGGTTCTCCTTGGACGAATAGGAAAAAGGCAAGGCCCCGTGAGGGGCCGTGCCGGATCAGAACGAAGCAGCCAATGCCGGCTCCTGCTCCTCGACTGCACATTCGGGCTCGCGCTCGGCGGGCTCGGCAGATTGGTAGGAAACGGCGTCGGCGGCAGTGTCGATGGCGTTGGCGGCTTCGGACGCGGGTGCGTCCTCCGCTGGCGCTGCCTCGGCATGCGCCTGGCTCGTCGGATAGACCTGGGTGCCGTCGATCTTGATCAGACCGATGTGGACCAGCGTCGATTCCAGGCTTGCGGCCGGTTCCCCAGCGTGCTCGCCCTTGGTGCGGATGTACGGATCGATCTTCATGTCGTTCAGACGAAAGGCGATCAGCACCTTGCGATCCCCCTCGATGGCCTGCACGCATCGGCGAACCAGATGCTCGGCTTCAGGGGTGGCGACGATCGTGTCGAAGTACCGATATTCCGGTTCATCGACAGGTCCGGCCAGCGCGGCGATGGAGCACGACAGGAACGGGTCACCATCCTTGGGGGTGACGTCCTTCGGACGGTTGAGGTAGCCGATGCCACGGGTGATCAACTCGTGCTGCTCGATCGAAGCCAGTTCGGCCCGCTCGATCAGCTCGGCCTTGAGCAGTCGCGCCTTGAGGGATGCGGCGGCCTGGCCTTTCTGTTCGCCCTTGTCGCGGATGTAGGCATCGCCCCAGAGGTCGCCGAGGCGAAAGCGCACCAGCGGTCGCTGCTTGGAATCGTCAACGCCGATGTAGCGCTGAACGAGCTTCTTGGCCTCGGCACCCGAGACCTTGACGTCGAAGTAGCGGTAGCTCGGGTCCCTGGCGGGGCCGACCAGCGCGGCGATGGTGCAGGCCAGGAAGGGCTGCGCACGGCGGCCGCCCCTGACGGGCACCTCACGGACACGCTGGAGGTAGCCGATGCCCGAGGTGTGGAGGTCGAAATACGATTTCTCGTTGGAAGTGGTGTTCATGGTGAATCTCCATAGGGAAAAGCGGAGACACACCGAGCCCACGCATGCGGGGAAAGGTGCGTAACCCCGCGGTGGGTTGATAAGGCGAAAGCATCCGCCACCAGGGACTGGTGGCCGCTCGCGGATGGATGCGGTGCGAGCTGGCTCGGTCACGCAGTGGAAACTGCGCCGCAACCTCGAAGACCGATGGTTGCCTGGCATGTCGCTGACAGCGTCAGCAGGCATGGGGTCAGCATGGCCGGGCCTCGCGCGCGCGACAGCAATCAATTGGCATCCGCGCGTTTCCCTTTGTCCACGCAGCCCGGCTCAGCGCAAAAGAAAGCCCCCGGTGTGGGGGGCTGCGAGAGTCGAGTGGCGGTTGCCGCGCTATGCGGGAGGCACCACCTCCAGCGACAGATGTGTGGCGGTGGCCGACAGCATCAGGTCGTCTTCGGTGTGCAGGATGCGCGTGAATACGCCGTCCTTCGGGTCGAAGTACTCCCCGAAGTCGTCGCCGCCCAGTTCGGCGCGCGCCAGTTCCCACCAGTCGTCGAACGGGTCGGTATCCGGGTTGCAGCCGACGGCATAGGCCAGCAGCTTCACACGCCCATCCGGGCGGCGCTCTCCCTGCTCGGCGAGGAAGTACACGCCCTGGTCCTTGACCAGGATGACGCGGCATTGGCTGGCGATGGCCTCGGTCAGCACGGGGCGCAGGTCGGAGCCTTTGAATCGCAGTGACATGGTTGAAATCTCCTATGTGGAATAGAGAAAAGGCCCTCCATCCGCATGGATGGAGGGCCTGTGGGCACATGGCCCATGGGCGAAACTTCGTGGCGGGACCCACGGGTCAGCCGTAGAACCGGCAGGATTCAGTTTCCGGCGTCATGCCGGCACCGCCTGGCGCTGCCGGGTAGCCTTGGCGTCGATCACGCTCACATCGATCAGGCGCCAACGTCCGTCGTCGATGAGTCGCTCCAGCACTTCGCCGAGCATGTCGAAATACACCTCGTCATGCCGATCGACCAATTCGCCGTCGCGATGCAGCTCCACCACGTAGGTGTCGCCGCCTCGGTCGTACAGCACCGTCACCCGGCCCTCGAACTTCGCGGTCGAGACCGTGAAGCTGATCGCCGGAGGCGTCTCGATGATCTTGGACGGCGTCGGATCGACCCAGGTGAAATCCCGGGCACCCGCATCGACCAGCATGTGGGTGATGCGCCGGAAGCCATCGGGCGCCGGCATTTCCTCCAACTGCTGGATGAGCTGACCCAGCTCCATGCACTGCGGCTCGGGAATGGGCAGCTTGGCCGGCGCGGAGCCGAGGATGTGCGTCTTGACGGTGTAGGGAATGCCGTCGGACGTCATCTCGGTGCGCTCTTCCGGCGTGTCCGCCCGCAGCCCATCGAAACGGCGCCGTGCGTAGGGTTGGACATGCACCTTGGCGCCTTCGTCGGGGACGGTGGTCACCAGCTTGGAATCGAGCACAGCGAACTCGCTCGGCTTGAGCTTGACGACGATGGCATCGTCGGTGATGGCGACTACCTTCCCGTCGAAGGGCTGGGGGTCGACGGCGAAGCCCAATGTCGAAGATTGCGGCTGATCGTCGAACACGCGGTACTTGAACGACCGCACGTTGCGGGGCACGTGGCCTGCGACTAGCGAAGGCATCATGGATTTGATGAGGGAACGGTCCATGGGAATCTCCTTGAGGAAGAAACAAGGGATTCCCCGCCCGCAAGGGAGAGGTCCCTTGTGGGTGGTGTGGATGGACGCGGTACGTCCGTGGAAAACATCGACCAGCACGGCTTCCCGTGCTTGCAGCCTTGAAGGTCTTGGCTGCCTGGGCATGTGTCGGCAACGCCGACGAACATGGGGCAAGAATGGCCCGGGAGTAAGCGGCCCGCTTGCAGGAAACGGCACCCCATCGCACCCGCTTTCCAGCGCTGCGGGCGAGAAAAAGCCCCTCGAAAGGGGCTTGGGGGTCAGGCTTCGTACACGAAGTAGTGTTCTCGCTGACGCGGGAAGAACACGTGCTTCCACGTGTCGCCGCTTGTGTTGCCACCGTCGAATACGACCATTTCGTAGTCGTCAATGTCGGTGTCCACCAGATCGGCGCTGTCGATATGGCGCATGTGCAGCGTACCGCTCATGCGCTCGAACACCAGGATCTGGCCGATGGCGTCGTCCTGGCTCATGGCGTTGACGCAGGCTCCAAGCTGATTCTCGAAGTCGGGCGTGGGCAAGATGAGATCGGGGAACATGAGATTGCTCCTATGGAATTGAACCAGCCCGGCTCCTGGTGGGAGGCGGGCTGGCATATGGGGGATAAAGGGGAAGGCTTGCGCGTCGCGTGTCTGCTAGGTCTCGGCCAGTGGCAAGCCCAGTAGCGCGGGTGCGTCGGCATCGAGGATGAGGATGCGCACATCTGCCTGGCCGGCCAGTTCAAGGATGTTCGCCAGGTCGTCAGGCATGCCCTTGTCGCGGTGCTCCTGTCGAAGCTGCTCAGCACTGATGCCCTCGGCATATTCCAGGTTCTTGTCTGTCCAGGGCGTGGAGATCAGCTTGACGCCAATCGCCGGGCTGTACGGAACCCGAAAGGCGATGAACAGAAAAGCCTCCGGCGTGGCGAGGTCTGCCAGGTTGGCGAGGTACTGGCCGGTTTCCTGGCAGATGTGCGCGCTGCTGACTTCCCAGCACCGGCTGTAATAGCCGGTCTCGAAACTCAACCGCTGCACCACGTCTCGCGCGGCTTCGGCCGAATAGGTATCACCGACATGGACCGGGCGGCCGTCGAGGTCGTCGCCATGGATGGCATAGACCACGGCGCCCACCACGCCTTCGCCGTTGATGCCTTCAACAGCATCACATTCAGCAATCAGCTCGTCGCTGATGGCGTCAGTGCCGCTTTTGATCAACGCGAAGTCGCTGGTGACGATGCAAGGCGATGAGATCAGGTCGTTGTCGGAAAGATGCGCTTGGCTCGTGTGGATGGATCGCCAGACATGCGGGCTTCCGTCCCCGTAGCAGATGCACAGCGTTCGGACGACTCTCAGATTCCAGTAGCCGCGTACAAAGGGATTGGGATTCTGGGTCATGGAATTTCTCCAGATTGAATAATGGAGCCAATTCCCGCCACCGGGAATTGAACCCCGGTGGGTTGAAAGTGGAAAAAGCGTCAGGCGGCACTGATCGAGGGCTTTGGGCCAATCGGCGCAGGCTGACGGAAGAAAAATCGAGGGACATGGCCGCGTGGACGCATGTCCCTCATGGGCAGTGAACAAAAAGACGGTGGTATGCCGCAGACCGGCTCACCAACCGCTGTAGTTCACCAACAGATCGGCGATGACCTTGCGGCGTTGCAGATCGAGACCATCGAAGTCCGACAGTCCTTGGAAGTGGCAGCGCTTGAGCATGGCACCGCCCTCGCGCGCGTTGTAGAAGCTGAACATGGCGGACAGGAACATGCGTTCCCCGCTGCTCAGGACGCCGAGTGCGTCGTTGGCACGCAGCATGTCGGGACGCAGATCCCACTTGCTCTTTGCCTGGTTCAGGCCTTCGCGCGTGCCGTCGCCAAACCATTGCGGGCCTGCGATCTCGACGCCGCGCTTCCAGACCTCGAAGAAGGCTTGGGGCGCGGCGGCGAAATGCTGCTCTTCCCGCATGATCTGATCGACGACTTCCTGGGGCAAAAGCTGGTTCATGACGTGGTTCCTCCAGTTGGATCAGGGTGTGGCGAGCTGGGACCAGCCGCCTCTTTCGAGGGCACGTTGAGCCGCGGCATAGCTGCGGAAGTACTGGCAGGATTCCCGCGAAACGGGACCTTCTGTATCGCGCGTGCCGATGTAGTGGCCGGCGGCGCTATGCAGGATTTCGAGCGGCAGGAACTTGCCGCAATGGATCAAGGCCAACTGGCCGAAAGAGGCTTGCTGGGACATGGACGGGCTCCTTGGAAAAAGCGGGGCCTCGTCCCTCACGGGATGGCAGCTCCCGCACGCGGTTGAGAAAAAAGCATCGGCGTCACGGGTGACGCGCGTCCGCAGACTCGATGCGATGGCGGACTGGCGGGTAGCGCGGAAAGAATCCGCGGCAGCCTGGAAACTCTGGCTGCTGGCATGGTGCTGACGAATCAGCGACACATGCGGGCAGCTTCATGCGCGAGGCGAGCCGCGTCAGCCGGAAATCGGCATTTGCAACAGCCCCGATTGGCGAACGCGGAAAAAAGAAAGCCCCGCAATAAGTGCGGGGCTGTCAGGAGGATGAGGCGAAACTGGGTCAGCGAGGCCTGTCGCCCAGTACATGCTGCTTCCACAGGGCGAATGCCTCGTCCGGTCCCAGCTCTGCGAGGATGACGATGGGCTGGCCCCGACGGGCACGCAGCGATGCGAAATACGCTGGCCGGTCGGCGATGGCGTTGAGCTTGATGCCCTTTAGGAACAGCAACTGGCGGGGGCGAACTTTGGTGGTAACGCAGGCATGATTGCGCTTGTTTGGGGCAAAAGGGCCAGCGAAGCGGGCGGACACGGCCAGAAAACCGCGACGAACTACTTGTACTTGCCAGGCGAGGCGAACGGGTGACATCAGCATATCGCTATGCGGTAAAGAAGACCGTCCTAAAGCTTGCAGGATCCCGGCATAGCTTCATCATCACCTCTCCGTGACGGCTCATTGGAACGAAAAAGGCCAGCATCGCCGTGATGGACTTTCATAATTGCCAGGTCAACTGGCTTGCGTGCTGTTTATTCACAGCAAGGCATTGCGACGTCGTTGCAGCAATCGCCGCCATCGCAACAGGGCGTTGCAGCAAAAGCGGCGGTGGGCGCTAGCATGAGGGCCAAGCCGCGGCCGCTCATGCTGGGGGCCGTTCTCTTCAGATTGGTGTCCTGCACCGTGTGCATTGCGAATTTCCGGATCGTCCCAATGTCACTGGGACTCCTTTGTGGCGGCCGGGTTCTCCACGCTCATGAACGACTGGGCCACCAGCGCGATCGCCCCGCCCACGATGGCCATGTCAGCGATGTTGAAGGCGGGCCAGTGCCAGCCGTGCAGGTGAAAGTCGATGTAGTCGATAACGTGCCCGCGCGTGGCGCGGTCGAACGCGTTGCCCAATGCGCCGCCCAGAATGAGGCTGTACGAAAGGCCTTCCGTTTTGCGCAGCGGCCGGGAGAGCAGCCATGCGAGCCATGCCGATATTGCGAACGCGATCGCCAGAAAAAACCACCGCTGCCAGCCGCCCGCGCCAGCAAGGAAGCTGAACGCCGCGCCGGGATTGAGAGCGTGAACTAGGTTGAAGAATGACGCCACCTCGTGCGACCAACCCAAGGGAGTTGTCGCGTCAATGTAGCTCTTAGCTGCCTGATCGCCGGCGAATATAACGATCGCGAGTGAGTACCACTGCGTCTTGCGAAGAGATGGTTCATCCATTGTTCATGCCGCCTTGAACTTCAGGAGGCGCAGCCCATTGACGACAACCAAAAGACTTGCCCCCATGTCAGCGAACACAGCCATCCACATGGTGGCATGCCCTGTGAACGTCAACGCAAGGAACACCGCCTTGATGCCAAGGGCCAGAACGATGTTCTGCGTGAGGATCGCCGCAGTGCTACGCGACAGCCGGATGAAGGCGGGGATCTTGCGCAGGTCGTCGTCCATCAGGGCGACGTCGGCTGTTTCGATCGCGGTGTCGGTGCCGGCCGCGCCCATGGCGAAGCCGATGTCGGCACGGGCGAGCGCGGGCGAATCGTTGATGCCGTCGCCCACCATGCCCACCTGGCCCTCGCCGCCGACCAGGCTTTCGATGGTCTTGAGCTTGTCTTCGGGCAGTTGGTCACCACGGGCTTCAGAGATTCCGACCTGGGCAGCGATGGCCGCGGCCGTGTGCTGGTTGTCCCCCGTCAGCATCAGCGTGCGCACACCCAGCGCCTGCAGGTCGGCCACCGCCTCACGGCTGGTTTCCTTCACGGTGTCGGCCACTGCAAAAATGCCGAGCACGGTCGCATCGTCCATCAGCAGGATCGCTGTCTTGCCTTGGCGCTCCAGGGTCTCCAGCCGAGCCTGGAGCGTCGCTTCGCTCAGGCCCAGCTCCTGGGCGAGCCTGTGGTTGCCCATGTGCAACATGCGCCCGGCGACGCGGCCGCGCACGCCGCGGCCAGGCAGCGCCGCGAAGTCGTCGACCTCGTGCAGCGCGATGCCGTCACGGTTCGCCTTGCGGGCGATGGCCTGAGACACAGGATGGTCCGAGCGTGCCGCGAGGCTTGCGGCCCAGGCGGCAACTTCCTGCGCCTCGCCGATCAGCGGCACGAAGTCGGTCTGCTCGGGCTTGCCATGTGTGAGTGTGCCGGTCTTGTCCAGGGCCAACGCCTTGAGCTTGCGCCCGCCCTCCAGGTAGACGCCACCCTTGATCAGGATGCCGCGTCGGGCGGCAGCGGCCAAGCCGCTGACGATGGTGACCGGCGTGGAGATGACCAGAGCGCAGGGGCAGGCGATCACCAGCAGTACCAGGGCCTTGTAGACCCAGTCAAACCATGCGCCGCCGAAGGCGAGCGGCGGCACGACGGCAACCAGCACGGACACCGCGAACACCGCCGGCGTGTAGACGCGGGCGAACTGGTCGACGAAGCGCTGCGTGGGCGCACGGCTGCCCTGCGCGGACTCCACGGCATGGATGATGCGCGCGAGCGTCGAGTCGCTGGCGCCTGCGGTCACCTTGTATTCGAAAGAGCCGGTCTCATTGATGGTTCCGGCGAAGACCTGGTCACCTTCGGCCTTCTCGACGGGCAGGCTCTCGCCGGTGATGGGCGCCTGGTTGATGGCCGATCGACCCGAGGTGATCAGGCCGTCCAGTGCGATGCGCTCGCCAGGACGCACGCGGACCACCGCGCCCTTTGCGACCTCCTTGGCCGGCAGCTCTGTCCATGAGCCATCGGCCTGCCGCACGGTCGCGGTCTCGGGCGCCAAGTCCATCAGCCCCCGAATGGCGTTGCGGGCGCGGTCCAGCGACTTCGCCTCGATCACTTCCGCCAACGCGAACAGGAACATGACCATGGCGGCCTCCGGCCAGTGGCCGATCGCCATGCCGCCGGTGACCGCGATGGCCATCAGGGCGTTCATGTTCAGGTTGAGGTTCTTCAGCGCGATCCAGCCCTTCTTGTAGGTGCTGAGGCCGCCGGTGAAGATCGAAACCAGTGCCAGCACGATCACGGCCCAATGATTGCCGTCGTTGACCCAGTACACGCCTTCGGCGGCCACCGCCGCAACGCCCGAAACCGCCATCGGCCACCAATTGGTCTTGTGCGCGGCCACCGGGGCATCGCGCGGCTCATCAGTCCTCTGGACCTCGGCTTCCATGCCCAGCGATTCGATGGCTTCGACTGCCGGCTTGATCGCGTCGGGTGTGTGCCGAACCGTGAGCGTGCGCTGCATCAGGTTGAAATCCATTCCCTGCACGCCCGGCATGCCTTGCAGCTTGCCGCGGATCAGACTTTCCTCGGTCGGACAGTCCATCTTCGCGATGCGAAGTACCGTGGTGGCTGTCTGCATGTCCTGCCGCGCAGCCTGCATTCCAATGGAAGCAAGCGCCTTCTCGATCGGCGCTGAGGTCGCCAGCGTGTGCTGGACTCCCAGCACACGCTGCATCAGATTGAAGTCGAGCGCGGTCACACCCGGCAGCTTGCCCAGCCGGTCGCGGATCAGCGCTTCTTCCGTCGGGCAATCCATGTTCTCGATCCGGTACGTCACCCGCTCGCCGATCGGCGGCGCGGAAACGGCAGCGGTTGGTTGCTGCTGCAGGGCCGAGGATGGGATCACAGCCGCGGCTTCGATCGGCCCCGTGTGGCCGAAGGTCTGCTCCTTGGCGCGCATGCCGATCGAGGCCAGGACCTGCTCCATCTGCGCGCGTGCCTGAGCGAGGTGTTTCACCGACAGGGTGCGCTCAGCGAGGTCGAAGTCGAGGTCCTGAATTCCCTCGACTGCCCCGAGGTGCGAGCGGATGAGTTTCTCCTCGCTCGGGCAGTCCATGTTCTCGATGCGGTAGGTGGTCGACACGGCGGCGTCTCGGACAGCCTGAGCCTTCATGCCCACCGAATTCAGCGCTTGCTCCAAGGCATCGGCCGAGACTTCGCGGTGCGAAATGGTCAACAAACGCTGCGGAAGATCGAACAGGAGCCGCTCGACACCGGGCATGCCCTCCAGCGTTCGCCGCACCAGTGCTTCCTCATTGCGGCAATCCATGTTGCTCACGTGGAAAACGGTGGTTTCAGTGCTGGCCTGCTCACTGGCGCACGCCGTCTGTTGGCCATTGCCGCCGGAGCAGGCGCATGGGCTGGAAGGTTCTTTGTTCATAGATCGCTCTTCATTGACAAGGTTTTCCCCGGATGCCATCATTAGAAAACCTCTAGTAGATATAGAGTCAAGTTTTTTATAGGAAGCAACCATGATGCGGATCGGTGAACTGGGCAAGAAGGCAGATTGCTTGGTGCAGACCGTGCGCTTTTACGAGTCAGAAGGCTTGCTGCCCGAGCCTGCACGTAGCGAGGGCAACTTCAGGCTCTATGACGAAGTCCATTTGCAGCGCTTGCTGTTCATCCGCCGCTGCCGGGCGAAGGACATGACGCTGGATGAGATCCGTCAACTGCTGAACTTACGGGATCGGCCAGAGTTGGGCTGCGGCGAGGTGAACGCGCTGGTCGACGCTCATATCGCGCAAGTGCGGACCAAGATGAAGGAATTGCGCGCCTTGGAGCGCGAGTTAATGGATCTGCGACGCTCCTGCGATAGCGCCCGAACCTCGCGCGAGTGCGGCATTCTCAACAGCTTGGCCGAGCCCGCCTGAAGCTCGAGCGTGTCATCGGTGCTGGAAGTGATCGGGTCCAGTTCTGAGAGCCACGTGCCGCGCTCCATCATGCGAAAGCGCGCGGTTCTGACGTTTTGAGACGGCGTGCGACCGAGGGCGTGGCCCACAGGAGCCAGCGCGAGCCGGACGACCTGCGCGCCGCAATCTCCGCCACCTTACGGGTTCTCCAGGCCAGACCGAGCATCGCGGCGTGGCTGCGCAGGTGCAGGTGCAGGCCAAGGTAGCAGTGCGCCACGACGCGGCCCGACTCATGGGCACGCCACGCAACTCGCGATCGCTTCGCAAGAAGCCGCAAGGCCCGACTCGCGCAAGAATGCGACGTGGGCAAGATCGTATAGCCAGCAGCGCAAGCGTTTGCCGCTGCTGGCCGGCTCCGGAAGGGATAGACAAGCTGCGGGCCGTAGTCCATTGGAAAGTCCATCTTTCTTGAGTGTCACTCTTTGGCGCCCAGCGTGTGCTTTTGCGACCGGAAAGCGCTGAACAAGTGGCCCCCGGGCATCCAGAAATCGCCGTAGTTGACTTGGGCGTCTTCGTGCTCACGCTTGTGATGCCAGCGATGGGCTTCAGCCACCCCGATCAACAATCCCAACGGCCCGACCCGGTATCCCAGATTGGAGTGCTGGAAGGCCAGATGCACGACCAAGAAGCCGAGCCATGCGCCGACGGCCAACCACAGCTTGGAACGCCGCTACTGGCTCAACGGGGAGTGGAAAGGCCGCCCGCCCTCTAGCAAGGCGGCACAAGCGAGCGCGACGATCACTGTGAGTAGCTCCGTCGGAAAAGACGGCCGGCCGGTCGCGAGCTCGCCGAAGAGCACAACCGCAGTGGCGCCACGGATCAGTGGATAGCAGCCATACCGGATGACAGTCGCAATGAAGGGGGCGCATTGGTGCTCATCTGTTCTGTCCTAAAGCTCTGACTGGATTGGAAAACCTTCTAGCTACGGTAGAGTCAAGGGCGTCCGGGAAGACCCTGTGGCAAGTTCGTTGCATCTGCGCCTTGACTCTCCAGCCGCTACAGGCTTCAGCATCCATCGATTTGGAAGGAACAATGCATGGCTGAAAACCACAGAAATCACGAAAACGACGAGTTGGGCCGCCTAGATGCGAGCGATGCGAAGGACCGAAAGATTCTTCTGACTGTGTTGCTGATCAACCTGACGCAGTCCGCCGCCGGCATTGCCCTTGGCATCTGGGCTGGCTCTACGGCGCTGATGGGCGCCGGGTTGGACAACCTCGCCGATGCGTCGGTCTATGCGGTTAGCCTGTATGCCGTCGGTCGTGCGGCAACGGTCAAGGTGGGCGCGGCCCGCTTGTCGGGTTTCTTGCTAATCGGCCTGGCCGCGCTGCTGCTGTTGGAAGTCCTACGCCGCTTCGCTGGAGGGGAAGAGCCTGTCGGCCCAGCCATGATGGCCATGGCCGCGCTGAACGCGGCTTTGAACCTAGTGTGCCTCAGACTACTGCGCCGCCATCGCGGGGAAGATGTGAACTTCAAGGCGTCAGCGATCTTTACCAGCAACGACTCCATCGTCAATGGTGCGATTGTGCTGTCCGGGGTGCTGGTGATGGGGTTCGGGTCGAACATCCCGGATCTGGTGCTGGGCGTCATCGTGGCCGCAATCGCAGCGAATGGGGGGCGGGAAATCCTGCGCGAAGCATCGGAAACAGCTCGCCGTAAGGCGGGCACATAAGGCATGTTTTCGCCCAGTTCATCCCGAGGTTTACCTCTGCAAAAGAGGTAGTCCAGCCTTTGGGCTACGGCCTCGGCTGCAGCCGAGCGTACCATTGGCGATGGCCGCGCGATAGGCGGGCATGCCGTTCTCGACCTCCGTCTGCCGTACAGCAGCGGTGCGCAAGGTTGAGGGTGCATGTCGTCTCTCCTGTTCGTGTGGCCCAGGCCAATGGCCGGGCCGGGACGTTGATGGGCAGGAGAATGGCGCCGAAGGCCCAACGGCCTTCGGCTCGGGAGAAAAGAGGAACCACCCGTGGGCTGATTGGCAGGCCCGGTCGTCGCTAGAACCGTCTGCTCATCAAGCAATCACACCCGGCCCATGTCGTGGCTGGGGCCGGCATCGTCTGGCGCACATCCGCGCACAAAGGGAGCCCGTTTTTGCACCGGCGGGCACCGGCACCGATTACCGCTGACCACGAAGGGTCTCCCGGTGGCTCGTGCAGCCTGGCAAGCCACCGGGAGACCCTTCGCAGAGGGCGGAAGAAACGCAGATCAACAGAACGCGCGTGGTGCGGCTCGCAGAGAAGCTACCTTCAGGTCCCGCGGCCGGGGACGGCTGGGCGGGACGCGCACACGGATCAAGAAGGCGTTGCGCGCTGGGCGTCCCGCAGGGCATGCGGCGGAGTGCGGGACAGGGGCCACGCCGCCGAAGGCGGGCACGGCTCACGGGGAACGGGGGCGGTCAGGAGCCTTTGCGGCCGCTACGGCGCGGGCGCGAGGCGCCGCGCTTGGAGCTGCCGGATTCGACTGGCAGCGTGCCTTTGCAGTCCGGGTAGCGGCTGCACGACCAGAACGGGCCGCTCTTGCCGCTGCGCTGGCGCGTGGGTGCGCCGCACTGCGGGCATGCCGGCCCTTGGGGAACCTTGATGGACAGGGAGGCGCTGCCGTACTGCGCAATCAACTGCGAAATCCACGCGGCCTGCTTGCCGATGAACACGTCCAGGGTGAGCTGTCCGGCCTCGATCATGTCGAGCGCCTGTTCCCAGACGGCGGTGGTGCCAGGGTCGGCAATCGCCGCAGGCACGGCATCGATCAAAGTGAAAGCCGCATCCGAGGCGCGGATGGCGCGCCCCTTCTTCACGAGGTAGCCGCGAGCGATCAGGCCGCCGATGATGTTGGCCCGCGTCGCTTCGGTGCCGATGCCAACCGTATCCTTGAGCTTCTGCTTCAGGCGGGGATCGGACACCAGCTTGGCGACGCCTTTCATGGACTTGACCAACTCGCCTTGCGTGTACGGTTTGGGCGGCAGCGTCTTGAGTGCCTTGAGATCGACGTCGGCCACCTGGCATGCCAGGCCCTCATACAGTTTCGGCAGCGCGGGCAGCACCTGGGCGCGGACCGCAGTATCGCCCTCGCCATCACCGTCTTCGGCCTGCGGCTCGGCGAGCACCTGGCGCCAACCCGGGATGACAACCTGCTTGCCCGTGGCCGCCAGGTTCTGCCCCCCGCACGAAAACTTGGCCACAGTGCGGTCGAACTCGTGGTGAGGGAGGAACTGCGCCAGGTAATGCGACCGGATGAGCCTGTACACGGCCAGTTCCTTCTCGCTCATGGCGGAGAGCTTCGCCGGTTCGAGCGTCGGGATGATGCCGTGGTGCGCCGTGACCTTGCCATCGTTCCAGGCGCGCGAGCGCTGCGAGCGGTCGAGCTGGCCCATGATCGAGCGCAGCGAGGGATCGGTCTTGAGCAGGCTGTCGAGAACGGTGGGCACTTCGGCAAACATGCTCTCGGGCAGGTAGCCGGAGTCCGAGCGGGGGTACGTCGTGGCCTTGTGCGTCTCGTACAGGGCTTGGGCAATCTCCAAGGTTTCCTGCACGTCCAGCCCAAGCTGCTTGGAACACACTTCCTGCAAGGTGCCCAGGTCGAACGGCAGCGGCGGGCCTTCGCGGACACGCTCAGTCTCCACCGACACGACGTGGGCACTGCCCGCAGCGCGGATCTGCTGCATGGTCTGCTGTGCGACCGGCTGCCGCAGGCAGCGGCCTGCGTCGTCGGTGCACGCATCGGGTGGAACCCATTGCGCGGCGAAAGTCGAACCGCCTGCGAACAGGGACACGGCGATGGCCCAGTATGGTACGGACACGAAGCGCGCGATCTCGCGGTCGCGGTCCACAACGAGCTTGAGCGTCGGGGTCTGTACGCGGCCGACCGACAGCACGCCGTCGTAACCCGCCTGTCGCCCCAGCACCGTGAACAGCCGGCTCAGGTTCATGCCCACGAGCCAATCCGCACGGGAGCGCGCCAGCGCCGAGTGGTACATCGAAAGCGTCTCGGCCGAAGGCCGCAGCTTGCCCAGTGCCGCCCGAATGGACGCATCGTTGAGCGCCGACAGCCACAGGCGTTCGATGGGGCCGCGGTAGCCGCAAAGCTCCACGATCTCGCGGGCGATCAATTCGCCCTCGCGGTCGGCATCGGTGGCGATAACCAGGTGAGTCGCCTTCGCCAAGAGCGCCTTGACGACCTTGAATTGCGTGGCGGTCTTCGGTTTGACCTCGACCCGCCAGTGCTGGGGAATGATGGGCAACTGCTCAACGGACCATCGTTTGAGCTGCTCGTCGTAGGCCTCGGGCGGCGCCGCCTCCACGAGATGGCCGATGCACCAGGTGACCGTGACGCCGGAACCGTTGAGGCAGCCTTCACCGCGCTGCGTGGCGCCGAGAATCCGGCCAATGTCTTTGCCCTGGGAGGGCTTCTCGCACAAGAACAGCCGCATATCCGTCCATCCCGATTCCTGTTGTTCATGGAGTTGCTGGGATCGAGGATGCCGAGCGCAGCCCCTGGCAGCAGCAAACAAGCCGCATGCGGCAGCGACCGCTTTCACGCCGATGAAATGGCGAGTGCGGGGAAGGTGCGTGGCCGGAAGTGTGCGGGCCGAGAGCCGCGATTTCCGGGAGCGCGCGTGGAACTCGGTGGACGTTGGTGGAGCTATCCCCTGGGGATAATTCGCAGCGCATGGAGGGCGGCGAAGCACTGCGGCAGCCGCCCTCCATGCCCGATCACTTCCTGCGCTTGGTCTCTTTCGGCGCCGTCGATTCCTGGGTGGCCTGGGGCTTCGGCTCTGCCTCCTGTGGCTTCGGGCTGAGGGCCACAGACTCGATGCGGTACGGCAGGATGCCGACACTGCGCGCGTTGACCTGCCAAGTCTCACGCGGCTGATCTTCGTTGTCCGTCCAGGGGTCGCGCTCCATGCGGCCGACGACCAGCACCCGCATGCCCTTCTGGTAGAGCTGCTGCCAGCGGTCGGCGTCGTGGTGCCAGAGTTCCACCGGCGCCCAGAAGCCGCCGCGGTCCTCGAACTCGCCGCCCTTGGTGGGGACGGGGTTGTCGAAGTACACGTTCAGCCGGAGCAACCGGCGAGGATCGTCGTTGCCATTGGGGAATTCGCGGTACTCGGGAGGCGATCCGATGTTGCCCTCGCCGATGAATTGTGTGCTCATGTTGGAATCTCCGTGGTGGTTGAAATACCCGTGCCTCGTTGGGCTCGGGCGCGTGCTCGGATGGCAGGCGCAATCACCGATCGCGCACTGCGGCAGGAACGGACGCGAGCCGGCGCAGGTAGGTGTTGTCCGCCTGCGCGGCCTTGCTGGCGCATTCCTGTGCTTGCCTGCCCAGGGTGTGCAGCAGGCTGATCTGCATGTTCAGCATGACGCGCTGCAGTTCGATCTCGTGCAGGTCGTGCAGCAGGTTGACCGGCGTGCTGGGGCTCGCCATCAGCTCCTGCCACAACGCCACGCCCATGGCCGATCGATCGTGCTTGCGCCAGCGAAGAAAGGTCGTGCCTGCGCCAGTGGTCTGCTGGGCCAGCTCGACGGGAAGCAGGTGGAAGGGATGCCCGCACGCCTGTGGCAGCACCTGTCGCTGCGCCAGGGCAATCAACTCGTCGCGCATGGCGAAGCACTGGCTGGCCCAGGCCTCGAAGTCCCCTTTACCTTTAAAAGGCTTTAAAAGGCCTTTTAGAGAGGCCGCGTGTTCCAGCCGCATGAAGGCTGGCTGTTCCAGACGACGGAAGTAGCGCGGTTCGCGGTTCGGGTCGCTCATGCCGGTTCGTCCTCGCCGGCGGCTGTGGACTTGGCCTCGGCCGAATCGGCGGCAGCGCCTTCGTCGGTGGGAGATGCGGCTGCGGCAGCGCTATCACCACGCTGTTGCAGACCACGGCGCACGACGGGCGGCGCAAACTTCGAGCGGCGCATGCCTTCGAGCACGTCCTGCGGCAGTTCGCCGAACTTCTCCAATGCTGCCCGAGCTGCGGCGTTCTTGGCCGCGAAGTCGTCGCGGGTGCAGCCCGAGTAGCGGTATTGCTGGGCCAGGCTGAACAGGCTGCGCAGCGCGTGGGCACCTTCGTTGAGCCAGCGCTCCAACGTCGAGCGATCGATCAGCGCGGTGTGGTGGGCGAGGATCAGCTTGCGCGCGATGTCGTCGTAGTCGGCCAGGAGATAGACGGCGGCAAAGCCCAACTGCGCATTGACGAACAGCGGAAGCTTGACGGGCTGCACGTTGAGGTTCTCGCCCAGGGTCAACGCGGCGGGCACGCCGGCCAGGGCCTGGTCCACCTGGTCGCGCAGCGTCTGCAGCGTGGTCCTGGTCTGGTCGAGCTTGTCTTCGATGCGAAGCATCCACCAGTCGCTGTATGGGTCGTCCTGCTCCGAGCCGCGCTTCATCTTGTTCATGACGGCGATGTAGCCGTTCAGGCCGACGATGCCCGGTCGCCCCTCGGCGGCGGCGCGGCCATGCCAGATGCGCGAGGCGTGGTGGGTGTGCAGCGTCAGCGACATCGCGCTGCGCAGGGAGCCGAGGTTGAGTTGCAATGGTTCGTTGCTGGTTGCCATGGTGATCGCTCGCTGGTGGACAGGGAGCCGCCAGCATCCGCATGCAGCGGAAGGCAGTCAGTCAACAAACCGAAATGAGCCGACCCCCGGTTCTGTGCGCGCTGGCGGCGCAGCGCGCAACGGTCCCCTGGGGACCGCTCCGCAGATGGGCACTCACATCGGCGTTCCCGTCCTCGGTTGTTGACGGTATGCGTGCTGCACCGCACGTCGCGCTGCCGTTCGACACGATCCTTCGCCGCGCAGCCGTCCCCAGGGGACCGTTCCGTTGAGCGCCATGGAGGTCTGCTTCATGGTCTTGCATGCGCTCTACTCAGGTTTTGCGCAGCATGTCGCGCCGTCGCCCGGCGCTTCACCGCACAGCCGTCCCCAGGGGACCGTTTCTGCCGACCGCCATGGAGATCTACTTCACGGCTTTGACAAGCCCTGTGCTCAGGATTTGCGCAGCAGATCGCGCAGGCGCTCGATGTGCTGCCGGGCCACCTCGGGCGGCACGACGTTGCGCGGCGGCTCGGTTGGTGGCGCTCGCGCCGCCGATGGTGTTGGCGGTGCCGGGCCGGTCTGCTTGGCCCAGGCATTGAACTCGCCGCGCATGGCGCGCTGGATGATGCCGAACAGATAACCGGCGGGGTTGCGGATGCCATGCTTGCCGCACCGTGCGGCCCATTCGTCCAGCACGGCCTGCCGCAGGGCAGCGTCCACCTGCTGCAACGCCATCTTGGCTCCGGCCTGCTGTTCCGCCTTCAGTTCCGCGAAGCGCTTGGGCCATTGCAGGTCGCCCAGCGCACGCGCCTGCGCGGTAGTACGTACTTCATCAATACGACTACTACGTACTGTACGGTCCTGCTTCGGATTCCGAAGAGCGCCGTCTGGCGCGGGTTTCGGCCCTGCTTCGGATTCCGAAGATGGGCGATCGCCATTCCGAAGAAGGCTCGCGGGCCCTTCTTCGGAATCGTGGACCGCATCCTCCTGTGGATAACTTTCGGAGGCGGTGATGCCCTGGTCGGCCAGGCGCTCGGCGAGCACTTGCAGCCGCGACGGCAAGGTGCGTCCGGACAGCATCGGGTCGTCCGCGATCTCCTGGAGGGTGTTGAGTCCCACCACCTGGACGGCCTTGGCCGAATGCCCCAGCGACTGGCTGACCAGGGCCAGGTAGTCGGCGTCGAGTTGCATCGCCTCGAACGGCGTCAGCGGTTCGTCGTGCAGGACGTAGAGGTTGCCGAGGATGCGACCGGTCTTGGGGTCGCGCCGTCGTCGCACGAGGCTCAGCCAGCGCGTCAGGCGCAGCAGCGTCAGCGCCCGCGCCACGGTCTCATGGGAGGCCTGGCCTGCGCAGGGCATCGACGCCAGCCAGGGGCGCAACTGCTCATAGGTGGGAAATGCCGTGACGCCATCGTCGTTGAGCATCAATCGGAACACCTGCCAGGCGTTGCGCTCCAGCGGTGTCAGGCGGCGGTCGAGGAACAGCCGCCGCGGCACGCTCTCGTGCCGATTGCCACTGAACAGGAAGGCGTCGCCGGACGTAGGAGGCGTGGGCGTTGGAGCAGGCAGGGACGCGGGAGCGCCAGAGCTGGACTTGGGCGCGAGGTCCTTCAGCGCAGCGTCGAACAGGTCGGCGAGTGCGATGGGGCCAGGGCGCTGGGCTCGTGGGGCGGTGTCGTCCACGGCCATGGCCTAGCCCAATCCCTGATCGACCCAGTTCCTGATCGCGGCCCAGACCACCGAGAGCGGCAGCGACATGCCCTCGGCCAGGTCCATGGCCGCATCGAGAATCGAGGTCTCGTCCTCCAGATCGACGTTCCTGCTGCTGGTCACGGCTTTCCATTGCCGCCACAGTTCGGTGTCCTGGGTCTCGTCCAGGACGGGGTGGCGCCCCTTGCGCTTGGGCAGGCCGAGGATCTCCCGCCGCAGGGCGACTTCCTGATGGGTCAGGCCATAGAAGCGGCTGACCATCTCCGTGCTGGCCCCCAGCCGCAGCATGCGATCGACCGTGGCGATTTCCTTCTCCACGTCCTGTGCCTGGTTGAGCAGGCGCTGCAGCACTTCGCGGTTGACCGTGACCGAGCACCACGAGACGCTGGCGTTGGCCAGCACGCTGATCAGCGCGGGGTGCTTGAGCGCATCCAGCTCGGCCTCGCCGAAGCCCATGGCCTTGCAGCGGCGCAGTTGGCCGTTGCGAAGGTCATACAGCGCCTGGGCAATCACGGCCTGGTTGAGCGGATGCGATGTGGACATGCGGCCTCCCTCGCTCACGTCCCGGGCGCCGTGGTGCCGGCTTCCAGGTCCAGCAGACGCCGGGCGAGGCGCAGCAGCCGAAAGAGCTTGACCAACGCCGTGTCGCTCAAGCGCCTTGCGCCGCTGCCATGGCCTTGGCTCTGGCCGTGCAACAGGGTCGGCAGGTCGGCGGCGAGCTGCGCGCCGTCCAGGCCCGCTTCGGCGACGGGCTGACCCGTCAGGGAAGTGAGCAGCGTCAGCACCGCGCGGCCGAGCGGCGACGGGGCTTGGCCGCGGGCGCGGCACGCAAACCCGATGCCATCGGCGCGATCCTCGATGCACTCGTCCAGGTCTGCCTCCCCGGCGATCTCGCGCGCGAACTGCGCGATGTGGATGCGCAGCCGATCGGGCGTGTCCAGGCCGGCGTCGATGTACCAGACGTCGGAGATCGGATAGAGTCCGCCGGCTTGCACCGGGATGGACTGCAGCACGCTCGCCGAGAAGTCGGGCGGCAGCGCATCGCCCAACTGGTCGGCGACCATGCGCTGGATCGATTGGAGCCGTTCTGTCGTCGGTGCTGGCGAGACGATGTGCTCGCGAAGCAGATCGCCCGGTGCGGCCGGCTGGCTTCCCGTGGCCGCTTCGCCAACCGCCGTGTCGTCGTGGCGCAAGGTGGGCTCGGACGCCGGAGGGCTGGCGGGTGGAGGACCGGCCGCCGCTGCAGGCGTGGCGATGGACGATGCTGCGCCCGGCGGAGTCGGCGTGCCGGCGGTGGGCGAAGGCAACGCCGGCTGCGCCGCAGGTGGCGTCGGGTCACTGACCAGCGCCCGGTGGCGGCTTTCCGATTCGGTCAGGTCCAGCGCCAGCACGTCGTAGCCGATGCCCAGCAGCTCGGACATCTGGCCGATCAGCTCGTCTTGCACGCGCTGCGGCGCGAACTCGTCGCCCTGCGTGTCGAACTGCGCCAGCACCTCCTGAAAGAAACTGTCGAAGTCCAGCGGCAGCGAACGGTCCTTGGCGTAGTGCTCCCAGGTGCGTTTGCAGGCCGTGCGCATGACCGACAGCCGCTCGACCTGGTGGCGCCCCAGGCCGCCATAGAGCACAGTGGGAATGGCGGGCAGCAGGTAGCGCACCGCGTCGGCCATGCGGGTGATGTGCGACCGCTGGACGGGGAAGCCATCGGCCGCCAGGCGGCGGGCCAGTTCCGACTGGCTCAGGGCGGCGCCGCTCTCCTGCTCGTAGAACTCCCGTGCTTTCTCGACGCCGAGCGCGCGCTCGATGAACGTGAGGCCGCCGCGCAGTTCGTTCTCGGCAAGATGCCCGGTCAGCGCGACGATTTCACCGCGCTCCGGCCATGGTCGGAACAGGCACGATATGCGGAAGAAGCGTTCTTCCTTGGTCTCCGACCAGAGTTCGCGCAGGATCGCCAGTCGCGTGTTGCCGCCGTTGCGGATGATGTAGTGGTCCTCGCCGGGCCTGCGCGTGATGGCCGGCGCCGCGTCCAGGCCGCGCTCGCGGATGGATGCCTTGATTTCCTCGTAAGCCGGGTTGCGCTTCATGCGCGGGTCATGGTCGTAGGGCCGCAACTGGTCCAGCGTCACGACCATGGGCGTGTCCGCGATCGGGTCGCTCAAGGCCGTAGCCGCTGGGCCGCTGCGCTCGAAGCCGGCCGCGAGCAGCTTGCCTGCCATGTCCTGCGAGGTCATGTCAGCCATGGCCGCACCCCTCGCAGTCCCCACGACCGCCGGCCGGCGCCATGCGGGCCTCTCGCTCGGCGCGGCGGATCTGCGCACGGGCGTTCAATTCGGCCCGGTGGTCACTCGCTGTCGAACTCGTGTAGATCGCCGCGCAGCCGGCCTTGGTGAACTTGAGGTGCCCGCCCGGCGTGCGCTTGACGTGCCAGCCCTCACCGACCGCGAACTCGATCAGGGCGCGCAGCCGCTTGTGGCCGCGGGCCAGCTCATGTGCGTTCGCCATGGGGCCTCCCAGGATCAAGAGGTCGCTGCGGGCGGCCGGATACTTGAGCCAGTCGGTCCTGCCATTGCGGGAACAACTCGCTGGCGAGCGCGCGCATCGTGTCGAGCGCGGCAGGGGCGACTCTGCCGGGCGGCTGGCGGTGCTCGACCCGATGCACCGGCAGGCCGCGCGTTGCGGCACGTGGATACGCTTCTATGGCCGGCACGTCGGTGGCGAGCACGCGGATGCCGGCGCTGTCCTGGAACAGGTCGCGCAAGGCCTGCTGGATCAGCCGTGCGTTGGCGGACACCGGGTGGACGCGGTTGATGAGCAAGTGCAGCGGCGGCGGTTCGATGCCCAGGTGCCGGTACGGCGCAATGTCTTCGAGCAACTGCATGGTGCCGCGCCGCAGCTCGCGTGCCGCGAGGATCTCCGGCGTGACGGGCGACAGCGCGAGATCGGAGGCGAGCACCGCCATCTCCAGCAGCACGGAACGCGCGCCCTGGGTGTCGATCAGCACCAGGTCGTAGAGGGGAGCAAGTGCTGGCAGCAGATGCCGCAACCGCAGGCGGCCATCCGGCGCATGCAGCAACAACGTGTTCAGCTCGCCCCGGTGGTCGTCGGACAGCACCAGGTCCAGGCCCGCGATGATCGTGCGGGACACGAGCTGGCCAAGGTCGCGCTCGTTGAAGGCCAACAGCTCATAGATGCCGCCCGGCGCGCGCTGGGTCAGTTCGTAGTAGGAGGACAAGGTGGGCTGCACGTCGAGATCGAGCAGCAGCACGCGCAGGCCCGCGTCCGCGGCGAGCCCGCCCAGGTTGGCGGCCGTCGTGGTCTTGCCGACGCCGCCCTTCGTTGAAATGATGGACACGACCTGCATGGCGCTCTCCGGCTGGGAATGGGAAGTCCGCGGGAGAGCGGGTCAGGTCCGGTGGTTGAGGCGCTCGGCGATCCACTGGTCGATTTCGATCGAATCCCAGCCGACAGCGCGCACGCCCAGGCGCAGCGCCTGAGGGAACTGGCGCTTCTTCATCAGGTTGTAGATGTGGGCGCGTTTGAAGCCGGACTTCGCTTCGACTTCATCGAGCCGCAGGATGCGGCGCTCGTTCGGCGGGAGTACAGGGGTCTGCGACATGGCGGTCACTCCTGAACGCTCGGCGGCGTTTGTTGGCGTGACCTCTATTCAATAGACCTGGCTGCGGAAAGACATTGCAAATGCAATCTCCGCGATTGCACATACAAGCTGGATAACCTCATGCGCTTGCGCTACGAACGTACCTCTTAGCGTTGGCGAACTTTCCGTTTAAGGTGCGCTCAGTGATGCCCATGGTGCCGCCGTAGTGGGCGACCAATGCAGAGACAAGGGCCTCCTGCGTTTTGAAGCTGGAATAGGGCACGCCTGAAGGCGACTGGCTCAGCATCAGCGTCAACATCCCTCCAATGATGTTGAGATAGGTCGTTTCCGCCCGTTCGCTGATCTCGCATTGCTTGGATGCCAACAGCACCGAGGATTGCTTGAGTAGCGTGTCGTGCTGCTCCTGCAGTTCTCGCATCTCACGTCGGGCTTGTTCAAGCGCGGCCTGAAGGGCCAGCCGCTCCACGAGGATCGCCTGTCCTGTTTCCATGGTGATGAAAGGATGCGCCATGCGTTCGCCACGGCTGAACAGAAATCCTGGCCGGTGCTCGGGATAGTGGGTGCGCATCCAGCGTTTTAGATCGACATGGCGAACAGTCAGATCCAGAGAATTGAGCAGGTTCGGATCATTGAGCGTGATCCCGTTCTTGCCGTAGGGCAGCTCTCCGTTGAGGATGCCGTCATAGATACGTTCCGAGTGCAGCCGGCACTCATTCCATCGAGGGCAGTTCAGCGACCGAGGCAGGACACGCGGTGACGCGATCGTGGCCAGGATCATCGGGAGATACCGCAGCAACCCAGCCCATCGGATGGCCGCCTCGATGGGACGATAGAACACCTTTGATGTTGAAATGTCCTTGTGCATGTCTTCGTCTCCTTTCGGGTGCGCTACATCACCGGCTCCTTTCTTGCCCAAGGGCTGTTGTGTCGTTATGGCCTGCGACGGACGCTTGAGGCGATGCCCTAAGCGAAGGCGGAGGAGGCCATTGGCGTCCGCCGCAGGTGGCCTTGTCTTGCTTGATATGCAAGAATCGATCAGTTGCCGGCCCATCGAGCGATGAGGACGCAAGCTCGATATTGGCGCTCACGGTACCAGCGTCATAGGTGGCGCAAAGCCCATCAAGACCGATTTGGTATGGTCTGATATCCAGACGGTTCAAGACCAGCGAGTTGAAGCGTTCGACGCCCCTACGTCCAGTTGGGGACTGGAAATCAGCGGTTAGTGATGCATCGCTCCACATGCTGATATATCGACAAAGTATCTGCCGCAGTACCAGTGACCCTGCCAGGTTGCCCCAGCACATAGGAGACGGAGATGGCTGAACATTCCCATGAACATCAACATCACACATCCGGTCAGATGGGTAAGCACGGCCGACCATACGCCAAGTTCTGGGTGAACATGGTGTTGGGCCTCGTCGTCATGTACTTCGTAATGTTCAGCATGATCGACGGCGCCAGGGACTTCAGAAACAATCTCAACATGCTCTACATGGCGGTCACTATGTGGGCGCCAATGGGCATCTTCATGCTAGCGACAATGCCCGGCATGTTTCCAAACCGGCGGCTCAATCTCGTGCTGTACGGCTTGTTTGCCGTTCTCACACTCGGTTCTTTTGCCGCTACCCGTGCTCAAACCGGAATCGGCGATCGACAGTTCATCGCGTCTATGGTCCCGCACCATTCGGGAGCGATCCTCATGTGCCGCGAGGCGCAGCTCTCAGATCCGGAACTCGTCAACCTATGCCAAGCGATTTCCGATGGCCAGCGCGCGGAGATCGAGCAGATGAACCGGATTGCTGCACGCCTTCGTTGAGGCTGGCTGCCACTACACTGGCGCCGCGTTGCGCTCCGGCGAAGTTAGCCGCAGCGATGTAAAGATGAGTACTTGCGGTGTTCCGATGCCGGCGGTTGTGTCCTACAGCCGTCCAGGTGCCAGGTAGTCCACGCGACACCACCCCGCGCTGCCTGCGGAGCGAGCGCAAGTCATGATCGTCGCAAGTTGGAGTTCGATAGCGAACCCGCTCAGCAGCTGGACGCATCAGGCGTAACGACGGGTGGATGGATCATCCTTGGACGCTGGTGGAAGTGGTTGGATGAACTTTGTTGCCGAGGGCGAAAAACAAGGCTATAATTGAGTTCTTCGCTGATCACCACAGTGGAGAAAGTGATTGGGAAACAGAGACTTAGCGCTCTAGTGCATGACTCGTCTCCCGCTCCAAATTCAAAAGGGAAGCAACGGCCAACACCGCGCTTCCTTTTTTCTTGCAAGTGCTGGCGCAATGGCAGAGTGGTTATGCAGCGGATTGCAAATCCGTGTACGTCGGTTCGATTCCGGCTTGCGCCTCCAGCATCTTTCCCCCCCCTCCCCCAGCATCTCGTTACGCATCCCTACGCGCTGACAATCGAATGATTGCTATGGTGACGCCGTTTCCACTGACGTCGATACTATGCAAAGCATTCTGAATTCTCGTACCCGCTCGCCCATGCTTGCCCTGTCTACCGCCGCGATGCTGGCGTTGGCGCCGATGGCGGCCGAGGCCGACTCCGATCGTCATCATCATCGGCATGGCCGCGAATACAAGGAAAAGTATTGGGATGGCGCGTGCAAGGTCGAGCGCAAATGGAAGCGCAACGGCGAATACCAGGAAAAGCGCAAGTGCCGCGATGACTATCGCCAGGGCTACTACGCGCAGCCGCAGGTTGTTGTGCCGATGGCCGCGCCCGCCATCGTCATCACGCCGCCTTCCATCATCATCCGGCCCTGACCATGGATCAATCGGTGAAGGACGCCATCGCGCGCTGGCCCAATGTGCCGGCGGTCTACGGCTGGCTATCGCTGGACGGGCGCGGGCGCTGGCGCCTGCATCCGCAAGGTCAGGCCGCGCAAGGCGGTGCCGGCGAGTCCATCACCAATGCCCAGATCCTGGAATTCATCAATCGCAATTATGAACACGACGAAGCGGGCCGCTGGTTTTTCCAGAACGGACCGCAGCGGGTGTTCGTGCGGCTGGACGGTGCGCCGTTCGTGCTGCGATTGAGCGACGACAACAGCGGCCTGCGCACGCATACCGATGCGCCGGTGGCCGCCGTCCGCGGCTGGTGGCTGGACGACGCGGGCCAACTGTATGCGTCCACGCCGGCCGGCGCCGGCCTGGTGCTGGACCGCGACCTGCCCGCCCTGCTGGAAAAACTGTCGACGGCGGACGGCGCGCCGGCCCTGGATGCCCTGGCCGACCTGGCGCCAGATGCCGAGATACCGCTGTCATGGCCGGGCGTCTACGCCGCCGCGCCGCTACGCGCGATAGCGCGGCAGGATGTGGCGCGGCGCCTGGGCTTTGACCCGAGCCCTGCGGGTTAGCGGATACGTCGCTGCCTTAGCCGCGACCGCTCTTGACCAGGGCGAACTTGCCATCGCCCAGCAGCATCAGCACGGCGGCCGCCACGGTCAGGAAGATGGGATATTCCCAACCGCCACCGGCGTTGCCGAAACCCCAGCCATTACCAAAGTGCACCGTCGAAGCCACGAACAGCTGGACCACGGCGATGGCCGCCACCCAGCGCGGCACGACGCCCAGGATCAGCAACACGCCCGCGCCGACTTCAAAGAACGTGACGGGATAGGCCAGCCAGCCGGCGAAGCCGATCTTGGCGAAAAACTGTGCGGTGCCGGGCAGCGTGAAGACCAGCAGCTTGGTCAGACCATGGGCCAGAAACATCACGCCCAGCGCCACGCGCAGCAACAGGGCGGCGTAGGGCGCGGTACGGTTATCGATCATTGCAATTCCTTTTGGGGTAGCGCGAATCGCCCAAGACGGGACGACGCTTCAAGGCCGCTATTCTTGCGATTCCAAAAACAAAGATAAATAGGCAGAATTGCAAATTATTGTTCCCCGATAGGAAACAATCTTTGGACACTCACACCGCCATGCAGACCTACGCCAAGGTCGTCGAACTGGGATCTTTCGCGGCCGCCGCCGACAAGATGGGCCAGGCGCGTTCCGTGGTGACGCGGCAGATCGCCTACCTGGAACAGAAGTACGGCGTGCGTCTGCTGAATCGCACCACGCGCAAACTCAGCATGACCGACGCCGGGCGAGCCTTCTATGAGCGCGTCCGTCCCATCCTGGCCGAAGTGGCCGACCTGGAACTGTCGCTACAGGCGGAAGGCCAGCGCCCCAGCGGCCGGCTGCGGGTCAGCGCGCCGGTGTCGTTCGGCATCCTGCACCTGGGCCCGGCCATCGCCGAATACCTGCAACGCTATCCGGACGTCATCATCGACCTGGACCTGAACGACCGCGTGGTGGACTTGGTGGAAGACGGGTACGACGTGGCGGTGCGCATCGGCCCGCTACAGGATTCGTCGCTGGTGGCGCGACCGCTGGCGCCCCAGCAGTTGCTGGTGTGCGCCGCGCCGGCTTATCTCCAGCAGCATGGAACGCCAGCCACGCCCGAAGACCTGAAACAGCACCGGTGCCTGCACTATTCCTATGCCAGCACGGGCAACGAATGGCA
Organism: Achromobacter piechaudii NBRC 102461; assembly: GCF_001571245.1. GTDB lineage: Bacteria > Pseudomonadota > Gammaproteobacteria > Burkholderiales > Burkholderiaceae_B > Achromobacter > Achromobacter piechaudii. The sequence goes on along the minus strand of NZ_BCTK01000005.1, from coordinate 277,237 downwards.
TTTCGAGAAGGACGGCGTGACGCATCTGGTGCGCGTGAACGCCGCGCTGCGAGCCAATAACGGCGACGTGCTGCGCACGGCGGCCCTGGCCGGCCACGGCGTCATCCTGCAACCCGAATTCCTGGTCGGCGACGACATCCGGGCGGGGCGGCTGGTGGCCCTGCTGGCCGACTACGCGCACACGCCCATCTCCATGTACGCCATCTATCCGCATCGCCGCTTCCTGTCGCCCAAGGTGCGGTCCTTCGTCGAGCACCTTGAGGAACGGTTCGGCGGTGCGTCTGCCGGACGCGCCAGGGCCCGCGACAGCCGTTAGAATCCTACCCATGACCGCGAAACCGTCCATCGAATACTTCCCCGCCCCCCGCCGTTCGCTTTTCTGCAGCCAATGCGGCACCCCCATCACCCGCCGGGTGCCGGAAGGCGACAACCGTGAACGCGACATCTGCGATCACTGCGGCGCGATCCACTATCAGAATCCGCGTTTGGTGGTGGGCACGGTGCCCGTCTGGGAAAACCGCATCCTGCTGTGCCGCCGCGCCATCGAGCCGCGTTACAACACCTGGACGCTGCCGGCCGGTTTCATGGAACTCGGTGAAAGCACCGCGCAGGGCGCAGCCCGAGAAACGCTGGAGGAATCCGGCGCGCGCATTGAGCTGGGCGAGCTCTACACCATGATCGACCTGCCGCAGATCGATCAGGTGCACGTGTTCTATCTGGCCCGGGCGCTGGGTCCCGAACTGGATCCCGGCCCGGAAAGCCTGGAGGCCCGCTGGTACGACGAAGCCGACATTCCGTGGGACGACCTGGCGTTTCGCACGGTGGCCACGACGTTGCGCCACTACTTCGACGACCGCCGCCAAGGCGCTTTCGTCCCCCATCACTACACCCTAGAATCGCACCGTTGAAGCTTCCCTGGCTTGCCGTCGACACTCCGTTTCCGCCCGCGGAATTCGCGCTGACGGAACCCGACGGCCTGCTCGCGGCTGGCGCCGACCTGTCGATGGAACGGTTGATCCAGGCTTATTCCAACGGCATCTTCCCCTGGTATTCGGAAGGCGAGCCCGTGCTGTGGTGGAGCCCGGATCCTCGCATGGTGCTGGCCATCGACGACTTTTCCCCGTCGCATTCGCTGCGCAAGCTGCTTCGGCAGATCGCCAGCCAGGAACAGGACGAGCAACCGAGCGTGCAAGTGCGCGTGGATACCGTGTTTTCGCGCGTCATGGGGCAATGCGCCGCGCCGCGTGACGGACAGCCCGGCACGTGGATCACCGGCGCCATGCAGCAGGCTTATGCCGAATGGCACCGGGCCGGTTACGTGCACAGCATCGAGACCTGGATCGACGGCGAGCTGGCGGGCGGCCTGTACGGCATCAGCCTGGGCCGCATGTTCTTCGGTGAATCCATGTTCACGCGCGTGCCCAACGCCTCGAAGATCGCGCTGGCGTATCTGGTCAGGTACCTGGCCGCCAATGGCGTGCAGCGTATCGATTGCCAGCAGCAGACCCAGCATCTGGCCAGCCTGGGGGCACGCCCGATTCCACGCGGACAGTTTCTGCAACACGTGCGCCAGGCCACGGCGCAGCCTCCTGTTTTCTGGGCCCCGGGCACCCTGGACAGCACGGGAAAATTGTTGCCCCTGCCCGATCCGACCCCTGCATAGCAGCGCCTGCTTAAGCGTTAATATGTACCCATCCCATCGCGGACGTACCACGCGATGCGCACCCTTTCATGAGCCAGCTCAAAGAACTCCCCTTCTCCACGCTGCAGTTCTACGCAACCGCGCCCTACCCGTGCAGCTACCTGCCCGGCCGGCAGGCGCGGTCGCAGGTCGCCGCGCCCGGTCACCTGATCAACGCGGGCACCTATTCCCAATTGGTCGAACAGGGGTTCCGCCGGAGCGGCCTGTTCACGTACCGTCCCCATTGCGATAACTGCCACGCCTGCGTGCCCGTGCGCGTGGGCACGGCGGGCTTTGCGCCCAACCGCAGCCAGCGGCGCGCGTGGCGCGACCATCAATCGTTGCAGTCGTTCGTGGCCGAATTGGCGTGGTCCCCGGAGCACTACCGCCTGTACACGCGCTACCAGCAGGGTCGGCACCCCGGCGGCGGCATGGATGAAGACAGCCGCACGCAATATGCGCAGTTCCTGCTGACCAGCCGGGTAAATACGCGGCTGGTGGAATTTCGCGACGCCGAAGGCGTGCTGATGATGGTGTCGATCATCGACGTGCTCGATGACGGCTTGTCGTCGGTCTATACCTTTTACGACCCCGATATCGAAGGAAGCCTGGGCACCTACAGCATCCTGTGGCAGATCGAGCAATGCCGCACGCTGAACCTGCCGTGGCTATACCTGGGTTACTGGATCGCCGAAAGCCGCAAGATGTCGTACAAATCCGGCTTCCAGCCCGCGCAGTTCCTGGTCGACGGAGAATGGCGGAGCCAGGGCACTCTGTCCCTTTGACCGTCACGCGCGGCGCCCTGCTCGCGGGCGGCAAGCGCGGCGAAATTGGCTCTACAATTCCGCCCCATGTCTATCCTCTTCCACGCCTACCCCCTGGCCCGCCCGGCGCTGTTCGCCATGGACGCGGAAACCGCCCACGAAGTCACGCTTTCGAGCCTGCAACGCGCCTATGAATGCGGCGCCACGCGCAAGCTGATGCACGCGCAGCCCAAGGCCCCCTGCACGCTGATGGGCATGCAACTGGCCAATCCCATCGGACTGGCGGCGGGGCTGGACAAGAACGGCGCCTATATCGACGCGCTGGGCAATCTGGGTTTTGGTTTCATTGAAGTCGGCACCGTGACGCCGCGTGCGCAGCCGGGCAACCCCAAGCCGCGCATGTTCCGCCTGCCGCGCGCCAATGCGCTGATCAACCGGCTCGGCTTCAACAATCAGGGCCTGCCTGCTTTCCTGGCGAATGTGCAGCGCAGCCAGTGGCGCAAGCAAGGCGGCATCCTGGGCCTGAATATCGGCAAGAACGCGGACACGCCAATCGAGCGCGCCGCCGACGACTACCTGATCGGTCTGGAAGGGGTGTATCCGCACGCCGACTACGTGACGGTGAATATTTCTTCGCCCAACACCAAGAACCTGCGCGCGCTGCAAAGCGGCGATGAGCTATCCGCGCTGCTGGCGCAATTGGCCGACAAGCGCCGGGCGCTGGAAGATCAGCATCAGCGCCGCGTGCCAATGGCGGTGAAGATCGCCCCGGATCTCACCGAAGATCAGATCGACGCCATCGCCGACACCTTGCCGCGCCACGGCATCGACGGCGTCATCGCCACCAACACCACGCTGTCGCGCGACGCGGTGGCCGGCCAGGCGCATGCCGAAGAAGCCGGCGGCCTGTCGGGCGCGCCGGTGCATGAACTGTCATTGAAAGTGATCCGGCGCCTGAAAGCGCAACTGGGCAACAGCCTGGCGATCATCGGCGTGGGCGGCGTGTTGTCGGGCGAGCAGGCCCGCGAAAAAATGGCGGCCGGGGCCGACGCGGTGCAGCTGTATACGGGCCTGATCTACCGGGGCCCTGCCCTGGTGGGCGAATGCGTGCGCGCCACCGCGAAACGCTGAACGGCACACGCAAGAGACGGAATACGCGGGCAAAAAAAAGGGGCCACCCAGTGGGTGGCCCTAATTCCAGCTCTGCTCTGTCACTCAACAGTACTACATTACTGCGATTTGCGCAGCTTCGCGCGCCAAGACTCAGGCGGTGCGACGGCTACGGCTGGCAACCTTGTTGGCGGCGTCGGCGGCATCCGTTGCAGCCTTGAAGGTCGCGTTGGCGGCGGCATTCAGGTTCGACTCGGCGACTTCAGCAGCCTGCTTGGCAGCCTTGGTCACGGAATCGTAGGCGCTGGTCGCGGTGGCCAGCGAGGACTTGATCAGGGCAACGGCGCTTTCGGAACCAGCCGGAGCGTTCTTCGACAGTTGGTCGACGGCTTCGCTCAGTTGCTGCTGGCTTTCAGCGATTTGTTCTTCGGTCAGCTTGACCAGGCTGCCCTGCACGCCGGCGACGATGTCGTACACGTGCTTGGTGTAGGCCATGGCCTTTTCAGCGCCCGGCTGCAGCAGGCCCGAGGCGAACGCCGCGGCTTCCTGGGGATCCTTGACTTCAGAGGCTTGCTGCGACTTCTGGGCGACTTCGTCCAGCGTGGCGCGCACAACCTTCATATTCAGTTCGACCAGCTTTTCAAAGCCGGCGAAAACGGCGGACTGGGCTGCCACGAAAGTGTTGATGCTGGCCTTTTGGCGGTCCAGGACTTGTTGCGGAATTGCGCTCATAGAATGCTCCTTTAGGGGTAGCCGGAAGCTTTCCGGCAAGAAGGATTGGTGTCTGCGACGAAAGATAGGAACGTGCGCGGAAACTGGTACTACAAGCTACCGCCGGCCCGTTTGATGCACTGCACAATTCACATTCTAGACTGGCAGAAAATGTTGTCAAGCGCTTTTTGTGCAACGCAACAAGTGTTTGCACTTTAACGGTGCACTCACTTGCACGTCTTTGATCCAGAACAAGGTTTTCCCATGGTTCGGGAAAAACCCGACATGACGGCGTATCAATTCTTTTCTACACTGCTTTCACGCTGATGACAGAAAAAACAAACCATAAGTCAGCGGTCAAAAAAACCAAATCGCAGCAAGCAAAACCCTGCAATCGGAGACTTCATGACCTTTATTCCCCGCACGCTTACGGCCCTGCTCGCGGCCAGCGCCATGTTCGCGGCCGGCGCCGCCCAAGCGGAATACCCGGACCGCCCCATCAATATGGTGGTTCCGTTCGCCGCAGGCGGCCCGACCGACAACGTCGCCCGTTCGCTGGCCGAAGCCATGCGCCAGAGCCTGGGACAGACGGTCGTGGTTGAAAACAAGGGCGGCGCTGGCGGCACCATCGGCACGACCCAGGTTGCTCGCGCCCAGCCCGACGGCTATTCCGTCCTGCTGATGCACGCAGGCTTCTCCACCGCGCCGTCGCTCTACAAGAACCCGGGCTATGACCCGTACAAGAGCTTCGAGCCCATCGGCCTGGTGGTCGACGTGCCCATGACGATCATCGCGCGTTCGGACTTTCCGCCCAACAACATCAAGGAACTGGCCGAATACGTCAAACAGAACAAGGACAAGGTCTCGCTGGCCAACGCCGGCATCGGCGCCGCCAGCCATCTGTGCGGCACCATGCTGGTGGAAGCGCTGGGCGTTCAACTCCTGACGATTCCGTACAAGGGCACGGCACCGGCCATGAACGACCTGCTGGGCAAGCAGGTCGACCTGCTGTGCGACCAAACCACCAACACCACGCAGCAGATCGAAAGCGGCAAGGTCAAGGCTTACGCAGTGACCAGCCTGAAGCGCGTGCCGACGCTGTCCAAGCTGCCGACCATGGATGAATCCGGCTACAAGGGGTTTGAAGTCGGCATCTGGCACGGGATGTGGGTGCCGAAGGGCACGCCCAAGCCGGTCGTGGACAAGCTGATCAAGAGCTTGCAGGCCGGTCTGGCGGATCCGAAGTTCCAGGATCGTATGAAGCAGCTGGGCGCCACGGTGCTGACCGCCGAAGCCAATCCGCAATCGCTGGACGCCAAGGTCAAGCAGCAGGTTCCCCAGTGGGCCGAGCTGTTCAAGAAGGCAGGCGTCGAGCAGCAGTAACCGACGCCCGCTGAATGAAAAAAGCCCCATAAAGGGGCTTTTTTCATGGGCAAGCCATTCAGGGCCGCAGCGCTTCGGCCGCCATTCCCAGGCCGTTGAAGCCCGTGGACACCGAGGGCTCGTAGCCCAGCGCTTCGGAAATACTGGCGGCGGTATCGACCAGCGCCTTGATCCAGTCGTCCTGCAAGCGTTCGGCCGGGGCCGAGATGGACAGCCCCGCCACCAGTTTGCCCGTGTCATCGAAGATGCCGGCGGCGATGCAGCGCACGCCCAATTCCAGTTCTTCGTTGTCGCGCGCATAACCGTGGCGCCGAACCAGCGCCAATTCACGTTCCAGGCGATCCAGGTCGGTCAGGCTGTTGCGCGTATGGCCGGCCAGGCCGGTGCGCAGCGCATAGGCACGCACCTGGCGCGCATCACCGGTGGACAGAAAGAGTTTGCCCGTCGAGGTCAGATGCAGCGGCGCGCGGCCGCCGATGGCTCGCACCACCTGCATGCCCGAGCGCTCGCTCCAGGCGCGGTCGATATAGACGATTTCATCGCCCTGCTGCACCGACAGGTTGATCGTCTGCCCGGTCAGCTTGTGCAACGAGCGCATCGCGGAAATGGCAGCTTCCCGCACGTTCAGGCGCCCCTTCACCAGTGAGCCCAGTTCCAGCAGGCGCATGCCCAGCTGATACAGGCCGTTATCGACGCGTTCGACGTAGCGGCCCACGACCAGGTCGTTCAGGATGCGGTGGGCGGTCGAGGCGTGCAGGCCGGTCGTGGCGGACAATTCCTTGAGCGTCACCGGATCCTGCTGCGCGGCAAGCGCATCCAGCAGGCGCATGGCGCGCTCGATGACCTGGATGGCGATGGGATGCCCGGATGCGCCTTCGGTTTCGGCGTCCAGGGGAGTGCGGGGTGTCGTCAGACGGGGCATGGGGGAGATAGGCTCGCGCCGCAACGCCGAAAAAAACCGGCCTTGCGGCAACGCAGCAAACAGTTCTTTCCCGTATTGTGAAATTTACGACGCCATTTTGCAATGGCTTTTTTAGATGAATTTCACGCTGCGGCCGGCGGCGCCAGCTTTCCGCCCAGCCTCAATACCTCGGCGCGCAGGAACTCCAAGGCCTCGGCGGCAGCGGCCGGTTCGCCCTTGACGCCCAGCTCGATGTGCGGCGTTCCCCCCGCTTCGCCCACGCTGGGCAGGCTGAACGCGCGCACGTCAGGCCACCGCGTTTCAACGCTGACCATGGCGGGCGTGATGCGCGACTCCGGCATGCTGAATACCAGGAAAGAGTGCTCGACATGGGCGCGCACATGTTGCAGTGCACGATAGCGCGTGTCCAGCGTCCATTCCAGCATCGGCCAGGCCATCACGGGAAAGCCGGGTACGAAGGTGTGATCCTGGATGAAGAAGCCGGGGATACGGTTGTACGGGTTGGGCACGATCTCGCAGCCTTCGGGAAATACGCCCATTTGCAGGCGCTGCTGGTTTTCCGGCGCGCTCATGTCGGCGGTGCCCTGCCCCTTGGCCGCCATTTCGGCAGTGCGCAAGGCAATGGCCTGCTCGGCTTCGGGGTGCAGCGCCATCGGCAGACCCAGCGCGGCGGCGGCCGCCTGGCGGGTGTGGTCATCCGGCGTGCCGCCAATGCCGCCGCAGGAAAACACGACGTCTCCCGTAGCGAAGCTGCGTTTGTAGGCGGCGACCAGCGTGTCGCGGTCGTCGGGCAGGAATTCGGCCCAACTCAGCTGCATGCCCCGGGCACTGAGCAGCTCGACGACTTTGGAAAAATGCTTGTCCTGACGGCGGCCCGAGAGGATTTCATCGCCAACGATGATGAGACCGATGCGACGGGCGGCGGATTCTGCGGCCATGTCCAATTCCAGAAGGGTAAGAAGTAAGCCGGTCAGGCTTCGATGACTCGGTCCTGGCGCAAGCGCCGCAGCGCTTCCAGGCCGTAGTGCGCGTAGACCAGCGCCGAAAACACCGGCAGGATAATCCAGGCAGGTGGCAACAGGTTCAGCAGCGAACAAATAAGCCCGATGCTCCAGAAGCCGCCATTGTTGCGTTCAAGGATCAGCTTGCGCTCTTCGGGGCTGGCGTGTTCGACGATGGCGTCCACGCGCATCATGCGCGAGAACGCGAAGGCCCACCAGAAAATCGACAGCACGATCGCCATGGGCGGCACGAGCCACAAGGGCAGCGTCAGCACCCAGCCGGCCGCGAACGCTGCCGACACCCAGACAGCGTTCCATACGCTTACCGCTGTTGAAAACTTGCCCTGCCGCGTGACGCTGGCGTATTCACGCTGGCCCACGTGGCGCAGCACCAAAGGCATCACGAAGACGGCGGCGATGGCCAGCCCAAGAATGCCGGACACGGGCAGCAAGATGGCGGCGGCGATGACGGGAATGAGATAGATCTTGAGCGAAAACAGCCCCATCGCGATCATCCATTCATCGGCGCGGTTGACCATGTCCCAGTGCGAGACCTCGGCGCGCAGCCAGTCGGTCAGCGGCGTCCAGAACAGGTACAGCAGCAGGAAGGCGCCAACCAGCGCAATCAGGAATGGCAGCAGCACCGCGAACAGCATCGTCGGATGGCATTGCGACACGAGGGCGCGCTTGAACGCCTGGCCCACGCTGACGGCGCCGGTGCCAGCGCCGGCGAATCGTCCATTGCCGGGCGTGGCGGCATCAGTGCGTAAAGCGGTCATAAGGTCTTGAAAAAGGGGGTGGACATCCCGGGTATGATAGTCAAACACGCCCTGATCTGCTCACATGTCTCTACTCGTACCCGGCACCGACCTGGCCGCATTGCGCGCGCGGCTTGGCGCAACCCCCGACACCTGGCTCATCGCCTGCTTCTGCGCGGCATGGTGCGACACCTGCGAACAATACAAGCCCAAGCTTCAAGCCTTGGCCGACGCGTTGCCGCAACATGCGTTCGCCTGGGTCGACATCGAAGACCACGCCGAGCTGCTGGGTGATGTCGATGTCGAGAACTTCCCCACCCTGCTGGTGCAAATCGGATCGCGCGTGGTGTTTTACGGCCCCATGCTGCCGCACATCGGACATCTGGAACGCTTGCTGGACAGCTTGAATGCGAACAGCCCGGCGGTCACCGCCGACCTGCCCGATCTGACCCGGATGCTGGCCGCCTGAATCAATCCTCGGCCCCCGCCACGGGCGCATGAAAAAACCCGCAAGGCCCAAACGGCGTTGCGGGTTTTTTTGTGCTGCCGGGGATCAGTTCTTGCGCGATCCGCCCAGCAACACCGCGACCTGACGCTTGCGCGGGGACGTGCTCGCGTTGTCGTCCTTGGGCGCCTGATCCTGCTCGGGCGCGGCCGACGCCGACGGCTCGTAGGGCTTCAGGAAGAAATCGTCCACGGGCTGGCGCGACGGGCCGGAGGTATAGCCCGAACGGCGATCCGACGATCGGCCACCGCGTTCGCCACGGCTTTCACGGCCACCCTCGCGGCCTTCGCGCGAAGAGGACGAGGGGCGATCTTCGCTGCGGCGATGGCTGCGCGCCACGGCGTCGGCGGGCAGATCGAGCGTGCCCCGGGGCACTTCGCGCTTGATCAGCTTTTCGATGTCGAGCAGGAAGCGTTCTTCGTCGGGCGTGAACAGCGCAATGGCTTCGCCGGATGCGCCCGCGCGGCCGGTACGGCCGATGCGGTGCACGTAGTCTTCGGCGTTGTACGGCAGGTCATAGTTGATGACGCAAGGCACGCCGGCCACGTCCAGGCCGCGCGCGGCCACGTCGGTGGCGACCAGCACTTCCAGGTCGCCGGCCTTGAACGCTTCCAGCGCCTTCATGCGGTCGGCCTGGGTCTTGTCGCCGTGAATGGACTCGGCCTTGACGCCATCGCGTTCAAGTTCGCGGGCCAGGCGCGCCGTGCCGATCTTGGTGTTCGAAAACACGATCACCTGTTTCAGGCCGCGCGACTTCACCAGATGCACGACCGCGGCGCGCTTGGCGTCGCTGGACATCTTGTAGGCGATCTGCGTGATGGTCGTGGCAGTAGCGTTGCGCGCCGCGACTTCAATTTCAACCGGCTGGTTCAGGTACGAGCGGCCGAGCTTGCGAATTTCGTTGCTGAAAGTGGCCGAGAACAGCAGGCCCTGACGCTGCGCGGGCAACAGGCGGATGATGCGTTCCAGATCGGGCAAAAAGCCCATGTCCAGCATGCGATCCGCTTCGTCCAGCACCAGGATGCCGACCTGGCTCAGGTTGACGTTCTTCTGTTCGACGTGGTCCAGCAGGCGGCCCGGTGTGGCCACCAGGATTTCGCAGCCGCGACGCAGGGCTTCTTTTTGCGGACCGATATCCACGCCCCCGAACACCACAGCCGAACGCAACGGCGTCTGCTTGCTGTAGCGCTTGACGCTTTCGAACACCTGGTCGGCCAGCTCGCGCGTCGGCGTAAGGATCAGCGCGCGCACCGGATGCCGCGCGGGCGATGCGCTGGCGTTGGCCAGCGGCATCAGGCGATGCAGGATCGGCACGGTGAACGCGGCCGTCTTGCCGGTGCCGGTCTGGGCGGCGCCCATGACATCACGCCCTTCCACCACGACAGGGATGGCTTGCGCCTGAATGGGCGTCGGAACGGTGTAGCCGGTTTCGGCGATGGACTGGAGCAACAGCGGGTGCAGTCCAAAATCGGCAAACGTCGGCGCGGGCGCGTCGGCGGTGGGTGCTACGGATTGAGTGGATTCAGTCATCAGGGTTTGGCAGATACCGGGACCAGTGAAAAAGAACAAAACGAGAGTGCTACATGCACTGCACTACATACGCATCGGAGCAATCTGAATACGCGTTGTCGCATCGCGACGGCACGCAAATTGCCGCGAAGCGGATCTCGTTTCGCGGGCAATCGGCACCCTGCCTTGCAGGCCAGTGGGCGCATTCTGGATTCGATACTTATGAGGGCAGTACCAGGCCCGGATTGCTGTGGATAAGCGGGATTTTAGCGCAGGCGTCCTACCACAACATCAAAGAGTGGTTTCAGGCGGGTACCGCAACGCCGCCAGACAACGGGCACGCCCGCTTCCAGCCAGTTTGTACTGTCCACCAGGTGGACTAATCATGATCGAAAGTCGGACATCAGCCGGCCAGCCAGCGCAGCCCCCACAACACGAGCATGCCCATGACAATGACCAGCACCGCACTGCGCGTGCGCAGGAAAACCAGGATGGCGACCAGCCCAGCCACCAGCTTGTAATCGAATATGGGGCCTAAACCCGCCTTCCAGGGCAGGAGGTCCGGCACGACGATCGCGGTCAGCGCGGCCGCCGGTGCGTAGCGCAACGCGCGCCGCACGCCATCGGGCAAAGGGATGTAATCGCCAAAAAGCATGAAGCCGGCGCGCGTCAGCACGCTGCACAGGGCCAGCAACAGGATGGCTGAATAGACGTAGATCTCGGAAGGCCAGAGGGTCATGCGCGCGCCTTGAAGAATCGTTCGGCCCACATGCCGGCCACCACGCCGGCCACGACGGCCGCGGCCAGGCCGAGCCGCAACGGCAGCACCTGCCCCGTCCACGCGACCACGCCGGCAGCCAGCATGGACACCAGCATCGGCTTGGAGTTGGCCAACGGCACCGTGATCGCCAACAGCGCCAGCACCGCCGCGAAATCAAGTGACCAGCCGGTGGGCACCATGGTGCCCAGGTAGATGCCGACGATCGAAGATGATTGCCAGACCAGCCAGCCGGGCACGATCGTGCCCAGGAAGAACCAGAGTTGGTCGCGCGTGCCGCGTTCGGCCGAATCGCCGTAGCGCGGCATGAACAGCACGAAGCCCATGTCGGTGGTGAAGTAGCCCAGCCCCAGGCGTTTCGGCCAGGACAGATGCCGGAAATACGGTTGCAGCGCCGCGCCGAAGATCAGAAAGCGCAGGTTCACGACAAACCCGGCGGCGAAGATCAGCCAAAGCGGCGCGCCCGTGGCGATCAGCGGCAGCGAGGTCAGCTGGGCCGACCCTGCGTACAGCAGCAAGGTCATGGCCAGCGCCATGGATTCGGTCAGCCCCGACTTGACCATCGCCACGCCGGTCACCAAACCCCAGGTCGCCGTAGCGATCAGGGCAGGCACGATGGCGTGGACGCCGGCGCGAAAGGCCTTCAGGCGCTGCTGACGCACCGCGCGGGGATCTTCGGATTCAGAAAGCGCGGGTTCAGAGGACAACGGCTGGCCCCTGGCGATTCGGACAGGACGACATGGGAACTCTTACGGGTTGCGTGGGCCGAATGGCACCACGCCGGTGCGCGAACAGGCCGGTATTGTAACCTCGTCGCTTGATACAATACGCGCCTGAAAATTCTTGGCGGGTGGGACCTGGCGCGGCGCGAAATCGGCCATGGTGAATGGCCGCGTCCCGAAGTACCATCACTGGCTAAGTCAGTTGTGATTCGCGCGGTGGGTCCAACACCCGTCGCACATTGCTCCAACCTGCCGTTTATCGGTTTTTTTATTCAGGAATATCCATGACCGCTGCCCCGGCCGCCGTCCCCAACGCTCACGAAGTCATTGAAGTCGGCGCTGAAGACCTGCCCGTGTTCTGTCCCGGCCCGAAGGCGCCGCTCTGGAGCATGCACCCGCGCGTCTTCCTCGACGTCGCGCGCACCGGCTCCGCAAGCTGCGCCTACTGTGGCGCGCAATACCGTCTGAAGGCCGGCACGGTACTGCACGGCCACCACTGATCCAGACGCCTACGCCGCCCCAACGCCACCGTTACAGCAGCCATGTTTGCCACACCTGAAGAAGCCGAACACGCGTTCTACGAAGCCCTTGAGCAAGGGGATTGCGTCCGTCTGATGCAGGTGTGGGCCGACGACGAAGAAGTCGTCTGCATCCACCCGGGAGGCTTGCGCATCGTCGGCCACTCGGCGGTGCACGATTCCTGGCAACAAGTGCTGTCCAACGGCCCGCTGCATGTGCGCCCGCTGCGCCCGCTGGTCATGTTGAGCATGATGTGCGCGGTACACGTGCTGGTCGAACAGGTTGCGGTGCGCACGCGCGAAGGCACGCAGTTCGCGAACTGCTACGCCACGAACATCTACCACAAGGGCCCTACCGGCTGGCGCATGGTCATGCACCATTCGTCGTCGGCGCCCACGGAAGCCGGCGTGCTCGACTTGCACGACGTGCCCGACATGCTGCATTGAATCGGGTGGATTTTTAGTTGGCCGCTGCTCGTCTTGATTCGTCCCCCTGCCCCGTTCCCTCCTGGTTGCCCGGAGGCGACAGCCAGACGATCTATGCGTCCGTGTTCGCGCAATACCACCGCATCGCCTTCGTGCGAGACCGGGTGGAAACGCCTGACACCGACTTCGTAGACTTCGACTGGACCGGCCCCGGACTCTTTCCGCACAAGGCGGCCGATGGCGCGCCCGTCAGCGGACAGGGCCCGGTCGCCAACGGCAAGACGGCCGCGGCGCGCTGGATGACGGATGCGGATTGGCGTTCGTTGCCGCAGACGCCGGACACGCCCGCGCTGATCCTGTTTCACGGCCTGGAAGGCGGCAGCAACAGCCGCTACGCCCAGTCCGTCGCCCATTACTTCCGGGCGCGCGGCTGGATCGTCGTGATCGCGCATTTCCGTGGCTGTTCCGGCGTGCCCAACCGCTTGGCCCGCGCGTATTACTCGGGCGATTCCGCCGAAGTCGGCTTTCTGCTCAAGACCGTGCGCGACCGCATTCCGCACGCCCGCTGGCATGCGGTCGGCGTATCGCTGGGCGGCAATGCGCTGCTCAAATACCTGGGTGAACACCAGGAAGACACGACCTGGCTGACCGCCGCGGCTGGCGTATCCGTGCCGCTGGACCTGGTCGCCTGCGGCAAGACGCTGTCAACGGGCGTATTCAATCGCCGGGTGTACAGCGCGCATTTCCTGAAAACGCTCAAGCACAAGGTGCTGGAAAAGGCGCATCGTTTTCCTGGCGCCATTGACGTGATGCGTATCGCCCACGCGCACGATCTGCGCGAATTCGACGACACCTACACCGCGCCGATGCACGGCTTTCGCAACGCGCTGGATTACTGGACTCGCGCGTCCAGCAAGCCGTGGCTGCCCAAGATTTCGGTGCCCACGCTGGTGCTCAACGCCCGCAACGACCCGTTCATTCCAGCGGGCTCGCTGCCCAAGCCGGAAGACTGCTCGCCCGTCATCTTGCTGCACCAACCCAGCGATGGCGGACATGCCGGATTTCCTACAGGCGCGTTTCCGGCGCATCTGAACTGGCTGCCGCAGCGGCTGGGCCGCTTCTTCGAAACCGGTCTGTAGCACGGCACGGCCGGAGCAACCCGGCCGGAGCAACCCGGCCGGCGCGACGCGCCATCAACCGGATTTGAAGCGCTCCAGCAGTTGCCGTTCTTCGGCCAGCTTGTCTTTCACTTCCTTGATCTGCACGTCGATCTGCGATTGCTCGTAGAAATCGGTGGACAGGCCGCGCGCCTGCTGCAACTGCGATTCCGCAGCCGCGAACGCGCCGGTCATCACATAGAAGCGCGCCAAATCGCGGCGCGCCTGCACCGGCTTGCCATTGCGTTCTTCGCTTTGCGCCAGCATCTGGTACAGGCTGGGCTCGTCGCTGCCCCACTGCTTGATCTTGGCGCGCAGATAGTCCTGCGCATCGGCATGGCGGCCATTGCTTTGCAGCGCCTGCGCGTAGGCAATGCCCAGCGCCCGCTGCTCGGGCCAGCGTTTGGTGGCGGCCTGCGCCAGCTCCAGCGCGCGCGCATTTTCCTTGCGAGCCAGGGCGATGTCGACGCTGAGTTTGGCCAATTGGGCGGAATTGCGGCCGCCAGCGGTGGCCAGATTCCAGTATCGGTCCGCTTCCGCCAGGTTGTTGCGCTGGAAGGCCTGCAGGGCCAGACCGTAATAAGCCGCTGATTGGCGCACACCGGACAGGGCCTGCGCCTCGTCCTGCAATTGCTGTCCGGCCGAGCGCAAGCTGACGGCATCGCGGCCCTGCACCACGCGCATCTTGGCGCGCACGTACCAGAAGTCATCGCTATCGATATGGCGCGAGGCCGGCAGCGAACGCACCCGGTTCTGTACATCGGACATCCGCTCGATGGACAAGGGGTGGGTGCTGGCCCAGGACCCACCGCCCGCCCCCTCGTTCAAGCGCGATGCGTTCATCAGCCGCGAGAACATCTGGGACATGCCCTCGGCGTCATAGCCCGCCTTGGTCAACATCTGGAAGCCGGCACGGTCGGCCTCGCGTTCGGCATCGCGGGAAAAGCCCAGTTGGCGGTTGATGGCGGCGGCCTGTCCGAAGGCGGCCACGCCCATCGCCAGGTTTCCGCCACCGCCAGCCAGCGCGGCCAACAGCGCGCCAGCCAGGCTGGCCAGCATCACCATGCCGTTCTGATTCTGCTGCGTCATGCCGCGCGCGATGTGTCGCTGCACGACGTGGCCGATTTCGTGCGCCAGCACGGCGGCCAGTTCGGACTCACTGCCAGAGGAAACGATCAGCCCGGTATTGACGCCGATATATCCACCCGGCATGGCGAAGGCGTTGATTTCCGGATCGCGTACGCCGAACATTTCCACGTCGGGCACGGCCCCTGGCGCAAAGGCGGCCAGTTTGCGGCCCATGGTCGTCAGGTACTGACTGAGTTCGGGGTCGTCTACATAAGTGGGGTCACGCCGACCTTGCGACATGATGGCCTGCCCCAGGCTGCGTTCAAGCATCGGGGACAGTTCGGCTGCGGATGCCGCGCCCATGGATGGAAGGCCGACCGGCTGCGCCCAGGCGGCGACCGGTATGGAGGGAGCGATCAACGCGACGCTCAGGCCCAGAATCGCGCTGCGTTTCGCAATCGCGCAAATGGATGGCATTTTCCTGCGGTTCATAAGCCTATGATAGCGATGAGCTTAAAATGTTTCATCGATACTCTAAACGAGGTCTCAATGCGTCCCGTCCGTAAAGCTGTTTTCCCTGTCGCCGGCATGGGCACACGCTTCCTGCCCGCCACCAAGGCGATGCCCAAGGAAATGCTGCCCGTGGTCGATAAGCCATTGATTCAATACGCCGTCGAAGAGGCCGTTGCCGCAGGCATCACCGACCTGATATTCGTGACCGGACGCAATAAGCGCGCCATCGAAGACCACTTCGACTCCGCGCCGGAACTTGAATCCGACCTGGAAAGCAAAGCCAAGCACGAACTGCTTGCCATGGTGCGGGGCATTCTACCCGCGCATGTGAACTGTCTCTACATTCGCCAATCCGCGCCGCTGGGCCTGGGCCACGCCGTCCTGTCGGCCGCCCCCGCCGTGGGCGACGAACCCTTTGCCGTCTTGCTGGCCGACGACTTGATCGACGCCGACACGCCCGCCATGAAGCAGCTGGTGGACGTGGCCGTGGCCCAGAACGCCAGCGTGCTGGGCGTGCAGGACGTGCCCCGCGCCGACACCCGCAAGTACGGCATCGTGGCCACCCGCGCCGGCGAATCGCATCTGGATCCGCGCACCGAACGCGTCACGCATATCGTCGAAAAGCCCGATCCCGAAGACGCCCCCTCGACACTCGCCGTCGTGGGCCGATACGTGCTGGAAGCCGCCATTTTCGACCACCTGCGTTCGACCAAGATGGGCGCCGGCAATGAAATCCAGTTGACCGACGGCATTGCTTCGCTGATGCGCGAGCGCGCCGTATACGCGCACCGCTTTGAAGGCGTGCGCTACGACTGCGGCAACAAGGCAGGCATGTTCCAGGCCACGGTGGCGCTGGGCAAGAAGTATCATGGCCTGGTGCCGGAATAACCCAATCGCTGCCCGGCCCCCGGGCTCAGGCGGATAACGCCGCTCGGGCCTTGGCCCGGGCGCGCGCATCGCGGTCCACCTTGCGCAGTCTTCCCTTGGCCGACAGGCGCATCAACGTGCCCAAGGCCACCATCAAGCCGATCACTTCGACCAGCGCGGCCGGAATCCACATCGTCAGGCCGCCAATGGTCTGGTCGGTCTGGGCTGACATGGCGATGGCGCGTCCGCACAACTCGAACAACGGATAGATATCGCTTTCAGTGAAGGCGATGACCGCGCCCGCCACCATCTGCGGCAGCATGGTCAGCACGGGGGAAATGACGCGTCCACCCGGCGTCATGGCGGCGGGCGGCGCGGGGCGGCGGTCCAGGATCAGGTTCCAGTACATGAACCCGCTGATGACGACGGACCAGTTCATCAGACGGTACAGCCGCCAGTCCAGCATCGAATAGAACTGCACGGACGGGATCAGCCAGACCAGCACCAGGAAGACGAACAGCGTCGGCACGAAAATCTTGTTGGTCAGCACCGCGACGGTGACGCGCCCGCTGCGGGTGCGCAGAAAATCGCGCAGGCGAATGCGCCAGGACATCGGCAGCCCCGCGCGCATGACCTGCCCCGGAAACGCCGCCATCACCAGCAATGGACCCAGATGGTGCAGCACCAGATGCTGGATACGGTGAATGAAGAACATGCGTTCGGCGTAGTAATCGACCCGGGTGTGCATCGACAGATACAGCAGCACCAGACCCGCCCAGAAGAAAAAGCGGCGCGCGCGGGTGACGTGGTGAACGCGTTGGCCGCGCACGAACAGCACGATCGCCACCACGAAGGAGGCGACCAGCGTGGGAGAAACCTCCCAGGGTATGAGCCATTCAAGACTATCCATACGGGCCATCCGAAAGACATCGGGAAAGACAGAGCCGGCGACGCACCCCGACCGGTGGGCTGATTGTAGTAGACCGCGCCGGCCCCTGGTCCGATACGCCGGCCGGATCAGAAGCGATGCGACACGCCCGCTCCGACGCGAGTGGTGTGGGAATTGGCAGGGTCGAACTGATTATCCAGCGTGTAGTTGGAGGCGTAGCCGGCAAAGCTGTAAAGCGTGGTGCGAGGCGACAAGGCATAGGTATAACCCACGGTCGCCACCTGCGCCTTGCGCGCCGTCATGCCGTTATCCCATTGCCAGTCGGGCCGCGCCAGCGACCATTGCAGCAGCAACGTACCCGGGCCGATAGGCACGCTGGCGCCCAACAGCCAGGCGTTGATCGTGCCCCCCTGCACAAACGGGGCCGGACCCAGCCCCTGGCCCAGACCGTCCGGATCGCCTCCGTCCAGGCCCACATAGCCGTTTTGCTGGCGCGACCAGGCCAGCGACACCTTGACGACCTCGAAGTCGTAGGCCGCCCCCAGTTGCACGGCGCGGGGCCGCTTGCCGCTGGCCGCTGGCGAGTCGCCCAGCTGCAGTTGGTCCCAGGTGGCCACGGCCAGCAGCGGGCCGCTTTCGTACTTCAGGCCGACGCTGGTGGCCCGCGGGTTCTGGTTGGTTCGGAAACGATTCTGGTCGTCGGCGTCGAAGGAATAGCCGGCGCCAAGTTGAAAGCCGTTCCAGTCCGCCGACGTGACGTTCACCATGTTGCTGAACTGGTAGTTGTCCGACGCCTTGAACGTGGCGCCCATTCCCATTTCCTTCCAGGACGCGATCTCCAACGCATTGCCGTACATCTGGCCGATCGTGTGTTGGCGCCCGAGGCGCACCTCGCCATAGCGCTCGTTGCCCACGCCCACCCAGGTGGCGTAGTTGAACAAGCGGCCATCTTCGGCAGACTGGCCGCTGGACGGGTCGAAGCCGCTTTCCAGTTGGACCCGCGTGCGCCAGCCGCCGCCAAGATCCTCGACGCCCGACAGGCCCCACAACGAATCCGTCAGCCCGCCGTTCAGCACGCCCGCGTGGCTGCCCTGGCCGGACACGCTGGTCACGGCCACGCCGGCGTCGACCACGCCGTACAGTTGCAGGCCGAAGTCCTCGACCGCAGCGGCGGCGGCCAGCCCGGGCGGCAGGGCCAGACCCGTGATGAGGGCCGCAAAAAATGCCTTTTTCATGCTTTGCTCCAAAGGGGGCGAGCGCCCGCGCCCGCCCCACCCTATGTGGCCCGTTGCGGCCTTACTGCCAGCCGTAACGGCGTACCCAAATGCCCTTGAGGAATTGCGTCAGCACGCAATAGCTCAACAGCACCCCCACCAACCACGGGAAATAACCCCACGGCAAAGCTTGCAGCTGGAAGTACTCGGCCAGCGGCGAGAACGGCAGCCACAGGCCCGCCAGCACCACCATTGCCGTCATGCCCATCAACGGCCACGCCGCGCGGCTTTGCAGGAAAGGAATGCGGCGCGTGCGGATCATGTGCACGATCAGCGTTTGCGACAGCAAGCCTTCCACGAACCAGCCAGACTGGAACAACGTCTGATGCTCGGGCGCATTGGCGTGGAACACGAACCACATGATGGCGAACATGGCGATATCGAACAATGAGCTGATGGGGCCAAAGAACACCATGAACCGGCCCAAGCCGTCCGCATCCCATTGCTGCGGCTTCTTGAGCAGTTCTTCGTCGACATTGTCGAAGGGAATTGCCGTCTGCGACACGTCATACATCAAATTTTGCAGCAGCAGGTGGATGGGCAGCATCGGCAGGAACGGCAGGAAGGCGCTGGCGACCAGCACCGAAAAGACGTTGCCGAAATTCGAGCTGGCCGTCATCTTCAGGTACTTGAGCATGTTGCAGAAGGTCTTGCGGCCTTCGATCACGCCATCCTCCAGCACCATCAGGCTTTTTTCCAGCAGGATGATGTCGGCAGCCTCCTTCGAGATATCCACCGCCGAATCCACGGAAATGCCGACGTCAGCGGCGCGCAGGGCCGGTGCGTCATTGATGCCATCGCCCATGAACCCCACGGTGTCGCCCTGGGCGCGCAAGCTGCGCACGATGCGTTCCTTGTGCGCGGGCGTCAGCCGGGCAAACACGTTCGCCTCGCGCACCGCCACCGCCAGTTGCGCGTCGTCCATCGCTTCGATCTGCGCGCCGAGATAGACGCCGCGCACTTCGAAATCGACCTCGCGGCAGACCTTCTGCGTGACCAGCTCGACGTCACCGGTCAGCACCTTGACCTCGATGCCCGAGGCTTTCAGCGCCGCCAGCGCGGGGCCGGTCGATTCCTTGGGGGGGTCCAGGAACGCGATGTATCCCACCAGCACCAGATCGGACTCGTCCGCCACGCCGTAGGCCAGCTGCGTGGGCGGCATCTCCTTGACGCCCACGGCAATCACCCGCAGTCCGTCGCGGTTCAGCTCCGCCGTCACGCGCCGGATGTCCTCGCGCCGCGCGTCGGTCAGGGGGAAAACCGAATCCCCCACGCGCAGCCGGGTGCACGCCGTCAACATTTCTTCCAGCGCGCCCTTGCAGATCAATTCGTGGTGGTCGCGCCCGTTTTCCGTTTCATTGACCACGACAGACATCCGGCGGCGCGAGAAATCAAAAGGAATCTCATCGACCTTGCGGTATTTGGCGGCCAGGTTCAGGCTGCGCTTGACCTCGGCATGCTGCAACACCGCCACGTCCAGCAGGTTCTTCAGACCCGTCTGGTAGTAGCTGTTCAGGTAGGCATAGGCCAGCACATCATCGCTGCTGGAACCGTATACGTCCGTGTGGCGTTCCAGCACGATCCTGTCCTGCGTCAGCGTGCCCGTCTTGTCGGTGCACAGCACGTTCATCGCGCCCAGGTTCTGGATCGCGTCCAGCCGCTTCACGACGACCTTGCGGCGCGACATGCGCAACGCCCCCTTGGCCAGCGTGGCGGTGACGATCATCGGCAGCATCTCGGGCGTCAGGCCCACGGCGATCGCCAGCGCGAACAGCAGCGCCTCCAGCCAGTCGCCCTTGGTGACGCCGTTGATCACGAACACGATGGGCGCCATCACCAGCATGAAGCGGATCAGCACCCAGCTGACGCGGTTGATGCCCTGTTGAAACTGCGTGGGCGCACGGCTTTCCTGAGTCACGCGCCCGGCCAGCTGACCGAAATAGGTCTGCGAGCCGGTGGCGATGACCATCGCGCTGCCCGAGCCGCTGACCACGTTGGTGCCCATGAAAGCCATGTTCTCCAGTTCCAGCGAGTTGTCGGTGTGCTCGCGCTGGACGGCGTGCTTTTCCACCGGCAGCGACTCGCCGGTCAAGGCGGCCTGGGCGATGAACAGGTCCTTGGCGTTCAGGATGCGGCAATCGGCGGGAATCATGTCGCCAGCCGATAGCAGCACCACATCGCCGGGCACCAGCTCGGCCAGCGGCACTTCCATCTGGTACGAACCGGAGTCGTGCAGCGGCGCGCCGAAGACGCGCCTGCCATTTGCCGCTTCCGGCGTCAGCACGTCGGCGCGCAACACCGTGGCGGTGTTCTGCACCATGGCTTTCAGCGCTTCGGCGGCACGGTTCGACCGCAGTTCCTGGGCAAAGCGCAGCACGGTCGAGATGACCACCATGGACCCGATGATGCCCACCGCCGTCCACGACTTGTCGTCGGCCTGGGCCATACGCACGTCGGTCAGCCACGACAGCCCGGCCAACGCGGTCAGCAGCAGATTGAAGGGATTGCGGTAAGACAGCCACAGGTGCGTGTACCAGGCCAGTGGCTTTTCATGGTCGACCTCGTTGGCGCCGTGGCGTTCACGGGCGGCCAGCGCCTGTTCTTGCGTCAGGCCGCCACGACCGCTGGCCAGTAGCGAGAACAAGGCGTCCAGCCCCATGCGCGACTGCTCCAGCATGCGGCGGTTGGCGCCGCGCGAGGCGTCGGAAGGCGTCGAGGCGACAGCCGTTTGCGCGCCCTGCTCAAGAATGGGGGTGCGGCGGAAGTGGCGGCCTGCCCGCCGACGGCCAGCGGCGGACGAAAAAAAGGATTTCAGGAAGGTAAACATCGGAGTGCTCCGGTTTTTCTTTGATTTCTTGTCGGAGACACAGGCTCGCCCGCTCCCTGGCCAGGCACGCGGGCAGCAGCGAACCGCGGCAATCACAAGAAAGCCGTCGATCCGCCCGCTACGGGCGTGCTCAGGCACCGGGGCAAAGTTGCCGGTGTCCGGATCGCGTGGGATCGCGCCGGAGTGCGGAAAACGGAAAGGGAGCTAGCTAGGAATCGAGACCGGCGTCAGGGGCACGTTCGTCAGCGGCGACGAGGGCCAGGCCGGGATTCAATGCTGCGGAGTCCGTCGGAACCGGAATGTCTGTCCGGCCGGTCGGCTCGCAGTGGAGAAGACAGGTCAGACAGGCATGCCGGCGCCATGCACTTGGCGCAATCGAGGGTCGGGGTCTAAGGCACTAGGCATGATCTCTCCAGAAGACAGGGCGTTTTACGCGGCCATTGCGGCGGCTTGCGCGCCGAAATGCACGTGACGAACGGCGGGATTGGCGCTGAGGCGGCGCGCTTGCGACATCAATTCAGCGCGCAGTTCGGGCGGGCAATTGACGGTGATGCAAGCCGACGCCAGATTGGGATCGCGGCCTTGGTCGACCTGCACTTGCGAGACGTCCAGGCCAGCGGCGCTGAAGTCCAGGCAGATCTGCTTGCGCAAGGCGCCCAGTTCGTCGCGCGGGCAAATGACCGTCAAGCGCGAAGTGCCGCGACGGCGGCCCAGGGCGGTGGCACGGTCTACGCCGGCGCGGCGTAGGAACAAGTCGAAGAAACGCATAACGACCTCCATTGCGAAATGGGGAGCGTGATCGCGAGTACGCGTGCAGCCGGACGCGGCGCTTGGCGGGCGCGCACGAAAAACGTGCACGAACGCTGACGCTGCGACTAGCGGCGGTTCTGGCGGTTTACGTTGGGGAATGTCCCGGCAAGCCGAAGGCTTGCGCTATTGCCCGGGTAGGAACCCCGGGCTTGGGATACGCCGCAACCTGTATGACAGGATGCGGCAGATGGAGCTCTGCGTGTTTCCTGTCAGACAGCGATGTCGATGCAAGATCGACTACTTTCGCCGGAATCGGTATTCACGAAGACTGCTCCTGAGATGGATAACAGACGGATTTTACGCGGGTTTTTACTGATGGACAAGGTTTTTGCGGCTCGCGGGCGCAAAGGCCGCAAAAAAATAAAAAGCGGCGCAAACCCCTCAGGGTTTTGCGCCGCTTCTGTCTGCTGCCCGTCTCGCGTCAGGCGTAGAAATGCCAGCCCAGGTACGCGGCAAACAACGCGTAAAAGCCCCCTACGGCGGACAGCGCCGGCACGCTCATGACCGAGCGGCGGAAGCGCAGCCACAACAGGCCGATCGACAACATGGTGAACAGGCCGGCGGCCAGCAAGGGCGCATCCAGCAGCCACGGGGTCATGAAGATGCCCAATGCGCTGGGGATGGTGGCCTGGATCATCATGGCGCCCGAGATATTGGCCAGCGCCAGGCGTTCCTTACCCTGCCGCACCCAGATCAGCGCGTTCATGATTTCGGGCAGTTCAGTGGCCACCGGGGCCAGCAGCAAGGCCGCCACGTGCGGCGACGCGCCCATGGCCACGCCCAGCACTTCGATCTGATTCACGAAGACGTGCGATGCCCCGGCAATCACCACCAACGCCAGAATCGTTTGCGAGGCCGCCCAGAACATCGAAGGGTCCGTGTCGCGCGGACGCAGCTTGAGCGGTTCCAGATCTTCGCTATCGGCGCGCTCCTCGTCGTGGCTCAGTTCGCGTTTGACGTACAGGCCGTAAGTAGCCAGGAACAGGATGCCCAGCCAGGGCTTCCAGGCGAAGGCCAGCAGGCCCAGACCCACCTTGAACACAAAGATGCCCATGAACCAGGCCTGGTCGCGGGCCAGACGGCGCTGGTCCGCGTTGATACAGTTGGCCTTGGCCGGCTGGCCGCCCCGGCGCGCGCGCCACAGCGCTATACCCACCACCGCGTAGGCCAAGGTCGCCAATACCAGCGGGCCGCCCATGGCCGCGCCAACGCCGATGTCTTTTTGTTCAGGGGTTTCGCCGAACACGACGGCCATGAAGGTGACCGCGCTTTCGGGCAGGGCTGTACCGAAGGCCGCCAGCACGGTGCCGGTGGCGGTAGCGCCCAGGTGAAAGCGGTGTCCGACCCATTCAACGCCATTGACGAAGAATTCGCAGGCGAAATAAATCACTGCCGCGGACAGGAAAAACAGGAACAGGGTGAGCAACATATGAGTGCAGCCGGACGAGCAGAAACCAATTGGCGCGACGCAACGGCTCGCCCGGCTAGGGTGAACGCTACGCGGCCAAAGGTCTCGCCTGGCTGATCCATGCGGCGGGCGGGGCCGCGTGCATGGAAACCGTTAGCGCCATGGGGTTCTAGCAACCGCTACGCGGCACTGAACCACCAAGTCTGTTGACGCTAACTCCTTTGGGGACAAAGGATGGCTACTCCCCAATGACAGAGACGCGATTGTAGCAGCGCAAACCGCGCCGTCCAGTCTCATGTAGCCGTCGTCGTGCGATACCCGGTTCTGCTGTTGTTTGCGCGCGATAGCGGGGTAAAGTAAGCCGCATCCACATTCTTCGCGGGGTTCGCGCCCCTGCCCGCCATGAGCCTGCCTCCCGCCGACATCGCCCCCTTTGCCGCCCGTCGCCAACGCCTGATGCAACGGATGCGGGCCGAAGGCGGCGGGATCGCCATCCTGGCGACCTCCCCCGAGGCCATCCGCAACCGCGACGCCGAATTCCCCTACCGCCACGACAGTGACTTTTTCTACCTGACCGGCTTTACCGAGCCCGCCGCCTGGCTGGTGCTGATCGCAGGGGCCACGGACCGCGCGCTGCTGTTCTGCCGGCCGCGCCATGTAGAGCATGAAATCTGGGAAGGCAAGCGGTTCGGTCCCGAGGCGGCGGCAGAATACTTCGGCTTTGACGACGCCCACCCGATCGATGCGCTGGACGAGCTTGTCCCCAAGCTGATGCTGGACCATCCCACGCTCTACGCCCCGCTGGCGGGTGACAAGCGCCACGACGGACGCCTGCATCGCTGGCTGGCCAGCGCCCGCGAGGCGGCCCGCGCCGGGCATGCGCCGCCCAGCCGCCAGCAGGACCTGCGCCCCCTGCTGGCCGAAATGCGGCTGATCAAGGATGCGGCCGAAATTGCCACCATGCGGCGCGCCGCCAAGATCTCGGCCGGCGCCCACGCCCGCGCCATGCGAGTCGCCCGCGCCGGCATGCACGAGTACGAGCTCGAAGCCGAACTGCTGTATGAATTCCGCCGCCATGGCGCGCAGGCCGTGGCCTACAACAGCATCGTCGCTGCCGGCGCCAACGCGTGCGTGCTGCACTACCCCGCTGGCGAGGCCGTGCTGCGCGACGGCGATCTGGTGCTGATCGACGCGGGTTGCGAGGTGGACAGCTACGCAAGCGACATCACCCGCACCTTTCCCGTCAATGGCCGTTTCAGCGGTCCGCAGCGCGCGCTGTACGACCTGACCGTGGCGGCGCAAGAGGCCGCGGCGGCGGCCACCGCGCCGGGGCGCACCTTCAACGACGGCCACGAAGCCGCGCTGCGTGTGCTGGCGCAGGGCATGATCGACCTGAAACTGTTGAAGGGCTCGCTGGACGGCGTGCTGGAATCGGGCGATTACAGCCGCTTCTACATGCACCGCACCGGCCACTGGCTGGGCCTGGACGTGCATGACGTCGGCGATTACCGTGAGCCCGGTCCCGTGCAAGGTGGCGACCGCCCATGGCGCAAGCTGGAACGCGGGATGATGCTGACGATCGAACCCGGCATCTACGTGCGCCCCGCCGACGACGTGCCGGAAATCTACTGGAACATTGGCATCCGCACCGAGGACGACGCGCTGGTCACGGACGAAGGCTGCGAATTGATTACGCGTGGGGTGCCGGTCAAGGCATCGGAGATCGAAGCGCTGATGCGGGAATAGGCGCAGGCCGCGCAGGGGCGGCGGGGGCGACAGCTGCGCGTAGGCGTCGGGCGGCGGCCGCCCGATTACCGCAGCGGCGGCTTCGCGCCATACCCGCTGATCGAGGAAATCGGCCGCCGAGCCGGCCTACAGCACCAGCCCGTCCAGCCAACCCATCGCCACCCAGACATACACCACCACCATTGCGATGGCGAACATCGACACCACAGACCCCACCAGGCACGCCATGAGCGCCACCAGCACCGGCCCCCAACCCGTGGACGTGGGCCGGCCCAGATCGGGGTTGTAGCGGCGGTCGAATTTCTCGTCGGACATCAGCGAGAACACGGCGCTTTCGATGAACCCGTCGATCATGGGGATGAAGACGACGAAGAAGGCGGGGTTGTCGTACCAGACGGGGTAGAAGCGAAACGCGCAGAACAGGCACACGACGGTCAGCAGCGTGACCGCCCAGGCGTGCCGGCGGCCCAGATACCACCAGTGCGCGCCCAGCCAGCCGAACAGGCAGGCGAGCAGCCCCAAGGTGACCTTGCCGCGCGGGCGGCGGGCGGGGGCAGCGGACAGCGAAGTAGAAGCCTGGACCTGCGTCATGTCGATCAACCGAAAGGGTTACGCGCGGCCCGCCGCGCTCGCTGTGCCGGATTGTAGTGGACGGTTAAAATCCCGGCATGACTGCATCCGCCTTCGACATAGCGATTCTTGGCGCCGGCCCCGTGGGCCGCGTCCTGGCCCTGATGCTGGCGCGCGTGGCGCCGGACCCGGCGCGCATCGCGCTGCTGGCGGGCAGCACGCCCACGCCGGTCACGCCCGCCGCCGCCGTTCCGGCCGCCGACCCCCGCGTGCTGGCGATGAACCACGGTAGCCGCGTGTTGCTGGAGTCGTTGCAGGCGTGGCCCGATCGCTCGGCCGACATCCGCAACATCCACGTGTCGCAGCGTGGCCGATTGGGCCGCACCGTCATCCAGAACACCGATTTCAACGTGCCGCAGTTGGGCAGCGTGGTGGCGTATTCCGGCCTGCATGCCAAGCTGGACGAACGCGTGGCTGCCTCTGGCGTCACGGTGCTGTCCGGCCCTGCCGCCCAGGTCGAGCGCCAGGACGCGGACGGCGTGCGCATCATCCAGGGCGACAACACCTTGCTGTGCCAGGTCGCCGTGCAGTCGGACGGCGCCGGCGCCACGGACGTGCGCCGCGACTACGGCCAACACGCCGTCCTGACCACCGCCCACGCCACCTTGCCGCGCCGGGGCTGGGCCTGGGAACGATTCACCTCCGAGGGCCCGCTGGCCCTGTTGCCCCACCCCCAGACGCCCGACGCCTATTCGGTGGTGTGGTGCAGCGCGCCCGAACGCGCGGCCGAACTTGCCGCGATGGACAACGCCGCCTTTTCCACGGCATTGACGCAGGCATTCGGCGATCGGCTGGGCCGCTTGTCCAGCCACGCCCCGCGCCACGTCTTCCCGCTGGCGCTGGCCGCGCGGCGCGCGCAGGTGCAGGGCCGCGTGGTCGCCATCGGAAACGCCGCGCAGACGCTGCATCCCGTCGCGGGCCAGGGCCTGAACCTGGGGCTGCGCGATGCCGCCCGGCTGGCGCAGACATTGGCCGGTTGGCTGACGCGGCCGGCGGCAAGCCCGAGCCTGCTGCTGGCGGAATTCGCACAGGCGCGGCACGTCGACCGCGCCATCACGGCGGGCCTGACGGACCTGATGCCCCGCGTCTTCGCCACGGGCCTGGCGCCCGTCGAACATGCTTGCGGCCTGGCGCTGCTGGGCATGGATCTGGCCTCGCCGCTGCGCGCGCCGTTGGCCAAGCATCTGTTGCAGGGCTTTCGCGCCTGAGCCGTCCCGGCCGGGCCGGCTTGCGCCCTCTTTCTCGACCCTTCAGGCCGCCCGGGCAGCTTCGGTGATCCGCCCCTACGATCCGCGCCGCGCCGTGGGTTTTCTTCCCCGCTTGTTACCAAGCTGTCGCCCCCCAAAAACGGGGGTTCGATCGAGCCGGTTAAAATGTGACCATGCGCATAGGCCAATGGACCCTTCCCAACAACGTTCTTGTCGCGCCCATGGCGGGCGTGACGGACCGTCCGTTCCGACAACTTTGCAAGAAGTTGGGGGCCGGCTACGCGGTGTCCGAAATGGCCGCCAGCAACCCCAAGCTATGGGATAGCGTGAAGACATCGCGCCGTCTGAACCATGACGGCGAGATCGCCCCCATTTCGGTCCAGATTGCCGGGGCCGACCCCGCAATGATGGCCGAGGCGGCGGTGTTCAACGCCAACAAGGGCGCGCGCATCATCGACATCAACATGGGATGCCCGGTCAAGAAAGTGTGCAACGTGGCGTCCGGCTCGGCGTTGCTGCGCCACGAAGACCTGATCGCCCGCATCCTGGACGCCGTGGTGTCGGCCTGCGCGCCGCTGGGCGTGCCGGTCACGCTGAAGACTCGCACGGGCTGGGACCGCGAAAGCCGCAATGCGCTGCGCGTGGCCAAGCTGGCCGAAAATGCCGGCATCGCGGCGCTGACGCTGCACGGCCGTACGCGCGCCGACCTCTATACGGGCGAGGCGGAATATGACACTATCCGCGCCGTCAAGGCCGAGCTGACCATCCCCGTGATCGCAAACGGAGATATCGACTCGCCTGAAAAAGCCAAGCACGTCCTGGATTACACTGGCGCCGACGCGGTCATGATTGGCCGGGCGGCTCAAGGCCGTCCCTGGATCTTCCGCGAAATCGATCACTATTTGCGCACGGGCGAGTCACTGGCCCCTCCCTCCCATGGGGAAATGCGCGAGCTGTTGCTTGAACATCTCGACGACCATTACCGGTTCTATGGCGAACACACCGGCGTACGCACGGCGCGCAAGCATATTGGCTGGTATCTGGACGGCCTGCCGGGCGCGGATTCGTTCTGCGCCCGCATGAACCTGATCGACAATACCCGCGACCAGTGGCGGGCGGTGTCGGATTGGTTCGATACCCTCTCGCGCGACGCAATGCCCCACCGGGCGCCGGTCGCAGAAGCCCTGATGGCGGCATAACCGCCACAACACCAACATAAAAATATCTGTACTCAAATGAGCAAGAAAGATGTCCTGGAAGAATGCGTGCGCGCCAGCCTGGAGCGCTATTTCGAAGACTTGGGTGAATCCGAGCCCCACGATATGTGGGACATGGTGATGCGCTGCGTGGAACGCCCGGTGCTTGAAGTAGCGCTGGAGCGTTCGGGCGGCAACCAGTCGCGCGCTTCCGAAATGCTGGGCATCACCCGCAACACACTGCGCAAGAAGTTGCTGGCGCACAATATCCAGGTATAGCTTTTCCGAGAAGGCCGCCCCCCCCGGCGGGCGCCGACCTTTCCCACCCCGATTTCCCATCCCGACCTGAACGAGAAAGGCTCACCGCCCGACTCCCGTCCCCCACCATGAAAATCGAAACCGCCCTGCTTTCGGTGTCCGACAAGACCGGCATCGTTGAATTTGCCCGCGCCCTGGCTGCGCGTGGCGTGCGCCTCTTGTCGACTGGCGGCACCGCCAAGTTGCTCGCCGACTCCGGCCTGACCGTCACCGAAGTGGCTGCCCACACGGGTTCGCCGGAGATCCTGGATGGCCGCGTCAAGACGCTGCACCCCAAGATTCACGGCGGCCTGCTGGCCCGTCGCGACAGCGCCGAGCACATGGACACCATCAAGGCGGCGGGCATCGATCGCATCGACATGCTGGTGGTGAACCTGTATCCGTTCCGTGAAACGGTCGCCAAGCCGGACTGCACGTTCGCCGACGCGGTCGAGAACATCGACATCGGCGGCCCCGCCATGCTGCGCGCCGCCGCCAAGAACCACGGCACCGAAGCCGGTGGCGTGACGGTCGTGATCGACCCGGTCGACTACTCGCGCGTGCTGGCCGAAATGGACAAGGGCGGCAGCACGTCCTATGGCCTGCGCCTGGCGCTGGCCGCGAAGGTCTACGCCCACACCGCCGCCTATGACGGCGCCATCGCCGCCTACCTGACCAGCCTGGCCGACGCCGAGCCGGCCCAGGAAGCCGTGCCGGCCCGCAACGAATGGCCGGGCACGCTGACCCTCCAGGTCAAGCAGCAACAAGCGCTGCGCTACGGCGAAAACCCGCACCAGACCGCCGCGTTCTACGTCGACGCGCAGCGTCCGGCCGGGCTGTTGGGCAATTACCGCCAGTTGCAGGGCAAGGAACTGTCCTACAACAACATCGCCGACGCCGACGCCGCATGGGAATGCGCGCGCAGCTTCGACGCGCCGGCCTGCGTCATCGTCAAGCATGCCAACCCCTGCGGCGTGGCCGTCGCGGCCGATACGCTGGGCGCCTACCAGCAGGCATTCAAGACCGACCCGACCTCCGCGTTCGGCGGCATCATCGCCTTTAACCGCCCGGTGGACGCCGCCACGGCCGAAGCCGTCAGCGCGCAGTTCCTGGAAGTGCTGCTGGCGCCCGCCTACGACGGCGCCGCGCTGGCCATCCTGGCCGCCAAGAAGAACGTGCGCGTGCTGGAAGTGCCGATGGGCGTGGGCCAGAACGCCTTCGACATCAAGCGCGTGGGCGGCGGCTGGCTGGTGCAGAGCCCGGACGCCTACAACGTGCCGCGCGATGCGCTCAAGGTGGTCAGCAAGCGCCAGCCCACCGAGCAGGAAATGAATGACCTGGCTTTCGCCTGGAAGGTCGCCAAGTACGTCAAGTCCAACGCCATCGTGTTCGTGGGCGGCGGCATGACCCTGGGCGTGGGCGCCGGCCAGATGAGCCGCATCGACTCGGCGCGCATCGCGTCGATCAAGGCGGAAAACGCCGGCCTGACGCTGAAGGGCTCGGCCGTGGCGTCGGATGCGTTCTTCCCCTTCCGCGACGGCCTGGACGTCGTGGTGGCGGCAGGCGCGACCTGCGTGATCCAGCCCGGTGGCAGCATGCGTGACGACGAAGTCATCGCCGCAGCCGACGAGCATGGCATCGCCATGGTGCTGACCGGCACCCGCCACTTCCGCCACTGATGCGCGTCCTGGGCATCGATCCCGGCTTGCGCCGCACCGGCTTCGGTGTGATCGATGCCGAGGGTTCGCGGCTGCGCTATGTCGCCAGCGGGACCATCGTGGTCCCGCCGGCGCTGACGCTGGCCGAGCGCCTGAAAGTCATCCTGGACAATCTGCGCGAGGTCGCGCGCGACACGCAACCCGATGTCGCGGCGCTGGAAATCGTTTTTCTGAACACCAACCCGGCCTCGACCCTGCTGCTGGGCCAGGCCCGCGGCGCGGCGCTATGCGCGCTGGCGGACAGTTCGCTGGCGGTGCATGAATACACCGCCTTGCAAATCAAGAAAGCCGTCGTGGGCACCGGACGCGCCGCCAAAGAGCAGGTGCAGATGATGGTGCAGCACCTGCTGTCCCTGGACGGCGTGCCCGCCCCCGACTCCGCCGACGCCCTGGCCTGCGCCATCTGCCACGCGCACGTGGGCCCCATGCAGGACAAGCTGGAACGGCTGGGCACGGCGCTGCGCATGGGCGGCAAGACGCGCATCCGCAATGGCCGCCTGATCGGCTGATCCCGCTGCGCGCAAGCCGCGCAGGCCATCCGCTAAATCCCCCACTGCGTCACCCCCGCCCCCCGCGCGTATAGAATGCCCGCATTCGCCGCGCATCCCGCGCGCGCCACCGCTACCAGGCCTTCATCACCATGATCGGACGCATTACCGGAACCCTGATCGAAAAGCTGCCTCCCACCATCTGCGTGGACGTGGGCGGCTTGGGGTATGACATCGACGTGTCCATGACGACGCTGTATTCGCTGCCCGAGACCGGCGCGCGCGTCACGCTTTATACGCACCTGACGGTGCGCGAAGACGCGCACATCCTGTATGGCTTTGGCACGGCGGGCGAACGCAGCGCGTTTCGAGAGCTGATCAAGGTCAGCGGCATCGGCGCACGCACGGCGCTGTCGGTGTTGTCCGGCATGTCGGTCGCCGATCTGGCGCAGGCCATCACCTTGCAGGAATCGGGCCGACTGACCCGCGTGCCGGGCATCGGCAAGAAGACGGCCGAAAGATTGCTGCTGGAAATGCGCGGCAAGCTGGGGGCCGATATCGGCGCCGCGTCGCACGCCACGCCGGATCATCAGTCGGACATCCTGAATGCGCTGCTGGCCTTGGGGTACTCGGAAAAGGAATCGCTGTCGGCGCTCAAGGGCCTGCCCGAAGGCGTGGGCGTGTCCGACGGCATCAAGCAGGCATTGAAGGCGCTGGCGCGCTAAGACGCGCGCTGCAGATAGCGCGGCGCCACGGCCTCAAGGCCCGTCGGCACCACGCGCAATTCCGGCGCGATCGGCCCCACGCAGATGTTGTCGCGGCGCAGGGAATCCAGATTGTCGCGCGACATCAAGGGTTCGCCGGGCATGCATTCGAAGAGGCGGGCCTGGATGCGCCCCACGCCCATCGGCACGGGCACCACCGGGCGCGGATGCCCGCTCCAGGCCGCGCACAAGCGCGCGATCTCACCCAGCGTGTAGACCTGCGGCCCACCCAATTCATAGGTCTTGCCACAAGTGTGGTTGTCGGCCAGCGCGGTGGCCATGGCCGCCACCACGTCTCCGACATAGACGGGCTGCATGCGCGCGTGCGCACCCGCCAGCGGCAGCACCGGCAGCCAGCGGGCCAGCGATGCAAACATATTGGTGAAATTGTCGTCCGGGCCAAAAATGACCGAGGGCCGGAAGATGGTCCATCCGCTGTCGATGCCGGACGGAAATTCAGCTTTGATGGCGGCCTCGCCGTCGCCCTTGGAACGCTGGTACATGCTGTCGCCCTGGGAATCGGCCCCCAGCGCGCTGATGTGCAGCAGGCGTCGAACTCCATGACGCTGGCACGCTCGCGCGATGCGCTGCGGCAGATGCACGTGCGCCCGCGCAAACGCGGAGCCATAAGGTTTGCCGACATTGCCGTGCAGGATACCCACCAGGTTCACCACCGCGTCGCAGCCGCTGACCAGACGGTCCAGCACGGCATCGTCGTGGATGTCGGTCTGGATCAGCGTGGTCGTGGGCAGGACTTGCAGCTCGCTGCCGCGCGCCAACAGGCGGGTGGGCACGATGATCTGGTGCAGGTCGCCGGAAAGCCGGGCAATCAGATGACGGCCGATGAAACCGGTGCCGCCGATGACAAGGATACGCATGCAGCTGGCCCCTGTTCGTCAGGATCGAGACCCGATTCTGCCCTGCACAGGCGACAACCGCAAGCACGCATCGACGGCCCGGACCCGGGCCGCCGCGCGTGCATCAGGAAGCCAGCAGGCGCGAGTAGACCGGAAGGTCGACGTTGCCACCGCTGATGATGACGCCGACCCGCGCGCCACGCACCGGCACCACGTTCTGCATGACCGCGGCGGCAGCCAGGCAGCCCGTAGGTTCGACGACCATCTTCATCCGTTCGGCGAAGAACTTCATGGTGGTCACCAACTGTTCGTCGGCGACGGTGACGATATCGCGCACATACTTTTGAATGAGCGGGAACGTCAGGTTGCCCAGGTGCGTGGTGGCCGCGCCGTCGGCAAGCGTCTTGGGGGCGGGTATGCGGACGATTTCACCCTTGCGCAGCGACTGCTGGCCGTCATTGCCGGCTTCCGGCTCCACGCCGTACACCAGGCAGCGCGGGCTCAGTGCGAAGGCCGACAGGGCCGATCCCGACAACAGCCCGCCGCCGCCCAGGCAGACGAACAGATAGTCCAGTTCGCCGACTTCCTCGAACAGTTCCTTGGCGGCCGTCCCCTGCCCGGCGATCACGTCTTCGTGGTCATAGGGCGGGATCAGCGTGGCCCCGGTTTCGGCCTGGATGCGGTGGGCGATCTGTTCGCGGTCTTCGGTGTAGCGATCGTAGGTGACGATCTTGCCGCCGTAGCCTTCCGTGGCGGCGCGCTTGGCCGCCGGGGCGTCCAGCGGCATGATGATCGTGGCCGACACGCCTTGCAGCTTGGATGCCAAGGCGATGGCCTGCGCATGGTTGCCGGACGAAAACGTCACCACGCCCGCGGCGCGCTGTTCGGGGCTCAGGCGCGCGATGGCGTTGTAGCCGCCGCGAAACTTGAAGGCGCCCATGCGCTGGAAGTTTTCGCACTTGAAGAAGATCGACGCGCCGCTGATGGCGTCGGCCGTGGCCGAAGTCAGGACGGGCGTACGGTGTGCGTTGCCGGCCAGGCGCTCGCTGGCGCGTACGACGTCATCATAAGTGGGCAGTTCGGGCAGCATGGAAATCTGGTCCTTTGATCGCGGGATGTCGAAACCCCAGGATCATAAACCTGTCACGCCGATTGCGCCGCCCCCTTATGGAGGCTGCCTTGATCCATGCGCGTACGGCAAGGATGAGCTGCCGTTGATCCCCGTGCGCCCGGTAGTGACGGGCTGGCATTGATCCGAGTGCGCCCCGTCGGGGCGGGCTGCCGCTGATTCGCGCGCGCCCGGCAGCAGCGGGCTGCCGGTGATCCGCCGAGCCCGACAGCTACTTGTTGAACAGGTCGCCGCTGCCGGTGGCCGCGCCAGCCGGGGGCGCCAGGCCCAGATGGCGCCAGGTCGACAGCGTGGCGGTGCGGCCGCGCGGAGTGCGTTGCAGGTAGCCGTGCTGGATCAGGTAGGGCTCGATCACGTCTTCAATGGTGTCGCGCTCTTCGCCGATCGCGGCGGCCAGGCTGTCCACGCCAACCGGCCCGCCATCGAACTTGTGGATGATGGCTTCAAGCAGCTTGCGGTCCATCAGATCCAGGCCCTGCGGGTCCACTTCCAGCATGGCCAGCGCGCGGCCGGCGACGTCGGCGTCGATGGTGCCGCTGGCCTTGACCTCGGCGTAGTCGCGCACGCGGCGCAGCAGGCGGTTGGCGATGCGGGGCGTGCCGCGCGCGCGGCGCGCCACTTCCGCCGCGCCGTCCGGCGTGATGGTGGCGTTGAGCAGCCCGGCGCTGCGGGTCACGATATGGCCCAGGTCGGTAGCGTTGTAGAACTCAAGCCGCGACACAATGCCGAAGCGGTCGCGCAGCGGGTTGGTCAGCATGCCGGCCCGCGTCGTGGCGCCCACCAGCGTAAAGGGTTGCAGGTCCAGCTTGACGCTGCGCGCGGCGGGGCCTTCGCCGATCAGGATGTCGATCTGGAAATCTTCCAGCGCCGGGTAGAGGATTTCCTCGACCACGGGCGACAGGCGGTGGATTTCGTCGATGAACAGCACATCGTTCTTTTCCAGATTGGTCAGCAAGGCCGCCAGATCACCGGGACGCTCCAGCACGGGGCCGGATGTCTGGCGCAACTGCACGCCCATTTCATGCGCAATGATGTGGGCCAGCGTGGTCTTGCCCAGGCCCGGAGGGCCGAACAGCAGCACGTGGTCCAGCGCTTCGCCGCGCTTGCGGGCGGCGGCAATAAAAATTTCCAGCTGTTCGCGCGCGCGCTGCTGACCCACGTATTCCTGTAGCGCCTTGGGCCGCAAGGCGCGCTCGATCGATTCCTCGTTGGGCGATACCGGCTGCGGCGCCACGATGCGGGGGGCGTCGGGACGAGAGGAAAGAGAATCGGACTGGATGGCCATGGTGCGGAAAACGACAAGGGACGAAGCAGGATGCATCGTACCGTATGGTGAGCCTCCCGCCGCGTCAGGCGTGTTCCGATAGCGGCAGCGTCACCCGCACGCACAAGCCGCCCGACTCCGCCTCGCGCAATTCCAGCGATCCGCCATGCGCCCGCGCGATGGCTTCGGCCAGCGCCAGGCCCAGGCCCACGCTGCCCGTGCGGGTGCGCGCGTCGTCCAGCCGGCTGAAGGGACGCAGCGCCTCCAGGCGACGTTCGGGGACGATGCCGGGGCCATGGTCCGCCACGTCCAGCACCGCAACGCGATCCTCCCGGCGCAGGCTGACGTCAACGGGCGGCGCGCCATGGTTCAGCGCATTGCCGATCAGGTTGTCCAACAGCC
Organism: Achromobacter piechaudii NBRC 102461; assembly: GCF_001571245.1. GTDB lineage: Bacteria > Pseudomonadota > Gammaproteobacteria > Burkholderiales > Burkholderiaceae_B > Achromobacter > Achromobacter piechaudii. The sequence goes on along the minus strand of NZ_BCTK01000005.1, from coordinate 241,937 downwards.
GGCCCAGCGCCACCGCGTCGGCCTGCACGACCAGCGGCGCGTCCTCATCCACCGACTTCAAGTGGATATCGGTGCCCGCGCCCTGCCACGCGCCCACGCGTTCGACCAGCCAGTCGGTCAGCACGATGGGCGCATAGCGGTAGGCGGCCGGGTCCGTGCCCCGCACAAAGCCGATGAACTGGTCGACCATGTGCTGCATGTCTTGAAGGTCGGCGCGCAGGCCCTCCTTGAGCTTGGGATCGTCGGCCAATTCGATGCGCAGCCACATTCGGGACAGCGGCCCCTTCAGATCGTGCGGCAGGCCCGACAACAGGGTGCGACGCACCGAGTCGGACTCGGCCAGCGCGTCCAGCATCGCGTTGAAGCGTTCGCCCAGCGCGCGGGTTTCATGCGGGCCGGACGGCTCCACGCGCTGCGGCTGCCCGGCAGCCAGGCGGTCGGCGGCGTCCGCCAGCCGGGTGATCGGGCGCGTGATGTGCCACGAAAAACCCACGGCCAGCAGCAACAGCAGGCCCAGCCCGCCCAGCCAGGCTGCGATGAACGGCGTGGCGACGGGCGGATCCAGCCGTTCCAGCGGAATCACCAGCCATTCGCGCAGGCGCGGCACGTCTTCGCTGGCGGAATTGGGCGCCAACGAAATGAAGATCTCGGGCGTGGGACCGCGCGACAAGGCCACGCGGGTGCCGTCGTTGAGCCGCTCGTTCAGCAACTGCACCAGCACGCGCAGGTCGCGCCGGATGTCGTCGGGTTCGGGTTGATAGCGCCTAATGCGCTCTTCGTGCGCGGCGCGATCCGCCTCGCGCTGCTGGGCGGCGCGCGGATCGGTCCGGTCGTCGTCGCGCCCATCGGGCGGCGGAGGCGGCGGCTCTGCGGAGCGCGCGTCGGAGGGCGGCGGAGGGGGCGGTCGGGCCGCGCTGCGCGGCGGCGGAGCCGGACGACGCCCGTTGAAGCGCTGAAGCTTGGCTTCGGCGGGCAACACGCGCGACCACAGCCGCCATTGGTTCTGCGAGGCCGTGCGCACGAAGTCGGCGCGGTCCTCGGCAGGCACCTCGGACAGGGCCGCGCGCAGGGTGCGGATCGTGGTGACGATATAGCCGATGGCCACGTCTTCCATGAACTTGTGCCGGAAGTACGACACCGTCACGAGCGTGGCCGCTTGCGTCAACAGGACGGCGCCCAGGATCAGCAGGATCAGGCGCGCACGCAGCGAACGCGGCACCAGGAAGCGGGCGGAGAAACGCATCAGGGGGAAAACCGGTAGCCGATGCCCCAGACGGTCTGGATCCAGCGCGGCTGCTTCGGGTCGTCTTCGATGACGCGGCGCAGGCGCAGGATGGCGATGTCGATGGCGCGGTCGTTGCGTTCGCCCGCGTCATCGTCGCGCGCAAGCGCCAGCAGGCGTTCGCGCGACAAGGGCTTGCCCGCGTTGCGCACCAGCGCTTCCAGCAGATTGATTTCGCCGCCGGTCAGCTTGACGACGGTGCCGTCGCGCGACAACTGGCGGGTGGAGGGGTCGAACAGGAAGGGGCCGAAAGTGACCGGTGCGTCCTTGGTCAGGGCGGACGGACCACGCTTGCGGCGCAGCACCGCTTCGATGCGGGCCAGCAGCTCGCGCGGGTCGAACGGTTTGCCGACGTAGTCGTCCGCGCCGGCTTCCAGGCCGATGATGCGGTCCACGGCTTCGTCGCGCGCGGTCAGCAGGATGACGGGAATGTCTTCGCCCTGCTCGCGCAGGCGGCGGCAGGCGTCAGCGCCGTCGCCGCCAGGCAACATGCGATCCAGCACCAATAGATCAGGGGCGTACCGGGTAATGCGCGATGACAGGTCGGTGGCGTCCGGCGCCAGCAAGGTGTCGTAGCCGTGCCGATTCAGGTAATCGGCCAGCAATTGTCTGAGGGCCGGGTCGTCGTCTACGACCAACAGCTTGGTATGAGGATTGTCCATGGCTGCCATAGTGCGTCCCGGCGCGCCAGGCCGCAAGAGGCAGGAAATCAACTGAAATACACCTGTTGCACGATGTTGGTGGCGCAAACTGACCCGTTCCCGTCGTAATCGACTCGCCGTAAAATGGGGCCCTCGATCTTGCCGCTGGTCCGGTTTACTAAAAATCGTTTACAGCTACAGCGGCTGCCCCTCTCTACACTGGTTTTTATGGTCGCCCCTGCAAACTGGCGCAGACGGCTGTTGCACGTGGCGCTGACGACGGGATTCTGCTGCCCGCTGGCTACCGCGCTTGCCGACACGCTGGCTGCGTCCCCCCATTCAAACGCGACGCCCTCCCCGGGCGCGCCGGTGCTGGTCGCACGCGGCATCGGCGTACTGTCCCCCGTACAGCCCATGCCCGTGCGTCCCGCGCCGTCGATGGAATCGCGCGCGGTGCCCCTGGGCCCGCCGCCTTGCGGCTTGCGCGCCACCGAACCGGCCATGGACACCAGCGTGCAGGGGGGCGCGGACAGCCCTCCCGTCCCCATTCCCGGTCTGAACACCGGGCTGTCGGAAGGCATGGAAGGCGGCCCGCTGGCTTGCGAGGACCAGGTCGCCGGCGCCACGGAAGGCGCCGTTCCGGATGCCAGCTCCCCAGACGACATCTTCCCCAACTACTCCTTTGCCCTGGAAGACAGCGACATTCCCCGCGTGCCGGTGGTGGTGATTTCGGGCGTTTCGCGTCCGACCCGGCCCTGGTTTGCGTCGGTCAGCGGGCAAGACGGCCTGCGCTACGGCGGCGACCGCAACTGGGTCTACCGCAACACCGCCGGCCCCTCGCTCACCGTAGGCAATATCAACGCCAACGCACCCGCCTGGGGCAGCACCGCGCCGGTCGGCGGCTTGCAGATCGCCAACTGGGCCGGCTCGGCCGCGACCGTGCCGGAAGGCAGCTTTGGGTATTCGTCGTCGGTGGGCAAACTCAATCGCATGGACCCGGCCGCCAGTTCCGGCGCGGTCGACTACGGCGCCTCGGTCGGCATGGGCAGCGTGCGTTACGGCTTGACGCCGGCGCTGACCGTGGAAGGCCAGATGCAAAGCGCCCCCTCGCTGACCACGCGCGGCATGGGCACGACCTACGCGGCGGGGGAATACGGCACCTTCCAGGCAGGCGCCACGCAAAGCTCGTTTGACGCATCCAACGCCTGGCGCTACCGCTTCGGCTACAGCGTCGAAGTCGCGGACACCGTCAACCTGGGCTACACGAACGAGCAGATCGGGGCGGGCTTTGGCGACCTGTCCACGTATTCCGGCGGCGTGGCCTCGGCCCCGCAGTCGCGCAATACCTTGTCGGCGGGCGTGCCGATCACGGGCTGGGGCACATTCAGCGGCACGTATTCCGGCCTGCATGAGGGTTCGGCGCTTGCCGAGCAGCGCGTGGGGCTGTCGCACAGCATGTTCGTGGCGCCCAAGGTGAAGCTGGCCGTGGGGGCCGACCGCGACATCGTGTCGGGCAACTACGAATGGCGCGCCAACCTGAGCATGCCAGTGGACACCTTCATGCGCGGCACGTGGCTGAGCTGGTAGCGGGCCGCAAGACGGACGGAAATATCCCTCTGAAACAGCCGCCTGGAATTTGCGGCTTAAAATCCCTGCCATGATGCTTCCGGCCTACCCCCATGTCTGACGCGCGCGCCCTGGGCGTACTACAGCGCGTTTTCGGTTACGAATCCTTCCGCGGCGACCAGCAAGCCATTGTCGAACAAGTGATCGACGGCGGCGACGCGCTCGTCCTGATGCCCACGGGCGGAGGGAAATCGCTCTGTTACCAGATCCCGTCCTTGGTGCGCGAAGGCACCGGCATCGTCGTGTCGCCGCTGATCGCGCTGATGCAGGATCAGGTCGACGCCCTGACCGAACTGGGCGTGCGCGCCGCGTTCCTGAACTCCACGCAGGAATGGCGCGTGGCCCGCGACGTCGAACAGGCATTTCTGGCGGGCGAACTCGACCTGCTTTACGTCGCTCCCGAACGGCTGCTGACCGACCGCTGCCTGCAACTGCTGGAACGCGGCCGCATCGCGCTGTTCGCCATCGACGAAGCGCACTGCGTATCCCAATGGGGCCACGATTTCCGGCCGGAATACCTGGGCCTGTCCATGCTGCACGAGCGCTGGCCCGACGTGCCGCGCATCGCGCTTACCGCCACGGCCACGGCGGACACGCGCACTGAAATCGCCCAGCGCCTGTCGCTGGACGACGCGCGGCATTTCGTGTCCAGCTTCGACCGCCCGAACATCCGCTATCGCATCGTTGAAAAGAACGAAGTGCGCAAGCAGCTGCTGGAAATGATCCGCACCGAACATGAAGGCGAGTCGGGCGTGGTGTATGGGCTGTCGCGCGCGCGCGTCGAAGAGACCGCCGAATTCCTGTGCAACCAGGGCATCGACGCCATGCCGTATCACGCCGGCCTCAGCCCCCAGGTGCGCGCGGCCAACCAGGCCCGGTTCCTGCGCGAAGACGGCGTGGTCATGGTGGCCACCATCGCCTTCGGCATGGGCATCGACAAGCCCGACGTGCGTTTCGTGGCCCACATCGACCTGCCCAAATCCGTCGAGGGCTACTACCAGGAAACCGGCCGCGCCGGCCGCGACGGCCTGCCCGCCACGGCCTGGCTGGCCTATGGCCTGCAAGACGTGGTGCAGCAGCGCCGCATGATCGACGAATCCCCGGGCGACGAATCCTATCGCCGCCGGCTGGGGCAGCAGCTGGACGCGATGCTGGGCCTGTGCGAGACGGTCGAGTGCCGGCGTGTGCGGCTGCTGGCGTACTTTGGCCAGCAGATCACCGCCTGCGGCAACTGCGACGTCTGCCTGGAACCGCCGCAAGCCTGGGACGGCACGGTGGCCGCGCAGAAAGTGCTGTCGGCCGTCTACCGCCTGTGGAAGGAACGCGGGCAGCGCTATGGCGCGGGCCATATCATCGACATCCTGCGCGGCAAGGTCACCGATCGCACCAAGCAGCACGGTCATGAAACCCTGAGTGTGTTTGGCGTGGGCGAAGACCTGAGCGACACGGCCTGGCGCGGCGTGCTGCGCCAGTTGCTGGCGCAAGGCCTGTTGACGGTGGACAACGAAGGCTTCGGCACGCTGGCCCTGACCGAAGGCAGCCGCGCGGTGCTCAAGGGCGAACGCCAGCTGATGCTGCGGCGCGAATCCGAAAAGAAAACGCGCTCGGGCAAGACCAGCAGCGGCCGTCCCAAGGCTGCCGCCATCGACCTGCCGCCCGAACTGCAACCCGTGTTCGAGGCCCTGCGCGCCTGGCGCGGCGAGGTCGCCAAGAGCCACGGCGTGCCGGCCTACGTGATTTTCCACGACGCCACGCTGCGTGAAATTGCGTTGGCGCAGCCCGAGTCCATGGATGCCCTGAGCCACATCAGCGGCGTGGGCGCGCGCAAGCTGGAAGCCTACGGCGAAGAGATCCTGCAACGCGTGGCCAAGCCCGTCCTGTAAGGGGCGGCGGCCTGGTCCTGTAAATGCCAGCGGCTTGGTCAGTAAAGGCCAGCGGCCTGCTGGAATCGCCCGTGCGCGTGCAAATCCGTGGCGGCGTGCTCACCGTCGCCTGAATCGGTGATCAAAAGATTCGGCCCCCAAGCGGGGGCCGATAGCATTCGAAAACACAGGGACGCCGCGGCCTAGTACGAAGGTGGCGGCAAGAGCGGCACCGGCGGGCGTTCCTTGCCGAAGACCGAGCGGTACGCCAGGATGTTGAACACCAGCACCACCGGAATGCCGACCACCGCGCCGGCCAACACCAGGCGCATCGACCCCAGCGCACCCGCGCCATCCCACAGCGTCATGTCATCCAGGATCAGGTACGGGAACAGGCTGTAGGCCAGGCCGCTCAACATGAGCAGGAACAGCGCCACACACAGCACGAAGGGCAGCCAGCTGAAGCGTTCCGCCTTGCCCGGCAGGCGCGCCAGAAGCATTTCGGCCGCAACATACCCGGCCAGCATCAGCACCCACACCGTGGCCGCCAGGCTCAGGTGCGCGATGTTGCTCCATTTGTAGAAGATGCCCGCATTGGCCAGTCCCAGCGTCACGGCGATGGCGACCATGCCCACCGCCGTCCAGCGGATGGCGTGGCGCGCCCAGTAGGCCGCGCGCCGTTGCAGGTCGCCGTCCACGCGCATGACCAACCACGATGCGCCCAGCAGCACATAGGCCGCCACCGCGCACAGGCCCACGAACATGGCGAACCAGCCATAGCCGGCATCGGACTGATAGCCCGTGGCGATCCGGCCCAGCAACATCCCCTGACCGAAGGCCGTGATGATGGAGCCGGCCCAGAAACCGAAGATCCAGCGCGGCTTCATTTCGTTGCGTGCGCGGATGCGGAATTCGAACGAGACGCTGCGCAGCACCACGCCCAGCACCATGAATGTCAGGGGCCCGTAGAGCTTGCCCAGCACCGCGCCCCACGCGAAGGGGAACGCCGAGGCGAACAGGCCCATGCCCAGCAGCAGCCAGAATTCGTTGGCGTCGCGCCAGGGGCTCAACAAGGACATCATGCGGCCGCGCTCGTGTTCGGGCGCCAGTTGCAGCAGGATGCCGACGCCCAGATCGAAGCCATCCAGCACCATGCCCGCGGCGATCACCACGAACAACAGCGCCATGAAGGCCAGCGGCATCCAGAATGAAGGGTCTTCGGGACTGAGCCCCTGCGATGCGGCCAACATGGCGATCATGGCGCTCCCCCGCTCAATTTACGTACCGGCACGACCCCGTAGCGGGCGGCGTGGAACAACATGCCCGTGAACGCCGCCAACAGCAGCGCGTACAACAGGCCATAGCCCAACAGCCCGTACAGCACCGTGCTGGAAGGGATCTGCCCCAGCACCTCGGATTGCGTGATGGTGCCGTTCACCACGAAGGGTTGAAGGCCGATGATCGACACCCACCAACTGGCCACCACGGCGATACCGCCCGAAAACATCATGCCGCACAGCACTCGCTGCCACCACACGGGCAAGGTCGAGGGATCCAGCCCGCGCCGGAAGGTCCACAGGAACGTCACGCACGCCACCGCCAGCATCAACAGCCCCAGCGCCACGGCCACGCGCAGCGACCAGAACGTCAGCGCCACCGGCGGCAACATGCCGGAATACTTGTCCAGGCCCATATAGCTGCCGTCCGCATTGCGGTGCAGCCAGCGGCCACCGGCATTGTGGATGGTCACATCGGAGACATTGGTGTGCGCGCGTGCGTCGGGCCAGCCGAACAGCACCAGTTGCGGCTCGGAACCGCTTTCCCAGAAGCCGGCAGCCGCGGCGGCCTTGGCCGGTTGCAGCTTGGCCATCAATTGCCCCGCGCCGGTGGCGACGGGAATTTGCAGGATCGCGGCCAGCAGCGCGATGACCAGCGCGGTCTTGAAGGCGTTGCGCTCGCCATCGCCAAGCGGGCGGCGCAGGGCCTGCAATGCCGTCACGCCCATCATCAGGAACGAAGCGGCCAGCGCCGCGCCCACGGCCACCACGGCCATGCGCCAGCCCACCGAGGGATTGAGCACCACGGCCATCCAGTCATAGACCTGATAGCGGCCATCGACCAGCACCGCGCCATCGGGCGTCTGCATCCAGGATTGCAAGGCCAGCACCCAGAACACCGCTACCAGTTGGCCCACGGCCACCATCAGCACCGCGAGCGTGTGCGCGCCATCGGAAACCCGGCGCTGGCCAAACAGCATGACGCCCAGGAAGCAGGATTTCAGGATGAAGACCGACAAAATGCCGTAGCCCAGCAGCGGGCCGGCCACATTGCCGATCTTGTCCATCAGGCCCGCCCACAGGCTGCCGATCTGAATCAGCACGGGCACACTGGCCGCCAGCGTCAACACGAAAGCCAGCGCGAAGATGCGGACCCAGAAGCGGTAGGCGGCGGTCCAGCCCGCGCGGCCGGACCAGCGGGCGCGGACCTTGAAAAACAGAAGCACCCAGGCAAGCGCCAGGGAAACCGCCAGGAAAAGCGCCAGAAAGCTCAGGCTGGCCACGAACTGCGCACGGGCCAGGGAAAGGGTGGATATATCCATGATGGCCCGTAGTGTAGAGCCAGTTACAAGCGCGTGGGGCCAGTTTGAAACCGGTTGCAGGAGGTTCAAAAAGGCCCCTGCTGCGGAACGTGGCAAAATTGACGCTTTGTCGCCGCTTTTTCCTATTCTTTCAAGAATGACCTCCGCCACGACGCCGACCCCTGCTGCATCCAATTTCCTGCTCAACATCGTCCAGGACGACCTCGAAGCCAACCGCTTCCAGGGCAAACGCTGGGCGGGCAAGCCTGGCCCGGCCGCCGTGCAGGAACAGGGCGACCCGGATCCGGCCCGCATCCGCACGCGCTTTCCGCCGGAGCCCAACGGCTACCTGCACATCGGCCACGCCAAGAGCATCTGCGTGAACTTCGGCCTGGCGCGCGACTTCGGCGGTGTTTGTCACCTGCGCTTTGACGACACCAACCCCGAGAAAGAAGACCAGGAATACGTCGACGCCATCATCGAAGCCGTGCGCTGGCTGGGCTTTGACTGGAAGGCCGCCGATGGCAAGGAAAACCTGTACTTCGCCAGCGACTACTTCGGCTACATGTACGAATTCGCCGAAGCCCTGGTCGAAGCCGGCCACGCCTACGTCGATGAGCAAAGCCCCGAAGAAATCCGCGCCAACCGTGGCACGCTGACCGAGCCGGGCACCGATTCGCCCTGGCGCAACCGCCCCGCCGCCGAGTCCATCGCGCTGCTGCGCGAGATGCGCGACGGCAAGCACCCGGACGGCAGCCTGGTGCTGCGCGCGAAGATCAACATGGCTTCGCCCAACATCAACCTGCGCGACCCGGTCATGTACCGCGTGCGTCACGCGACCCATCACCGCACGGGCAATCAGTGGTGCATCTACCCGATGTACAGCTGGGCGCACCCGGTCGAAGACGCATTGGAAGGCATCACGCACAGCGTGTGCACGCTGGAATTCGAAGATCAGCGTCCGTTCTACGACTGGATCCTCACGCGCCTGGCCGAGCTGGGCAAGCTGGCCACGCCCTTGCCGCACCAGTACGAATTTGCCCGCCTGAACCTGAGCTACGTCGTCACCAGCAAGCGCAAGCTGTTGCAACTGGTGCGCGAAGGCCACGTGGACGGCTGGGACGATCCGCGCATGCCGACCATCTTCGGCCTGCGCCGCCGTGGCTACACCCCGGCCTCGATCCGCCTGTTCTGCGACCGCACCGCCGTGTCCAAGTCCGACTCGCGCATCGACTACAGCCTGCTTGAACAAGCCGTGCGCGACGATCTGGACCCCATCGCCGCCCGCTCCGTGGCCGTGCTGGACCCGATCAAGCTGGTCATCACGAACTACCCCGAAGGCCAGTCCGAACCGTGCACCGCGCCGCGCAATCCGCACGATCCGGAAGCCGGCGTGCGTGAATTCCCGCTGACGCGCGAACTCTGGATCGAGCGCGACGATTTCCGCGAAGAAGCGCCCAAGAAATACTTCCGGCTGTTCCCGGGCAACACGGTGCGCCTGAAGTACGGCTACGTCGTGCGCTGCACCGGCTTCACCAAGAACGAGGCGGGCGAAGTGGTCGAAGTGCAGGCCGAATACCTGCCCGACACCAAGAGCGGCACGCCGGGCGCGGACAGCGTCAAGGTCAAGGGCAACATCACCTGGGTCAGCGCGGCCCACGCGGTGCCCGCCCAGATCCACCTGTACGACCGTCTCTTCGCCGATGCGCGTCCCGACGGCGGCGACAAGGACTTCCTGGCCTGCCTGAACCCGAACTCCAAGCAGACCGTCACGGCCTGGCTGGAACCCGGCACGGTCGCCACGCCGGGCGCCACCTGGCAGTTCGAGCGCCTGGGTTATTTCACGGCCGACCTGAAGGAATCCACGCCCGACGCCCCGGTGCTCAACCGCATCGTGACGCTGCGCGATTCCTGGGCACAAGGTTGAGCCTCGCCGCGCGTGCATAACACGGAAAAAATGCGCCTTCGGGCGCTTTTTTCTTTCGTCTTTCCCCCTGCGCAGCCCACCCCGGCGCGGGTTATCATGCCCGACATCCCGCAGCCGGTTGCGGGCGCCGTTTTCCTGGCGCCCGGGCCGCCAGCCACAATCAAGATGAATACTGAATCCCTAGCCCTGGACTTCAAAAGCGCCACCCTTTATGCCATTCGCGTGGTCCTGCACAGCGCGGACCCCGAACGCCTCGCCGCCGCGCTGGCCAAGCGCATGGCGGATGCCGGCAGCTTCTTTGAAAACGAACCCGTGGTCATCGACGCCAGCCGCGTCGAAGAAGCGATCGACTGGAAGGCGCTGGTCGACGCGCTGCGCGCGCATAACCTGCCCCCGATCGGCGTGGTGGCCGAAGGCGCCAACCTGAAGGCCGCGCGCGACGCGGGCCTGACGCCAGTCGAGCTGTCCACCCCGCCCGCCCGGCCCGCGCCCGTGGTCGATACCGCGCCTCCCAACGATGTGTCCACGCCCGTGCCATCGGTGCCCGCCGCCGCCGTGGAAATCGCGGCAACGCCCGCCGATATCCCGGACGCGCCTGCCGCCGACGCCGCAAATAAATCGGCCAACGACAAGCCGGCCAAGGCTGGCGGCGAGCCGCTGCCCGCGCGCGAGGCCAGCGGCGCCACGTCCGCCCCCGCGCCCACGCAGGCAGCGCCGCATTCGGCCTCGGCGCTGGTCATCACCAAGCCGCTGCGTTCGGGTCAGCGCGTGTACGCGCGCCACACCGACCTGGTCGTGATCGGCATGGTGAGCCAGGGCGCCGAAGTCATCGCCGATGGCAATGTGCACGTCTACGGGCCCTTGCGCGGCAAGGCCATGGCCGGCGCGCGCGGCGACACGTCGGCGCGCATTTTCACCACGCATCTGGATGCCGAGCTGCTGGCCGTGGCCGGCGTGTATCGGGTCGTGGAAGACAAGCTTGACCGCACGTTGCAGAACCAGCCGGCGCTGGTTCGCCTGGATGGCGACACGTTGCGGATCGAAGCCTTGAAAGGCTGAACTGGCGGCGACGACGCGGCGTGCAAGCACGCTGGCCCCAGCAGCAGGAACATCAAGTCTCAACACATTCTGTAAGAAGCCTTACATGGGCTTTTTGCTTTACGATAACGCGATTTATTCGAACATAAGGGTTTGATCGTCATGACACGCATTGTTGTGGTGACTTCCGGCAAAGGCGGCGTGGGTAAAACCACGACGAGCGCCAGTTTTTCCGCGGGCCTCGCGATGCGGGGCCACAAGACCGCTGTCATCGACTTCGATGTCGGCCTGCGCAATCTCGACCTCATCATGGGCTGCGAGCGTCGCGTGGTGTACGACTTCGTCAACGTGATCCAGGGCGAAGCCACCCTCAACCAGGCGCTGATCAAGGACAAGCAGCTTGAAAACCTGTTCATCCTGCCCGCCTCGCAAACGCGCGACAAAGACGCGCTGACGCAGGAAGGCGTGGAAAAGGTCATCAATGACCTGAAGGAAATGGGTTTCGAATACATCGTCTGCGACTCGCCGGCCGGTATCGAAACGGGCGCGCTGATGGCGGCCTATTTCGCCGACGACGCGCTGGTCGTGACCAACCCGGAAGTCTCCTCGGTGCGCGACTCGGACCGCATCCTGGGCATCCTGGCGGCCAAGTCCAAGCGGGCGGTGGACGGCGGTGAACCCGTCAAGGAATTCCTGCTGCTCACGCGCTACAACCCGAAGCGCGTGGTCGACGGCGAAATGCTGTCGTTGGGCGATATCGAAGACATCCTGCGCATCAAGCTGATCGGTGTCATCCCCGAATCGGAAGCGGTGCTGCAAGCGTCCAACCAAGGCTTGCCGGCAATCCATCTGAAAGAGACCGACGTTTCCGAAGCGTACAAGGACGTCGTGGCCCGTTACCTTGGCGAAGACAAGGCCCTGCGCTTTACCGATTACGAAAAGCCCGGATTCCTGAAACGCCTGTTCGGAGGCAAGTAAGCAATGTCCTTCCTGTCGTTTCTGCTTGGTCAAAAGAAAACTTCCGCTTCCGTCGCCAAGGAACGGTTGCAGATCATCCTGGCCCACGAGCGGGGCCGCGGCGACTCGCCCGACTACCTGCCGCAGCTGCAGCAGGAACTTATCGCGGTGATTTCCAAGTACGTGAAGATCAACCCTGAAGACATCAAGGTGCACCTGGAACGCCAGGACACGCTGGAAGTGTTGGAAGTGAAGATCGAGATGCCGCAGAACGAAACCTGATGCGGCAGCCGCGCCGGCTTGCCGGCGCGCATTTCATACTGGATCACGGCCATAAAAAAACGCCCGGCATTGCCGGGCGTTTTGCATGCTGCGCAGGCGCTTAATGCTTGCCGACCTGATCGCCGATCACGCCGCCGATCGCCGCTCCGCCAACCGTACCGAGGACGCCGCCGTTGGTGATCACGGCGCCCGCGACACCGCCCAATGCGGCGCCGCCAACGGTGCTCTTTTGACGATGGCTCATGCCATCCCACGACGAGCAGCCCGCCATGGCGGCAGTCATGGCCAGTGCGACACAGATTTTGGAGAGAGATGCGATTTTCATGATGAGGCTCCTATTCTTATACCCAGGGGCCGCACCATGGACCTGACGCGAGCGCGCGGTCCCCATAAGGGTTTAGAGGCTTCAGGATCTCAAACTATCTTCGCCAGGGGTGTTAGGTTTGCCCAGGAATTGTGTCAAAGGGCGAGAGAATAATTGCGTGCCCCAGGGACGATGTTGCAAGCCGCGTCCGCTATTTGACGAGACGTAACACATCACGAAAACGTGGATGCTCGCAAGTTTGCATCCATTCAAATATTGCCATTTCCGATGTGACGATTTCAGCACCGTGCGCCCGCGCGCGACGCAGCGCTGCGTGATGGTCCGCAGGCTTGCGCGAGCCCGCTGCGTCCGACACCAGCACGGCGTGATAGCCCATGTCCGCCAGCCCGATCACCGTTTGCAGCACGCAGATATGCGCCTCGCAGCCGGCCACCAGAATGGTCTTGCGCGCAGCAGGCAGCCACGCTTCGAAGCCTGGTTCGCGCGCCGAAGAAAAGTGCATCTTCTGAAATGTGGATTGCACGATGTCGCGTAACGGGTCGACGGTGACGCCCAGCATCTTGCTGTGATGTTCGGTGGCGATGACCGGCACGTCGAGCATCCGCGCGGCTTGCGCGAGTTTGTGCGTGGTGTTGAGCACGGCCTCGTTGTCGTGGATGACGGGCATCAGCCTGCCCTGCATATCGACGATGAGGAAGGTGGAATCGGCGGCTTGCAGCAACATGGGAAATCTCCGGAGAGCGCGGCGTGCCGGATGTGCCGGCCAGCCTTGGCGTGATGCGTGTCAGGCGGGCGTCGCCATGGCTTTGGGCCGCCTGCGTTACGCAGAGACCAACCGGCGCCTGATGCGTTTTTTGATTCTATCAGCGCGAAAAAAATCCCGGCGCGAATTCACGGCCGGGATTTTTCGAGGGCAAGCGAGCGAGGCTTACTTCAATGCCTTGTAGCGCAGGCGCTTGGGCTTGGCGCCCTCTTCGCCCAGGCGGCGCTTCTTGTCGGCTTCGTACTCTTGGTAGTTGCCGTCGAAGAACACCACTTGCGAATCGCCTTCGAAAGCCAGGATGTGCGTGGCGATACGGTCCAGGAACCAGCGATCGTGGCTGATGACCATGACGCTGCCGGGGAATTCGAGCAAGGCGTCTTCCAGCGCGCGCAGCGTTTCAACGTCGAGGTCGTTGGACGGTTCGTCAAGCAGCAGCACGTTGCCGCCGGCGATGAGCGTCTTGGCCATGTGCAGGCGGCCGCGTTCACCACCGGACAGTTGGCCCACGACCTTGTTCTGGTCGCCGCCCTTGAAGTTGAAGCGGCCCAGATAGGCGCGCGACGACATTTCAAACTTGCCCACGGTCAGGATGTCGGCGCCGTCGGCCACCGCATCGAACACCGTCTTCTTGTCTTCCAGCGCATCGCGCGACTGGTCCACATAGGCCAGCTTCACGGTCTGGCCGATGGTGACTTCGCCCGAATCCGGCTGCTCGCGGCCGGCGATCATGCGGAACAGCGTGGACTTACCCGCGCCGTTCGCGCCGATGATGCCGACGATGGCGCCCGGCGGAATCTTGAAGCTGAGGTTGTCGATCAACAGGCGATCGCCATACGCCTTGCTGACGTTGTTGAATTCGATGACCTCGTTGCCCAGGCGCTCACCCACGGGGATGAAGATTTCCTGGGTTTCGTTGCGCTTCTGGTATTCGTAGGACGACAGTTCCTCGAAGCGGGCCAGACGCGCCTTGGCCTTGGCCTGACGGCCCTTGGGGTTCTGGCGCACCCACTCAAGTTCTTTCTTGATGGTCTTCTGGCGGGCCGATTCCGAGGATTCTTCCTGCTTGAGGCGGTCTTCCTTCTGTTCCAGCCACGAGCTGTAGTTGCCCTTCCAGGGAATGCCGTAGCCGCGATCCAGTTCCAGGATCCATTCGGCGGCGTTGTCCAGGAAGTAGCGATCGTGGGTCACGCCGACGACGGTGCCGGGGAACTTGTGCAGGAATTGCTCCAGCCATTCCACGCTTTCGGCGTCCAAGTGGTTAGTGGGCTCGTCCAGCAGCAGCATGTCGGGCTTGGACAGCAGCAGGCGGCACAGCGCCACGCGGCGCTTTTCACCACCGGACAGGTTGCCGACGATGGCGTCCCAGGGCGGCAGGCGCAGCGCGTCGGCGGCGATTTCCATCTGGTGTTCGATGTCGTCCGAACCGCTGGAAGCGGCAGCGGCGATGATGGCTTCCAGGTCGGCCTGTTCAGCGGCCAGCGCGTCGAAGTCGGCGTCCGGCTCGGCGTAAGCGGCGTAGACCTCGTCCAGGCGCTTCTTGGCGGTGACGACGGCGCCCAGGCCCTCTTCGACCGATTGGCGCACCGTGTGCTCGGGGTTCAGTTGCGGTTCCTGCGGCAGATAGCCGATGTTCAGGCCCGGCATGGGGATGGCTTCGCCTTCGATCTCTTTATCGACGCCAGCCATGATCTTCAGCAGCGTCGACTTGCCCGAGCCGTTCAGGCCCAGCACGCCGATCTTGGCGCCAGGAAAAAACGAAAGCGAGATATCGCGCAGGATCTGCCGCTTGGGCGGCACGATCTTGCCGACGCGGTTCATGGTGTAGACGTATTGGGCCATGGGCTCGTATAGGGAAAGAAAGCTGATGAATCGTCGATTGTAGGCCGGAACCCCGACAGGTGTGCGTCAGGGTCGGCGCGCCGGCATCAACCCGCCGCTTTACCGGCGCGCGCACCGCCCAGCCGGGGCGTGCGCATCTGCGCGAGCATCACGCCGGCCAGCGCCAGCAAGCCGCCGACGATGTGGAACAGGTGCGGCTTTTCGTCCAGGAAGATCGAGGCGATGGCGACCGTGCCCACCGGCATCAGGTTCAGGAAAATGCTGGCGCGATTGGGCCCCAGATGCTTG
Organism: Achromobacter piechaudii NBRC 102461; assembly: GCF_001571245.1. Lineage (GTDB taxonomy): Bacteria > Pseudomonadota > Gammaproteobacteria > Burkholderiales > Burkholderiaceae_B > Achromobacter > Achromobacter piechaudii. Next base: position 226,529 of record NZ_BCTK01000005.1, on the reverse strand, counting down.
ACGCCCTGCATCCAGAGAAAAGGCGCGAACAGTGACGGAAAGATCGCGGCGTACAGCACCAGCGGCACGTTGCTGGCGTTCAGCGGCGATGGCGCGGCCATCAGGAACGCGGGCAACTGGAACAGCACGCCGAATCCGATCTGCACATACAGCGACACCCAGGGCCCCACCGGCAAGCCCCAACGGCGCAGCAGCACGCCATAAAGCGCATAAGCCAGCGCCGCCAGCCCCATCAGCAGATCGCCCGGGTTGGCGCCCACGGACAGCAGGCGTGCAGGGTCGCCCTCGCCGATCAGCAGCGCCAGGCCGGCCAGCGACACCAGGCCGCCCAGTATCGCCATCAACGTGGGCCGCTGGCGCAGCACCACCGTGCCCACCGCGATGGTCAGCAGCGGAATCATGGCGGTGATGATGCCCATGTTGGTGGCCGTGGTGCTGGACGCAGCCACGTAGGCCAAACCCTGATAAAGCGCCATGCCCAGCCCGCCCAGCACGGCGAATTTGGGCAGGTAGGGCCAGATCAGCCGGCGCTGCGTCCAGACGCCGCGCAAGGCGAAAGGCGTAAGCACTGCGCCGGCCAGCGCCCAGCGGTAAAAGCCGATGACCGCGGGCGAAATCACGCCGGCGGCCATCTTCGTGACAATCATGTTGACGGACCAGATCAGGGCCGCCAGCAGCGGAAACAGCAGATAGCGGGCAGGAACGGCGAGGGAGTCGGAGCGCGACATAAGACGGTGATGCGGAATCAGAACAGGCCGCAAGTGTAGGGCCTGTCTGAATGGCTGTATATAATGAAAAACAGACAAACCCTCCCGCGCATCCGACATGGACTTTGCTGACACCGCGCCCGCGCTGGCCAGCCACCTGCCCTACCCGCTGGCCTGCCGCATCCTGCATTTCACGCCCCATTCGCGCATGCAGCGGCACAGCTCGCCCTGGGCGGAATTGAATTTCGCGCTGTCGGGCATCATGGAAATCAGCATCGAGGGCGTCAGCTATTTGTCGCCGCCGCAGTACGCCATCTGGATACCGCCCGGGGTCGAGCACTGCTGCCAGAACGAAGGCGAAGTGCATTACGCCTGCATCGATATTCCAGCAGAGGCCTGCGCCGGCCTGCCTGATGCGCCATGCACATTGGAGATCAGCCCCGTCATCCGGGCGATTCTGGGGGACTACGAGCGGCGCGGCATCCGCTATCCGGCCACGCCCCAGGATCGTCGGATGGCGCAGGTCGTCATCGACCAGTTGCGCGGGGCGCGCGCCTACGCCAGCTATCTGCCCTCTACCACCGAGCCCGTGCTGGCGCCCATCCTATCCGCGTTGCAGCGCCATCCCGGCGACAAGCGCGGCGCTGCGCATTGGGCCGCCACGGCGGGAATCACCGAGCGCACGCTGCTGCGCCACTGCCAGCAGCACCTGGGCATGTCATTCAATGATTGGCGCCAACGGCTGCGCGTGGTGTCGGCGCTGGGCATGCTCGAAGCCGGCCATTCCGTGCAAACCGTGGCGCGCGAAATGGGCTACAGCACTGCGTCCGCCTTCATCGCGATGTTCCAGCGTTTGACCGGCGAATCGCCCGACAGCGCGCGCAAGCGCGGTCCCGCCGCCCTTGCCTGACAGGCTTGTCACGCTGCGTCATCCAAGCGCCTGATGCAACGCAACGCTGATCGCGAGACAATAGCGACTGACTTTGTATCTTGCCGTGCCGTCGCGGCTTCATCGCGCCCAGGAACCCTTCATGTCCGCCTCTGCAACTCCCCCAGCCTCCGTGACCCATTTCAGCGCCTCCGAACTGGACATGCTGGCCAAGACCGCCGACGCGCTCAGCGCCTATCTGGGCAAGCCCGTGCTGGCCGAAGTCATCCTGGGCGACGAAGGCACCGAATGGGTGACCTATGGCGTGCCGCTGGACGAGAACGCCGAAGCGGACGAAGAGCAGACCCACGTTCAGCTGGGCGGCGCGGGCTCGCGCCTGTTGGGCAATCGCGGCGGCCTGCCGCATTCCGAAGACGAAACCTACGACTGCCTTTATCTGTGGGCCGTGCAGATTTCACTGAATGAAGGCGAACGCTTCATCAAGCTGGACCATGACGGCGAAGAATCCGCCTGGTCCGACAACCTGGAAGACGTGCTGCCGTTCGCGCTTAGCGAGGAACCGCAGCCCGATCCGGACGCCGAGGAAGAGGACGACGACGAGGATGACGAGGACGACGACACGCCTTACGACACCGTCCACGATCATCGTCACTGATCGTCGTCACGGATTGGCGCCACAGATTGGCGCCACAGATTGGCGCCAAGGATCTCAGGCAGGAATCGCCCTCACGAATCGCCGCCGCGAATCTCAGGCACCGATCACCGTCACTGATCACCGCGCGGGCGCCAAGGCCCGCGCCGCATTTTCAGCCCCCCTACGCCCGCCCTTCCTGCACGGCGTGGCACGCTACCACCGACACACCCGTCAGCATCGCCACCGGCGCTTCCTGCCTGCACCGATCGTTCGCGTGAGGACAGCGCGGGTGAAACGTACACCCCGACGGCGGATTCAACGGATTAGGCACCTCGCCCGCCACCGCCGTGCGCGGCTTGCCGGCCCCGTTGATATCCGGAATCGCCTCCAGCAGCATGCGCGTGTACGGATGCCGGGGACGCGCGAACAGCTCGTCGCGCGGCGCCACTTCGACCATGCGGCCCAGGTACATCACGCCAACCCGGTCGGCCACGTGGTGCACCACCGCCAGGTTGTGCGAAATGAACAGATAGGTCAGCCCCAGCTTGCGTTGCAGGTCCTTCATCAGGTTCAGCACCTGCGCCTGCACCGACACGTCCAGCGCCGAGGTGGGCTCATCGCACACCAGGAATTCCGGATTCACCGCCAGCGCGCGCGCAATCGAAATACGTTGCCGCTGGCCGCCCGAGAACTGATGCGGGTAGCGGCCCTGATCCGCCGGATCCAAACCGACCTGCTTGAGCAGCTCGCCCACACGCGCGACGCGTTCGGCCGGTGTCATCTGCGTATGGGTCAACATGGGTTCCGCAATGATGCGGCCCACGCGCCAGCGCGGGTTCAGGCTGGCATAGGGATCCTGGAAAATCATCTGCAAGCGCTTGCGCAGACTGCGTCCACCCTTTTCCGACATGCGCGACAGCGGCTGGCCATCGAATCGGATATCGCCACGCGTCAGCCCATACAGACCGACCAGCATGCGCGCGACCGTGGATTTTCCACAGCCCGACTCGCCCACCAGCGCCAATGTTTCCCCACGCGCGATATCGAACGACACCCCGTCCACCGCGCGCAGCATCACACGCGGCTTGCCCGCCAGCTTGCGCTCCAACCAGGGCGGCGACACGTCGAACCAGCGCGCCGCGTCCTTTACTTCTACCAAGGGCGTGCTCATGCGGCCACCATCGTTTTATCGTCATGCAACCAACAGGCCGCGCGGGAAGTGCCCGCCGGCAATAATTCCGGGCGCTCGCTGGCGCAGCGCGGCAAGCGCTGGCCACAACGCGGATTGAACGCACAGCCGGGCGGAATGGCGTTCAGGCGCGGCATGCTGCCATCGATCTGCACCAGCCTTTCCGTATGTCCGTCCATGGACGGAATCGATCCCATCAGCCCCGACGTATACGGATGGCGCGGCTTGTGGATCACATCGGCCACCGGCCCGATCTCGGCCACGCGGCCCGCGTACATCACCGCCACGCGGTCGGCGGTTTCGGCGATCACGCCCATGTCGTGCGTGATCAGCATGACCGCCGTGCCGTGATCGCGGCACAAGCGCTTGAGCAATTCGATGATCTGCGCCTGGATGGAAACATCCAGCGCGGTGGTCGGCTCGTCGGCCACCACCAGCTTCGGTTCGGCCGCCAGCGCCAGCGCGATCACCACGCGTTGGCGCATGCCGCCCGAGAACTGATGCGGGTAGTGGTCGATGCGTTCGCGCGCGGCGGGAATACCGGTCGAGGCCAGCAACTCCACTGCGCGGTTGCGCGCCTGCGACCAGCTCATGTCCAGGTGCGTGACGATGGTTTCGGCCAACTGCCGGCCCACCGTATACAGCGGATTCAAGGACGTCAGCGGGTCCTGGAACACCGCCCCGATCTCGCGGCCGCGCACGCGGCGCATCTGCTCGTCGGGCAGGTTGTCAATGCGGCGGCCCGCCAGCAGGATTTCCCCGCCCGCGATGCGGCCGGGTGGTTCCAGCAGGCCGATGATGGACGCGCCGGTCAGCGATTTGCCGGCGCCCGATTCGCCCACCACGCCCAGCACTTCGCCGGCCTGGATGGAAAAGGACACGTCGTCCAGGGCGCGTAGCGTGCCGCGACGCGTGGGAAATTCCACGCGCAGATTGCGGACTTCCAGAAGTGCGCTCATGGTTACCTCAATTCAGCCGCGGGTTGAGCGCATCGCGCAGCCAGTCACCCAGCAGGTTGACCGACAGCACCAGCAGCACCAGCGCCGCGCCCGGGAAAATGGTGATCCACCATTCGCCGGAAAACAGGAAATCGTTGCCGATGCGGATCAGCGTGCCCAGCGACGGCGCGGTCGGCGGCACACCTACCCCCAGGAACGACAGGGTCGCCTCGGTGATGATGGCGGTGGCCAGATGCACCGTCGCCAACACCAGCACCGGCCCCAGCACGTTGGGCAGCACATGGCGGAACATGATGACGGGCGAGGCCACGCCGATCACGCGCGCAGCCTGCACGTATTCGCGGTTCTTCTCCACCAGCGTCGACCCGCGCACCGTGCGCGCATACTGCGGCCAGCCGGCAAGCGCGATGGCGCCGATCAGCACCGGAAAGGCGATCAGTTCGTGCATGTCGCGCGGCACGGCGGCGCGTGCGACGCCATCGATCAGCAGCGCGATCAGGATCGCCGGAAACGACAGCTGCACGTCGGCCACGCGCATGATGAACGCATCGACGCGCCCGCCCGCATAACCGGATATCAAGCCCAGCACGATGCCGATCAGCATCGACAGCAGCACCGAGGCCAGGCCAATCAAGAGCGACACGCGCGTGCCGTACAGGATCGCGGAATACAGGTCGCGGCCCTGGCTGTCGGTGCCCAGCAGATACGTGGCCTGGCCGTTGGCCTCCCAGGCGGGCGGCAGCAGCGCATCCAGCAATTCCACCTTGGTCAGGTCGAACGGATTGTGCGGCGCGACCCAGCCGGCGCCGAACGAGCCGACCAGCAGGGTCGCCAGCAGCAAGGTGGCGATGATGGCTACGGGCGCGCGGCGCCAGGCCCAGGCGATGTCGCTGTCCCACCAGCGTTTGAGTGCGGCGCGCATCAGTGAGCCCCCCCGGCGCGAGTCATGCCCGAACGCAAGCGCGGGTCCACGACGAAATAAAGCAGGTCGACGACCAGGTTGATCACGACGAACACCAGCGCGATCAGGCACAGGTACGCGGCCATGACGGGCACGTCCGCAAACTGCACGGCCTGGATGAACAGCAGGCCCATGCCCGGCCACTGGAACACGGTCTCGGTGACGATGGCGAAGGCGATGATGCCGCCCAGTTGCAGCCCCGTGATGGTGATGACGGGCACCATCGTGTTCTTCAGCGCATGGCCGAAGTGGATGGCGCGCCGCTTCAGGCCACGCGCGCGGGCGAACTTGATGTAGTCGGACCGCAGCACTTCCAGCATTTCCGAACGCACCAGGCGCAGCACCAAGGTCATCTGGAACAGCGACAGCGTGATGGACGGCAGGATCAGATGCTTCCAGCCGGTGGCGGTGAAGAGCCCCGACGTCCACCAGCCCACGCTGACGGTGTCGCCGCGTCCGTAGCTGGGCAGCCAGCCAAGTTGCACGGAGAACACCAGAATCAGCAGGATGCCGATCAGGAAAGTCGGCAGCGACACGCCCAGCAACGAGCCGGCCAGCAGCAATTGCGAGAGCAGGCTGTTGCGCTTGAGCGCGGTGTACACGCCCAGCGGCACGCCGACCACCAGCGCCAGCAAGGCGGCCACCATGGACAGTTCAAGCGTGGCCGGCAGGCGGGATTTCAACAGCGTGGATACGGGTTCGCTCTGCCGCAAGGAGATGCCGAAATTGCCCTGCGCGGCATTGGCCACGAAATGGCCGAATTGAACGATGGCGGGCTCGTTCAGCCCCAGGCGTTCACGCAGCTCGATGCGCTCGGCATCGGTGGCGTCCTGCCCCAGCATGATGGTGACGGGATCGCCGACGTATTGGAAAAGTACAAAGGCCAGCAGCGCGACGGTGAGCATCACCGCTACGGCCTGCAACAGGCGGCGCAGTATGAAAGCAAACATAGGGGAACAACCAAAACAAAACGGCGGGAGCCGGGTGGGCTCCGCGCCGTCTGGTTAGCCGGGATCAGTCAACCTTGACCCAATCGGCAACGAGGCGATTGTCGGCACGGTGGATAACCGTGACGTTCTTGCGCATTGCCCAGGGGATGACCTGGTCGTGCAGCGGGATGTGGCCGAAGTCCTTGGCGTGCCCTTCCAGCACGGTGATGATGTCGGCGTCGCGCTTGGCGGGGTCCGTCTCGGTCTTGATGCGGTCGATGATCGCGTCCAGTTCCTTGTTGCTGTAGCCGCCCAGGTTGTACATGCCGTCCGCGCCTTCGCCCTTGGTGCGGATCAGGTTCTGCAACGAGTACATGGCGTCGAACGTGGGCACGCCCCAGCCGAACAGGTAGGCGCTGGTGTCGAACGACTGCACCTTCGGGAAGTACGTGGAACGCGGCATGGCGTTCATCGTGGCCTTCACGCCCACCTTGGCCCACATGCCGACGACGGCCTGGCAGATGGCTTCGTCATTGATGTAGCGGTTGTTCGGGCAGTCCAGCGTGAAGTTGAGCGTGCCGTCGTAGCCCGCTTCCTTGAGCAGGGCGCGCGACTTCTCGGGATCGTAGGGCACGCGCTTGTGCACCGATTCCGCCCAGCCATGCACTTGCGGCGCGATCATCGTGCCGGTCGGCGCGGACAGCCCGCGCATCACGGCGCGCTTGATGGCGTCCACGTCGATGGCGCGGTACAGCGCTTCACGCACGCGGATGTCCTGGAACGGGTTCTTGCCCTTGATGTTCGAGTACTGCAACTCGGGGCGCTTCTGGTCCAGGCCCAGGTAGATGGTGCGGTATTCGTTGCCCTCGACCACCTTCTGCGCCTGACGCAGCCGTTCCAGATCCTGGGCGGCGGGGTCCAGCACGAAGTCGATTTCGCCGGACAGCAGCGCGGCGGTGCGGGTGGCGTTCTGCTTGATCGGCGTGAACACCACTTCGGTCACGTTGCCGACCTTGCCGGCCTTGTTCCACCAGTCCTTGTTTTCTTCAAAGACGGTGCGCACGTCCACTTCGCGCGTTTTCAGCTTGTACGGGCCCGTGCCGTTGGTGTTGCGCGCGCCGTAGGTCTCTTCCTTGTTGACGTAGTCCTGCGGCTTGGCGATGTTGTTCTTTTCCGACCAGGCCTTGTTCATGATGAACACGTTGGTCAGCTGGCGCAGCAGCACCGGGTTGGGCGCGGACGTTTCGATCTCGATCGTCAGGTCGTCGATCTTGCGCGCTTCCTTGATGCCGGTCGTGTAGGCCTTGTAGTTCGACGTAGGCGCCATGGCCCGGTGGATGGAGAACACCGCATCGTCGGCCGTGAAGGCCGCGCCGTCATGGAACTTCACCCCGGGGCGCAGCTTGAAGCGGTACAGCGTCGGCGACAGCTGTTCCCATTCTGTGGCCAGGCGGGGAACCACCTTGAACGTCTTGTCGTAATCCACCAGCGGCTCATAGATGTAGCTGTTGGCGGCGATCGTCATGCCCTCGTTTTGCGAGTGCGGGTCGAACGTAAGGATGTCGCCTTGGGCGGCCCAACGAAAAGTCTTGGCCTGCCCGATCGAGGGTACAGCCACGGCGGCGGCGATCGCGATAGCAATCAAGGTGCGGCGCATAGGGGTCAACTCCTGACATTTGTCTGAATACCGGCGCGAGTGTGCCTACCCGCCAGACCCCCGTCAATTCAGGGTTTATGCGTACCGTGGCCCCTTTTCACAGAGAGGGATCTATTAAGGGACATATATCGATGTAACAAAATAATTGGATCGAACAACGTTCGAGTGCGCGGATGCAACGGACGCGATGGGCGAGCCCTATTCTTCCGCGTCCAGCGGCAGTTCCAGCGGCACGTGTTCCGTCATCAGCACTTCCAGCATGTCGATCAGCAGCGCCGCCTTCTCTTCGCCAAACGGCGCCAGCACCGCCTTCTGATGCTGCAAGGCCTGTTCGCACAGGGCGGCGATCAGGTGGGTGCCTTTGGTGGTGATGCACACGCGGGTCTGGCGGCGGTCGGCCCGCACGCCGGTGCGCGCCACCAGCCCTTCGGCCTCCATGCGCTGCACCACTTTGCTCAAGGTGGGCTGCTTGGTAATGGCCAGCACCGCCAGCGTGCCGATCGTTTCGCCCGGGCTGCCTTCCAGGCTGGCCAGCACGCGCCATTCCGTTACCGACAAGCCGGCCGCCTTCACCTGCAAATGGAATTCGGCCGAGATGCGCTGGCTGGCCTGCGCCAGCAGATACGCCAGATAGCCATCGACGAAACGCGGCGCCGTTTCGCCGCGACCGGTCAGTTGTGTGTCCCGCTGCTTGTCCAACCGCATGTTGCTTTGCTCCCACGCACCGGAATTCATGAAGGGTCGATCGCCGAAGCAGGCATTGCACCACGGCGGCGCAGACGCGCGCCATGATGGTCATCAATGCTGTCTCGCAGCACAGGGTATACCCGGAATCGCAACCCGTTTTTGCACCATGCCGGGGCCGAAGAACCGGCATGAAGCTAGAGAACAACCAGTATATACACCCTTGTTTTTAAGTGATATTTTTTCATTTCCATGAAATTTCATCTTTTTTGTTGACAGCTAAAACGTTGACTCCTAAAGTATTTTTCAGACGGAAATTTCGTGGCACGACGATGCTGCACGGCAGCAAGGCTTGAGGACCGGTAAGCCGGCCCGACCAGGAGTTCGAGATGGCTGAAAGGTCTTTCAAGAAAGAAGTCCAGCAGTTGCGCATCGGCGCCGGCGAAGAGTTTCGCGGCGAAGGCATTCTTGCCGTCACCAAGGCATTGCTGCAATCCGGCGTGGGCTATGTGGCGGGCTACCAGGGTTCGCCCATCTCGCACCTGATGGACGTGCTGGCCGACGCCAACGAGATCCTGCAAGAACTGGGCGTGCACTTCGAAGCCAGCGCATCGGAGGCCACCGCCGCCGCCACGCTGGCCGCCTCCGTCATGTACCCGATTCGCGGCGCGGTCACGTGGAAGTCCACCGTGGGCACCAACGTGGCGTCCGACGCGCTCGCCAACCTGGCCTCGGGCGGCGTGACCGGCGGCGCGCTCGTGATCGTGGGCGAAGACTACGGCGAGGGCTCGTCCATCATGCAGGAACGCTCGCACGCGTTCGCCATGAAATCGCAGATCTGGCTGCTGGACCCGCGCCCCAACCTGGAAAGCATGGTCAAGGCTGTTGAAGACGGTTTTGAATTGTCGGAAGCCAGCAAGACGCCGGTGATGCTGCAATTGCGCATCCGTGGCTGCCACGTGCATGGGCGCTTCATCGCCAAGGAAAACAAGCGGCCGGCGTTCTCGCTGGCAGAGGCGCTGGAAAGCCCGGCCCGCGACACCAGCCGCATCGTGCTGCCGCCCGCGTCCTTCCTGCACGAACAGGAAAAAATCAAGGAACGCTGGCCCGCCGCCATCCGCTACATCAAAGAACACAAGCTGAACGAGCACTTCGACGGCGACCAGAACGACATCGGCCTGATCCTGCAAGGCGGCCTGTACAACGGCGTCATCCGCTCGCTGCAACTGCTGGGCCTGGCTGACAACTTCGGCAACAGCCGCATCCCGCTATACGTCATGAACGTGACCTATCCCGTCATCGAAGACGAGGTCACCGAATTCTGCCGGGGCAAGCGCGCCGTGCTGCTGCTGGAAGAAGGCCAGCCCGATTACATCGAACAGAATCTGCATGCCGTGTTGCGCAAGGCGGGCATCGACACGCACCTGTCCGGCAAGGACGTGCTGCCCATGGCCGGCGAATACACCACGCAGGTGATGCGCGACGGCCTGCGCGAATTCCTGAAGCGCCATCGCCCCGAATCCTTGCAGACGCATGCGGCCGTGGCGGTCGATGCCCAGGCCGCCGAGCGTCCGCTGGAAGTCACCGAACTGTCCCGTCCCAAGCCCGCGGCCACGCCCGTCGAACAGCCCATCACCTTCCACAAGCAGGTGCAGGGGCTGGCCTCGGTGGTGCCGCCGCGCCCGGCCGGATTCTGTACGGGCTGCCCGGAACGCCCGATCTTCTCGGCGCTGACGCTGGCGCAGGAAACGTTGGGCCAGCACCATATTTCCTGCGATATCGGCTGCCACCTGTTCTCGATCCTGCCGCCGTTCAATCTGGGCGCGACCACCATGGGCTATGGCCTGGGCGCCTCCAGCGCGGCAGCGTTCAACGTGCCCGCCGCCAAACGGCCCATCTCGATCATGGGCGACGGCGGCTTCTGGCATAACGGCCTGTCGTCCGGCATCGGCAACGCGGTGTTCAACAAGTACGACGGCGTCATCGTCATCGTCGACAACTTCTACGCCTCGGCCACGGGCGGGCAGGACATCCTGTCGTCCCGCGCCGACAATCCCGACCGGTCCACCAACAACCCCATCGATCATGCCGTGCGCGGCGTGGGCGTGAAGTGGGTGCGCACGCTGGACCGCACCTACGACGTGGCCAAGGTGCGCGCCACGATTGAAGAGGCGCTGACTACCGACATCAAAGGGCCGAAGGTCATCATCGCGCAGTCGGAGTGCATGCTGAACAAGCAGCGCCGCATCAAGCCGCTATTCAACAAGGCGGTCAAGGAAGGCCGTCGCGTGGTCAAGGAACGCTTTGGCGTGGACCCCGACGTGTGCACCGGCGACCACGCCTGTATCCGGCTGTCGGGCTGCCCGTCCTTGTCGATCAAGGACAGCGGCGACCCCTTGAAAGAAGACCCGGTCGCGCACGTGGAAAGCAGCTGCGTAGGCTGCGGCAACTGCGGCGAAGTCGCCCACGCCGCCGTGCTCTGCCCCTCGTTCTACCGCGCCGACATCGTGCACAACCCGACCGGCGCCGACCGCTTCATGGCCCGAGTGCGCGGCGCGATCATCGGTTTCCTGCAACGCCGCCGCGCCGCGCGCCTGGCTCAATACGCCCTGTAAGGACTCGCCCTTCATGAACCCGGTGGCAATGCAGCAAGGCAACCCGATCAAGATCGCCATCCTGGCCATGGGCGGCCAGGGTGGTGGCGTACTGGCCGACTGGATCGTCGACATGGCCGAGCACGCCGGCTGGTGGGCGCAGACCACCTCGGTGCCCGGCGTGGCGCAGCGCACGGGCGCCACCATCTATTACCTGGAACTGCTGCCCGAAGCGGACGTTGCCCGCGCCGGCCGCCCGCCCGCATTGGCGCTGATGCCCACGCCCGGCGACGTGGACCTGGTGGTGGCCGCCGAACTGATGGAAGGCGGCCGGGCCATCCAGCGCGGACTGGTCACGCCCGAGCGCACGGTGCTGCTGTCCTCATCGCATCGTAGCTACGCCGTCAGCGAAAAATCCACGCCCGGCAATGGCATCGCCGACCCGAACAAAGTGCTGGAAGCCGGCCGCGCGGCCGCCAAACGCTTTCTGTGCTTCGACCTGCAAGCGCTGGCCGACCGCGCCGGCAGCGTCATCAGCGCCAGCCTGTTTGGCGCGGTAGCCGGCAGCGGCGCGCTGCCCTTTGCGCGCGAAGACTACGAAGCCACCGTGCGCCGCGCCGGCCTGGGCGTAGACGCCAGCCTGCGCGCCTTCGCGCTGGGCTTTGACGCGGCGCAGGCCGCGCCCGCCCAACCCGCCGCCATCGATCTGACGCGACCGGTGCCTGACGTGCCGGAACGCGCCGCCAGCCCCCACGCGCAAGCGCTGCTGGACACCATCTTGCGCGACTTCCCCGCCTGTGCGCATCCCATGCTGACGGCCGGCGTGCGCCGCCAGCTTGAATTCCAGGACGCCGCCTACGCCACCGACTACCTGCGGCGCATGAAGGCATTGCGCGACCTGGACGCGCAATACGGTGGCGACGCGCAAGGCTGGGCGCTCACCTGTGCGGCCGCGCGCTACGTCGCCACTGCCATGGCCTACGACGACGTGATCCGCGTGGCCGACCTGAAAACGCGCGGCAGCCGCTTTGAACGGGTGCGCCGCGAAGTTGGCGCGCGCCCCGAACAGCTGGTCATGACCACCGACTACATGCACCCGCGCCTGGAAGAAATCTGCGGCACGCTGCCCACGCGGCTGGGCCGCTGGCTGGAAGGGTCCAAGGCGTTCGGCGGCTGGGTCGAGCGCCGGCTGGGCAAAGGCCGCTTGATGCAAAGCGGCACGCTGGGCGGCTTTCTGATGCTGTACACGCTGGCCGGCATGCGCCGCTTTCGCCGCCGCACCTTGCGCCATCAGATCGAAGCCGAAGGCTTGCAGCAATGGCTGGACCTGATCGCCCGCCTGACCCCGCAGGACTACGCGCTGGCGGTCGAAACCGTCAACTGCCGACGCCTGGTCAAAGGCTATAGCGACACGCACGTACGCGGCGGCGGCAAGTATCGACAACTGATCGCGGCGGCGGCGCAACTGGTCGGACGGCCCGACGCCGCCGACACGCTGCGCGGGCTGCGCGAGACCGCGCTGGCCAATGAAAGCTGCGCCCCCATGGAACGCCAGCTGGCTGACAAGCTGGCGGCCTGAACCGAATACCGACTGAGACAAACGCCGTGCAGACACTGAAACTGATCGTCCGGGAAGTCCGGCAAGAATCCCCGTTGATCCGATCCCTGCGGCTGGTGCGCGAAGACGCCGGCCCGCTGCCGGCCTTCGGCCCCGGCGCGCACCTGAAAGTCAGCGTGCCGGGCCTGCGCGACCCGCGCTGCTATTCGCTGGTGCAGCTGACGCCGGACGCGGGCCAATTCGCCGCGCCCACCGAATACCGGCTGGGCGTGCGGCTGGAAGAAGCCAGCCAGGGCGGATCGCGCCACATGCACGCGCTGGCCGAAGGCGACACCGTCAGCGTCGAAGGCCCCAAGAACGATTTCCCGCTGCACGAATCCCCGGCAGGCGACGAACCCGTGGTGCTGATCGCAGGCGGCATCGGCATTACGCCGGTAGCGTCGATGGCCGCCGCGCTGAAAGCCGCCGGCCGCGCGTTCCATCTGCATTACTGCGGCCGCAGCAAAGACCAGTTGGCCTTCGTCGACGAACTGCAAGCGCTGGCCGGCAGCGACCTGACGCTGCACGCCGACGACGATCCGGCCTGCCGCTTCGACCTGCAAGCACTGCTGGCCGCGTCCTCGCCGCGCCAGCATCTGTACGTGTGCGGCCCCAAGGGCCTGATCGACGCCGTCATCCACGCGGCTCGCGAACGCCACTGGCCCGACGCCCACATCCACTTCGAACTGTTCGCTACCGCCGCCCCGCAGGCGGGCGACCAGCCCTTTGAAGTCGAACTGCGCCAGTCCGGCCGCACGCTGACCATCCCTGCCGATAAAACCATCGTCGAGGTCATGGAAGAAGAAGGCTGCGATCCGATGGTCGACTGCAAGCGCGGCGAGTGCGGCGTGTGCCAGGCGACCGTGCTGGAAGGCGAACCCGATCACCGCGACTACTACTTGTCTGACACCGAGAAGGCCAGCGGCAAGATCATCCAGATCTGTATCTCGCGCGCGAAGTCGGCGCGCCTGGTGCTGGACCTGTAACGGCTGCGCCCCGACGACAAGGAAGCGACCATGTCCAAATACCGCGACAACCCCGACGCCATCCGTGCGCTGCTGCGCGACACGGAAGTGCACAAGGACCTGTTCATCGACCAAGAACTGTTCGACCTGGAAATGGAACGCCTGTACGCCAACACCTGGGTCTATGTCGGCCACGACAGCCAGGTGCCGAACCCGGGCGACTACATCACCACCACCGTCGGCAACCAGCCCGTCGTCATGGTCCGCCACAGCGACAAGAGCGTGCGCGTGCTGCACAACCGCTGCCCGCACAAAGGCACGATGGTGGCCGGCGAGGCCTGCGGCAACACCGGCAAGTTCTTTCGCTGCCCGTACCACGCCTGGACGTTCAAGACCGACGGCAGCCTGCTGTCGATTCCGCTCAAGAAGGGCTACGAGAACACCGGCCTGGAAAACTGCGAAGCCAGCCAGGGGATGGCGGCCGTCAAGGACGTGAAGAACCATCGCGGCTTCGTGTTCTGCCGGCTGAATCCGCAGGGCCAGTCGTTCGAGGACTTCTTCGGTGAGTCGCTGTCCACGCTGGACAACATGGTCGACCGCTCGCCCGAAGGCCGGCTGGAAGTGGCAGGCGGCGTGCTGCGCTACATGCATCGGTGCAACTGGAAGATGCTGGTCGACAACCAGACCGACACCTGCCACCCCATGGTGGCGCATGAATCGTCGGCGGGCACGGCCGTGAAAGTCTGGGAGCAGGCCCCCGCCGGCACGCCCAAGCCGATGGCCGTGGAGCTGTTCGCGCCCTTCATCTCGCCCTACGAGTTCTTCGAGAACATGGGCATCCGCGTGTGGGAGAACGGCCACGGGCATACGGGCGTGTCCGATTCGATCCATGCGTCGTATTCCGGCGTACCGGGCTATTGGGACGCGATGGTCGCCGCCTACGGCGAGGAACGCGCCAAAGAGATCCTGGGCGACGTGCGGCACAACACGGTCTATTTTCCCAACATCATGGTGAAGGGTCCGATCCAGACCCTGCGCATCTTCAAGCCCATTGCCGCCGACCGCACGCTGGTCGAGTCCTGGACGTTCCGCCTGGTGGGCGCACCCGACCTGCTGCTGGAACGCACGCTCATGTACAACCGGCTGATCAACGCGCCCACTTCCGTGGTCGGCCACGACGATCTGGAAATGTACGAACGCGCGCAGGACGGCCTGAATTCGCGCGCCCGCGACTGGGTCAACGTAGGCCGGTTGTATACGCCGGACGAAGCCGGCCAGAAGAACGTCACCACCAATGGCACCAACGAATGGCAGATGCGCAACCAGTACCGCGCATGGGGCCGCTACATGACCGGATCGGAGTCGGTATGAGCGCAAGTGACCGCGAGTTGATCGACTTTGTCTACCAAGAAGCGCGCCTGCTGGACGAGCTGCGCTTTGAAGACTGGCTGAACCTGTACACCGAAGACGGCTACTACTGGATGCCGCTGGCGCACGGCCAGACGGATCCCCGGCTGCACGCCTCGCTGATGTACGAAGACAAGCTGCTGCTGCGCGTGCGCGTCGAGCGCCTGGCCGGCCAGCGCACGTTTTCGCAGCAGCCCAAGAGCCGTTGCCATCACCTGCTGCAAGCGCCCACCGTCGAGCACGGCCATCCCGACGCCGCGCCGGATGCGGGCCGCCATGTCGTGCGCACCGCATTCCACTATGTTGAAACGCGCCAGGACACGCAGACGCTGTTTGCCGGCTGGGCCACGCATCATCTGGTCGAACAGGACGGCGCGCTGCGCATCCGCCTCAAGCGCGTTGACCTCGTCAACTGCGACGCCGCGTTCGGCAACATCCAATTGTTCATGTAGGAGCGGCTTGTGAGCACCACCGTCCATCAGGCTTTCTGCGACACCGCCGCCCGTCATGGCGCCCAGCCCTTCCTGTGCATCCTGCCGGAAACCGCCGACGCCTACGGCATCGAGGCGGGCGAACTGAGCTACGCCCGCGCGGCCGACGCCGTCCAGACCTTGCGCGCCGCCTACGCGAACGCCGGCTACGGCCACGGCCACCGCGTGGGTCTGCTGCTGGAGAACCGTCCGTCCTTCTTCCTGCATTGGTTTGCGTTGAACGCGTTGGGCGTGTCGGTCGTGCCGATCAACCCGGACCTGCGCGCCGCCGAACTGGAATACCTGACCGGCCACTCCGAGATCGCGCTGGCGGTTGCGCTGCCGACCCGCCACGCCGATCTTTTGTCCGCCGCCGACCGCGCCGCGCGCCCGCTGCGGGTGATGGGGCCGGACGATGCGCCGCCCGCCGCCCCCTTCCCCGCCCCGCTGGCGGACGCCGCGCCCACTGAACTGACCGAATGCGCGTTGCTGTATACGTCGGGCACCACCGGTCGGCCGAAGGGCTGCATCCTGCCCAACCGCTATTTCCTGCACGCGGGCGGTTGGTACGCGCGCATCGGCGGGCTGGCGGCGCTGCGTCCCGGCCAGGAACGCATGCTGACGCCGCTGCCGCTGGTGCACATGAACGCCATGGCGTATTCGGCGATGGCCATGGTGCTGACGGGCGGCTGCCTGATTCCGCTGGACCGCTTCCATCCCAGGACGTGGTGGGACAGCGTGCGCGACTCCGGCGCGACGGTGCTGCATTACCTGGGCGTCATGCCCGCCATCCTGATGAAGGCCGCGCCGTCCGAACGCGACTTGCAACCGGCCATCCGCTTCGGCTTTGGCGCGGGCGTGGACCGCAAGCTGCACGCGCCCTTTGAAGCGCGCTTCGGCTTTCCCTTGCTGGAAGCCTGGGCGATGACCGAGACCGGCGCGGGCGCCGTCATCATCGCCAACCAGGAACCGCGCCACATCGGCACCAGCAGCTTCGGCCGCGAGGAAGGCGACGTAGAGGTGCGCATCGTGACGGACGCGGGCCAGCCCGCCGCCGTGGGCGAACATGGCGAATTGCTGGTGCGTCACGCGGGCGAGGATCCGCGCTACGGATTTTTCGCCGGCTATCTGAAAGACGAGGCCGCCACCGACGAAGCCTGGCAGGACGGCTGGTTCCATACCGGCGACATCGTGCGCCGCGAAGCCGACGGCGCGCTGCGCTTCGTGGACCGCAAGAAGAACGTGATCCGCCGCAGCGGCGAGAACATTTCGGCCGTGGAAGTGGAAAGCGTGTTGATGCAGCATCCGCTGGTCAAGGCGGTGGCCGTGGCCGCCGTGCCCGACCCGGTGCGCGGCGACGAAGTCCTGGCCTGCATCGTGCCGGAAACCCAGCCCGCCGACCCCGACGCCATGGCGCAGGCCGCGCAGGACATCGTGGCCTGGTGCCTGCAACAGCTGGCCTATTACAAGGCGCCCGGCTTTGTCGCCTTCGTGGACAGCCTGCCGCTGACGACAACCAACAAGATCCAGCGCGGCGAGATGAAAGCGCTGGCGCCGACCCTGCCCGGCAGCGCGCGCTGCATCGACACCAACGCCATGAAGAAACGCCAGGAGCCCGCCCGATGAGCCGCCTGGGCTATGACGGCATCGTGGCGGCGCTGCCCGTCACCATTCCGTATGAACGCTACAGCACCCACGCCGCTCATTGGTGGCTGGGCCGCGCGCTGGGCGCGCTGATCCGGCAGTCGGGCGTGGCCAAGCACGACATCGACGGGCTCTGCGTGTCCAGCTTCACGCTCGCGCCCGATACGGCGGTGGGCCTGGTCCAGCATCTGGGCATGAGCCCACGCTGGCTCGATCACATTCCCATGGGCGGGGCCAGCGGCGTGGCTGCCTTGCGCCGCGCGGCGCGCGCCGTGCAGGCGGGCGATGCCAACATCGTGGCCTGCATCGCGGGCGACACCAACCACGTGGACTCGTTCCGCAACACCATCAGCCAGTTCTCGCGCTTCGCGCAGGACGCCGTCTACCCCTACGGAGCGGGCGGCCCCAACGCCAGCTTCGCGCTGCTGACCGCTCACACCATGCGCGCCACCGGCGCCACGCGCGAGGACTTCGGCAAGCTATGCGTGGCGCAACGCGACAACGCGCTGCGCTATCCGCACGCGCTGATGAAAAAGCCGCTGACGCTGCGCCAATACCTGGAGGCGCGCGTCATCACCGACCCGATCCATCTGTTCGACTGCGTGATGCCGTGCGCGGGCGCGGACGCGTTCCTCGTCATGCGCGAAGCTCAGGCCCGCGCGCTGAACCTGCCTTACGCCCGCATCCTGTCCACCATCGAACGCCACAACGCCTGGATCGACGACCCCATCCAGACGCGCGGCGGCTGGACCATGGACGTGGACGAGCTCTACGGCCAGGCCAACGCCGCGCCGGCCGACATGGACTTCCTGCAAGCCTATGACGACTACCCCGTCATCAACCTGATGCAGATCGAAGACCTGGGCTTTTGCGACAAAGGCGGCGCGCCCGACTTCATCCGCGCCAACACGTTTACCGTGGATGGCAGCTTCCCCTTCAACACCAACGGCGGCCAGCTGTCGGTGGGCCAGGCCGGCGCCGCCGGCGGCTACCTGGGCATGGTCGAAGCGCTGCGCCAACTGAGCGGCACGGCGGGTGGCACGCAGGTGGCCGAGGCCCGCATCGGCATGGTCAGCGGATTCGGCATGATCAATTACGACCGCGGCCTGTGCACCGCCGCGGCCATCCTGGCAAGGAGCGACGCATGACCGAGCCACTGGCCAAGCCGCCCCGCAAGAACCCCGTAGCGCGCACGCGTCAGCCCACCTTGCCGCCCGGCTCGCGCAGCCGCACGGCGCTGGGCCTGACCGCCGCCGCCGCCGAGGGCCGCTTCGACTTGCAGACCTGCGCCGACTGCGGCGCGGTGCAGTATCCGCCGCGCGAGGTGTGCGGCCATTGCCTGTCCGAGCACCTGCCCTGGCGTCCCGCCGACCCCAACGGCAAGTTGCTGGTCAGCACCACCTTGCATCACAGCAACGACCTGTACTTCCGCGAACGCCTGCCCTGGCGCGTCGGCACGGTGGTGATGGACGCCGGCCCCAGCGTCGTCGCGCACGTCCACCAGGACTGCGCCGATGGCGACCGCGTGCGGCTGGCGCTGAAGCTGGACCGCAGCGGCCAGGCCGTGATGATCGCCCTGCCCGAAAGGAATACGCCGAACATGGAAGACGACAAGACCCTGCGCGAAACCTCGTGCGACCCGAAGTTCCGCCGCGCCCTGGTCACCGACGGCAAGTCCGCCGTAGGCCAGGCTGTGGCGCGCGCGCTGCTGGAGGCGGGCTGCCCCACGGTGTTCCTGGGCGATGCGCAAGCCTGGAAGCGCGACGCCGCCTTCGACGCACTGGTCCAGGACCCGCGCGTGCAGTCCGTAGCCCTGGACGTCACCGATTCCGATTCCGTCGAGCGGCTGGCGGCATCCATCGGCGGCAAGGTTGAGATCCTGGTGAACACGGCCGACCTGGAACGCGAAGGCGGCCTGCTCCATCGCAAGGACGTGAACACCGCGCGCGATGCCATGGACGTGAACGTGCTGGGGTTGATGCGGCTGGCGCAAAGCTTCGGGCCGGCCTTGTGCGGCCGCGCCGCCGATGGCGTGAACAGCGCCACCGCCTGGGTCAACGTGCTGTCCATCTATGCGCACATGAACCTGCCCTCGCGCGGGATGTGGTCGGCGTCCAAGGCGGCCGCGCTGTCGCTCGCCCAATGCCTGCGCGCGGAAATGCGCGGCGCGGGCGTGCGCGTGGTGAACGTGTTTCCGGGGCCGGTGGACCATGAATGGGAGCAGCGCACGCCGCCGCCGCGCGTGGCGCCCGCCGCCATCGCCGCCGCCATCGTGCGCGCGCTCAAGGACGGCATCGAAGACGTGTACGTGGGCGACGTGGCGCAGGAGTTTCGCGCGCGGCTGGCCGACAACCCCAAGGGACTGGAGCGCGAGCTGGGCGCCTGACGGCCCTGGCCCCGCCCCGCAAGCCTCTACGAATATCTCCCGCGCCTCGCTCCGGCGAGCGCGCCTATCATCAGGAGCCGCAGCATGAGCCAGAACATTCTTGCCCAATTCATGACGGAACTCGTCACCGGCCGCATCGGCCTGGTGGACCTGACCGAAACGCTGACGCCGGATTTTCCCACCATCGTCCTGCCGCCCGAATTTGGCCAGGCCTGGCCCTTCCGCATGGAAGAGATATCGCGCTATGACGAACGCGGCCCCGCCTGGTACTGGAACAACTTTTCGTGTTCCGAGCACACCGGCACGCACTTCGACGCGCCGGCCCACTGGGTCAGCGGCAAGGACCAGCCCGACAACACGGTCGACACCATTCCCATCGACGCCTTCATCGCCAGCGCCTGCGTCATCGACTGTTCCGCCGAAGCGCGCGACAACCCCGACTTCCTGCTGACCATCGACTTCGTCAAGGCGTGGGAGGAAAAGCATGGCCGCATCCCCGCGCGTTCGTGGGTGCTGATGCGCACCGACTGGTCCAAGCGTGCCAAGCCGGTTGAATACCTGAACATGCAGGAAGACGGCGCGCATTCGCCCGGCCCCGACGCGGACGTGGTGCCGTGGCTTATCAAGGAACGTGACGTGCATGGATTCGGCACGGAATCGGTGGGCACCGACGCGGGGCAGGCCCATCACCTGAACCCGCCCTACCCCTGCCACTACTACATGCACGGCAACAACCGCTACGGCTTGCAGTGCCTGACCAACCTGGACCAGCTGCCGCCAACCGGCGCGGTGATCTTCTCGGCGCCGCTGAAGATCCGCAGCGGCTCGGGCAGCCCGCTGCGCGTGCTGGCGCTGGCGCCGCGCGCCTGACCGATCCGGACGAACCACGGCACACTTCCCAAGGACACGCATGACACAAACAAACGTAGCGCTTGTGACCGGCGGCAGCGCCGGCATTGGCGCGGAGATCTGCCGCAACATGCTGGATGCCGGCTACGAAGTGATTTCGATGGCGCGCCGCGCCGCCGATTTCAGCCATCCCCGCCTGCACAAAATGCAGGTGGACCTGCTGGACGCCGAGGCCACCGCGCAGGCGGGCAAGGAAGCGGCATCCCGATTTCCGATCAGCCACGTTATCCACAACGCGGGCGTCATCTGGCCCAACCTGCTGCCGCAAGTCACGCAGGAAGAGCTGCACGGCCTGACGCAGATCCACCTGGGCGCGGCGATCAGCCTCGTGCAGGCCGCGCTGCCTGGCATGCAGGAACGCCACTTTGGCCGCATCGTGATGATGTCCTCGCGCGGCGCGCTGGGCCTGCCCACGCGCACCGCCTATTCGGCCACCAAGGCCGGCATGGTCGGCATGGCGCGCACCTGGTCGCTGGAGTTGGCGCCTTATGGCATCACCGTGAACGTGGTGGCGCCCGGACCGATCCAGACCGACATGTTCTACGAAGTGATCGAGCCGGGCAGCGAGCGCGAAAAGCAGTTGGCCAACGGCATTCCGGTCAAGCGCCTGGGCCGCTCGGATGACGTGGCGCGCGCCGTGATGTTCTTCGCGGATCCGGCCAACAGCTTCGTCACCGGGCAGACGCTGTTTGTCTGCGGCGGCGCCAGCGTCAGTTCCATCACCATCTGAGCGCCGTATGCCTGATGGATGCTTCGGGTTTTGACGGATAGGTAAGCATCTGTAGCCCGTCTACAGTGCTGATCCTTGCAGGTTAGAAATTTTAAGCAACAAGTAATTCCCGCTGTTCCCGTTTTCTCCGCTTTTCAGCTGCACCCCCACTCTGCTCCCCTATCCGGAGGTTTTGCCATGCTGTCGAAGAAACTCCCCCTGGCCGCGGCCGCCGCCGTCGCCGCCCTGTTCGCCCTGCCCGTGCTGGCGCAGGTCAAGGTTGGCGTCGTCACGTCTTCCACCGGTCCGACCGCGCTGGTCGGCATCCCGCAGAAGAACACTGTGCCGCTGCTGCCCAAGAAGATCGGCGACCTGACGGTGGAATACATTTCGCTGGACGACGCCAGCGATTCCACCAACTCGGTGACGGCATTCAAGAAGCTGATTTCGGAACAGAACGTGGACGCGCTGATCGGTCCGTCGGGCTCGCCCAACGCCATGGGCGTGATCCAGTTCGCCGCCGAGGCCGGCGTGCCGATGCTGGCGCCGGTGGGTACGGCGGCCGTGGTGCTGCCCATGAACGAGCAGAAGAAGTGGGTGTTCAAGACCACGCAGAACGACGACATCATCGCGCGCGCGCTGGTCGACCACATGGCCAAGACCGGCATCAAGACGGTCGGTTTCATCGGCCTGAACGATCCGTATGGCGAGAACTGGTACAAGGTTTTCTCGGGCCTGGCCGCCGAGAAGGGCATCAAGATCGCCGCCAACGAACGCTATCTGCGCTTTGACAGCTCGGTGACGGGCCAGGCGCTCAAGATCCTGGCCGCCAAGCCGGACGCCGTGCTGGTGGCCGCCCCGGGCGCGGCCAGCGTGCTGCCGCAGACCACGCTGTTCGATCAGGGCTACAAGGGCAAGTTCTATCAGACCCACGGCGCGGCGCTGCCTGACTTCCTGAAGCTGGGCGGCAAGAAGGTCGAAGGCACCGTGCTGGCCGCCAGCCTGATGCTGGTGCTGCCGGAAATGCCGGACAGCAATCCGTCCAAGAAGGTTGCCACCGACTACATCGCCGCGTATGAAAAGCTGAACGGCTCCAAGCCGGCCACCTTCGGCGCCAACGTCTACGACGCGGGCCTGCTGCTGGAAAAGGCCGTGCCGATCGCCGAGAAGGCCGGCAAGCCGGGCACCAAGGAGTTCCGCAGCGCCCTGCGCGACGCACTGGAACAGACCAAGGAGCTGGTGGGCACGCAAGGCGTCTACAACATGAGCGCCGCCGACCACAGCGGCTTCGATGACCGCGGCCGCGAGCTCATCACCGTCAAGGACGGCAACTGGACGCTCGTGAAGTAACGGCTTGGACTTGTTCGCATGAATGCTCAGATCGCCTTGATACTCGGGCAGGACGGCATCACCAACGGCGCGATCTATGCGTTGCTGGCGTTGTCGATCCTGCTGGTCTTCACCGTTACCCGCGTGCTGTTCATCCCCCAGGGCGAGTTCGTCGCCTTCGGCGCGCTGACCATGGCGGCCATCCAGGCCGGCAAGCCCGTGCTGCTGGTGTGGCTGCTGCTGGCGTTCGCGCTGGCCGAAGCCGTGGCCGACCTGATGGCGCGGGCCCGACGCCCGGGCCGTTCCCGTGGGCTTTGGCGCATCGCGGCCAAGGCGATCTACCCGCTGATCCTGGCGGGCCTGTTGTACCGCTTGCCGCTGGCGCAGCTGCCGATGGCCGTGCAAGCCCTGTTGACGCTGCTGCTGGTGGTGCCGATGGGGCCGCAGCTGTATCGGCTGTTCTACCAGCCGATCGCCTCGGCCTCGACGCTGGTGCTGCTGATCGTGTCGATCGCCGTGCACCTGGCGCTGGTCGGCCTGGGGCTGCTGGCCTTTGGCGCGGAAGGCGCGCGCACCGCGCCGTTCTCGGACGCCAGCCTGGCGCTGGGGCCCATCAACGTCAACAGCCAGGCCTTGTGGGTGGTGGCGGTATCGGCGGTGCTGATCATCGTGCTGTACCAGTTCTTTGAACGATCGATGTACGGCAAGGCGCTGCGCGCCGCGGCGTTCAACCGGCTGGGCGCGCGGCTGATGGGCATTTCGCCCATCTTCGCGGGCCGCGCCACGTTCTTTCTTGCCGCCTTGATCGGCACGGTGTCGGGGATACTCATCGCCCCCATCACCACCATGTATTTCGATTCCGGCTTCATGGTCAGTCTTAAAGGCTTCGTCGGCGCCATCATCGGCGGGCTGGTCAGCTACCCGCTGGCCGCCGCCGGCGCGGTGCTGGTCGGACTGATCGAAGCCTTCTCGTCGTTCTGGGCCAGCGCCTACAAGGAAATCATCGTCTTCACGCTGATCATCCCCGTGTTGCTCTGGCGCTCGTTGAAAAGCCATCACGTCGAGGAAGAAGACGAATGAATCCCCGCATCATCCTCGTCGCATTCCTGGCGCTGCTGGCCTTGGGGCCGCTGGCCCTGCCGCCGTTCTATGTGACCTTGCTGAACTACATCGGCCTGTACGCGCTGGTGGCGCTGGGCCTGGTGCTGCTGACCGGCGTGGGCGGCTTGACCAGCTTCGGCCAGGCCGCCTTCGTGGGCGTGGGCGCGTACACCACGGCGCTGCTGACCACCCGCGCCGATACGCTGCCGTCGTGGCTGGCGTGGCTGGGCGCGTCGCCCTGGCTGACGCTGCTGGCCGGCCTGGCGCTGACGCTGCTGATCGCCTATCTGCTGGGCGCGATCACGCTCAAGCTGTCGGGCCACTTCCTGCCGCTGGGCACCATCGCCTGGGGCCTGTCGCTGTACTTCGCGTTCGGTTCGGTCGAAGGGCTGGGCGGCCACACGGGCATTCCCGACATTCCGGCGATCAACCTGTTCGGCTGGACGCTGAACCAGGGCGGCAGCATCTATTACCTGATCTGGGCGTTCCTGCTGGTGGCGGTGTGGTCCACGCAGAATCTGCTGGATTCGCGCGAGGGCCGCGCCATCCGCGCGCTCAAGGGCGGCCGCGTGATGGCCGAATCCATGGGCGTGAACACGGCGCGCTCGCGCATGGTGATCTTCATCATCGCGGCGTTGCAGGCCTGCGCGTCGGGCTGGCTGTACGCGCACATGCAGCGCTTCGTGAACCCCAACCCCTTCGGCTTGCAGATGGGCATCGAATACCTGTTCATGACCGTGATCGGCGGCGCGGGACAGGTCTGGGGCGCGCTGGTGGGCGCGGGCGTGTTCACCGTGCTCAAACAATGGTTGCAGGATTGGTTGCCCAAGCTGCTGGGGCAGACCGGCAACTTTGAAGTCATCGTCTTCGGCTTCGGCATGGTGTTGTTGCTGCATCGCGCGCGTAGTGGTTTGTGGCCGGTGCTGACCCGCTGGATCCGGGTGAAAAAGGTAGTGCGCCGCGTCGACATGAACGCCGAACCGCTGCCGCGCAAGCCCATGCCCACGCGCGGCGAGGTGGTGCTCAAGGCCGTGGACGTCACGCGCAAGTTCGGCGGCCTGGTCGCCAACAATGCCATGAACCTGGAGATACGCGCGGGCGAAATCCTGGCGCTGATCGGCCCCAACGGCGCGGGCAAGAGCACGATGTTCAACCAGATTTCCGGGGTCGACACGCCCACTTCCGGGCAGGTCACGCTGCTGGGGCAGTCGGTGGCGGGCGCGGGCGCGCGCAAGATCGCGCGGCTGGGCTTGTCGCGCACCTTCCAACACGTGCGCCTGCTGGGCCGCATGAGCGTGCTGGAAAACGTGGCGATCGGCGCGCACCTGCGCGGCCATCGCGGCGTGCTGCCGGCCGCGTGGCGGCTGGATCGCGCCGAGGAAGCGCGGCTGCTGGCCGAAGCGGCGCGTCAGGTCGAACGCGTGGGGCTGGGCAAGCACCTGCACGACGAAGCCGGTTCGCTGGCGCTGGGGCAGCAACGCATCCTGGAAATCGCGCGCGCGCTGGCCTCCGACCCCTGCATCCTGCTGCTGGACGAACCGGCGGCCGGGCTGCGTTATCAGGAAAAGTGCGAACTGGCCGAACTGCTCAAGAAGCTGCGCTCGGAGGGCATGGCCATTTTGCTGGTGGAACACGACATGGACTTCGTGATGGGGCTGGTGGACCGCGTCGTGGTCATGGACTTTGGCGAGAAGATCGCCGAGGGCCTGCCCACCGAGATCCAGCACAACCCCGCAGTGCTTGAAGCCTATCTGGGCGGAGTGGAATGATGAGCGCGAATCTGCTGCAAGTGCGCGATCTGCGCGTGGCCTACGACAAGGTCGAAGCGGTGTCGGGCGTGAGCCTGACGGTGGGCGAAGGCCAGATCGTGACGGTGATCGGCCCCAATGGCGCGGGCAAGACCACCTTGCTGTCGGCCATCATGGGCGTGCTGCCCTCCAGCGGCCAGATCGAGTTTGGCGGCAAGCCGCAGGAACACGCCGAGATCGAGGAAATGGTGGCGGCCGGCATGAACCTGGTGCCCGAAAAGCGCGAGCTGTTCGCCGAAATGACAGTGCAGGACAACCTGATGCTGGGCGGCTTCCACCGCTTTCGCAGCGGCCTGCGCGATCAGGAACAGACCTTGGCGGAAGTGTATGAACTGTTTCCCCGCCTGAAGGAACGCCACGCGCAACTGGCGGGCACGCTATCGGGCGGTGAACGCCAGATGCTGGCCGTGGGCCGCGCGCTGATGGCCAAGCCGCGCCTGCTGATGCTGGACGAACCCAGCCTGGGGCTGGCGCCGCGTATCGTGCGCGAAGTGTTCAAGATCGTGGCGCGGCTGCGTGAAATGGGCGTGTCGATTCTGCTGATCGAACAGAATGCGCGCGCGGCGCTGCAAGTAGCCGACTACGCCTACGTGCTGGAGACGGGCACGGTCACGCTTGAAGGGCCGGCCGCGCAGGTCGCGGTGGACCCGCGCGTGGTCGAGATCTATCTGGGCCTGGGCCACGGCGCGGCCACGGCCTAAGCCACGCCGCGCCGTCGGTCGCGCCGATACAGCGCATAGCCCAGCGGCCACATCACCGCCACCATGAAGGTCGCCATGGGGTTGGTCAGCTTGTAGGCGCCCACCGCCGTGGGCACGCCCGAATGCTTCAGGTGCAGGCGAAAGCGCGTGTAGCGCGCCGCCGCCATGATGAATTCACGCGGCCGGAAACGGAAGAATTCCAGATGATGCTGGAGCATGTCCCAGGCCAGCAGGTACAGGCCCTGGGCATTGTTGCTGACCGAGACCGCGCCTTGCGACAGGCCCCCGGGCGTGTCGTGATAGGTGCGCACCACCCGGTTGATGAAGCGGCTGAGATAGCCGGCGCGCGCAATCGCCCACCACACCAGGCTTTCGGGCACGAAGCCGGCCACGTCTTCCGGAAACGGGTATTTGCGCAGGATGTCCGTGCGCATACAGCCGAATTTCTCGCCCTTGATGCGGTAGCGGAAATACACGTCCACCGCCGTGCTGTCGAACACGTCCTGCGGATAGCGGTCGCCAACGATGCTGCCATCGGGCCGCGCGCAAAGTCCCGTCACCGCCACGTAGGAATCGCGGCGCGTCGGGGGGATGGCGTCCCAGGCTTCCTTGAAGATGGCCAGCGCGTCGGGCGGCATTTCGTCGTCGCTGTCCAGGCCGACGATCATCTGGCCATTGGCTTCGCGCACGCCCCGATTGAACGCGGTCTTCTTGTGCTGGTTGTTCTGCCAGATATAGCGGATGGGAAAATCCGCGCGCGTCTGCCAGTCCAGGATGGACTCATGCGTGTTGTCGGTGGAGCCGTCGTCGACCACCACCCATTCGAAGTCCCTGAAGGTCTGCCGGGAAAGAGATTCGTACACCCGGTGCAGCGTACCCGCCCGGTTGTAGGTGGGCGTCAGAACGGTGAAAAACGTTGGTGTATCGGTCATGCCTGCTGTGCCCCTTTGCGATCTCCGTGCCACCGCTGCGGTCTTGGTCTGTCTGTTTTCGCCTGAAGTGTAGGGGATATGCCAACACTAACCGATGCCATCGCATTCAAATTTGCAATCAAATCTGTCAACCCATGCGCTTTTTAGGCAATATCGCGCTTATTCGTGCAAGTGGCGGCGTGCGCGAGTGGCGTAAACTCGTGCGGCCAAATCCGGAACGCCTATGGAAGCTTCGACCGTCCAGCTCAATGACATCGCCTTGTTTGTAGAGGTCGCCAAGCGCAAGAGCTTCAGCATGGCCGCGCGCGCGCTGGACATGCCCACGTCCACCTTGTCTCGGCGCATCAACGAGCTGGAACGCGCGATCGGCTTGCGGCTCATCAACCGCAACACGCGGCGGCTGGACCTGACCGAAGCGGGCGCGGCTTATATGCGCCGCTGCCAGGGCCTTATCGACGAGGCCCGCCTGGCGCATGAACAGCTGCTGTCGCTGTCCGGCGGCCCGTCCGGCAACCTGCGCGTGTCCATGCCGTACAGCCTGGCGATTTGGCTGCTGCCGGAAACCATCAAGGACTTCACTGACCGCTATCCGGACGTCGAATGCGAGTTCGACCTGAGCATGATGACCGCGTCCGACGCGCAGGGCACGCCGTTCGACGTGGTGCTGCGGTTTGGCCGCAACGCGGATTTTTCGGTCACGCCGACCGAGGCCATCAATGGCAATGGCGATAGCAATGGCGGCAGGTCAGCGCGGCCTGGCGGCGCCGTGGTGCAGGAACTGGTCTCGCTGGACAACCACCTGTATGCCTCCGACCGCTACCTGCAACGCCATGGCGAACCCAAGACGCCGGCCGACCTGACGCAGCACCAATGCCTGCGCACCACCATCGACGACGCGCATTCGCACTGGACGCTGCACAAGGGCGCGATCAGCGAAGTGGTGCCCGTCAGCGGCCATCTGGCCGCCAACAACATGAGCATCGCCGGCACGCTTGCCGGTCTGGACCTGGCCATTACCCGCATGCCGAACTGCCAGGCGCTGGACCCGATCATCAAGCGCAATTCGCTGCGGCGCGTGCTGCCGGGCTGGTCCGTAGACCCGATCTCGATCTTCGTCGTGTACCCGTCCAGCATCCAGCCGGCCAAGACACGCGCGTTCATGGACTTCATCAAGCCCAAGCTGGGCCCGGCGACCGAATAAAAAAATCCCCGCAAGGCTTGCGCCTTGCGGGGATTTTTCAAACCAAGAACGTCGATTAGACGCGCTTGATCTTTTCCAGCATCTTGAACACACCCTTGGGCGACTTGACGAACAAGCGCTTGAAGGCCTTGCCCAGGCAACGGCGTTCCAGGGTGTTACGACGCACGCGTTTGCGTTCAGCCATGTTGATTCTCCTGATGAATTTGCGGAAAAAAGTCACCGCACAACCGGGGATCAGGCTGGCGGAAAAAATTCGGATAACTTGGCATTTTAGCCTGAAAATTCGTGGCAGCGCCAATGGACGCGGTTTGAGCCTCCATGTGGCCGCCTTCAACCCGTCCCCGAAATACCTCTACCTGCCCTCGCCCGCCTCAGCCGGCCAGCGCCTTGAGCCGTTCCAGAACCTGCGGCGTGCGCGGCAGCGGATCGACCGCGCCATAGCCCAGGGTGGACAGCGCGGCGGCCGCGTTGGCGTAGCGCACGGCATCTTCCCAACTATCGCCCTGGCAGCGCCGCGCCATCAGGCTGCCCGCGAAGCAGTCGCCGGCCCCGGTGGCGTCCACCGCCTCGACGCGCAAGGCGGCCATAGGCACGCGGGTCTTGCCGTCGTCGATGATGGAGCCGTCCTTGCCCAGCTTCAACACGACCACGCCGGTCGCGCCGCCGTCACGAATCCAGTCCAGCGTGCGTTCGGGGTCGTCGTTGCCGGTCATGTGCTGCATATCGTCCATGCTGGGCAGGAACAGATCGGCCTGGCGCATGGTTTCGCGCAGGATGGCGCGCGCGCGGTCGACGGGCCACAGGCGCAGGCGCAGGTTTGAATCCAGGCTGACCTGTGTGCCCGCTGCGCGGGCGCGTTCGATGGCGGCGAATACCGTGTCGCAGGCGCTGGTGCTGATGGCCATGCTGATGCCCGAGACGTGCAGGAAGCGGCTGCGTTCGATCAGCCCGCTTTCCAGCAGCGCCGGCGTCATCAGGCTGGCGGCCGAGCCCCGGCGCAGATAGCTGAACGCGTGGCCGTCCGGGCCGTGCTGCACGAAATACAGGCCGGTGTGGGCGTCGCCGTCGACCTGCACGCCCGAGGTGTCCACC
Organism: Achromobacter piechaudii NBRC 102461; assembly: GCF_001571245.1. Classification (GTDB taxonomy): domain Bacteria; phylum Pseudomonadota; class Gammaproteobacteria; order Burkholderiales; family Burkholderiaceae_B; genus Achromobacter; species Achromobacter piechaudii. The sequence continues at coordinate 197,075 of NZ_BCTK01000005.1, read as the reverse complement.
CCTTCGGCCTTCCAGAGATCCAGGAACTGCGCGCCGAAGGCGTCGTTGCCGACCCGCGTCAGATAGGCGCAGCGCGCGCCCTGGCGGGCCGCCGCGATGACGGCGTTGGACGTATCGCCGCCAAAGCCTTGCAGGTATTGCAGCTGGCCCTTGTGGGTCTGGTTCAGCTCGACCAGCGGCTCACCCAGCGCAACGATGTCGAAGTCAGCCATGAGAAGCCTCCAGGGTGCGGGTGATCTGGGCGACCAGGGCGGCGGTATCGCGCGCGGCGAAGGCGGCCTTGTCGTAGAGGTTGCTGCCGATGCCCACCAGGGCCGCGCCAGCCGCGAAATACGTGCTCATGTTGTCCTGCGTGACGCCGCCCGTCGGGCAGAAGATGGTGTCGGGAAAGACGGACTTGAGCGCGGCCAGGTGCTTGGGGCCGCCGGTGTCGGCCGGGAACACCTTGACCACGTCCACGCCCGCGCGCCGGGCCGCCAGCACTTCGGTGGGCGTGAAGGCGCCCAACAGGCACAAGGCGTCGGCGGCGTGGGCCAGGTCGACGATCTCGGTGGCCAGGGCGGGCGACACCAGGAAATCGGCGCCGGCCACCAGCGCTTCGCGCGCCTGGGTTTCGTCCAGCACGGTACCCACGCCCAGCAGCAGGCTGGAGCCGTGCTTGTCGCGCAGCGCGCGCACCAGGTCGGTCACGCCGGGTATCGTCCAGGTCAATTCCAGCGTGGTGCAGCCGGCCGCCACGGCCACTTCGGCGGCATAGGCGGCGGTGGCGGCATCGGTGTAGCGCAGGACGGGGACGACCCGGGCCGCCAGCAAGGCGGACAGCTTGGACGCGAGGGGGGCAGATGCGGTCATGGAATTCCTCTGAGGCTGACGGTCAGGCGCCGCCGGTGGTCACCGGCAACACGGCAAGTTTGGCTGCGGCGGCATCGCGCAGCCGCAGCAAGGGGTCGATGTAGGCGGTTTGCGGGTTGTCCTGGCGCCGGAACAACAGCGTGCTGACGCTGACGCCCGCCACCGGGCGGCCGGACGCGTCGCAAAGCGCGACGCCGTAACAGACGATACCGGCTTCGTTTTCTTCGTCGTCCATGGCGTAGCCGCGCCCTCGGGCTTCATCCAGCACCGCCCGCAACGCGGGCAGGCTGGTGACGGTGCCGGGCATGCGCGCCGGCAGCGGCAGGCTGCGCAACAGCTGTTCGCGCGGGGCTTCGTCCAGCGCGGCCAGGTAGGCCTTGCCCACGGCGCTGGAATGCAGCGCCACGGAAGCGCCCACCCGCGACACCATGCGCACGGGGCCGGGGCTTTCCAGCTTGTCGATATAGATCATTTCGTGGCCCGCCGGCACGGCCAGGTGGACCGTTTCGCCGGTGGCGTCGCGCAGGGCTTGCAGGTCGGGCGCCAGCGCGGCGCGCAGGTCGAACTGGGACCACGCGCGGCTGGCCAGCGACATCAAACGCGTGCCCAGGCGATACGCGCCACCCGTTTCCGCCACCATGCCCTGCTCGGCCAGCGCGGCCACGATGCGGTAGACGGTGGGGCGGGGATAGCCGCAGCTGCGCGCCAGCGCGGCGGCCGTGGGCGGTTCGGGCGCATCGGCCACCGCTTGCAACACGGCCATGAATTTTGCGAATGCCGCGGCGCCCGCGACCTTGGTTTCCGACAAGAACGTCCCCAGATAAGAACCCTGCGCCGTTAAGAGCATTACGAAGAAACGCACAGATTCGCAATGCCGACAGCACGAAATTCAGACGAATCTGCGATACTGTTTATTTGTACAGCAACCTGGCCTAGCGCTGTCCACAATATGGACATGCGGTTCACAATATAGGCAATTATTCCATATCGGCGCGCTTGGAACCAGCGATGGCTTATCGCCCGGGCAGCCGCCTTCCCTCAGGCTACGATACCGTCCATGAGCTCCCAAATCCGCATCGTTGGCGCACGCCAGAACAACCTCAAAAACCTGGACCTGACCCTCGCCACCGGGGAATTGGTCGTCGTGACCGGCGTGTCGGGATCCGGCAAAAGCTCGCTGGCGTTCGACACCCTGTACGCCGAGGGCCAACGGCGCTACGTGGAAACCTTCTCGCCCTATGCGCGCCAGTTCCTGGACCGCATGGACAAGCCGCAGGTGGACCGCATCGAAGGCATCCTGCCCGCCATCGCCATCGACCAGACCAACCCGGTGCGCAGCTCGCGCAGCACGGTCGGCACGATGACCGAACTGAACGACCACCTGAAATTGTTGTTCGCGCGCGGCGCGCGCCTGTACTGTCGCGGCTGCGGCAAGCTGGTGCGGCGCGACACGCCCGAATCCGTCTACCACTCGCTGGCCGAACGCGCCGCCGTGGCCGGCGATCCGCGCCTGGTGGTGACCTTCCCCATCGCCGTGCCCGCCAACTTCACCGAAGAAGAAGTGCGCGGCTTTCTTGAGCAGCAGGGCTACACCCGCGTGCACGCCGAGGAAACCGCCGTGCCGCGCGCCACGCTCGCCAAAGGCGCCAAGGCAGCCAAGGGCGCCAAGAAGGGCAAGGCCGCCCAGGACGCCGGCGAAGAACGCCGAATCCTGCACGTCATCCAGGACCGCTTCCGCTTCGCCGGCACCGAACGCGAACGCATCATGGAAGCGCTGGACACGGCGCTGCGCATGGGCGCCGGCCATCTGGCCGTCTACGTCATGAACGCCGAGGGCGAGAACGCGGACATCTGGAAGTACAGCGACCGCCTGCACTGCGCCGACTGCAATATCGAATACACCGACCCGCTGCCCAGCAGCTTCTCGTTCAATTCGCCGCTGGGCGCCTGCGAGGCGTGCCGGGGCTTTGGCCGCGTGATCGGCATCGACTTCGGCCTGGTCATCCCCGACGAAAACAAGACCTTGATGGAAGGCGCGATCAAGCCGTGGACCACGCCGTCCTACAAGGAATGCCAGGACGAGCTGCAAAAATACGCCCCGCGCGCCGGCGTGCCGCTGGGTGTGCCCTGGAAAAGCCTCAGCGAAGAACACAAGCGCTGGGTGCTGTACGGTACGCCCGACTGGAAGGGCGGCAACGACGCCTGGAAGCATCAGTGGTACGGCGTGCAGCGCTTCTTCGACTGGCTCGAAACCAAGGCGTACAAGATGCACGTGCGCGTGCTGCTGTCCAAGTACCGCAGCTACACGCCCTGCCCCACCTGCAATGGCGCGCGCCTCAAGCCCGACGCGCTGCTGTGGCGCCTGGGCACCCGTGAAGAAGCCGACACCGTGCTGCCGCCCGAAGATGGCCGCTATCAGCGCTTCATGCCCGTGGGCGCCAATTGGACGCGTGATCAGCTGAACCATCTGGGCGGCCTGTCGATCCACGACGTGATGCTGCTGCCCATCGAACGGGTGCGGCGTTTCTTTGACGAGCTGTCCTTCTCGGGCGCGCTGGACGCAGCCACCGACCTGCTCATGACCGAGGTGCGCGCGCGCCTGAAATTCCTGTGCGACGTGGGCCTGGGCTACCTGACGCTGGACCGCCAGAGCCGCACGCTGTCGGGCGGCGAAGTGCAGCGGATCAACCTGACCACCGCGCTGGGCACGTCGCTGGTGAACACGCTTTTCGTGCTGGATGAACCTTCGATCGGCCTGCACCCGCGCGACATGCACCGCGTGGTGGAAGTCATGCACCGGCTGCGCAACGCCGGCAACACGCTGGTGGTGGTCGAACACGATCCGCAGGTGATGGTCGCTGCCGACCGCATCATCGACATCGGCCCCGGCCCGGGCGAACGCGGCGGCTACATCGTCTTTGACGGCACGCCCAAGCAATTGCGCGCAGCCGAAACGCTGACGGGCAACTACCTGGGCGGGCGTCAGCGCGTGGAAGCGCCGCGCCCCATGCCGGTGGCGGCGAACACGCCGCGCCTGCTGCTGGAAGGCGTCAGTGCGCACAACCTGAAGAACGTATCCGTCGAGCTGCCGCTGGGCCGGCTGGTCTGCGTGACCGGTGTGTCCGGCTCGGGCAAATCCACGCTGGTGCAAGACGTGCTGTACCCCGCGCTGCTCAAGCAAAAGGGCAAGCCGTCGGAAACGCCGGGCGCGTTCGAGCGCCTGCTGGGCGCGGAACAGATCGCCGACGTGGTCATGGTGGACCAGACGCCCATCGGCAAGACGGCGCGTTCGAACCCCGCCAGCTACGTGGGCGCATTCGACGCCATCCGCAAGCTGTTCGCGCAGGCCCCGCTGGCGCGCGAACGCGCCTACACGGCCGGCACGTTCAGCTTCAACGGCGGCGACGGACGCTGCCCGACCTGCGGCGGCACGGGCTTCGAACACGTCGAGATGCAGTTCCTGTCCGACGTCTACCTGCGCTGCCCCGACTGCGACGGCAAGCGCTTCCGCCCCGAAGTGCTGGAAGTGCGCGTCGAACACCTGGGCAAGAGCGCGTCGATTGACGAAGTGCTGGCCATGACGGTCAGCGAAGCGCTCGACTTCTTCAAGGGCCTGCGCGACGTGCAGACCGGCCTGGCGCCACTGGCCGACGTGGGCCTGGAATACGTGCGGCTGGGCCAGCCCGTGCCCACCCTGTCCGGTGGCGAGGCCCAGCGCCTGAAGCTGGCCGGCCATCTGGCCGAAGCCGCCCGCAGCGGTATTTCCACCGCCAAGGTCGCCAAGAAGGGCAGCCTGTTCCTGTTCGACGAACCCACCACCGGCCTGCACTTCGACGACGTCGCGCGCCTGATGCGCGCCTTCCGCAAGCTGCTGGCCGCTGGCCACACGCTGCTGGTCATCGAGCACAACCTGGACGTGATCCGCGCGGCCGACTGGCTGATCGACCTGGGCCCCGAAGGCGGCGACGCCGGCGGCCTGCTCATCGGCGTGGGCACGCCGCAGGACCTGATGGACAACCCCAAGTCGCACACGGGCGCGGCCCTGCGCGATTACGAAGTCAGCATCCTGCCGGCTGACGTGGCGGTCACCAGCGATATCGACGCGCAAGAAGTGGAGCAGGCCGGCCTGACGGCCCGCATCGCCGAACCCGCCGCCAGCTACGACGCGGCCAGCGGCGCAGGCGAAGGCAGGCCGCTGCAATCCGTGATGCGCGCGCGCCGCCAGGGCAACATGGCGATCGAGATCCGCAACGCGCGCGAACACAACCTGAAGAACATCAGCGTTGAAATTCCGCATGACAAGTTCACCGTGATCACCGGCGTGTCCGGCTCGGGCAAATCGACGCTGGCCTTTGACATCCTGTTCAACGAAGGCCAGCGGCGCTACCTGGAATCGCTGAACGCCTACGCGCGCGCCATCGTGCAGCCGGCCGGCAAACCCGACGTGGATGCCATCTTCGGCATTCCGCCCACCGTCGCCATCGAACAGCGCACCAGCCGGGGCGGACGCAAGTCCACCGTGGCCACGATGACGGAAATCCACCATTTCCTGCGCCTGCTGTATGTGAAGCTGGGCACGCAGTACTGCCCGGATTGCAACGTGGCCGTCGAACCGCAGAACACCGACCAGATCGTGGCCCGCCTGCTGCGCGACCACAAGGGCGTGCACATCGGCTTGCTGGCCCCGCTGGTCACCGCGCGCAAGGGCTATTACACGGACCTGGCCAAATGGGCCGGCTCCAAGGGCCATAGCCACCTGCGCGTGGACGGCGAGTTCATCCCCGTGGCCCCGTGGCCGCGCCTGGACCGCTACAAGGAACACACCATCGAACTGCCCGTAGCGGACGTCGTCGTGGACCCGGCCAACGAAGCGGACCTGCGCGCCGCCGTCAAGAGCGCGCTGGAAAACGGCCAGGGCGTGATGTCGGTGGTATGGCCCGTGAACAAGCTGCACGAAGCGCTGAACAGCGAATTGCAGCAGCAGCATTTTTCGGTCAAGCGCGCGTGCCCGTCCTGCGGCACGAGCTTTCCTGAACCGGATCCGCGCCTGTTCTCGTACAACTCCAAGCATGGATGGTGCACGGGCTGCTACGGCACGGGCCTGCAATTGCAGGGCTTTGACGAAGAACAGACCGGCGAGGAAACCGCCTGGAACGCCTGGTATGAAGGCGAGACCAAGGCGTGCACGCAGTGCGACGGGCAACGGCTGAACCGCGTGGCGCGCGCCGTGCGCTGGCGCGACAAGTCCATTGCCGAGCTGGCCTCGCTGCCGGTGTCGGACGCGCACACCTTCTTCACCGGCCTGGTGGCGCGCGGCCGCGAAGGCGAGATCGCCCGCGACATCCTGACCGAAATCCGCGGCCGCCTGAACTTCATGCAGGAAGTGGGCCTGAACTATCTGGCACTGGACCGCGCCGCGCCCACGCTGTCTGGCGGCGAAGCGCAGCGCATCCGGCTGGCCGCGCAGCTCGGCTCCAACCTGCAAGGCGTCTGCTACGTGCTGGACGAACCGACCATCGGCCTGCACCCGCGCGACAACCGCATCCTGCTCGATGCGCTGGCGCGCCTGGAAGGCAACGGCAACACGCTGGTGGTGGTGGAACATGACGACGACACGATCCGCCGCGCCTCGCACGTGATCGACATCGGACCGGGCGCGGGCATCCGTGGCGGCCGCGTCGTGGCGCAAGGCACCGTGCAGGACGTGATGGATGCGCCCGAATCGGTCACGGGCCGCTATCTGAAAACACCGCTGGCGCATCCGTTGCAGGGCCGCCGTCCGGTCGAGGCCGACACGCCCATGATCGAGATCCGGGGCGCACGCCTGCACAACCTGCGCAGCGTGGACGCCAAGATTCCGGTGGGCCGTTTGAGCGTGGTGACCGGCGTGTCCGGCTCGGGCAAGTCAACGCTGGCGCGCGAAGTGTTGCTGGACAACCTGACCCAGGCCGTGTCGCAAGGCAAGTCTCCGGGCTGGGCGGGTTGCGAGAGCATCAAGGGCTGGGAAGCCATCGACCGCGTGCTGGAAGTGGACCAGACCCCCATCGGCAAGACGCCGCGCTCATGCCCGGCCACGTATGTGGGCTTCTGGGACGACGTGCGCAAGCAGTTCGCCGACACCCGCGAAGCCCGCATGCGCGGCTGGACGGCGGCGCGCTTCTCGTTCAATACCGGCGACGGCCGCTGCCCCATCTGCGAAGGCCAGGGCATGCGCACCATCGAAATGAACTTCCTGCCCGACGTCAAAGTGCCTTGCGACGCGTGCAATGGCGCGCGCTTCAACAGCGACACACTCAGCGTGCAGATGCGGGGCAAGAACGCGGGCGAGCTGCTGTCCATGGAAGTGGACGATGCCATCGGCTACTTCGCCGCGCATCCCAAGATCCACCGCCCGCTGCAACTGATGCAGGACGTGGGCCTGGGCTACCTGACGCTGGGCCAGCCCTCGCCCACGCTGTCCGGCGGCGAGGCGCAGCGCATCAAGCTGGTGACCGAGCTGTCCAAGGCGCGCCTGACCGACGGCCTGATCAAGACCGGCCGCGCCTCGCGCATCCCGCACACGCTGTACGTGCTGGACGAGCCGACCGTGGGCTTGTCGATGGCCGACGTCGAAAAGCTGATCCATGTGCTGCATCGGCTGGTGGAAGCCGGCAATACCGTGGTCGTGATCGAGCATAATCTGGACGTCATCGCCGAAGCCGACTGGCTGCTGGACCTGGGCCCCGAAGGCGGCACGGGCGGCGGCCAGCTGGTTGCCGAAGGCTCGCCGGAACATGTGATGACCCTGGCCGACCACTCCCATACCGGACGCGTCCTGACGGAATTCCTGGCACATCAACAACCGTAGCAAGCATGTATTGTCGTTTTGAAGACCGGCTGGCCGGCCGCGCGCTGAAGTTCGAGGGCTATTGCTCGCGGATCGAGGCGCGCGCCGCCGCCGAGGTCGGCCCCGCGCTGGCCGCCATCGAGGCCGAGCGCCAGCAGGGCCGCTGGGTGGCCCTGTTGCTGGATTACGAATTGGGCGAATGGCTGCTGCCGGAAGCCACGCTGGCCGCGCCTGCGGGGCCTTGGTCGCCTGCGCAGGATGATGGCCGCCCCCGGCTGACCGCGCTGGTGTTCGAACGCAAGATCGACGAAGCCCCTTGGGACGCGCCCGACGCGGCCAGCATGCCGGGCGCCATCAGCCTGCCCGCGCCGCGCATGACCGAAGCCGACTACGTGCGCCAGATCGACGCCATCCGGGGCCTGATCGCGGACGGCGAGCTGTACCAGGTCAACTTCACGCAGCCGCTGGACGTGCAATACCAGGGCGACGCGGCCACGCTGTACCGCCGCATCGCCGCCCGCAACCCCGTCTCGCACGCGGCGTTCATCCAGGATGGCGCGCGCACGGTGCTGTCGTTTTCGCCCGAGCTGTTCGTGCGGCGCGAAGGCGCGCGGCTGACCACGCGCCCCATGAAGGGCACCGCGCCGCGCGATGCCGATCCGGTCGAAGACGCGCGCCTGGGACAAGCCCTGCTGGCCAGCGAAAAGAACCGCGCCGAAAACCTGATGATCGTCGATCTGCTGCGCAACGATCTGGGCCGGCTGGCCCGGCCGGGCTCGGTCAAGGTAGACGCGCTGTTCTCGCTGGAACGCTATCCGACCGTCTGGACCATGACGTCCACGGTGTCGGCCGAGGCGCCGCAAGCCAGCCTGGAAGACGTGCTGCGCGCGCTGTTTCCCTGCGGGTCGATCACCGGCGCGCCCAAGGTGGCGGCGATGCGCCGCATCCGGCAGATGGAAAGCGCGCCACGCGGCCTGTACTGCGGCAGCGTCGGCTGGCTGGCGCCGGACGGCGATTTTTCATTGAACGTGGCGATCCGCACGCTGGTGCTGGACGACGCCGGCCACGGCGTCTACAGCGTGGGCGGCGGCATCGTGCACGATTCGGACCCGGCGGAAGAATGGCAGGAATGCCATTGGAAAGCCCGGATCCTGCGTGCCTGACGCACGCGCTGGATATCCCCGCAACAGCGGTAGTAGCATAGAGCGCGGCCGCACCGCCCTTTTCCAGGAGAGTCCCATGCAACCCGAACTGATCGAGACCATCCTGGTTGACGCCGAACAACGCGTGCCCCTGCTGGCCCGCCATCTGAAGCGGCTAGAAGCCTCGTGCAAGGATCTCGGTTATGGCTGGGGCGGGCGCGCGGTCGAAGGCGACATCATGATCGCCGCCATGGGATTGGTGACGCCCGGCCCGCACCGGCTGCGCCTGCTGGTCGCCCGCGACGGCAGCCGCCACATCCAGACCGCCATGCTGCCGCCGCTGCCCGCCGTGCAGGAAGTGATGCTGGCGCCCGAATCCCTGCGGTCCACCGAGCCGCTGCTGCGCTACAAGACCACGCATCGCCCCTGGTACACCAAGACCATCGAGTGGCTGCCCGCGCATCCGCACATCTTTGACCTGCTCTACCTGAACGAACGCGGCGAACTGTGCGAAGGCAGCCGCAGCAATGTCTATCTGCGCCTGGACGGGCGCTGGTACACGCCGCCCGTGGACAGCGGTTGCCTGCCCGGCGTGCAACGCGGCGAACTGCTGGACACCGACAACGTGCGCGAACGCGTGCTGACGCTGGCCGACCTGCACGCCGCCGAGGAAATCCGGCTGTCCAATGCCTTGCGCGGCTGGTTCACCGTCACGCTGCGGGAAGGCTGACGCGTCCGTCCTGATCGGCGAACTGCTCCACCACCACCTGCCGCAACCATTGGTTGGCCGGCTCGCGATGGTTGCGCGCGTGCCAGAACACATTGATGACCGATTCCGGAATCTTGACCGGACAGGGCGCCGTGGCCAGCCCGAACGGCCCACAGGCGCAGTCGGCAAAGCGCTGCGGCACGACCGCGATCATGTCGGTGGCCTGCAACACGGGCCCCACCGCGATGAAGTGCGGCACCGTCAGCCGCAGCCGCCGTTCGATGCCGGCCTGCGCAATCACCTCGTCCACCACGCCGTGCCCCGTGCCTTCCGAGACGATGGCCACGTGTTCGGCCGCGCGGAACTGCCGGGCCGACACGCCGGAACGCGCCAGCGGATGGTCGCGCCTGAAGATGCACACATAGGGCTGGCTGAACAGCTTGCGCTGGAAAAATCCGCTTTGCAGGCCGGGTAGAAAACCCATCGCCAGATCCATGCGGCCGCGCTCCATTTCGTCGCGCACGTCGATGGACGTAGTGCGCACGGTGCGGATCGTGACGCCCGGCGCGGCCCCGTCCAGCGCCCGCATCAGGCGCGGCAGGAAATAGGTTTCGCCCACGTCGTTCACGCCGATCACGAACGCCCGCTCGCTGCGCGCCGGGTCGAACCGCGCACGCGCGTTCAGCGTGCCGTGCAGCGCCGCCAGCGCATCGCCGATGGGCTGCGCCAGCGACTCGGCGTAAGGCGTGGGCACCATCCCGCGCGAGGTCCGCAGAAACAGCTCGTCGCCCAGCAGCTTGCGCAATCGGTTCAGCGCATTGCTGACGCCGGGCTGCGAAATGCCCAGGCTCTGCGCGGCAGACGACACCCGGCCATGCTTGTGCAATTCATTGAAGACGACCAGCAGATTCAGGTCCACGTCTTTCAGGTTCATGCGCTTGTCTCCACCAATATTGATTCTGGTGATTAGGTTTATTGATCAGATTCTATTTATTTATTTCATCGGGTGGCTGAAGATGCAGCGATAAAAATGCAAGGAGACAAACCATGCCCATCGACCCGCCCTGGCCGGACGACGGTTCCCACCGCATTCCCTTCGGCGTCTACACCGACGCCGCCCTGCACCAGCGCGAGCTGGAGCGCTTCTTCTACCAGGCCCACTGGTGCTACGTCGGCCTGGAAGCCGAAATCCCCAACCCCGGCGACTTCAAGCGCACGGCGGTCGGCGAACGCTCGGTCATCCTGCTGCGCGACAACGACGGCCAGGTGCGCGTGGTGGAAAACGTCTGCGCCCACCGAGGCGTGCAGTTCTGCCGCGAGCGTTCCGGCAACCGCAGCGAATTCGTCTGCCCCTACCACCAGTGGAACTACGACCTGCAAGGCAACCTGATCGGCGTGCCGTTCCGGCGCGGCGTCAAGCAGGACGGCAAGGTGAACGGCGGCATGCCCGCCGACTTCAAGACGGAAGACCACGGCCTGACCAAGCTGGCGGTGGCCTGTCGGAACGGCGTCGTGTTCGCCTCGTTCGACCACGACGCCGAGCCGCTGGAAGACTATCTGGGCCCCGACATCCTGCATTACTTCGACCGCGTCTTCGACGGACGGCAACTGGTGATCCACGGCTACAGCCGCCAGCGCATTCCCGGCAACTGGAAGCTGATGCAGGAGAACATCAAGGACCCCTACCACCCGGGCCTGTTGCACACGTGGTTCGTCACCTTCGGCCTGTGGCGCGCGGACAACCGGTCCGAACTGAAGATGGATCGCCATTTCCGCCACGCCGCCATGATTTCCACGCGCGGCCAGGGCGGCAAGGGCAGCGTGACCAGCGGTGTGTCCAGCTTCAAGGAACAGATGTCGCTGAACGATGACCGCTTCCTGGACATCGTGCCGGAGCCCTGGTGGAACGGCCCCACCGCCGTGCTGATGACGCTGTTTCCCAGCGTCATCATCCAGCAGCAGGTCAATTCGCTGTCCACCCGCCACATCCAGCCCGTAGGCCACGACGCCTTCGACTTCGTCTGGACGCACTTCGGCTTTGCCGACGACACGCCCGACATGACGCGGCGACGGCTGCGCCAGGCCAACCTGTTCGGCCCGGCCGGCTTCGTGTCGGCGGACGACGGGGAAGTGATCGAATTTTCGCAATCGGGTTTTCAACAGAAGCCGTGGCACCGCAGCGTGGCGGAACTGGGTGGCAAGACCGCCGAGAACACCGACCACATGGTGACGGAAACGCTGATCCGCGGCATGTACGCGTATTGGCGCCGCGTGATGGAGGCATGACGATGCTGGACTTTCCGCTTTATTACCGGCTGACCTGCCTCTACACCGATTACGCCGCCGCGCTGGACGCCGAACAGTGGGAGCAGTGGCCCGACTTCTTCCTGGAGGATTGCGTCTACAAGGTGCTGCCCCGCGAAAACCACGAGCGTGGTTTCCCGCTGGCCACCATGGCGTTTGAAAGCCGCGCCATGTTGAAGGACCGCATCTACGGCGCCACCGAGACGATCTTCCACGACCCCTACTACCAGCGCCACGTGGTCGGCGCGCCGCGCGTGCTGTTGGTGGAGGGAGACCGTATCGAGGCCGAAGCCAACTACGCCGTCTTTCGCACCAAGCCCAATCAATTGACCACCGTATTCAACGTGGGGCGTTACCTGGATGTGGTGCGCAATACGCCGGACGGCCTGAAGTTCGAATCGCGGCTGTGCATCTTCGACAGCGAGCTGGTGCCCAATTCGCTCATCTACCCCATCTAGCCAGGACCGCCACCATGACCACGCAATGGATCAAGGCCATCGCCCACGCCGATGTGCCCGAAGAAGACGTCATCGCCGTGCAGGCGGGCGGCCGCGAGATCGCCCTGTACGGCGTCGAAGGCCAGGTCTACGCCACGGACAATCTCTGTACCCACGGCAACGCCCGCCTGTGCGACGGCTTTCTGACCGGCCATGAAATCGAATGCCCGCTGCACCAGGGCCGCTTCGACGTGCGCGACGGCCGGGCCTTGTGCTCGCCCCTGCGCGACAACGTGGCGAGCTATCCCGTCAGGATCGAAGACGGCATGGTGTTCGTGGCGCTGTAAAGACGTGCCGCAGGGACAGGCGACGCGCTTTTACAGCGCCATCCGCAGCGCTTCGTTGGCGGCGGCCATGCCCATGGCGGCCGTCACTGTCACCACCGAGCCATAACCCGCGCAGGACAGGCCTTGCGGCGCTGCCGCCTGCCCGTCCGCGCCCAGATCGTCCTCGCCTTCGGTGGGGCGCGTCCAGGCATCGGGCAGGATGGCGGGCTGGTCGAACCACAACGCATGCACGCCCATTTTCGGCACGCGCTTGAGCGCCTTGCCGTTCTGGTCGGAGGCGCGCGGAAAGCCGTGCTCCCGGCGCAGCTTGTTGCGCAGCTTGGATAGCAGGGCGTCGTTCACCGCCCCCGAAAGATCACCCGCCCGCAAGGCCAGCGGATCGGTCTTGCCGCCCGCGCCGCCGCACAGCAATATCGGCACGCCTATCGCGCGCGCATGCAGGATCATCGCGATCTTGGCGGCGGCCTGGTCGGTGCAGTCGATGATCACGGTATAGGGGCCGGGCAGCACCTGGGCCACGTTCTCGGGCGACACGAAGTCGTCCACGCGCGTAAGCCGGCATTCGGGGTTGATTTCCAGCACCCGTTCGGCCATCGCATCCACCTTGGACTGGCCCAGCGTGGAAGTCAGCGCGTGCAACTGCCGGTTGACGTTGGATTCCGCGATATGGTCCAGGTCGATCAGCGTCAGCGCGCCGACGCCGCAACGCGCCAGCGCCTCGACGGTCCACGACCCCACGCCGCCTAAGCCGGCAACCGCCACGTGCGCACGCTGAAAGTGCGCCGGCGCTTGCGGTCCGTACAAACGGGAAAGGCCGCCGAAACGGCGGTCCAGGTCGGCGGCGGGCGCTTGGGTGGGGTCGGGAAAGTCCATGGCGGCTATTTTAGGGCAAGGCCTGGACCTGATCGTCGCCGCCCAGCGCCCGGTACACCGTCACCTGATTCACCAGGCGATTCAAGCCGTTCTCGTCGCGGGCGATCTCGGCCGTGCGGCGCTTTTCCTGCGCGTCCAGCCAATCCTTGAGCGACACGGCGCCGGCCCGGTAGCGCACCTCGTACAAACGCTCGGCCTCGCGCGCGGCGCGCAGGGACAGCGCCAGTTGCTCGCCCTGCAACGTCAGCTGGGTCCGGTTCGACAGCGCGTTCTCCACATCCGCCATGGCCTGGTACAGGGCCTGCCGGAAATTGACGACGCGTTCTTCGTAGTCCGCCTTCGATATCTTGATGTTCAGCTGCATCTGGTTCCATTGCAGGAACGGCAGCGTCAGGCCCACGCCCAGCGTCGCGACGGGGTTTTGCAGCATGTTCGACAGCGTGGGGCTGGCGCTGCCGACCGCGCCCGTCAGCGTCACGGGGGGATAGAAGCTGCTGCGGGTGGCGTCCACGTTGGCCAGGGACTCGCGCAGCCGCATTTCGGCGGCGCGCAGGTCGGGGCGGCGGCCCAGCAGATCGGCCGGCACGCCGGCGCGCGCCTCGGGCAGCGGATACGGCGGCAAGCGCGGCGGGTTGGCCATGCTGCGGTCGGGCGGCCCGTCGAACAGGATGGTCAGCGCGTTGGTGTATTCCACGCGTTGCTGCACCAGCAGGGCATGCGCGGCCTGCTGGCTGGCCACCGTCTGTTCGGCTTCGGCCAGTTCCAGCGCCGACGCGCCGCCGGCCGCGTACTGCGCGCGCACCAGGTCCTGCGTGCGACGCGCGTAGGCGATGCTTTCCTCGCTGCTGGCGATGCGCTGGTTGATGAACGCGGTCTGCCAATAGAGCGTGGCGGTGGTGCCCACCAGCGACAAGGCGGCGGACTGGCGGTCCTGTTCGGTCGCCAGCGCTTCCCACTGGGCCGCATCGCGTTGGCGCGACAGCTTGCCCCACAGGTCCACTTCGTAGCTGACGGTCAGTTGGGCCTGATTGCCGCGCGTGATGGCGCGGTCGCCATAGAGGTTGCGGTTGCGCGTCAGGCTGGCGTCGCCGCCCAGTTGCGGAATCAACTGGTCTTCGGTCAGGCCCGCCTGGTATTGGGCGCGGCGCACACGGATGGCGGCGGCGGCCAGATCATTGTTGCGCGCCAGCACCGCATCGATCAGGCCATTTAGCACCGGGTCGTCGAAATTGCGCCACCATGCGCCGCCCTGGGCCAAGGGCGCCTGCGCGTTCGCCGGATCGCCATAGGTCCAGGCGGCAGGCACCTGGGTCAGCGGGGGTTCGTAGTCGGTGCGCAGCAGGCTGCCGCATCCGGCCAGCGCCAGAAGCAGCGCCAGCGCAAGAGGTTTGCAAATCGGGGAAACCGCTTTCATCGTCCTCATTCCCGGGCCAGCGCCTCGACGGGATCCAGGCGCGCCGCGTTGCGCGCCGGCAAATAGCCAAAAAGCACACCGATCAGCGTCGAGCACGTAAATGCCGCCACCATCGATGCCGTGGAATAAATCATCTGGAACGAACCGCCCGTGGCCTTGGACACCAGCACGCCCAGGGCCAGCGACAGGATGATGCCCATCGCGCCGCCGATCAGGCAGACCAGCACGGCTTCGATCAGGAACTGCTGCATGATGTCGCTGCGCCGCGCGCCCACCGCCATGCGCACGCCGATCTCGCGGGTGCGTTCGGTGACGGACACCAGCATGATGTTCATCACGCCGATGCCGCCCACCATCAGCGAGATCAACGCAATCAAAGACACCAGCAGGGTCATCGTGGCCGTGGTGCGTTCGATGGTCTTGCGGATGGCGTCCGTGTTGAAGACGAAGAAATCCTTCACCACGTGGCGGCGCATCAGCACGCGCTCGATGGCCTTTTCGGCGGCGGCCGGCGGCGTCGCGTCGCTGACGCGCACCGTGATGCTTTTCAGATGCTGCTGGCCCAGCACGCGCGACAGCGCCGTGGTGTAGGGAATCCAGACGTTCAGGGATTCGTTGTTGCCGAACATCGATTCTTTCTTGGCGGTCACGCCGATCACCCGCGCCGGCATGGATCCCAGGAAGATGACCTGACCGATGGGTTCCGTGTGCGAGCCGAACAGGGTGCGCCGCGTGCCTTCGTCGATCACCACTTCCTGCGCGCGCCGCAACACGCTGGTCTCATCGAAGAACTTGCCCTCCGCCAACTGGATGGCGCGCACGCGGAAGTATTGTTCGCCCACGCCCTGGATGGAGCCGTTGACCGACACGTTGCGGTAGCGCAGCGTGTTGCTGGTGGCGACCTCGGGCGTGACGCTGTCCACATAGGGTTCGCGCGCCAGGGCGTCGGCATCGGCCGCGACCAGTGTGCGGATGTTGATCGCCTTTTCGTCGCCGAAATCCTTGCCGGGAAACACTTCGACCGTATTGGTGCCGATGGCGCTGATGTCTTCGAGGATCTTGCGTCGCGAGCCCTCGCCCAGCGCCACCACAGACACCACGGCGGCGATGCCGATGATGATGCCCAACATGGTCAGCGATGTGCGCAGGCGATGCGCGTTCATCGACAGCAAGGCCATGCGCAAGGCTTCGCCGCAGCGGTCCAGGTACGACTGCCAGGCCGGCCGCTTGGGCAGTTCGGGCGGCGCATCGCGCGCCGCGTCATGGCGCGGCGCGTCGGGGTTGCGCTTGTCCGCCACGATCTCGCCATCGCTGATCTCGATGATGCGCTGCGCGTGCCGCGCCACGTTCATGTCGTGCGTGACGATGATGATGGTGTGACCGGCGGCGTTCAGCTCTTCCAGGATGCGCAGCACTTCCTGGCCGGTGTGCGTGTCCAGCGCGCCGGTGGGCTCGTCCGCCAGGATGATGTCGCCGCCGTTCATCAGCGCGCGCGCGATACTGACGCGCTGCTGCTGGCCACCGGAAAGCTGGCCGGGGCGATGCTCGGACCGGTCAGACAGGCCCAGCCGCGCCAGCAATTGCAGGGCGCGTTCCTGGCGAGCCTCGCGGCGCTTGCCGGCGTAGACGGCGGGCATCTCGACGTTGCCCTGCGCCGTCAGGTCGGACAGCAGGTGATAGCGCTGGAAGATGAAACCGAAATGCTCTCGGCGCAGTTCGGCGAGCTCGTCCGGGTCGAGCTCGCCCGTGCTGCGGCCGTCCACGCGGTAGTCGCCCCGGGTCGGGCGGTCCAGGCAGCCCAGGATGTTCATCAGCGTGGACTTGCCCGAGCCGGACGCGCCCACGATGGCCACCATCTCGCCGGCTTCGATGGTCAGGTTGACGTCTTTCAGGACGGCGATGGTCTGGTCGCCGGCGGGAAATTCCCGCCGCACCCCGGACAACGCGATCAGCGGTCCGCTCATGTCAGGCCCCCGGCTTGGCGGCGACGGCCGGCGCGGAATCCGCCGACACGACCCGCTCGCCTACCTCCAGCCCCTCCAGCACCTGCGCCTGGACGTTGTTGTTCATGCCGATCTTGACGTGGCGTACTTCCGTCTTGTTGTCCTTCAGGACGACGCGCACGGCATAACGGCCATCTTCGCCGCGCTTGCCCAGCGCCGAGGCCGGCACCACGACGACGTCGCGCGCTTCGCCCAGCACGATGAACACCTGCGCGGTCATCGAGATGCGCAGCTTTTCGTCGGGGTTGGGCACGTCGAACAGACCGTTGTAATAGACGGCGGCGGTGGTCGAACTGCCGGTGGACGAGGTCAGCGAGCTGGTCGCGTCGTCTTTCTGGATGGAGTCGGGCGCGGGCTCGACGGCGCGCAAAGTCGCCTCGTAGCGCTGGTCGGGTTCGCCAAGAATGGTGAAGTACACGGGCAGGCCGGGCTTGACGCGGGTGACGTCGGCCTCGGAGATCTGCGCCTTGATCGTCATGGTGTCCACCTGCGCCACCTTGATGATGGTGGGCGCGCTCTGGATGGAGTTGACGGTCTGGCCTTCCTTGGTCACCACCGCCACCACCTTGCCGTCGATCGGCGAGACGATCCGCGTATAGCCCAGGTTGACCTTGGCCGTGTCCACCTGGATCTCGGCCTGCGCGATCTGGGCGTCCAGCGACGCGATCTCGGCACGGGTCACGCCCAGCGTGGCTTCGGCGGATTCGTACGCTTCGCGCGAGCTGGCGTCGGCGGCCAGCATCTGGCGCTGCCGCTTGTAGGCCAGTTCGGCCTGCTTGAGCATGGCGACCTTCGCGGCCCGTTCGGCGCGCCGGGTCTGCAAGGCCGCCTCGGCGTTGCGCAGATCGTTCTGCTGGGTCAGGTCATCGATTTCGGCCACCAGTTGGCCTTTCTTGACGCGGTCGCCCAGTTCCACTTTCAGGGACTTGAGCTGGCCGGTCGCCTGCGCGCCCACGCTGACCCGCTCGATGGCGTCCAGCGTGCCGCTGGCCAGCACGCTGTCTTCCAGATTGGCGCGGGTGACGTCGGCCACGGCGAAGGTCGGCGGCGGCGGAGCCGAGAAGAACATGGCGCGCACTGCCCAGCCTCCCAACAGGACGACGACGGCGATGAGCGCATAACGCTTGAACTTACTGCGGGACTTTTTCATTGCACCTGGTGATGAGTGGCGAGCAGGCGAGCGTCACGCAAGCCTGGGTCGCCATCCTAACTGAGTGGTCTCGCAGGGCGATGACCGGTGAAGGCAAAACGGTGAATCGGTAATGCGGTGAAAAAACAATCGGTCGGACCCGCACGGGCGCCGCATCCGATTGTTCCGTTGCAAGAACGATACAACGGCCGGGACGCACGGGTGAACCGGCCAGCAACCGCTACGCGGAACTTGCCGGGAACGTGCGGCGATCTTGCCCCCTAAGCGCGCGACTTGCCCGCTAGATGGCGGCTAACTCGCTAGCGTGTTCAGAAACACTATGCGGCACTGCAAAAAACCCACGCCTCGACATAGGGCGACGATCCGCCCAGAATGACCGCAGTTAACGCCGTGTCTACCTCCAACAGATCCCCCTCCTCGCCCTCTGGTTCCCCGGAATTTTCCGGGGCGGTGCTGCTGTGCCTGTTGGCGATGATGAATCACGTGGCGCTGACGGGTGGCCGGATCACCGTTTCGCTGACCGCGCTGCAAATGGGGCTGTCCACCTTCAAGGTCGGCACGCTGGTGGCGGTGTTCGCGGTGCTGCCGATGCTGTTTTCGGTGCGCGCGGGCCGATGGGTGGACAGGGTCGGCATCGTGCGCCCGCTGGTCATCGGCACCACGCTCGTGGCTGTGGGCACCGCGCTGCCTTTCATCTCGCAGACGCAGACCGCGCTGCTGATCGCCTCCTGCTGTATCGGCATCGGCTTCATGCTGCATCAGGTCGCCACGCAGGATCTGCTGGGCCACGCCGAACCGGCGCAGCGCCTGCGCAATTTCTCGTTCATGTCGCTGGCGCTGGCGGGCTCCGGCTTTTCCGGCCCGCTCATTGCCGGCCTGGCCATCGATCACCTGGGCACGCGCACGGCGTTCGGCCTGCTGGCGTTGGGGCCGATCCTGTCGGGCATCGGGCTGTACACCATGCGCCACCAGCTGCGCGCGGTGGATTCCCAGCTGTCAGGCGCCAAAGAAGCGCAGCGCCGCCGCGTGACCGAACTGCTGGCCGTGCCCGCCCTGCGCCGGATCCTGATGGTCAATACGATCCTGTCGGGCGCCTGGGACACGCATTTGTTCGTGGTGCCCATTTTCGGTGTCGCCATCGGCCTGTCTGCGACGACCATCGGCGTGATTCTTGCGTCGTTCGCGGCGGCAACTTTCGTTATCCGGCTGGTATTGCCGCTGATCATGCGCCGGGTCCGGTCCTGGACCCTGGTGCGGGTGGCGATGGCCACCGCCGCCATCGACTTCATGCTTTACCCGCTGTTCACCGACGTTACCGTCCTGATCGTGCTGTCTTTCATCCTGGGTCTGGCGCTGGGTTGCTGCCAGCCGAGTATGCTGTCGCTCTTGCACCAGCATTCTCCGCCCGGTCGCGCGGCCGAGGCCGTGGGCCTGCGCATGGCGCTGATCAACGGCTCTCAGGTCTCGCTGCCGTTGACCTTCGGCGCGCTGGGTGCGGTAATTGGCGTTGCCCCCTTGTTCTGGGCCTATTCGCTGGCCTTGATGGCGGGCGGATGGGCCAATCGAAATCCCCCGCTAGAGTCTGACCGGAACCCTTAGTCGTGAACACGCAGTCCCCTTCTTCCGCCCCCGGCGTTGCCGGCGCCAGCTTGCCCTTTCGTCTGTGGACCCCCGAAGAAAGACAGGCCTCGCTGGAAGATGCGCTGCGCCATTGGCAAGCCGGGGAAGATGTCTGGGTATATGGGTACGGATCACTGATCTGGCGGCCCGACTTCGATTTCATGGAGCGCCGGCTGGCCACCTTGCGCGGCCACCACCGCGCGCTGTGCCTGTGGTCGCGGGTGAATCGGGGCACGCCCGAGTGCCCCGGCCTGGTGTTCGGGCTGGACCGGGGCGGTTCGTGCCGGGGCGTCGTCTACCGCCTGGCCGGCAGCCAGGTGCCCACGTATTTCCCGGCGCTCTGGGAACGCGAGATGTCCACAGGCGCGTATCTGCCCCGCTGGATCAACTGCACCACCGAGACCGGCACCGTCCGCGCGCTGGTGTTCATCATGAACCGCGACAACCCCGCCTACATCCGCGCCCTGCCCCAGGAAGAGCTGCTGGCCATCGTGCGGCGGGCGGCCGGCCGCTATGGCCCATGCACGGATTACGTGGTGCAGACCGCCCAGGCGCTGCGCGCGGCCGGCATCCATGACGCCCGCCTGGACGCCATCGCGCGCCTGCTGGAGGAAGACGGCCACACCCTGCCCGAAGGGGCCTGAGCCCGCGATGCGCCTTCCTGCCCGGGGAAACATCCCCAGGGTCTGCGCGGGGTCAAAGGGCGGGCGGTGCCCGGGGCGGTATAAACTCCCTGTTATCCACCCTGAATCCCACTCCTCATGTCCGTCTCCGATCTGCGTCAAAGCTACGAAAAGAACGTCCTGTTGGAAAACCAGGCCGCCGCCTCGCCGTTCGAGCAATTCACCCGCTGGTTCGATGAAGCCCTGGCCGCCAAGGTGCCCGAACCCAACGCGATGACGCTGGCCACGGTCGACGCCACCGGCCAGCCCAGCGCCCGCATCGTCCTCATCAAGGGCTTTGACGAGCGCGGCTTCACGTTCTTCACCAACTACGAATCCCGCAAGGGCCAGGATCTGGCCGCCGAGCCGCGCGCCAGCCTGCTGTTTTTCTGGCAGCCGCTGGAACGCCAGGTGCGAATCGAAGGCGTGGTCGAAAAGGTCGCCCCCGAAGAGTCGGACGCCTACTATCACAGCCGCCCGGCCGGTTCGCGCATTGGCGCCTGGGCCTCGCCCCAGAGCCAACCCATTACGCGCGACGCGCTGGAAGCCCGTGAAAAGGAATTCCGCGAGCGCTTTGGCGATCAGCCGCCGCGTCCGCCGCACTGGGGTGGTTACCGCCTGAAGCCCACCGCGATCGAATTCTGGCAAGGCAGGCCGTCGCGCCTGCACGACCGGCTGCGCTATGTCGCGGACGGCCCGGCCTGGAAGATCGAACGCCTGTCGCCCTGATGCCGGGCGCCTAGCCGCGCCCGCCCAATTACCGATTGCATGCCCGCCTCCTCCCCTGATTTTGACGCCGCTTTTTTCCGCACCGCGCTGGGCCGCTACGCCACCGGCGTAACGGTCGTGACGGCCGCCGGGCTTGATGGCGCCCCCATCGGCCTGACGGTCAGCTCGTTCAACTCGGTATCCCTGAATCCGCCGCTGATCCTGTGGAGCCTGTCGCGCGCGTCGTCGTCCCTGGCGGCGTTCGAGCAATGCGACCGCTACGTGGTGAACGTGTTGAGCGCCGAACAGATCGCACTGGCGCGCCGTTTCGCCACCGGCAAGACGCCCGACCGCTACGCCGGCCTGACGGTGCATCACGCGCCGGGCGGCACGCCGATGCTGGACGGGCACTGCGCCGCCTGGTTCGAATGCCGCAACCGCAGCCGCTACGAAGAGGGCGACCACATCATCATGGTGGGCGAAGTGGAGCATTGCGGTCACAGCAATGAACCGCCGCTGGTGTTTCACGCTGGCGGCTTTGACCTGACGCCGGCCGGCGCCCGGTCCGAAAGGAAAGCACCATGAGCGTGGACGTCGATTGCGTGGTGATCGGGGCTGGCGTCGTCGGCCTGGCCGTCGCGCGGGCGCTGGCGCAATCGGGCCGAGAAGTGCTGGTGGCCGAGGCCACAGAGGCCATCGGCACCGGCACCAGCTCGCGCAATTCCGAAGTGATCCACGCGGGCATCTACTACCCGGCCGGCAGCCTCAAGGCGCGGCTGTGCGTGCGCGGCAAGCATCTGCTGTACGCCTATTGCGCCGAACGCGGGGTGCCGCACAAACGCCTGGGCAAGCTGATCGTGGCCACCGACCGCGATCAGGCGGCCCAGCTTGAGGGCATCGCGCAACGCGCGCGCGCCAACGGCGTGGACGACCTGCAATTCATTTCGGGCGAAGAGGCCATGCGCCTGGAGCCCGCGCTGCAATGCACGGCCGCGCTGGTGTCGCCGTCCACGGGCATCGTGGACAGCCATGCCCTGATGCTCTCGTTCCAGGGCGACGCCGAAAACGCCGGCGCCCAATGCGTGTTCCACACGCCGCTGGTGTCGGGCCGCGTGCGCCCCGAAGGCGGCTTCGAACTGCAATTCGGCGGCGACGAAGCCATGACGCTGACCTGCAACGTGCTGATCAATTCGGCCGGGCTGCAAGCGCCCGCGCTGGCCCGCCGCATCGACGGCGTGCCGCCCGCCAGCATCCCCACCGACTATCTGTGCAAGGGCAGCTACTTCACGCTGGCCGGCCGCGCGCCGTTCTCGC
Source organism: Achromobacter piechaudii NBRC 102461 (assembly GCF_001571245.1). Classification (GTDB taxonomy): domain Bacteria; phylum Pseudomonadota; class Gammaproteobacteria; order Burkholderiales; family Burkholderiaceae_B; genus Achromobacter; species Achromobacter piechaudii. Next base: position 174,714 of record NZ_BCTK01000005.1, on the reverse strand, counting down.
GCCTGATCTACCCCGTGCCGCAACACGCCGGCCTGGGCGTGCACCTGACGCTGGACCTGGGCGGCCAGGCCAAGTTCGGTCCCGACACCGAATGGATCGGCACCGAGGACTACACCCTGGACCCGGCCCGCGCCGACGTGTTCTACGCCGCCGTGCGCAGCTACTGGCCGGGCCTGCCCGACCACGCGCTGGCGCCGGGCTATACCGGCATCCGGCCCAAGATCTCGGGCCCGCACGAACCCGCCGCCGACTTCGTCATTGCCGGCCCGGCCGTGCACGGCGTGCCGGGCCTGGTAAACCTGTTCGGCATTGAATCTCCCGGGCTGACTTCCAGCCTGGCCCTGGCGGAAGAAACGCTGGCGCGCCTGGCCGCCTGATCCCGCCCCTTCCCCTTATCCTTACCTCGGCCTATTCCCGCACCATGCAGCACAACGACTACATCCTGACCCTGTCCTGCCCCGACCGCACCGGCATCGTCTACCGCGTCAGCGGCCTGTTGTTCGAATTGGGTTGCAACATCCTGGATTCGCAGCAATTCGGCGACGAGGAAACGGGTCAGTTTTTCCTGCGCGTGCACTTCGACCTGCCCGCGGCTGTTGCGCCCGACGATCTGCGCGCGCGGCTCGATACGCTGTCCGCCGATTACGGCATGGACCTGAAGCTGCACGACGCGCGCCGCAAGCAACGCCTGCTGATCATGGTCAGCAAGCAGGGGCATTGCCTGAACGACCTGCTGTTCCGGGTGCATAGCGGGCATTTGCACGCAGAAGTGGCCGCGATCGTGTCGAATCACAACGACTACGCGAGCCTGGCCGCGTCCTACGGCATCCCGTTCCATTACCTGCCCGTCACGGCCGACACCAAGGCCGAACAGGAAAAGCAGGTGCTGCGCATTGCCGAGCAATCCAACACCGACCTGGTGGTGCTGGCCCGCTACATGCAGATCCTGTCGGCGGACATGTGCCGCGCGCTCAATGGCCGCGCCATCAATATCCACCACAGCTTCCTGCCCAGCTTCAAGGGCGCGCGCCCGTATCACCAGGCGCATGCGCGCGGCGTGAAGATCATCGGCGCCACCGCCCACTACGTGACGTCGGACCTGGACGAAGGCCCGATCATCGATCAGGACATCGAGCGCGTGGACCACACCATGACCGCCGCCGACCTGACGCAAGTGGGCAGCGATATCGAATCGCTGGTGCTGTCGCGCGCGGTGCGCAGCCATGTGGAACACCGCATCCTGCTCAATCGCAACAAGACGGTCGTGTTCCGCTGATCTTCAATTGCCCGCCCCGGCGTCATCGACGGACGCGGGCGGGAATTGCTCGGTCACCAGCGCCATCGCGCGGCGCTGCAAGGGCGACTGCCCGCCCGCCTGCCAGATCACCTGGCTGACCGAACGCGCCTTGTGATCGAAAGCGATGAAGCGCGTGCCGGCCAGACCGCTGCGCGACAGGCAGGACGGCACGATCGATACGCCCAGCCCCTGCGACACCAGCGAGGCCACGCTCAACCAGTGGCGCACTTCGTGCCGCACCACCGGCATGAACCCCGCCGCCACGCACATCGACAACACGGTCTCGTAATAGCTGGGGGACGCCGCGCGGGCGAAAAAGACGAAGTCATCGCCCGCCAGATCCGCCAGCCGCAATGACGCGCGCCCGGCCAACGGGTGCGAATCGGGCAGGCAGACCACGAAGGGCTCGGCGATCAGGTCGCGCGCCAGCACCTCCTCTGGCACCGGATTGGCATGGATAAAGCCCAGATCCTGTTCGCCGCGCCGCACCGCCTCGATCTGCTCGTGCGAATTCAGTTCGGTCAGCACGTGTTCAACGTCGGGCAACTGCGCGCGCATCGCGTTCAGCAACACCGGCAACCCGCGATACAGCATCGACCCCACGAAGCCGATGCGCAGCCGGCCGCGCAGACCGGCGTCCACCCGCTGCACCAGCGTGCGCACTTCCTCGGCCTGCCGCAGCAGCGTCAGCGCCTCGCGGTACAGGACGTGGCCGGCGTCGGTCAGTTCCACATGGCGGCTGGTGCGGGCCAAAAGGCGCGCGCCCACGTTGTCTTCCAGTTGGCGAATGGCGTAACTGAGCGGCGGCTGGGAAATGTGCAGACGGGTAGCGGCGCGGCTGAAATGGCGTTCCTCGGCCACCGCGATGAAGTAGCGCAACAGGCGCGGATCCAGATCCATGGTCTCCCCTATCTATATTTTTTATGGATTGTTCTACACCAAAACGGTATTTGTGTAGATTAATCTACCCGCGCAACATCGGCCATCTTCCCGATTTTTCGCAGGATGCCGCCATGGACGCCCCCGCCCGCCTTGCCCCTTCCGCCGCCACCCCCGTTCCGGATTCGCGCGGCCTGAACCTGTTCACCGCCGACCCGTACGCCGCCGCCCTCAGCCAACGCTACCTGCCGACGGCGCTGCACGCGCACCTGTTGCCCCATCTGGAGCGCCTGGGGGAATTGGCAGGCGGCGTGATGGACGAGCTGGCCGCAACGGCCGACAAGCATCCCCCCACCCTGTCCGTGCGCAGCCGTGCCGGCGCCGACGAATCGCGGGTGGACAAGCACCCGGCGTACGTGGAGCTTGAACGGCTGGCCTACAGCGAATTCGGCCTGGCCGCGCTGTCGCATCGGGGCGGCGTGCTGGGCTGGCCCGAGCCCATGCCGGCCGCCGCCAAATACGCCTTGAGCCACCTATTCGTGCAAGCGGAGTTCGGCCTTTGCTGCCCGGTCAGCATGACCGATTCCCTGGCCCGGACGCTGCGCAAATTCGGCGATCCGGCTCTGGTCGAACGCGTGCTGCCGCAAGTCACGAGCCAGGATTTCGACGCGCTGCGCCAGGGCGCGATGTTCATGACGGAACAGGGCGCGGGCTCGGACGTCAGCGCCACCGAAGTCACGGCCACCGCCCAGCCGGATGGCACCTGGCGCATCCACGGCGACAAATGGTTCTGCTCGAACCCCGACGCGGGCTTTGCCATGGTGCTGGCACGCAGCGAAACGCAGCCCGGCCTGAAAGGGGTGTCGCTGTTCCTGCTGCCACGCGACCTGGAAGACGGCAGCCACAACCACTACCGCATCCTGCGCCTGAAGGACAAGCTGGGCACGCGCTCGATGGCCAGCGGCGAAATCCGGCTGGAAGGCGCGGTCGCGTGGCTGGTGGGCGAGCGCGGCCGGGGCTTTAAGCACATGGCCGACATGATCAACAATTCGCGCCTGTCCAACGGCATGCGGGCGGCCGGTCTGATGCGCCGCGCGGTGACCGAGGCGGTCTTCGTATCGCAGCATCGCCGCGCCTTTGGCAAGCGCCTGATCGACATGCCGCTGATGCAGCGCCAGCTGGTGAAGATGACGGTGTGGGCCGAGCAGGCGCGCACCCTCATGTTCCAGACGGCGCGTGCTCTGGCCGACGCCGACCAGGGCGTGGCCGACCCGGCGCTGGCGCGCATCCTGACCCCGCTGATCAAGTTCCGCGCCTGCCGCGACGCGCGCAAGGTGACGGGCGATGCGATGGAAGTGCGCGGCGGCTGCGGCTACATCGAAGAGTGGACCGAACCGCGCCTGGTGCGCGATGCGCATCTGGGCTCCATCTGGGAAGGCACCAGCAACATCGTCGCGCTGGACGTCCTGCGCGCCATCAAGAAGGAAAATTCGCTGCCCGCATTGCGCGCCCACATCGACCGCCTGCTGGCCGACGGAGTCCCCTGCCCGCCCGCGCTGGCCGCCTTGCAGGCCGAGGCGCTGGACAAGAGTTTCGCGCTGGCCGAGCACGCCGCCATGGGCGACCACGCCGAACTGGCGCGCCAGGCGGCATCGCTGCTGTACCACGCCGTGTCCATGGCCGCGCTGCGCTGGGAAGCCGCCAGCGCCGGCCTGGAAACGCGCGCGCAACTGGCCGACCAGGTCTTGCTGCATCGCCTGGCCGCGCGTGACCCCTACGCCATTCCCCCCAACGAAAGCGCGGCCTGCCAGGCCATCCTGCAATACGCGCTGTAATCCGACGCCGGCGGCACAGCCGGCGCGCCCCCTTCACAGGAGACACCACCATGAAACGCCTATTCGCCCCCTTGCTGCTGGCCGTAGCCACCGCCGTGGCCCCGTCCAGCGCGGCGCTGGCGGCCGACGCCTATCCCAGCGCCCGCCCCATCACGCTGATCGTGCCGTTCCCGCCTGGCGGCCCCACCGACGCCATGGCGCGCCGTCTGGCCGAGAAGTTGCGCGAACCGCTCAAGCAGAACGTCATCGTCGAAAACCGCAGCGGTGCGGGCGGCAACATCGGCTCGGAATATGTGGCCTCGGCCAAGCCCGATGGCTACACGATCCTGTTCGGCACGTCGGGGCCGCTGGCCATCAACGTCAGCCTGTATAAAAAGCAGGGCTACAACCCCGAGACCAGCTTCGCGCCGATCATCCGCCTGGGCCATCTGCCCAACATCCTGGTCGTGAATCCGTCCGTGCCCGCTAACAACGCGCAGGAGCTCATCGCCTACGCCAAGCAGAATCCGGACAAACTCAGCTACGCCTCGTCGGGCAACGGCGCGTCCTCGCATCTGGCCGGCATCCTGTTCAACCAGATGGCCGGCACCAAGATCATGCACATCCCGTACAAAGGCACGGGACCGGCGCTGAACGATCTGCTGGGCGGCCAGGTCTCGATGTCGTTCACCGACATCCTGACAGCGCTGCCCTACATCAAGGCCGGCAAGCTGCGCGCCATCGGCCTGGCCAGCGCGCAGCGCTCCGACGCGCTGCCGGACCTGCCCACCCTGTCCGAGCAAGGGCTCAAGGGCTATGACGTCAGCGTCTTCTTCGGCATCGTTGCACCCAAGGGCACGCCGGCCGACGTGGTCGACACGCTGAACAGCGCGTTCAAGACCGCGCTGTCGGACCCCGCGATCGAACAGACTCTGCGTTCGCAAGGCATCGTCGCGGCAAAGGACCAGACGCCGCAAGGGCTGGCCACCTTCATCACCTCCGAAGTCCCCAAGTGGCGCGAGCTCATCAAGAGCGCCAACGTTTCCATCGACTGAAGCAGGCATTCCATGGCCCCTACCCTACCGAACGCCGGCGCGCTTGCCGGTTGCAAAGTGATCGACCTGTCGCGCGTGCTGGGCGGTCCGTACTGCACGCAGATCCTGGCCGATCATGGCGCCGACGTACTGAAGATCGAACCGCCCGGCGGCGATGAAACGCGCGGCTGGGGGCCGCCCTTCCTGGGCGATACGGCGTCCTACTTCATCGGCGTGAACCGCAACAAGGAAGGCATGACGCTGGACCTGTCGCAGCCAGCGGGCCAGGAACTGCTGCGTCATCTGTTGGCGGACGCCGACGTGCTGGTCGAGAACTTCAAGCCCGGCACGCTGGAGAAGTGGGGCCTGGGCTTCGAGTCCTTGAGCCAGCAGTTTCCCCGCCTGGTGCATTGCCGCGTCAGCGGCTTCGGCGCCGACGGCCCCTTGGGCGGGCTGCCCGGCTATGACGCCTGCGCGCAGGCGATGTGCGGCCTGATGAGCGTGAACGGTGAAGCCAGCGGCGAGGCCACGCGCGTGGGCCTGCCGGTGGTGGACATGGTGACCGGCTTGAACGCGGCGGTGGCGATCCTGCTGGCGCTCAACGAACGCCATCGCAGCGGCCTGGGCCAGTTCCTGGACATCACACTGTACGACTGCGCCTTGTCGCTGCTGCACCCGCACGCCGCCAACTACTTCTACAGCGGCAACGTGCCCAAGCGCAGCGGCAACGCGCATCCGAACATCGCGCCCTACGAAACGCTGCCCACCGCCAGCGGCCCGATCTTCCTGGCCGTGGGCAACAACCGCCAATTCGCGTTGATGGCGCAGGTGCTGGAAGCGCCCGGGCTGGCCGCCGATGCGCGCTACGCCACCAACGCCGACCGTTTGCAAAACCGGCAGGCGCTGCGCGATGAACTGTCTGTCTTGCTGGCCGATCAGAACGCCGCGCAACTGGCTGACCGCCTGCTGCGCGCCGGCGTGCCGGCCGCTGCGGTGCAGACGGTCGACGAGGCCCTTGCGCATCCGCACACGCGCCATCGCGGCATGGTGATGGAACACGGCGACTACAAGGGAGTGGGCTCGCCGATCAAACTGTCGCGCACGCCAGCCACGTTGCGCAAGCTGCCGCCCGCGCTTGCGCCGCTGCCAACGAATCCCAACAACTAAGACATTTCGTTGCACCGCTGTAGCATCGGCTGCTACTTCCTCCCCTTAGACTTTTCGGGTCGCCTTGCCGCGAGTCCAAGAGGAGAAAAAGAAGATGGCTACGAATGATGTGAAGGCCCCAACCGCCCAAGAAAACGCGCCGCTCAAGCGCGTGATGGGCCCCAAGCTGCTGTTGCTGTTCATTGTTGGCGACATCCTGGGTACGGGCGTATATGCGTTGACGGGCCAGGTGGCCGCCGAAGTTGGCGGCGCCGCCTGGCTACCGTTTCTGGTGGCCTTCGCGGTGGCCTTGCTGACCGCGCTGTCCTACCTGGAACTGGTCACCAAGTACCCCAAGGCCGCGGGCGCCGCGCTCTACGTGCATAAAGCCTTCGGCGTGCACTTCCTGACGTTCATCGTCTGCTTCACCGTCATGTGTTCGGGCCTGACATCGGCCGCCACGGCGTCGCAGGCCTTCGCCGCCAACCTGTTCGCGGCGTTCGGCATCCAGGCCGAAAAGTCGTGGATCACCTTTGGCGCGCTGGGCTTCATGCTGCTGGTGATGCTGGTGAACCTGCGCGGCGCGGCCGAAAGCGTGAAGGCCAACGTGGTCCTCACGCTGATCGAACTCACGGGCCTGCTGATGGTGATCCTGCTGGGCTTTTACGCCATCGCAGGCGGACAGGCGGACTTCTCGCGCGTGATCGCGTTCGACACGCCCGAGGACAAAAGCGTATTCCTGGCGGTGACCTCGGCCACCGCGCTGGCCTTCTTCGCGATGGTCGGCTTCGAGGACTCGGTCAACATGGCCGAAGAGACGCACGAGCCCAGCCGCATCTTCCCCAAGGTGATGTTGACGGGGCTGGGCATCACCGCCGTCATCTACGTGCTGGTGTCGATCTGCGCGGTGGCGCTGGTGCCGGTGGGCGAACTGGCCAAGAGCTCGACGCCGCTGGTGCTGGTGGTCAAGCGCGCCGCGCCCGGCCTGCCGGTGGAATACATCATGCCCATCATCTCGATGTTCGCGGTCGCGAACTCGGCGCTGATCAACATGATGATGGCCAGCCGCCTCTTGTACGGCATGTCGCGCCAGGGCGTGCTGCCTGCCTTCCTGGCGCACGTGCATCGCAAGAACCAGACGCCGTGGACGGCCATCCTGTTCACCACCGTGCTGGCCTTCGGCCTGATCATCCTGGTGGCGCTGGCCGACTCCGAAGCGATCCGCGCGCTGGGCGGCACGACGGCGCTGCTGCTGCTGGGCGTCTTCGCCTTCGTCAATATCGCCGTGCTGGTCCTGCGCCGCGACAAGGTCAAGCACGAACACTTCACCATCAATCGCTTCGTGCCGTGGCTGGGCGCGGCAGTCTGCCTGTTCATGGTCACGCCGCTGACGGGCCGCGACGTCATCCAGTATCAAGTGGCCGGCTGGCTGCTGCTCTTGGGCGTGGTGATGTGGGGCGTGACCTATCTGGCGCATCGCAAGGAAGCGCGCATGGAGCTGGATCCGTCCACGCTGGATTGAAGGGGCGGACAGCGCAAGGGCGCTCATGCAGAGCGCCCTTGCGAATTTTCCCTTCGGGAGCGCGTTGCGATCAGCCCCCCTTGGCCAGCCCTTCACGGCGCGGGTCCGCGCCGCCTTGCAAACCGTTGGCGTCGATCACGATGCCGTGGATGCCGCTGGGAAATTCGGTGATGCGCACCGGGTGCCCCATCGCTTCCAGGGCGGGCACCAGCGCTTCCAGCGCGGTGCCTTTTTCCAATTCGGTTTCCTTGTTGCGGCTGCCCATGTTGGGCAGCGCGATGGCGGCCTGCATGTCCAGGCCCCAATCGATCACGCCGACGATCGTCTTGGCCACGTAGTTGATGATGGCGCTGCCGCCTGGCGAACCCACCAGCATCACGGGCTTGCCGTCGCGCAGCACGATCATCGGCGCCATCGAACTGCGCGGACGCTTGCCGGCCTCGACGCGGTTGGCGACGAGCCGGCCTTCGGGGTCCTTGAACGACGAGGAAAAATCCGTCATTTCGTTGTTCAGCAGAAAACCGCGCACGAAGATCTTGCTGCCGAACTCGCTCTCGATGGTGGTCGTCATGGACAGCGCGTTGCCCTTGGCGTCCACGGCCACCAGATGGCTGGTGGACGGCACTTCCAGCGCGTTGTCGCGGCCCAGCGTCAGCAGCTTGCCTTCGGGGTCGCCGGGCAGCGCGACCTTCATGCTGCGGTCGGGCTGGATGAGCGCGCCGCGCGCGCGCAGGTAGGCCGGGTCCAGCAAGGCGCGCACCGGCACGCTGACGAAGTCGGGGTCGGCCACGTAGAAGTCGCGGTCGGCGAAGGCCAGCCGCCCCGCTTCGGAAAAATAATGCACGGCCTGCACGGAGCCAGGCGCGTAGGTTGCCATCGGATACTGTTCAAGCTCGCCCAGCATCTGCAACACCGCGATGCCGCCGCTGCTGGGCGGGGCCATGCCGCACAGTTGATAGCCGCGATAGTTGCCGCACACCGGGTCGCGCGTCTTGGCGCGGTAGTTGGCCAGGTCGGCCAGCGTCAGGTCGCCGGGCTTGGGGTGGCCGTGCACGGCGGCCACGATGTCGCGCGCGATGTCGCCTTGGTAGAACGCATCGGCGCCTTGCTCGGCGACCGCTCGCAAGGTGCGCGCGAATTCGGGATTCTTCAACACATGGCCCACCGGCCAGGGCGTGCCGTCGGGCGCGTAAAAGTACGCGGCGGCGGCGGCCTGCGCGGGCAAAGCCTTGTTGCCCGCCAGCAGCGTATGCAGGCGCGGCGACACGGCAAAGCCCTGCTCGGCCAGGTCGATCGCGGGTTGGAAGAGATCGGCCCACGGCAGCACGCCCGCTTCCTTGTGCGCCAGTTCCAGGCCGCGCAGCAAGCCCGGCACGCCCACCGACATGCCGTTGTTGACGGACTGTGCAAAGGGCAGCGGCTTGCCGTCGGCGTCCAGGAAGCGATCGGGGCGGGCGGCCGCTGGCGCGGTTTCGCGGCTGTCGACGGTCTGGATCTTGCCGGTCTTGGCCGAGTACAGCACCATGAAGGCGCCGCCACCGATGCCCGAGGATTGCGGCTCGACCAGGTTCAGCACCAGTTGCGTTGCGATGGCGGCGTCCACCACCGACCCGCCTTTGCGCAGCATGGCGTCGCCGGCCTGCGTGGCCAAGGGGTTGGCGGACACCATCATGTAGTGCTGCGCGCGGACCAGCTCGCGCGCCTGGGCGCCGCTGGCGGCTTCGGGGTTGCGGTCTTCGGTGGCCAGCGGGGTCCGCGCCCAGGCGGCCGGAACGGCGGCCATCGAGGCGGCAATCAGGATGGCGGCAACGTGGCGGCAAGCGCGCATGGTCAGCTCCAGGGTGGCGCCGGGGATCCGGCAGGCGTCCATGATGATCTGCCAGGGCGTCGGCCCCCGTCAACCGCTTAGAATCGCGGTTTCGGCCCTTGCCCCCTACCCATCCTGACATGCGCCTGCGCCATATCGAAATTTTCGAAGCGATCCGCCGCACCGGCTCGCTGACCGAGGCGGCCGCCGCGCTGCACATCTCGCAGCCGGCCGCCAGCAAGTTGCTGGCGCACGCCGAGGCCCAGCTGGGTTTCAAGCTGTTCGATCGCGTGAAGGGCCGGCTGGTCGCCACGCGCGAAGCCGAGATCCTGACGCCCGAGGTCGCGCGGCTGAACCAGGATCTAAACAGCGTGCGACGGTTAGTGGCGAACCTGCGCGACCGGCCGCACGGACACCTGCGGCTGGGCTGCGCGCCGGCGCTGGGCCTGGGGCTGCTGCCCGGCGTCGTGCGCGACAGCCGCGACGCGCAGCCCGGCATCACCTTCGACATCCACACGCATCACAGCGCAGAGCTTGTGCAGGGGCTGCTGGCGCGCGAGCTGGACCTGGCGATCACCTTCGACACCAATGACTATCCGGGCCTGACACGCATGGGCCTGGGCCACACCGAGCTGGTGCATCTGAGCCGCCGCACCGACGTCGGCCCGATGCGCCTGTCCGAGCTGGCCGACCCGGCGGGCGAAACCTTGATCGTGCTGGATGCCGGCGATGCGTCGGGCGCGTTGCTGCAAATGGCGCTGGACGCACAGGGCCTGGCGCCGCAGGTGTCGATTCAGGTGCAGACGCATTACGTGGCCTGCGCGCTGGTGGATGCGGGATGCGGCGACGCCATCGTCGATGCGATCACCGCGCAGGCGATGCTGCGTCCGGGCATGAACCTGCGCCGCCTGGAACCGGCGCTGCGCGTGCCGATCAGCATCATGGTGCGCAACCAGGATCCGCTGTCCGCCTTGCACCACGACCTGATCGAACGCCTGCGCGCGGCCTGCGCCGCACGCATGGCGAAGTTGGACACGCCGTGAACGGGATGAGTGACAAGCGCTGCGGTGTGGCGGATCGTTGATGGATGCGTGGGCGCCGCGCCCTTAATGCACGACCACGGCGCGCGATCTCACAAAAAAAACGGGCGCCCCATCAGGAGCGCCCGCCTTGTTTCAGCATCGGGAGCCGGCCTTGCGGCCAGCGCCCTGCTGCATCAATCCAGCTTGATGTTCTGCTTCTTCACCACGTCTTGAGCCCAGTCGAACTGCTCTTTGATTTCCTTGGCGAATTCTTCCGGCGTGTTGCCCGACGGCGCAGAGCCCTGGTCGTCCAGCGCCTTGATGACCTTGGGATCCTTCAGGGCCACGACAGCGGCGTCACGCAGCTTGTTCACGACTTCCATCGGCGTGCCCTTGGGCGCCAGCAGGCCGTACCAGACCGGCTGGTTCAGCACCGGAAAACCGGCGTCCTTGAAGGTCGGCACGCCCTTGACGGCGGGAATCTGCTCGGGCCACGCGATAGCCATGGCGTTCAGCTTGCCCGCCTGGATCTGCGGCATCGAGGACGGCAGGTTGTCGAACAGGATTTCGATCTGGCCGCCGACGGCATCGGCCACGGCCGGGCCCGAACCCTTGTACGGCACGTGCACGATGTCGGTGCCCGTGGCCATCTTGAAGGACTCGCCCATCAAGTGCAGCACGCCGCAGGTGCCCGAGCTGCCATACGAATACTTGCCGGGATTCTTCTTCAGTTCTTCGATGAAGCCCTTGAAGTCCTTGGCGGGGAACTTCGGATTCACAGCAACCACGTTCGCGGTGTTGGCGAAGTTGGTGACCGGCTGGAAATCCTTGATCGGGTCGTACGGCAGGTCCTTCGGACGGCAGGCCGGGTTGACGGCCATGGTCGAGACCGTGGCGATCGACAGCGTGTAGCCATCGGCGTCGGCGCGCGCGGCTTCGGAGGCACCGATGGCGCCACCCGCGCCACCCTTGTTTTCCACGACCATGGGCTGGCCCAGTTCCTGGCTCATGCGCTGCGTCACGAGGCGCGCGATGATGTCGGTGGAACCGCCGGGCGCGAACGGAACGATCACGCGGATGGGCTTGCTGGGGTACTTGTCGGCAGCATGTGCAACGGTGACGCCAAGCGTGCCGGCGGCGCCAGTAGCCAAAGCGATAGCCACGGCCAGGGAGCGAACTTTATTCATAGGTGTGTTTCCTCCAAGAGTGCGAGCCCGTATGTAAACGGACCGTTTTGAGATGGTCTCCGCCTGTGGGCGGGCCAGCAGATAACGGTGGGAGCGCATTGCGTCTGTGCAGCGTGTGTGGCGCTGCTTTTATAAGGTGCTTGTGGCAGACGCGCCCGCCAGAATGACGGAGAATAGCAGCAAATGCTTACACCCGCATAGTGCGCCGATCCCCGGCCAACGCGCTGTAAAAACACCATCGCCTCATGTCAGTTGCCTTGCTGGTTTTCCCTGATTTCATGCTGGTTGCGCTCGGATGGGCGCTGCGTCACAAGCTCGGATTTTCGCGGGAATTCTTCGCGGGCACCGAACGCCTGGTCTACTTCGTGCTGTTCCCCGCATTGCTGTTCCAGTCGATCCTGCGCACGCCGATCACGGCCGGCAACGCGGTCATGTTGCTGCAAGCCACGGCGGCGGTCGTCGTGGCGGGCGTGGCGATGGCCTGGCTGGCCGGCTGGGTGTTGCGGCCGTCGTCAATCGGGCTGGCGTCGTCGGCGCAATGCGGCTATCGCTTCAACACCTACATCGGCCTGGCGCTGTCGGCCAGCCTGGCGGGCTCGCAGGGGCAGACGGTGATGGCGCTGATCATCGGCTTTGCGGTGCCGATGGCCAACGTGGCCGCCGTCTACGGCCTGGCGCGTCACAACGGCGGCAATCTGCTGCGCGAGCTGGCGCGCAACCCGCTGGTCGTCTCGACGCTGCTGGGGCTGGCTTGCAACCTTGCCGGGCTGCACCTGCCCGGCCCCGTCGACACCGTCTTTGCGCGCCTGGGCGCAGCCGCGCTGGCGCTGGGCATTCTCTGCGTGGGCGCCAGCCTGGCGTGGGAAGGCGGCAAGGGCTACGGCACGTTGATCGCGTGGATGCTGGCGGTGAAACTTGTCGCCCTGCCCGCCGTGGCGGTGGGCGTGGCGCTGCTGCTTGGCCTGCCGCCGCTGGAAGCGCGCATGCTGCTGCTGTTCGCGGCCTTGCCGACGGCCTCCGCCGCTTATGTGCTGGCCATGCGCATGGGCGGCGATGGCCGCATGGTGGCCGTGCTGATTTCGCTGGGCACGCTGTTCTCGGCCGTCACGATTCCGATGTGGCTGCTGCTGGCCGGCCCGGCCTGATCCTGAAAAAAAGGCTGCCCTGAATCGGGCAGCCTTCGCATGCATCGCGGTGTATAGACCTTAGGCCTTGTGCGCGTTGGTCATCGACGCCGGCACCACCCATTCAGCAAATTGCGCTTCGGTCACGTAGCCCAGCGCCAGCGCCGATTCCTTCAGCGACAGCCCTTCCTTGTGCGCCTTCTTGGCAATCTGCGCGGCCTTGTCGTAGCCGATGTGCGGATTCAACGCCGTCACCAGCATCAGGGAACGATCGACCAGCTCGGCAATGCGTTCGTGATTCGGCTCGATGCCGGCCGCGCAATGCGCGTTGAAGCTGGCCATGCCGTCCGTCAACAGGCGCACGGATTGCAGGAAGTTGTGGATCACCAGCGGCTTGAACACGTTCAGTTCGAAGTTGCCGCTGGCGCCGCCGATGTTGATGGCGACGTCATTGCCCAGCACCTGCGCGGCCAGCATCGTGATGGCTTCGCACTGCGTCGGGTTGACCTTGCCCGGCATGATCGAGCTGCCCGGTTCGTTTTCGGGAATGCTGATTTCGCCCAGTCCCGAACGCGGGCCGCTGGACAGCCAGCGCACGTCGTTGGCGATCTTCATCAGGCCGGCGGCCAGCGACTTCAACGCGCCGTGCGCGAACAGCAGCGCTTCGTGCGAGGCCAGCGCCTGGAATTTGTTGGGAGCCGACACGAACGCCGTGCCCGTGGCATGCGCCAGGTCGGCAGACACCTTGGCGCTGAATTGCGGATGCGCGTTCAGGCCCGTGCCCACCGCCGTACCGCCGATGGCCAGCTGATGCAGGCCGGGCAGCGTGGCGCGGATCTGTTGTTCGGCCAGGTCCAACTGCGCCACGTAGCCCGACAATTCCTGGCCCAGCGTCAGCGGCGTCGCATCCTGAAGGTGCGTGCGGCCGATCTTGACGATGTCGTAGAAGGCGGCGCTTTTCTCGGCCAAGGTGGCGCGCAGTTGTTTCAGCGAAGGCAGCAGATGATGTTCGACTTCAACGGCGGCGGCCACGTGCATGGCGGTCGGGAAAGTGTCGTTGGACGACTGGCCGCGATTGACGTGATCGTTCGGGTGCACCTTGCGCTCTTCGCCGCGCACGCCGCCCAGCAGCTCGGAGGCGCGGTTGGCCAGCACCTCGTTCATGTTCATGTTGCTTTGCGTGCCCGATCCCGTCTGCCAGACGGACAGCGGAAATTCATTGGGCCACTTGCCGGCGATGACTTCGTCGGCGGCGCGGATGATGCCGTCGGCGATCTTGGGGTCCAGCTCGCCCAGTTCGGCGTTGACCTTGGCGGCCGCGCGCTTTAAGCGCGCCATGGCGTTGACCAGCGGCACGGGCATCTTCTCGGTGGAAATCGCGAAAAAATGCAGCGACCGTTGCGTTTGGGCGCCCCAGAGGTGATCCTCGGGGACCTCGATGGGCCCAAACGTGTCTTTTTCGATGCGGGTCTTCATGGCGCGTACAACTCCGTGGCGGCTGACAGTCGCAAGTGGCGGCGTCCGCCGGAAGCGACATATTGAGAATAGCAATCAGTTCGTAGATTAGCAGAAACCCGCATTCCTATAATTGCGGAAATCCGTAATCCCTTCACCGTTTTTTACCACTCGCCCCGCGCCATGTCCGCCCCTCTTTGCAGCCTGACCTTGCACCTGCCCGACGAAGCCGCCACGGAATCGCTGGCGCGGCAGCTTGCCCCTTTGGTTTCCGAGGGAAAAACGGGGCCGGCTGGCGCCTGCATCCACCTGCAAGGCGACCTGGGCGCGGGCAAAACGGCGTTCACACGGGCCCTGTTGCGGGAATGTGGCATCACCGGTCGAATCAAAAGTCCCAGCTACGCGCTGCTTGAATCCTATAAAGTTTCTAACTTATACTTCTATCATCTTGATTTTTATAGATTTAGTGATTCGCGCGAATGGTTGGACGCAGGATTTCGGGATTTACTGCGTGAAGACGCGGTGGTTTTGATCGAATGGCCGGAGCGGGCCGAGGGCCTTTTGCCCCCGCCCGACTTGCTGATTTCCCTGGCTTATGCCGATGAGGGCCGCGACGCCACCCTGACCGCGTACACCGCACGAGGACAAACATGGTTGAACGCGATTGTCCCCCCGCCCAAGACGGCGCCCTTCCCTCGGCAGGCGCCACCCGGCGCCGCCTGATCAGCGTAGCCGCCACTCTGCTCGTCTTGCCGGTCCTGCCGCGCCTGGCGCAGGCGGCAACGATCCTGGCCGTACGTACCTGGCCGGCTGATGAATACACCCGCGTCACACTGGAACTGGACAGCGAACTCAAAGCGGAACAATTCACGCTTGAAAATCCCCATCGCCTGGTGGTCGATATCGAAGGCCTGACGATCAGTGCAGCCCTGAACGACCTGGTCTCGAAAGTCCGCCCCGACGACCCCTATATCCAAAGCCTGCGCGTCGCGCAGAACCGCCCCAACGTGGTGCGGCTGGTGTTCGACCTGAAGCAGCCCGTGGCGCCGCAGGTGTTCACCCTCAAGCCCGTCGCCGATTATCAGTACCGGCTGGTGCTGGACCTGTATCCGAAGATCGCCCAGGATCCGCTGATTGCGATCCTGAACAAAAGCGGTCCCGACGTGGACGATCCGCTGGCGCGCATCCTGGAAGACATCCAGCGCAACCCCGTCACCCGCGCCGACCCGCCCGAAGCGCCTCGCGTGCGCGGCCAGCAGCCCGCGCCGCCGCTGCCCACCGCACCCAAGCCGCCCCCGGCCACTGCCGGACGGGGTAAACAGCGCATGCTGACCATCGCGCTGGATCCGGGCCATGGCGGCGAAGATCCCGGCGCCATCGGCAGCAGCGGCCTGCGCGAAAAAGACGTGGTGCTGCGCATCGCCCGGCGTCTGAAGGCGCTGATCGACAGCCAGCCCTACATGCGCGCCTACCTGACCCGCGACGACGATTACTTCGTGCCGCTGCACGTGCGCGTACAGAAGGCCCGCCGCGTGCATGCCGACCTGTTCATCTCGATCCATGCCGACGCCTGGGTCAAGCCGTCGGCCAACGGATCCTCGGTTTTCGCGCTGTCGCAACGCGGCGCCAGCAGCGCGCAGGCGCGCTGGATGGCCGACAAGGAAAACGCGGCCGACTTGATCGGTGGCGTCAACCTGGGCAGCCACGACCGCCAGGTGGCCAAGGTGCTGCTCGACCTGTCCACCACCGCGCAGATCAACGATTCGCTCAAGGTCGGCAATGCCTTCCTGGACGAGATCAAGAAAATCAACCGCCTGCACAAGAACAGCGTCGAACAGGCCGGCTTCGCCGTCTTGAAGGCGCCGGACATTCCGTCCGTGCTGGTCGAAACCGCCTTCATCAGCAACCCGCAGGAAGAAGCCCTGCTGCGCAGCAATTCGCATCAGGACAAGCTGGCGCAAGCCATGATGACCGGCATCCAGCGTTACTTCACGGCCAACCCGCCTCTGGCGCGGCTGGGCGACGTCAGCTGAACCTGCTGACGTAAAAAGGGGCGATGCGCTTCACAGCGCATCGCCCCTTTTTTATCCGGCGCGCAAGCGGTTCTCTACGCCCGCCGCGATTTGATCAGCTTGAACACGCCGGCGCCCACCACGGGTACGATGGCGGCGGCCAGGCCCAACAACACGATGGTGTTCAGGTGTTCGCGCACCAGCGGGATGTTGCCGAAGAAATAACCCGCCGCCACCAGGCTGACCACCCAGAGCAGCGCGCCCAGGATGTTGAACAGCTGGAAGCGCGACATCGACATATCTGCCACGCCCGCCACGAAGGGCGCGAACGTGCGCACGACCGGAATGAAGCGCGACATGACAATCGTCTTGCCGCCATGCTTTTCGTAGAACGCGTGAGTGCGCATCAACGCGCCCCGATCCAGGAAGCGCAGGTTCATGGAGAACACGCGCGGGCCGATGTAGCGCCCTATCATGTAGTTCAGCGTGTTCCCGGAAATGGCCGCGACGATCAGCAGCACCGCCATCAAGACCGGATCGATATGGCCCGTGGCGCCAAACGCGCCCGCGATGAACAAAAGGGAATCGCCCGGCAGGAACGGCAGCACGACCAAGCCGGTTTCGGCGAATACGATCAGGAACAGCACCAGGTACACCCACACGCCGTATTGCGCGACCCAGACGCCCAGCGTCTTGTCGATGTGGAGCACCATATTGAAAAATTCGAGCATTCAGCGGCCTGGAAGTCGGGGAGGAAGATTAAACCTCCGCGACTATAGCCCACCCGCCCATGACGCTAAAATCGTCCACACAGCACCACCAGACTTAAGCCTAATGACAGAACGCCGTTCCATTCTTGCGCTTCCCGACCTGTTGATCAGCCAGATCGCCGCTGGCGAGGTCATCGAGCGGCCCGCCTCCGTGCTCAAGGAAATCCTTGAGAACGCCATCGACGCCGGCGGCCGCGCCATCGAAGTGCGCCTGGAGGGCGGAGGCATCCGCCGCATCGCCGTGACGGATGATGGCGGCGGCATCCCGCCCGACGAATTGCCGCTGGCGCTGGCGCGCCACGCCACCAGCAAGATCCGGTCGCTGAACGAACTGGAATCGGTGGCGTCCATGGGGTTCCGGGGCGAAGCGCTGGCTTCGATCGCGTCGGTGGCGCAGGTGACCATCATTTCACGCACGCGCGACGGCGAGCACGCTTGGCAGATCGACGCGGGCAGCATGCAGGTCAGCCCCGCGTCCGGCCCGCCCGGCACCACCGTCGATGTGCGCCAACTGTTCGACGCGGTGCCCGCCCGGCGCAAATTCCTGCGCTCCGAAGCCACGGAATTCGGCCATTGCGTGGATGCCATGGAGCGCATCGCGCTGGCGCATCCGCAGATCGCCTTCCGCCTGTTCCACCATGATCGCGCACAGCGCCAATGGCTGCCGGCCGAACCGCCCCAACGCATCCGCGACGTGCTGGGCGCGGAATTCGCCGAACACGGCCTGCTGCTGTCGCATTCCGTGGGCACCGTCAGCCTGGCCGGCATGATCACCCGCCCGACCGCCGCGCGCGCCCGGGCCGACCGCCAATATCTCTACGTGAACGGGCGTTACGTGCGCGACCGCACGGTCAGCCACGCGCTGCGCGCGGCCTACGCCGACGTGCTGCATGGCGACCGCCAGCCCGCCTACGTGCTGTTCCTGGACATCGACCCCGCCGCCGTGGACGTGAACGTGCACCCGGCCAAGCACGAGGTCCGCTTCCGCGACAGCGGCGCCGTGCACCGCTTCGTCTCGCATGCCGTCGGCCAGACGCTGGCGCAGACGGGCGGCTCGTCCGCCGTCGCGCCCGCGCAGCAAGAGGCCGCAGCACAAGCCGATGCCGGCACGGGCGGCCAGGCGAACGCCGACGAAGACGGCGGCTTTGAAACCGTCGCACGCACAACCGTGGCCTCCCACGGTGGCGCGTCCTTGAGTAATGGCGGCACATCCTTAAGCTCGGGCGGCGCGTCGCCAAGCACCGGTGGCGCGGCCTCGGCGTCCGGCGCGGCCCGCCCAGGCTACAGCGGCCAGAACGCCGCCTACGGCCTGCGCCCCTCGCCGCCCGCACAGCGCGCCCACACGCAGGTGCCGTTCCGTCTGCATGCCGAACCCGCGGGCATTCCCGCCGCCGACTGGCAATCGCTGTACCGCCCGCTGAACGACGACACGGCCCCCAAGGTCACCCCCGTCAGCGAGCCCCGCCCCGCCCCCACGCTGCCCGCCGACGAAGAGCATCCGCTGGGCATGGCGCTGGCGCAGTTGCACGGCATCTACATCCTGGCGCAGAACCGCCGGGGCATGGTGCTGGTGGACATGCACGCCGCCCACGAGCGCGTCGTCTACGAACAGCTCAAGCAGGCGCTGGACGCCCGCAGCCTGCCGCGCCAGGACCTGCTGGTGCCCGTGGTGTTCCACGCGCAGGAAAAGGACGTGGCACTGATCGAGGAATTCGAAGAGCAGCTGGGCGAGCTGGGTTTTGAAATGCGGCCGTCTGGCCCCACCTCGATCGCCGTGCGCTCCGTGCCGGCAATCCTGGCGCGTGGCGACATCGAAACGCTGGCGCGCGCCGTGCTGCGCGACCTGGGCGCGGTGGGCGTGTCGCGCCTGTTGACCGAACAACGCAACGAACTGCTCTCGACCATGGCTTGCCATGGTTCGGTGCGCGCCAACCGCAAGCTGACCGTCGAAGAAATGAACGGGTTGCTGCGGCAGATGGAAGCGACTGAACGCGCCGACCGGTGCAACCATGGCCGCCCCACCTGGGTGCAGTGGTCCGTGTCCGACCTGGACAAGCTCTTTCTGCGCGGACAATAAGCTTGCCCTCTTCCCTGCCCTCCGATCTGCCGCCGGTCATCTGCCTGGCCGGCCCCACGGCCGCTGGCAAAAGCGCGTCCACGCTGGCGCTTGCCGAGCGCTGGCCCATGGAGATCGTCAACGTCGATTCGGCCACCATCTACCGGGGCATGGACATCGGCACCGCCAAGCCCTCGCCCGAGGAACAGGCGCGCGTGCCCCAGCATCTGCTGGACATCCTGGACCCCGCGCAATCGTATTCGGCCGCTGAGTTCCGCGCCGATGCGCTGCGCCTGATCGACGAGATCCGCGCGCGCGGGCGTGTGCCGCTGTTGGCTGGCGGCACGATGATGTATTACAAGGCGCTGCGCGAGGGTCTGGACGATCTGCCCCAGGCCGACCCCGCGCTGCGCGCCGAGATCGAAGCGCGCGCCGCCATCCAGGGCTGGCCCGCGCTGCATGCCGAGCTGGCGCTGCTGGACCCCATCACGGCCGCGCGCCTCGCGCCCAATGACAGCCAGCGTATCCAGCGCGCACTGGAAATCTGCCAGCTGACGGGCCAGCCCATGTCCGCGCTGCTGTCGCGCGGCCAGCAAAAGCCGGTCGACGACGCCAACCATTACCTGACCATCAGCCTCGAACCCTCGGACCGCGCCGCGCTGCATGCGCGCATCGAACAACGCTTTGACGCCATGCTGGCCAATGGCCTGCTGGACGAGGTGCGCGCGCTGCGCACCCGGCCCGACCTGCATCCGGGCCTGCCGTCGGTGCGTTGCGTGGGCTATCGGCAGATGTGGGCGCATCTGGATGGCGAGGTCGATCTTGCCACCGCCCGCGAACAGGGCATCGCGGCCACGCGCCAGTTGGCCAAGCGCCAGATCACCTGGCTGCGCGCCCAGCCCGACCGCGTCATCGTTGATTGCCTGGCAAGCGATGCCGTCGCGCAGACCATCGACGCGGTGGCCTTGGCGCTGTCAGCGCCGCGCTAGCCCGCCATCAAACGTACGAAAGCCCGGCAAATCGCGCCGCGCTATTCCGCGTGAAGCTTATTTACCCTACGTTGCCGACTGCGGTTCAAGGCCCGCTACCGCCAGGCATTCCGCTAGTGGCGGAATTGCCTGCGCCAGCGTTGCGACCGTTGCGGCGTCAATGTGCGCCAGCGACGGGATTTCGGCCAGCACCCGAACGTCGCCGAAGCGTTCGATGGCTTCCTTGTTGCCGGGGGACAGCGGGCCGCTCATGACCACGCCCAGAATCGGGATGCCACGGCGCTTGAGCGCTTCCAGACTAAGCAGCGTGTGGTTGATGGTGCCCAGGCCGCTGCGCGCCGCCAGCACCACGGGCATGTCCAGGCGCGCGATCAGGTCGATCATCATGTGCGTGTCGTCGATGGGCACGTATAGGCCGCCTGCGCCTTCCACGATCAGCGGCGCCGTGGTGCTCGGGGGCACGATGCTGGTTGCGTCGACGACGGTGTCTTCCAGCGTGGCCGCGGCCCAGGGCGACAGGGGCGCTTGCAGCACGTACGCCGGCAGATGCAGGCGTTCGGGCGGCAGTTGCGCCAGTTGCGCCACGGTGTCGGTGTCGCCGGGCTCTGCGGATACGCCGGTCTGCACCGGCTTCCAGTAGTCGGCGTTCCAGGCGCGCGCGAGGATGGCGGACACCAGCGTCTTGCCGATGCCGGTGTCAGTGCCGGTCACGAAAACCCCGGCGGGGCGTTGCGTCGATTTTTTCCACATACCGTAGGCCAGGTGATACGTCACCGTGGCTCCTTGTTCGTCAAACGCCGCCAGCACACGACGCAGCGCCGCCGCTGATAGCGGCGGGCGTCCGGGCGCGGGCGTGGTGGCGCCGATGCCTTTCAGGCCTTTCAGGAAAGTCAGGCCATCAGGATGATTTTGTATCAGCCGTTCGCCGCGCACGCCACCGGCCAGATTGCTCATGGCGGGACGGATGAGCTCGCACGGCGGGTAGGACGGCGTGGCAGCCACAAAACCCACCGCCCGATGCGCGTCCTGCCATTCGGCGAAGGTACTGGCGGCCAGCGTCGCCACGGCCAGATGCCCGCCCGGCGCCAGCAGCGCGGCCAGCCGGCCCAGACCGGCGTTCAGGTCGTTGAACCACTGCACGGCCAGGCTGGAGCAGATCAGGTCGTACTCGCCATCCAGCGCTTGAGGGTGTTCGCCGTCCAGTAACTGGAAGCGCGCCGTGCCGGGTAGCGCGGGGCCACTCCGGGCGGCGGCGAGCATGGCGGGAGAGATGTCGGTGATGGTCCAGTCCGCCTCGCCCAGCCGGCGCGCCAGGGCCTGGGTCAGCAAACCGGTGCCGCAGCCGATCTCCAGAATGCGAGGACGCGCGGGCAAGCGCAGGCTAGCGATGTCGCTGGCGAGCCGCTCGGCGGTGATGCGCTGGATGGGCGCGTGGTGTTCATAGCGGTGGGCGGCAGCGCCGAAGCGGGCGCCGACCTGGGCGTTGCGGGGCAAAGCTTGCATCAGGCCGCACGCCCCACGCGTTCGATGAAACCGGCGATGTGGCGCGCGCACCAGGGCGCGGCCGACACCGGCAACAAATGTCCGCCGTGTTCCAGATCGTGCCGTTCGTCACCGGGGCGGCCGCCGAACGCGGCTTGTGTCATGGCGGCGGGAACGATGGGGTCGTCCCGTCCGGCCAGTATCAGCAAGGGAACGGGCAGCGCCGCCAAGGCGTCGCGCTGGTCTTCGTCGCGCAAGGCTTCCAGGTCGCGGGCCAGCGGTTCCAGGCGGGGTTCGCCGAAGGCGGACGCGTCGCCGCAACGCTCGCGAAAGTCTTGCACGACGGCGGCGGGGTCGGCAGACAGCCGCTTGATCATGCGATCCAGCATGCGACGCGGCACGCCGGCGTCAAAGTCCGGCGCGGCGCCAAAGCGCGGGAACCCGTTGATCGACACCAGGCCCACACAGCCAGCCGGCAGATCCTGCAACAAGCGCAGCACGCCCAGCGAATGGCCGATGGCGATGACGGGGCGGCTGGCGGGATCGATGGCCGGGTGATTGCCCCGGCTGAGGGCTGCGGCCGGCGATTGCGCGGCGCCGAAGTAACCGGCATCGGCAACGGCTTGCGGCCAGGCGCCAAGTTCGGCGCGCAGCGGCGTCCAGACCGACGCATCAAACGCCCAACCATGTACAAAGAGCAGCGTGGGGGTCATGCCAGCACCGCCTTGATGCCATCGATCAGTTGCGCAACGTCGGCGTCGCTATGCGCGGCGCTGAGGGTCAGGCGCAGGCGGCTGGTGCCAGCGGGCACGGTGGGCGGGCGGATGGCCACGGCCAGCAGGCCAAGGCGTTCCAGCTTGGCCGCCATGTCCAGCGCGCGCGCTTCGTCGCCCACCAGGGCGGGCACGATCTGCGTGGAGGAATCGCCCGTGTCCAAACCCATGTCTCGCAACGCGGCGCGCAGTTGGTCACCGCTTGCGGCAAGCCTGGCGCGCTCGGCGTCCAAGGTGGGCACCAGGTCCAGCGCAGCATCCATCGCGCCCAGCACGGCGGGCGGCAGCGCCGTCGTGTAGATAAAGCCGGAGCAGGTGTTGATCAGGTAGTCGCACAGCGCGCGCGACCCGGCCACATAGGCGCCGAATCCGCCCAGCGCCTTGCTGAACGTGCCCATCGCCAAGTCGATACGCCCAGGAGCCAAGCCCGCCAACCCCATGCCGCCCGGACCCAGCACGCCGGTGGCATGCGCTTCGTCCAGGTAGACAAAGGCTTGATAGCGGTCGGCCAGCTCGGCCAGCCGGACTACGTCGGTTCGGTCGCCGTCCATGCTGAAGACGCTTTCCGTGACGATGAAGCGGGACACGGGCTTGCCCGCGCCGAGCTCTGCGCGAGCGGCGAGCAGGCTTTGCAGGTGATCCAGGTCGTTGTGCCGGAACCGGATCTGCTTGACCCCGGCCGCTTGGCAACCCTGGTGCAGGCTGGCGTGATTGAGCTTGTCGGCGTACAGCTCGATGTCGCCCAGATTCGCGGCGGCGCGAAGCAGGGCCGGCAGCACGGCAGCGTTGGCCTGCCAGCCCGAGGCCAGCAGCAACGCGGCCTCGGTGCCTTTCAGGCGAGCCAGCTTGGCCTCCACCTGTTCGTGCAAGTCCAGATTGCCGCATACCAGCCGCGACGCTTGCGCGCCCGCGCCATGGCGGGCCGCCCATTGCCCAGCGCGTTCGATCAGCAGCGGGTGCTTGGACAGGCCCAGGTAATCATTGCTGGAAAAGTTCAGCACGGGGGCCCCGTTGACCACAATGCGCCCGGGCGGCGCGGCCGTGGCGGTACGCAGGCGGCGGCGTACGCGGCGGGTGTCGGCGGCGGCCAACTCGGAGAAAAACAGCGAATCCAGCTTAGACATCGATCGTTCCGGCAGCGGCCGGGCAAGGGGAATGCCCGTGCCAAGCCGTAGAATGCGGGCCATTGTAGTGGAGGCGCGCACGGCGTTTTCCGGCGTCCGGGACGCCAGGAATGCCATGAGACGGCGCCGGTTTTTTCGGAGTTTCAACCATGCACACGCCTGACTGGGTGGCCCAGGGCCAACCTCATATCTGGCTTCCCTATGCCCAAATGAAAACAGTGACGCCGCCGTTGCCCGTCGTGCGCAGCCACGGCAGCCGGCTGGAACTGGCGGACGGGCGCAGCCTGATCGATGGCGTGGCATCCTGGTGGACGGCCTGCCATGGGTACAACCATCCGCACATCGCCCAGGCGGTGCGCGCGCAATTGGACGCCATGCCGCACGTGATGTTCGGCGGCCTGACCCACGAGCCCGCACTGACCCTCGCGCGCCGCCTGGCCGGCCTGCTGGGGCCGGGCCTGGACCGCGTCTTCTACACCGACTCCGGGTCGGTGGCGGTAGAGGTCGCCATGAAAATGGCGGTGCAGTTCTGGCTGAACCAGGGCGAGCGTGGCCGCAGCCGCTTCCTGGCATTCCGGGGCGGCTACCACGGCGATACCTTCGGCACAATGGCCGTGTGCGACCCCGAGGACGGCATGCACAGCCTGTACCGTGGCATGCTGGCCGAGCACGACATCGTGGACCTGCCGCGTGACGACGCCTCCTACGCCGCGCTGGATCACTACCTGCAAGCGCGCGCGCCGCAACTGGCGGGCATTCTCGTCGAGCCACTGGTGCAGGGCGCGGGCGGGATGCTGCTGCATGAGCCCGACGTGCTGCGCCGCTTGCGCAAGCTGGCCGACCGCCACGGCCTGCTGCTGATCTTCGACGAGATCTTCACCGGCTTCGGGCGCACCGGCACCCTGTTTGCCTTTGAGCAGGCCGGCATCAAGCCGGACATCATCACCTTGTCCAAGGCGTTGACGGGCGGCACGCTGCCGCTGGCCGCCACGGTGGCCAGCAATCGCGTGTTCGACGCCTTCTGGTCCGACAACCCGGCGCACGCGCTGATGCACGGCCCCACGTTCATGGGCAATGCGCTGGCCTGCGCGGCCGCCAATGCCTCGCTGGACCTGTTCGAGTCCGAACCCCGGCTGGCGCAGGCGCAAGCCTTGTCCGTGGCCTTGGCGGCCGGCCTGGAACCCTGCCGCGAGCTGCCCTGGGTGCGCGACGTGCGTGTGCTGGGCGCAATCGGTGTGGTGGAGCTGGACAACATCATCGACCGCGAAGCCTTGAAGCGCCGGCTGGTCGATGCGGGCGTGTGGGTGCGCCCCTTCGGCAACGTCGTGTACCTGACGCCGGCGCTGACGATCGATGGCGACGACTTGGCCACGTTGATCCGCGCGGTGGTCGCCGTGCTGCGCCAGCAACGTCCCTGATCCGGCGTGGCGCACCGCAGGTCTCATGCACCTGAAGGCACCGCCATAGCCCGATCAACCAAGAAAAAACCCGCCAGCGGCGGGTTCATTCATACGCAGAACAAGCCCGGGACGGCGTCCCGGGCGCGGCGGGCATCAGACCACGAAGGTCTGCGCCATGCCTTCGGTCTGTTCGACGATTTCGCCGATCTTGTTGACCGTTTCGCCCTGCTCGCGCAAGGTCGCGGCGATAGCGTCGGCCTGGGCCGCATCCACCACCAGCACCATGCCGATGCCGCAGTTGAAGACGCGGTGCATTTCGGTGTCTTCCACGCCGCCCTGCTCTTGCAGCCACTGGAACAGCTTGGGCATTTCCCAGCCGTCGCGGGACAGCTTGGCCGACAGGCCGGCTTGCAGGATGCGCGGCACGTTGTCCAGCAGACCGCCGCCGGTGATGTGGGCCAGGCCCTTGATGGCGGTGCCATGCTTGGCCAGCGCGGCCAGCACCTGCTTGACGTAGATGCGGGTCGGAGCCATCACCACGTCAACCAGCGGCTGGCCGTGGAAGTCGTCGGTGGGCTTGGCGCCCGCGCGTTCGATGATCTTGCGCACCAGCGAAAAACCGTTGGAATGCACGCCGCTGGAGGCCAGGCCCAGCACCACGTCGCCCGGCTTGATCGACTTGCCGTCGATGATCGCGGACTTTTCCACCGCGCCCACCGCGAAGCCGGCCAGGTCGTATTCGCCGTCCGGGTACATGCCCGGCATTTCGGCGGTTTCACCGCCGATCAGTGCGCAACCCGACAATTCGCAGCCCTTGGCAATGCCGCCCACCACCGACGCCGCCGTGTCCACCGAAAGCTTGCCGCAGGCGAAGTAGTCCAGGAAGAACAGGGGCTCGGCGCCCTGCACCAGGATGTCGTTGACGCTCATGGCGACCAGGTCGATGCCGACGGTGTCGTGGCGGTTCCACTCGAACGCCAGGCGCAGCTTGGTGCCCACGCCGTCGGTGCCCGACACCAGCACGGGCTCGTTGTACTTCTTGGGCACTTCGAACAGCGCGCCAAAGCCGCCGATACCGGCCAGCACCCCGGGACGCATGGTGCGCGCGGCGAGGGGTTTGATACGGTCGACCAGGGCGTCGCCTGCGTCGATGTCGACACCGGCATCGCGGTAGGTCAAGGGGGCTTTAGGTTGATTCGTCATGAGAAATGCCGTGGGGTATGTAACAATTGCTGGGAATTTGGTGGAACGCCCCGCATTTTACGATGTTGCGGGCCTGTGCAGGGTTCGGACTGGCCGGGCGCCGCGAAAGCGGCTGGGGCGGGCCGGGCTGGCCGGGGGGGCAAAAAGGGCGCAAACCCAAGCCTGGCAAAGCCCTTGAGCGCGACACCATCCCCCCAGGTGGTTTAAAGTGTTGGGTTGGCCGGTATGGATTTTGCCAGTTTCTGGCGGGCAATACCCGAATCGGCCCCGTGTATCACCGTTTTTTGGCTTTTCTGGCAACACCGGCATGCCCATCGCGCCGCAGCGAGCCTTGCGTGGCCCCTACCGCGCAGGCCTTTGGAAGTACCGAACAAGCCTGATTGATAACCTCTCATGAACCGCCAGCTGCTGCTCGACGTTCTTCCCGCGCCAGCGCCATCGCTGAACAACTATATCGCCGGCCCCAACGGGGAAGCGCTGGCGGCCGTGCGCGCGCTCAATCCGGGCCGCGCGCTGTATATATGGGGCGCTGCGGGTTGCGGCCGCACCCATTTGCTGCGCGCCCTGACCGCGCGCCCCGACGCCGTTTTCATCGACCCCGCCAAGGGCGAAACGATGCTGCGCCGTCTGGCCGAAGCCGATTCGAAGTCGCCCATGCCCAAGTTCGTGGCCGTTGATGACGTGCACCGCATGGACGACAGCCGGCAGGCCGCGCTGTTCGCGCTGTACAACCGCTGGCGTGAATCCGCCGCCACCGGCCGCGCCTTCGCGCTGGCGCTGGCCGGCGACCGCGCCCCGCTTTCCATGCCGCTGCGCGAAGACCTGCGCACGCGCCTGGGCTGGGACCTGGTGTTCCGCCTGGACCCGCTGTCCGACGCCGACAAGCTGGCCGCGCTGGCCGCGCAGGCCGCCGAACGCGGCATGCACCTGGCGCCTGAAATCATCAACTGGATGCTGATTCACCACGAACGCGACATCCGCAAGCTGGCCGCGTTGATCGACGCGCTAGACCGCTATTCCCTGGCCACCGGCCGTCCCATCACCCTGCCATTGCTGCGCGCCATGCTCGCAGATCCTGATTCGCAACGCACATGACATCCCGACGTCTCGCCCTGTTCGACCTGGACCACACCCTGCTGCCGCTGGATAGCGACTATCAATGGGCCGACTATCTGGCCCGCACGGGCCGGGCAGGCGACCCCGAACAGGCCCGCCGCCAGAACGACGACCTGATGGACCGCTACAACCGCGGCGAACTCACCGCCGAACAGGCCGCTGAATTCATGCTGGGCCTGCTGGCGGCGCATTCGCCGTTCGACCTGGCCGACTGGCACGAGGAATTCATGCGCGAAGTGATCCGCCCGTCCATCACGGACGACGCACGCGCGCTGGTCCAGTCCCACCTGGACGCCGGCGACCTGTGCGCCATCGTCACCGCCACCAACAGCTTCGTCACCGCCCCCATCGCGCGCGCCTTCGGCGTGCCGCATCTGGTGGCCACCGACGCCGAATACCTGCGCGGCCGCTACACCGGCCGCATCCTGGGCACCCCCAGCTTCAAGGAAGGCAAGGTTGTACGCGTGAACGATTGGCTGTCCAATATGGGATTGGCGCTTACGGATTTCCCCGAATCGTTTTTCTATAGCGATTCGGTCAATGATGTGCCTCTGCTCGAAAAGGTGACCCGTCCGATCGCCGCCAACCCCAGCCCGACCCTGCGCACCATCGCACAGGACCGTGGCTGGCAAGTGATCGACTTGTTCGACCACATGGAAGACTCGAAGTCCTAAATGATCACTGAAACCATAAAAAAATTCGTCGGCCGCTTGTTCGCGCCGGCACCCCGGGGGCCGTTGCGCATTCCGCGCGACAAGCACGGCATTGACCGCCGCAACGTATCTCGCCACGCCATCAAGGTCTGCGAAGTCCTGCGCCAGCACGGCTACGAAGGCTATATCGTGGGCGGCGCGGTGCGCGACCTGATCGTCGGACTGGAACCGAAGGACTTCGACGTGGCCACCAACGCCACGCCCGAACAGATCCGCCCGCTGTTTCGCCGCGCGCGCATCATCGGCCGCCGCTTCCAGCTGGTGCACGTGGTGTTCGGCCAGGAAATCATCGAAACCTCGACCTTCCGCGCCCCGGCGTCCGAAGACCAGGAAACCGATGAGCACGGCCGCATCCTGCGCGACAACGTATTCGGCTCGCAGGAAGAAGACGCCAAGCGCCGCGACTTCACCATGAACGCGCTGTACTACGACCCGCACAACGAGGAAGTCATCGACTACCACAACGGCGTGGCCGACTTGAAAAAGCGCCAGGTCCGCATCATCGGCGACCCGGTCAAGCGTTACCGCGAAGATCCGGTGCGCATGCTGCGCGCGGTGCGTTTCGCGGCCAAGCTGAACGGCACGATCGACCCGGCCACCCGCGAGCCCATCAGCACGATGGCCGAGCTCATCGAAAACGTGCCGGCCTCGCGCCTGTTCGACGAAATGCTCAAGCTGCTGACCTGCGGCCACGCGATGGACTGCCTGCGCCAACTGCGCGCCGATGGCCTGCACAATGGCCTGCTGCCCTTGCTGGACGTGGTGCTGGAACAGCCGGGCGGCGAACACTTCGTCGAACTGGCGCTGGAACGCACCGACGCGCGCGTGCGCGCCGGCAAGACGATCAGCCCCAGCTTCCTGTTTGCGGCGTTGCTGTGGCAGCAGGTGGACCTGCGCTGGAAGCAGTTGCGCGCGCAAGGCGAACACACTATTCCGGCGCTGTCGCAAGCCGCCGATTCGGTGCTGGACGAACAGACCGAAAAGCTGGCCATCCAGCGCCGCTTCTCGTCGGACATGCGCGAGATCTGGTTCATGCAGCCGCGTTTCGAGCGCCGCATGGGCAAGACGATTTTCCGCATGATCGAACAACCGCGCTTTCGCGCCGCCTGCGATTTCCTGCAACTGCGCGCCGCTGCCGGCGAGTTCGACAGCGTGCTGGCGCAATGGTGGATGGACCTGGCCAACGCCGATGACGTCACCCGCGCCGAGATGATCGAAGAAGTCTCGCGCCTGCCGCGCGAAGCTGGCGACGTCGGCGGTGTCGGCCCTGCCGCGTCGACGTCCCCGCGCAAGCGTCGGCGCCCGCGCCGTTCGCCCTCGCGCGGCCCGTCCAACGCCGAGTAAGCCCGTGTCGCCTTCCCCGGTCCGCGCCTATATCGGCCTGGGCGCCAACCTGGGCGACAGCGCGGCCACCTTGCGCGACGTGCTGGCCGAACTGCAAACCACGGACGGCATCGACGCGGTGACGGCGTCGCCGTTCTACCGCAGCGCGCCAGTCGATGCCACCGGCCCCGATTTCATCAATGCCGTGGCGGCGCTGGACACGCGCCTGCCGCCCCTGGCCCTGCTGGATGCGCTGCAAGCGCTGGAAAACCGGCATGGCCGTGTGCGTCCGTACAGGAACGCACCACGCACGCTGGATCTGGATCTGCTGACCTACAGCGATGTGGCGATGGATCACGAACGCTTGATCCTGCCGCATCCGCGCATGCACCAGCGCGCGTTCGTGCTGCTGCCGCTGCGCGATCTGGCGCCGGACATGATCGTGCAGGGCCGGCCGATTTCTACGTGGATCTCGCTGATCCAGGATCAGCCGATCGAACGCCTGCCGGGCTGAAGCCCCGGCGCCCCTTGCCTCTACCCCTTGGCCGCGAACGCCATCATCGCCCGCTCCACGTCTTCGACATGGGGCAGGCCCGCCTCGTTGCCCAGATATTGAATCTTGTGCGCGGAAGCGGCGCGCGCGAAGGTGAAATGCTCCAGCCAGGGCAGCTCGGGCCGGTTCAGGTATGACCACACATAGGCGCCGTGGAACACGTCGCCCGCGCCCGAGGTATCGACGATGCGATGGCTTGGCACGTCCAGCGACGGCAAAGTATCTACGCGGCCCGTCTCGTCATACCAGAGCATGCCGCGTTCGCCCATCGTGACCGCGCCGATGCGGCAACCGCGCGCTTTCAGCAAATCCAGCAAACCGGCGGGACTCAAGCCTAGTTGTTCGCACATGCGCTCCGCGCACACCGCGACATCGATATGGCGCAGCAGCTCGTCGGTGTTCTCGCGCACGCCGCCGCCATCCAGCGAGGTCAGCACGCCCGCCTGGCGGCATGCGCGGGCGTAGTGCAGCGCGGCGTCGGGCTGGTGCCCGTCCAGATGCAGCGCCCGATAGCCGCTGATATCCAGCCGGGGAAAATCATTCAGGTATTGCACGTCGCGGGCGCGCACGATGGCGCGCTTGCCGTGATTCGGCATGATGAACGACAGCGACGACCGGCGCACATGCCGCGCGTGCAGCGTGATGCCGTGTGCCGCCGCCATGTCCGTGTACATATGGCCCAGCCAGTCGGGCGCCAACGAGCAGACCAGGTCGGGCGGTGTACCCAGCCGGCCGCAGGCGAACGCGGCCGTGACCGCGTTGCCGCCGAAGGAGACGGCGTAATCCCGCGCCACGCTTTTTTCGTCGCCGGTGGGCCATTCGTCGGCCAGCACGGTGACGTCGATGTAGGTGTGCCCGATAAAGAGCGCATCGCTCATGCGGGCGCCTGCTCGCCGGCCTGCGCAAGCACCAGGCGCGCGCGCGCGATAACCGGCGCATCGACCATCCTGCCGTCCAGCATGAAGGTGCCTGCCGCCGTATCTCGATGCGCGGCGATCACGCGCCGCGCCCACTCCAGCTCTTCACGCGCCGGCACGAAGGCGGCGTGGATAACGGGCACCTGCGCGGGATGAATGCACAACATGCCGCCAAAGCCCATCTGCTGCGCGCGGCTGGCCGCCTCAGCCAGCCCGGCCGTGTCCTGCACGCCAGCGAATACGCCGTCCAGCGCGGGCGCGAGGCTGGCCGCGCGGCTATGCAGCAGCACCTGCACGCGCGCGTGGTCCAGCACCGTGTCGGCGCCGGGCGTGTCGGGCGTCAGGCCCATGTCCAGTGCATAGTCCAGGCTGCCGAAAGCCAGTCGCGCCACGCCGGGCGTGGCGGCGACCTCGGACGCATTCAACAGCCCGCGCGCGGTTTCGATGATGGGAATGACGGGCAGCCCGGTCTGGGCCACGTGCCGTACCTGCGCCAGGCTTTCGGCCTTGGGCAGCAGGATGCCGGCGATGTTGGGCCGGCCACGGCAGGCTTTCAGGTCGTCGTCGTGCCACGAGGTGGACGCGTCGTTGATGCGTACCCACAAATGGGCGTCGCGGTGCGTCCCCAGGAAATCGCACAGGGCTTCGCGGGCGGACGACTTGGCCAGATGCTCGACGGCGTCTTCCAGGTCGACGATAACGGTGTCGGCGCCCGCGGCCAGCGCTTTGGGAATGCGCTCGGGGCGCGAGGCCGGCACGAACAGGGCGCTACGAACGACGGAATGCGTCACACGGCCTCCGAGGCATGCAGTTGCGCGATTTGATCTGGTGCATATCCCAGCGATGCTAGCACCGCATCCGTGTTTTCGCCCACTTTGGGCACGGCGGCCATGCGCGGCGCAAACGCGTTGCTGCTGGCCGGCGGCAGCAGCGCGGGCAACGTGCCGGCCGGGCTGTCGACCTGGCTCCAGCGGCCACGCGCCTGCAATTGCGGATGCGCCCAGACGCCGGCCATGTCGTTGACGCGGGCGTTGGCGATCTGGGCGTCTTCCAGGCGCTGCGTGACCTGTTCGATCGACAGGTCGGCGAAGGCCGCCACGATCAAATCGCGCAAGGCGTCGCGATTGGCGGTGCGCTGCGAATTCGAGATAAAGCGCGCATCTTCGGCCAGCGTGGGCTGGCGCAGCACCTGCGCGCAGAACACGCGCCATTCGCGTTCGTTTTGCAGGCCCAGCATGATGGTCGAGCCATCGCCCACCGGGAACGGCCCATAGGGGTAGATCGACGCGTGCGCCGCGCCCGCGCGCACGGGCGGCTTGGCACCCTCGAACGCGTAGTACATCGGAAAGCCCATCCACTCGACCATGCTTTCCAGCATGGAGACATCCAGGCGGCTGCCCAGGCCGGTCTTCTGGCGCAGCAGCAAGGCGTTCAGGATGGCGGAATACGCATACATGCCGGCAGCGATGTCGGCGATGGAACAGCCAGCCTTGACCGGGTCGTCCTGCGTGCCCGTGACCGACAGGAAGCCGCTTTCGCTCTGGATCAACAGGTCATACGCCTTCTTGTCCTGATAGGGACCGCCTTCGCCGTAGCCGGAAATATCGCAGACGATCAGGCGCGGATAGCGCGCGTGCAAGGCGTCGAACGACAGGCCCAGCCGCGCTGCCGCGCCCGGCGCCAGGTTTTGCACCAGCACGTCGGCCGACTCCAGCAGGCGCTGCATGACGTCGTCGGCCTCTTCGCGCTTGAGGTCCAGCGTCAGGCTTTCCTTGGAACGGTTGGTCCAGACGAAATGCGAGGACAGGCCGCGCACGCGTTCGTCGTAACCGCGCGCGAAGTCGCCGCTGCCAGGCCGTTCGATCTTGATGACGCGCGCGCCCATGTCCGCCAGTTGGCGGGTGCAGAAAGGCGCGGCGATGGCGTGTTCCAGGCTGACGACGGTAATGCCGTCCAACGGGCGGGATGCCTGTGTGCTCATTCGGTAAACCTCAGTTCGGCTTGATGGGCCAGCGTGCCGTCCTGCTCGGCCCAGAGCTGGGCGACACCCGGCTCGGTCAAGCGGCCGGCTACCTGGAAGGGCGTGGGCGAAATCAGCGGACGCAGGCCGCGGTAGCTCAGGTGCGTGGGACGCGCCTTGGGATGGGCGCGCGTAAAGGCCGCGACCATTTCGGTGGCGATCAGCGGGCCGTGTACGACCAGGCCCGGATAGCCTTCGACGTCCGTCACATAGGGATGGTCGTAATGGATGCGATGGCCGTTGAACGTCACCGCCGAATAGCGGAACAGCAGCACGGACGTGGGGTTGACGGTATCGCGCCATTGCCCGGCCGGCGCGGGCTCGCTGCCCACGAGCTTGGGCGGCGAGGGCTGGCGATAGACGATGTCCTGCTCTTCCTCGATGACGATCTCGCCGGCCTGATGGTATTGATGGTTCACGGTGACGAACAGCAGCGCGCCGGTGCGGCCGGCCTTTTCCTCGACCTTGACCACGCGGGAGACACGCTCGGCCGGCACGCCCACTTTCAAGGGCTGGCGCCATTGGACGCGGCCGCCCGCCCACATGCGGTTGCGGTCCTGCGCGGGCGGCAAAAAGCCGCCGCGTGCGGGGTGGCCATCCGTCCCCAATCCGTCCATACCCACCGTGCTGATGAAAAACGCCCATTGCCACAAGGGCGGCAAGGCATCGCCGACGCCGGGCGCCTGGCCGCCCAGGGTGGCGGCGATGCGCGCGGCGTGGCCGGGATCCATGGCGTCGGGCTTGCGTTCGCCACTGCCGATCCAGGCTGCCGGATCTGTAGAAGTCATGCCTTATATCCTTTGCTGGGGTTTTTCATAAGCGCCAAGCATGCCCGCAAGCCGTCCCCGTTGTGAATTCGTTTTTCCTCAAGGCGGGGTTTGCGGCGCCTGAATCGGCAAGCCAGCACCAGTCCCGGCGCGGCGCGCCGTAATATATGGCCCATGCACTTCGACCTAGCCGACCTACGCCTTTTCATCCACATCGCCGAATCGCCCAGCCTGACCCAGGCCGCGAAACGGGCGCATCTGTCCCTGGCCGCCGTCAGCGTGCGGATCAAGGCGCTGGAAAACCAGCTCAATTCCCGTTTGCTGTACCGCGACAGCCGGGGCGTGGAAATCACGCCCGCCGGCCAGAAACTGCTGCAACACGCCCGCGTCATCATGCGTCAGGTGGACCACCTGAAACACGACTTCCAGGAGCA
Organism: Achromobacter piechaudii NBRC 102461; assembly: GCF_001571245.1. Taxonomy (GTDB): domain Bacteria; phylum Pseudomonadota; class Gammaproteobacteria; order Burkholderiales; family Burkholderiaceae_B; genus Achromobacter; species Achromobacter piechaudii. Next base: position 140,775 of record NZ_BCTK01000005.1, on the reverse strand, counting down.
ATCCGACGGCGACGCGGGCCACATCCGCATCTTCGCCAACACCACGGCCGTGACCGAATTCATGCCGGACATCCTGGCGCAATTCCTGTCGGTGCACCCGGGCGTCACGGTGGACCTGCAAGAGCGGCTGACGCGCGACATCGTGCGCGGCGTGCTGGACGGCACCACCGATCTGGGCATCGTGGCCGGCCCGGTCGACGCCCCCGAGCTGCAAGCCATCCACTTCAGCACCGACCGGCTGGTGCTGGTGGTGCCTAACGGCCATCCGTTGCAAGACCAGGACAAGGTCAAGCTGGTCGATGCCGTGCGCTACCCGTTCATCACCATGCACGAAGGCTCCACGCTGGTCGCCTTCCTGCGCGACCAGTTGGAACGCAGCGGCCAACGCTTGCCGCAGCGCATCCAGCTGTACAGCTTCGATTCCATTTGCCGCATGGTGCAGGCGGGCGTGGGCATCGGCGTGATTCCCGATTCCGCCGCGCGCCGCTACGGCGCCGACACCAAGTTGCGCGTGGTGGAGCTTGATGAACCCTGGGTGGTGCGCGAACGCAAGCTGCTGGTGCGCGACATCGATGCCCTGCCCGGCTGCGCCCGCGACCTCATCGAACAGATCCAGGTGCCGCAGGCGCATTGAACGCAGGCGCGAGGCGCGGTCGCCGAAGCGGGGGTCTTAGAGGTCGCCTCGGCGGGCATCGAAACGAACGCCCCCGCGCTCACCGCAAAACACCTTTCGACGCGCTCCGGCTGCACGCCACGCCTCAGGTTCCAGTGAACGCGGGCGGCCGCTTTTCGGCGAAGGCGCGCATGCCTTCCACGTAATCGTCCGTGTAGCCCAGCTCGCGCTGCAACTGGCATTCCAGGTCGAACTGCTGCGCCAGCGTATTGCCGCTGGACGCGTGCAACGCGGCCTTGGTCGCTGCGTAGGCACGCGTGGGGCCAGCGGCCAGGGTGGCGGTGATATCCGACAAGGTGGCATCCAGCGCATCATCCGGCACGACGCGCCAGATCAGCCCCCAGGCCTGCGCGTCTGTTGCGCTGACCGATTCGCCGAACAGCGCCGCGCCCATCGCGCGCGCCGACCCGACCAACCGGGGCAGAAACCACGTGCCACCTGCGTCTGGCAACAGGCCAATCTTGCTGAACGCCTGCACGAAACGCGCCGACTGCACGGCGAAGACCACGTCGCACGCCAGCACCAGGCTGGCTCCCGCGCCCGCCGCCACGCCGTTCATCACGCACACCACCGGCACCGGCAGCGCGCGCAATCGGGTGATCAGCGGCCGATAGCATTTCTCCAGCATCAGGCTCAGGTCACGCCGCGAACCATCGTCGGCAGGCTTGCGTTCGCTGAGATCCTGCCCCGCGCAAAAGCCCCGGCCCGCGCCGGTGATGACCAACCCACGCAGGCCCGCATGCGCTTGCAGGGTATCGAGCGCGCGCGCCAGTTCGGTGTGCATGACCTCGGTAAAGCTGTTGAGCCGGTCCGGCCGGTTCAGCGTGATGACGCCTACGCCGTCCGTCAGCGTGAAGCGGATCTGCGTGTAGCTTTCGCCCGTCGTCATGCCTGCTCCTCAAGTATCGCCAAACCTTCCAGCACCGCCAGTTGTTCAGCCGTATCGCCCAGCAGTTGATCCACCATGGTCAACCGCTTGAAGTAGTCGCCCACCTCCAGCTCGTCCGTCATGCCCATGCCGCCATGCAGCTGCACCGCCATCTGCGCCACCTGCCGCCCGGCGCGGGCCGCCTCCAGCTTGGCCGACGCGATCATGCGGCGGCGCTGCGCGGCATCGGGTTCGGTCAGCGCGGCGACCGCTACATAAGCCATCGACAGGGCCAGTTCCTTGGCCACCAGCATCTCGGCCAGGCGGTGTTGCAGCGCCTGGAACGCGGCCAGCGGCTGGCCGAACTGCTTTCGTGTCTTCAGATAGTCGACGGTGATTTCCAACAGCCGGTCCATCGCGCCGGCCGCATGCGCGCAGAGCGCCGCCGTGCCCCATTGCAGCGCCAGGGCCAGCGCAGCATCGGCATCGGCGCCCTCGGCCAGCAAGGCATCGGCGGGCAGGCCCACGGCGTTCAGATCCAGCCGGGCGCAGCGCGCGCCATCCAGCGTGGGCGTGTCGGTGACGCGAACGCCCTCGGCATTCGCAGGCACCGCCAGCAGGACGGTCTGGCCTTCGGCCCCCTTCGCGCTGACCAGCCAGGCCGTGGCCGCCGCCCCGTGCCACACCAGATGCTTGGCGCCATCCAGCCGCCACCCCTGCCCCGTCCTGGCGGCGCGGCAATCCTGGGGCTGGGTGTCATAGCGCCGACCCGGCTCTTGATACGCCACGCTGACGATCGCCTCGCCCGAGGCAATTGCCGGCAGCCAGCGACCGCGCGCCGCATCGCCGCACGCATCCAGCAGCGCCGCGCCCATGACCGCACTGGGGATGACGGGTTCGGACACCAGGCCGCGGCCCAGCTCCACATGCACGGGCAAGAGGCTGGCGGGCACTTCTCCAAAGCCGCCGTAGTCCTGCGAAATGGTCAGGCCCAGCACGCCCAGCTCGGCCAGCGCGGCCCAGGCCCGAGGGTCCAGCGTTCCGGCTGCCTGCCGGGCGCGGCGCTGGGGAAACGTCCATGCCTGGTCCACCAGGCGGCGCAGGCTATCGGCCAGCATGCGCTGTTCTTCGGTATAGATGAAATCCATGCGTGTCTTCCTGTCGGATGGCGCGGCGGGCCTACAGGCCCAGCACCAGGCGGGCGATGATGCCCTTCTGCACTTCGGTCGTGCCGCCGTAGATGGACGTCTTGCGCATATCGGCATAGCCCGCGCCGGCGGCTGCCGCCATCGCGGGGCCCGGTCCGTGGTCATCGCTGTCGGCCAGCAGCCAGTCGGGGTCGTAGGGCCAGGCGTCCGGCCCCGCCACCTCCATCTGCAACATGGCCAGGTCCTGCTGGATCTCGGAGCCGCGGATCTTCAACACCGAGGCCTCGGGCCCGGGCGTGCCGTCATTGCTGGAGGCCACGCGCAGCAGCAGCATTTCCAGCGCCATGATGTCCACTTCGATGCGCGAGATGCGGTCACGGAAGCGGCTGTCGGCCAGCAGGGGCTTGCCATGCGAGCGCGCCTGCGCCGCCATGTGTTTCAGGATGCCCAGTTCACGATGGCAATGGCCCAGCCCGGCAATACCGGTGCGTTCGTGGCCCAGCAGGTATTTGGCGTAGGTCCAGCCCTGGTTCTCTTCGCCCACCAGGTTTTGCACTGGCACGCGCACGTCTTCCAGCCAGACCTCATTGACGTCGTGGCCGCCGTCCAGCGTGCGGATCGGGCGCACCGTCACGCCGGGTGCGCGCATGTCCAGCAACAGCATCGAAATGCCGCGCTGCGCGCGCGCGTCGGGGTCGGTGCGCGCCAGGCAGAACATCCAGTCGGCATATTGCGCCAGCGTGGTCCACGTCTTCTGGCCGTTGACGACATAGTGGTCGCCATCGCGCACGGCGCGCGTTTTCAGCGAGGCCAGATCGGACCCGGAACCCGGCTCGGAATAGCCCTGGCACCACCAGTCCTGCACGCGCGGAATGCGCGGGAGGAAATGCGCCTGCTGTTCCGCGCTGCCGTATTTCATCAGGACGGGGCCGATCATCGACAGGCCGAACGGCAGCAGGCGCGGCGCGCCGGCCTTGAAGCATTCCACTTCGAAGATCAGGCGCTGCAAGGCGTTCCATCCGGTGCCGCCGTGCTCGGCGGGCCAGTTCGGCGCGCCCCAGCCCTGGTCCGCCAGGATGTTGTGCCAACGCACGTAATCGTCGCGCTCCAGGCGCTGATGACGCAACACCTTGTCGCGGATGTCGGCCGGCAGCCGGGTGGCCGCGAACGTACGCACCTCGTCGCGGAATTGGCGCTCTTGCGGCGTCCAGGTCAGGTTCATGGTCTACCTCCTTTGCCCGGTATCTAGCCATGGCCCGCATGGCCTTCACAATCTGCCTCTTCCGAAGACCGGCTTCGCGCTGGATGTAGGGCCGCCGCCCGCCCTGCCCACTACCGATACGCAAAAGGCCTGCTTCAGCAATGAAGAATGGCCGAACCTTGCCGCTGTACCGACACTAGCAGCCGTCATCCACTGGAATCCCATCGCACCATGACTGTTTCCGATCACAAGGAAAGCGTGTCGCAGGGCGTCGAGGCGCAGTACCGCCAGGCGCTCGACCAGGGCCGCTTTCTTATCCAGCACTGTGGCGGTTGCGACCGCGCGGTGTTCTATCCCCGCATGATCTGCCCGCACTGCGGCGCCGACAAACTCAGCTTCACGCCCGCCGACGGGCGCGGCGAGGTCTATTCCACCACCGTCGTGCGCCGCAAGCCCGAAGCGGGCGGCGACTACAACGTGGCGCTGATCGACCTGCAAGAAGGCGTGCGGCTGATGAGCCGCGTCGAAGGCGTCGCCCCCGCCGACGTGCGCATCGGCATGGCCGTGCGCGCCCGCGTGGTCCAACAGGATGGCCACGGCCTCGTGGTCTTCGACCCTTGCCAGGAGGCGACATGACGCTCAACGATTTGCGCGGCGCGGTGGCCGTCGCCGGCGTGGGCCATGCAGGCCTGGGCCAAGCCAACGGCTACACCGAAATGGAAATCCTGGTGCAGGCGGCGCATCGCGCCGTGACCGACGCCGGCCTGACCATGCAGGACATCGACGGCCTGTGCACCGCCAGCGTCGCTGCGCCGATGTGGGCCATGCCGGTGATCGAACACCTGGGCATCCGCCCCACCTTCATCGACAGCACCATGCTGGGCGGCTCTAGCTTCGTGGCGCACCTGCTGCCGGCATTGCATGCGCTGGCCTCCGGTCAGTGCAACGCCGTGCTGGTCTGCTACGGCAGCACGCAGCGCACCTCCACCTTGAGCCGCGCCGAGATCGGCCGCGTGCGCAAGCAGTTCGACCCGCAGCCTTATGAGACGCCCTACGACCCGTTGAGCCCGCTGTCCTCGTATGCGCTGGCGGCGGCGCGCCACATGCACCAGTACGGCACGCGCCGCGAGCATCTGGCGCAGGTAGCGCTGGCGGCCAATCAATGGGCGCAACTGAACCCGGAAGCGCAACTGCGCGAACCGACCACGCTGGACCAGATCCTGTCCGCGCGCATGGTGTCCGACCCCTTGAGCGTGCGCGACTGCTGCCTGGTTACCGACGGCGCGGGGGCCTTCGTGCTGGTGCGCGCAGATCGCGCCCGCGACCTGCCGCGCCCGCCCGTCTACGTGCTGGGCAACGCCACGGCGGTCTGGAATCGGCAGATCTCCTCCATGCACGACCTGACCGTCACCGCCGCCGCGCAATCGGGCAAGCACGCGTTCGACATGGCCGGCGTTGCGCCGCGCGACATCGACGTGGTCGAACTCTACGACGCCTTCACCATCAACACCCTGCTGTTCCTTGAAGACCTGGGCTTCTGCGAAAAAGGCGAAGCCAAGGACTTCATCGCCGACGGCGCCATCGCACCGGGCGGCCGGCTGCCCGTCAACACCAACGGCGGCGGCTTGTGCTGCGTGCATCCCGGCATGTATGGCGTCTTCATCATGATCGAAGCCGTGCGCCAACTGCGCGGCGAATGCGGCGCCCGCCAGGTCGCCAGCGCGAACCTGGCGCTGGTGCACGGCAACGGCGGCACCTTGTCCAGCCAGTCCACCGCCATCCTGGGCACCCAGGCCACCCTTTGATCCTCACGGCAACATCGATGTCCCAAGCAGAACCCATCACCCGCATTCATGAGGTCCTTGCGCTTCAGGCGCGCCAGCAGCCCGACGCCGTCGTGCTTTACGAGGAAGGCGGCGGCACGCTGACCTATGCGCAGCTATGGCAGCGCGTGCAGGCCGTGGCCGGCTGGTTGCGCGAGCAAGGGGTGCAGCCCGGCCACCGCGTGCTGATGGTGGGCGAGAACTGCGCGGCGATGATCGCGGCGCTGTTCGGCTGCGGCGTGGCGGGCGCCTGGCCGGTCGGCGTGAACGCGCGGCTGTCCGCCCGTGAAGTGGACAACATCCGCCAGCATGCCCAGCCCGAACTGATGCTCTACACGACAGGCGTGTCGCCCGCCGCCGCCGCCCATGCCGCCGCCTCGGGCGCGGTGAATGCCGACCCCGCTGTATGGGGACCGGGTGTGCAGGCCGCGCGCGCCGCCGCGCCCACACGCGCAGAAACCGGCGCGCAGGCCGCGGAAGTGGCCACCGTCATCTACACCTCGGGCACCACGGGCGCGCCCAAGGGCGTGATGGTGCCGCATCGCGGACTGCTGCATTTCGCGCGTGTGTCGGCGGCGTCGCGGCGACTGACGCCGCACGACATCGGTTACGCGGCGCTGCCCATGTCGCACATCTTCGGCATCGCCACCGTGCTGATGGCGACCGTGCACGCCGGCGCCAGCCTGGTGCTGCGCAGCCGCTTCGACGCCGAGGACGCCTTCAAGGCCCTGGCGCATCCCGGCGTCAGCATCCTGCAAGGCGTGCCCACCATGTTCAGCCGCATGATGGCCGTGGCGCCGCCCCGCGCCGAGCTGCGCGCGCCCGCCTTGCGCTACCTGTACACGGGCGGCGCGGCGCTGGATCCCACGCTCAAGCGCGACGCCGAACGCTACTTCGGGGTCGCCATGCACCACGGCTACGGCATCACCGAATACGCGGGCTCGATGTTCATCACGCGCATCGACGAACCCCGCGACGATTGTTCGGCGGGCTACGCGGTGGACGGCGTCGAATTGCGGCTGGGCAGCCCCGAGGCCGGCGCGCCCACGCCCGGCGAACGCGGCGACATCCTGATCCGGGGCCCAGGCGTCATGCTGGGCTACTACCGCAACCCCGAACAGACCGCCGAGGCCCTGCTGCCGGGCGGCTGGCTCAACACGGGCGATATCGGCTATGTCGAAGACGACGGCGCGCTGTTCATCGCCGGCCGCTCCAAGGACCTGATCATCCGCTCGGGCTTCAACGTCTACCCGATCGAAGTCGAGTCGGTCATCAATGCCTTTCCCGGCGTGCGTCTGTCCGCCGTGGTGGGCCGCGACACCGCCGACCAGAACGAAGAGGTCATCGCCTTCGTCGAGCCCCTGCCCGGCGCCAGGATCGACACCGAGCTTTTGATGCGGCATCTGCGCGCGCAGCTGGCGCCCTACAAGCGGCCCGCACGGATCATTTCCATCGACACGATTCCCACGACCGTCAGCGGAAAGATCCTCAAGCAACCGCTGAAAGAAAGGTTGGCGTAGGCGCGGACTCGCTGTTCCGCTCCACGACCAGCCCCTTAACCACAAGGAGACAACAGCGTGAAACTCAAGACCCTCATTGCCACGGCCACCGCCACGGTGGCGCTTTCCATGGCGGCCTCGGCCCACGCGGAAGGCTACCCCGACCGCCCCATCCGCCTGTTGGTAGGTTATGCGCCGGGCGGCCCCGTCGACACCACGGCGCGCGTCTTCGCCAAGTACCTGGGCGACAAGCTGGGCCAGACCGTCGTGGTCGAGAACCGCGCGGGCGCCAGCGGCATGATCGCCTCGGACGCCACCGCCAAGGCCACGCCCGATGGCTACATGCTGGGCTTTGCCGCCAGCCCCACGCTGACCATGTCGCCGCTGGTCCAGCGCAGCACGCTGTTCGATCCGCGCCGCGACTTCTCGCTGATCGGGCTGGTCGTCGATTACGCCAACGTGCTGCTGATCGGCCCGCAGATTCCCGCCAAGAACGTGAGCGAACTGGTCAGCTATGCGCGCTCGCACCCCGACGCCGTGTCGTTCGGATCGGCCGGCATCGGCGCGTCCAACCACCTGTCGGCCGAGCTGCTGAAAAAGCAAGCCGACGCTTCCATGCTGCACGTGCCGTATCGCGGCAACTCGCCCGCCATGATGGATGTGATCAGCGGCAAGGTGACGTTCATGTTCGACATCACCAGCACCGCGATTCCTTTCATCAAGAGCGGCAAGGCGCGCGCGCTGGCCGTCACGTCCAAGACCCGCAACCCCGAACTGCCGGACGTGCCCACCATGATCGAGGCCGGCATGAAGGACTACGAAGTCGTGGGGTGGTACGCACTGGTCGGGCCCAAGAAGCTGCCCGATGCGGTATCGACGCGCCTGACCCGCGCGCTGCAAGACGTGTCCAAAGACCCGGCTTTCCGCCAGGCCATGACCGAAGGCGGCTACACCATCAACGCGGGTGACGCCAAGGCGCTGCAATCGCGCATCGACCGCGAATACGCCTTGTGGTCGGACGTCATCCAAAGCGCCAACATCCAGGCCAATTGACCCTAACCGGAGCCCTCTGATGCATCCTCCGCTTGCGCTACGCGCCCAGACCCGCCTGCCGATCATCGGCGCCCCCATGTTCCTCGTCTCCGGGCCCGAGCTGGTCGTGGCGCAGTGCGCGGCGGGGATCATCGGCACCTTTCCGTCGCTGAACGCCCGTCCGCAGGAACAGTTGCAGGACTGGATCACGCGCATCGAAGACGGCCTGGCCGCCGCGCGCCGCGCCAACCCTGCCGCCAAAGTCGCGCCCTACGGCGTGAACCTCATCATCCACCCCAGCAACCCGCGCTGGCAGGGCGACCTGGCCATCTGCGCCGAGCGTCGCGTGCCGCTCATCATCACCTCATTGCACGCACCCGAAGCCGTGGTGCAGGCCGTCCACCCCTATGGTGGGCAGGTCTATCACGACGTCACCAATGTGCGTCACGCCAAGCGCGCGCTGGAGGCCGGCGTGGATGGACTGATCCTGGTGGCGGCGGGCGCGGGGGGACACGCCGGCCAGATCAATCCGATCGCGCTCATCAACGAAATCCGCGCCTTCTACGATGGCCCGCTGGCGTTGTCGGGCTGCATCAGCCATGGCAAGGACGTGCTGGCCGCGCAGGTCCTGGGCTGCGACTTCGCCTACATGGGCACGCGCTTCATCGCCACGCAGGAATCGCTGGCCGGAGACGCCTATCGCGAAATGGTGCTGCAAGCACAAGCTGCGGACGTGACCTACACGCCGTACTTCTCCGGCGTACCCGCCAACTACCTGTCTGCCAGCATCCAGGCGGCGGGGCTGGACCCCGTCGCGTTGTCGCGCAGCGGCGATGCGCCCCCCGCGAACATGGACAAGCATTCGCGGCCCAAGGCCTGGAAAGATGTCTGGAGCGCCGGACAAGGCGTAGGCGCGGCGCAGGAGGTATTGTCGATCGGGACGCTGGTGGATCAGTTGGAAGCGGAGTATCGAAGCGCGCGGGCGGCGATGGTGGCGGCGGCAGGCTAGGTTGTGATGAAACGATGGCGGGCGCGAAGTCCGAGCTGGCCGCCCATCGCTGCGGCAAGCCCATGCCCGATCCCTGCCTGGTGCTTTCATGCGGATGGCGCAAGACGTAGTCCTGCGTCGGCGGGACCACAATCCGAATTCCGTGGCCCGCGTTATTCGACTCAGCTCGATCTGGTCTGACCTATTCCATCACCCGTCACTCCAGCTTGATGTTCGCCGTCTTGATCAGGTCGCGCCATTTGACGATCTCATCGCGCACGAACGTACCAAACTGCTCGGGCGTGCCGGGCTTGGGTTCGGCGCCCGCCGCGATCAATGCCTTGGCGGTGGCCGGGTCCGACAGCACCTTCACCATGTCGGCGTTCATGCGTTTGACGATGTCGGGCGGCGTGCCCTTGGGCGCCATCACGCCGCTCCAGGAATAGGCCTCGTAGCCGGGCAGGCCCGACTCGGCAATGGTGGGCACGTCGGGCAGCATGCTCGAGCGCGTGGGGTTGCCCACGCCCAGCGCGCGCACCTTGCCGCCCTTCAGATGCGGCACGGCGGACGGGCCGTCGGCGAACATCACCTGCACCTGTCCGCCCAGCAGGTCCTGCATGGCCGGCGCGCTGCCGCGATACGGCACGTGCTGGATGCGGACCCCGGCCATGGCGTTGAACAGTTCGCCGGCCAGATGCGTGCCGCCGCCCGTGCCGGACGAGCCGAACGACAGCTTGCCCGGGTTCTTCTTGGCGTAGGCGATCAATTCACTGACGGTATTCACGGGCAGCGCGGCGTTGACCACCAGCACGATGGGGAACACGGCCGCCATGCCGACCGGCACGAAATCGGTGGTGATGTCGTAGGTCAGGTTGTTGCGCAGGCTGGGCAGCACCGCGTGGTGGATGGAAGCGAAAAAGAAGTTGTAGCCGTCGGGCTCGGCCTTGGCCGCGAACTGCGCGCCGACGATGCCGCCCGCGCCCGACTTGTTGTCCACGACGGTGGGCACCGACCACATCTGGCCCAGCGGCTGCGTGGTGAAGCGGGCGGTGGTGTCCACGGGGCCGCCGGCCGGAAACGGCACGATGAATGTCACGGCATGGCCGGGCCACGTCGCGGCGCGGGCCAAGGTCGGGAACAACGTGGGCAGCACGGCCGAGGCGCATGCGGCGCCCAGCCCCGCGATGACGCGGCGGCGTTGAGGATCTATCACTGCAGTCTCCTGAGTCTCGGTGTTATTCGCGATCAGGCCAATGCAACCTCCGCCCGCCGCATTTTTTCTCAGCGTGTTCTGTTCACGCTTTTTTATTATTTTCCGAGCGCCGCGATTCGCCGCTACACATTTTCAAAAGCCCCTCTTTCGCGTGCGCTGAATGTTCGGTGAGCGGACACAATTTTTGGCGCGGCGAGCGGCTACCGCATCTGGCCGACCGCCAAAGGGACGAGGACAAGGGGGACTTCCACGCTTGTTCTATGCGCTTGCGGGTGGAGCGTTGGAGCTGCGCAGAGGGTCGGCCAGGCCGCCCGGTGTCTGACGTTCACTGTCCGCGCGCCGCGCGTTGCACGTGTTCGATAAAGCATTCGGCAAAGCTGGGCAGGTCTCGGCCACGTTGGCGGCATAGCAGCCGGTCGCGCAAGGCCCAGGAGTCTTCCAGTTTCAGCACGTGCAGCGCATTGGGGCGGCTGTAGCGCGCGGCGCAGGCGCGCGGCACGACGGCGATGCCCGCGCCCGCCTCGACCATGCGGCACACCGCTTCGAAGCTGCCCACGTGCACGCGCTGGCACAGGCGCTTGCCCAGACCGCTGGCGATGTCTTCCAGAAAGGTCTGGATGGCGCTGTCGGGGTGGATGCCCACGAATTGGTAGGCGTCGACCAGGTCCACGAAGTGCGCGGACTTCGACGCCGCCAGAGGATGGTCCAGCGCCGTCACCACGGTAAGCTCGTCGCGGAACAAAGGCGTGACGTCCAGCCCTTCGACGTCGATGTTGCCGGCCACCAGCCCCAGGTCGCCCGCGCCCGCGCGGATGGCGATGACAATGTCGCCAGAAATTTTCTCTTCAAGCTCGACGTCCACGTCAGGGTTTTCCGCCAGGAAGGTGGACAGCGCATCGGCCAGGAACGAATTGGTGGCGGTGGTGTTGGCCAGCAAACGCAAGCGCCCTTTCAGGCCGCTGGCGTAGGGTTGCAGATCGGCGTTCAGGCATTCCAGTTGGCGGAACACGGCGTTGGCGTGCTTGAGCAGCACTTCGCCCGCCGGCGTCAGCGCCACGCCCGTAGCCAGGCGCACCAGCAGGCGCGCCTTGAAGGCTTCTTCCATGTGCTTGACCCGGGCGCTTGCCGCCGGCAAGGACAGGAACGTGCGTTCCGCGGCCCGGGTCAGGTTGAGGGTTTCGCCCACGTTCAAGAACAAACGCAGGTCCGTCAGATCATGTCTCATGTTCCACCACGCAGAAGGGGGGCATTTCTAATTTTGAATTCTTCGAATGCCGCCACGAATCTACCATGGGCTATTCCCATGAACCAGACCGGTTGATACGGAACTGTTTTCCATCGGCGGCGCGTGCGCCGCAGCAAAGGAGTGAATTCAATGAGCGGCATCGTTTCCGGAAAGGTAGTGGTTGTCACCGGCGCGGGCGGCGGCATCGGGCGCAGCATTGCGCTGGCGATGGCCGAGGCTGGCGCGAAGGTAGTGGTGAACGACATCGGCGTGTCGCTGACGGGCGAAGGCGGGGCAGAAGGCCCGGCGCAGGCCGTCGTGAAAGAAATCACGGCAGCGGGCGGACAAGCGGTGGCCAACACCGACAGCGTGGCCGCCTACGACAGCGCCAGCCGTGTCGTGCAGACCGCCATCGACGCCTACGGCCGTATCGACGCCGTCATCAACAACGCCGGCAATCTGCGCGACCGCGTTTTCCACAAGATGAGCGAAGAGGAATGGCGTCAGGTGATCGACGTGCATCTGAACGGCTCGTTCTTCATGAGCCGCGCGGCCGCGCCGTATTTCCGCGAACAGGAATCGGGCGCCTTCGTACACATGACGTCGACGTCGGGCCTGATCGGCAACTTCGGACAGGCCAACTACGCCGCCGCAAAACTGGGCATCGTCGCACTGTCCAAGTCCATCGCGCTGGACATGGCGCGCTACAACGTGCGCTCGAACTGCATCGCGCCCTTTGCCTGGAGCCGCATGACCAGCTCGATTCCGGCCGAGACCGACGAAGAAAAAGCGCGCGTGGAAAAGTTGAAGAAGATGGAGGCAGGCAAGGTTGCGCCGATGGCGGTGTACCTGGCCAGCGATGCGGCCAGCGAAATCACCGCACAGATCTTCGCGGTGCGCGCCAACGAGATCATGCTGATCAGCCAGCCGCGCCCGCTGCGCACGGTGCATCACAGCGAAGGCTGGACGCCCGAACGCATCGCCGACATTGCCGTGCCCGCCATGCGCAAGCACTTCTACGCGTTGGAGCGCTCGCCCGACGTGATCGACTGGGACCCTATCTGAGACCGCCATGCCGCTGGATTACACCACCGTGAAAGACTGGCGCTTTGACGAGGTCCGTCAGCGTTACGACCAGAAAGACACCATGCTGTACGCGCTGGGCATCGGCCTGGGCCAGGACCCCGAAGACACGCGCCAACTGCGCTACGTGTACGAAGAGGGCTTGCAGGCGTTTCCCACGATGGGCGTGGTGCTGGCCTATCCCGGCTTCTGGGTGCGGGACCCGCGCTCCAGCATCGATTGGGTCAAGGTGGTGCATGGCGAGCAACGGCTCACCGTGCACGCGCCGTTGCCGCCCGCAGGGCAGATCAGCAGCCGCAGCCGCAACACGCACGTGATCGACAAGGGCGCGGACAAAGGCGCCATTGTCGTCACGGAACGCACGCTGCACGGCGAGGACGGCGCGTGCCTGGCCACCTTGCAGCAAAGCACGTTCTGCCGGGGCGATGGCGGCTTTGGACAGGGCGACGCCAGCCCCGATCCCTTACCCCCCACGCCCACGCGCGAGCCGGACCTGCGCTGCGAATTGGCCGTCGCGCCCAACGCCGCGCTGCTATATCGCTTGAACGCAGATCCCAACCCGCTGCACGTCGACCCCGAGGTCGCGCGTAAGGCCGGCTACCCCAAACCCATCCTGCATGGGCTGTGCTCGTACGGCGTCGCCGCGCATGCCATCGTGAAAAGCTGCTGCGACTACGACGCCTCGCGCCTGACCAGCCTGAACACGCGATTTTCCGCGCCGGTGTATCCCGGCGAAACGCTGCAATGCGACATCTGGCGCGGGCCGCAGGGGCAGATCCAGTTCCTGGCGCGCTCGCGCGAGCGCGACGTGGTGGTCATGAGCCACGGCACCGCGACGGTGCAATCATGACGCGGCCGCCTGCGCTTGACGGCATACGCGTGCTGGACCTGTCGCGCATCCTGGCCGGCCCGTGGTGCACGCAAAACCTGGCCGACCTGGGCGCCGACGTCATCAAGATCGAACGCCCGCTGGTGGGCGACGACACGCGCGCCTGGGGCCCGCCGTACCTGAAGGATGGCGACGGGCAGGACACCAGCGAATCCGCCTACTACCTCAGCGCCAACCGCAACAAGCGCTCGGTGGAAGCCGACATGGCCACGCCCGAGGGAGCCGCGCTGATCCGCGAGCTGGCGGCGGTCAGCGACATCCTGGTCGAGAATTTCAAGGTGGGTGGGCTGGCCAAGTACGGGCTGGACTACGACAGCCTCAAAGCGATCAACCCGCGCCTGATCTACTGCTCGGTCACGGGCTTCGGGCAGGACGGCCCCTACGCGCAGCGCCCCGGCTACGACTTCATGATCCAGGGCATGGGCGGGCTGATGAGCATTACCGGCGAACGCGACGACCTGCCAGGCGGCGGTCCGCAGAAGGCGGGCGTGGCAGTCACGGACATCGTGACGGGCATGTACGCCACCGTGGCGATCCTGGCGGCGCTGCAAGAGCGCCACCGCAGCGGCTTGGGACAGCATCTGGACATCGCCCTGCTGGACAGCCACGTGGCGCTGCTGGCGAACCAGAATTCCAATTACTTCAACTCGGGCGTGGCGCCGTCGCGAGCGGGCAATGCGCATCAGAACGTGGTGCCCTACCAGGTCTTCGCCGCCAGCGACGGCCATCTGATCGTGGCCACGGGCAACGAATCGCAGTACCGCGCCTATTGCCGCGCGATCGGCGCGCCCGAGCTGGGCGACGATCCACGTTTTGCGACCAACCGGCTGCGTGTCACGAACCGCGAAGTACTGATCGAGTTGCTGACGACGATCATGCTGCAAGGCCGCCGCGACGACTGGATCGACAAGCTGGAAGCGGTGGGCGTGCCCTGCGGTCCCATCAACGACATCGCGCAATCCTTCGCGCATCCGCAGTCGCAGGCGCGGCAGTTGCGCCGCGAGATCCCGCACCCCTTGGGCGTCACCGCGCCGGTCACGGCCAGTCCGCTGCGGTTTTCGGATTCGCCGGTGGTGTACCGGCGCGCGCCGCCGCTGCTGGGGGAACACACCGAGCAAGTGCTGCGCGAGGTGCTGGGCAAGTCACCGGAAGCAATCGAGGCGTTCAAGCGGCCGCGTTAGGGTGCGATCGCCTGCCTTCAAAAAAAACGGCCGCTGACTATCAGCGGCCGTTCTGTCGTCAACGAGGCTTAGGCGACGGCGACGGGGATCTTGCCGATCTTGGCTTGCCATTCCTTCGGACCGGTCGTGTGGACCGAGGTGCCCTTGGCGTCCACCGCCACGGTCACCGGCATATCCTTCACGTCGAATTCGTAGATGGCTTCCATGCCCAGGTCGGCAAAGCCCAGCACCTTGGCGCCACGAATGGCCTTGGACACGAGGTAAGCCGCGCCGCCCACGGCCATCAGGTAGGCCGAGCCGTGCTTCTTGATGGCTTCGATGGCGACGGGGCCGCGTTCGGACTTGCCGATCATCGAGATCAGGCCCGTCTTCTCAAGCATCATGTCGGTGAACTTGTCCATGCGCGTGGCGGTGGTGGGGCCGGCGGGGCCGACCACTTCGTCACCCACCGGATCCACCGGGCCCACGTAATAGATCACGCGGTTGGTGAAGTCCACGGGCAGCGGTTCGCCCTTGGCCAGCATGTCCTGGATGCGCTTGTGCGCGGCGTCGCGGCCGGTCAGCATCTTGCCCGACAGCAGCAGCGTCTGGCCCGGCTTCCAGCTGGCCACTTCTTCCTTGGTCAGCGTGTTCAGGTCGACCTGCTTGGACTTGTTGTAGTCCGGCGCCCAGTGCACTTCCGGCCACTCGGACAGCGACGGCGGATCCAGGCGCGCGGGGCCCGTGCCGTCCAGTTCGAAGTGAGCGTGGCGCGTAGCGGCGCAGTTCGGGATCATGGCGACGGGCTTGGAGGCCGCGTGCGTCGGGAAGGTGCTGATCTTGACGTCCAGCACGGTCGTCAGGCCGCCCAGGCCCTGCGCGCCGATACCCAGCGCGTTGACCTTTTCGTACAGCTCGATGCGCAGTTCTTCCAGCTTGTTCTGCGGGCCGCGAGCCAGCAGTTCGTACATGTCGATGTCTTCCATCAACGACTGCTTGGCCATCAGCATGGCTTTTTCAGCGGTGCCGCCCACGCCGATGCCGAGCATGCCCGGCGGGCACCAGCCGGCGCCCATCGTCGGGACGGTCTTGAGCACCCAGTCCACCAGCGAATCGCTGGGGTTGAGCATGGCGAACTTGGATTTGTTTTCCGAACCGCCGCCCTTGGATGCGATTTGCACGTCGACCTTGTCGCCCTGGACCAGTTCGACGTGCAGGATACAGGGCGTGTTGTCGCGCGTGTTCTTGCGCGCGAACAGCGGGTCGTCCAGCACGGAGGCGCGCAGCGGATTATCCGGATTCAGGTAGCCACGGCGCACGCCTTCATCGCACAGTTCCTGCAGGGTGCGCTTGGTGTCGAAGCGCACGCTCATGCCGATCTTCAGGAAGACGTTGACGATGCCGGTGTCCTGGCAAAGCGGACGCTTGCCTTCGGCGCACATGCGCGAGTTGGTGAGGATCTGCGCCATCGCATCGCGCGCGGCGGGGCTTTCCTCGCGCTCGTAGGCGCGCGCCAGGTGACGGATGTAGTCGACGGGGTGGTAGTAGCTGATGAACTGAATGCCATCGGCAATCGACTGGATGAAGTCTTCTTCTTTAATGATGACGGACATGGCGAATGACTAAGTCGGAAAAAACGTGAAAAAACGGCTGGCCGAGCCAGCCGCACATGATGGGATACAGCTTATTTTATTTGCCTTGCCATACGGGCTTGCGCTTTTCCGCGAAAGCGGTCGCGCCTTCCTTGGCGTCGGCGGACGTGAAAATGTGCGCGATCAGCGGGCGCTGGCGGTCGAACATGCCTTCCTGGTCCCAGTCGCCCGACTGCGCCACGATGCTCTTGGCGGTCTGCACGGCCAGCGGGCCGTTCTCGACGATGGCGCGCGCCAGTTCCAGCGCGCCGGCCAGCGCGCCGCCCGGTTCGGTCAGGCGGTTGACCAGACCGAACGAATGAGCGCGTTCTGCACTCAGCATTTCACCCGTCAGGATCACTTCCATGGCGATGTGGTACGGCAAGCGGCGCGGCAGGCGCAGCAGGCCGCCCGCGCCGGCCACCAGGCCGCGCTTGACTTCCGGCAGGCCGAACTTGGCGTTGTTGGCGGCCACGATCAGGTCAGACGCCAAGGCCATTTCGCAGCCACCGGCCAGCGCGTAACCTTCCACGGCGGCGATCAGCGGCTTCTTGGGCGGACGCTCGTTCAGGCCAGCAAAACCCCGGCCGTCCACGTAGGGACGCTGCCCCGACTTGGCGAAGGCCTTCAGATCCATGCCCGACGAGAAGGTGCCGCCACCGCCCGTCAAGATGCCGATGCGCACGTCGTCGCGGCTGTCCAGCTGGTCGAGCGCGGCGGCCATGGCCTGCGCGGTTTCCAGGTTGATGGCGTTCTTGGCTTCGGGGCGGTTGATCGTGATGATCTGGATGCCGTCGGTGACTTCCACCGTGATCAGGTCTGACATAGGACTGCTCCTTCCGGGATTTCTCGGAATCGGGTTCCGGGTTTTATATAAGACTTGGGACGTAACCCGGAATCATACGACCATTGGTTTCGAGGCGCAGCCGGACCCCGCCGCAGCGTCCGCCAGGGGCACACCCGCCCTGCCTGGGGATGCGGTTCGGGCATAGATGTAACCGCACGGCGGCGCTCGCCAAACAGGACAGCCCCGGGCCAGTTAAAATGCCCGGTTTCCCACGCCCACGGCAGGCCTTGCCCGGCGGTCGAATTCCAAGAATCCTATGCTCACCTTTCAGCAAATCATCCTTACGCTCCAGGAATACTGGGACAAGCAGGGTTGCGCCCTGCTGCAGCCCTACGACATGGAAGTCGGCGCCGGCACCTCGCACACGGCCACGTTCCTGCGCGCGATCGGCCCGGAGCCGTGGCGCGCCGCCTACGTGCAGCCCTCGCGCCGCCCGAAGGATGGCCGCTATGGCGAAAACCCCAACCGCCTGCAGCACTATTACCAGTACCAGGTCGTGCTCAAGCCCGCGCCGCCTGACATCCTGGACCTGTACATCGGTTCGCTCAAGGCGCTGGGCATCGACCCGACGCAACACGACATCCGCTTTGTCGAAGACGACTGGGAAAACCCGACGCTGGGCGCCTGGGGCCTGGGCTGGGAAGTGTGGCTGAACGGCATGGAAGTCACGCAATTCACGTACTTCCAGCAAGTCGGCGGCCTGGACTGCACGCCGACCACGGGCGAAATCACCTACGGCCTGGAACGCCTGGCCATGTACCTGCAGGACGTGCAAAGCGTGTACGACCTGGTCTGGACCGAAGGCGCCAACGGCAACCGCGTGCTGTACCGCGACGTGTTCCACCAGAACGAGGTCGAACAGTCCACCTACAACTTCGAGCACTCGTCGGCGGACATGCTGTTCGCGCACTTCAACGACTACGAAGCCGAGGCCAAGCGCCTGATGGACGTGCCGCTGGCGCTGCCGGCCTACGAGGCCGCGCTGAAAGCCGCGCACACCTTCAACATGCTGGATGCGCGCGGCGCGATCAGCGTGACCGAGCGCGCCGCCTACATCGGCCGCATCCGCAACCTGTCGCGCGCCGTCGCACAGGCTTATTTCGATTCCCGCGAACGACTGGGCTTTCCCATGCTGCGCCGCAATCAGGCCGCCGGGGAGGCTGCATAAATGACGACGAACATCCGCCCGCTGCTGGTCGAACTGCTGACCGAAGAACTCCCGCCCAAGGCCCTGCAAAAGCTGGGCCAGGCCTTTGCCGAAGGCGTGCGCGCCACGCTGGAACGCCACGGCCTGCTGGCCGAGGGCTGCGCCGTGACCGCGTATTCCACGCCGCGCCGCCTGGCCGTGCACCTGTCCGCCGTGCTGGCGCAGGCGCCCGACCAGCCCTATGCCGAAAAGCTGATGCCCGCCAAGATCGGCCTGACCGAAGACGGCAAGGCCACCCCGGCGCTGCAAAAGAAGCTGGCCGCCAAGGGCCTGGAAAACATCGATCTGGCCACGCTGGACCGTGAGTCCGACGGCAAGCAGGACTACCTGATCGCTCGCGGCACCGCCGCCGGTTCCTCGCTGGCCACGGGCTTGCAGGAAGGCATCGACAACGCCTTGAACGGCCTGCCGATCCCCAAGGTGATGCGTTACCAATTGGCCGACGGCGTCACGACCGTCAAGTTCGTGCGCCCGGCGCATGGCCTGGTCGCCCTGTTCGGGGCCGACGTGGTGCCGGTCTCGGCGCTGGGCATGCAGGCCGGCCGCGACACGCTGGGCCATCGCTTCATGTGCGAAGGCCCGGTGTCGTTCGCCGACGCGGATTCCTACGCCGCCACGCTGGCCGAGAAGGGCCGCGTCGTGGCGTCCTTCGAAGGCCGCCGCGACGACATCCAGCGCCAATTGCTGGACCACGCCGGCCGCCTGTCGGCCACGCTGGGCGACGACCCGGAAGTAGCCGCGCTGCTGGATGAAGTGACGGCGCTGGTCGAACATCCCACCGTATACGTGGGCCAGTTCGAAGAGCAGTTCCTGCAAGTGCCGCAGGAATGCCTGATTCTGACCATGCGGCTGAACCAGAAGTATTTCCCGCTGTTCGACCCGGCCACCGGCCGCCTGACGCACCGGTTCCTGATCGTGAGCAACATGCACACGGACAACCCGGTCAACATCGTCGAAGGCAACCAGCGCGTGGTGCGCCCGCGCCTGGCCGACGCCCAGTTCTTCTTTGAAACCGACCGCAAGACCCCGCTGGCCGCGCGCGTCGAGCAGCTGGGCTCCATCGTTTATCACAACAAGCTGGGCACCCAGCTTGAACGCGTCGAACGCGTGCGCGCCATCGCGCGCGGCGTGGCTGAACAGCTGGGCGGCGACGTCACCGCCGCGGATCGCGCCGCCATGCTGGCCAAGGCCGACCTGGGTTCGAACATGGTGGGCGAATTCCCCGAGCTGCAAGGCATCATGGGCGCGTACTACGCGGCCGGCGACGGCGAAGCGGCCAGCGTGGTCGAGGCGCTGCGCACGCAGTACCGCAACCGCTATGACGCGCCCGTCACGCAAGACACGCTGACCGCCGCCACGCTGTTCATCGCCGAGCGCGTGGAAACGCTGGTGGGCATCTGGGCCATCGGCCTGGCGCCCACGGGCGAACGCGATCCCTTCGGCCTGCGCCGCGCGGCGCTGGGCCTGATCAGCGCGTTCGAACAACTGGCGGCCGGTGGCTGGTTGAAGGTCAGCCAGGACGGCCCGCTGTCGCTGGACGGCCTGCTGACCTTGGCCGCGGGCACCTTCCCGGCCGGCAAGATCCCGGCCGATACGCTGGCCGAGGTCCGCACGTTCATTTATGAGCGCTACCGCAACCAGCTCATCAACGATTTCGACCGCAACGCGGTGGAAGCCGTGATCGCGCTGACCCCGCCGCTGCATCAGGTGGCCGAACGCGTGCGCGCCGCCGCCGCCTTCGCGCAACTGCCCGAAGCCGCCAGCCTGGCTGCCGCCAACAAGCGCATCGGCAACCTGCTGAAGAAGGCCGAAGGCGAGATCGGCGCGGTCAACGACGCGGCGCTGGTCGAACCGGCCGAACGCGCGCTGGCCGCCACGGTCGCCGCGCTGCGGCCGCAGGCCGAAGCCCAACTGGCCGCGGGCGATTTCGCCGGCAGCCTGTCCACGCTGGCGCAGGCGCGCGAGCCCGTGGACGCGTTCTTTGCGGACGTCATGGTCATGGCCGAAGACCCGGCCGTGCGCGCCAACCGGCTGGCGTTGTTGAGCCAGCTGCATGGCCTGATGAACCAGGTGGCCGACATTTCCAGGCTGGCACAGTGAAACTCATCATCCTCGACCGCGACGGCGTCATCAATCAGGACAGCGATGCGTTCGTCAAGAATCCCGACGAATGGATCGCCCTGCCCGGCAGCCTGCAAGCCATTGCTCGGCTGACGCAGGCCGATTGGAAAGTGGTGGTGGCCAGCAACCAGTCCGGCCTGGCGCGCGGCCTGTTCGACATGGACACGCTGACTGCGATCCACACCAAGATGCGGCGCGAGCTGGCCGCCGTGGGCGGCGCGATCGATGCGGTGTTCCTGTGCCCGCACGGGCCGGACGACAACTGCACCTGCCGCAAGCCGCGCCCGGGCCTGTTCGAACAGATCGGGCACCGCTACGACATCAGCCTGGCCGGCGTGCCGGCCGTCGGCGATTCGTTGCGCGACCTGCAAGCGTCCGCCTCCGTGGGTTGCTCGCCCTGGCTCGTGCAGACGGGCAATGGCCAGAAGACGCTGGCCAAGGGCGGCCTGCCCGACAACACCCGCGTGTGTGAAGACCTGTCGGCCGTGGTCGATATTCTGCTTCAGGACAATTGATTCAATGGCCCGGCTACGTTCGCTGCTGTATTTCCTGTTCCTGGCCATCACGGTCATCCCCTACGCGTTTGCCTGCATCCTGTGGGCGCCGCTGCCGCTGCACTGGCGCTATCGCCTGACGGTGGGCTGGCCGCGTCTGGCGGTCTGGGGCGCCAAGGTGTTCTGCGGGATCCGCTGGCAGGTCAAGGGCTGGGAAAACCTGCCCGACGGCCCGGCCGTGATCCTGTCCAAGCACCAATCCGCCTGGGAAACCCTGTTCTTCCCGGCCTACATGCCGCGCGAAGTCTGCTTCGTCTACAAGAAAGAACTGCACATGGTGCCGTTCTTCGGTTGGGGACTGGCGCTGTTGCGCATGATCGCCATTGACCGCTCGAAAGGCCGCGACGCCTTCGATCAGGTGGTCAAGCAAGGCCAGACCCGCATGGACGAAGGCCGCTGGCCGCTGCTGTTTCCCGAGGGCACGCGCGTGCCGCCCGGCAAGACCGCGCGCTTCAAGATGGGCGGGGCGCTGTTGGCCTCGCGCACTGGCGCCGTTGTGATTCCCGTAGCGCACAACGCCGGCGAGTGCTGGCGGCGCAACGCTTTCGTCAAATATCCCGGCCTGGTCACCCTGTCGATCGGTCCCGCGATAGAATCCAAGGGACTCTCCCCCGACGAACTGAATCAGAAGGTTCAGGAATGGATCGAAGGGGAAATGCGGCGTCTCAATCCTGAAAGGTATGCCCAGCACTGATCAGCTCGAACTCCTGTTCGACACGCAAGAACACGACGCGCCCCACGGCGCGTCGCCGCTGATCGCCACGCCTCAGCCGACAGCGCCCAAGCCGGCCGCGCCTAATCAGCCGGCCGTGCCTAAGCCGGCCGCGCCTGAACCGGCCGTGCCGCGCAGCAACACGGCTGCCCCCGGCGCGCAAGCCTCGCCCTCTGGCGCTGGCGTGCCGTCTCAGCCTCACCCCCAGCCCGTCACGCCCTCGAACCTTTTTCCCAATGCGCCCAAGGGCGATGCCGGCAAGGGCGAACCGCTGCTGACGCTGTCCCCCAATGCCGCATCGCGCGTGCCCACGCCCTGCCCCGACCCGCTGCCGCCCGGCGCGCGCTGGCGCGAGGTGCAGACCGACGAGCAAGCCATCGGCTTCGTGCTGCTGCGTTCGCGCCGCCGCAGCATCGGGTTCGTCATCACCGATGATGGCCTTCGGGTCACCGCGCCTAGCTGGGTCACGCTGACGCAAATCGACGACGCGGTGCGCGAGAAGGCGCGTTGGATCGTCACCAAGTTGCGCGAATGGCACGCCCGCAAACAGCAGTTGGCCATGGCGCACACGCGCTGGCAGGCAGGCGGCGAACTGCCTTACCTGGGCAAGCGCATCCTGATCGGCGTGGGTGGCGACAGCCGTCAGTCTCGCTTGTCCGGCGATGCCGACGCGCCGCTGGACGGCGACACCCTGATGCTGGCGCTGCCGTCCACGGCCGATCAAGGCCGTATCCGCGACGCCGCGCAAGCCTGGTTGCAGCAGCGCGCAGGCGCATGGATGGGCGCGCGGCTGGCGCATTTCCTGCAGATCAGCGGCTTGAAGATCCGTCGCTGGCGGCTGTCATCCGCCGCCACACGCTGGGGCTCTTGCACCAGCGACGGCAACATCATGTTGAACTGGCGCCTGATCCATTTCGCGCCCGGCATTATTGATTACGTCATTGCGCACGAGCTTGCGCATCTGCGCGAGATGAACCACAGTCAGGACTTCTGGCGCGAGGTCGGCCAGATCCTGCCCGACTTCGAAGACGCCAAGAACATCCTGCGGCGCCACGACCCCGCTTCGCTGCCTCAATTCTGAGGCGCACTGGAGACAAGAAATGTTGCTGCTGATTCCCGGCCCGGTCACGACCGACGCAAGGGTGAAGGCCGCCATGGCGCAAGACTATGCGCCGTGGGACAACGATTTTCGGGAAGGCTACCGCCAGGTCTGCGATGGCGTCCTGCAAGTGGCGCAGGGGTCGCCTGACGAACATGTGGCGCTGGCGTTGCCCGGCTGCGGACACTTCGCGGTGGAAGCGGCCATCCGCAGCTTCGTGCCGCCGGGCGGCCGCCTGCTGGCCCCGTCCACCGGCGCATACGCGGCGCGCTTGCAGAAGCTGGCGGGCGAAGCGGGACGCGTCGCCGTGCCGCTGGCCGTGGGCGCTACCGAACGCCTGGACCCGGCCGCCATGGCCGCCGCGCTGGAACGAGACCCCACGCTGACCCATGTGGCGCTGGTCTACAGCGAGACGGGCAGCGGCATCTGCCACGACGTGCCGGAGCTGGCCCGCATCGCCCACGCGCTGGGCCGGCGCGTCATCGTCGACGCCGTGTCGGCCTTCGGCGCGCTGCCGCTGGACGTGTCGGCGCTGCCCGCCATCGACGCCGTGGTGCTGACCGCCAACAAATGCCTGGAAGGGCTGCCGGGCGCCGCGTTCGTCGTGGCGCGCCGCGACCGCCTGGAGGCCGCGCGCGGCAACGCTGGCAGCTGGTCGCTGGACCTGGCCGATATCTATCAACACACGCTGGCGCCCAATGCCGGTCCGCGCTTCACCCCGCCCGCGCCCACGCTGGCCGCGCTGGCCGTGGCGCTGGACCTGTATCGCCAGGAAGGCCGCGAAGGGCGGCTGGCGCGTTACACCGCGAACATGCGCGCGCTCTATGATGGCGTGAGCGAGCTGGGCCTGTCGCCCTATCTGTCGCGCGAGCTGCAAGGCCCCATCGTCGTCAACGTGCATGCCCCGGATGCGCCGACCTGGCATCTGCAATTGTTCGTGGACGCCCTGAAGGCGCGCGGCTACGTGATCAGCAATTTCACCAACACCGAACAACCCACGTTCCGGGTCGGCTGCATCGGGGCCTTTGGCCCGGACCAGATGCGGCAGGCAGTCACCGCCATGGGCGGCGCGCTGCGCGACCTCGGCATTACACGCGAAAGCGCGGGCGTGGCCCCGTTTTTGCCTCAACCCCTCATCGCCTAAGGAAGATCTCCATGCGTATGCTCCACACCATGCTGCGAGTCGGCAACCTCGACAAATCCATCGATTTCTACACCAACGTGCTTGGCATGCGCGTCCTGCGCCGCAACGACTATCCCGACGGCAAGTTCACGCTGGCCTTCGTGGGCTATCAAGACGAGTCCGAAGGCGCGGTCATCGAGCTGACCCACAACTGGGACACCGACAAGTACGACCTGGGCAACGGTTACGGCCACATCGCTTTGGAAGTGGACAACGCCTACGAAGCCTGTGACAAGGTCAAGGAACGCGGCGGCAAGGTCACCCGCGAAGCCGGCCCGATGAAGCACGGCAAGACCGTGATCGCCTTCGTGGAAGATCCTGACGGCTACAAGATCGAATTCATCCAGAAGAAAGGCCGCCAGGACTGAGTCTCGCCGCCATGATCCATCCCATCCTGAAAATGGGCGACCCGCGCCTGCTGCGCGTGGCCCCGCCCGTGGAGCAGTTCGACACGCCCGAGTTGCACGCCCTGATCGCTGACATGTTTGAAACCATGGCAGCCGCGCAGGGCGTGGGCCTGGCGGCGCCGCAGATCGGCGTGGACCTGCAACTGGTGATCTTCGGCTTTGACCGCAACGAGCGCTACCCCGACGCGCCCGCCGTGCCGCAGACCATCCTTTGCAACCCGGTCATCACGCCGCTGTCGGACGAGATGGAAGACGGCTGGGAAGGTTGCCTGTCGGTGCCCGGCCTGCGCGGCCAGGTGCCACGTTATCGCCACATCCGATACAGCGGGTTCGATCCGTATGGCAAGCCGATCGAGCGCGAAGCCGAAGGCTTTCACGCTCGCGTGGTGCAGCACGAATGCGACCACTTGATCGGCCGCCTGTATCCGTCGCGGATCCAGGATTTCTCGAAGTTCGGCTTCACTGAAATCCTGTTTCCGGGCATGGACCCGAACTCGGACGATTAAGTCGTCGCGTCCGGCGTCGGAGCTGGCGTCGATGCTGACGTCGGCGCTGGCGTCGGATCTGACGGGGTCTGCGCCCTATTGCTTGCCGCCTGCGGCGACAGTTCCTCGGGCGCAAAATCATCCACCTGCAAGACCTTGGACACCATCGCGTCGGCCGCTTCCAGTTGCGCGGCCTGCGCGTCGGTGATGGCGCCCAGCTGATGCGCCTCGCGCCAATTCTTTACGTTCGATTGGCGCAGGCGGTCGCGGATGGGCTGTACCGCCTCGACCAGCGCAAAGGCGCGGGTCAGGTCGGCCAGCGGGTCGCCGCCCGCGCGGCCGCCCCCCAGCAGCACGCCGGCTGATGCGCTGGCAGCGGGTTCCCGATGCAGGTCGGCCGCAAGCCGGGCATGCGTGGGAGATGGCTTCAACAGCAGCTCGGCGCAGGCGCGCGTCAACGCGTCGTTCGGCCCACGCGCCAGCCGCAACGGCAGGATGGCGGCGCGCAAGCCCCACGCCAGCACGCGGCCAGGCAAATTGCGCAGCACCTCGTCCAGGCTTTTTTCGATGCTGGCGTAGCCTTGCTCCATGCACCAATCCACCAGCGGCAGGTCGTCGTGCTTGCGGCCTTCGTCTTCCCAGCGCTTGAGAACGGCCGACAGCAGGTACAGCTGCGACAACACATCGCCCAGGCGCGCCGAGATCAGCTCGCGCCGCTTCAGCCCGCCGCCCAGCTGCGCCAGCGTGGCATCGGCCAACAGCGCGAATCCCGAGGCGTAGCGCCCCAGCCGCCGATAATGCCCCGCCGTCGGCCCGGACACGGGTGACGGCGCCAACAACGCGCCCGACCACGCTCGGCCAATCGCGCGCAGCGTGTTCTTGCCCGCATGCCGCAAGTGGCGCCAGAACACGTCGTGAAAGACCTCGATGCCGCGTTCTTCGTCAGGATTGGCCAGCGCCAGCATTTCCGGCATCAGGTAGGGATGCGCGCGGATGGCGCCCTGCCCAAAGATGATCAGGTTGCGCGTCAGGATGTTGGCGCCCTCGACCGTGATGGCGATGGGCACCGCGCGATACAGCGCGCCCAGGTAGTTGCTGGGCCCGTCGATGACCGCGCGGCCGGCGTGCACGTCCATCGCGGCATTGACGGATTCGCGCATGCGTTCGGTGGCGTGGTATTTCATGATGCCGGACACGACGGCCGGCTTGACGTCCTGGTTCAGCGCGGCGCAGGTCAGGCGGCGCGCCGCCTCGACCAGATAGGCGTTGCCGGCCAGCTGGGCCAGCTGCTCCTGCACGCCTTCGAACTTGCCGATGGGAATGCCGAACTGTTCGCGCACGCGGGCGTACATGCCGGTGGTATGCGCGCACATGACGGCAGCCGCGGCCGACAGCGACGGCAGCGAAATGCCGCGCCCCGCGGCCAGCGCGCTCATCAGCATCTTCCAGCCCTGGCCCGCGCGCGCCTCGCCGCCGATCAGTGCGTCCAGCGGCACGAACACGTCGTGCCCTTTGTTCGGACCATTCTGAAACACCTGCATGGCCGGCAGATGCCGCCTGCCGATCTCAACGCCCGGCGCCTCGGTGGGCACCAGCGCCACCGAGATGCCGATGTCTTTGGGGCCGCCCAGGATGCCGTCGGGGTCCGACATCTTGAACGCCAGCCCCAGCACCGTGGCTACCGGCCCCAGCGTGATGTAGCGCTTGTGCCAGTTCAGCCGGATGCCGATGAGCTCGCGGCCGTCGACCACCTGGCGGCACACGACGCCCGTGTCCACCATGGATGCGGCGTCCGAGCCGGCTTCGGGGCTGGTCAGGCCGAAGCAAGGCACTTCGCGGCCGTCGGCCAGCCGTGGCAGCCAGTAATCGCGCTGCGCGGGCGTGCCAAACTGCATGAGGAGTTCGCCCGGCCCGAGTGAGTTGGGCACCATGACGGTGACGCCCGCCGTGATGGAATAGGCCGATATGCGGCGCACCACTTCGGAATGCGCGTAAGGGGAAAAGCCCAGGCCGCCGTAGCGGCGCGGAATGATCATGCCGAAAAAGCGCTGCGCTTTCAGGAAGTCCCACACTTGCGGCGGCAGGTCGCGCCGGTTCCAGGTGATGTCCCATTCGTCCAGCATGGCGCACAGTTGCGCCACGGGGCCGTCGATGAATGCCTGCTCTTGCGGCGTCAAGGTGGCGGCGGGCACGTCCAGCAGCTTGCGCCAGTTGGGGTTGCCGGTGAACAGGTCCGCGTCCCACCAGGTGTCTCCGGCCTCGATGGCCTCGCGCTCGGTGGCGGACATGGGGGGCAAGGCGTTGCGCGCCCAGCGGTACGCGGGTTCCGAGATGCGGCGACGGCGCCAGGCATTGAAATCCATGAGTGTCCCTCACTGTTATGGCCCTAGGGCGGTTCGGACCAAAGTACCAGAATTGGCGTGGCGCGGCCAAGCTGGCAAGGGCTGACTCTGCGACAATGAGCCTCCCCGCGCTGGTGCGCAATCAACCGCTGTCCGGGCATCGTTACGCATGCTGAATAAACTCTGGCTGGGCTTCTTCCTGACCGCCGCCGCCGCCGCGCTGTACCGCTGGCTGGCCATCGGAGACCCCGACGTCTTTCGGCTGATGGTGGCCAGCCTGTTCGACATGGCGCGCGTGTCCGTGGAAGTCATGGTGCTGCTGTTCGGCACGCTGACCTTGTGGCTGGGTTTCTTGCGCATCGCCGAGGCGGCCGGGCTGGTGGAAAAGCTGGCGCGCCTGTTGGGGCCGCTGTTCGCGCGGCTGATGCCCGGCGTGCCGCGCAATCATCCGGCCATCGGCCTGATCACGCTGAACTTCGCCGCCAACGGCCTGGGCCTGGACAACGCCGCCACGCCCATCGGCCTGCGCGCCATGCGCGAACTGCAATCGCTGAACCCCACCCCCGAAACCGCCAGCAACGCGCAGATCCTCTTCCTGGTATTGAACGCGTCGTCGCTGACGCTCTTGCCCGTCACGCTGTTCATGTTCCGCGCGCAACAGGGCGCGGCCGATCCCACCCTGGTGTTCCTGCCCATCCTGCTGGCGACCAGCGCGTCGACACTGGCGGGCTTTCTGGCCGTGGCCGCGTGCCAGCGGCTGCGGCTGACCGACCCGGTCGTCATGTTGTGGCTGGGCGGCGCGGCGCTGCTCATGGGCGGTTTCATGGCGCTGCTGGCCAGCATGTCGGCCACGGCCATCGCCGCGCTGTCTTCGCTGATGGGCAACCTGGCGTTGTTCGGCATCCTCTTGGCTTTCCTGGTCGTGGGCGCCTGGAAGAAAGTGCCGGTCTACGAAACGTTCATCGAAGGGGCCAAGGAAGGTTTCGACATCGCCAAGAGCCTGTTGCCCTATCTGGTGGCCATGCTCTGCGCGGTGGGCGTGCTGCGAGCCTCGGGCGCGCTGGACTTCCTGCTGGACGGCATCCGTTGGCTGGCGCTGCAAGCCGGCTGGGACACGCGCTTTGTCGATGCCTTGCCGACCGCCTTGGTCAAGCCGTTTTCGGGCAGCGCGGCGCGCGCAATGATGCTGGAAACCATGACCCACTTCGGCGTGGACAGCTTTCCCGCCCTGCTGGCCGCCGTGATGCAGGGCAGCACCGAAACCACCTTCTATGTGTTGGCGGTCTACTTCGGATCGGTGGGGATACTGCGGGCTCGCCACGCCGTGGGCTGCGCGTTGATCGCCGATGCGGCCGGCGTCATGGCGGCCATCGGCGTTTGCTACTGGTTCTTCGGCTGAAACGCTTTCGCTTTCGCGCCAGGCGCGAGGCCGGTACGCATCAACGCCAGGCGGGGCGCGTGCCTCGCCTGACGCGGACCTCGATGCGGCCTCAATCGACCATCAAGATCTTCATGCCATTGGTGCCGCCGCTGTCGCGGTAGAAGTCGCCCTTGGTCAGGATGACCCAGTCGCCCGTCTTGACCAGATTGCGCTTGCGCAGTTCGTCGATGGCGGCGTCGCTCAGGTCGGCCGGTTCGTAATCCGACGGCGCGAACGGAATCGTGTAGACACCCCGGAACATCGTCACGCGGTTCTGCGTCACGCTGTGCGGGCTGTAGCAGTAGATCGGCACGCCCGAGCGGATGCGCGACATGATCAGCGGCGTGTGGCCGCTTTCGGTCAGCGCGATGATGGCTTTCACACCCGGAAAGTGGTTGGCCGCGTACATGGCGGCCAGCGCGATGGTCTCATCGCAACGCGTGAAGGTCTCGCCCATGCGGTGATGCGACACGGTCGAGGTCGGGTGCTTTTCCGCGCCCAGGCAGACACGCGCCATGGCCTGCACCGTTTCAACGGGGTATTGGCCCGATGCGCTTTCGGCCGACAGCATGACGGCGTCGGTGTAGTCCAGCACTGCGTTCGCCACGTCCGACACTTCGGCGCGCGTGGGCATGGGGCTGGAGATCATGGACTCCATCATCTGCGTGGCGGTGATGACCACCTTGTTCAGCGTGCGCGCGTGCTGGATGATGCGCTTCTGGATGCCGACCAGTTCGGCATCGCCCACTTCCACGCCCAGGTCGCCGCGCGCGACCATCACGCCGTCGCTGGCGCGGATCAGCGAGTCCAGCGCTTCGTCATCGGCGACCGCTTCGGCGCGTTCGATCTTTGCGATGATCCATGCCTGGCTGCCGGCAGCAGCCAGCAAGGCGCGGGCTTCGTCGATGTCGCTGCCATAGCGCGGGAACGACACCGCAACAAAATCCAATTCCATTTCGGCGGCCAGCTTGATGTCGACACGGTCCTTGTCGGTCAGGCTGGGCGCGGACAGGCCGCCGCCACGGCGGTTGATGCCCTTGTTGTTCGACAGCGGGCCGCCGACGGTCACAGTGGTGTGGACTTCGTCGCCTTCGACGCGGTCAACCACCAGCACCACGCGGCCGTCGTCCAGCAACAACTCGTCGCCCACGCGGCAATCGGTGACCAGTTCGGGATAGTCGATGCCCACGATGCTGGCCGTGCCGGCATCCTTGGGATGCACGCGCGACAGCGTGAAGGGTTGGCCCACCTGCAACTGCACGAGCTTGTCGGTGAAGCGCGCGATACGGATCTTCGGGCCTTGAAGGTCGCCCATGATGGCCACGAAACGGCCTTGCTTGGCGGCGATGTCGCGCACCAGTTGGGCGCGGGCGCGGTGGTCGTCCGCGCTGCCATGCGAGAAGTTCAAACGGGCCACGTCAAGGCCGGCGCGGATCAACGCTTCAATGCGTTCGGGCGACGAAGTCGAGGGGCCCAGGGTGGCGACAATTTTGGTGCGGCGCAATACAGGCATGACGGTCCACTCTCGCAAAAACAACGAAAGCGCTATGGTACGCCGCCTGCGTCTGCACGGGTATCATGGCCAATAATCCGACCGACACCGAGCCCATCCGAACCCGTGAAAATCGTCATTGCTCCCGACTCCTTCAAGGAAAGCGTGTCCGCGCCCGACGCGGCGGCGGCCATCGCGCGCGGCGTCAAAGCCGCCTGTCCTGGCGCCCACACAATCTGCGTGCCCATGGCCGACGGCGGCGAAGGCACGGTGCAAGCCGTCCTGGCCGCAACGGGCGGCAAGGAACGGCAGCTCACCGTGAACGACGCGATGGGCTATAAGGTCGACGCCGTCTGGGGCCTGCTGCAAGATGGCACGGCCGTGATCGAAATGGCGGCGGCGGCCGGGCTGGAATTGGTCTCGCCTTCCAAGCGCGACCCCATGCGCGCCAGCAGCCACGGCGTGGGCGAACTGATGCTGGCGGCGCTGAACGCGGGGGCCACGCGCATCATCCTGGGCCTGGGCGGCTCGGCCACGAACGACGCGGGCGCCGGCATGCTGACGGCGCTGGGCGTGCGCTTGCTGGATGCCGATGGCAAGAGTCTGCCGCCGGGAGGCGGCGCGCTGGGCAAGCTGGCCAGCATCGACACGCACGGGCTGGATCCGCGCCTGGCCAAAATCCACATCGACATTGCTTCCGACGTCGACAATCCACTATGCGGCCCGCATGGCGCCTCGCAGGTGTTCGGCCCGCAAAAAGGCGCTACGCCGGAACAGGTGGCCACGCTGGATCAGATGCTGTCGAATTTTGCCGACGTGTGCGCGCGGCATCTGGGCGCGGACCATCGCAACGCCCCCGGCGCGGGCGCGGCTGGCGGCCTGGGCTTTGCGGCCAAGGCCTTCTTGCAGGCGCACTTTCGGCCGGGTGTTGAGATCGTGGCGGAACTGGGCGGCCTGGCCGAAGCGATCGAAGGCGCCACGCTGGTCTTCACCGGCGAAGGCCGCATGGACGCGCAGACCCTGCGCGGCAAGACGCCGGCAGGCGTGGCCCGGATCGCACAGCAAGCCGGCGTGCCGGTGGTGGCGTTGGCCGGCTCGCTCGGCGAAGGCTACGAAGCCCTGCACGCGGGCGGCATCAGCGCCGCGTTCAGCCTGGCTCCGGGACCCATCACGTTGCAACAGGCGCTGGCGGATGCCGAAAAGCTGCTGACCGAACGCGCGCGCGACGTCATGCAGCTTTGGATGGCCGCGCAGAAACGCATGTTGTGAGGGGTGTTGACTGAGGCACGCCGCTACAGCGCGTGCCATCGCGATGCACGCGATTGCGATTCGTGCGATTGCACCGCGTGCGATTGCGATGCACGCCATCGCAACGCACGCCGTACACGACTCGACTACTGAAGGATTTTCGCTTCGACCAGCGCGTCGGACAAACGGATGTAGCGGTCCACCGAGATGTCTTCGGCGCGCGCGGTGGGCGCGATGTCCAGCGCTTCCCAAGGCACTTGCGGCGCCCAGTCGGCCAGCACCCGGCGCAGCATCTTGCGGCGCTGCGAGAAGGCCCGCGCCACGACGGTTTCAAAGGCGCGCACGCTGACCGGTTGCAGGCGGTCGGCCGGCAGCGGCACCATGCGCACGATCGCCGACACCACCTTGGGCGGCGGATCGAACGCCTCGGGCGGCACATCGAACAGCTTGTGCATGCGGTAGCGCGATTGCAGCATCACCGACAGGCGGCTGAAATCGCCCGAGCCCGGTTGCGCGACCATGCGATCGATGACTTCGCGTTGCAGCATGAAATGCTGATCGCGGATATGGTCGGCCCACGTCATCAGATGGAACAGCAGCGGGCTGGAGATGTTGTAAGGCAGATTGCCCACGACACGCAGCGCGCTGCCGAACTGCGAAAAATCGACCGTCAGCGCATCGGCTTCCACGACCGTCAGGCGCGACGCTTCGAACTGCTTGCGCAGGCGCGCCGCAAGATCGCGGTCGATTTCAACCGCGGTCAGATGGTCCAGACGCTCTAGCAGCGGCCGGGTCAAGGCAGACAACCCTGGGCCGATCTCGACCACGGCATCGTCGCGGGCGGGTGCAACCGCCCGGACGATGGACTCGACGACACTTTCGTCCGTCAGGAAGTTCTGGCCAAAGCGCTTGCGCGCCTGGTGTTGAGACATGAAAAGCCCGGTATGCGTTTAGCGGTTGTTCTGCTGGATTTTTTGCTGCTTTTCAAGCCGGTTGTCGACGTAGGCCTGAGCGCGCAGTTGCTCCAGCCAGTCTTCAAAAGCAGGCTGGGCGCGACGCTCGAACAGGATCTGGCGCGCCTTCATGCGGGCCAGATCGTCGGTGGCGTCATGCTGACGGCGCTCTTCGACCTGGATCAGGTGCCAGCCGAACGGCGACTGGATCGGCGGGCTGATTTCGCCCGGCTTGAGCGCGTTCATGGCGGCTTCGAACGGCGGCACGGTTTCACCCGGGTTCAGCCATCCCAGCTCGCCGCCCTGCGGCGCGGTGGCGTCCTGCGAATACTGGCGCGCCATGTCTTCAAACTTGGCGCCACCCGACACCAGGCGCTGACGCACCTGTTCCAGGCGTTGGCGCGCGGTCTCGTCGCTCATGACGGTGGACGTCTTGATCAGGATATGGCGCGCGCGGGTCTGCATGACTTCGACGGGGCCTTGCTGCGCGGGCGCTTGCGGACGCGCGGCGGGCTGCGGCGCAGGCGTGGGCGCCGGGGCGCGCGCGGTGCGGCTGGGGGCCGGCTGCGCCGTGCCACGGTCCATCACCTTGATGATGTGGAAGCCGTTGCCGCTCTGGATCAGGCCGCTGACCTGGCCTTTTTGCAGGTTGCTGATGGCCTTGACGAACAGGTCGGGCCAGCCATCCAGCGGACGCACGCCCATCACGCCGCCTTGCAGCGCCTCGGGGCCATCGGAGGACGCAGCGGCCAGGCTGGCGAAATCATCGCCACGCTTGGCGCGCGCCAGGACGTCTTCCGCCTTCTTGCGCAGTGCTGCCAGTTGTTCCGGCGACGAGCCTTCCGGCACGCGCACCAGGATCTGCGCCAACGCGTACAACATCGGGCCCGAAGGCGCGGCGGCCTGTTCGGGCGCGGGTTGCGGCTGCGCCTGCGGTTGAGGTTCAGGCTGCGCTTGCGGCGCGGCGCCAAACGCCGGGTTGCGACGCTGGTCCTTCAGGAACGCATCGACCTCGGTGTCGGAGATGACGATATTGGAATCGACCGCGCGTTGGCGCAGGCGGTCGGTGCGGATTTCCTCGCGCAGCGATTTGCGATAGGCATCCCAGCCGGCGCCGGACTTTTCGATCTCGGCGCGCAATTGCGCCACGCTGATCTTGTTGCGCGCGGCAATCGTCTGGATGGCCTGATCGACCTGCGCGTCATCGACGCGGATACCCAGGCGGTCGGCCTCGTGGCGCTGCACGCGCTCCATGATCAGCCGCTGCAACACTTGATGCTGGAGGGTCTGATCGTCCGGCACCTGGATGCCACGGGACTTCAGCTCGGAAGAAATGCGGACCGAGGCGTCGCGCAATTCGCGCAGCGTGATGACGTCCTTGTCGACCACGGCCGCGATGCCGTCCACGAATTGTTCGCCCTTGGGCGCCGGCGCGTTTTTCTGAGCGGCGGGCGCGGCCTTGGCGCCATTGTTCGCGGCCCGGCCTGTTTGCTCGGCCGCGTGCGCGGCGGGCAGGCCGGCGCATAAGGCCAACAACAGCGCACTGCCGGACAGGCGGCGCAAAGAGTGCAACCTACGCATCATTCATACCTTTCAAATGTGGTCCCAGCCGGCACGGGCGGTGTAATGCTGGTGTAGCCGGGGATACTTCTGTTCAGCAGGTTCATCGGGTCGGTTCCCAGGGAACCCAGACCGGTCAGCTCAAGCTGGAAGAACACAGCGGAGTTGGCGTCCGTTGCCGATACAGCATAGCGCTGGTAGACCACACGGCCCACCCAGCAGCAATCGCCCTTGTACTCCACGCCGGCGATGGCCTGCGTGACGCGCGGCGATTCCGTGGTGTTGGCGACCGTGCTGGACGGCCCCGAGCGCAAGGAATAATCCACGCGGCCCACGCCGTACCAGCGCTTGTTGAACGGCCATTGCACGGCCAGGCTGACCTGGTTCTGGCCTTGCGGCTGATACTGCACGCCAGTTTGCGGATCGCGCTGATAGCGGTACGACACCGCCACCGTCGTCAGGCGTTGCGGCGACCAGCGGGCGCTGACCAGGCCGCGCGACCACTGGTTGTCGTAAGGGTTGTACTGAGCCGCCACATCGGTGCTCAGTGTATCGGTCAGCGCGGCGCTGGCGCCCACCAGGAAGTCGGAACGCACGTTTTCACGGGGCGTTTCGCCCGGCAGCGTCACCTTCTGGTCTTCAAAATACAAGCGCTGCGCCACGGCGAGCGACATGCGTTCGAAGCCGGTGTTGGCGTCCAGCCAGCGCGTGGTCAACGCGGCGGTCAGCTGGTTGGCGTTCGCGATACGGTCCCAGCCGCCGGTGTAGATGTTCTCTTCAAACGCCTGCGAGAAGCTGAAATCGGCCAGCGACGTATCGTAGACCGGCATCTTGGACTGGTCGCGGTACGGCACGCGCAGGTAATACAGGCGCGGTTCGAGCGTTTGCGTGGAAGCCTTGCCGAACAGCGAGGTATCGCGTTCGAAGATCAGGCCGGCGTCCAGCGACATGATGGGCACGGTGCGCGATTGCGAACGCGGCAGGCCATCGGCCGAACCACCGTTCAGGCCCAGCGCATCGACGCCATACCATTTGGTCTGGTACTGGGTGTAATTCACGCCCGCCTTCGGGATGACGAACCAGCCCGGGCGCACGATCGGATAGGACACGGTCGGGTAGGACTGCAAGCGGTCGCCGTCGGGATAGCGCAGCGTGGATCCGAAATCAGGCCGGCGGAAACGCACGGCGGTCGAGGTCCAATCGACGTCGAAGCCGCCCCAGTCATAGCGCGCGCCGCGCAGGTAGAGCTCGGGTTCCTTGTCATACGGCGGCACCAGCGGCGCGTCCGGGTCCTGCAACGTCTGGTACTTGTAGACCTGAGCGTACGTGCTCCAGTAGTTGGACGCCCAACCCACGCGGCCGCGCTGCGGCAGGTAGGTGGTCGAAGCCTGGTTCAGGCCCAACTGCGAGATGTCGCGGAAGTAGTTGTCGTCCGAAACCTTGGCGATGTCCCAGTCGGCGTAGAAGCCATGCGAGAACGTCTGCTGATGACGCCACCAGTACATCCAGCGGTCTTCGCTGGTGATGTTGTCATTAGGCAGATAGGTGCCGTCAATCGTGCCCACATAGGACGAACCCAGGTAGCGGAATTCGCCGCCCAGCTGCGTGCCGCGCTTGGAGAAATAGCGCGGCTGGATCGTCAGGTCGTAGTTCGGCGCCAGGTTCAGGTAGTACGGCAGCGAAAAGTCGAAACCGCCCTGGCTGGTGGTGCCGTAGGTCGGCATCAGGAAGCCCGACTTGCGCTCTTTCTTGACCGGGAAGGTCATGTAGGGCGACGCCAGGATCGGCACGTCCTTGAAATACAGCACGCCGTTGCGCGCCACGCCTTCGTTTTCGTCGAAGTCGATATCGACCGTGTTGGCCTTGATATACCAGGACGGCGTTTCGCACGAGCAGCCGCTGTACGTCACCGTGTGCAGCCGCATCTGCGACTTGCTGAAGATGTCCGCATGTTCGGCCACGGCGAAGCCACCGGTGGCGCCCATCCAGAAGTTGGGCTTTTCGACCTGGCCGGAATACTTGTCGACATTGAACTTCGCGTTCGGACCGGTCACCAGAGTGCCGTCGCGCATCATGCGGGCGCTGCCCTGGACATCGACCTCGCCGGTGTCCTTGCGATAGTTGATGCGGTCGCCCTTGATGACGCCATCGATGCGGCGCACTTGCGCGCTGCCGCTCAGGGTCAGGTTGGAATCGGGATCGCCCTCAATGCTGTCCGCTTCGAGGTACGCCGGGATGCTTTCATCCGGCAGGCGGTGCATCCGCAAACCCGGCGAAGTGCGCAGCACGGGCGCCGCGGATGTCGCGGTGGCGGCGGAGGCCGCGGGAGTCGAACCTTGGCTGCCTTGAGCCTGAACGGCTCCGGCGGCGACGCTGACAGCAGAGAGGATCAACCACCGAACCTTGCGCACGAGTGAAAACAGCCCTTTTTGACGATGGGAAAACCTGGCATCGGCGGCGAAGAACGGCCGATGCTGGTGGAAACGAGCCGGTATTATAGAGAAGCCGCGCCATACGCCCAGCCTTATGTGCGCCGAACGCAAATTTCAGCAATATTGCCCTTCTGACACGGATCTTCCTTGAAAAACGATCACGACCCCCGCCTGGTGCAGATCCGCAACTGGCTGGATAGCCTGCCTGCCGCCTTGAACCTGGCCGTGGACACGCTGCGCCCGGCCTCCGCCGACGCCAGTTTCCGCCGGTATTTCCGCCTGGATGCCGGCGAGCGCACCCTGATTGTCATGGACGCCCCCCCGGCCCACGAAGACTGCCGCCCCTTCCTGCACGTGGGCCAGCTGCTGGCCGACGCCGGACTGAACGTGCCGCGCGTGCTGGAACAGGACCTGGACCAGGGCCTGCTGCTGCTGTCCGACCTGGGCGAGCAGACCTACTACCAGCGCATCCAGGCCGGCATCCCGGACAGCGAGTTGCAGACCCTGTACCGCGAGGCGCTGGCTGCGTTGGTGCAATTGCAGCAGGCATCGACCAGCGGCCTGGCCACCTATGACGCCACCCGGCTGGCCGACGAGCTCAAGCTGTTTCCCGAGTGGTACGTGCAAAAGCACCACGGCGTGACGCTGGACGACAAGACCGCCAACGCGCTGGAAAAGATCTTCGCGCTGCTGTCGGCCAGCAACGGCGGGCAGGCGCAGGTGCTGGTGCACCGCGACTTCCATTCGCCCAACCTGATGGTGTGCGACCAGCCGCAGTACGGCCCGAATCCCGGCGTCATCGATTTCCAGGACGCGCTGGCCGGTCCCATCACCTATGACCTGGCGTCATTGGTGACCGACGCCCGCACCACCTGGGAAGAGCCGCAGCAGCTGGACTGGGCCATCCGCTACTGGGAAATGGCGCGCGCGGCCGGCTTGCCCGTCGATGCCGACTTCGCTGAATTCCATCGCGCCTACGAATGGATGGGGCTGCAACGCAACCTGCGCATCCTGGGCGTCTTCGCCCGCTTGAATCACCGCGACGGCAAGGCGCACTACCTGGCGCACATGCCGCGCGTGAACGGCTATGTCCGCCAGGTGGCGCAGCGCTACGGCGTCTTCACCCCGCTGCTGCGCCTGCTGGACCAACTGGACGACCGCCAGGTCAGCGTCGGATACACGTTCTGATGCGGGCCATGATTCTTGCCGCGGGCCGTGGCGAACGCATGCGCCCGCTGACTGACCGCCTGCCCAAGCCGCTGCTGTCGGTGGGCGGCAAGCCGTTGATCGTCTGGCATCTTGAGCGCCTGGCTGCGGCTGGCATCCGCCAGATCGTCATCAACCACGCCTGGCTGGGCCACGAAATCGAGCGCGCGCTGGGTGATGGCGGCGCGTTCGGCGTCGACATTCAGTATTCGGCCGAGGGCACCGCCCTGGAAACCGCCGGCGGCATCGCGCAGGCCTTGCCCTTGCTGGGCGATGCGCCGTTCCTGCTGATGAACGGCGACGTCTGGTGCGACTGGGATCCCGCGCAAGCGCCCGCCTTGGCGGCCGACCTGCCCGAGGGCGGCGTCAGCTTGTTGATGGTGGACAACCCGGTTCAACACCCCACGGGCGATTTCCGGCTGGCGGCGGACGGCGTCCTGCATGCCGACGGCGAACCGCGTTTGACCTACGCAGGCATCGGCGTCTACCATCCCTCGTTATTCGCGGATGTCCAGCGCGGCAAGGCAGCGCCCTTGGCGCCCCTGCTTCGGCGGGCGATGGGCCTGAATCTGGCGCGCGGCGCGCGTCATAACGGCCGGTGGATCGATGTCGGCACGCCGCAACGGCTTGCCGATCTGGACGCGGAGCTTCTCGCCGCGGCGCGCTGACGCTCACATATTTCACAATATCAAGGTGCGCAACCAGGATTGTCCGCGCACCCAACCGCCCCGGCTAACGGGGTATTCTCTGACGCTTTGGCACGCGCGGGCACCTCGCGCGAACGAGCACACACACAGGAAGTTTTCTAGGAATGGGGATGTTTGGAAGATCGCAACGGGCCGTATTCAAGCCCTCCGTGTACCAACCCGGTCAACGCACGCGACGCCTGCCGCGCTGGCTTGTCCTGCTTCTGGTGGGAATTGCCCTGGGTGCGGGCGGCGTGCTCTTCCTGCAAACCAACTACGGCCCGCAACGCCTGACGGTCGAGCAGTCCGAGTCCCTGCATAGCGAACTGAGCGCCTCCAATCTGGAACGCCAACGTCTGCAGACCCAGCTGGAAGAAGCCACCCAACAGCGCGACGCCAACAAGTCCGGCCACGAAAAGCTGACGACCGATCTGGCCGAAGCCCGCGCCCGGATCGAAACGCTGAACAAGGAACTGGTCCTGTTCCAGGACGCCATGCCGCCCGATCCGCGCGGCGGCAACCTGGGCATCCGCTCGGCCACCTTCAAGCGCGCTCCCGGCCAACTGGACTACCAGGTCTTGGTGATGCGCGAAGAGCGCACCGGCGCGCCGTTCAAGGGCACGCTGACGTTCGCCATCGAAGGCAGCTATTCCAACGGCCGCGCCGCCACCGTCACCCCGGAAGGCCCCACGCTGAATGTCGACCGCTACGATTACGCGCTGGGCCAACTGAAGCTGCCCGACGGCTTCAACGCCCGCGTCGTGGTGCTGCGCGTCATGGACGCCAACCAGAAGCAGCAGGCGATGCGCATCTATAACGTGCGCAACTAAGACGTGCGCAACTAAGCGCGCCGCGCCCGCCGAAAAACCCGCCCGATCTGATCCGGCGGGTTTTTTTACGCCTGCGAAAACTGGTTGCGCGCGCAACCTTTGACGAATATAGTTGCGCAAACAACCAAATATTGGAGACAACATGCCGCTCCCCGCGCACGTACCCGTTTTGATCGCTGGCGGAGGCCCGGTCGGCCTGACGCTGGCCGCCCTGCTGGCCGAATACGGCATCGCCTCGCTCACGGTCGAGGCCGACGACGACTATTGCAGCGGCAGCCGGGCCATCTGCATTTCGCGCCGCTCGCAGGAAATCCTGAGCTGGGCGGGCGCGGACAAACCCCTGACGGCGACCGGGCTGGCCTGGACGGGCGGCCGCAGCTACTTCCGCGACCGCGAGGTGCTGCATTTCGAAATGCCGCACGACCCCTTGCAGCGCTATGCGCCGATGGTCAACATCCAGCAATATTCGATCGAGGAATACGCGCATCAGGCGATGCAGCGCCACCCGGATCTGGCCGCGCTGCAATGGTCCGCCCGCGTGGCCGGCCTGCGCGCCGATGCGGATGGCGTCACCGTCGAGATCGACGCCGAAGGCACGCGCCAGACCGTGCGTGCCGACTGGCTGATCGCCTGCGACGGCGGCCGCAGCACCGTGCGCGAAGCCATGGGGCTGAAGCTGGAAGGCATGCAGTACGAAGGTCGCTACGTCATCGTCGACATCGAACAGGCCTCCAGCCGGCCCGTCGAGCGGCTGGCCTGGTTCGACCCGCCATCCAACCCCGGCTCGACCTTGCTGATGCATCGCCAACCCGGCAACGTGTGGCGCGTGGACTATCAGATCCGCGACGACGAAGACCCCGAAGAAGCCGTCAAGCCGGAGAACGTGCTGCCCCGCGTGCAAAGCCATCTGGACATGATCGGCGAAACCGCGCCGTGGAAGCCCTTGTGGATTTCGGTCTACAACGCCAAGTGCCTGACGCTTGCCCAATACCGCCACGGGCGAGTGCTGTTTGCCGGCGACGCCGGTCATCTCGTGCCGATCTTCGGCGTGCGCGGCCTGAATTCCGGTCTGGACGACGCCGGCAACCTGGCCTGGAAACTGGCTTGGGTATTGCAGGGCCAGGCGCCGGACAGCCTGCTGGACAGCTACAGCGTCGAACGTGTCCACGCCACCCGTCAGAATCTGGCCTATGGCGCCAAGAGCACCGAATTCATGGCCCCGCCCGATTTCGGCTTCCGCCTGATGCGCGAGGCGGCGCTGCGGCTGGCGCTGGTGGACGAGCAGGTGCGCCCCCTGATCAACCCCCGCCAATCCGCGCCGATTTCCTACGACACCTCGCCACTGAACCTGCAAGATGGCGCGCCGCAAGCCGGCTGGGCTGCCGCTCCCGGCCAGCCCGCGCCGGATGCGCGCCTGCAGGAAGGCGCGACGCCCCGATATCTCAGCGAGAATTTTGGCCGGGGTTTCGTGGTGCTGGCGCTCGCGCCCAGCGCGGCGCAGGCCCGTGAACTCGAAGCCCTGGCCGCCGCCACGCAGACCGCCCCGCAACCCTTGCGGATCGTGCGTATCGGCGCAGACGGCTGGGATGACGCGCACGGCCAGTTGCGCCAGCGCCATGGCGGGACCGATGGCGCCATCACCCTGATCCGCCCCGACGGCTATGTGCTGGGCCGCTGGTCCGCCCCGGACACCGCACAACTGCGCGCCGCGCTGGCGCCCTACTACCCCTCGATCGCCCAGCCCACAATCCAGGAAGGCCAAGCATGAACAACGACGATCTCGATCAGGTCTACACCAGCATGGCTCAGGCGCTGACGCGCGTGGGCGAATCCCAGGCGCCGCTGTTTCTGTCGATATTGGGTTTGTCGCTACTGAGCCGCCAGCCCGACGCGGCCACCGCGCTGGCGCTGCTGGCCCAGGCCGAAAGCGCCTGCCTGTCCGAAGGCGCTGTGGCAAACTATCCCGCCGCCACCACCCCTCGCCCGACGTGAAACCGCCTGCCCTGGAACGATTCCTGACGTATCGCCTGCACGTGCTCAACAAGATCACGGACCGGGATACGAATCGCGCCTATCTGGAAGACTGCGGCATCCCCTTGGGCGAAGCGCGCTGCCTGGCCGCCATCGGGCGTTATGCGCCGCTGTCGGTCAACGATCTGGCGCGCGCGGCCAATCTGAACAAGGGTCAAGCCAGCCGTTCGGCGCAGGCGCTGGTGGATCGCGGGCTGGTCGAAAAAGCGCTGTCCGCCTCGGACGGGCGCGGCGTGGTGCTGACGCCCACCGCCGCAGGCATGACGCAGTATCAACGCGTGGTGGACCTGATCGCCCGCCGCAACGACGAAATCTTCGGCTGCCTGGACGCCGAAGAACAGCGCGCGCTTGGCGCGATGCTCGATCGCCTGATCGAGCACCTGCAAGCGCGCGAAGACGGCACGGACGACGAGGCCTAAGCGTCCGACTTCGGCGCGGTCGCGCCCAGATGCTCGGCGGCCTCGTCCATGAACTGCGCCATGCGCACGTCCAGCTCGGTCACCCCGCCGGCATCGTGTGTGGTCAGCGTCACATCCACCCGGTTGTAGACATTGGTCCACTCCGGGTGGTGATTCAGCTTTTCCGCGAACATGGCGACGCGCGCCATGAACCCGAAAGCCGCGTTGAAGTTCGGAAAGCGGTAGCGCTTTTCAATGGCGTCGCGCATGGCTGCGGCTTGCCAACCGGTCAGCGCGGCCACGGCGGTATCGGTGCCGATACGGGCGGGGGGGAACATGCTCATGAAAAGACCTTTATTGCTTGACGGCGTACAAGTAGATTTCCACGCGCCGGTTCAGCGCGCGCCCTTCGGCGGTCGCATTGTCGCCGATGGGATCGCTGGGTCCGCGCCCTTCGATCGCCAGGCGGGTGGCGGCAACGCCCTGCTTGGCCAGGTAGTCCGTCACGCTCCTTGCTCGGTTGACCGACAAAGTCTGGTTATGGGCCAGCGCACCGGTGCTGTCGGTATGGCCGACCACTTTGGCGCGCAATTCAGGATGCTGATTGAGCGAACGCGCCACGCTGTCCAGCACGGGCAGCAGCGCCGGCTTGAGTTGCGTCTTGTCCGTGTCGAACGACACGCCGCTGGGAATGTTGACCTTCAGGCTGCCATCGGGCATTTCCACCACGTCGATCCCCAACGAGGACGCGCCGGATTGCTGCACATCGTCTTTGACGACCTTCCAGTTGTAGCCCACCAGGCCACCGGCCACCGCGCCAATGCCGGCGCCAATCGCCGCCCCCTTGCCGTGTCCGATCAGCGCGCCCAGGCCGGCGCCCACCGCCGCCCCCGCGCCGGTGCCCACGGCGGTGTTGGTCTGCTGTTGCGTGGCGCAACCGGCCAGCAACGCACCTGCCGCCGCCACCACGGCTATCCGGTTGATCATTGTTCTTGAGTTCATGGCAACCTCCAACTATTGCTCGGTGAGCCGGATGATTCCGGCCTCGACCATGCTAGCAAGGGGATGCGGGGCGACCAGCAACATTTTGTACTGACGGTCGGGGCCACCCGGCCGAACCGCTTTGCACGGACGGATGGCGGGCGCAGCGGCCACGGAACAGTTGGTAACCTTGCGCCCCACCCGCGATGCGGCGGGGCCGGACAATCGGATGCTGCAACGCGGCACGCGGGCGCGATGCGCTTTGGATGACGAAGGTGGCCCGTCCCACAGGCCGCGTCTTTCGCAGCCGGCCCCTCAGCCTCGCTTGCCCAGCAACATCACCACGCCGAACAACGCACCCAGCCCACCCACCACCGCCAGGGACAGCGAAGGCTCACGCTGGTTCAGCGCCATCACGGCCGCCGCCACGCCCAACGCGGCGATGGCGAGGCCCACTAGGCGAGCGCCCGTCGAACCATAGAAGTGCGTACGGCGCGCCGCCTGGGTGCCCGCCGGTTGCCGCTGTTGCCAGGCGACCAGCGCCTGTTCGAACTCGCGCAGCAAACGCTCGCGGCTGGGCAGGTCGACCGCCGCGACCAGCAGCGTGGGCAAGCCCGGGCGGATCAGCTTCAAGTAATCGTCCGTGCCCCAGCTGGCCAGATCGGCAAAGGCCACCGGACCCCGGCGCGAAAACTCCAGGCCATCCGCCGTGACGCGAACCGCATTGCGAGTCGGAAACCCGCGAAACGCGATCAACGGCGGCACCAGCAAGCCCAGCACCGCCAGCACGATCGCCATCATCATCGGCCCGCGATTGAACACGATCAGCATGAAGCTGCTGGCGGCCAGCGCAAACCCCAGGGGCACCGACAACTGATGCCAGCGCGTGTAGACAGCCGCCTTGATGCCTTCATTGCTATTCATGCTTGAACCCTATCAATTCTGTGCTTTCACAAGATTGCTGCCGGCACTGCCCACCGGTAGCGCCCGAACCTCGGGCATGCGCTCGGGATCGGGCCAGAACTCGATCTTGAGGAACGCTTCGGTGAAGATGTCGTCGTCGACCAGCACCTCGGTGCGCAGCGTCGCGTAGCCATTATGAACTTGGAACTGGACCGAATCTTCCCACGGCTTGCCGGTGAATTCGATGGCCTGGCTACGGTCCTTGCGGATCCAGCGCCAAGCGTCGGCCCAGCCCGGGCGAGATTGCAGGCCGTCCACATATTCGTCCACGCTGTCCATCCAGGTCTTCGGATCGGGGCGGCCCGCCACCATCTGCGCCTGCGAGGGGCCACGTGGTTGCAGCTCGGGGTCAGTCGCGCGCGGCGATCCCTTGCTGGACACCACGGCGGTGACGCCCTTGCCGCCCAGCTTCAGGCTATAGGCGTAGTCGCTGCTTGAGGTATAGCCCGGCATGGTCATTTCCAGCACCAGCCGGTCGCGGCCCATCACTTCACCGCTCCAGAAGCCATACCATTGCAGCGAGACGCGCACGCCGAACACCGCGCGGTTGAAATCGTCCAGTTCATCTTCGCGGTTCAGATACAGCTCGCGGCCTGCCACACCTTCGAATTCCGGCGCGCGCATGCAGCAGCGCGTGTACCAGACTTCCAGCTCGCTTTCGGTTGCGCTGTCTCCCCAGAACTTGAAGTACAGGCCGGCCACCAGCAGGCAGAGCCCCAGCGCGATCCAGCCCCACACCGGGATGCCCAGCAGCACCGTGCCGCCGCTGGTCAGGCCCACCATCGCGCCGCCAAAGCCGCCCGCGCCGGCCGCCACGCCCGCCGTGCTGAACGCGCCGCCCACCGCAATGACCGCCGTCGCCACGCCGGTCAGGCTGGACATCAGCAGGAACGCGGAAGACGTGGCGTACGCGCCGCCCGCTTCGTAGTTGTGGACGTCGTACTGATCCTTGGCGTTGAGCGCGTTGTTGGCGCTGTCCACGAAGGTCGCGGCGGTGGCGAACACCGCCCCCGCCGTGCGGAAGGTGGCCAGGCGCATGTTCAAGCGCAGGTTCATCGTGAACGCGGTGTTGGCGCCCACGCGCGCGCCGATTGCGCCCGTGGTGACCTCGATCGCCACGCTGCCCACGCCCAGCACGCCCGTGGTGATGCCGAACCAGGCCTTGCGTTCCTTCTTCGCATCGGCCACGGCCCGCGCCGCGTTCAGCTCGGACACGGACGTGTAGATCGCCACCAGCGCCATCACGC
This sequence comes from Achromobacter piechaudii NBRC 102461, assembly GCF_001571245.1. Classification (GTDB taxonomy): domain Bacteria; phylum Pseudomonadota; class Gammaproteobacteria; order Burkholderiales; family Burkholderiaceae_B; genus Achromobacter; species Achromobacter piechaudii. Next base: position 95,938 of record NZ_BCTK01000005.1, on the reverse strand, counting down.
CCGTCGCGCCCGCGTACGACGCATCGCGCGACTTGGCGTACTTGATCAGCCCGGCCATCGGCGACATCGTCGGCGCGGGCAGCGCCAGCATCGGCGGCGGCGCAGGCAGGCCCAGGGGCGGCGCGGCGGTCGGGGCGGGCCTTGCGCCCGCCGTCGAGGCCGCGTTCAACTGCGCATCGACCTCCTGGGGAATGATGTAGCTCACCGTGACCGGCCGCGACGCCTCGGACTGCGTGCCGATCCATGCGGCGCTCATGTGCTGGGATGCGCTGAAACCGCCCCCGATAGTCACCGTAAGCGCCCGGTTGTTCTTCGAATCCCAGATGATTTCGTGCATGTCCGCGATCATGCGCGGCACGGTCGTCGTGTGGGTACGCACCACCAGCACGGTATTCATGCGCGCCGCCAGCGTCATCGTCACCCGCGCGGCGACCCGGTCCGCGATCGGGTCGCGCGCCAGCGTCAGCCGCAACAGCTGGGTCGCCATGAACCGGCCGATCGCAGTGGTCGCCGCGCGTGTCGGCGTCGGCAAGCCCTTCGCGCTGCGCTTCTTGAGCCAGTCGTTGTAGGCCTTGATCATCTTGCGAACCTGCGACACCTGCTTGGCCAGCTTGCCGCGCGCCTCCTTTTGCAGGAAGGCCAGCAGCTCGCCGTCGTTCGAGGCCAGCCCGCGCCAGATCGCCTCGTACAGTCCGTCCTTGTCGTCTTCCTTGAGCGACTCGTCAATGGCCTTGTGCTCGCTATGCACCGCGCCCGCGCCATCCACGCACAGCGCAAGGTCTTCCTCCAGCCGCGCGCCCGCCGCCGCGTCGTTGGGCGAATAGGCCTTCAAGGTCATCCAGAACGCCTCGCGTCCATACCACCACGCCCAGTCCTTGCCCGCGCCTTCGATCAGGTCCTTCATGCGGTCGATGCTGGCGCGGTTGTCGCTGATGGTCTTGGAAACCTTGCCCATGTTGATGCGTTCGTGCATCCGCTTGATCTCGTCGCCCGACGAGTCCATCTGCTTTTCCAGGCCCTGGATGATCTGCGCCACGCCCACCTCGCGCAGCCGCGTCGGATCCATGTGGTGCTCGGCCAGATCGCCCATGCGCTTGTTGCGCCAGGTGGCGATGTCGGCCAGCAGGCCGACCGGGTCCCGCAGCGCCAGCACGATGCCGCCCTTGGGCGTCATCTGGCGCATCTTGACGGCCAACTCGGCGGCCTTGCCGCCAAAGATGGTCACGCCCGGGCTCAAGGTGTTGTTGAACAGCGTGGCCGCGCCCGCCGCGTCGCGAAATTCAATCGAGTGCTCTGCCAGGTTGGCGCCGTCGGCAGTAACGCGATAGCCCGTGTCGGGCCTGGGATGGCCGCCGCCCCAGACGGCGCGCGCATCCAGCTCGACCATGATCTTGCTGCGCCAGCGCTCGTTGCGCGACAGCTCGCGGCGTATGTCGCGCGTCCACCAGACGCGCGAATAGCCGACCCATACCGTGCGCGTGGCATTGGCCGGCGCGTCGACGTTGATCAGCGCCGACTCCAGGCCGTGGCCTTCGCGCGTGCAGGTGAAGGTGGGTTGTTCGGTCGGACGGTTATCGTCGTCCACCGGCACTTCCTTCATCTGACCGGTCGCAGTCGCCGCGAAGGCGCGCCAGCCATAGCTGCGGCGCGGGTCCCACAGGTACACATAGCCCGCCGTGATGGCGCGCAGCATGTAGGCGCCCTGCCGCATGGTTTCGTAATGCAGTTCGGCGTCGGCGTACACGCCGTTGGGCAGATCGTTCTTGCCGCCCGGCACGTAGGCCACCCGCATCGGCAGGATCGGCAACCCCGGCCGGCCGCAGAACTTGCCCTTGCAGGGCAGCGCGTCGTAGTCAGTCGTCATGCTTGTCGATCCTCCCGTGCCTGCGCTTGCCACGCAAACACCTGCCAATCCTCGTCATCCATATCCTGCGCGGCGTTGCGCAGCCGGCCGCCCTCTTCCTGGATCTCGCGCAGCAGCGTCGCAAACGCGGGCGCGCGCTCCAGCGGCGCATCCAGGCGCACGCGCCATGCGGCGAACAGGGCGACGTCTTCGTCGTCCATGCCGCACGCAGCACCCGCGTCCAGCGCGCGGCGTATCGGCTCAAGCAGAGACGGGCCGGATGCAAGCCCGTCTACATTCAGCCGTTGCAGCACCGCATTGATCTGACCCAGCCGCGCCAGTCGTGGCCAATCCGGCGTGGCCGTCTGCATTGGGCCGGGCGCGTCGGGCAGCGCCTGCCAGCGCGCAAAACCGTCAATGCTCATCCACGTCGCGCCCGCGATCCATGACGCTGGCGCGCAACCCGCATACAACTCGCTTTGAAACTGCGTCGTGCGCGGGTCCCAGAACCGCAGGATGCGCATGCGGCCCTGCGCATCGCGCAGCCGCGCACGCAGGATCAAGCGGTCGGCCACTTCCGCCAGGGGCAAGTCCGTGGCCAGCCAGGCCGACATCGAGCGCGCGCGCTTGACCGCCGGCGCGGGGCGCATGGCCTCATCGACCGCCAGCCGGATGCTGGCGTTGATCAGCCGTTCGTGGCGGATTTCGTCGGGCACTTCGACCAGGTACAGGGGCGGTGCGGACGCGCCTTGCGATATCAGGTCAACCGCGCGCCGCGCCAGGCCAGCCGAAGCGAATTCCTCGGCCAAGGGATCGTCCAGCGTGGAGTCGCACAGCAGCAGCACGCGCCGGTTCGGACGGGCGTCCAGCACGGCGCGCAGGCCCGCAATGGCGTGTTCGACAGCGGCGTCGGCGCGCGTAGGCGTCAAGTCCTTCGTCATGCCGCCAGCGCCCCGCTGCCTGCCGCGTCTTCCAGCGCGGCCGCGCAGCCTTCCAGTTCGCCCTGCGGCGCTTGCGCCGGACCGGCTCCGCTTTGCGGTCCCACCCAGTTATGCACACCCGCCTTCAACTCGACCTTGCCGGGCGCGTGCAGCTGTATGCCGCCGCCCTCGATGCGCAGGTAGGCGCCCGCCGCCGTGGCCAGCACCTTCTTCGATGCCGTCACATCGACCGCCCCCTGCGCCGACACCAGCGTCACCGCTTTCTCGGCGATCAGGCGCATGCGCGCCTTCTGGCTTTGCAGGCGCAGCTTGCCGCCCGCCGCATGCAGCCGGATGCCCTGTTCCTGCACCGCCCGGCCGTTGCCGCCCAGGCCCTTGGTGAACAGCACCACGCCCTGCGCCACGCAGACGGCCAGATTCGCGCCCGCCGCCCAATTCACGTCCGGCGCCACCTGGCACAGCGTCGCGCCCGCCACCATGTAGGCGTTGCGCGGCGTGTACTGGCCGATGCCCTTGGGCGCGCTGACCTGGATGTGCGGCTGCGTGTAGGCCGGCACGCTCACGTCCTGTTCGGCCTCTGCGCCTTCGATGATCTTGCGCACCGCGTCCAGCTCCGCCAGCGCGCGCGTCTTGTCGGCATCGCCGGGCAAGGCGGCTTCCTGGCGCGCCGCCGCGCCGGACAGTTCGCCCGCCTGTTCGATGGACTTTTCCATCTGCGCGATGGCCTCTTCGCTATCGAGCATGCCGCCCGTCGCCCCTTCGCGCTTGTCGGCGCTGATCAGCAACCCTTCGCCCGCGCGGAGCGCCAGGGCCTCGCTTGTCGCCAGTTCGGCGCCATGGCCCAGGTCCGACAGCCGCTCGTTGTCGCGCTGCTGCTTCAGATGGCCCAGGCTCAGGCGGGCGTCCGCCTGCGTGGTCGAAGCCATCAGCCGCGACTGACCCGGCGTATCGTCCTGCACCAGTTGGTTGTAGCCGCCCATGCCCTGGCCGCTTTGCGCCAGCGCCTGAGTCTTGAAGCCGGACATCACGACGTTGTGTGCATGGCCTTCCTGCGTGCCCGCAAACCAGGTGGGCGCGTTGCCCGTCGCCTTGGCCGCGCCGCCCTGCACCTGATTGTTGGCGGCGTTTTCCGCGCCCGCGCCGTTGTACAAGGCACCCACCACGACGGGGCGGTCGATATCACCATGCAGGAACTGCACCAGCACTTCCTGACCCAGCCGGGGAATGAAATGCCCGCCCCAATCCGCGCCCGCCACCGGCTCGGCCACGCGCACCCAGGTGCCCAGCGCTTCCGAGGCAGGCGCGTTGTCCTCGCCTGCGGGATGCGCCTGCCGATTGCTGGACGCGCTGCCGCGCTGCCAATGGAATTGAATCTTGATGCGGTGATCGCGGTCGGTATGGACCGGGTCCTGCGCGCCCACGACCAGCGCCGTCTGCGCGCCATGCACCGTGGGCCGTGGATGCAGCCGCGCGCCGTGGCCGTCGCGCGTGCGGGGCCGGTACTCCAGCGTGGCGGCAATCGCCTCGAAACGATTGCGATAGAAGTCCGTGTCGCCCTCTGCCGCTTTCTGCGCCGGGTCTGCCGCGCCCAAGGCCGCCGCGACCGCTTGCCCCAGGCTTTCGTCGAAGTTGTTGCGCGCCTCGTGCTCGATACGCAGCACCACGAAATCGCTGCCTTCGCCCTGCGACGGCGCCCAATGCCCTGTCAGGGTAAAGCGCTGCCCCGGCGCCAGCGTACGCACGGTGCCATCGCCTTCATACAGCGACTGCCCCACGCGCTGCGCGGCCAACGCGTTATGCGCCAGCCGATCGCCCTGGCCGCTGTCTTCGAACAGGTACTGGCCCGGGTAATCGGCATCGGCCAGCTCCAGCGCATTGGGCAGCTTGTCATCGACCTGCGCGCTGACCTGCCGCGCCTGCATCGCGCGATAGTCCCAGGTGGCAAGCCGCAACGCGTTCGTGCGCCACGCCCGCCGCTGGCGCCACCCCTGAATCGTGTCCTCGGTTTCGGTGGCGTCGGCGCGCTGGAATTTCACGCTGTCCTGCGGGCCGCTTTCGAACGCGCCGTTATGGTCGGCGATGACGACGGTGTGCGTGCCCGGCGCGCCATCGCCCGCTTCGTGCTCGACCCAATAGAACAGCCCTTCTTCGGCCAACAGCCGTTCGACGAAGGCGTAGTCGGTTTCGCGGTATTGAATGGTCAGGCTGCGCTTGGCGTAGACGTCCCGGTCTTTCAGTTCCCAGCGCCATTGGGCCGCCACCGCGCCCTGGCCGCTGTAGTCGCCAAAGACGCTGTCAACGATGTCGATCACCGACTGATCCTGAAACGCAAAGCTGTCGCGCCGTTGGCGCAGCAAGGCCAGCCACGGTTCCATGCGCAAGCGATAGCGAGCGAAGCCGCCGTTGGCGCCCTCGAAGCGCGCCTCGGACACCAGCCCGCACCACACCCTGCGTTCGTCGCGCCCCAAAGCCGTCTGCAAGCTCAACTGCACCGGTTGGCCGATGAGCGACTTCAAGGCGATATGGGCGTCGTCCGACAGCGCATCCACCTCCAAAGCGAACGCGCCGTCACTCAGTTGCTCGCTGCCGCAAAGGCGCTCGGCCAGCAGCTTGTCCGGCCCCAGCGGCGTGACCAGATCCAGCAGGCGGTCGGCCTGCGTGAAGCCGGCGGCAAGCGGGCTGGCGGCGGCGATTTCCAGAGCCATGTCAGCGTCTCCCGATCAGCTCATGCGAAAACGGAAGTCGCCATTCTTGCCCGCGCCCACGCGGATCTTGGCAATGGCTTCGCCCTGCGCCATGCGGCCCAGCACCTGCTCGGCAATCTCGGGCAGCAGCGCTCCGTTCAGGATGTGGTCCACGTTGCGCGCGCCGGTATCCACCTCGGTGCAGCGCGCCAGCACGGCCTCGACCAGGGCGTCGTCCCATTCGAACACCGCGCGGTGCGTGGCCTGCACGCGGCGCGCGATGCGCGCGAGCTTCAGCCCGATGATGTGCGCCAACGCGTCGTCGTCCACCGGGAAATAAGGAATGGTCTTCATGCGGCCCAGGAACGCCGGCTTGAACGCCTTGTACAGTTGCGGCGCCAGCAGCTCGGTCAATTGATCCGGCGTCGGTCGCTCTGCGGCTGGCTTGTTCAGGCAGGTCTGCATGATCGTGCTGGACCCCACGTTGGACGTGAGGATGATGAGCGTGTTGCGAAAATCGATCTCGCGCCCTTCAGCGTCGTCCATCACGCCCTTGTCGAACACCTGGAAGAACATCTCCAGCACGTCCGGGTGCGCCTTCTCGATTTCATCCAGCAGCACCACGCTATAAGGTTGGCGCCGCACCGCTTCGGTCAGCACGCCGCCTTCGCCATAACCCACGTAGCCGGGCGGCGAACCCTTCAAACCCGAAATGCTGTGGGCCTCCTGGTATTCGCTCATGTTGATCGTGATCAGCTTGCGTTCGCCGCCGTAAAGGATGTCAGCCAGCGCCAGCGCCGTTTCGGTCTTGCCCACGCCCGACGGCCCGACGAACAGGAACACGCCCTTGGGCTTGTCCGGGTCTTCCAGGCCCGCGCGCGCCGTGCGCACCCGCTGCGCAATGGCATGCAGCGCGTGATCCTGGCCGATCACCCGTTCCGCCAGCATGGGCTGCAACTGCAACACGGTGCGGATCTCGTCATTGACCATGCGGCCCAGCGGAATGCCCGTCCATGCCGAAATGATTTCCGCCACGATCTGTCCATCGACGCAGGCCGGCACCAGCGGCTGTTCGCCCTGCAACGCGCGCAGTTCGTCCATCAAGCCTGCCAGGCGCTGCTGCTCCGGCGTCAGCGCGGGCGCGGCCGCCTTGCGGCGCGACGAGGACGGCGCGGCGCTGTCAGCAGCCGGCGCGTCCTGGCCTTGTTCCTCCAACTCCGCGCGCAGCGCGTGGATCCGCTCCACCAATTGCGTCTCGGCCTGATGGCGCTCCTGTGCGTCCGTCAGCGCCTGTTCCACGGCGGCAATCTCCGTGTCCAGCTCGGCAAGACGCGCTTGCGGCGCGCCCGCTGCGGCCTCGCGGCGCAACGCCGCCTGCTCGGTGCGCAAGCGCGTCAGGCGGTGACGCGCATCGTCGATCAGCGCGGGCGTGGCGCTGCGGCCCAACGCCACGCGGGCGCAGGCCGTATCCAGCACGCTCACCGCCTTGTCCGGCAACTGGCGGCCGGTGATGTAGCGATGCGACAGGCGGGCCGCCGCGCTGATGGCTTCGTCCAGGATGCGCACGCCGAAATGCCGCTCCATCAGCGGCGCCATGCCGCGCAGCATGGAGGCGGCCAGCGCTTCGTCCGGCTCCTCGACCTTCACGACCTGAAAGCGCCGGGCCAGCGCCGCGTCCTTCTCGAAGTACTTCTTGTATTCGCTCCAGGTCGTGGCGGCGATCGTGCGCAGCTCGCCGCGCGCCAGCGCCGGCTTGAGCAGGTTGGCCGCATCGTTCTGGCCCGCCTGCCCGCCCGCGCCGATCATCGTGTGCGCCTCGTCGATGAACAGGATGATGGGCGACGGGCTTTTCTTGACCTCGTCGATCACATTCTTTAGCCGGTTCTCGAATTCGCCCTTGACGCTGGCGCCGGCCTGCAACAAGCCCATGTCCAGCACGCGCAGGGCAACGTCGGCCAAGGCGGGCGGCACGTCGCCCGCCACGATGCGCAGCGCCAGCCCTTCCACCACGGCGGTCTTGCCCACGCCCGCCTCGCCGGTCAGGATGGGATTGTTCTGCCGCCGCCGCGTCAGGATGTCGATCATCTGCCGGATTTCGGCATCGCGCCCGATCACGGGATCGATCTTGCCTTCGCGCGCGCGTTCGGTCAGGTTGGCGGTGTACTGGTCCAGCGCGGGCGAGGCCGACAGGCCCGGCGCGGGTTGATCACCGTCTTGCCCCGACGGCGCGCCGTCCGCAAAACCTACCGCCTGCCCCGCCTCTTCCGACCCCTCGATCAGCGCCGCGAAGTCATGCTTCAAGGCATCCAGGCGGAACGATTCGAACAAGGGCGAACCCCGGCGCGCCAATTGCGCCAGGTCCGGCTCGGTCAGCAAGGCCAGCAGCAAATGGCCGGAGCGGATGCGCGTGGTCTGGGTGTCCAGCGACGCGATCAACCACGCGTGTTCGAACAGCTTGGGCAGATGCGCCGAGAACACCGGCGTGCGCGTATTGCCGTTCTTGAACCGGCCGATCTCGGCCTTCAGGTCGGTTTCCAGCGCGTCGGTCGGAATGTGGCAGCGCCGCGCGATGATGGCCAGGTCGCTGGCCGGCTTTTCCAGCAGCGCCAGGAACAGGTGCTCCAGATCCACTTCGTAATGGCCTTGCGCCATGCACAGGCTGGCCGCGCGTTCGGCGGCCTGGCGGCAGGTCTGGTTCAGCTTCCCGATCAGGGTTTTCAACGGAGTGGCCATGGATCTGTTTTTCTAGGTCGGTGGATCAGTGAATCGTGTGCAGCTCGTAGCTGGCGTCGTCGCGGTCGCTTGCGGCCGGCTCGGTGGACAGGAACGAATTCCAGCCCAGCCGCACGTCGCCGCCCGCACCCAGTTGGCTGGGTCCGATGCTGTCGCGCGCCAGCACCAGCCGCACTTCATACTCGAAGGTCATGCCGCCAAACATCGTCAGCAGCTTTTCCAGGGCCTGGGCGCGCTCGCCGCCAGGCAGGAAGTCGGAAAACGCCTGGCGCGACAAGGGGCCGATCCACAGGCGGATACGCAGGTCGCGCTGCCAGATGCGGTCGCCCGCCAGCGCCGATACGCCCAGCACCGCGCCGGGCCCGCCCAGCTGCGTGCGGTTCTGCGGGGGCACGTCATACCAACGGCCCACGAATTGCTCCACGCGCAGCGGCACGCCGAAGTAGTCCTGCAACACGCGCTGCAAGTACGGCGCGGACACGGGACGCTGGCGCGCGGCCGCCGCGTAGTGGGCGACGGATTCATCGAACACGCGGCCAGCGCCGTTGTGCAGGCGATCGCGCAGCGCCGGATGGCCGATGCCGCCCAGCGCCAGCAGCAGCGGCAGGAAGTGATGGTCTTGCTCGGTCTCGTGCCGCAATGGCATGCGGTACTTTTTCCAGGCTGCATAGAACAAGGCCGCCGCGCGATTGGAAAAGATATCGAAAAAGGCGCGCGCGCCCCGGTCACGGCGCAGGCTTTCGCGCGTGGCCAGCATCTCGGAATAATGCAGCGGCAGCGCGCCCTGCGCGCCCAGCAGCCCGAAGAACGCGGGCGTCACGTCCACGCGGCCCAGCCGCCCTTCGGACACCGCCGCGCGGCGCGACGCTTCATCGGTCAGCGCCTCGCCGTCCTTGTCATACGCCACGGCGTCGACGATTTCGCTGGGTGGAAAACCCAGGCCCGGCGAATTGGGAAAGCGCAGATGCACGGGCACGGTATGCCGCGTGCCGCCGCGCTCCTGGCGCGCAAAGCACTGCTCCAGCAGGCGCACCGCCTGGAAAAACTTGAAGCGCTGCGGCTCTGCCAGCAGCGCATCCATCACGCTAGGATGGCGTCGCCGTTGCATGGGGAGCATCGTAGTAGTTCCTCTGCGCCACGGCGCGACAGCACAACCAGTTGCACGAAGCTGTTGGCGTGCACGTACAGGCCGAAGAATCGGTTGATCACGGCCACGAAGGTGTGCAGGCTGGTGCCCACGAAATGGTCTTCGTTGACCGTCAGGCGGATTTCAATGCCGCGCACGAAAGTGGCGAACGGTTCGCCCGGCATCCAGTGCGTGGCGGGCTTGTAGTCCAGGCCGACCAGGCCTTCGATCTGGCGCGCGGCCACCGCCGAACCGGACAGGTCGTACAGGCGCAGCGTTTCCTTGAGCGCAGGCAGGCCGCTTTGCACCAGCGACAGATGGTTCAGCGCCAGATGCGAGATCAAGCGCCAATGGGCCGCGCGCCCCTGCTGGAAGCGGTGCGAATGCGTGGGGCGGCGCAGCATGCGGATTGCGCGCGCCACCGTGCCGCCTTCCATGAACAGGTCGCCGCCCGACTGCCCCACCGCAATCTGCGAAGGCAGGTCGCGATTGGTGCAGGTCAGGTCCAGGCTCAACGTTTCGGTTTGCGGAATCGACGGATCGAAGTCGATATCCACAATGGATATCTCGGTCTCGTAGCCGGGGCTGCGCTGCGCCATCGCGGCGTCGCGGCGCATCGTCCAGTAATGTCCCGCCGACTCGGGCGACTCGCCATGATGCAGCGAGTAGAACGGGCGGAAGTCCACCACCGCATCGCCCTGTGCGTTCTGCCGCACCTGGCGCACGCGGTCGATGGAATAGACCTCATAGCCGTAAGCCCGGCGCGCGTCCGCCACCACCGGGTACGAGGCCGACGCATGGGTCACGCGGATCGGGTCGGCGCGCTGCGTGAACAGGTTCACCACCGGCGTGCAGCCCAGGCGCAGGTTGTCCGCCGTGATCGACTCCAGCAGGCGCGCCGTATTGGAATCGGCGCGCACGCCGATGACCGGCAGGTGCAGCGTGAACTGGCGCACGGTGCCCAGATACGGGCGCAGCGCGGCCAGGTCGATATCAACGAAATTGAACTTCTCGGAGAACACGAAGTATTCGGCAAGCAGACGGTACGCGGGATGCGAGCTGGCCGGAAAATCAATCAGCGCGTCCTCTTCGGCCAGGCCCACCTGGGCCAGCGGAATCGTGGGCAAGCGGTCCCAGCGGCCCGGTTGCAGCTCGACGTAGGCAGCCGCCGCGCGCAGGAACAGAGCATCGCGCAGCGCCGCGACGAAAGACGGTTCGCCGTGCAGGTACACACGCAGCTTGTCCAGTCCCGGCATGCCGAAATGCTGGTTTTCACCCTGGCATCCCAGCGTGATCGCAAAGCGGCCGGTGACGCCGGCCGGCAGCTTGGCGGTGGCCGGTGCGTTGGCGCTGGAAAAGTACCCGGCGCGCTGCACCTCGATAGGCGCCAGGCTCACGTCGTAAGCCGTGCGGAAGCGGCACGCCACGCCGCGCACCGGATGCGATTTCAATTCGGTGCCGCGCGCAACGCGCACCGCCGCCGACAACTGCGCGCCCGCGCCGCCCAGATCGAACTGCGCCACGCTGCAAGACGGAAACGGCCGCAGGTAATGCGGGTACATCACCTCGAACAGCGCTTCGGTGAATTCAGGGTAATCGTCGTCCAGCTTCTTGTTGATGCGGGCGCTCAACAACGCGAACGACTCGATCATGCGTTCGACGTGCGGGTCTTCGCAGGTTTCGCCCGACAGCCCGAGCCGCGCCGCGATCTTCGGATACTGCTGCGCAAAATCGCGCGACGACGTCCGCAAGAACCCAAGTTCGCGCTCGTAATAAGGCAGCAATTCTTCCATTGTTGTCTTTCCTTCCAGCGCGCTGGTGCACCTGCACTACCAATTGAATATCAGACCGTGGCGGGGGTCTTGGCCCAGCCACGGGTCACGGAATACTGCAACGTCGACGGCTGCAAGGTGGCGTCGAACGTCACGGGTTCATGGGCGGGTCCCACGTCCAGCATCGCCGTGATGGCGAAATACAGCACCGAGGTCGCCCTGCTATCCACTTGCAGCATCACGCGGACGTGGGTCAGCCGTGGCTCGTGCCGCGCAATCGCCTGCTCCAGCGAACGGCAGATGAACTCGCGGTCGTAATGGCTGGCCAGGCTGAGTCCCGAAAAATCCGATAGCCCGTAGGTCAGGAGCGAACGCTGGCAATTCGGATAACGCCGCAGGTCTTCCTCGGTGAACACCATGCGGGTGTTCAGCAGCGCTTCGATATCGCGCGCCACCGTTTCCTTCATTTCCTCGATCGACAGGCGTCGAAGCGCGTAGGGCGATTGCCCCTCGCCTTCGAACAGCTTGTCGAACAGGCTCGGTTCGAATCCTTTCATCGGGGCCCCAAATAAAAAAAGACGGCGACCCGGCTCGGGCCGCGGTCTTTTACCTGCCGGACCGCAATCAGACCGAGTAGGTCTTGTCGTTCTTGGTCAGGCTCCAGGCGCCTTGTGCGTTACCGCCCTGATTGCCGCCCACCTTCTGCTGCGTGTACTTCCATTGCACGGCGGCGTACTTCAGCGAGAACGATTCGTGCGGCAGCCCTTCGGCGACCACTTCGGGCGCGACGCGCGCGATGATCACGTACTTGAGCTTGATTTCCAGGTACTTGACGCGGTTGCCTTCGCCATCGGCGCGCAGGAAATCGATGGTGACTTCGTCAAACGTGGTGCCGCCCGAGGCGTGCTGGTACAGCAGCGGGCTGACCACGTCCAGGTCCTTGGTGAAGACCATTTCGCCATGTTCGGTACGTTCGGCGGTATGGCCACCCGAGGTCGAGGCAGTAGCGGAGCGCGGCTGGATGATCTCGTGACGCCACGAGCTGACTTCGATCCAATCCGGGTGGTCCTTGTCTTGCGATTCGCCCTTGAGCGCCGGATTGCCGAACTTGACGTAGATGTCCTTCATTGTTGTAAACCTCTTTGAATGGATGAGTTGTCAGTGCAACGACGATCAGGATTTCTGAGCCTGCGCCGGCAATTCGGCAACCAGGCGCAACGAGATCGAGAGTTCGTCAAGCTGGAAGTGCGGCCGCAGAAACGCCACGGCCCGAAAGACGCCGGGACGTCCAGGCACCTCGGCCACCTGCACCGAGGCTTCACGCAGCGGAAACTGCGCTTTTTGCTCCTGCGTCGCGTTGTCGTCCAGCAGCACGTACTGCGACACCCAGCGATTCAGGAAACTTTCCACGGACTGCGCCGACGCGAAGCTGCCGATCTTGTCGCGCATCATCGCTTTCAGGTAGTGCGCCACGCGCGATACCGAAAAGATGTATTGCAACTGCGCCGACAACACCGCATTCGCGTTGGCGCTGTCCGTGTTGTATTTCTTTGCCTTCTGCACCGACTGGGCGCCGAAGAAGGCCGCGTAATCCGAGTTCTTGCAATGCACCAGCGGGATCAGGCCCTGGTCGCTCAATTCCTTTTCACGACGGTCGGTGATGGCGATTTCGGTCGGGCACTTGAGCGCGATTTCGCCGTCGTCCGTCTTGAAGGTGTGGGTCGGCAGGTTCTCGACCAGGCCACCGCCTTCCACGCCACGGATCGCCGCGCACCAGCCGAAGTCGGCAAAGGCGGCCGTCAGGCGGGCGCCGAACGCCCACGCTGCGTTGCACCAGAGGTACTTGGAATGGTCGGTGCCATCGACGTCTTCGACGAAGTTGAAGCCTTCGACCGTCGTGCCTTCCACGGGGTCGTAGGGCAGCCGGCCCAGGAAGCGCGGCATGGTCAGGCCCACGTAGCGCGAATCTTCGGAGTCGCGGAAGCTGCGCCACTTGGTGTATTCCACCGTGTCGAACACCTTGGCCAGGTCGCGCGGGCGACCCAGGTCAGCAAAGCTGTCCAGCCCCAGCAGTTCGGGCGACGCCGACGCGATGAACGGCGCATGCGAGGCGGCCGCCACGTGCGACATCTGCTCGATGAAGTACATGTCTTCGGGCTGGCGCGTGATCTCGAAGTTGCCCAGCAGCGCGCCGAAGGGCGCACCGCCGAAAGTGCCGAATTCTTCTTCGTAGACCTTCTTGAACATCAAACTTTGATCGAAGTCGATCGCGGTCTGGAAGTCACGAACCAGGTCGCGCTTGGTGGTGTTCAACACCTTGATCTTGAGCATCGGGCTGGTGTCGGTCTCCTGGCACAAGTAGTGCAGGCCGCGCCAGGTGCTTTCCAGCTTCTGGAATTCGGGCGCGTGCATCACCTCGCTCAGTTGCGCCGAGATCAGGCGGTCCAGCTCGGCAACGCGCGCGTCCAGCATGGCGGACAGGTTGTCGGATACGACGACGGTGCCCTTCATGACTTCGCGCACCAGCTCGCCGATGATGTCCTTGGCGCGGTCGTGCTCGGCGGTGGACTTGGCCACGCGGCTTTGCTCGACGATCTGATCGAGCAGCCCGCTTTGCGCTTCGGCGGCGGCGGCGCCCGTGTTTTGTGCGGCGGCGGAATTACTCATTGCGGCCTCCCTTGTCGGTCTCGCTGGTCAGCTGTTGCAGTTTTTCCGTGCTGGTCAGCACTTCACCCAGCAGGTCTTCAAGCTTGTCGTTGCCGGCAAGCTTGTTGCGCAGGTCGGCCAGCTTGGTACGGATGTCCAGCAGCTCGCGCAGCGGATCGACCTGCTGCACGACGGCTTCCGGGCGGAAGTCTTCGATGGAACGGAACTTCAGATCCACGCCGAACGTGCCGCCCTCTTCGGTCAGGCTGTTCTTGACGCGGTACGCGGCGCGCGGCTCCAGCCCGCGCATCACGTCGTCGAAATTGTCGACGTCGATGTTGACGAACTTGCGGTCCTTCAGGCGCGGCAGTTCCGCTTCGGACTGCGCGCTGAAATCACCAACCACCCCCACCACGAACGGCAGTTCCTTCTGTTCGATGGCGTCGCCCTTCTCTACGTCGTAGGTGAGCTGAACGCGCGGCGGACGGACTTTCTGGAGTCGTTTCTGAACGCTTTCTTTCTTGGCCATGGAAGGCTCCGTGCAAAGGATCTTGTCTATCGGTCAGCCGTAAGCCGCATGCGGCGGCGCACGATGAGGCGGTTACTTGGTAAGCAGGTCGCCGAACGGATTCGGCGCGCGGTTGGGCTGCTGGGCGGGCGCTGTCGTGCTGGGTTGCGTGGCGGGTTGGCGCGATGGTTGCGTGGCGGGCTGCGCCGAGGGCTGGCCCACGGGCGCGGCCCCTGGCGTAGCGGCTTGCGCGGCAGGCGAAGTGACGGTTGCTCCGGCGGCAGGCGATCCTGCGGCGGGCGAACCCGCAGCGGGAGCAACCGGCGCGACCGGCTCCGTGCGGCGCGGTTGGCGCGGACGGGGCGGCGGACGGCGGCCTTCGGGGAACAGCACGTCCTGCCCCAGCGTCTCGCGCATGGAGGCAGCCAGCGCCACGGCGTCGGCGCGCGCGTTGCCGGCCAAGAGCGCGTCAGCGCGCAGATCGGCCAGCGACTGCATCGCCACGCGCAGCCCGCCCACGGCGCGCACGGTCTTGGCCACGAAATCCTCGGGATTGCGGCTCAAGGTTTCATCGGCGGCCACGATGGCCTGGCCATATTGCTGTTCGTCAAAACGAATCTTGGCGATGTAGGACCACGGCTCGCCCTTGGTCGGATTGCGTTGGGCGATCTCTTCAAACTGCGCGACGGCCTGGTCCGCGCCCTTCTGCTCCAGCGTCTTTTCCGCTGCGGCCATGGACTGTTTGTATTCCGCTTCCGACTGCGGTTTGACCGACGCACAACCGGCCATCAAAGCGACGACACCGGCGACTACGACGAGGCGGGAAAAGGGCATTTTTTAAGCACCTAGCAGGGTTGTAACTAGGGGCCGTATTTCAACAACCTTTTGTTAGTACAGCGCTACAGCGCGTGTCTTCATGTTACTTGCGTCGAAACTGCACGCAACGTGCCGCGATCTGTATTGCTTCACACACTTCCGGTATAAAGGGCCATGTCCAAACATATCCATTTATCACGTTTGTTCGCAGCGGCGGCTTGCGCGCTGGCAAGCACCGCCATCACTGGATGTGCAGCGGTTTCAGCCATCGGAGCGGTGGCGGGTCTGACCGGAAATGCGATGGAGATGGCGGGCCTGAAAAAGCAGGAAAACGCGCCTGTGGAAGTGAAATTAGCGATTCATGCCGGAGAAAATTTGAACGCAAGCACGGGGCAAGCGATGGCTGTAGTTACAAAAATATACTACCTGAAGAATCCCGAACAATTCCAACGTGCGCCGCTCACGCAATTGATAGACACTGGGCAAGAGAAAGCCACGCTGGGGGAAACCGTGCTGGGCTCACGCGAGCTAACGCTCACACCGGGACAGCGCGTCGAGACCATTGAAAAAGTCCCCAAGCAAGCGGAGTACATCGCGGTCGCCGGCCTGTTCTACGCGCCGGCGCCGATGCGTTGGAAGTACGTATTCAAAGTCGAGGACGTAGAAGACAGTGGCATCGTCCTGGGCGCGCACGCCTGCGCGCTGACGGTTGCCACGGGCAAACCCACGTTGCCGGCAGGCATACCACCCTACGACCCCGCGCGCCTGTCAGGCGTGCAGTGTCCCGGTTGACGCGCAACGCGCGATTGCCCGCCCTTCTATATATAGAGATAGAAAGACAAGGAGCGCCAACTTGAGTTATTCAGCCAAAGTCCTGTGGGGCGAGGGCCTGTTCCTTCGGCCGCAACACTTTCAGCGGCAGGACGCGTATCACGAGGACCGCCTGGCCGAGATGGCCCGCGCATTGCATCCTTATGCCTGGGGTCTGCGGTCGGCGCGATTCGATGCCTCGGCGCTGGCCAACGGAATGCTGCACGCCATCGAGATGACCGCCGTGTTTCCCGACGGCGAACTCTACAACGCCCCGCATGGCGATGAGCTGCCGCCCCCCGTCGCGCTGACGGCGCTGGACGGCGTGAGCGAGGCCGTGTTCTATCTGGCGATCCACCCGCTCAAGGCGATCGGCGGCAACTATCGAGACGGCCAGACCGCCACCAATTTCGATACGCGCTACACCCACGACAACGCGCCCGCGCCCGATCTGTACACCGGCGCCACCACTGCCGAACTGACCTATCTGCGCAAGGACGTGCGGCTGATTTCCGAGTTCGAGCCGCGCGACGAACTGCTGGCCATTCCGGTGGCGCGCGTGCGCCGCACCGCCAGCGCCGGGTATGAACTGGACAACTCCTTCATCGCCCCGAGCCTGTCGCTGACAGCCTCGGGTGCGTTGCACGAGCAGCTGCGCCGGCTGCTGGACGCCTTGCAGGCCAAGGTCAACGCGCTGTACGGTTTTCATCGCGAGCCCAGCAAGAACATCATCGAATTCCGCTCGGGCGACGTCGCCTCGTTCTGGTTGCTGCACACGGCCAACGAAGCCTACGCCACGCTGTCGCATCTGTTCCATCACCCGCAACTGCACCCCGAACGGCTGTTCCAGGAACTGGCGCGGCTGGCGGGCGCGTTGATGACGTTTTCCAAAGTCCATACGCTTGCCGACCTGCCGGTGTACCGCCACGACGCGCCCGGCCCTGCCTTCGCGCGCATGGACGAGATCCTGCGCGACTTGCTGGAAACGGTGATCTCGACGCGCTACTTCTCCATCGTGCTCGAAGAGCTGCGGCCCTCGTTCCACATGGGCCGGCTGGATTCGGAGAAGCTGGACGAAACCACGTCGCTGTATCTGTCGGTGGAAGCCGCCATGCCGGCCCGCGAGCTTTCGGAAAGCGTGCCGATGCGCTTCAAGGTGGGCGCCCCCGAGGACGTGGACAAGCTGGTGCTGTCCGCCATGCCGGGCGTGCCGCTGACGTACACGCCGCAGGTGCCGCCCGCCGTGCCCGTCAAGCCGGGCGCGGTGTACTTCGCGCTACAGACTCGCGGCTCGCTATATGACCGCATGCTGCAAGCGCGCAGCATCGCCATCTACGCCCCCGCCGGCATCCCCGAACTGAAATTGGATTTGATCGCAGTCACCCGCTGACAGGAACCCTGCCATGACCGCTGACGCCCCTACCCTGATGCCCGGCGCAACGCTGCCCCAACGCGCCGCCGACTTCCATGCCAGCCGCCCGGCCAAATCCTTGCTGGATCTGCTCTACGACGGCTTCCTGATGCTGTTCCTGGTCAAAAGCGGCCAGGAGCCCACCGACGCCGCCGCGTTCTCTGCGCGCGTGCAGCAATTCCTGGCGGACTATGAACGCGCCGCCAAGAAGCTGGATATCCCGGCCGAAGACGTGTACGCGACCAAGTACGCTTTCTGCGCCGCCGTCGACGAGACCGTGCTCAATTCCGGCTTCGCCATTCGGGATGCGTGGATGTTGCAGCCGCTGCAACTGACCTTGTTCGGCGAGCAGCTGGCCGGCGAGAACTTCTTTGCGCGCCTAGAAGACCTGCGTGCGCAGGGCGCGCCGCGCTTGCAGTCGCTGGAAATCTATTACATGTGCCTGCTGCTGGGCTTTCAGGGCAAGTACCTGATCGAAGGCCAGGAAAAGCTCGGCTACCTGACCGCGCGCCTGGGCGATGAAATCGCGCTGCTGCGCGGCAAGCGCACCGGCTTTGCGCCGCACTGGCAACTGCCCGACAAGATTGCCCACACGCTCAAGCGCGACGTACCGCTGTGGTCGATCATGGCCATCTTCGCGCTGCTGGGCCTGCTTGCGTTCCTGGGCATGGGCCACTTCCTGAATACCGAAATGCAGACGGCGATGGCGCCGTACCACGACATCGTCAAACTGGGTCCGCGCGCCGCGCACCTGACCATCTCGCTGCCATGAACGCCTTGCCTTCGAACGCCTCGACCTACTCGTCGATGAACATCGCCACCCTGTCGCAACAGGCGCGCATGCTGCGCGTCAGCACGCCGCTGGACGCCGAGCTGGTCGCCGAGCAGATGACGCTGCGCGAAGGCGTGTCGCGCCTGTTCGCGCTGACGCTCGATTGCCTGGCGGCAAGCGCCGAGCTGGACGTGGCTTCGCTGCTGGGCAAGGAGATCAGCGTCAGCCTGCTTCAGGCAGACGGGTCGATGCGCCGCTGGCATGCGGTCGTCGAAGGCGTCGATGCGTTGGGCGCCGACGGCGGGCTGGCGCGCTATCGCCTGCACGCCGCGCCCTGGATGGCCGCGTTGGCGCTGCGCCGCGACAGCTTCATCTATCAGGACAAGTCGGTCCAGGACATCGTCAGCGAGATCTTCGCGGATTATCCCCAGGCCGCCTTTGCGTTCGAACTGAGCGAGGCCCTGCCCCCGCTCGCCGCCTGCACGCAGTACCGCGAATCGGATCTGCAATTCGTCGAGCGCATCCTGGCCGAAGCGGGCCTGTGCTATCGCTTCGAGCATCAGCAGGATGCGGGCCAGGCCGCCGCTGGCGGCGCGCGTCATCGCGTCGTGATCTTCGACGCGGGCGCGGCGCGCCCCGAAGACCCATCCTCGCCGCTGCGCTTTCATCGCAGCGACGCCACCGAAACCCGCGACAGCATCACGCATTTCTCGGCAAGCCAGGCCGTGCGTCCGAACGCCGTGGCGCGCGCCGCCTGGAACGAACGCACCTTGACCGCGCACGCCGCGCAAAGCCGCTCGCAAGTGCAGGTGGAAGCCTTGCCGGTGCTTGAGGACTACGACTACGCTGGCCACGGCCGCTATGCCGACGATGACGCCGCCGAGCAAAGCGCCGCGCGCTCGCTGCGCACGCACGAGTCGCGCATGGTCCGCTTCGAAGGCGCGGGCACCGCGCGTTCACTGGCGCCCGGCCGCTTGTTTGCGATGTCGCAGCACGAGCGCTATGCCGAGGGCGGCGGCGGGCAGGCCGTCGATGAACTGGCCGGCAATCGCTATGTATTGCTGGAGGTCGTGCACGAAGCCACCAACAACCTGGGCTCGCAGGCCGCGCAGGTGGTGAGCAGCGCCGACATGGAACGCGGCACCTACCGCAACCGCTTCACCGCGCAGCCCGAGGCGGCCGCGTTGATGCCCGCCTGGCATCCGCGTCCGACCGCCCCCGAAGGGCTGGCGGCCGTCGTGGTCAGCGCTGGCGACGCGCCCATCACGTCGGACCGCGACCTGCGCGTCAAGGTGCAGTTCCCCTGGCAGCGCGGCGACAAGCCCGTGTCGGGCGGTCTGCCGCACAAGACGCACGGCGACGGCAGCGGCAACGCGCCGGGCGACGACCGATCGGGCACGTGGTTGCGCGTGGCCGGCGCGCAGGCCGGCCCCAACTGGGGCGCGCATCACCTGCCTCGGGGCGGCACCGAAGTCATCGTGGAGTTTATCGATGGCGATATCGACAGGCCGGTTATCGCCGGCCAGCTATACAACGACGCGGACCTGCCGCCCTGGTCGGCCGGCGAAGAAGCCGAGGCCAATCACGCCGGGGTATTGAGCGGATGGCACAGCCACGGGCTGGACGGCGCGGGGCGCAACCAATGGGTCTTTGACGACACGCGCGGCAAGCTGCGCACGCGGCTGGCCAGCTCGACGGCGGCAACGCAGCTGGGCCTGGGTCACCTGGTCGAACAGGACCTGGACGACGCCAACCGGGGCCAATGGCGCGGCACGGGCTTTGAACTGCGTTCGGACGCGTGGACCGTGGTCCGCTCGGGTCAGGGCATGCTGGTGTCCGCCACCGCGCGCGAACAGGCCAAGTCCACGCAAGCCGACGCGCAGGAAGCACTGCTGCTGCTGCGCGGCGCGCAGGACGCATCGCGACGGCTGAACGATAGCGCCGGCCAGCATCAGGCGCGACCCATGGCGGCGGCCGACGGCTACGACGAACTGCTCAAGGCGCTGGACGCCGAGCAGGACGGCCGCTACACCGCCCAGGTCAACGGACAGGCTGCTGGCAAGGCGGCCAACGGGCAACGCACCGACACCGCCGCCGTCGAACGCATCAACGGCCCGCACCTGCTCATCGACACGCCGAATTCCCTGAACCTGGCCACGCCCGCCAGCGCCGTGCTGCATGCGGGCGAACACCTGCACGCCACCGCGCAATCGGACGCGCACGTGGCCGCGCAGCAGACCTATTCGGCGGTGTCGGCGCGCTCGGCCAGCATCTTCGCGCAGCAGGGTCCCCTGCGCGCCATCTCGGCCCAGGCGCCGGTGTCGCTGCACGCGCACACCGACATCCTGGAAGCGCTGGCGGGCCAGGACATCACCGTGACCTCGTCCGCCGAAGGCATCGAGATCCTGGGCAACCAGCGCGTCACCTTGCAGGCGGCGGGCGGCAGCGTCACGCTGGATGGCGCGGACATCGTCTTCAAGGGACCGGGCCTGTTCTCGGTCAAGGGTGCGACGCATAATTTCGTGGGCCCCGGCAGCGACGCCGCCCAACTTCCCGCCCTGCCCAGCACCACGGTCGATGATCCGCTGATCGTCAGCGCCGAGCTGGTGCACAAGGACGGCGCGATGGCCTCCGCCGCCAAGAAGGCCGCATCAAGCCTGATGGCGGGCTTTGGCGGCGCGGCGAGCGCGGGCGGCGGGCTGGGCGAGACGCTGCCCAGCAGCGTGGCGAGCCTCGGCCAGACGGCGGCAGGCGCGGCATCCAAGCTGTCTCAGCTTGCCGGCCAGGCCAACACGCTGGCCGGGCTGGCGAAGAATCCCATGGGCGCGCTGTCCGCCGCCCCCGGCCTGCTGGGCAACACGAGCCCCGCGATGGGCGGACTGCTCAACACGGCCAAGAACACGATGGGCCTGGTCTCTCAGGCCAAGGCCATCGCCGCCAACCCGATGTCGGCGCTGCCTGCCGCATCCGGCATGCTGGGTTCGGCGGCTCCAGGCGTCGGCGGCATGATCGACTCCGCCGCGTCGGCGGCCGGCAAGGTATCGCAAGCCGCCGCGCTGATCAAGGATCCGACCGCGGCCCTGCCCGCCGCCGCCGACATGCTGGCGTCGGTCGCGCCCGAAGGCGCATCGAGCATGATTTCCGGTGCGGCGACTTTTGCGCGAGCGGGAGCTGCGCAGGGTAATGCTGCTGGCGTGGCGGGTGCCGCGTCGGCGGGCGCGACGCCTGCAAGCGCGACCGCTGCGAACGCTATGCCGTCGACGACAGCAGCATCGGGTGTCGCCCCGGCAAGCGCCGACTCGCCAAGCTCGGCGGCAGACATTGCAGCGGATGCCTCTGGCGGTTCGACGGCATCGGCACAGAACACGGCGTCGCCCGGCGTTGCAGCGGATGCCTCGGTCGCCGACGCGTCTGCGCCGTCGAGTGCCGCCAGCCCGGCGTCGCCAGGAACCGGCAATGCGGCGACCGCCGCCGCGCAAACCGGCGATGGTCCGCAGGCCACGCAGACGGTGGCTGCGGGCTCCGCCTCGGGTACACCCGTGGCAAGCGCTGCCGCAGGAGCCGCGCCAGCCGTTGATTCATCCGCCTCGTCGCCCATTGCGACGGCAGCCCCCGCGTCTGTTGCTGCGCCCGGGGGTTCCGAAGGTGAGCCGGCGATTGCGAGTGCCGGGGCATCCTCGGCTGCGCCGACGGTTGCGGGTGCGGGCGCTTCGGCGGCTGCGCCGTCGATGGCCGGCGCGAGTGCATCGTCGGTCGCGGGCGCTGGTGCGTCCTCGGTTGCGCCGACGCTTGCGAGCTCAGGCGCTTCGGCCGTTGCGCCTTCGATCGCGGGTGCGAGTGCATCCTCAGTCGCGGGCGCAGGTGCGTCCTCTGTAGCGCCGACGATTGCGAGCGCAGGCGCGTCGGCGGTTGCGCCGTCCATCGCGGGTGCGAGTGCTTCGTCGGTCGCGGGCGCTGGTGCGTCCTCTGTTGCGCCGACGATTGCGAGCGCAGGCGCGTCGGCGGTTGCGCCGTCCATCGCAGGCGCTGGCGCAGCGTCGATTGCAAGCGCCAGTGCGTCCTCCGTTACCCCGTCGATTGCGAGCGCGGGCGTTTCCTCTTTCGCGCCTTCCATGGCGGGCATAAACACTGCCACTGCCACGCCTTCCTTCGCAGGTGATGGAGCAGCTTCGATCTCGCCCGCGATGGCGACTGCCGGCGCGTCCTCGGTCATGGCCGACGGCGCGGCGGTGGGAACATCTTCGTTGGCTTCGTCGGTTGCGCCCACGACTTCTTCTTTCGACGCGCCCTCGCTTGCCTCCGCGTCGGATGCTGTCGCCGCGCCTGTCGCGGACTTTGCGTCGAACCCCTTCGCTGCGCCCGCCGCCACCGTGGCGATATCGCCCACTACCGCGCCCGACTTGACGGCGTCCACGGATAGCACCGCGTTGCCCGGCGTTCCTGCTACGGCCACAAATACGCAAGCCACGGTTGCGATGGGCAACGTTTGGGAAAACGCCACGCCGGCGCAGACAAGCATCGCAGGGGACCTTGCAACATCCGCTGCCAACATCAGCGAAGCCAAGACTGCCATGCCCGCCGACGCGGCGCGGTTCGCGTCCCAAACCGCCACGCTGTCGGGCGCTGGGATCGGCACCATTGCCGCACTGGCCGGATCGCGTGGATCAACTCAGAATGCCGCAGTTGCGACGTCTGCAAACGATCAGCCTTCGGGAGCCTCTCACGCGAGCTCGCAAGCGACCACGGGCGTGTCCGGCATGTCGACTCGCGCGCAAGACAATCCGCCCTCCGCGACAACGGCAAACAGCGCGCTGGTGACTTCCGATGTGGCGCCTGCCACGTCTCTCGATTCAGCCAACGGCAATGGACTGCCTGCCGCAATCGCCTCGACCCTGGGCGCAGCAACGACATTGCGCGCGCGTGCCGAGGCCAACGGCCAGGCGCAGAATGCCGACACAACGGAGGCCTCTCTCTCTTACGAAGGCGCGCCCCCCGCCACCGGCACGGCGTCCGCCTCTGACGCCGCGCGGAACGTGGATGCTTCCCTAACATCAGCGTCGACGACTTCTCATTTCGGGCACGGCGAAACTTCCGCTTTCGTGGCGGCGGCCGCGACCACCGCGTCCGCTGCTGCCGTCAGTGCGACACGGCACAACGGCGACGCAACCCACCCCGCATCATCAGCGAGCGATGCCGGCGGCGAGCATTTCAACGTCGCAGGACAGACCCACGCCGGCACGCCCTCGGACGCGAAGACGCCTGCGTCATTGTCATTTGCACCAGCCGGCGCACCCATCAAGCGCGACGCGGCGCCGATTGGCGCGTCCTCCGATGGGCGCGACACGCAAACCCAATCCGCTTTGCCTGACGCCGCATTGCTCGCGTCCGTGGCCGCCACCGCTGGCGCGTTGTTTGCCAGCACGGCTAACGCCGCCAGCGTCACCGCCCAGGCCGCCTCGCCAGCAAGCGGTGCAGACGGCGCGCTGTCCGGCATCGGCGACCTGGGCCACGTCGACACGCAAACCTCCGTCACGTCAGCGGACACGGGTTGGGTCAACACCGCCAACGGCGCGACACCCACGTCCGCGCCGCGCGTGATGCAAGACGACGCGCTGACGCAGTTGGCAAGCACTGATGCAAACAAGGGCTTGGCGACGATGACGCCCCTTGGCGCGACCTCGGACACCAACGTGCTGATGGCGTCCAGCGCCCCCCTCTCGTCGACCGTATCGGACGCGACGCCTTCCATGACGCCCGGCCTCACCGCGCAAACGCCCGGCTTCGTTCCGTCGTCGCAGGCGAATCTGCCGCAAGGCGTAGGCGTTCCCGGCGCATCCGGCGCGGGCGCCTTGGATGTTCCCGGCACGCAGCCATCAGTCGGCGTGAATGCCGCCGCTGGCGCGGCGGGCGCGGGCTTGGGCGCATCGTCCGGCAGCGCGGCAAGCGCGACCACGGCCGCTGCGAACACTACACCGGCCTCGACGTCCGCCATCGCTCAACCCGGCGGCATCGCTACGCCAGCCTCGACCGGTGCGGGTGACGCTACTCTTGCAGGCGCCACCGGACATGGTGCGGCCCCTGCCGCGTCGAACGCCGGCGTCGGCTCGTCAGCTGCGACGACCGACGCAAGCTCGACAGGGGCTGTCGGCGGCACGGCAAACGCCAGTGCTCCCGCAGGCTCATCGGCTGGCGCCACGACGGGCACGGCTGCGAGCGCGCCGGCTGGCTCACCCACCGCGTCAGGTGGAGCACCGTCCAACGCGCCCGCCTCAGCAGACGCCTCGACAAACGCAACAGCCAACGCATCGTCCCCGACGGACGGAGCCGCCCAAGCGCCAGCCAGTGCCTCGGGCACGGGCACTGCGTCCACCAATGCACCGACCAACGCGACGGCCGCAACCAGTGCATCTACCAACGCATCGACCAACGCTAAGGCCGCGACCGGTGCATCCACTAACGCACCGACCAGCGCGACGGCCGCGACCAGCGCGTCCACCAATGCACCGTCCAACGCTACGGTCGCGACCAACGCATCCACCAACGCACCCACCAACGCCACATCCGCCTCCCCTCTCGGCGGTAACAACGCTCCCATCTCCACCGCGTCACCGGCAACCACTCCCGCCACCGGCGCGGCGATAACGACCGCGCCCGTCGCGGCCGCACCCTCCACGCCAGACTCGGTCCTCGGCAGCGCCACCGCGCGCGCGGCGGGCATGTCCGAGACGACGCCCGCCACCAGCACCACGGATCTTTCCGCCGTGGGCGGCGCGGGTGCGTCGGCTGCCGGCGCATCGAGCGGCTCGGGCGCTGTGGGCATCGGGGCCGTCGCCGCAGGCGGGGGACTGGCCACGTTCGCGCAGCAAGCCAGCGCCGCGTCCACGGCCTTGTCGGGCGCGTCCACGTTTGCGGCGGGCGGCGTCAGCGCCAACGTCAGCGCGGCCATCGTGCCGGTGATGACGCAGGCGTTGAACGCCAGTGGCGACCGCATGGCCGCCTTGAGTTCCGCCGTCGACACGCTGTTCACCCTGCCCGACGTCAAGCAAGCCAACATCCCGTCGGTGGCGGGCGCCATCCTCAGCATGCCGGGCCTGTCGTCTTCGTCGGTGCCCAGCGTGGTCGGCGCCATCCTGCAATCGCCCACGCTGGCCACCGAGACGCTGCCCAAGGTGGCCGAGGTGCTGATGAAGATACCTGGCGTGGCCGATTCACCGTTGCCGCAGATCGCGCGCGATGTGCTGGACTCGGTGGGACTAGGACCCGTGGCGCGCACGCAGGGCACCAATTTGCCGGGAGGCACGCCACCCGCCAGTGGTTCCGGCCGCGTGGTGCCGGGCGTGTCCACCTATCGGGCCCGCCAGGACGGCGCGCGCCTGCAATACGTGAACCTGGAGCAGGTTGCAGAACGCTGGAACGACGGCAGCGCGCTGACCACCACCGAACGGCAATCGAATCGCCCGCGCATTCACGTGGAGTTCAATCGCCCGGGCCAGCATCGCTTCACCATCACGGTCAAGGCCGATCCCGCCAACCTGCCCTACTCGGCCCGCGAACGCGGCCGCCGCGCGAGCTACCAAGAGCCGCATAGCAACCCGCGCAGCTACGTCACCAACGCGGACGGCAAGCGCATCGTCGACGATATCGCGCTGCCCGCCGCCGGCCTGAACCTTTATCTGTTCGAGGTGCGCGACGAACGTGGTCAGCTGATCAAGACCGAGCGCGTCGAGACCGTGCGTCGGCTGTACATCCAGGAAGTGATGTGCATGAGCGCGCATCCGGCCGGCCATCTGGCCGATGTCACGCCCGTGACGGCGGAGTTCGCGCGGCACGGCATCGACATGATCCAGCTGCCCCGCCTGCAATTCCGGGGCCGCTCGGCCGTGGATGCGGCCGATAGCCCGGAATCGCAGCAAGCCATCATGAACGCGGTGCGCGGCGTCTACGCGAATTCGCCCGGCAAGCAGCGCGAGCCCTACACGCTGGTCGTCTGCCACGTCGACCGGCTGGCGGCGCCCGGGGTCAGCGGCGACATGCGCTTGCCGGTGCCAGCTGGCCCGGGCGGACGCGTCATGACCGTGCCAATCGTCAATGATGACCGCAGCCAATCGAGCCTCTGGTACGAATTCGACGCCAGCGACGACTGGCTGGTGCATGCGCGCTATCTGTACCGTGATGCCTCCGGCGCCGAGCGTTCTCTGTCCATACCGCGCCACCTGATCACGCCGATCCGCGAAGCCAATGGATCGGTCTGGTCGGTGTCGGTGGACCTGACGCGCCTGTCGCCCACGCCCCTGACCGGCGTGCTGAACATCCAGTTCAACACCGTGGCGGACAGCTACGCCGGCCTGGCCATCACCGGCACCAACCTGCTGTTCGTGTCGACCCTGGATCCCTACGAGCCCAACTCGCAGGCCTACCTGACCGAAACGCTCGCCCATGAAATGGGCCACTTGCTGGGCATGGTACCCAGCGGGCCGGACTGGCCGGGTCTGCGCAATCAGGACGACTCGGCCGACGATTCCAAGCTGGACCCGCCGCCGCACTTCTACTACAACGCGGGGGGCCACTGCTATTACGGCCTGCCCAACCAGAATGGCCAGTACAACGAAGAAATCGGGCAGTGCGTGATGTACGGCATCACCTGCGCGAACATCCATTTCTGCCCCAGTTGCAGCAAGGCCGTGCGCAAGGTCGACTGCTCCGAAGGCTGGACGGCGTTTTGACGCCGTCCATTTTTAGAAAACCGACATGCCCATCATGACGACCGATTGGATTGAACCCGCCACCTTCGCTTCGGTGCCCGCGCACTCGCAGAAGGAACACGCCTGCATGCCGCCGCTGCAAGGCTATGACGCGCAGATGCGCATCGCGGCGCCCACCCGCGTGACGATCCGCGACGGCAGCACCCTGACCATCCCCGTGTGCGCACGCGGCATCCTGCCCGTGGTGCAAGACCCGCAACTGCCGCGCTTCGTGGCGGTGGATAAGCGCACCGGCAAGGTGTATCGCGGCATCGCCTTCAACTACGTACGGCCCAAGCTGCCCAACGTGTCGGTGGATCCCAGCGAGGGCGCTGCGCCGCCCAAGATTGCCCTGCCTCCCGGCATGACCGTCGAAACGCGCTTCACCACCGACATGGCCGGCGTCCTGCACCTGCCCGCCACCCCGGCGACTTACGAGGTGTATATCGAGGCCGAAAGCGTGAAGTCCAATACGGTGACGATCGAGGTCGAAGCCGGCAAGACGTAGGCGCGGCAACAGGCAGGGGTTGCCGCTTGATGCGTCATCCCTGCGCCGCGCATGCCCGCCCCATCAAGGCCGCGCGGGCGTCATCTGCTGCATGTTCTGCTCGGTACGCGCCGCCTGGGCCTCGACCTTTTCCGCGCTGCGCATGTCCTTGGCCCGCTGCTCCATTTCCGCCTTGCTATCCGTCTTGGCGAAAATATCCTTGTCGCGCACGCGGAAATACATCGAGGTGCTGGCCAGCAGGTGATCGGGCCAGCTGCTCAACATGGCGTCGTGTACGAGCCAGTCGAACAGGGTCATGACCTTCGGCGGCAACTGCGTTTTGCCGTCGCGCGCTTCGCGCCAGGCGGTCAGCAGGCGCGTTTGCATGGCGCGATTGGCCTTGATGTCGGCCAAGGGGTCGGCCGCCTTTTCCGGTGTGCCGCCGCCGCGAGTGATGATCTCGTTGCGCATGTTCTCGCGGTCGCGCATATCCTGATCCATCAACTCCATCGAACGCAGCACTTGCGGATTATTGCGCTCCAGATCGGCGCGACGTTGCGCCGTGGCGGCGTCCTGTTGCTCCGCGCGTTCCAGGCTTTTGTATTCCTCTTCCAGACGTTCCCAGAGCGGCTTGAATCGCTGCGGAGGCGCTTCGCCACGGCTTTCGGAGGCACGGTCCCAACGTTCATTCTTCAGCGCCTCAAGCTCGCGCAGACGGGCGGTGTTCTCGGGCTTCTTCTGATCTTCTGAGGACATCGCCGTCACGCGCCGCAGTTCTTCGTTGTACTCCTGTTCGGGCGTGAAGAAGTCGCGGTCCTTGATCCATGCCTCGGCAGGGTCCGACATCCCCGCGCGGAACACCGGGTCTTGATATCGCACCGCCAGCCAGCGCAGGAATATTTCCATGTGCGGCATGAAGTCGCACCCGGGTTCGTACTTGACGAGTTCGCGGTAGGCGGCGACCAAATCCTGAACGTAGTAGCTCTGGCCTTCGTCTTCGATGGGGGAGGCCAGGGACAACATTCTATAAAGCACCGGATCACGGCGAGCCAGGATTTCCATGCTGTATAGCGCCGCGCCTTGCGAGAGCGCCAGATTCATCATCTCGCGCAGTGGCACGCGCGACAACGACGCGCGGGTGCCCAGCGATCCCAACGGCGCCACGCCGGTCACATCCCCGCTGGAACCGGGATACAGATATTGGAGGCCGCGCGTCTTTTCCAGGGAGTCCAGTCGCTGGTTGCGCCGCAGTTCATGCGCCGCCGCGAAGTGCACGGCCTTTTCGACCGCGGCGGGCACGGTCAGCGTGCGGTCCTTGTGCGTTTGCTTGAGCAGATCGGTGAACGGGAGAAATCCCAGGAAAGTGTTCTCGTCCATGATCGATGCGACGGCATCAAACAAGCCGAGGAAGCGGATCCGTATCTTGGCATCGGGCGCACCATCCTTGCCGATAATGGCCAGATCCTGATCGTGCCGGCGCTTGTACTTCTTGACGATGTCGTTGACGAACTGCTTTGCAATCACTCCGCCCCGGTCCGCGCCAAAGACGGTGATCTCGATACGCACCACTTTCTCGGTGCCCGCGTTGCAACCTTCATACGCTTGCTGCAATTGGCGCTTGGCCGCCTCCAGGCGCGTATCGACGCCGGTTCCCATCAACATGGCCACAGCGGCGTTGTCGCGGACGACCGGAACGCCTTCCATGATCGTGGCCTTGGCGGCATTCTTCGTCGCCGTCCACGCGACCTTCAGCGGATTCTTCTTGAAATCTGCCCAGAAGCCTCGAACCGTGGCCTTGGCCCGATTGCCGATCCGCTCGGGATCCAGCGCGTTCCAGATCCTTACCGTCTTCTCGGGCAGGGCTTTGACATCTTTCACCACGTCCTTGTAAGCCTTCACCATAGGCTGGAAAGACGCGTCCTTGACGGACTGCTGGGTTGCCTTTTTGATGCGACCCATGCCATCCACATTGGGCACTTCATCCAGGCGCGTAATGTTCTTTGCGGCATCCTTCGCACTGTCGACCGCCTTGTCGGCCATTTTGCCGCCCGCGATCTTGAGCGCGCTGACGACGACGTCCGCCTTGGCGCTCTCGTTCAGTTCAACGCCTATGCCTGAGTAATAGAGGGCGAACCAGCGTTGCTTGCCCGGCATGTCCGGATCGTCTTCCCGGAAGTGCGCCATCCATAGCCGGCTCACGTTGGACAGGAACGTTGGATTCTTCTCGTCGAGGTCCTTGTTGCGCCCGAACCCATCGAAGAAAAACCCCATCCGCAAGGTGATACCGCATTCGGTACACGAGTCTTTTGGATAGGCGGCCTCATTTTCCGCCATCGCCTTCAATACCGAGGCGGGCGTTCTGTCCTGCTCAGGGATCCGATTACTGGACATTTTTCTCTCCAGGCGCCTTGCCTGCCGCCTTGATCTGGGCAATGTTGTCTTCCGTCAGCGCCGCCACCGCACGACCAAAGTCACCCGGCTTTCGATTGGGATCCTTCAATAGCGCCGCAATCTGAGCGTTCTGGTCGAAATCGGAAGCGACGATAAAGTAGAGATACATATAGCCGCGCATATCTTCGGCATCTTCGATGCGATACCGCGTCCAGGCCTGCTTGGTGACTTTGGCAAGCACCTCGTTCAACTCATAAGAGTCCTCGTATCCGTCCAGCTCGTTGCGATACTTCTTGTACAACCAGCGACTCGTTTCAACGATCGGGATCCTTGCTTGTCCCGCCATCTGGCGGCTCAATGCAAGCTCCATATGCTCATCGGGATAGATGTGCAATTCCATAATGAGCGTGCCATCTCCACCGGGAATCTTCGTGGCGGGGAAATGCACCGACGTTTGCTTCTTGAACAACATCTCGTCGAATTTGTCGTCGAACAGATGCTTGCGAAGCAGAACGGGGTCGCCCCCGCTCCAATTCACGGTGAAGTCAGTGCCCTTGAAAGTGGAGCAGCAAGAGAAGCTTCCCGCTCCCCCGCCAGGGATGAGCGTGCTGGAACTTGCCACATTGCCCGACGCGTCACTGAGCCGCACAGGCTCCAGGTTCCATGGGGTGTAGTTGTAGGTGACGAAACTGACGCCCGAGTAGGTAGGCTCGCCATTGCAGCCGGCCAGCAGGCCCAGCCACAACAGGACGCCGATCAACCCTTTACGCATTCGTGACTCCCTTGGTATCCCACGCCATCGAGCCCTGCGGCCACGACGCTTCGTTCATCTTCACTTCAAACATTCTTCTCTCCGGGCGGCTTGCCTGACGCCTTGAGCGAGGCAATTTTTTCTGCCGACAGCGCAGCCACCGCACGACCGAATTCGCCCGGCTTTCGATTCGGATCTTTCAGAATCGCTGCGATCTCAGCGTCCTTATCGAAGTCGGAGGCCACGATGAAGTAGAGATACATATACGCCCGCATATCTTCGGCGTCCTCGATGCGATATCGCATCCAGGCCTGCTTGGTGACTTTTGCGAGTACGTCGCCCAATTGGTCTATATGATCGTATCCAACCAGGTCATCTCGGTACTTTCCATAAAGCCAGCGAATGGTGTCGGTAAGAGGAATCCGCTCTTTCCCCACCAGTTGGCGAGTCAATGCAAGCTCCATATGCTCATCTGGATAGATGTGCAGTTCGAGAACGAGCGGGCCGTCGCCATCAGGAACTTTCGCGGCGGGAAAATGCACCGGCGTTTCCTTCTTGAACATCACCTCGTCGAGCTTGCCGTCGAACAGGTGCTTACGCATCACGTCCGGATCGCCTCCGCTCCAGTTCACCGTGAATTCTGTTCCGGAGAATTTGTAGCAGCAGGCGATGGCTCCTGCTCCCCCGCCCGCGACGAGCGTGCTGGACCCCGCCACATTCCCCGACGCATCACTCAGCCGCACCGGCTCCAAATTCCACGGCGTGTAGTTGTAGGCCACGAAACTGACGCCCGAGTAGGTAGGCTCGCCATTGCAACCAGCCAGCAAACCCAGCCACATCACGACGCCGAGCCATCCTTTACGCACCGTCGGCTCCCGTGGTCGGGCGCTCCATGCGCCCTTCCTCATCCGCACGATGCATGGCCTGGACCTCGTCCCACACGGCATCGGGCACGCCTGCCAGCGCCCGCGCCAGCGCGCCGTCGCCATCCGGCCGATACGCCCGCAGCCCTTCGCGGATACGCGGATGCTCATCGAAGCGCGGCGAGATCGACACGCCCCAGGCCACATAATCGAACGTGTCCTTATCGCCCGCCACGCCGTGTGCGCGCGCGCGTTCAAGTTGCGCTTGCACGCGCGGCACCAGCGCATCCTGATCCGGGTCGCCGGGCAGCAGTCCGGGGTACAGGCGGCGCAGTTGCACGGCGATCTTGTCCGGGTAGTCCAGATCGAACAGCATCTGGTGCTGCTCGGGCGTAAAGCGTTGAATTCCTTGGACGGGAGCCTGCGGCAGACGGCCAGCGCCGGCCAGTTCGGCCTGCCCTCCGTCGCGCAGCGGGTAGCGCAAGGTGATCAGCGGCGAGGCGAAGCGCTCGCGTTGCGCAGGCGTCCAGACCTGCAAGGCGCGCGCCAGGATGCGAGTGTCGTACCAGTGCAGGAAGAATTCGCTGGCGTCGGGCAAGGCGTAGTCGCAAAAATGTCCGAAGTGGGCGATCAGCTTTTCCAGCGGCACGGCGGATGCAAAGCTCATCATCGCGTAGCGGCCGCCGTCGCGTTCGTGCAAGGCGTCCAGCACCCGCAGCAGCGGCGTACTGAAATCAGGCCGGGGCGGGCCGCGCAGCACGCCTTGCGATGCGCCATCCACGTCGATCAGCAAGGGCGCAACATCGCCGTAGATGTCCAGCCCGGTTTGCGCCCAGATCGAACCAAAGCTCAGGTCTTCCGTTGCGGTGATACGCGCCAGCAGGTCGGGGTGGCCGCGAAAATCGACGATCACATACGCGCGCGCGGCTTCCCCATACGGGCCGCGATGATGCGGCAATTCGGAAATAGTGGAAAGCAGCGCCTGCCGCCAGGAATACGACATCGCCACTACGCCTTGTCAGTGATCGACTGCACGCTTTCCTGGGCGTCCAGAATGCAGGTCTTGCATACCGTGAACTGCGGAAACGGATACGGCATTTGGGTCGGGCCGGCGAATTGCTTGTTGCCGGTCTTGACGTCGATGCGGCCCGGCGCGGTGACCGTGATGTTGCCGCCTTCGATGACGATGCTTGCGCCCGCCGCGTTGGCGATGCGGATGCGCTTGGGCGATGCGTATTCAATGCCGGCGTTGGCGCTGACCATGCGCAGGTCCTGCTGCGCCTGCACGGTCAGCACGTCGTGCTGCGACATCACATCGACCTCACCGGTGCCGGCGATCAAGTCCAGTCCCGACTCTGCGCCGCCCTGTTGCACGCCGGCCACGATACCCAGCGCCTGCCCGGTGTGCACGCGCAGCGAACCGATGACGGCCAGATTGTGATCTTGGCCGGACGACCAGTGCACCAGTTCGCCGGCCGCGACCTGCACGTTGCGTCCGGCGGCCTGCGTCAGGCCGGCGCGACCGGCCATCAACACCAGCGGATCGGTCAGGTGCGGCACCTTGCCGTCGACCACTTCCGTGTGTTTGGCCGACGCATCCCCCGCTGCGCCGCCGATAGCCTGGCCGTCCACGGTGCCGGAGACGGCGTGCGTCATCGCCGCCAGCGGCGCGCGTTCGCCATCCAGCCGGCTGGCGCCTTCGGAGCTGGTGCCGCGCGCCGAGGCCAGGCGCACGCCCTGATGCGCGCCAATCACGCCATCGAAGGACTGCGCCATGATGTCCGCCTGCCCCGCCAGCGCCAGGGGCGCGGCCGCATCGCCCGCGGGGTCGCCGCCGCCCGCCGCGTAGGTGGTCAGCAGCACGCCCGCGCCGCCCCGCAACGCGCCGAATGCGTCGGTGCGCAGTTCCGCGCCCACGCCGCGCACATTGCCGCGATAGTTGCCGGCCTGATGGATGAGGTGGCCCAGGTTGAGTTCGCTGGCCGCCTGGGTGGACTTGATCTGCATGCGCAGTTGGCCGTCGCTGTCGTCAAAGACGATCTGGTTGTAGCCCTCGCCACCGAATTCCTTGCTCTTGAAGCCGCTCAGGGCAGCGGCGTTGCGATGCTGTTCGTCGCCGCTTGCCGCGCCATGCCACGCAGGCGCGTTGCCGCCGGCCAGGTTGGCCTGCGCGCTGGGCTTGCCGTCGATTGCCGCCTTGTACACGTCGGTGTTCATGGCTTCGCCCGTCTTGCCGCCCGGCGTGGACGGAATGCCGCCTTCGCCGCGTCCGTTGTATAGCGCGCCTACAACCAGGGGCTGGTCGATGTCCTCATCCAAAAATCGCACCAGCACTTCCTGGCCGATACGCGGCACGAAGCTCATGCCCATGCCCGCGCCCGCCTGTCGCTGCGCCACGCGCGCCCAACGGCTTTTTGCGAGGCCTTCGCCATCGGCCTGCCAATGAAAGCGCACGCGCACGTCACCGCGCGCATTGCGGTGAATCTCGTCTTCGCCGCTGGCTTCGGTGGCGCCTTCGGCGTTGGTCACGATGGCCGTGTGCACGCCGACCACCGACGGTGCGCCTGCCAGGCGGGCGCCGCGCGCGACGTCAGGCAAGGCGCGCCAGGGCCGGTCGCAACGCACCGCGCAGAAGCGATTGGCGTAGCCGACCTCATGCGCGCGCGCCAGCACAGCGGCAGCGGGCCTGCGCCCCTTGCCGATGGCGGCGTCGTCCGCGTCATCGATCTCGCCGCTGGCGTTTGCTGCGTCGCTGTCGTCGTCAAAACAAAGAAAGTCGTCCAGCGCGCCCATCTTGCCTGCCAGGGCGGCGTCAGCCTGCCCGGGCAGGTTGTTCACACCGACGTGTTCCACGCGATCCAACGCGAAGACCGGCTCGAACCCGGCTTCGCCCGAGGGTCCCAGCGGAGACATGTCTTGCAGCGTGAAGCGCGTGCCGGATCGGAACGTGCGCACATTGCCCTGGCCGATGAACGTTTCGGCGCGGGCCTGCGCGGCCTGCATCAACAGCGTTGCCGAAAACTGCGCGTGCGCCTGATTCAACAGGCCGCCGTGGCCCAGCGGCTCGTACCACTCCAGCCCTGCGCTCTCGTCGTCGCCGCCATCGGCGGGGCCCGCCAGCGCCTGACCGGTGATGGCGTGCTTGCCGCTGCCGTGCCAGCCCAGCACGGTGACGCGCTCGACCGCGCGGCGGCGACGACGCGCCAGCGCTTGCACGCCGTCGCGCGTCTCGGTGGCATGTGCCCGTTGAAAGCGCACGCCCGCGCCGGCGGATTCGGCGTCTTCGGGCAGACTGCGGCTGTCGGCAAAAATCAGCACGGCATGGCGCGAGGGCGCGGCGGCATCTTCAACGGTGGTCCAGCCCAGGCCGGACTCCGTGAACAGGCGTGTAAGAAAGGCGTAGTCCGTTTCCCGATACTGCGTGGTGTAGGGGCGCGTGGGCAGGTCCGCAAGGTGACGCTCGACGTCGTCGGCGACCTTGTAGGTGTAGCCCTGGTAGCTGTCCAGCACGTGCCGCACGATTTCCAGCACCGGCTGATTCTCGTAGATGCGGCTGTCGCGCCGCTGCGTGGCCAGCCATAGCCACGGCGCGAGCGTGATGCGATAGCGCGCCTTGCCCGCGTTGCCGCCCAGCATTTCAGCGGCGCGCACAACGCCGCTGCGGCCGATCTCGCTGCCATCGGCGCGCGTGGCCCACAACGTCGCGGGGCGCGAGACCATGTCGTTCAGGTCCAGCGCCGCGTCATCGGCCAGCGCCACGATGCGCGTTTCGCTCAGGTCCAACAAGCCCTCGCGCGCGACCCAGCCTTCCACTTGCAGGGACGCGATCGCGCCCTCGCCATCCAGGCGATACAGCCGGGACTGCGCGCTGACATTGCCGTTGCTTGCGTTCACAGCCATGGAGCAAAAACCTCGCGGAGGGACAGGGGCGATAAGAGCAGGATTAGGACGTTACGCATTTACGGTTCGACGTTCGCTTGCGGCGTGGGGCATTCTGCGGCCGTGCCCCACTGCCCCGCGCAGACACGCAGGCGGCATTGTTCGCCTTCGAAGAAACTGAGCTTGCGGCATTCTTTCAAGCGCTCTGACAGCGGCGAGCCCGGCATCTCGCGCATGAACACGCCATCGGACTTGTACACACGCGTGCCGGGCGGAGAGGCAGGCGGCAGGCCGTAATTCATCAGCGCGGACAACAGCGCCGCGTCGGTGTCGGACGGCTTGGCGGCCTTGCGCGGCGGCGCGGCGGCGGGCTTGACGGAACGCGGTGCGTTGCCGGGCGAGACGCTGGCTTCGCGCGCACGCTGCTGCTGCGCCGCCTCGCGCGTGGGACCCGGCGCTGCGGCTGCGGCGGCGGGTGCAGTCATCGCCAGCACGGACAGCGGGTTGGTGGGTTCGCGCAATGGATCGGGTTCGCCACGGCCCACATCCGCATCGGGCGCGGGCGGGGATTCGTCGATGATGGCGGCGACCGAAGGCGGCTTGTCCACCGGCTCTTGAGTCGCGGTGGAGGTGGGCGTGGAGGTGCTCGCGGACGTGGCCACGGATCCGCTAGCCAGCGCGGGCGCGTGGGTCGAGGCTGACGCTTGCGCTTGCAACGAGGCCGTCGTGTCTTCGTGGATGAACCATGTGATTGCACCGGCCAGCAATGCCAATATCAGCGCAAGCGCCATCCACCGGCTCGCGCGCGATGCACGCCGCGCGGCCAGGTGTTTGACCTCGGCTTCGGGCGCGCGCCCTTCCAGCGCCGCCAGTATTCGTGTGGACTCGGCCTCGCCTCGCGCGGGTGCGGAACCGCTGAGTAGACTCGGCGCGGTCGTCGTAGGGCGAGCTTCTTTTTCGTCTTCTGCCATGCGGGTTCCCGTGTCAGCAGGAGGCGTGTGCAGCCCCCCTGTAACCAAGCTCGTCGAGAATACCCGAACACCTCTTCCGGATCACTGCTGCTTGTTACGATTTCTAAGGGACCGACGCGGTTTGCAACGCCGGATCGCTTGCCTCACGCGGCAATAGAACAAAAGATTACGCCTTCACGTGAGGGACCTATCTTGTTACTGCTACTGCCCCTGTATTTTTTACTGGCGGTGGGCGTCTCCGCTCTCCTGTTTTTTCCGGCTCTGCGCCAAGGCGCGGTCCGGGGATTGCGCGCGTGCGCACAGGGCGTGGCGCGAGGCGCGACGCGCGGCGCAAGCCAGGCAGGGGGAGCCGTGGGTGGTACCGCGGGTGCCCTGAATAACGGGGTAAAAGCGTCGGCGGGATGGGTCGCGCGGCATCGTTGGCAGGTGGCAATCGGGCTGACAGTTGTATTACTACCGTCACTTTTCGCTTTCCTCATGCGACACAATCACACATTCGTTTACAGCCCTCAAATGACGGGTCCGGACCGCCGCATCCAGGCTCTGCTTGAGGGCGAACGACTGGCCCCGCCGGCCCCATTGCCGCCGGAAGCGTTCACCACGCGCGAGGTGGAATTGGTGCGTCCGAAGCTGGGCGGAGCGAGCCGCAACTGGGATCTGCTGGACGCCGATTTCCGGCAACGGCTGCTGCTGGCCTATCGCATCATGCGCGAGCAGCACGGATATGAAATGGCGCTCATCGAAGGCTATCGCAGCCCGCAGCGACAGGACGAACTGGCCGGCATGGGCACGCATGTGACGAACGCGGGCGCGTTCCAGAGCTATCACCAATATGGCCTGGCGGCCGACAGCGCGTTCTATCGAGACGGCAAGATTGTGATTTCGGAAAAAGATCCCTGGGCCATGCGCGGCTACGAGCTGTTCGGCCAGACCGCCGAGCTGGTGGGACTGACCTGGGGCGGCCGCTGGAAGATGATGGACTTCGGCCACGTCGAGCTGCGCCGGCCTGGCGTCATGCAGCGAGCGGGAGAAACGAAATGAGGACGACGCATCGCCAGACGCGCGCGCATGCGCCGCTACAAGAACAATATTTCTGACCGGGCACACATGGCACGTTTGTTGAAAAAAGGCTTGCTGGTTCTGGCGCTGTTCGCGCTGGTGTGGCTGGCCGTCATCATCTGGTGGCAGGAGTCGCGCACGCTGCCGACCGGCGTGGATATCGGGCTGTATCTGTTCGCATTGCCGCTAGCGCTGCTGGGTGCGCTATGGCTGGGCGCGCGGGCCGTACGCGCGGCGCGTGCTCCCAAGCCGCAGCCGGTGGCGGTGATGGACACGCCGCAGCAAGCAACGGCCTCGGTGGCTGAACTGCGTATCGTCGCCGTCGCCGCCCGCGCCGGCGCAGGCGCCGATGCGGCCTCGATCGCACAGGCGCTCATGGAACAACAGCGCCCCGAACTCGATACCGAATTGAAGACCTTGCAGGGCTACCCGGTATTCGCCGCGCGCGTGCCGCTGCTGAACGACGATGAGTTGTACGCCGCCGCCCGCGAACGCGGCGCGCATGCCGATGCGCTGGGCACGGCAGGCTTGCGCGTGACCGCGATGCTGGCCGACATCGCGGCGACGCTTACCGACGAGGCGCACCGCCGCGTCACGCAACTGGACGTGCCGGCCCGCGATGAAGACTGGCCCCTGCTGCGCTTTGACATCCTGCTGCCCGCAAGCTGGTCGCCGCCCGCGCGGGAACGCGCACGAACGCAAGTGCTTGCGGCGGCAGGCGTGTGGCCCGACAGCCGCGTGGCCGCCACGGAACATGCCGCGCGCGATGCGATGGCCGGCGATACGCTGCTGCGCGAACTGGCGGCTACGTCCAGCGACGACCCGGCCACGCCGACGTGGCGCATCGTGCTGGCCGGAGACGGCTACATCGATCAGGACCAGGTCGCGCGATGGGATGCGGACGCCTCGCTGCTGACGCACGCGAACCCGCAAGGCCGCGTGCCTGGCGAAGCTGCCGCAGGCGTCTTGTTGAGCCTTGCGCGCAACGCCGCGCCCGCCACTGCCAATGCCGACACTGGAAAGAACGCAGCCTTCGACACCACCCCCGAACTACTCGTCGCCTTCTCGCCCATCGCGCAACGCACGAAGCCCGCGGACGCCCGAGGCGCTGCGCCCGAACCCGCACTGGCCGAGCTGGCGCGCGATCTGGTGGAGCGCACGGCGACAGCCCCGGACAGCGTCGTCCATGTCGTCAGTGACGCCGACCATCGCGGCAGCCGGCCGCTTGAGGCCCTGGGCGTGGCGTCGCAATTATTCAGCCATCTGGACGCCAGCAAGGACTGCCACGCCGTCGGAGTGGCCTGCGGCCATACCGGCGTGGCGGCCTCGCTGCTGACCTTGGCCGTGGCCGGCGAAGCCTGCATGCAGTCCGACCAACCGGTGCTGACCCTTACCCTGCAAGACCCCGCATTGCGCTGCGCGTCCCTGGTCTATCGACCCGCCGCCAGCACGACCGCCTGACTCCGAAAATAACAGCGAAAACCATGCGTAGCCCCTCAGGATTCCTATCTCGTCTTTCCAGTTCCATGAGCGATTTCCGCTACTGGAGCGCACGCGTGCTCGCCAACCCGCGTACCTTCATGGTGATCGGGCTGATCGCGCTTATCGTCTTCCTGTTCCTGTTTGCCGACACGATGCAGATCGCGTTGGGCTGGGCGGGCGTGCTGCTGGGAGTGTTGCTGGTGCTGTGGCTCTGCGTGCACCTGTGGAGACGCCGGCGCACCCGGCGCGCCAACCAGCAATTGGGCGACATGCTGGAACAACAGGTGCAGACCGGCGCGGTCTCCAGCCCCGCCGCCAACCGCAACGACATCGACGCCTTGCGCCAGCGGCTGACGCAGGCGGTGCGCACCATCAAGACATCCAAGATCGGCCAGACCTCGGGCAACGAGGCGCTGTACGAGCTGCCCTGGTACATCGTCATCGGCAATCCAGCGGCGGGCAAGAGCAGCGCGGTGATCAATTCGGGTCTGCAATTTCCGTTCGCCGACAAGAACGGCGCGGCGGTGCGCGGCGTGGGCGGCACGCGCAACTGCGACTGGTTCTTCACGACGGAAGGCATTCTGCTGGACACGGCTGGCCGCTACTCGGTGCACGAAGAAGACCGCAACGAATGGATGAGCTTTCTGGACCTGCTCAAGCGGCATCGTCCGAAGGCGCCGATCAACGGCATCATCGTGGCGGCCAGCATCAGCGAACTGACGGATTCCGGTCCCGAGTTCGCCATCAACCTGGCCAAGAACCTGCGCCAGCGCGTGCAGGAATTGACGGACCGGCTGGAAGTGTTCGCGCCGGTCTACGTGATTTTCACCAAGGCCGACCTGATCGCCGGCTTCTCGGAATTCTTCGCCGACGCCGACCCGCGCGAGCGCGACCGCGTGTGGGGCGCCACGCTGCCGTATGGCGCCGACGAAAGCCGCGACGTGCTGACGCAATTCGACGAACGCTTTGACGAGTTGTACGAAGGCCTGAAGGAAATGGGCACGGCGCAGATTTCGCTGCGACGCAGTGGCCCCCTGCCCCCCGGCCTGCTGACCTTCCCGCCGGAATTCGCGGCGATCAAGCCCGCGCTGCGCACCTTCTTGTCGACCCTGTTCGAGACCAACCCGTTCCAGTACAAGCCGGTGTTTCGCGGCTTTTACTTCACCAGCGCCTTGCAGGAAGGCGCCTCGCGCAGCACGTCCACAGAAAAGCTGGCGGAACGCTTCAGCCTGCGCCCGTCCACGCGCGCGGCCACGCACAACACGGCGGCGCACAACGGCCTGTTCCTGCGCGACCTGTTCTCCAGCGTGATCTTCGCCGACAAGAAGCTGGTGCGTCAGCACGCCAGCCCGAACAAGGTCCGCATGCGCTACCTGACCTTCTTCGGCCTGGTGCTGGCGCTGGGCCTGGTGCTGGGCGGCTGGAGCTGGTCGTATCTGGGCAACCGCCAACTGGCTACCAACGTGCAGGCGGATCTGGACAAGGTGGTGCGCCTGCAAAGCGAACGCACCGATCTGCAAAGCCGCCTGGAGGCCATGGAGATCCTGCAAGACCGCATCGAGCAGCTGGACCGTTATTCGTCCAGCCGTCCGCTGTCGCTGGGGCTGGGCCTGTATCAGGGCGACGTGCTTCGTGACCGCCTGCTGGCCGAGTACTACAACGGCCTGCGTCAATTCATGCTGGTGCCGGTCAAGGCCAGCCTGGAAGAATATCTGGGCCGCGTCGATACCTCGCAGGCTGCGGCAGCCGGCGCGACGGCAACGCGCGTGTCCGCGCCCGCCCAGACGCCAGCGCAGCCGGGCCGCGCCAATGGCGGCGACACGCTGTTCCAGGACGCCTCGCCCACCAACGTCGATGACGCGTACAACGCGCTCAAGACGTACCTGATGATGGCCAATCGCGAACACGTGGATCCCACTCACCTGTCGGATCAGATCACGCGCTTCTGGCGCGGCTGGCTGGAAACCAATCGCGGCGCGATGCCGCGTGA
Source organism: Achromobacter piechaudii NBRC 102461 (assembly GCF_001571245.1). Taxonomy (GTDB): domain Bacteria; phylum Pseudomonadota; class Gammaproteobacteria; order Burkholderiales; family Burkholderiaceae_B; genus Achromobacter; species Achromobacter piechaudii. Next base: position 55,262 of record NZ_BCTK01000005.1, on the reverse strand, counting down.
CCAGCTGATCCGCAGCGCCGAGCGGCTGATCTCTTTCTACGTGGCGCGCGCCGCCGACGCCGATTGGCCGCAGATCGACACCAACCTGGCGCTGGTGGAACGCACGCGCGGCAACCTGCGCAGCGTCATGCAAGGCATGCCCGCGCGCGAACGCGCCTATTCCACGCTGAAGGCCCGCGCCGCCACGCGCTTCCCGGCAATGACGGTGGCGCGCATCATGGGCGAGGCCGATGCCGCCGTGGTGGCCGGCAGCTACGCAGTGCCCGGCACGTTCACGCGCGAAGCCTGGGAGCAATACATCGAACCGGCCATCGGCGAAGCCGCGCGGCGCGAAGTGCAGACCAGCGACTGGGTGCTGGGCGTGAACGCGCGCGACGACCTGACGCTGGAAGGCAGCCCGGAGCAGATCCAGAAAAGCCTGGCCACGATGTACAAGACCGAGTACGCGCAGGAATGGCAGAAGATGCTGCGCGGCGTGACCATCAAGCCCTTCACCAGCTTCGATCAGGCGGTGCACGGCATGAACCGCCTGGGCGATCCGCAGAATTCGCCGCTGGTCAAACTCATCAACACCACCTATGAGCAGACCTCCTGGGACAATCCCTCGCTGATCAACACCGGCATTTCCCAGGCGCAGACGGGCGTGGTGGCGTGGTTCAAGCGCGTGATCCTGCGCCAGGGCCAACCCAAACCCGCACAGGCGGCGCAGACCGCTAACGGCGAGCAGATACCGATGGGGCCGGTGGGGCGTGAGTTCTCGGACGTGGCGCGGCTGGTCGTCACGCGCGATAACCAGTCGCTGATGGGCAACTACATGACCGCGCTGTCCAAGATCCGCACTCGCTTCAACCTGATCAACAACCAGGGTGACCCCGGCCCCGGCGCGTTGCTGCTGATGCGCCAGACGCTGGAAGGCAAGGAGTCCGAACTGGCCGACGCGTTGAAGCTGGTCGACGAGCAGATGCTGGCCGGCCTGACGCCCGCGCAACGCGAGACGCTGCGCCCGCTGCTGGTGCGTCCGCTGATCCAGGGCTACGCCGTGGCCATGCAGCCGGCGCAGACCGAACTGAACAAGGTCTGGAACGCGCAGGTCTATCAGCCCTTCAGTCAGGGCCTGGCCGACAAGTATCCGTTCTCGACCAAGGCGGGCATCGAGGCCAGCGGCGAAGAGATCGGCCAGGTCTTCGGACCGCAAGGCAGCATCGCCAAGTACGTGAACGAGACGCTGGGCCCGCTGACCGTGCGGCGCGGCGACATTCTCACGGCGCGCACCTGGGGCGACATGGGCATCGATTTGCAACCCTCGTTCACCGCCAACTTCGCGCAGTGGGTGGCTCCGCTGGCGGGCGGCGCGGCGGGCTCGGGCGCGGCTTCCCAACCACAGACGCTGTTCCAGATCCAGCCCAAGCCGGCCAGCGGCGTGACGGAGTACACGATCGAGATCGACGGCCAGCAGCTGCGCTATCGCAACACGCCGCCGCAGTGGGTCAACTTCGTATGGCCCAACGCGCAGGGCGCGCCCGGCGCGCGCATCACGGCCACCGCGTTTGACGGCACCGTGGTCGAGGTCATCAACGAACCCGGCCGCTTCGGCCTGGAACGCCTGATCTCCGGATCGCAGCGCATGCCCAATGCCGACGGCAGCTTTGAAATGAGCTGGACCAAGTCGAACATCACCGTGCCGGTCAAGCTGCGCATCATCAGCAACGCACAAGCCGCCAGCGCGGGCGGCACCGAACCGGGCAGCCAAGGGCTGCGCAACCTGCGCCTACCCGCCACCGTGGTGGGCGCTTCCCCTCAACCCTCCGTCGCCCCGACGCCTGCCGGAGCGCAGCAATGAGCCATCCGCAGTCCCCCATGTTCCGCACGGCCTACTTTGGCAAGATCCCGTCCCGTGGTGATTTTGTGAAGAACACCTCGCACCCCCAGCTGATGTCTACGCTGGACGCCTGGGTAGCGAACACCATGGAAATCCTGGCGCAGGACCCGCATTGGAAGACGCTGTACGACGAGGCGCAGCCAGTGCCGTTCGCCGTGCTGGGGTCCCGTGGCAAGCTGGCCATCGCCGGTCATCTGCAACCCAGCCGCGACCAGTCGGGTCGGCGCTTTCCGTTCATCAGCGCGACTTCGGTTGAAGTATCCAAGCCGCTGGACTTCATCGCGCGCAGCCCGCTGGCGTTCAGCCGTATGTGGAACCGCATGGGCACGGCTGCCGGGCAACTGATGCTGGACGGCGACCCCGCCCCCGCGCTGCAAACCCTGAACGATCTGGAAGGGGAAATCCGCACGGCGGCCGACGACGGCTTTGACGCCTTCATCGATCTGCAAACGATCGAGCGCGTCGAAGCCATGCTGCGCAACAACGGCCACGCCGCGAGCATGCACGACATCGTGCTGGCGTTGGGCATATTGCTTGCACCCGTGATGTCCAGCGGCTCGTCGCAGCTGGACACGGGCCTGGCGCTGCCACTGCCCGACGACCCGCTCTACATCAACCTGGTGGCGACTTACTGGATGACGCTGATCGCGCCGTTCCTCACGCGCGCCGACTTCGAGATCGCCGTGTTCATCGGCAGAGTGGCGGGCAAGCATCGGCTAGTGGTGGGCTTTCGCGGCGCGTCGCCGCAGACGCTGGCCAGCCTGCTGTCCACGCCGCAGACCTTGTCGCAGCACTACATCGTGCTGGAATCGGCCCCGTGGGTGCGCGACCACGTCAGCGCAAGCCACGGGCTGGCCAAGCTGTCGAGCTATCTGGATCAACCGCGGCTTTCCTTGCGCCAGGCGCTGGAAACGTTCCGCGAAGTTTTCATCGGAGCCTAGCGCATGCGCACGCTAATTCTTGCCCTGGCCGCCGCATTGTCGTGCGCGGCCCATGCCCAGGACGCCGCAACGGTGGTGCCGGCCAACGTCATTCCCCAACCCGGCCAGGTGGTCGCCAGCGGCGCGGTGCCGGACGAGGCCACCAAGGCCGACGTGCTGGCCCGGCTGCAAAAGGTCTACGGGGTCGGCAACGTAATCGACCGCATCGACGTGGGCGGTGTGGTGGCGCCGCCCAACTGGTCGCAGCACGTGAGCAAGCTGCTGGACAGCCCGCTCAAACAGATCAACCGTGGCCAGCTGGAGATCGACGGCACGCAGATCCGGCTGCGCGGCGAGGTGGACAACGAAGCCTCGCGGCAGCAGATCGCCAGCAACTTCGCCACGTCGCTCAACCCCACGTACAAGATCGTCAATGGCCTGCGCGTGTCGGCCGGCAAGGACGAGCAGGACGTGCTGGACAACCTGTTGAGCAACCGCGTCGTGGAATTCGAAACCGGCAGCACGCGCCTGACCGCGCGTGGCCGCGAACTGCTGGACCGCGTGGCGGACGCCGTGCCCAAGCTGCGCGCCGACAAGATCCAGATCATCGGGCATACCGACAGCTCGGGCAGCCGCAGCACCAACCTGGCGTTGAGCCAGGCGCGCGCGGATGCCGTGCGCGATTACCTGGTGGACAAGGGGCTGCCGGTGTCGCGCTTCGAAGCGATGGGGGCTGGCCCCGATCAGCCCGTGGCCACCAACGCCACGGCCGAAGGACGCGCCAAGAACCGGCGCATCGAGTTCCGCGCGGCGCGCTAAGGCGCGCGCCGCTGGCCGGCATCAGTTGTTGTCGCCGGCCTTCTTGATGCCCAGCAGCTCTTCCAGACCGGAGAGCGTTTCGTCGTTCTTGACCACCGTGCGCAGCCACAGGTGCAGCGACATCTCGCCCCAGCTTGCGGCCTTGTCAGCCAGGTAGGCGACCGGGCTGTGCGGCTCGGTGCGGCGGAAGAAATCAGCCACCTCGCGCAATTGCGCCAGCGCCTGTTCGCGCGTCTGAATCGGACCGCGCGCAGCAGGCGTGGCAGGATGGCCGGCGGGCTCGTTGGCGGTCGAAAGAGAATCGATGGCGGGCAAGGTAGGCTCCACGCGTGTGGGAACGGCGGGCGCAGCAGGCGATTGCGGCGGCGGCGCCATGTCGGCGCGCACCAGCAGGCCGGCGTCGCGCGCAAAACGATGCGCCAGTTCGGTGACGTTGCGCAGCGCCTCGCGCACCCGGGAGAACGCCGGGCTTTCATCGCCCAGGCGTTCGTCCAGCGTGCGTTCAAGCTGCGCCAGCGCCTGCGCGCAGCCTTCCAGCTGGCTATCCAGTTCGGAATAGAACGACGGCGGCGTATCGCGGCGCGCGGCATCGAAACGGTCCAGCGTGAGCTTGCCGCGAGTCAGCTCGTTGGCATTGTCGGGCGTGCGCTTGACGGCGTTGGCCAACTGGCTCGCGGCCTCCCAGAGCACCGCGCCGTATCGCGCGCCGTCCGCCTGGGTCAACGGGATCTCGCCGATCAGTTGCTGCGAACGGGACAACAGCCAGGCCAGGTTGCCCACGCGCTGCTGCACGTCGCCATCCTCGGGCACGGGGTGCAGGCCGTCCCAGTAGTTCTGGCAAAGGCCGTCGATCAGCAGGTAGCCGTCGCGCAGCCCCGCGAACCCGCGCGTCTTGGCCCACGCTTCGGCCAGCCACGACGCAATGCGGATGTCCTTGCTGCGGTTGCGCAGCGCGTCGGAACAGATGCGCGCGACTTCCGGCCAGTCGGCCTCTTTCAGGTCGATGATCCAGTCGCCCTGGTCAAGCTGAGGGTCGTCGTGCCGGCGCGCTTCGCGGATGGCGTCGAATTCGGGCGAGAACACCAGGTCCACGCCGCAGGGCGCATCGCCGGGTATCGGTAGCAACAAGGCGTTGATGTCGGTCATGTCTTAAAGCAGAAGTGGCGTGGGCTGGCGGCATGCGTGCCGGAGAACGGCGCGGCCCGCAGCAGGAATGGCGGAAATCATCCCACATTCACTTACGCATAACGTTCAAAGATGACACGTCCTATTACAAGGCGCATCACGATGCATCGTTATGATTTCCGCTCCGATCCAAGGAGCGTCCATGACGACGAAATCCATCCGCATGTTGCCCGACGGGCACTTCATCGCAGGCAAGCCGCGCCGCGCCCCAGACGGCACCTATGTCGGCGGCGAAGGCCCCATCACCCGCGCGCCCGACGGCACCTACGTGGCCGGCACGCCGCAACGCGCACCCGACGGGACCTACAAGGGCGGCGGCGGACCAGTGCGCATGGCGCCCGATGGCACGTTCGTGGTCGGACCCGCTCGGCGTGCGCCGGACGGCACCTATCTGTAAACAAATATCTCGCCACCCATGTCCCAACGTTCCGTCATCCGCAAGGGCGACAAGACGTCGCACGGCGGCGTCGTCGTGACCGGCGATGAAACCGTCATCATCTTCGGCCAGCCCATGGCCCGCGTCGGCGACCGAGTCACCTGCCCCAAATGCGGCGACACGCACACCATCGTCGAAGGCGTCCACAACGTCAGCTCGGACCGCATGACGGCGCTGGAAGGCATGCGCACGTCCTGCGGCGCGACGCTGATCGCCAGCCAGAGCTTCTATCAGCTTGAGTTTGGTTGAGCGGCAGCCGGGCTTTGGCGTGCTCTGACGCCTGGCCCGTCAACGCATCTGGAAAAATTCCCGGTGGAAGGCCGCCGGATCCAGACCTGCCTTCTGCATGGAGGATTGAAGCTCATCCCCCATGCCGGCCGGGCCACAGAACCAGATACTGGCATCGCGCCAGTCCGGCAGCATCTCTTTGATGACGTCGGCAGTCAGGCGCGGGTCCCGTCCCTTGACGTGCAGATGCAGCGTGACGCCAGCCGCCTCGGCATTTTTCTGGACCTTTTCCACAAAGGCCGGATCGGGCAACTGCGTCACGTAGAAAAGGTCGATCTGGCGGCCGTCGGGTTCGGCGGCCAGCGCTTGCATGCGCGCGATGAAGGGGGTGATGCCAATGCCGGCTCCGATCCAGATCTGTCTTTGCTGAGGTCCGGCAAACTGGAAATCCCCGTACGGCCCCTCGACCGTGGCGGTGCCGCCAATCTCTAACGTTTCGGCAAGCCGGCTTGTGTAGTCGCCGACAGCCTTGATAAGGAAAAACATACTGCCATCGCCCTTCCACGCTGAAGAAATCGTGAAGGGATGCGCGCCCTCGCGAGGGTCGAAGGTGACGAAGGCGAACTGGCCGGTCTGATGCCCGGGCCAGGGTTTGTCGAGCTTGAGCACGACTTTGAGCACGCGATTGTGGCGAAAGGGTTCCAGCTGCGTAATACGCGCGGGCACCTGCCGGCGCCGTCCGATGCGCCCCGTCAGTCCAACGATCGACCCCACCACGCAACCTGCCACCAGCGCCGCCGTCAACCAGCCGACAGGCTTGGACCAATCGGAATATTCGGTCAGCACGACGGCGTGCCAGCAAAACACCAACGCGATCACGGCCATGAGCCGGTGCGTATTGCGGAAATAACCATAGGGCACGCGTGAAATCAAAGCGATGAGCACCAGGACGATCAAGGCATAGAAACCCCACTCACCCATGGTCTCCGCCAGCCCGCGCTGCTGACGAAAGAAGGCTTCCAGGCCTTCCAGCTGCGGACGATCCCCTTTCGGAGGCCGCACAATCCAACCCCAGCCGACCGCCCACTTGGGCGCCTTGATCCACAACCAATGCAGCACGGCGACCACCAGGGCCGTCACCCCCAGCCATTTGTGCAAACGGTACATCTTGTCCAGACCGCCCATCGGCGGCTCGACGGACACGGGACGCATCGACAACATCACCGCCCCCGCCATCGCGGCAAACGCCACCAGCCCCGTCAGCAGGACCCATTCGTGACGCATGGCGAAGACTTCACGCAGATACAGAATCTGCGCGTGTGGCAACAGCCAGAGGGCTGCAACGATAGCCAATCCGCAGATCAGTACCCAACGTATTCTTTTCATGCCGATCATCCTTGAAGGAGCTTAGTCGGAGGATGCGCTCATTGCTTGGGGTGTGAGGCTTGTGGAAGGCGGGCGCGTGCAATGGGAAAGGACGGGAGGGCTATGGGGGTAGAGCTGCGCCGAAAGATGTAGGGATCGTACATCGGGGGTGGGGATGGGGGGTTGATGTGGATTAAGGGGTGGGGATTGGGGGGATTTGTTCGGCGGTGGGGGTGCTTTTGCAGGATGTATGTGGTGTGAGTGATGTTGTGATTGCTGTGTAGTTGGCGACCGGAGTGAGGGCTTTGCGTTGCCTCAACACGGCAGGGGATCTGGTTATCTGTCGATCTGCTTGTCTTCAAGGGAGGCGGCGCCGAGGAGACACCGAAGTTCTACGGGCTGGTTCCTACGTTTAAAACCCGCCCCTATCTACCACTTCCTCCTATTGCTCAAAAACATACCAATATCTGCGATTGCATCTTCAATTCGCCCCGAGATGGCTTTATCTTTAAGGCGCTCACGTAGAGCAGGCATCACCTTATCCTTATCGAGTTGGCCATGAATTCTGGCAATATGCCCCAAGCATGTCGCGGCGACCCCTCTAATTTCAAAATTATCGTGATTCAAAAATTCTAAACATCGATTTTGCGCCCACCGCCAGCTCGAATCGTTTAGCGCAATCGCGACGAGCGTGGCACTAATTTCCCCGACATCCTCGGAGACAAACACCTCATTAACTCTGTTCCTACTAATTAGATTTTCGTCCTTATATCTCATCATTCGATCCTTCAAGAACATCCCTGCCCTACCACTGCGCCTCCGATGCAATCTCAAATCCCGCCTCGATTACCTTCTCATCGGCAATGAGCTTGAGCGCGTTCAACATATCCAACGCGGTATCCCGATTCAATGAAGCGATTGTCTCGGCTGCAATCATGCCCGCCAGGTCTTGCTGCGCCACCTCGTCCTGAATGACGATGGCGCCGCCGCTGATGCCGCTTTGGGTCGCCGAACTGCTGTTGCCGCTGGCTGCCGCGACCGCCGGCGTGCCCATGCCCACGCCGCCTGGCATTTGCGGGACGCTGGTACCAACCTTTAGGGTGGGCTTACGGATCGACCAACCCGTACTTAATGCTAGTTTGAGCTAAGGCGGTCTGACTCCTACCGAATCGACAAATCAATCTCAGCAATTTGTTGCACAACCCACTCAATGTAAGCGATAGAAATGATCGAATCGAACCCTTCGTGTGGAAAGATTTCGATAAAAATTAGCCTGGCATTCCTGCGGCAGATCGAGCGCCGAAGACCGACTGCAATCCCGAACTACAAAATCACCTCGATACCATCGCAAGGCTAGCGCCGCTTAAAGTTCACCAGCAGTGTGTGCAAATATTCAAGCATGCTTACCACCTCAGACCTTTCCGCGCCCATTCGAGTTTGAAATTCGAATGAGTCCAGACCATTGCACACTTCATTGAGAGCACATTTTAAAATAAATACCTCTTCAACTGAGCACGAAAATTCCAACCCACCATCAGATTCATTTATTAGTTTCATAACACCAAAAATTTACAAAAATCACTTCGGAGCCTGTTTCGCATTTCATCCTTGCGCCCACCAACCAGTTCACACCAAAGCGATTTTGGCAAAAAAAACATGACCAACCGTTTATTATTAGCTAGGACTAGTCTGCCCCCTGTCGAACCGCCAAATCATAATCAGAAAGTTGCTGCACAATCTGCTTAATATCAGCAATAGAAACTATCGCTTCGAACACGTCGTAATTTTGAATATTTACCCAATATCGCGTCCCATCTTTGTCGGTTATCAATTCACTTACTTTTGCGCCAAGCACCCTAGCCTCCTCATTACAAACAACACAAAATACATGGCACCCCTGATCCTCGGCATTCGGGCCAGACACCTTGTACCTGAAGTCATTACTAAGGTCTTGCCGATCATCGACATCGCCACACCGATAATTTGGATATGCCAAACCCAACATAATCTCAAAAGCATCCACCTTTTTTTTACGAAACATCTCGCAATTTTCAGGAAGAGAAATCAATGCATGCGAATTTTTCAGCTCCCCAAACTCGACATCCAAAGTCGCAGTACTGAGTTCATCAGGAAACATTTTTCCATCCACGATTAGGTGAAATAGACCATTTCTGTAGGAATCGCTTCCCCACTCTGGAATGTTTTGCACAAGAACTGCAAACTTATATGGATCACCAATAACCATCTCACTTACCTTTTCCAGAAACGTTAAATATCTTCTTTATTTCATTAGGAATATTATCTTTTTTCAGCGCACTAGTCTTATCTCCGCTACTGCCAGACCAATGAAACATATCATTATTTGTTCTGAAAAATCTGTGAATATTTCCCTCTGCATCTTGTGCATACCTATGATTATTATTTCCGGAATCTGCAATGGAATTGGAAAATAGTTCAAGAGAATTTTTGGGTTCCACCCCAGCATTTGGTCGATTCCCGATTTGTCCCGGTGTGTGTTTAGGATTCGATTGATACATCAACCCATTCGAAGCCATAACAGGTTCAAACACGGGTACTGCACTCCCCTTACCTCCCTTATCAGCTGTAGCTTTCGAATTGGTCGACGTCTTACTGCCGACGGCTCCTACCGCCGCCGCCCCCGCCACACCCGCCTTCGCGATCTCATCCCACACGAGATCCTTGATCTCACTTCCACCCATTAGGGCGGACCTCTTGATTGCAGCGTTGCGGTCAGCAATCATCAGCTGCCCGCTGCCTAGGACCATGGAAAGTTCCCGCCATTCCGCCGCGGTCAGTATCTCCTCACGCAGTTTTTCTCCAAGTTCATCGGCTCGCCGACCATAATCTTCGAGCAGCTTGGATGCCTTATCAATTTCTTGACGACATATTTCCGGACTCGCGCATTGAGTCAAATCTTGGCGCTGTTTATCCGAAACGTCCTTGTACTGTCGAGTAACGCCGTCCTCGCAAATCCTATTTCCGCCGCACAGCTCCATTTCCTTAGTCCGAGCCTGCTGCTGGGGCACGCTCAGCGCGTTGTTTTCAGTCTCATTAGCGGCGGCAAAGGTCGCGTCCGTCACGTTCGCGCCAACCCCCTGCGCTATGCCGGCCACGAGTGATTCCACTAAGTTGCGCCGAGCCTCTTTTTCCTCGGCAGACAACTTCTTCTCGTCACTGCTCAGCAAGGCGTTGAGCACTGAACCAGCCCCAGCGCCTAATGCGCCTGCCGAACAACTCCCCCCCTTCGCAGAGGCCCCGGCGCAACCTACGATTGCGTGCAGGGCAGCGCGCGCGGCATCGGCTTCAGCTCCGTCGCCAAGCGTCGCGGTCAAGCGCTTGACCTCCGACGCCGCCAAGCCTTGCAAGTAATTCACGGCCGCGGACTGAGCAAACGACGCCGTTGTGCCGGTGACGTTGCCCGTCGCACCAGCAGAGACCGCTGTCAGAATCCGGCGGTACGAACCAGATGCTCCCCACTCCGCATTCAGCTTTTTCGCGGCCTCGGCAGCCTCTTTACGTTCATCGTCGGACAGTTTGATGTCTTTGGAACGTTCGACCAGCCGATCTATTTCCTTCGCCCGATTCGTCAAAAACTGCCCCGTCTGCCGCTGGGCCTCCGACGCAATCTCAAACCCCGCTTCGATCTTCTCCTTGTCAAAGATCGGCTTCAGCGCATTCAACGTATCGGTCGTGTCTCGGTTCAACGACGCGATCGTCTCCGCTGCCGTTTTGCCGGTCAGCGCCAATTGCCCGGCCTCGTCACGAATGGCGATCTTGCCGCCACTGATGCCGCTTTGAGTCGTCGAACTACTGTTGCCGCTGGCCGCTGCAACTACCGGCGTACCCATGCCCACGCCGCTTTTCGTTTGCGGGACGCTGGTGCCGGGCTCTGCCCTTGATCCGCCTGCCACGTTGCCGTCGCGATCAGTGCCAAGGCTGCCAGATCCGCTCCAGCCTCCGCTGATCCCGACCTGACTGGCCTTGTAGCTGGCGCTGTTCTTCAAGTCTTCGGTGACCAGCGTGCCGGTGGACAGCGTGTTCAAGCCGGCGGCCACGGCCTTGTCGCTGCTGGCGATGACGCCGCCGATGAGCGTCGTGTTGTGCTTGACGTCGACAATGAAGCCGCCGTCGCCAGCCTTCAGGCCCGCCTGTTCCGAGGCGGATTTGAAGTCGCTCTTCATCTGGCCTTGCGACACGTTGCCCGAGATGGAGCTGCTGCAATAGCCGTAGCACAGGGTGCCCGAGACACCCGCGCTTTGCTGCTTGGATTCGTAGTGGCTGGTGTCTTGCAGTGTTTCAATGCGCAGGTTTTTGCCAACCGACGCAATGATCTGTTGGGCCTGGCCCGTGGCGCCTATCAGCGAAGTGTTGCCGCCCGACTGCAGGCCCAGGATGTTGCCTGCGGTGACGTTGCTGGTGGTCCAACTGGAGTCCTTGCCATCGGCATTGCCGCGCGACGCGCTCGCCGCAGCATTTAGCGTGAAGCCAAAGCCTTGCGTGCCCATCGTCACGCCCACGCCGATGCTGGCATTGGTGCTCTTGTTCTTGCTGTGCTGCTCGAACGTGTTTTCGGCCGCTTGCAGCAGGATGTCGCCCTCGGCCTTGATCGCGGCGTTGTTGCCTGCGGACAGATTGGATCCCGTAACGGTCACGTTCGACCTCTGGCCCGCACCTTGCGCGACGATCGTCAGGTCGCCTCCGGCTGCCACCGTAGAACCGCTGACGGATGAAGACGAGCGCGTAGAGATGCTTTGGCTCTTGCTGGATCCCAGGTTGATGTTGACATTCAAGCCGCCACCCGCTGCCGGATCGGCCGTGATTGCGTCGTAGGCATTGACAGCCGCCAGGCCCGAGGTGGCCAGGGCCAGGCCCTGCATGACCTTGTTGTCGGTCTTGCCGGCCGCATCACCCATGCGTTCGGCTGTCTGCATGGCGCTGACCATCGGAGTACTGGCGCTGATGCTCAGGCCGCTTTGCTTGATCTCATGAAACTCCTTCTCGCGCGCCGTATCCGCAAGCGCCCCGATATTCACCTCGCGTCCGATCAAGGTCACATCGCCCTGGCGCGCCACGACGTTGCTGCCCATGATGTTGAGCGCCCCGCCCGCGTTGATCAGGGTGTCGCCCGTGACGCTGCCCACGGTGCTGGCCGAGTGGAAGACCTTGGCGCCTTCCAGCTTGTCCGTCTGCTGTCGGCTGCCGTAGCTGAAGCCGCCCTGCGCGCCGAAGCCGGACTTTTGGGTTTTCTCGTAGCTGTAGTTGCCCAGGGTGTTCACGCCCGCGACGATGTTCACGTCTCGGCCGGCCGTCATCACCAGGTCGTTCTGCGCACCTGCGTTCGAGCCCACGACGTTCACGTCGCGGCCGGCCATCATCACCACGCTGTCGCCCGTGAAGGTCGAGGACTGTGCCTGAGTCCAGTCCGTCGACAGGATGCTATGGGTGGACGAGCGGGACAGAAAGCCCTTCTTCTTGGTGTAGAGCTCGTCTCGCGCCGAGCCGGACGCCACGCCCGCAGTCAGGTTGACGTCACGGCCGGCCCCCACGGCCAGTTGCTTGTCTGCCGTGACGTTGGCGGCGCGGGCGTTGACGTCCTGCCCGGCGACCAGCGTCAGGTTGCCACCGGCAGCAATGTTGGTGCCGATCTCCGACGACGTACTGAACGCCGAGTTGTTCTTTTTGCGGAAATCGTAGGCCTCCTGGTGGCTTTGCGTAAGCGTGCCCAGGTTGATGTCGCGGCCCGCTTGCAGTCGCGCGTCTTCCTTGATGGACAGCTGCGCCGCAGTCAGGTTGATGTCGTGGCCGGCCTGCATTTGCAGGTTGTCGGCGACCACGCGCGAGACGCCGCCCAGGTTGCTGCCCGAGGTCGCGCCTCGGTCGTAATCCGTCATCGTGGAGGTCAGCGCGATGTCGCGTCCTGCCTTCATTGACACGTCACCGCCCTGGATCAGGGCAGCGATGCTGGTGATGTTCTCGCGGGCATTCAGGTTGACCCGTTCGCCCTGAATCTGGCCGCCTGCCTGGTTGACGATGTTGCCCGCCGTGATGACGGTGGCGTCGCGCCCGACGATGCTGCCCGTATTGTTCACGTCGCCGTCGGCCTGCAAGCTGACGTCGCGGCCCGCCATGAGCGTGCCGTCTGCCTTCAGGTCGCCGTTGCGCACCATCAGGTAGACCTGTGGAACCAGCACGTGGTCGACCGTGCCATCGGCGCGGACAACGGCGCGCTCGACCAGCCAGACCACGTCGGTGGTCAACTGCCGCATCTGTTCCTCGGTCAGCGCCACGCCCAGTTGTACGCCGTTGGCAGCCGCGAACTGCGCGCCTGCCGCCAGCAGCGCCTTGTATTGCGCGTCGGCGTTGCTGTAGTTGTCCAGATAGCGCTGGCCGGTGGTGGCCATGATCTGGTCGGTGACCAGCTTCTGTTCATAGAAGCCATCGCCCAGCCGCTTGGGCTGGCCCGAGGGCGTGAGGAATCGCGCGCCGGCCGGCACCAGGCCGTCCCAGCCGACGGCACGGGCACCTTCAATGGCGCCCGCTGCGCCCACATTGCCGCCGCCCGTGGCTCCCGCTACGGCACCCGATTGCGGGCCGGCGTCGGCGACGTTGGCCGCGCCAGGCGCCGTATTGCGCTCGCCCGTGAGCCCACCATTGGCGGTCACCGCCGGGCCGGTCTGGCCGGCACCGACGTTACCGTCGACGATGGCGGCATCCGCCCCGTTGCCGGCACCGGCGCCGCCGCTGATTCGGTCGCCGGACAGGCCGCCGTTGGCGCCCTGCGCGCCGTTGATGGCGGTTTCCGGCAAGGCATTGGGGTTGCGCAGCAGTTCCAACAGATAGTCGCTGGACACCTTGTCGTGCTGGCCGATGAAACGCGGATCGGTTTCGACCAGATAGGGCGAGTCGGCATTGCCGGACACTGCGAACAGCTGGCTGTCCGGAATGACTGCGGGCGCCGTCATCGTCCGCACGGCGGAACCGTCCGGCAGCGCCACGTCGACGATGCCTATCGGTTGCGATCCGTCCGCCAGCGCGCTGGCGCCGGGTTTGCCGCCCACGGACACGGCCTGGTTACCGGCGACATACGCCACCTGCATTTCGGTGGGTGTGGACGATACGCCGCCGGTGTAGGGTTGAGACGCTTCGTACTTGCGGTCGTCGTTCTTCTCGTAGGTGTGGGTGGCGGTACCGACCAGCTCGACGCGCCGTTCCCCGGTTGCGCCGATGTTGTTGATGGCCGGCCCCGACACCATCAATGCGCCGCCCGCGACGATGCGGCTCTTGTCGTTGGTGACGGCGCCGATCAGCGTGGCGTTGCCGCCCACCGTGATTTGACCGGGATCGCTGGACACCGTGCGGGTCTCGGTCACCGACTCTTGCACGCGATAGATGGTGAAGTTCTTCACCATGCGGCCGTCGAAGTCGGCATTGAACGCGCGAATTCGAGTGTTCAGCTCCCGATAGGCATTCGTGTAGGCCGTATGTGCGGCTTCATAGACCGCCAGACGCTCGGCGTATTCACGGCAAACCGGCAGCGGCAGCATGCAAGGCTCGCCTTCCGGCTTGACGGGGGGAGCGCCCACCGGCGGCGCAACACCAAACACGCCCCAGATTGCTGCGTCGGGAGGGTAGAAGAATTGGTCCTCGGTGACCATGCAACCGCCCCCGGCGTCTCCCCCCGTGCACACGGTTTCGCTGGCGATGAAGGCTGGGGAGATGGGCGCGGTTTTTCCGCGTATGCCCTTTTTGTTCAAGCCGTAGTCGAACGGCGGACCGTAGCGCGATTCGGGATATGTCGAGGACGGCAGCAGCAGGCGGCGCTCCTGATCGTCCTGCAACCAGCCCGGATCCTTGCTGCACATCGGGGTCACCAGATCGCACAGCCAGGTCGCTGCGCCGTCATACATATCGGTGGATCCGTCGGGGCGGTAATACACCTTGGCGCCGCCGCCTACAGACACCACTTGGCTGGCGTAGTGATTGTTCAGGTTTTGGATGGAGGCGGCGGCAATGACCGCGTTGCCCACGGCTTCGATGGTTGCCGATGCGTTAACAAGGCTGCCCGCCTGGCCCCAGGCCTGGCCGTTGCCGTCCAGCGCCCCGCCGATGCGCAGGTTGCCGCCGGCGTAGATCAACGCGTGTTCGCGGTTGTTCAGCCCACCGATGCCCAGATCCAGGTCACCGCGCGAGGCGATGACCGCCGCGCCGGCCGCGCCGACATCGTTGGACAGAAAGCCCGCGCCGATGGCAATGGTGTCGCCATAGATGCGGCCCAGGTTATCCACACGGCCAGCCGAAATACGCGTTGCGCCGCCGTCGATCAGCCCGGCGTTGGTCAGCGTCTGAGCCACGTTAAGCGTGGTGACACCTGCGGCGACCAGTTCGCCGGTCTGCTTATTGTTCAGATTGCCAGCGTTGACCGTCAGGTCGCGTCCTGCGGACAGCTTGGCGCTGTTGTCCAGGTTTCCGCCCACCGACAGCGACAGGTCTCGCCCCGCCGTCAGGTCTCCGGTCTGGTCCAGTGACCCGCCCGTGGTCAATGACAGGTCGCCGCCCGATTGCAGCACGCCCAAGGCGGTCAGCACGCGCGTGCGCAACGTCAAGCGTTCACCGGCCAACACTTTGCCTCGCTGATTGATCAGCGTGTCGGCCAGGATATCGGCAACCCCGCGTGAGGAAACCAGCCCGTCGGTGTTGTCCAGCACGCCGGCTTCGATGGCCAGCGCGTCCTGGGCCTGTATCGAACCACGCGTGTTGTCCACCTGCCCCGCGACGATACGGATGATGTTGGCGATCAGCCCCGACGAGGGCTCATTACCTTGCCATGCGGTGTCGCGGTTATTCAGGGCGGCGGCGGTTACGCTCAACGCGTTGTCCGCCTGCATCAGGCCACCGGTGTTATCAACGGAGCCCGACGCGGTAATGCTCAGGTCCTTGCCCGCCAGCGTGCCTGCCTGATTGTCCACCCGCACCGCTTCGATATCGGTGTGCCCGACCGACGCCAGGACGCCCGCGCGGTTGTCCAGCGCACCCGACAGCGTGATCTTGGCGTCGCCCCCTGCGGTGATCTTGCCGCCCTGGTTGTTCAGATTGGAGCCGCTGATGGCTAGCGTGCCGCCGTACAACGTGGCCAGCCGCGTGTCGATGTCGCCTGCGGTAGTCAAGGCCAGCTTGCCCAATGCCGACAGGTTGGCGCCGCCCAGGTCAAGTTGCCCTGCGGACAGCGTCAAGTCCTTGCCCGCCAGACTGGTGCCGCCATGCGAGATGGCGCTTGCGGTCAGCGTCAGGCTGCCCGGTTTGGTCAGCGCGCCGTCTTCGTCTACGCCGGCCGCGAGGCGACCCGCATTGTTCAACACCCCACCTGCGCTGGCGTTCAGATCGCCGCCCGCCAACACGGCGCCCAGGTTGGTCAACGCAGCGCCCGCCGAGAGTTCAGCGACTCCGCCGGTGAGCACCGTGCCCGCATTGATCCAGCGGCCCAGCGCACGCAACGCCATCGCCGATGCCGATTCAATTTGCGCGCCTGCCTCGATCGACAAGTCGCGGCCGGCCGACGCCGACAAGGCGCCGCCCTGCGCTACCGCCGCGCCACCCAGCCGCACGTCCTGCCCTGCTGACATGGTGACGTCGCGCCCGGCCGCCGCCACGCCTTGCAGGTTCAGGTCCGTGCCGGCCTTGATGTCGACCGAACCGCCAGCTTGCAGATGCGAGTCGGCCGCCAACGACACGGCGCCACGCTCGGCCGATAGCGTCAGATCTCTTTGCAATGCTGCGGTCGTGCCCGACAGGGACAGGCTATCGCCCGCCGTCAGCACCACATCGTTCTGCCCCAACGCGCGGCCCAGGATATCGAGGCCGCCCAAGGCGGTCAGGCGTAGCGAATCGCCCGCTTGCGCCAAGCCGCCTGCGCCGATGCGCACGTCGCGGCCGGTCAGCGTCAATCCGCCGTCGGCGGCTGCCGTGCCGTCCACCTGCGCAACCCGCGCCACGCTCAAGGTCATGTCGCGCACGGACGTCAGTGCGCCCGCGATGAGCAGATCGCGCGCGGCCTGTGCAGTCAACGTGCCCGCCGCCTGCACTTGCGCGCCCTTGGCTACATACGCGTCTCGTCCGGCATCCAGACCGAGGTTGCCGGCGCCCCGCTGACCCAGCGCCCCCACCACGCCATCCAGCGTCAGATCATTCCCGGCGTACAGCGCCATGTCCGCGCCCGAGACCACGGTGCCGTGCGAAACCAGATCTCCGTCCGCTCGCGCCGTCAACTCGGTGCCAGCCTGGAGGCGGCCTTGCTGGCCTACGTTCAGGTTGCCGCCTGCCTGCATGGCCAGATTGCCATCCAAGGCACTGACCACACCGTCCACGCCTAGATGGCGCTGCGCGCCCAGACTGGCTGACGATCCGGCGCTGACAATGCCGCTGTCGGCCACGGTCAGATCGCGGCTGGCTTGCACGTCCAGCGTGCCTCCTGCGGCAAGCGCCGTGTCCGCCGTACCGGCCGTGCCGGCGATGTGGACGTCCTGCCCGCTGAATCGCAGGCCGTTGGAGCCTTGTGCCAGGCCGGAGCGCGTGACGTCCAGTGTGGCGCCGGCCGTGGCCTGCAATTGCTGGCCCGCCACCGTGGTGCCTTCGAGCGACAGATTTTTCTGCGCGCTCAGGTTGATGTTGCCCTCGCTGGACAATGTGCCCATGGCCTGAAGCTTGCCGCCCGCCTGCACGGCAAGCAGGGTCTTGGCTTGAAGTTCACTGGCGTTGCCCAGCGTGATGTCGCCCAGGCCGCCAAGCTTGATGCCGCCTTCAGCGGCCAGCATCTTGGCATCCGCCAGCACTGCGCCCTTAGCCTCCAGCGCGATGGATTTCCCGGCCGCCCATTGCCCCGCCAGCGTCATGCCCGCGCCCGACCTGGCGTTGATATCGCCATCTGCCTGGATCTGCGCGTCCGCGCCCGAGGTCAGCACTTGCCCGGCCTGTGCGCGCAGATTGCGCGCGGCCAGCAACTGGCCGTTCAGCGTCATGTCTTGCCCGGCTTGCAGCAAGACGTCGGACAGCGATGACACCTTGCCCGCAAGGTTCAGGTTGCCGCCCGCATTGACGTCCGCGTCGCCGCCCGCCAAGGCTTGACTGGTAGCCGCCAGCACAGCGTTCCTGCCTGCCTTGAGCTTCAACGCGCCGCGCATCGCGGCGGCGATGCCTTGCAGCGTCAGATCCCGCCCGGCGTCCAGACTGGTCCCATCGTTGCTGCGCACGGCGCCAGCTGCCACCAGGTTGTCCTGCGCCAGCAACGTCGCGCGGCCTGCGGCCTCTATCTGCGATTCCGCGCCCAGGTCCATGCTGCCGCCCGCCTGCACGGCCAGATTTCCGTCCACCCCAACGCTGCCATTGACCGAGACGTTGCCGCCTGCCTGCATCGACGCATCCCCGGTCGACGCCAACACGCCATCAGCGCGCATATCGTGACCCGCCGCCAGCGCCACACCCTTGCCTTGCGTCTGGCTTTCCGCCCCCAGGGTCAGGTCATTGCCGCCAGTGGCCGTCAACGCGCCGCCATAGGCCAACGCGCTGCCGTCCACGCGCAGATCGCCCGCCGCGTCCAAGGTCATAGCCCCGTCGCTCAACGCTACGCCCGCCAAGCGCATGCCTTGCGCGCGCAGCGTCATGTCACCGCCCGACTGCATCTGCGCCGAGCTGCCGGTATGCAGCGATGCGCCGGCAAGCAGACGCAGCACGCCATCGGCATACAGCTTCCCGGTAATGGCAGCGCTGCCTGCCGTTTGAATGGCCAGGTCCGAAAGCGTACTGAGCACGCCTGCCACTTGCAGATCTGCGTCTGATTGCAGTTGCAGCGGACCGCCGGCCCATATGCTGCCTTGCGACGCCACGGACAGACCAGCGCCTGCCGTGACACCCACTGAACCCTTGGCCGACGCCAACAGACCTTGCACGTCGATCGCCCCGCCCGCCTGCGCTTGAAGGCCCAGGTCGCCGCGCAAGGCGCCGGCCAGCGCCATGTTGCCGGATGCCGACGCGGTCAGGATTCCGCCCGCGCTCCACTGCACCGGCGCACCAGCGTTCAGAGCGCCGCCTGCGTTCAGGTTGATGTCGCTGAACGCATTGGCCAGGCCGCCCAACAGGATGTCGCGGCCCGCTTTCACTGATATGCCCGATTCGGAAACCACCTGCCCCAGCGCGTAGATGTCGTCGTTGGCGCGCAGGACAACGCTTCGGCCCTGGGCTTTGCTGTCGTTACCCAGGATCATCCCGTTGCCGGCGTCGAGCGACAACGCACCGCCGTAGGCATACGCTGCGCCGTCAATCTGCACTTGCCTGCCGGCATGCAACGCCAGCCCCGCGTTGGTCTGTGCGGAACCTGCCAGCAAAATGTCGCTGCCGGCCGTGATGGCCATCGCCTGATTCGATTGCAGATCCGCCTGTTCGCTGAATTGCGCGGCCCCACCGCTCGTCAGTGACAGCGCGCCATTGGCGTGCAACTGGCCGGACACCACCGCATCACGCGCAGCCTGCAAGGTCAGGTCGGCCAGCGACAACACCGTGCCGGCCAAGCGCAGCGCGCCACCCGCGTTGATCTGCAACGGTCCGCCCGCCTGCAACGCGGCGTCGGTATCCAGCGATACATCGCGCCCGGCGTTCAATGACAACGCGCCATCGGCCGATGCCACCTGTCCTGTCTGGCGATAGTCCCCGCCAGCGTTCAAGCGCACGTCGCGATTGCTGCGCAACGCACCGTCGACACGCATGTCGCCCGTGGCACTCAACCTGGAAGCGCCCGTCGTTTCCAGCACCGCTGCTTTGCCAACATTCAAAGCAGTGCCGGCCACGGCGGCCAAATCTCCATCCACGCTGATCGAGCCCAACAGATTGCTATCGCCGCCCGAGGACAGGCGCGCGTCGCCCTGCGATACCAGCACGCCGTCGGCACTCAGGCCACGATCCGCCGCAAGCACGACGCCTGAGCCCTGCGCCTGGCTTTGCGCGCCCAGTTTCAGATCCTGGCCTGCCGTGATGGCCAGACTGCCCCCGAACGCCAACGCAGAACCGTCCACGATCACGTCGCGCTTTGCGCGAAGGCCAAGCGCCCCATCCGTCAGCGCGGACCCTGCCAAGGTGGCATCGCGTGCGGCTTGAATCCGCATATCGCCCACTGACTGCAAGCTTGCCGGAGCAAGCGCCTTGAATGACATGGCACTGGTCACGTCCAGCGTGCCGCCGCTGTAGAGCTGCCCGCTGATGACCGTGTCGCGCGCCGATGTCAGCGCCAAGGCGCCCTGGCTGGCCGTCGAGCCATCCAGCGTCATCGCGCCACCGGCCTGCGCGTTCAGCGCGGCCCCGGACAGTGCCTGGCCTGCCACGCCCATCGACAGGTTGCCCCCCGACTTCAGGTTCAGGCCGCCGCGTGCCGTGGACACCAGGCCATTGACCGCCAGATCGCCGCCCGCCGTGACTTGCGCGCCGCCGTTGGCGCGCAACGCGCCGTCCAAGCGAACGTCCTTACCGGCATCCCCGACAAGCACGCCTTCGGTATCCAGCGCTCCCGCTTTCGTCTGACGCAGATTGAGGCCAGCCAGCAGACGTATGTCGCCGGTGGCACCGCCCTGATTGTTCAGAGTCAGGTCCCGCCCTGCGATCAGTTGAATGCTCCCTTGTGCCCCAATGGAGCCCGCCGCGCTCAGGTTGCCCTGCGCGTTGGCTTCGATGCCCGCGCCTTGCGTCTTGCTCTGTTCGCCCAGCGTCAGATTCCGGCCGGCGTTCATCGTCAGCGCGCCGCCATAAGCCAGCGCGCTGCCGTCCATGCGCAGATCGGTCGCCGCATTCAGATCAAGCGTCGCGTTGGTTTCCGCCACCCCTGCCAGATCCATACTTGCTCCGGCACGCAATTGCAGCGGGCCTTGCGCTCGCAGTTGTGCCTGGGCACCGCTGGTCACCGCGCCGCCGGCGTCCAGCGACAGGCGCCCATCCGCCAGCAGATCACCGTTCAACGTGGCATCGCGCGCCACCTGCATCGTCAGGTCGGCCATGGACGAGATCGTCCCGGCCGCCATCAGGCTATCGCCGCTCTGGATACGGACCGGACCGCCCGCCAGGACGCTGGACGGCGCTCCCAGCGATATTTCCTTGGCCCCAACAAGCGCGACCGCGCCATGCGTGGCGGCAATCTCGCCGTCCAGCGTCAATGCGCCGCCCGCCGTCACGCGCGTATCGCCATTACTGCGCAAGGCGCCGGCAAGCACTACGTTGTTGCGCGCCGCAAGAACAGTGGCCCCGGTGGCGTCCAACTGCGCCGCACCGCCGACCCTCAAGGCCCCGCCCGCGTCCGCGCGCAGGTCTCCGTCGGCAGCCGAGCGCCCGTCGATCCCCATATCGCCGCCAGCCTGCATCGCAAGCAGCCCTCCGGCCACGAGCTGGCCTGCGGAGTTCATGCTGCCCGCCGCAGTCAGCGATACGCCATTGCCCTGAGATTGACTGCTCTTGCCCAAGACCAGATCACGGCCGCTATCCAGGCGCAAAGCGCCGCCGTAGGCCAGCGCGCTGCCATCCAGTCGCAGGTCGCGTCCGGCATTGAACGCCACGCTGCCATCGGCCAGGGCCGAACCCGCCAGCGCCATGGATCCACCTGCGCGCAGCACCACGTCCTTGGCGCCTTGCAGCTTGGTTGCACTATCCGAGGCGATGTTTGAACCTGCGTCAGCGCGCAGCATGCCCGCCGTGTTGACCTGACCGGGCAGCGTCATATCTCGGCCAGCGCGCATCTCAACCGTGGCGCGGCTGGAGATCACACCCGCAGCCACGGGGTTGGGCTTGTTCGCCTGCTCGCTGCCAGGGGATGCCTGCCCCGATGACGTGCCGCTGCTGGCGCCGTTGCCAGATGAGGCGCTACCGGACGTACCACCGGATGACGTGCCACCAGAGGGAGCCGCGCCGCCGTGCTGAGGCGGTGCTACCGGCGCGCTGGGCGCTTGTGTCGCGAATGCCAGATTGCGGCCGGCCTGCAAGGTCAAGTCGCTGTCGCTCAGGATCAACGCCCCCTTTGCCGACACGTCGCGGCCCGCACCGATGCGCAGGGTGTCCTGGGCAAGCAGCCCGCCCTGCGAACCAATCTTCAAGTCGTTCTTGGCGTTCAGCGTCAACGAACCGTCACTGCCCGCCAGGCCGTTGACCGAGGCATCACGGCCGGCCGTCATCGAGACCTCGGCGCCCTGCGCCACGCCGTCCATGACCAGATCCCGGCCCGCATTCACCTGCAAGGCGCGTGCGGCTTGCACCGTGCCGCCCGGCACGATGCTGACGTCGCCCGCGGCATTGACGTGCAGATCGCCGGTCAGCGCCACCAGATTGCCGCCGACGTTCACGCCGACCCCGGCTTCGGTGCCAATCAGCCGGATGCTGTTGGCATACATGCCGCCCAGCGCGGACGTGTCCAGCGCCACCACCGGCGGCGCGCCTTCGCCGGCCAACGCCAACACCTTGCCGTCGGCGTAGTCCACGCGCGCAGCACCCGCGACCACATTCAAGTGATCGGTCCAGATGCCGGCATTGATTTCCAGGCTGCGGGCGATCAGGTCGACCTGACTGAGATTCGCCCCATACAGGCCATCCCCGTCGACCCGCAACTTGCCCGCGGCCACGTCCAACGTGATGCCGCCATCCGGGCCCACCTTGGGACGCCCCGTGGTCAGCGTGGCGCGGTTGGCGTTCAGGAAGCCGCAGCCATTGCAGGTGATCCCTGCCGGGTTGGCGACGATGACGTTGGCCCGATTGCCCGCGACTTCCAGCGTGCCCATCAACTGCGATGGGTTTGGCGCGGTGACCTGGTTCAGGATCGTGGTGGCGCGCTGGTTGCCCAGCATCGTGTTGCCGCCCACCTGGCCAGCCAGTTGCGTCTGGCTGGCGCCGCCGCTGTTATTCAGTACGACCCCCGACGGCCCCACGTTGAACTGGGTATAGCGGTTGTTGGATACGCCTCCCGCCGACGGCGGGGCGATGTTGATGACCGGCACGCCATTGGCAACACCCACCACCGGCTTCTGGCCCGCCACGCTTTTGTCGACGGAGATGGGCAGCGTCTGTGCCAACACCGGCGTCCAGACCTGCGTGAACACCACGGACCACGCAACCAGCGAACGAATCGTAGACATCATGCGACCTTTGTAAAGCGGTACAGCAATCGGGGAATCAGAACTCAAGCATCACGACCAGCGCGAATGTGGTCGCTGCGGTCTTCAATGAATCGGGTTTTTTCAACGGCCAACCGGCGGAGAGGTCATAGCTGGCGTTGACGTAGGGCAGGCCATAACGGCCTCGAATGCCCGCGACCGCGCCGACCAGCGTGCGGCCGGACAGATACCTGGCCGAAGGCCCACCCACGCGGCCCACGTCCAGGCCGGTGTAGATCTGCTGCCCGGGCAGGCCGGTCAGGCCATCCAGCGACAGCGATAGATCGTTGCGCAAGGTCCAGCCGTCTTCCGCGGCCAGCGTGATCTGGCCATCGAACCCGCGCACGGCATAGCGGTTGCCGATCGTGAAGTAATCAGATGGCTGAATGGGAGTTTTGGCGTGCTGGATGTGCCAATTGCCCTGGTAGGCAAAGGGCTGCTCCGCCACCTGAAACGGCAGGTACAGGCCGGCGCTGGCGGACAGGATGGTGCTACGCCCATTCCAGTCTGGATCGTCGTACACATACCCCGGCTCGTCCGAAAACTGCGGCAGCGTGCCGCGCACGCCACCGCCCAGGTCCAGCACCGACCGGCCCAGATAGTGGCGATGGCTGTAGCCGATTTCATAGCCGGTGACGTCGCGGCGCTGTACGTCGATAGGCACATCGTTCAACGTGCTGTCCGTGCGCTTGCGCAGCAGCGTAAATGACGCGTTGCCTTTGTACGTGGGGCCGCGATACGGCACGACGGAGACGCCAGCCTGCAATTGCTTGGTGGTGCCCCCATAGACGATGGGCTCTTCAAAACCCGCCACCGATTGGCGATAGGTGGACTTGCTGGCGCCTGCAAAGAACGTCCAGTAGCCGAAGGGAATGCTGTAGTTGGCCGACGCCGCGCGCGTGTTGGAACTGCCGTCGCGCCATCGCGCATTGCTGTTCCACGACACCGAGATCTGGTCGTACAGGAACAGCGGCGAGTCCAGCGTCAGGCCAGCGTTCACCTGATACTTGCCGATAGCGTCCATGCCGCTGTTGTCGCCGCCCACGTAGCCATGCAGCCGGTTGCCGGTGCCCGGTTGGACCACGATATCGGAGTCGCCCAGTTCGGGGCCAGGGGCCACGTCAATCGTCGCATCGGCCTGGCTGGACAGGCGGCGGATATTCTCCAGCGCCTGGTCCAGATCGCGCTGATTGAGTTCGCCGCCTGGGCCCGTGGGCAACGCAGTGCGCCACCAGCCAATGGCGCCCTCGCCCTTCACCGCCGAGATGCGGCTGGGCACATAACGCAAGGTCAGCCGTCCGCTGACAAGCGACTGTTCGGGAACCAGCACGCGTGCGGTGATCAGCCCTTGCTCGATCAGCGCGGCGGTCAGATGTTCCTGCAAGAGCTTCAAGCCCTGGCCACCCACGCAAGCGCCCACCGCCACGTCCGCCATGCGGCGCAATGCCGGGGCGGGTTGCGGGTCGTCCCATGTCACTTCGCGCAACGGGAAGCATGGCGTTTCGTCGGGAAAGCGCAGCGTGTCGGGCTGCGCACCCGACACCTCGGGCGCCGACAACACGTCCGGGCGCTGCGCAGCGCGCTCGCGCTGTAGCTCCAGTTCCTGTTCCTGACGGCGCTGGATCTCGCTGGCACGCGCAGCGGCCTCGGTAGGCGCGGGCTGCGCCCACAGCGTTGAAGAGAAAAGTGCCGCGCCCGCCAAGCAAAGCGCGAGACCGGCTCGATGCCGGATTTTTATAGTGTGATGCACGGATAGCGCCAGAGCAGATAGCTCGCTTCGTCGTGGACGATTTCCCTTGGCCTGCATTGCAAATGCGGCGTCGGGTCTTCCTCCTTGATCATGCAATCGCGAGAACGCGTAGAAGCTAATGCATCGTGCGACTGATTAAAATCAGACGACTTCGAAAGTGGCTTATTACTTTCGGACTGGCTGAAAGATCAACCGTGCTGAACACTTGGATTTGCTTTAAGCGGCGACTTTGATCGCGCTATTGCCGGCACGTTTGTTGGGACACATAAATTGGCCCCTGGCGCGCCGGCATCGGACGCGTCGGGCGGCGCATGTCCCTACACATCTTGGCGCTACAACGCGGCAGTCGTGACCGGCCGCGTCGTTGATGGTCCGCAGCGTGGCGCGCGACCTTGCGCCCACCCTTGTGCGGGATCAGGGCGCCGAAGAGCGGGTGACATACCTTGATTACCAACTGAACGGCCGAAGATTGCCGACGCTGGATAAAGACGATTGGCGGGAGTTACGCGGCCCGCAACTCGAACACCTGGCAACCTCGCAGTGCGAGTACTTCGCGCATAAGTCGATGCGAGAGGCCTTGGACTACGAAGCACACGGCACTGGATATGGATGCAGCCGCCAAAGTCTTTGCCGGAAAGCAAAAAGCCCACCGCATGCGGTGGGCTTTTTACCTGGTGAACCAAGAATCTTGGTACGACCAAAGAATTCTGGTGGGCTGTGAGTGGCTCGAACACTCGACCTACGGATTAAGAGTCCGCTGCTCTACCAACTGAGCTAACAGCCCTGCAATCCACAACATTTCGACCCGTTTTCAGCGACCTGGCTATCTATCAATAACCTTGCTGCTGCCTGCGTTTCGCTACGTGTGTAGTGCGAAGAAGCAAGATTATATGTAGGTTTTTTGGTTTGTGCAAGTCGGGTGCGAAAAAACTTTTAAAACTACGGCGTCATGCCGCGTAGCCCCCGTCGACCGACAGGCTGGCGCCCGTGATGTAGCGCCCTTCGGGGCCGGCCAGAAATGCGACCATGCCGGCGATGTCGCGTGGTTCGCCGTAGTGCGGCAAGGACAGCACCGCCACCAGGTCGCTGGCGTGATCACCCGCCGCGGGATTCATGTCGGTGTCGATCGGGCCTGGATGAACCACGTTGACCGTGATGCCGCGCGAACCGAGGTCGCGGGCCAGTCCCTGGCTCAGTCCGATCAGCGCGGACTTGCTGGCCGCGTACAGCGCCACGCCCGCGCGGCCGGCGCGTAGCGCCAGGCAACTGCCGATATTGATGATGCGGCCACCATCCGGCATCGACGCCTGCGCAGTGCGGATGGCGACGAAAGGAGCACGCACATTGATGTTCATCGTCCTCTCGTACTCGGCAACGCTGGTGTCGCCGATGACGCCGGTGACGAAGATGCCCGCGTTGTTGACCAGCACGTCCACCGGCCCCAACGCATCGATGGCTTGTTCCACGGCCTGCCGTACGGCCAATGCGTCTTCGGCGTCCGCCTGGATGGCCCGCAGCTTGCGACCGTTGGTGGATAGCTCCGCCGCCAAGGCCTGCGCCGCGTCGGCGGACGATGCGCTGACGTAGGTGAAGGCGACGTGCGCGCCCTCGGCGGCGAGCCGTCGCACGATGGCGGCGCCGATGCCGCGACTGCCGCCCGTCACAAATGCGACCTTGCCGTTCAGATTACCCATGACTTGTCCTTATTTGTAGTGATCGATACAAATATCATCGCCGCGGAAGAAAGCTCGCGTCAATCATTTTTTTATCGATCAACACAAAATAGGCGCCGCGAGTAAACTTCCGCCATGGCAGAACGTGGACGTCCCCGGAACTTCGACCGGGCCCAGGCCTTGCAAAAGGCCATGGAAGTTTTCTGGTCGAAGGGATATGAAGCTGCATCGCTGGCCGAACTGACGGAAGCGATGGGCATCAACTCGCCCAGCCTTTACGGCGCGTTTGGCTCCAAGGAAGAGCTGTTCAAGGAAGCCGTCGAGCTTTACCGCGACACCGCTGGCGGCGCGTCCCGCCGTGCGCTGCAAGACGCGGCCAGCGCGCGCGAAGGCATCCAGGCCAT
The DNA here is from genome assembly GCF_001571245.1 of Achromobacter piechaudii NBRC 102461. Classification (GTDB taxonomy): domain Bacteria; phylum Pseudomonadota; class Gammaproteobacteria; order Burkholderiales; family Burkholderiaceae_B; genus Achromobacter; species Achromobacter piechaudii. The sequence continues at coordinate 28,416 of NZ_BCTK01000005.1, read as the reverse complement.
GCTGATGGCGGCAGCCGACCGGTTCACCTCGCCGGGCACGCCCCCCGGCTGCATGATCGTGCTGGGCGCGCCATCGGGCAGCGTCAACCACGCCAGCGTCGGCGGTTTTTTATGCGATAGCCGGCGCGAGATGCAGGCACGCATCCAGGCCCGCCTGTCGGCAGGCGTGGCAAGCGGCGAATTGCCTGCCACCACGGACACGAAAAGCCTGGCGGCCTTCTACACCACGGTATTGCACGGCATGTCCATCCAGGCGCGCGACGGCGCCAACCGCAAGACATTGCAATCGGTGGCTCGCCAGGCCATGTGCGCCTGGGACGCGTTGACGGGAAGCGGGCCGCCTTCAGGCGTGCCGCCGGGCCCCGCCCGCTCCTGACGGATACGGCCATGTTCCGCATCGACCTTCGGCGCCTGATCCTTTGGATCTGCCTGCTGTCGGTCATCCTGGTGCTGGCGGGCGGCCTGCACGCCAGCTATCTGGTGCAGCGCGACCTGCTCCTGCAAAACGCGCTTGAGGTCAATCGCGTCTACGCGTCAAAGCTGGCGGTCACCACCGACCTGTTCCTGGCGGATGTGCGCCGCTACCTGGCCTACAGCGCCGACGTGCTGTCCGACATGGAAGCCCACCCCGAGCTGATGGCCGAAGAAATGCGCAGGCAGCAAGATCAATTCGGCCAGTTCAATTCCACCGTCGTCGTATCACCGACAGGCAAGGTGATCGCAGCGTCCTCGTCGTACCCGCAGTTGCTGGGCCAGCAACTGACCAGCGAGCCGTCTCGCGAGGCCATCCGCTCGCAGCAGCCGGCCATCAGCGAGCCTTATCAGTCCAACAACGGCCGTTGGCTGATCCTGTATTCACATCCGATTTTCTCGCGCGATTACCGCTACCTGGGCTATATCGCCGGCACGCTGTATCTGCACGAAGACAATGCGCTGGATCGCTTGCTGGACAAGCATTTCTATCGCGACGACTCCTTCCTGTACGTGGTGGACCGAAACGGCACGCTGATCTATCACCCTGATCGCAGCCTGCTGGGCCACAAGGCGCCAGACAGCGCGTTGTTTGCAGCGGCCCGGCGCGGCGAGACGGGCGAGATGCGGTTCACGGATGAGCAAGGGCGCGACATGCTGGCGGGTTTTGCGCCGGTGCCCAGCACCGGCTGGAGCATCATCGCGCAGCGGCCCGTGGCCGGCACCTTGCAGCCCCTGAGCGCCCTGCTGATGACCACCGCCCGCAACACGCTGCCCTTGCTGTTGCTGGCGATCGTGACGATCTGGGTGCTGTCCGGCTGGATCGCTCGTCCGCTGGGCGAGCTGGCCAGTATCGCCAGGCGTATCCAGGACCCGGATTCAGCCGAGCGCATCCGCAACGTCCGGTCCTGGTATTTCGAAGCGACGCAGCTCAAGCGCGCGCTGATCATCGGCTTGGCGTCGATCCATCACAAGATCCGCGACCTGCGGCGGGAAAGCACGACGGATACCTTGACCGGGCTCCTGAACCGGCGCGGCCTGGACGAGGCGATGGCATTGTTGCAAGCCGCTGAGTCCCCCGTGGCGCTGCTGGCCATCGACATCGACCACTTCAAGACCATCAATGACCGCTATGGCCATTCAGCGGGAGATCGCGCCTTGCAGGCGCTGGCGGCCGTGATGAGCGACGGCTCGCGCGTGGGCGACACGCTGGCGCGTGCGGGCGGCGAAGAATTCGTCGTGCTGATGCCGGGCGCGTCGTTGCGATCGGCCGCAGCGGCCGCCGAGCGGCTGCGCCAGCGTGTCGCCGCACGACTGCCGACGGAGTCGGTGGGCGTGGGCATCACGATATCGGTGGGCGTGGCGCGCTATCCCGAACATGGCGCGACGCTTGCGGCCGTCTACCGACGCGCGGACCAGGCGCTCTATCACGCCAAGAATCATGGGCGCAACGCGGTATGCATCGCGGACGACTCCGCGCCGGGCGGCGTGCGGCAAAGCCCGCCGCAATAGCGTTTTTGCAGATAGCCGATTGGGTCTCGGGCGGGGTTGCGCCTCTCGCACCGTTTGCCTTTGCGCTCGGCTGCTTATTGAGGCTTGCCTCTCGCAAGGCTTACCTTTGCGCTCGGCTGCTTATTGAGGCTTGCCTCTCGCACCGCTTGCCTTTGCACTCGGCTGCTTATTCAGGCTTGCCTCTTGCGAGGCTCGCCCTTACGCAAGACCGCTTATAGCGGCTTGCCTGTCGCAGCAAGAAGGCATGCAGCGCGGCATGCGTGCCGCATGCCGCGTCTTGCCTCGCCCCTCCTGGCTTCGGAGCGGGCGAGTCCATGATTTTCAGTCGGCCTACTTGCCCTTCGGCGCGGGCGCCGTCGGCGGCTTGCGCATCTGTTCCAGCAACGGACCGCAAGCGTTCTCGTCGTTGGTGCTGGGCGCAATCAAGGCCAGCAAACCGGCGGCGGGCGTCAACAGAACCCCCAGCGCCACCATCCCCGCGCCGCGCGCCGCCAGCGGCCCCACGTGCACGCCGACGTCGGGATTGCCGAAGGTGCCGCGCACGTACAGCGGCGAGCGCAGCGAAAAGATGCGAAAGCCCTTGCTGTCCGGCGTCACGTCCATGTCTATCTTTTCGTCCTTGAAGTCGGCGGTGCCGGTGATGGTGATCAGCGCGTTTTCGGTATCGAACACGAACACGCGCGGCGTCATCACGCCATTCTTCATGGCCAGGTCGGCCGCGCCGCAGTTGATCTTGACCTCGTCATCGCCAAACAGTTTGGACACGATGTAGTTACCCACATTCAAGCCCGCGATCTCCATCAGGCTGCGGCTGATGACGCCATCGTTGACCAGCATTTTCACGTCGCCGGTGGAAGTGCCCAGCAGGGCCGCCACGGAATTGCCGGTGCCGCTGACGGCCAGGTCGCCGTTCAGTTCGCCCAGCGTCTTCTGCATCGCTTCGGCGGAAGGAAACAACTGCTTGAGGCGCAGGCGGCGCGCGTGCAGGTCGACGCGGCCGGTCATCGCCTCATTCGTGCCGTCCAGGTTGATGGTGCCGTTGATGTTGCCGCCCGCCATGCCGAAGCGGAACGGGTCGAGCGTCAGCTTGCCGTCCTGCAACACCACATGCACCGACAGGTCGGACAAGGGCAGCTTGCTGTCGTGGATGATGCGTCCCGCATCCAGCGCGACGTCGGCGTCCATGTCGCGCCAGCGGTCAGTGCGAAACGCCTGCGTCGGCAGGACCTTGCCGCCCTTGGGCTTGACGGGCGCGTCCTTGGCCTTGTCGGCGGGCGCGGCGGCCGTGCCAGTGGCGGGCACGCCGATCAGCGGTCCCAGGTCCACCATGCGCAGCTGCTTGGACGACAGCTTGCCGGTAAGTTTGGGCCGAGGCGCGCCCAAGGCAAAGCTGATGTCCCCGTGCAGGTCGCTGTTGCCGACCTTGCCGTTGAAATCCTTGTAGTCGAATACCGCGCCGCCGGGATTTTGCAGCTTGGCCACCAGATGGCCATCGGTGGAATACGGCGGGGTGTCGGGCAGCGTCACACCGGTCAAGGGGTACAACTGCGCCATCGACGAGCCGGCCAGCTTCAAGCGCAAGTCCAGCGCGCCCAGATGGGCGGGGTCGGTCACGGTGCCAGCGACGGACGCTTTAGTGCCACCGACGGCCACGTCAGCCTGCACCGGGAACGGCTGCTTTGGATCTTGCAGGGCAAGCATGCCGCCCACCTTGCCCTCGCCCTTGGTCGGCAGTCCTTTGTACTTGCCCTCGACGCTCCATCCGAAGACATAGTCGCGCGGCGCGGGCGACTGCCCGTCCTGCGGCGCGAACGCGGCGCCCGCCACGTCGGCGAAAGGCACGGGTTTACCGAGCGGATCCACCAGCACCGTCAGGTCGGCTTGCAGCATTTCGTCGACGTAGGCGACCCGACCCTTGTCGAATCCGATCTCGTTGATGTCCAGCACCCAAGGCGAGGGCTCGCCCGATTCCGGCAGCGTGAACTCCCAGTTGGCGCGGCCATCGGCCAGGCGTTGCAAGTCAGCGGCGGGCTCGGTCAGCTGAATTCTGCGGATGACGACGCGTTGGCGCAGCAGCGGTAGCGGCGCCAGGCTGAATTCTCCCCGCTTGAGCGTGGCGAAGGTCGGCGCTTTCGCCCACGGCGCATTGCCCACGGAAATGTCGTTGGCAATGAAATGCGGCCAAGGCAGCCAGGCCCGCCAGCCGCCTTCGGCGGGCTCGCGTTGCCATTTGACGCTTAGGTCGCCATTGATGGCGAAGGGGCGGCCGATGGCGGCGCTGGCGCGCTCGTTGATCATCGGCTTGGCGCGGTTCCAGTCAAAGGTGGCGATGAACACCACGAGTACCAGCACGAGCAGGGCCAGAGCCCCTACAATTCCGATCGCTATTTTTCTTGTTCGCGTCATGGCTATCATCCTTGGCGTTGTGGCCGACCCCTGACCGCCGACCCTGTTTATCAACAAGGGTATCGCGGCCCATGGAAACGGTTAAGCTTGCCGGCCCCATAATGTGTGCGGATCTTTCATCCGAAGACGGCATGGGGTGGACGGCATCGCGCCGGCCGCGTTGCTGGATGCAGCATGCGGCGTGCCTGGCACAGTCGACGTGGACGCAGAGCGGTTACAAAGCGAAATGCGCCAGGCCCGGATCCAGGCGGTCGGGCGCTGGAATTGCTGAATTTTCCACGCGGCCCCTGATCCAATGCCCGCAAGATTTGTTTAGCCCTACCGGGCCGGATGCAGAACAACCTGGAGGCCCCATGCGGCATTCAACCTTGATTTTCGTGGTGGCGGCATTCGCGCTGCTGACGTTGAGCCGCTTGGCGCTGGCCGCCTGGCAATGGCAGCGCGTGCGTAATGCCGGCGGACTGTTCCCGTTGTTGTTAGGTGGCCTGCGCATCGACGCGCATCAGATCGCCGTGCTGGCCGCGCTGCCCGCCGTGCTGTCGCCCTTTTTTGGTCACTTCCCGATTGCGGCCTCGATTGCCGGCTATTGGTATCTGGTGGCCTTCATCCTGCTGGCCTTCCTGGAAGTGGCTTCCCCGCCCTTCATCCTGGAATATGACTCCCGGCCGAATCGGCTGTTCGTGGAATACCTGAAGCATCCGCGCGAAGTCTCGGGCATGCTGTGGCGCGGCTACAAGCTTGCGCTGATTGGCGGCTTTGGCGCCTTGGCGCTTATCGGATGGGGCGCATTCAGCCTGTTCGGGCATGCGCAACCCGATGCGCAACTGACCTGGTGGCAGATGCCCCTTGCCAGCGTCGCGATTCTCGCGGTGGTCATCCTGGCGATCCGTGGCACGCTGGGCCATCGCCCGATCAATCCGTCGTCGGTGGCGTATTGCTCGGACGGCATGCTCAACACGCTGGCGCTCAATTCGCTCTACAACGTGTTTTACGCCGTCTACAGCATGAAGAACGAAAAGTCCGCGTCGGCCGTGTACGGCGGCATGGACGAGGCCAAGATGCACGCGCTGGTGCTGGAACAATCCGGCCTGCCCAATCCGCCCGCCAACCCCGATTACCCCAGCCTGCATCTCCAGCCGGCCACGCGCAAAACGTCGCGGCCGTTGAATCTGGTGATCATTCTTGAAGAAAGCCTGGGCGCGCAGTACTGCGCCGGCCTGGGTGGCGCCAACCTGACGCCCGAACTGGACGCGCTCGCGCGCGACGCCTGGGCGTTCACGCGGGCCTATGCAACGGGCACCCGCTCGGTGCGCGGACTGGAAGCCGTCGTGACCGGATTCCTGCCTACGCCGGCACAGGCTGTGTTGAAGCTGCCCCGCTCACAGCGCGGGTTTTTCTCGCTGGCCGATCTGCTGGGCCGTCATGGCTACCATTCGCGCTTCATCTACGGCGGCGAATCGCACTTCGACAACATGAAGGGCTTCTTCCTGGGCAACGGCTTCAAGCAGATCGTTGACCGAGCCGACTTCGTCGACCCCGCCTTCGTGGGCACCTGGGGCGCGTCGGACGAAGACATGTTCAACCAGTTGGATCGCCTGCTGCGCGAAGACGGCGACCAGCCAACCTTCACGCTGGCGTTCAGCGTATCGAACCATACGCCGTGGGAATACCCGGCCGGCCGCATCCAGACGGAAGGCAACCCCGCTACCGTGGAAAACACGGTGCGCTATGCAGATTGGGCGCTGGGCCGGTTCTTTGAACGCGCCAAGGCTTCGCCCTATTGGGAGAACACGGTATTCCTGATCGCGGCCGACCATGATTCGCGCGTGTTCGGCGCCAGCCTTGTGCCCGTGCGCCATTTCCATATCCCGGCCGTCATTCTGGGTGCGGGCATCGAAGCGCGCCGCGACGATCGCCTGATCAGCCAGATCGATCTGCCGCCCACCTTGCTGTCGCTGATTGGCGTGGATACCGAACACCCGATGATCGGACATGACCTGACGCGCAGCAGCCCCGGCCGCGCCATCATGCAGTACGACAACACCTACGGGTATTTGAAGGAAAACGACCTGCTGGTGCTGGCGCCCAGCAAGACGCCGGTGCAGTACCGATACACGGCGCCCGAAGACTATGCCCCCGTTGCGCTGAACCCGGAACTGGCTACCGAAGCACTGGCGCATGCGCTATGGCCCAGCTGGGCTTACCGCGAGGGGCGTTACTGCCTGCCCGGCCACACCCCCGAGGTGGTCGCGCGGTAGCATCGCACCGGTTCGCACCGCGCCGATTCGCATCGCGCCGGTGTGCACCGCGCCGGTTTGCACCGCGCACCGATACCCACCACGCCAACACGGGCGGCGCTTTCAATCGCCGCGCCGCCCAGCCTCACTAAGCCCCGATCAACGAGGCCGAGAAAAACTCTTACGCGCCGCAGCGCTGGGCGCGTGGCAATGGCAGCCCGGATTGTGATCGTTGACCATGCCCACCGATTGCATGAACGCATAGACGGTGGTGGGCCCGACGAACTTCCAGCCCAGCTTCTTCAAGGCCTTGGACAGGGCGATGGACTGTTCGGAAGTAGACCCCCCCAACGTGGACGGCGCGCCATCCGGCGCTTCGAAGCGCCAGAAAAACGCGGCCAACGACCCTTCCCTGTCGATCATTTCCAGCGCGCGCCCCGCGTTGTTGATCACGGCTTCGATCTTGCCCCGATGCCGCACGATACCGGCGTCGGCCAGCAACGCCTGGATTTCTTTGTCGCCAAACTTCGCCACGCGGGCGGGATCGAAATTGGCGAAGGCGCGACGGAACGCCTGCCGTTTGTTCAGGATGGTGCGCCAACTGAGGCCCGACTGAAAGCCTTCCAGGCACAGCTGTTCGAAGAGCGCGCGATCATCACCCTGCGGGCGGCCCCATTCGGTATCGTGATACGCCATGTATTCGGCGGAGGTATCCACCCAGCCGCAACGGGCCAGGCCGTCGGGGAAATCATTTTTGGCTTGCAAGGTAAGGCTCCAGGCTGCGGTCAGGCACCGATGCTACCGCAGCAACGTCCCTGAAAAAAGTCGTAGTAGCCGCAGCCCGAATCCAGCTATTATTTGCGCCTCTAATCCCGTGCCGGCCCCGTCCGCGCGCACCCCGGATCCTGAACGGGCTTGCACCACGCAAGCCCGTTTTGCGTCTTCGCCGGGGCCGTGCCGGCTTGCAAACTTCCGCCCCTCCCATGTCGCTGCTAGAGACCGTTGTTCTGACGTTTGTGTCGCCCGCCGTCCTGGCCGGCGACAAGCCTGACGCCAATCCTTGCCTGGACTGCGGCGCTTGCTGCGCGCACTTTCGGGTGTCGTTCTACTGCGGCGAATTGGCGGGCGAAAACGGAGGCCAGGTGCCAGTGGAGCTGGTCACGCAGATGAGCCCCCTGCGCGCCTGCATGAAAGGCACCGAAATGGGCGGCGGCCGCTGCATTTCGCTGCGCGGCGAATTGGGCAAGCCCGGCATCCACTGCGCCATCTACGAAAACCGCCCGACTCCGTGTCGGGAATTCGACATCTGGATGCCTGACGGCTCACCCAATCCGGACTGCCAGCGCCTGCGCGCCGGCCTGGGCCTGCCTCCGGTTGCGCCACGGCCCGATGCGGAAAACGACCCGCAAGGCCCGATGCATCCGGACCAACCCGCTGCCGCGTAGACCTTGCTCGCTCAATGCGGCCCAAGCCCCGCCACATAGCGCGTGGGCGTCATGCCGAAGGCCGCACGGAAACTGCCGATGAACGCGCTGGTGCTTTCGTATCCGACCGACAGCGCCGCCTGAGTCACCGAGCCGCCCCGGCATAGCAGTTCCAGCGCGCGCAACAGGCGCGCCCGCTGCCGCCACTGCCCCAGCGTCACACCCGTCTCGTGCCGAAACCGCCGCATCAACGTGCGCGATGACATGTTCAGCCGCTGCGCCCATTCATCGATGCCCGCCATGTCGTCGGGCGTATCCAGCAGCGAGTTGGCCAGATCCTGCAAGCGCGCGTCAGCCGGCATGGGCAGCAGTTGCGGCGTATGCGTGCGCGCGTTCAGTTCTTGCAGCAGCACGTCGAACAGCTGCGACAGATAGGCGTCGGAGGTTTCACCCGCCTGGCTGGTGGTGAAGCGGTCGATCAACGCGTCGATGAGCCTGGAGGAAGGCCATGACCGGCATTGCGCCGGCAGACGGTTGCAGGCGTCTCGCCGCACATACAGGAAGGAGCCGCGCGCATCGCCGAACCACCGCGCGCCATGCGGCGTGTCAGGGGGAATCCAGCCCACACTGCCCGGCAGCACGGTCCAGATCTGGGTGTCGACCTGCACCACAACCAAGCCCTCATGCACCAGCACCAGCATGCCTTCGTCGTGCACATGCAAGGGCACGGCGATGCCCTTGGAGACGCGCCGGCCGTGCACGCTGAACGGCGTCAGCAGCGTATCAGGACGCGCATTCGCGATAGCCATGTGAAGCATGGTTGGCAAGTTTGAGGTACAGGTTGACAGGTTCCCGCAAGCGGGCGGTGTTGAAAATGTACATCATTCTCATCAGTCGGGTATCAGCCTCCCGAACGGAGAAATCTTATGGACACCACGCGGCTGCGCGACGCCGGCATCAAAGCCACTTTCCCCCGCTTGAAGATTCTGGACCTGTTCTATCGGCATGCGGATCAACACATGAGCGCGGCCGACGTCTACCGCAATCTGATCTCCGACCGCAGCAGCATCGGCCTTGCCACGGTTTATCGCGTGATCACGCAACTTGAAGACGCGGGACTGCTCAAACGGACTCAGCTCGACGCGCACAACACCGTGTTCGAGCTCAACGACAAAGGGCAACACGACCATCTGGTCTGCACGCAATGCGGGCAGATACTGGAATCCAGCGACCCCGCCATAACGCAATTGGTGCGCAAGATCGCCAAGCGGCGCGGCTTCCTGCTGGACTCCTACAGCCTGGTGCTCTACGGCAGTTGCGGCTGCAAAGCAGCGGCTTCCCCCCTCGCACAAGGAGCATTCGAATGAACCGAGATCACTTTTTCTTTCACGACTTAAGCCAATTTCCCATCGTGACCGCCAGGCACGGCAGCGCTCCCGACGGCTACGCCGCCAGTTGGATACGCGAAATGGAAATGCTGGTGGACAACCCGCGCAGCTTCGTCATGGTCGTGCCCGATATGCGCCAGCAAGCCGGCCACGACGATCGCAAGGCCATGATCGATTGGCAGACGCGCAACATGCCGCGCCTGAAGGCACGTTGCCGCGCGTTCATCGCCGTCGAACGCGAGCCCCTTGCGCTTGCCAAGATCCGCAAGCGCGCCGAAAAAATGGCGCGCGCGTTCGGCATGCCTTTCCTGGCCGTGGCCACCAGCGCAGAGGCCCTCCAGTGCGCGCGCGAATTGCTGGGGCATAGCGGCCCGGGGGGATTCATCGTAGACTGAGCCGCTATTGCCTATCCAAAAATAATCGACGCGCCTTCGGGCGCGTTTCGCATTTATGCGCCGCCATATTCACAATGCAGCGGCCGGCTGAATACTCGAGGTTGCCGAAATTAGAATGCAATATTGATAATTTTGCGATTGTGGCAAAAGGTGTAGCTGGCATAAATTCCACCCTTTGGCACATCCGCCGGTCCCTGCCTGCCGGGACTATGCACGCGACGGCCGTTCCCGATGCCACCCGCCACGCGCGCTATTTTCGCGGCTGCCAACCGCTTGGACTCGACATTGAGATTTACGGCATCCACGTCAATGAAGCGATTCCACTTCGACAGCACCGCGCTTCGTTATTTTTTGACCGTCGTCGACACCGGTTCCGTCAATGGCGCCGCCGCGCGGCTGAACGTTGTCAGTTCAGCCGTCAGCCGCCAGATCGCCGGACTGGAGCAGCGCCTGCAAAACCAGTTGTTCGAACGCCATCCAAAGGGAATGCGAGTGACCGAGGTTGGCCGCATCCTGGCTGACCACGCGCGGCGGGTCGAAGCCGATGCGGCGCGCACCTATGCCGAGATCGGCGGGCAGAACGGCCGCTACACGCAGACGGTGAAGATCGCCGGCGCGCACGGCGTCGCCGCGCGCGCGCTGCCGCCCAAATTCGCGGCATTCCAGGCCGAGCATCCTACGGTGCGCTTCAACCTGACCGTGCTGGATGCGGGGCTGGTCACCGAGCGCGTGCGCTCGGCTCAGGCCGACATCGGCGTCACCTACAGCCACGCGGCCGAGAAAGACATCGCCGTCATCTACGCCGGCCCCGCCGAAATCGTTGCGGTGATGCGGCCGGGCCACCCCCTGGCCAAGTACGATGCCTTGCACCTGCCTCAACTGACGGCCTACCCGCTGGCTTTACCCGAAGGCGGCAGCGCGTTGCGCCGGCTGCTGGATATGGCCTCCAGCTTGTACAACACAACCCTGTCGCCCGCGTTCACTTCGAATCATCCAGACGCGGTGTACCAATATGTGCTTGCCGGCAACGCCGTCACCTTATGTGCACGCTTGACCGCAGCCGCCCAGTTGAACGCCGGCAGGCTCATCTGCCGCCCGATGGACGACGCGCTGCTCAATAAAGGGCAGATCCAGATCCAGACCCATGTGGCGCGCCCCTTGCCCGACGCCGCCCAACGCTTTTTGCATTTTCTGCGCGACGACACCGCCGGTCTGGCCTGAGAGTCCCTGGCGTGCCTGCGTGATGCACGCCTGCCCCCACGGCGTTGCCAAAACGACAATGGGGCGGTGAGAAATGATCAATTGTTAAATTTGTAATCTAAATTTACATTCGACGCGGGTTTATCACTTGATCTTGGCGGCGGTCGGCAGACCTGCCGCCCTCGCAGGAGCCTCGCGCATGCTTAAAAACCTGAAAATTCGTACTGGACTGCTCGCCGTCCTGACCCTGTTCGTCCTGGCACTGGCCACCTCTACCGGCATGGGATGGCTGTTCGCCAAGGTCGCCGACGAAGGGGTCGACGACCTGAACCGTGTCGCCACCGACCAGACCCGCCCGCTTTACGAAACCCAGGTGCTGCTCCTGCGCACGCGCATCACGTTGGTGGCCGCCTATCTCGACGTTCAGGCCGGACGCGCCGATCAGGCGCAAGCCAGCGTCGAGCAGGCGGCCAAGTCCCTGGCCGATGCGCGCAGGCGCTATGAGTTGTACCAGTCGGTGCCCAAGCGGACCGATGCCAGCCGCAAGATGTCAGCCGATCTGGACAGCGTCTTCACCGCCTACGTCCGCGGCATTGAGGACTTGAACGAAGCGTTGCGAAAGCAATCGGCCGAGGGCTACGTGGCGGCGGTGACCGAGGCTCGCGCGGCCGACGCGCGATTCGAAGAGCGGCTGCGCGCCATCCTGGCCCATACCGAACGGCGCGCCGTGGAAATCAACGACGCCTCGGATCGACGCTATATACAGGCGGAAATCGCCGCCATCGTCATGTTGAGCCTGGCGTTTATCCTGGCGCTCGGGTGCTGGCGCTTCATCAGCCGCCAGGTGCTGTCGCCGCTCAAGGAAGCCGCCGTGCATTTTGACCGCATCGCTTCGGGCGACCTGACGCAACGTGTTTCCACGGCCGCCGACAACGAAATCGGCGTGCTGTTCGCCGCGTTGAAGCGCATGCAGGAAAGCCTGACTCGCACCGTGGCCGAAGTGCGCCGCAGCGTGAATGAAATCAACACGGGCGCGGCGGAAATCGCGTCGGGCAACACCAACCTTTCCTCGCGTACGGAAGAGCAAGCCGCGTCGCTGGAAGAAACCGCCGCCAGCATGGAAGAGCTGGCCACGGCCGTGAAGCAGAACACGGAACACGCGCATCAGGCCAACGCGCTGGCGGCGGAAAGCCGGGGTGTGGCGATGCGCGGAGGCGAAGCCGTGAATCAGGTGGTGGAGACCATGGCGCGCATTTCGGATAGTTCGCGCCGTATCGCCGAGATCGTTTCGGTGATCGATGGCATCGCCTTCCAGACCAATATCCTGGCGCTCAACGCGGCGGTGGAAGCGGCCCGGGCCGGCGAACAGGGCAAGGGCTTCGCAGTGGTGGCGGGCGAGGTGCGGTCACTGGCGCAACGCAGCGCGCAGGCTGCACGCGAGGTCAAGGACCTGATCGAGCAGTCCACCACCAATGTCGATAGCGGCGCCGAGCAGGTGCGGCAGGCCGGCGAAACCATGCAGGAAATCGTCACGTCGGTGCAGCGGGTTACGCAGATCATGGCGGAGATCACCGAAGCATCGACGGAACAGTCCCAGGGCATCGATCAGATCAACCGCGCGGTCACGCAGATGGACGACGTGACCCAGCAGAACGCCGCGCTGGTGGAACAAGCCGCCGCCGCCGCGTCGTCGCTGGAGGACCAGGCCAAGCGCCTGGCCACCACCGCCGCGTTCTTCAAGGTGCCGGCCGAAACCATCATCGACGTAACGCCGCGCCCGGTCGCTTTGCACGGCGCTTACGCGAGCTGAGGAAGGGGCGAATTGAGCGAATCGGGACAGCGGCTGGCGGCTCATCCGAAAGCGGTATATCCCGGTTTGCTCTCATCCCTTTGTGCGAGGCATTTTGTTCTAGGTCATTTTCCGGTTTAAGAGTTGGCCGCGATCAGCCGTTGTTCAGGGTAGGCGCCGTGATTCTCGCGGCGCGACCAACCATGAGCCGCCAGCCGCATGAATCGCGCACTTGCCTGTATTTTTTGCCATTCGACGCTGGCGCAGGGCGCGCCCCTGCTTGAAAAGAACGGCGCCGCCATCTGCAAAGGCTGTGTAGATCAGTTTTCGGAACGATTTTCCGAACGCGCCTGGGTCATGGCGGCCACGCTGGAAGAACAGTTGGACGTGCTGCTGGAAGAAAGCCGGCGGGCGCTGGTGCAGAGCGAAACATTGTCCGAACGGGCCCGCAGTTGCGGCCTGAGCCTGCATTCGCTGGCCGGCATTTCGGCGCGCACGCCGTCTTAATTGCTGTGTTGGCTGGCCGTTCGCGCCGCTGTCCTAAAACCAATAATTAGAAAGACAGCTGGCGGGGCCATGCAGCGCGGTAGCCGCTCAGGTGAAACGGCATACTCTCCTGCCTGCGAAAATAATAATAAATGCGTCAATTTGCGGCATTTTTATAATGCGGATGGTATCCATATACCTAGCTGGAAGATTATGGATGGTATCCAAATTATCCGACCCTGAATGTTGGCCGGTATCCGTTTTACCCTTTTGAATCAAAAGATTGCGGACACCCCCAACTTGCCTGTCATCGCAAAAAAACTGGTTTACATTGCGTCCTTTTTTTCGACAGCACATTACGTTCCTGAGAATGGATTCGTTACGTAGAAATACGTTTATAGCCATTCAGTAATGTTCTGCCCTCGGTTTATTAATCGAAAACAAAGGACCCAAGTTTTGATAAATGGCACGAAGAAGTGGCTGACAGCGACGCTTGCGCTGGGCACGACTTATTGCGGCGGTGTCATGGCCGCGGACATGACGGTATCGACGGGCAATACTCAGGTATTCGATGGCTCGGTCAATTTCCCTGGTGGCATTGACGTTGCGGGCGGTACGCTGGTTATCGGCGGCAACGGCGGCGGCGCGGGAGTCACCCTCGGCGGCAACGTCAACGCCTCCTCGAACGGGACCGTCGCAGGTTTTGGCTCGATCAACGGCGACCTGAACGTGACGGGCGCGAGAGTTGCTCCCGGTTATGAAGTGGGCACGCCGACCGGCGTATCCAACGGCAATCTGATGGTCAACGGCAATCTGTCGATGAACAACGCCGTGTTCGCTTTCGAGACCGGGTACGCGGGGCTGCCCATCACGCAGCCGGGCACCGGCGACAACATCACGGTAAGCGGCAATGTCGCGCTGAACAACACGACGTTGAATGTGTCGGTCAACACGCTGGGCGTCAACGCCGGCTATTACCGAATCCTGTCGTATGGCGGCACCTTGAGCGGCAACGGCATGTCGCTGGGCAGCGTGACCGGAGATTCCGTCCCCGCCGCCACCATTCAATCGCTGACGGGCGACAAGCAGATCAACCTGATCCTCGGCCCCAGCACGACCAATCTGTGGAACGGCAACGGCGCGGCATCCGCGACGCGCGCGGGCGGCGGCAACGGCACCTGGAGCGCCGCCAGCACGAATTGGAACAGCCCCACCAATGCCACGGGCGCACTGCCCGACGCCGGATACGCGATCTTCACCGGCGCGGCCGGCACGGTCACCGTCGATGGCGGCGCGGGCCCCGTGCGCGTGTCGGGCATTCAATTCGCCACCGACCGCTATCGCCTGCAAGGCGCGCCCATCACCCTGGTCGGCAGCGGCGGCAACCCGCCCGCCATCGTCGTGGGCGACGGCACCTATGCCTCGGGCCAGTTCGTCGACATCATCGACAACCCCTTGCAGGGCACGCAGGGCTTCGTCAAGACCGGACCCGGTTCCGTGATCCTGACCGCAGACAGCAGCGGCCTGACGGGCCCCATCCTGATCGCCGACGGCGCGCTGGAAATCGACGGCAAGTTGAACGGCCCGATCGATATCGGCCGCGAAGTCGTGCTGGCAGGCGTGGGCCAGGTGGGCACCACCACGCTGTATCCCACCGCCGTCATATCGCCGGGCAACGACGGCTCGCCGATCGGCACGCTGACGGTCAACGGCAACCTGAGCTTCGGCGCAGACACGATTTACCGCGTGCATGCCGATCCGGCCAGCACCGCAAGCGATCGCATCCACGTCACGGGCGTCGCGTACCTGGATGGTTCCGTCGCGCACGTCGGCCCGAACGGGGACTATGCGCCGCGCACCACGTACAACATCCTGACGGCGGACGGCGGCATCCAGGGGCGATTCACGGGTGCGTCCAGCGCCTATGCGTTCTTGACGCCCACCCTGAGCTACGACGCCAAGAACGCGTTCATGACGCTCACGCGCAATGACGTGCCGATTGGCAGCGTGGGCAACACCGGCAACGAAAACAGCGTCGGCGGCGCGCTGGACACTGAAGACCCGCCCGCGACGGGCAATGGCTCGGCATCGACGGGAGGGGGCTCGGCTTCGACGGGTAGTGGTTCGACAACTACGGGCACGGGTTCGACCTCGACGGGCACGGGTTCGACCTCGACAGGCACGGGTTCGACGACGACTGCCAATGGTTCGACTTCGACCGGCACCGCGTCCACGCCAACCACCACCACGCCCGCAACTGGCGGATCGTCGGTCGTGGCCAGCGGCATCGGGTCGGGCCGGAACACCGCTGCCAGCCAGGTGACCGCAGCCGTCCTGACGATGACGCCGGGTCAGGCGCGCGCCGCCCTGTCGATGCTGTCGGGTGAAGCTTACGCAAGCACCGCGAGCGTGCTGCAAGGCCAGTCCGACACCGTACGCACGCTGCCGCTCTCGCACCTGCGCGGCAACCTCGACGCGCGGGCAATGCCCGGACGGCCCACGGCGCAGCTGGGATCGCCTTCCTCGGACGCGCTGCCCCAAGACGGCGCATCTCCGGTGTGGGCGCAAGCCTTCGGCAACTGGAGCAAGTTCGCGGGCGACGGCAACGCATCCAGCGTGAACCAGTCGGCCGGTGGATTCTTCTTTGGCGGCGACGGCGCGGTCGGCGACGGCTGGCGCGTGGGCGGCGCGCTGGGCTATATCGGCAGCCACAACTCGATGGCGGACGTGTCCTCGCGCTCGAACGTCGACAGCTACACCGCGACCTTGTTCGGCGGACGTAATTTCCAAGCGGGCCCCGGGCACGTGCGCTTCATGGCCGGCGCGGCCTACACGTGGCACGACATCGACGCCAAGCGCAACGTGGCGGCGGGCAGCCTGAACCAACGCCTGGAATCGTCGTATCACGCTTCTTCGACGCAACTGTTCTCGGAACTGGGCTACAAGCTGCCCCTGTCCGACACGACCAGCATCGAACCCTACGCGGGTCTGGCGTGGAATCAGCTGCGCACGCGCGACTTCAAGGAATCCGGCGGCACGGCCGCTCTGCACGGCTCGGGCAACACCGACGACGTGACGAGCACCACGCTGGGTCTGCGCGGCGCGTGGGACTTTGCGTCCAACAATGCTCCGGGCCGCCTGACCGCGTCCCTGGGCTGGCGCCACGCCATGGGTGATGTGAAGCCCAAGCAGGAACTGGCGTTCGACGGCGGCACCACGTTCTCGGTGACGGGCGTGCCAATCGCGCGCGACGCCGCGGTGCTGGGCCTGGGCGCAGAAGTGGCGCTCACGCGCAACACGACGGCCGGTATCGCCTACGACGCGCAGTTCGGCGGCGGCAACCGGCAGCAATCGGGCGTGTTGAAATTGGCCATGCGCTTTTAAGCGTTGAAGGGCGCTGGCGCCGAGGTTTGGTGCTGGCGCTGCCATCCGGTGCCGCTGTTTGGCGCGGCTGTTTGGTGCTGCTGCTGTTTGGTGCTGCTGCTGTTTAGCCCCGCTGTTTAGCGCTGCCGTTTAGCGCTGCTGTTTAGCGCTTGGGTCCGATTGCTTGGAAGGCAGGCGTTGCGATTGCAAGATGGCAACGCCTGCTGCCCTCACCAAGGCTGCAAGATGCAAACCCATGCTCGCAGCCCGCTTGCAGACGAAAAAAAACGCCGCTAATAAATAGCGGCGTTTTTTTCATTGCGTACTACAGCGTGCGCTGCAGCAAGTATTCAGTGGTGGGCTGAGCGAGACTCGAACTCGCGACCAACGGATTAAAAGTCCGCTGCTCTACCGACTGAGCTATCAGCCCGACCGAAGCCAGAAATTATGGCGGATTTTTTTCAGCTTGTCAAAAAGTTTGGCGCGGACCTTCGTCTGAACACACGCTGGCTCACCCGTTGCGCCCATGAAAAACGGCCGCACAAGGCGGCCGTTCTGTGGCGAGCGGTGTCGTCCCGGGATTACCAGGCGGCGACCACGGCGCCCTTGTACTTGGTCTCGATGAACTGCTTCACAGCCGGGCTGTGATAGATGCTGACCAGCTTGGCCAAGTCGGCGCGGTCTTTGTCCTTCTCACGCACGACCAGCACGTTGGCATACGGCGAATCCGGCGATTCCTGTGCGATGGCGTCCTTGGTCGGGTTCAGGCCGGCTTCCAGCGCGAAGTTGGTGTTGATGGCCGACGCATCGGTGTCGTCCAGCGAACGCGGCAGTTGAGCGGCGTCCAGCTCGATGAAGCGCAGCTTCTTCTTGTTCTCGACGACGTCGATCGGGGTGGCCTTCAGGCCGGCTTCCGGACGCAGCTTGATCAGGCCATTGGCTTGCAGCAGCAACAGGGCGCGGCCGCCGTTGGTCGGATCGTTCGGCAGAGCGATGCGCGCGCCGTCTTTCAGTTCGGCCAGCGATTTGATCTTCTTGCTGTAGATGCCGATCGGGAAAATCACGGTCTTGGCAATGCTGACCAGCTTGTAGCCACGGTCGGCGTTGGCGTTGTCCAGGTAGGGCTGATGCTGGTAGCTGTTCACGTCCAGGTCGCCCGCGGCCAACGCCACGTTGGGCTGCACGTAGTCGGTGAACTCGATGATCTGGATATTCAGGCCCTGCTTGGCGGCCTCGGCCTTGACCACATCAAAGATCTGCGCGTGCGGGCCGGCGGTCACGCCCACCTTCAGCGGCTTGTCCTGTGCCAGCGCGGGCTGGGCGAATACGGCGGCGCCGAGGGCGAATGCAGCCAGCGACTTCAAAACCTTGATGCTCATGTTGCGATATCCCGAGTAACGGAAGTAGGAAAAGACTGAAGAGAAACGGAAGCGGCGTCGCGATCAGCGATGCGACATGCGGCGCACGAAGCGGTCGCCCAGACTTTGAATGGCCTGGACCAGGACGATCAGCACGATGACGACAGCAGCCATCACGTCGGACTGGAAGCGCTGGTAGCCGTAGCGGATCGCCAAGTCGCCCAAGCCGCCGCCGCCAATGGCGCCCGCCATGGCGGAATAGCCGATCAGGCTGACGACGGTGACGATGGTAGCGGCGATCAAGCCGGGCAAGGCCTCGGGCAGCAGCACCTTCAGGATGATCTGCATCGGCGATGCGCCCATGGCGCGCGCGGCGGTGATCAGGCCCGGGTCCACTTCGCGCATGGCGTTTTCGGCGATGCGGGCCATGAACGGAATCGCAGCCACCGACAAGGGCACGATCGCGGCCGTGGTGCCGATGGAGGTCTGCGCAACCAGCCGCGTGAACGGAATGATGGCAACCATCAGGATCACGAACGGCACCGAACGCGTGGCGTTGATGATGGCGCCCAGCACGTGGTTCACAGGCTGGTTCTCCAGCATGTTGCCGCGCGCGGTCACGGTCAGCGTCACGCCCAGCGGAATGCCGACGACCACCGCGATGGCGCTGGCCACACCCACCATCAACAAGGTGTCAAGCAGCGACGTAATAAGCAGGTCGATCAGTTGCGGACTCATGAGCTATTTCTTCAACGGTAATGTCACGGGCGGTCAACGCGGCAATCGCGTCCTTGACCGCGGCGGGCGCGCCTTGGGCCAGCACGAACATCGTGCCCACGGCCACGCCCTGGATATCTTCGACGCGGGCCTGCACCAAGCCCACGTCCAGCGAGAACTGCTTGGACAGGTCGGTCAGGAACGAGCCCGACGAATCCGTGCCGGTCAGCGACAGGCGCAACAGGCGCACGGCCTGGCCGGGCTTGGCGGCTGTCAGCGCGGCGATGCGTTCCTTGACCGCGGCCAAGGTGGCGTCGGTCAGGTCGGAGGCGGTGGCGGCCGACACCATGCCGCGCGTGACTTCATGGCGCGGCTGCGCGAACACTTCTCGCGTGCTGCCGATTTCGACCACTTCGCCCTGCGACAGGACGGCCACCCGGTCGCACACTTCGCGCACGACTTCCATCTGGTGCGTGATCATGACAACGGTCACGCCGGTCTTGCGGTTGATGTCGCGCAGCAGCGCCAGGATGTTATGCGTGGTCTCGGGATCCAGCGCGGACGTGGCTTCATCACTGAGCAGCACGTCCGGGTTGTTGGCCAAGGCGCGCGCGATACCTACGCGCTGTTTTTGCCCACCGCTGATCTGGCTGGGATAGCGGTCGCGCAGATGCTCAAGGCCCACCAGCGCCAGCAGCCGCTCGACGCGCGCCGGAATCTCGGCCTTGGCCACGCCCGCAATTTCCAGCGGCAGCGCCACGTTGCCGTACACCGTGCGGCGCGACAGCAGGTTGAAGCCCTGGAACACCATGCCGATACGACGGCGCTGCCCACGAAGCTGCGCTTCGTTCAGGCCGGTAAGTTGTTGTCCACCGATGGCAATCGTGCCTTCGTTGGGACGCTCAAGCAGGTTGATGCACTGGACCAGCGTGCTTTTGCCGGCCCCGCTGGGGCCGATGATGCCGAAGACCTCGCCCTGCTCGATATGCAGGTTGATGCCTCGCAGCGCCTGGAATTGTCCATGCGGCGTGGCATAGGTCTTGGATAGGTTCTCGATGTGAATCATGGCAAGCGATTTTGTATCTTTTCTCTTCTGAAGAGAACGACCGTTTTTCTCATTTTTAATAACTATAAGTAATATGCGGCGCTTTTACGGGCCGGGCGTTCATCGCACGGATCCAAGCAGCAACACGGGCCGGAGAACGCGTAAAGGGCAGTCAGGAAGGAAAGCCTTCCTGACTGCCCCGTTGATGACGATGGCCGGTAGCGGCCGAGTCGATATCAGCGCGCGCGCGAAATGCGGACTTCCGCCCCCCGGCGCTTGACCTCAAGACCTTCGGACGGCGAAATGCGCAGCCCTTCCAGCCCCTTGATATAGCTGGAGCCCTGCATCTGCATCACGCGGATCTTGTTGCGCATGACGACCGGGTTATGCACCGGCATGCCGAACATCCAGACTTCGTCCAGGATGCGGGCCGAGTTGAACTCGCCCGTATGCTGCGCGGCGGGCCCCAGACAGAGCATGTGGCCTTCGCGGCCGAAAACCGGGAACTGTCCCAGTTCGCAGTCGATCGTCCAGGTGGTGCCGCCTTCGTAGCGGTGCCCCGTGTTCAGGTCCCACCAGGCCTCGCCCTTGGGCAGGTAAACACGCACCTGCTTGCCCGGTTCGGTGACCGGCGCCACCAGCAGGGCCGGGCCCAGCAGGTATTGCAGGTCCCATTCGTGGGCGTGCGGGTCGTTGGGGAACGACAGCGCCATGGAACGCTGCACCGGCAAGCCGGTGCGCGCGGAATCCTCGATGGCGCCCAACACATAAGGCACCAGGCGATAGCGCCATTGCATCCAGGTCCGGGCTTGCGCCAGGGTTTCTTCGCCGAAGTCCCAAGGCATCAGGCCTTCCACGCCCTGGAACGAAAAGTTGGCCGAGAACACGCCTACCGTCAGCCAGCGCAAATACAGTTCGGACGTCATGCCCGAGCGGTCGCGCGATGCCGAACCGATGCCATGGACCTGCACGGGCACGCCGCTGGCGCCGATCGACAGAGCGGTGCGCAAGGTATGGCGCAGGCCGTCCCAGGAGTTTTCAGCTTGCGGCCCAACCTGCCACGGCAGGCGCTGGGCGGCGGGGAACAGATCGGAGCTGGGCACCACGCCTTCGGGCGGCACCTTCAGGCCGGCCACGGCATCGAACAGCGCGCGGCGCACCAGCAGCGGATACATGCTGCGCAGCGCCGGGCCGGTTTCGCCGTTGCGAGCCGTCACGCCATCGGGGATGGCGATCTGAGCGTCGCACGCGGGCGCGTCCAGGCCGTCTTCGATCAGTTGGCGATGACGCTCGACCCACAGGTTGTAGATGTCGCGATAGGTCAGGTCCAGCAGCCCGAACGGTTGGCCGGAGGTGGCGGCGATGCCGTCGAACACCTGGGCGGCGCCGTCTTCCTTGGCCAGCAACCAGCCACGATCTTCCAGTTCTTCAAACAACGGGCTGGTCTTGATGACGCCCGGGAAGCCGGAGGCCGCGACATGCACGTTGTGCTTATGGAAAAGCGCCAGCATCTGCTTGGCATCGGGGAAGCGCTGGGCGTCCCATTCGAAAACCGCCTTGTCCGCCTGGAAGCCCCATGCCACCGGCTGCGCCAGGGTGACGGCGTCCACGGGGATCTGGTTTTCGCGCATGCGGGCCACCAGGGCGACCGTCTGCGTGGGCATTTCGCCTGCGGCCTGCGTCAGCCACGCGCCCATCGCCCACAGCACGGGCTGGCCGGCACGGCCGGTCAGCGCGGTGTACTGATTGAGGATTTCAGCGGGCTCGCCGGCAAAGAGGAACACGTCCAGCACGGCGTCGTCGACGGTCAGCACGTAGGCCGAGTCCGCTGGCGCGACGCCTACCGCGTGTTCCACGCGACGCATCGTATTGACGTAGACACCCCAGCCGCGCGGGCTCCATGCCAATGGCAAGGCGCGATGTTCGGGGTCGTCGGAAACGACCGATTCTTCGCGGCGGTTCAGGTCGCCCGGGGTTTCGCCCAGGCCGAAGACACGCTCGTCGCCCAGCAAGGTGAACCCCGCCGTCCAGACCGCGTCGTCTTCCTTGTCCAGCGCGTTGTGCCCGAATGCGGGCGTATGCGCGGAAACCTCGGACTCGAAGACCCGTTCGTCGTTGCGATATATCGCCACGCGCACGGGATTGGACTGGATCTCCAGGGCAACGTCGCCCTGTGTGATGCGCCAGCCGTCGCCGCCTTCGCGTGGGGCAATGGTGGCCTCGCCCACAGCCTCTTGGCGGGCGAGCAGCATCTCGGCCACGGCGCGCGCACGCGCGCCGGGCTTGTCATCATTCAGGTGGTTCGCCTCGCCGCAGCGCAGGCGAAAAACACCAGGCGCATGCGCCTCGACTACCAGGTGCAACCCATCGCCCGCGTCGAAATCGAAACGACTGGGGCGGGACGTCAGCAGCTCGATGTTATCGAGCTGGGTAGTATGGGCAAAGTCGAACTTGGGCGGCACAGAGCATCCCCCGGCTTAAGCCAAAAACCATCAAAAGACGCTATTTTGACGGATTTGAGCTTTGAAATAAACTCGGTCCCTCTTCTGGATGGGTTTCTCATCCTTAAAAAGGGGTCGTAAAGCCCTCGGCCAGCGCCTTTCGGCCAAGGGCCGCGCGCCGCCGAAACGCCAACATCGTAGCCATTACGGCCTATTTGGCGCCAAATCCTGGCAATTAGTGCAATTCTACGCCACCTGGCTTCGGGCCCTCTCCCGGGCCGAACTTTTTTTCACCTTGGTGAAATAAGTTGGGCCAGATCCGTTTCCAGTAACTCGGGCTCGCCAGCCAGCCGCGCGCCGATCACGTCGCCCATCAACGCCGACCACGACAGCCCCCGCGACGCGTACCCAATCGCCATCCAAAGCCCTGGCGCGTGCGGCAGCTCTCCGATCGCAGGCAAGCGCCCGGGCAACACGGCCCGCCACCCTGCCCAGCCGGCAAGCGAGCCGGGAACCAGCGCGTCGAAGTCCGGGAAGTGACCGCTCAGTAGCCCCGCCGCCTTGGCCAGCGTGGTGCGCTGGCCGGCTTCGGTCACCACGGCTTGCGCGGCGCCATGTTCGTAGGTACTGCCGACCACGCAGCCGGCGCCAACGTCAGGCAGCAGATAGCCTTCGCCGCCCACGATGCAGCGCGGCCCGCCGCCCAACGCCGGGGCCGGCACCAGGGTCACCTCGCCTGCCAGCGCGTGCATCTGCGCCACGCGCGGCAAGGGATCCAGCAAGCCGCTTTCCTGTAATACGGCTTGCGCGCCAAAGGCATTGGCCAGGATGACGGTGTGCGCCTGCGCCAATTCATTACCCTGCGCATCGATGACTCGCCAGGCCTGCCCCAGGGGTTCGACACGGGCGGCGCGGCCGGGCTGCATATCCACGCCGGGCGTCGCAAGCAGCGCGTCGATGAGGCGGTTCGGTTGAATCAGCATGCCCTGCGCAAAAAACACCCCGCCGCGAGCCACCGGCAAGCCGGCCAGCGCGCTGGCCTCGTCGCGGTCCACCTGCCGCACCCAGTCGCGCGGAAACGCCAGGGTGTCCAAGGTGCCGGCCAGCGCGGCGGACTTGCCGGCGTCACGTTCGACCTGGATCGTGCCGCACACGCGCGGCGCCGCGCCCTCGGGCAGAGCCTGCCATCTGGCCAGGGCGCGTTGGCTGCCCGCGCGTGACAGGCGCGCCCGCGCGTTGTCGTCCCGCGCCACCACGGGCGTGAGCGCCGCCGCCAGATGGCCCGCGTGGGCGGGCGCCCCCACGGCGCGCGCCGCGTCCAATACGGTCACACGCCAGCCGCGTCCGGCAAGCGCCTGCGCGATCCCGGCGCCTGCCAGGCCGGCGCCCACCACCACCGCATGCTGGACCGTCGCCGGGTCGGCGATGCTGGCGGCCACCTTGCCAGGAGCGCGCGCAACGCCCTCAGTCATGTGCCATTTGCCGCCGTAGCCCGGTGAGCGCCGGACGTCGAACCCCGCTTCTTTCAACGCATGCCGCAGCTCGCCCGTGCAGGCCCAGGTCGCCATCGTGGCACCGGGAGCGGCCAATTGCGCCAGATCGCGCAGCAATGATGGCGACCACATTCCAGGGTTGCGCTCCGGCGCGAAGCCATCCAGAAAGAACGCGTCGGCGCGCATCGCCAGGCGCGGCGCCAGCACCTGCGCGTCGCCAAAACCCAGGGTGAGCGTGACCGCCCCGTTCTCGAATTCCAGCCGATGCAGGCCCGGCAGCAAGGCCGGCCATTGCTCGACCAGGCGCTGTGCCAAGCCATCCATCGAGGCGGGCGCATAGCGGGCCAGCAGGGTAGACAGGTCATCGCGGGAAAACGGGTGCCCTTCCAGGGACACCACGTGCAGGGCGGCGGGCCGTTGAGGGTCTTGCCGCCAAGCGTGCCACAGCGTCAGAAAGTTGAGCCCCAGGCCGAAACCGGTCTCGCAAACGGTGAACGCACCGCGCCCCCGCCAGCGCTCGGGCAGGCCATTGCCCCGCAGGAACACGTGCTCGGCCTGCCCCGACGAACCGGGGTGCGGGTGATAGACGTCTCCGTACGCGGCGCTGTAGAGCTTGCCATCGGCATCGAAGTCAATCACTGCGGGGGTCAGGGGAACATACGGAGCGGACATGGGTGGTTCGAAGCAATCAACAAAGTTGTGACAAACGCGAATTATCGACGGACGGCGGCAAGGGCGTTGGATGGACACCACGGGACGGCCCCGTTTCGCGGGGCTGCCTCGGATTTGACGCAAACATAGGCTTACACTGGTTTACATGGACACCTATGATCAGCCCCGCTCACTGGCCCAACCCATCGACCTGTGTGCCGCGATCGATGCGGCAGTCAACGCAGCGCATGGCGGCGCGGCCATCTTGCAATCCTACGCGCATCATCGCGCCGATCTCGTGATCGACCGCAAGGCGCGTAATGATCTTGTCTCGCAGGCGGACCGCGAAGCTGAAGCCGTCATCATCCAGGAACTGCGCGAACGCACGCCCAAGTTCGGCATCGTCGCCGAAGAGACGGGCGGCAAGCCGCAAGGCAGCGCCACCTGGTACATCGACCCGCTCGATGGCACCACCAACTTCCTGCACGACATCCCCCACTACGCGGTCTCGATCGCGCTGATTGCGCACGCGGGCACCGCCGTATCCGCCACCGAAACACTGACCGAAGACACGCCCGTAGTCGGCGTCGTGTACGACCCCAATCGCGAAGAGCTGTTCACCGCCGTGTACGGCATCGGCGCGTGGTTGAACGGCCGCCGCATCAAATGCTCGCGCACGCAGACCATCGAAGACTCCGTGCTGGCAACCGGCTTTCCGTTCCGCGACTTCTCCTTCGCGGATCAGTACATGCCCATGTTGAATGACGCCATCAAGCGCGCGCGCGGCGTGCGGCGCATGGGCGCAGCCGCGCTCGACCTGGCGTGGACGGCTTGCGGCCGCTACGACGGCTATTGGGAAATGGGCCTGGCGCCGTGGGACGTGGCTGCTGGCACGCTGATCCTGCGCGAAGCGGGCGGCACGTGTTCAGACATGCACAAGCTGGATCCCTGGCCCATCGGCGGGCGCGTGGTGGCGGGCAATCCCGCCATCGAACGCGCCCTGCATGAGATGATCGAGCCGCATCTGAACAACGGGACTGCCGCCTAGGGCGCGTTCACGCCAGCGGGCGTGGTGGCGGCGGCATCGGGACGCAGTTCGCGGCGCAGGATCTTGCCCACATTGCTCTTGGGCAGTTCGTCGCGGAATTCCACGAAGCGCGGGCGTTTGTAGCCCGTGAGCTTTTCGCGGCACCAGTCCTGCACCTGCGCCTCGGTCAGCGAGGGATCGCTCTTGACCACGAACACCTTCACCGATTCCCCGGAATGCTCGTCCGGCACGCCGATGGCCGCGCATTCCAGCACGCCCGGCATCTGCGCCACCACGGCTTCGACTTCGTTCGGATAGACCTTGAATCCGGACACCGCGATCATGTCCTTCTTGCGGTCGACGATGCGGGTATAACCCTTGTCGTCCATGATGCCGATGTCGCCCGTGCGAAAGAATCCGTCGGCCGTCATCGACTGCCGCGTCTCGTCAGGCTTTTGCCAATAGCCCAGCATGACCTGCGGCCCGCGGATACCCACTTCACCGCGTTCGCCCAACGGCACTTCGTGGCCGGCGTCGTCAAGAATGGCCACGTCGGTAGACGGCAAGGGCAAGCCGATAGAGCCCGAATACGCGGTCGCGTTGGTCGGGTTTACTGTCGCCACGGGCGACGTTTCCGACAGGCCGTAGCCTTCGATCAGCGGCCGGCCTGTGATCTTCAACCAGCGCTCGGCCACGGACTGCTGCACAGCCATGCCACCCCCGAGCGTCAGGCGCAACGCGGAAAAATCCAGCTTGGCGAAGTCCGCGTTATGCGCCAGCGCGTTGAACAGCGTATTGACGCCGGGGAACAGATTGATGGGGACCTTGCGCCATGCCTCGATCAGCGAGGGCTGGTCGCGCGGGTTGATGATGAGCACATTGCGCATGCCGGCGTGCAGGCCATACAGGCCGCAAACCGTCATCGCGAACACGTGATACAGCGGCAAGGCGCTGATGATCGTCAGTTGTGACCCCGCCAGGTCATGCACGACGGGCTGCGCGACGGCTTCGGTCTGCAAGACGTTGGCGGTCAGGTTGCGGTGCGACAGCATCGCGCCCTTGGGCACGCCGGTGGTGCCGCCGGTGTATTGCAACACCGCGACGTCATCCATCGTCAGCGTGGGCTGGGTGAACGGCAGGTTGGCGCCGGCCGCCAGCACCTTGGGCAAGGTGTGCGCGCCATCGATGCTCCAGGGCGGCACGATCTTCTTGATATGACGGGCCACGAAGTTGACCAGCGGCGCTTTCAAGCCGCCGAGCAGATCGCCCGGCCCCGTCACGACGACATGCTTGAGCTGGCCGCGCTGCTTCACAGCCTGCAAGGTATGCGCGAAATTTTCCAGGATCAAAATGACCGACGCGCCGCTGTCCTGCAACTGGCGTTCGAGCTCGTCGGCTGTGTACAGCGGGTTGACGTTCACGACGACGAGGCCGGCGCGCAGCGTGCCCAACATACCAACCAGATAGGCCGGCACGTTCGGCATCATCAGCGCAACGCGGGCGCCCTTTTCCAGACCCAGGCTTTGCAGCCATCCGGAAAATGCGCGCGCATGCTGATCGAGCTGCGCATAGGTGATGTCGCTGCCCATCGCCGTGCAGGCGATGCGGCTGGCGTACTGCTTGCAGGCGCGGTCAAGCAGGTCGGCCAGCGAGGAATAGCCCTCGGTGGAGATCTCTGCCGGAACCCCCTGCGGGTAATGGGCAAGCCACGGACGCGTCATGGTGTTTGTCTCCATTAAATAGATTTTTGAATGATGATAACCTTGTTGCGTTCCCTTTTTTCGCCCTCCTCCCTCCATGAAACTGCTCGAACCCATCGTCGCCTGGCACCAGGATATTTCGAAGATCCGCCGCGACATACACGCGCATCCCGAACTGGCCTTTGAAGAATTCCGCACCGCCGACGTGGTGGCGGCAAAGCTTGAAGAATGGGGCATCGAGGTCGACCGCGGATTGGGCGGCACCGGCGTGGTCGGCATCATTCGCGGCAAGTTGCCCGGCGATCGCGCCGTCGGCCTGCGCGCCGACATGGACGCGTTGCCCATGCAGGAAGTGAACAGCTTCGCGCACGCCAGCAAGAACGAAGGCAAGATGCACGCCTGCGGCCACGACGGCCACACCGCCATGCTGCTGGCCGCCGCGCAATACCTGGCGCAGCATCGTGATTACGCCGGCACGGTCTATGTGATCTTCCAGCCCGCCGAAGAAGGCGGCGGCGGCGCCAAGCGCATGATCGACGACGGCCTGTTCAAGCGTTTCCCCATGGAAGCCGTGTTCGGCATGCACAACTGGCCCGGCATGAAACCCGGCCAGTTCGGCTTGACGCCGGGCCCCATCATGGCGTCCAGCAACGAATTTTCGATCGTCATCAAGGGCAAGGGCACCCACGCCGGCATGCCCAACCTGGGCATCGATCCGGTCATGGCGGCCGTGCAACTGGCGCAATCGCTCCAGACCATCATCACACGCAACCGCAATCCGCTGGACGCCGCCGTCCTCAGCATCACGCAGATCCACGCGGGCAGCGCCGACAACGTCGTGCCCAACCATGCACAACTGCGCGGCACCGTGCGCACCTTCACGCTCGACGTGCTGGACCTGATCGAACGCCGTATGGAAGAGATCACGCGCCACACCTGCGCGGCGATGGACTGCGAAGTTGAATTCACATTCCAGCGCAACTACCCGCCCACCATCAACCACGCCGAAGAAGCCGCGTTCTGCGCCGAGGTGCTGCGCGACATCGTGGGCGAAGCCAACGTCAACGCCAACGTGCAACCCACGATGGGCGCGGAAGACTTTGCGTTCATGTTGCAGGAATTGCCGGGCTGCTACGTCTGGATCGGCAACGGCACGGGCGAACACCGCGACAGCGGCCACGGCCTGGGCCCCTGCATGCTGCACAACGGCAGCTATGACTTCAACGACGAACTGCTGCCCTTGGGCGGTACGTACTGGGTCCAACTGGCCTTGAAGCGTCTGGCCAAGGCCTGATCGCTACCCGCCGTCCGCC
>NZ_BCTK01000004.1 GCF_001571245.1 Achromobacter piechaudii NBRC 102461 | reverse complement strand
ATGCGGCACCAGGATGCTCAACGTGCGGGTCAGCGGTTTGGGCAAGAGGCGCAGCGTCGCCAAGGCGCCATCTTCGTGTCGCATCGACATGACCGACACGAACCCTACCCCCAGGCCCGCGCGCACCGCCTGCTTCACCCCTTCCACCCCCGCCAGCTCCAGCCCCACCGAGGGCGCCAACCCCGCATCGGCAAAGGCGCGTTCGACCAGCCGGCGCACGCCCGACCCCGGTTCGCGCATCACCAGGGCGGATGCGGCCAGATCGCGCAGAGTCACCGCCCCTTTCGACGCCAAAGCGTGATCAGCCCGCACGATCGCCACCACTTCGTCCTGCCGCCAGGCGTGCACCGCCGTGTCAGCGGGCAGCCCGCTTGGCACATCGCCTTCGATGAAAGCCAGGTCCAGCGCGGGCAGCCGCTCGACGATTTCCCGGGTATTGCCATCTGATAAATGCAGGCTGACCGCCGGAAACGCCGCGCGGAAGTCGGCCACCAGGCGTGGCAGCAGATAACTGGCGGGCGTGGTGCTGGCGCCCAGCCGCAAGGCTCCGGTTTCCAACCCACGCCATGATTCCCGTACGGCCTGAGCCTGCCGATACACCTGGCGCAATTGCCGCGCCTGTTCCGCCAGGCGCTCGCCCGCGTCCGTAAGTGCGACGCCATGGCCGCTGCGGCGGTACAGCGGTTCGCCGAACCAGTCCTGCAACGCGCGCAGTTGGCCCGACACGGCCGGCTGGGACAGATTCAACACCTGCGCGGCCCGGCTGATATTGCCGGCGTCGGCCACGCACGCGAACGTCAACAGTTGATCCGGAGTCATGGCCCGCCCTAATTATCAGAATTTCCGATATTAAATATCTGAATTAAAGATTTTTCAAATAATTGACCGAGTTTTAATATTTCGCCTAGTTATGTAGATATGCCTAGAAAGGCCCGTCATGAGCACCTCTTCCAGTACCACCGTGCCCCTCGCCGCCCCGGCTCCCGCCCCGGCCGCCTCCTCAACGGCCGCCGCGTCCGCCACCCCTTGGCGCGACAAGCTCAATGGCGTGCTGTTCGTCGGGCTCATGGCCGCCGCCGTGATGCAGCTGGCCGACCTGCCAGCCATCCGTCAGTTGGGCTTTTCGCCGCTGGTGGTGGGTATCGTCTGCGGCATGCTGTACGGCAATTTCATGCGCGGCACGATGCCGGCCGATTGGGGCGTGGGCGTGAACTTCACCGCGCGCCGCCTGCTGCGCATCGCTGTCGCTTTCTACGGGCTTAACATCAGCATCCAGCAGATCGCGGCGGTCGGGCTGCCCGGGCTGGCCGTGTCGGTGGCAGTGGTGCTGGGCACGCTGCTGATCGGCACCGTGGTCGGCCAGCGCCTGCTGGGCCTGGACCGCGACACCGCAATGCTGACCGCCGCCGGCAGCGCCATCTGCGGCGCGGCGGCCGTGCTGGCGTTCGAACCCACGCTGCGCGCCGCCCCCCACAAAAGCGCCGTGGCCGTGGCTACCGTGGTGCTGTTCGGCACGCTGTCCATGTTCCTCTATCCGATCCTGTATCACGCGGGCTGGCTCGGGCTGGACACGCAGGCGCTGGGCATCTATATCGGCGGCACCATCCATGAAGTGGCGCAGGTCGTCGGCGCCGCCAGCAATATCGACCCGGCCACCACCGAGGTCGCCACCATCGTCAAGATGACGCGCGTGGCGCTGCTGGTGCCGGTTCTGCTGGTGCTGGGCATGTACCTGCGCAGCGCGGCGGGCCAAGGCAACGGCCAGGCCAAGGGCGGCAAACTGCCGGTGCCCTGGTTTGCCGTCGGCTTTCTGGTGCTGGCCATCATCAATTCGCTGAACATCATTCCGGCCGATGCCATCGCCGCCATCCGCCGCCTTGATATATTTGCGCTGACCATGGCCATGACGGCGCTGGGCATCGAAACGCGCTTCGCTCAGATCAAGAAGGCGGGCCCCCGCGTGATGGCTCTGGGCCTGATCCTGTATGCGTGGTTGTTGGTTGGCGGCTACGGCATCGTCAAGTTGGCGACCTGATTTCCAGGCCGTCGCGGCAAAGCGCCGCGACGGCTGGCTCCGCGCACGCCGCTGTCTCGTTTTTCCTGCATAATCGGCTGGTTCCCATGCATTGGAGTCGGCCGCATGACCTCCAGCCCGAAATCCCCGTTTACGACTTTGCCCGCCGATCGCGACGCGGTGTTGCGCGTCATGCCGATGCCGGCCGACGCAAATATCCACGGGGACGTTTTCGGAGGCTGGATCATGGCCCAGGTGGATATCGCCGGATCGATTCCCGCCGCCCGCCGCGCCGCCGGCCGGGTCGCCACCGTTGCGGTCAACGCCTTCCAGTTCAAAGAGCCCGTGTTCGTGGGCGACCTGCTCAGTTTCTACGCGGCCATCCTCAAGACGGGCACCACGTCGGTCACGGTATCGGTCGAGGTCTACGCGGAACGCCAGCGCCTGGATGCCGAAGTCGTCAAGGTCACCGAAGCCACGCTCACCTATGTCGCGACCGACGAAGCGCGGCGCAGCCGCCCCCTTCCTTCTCTTTGAGCCGTAACGCATGACGCAGTCCGCCGCCGCGCAGAAACCGCCCGCGACGCCCCGCCGCCTCGACCCGGAAGACGCCCAGACCGCCTTGGCCGAAGTGCAGGAGCGCCTGCGCCGCCAGCAGTTGGTGGCCGACCTGGTGCATCGCCAGGAAGAAGGCGACGCCAAGGGGCCGCTGGTCGAAGACCTGGTCCACCGCCAGCACGAAGCCGAACTCAAGACCCTGCTTGACGGCCTGCATCCGGCCGACATCGCGTTCATCCTTGAATCGCTGCCCAAGGACGAACGCCAGGCCATCTGGAAACTGGTCAGCCCCGAGCACGACGCCGACGTGCTGCTGGAAGTCGAAGACTGGGTGCGGGAATCGCTGATCGAAGCGATGGACCGCCAGGACCTGGTCGCCGCCACCGGCAACATGGACGCCGATGAACTGGCCGACCTGGCGCCCGACCTGCCACCCGACGTGGTGGCCGAAGTGCAAAAGGGCCTGACCGAAGAAGAACGCGCGCAACTGCTGGAGGCCATGGGCTATCCGGAAGACAGCGTGGGCGCGATCATGGACTTCGAAATGGTCCGCGTGCGCGAGGACGTCACGCTGGAAGTGGTGCTGCGCTATCTGCGCCGCCTGCACGAACTGCCCGATCACACCGACCAGATCTTCGTGGTCGACCGGCAGGACAAGCTGCAAGGCATCCTGCCCTTGTCGCGCTTGCTGGTCAGCGAACCGGAAACCGAAGTGCGCGCCGTCATGAACTCGGATTTCCTGGCGCTGAACCCGCTGGATTCCGACGCCGACGCGGCGGGCGCGTTCGAACGTTATGACCTGGTGTCCGCCCCCGTGATGGACGACCAGGGCCGCCTGATCGGCCGCGTCACCATCGCCGACGTGGTGGACGTGATGCGCGAGGACTCGCAGGAACAAGCGCTGTCGCGCGCCGGCCTGCAAGAAGAAGACATCTTCGCGCCCGTCGCGACCGCCTTACGCAACCGCGCGCCATGGCTGCTGTTCAACCTCTGTACGGCCGCCACGGCGTCTTTCGTGGCCTCGCAATTCGAAGGCACGGTCAGCCAGATCGTGATCCTGGCTTTCCTGATGTCGATCGTGGCCGGCATTGGCGGCAACTCCGGCAATCAGACCATGACGCTGATCATCCGGGCGCTGGCCATGGGCCGCATCACGGGGCGCAACCTGTGGCAACTGGTCAAGCGCGAACTGTTCGTCACGCTGCTGGTCGGCTTGTGCGGCAGCCTGGTGGCCGCCCTGTTCGCCTGGGCCATCTCGCATTCGGTGTCGATCGCGCTGGTGATGATGGCCGCGATGATCTGCAACATGCTGGTAGGCGCGTCCGTGGGCGTGCTGGTGCCGATGGTGCGTGCGCGTTTCGGCAAGGATCCGGCCATGGGTTCTTCGGTGCTGCTGACTTTCGCCACCGACTCGCTGGGGTTCTTCATCTTCCTGGGCTTGGCTACCGTCTTCCTGCTGTAGCTTGCACCCAACAGAGAATTCTTAATTTTCAGCACGCCCCGCCCGGCCCCTGCGGGGGGCCGCGCCGAACAGCGTTTCATGACAGCGTTCTGACAGGGACGAAGCGATAACTCCATGTAAAGTAACGGGATTGTCATCTTCGCCCCCCAGTACCAGTAATGAACGCCAAATTACGGGCAGCGACCCTCTGTCTGCTGCTTGGGACTTTCACCACCGCCGCGCAAGCCTGTGAAAGCATGCCGTCATGGGCACAGTCCGCTTGCAATCGCATTGACCAGATCTGGACCGAAGGCGGCCACGACCTCTACGTTTCCGGCTACGCCTGGCACAACCGCGCGATGTACAGCAAGGAAAAAATCGACAGCTTCAACGAGCTGGCGTGGGGCGGCGGCTATGGCCGCAGCATTTACGACGAAGACGGTGACTGGCAAGGCCTGTACGCCATGGCGTTCCTGGATTCGCACAGCAAAGTCGAACCCATCGCGGGCTACGGCTTCCTGAAGATCGGGCGAGTCAGCGAGAACGTCCGGCTGGGCGCGGGCTACACGGTGTTCCTCACCGCGCGGCACGACATCATGAGCTACGTGCCGTTTCCCGGCATCCTGCCGCTGGTCAGCGCCGGCTACAAAGACGCCATGTTGTACGCCACGTACATCCCCGGTTCATCCGGCGCGGGCAACGTGCTGTACATGTTCGGCCGCTGGCACTTCTAACGTATGAACGCCCGGCCTCAAAAGGCCTGGCCCAACCTGCGCACCAGATCGCCCAGACGCCAATCGTCGATCCCGTGCGCGCGTAAGGCACGCTCGGTTTCCACCACATAGTCCAGACAAGGGCCCGACTGCCCGACGGCATTGCGCACCGACGCGATCAGGCGGTCGTCGCTGAGATCGGCGGCGTACTCATCACAGGCGCGATTCAACAGGAACACCAGCCCGCGCACCGGTTCGGCTTCGGTATGGCAAGTGAGCCAGCGAGGGGTGTAGGCGCCGGTGACCATCTCGCGGCGCCACAGCGCCTGGAACACGTCCGGCACGTCGGCCGCCGCGACCTGATAGGCCACGCCCCGGCAGCAACCGCCCCGGTTCAAGCCAAACACCAGGCCGGGATTGTCCTTTGAACCGCGGTGATCGTGCGACCACAGGCACAACGACCGGTGATAGCCGCGCACGGTCGCCAGACGGCGCTCGCGCCACGCAAAACCAGGATGCCAGATCAGGGATCCATAGGCGAACACCCACAGGTCGTCGACGCCGTTCCATTCGGCCAACAAGTCGTCCACGGATCGCGCTTGCCGCGTTTTTGCCATACCGGCACAGCCGGCGGGTACTGCGAACGACATAGGGTCCTCTGATATCCCGATTCATTCCCTAGCAGGAATGAGCGATATCCTACGCCGCCGTCCGCGCAAAAGCATTGCGAGATGGGCCGTTCGCAACGCGTAGAAAGAAATTTGCATCCGCCACAGCCGGTCGCAGCGAAAAAAATTTGCGGGCGGCGCGTCTACACCGCGTCCAGCGGCAATTCGGTCGTACTTTTGATGATTTCCATCGAGAAGCTGGCGCTGACATCCAGCAGGTCCACCGCGCCGATCAGCCGGCGGTAGAAGCGGTCATACGCCGCCATGTCCTCGACGACGACCTTCAGCAGATAGTCGATATCGCCCGCCATGCGGTGAAACTCGACCACGTTGGGCAGAGCCATGACCGCGTTGATCAGGCTTTGCGTCCACTTTTCGTTGTGCTGGCTGGTCTTGATGGACACAAAAACCGTCAGGTTCAGGCCCAGTGCGCGTGGGTCCAGCAAGATGGCGTTGCGAGCGATGACGCCGTCGTCCTTGAGCTTCTGGATACGCCGCCAGCATGGCGTGACCGACAGATTCACCTGCTCGGCGATTTCCGCGACCGAGCACGTAGCGTCCTTCTGCAGCAACGCCAAAATCTTGATGTCGGTCTGGTCCATGGGCATATTCTCGAACGCGATGGGTGCCAATCTTGCCTGTTAGTCCCGCGCCCGTCCAGCGCGAGGCCCGCGACGCGCCTAGTACGTGCCCGGGTAGCCGCCGCCGTCGATCAGCACGCTTTGTGCGGTCATGTAGCCGGCCTGCGTCGAACACAGATACGCGCACAGCGCGCCCACTTCCTCGGGCTGGCCATACCGGCCCGCCGGGTTGGCGCGGGCGCGTTCGTCCCACAACTGTTCAAAGGTCTTGCCGCCAGCTTCGTCCAGCATGCCCTGGATGTGGCGGACCTGCGCGTCGGTGGCAAAGGCGCCCGGCAGCAGATTGTTGATCGTGACGTTGTGGCGCACGGTCTGCCGTGCCAGGCCGCCGACAAATCCGATCAGGCCCGA
Source organism: Achromobacter piechaudii NBRC 102461 (assembly GCF_001571245.1). Lineage (GTDB taxonomy): Bacteria > Pseudomonadota > Gammaproteobacteria > Burkholderiales > Burkholderiaceae_B > Achromobacter > Achromobacter piechaudii. The sequence continues at coordinate 34,914 of NZ_BCTK01000004.1, read as the reverse complement.
ACGCGCGCCGTTGGACAGACCCAGCTCGGCGTGCGGCGCCTTGACGCTGCGCGACACGATATTCACGATGCGGCCGAAACGCCGCTCGACCATGCCATCGACCACGCGACGGATCATGTCGATGGGACCCAGCATCATGGCGTCCAGCGCCGCGATCCAGTCGTCCCGGCTCCAGTCGCGGAAATCGCCCGGCAGCGGGCCGTCGGCATTGTTGATCAATATGTCGGGGTGCGGACAGGCGGCCAACGCCGCGTCACGGCCCTGCGCCTGGGTCAGATCGGCGGAGACCCAGCCCACGCCGATGCCGGTTTCCTTCGAGATCTCGGCGGCCGCCTGCTCAAGCGTCTGCGGGTTGCGCGCCGCGATCGTCACCGCCACGCCCTCGCGCGCCAACTGCAACGCGCACGCACGTCCCATGCCGCGGCTGCCGCCGAACACCAAAGCCGTCTTGCCACTGATCCCCAGATCCATGCTCGATTCCCCGTTGATGTGTTGCAGGCCACGCGGCAAGGCCGCGTCAAAGCGGATCAGTATAGGACCAGCGGCGACGCGTGGAATCAAAAAAAGAGGGGCCCCGAAGGGCCCCTGGCAGTGCGCGCGCTGAGGCGCGCGGTCAAGCGCGAATCAGCCCATCCACTGGCTGACCGGCGCGGCCGCGTCCTGCAAGGGCTGCGCCACCACGTCGATCAGCGCGGGGCCATCATGTTCCATGGCGGCCTTGATGGCGGCGTCCAGCTTGGACGGATCTTCCACGCGCCAGGCTTTCACGCCATAGGCTTCGGCGATGCGGGCATGGTCGGTGCGGTTGAAATCCACGCTGTAGTAGCGCTGGTCGTAGCCCGCCTTCTGGCTGGCCTTGATCCAGCCATAGACCGAATTGGAAAACACGATCATCAGCAGCGGCGCCTTGTGGCGCACGATGGTCTCCAGCTCGCCCACGGTGAAACCGAAGCTGCCGTCGCCCATCACCGACACGCACTTGGACTGGGGCCGGCCCACCCACGCGCCCAGCGCGGCCGACATTGAAAAGCCCAGCGCGCCGTGCGCGCGGTTGGTGATGAAGTGCCGGCCAGGACGCGACACATCGTAGTAGGCCGAGAAGTACGGGCAAGGCGTGCCCGGGTCGGCGCACACGATGGCGTCATCGGGCAGCAGGCGATTCAGCGACTGCACGACGCGCTCGGGGCGGATGGGGGCTTCAAGGCTATTGGCCAGCGGCTCCAGTTGCGCCAGGCGGGCGGCCTTGGCGCGAGCAGCCAGCACCGCGCCGTCCACGGCGTCCGAGTTGCGATGCGCCAGACGCGCCTGCACCTCGGCGCCCAGGGCTTGCAAGGCCAGCTTGGCGTCTCCGACCAGGCCCACTTCGGTCAGGTAGTTGGCGCCGATCACCATCGGGTCGATGTCGATGTGCAGGATCGGCACGTCGCGGTTCGGAAAGCGCCAGTGTTCGGTGGACGTCGAGCCAGCGCGGCAACCGACGAACAGCACCACGTCGGCGGCGGCCACCACGTCGCGCGTCGCCATCACGCCACCGTTGGAGCCGACCACGCCCGCGTTCAGCGGATGCGTGTCGGCCAGGCTGCCCTGCCCGCTGACCGTCACGCACACGGCAGCCTTGAGCGCTTCGGCCAATTCCTGCAACGCGCCGCTGGCGCCCGCGATGACTACGCCGCCGCCGCAGATGATGACGGGCGAACGCGCGCCCACCAGCCGCTGCGCGGCGCGCGCCACATCCGCCGGATCGGGGGCGACGCGCATGGCCGGGAAGCGGCCATGTTCGGGTTGCGCCCAGATGTCGGATGCATCGACTTGCTGCTTCATCACGTCATACGGAAAGCACAGGTGCGCCGCGCCCGGCTTGCCGGTGGTCATGGCGCGAAACGCCGCGCGCACCATGCCGGGAATCTGGTCGGCGCGGTCGATCGTGCGGTTCCATTTCGTCAGCGGACGGTACAGCGCTTCCTGGTCCAACTCCGTCAGCGGGTACTTGCCGCGCGAGCCCACGGCCACGTCGGACGTGATGCCCAGCACCGGAATCGACGATTCATTGGCTTCGACCAGACCCGGCAACAGGTAGGTCGCGCCGCCGCCGCTGGGGCCTTCGCACACGCCGACCTTGCCGGTCACGCGGGCATAGGCATCCGCCATGTAGCCCGCGCTGCGTTCGTCGCGCGTCAGGATGTGCTGCATGCCGTGATCCAGGCGGTACAGCGCATCGTAGAACGGCAGGCTGGTGTCGCCGCACAGGCCAAAAATATGTTTGACGCCGTTGTGTTGCAGCATCCGCACCATGGCTTCGGCGCCGGTCAGGTTTTCCATGTCATCTCCACGTTTATCGCGGACGGGACCGGGCAGCGCGCTGCCCGGCCACCCGCCACTCAGTTATCCAGATTGATGTTGCTGCTCTTGATGAAGGCGCTCCAGCGGTCGTATTCCGACTTCACGTAAGCATCCAGCGCCGGGCCGTCCGAGGCCACGACCTCGAACCCAGCTTCGGTTACCTTCTTCTTGATTTCCGGGTCGGCCAGCACGGCCTTGAAGTCGGCCGTCAGTTTTTTGACGGTGGCTTCGGGCGTGCCCTTGGGCGCGAACATGCCGCTCCAGGAATAGGCGACAAAGCCGGGGAAGCCGGACTCGGCGACCGTCGGCACGTTGGGCAATTCCGGCAGGCGCTTTTCGCCGGCCACCGCCAGCGGCTTGATCTTGCCGCCCTGGATCTGCCCACGCAGCGCCGCGAAACTCAGCCACGTCATGTTGGCCTGTCCGCCCACCACTGCCTGAATGGCCGGGCCGCCGCCGCCATACGGCACGTGCAGCAGCTCGACTTTCGACAGTCGCTTGAGTTCTTCGGGCGCCAGATGGTTCAAGGAGCCCACGCCGGTCGACGCGTAGTTGAATTTGTTGGGCGATTCCTTCGCGGCGGCCGCGAGGAATTCTTTCAGGTTATTCCCAGGCACGTTCGGGTTCGCGCCAATCACCAGCGGGAAGCGCACCGTCTGCGAGATGGCGACAAAATCCTTGAAGGTGTCGTAGGGCAGCTTGGGCTTCACGGCCGGGTTGATGCCGTGGTTGTCGAAGCTGACCAGCAGCGTATTGCCATCGGGTTCGGCGCGCGCCACGAAGGCGGTTGCGATCTGGCTGGCCGCGCCCGGACGGTTTTCCACCACCACCACGCGTCCGCCCAGTTGTTGCGACAGGCGCGGCTGCAAGATGCGCGCCAGGATGTCGGTGCTGCCGCCCGGCGGGTACGGCACCACCAGTATCAACGGCCGTTCTTCGGCGGCGGCGGGTGCGGCCACCATGGCGCCCCCGGCGGCAGCCAGCGTGCATAGGCCCGCCAAGATCCGCTTCATCGTATGAGTCATTATTTTTCCCCTGCTGTTGTGGTGTTGGCCGGCGCTACCGTGGCGGGTTCGGCCTGGTCCCGCATGTAAATCGTTGAAAAACCCGTGCGTATCACGTCGGTGATCTGATCCAGGCGACGCCCGATGTGCGCGCTCATCAGTGCGGGCAAGGCATCCATGTCGCGCTGTTCCAGCGCCTGGACAATACGCAGATGCTCGCCTTGCGTGTGGCTGCGCCTGCCCTGCTGCATATCGATCCAGCGCACGAAATGAATGCGGGCGTTTACGCTTTCCAGCGCGCGCACGAATTCTTCGTTGCGCGACAGACGCGCCAGATGCAGGTGAAACGCTTCATCCAATTCCAGCAGGCGCGCGGCGTCGCTGTCTTCGGGCACATCGCGAGAGCGCTCTACGAACTGGCGCAGTTCGGCCAATTCCTCATCGCTGGCGCGCTCGCAGGCGGCGCGCACGATGCCCGCTTCAAGCACGGCGCGATATTCGTACAGGCTATGAATCTGCTTGGCGTCCAGCAGTCGGGCGATGAAGCCCCGATTCACCGAACGGGTCAGAAAGCCTTCGACCATCAATTGATTCAGCACTTCCCGCAGCGGCGTCCGGCTGACGTTCAAGCGACGCGCCAGATCGACTTCGTTGATGCGTTCGCCCGGTTTGAAATCGAACCGCACCGCCATCGCCTTGACCGCGCCATACAGTTCCGCCTGGCCGGCGGACGTCCGGGCAGCGGGACGGATGGGAGAGGAAGGCTGCGTCATGGCAGGGATGGAATTCGCGGGAACGTGTCGGGATGAAGTGCATACTAAAGTGCATACACTTTGCCTTGCAAGCAGGGTTTGCCCGGAAATGCGGACGCGGCCGCACGCTGCGAACATTGTTTCGGGGTTGATGGGGGAGCGCAGAAAGGGGCAGCCAGGCCTAAACCCGTCGGGAAGGCCCGGGCGGCTGGGCTGGTTGGGGACTTTTAGGGGCGTCCACGCGCCGTGCGCGCAGGAAGACACGCGGTCACAGCATCAGAGCAGCCCGCGCTGGTCGCGATAGGACCAGGGCGATGTGCCCGTATTCAGGCCGGGAAAGGAGTCAGGATCGGGCAAGCTCACACGCCCGCCCCCATCGCAAGCGCGTGATCCTACAGACCGGTATCCAGCGTGTAGTGAGCGCCGTCGCGATTTTCCAGCGTCAGCGTGGACAGCACCGGCGCCAAGGCCGTCGCGTCCTGCTGAACGTGGATGCGCAGATTGGCCAGCGGCACGTCCCAGCCGCCGTTGGCCGCTTCGGCCGATACATCAGCCACAAGCGCCAGGCGCTGGGCCACCGCCTGGGCATCCGCCGCGCGGGCGTCGATGCGGTACAGGCTGCGCGCGCCATTCGGATGCGCCATCAACTCCGGCGACCACACGCATTCGGGCGTCAGATGACGGCAGAAATACATGCGGATACCAGGCAGCGGTTGTTCCGCAAAGCGCACGGTGTGAAAGCGGGCTTGGACCTGCTGACCATCCAGCATGGCCGGACGGGTGAGTTCCTGCACCGGGTTCACGGCAAACCCGGCAGCCTTCAAGCGTTCGTAGGTGGCTTCGGCGTCATAGGTGCGAAACACCAAGGCCTCTAGTCCGAACGGGGAATCGGCAATTTCCTTGCGGGCGGGCGGCGCCCCCGTGGGCCATCCGAGCAGCTCGACGTACGTGCCTTCCAACACGATCAGCCGGTTGCACGACCCCAGGTTATGCACTGCCTTGTCGCTAAGGTGAAAACCCTGGCGCTCGTAATGAGGCGCCAGCGCATCCAGCCGGTCGCGCACCATCACGACGGCGTGGTCGAATTCGGTACGGCCGACGGAATGCAGCATGGAGTTATCCCTTGATCAGACCAGCTTGCCGTGGCACTGCTTGTACTTCTTGCCGCTGCCGCACGGGCACGGATCGTTGCGACCGACCTTGGGCAGCGCGTTGCGCGTCGGCTGCGCGCTGTCGTCCGATTCCGTCTGCGCAAGCGCTTCGTCGTAGTCGGAATGGTGGTACTGCACGTTTTGCACGTGCGACTGCGCCGCTTCCGCTTCGGCTTGCTCGACTTGCTCGGACGACTGCACGCGCACCGTCATCAACACGCGCACGACGTCGTCGCGGATGCGGTCCAGCATGCCCGAGAACAGTTCGAAGGCTTCGCGCTTGTATTCCTGCTTGGGATTCTTCTGCGCATAGCCGCGCAGGTGAATGCCCTGGCGCAAGTAATCCAGCGACGACAGATGTTCGCGCCAGTGCGTGTCGATCGATTGCAGCATGATCGAACGTTCAAATTGCGACCACGATTCTGCGCCGACCTGATCGACCTTGGCCTGGTACGCATCGCGTGCCGCAGCCACTACGCGTTCGCGCAGGTCTTCGTCGGTCAGGTTGGCTTCCTTTTCCAACATTTCGGTCAGCGGCAGGTGCAGATGCCAATCGGCTTCAAGCGCCTTTTGCAGACCCGGCACATCCCACTGATCTTCCACCGATTCCGGGGGCACGAACGTGTTGAACATTTCGACCACGGCCGCGTCGCGCAGGTTGTGCACCGTGGCGCTGACGCTGGCGGCTTCCAGCACGTCGTTACGCTGCGAATACAGCACCTTGCGCTGATCGTTGGCGACGTCGTCGTATTCCAGCAATTGCTTGCGGATGTCGAAGTTGCGGCCTTCCACCTTGCGCTGCGCGGTTTCGATCGAACGCGTGACCATGCCCGCCTCGATGGGCTCGCCCTCGGGCAGCTTGAGGCGTTCCATGATGGCGCGCACGCGGTCGCCCGCGAAGATGCGCATCAGCGAGTCTTCCAGCGACAGGTAGAAGCGGGACGAGCCCGGATCACCCTGGCGGCCGGCGCGGCCACGCAGCTGGTTGTCGATACGACGCGATTCGTGGCGCTCGGTGCCGATGATGCGCAGGCCGCCTGCGGCCTTGACCTGCTCGTTCAGCGGCTTCCATTCGGCACGGATCTTTTCGATGCGCGCGGCCTTCTCGGCTTCCGACAACGATTCGTCGGCGCGGATCAGGTCGACCTGCTTGTCCACGCTGCCGCCCAGCACGATGTCGGTACCGCGACCGGCCATGTTGGTGGCGATGGTGATGTGGCCCGGCTTGCCGGCTTCGGCAACGATCTCGGCTTCGCGTGCGTGCTGCTTGGCGTTCAGCACTTCGTGCGGCAGCTTGGCCTTTTTCAGCAGGCCCGACAGCAGCTCGGAGTTTTCAATGCTGGTCGTACCTACCAGCACGGGCTGGCCGCGCTCGTGGCAATCGCGGATGTCTTCCAGGATTGCGTTGTACTTTTCCGGATCGGTCTTGAAGACCTGATCGTTCTGATCCTTGCGGATCATGGGCTTGTTGGTCGGGATGATGACCGTTTCAAGCCCGTAGATTTCCTGGAATTCGTACGCTTCCGTATCGGCCGTACCGGTCATGCCGGACAGCTTTTCGTACATGCGGAAGTAGTTCTGGAACGTGATCGATGCCAGTGTCTGGTTTTCGTGCTGGATCTTCACGCCTTCCTTGGCCTCGACCGCCTGGTGCAGGCCATCGGACCAGCGGCGGCCAACCATCAAGCGACCGGTGAATTCGTCGACGATCACCACTTCGCCGTCCTGCACCACGTACTGCTGGTCGCGGAAGAACAGGTTGTTGGCGCGCAGAGCCACCATCAGGTGGTGCATCAGCGCGATGTGGCGGGGGTCGTACAGCGATTCGCCTTCGGGCAGGATGCCCAGGCGCGCCAGGATGGCTTCGGCGTTTTCGTGGCCGGCTTCCGACAGGTAGACCTGTTGGCTTTTTTCGTCGACCCAGTAATCGCCTTCGGGTTCCGGCTCCTGCGGCTTGGGCTCGGTGGCCATGCGCTTGAGCAGCGGCGGCACCGCGTTCATGCGGATGTAGAGCTCGGTGTGATCTTCGGCCTGGCCGGAAATGATCAGCGGGGTACGGGCTTCGTCGATCAGGATCGAGTCCACTTCGTCGACGATGGCGTAGAACAGCACGCGCTGGCGGCGGTCCTCAACACGGTATTCCATGTTGTCGCGCAGGTAGTCGAAGCCGAATTCGTTATTGGTGCCGTAAGTGATGTCGGCGGCGTAAGCGGCCTTTTTCTCTTCGTTCGGCTGCTGCGGCACCACCACGCCCGTGGTCATGCCCAGGAAGTGGTACAGGCGCCCCATCCATTCCGCGTCACGGCGGGCCAGATAGTCGTTCACCGTCACCACGTGCACGCCCTTGCCGGCGACAGCGTTCAGGTAGACCGGCAATGTCGCCATCAGCGTCTTGCCTTCCCCCGTGCGCATTTCGGCAATCTTGCCACTGTGCAGCGCGATGCCGCCCAGCAACTGGGAGTCGAAATGGCGCATCCCGAAGACGCGCTTGCCCGCTTCGCGCACAACGGCGAAAGCTTCGGGCAGCAGATCGTCAAGCGTCGTGCCCTGGGCGTATCGGGATCGGAATTCGTCAGTCTTGGCCGCCAGCTCCGCATCGGAAAGCGCGGAAATCTTGGGCTCAAGCCCATTGATCTGGGTTACCAGCTTGCGATACTGCTTAAGCAGCCGGTCGTTGCGGCTACCTATGAGTTTTTTGAGCAGAGAAACCATGCGTATGTCGGCCGCACGAGCCACGCCGCGCCTGCAAAAGGCAAGGGCAGCGCCTCCCGTGACTTTGATTTATTGGTTGAGCGGGGGTCCGCTGGGAAACGAACCAGTTTAACGCACCTGGCGCGTAATAGCCTGGCCCTATGGCCAGAGTGCTGAAGTTGTCCGGTTTGACCGGTCAGCGCGCCGCAGGTTCAGCCGCCCCGGCTTGCGCCAAGGCAGGCGGCGCGTTTTGCTGGGAACCCAGGAACAGGCGCGGGTCCAGCGGTTGTCCGGCAAGGCGGACTTCAAAGTGCAGGTGCGGGCCGGTAGACCGGCCGGAACTGCCCACGCGGGCCACTTGCTGGCCGCGTTCTACCAGTTGACCCTGCTTGACCATCAGCGAGGACGCATGGGCATAGCGGGTTATCAAGCCATCGCCATGGTCGATTTCGACCATATTTCCGAAGCCGGGCTGGAACTTGGCTTCCAGCACCACCCCGCCAGAGGCGGCAAGGATGGGCGTACCCGACGGGGCCGCGAAATCCAGCCCTTCGTGCATGGCGGTGCGGCCGGTTACCGGATTGCGGCGCCAGCCGTAAGAGGAACTCAGGTAGGGGTAATCGGTGATGGGCATGGCGGTGGGCATGCGCGCCTGATCCGCCGACCGCTTGGTCAGCGCCGCGTCCAGCAGTTTCAGGTTGTCGGACTGCTGCGCCAGCCGCGCCTGGATTTCATCGAGCTGGCGGCCCAGCGCCTCGGCCGATGCCGCGCTGGGCGGCGGATGATCGGTGAACAGGTCATCCATGACCTGCGTCGCTTCCGGTTGCGTCAGCGCCTCGGGTTGGGCCACGGCCAGCTGCTTGGCTAGTTCGGGGTCGGTGTACGCCACGCCCGCGACCTTGGCCACGCGCTGGCCCAGTCCGTCGATACTGACCAGCTTGGCTTGCAGCGCGCCCACCTTGGCGGCCAGCAGGTTCATGTTTCCACGCAGGAAATCGGTGTCGCGGCCGGACTGCTGCGCCAGCGGCCAGCCCACGGCGTGTACCGCCGGCAGGATGGGAGTAAGGTATCGCTGTAGCGCAGCGCCAAAGATGGCGGCGGTCATCAGAGCAGCCCCAAGCAGCAACGCCAGCCGCGCGCCACCCAGGGTGAGATGCCCGTCCCGCCCGTCGCGGGCGTGCATAATCACGATTTTCAAGATTGCTTCCTAATTCTCTTAGAGCCGGGATGAATAGACCCACTTCATACCGTCAACGTTCCAGTGCCAGCCGGCGGAAAGAAAATACCGCTCTGGGATGGCTGGGTCATGACATGCGGGGCGCCGGTGTGTTGGCGACTGCCCGCAAGCACTTGCAAATTCAGTATGCGGTGGCGGCGGTTCTGCCCGCCCCGCTAGGTGCTGTCTGCCAGGTGGGCAAGCTGGAAAACCAGTGCCTGCACCTGGTGGTGCCCAGTGCCGCTCATGCGGCCAAGATGCGGCAATTGGCGCCGCGCGTGGCGCGCGCGCTGGCCGATCAAGGCTGGAACCTTAACGAAATTGCCGTCAAGGTACAAGCGGGGTTACCGAAACCTGGCGCCCGCCAGCCGCGCCCTCCCAAAGAGGCGCAACCCCTGGGCAACACTGCCCTGGGCGCATTCGAGACGCTGCACGAAAAATTGCGCCCCGGCCCGTTGGCCGATGCGGTTGCCAAGCTCTTGAGGCATCACAAGAGTAGCTGAAGCAATCCGGCTTTGTCCGGCGCGCACGGCGCATGGAAACGAAGCGAAACCAAGTTCTCGTCGGACTACGACTATGGTTTGCAGCCGGATGGCGACTATCGCGCGAGTGGATGACGCGAAGGGTCATCCCATGGCAGGACACTCAGAACAGCGGGATGTCCTCGGCGCGATGGGGCCGCCCCCGCCGCGCATCAGAAAGCCAGCGTTACGCCAGCTTCCATTCGTGGCGGAAGGCTTGCGGCGCTTCAGCCTGAGATTCATAGGTGACCAGTTCCCATGCGTCTTGCTGCGCAAGCAACGCACGCGCCAACTGGTTGTTCAGGCCGTGGCCCGACTTGCACGCCACGTAGCGCGCCACCAGGGGTTTGCCCAGCAGATAGAGGTCGCCGATGGCGTCCAGGATCTTGTGCTTCACGAATTCGTCGTCATAGCGCAGCCCGTCGCTGTTCAGCACACGGTACTCGTCCATGACGATGGCGTTATCCAGGCTGCCGCCACGGGCCAGGCCCATCGAGCGCAGCGCTTCCACTTCGTTCACGAAGCCAAAGGTGCGCGCCCGGGCGATTTCGCGCACATACGAATGCGTGGCGAAATCGATTTCGGCGAAATTGGCGGTGGAGTCAATAGCGGGATGGCGGAAGTCGATCGAGAAGGCCAACGCGTAGCCTTCATGCGGTTCGAGCCGCGCCCATTTTTCGTTGCGGCCTTCGCCCTCGCGCACTTCCACCGTCTTCTTGACGCGGATGAACTGCTTGGGCGCGTTCTGCTCGACGATTCCCGCCGAGCGCAACAGATAAACAAAGGTTGCCGCACTGCCGTCCATGATTGGGACTTCTTCGGCAGTGAGGTCGATATGCAGATTGTCGATACCCAGGCCGGCCAATGCCGACATGAGATGCTCCACCGTGGAAACGCGGACGTTGCCCTGTTGCAGGACCGACGCCATGCGCGTGTCGCCCACGCCCGTGGCCACTGCTGGCAGGTCCACGACTTCAGGCAGGTCTACACGGTGAAAAACGATACCCGTATTGGGCTGTGCCGGACGCAGGGTGAGCTCTACCCGCCGTCCCGAGTGGACGCCGACGCCTGTCGTGCGGACTAGATTCTGGATGCTGCGTTGTCGGAACATGATGCTTGGTTATTAGAGCCAGGAAGCCGGCAAGAAGAGTACAGATTGCCGGCGTAACTGACGTATTGTAACGCTGTCCGATCCTCGGCGCCATCACGCGGGCCCGGATCGACCGATACTTCCGTCCCTTTATAGAACCGTGCAAGGGAAACACGGACCGCTCCGCCTCCGGCTCGCCCGCGGGGACAAGCGAGCCGGAGATGAGGGAGTGCGATTCAGAGCCTGTAGTCGGCTCTTTCGATCAATCCGCCTGCTTGCGCAGGAATGCCGGGATGTCGAAATGATCCATACCCGAGCTTTCCAACGCACGCACCTGGGCCGACGCCTGGCTGCGCGGATTGCGCATCACAGAGGGCATGTCCAGATTGCGGTAATCGCCACCTTGGCCGGCCGGCATCGTGCCCATGGGCATGTTGTCGGTACCGGTACGCAGCACTTCAGCCGTGCTTTGCACCAGTTGCGGACGCGCCTGCGCACGGCCAAGGCCGGTTGCAACCACGGTCACGCGCAGGTTTTCACCCATGGACTCGTCGTAGGCCGTACCGAAGATCACGGTGGCGTCGTCCGAAGCGTAGCTGCGGATCGTTTCCATGATTTCGCGCGTTTCGCGCATCTTCAGCGAGCGGCTGGCGGTGATGTTGACCAGCACGCCGCGCGCGCCGTTCAAGTCCACGCCTTCCAACAGCGGGCAAGCAATGGCGTGCTCGGCGGCGACACGTGCGCGGTCAGCGCCCGATGCCGATGCCGTGCCCATCATGGCCTGGCCCTGCTCGCCCATGATCGTCTTGACGTCTTCGAAGTCGACGTTGACGTTACCTTCGACGTTGATGATTTCGGCGATGCCCGCGCAAGCGTTGTGCAGGATATCGTCGGCCGAACGGAAGCAGTCTTCCTGCGTCGCGTCCTCGTCCATCAGTTCATAGAGGTTCTCGTTGAGCACCACGATGAGCGAATGCACGTGCTTGGCCAGTTCGGAAATACCGTCTTCGGCCATCTTCAGGCGCTTGTTGCCTTCAAACGTGAAAGGCTTGGTGACCACGCCAACGGTCAGGATGCCCAGTTCCTTTGCCACTTCGGCCACGACCGGACCCGCGCCGGTGCCGGTGCCACCGCCCATGCCGGCGGTGATGAAGACCATGTGTGCGCCGTTCAGCGCAGCACGGATCTCCTCGCGCGCGGTTTCAGCCGACGCACGTCCTTGCTCGGGCTTGGCGCCCGCGCCCAGGCCGGTACGGCCCAAGCGAATCTGCACCGGGGCATTGGTTGCCGCCAGCGCTTGCGCATCGGTGTTGGCGCAGATGAAATCCACGCCGTGCACGCCGCTGCGAATCATGTGCGCCACGGCATTGCCGCCCGCACCACCCACACCAACGACCTTGATTACGGTCCCTTTGGTGTTGTTCTCAAGCATCTCAAAGTTCATCATGATGACTCCCTCACAAGTCCGATTTTGCAAATCACAAAAATTCCCCAACAACCTATATTTTGTGAATCGCCTCAAAGCCGATGCCGACTGCTATGGCCCGCCACGGGTTTGAGACGCCTCCCCTTTCTGGCCCGCCCCGCAATACCGCCGCGACGCGTTCCAAGGAGCAGGCCCCAACCTGCCCCTTCCTCTTTAATTCATGAACCATTCCTTCATGCGAGCAAGCAGGCTTTTGAAATTGCCTGTCTGAGCGGCGACCTTGCGGCCGCGCACGCGCTGCATCCGAGCTTCCTGCAACAAACCCATCACCGTCGAGAAGCGCGGGTTGCGCATCACGTCGGCCAAACTACCTTCGTATTCAGGCACCGCCACGCGCACCGGCTTGAGGAACACGTCCTCGGCCAGTTCGATCATGCCGGGCAACTGCGCGGAACCGCCGGTCAGCACGACGCCCGAGGCCAGAAGATCTTCGTAGCCTGAGTCGCGCACCACCTGCTGCACCAACGTGAACAACTCTTCGACACGCGGCTCGATCACGGCGCCCAGCGCCTGGCGCTTGACCTGTCGCGGGCCGCGATCGCCCAGGCCCGGCACTTCGACGGATTCGTCGGGGCTGGCCAGCACCTGCTTGGCCACGCCGTAGCGCAGCTTGATTTCTTCGGCATCCGGCGTCGGCGTGCGCAGCATGGCCGCGATGTCGTTGGTGATCTGGTCACCGGCAATCGGCAGCACGGCGGTGTGGCGGATCGCGCCGCCGGTGAAGATGGCGACATCGGTGGTGCCGCCGCCGATATCCACCAGCACGACGCCCAGTTCTTTCTCGTCGGCGGTCAGCACGGCCAGGCTGGAGGCCAGCGGTTGCAGGATCAGGTCCTGCACTTCCAGGCCACAGCGGCGCACACACTTGACGATGTTCTGGGCGGCGCTGACCGCACCCGTCACGATGTGCACGCGCACTTCCAGGCGCAGGCCGCTCATGCCGATGGGTTCGCGGATGTCTTCCTGGCCGTCGACGATGAACTCCTGCGTCAGCACGTGCAGCACTTGCTGGTCGGTCGGAATGTTCACCGCCTTGGCGGTCTCGATGACGCGGGCAACGTCGGTGGCGGTGACTTCTTTGTCTTTCACAGCGACCATGCCGCTGGAATTGAAGCTGCGGATATGGCTGCCGGCAATGCCGGTGTAGACGTCGCGAATCTTGCAATCTGCCATCAGCTCGGCTTCTTCAAGCGCGCGCTGAATGGAATTCACAGTGGTCTCGATGTTGACGACCACGCCCTTGCGCATGCCACGCGATTCGTGCTGGCCAAGGCCGAGCACTTCGAATCGCCCTTCAGGCAAAATTTCAGCCACCACAGCCACCACCTTGCTGGTGCCGATATCGAGGGCGACGATAAGGTCCTTGATGTCACGGGTCATGGCGTTAGCGTTTCTTGGGAGGTTTCGGTGTGGATTTGGATTTGGTTTCCGACGCGGGCAACGGAGCCAGCGCCAGGGCGAAACCATTCGGATAGCGCAGGTCGGCCTGCGTGATGGTGCGCCCTTCCAGGCGCCCCGACACGGTGGGCCACGCCTGCACAAAGCGTTGAATACGTGCCGCGAACGGCAGTGCTCCGGGCAAGCCATGCGGGTCGGGCGCATCCGCGCCCGGGTCGCGGCCCAGGTCCAGCAACATGCCGTTGGACAGCACCACGCGCCAGGCGTAGCGCGGACTCAGTTCCAACTGCTTGACATGCATGTCCAGCGGCGCGAACCAGCGCGCCAATTCGGCGTAGCGTTGCACCACCAGCGATTCCGTGCCCTCGGGCCCGGAGAATTGCGGCAGCACGGTTTCGTCGTCCACCTCGCCCGTATTGGCCGTGAACGCTTCGCCCCAGGTGTTGATCATCTGGTTTTCGTTCCACAGCGCCAGGGGCTGCTGTTCCTCGATCCGCACGCGCAGCACGTTGGGCCAGATCCGGCGCACCGTGGCGTGCCGCACCCAGGGCACGGATTCGAAAATCTCGCGCGCGTCGTCCAGGTCCACCGTGAAGAAGTTGCCCTTGAAGCGGCCCGCGATTGCAGAGCGCACGGCTTGCGGCGACACGTAGTGCAGATCGGTGTCCGGCATCGATTCCAGTTCGATGGCCGTCAGCGTGAAGAACGGGCGTTGCGCTACCCAGACCACGCCCGCGATGAGCATGGCGCAAACCGCCAGCACGGCTAGCGTGTTGGCGATCAGGTTGGTAGTGCGAGCGTCGTTCCACACGGATTATCCAGGTCAAGCGTTACGCGGGGCGCTGTGCACTTTGCACGAGGCCTCGGACAGAATCGACACGCAAAGGTCGGCGTAGCTGATACCGACGGCCTTGGCGGCCATCGGCACCAGCGAATGGCTGGTCATGCCAGGCGAGGTATTCATTTCAAGCAACCACGGCCGGTTGTCCCGGTCGAGGATGAAATCGGCGCGGCCCCAGCCTTCGCAGCCCAATGCCTGATACGCCTTGACGGCGATCTCGGCGACTTCCTCGGCCACGCCGTCGGGCAGCGTCGCCGGGCAGAAGTACTGGGTGTCGTCAGAGAAATACTTGTGTTCGTAGTCGTAGTTGCCGCCCGGCGCGGCGATTTCGATCACGGGCAGTGCGCGCGCGCCCTTGCCCGAGCCCAGCACCGCCACGGTCAGTTCGCGGCCAATGATGAACTGTTCGGCCAGCACCACGCTGTCAAAGCGCGCGGCGGCGGCATAGGCTTCCTTCATGTCGGAATAGCCCACGACCTTGGTGATGCCGACAGTCGATCCTTCATGCGGCGGCTTGATGATCAGCGGCAGGCTCAGACGATCCGGCACCAGGCGAAGTTCCGTGTCGGCATCCAGCACTTCGAATTCAGGCGTAGGCAGGCCGACTTGCAGCCACACGCGCTTGGTCATGGTTTTGTCCATGGCCAGCGCCGAGGCCATCGGGCCGCTGCCGGTATACGGAATGCCCAGCAATTCCAGCGCGCCCTGGATCGTGCCGTCTTCGCCGTAGCGGCCATGCAGCGCGATGAAGACGCGGTCGAAGCCTTCGGCGGCCAGTTCGGCCAGGCTGCGTTCACCGGTATCGAACAGGTGCGCGTCCACGCCAGCGCTGGCAAGCGCCTGCTGCACGCCCTTGCCGGACATCAACGACACTTCGCGCTCCGCGGAGCGGCCACCGTACAACACACCAACCTTGCCGAATTGCGCGCTCATGCCAGCTCTCCTACTTGGGCGGGGACCTTGCTGATCGAACCCGCTCCCATCACGATCACGACATCGCCATCGCGCACGAAGTCGACCACAGCCTGCGGCAGTTCAGCCACGTCCTCGACGAATACCGGTTCGACCTTGCCCGCAACGCGCAGCGCACGCGACAGCGCGCGGCCGTCAGCCGCCACCAGAGGCGGTTCGCCCGCGGCATAGACCTCGGTCAGCAACACGGCGTCCGCCGTGCCCAGCACCCGCACGAAATCTTCGAAGCAGTCACGCGTTCGCGTATAGCGGTGCGGCTGGAAGGCCAGCACGATGCGGCGATCCGGCCAGGCGCCGCGCGCGGCGGACAACGTGGCAGCCATCTCGACCGGGTGGTGGCCGTAGTCATCGATGACCGTAAAGGTGCCGCCACCATGGCTGGCCGGCACCGGGAATTCGCCCGTCTGCGTGAAGCGGCGGCCCACGCCCTTGAAGGCGGCCAGCGATTCGCGGATGGCGTCGTCGGAAACGCCCAGCTCGGTGGCCACCGCAATGGCGGCCAGCGCGTTGCGCACGTTGTGCAGGCCGGGCAGGTTCAGTTCGACCTGCAAGGGCGGCAGCAGCGTGTCGCGGTGCGTGCGCTGCACGTTGAAGCGCATGCGCGTGCCGGACGGCTGGACTTCGTAGGCGCGCACCTGCGCGTCTTCATTCAGGCCATACGTGGTGATCGGGCGCGACACGAACGGCATGATCTCGCGCACGTTGGCGTCGTCCGAGCACAGCACCGCGCTGCCGTAGAACGGCAGGCGCTGCGTGAATTCGATGAAAGCGCTTTTCAGGCGGGCCACGTCGTGCCCGTAGGTGTCCATGTGGTCGGCATCGATGTTGGTCACGATGGCCATCACCGGCAGCAGATTCAGGAACGACGCGTCCGACTCATCGGCCTCGACCACGATGTAGTCGCCCTGCCCCAACCGCGCGTTGGCGCCCGCCGAATTCAAACGGCCGCCAATCACGAAAGTGGGGTCCAGGTCGCCTGCGGCGAGCACGCTTGCGACCAGGCTGGTGGTCGTGGTCTTGCCATGCGTGCCGGCCACGGCGATGCCGCGCTTCAGGCGCATCAGTTCGGCCAGCATGAGGGCGCGCGGCACCACCGGGATGCGCGCCGCGCGGGCCGCGATCACTTCGGGGTTGTCGCCCGCCACGGCGGTGGACGTGACGATGGCTGCCGCGCCGGTGACGTTGCTGGCGACGTGGCCGATTGCGATCTTCACGCCCAGGCTGGCCAGGCGACGCGTCACAGCCGACTCGTTCAGGTCGGAACCGCTGATCGTGTAGCCCAGGTTGAGCAGCACTTCGGCAATGCCGCTCATGCCCGAGCCGCCAATGCCTACGAAATGGATATGTTGAATTCTGTGTTTCATGATCTACGCCCCGCTGCTTGTTCGCAGACATCGGCGATATGCGCGGCGGCTTCCGGCTGCGCATGCGCGCGGGCCCGGACGGCGACGGCCGCAAGTTCTTGTCGGGAGCGCTGGGCCAGCCAGTCCGCCAGCCATTCGGGCGTCATGGCGGTCTGCGGCTGTAGCCAGGCAGCTTCTGCGTCGCTGAGAAAGCGCGCATTGGCGGTCTGATGGTCATCGATGGCATGCGGGAACGGCACGAACAGCGCGGCGACGCCAGCGGCCGCCACTTCGGACACCGTCATGGCGCCCGCGCGGCAGATCAGCAGATCGGCATCGCCCATGGCGCCCGCCATGTCATCGATGAACGCGCGGCAATCGGCCTGCACACCCGCTTGGGCGTAGGCTTGTTGCAGCGCGGGTAAATGTTGTTCGCCAGCCTGATGGATGACCATCGGACGGCGCTCTTGCGGCAGGCGCGCCAACGCCTGCGGCACGGTGGTGTTCAAGGCTTGCGCCCCCAGGCTTCCACCCACCACGAGCAGCTTGAGCGGGCCGCTGCGTTCGGCATAACGAACCGCCGGATCCGGCAGCGCGCACAGGTCCGCGCGCACGGGGTTACCCAGCGCTTCGCCCTTGGGCAGCACACCGGGAAAGCCACTGAGCACGCGGCGCGACATCTTGGCCAGGCACTTGTTCGCGGTGCCGGCCACGGCATTTTGTTCGTGCACGACCAGCGGCGTGCCGCGCAGGGCTGCAATCACGCCCCCCGGGAACGCCACATAGCCGCCCATGCCCAGCACCACGTCCGGACGCACGTGCGCCAGTCGGGACCAGGCTTGGGCGAAGGCGCGCAGCAGCAGGAACGGCAGCTTGAGCAGCGCGGACGCACCCTTGCCGCGCACGCCCTGAAAGCGCAACGGCACCAGTTCGATACCGCGCGGCGGCACGAGCTTGCCTTCCATCTTGTCGGGGTTGCCCAGCCACAGCACGCGCCAGCCGCGTTCGCGCAGCACATCGGCCACGGCCAGGCCGGGCATGATGTGGCCGCCGGTGCCGCCGGCCATGATGAGAATGGTGCGCGCGGTCGTCATACCCGTCCCCCGCGCATCATCACCCGGTTTTCCACGTCGACGCGGATCAGCATGGCCAGTGCGCACAGGTTCATCACCACGCCCGAACCGCCGTAGCTCATCAAGGGCAAGGTCAGGCCCTTGGTCGGCAGCAGGCCCAGGCACACGCCCATGTTGATGAAAGACTGCACGCCGAACCACATCGCTACGCCATGCGCCACCAGGCCCGCGAACGTGCGTTCCATGGCGATCGCCTGACGGCCGATATCGAAACCGCGATAGACGATGATGGCGAACAGCGTGATGACGGCCATCACGCCGACAAAGCCCAGTTCTTCGCCCACCACCGCCATCAGGAAGTCGGTGTGCGCTTCGGGCAGGTAATGCAGTTTCTCGACGCTGGCGCCCAGGCCCACGCCCAGCCATTCGCCACGACCCAAGGCAATCAGCGAATGCGACAACTGATACGCGCTGCCGTAGGCGTTGTCTTCATTCCAGGGATCCAGGTACGCGAACAGGCGCGCACGGCGCCACGGCGACAACCAGATCAGCATCAGGAACGTGCCGACCAGCACGGCCAGCAAGCTGCTGAAGTACTTGCCGTTGATGCCGCCCAGGAACAGGATGCCGATGGCGATGGCGACGATCACCATGAAGGCGCCCAGGTCGGGTTCAAGCAGCAGCAACATGCCCACGCCCGCCAGTGCAAAGGCCATCGGCAAAAAGCCGCGGGCAAACGCCTGCATGTGTTCCTGCTTGCGCACCGTGTAGTCGGCGGCGTAGAGCAACGCCGCCAGCTTCATCAATTCAGACGGCTGGAAGTTCAGCGGACCCAGCGGAATCCAGCGATGCGCGCCGTTGACTTCGCGGCCGATGCCCGGGATCAGCACGGCCACCAGCAACACCATCGCCACCACGAAGAGCGGCACCGCCATACGCTGCCAGACGCGAATCGGAATGGCCAGCACCACCGCCCCCGCCAGCAAACCGGCACTGACGAACAGGCCGTGGCGGATCACGAAGTAGTAGCGGCCATAGGAGGCGTAACGCGGGCCGTCGGCCAACGCGATCGACGCCGAATACACCATCAGCAAGCCGAGCAGCAGCAAGGTCGATGCCGCGATGACCAGCGGCAGATCGAAGTTGCGCATCTTGGTGCGGCCAGGCCGCACGGCGTTGACGCTGGCGGTGAGATCGGCGATCAGGCTCATGCCACCTCTCCCCGGTCACGGGCCAGGTCTTCGACCTCTTCCATGAACACTTGTCCACGGTGCGGATAATTGCGGAACATGTCCAGGCTGGCGCAGGCCGGCGACAGCAGCACGGCGTCGCCCGGCTGCGCCAATTCGGCGGCGCCTCGCACGGCGGCATGCAGCGAATCGACGGTGATGCAGTTGACGCCGGTAGACGCCAGCACGCGGCCGATCTCCGGGCCATCCACGCCGATCAGCATGACGGCGCGCGCATGGCGCGACACCACCGGAATCAGCGGCGAGAAATCCTGGCCCTTGCCTTGGCCACCTGCAATCAGCACGACCGGCTGGCCCAGCCCTTCCAACGCGGCGACGGTAGCGCCCACGTTCGTGCCCTTGCTGTCATTGATGTAGTCCACGCCCCCGATCTGGCGCACGAACGCCGCACGATGCGGTTCGCCCGCGTACTCGCGCAGGGTGCGCAACATGGCGCCCCAACCCAAGTCCAGGCAGCGCGCCAGCTGCAAGGCAGCCAATGCGTTCAGCGCGTTGTGGATGCCGCGGATGCGCAGCGCGTCCACGGGCATCAGGCGGCTCATGCGGCCGTTGGCGCGCACCGGCTCGGGCGCGTCCTTCTTGCGGCGCGTGGGCGGCGCGGGTTCATCGAAATCGCTGGGTTCGGAGGCGACCAGCCAGGCCACGCCCTGTCCGAGTTCAAGCCCCATGTCGCCGACCAGTTCGGGCATGTCGCGGCCGAAGCTGCGCACGTTCAGCGCGTTCACGGTCGGCACCATGGCGATGGTCAGCGGGTCGTCGCGGTTGACGATGGCGATACGCGCCATCGTCAAGATACGTGCCTTGGCGGCGGCATAGGCGTCCATGCCGCCGTGCCAGTCCAGATGATCCTGCGTGACATTGAGCACGACAGCGGCATCCGCCATCAGCGAGCGCGTGGTTTCCAGTTGGAAGCTGGACAGCTCCAGCACCCACACCTGCGGCAACGCGTCGTTGTCCAGCGCATCCATCAGCGCCGTCAGCGCCGCCGGGCTGATATTTCCAGCCGCGACCACGGACAACCCGCTTGCATCGATCAGGTCACGCGTCAGCGCCGTCACGGTGGTCTTGCCATTGGTGCCCGTAACGGTCAGCAGACGCGGACGGTATTCCTGCGTTTCGGCCAGATCAGCCAAAGCGCGAGCAAACAATTCGATCTCGCCGACCACTTCGATGCCACGGGCCTCGGCCTCGCGCAGCAAGTCGGCAGCGGGTGCTTGCGCCGGGGCCAGGCCCGGGCTTAACACCACCTGCGTGACGCCATCGAGCAACGCGACGTCGAACGAGGCATCGCAGCCCAGACGGTATTGCACGTCACTTTGCGCCAGCGCGTCTTTCAAGGCCGCTAGCCCACCCGGTTCAGCGCGCGTGTCGGCCACACGCAAGCGGGCGCCCAGGCGGGCGCACCAGCGTGCGGCGGCGACACCCGTCTCGCCCAATCCGAGGATCAGCACGAGCGGCGCGTCAGCGCGGGAGGTTTCCATCATATTCATCGCAACTTCAGGGTTGAGAGGCCAATCAGCACCAGCATCATGCTGATGATCCAGAAACGCACGACCACCTGGGTTTCTTTCCAGCCGCCCACTTCAAAGTGATGATGCAACGGGGCCATGCGGAATATGCGTCTACCTGTTCCATAACGTCGCTTGGTGTACTTGAACCAAGTCACCTGGATCATCACCGACAGCGTTTCCACCACGAACACACCGCCCATGATGAACAGCACGATCTCCTGGCGCACGATGACGGCTATGGTGCCCAGCGCGCCGCCCAGCGCAAGCGCGCCGACGTCGCCCATGAAGACCTGGGCCGGATACGCGTTGAACCATAAAAAGGCGAGTCCCGCGCCCCCTATCGCCGCGCACAGCACCATGAGCTCGGACGCGCCGGGTATATAGGGAAAGAGCAGGTACTTCGAATAGTCGACGCGGCCGACCACGTAGGCAAAGATGCCCAACGCGCTGCCCACCATCACGGTGGGCATGATGGCCAGGCCGTCCAGGCCGTCGGTGAGGTTCACGGCGTTGCTCGTGCCGACAATCACGGCCCACGTCAGCGCCACGAAACCCAGCACGCCCAGCGGATAGCTGACCGACTTGAAGAACGGCACGATCAAGTCGGCGCGCGTCGGCAGCGACATCGTGAAGCCGCTACCTACCCATGCCTTGAACAAGGGCCAGAGGTCGGTATTGGCGGGCGCCGAAACAGCAAACGCCAGGTAGACGGCGGCGATCATGCCGATCGTCGCCTGCCAGAAGAATTTCTGCCGCGCGGGCATGCCTTCGGGATCGCGATAGACCACCTTGCGGTAATCGTCCATCCAGCCGATCCAGCCGAAGCCGAAGGTCACCAGCAGCACCACCCACACGAAGCGGTTGGTCCAGTCGGCCCACAGCAAGGTGCTGATGGCGATGGAAATCAGGATCAGCACGCCGCCCATCGTGGGGGTGCCGGTCTTGACCAGATGCGTTTCCGGGCCATAGGCGCGCACGGCCTGGCCGATCTTCATTTCGGTCAACTTGCGAATCACACGCGGACCGGCCACCAGGCCGATCAGCAACGCCGTCGCGCACGCCAGCACGGCGCGCAAAGTGATGTATTCGAACACGCCCAGGGCGCGCACATCATCGGAAAGCAGACGGGCTAGCTCAAGCAGCATGCTGCTCTCCCTGCGCCTTGGCCGTCTGTCCGTCGTTCGTGGAAAAAGCCGTCACTACCCGCTCCATGCGCATAAAGCGCGATCCCTTTATCAATACGCTGGACGGGCGCAAGCCGCGCAAGGCGGCAACCACTTCGTCTACCGATGCGCAGGCGTGTGCGCCAGCGCCGTAAGCGGCGGCTGCCGCGCGGCTGGCTTCACCTAGCGTGATCAACGCGTCGAGCCCTTGCTCGCGCGCATAGTTGCCCACCTCGGCATGCAAGGCGGGGCCGTTGTCCCCGATTTCACCCATGTCGCCCAGCACCAGAACACGCGTGCCGGCGATACGCGCCAACACGTCGATGGCTACGCGCACCGAATCGGGGTTGGCATTGTAGGTGTCATCGATCAGCAACGTTCCGTCGCTCATTTTCTTGTGCTGCATGCGCCCGGCAACGGGTGAAAAGCGGGCCAGAGCGCGCACGGCGCAGTCCAGCGGCACGCCCGAAGCGATGGCGCTGGCGATGGCGGCCAGGGCATTGCGCAGGTTATGCAGGCCGGGCACCGGCAGGGCCAGGTCCGCAACGCCCACCGGCGTCACGACGCGGCAGCGCGTCGAATCCACGTCGGCAAGAATCTGTTCAGCGTAGACGTCCAAACCCGGCTGCAAGCCGAATCGCAACACGCGGCGCGGTTCGGCCAATGCGTCCCAGATGGCGCAGTACGGCTCATCGCCGGGGTACACGGCCACGCCGTCATCGGGCAGCGCGGCAATGGCTGCGCCGTTCTCGTGCGCCACCGCTTCCACGGTGTGCATGAATTCCTGATGCTCGCGCTGGGCGTTGGTCACGAGCGTCACGGTGGGCGCCGCCATGGCGGCAAGCTGCGCGATTTCGCCCGGGTGGTTCATGCCGAGTTCGAACACCGCCGCGCGATGCTCGGCGCGCAGACGCAGCAGCGTCAACGGCACGCCGATGTCATTATTCAAGTTGCCAGCCGTGGCCAGCCGGCCCGACTCGCCTTGCCACTCGGCCAACATCGCCGAGATCATTTCCTTGGTGGTCGTCTTGCCGTTGCTGCCGGTCACCGCCACGACGGGCAGCGTGAACTGCGCGCGCCACGCCGCGCCGATGCGCATCAACGCAATGCGGGTGTCGCCCAGCACCAGTTGCGGCAGCTTCGAGTCGGACACGGCGTGCGCCACGACCGCCGCGCAGGCGCCACGGCCTTCGGCCTGATCCAGATAGTTGTGCGCGTCGAAATTCTCGCCGACCAGCGCCACGAACAATTCGCCCGGGCCGATGCGGCGGGTATCCGTCGATACGCCCGAGACCTGCGGAAGCAGCAGCGCCAGGCGCGCCCATTCACGGTCATCGAAGGGCAGCTTGTCGCCGCCGATGTCTTGATACGTTTCATGGCCCTTGCCGGCGAGCAGCACCACGTCATCGGGTGAGGCGGACCAGATGGTCTGCATGATGGCGCGCGCGCGGTCGACCTGAACGTCGACGTTCGCGGCTGGGGGGATGCCGGCCAGGATCTGGTCGATGATGTCCTGAGGTGATTCAGTGCGTGGATTGTCGCTGGACACCACGACATGGTCGGCCAGCTGCGCGGCGATACGGCCCATTTCGGGGCGCTTGCCCGGGTCGCGCTCGCCACCGCATCCAAACAGGCAGATCAGGCGGCCGGATCTGGCCACCGCCACGGCGCGCAGCGCGGTCAGCGCACGCGACAAGGCATCCGGCGTGTGGGCGTAATCCACCACCACCAACGCCCCCCGGCCTGCGGAGGACTGCGTTGACGTCGTCACGGGCTCGACGGTTTGCAGGCGGCCGTCGACCGGGTCCGTCGCGGCCAGCTCGCGTGCGATCTGCGCGAACGGCAGGCCCAGCTTGTACAGCACGCCGGCCACCAGCAAAAGGTTCGACACGTTGTGCGCGCCCAGCAGACGCGTCACGATCTGGGCCTCGCCATGCGGCGACACCAGCGTGAAGATCTGGCCTTGCGATGTGGCTTGCAAGTCCCGCGCGCGCATCGCGGCGGGAATGTCGGGAGAGTCGCTCAGGCTGTAGCCCATCGCGGCCATGCCCGTCGGCAGGCTGGCGAGCAGACGACGGCCGGCTTCGTCGTCGGCGTTGACGACGGCGGCGGTCAGCCCGGGCCAATTGAACAGGCGAGCCTTGGCGGCCTCGTAGCGTTCCATCGTGCCGTGGTAGTCGAGATGGTCGCGCGTCAGGTTGGTGAAGGCGGCCAAGGCCACGCGCACACCATCCAGCCTGCCTTGCTCGATGCCGATCGACGACGCTTCCATTGCCACGGCCTGGGCGCCCGCATCGCGCATTGCAGCAAGCGTACGGTGCACGGTCAGGACGTCGGGCGTCGTCAGATCGCCGCCCAGCGTACGGCCATCGGGCAGCACGGCGCCCAGAGTGCCTATGGTGCCGCAGGGCTTGTCGTTGCGGCTAAGTGCATGCGCGATCCATTGCACCGACGAGGTCTTGCCGTTGGTGCCCGTTACCGCTACCACCGCCAACGCGGCGGACGGCCGGCCGTACCAGGTGTCGGCCAGTTCACCCAGCAGGGCGCGCAAGCCGGTCACCGGCAACATCGGGGTGCTTCCGGCGGCGGCTTGCAGCGCGTCGCTGCCAGGCGCTTCGAACAACACAGCGCTGGCGCCCAGCGCCAACGCCTTATCTATATAGAGACGTCCGTCGCTGGACAGGCCCGGGCAGGCAACGAACACGTCGCCCGGCTCGATATCGCGCGAGTCCAGCTTCAGGTGCGCCGTCAACGAGACGCGCGCATGCAACCACGCCACGGTTTCAGCAACCGTGGCGACAGGGGTGGAGAGGAAGCCTTTGGCGCTCATCTGCCTGGCTCCTTGAGACCAGCAACAATCGTGGATTCAAAAGGTGCGTCGGGCCGCACCCCCATCAACCGCAGGCTCCCCCCCACGATGTGGGAGAACACGGGTGCGGCGATGGCGCCGCCGTAATAACCGCCAACGGTGGGCTCGTCGATAGACACGGCCACGACGATCTTGGGATCCGACACCGGCGCGAAGCCCACGTATGAGCTGCGGTAGCGCTGCATGCTGTATTTGCCGTCGACGATCTTGCGCGCCGTGCCGCTCTTGCCGGCCACGCGGTAGCCCTGCACCTGAGCGGCCTTCGTGCCTTCGGGGCCAGCGGCGGCTTCGAGCATGGCGCGCACCATGGCCGTGGTCTTGGGCGTGTAGATCTTGACGCTGGTGGGGTCGCTGTCGCGCTTGACCAGGGTCAGGGAAACCATGTCGCCGTTGCGAGCGAAAACGGTATAGGCCCGAGCCACTTGCAGCAGCGAGACCGACAGGCCGTAACCGTAGGCCATCGTCGCTTTTTCGATCAGGCGCCAGCGGTCCCAGGGACGCAGACGACCGGGCGCCGCGCCGGGGAATCCCACCTGGGGCGCCTGCCCCAGCCCCAATTCGGTGAAGCGGTCCCACATTTCGCGGGATTCCAGCTTCTCGGAAATCATGGTCATGCCGATGTTGCTGGACTTGCGCAACACGCCGGCCACATCCAACGTGCCATTGCGGCTGACGTCGCTGATCGTGCTGCCTTGATACGTGAAGCGGCCGTTGCCGGTTTCAAACAGCGTCGACGTGGTGATGCGGCCCAGATCCAGCGCCAGCGCTGCCGTGAACGGCTTCATGATCGAGCCGGGCTCGAACGTATCGGTAATGGCCTGGTTGCGCAGTTTGGAACCATGGAAGGTTTCGCGCTTGTTCGGATCGAAGGTCGGCACATTGGCCAACGCCAGGATTTCACCCGTGTGCACGTCCACGACCACGGCGGTAGCGCCCTTGGCCTGGTGCTTGTCCATGGCGTCCTTCAATTCCTTGAACACCAGGTATTGCAAACGGGTATCGATCGACAGGCGCAGGTCACGGCCATCGACGGGCAAAGTCACGGCTTGCACGTCTTCGATCACACGGCCCAAGCGGTCCTTGATGACGCGACGGCTGCCCGGGCGGCCCTGCAGTTGCTGGTTGAACGTCAGTTCAACGCCTTCCTGGCCCTGATCTTCAACGTTGTTGAAGCCCACGACGTGCGCCATCACGTCGCCGTCGGGGTAATAGCGGCGCGTTTCGGGCTGCTGATGCACGCCCGGCATGTTCAGTTGCTTGATCTTGTCGGCCACGTCCATCGACACCTGACGCTTCAGGTAGACGAAGTTCTTGTCTTCGTCGACCAGGCGATGGCGCAGGTCGGCGGCCGGCATTTCCAGCAGTTTGGCCAGCCCGTCCATCTGGGCGGGCGTGCCTTGCTTGGCGTCTTCCGGAATAGCCCAGATGGCGCGCGCGGGCACGCTCGATGCCAGCACCGCGCCATTGCGGTCCATGATCTTGCCACGCGTGGCGGCCAGCGTCAGCGTGCGTTCATAGCGGCGTTCACCCTGCTGCTGCAGGAACTCCGTCGACAGCCCTTGCAGGAACAGGGCGCGGCCCGCCAACACGGTGAACCCGCCAAACAGCAGGATCAGCACGAGGCGTGCGCGCCATGAGGGCAATTGCCCGCGCAGCACGGGGTTATCGAAGAAGGGAACGCGCTTCATTGAGCGCCTCCGGCGGCGGAGACCGGGGCCTGGTTCACATAGAGCGTGCGGTCCGGAACGATGGAAATCATCTTCAGGCCGTCGCGTGCGATGGCGTCCACCCGCGCGTTGCGGGCGAGTTCGGCGCGTTCAAGCTGAAGGCGGCGCCAGTTGGTTTCCAGGTCGCGCGCCTGTGCCTGATCACGTCCCAACTCAACAAAGAGCTGGCGCGACTGATACCGGCTGGTGACCAGGGATATGGCCGACAGCATCAGTAACGCCGCAACGATCAGGTTGACACGACCCATCAGCGCCGCCCCCCTTTACCACCGCGCCGAGGCGGCGGGGCCAGCTCGCTGCCGGGCAGCGAGCCGATCTTCACAAAAGCAAAGCCGCCCTCGGGGGGCAGCGGAGTTTCGGTGCGCTCGGCAACGCGCAAGACCGCGGAACGGGCCCGGGCGTTGCCCGCGACCTCGTCGTCTTCGGCCTGGACGCGTCCGAGGGAACGCAGGATCGGCTGCGGCATTTCGCTTTCGCGCAGCGGCAGGCGTGCATGCGCAGCGGCCGGCCGAGCCGCCGCCACGATGCACTGCTTGACCATGCGGTCTTCAAGCGAATGAAAGCTGATCACTGCCAACCTCCCCCCCGGAGCAAGCAGTTCTAGAGCTGCCGCGAGGGTGCGCGCGAGCTCTTCGAGCTCCCGATTGATGTAAATCCGTAGAGCTTGAAAGGTGCGTGTGGCCGGATGCTGCCCCTTTTCGCGCGTGCGGACGGCGCTGGCGACGCACTCGGCAAGCTCGAGCGTGGTGCACAGCGGCCTTGTTGCGCGGCGAGCAGCAATCGCCTTTGCAACCTGAAAAGCAAACCGTTCTTCGCCATAATCCGCTATGACCTCCCGCATCTCATCCACACTGGCTTGCGCCAGCCATTCCGCCACCGTGGGTCCACGAGTGGTGTCCATCCGCATATCGAGCGGGCCGTCTCGCATGAACGAAAAGCCGCGCTCGGCATCATCGATCTGAGGCGACGAAACGCCCAGATCCAGCATCACGCCATCGACCTTGTCGATGCCAAGCTGCTGCAATTCTTCCGCCATGGTGGCAAAGCCGCCATGCACTACCGTGACCCGCGAGTCCGTCGCCGCCAGCGCGTTGGCTACCGCGATCGCCTCGGGGTCCTTGTCGAACACCACCAGCCGTGCGGACTTGCCCAAACGCCCAAGCAGTTCGCGGCTGTGCCCGCCGCGGCCAAAAGTGCCGTCGACAAACACGCCGCGATCCGCCCGCGTAGCCGTATCCGGCTCGATCTGGGAGTGCGACCGTGCCGCGCCTTTGCCACCAAAATCGGGCAGCAATAGTGCGTCCACCGTCGGCTCCAGCAGAACGGGCCGATGTTCGAATTCCATAAAATTTTTCAGAACGAAAACTGGTTCAACACATCCGGCATACCCTTGGCCAAATCTTCTGCCTCGCGGCTGGCCAGAGTAGCGGCGTCCCACAGCTCGAAGTGCGCGCCCAGACCGAGCAGCATCACATCGCGCGTCATACCGGAAGCGTTGCGCAGTTCAGGAGCGATCAGGACCCGGCCGGAGCCATCCAGTTCCACGTCCTGAGCGTTGCCCAGCAACAGCCGCTGCAACGCACGAGCCGTCATGGGAAAGGCGGCGATCTGCTCGCGCTTCTTTTCCCATTCGGGCCGCGGGTACACCAGCAAGCAGCCGTCGGGGTGGCGGGTCAGGGTCAGCCGGCCATCGGCCTGCGACATCAGCGCGTCACGATGCCGGGTCGGAATCGAGATCCGCCCCTTGGCATCCAGCGTGAGTGCGCTGCTTCCCTGAAACACCACTTTTACCCCACTTAATTGCACAATTTCCTACTATTTCCCACTCTACGGTATGGCAATGGGGCGGTCAAGCGCGTGGTTGCAATTTTTTCAATCACAACAAGGACTTAGACCAATATGTAAATCCGCAAAAAGAAAAACCTCCTGATATATCAGGAGGTTGCGACACACACTAAAAGTCCTGCGTAAGAAGTCGCGCCTAATGACGCCTTTGCATTGTTTTACGCGGCGCCCTTCGCACCGATTGGCAAGGCTTCCCGCCCAACGTGCGTTCCGGGCGCCTGAAAAAAATTGGCCGGCGCATGCCGCGAGGCTGGGCATGCATGCCCAGCGCACCGCGATCAGGAAATTCGATGCAAGACGGGTCTATAGGCCGGATTCTGTACACCAGGTTGCCCTGGCGGACGATCATTCCTCTGCGCGGATCATTGCTGAGCCGCTCTAGCCACCTACCCGCATGCTTGGACGGAGCCGCCCTTCGCGACCCGAGGGCCGCACGCATGCCTATTTGATGTTGCTCCGGGTAGAGGTTGCCGCGTTTCACCCTGAGACGCCGCCATTCGTTGCCGAACGACGCGATACGGAGATGGCCGTACCTGTGCGCGCAAAGCGCGCCCGCTTCCCAGTCTCGTCTCTGTGGCCCTATTCCTCAACCGCGTCCGAAGACGCGACCGGACGGCCGTTAGCCGTTACCCTGCCCTGTGGAGTCCGGACCTTCCTCGATGGATTTGCATCCACCGCGATCGCCCGACCCGCCTTGCGGTTCGTATTCTAGTACAGGTCTGAGCACTGTCCCCGACCGTGCCCGGATCTGGCGTCCGGACGGGGGGCCGAGGTTCCTGCGACAATACGCGTTGATTCGCTTAGAAGCCGCAGAAAAGACCCACTACATGGCCCTCGCTACCCTCATCACCCTGACCGACATCCAGCTGGCCTATGGCCACCACCCGTTGCTGGACCATGCCGATTTCGCCATCCAGGCCGGCGAGCGCATTGGCCTGATCGGCCGCAATGGCGCCGGCAAGTCGTCGCTGCTGAGACTGCTGGATGGCCGCACCCTGCCCGATGACGGCGACATCGCTCGCAGCTCGGGCTTGCGCGTGGCCACTGTCGAACAAGAACCGGAGCTGGACGAGAACGCCACGGTGTTCGACGTGGTGTGCAACGTCGACGGCGACCACGAAGATTGGCAACGTCCCTCGCGCGTGCGCGCCATGCTGGAAAAGCTTGGCCTGCCGGCAGATGTGCAGATCGCCGGCCTGTCGGGCGGCACCCGCAAGCGCGTCGCCCTGGCGCGCGCGCTGGTCGAAGAACCTGACCTGCTGCTGCTGGACGAGCCCACCAACCATCTGGACTTCGAAGGCATCGCCTGGCTGGAAGAAATGCTGCGCGGCTGGCGCGGAGCCGCCGTCATCATCACCCACGATCGCCGCTTCCTGGATGCCGTCACTACCCGCATCGTCGAACTGGACCGCGGCCGCCTGTTGAGCTTTCCGGGCAACTTCTCCCAATGGCAGGAACGCAAAGCCCAGTGGCTGGAATCGGAACGCCTGGAACAAGCACGCTTTGACAAGTTGCTGGCACAGGAAGAAGTCTGGATCCGCAAGGGTGTTGAGGCGCGCCGCACCCGTAACGAAGGCCGCGTGCGCCGCCTGGAGAGCCTGCGAGTCCAGCGCGCAGAGCGCCGTGAGCGCATTGGCGACGTTTCGTTGGCGCTGGCCGAAGGTCAACGCTCAGGCAAGCTCGTGGCCGAACTGGAACACGTCGGCAAGACCTTTGGCGACAAGGTCGTCGTGGACGACTACTCCACCACTATCCTGCGCGGTGACCGCATCGGCATCATCGGTCCCAACGGCGCGGGCAAGACCACGCTGCTCAAGCTGATCCTGGGCGAGATGCAACCCGACAGCGGCACGACACGCCTGGGCACCAACGTAGCCGTCGCGTATTTCGACCAGATGCGCGCGCAGCTGGACGAAAACGCCTCGCTGGTCGACATCATCAGCCCGGGCAGCGAATGGGTTGAAATCGGCGGCACGCGCAAACACGTCATGACCTACCTGGGCGACTTCCTGTTCTCGCCCGCGCGCGCCGGCTCGCCCGTGCGCAGCCTGTCTGGCGGCGAACGTGCGCGGCTGTTGCTGGCCCGACTGTTTGCCCGCCCTGCCAACGTATTGGTTCTGGACGAACCCACCAACGACCTGGATATTGAAACGCTGGAGCTGCTGGAAGAGCTGCTGCAGGAATACGCGGGCACCGTGCTGCTCGTCAGCCACGATCGCGCTTTCCTGAACAACGTCGTCACGCAGACCATCGCCTACGAAGGAGATGGCCATTGGCGAGACTACGTGGGCGGATACGATGAATGGGTCGCACAGCGCCCGGCCCCCGCCGCTAGCGCCAGTGATACGGACGCCACCGCCAAGCCCGTTGACGAAAGCGCCGCGCGCGCCAAGGTCGCCAAACCAAAGCCGGCCAAGGCCAGCAAGATCAACGCATGGGACTTGCGTGAACTGGAAGGCCTGCCGGACGCCATCGCTGCGCTTGAAGCGAAGCAGGCCGAATTGGCGGGCAAGTTGGCGGACGGCAGCCTTTACCGAGACGCGCCGGCGGAAGTCGAGCGCATCAACGGCGAACTTGCCAAGCTGGAGAGCGAGCTCGAAGAGAAATTCGCGCGCTGGGAATTGCTGGAAGCACGCCGGGACGGCACGCTATAAGAACACGCCTATATATATAGGGGTGTCGGCGGGCCTTGCGGCGCGGCGAAACAAAACGGGGTGGACGGCATCAAGCCGGCCACCCCGTTTTATTTGTCTAAAGCGCTGAAAATCTTTGTACCCGCGACTCAGGCATGAGCCCGCCAGGCCAACGCTTCGCCAGCCGCCAACGGCACCAGCGTCGTGTTGCCAAAAGCCAGTTCGGCAGGCACCTGGTATGTTTCGCGCACCAGCGTCAGCGTGCCAGTATTACGCGGCAGGCCGTAGAAGTCGGGGCCATGGAAGCTGGCGAATCCTTCCAGCTTGTCCAGCTTGCCGACGGCGTCGAAGGCCGTTGCATAGAGCTCCATGGCGTGCAGCGCCGTGTAGCAACCGGCACAGCCACAAGCATGTTCCTTCAGGCCGCGCGCGTGGGGCGCGCTGTCGGTGCCCAGGAAAAAGCGCGGGCTGCCGCTGGTAGCCGCCTCGACCAAGGCAAGCCGGTGCGTCTCGCGCTTCAGGATCGGCAGGCAATACCAATGCGGCCGCACGCCGCCCTGGAAGATGGCATTGCGGTTGTACAGCATATGTTGCGGGGTGATCGTCGCGGCGGTCGGCCCTTCGGCGTCTCGCACATACTCCGCGCCTTCCTTCGTCGTGATGTGCTCAAACACCACTTTCAATGCCGGAAACGCGCGGCGCAAAGGCTTCATGACGCGCTCGACAAAAATTGCTTCGCGGTCGAACACGTCGATCGCGGGGTCAGTCACTTCGCCATGCACCAACAACGGCATGCCGCATTTTTCCAGTGCTTCCAGGGCCTTGGTGCACTTGCCCAGCAAGTCGGTCACGCCGGCGTCCGAGTTCGTCGTAGCCCCCGCAGGATAAAGCTTCACCGCGTAGACCTGGCCCGATGCGTGAGCGTTGCGGATCTCTTCGGCAGACGTGTTGTCGGTCAGGTAAAGCGTCATCAAGGGCGTAAAGGCGTCGGGGTTGCCGCCCGCCTTGCGCAATGCCTGAAGAATCCGATCCCGATAGGCCAGCGCCTGCTCGGTGGTTGTCACCGGTGGCTTCAAATTCGGCATGATGATCGCGCGCGCGAATTGGCGCGCGGTGTCGGCCACCACGGCTTCCAGCGCCGCGCCGTCGCGCAGGTGCAGGTGCCAATCATCGGGGCGAGTGATAGTGAGCTGAGTGGTGCTTTGAGTAGACATGGAGGGCTTCTTAATCTGCCAGCGGCATGCCCCGTTCTGCCAGCGCGCAAAACATCGCGCTGCCCAGGGGAATGACCGCATCGTTGAAATCAAAGTGGGAGTTGTGCAGCACGCAGCCCGACTCGGCGCCGCCTTGGCCCAGGCGGAAGTACGCGCCGGGCTTGCTCTGCAACATGAACGAGAAATCTTCGGAGCCCATGGAGGGCACCAGGTCGCGCACCACGTTTTCCTTGCCGATCATTTCGGTTGCGATATCCGCGACCAGGTTGGCATGCTGCGGCGTGTTCAGGGTGGCCGGGTAGATGCGTTCGTAGATCAGTTCGGCTGTCCCGCCGAACGCGCTTGCAATTGCGGTGACCAACTCCCGCATGCGCGTCTCGACCATTTCCTGGACTGACTTGCGAAACGTGCGCACGGTGCCCACCAGCTTGGCTTCGCGCGGGATCACGCTCATGGCGCCGGGGTGACCCGCCTGCATCGATCCGATCGACACCACGGCCGAATCCAACGGGTTCACGTTGCGCGACACGATCGTCTGCAGTGCGGTAATGATCTGGCCCGCGATGGTTACGGGGTCGATGGTCTGATAAGGATGCGCGCCATGGCCGCCGCGTCCGGTGATCTGGATTTCAAAGCGGTCGGCCGCCGCCATCATCGGACCTGGGTTGATGCCGATGGTGCCCGGCCGAAGGCCAGGCCAGTTGTGCAAGGCATAGATCGCATCGCACGGGAAGGTGTCGAAAAGACCATCCTCCAACATGGCGCGCGCGCCGCCTCGGCCTTCTTCCGCCGGTTGAAAAATCAAGACCGCCGTACCGTCGAAATTCCGCGTCTGCGCCAGGTACCTGGCCGCGCCGATCAACACCGCCGTGTGACCGTCGTGCCCGCAACCGTGCATCAGGCCTGGCTTGGTGGACTTGTGGCCGAAGTCGTTGTCCTCCGTCATCGGCAACGCATCCATGTCAGCCCGCAGACCGATCATGCGGCCGCTATCGCAGCGCTTGCCGCGAATGACGCCCACCACGCCGGTCTTGCCAATGCCGCGGTGCACCTCGATGCCCAGCGCTTCCAATGCGCCGGCCACGATCCCGGAAGTTCGGACTTCTTCAAAACCCAATTCGGGATGGGCATGCAGATCGCGCCGCAGCGCAGTCAACTCGTCATGAAAAAGCCGAATTGATTCCAAAGCAGATCGTGCGTACATAGGAGGTTACAGAATCACGTGATAGGGGGGACGGTGCGTGCATTTTAGTTGCTACAGAGGATAAATGCCTTTGTCTTTACCAGAGAGACACGTTATGCTCCGGCCGCAGGACAATTTTTCCAACAGCCAGAGAAGGAGCGCCGCATTATGGCCACAACCTCCAAACCCGCGACCGCGCGCAAGCCGAACGCTGCATTCATGAAGCCCCTGACCCCCAGCGCCGAATTGGCCGCTGTCATCGGCTCGGAAGCCGTGCCGCGTACCGAGGTCACCAAGAAGATCTGGGAATACATCAAGAAGCACAACCTGCAAGATGCCAGCAACAAGCGCAACATCAACGCCGATGCCAAGCTGCGTCCGATCTTTGGCAAAGATCAGGTCACGATGTTCGAACTGACCAAACTGGTCAACGCACATCTGAAGTAAGCAGGCAAAGGGCGTACCCCGTACGTCCCTGCCTCTTGGATTGTCGCGATGCCCTGGCTCCTCGCCGGGCTAGCCAGCTTCTGCATATGCGCTATCTGTAGCGCGCCTTCCTAAATCCACGCCTTGTGGATGCAGCGAATCCCCTCTCCCCCGCTTGCCTGAAGATTCCGGATCGCCCTGACGGCGCTGTTCTGTTCGTGTGCGCGCGCTGTCTGCGCAGCTACGTCGGAACGCGTGATGTGTTTGCTTAGAAGCCACTAGCGCACAGGAGCTGCTGTTCCCAGTCCGGTTTGTCGCCGTCCTGCTATGCCGGCCTAGCTAAAGGGCCGTTGCGGTGCGCCGAGGCCCTTCGCGACACCATCGTTCGGTTCCACTTCGGGGAACAGTCGTATCGCAGCTTTGTCGCACACGCGCGGGGCATAAAAAAAGCCGGCATCTCTGCCGGCCTTCTTGACGCCCTGTAGGCGCATCTTGGCTATCAAGCGTAGGTGGTCGGCGAACTGCCTTCCAACAGCGCCAGCCAGCCTTTGATCAGTCGGTACAGCACCCACACGACAGTGGCGATCAGGCTGATCCAACCGATGAAGATGTAGATGGCGATGGCGCTGATAGCCATCCAAAGCATGGCCCACCAAAAGGTGCGCAGCATCCAGTCGAAATGGCCAGCGTAAACCGTGCCAGCGGCGTCAGAGCGCTTCAGGTACATCAGTACCACGGCCGCCAAGGTCGCAATGCCCAGAATTCCGCTTGTCAGAAAGCCCAGGGCAAATAAACCGTAAGCCACATGGGTCAGCGTGCGCAGGTCCAACGTTGTGCCGGGCACGGGGGTCTGGGGATCACTCACGATAACGCTCCAACGAATTGACTCGGACAATCTTACCGCACAAAACCCACCCATCCACAGGCGTTGTTATTTCGGCACATTCAGCATTGGCGCGGCTTGCAGCCTGATTGAAGGCGCCGTCGACGGCTGGCTTTCGCAGTCAACTACACCTGGCTTCAAGCGCCGAAATTCGTTCTATTTTTCCAAAGACAAAGCCCCGCCGGGAACCGGCGGGGCTTTGCGGGATAAGAGCTTAACGATGACCTACTTTCACAGACGTCCGTCCACTATCATCGGCGCGAAGGCGTTTCACTGTCCTGTTCGGGATGGGAAGGAGTGGTACCACCTTGCTATGGTCGTCAAGCGTAACT
>NZ_BCTK01000003.1 GCF_001571245.1 Achromobacter piechaudii NBRC 102461 | reverse complement strand
AGCGTGACGACGACGCAAGCCGTTGCCTCGGGCGCGGACGCATCGGCGGGTGGTTTCGGTGCATCGGCGACGGGCGCGGCATCCACGGTCTTGGGTAACCAAGCCAGCGATAACGGGGTCGATAACTCGACCTTGCTGGGCCAAGGCGCAACGATTACGGCAGGCCTGACGGGTTCGAACGTGGCCCTGGGCCAAGGCTCGACGGCAACGGTCGGCGCGCAGACCGGCTACGCGGCGATTGGTCTGAGCACCGCGCAAGATTCCAGCGGCGAAGTGTCGCTGGGCGCATCCGGTGCGGAACGTAAGATCACGAATCTTGCAGCAGGCAGCGCAGCGACCGATGCGGTCAACGTTGCGCAGCTGACAGGCGTGTCGGATGCGGCGACGGCAAGCGTCGGCGCATTGGGCGCCAGCGTGGCGACCAATATGGGAGGCGGTTCGGCGTTCGATCCGGTGACCGGCACCGTCACCGCGCCCAGCTTCGGCGTGCAAGGAAGTTCTTACGCGAACGTCGGCAGCGCCATCGGCGGCCTGGACTCGGCAGTGACCGGCCTTGCCAGCGGAAAA
>NZ_BCTK01000002.1 GCF_001571245.1 Achromobacter piechaudii NBRC 102461 | reverse complement strand
GTCGGCGACGGGGGCAGCGTCCACGGCATTGGGTAACCAAGCCAGCGACAACGGGGTCGACAACTCGACGTTGCTGGGCCAGGGTGCAACGATCACGGCGGGCCTGACCGGCTCTAACGTGGCGCTGGGCCAAGGCTCGACGGCCACCACCGGTTCGGAATCGGGCTACACCGCCATCGGCCTGTCGACTGCGCAGAACTCCAGCGGCGAGGTGTCGCTGGGCGCATCCGGCGCTGAACGCAAGATCACGAATCTTGCCGCAGGCAGCGCGTCCACCGACGCCGTCAACGTCGCGCAACTGACCGGCGTCGCCAATGCCGCCACAAGCAGCATCGGCAACCTTGGCGCCAGCGTGGCAACGAACCTGGGCGGCGGATCGGCATTCGATCCCGCGACCGGCACCATCACCGCGCCGACCTATGGCGTGCAAGGCAGCAACTACTCGAACCTCGGCAGCGCCATTGACGGTCTGGACTCGGCAGTGACAGGCCTTGCCAGCGGCAAGTCCGGCGCGTACGTCGCGGACAGT
>NZ_BCTK01000001.1 GCF_001571245.1 Achromobacter piechaudii NBRC 102461 | reverse complement strand
TTCGGCAACGGGTGCAGCATCCACGGCCTTGGGTAACCAGGCCACCGACAACGGTGTCGACAACTCGACCTTGCTGGGCCAGGGAGCAACGATCACAGCGGGCCTCACAGGTTCTAACGTGGCGTTGGGCCAAGGCTCGACGGCAGCGGTCGGCGCGGAGACCGGCTACACGGCAATTGGCCTGAGCACCGCGCAGAACTCCAGCGGCGAAGTGTCGCTGGGCACATCCGGCGCAGAACGCAAGATCACGAATCTTGCCGCAGGCAGCGCGTCCACCGATGCCGTCAACGTCGCGCAATTGACCGGCGTGTCGAATGCCGCCACCGCAAGCGTCGGCGCATTGGGCGCCAGCGTCGCGACAAACCTGGGCGGCGGATCGGCATTCGATCCAGCAACCGGCACCGTCACCGCACCGGCCTACGGCGTGCAAGGCGCCACGTACTCGAACCTGGGCAGCGCCATCGATGGCCTCGACTCGGCAGTGACCGGTCTTGCCAGCGGCAAGTCGGGCGCGTACGTCGCGGACAGCAGCGTCACGACGACGCAAGCCGTGGCTTCCGGCGCGAATGCCTCAGCGGGCGGCTTCGGCGCGTCGGCAATGGGCGCGGCGTCTACGGCCTTGGGTAATCAAGCCAGCGACAACGGCGTCGACAACTCGACGTTGCTGGGCCAAGGCGCAACGATTACGGCAGGCCTGACGGGTTCGAACGTGGCGTTGGGTCAAGGCTCGACGGCAACGGTCGGCGCGGAGACCAGCTACACCGCCATCGGCCTGTCGGCCGCGCAGAACTCCAGCGGCGAAGTGTCGCTGGGCAGTTCGGGTGCGGAACGCAAGATCACCAATCTTGCCGCAGGCAGCGCGTCCACCGACGCGGTCAACGTGGCGCAACTGACCGGCGTGGCCAATGCCGCCACCAGCAGCATCGGCAACCTGGGCGCAAGCGTGGCATCGAACCTGGGCGGCGGTTCGACCTTCGATCCGGCGACCGGCACGCTGACCGCGCCCAGCTACGGCGTGCAAGGCAATACGTACTCGAACCTTAGCAGCGCCATCGGCGGCCTGGATTCGGCGGTCAGCACGATCAACAGCGGCAAGGGTGGCCCGTTCGTCTCGGATAACAGCGTGACAACGGCGCAGGCGCTGGCCTCGGGCGCGGACGCGTCGGCGGGCGGCTTCGGCGCGTCGGCGACAGGCGCGGCATCCACGGTGGTCGGCAACCTGGCCAGCGACAACGGCGTCGACAACTCGACGGTGCTGGGCCAGGGCGCAACCATCACGGCGGCCTTGACCGGTTCGAACGTGGCGTTGGGCCAGGGCTCGACGGCCACGGTCGGTTCGGAAGCCGGCTACACGGCATTCGGCCTGACGTCGGCGCAAAGCTCGGCGGGCGAAGTGTCGGTGGGTGCGGTCGGCGCGGAACGCAAGATCACGAACGTCGCGGCGGGCAGCAACGCCACCGACGCGGTGAACGTGGCGCAACTGAAGGGGCAGGCGGCCTCGCTGGGTGCAAGCCTGGCGACCAGCCTGGGCGGCGGCGCGGTCTACGACCCGACCACGGTGTCGATCAGCGCGCCGACCTACACGGTACAAGGCAAGTCGTACTCGAACCTGGGCACGGCGATTGTCGGCCTGGATGCGACCGTGTCCAACATCAGCAGCGGCAAGTCGGGGCCCTTCGTGGCGGACGCCAGCGTGACCACCGCGCAACCGGTGGCATCCGGCGCGGACAGCACGGCGGGCGGCTTCGGGGCGTTGGCGACGGGCGCGTCGTCGGTCTCGCTGGGCAACCAGGCCACCGACAACGGCGTGGCCAATTCCACGGTGTTGGGCCAGGGCGCCAGCATCACGGCCGGGCTGACGGGCTCGAACGTGGCGTTGGGGCAGGGCTCGGTCGTGTCGGTGGGCGCGCAGACCGCCTATGTCGCCTTCGGGCTGGCTGGCACGGTCGATTCGGCGGGTGAGGTCTCGGTGGGATCGGCCGGCGCATTGCGCAAGCTGACTCACGTCGCGCCCGCCAGCGAGTTGACGGACGCGGTCAACCTGCGCCAGTTGCAGCAGGTGAGCACGCGTCTGGGAGAGATTCACACCGACGCGCTGATGTGGGACCCGACCGCCAACGACGGGGTTGGCGCCTACTCGGCGGCGCACGGCAGCATTGGCGGACCCAGCGTCATCACCAGCGTCGCGGCAGGCGTACTCAGCGGCACCAGCTGGGACGCCGTGAACGGCTCGCAGCTGTTTGAGACGAACCAGAGCCTGGACAAGCTGACGACGGTGGTCAATACGTTCTCCGCTGCCAACGACCCCGCGGTCAACGGTCACGGGGTACGGTACGAGCGCACCAACGACACCGGCATGGTCCAGGCGGATTCCTATGCCAAGGGTTCGGGTTCGACCGCCATCGGTTATATGGCGACGGCCGAAGGCGCGGGCAGCCTCGCGCTGGGCGCGGATGCCCACGTGACGGTGGATGGCGGCGTGGCCATCGGACGGGGCTCGGTGTCAAACCGGGTGTCGGTCACGCGTGCGGTGACGCCGGGCGCGTTCTCGGTGGGTGCGCCGGGCATGCTGCGGCAGATCATCAACGTGGCCGACGGCACGCAGGCGCAGGATGCCGTGACCGTGCGCCAGTTGCAGGGCGCGCTGGCCTCGGTCGCCGTGACCGGCACGCAGTACTTCCATGCCGACAGCACCAAGGTGGACTCGCTGGCCGTGGGCACGGACGCCATCGCGGTCGGCCCGGAAACCGTGGTCAACGGCGACGTGGGGATCGGCATCGGGCTGGCCGCTCAAGTGGACAGCACCGCGACCAACGGCATCGCCATCGGTTCGTCGGCGCGTTCGGCGCTGGACTCGGCTGTTGCACTGGGGACCTCGTCGCTGGCCAGCGGTTCCAAGTCCACGGCAGTGGGTTCCACCGCCAGCGCGGCCGGCGACGGCAGCGCGGCGCTGGGCTCGGCGGCCAGCGCGGCGGGCAACAACAGCGTGGCCGTGGGCGCAAGCGCGCAGGCGCTGAAGGCGGGCGACGTGGCGCTGGGAGCCGGGGCGGTGGCCGACATGGGGGCCGTGCCGGCATACACCGGCAAGTACACCGGCGTGTCCAACACGGCGGCGGGCACGGTGTCGGTGGGCGCGGCCGGCGCCGAGCGCACCGTCAGCAACGTGGCCGACGGCCGCAACGCCACCGATGCGGTGAACCTGCGTCAGCTGGACGGCGCGGTGACGCAGGCCAATCAGTACACGGACCAGCAGATCGCCACGATCAACACGGGCCTGAGCCAGGGAGGCAGCGGCATGTTCCAGGTGAGCCAGTCCAGCACGAAGACCGCGCCCACTGCGACCGGCGCCAACGCCACGGCGGGCGGCTCGGGAGCCGTGGCCACGGGCAGCGGCAGCACCGCCTTGGGCAACGGCGCGCAGGCGCGGGGCGACAACTCGGTGGCGCTCGGCGCGGGCAGCACCGATGACGGCCGCAAGAACGTCGTGTCGGTCGGCGCCAAGGGCAAGGAACGCCAGGTGACCAACGTGGCGGCCGGTACGGCGAAGACGGACGCGGTCAACGTGCAGCAGTTGGACACGGTCAAGCAAGGCTCGGTGCAGTACGCCACCACGCCGGGCACGGGCGCGGTGGACTACTCGAAGGTCACGCTGGGCAATGGCGGCGGGCCCGTCACCCTGAGCAACGTGGCCGATGGCGTCAGCAATACCGACGCCGTCAACGTGCAGCAGTTGAACGCGGGCCTGAACGACGCGGTGCAGCAGTCCAACGCGTACACCGACGGCAAGTTCCGCAACCTGCGCAACGACGTGGACCGCTATCGCCGCGATGCGGCGGGCGGCACCGCGACGGCGCTGGCGGTGGCCGGGCTGGCGCAGGCGTACACGCCGGGCCGCGGCATGTTCTCCATCGCAGGCAGCACGTACGACGGGCAGCAAGGCTTTGCGATGGGCTTGTCCACGGTGTCCGGCAACGGCAAGTGGGTCTACAAAATGTCCGGGTCCACCAACACGCGCGGCACGTTCGGCGCGGTGATCGGCGCGGGCTATCAGTGGTGAGGGCGCGCGGGCGTTCCGGCGCAGTTGGCCGGAACGCCCGCATGCCCGGGTCATGCGGTGCTTTTTCTTTTCATAGTGAGGACTTATGCAACACACGAACCTGATCTCTCGCGGCGTGCGCGCCGGCTTGTTGGGCGGCGCCATGCTGCTGGCCATGCCCGCCCTGGCAGCCGACCCCTCGCTGGACGGCGCGGTGACGGCGGCCAAGCAATGGGCGGCGATGTCGGACAACGGCGCATCGGACAAGATGTGGAGCGCCAGCAGCGACATCATGAAAAAACGCGTGGACAAACAGGGCTGGTCGGACTACCTGGGCCAGTTGCGCAACGAAGTCGGCCGCCATTCCGGCCGCGAATGGCTCCAGGTGGTGCGCGTGACGGACCCGGTGGACCTGCCTCAAGGCAAGTACGTCAACGTCATCTTCCACACCCAGTTCAGCAACATGCCCGCCACCGAAACCGTGTCGATGGTAGCCGGCAAGAACCGCTGGGTGCCGATGGGTTACGTGGTGCGCAAGATCGCCTCTGACGGGCAACCCGCCACGCCTTGAGCCTGGCTTGCCTGGCCGACCCGCTTGCGGGATCGGCCAGGCAGGGTCTTGTCACGCAAGGGATCTCTCGCGGCAATAGCCGGCTTGCATCCATCCCGGTTCGCGTTTGATCTGTGACAAGGCCCGCGCGCACGTCCAACCCTAGACTGCGTGGCATGCAAACGACTTCCTCACCCCTGGAACTGGTTGCGCCCGCTGGCAGCCTGGCCGCACTGACGGCGGCCCTGGACGCCGGCGCGGACACGGTCTATCTCGGCCTGCGCAACGCCACCAACGCCCGCAACTTCGCCGGGCTGAATTTTTCTGAAGGCGATATACGCAAGGGCGTGGACCTTGCGCACCAGCGCGGCCGACAGGTGCTGTTCGCCATCAACACATTCGTGCAGGCGGGCAGGGCGCAGGAATGGCACGCCGCGGTGGACGCTGCGCACGCCTTGGGCGCCGATGCGGTCATCATGGCCGACCCGGGCTTGCTGGCCTACGCCAGCGACCGCTATCCCGACCTGCGCCTGCATCTGTCCGTGCAGGGCTCGGCCACGCACGCCGACGCCATCGAACTGATGAAGGAACAATTCGGCATCCGCCGCGTGGTGTTGCCGCGCGTGCTGACCTTGTCGGAAGTGGCGCGCATCTGCGCCAACGTCAGCGTCGAAGTTGAAGTCTTCGGCTTTGGCAGCCTGTGCGTCATGGCCGAGGGCCGCTGCCTGCTGTCCTCATACGCCACGGGCGATTCGCCCAACAACAAGGGCGTCTGCTCGCCAGCGCACGCGGTGCGCTGGGTGGAAGAGGGCGGCCGCATGGATGCACGCCTGTCGGGCATCTTGATCGACCGCTACGAACCCGGCGAACCGGCCGCCTACCCGACGCTGTGCAAGGGCCGCTTCGAGGTGGACGGCCGCGCGGATCACGCGCTGGAGGAACCCACCAGCCTGAACGCCATCGGCCTGTTGCCGCGTCTGGCGCAAATGGGCGTGTCGGCGATCAAGATCGAAGGCCGTCAGCGCAGTCCGGCCTATGTGGCCCAGGTGGTCGCCACCTTGCGCGCCGCGCTGGACAGCGCGCACGCCGACCCCGCGCGCTTTGCGCCGCTGGCCAAGTGGAACGCCTTATTGGCGCGCCACGCTGAAGGATCCCAAGTCACGCAAGGCGCATTCGAACGGCCATGGAAATGAACCCCACGCAATTTCAGATCTCTGTAGGACCGCTGCTGTATTACTGGCCTCGGCGCGCCACGCTGGACTTCTACGCCGCGCTGGCCGATGGGCCGGCCGATATTCTTTACGTGGGCGAGACGGTCTGTAGCCGTCGCCACGAACTGCGCGCCGACGATTGGCGCGACCTGGCGCAAGACCTGCGCGCCGCCGGCAAGACGGTGGTGCTGTCGGGGCGGACGCTGATCGAAACAGGCGCCGAAGCACATGCCTTGAAGAAGCTGTGCGCGCAGGACGACTTCATGATCGAAGCCGGCGAGCTGGGCGCGGTGCGGCATCTGGCCGGGCGGGCGTTCGTGGCAGGGCCGCACGTGAATGCCTATCACGGCGGCACCTTGCAATGGCTGGCGTCGCAGGGCGCCGTGCGCTTTGTCGCGCCGCTGGAAATGGATGGCGAAACGCTGGCGCGGCTGCTTCAAGAGCGGCCCGACGGATTGGCGGCCGAAACGCTGGTGTGGGGCCGCATGGCGCTGGCGTTTTCGGCGCGCTGCTTTACGGCGCGGCACTTTCGGTTGAAGAAGGACGATTGCGGCTTTCGCTGCATCGAGCATCCCGACGGCCTGGACATGCGCACGAAAGAATCGCGCGAATTTCTCAGCATCAACGGCATCCAGGTGCAGTCCGCCGCGTGCCTGGACCTGCTGGCGCAGGCTACGGAACTGGCGGCGATGGGCGTGGACGTATTGCGCGTCAACCCGCAATCGGCCGGCACGCACGAGGCCATCGCCGCGCTGGATGATATCCGCCATGGCCGCGCCGCCCGCGCGGTCACGCCGCCAGCGGGCATCGGCCGATGCAATGGCTACTATCACGGCCGATCAGGCATTGAATTGATGGAGGCCACGGCATGACAGGTTCTGGAAAAGCGCCATCCCTGCTGGCCGCGCTGGGCCGGCGCGTGCCCGCACCGCTGGCCTCGCTGCACATGGTGGCCGGGCTGGAACTGGCCCGACGCTTCAAGTGGCTGACTCCGCCCGCCGAACTGGACGGCCGCAGTTTCGCCATCACCGTCGAAGACCTGGGCGTGCGCGCCTGCTTCGCTGTGCAGGGCGGGGCGTTTCGTCCGGTGTGGACGGGCGCACCCGCGCATCTGGAACTGGGCGCGGCGTGGGCCGACCTGTTGAGCATGGCGCGCGGCGACACCGATGCCGACACCTTGTTCTTCCAACGACGGCTGCGGATATCGGGCGACACGGAGCTGGGGCTGATCGTCAAGAACTGGCTGGACGCCGCGCCACGGCCGGCGTGGCTGCGGCCCGCTGCTTGATGCGCAAACCCTCTGCGCTACCGCCCTGTTTAAGGGTTTCTACTCATTAGGCAAAGTAATTCGGAAGATAAGAAATAAGAATTTTTCTTATGGTGGGTCGAGGGCTATAACGATGGCCTGATCGACCTCAACCACCTAAGAGAGATAAGCCATGAGGGGAAATTCCGCGACGGGGCACCAGCCGGTGCGTGCGTCTACCGCCGCTTTCGTCGGCACCATGATCGAGTGGTACGACTTCTACATCTACGCCACCGCCGCCGCGCTGGTGTTCGGAAAATTGTTCTTTCCATCGGCCACGGGCTTTTATGGCACCTTGGCCGCCTTCGGCACCTTTGCGGTCGGCTTTTTCGCGCGGCCGCTGGGCGGTGCGATCTTCGGCCATATCGGGGACAAAATCGGCCGCAAGAAATCGCTGGTGATCACCTTGGTGATGATGGGCACGGTCACCGTGTTGATCGGCCTGTTGCCCACGCACGCATCCATCGGCGTCTGGGCCCCCGTGCTGCTGATCCTGCTGCGCATTGTGCAAGGCATCGCGGTGGGCGGGGAATGGGGCGGGGCGGTGTTGATGGCTGGCGAGCATTCGCCGGACAAAAGCAAACGCACCTTCTTTGCTTCGTTCGCGCAGTTGGGCAGCCCGGCCGGCCTGATCCTGTCGATGCTGATGTTCAAGCTGGTCACCGGCCTGGATGACGAGGCGTTTCTCAGTTGGGGCTGGCGCGTGCCGTTCCTGTTCTCGGCGGTGTTGCTGGCGGTGGGCTTCGTGATCCGCCTGAGCGTGAACGAATCGCCCGACTTCATCGCGGAGCAGGCCGCGCAGGCTGCGCGTGACAAAGCCGACGCCACGCGTCGTGTCGCCAAGCCCGCGCAGGCGCCGCTGTCGCAGGTGCTGCGCGGCGCACCCGGCTTGCTGGCGCTGGCCGTCGGCGCCAACGTGCTGGGCATCGCGGGCTTTTACTTCACCAACACGTTCATGATCGCGTACACCACACAGTACGTGGGCCTGAACCGCGCGGTCATCCTGGACTGCCTGCTGGTGGTGTCCATCATGCAGTTCTTCATCACGCCGCTGTCGGCCTATATCGCCAGCCGCGTGGGCAACCTGCGCTTTCTGGGCGCCATGGCGTTCGCCTCGATCTTCACGCCCTACGCGATGTTCAACCTGGT
This sequence comes from Achromobacter piechaudii NBRC 102461, assembly GCF_001571245.1. GTDB lineage: Bacteria > Pseudomonadota > Gammaproteobacteria > Burkholderiales > Burkholderiaceae_B > Achromobacter > Achromobacter piechaudii. The sequence goes on along the minus strand of NZ_BCTK01000001.1, from coordinate 1,487,010 downwards.
CGACCAGGGCTCGCTTACCAGTATTACGCTGGGCGTGGGCGTGGCGGTACTCTTCATGGGCGCTTACTACGCCGTCATCGCGGGCTATGTCAGCGACAGCTTTCCGACCCGCATCCGCTACACCGGCATTTCGATGGCGTATCAGTTGTCCGGCGCCATCTTCGGCGGCCTGACGCCGCTGCTGGGCACGGTGCTGGCCGAGAATTTCAAGGGCCAGTGGTGGCCGTTGGCGCTGCTGTTCTCGGCGATTTCGTTGCTTTCCCTGGTGTCCGTCCTGCTGCTGGGCAATGTCGGCCAGCGCACTGAACAATTTCAACTGAAGGATCAGCAAGCATGAAGGCATTTTTTCACGACGACCAGAAGCTGCATCATCCCCAGACTTATTTTTCGCGCGGCAAGATGCGCACGCCGCAAGAAGTGCCGGCGCGACTGGACGGGCTGGTGCAGGCGGCGCACAAGCTGGGCTTTGACGTGCAGGCGCCGGCCGATCATGGCGCGGGCGCGTTGGCGGCGGTGCACTCGCTGGACTATCTGCGTTTCTTGCAGGATGCCCACGATGACTGGATGAAGCTGCCGGGCGATTGGGGCGGCGAGGTGGTGTCGAACGTCTTCGTGCGCGAACCCAACGCGCTGCGCGGGGTGCTGGCCAAGGCCGGGCGCTACCTGGCCGACGGCAGTTGCCCGGTCGGCCCGCAGACCTGGCAATCGGCCTACTGGTCGGCGCAATGCGCGGTGGCGGGCGCCGAAGCGCTGCTGGCCGGCGACCGCCACGCCTACGCCATCTGCCGTCCGCCCGGCCATCACGCGCGACGCGACGCAGCGGGGGGCTTCTGCTACCTGAACAATGCGGCAATCGCGGCGCAGCGGCTGACTTCCCGATTCCCGCGCGTGGCGATCCTGGACACCGACATGCACCACGGCCAGGGCATCCAGGAAATTTTCTACGAACGCAGCGACGTGCTGTACGTGTCGATCCATGGCGATCCGGAAAACTTCTACCCCGTGGTCGCGGGCTTCGAGGACGAGCGCGGCGCGGGCGAGGGCTACGGCTACAACATCAACCTGCCGATGCCGCATGGTTCCCCGGAATCCGTGTTCTTCGAGCGCCTGGCGCAGGCGCGCCGCGCCATCGAACTGTTCCAGCCCGACGCGCTGGTCCTGTCCCTGGGTTTCGACATTTTCGAGAAAGATCCGCAAGCCATGGTGAGCGTGACCGAAGACGGTTTCGAGCGCCTGGGCGGCGAGGTCGGCGCGCTGCGCCTGCCCACGCTGATCGTGCAGGAAGGCGGCTACTATATCGACGGTTTGGAATCCAACGCATCGCGCTTCTTCGCGGGTCTGGCCGGCGTCTGACGCGCGGGGTCAGCGGCAGGGCCGGCGTGGATTTTCCCCCGGCCCTTTTTTACGACCCTGTCCGCCATGCCCCAACCGCCTGCCCGCACTCCGCCGTCACAGCCGCTCGCGCCCGAACGCATGGACTGGAATCTCTTGCGCACCTTCATGTTCGTCGTGCAGGAACGCGGCGTGGGCCGCGCGGCGCAGGCGCTGCACCTGAGCCAGCCGGCGGTCAGCCAGGCGCTCAAGCGGCTGGAAGAGGCGGTGGGCGGCCTGCTGCTGCATCGGCGCAATGGCGAGTTCCGCCTGACCGGCCTGGGCGACGAGATCTACGCGATTGCGCGCGACATGTACGGCACGATGGCGCGCATTGAAAACGCCGCCACCCAGGACCGCGCGGAAATCGCCGGCACGTTGCGGCTGCTGGTCATGAGCAAGGTGCAAAGCCCGGCCTACGACGACTTCCTGGCGCAATTTCATCGGCGCTATCCCAAGATCGAATTCCACGTGGACGTGCTGCCCAGCGCGGCGATCCTGGACGCCCTGGCCAAGCGCGTGCCCGCGCTGGGCATCTGCCTGTGCCGCAAGCCGGTCGAGGCGCTGGAGCGCCGCTTGTTCCTGCGGCACCACTACGCGGTGGTCTGCGGCCGCCATCACCCGCTGTTCACCAAGCCGCGCGTCAGCCTCGAAGACCTGATGGACCAGAACTTCGTGTGCTTTGCCAGCGACCAGATCGGCGATACGCTGTCACCCTTGACCATCTTTCGGGATCAGCAGGGTTTTACGGGACGCATCGTGGGCACCTCGCCCAATATCGAAGAGATACGGCGCATGGTGGTGGCCGGCATCGGCCTGAGCTTCCTGCCCGAACACCTGATCCGCCAGGATGTCATGAGCGGCGATCTGCGGCGGCTGCCACCCGCCGAATCGGTTGCCGAGATCGACGTGTTCCTGACGTGGCACAAGCAACGCAAGCTGACCACAGTAGAAGTCGCCTACCTGAGCGCCTTCGACCGTTTCCTGAATCGCACCGCGCTGGATTCGCGCGCGGGGTGAGGGCCGTCGGGTATGAGAGGGGAAGTGGCATGGCGATGACAACGGCAGTTCCAAGCGGCGCGGAACCGACCGCGTCCGACAGAATCGATGCACGCATCCGAGAGTTAGGCGATTGGCGCGGCGCGACGCTTGCCCGCGTTCGCGCTTTGATCAAGGAGGCGCTGCCCGATGTGCTGGAAACATGGAAGTGGCGCGGCGTGCCGGTGTGGGAACGCGGCGGCATCCTGTGTACGGGAGAAACCTACAAGAGCGCCGTCAAACTCACGTTCATGAAGGGCGCAGCGCTTGAGGACCCGGCGCGACTGTTCAACGCCAGCCTGGACGGCAACGCCCGGCGCGCCATCGACATCCATGAAGGCGAAGCCATTGACGAGCGGGCGTTCAAGGCGCTGATCAAGGCAGCGGCAGCGAAGAATATGCGCTGATACGCGCCCCGCGTGAAGTATGGTTACGGGCACTGGCCCTTCGGCATTGATAACAAGCAACATCGAACCATCGATAAACAGGAGAGACACATGACTGAACCGAAGAAACCGAATTGGCGTTTGGAAACCGTGGCGGTGCATGGCGGTTATCGTCCCGACCCGACGACGCGCGCCGTGGCCGTGCCGATCTATCAAACCGTGGCCTACGCGTTCGACAACACGCAGCATGGCGCGGACCTGTTCGATCTGAAGGTGCCGGGCAATATCTATACCCGCATCATGAACCCCACCACCGACGTGCTGGAGCAGCGCGTGGCCGCGCTGGAAGGCGGCATCGCGGCGCTCGCGCTGGCGTCGGGGCAGGCCGCTGTCACCTACGCCATCATGACCATCGCGCAGGCGGGCGACAACATCGTGTCGTCCAGCACGCTGTACGGCGGCACCTACAACCTGTTCGCGCACACCTTGCCGCAATACGGCATCACGACGCGCTTCGCCAACCCCAGCGACCTGGCCGCGTTCGAAGCGCAGATCGACGAGAACACCAAGGCCATCTTCGCCGAGTCGGTCGGCAACCCGCTGGGCAACATCACCGACATCGCCGCGCTGGCCGAGCTGGCGCACCGCCACGGACTGCCGCTGATCGTGGATAACACCGTGCCGTCGCCGTACCTGCTGCGCCCCATCGAACACGGCGCGGACATCGTGGTGCAATCGCTGACCAAGTACCTGGGCGGCCACGGCACCAGCCTGGGCGGCGCCATCATCGACTCGGGCAAGTTCCCGTGGGCCGAGCACAAGGCCCGCTTTGCGCGCCTGAACGAACCGGACGTGAGCTACCACGGCGTGGTCTACACCGAGGCGTTCGGGCCGGCCGCCTACATCGGCCGCGCGCGCGTCGTGCCGCTGCGCAATACCGGCGCGGCGATTTCGCCGTTCAACTCGTTCCAGATCCTGCAAGGCATCGAGACGCTGGCGCTGCGCGTGGACCGCATTGTCGAGAACGCCGTCAAGGTGGCCAATTTCCTGCGCGAACATCCGAAGGTGGAGTGGGTCAATTACGCCGGCCTGCCGGACCATCCCGACCACGCGCTGGCCCAGAAATACATGGGTGGCAAGGTGCCGGGCCTGTTCACGTTCGGCGTGAAGGGCGGGCGTGACGCGGGCGCGCGCTTCCAGGACGCGTTGCAGCTGTTCACGCGGCTGGTCAACATCGGCGATTCCAAGTCGCTGGCGACTCATCCGGCGTCCACCACGCATCGCCAGTTGAATCCCGAAGAGCTGCAAAAGGCCGGCGTGCGCGAAGAGACCGTTCGCCTGTCGATCGGTATCGAGCATATCGACGACCTGATCGCGGATCTGGAACAGGCGCTGGCGCAGGTGTAGGCCGCTGCTGCGCAAGCCAGGCGCTTGCGCAGCACCCCGATGAGCGGGCGTGCACGTTGCCCGCTACCGCCTACTTGCGTGCGCTCTTGCCCGACGTGGGGCAGACCACGTCGCGCAGCTTGCGCTGCACCGGGTCGCGCGCGACCGGCGCGTTGTGGATGCCCGCCACGGGTATCGATTCCACCAGCGCGCCGGTGGCGTTGTTGCCGGCGTAGTGCTGGGTCTGGGTGACGGTGTAGGTGTTGGCGCTGCAATTGAGGATGATCGGTTGCGACACCGATCCGTACGGCTGGCCGTTGGTTTCAGACACGCGCGGCTGCGCGTAGAACCACGCCACGGTCACCGCCATCACGACCGGCCGTTCAGACATCGGCGCGATCGATGCGCTGTCGTAGAACACGCCGGGCATGGCTTTCGGGTCCAGCGGCGTCCAGGCGGGGGCCTCGCCGAAGCTGATGCCCGATACGCCCAGGTCACGCGGCACGATGTTGACCGCGCAGGCGTCGGGCGGGATGGGATCGCCTTCGCGCACCGTGATGGCCGCGCAGGCTTCGGGCGCGGCGGCTGGACCCGGCTGCCCCCAGGCGGCTGCCGAAAAGACGAGCAGGGCGAGAGGAAGAGGGGCGTGCCTTGCGATCATGTCCGGGTTCCGTGTGTGGCCAAATGCGGCGTAAGAGTATGTCACGCCAGTATAGAGAACGTCGCGCAACGCGCTATAGTTTCGCCCATTCTCTAAAAGTCGCCGGCCGAAAGGCGGGTACTCATGCTCCAGGATACGTTGTCGTCATGAACCTAAGACTGCTTGCCAGCGGCGCTGCGATCGCTGCCGCGGCGGTTCTTGGCTACGGCATCTACCAGCTGGTGCCCATGGGCCAGCCGCTGACACGCAGTGAAGTGATCGGCGAACTGAACGGGCTGCCGCTGGCGTCCTCGTCGCGCGTATCGCTGCAACGGTTCGGCGAACGCCAACTGTTGATCGGTCAGCGCCTGGTGGGCGGCAAGGATCTGGCCGGCCTGGAGCGCGCGCCTCTGCTGGACGCGCTGCTGCCGGGCTTTGACGCGCGCCAGCCCGCCCCGTGGCAGTTGGCCGAGACGCGCAACCTGATCTACGGCGGACTGGGTACGGGCGTGTTCGAATTGCTGGGATCGATCCGTGGCGACACCGGTGTCAGCCTGATCGGCACGCCCGATGGCGGCACGCTGTATCTGGTCAGCGCCGCCCGGGCCGTGGCGGCGCGCGACGATGTGGCGGCGGACTGGGACGTGCTGCGCTCGGACGACCTGGGCAAGACCTGGACCTACGCGCCCGATATCGCGCTGGGCGGGCCCCGGCAATACACCGTGTTCCTGACAGAGGAACGCGTCATCGCGCTGGAGCGCCACGAATCGGGGCAGCGTCTTTTGATCAGCGAGGACGGCGCCCGCAGCTGGTCGGCCACGCGGCTGGACGATCAGGTCTGGCCCGACACCAAATCCTTTGACCGCGCGTTTCGTGAAGAGGCCGCCCGGCCGGGCAGCCAGCACGCGGACGATCAACTGGCGTACGACTGGTCGCTGTATCCGCTGGACGACAAGCACGCGCTGGGCTGGAGCTGGCGCACGCGCATCAGCCTGGACGCCTCGCATCGCAACGAGGTACTTGAGACCCGCCGTTTTGAAGTGCAATTCCAGGACGGCGCACCGCCCGCGTTTCGCATTGCGCAAGGCGTGCCACCGGTGCCTGCGTCGGCGCCCGACGCGCTGTACACGCGCGATCAGCCTGTGTTTGAAACCCGGGGCGACACCATCTTCGAACTGGACAAGGCCGATCGCTCGTGGCGTCGGCTTGCCAAATCGCCCAGCGTGCAGGGCACGGCCAGCTGGATCGACGATGCCTGGTTCGGGCCAAACGCCTGGGTCATCAAGACCTACGCCGACCACCTGCTGTCGTTCAACGAGTACACCAAGACGTATTTCTACACCCGCGATCAGGGCAAGAGCTGGCGGCCGTTTCAAATGCCGCAGGACGTGGAAAACGGCCTGATCGGACTGGACCTGTCGGGCGATGGCCTGCTGTCGCTGGCCGAGCGCGACGGCAAGACCGTCATCAGGCGGTATCCGCTGGACTAGCCCGCGCCGGCCTACTGCACCAGCACGTATTCCGGATAGCGCTTGCAGATCTCGGCCACCTGGCTCAAGGTGCCCGACAAATGCTCGCGCAGGATGCGCTGGGCGGCGGAGGGGTCCTGCGCGACGATGGCGTCCAGCAGGCGTTGATGGTCATCCATGATGCGTTCCGCCTTGCCGGCTTCGGGCAGATGCAGGCGGCGCAGGCGATCCAGATGCCCGCTGTAGCGCTGCTCCAATTCCCACAAACCGGTGACGCCCGCGGCCAGATGCATGTCGCGATGAAACGCCTGGTCGGCGTCGATGAACTGCTGGTATTCGCCGCTGGCGTGGCTGGCGTGCTGCAAGTCGATGCTGGCTTGCAGCCGCTTGTGCAGGATGGGGTCGGGCCGCTGCGCCAGCAGATGCACGATTTCAAGTTCCAGCGATTGGCGCAGGAAGTGCGCCTGCCGCGCGGCCGGGATGTCGATTCGGCTCACTACGGTGGTGTGCTGCGGGTAGATATCGACGAGCGCTTCCTCGGCCAGCCGCATCAGCGCGTCGCGGATCGGCGTCTGGCTCAGGCCGTAGGTTTCGGCCAGCGTCACGCGCGACAATGGCGCGCCGGGCGCGAGTTCCAGCGACACGATCTGTTCGCGTAGATGTTCGAAGACCTGGGGCGCGGCATGGCGCGAACGGTCCAGTCTGAGCTTGGGGCTTTGCATCAGGGGCCTGGCGGGAGTACGGTGTGAAGCCCGCAGTGTAGCGGGTTTCCACCTAGCTGACGCACTAATGTATTAGTGTTTAAATGGCTCCCATCCCCACCACGCCTTTCCCCCATTCCCCTATGAAACGTACCTACGAAAGTCTGCGCAGCGCCGCCTGGATGGCCAAGGATGACCTGCGTTCGTTTGGCCACCGTTCACGCATGATGCAGATGGGCTACGGCCCGGACGACTGGGTCGGCCGGCCCATCATTGCCATCATCAACACCTGGTCGGACCTTAACCCCTGTCACAGCCATTTCAAGCAGCGCGTCGAAGACGTCAAGCGCGGCGTGTTCCAGGCGGGCGGCTTTCCGGTAGAGCTGCCGGCGATTTCGGTGTCGGAATCGTTCGTCAAGCCCACCACCATGCTTTATCGCAACTTCCTGGCCATGGAAACCGAAGAGCTGCTGCGCAGCCACCCGGTCGATGGCGCGGTGCTGATGGGCGGGTGCGACAAGACCACGCCGGGCTTGTTGATGGGCGCCATCAGCGCCGGCCTGCCGTGCGTGTATGTGCCCGCAGGCCCGATGCTGCGAGGCAACTGGAAGGGCAAGATCCTGGGATCGGGCTCGGACGCCTGGAAGCTCTGGGACGAACGCCGCGCCGGCAAGATCACGCAAGAGCAATGGACCGAGGTCGAAGGCGGCATTGCGCGCAGCTACGGCACCTGCATGACGATGGGCACGGCCAGCACCATGACCGCCATCGCGGAATCCATCGGCATGACGCTGCCGGGCGCATCCTCGATTCCGGCGGCCGACGTCAATCACATGCGCATGTCCGCCGAATGCGGCCGCCGCGTGGTGGAGATGGTCTGGGACGACCTGACGCCGCAACGCATCCTGAGCATGGCGTCGTTCAAGAACGCCATCAACGTGGCCATGGCCATGGGCTGCTCGACCAACGCCATCATCCACCTGGTGGCGATGTCGCGCCGTGCGGGCCACGCGGTCGGCCTGGAAGACTTCGACGCCGCCAGCCGCAAGGTGCCCGTCATCGCCAACATCCGGCCCAGCGGCGACACCTATCTGATGGAAGACTTCTATTACGCGGGCGGCCTGCCGGCGCTGATGACTCGCCTGGAAGGGCATCTGGACCTGAGCGCCATGACCGTCACGGGCAAGACGCTGGGCGAGAACATCGCGGGCGCGGAGGTCTACAACGACGACGTCATCCGCAAACTGGATACGGCGATCTACGACGAAGGCGCGCTGGCGGTGCTGCGCGGCAATATCGCGCCGGACGGCTGCGTCATCAAGCCCAGCGCCTGCGCGCCGCAGTTCCTGCAACACACCGGCCCCGCGCTGGTGTTCGACGACTATCCCAGCATGAAGGCGGCGGTCGATGACGAGAACCTGGACGTCACGCCCGAGCACATCATGATCCTGCGCAACGCCGGCCCGCAAGGCGGTCCCGGCATGCCGGAATGGGGCATGCTGCCGATCCCGACCAAGCTGGTCAAGCAGGGCGTGCGCGACATGCTGCGCCTCTCCGATGCCCGCATGAGCGGCACGAGCTACGGCGCGTGCATCCTGCATGCCGCGCCCGAGTCCTACGTGGGCGGCCCGCTGGCCTTCGTCAAGACGGGCGACTTGATCACTGTCGACGTACCGGCCCGCAGCATTCACCTGAACATCAGCGACGAAGAGCTCGCCGCCCGCCGCGCCGCGTGGACGCCGCCGCCCAAGCGCTATGAACGCGGCTATGGCTGGATGTATTCCAAGCACATCCTGCAAGCGAACGACGGCTGCGATTTCGACTTCCTGGAAACCGAGTTCGGCGCACCGGTGCCCGAGCCCGAGATCTTCTGAGCGCGCTTTTCGCGTCTCCCTTTTTTCCGCTTATCGTCCGGAGCCATCGTGTCCCAAATGAATCCCGAAACCCGTGCCCGCCTGTCCGGCATCAGCACGGCCACCCTGTGCACGGCCTTGTTCAAGCGCGGGCTGCGCAATCAGTTCATCCAGGACGTGCGTCCGCTGAACGCCAACCTGCCCAACATGGTCGGGCCGGCCTTCACGCTGCGCTACATCCCCGCCCGCGAAGACCTGAACACCATCAAAGTGTTCGAAGACCGTTCGCACCCGCAACGCGTAGCCGTGGAAACCTGCCCGGAAGGCGCGGTGCTGGTCATGGACAGCCGCAAGGATGCGCGCGCCGCCTCGGCCGGGTCCATCCTGGTGACGCGCCTGATGAAGCGCGGCGTGGCCGGTGTGGTTACGGACGGCGGTTTTCGTGATTCGCCGGAAATTGCCGAGCTGGGCTTTGCCGCGTATCACCAGCGTCCCTCGGCCCCGACCAACCTGACCTTGCACCAGGCGCTGGACATCAACGCGCCCATCGGTTGCGGCGACGTGGCGGTGTGGCCGGGCGACATCGTCGTGGGCGACCGCGAAGGCGTGGTCGTGATCCCCGCGCATCTGGCCGACGAGATCTCGATCGAAGCCGTGGAAATGACGGCCTTCGAAGACTTCGTGACCAGCCAGGTGCAAGAGGGCGCGTCCATCCTGGGCCTGTACCCGCCGACCGACCCAGGCACCAAGGACAAGTTCGCCGCGTGGCGCAAAGAGCAAGGACGTTGAGTTCGGGCTGATGCATCCCTCGGGCCATCGCGCCCAGCCGCCGGCCGACCGGCCGGCGATCCCATACCTATAAAGCAATAAAACAAGGCAGGAGACAACCATGAAACCGCAACGACGCAGTGCGTTGGCCGCGCTGTTGGCCAGCGCCGCCCTGGGCATGCTGGCCACCTCGGCGAGCGCCGCCGATTGGCCGGCGCAAAAGCCGATTTCCTATGTGGTGCCGTTCACGGTCGGCGGATCCACCGACGTGGTCGGCCGCGTGCTCGCCCAGAAGCTGGGCGACCGCCTGCACCAGAACGTCATCGTCGAAAACAAGCCCGGCGCGGCCGGCGGCATTGGCGCGACGTACGTGGCCAAGGCCGCGCCCGATGGCTACACCTTGTTTGGCGGCACCATCAGCACGCACGCCATCAACGCCAGCCTGTACAAGAATCTGAAGTACGACCCGGTCAAGGACTTCGAGCCCGTCTCGCTGATCGCGTATCTGCCCAACGTGCTGTTGGTGGACCCGAACCTGGGCGTGAACTCGGTGGCCGACCTGATCGCGCTGCTCAAGCGTGATCCCAACAAGCGCACGTTTGCCTCGTCCGGCGCGGGCACCTCGACCCATCTGGCCGGCGAACTGTTTTCCAGCATGATCGGCGTGCCGCTCACGCACGTGCCGTACAAGGGCACGCCGCCCGCGATGGTGGACGTGTCTTCCGGCGCGGTCACCTTCATGTTCGATCAGATGACGGCCGCGCTGCCGCTGCTGCAAACCGGCAAGCTCAAGCTGTTGGCCGTCACCACCAAGGACCGCATTTCGCTGGCCCCTGACGTGCCCACCATGCAGGAAGCCGGCGTGCCGGGCTTTCAGATGGCGTCCTGGCAGGCCGTCTACGCGCCCAAGGGCACGCCCAAGCCGATCCTGGACAAGCTGGCGGCCGAGATCGCCGTCATCCTGAAAGAGCCGGACGTGCAGGAAAAGCTCGGCAAGACCATGGGCATGGAATTGGTAGGCAGCACCCCTGACCAATTGCGTGCCTTGATGGCCACCGAAATTCCGCGCTGGGCGGAAGTGGTGAAGAAGTCGGGCGCGACGGTGGAATGATCAGTCGCCGCTGACGGCAAAACGCCCACGCACGCACCCGCGCCGTGGGCGTTTGCATGACGCGCGCGGCGTCAGTTGATCTTGATATTGCGTTCCTTCACCAACGTCTTCCACTGCGCCGTTTCCTTGGCCAGATGGTCGCGCAGGGCATCGGAGCTGCTGCCGATTGATTCCGCGCCAATAGAATCCAGCGTGGCTTTGACCTTGGGTTCGGCCAGCGCATGGCGCATGGCTTCGTTCAGCTTGGCCACCACCTCGGGCTTTGTTCCGGCCGGCGCAAATGCCGCGAACCACGGCATGAGTTCGTAGCCGGGCACGCCCGCTTCCTGCAGGGTCGGCACGTCGGGCAGCGCCGCCGAACGCTTGGCGGTGGTGACACCCAGCGCGCGCAGCTTGCCGGTGGCGATGTGCGGCTTGGCCGACGTGATGCTGTCGAACATGTAGTCGACCTGGCCGCCCAGCAGGTCCGCCACGGCCGGGCCGCTGCCCTTGTAGGGCACGTGCAGCATCTCCACGCCGGTCATGGACACGAAGAGCTCGCCGGCCAGATGGATCGAGGTGCCGACGCCCGCCGACGCATAGGTGTAATGGTTCGGCTGTGCTCGGGCCTTGGCGATGACGTCCTGCACGCTGGTGGCGCCGGTGCGCGCCGGGTTGGTGACCAGCACGTTGGGCACCACCGCCAGCAGCGAGATCGGCGCGAAGTCCTTGATGGGGTCGTAGTTCAGGTCGGCGTACAAGGCCGGGTTGACCGCCATGCCGTTGGCCACGATCAGTATCGTGTAGCCGTCCGGCTTGGACCGCGCCACGGACGCCGCGCCGATGTTGCCACCCGCGCCCGCGCGGTTTTCCACGATGACCGAGGTGTTGAGCTGCTTGCTCATCGACTCGCCCAGGGTGCGCGCAATGCTGTCCATGGCGCCTCCGGGCGGGAAGGGCACCACCCATTTGATGGGGTGGTCCGGATAGTTGTCGGCCAGCGCGGCGGACGCACCGCCCGTCAGCGACAACGCCACCAGGGCGTGGACTAAGGGTTTGATCACATGGCGCAAGCGCATGGTTGTCTCCGTCGTGCTTTGTTTATTCAGGACGCGCTCTTGTCGGGTGGCGCGGCCAGTCTTCAAATGGCGGGCCCGTCCCGCAGGGGAGCGGACCTTGATCGCTGCCCGCCGGATTCATACTTTTCCAGCCGGCAGGCAGCGATGCTCCAAGTATGGCTTGTGCTTTTCTGTGGCGTCCAAGACTATATGGGTTTCGATTCATACCTTTCCAGTCTGGGTGATTCATGCAACTGCGGCACTTGCGTTATTTTCAGGCCGTGGCGGAAGAGGGCAGTTTCACGCGCGCCGCCGCGCGCCTGCACATTGCCCAACCGCCCCTTAGCAGGCAGATCCGTCAATTTGAAGAAGAGTTGGGCGTGGTCCTGTTCGAGCGCACCACGCGCGCGCTGCGCCTGACCGAAGCGGGGCGTTTCCTGCTTGAGCAGTCGCGCCTGCTGACGGCGCGCCTGGAAGAAGTGCTTGAGGGCACGCGCCGGCTGGGGCAGAACCAGCGGCGCTGGTTCGGCATCGGCTTCGTGCCATCCACGCTGTATGGCTTCGTGCCCGAACTGATCCGGCAATTGCGCAGCGCCGATCCGCAAGTCGAGGTGGGGCTGGCCGAGATGACCAGCTTGCCGCAGATCGAGGCGCTGAAGTCCGGGCGGATCGATCTGGGTATCGGCCGCATCCTGCTCGACGATCCGGCAATCGAGCGCCGGGTGTTGATGACCGAACCCCTGATGGCCGCCGTGCCCTTGCACCACCCGCTGGCGGGCAAGCCAAGCGTGTCGGTCGACAGGCTGGCGCAGGAACCTTTCGTGTTGTATCCCGCGCGGCCACGGCCCAACTTCGCGGACCATGTGCTGGGGCTGTTCCGCGCCAGCGGCCATGCGCTGCAAGTCGTGCAGGAAGCCAACGAATTGCAGACGGCGATCGGCCTGGTCGCGGCGGGCCTGGGCGTGTCGGTGGTGCCGGCGTCGGTGCAGCGCCTGCAACGCCAGGACGTGGTGCACGTGCGGATCGAGGGTGATGGGTTCGTGTCGCCGGTGATCGCCAGCTACCGCAAGGATGACGGATCTGAATTTCTGGCCCAGGCCTTGCAGCTGGCCCAGGCGCTGGCGACGCAAAGCGTAGTGGGGGCGTAAGGCGCAGGCGGCCGATAGAGGGCCGTCAGATTCGGATGCGGTTCAGCCGGCCAACAGCTTGCCGTTCAAGAGGATGCGCAAGGTCTTCAGGAACAGCACCGCAATGGACAGGGTAAGCAGCGATAGCAGCGCCAGAGCAATGGCCGTCACGGGCCATGCCTGGGCGAACGCGGCGTACTTCAACGCTGCGCTGGTCAGCGCCGCCATCGGAAAGCTGATCGCCCACCAACCGGACGCAAACGGAGTGCCGCGTCGAAAGACCTTGGGCGCCAGCGCCAGGAAGATGAACAGCCCAAAGTAGAACAGCAGCCCGGCAAAGGCGTCCATCCGCTGTGTGTAGCTGGTGTAGGCAAGAAAGCCGACGGCGAACGGCGCCATCAGGATCAGCATCGACGGAACCATGGCAGCGGGCAGCGGCTCGTGATGGATCATGCGCGACATGATCATCGTGAAGAACAGCAACGCGATCATCGTGCCCACGGCCAGCGCGAACAGGCTCAACTCGTGCGCCCAGGCCATGGGCATCGGCCCGCCCGTGACTGTGATGTCCAGCGTGGCGACACCCGGTATGAACCAGGCGGGCACGGCATGGGCAATGTCGATCTTGCCTTGAAGCAGGCGGCCGGCGATGGCAAAGCACAGCGCGATGGTCAGCGCGGCGCCCACGCTCCACATGATGGCGGCGGTAGCAAGGTCGAGCGGCGCGACGACGGCCGCCAGCAACAAGATGGCAATGGTGATGGTGCCAAAGAAATTGCCCGCCACGGGATGGCGGTATTCGGCCACCACGGCGCGGGGATGCTTGATCGCTTTGGCCAGGTACGCCGCGCCCAGCAGCACGAACACGATCAGCGCAACGATGCCGACGCCTTCGGCAATGCGCGGCGTCACGCCATATTCCGCGCTGGCCTGCCGCCAGGCGATGGACAGCCCGGCAATGCCCATGACGGACGCGAACAGATTGACCGGCAGGTTGCCAAGAGAGGCGCGTGCAGGCGTCGCCCGGGGCAGGGAGTTCAACAGCGTCGACATGGCAGGGTCTCCGAAAGCTTGACGCCCGGTGGCGACGCGTCGAACGTGTAGTCGACAGGGCAAGTCGGGACCGGAACGCGCATGTTATTGCCTTCCGGATATTTGGATAATCCAATAACATCGGGAACCATCTTTTCAAAATTCAAGAATATGAGTGACCGATTGGAAGCGATGGCGCTATTGCTGGCGGTGGTTGAAGCCGGAAGTTTTTCGCAGGCCGCGCGGCAGGCGAAGATGCCGCTGGCCACGGTCAGCCGCAAGGTCGCCGACCTTGAAGCCCACCTGGGTGTACGGCTGCTGCATCGGTCCACCCGGCAACTTTCGCTGACCGAAGCCGGGCAGGCCTACGTCGCGGCATGCCGGCAGATCCTGGACGCGGTGGGCGAAGCCGAGCGCGCCGCGACGGGCGAATACGTGGAACCCAAAGGCGAACTGGTCATGACCGCGCCCATCGTGTTCGGCCGCCTGCACCTGTTGCCCGTCATCGCCGAGTTCCTGAAAACCTATCCCGACATCGACGTGCGGATGGTGTTGACGGATCGGGTGGTGCCGCTGTTGGAAGAGCACATCGACCTTGCCGTGCGCATCGCCGACCTGCCCGATAGCTCCCTCGTGGCGATACCCGTCGGTTCCGTGCGGCGGGTCGTGTGCGCCAGTCCGGCCTATCTTGCCCGCCACGGCACGCCACTGCATCCGCGCGATCTGAGTCATCACGCCTGCGTCACGTTCGAGAAAATGGCGTCACGGCAAGTCTGGAATTTTCAGTCGGGCAAGTCGAGCATCGCCATCCCCGTGCGCTCGCGGCTTGCGGTAAGCACGGCCGAAGCCGCCGTGGATGCGGCGGTGGCGGGCATCGGACTGACGCGCGTGATTTCGTATCAGATGGCCAGCGCCTTGCAGGCCGGCGAGCTTGACATCGTGCTGGCCGACTTCGAGCCGTCGCCCTGGCCGATCAGCCTGGTCCACACGGGGCAAGGAACCTTGCCGCTGAAGGTGAGGGCGTTTCTGGATTTTGCGGCGCCCCGCCTGAAGGCTCGCACCTACGAGGCGTGGTGATGGGCTCTGCTAGTGTCGAAGTCCATTGAACCTGGCAGTTTCGGCGGAAAAATTCATTGAACTTGGGTGGCGCCTTTTTCCCCACTGCCTCGGGATCCACAGGGTCGCCTTACCTCCGCACGGTATCGGGCCGACAGGCGAATGGCCATCGACCGTTCTCGGCCAGGAGCAGTCGCCCGGCACCTAGTCGCTAATGACAGGTCCAGGCTGATCTGAGTCATTCGGAGATGGTGGTGTCGAATCGTTTCCAAGGTCATCAGCGATCATTCGGCCAGTGACCGCATCACCCTCAGCACCGGACGCACGCCGCTGGACGGAGAAAAGCCCTGAGTGAAGGACCGGTTTCCGCATGGGCGGAGTGACACTGCCGACCCTTCTAAGCCTTTCGATGCCTAGATGTGAAGTGCCGCTTCTGGCCGACAGTGAAATTTGAGCCGGCGTCCAAACAACACTCAGACCTCAGATTCCTAGCTCGGCGTTGACTGCTGCCCCGACCATCGCGAGAAATGGTGCGCTGTCGACCAGATATTTCTCCTTAATCGTTTTTAGCTCAGTGCTGATGATCTTCTTCGCGAATTCGTTGTCCGGGTCGAATTTGAGAGCAGCGCGTGCCTCTTTGATGTTGGCAATCGAGTTCTGAAGCAATACCAAGACGCGATGGCGCTTTCTGACGAGAGGGTCGCGCTGCAGACCGAGTACTTTGATGGTCGCAACGCCTCTCTCGGTGTGGCCGAAGACGTTGGCCTCATCGTCGAAATGAAGGTGCAGAGAAGGATCGTCGTTACATGGGTTGAGCAGCAACGGCTGTTCTTTGCGAAGAGCCACGTGCTGCGTGTGCTTCCGTGCTCGAGTCGAACCAATAGCCAAGGGGAAGTAGTTTCCTTTGCCGGTGACTTCCTTGCCGACCTTGCGGTACTCATGGGTGCGGCGTCGGTTGCAGTCGATGCAGGATGGCAGCAAGTTTTCCCAATGTGCAGCCAACCAGTAGTACCCCGGCTTGAGTGCCGGCACCTTTTTTGACTTCTTGTACGGCTTGTAGGTAACCGGATCGAGTTCGATGATCGCCGCCTTGGGGCGGTAGTGCTCGATATCTAGTGGCGCGCCACCGTAGTCCATCTCGCAATAAGCGCACTTGTAATCAAAGAGAACGTTGAGGTGCTCTTTGACATCTTCTTCGTTGTAGGCGACATACCCCTCAAAGCTCTTCCCTTGGTTGGTCGACAGTGCGTAGAAGGCGATAACCTCCTTCGTCTCCGTCTTGCCCATGCTCGTTCGACCGGATAGCGTTGTGGGAATTTCTACTCGCGAACGGTCAATGTAGATCACCGTTTTCCTCCTGCTCGCGACGGGCTAAGCTTTGTGGCCAGCTCTAGCACTTCGGCGAGTTCGTCTCTCAATTCTTTTGGAAGGTCACTTGGGTCGAGTGGCTTGCCGATGCTGTTTGCGCGAGCGACCCGTTCGTCGATTGTCCGCAGAAGAATCTGCTCGCTTGGCGTGTTTCCAATCAAGCGAATTCGATTGAGCTCGTCTTGAAGTGACTCCAGCCGCCCCACTTCCTTTGGACTGAGCTGCCCTTTGGCCAGTAGCCCGTAGTAGGTCTCGAACTTCTCTGCAGTCTCTGGATCGATCGTGCTACCGAGTCCGAAGTGCGGCGACGAAAGAATCTGATCGACCAAGAGTCCTCGAACGGGTGGCAGCTCGTCGATGAGCATTGACCGCTGAGACGTATTTCGCCGAAGTACAGCGATCTCGCCGTCTTCGAGCCCACGTAGGCATAGGGGCTCATGGGTGGTCGCGATGAACTGCACACGTGGAAAGGCTGCCTTCAGACCGCGTACGATCCGCATTCGCCAAGTCGGATGAAGGTGGTTGCCAATCTCATCGATGAGAACGATGCCTTCAGCAGTTTCGACCGGCTGATCCGATTCGACCAGCGTGGACATGATGGAGCACGCGACTCCGATGATTGTCTGGTAGCCATCGGAGAGAGTCTGTAGGTCACTGCGATGCGCTCCCTGCCGAAGTGCGACCTGCTTTCCAGCCCGCTCAAATTTTGCCGAATTTGGAACCCCTAGAAGTGCTTTTAGGGCGCCGCCTGCGCGTCCGAACTCAGAGTCAGATATGCGCGCAAGCCAGCTCACCGAATCTTCTAGAGGGCAGAACGGATCGAACAGGTTCATGACCTTCGCGTAAGAAGGCTGTCTGGGCGGCCGCCGCTTGGAAGTGGGTGGCAGACGTGTCGCCCCAAGCGCTAGAAGCCTGAATCGAGGCTCGACAAATTTTGTCTTTACGCGTCCAGTGGAGGAATCGATCGTCGCACGGATGACTTCACCATCTGTATAGTGAATCACAATCGATCCGATCTTGCCGTCTCGCGGCAGCACGCTGAGCGAGTGCTCGACGAGCTTCTCCCGTTGCTGGGGCACAGCCAACGCGAGGACGATTGCCTTCAAAAGAGTGGTTTTGCCAACTCCGTTCTCGCCGAGAAGCATCATCCAGGGTGCGCTGGAAGTATCGGTGCGCGCTGTTCGCAGATCGAGACTTCCGTGTATGCCGACGTTTTTTAGTACTACGCGCTCGATGTATCGAGTGCGTGATCGCTCAACAGCCCTGTCGTGCGCGGTTGCATCAGGACCAACGGTGTATTGAGTGCTCTCAAGATCTCGTCGGTGCTGCTCTTGCAGGCCCAGCCGATCTCCTCTGATGATCGCGTCGCCTTGGCCGACCAGGCTGACGAGATTGCGTCGCATCGCCGCAAACGGCATCGTATCGCTCGTAATTCGACTGATCCGGCCTTCGCTGACGCCGCCTTCGTTGAGTTCCTGAATGATCTTTTTTGCGTCCAACTTTCGGAGTTGAACTAGCTGAGGACGATTCAGGGCTAGCGTTTCGATAGTCAGATGACCGCGCTCAGATTTCGCGATGACCCTTCCGGTGTTATCGAATTGAAGGTGGTCTTCTGGTTGATCGGCGCAAGGGTCGAGAAGCATTGGCATCTCATCCACAAGGTCGTCGCCTCGACGGCCTATGCGAGACCGCTTTCCAGAAACCGGAAACCGATTTGCCTTGGCGCGGCTGCAACCATTGCAGGCGAAATACAGATTGCTCCAGTCATACGCCAGCCACCAGTAGTGATTGGGATCAGTCTTTCCGTCGATGCCGAGACTGTTGGATGACGGACGGAAACGATCGAGTCCGGTTTCGATCGCCTGCTCACAATATGCGCATTTCCCGTGGAAAAGCTCACTAAGGGCCAGCCCCAACTCTTTGCTGCGAACCCGAGGCTGAAATCGAAGCGCTTCTGGTCGCGCATACGTTCCGCACTGCTGAAGAAGCGCTTGGCGGCAGCCATCCGAATCTCTGCCTGTCGCCCAGACAGGACCTCTGGCGGCGGCACACGCAGTCGATCGATGAAAATCAAAAATACCTCCCTATGGACGAAAGGCGCCCCGACATGTCGAGTTGCGATCGGCCCTTACCCTTACGATGATCTGCTGTAATTGAATAAGTCGGCCCGAAAGGCGGCTTTAGGTCAGCAGCGCCAGTTCAATCCGAATTACAGTAGGCTGTCGTGTGGAATTTACCAGCACCGAACATCCAGTGTCTGGTTTTCACCCCACAACGATCGTATGACAGACACAGCACCAGGGTTGCGAAATACTGCTTTGAGCATTTTTCATGTCAGTCCGGCTTTGATTTGAACGACCGCATGCGCCGCAAAGCAGTCATTGACGAGGCCCTGCGAACGTCAGCAACGGGTCGAGGCTGTGTGGAAACGCTTTTCGTCCTGCCAGCTACAGCGCAATAGCCTGGTCCGCATCACCTTGGGCGGTCTTCACTTCGATTTGTCGAAGCGGGGCTCACTCAAGGCCGTTTGGGCGGCCCGGATAGGGCCTGAGGTGCGTTATGGGTCACATGAAGGGCTCAGCCGCCCATCGCCAGCACCGCTTTCATGGTCTGCTGGTAGCCCAGGATTTGCATAACCCGCTTGAGGTTATAGGCCAGTACATTCAAGCTCATTTCCGTGCTCACATTGCCCAAGCGACGAGTTAGGAAGTGCGTATAGCCCATCCAATGCTTGAACGTGCCGAACACATGTTCCACCGTGCGCCGCCGCACCTTCATCGCATCTGGCATTCGGTCTAGACGGCGCTGCGCCGCCTCAAGCACGGCCTCATGCTCCCATCGACTGATGCGCCGATACGCGCTAGGTGTGCATCGCTCCTTCATCGCGCATTGTGGGCAGGCACTACTCCAGTAGCGCCGCAATTGAAGACCATTCTCCTCCCGGGTAAACCGGTGGATGGCGCGCTGGCCCGCAGGGCACTGGTACTCATCGTCCTTCGCGATGTAAATGAAGTCCGAACGGTCGAAGCGGCCTTCGGCCTTGGCATTGGAAGTCGTGGGTTTGGGCAAGATCGCATCAATACCTGTCTCTGCACATGCCTTGATCTTAGGCGCGCCGTAGTAGCCGCGATCGGCAATCGCACGCAGCCGCTTCTTGCCCATCGCCTCCCGCGCGGCTTGTGTCATCGATGCCAATGAGTCCCTGTCGTGTCCTCGGTTCGTCACTTCGTGCGCGACGATCAGATGGTGCTTGGCTTCGACAACCATCTGCACGTTGTAGCCGACCATCCCCGAGCCCCGGCCGCTGGTGGCCATCGAGCGTGCATCCGGGTCGGTCACCGACAGTTGACCGTCTGGACTGTCTTTGAGCCTCTTCTTGACGTCATCCAGCGTGCGCATTTGTTTGCGCAGACGTTCGATCTTGTCATTGAGCCGATTGGTCCTGGCCTCGATCTCGACAGGTTGCGTTCGGTCCGCTGTGTCGAGCGCCGCCAGATAGAGGTGGATGCTCTCCTCAATCTGCTGCTGACGTTTGTCTATCTTGGCAGCCGTGAAGTTCTTGTCGCGCGTGTTGACTGCCTTGAACTTGCTTCCATCAACGGCAACCAGGGCTTGGCTGAATAGCTTGAGATCTCGGCATACGGCAACAAACCGCCGGCAAACGTTGCGAATGCCCGAGCCATTGTCACGGCGAAAATCTGCGATGGTCTTGAAGTCTGGCGCCAGAGGGCCGACGAACCACATCAGTTCGACGTTGCGTTGGCACTCTCGCTCGAGTCGACGTCTGAACTGGACCCGATTTAAGTAGCCGTAGATGTAGATCTTCAGCAGTACGGCCGGGTGATACGACGGGCGGCCGGCCGCTGCTGGCGCCGCCTTCTCAAATCCGAGCAATGCCAGGTTGAGCTCGTCGACGAATGCGTCGATTATGCGCAGCAGGTTGTCGTCGCCGATGAAGTCATCCAGGCATTCCGGGATCAACGCTACCTGCTGCCGGTCCTGACCTTCGATGAATCGGGGCATATCGACTCCCGGGATCGAGATACCAAACTCTATCTAGATCACCGTAGCGGCGTCAAAGGGTTTTCACACAACCTCGGTCGGAAGCGGCCCGTCATCCAATAGCAGATCGGGTAGAGGGCGACCGTGGTTTGGCAGCTGGCGTACGCGGCCAAAGCAGGATCTGGCTGGCGTCGTGTGACACGTCGCACGGCCAGCTTTCGCGACCTGCTCAGCATGTTGACGCACGCGGGCGGCATATCCCGACTTCTATGGTCACCGCCAGGATTGCCGAAGCTGACCCGGCCTTTCAAGCTACGCACGCGGCGCCCCGTGGCCACTGCCGTGGCCAGAAGCCGCTCTAAAGCGCTGCCAGGCGTGTTGGGCACCACAACCCGGTGGCGCTGCGGGGATTCCGCGCCGGCGGCGTGCGGTACGGGCGACGGCAATATGGCAGGCCCTCGCAGAATGCCCGCCAGGGCCGACAGACGGGCGTTGCGAACTAGTCAGCTGCCTCGGGTTGCCAGCCACACGGATGCTTCATTCCGGGGATGACAGGCGGCATCATCAAGAATGGCATACGCGAATCGGACCTCCAAGGGCTAAATCTGGCTGAAGGCCGCACCAGTGCTTGTATATCGAAAAATTTCGATTCCCAAACTGGATGACGTAAATCCCAAGTTAGATGAATTTCGACATCTACCATCGCGAATTGGCCTGCTGCTGCGCACCCGGCAGGGCGCCCGAGCCTCGAATCCGCCGTTTTAATGTGTTTTTTTTTGGGGGCGGTCGCGCAGTGCATTGAAACTTGCCATACTGCATTGATATGTCTGCGTTGATATGTCTGCGTTGAAGGATCATTGCGTGGGCGTCTGAGCCATCAACTTTCGCGACGCTATGGCACGTACACTACGCACCGCGCATAGGCGAAGTTCCGAAATCG
The DNA here is from genome assembly GCF_001571245.1 of Achromobacter piechaudii NBRC 102461. Lineage (GTDB taxonomy): Bacteria > Pseudomonadota > Gammaproteobacteria > Burkholderiales > Burkholderiaceae_B > Achromobacter > Achromobacter piechaudii. The sequence continues at coordinate 1,465,725 of NZ_BCTK01000001.1, read as the reverse complement.
AACGCAGCGAGGAGGTCACGAGCTTGAGTGAAGATAAAGCGTCCACAACACCCGATGAATCTACTGTCAGGGTGTCGCCGATCAAGCGATGGCTTCATCGCGTGGGCTACCAGATCAGGTGGCACGCACACTGGCTTTTCCCTAATACGATTCGCGGGCCGGGCAGGCGTCCACGACTCTTCGGTTCCTTTGATGACCGAGACAACGAAAACACCCGCGTCCCTGAAGACGAGGAGCTTCGCCTTCGCGCCATTTGGGCCGTGGAGCTTTTCGGGCCAGCAGAAATAGAGTCCCTTCTAATTAGCCTCACGCGCCTGGGTTGGCGAGCCGGCTTCGGGCGAGAGAGAGGCGAAGCGGTCGAATGGGTGCGTAGACAACGGAGCTATGGTGTAGGCGGCTGGTACAACATAGGTCTGGTAACGCGGCGAGCGGAGCAGTCACGGTTCGTACTGGCCGGCAATCATGCCGCGCTGCCAGACGAGGTGGATTATCTGATGGTGCAAATGTTCCACCCAACGCCATCGTTGACCTGCGTCGTGATCGGCTTTGCATTTCGAGAGGATTTTCAAAGGATTTACGAGAGGCAACTCAATCAAGCCCGAAAGACGGTGTACGAACGCTTGACAGAACCTCGACGCATCGCGATCGTGGATCCGTGGGCACTCAAAGAGCGCGCGATAGCCGAGGCCAGAGTGGCGGCCCAGTTACTGGCCAAGAGTTGGATTGCAAAAAACTTGCCCGGTTTTTATTCCGGGATTTCGCCCTCGCCGATGCCCACCGCCGAACTCGTTACGACGGTAAAAGACCATCTTTTCCTGCCGCGCACGAGGACCAGCAGTGCCCAAAGCGACGAAGCAGAAAAATGGCGGCGCATTGTATTAAATTCGTCACCAGTCGACGCGTGGAAGGCAGGGGATTGCGAGGGTTTTCGCTTCCAGATTCAACGGGATCTAGTTGACGACGGAGGATCACACCTCGTTGTCCAACTATGCACGTCTCAAGTTGCCGAGACGGCTCTCAGTACTTTGGGCGGCCATACGAACTGTGCTTACATTCAATATTGCAATGACCGAATTGGCGGATTATTGACCAACTGGTCTACCGTAGCGTTTCTAATGGAGATCTCCAAAGGCATAAAAAGCTATCGTTCTGCACTTGCGATTGAGAGCATTAGCCGACGCGAAGCTGTGCGCACAATCGAACAGATTCAGTCGTTCTTTGACCGATCCTTGGGTACACCAGCGGTGGTCGGAGAACTTCGGGACCGCGCAGCTTGCGTTGCCGACTTTCGACACTGGAGTGGGGACTACTTTTCAATGAGTGATTTCGATGCCGGGAAGCAGGCATCTTTCGCCAATGTGATTTGCACAGAGTCGCAATCCCGCGCCACGCGCGTTGTCGCTCAGGAACAGGCCCTGAGGGAGCATTTCGTGCAACTCTCATCCATTCTCAGTATCCGAGAAAGCGTTCAAGCTCAAAAACGGATGGAGCGCCTAACAGTCATCACGCTCGCCGTAGCCCTCTTGTCTCTATTCGTGGCTGTATCACCCACGAAGGAGTGGCGTTTGCCTGTCGTCTTCGAGAAGTGGCAGACTCACTTTCAGGGTGCCGACGCTTCTAAATGAAGGCTTGACAGCGGCAGCCCAGTCAGCAACGACGTGCCCATCACACGGATACTTCGTCCGGTGTTGGCTGCTAGTCATCTTCGACAAGCATTGTCAGCACGCTGCGGCAGAATAGACTTCCAATCAGCCCTTCCACCGTCCATCGTCGAGTTCCAGCCTCGAAATAATTCTGAACGACGCCCTGGCGGCGAAACAGTTCGAGATTCAACGGGTGCTTTGCAAAGGGATTGTGATAAATCTGCAGCCCATCTTCGATTCTTTCGCCAATTTCATCCGGACGGCCTCGCCTGATTTCAGGGCGTCCATCTGGCTTCGATCCCCATACTGAGCTAACGAGGGTTTGCCGGTCTTCTGTTTGTTGAGACATCGCGTCCACCTTTCCCCACGTAGCCGTACACGAAAACAGCACTGCGGAAATGTGGCTCAATCGATCATCAGTAAATAACCCGAGCTCAATATCAGCGCCGTTTTCTTTAGTGACAAAGCCCAGCTGGCGGATAGGAGGGCCTTTGGGATAAGCCTCGCGGTCCTTTTGATATGCAGCTTCGTCCACGTAGTGGTCATAGAGCACCGCCTTAATGGGCCGATCGTACTGGAGGTTGAAAGCCGGTTGTTCGAAGGGCGCGACAGCGATGACGAACGGCTTGCCGGACACGTGAGGCTTATTAGAATAAGACGCCAGGTACTTTCTGTGCTTTCCATTGATCGCGTTGGCTAGCCTGACCATGGCTTCTCGGTTCAGAGCATCCAAGTCTGTGGGCACATAACTTTCCAGGTCTAGCGGTCGCTCCCACTCTTTAGGCTTCCCAACCGCAGCGTTCGCAGTAACAGCCTCAACGCAAAAGCCCTGTCCTTTGTGCTCGAGAGAAAAATCTGGGGCTGCATGCGTCCAATCGAAGCTAAAGCCGTACTCACAAAAGACGGCATACAGATAAATCTCCCAGAAAGACGAATTAAAGGTAGTTTGAAACTCCTTAACGAATTTTCCGTCCCGGTCGGGGAATCCTTTGGCCCAAGCGGAAACGACGTTCCGGCTTGGCGCATGCGCGGGTAACATGGCCGTCCTGATATGGGGGTGTTGGTCAGTTGCCGCCACAATTGCGCTGAAGAGGTCCATTTTTTTGATGTGAGCCGAGCGTTATCTCATAGTACGTCACATGTCCCTCGGTACGGTACCCACATTAGTCATCACAGGCATCTAGCTTCAAGTCATTTCGCGCGCCTGGGCTGCGACGTTTGCATGGCGCCGCGCCCCTTGATTTACCGCTTTGCGAACGCATCGCTGATGTTGCGGTCATCCCCGAGCTCCAACAGGTCGGCGGCATCAGCGGCCAATCGGCTGACCGTCTACAGTACGATACGATCTGAAAAGGAAGGCGAGGTTCGGCACGCCCAAGGGGCCGCCAGCGGAAGCGATGAAGCGAGCCAGTGCGCTGCCGCGGTTGCCGCGATGCATCCTCAGGCCCGGTGGCAACTCAGTCTTAAGCTGGTGATCCTCTTGCCACTGTCAGCACTACTGCGATCAACAACGTGTTTGGCGCCATGATGTGAAACCCAACCAGATCACTGCGTGGCTAGATAATTGAGACGCCGTGCCATCGTCGAATTATTCAGGATACTGTAATGGTGTTTAGAAAATAGGCGCTAATCCCTAACTTGCGTGCAACGCCGATCAGTCTGTGGCTGATCGGCGTTGTTTTTTCTAGGTGATGCTGCACGCTCCCTGCTTGGCGAGGGGGCCATCTGCAAGCTTGCTAAATGGCTGCTAACGTCCATTCCTGATCGCGCATCAATAAACTCCTGGATGCGGCCCACCAGCGCAATAAAGTCAGCCTTTTCCAGAATTGTCTCGGCACGCACTGGCAGTTCGGCCAGGATGATTGGCTCCGTCGGCTGCTCCAGTTCAAGTGCCAGATGTGCTTTGGGCTGACACCTCGCGATGCAACTGAAAAAGCAACCTTCACGCGGTAGACGAGGTCACGGGATGCGGTTCTTGATCCCATTCGGTGCCGGCAAGCTCGCGCGACAGCACCATGCCCAATTTGTGCCATTGCTGTCCCCACTGCGCCATTCAGACGATCGCTTCGCTCGGAAAAGCGCCGTCGGAAAAGCGGCATGCTCGCGCGACTGCAGTCGCGCAGGAACAGCTTTAGTAGCTTCGTCGAACACGTAACTTTACGGACTCCAAGTAGGGGCCGGCGGCGAACTCAATGTGGATACCACGCGTCCGGGCAGGCCTGCGCTTGGTCGGCGGCGTCCGAAGCATCGGTGCCCTTCGCAGGCCGGCGAGATCGGACCCTAGCGCTCTCAGCTTTCCCCGGCCCGGCATTTCTCGACACCGTTTGTGAGAAAGCTTCGCCACCTAGCTTTGCACATCATCCCGCCGTACCGAAATCTTCTCGTCAAGGATCCGCGCCAGTGGCGTGCCCGTTTGGATCAGCGTATCCACGATGGACGTCAGTTCCGCGCTATCCAGAACCTCCCGAGGTACCGGAGCGCTTAGGATGGCCTTCTCGACCCAGTCGCACACCCGACGCGCAATGCCGTAGCCGTTCCAGAATTCCGTGCTGGCGCCCTGTGCCCCCCACCAGGCGATGACCACTTGCGCCACGAACGTTAGTCGATGCACTTGCGGCTGCACCTCAAGCAGGCCAAGTATGGCGAGGGCGACGAAGGTGGACGGCGCGGCTTCCACGGCCATTCGCGTGAGCATCGGCAGCAGGACGTCCGCTCGGTCGGCTCCAGGGGGCATGACATAGCAGCGCGGTCCCTTCCCGATCCCGTATTCGCCCATGAACAGCGCGGCAAGTGCGCCCGTGAGATGCACTTCCGCACTAGTGGAGCGTTTAGAGGTGAGTCGCTTCCACGCCCAGAATTCCCTAATGCGCAACGCCAGTGCCTGCCTTGCCATTAACACTGTGGAATCCAGCACGATCTCATCGTTCAGCCAACGTCTGTCGAGCTCATGCAAGACTGCGGTGGTAGCGTCGAGGAAGCGATCTTGCGGCAACTGGGCGACGCGCTGGAGGAGTTCGCTCACGAGGGAACCGTCAAGCGTGGCAGCCGCAGCGGTCGCTGCGGCGAAATACGCGTCGTTCCATCCATGCGCTCGCTCGCCAGGCTCTTCATCCTTTTGGCATCCGACACCGTTCGCTCTTGCCGTCCAAGCCCAGCAGTGATTCACTAGGCCGCGCAACCGCTCGGGCGCCTCCCGATACCAAAGGTCTTTCGCGAGCGACACCCAATGTGCCGCCGCGCTCGAGTCTAGTGCGTACTCGCGTGGCGGGTGTGGTTTTGCTCGCCGTTGTCGCGGCACGCCTAACGAGATCCCGGCGCGTACTTTCGGGGACAGCGGCTCCGGAAGATTCGGCCAGACAGTCTCATCCCCCTTGCCTGTCAGCCATCGCAGTTCCGCCAAGACCGCAGCTTGCAGCCGGTCACGTTCTGCATCCTGTCGGGCATGTTCCTGCGTCTCGCGAAGGGCACGATAGTCCTCGACGCTCTCCCAATCCACTTCATCATGGTTTGGCAAGGCGTAGATCGTCGAGTTCAGGCCCAAGCGCATCAGCGACCGTAGCAATGCCGGCGCCAAGGATCGCTGCGCCGCCACCTCGGCGCTTAGTACCGCACACATGCCCGTATCGTGCTCGGCAGCCACGTGAAGCAGGCGCTCCAGAGTCGTCGGCTGAGGATCGGCACGGTAGGCTGCCAACAGCCCGACAGCCGCGATCGCTCGCCGGTTGTACTGCAACTGCTGGACCATCCCTCGGGCGTCCGTTTGACCTTGCGTCGCCTCCGCCAGCAGCGCCTGTGCCCACTCGCCGTGCCGAGTTCTCAATGCCGACGTACCATCACGCAAAACCAGGGCGGCGACGATGCGCCGCGTCTGAGCGTTCCATTTCTGATCATCGTCATCCCCAGCGACTGTATCAACCTGTTGGCGCATGGCCCATTCCACGCCCTCCCCGAGGAGTTCGGAGGAACAGGGTGGCTCAGTGAACGCGCGCATCATTCTTCCGCGCAGCGCCAGGTCGGCGTTGCCACGGTCGGCTCTCTCCTGCAAACCGGCGCGTAGCTGCGCTTCTTGCGCGGGGAGGTGATAGGTGATTCTCGTGCCGTTCTCACCTTCGGTGCGGGAATAGTTGGCGGGGTCCAGTAGATTCAGCGCACTCATGGCGGCGAATGCGGGGTCAGTCGGGTCGCTCCCGCTCTCCGGCGGACCAAGCCGTTCCGCCGCTTCACGCAGGCGCTGGCGCATGCTTTCTCGTGTCTCCGCAGGGCCGTTGACGCCAAAATCCGTCAGCATGTTGTCAAGCGCCATTTGGCGCGAGCGCCTGGCGCGCAGATCCTGCAACCTCACCGGGCCCGCCGGTTCCGGTCGTACCCACGCGTTAAGCCCCATGTCGCCCATGAGGTCGTGCGCGTACCGCTCTCTATCAAGCGCCAGCAACTCGGCCGATGCGGCGAACGGCGCCAGGCAGTCACGCGTCGTGGGCCAGTGCGACAGCATCACGTCGACCGCGACGAGAAGATTTGCTGCCGGGGAGCCTTCCGGTCCGAGTATGTCGTCAATGACGGCTTGTGGATCCTCTCCAGCTTCGATTCGCCGGTGCGCCCAAGCCTCCAGCGCCATCAGAGCCGACGCCACAATTTGGCTATCGTGCCCGCGGGACCACGCGTAAGACCGCTGCCATGGAGACGAACGTGGACCGGCGGCCAGCACGACGTCAATGCGATTGTCGGCAGGCGGACCACCGCGGGTCCGGTACTGGATGGCGTGCGCGACGAGAGCGTGGATCAGGCGGAGTCCTTCCTCCGGGCTCGTCTCCAGCAGGCCGAAAAACGGCGCTCGTGCTGGCGAGGCAGGGAAAAAATCCGCGCTCCAGCGAGAAAACGGCTCTCTCGAAAGATCGCGGTCGCGATCGTCGTCCCCTTCGGGCAAGGCTGCCAGAAAGAGGTCCGCCACGGGGCGGGGCGCCGCCTGGGGTGCGGTCCCCAGGAACGAAATCAGTTGGCGAAATATGACGTGGCGATGTGGATGGGCCTGCCATCCCTGCAGATAGGCGGTCGCGTCGTCCGGACGCAGCTTGCACCACAGCAGGAAGGCCGTTCGCAGGTCCTCCTCCTGAGCAGCAGTCAAGGACAAACCGGGCGCATCCATGGCGGCCATGCGTGCCCTGCTATTTGTGACGGCCGGATGATTCCTCGACTCGACGTCGGTGAGCCACGCATACAGTCGCCCAACTAAGTATGGAGACAGCGGATCCCGGCCAAAGGTCACGCTGCACCACCGGTTGTAGAGATCGACCAACGGCGGCACCGCACTGTGGGGAATCCTGTCCCCGAGCTTGAGCGACCACAAAAGCAGATTGAGCCAGGACGGTCCCCGTGGCGCGACGAAATCGGCCGGTAGCTTAGTCACGTCCACGCCAGTCGCCGCCCACAATCGAGCGGCTGGCAGCGAGTCCTCCGTGATCACGGCACGAATGAGATCCCCGAACAACGCCGCGTTGTCGGCCGAAAGCGCTGGTAGACAGCCCTCCAGCGCGTCGTGTGCGCGCTCCGAGCGCGCAAGTGCCAGCAGGACGGCACGCTTCCACGAGCCGTGGGCTTGGGGCTTACTAACCCGGTCGAGCAGCGCTTTCCACCCCGTCATGCCATTCGCAGTCTCCGCGTGCAGCCGTGCCGCGAGTTCTACGCCGCGCACCAGTCGCATCGGCGCCGCTCTCGCAATATCCAGTGCATTGGCGCGCTCCGGCTCCTCGTACAGCAGGCAGCCGGTCGCCCAGTCGCGCAAGACGTCGTGTGCAGGTTCTATTAGGACCGCGTTGACTGCCCGGAGGGAGTCTGTTCCGATCAAGCCCGTCACAGCCTGGGCAGACGCCGCGCTGGCGTCCATCGGGTCGGACGAGGCGATGGAATGGATGGCCAAGGCGCGCAACAGGCGTCTGCGCTCGAGGCGTTCTGCGCCGCGACTCGCCGAGTCGCCCGTCTCCCACCATTGCCAGGCCATCTGCGCCTCGCTGAAAGGCGTCGCAGCATCCGCTTGCACGGTGCGCGCGAGACGGTTGAGGCGGTATAAGTTCCTCACGATGGCCTTGGCGGGATGCCCGGGTGCCAGTAACCCGGCGAGGGCCGGGTCCGCCTGCCGCAAGTCCAACACCTCGTCGTCGGTCAATTCGGGAATCAGGTACGGCGGCGCCACGCCGAGTCTCTGAAGGGCCGCAGGCGGCAGCCAGGCGGCGGCATCCGCGTCGAAGTCGGGGCGCGCCGTGGCGACCACGCGGAATCCTCGAGCCTCTGCGGCCGCGCTGATCAGGTCCACGACAGTCTGCTGTTCGTCGGGCCTGTCGAAGCGGTCGAGCCCGTCGATAAATAGCGTCCCACCACCGTCGCCAGCGAGGTCGGTGAGCAGCTCCCGGGCGGTAGCGTCGCAGCCAAGTTGGGCCCTTAACGCCGCCCACCCGCCTCCGGGAATACGATTGGGAGCCATCACGATGACGCGCGATTCGGCTTGGACGCGCTCGACCATCTGCACCAGGACGCCGGACTTACCAACTCCGCCCGCGCCTTGGATGACGAGGTAGCGGCCATGTTCAAGCGCGGACAGGGCCGCATCCACGTGTCCCGTGCGGTCGATCGTCGTTTTGCCAACTCGCGTACTCATCGTCGCAAGCGCATTACGCGCATTTTCGGCGAGTTGCTCGCGCGCGCCGTGCAAACGGCGATCCCCAGCGAACCGGTAGTTCCGCTCGCTGGTCAAGCGATCTACCAACGTTGCACGGTCCAGATCGCCACCCTTGGCGTCCGTTTCCAACGCTATCAGCTGCAACGTGTCCCATAGTTCTGACGCGCGGCTAGCCTCCTGCGGGGCCAACAGCATCGCACAACGCTCGCGGGCCAACTGTCCACAGGCCGATTCCGTTTGCTCGCAGTCAAAAGCCAGGACCTGAAACCGGGACAAGAGCAGCCACACTTCGGCGTCCTGGTGCTGGGCGCCCGTCTTCGCCATATGTCCGCGCAATGCCAAGACGAAATCGCGCATTCCTTGGTGTGCGACCTTTGGTTGATTCAGGCGGGCAAAGAACGTCACCGGGTCCTGATACTCCCGGGCCCAGCGGAGCGTTTCCTGAACATAGTGCTCAATGGCTGTCGAGGTGCGTGCAATCGCCACGGCCACCTCGTAGCGCGTCGCCTGGAAGTCAGGCTTGCGCATGGCTCGACAGGCCAGCTCGACGACGTCCGCAAAAACCGTATCGCTCGCCGTGAAGGCGACGGTGCGTTTAGCTTGCACCTCTAGCGTCGCCGGCTCTCCGCGCCGGTCGTGGCCGGTGACAATCACGTCATCCATCGAGTAGCCCAGACTCGCTCGCTGGAAAGCGACTCCCGTGACCACGACGCCAGGCAGGCCGCGTGCCTCGCCGGCTGACAAAAGCGGCAACAGGTACTGGGCGCCAACGTGCCCCTCCAGCAAAGCGCCGGCTGGACCAGCGGCGGCGGGACTGACCTGGGGCGGCGCGCCATCGAAACGACGCGGCGACGGCGCTTGCTCGGGATTTGATAAGGTCTCAGACATTTCGCGATGCAAGGATGAACCAGCCGCCATCTTAATGGTTGTCAAATGTGCCGGAGCCTTCAGCTACGACGGTGACTTCCGGCTTGCTTGCGCTCGTGCAGCTTGTCCGCCAGGAACGCTACTGCGAACGGCCGCATTAGGGCAAATTGTGGCCGTTGCATCTACGATTTCCGAATGACTCAGAAGGATCGATTCTCGCCATTCATCTCGAACTGAGCGGGACTGTTTAGGTTCTCACCCAAAGCTTGCTCCTGACATTTGGGGCGGTCTTTCCTGACCATTTCCTCATCTTGCCCGCCGCACAAGCGCTATGCGATCTGCGTTGGGGAGAACTGTCGATACCAGTATTGCCACTGGCCTTGTTGCGATACGGCGCCTATAGAACAATCCGCGTCTACCCTCGCCTTGAAAGGATTGGTCGCATGAAAATCGCGTTTTTGCACACGATGGAAGGTAATGAAGCGGTCTTTGGACTCGCGGCGCTGAAAGCAGGTTGGTCATCAGATGAGATTCGTCATGTGACTCGCGAGGATCTCCGGCTGGCCATGGGGCAGCAGTTGGCGCCAGGCAGTGCGCACGGGCTGGTTCACGAAGCGTTGCGGGGCTTGGTTATCGACGCTGATGCGGTAGTCGTGACATGCGCCACGCTTGGCCCCGCAGTCGACACCATGGGAGCAGTCTCCGTTCCCATCATCCGGGCAGACACGGCCCTGGCTAAAGCGGCGTCAAGCGGCGGAGGAAGGCTTGCCGTTCTCTGTGCGGTCGAAGCAAGCATTGCACCGAACCGGGCGCTCTTCGAGCACTATGCGGCCGCCACCGGCGCTAGTGTGACGGTTCAATTGATTCCTGGCGCCTGGGCGCTCTACCAGGAAGGAAAACAAGCGGCATGCATGGCGGCATGTGCGCAGGCCGCAGATGAAGCGTATGCCCAAGGCTTTGATGCCGTGGCCTACGCTCATCCATGGATGGCGGGATCTGCGGAGTTAGTGGGAAACAAGCGCCGACTGATCCACGGGGTACAGGCAGCGCTGGACGCGGTCCACGCCACGCGGGAGGTGTAGAGAGGTCCCGCCGATATTGCCATGCTCATTAAGTAATCGGATCGGCGACGGCCCAGCATGTCTAGCCGCTTCCGGCCAGAAGCGGACCTTTTGCAGTGGCTGCCAATCTTTGACAACTTGCAGGTTTCCAGATGTGGGGAGCCGCCACCCACCGCCCGTGCCATGCTTTCAATCAGGGCACCAGAACCTTCTTCATTGATGGTGCAGGATGTAGGCGATAGTTCTCTCGCTCGTAGAACGGCACGGCATCCGGCCGCGCGTCAAGAAATATTGAATTCATTCCACGAGCACGCGCATCGATTTCGGCATATTCCATTAAGGCTCGGCCGGCGCCGCTTCCGCGCACATTCGCGTCAACCACGAGGTCATCGATATGCAGGTGTGGCCCACGCGCCAACGTATGGACGGGTCTCATGCCTAACACCCCGATGATCTTTCCGTCTCGGAAGGCTGCAACAAGTTCGTAGCCGGAATACGATTGCCGGCGAGTTCGCGCCAGAAATTCCGCCTCGTCCAGAGATCGGAGTTGAGAGATAACGGCGTACGCGTGCCCCCATTCAGCTGGGGATAGCCGCCTAATTTCCGATCTATTGGGGAGTTGTTCGGTCATGGTTCCCGAGATCCAAGTGCGAAAGATTGAGATTCTGCATGACTTATGTACGGAGTGTTCGACGAATCTTACATTCGCAACGCCTGTTTTTATAAAAGCGATAGGTCGCTTCGGTTCGGAAACGGTCGCCCCCTCCGGCCACTTTCCGCCCACGCTACTGCCAACTTCAGTGAACCAAATCCCAAGCCGAATGAAATTCGACAGCTAAAAGCTGACCGCCAGCCCCACCGAAAACCCCGACACGTTCGTGCCGAACACATACCGGCCCACCAGCCGCGTGCGGGTGATGATGACGTCATACGCGCTGGAGTCCAGCTCCAGCCCCGCGCCTACCGACGTCAGCCGGTCAAAGCCCAGCACGCCGCGTTGGTCGCCCAGGAATTCCGAATGCGTGAACTCCAGCACATAACGCAGCGGGCGTTGCAGCAGGATCGCTCCTGTGGGCGCCCGGTAGCGCGCCCACAGGTTGGCCGACTGCGCAATGGCGCTGCCCTGCACGGCGGCGGAGCTGTCGAAGCTCTTCAAGCGGATGTCCGAATAGCGCAGCTCCACGTCCACCTCGTAGCCCGGTCGGTAGTGTTCGTAGTCCAGCATCAGCGAGCCGCCCAGGCCGTAGGCGTTCAGCGATCCCCGGTCCAGAAAGTCGATGTCTCGCCCTGTCTTCTGGCCGACGTACCAGCTTGCCGCGCGCAGGTCGCTGGTGACGTTGCCCAGCGCAATGTTGAAGATGGGCCGCAGCTTCAATTCATCGGTCAGCTTGAAGTCCCAGCCGATGCCGCCGGTGGCCGACACGCTGTTCCACTTGGTCGGGATGGCGCGCGATTCCGCGCCCTGAGTGGCGACGAAGGTGGGATCGTAGCGGCTGCCGGCCAGCACGCCTTCCAGGTAGATCGGCACCGAATCGGAAATGGTGTCGCCGCCGCCCAGCTGCGTCATGAAGAAATCGGACGAGCCCGTGGTGCCGCCGCCGCTGCCGATCGACAGCGAGCTGGTGGTGATGTCCGGCACGATGGAAAAGGACATCAGGGCCAGCACGCCGTTGGCGCGTTTTTGCAGATTGTCCTTGGACAGGCGCAAGCCTTGGGCAGCGGCCTGCGGGGCGGCGGCGCACGCGAGCGCGGCGGCCATGCAAGCCGACACGTTTGCCGCCCACCGGCGGGCGCGTGTCACGGAAGCGCTCCGGAGGCCGCGCCGCCCATGGCTTGGCGCTGGGCCATCAGCAGGGTGTCGCTCTGGTCGATGCGGATCGCGCCGATCCGCGGAAATTCGAAGTCGATGATGATGTACAGCGCCGCCGTCATCACCAGCGCGTAGATGATCTGGTGAAACAGCGTGTCGCGCTGCGCGGTGGCCAGATTCAGGCCGATCAGGCAGGCGCAGACCAGCGCCAGGAAGCACAGGAACACATAGGTCATCACGGGCGGGTGGACCTTTTGCGCCACGGTCTGCGCGGTGGAGACGTCAAACATATCGTTGACCGCGCCGACGTAGGACGTCGCAAAGGGCGGCGGCGTGTTCCGGGCGGCAAGCATCGATCCCTTCCAGATGTCGTTCTGCAGCGCGGAGGCTTTGGCGGCGATGGCGTCGCGCTGGTCCAGGTCGGCCACATGACGGTAGTAGTTGATCCGCTCGTCCACGTAGCGCCGGAACTGGTCGCGCAGAGCCGGTTGATCGGACGCGTTGAGCATATCGATGCGCAGCCAGGCGGTGCCGATGGAATTGACCTCTTGCACGAGCAGGTTGCGGCGGTCGGCCATGCGCTGGGCCGCGCCCGAAAAAGTGAAGGCGATCAGCAAACCCAACAGCGCGAACACCGATGCTTCAATCGCCGCCGAGCCCGCGCGGCTTTTCTCGTCCATGTTGTGGCGATGGCCCAGATAGCGTCCGATGCGGATCGCGCCCAGCAGAAGCAGGAAGAACGCAGCTGCACACAATGCGAGGATCAATGAATAGCTCACGATGTCACCTTGCCTAGGGGGTTGGTCGATGGGACGTGCCCGGTGTTCCATCGGGTCACGCGGTTGCGTCCGCCTTGCTTGGATGCGTACAGGGCCTGGTCGGCGCACTTGACGACGGCTTGAGGCGAGGGCGCATCGCCCGGCCACAACGCCAGTCCGACCGACACGGTCACCTGGCCCACGCCTTGCGGCATCGGGGTCTGCGCCACGCTCGCGCGGATACGTTCGGCGGCGGCCAGGGCAACGGGCTCGGTCGCGCCGGGAACGATCACGACGAACTCCTCGCCGCCTACCCGAAAGGGCCGATCCTGTTGACGCACGCTGGCGCGCAACGTACGCGCCAGCGCGATCAGCACCTGATCTCCCACCGGATGCCCGTGCGTGTCATTGATCTGCTTGAAATGGTCCACGTCCAGCGCGATGACCGCGAAGGCGCTGCGGGCGGCTATCAGCTCGTCCAGCCGCAACCGCATGGCGCGGCGGTTCATCAGCCCGGTCATCGGGTCGGTCATGGATTCCGCGTTCAGCCGGTCGACTTCGTGGTGGTGCTGTGCGAGCCTGGCGGCCAGGGCCTGGCGCAGCGCGTCGGCCTCGGCGTACCAGGCGCGGGGTTCGTCCGGTGTTGCCTTGTCGGGGTCCGCCTCGACGGGGCTGGCCAGCGCGCGCGTCAAGCGCGTGAGCGGGCGCGCGATGGCGTAGGCCAGGGCGCTGACGACGATCAAGGTCAACAGGACGGCCGGGATGGCCAGCCGTAGCGATTCGCGCAGCAGCGCCTTCAACGGAGACAGCGCGTGGTCCAGCGGCCGCTGAACCACCACTGCCCATTTGCCCTTGCCCAGCGGCGCGTAGCCGGTGAGCATGACGTGGCCCGAGGCGTCCGCGACCTGGGCCGAACCCGGCGCGGTCATGGCGGGCGCGCCGCTGGGGGTGTCGCCGGGCAGGACGACGGCGCTTGTGTCGGCATCGTGGCTATACAGCGCCTGGCCGTCGCGGTTGACGAGATACACGCGGGTGCCGTCGGCATAGGGATGCTCGCCCACCAAGCGGTCGATCTGGCTGCCGCGTTCAAGGATCACCACGGCAGCCAGCGCGCCGCCATCGGCAAGCGGGTTCACCAATGTCAACGTGGCGGGCTCTGCGTTCGATTGGCAACAGGGCCGGACCCAGTCGCCCATCCGATACTCGGTCACGCGCAGCTCGGCCAGGTTGCGGATGGCGGCGAGCGCGTTCGGGCTCTGCGCGCTGCGGGCGGTAACGTCTCCTTGCGCGTCGGTCAGCAGCACGGCGGACGCGCCCTCGATTCTTGCGGCAAGGCGGGCCAGCGCGGCCGCGCTTTCTTCCTGTGGGGGACGCTGGCCGGAAAACGCGGCGGCGCTGGCATCCAACTGCCGGTGGGCCGCCGCCATGTAAAGCGTGATGACCTCGGAGAGCTTCTGCGCATAAGCGCGGTTCGATTCCAGCGTATTGCGCACCGCCTGCGCCTTCTGCACCTGATAGCCCGCGTACAGGGCGTTGGCGAAGCCGACCGCCACGCTGAGTACCGCCAGCGCGATCAGCACAGCCAACAAGCTCACTTTCCTATGTGTCGCCATGTCGATCGGCAGTCAGGGCCGGGGGCTGCAACGCCGCGTGGGAATGGCGCGTCAGGGTTGTGGAAGAGGGCGGGATGTGCGTGGAGCGCGCAGGGCTTTTCCGCGCATGGCCATGCGGCCAGGGGCTTGATCAGTGGAAACGGTTGATGGCGCGCGCGCAGCCGGGATGGCTGCGAAATGGGTGGGCGCGTGCAGCGCCAGGTCTGCTTTCAGTTGCTGCTTCACGTGCCCTCCGCGATTTCGGGGTCTGCCGAAATCCTGTCCTACGGCCAGGGGTTACCACGAATTGCCAGTCGCACTGAGCTTGGAACCGGCCCGCCAGATCAAAAATGAAACGGTGGGCGGCGCGAAATGATGAATTCCGCGAAAGTCAGAATACAGAAGTCTTTTTGGTTTTTCCAGACTTTCAGCTGGGCGTTGTTGTCTTTTTTGCGCCCATGCGCAGGAACGGAATCGAACACAAGGCGGCCGCTGCCAGGCCGGGCAGTGCGCCGATCTGTAGCGCTTCGGTCCATGAACGGATGCGATCCACGCCGACGATCGGCAACATGAACACATATCCGTAAAGCGCGCCCGCGCCACACACGGCGGCAGGCACGGACCAATCGAAGGGGACCCGCTTGAGTGCGCCCGCGGTCATGCCGCACATGAGCGCGGGGATGCCTCCGATCAGATAGGCGACCTGCAGACCGGTGATATTTTGCAGGCTATCGGGAATCGTCAACGTCAGGGGCACTACGGCCAGGCCAAGCGCGGGTCCGATGGCCCCGTATAGCAACCCCCCGGCCAGCACGCGCAGCGCAAGCTTGCGAATGGTATCGCCCTGACGCGGGCGCAGGCAGGCGTGAACGATGACGGCGAGCGTCACCACGATGGGAAAACCGAACAGGAACAGATTCATGGCGCGATTGTTGCACGCGCCGTATGGATGCGGTCAGTACTTCAGGCCGCGATGGCCCATGCGGCGTCGGGACCCGCGCACTCGGGCAGGACAATGTCGGAATGCCCGGGCCGCACCCAGCGCACTCGCTCGCGGGTTGCATCAATGCAGCCGCCCTCGGCGTACACGCCTTGCGGATCGCGGATGCGCGCCATGCGCGCCAGCACGGCGGCAGTGGCGGCGGGGTCCGCCAGTGTCTGCTGCACGCGCTCTTGCACCACCCCTTCGTCCATCCGGCATTTGCCGTCGGCGTCCACATGCAGGCCATGACGCCAGTGGAAAATCTCCACGCACTTGGCGGTCAGCGTATAGGGCTTGCCGCGTTCCCAGAAGTTGTTGAACAGGCCATTGCCCAGATAGAACACCCATGAGCCTTCATAGCCTTCCACATCGGAAGAGGCGGCGTCCGGGTTGCGGAACCACAGGCGGTCGCCGGGCACGTAGAAGCGTTGCGGCAGCGGCGCGTCCATCGAACCGTATTCATGCAGGAACGCCTCGTGAAAGCGTCCCGACATCACGGCCCGCGTTTCCCATTGGCGTTGCAGGCGTTGCGCCAGCTCGGGGTTGGCCTGTTGCAGTTCCTGCGCGATGCCCAGCACGGTCACGTATTCGGTTGCGCGGTAGCACGAGAATGCGTACAGCTGGCCCGAGGCCTGCGGCTGCGTCGCGCGGCGCAGCCCTTCGATCAGAGAACGCCCCGGCAGGATGGTGAAGCCGCGCGCTTCGTCGTAGGTCCAGTAGTCCTCAGGTCGTTCGGCGTGTTCGGTATCGAATGCCAGCGCTGTGCGGCGGGCGGCCTGGACGATGTAGCGACGGATCCGCACGGCCGATTGAAGTTCGGCGACGTCCGGAAAGGTGAACGCGACGGGGCTTGCCAGCATGGCCAAGAGGATCTCGCGGTCCAGGTCGGCGTCGTCGGTGTCGGTGCGCAAGGCCAGCTTGTGGGCCAGCTGCGTGGTGTCGTGATCGGGAGCGAACGCCCGCGCGAACGCGGTGTGCAACCAGGCCTGCGCGCCGGGCGAGGCGCCCGTCAGGGCGGAACAGTTCGCCGCCCTGCGCAAGCCCGACTGCGTCAGGAAATGCGTCAGCGCTTGCAGCGCCGCGCTTGCCTGGCGGGAATCGGGGGAATCAATGCGTATCCCGCCCCGATGCGGGGAAACCGAAGCCTGCTGTAAAAACCGCATGAACATCCAATCCGGAAAGCGGAATAAATTCCATGCGGAAATTGTAGGCAGATGGGCTTAATAGCACCTGTACGAAAGCTGTATTGCAGCTGTAATACAGCGGTGTTACAGGGGGTAGGTATTGGTCATACGGCCGGCATCTGGGGAGCCCGCCGTGTGGCAGCCTTACCTTTCCACGTAGGTCCGCTTGGCGGCGTCGAACGTGAAGGTGGTGGCGTCGGCCGCGCTCAACTGGCGAGTCTTGTTCGGGCCGGAGATCGTCGTGCCGCTGGGTTTGACCGCCACCGTCGGCATGTCCTGCTTGCCGTCGGAGGTGAAGACCAGCTCGCCCTTGCTGGACGTGCAGGGCATGACCTCGCCGTCGGCGCAGGCCGCGCTATTGTCTTCGCCCGTCAGCAGGCTGCCGACGTAGGTCCAGACGTTGCCATCGACTTCTTCCTTGAGCCGCGCCGGGTTGAAGACCAGCAGCGCGTAGCCGGTGCTGGTGATGCCGTTGTCAAAGCTGGTGGTGGGCACGGCCAGCAGCAGCTTGCCGGCGGGCGTGCGGTATTCGAGCGGCTTGCGCTTGGGGTCGACGTCCTCGCCCCGTTCATACGCGCCGAATTCGCCGATGGTGTGTTCCATGCCGCGAAATTTCCACGGGCGTTCGGCGGCCGGGTCGGTCAGCACGAAGGTGACCTCGGTGATATTCACTTTTGTGCCGGGGCCGACGTCGTCCTCGCCCGGCTTGCCATAGCGGTCGGCCGTGTCCCAGGCGAAGCCGGTGTAGTAATGCGTGCCTTCCGACTCGAACGCGTGCCCGAACCAATAGGTGGCGACGCTGCCGTTCGTGACTTCGTATGTCGTCTCGCCTTTGCCGTCCACCTGGTAGATGTAGTACATCACCGTGGGCGCATCGGGCGGCGTCACGGCGGCGGCGGCCTGCCGGGATATCGGAGCGGACGCATCCGTCGAGGCGACAGAGGGCGAGGCGGACAGGGCCACGCAGGCGGCGGCAAACAGGCTTGCCAGCGTACTGCGAACGGGCAGGCTGACCTTCGAATCGGGAGTCATGAGGATCGCGCTTTCCTATTGTTTTCTTTGGAATGCAAAGGCGGACGGGCTTGCGACGGGCCGGGGCGTGGCTTTACCGGGATCGGAATCGCCCACGGGGGCAGCCGGCCACGGCGCGCGCTGGCGAGTATAAGGGCGCGGGTTGGGGGCGGGGCTTCACGATATTTCAGGTATTACCGAGGGGTTACATGTCGGTCCGAGCCGGACGCGCTCGCGCCGATTTCGGCGTCACCCGGTCGGTCCTCAGTCCGCGCCGGCCCGCGCGGCGCTGGCGTCGGGCTCGGTGGTCAGCACCGGTTCCGCGGCGTCCGTGCCCGGGACCACATTGGTCAGGTCCTCGGTCATCTCGTGGTCCAGCGCGCCTTGCACCAGGTCTTCGGTGACGCGCATCTCGACCCCGGCCGGCGACATCTGCGCGGCGGCGGCAAACGGCGCCACGGGGGCGGGGGCCGGGCGCTCGCCACGACGCCACAGGAAAAATGCCAGCAAGCTCAGGTTCAAGGCGGTAAAGCACCAGAACAGGCCCGCCGCGCCATACCTTGCCATCACCTGCGAAATGGCCAGCGGACTGAGCGCCGATCCCAGCGAATTGATCAGCAGCAGGCCCTGGATCATCCGCACCAGCGCGTCGGCCGGCGCACGGTCGGCCGCGTGGCTGACGGCCACCGGATAGATGGCGAACACGCCGCCGCCCAGAAGGAACAGCAGCACGATAAGCAGCGGCGATCCGGCCGGAAGCAGCAGGATCAACAGGCTCAGGACGGTGCAGAACACCGCCAGCGCGATCAGCACCACCTGGCGGTCGCGCAGGTCGGACCAGCGGCCCACGGGGTACTGCAACACCATCGCGCCCAGGATGACCGCGCCCATCATCTTGCCGACCTCGGCCACGTCCAGCCCGATGCGTTGCAGGTACAGCGGCAGCAGCGTGTACACCGCCGCGATCGCCACGCCCGAGCCGAAGCAGCCCATCACGCCCGTGGGCGTCATGCGAATCAGATGCTGCGGCATCAGCGGCTCAACGCGTTCGACCAGCGGCGAGATGCGCGGAATGATGACCATCGGCATCACCGACAACGACGCCAGCAGGCCCGCGATCATGAAGGGCGCCATGTCTCCCAACTGCGTGATGGCCCCCAGCTGAACCTGCCCCAGCATGCCCGAGCCATACAGCGCAATCATGTAGAGCGCCAGCAGGCGCCCGCGCATTTTCGGATCGCCAGCCAGCAGCAGCCAGCTTTCCACCACCAGGAAGACGCCCACGCAGGCCCAGCCGTTGATCAGGCGCAGCACGAACCAGGCCGTGGGCCCGTAGATCAGGCCCTGCAACAGCACGGTCACGGCGATCAGGGACGCAAAACTGCTGTAGGCGCGGATGTGGCCGATGCGCACGATCAGGCGGTCGTTGAAGATCGCGCCCAACGTCAGGCCAATGAAGTACGACGACGAAATCAGGCCGATGACGGTGGCGGATTCGCCGGCGGCGTCCAGGCGCAGCGTGGTCAGGGAAGAGATGAATGCGTTGCCGATACAGACAACGAACAAACCGAGTAGCGGCCCTAGGACCAGGGCCAACAACTGCCGAAACATGAAACTCTCGAAGCGGGGAAGGGGGGCGTAGCGGCAGCGTGCGGGCCGCAAGGCGGGAGGGATGGGGCGGGGCGATTGTAGCGATATCGCCGCCCGCGTGCAGCGTCAGGGGCCGGCCAGCACGGCCTGCCGGAATTCGTCCATCAGGGGCGACCACGTGGTGCCGCGCCGCGAGATCAACGCGATGCTGCGGCGCAGCGGCGCGCCCAGCGCCACGGGCAGCGTCACCACGTCGGCGCTGCCCGCCAGCGCGCTTTGCGGCAGCACGGCCAACATGTCGGCGTCAGCCAATAGCTTGAGCGAGCCGTCAGAAAAGTGTTCGACTTCCAGGGCCGCCGCAGGCAGCGCGAGGCCCGCTTCCGCGAAGCGCGCGTCCAGCAGTTGCCGCGCGACCGAGGTGGGGCGCGGCAGGATCCAGCGCAGTCCGGCCAGTTCGCGCAGCGCCACGCGCGCTTTGCCGGCCAGCGGGTGGCGACGCCCGGCCGCCACGCACAAGGGGTCCTCGAACATGATCTCGTGGCGCAAGGTGGGCGGGCCGTCGGCATAGATGGGCGTTACCGCCAGGTCGAGCTTGCCGCCTTCCACCTGCGCGTTCAGATCGTCCGACAGCCCTTGGGTCAGCTGCACCCGCAAGGCCGGGCGGCGCGGCAGGAGGCGCTGGAGCACGGGCATGACGACGCTGTCCATCGTGGCGCCCGTCGCGCCGATGCGCAGCAAGCCTGCCTCGCCCACGCGCAGCTCCATGGCGTGGCGCACCGCGTCGCGGTATTCGGCCCAGAGCCGCTTGGCGTGTTGCAAGAACACCGTGCCTTCGGAACTGAGCGCCAGCCCCCGGCCGTGCCGCTGCATCAGGACAAGGCCGGTATCGGCTTCCAGCCGCCGCAGCGATTTGGACAGGGCGGGCTGGCTGACGCCGCAGGCCGCCGCCGCGCGTTCCAGATGCCCGTGTTCGACCGCAGCCAGGAAATATTCGATGTCGCGCAGGGAAAGATTCATGAACAGCAGGAATTCCAGAACATACTTTCTGGAATATTACGCGCCGCGCCCGACCCTAGAATCCGGACATACCCCAGACCGAATCCATAGAGAGCCGCGCGCATGCCGAACCGCCCGAATATCGTTTTGATCGTTGCCGACAACCTGGGTTGGGGCGAGCTGGGCTGTTATGGCGGCGGCGCGTTGCGCGGCGCGCCCACGCCCAACATCGACCGCCTGGCCACCCAGGGCCTGTTGCTGCATAACTTCAACGTTGAAAGCGACTGCGTGCCGACCCGTTCGGCGCTCATGAGCGGCCGGCACCCGATACGCACGGGCTGCCTGCAATCGGTGCCGCCGGGATTGCCGCAAGGGCTGACGCGCGACGAGATCACGCTGGCGCAACAACTGTCCAGCCAGGGCTACGCCACCGCACACTACGGCAAATGGCACCTGGGCGACATCCCCGGCCGCTACCCGTCGGATCGCGGCTTCGATCACTGGTACGGCATACCGCGCACCACCGACGAAAGCCAGTTCACCTCGTCGATCGGCTTTGACCCCAGCGTGGCCGAATTGCCCTACATCATGGAAGGCCGCGCCGGGCGGCCGTCCAGCAATGTAAAGCTGTACGACCTGGACAGCCGCCGAGGCATCGACGCCGATCTGGTGCAGCACGCCCAGACCTTCATGCGCGAGCATGCGCGGGAAGGCCGGCCGTTCTTCCTGTACCTGCCGCTGGTGCACCTGCACTTTCCCACGCTGCCGCATCCTGACTTCGCGGGGCGCACGGGCGCGGGCGACTTCGCCGATTCCATGGTGGAAATGGACCATCGCGTCGGCCAGATCATGGCCGAAGTGGACGAGCTGGGCCTGTCCGAGAACACCGTCTTCATTTTTTGCAGCGACAACGGCCCGGAATATCGCCGGCCCTATCGCGGCACCGCCGGCCCCTGGAGCGGCACGTATCACACCGCGATGGAAGGCAGCCTGCGCGTGCCGTTCATCATCCGCTGGCCGGGCAAGGTCCAAGCCGGCAAGGTGTCCAACGAAATCGTGCACGTGACCGACCTGTACACGACGCTGTCGCGGATCGGCGGCGCCACCGTGCCCGACGACCGGCCGATCGACGGCATCGACCAGACCGACTTCTTTACGGGCGCGCGTTCGGATTCGGCGCGCCAGGGTTTCCTGTTCTACATCAAGAACGAATTGCGCGCGGTGAAATGGCGCGACTGGAAGCTGCATTTCTACTGGGAGCCCGAAGTCAACGAAGGCAAGGGCAAGCTGGAATCGCCGTACCTCTTCAACCTGAAGCAGGACCCGAAGGAAGAAAGCGATATCTTGATTTTCAACACCTGGGTGCTCGGACCGATGCTCAAGATGGTGCAAGCCTTCAACGCGTCGTGCGCCGAACATCCCAACACCACCCCCGGTCGCGCCGACGGGGATTGAACGGCCCGCGATAGACGGCGCCAAGCACAAGGGGAAGTCATGAAGTCCGTTATTCGTAGCGCCATTGCATGGGCCGGCCTGGGCTGCGCCCTGACGCTGCCCATGGCCGCGTCGGCCGAGGCCACACTGTCCTGGCCCGGCAAACAGATCAATTGGATCGTGGGGTTCGTGCCAGGAGGCACCGCCGACGTGCTGACGCGCGTGGCGGCGCAAGACCTGGCGCGGCGCACGGGGCTGAACGTGGTGGTCGAGAACAAGCCCGGCGCATCGGGCGCGATTGCGCTACAGATGGTGGCGCGCAGCAAGGCCGGTGACGGCTATCTGATCACCGTGCCCGGTCCGCTGATCTACCCTAGTCCGCAGCCGGCCATCGGCAAAGAACTTGCGCCCGTCATGTTGATGGCGCAAGGGCCGATGGTGGTCGTGGGCCCCGCGCAGCGCGCCTTGCCCCGGCTGGCCGATGTGCTGGCGGATGCGCGCAAGCATCCCGAGAACTGGAGCTACGGCAGTTCCGGCAATGGCACGTCGCAACACCTGGCGGGCGAATTGCTCAACCAGTACGCCGGCACGCACATCGTGCACGTGCCGTATAAGGGCGGCGGCCAGGCGGTGTCGGATGTAGCGGGTGGGCAGATTCCGCTGGCCATCCTGGGGTCTTCGCCCGTGCTGCCGCAGATCAAGGCCGGCGCGCTCAAGGCCTACGCCGTGACCACGAAGGTGCGGCTCGATGCCTTGCCCGATGTGCCCACCGTGGCCGAATCCGGTTTTCCGGGTTATGAGGCCAGCCAGTGGTTTTCCGTCGCTGCCTCGCCCGGCATCGACGCGGCTGTGCTGGAGCAACTGAACGCAGCGCTGCGGCAAACCGTGAAGTCACCCGCGTTTGAAACGGCGGTGGCCAACGCGGGCATGATCGCTGGGGGCGGTTCGCGCGCGGACTTGCAGCAGTTTATCGCCGACGACACCGCCAAATGGCAAAAGCTGCTGGATAGTGGGGCGATCAAGCTGGCCGAGTAATGGCCGTGTTCTTGCCGCGCCCGCGCGCGTTGCCGACGTTGCGCGGGCCTGCTTGGCAGCGGTCTTGGCGTGAACCCGCTCGTGCGGGCTCACGTGCCTGACGGCGGCCGCGCGGCTTACTTCACCACATAGTTGTTGGCGTCGGCTTCTCCCGCCCACTTGCGCAAGGCGGCAATGAATTCGGGGCAGACGTTGCCGTCGACGCTGGTGCTGGTGATGATGCTGTCCTGCATCCGCATCAGCACGGTGCATTCATACACGCGCGTGCGATTCTGGTAATGGCCCGTGCTGTTGGTCTGAAAGACCGGCGTCGCGGCGCTCGTATTGGTGGCGGGGATCATGCCGACGACCTGCTGGCTCGTGCCCGTGGTGACCCATTCCGTATACGGCGCCGCCTGGTAATCGGACCATTCCAGTTCCATCGTGTTGCCCACCGCGCGCTTTTTCGAGGGCTCGCCCAGCGCGGCGATGGCGTCGTTGATGGACCGGCCTTCCATGTTCTTGGCCACGTTCACGCTAGGCGAAAACGACAAGCCCGACTTGAACACATTGCCCAGCGAGGGCAGCGCCGAGCTGCCGCCCGTAGGCATCGGCGCACAACCTGATAAGCCCAACGCGGCGGCAATCAGGGTGGCCGGCAACAGGAGCGGTTTGCGGCGGGACGAACAAGGCAGGGGCGACGTCATGGTGGGCGGTCGATGTTCCGTGGCAAAAAGATCCTGCCGGCATCAACAGCCGGCGGGCAGGTCGGGATCAGGCAGCTCGATTGTTTCTCTTCGTGACAGGCGATGGCTTCGAACGCATCCTTTGTTAATGCGATAACAGCCTGCCGACCGAGGAAACAAGCACATAAGCGCTTGATAAAAGTCCGACATTTTTACCGGAAAACGGGGCCAGCAATCTTCTCTCGGTATGTGAAATTTGTTACGCAATATGCCTGGCATGCCCCAAATCAGGGGGACGGAGCGGCGGTCCTGTTTGCTAAGATCGGTCCGCTTGACTCTCGCGCTTCACTGCCGCGCTTCACTTCCCCGCTGCACTTTCGCATTCATTCCTCCAAGACCCACGACGATGATGCCTGCCCGCTTTCACCCCCTGATCCGCGCCGCCTTCGCCGCTATCGCTCTGGTGGCCGGTTTGGCCGCAAATCCCGCGTATGCCGACAAGCAGTTTGGTGGCGTTGCCACCGACGGCAATCACGACAAGACATATTGGGCGATGCCGGAACTGTCGCAGAAGGACGCCGAGGCCGCCTCGCTGGCCGAGTGCCGCCGCCAGGGCGGCAAGGAATGCAAGAAGCTCAACTGGTTTTCCGACAGCTGCCTGGCCTATGCGCGCAACTCGCGCCACGACCTGTTTCCGGGCAATAGCGTGTCGCCCGAATTGGCCGCCAAGAAGGCCATGCGCCGCTGCACCGCAGGCAGCCCCGATGGCAAGTGCCGCCTGATGACGCTGCCGTACTGCGTGGGCCCGGGCTACAGCGCCGCCGATCTGCAAGCCGCAAAGCGCGCCAAGCCCGCCGACGTAGAGGCCCTGTCGGCCAAGGTCAACGATCGGCAATACTGGGGTGCGGTCGCTGAAGGCGCCGATGGCGGGCTGGTCTATTCGGATGGTTATCCGAAGGAAGACGACGCGATGTCGACGCTGCTGAAGTGGGAAGAATGCAAGGACTGCCGCAAGGTACTGACCTACAAGGACACCTGCGTCGGCATGGCATGGGTGAAGGGCAGCGAAGGCCGGGGCACGCGCTTCACGGCGCTGAACCCCGACCCCGTCGCCGCGCGCGAAGAGGCGCGCGCCACGTGCACCACGAAGACCGGCGCGCCGGCCTGCGTGGCGATGCTGCGTTGCTCGGGCCGGGCCTACATCGACGGTTATCCGGGCGAAGACGTCAAGCCCAAGTAAGACGTCACTTGTCCAGCCAGGGCGCTTCCTTCCAGAGCGTCTGGAACTCCGCCTCGCCGCTCGCCAATTCCCGTGCGTAGTCGGCGGGCGGCAGGTAGCGCAAGGGCGCGAACATCTCGTTCGCCTTGGCCTGGAACGCCGGATCATCCACCGTGCGTTTGACGGCGTCGGTCAGCTTGGCGCGCACATCGGCGGGCAAGCCCTTCGGCGCGGCCAGGCCGCGCAGGGAGGCCAGTTCAAAGTCGTAGCCCTGTTCCTTGAACGTGGGCATGTCGGGCAACGCAGCCGAGCGCGTCTTGCCCATCTGCCCCAGGAAGCGCAGCGGCGTGCCGCCTTTCTGGTATTGCAGCGCTTCGCCCACATTGATCGCGCCGATCGTGATTTCGCCGCTGGCCAGCGCGCCGCGTACTTCGCCCGCGCCCTTATACGGAATGTGACTCAGCTTCGTGCCCGACGCGCGCTCGAAGCGCAGCATGGCCAGGTGGTCGTCGGACCCGGTTCCCGTCGTGCCCACCGTCACCTTGCCCGGGTTCTTCTTGGCATAGGCGGACAGATCGGCCAACGTCTTCAGTTCGTTGTCATTGCGCACCGTGAAGGCGCCCGGATCGTCGATCAGGTTGCCCAGCAGGTCGTAGCTTTGCCAGGTGAAGCTGGACTTGCGCTCGATGGGAATCGTCAGCAGGTTGGGCGTGTTGATGAAGCCGATGGTGTAGCCATCGGGCTGCGCGCGGGCCAGTTCGGTAAAGCCGATGGCGCCGCCCGCGCCGGGGCGGTTCAGCACCACGATGCGCGCATCGTTGCCCAGGTACTTTTGCAGGAAGGGCGCCATCATGCGCGCCACCAGATCCGTGCCGCCGCCGGGGCCGTACGACACGATCAGGTTGATGGGGTGTTCCGGGTAGCCGGCCGCTTGCGCGCCAGTGGCGTACAGGGTCGCGCAGGACATCAGGGCGATGGACGCCGCCAGCGCGCGCAGGGTGCGGCGCTTCTTGCAGGGGTATTGCATGGTGTCTCCTCTTGGGATGGATCGGCGGCTTGATGCCGCACTGGTTTTCTCAGCGGTACTGAATCAGGGGTACTGAATTTCTGAGCGGTACGGATTCGTCCGCGTTACTGAACGGCCGGGCCGCGCGCGAGCAGTGCGGCGATACGCGCCGACGCCACGGGCCAGACTTCGGGGTTGACCAATTGCGGCGGACGCTCGCCGCGCAGCATCGCCATCAACTGCTGCGCCGAGGACTGCGCAACATTGCGACGGGCTTCGTGCGTGACGCCCGCCGTGTGAAAGGTGGCGACAACGTTGGGCAGCGCCAGCAGCGGGGTGTCGGCCGGGGGCGGCTCCTGCTGCCAGACGTCCAGGCCAGCGCCGCGCAGATGGCCCGCGCGCAACGCGTCGTAAAGCGCCGCCTCGTCGTGGATGCCGCCGCGTGCGGTAGAGACGAAGACCGCCTGCGGCTTCATCGCGGCAAAGGCGCGCGCGTCGATCATGCCGCGCGTGGAGGCGTCCAGCGGGCAATGCAGCGACACCACGTCCGCCTGGCCCAGCAGGTCGGGCAAGGACACGGGTTCCGCACCGCGTGCGCGGATGGTGTCGGCGTCCAGCAGCGGGTCATGCGCAATCACGCGCATGCCGAAGCCTTGCGCAATGCGCGCCACGCGCGAGCCAATCTGGCCGATGCCCACCAGCCCGATTACGGTGCCGTGGATTTCGTGGCCCATCAGGTCCTCGCGCGTAAAACCGGTGTCGTGCCGCAGCCGCTGGTGCGACTCGACCACGCGGCGCTGCACGGCCAGCAGCAGCGCGTAGGTGTGTTCAGCCACCGACGCGGCGTTGCCGCCCGCCTGGTTCACGACCGCGATGCCGGCCGCCGTGCAGGCAGGCACGTCCACCGTGTCATACCCCGCGCCGCCGGATGAGACGCACACCAGATCGGGACACTCTGCAATCAGCTCGGCATTCACGAACCACTGACGCGGCAGTTCGTCCTTGGCGGCCGACACGTGATAGGCGTGGGCAGACCGCAAGCCCGCCAGCGTGCGGGCGTCATCGCCCCGGGCGGGCAGCACCGACAAGGCGATGTCCGGCTGCGCGCCGATCATTTCGTCGAACACGGGGTTCAGCCACAGGTCCAGCCGGCAAAGGCGTTTGGGAAAGTCTTGCGAGGGGGAACCGAAATCCGGCATTGCACCTTGTCTCCGTAGGGGCGTTCATTGTTCGAGGCGACTCTACGCGGGGTGAAACCGGAGATAAAGCGAATAATTTTCTGATTATTGAGCGACTTTTTCGAAACAGTGCGGCACGCACGTTCAAGCGCCGCGTTCAGGTGCCCGCCCGGGGCGCTACAGCATGCCGGCCGGCACGCCGAAGTCCTGCGCGGACTGAGCCAGCACGCGCAAGTCCGCCAGCATCGGGCGCGTATCGTCGCGCCGCCATTGGAAGGTATAGGGCAGGGGGCGCAGGGGCGGCAGGCCGGGCAGCGCTTGCAGGTCGCCGCGCTGAATCAGCGCGCGCGCCCAGGACGTGGGCAAAAATCCCAGGCCCAGCCCGTGCCGCAGCATGCCCGCGATGGCGCCCCAGCTGTTGCAGCATTGCGTGCGGCCGGGCGAGACGCCTTGTTCGGTCAGCCAGTCGTCCAGCATGCGGATGACGCCGGAACTTGGCGGCTGCGTGATCAGGGTCAGGCCCGGCAGGTCGGCGGGCGTCAGCGCGGCAGGGTCGGGCACGGCGCGCGGGGCCGCCACCCATTCGAAGGCCGCGCTGCCGATCAGGTGCGAGGCGATGGACGCGCGTGAGGACGGCCCCGCGATGACGGCAAAATCCAGCTCTCCTTCCTCGAGTCCGCGCTCGACCAGCTCGCCCACACCCACGAAGGGTTCCACCAGCAGGTTGGGATAGGCGCGCTGGATGTCGTCGATCAATCGGGGCATCCACGTCATCGACGTGAGCTCTCCCGCGCCGAAACGGCAACGGCCGGAATAGGTGAGGTTGTTGCTGGCCTGCTGCATGAATTGATCGGCGTTGCGCAGCAGGTCCTTGGCGTGCGGCACCAGCTGTTCTCCCAGCGCCGTCAGGGTGGCGCTGCGGGCGCTGCGGCTGAACAGGTCGGCGCCGATGGACGCTTCCAATTCTCCGATGCGCTTGGACAAGGACGACACCGAGATATTGAGACGGTTCGCGGCAATGGCGAAATTCTTGCAGGTGGCGGCCCAGTAAAAGGCTTCGAGTTGCTTGAGCGTCATGGCAGGAATGCGGTGGTCAGGGCGAAGAAAAGTGTAATGAACGCTGTCGATAAAGTCACTTTATTCAAACAGGTCTCACGCCTATAGTCGTGCGCCATCGCCTGAATCGACAGCGCGGCGGGTCCGACAGCCGGGCCCCCTGCGCCGCAAGGAGCCTGCATGTCCGACCCGTTGCGCCATCTGCTTGGCCTGCAAGATTTCGAAGCCGCCGCCCGGCGCCGCCTGCCCAAACCCATCTATGCCTATGTGTCGGGCGCGGTCGAGGATGGGCAGTCCGAACGTGGTAACCGGCAGGCATACGCCCAATACGCGTTCCGGCCCCGGGTGTTGGTCGACGTGTCCCAGCGCAGTACGCGCACGACCGTGCTGGGCCGCGACTACGCCGCGCCCGTCGGCGTGGCGCCCATGGGCATTGCGGCGCTGTCCAGTTATCGCGGCGACATCGTGCTGGCGCGCGCGGCGGCCGATGCGGACGTGCCTTGCATCATGAGCGGCTCGTCGCTGATCCGGCTGGAAGAGGTGATGCAGGCCGCGCCGGGCACGTGGTTTCAGGCGTATCTGCCGGGCGACGAGTCGCAGATCGCGGCCTTGATCGATCGCGTGGCGGGCGCCGGCGTGACCACTTTGGTGCTGACCGTGGACACGCCTGTCGCCGCCAACCGCGAGAACAACGTGCGGGCCGGCTTCTCTACGCCGCTGCGGCCCAGCCTTGGGCTGGCATGGCAGGGCCTGACGCATCCGCGCTGGCTGTTCGGTACGTTCCTGCGCACGCTCTGGCGCCACGGCATGCCCCATTTCGAAAACAACTACGCCACGCGCGGCGCGCCGATTCTGTCGGCCAACGTGCTGCGCGACTTCTCGGATCGCGGCCATTTGAACTGGCGTCACGTGGCCGCCATCCGCCGCCGCTGGAAGGGGCAGATGGTCATCAAGGGCATCCTGCATCCCGACGATGCGCGCACGGCGCGCGCGCAGGGCATGGACGGCGTGATCGTGTCGAACCACGGCGGCCGGCAACTGGACGGCAGCGTGTCGCCGCTGCTCGCTCTGCCCGACGTGGTGCAGGCGGCGGGCGGCATGGACGTCATGCTCGACAGCGGCGTGCGACGCGGCTCCGACGTACTGAAGGCGCTGGCGCTGGGCGCGCGCTGCGTGTTCGTGGGGCGGCCCTTCAACTACGCGGCGACGGTGGCCGGACAGCGCGGCGTGGCGCGCGCCCTGAGCCTGATCGTGGAAGAGGTCCGGCGCAACATGGGCATGCTGGGCGTGGTGATGCTGTCGCAGATGACGGAAGACCTGCTCTGGCGGTTGCCGTCGCAGTTGGACGTCGCTGACGGGGCGGACAACGCGGGCGGATAGCCCGGCTTGCCGTCCTGCCGCGCACCTCGCGCGCGGCAGGCGGCGCATATTGATATCTGAAAGTCTTCTTTGTCTTGCCGACCCGGTGCCCGCAGCATGGGCACACGTTCAACTTACGACAAGACATCGACATGGCATTCTTTCAACCCTCGGGCCTGGCCCGTGGCGCAGTCTCTCTGGCCTTGGCGCTGACCGCCAGCGCGGTTCATGCCGACGCCACGCTGGACAAGATCAAGCAGCGCGGCACCGTGACCATCGGCGTGCTGGCCAACGGCGGCGTGTTCGGCTCGCTGGACCCGGCCACGCAACAACTGGTCGGCTGGAATCCCGAACTGGCGCGCGCGCTGGCAGAAGGGCTGGGCGTGAAGGCGGAGCTGGTGCAGGTGCAGACCGCGACGCGCACGCAATTCCTGATTTCCGGCAAGGTCGATCTGCTGATCGCTTCCATGGAATTGAACCCGGAACGCGCCGAGATCCTGGGCTACGCGCCCACGCCGTTCTTTCGCGTGGGCGGCGCGGCCGCGACGTTGAAGACCAGCGGTATCCACACGTGGGAAGACCTGCGCGGCAAGCCCGTGTGCGTGTCGCAGGGCAGCAGCTTCGCCAGGCCGCTGTCCACCGACTACGGCGCGGTGGTCAAGGGCTACAAGGGCGCATCCGATTCGCTGCTGGCGCTGCGCGGCGGCCAGTGCGTGGCCGCCGTGCATGATTCCACGCTGATCCAACCCCTGCTGCGCAACAACCCGGAATGGGCCGGTTATCACGCGCCCATCGGCACCGAGATCCTGCCCGCGAACTCCGTCGTGTGGACGCGCAAAGGCGAAGCCGACACCATCGCCGCCGTCGATAAGGTGGTTCAGGACTGGCACCGCAGCGGTTGGCTGATCGCGACCGAGAAGCGGCTGGGCATCGAGCCCGCCCAACCGCTGTTGCAGGAACTGCACGCCAAAGCCCGGCAGGGCGGCTGAACGCGGCCGATACGGGATCGATGGACGATGACAGATTTCGCTAAGACGTACCCGGGCAGCATGCGGGAGGCCGGCGCATGATCGAGACGGTATTGCATGCCTGGGTCGATGCCTTCAAACCTCTGGGCCTGAACTACAGCTTCGTGCAGGACCCGGGCGAATTGTCCGCGTTTGGGCACGGCATGCTGGTCACCTTGCAGCTGTGCGCGTGGACCATTCCGGTCAGCCTGTTGTTCGGCGTGCTGATCGCGGCGGCGCTGACCAGCGGCCGACCCTGGCTAGCGCGGCCCTTGCAGGCCTTTGTGGAAGTCACGCGCAATACGCCCACGCTGGTGCAGCTGTATTGCGCGTTCCTGGTGCTGAACATGCTTATCACGCAGAAGCTGGGCGGCGGCAATCCCATCACGCCGTTCGCGTGGGTGGTGATCGTAGTGGCGCTGCACAAGGGCGTGTTCCATGCGGAAGCGTTGCGCGCCGGCATCGAGGCCGTGCCGGCCGTCACGCTGGAGGCGGCGCGTTCGCTGGCGTTGTCGCGGCGCCAGACGTTGATGCAGGTGCAGCTGCCGCTGGCCGTGCGCTTTGCCTTGCCCGCGCTGATCAACAACCTGGTGGATCTGGTGAAGATGACCGCCATCGCGTCGGCCATCGCCGTGGGCGACGTGACGTACGAGTCGATCATGATCTGGTCGTATCGGGACAACGTGTTGGAACTGCTGCTGTTGATCCTGCTGTACTTCGGCCTGCTGACCTGGTTGGTCGGCGTGGCGGGTCGCTGGTTGGAAAACCGCTTGAGGATGCCCGGTTATGGCCAATGATCTGGCGTTGAAGGCGGGACGCGCCCGGCGAGTCGCGCACGGTCTGCCTGGCTTGGTTTCGGGCTTTGGTTCTGGCTTGTTGCGCGACCCGTGGGTGCGAGTGTTGCTCGCCTTGGCCACGCTGAACGCGATATGGGCCGTTACCGGCACCACGCCCGCCGCCGTGCAGGCGCTATGGCAGTGGTCGCCCGCCTTGCTGCGCGGGCTGGGCATGAACATCCAGATCAGCGTGCTGGCGATGGCGCTGGGCACGCTCCTGGGTCTGGTGGTGGGGGCGTTGTCGCTGTCGCCATCGCGATTGGTGCGCCGCCTGATGCGCGCCTATGTGCTGCTGTTTCGTAACGCGCCGATCCTGGTGCTGGTGTATTTCACGACCTATGTGTTCCCCTTCGACATCAATCTGGCGGGCTGGCGCCTGCCGTTTCCGGATTGGATCAAGGTGGTGATCGGTCTGGGGCTGCCCGCCAGCGCCAACGTGGCCGAGATCTTCCGTGGCGCGATCCAGTCGATTCCCAGCGCGCAATGGGAAGCGGCGCAATCGCTGGCCTTTCGCCGCACGCAGATATTTCGCATGGTGGTGCTGCCGCAGTGCGTGCGGCGCATGCTGCCGTCGTGGATGAACCTGTTGGCCAGCATCACGATGAGCACGTCGCTGGCGTCCTTGGTGGGCGTGCACGACCTGGTCGATACCGCCACGGTTGCCAGCAACACCGTCGCCCGCAGCGACTTCACCATCCTGGTTTATTTCACGCTATTGGCGCTGTTCTTCGCCTATTGCTATCCCATCGCGCGTTGGACGCGGTATCTGGAACGACGCCATGCACATCATTGAACCGAATCCGCTGGTCAGTCTGCACGACGTGCATCTTGCGTTTGGCGACACCGAGGTGCTGCGCGGCATCGACGTCCAGGTCAAGCAGGGACAGGCGGTGTCGATCATCGGCCCGTCGGGGTCCGGCAAGTCGACCATCCTGCGCTGCATCACCGGCCTGCTGCGCCCGCAGCGCGGCGCCATCACGGTCGGCGGCGTAGCCGTGGACCGCCTCAAGACCGAAACCGACTTCATCGCGCTGCGCAAGCGCGTGGGCTTCGTGTTCCAGCAGTACAACCTGTTCCCGCACCTGAGCGTGCTGGAAAACCTGGTGCTCTCGCCGGTCAAGGTGGGCAGGCTGCCGCGTGCGCAGGCCGAAGCCCAGGCCCTGGAATTGCTGGCCAAGGTGCGCATGGACCACAAGGCGCGCGCCTATCCCGGCGAGCTGTCGGGCGGTCAGCAGCAGCGGGTGGCGATCGCCCGCGCGCTGGCCATGCAACCCGAATTGATCCTGTTCGACGAGGTGACCTCGGCGCTGGACCCCGAGATGGTCGGCGAGGTGCTGACCGTGATCCGCGACCTGGTGCACGACGGCCTGACCTGCGTGCTGGTCACGCACGAGATGCGCTTTGCCGAGGAAGTGAGCGACACCGTGTATTTCACCGAGGCTGGCCGCATTGTCGAGTCCGGCCCGCCATCGCGCATCTTCGGATCGCCCGGCAGCGAGCGCACCCGCGCGTTCTTGCAGCGGTCGCAGGGGGAGGGAGCCCGGCGTATCTCCACCCGCGATCCCATCACACACGCTTTGTCATTCGACCCGCTGCGCCTGGCGGTGTAGTGCAACTGGAGAACCCACATCATGACGATTGAATCTGCAAGTTCCGCCGACCGGCGCCACCACGTAGAAGCCGCGTTGGCGGATATTGTTGAGTTGTTGAAAGCCGGGCAGACCTTGAGCGCCGCGGCGAGCCCGGCAACGGTCCCGTCGTTGAGTACGAACGCAGCGGCAGCGGCAGCGGCAACGGCGTCAACTTCCAACGCGGCCGCCGCCATCACCCGCGAGCAGCTTGCCGCCATCACGGCGCGGCTGGAACAACTGGCAGAGCGGCCCGATCTTTTTCCGGCGGCGGACTTTCCCGCGCCGCCCGCCGACCAAGGCACGGGCGCTTCCACCCGCTACCGGCTCAATCCTGACGCACCGGCCGGAACCCCCGCGCTCTACCTGAATTCGATCAACCCCGGCAAGACCACCTTGCCGCACAACCACACGACCTGGGCGGCGATCGTAGCGCTGTCGGGACAGGAGCTGAACCGCGTCTATCGTCGTAGCGACGACGGCTCGCAGCCGGGCCGCGCCACGCTGGAGCTGGTGCGCGAAGTGGTGGTGCAGCCCGGGCAATCCGTCTCGTTCCTGCCCGACGACATCCACAGCATCCATGTCACGGGCGATACGCCGACGTTGCACTTTCATCTTTATGGACAGCCGCTGGAAACGCTGTCGGGCCGTATCGGCATCGACCTGGCCAGCGGCCAGATCCTGAACTACAACGCGACGCAGATGAAGCCGGGCCAAGAGGTGCGCGCATGAGCCTGGATCACGCCCACGTGCAGACCCGGCTGGTGCACGCCGGTACGCCGGAATTGAAGCAGGGCGCCGGGCCCGTCAATGTGCCCGTCGTGCGCACCAGCACCGTGCGCTTTGCCGACACGGCTGCGCAAGCCCGCATGAACGCCCAGCGCGCGGCGGGCGAGCGCGTTGCCACTTATGGCCGCCATGGCCTGGATACGCATCAGGCGCTGGAGCAGGCCGTCGCGTCGCTGGAAGGGGCGTATCGGACCTTGCTCGCGCCGTCGGGCCTCGCGGCGATCACGATGGTGTTGCTGGCCACGCTTGCGCCGGGCGATCACGCGCTGGTCGCCGACAGCGTGTATTCGCCGGTGCGCAAGGTCGATAAGTCCTTGCTGCGGCGCTACGGCATCGAGCTGGAATATTTTTCGCCGGGCCAGGATGCGCTTGAACCCTTGATCCGGCCGAACACGCGTCTGTTGTATGTGGAGTCGCCCAGCTCATTGCTGTTTGAAGTGCTGGACTTGCCGGCGTTGGCGGCAACCGCGCGGCGGCACGGCCTGCTGGTCGCTACCGACAACACTTGGAGCGGGGGCCTGTACTACCAGCCGCTTGCGTTGGGCGCGCACATTTCGATCCAGGCCGCCACCAAATACCTGGCGGGCCATTCGGACGTGATGATGGGCGTGGTCAGCGTCGACAGCGCGGAGCTGGCGCGGCGGATCGGCGCAACGCACGACGCATTGGGCCTGTCGGTCGGCGCCGACGACGCCTACCTGACGCTGCGCGGCCTGCGCACGCTGGACGTGCGTCTGGCGCGCCACCAGGCCAACGCACTGACCGTGGCGCAGTATCTGGCGTCGCACGAAGACGTGGCGCGCGTCTTTCATCCCGCCTTGCCGCAAGACCCGGGCCATGCGCTCTGGCGCCGCGATTTCAGCGGCGCGAGCGGGCTGGTGTCCTTTGCCTTCGACAACCCGGATCCGACGGCCGCCGCGCGCTTCATCGACAGTTTGAGGTACTTCTCCATCGGGGCCTCGTGGGGCGGATACGAAAGCCTGGCGCTGGAGGCGGCGCCGGAACGTTTGTCGGAACATAGCTTGTGGAAGCAGCTCCCTGACAAGCAATCGGTGGTGCGTCTGCATATCGGCCTGGAGCACACGCAGGATCTGATCGGCGATCTGGATCGTGCGTTCGCGACGACGCGCGGGGCGCTGCGCCGCAGCGCGTGATGAGGACGGCGCGGAGGCGTTAACCGACGCGCCAACTGCCTCACCGAACCACCGCCCCGCGCATTTGCTAATAAGGCTCGCGCTTTAGGGTTTCTGGCTATGTAGAAGCAATTACAACCTCTTTGTCTGGTGATACTCCCGCGCAATAGAATTTGCCCTGTTCCACGGAAGGCGGCAGGGCATGACTTCTATACTTTCGATCGATTCGATACAGCTTCCGTTTCTGGCGCGCCGGCTGCACGCCATGCGCGACTTCTACCACCGCGTGATCGGCCTGGACGAAGTGGCCGCCGGCGATGACCAGCGCCTGTTCTTCGCATTAGGCGCGGCGACCTTGTCGCTGTCCCCGGTGGACGAGGTCAGCCAGGGCGTAAAACCGGACTACCTGGCCATCCGGACTCGCGCGTATGACGAGATCCTGGCGCGTCTGCGCCAGGCAGGCCATTTTCCGGTGTGTTCGTTGCCGGACGCGTCCCCGCGCGTGATGTACGTCAAGGATCCCTCGGGCAATCAACTGGCTTTCCTGGGCTGAGGGCGCGCGATGAATTTTCAGCAACTGCGCTCCGTGCGCGAGGCCGTGCGGCAGGACTTCAACCTGACCGACGTATCGGAAAGCCTGCATACATCGCAACCCGGCGTCAGCCGGCAGATCCGCGAGCTGGAAGAGGAGGTCGGCGTCGACATCTTCGTGCGTTCGGGTAAAAGACTGATCGGCCTGACCCCACCCGGTAAGCTGATCCTGCCGCTGGTCGAGCAGATCCTGCAATGCGCCGACAACATCCGGCACGCGGGCGCGGAGTACGCCGACAGCCGCCAGGGCGTGCTGTCGATCGCGGCCACGCATTCCCAGGCGCGATACGCGTTGCCGCCCGTCATCAAGGAGTTTCGTCAGCGCTACCCCGACGTGGTCCTGCACATGCACCAGGGTTCGCCCAGGCAGGTGTCGGAAATGCTGCTGGAAGGCGAGGCCGATATCGGCGTGGCGACCGAGGCCGTCGCCGACTACCCGGGCTTGTTGAATCTGCCGTGCTATCGCTGGAGCCACAGCATCATCGTGCCGCGCGGCCACCCCCTGCAAAGCCAGCATGACGGCATCAGCCTGTCGCAATTGTCGCGGTATCCGATCATCACCTATGGCCAGGGCTACACCGGCCGCGCGCACATCGATGAGGCCTTCGCGCGCGCCGGCATCACTCCCAACATCGTCATGACCGCAATGGACGCCGATGTCATCAAGACCTATGTGGAGTTGGAGCTCGGCGTGGGCATCGTCGCCGCCGTCGCGTGGGATGCCGAGCGCGATACACGGCTAGGCGCCATCGACGCGCGCCATCTTTTCGAGATCAACCTGACCCGGCTGGCAATACGCCGTGGCGCGTGGTTGCGCGGGTACGCTTATGACTTCATCGAAATGTTCGTACCCACGTTGACCCGCGCGGTGGTCGAGCGGGAGTTGAAGGGGGAGGGAGTGTAGTGCGGGCTTTGGTTTTTCATGGGGGGAGTCGCGGCTTCAGTGTGTATTGGGGAATCATTTTCTACGGGCTGAGTTCGACGACCAGGGACAAGTGGGCAAGGTCGATCACCGCTGCCCGCATGTTGATGGCAACCAATCAACGCACCAGCATTGACGCCGCTGCCGCCACCATGATTGTCGCGGCTCCCCGGAACAACTTCTTCTGAGCGCGTTGACCCGAGAGCAGGTGCCGGATACGCACGGCGGCGAAGATAAACAACGCGCCGACGGCGAGCAGCACCAGAATGGCCACGGGTACCAGCACCACTGCCCAGGTCTGGAGCGAGATCGCGTCCAGATTTATCGCCAGCGGTAGGAGCGCCAGATAAAACGCGATGGTCTTTGGATTGCCCAGGGTGATAGTCAGCCCGGATATCGCCGCTGACACTAGTTCCTTCCTTTTTGCGGGCTTGCCAACTTCTATCGCCTGGTGGTCAGCGAACCAGAACTGCCAAGCCAGATAGCAGAGATACAGCGCTGCCCCCCAACGCACCAGTTGAAACAGCGCGTTGAAATGCTCGGCAATCATTGCCAGACCAAAGACAGCAAATGACAGATAGGTCAAGTCTCCAAGGATCAATCCAAACAGCAGGAAAAAACCCGATAACGTGCCGCCGCTTACGCTGCGCGCGACCAGGGCCGCCATACCGGGGCCGGGAATTATTGCGGCAATAGCTAGCGCCACTGAATAGGTCAGAATTTGTGTTGGGTCGAGCATGTCAAGCCTTGAAGATATTGATTGGTGTTATGAGGCAAGGTATCCAACAGAGCCGCCGGCAACGTCCGCGCGGTTCAGTTGCCGGCGCTAACGCGCGCCAACGCCTGGACGCGAAAATAGACCAGAGCATTCGGATAGGCCGGGGGTTCGAGATGAAATGTAATCCATGAACATGGGCCACTTCGGTAGTCAACGCTACATCAACTTCGCCCCGGGCGGCTACCGCTGCGCTGGCAGAGCCGATAAATCTCGGAAAGCGCCTTGTCCAGTGTGAAATCAATAATGTCGAACGCCGCGCCGCTGGCGGGCGTGAAAGTGAACCGATGGATATTCGTGTGCGATGGCGCTGGCCCCTCCCGAAGATCGGATCGGATCAACCGGCCATAGTGCGCAAGGAACGTAGTGCGCGTCTATAGAACTTCTCTGATATTTCCTTTCAGGGCACGCCGAAAGCGCTGCGCATGCCCGCTTGCGACGCGGCCCGCATATCGATAGACGCATTTGTACGTTGCCGGGTAAACACCGTGCCCGTAGCCTGATCCGTCCTTTCATCCGATAGCGCAGGTCATTCCATGAGCACGTCCAAACTCTCCCATCACACCGAGCGAGCCCAGGCGGTCCGTGAATTCATCGCCGCCGCGCGCAAGCACATCCCCGACGCCGCGAGCGCCACGCCTGCGCAGTTGGCCTTTGTTGCGGCGTTGCTCGAAGCACTGGGCCGTCGGCGCGACCTGTTCCCCGCCGACGCGTTCACGCTATTGCCGGACCGGCCGGCCTCGATCTACCGCTTGTCGGAAGACGTGGATGGCGGCTACGCGCTGTACCTGTCGTTGGGCGAGCCGGGCAAGGCCCAGCCGCCGCACGATCACACGACGTGGGCCATCATCGCGGGCGTGCAGGGCAATGAGCGCAACGAAGTCTATGCGCGCGCCCAGACGACAGACCCTGCACGTGACGCGCTGACGCCCGTGCGCCGCGTGGATGTCGGGCCGGGCGCATCCATCGTGCTGGAGCCGCACGAGGTGCATACCATCGAACTGGTGGGCGATGAGGCGGGCGCGCATCTGCATTTCTATGGGCTGGCGCTGGACCGGTTGCATGCGCGCGTGGTGTTTGAGAGCACGGCGGGCGGC
The DNA here is from genome assembly GCF_001571245.1 of Achromobacter piechaudii NBRC 102461. Lineage (GTDB taxonomy): Bacteria > Pseudomonadota > Gammaproteobacteria > Burkholderiales > Burkholderiaceae_B > Achromobacter > Achromobacter piechaudii. The sequence continues at coordinate 1,427,831 of NZ_BCTK01000001.1, read as the reverse complement.
ACGTACCGCACGTTCTCGCCGCCTGCCGCGATCTATCATGCGCGCCTGTCGCCCCAAGCGTTGCAAGAGGCGTTGCAAAGCGACGCTGAAATCGCCGTGCTGGACGTGCGCGAGGCGGGCCGGTATGCGCGGCGCCATCTGCTGCACGCGGTGCCCGCGCCGTTGTGGCGGCTTGAATTACTGGCCGACCGCCTCGTGCCGCGCCGCGATACGCCGGTGGTGCTGGTGGACGACGACGAATCGCTGGCCCATCAGGCCGCCGCCAAGCTGACGCGGCTGGGTTGGACGAACGTGTCCGTGCTGGCGGGTGGTACGTCAGGTTGGGCGGACGCCGGGTATGAGCTGTTCTCAGGCACCAACGTGCCCAGCAAGGCCTTTGGCGAAGTCATCGAGCACGAAAAACATACGCCGTGGATCGACGTGGACGAGCTGCACGAACGTGTCGCGCGCGGTGACGACATCGTGGTGGTGGACAGCCGCACGCCGGAAGAATTCCATCACTTCACGTTGCCGTTCTCGCATAGCCTGCCGGGCGCTGAACTCGTTTATCGCATTCGCGAACTGGCGCCGGATCCGAACACCTTCGTGGTGGTCAATTGCGCCGGTCGTACGCGTAGCATCGTGGGCGCGCAGACATTGATCGACGCGGGCATTCCGAATCGCGTCGCGTCGTTGCGCAATGGCACGATGCAATGGCTGCTGTCGGGTCGGGAACTTGCCTATGGGCGTCAGGCCGATCTGCCCGAGCCCGGCCAGGCGTCGCGGGATGCGGCGCGGCAGCAAGCCAGCGAGGTCGCCCGGCTTGCTGGCATCAGCTATGTCGATACGGCAGGCTTGCAGGCATTCGAGTCGGAGCAGGGCGCGCGCACGCTGTACAAGTTCGACGTGCGCACGCGTGAGGAATATGAAGCCGGCCATCTGGAAGGTTGGCGTTGGGCGCCGGGCGGCCAGCTGGTGCAGGCCACCGACGAGTACTTGGCCACGCGCCGTGCGCGCGTGGTGCTGGTCGACTGGGACGGCGTGCGTGCGCTGACCACGGGTGCGTGGCTCGCGCAGCTGGGGGCTGTCGAGGTGTACCTGTATCGGCCGCCCGAGCTGGCTGCGTTGCAAACGGGTCCCGAGCCGCGCCGCGTGCTGCGTCACCGGCCCGAGGCGGTCAGCGTGCGGCCGCAGGCGCTGCGCGCCGCGCTGGATGCGGATGCGGCGATCGTCTTCGACGTGGAATCGCGGGTGGCGTACGAGCGCGGCCACGTGCCCGGCTCACGGTTTGCCGCGCCGGACGGGCTGGCGCGATTCCTGTCTCCGGACGAACGCCGCACAGTGGTGCTGACCTCGTCGGACGGCGTGCTGGCTAGCGTGGTGGCGGCCGAGCTGGCGTGGCAGGGCAAGCACACGGTGCAGGCGCTGCTGGGCGGAACGCGGGCGTGGAAGGCGCAGGGGCTGGCGCTGGCGACGGGCGCCGAGGGCGTGCTGACGGGCGACGACGATCAGGCCATCAGCCCGTATCTCTTCGATGATCTGACGGCGCGCGACGCAGGGTTTCGGGACTATCTGGACTGGGAACTGGGGTTGGTGGCGCAGCTTGAACGCGATGGCAGCGACGATATCCAGCTGATTCCTGCGAGCGAACAAGCGCTGGCGGACGGCCGATAAGGCGCAGCATGGCGCATCGGCTTGCCTGATTATCCAGGGCGGCGGAAAGGTATAAGCTTTTCGTTTCGACAGGAGATCCGGCATGCCGACCATTCAGCACGAAGACACCTACGCACTCGGTTCACGCCGGGTCAAGCGCCTGGGCTATGGCGCGATGCAACTGGCGGGGCCGGGCGTGTTCGGCCCGCCTCGTGACCACGACGCTGCGTTGGCCGTGCTGCGCGCGGCGGTGGCCAGCGGCGTGAACCATATCGACACCAGCGACTTCTACGGCCCCCACGTCACCAACCGGATCATCCGCGAAGCCTTGTCGCCGTATCCCGACGATCTGGTGCTGGTCACCAAAATCGGCGCCCGGCGCGGCGAGGACGCCTCGTGGATACGCGCGGACAGCGACGCCGAGTTGGAGCAGGCGGTGCAAGACAACCTGCGCAATCTGGGGCTGGACGCGCTGGAGGTCGTCAACCTGCGCATCATGTTCGGCGTGCACGGCCCGGAAGAGGGCTCGATTGCGCAGCCGCTGGCGGCGTTGGCGCGGATGCAGCAGCGCGGGCTGGTGCGGCACATCGGCCTGAGCAATGTCACGGCCGCGCAGGTGCGGGAAGGGCGTGGCTTGTGCGACATCGTGTGCGTGCAGAACCAATACAACCTGGCGCATCGGCATGACGACGAACTGATCGACACGCTGGCCGCCGATGGCATCGCCTACGTGCCGTATTTTCCGCTGGGCGGGTTCAGCCCCTTGCAGTCGGCGACATTGACGGACGTGGCCCAGCGCCTGGGTGCGACGCCGATGCAGGTGGCGATCGCGTGGTTGTTGCAACGCTCGCCCAATATCCTCGTCATACCGGGCACGTCGTCGGTTGCGCATCTGCGCGAAAACCTGGCGGCGGCCGCGCTGCAATTGCCGCCCGACGCGGTGCGCGCGCTGGACGGTATCGCCGGCAAGGCGGCGTAGGCGCCCGAGCCAAGCGGGCGGTGTCGGGCGGCTAGGCCACTTCCAACCGGTTGCCGCCCAGCGATTTGGCGCGATACAGCGCGCGGTCCGCTGCCGCCAGGCTGTCAGCCAGCGGCGGCGCGTTGTCATCGAAACGCGCGAGGCCGATGCTGACCGTGGCGCGAATCTCGCTGCGATCGGCGCGCTCGGAGGCGGTGCCGGCAAATCGCCGCGCCACCGACTCGCCCAGCGATTGCGCCTGGCGCGCGGCGTCGCCCATCAGCAGCGCGGCGAATTCTTCGCCACCGATGCGCGCCAGCAGCACGTTCGGCCCGGCCACTTCCTGCGCGATGTCGGCAAACACCTTCAGCACTTGGTCGCCGGCCTGATGCCCATGCCGGTCGTTGATGGATTTGAAGTGATCCAGGTCGAAGGCCAGCACGGCCACCGGGCCTTGCGCGCCATGAGCCCGCAACAGCCGGGCTCCCTCTTCGAAGAACCAGCGGCGGTTGCCCAGCCGGGTCAGGTAGTCGGTTTGCGATTCGCGCACCAGTTGGCCGTGCGCTTCTTCACGCACCAGCTTGAGCAGCGCCATGGGCAGCAGGACGGAATACAGCACGCCTTCGTACATGGTGATGTTGCTTGCCGCCAGTTGCGCGGACGCACCATACAGGCTGACCAGCCCCGGCAGCAGCAGCGCCCTGAACGCGTAGAACAGCGCATGAATGCCGGTGATGGCGACGACGAAGCGGCGCGGGGCCAGCGCTTTCAGCGGCGCGCAGCGCCACATTTCCCAAGCGGTCAGCGCGGCCACGGCGGCGATGGGCGCCGCGCTGACGTAGCTCCAGACCACGCCTTGCCAGCGCGTGCCGGCGACGATCCAGATCAGGGCCATGACGATCAGCAGCGCGATTGGCCCGGCGCGGTAGCGGCGGTCGTTGAAGGCCGCGACGCCTTGCAGCACAAGCAGGTAACCGCCAAGGATGAGCAGATTGCTTAAGCCGGGGCCCACCGCGGCCGGCAGGTAGCCGCGCAGCAGCGTCACGGTACAGCCGGCGGCGATGGTGGCGAAGCCCGCTGCCAGCAGGCCCAAAGACCGGCCGCGTTTGGCGTTGGTCCGGTATTCCCAATAGGTCATGCCGGCGCTGGCGAGCAGCGTCCCGATGACTAGGAGATATAGGGTGTAGAGATCGACGTGCATCCCAAGGTATCAGCATGATGCCGACACGGCGCTGCCGACTGCGGGATTTTACGTGGAAAAAAACGCGCGTTCCCTGTTACATCATGGGCTGTTGCGCGGCTGCCAACAGGTCGTCGGCATGCACCATCAGCGCGCGCACCTGGTGCAACTGCGGATATTGATTCAGCACGCCGGCCCATTGCGGCGACGTCAATAATTGCTGCCAAACGGCCGTCAGCAGCTGCGTGTCCGCGGGCCGTCCGCACGCAAGCTGGCTGGCGAACGCCACGCTTGCCGGCGCGGACAGCAGCTGCATCCGGCTGGCGGCGTTGAGCAGGCGTGGCGTGTTGTCGGCGGGCGCGTCGCTGCAATAAAGCACAGCATGGACCAATTCAGGCCCGTCCGTGGGCAAGGCGCAAAGCGACTCGCCACGCAGCGGTACAAGGCCCTGATGCGTCTGGAACGGGTAGACGGCGTCCGGCTCGGCCTGCGCCAGCCGCGCCAGCCCGCGCAACAGGCGCGCGAAGTCGGTGCTGGCGGCATCCACCGAGGCCTTGGCTTCGACCAGCAGGCAGACGTCCCAGGTCGGATGCGCTTGGGGTGGGCCGGCGCGGCGCAACAGGGCGGCGTCCCATTCGCTCTTGGCGCGGTCGGCTTCGCCCGGCAGCGCGGGCGGTACGTGCATCGAGGTCACCACGCGATAGGCGTCAGCGCCTTCCGGCCCCTCGTTGAGCCGGTCTGCCAAGGCTTGCAGGGCATGCGCCGCGCGCGCCTCGACGGCTGCACCGCGCTGCTGGGCGGCCACGCCTAGCGCGACGGCGTCCGGGCTGCCAGAGCGAGGGCCGTTGCGGTTCCATAGCGATTGGTAGCGCCGCACCTGCGGGTCCAGCGCCAAGTCATCCAGCCGCTTCAGGCGGTCCAGCGCCGCACCCTCGCGCAGGCGGGTCAGGCTGCGTGACAGGCTGGTCGACCGGGCGGCGTCGTTGTCCGCATCGGGCATGGCCGCCAGGCGCGCGGCGGCCTGGGACAGCGCCTGCCAGGACGCGGCGGTCGCGGCTGCCTGAAGCTGGGTCAGCGCCACGCGCAGCGGGCCGGGTTGCATGCGTTCCAGTTTCGCGGGATGGGCGATGGCATTGACGGCCGCCACGACGTCGCGGCGGTCGGCTTCGGCGTCGGCCGACAGCGAGGCGTATTCGCGTACCTGGGGGGCTTGATGGCGCAGCACCATCGCCTGGATGGCGGGGTCGCCGTGATCCGGCCGCATGGCTTCATGGATCAGCTGGGCGAGGGCGTCGATGAAGTCCTGCTGGATCGAGTCCGAGGGGGTGACGCCAAGCGCCAGCGCCTGGCGGGCGCGGTCGATGGCGATGGCCAGGCGCGTGGCGCAATGGCGCGAGGCCGGTCCGCTATCCCCGTTGGGGGTGGCGGGCACTTGATAACGGCGGGTGACGATGCGTAGCGTTTCGTCCAGCAAGGCGGGGCGCGGCGGCAGGGGCATAAGGTCTGGGGCGGTCAGCGGCGCTTTTTGGGTAGGGGCGCCGTAAGCCTAGCCTGTTGGCGCCGCGCGCGCCAATCGCGGAAGCGGGCGGGCCTGGATGGCCCGGCCCGCCGCTGCTTACTTGAACATGGCCGCGTTCTCTTCCAGGACGGCGTCGGCGCATTGGGCGTCCAGGTTGCCGCCCGGCGCGCCAGCCACGCCGATGGCGCCGATCACATTGCCGCCGGCCTTGACCGGCACGCCGCCACCCAGCAGCAGAAAGCCCGGGATATCGGTCAGGTTGGCCGCGCCGGGATTCTTCTGCGCGTTTTCCATCATGGTCAGCGTGGGCGTCTTGGCCGACACGGCGGTGAACGCCTTGGCGCGGCTGGCCTCGATGGTGTGCGGGCCGGCATTGTCGGCGCGGGCAAAGGCCTTGAGCAGGCCGGCGCGGTCCACGACCGAGGCGCTGACGTTGTAGCCCTTGGCCTGGCAGGCGGCGACGGTGGCGGTGGCGAGCTTCTGAGCGTCGGCCATCGACAGGTTGCTTTCCGTCAGCACGGCGGCGTGGGCGGCGCCGGCGAACGCCAGCGTGGACAACAAGGTGGCGAGCGTGATCCGGTTCATGGTCTGCATCCTTAATTCATAGCGTTTGGAAGGAGCAGTCAGTGTGGCCAAAACGCCGCTTGCGCGGTATACGCCCGACTACTCGCGCGCCTCCGTAGCGTTACGGAGGGCGCGGGCGGCGCTAGTCGAGCAGGGTCGCGTACTGGCGGATCAACTGCGCCAGCGAGTCCGCTTCGAGCTTGGCAAAGACGTTGGCGCGGTACGTTTCGACGGTGCGGGGAGACAGATCGAATTCGCGCGCGATTTCCTTGTTGCTCATGCCGCGCACGATGCGTTCCAGCACGTCGTGTTCGCGGCCGGACAGGCGCGCCAGCCGATCGGCGGCGGCCTGCGTTACGGCCAGCCGTTCGCGGCTGGCGATATGCGTGCGCACGGCGGCCTGCACGGCATCCAGGAACACGTCGTCGTCCACCGGCTTTTGCAGGAATTCCATGGCGCCGCCCTTGAAGGCGCGACGGCACAGGTCCACGTTGGCGTGCCCGGTCAGCATGACGACCGGCAGGTCGGATTGTTCTGCCAGCCGACTGAGCACGTCCAGGCCGCTGATGCCGGGCATGCGGATGTCCAGCACGACGCAGCCGATCGCGCTGGCGGGCAGTTGCGACAGGAACGCCTGCGGATCGCCAAAGCCGCTGCTGGCCAGGCCGACGCTGCGCAGCAGCAGCGCCAGCGCGTCGCGCACGGCGTCGTCGTCGTCCACCAGATACACCAGCGGAGAATGCTGGACTGTGCGCGCGGGGGAAGGATTCATGCGGAGCCCTTGCTGCAAGGCAGGCTGACGGTGAAGCAGGCGCCCGTGGGTTTGAGATTGCGCGCGGCGATGCGGCCGTCCATCGACCCGGCCAGCGTTTCGCACAAGGCCAGCCCCAGCCCCATGCCTTCGGCGCGGGTGGTGTAGAACGGCGTGAACAGGCGCGGCAGCGCGTCGGTGGCGATGCCGGGGCCGCTGTCGCTGACGCTGAATCGGTATTGGTCGCCGTCCAGCCGGCCTTCCAGCTGGATCAGGCGCGGGCCGTCGGTGGCGGCCACGGCGTCGGCGGCGTTTTGCACCAGGTTGTGCAGGATCTGTTCCAGCGCCACGCGGTCGCCCAGCGGGCGCGCGCCGGGGCTGGCGTTACGCCAGGCCAGACGGATGCCTTGCCGGGCCAGTTCGGCTTCGCGCAGAAAGCGCAGCGAAGCGACCAGCGCGTCCGGATCCAGCGCTTCGCGCCGGGCGGGCGAACGCGGCTGCACCAGCGCTCGCATGCGGCTGATGATGTCGGCCGCGCGCTTGGCCTGCTCGGCGCTGGCCAAGAGCGCGTGGCGCACGGCGGGGCGTTCGTCTTCGTCGTCCAGCATGCGCTCGGCGGCGCGCGTCTGCGCCAGGATGGCGGTCAGGGGCTGGTTCAATTCGTGCGCGATGCCGGCCGCCATTTCGCCCAGCGTGCTAAGACGCGCCATGGCGGCCAGACGTGCCTCTGCCTGCTGCCGGCGCGCTTCGGCGCGTGAACGTTGCCAAGCGGCGGCGGCGGCCACCAGCAGGGCGCTGGCGAGCGCCCAGGCCAGCCACGCCTTCCACGGCCACCAGGACGGGGTCAGGGTGCGGCTGCTGTGCATCGTGAAAGGCTGGCTGGCCGCGCCCAGCGGCTTTTGCAGCACCATGGGCAGACCGGGCGCGTCCTGCGGCTGCTTGTCCAGCAGCGTCAGCGGGCGTTTGTCCACCAGCAGGCTCAGGTTGCTCAAGCCGGGCGGGAAGTCGGCAGCGGGCACCAACTGGCGGGCATCGATCAGCAGGCTCCAGCTGGACGGCGCGATCAGCCAGTAACGGGCGTCGTCCACGGGCAGCGTCACCGGTCTGCCCAACTGCCCGGCGCGCGTCACGGCGGCGGACAGATCCGAAGGCGGCGGCAGGCTGCCGGCCCAGGCGCCATCGGCCAGATAGCCCAGGCCCAGCAGTTGCGGCATCGCCGGGTGCAGGCTGGGGTACAGGCGTTCGGGGGTGGGCGGGTGCGACAAGGCCGTCAGCGTGGCCAGCACGGCCTCGTGCTGCACGGTCTTCTGACTCAGCATGCGCTGGGCGATGCTGGTGCTTTGAAAGAAGCGGTCGTGCTGGTCCAGGTATTCCTGGCGGGCAATCCAGGCCGCGCCCAGACAGAACAGGACCAGCCAGCAGAGGAGGGCGCGCGGACGCGATAGGGGATTCACGCGTGAAATTATGCCTTGCGGCAAGCGCGCGCCGGAATCCGTAGGGCTACGGAGGCGTCAGGCGGCGCGCTGGGGCGCATTGCCGGCGGCGTCGGCCTGCGAGCTGGCCGACACGGCCATCTGATACAGCGCCGCGATCAGGTCCGACTGCGTCACCAGGCCCAAGAGCGTGCGCGATGCGTCCAGTACCGGCACGCAATGCACGCTGTCCGACATGGGACGGGCCAGCTCGATCACCGGCAGACCGGGCGTGGCGAAGGGCACCTCGCTGCGCAGGCAATCGGCCACCAGCAACGTCTGCGGGACGGTGCCGTCCGGCAGCGCGGCCAGCGGACGCGCGTTGCGCGCCAGCACGTCGGCCTGCGACACCATGCCCGCGTAGCGGCCCGCCGCGTCCAGCACAGGCAAGGCTTGCAGCCGATGGCGGTCCAGCAAGCGGATGGCGTGGTCCAGCGGCGCATTTTGGTCCACGGTGACGACGTCGCGGGACATGATGTCGGCGCAGCTCACGTCACCAAAACGGCGCACGCTGGCGCGCAGCTCGGCGGCCAGCACGATGTCTTCCAGGTCTTCCTTGCTGATGTCCAGCAATTCGCCGCGCTGGGCCAGCGCGTCGTCCAGATCCGCCCGGCTGAAGCCCAGGCGCGTGCTGGGCGCGGCGTCGCGCGTGTGGTGGTTCTGCGCGGGGTCGGCGTGGCGGCGCGGGTAGTTGCGCTTGAACGCGCCGTTGAACGCCACGGCGATGCACAGCAGGATCAGGGAATTGAGGCCCACGGGCCAGAGCGCGAAGCCATAGCCCTGGTTGGCGACGGCAGGGCCGCCAAGCACGGCCGTCAGGGCCACGGCGCCGCTGGGAGGATGCAGGCAGCGCAGGCTGAACATGGCGCCGATGGACAAGGCGACCGCGACGGCGGCGGCCACGCCGGGTAGCGGAATGATCTGCGCGCAGAACACGCCGATCAGGGCCGACACCAGATTGCCCGCCATGATGGACCAGGGTTGCGCCAGCGGACTGGCGGGCGCGGCGAACAGCAGCACGGCCGATGCGCCCATGGGCGCGATAAACCACGGGTTGGCCGCGCCCAGCGCATGTCGCCCCACCCATTCCGTGCAAAACAAGCCGATCAGCGCGCCCAGCACGCCGATCAATTTCTCGCGTCCGTTGACGCCCACCGGCGCTGGCGCGAACGAGCCCAGCCAGCGCTTTAATGCCACACCCAAAACGATCTCCTCGCGCGCTTGAAAATATGTCGCGGGGCGACAATTTATCATGCGGCGGCGAGCGGCCCTGTCATGAGCTTATGCGGCGCCCCTCAGACCGGATCGTCGCCGATGCGGGTCAACAGCCGGGCAAGCAAGGGCCGCATGGCGCGCAATTCTTCCAGGTGCGAGGCGGACAGGCTTTCCAGCACGCGTTCGGCTTTTGGGGTCAGAACGACTTCGACGCGGCGGCCATCTTCGGGATCCGCCTCGCGGCTGACCAGGTCCAGCCGCGCCAGCCGGCCTACCAATTCCGCCGCCGTATGCGGACGGATCAGCAGGCGGTCGGCGATTTCGCCCACATACAAACCGCGCCGGTCGGGCGCGCTCTTGCGCGTGCCTTTGATGGCCAGCAAGGTCTGATGTTGCTGCGGCGTCAGAGCCTGCTCTGCGGCGGCGCTTTCGCTAAATGCGGCGAATGTGCGCAGCGCATAGCGAAAGTCGGCCAACAGTTCGTAGTCGGCGGGAGACAAGGGAGTGGGGGACGGAGACGTTTTCACAGCGCAATTCTAATATATATCGTTACACGATACGATTGATCGAAATCAAATCCGCCTTCCTTGCTTACGTGGCGCGCATCCTGGCGCCAGCCGGATCGGGCTGCGCGCGTCCTGGCACAAACTTGTCTACGCGGCGAGCGTGCGGACGCCAGCTCGTTCACGCAGCGCGCGTGGCCCGCAGTTGCCACAGCACGTCCAGCACGTGCTGCGTTGAGCGCTCGACTTTTTCCGCGCGATGCGCGATGCCCAACGGCCGCCAGAGCGCCGGGCGCAACGCGCGCATGATGATGCGTGCGTCCGCCTGCGGCGCGGTGGCTTCGTGCGGCAGCAGCGTGGCGCCGTAGCCGGCCGCGACCAAGCTCTTGATGGCGTCGTTGTAATTGAGCTGGATGCGCGCGCGCGGATTCAAGCCGGCGGCGGCAAACCATTCGGCCGTCTGGCGCGACAGCCGCGTCGTGGTGTCGTTCAGGATCAAGGGCCGGGTGGCCAGCCACGCCGGCGTCACGCGCGCGGGCGCCTCCCAGCTGGCGGGCATGAAGGCCATCACCGGATCGCGCCGCCACGGTTTGATCAGCAACCCATCGATAGGCGGTTGGGGCAGCGCCACCAGCCCCACGTCCAGCGTGCCTTCATTGAGCCGTTGCAGGGTCTCCTGCGAAGTCAGCACCGCCACCTGCACGTCGATGCCCGGATGATGGCGGCCCAGGGTTTCCAGCGCTTGCGGCAACAGATGCGCGATGGCGCCGGTCGACGCGCCCAGCCGTACTCGGCCGGACAGGCCCTGCACCTGGCGCTGCACGTCATCCAGCGCCTGATCGGCTTCGGCCAGCAGGCGGCGCGCGCGTTCCAGCAAGGTCTCGCCGATGGTGGTGGGCCGCACCTGTCCGCGCTTGCGCGTGAGCAACGGCGCGCCGATGCGGGCTTCCAGATCCGCCACGTGCAGGCTGACGGTGGGGGGCGCCAGATGCAAGGCTCGGGCGGCATCGGCGAACGAGCCCAGGTCGGCGATGGCGACCAGGGTGCGCAAGCGGTCAAGGCTGATTTCACGCATGGGAAGATCGTTCAGGAAAGATGAATTTGACGATCATGATATTCGACTTTTCTTATGCTCGGATGCGGTCGATGATGTGGGCGACATCCTGATCCCACCTCCTTTACTGACGGAGCAGCCATGACCCACCCCCTCGTCTTCATCGACGGCGACCAAGGCACGACCGGTCTGCAAATCCATGAACGCCTCAATGGCCGTACCGACCTGCGGCTGCTGACGTTGCCCGCCGCCGAGCGCAAAGACCCGGTGCGCCGAGCCGAGGCCATCAATGCCTGCGACGTCGCCATTCTTTGCCTGCCGGACGAACCCGCCCGCCAGGCCGCGGCCTCGGTGGTCAATCCTGCGGTGCGCGTCATCGACGCCAGCTCGGCGCATCGCACGACGCCGGGTTGGGTCTATGGCTTTCCGGAAATGCGCGCGGGGCAGGCCGAAGCCATCGCGCAGGCCAAGCGTGTCAGCAACCCCGGCTGCTATCCCACGGGCGCCATCGCCTTGCTGCGTCCGTTGATCCAGGCGGGGCTGGTGCCCGCCGACTATCCGGCCGTGGTGCACGCCGTGTCCGGCTATTCCGGCGGCGGCCGCGCCAGCGTGGACGCGTATGAAAGCGCGGACGGCCCGCAAGGCCCGGCGTTTCAGCTATACGGCCTGGGTCTGGCGCATAAGCACACGCCCGAAATCGAAATGCATGCCGGGCTGACGCAGCGGCCCGTGTTCGTGCCGGCCTACGGCGCGTTCCGCCAGGGCATCGTCTTGACGGTTGCGTTGGAACTGCGCCTGCTGCCGGCCGGGGTGACCAGCCAGCAATTGCACGACGCCCTGCAACAGCAGTACGCGGGAACGACGCACGTGCAGGTGGTGGCGACGCAGGACGCCGCCACGCATACGCATCTGGATCCGCAGGCGCTTAACGGCACCAACGACCTGCGGCTGGCCGTCTATGGCAATGCGCAGCACGGGCAGGTGCTGCTGACGGCCGTGTTCGACAACCTGGGCAAGGGCGCATCCGGCGCGGCCGTGCAGAACCTGGATCTGATGCTGGCTGCGATGGGCTGACGGGGGGCGTAGGCAACGTCAGTAGCCCACGTCCGCAGCCTACGTCCTCACCACTTCATTTCGCCCTTGGCCACCTTGGCGCTCAGTTCCAGCGAGGCCACGCCGCCCGCCTGCGGGTAGCGCGCCTTCATCGCCGAGATCAGCGCGGCGCTGTCGGCGGCCAGGGCGGTTTGTTCGTCAAAGGCCCGGATGTAGTCGCGAGTGTGCGCAACCGAGGCAAGCGTCAGCGGCGCGCCGGGCGCGTAATGGCCGGGAATGACGGTCACGGGGTGTAGCGCGTCGATGCGCGCCAGGGTCGCCAGCCAGTCGGCGTGCGATTGCGGCGTCTGCGAGTCGGCCATCCACACATGCAGGTTGCCGGACACCACGACGCCTCCCACCACCGCCTTCAACGACGGAATCCACACAAAGCTGCGGTCCGGCCGCGGACCGTCCAGGCCCGTGATCTGCAAGGGCTGGCCTTCCAGCGTCAGCGTGCTGCCGTCCAGTACCTGCGGAATGACGGCGCGGGCAGGGGCGTCCGCGCCCAGCTTCGGACCCCAGAATGCCAGCTTGCCGTCCACGGTTTCCTTGATGTGGCGCACGGTCGGTTCCGTTGCCACGACGCGCGCGTCCGGGAAGGCGGCCACCACGGTGTCCAGGCCGAAATAAAAGTCGGGATCGCCTTGGCTGATATAGATCGTGGTCAGCGTCTTGCCGCTGTCGCGCACCATTTGCACGACCTTTTCCGCCTGCGATTTTCCAAACTGCGCATCGATCAGGATGGCCTCGCGCTGGCCGCTGACCAGCACCGACGAGACCGGGAAAAGGCCGTCCTTGCCGGGGTTGAAATGGTTGAGAGTCAGCGCGGCGCCAGCGGCGTGGGCGGGGGCGCTGGGCAGCATCGCCAGCGTCAGTGCGGCGGTGGACAGCAGGCGGAGGACGGCAGAGTAGGGGCGCATGGCGGCTCGGCAGAATAGTCAGGGTAAAGAGACGGAGGCCAGTCTAGAGGCGCGCCTTGCACCAAGCTATCCCTCGGTTTGCCCAAGTCTGTTGCGCATATCGATCAAATTACGCTGGCGCCGAATCGGCCAGCGTGGCCTCTACCTGGCGCCGCAGCCACATCGTGCCCGGGTCGCTTTCGAAGCGGGCGTGCCAATGCACCGTCACCGACAACGGCGGCAGCGCGATGGGCAGCGGGCGAATCTCAAAGGCGTTGTCGCGGTTGAACCAGATCGCCGCGCGATACGGCAGCGTCACCGTCAGATCGGTGCGTCGCACGATCTCGGCGGCGGCCGAGAAATGCGGCAAGGTCAGGTAAGGCTGGCGCAGCAGGCCCGCTTCGCCCAGCACGTCGTCCAGCAGCCGGTGCGCGCTGGCGCGCGAGGCCACCAGGATGTGGTCCAGCCGCTTGAATTGGCCGCGCGTCAAGCCGGCCGACAACACGGGATGGCCGCGCCGCCCCATGCAGGCATAGCGTTCGCTGAACAGATCGGCATGGCAGGTATGGCGCGCCAGTCCGGCAAGGTTGCCGATCGCCAGGTCGATGTGGCCGTCTTTCAAGGCCTCGGGCAACTGCTCCAGCGCAACCTCCAGCACCTCGACCCGCAGGCGCGGGGCCAAGGCGTGCACGCGTTCCATCAGTGGCGGCAGGAACACCATTTCACCGATATCCGACATGGACAGCCGAAACCGGCGAGTGCTGGTGGACGGCGTGAATTGCTGCCGCAGGCTGAGGGCTTCGGCAAAGCTGTTCATGCCCCGTTCGATCGGATCCGCCAGCGTAAAAGCCACCGGCGTGGGCTGCATGCCGGTGGCGGTGCGCACGAACAGCGGGTCGTCGAATTGCTCGCGCAGGCGGGCCAGCGCGTAGCTGACGGCCGGCTGGGTCAGGTTCAGGCGTTGCGCCGCGCGGGTCACGCTGCGTTCGTGCAGCACGGTCAGGAAAACCCGCATGAGATTCAAGTCCAGGTCCACGCATGCCCCTGATATCAGTCGTATTTATAAGATAAATAATAGCCATAAATTTGACACATAAATAGTTGATTCCTAGACTAATTTCACGTCGGCCGCGCCTTGCTTCGGCACTGCCGCGCGAATACACAAATACAACCGGGGAAACGTGGTCATGCATGCGTTGACATTACCGTCGTTGTTGAGCGAACAGGCGGACTGCCTGGGCGATCGTCCATGGGTGCAGGCGCCGGGCGGTGAACTGCGCTTTGGCGATGCGCCGGCGCACGCGGCCGACTGGGCCGCGCGGCTGGCCGAGGCAGGCATCCGGCAAGGCGATCGCGTGGGCCTGATGGCGGGCAACCGTCTTGAGTTCCTGTCCGTCGTATTGGGCTGCGGCTGGTTGGGCGCGGTGGTGGTGCCGATCAACACCGCGTCGCGCGGCATGCAGTTGCGGCACATGCTGGGCAACAGCGGCTGCGTGCTGCTGGTGGCGGATGCGGCGAGCTGTCCGGCCATCGCCGCCCTGGCGTCCTTGCCGCAGGACGCTCCCTTGGCCCTGCGCGCGATCTGGCTGCTGGATGCGGCCGACCCCGAGTGCCAACTGCCCGTGCCCGCCAGCGCGCCGCCGCTGCCCCCGCAAGCCGATACACCGCCGTTGCCCGCCGCCGCCATCCAGCCGGGCGACATGCTGGCCATTCTGTACACCTCGGGCACCTCGGGGCCTTCCAAGGGTGTGTGCTGCCCGCACGCGCAGTTCTATTGGTGGGGCAAGATCGCCGCGCGCAATCTGGAGATTTCAGACGCCGACGTGCTCTACACCAGCCTGCCGCTATTCCACACGAATGCGCTGAACGCGTGCTTCCAGGCGCTGGTCACCGGCGCATCCATCATCTGCGACGAACGATTCACGGCAAGCCGCTATTTCGATCGCCTGCAAGCCACGGGCGCCACGGTGACCTATCTGTTGGGCGCGATGGTGCCGATGCTGCTGGCGCACGATGTCCGGCCGTCCGAACGCGGCCACCGGACCCGCATTGCGCTGGCGCCCGGCGTGCCGGAACGCTTTCATGGCGTCTTTGCCGAGCGCACGGGCATTGCGCTGCTGGAAGGCTACGGGTCCACCGAAACCAATTTCGCGCTGGGCGGCGTGCTGGCCGATCAGCGCCCCGGCACGATGGGCCGCGTCGCGCCCGAGTTCGAGGCCATCGTCGCCGATGAGCACGATGCGCCCGTGCCGGACGGCGTGGCGGGTGAATTGCTGCTGCGCGCCCGGCCGCCCTTTGCGATTGCCACGGGGTATTTCGGCATGCCCGAGCAGACGGTGCAAGCCTGGCGCAACCTCTGGTTCCACACCGGTGACCGCGTGCTGCGCGACGCCGACGGCTATTTCCGATTTCTGGACCGCATGAAAGACGCGATCCGCCGTCGCGGCGAAAACATTTCTTCGTACGAAGTGGAGCAGGTGTTGCAGTCGCATCCCGCCGTGGCCACGGTGGCGGTGTACGCGGTGCGCTCCGAATTGGCCGAGGACGAAGTGATGGCCGCGCTGGTCTACAAGGCCGGCCCTGCGCTTACGCCCGAGGCCCTGCTTGATTTCTGCCAGCCCCGCATGCCGTATTTCGCCGTGCCGCGCTATCTGCGCGTGCTGGACGATCTGCCGCGCACCGAGAACGGCAAGGTCCGCAAATTCCAGTTGCGGCAGGAAGGTATCACCGGCGACACCTGGGACAGGGACGCCGCCGGCTATCGCGTGGCGCGCTGATGCGCCATTGATCCATTCAAAAATCCAAGGGGCGGCAATGACGATGGCATACAAGGGGGCGGCGTTGTCCGCCGAAGACGAGGCAAAGCGCAAGCGGACCCGGCGTGTCGTAGCGGCCTCCGTCGCCGGCAACGCGATGGAGTGGTACGACTTTTTCATCTACGGCACGGCCGCCGCGCTGGTGTTCGGCGAGCTGTTCTTTCCCAAGGGCACGGACCCGCTGCTGGGCACCATGGGCGCGTTCGCGGGCTTTGCCGTGGGCTTTCTGGCGCGGCCGCTGGGCGGCGTGATCTTCGGCCACATCGGCGACCGCTATGGCCGCAAGCTGGCGCTGGAATGGACGCTTGGCCTGATGGGCGCGGCCACGTTCCTGATCGGCCTGCTTCCCACTTACGAGCAGATCGGCGTCTGGGCGCCGGTGGCAATGGTGGTGTTGCGCGTCTTGCAGGGCGCGGCGGCGGGCGGCGAGTGGGGTGGCGGCGTGCTGCTCATCAGCGAAGCGGTGGACGGCAAGCGGCGGGGCTACTTTTCGTCCTTCAGCCAACTGGGCGTGGCGGGCGGCTTCGTGCTGTCGTCGGGCATCTTCATGCTGGCGCAGCAACTGCCGCAGGAACAGTTCATGAGCTGGGGCTGGCGTTTGCCATTCCTGTTGAGCGTGTTGATCTTCGGCGTGGGGCTCTATATACGCAAGCATATTCCCGAGAGCGAGGAATTCGTACAGGCCAAGAAGACGGCCAAGCGCGGCATGCCGGCCGTCGAAGTGTTTCGCCGCTATCCGCGCCAGGTGCTTACCGCGATGGGCCTGCGCGTGGCGGAAAACGGCGGCTCGTACATCTTCCTGGCGTTTGCGCTGGCGTACGGAAAATTCCTGGGTATTTCCAACGACGTGATGCTGGGCGGGGTGCTGGCGTCCATGTTCATCGAGCTGGGCACGCTGGTGTGGTTCGGCCATCTGTCCGACCGGATCGGGCGGCGCGCGGTGTACCTGATCGGCTCGGTGGGGCTGGTGCTGGTGGCGTTTCCGTTCTTCTGGATGGTGCAGACCAAGGAGCCGCTGTGGATCTTCCTGGCGTTTTTCCTGGGCAATACGGTGTGCCACGCCGCCATGATCGGCACGCAGCCGGCCTATTTCGCCGAGCTGTTTCCGGCCGAGGTCCGCTATACCGGCTTGGCGCTGGGTCACGAACTGGCCTCGGTGTTCGCGGGCGGCCTGTCGCCCTTGATCGCCATGGCGCTGCTGCGCAAGTATGAATCGGCCACGCCGGTCGCGTGGTTTCTGGTGGGCATGGCGGCCATCACGGTGGTGACGCTGCTCTTGACCCGTGAACCGCCTCGGCAGAACGACGAATGACGGCCGCCCCGGGTTTGCGTCCCGGCATCGTTTCCGTCGGCGAAACCCTCGCGCTGCGCCATCCCGACGCGTCTTGCAGCACGGCGGGCCTGATGGCGCAGGCGGTGGGCGAAGCGCTGCGCCGCGCCGGCCTTAACGCCGCGCAGGTCGACGGGCTGGGCGTGGCCTCGTTCACGCTGCGGCCCGACCGCGCCATAGACCTTGCCTGGCAGTTGGGGCTGCGGCTCAATTGGTGCATGCAGGATGAACTGGGCGGCGCCAGCGCCATCAACCTGCTGCGTCAGGCATGGCTGGCGCTGCAAGCCGGGCAAGCGCAAACCATCGTGCTGGTGTCAGGCGACCACTTCACGGGGGCGGACTTCGCGCAGTTGGTGCGCGGCTACAACCGCAGCGCGCAGGAAACGCTCAGCCCGCTGGGCTGCGTCGGGCCCAATCCGTTGTTCGCCATGCTGACCCAGCGCCAGATGGCGCACACGGGCCTGCGGCGCGAAGACTATGGCGCCTTGTGCGTCGCGCAGCGCGCGTGGGCGGCCAACAATCCCAACGCCGCGTACCGTCAGCCGCTGACGCTGGACCAATACCTGGACGCGCCCATCGTCGCGCCGCCCTTGGGCCGGCTCGATTGCGTGCCCGTGGTCAGCGGGGCCTCTGCGCTGGTCTTGCAGGCGCGGCCGCAGGGCGTGCACGTGCGGCTCGTGGCCAGCGGCGCGCGCTACAACCACGACCAGCAGGAAGGCGACGGGCTGAGTACCGGCGTGGCCGAGGTGGCGGACGAGCTGTGGCGGCAGGCGGCGCTGGGCCCCGAAGACATGGATGTCATCAGCGTGTACGACGATTATCCGGCGATGGCGCTGGCGCAGCTGTGCGACCTGGGGTTCGCCAGCGACCGCGATCTGCCGGACTTCATCGCCCGCCGGATCGCCACGCACGAGCTGCCCGTGAATACGGCAGGCGGTCAGCTGTCGGCCGGCCAGGCGGGCACGGCGGGCGGCATGCATGGGCTGGTCGAGGTGGCGCGGCAACTGCTGGGTCAGGCGGGCGCGCGTCAAGTGCAGGACGCGCGGCATGGCGTGGTCACGGGTTACGGCATGGTGCAACTGCGCTATGGCATGTGCGCCAACGCGGCCGTGCTGACACGGGAGGCGGCATGAGCCTGCATGTATTTCAATGCCGCGCTTGCGGCCATCGCGTCTATCCCGCCCGGCTGTGGTGTCCGGCTTGCGGTCACGATCAGGCGGACACGGTAGCGGTGGATGAAGCGGAACTGCTGGCCTGGACGCAGATGCCCGACAAGGACGCCGACGTGGCGATCATCGGAACCGCGCGGGCCTTGCCCGACGGGCCGGTGCTGGTGCTGCGGCTGCAAGACACCCCCAGGCAAGCCGGCGAACGCCTGCGTTTGTTCGAACGCACGATGCATGATCGCGTGTTGCCTTGGGCGACGCGGCTGCCCGACTGAGGGCGGCCGCGCAGGCGGACTACTCGGCCCCGTGGGCGGCCTTGCCCTCGGCCGCGCTGGGTGAGCGTATCGCCTCCAGCCGCTGCTCCAATGTGGCCGAAGACAGCTCGCCCACGCGCAGGTCGATCAGCCGGCCCTCTGCATCCAGGAACAAGGTGGCCGGCAGGCCGCGATTGCTGAATTGGCGCGACGCCTCGCTGGCGGGATCAATCAGCACGTTGTGCAAGTCGGGCGCATGCTCTTTCAGGAATTGGGACACCGTGGCCTTGGCTTCGCCCTGGTTCAGAAACACGAAGTGGATGTCCGGATTGGCGGCCTGCGCGCCGGCGAACGCGGGCATCTCGCGGCGGCAGGGCGGACACCAACTGGCCCACAGGTTGATGACCACGGGCTTGCCGCGAAAGTCCGACAGCTGGGTCGCCGCGCCATTCATGTCGTGCACGGACAAGGACGCCAACTCGGGCACGGGCCTCTCGGACGGCGTCACCCAGCGGCCAAAGCCCAGCCATGTTGCGCTGGCCAGCAGCAACGCGCCCAGCAAGGCCGCGCGCGGCGCGTGCCGCCGCAGCAGCGCGACCATTGCATAGAGCCAGACGGCCGCCAGACCGAACAAGCCGTTCCAGCCACCGTCGCGCAGGTCCAGGATCTTGATCGGATCTGGCAGGTAGCTGTCGCGGTAACGCCAGACGAAACTCAGCCGGGCGGCGACGAGCCCGATGATCAAGGCGCGCCACAAGACGGTGCCCAGGCGGGCGGCGTCGCCTTCCTGGCGGCCCAGCAGGCGCGCGGCGATCAGACCCACGACGCCGGCGGCGATCAACACCAGCAGTTCGCTGGGAAATACCAGGGGACCGATTCGGAAAGCGCCCGTCATGCGCCTGCCTTCGTGCTGGCCGGCGCTTGCAGCACAAAGCGGATTCGGTCGCCCGCGATGCGCAGTTGCTCCACGGGCGTCGTGCCCGGCAAGGGCAGGGGGCCTTGCGCGATGAAGCCATGGCCGTCGATGTCGCGCTGCAAGCGCTCGGCCTGGTCAGCCGACGAGGCGTTCGCCGCCGCTTCGCGCGCGGCGAACAGCGCGGCGTAGGTGTCGAAGTGGGGGGCCGGCGTAAACCCGCCTTCCATCACCGCGCCGCTGCCTGTTTTTACCTTGGCCACGCCGATCAGGCGGCCGCCGTTGTCCTTGATGTTCAATTCCATGCCAGTTTCCGCTTGTCGATGCCGGGATAGCGGCCAAGCCTAGCATGGCGGCCCCCGCGCCTTGCGAGCGGCGGGGCTTAGAACCCCGGGCCGCCGCCCTTGGCCCTTTCCGGCACGCTTGTGCAGTAACGCTAAAATGGCGGCTCGCGGCTGACCGGCCAGCCATTTTGGCATTCTTATTCTCGCGCTTGGCGCAACCATAACCATGAAAAAACTGACTGCTGTTTTCCTCGTGTCCGCAACCACGATGCTGACCGCCTGCGGCCCCAGCGACGACGCCAAGCCGACGGCTGGCGCCCAGGCGCCCGCGATGGCCAAGAAAGTGGTGGTGGGCCTGGATGACAACTTTCCGCCCATGGGCTTTCGCGACGCCAGCAACCAGATCGTCGGTTTTGACGTCGACATGGCCAAGGAAGCCAGCAAGCGCCTGGGCGTCGAAGTGGAATTCAAGCCCATCGACTGGAGCGCCAAGGAAGCCGAGCTGAATGGCAAGCGCGTCGACGTGCTCTGGAACGGCCTGACCATCACCGAAGAGCGCAAGAAGAACATCAGCTTCACCGCGCCGTACATGGCCAACCACCAGATCATCATCGTGGGCACCGCCTCGCCCGTGAAGGTCAAGAACGACCTGGCCGGCAAGACGGTCGGCGCGCAGGACGGCAGCAGCGCCACCGACGCCATCGCCAAGGACCCCGTGGCCGCGCAGATCAAGGAAGTGAAGAAGTTCGGCGACAACGTCACCGCGCTGATGGACCTGGCCGCTGGCCGCCTGGACGCAATCGTCGTGGACGAAGTGGTGGGCCGCTACCTGATCAGCAAGCGCGCCGGCGAATACCGCGTGCTGGACGAGAACTTCGGCACCGAAGACTACGGCGTGGGCGTGCGCAAGGACGACACCGAATTGCTGGGCAAGCTGGACAAGACCCTGGATTCGATGAAGCAGGACGGCACCGCCGGCCGCATCGCCACCCAGTGGTTCGGCGCCAACATCATCAAGTAAGCGGCGCGCGAACTTTCTTAAATGGACTACGTACTCTCCCTGCTGGGGCCGATGGCGGAAGGCGCGAAAGTGACCTTGACGCTGTTTTTCATCACCTTGGCCCTGGCAGTTCCGCTGGGCCTGGTGCTGGCGCTTGCGCGCATTTCGAAGTGGCCGCTGCTCAGTAATCTGGTCAATGGCTACATCTGGCTGATGCGCGGCACGCCGCTCATGCTCCAGATGCTGTTCATCTATTTCGCGCTGCCCTTCGTGCCCGTGGTGGGCGTGCGGCTGCCGGACTTTCCGGCAGCCGTCGTGGCGTTCGCGCTGAATTACGCGGCGTACTTCGCCGAGATCTTCCGCGCGGGCATCCAGTCGGTGGATCGCGGCCAGTACGAAGGCAGCAAGGTGCTGGGCATGACCTATCTGCAAACGTTGCGCCGCATCGTGTTGCCGCAGATGGTGCAGCGCGTGCTGCCGCCCATGAGCAACGAAACCATCACGCTGGTCAAAGACACGTCGCTGATCTACGTGCTGGCGCTCAACGACATCCTGCGCACCGCGCGCGGGATCGTGCAGCGCGATTTCACCACCACCCCGTTCCTGGTGGCCGCGGCCTTCTATCTGCTCATGACGCTTGTCCTGACGTGGTTCTTCCAGCACATGGAAAAGCGCTATGCCAAATATGACCAGTAATCCGCTGCAAGACGCGGGCGCGGCTGGCGGCCGCCCCGTCATGATCCAGGCCACCGGCATCATCAAGTCGTTCGGCGCCAACCGCGTGCTGGACAAGGTGTCGCTGACCCTTGGACAGGGCGAGGTGGTGGCGGTGATCGGGCCGTCCGGCTCGGGTAAAAGCACCTTCCTGCGTTGCCTGAACCACCTTGAAACCATCGACGAAGGCAGTATCGAAGTCGAAGGCGAAATGATGGCGCAAGCCGTGGACGGCGGGCGCAGCCAATACGCCAGCGACGCCGACGTGCGCCGCATCTGTCGCAAGATGGGCATGGTGTTCCAGTCGTTCAACCTGTTCCCGCACATGACGGTGCTGCAAAACATCATCGAGGCGCCGATCACCGTCAAGGGCATGTCCAAGGCGCAGATCATTCCCAAGGCGGAAGAACTGCTGCGCAAGGTGGGCTTGCTGAACAAGCGCGACAACTATCCCACGCGCCTGTCGGGCGGTCAGAAGCAGCGCGTGGCAATCGCCCGCGCGCTGGCGATGGAACCGGACATCATGCTGTTCGATGAACCGACCTCGGCGCTGGACCCCGAACTGACGGGCGAAGTGCTGCGCACCATGAAGCAACTGGCCGACGAGCGCATGACGATGCTGGTCGTCACCCACGAAATGGGCTTTGCGCGCGAAGTGGCGCATCGCGTCATCTTCATGGACGAAGGCCGCATCATCGAAGAAGCGCCCTCGGCTGAATTCTTCCGCGCGCCGCAACAGGCGCGCAGCCGCGAATTCCTGGCCCATATGTTGTAGAGGCCGCGCCGTGACTCCCGTATCCACTTCCCAGGCGGCGGTCGCCGTGTTGCGGCTGCGGGACGTGTCCTGCGACAGGCTGGCGCCCGTCAGCCTGGAGCTGGCCGCAGGCGAGTGCGGGGCGGTGGTCGGGCCATCGGGATCCGGCAAGTCGGTGCTGCTGCGCCAGATTGCCGATCTGGACCCGGGCCAGGGCGAGGTCGAACTGAACGGCCGGCCGCGTTCGGGGATGCGGGGTTTTGAATGGCGCCGGCAGGTGATCTATTGCCAGGCCGAGGCAGGCTGGTGGCACGATCATGTGGCGCCGCATTTCGCCGATCGCGCGCGCGCTCAAGAATCGATGCAGCAACTGGGCCTGGCTCCTGAAAAACTGGATGCGCTGGTGCAGGAACTGTCCTCGGGCGAACGCCAGCGGCTGGCGCTCGTGCGCGCGATGGCGCAGGCGCCGCGCGTGCTGTTGCTGGATGAGCCGACCGCCGCGCTGGATCAGGCGGCCACCGCGCTGGTGGAACAGGTCTTGCAGCAGTACCTTGAGGGCGGCGCGGCCATCCTGATGGTGACGCACAATCCTGAACAGGCCCGCCGCATGGCGCGCCGCACCTGGCGCATGCAGGCTGGCCAGCTGGAGCTGCTATGGACGTGATCACGCTGCACGCTTCCGATCTGGCCATTGCGTCGCTGCTGGTGTTGTTGTGCGCGGCGATTTCCTTCGTGGCGCGGCTGGATCTGCACCGGCAGGTGCTGTGGGCCGCGGTGCGCACGGTGGCGCAACTGCTGCTGGTGGGCCATATCCTGCGGGTGGTGTTCGCACATGCCAACCCCTGGCTGACGGCGGGCGTCGTGGCCGTGATGATGGCCCTGGCGGCGCGCGAGGTGGCCGCGCGGCCCAAGGCGCGGCTGACGTCGCACGGCAACGGCTGGGTCGGCACCCTGGCGGTGGTGGCGACGACGCTGGTCACGGCGCTGTTCGTGCTGAATACCGCACTGCGTCCCGAACCCTGGTATGACCCTCGCTACGCCATCGCGCTGGTCGGCATCGTGCTGGGCAGCGTGTTGAACGCCGCCAGCCTGGCGCTGGACGGCATGCTGTCGGGCGTGCGGCGCGAAAAACTGGCGATCGAGGCCCGGCTGGCGTTGGGCGCAACGGCGCGCCAGGCGTTTTCATCCTTGCTGCGCGAATCGGTGCGGCGCGGCATCGTGCCCAGCATCAACCAGATGTCGGCGGCCGGCATCATCACCTTGCCCGGCATCATGACCGGGCAGATCATCGCCGGCATGGACCCCATCGACGCCGCCAAGTACCAGATCCTGCTGATGTTCCTGCTGTGCGGGGCCAGCGGCATGGCGGCGATGGGCGCGGCCTATGGCGCGATGCGCCGGTTGACCGATGAGCGCGGCCGGCTGCGGCTGGACCGGCTGGCCGCCTCGAAGTAGGGCGGGGCCATCTCGCCGGCTACGCAAACCGGGGAAAAACGTAAACCAGGGCCGCATCAGACCTCAAATTTCATGAGAAATTGACGGATGGGTTTCGATAATTGCGGCAACCGTGGATTACCGTTCGATTTTTGAACCGTTTTTTCGTCTTTTCCCCGTCCTTTCCTTGCTACACCGACCTTCCATGCCTCTTGAGCTTCCGCTTGCCGATCCGCGTCGTCCTGGCGCGGTCCCATCGCCTGGCCAGACTACCGCCGCCGTTCCCCAGTCCGCCCCGGTCGTCGACCGCTGGGCGCTGCCGGGCTGGCAGGTCTTGCTGGGCCTGGCCGTGTGGTTGGCCGCACTGGCCTGGACGCGCTGGCTGACCTTGCCCGACGAGGGCCGCTACGCGGGCGTCGCCTGGGAAATGCTGCGCAGCAATTCCCCCATGGTGCCCTTGCTGGACGGCATGCCGTATTTTCACAAGCCGCCGCTGTACTACTGGCTGGCGCAGATCAGCTACAGCCTGTTCGGCGTGCATGAATTCAGCGCGCGCCTGCCGTCGCTGCTGGGCGCATGGGGCGCTGGCGCGGGGCTGTATGCCTTCGTGTCGCGCTATCGCAGCGTGGCGCAGGCGCGTGGGGCTGTCGTGATCCTGGGCCTGACGCCGCTGTTCTTCGGCGCGGCCCAATTCGCCAACATGGACATGCTGGTCGCCAGCATGATTACGCTGTGCGTCCTGGCCGCCGCCGACACCGCGCTGCGGCGTGAAGCGGGCAGGCCGTTTCGCGGCATGGCCATCGCCACCGGCGTGCTGGCCGCCCTGGCGGTGTTGGCCAAGGGCTTGATCGGCGTGGCGCTGCCGGGCGCAATCGTGCTGGCGTGGTTGCTGTTGCGCCGCGATTGGCGCGGGATGGGCGCGTTGTTGTCGCCCCTGGCGCTGTTGGCCTTCGCCGTGGTCGGGGTGCCGTGGTTCTGGCTGATGCAGTCCAAATTTCCCGGCTTCTTCCATTACTTCTTCGTGTATCAGCACTTTGAGCGCTTCGCCCAAAGCGGCTTCAACAATGCGCAACCGTTCTGGTTCTACGTGCCGATCGTGGCCGGGCTGGCGCTGCCCTGGTCGATTTGGGCCGTGGGCTGCTTCAAGCCGGCCTTCTGGCGCGAGGACGATCCACACGGCTTGCGCCGCCTGGCGGCCCTGTGGTTCGGCATCGTGCTCGTGTTCTTTTCGATTCCGCAGTCCAAGTTGATCGGTTATGTGCTGCCGGTGTTTCCGGCGCTGGCTTTCCTGATCAGCGAACGGATCGCGTCCGGTTGGAACGCGGGCAAGCGCCGGGGCGTGCAGATCGCGGCCGGCGTGGCGGCGGTGGTGTGCCTGGCGGCGATCATGGTGGCGGCGGCGAACCCGCGCGGCAGCGCGGGGCCGACCATTCAGTCCCTGCGCAACGAAATGGCGCCCACCGATCAGTTGGTGGCGTTGCACTCCTTGCCGTTCGATCTGGGTTTCTACACCCAGGCCAATGAACCGGCCTGGATCGTCGACGACTGGAAGAATCCCGAGATTGCCGTGCGCGACAACTGGCGCAAGGAACTGTACGACGCCGCGCAATTCGACCCCGTCGTGGGGGAACGCGTGCTGATCCCCAATGCCGATCTGCAAGCGCGCCTTTGCGCCGCGCCCGACGGCAAGCGCTTCTGGATATGGGGCCGCGACGATGACGCCGGCCGCTATCCGGTGCTGACGGGCATCGCCCCGCGTCTTGCCGGCAAGTCGCGGGCAGTGTGGCAGATCAATATCGACGCCGCATTCCGACAGCGGGCCTGCGGTCCGAAATAAAAAAACGGCAGCCCCTTGAGGCTGCCGTTTTTTCGTCCGCGCGGCACGAAGCCGCGTGGCGCTGTGGGTTTAGCCGATCGAGGCCAGCACCTTGTTCAGCGTGGCGCTGGGGCGCATGGCCTGGCTGGCCAGCGCTTCGTTCGGCTGGTAGTAGCCGCCGATGTCCACCGGCTTGCCTTGAGCGGCCTTCAGTTCGTCAACGATCTTCGTTTCGGCTTCGGCAAAGGCGCCCGCTGCCCCGGCGAACTGCTCGGCCAGCTTGCGGTCGTCGGTTTGCGCGGCCACGGCCTGGGCCCAGTACATGGCCAGGTAGAAGTGGCTGCCACGGTTGTCCAGGCCACCGACCTTGCGGTCCGGCGACTTGTTTTCGTCCAGGAACTTGGCGGTTGCCTGATCCAGCGTCTTGGCCAGGATCTGCGCGGTCGGGTTCTTGTACGCACGGCCCAGGTGATCCAGGGATTCGGCCAGCGCCATGAATTCGCCCAGCGAATCCCAACGCAGGAAGCCTTCTTCCAGGAACTGCTGCACGTGCTTCGGAGCCGAACCGCCCGCGCCCGTTTCGAACAGGCCGCCACCGGCGACCAGCGGAACGATCGACAGCATCTTGGCGCTGGTGCCCAGCTCCATGATGGGGAACAGGTCGGTCAGGTAGTCACGCAGCACGTTGCCGGTGACCGAGATCGTGTCCAGGCCTTCGCGGATGCGCTTGACCGAGAACTTGGTCGCTTCAACCGGATCCAGGATGCGCAGGTCCAGGCCGCTGGTGTCGTGGTCGTTCAGGTACTGCTTGACCTTGGCGATGACCTGGGCGTCGTGGGCGCGCTTTTCGTCCAGCCAGAACACGGCCGGCGTCTTGCTGGCGCGGGCACGGGTGACGGCCAGCTTGACCCAGTCTTGAATCGCGGCGTCCTTGGTCTGGCACATGCGCCAGAGGTCGCCCGCTTCCACGGCTTGTTCCAGCAGCACCTTGCCCGAGGCGTCGGTGACGCGCACGGTGCCGGCGGCCGGCACCACGAAGGTCTTGTTGTGCGAACCGTATTCTTCGGCGGCTTGAGCCATCAGGCCGACGTTGGGCACGCTGCCCATCGTGACCGGATTGAACGCGCCGTTCTTTTTGCAGTCGTCGATGACGGCCTGGTAGACGCCCGCGTAGCTGCGGTCCGGAATGACGGCCTTGGTGTCTTGCAGCTTGCCTTCGGCGTTCCACATCTTGCCCGAGTCGCGGATCATCGCCGGCATGGACGCATCGACGATGACGTCGCTGGGCACGTGCAGGTTGGTGATGCCCTTGTCGGAATTGACCATCGCCAGTTGCGGCAGGGTCTTGTAGGCGGCGTCGATGTCGGCGGTGATGGCGGCTTGCTGGTCAGCCGGCAACGATTGAATCTTGGCGTACAGGTCGCCAATACCGTTGTTGGGGTCGAAACCGGCTTGCTTGAGCACGGCGGCGTGCTTGGTCAGCACGTCTTTGTAGAACACGGACACGACGTGGCCGAAGATGACCGGGTCAGAGACCTTCATCATCGTGGCCTTCAGGTGCACCGAGAACAGCACGCCGGTGGTCTTGGCGTCTTCGATCTGGGCTTGCAGGAAGGACTTGAGCTTGGCGGTCGACAGCACGGCGGCGTCGATGATCTCGCCGGCCTTGACCGGGGTTTTTTCCTTCAGGACCGTCTTGGTGCCGTCAGCGGCGGTCAGTTCGATCTTGACGTCGCCGGCTTCGGCGATCAGGGCCGACTTTTCGGTGCCGTAGAAATCGCCGTCGGACATGTGCGCCACGTGCGACTTCGAATCAGCCGACCATGCGCCCATCTTGTGCGGGTGCTTGCGGGCGTAGTTCTTGACCGACAGCGGTGCGCGGCGGTCGGAGTTGCCTTCGCGCAGGACCGGGTTCACGGCGCTGCCCTTGACCTTGTCGTAGCGGGCCTTGACGTCGCGCTCGGTGTCGTTGGCGGGGGCGTCCGGGTAGTCGGGCAGCTTGTAGCCCTGTTCCTGCAATTCCTTGATGGCCGCCTTCAGTTGGGGCATCGAGGCGCTGATGTTGGGCAGCTTGATGATGTTGGCTTCGGGCTTGACGGCCAGGGCGCCAAGTTCGGCCAGGGCGTCGGACAGCTTCTGGCTGTCTTCCAGATAATCCGGGAAGAGGGCGATGATGCGGCCGGCCAGGGAGATGTCGCGCGTCTCGACCGTGATGCCGGCGGGCTTGGCGAATGCCTGGACGATGGGCAGCAGCGAACGGGTTGCAAGCGCCGGCGCTTCATCGGTGAGGGTATAGATAATCTTCGGAGTAAGAGACATGATCCTTGAATCTGTTCGGCGCATAGCGCTTTCGGCGCAAACCCGAACATGCTAAGCGGCGTACGCCGGTAGATGTTGTCGAGAGTGGGTTCGTATGGGCAGTCGCGGGGCAGGCCTGCGGATCTACTCAAGCTGGCGGTCGCCCGTCCTTTATTGATGGCCCGGTTGACCCGGTCATTCTGGAAGGTGCGACTGCCACGAAGCCGGTATTGTAATACCGCGACACGCTTGACGCGCAGGGAAATCGACGATAAAGCCTGCGTTATGGGCTCGATATCGCATCAATACGGCCAGGATATGGCGCAAGCGCATTTAAGGCCCACGCCGGATTTGACAAATTTCCTTGCGCGGCGCAAGCTTTGCGCCATGAATTTCCAAGCCGTCCGCATTGCGCTGATTATTACCATCATTCCTGAAATGGTGGGTTAGCGCGCGACCGCAACAGTCACAGCCACCCGCCCCACGAGGCGGGTTTTTTGTGGCCGCCTCTGCCGGGCAAGTCTTCCCAACGCAGAGAAACCAGCATGCAAACCGCTACGACCGACACCGCTTTCCAGCACGGCAACGCCTCGCCCATGGAATACCTGCGGCAGATCCTGACCGCCCGGGTCTACGACATTGCCCGTGAAACCGAACTGGATCTGGCGCGTGGCCTGTCGGCGCGGCTGGGCAACACGGTGTTTCTGAAGCGCGAAGACAACCAGCCCGTCTTCTCCTTCAAGGTGCGCGGCGCCTACAACAAGATGCGCAACACGCCGCAGTCCGCGTTGGACCGGGGCGTGATCACCGCGTCCGCCGGCAACCATGCGCAGGGCGTGGCGATTTCGGCCGCCCGCCTGGGCGTGCGCGCCATCATCGTCGTGCCGCAGACCGCGCCACAGGTCAAAGTCGACGCGGTGCGGGCGCATGGCGGGCCCACCGTTACGGTGGTGCAGGCGGGCGATTCCTACAGCGACGCCTACGCGCACGCGCAGACGCTGGCGGCGCAGCACGACATGACCTTCGTGCCCGCGTTCGACGACCCTTACGTCATCGCGGGGCAGGGCACCGTCGGCATGGAGATCCTGCGCCAGCACGCCGGTCCCTTGCACGCGGTGTTCGTCCCCATCGGCGGCGGCAGCCTGGCGGCCGGCGTGTCGGCCTATGTGAAAGCGGTGGACCCGTCGGTCAAGGTGATCGGCGTGCAAACCGAGGATTCATGCGCGATGGCGCAGTCCATCAAGGCGGGCGAACGCGTCAACCTGGCCGAAGTCGGGCTGTTCTCGGATGGCACCGCCGTCAAGCTGGTGGGCGAAGAGACCTTCCGCCTGTGCCGCCAGTACCTGGACGAAATCATCCTGGTCGATACCGACGCGGTCTGCGCGGCGATCAAGGACGTGTTCCTGGATACGCGCAGCGTGCTGGAACCGGCCGGCGCGCTGGCGCTGGCCGGCCTTAAGCAATATGTGGAACGCGAAAACGCGCGCGGGCTGTCGATGGTGGCGATCACCTCGGGCGCCAACATGAACTTCGACCGCATGCGTTTCGTGGCGGATCGCGCCGAAGTGGGCGAAGCGCGCGAAGCCGTTTTCGCTGTCACCGTACCCGAGGAACGCGGCAGCTTCCGCCGCTTTTGCCGGGTAGTGGGAGAACGCAGCGTCACGGAATTCAACTATCGCATCGCCGACGCGCACACCGCGCACATCTTCGTCAGCATGCAGATCGCGCGCCGAGGCGATGCCGCCGACATCATGGCGGCGCTACAAGAGCAGGGCTTTTCAGCCAGCGACCTGACCAACAACGAAACCTCCAAGCAGCACATCCGCTACATGGTGGGCGGACGTTCGCCGTTGGCGGGCGGCGAACGGCTGTTCCGCTTCGAGTTTCCCGAACGTCCGGGCGCGCTGATGAAGTTCCTGTCCGCGATGGCGCCCAACTGGAACATCAGCCTGTTCCACTACCGCAACCAGGGCGCGGATTTCAGCTCCGCGCTGGTGGGCATCCAGGCGCCGCTGGCCGACAGCGCGGCGCTGGACGCGTTTCTGCTGCAACTGGGCTACGCGCACTTCGAAGAAACCGGGAACGAGGCGTATCGCCAGTTCTTGATCTGAGTGGGTGTGTTGTGCGGCGTTGCCAGGGGTTCACGGACGCGACGCCGCTCAGGTTGCATTGGGTCAAGCCATGGAGCAGGGAGCAGGGTTCGGTTGGCGCTCAACGCGGGCCAGCTCGTGCAAGCCGGCTCGTAGTTGGCCTTGAGCGGGGTCGCAAGGTTCTTCGCGCCCGATCTTGTTCAATTCGATTTGAAGTTGGCCTTGAACGGCCGGACCGTGGCGCGCGATGCCTTGGCGGGGCAGGTCTTGCGCCTGCTGCTCCCATTCAACCCGGTTTGCAGTTGGGCTTGAGCGGCAACGTCACCCCGGGTTTGAGCTGCAAGCTCGCACGCCCCTGGGCTTGCGTCAGTTGCAGCGTCGCGGCGCGCCAGGCGGGCAGGTCGTCGAAGGCGACCTCGGGCACGGGGGAGGCTGTGCTCTGCCGATCGGGGCGATTCCATTGCAGGGCCGGCAGCGTCACGCAGGTGTTCTTGATGGGCAGGCGCGCCAGTTCGCGCCCGTCGCTCAGTCGCACCGCCCGGAACGCCGCGGGCGCATCCACGAACTTGACGACTTCGGGCAGGATTTGCAGATCGCCCCGAGCGTCCTTGACGCGCGTGGCGGGTTGCACCACGACCACGTCGCGGCCGGGCGGGATGGCCAGGTAGGCCACGTCGCCCTCGACATCCAGCAGTTTGCCCGGGCCCAGGTTCAAGGATTTGAGCGGCGCGTGGCGGATCATCACCGTTTCGGCCCAGCTGGTTTCAACGCGCGTCCAACCCGGCAAGCGCGCATCCTCGAAGCGGGTGGCGCCGGAGCGGTCGCGTTCAGGCGTGGTCGACAGCGCGAGACGTTCAACGCGCAGCGCGCCATTGACCACCTGCAAATGCGCGAGCACGGCGTCGGCGCTGGAGCTGGTGAAATACGCCAGCACGGCGTCGGTTTCCAGCACCTTGGCATTGCCCGCGCAGAAGAAGGCGTTGGCCGCGCCGTGCTTGCCATCGGGATACAGAAGCTTGCCCACGTCGCGGCCGCATAGCTTCTGGCCCTGGAAGGCGATGGTGGTGGTGCGCGTGTTCTGGCGCTGACCAGTGTTCCAATCGCTCTGGCTGCGGGTGGCGACGTCCACCACCAGGCCGTGCCGGTCGTAGATCACCTCCGCGCTGGCGGGCGCGGTAAGCGAAGTCAGCAAAAGCGCCAGAAGGCGGCGACCAGTCATCAGCGGGTTCCGGATAGGGCGTAGCGGTGAATATATACCGGTTTGCACATACCGCTGCCTGCACTTGCATCCGCGCCTGGACCGTCACCTGCGCTCACGCCGCCGCCCGGCACCCTGGCTCAATGCAGGATCTGGCTCAGGAACAGCTGCGTGCGTTCGTTCTGCGGATTATCGAAGAACGCATCGGGGTTGTTCTGTTCGATGATCTCCCCGCGATCCATGAAGATCACGCGATTCGCCACCTTGCGTGCGAAGCCCATTTCATGGGTCACGCAGATCATGGTCATGCCGCTTTCCTGCGCCAGCGTCACCATCACGTCCAGCACTTCCTTGACCATTTCCGGGTCCAGCGCCGACGTCGGCTCATCGAACAGCATGACCTTGGGATTCATGCACAGCGACCGCGCGATCGCCACGCGCTGCTGCTGGCCGCCCGATAGCTGGCCGGGAAACTTCTTCGCCTGATCCGGAATACGCACGCGCTCCAGGTATTTCATCGCCGTCGCCTCGGCCTGCGCGCGCGGCTGTTTCAGCACCCACATGGGGCCCAGCGTCAGGTTTTCCAGCACGGTCAGGTGCGGGAACAGGTTGAAGTGCTGGAACACCATGCCGACTTCGCGGCGGATGGTTTCGATGTGCTTGAGGTCGTTGGTCAGCTCCGTGCCGTCGACGATGATCTGCCCTTGCTGGTGTTCTTCCAGGCGGTTGATGCAGCGGATCATGGTGGACTTGCCCGAGCCGGACGGGCCGCACACCACGATGCGTTCGCCGGGCGCCACGTCCAGGTTGATGTTGCGCAACACGTGGAACTGGCCGTACCACTTGTTCACGCCCTGCAATCGAATAATGGAATCCGACATGCTTGGTCTCCGTAAGGTTTACCGGGAAACGCCGCGCAATCAGCGCGCGTGCCCGGTGGCCAGCCGCTGTTCAAGCGCCTGGCTGTATTTGGACATGGAATAGCAAAAGACGAAGTAGATCAGCGAGATGAAGAGATAGGCCTCCACCCCGAAACCCCGCCATGCCGCATCGGACAGCGCCGCCTTGGCGGCCAGCGTCAGATCGAAAATGCCGATGATGACCACCAGCGAGGTGTCCTTGAACAGGCTGATGAAGATGCCGACCAGCGGCGGGATCACGATCTTGAGCGCCTGCGGCAGAATGATCTTGCGCATCTGCTGCCAGTAGTTCAGCCCCAGCGAATCCGCGCCTTCGTACTGCCCCTTCGGGATCGCCTGCAAGCCGCCGCGCACCGTTTCCGCGATGTAGGCGGCGGCGAACATGATGATGGCGATCTGCGCGCGCAACAGCTTGTCGATGGTGAAACCTTCCGGCAGGAACAGCGGCAGCATCACCGAGGACATGAACAGCAGGCTGATCAGCGGCACGCCACGGATCAGCTCGATGTACACGACGCACAGCGCCTTGATGGCGGGCATCTTCGAACGCCTGCCCAGCGCCAGCAGTACGCCGATCGGAAAGGCGAAGGCGATGCCGAACGTGGCCAGGATCAGCGTCAGCGGCAGGCCGCCCCAGCGCGAGTTCTCGACATACGTCAGGCCGAACACACCGCCCCACATCAGCAGCGCCACGGCCGTCAGACCGCCCGTCCAGATGAGCGCCAGCTTGCCGTTCCAGAAGCGGCGCATGCCGCTGCACACGATGACGGCGATGAGGATCAGCGTGGCGATGAGCGGCCGCCATTGTTCGTCGAACGGATAGGTGCCGAACAGGATCAGCCGGTGCTTCTCGATGATGAAGGCCCAGCAGGCCCCGCCTGCCGAGGCGCGGCATTCCATGGCGTTGGTGGCGGTGAAATTGGCTTTCAGGAGCGCCCATTCCACCAGCGCCGGCAACGACATCATCAGGAACCACGCCAGCAATACCGTGATCAGGATGTTCAGCGGCGATGACAAGAGGCGCGATCGTACCCATGCCCACGCGCCCACCTGCGTGCTTGGCGGGGGCAGGGCTTCGACGAAGGAGTGCGTAGTGCTGCTCATATCAACGCTCCACCAGCGCGATGCGCTTGTTGTACCAATTCATGAATATCGAGATCGACAGGCTGACCGTCAGGTATGCGCCCATGATGATGAGAATGCCTTCGATGGCCTGTC
This sequence comes from Achromobacter piechaudii NBRC 102461, assembly GCF_001571245.1. Classification (GTDB taxonomy): domain Bacteria; phylum Pseudomonadota; class Gammaproteobacteria; order Burkholderiales; family Burkholderiaceae_B; genus Achromobacter; species Achromobacter piechaudii. The sequence goes on along the minus strand of NZ_BCTK01000001.1, from coordinate 1,394,784 downwards.
CGGTCTGGTTCAGCGTGGTGTTCACGACCGAGACGATGTCGGGATAACCAATCGCGACCGCCAGCGAACTGTTCTTGAGCAGGTTCAGATACTGGCTGGTCATCGGCGGGATGATCACGCGCAGCGCCTGCGGCAGCACGACCAGCCGCAACACCTTCGCGCGCGGCAGGCCCAGCGAACCGGCCGCTTCCCATTGGCCGTTGTTGACGGCCTGGATGCCCGACCGCACCACTTCGGCGATGAAGGCCGAGGTGTAGACGGTCAGGCCCAGGAACAGGGCGACGAACTCAGGCGTCAGGGTCAGTCCGCCGACGAAGTTGAAGCCGCGCAGTTGCGGCATGTCCAGCGTCAGCGACGCGCCGCTGGCCAGCCACCCCAGCGCGGGCAGCGCCAGCAACAGCCCAATCGCCCAGCGGCCCAGCGGAAACACGCGCCCCGTGGCTTCCTGGCGCTTGGCGCCCCAGTGGCCCAGCAGCAGGATCGCAACAATGGCCAACGCCAGTCCGCCCAGCATCCAGTCCAGCGATGCGCCTTCCAGCCCGGGCACTTTCAGGCCCCGGTTGGAAATGAATACGCCGGGCAGCGGGTTGTGCGCCTGGCGGGGGCCGGGCATGTTTTCTGTGATCAGCGCATACCAGAAGAACAGTTGCAGCAAGAGCGGCACGTTGCGCATCACCTCGACGTAGACCGAGGTGATTTTCTTGACCAGCCAGTTCTTGGACAAGCGCCCGACGCCGATCAGGACGCCCAAAAGCGTCGCGGCGACCAGCGCCAGCAGGCCCACCCGCAGCGTGTTCAGCACGCCCACGAAGATGGCGCGCCCATAGGTGTCGGCGGGGCCGTAGGCGATGACGGATTCGCCAATGGCAAAGCCCGCCTCGCGGTTCAGAAAGCCGAAACCCGTGGCGATGTTGCGCATCGACAGGTTGTGCAGCGTGTTGTGCACCAGGAACCAGACGCCTGCCCCGACCAGCGTCAGGGCAAGCACCTGGTAGACCAGCGCACGCGTGGCCGGATCGTTCCAGGACACCCGGTGCGCGGGCCGCGGCGCCGGGGTTTGCGTGGTGATTTGAGCCACGACTCAGTCCGCCATCAAGACTTTGACGGCTGCTTCCAGGCGGTCCATGCCCTGTTCGATGACTTCGGTGGACGTGGCGAACGAGAAGCGCACATAGGGCGACAAGCCATACGAACCGCCATCGATCACCGCGACGCCGGCTTCGCGCAGGAAGAACAGGCTGACGTCCAGATCGGTCTTCAGTTCGCCCGCCGGACCGGTGCGGCCGATCAGGCCCTGCACATTGGCGTACACGTAGAACGCGCCGTCGGGCATCGCGCACGAGATGCCGGGAATGGCGTTCAGGCGGCGCACGATCAGGTCGCGGCGCGCCTTGAAGATGTCGACCATCTGCGTGACGCTGGACTGGTCGCCTTCCAGGGCGGCTTGCGCGGCCACTTGCGAAATCGCGCTGGGGCAGGAGGTGCTTTGCGACATCACCGTGCTCATCGCCTTGATCAGCTCGGCCGGGCCCGCGCCGTAGCCCACGCGCCAGCCGGTCATGGCATAGGACTTGGACATGCCGTTGACGATCAGCGTGCGCTCGATGAGCGACGGTTCCACCTGCACGGGCGAAGCATGCGCCTGGCCGCTGTAGCAGAAGGGCGCGTAGATCTCGTCGCTCAGGATCCAGACCTGCGGATGGCGCACCAGCACGTCGGTCAGCGCGCGCAATTCAGCGGCGCTGTAGACCGCGCCGCTGGGGTTGCTGGGCGAATTCAGGATCAGCCAGCGCGTGCGCGGCGTGATCGCGGCTTCCAGCGTGGCGGCGTCCAGCTTGAACCCCTGCGACTCCGGACCGGTCACGACGACGGGCTTGCCTTCGTTCAGCAACACCATGTCCGGGTACGACACCCAGTACGGCGCGCACACGATGACCTCGTCGCCCGGTTCCAGGCTGGCCGTCAGCGCGGCGCCGATGATCTGCTTGGCGCCGGCGCCCACGGTGATCTGGTCCATGCCGTAGGACACGCCCAGGCCCAGCTCCAGGCTGTTGGCGATGGCGCGGCGCAGGCCCACCGTGCCGTTCGGGCTGGTGTAGCGGATGTCGCCGCTGGCAATCGCGTCCTGCCCGGCGCGCGCGATGTGGGCGGGCGTGGGCATGTCGGGTTCGCCTAGCGTGAAGTCGGCGATTTCGCGGCCCTGGCGGCGCAGTTCGTCGACGACGATCTTGGCGGCCATGCTGGGCGAAGGTTTGATCTGTTTCAGGCGGGCGTTGACGATGCTGTTCATGATGACTACGTAAAGAAGCAAACGGGGCCGTGCGCGGCCGGGCTTGCGGGTAAAGAGAAAAGCGGCTTCGCAGGCGCTGCGAAGCCGCGCAAGGGCGCGCGGCGCGCAGGTTTAACGCACGGGCCAGCCGTACATCAGGCCGCCCTGGGTCCATTGCTTGTTCAGGCCGCGCTCCAGCTTCAGGGGGCTGTCCTTGCCCATCGCGCGGTCATAGCTTTCGCCGTAATTGCCCACTTGCTTGATGATGTTGTAGGCCCACTTGTCGTCCAGGCCCAGGTTCTTGCCCATGCCCGGCGTCACGCCCAGGATGCGCTGCACGTTCGGATTGGTGCTCTTCAACATCTCGTCCACGTTCTTGGACGTGATGCCGTATTCCTCGGCTTCCAGCATCGCGTTCAGCGACCAGCGCACCACGTTGAACCATTGCTCGTCGCCTTGGCGGACCATCGGGCCCAGCGGTTCTTTCGACAGGTTCTCGCTCAGGATTTCCCAGTCTTCCGGCTTGGCCAGGCGCGTGCGCATGTTGGCGGCGGTGTTGGACTTGTCGTTCGTGTAGGCGTCGCAGCGGCCCGATTCCAGCAGGCGGAAGTTCTCGTCGTAGTTCTCGACCAGCACCGGCTTGAAGGTCAGGCCGCGGCTGCGGAAGTAGTCCGCCAGATTCAGTTCGGTGGTGGTGCCGGGCTGCACGCAGATCGTCGCGCCGTCCAGCTCCTTCACGCTTTTCACGTTCATCGACTTCTTGACGATCAGGCCCTGCGCGTCATAGAAGTTCACGCCCACGCCGATCAGGCCCAGCGTGGTGTCGCGGGTCAGCGTCTGCGTGGTGTTGCGCGAGAGCATGTCGATCTCGCCCGATTGCAGCGCGGTGAACTTGGCTTGCGCGGTCAGCACGTTGCCCTTGACCTTGGATGCGTCGCCGAACATGGCGGCGGCCACGGCGCGGCACATGTCCACATCCAGGCCCGTCCATTCGCCCTTGCTATCCAACACCGAGAAGCCGGGAATGCCGGCGAAGCCGCACTGCAAGAAACCCTTTTTCTTGACGGCATCGAACGTCACGCCGGCTTGCGCGCCAGAGGCGACGCACAGCAAAGTCGCCGCAACGGCGGTGGTCAGAAACTTACGCATGGAGATTGCTCCTGGGGAGGGGGGTCGAAAACGCTTGGGATAAGCGGGGGTAGCCGAAACCTCCCGCGCACGCGCAGCCGAGCGCCAGCCAGGGGCGGCAACGGAATGTGTACGCGAAAGGGGAAGGAAAGCGGGCCCGATAAGGGCGGGACGCGCCGGGTCAGGCGGTCAGGGGGTGTGCCGATGGATACGCGTCGTGTAGCGCTGGAACGTCGTGCGTAGAGAGAGGATCGGACTCATCGGCGGTACTTGTACAACGAGGGTCATAACGAGGGTCAGGCTTTGCGGCTTGCCGCGCCAGCAGGCTGGGCGTCAATGCGGATCGCTAAGTCATGAGACGTATGATGGCAGCTGTCATACAAGTGAGCAAGTAAGGGGATTCCCGTAATTGCCGTGCCGCCCGTGACGGGGCGGACACGGTTCGTGCAAGAGAATCGCCGCCTTACGGCGCGGGGGCGTGCGACAGCAGCTTGCGGTAGCGCGCAATGCTGTCGCCCAGATGGCGGGCCATGGCGGCGCGCGCGGCGCCGGGATCGCGGCGCATGATGGCCGTCAGGATGGCTTCGTGTTCGCGCACGTTGCGCGTTTCGTAGGTTTCCAGTTCTTCGGGTGTCTTGCCGCCGTGCTTGATGTTCAGGTCCAGCATGACGTCGCGCACCGCCGCCTTGAGCAGCGCCGGAAAATGCGGGTTGTTGGAGGCCTTGGCGATGGACAGGTGGAACTCGTAGTCCGCCTTGACGGCCGCTTCCATGTCGCGCGTAGCGCGGTTGAAGGCATCGAAGGCTTCGACGATGCCGCTCAGGTCGGAGGCGCTGCGGCGCTCGGCCGCCAGCCCACAGGCTTCGACTTCCAGCCCGGCGCGCAGCTCCATGATGTGCAGCGCCCAGCGCGGATCGGTTGCGGGTTCGACGACGAAGTCGATGGGCTTTTCGCGGTCTTCGGTGACGAACACGCCGATGCCGGGCTTGCTGACCAGCCGGCCGCTCAGGCGCATCGACGCTACCGCTTCGCGGATGACGGTGCGGCTAACGTTGAATTCATCGCACAGCGCATGTTCCGACGGCAGCTTGTCGCCGGCGCGATAGGTGCGGGCATCCAGGCGCTTGTTCAGTTCCTCGATGACCACGTCTGTCAGGCGCGAACGCTGGCGGGGCCGGGCGGGAGTTTCCATCGTCTCTCTTATAGGGGGTAGGGCAGTATTGGCGGGCGGGGCCCGCGTCCGGAGCCGCAAGTGTACGCCCTCCGGGGTGGGCGACAGACGGCGTGCGGGGCGGTTTGAGCACACGGCGCGCCTGAAAAGCGCATGCTGTATGACAACATACAGGCTTCAAGGCGTGGTTTCAATGGCGGTGTTTGCATACCGGTATTGTTGGCTCACGGTGCATCACCTATCCACGAAGTCTTGTCTCCACCGACCGCTAGGCTTCATAGGAAATCTCGTAGAGCGCACCGTTACGCTTGATGTGCCCGAATCCAAGCTCGCCAAGGTGCATGCCAGCAATAAGGATTTTGTCCGAGCTGACAACATCCAACAGTTTTGATCGTGTTTCGGCTGAAAGAATCGGATCTTGATCGAATGCAATGGATACGTCGGGACGAGCAATCTGGATCTGGGGGAAATGAACGATATCCCCCCAAATCAACAGACTACGATCATCGGATTCGATGCGGTAACCGGAATGCCCTGCGGTATGTCCGGGAAGGGGCACGGCGCCAATGCCAGGCAGAACTTCGCGATCAGTAAACGTGCGCATCTTCTCCCGATATTGATCGAACACCTTCCGGGCAAACAGAAAGTTGCCACGAGCCCGCTCGCTCGCCCGGCTGAGGTTGCCATCATCCTTCCAAAAAGAAACCTCACGCTGGTGGATGACTAACTCTGCATCGGGAAAGGCAGCTTCCCCTGACGAGTCAAGCAGCCCCCCAACATGGTCGGGATGGGCATGCGTCAGAAGAATGGTGTCAATGTCAGAGGGCTGCACCCCAGCAAGTGCGAGATTCGCGATCAACTTTCCACCCCATTGCTTGAATCCACCAGCGCCTGCGTCGATGAGGATCGTGCGACCCCATCCCCGCACCAGATAGCAGTTGATGTGGATTGAGGAAGGGTCGCTCACGCCTGCGTCCTGCTGCAACTTGGACGCCTCCATGGAATCGATATTGGAGAGAAGATCCAGACTTGCGAATAGGTATCCGTCACTGATGGCCGTGACCGAAAACTCTCCGATCTGCTGGCCTGGAAATTTCATTTTGTTCATTGTGGCGCTCCTTGTGCGTCATCAGTTCCGCGCGTAGATGGCAGGGGTCGGATAGCCGAAGCAACGGATGCGCGCCGTCAGCCCTGTATGGCGCTTTATGGCCTCATCCCGTCGCGCCATGAAGGCGTCAATTGCGCGGTCATCGGGGCATAGAGATGCACGTCCTTCGGAAGGGTTTCCACACTGAGACCGATGGAGCGATCCAGCTTCGCCAGCCACCTGTTTTCCGGAAATTTCTCCAATGCGACGGCCCGCATCAGATCAGGCTTGAGCCCCATCTCGATCAGCGGCTCGGGACCGGCCGCGCTCACGATCAGATGGTCTTCTTCACCGATGGCAGGCGCGCGTTCAAGGCCGCCATAAAGATTGCGGCGCCAATCGGTGATGTGCTGCTGCCAGCGAGCGAAATTGCCGCCACCCTTCTGGCGGTACTCATCGCCCTCAAGCACGGCCAGCCCGTCGATCGAGTGCAAGGCAAGGTAGACGGGGCAAGCAGTGCTCAACGCTTTGAAGCGCTGCGAAGTATGGAATCCGCTCACGGAAATGAGCGCGGGCAGCTTTTCCAGGCTGTAGAAATCATTCCACTCGGCTTCGCTGGCTGGGTCGGCAAAGCTGCACTCAACGGTATAGATCATGGAATCACTCGCTACCGAACCGTTTGTGCGTTCGGTCCTCGTTGTTGACGTTTCATCATGGTATGACCGGCATATCGGCGTTCAAAACGATTTGTCGGTATGCTTCAGTGACAAAAAATCAAGCTAAACCGATCACCAGCTTCAAGCCAGGAACGCTCATGCGTAGGAAGATCCCCAGCAGCACGGCCCTGATGGCATTCGAAGCGGCCGCCCGCCACGGCAGCTTTGCGCGCGCGGCAGAGGAAATGTCTTTGACTGAAGGAGCCATCAGTCGCCAGATTGGTCGGCTGGAAGCCTTCCTTGGAGTCACGCTGTTCGAACGGGTCGGCAATCGTGTCCGCCTTCTGCCCAACGGGGAACGCTACGCGGCCCAGGTCCGCGAATCGCTTGACCGCCTGGATCGGGACAGTCAGTACTTGATGGGGCAGCCGAACGATGGAGCGAGCCTGGACATTGCCATCATCCCGACCTTCGCGATGCGATGGCTCATTCCTCGCTTGGGACGATTCCAGCGGAAGCATCCGAACATCACTGTGCATTTGGCCGAGCGTATGGAGCCTTTCGTCCTGGCCGGGAGCGGATTCGATGCAGCGATTCATTTCGAGCATCCCGCGTGGACGGGAATGCGGACTCACCAACTTTTGCACGAAGTGCTGATTCCCGTTTGCCATCCTGAACTTCTGGCTGGACGCAAACGAAAAACCGCACTGGACGAACTACCGCGCTTGCACCGACGACAGAATCCGGACGCCTGGCTTCAGTACTCCCAGGAGACGGGAACCCCGCTGACCAATCCTGCAATTGGCGCGCGCTATGACCTTCATGGCATGTTGATAGAAGCGGCATTGGGCGGCCTCGGTGTCGCGCTGGTACCGCGCCTCTACGTTGAAACCGAACTTGCGCGAGGAAGTCTGGTGGCCCCGTGGCCAGAGGGGAAAACCATTTCCAAAACCTTCTGCCTCATCCTTCCCGAGCCCATCGGACTGAGCAGAGAGCCAATACAAGCGTTTGCTCAATGGCTGCTCGACGAAGCGAAGCAGGGACTGTGATTCGGCACGAGTCATCGCGAAAAAAAACGCCCTCGTCATCCGAGGGCGTCTTGTTCAGCCGAGTGGCTTGAAGCGGTCGGCGCTTACTGGGGGCCGAGCTTCTTGATGAGGGCGTTGAGCATTTCCATTTCTTCGCCGGTCAGGTCGGTCAACGGTGCACGCACGGGGCCGGCGTCGTGGCCGACGAGCTTGGCGCCCGCCTTGACGATGCTGACGGCGTAGCCGGCCTTGCGGTTGCGGATTTCCAGGTAGGGCAGGAAGAAATCATCCAGCAGGCGGTTGGTGGTGTCGCTGTCACCGGCCGCGACGGCGCGGTAGAAGTCCATCGCGGTCTTGGGCACGAAGTTGAACACGGCCGACGAGTAAACCGGCACGCCCAGCGCGCGGTAGGCGGCTGCATAGACTTCGGCGGTGGGCAGGCCACCCAGGTACGAGAAGCGGTCGCCCATCTTGCGGCGGATGCGGACCATGGCTTCGATGTCGCCGATGCCGTCCTTGAAGCCGACCAGGTTGGGGCAGCGCTCGGCCAGTTGGGCCAGGCTGTCAGCCGACAGACGCGATTGCGCGCGGTTGTAGACGATGACGCCGATCTTGACCGACTTGCAGACCTGTTCGACGTGGGCGGCGATGCCGTCCTGCGAGGCTTCGGTCAGGTAGTGCGGCAGCAGCAGGATGCCCTTGGCGCCTTGGCGCTCGGCTTCTTGCGCGTAAGCGATGGCGGTGCGGGTGGGGCCACCGGCGCCAGCCAGGATCGGCACCTTGCCGGCGCAGGTCTGCACGGCGGTGCGGATGACGTCGGAATATTCCTGGGGCGCCAGGGAGAAGAACTCGCCAGTGCCGCCGGCAGCGAACAGCGCCGTGGCGCCGTAAGGGGCCAGCCATTCGAGGCGTGCGGCGTAGGTCTTGGCGTTGAAATCGCCGTTCTGGTCAAAGTCCGTCACGGGGAAGGACAGCAAACCTTCCGAAACGATTTCTTTGAGTTCCTGGGGAGTCGTCATGCCTGTCATCCAATAAGAAAGGAGGGATAGGAAAAGCGAATGGGCCTGGATTTTGTCGGCCCGCGAGTAGATGTATGTCATCGTACAACATACAAGTCATACGGCGCAATAGGTCTGAAGCGAGAGCGCGTGCCCTATGAAAGCAAGCGGAAATGGTCCCCGACAGATTCGGAATATCCCTATATTGAATCGCAATGTGCAGGCGCAGTATTCTCCTGACTCAACAAGTCATACGACAACGTACAAGATCAAAATTCTTAGGAGACAAGCTTGAAAGCACCCCGTTTGAACGCTCCCCAGCTTCTGCGCCGCACGTCCGCCGCCCTGGCGTTGATCGCCCTGACCACCGCCGCCCATGCCGCCGACGAGTGGCCCCGCGCCAAGCCGATCACCCTGGTGGTGCCGTTCGCGGCGGGCGGCACGTCGGACATCCTCGGGCGCATGATCGCGCAGGAGTTAGGGGCCAGCCTGGGCCAGACCGTCCTGGTGGAAAACAAGGGCGGGGCGGGCGGCGTGTTGGGCGCGGACGCCGTGGCGCGCGCCAAACCGGACGGCTACACGTTGCTCTTGGGCACCATCGCCACGCACGCCATCAACCCATCGCTGTTGCCGGGCATCAACTACAACGCCGCGCGCGACTTTGCGCCGGTGATCCTGCTGGGCAGCATTTCCAACGTCTTGCTGGTGGGCGCCAACCAGCCTTACAAGACCGTGCAGGACGTCGTGGCGGCAGGCAAGGCGAACCCTGACACCATCGCCTTCGGCTCGGCGGGTCAGGGCACTTCGCAACATCTGTCGGGCGAGGTCTTCAAGCAACTGACGGGCGCGCACCTGACCCACGTACCGTATCGAGGCAGCGCGCCGGCCATCCAGGACCTGATCGGTGGGCAGATCCCAAGTTCGTTCGAAACGGCTTTGGTCGCCTTGCCGTATGTGCAAAGCGGCAAGGTGCGCGCGCTGGCTGTCACCTCGGCCAAGCGCACCGAGGTCATGCCCGACGTACCGACCATGCAGGAAGCGGGCGTGGCGGGATTCGACGTCAGCAGTTGGCAGGCGATCTATGCGCCCGCCAATACGCCGGTGGCCGTGGTCGAGCGCCTGAATCAGAGCATTGCTTCGATCATCGCCAAGCCGGAGGTCAACGCCAAGATGAAGGGGTTGGGGCTGGCGTATACGCCCAATACGCCCGCGCAGTTCACCGCTTTCCAAACCGGTGAACAAGACAAATGGGCGAAGATCATCGCCGATGGGAAGCTGCGGGTGCAGTAGCGCAGGGCCGCGCAACGGGCGGGCGGAGCGGTCGGCATGCCGTCTTCCGTCCCGCGCGGTGCGCACAGGGTTTGGAATGCGGCCCCGCTTTTTCGGATGGCGCCAAAACAGGTATAGTCCAGCGCTTAGGGCCCGATGGCCACGACCGCGCCTCATTCACGCAGAGGCCCGCCGCGTCGTGGCGTCGCGCCGCCAGCCCCACCCTTGAACCTACCCCGCTACCATGCCGAAATCGTCGTCGCAGCCTGCCAGCCGTTCTGCCTTTCCCCGGACTTTAGCGGCCGGATTCCTGGTAGCGGCCTTGGCGACTTTGCTGATTGCTTTCGTCAACGTGCGCTCGACCGACAGCCGGATCGAGGCGGTCAAGGCCATGGACCGCAATACGGAAACGCTGCGCCAGTTGAGTCTGTTCAACTCCGCGCTCAAGGACGCCGAGATCGGCCAGCGCGGTTATCTGCTGACCGGCGAGCTGTCGTATCTGCAACCGTATCTGCGCGCGCTGCCATTGATCGAGCAGCGCCTTGCCACCCTGAAAGATTCCACTTCCTATGACTCGGCGCAGCGCCGCATCGTCAACGACATGGAAGGCATCACCCGGCAAAAGCTCGAAGAACTGAAAGAGACGATAGACCTGCGCAAGGCGGGCAACGTTGAAGGCGCGATGGCCGTCGTGCGGACCGACGCCGGCAAGGACGCGATGGATCGCATGCGCGATCTGGTCGGCGATCTGTACAGCCGCCAGATGGACGAATTGGCGGCAGGCCGGGATGCCTGGGCCGAAGCAGCCACCACATCGGCCTATTACTCATGGGGCGGCTCGTTGCTGCTGCTGGTGCTTATCTCGGTGTCGGCCGGCATGACCGTGCGGGAATACCAGACCAAAGCGCGGCAGTCGTGGGTGACCACCGGTTTGTCGGGCCTGAGCATGCGCTTGCAGGGCGACCTGCGCCTGGATGAAATCGGCAAGCGCGCGCTGGACTATCTGGCCGAGTACCTGGGCGCGGATGTGGGCGCGGGCTATGTGCTGGACCGTGGCACCGGTGAACTCGAATTGTTTGGCGGTTTTGCGCTGCCGCCCGAGCGGCTGGCGCGCAAGATCCTGCCGGCCGAAGGCTTGGCTGGCCAGGCGGTGACGTCGCGCCGCCTGCTGCACGTGCGTGACGTGCCCGCGGGCCATCTGGAAGTGGCGTCGGCCGTGGGCCGGTCCAACCCGGCCGAGCTGGTGCTGGCGCCTTCCATGATGAACGGGCGTGTCTATGCCTTGATCGAACTGGGCTTTAACCGCGCGGTCGGCGAGGTTGAACGCAGCCTGCTGGAAGGGGCTTCGGAAATGCTGGCCTCGGCCATCCGTTCGGGGCAGGACCGCACGCGCCTGGAGTCGTTGCTGGAAGAGACTCAGCGCCAGGCCGAAGAGCTGCAAACGCAGCAGGAAGAGCTGCGCGTCAGCAACGAAGAGCTAGAGCAGCAAAGCCGCATCCTGCAAGAGTCGCAGGCGCGCATGGAGCTGCAACAGACCGAGCTTGAGCAGACCAATACCAATCTGGAATCGCAGGCCGAACAATTGCTGCGCGTGCAGGACGCATTGACCGAAAAGGCGCGCCAGCTGACGCAGGCGAGCCAATTCAAGAGCGAGTTCCTGGCCAACATGAGCCACGAGCTGCGCACGCCGTTGAATTCCACGCTGATCCTGGCCAAGCTGCTGTCGGACAACAAGCCCGGCAACCTCAGCACCGAGCAGGTCAAGTACGCGCAGACCATCTACGCGGCCGGCAGCGATCTGCTGGCGCTGATCAACGACATCCTGGATCTGGCGAAGATCGAAGCCGGCCAGGCCACGGTGGAAGTCGAACAGGTGACCATCGCCTCGACCCTGCAACGCCTGCTGGAGCCGATGCGGCCGATGGCGGTGGAAAAGGGCCTGGTATTGGAGCTGGACATCGACGCCGCCGTCCCCGCCACGATGCAGACCGACGCCAAGCGCCTGGGGCAGGTACTGAAGAATCTGTTGTCGAACGCGCTGAAGTTCACCGAGCGCGGTTCGGTGGCGATGCGCGTGTCGCGCAGCGGCCGCGACCGCGTGCGTTTTGCCGTTCATGACACCGGTATCGGCGTGCCGGCCGAACAGCAGGAACTGATATTCGAAGCGTTCCGGCAGGCGGACGGCAGCACGCATCGCAAGTACGGCGGCACCGGGTTGGGCCTGTCGATTTCGCGCGATCTGGCTGAACTGCTGGGCGGCAAGCTGACGGTGACCAGCACGGCGGGCCAGGGCAGCGTCTTCACACTGGAAGTGCCGCTGCGCCTGGAAAGCGCGCCGCCCGCGCCAGCCGCCAGCGCGCATGGCGGTGTCGCGCCGTTCCCGCGCACGGCCAAGCCGGTATTTGCCGCCGTCGAAACCCGCAACCCACCGCCCGCCGCGCCGGCGCCGCGCGAGCAGCCGTCCGCTAGCGTAGGCTCCGAACCGGATCGCAGCATCCTCGTGATCGAGGACGACGAACGCTTTGCCAGCATTCTTGCCGACCTGGCGCGCGAAATGGGCTTTGGCTGCCTGACGGCGCACACCGCCGCCGATGGCCTGGAGCTGGCCCTGCACAAGCGGCCCAACGCCATCGTGCTGGACGTCAACTTGCCTGACTTTTCAGGCCTGGGCGTGCTGGACCAGCTCAAACGCAATCCGCATACCCGTCACATTCCTGTGCACGTGGTGTCGGTGGCGGATTACGCGCAGGAAGCGATGGGCCGGGGCGCGGTGGGCTACGCACTCAAGCCGGTCAAGCGCGAAGAACTGGTCGAGGCGTTGCGCCGGCTGGAAGCCAAGTTCACTCAACATGTGCGGCGCGTGCTGGTCGTGGAAGACGACGACCGCCAGCGCGAAAGCGTGCGCCAGTTGCTGGCGCGCGACGATGTCGAGATCGTGCCTGCGGCTACCGCTGCGGCGGCGCTGGAATTGCTGCGCGATGCCACGTTCGATTGCGTAGTGATGGACTTGAACCTGCCCGACATCAGTGGCTATGAGTTACTAGAACAGATGGCCGAGCAGGAAAGCGTGTCGTTCCCGCCGGTGATTGTCTATACGGGCCGCGCGCTGTCGCGCGATGAAGAGCAGCACCTGCGCCGCTTCTCGAAGTCCATCATCATCAAGGACGCGCGCTCGCCCGAACGCCTGCTCGACGAAGTGACCCTGTTCCTGCACCAGGTGGAAGCCGAGCTGCCGCCCGAGCATCGCCAGATGCTGGAGCTGGCCCGCAGCCGCGATTCGACGCTGGAAGGCCGCACGGTGCTGGTGGTGGAGGACGACGTGCGTAACGTGTTCGCGCTGTCCAGCATCCTGGAGCCCACCGGCCTGCGCGTGGAAATCGCCCGCAACGGCCGCGAAGCGCTGGACGCGCTGGAACGCGCTGGCGGGGAGGGCGTGCCGGCCATCGACCTGGTGTTGATGGACATCATGATGCCGGAGATGGATGGCTACACGGCAATGCGCCACATCCGCAACCGCCCGGAATGGCGCCGCCTGCCGATCATTGCCCTGACCGCCAAGGCCATGAAGGACGATCAGGAAAAATGCCTGGCCGCTGGCGCCAACGATTACATCGCCAAGCCGTTGGATGTGGAACGGCTGCTGTCCCTGGTGCGCGTCTGGATGCGCAGCTGATCCCGCGCGCGCGCTTTTTCGCTGAACACCATCATGCCCGCCTCCGCCAAAGCGCGTATTGCCGACATCGAGCAGCGTCTGCTGCTCGATGCGATCTATCACCATTACCACTACGACTTCCGCGAATATGCGCAGGCCTCGCTCAAGCGCCGCCTGCAAAGCGCGCTGACGCAGTTCAGCTGCAAGACCTTGTCCCAGCTGCAAGACCGCGTGCTGCACGAGCCGGCCGTGTTCACCGCGCTGTTGCAGTTCCTGACGGTGCAGGTCAGCGACATGTTCCGCGATCCGGGCTACTTCCTGGCGTTGCGCACCGAGGTCATTCCCATCCTGCGCACGTATCCGTCGATCAAGGTGTGGGTGGCCGGATGCAGCGCGGGCGAGGAAGTCTATTCGCTGGCCATCCTGTTGGCCGAAGAAGGCCTGCTGGACCGGGCGCTGATCTACGCCACCGACATCAACCCGCACGCGCTCAAAGCGGCCGAGCAGGGTATCTTCGACCTGGACCGCGTGGCCGCGTTCACGGGCAATCACGCGCGCTCGGGCGGCCTCAGTTCGCTGTCGGACTACTACACGGCCCGGTATGGTCGGGTGGTGTTCGACAAGCGCCTGCGCGAACACATGGTATTTTCCGATCACAGCCTGGCGACGGACAGCGTGTTCGCCGAGGTGCACTTGATATCCTGCCGCAACGTGCTCATTTATTTTGAGCGCGACCTGCAGAACCGTGCGTTGGGTCTGTTCCACGACGCCCTGGTGCACCGTGGATTCCTCGGCCTGGGCTCGCGGGAATCGCTGCGGTTCACTGGGCAGGCCGACAATTTCGACGATTTCGTGCTTGAAGAGCGCATCTACCGCAAAAAGGCGGGGCTGTGAGCGCGCCGACCTTGCCCGCGTCGGCGAACAGGTCGGCGGGTCCGTGGGACGCCATCGTCATCGGCGGCTCGTCGGGCGCGATCGATGGACTGAATGTGCTGCTGCCGGCCTTGCCGGCGCGGCTGTGCGCGGCGGTGATTGTTGTGCTGCATCTGCCGCGCGACCGCCGCAGCCTGCTGGTGGATATTTTTCGCGAACGCTGCGCCTTGCCCGTGCTGGAGGCGGAAGATCAGCTATGGATACAGCCGGGCCATCTGTACTTCGCACCGCCCGACTACCACCTGCTGGTGGACCAGGGACCGCGATTGGCTTTGTCGGTGGGCGCGCCCGTGCATTTTTCGCGGCCGTCGATTGACGTCCTGTTTGAATCCGCTGCGGATTGCTATGGCGACAGGCTGATGGGCATCCTGCTGTCCGGCGCGAACGAGGATGGCGCCCGCGGCCTGGCAGCTATCGAGGCTGCGGGCGGCTATGCGGTGGTGCAGTCGCCGGAGTCCTCCTCGATGCCCACCATGCCGCTGGCGGCCTTGGCGCGTTTGGCAGAGCGCCACCCGCTTGCGCCCGCCGAGATCGCCGCGATGCTTGCCCAATTGCCGACGCAGCCCGTGCTGTAACCCTCAACCCGCTTTGACACCATGTTCCTGACATCTGCCAAACCGCAAGAAGAACGCATCAAGTGCCTGCTGGTCGACGACGTTCCTGAAAATCTGATCGCGCTGGAAGCGCTGCTGCAAAACGACAAGGTGCAGGTCCTCAAGGCCCAGTCGGGCCCGGAAGCGCTTGAGCTGCTGCTGAACCACGCCGATGTGGCGCTGGCGCTGCTGGACGTGCAGATGCCCGACATGAACGGCTTCGAACTGGCCGAACTGATCCGGGGCAGCGAACGCACGCGCCACATTCCGCTGATCTTCATCACCGCCGGCTCGCGCGAGCAGAACTGGCAGTTTCGCGGCTACGAAAGCGGCGCCGTCGATTTTCTGTACAAGCCTGTCGACCCGCACATGCTGCGCATGAAGGCGAACGTGTTCTTCGAACTGCACGAGCGCAAGCGCGCGCTGGCGCAGCAGCTGGAAGAGCGCACCGAGGCCCTGCGCATCAACGAGATGTTCATGGCGGTGTTGAGCCACGACCTGCGCACGCCGCTGCAATCGATCGTGATGGGCGCGTCCCTGTTGCAACGGCAACCCGACCCGAGCCGCGTGGCCGGCCTGGCGCAACGCATGCTGCAAAGCAGCGAGCGCATGGCGCGGCTGATCGAAGACCTGTTGGACGTCACCCGCATCCGGCAGGCGGGCGGGCTGACGCTGGCGTGGGCGGCGCAGCGCATGGATGGGCTGGTGCGCCGCACGGTGGATGAAGCGCAGACGGGCCATCCCGAACGCCAGCTCGAATGCGAGTGCGTGGGCGACATGGATGGCATCTGGGACGGCGAGCGGCTATGCCAGGTGTTGGCCAATCTGATCGGCAACGCCCTGCATCATGGCGACAAGACGGTGCCGGTGCGGGTGGACGCCGATGGCACCGTGGCCGACCGCGTGACCGTGACGGTCAGCAACGGCGGCACGATACCGCCCGCCTTGCTGCCGCACCTGTTCAACCCGTTTCGCAGTGGCGAGCGCCGCGCCGACAATCACAACGGACTGGGGCTGGGGCTGTTCATCGCGCAGCAGATCGTGTTGAGCCATCGTGGCCGCATCTCCGCCGAATCGCGCGACGGAATGACCCGCTTCCGGGTTGAACTGCCGCGCGACAGCCAGCGCATCGCGGCAGCCGCATCGCAGTAACGCACGGGCGGCGGGGTCGATCAGAATTCCGCCGACACCGACAGCAGCACGGTCCTTGGCGCACCGACGGTCAGGCCCTCGCGCGCCGCCGATTGCCAGTAGTTCTTGTTGAACACGTTTTCCACCGTTGCCCGCACCACCATCGGCGTGCCGCTGGCGTTGAACGCATAGCGCGCGCCCAGATCGAAGCGGGTCCAGCCGGGGATCGTCTGGGTGTTGCCCACGTCCACGTATTGCTGGCTGGTGCGCAGCATGCGCGCCGTCACGGTCAGGCCCGGCAGGAAGGGCGTATCCCATTCCGCCGCCGCGTTGAACTGAAAGCGCGGCACGGCGGGCGCCCAATTGCCGTCGTTCACCCCACCTTCGGTACGCGTCAGCCGCGCGTCGGTATAGGCGACGCCGCCCAGCAGGCGGACCCCGGGCGCGGCGTCGCCTTGCACCAGCAATTCCAGACCGCGATTGCGCTGCTGGCCGTTGGAGACATAGCGGCGCGTGTCGGGGTCGAGGAAGCTGCTGGGCTTGTCGATCTTGAACGCGCTCAGGGTGGTCGAGAAGTCGCCGAAGTCGTACTTGCCGCCCACCTCGATCTGCTTGGCGATTTCAGGTGCGAACACCTCGCCGGCGTTGATGGCGCCCTCGGGCGCGGTGCCGCCCTGGCTCAAGCCTTCGATGTAGTTGCCATACAGCGACAGGCGCTGCGTGGGCCTCAGGGTCAGGGCGAAAGCGGGCGTGACGGCCGATTTGGCGTAGTCGGAAGTGCTGCGGCCGGTGGCGGCATCGAAATTGGTGGATTCGATGCGCTGATGCCGAACGCCGGCAATGAACTGCACGCGGTCATCCAGGAACGAGATCTTGTCGGCCAGCGCCACGCTGTACAAGCGCGACTCGCTCGTCTTGGGCAGGTCGCCGGGCCGCGCGATGTCGGGCTTGGGCAGGTCGGCCGGGTCATACAGGTTGGAGAACACCGTGCGTGAGCGGATGCGGGCAGAGGAATAATCGATGTCCAGCGCGCTGGCGCTCACCGACGGCTCGTGCTTGACCGCGCCTGTGTGAAAACGCCCGCGTAGGCCCACTTCGCCCGTCTTGCTCAACAGGGATTCGTTCAGGCGGGCAGGCACGGCGCCGATGTCGCCATTGCTGTCCAGCATCAGCCAGCTGGTTTGCAGGCTTTCAAAGTCGTGCTTGCGCGCGCCGACCGCGCCGTACACGGTCCAGTCCGGGCTCAGGTCGTATTCGGCGCGAAGCGCGCCCGACCATTCCTTGGTCTTCCAATAGGTCCATGAAGGGAAGAAGTTGCGGCGCGCGTCGGGCGCGGGGCCGATGTCCTGGCCGGGCGGCGGCGGGAACAGCAGGCCGCTGCGCGCATCCGTGGTGCGGTTCTGGTAGTTGATGTCGCCGTCCACACGCAGGCGCTCGCCCTGGTAATCCAGGCCCAGCGCCACCGCGCCCAGGTTTTCGCGGGAGCCATCCTGGGGCAGGTCGCCGCCGCTGCCCGCCACGTTCAGGCGCACGCCAAATTCCTGGGTGTCGCCGTAGCGGCGCGCCAGGTCCGCGTGCGCGCCGAATTGCGAATCGCCGATGTAGCTAAGGGTATAGCGGTTCAGCGGTTCGGCGCCGGCGCGCTTGGGCACCAGGTTGATCGCGCCGCCCACCGAGCCATAGGGCGCCATGCCGTTGAGCAAGGCGTTGGGGCCGCGCAGCACTTCCACGCGTTCCACGCCGATGAGCGAGCTGGCGTTGCGCGGCGATACGCCATACAGGCCGTTGAACGACACGTCGTAGTTGAACAGGGTGAAGCCGCGGATGTTGAATTCGTCGCGGCCCGCGCCGCGCGAATAGGTGTTGCGCACCGAGGGGTCGTTGACCAGCACGTCGCCGATGTTCTGCGCCTGCTGGTCTTCGATCAGCTTGGACGTGTACTGCGTGGCGCTGAACGGGGTGTCCATGTCGCTCATGTTGCCCAGCAGGCCGATGCGGCCGCCGCTGGCCACCTGACCGCCGGCATAGACGGGTGGCAAGCCGGTGTCGAGCGCGCTGCCGGTAACGGTGACGGGCGCCAGCGTGGTGGTGGCGGCCGGAGGCAGGGCGGACAGCCGGAACTGATTGGGCGCGTCGCGCGTGGCGCGCAAGCCGGTGCCGGCCAACGCCTGGTCCAGGGCGTCGGCGCGCGTATAGCGTCCGCGCACGCCGCCGCTCAAGCGGCCGGCCAGCAGCCCAGGCGGGGCGGCCAGCAGGATGCCGGTTTCATTGGCCAGCCGCGTCAACACCTGGCCCACCGGAGCGGCGGGGATATCGAACGTCAGCAATTGGCCTGCGGGCGCGGACTGCGCATGCAGGGCTGGCGCCCAGCACGCGGATACGGCAATGGCCAGCGCCAGCGTGGGCGCGGGAAGAAAACGTTGGGACATGACGGAAACCTGTGCGCTCGTGCAATGAGGTAAGGGAAGTTGGCAATGCCTCGCGTGGCGAGGACTCTCCCTTCCTAAATCGAAGCAGGCCGCCAAATGCGGAACCACCGCGCGAATTTTTTTCAGGCCTCGCGCGCTTCGATGCTGATCCACCAGGGCAGCGTGCGCCGCAGTCGGATGGGCAGCACCGAGGCCAGCATGGTCAGCGCCCGCTCCACGTCGTTGAGCGGGTAGCTGCCGAAGACGGGCAATTGGCCCAGTTGCGGAGACAGGCCCAGATGGCCGGGATGGTAGCGCCGCAGTTCGGCGACCACATCGGACAAGGGCGTGCCGTTGGCCAGCAGCAAACCCTGACGCCAGCTTTCGCGCGCAGGGTCGGCGGGGGTCAGGGGTTGCAAGTCGTCCATCGTGAAGCGCGTCTGCTGGCCCGCGCCGATGATTTCGGTAGCGCCCGAACGCAGCGTGTTCACGCGCACCGCGCCGTCATAGACCGCGACCAGCGTGCCCGCATCGCCCTGGCTGACCGAAAAGCGCGTGCCCAGCGCCTGCAAGCGGCCTTGGCCAGTGTCCACGATGAAGGGGCGCGATGGGTCCTTGCCCGTGTCGATCAGAATTTCGCCCGCCGTCAATTGAAGGCGGCGTTCGGTGTCGTTGTAGGCCACGTTGAACGCGCTCAATGCCTTGATCCACACCGTGGTGCCATCGGCCAGCGTCACGCGCCGCGTTTCGCCCACGCCCGCGCGATAGTCCGCGCCCCAGAGCGAGACCAGCGCGGACAAAGGCGTCTGGCGCCATGCGGTCCAGCCTATCCATGACAGGCCCAGCGTGCCGGCCAGGCCAAGCAGCACCTGGCGGCGGCGCGGCGCGGCGGGGCGTGCCTCGCGGAATGCCGATACCGCCGCGTGGCGGTCGGGGCTGGCCTGCAAGGGGGTGAAGCGCCGGTCGATGCGTTCGACGTAGCGCCACGCCTGCCGGTGTTCGTCGCCGCGTTCCATCCATTGCCGCCATTGCTGCTGTTCGGCGGGCGTGGCCTGCCCGCCGCGCAGCCGCGCATACCATTCGGCGGCTTCTTCCATGACCTGGTGCGAGGGCTCCGCCGCGGCCATGGCCGTCATGGCGCGACCGCTTCGTCGCACAGCCCGGCGGCAAGCCGCGCTTCCAGCTTCATGCAGCAGAGCATCGCGCGGGCGACGTACTTGCGCACCATGCGCGCCGACACGTTCAGCGTTGCGGCGACTTCGTTGTCTGTCATTTCGCAGGCCACCGCCATGACGAAAGCGTGCGCCACCTTGGGCGGCAGTTCGCGCAGCATGGTGTCGATCTCGCCCAGCGCCTCCAGCACCATGGCCTGATCCTCGGCGGACGACACGGTGGGTTCGGGTTGGGCGGCCAGGGCATCCAGCCAGGCTTGCTCCAGGCTGCGGCGGCGCCAAAGGTCTACGCACATGCCGTTGGCCATTTTGCGCAGGTAGCTGCGCGCCTGCTGCGGGGTGTCGAAGTGACAGGGGCGGGTCAGCAGGCGCACGAAGGCGTCGTGGGCCAGGTCTGCTGCATCCGCCGCGTTGCCCAGGCGCCAGTTCACCCAGGCCAGCAACCAGTGATGATGGTTGCCGTACAGGTGTTCGAAGTCGGTGGACAAAGGGGGTGCAACGCTCAAGGATCCCGCCCGCTCGTGATCGCGGTTCGCATCAAGCATTAATGCTAATGCGAACACTTATCAATTAATTGCGAGCGCAGATTATGGCGCGACGCCGGGCGGCTTGGCAACTGCCGCGCAAGCGAGTGTGGCGCGGCGGCGTCAGGCCACGGGCGCGCGGCCCGGGCCTTCTGCACGCGCGCCGCAACGGCTTCAAGCCGGCGTCATGACGCCATCGACCATGCGCATGATCGACAAGGGGTTGGCGCGCTTGACGCCATCGGGCAGCAGCGCGTCGGGCAGGTCCTGATAGCAGACCGGGCGCAGGAAGCGGCGGATCGCGGTGGCGCCGACCGATGTGGACGCCGGGTTCGACGTGGCCGGGAAGGGGCCGCCGTGCACCATCGCATGGCTGACTTCCACGCCCGTCGGATAGCCGTTGGCCAGGATGCGGCCGGCCTTGCGTTCCAGCACGGGCAACAGGGACTTGGCCAGCGCCACGTCGGCATCGTCCACGAAGAGGGTCGCCGTCAACTGGCCTTCCAGGTGTTCGGCCACGGCCGTCATCTGCGCCACGTCGCGGCACGCCACCACCAGCGAAGCGGGGCCGAACACTTCGGCTTCCAGTTCGTGCGAGGCCAGGAATCGGTCGGCTTCGGTGGCGAACACCACCGCGCCGGCCGCGTTGGCTTGCGGCTTGGAGGCTTCGCCCCGGCCCAGCGTCGCCACGCTGGCGTGGCTGGCCAGCGCCTGCGCGCCGTCCTGATAGGCCGCGAAGATGCCCGGGGTCAACATGGTGGCCGCGCCCTTGGCCGCTACGGCCTCGGCGGCCGCCTTGCGGAAACGGTCCAGCGCCGGGCCTTCCACGCCGATGACCAGGCCCGGGTTGGTGCAGAACTGGCCGACGCCCATGGCCAGCGAATCCACGAAGCCCTTGGCGATGGCCTCGGCGCGCGCTTCCAGCGCAGCCGGCATCAGGAACACGGGGTTGATGCTGGACATCTCGGCATACACGGGGATCGGCACCGGGCGGGCGTTGGCGGCGGCGACCAGCGCCAGGCCGCCCCGGCGCGAACCGGTGAAGCCCACGGCGGTAATGGCCGGATGCGAGACCAGCGCGGTGCCGATTTCGCTACCCGCGCCGAACAACAGCGAGAACGTGCCTTCGGGCAAGCCGTGCTTGGCGACGGCGGCCTGGATCACGCGGCCCACCATTTCCGAGGCGCCGGGGTGCGCGTTGTGCGCCTTCACGATGACGGGGCAGCCCGCGGCCAGAGCCGAGGCGGTGTCGCCGCCCGCGACCGAGAAGGCCAGCGGGAAGTTGCTGGCGCCGAACACGGCGACCGGGCCCAGCGGCACGTTGGACAGGCGCAGGTCGGCGCGCGGCAGCGGCTGGCGTTCCGGTTGCGCGGGGTCGATGGTGGCATCCAGGAAATAGCCGTCGCGCACGACACGCGCGAACAGGCGCAACTGGCCCACGGTGCGACCGCGCTCGCCTTGCAGGCGCGCCACGGGCAGGCCGGTTTCCAGGTGAGTGCGTTCAATCAATGCGTCGCCCAAAGCCAGGATGCCTTCGGCAATGCTTTCCAGGAACTGCGCGCGGGTTTCCAGCGGTGCGGCGCGGTACGGGTCGAACGCGGCGCGGGCCAGCTCGGCGGCGCGCGCGACGTCGTCGGACGAGCCGGCGGGGAAGGCCGGTTCCAGGCGTTCGCCGGTTGCCGGGTTGATGGCGTATTGCGCTGCGCCCGCGCCCAGGACGGCGGTGGCGCCGATCAGCATTTGGCCGGTCAGTGTCATGATGGATTCTCCGAAAAAAACGCCCCCGAGTCCGGGGGCTGATGATTGTTCAGTCGGCCCGCTTACTGGGGGCCGAGCTTCTTGATGAGGGCGTTGAGCATTTCCATTTCTTCGCCGGTCAGGTCGGTCAGCGGCGCACGCACGGGGCCGGCGTCGTGGCCGACGAGCTTGGCGCCCGCCTTGACGATGCTGACGGCGTAGCCGGCCTTGCGGTTGCGGATTTCCAGGTAAGGCAGGAAGAAATCATCCAGCAGGCGGTTGGTGGTGTCGCTGTCGCCGGCCGCGATGGCGCGGTAGAAGTCCATGGCGGTCTTGGGCACGAAGTTGAAGACGGCCGAGGAATACACCGGCACGCCCAGCGCGCGGTAGGCGGCTGCATAGACTTCGGCGGTGGGCAGGCCACCCAGGTACGAGAAGCGGTTGCCCATCTTGCGGCGGATGCGGACCATGGCTTCGATGTCGCCGATGCCGTCCTTGAAGCCGACCAGGTTGGGGCAGCGCTCGGCCAATTGGGCCAGGCTGTCGGCCGACAGACGCGATTGCGCGCGGTTGTAGACGATGACGCCGATCTTGACCGACTTGCAGACCTGTTCGACGTGGGCGGCGATGCCGTCCTGCGAAGCTTCGGTCAGGTAGTGCGGCAGCAGCAGAATTCCCTTGGCGCCTTGGCGCTCGGCTTCTTGTGCGTAAGCGATGGCGGTGCGGGTGGGGCCACCTGCGCCAGCCAGGATCGGCACCTTGCCTGCGCAGGTCTGCACGGCGGTGCGGATGACGTCGGAATATTCCTGGGGCGCCAGGGAGAAGAACTCGCCAGTGCCGCCGGCAGCGAACAGCGCGGTGGCGCCGTAGGGGGCCAGCCATTCCAGGCGTGCGGCGTAGGTCTTGGCGTTGAAATCGCCGTTCTGGTCAAAGTCCGTCACCGGGAAGGACAGCAAACCTTCCGAAACAATTTCCTTGAGTTCCTGCGGGGTGGTCATAGCGCGTTCGTCCGGTGTGGTCGCGCCTGGCACTTCTGATAGGGCCAGGCGCGAGGGGTCGGTGGTGAAAAGGTAAGTCATCGTACAACACGTTTACACCCGTTTCAAGGCGTTCGCTCTATGGTTTCACTTGTAGACAAGGGGAAACCCGAAATTTATTTTTGACCGCGTTCAAGGATATTCTCGCGGTTGTACGATAACGTTTTCGGATGCAGGACTTGCCCGCATCCCCCACGCAAAAGGATTTTTCATGCAGGATGCGCAGCCTCAAGCGCCGGTGCTTATCAAGATTCACGCGCAAGACAACGTGGCCATCGTGGCCAATGAAGGCGGCCTGCCTGCTGGCACGACGCTGCCCGACGGCGTGCAACTGGTGGACTCGGTGCCGCAAGGGCACAAGGTTGCGCTCTGCGATCTGGCCGAAGGCGACGCCGTCGTTCGCTACAACGTGGTGGTCGGCTATGCCGCCAAGCCGCTGCCGCGCGGAAGCTGGGTCAATGAACGCGTCACTACCATGCCGGCGGCGCGCACCCTGGAAGACCTGCCCGTGGGCACGCGCATCACGCCGCTGCCGCCGCTGGAAGGCTATACGTTCGAGGGCTATCGCAATGCCGATGGCACCGTGGGCACGCGCAACATCCTGGCGATCAGCACCACCGTGCAATGCGTGCAGGGCGTGGTCGAACACGCCGTGGCGCGCATCCGCCAGGAACTGCTGCCGCGCTATCCCAATGTAGATGACGTGGTCGGCATCGAACACACCTATGGCTGCGGCGTGGCTATCGATGCGCCCGGCGCGGCCATCCCGATCCGCACGCTGCACAACATCGCGCGCAACCCGAACTTCGGCGGCACGTCGATGGTGGTCAGCCTGGGCTGCGAAAAATTGCAGCCCGAGCGGCTGCTGGCGCCCGGCGCCATCCCCATCCGGGCGGGCGAGGGCATGGGCGCTGATGGCGAGGGCGTCGACACCATCGTGCTGCAAGACGAAGAGAACGTGGGCTTTCAGTCGATGATCGACCTGATCATGCGCACGGCCGAACGCCATCTGCAAAAGCTGAATGCGCGGCGGCGGGAAACCTGCCCGGTGTCGGACCTGACCGTGGGCGTGCAATGCGGCGGCAGCGATGCGTTTTCGGGCGTGACGGCCAACCCCGCCGTGGGTTTCGCCACCGACCTGCTGGTGCGCGCGGGCGGCACCGTGATGTTCTCCGAGAACACCGAAGTGCGCGACGGCATCGACCAGCTGACCGCGCGCGCCGCCACGCCCGAGGTGGCCGATGCGCTGGTGCGCGAGATGGCCTGGTACGACGACTACCTGCAACGCGGCATGGCCGACCGCAGCGCCAACACCAGCCCCGGCAACAAGAAGGGCGGCTTGTCCAACATCGTCGAAAAGGCGATGGGGTCTATCGTGAAGTCAGGCTCCTCGCCCATCCATGGTGTGTTGTCGCCGGGCAATCGCCTGACGCAAAAGGGCTTGATCTTCGCGGCCACGCCAGCCAGCGACTTCATCTGCGGCACGCTGCAACTGGCGGCGGGCATGAACCTGCACATCTTCACGACCGGACGCGGCACGCCGTATGGCCTGGCGCAAGTGCCCGTCATCAAGGTCGCCACGCGCGACAGCCTGGCGCGCCGCTGGCACGACCTGATGGACGTGAACGCCGGCCGCATCGCCACGGGCCAGGCATCCATCGAAGACGTGGGCTGGGAGCTGTTCCGCCTGATGCTGGACGTGGCCAGCGGCCGCCAGCAGACCTGTGCGGAAAAACTCAAGCTGCACAACGCGCTGGCCCTGTTCAACCCGGGGCCGGTGACCTGACGCGCATCAGGCAGACCCTGTTCCTGCAAGACCGCATTGCCATCGCATTACACCGACAAGAGGAGACACCGATGGAGCATGCCCCCTTGGCCCAACCCGGCCGCCGCCGGCTGCTGGGCGCCGCATTGGCGCTGGGACCGGCCGCGCTGGCCCAGGCGCAGTCGTTCAGCTTCACGCCGCAGCAACGCTATCCGGATCCTTCGGTGCGCATCCTGGACCCGGAGTTTTCCAAATACCGCATCTACAGCAGCAGTGTCGAACAACTGGCCAGCGGATTCCGTTGGCTGGAAGGGCCGGTGTGGGTGGGTGATGGCCGCTATCTGCTGGTGTCGGACATTCCCAATGACCGCATCCTGCGCTGGGACGAAACCACCGGCGCGATCAGCGTGTTCCGCCAGCCGGCCAATTTCAGCAACGGGCTGGCGCGCGATCGCCAGGGCCGGCTGCTGACCTGCGAACACCTGACGCGCCGCGTCACCCGCACGGAATATGACGGCTCCATTACGGTGCTGGCCGACGGCTATGACGGCAAGCGTCTGAACTCGCCCAACGACATCATCTGCCAACGCAACGGCACGATCTGGTTCACCGATCCGCCGTTCGGCATCGGCGGGCATTGGGAAGGAGACAAGGCCAAGCCGGAGCTGCCGCATGGTGTCTATCGCATCGACCCGGCCGATGGCCGCGTGACGCGCGCGCTGGACGATCTGGCGGGCCCCAACGGCCTGTGCTTTTCGCCCGACGAAAAAATCCTGTACGTGGTCGAGTCGCGTCACCAGCCCAACCGCGTGGTGTGGGCGTATGACGTCGGCGCGGACGGCGCGCTGTCGGGCAAGCGCGTGCACATCGACGCGCAGGGGCCGGGCGCCATCGACGGCATCAAGTGCGACGAAGACGGCAACCTGTGGTGCGGCTGGGGCAGCAACGGCGCGCCCAACGCCAAGTCCGAAGAGCTGGACGGCGTGATGGTGTTCAACCCGGCCGGCAAGGCCATCGGCCATATCCGCCTGCCCGAACGCTGCGCCAACCTGTGTTTTGGCGGGGCCAAGCGCAACCGCCTTTTCATGGCCAGCAGCCATTCCTTGTACGCGCTGTACGTGGAAACGCGCGGCGCGGCCTGAGCTTACCCGGCGCAAGGCAATGCCGCCGCGCCGGCCTTATCGCAAAAAATAGCAAACCGTGTGGAGACAGCATGAACGTAAGCAAGAGACATTTCCTGGGCGGCGCCGCGGCGCTATGCCTGTCGCCGCTGGTGCCGGCGTGGGCGCAGCAAGCGGGCGCCGCCGCCAATTGGCCGACGCGTCCGGTGCGCATCATCGTCCCGTACCCGCCTGGGGGCTCGTCGGACATCATCGCCCGCATACTTGCTCCGCGCCTGTCCGACGCCCTCAAGCAGACGGTAGTGGTCGAGAACAAGCCCGGCGCCAACGGCAACCTGGGAGCGGGGCTGGTGGTGCAATCGGCGGCCGAAGGCCATACCGTTTTGCTGTGCGACGTGGGCGCGCTGGCGATCAGCCCGTCCGTCTACACCAAGCTGTCGTTCGATCCGTCCAAGGACTTGCGCGCCGTCAGCATGCTGGCCTATTCGCCGCACGTGCTGGCCGTGCACCCGGACGTGCCGGCCAAGACCGTGCAGGAACTCGTGGAGCTGTCGAAAAAGCAGCGGCTGAATTTCGCCGTGACGGCAATCGGCAGCGCGCCGCATTTGGCCGCGGTCGCGGTGCAGCAGGCTACCGGCGCCCAATGGGAATACGTGCCTTACAAGGGCGGTTCGCAGGCGGTCACGGACACCATCGGCGGGCAAACGCAGATCATCATGAACGGGCTGCTGGCGACCTTGCCGCACATCAAGGCTGGCAAGCTGCGCCCCATCGCCATTTCCAAGGGCGAGCGCATGCAGCTGGTGCCGGACATTCCGACAATTTCCGAACAAGGTGTGAAGGGTTTTGAATCGGGTACGTGGCAAGGCGTGATGGCGCCCGTGACCACGACCGATCCGGTTGCCGAACGCCTGGCCATGCTGATGGCGCAGATCGTCAATCAGCCGGACGTCAAGGCGCAATTGAACGAGCAGGGCGCCGAGATCGTCACGCGCAACCCGGCCGAGCTGACGCAGTTCTTCAATAGCGAACGCGCGCGCTGGGCCAAGGTGGTGCAAAGCGCGGACATCCGGCTCGATTGAGGCAGGGGCAGGCGGCGCGTGTTGCGCAGGCGCTGCGGATGGGCGCAAACTCGGTCCTGGCTTGTCTTGTGTCTGACTTCACCAGGAGCCGCGATGAAAGCCTTGATCCTGGCCACGACCCTGATGTTGGCGGCCGGCCCCGCGCCGGCGCGTGACGTCCTGCCCACCGTGCCGCAACCGCCTGCCTCCGCGCGCACCTTGCCCGATACCTGCCTGGGCACGTCTTGTCCGAAAACCGTGGACCCGCGCCGCAATGGCGAGCCCTGCCTGGGGTCGGCGTGCGGCGGGTCTCGTTATCCCGAACCGGCGTCCACGACGCAGCCGGCGAACCCGCCCTGGAGCGGCCCGGCCCAACCCAGGCTGCCGCCCATGCCGTCGCGTTCCGGCCAGCCGCTGGGGCCGTTGACACCGGGGCCGGTCTTGCCGCGATAGCAGCGAACAAGCGGGCGTGTACGCGAGGTTGAAAAAATGCGTGACGGCGCTTGTTGCAGAGCAGCGAGGCCTGTTATCTTGCCGCCGATAACATGATTGTTTCGTTTCATTGCGTTTTGCGCGTCCTTGGGGATCTTCATTCATGCCTGCTCGTCAACGTCTTGTGACTGAGTCCGCCCCGGGGCCGGAGAGCGCTCATTTGTCCGCAGGCGCGCCCGCGCGTGCGACCGACGCCCTGGGTTGCTCGGCCACGAAACTGGTCACCAGCCAGTATTTCGAAGGCGGCGGCCTGACGTTCTATCGCAAAAGCACTGACAACGAGCGCTTTGGCAATGTGGAAACCCCCGCATCCGACCGGGGCTATCTGGTGGGCGTGGCCATGCAGGGCGGACACCGCCGCCGCATCCTGCAAGGCAATCACGCGACGACCCATGATTTCGACAAGGGCTCCGTCTACATCCGCGACTTCACCGATGATTACCGCGCCGATCTGCAAGGCGGTTTCGACTTCGTGCTGATCGAACTGCCGCGCGCTTTCATTGAACGCGTCAACGATGAAAAGGGCGGCCCCCGGGTCAGCAGCCTGCTGCCGCGCACGGGCGAGGGCGACCCCGTGCTGGCGAATCTGTCGCAGGTGCTGGCCAACGTGCTGGCGCAGCCCGCGCCGTCCAACAATCTGTTCGTGCAGCACCTGAGCCTGGCAATCGGCGCGCATCTGCTGTCGAACTACGGCGCGGGGGCCACCAGCGGCTGGGCGGATTCGGGCGGCGCGCGCGTGTTGTCCCGCAAGCTGGAAGCGCGCGCCAAGGACATGCTGATGTCCACGCTGCGCGAGGACCTGTCCATTGCGGACATTGCCGACGCCTGCAATTTGTCGCGCAGCTATTTCATCAAGGCGTTCCGCCAGACGGTGGGCACCACGCCGCACCGCTGGCTGCTGGAGCAGCGCGTGCAGAAGGCGCAGGAACTGCTGCGCGTGCCGGGGCAGTCGATTACCGACATCGCCTTGCTTTGCGGATTTGCCGATCAGGCGCACCTGACCCGCGTCTTCACCAGCGTGGTCGGCGTGTCGCCCGGCGCGTGGCGCAAGGTGAACGGCTAGCGCGCTTGCCCGCTTGTGCGATGATTGCTCTTTCGTACAAAGCAAGACGCTAGTACGCAAGACCCGTCCGGCAGCCCGAAGCTACCTTGTCAGCGTGTCTTGCCGCTGTCTTCGGACGTCCCCGGAAGTGAATCCCATGAATCGCCTTGCCGTTGACCCCGCCTGCCGTCCTCCGGATCTGCCGGCTTTGCATGCGCAGGCGTTTCCCATGCTGACCGCTGCCCAGATCGAATGCGCTGCTCCCTACGGGGAGGAAATCTTCGCGCCGGCGGGCAGCGTGCTGCTGCAAAGCGGCGGCCAGCAGGCCGCCTTCCATATCCTGCTGCAAGGCAGCGTCGAGGTGCTCGAATCCGATGCCGACGGCGGGATGCAGAGCCTGCTGGTGCATCGGGATGGTGAATTCACAGGCAGCCTGGACCTGTTCACCGACCGTCCCAATGCCGTCACCGCGCGCGCCGCGACCGATAGCCGCCTGCTGTTGTTGACGCGCGATGCGCTGGCACTGCTGTTGCAGGCCGAACGCCCGCTGGCCGACATCGTGCTGCGGGCGTTCATGCTGCGCCGCATCGGTTATCTGCGGCGGCGTCCGTATGGCGGCGCCATCCTGCGCTCGGCCATGGGCGTGGGGCAGGTGGACCCGGTGCTGGATCTGGCCGTCATCGGCGGCGGCCCGGCCGGGTTGGCGGCGGCGGCCTATGCCGCGTCCGAGGGTCTGCACACGCTGCTGATCGGCGGTTCGCTATGCGATGCCGAGCCCCCCGTCGCGCTGGCCTTGCCTGGCTTTCCCGGCACCACGACGGGTTTGTGCGATGACGGCCTGCTGCGGCGTGCCGAAGCGCAAAGCCGCCACTTCGGTTCACACGTCATGCCTCGGCGCATGGCCACCGCGTTCGACAGCGCAAGCTACCCGTTCCGCGTCTGGCTGGACGACGGCCAGGTCATCGAGGCGCGCAGCCTGATCGTGGCGACCGGGCTGGCCGAAGACGGTTCCGGCGAGGCCAACACCGCCTGGCTGGACGGCTGCCTGGACACCGACGAGCTTGGCCGTATCCACACCGGCCGGGCTGCCGCCGGTTCGATGCAGGCACGTGCCTATGAAAGCTCGCAGCCCGGTGTGTTCGCGGCTGGCTCGGTGCGCGCGGGCGCCGTCCCGCAATTGCTTGCGGGGATCGGCGAAGGTTCGGCCGCGGTGCGTTTCGTACACCGCTTCCTGGACGCCTCGGCGCACTGAACCACCCGCTTCAACGCGAGGTCGGCGGCTTGGCCTGGCGCAGGTCAAGCGCCAGGAAATGGTGCACCACGGGTTTATCCGGTCCGATATGAAAGCGCTGGGCTTCGCCTTGCAGATCGGCGTCGGCTTGCGAGACGCGATGATGCTGGCGCAAGTGCTCGGCCCAGGATTCCACCAGAAACCATTCCTGTACGCGCTCGGGTTCGCCCGTGTGCTCGGCCACGCCCCAGGCGTAGGCCCCATCGCGCCGCCGTTCCTGCGCCACCGCTTTGAGCGCCGCCAGGAAAGCGGGGCGATCCTCGGGGCGGATGCGGTACTCGATCTGCACCATGACGGGGCCGCGATCGTGTTCCACCGGCGCATCCAGCAGCGGCTCGGGCCAGTGATTGGACGGATCCAGATTGGCCTCGCCCTGCGGCAGCTTCATGCGATGCAGCAGCACGCCCGCCACCAGCAGGCCCGCCGCGCCGGCCAGCAAGGTCGCCGGCACGCCGATCTCTTGCGCCAACAGGCCCCAGCCCAGGCTGCCCGCGGCCATCGCGCCGTTGAAGACCATCAGGTAGATGGCCAGCCCGCGACCGCGCACCCAGTTCGGCAGGATGGCCTGCGCGACGCCGTTGAAGGTGGTCAGCGCGACGATCCAGCCCATGCCCAGCAGCAACAGCAAGAGCACGGCGGCCCATTGGGGCGGCGCGAAAGACAGCGCGGCCATCACGGCGGCGGCGACGACGGCGGCGGCCAGCACCAGACCGTCCGTGTTCAAGCGCTGACGCAGCTTGGGCAACACCACCGCGCCCACGATCGCGCCCACGCCCACCGCGCCCAGCAGCACGCCATAAAAGCCGGCGCTGCCGCCCAGCATGCGGCGCGCCACCAGCGGCAACAGCGCCCACACGGAACTGGCGAAGATGAAGAACACCGCCGCGCGCAGCAGCACGACGTGCAGTTCGCGGCTGGCGCGGGCATAGCGCACGCCCGCGCGGAACGCACCGAAGAATTGTTCCGACAAGCCGTCGTCCACCTTCTTGGGCCGCTTCCACCAGATCAGCGCGCCGATCACGAAGACGTAGCTCAACACGTCCGCGCCATAGGCGGCGGCCGCGCCGAACGCGGCCAGCAGCAGGCCGCCTACGGCCGGGCCCAAGGCCCGCGCGATATTGATGCCCAGCGAGTTCAATCCCACGGCCGTTTTCAGTTCGGCCTTGGGCACGAGTTCGGGCACGATCGCCTGCCAGGTCGGCCCCATCAGCGCGGTGCCCACACCGCCCAGGAAGGTCAGCGCGATCAGCGTTTCGACGGTCAGCGTGTTGGTCTTGGCCATCATCAGCAAGGTGAAGCTGACGCAGGCCAGCAGCACCTGGATGACGATGAGAAAGCGCCGCCGATCCAGGATGTCGGACAGCACGCCCGCTGGAATGGCCAGAAGGAACACGGGCAAGGTGGCCGCCGTCTGCATCATGGCGACGGCGGCGGGGTTGGTGGACAGGTCGGTGACCAGCCACGCGCTGGCCACGTCGCGCATGAAGCTGCCGATGTTGCCCAGGATGGTGGCGCCCCACAGCACGGCGAACAGCGTGTGCTTCAAGGGCGCCATGCCGCTTACGGCGGCGGGCGGGGTAATGCGATCAGGTCCGGCCATGCAGGCGCTCCGTCAGGTCATGCCAGGCTACCAGGACAAACGCCCCGGCCAGCCCCAAATGTTCATAGAACGCGTTCATCGCCATGAAACGCGCGTCGGCGGGGGCTTCCCAATAGCGGTTGGCCATCAGCGCCGCCACAAAAGTGAAGAGGGCCAGCGCCAGCGCGCCCAGCCAGCGTAGCCGGCCGGCCAGGATCAGCGCGCTTGCGCCCAGCTCCAGCAGGATGACGGCGACGGCGGCGGGCGCGGCGGGGTGCAGGCCGAAATGCGCCATCTCGGCCTGCGCGCCCGCGAAATCCAGCAGCTTGACCAGCCCGCCCTGGATATACGCGCCGCACAGCGCCAACAGGGCCAGCCAGCGCACCGTCTTGGAGGTCAGTGCGTGGCGCATGCTCATACCGCCCAGCACGCGCAACCCAGCGCGCCCCAGAAGCCCTTCAGGTCGGAGACGGGCAGCTTGCTGGCCCAGGCGCCCGCGTGCTGATGGCCGTGCACGTTGCAGTCGTTCAGGCAGGCGCAGGCGGCAGCCGCGTCGCGCAGGGAAGTCTGCAAGGGCTTGCCTTCGCTGTCGCCCCACGCGCCGTAACCGCCAAACAAGCGCGTGGGCGACCAGTCGGGCATGGCGGGCGGCGGCGCGGCCTCGTCATGGCCGGAGAACTCGCCCGCTCCCCAGACGACTTTGCCGCCGACGACCGTCAACAGGCTGCTGGTATCGGCGATGTCGGATTCCGGGCACGCGAAGAAATCGCGATCGGGCACGACCAGGTCAGCCAATTGGCCCACGGCGATGCGGCCTTTCTTGCCCTGTTCGTTCGAGAACCACGTGACGTTCTCGGTCCACATGCGCAGCGCGGCGTCGCGGTCCAGGCAATTGCGTTGCGGGGTCAGGCGCAAGCCGCCCACCGTCTTGCCGGTGATCAGCCACGACAGCGACACCCACGGGTTGTAGGACGCGACGCGCGTGGCGTCGGTGCCGGCCGAAACGTTCACGCCTTTTTCCAGCATGCGCTTGACGGGCGGCGTGGCTTCGGCCGCGCCCGCGCCGTAGCGCTCGACGAAGTATTCGCCCTGGTAGGCCATGCGATGCTGCACGGCCACGCCGCCGCCCAGCGCGGCGATGCGGTCGATGGATTTTTCGGAAATGGTTTCGGCGTGGTCGAAGAACCAGTTCAGCCCGGCCAGCGGCACGTCGCGGTTGACGCGTTCAAACACGTCCAGCGCGCGGCTGATGGTTTCGTCATAGGTGGCGTGCATGCGCCACGGCCAGCGGTTCTGAGCCAGGATGCGCACCACCTCTTCAAGTTCGCCTTCCATCTCGGGCGCCATCTCGGGGCGCGGCTGGCGGAAGTCCTCGAAGTCGGCGGCCGAGAACACCAGCATCTCGCCCGCGCCGTTGTGGCGGAAGTAGTCGGTGCCTTGCTTGTATTGCGACGTGGCGGTCCAGTTCAGGAAGTCTTCCTTTTCCTGCTTGGGCTTTTGCGTGAACAGGTTGTAGGCCAGCCGGATGGTCAGTTGGCCGGCGTCGGCCAACTGCTGGATCACCTGGTAGTCCTCGGGGTAGTTCTGAAAGCCGCCGCCCGCGTCGATGGCGCCGGTCACGCCCAGGCGGTTCAGCTCGCGCATGAAGTGACGCGTGGAATTGACCTGGTATTCCATGGGCAGCTTCGGACCTTTGGCCAAGGTGGCGTACAGGATCGACGCGTTGGGCTTGGCCAGCAGCAGCCCGGTGGGATTGCCCGCCGAATCGCGCGCGATTTCACCGCCCGGCGGGGCGGGCGTGCTCTTGTCGTAGCCCACGGCGCGCAGCGCGGCGGCGTTGAGCAAGGCGCGGTCGTACAGGTGCAGGATGAACACGGGCGTATCGGGCGCCACGGCGTTCAGCTCTTCGATGGTCGGCAGGCGCTTTTCGGCGAACTGGTGCTCGGTGAAACCGCCCACCACGCGGACCCACTGCGGGGCAGGCGTGATGGCGACCTGGCGGCGCAGCATGGCCATGGCGTCGGCCAGGCTGCGCACGCCGTCCCAGCGCAGCTCCATGTTGTAGTTCAGCCCGCCACGGATGATGTGCAGGTGGTTGTCGATCAGGCCGGGCAGCACGCCGCGTCCGTTCAGCGCAATCACCTTGGTCGCGGGGCCGGCCAGCGGCAGGATGTCTGCGGCGGCGCCCACTCGCGTGAAGCGGCCATCGCGGATGGCGACGGCGTCGGCGACCGGGTTGGCCGGGTCCAGCGTAGTGAAGCGTCCCTGGTGCAGGATCAGGTCGGGGGCTTGGGTGTCAACCATGGCGCTTGTCTCCGCAAGTATCGGCGCTGGTGTCGGAAGGAGGGGTTGCCTTGGGGCAGCTGGGCAGTTCGCCGAACATGTGCGGCTTGACCTGCTCGCGCAGCCACGACGTGCGCGTGGCCGGTTCGGAGGCCAGGCGCTTGATGAGCGGCGGTATCTGTTCGCCTGCCAGGATGCCCAAAAGGCCTACCAACGCAATCACCGGAGGCGCGGGCGAACGGACGTTGAACAGCGCATAGATCACGCCGACCAACAGGCCCAGCGCCAGCGAAACAAGGTAGACCTTCATGGGCGGCTCCTATCAGCCTTCGTGGGCATTGAACATGGACTTGGCGTACAGGATGCCCAGGCCATACGCGCCGCCGAACTTCTTGGCGATGCCGGTGGTCATGTCGTAGGTGTCGGTGCGCGCCCAGTCACGCTGCATTTCCAGCAGGTATTGCAGGGCCGTGATCGGCTGGCCGCCAGCTTGCACGATGCGTTCGACGGCGCGGTTGTGCGCTTCCACGGACACGTCGCCGCAGGCGTCGGTGATGACATAGACTTCAAAGCCCTGGTCCAGCGCCGACAGGGCCGGGCCGACGATGCACACGCTGGTCCACAAGCCGGCCAGCACGATGCGCTTCTTGCCGATTTCGTTGACCTGGCGGATGACGGCGGCGTCTTCCCAGGTGTTCATGGACGTGCGGTCCAGCAGGGCCTGGCCGGGGAAGGGCGCGGTGACTTCTTCGAACATCGGGCCGGAAAAGCTCTTTTCGGCAACGGTCGTCAGGATGGTGGACGCGCCAAAACCGGCGGCGGCGTGCGCCACCAGCCCGGCGTTGTTGCGCAGCGTGACGGCGTCGATGGAATGGGTGGCGAACGCCATCTGCGACTGGAAGTCGATCATGATCAGCGTGTGGTCCTTGGGGGACAACAGCTTGGCGCCGGGGGTGGCGAAGGCGGTGACGGACATGGGTGGCTCCTGTAGATGCCGTTTGAAGAACCCGTGCAATGTGCCTGCGTCTCGGTGCGCTGTATTGAACGATAGTCCGGCGCTTTGTAGATTGTGGCTGCGCTGATCGTCGCGCCTTGGCGTGTTTTGCGCGGAACAATTTTGCAATGCCTTGTAAAAGTGACGCGCCACGCGCACTGCTTTGGTGCTTCAGTGCTGCGTATCGGGCATGAACGGGCCAACGCAGGGGGCGCAACGGTCACGCTGATGCGGCGTGAATGCGACACCCAGCGGGGGGAAAAGGGGACCAATACGGGAGGAATGCGGCACCGGTACGCCGCAGCGGCAGCATTTCCCGGGCGCGCGCATGCCCGGCCACGAACTGGCATGCATGTTGCTTATTTATTTCATAGTCTTGTTGCTACTATCGACCGTCTTGCCCCGCCGCCGCAACGCGTCAGGGGCGAAGGGCGCGCCGCCCCGGACGTGACCAGCGTGACCGCAGTGTGGAGATTTTCATGAAGCATCTCATCAAGCACGTGACCCGCTATCGCTATGACGCCCCCGTCAACTACACCATCCAGACGCTGCGGCTGACCCCCCGGCGCGACGATCATCAACACGCTTTGCGATGGCAGATCCAGACGCCCGGCGAAATCCAGCCCCAGGTGGACGCCTATGGCAACATCACACACACGCTGACGCTGCATCGCACCCATAGCGAAATTGAAATCCACGCGCTTGGTCAGGTCGATATCCACCCGCTGGCGCAAGGCCATGTAGGCGACGAAGACGAACGGCTGCCCGTCCACATCTACGGCGTGCCCACGGCGCTGACGCAATGCGATGACTCGGTGCGCGCCTTTTGCCAGCGGGTCGTGCCGCGCGGCGTGCATAGCGCGGACGACGTGCTGACCTTAAGCGCCGCGATCCGTGAACACGTGGCCTACCAACCGGGCTTCGGCAGCCCCGCCTTGCCCGCCCCGCAAGTGCTGGCGGCCCGGCGCGGCGGCAGCCACGACCAGACCCATCTGTTGCTGGCCTGCGTGCGCGCTTTCGGTACGCCGGCCCGCTTTGTCAGCGGCTACTGGCACGGGGCCGGCGATGACGCGGCCAGCCACGGCTGGGCCGACGTCTGGCTGGCCGGGCACGGCTGGGTCAGCGTGGACGTCAGCCATGCCGCCTTCGCCTCGGACGGCCACTGCCGCTTGGCGGTGGCGCGCGATTACGAATCCGCATCGCCGGTGCGCTGGCTGCATGGCGCGGCCGCGACGCTGTCGATGGACGTGTCGGTGCAGGTGCAATCGAACCACTGATCCGCTTTCTTCTCTATCTCTCTCGCCCCGCGCGCCCCCACAATCTCAGACGGCCCCCGCCGACCCGGAGCAGGCTTTGACGATCCACGTAGCGCTCAAGCACGTCACGCAATACAACTATGACCGGCTGGTCAGTCTGTCGGCGCAGGTGTTGCGCCTGCGGCCCGCGCCCCATAGCCGCACCCCCATCCTGTCGTATTCGCTGACGGTCGAACCGGCCGAACATTTCCTGAACTGGCAGCAGGATCCGTTCGCCAATTACCTGGCGCGGCTGAACTTTCCGGGCAAGACGCGCGAATTCAAGATCACCGTGGACCTGGTTGCCGAAATGGCGGTCTACAACCCGTTCGACTTCTTCCTGGAGCCGGACGCCGAGGAATTTCCCTTCGCCTATGACGAGGGCCTGGCGCGTGAGCTTGCCCCGTACCTCGTGTGCGACGAGGCCACGCCGTTGTTCGCCGAATTCCTGTCGCGCGTGGATGGGCGGCGGCAGCGGACCGTGGACTTCCTGGTGGCGCTGAACCAGCAGGTTCACAAGGAAATCAGCTATCTGATCCGCATGGAGCCCGGCGTGCAGACGCCGGAAGAAACGCTGACGCGCGCCGCCGGGTCCTGCCGCGATTCGGGCTGGCTGCTGGTGCAGGCGCTGCGCCACCTGGGGCTGGCCGCGCGTTTCGTGTCGGGCTATCTGATACAGCTCAAGCCCGATGTGCGCGCGCTCGATGGCCCCAGCGGCGCGCAGTCGGACTTCACGGATCTGCATGCGTGGTGCGAGGTCTACCTGCCCGGGGCCGGGTGGATCGGCCTGGATCCCACGTCGGGCCTGCTGGCGGGCGAAGGCCACATCCCGCTGGCCGCCACGCCCGAACCCGGCAGCGCCGCGCCCGTGACGGGGGCGGTCGACAAGGCCGAGGTGGAATTCACGCACACCATGTCGGTCACGCGCGTGTTCGAATCGCCGCGCGTCACCAAGCCGTATAGCGACGAACAGTGGCGCGCCATCCTGGACCTGGGCGACCGCATCGATGACCGGCTGGACCAGATGGACGTGCGTCTGACGATGGGCGGCGAGCCGACCTTCGTGTCGGTCTCCGACCGGGATGGCGAGGAATGGAACACGGCCGCGCTCGGCCCCACCAAGCGCGGCTACGCGCTGGAACTGCTGAACCGTTTGCGCACGCGCTACGGCGGCAATGGCTTCCTGCATCTGGGGCAGGGCAAGTGGTATCCCGGCGAACCCTTGCCGCGTTGGGCCTTGTCGATCTATTGGCGCGCCGACGGCCATCCCTGCTGGGACGATCCCGCGCTGTTCGCCGACGAGCGCCAGCGCAGCGCCTATACGGTGGCCGACGCCCGCCGCTTCATCACGCGCATGTGCGAGCGGCTGGAGGTGGACGCGCGCTACATCGTTCCGGGCTACGAGGACGTTTTCTATTATCTGTGGCGCGAACGCCGGCTGCCGGTCAACGTGGATCCTTTCGATTCGCGGCTGGACAACGAGCTGGACCGGGCGCGCCTGCGGCGGGTGTTCGAGCAGAAGCTGGACAGCGTCGTCGGCTACGCACTGCCGATCCAGGCGGGCGAGGGCGGGCCGTGGGTATCGGGGCCATGGTTCCTGCGCGATGAACGCATGTACCTGTTTCCCGGCGATTCGCCGATGGGCCTGCGCCTGCCGCTGGATTCGCTGCCCTGGGCGGCCGAGGCTGACCTGCCGGTCATGGCCGAGCGCGATCCCTTCGAGGCGCGCCGTTCCTTGCCCGGCCCGGCGCCAATGCTGACGCAAACATCGCCGGCATCGGCCCGGTCGGGGCGCAACGGCGACGCCGTGTCGCGTGGGGCACCGGGAGCGTCGCTGGCCCAGGACGACACTGCGCCCGCCCGATTCGAGTCCGCCGCCAGCCTGACGCGCACCGCGATGTGCGTCGAAACCCGCAACGGCGTGCTGTATGTGTTCATGCCGCCGTTGGCGCGGCTGGAAGATTATCTGGCGCTGGTGGAGCAGGTGGAAGGCACCGCCCGCGACCTGGACATGGCCATCGTGCTGGAAGGCTATCCGCCGCCACGCGACCCGCGCCTGAAGGTGCTGCAAGTCACGCCCGACCCCGGTGTGATTGAGGTGAACATCCACCCGGCCAGCAACTGGGCCGAGCTGGTGGATCACACGGAATTCCTTTACGAAGCGGCCTTCGAGACCCGGCTGTCCACGGAAAAATTCATGGCCGACGGGCGTCACACGGGCACGGGGGGCGGCAACCACTTCGTGCTGGGCGGCGCGACGCCCGCGGACAGTCCGTTCCTGCGGCGCCCGGACGTGCTGGCCAGCCTGCTGGCGTATTGGGTCAACCATCCGTCCTTGTCGTACCTGTTTTCCGGGCTGTTCATCGGCCCCACCAGCCAGGCGCCGCGCATCGACGAAGCGCGTAACGATCAGGTGTATGAACTGGAGCTGGCGTTTCAGGAAATCCATCGGCGCTGCGCGGAGCAGGGTGAGCAGGTGCCGCCCTGGATGGTGGACCGCGCCTTGCGCAACATCTTGGTCGATGTCACGGGCAATACGCACCGCTCGGAGTTCTGCATCGACAAGCTGTATTCCCCCGACAGCGCCACCGGCCGCCTGGGCCTGCTGGAATTGCGCGCCTTCGAAATGCCGCCGCACGCGCGCATGAGCCTGGCGCAGCAACTGCTGCTGCGCGGCTTGGTCGCGCATTTCTGGAAGACGCCCTATACCGCGCGGCTGACGCGCTGGGGCACCGAGCTGCACGACCGCTTCCTGCTGCCCACCTTCGTGAAGATGGACTTCGAGGACGTCGTGGCCGATCTGAACGAAGCGGGCTTTGCCTTTGACGCCGCCTGGTTCGCGCCGCACGTCGAGTTCCGCTTTCCGTTGTTTGGCGAAGTCGCCGTGCGCGGCATCCATCTGGAACTGCGCGGCGCGTTGGAACCCTGGCATGTGATGGGCGAAGAGGGGTCCTCGGCCGGCACCGTGCGCTATGTAGATTCGTCGCTGGAACGGGTGGAAATCCGGGTGTCCGGCTTGAACGACTACCGCTACGTGGTCACGGTCAACGGACGCGCGCTGCCCTTGCAACCGACGGGCCGCGTGGGCGAATACGTGGCGGGCGTGCGCTACAAGGCGTGGTCGCCGCCCTCGGCGCTGCATCCGACGATACCGGTGCACGTGCCGCTGACGGTCGATATTGTCGACACCTGGAACCAGCGTTCCCTGGGCGGCTGCACCTATCACGTAGCGCATCCGGGCGGGCTGAATCCGGAATCGTTTCCGGTCAACGCCTACGAGGCGGAGAGCCGGCGGCTGGCGCGCTTCGAGAAACTGGGCCATACGCCGGGTCGCATGGACGTGGCGCCGGCGAAGATCAGTCGGGAATTTCCGTTCTCGTTGGATTTAAGGCACGATTGATCCTTTCCGGATGTCCCAACCGGCGCACCCGTCGCCCTTCGAAGCCCCATGCCGCAATTTCTTTTTCAGACCGATCCGTCGCAGGATGTCGCATCCCTGGCGGTTCATGCGGCGCTGCCCCCGAGGCCTGGGCACTATGACGAACTGCGCGCGCCGCCCGATGCCTCGGGCGCGACGCGATTGCGCGAACCATGGCCCCGTTTCTTTGAACTGCTGGGCGCAAGCGGCTTCGCCGATCTGGACCGGCGCGTGGACGGGGTGGCGCGGCAGATCCGCGAAAACGGCATCACCTACAACATCTATGCCGAAGCCAACGGGTCGGCGCGGCCCTGGTCGCTGGACCTGTTGCCTTTCGTCATCGACGACACCGACTGGTCGGCCATCGAACAGGGGGTGCGGCAGCGCGCCACCTTGCTCAACCAGATACTGGCCGACGTCTATGGCCCGCAGACGCTGTTGGCCGAAAGGCTGATACCGCCCGCGCTGGTGCTGGGCCACCCTGGCTATCTGCGGCCCCTGCGTGGCTACGAGCCCGTCGGGGGCACCTATCTGCACATTGCGGCCTTCGATCTGGCGCGCGCCAGCGACGGCGGCTGGTGGGTCGTGTCGCAACGCACGCAGGCGCCTTCCGGCCTGGGGTATCTGCTGGAGAACCGGCTGACCATTTCGGGCATGTTCCCCGAGGCGTTCAAAGAGTTGCGGGTGCAGCATCTGGCCACCAGCTACCGTCGCCTGATGGACATGCTGTACAAACTCAGCCCCGGCGCCTTGACCGCGCAGACGCCGCCGCGCATCGTGCTGCTGACGCCGGGCCCGTACAACGAAACCTATTTCGAACAGACCTATCTGGCGCGCTACCTGGGCATCACGCTGGTGGAAGGCGGCGACCTCGTCGTGCGCGACAAGCTGTTGTACCTGAAGACGCTGCACGGCCTGGAACGCGTGCACGCGGTGCTGCGCCGGCTGGATGATGACTTTTGCGATCCGCTGGAACTGCGCTCGGATTCCACCTTGGGCGTACCCGGCCTGTTGCAGGTGATGCGCGCGGGCAATGTGCTGGTGGCCAATTCGCTGGGCACGAGCTTTCTGGAATCTCCGGCCATCAACGGCTTTCTGCCCGCCATTAACCGCCGGCTGTTCGACGCCGATCTGCTGTTGCCGTCGTTGCCGTCATGGTGGTGCGGCGAGGCCGCCGCGCGCGAGCAGGCCCTGGCCAATCTGCCCGGCATGGTGGTCAAGTCCACCTACCCCAGCAATACCCGGGGCGGTTTTGAACCGGTGATCGGGGGCGCGGTGCCGCCCGCCGAATATGCTGCGCTACACGCGCGTATCGCCGAAAACCCCGACGCCTACACCCTTCAGGAATACCTGCCGCTGTCGCAGGCGCCCAGCTGGAACGCCGGCCATATCGTGCCGCGCGCGGCGATGTTGCGCGTTTTTGTCATCGCGGACGGCGAGGGCGGCTGGAACGTGCTGCCGGGCGGGCTGACCCGCATCGCCAACCGCGAACAGCAGATCGTGTCCATGCAGCGCGGCGGCAGCAGCATGGATACCTGGGTGACGACGCGCGGCGCG
This sequence comes from Achromobacter piechaudii NBRC 102461, assembly GCF_001571245.1. Lineage (GTDB taxonomy): Bacteria > Pseudomonadota > Gammaproteobacteria > Burkholderiales > Burkholderiaceae_B > Achromobacter > Achromobacter piechaudii. The sequence goes on along the minus strand of NZ_BCTK01000001.1, from coordinate 1,354,093 downwards.
GTGGATACGTTTTCGATGCTGCCCGTGCAACTGCGGCTGGAAGACATCGCCCCGGCGCATCGCCCGGTGTCCAGCCGCGCCGCCGAAAACCTGTTCTGGATGGGCCGCTATACCGAACGCGCGGAAAACGACGTGCGCCTGGCGACCGTGGCGCTGACCTGGCTGAACAGCGACGAGGACAACGCCGGCGAACTCTTCGCGGCCGTCGAAACGCTGTGCCGGCGCAGCGGGCTGGCGCCGGCCGCGCCCACCTTGTCGGCGCGTGTGTTCGAGTCGACGCTGGTGGCCGAGCTGGCCAGCGCCGAGGCGCAGGGCGGCGTGGCGCGCAACCTGGGCGCGCTGGCGTTCGCCGCTGGCCAGATCCGCGACCGTCTCTCGCCCGAACACTGGCGGCTGGTCGTCACCGCGCATGACTGGTTCTTGCGCATGGCCTCGGCCGGCAAGGCGCGCGAGGCCGAGTCGCCCGTGTCCGCGCCCGACGTGCTGCGCGGCCTGCGCAACCTGGCCATGCAGCTGTCGGCCATCACGGGTTCGCAGACCGACCGCATGACGCGCGACGACGGCTGGCGGCTCCTGACCATCGGCCGCCAGATCGAACGCCTGTCCGCCATGGCCGGCCTGCTGGGCGAACTGTTCCGCCGCAACGCGGTGCTGGGCGACAGCGGGTTCAACATGTTGCTGGACCTGTTCGATAGCAAGATCACGTATCGCGCCTATTACCCGGGCCGCCAGGAAGTGCCTGCACTGTTGAACCTGCTGGTGCTGGAACCGGCCAACCCCCGCTCGCTGGCCTGTGTGCTGAACGTGCTGCGCAAAGAAGTCGCGCGCCTGCCCGATACGGTGGCGGGGCCGGGGCGCGACCTGGTTCACCTGTTGCCGCCCGACGGGGTGGGCGTGTCGCTGGCAGATCTGTCGCGGCAAACGCAAGGCCTGTACGCCGGCGTACTCGCGTTATGCGCGCAGCTGGAGCACGCCGCCAGCACGCTGTCCAATGAAATCAGCCTGCGGTATTTCAGCCACGCGGCCGGCCACGATCAGACGTTGACCGCGTAACTCCCAGGCGCGCCTCCATGAACATGCCAACTACGCTTTTTCCCGCCCCGGACGCCGCTGCCCCGGGCGTGACGCTCATCGTCGATCACGTCACAGCCTACCGCTATGACGCCCCGGTGGAGCTGGCGCACCATCTGGGCTATTTACGCCCGATGAACGACGCCAGCCAGGTGGTCGAGGCATACACGCTGGAGGTCACTCCCGTGCCGCCCGGCATCGACGAGGCGGTCGACGGCTTCGGCAACACGCGCAGCACCTTCGCGCTGTACGCGCCGCACGAAGCATTGACCGTGCGCGCCAACAGCCGCGTGACGATCCACCCCCGTTTTACCGACCTGGACTGCGCGGCGGGGCTGCCGTGGGAAGCGGCGCTTGAGCGCCTACGCTACGACCCGGCCCTGCCGTATGCGCCGGAAGTTGAATTCACCTTCGCATCACCCTTCGTGCCGCTGCATGCCGAGCTTCGGGCATACAGCTTGCTGTCGTTCACGCCGGGCCGGCCGGTGGCCGAGGCGGCGCTGGACCTGATGCATCGCATCCACGCGGATTTCTGCTACCAGCCGGCCCATACGCAGGTGTCCACGCCCATTCTTGACGCCTTTCAAGAACGGATGGGGGTATGCCAGGATTTTGCGCATGTGATGATCGGCTGCCTGCGCGCCATCGGCCTGCCGGCGCGCTATGTCAGCGGTTACCTGATGTCGCAACCGCCGCCCGGCCAGCCCCGGCTGATCGGCGCGGATGCGTCGCACGCCTGGGTGTCGGTGCATTGCGCGGGGGTAGGAATCAACGGGGACTGGATCGATATGGACCCCACCAACGACGTGGTGCCGGGCACGGCGCATGTCGTGCTGGCTTGCGGCCGCGACTACGGCGACGTGACGCCGTTGCGCGGCGTGATCCGGGGCGGTGGCCATGAATTGAATGTGCGCGTAACCGTCGCGCCCATGGACGAGTTTCCAACAGGAACGCAGGCATGACCTATTTCTTCGACGCGATCCACCGCCAACTGCGCGCCCCGAAACGCCAGCGCGTGCGGCATGCGCGCGCGAAGGCCGTTCAATGCGTGTGCGGGCAACCGGTGTTTTTCAGCAATACCGAATGCCTGAACTGCCACCGGCAGCTGGGTTTCGATCCCAAGCGCGGCCACGTGCTGGCGCTGGACGATGCGGCGGGCGTCCTGCGCGAATCGGGCAAGGTGCGCGGCAGGACTTACAAGCGTTGCGGCAATTTCAGCCTGCCGGCGCTGTGCAATTGGCTGCTGCCCGCGCAGTCCGCCGACACGCTGTGCGTGGCTTGCAGCCTGAATCGCACCATTCCCGATCTGTCCGTGCCGGAGAACGGCCCACTATGGTTCAAGGTTGAGGCCGCCAAGCGCCAGATGATCGCGCAGGTGATGACGCTGGGCCTGCCCATCCGGCGCTCGGTCGCCCCGGACGACGGCGGGCTGGCCTTCGACCTGCTGGCCCCGACCGCCGACGGCGCGCCCCTGCTGACCGGCCATGCGCGGGGCCTGATCACCATCAACGTGCAGGAGGCGGACGACGCCTACCGGGTCAAGGTGCGCGAAGACATGCACGAGCCTTACCGCACGCTGCTGGGTCACTTCCGCCACGAGATCGGCCACTACTACTGGGACCAACTGGTTGCGGAAGGGCCGTGGCTGGACGCCTTCCGGCAGGTGTTCGGCGACGAGCGCGCCGACTACGCCGAGGCGCTGCAACGCAATTACGAACAAGGCCCGCCCGCCGATTGGGCGCTGCACTTCATCAGCACCTATGCGTCCTGTCACCCCTGGGAAGACTGGGCCGAGACCTGGGCGCACTACCTGCACATGATGGATACGCTGGACACCGCCATCAGCTTCGGCGTGACCCGCACCGCCGTCGAGCAGTCCTACGAACCCTTCACGACAGATGCGCTGTACGACCCGGAGGACCCGGGCGGCCAGGCCTTCCTGGACCTGGTCAACGCATGGGTCGCGCTGACGGGCGTGCTGAATGAACTGGCGCGCAGCATGGGCCAACGCGATTTTTACCCCTTCGTGCTGCCCGCGCAGGTCATCGGCAAGCTGCAATTCGTGCACCGGGTGGTGCAGGGCGCGTAGGACGGGGATGTGACGGGCATGAACGACGTACCCCTGCATCGCGCGCTGGCGCTGCCGGCTGGTATCTGGACAGCGTCCATGCCGATCTCGGACGCCGCCGGGTATCTGCTGTCTGCCTCGCGCGACGAAGTCCACGACTGGCGCGTGGCGAGCGCGCAGATGAGCGAGCAGCGACGCGCCGAATTCGTGGCGGGCCGCGTCTGCGCCTGGCGCGCGCTGGGCGCGGCGGGCGTGCGCGGGATATCGCCGGTGCTGCCGGTGGATGGGCGCCTGCCGGTCTGGCCGCAGGCCTGCGTCGGCAGCATCACCCACAGCGGAGCCTGGGCGATGGCGTTTGTTGCGTACTCGGCGCGGTGGCAGGGGCTGGGCCTGGACTTGCAGGAGTTGATCGCGCCGCAAACGGTGGCCGACGTGCAGCCGCTGGTGGCCAGCGCGCGCGAGCTGACCCGGCTGGCGGCCTTTGCCGACCCTCGCCACGCGCTGACGCTGCTGTTTTCCGCGAAGGAAGCGCTGTACAAGGCGCTGTACCCGTCATTGCGCGTGTTCCAGGATTTCGACGCGGCCGAACTGACGGCGGTGGACGCGGACATGGTCGAGCTGACGCTCACGCGCGACTGGAACGCCGACGCATGGCGTGCGGGTCAGGTGGTGCCGGTGCGCTATGCCTGGGTGCCGCAAGGGGTGTTGAGCGCTTGCTGCATTCCAGCAAACCACGCTGGGGACGCCGTGGCGCAGGGATAAACATCACCCCCGGCCACGGCCCACCGCTCAGACCGTGAGGCTGATCCAGGTGGTCTTCAGGTCGGAGTACTTGTCCAGCGCGTGCAGCGACTTGTCGCGCCCGGAGCCCGATTGCTTGACCCCGCCGAACGGCACCGTGATGTCGCCATCCGCATAGCAGTTGACCCAGACCAGGCCGGCGCGCAGGCGGCGCGACAGCCTGTGCGCGCGCGACAGGTTGGCGGTCCATAAGCCGGCGCCCAGGCCGTAGACCGAATCATTGGCCAGCGCGATGGCTTCGTCTTCCGAGCCAAAGCGCTGCGCGGCCAGCACCGGCCCGAAGATCTCTTCGCGCACCAGGGCGGAATCCTGGCGCGTGCAGTCGAAGATGGTGGGTTCGATGTAGTAGCCGCCCGTCTCGCTGCGCGCCTGCTTGCCGCCCACGCGCAACGTCGCGCCTTCCGATTCGCCGGCCGCAATGCGCGCCAGCACGCCCTGCATCTGCCGTTCGTCCACCATCGCGCCCATGGCGGTGGCGGGGTCCAGCGGGTCGCCCGGCTGCAAGGCGGCGGCGTGGGCGGCCACCTTGTCCATGAACGCGTCGTAGATGCCGTCCTGCACGTACAGGCGCGAGCCGGCGATGCAGACCTCGCCCTGGTTCGAGAAGATCGCCAGCGCCGCCGCTTGCGCCGCGCGGTCCAGGTCGGGGCAGTCGTCGAACACGATGTGGGGCGACTTGCCGCCGCATTCCAGCCACACGCGCTTCAGGTTCGATTCCCCCGAATACGTCATGAAGCGCTTGCCGGTGGCGGTGGATCCGGTAAAGGCCACGCAGTCCACGTCCGGGTGGCGGCCCAGCGCTTGGCCGGCTACCGCGCCCAGGCCCGGCAGCACGCTGAACACGCCCGCGGGAATGCCCGCCTGCTCGGCCAGCGCGGCCAGCCGGATCGCCGACAGCGAGGCCTGTTCGGCCGGTTTCAGGATGACGCTGTTGCCGGCGGCCAGCGCGGGCGCGACCTTCCAGGCCGCCATCATCAGCGGGTAGTTCCAGGGCACCACCGCCGCCACCACGCCCAGCGCTTCGCGGGTGATGGTGGCCAGCGCGTCGGGGCCGGTGGGCGCGATCTCGTCGTAGATCTTGTCGATGGCCTCGGCATACCAGGTGTAGCAGCGCGCGGTTTCGGGCACGTCGAAGGCCAGCGCGTCGCGGATGGGCTTGCCCATGTCCAGCGTTTCCAGCAGCGCCAGTTCCTCGGTGTGCTCGTCGATCAGGGCGGCCAGGCGTAGCAGGCGCGTCTTGCGTTCGCGCGGGGCCAGCTGGCTCCAGACGCCCGCCTCGAAGGCGCGGCGGGCAGCGGCCACGGCGCGGTCCACGTCGGCCTGCCCGCAGGCGGCCACGTCGGCAAGCACGCGGCCGTCGATGGGGCTGGAGGCGGCGAAGGTGGCGCCGTCGGCGGCATCGCAATACGCGCCGTCGATGTAGGCGCGGCCCTCGATGCGCAGGGCGGCGGCGCGTGCGTGCCAGGTGGCGCGATCGTGTTGGCTCATGCTTGTTCTCCCGTTGCGTTGGCGCGCGCGACCATGGCGTCCAGCAATACGTTGCAGCCAGCCTCCAGGTCGGCGGGCTTGGCGTCTTCGATTTCGTTGTGGCTCACGCCGTCCTTGCAGGGCACGAAGATCATGGCCGTGGGCGTGACGCTGGCCATGTAGACGGCGTCGTGGCCCGCGCCCGTCACGATGTCCATGGCGGCCAGGCCACGGCGCGATGCGCCGTCGCGCACCTTGGCGACCAGGTCCGGATCGAATGGGGTCGGCGGGAAATACTGCACCTGCTTCACGTCCACGGTCACGCCGTGGCGTTCGGCTACGTCGGTGCAGGCGGCCAGCCAGCGCGTGTCCATCTGCGCCAGCGTGCCTTCGTCTTCGTGGCGCAGGTCCACGGTGAACCGGACCTGCCCGGGGATGACGTTGCGCGAACCCGGGTGGGCGTGGATTTCGCCCACCGTGCCGCGTCCGTGCGGCTGGTTGTCGTTGGCGATGCCGATCACCGCTTGCAGCAGGAAGGTGGTGGCGTACAGCGCGTCGCGGCGGATGGGCATGGGCGTGGGGCCGGCATGCATCTCCATCCCGGTCACGACGACGTCGTACCACCGCACGCCCAGGGAGCCCGTGACCACGCCGACGACCTTTTCTTCGTGTTCAAGAATGGGGCCTTGCTCGATGTGGGCTTCGAAGTACGCGCCCACCGGCCGGCCACCGACCGGGTCCGCGCCGGCATAGCCGATGGCCGCCAGCTCGTCGGCCACCGATTTGCCGTCGTGGTCGCGTGCGTTCAGCGCGACGTCCAGCGGGAACTTGCCGGCGAACACGCCCGAGCCCATCATCACCGGCAGAAAGCGCGAGCCTTCTTCGTTCGTCCAGATGGCCACTTCCAGCGGCGCCTCGGTGACGACGTCGTGGTCGTTCAGGCTGCGCATCACTTCCAGCCCGGCCAGCACGCCATAGCAGCCGTCGAACTTGCCGCCCGTCGGCTGCGTGTCGATGTGGCTGCCGGTCATGACGGGCGGCAAGTCATTGTTGCGGCCGGCGCGGCGCGCGAAGATGTTGCCCACCTGATCGACGCGTACCGTCAGGCCCGCATCGCGCATCCAGCCGGTGACCAGGTCGCGGCCCTGGCCGTCCAGCGCGGTCAGCGCCAACCGGCAATTGCCGCCCTTGGGAGTGGCGCCGATCTGCGCCAGGTCCATCAGCGACTGCCACAGCCGCTGTCCGTTGATGGAAATCGTGTTTGTCATGGGTTCACGTCCTTTCAATGGGCGTTATTGGCGTTGCGGGCAAGGCGGGCCTGGGCGGCTTCGCGGATGCCCATCAGGGTTTCGCCGGGGGCGATGCCGTTGGCGTCGTAGCGGATTTCCAGCAGCGCGGGCAGGTTTTCCTTGCTGGCGAAAGCCAGCGCGCGTTCGAAGGCGGGGCCGAAGTCGGCGGTGTTTTCGACCGCCTCGCCATAGCCGCCGTAGCCTCGCATGATCTGCGTGAAATCGGGGTTCTCAAAGCCCAGCGCAATCGGACGCGCCGGAAATTCGCGTTCCTGGTGGGCGCGGATCGTGCCCCAGATGCCGTTGTTGAACACCAGCACCACGACGCCCAGCTTGTATTGCAGCGCCACGCCCAGTTCCTGCATATTCATCTGGAAGCAGCCATCGCCCGCGTAGCAGACCACGGGGCGCTGACGGTCTTCCAGCTTGGCGGAAATGGCGGCGGGCAGGCCGTAGCCCATGGAGCCGACCGTGGGCGTCAGGCTGGTGCCCGGGCCCGTGTAGCGGCGATAGCGGTGCGGATACAGCGCGTAATTGCCCGCGCCTACAGTGATGCAGGCGTCGGCGGGCAAATGCGCATCGACATAGGCGGCGGCCGAGTCCAGGCTCATCGGGCCGGGCGAGGGCAGAGGCGTCAGGCTGTCGACCAGTTCCTGATGCGCGTTGCGCACGGCCTCACCGCGCGGCGTGGCGTGGCCCGGCGCAAGGCTGGCGACGCTGGCGGCGAAGCTGGCCACATCGGCCACGATTGCCTGCGTCGGCGAAAACACCCGGCCCAGCTCGGCCGCGTCGGGGTATACGTGGATCAGCTTCTGGCGCGGCAGCGGGCTTTCGATCACCGTATAGCCTTCGGTCGTGGCTTCTCCCAGGCGCGTGCCCACGGCCAGCACCAGGTCGGCGTCCTTCAAACGCTGGCGCAGCGCGGGCGTCATGGCCCAGCCGACGTGGCCGGCGGCGTTGGGATGGCGCTGGTCAAAGCACTCCAGGCGGCGCCACGCGGTGCCTACCGGCAGCTCGAAGCGTTCGGCGAACCCGGCGATCTGGTCAATGGCCGTCTGATGCCAGCCGTTGCCGCCCAGCAGCAGGAAGGGGCGTTCGGCGGCGTCGAGCAGGCTGGTCATGCGTGCCAGATCGGCGGCGCCGGGGTGGCTGTGCACGCGCGGGTAGCGCGGCAGGTCCGCCACGCGGGCGGTGCCCCACAGCGTGTCTTCGGGCAGGGCCAGCACCACGGGGCCGGGCCGGCCGCTGGTGGCGACGGCGAAGGCGCGGGAAATGAATTCCGGGATGCGGTCGGTGCGGTCGATCTGCGCCACCCACTTGGCCATCTGTCCGAACATGCGGCGGTAGTCGATTTCCTGGAAGGCTTCGCGCTCCATGAAATCGTTGCCGACCTGGCCCACGAACAGGATCATCGGCGTGGAGTCCTGGTAGGCGGTGTGCACGCCGATGCTGGCGTTGGTGGCGCCGGGGCCGCGCGTCACAAAGCAGATGCCGGGCTCGCCGGTCAGCTTGCCATAGGCTTCGGCCATGTAGGCCGCGCCGCTTTCCTGGCGGCAGACGATGGGCTCGATGGCGTCGGTGTGCTCGTTCAGCGCATCGATGCACGGCAGGTAGCTTTCGCCCGGGATCATGAACACGCGGCGCGCCCCATGGATGCGCAGTTGCTGCATCAGGATCTGGCCGCCGTTGCGTTCGGGAAGTGCGGATGACGTCATGCAAGGTCTCCTTGTTGCGGGACGGCCTGCGCGCGGCGCTCGGCGGCCCATCGTTCGAATTGGTCGTGGCGCGCCAACAGGCGGCGCGCGGTGTTGTAGGTGGGCGGGTCGATGCGTTCGGCGTCGTGGCGGCCGGCGCGCTGCGCCTCGAAACGCGCCACGCAATCGCGGGCGGCGTCCACCTCGGACGCGGCGGGCGTGAATACCTGGTGGATCACCGGCACCTGTTCGGCCACCGTCGCGCACTTGGATTTCAGGCCCAGCCGGCGCGCCCAGCGCAGGTCGGCCTGCAAGGCAGGCAGGTCGCGGTAGTTGAAGGGGCAATCGATCGGCACGCAGCCGGCTGCCACGCAGTCCACCAGGAAGCGGGCGCGCACGGCGTGCAGTTCGATGCCATCTTTGCCGCGTTCGGCGCCCAGGCTGGCGGTAAGGTCCTCGGCCGCCAGCAGGCAGGCGGACACGCGCGGGCTGGCGCTAAGAATATCCAGCGCCCGTACCAGCCCCAGCGCGGACTCCAGGGTCGGCACGATCTCGGTGCTGCCCGGGGGCAGGCCAAGCTCGGCCTCCAGCGCGCCGATGGCCTGGTCCAGCGCGACGATCTGCGCGGCACTTTCTGCGTGCGGCAGCAATACCGCGTCCGGCGCGCCCGGCATCACGCCGCGCAGGTCGGCCAGGCCGTCCTCTTCCAGCTTGTTGATACGCACGGCGGCCACCACGCCCTGCTCGCGGCAGGTGGCAAATAGCTGGGCGATGCGCGGCCGGGCGGCCGGGCGTTCGACCGGCGCCGTGAACTCTTCCAGGTCGGCCACCAGCGCATCCGCGCCGCTGGCAAGACCCGCGGCCTGGGCGGCGGCGTCCATGCCGGGCACGAACATCCAGCTGCGGCGCAGCGACGGGGGGCGGCGTGTATAGGAGGGTTGGGTCATTGAACGTGCCTCGGCAGGAACAGCACCAGATCGGGAACAAAGGTCAGGAGCAGCATCACGGCGGTCATGGCCAGCATCATCCACGACAGCGGGCGCAGCGTCTGCATCATGTTGATGCCGCCGATCTTGCAGGCGGCCATCAGGTCCACGCCGACCGGTGGGGTGTTGGCGCCGATGGCCATGTTGATGGACAGCAGGATGCCGAAGTGCACCGGATCGATGTTGTAGTGTGCCAGCACCGGCATCACGACGGGGGCCACGATGATGATGACGGGAATCGCCTCCATGAAGGTGCCCAGCAGCAGCAACACCACGGTCAGCACCAGCAGGACGGTGGTTTTGCTGTCGGTCCATTCGACCAGCAGGGCGGACAGCGCCTGCGGCACCTGTTCGGCCACCAGCACCCAGGCGAACAGGCCGGACGCGCCGATCAACAGCAGGATGGAAGCGCTGCTCTCGCCGGTGGACTTCAGGTTGTCCCACAACGACCGCAGGCTGAGGGAGCGGTACCAGAAGAAGCCGATCAGGAGCGCATAGACGATGGCGCTGGAGGCGGCCTCGGTGGCGGTGAAGATGCCAAAGCGGATCCCGCCGATGATCAGCACCGGCACCATCAGCGCGGGCAGCGCGTCGATGCCGGCGGCGCGCAGCTCGCTCCAGCTGAACGGCTGGCCGCCGGCCCAGTTGTACTTGCGCGATTGCCAGATGGCCACACCGATCAACGACAGGCCCAGCAGGATGCCGGGGATGATGCCCGCCACGAACAGCTTGCCCACCGAAGTGTCGGTGATGGTGCCGTACACGATCAGCACGATGCTGGGCGGAATGATGGTGGACGTGGCGCCCGCGCTGCCCACCAGCGCGCACGAGAAGCCCTTGTCGTAGCCGCTGCGCGCCATGGCGGGCAGCAGCAGGCTGCCGATGGCGACCACGTCGGCAACGCCGGACCCGGACAGCGCGCCGAACATCAGGCAGGCCAGCACGGCGACCACGGCCAGGCCGCCCTTGATGTCGCCCACGATGGCGGCGCACAGGCGCACGATGCGCTGGGTCAGGCCCGCGCCGTTCATCAATTGCGCGGCCAGGATGAACAGCGGAATGGCCAGCAGCGTGAAGCTGTCCAGCCCCACCACGTACTGCTGCGCGGCGACCATCATGGGCGCGGCGTCGTACACGGCCAGGTACGCCAGGCACGACAGCACCAGGCCGAACGCGATAGGCATGTCGATCAGCACCGTGATCGTGAACACGCCCATCAGAAAGAGAGCACCCGAAGACATCTTGTTATTCCTTTGCCGTGGCGGGGGTGGGCGAGAACAGTTGCGCCAGATGGACGACGATGGTGACCGCGCACGCGAACGGCAGCGCCAGGTAGACCGTGCCTGCCGACACGTCCAACGCGGGCAGCGTCTGGTCGCCGGTCAGTTCGGCCAACTGCCAGCCGGCGTAGCCCAGCACCGCCAGGCCAACAATGACCAGCGCCTGGTTCAGCCGCTCGAAGGCCATCAGCACTCGCGGGTTGCGCACCATGAAGGGCAGCAGGCCGGCCATGAGGTGAGAGCGTTCGTAGCTGCACACCACGCCGCCGATGAAGGCCGACCACACCAGCACCAGGCGCGGCAGTTCCTCGGCCCAATGCGGCGTGGTGTGCGTGACGAAGCGCGTGAACACCACGTAAGAGATCAGGATCGCCAGCAAGGCCACCGCCACGGCGGCGAAGGCCTTGCTGATGCCCGACAGAATGGCGGACAGTCGGTTGAGCATTACTGGGCCTCGCGGTACTTCTGCACGATTGCCATCAGCTCGGGGCCGTAGGTGACCGAATAGGTCTTCCACACGGGCTGCACGGCGGCGGCGAAGGCGGTCTTGTCGACCTCGTTGACCTGCATGCCTTTCTCTTTGAGCTGCGCCACGAATTGCTGGTCGCCATCGGTGATCATCTTGCGCTGCGCGTCGCGCCACTTGTCGGCGGCGGCCTGCACCACCTTCTTGTCATCGGCCGAGATGCGGTTCCAGACGGGCTTGGAGACGATCAGGTTGGCCGGACCCCAGACGTGGCCGGTCAAGGACAGGTACTTCTGCACTTCGAAGAACGACGAGGTGTAGATGATGGACAGCGGGTTCTCCTGCGCGTCGAACACCTTTTGCTGCAAGGCCGAATACAGCTCGCCGAACGCCAGCGGGGCAGGGTTCGCGCCCAGCGCGGTGAAGGTGTCCAGGCGCATCTTGTCGGGGGTGACGCGCGTTTTCAGGCCATTCAGGTCAGCCGGCTTGGCGACCGGGCCGCGGTTGTTGGTCACGTGGCGAAAGCCGTTTTCCCACCACGAAATAATGGTCAGGTTCTTCTTGTCGGCCAGCTTGGCCAGCGCCTCGCCCAGCTCGCCGTCAAACGCCTTGTACGCCTGTTGCGACGACGACCACGTATAGGGCAGCTCGACCACGCCAAACTTCGGTTCGATCGGCTGCAAGGAACCCGAGCCGATGATGGCTGCGCCCTGGCTGCCGATCTGCAAGCCTTCCAGCATGGTTTTTTCATTGCCCAGCTGGCCGCTGGGGAACAGCACGAAGTTGACGCGGCCGGCGGTCTTTTCCTTGACCTCGGCGGCAAAGCCTTCGGCCGCCTTGTTCCAGCTGTGGCTGGGGGCCAGCACGTGGCCCAGCTTGATGTCCATGGCGTGGGCCGACAGCGGCGCAATGCCTGCCATGGCGACCAGGGCGCCGCCGATCAGGGCGCGAAACGTTTGGGGAGCGTGGGTCATGGGGTAACTCCAGATGCAAAGGTGATGGATGGGTGGAGGGGTCGATAAGCGGCGGGGTGCGGCCCCGCTCAGTAGGATTGCGCCCGCATGGAGGCGGGGTGGCCGGGCAGGGCGATGCCTGTTCCCGTGTCGCGCAGGCCGTTGTCTCCCACGGCCAGCACTTGCAGGCTTGCGTCAAGAAAATTGCCCACGTACAGAAAGCGGCTGTCGGGGCTGAACGCGATGCCTTCGGGCAACGCGCCCACGTCGATGGCGCCCGCGCGCGTGACGCGCATTCCATCGATGCGAAGCAGCACGATCTGCCCGCGAGGGTGGTGGAACCACGCCGACGATGGGTTGTTCGAGCCTTGCACGATGGCCACGGCGGCGTAGCGACCGTCGGGGCTGATGGCGATGCCTTCGGGTCCGTCTTCCACCATCAGCCGGTCGATCACGCGCGGCGGCGTGGCCAGCAGATCGATCACGCTGATGGAATCCGCATGGCCGTCAGACGCCGTCGGGCTGCCCATGTCCACCACCAGCGCCAGCGCGCCATCGGGCGAGACGACCAGATTGAAGGGCACCAGGCCGGTGGTCAGGTCTTCGGCGGGGTCATGCGTGACGCGCGGCGTGGGGCCGGTTTCATCGATATGCAGCACGCCCAGTCGATGGGTGTCGGTCTTGACGACGAAGGCGCGGCGTCCATCGGCCGAGAACGAGACGGCGACGACGGGCGTACCCACGTCGACCTCGCCGCAGACCTGGGCGCGGCCCTCGCGCAACGCCAGCACGGATACCGACCGGCCCGCCTTGTTCGCCACCAGCGCCAGTGTGCCGGCGCGGTTGATCGACAAGCCCGACGGTTGCAGACCGACTTGCAGCGTCTGCACGATGGCGGGCGGGTTGGCGGCCAGGTCCACCACGTACAGATCGCGGCCCGGCGTGGGCTGCCAGCCGGCGCCATCGGCGCGCGCGGGCCAGTCCATGGAATCGGCGATCAGGGCCAGCCGCTGGTCGGGCGTCACCGCCAGATTGACGGGCGGACCGAACAGCGAATTGGGCAGTGGCAAGCTCGCCACCAGTCGGGGCACGGCCGGATCGGCGGCGGTCTCGAAGATGCTCAGGGTGTCATGCCCCGGCGGCTTGAAGCGGATGTGGCCGTCGTCCCAGGTGACCTTCTCGTCATTGCCGATCAGCAGGTAATGCGGCGCGGGGGATGTCGTCTTCATGCGGCGAGCTCCCGCGCTTGCGGCACGGCCAGCGTCGCGCCGATCAGTTGCCGGGTGTAGGGGTGGACCGGCGAAAAATAAACCTGGTCCGCCACGCCGCGCTCGACCACGCGGCCGCCTTGCAGCACCACGATCTCGTCGGCAATGTGCTGCACCACCGCCAGGTTGTGGCTGATGAACAGATAGCCCAGGCCGCGTTCGCGTTGCAGCTCCATCAGCAGATTCAGGATCTGCGCCTGCACCGACACATCCAGCGCGGACGTGGGTTCGTCGCAGATCAAGAGTTGCGGCTCCAGCATCAGTGCGCGCGCAATGGCGACGCGCTGGCGCTGTCCGCCCGACAGTTCGCGCGGATACCGAGCGGCGAAGGCGGGCGCCAGGCCGACCGCGTCCATCATGTCGCGCACGGCGGCCGCCTGCGTGGTGGCGTTGCCCATGTGATGCACGCGTAGCGGTGCGGTCAGGATTTCATGGATGGTGCGGCGCGGGTTGAGCGAGGAATACGGATCCTGGAACACCATCTGGATGCGGCGAGCGCGGGCACGCGCCGGCATTGCCGCCAGCGGCTTGCCGTCCAGCAGCGCCTGGCCCTGGGTGGGCGCCAAAAGCCCCAGCATCAGCTTGGCGATGGTGGACTTGCCGCTGCCCGATTCGCCCACCAGTCCGATGGTCTTGCCGGCCGGCACATGCAGATCGATATCGTGCAGGATGCGCGGCGCCGGGCGGCGCGAGAACAGGCCGGCGCGGCCATATTGAAAAGACAGGGCATTCAGGCAGATGCTGGCCGAGGATGCTTGTCCGTCCTTGTCTGCGTTCATGCGCGAATTCATGTGCGTGCTCATGCCATGGCTCCCAGGCGCAGCGCGCCGGGCTTGACGCACAGGCAGCGGTGGTCGTTGCGGATCTGCGGGGTCAGCGGTTGCGCGCAACGGGCTTCGGCCACCGGGCAGCGTTCGCGGAACGCGCAACCCTGAATCGCCACGTCCAGCGAGGGCACGACCCCCGCGATGGTGGGCAGGTCGGTGCGGGGCTCGGTGCGGCCGGGCTGCGGGATGCAGTTCAACAACATGGCGGTGTACGGGTGGCGCGGGTCGGCCAGCACGTCGGCGACGCTGCCGCCTTCGACGATGTCGCCCGCGTACATGACGATGACGTGGTCTGCGATGCGCGCAACCAGCCCCATGTCGTGCGAGATGAACACCATCCCCAAGCCGAATTCGGCCTGGATGTCGCGCAGCAGGTCCAGCAGTTCGGCCTGTACGGTGACGTCCAGCGCCGTCGTCGGCTCGTCGGCAATCAGCAGCTCGGGACCGCACATCAGCGCCATGGCGATCATCACGCGCTGGCGCAGCCCGCCCGACAGCTCGAACGGATACTGGCGCATGCGTTCTTCCGGGTTCGTGATGCCGACGCGCCGCAGCAGGTATTCAGCGCGCTCGGCGGCCTCGCGGCGGCTCACGCGCTTGTGCCGGCGCAGCACGTCGATCAGCTGCGTGCCGATCTGGAACACCGGATTCAGCGAGGTCATCGGATCCTGGAAGATCATGGCGATGCGCGCGCCGCGCATGTCGGCCAACTGGCGCGGCGTCAGCGTCGACAGATCCTGTCCCGCGAACTCCAGCCGCGCCATGCGGCGGCGCGCGGCGGCGGGCAGCAGGTCCAGCAAGGCCAGCGCCGTCAGCGACTTGCCGCAGCCGGATTCGCCGACGATGCACAACGTCTTGCCGCGTTCCAGCGTGAAGTCCACCGCGCGCACCACGTGCTTGACGTGCGTGGGGGTGTGGATGTCGATGTGCAGGTTTTCAACCCGCAGCAGGGGGTGTGAGGTAGCGGTCATGGCGTCAACCCTTCTTCATCTGGATGGCGCGCAGCGTTTCGCCCGCGCGGTTCACGCACAGCACCAGCACGAACAGCACGATGCTGGGAATGACGACCAGCGAGGGCTGGAACAACATGTTCTCTTTGCCCTCGGCGATCATCAGGCCGAGCGATGGCATCGGCGCGGGCACGCCCAGCCCCAGAAACGACAGCGAGGCTTCCAGCGTGATCGCCATGGCCGCATCCACCGTGCCGATGATGAGCAGGTTGCCCACCAGGTTCGGCAGGATGTCGCGCCAGATGATTTGCAGATGCGTGCAGCCTTGCAGGCGCGAGGCGGTGACGAATTCGGCATTGCGCAGGCCAGCGGCCATGGTGCGCGCGACCAGCGCATAGCGTTCCCACAGCAGCAGGCCCAGCACCAGCACCACCACGGTCAGCGATGCGCCCACCACCGACACCACGGCCAGCGCCACCAGGATGATCGGCAGCGCCAGTCGGGCGGTGATCAGGAAAGACACGGCGCGGTCCACCGCGCCACCGAAGTAGCCGGCGACCACGCCCAGCGTGGTGCCGATCAGTCCGCCCATCAGGGCGACCGACAGGCCGATCAGCGCCGACACCCGCACGCCGTACAGCGCACGCGCCAGCACGTCGCGGCCCAATTGGTCGGTGCCCAGGATGTGATTCCAGTCGCCGCCCTCGGCCCACACCGGTTCCTGCAAGCGGGCCAGCAGGTCCTGCGTATAGGGATCGTGCGGGATCAGG
Organism: Achromobacter piechaudii NBRC 102461; assembly: GCF_001571245.1. Classification (GTDB taxonomy): domain Bacteria; phylum Pseudomonadota; class Gammaproteobacteria; order Burkholderiales; family Burkholderiaceae_B; genus Achromobacter; species Achromobacter piechaudii. The sequence continues at coordinate 1,338,203 of NZ_BCTK01000001.1, read as the reverse complement.
TACGGGCCGATCAGGCCGGCCAGCACCAGCAGCGCCAGCAGGCCTAAGCCAAACCGTCGGCCGGCGCGGGCAACGCGGTCAGCGCGCGGCGCGGCGGGCAGGGTAGTTGCAATAGCGTTATTCATGAGGCGGCTCGCACGCGGGGATCCAGCCAACCGTTGACCAGGTCGGCGAACAGGGTGAGGACGATGTAGATCAGCGCGAAGATCAGGATCAGCGCCTGCATCGTGGGAAAGTCGCCGCGCAGGATGGACGTCCAGGCCAAGAGGCCGGCGCCATTGATGGCGAACACGGTTTCGATCACGACGGAGCCGGCCAGCAAGGTGCCCATCTGCGCGGCGGCCAACGACACTAGCGGCCGCAAGGCGTTGCGCAGCGCGTACTTGAGCACCACGCTGGGGCCGCCCAGACCCATGGCGCGCGCGGTGCGGATGTAGTCGGTGGCCAGCACGGTTTCCATCTCGGACTTCATCAGCCGCAGCATCGCCGGCATGGCAAAGAGCCCCAGCGCCACCACCGGCATCACGTAGTGCTTCCAGCTGTCAAAGCCCGAGGCGGGCAGCCACTGGTTGCGCACGCTGAACACGATGATCAAGAGGAACGCCAGGCAGAACGGCGGCATGGCCTGCGCGCACGCGGACAGCAGCATGGTGGCCCGGTCGATCAGCGAACCCTTGCGCAATCCCGCCAGCACGCCCAGCGGGATCGCCAGCAGCAGCGCAAACGCCATCGCCGCCAGGCCCAGCTTGGCCGTGGCGGGAAAATGCTGGCCCAGCAGTTCGGCCACGGGGCGGTTGAAATACAGGCTGTCGCCGAAGTCGCCCCGGACCACGCCCGTGAGCCAGCGGCCGTACTGCACCAGGATGGGGTCGTCAAAACCGTGCTGCTGCGAGAGGCGGGCGGCGTCGGCCGCGCTGCCTTCGCCCGCCAGCCGCGCGGCCGGGTTGCCGGAGGCGAACACCAGCGAGAAGCTGATCAGCGACACGAACACCACCAGCAGGGCGGCGACCAGCAAGCGGCGATACAGGAATGCAATCATGGGTCAACCTTTGTCGGCGTGCACCGGCGCGCGCCGTCCCGCCCGGGCGCATGCGGCGCCCGGACCGGACTGACACAACGGCTGGCGCGATGGCCGCCCGGATCAGTTCCAGGTGGCCTTGTAGAAACGCGGAAACTCGTCGCCGTCCACCGAGAAGTTCAGGTCTTTGGCCTGCACGGCGTTCAGCGAGTGGTTCCACAACGGCACCCAGTACGCCTCGTCGGCCACGATCTTCTGCGCGGCGGCGTAGTTCTTGGCGCGCAGTTCGCGGTCGACCGACGTGTCCGCCGTTTCCAGGTACTTGATGACTTCCGGGTTGCGCGCCTGGTCGTCAGGGCCGCCACGGAAGAAGTTGCTGGTGGACAGCGCCGCGTCGGCAATGCCGTAGGAACCCCAGTTGGACGCCAGCATGGCGATCTTGCCGTCGCGCCAATTGGTCATGGCCGTGCCGTACTGCTGCTCGACGAGATTCAGCTTGATGCCGGCCTGCGCCATCTGAGCAGCGGCCGCGTCCAGGATGCTGCGCGGCGGGGCCGAGATCACCAGGTCCAGCGAAATGCCGTTGGGGTAGCCGGCCTGCGCCAGCAGTTGCTTGGCGCGCGCCGGATCGAACTTGTAGGCCTGCACATCGGCCGAGCAGCCGAACTGGGCCGGGTTGCACGCGGCGTTGATGACCTTGGACGCGCCACCCACCAGCGCGCGGCGGATGGCCTCGCGGTCGATGGCGTAGTTGATGGCCTGGCGCACCTGCTGCTTGGCCAGCGGCGATTTGCCATCGTCAAAACGCGGGTTCAGCGAGATATAGCTGATGCGCATGATGCTGCTGCTCTTGACCGTGACCGACGGCGTCTTCTCCATGCGCTTGGCCACGTCGGGCGGCACGCGCCAGATCCAGTCCAGGCCGCCGGACAGCAGCTCGGCGTATTGGGTATTGGCGTCCGGCAGCACGCGCACCACCAGCTTCTGCACGGCGGGCTTGGCGCCGAAGTAGTCGTCGAAGCGCTCGTACACGTAGCGGCTGCCCGGCTGGCTGTCCGTCAGGCGATAGGGGCCGGTGCCGATGGGCTTGGCGCCCATGTCGGATTGGTTGGCCTCGTAGTACTTGCGCGGGTAGATCGGCAGGTTCTCCGACAGCATTTCCAGCGCCAGCGGGTAGGGCGTCTTCATCTTGATGCGCACCGTGTCGTCGCCGACCTTTTCCGCCTTGGCGATCCACGCCACCTGGTTCTGAAAACGCGCCTTGTAGGCGTCGGAGGACACCAGGTTCAGCGTGTAGAGCACGTCGTCGATGGTCAGCAGCGAGCCGTCGTGAAACTTCACGTCGCGGCGGATCGGCAGGTCGATGGTGGTGTCGTCGACGAACTTGTAGCCCGTGGCGATGGACGGACCGAATTCACCCGTGTCCTGATTTTTTTGCAGCAGCCCCGAGAACACCATGCGCGCCAGCGCCAGGCCGGGACGGTCCGATTCCTTATAGGCGTCCAGCGTGGCGGGCGCGGCGTCGAACGCGATGTTCAACGAGTTGTCGGCCTTGTTGGCCTGGGCGGCATGAGCGCCTAGCGCGAGTAGCGCCGCGCTCACTAGCTTCACGGTACGGGTCAGCTGCATGTTTTCACCTTGATATGTTTTATGTGTTTGACGAACGGGCACTGCAAATTCATGATCCGGCGGGCAAGCCGCTCCCCTTGCCGCGGGCAGCGCGCTGGGCGCCGGCGGTGCATGCACGGTCGGTAGGGGAGAGCGCCCGAAGGCGCCGGGCTGAGGCGTCAGCCGGTCAGGGGTCGGTGGGTCATCGCATCATCGAATCCCGCCATTGCCGAAATCTTCGCGCAGGCGCGCCAGGATGCCGACCAGATGGTCGTGCATGGCGTGGCGTGCGCGGATGGGGTCGCGGTCGACGATGGCCGCGAGGATGCGTTCGTGTTCTTTCTGCGCTTCGCTCCACACCTTGGTGGTCACGAAGTGTTCTTCCAGGCGGTGAAACACGGGGCTCAAGGTGCTCAGGTGCCAGATGTGCGAAATGGCGGCGGCCAGCGCGGCGTTGCCGCAGGCCGCGCCGATGGCGCTATGGAACGCGCGGTCATGCACGCTGGGCGACTCCGTCAGCGACATGCCTTCGTGCGCGGCGCGGATGGCGGCGATCTGCGCGGGCGAAGCCTTCTGCGCCGCCAGCGCCGCGCATTCCGGCTCGATCAGCAAGCGCGTTTCCAACAGATCGAACGGGCCGATATCGGTGGCATCGACGTTGTCGGCCGTGGCCGCCGAGGTGGTGCCTTGCGCGCTTTGCGCGTCCTGATACTGGCCGTCTTCACGCGGCGGGCACACGAACACGCCCGTACCGACCCGCACATCCACATAGCCTTCGATTTCCAACGCGATCAGCGCTTCGCGCACCGACGCCCGGCTTACCTGCAATTGCTCGGCCAATTCCCGCTCGGCCGGCAAGCGGCCGCCAGCAGGAAAATCCCCCGCCTTGATGCGCGCGGCGATCTGGTCGGCAATCATGCGGTAGAGGCGGGTGGAGGCAACGGCCTGAAGGGAAGTCATGGGGCGTAGAGGTAGGGTTCCGGGGGATAGAGCGTAATAGGTCTTGGGCGGATGTGTCTTGCGGCGGGTTGGCGTTTGCGCGGATTTGTTTGGATGCCTGATGGTCCAGTGGTCAGGCCACTGGACGAAATGTACCGGACGCGGCCGAGCTTGGGAACGGGGAGCCGCGCAAATTCTCTACGTTTCAGGGAAAACCACTAGCGGGGTGATCCGTTCGTGGCATCGCGCGCGGCATGCCGAACCGCATCGCGCGTGGGAGCTTCCTTATTGGCATGTCGGGGTTGCGGGCAGGGGCCTGCCGGGGCTTAATGCAATCCTTCCCGCTTCGAACCTCTGACTTCCCTGGAGCAAGCCTCATGTCCGTGCAAGCCCTGGTCCCCGTTGACGCCACCGACGCTGCCGCCGTACGCGCGTGGTTCAAGGAACTGTCCGACCACGTGCAGGCCGTGGACTACGCCGCGGCCCGCCCTCTCTTTGCCGAGGACTTCGTCGCCTTCGGCACCTACACCAACTTCGTCACCGGCCGTGATCACGCGGAGCAGACGCAGTGGCGCAATGTGTGGTTCACCATCGACGACTTTGTCTGGCGGCTGGACGACGTACATTGCCTGGTGTCCCCCGACCGCCTGTTCGCCGTCGGCATGGCGGTGTGGGATTCCACCGGCTATCACCCAGACGGCAAACCCTTCGAGCGCGTGGGCCGCGCCACGGTCTCGTTCGCCCGCAATGCCATTGGCGACGCCTGGGTCGCAACCCATACGCATATGTCCTTGTTCCGCGACACGCCCAGCGTGTCGCACGGCAACAAGCCGGCGCGTAGCTGATGTGATGGTGGGCGAAGGCTCAGGGGGCAGCGTCTCGCCAAGCATGAAGGTCTGTTCGATTGCGAGCGAGGGATCGTCGCGTCGCCACACACCCGGCCACGGACATGGCGCGCCCGAGAGGACCGCCATTCCCGCGCTTGTCTGATTCGACCCCGACGACGCACCCGCTGCGCCCGGACGCAGTCGGCGCAAGGCGCTGTCCATTGGACGACTACGTTGAGTCCCGCTTTCCTATGCGGCCAGGTTGCGCTTTAACGCATGGACCAGATCCGCGCGGGCCTCTTGTGCCTGGGGAAGCAGGCGCGTCATGCCGATGAAGCTGTGCGGCACGCCGGAATAGACGACCAGCATCGGCGCGGCGCCGCTGGCGAACAGCTTGTTGGCCAGGTCCAGCGTGTCGTCCAGCAGCGGGTCCAGCGCCGCGGCTTGCAGGATCAGCGGCGGCAGGCCGGCCACGTCGGCGTGCAGCGGGGCGACGCCAGGGTCGGTCAACTGAGCGGCGTCGGTCACGTACTGACGCCAGAACCAGTCGAGCTTTTCGGTGGACAGGCCAAAGCGTCCGTCGCCAAAAGAGGCTTGCGAGTCGGTGTCGTCGCGCGCGGACAGCATGCCGTAGATGATGACGCCCGTCTTGACGAAGGCGTCGTCTTCATCGCGCAGGCGTTGTAGCGCGGCCAACGTCAGATTGCCGCCGGCCGACTCGCCGCCTACGGCCAGGCGCTGCGCGTCCAGGCCGAGCGAGCCGGCCTGATCACGCAGCCAGCGCAGCGCGCCCAGCACCTGTTCCAGTGCGACGGGGTAGCGGGCTTCGGGCGACAAGGCATATGACAAGCCCGCCGTGACGATGCCGGCGTCGGCCGCGATTTCGCGTTTCCAGCGGTCCAGCGTGTCCAGGTCGCCGTGCGCGAAGCCGCCGCCGTGCAGGTGCAGGTAGAGGGGCAGGGGCTTGTCGCTTGTGGTCTCGGGGTAATACAGGCGCATCGTGGCGGGCACCGGCAGATGATCCAGCCGATGCTCGACGACGCGCCCGACCGGCGGCGCGGGTTGGCTCAACCAATGATGATAGGCGCGGCTTTGTTCGCGGACGTCGGCGATGGGCGTGGTCAGCACGTCAGGCGTGCCAACGCCATGCTGCTTGGCCAGCGCTTGCGCGGCCCGCACGTCGGGCGCCAGGGTGGGGATGTGGGTAGCGTCGCTCATGGAATTGCCAGTCTGGTAGGGGGCCGGTGGGAGGGCTTGCCGCGAGAGCGGGCGTGCATCGGTGATGCGCCTGCTGGCGTGGGCAAGCTCGGGAGCTCAAGCGCGCAGCATACCAATGCTTGGGGGGCCGCGAGCCTGAAGGCACAACCTCAGGCGTATCGCGCCAGCGGTTCTGCCTCCACGCCCACCACCCCCGGCGCGGCGGCCAGCAGTGTCTTCGTATAAGGATGCGCCGGGCGCCGCCAGAGGGCCTCGGGCGTACCGTGTTCCACGATGCGGCCCTGGTTCATGACCATGACCCGGTCGCACAAGTAGCGCACCACCGCCAGGTCGTGCGAAATAAACAGGTAGGACAAGCCCAGCTCGTCCTTCAGATCCACCAGCAGGTTGAGGATCTGCGCCTGCACCGAGACGTCCAGCGCGGACACGGGTTCGTCCAGTACGACCAGTGCAGGTCGGGTGATGAGCGCGCGCGCGATGCCGATGCGTTGACGCTGTCCGCCCGAAAATTCGTTGGGATAGCGGCGGCCCGCGTCGGCGGGCAGGCCCACGTTGTCCAGCATCCGGGCCACGTGCCGCTTGCGCGCTGCGCGGTCGTGCTCGCCGTGAACGCGCAGGACGGCGCTCAGGATGTCGTCCACCGTATGCCGGGGGTTTAACGACGCGTAGGGATCCTGAAACACCATTTGTATATGGCGTCGCCATGGCTTGAGCGCGCGCTCGGACAGGGCCAGCAGATCCGTGCCTCGCAGCAGAGCCTGCCCGGCATGGGCGGGCGTCAAGCGCAGCAGCGTGCGCGACAGGCTGGATTTGCCGCTGCCCGATTCGCCGACGAGACCCAGCGTTTCTCCATTGGCGATGTCGAAGGACACGTCGTTCACCGCCAGCACGGCGGCGCCGCGACGGCCTTCGTAGCGCGTGGCAAGGCCGCGCACACTGAGCAGCGGCGCGTCGGACGCATGCCAGGCGTCGCGTCTATGCGCGATGGCGTTCGAGGTGCGCAAAGTGAAGCGCGGTTCGCCACGCCCCGGGTCGGGGCTGACCACGATTTCCGGCAGACGCGCCTGACGATAGTGCAGCCCGTCGCGCGCGTGCAGCGACGCGCCCAGCAAGCCCTGGGTGTACGGATGCGATGGGGCAGAGAACAGCCGGGCGGCCGGCGCTTCTTCCAGCTTTTTTCCGCCGTGCATGACGATGACGCGGTCCGCCCATTGCCGCACCACGCCCAGATCGTGGGTGATCAGCAAGACGCTCATGCCCAGGTCGCGCCGCAGTTCGTCCAGCAGTTGCAGGATCTGCGCCTGGATGGTGACGTCCAGCGCGGTGGTGGGTTCATCGGCGACCAGCAGCCGGGGCCGGCAGGCGATGGCCATGGCGATCATCACGCGCTGGCGCTGACCGCCAGACAACTGCATCGGGTAATCGTCAATGCGCCGTTCGGGATCGGGGATGCGCACGCGCGCCAGCAGTTCAAGCGTGCGCTGGCGCAAAACGGCGCGGTCGATGTCTTCGTGGCAGCGGATGGCTTCGGCGATCTGCCGGCCGATGGTCAGCACGGGGTTGAGCGAGGTCATCGGTTCTTGGAAGATCATCGCGATGTCGCGGCCGCGCACTTGCCGCAGCGCCGGGGCGGGCAGGCGCGCCAGATCGACACCATCGAACAGGATCTGCCCTTGCATGCGGCTACCGGACGCCAGCAAGCGCAGGATGGCCAGCGCCGTGGTGGACTTGCCGCAGCCGGATTCGCCGACCAGCGCCAAGGTTTCACCGGGCGCAACGTCAAAGCTCAGGCCATCCACGGCACGGCGTAGCCCGTCATGGGCGGAGAACGAGACGCTCAGGTCGCGCACGGTCAGCAGCGCGCGGGTGTCGGAGGGTTGCGGCGCGCGGGTCATGCGGTCAGCCTCGGGTTGAAAGCATCGTTCAGCGCGTCGCCCAAGAGGTTCAGGGACAGCACGGTCAACACGATGGACAGGCCGGGCAGGGCGGCCAGGTACCAGGCGGTGCGCAGCATCTCGCGCGCATCGCCGATCATGCTGCCCCACGACACCACGTTCGGGTCACCCAGGTGCATGAAGGACAAGGCCGACTCCATGAGAATGGCGTTCGCCACCAGCACGGAAGTGGTCACGATGACGGGCGGCAGCGCGTTGGGCAGGATTTCGCGCAGGACGATATGGGCGTGGCCAAAGCCGTTGCTGCGCGCGGCCAGCACGAATTCGGATTCGCGCAGGGTGCGGAATTCCGCGCGCACCAGACGCGCGACGACGGGCCATGACGCCACGCCGATGGACAAGGCGATCACGCTGACCGAGGGTTTGCCGATCGCCACGATCACCACGACCAGCAGGAACGCCGGGATGGTCTGCAACAGTTCGGTGACGCGCATCAGCACCGCATCGACCCAGCCGCCAAAATAGCCGGCCGACGCGCCCACGGCGATGCCGATGGCCAGACTCAGCAGCGCCGCCGTGACACCGACCGTCAACGACACACGCGCGCCGTGCGCCAGGCCAGCGGCAATGTCGCGCCCCATGGTGTCGGTGCCCAGCCAGAAGTCAGGGTCCTGGCCCGGCCACTGAATGGGTGGGCCGACCATGTCCAGCGGGTCGTTCGGAAACACCCACGGCGCGGTGATGGCGGCCACCAGGATCAACAGCAAGAGCAGGCCGCCCGTGGCTGCGCCCGGGTTGGCCGCCAGCCAGCGCAAGCGGCGTGCAAGACCGCTTTTGCGGACGGTGAAGACGGGCGGTGCGGCTATCGAAGACAGGATTTCAGAAGACATGGAGGCAAGGGATGAAAGCTAAAGACGGGATATCAAACGCGACCGACAGGCATGCGGACCTCGTTCAACCGGCGCGGATGCGCGGGTCCAGCAAGGTCTGCAACAGATCGACAAGGATGTTGGCCACGATGACCAGCAGCGATGACAGCACCAGGATGCCCAGCAGCACGACGTAGTCGCGGGCCATGACGGACTCGTAGGCCAGCCGGCCCAGCCCTGGCCAGCTGAACACTGTCTCGACCACCACCGCGCCACCGAGCAATGCGCCGAAGTTCAGGCCGGCGACGGTCGTGACGGGGATCAGCGCGTTGCGCAGCACGTGGCGCAGCGCGACGGCCGTGGGGGCCAACCCCTTGGCATGAGCGGTGCGCACGAAGTCCTGCCGGCTGACTTCCAGCATGGCGGCGCGCGTCAGGCGCGCGAAGATCGCCACGTAGAAGCCGGCGAGCGCAAGCGTGGGCAGCACCAGATGGCGCGCCACGTCCAGCGCGTGCGCAAGACCGGTGGCGGGCGAGCCGATGGTGGACACGCCGCCGGGCGGCAACCACCCCAGCTGCACCGACAGCAGGATGATGGCCATCAGGCCCAGCCAGAATCCCGGCGTGGAATACAGCAGCAGCGCCGCCAGCGACAGCAGGCGGTCGGGCCAGCGGCCGACGAAGCTGGCCATGACGGCGCCCAACGCGATGCCGACCGCCAGCGCGCAGCCCAAGGCGCTGAACATCAGCAGCACGGTGTTGCCCAGCCGGCTGAAGATCAGCTCGGAGACGGGCAGGTTGTAGCGCGGCGACACCCCAAGGTTCAGGTGCGCCAGATTGCCCAGGTAGGCAGTCAGTTGCTGCCACAACGGGCGGTCCAGGCCGAATTGGCTGCGCATGGCGGCCATGCCGGCTTCGGTGGCCGAACCGGATTCGGCTGCAATCACATCGGCGGCATCGCCCGGCACCGCTTGCAGCAGGAAGAAGCCAAGCAGGATGACGCCGATGACGGTAGGGATCGCCTGGACCACGGATCGGGCGAGCGAGCGGGCGGCGCGTTGCAGGTTCATTGCAGGTAGACGTCCGCCAGATTGGATTCCACGCCGTCGGCCGTCAGCGAATGGTCATGCACGCGCTGGTTGGCGATGGTGATGAATTCCGGCTGGTACAGGTTCAGGTCGGGCACCTCGCGCGCGACGATCTGCTGGAATTGCTTGAACAGTTCCACCCGACGCGCCGGGTCGTTTTCCACCGAGGCCGCTTCCAGCAAGGCGTCCACCTTCGGGTTCTGGTAGTGCGTGCCGTTGGAAAATGGCACGCCCTTGATGAAGTTCTTGGACCAGTACAGCCGCTGCACGCCTACCGTCGGATCGAACAGATTGCTGGCGCCATTGGTGGTGAAGGCGAAGTCGCGGTCGGTGTAGATGCGCTTGATGAAGGCCGAGGCGTCCTGCGAGCGCACCGTCACGGCGATGCCGGTGCGCGCCAGCGTTGTGCGCAGGTAGTCGGCCAGGCGCGCGCCGTCCGAACCGATGGGGTTGTAGTCCAGCGGTATCCGAAAGCGCACGCCGTCCGCGCCGCGCGGATAGCCGGCTTCGTCCAGCAGCGCATTGGCCCGTTTCAGGTCGAACGGATAGGGCGTGGGAGTGGGGTCGTTATAGGTCTTGAGCCCCGGCGCGATGGGCGAATACGCCACCTGGCCCACGCCGTAGTTCACGACCTTGAGGATGACGTTGCGGTCGATGGCGTGCGCCACCGCCTGCCGCACCTTCTCGTTCTTGAAGTGCGGATCGTCCAGATTGAATTCCAGGCGCGTCACGTTGTAGGAATAGCTGTTGCCGCGCGTCTCGAAGCGCAGCGACGGCACGGCTTTCAGGCGCGCCAGGTCCGCCAGCGGCACGGGCGTGCGGTAGCCCAGGTCCACGGTCCCGGTCTCGAAGGCGATGGCGGCGGCGGCCGGGTCGGCCACCACGCGCACGATCAGCCGGTCGATGTAGGGCTTGGGCGCGTCCCAGTAATCCGGGTTGCGTTCGTAGACGATGTGGCTGCCGCGCTGCCATTCCTTGAACTTGAAGGGGCCCGTGCCGATCGGCGCGGACAGCGCCGGATGAGTCAAGGGGTCGGCGCCATCGAAGACGTGCTTGGGGATGATGGGTGTCTCGGTGGCGACGAACGCGCGGATCAGGTAGGGCGCGGGCTTGGCCAGGCGCAGCACCACGGTGTGCGCGTCGGGCGTTTCGATGGCGGTGACGTTGGCGAACGTGTTGCGGCCACGCGGGTGGATCTTTTTCAGCAACCCGATCGAAAAGGCGACGTCGTCCGCCGTGAAGGGCTTGCCGTCGTGCCATTTGACGCCCTGGCGCAGCGTGAAGGTGTAGACGGTGCCGTCCGGGCTGATCTGCCAGGCGGTCGCCAATTGCGGTTGGGGTGTGAGGTCGTAGTCGTACTTGAGCAGGCCCTCGGTGACTTTGGCGCTGACGCTCAGGATCGGCGTGGCCACATTGCCCACGGTGACGAGCGCGGTGGGTTCGGAAGGCAAGAGCAACGTCAGCGTGCCGCCGCGAGTGGGCGTGGAAGACGATGGCGTGGCGGCGCGCAGCGGCGCGGCCATCGCCAGCAAGGCGGCGGCGACGGACAGGCCCAGATAAGTGCGTCGGGTCGGGTTCATGCTTGTTGTTCCTGGTAGGCATTGCGGGCTTGGTCGGCGCTGATCAGGCCGTCGCGCACATCGCGTTCGACCTGGTGGGCGGGGCGGAGGGCGGGGTCGCCCAGTCCGCCGCCGCCTGGCGTGTGGACGACAAGTCGTTCGCCGGGCGGGATCAGTTGCCGTCCCTTGGCGCGCAGGACGGCGCCGCTCTGTAAGCCCAGTTGCCCGCTGGCCCCCGCGTGTCCGCCCAACGCGCCGCGCGCCGGATACACCACGCGGTCAAAGGCGGCGGCGACGATCATGGCGGCTTGCGGGTCGGCGTGGCGTAGCACGATGGTTTGTCCCAAGCCGCCGCGCTGCGTGCCGGGTCCGCCCGAATCCGGCCGGTATTCCTTTTGTTCGAAGACCAGCGGGTTGGCGCTTTCCAGAATTTCCAGCGACACGTTGCGCACGCCGCTGGGGTAGGACGTGACCGAAAGCCCGTCCTTGCCAGGCCGCGCGCCGGTGCCGCCCGTGGAGAAGCTCACGGCGTTGAAACGCGGACCGGCCAGCAGCGCTTCCTGTTGCTCGGGCGTGGCGCCCGCCAGCGGTTCGCCGCCCACCAGATGCAGGTTCCACAAAGACGACGCGCCCTCGGCCGGCACCTGATCGGCGCGGGCCTGGCGCAGCGCGCCGAAGACCACGTCGGGCAGCATCTGTCCGATGATGTGGCGCGCGGTGACGGCGGCGGGAAAGCGGGCGTTCAGGATGGAGCCTTCGGGCGCGGCCACTTCCACGCAGGACAGCGACCCGGCGTTGTTGGGCACGTCCGCGCCGATCAGGCAACGAACGCCAAACGAGGTGTAGGCGTCGGTATAGGCTTTCACGACGTTGATGCCGCGCGCCACGCTGGGCGAGGTGCCGGCGAAATCAATGCGGATCTTGTCCGACGCAATGCTGACGCTGGCCTGCAAGGTGATGGGTGCGTCATAGCCGTCGATCACAAGCGTGTTATGCCAGATGCCGGTGGGCCATTGGGCAATCGCCTGCCGCATGGCTTGTTCGGATTGCTCGATGATGTAGCCGCCCAATGCGTCCAGGCCGCCGAGTTCAAATTCGGTCAGCAGCGCTTTCAGGCGGCGCGCGCCGATGTCGTTGCAGGCCACCAGCGCGTAGAGGTCGCCTTCCACCTGTTCGGGTTCGCGCACGTTGGCGCGGATGATGGCCAGCACGCCGGGGTCCACTTCGTGCTGATGAAAGAAGCGCAGGATGGGCAGGAACAAGCCTTCGTGATAGATCTCCAGGCCGTCGGCGCTGCTGCCGATGCCGCCGATGTCGATCACGTGCAGGGTCGAGGCGAACAAGGCAACGAGCGCGCCGCCATGGAAGACGGGCGTCACCATGGTCATGTCGAACAGGTGGCCGGTGCCTTTCCACGGATCGTTGGTCAGCAGCACGTCGCCATCCTTGAGCGTGTCGGGCGGGAACACGCGCAGGAAGTGTTTGACGGATTCGGCCATGGCGTTGACGTGCCCCGGCGTGCCGGTGACGGCCTGGGCGATCATGCGGCCATCGGGCAGGAACACGCCCGCCGACAGGTCGCCGGCCTCGCGCGTGGCGGTGCCGAATGCCGAGCGGATCAACACCTGGGCCTGCTCTTCCACGACGGACAGCAGCCGGTTCCAGGCCAGTTGAAAGCGGATGCGTTCTTGCCCTGCGGGCTTGGCATCGGCGCTGGTCGGGGCGGTGGTGAAAGTACTCATGATGCGTGGTCCTTGTTGGCGGCGTCGGCCTGGCGGCGCTGCGGCGCGTGCGTGTCGTCCAATACCAGCGAGCCCAGGCGGCTACGGCGCGCCAGGAAGCCCGGGGGCACGTAGGTGGTGGTTTCGTCTTCGACGACCAGCGCGGGGCCGGTTAGCGTCTGTTCGGGGTCGAGCGACTGGCGCTCGTAATAGGGAATGTCGATCCAGCGGGCTTGCGCGGCGTCGTACACCACGCGCGTGCCCGCCGCGCGCGCCGCCGTGCCGGGGCCGGTGGCGATGTGGTCTTGCGGGCGGGCGCGGCGCTCGCCGGCCTGTGCGGCGACCGACCAGCTCACGGCTTCGGGCGCCACGTGCGGCAGGCTGCGCCCATATAGCTGGGCGTAGCGCTGGGCAAACGCCGTGTTCAATGCGGCGCTGGCAGCGGCGTCGAACGGGCCGTCGGGCAGATCGACCGCGATCTCGTGGCCCTGGCCGCTGTAGCGCATGTACACCACCCGCTTGTGCGTCAGGCGCGTGTCGGGCGCGGCACGGCGCACCACGGCGTCGACGCTGGCGCTCAGTTCGTCCAGCATGCGTTGCACGCCGGCATGGTCGATGCCGTCCAGGCGCTGATGAAAGCTGCGAACGGCCTGATAGGCGATGGGCGCCCACAGAAAGCCCACGGCCGATCCCACGCCGGCCGATTCCGGGATGATGACGCGGTCGATGCCCAGCTTGCGCGCCAGCGGGGCGGCGTGCAGCGGCGCGGCGCCGCCAAAGGCGATCAACGTGTGTTCTTCGGCTGCCTTGCCCAGTTCCGAGGCATGCACGCGCGCGGCGTTGGCCATGTTCTCGGTGACGATGTCGATGATGGCCTGCGCGGCCTGCGGCGCGTCCAGGCCGGTGCCCTCGGCCAGATGGGCCTGGATGGCGCGCTGGGCCAGCTCGGGTTGCAGGCTGACCTTGCCCACCGCGAACCGCTCTGGCGTCACGGTGCCGAGGGTGGCGTGGGCATCGGTCACGGTGGGCAGTTCGCCGCCGTTGCCATAGGCGGCCGGGCCGGGCAGCGAGCCCGCGCTGTCCGGGCCGACCTGCACCACGCCCAGGTGATTGACGCGCGCAATGGAGCCACCGCCCGCGCCAATCTCCACCATCTCGATGACGGGAATGCGGATGGGCAGGCCGGACCCTTTCAGATGCCGATGCACGCGCCCGAATTCAAAGCTGCGGCTGATCTGCGGTTCGAAGTCATCGATGTAGCAGATCTTGGCCGTGGTGCCGCCCATGTCGAAGGACAGCGCGTGGGCGGACCCGGTCTGTTCGGCGACGTGCTGCGCCAGGATGGCGCCGCCCGCCGGTCCCGATTCCACCAGCCGCACTGGTTCTTCCACACCGGTTTGCAGCGTGGCGATGGCTCCGCCCGAGGTCATCAGAAAAGGCTCGCCGCGCAAGCCGCGTGCGCGCGCCGAGTCGTTCAAGCGGCGCAGATAGCCCGACACCTGCGGCTGCACATAGGCGTTGGCGCTGACCGTCGACAGGCGGGGATACTCGCGGATTTCGGCGCACACGTCGGACGACAGCGACACCCACAGACCGGGCGCATGCTGCTCCAGCAGTTCGCGGATGCGGCGCTCGTGGGCCGGGTGCGCATAGCTGTGCAGCAGGCAGACCGCCACGCTTTCGATGCGTTCGGCCAGCAGCTCATGAGCCAGCGCAATGACTTGCGATTCATCCAGCGGGGTGAGGACCTGGCCGCGCGCGTCGACCCGTTCCGTGACGCCGTAGCGCCATGGCCGGGGCACCAGCGGCTGGGGCTTGTCCAGAAAAATGTCGTACTGCGCGAAACGGTCTTCCAGACCGATCTCGACCAGATCCCGAAAGCCCGCCGTCGTCAGCAGCGCGGTGCGCGCGCCTTTGCGTTCGATCAGCGCGTTGGTGGCCAGCGTGGTGCCCAGGATCAGCAGGCTGACGTCGGGCCACCCCAGGCCCGCGACGCCTAGCAATTCTTCTATGCCTTGCAGCACGGCCGTCTCCGGCGTGTCGGGCGTGGTCAGCAGCTTGGCGGACCAGCGTTGTTCGTCGCGTTCCAGGACGATATCGGTGAACGTGCCGCCCACGTCGACGGCGACGCGCACGGGGGGAGCCTGCGGCTTTTGAAGAGAAGTATCTGGCATGGGGTAAGAGGCACGGCGCGCGTGGCGCCATCAGGCGTTAGGGAGAACCCCAGATCCTAAGCAGTCGGTGCCGCCGCATGAACGATGATTTTCGAGTTTCGATATGCGATTTGCGTCACGCGCGCGCGTGCCGACGCCCACCTGGCGCTATGATCGTTGCGTCTTTTGCCGATCCCGGCGTCTTTCTTGGAAACGCATCGCATGAACGAACGTCTAGCGCAGACGCTGCTTCGGTTTGACCAGTACAACGGCACCGATCCCAATCTGTTCACCTGGCAGGGCGAGACCTGTCCTCAGGAGTTGTTCCTGGCGCAAAAGCTGCATGAATGGGTGTTGAAACTGGCGCCCGAGGCGTCGCCGCCGCTGCTGCTGGCGTCGCGTTGCCAGCACATCGGGCGCTGGGAGATCGCGCGCAAGAGCTATCCCGATGGCCGCGTGGGATATCTGACGTGGCGCAAGGCCTTGGCGCGGCATCATGCCAGCGTGGCGCAAGGCATCATGCGCGAGCTAGGTCATGATGAAGCGCTCATCGACCGCGTGACCAGCATCGTGATGAAGCAGGGCATCAAGCAGGATGCCGATGTGCAGACGATGGAAAACGCGTTGTGCCTGGTGTTCCTGCAATACCAGTACGAAGCGTTCCACCCCGCGCATCCCGACAAGATCGTCGGGATTCTTCGGAAGTCGTTGCAGAAGATGGACGCGGCGGGCCACAAGTGGGCGCTGACCCTGCCTTATAGCGCGGCGGGTATGGGGTATCTGGAGCAGGCGCTGGCGGCCTGAACCCGCGCGGGTCGGAAGTCAGACCTGCGCGCAAGCACGCACGAGAACAAACAAGCCCGGCCCGCGACGAGGATGTCGCGGGCCGGGCTTGTTGCCGCCCAGGGGCGGATCGTGCTTGAAGCCGAGTCGGCTTAGTTCGACTCGGGCGTGTCGGTGGAGGCTTGCTTGGAAGCTTCCTTCGATGCCTCGTCGGCGGCCGGGGTCGACACGTCGCTGGACGAATCCGGCGTGGCGTCGGCCGGCGCTTGCGGCGCGGATTGCACCGGCGCGGAAGCCGGCGCCGTTGCGGGCGCGGTCACTGCTGCGTCGGCGGCGGGCGCGGCGGCATCGGTGGCCGGCGCCGAACCTGCCGCTTCGGCGGCGGCAGCGGCTTCAGCCTTCTTGGCCTTGTTGCGCGCGGCGGCATTCTTGGACGCGCTGCGCGACGCCATGCGCTTGGCATGCTTGGCTTCGTTGGCGGTCACGGCGCCCGAGGGTTCGCCGTTCAGGTCCACGCGCGGCGCATCTTCGACCATGCAGGCCCAGTAACGGCGGCCATCACACCAGGTCTTGACCGCTTCCTTGATCTGCGCCTCGTCCAGTTGCAGCGCCTGGGCGTGTTGCACCAGATCGGCCAGCACGCCCAGCTTGAGCGGCAGCTTGGGCGCGGGATTCTTCGGGAAGGCTTTGGGGAATTGGCGTTGCAAGCGCGAGATCGCGACCACGACCGGATCCACGGGCGATTCACGCCGATCGGCGCGTTGCGGCCGCTGCGATTTGTCGCCGCCCTGATTACGGGCGTTCTTGTCGCCGCCTTGCGGACGCGGGCCTTTGCCGCCGCCGGGTGGGCGAGGGCCTTTGCCTGCGCCTTGTGGGCGCGCTTCTTTCTTGGGGGTCGGCTCTTCAGGCGCCTGCTTGATGATCAAGGCCCGGATCGCGGCTAACTGTTCTAGTCCCATGTGCTACACAAAAAAAAGGTTGAGGCCGTGAGCAACAGCGCTCGGGCGGCTATCCCGACAACCCGACAAGCAGTGCCAGGAATAAAAGAATGCCGAACGCGGCCAGGGCAAACGGCAGTAGTAGAACATACACGCTGCGTTCTTGCCCCTGTCCGTGGGCCAGTCCCGCCGCAATTGACATCCTGATAGGTGAAAAAAACCCCATCGACGTGCCCGAAACGTGTAACAGCGCAGCCGCTGCCGGTACGTTCAAACCCGCTTGAAGCGCTAATGATAGCTGGGAAGGCATGAACAGACTGTTCGGCGCGTTACCACTATTGGCCAGGATGCCGAACGCGCCTGCCAGCAATGGCGTGATCAGCAAGGTCCATTCCTGCAAGGTGGCGAACAGGCCATCGGCGTAGGCCTGCGAGATGCCCGCGCCGGCCAGCACCTCGGCCATCATCGCGAACAGGAATACGGACATGACGGCATGGCGGCCCGTGTGCCAGGCCGTCCGCGCCTGCGCGGCCAGCTCGCCCGGATGGCGGCGCAAGAGCGCCATGACGAGGGCGCCGGCGACGAGCCAACTGCCTGCGTGCAACCACGGCATCCAGGCGGGCAGGTCGGCGAACGGCCGGAAGTCGGCCCAAGCACCCAGTGTGTGGTTCAGCGCGGGAATCAGCCGGGTCGCCGCCAGGCAAGCGATCACCAGCATGTAGGGCAGCGCGCGGCGCGCGGCGGCCAGCGCCTGCGCACGATCGGGGTGGCGGTCGTGCACGTAGCGCAGCACGATCAAAGGCCCGTAGCTGGCCAGCAGCGCGGTCTCCGGACCTAGCACGGCGGTGGCGGCGCTCAGAAGCGACAGGCTCGCCACGCTCCAGGCTGCTTCGCGGGCATGTTCGGCGATGCTTGCGCCCAGGTTCGCGCGGCGCGCCGTGCGCCAGAACAGCGCCATCCACACGCTCATCAACAAGGCCACCGCCACCATGCTGTACAGCGCCAACTGCGCGGCGGGCACGCGCGCGTAGGCCGAGGCCAGCAGGGTGCCGCTGCCCATCGCGCCCCAGGGGATCAGGGTCTGGCTCAACAACGCGAAGATCATGATGTCGCGCGGCTTGCAGCCCAGAGGTCGGATCAGCAGCACCGTGCCCATCATCCCCACGCCAAAGCCGGTCGCGGATTCCGCGAAAGGGCCGATGAGAAAACAGGCGAAGAACACGCGCCGCCGTCGCGCCAGCGGGTCGTTCAGATCGGCGTCGGGCCGGCTTGCGGGCGAGGGCGAGGGTGAGGCCATCTGCCAGAACAGCAGCCCGCCCAGGATGTAGGGCGTGATCACCCAGCCGATCCAGGCGCCGCGTTCCAGCGTGACGGCCAGTTGCGCAGCGCTGAACGCACCGGGCGCAGCAGTCAGCGCAACGCCGATGGCCGTGAGCAGTCCCAGCACGGCCGCTACCGTGGTCTTGACGCGACCGCTGGCGATGGCGCCGATCACGATCAAGGCGGGCAGGGACCACAGCAGATAGCTCATGGGCGGGTCGACAGTGTTTACGTGGGTTGGGCGGCCGGACCGGGCTCAGGGCGTCGCGACGCGCGCCGGCGAGCGCAGAACGATCTGCGTGATTTCCGACGGACGGCCCAGCCGGATCGGAAACCCGGGCCACAGCCCCGTGCCATTACTGACATACATCTGCATGCCGTCCACCTCATATTGCCCGGACACATAACCCTCGTTGGCCAGTTGCGTCAGCAGATGGGGCCCCAGGATCTGGCCGCCATGCGTATGGCCCGACAATTGCAGGCCGGCGCCCAGGCGCGCGTTCTGCGCCGCGCCGATGGGGCGATGGCTCAACAGGATGACCGGGTCCGTCTTGGGCACGCCGTTGAGCGCGCGCGCGGCATCCGGCACGGGCTCGTCGTAAGCGGCCGCCATCTTGTCGGTGATGCCGGCCAGCACCAGGCGCTGTCCATTGGGCGTGAGCGTCACGTGCTCGTTCAACAACAGGCGCAGGCCCAGTTGTTCGAAGGCGGGCAGCCAGCGCGCGTACTGCGCGTAATACTCGTGGTTGCCGGGTATGGCGTACACGCCGTGGCGGGCGCGCAAGGCTTGCAGCGGCCGCACATCGGCTGCGCGCGCATCGGTCGTGCCGTCCACCAGATCGCCCGTGATGACGATCAGGTCCGGGTCCAATCCATTCGTCTTCTTGACGACCGCGTCGATCCACGGCGCTTCCAGCAGGCGGCTTGCGTGCAGGTCGGTCAGCTGCACCAGCCGAAAGCCGTCCAGCTCGGGCGGCAGCTTGGGCAGGGCGATTTCCAGTGTCTTGACGTCCGGCACGCGCACGGCCTGCCACACGCCGATAGCGGACAGCATCAGGGCCAGCACGGCCGCACCCTTGCCCCAGGCGCGCGCGGCCAGCAGGCGGCGGCCGCGCGGGCGCGAGAACGCATAGACCACGACGCCCGCCACGTCGCGCAGCAACAGCAGCATGGCCAGTAGCAGCAGCGCGCCGAACAGCCAGCCCAGCACCATCAACAGCGTGCCGGGCACTTCGGGCGAGGCCATCGACCCGAAGAAGTTGCGCGTCACAAGATGGTGCTCGGCCGCGCCCAGCAGGAAGAGGGACAGCAGGATCTTGGCAGGCCGGGACAGAGACAGGGGCAGGACGAAACGCCAGATGACGTAAAGGCTGATCAATCCGGTAAAGACATGGAACACGCGGGAATTCCTGGGAAAAGGGCGGCGAGGGCAAAACGGGAAGCTGGCCATGCAGCCAGGGGCTGCCACCGACGCGGCGGCAACGAACCATCGAGGCAGGCAAGCCGGGAAAGCAACGACAAAAAAGCCAGCGACATTATGCCGATCCGGCCCCGATGGTGCAGCGGTACGCCCGCAGGTCGTAGGGACAAGACTGACAAGATCACGTCGTAATTTCACAACAGCAGATGGTTATGAGAAGCAGTCGCATTACACTTCCACCCCACATCAAGTTTCAAAGTGGAAGAGGAAAGCAGCATGCTCGAACTATCGCCGCTGGACGGCAGACTCCGTATTGGTTCCATCCATGCTTGCGGCCGGCCATTGCGCCGCACGACGGCCCTGGTGTTGATGGCCCTGTCCGCGGCCAGCGCGGCGGCCCAGGCCCAGGCGCAGGACAGCGCGGTGGCCACGCTGCCCAGCGTGCAGGTGGTGGGCGACACCGACCCCACCACGACGGAAGGCACCGGGTCTTACACGCCGCGCGCCACGGCGGCCAGCACGGGCCTGCCCTTGACGCTGCGCGAGACGCCGCAGTCCGTCACGGTGATGACGCGCCAACGGATGGACGACGCCGACATGCGCTCGCTGGCCGACGTCATGGCCAGCACGCCCGGCATCGCGGTGCAGAACTACGACAGCGAGCGCTACACCTTCAGTTCGCGCGGCTTCTCCGTCAGCAACTACCTGTATGACGGCGTACCGACCAGTTTCGACACGGGCTATTCGGCGGGCGAATCCTCGCTGGACCCCATCATCTACGACCGCGTGGAAATCGTGCGCGGCGCCACCGGCCTGATGACCGGCGCGGGCAACCCGTCGGCATCCATCAACCTGGTGCGCAAGCACGCAATCAGCCGCGAATTCACCGCCGACATCAGCCTGGGCGCGGGCAACTGGGACACCTACCGGGGCACGCTGGACTTGTCCACCCCGCTGAACAAGGATGGCAGCGTGCGCGGCCGTATCGTGTCCGCCTACCAGGACAACCATTCGTACCTGGACCACTACCAGATCAAGAAGCAGGTCTTCTACGGCGTCGTCGACGCGGACCTGAGTTCGCGCACGACCTTCAGCGCCGGCGTGAATTACCAGAACAACGACCCCAAGGGCAGCAGCTGGGGCGGCTTTCCGCTGTGGTATTCGGATGGCGGACGCACGGACTGGAAGCGCTCGCTGAACACCGGGGCCGACTGGAGTTCCTGGGCCAGCACCACCACCGGCGGCTTCGCCAGCCTGGAACATCGCTTTGACAACGAGTGGCGCGTGCAGGCCGTGGCCTCGCATTCCAAGCACGAGATGGACGGCAAACTCTTGTACCTGTACGGCTGGCCCGACCGCGACACGGGCCTGGGCGTGAACGGCTCGCCCGCGTGGTACCAGGGCGACCGCAAGCAGAACAGCCTGGACCTGAAAGCGAGCGGCCCCTTCACCGCATTCGGCCGCCGCCACGAAGCCGTGGTGGGCGCCAGCTTCACGCGGCAGTACGCGGACTTTGACTACCGCTCGGCCTCCAACGCCGCGCCGGTCGGCAATTTCTTCGATTGGGACGGCTCGTATCCCGAACCGGACTGGAGCGACACGGCCGTTACCGCCAGCCGCTACACCACCAAGCAAACCGGCTGGTACGGCGCGCTGCGCCTGAATCTGGCGGACCCGCTCAAGCTGATCGTCGGCGGCCGCTACAGCACGTGGAAAACCGATTCCGTCGGCTTCGGCGGTGGCGACCACACCGCCTTCGACAAGAACGCGTTCACCCCGTATGCCGGCCTGCTGTACGACATCAACGACACCTACACCGCCTACGTCAGCTACACCGGCATCTTCAACCCGCAGAGCTACCAGGACCGCAACGGCGGCTGGCTCGATCCGCTGGAAGGCAAGTCCTACGAGGCTGGCGTCAAGGGCGAATTCCTGGATGGCCGCCTGAACGCCAGCGCGGCGGTGTTCCAGATCGAGCAGGACAACGTGGCGCAGACGGACCCTGGTTATCTGGTGCCGGGCACGATCAACCAGGCGTATCGGGCCGCCCAAGGGACGCGCAGCCGCGGCTTCGACCTGGAAGTGTCGGGCGAGGTGAGCCCCGGGTGGAACCTGGCGGCGGGGTGGTCGCATTGGACCGCGCGCGACGGCCAGGGCGCGGCGATCCAGACCGACCAGCCCCGCACGCTGGTGCGCGTCTTCACCACCTACCAGTTGCCGGGCGACTGGAACCGGCTGACCGTGGGCGGCGGGGTCAATTGGCAAAGCGGCGTGTACACGATTGCCAGCGGCCCCAATGGGGATGAACGCGTCGGCCAGGGCAGCTACGCCATCACGAACCTGATGGCGCGCTACCGCTTCAACCGGAACCTGTCGGCGCAACTGAACGTGAACAACCTGTTCGATCGCAAGTACTACAGCCAGGTCGGCTTCTACAGCCAGGGCGCGTGGGGGGCAGGGCGCAGCGCGATGGTGACGATGCGCTATCAATACTGATCTGCGCCCTTGCCGACGTCCCGGCGTTCAGTCCGTCGGGTCGCTCGCCAGCAGCGCCACCGGTCCGTCGCGCAGCAACTCGTCCAGCGCCAGCTCGCCTGCCGCGTTCGGATGGGCGCGGCGGCCCGACAGCACATCACCCAGCGTGCTGGCGTCCAGGTCCGGCGGCAACGTCAGGCGGGTGCCCTCCCAGTAGCGCGCCGCTTGCGCAGCGTGGCCTTGTGCGTAGCCGGCCAGCGCCATCGCGCAAAGCCGGGGCGCCACGGCCAGCACCCAGGCTCCCTCGTGACGCCGGGCATAGGCGATGACATAGGCGGCGCGCGGGCCTTGGACGGCGATGGGTAGGTAGTCGCCGTGGCTGAACACGTCGGGCAGGCGCGCGCGCAGGGCCAGCGCGCGGCGGATCAGCGATTGTTTGACGGCGCCGCTGCGCCACGCCTCGGGGTCGGTGCCGATGGGAGCATCGCCTTGCGACGAACCTGGCGCGGGGGAGTCCGCCAGCAGCGCCGCGCGCTGCGCGTAGTCCACCGGGCGGCGGTTGTCGGGATCCACCAGGCTGAAGTCCCACAAATCCGCGCCTTGGTACAGATCGGGCATGCCGGGCAGCGTATTGCGCAGCAGCGTCTGAGTCAGGCTGTTGACCAGACCGGCCGGTGCGATGCGCTGCGCCCACGCGGCGATATCGCGCAGCAGCGCCTGGCCCTCGCCCGGCTGCTGCAAGGCGTCGATGCATTGGCGGGCGGCGCGCTCGTAGTTGGCGTCGGGGTCGGTCCAGCTGGTGTGCAGCTTGGCTTCGCGCATGGCTTTTTCCTGCCACTGCGCGATACGCGCCAGAAAGTCGGCCACCTCGTCTGGCCGCTCGGCCAACGCATCGGCCGTCAACGCCAGCGGCCACGCGCCGACCAGGCTCTGAAGCAGCAGGTATCGGTCGGCGGGTGTGGGTGCGCCCGGGGGCGCGAGGCGGGCGATCCAGCCGTCGGCGGCACGGCGCCAGTCGTCGGGGTTCTCGGTCAGCACGGCCAGGCGCGCGCGCGTGTCTTCGCCGCGCTTGTGATCGTGCGTGGCCGTGGCCAGCATGGCGTTCGGATGCGTGCGGGCGCGCGCGGCCGCCAGCGCGTGAAATTCCTGTAGCGCCAAAGCAAAGCGCACCGGGCTGGAGCCGACTTCGTTGCGTGATAGGAGCGGTCCGCGCCGATAGAACAAAGTGTCTTCCAGCGCCTTGGCCGCCAGCGGCGGGGTCAGTTGCTGAAAGCGGCGCAAGGCTTGCGCGCGGACCTGAGCCTGCGTGGCGTCGGGGACGTTGTCTGAGCCGGTCGCCTGCGTATCGCCGCCCAGCCATTGGTCCAACTGATCCAGCATCCGCAGATCGGCCGTGGCGTCGCCCAGCGCCGCACGCGCCTGTTCCAGCGCAATGCGGCACCAATGCGTGTCGGCCGGGCTGCGGCCGCCGTCTTCCGCGTAGCTGCGATACACCGGAAAAGACGCCAGCAATGCGGTCAAGACCCGATCAATCGCCGCCGGGCTCCAATCGCGCGTGCGCAGATCGGTTTGCGCGATGTCGGCCAGCGCCGCCACCAGCGCCTGCCGTTCGCTGGGGAAATGCCGCGCCAGCATCCGGTGGCGCGCATCGCGCAGCTGGGCCGACGCGTCGCGCGCGTCTCGGCTCAAGCTGGCCCAGAACTGTTCTAGCGGAGCCTGGGCCTCGGGCGCATGTAGCAGCGCGCCCACCTGATCCATGAAGTCATAGCCGGTGGTGCCGTCGGTCGGCCAGCGCGGGTCCAGCGCTTCGTCGTCGGCCAGGATTTTTTCAATGATCAGGTAGCCGTCGGCGGGCCGGCCGGATTGCTGCCGGTCGCGGTCGGCGTCGCGCATCGCCTGGCGCAGGCGACGCAGGTACGCGCCAGGGCTGGCCAGGCCGTCGATATGGTCGATGCGCAGGCCGTCCAGCACGCCTTCGCGGTACAGGCGCAGCACCAGCGCGTGGACGGCGTCGAACACGGCTTCGTCTTCCACCCGCACGCCGACCAGCTCGCTGATTTCAAAGAAGCGCCGCCAGTTGATGAGGTCCGGGGCGGTGCGCCACCAGGCCAGGCGGTAGTGCTGCTGTTCCAGCAAGGCATGCAGCCGGGCCTGGCCCGCATCCGACGCGGGGTCGCAGGCGGCGGGGTCATCCACCACGGATTCGGGCGACAGCGGCAGTTGCTGGCCGCCGGCCTCGATATGGCTGGTGCCCGCGCGCTCGTCATGAACCAGCCGGATGCCGCCTGCCGCCAGCGTGTCGCCATAAGGGTCGGGCAGCACCGGCAGCAGCACCTTGCCGCGCAGGGCGGGGTCGGGCGAGTTCCAGTTGATGTCGAACGTGCCCGCCTGCGGGCTTTGCTGGCCCAGCCGCAGCACGTCGGCCCACCACGCGTTGGACGCGTGCGCGGCCATGTGGTTGGGCACGATGTCGGCAATCAGGCCCATGCCCAGCGCGTGCGCCGCGTCGGCCAACTGGCGCAGCGCACCTTCACCGCCCAGATCCGTGCTGACGCGCTGGTGGTCGATCACGTCATAACCGTGGGTCGAGCCGGCTTTGGCCTGGGTGATGGGCGACAGGTACAGATGGCTGACGCCCAGCGCGGCGTAGTAGGGCAGTTGCTGGCGCGCGTCGTCCAGCGTGAAGCCCGCATGCAGTTGCAGGCGCGCGGTGGCGCGAGGGATGCGCGGGGCAGGAACAGTTTGGGTATTCAGGCTCATTAGCGGCCTCGTAATGCGCGCACCGGGCGCAGGCGCGCCTGGCTGGCGGGCGCGTTCAGGCAATCGGCGACGGACAGCGGCACGCGCTGCCGCCAGTTGGGATGTTCGTCGATGGTGCCGGGCAGATTGGGCTGGTCGAGCTGGCCCGTCAGGTCCTCAAGCGTGACCAGCATCAGCGGACAGGGCGTGGCGGCGACATAGGCCAGCAGTTCCGCGCCGGGCGTCTGGCGCGGCAGCGGCCGCGTCGAGGCGGTGGGCGAGCTGGCCTGCACCGCGCGCCATAGCGTGGCGCGTTCTTCGAGGCGGCTGGCGCGCAGCGCGGCCTCTTCCTGGCCCGGACCAAGCAGGCTCAGGCGGGACCGCCACAAGATGTCCTGCGCGTGCCACCAGCCTTCCA
Organism: Achromobacter piechaudii NBRC 102461; assembly: GCF_001571245.1. GTDB lineage: Bacteria > Pseudomonadota > Gammaproteobacteria > Burkholderiales > Burkholderiaceae_B > Achromobacter > Achromobacter piechaudii. The sequence continues at coordinate 1,313,216 of NZ_BCTK01000001.1, read as the reverse complement.
GCGTGGGCAGATCGTGGGTGGTGGTCATCGCGACGGCATGGCGGGGCCACTCCGACGGCGGCAGGAAGCCGGCCTGGGCAGAGGCGTCGGGGGTGGCGGGGACATCGTCGGCTGACGCACTCTTCGCATCATCGCGCGCCGTCTCGGCGCGCATGAACCACAACACATCCATGCCCAGCACGCCATGTTCTTGCAGCGTCTCGTCGAAGCCTTCCGGCACCGTGCCCAGGTTTTCGCCGACGATCAGCGCGCGGTGCAGCCACGCTTCCAGCGCGGTCAGGCGCAGCAACTGGCGCAGCGGGAAGCGCACGTAGCCGCCGTCAGGCGGACCCGCGCCATCGGGGATCAGCCACATGCGCGCCATGCCCAGGATGTGGTCGATGCGCAAGCCGCCCGCGTGGGACAGGCTGGCGCGCAGCATCGCCAGGAACGCCGAATAGCCGGATTCCTGCAAGGCGGCGGGCGACAGGGCGGTCAGCCCCCACCCCTGGCCCAGCGGGTTGTAGATGTCGGGCGGCGCGCCGACGCTGGCGTGTTTGATGAGGTCAGGCTGACGGCTCCAGGCGTGGCTGCCCAGCGGGCTGCCGCCCACGGCCAGGTCGGCCACGATGCCCACGCGCATGCCGGCATCGCGCCCGGCCCGCTGCGCGCGTTTCAGGCTGGCCGAAGCCAGCCACTGAAAGAATATGTGCGCGTCGACGTCCCGGGCATGCTCCGCCGCGTATTGCTGCGCGGCGGTCGAGCGCGGGTCGCGCAGGTCGGCGGGCCATTGCGTCCACGGCACGGGCGCGCCCGAGGAGGACGCGTGCGCCGCGTGCAGGGTGTCGAACAGCGCGTGGTCGCGCAGGTCTTGCCCGCCCGCGTCGCGGAAGCTGTTGTAGGCGCGATGATGGTCGGCGCTCGCCGTCGTCGCAAAACGCTCGTGCAGGCGGCGCAGCAACTGGTGGCGAAAGCTGGCGGCGGCGGGCCAGTTGATGAGCGGTTGCGCATCCAGCGCGCGCAGGCGCGCCTGCGTCATGCCAGCCAAGGCGTCGCGCACGGCGTCCGCGCCCAACACGCCGGTCGGGTCCGCAAACAGCGTGTTCAGAAACAGCCGGCTGGACGGAGAATACGGGCTGCACTGCGCCGGGTCGGCGGCGAACATGGCGTGCACGGGGCTGATGGCCAGCGCGTCCGCGCCCGCGTTGCCCGCCGCCATCGCCAGGTCGCGCAATGCGCCAAAATCGCCGAAGCCATGCGTGGCCTCCGTGGGGTCGGTATCCGGGCGGCGCAGGCTGTACACCTGCGCGGCCAGGCCCCAGGCGCGCGCGTTCTTCTCTTGCAGCAGCTCATCCAGCGTGGGCGCGCGGCGCGGCGCAACGGCCAGCGTGGTCGTGCCGCCCTGCGTGTGCAAGGTGTAATAACCGGGCGTGGACGGGGCGTGCAAGACCGGGCCGGCAGCGCCGTTGTTGCCCCCTTCGGCGGTCTGCCCCGTGATGGCGGCGCCGGTGGGCGGATCCATCCGATACGCGCCGGCGCACGACGCAGGCAGTGGCACCGCCTCGCCGGTCACGGCGATCAGCATCGCCGGCAGATGCGATCGGGCGTTCATCTCGGCCAGCCGCTGGCGGCTGTCGCGGATGTCGGTGTCGGACCCGGCGGGCAGGTCCATGGCTGCCAGCAGCGCGCGCAGGGTGTCGGGCGACACGCGGCGCGGGCGCTTGTCGGCGTCGGTCCAGTTTTCGGCGATGCCGGCTTCGGCGGCCAAGTCGGACAGGCCGGTGGGGGCGGCGATGTTCATGCCCCTTCCTCCAGCAGCCATACGGTGCTTTCCGAGCACAGATTGCCCAGGCAGAGCGCGTCGAACGCGCCCGCGCGCGACTCGTACAACAGCGACGAGAACAGCGGCGCGGCAGCGGCCTGTTTGCGCGGCAGCCCCTCGGGCGTGGGGCCCAGGTTGACGTAGACGGTCAGCAAGGCGCCGCCCGCCAGGCGCCAGCGGGCATGCACGCTATGTTCGCCCACCGCGCGCGCGTACACGGTCGTCGCGCCGTCCAGCCGGGGGGCGATCACGCGCTGGCGCATGTCCAGCAGCGCGCGGTACAGATCGTGCCACTGCAATGCATCCGGGCTGACATCGGCCGTCCACGGGTTGCTTTGCGCGTAGGTGGATTCCGCGTTGGGGTCCGGCACGGGCTCGCCGTGCGCGCCCGCGAACTCAGGGAAGGCAGCGAATTCGCGTTGGCGGCCTTCGCGCACGGCAGTCGCCAGCGCCGGATCGGTGTGGGCAGTGAAATACAGGAAGGGGGCGCGATTGCCCGTTTCCTCGCCCATGAACACCAGCGGAATCTGCGGGGCCAACAACTGCAAGGTGACGGCGGCGCGCAGCCGTTCGGCGGTTTCGGTCAACAGCGTCAGGCGTTCGCCGCGCGCGCGGTTGCCGGTCTGGTCGTGGTTTTGCAGGAACAGCACAAAGGCCGTGGGCGACAGGTGGGCGCTGCGTTCGCCACGCGGCGCGCCCTGGCGGTAGGGCGAAGGCTGGCCCTGATAGACCCAGCCTTCGCCCAGGCAGCGAGCCAGCGCCTGGGCGGGGCGGTCCGCGTAATCGGCGTAGTAGCCGCGCGATTCGCCCGTCAGCATGTGGTGCAGCACATGGTGCGCGTCATCGTTCCATTGCGCGTCGTAGCCGGCCGTCAGCAGGCTGGCGCGGTTGTCGTCGTTCTCCAGCACCAGGTGGATGTGGCGCTGCGCGGGGATCTGGCCGCGCACGAATTGCGCCAGCTCTACCAGCCAGTCCGGATCCGAGATGGCATGCACCGCATCCAGGCGCAGGCCGTCGAAGCGATATTCCGTCAACCAGTACAGGGCGTTTTCTTCAAAGTAACGGCGCACGGGGGGCTGCCGGAAATCGATGGCGGAACCCCAGGGCGTGGAGATGTCGTCTCGAAAAAAGGGCGCGGCGTATTGCGACAGGTAGTTGCCGTCAGGGCCGAAGTGGTTGTAGACCACGTCCAGCATCACGCACAGCCCCAGGCCGTGGGCCGTGTCGATCAGGCGCTTCAAGTCGTCGGGCGTGCCGTAGGCGGTGTCGGGCGCGTAAGGCAGCACGCCGTCGTAGCCCCAGTTGCGCGGGCCGGGAAAGTCGGCGATGGGCATCAATTCAATAACCGTGAAACCCATGTCGGCCAGTTGGGGCAGCTTCTTGGTCAGACCGGCGAAGCCGCCCGCCAGGCCGGCATGCGCCTCGTAGATCACCGCTTCGCGCCAAGGCCGACCCATCCAAGTTGGATGCGACCAGGGGTAGGCGTCCGGCCCCACGACCACGCTGGCGTCATGCACGTCGCCGTCTTGCAGCCGCGAAGCCGGGTCGGGCGCCAGCAGGCCGTCGCCAAGCCGATACTGATAGCGCGTGCCCGCCGCGCAATCGACATCCACCTGCGCAAAGCCATCCTCCTGCGGATGCAGGGCGATGGGATCGCGTCCCGGCAGCATCAGCGCAAGCTCCGGCGGCGCGGACGGCGCCCACAGGCGAAAGCGCGTGCGGCCGTCGGGCAGCGGCAGCGCGCCGTGGGTATAAGGTTCGGGCAGCACGGTCATGAGGCGTTTCCGGAGATGCAGGTCGCGGACAGCAGCACCAGGCTATGTGCCTGGACGGTGACTTCGGTTTCGGTAAGCGGCGCGGCAGGTACAACCTCTGCGGAGTCCAGTTCGCGCAGCCACGCCTGTCCGGGCTCGGGCAAGGTGAAGACGGCAGGTTCGCCGCCGGGATTCATCAGCAGCAAGGTGATGTCGGCGCTGCCATCCTCGCGCAGCGCGGCGCGGCGCAGCGCCATCGTGCGCTGTTGCGGATCGTCCCACGCGCCCTGGTCGATGCGGCCGCCGTGCGTGTCGAACCAGCTGATCGCGATGACGCCCGGGCAGATCTCCTGCGCCGCATCGCCAAAACGCGCCGCGCGCAGGCTGGGGTGGTCGCGCCGCAGCGCCACCACCCGCGCGACGAAGGTGCTCAGGGCGCGGCCTTCTTCACTTTGCGCCTGCGTCCAATCGAGCCACGACACCGGGCCGTCCTGGCAATAGGCGTTGTTGTTGCCGTCCTGGGTATTGCCGAACTCATCGCCCGCCAACATCATCGGCGTGCCGTCCGACAGGAACAGGGTGGCCAGCAGCGCGCGTTGGACGCGGCCGCGGGTCTCCAGAATCGCGGCGTCATCGGTCTGGCCTTCCGCGCCCCAGTTGTGGCTGTAGTTTTCCGAATGGCCGTCGTTGCCGCCTTCGCCATTGGCCTCGTTGTGGCTGCCGTCATAGCTGACCACGTCCTGGGTGGTGAAGCCGTCGTGCGAGGCGATGAAGTTGACGCTGGCCCAGGGGCGGCGGTGGCGGCGGTCGAACACATCGCGCGAGCCGCACAGGCGCGCGGCCATGTCGCCGCGCATGCCTTCGTCGCCGCGCCAATAGCGCCGCACGGTATCGCGGTAACGGTCGTTCCATTCCGCCATGCCGGGCGGGTGGCTGCCCAACTGATAGCCATCGGGGCCGATGTCCCAGGGTTCGGAAATCAGCTTCACGCCGGCCAGCACCGGGTCTTGCAGCAAGGCGTCGAAAAAGCCGGAGCCGGGGTCAAAGCCCGTGCCTTCGCGGCCCAGCGTCACGCCCAGGTCGAAGCGAAAGCCGTCCACGCCATACGACTGCGTCCAATAGCGCAAGGAGTCCATCACCATCTGCAATACGCGCGGATGCGACAGGTTGACGGTGTTGCCGCAGCCGGTGTCGTTGATGTAGTAGCGCTCTTCGCCGGGCATCAGCCGGTAATAGCTGGCGTTGTCCAACCCGCGCCAGGACAGCGTCGGACCCAGTTCGCTGCCTTCGCAGGTGTGGTTGTAGACCACGTCCAGAATGACTTCCAGGCCCGCCGCATGCAGCCGGCGCACGGCCTGGCGCAGGTCGTTGGGGCCGCGCTGCAGATAGGTCGGCTCGGGCGCGAAGAACGAGAGCGTGTTGTAGCCCCAGTAGTTGCGCAGTCCGCGTTCCAGCAGGAAACGGTCTTGCAGGAAGGCATGCACCGGCAGCAGCTCGACGGCGGTGACGCCCAGGCGGTGCAGGTGTTCGATGAAGCGCGGATCCGCCAACGCGGCGCAGGTGCCGCGCAGCGGCGGCCGCAGGTCTTCGCGCTGCATCGATGCGCCGCGCAAATGCACTTCGTAGATGGTGGTGTCTGTCCACGGAGTGTCTGGGGCTTTGCTGTTGCCCCAGTTGAAGGGGATGTCTTCGGTCACCACGGCCTTGGACATGGCTGGCGCGCTATCGCGACGGTCCAGCGACAAGTCGCCGCGCGCGTGGTTCAGGCGATAGCCGAACAGCGCATCGCTCCAGCTGACCGGCCCGGTCAGTTGGCGGGCGTAGGGGTCCAGCAGCAGCTTGTGCGGATTGAAGCGGTGGCCGTTGCGCGGGTCGTAAGGGCCATGGGCACGATAGCCGTAGACCAGGCCGGGCTGCGCATCCGGCAGGTAGCCGTGCCAGATCTCGTCGGTACATTCGGGCAGGTCGAAGCGTCGCAGCTCCTTGCGGCCACGCGCATCGAACACGCACAGTTCGATGCGGGTGGCGTTGGCCGAGAAGACGGCGAAATTCACGCCCAAGCCGTCGCTGACAGCACCCAGCGGATACGGTCGGCCGGAGGTAAGGCGGGTGAATTGAGTGGGGTCCATGGATTCAGCCTTCGTGCGTGAAGAACAAGGTGGCAAGGGGGGGGAGTGTCAAAGACAGGGATTGCGCGTGGCCATGGGCGGCCTGTTCGGTCGATTGCGCCGCGCCCTGGTTGCCCTGGCCCGATCCGCCGTACCAGCCGGCGTCGGTGTTCAGGGTTTCGGCCCAGCGCCCGGCCAGCGGCACCCCGACGCGATAAGCATGGCGGGTGACCGGAGTGAAATTGCAGACGGCCAGCATCGTGGACGCGCCGGATCGCCGCAGGAAGGCCGCGACGCTGTTGTCGGCATCGTCCATGACCAGCCAGGCGAAGCCATCCGGCTGGTCGTCCAGCTCGTGCATCGCGGGCGATTCCCGATACACGCGGTTCAGGTCGGCCACCAGGCGCTGCACGCCCTTGTGTCCGGCGTCGTCCAGCAGGCTCCAGTTGATCGTGGCGTCGTGATTCCATTCGGCGGGCTGCGCCAGTTCACCGCCCATGAACAGCAGCTTCTTGCCGGGATGCGCCCACATGAAGCCCAGGTAGGCGCGCAGATTGGCCAGCTTGGTGCCGTGATCGCCCGGCATCTTGTTCAGCAGCGAGCCCTTGCCATGCACGACTTCGTCGTGCGAGAGCGGCAGGATGAAGCGCTCGGAATAGGCATACGCCATGCCGAAGGTGATGTCGTGGTGATGGTATTTCCGGTACACCGGGTCTTCGTGCATGTAGCGCAGCGTGTCATGCATCCAGCCCATGTTCCATTTGTAGTGAAAGCCCAGGCCGCCTTCGACGACCGGCGCGGTCACGCCGGGCCACGCGGTGGATTCTTCGGCCACGACGATGGCGTCGGGTGCTTCCTGGCGCACGGTGGTGTTCAGGTCGCGCAGGAAGGCCACCGCCTCCAGGTTCTCGCGGCCGCCGTATACGTTCGGAATCCATTCTCCGGGTTGCCGGCTGTAGTCGCGGTAAAGCATCGAGGCCACGGCGTCCACCCGTAAGCCGTCGATATGGAATTGCCGCAGCCAATGCACCGCGCTGGCGATCATGAAGGCTTTGACTTCGGTGCGGCCCAGGTTGTAGACCAGCGTGTTCCAGTCGGGGTGATAGCCTTCGCGCGGATCCGCGTACTCATAGAGCGGCGTGCCATCGAAGCGCGCCAGACCGTGGGCGTCGTTGGGGAAGTGGGCCGGTACCCAGTCCAGGATCACGCCGACGCCGACGGCGTGGCAGCGGTCCACGAAGCGGGCGAAGGCCTCTGGCGGGCCGAAGCGCGCGGACGGCGCGAACATGCCCAGCGGCTGGTAGCCCCAGGATCCGCCGAAGGGATATTCCATGATCGGCATCAGTTCCACATGCGTGAAACCCATGGCGTGTGCGTAGGCGGGCAGCTTCTCGGCAAGCTGGTCCCACACGCAACGCTCGTTGTCAGGCGCGATCCACGAGCCGGCCTGCACTTCATAGATGGATATCGGCGCGCGCGGCTGTTGACGTTCGCCGCGTGCGCGCATCCAGTCCTCGTCCGTCCAGACGTGGGGCGTCGGGTCGTCCACCACCGATGCGGTGGCCGGCGCGGCCTGGGCGCGGCGCGCCATGGGGTCGGCCTTGAAGACGATTGCGCCCGTCGTGTCGGTGATGGCGAACTTGTAGCAGTCGCCCGCGCACACGCCGGGGATGAACAGTTCCCACACGCCGGCCGCATGGCGCAGGCGCATCGGGTGGCGGCGGCTGTCCCAGCTGTTGAAGTCGCCCACCACGGCGACGCGGCGGGCGTTGGGCGCCCAGACCGCGCAGCGCAGGCCGGACACACCGTTCATCTCAACCAGCCGCGCGCCCAGCAGGTCCAGCGCCGCGCGCCAGTCGCCGCTGGCCAGGCCCGCTAGGTCCGCGTCTGAAAGCACCGGGCCGAAGGCATAGGGGTCCGGCGTCAGTTGCTCGGAACCGGGCCATTGGATGGCCAGCTGATACGAGCCGGGATCGCCCGGCCGTGCCTCGGGCGCAGCGCCTGTAAACAGGCCCTGAGCCTGTTCATGCAGCGGCGCGCGCGTGCCATCCGGGCTGACGACCGCCACCGCCAGAGCCCCGGGCAGCAGGGCGCGCACGACGCCGTCATGCGGGCCCAGCACCGCGAACGGGTCGGCATGCTGGCCCCCGGCCAACGCGTGCAGCGTGGCTGCATCGACCTGGCCGGCGGGTGTGGAGGACGGCGGCATGCCACCGTTGTCAGTGCGATTCATCGTGTTTTTTCCTCGGCGCTGATCGCCGCATCCTGCAAGAGTTCGCGCGCCAGGCTGGTCAGCGCGCACAAGGGAATGGAGATCCAGTCAGGCCGGTGCGCCGCTTCGTAGCTGACTTCGTAGGCGGCCTTTTCCAGCTGCGCCAGCTTGAGCAGGGTGTCTTCCTGCGCGCCGGGCAGCGCAATCGCGGTGGAAGCGGCCTCCTGGTAGCCCTGCAAGAACGCTTCGACCGCGCGCGACCCGAAGCGCGCCAGCAGCGTGTCGCGCAGGTCCTGCGGCACGCCGGGCGCGGCGGGCGAGTCGGCGGCTCCGGCATTGGCGTCCGTGGGCGCGCCGCCCATCGGGTCGGAACGCGCCACCGACGCGGCGGCGTAGTCGAACGAACGCAGCATGCCCGCCACGTCCTTGTAGGGCGTCGTGACGTTGCGCCGCGCTTCCAGCGTCTGGATGGGCTCGCCTTCAAAGTCGATCAGGTATGCGTCGGTCTGCGCGACCAGCACCTGGCCCAGATGGAAATCGCCATGTACGCGGATCAGCGGCGCGCCTTCCAGCGCCTGCGCCATCATGCTTACCTGCTTGACCAGGCGCGCATGGTGCTCAAACAGCCATTCGGCGCAGGCGTGCGACGGCGCTTCCAGGCGGTTCGACGCCGCGCGCAAGTCCTGCTCGGCGCGGTCCAGCTGCGCAATGATGCGCGTGGCGTGCGCCTGCGCATCTTCCTCTGTGGCGGTCTGCACCGGAAATGCCGGGTCATCCGTCGGCTGCGCCAACGCGTTGTGCAGCTCGGCCAGACGCCGTCCGATGGTGGTCGCCATGACGGTATAGCCTTCCAGGCTGGCCTCGAATTCCTCGGGGCTGTCGCCGCCCAGCAGGGCCGCGCCCAGCGTGCGCTTCAGGAAATCCAGCGTCCAGGTCCAGGCATCGCCCTCGTTGTTGACGAAGGCGTGCAGCACCGCCAGCGTGTGCGGCACGCCGTCGGCGTCCACGCGCAGCACTTCGCCCAGCAGCGCGGGGACGTTGGCGTAGCCCGCGCGGGTCAGGTGGCGCGACACCTCGACTTCGGGCGACACGCCGGGCTTGACGTTGCGGATCAGCTTCAGGATGGCCAGGTTGCCCACGATCACCGAGCTGTTCGATTGCTCCGCCCGGATCCACTGCAAGGCGGGTTCCGCGCCGAAGTCCAGCTCGGAGAGGCCGGGTTCCGGCAGGTAGCGGATGACGCCGGGCTTGTCACCCGGTTTGCCGCCTTCGCGCCCGTCCAGTTCCTGGCCCGTGCGCAGGGCGTCGATCACGCCCAGCACGAAGCCCGGTTGCAGGAAGGCGTCGGCCAGCACGCCGACTTCCGCGCCGCGACGCACGCGCGCAATCGGATACTGCACCTGGGCGGTTTCGTCCCACACCAGCACGAACGGCGCCTGCACGCTCAGGCCGTCTTCGATACCGTCTTGGGGTTCGACCTCGGCCCAATAGAATTCGCCACCCGTAGCCGCGCCAGCGGCCGCGCCGGAGAACGGCGTGGCATAGGCCAGGCGCGCGCGCGACGGCGCCTTGGACCCCGGGAACCAGCGCTGGCGCGCCAGGTATTCGGGCAGCACTTCGTTTTCCAGCACATTGCGCGACGCGTCGGTCAACGCGGCGCCGCCACGCGACTTCAACACCAGCGTCGTCAGCTCCGGCATCTGGGCCGGACCGCTGGCGTGCCAGCCGGGCGGGGCGGCTTCCAGGCTCAGGTCCATCCAGTAAAAGCCATAGGGCGGCAGCGTCAGCAGATAAGGCAGTTCACCGATGGCGGGAAACGGCGTGCCGCCCAGCATTTCCACCGGCACGCGGCCATTGAATTCCTGTAGCGGCAGTTCCACCGGCTGCGCGGCGTTCGACAGATTCGCCACGCACAGGATGGTGGTGTCGTTCCATTGGCGCAGATAAGCCAGGATCTTGCGGTTGCCTGCCTGGATGAAGCGCAGCGTGCCCCGGCCGAACGCATGCGTCTGGCGGCGTTGCGCCAGCATGCGGCGCGTCCAGTTCAGCAGCGAATGCGGATCGCGCTGCTGGGCTTCGACGTTGACCGCCTCATAGCCATACAGCGGGCCCATCAGCACGGGCAGCGGCAGGCGCTCGGGATCGGCGCGCGAAAATCCGCCGTTGCGGTCAGGCGACCATTGCATCGGCGTGCGCACGCCGTCTCGGTCGCCCAGGTGCACGTTGTCGCCCATGCCCAGCTCGTCGCCGTAGTACAGCACCGGCGTGCCGGGCATGGACAAGAGCAGGCTGTTCATCAGCTCGACACGGCGGCGGTCGCGTTCAAGCAGGGGCGCCAGCCGGCGCCGGATGCCCAGGTTGATGCGCGCGCGCGGATCGGCGGCGTACACGCTCCACAGATAATCGCGTTCGCGGCTGGTGACCATTTCCAGCGTCAACTCGTCATGGTTGCGCAGGAAGATGGCCCATTGGCAGGTGTCGGGAATGTCCGGCGTCTGGCGGATGATGTCGGTGATCGGAAAGCGGTCTTCCTGCGCGATGGCCATGTACATGCGCGGCATCAGCGGAAAGTGGAACGACATATGGCATTCGTCGCCCGCACCGAAATACTCCTGCGCGTCTTCGGGCCATTGGTTCGCTTCGGCCAGCAGCAGGCGGCCGGGATATTCCTCGTCGATCACCGCACGGATCTGCTTGAGCACCTGATGCGTCTCGGGCAGGTTCTCGTTGTTGGTGCCTTCGCGTTCCACCAGGTAGGGCACCGCGTCCAGCCGCAGCCCGTCCACGCCCATGTCCAGCCAGTAGCGCATGACGGACAGCACTTCCTTGAGCACCTGCGGATTGTCGTAATTCAGGTCGGGCTGATGGGAATAGAAGCGATGCCAGAAATAGGCGTTGGCTTCGGGGTCCCAGGTCCAGTTGGATTTTTCCGTGTCGCAGAAGATGATGCGGGTGCCGGCGTAGGCCTTGTCGTTGTCCGACCACACGTAGAAATTGCGCGCCGCCGAACCGGGCCGCGAGGTGCGCGCGCGCTGGAACCAGCGATGCTGGTCCGACGTGTGGTTCACCACCAGTTCGGTAATCACGCGCAGGCCGCGCGCATGCGCTTCGCGGATCAGCTTGCGCACGTCGGCCACGGTGCCGTAGTCGGGATGCACGCCGCGATAGTCCGCGATGTCATAGCCGTCGTCGCGCCGGGGCGACGGGTAGAACGGCAGCAACCAGATCGTGTTCACCCCCAGGCTGGCGATGTAATCCAGTTTCATGATCAGGCCGGGCACGTCTCCCACCCCGTCGTCATTCGAGTCGAAGAACGACTTCACATGCAGCTGATAGATGACGGCGTCCTTGTACCAAAGGCCGTCATCCTTGATGGGATTGGTTTCACTGATCATCTTGGGCTCCGGGCGTCAACCATGAAGGGACAGCCGCCAGACGCGATAGGGTTGGTCGGGGGACAGCGTCACGGTGCGCGTCGCGTCGCGCCAGGTGTCGCGGCTGTCCGTCAAGAGGTCTTCGACTTCAAGGTGGGCGGGCGGGGCGTCGCCGAACAACCAGAAGGGCGCCTGCACCTGCGCGGTCTGCGGGTTGAAGGGGTCCAGGCTGATGACGGTCATCACCACATTGCCCAGACCGGGCGTGGCCTTTACGAAGGCCAGCACGCGGTCATTGCCGCTGGAAACGGCGGTCAGCCCGCGATGCGTCTGCAACGCGGGGTTGGCGCGGCGGATCTGGTTCAGGCGCGCGATCTCGGCGCGGATGTTGCCGGGCTGGCGCCAGTCGCGCGGACGCAGCTCGTATTTTTCGGAATCCAGGTATTCCTCTTTGCCCGGCACCGGCGCCGATTCGCACAGCTCGAAGCCGCTGTACACGCCCCACAAGCCCGATCCCATCGCCGCCAGCGCGGCGCGGATCAGAAAACCGGGCCGGCCAGAGGTCTGCAAGAACAGCGGGTTGATGTCCGGCGTGTTCACGAAAAAATGCGGACGGAAGAAGTCGGCGGGCGGCGGGCTGGAAATTTCTTCCAGATACGCTTGCAGCTCCGCCCGCTCGTTGCGCCACGTGAAGTACGTGTATGACTGCGTGAACCCCACCTTCGCCAGCCGGTACATCATCTTGGGCCGGGTGAAGGCTTCGGACAGGAACAGCACATCGGGGTGCTGGCCGTGCACTTCGGCGATCAGCCATTGCCAGAAGGGCAGCGGCTTGGTGTGCGGATTGTCCACGCGGAAGATCCGCACGCCGTGGTCCACCCAGAACAGCACCACGTCGCGCAGCGCGCGCCATAGCGCAAGCTTGCGAGCGCGGCGCGGCGGTGCGCCATAGAACGACACGTTGACGATGTCCTGGTATTTCTTGGGCGGGTTCTCGGCATAGCGCAGCGAGCCGTCCGGGCGCCACGAAAACCAGTCGGGATGCGCTTTCAACCAGGGATGGTCGGGCGAACACTGGATGGCGAAGTCCAGCGCCATTTCCATGCCGTGCTCGCGCGCGGCGCGCACCAGCCGCAGGAAATCATCCAGCGATCCCAGCTTGGGCTCGATGGCGTCATGGCCGCCGTCGGCGGACCCGATGGCGTAGGGGCTGCCCACGTCGTCCGGCCCGGCCGTCAGGCTGTTGTTCGGGCCCTTGCGGTTGCGCACGCCGATCGGGTGGATGGGCGGCAGATACAGCACGTCGAAGCCCATCTCCTGGATATCGGGCAGCCGCGCGATCACGTCGTCGAAGGTGCCGTGGCGGCCGGGCTCGCGCGCTTGCGAACGCGGGAACAATTCGTACCACGCGCCGTGGCAGGCTGCGGGGCGGTCCACCCAGACGGGATAGGGCTCGGGCGTTACGGTTTCAAACGCGTGGGCGTCCAGCGCCCGCATCGCATGCGCCAGTTCGGCGCCCAATAGCAAGGCGATGTGCGCTTCAGAAGGCTGGCCGCCGTCTTTCGGGCCGGGTAAGGCCTTCAAGGCCGCCTTGAGCACGGCAACACTGTCGGCGGGGTAGGCGTGCTGGCTGGCGCGCTTGTCGGCTTCGCGCAGCAACAGCAGGCCTTCGGCCACTTCAAGCTGCACGTCCAGGCCGACGGCGTGCTTGACTTCCAGGTCGTGCCGGTAGGTTTCCCACACATCGAACCACGCGGCCACCTGGAATTCATGCGGGCCGATGCGGCGCGGCCGGAAGCTGGCTTGCCAGCGGTCGTTGGACAGCAGCGTCATGGGGGTGCGCTTCCAGTTGGCCTCGTCGCCCGCGCGCCACCTGACTTCGGCGGCGATGCGGTCGTGACCATCCATCAGCAGGTCGGCTTGCACAGTGATGCGCTCGTGCACCGTGCATTTGACGGGATGCGCGCCGTCGTCCACGGCGGGCGATACGCTTTCGATGGCCAGGCGCAGGCCCGCGCCACCTTCCGTGCGTGGCCCGGGATGACGCGAGGCCTCGCGCACGGGCGGCATGGGAGTGACGGCCATCAGCGCGCAGCCGCCAGCAGGCAGCGTGTCGCCGGCCAGCAGGGGTGCGTCCGTCATGCGCTGAGGCAGGATGTCGCCGGGCGGCAGGCTGGAGGCCACCGCGTCCCAATCGATGCGTGCCGGCGCGGCGTCAAGCGGGTTCAAGGCCAGGACGGCCGTGGCGCCATCGGCTTCATCGCGCAGCACCAGCGTGGCGCGGCCATCGCGGCCACCCAGTACGCGCGGCGGGCCAGCCGGCGACTCGCGCACGCTGACCCACTGGTTGATGTCCTGCATCTGCGGCGACGCGTCGATCTCGGCTTCCGCCGCCATCCAGCCGTTGGCGGTCAAGGCCGCTGCCCAGGCCAGCCGCGCATCGCCAGGATGCTTGTTCGGGGCCTCGCCATGCAGGGGCGTGGTGCTGGCCAGCACCGGCGCCACGCGCTGCAAGCGCGCCGCTTCTTCGGTCAACCACGCGGACTTGTAATCCCACCAGGGCAAGGACGAGAATACCCCGTCAAAGCCGGCGTCGCGCAGCGTGTCGACCTGATGCGCCGTCAGGCCGGGCGTCCATGCCAAGCAATGCGGGGTGGTGGCGTGTTGTCGCAGCGGTTCCAGCAGCTCGCGCCAGCGCGCGGGCGGCAGGCGTTGCGGCGCTTCAAAGACAAAGCCGCTCACGCCCGCTTGCAGCCAACCGGTCAGCCGCCTGGACCAGGCTTGCGCAAATTCGGGCGGCGGATCGCCGGCCAGCGCCATCACCCCCCAGGTGCTGACGGGCAGGCGCGGGTCGCGCGCCGGGTCGTCAGGCGGCGGTCGATACCAGCCGGGCGGCGCGGTCGCGGCGGCGGCGTCCATCGCCACGCGGTCCACCACCACGTGCAGCAACAGCGTCAGCCCATGCGCCGACGTGGCGCGGGACAGCCGCGCCAGGCGTTCGGTGATGGGCTCGGTGGTGTCGCCCTTTGGACTTGCGTCGGCATCGACAGGAGCCAGTGTTTGCGCATTGGCTGGCCGCAGCCAGGGAGGCGGCACCAGTACGGCGTTGAAGCCGGCCCGCTGGATGCGGGCCAGCCGGGCATCCAGCGAGGTGTCGCCTTTCGCGGCCGGGGCGCCGTCCGGCAAACCCAGTGGCGCGTGGCAGATGCGCAACGCGGAGGGCGGGGTGGGGACGGGCTTGGGGGCAGCGGCCATGCGTGTGCGCCTTGATGACTAGATGGGCATCGGCATGGAGCCACGGGCTTGCCGGGTCCGCCGTTGGCGAGTGTCGGCCGAGCGGGCCGACGCGGGTTCTTCCACGATCTGATCGGCTTGCGTACGGCCGGTCAGGGCTTGCAGCAGGTCTTCATACGCGCCCACGGCGCGCTGCCAGCTGAAGTCGGTGCTCATCGCGTTGCGCTGCATCGCGCGCCACAGCATCGGGTGCTGGCGCAGATGCATTGCGCGGTCCAGCGCATTGGCCATGGCGTCGGGGTGGTCGCCGTCGAACAGCAGGCCGTTGGCGAAGGCCATCGCGGTCAGCGGCGAGTCCGAACCGGGGTCTTCGATCGTGTCGGCCATGCCGCCCACGCGCGAGCCGATCGGCACCGTGCCGTAGCGCATGGCATAGAGCGGCGTCAGCCCAAAGGGCTCGAAGCGGCTGCCGTGCAAGAGGATGTCGCCACCGGCATGCAGCCGGTGCGCGGCGGCTTCGTTGTAGCCAATGCGCGTGGCGAAGCGTTCCGGATAACGCTCGGCCAGCGCCTTCAAGGCATTTTCCAGACGGCGGTCGCCTTGGCCCAGGATCGCGACCTGCATCTCGGGGTGTGCATCCAGCGCGCGCGGCAGCGCTTCGGCGGCGACGTCCGCCATCTTCTGTTCGGTCAGGCGGCTGCCCATCACGACCAGCGTGGCTTGCGCGTCGGGCAGCAGGCCGAATTCGCGTTGCAGCGCCGTCTTGCACAGGCGCTTGTTGGCCAGGTCGCCGCTGCCGTAGCGCAGTTGGCCCAGGTGCGGATCGCGCGACGGGTCCCACAGCGCGGTGTCGATCCCGTTGGGAATGGCGATCAGGTCGGCGGCGCGTTCGCGCAGCAAGCCGTCCAGGCCGCAACCGAACTGGGGCGTCAGGATTTCGCGGGCGTAGGTGTGGCTGACGGTCGTGACGCGGTCCGCGTGCGCGATGCCGGCCTTCATGAAGTTCAGCTTGTCCCACGCGACCACGGCGTGCTCGCCCCGGTAGGCGGGCGGAATTCCGTAGGCGGCGGCATCCTCTAGCGGGAACTGGCCTTGGAAAGCCATGTTGTGGATCGTCAGAATGGATTTCACGTCCGTCAGGCCCGCATCGCGCAACAGCATGGGGGTCAAGGCCGCATGCCAGTCATGCGCGTGCACCACATCGGGGCGCGGCAGACCGGGCAAGCCGCGCGCGATACGCACGGCGGCGTGAGACAGGGCGGCATAGCGCAGGCCGTTATCCGGATGCTCCTGGCCGTCCTCGTCCACGTACAGGCCGGCGCGGTCGTACAGCGCGTCGTTCTCAAGCAACAGGAATGGCAGCTCGGACGTGGGGCACACGCCGGCCAAGAGGCGCGCGTCGCCGCCCGGCAGGTCTTCCAGCCGCGCCACTTCGCGCACGCCATCCAGCTGTTTGGCCGCGCCGCGATAGGCGGGCAGCAGGACGGTGGCCGGGATGCCACGCTGGACCATCGCCCGCGTCATGCCGGTGATTGCGTCGCCCAGACCGCCGGTCTTCGCCAGGGGGAATGCTTCGGCAGCCACTATGAGAATTGTCGTCGCCATGCTTGTTGCTCCGGGGGTGTCGGAGGGCCGCTGAAAAAGTGGGCCCGATTCCGTAAGGCCTCCTATGCGCAAGTGGCGTGCCCAACCGGGGCCATTGCGGAAAAGATCGGGCTTACCCAGGGGTACGCGTCGTTGTTGCTGACGTTTGTAAATTTGGGAGCGGCGCAGCAATGGTCATCTTTTCAAGGGCTGGCTTGGGATATCAGGGACGTATTTATTTCCACCCCGGGAATGGGGATTGCGGCGCGCGCTGGTTCTGCTGTTGATGAACCGACTACAAGGAGCGTCCACTTGAAAACCGTTTCCGATTTTGTCCTCGCCCGCCTGGGTGAATGGGGCGTACAACGCGTGTTTGGCTATCCCGGCGACGGGATCAACGGCCTGATCGGCGCGTTTGGCCGGAACGAGGAACTGGAATTCGTCCAGGCGCGCCACGAGGAAGGCGCGGCGTTCATGGCCTGCGCCCATGCCAAATTCACGGGGCAGGTCGGCGTATGCATGGCGACCTCGGGCCCCGGCGCCATCCATCTGCTCAACGGCCTGTACGACGCCAAGCTGGATCACCAGCCGGTGGTGGCCATCGTCGGACAACAGGCCCGCAGCGCGCTGGGCGGCGACTACCAGCAAGAGGTGGATCTGGTCAGCCTGTTCAAGGACGTGGCGCACGACTTCGTCCACATGGTGACGTCGCCCGTGCAGGCTCGCCACATGGTCGACCGCGCCATGCGCATCGCCATGGAACGGCGGGGCGTCACCTGCCTGATTTTTCCGAACGACGTGCAGGATCTGGAAGCCGTGGAAACGCCGCCGCGTGAACACGGCACGGTCCACACCGGCATCGGCCTGACCGCGCACGCGGCGGTGCCGCCCGAGGCCGCGCTGGACAACGCCGCCGCGATCCTGAACAGCGGCGAGCGCGTGGCGATGCTGGTGGGCGCGGGTGCGCTGGAAGCGGGCGACGAAGTGCGCGCCGTGGCCGAACGGCTGGGCGCGGGCGTAGCCAAGGCCTTGCTGGGCAAGGCCGTGGTGCCGGACGAGCTGTCCTATGTGACCGGCGCGATCGGCCTGTTGGGCACCCAGCCCAGCTGGGAAATGATGAACGAGTGCGACACGCTGCTGATGGTGGGCACATCTTTTCCCTATGCGGAATTTCTACCGAAGGAAGGGCAGGCGCGCGCGGTGCAGATCGACCTGGACGGGCGCAAGCTCAGTTTGCGATATCCGGTGGAAGTGGGCCTGGTCGGCGACGCCCGGCTGACCTTGGAAGCCTTGCTGCCCAAGCTCAAGCCCAAGACGTCCGAGCGCTGGATCAAGGGCATCGAAAAGCGCGTGTCGCGCTGGCGCGAAACGGTGGTCGCGCGCGCCATGGTCGAGGCCAAGGGCGTCAACCCGCAACGTCCGTTCCTGGAACTGTCCAGCCGCTTGCCGCCGCGTTGCATCGTCACCTGCGATTCGGGCTCGGCGGCCAACTGGTATGCGCGAGATGTGCATCTGCGCGAAGGCATGATGGGCTCGGTGTCGGGCGGGCTGGCCAGCATGGGCTGCGGCGTGCCCTACGCGGTGGCCGCCAAGCTGGCGCATCCCCATCGCCCGGTCGTGGCGCTGGTGGGCGACGGCGCCATGCAGATGCTGGGAATCAATGAGCTCATCACCATCGCGCACCGATGGAAGGATTGGGCCGACCCGACGCTGGTGGTGATGGTGCTGAACAACGGCGACCTGAACCTGGTCACGTGGGAGCAGCGCGTGATGGGCGCGGACCCGCGCTTTGGCGACTCGCAATGGCTGCCGCATTTTTCCTACGCGGACTACGGCCGCATGCTGGGCCTGGAAGGCATCCGCGTGACCGACCCCGAAGATGTCGGCCCTGCCTGGGACCGGGCGCTGTCCGCCGGCAAGCCCACGGTGCTGGAAGTGGTGAGCGACCCCGAGGTGCCGCCGATGCCGCCGCACATATCGGCCAAGCAGTTCAAGGCCTACATGACGGCGCTGCGCAAGGAAGACACCGCCACGGGCGCGGCCGCATTGCGCGCCACCATCAAGCAATGGTGGGCAAGCTGATCGGGTATTTGAACGTGGGTGCCTGGCACCGCAGTTGGGCACGGCGTTTGCGGAGCAATGTATTCCTACCACCAGTACGCAGGGCGCAAGCCCGGCAAAGGAGATAAAAGATGGAACATCAAACCAATATCGTCGGCGGCCCCAAGAGCAGCCCGGGCGGCCCCGGCCCCGAAGTCATGGCGGCCGGCACGCTGGAAGGCAATGATGTCTACAACTCGGCCGGTGACGACCTGGGTTCGATCAAGGACATCATGATCGACGTGCCGCGCGGCCGCGTGGCCTATGCGGTGCTGTCCCGTGGCGGCGTGCTGGGCATCGGCGACAAGCTGTTTGCGATCCCGTGGGCGGCCCTGACGCTGGACACCGACCGCAAGTGCTTCGTGCTGGACATCGACGAAGAAACCTTGAAGAACGCCCCAGGTTTTGACAAGGACAACTGGCCGAGCATGGCGGACGAGACGTGGGCACGCAATCTGCACACGTACTACAAGCAGGAAATCTACTGGTAAGCCGGCACTGCCCGGGCCTTGCGGTCCGGGCAGCTTGGCCAGGCGCCATCAAGGCACCGGCCGCGGATCTCCCATCCGCGCGCCGGTCACCATCTCGGTCACCCAGTTCACCAGAATCGACGTATAGGCCCGTTGCGCGGACTTTTCCGTCAGCGCATGGTCCGCGCCGTCGATGATGCGGTGCGTCAGCGAGTGCGAGCGGCGGAATGCCGAGCGGTAGCTCATGATGGTCGAGTGCGGGATGAAGGTGTCGTGCTCGGCCTCGACCAGCAGCACGTCGCCGGCGAATTCCGTGCAGGCCTTCAACGCGCGGTTCGATTCGGGCGCGACGTAGCTGTTGCGATACGCGCGCAGCGTTTCACGGTTCAACTGGTTCTTCGGCAGCAGCCATTCCTCGTCGCGGTACAGGGCAGGCACGTGCAGGGCCAGCCAGCGCACGCGCCGCAGTCCGCTCAAGAGCGCCGCCAGATAGCCGCCGTAGCTGCTGCCCACCACCGCCACCGAACCGGAATCCAAGGACGGGTGCGAAGCCAGCCGGTCGTAGGCGGCCATGACGTCGCGCAAATTGTCTTCGCGCGTTACTTGCAACTGCTGTTCGCGCGTGGCCGCGTGGCCGCGCAGGTCGAACGTCAGGCACACGCAGCCCAGCGCCGCGATGCCCTTGGCGCGCGCCAGGTCGAACTGCTGACTGCCGCCCCAACCGTGTATGAACAGCACGCCCGGCACCTTGTCTTCCGGGGTCAGGAAGGTGCCGTCCAGTTGCTGCCCGTCAACGACCAGCGAGATGGGATCACTATGCGCCGCCATGGGTTTCCTCCTCCAGCACGCCCGCCCATTTGCTGATGTGGCCCACCGCCGAATCCACGCCGTGATAGACCAGATGCTGCGGGATGGGGCGCGGTTCCTGCTCGCCATAGCGTTCGCGCGTCGCGGCGCGTACCGACTTGAGCGAAGGCGACAAGGCGAACGCCTGCATCGCGGCCAGTTCGGCCAGGCTGGCGCCGCCAGCGCGCCACGACTGCTCCAGCACACCGAAGCGCGGCTGCCCGGATGCGCTCTGGCCCAAGGCCACGTCGTAGTTGCGGCGCGAGGCCAGCAGTTGCGGGTAGGCGGTGGATACCGCCGCGTCGTACTGGCAGGCCAAGGCGACCGCCTGACGCTCGTGCTCATTCAGGTCCAGCGCGCGCAGATCGTCAAAGCCGCCGCGCGCCAGACGCAGCACCGAGCCGCCATAGACGGACACGCCCTGGTTGTCGGGCGTGAGCGACTGCGTGCCGACATACGAGATTTCCATTTTGCCGACGCGCGCCCAGCCGACGCTGTAGGTCGCCACGTCCTGCAAGTCTTCTTCCAGCACCACGCCCAGCCGGCGCATGATCACGGGCGATTGCTCGGCCAGCGCCGCGCGCAGCTCCTGCGGGTTGCGCACAACGATCTGGCCTCGGCCGGCCGTGGCGTCCACGGGCTTGACGCGCAAGGGGCCTTCGCGCAGCAGCCGCAGGCCGGCCGCCTCGGCGTCGGCCGGCGTGAACGCCGTGTAGCCGGCCAGCACCACGTCGCGCAGCGCGTCGGCCAGGTCGTGCGACCAGGCCTTGGGCGCCTTGGCATGCGGTCCGATCAAGCCGTGCGTGATCGCTTTGCCGGCCACGAAGGAATGCGGCGCTACGCCTCCGTACAGATCAGCCGGGCGCGTGATGCCCAGCCGCGCCGCGCGCGTGGTGCCGATGATGGTGCGGTCCGGAACGTAGTACGGGACCGGGCCGTCGCGATGCCGGCTGGGCCGGAAGTGCGGATCGAAGCGCCGTCCCAATAGCGCTGCCAGCCGCATCGCCATGGCCTCCTGCGAGGCTACCTCGTGTTCGGACGCACTGGCGCGGCGCGGATACGCCACCACCAGATCGGATTGCATCGCCGACGCGTTTTTTTTCATGGCCGTGGTTCCAGTAAGTCGTGTTCCTGGTTCGAGGGGGCCTGTTTTTTGCGCCACGCGATGCGCGCTTCGAACAGGGGAAATGCCGCCAGCGCCAGGCACATCGGCGCCAGCGCGTAGCAGGCGCGGTAGGCCAGCGCGGCGCCCAGCACTTCCGAATACGGCAGGCCGGGCGACAGCACGGCCACGAAGATGGCCTCGGTGGTGCCTAGGCCCCCCGGCACCCGCGTGAGCACCGCCGCGAAACTCGAACAAAGCAAAATACCCAACACGACGAGGTACGGCGCCTTGCCCTGTAGCAGGACATAGGCCACCGCGCCCATGAACATCCAGGACATGCCGGCGAAGACGCATTGCAGGATCGCCATGCGGGCGCGCGGCAGGTTGATGCGCTGGCCCATCACCGTGGCCGACCGGCGCTGCGCGCGGGCGCACATCCAGACGTAGGCGGCTGCGCCCACCAGCAGCACGGCGCCCACCAGCCGCAGCACGCCGCTGCCCACGTCCCAGCCTTGCGGCACGGGCAATGCGCCGCTGACGAACACCGCGCCCGCCACCCAGGCATAGCCGATCCAGTTCGACGCCGCCGAAAACAACGCGACGCGCGTGGCCACCGCCTTGCGGCAACCCAGCCGGGCGTACAGCCGCAGCCGCGCGCCCAAGCCGCCGACCAGCACGCCCAGGCTCAGGTTCAGCGCGTAGCTGACGAGCGCCACGCCCAGCACCGTGGGCCAACCCAGCTTGTGTCCGGTATAGCGCCGCCCCAGCAGGTCCAGCGCGCCGTAGCTCAGATACCCCGCCACGACCAGGCCAGCGGCCATCAGGATCGAGTCGCGCGGAATGCGCCGCATCGACTCCCAGACCTGCGGCCAGTCCACCGAGCGCCCGAAATAAAACAGCAGCGCCGCAACCACGGCCAGGATCAGCCACGGCAGCACCTTCTTGATGCGGGGCCAACGGTGGCGCAGCGTGCGCATGAAGTTCGTGCGATAGATCCTCATGCGACCTCGCCTTCGCCAGTCGTTTCCGGCTTGATGGTTTGCAGGCGCGGCTTGTGGGCGGGCAAGGAACCGGCCCAGGCCGGAAAGCGCCGCAGGAAGTGGAACACCACCACGCCCACCCAGAACCGGCGCAGCGCCCGGGTGGACTTCGGGCCGCTGGGCACGGGCTTGCAGTCCTGGGCGATCAGGCGGTCCAGGCTTTCGCGCAGCGCGGCATTCAGCGACCGGTCGCGCACCACGACATTGGCTTCCAGATTCAGGGCCAGGCTCAAGGGGTCCAGGTTGCTGGAACCCACGGTGGACCAATCATCGTCCACGCAGGCGACCTTGCCGTGTAGTGGGCGCTTGCAGTATTCGTAGATCTCTACGCCCGCGTTTTTCAGATAGTCGTACAGCATGGTGGCGGCCAGACGCGCCACCAGCATGTCGGGTTCGCCTTGCAGCAGCAGGCGCACGCGCACGCCCCGGCGCGCGGCCTTGGTCAGGTCGCGCAGCAAGTGGTAGCCGGGAAAGAAGTACGCATTGGCGATCAGCACGTCGCGCTTGGCCGAGCGCAGCCCGGCGCGGTAGTAGCGTTCGATGTCGGTGGTGTGGCCGTCGTTGTCGCGCACCACCAGGCGGCCGCCGCCGTCACCCTCGGGCACCGAGGCGGCGGCGGGGCGACGCCAGCGGCGCGGACGCTTGCGATTCAGCGCCGCGCGCGCATAGTCGGCGATGTCCGCCGCCAGGGGCCCGTCGATGCGCATCGCGTAGTCCTGCTTGGCCTCGGGGCCGAAGTCGGCCAGATGGTCGGCGGAAAAGTTGATGCCGCCGATCATCGCGCACACCCCGTCGATCGCGACGATCTTGCGGTGCATGCGGCGAAACACATTGGTGCGCACGCCCAGCAGGCGCGGGCGCGGGTCGAAGATGTGCAGGCGCACGCCGCTATCGGTCAGGGCGCTGATGAATTCCGGCGTAAGCTGGTCGGAGCCGTAGCCGTCCACCAGCAGGTCCACACTGACCCCGCGCCGGGCAGCGGCGATCAAGGTCTGCTGCAATTGGCGGCCGACCTTGTCCTCGAACAGGATGAAGGTTTCGACCAGCACTTCGCGCTGGGCCGCGTCGATGGCCTCGAACGCCGCCGGAAAATAGACCTCGCCGTTTTCAAGCAAGGTGTAGCGGTTGCCTTCCCGCCATCCCAATTCAACGGCATTCATAGTGCGATCTCCGCGGAAAGGGGTACGTGGTCCGACAGGCGCGACCACACGCGCGAGGCCAGCGGCACGGGCCGCCAATCGCGCACGTTGCGCACGTAGATGCGGTCCAGCCGCAGCAGGGGCCAGCGCGCGGGAAACGTGCGGGCGGGGCGGCCCAGGCGCGTCGTGAAGACTTCCTGCGTGCCGCAGCCGGCCATCAGCCTGTCGGCGTTCAAGCGCCAGTCGTTGAAGTCGCCCGCGATCAACAGCGGTTCGTCGGCCGGCACCTCGCGCGCGACCAGCTCGCACAAGCGTTGCAGTTGCTCGCCGCGATGGCGCTCCAAGAGGCCCAGGTGGACGCAGATGGCGTGCACCGGCGCATCGCCCGGCATGCGCAGCACGCAATGCAGCAGGCCTCGGCCTTCGTGGCCGTCTACGCTGACGTCGTGATTTTCGTAGCGTTCGATCGGGTAGCGCGACAGGATCGCATTGCCGTGATGCCCGGCCGGGTACACGGCGTTGCGGCCGTAGGCGTAGTCCGACCAGAGCGTGTCGGCCAGGAATTCGTATTGGGACAAGGCCGGCCAGGCCTCCTGATGCCGCTCGGCATGGACTTGGTGTTCGCCCAGCACTTCCTGAAGAAAGACCACGTCGGGCGCCGCCAGTCGGAGCGCCTCGCGCAGGTCGTGCAACATGAAACGCCGGTTGAAACTGGTGAAGCCCTTATGGGTGTTGACGGTCAGTACCGTCAGGTTCCGGCGGGATTCGTCGGTCGGGGCGGGCATGAACTCTCCGGAGGGGGGTAATCCATACCCCTGCGCAAGTTTCGTTCCCAAGCAACGTGGCGGACGCGTTTTCATAGGGGAAATGCGGTGGTCCGGGGCCCCTGAAAGCGGCTGCCCGGGCGCGGAATTGCCCGGGGCGGTCAAATTTTCCCTGCCGGAAAAAGAGGGGCAGGGCAGCGTTTGCGCGCGCCGCCCGACGCAAAAAGCGTATTCAGAATCTGCAAAAACAAGGTTGTGCCGGGCTGGACGCGGAGCCACAATCGACCTCCCCATTCATCAATTTCGCCAGAAAGCGCAAGGAGAACCCGCACCATGACGATTGCCCCTCAGCCCCTGGACGCGCGCGTCGTAGAGGCCCTGTCGCGCATCACGACCGCCACGCTGACGACCGTGCTGCTAAAGAAAGGCTTGCGCAACGTCTGGGTGCGCGGCGCGCGGCCGCTGGCGCCGGGCGCGACCCGCATCGTCGGGCGTGCGTTCACGTTGCGTTTCGTGCCTGCGCGTGAAGACCTGGCGACGCCGGCCTCGTGGGCGTCGCCCATTTCCACGCGCGCGGCCATTGAAGACATGCCGGCCGGCTGCATCGCGGTGGTGGACGCCATGGGCGTGACCGATGCCGGCATCTTCGGCGACATACTTTGCGCCCGCATGCAAAAGCGCGGCGTGGCGGCGCTGGTGACCGACGGCGTGGTGCGCGACCTGGAAGGCGTTGAGGGCACCGGGCTGCCCGTCTGGTGCTCGGGTGCCGCCGCTCCGCCTTCCGTCGCGGGGCTGACGTTCGTCGGCTGGCAAGAGCCGGTGGGCTGCGGCGGCGTGGCGGTGTTTCCGAACGACGTGATCGTGCTGGACCGGGACGGCGCGGTGCTGATCCCGGCCGCGCTGTTGGACGAAGTGGTCGAGGTCGCCATCGAACAGGAACGGCTGGAAGGCTGGATCATGCAGCAGGTCGAGGCGGGTGATAAGCTGCCGGGCCTGTATCCGCCCAATCAGGAAAATCAGGCGAAGTATCTGGCTTGGCGGGAAAAGCAGGGCGCCAAGTAGTCGGGCCGGTCGGGCAAACGCGGGAACGAAAACCCGGCGCGCACGGCCAATGCCGTGCGCGCCGGGCTGGGTATTGCGGGGGTGACTTGGAACTAGTTGCCGCCGCGGATGTTGCCGGCGACGCCGCCCGCCACGCCGCCGATGGCGGCTCCGGTCCAGGCGCTGCCTCCCGCGATGGCGGCAATGCCCGCGCCCGCCGCCGCGCCTATCGCCGCTCCGGACATGGTGCCTTGCTGCTTGGGCGACATATTCGTACACGCGGCCAGCGCGCTGATCGCGACGCCAACGAGAATCGATCGGATGACTTTCATGACGGCTCCTTCAAGGCTTGCGCTTGGCGCCCGGAATGACGATCTCGAACCACAGCGTCTCAATCACCGGGCGGTCCAGCCGCGTGGGGTTTGCGGCGTACCAGCTATCCAGCCCTTGGCGCACGGAGTCCAGCGTGTGCGTTTGCAGGCCCCTGGCAAAGCGGGGCACCAGCGTTTGGTTGTCGGGTGGGGCGCGGCGTTCCTGGTACGCGCGTTCCACTTCAAGCAGGTTGGCGATCCCCAATAGATAGGCTTTCTTGAGGTTGGCGTCGGACTCCGTCCAGTGCTTGCCGGTGACCATCGGGGCGGGGTCGGCGGATTGCGCCAGCGTCGGCGCTGTGCATAGCAGAGACAGCGCGAACGCTGCCGGACCTAACAGGTGTTTCACTTTCATCGCATCGCTCCTCGCGGGCTTAAAAGATAAAAAACAACCTTTAGACGCCGTCCGCGCGACAGGGCCCGCGTGGAGGCCTGGCGGAAATCGGCAACACTGAATTTATGCCTGATGCCGGTCGGCGGCAAGCAGCGTTTACAGCCGGGGAGTCGCGCGATGCGGCCTCGGCGCGTAAAATTCCGGCCGAAACGCCAGCTCCCGCTGGCGTCGTGGATTGGACGCATGCGTACCGGATTGTCCAGACGCTCTTCGCGATTTGCCTCGGCCGCCGATTTCGGGCGGCTGTTGCTGCTGCTGATGCTGTTCGCGCGCGCCTGGGTGCCGGCTGGCTACATGCCCGACGCGGACGCGCTGCGCCAAGGCCGTCTGACGCTGGGTTTTTGCACGGCGGGCGGCAATGCGTATGCGGCGTTGCAAGCGATGACCTTGCGCCAGTCGCCGGCCGGCCAGCACGAGATGCACGGTCACCATGGCCACGCCGGCCATCACGATAGCGGGCAGGGCGATGCGGGCGGCGCGGGCCAGGAATGCCCGTTTGGCCTTTCCACCCACCAGATCCTGAACCCGCCAGCGCTGGCCGCGTTGGCGCCGGTGCTGCTGCGCTGGCTGGCGCAGCCCCCGCCGAAGGTGGACGGGCCGCGCCCGCCCATGCCGGCTGCCGGCCCGCCCCTGGGGCAGCGGGCGCCGCCCTCGATACACGGCTGATCCTTTCAGGCATGCGCGCGCTGCGCGCATGCGTGTCGCCCGATTGCTGCGGCCTGCTGTTCCCGGCCCAGCGTTCGCGGCCCGTGTTTGCCACCCGTGTCTGCGCTATGGGATTTCCCTGCGCGACGGGGCGGCGCCGTTCCTATTCGAGAGTCTCATGTCCACGCAAACCCTGGATACCGCCGCCGCGATCCCGCGCGCCCGAAGCGCGGCCCCCAGCGCTTTCCTGGCGCTGATCACGCGTCTGCATTTCTACATCGGGCTGTTCGTCGGCCCCTTCATTCTGGTGGCGGCCGTCACCGGCACGCTGTTCGTCCTGACCCCTCAGATCGAAAACCTGCTCTACGCCGAGCAGTTGCGCACCACGTCCACCGGCCCCGCGCAGTCGCTGGCCAGGCAGGTGCAGGCGGCGCAGGCCCACATCGGAGACGGCCCGCGCCTGTTCGCCGTGCGCCCGGCCCCCGGGCCAGGCGACACCACCCGAGTGATGTATACGCAAGCCGGGATGGGCGATTCCGAAAGTCGCGCGCTGTTCGTCGACCCCGTCACGCTGGCCATCAAGGGCGACCTGATGGTCTACGGCACCAGCGGCACGCTGCCGTTTCGGACCACGCTCGATTACCTGCACCGCAACCTGATGCTGGGCGAGCTTGGCCGCAACTACAGCGAGCTGGCCGCTTCCTGGATGTGGCT
Source organism: Achromobacter piechaudii NBRC 102461 (assembly GCF_001571245.1). GTDB lineage: Bacteria > Pseudomonadota > Gammaproteobacteria > Burkholderiales > Burkholderiaceae_B > Achromobacter > Achromobacter piechaudii. Next base: position 1,286,520 of record NZ_BCTK01000001.1, on the reverse strand, counting down.
GGCCACGCTGGGCGGTCTGGTCCTTTGGTGGGCGGGACGTCGCCGTGCAGCCGCGACCCAGGCGCGCAGTCCGCGTCTGCGCGCGCGCCGCTGGCATACCTTGCTGGGCTTGTGGCTGGCCGTCGGGCTGATCTTTTTGTCCGCCACGGGCCTGACCTGGTCGAACTGGGCGGGCGGGCGCGTGGATCAGCTGCGCGCACAGCTGGGATGGATCACGCCCGCGATTTCGCTCAAGTTGCCGGGTGCAGATTCGCCCGCGCCCGCCAGCGGCGGCGAGCACGCGCATCACCATGGCGGCATGCAGATGGCAGGCGCGATGCCGCCCGCGGCTGCCCCGGTGGATGTCTCGGGGCAATTCGACCGCATCCTGCAAACCGCGCGGCAAGGCGGCATCGACAGCACGCAGCTGGAAATCCGCCCGCCGCGCGGCGCGGGACAAGCGTGGATGGTGCGTGAAGTGGACCGTTCCTGGCCCACGCAGGTGGATACGATCGCCATCGATCCCGCCACCTACACGATCACCAGCCGCGCCGACTTCGATACCTTTCCGCTGATCGCCAAGCTGATCCGCTGGGGCGTGGACATGCACATGGGAATCCTGTTCGGCTGGCCCAATCAGCTGCTGATGGGCGGCATCGGGCTGGCGCTGACGATCATGATCGTGCTGGGTTACCGCATGTGGTGGTTGCGCCGTCCCGCCGCTGGCGTGGCCGGCCAGACCCTGACGCAAGCCTGGGCCGCGCTGGGCTGGCCCGCGCGCCTGGCGTTTGTCGCCGTGGCGGCGGCGCTGGGATGGTGCCTGCCGCTGATGGGCGTCAGCCTGCTGGTTTTTCTGGTGATTGACGCGCTGCGCTCGTGGCGCCTTCAGCCGCCCACGCGGCGCGCGTAACTGGCCAGGACGATGCGCTCGGACTGCGCCAGGTAGTCCTTGAGCGCATCGGCCGCCTTGGCGAAATCGCCGGCTTCGACGCGCTGCAGGATCTGTTCGTTCATGTCGGCATACGGCGCGTGCAGGAATTCCGGGTCTTGCAGCAGCCCGAAGACCAGCCGCAGTTCGGCCAGCAACTGCGAAAACATGGCGTTCAGCCGTTCGCTGTCCGCCAGCTCGACGATGGCCATGTGAAACGCCATGTTGGCGGTGCCCACGCCCGCCCAATCCTGTTGTTCGCGGCAGGCCAGCGCATCGTCCACCGCCTGCCGCATGCGCTGGCGCGCTGGATGATGCGGGTAGGCTTGCGCCAGGGCCTGACATTCGATCATGCGCCGCACCCGATAGATGTCGATAATGGACGCCATGCTGGGCACGGCCACGGCCACCCCCCGGTTGGGCGCATACGTCAGCAAGCCTTCCTTGGTCAGATTGCGAAACGCCTCGCGCAAGGTGTTGCGCGACACGTCCAGCGATTGCGTCAGGGTTGCTTCCGATAGCCGCTGGCCCGGCAGGAATTCACCATTGATCAGGCGGCGGCGGATGGCTTCGGTGACCTTGTCGGTCAGGGTCTGGTGCGCGTCGGAGGAGGTCATAGGCGGTTGGGGCAATTACCGATAGGCATGTGAGCCAGTTTGATCTACCATACTAACCACTTTGTAGAACAATTGTGTAACTATCGTTCCACATCGCAAGCGAATTCCGCCATCATACCGGCTCGCTTGCCTGCGTGGACCAAGGAATAGACATGGCTGGGATCGATTTGAACAGCGACCTGGGCGAAAGCCTCGGCGCATGGCGCATGGGCGACGACGCTGCAATGTTGGCGGTCGTATCCAGTGCCAACGTGGCGTGCGGGTTCCATGCGGGCGACCCCGCGGGCATCCTCGCCACCTTGAAATCCGCGCGCGCCAACAATGTCACGGTCGGGGCCCATGTGTCCTATCCCGATCTGACCGGCTTTGGCCGCCGCAACATGGACGTGGCCAGCGCCGATCTGGTCGCGGACGTCATCTACCAGATCGGGGCGCTCAAGGGCCTGGCCGCCGCCGCCGGCACTGACGTGCGCTACGTCAAGCCGCATGGCGCGCTCTACAACACCATTGCGCACGATGCCCGCCAGGGCGACGACGTGATCGCCGCCATTCTTGAAATCGATCCGACGCTGGTGCTGGTCGGGCTGGCCGGTTCGCCGCTGCTGGCGCGCGCCCGCGAGCGCGGACTCACTGTGGTGGCCGAAGCCTTCGCCGACCGCGCCTACACCCCGCAAGGCGAGCTGGTCTCGCGCCGCGAAAAGGGCGCCGTGCTGCATGACCCGCAGGTCGTGGCCGCGCGCATGCTGCGCCTGGTGCAAGAGGGCGTCATCGAAGCCATCGACGGCAGCCTGACCCGCGTGCAGGCCGATTCCATCTGCGTTCACGGCGACAGCCCCGGCGCGGTGGACATGGCGCGCGAACTGCGGCGCCAGCTGGAGCAGTCGGGCGTCACCATCCGCTCTTTCATCGACGCTGGTTCGGCGCCATCCGCCTAGGAGGCCGCGTGCGTTTTCTGCCTGTAAACACCGACGCGCTGCTGGTCGAGCTGGACGATCTGGAACAGACCCTTGCGCTGTTCGACACGCTGCAATCCCGGCCCATCGCCGGCGTCACCGAACTGGTTCCTGCCGCGCGCACGGTGCTGGTCATCTTCCAGCCCGGCCTGGTAACGCGCGATGCGCTGATCGCCGGCATCGGCGCGCGCGACACCTCGGGCCGCGTGGCGCGGGACGGCAAGCTGATTGAAATTCCCGTCCATTACGACGGCGAAGACCTGAACGAAGTGGCGCAGTTGCTGGGCATCACGCCCGACGAAGTCGTGCGCCGCCACACCGGCAGCACCTACAGCGTCGCCTTCACCGGCTTTGCGCCGGGCTTTGCCTACCTGAGCGGCGGGGACCCCACGCTGGACGTGCCGCGCCGCAAGACGCCGCGCACCCGCATCCCGGCAGGCGCGGTGGCCTTGGCGGGCACCTTCAGCGGCGTGTACCCGCAAGCCAGCCCGGGCGGCTGGCAGATCCTGGGCGTGACCCATACGCCCATGTGGGATCTGGCGCGCGACACGCCCGCTTTGCTGCAACCGGGTTTTCGCGTGCGTTTTGTCGATGCGGGCGCTGCCGCCCCGTCAACGGAAGCCGCCCAGCCCAACGCGCCGGCCAACCCATCGCGTGATGCTGCCGCCACGCCCGCGCTGGAAGTCGTGTCGCCGGGCTTGCAGGCCGTGTTTGAAGATCTGGGCCGGGCAGGGCAGGCGCGCCAGGGCGTGGCTGCCTCCGGCGCCATGGACCGTGGTGCGTTGCGCGCGGCGAACCGCCTGGTCGGCAACGCGCCCGGCCAGGCCGCAATCGAAATCGTCTACGGCGGATTCCAGGTGCGGGCGCATGGCCCCAGCGTGGTGGCCGTGACCGGCGCGCGCGGCGACATCACGCTGCGCAACGCGGCGGGCGCCACCTGGACGGCGCAGACCTATCACGCCATCGCGCTCGACGATGGCGACACGCTCACCTTGGGCCAACCTTCGGCCGGTATCCGCTACTACCTGGCGGCGCGCGGCGGCTTTGACGTGCAGCCGGTGCTGGGCAGTTGCTCCACCGACACCTTGGCCCGCGTCGGCCCCGAGCCGCTGGCGGCGGGCGACCGCATCGGCATCCTGCCGGCCGGGCAGGGCGCCATCGTGGGCGCGCCTGAAATTGCGCCTGCCGACTTGCCCGAGGCCAACGCCGACGTCGTGCTGGACGTGGTGCTGGGGCCGCGCACCGATTGGTGCGACCCCGACGCCGTGGCGCTGCTGTCGCGCCAGGCCTGGACCGTCACGCCGCAATCGAACCGCGTCGGCATCCGCCTGAACGGCGAGTCCCCCCTGCAACGCGCCAACCACGCCGAACTGCCCAGCGAGGGCACGCGCAAAGGCTCGATCCAGGTGCCCGCCAGCGGTCAGCCGGTGCTGTTCCTGGCCGACCACCCATTGACGGGCGGATACCCCGTCATCGGCTCGGTCGCGCCGTGGCATCTGGACCGCGCGGCCCAGATTCCGATCGGCGCGCGCGTGCGCTTCAATCCCATTTCCGACTTCGTTCCGGTTGATGTTCCCGCCGAGCCCGTCAACCCGATATAACGTGAACCTGCCTGCCATGAAGAAAGTCCTGATTGCCAACCGTGGCGAAATCGCCGTCCGCATCATCCGCGCCTGCGCGGACTACGGCGTCAAATCCGTCGCGGTCTACGCCGACGCCGATTTCGATGCGCTGCACGCGCGCATGGCCGACGAGGCTTACGGCCTGGACGGCGACCGTCCCGCCGATTCCTATCTGAACATCGACAAGCTGCTGGACGTGGCGCGCCGCAGCGGCGCGGACGCCGTGCACCCGGGCTATGGGTTCCTGTCCGAAAGCCCCACGTTCGCACGCGCGGTCATCGACGCCGGCTTGATCTGGATCGGCCCCACGCCGGAAACGATCGAACGGCTGGGCGACAAGGTTCAGGCGCGCAAGATCGCCCTGGCGGTCGGCGCGCCGCTGGTTGCCGGCACCGCCGACCCCGTCAACGGCGCGGAAGACGTGCTGGCGTTCGCCAATGAACATGGCTTGCCCATCGCCGTCAAAGCCGCGTTTGGCGGCGGCGGCCGGGGCCTGAAAGTCGTGTGGCGCATGGAAGACGTGGCCGACCTGTACGAGTCGGCGGTGCGCGAAGCCGTCACCGCCTTCGGCCGAGGCGAATGCTATGTGGAACAGTTCCTGGACCGGCCGCGCCACGTCGAAGCCCAGGTGATCGCCGACAAGCACGGCAACGTCGTCGTGCTGGGCACGCGCGATTGCTCGCTGCAACGCCGCAATCAGAAACTGGTGGAAGAAGCACCCGCGCCGTTCCTGACTGATGAGCAGCGCCAGCGCATCCACACGTCGGCGCGCGACATCTGCGCCCACGCCGGTTACGTCGGCGCGGGCACGGTCGAATTCCTGTTGAGCGCATCGGGCGCGATCTCGTTCCTGGAGGTCAACACCCGCTTGCAGGTGGAGCATCCGGTCACCGAGGAAACCTGCGGGCTGGACCTGGTGGTCGAGCAATTGCGCATCGCCGACGGCTTGCCGCTGTCGTTCGACGCGGCGCCCGCACCGCGCTGCCATGCCATCGAATTTCGCATCAACGCCGAAGACGTGGGCCGGGGTTTCCTGCCGTCGCCGGGCCGCATCGCCACCTTCGCCGCGCCGTCGGGCCCCGGCGTGCGCGTGGACAGCGGCGTGGAGTCGGGATCGACGATACCCGGCACCTTCGATTCCTTGCTGGCCAAGCTGATCGTCACGGGCGCGACGCGCGAGCAGGCCATCGCCCGCGCCCGCCGCGCGTTGGCCGAATTCCGTATCGAAGGCGTGGCGTCCGTGCTGCCGTTCCACCGCGCGGTATTGGCGCACGAAGATTTTCTGGGTGATGCCGAAGGCTTCAAGGTCCATACGCGCTGGATCGAAACCGACTTCGCCAACGATCTGGAAGCCGCCGTGCGTCCGGATCCGCTGGGTGCGGTGACGCTGCACCGGACGGCCGTTGAAATCGACGGCCGGCGCGTGTCGCTCGGGCTGCCCGCCGAATTGCTGCGCGGCCTGCAATCGGCCGGCGCGGCGACGGCCGACGCGGGGCAATCCGACCACGCCGCCAGCGCCAGCGCCGACAGCGTCGCGGCCCCCATCGCCGGCACCATCCAGGCCTGGAAGGTGGAGGACGGCGCCACGGTCAAGCAAGGCGACCTGATCGCCACGATGGAAGCCATGAAAATGGAAATGCAGGTGCTGGCCCACCGCGACGGCGTGCTCAAGCAGGAAGCCGCGCCGGGCAAATCGGTAGCGGCAGGGGCGACGATCGGCCGGATCGGGTAAAGGGGTATAGACCCTTATAGCCCGCAGGGCGGCGTTGCGAGCTCGCGCGCCGTCCATCACTGCCATGGCTACACCCCGGGACCGGAGAAGATTCCGCGTCGAACGCGCGCGCGGCGGGCTCCGGGATGCGCGGGAAGAGGGCGGTGAAAAAGCTGTTCAGGCGGCTTCACGTGCCCTGTATGACAGGCGATCTGGCACGCGTTTCCGACGGAGGTTCGCCGAAGATCGCGCGGTACCTGGATAGCGCGTAAGCCGAATACGGGTAACCGCCCCATTCGAACACGTCGGCGATTGTGGCCGACGGCTCGCGCATATCGCGCAAAGCGGCTCTGATGTGGTGCAGCCGCCTGAGATGCAGATATTGCACGGGCCCCAGGCCGAAGCAATGCTGGAAAAAACTGTTGAGTGATCGAGACCCGATCGGCATGTTCTTCCACTGATCGGACCGTTGTGCCATGACATCTAAATCCCGAAAGCGTTGTAACGCCGAATCGCACAGTTCGTGAGGAGAAATGCGCGGTCGGCCGGCCGCAGGCCTGGGTGGGCATGCGCGGGACTTTATCAAGGCCAACAAGGCCGTTTCGATCAGGGCACGCCCGGTCACCGGGGAGGTGCCCGGGCGGGTGGCGAGCAGCGCCGCATTCCTCAAGTTCTGGATGGCGGCGGGCGGCGCGGACAGCATGCGCGTTGCCCGGCACCAGTGCCGCAATATCCGGCCCGCCTCGTCATCGGCCAGGAACATCGGGAAAGAGATCGGCACTGCAATGGAAATCCAGGCGTTGGGGCCTGCTGCCCGAAAAACAAAACCCCGTGACGGGGCCAGGACGCCCAGCGTGTCATGCGCGAACGGAACGCCGTTCAGCCAGGTAGGACTTTGACGCCCCTCCGATATCAGGAACATCAGATGCGAGGGACATCCCGACGCCTCGCACAGGTTCGGCACGGCTTCGATGCCTTGCTGGACGGTGATGCCGTCCACGTCCAGGTGGCCGATGCGCCATTTCCCGTCGTGCGGCCCAAGCAGGCGGACCGCGAGGTCGGCGTTGACCACCGCGTCCTGGAATTCCTCGAACGACTCGAAGCGATGCAACTCCATGACGCTCCTCTGTAACCATTGGGCGAATTATTGCCAAAATTAGCATGGACTTGAGCGCGGGTCACTAGAGAGAATAACCAGGACGCAGTCATACATCCGTGATGTCCGCACACGACATCGTCATCACCTGTTCGCAAGTGCCTATGACTCTGGACGCATCGCCTTCGACCCGCGACGACCCTTTTCTGCTGGTCAACGACGATGCGCTCTCGCGACTGCAAGCCAGCATCGGCCTGCTGCCGGCCAGGGGAGGGGCGATCAAGCGGCGCGCGCTGGCCTACGCCCTGGTGGCGTGGCTGCCTCTGGCGGTTGCCTCATGGTTCAGCGCGAAGGCGGGCGGGCATGACGCGGCCTTGAACGAGACGTTGCTTGGCCATTACGGAATACACATCCGCTGCCTGATCGCCATCCCGTTATTAGTGTTGGCCGAGGGCATCGCGCAGAAAAATCTTGCGCTGTGCCTGAATGAGTTCAAGCGATCCGGCCTGGTGGACCAGGCGCTTGCCCCGCGGTTCGATGCGGTCGTTGAAGGAGTCGCGCGACTCAAGAAACGCATGTATCCCTGGATCATCGTCGGCACGCTGGCGGCCGCGTGGACGGCGGTGTTCCTGATTTCACCCAATCCGGACGAAGTGCAATGGGCCGGCCCACGAAGCGACAGCCTGGGCTTTGGCGCCTGGTGGTTCCTGCTGGTCAGCCGGCCCTTGTTCTGCGTCCTGTTGCTTGCCTGGATTTGGCGGCTGACGCTCGTGGGCATCCTGCTGCTGCGCATTGCGCGCCTGCCGCTCAAGCTGGTTGTGATGCATCCGGACAGCATGGGAGGACTGGGCTTTCTGGACCGGCTGCCGATGGTGTACGCGCCGTTCCTTTTTTCGGTGTCGGCCGTGGTCGCGGGCGCGTGGGCCCATACCGTGTTCTATCACGGGGTGACCGTGCCTTCGCTCTATCTTCAGGTCGCCACGTTGCTGATCGTTCTGATACTGATCGGGCTGGCGCCGCTGCTGATGTTTTCTTCGATGCTGGCGCGCGCCAAGCGGCAGGCGCTGCTGGACTACGGCGACCTGCTATCCGAACACGGCAGGCTGGTGGACGCCCGCTGGATTCGTAAAGAGCAGATCGCTGAAAACCCGATCCTGGACGCGCCCGAGCTCGGCCCCGTCGCCGATGTACAGGCGCTGTACCAAGCGGTGAACGCGATGCGTCCCGCGGTGATCAGCAAATCCATTTTGATCAAGATCGTGCTGCCGTCGGCACTGCCCTTGCTGATATTGGTCGCGACGCAGTGGCCGGTGAAAAGCACGCTGTCCAAACTTTTCTTCACGCTGCTTTAGGCGCGCGGCGCAGTTCCTGGCGCAACGGGGCCACGGCGCGATTGCCATTCAAGAAGGATTCCAGGAGACCGAATGAAGACCCATGGCGTTTGGATTGCAGGATGCCTCTGCGCTGCCGGCCTGGTCACGATGCGGCCCGCATCTGGCCAGGACGAGGCCAGCGCGGCGGCCCAGGCCAATAATCCGCTGGCCAACATGACGGCCTTCAACATGCAGAATTACTACATCGGCCGCCAGACAGAAACTGGCAGGAATGCCAACCAATTCTGGCTGCGCTACGCCCAGCCGTTTTCCATTTCCAGCAGCAACTGGCTCATGCGCGCCTCGCTGCCCGTCAATTCTTTTCCGGTTGAAGGCCATCACACGACCGGCATGGGCGATCTCAACGTCTTCGCGGCCTACCTGATGGACACCGGCAATCCGGCTGTCAGCTTTGGCTTCGGTCCGCAGATCACGGCCCCCACCGCCACGGACAACGCGGTGGGGAGCGAGAAATGGTCGGCCGGATTGGTCAACGTGCTGTTCAACGCCAGCTCACCGAAATTCCAGTACGGCTATCTGCTTTCGTGGCAGAACAGCTTTGCCGGTTCCAGCCGCCGCGAAGACGCGGATCTTGTGGCGCTCCAGCCCTTCGCCATGTATCAGCTGGGCGGCGGCACGTATCTGCGATCCACGCCAATCTGGACCTACAACCTGGCGAACGATAGCTACAGCGTGCCGCTGGGGCTGGGTATCGGGCAAGTGGTCAAACACAACAAGACTGTCTACAACTTTTTTGTCGAGCCGCAGTTCTCGGTGGCGAGCCGTGGACCTGGACAACCCGATTGGCAAATCTATATGGGTTTGAATTTGCAGTTTCCAAACTGACATCGCGCACCCGGTCCGTTCTTGCGACGAGGCAAGAACGGAGTTTCAGCGCCACCTTAAGGACGATTCGATATGAAGCATCGCAAAACTCTCTTGGCGCCGTTGATCGGCGGATCGCTGCTTGCCGTGTGTGCTCACGCCATGGCAGGGAAAATGGAAACCGTGGATTCGGCGGTGGGAAAGCTGGTGTTCGACGGCGGTTATCCCACCGAAAAAACCATGAGCCATCTGATCGACGAAATGGACTTCATGCGCGCGACCCAAGCTTATATGTGGGGCATACCCGCCGCCGGCATGATCGAATGGAAGAACGCCCAGGACAAAGTGTTCAAGTCCGCAAACGGCCAACTGGTGTCGTTCGTCACGCAGAAGCAGAAGCAGGGCATTCTGACGCCCAACTACACCACGCCCTACATCGCGGCCATTGCCGACTTATCGAAGACAGGCCCGTTGGTGCTGACCTTGCCCAAGGGTTTGATGGCGGGCATGGTGATGGACGTGCATCAGCGTGTGCTGTCAGACCTGGGCGTGGTGGGGCCCGACAAAGGCGAAGGTGCAAAATACCTGCTCCTGCCTCCGGGCCATGAAAAAATCTCGCCTGAAGGTTATTTCGTGGTGCAGTCGCCATCGAACAACGTTTTTTTCGGCGTGCGGCTGTTAGGCGCGGATAAAGCCGAAGCGGTTAAGACCCTGGTGCCGCAGATGAGCACCTCCCTCTATAACGACGGCAAGGGCGGCGGCACCCCTTGGCAAGTCATGCCAGCTCCGGAAGCAGCGTGGAGCCAGACACCACGCGAAGGCATGGCCTATTGGCAGACCATCAACCAACTGGTGCAGGAAGAAGCTGTCAACGATCGGGACCGCTTCACATTGGAACACCTGCGCTTCCTGGGAATTGAAAAAGGCAAGCCATTCCAGCCCACCGAACAGCAGAAGGCCGTTCTTGAAAAGGCCGCCGTCGTGGGGCAAGCCATGGCCAAGGCCAACAACTACGCCAAGCGCTTCGAACCGCCGTTCTGGAAAGGCACCCACTGGAAGCACGCCATCACTGTCAGCGTGGACCAGCGCGCCGAAAACTGGGACCAGTTCGACGAGCGCGCATCGTGGTTTTATGAAGCCGTCTCCATCTCCAAGGCGATGTTGAGCGAGACGCCGGGGGTGGGGCAGCGCTATATCGTGACCTACCAGGACAAAGACGGGAAATGGCTGACGGGCGAGAACACCTACAAGCTGCACGTTCCCGCCAACGTGCCCGCCAAGCAATTCTGGTCTTCGACTGTCTACGATGAGAAAGAACGCCAGATGATCGTCAACGACGAAAAGTCGCCCGATCTGTCGTCCACCAAGCAAGGGTTGGAAGCCAATGCCGACGGGTCCGTGGATATTTACTATGGTCCCAAGCCGGTCAAAGGCCACGAGCAGAACTGGGTGCAGACCAATCCTGGCGAGGGCTGGTTCACCTATTTCCGCTTTTACGCTCCTACCGAAGCCTTCTTCGACAAGTCGTGGACGCTGGGAGATATCGAGCGCGTCAATGAATGACGATAGGTGGCATGAGGCGTTGCATCGTCTGGCAGCAGCGGGAGCACGGTCAGGCTAATCCCGCGACCCGCCTGCTGCTCAGGCTGACCGGGGCCTTGTCGGCGAACATCGGGAATGAGCCAGATCCGTGGCCCACAACATCGTTCGCCTTACCCCCGGCTTCTTGATTCCACCTGTTCCGCCAGCAGGTCGTAGAAAAGTTTGGCGACGGGATTGAGCGCCTTGCCGCGCGGGTGGATCAAGCCAATCTTGCGGGTCACGGAAGGATCCGTCAGCGGCACGCTGACCAGCGTGCCGTGATCGTTGGCCGGCATCGCCAGACGCGGAACCACGCCGATGCCCAGCCCGGCTTCCACCATGCTCACCAGCGCCGGCACATGCTGCACCTCGCAAAAATGGCGGGGCCGATCGCCGCTGAGGGCCAGCGCCTGATCGATCAGAAAGCGGTTGCCGCTGCCTTGCGCCAGGGTGATGTACGGGTGGTCCGCCAGATCTCCCCATTTAAGTGATTTGCGCCGAGCCAGCGGGTGGCCCCGGCTTAACGCCACCACGAAGGCCTCTTCCAGCAAGGGCCTGAATTCGATCTCCGCGTCATTGGTGCCGATGTAGGTCAGGCCGAAGTCCGCCTCGCCACGCGCCACGGCCGTCAGCACCTGTGATGACGACTCATCAATGATGCGGATGCGGATGCGCGGATATTTCGCGTGGTAATCGCGGATGACTTCCGGCAGGAAGTACGCCACCGCCGACGGCACGCAAGCGACCGTCACCTGGCCCGAAAGCCTTTCGGCCACATCCTGGATTCCGACTAACGCGCTTTCAAGCTCGTTGAGCACATTGCGCGCGCGTGGCACGAAGCCCCGTCCGATGGTGGTCAGTTCCACCCGGCGCGTGGTGCGCGTGAACAGCTGCACGCCAAGTGCCGCCTCCAGTTTGTCCGCGCGGCGCGACAGCGCCGATTGCGACAGATGCAGCGCGTCGGAGGCCGCGCGGAAGCTTCCCAGATCGGCCACGGCCAAAAAAGCGCGCAGGTCTGCAAGATCGAATTTCATGCGTTTTGGACAAGAATCGAGCGAATTTTTGCACTTTACTCTATTCCGACCGGGGCGCACGATAGCCGTCAGCCGCTCCAAGAGGCGGCGCTCACACGGAGACTCGATCGATGTCATTGCTTTCTGGATTGCGTAGTGGACTGCTTACTCGCCGCCTTGTCGCCGGCGCCCTGATTGCGTTCGGCATGTCCACGCTGGCCCCGCTTGCGCAGGCGGCGTGGCCCGAACGGCCGATTCGGCTGCTCGTTCCCTATGGACCTGGCGGCAGCTCCGACGTGGTGGCCCGCGCCGTCGCCGTCGAAATGTCGCGGGATCTGGGGCAGCAGGTCGTGGTGGAGAACAAGGGCGGAGGGCAGGGGACCATCGCCACCAGCGAAGTGGCGCGCGCCAATCCCGATGGCTACACGCTCATCCTGGGGCACGTCGGCACGCTGGCGGTCAACCCCAGCATGATGCCCAAACTCAATTACGACGCCCGGCGCGACTTCGCGCCCATCGTGCTGCTGGCCAAGCTGCCGATGCTGTTTGCCGTGGGCGCCAAGGTGCCGGTGCGGACCTTGCCGGAGTTCGTCGGGCTTGCAAAGTCCAAGCCCGGCCAACTGAACTACGGTTCGGCGGGCAATGGAAGCGCGGGCCACCTGGCCTTCGAAATGTTGAAAACCGCTGCGGGCATCGACGTCGTCCACGTGCCGTACAAGGGCACCGGCGCGCAGGTGAACGACCTGCTGGCCGGCAATATCGACGCCGCAGCCGCCGGCACGCCGGGACTGTTGCCGCATGCGCAGGCTGGCAGCATCCGCATCATCGCGGTCGGATCCGCCCAGCGGCTGTCCGTATTGCCGGACGTGCCCACCGTCGCGGAACAAGGTTTTCCGGGTTTCGAAAGCTCGCAATGGTTCGGTTTGCTGGCGCCGGCCGGCACGCCCGCGCCCGTCGTAGAGCGGCTGCATCAGGCCGCCGTGAAAGCCTTGCAGAGCGACGCCGTGCGCAGCCGCCTGGCGCACGACGCCAGCGAACCCTCCGGCGCGGGCCCCGCCGAATTCGCCGCATTCATCGACGCCGAAGAAAAGCGTTGGGGCAAGGTCGTGAAAGACGCGCGCCTGTCCATTGAATAACCTCAACTCCTATCGGAAGCATCAGCATGTCCAACACTCGTGACAAAGTCGTCGTCCCGGAAAGCGAACTGAAGAAACTGGGCGTCCAGGCCTTCGAACGGCTGGGCTTGCCGCCCGCCGATGCGGCCGACGTGGTCGAGATCCTGGTGCTGGCCGATCTGTTCGGCCTGTCCACCCACGGCCTGTCGCGCATCGAGTCCTACGGCGAGCGCTTGCAGGTCAAGGGGATCAACGCAGAGGCGAAGATTCAGGTCAGCAGCCCGGCCCCGGCCATCCGCCTGATCGATGGCGACAATGGCGTAGGCCCCCTGGTCGGCATGCATGCGCTGCGTGCGGCGATGGCCGCCGCAAAAGAGAGTGGGGTGGGCATTGCGTTTGCCCGCAACAGCAACCACTTTGGCCCGATCTCTCCGTATGGCCTCTTGGCCGCCGAGGCCGGCTACGCCAGCATCATCGGCAGCAACGCCACCACCACGATCGCACCCTGGGGCGGCACGGACGCCCGCGTGGGCAACAGCCCGATCGGTTTCGGCGTGCCCAACCCGGGCGGCAAACACTTCCTGCTGGACATGGCGATGAGCGTGGTGGCCCGCGCCAAGATCCGCAATGCGCTGAAAGCCGGCACAAGCATTCCGGACAGCTGGGCCACGGACGCGCAGGGCCTGCCGACCACCGATCCCAAACAGGCGCTGGACGGATTCCTGCAACCCATCGGCGGCCACAAGGGCTACGGCCTGGCCCTGATGGTCGATCTGTTTGCCGGCCTGCTGTCCAACGCCGCCTACCTGACCCATGTGAAATCGTGGGTCGATGCCCCCGATCAGCCGCAGAACCTGGGCCATTTCTTCCTGCTGATCGACACACGTCGCCTGGGCTCGGCCAGCTGGTTGGCCGAACGCATGAACGACTTTGCGTCCATCCTGCATGAGAGCCCGCCCGCCGATGCGCAGCGTCCTGTCATTCAACCGGGCGAAATCGAGCTTGCGCGCCTGGCGTCGCAACGCAAAGACGGCATCGCGCTGGACGCCGATGTGCTGGCGCTGTTGAAGCGTCACGCTGAATAAAAGCCGGCATGCAGGAGACAACGATGAAAAATAAAGCAATCCACGCATTCGCTTGGGCGCTGGCAAGCACGGCAATGATGTCCCTGGCTGCCGGATCGGCGTCGGCCGCCGGCTATCCCGACAAGCCCATCCGCATGATCGTGCCCTACGTGGCGGGCGGCGCGGCCGACATCACGGCGCGCGTGATGGCCGCGCACATGACCAAGGACCTGGGCGCCACGGTGGTGGTCGAGAACAAACCCGGCGCCAACGGCATGATCGGCACGGACATGGTGGCCAAGTCCGCGCCCGATGGCTACACCTTGCTGCTGGACGCGAGCGGCCCGCTGGTGGTGAACCCGTCGCTCTACGCCAAGACCCCCTACGATCCCGTCGCCGACTTCGCGCCCATCAGCCAGATCACCAGCTATCAATATGTGTTGGTCGTGCCCGGCCAATCGAAGATCCAAGGCATCCCCGACCTGATCGCGCAAGCCAAGAAGGCTCCCGGCTCGGTGACTTACGGCTCGGCGGGCGTGGGCGCTGGCGGCCATCTGGCGGGCGAGCTGTTTGCGCGCCAGACCGGAACCCAGCTTTCGCATATTCCCTACAAGGGCAACGCGCAGGCGCTGACCGATGTGCTGGGCGGCCAGCTGACGTTCACGTTCGATACGGTGGTGACCGCCACGCCGCATATCCGGTCCGGCAAGCTGCGCGGCTATGCGGTGTCTGGTCCGCGCCGCGCGCCCGGCCTGCCGGAAATTCCGACCTTGCAGGAGCTGGGCTACAAGGACTTCGCCGTCACGCAGTTCCAGGGGCTATTGGCGCCGGCCGGCACGGATCCCGCCATCATCGCGCGGCTGCATCAGGCTGTGCAACGGGCCGCAGGCGATCCGGAAGTCATTCAGAAGCTGGCGACGGAAGGGGGCAACGAGATGGTTGCCGGCACCCCCGAGGCTTTCGCGGCGCTGATCAAAGACGACCTGGGCCGCTATCGAAAGCTGATCAAGGACGCAAACATCAAGGCGGATTGACCATGTACCAGATCGACATACTCATTCAGGGTTATCCGGGCAGGGCAGTGTGCCACGGTGGTTTGGGTTGGAGCACAACAACGCTGCTGCGCCACGGCGGCCACAACATTCTTGTCGACGTCGGCGCATTTGGCGTGCGCCATCTGCTGGGCCAGCAGCTTGCCGCGTGCGGCGTCACGCCCGAGGCGATCACCGACGTGGTCCTGACGCACGCGCACTACGACCATGCCGTCAACTTCACGCTGTTTCCGAACGCCACGGTGTGGATCGGCGCCAAGGAATTGCGCTGGGCGGCAGACCAACCACCCGGCTTCAATCCCTTGCCCGAACTGTATGTGCGCGAATTGACCCGGCTTGAGCGCGTCCGCCAATTGCAGGACGGCGACGTGTTTCTGCCTGCCATGACAGCGATTGCCGCGCCGGGCCATACGCCCGGGCATCTGGTGTTCTACGTGGACGCGGGCGAGCAGACCATTCTGTTCACCGGCGATGCCGCCAAGAACCGCGCTGAACTGCTGTCAGGCACGGTGGCCGATACGGCGGACCGGAACGCCAGCCATGCCAGCGTCGCGCAGATCTGGGAGCTTTGGCGGCGCAAACCCGGCACCTTGCTGGTGCCGGGGCACGACATCGGGATGACGCTCGATGCTGCCGGGCAACCGCAGTACGTAGCCGCGCGCCAGGCCGCCATCAACGCGTGGTTTGGCGACGATCTCACCCCCCAGCGCATCGACTTGTGCTGTACCTCCCATCTGCAACGCATCAGCGTTTGAACCTCAACATCTTGTCTATGAACCTGACTTCCGAACTTATCGCCGCCTTCACGCCGACCGGCCCGATGCGCGCCACCATCAACCTGGGCAATCCCATCCTGGCGCGGCGCGACGCCGAGGGCGCGGCCGCAGGCGTGTCGGTCGACCTTGCCCGGGCCTTCGCAACTCACCTGGGCGTGCCGCTGGAACTGGTTGTGCTTGAGAGCGCCGGCGAGGCCGTCGATATGGTCTCGAACGAGAACGCCGACATCGGCTTTTTTGCCATCGATCCCAAGCGCGCATCCACGATCACGTTCACCGATGCCTATGTCCTGATCGAAGGGGCCTATCTGGTCAAAAACGCTTCGCCCTTGCAGTCCATGGACGAAGTCGACCGCGCCGGCCACCGCGTGACCGTGGGGAAGGGCAGTGCCTACGACCTGTTCCTTAGCCGGGAACTGAAGCACGCCACCATCACGCGCGCGGCCACGTCGCCCACGGTGGTCCAGACTTTTCTAAGCGCAGGCGACGACGTCGCCGCTGGCGTCAAGCAGCAGCTTGAGAAGGACGCGCTGGAACATCCGGGCCTGCGCCTGTTGCCCGGCAGCTTCATGACCATCCGGCAGGCAATGGGCTTGCCGCCCAGCCGAGGGGCGGCGGCGGCAAATGTGCTGCGTGAATTTGTCGAAGAAATGAAGCGCAGTGGCTTTGTTGCCCAGGCGCTGAAACGGCATGGGATCCAAGGCGCGGCGGTTGCGCCGAACATCGGTGTCTAGGGGCCCGTCTGCGCGAGAACCAATTTGGCGCTTTCAGCAGGAATGCTGCTGAAGACATCGGCTGATTCGATTCGATTCCGTCCCGCCGCCTTGCCTCTATACAGCGCAGCGTCGGCGTGCCGAAGCGCTTCCTCCAGATCATGTACGCCATGAAAGGGGGGTGAAATTCCAATGGTGACCGTGCAGCGCAGCGCACCGGCAGAACCCGCCACGTTGATGGCATGGCCTTCAACGCTGGCGCGCAGACGCTCTGCCAAGTGGATGACACGGTCGCCGTCAGCGTCCAGGAAGACAGCCACGAACTCTTCTCCGCCTATACGACCCGTCAAGTCGCCGCGGCGGACCGTGGAGCGGAGTATGTCTGCGACCTGGCATATGACTTCGTCGCCGGCTTGATGCCCATAGGTGTCATTGATGCGCTTGAAATGATCGACATCCAACAGCAGCAGGCGAGCCGGCCCGGCATTTCGGGCGTTGAAAGACTGGGTCAGCGCCTCCAGCAGCCCTCGGCGATTGAGCAGATCCGTCATGGGATCCCGGGCCGCCATATTGCGCAGGCTATCCGTCAGGCGCCGCAGTACGAGCCAGACGATGGAAGGGGGCACAATGGTCGCCAGCGTGGACATGTAGATGTAGAAGATCATTTGAAATCGGCTATCCATGTGCAGCGCATCCAGGCCGCCATCGACGATTTTCAAGAACTTCAACGCGTTCAGAACACAGATGCCGCTAATCAGAAGCGCAAAGAAGAACATCTCTCCGTACAAGTCCTTTGCGAACGTACGAACCCCATAGATCACGGTGAGAGTCATCACAAAGAAAAGCAGGCTGGCCATCGCCGCAAGCATTGCGTAGCGCGCGGTCGGCCCGGCGGTCGATTGCACCACCCATTGGGCAATGCCATAAGCCACGGAAAACAGGATCAACGTCCGCCACAATCGAACCTGACGCCCAAAAAAGCGCATCGCGCCCAGCCAGTAGGCAATCGGCGCGGCCAGCGTGAGGATGTGGTTGACGACGCTCATGACGCTCCACGCAGGGCCGCCTTCGACCAGTTGCAGAATATAGGCACACGCCAGCAGCAGATTGCCCGCGGCGAAGAAATCCATTCCCATCCGGTTGCCGGGCAGACGACGGCTGATTAATAAAAACATGCCCGAAAAGCACAGTAGATGTGCACACAGCATGGCAACGAGGGTGGATGCAACCATAACCTTGACGTGGACAGAGGCGATGACTCCTGCACAGGAGTCCGCTGGACGATGGGGAGCGACATTAACCGGGGAAACCTGGGCGGGGTCAAGTGCAATGAAGAAGTCGGCTTCTGATGAGGTGGATCGCCCAACTGGCGTAATCCGCATAATGTGTATTATGTAAAGTACGAATTATGCGGGTTGCGATGCTTTGGCGACTGACGGCATTCAAATGTCCCCTCTGACCCGCTTCGAGCCGGACCTCTTGATATCAGACAGTTCAATGATCGTTGTATGATCGAATAATGAATGAAGATCAAGCCATCTCGGCGCTAGGCGCTCTTGCCCATCCCCAGCGACTGCGGACTTTCCGCGCGCTCGTTGTGGCAGGCACTCCAGGGTTGCTGCCCAGCGTTCTGGCTGACCAACTCGGCGTGGCGCGTAATACGTTGTCCTTCCATCTGAAGGAACTTGCGCATGCCGGCCTGGTGAGCGTCGAACCGCAGGGACGCAACCTGATCTATCGCGCCGACTTTTCTCAAATGGATGGATTGCTTGGCTACCTGACCGAGCACTGCTGTCAGGGAGCGCTCTGCGAGATCTCCGATCCTGTTGGCCGCGGGACCTGCTGACCAGGAATTCCCGATGAAGCACTTTCCCATCCCTATTGCGAGCGTGTTCGCGCTGATCGGCGCTTGCACCGTCTCAGGGTTCGCGGTTGCCGCTGCGATCTGCCTGTCCGGTTTTCACAAGAGAACACGAGCTACCTCTAAAGGCTTTTCCCCATGCTGTCGTTTCCCGAGCTGATTGCTCAGGGCGCTACCCACGCCTGGCTGTTCATTCCAAGCGCCATCCTGTTGGGCGCCCTGCACGGCCTTGAGCCGGGCCATTCCAAAACAATGATGGCGGCTTTCATCGTGGCCATCCGGGGAACCGTATGGCAGGCGGTGCTGTTGGGCCTGACCGCGACGATCTCGCACACGCTGATCGTGTGGGGCATCGGCCTGGGTGGTATGTACTTATGGCGAGGCGTAGCGGCCGAGGAACTGGAGCCCTACTTTCAACTGGCCTCTGGCGCGATCATCGTGCTGATCGCTGCCTGGATGTTCTGGAGAACCTGGCGCGAGCAGCATGGCGAGGCGCACGGACACTCTCATCATGATCATGACCACGGCGATCACCACCACAACGATCATCACCACAACGATCATCACCACGCTGATCACCACCACGGCGCCGCGCGCCATGAAATCGACACCGGACACGGCCGCGTAGCGCTTGAATTGTTCGAGGACGGCATGCCTGCACGTTGGCGCCTGACCCGTCTTGGAGGGAATGACTGGCAGGCTCAGGAAGTCACGGTCACCACCGAGCGAATCGATGGCCAACAACAAGTGTTCCGGTTCAGGCAGAAGAATGGCTTCCTGGAATCTCTGGAAGAGATACCAGAACCTCATGAATTCATGGCGCGGCTGACCTTGGTCCACGGTGGTCACGCTCATAGTTATGACGTCGCGTTCGTAGAGCCGGATGGCCACCAGCACGACCCCATTCATGAAGAACTGCGCGGCCTGGATGTTGCTGGCGAAGGCTATCAGGACGCGCACCAACTGGCGCATGCCAATGACATTCGGCGGCGCTTTGCGAACCGGAATGTGACCAACTGGCAGATCGCTTTGTTTGGGCTGACGGGCGGGCTTATCCCCTGCCCTGCGGCCATCACGGTGCTGCTGCTTTGCTTGCAGTTGAAGGAATTCACGCTTGGGGCCGTGCTGGTGTTGTGCTTCTCGATCGGGCTGGCCATCACGTTGGTGACGGTCGGGGCAGTCGCGGCGCTTAGCGTGCGGCATGTCACCCGGCGCGCTCCCTGGTTCAGCGTAATCGCCCGGCGGGCGCCCTACCTGTCAAGCGTGCTGATCATCGCGGTCGGCATCTACGTAGGCGTCCACGGCTGGCTTGGGTTGCCTTCCGCGTAGCGCGCGACACGGCTCCGTCCGTTGCTGTTTTATGAACATTCCCGGGCCTGACTTTATTTCAATAGCTGCGCAGGCCACTTCTATCACCCCTAACTCGGAACTTTGCACACCATGAGCAACGTCACCATCTATCACAACCCCAAGTGCGGCACCTCGCGCAACACCTTGGCGCTGATTCGCAATGCAGGCATCGAGCCGCAAGTCATTGAATACCTTAAGACTCCGCCCGACCGCGACACGCTGGTCGACCTGATTTCGCGCGCCGGCCTGTCCGTGCGCGAGGCCATGCGGCAAAAGGAAGCGATCTGTAAGGAGCTGGGCCTGAATGATGAGTCGCTGGACGACGCCGCGTTGATCGACGCGATGCTGGCCAATCCCATTCTGATCAACCGTCCGATTGTCGTGACGCCTGCCGGCGTGCGTTTGTGCCGTCCGTCTGAGCTGGTCCTGGATATTCTGGACGCGCCGCAACTTGGGGCGTTCGTCAAGGAAGACGGCGAAGCCGTGATCGATGAACACGGGCGCCGCGTGCGCTGAGATTTTTTCCATGGAAAGCCGGCCGAACGCGCCGGCTTTTGCTGGATTGCGTAGATAAAGAGAATTGCCATGACGACGTATTGCCCGCCTTCGGACCAGAGCCTTCCCAGCCTGGACGACGCGCTGCTGGATGTGCCCGACCAAGAAAAGCTGGCCCTGACGGGCGGCGCGACGCATCCGCCGCGCATTCTGCTGCTGTATGGCTCGCTGCGCGAGCGCTCATACAGCCGCCTGCTGACCGAGGAAGCCGCGCGCATTCTCACCCGCTTGGGCGCCGAGACCCGCATCTTCGATCCCACGGGCTTGCCGTTGCCGGATGGCGCGCCGGCCGATCATCCCAAGGTGGCGCAGTTGCGCGCCTTGTCGTTGTGGTCCGAGGGACAGGTTTGGTGCAGTCCGGAGCGTCACGGCACGCTGACCGGCGTGTTCAAGAGCCAGATCGATTGGCTGCCGCTGGAAACCGGTAGTGTGCGACCCACGCAGGGTCGCACCTTGGCGGTCATGCAGGTGTCGGGCGGATCGCAATCCTTTAACGCGGTCAACGCCTTGCGCGTGCTGGGCCGGTGGATGCGGATGGTGACGATCCCCAACCAGTCTTCGGTGGCCAAGGCGTTTCAGGAATTCGACGAGGCGGGCCGGATGCGGCCTTCGGCCTATTACGACCGGGTCGTCGACGTGATGGAAGAGCTGGTCAAGTTCACGCTGCTGGTGCGCGACCGCAGCGATTACCTGACCAGCCGCTATAGCGAACGCAAGGGAGTGGCCGAAGAAGCCAAGCGCCTGGCCAGCGCCGCGATGGACCACGAGGCGCTGCCGTCCTGACGGTTTCCCCTTCCCCGCGCGCCCCGCTCCCCTGCCCGTCGCTTAGTCGATCGCCGCGCCTGCCGTTTTCACGACCTTGCCCAGCCGGGTGTATTCCTCGGCGCCGAATTCGGCCAGGGACTGGCGCGACGTCGGCGACGGGATGGCGCCGCGCGATTCCAGCATCTTCTTCACTTCGGGCTGTTGCAGCGTGCGGTTGACGGCGGCGTTCAGCTTGTCCAGCACGGCGGGCGGCGTGCCCTTGGGTGCGTACAGGCCATCCCAGGCGAAGAACTCATAGCCCTTCACGCCAGCTTCGCTCATCGTGGGGATGTCGGGGTTGGACGCGACACGCTGGGGCGTCGTCACTGCCAGCGCGCGCAACTTGCCCGCCGCGATCTGGCCCGACACGTTGGGCATGACGTCGATCAGGAACGAGATGCGGCCGCCCAGCAGGTCCGTCATGGCCGCGCCGCCGCCCTTGTACGGGATGTGCATGACCTTGATGCCCGCCATCTGGTTCAGCAATTCACAGGCCAGGTGCGACGAGGTGCCGTTGCCGGCCGACCCACAGGTCAGTTCGCCGGGCTTCGCTTTGGCGTAGGCCAGCAACTGATCCAGCGTCTTGAAGCGATCATCCGTGCCGTTCACGACCAGCGCCGCCGCGATGACGGTAAAGCGCGAGATCGGCTCGAAGTCGCTGGGCGCGTAGCCCGGCGTCTTGTACAGCCAGTGGTTGGTTGCCTGCGTGCCATTGGTGCCGTAGGACAGCGTGTAGCCGTCCGGATTGGCGCGCGCGGCGATCGAGGTGCCGATGTTGCCGCCCGCGCCGGGGCGGTTCTCCACGATGATGGTCTGGCCCAGTTCGCGCGACAGCGGTTCGGCTACCAGTCGGGCCAGCGTGTCGCCGCCGCCGCCCGCCGCGAACGGTACGACGAGCGTGATGGCGTGGGTCGGCCAGGCAGCCTGTTGCGCCAGGGCCGGGGCGGATGGCAACGCCGCGCAGGCGGCGGCGATCATATAGATCAAGGGGTTGGAAGGTTTCACTGTTTGTCTCCTGTGGGATATCGGGCGCGCCTGCGCTTGGGCTCTAGGAATATCGGGCGCGCTGTTTTGATGCCGGTTTTGAATATTGATGTGCGTGCGGTGGCGTCAGACGAAGCGGCAGCTGACGGAACCGAGCGGACCGTAGTCCACGTGGAAGGTGTCGCCAGCGTCCGCGAAGACGGGGCGCGTGAACGAGCCGCCCAGAATGATCTGGCCGGCTTCCAGGCCCACGCCGTGTTCGCCCAGCTTGTTGGCCAGCCACGCGACGCCATTGGCAGGATGGTTCAACACGCCCGCCGCCAGGCCGGTTTCTTCGATGACGGCGTTGCGCGACATCATCGCGCCCACCCAGCGCAGGTCCATCTCGCCCACGCGCACCGGGCGGCCGCCCATGACCACGCCCGCGTTGGCGGCGTTGTCGGCGATGGTGTCGAACACCTTGCGGGGCCGCTTGGAGTCCGGGTCGATCTGATGCGAGCGCGCATCGATGATTTCCAGCGCGGGAATCACGTAGCGCACCGCGTCCAGCACGTCGAACAGCGTGACGCCAGGGCCTTGCAGCGGGCGGTCAAGAATGAAGGCCAGTTCCACTTCCACGCGCGGCACGATGAAACGGTCGCGGGCAATCTCGGCGCCATCGGCGAACAGCATGTCGTTCAGCAACGCACCGTAGTCCGGTTCGTCGATCTGCGATGACAGTTGCATCGCGCGCGAGGTCAGCCCGATCTTGTGGCCGATCAGGCGGCGGCCCGATGCGATCTTGTGTGCGACCCATTCTCGCTGGATGGCGTAGGCGTCGGCGATGGTGATCTCGGGATGGTCGAGCGACAACTGGCGTATCTGGCGGCGGCTCTGCTCGGCCTCGTCCAGGCGCAGCGCCAATGTTCTTATGGTGTTGGCATCCATGCTTGTCTCCTTGGGGTGCTGCAATCGTGTGGTTTTCTCATCCCGGCCCCTTGCATCATGGCGCGGCCGGCGTTGATTTTTCGGCTATCCGTGTCTTGCGGGTCATTCGGGCGGCAGATGGCGGCGGCTGCTCTTGTCGGCCAGACGCCACCCATCCTGCGTGGCGATCAGCACGTCCTGGCATTCTCGGATCGACACCAGGCGGGGCGCGCCGCCCTGCTCTTGCGGCACGCTGTCGTAGGCCGTCAAAAAATAGCCCACCGTTGCGCACTCGCCGTCGGTCGAGATCAGCCGCAGGTTGGTGATGACATGGCAGGTGCTGCGCTCGGGCGCTCGGGCATTGAGCGCGTCCAGCACCTGCGCCGGGCCGCAAAGCCGGCGCCCTTGCCGCATCCAGACGCCGTCTTCGGCCATCAGCGCGGCGGCGGCGTCGTGGCGGCGGGTGTCCAGCGCATGGAAGAACGTCAGGACCGCCGCTTCGCACGCAGCCTTGATCTCTATGGCTGTTGAAGAATGTTCCATCTTGGGTGGGCTCCGTTATCCGATTTGGGCGCTTGCCAGCGGCACGTCGGGCCGTTGCAGCAATGCCGGGTTCACGACCGCGCGTTGCGCGATCCATTTGCGCAACTGGCGCAAGTCGCGCGGCGCATTGACGGCGACGCCGGCGACCACATGGCCGCCGCTGTCCAGGCCCACCGACAGCAAGGCGCGTGCATCCACTTGCGGGCGCAGCACTTCGCTGGCCGCCAGCGCGGGAAAGCCCACGATCTGCACCATGGCGTCGTACTGCTCGGACCAGACCGCGCCAGTCGGCAGATAAGGCGTGGTCTCGCCCAGCGCGGACAGCGCCGCCGCCGTCCCCTGGTCTTGCGCGTTCTGCCAGGATTCCAGGCGCATCGTGGCGCCGTCGCCGGCAAGCGTGGACACCGCCACGTCGCCCGCCGCATACACGTCGGGCGCGGAGGTCCGGCAATATTGGTCGACCAGCACGCCGCGCTGGCAGGCGATGCCCGCCTCGCGCGCCAGGTCGTCGTTGGCTTGCAGGCCCACGCCCAGCACCACGGCGTCGGCGGCCAGACGCTGGCCATCGCTCAGCTCGGCGACGGGGCGGCACGCGCCCTGCCCGCCCTCGCGTCCATCCTCTGCATCGTCCTCCACCACCGCGCGCAGTCCGACGCCCAGCCGCAGGTCCACGCCTTGCGCCGCATGCAGCGCGGCCAGATGCGCGGACACGGCGGGCAGGACGCTGCGCGCGCACAGGCGTTCGGCCTGTTCCAGCACGGTCACGCGGGTGCCGGCCTGGCGCGCGGTGGCCGCGACTTCCAATCCGATCCAGCCGCCGCCCACGATCACGACGTGCTTGTCCGGACCCAGGCAGGCGCGCAGGCGCAGCGCATCGTCGCGGGTGCGCAGCACGTGCACGCCGGAGGCTGACGACGACCCCGCCGACGACCCCGCCGCGCTCCATGCCACGCCGGGCAATGGCGGCACGATGGGACGGCCGCCCATGCAGAGAATCAGCTTGTCATAGGCCACCGCGCCGCCGTCCGACGTATCGACCGCTTTGTCGGCCAGACGCAAGCGGGTGGCCGACACGCCGGGGCAAAACGCGATGTCCAGCGCGGCCAGCCGTTCAGCGGAAAACAGCTCGGTGCTTTCGGGCGGCGCGTGGCCGCCCAGCACGGCCTTGCTCAAGGGCGGCCGCTCATAGGGAGCATGCGCTTCGTCGCCCAGCAAGACGATGCGACCCGCGTAGCCGCGTTCGCGCAAGGTGGTGGCGGCCCAACCGCCCGCCTGCCCCGCCCCGACGATGACGATCGCGCCTGCGTTCACGGAGTCTGCGCCTTCAGGTAGACGGTGTCCGCCTCGACGCGGACCTCATAGCGGCGCAGGTCGGTCGTGACCGGCGGGCACTGCGGCTTGCCGGTACGGATGTCGAATACGCCCTGATGCAGCGGGCATTCGATCGTGCCGTCTTCCAGATAACCATCGGCCAGGCTGGCGTTGCCGTGCGGGCAGCGGTCCTGCGTGGCGCAGATTTCGTCGGGCAGCTTGTACAGGCAGACGGCTTCGCCTTCGTATACGACGCGCAAGGTGCCGGTGTCGGGCGAAATGTCGCCGACCTGCGCAACGGGCTTCCAGGTGTCCATATCAGAGCCCCATCGCCTTGCGGTAATAGTCGTAGAAGGACCGGATCAGCACTTCGGTCACCATGTAGTCGGCCGGTTCCGTGTCGCGTCCGCCCATCTCGACGATGCCGCGCGCCTCGGGGTAGCCGGTGACGCCGATCTGCACCTGGTTCAGCATTTCGCTGTCGTCCATCGACACGAAGCCGGCCGGGCCCAGCAGGTTGGCGTGCTTCAAGCGCAGCCGGGTCATTTCCTCGTCGTCGTCCTCGTAGCCGTAATAGGTAAAGACCAGCTCGTGCTCGGTCGGACTGCGCGGGATCACGTGGCGGGTCTTGAGCGAATTGGCCTGGATGCCGAATTGCGCGGCCGGGAACACCCAGGCGCCACCCACGCGGCCGCGGTTGAACTCGGCTCGCGGGGTGACGGTTTCCAGGTCCAGCAATTCCAGGTCATCCCGAAACCGGCTCATCTCGGTGGTGGCTTCGGTCTTCTTCTTGCCCTCGTTGTGCGACACCATGACGCTGTGCGCGCCGCCGCCCGTGGGGATGCATTCCGACTTGGAATCCGCGCGCCACAGGCCGAACGTGATGTAGAACGTGTGCAGCAGGGTCGCGTGGTACGGATCCTTCAGGTTTTCCAGGTACATCTTCCAGTTGCTGGGAATCAGCTGGCGGCTGTACCCCAAGAGCTTGAGCGGCTTGCCCGGCAGCATGTGGTCGATTTCGGCCAGCACTTCGGGGCCGCAATAGTCTTCAAAGCTGGGGGCTTCATCGGAAAACGTGGCCCAGATCGAGCCGCCACGGTTCACGCTGCGCAGTTTTCGGATGCCGTTCTGCTTGGGATCGAAGTCGCGCGGCATGCCGCCCTTGCCCATCGCGCCGCGCCGGAACGGAACGCCTTGCAGGTTGCCGTTCAGGTCGTAGTTCCACTGGTGGTACGGGCAGGTGAAGTCGGTGACGCGGCCGGTGTTCTGCCAGCAGATCTGCGCGCCGCGATGCGCGCAGCGGTTCTCCAGCACGTTCACGTCGCCGGTTTCGGTGCGCACCATGATGACCGGGCGGTTGCCGATCCAGTTGCGCTTGTAGCTGCCGGTCTCGGGCACTTCGCATTCCAGGCCCACGTAGTTCCAGGTCTGGCCCGCGAAGAACACGTCCATTTCTTTCTGGAAGATGGCCGGGTCGGTATAGACCCAGTTGGGGATGCGGGTGTAGCCCTCTTTGGGCCAGCGGCGTTCAAGGTGGATGGGCGCCGTGGCAGGCGTGTCCAGCACGGCGGAATCGGAACAGGTCATGGCGGTTTCCTTCAAGCAAATTCAGATGGGCACGATCAGCGAAGTGCGCACGCGGTAGTTGTCGTACACGCAGTCGCGGCGGCTGATCGCCACGCCTTCGGGGGTGACGCGCAGCACGTCCAGGTAGCGGCCGACCATGTTCAAGGTGGGCTCGCGGTCGGACAGCGACTCCATCACGGCGAAGTTGGCTTGCGACACGATGTGGTCGCCCTGCAATTCCATGACACGCACGCCGCTGATGAAATGGCGCAGCGAACGCGGTTCGAACATGGTGGTTTCGCGCAAGGCGGTGACGCGGTCGCGCACCATGTTCTTGTTCATGCAATAGATCAGGCCCAGCGGCAGGCCGGCGTCGTGGTTTTCGCGGGACAGCACGCGGTAGTGGCAGTCTTCGGTGAAGAAGTCGGGCCACTCTTCCAGCTTGCCTTCATCCAGGCAGAAGGCGTAGTCGTCGTAGAAATCCCGCAATTGCGCGCGCAGCGCCGGCGCGTCGGACAGGTCGGTCAAGGTCATGGTCAATCCGGATGTCGTTTTGTGAAAAGGCGCGATCAGGACGCGGCGGCCAGTTGCGCGCGGTTGCTTTCAAAGCCGCTTTGGCTGCCCAGCGCCAGGATGGGCTCCTGCATGCGCTCCTGCCAGATCAGCGACTCCATGGCGATTTGCAGCGGATGGTCCTGCACCGTCAACGCCGAAGTGGTTTCGGTGCCGGAGTGGTGCGAGTGCATCGCCCAGCCGGGCGCGGACAGGATCAGGTCCCCCGCCTTCCAGTCCAGCCGCATGCCGTTGACCTTGCTGTAGCCGTTGCCGCGCAGGTAATAGTTGATGGCCGACGAGCTGTGCCGGTGCGGCACGTGATGGTTGTCGGGCGGCGACGAGGAAATCGTCGCGAAAAAGCTGTGCGTGGTGCCGATGCGGCGTTCGGTGGCCGGGTTGTACAGCACGAACAGGCGGCGGCCGTTGTAGCCGCGCGCCATGTCTTCCACCGTCGGCAGATAGCGCGACACCGCCTGCCAGGGCCAATGCAGCGCCTTGGATTCCAGCACGTCGATATCGATCAGCCATTCGTAGCCCATCAGCCATGCGCCCTCGGGCGTGATCTGTTCGCGCAGCGCCAGGTCGCGCGAACGCGCGGCGTCCGGCGCACGCGGCGGCACGGGACGGGTGTTGGCGTCGGCGGGCGGCACGTCGCCCTCGAATTCTTCGACGTAATGGATTTCCAGCTTTTCCAGCAAGGGCGCATTCGAGTACGACAAGCGCACCCACGGCGTCTTGCCGTCGTTGCGATACGAATGCACCTGCATGGCCGGCGTATTCCAAACGTCCCAATGCCCCACGCGGATGTCGCGGCCCGCCACGGTGGCCACGCCCTCGCCGCTGATACAGATCTCCAGCATGTTGGAGTTCTTGCGCAGGTTGTAGGTGCGCTCGCCGGGGTTGACCACGTTGATGGTGACGTCGGTGCCGGGGGCAAGACCCAGGCCGGGCGCGGTCGCTTCGGGATGCGTGATGAGCGAGGCGCGGCGGCCGTTGTCGGGCCGGGGCGCGTCGATCAGGCGGGCAATTTCCAGATCGATATCCTCTTTAGGAATCACGATCGACGGCCACTTGTTTTGTTCGCGGGGGCTGGCCCCGCTGACGTCCACGAACATGCTTGTCTCCTCTTGCCGCCGGCGCGTGGCCGGTGCGATGTTGTTGATGAATATCGGTTCAGGGCTGCGCCAGCAGCAGGTTTTCGCGGGTCTGCGGCGGCAGCGCCACGCCCAGCCCGTGCGCGCGCGCATGCTCATGGACCACGCGCGCCATCGCCAGGTCGGACAAACCCATGCCCATGCCCTTGAAGATCGTCAACCGCGCCTCGGACGGGCGCGTCTTGCCGTCGGCCAGCCATTGCCCCAGCACCGATACGCCCTGCCAGGGTGCGCCGTCCGAGCCAAAGCGCTCGCGCAATTCACGCGAACCCTTGCGGGCGTTTTCCAGGTCGTCCACCACCACCTCGTCGGCCAGGCCGAACACGTCCTGGCCGAACTCGGCCTTGGCGGGCAGGATGGCGCCCACGGCGTTCAGGTGCCGGCAGTCGGCCAGCATGGCGGCGTCGATAAACGGTTCGACCGCGCGGGTGATCAGCGTGACGATCTGCGCGCCGGCAAGCGCGTGTGCCAGATCGGGCGATTCCACGATCTCGAAGTCGTACTTGGCCGCCACGCTGTTCACAAAGGCGCGGCGCTTTTCCGGCGTGGGGCTGAAGACGCGCACTTGACGCAGCGGCCGCACCGCCGCCAGCGCGGCCAATTGCGTGACGGCTTGCGGGCCGGTGCCGATCAGCGCGGCCTGCGTCGCGTCGGCCGGCGCCAGCGCGCGGGTAGCCACGCCGCTGATCGCCGCCGTGCGCAGCATGCCCAGCGCGCGCGCCTCGATGATGGCGCGCAAGGTGCCGGTTTCAGCGTCGAACAGGCTGAACACCGAACCGCCGCCCGCCTTGGTGTGCACCCAGGTCTTGAAACCGGCGTAACCGCCCTGCCCGGTCTGGACCGAGCCCAATGCATGCATGGAACTGCCTTCGCCCCAGGTGGCCAGCGTCTTGGGCAGGTTGCGGGCCTGCTCGCGCGCCTGCGCCACCAGCATGTCGGCCAGCGCGTCGATGGCACGGGGGATGTTCAGCGCCGAGACCACGTCCCGTTCCGTCAGATAAAGCAGTGCGTCAGCCACGCGCGTCTCCAGCTTGGTGGGCCGGTTCGTCGGCCACCGTATTGATAAGGGTGCCTACGCCGGGGATGTCGACTTCCAGCGTGTCGCCGGCAGCCATGAAGCGCGGCGGCTTGCGGCTGGAGCCCACGCCTTCGGGCGTGCCGGTGGCGATGATGTCGCCCGGCGACAGCGGCGTGAACGCGCTGATGTAGGCGATGAGTTCAGGGATGGGAAAAATCAGGTCCGACACCTCGCCCGCTTGCATGAGTTCGCCGTTCAGACGTGAACGCACTTGCAGCCGAGTGGGGTCGCCCACTTCGTCAGCCGTCACCAGCCAGGGGCCGATGGCGCCGCTGCGCTCGAAATTCTTGCCGGGGGTGACCTGCGCGTTGTGCTTTTGAAAGTCGCGGACCGAGTTCTCGGCCATACAGGTGTAGCCGGCCACGTACGACAGCGCGTCGCCCGCGGAGATGTGCCGCCCTGCCCGGCCGATCACGACGGCCAGCTCGCCTTCGTAGTCGAAGCGATCGGAGGCGCGCGGCTTCCAGACGTTTTCAAGGTGGCCCACCACGCTGTCGGCAAAGCGGACGAACAAGGACGGATGCGCGGGCAGTTCGCGGCCAGCCTCGGCCAGATGGCGGCCGTAGTTCAGGCCCACGCACAGGATTTTGCGCGGCGCGGGCACGGGCGGCAGCCATTGCAGGCCCGCCAGCGGCCGACAGGGCATGCCGTCGGCGCGCGCTGCGCCCGCGATTTCGTCCACGCCCGCTTCCAATGCCGCGATGACGTCGGGCCATACGTGCGTCAACACCACGACCTCGGTGTCTCGCACCACACCCCAGGCGCTGCGCCCGGCGTCCAAGAAGCTGATCAGCTTCATCTTGTCTCCTGTCCTTTTAACGGCTAAGGCATGCAGCCGAAGATCCGGTTGCATGCATTGGCTGGCTTATTTGCCGCTCTGATGCTGTTTTTCTGAATTATTGCATGCAATTTTGATCAATCGCAATACGTCAGAAGATTTTTGTTGGCTTATTGCATGCAATTTTCTGGGTACACTGGAGCCCTTCCAAACACTCCCAGCCTTTGCCTTAAGCTATGGCCGCACAGATCGATAAAGTCATTTCGGAACTTCGGGACATGGTGCTTTCGGGCGCGTTGCAGCCCGGCGAACGCGTAGTGGAATTGCAGTTTTCCGCTCGACTGGGCGTGTCGCGCACGCCGTTGCGCATTGCGCTGACCGAGCTGGAAAAAGAAGGCCTGCTTGAACGCCTGCCCTCGCGCGGGTTTCGCGTGCGGGCCTTTACCGTGGACGAAATCGGCGATGCGGTGGACGTGCGCGGCGTGCTGGAAGGCATGGCGGCGCGGCTGCTGGCCGAACGCGGCGCGTCGCAAGAGGTGCTGGACCAGTTGACGCAGGCGGTCGAAGAAGGCCGCGCGCTGCTGGCGCCCGCGCGGCGCGACCCCAACACCACGGTGGACGCGCGCGCCTGGGGCCAGATCAACCGGCGTTTTCACGAAATCCTGTGCGCCGCCAGCGGCAACCGCGCGCTGTTGTCGGCGCTGGAACACAACAACAAGACGCCGCTGGCCGGCCCCGCCGCGCTGACCTTGCCGTCCACCCCTTCCCTCTTGGAAACCCCGTTCGTGCTGCGCGCGCAGGCGGACCACGAAGACCTGCTGCGCGCCATCACGCGGCGGGAAGCGGTGCGCGCGGAAAACCTGATGCGCGAACACGCTTACCGCAGCCGCGAGAACAAGCGTGTATTGCTGGAATCCTTGCGCGGGTCGCTGTCGGCGCAACCGCTGCTGGCCGACAGCAGCGCCTAGGCGCAAGCGATCGGGTTTGCTTCGACGCAATCCTGGACGGTTACCCGCAGTCGGGTGACGGCAGCGGGCAGGCGCACTCATCGGCGCGCAAGACGGCGCAGCCCTCCGTCGACCGCCCGATCAGGCACGGCAGTTGCTGAAATTGCGGCAACGCCGCCGGCGCGCGGCGCTCTTTCGCCGTCGCCAAGATGACAGACATCGCTGAAATATTTGCACTGCAAGCCGGGTTCGCGGAAATGATTGTTCGCGGCACGACCATGTATTGGGTGCTTTACGCCCTGCTGCGTATTTCAGGCCGTCGTGACATGGGTTCGTTGGGCGTGGCCGACCTGCTCGTGCTGGTGCTGGTGGCCGATGCCGCGGGCAACGCCATGTCCGGCGATTCCTATTCGCTGGGCGACGGCATCATCGTGGTTACCACTATCGTGGGCTGGAGCTATGTTCTGGATCGCCTTTGCTATCGCTTTCCGCGTTTGCGCCGCGTGCTGGAGCCGCAACGCATCTGCCTCATCCGCGACGGCCGCATCCTTGTGGCAGGCCTGAAGCGTGAACACATCAGCCGGGCGGAACTCATGGAACAGCTGCGTCTGAAAGGCGTGGGCGATCTGACTCAGGTCAAGCGCGCCTATCTTGAATCCACCGGTGAATTCAGCGTGATCAACCACAAGGATTCCACGTCCAGCGAGGCGTCCACGTTGGAAGAGTCCAAGCCGCAGCCTTGAGAATACTTGGGGCGCGCCATCCATCAGGAACGCGATTTGCTGGGGTGAACCAGGGAAATGCTTGTCAACGGCGCGCCGCGCCACCCTTGGGAGACCTATATGAAAACTCGCACCCTCACCGCCGCTCTGCTTTCGATTGCCGTGCTTGGCGCCGGCACCACGGCGCTTGCGCAACAGACCGCGCCCGCCACGCCCGCAGCGCCGATGGCCGCCGATTCCAAGCTGGACAGCAAGGATCGCGACTTCCTGGAAAATGCCGCGCAGTCTGGGCATATGGAAGTCGAAGGCAGCAAGCTGGCCTTGAAGAAGTCGCAGAACGCCGAGGTCAAGAGCTTCGCCCAGAAGATGATCGACGATCACGGCAAGGCCGGAGAGAAGCTTGCCGCGCTGGCCAAGAGCAAGGGCTATGACGCACCCACCGAGCCGTCGCTGATGCAGCAGGCCAAGTTGAAGACGCTGGGCTTGCGTGATGATGGTTTCGACAAGGCCTATGCCGAAGGCGTGGGCGTGGCCGCACACGAAGACGCGGTTAAGCTGTTTGAAGAAGCATCGAACCAGGCCAAGGATCCGGAAATCAAGCAGTTCGCCACGGAAACCCTGCCCACGTTGCAGCAGCATCTGCAAATGGCGAAGACGCTGGAACAGAGCGTCAAGAAAGCGCCTTGATATTGCGCTAGCCGCAGGCCGTGACCAGAAATACTGGCACGGTCTGCCAAACGACCGCCAACCCGGACAACAGACACAGCGCCCCGGTCAGCCAAGCCCGAAAGCGGGCTGACGCCGGGGCGTCGTTGTATCCGTGTGCGCGCTGCCGCTGGGCAAGCGCGGCGGTGGCCGTCAGGGCCGCCAAGGCGGCCACGCTTGCGGCGACGATCAACCACGACGACACGGGCAGCGGCCCGGCGTGCTGCGCGAGCAAGGAACCGGGCCGCGCGCACGCCAGCGCATTGACGATATAGATCGCCAGGAAATGCGCCATCCAGATTGTGGGGCCCAGTATCGGCAACAGGAGTTGACGCACGGCAAGTGCAGGCTGGAATCGTTGCATGGCCCTACCCCGCCAGCAGGGGAAAGGCGTGCACCAGACCCAGGCCCACCAAGCCCTGCGCCACCGTGTAGTGCCACATCACCATCGTGCTGTGATAGCAGGCACGCCGCGTGTCCGACAGCCTGCCGGCCCAGGAACGCGTCACCGTGAATACGGCCATGGTAGCCACCAGCAGCGCGAATACCGCCTGCAAGCCGGCGACGGAATAGACGGCCGCCGCATAGGCCGAGGCCTGAGGCCGCAGCCCATGCGCCCAATGCCCATGCAGTTCCATCGCCGACGCCAACCCCAGCAATACGGCCCCGGCGATCAGGCCGGCACGGACCCGGCCTTGCTGGCTCTGCCGTAGCCATGGTCCGCAGCATGCCACCAGCGCGGCGGCCGCCAGCAGCAGGCCGGCGGACAGCAAGGGTTGCGCCATGCCTGGCAGTTCGGCCGGGACGGGCCACGCACTTGGCGAGGTAGTCCACAAGAACAGATAGGCAAAGCACAAGCACCCGAAGATGCTGGCGCACACAACGGCCAGCAGGCTCATGGCCCAGCCGTAATGCGATGACGCGCCGGCGCAGACCATCGGCACGCGCAACCCTGCGCCGATGTCCACGGGCGGGTAGTCCGGCCCCGTGTCCGCGTCCCACAACCACCGCCACAACGAGGCCACCGCCAGGACGCCGCAAGCGCCCGCCAGCACATGCATCTTGAACGTCAGCAACAAGAAAAAGCCCGCCGTGCCCAACGCGGCCAACAGCGGCGCCCAGCCTGGACCCGGCAAGGGCAAGACATAGTCGGGTTGCGCGTCCAGGGCGCTTGTCACCAGGGTGGATCTGCGCCCTGCCGGCGCGTGCGGCAGAAAATGGTGGCCGGCGGCCACCTCGCGCGCCAGCCCGGGCTGGTCCCACAAGGGTTCGCGCGAACTGACTCGCGGAATGCTGCGCAGACCGTAATCGCCGTTGGGCAGCCATTCCAGCGTGCCGGCGTTCCAGACGTTGCCTGCGTGATGGCTGCCCCCGGGTCGGAAGTTGCGCGCCAGATCCCAGATGAACACCAGCACGCCCGCTGCAATCAGGTACGCGCCCACCGTGGACACCATGTTGAGCAGACCCCACCCCTGGCTTTCCGCGTAGGTGTAGACACGGCGCGGCATGCCGGCCAGGCCGGTGAAGTGCATCGGAAAAAACGCGACGTTGAAGCCGACGAACATCAGCCAGAACGTCCACCGCCCCAATCGTTCGGATAAGGCTCGCCTGCTGATCAGCGGCGTCCAGAAGTAGAAGGCCGCGAACAGTGGAAACACCATTCCGCCAAACAACACGTAATGCAGATGCGCCACGATGAAATACGAGTCGTGCGCTTGCAGGTCGAAGGGAATGACCGCCACCATCACGCCCGTCAGCCCGCCCAATACGAAAATGAAGAAAAAGCCCAGGATGAACAGCATCGGTGTCTTGAGCGGGCGCAGGCGCAGCGCGGCTGCGATGGTGGCGATCCAGGCAAAGACCTGGATGGCGGTCGGCACCGACACCGCCATGCTCGCGGCCGACGCAAAGCTGGCCGACAGCGCGGGGATGCCGGTGGCGAACATGTGATGCACCCAAAGGCCGAAGCTTAAAAACGCGGTGCCCACCACGGCCATCACCACCCAGCGGTAACCGACCAGCGGCACGCCGGCCATGGCGGGGACGATCATCGACACCATGCCGGCCGCAGGCAGGAAGATGATGTAGACCTCGGGATGGCCGAAGAACCAGAACAGGTGCTGCCATAGCAACGGGTCGCCGCCACGCTGCGCGATGAAGAACGGCATGTCGAAGGCGCGTTCCAATTCCAATAACGCAGTGGCCACGATGACGGCGGGAAACGCGATGATCACCATGCCGCAGAACACCAGCATCACCCACGCGAAGATCGGCATCTTGTCCAGGCTCATGCCCGGCGCGCGCGTGCGCAGGATGCCGACCGCCAGCTCGATTGCCCCCGCGATGGCGGAAATTTCGATGAAGCCTATGCCCAGCAGCCACAGGTCGGCGTTCATCGCGGGCGAATACTGCGAGCCGGTCAGCGGCGGATACATGAACCAGCCGCCGTCGGGCGCCAGGCCGAAGAAGATGCTGCAAAAGAACACCAGCCCACCGACGGCGTAGGCCCAATACGCGTAGGCCGAGAGGCGGGGAAACGGCAGGTCGCGCGCGCCCAGCATGTTCGGCAGCAGCAACACGGCTACGGCCTCTACCGCTGGCACGGCAAACAGAAACATCATCACCGTGCCATGCATGGTGAACAGCTGGTTGTACAGCGCGTGGCCGATCAGGTGGCTGTCGGGCGCGGCCAGTTGCGTGCGCATCAGCAGCGCCAGCACGCCGGCCAGCAGGAAGAACAGGAACGCCGTGCCGATGTAAAGCAGCCCTATCGACGTGTTGTTCACAACGGTCAGTACGCGCCAGCCGCTGGGCCGCCGCCACGCCTGGGCGAGCGCATCGTGTTCGCCCTCGGGGCGTGGTAATGGATTGGGCAGATCGGCCATCGGCGCGGCGGCGGCGGGTGGCGCTTGCGGCACGGTGGCCGCGAGAGGCTGGGCGTTGTCGCTCACTTCAGGCTTTCCAGATAGCTCGCCAAGGCGCGCAGATCCTCGCCCGACAGATGGTTGAAGGACGGCATGGCGTTGCCCGGCTTGATGTGCTGGCTGCCCGCGATCCAGCCCGCCAGCGCGCCCACGTTGTTGGGCAGCGTGCCGGCCGCCAGGGACAGGCGGCTGCCCACGTGGGTCAGGTCCGGGCCGTGCGCGCCCGAGGCCGGCGTGCCGCGTACGGTGTGGCATTGGGCGCAATCCTGCTGGAACCGCTGCTCGCCCCGACGCAATGAGGGTCCCGCGGGCATGGCCGGCCGGGCTTGCGCGGCCTGCCAGGCCTGGAACGCATCCGTCGTGATGGCGGCCACGTTGAACTTCATGTTGGCATGTTGCGCGCCGCAGTATTCGGCGCATTGGCCAGTGAACGTGCCTGCGGTTTGCGCCCGCACGCGCATGCGATTGACGCGTCCGGGAATCATGTCCAGCTTGCCGGCCAGCTCGGGTATCCAGAAGCTGTGGATGACGTTGTCCGATTTCAGGTCGAATTGCACCCATTCCCCTACGGGGATGCGGATGTCGTTGGCGGTCTCGAACAGGACGGCGCCGGAGGCGTCCAGATAGCGCACCCGCCACCACCAGAGTTCACCCGTGACTTCGATGCGCACCGTGGCGGCTGCGCCGGCCCGCGCCAGCGACGAGCCGGCGCCAAGCACGTAAACCAGCAACGCCGTCAGCGCGATCACGGGAAATGCAATGCCCGCGCCGACGATGAGAGCGGGGCTGGCCAGCCGCCGCCGTAAAGGCGCCGGTCCGAACATCGCCAGCGCGACCAGCGCGGCGACCATCACGAAGATGGCCGCCGCACCGACGAACAGTACCTGCGCGATATCGGCAACGGCGCTGGCCCCCTCGCCCGCCAGCCCCGCCGTTGCGGGCGCGGCGACGGACGAAGACGCTCGCGCCGAGCCCGCTACCGGTGGCGCGGAGGCAAGCACATAGGAAAGGTTCGCGGCCATGCCGCGCGTCAGCATGCCGCGTACCCGGAGCCGGTTTTCCAACGTGGAACAAGACTTGCTGAACCTTCGCAATTCGAATCAGGCCTTGCGGCAGGTAGACCTCTTGCGCATCCCCGCTCACCCTCCCCTCATCATGTTGGGCGTCGCCGCGCTGTCGCTGCTGGCCGCGTGCGGGGAAGAACGCGAGCCTTTGGCCCAGGGCCTGTCCGCCAGCGCCCTGCCCCAAGATGCCGACTCTGCACGCGGGCGGGCGCTGGTGGTCTCCCGGGGATGCCTGGCCTGCCATGCGATACCCACGGTGCGCGGTCCTTCGTCGGCAGTCGGCCCTCCCTTGGGCGAGATCGGCAGCCAGGCGTATTTGACGGGGCTGCTGCCCAACACACCCGCCAATCTTGTGCGCTGGCTGATGGATCCTCCTGCCATCAATCCCCGCACCGCCATGCCCAACGTGGGCCTGACTCAGACCGAAGCGCAGGACATCGCCGCCTTCCTGCTGTCCCAACCCTCAGCCAAGGAGGATCGATGAGACGCTGGACCCGGATCGCCACCACCTGCGTGGCCGCGATGACTGTCGCGGGCGCGGCGGTGGGCGGCGCGGTCGTGTACTTCGGTTGGTATGACGTCAGCGCGACGGGCCCGCATACTGTACCGGTGCATGCGCTGTTGGATGTGGCGCTGACGCGTTCCGTCAAGTTGCGGTCGGCGGACATCGCGGTGCCCGAGCTGGACGGTCCGGAACGCATTCGACGCGGCGATACGCTCTTTCGCGCCAATTGCGTGCAATGCCATGGGGCGCCGGGCCAAGCACCCGAACCGTATGCGCTGGGGCTGAACCCCGCGCCGGCCTCGCTCGTGGCCAGCGCCCGCGAGCGGCCGGCCACGGAAATCTTCTGGATCGTCCGCCAGGGCATCAAGATGACGGGCATGCCCGCGTGGCAGTACCGCTTGACCGACGAGCAGATCTGGGACGTGGTGGCGTTCATGCGAGTGCTGCCCACGCTGTCGACGCAGCAATACCGCCACGCTGCGCCTGACGCCGACCCGCCCCCCGCCCCCAAACCCGCGCCGGCCGCCGACACGCGGCTGGGCGATGCGATGGCTGGGCGCGACGCGCTACAGCAATACCTCTGCGTGACCTGCCACGCCATCCCCGGCGTGCCCGGCGCGCGTCATCACGTGGGGCCGTCGCTTGAGGGCATGGCGGATCGTTCCCGCATCGCCGGCGTGGTGGCCAATTCGCCCGAGAACATGCGGCAATGGTTGATGGATCCGCAGGGGGTGAAACCCGGCACGGCCATGCCCGAGCTGGGGCTGCGCGAGCAGGACGCACGTGATATCGCCGCGTTCCTGCAAACGCTGTCCCGTTTCGACTAGCCGCAACCGCCGCCTGACAGACACTGTCGCGCTCTGCTCGGTCCGAGCCGCAACTTGGGACGCGCGGGCGAGCCTGTCATGACCGCAACGCATCGTTGCCTACCTGCAACAGCTTGCGATCCCCCAGCCGCAACGCCGTCAGCACGCCGCCCGTCACGCAGCCGGTGTCCAGACAAGTGACGTCGCGCCGCACCAGCAGTCCCAGCGTCGCCCAATGGCCGAAGAGGACGGACGTATCGGCGCACTGCCGCCCGGGCACGTCGAACCAGGGTAACGTGCCCTGCGGCCAGCGGCCCGGCGTGGCCTTGGCGCCCAGCGCCATCGCGCCGTCTCGGGTGCAAAGCCGCATGCGGGTAAAGCCGCCCACGATGAAGCGCAGCCGGGGTTCGCCATGCAGCTTGGTGCTCCAGGCTCGAGGCGAGCCGCCGTGCAAGGCCCGCATCGTGTCGCGCCAATGTGCGCCTCGCAGCGCCGCCTGCGCCTCTTCGGCCAGCATCTGGGCAGTGCCCAGATCCCACTCCGGCGGGATCCCGGCGCGTACCAGCACGTGGCCGGCGTCAGCGTGCATCAGCGGAAGGCGGCGCAACCAATCCAGTAGTGCGGGCGCGTCCGGCGCGGCGAGCAGGTCATCCAGCGTGTCGCGCCGGCCGGGGCGCACGCAGCCCGCCGCGATGGCGAGTGCGCGCAGGTCGTGGTTGCCCACCACCACAGTCGCCCGGTCGCCCAGCGCCATGACGCGGCGCAGGGTGGCGGCGGACTGCGGGCCCCGGTTGATCAGATCGCCGACGAACCAGAGGCGGCAATCGGGCTCATCGGCAATTTCGGGCCTAGCCAGCAGCGCATCCAGGTAATCGGCGCACCCATGCACGTCGCCGATCGCCCATATCGACGCTGCGCCAGAGGATGCCTGCGTGTCCATGTTGGCCCGGTGCGCCTCTCAGGCGAAGTCGCCCTCGCCCAGCAGGATGGGGCCGTCGGCCGGAACGCCCTGCGCGCGATGCGCGGCATCTTGCAGGGCCGGCGCCGCGCCTTCAAAGGCGCGCAGCAGCTCGTTGGGGCTGTCATCCGCCGCGCCGAAGCGCTCGCGCAGCACGTCGCCAGAGATTTCGAATTGGCGGGTGACGCCGTCCGTTTCCATGTTGAACAGGATGGCGCCGTCTTGCGCGTGAGCGCCGGTGGCTTTGGTGAATTTCATCGTGGGATCCTCCTTGATATCGTCAGGTCGGCCCGCCGTCGGCCGGACGCTTGGCGTCGGCATTCATCGCGGGCGTGTTGCGGGCCGAGGTGTCGTCACTGCGCCGTCATTCCCGGCCGCCGCCGATGGCGGTGTCGCCCGAGGCAATCGATTCTCCCTTGCCGGCAATGCGGATCCGGTTGTCCACGTCCTGCACGCCCGCGCAGGCATCGGTGCAGTCTTCGATGCGGTGCTTGGTGCGGCGGTCGGGCGCGGTGCCTTCCAGCGTGACGCGGCCATCGGCCACGCTGACTGACACGTCGCTCACGTCCAGGCCGCTATGGGCGAGGTATTCGCAGACGTTTTCGCGCACGCGTTCGTCCGAGCGCGTGTAGCCCTTCGGGTCGGTCCGGAACGAGCCTCGGTCGCGCCAGGCGGTGGGCCCCCGGTTGTAGCCGCCGCGTTCGGCCGTTTCGAATGACATGCCGGGCTCGTCGCCTCCGCGCGGGCGGTCACCGTAATAGCCGCCCTCTTCATCGCCGTAGGACGTGGGGCCGCTGTAGGACGGGTTGCGCGAGCCGTAGACCTGTTCGCGCTGATAGGAAGGGTCTTCGTTGCGGAAGCCGCCATAGCTGCTTTGGCCGGGATCGGCGCTGCGGCTGCGCAGCCCGCCCCGGGATTCACGCGTACCGGGCGCGGGCCGGTTGCCTTCGCCCTGATAGCC
Organism: Achromobacter piechaudii NBRC 102461; assembly: GCF_001571245.1. Taxonomy (GTDB): domain Bacteria; phylum Pseudomonadota; class Gammaproteobacteria; order Burkholderiales; family Burkholderiaceae_B; genus Achromobacter; species Achromobacter piechaudii. Next base: position 1,247,065 of record NZ_BCTK01000001.1, on the reverse strand, counting down.
ATATGAGGGAGCCGGGTCATGCCAGGGTTCCTGGTTGCCGGCATTGCCGCGTCCTTGCCAGCCGGGATTGCGATAAGGATCGCCTGCCGAGCGGCCACGTTGATGGGCTTGCCGATAGGGATCGGCCCGCCCGGCGTCGCCCCCGGGATCGCGTTCGAAATCATCGTCATGCCGGGGCGTGTACCTGGGGTCACGGTTCATTGTGAGTCTCCTGTGTAGGTGGGACCTGCCTCGCACGAACCGGGTTTGGCCCGTGCGGGCGCCTGTCCGGTACGCAGCAAGTGGTGTGCCGCCCCACCGTGGCGCAGCCGCCGGCTGGCCTCTGGCGCTACCCTCCTGCACTTCTTACAACGACGGTAATAAGTGCCGGGTCGGCAGGCCGCACTTGAGTGGCCAGGCCTTCGCCATTGGCGGGCCGCAGCGCAAGGCTCATGGTCCGGTAGCGCGTGGGCGGCACGGGCGCATCGCGGCTCGCTAGAGGCCCAGCGGCACCACGCCGCCCTGCACGCAGGCGACCAGCGCCTGCCCGGCGCGCGCATCCACGGCGTGCCCGCCCGTAAAATCCGAGAACGCCGGCAGCACCGTGACGCCCGCTTGCAGCCAGAAGGCCGGCCAATGGCGCGGCACGCCGGGCAAGCGGGTCTTGGGATGCACGTGGCCGGCAATCACGTGCCGGCCTTCGGGGTCGGGTTTAGGCAAATGCCGGAACAGGAACGGGCCGTCGGCGCAGGCGTCGCCAAGCTGCCGCATCCCCAGCGCATCGCCTTCCAAAGCGCGGTCGTGATTGCCGATCAGCACCGCCACGTCCAAGGCTGCGTGGTCACGCCGCCATTGGGCCCAGTCTTCGCGCCAGTCCGCTTGCGACATCGGCCCATGCAGCACGTCGCCCACAATCCAAAGCTCGCGGGCGCCCGTCTCTGTGACCAACTGCGTAAGACGATCCAGATCGCCTTGAGTCGCGCCGCGCGGCACGGCGATGCCCAGTTGGCGAAAGACGTGGCCCTTGCCCAAATGCAGGTCGGCGATGACCAGCCGCGCACGCGCCGGCCAGTACAGCGCGCGCTCGCCCAGCAGCAGCACCGCTTCGCCGGCAAGCGTCAGGGGCAACGCCCGCGTAATCGCGTCGTCATGCGATCCGCGCATAGCGCTTCTCCAGTTGGGCGGCGGCGCGCTTGACGCGCGCCTGCCAGCTTTCGGTGCTGAGTTGGCCGCGCAGGCTCTCGGTCCAAAGGGGAAAGGACAGCGGCGTGAGCGCGCGCGGTCGGCAGAGGTCCAGCGCGCGCGTTTCGCAATCCTGCAACGCCGCCAGCAGCCGGGGCGCTTCCAGCTGGTTCTCGAATACCTCGCGTTCGGCCTGCGCCAGCAGCAGATGGTCGGGATCGTAGCGGCGCAGCACGTCGTACAGCAGCCCGCTGGAGGCCTGCACCTGACGCAGCGAACGCGCCGCCCTGCCCGGCAACGATGGCGTCAGCAAGCCGGCCACGCGGGCAATTTCCCGAAACTGCCGCCGCGCCAGCTCGCCCAGGTTGACGCCGTCGCGCAGGTCGGCGGCCATGTCCTGGGGGCTGATCAGCTCCCGCAGCAAGGCGTCATCCAGCGTGGCGGGCTCGGCCAGCGTCAACATCAGGCCGTAATCGTTCACCGTATAGGAAAACGTGTTGGCCACGCGCCGCCCCCAGCGCAGCGCGATCATGGCGGCCATGCCTTCGTGCACCGCGCGGCCGGCGAAGGGGAACAGGAACAGGTGCATGCCGCGCCGCGTGGCGATCAGTTCGGCCAGCAGCCGGCCCGGCGCGGGCAGCGCGCTGGCTTGGCGCTGAATGCGCAGCAAGGGTTCGACGGCGCGCATTTCGGGGTGGTCGCCCGGTTCGGCGTACAGGCTCTGCACCTCGCGCGCCAGCTGTGTGGACAGCGGCATGCGCCCACCTTGCCACGTCGCCACCGGCCCATCGCCGCCCTTGGCGCGCCGCACATAGGCCGTCATGCCTTCCAGCCGCGCCAGTTCCAGCGTGCGGCCGGCAAACTGGAAGCGGTCGCCGGGCCGCAGCCGCGCCAGAAAGCCCTCTTCCACCGAGCCCAGGCCCCCGCCGCGCAGGTATTTCACCGACACCGCGCCGTCCGACGTAATGGTGCCGATGGACAGCCGGTGGCGCAGCGCGATGCGGCGGTCGTGCACCCGGTAGCAGCCGTCTTCGTCTTTTTCCACGCGCCGGAATTCCGGATAGTTCGACAAGGCGCGGCCGCCTTGCACGATGAAATCGAGCACCGCCTGCCAGGTGGCCGCGTCCAGCGCCGCATAGGCGTGCGTGCCGCGCACTTCCTCGTAGAGCGCGTCGGCACTGAAGCCGCCGCCCAGCGCCAGCGTGACGGCGTGCTGCGCCAGCACGTCCAGGCTGCCACGCGGAGGGGGCCGACCTTCGATCTCGCCGCGCGCGATGGCCTGGCGCGCGGCGGCGTACTCCACCAGTTCCAGCGCCTGCGCCGGCACGCAGAGCGCGTGGCCGGACTCGCCCGGGCGATGTTTGGCGCGGCCCGCGCGCTGCAACAGCCGCGCCACACCCTTGGGACTGCCCACTTGCAACACCTGGTCCACCGCCGGAAAGTCCACGCCCAGGTCCAGGCTGGACGTGGCCACCACGCAGCGGATGCTGCCGTCGCGCAGCCCTTGCTCGGCGCGCACGCGCAGGCTGGGGTCCAGCGATCCGTGGTGCAGCGCCAGCGTGGCGGGGTCTTCCGGCCAGATGGATTCCAGCGCGCGATGCCAAAGTTCCGCCTGGGCGCGGGTGTTGGTGAACAGCAGGCTCGCCCGCACGTCGAACAGCCGCTTGTACACGCGCGGCAGTTGCGACAGGCCCAGGTGCCCCGCCCATGGCAACGCGCCGCTGCGTTCGGGCAGCAGGGTCGACAGGGTCACTTTGCGCGGCCGCGCCCCGGCCACCAGCGCGCTGGCGGGCTGATGCGGCAGCAGCACGTCGCGCGCTTCGTCCAGATTGCCCAAAGTGGCCGACAAGCCCCAGGTGCGCACGTCAGGCGACAGACGCCGCAGCCGTGCCAGGCACAGTTGCAGCAACACCCCGCGCTTGTTGCCCAGCAGTTCGTGCCATTCATCCACCACGATGCAGCGCAGCGCCCGGAAGCGGGACGAGGCGTCCGCGTAGGACAAGAGCAGCGCCAACGATTCGGGCGTGATGACCAGCACGTCGGCCTTGCCCTGACGCGCCAGCCGCTTGTCGCGCGCGCTGGCGTCGCCCGTGCGCAGCGCCACGGTCCAGCCCAGCGCCAGATCCGCCACCGTCTCGGCCAGGGCGCGCGCCGTGTCGGTGGCCAGCGCCCGCAGCGGCGTCACCCACAGCACGCGCGGCCCCTCCCCCTTCGTGGGCGCGGCGCCAGCCGGGTCGGCCAGCGCTTGCAGAAGCGGTCCGCCAAAGGCCGCCAACGTTTTGCCGCTGCCGGTCGGCGTGTGCAGCAGGCCGGATTCCCCGTCCAGATAGCGCCGCCAAGTTTCCTTCTGGAACGCCGCCGCACGCCAGCCGCGCGTCTTGAACCATGCCGTCAGCGGCGCATCCCAACCGCGCGCAGTTGGCTTCATCGCGCCAGCGCCTTGAGCGTGTCCAGCTGATCGGCCTGATCCGCCGGCTTGTCGCGCCGCCATCTGAGGATGCGCGGAAAGCGCACCGCCACGCCGGACTTGTGCCGCTTGGACAGGTTGACGCCTTCGAAGCCCAGCTCGAAGACCTGCACGGGTTCGACCGAACGCACGGGGCCGAAGCGCTCGCGCGTGTGGGCCCGCAACCAGCGGTCGAGTTCCAGGATTTCCTTGTCGTCCAAGCCTGAATACGCCTTGGCGATGGGCACCAGCGCGTCGCCCTGCCACAGCCCGAAGGTGTAGTCGGTGTAGAGCGTGCTGCGCCGGCCGTGGCCCGATTGTGCGTAGAGCAGCACGGCGTCGATGGTCAGCGGGTCGATCTTCCATTTCCACCAGTCGCCGCGCCGCCGACCGCTTTGGTAAGGCGCGGATGCACGCTTGAGCATGAACCCTTCGACGTCGCGTTCACGCGATTCCAGGCGCAAGGCGGCGGCGGCCTGCCAGTCGGCGGGCGATACCGTCGGCGACAAGGACAGGCGCGCATCGGGATGGCGGCGCAGCAAGTTTTCCAGCAGCGCGCGGCGTTCGGATTGCGGGCGGTCGCGCAGGTCTGTGCCCTCCAGCTCCAACAGGTCATAGGCCAGCATGCGCACGGGCGCATCGGCCAGCCACTTGGGGCCGGGTTTGAGCCGCTGAATGCGGGTCTGCAAGGCGGAAAACGGCATCGGCCCGCCAGCGTCTTCCTGCCAGGCCAGCAATTCGCCGTCCAGCACGCAGTCCACTTGCAGCGCGTGGGCGGCGGCTTCGACTTCCGGAAAGCGGCCATCCAGCCGTTCTTCGCCACGCGACCAGAGCGCCACTTCGCCATGGCGGCGGATCAGCTGCGCGCGGATGCCGTCCCATTTCCATTCGATCAACCAGTCATCGATCGGCCCGAGCGTGGCCGGGTCGGCTTCCAGGGGCGATGCCAGGAAGAACGGATACGGCTGCTGGCGGTCGCCGGGCAATTCCTCGGCACTGAGCAGATCGCGCAGGAATGCGGGGCTGGGCGACCACGTGCCCAGCATGCGCTGCGCGATACGCGCGATGGGCACGCCGGACATTTCGGCCAGCGCCTGCTGCACCATGCGCTGCGACACGCCCACCCGTAGCGCACCGGTCAGCATCTTGTTGAACACCAGCCGCTCGGCCAGCGCCATGCCGCGCCAGGCGTCCACGATGATCTCGCGGCGTTCGGCTTCGTCACGGTTGGCGATTGGCAGCAGGACTTCTTCGATCCAGTCGGCCAGGCCGCGCTCGGGAGCGGTCTGATCAGGCTCCGAGTCGGGCATCAGCAAGGCCAGCGTTTCGGCCAGATCGCCGACCTGGTCGTAGCTGGCGTCCACCAGCCATGCCGGGGTGTCCGAGGCGGCCGAGGTCCAGGCGCGCAGCTCGGTCGAACCGGCGATCTTGCGCCGCGCGCTGGTGATCTTGCCCCCTGCCAGCAGGTACAAGGCCCATACGGCATCGCGCGGCGGCGCATCCCGAAAATACGCCACCAGCGCCGCCCGCTTGTCCAAGGTGGCGGTACTACGGTCCAGTTCCTGATACAGCGCCGCGAATCGCTTCATGCTTGATGGGGTCTCCCGGGTCAGTCGTCTTCACCGTACTGGGTGGCCAAGGTCTCGGCCTTTGTACCGGTGTCGTTCAGGATGCGCACGAGCGCGTCAGTGTCGCCATGGGTGGCGATGACGCGGCGCGCGCCGGTATCGCGGATGGTGCGCAGCAGGTCCGGCCAGTCGGCGTGGTCCGACACGACGAAGCCGCGGTCCATGTTGCGGCGGCGGCGGTTGCCCCTCAAACGCATCCAGCCGGACGCAAATCCGTGCTGCGCGCGGCGAAAGCGTCGCAGCCATGCGCTGCCGGCGGCGGACGGCGGCGCCAGGATCAATTCCCCCGCAAAGCCCGACCCGGCTGCGGCGGGCGCACCATCGGCGTCGATGACCAGGCGGGTGTCGGCCATGGCGATGCCGGCCTCCCGGTACACGTCCACCCCGGCCGCAATCGCGCCATGCAGGTAAACGGGCCGGTCGATCCAAGGCGCCAGCTCGGCCAGCACGCGCTGCGCCTTGCCCAGCGCGTAGCAGTACAGAATGGCGGCTTCGCCGCGCGCGGCGCAGTGGTCGCGCCACTGCACGATGTCGCGCGCGACTTCGGACGTGTCGGGCCAGCGGTAGATGGGCAGCCCGAACGTGGCTTCGGTGATGAAGGTGTCGCAGGGCACGACTTCAAAGGGGCTGCACGTGGGATCGGGCTGGCGCTTGTAGTCGCCCGACACCACCCACACCTGCCCCTTGGCCTCGATACGCACCTGCGCCGACCCCAGCACGTGGCCGGCCGGGTGCAGGGACACGCGGGCATCGCCCAGCGTGAAGGCCTCGCCATATTCGTGGATGCGGTAATCCTGCTGGCCCAGCCGCCACTGCAAGATGGGCAAGCCGGCGGCGCTGGTGTGATAGCAGCCCATGCCGGCGCGGGCATGATCGCCATGGCCGTGCGTCAGCACCGCGGTCTCCACCGGCCGCCACGGGTCGATGTAGAACCGGCCCGCTGGACAGTACAGGCCTTCAGGCCGCAATTGCACAAGGTCTTGCATCGAACGCGCTCCGGGCATGAGTTGTGCTGATAAGGGTGTCGCTAGTTTTTTTCACGATACTTCAAGAGGTCTTATGCGCACGAAGCACATCCTGATGTTCCTTGCCTTGGTGGTGATTTTGTCGGTGGCCTTGTCGGTCGCGCCATGGTGAGGTGAAGGACTGGCGGGGCCTAGCCAGCGCCCCAACTGCTGCGCAGCGCGCTGGCGAAGCCCCCCTCCACGCGGGAATGCGGGCGCGCACTGGTGGTCACGCGCGGCAGGCTGGACCAGGCAATGCGCGCGCCGCCCTGTTGCAGGCGGTCCACCAGGGCCTGGTCTTCGCTGCATGACAGCGCCTCGAACCCGCCGATCCGGCAATAGGCCTGGGCGCAGATCCCCAGGTTGGCGCCATGCACATGGCGGTGCCCATCGCGGTCCTGATAGTGGTGTTCGAACGCCTGCCGGGCCGCCCTCGCATGAATGCCATGCTGGCGCCAGCCGGACACGCCGACCGTGCCGCACACCACGTCGGCGTCCAGAGACAATTGATCGACCAGCCAACGCGGCGACACCCGGGTATCGGCGTCTGTGAACGCCAGCCAGCGCGCGCCGCCGTGCAGCAGATGGCTCGCCCCTTGAGCGCGCGCCACGCCGACATTGCGGGCGTTGATCGACAGGCTTTGCACGGGATAGTCGCGGATCAACTGCGCCGTGCCGTCTTCGCAATGGTCCAGCACCACCACCACCCGAACCGGCTCGGCGGCCAGCTTGGGGTGCTGCGAGGCACGCAGCACGGAGCGCAGGCAGGCAGCAATGTGCCGCTCTTCGTTATGGGCGGGTATACAAATGCCGATCATGGCTCATCCTTCATGTTTCTGCGCCATCCCGTCAGCAGGAAAGCGGCTTCCTGATGGTTGAACAGCGGGGCCATGCCTGGCAGCGAGCCTAGCGCCTGGTGCAAGGTGTCCGTTGCCTGCTTGCGGTCGTCGAAGTCCGGACGCAGATGGCAGGCCACCAGTTCGCCGCCCTCGGCCAGGCTCTCGTCGATGCCGGCCAGGAACGCGGCCAGCGCGGAGTCGTCCAGGTAATAACCCAGCTCCGACACGACGATAAGGTCGTAGCCGGCTTGGGGCACCGACGGCCATTCATTCGGCAAATCCAGCGCCAGCGCCTCTACATGGTCGATGCCCTGCTCGTCCAGGCGCGCGCGGCAGCGGCCCAGCGCGGTGCCGGCAAAGTCCACGGCGCACACGTGTTCGCAACGGGCCGCCAGCGGCAAGGTCAGGTCGCCATTGCCGCATCCTGGCTCGAAGGCATGGCGGTATCGCTCCTGGCCAAGCGAGGCCAGCAGCAGCGCGCGCTTGCGCCGTTCGTACCAGGCGCTGGAGATACGCCACGGGTCGGGATGCTGGCGATACAAGGCTTCGAAATGGTCTACACCTACAACTGCCATGGGTTGTCCTCCTGTTCACGCACCAGGCGTCCCAGCGCCGCCTGATCGCGTTCGGCGTGGCTCTGACGGATGAAGACGGGCAGATCGGCCATGACCCTGGCAAAACCGGCGTCGCGGCACAGCGGCCCCGCACCCAGCGCCCGCCCTGCCCGCGTCACGATATCGGTGGCGGCGGCTTCCACCGCCAGCCGTGCCCGCGCACAGGCCAGCGTGCAGGAATCGGCGGGATCCGCGTCGATGGCGGCGGCGGTTTCGCGCAGCACCGCGCGCGCCTGCACCAGGGTGACGTCGATGGCGCCCAGATGCGCCAGACGGTGCGGGTCGGCCGACTGCGCGGGCGTGGCCGCGCGCAAGGTTTGGCCGATGCGAACAAGCGCGCCGAACCAGCAAGCGGCCACGCCCGCGCCGCCATGCTGAAAGCCCGGCCGGTTCACGTAAGCGCCCGGCTCGCCGACGGGCGTACAGACGGCATCGTCGAACACAACGTTGACACTGGCCGAGCCACGCATGCCCACGGCATGCCAGCCGTCTTGCGTGACGGTGACGCCGGGCTGATCCAGCGCCACGGCCGCCAGGCAAGGTTCGCCTGCCGCGTTCCATGCGCTGACGAGCGCGTGGCTGACGCTGGCCGCGCCCGAACACCAGGCTTTCACGCCTTGCAACCGGGTCGTGCCGTCCGCGTTCATGTGCAGCGTGACCCGATAGTCGGGCGGTTCGGCGCACCAGACGCCCCATCGGGTGCCCGGCGCGGCCAAGGTCGCCGCGCCCAGTTCGGCAAGAATCGCCAGCGCATCGGTATGACCTTCATACAGCTTGACCAGGCTGAGATCGGCGGCGGCCACGCAGGCCAGCGCCTGCCAGCGAGCCAGCGTTTCGCCTGCGCCTGGCAGCGGCAGTTGATCGCAACCCGCCTGCACCAGTTGCCGCAGCGCCTGGCCAGGGTCGGCCGGCTCGCTCAGCGCCTGGGCAATGGCCGCGAGGTGCACGTGCGGGGAAAGAAATCCGGGGCGGCTCGTCATGATGCGCTGCGTTCAAAGCCCAGCGCGTCCATCGCCGGCCCCACCGCCTGCGGGGCATAGTCGTCCCAAGGCGCGTTGCCCACGTCCAGCCGTTCGTGGATGTTGCTGATGGTCCAGTGTGCCCCGCTGGAAAGCTTGTCCAGCTCGTCCCAGCGCACGGGCACCGACACGCCCAGCCCGGGGCGCGCCCGCGCCGACCAGGCGGAGACGGTCGTGGCCCCAAAGCCGTTGCGCAGATAGTCGACGAAGATCTTTCCGACCCGGTTCTTCGGCCCGCTCTTGGCGACGAAGATCTGCGGCAACGTACGCGCCAGATGCACCACGACCGCCTGCGCAAAGGATTTGATGGTGTCCCAATCGTATTGGCGACGCACCGGCACCACCACGTGCAGCCCTTTGCCGCCGCTGGTCTTGAGCCAGGATTGCAGTCCCAACTCGTCCAGCATGGTGTGCACCAGACCGGCGGCTTGCTGCATCGTCGTCCATTTCACGCCTTCGCCCGGATCCAGGTCGAACAGGATGCGGTCGGGCTTGTCGATGGCGGTCTTCACGGCGTTCCAGGTGTGAAACTCCACCACGTTCATCTGCACCGCCGACATGATGGCTTCGGCCGTGGGCACTTCCAGAAGCGGCGGATGGTCCGGGTCGAGCCGAGTCGGCAAGGATTTGACGCCCGGCATCGCGGCTTCCAGGTGCTTCTGGAAAAACAGTTCCCCTTCGATGCCGGCCGGTGCGCGCAGAAAGGACACGGGCCGGCCTTTCAGATGGTCCAGCATCAGGGGCGCGATCAGGCCGTAATAGCGCGCCAGGTCCAGCTTGGTCAGCTTGGTGGACGGGTCGATGACGCGGTCCGGATTGGTCAGCCGGGCGGGCTTGGTGCGCGCGGTGGCCGTGCTCCGCGATGGGGTAGCGGATTTCGTGGCGGCCTTGGCGCGGGCCTTGCTGGCGGTTTTGGTTTGTTGCGTGTCGTCATCCTTGGGGGCCGGTGATGGCCGTTCGCGCGTGATCTGGCGGGCCGGCTTGTCCTGCCGCAGGCCCCGGAAAACGGAGTGGCGGATATGCCCGCCGCTGGTCCATTCGCCAAACGACACTTCGGCCACCATCTCCGGCTTGACCCAATGCACGCCCTTGGCCTGCCCGCCGCTGACGGGCTTCTTGTCGGTTTCGATGGCCGAGAGCTGCTTGTGCAGCGCAAGCAGGCCCTGGCGGTCAAAGCCGGTGCCGACCTTGCCCGCATAGCGGAGCGAACCGTCGTCTTCGTGCACGGCCAGCAGCAGCGCGCCCAGGCCCTCGCGCGCGCCCTGCGGCGCGGTATAGCCCACGATGACGAATTCCTGTCGTTTGGCGCACTTGATCTTCAACCAGCTGTCCGTGCGCCGCGACGCATAAGGTGCGGACTGGCGCTTGGCCATGATGCCTTCCAGCCCCATCTTGCACGCCGACGCCACGAGGTTCGATGGGGTTTCCTTGAACGCCTCGCTGAACCGCAGGCAATCGTCGTCGGACGTCGCCATCAATTGCGCCAGCAGGTCGCGGCGCACAGTCAGCGGTTCTTCGCGCAGATCGCGGCAGCCGATGTAAGGCAGGTCGAAGGCGTAGAACACGATGTCGCCGGTGCGCTCGCTGTCGAACGCGTTTTGCAGCGCCTGAAAGCTGGGCACGCCTTGCTCGTTCAGCACCACCACTTCGCCATCCACCCACGCCCACTTGGCGGGCAGCTTGGCGAAGGCCTGGACGATGTGCGGCAGCTTGGCGCTCCAATCGTGGCCGTTGCGGGTGTACAGCTTGACCGAATCGTCTTCAATGCGCACCAGCAGGCGGTAGCCGTCGAACTTGAGTTCATAGAGCCAGTCCTCGGCGTGCGGGGGCAGCCCTTCGACCAGCGTGGCCAGTTGCGGTTTGAACGTAGCGGGCAGGTCCGAAGCGCGTCCGGGCAGTTTGGCGTCGTCGTCAGGCGGGCTGGTTTTGTCCGGGGCGGGCTTACTGGCTTTCGGTTTGGCCTTCGAGGAAACTGCTGCCTTCGAGGCAGCCTTTTCCCGCAATGGCACCACGCTGTCCGGCATCTCATCCACGACACTGAATTCGCGCTCGGGCCGGGCATAGGCGTCGCGGTCCTTGATAAGCAGCCAGGGCGGCTGCTTGTCGCCGTCCTTGCCCTTCATGCGAACCAGCGCCCAGCGGCCTTGCATCTTCTTGCCCTGCAAGTCGAATTTCAGGTGGCCGTCGCGATAGCCTTTGCGCGCGTCTCCCACTGGCGCCCACACGCCCTCGTCCCAGATGATGACCTTGCCCGCCCCGTACTGGCCTTCGGGAATCTGGCCTTCGAACTGGTTGTAGGCGATGGGATGGTCTTCCACCTGCACCGCCATGCGCTTGACCGAGGGGTCGAAGCACGGGCCTTTGGGCACCGCCCAGCTTTTCATGGCGCCGTCCAGCTCAAGCCGGAAGTCGTAGTGCAGCCGGCTGGCCCAATGCTTCTGGATCACGAAAGCGCGCGCCGCCTCGTTCGCCTGGCCACCTTCCATGGGCTCGGAAGTGACCTGGAAGTTGCGCTTCTGGCGATAGGTTTTCAGGCTGTCGGGCATGTCACGCCGCCTTGCGCGACTTCGATGGAGTCTTTGCGCTCTTGGTGGCGGTTTTCCTGGATGCCGACTTGGTGGCGGCCTTGGCCGCCGTCTTGCCCGAGGCGGACTTCTTGGCGGCGGGCTTGTCCTTGCTGCTTGCCTTGGTCGCCTTCTTCACCCCGCCCTTCAAGCTGCGTTGCAGCAGCTCCGTCAGGTCGATCACGTTATCGGCGTACTCGGGCGCTTCTTCCTGCGGCTCGATGACGGTCTCGGTCTTGCCCGCCTTCACCTTCTTGTCCACCAACTCCATCACGGCCGCCTTGAATTCGTCCTTGAATTCTTCGGGGTTCCATTTGCCCGACATATCGTCGACCAGCATCTTGGCCATTTTCAATTCGCTGGCGCTGGGCGTCATGCCCTTGGCGCCCACCTTGGGCAGATCCAGATCGTCGACGGACTTGACCTCGTCGCCCCAGCGCATCAGGTTCAGCACCAGCACGTCGCCCGACGGAATCAGCGCGGCCAGATGCTGCTTGGTCTGGATCACCACCTTGGCGATGCCGATCTTGCCGGTCTTGACCAGCGTGTCGCGCAACAGCGCATACACCTTCTGGCCTTTGTTGATGGGGGCGATGTAGTAAGGGCGCTCAAGATAGACGAACGGCACGTCGCCGGCATCCACGAACTGCTGGATCTCGATGGTCTGTGTGGTGCGGGGATAGGCGTCGGAGATTTCATCGGGCGACAGGACTACGTACTGGCCGTCTTCGTACTCGACGCCCTTGACGATGTTGTCCTTATCGATTTCCTTGCCGGTGCGCTTATTGATGCGCTTGTAGCCGACCGGGTCCATCGAACGCTTGTCGAGCCAGTCGAAATCGACGCCTGACTCGGTGGTTGCCGTGTGCAGCCCGACCGGAATATGGACGAGGCCGAAGGAAATTGCCCCTTTCCAGATGGTTCTTGTTGCCATGATCCGCTCCTCTAGTCGTGGTGCAGTTCAGCAAGTGCCATGCCTGGGAGCATACGTAAACAAAAGAAAAAAGTGGATGGGTGGCAGCCGCTTGGCGCGCGAATGGAGTTAACAAATCACTTTAACTAATTTGCTTTAACAGCGCCTTTAAACAGATATTTATCAATGAGTTGGCGTGGTATTTGAAAGTGAATTGTTTTCGATGGCTTCGCCTGCGCTTTTGTCCGGGCACTACGCAAAAGGGAAAACCCGGAGAAACTTTTTCTCCTGGGTTTCAATCGTAAATCGTTCAGGTAGTTGTCAGATGCGTCCCCCACTGCGACGCGCTGTTCCCCCTTGCCGAGACTTCCGATGCCCCTGCCCCGCCCGCGTGCCCCCGCCAGCCCGTCCACCCTGCGCCACGCCCGGAAGACCGCGCGATGACGGACGCCACCAACACCCTGGATGGCAATACGCACACTGGCCTGTCCGTCATGGACGCCACCGTCGTGCTGGTGGGCGTGGTCATCGGCATCGGCATCTTCGGCTTTCCGCCGCTGGTTGCCCAACACGCGACCTCCGAGGCGATGTACATCGCGCTGTGGTGCGCCGGCGGTCTGGTCATGCTGGTCGGCGCGCTGTGCTACGCCGAGCTGGGTTCGGCCTACCCTGGCGCGGGCGGCGAATACCTGTACCTGAGCCGCGCCTGGGGGCCGCGCGTTGGCCTGATGTTCGCGTGGGCGCGCTGCACCGTGATCCAGACAGGCGCCATCGCGGTCGTGGCCTACATCTATGGCGACTACGCGCAGCGCCTCATGCCGCTCGGTGCGCATGGGCCGGCGCTGCACGCGGCGACCTCCGTCATCGCGCTGACCGCGCTGAACGTCGTGGGCACGCGCTATTCGAAACGGTTGCAATGGGTCTTCACCTTGTTGACGTTGCTGGCGCTGGGCGCGGTGCTGGTGGCCAGCATGACGGCCTCAAGCGGTGACGCGGTGTTCACGCCGGCCGAAGCGGCCACGCTGACCGGCAACCCGGCCGGCTTGATCGGAATGGGCATGGTCTTCGTGCTGCTGACCTACGGCGGCTGGAACGAGGCGGCGTATCTGAGCGGCGAACTGCGCAATCCCGGGCGCAACATGAGCCGGGTGCTGCTGATCGGCACGGCGATAGTGACGGGTGCGTATGTGCTGACGAATCTGGCGCTTTTGGAAATCTTCGGCCTGCAAGGCTTGCGCGACACCCCGGCGCTGGGCGCGGACGTCATGCAATTGGCGGCCGGCCCGTATGCCGCCGCACTGCTGAGTCTGACCATCTGCGCGACCGCCCTGAGCACCATCAACGGCACCATCATCACGGGCGCGCGGGTGTATTACGCGCTGGGGCGCGATGTACCGAAACTACGCGCGCTGTCCGGTTGGAGCGCCCGCAATGAAACTCCGGTGACGGCGCTGTTGGCGCAAGGCGCGATCACGCTGGCGCTTGTCGGGCTGGGCGCGTTCAGCCAGAACAGCGTGCAGACGCTGGTGGCCTATACCGCGCCGGTGTTCTGGATTTTCATGCTGCTGGTGGCGGCGTCCGTGTGGCGCCTGCGCCAGCGCGACCCGCAGCGCGCCAGACCGTTTCGCGTGCCGCTGTATCCGCTGCCGCCCTTGCTGCTGGCCCTGACCTGCGCCGGCCTGGTCGTGTCCAGCGCCGTGTACGCGGGCGCCGGCGCGCTGATCGGCCTGGCGGTCCTGGCGGCCGGCGTGCCGATGCTGCGCGTGCTGAAACCGGCCCAGCTGAACGGCTGACCCTGGCCCGTCTTTTCTGTCTTCCGACCCACAAGGAGTCATCATCATGCCCGCCTCGACCCCGCCTTTCAGTTTCGGACGCCTGCCCACTTTCCGCGTTGTCGCCTGCGCCACCGCCACGGCGTTGTCCCTCGCTTTCGCCGCAGTGGCGACAGCACAGCCCGCGTCCAAGTCCGCCAGCCCGAACGCCGCGCAAAGCGAGGCCAAGGACGGCTATGTGCCGGACGTGGGCCAGGACGGCAAGGACGTCATCTGGGTGCCCACGCCGCAAAGCCTGGTGGACAAGATGCTGGACATGGCCAAGGTCACACCGCAGGACCGCCTGATGGACCTGGGATCGGGCGATGGCCGCACCGTCATCACGGCAGCGCAACGCGGGCTGACCGCCCAAGGCATCGAGTACAACCCCGACCTGGTGGAACTGTCGCGCCGCAACGCCCAGCGCGCCGGGGTGGCCGACCGGGCCACCTTCGTCGCGGCGGACCTGTTCCAGACGGATCTGTCCCAGGCCGACGTCATCACCATGTTCCTGCTGTCCACCATCAATGAAAAGCTGCGTCCCAGCCTGCTGCAACTCAAGCCCGGAACCCGTGTAGTGTCCAACACGTTCCGCATGGGCGACTGGGAGCCGGACGCTTCCGAGACGGTCACCAAGGATTGCTCCACCTACTGCACCGCCCTGCTCTGGATCGTGCCGGCCAAGGTGGAAGGCAAATGGGAGGTGGACGGTCAAACGCTGCGCCTGACCCAGCGCTACCAGCAGTTGTCGGGCAAGCTGGGCTCGGCCGATATTTCGGATGCGCGCCTGGATGGCAACGCCATTACCTTCACGGTCAACGGCGTGCGCTACAGCGGCGAGGTCAACGGCAAGACCATGCGCGGCGAGGCCGAGGGCAAAGGCGCGTGGACGGCGCGACGGACCTGACGCCGATTGCGGTTCGGCGTTTGACCGCGCATCTTCTCATGCAATAGCATGCGTTGCATGAGAAGAGACAGCAAACTTTCCGGCGTGCTTCACGTCCTGCTTCATATGGCGGAAGTGCCCGGCCCCATGACGTCCGAAGACCTCGGCCGAGTGATGCAGACCAACCCCGTCGTCATCCGCCGCATCATGGCGGGCCTGCGCGACCAAGGGCTGGTCAGCTCCGAAAAAGGCCACGGCGGCGGCTGGACGCTGTCGTGCGACTTCAACGCGGTGACCTTGCGAGACATCTACGAGGCGCTGGGCGCCCCGGAAATCTTCGCCATGGGCAACCGCAGCGATGCGCCCGGCTGCCTGGTGGAAGTCGCCGTCAACAAGGCGCTGGACGGCGCATTCGAGGCCGCCGAAGCCTTGCTGATGGAGCGCTTCGGCCAGGTGACGCTGGCAGCGTTGAGCCGGGATTTTCATGCGGGGATGATCGCGCATGGCCGGCAGATCGATGTGAATGCGGTGCACGGCGGCTGATGCGATTCAGATCAGGGCCGCACGCCAGTGGCCGTGCTGGCGCGATGGTTGCGCCGCTTTTCTTCCCCGCCTTTTCGTACCGTTGTTCGCGCCAGTTCCTGTCGCCGATCTGCGTCTTTGACGCCCACGGCGCTACCCGGCAGCGCTGTCCCGCCACGCCATCAGCGTCGATTCGACCATGCTGATCTCTTCGGACGCCATGCCGGCAGCAAGGTAATACGCGCGCCGATCTGCGACCACGTCGCGCACAGCGTCCAGGATCGAACGCGCCGCCGCCTCGGACCGCAGGCCAAAGCGCCGGTAATGCGTCAGGCAGTTCTCGAACGTGCTGTCGCGCCCTTGCGCGCCGATATGCAGGTAATGGCGAGCCGACCCTTCCTGCGTCACCACGTCGAACAGCGGCGACAGGCGGTAGGTGTGCGCGCCTTCGTCCTTCAGGAAGCCCACGTTTTTCAGATGGTCGTCGGTATTGTGCACGGCCACGTTCAGGATCATGCGTGCGTACAGCTCCTTCAGATCCTGCACGGGGTTGGATGAAATGCGGCGCGTCACGTCTGCCAGGCGGGCGTATGAATACGTGGCGCTGCCCTCGGGGCCGTCAAGATCGCGCTTGCCGATCCGCACCGGTGGACTGATCAACGACGCGCCGCTGAGGAAATGCCGGCGCGCCACCACGGACGCGCCGCCCTGCCCGGCCGGCAGCAGCTCGCGGTCAAAGCGATGGGTCAGCAGCACGGCGCCCAGATGGGTTTCGGTCAGCCGGATCTCGGGCACCGTCAGCCCGATGGCCCGAGCCATCTGCAAATTGGCGAATTCCACGCGCTGGCGGTCGTAGGAATCCCCCCGGCGCGGAAACTTTGCGATCCACATCTCGCCGGCTTCATCGCGCACGATGGTCTTGGGACGCGCGCCGCCGATATCCCACGAGCTGCCCAGGATGTCGCGGTACAGGCCCTTGGGTTTGACGCCCTGGTCGATGTCGGTCAGCAGATCCGCCAAGGATTCCAGTTGGCTGACTTCGGGCAGTCGATAGGTCTTGCGCATGTTGGGCGTCAAGAGGCGCGCGCTGAAGAACAAGGCTCCCACGCCCATGCCGCGTCCGCGCAGCAGTACCTCGTCTTCGGTCACCCGCGCGCCGGCCTTGTCTACCCGCATGACGTTGCGGCCCCAGGCGTCAGGCGCGGCGTCGAAGATGGCACCCAGCGTTTCGTAGCGGCTTTCGGTACGGAACGTGGTCTTGGCGTCGATCAGCGGCAGGTTCAAGGGGTCCAGCGCGAAGGCGCGGGGGTCGTTCACATACGACTGCACGTAGGTGAATTCGGCGAAGAAACGCGTTTCGTCGGAATCGTCCAAGGTCAGCACGCCGGCCAGGACCGCTTCGCCCCGTATGTCCACGTAGACGAAGAGTTCGCTTTCGACGGATTTGTGCCTGCGGGTGCGTGCCATGCGGAATCGGCCTACAGCTTGGAAGGATCGGCGCGATGCGTGTGCAGCGCCGCGCCGCTGCCCCGGCTGGGCCGGCGCATCGCATCCAGGCGCTTGCCCACGCCGTCCTGCTCGGGGTCGCCCAGCGCGAAAACCTGATCGCCGTAGCCGTATTGCAGCAGCGCTTCGATGGCCAGCGCCAGCGACACGCCGCCGTCGCCCCGTTCCAGCCGCGCGATGGTGGCGCGCGACACGCCCAGGCGATCGGCCAGCGCGCTTTCGGATTCCGCGCGTCGCAGCCGGGCGGTACGGATGTTGGCGCCCAGGCGCGCAAGCGCGTCAGTGGCGTCGAAACTGGGGGCGAGCTTCTTTTTCATTGCTCAATAATAGTGCGGTGATGGGGTAAATGCACGATTAATGAAGCAACAAATGCGTCACTATGATTCATTAATAAGTCATAAGTAGACTTAGTGACTTATTAATGGCGCAGAATTAAACCACCACGGGCTGATCCAATCGCAAAGCGCCGCGCGCGGTATCCAGCGTGACCAGCGCGCCGAGCGGCAAGGTCAGGTTCGGGTCGCCATGCCCGCTGGGCCACCCCGCCAGGATCGGTATGTTGCGCGCCCGGAACTGATCGAGAATCAGGGGATAGATCAGGCCCTGGGCCTGATCGTCGTCCATGCGCGCAGTAACGCGCGTGAAGTTGCCCACCAGCACGCCTTTGACGCCATCGAACTTGCCGGCAGCCGCCAACTGGCCCAGCAGGCGATCCACGCGGGGAACCGCCTCGTTCACGTCTTCGATGAAGAGGATGGCGTCACGCGTATCGATGGCGTTGCGCGTGCCGGTCAAGGCCGCGATCAGCGCCAGATTGCCGCCGATCAACCTTCCGCTTGCCACGCCCGGCACCAATTCGGTCGCCTGCGCGTCCAGCGGGGGCGTGATCCACGAGCCCGGCCCCATCTGCCCGCTGACCATCGCCAGCAACGCTGATTCGGTGGGTTCGCGCTTGCCGGCCAACAGGTCCTGCGCCAGCATCGGCCCGTGAAATGTCACGAAGCCCGCATGGCGCTGAATGGCCAGATGCAGCGCCGTGATGTCGCTGTAGCCGATGAAGGGTTTGGCGTGCCTGCGCAGCAACGCGTAGTCCACATGGTCCAGCAGCCGCCACGAGCCGAAGCCGCCTTGCAGGCACCAGACGGCGCCGACGTCGGGATCGGCAAACGCGGCGTGCAGGTCGGCCAGGCGGTCGGCGTCATTGCCCGCCAGGTAATCGTAGGGAGGGTCCAGCCGCGCGCGGCTGGCGGGCATCACCTGGGGAACAAAGCCTCGGGCTTGCAGCCATTCGGCGGCGTCGTCGGCGGCGTTGATTCCCGCCGAAGCCGGCGCCACGATCGCCACGCGAGCACCGGACCGCAGCGCGGGCACCGGCGTCGCGCCCTTGCCATTGGGGGGCGGTGGCGGCGTAGGACGTTGTGAGCCGGTCGCGCCTGGCGTGTGTCGGCCTGTGGGCGCGCGGCTGGCGCAACCGGCCAAGGCCAGCGCTGACAGGCATAGCGCGCCGCTTTGCTTCAGGAAGCTGCGGCGGGCGGAACCGATATTCGGCAGGGGCTTGCCAGGCAGGGTCATGGTGGTTTGTCTACTTCAAAACCGCTCGTAGTCCAGCCGGTAGCGCCATTGGCCGACGGCCATGCCGGCCAATGGCAGCCGCCCGATGCGGATGCGGCGCAGCTGCTGCAATTGCAGGCCGGCCGTGTCGCACACGTATTCGATGAATCCGGGCAGCGGCGTTTTCAGCGCAAATCGCAGATGGGTTTCGTTCTGCCAGCTGACTTTCATGGGCGTGGCGGCGCGTCCTTCAAAGGCCATGCCGCGTTGCAGGCGCGCCAGATCGGCCTCGCTAAGTTTGCCGGTGACTTGCGCCACGTATTCCTGCTCGACCAGCCTGCCCTCTTCCATCAGCTTGCGCGACACCGCGTATTCCTGCGTGTAGACCACCAGCCCGCTGGCCGCGCGCTCCAGCGGCGTGACCAGTTTCAGGCCGTTGAACATGCGCTTCAGATAGCGGCGGCCCGAGCGGTCGCCCGGCATCAGATTCTTCGGAATGATGAGATCCAGCGCCGAGCCGGGTTCGTTGTCGGCGTAGGTGCCGGCCGGCTTGTGCACCAGGATCGTGACGGGCTTGATGTCTTCGAGCTTGGCGCCCGGTAGCAGCGCGACGGTCTGGCCCGGGCCGACGCGCGCGCCGGGTTCTTCGACGGTCTTGCCATCGACGGCCACCCAGCCGCCTTCGATATACCGTTCGGCGTCGCCGCGTGAGCAAGACAGGTCGGCGGCCAGTCGCTTGGCCAGGCGTACGCTTTCGCTCATGGGCGCGGCCCCTGGGCGGCGCGTTTGGCCGTGGGCGGGGTCGGAGAAATGTGGAAGGTGCCGAGGAGTGGCGTTTGCGGGTGCATCGTCATGGGTATTGCCGGGGGTGTTGCAAAAAAAGCGGGCCAGATGCCCGCCGTGTCAGGCAGATGTTACGCCTTTTCGCGAGTCGGCCCCGCGACCGGCAACGTGGCATCCGGGGTATTCGGAATCGCCACCGTCGATGCGGGCGGCGGCACTTCGTCGATCCAGGCTTTGAGCAAGGTGGACGTCACCGCCAGAATGACCGGGCCGATGAATAGGCCGACGATGCCAAACGCAAACATGCCGCCTAACACGCCGGACAGGATCAGCAGCAACGACAGGTTCACGCCGCGCTTGATCAGCATCGGACGCAGCAGGTTGTCCAGCATCGCCACGATGAGCGCCCACACCAGCAGGAGGATCGCGGCCAGTCGCATGTCGTTCTGAAACAGCCAGATCACGCCGCCCAGCATGGGCAGGAACGGGCCCAGTTGCGCCAGGCAAAGCATGACCATCAACGCCGTCAGAATGCCGGCGGCCGGCACGCCCGCAATCCACAAGCCCACGCCGCCCAGCGCGGACTGCACCACTGCTGTCACCACGATGCCCAACGCCACGGCGCGCACGGCGGCGCCCGCCAGCCGGACGGCCGCCACGCCGCGTTCGCCAGCCAGGCGGTTCGAGAAACGCTTCACGAATTCGGCCGCTGCATCGCCCTGGCTATACAGAATGCCGGAGATGACGATGGTGATCAGCATATGCATGACGAACACGCCCACGATGGCCGCGTGGCTCAACAGCCAGCGCGCCGCCATGGTCAGGTACGGTTCCAGCCGCGCCAGCAGACCGCCCGCACCCGCATCGGACAGGGTCTGCCATTCCTGCGCCAGCTTGGGGCCGGCCACCGGAACGCTGCGAATCCAGCCGGGCGGCGCCAGCAAGGTGTAGTCGGGCAGGCGTTTGACCGCGTCCATGATCGCGCCACTATGTTCGGCCAGTGTCGAGATCACCTGATACAGCGGCAACACGATCACAACCAGCAGGATCAGCAGCATGACTACCGTGGCGGCCCATCGGCGCCCGCCGCAGCGCTGCTGCACCACGAGCAGCACCGGCCAGGTCGCCACCACGATGGTGGTCGCCCAGATCAGGCCCGGCAGGAACGGTTGCAGCACATACAGGCTGCCGACCATGAGCGCTGAGAGGATGACGATGAGGAGCAGAATGCGGGCTAGATCAGCCGTTGGACGTGGATTCACCCGATGCTCCCGGCAAGGCGCTGTTGCGCCCCGCAGATTTCCCGTCGCGACGAAGGGGCGGATGCCCGGCAGGCGACGTGGACGCGTTTATCGGAATTTATCCGAAATTCAAGCCGACTTGTAGCAGATACGGGCTGGCGTCGGGCATGCGGCTTGCTGGGCACCCCCTCGCCGCCAGTGTTGGGTGGCGACGGCCCCGAAATCCCGGCGGCCGCACCCGTGGCGGCATCTCTCTGGAGGTTTGCCATGAGGCCCTTGACCTTACTTGCCGCTATCCCCGCCGCGCTGTTGGCCGTGACATTGGCCGGCTGCACCGCGCCCAGCTCTTATAGCTCCACCCAGCAGGGCGCGCCTGCCATGCAGCGCGACCATGCCAATTACCACTCGGAGAACTTTGGCGAGCCCGACAACACGCCGTTTCAAGGCAACTATCCTGGTCGATAGGAATGGTGTCGAGGGAATGCGTGACGTCGCCGGCTTGAGCTTGCGGGCTGTGGCGATGGCGACGCCGGGGGAATCCAGAGCCTTTGTTTGGAAGGATCCCGGCGTTGACGGCTGAGTCGGTGCTGCGCCTATCTGCGAGGAATGGGCGGGGTTGGCTTTTGTTCCGCGTTTGACGTTGTTGAAGCGAGAGCCGAAGGTGTGAGAGCTGCCGAAGAAGCGAAACCTGCCGTTGTTTCCTCGGCTGTCGTTCCAAGTTCTCGTACTAAGTCCCCGCCACGCTCCCCTCGCCTGCCCCCACGGCCGCCGTCATCAAGTGGCGGGTCAGCGCATTCAATTGTTCGTCCTTCTGCTGCAACTGCGCCAGCAGGGTCGCCGCTTGTGCGTCTGCGGCCGCCAGCCGCGCCAACAGCGCCTGCTCGTTTTGCCTGGATGACGTCAGCGTGCTTTGTGCTGAGGCTAATGCGTCACGGGCCGAAGTCTCGGCCGCGTGCATCGCGGCATGGCGCGTCTGCGCCGCCAGAATCTCGGCGCGCGCCTCTTGTGCGGCTTTCTCGGCCGTGCGCTTGGCGTCTTGCGCTTCGCGCAACGAAGTCTGCGACTGCTCGGCCTGCTTTTGCGCAGCCAACTGGGCGTCGTCCAGACGCGCTTGCAGCTTCTTTGCCGCGCCGCGCTCGGCGTCCAGTTCATTCAGCCAGCGCCGTTCGTGCGCCGCATGACGCGATTCCAGCGCTTCCAACGCTTGCGCATGCGCGCCGCGCATTTTTTCGGCTTCGATCAGCAAGGTCTGTACGGCGCTCTGCGCATCTTGCAACTGCCCTCGCGTCTGCTTGAGCTGATCATCACGCTGGCGCAACTGCCGTTCGGCCGCCTGCAAGCGCTCTTCCGTGGCCGCCAGTTGCGCCGTGGCCACGCGCAGGCCTTCCTGGAGATCGCTTTCGCGCTTGGCTAATTGCTGTTCTCGCAGCTGCAATTGTTCAGCCTGCATCGCCAGCCGCTCGCCATCGTCCGCCAGCTCTTGCCAGCGTTCGCGATACGCCTCGGCCTGCTCTGCGCGTGCTTCGGCCAGCGCGGCTTCCCAGAAATGCGTGGCGGCCTGCGTGATGGGATCGGGGATGGCAGGCGGCGCGGCAAACGCGCCCGGGTCCTTGATCCGCGCGCCCAAGGCGCGAAACCACGTCTCCAGGTGCGGGCTGACGGTGTTGGGCGAGCCACGGCCGATCTTCTGCCGCACGCGTTCGATCGTGGGGCGCGCCCCTTCCAGCAGCAGCGCGTCGGCGGCGGTCCAGACGTCGTTTTCGGTGATACCCGTGGCCATGGCCTACTCCCAATCAAATCAGTTCAAGCGCGCGAATTAGTCACGATAATGGAACCTTATCGGGACTAATCTAGCATTAGTGTTAGATATCATACAGCCTACGTATGAATATATATAACAAATCCATCGCGGCGCGCTTTTCGGCGATTCCGTGCAAAAAAGCCGCAAAACCGCATGAATCCAAGCCTGGAGCGGCCACCCAGCGACCGCCAACGCCGAAAACCCCCGCGCTTTTCGTATAGTGCTGAAGTCTCTCCCGCCCTTACGCTTGCCCTGCCCGATGTCGTTGAAATTGCTGGCCTCGCTGCCCTTGTTGGACCCGAACGCCCTGGACTCGCAGGCGGACGCGGCCGTCCGCAGCCTGATGCGCGAAGGCAGTTCCGCCAACACCGCGGCAAGCTATCGCGCCGCCATCCGCTACTGGAGCGCCTGGTTCGAGTTGCGTTACGGGCGCCGCTTCGCCCTGCCCTTGCCCGAGGCCGCCGTCATCCAGTTCGTGGTGGACCATGCCCAGCGCGTGACGGACCAGGGTTTGAAGTGGGAGTTGCCGCTGGCGCTGGACCAGGAATTGGTCCGCCTGAAAGCCAAGGGCCGGCTGGGCCCGCCCAGCCTGAACACGCTGCTGCAGCGCCTGTCGGTCCTGTCGAAAGCGCACGTGCTGCACGGCTATCCCAACCCTTGCGCCGCCCCTGCCGTGCGCGAATTGCTGGCCAAGACGCGCCGCGCCTACGCCCGTCGTGGCATGGCGCCCGCCAAGAAAGAAGCGCTGACGCGCGAACCGCTGCAAGCCATGTTGGCCACCTGTGATGATTCGCTGCGTGGGTTGCGCGACCGCGCCCTGCTGCTGTTCGCCTGGGCCAGCGGCGGGCGGCGTCGGTCCGAAGTCGTGCGGGCCACGCTGGAAAACGTCACGCGCACGGGCGACGGCTATCTATATAGACTGACCCAATCGAAGACCAACCAGGCTGGCGCCCGTCGCGCCGACGATCAAAAGCCGATCACCGGCTCGGCGGCGCAGGCGCTGGATGCGTGGCTTGCCGCCAGCGGCATCGATCACGGCCCCATCTTCCGGCGCGTGCGGCGCGGCGACGTCGTCGGCGAACCCCTGGCCGCCGCCGCCGTGCGCGACATCGTGCTTGAGCGCTGCAAGCTGGCCGGCCTGGAGGGCGCATTTTCCGCGCACAGCCTGCGTTCGGGCTTCGTCACGGAAGCGGGCCGCCGCAACGTGCCGCTGGGCGACACCATGGCCATGACCGGCCATGCCAGCGTCGCGACGGTCATGGGGTATTTCCGCGCCGGCGCCGCCGCGCGCTCGCCGGCCGCCCGCCTGCTGGACGATCCGGACAGCGTAGCCCTATAGATGTTGGTCGATTTTGCCGTAAACGTCGGATCGCCCAAGCGCCGACCCCCGGTCGTGCGCCACCGCCGCGCCGTCCCCCCCCTTTCCTGATTCCCCGCCGACCCCACCCTCATGCGAATCAACCTACGCGGGCTAGTGCTTGCGCTTACCGTTCTCAGCGCCATCGCCGCCACCGCCAATGCCTTGTACGCCAGCTATCTCGTGCAGCGCGACCAGCTCATCAGCAACACGCTGGAGTCCAATCGCGTCTACGCGGCCAAGCTTGCTGAAAGCACCACGAATTTTCTGAAGTCGGCGCAGCAACAACTGGCTTACAGCGCGCGCCACCTGGCCACCCAGGTCGACGCGCCGGACGTGCTGGCCGCCGAAGTCGCCCGCTTGCAGGAACAGGCCAACGACTTCAACTCGGTCGGCGTGATCGGCGCGGACGGAACGATCCTGGCCACCACGCAGACGTTCCGGAACTTCCTGGGCACGCGGATCGACAGCCCGGGCAGCCGCGCGGCGTTGCAGGCACGCCAGCCCTTGATCAGCAAGCCATATGTGTCCATCGCGGGCAACATGCTCATCAACCTGTCGCACCCCATCTACTCCAATGACGGCCGGTATCTGGGCTATATCGCCGGCACGATCTACCTGCGCAATGACAGCGCGCTCCAGCAGCTGCTGGGCAAGCATCATTATGTGGATGGTTCCTATCTGTTCGTGGTCGATAGCGAGGGGCAACTGATCTATCACGTGGAAGCGGCGCGCGTGGGCGAAAACGTCACGCACAATCCGGTCGTCGCGGCGGTAACCCGAGGCGAGTCGGGCGCGCAGCGCGTTGTGAATACCAAAGGCGTGGACATGCTGGCCGGTTATGCGCCCGAACCCCTGAGCGGATGGGGCATCATCGCGCAGCGGCCGGCCGCCATCACGCTGGAACCCATCCACGAGCTGATCTGGGCCCTGATCGGTTATGCCGCGCCGCTGGCGCTGGCGTTCCTGCTGGCGATCTGGTGGTGTGCCCGCTTGATCTCCCTGCCCCTGTCGCAACTGGCCACCAATGTCGAACACCAGGATGTGGCCGTCGCCATGCAACGGGTGCAGTCCGTCAAGGCGTGGTATTTCGAAGCGGAACGCTTGAAGCGCGCCGTGATGGCCAGCATTTCCAGCTTGCAGGACAAGATCGGCAAGCTTAATCAAGCCAGCATCACTGATCCGTTGACGGGCCTGCGCAATCGGCGCGGCATGCAGGACGCGGTCGAGCATCTGCAAACCAGCGGCACGCCGTTTGCCGTGGTGGCGCTGGACATCGACCACTTCAAGCGGGTCAATGATACGCACGGCCATCCCAAAGGCGACGAAGTCATACGCGGCATGGCCGACCTGATGCGGCAATGTTCGCGTCCGTCCGACGTGCTGTGCCGCAGCGGCGGCGAAGAGTTCCTGATGCTGCTGCCCAACGCCGGCGCGAAGGAAGCGGCAAGCGTGGCCGAACGCCTGCGCAAGCACACGGCCGGGCAGCCGCTGTCGGGCGTGGACGGCATTACGGTGTCGGCAGGCGTGGCGCAATGGACCACGGCCACCGGCGACGTCGCCCCGACGTTCAAGGCCGCGGACGCCGCGCTGTATGCCGCGAAGAAGCAAGGGCGAAACCAGGTCGTCATGCAAGTGGGGTGAGGCGACAGCGCCGGCATGAACGATCGCATCGTTCTTGGCCTGCCCATTTACTCGTCCTGAAGTCCTCGGACTTGCGATCAAACGCGCGTATTGCCACCAAGAATCGGGATGCTTCTGCAACGCTTTGCAGCAGCGCGAAATACTGTTTCGTCCGAGCCAGGATTTCTGCTTCGCACCACCTGCCACACGCGCCGCCACGCTGGTATTTACAGTATTCTGCGCAGCACTCGTCCTGGTCCACGGACCATGCTTTTTGGCACGTCAATGCTGCGCCGCGCGTTCGCTTCTCAATCGCTGGAAAAGGTTTTCTTCCTGTTGGCGGCGGGCATGCTGTTGTTGGTCTCGGTGCTGACCGGCATGCTGCTGCTACAGAATTGGAAGACCTGCTCGTCTTCCACCGACGCGCGCAATGCGTTCGAAATCGTCCGTGCCACGGTGACTGTAATCGAACTGGCCTCGGCCGAACGCGGGCCGATGAATGCGGTCTTGGGCGCCGACCACCCCCTGCCCGCCTCGACGTTGGCCGCGCTGCGCGCCGCCCGAGAAAAGACCGATCGGCACATCGACGCGCTGCTGGCGCTCTACGCCCCGCCGTTGAACCCGACGTCCGCCAAGGAGCGCACGGACTTTCTTCGCGCGCGCCAGGCGCTGATCGAGGCGAGGAAGAATGCCGATCAACGGATCGCCATGCCGCGCGACCAACTCAGCACGGAACTCGTCTGGGACACCGTTAGCCGGATGGTGGCCGTCATTCCTGAATGGCAAGCCGCCATGGCTGGGCAGGTGGGCGTGGCCATGCAAAACGAAATCGACGCGCCCGGCGTGCTGTCTTTGGCCCTGCTGGCCAGCGATCTCCGAGAGCAAGCCGGATTCCTGGGTTCGCTATATACGCCGGCGCTGACCGCGCACCGCGCGTTGACCCTCGACGAGCACTACCGCATCGAACGAGTGCGCGGCCGCATCGACGAACTATGGGCGCTGATCAATTCGCGTATGGCCACGCGGCCCGACCTGGCGGCGTCCTTGATGTATGCGACCTTGCGGCAACGCTATTTCGGCGAGGGGCTGGACTATCTGGACCAGGTGCGCGGCGCCCTTACGTCGAGCTACTCGACGAGGATCTCCACCGGCGAATTGGCGGCGACGTATGTACCGCTGATGGGGTCGATCACGCAGTTTCGTGATGCACTGCTGGACCGCGTCAGCCAAAGTATCCAGGTGCATCGGGAGCAGGCATTGACGCTGTTGGTGGTGACGCTGGTGGCGACCGCGTTGCTGGTGGCCGCGTTGGCGCTTGCCCTGGTGCAATTGCGCCGCAAGGTGATTCGCCCTTTCGGCCTGGTCACGCGCATCATCAGCGCGATTGCGCACGGCACCACGCCCGCACGCATTCCTGCGGGTCGTCATCAAGGCGAAGTCGGCGACGTCTTTGCCGCGCTGCGCGTATTGAAAGACAGTTCCGTCGTCAGGAAGCGGCTGGAAAGCGAACGCGACCGCCTGATCGCCGACCTGGCGACACAGGCCGAAACCGACTACCTGACGGGTCTGCTGAACCGCCGCGCTTTCGAAACCCGGTTTGAACTGGCGCGCGCCAACTGGCAAGGACCAGGGCCGGCTCTGACCTTCATCCTGTTCGACATCGATCACTTCAAGCACGTCAACGACACCTACGGACACGCCAGCGGAGATCTGGCGTTGAAAGCGGTTGCGGATCTTTGCCGCGTCGTCTGGCGAAAATCGGATGTGGTGGCGCGTGTAGGCGGCGAGGAATTCGCGGTGCTGTGCCATACCGGCAGCGCGGCCGAGGCGGTTGAGATGGCGGAACGCATGCGGGCGGCCATCGCGGACACGGCGGTGCTGTCCGACAACGGCAAGCTGTTCGGCCTGACCGCCAGTTTCGGCGTGGCCTGCGTGCCATGGGAACAGGCCGCGTTGGCTGGGACGATGTTCAACGTCGCTGACGAATTGCTCTATCAGGCCAAGCTCAATGGCCGCAATCAGGTTGTGCAACGCAGCCTGGTGTAGCCCGCGGGTTCCACTCGTCGCTATTTGTGGGGGGTTATTGCGTCCTACTTTTGGACGTGACGCTTTTTGATGACGCCCCTGTCGCTCAGATTCGTAGTCGTCTTATTTGAATAGACGGCGACTCTCACCATAATGCGCCATGTCGGTTGCGATGTTAATGAATCCTCGTTCGCGGGCGGGTGGTTCGTCGCGCATCGCAATTGCTTTTGCCAAGTTTCAGCCGGTTCTGCAGAACGGGTTTGGGGCTTGGTGACAGGTGTATAGGCGCTCTTTTGCGCTTGCTCTTGCGCCGATGAGCGCATTTTCGATGCGCATCCTGGCCGTCTCGCGCGCCCATTGCAAACGTCCAAGGCGCGTCTGACGTTCAGCATTCCGCGTTCGCCCGGTGTCCGCTTTAGCCCGATGTAGGGGCATGGTCCGCGTTCTATTCCTGCGGGTCGTTCTCGCTCTTTCCACGCTCTTTCCCAAGTCCTTAGCGACCTGCCTTTTGGCCGGCCGCCGGGGATCCTTTTGTCCAACGCAGCACAACATCAACACATGGGGTATTCATGAAAGCAGCAAGCTTTACGCGCGGTGCGCTGTTCGTCGCACTGGCCGCTTTGTCGGGCGGCATCGCCCAGGCGTCCACGACCAGCGTCACGCTATACGGCGTCATCGACCTGGGCTTGGCCTTCGAGCGCCGGCATGACAGCACCGAAAGTTCGTCCCATTCGCATGTCGGCATGCGCGACGGCATCCAATCGGGCTCCCGCTGGGGCTTGCGCGGCGTTGAAGACCTGGGCAACGGCTACAGCGTCGTGTTCCGCCTGGAAAGCGGGTTTCACGCATCGAACGGTACCGAAGCCCAAGGCCGCCTGTTCGGCCGCTGGGCCTATCTGGGGCTGGTTGGTGACTTCGGTGAACTGCGCGCCGGTCGCCAGCAGGTTCTGAGCGACAGTTGGGGCGGCGTCGGCTCGCCGTTTGGGACGTCGTGGGGCGGCGCATCGGCGTCGGTCACCTCGGGCTACAACGATGGCGACTTCGGCAACGGTGGCCGCGCCAACAATGCCTTCATCTACCGCACGCCGGTCTGGAGCGGATGGCAGGCCGGTTTGGGCTACAGCTTCGAGGCGCACGACAACAACAAGTTCGCCACCGCCAATCACGACCGCGTCTGGACCGCAGGCCTGCGCTACCGTGACGGACCGTTGTCCACGGCGTTGACCTACGAACACCTGAACCCGGACGCCAGCGTGCCGGGCAAGCTGAACTCGCGCAACCTGCAGGTAGCCGCGGCTTATGATTTCGACGTCCTCAAGCTGCATGCGGGATACGGCAATCTGCGCAATCCAAACATCGGACCCTCGGCAGGCGTGCGCCGCGTGAATTCCTTTGTGACGGGCGTGGGCGTGCCGATCAACGGCAGCAGCAAGGTGCTGGCTGCCTACCAGCGCGCCACCAGTTCGCACATCAAGGGTTGGGGCCTGGGCTACGAACACGATCTGTCCAAGCGCACCAACATCTACGCGTTGCTGGACCGCGTGGATCACCGCGAATCCCATACGTTGCAATCGGTGGTCGGCCTGCGCCACCACTTCTAAGCCGCGCCTTCCCGGCCGCGCGGGCGGCCGGGGGCATTCGTCGGACGGGCCTGCTCAAACCAGCTTGCCCCAGGCAAGTGTTGGCCAAGCCGGCGCTTGCTAGACCAGCATCGGCCAGTACGTAGGCGCCAGACACAACCACATCTCGGCGCTCATGCCGTCGGGCTTGCTCTTGGGCAAGCCCCTGCGCCGTTTGAGAGTATCGCCACGGCATGCGAAAACAATGCTGTGCGCGCAAGCGGTGTCATTCACCTCGATGACCGAACCAGAAAACGTTTTCTTGATCCTGCCCAGGTAAGTGCCGAACTCGAAATTGGATGCGTGAAAGTTGCCCACCATCATTCCGTTCGGGGCCAGCGCGTCAAAGCAGGACTGGTAAAACGCCTCGGTGGTCAGCTGCGGCGGCAAGCCCTTGATGTCATAGCCATCGACCAGCACGGCGTCGTATTCGTCACGATATTGCTTGATCAGTTCAGCGCCGTCGCCTTGCAGCACGGCAAAGCGCTCGTCGTCACGGGGCACATGAAACGAGTCGCGCAAGGCAATCACATGCGGGTTGATTTCGTAGACGTCGATGCGAGTCGATGGCAGATGTTGATAGCAAAATTTCGCCAAGGATCCGCCGCCCAAACCCACCATGGCGATGCGCCGCGGCTTCGGGTTGAAGAGCAAAAACGCCATCATGATGCGCGTGTATTCCAGATTGAGCGCCGAGGGGTCTTTAGTCCACATTCGGCTCTGGATTTCAGAGTGGGAAAACATCAACGACCGTGATGTCGTCGTGGCGTAAATAAAGGGTCTTACCTGATGATTGCTTGAGGTGTTTTCAGGCATTCCAAAACTCACTGGCGAAGACATGACGCTGCCGCGCAGGCGGCCTTGCAGGCGATGCGCGGTGCGTGGACCCGAGCGAAAACCCGCCGCCGCGCGAAGGCGACAACGAAGATCAAGCAGGGGGAATGGAGTGTTGCCGGCGGCGCGTTCGACTGGCAGCCCTGTCCGTGTGGCCGAGGCACGTTCAAACTGGCGCCTGCCTGCTCGTCTGGCACACGTCTGGTTGTCCGTCACCCGCATGTTCAAAAGGCGCATGTTCAAACGGCGCACACAGGGCGCGCCGTTCGGGTTTGTGAACCGCAAGGTAGACGGAATATCTGAATCGGTTGCCGAGGCGATCGACCAAGGTGATCAACCGAGGCGACCACCCTAGCCCATCATCCCAGCCATCAGCCAAGACAACCAACCATGGCAACCGGCCGAAAACCCGGCTTAAGCGTTTCAGATCAATCAGTTAGCGCCAGTGCTTGGCAGGCACTACGCCCGCATATGCGGGCGTAGCCAGAAGAACTATTTGGATGACCGCGACGTATCGCTGTCTTCAGAGGTTTCGGAATCCGCGTCGACGGCATCGATTTCCGATTCCTTGTTCGCGTCGGGGGCCGTCCAGTTCAGGGGCGGAACCTCGAAGCGCCACTTTTTACCAACCAGTTGATGCGACATGAGCGTTCTCCTATGCGTGGGTGCGTGGCTTCCCCGTCCAAGCAGTGCACCGCCGGGTTCAAGCGTGCCGGGAATACCGCAGAAAAGCGCGGGGGCCTGACCGATTCGGATCTGAGTCAGGCTGGGTATTCCAAGATGGCTTTGCAAAAAAATCTTGATGGCAGGCTGTAGTGGCTGCAGTGGCCTTTTGTCGCCGCCTTTGCCAGTTTTATTCTTGTGTTTTTATTTTTGCTGCCAATTAAAAGATCTTAACATATTTATAAAGGAAAAAGCAAGC
Source organism: Achromobacter piechaudii NBRC 102461 (assembly GCF_001571245.1). Lineage (GTDB taxonomy): Bacteria > Pseudomonadota > Gammaproteobacteria > Burkholderiales > Burkholderiaceae_B > Achromobacter > Achromobacter piechaudii. The sequence goes on along the minus strand of NZ_BCTK01000001.1, from coordinate 1,216,396 downwards.
AAAAGCCGTCGGCGGCTCAATAACTTGCCGCCAGAGAATGGTCGTTCTACCATTTGCGCATTCCCTGTAGAACGATCATTCTCCACCCATGAACACCTACACGCCCGCTCCCCTGACCGACACGCAAGAGCGCCTCTTGCGCGCCACCGAACACTTGATCTATCGAGGCGGCATCCACGCCACGGGCATGGACCTGATCGTGAAGACCTCGGGCGTAGCGCGCAAAAGCCTGTACAAGCACTACCCGAACAAGGACGCCCTGGTTGCCGCCGCATTGACCGCGCGCGACGAACGCTGGATGCGGTGGTTCGTTGCCGCCACCACGCGCGCCGCCGCACCCCGCGACCGCCTGCTGTCGATCTTCGATGCATTGCAAGAGTGGTTCGAATCGGACGGCTTTCGCGGCTGCGCCTTCATCAATGCCGCGGGCGAGATCAGCGATCCCGACCATCCCGTTCGCCAGGTATCGCGGCTGCACAAAGCCCGGCTGCTGGACCATGTCCGAAGCCTGGCGCAAGAGGCCGGCCTGTCCGATCCGGACGAAGCCGCGCGCCAGTTGCTGGTGCTGATCGATGGCGCCATCGCCGTGGCGCTCGTCACCGGCGACCTGACCATCACCGCCACCGCGCAGCGCGCGGCCGCCGCCCTCTTTCCGCCCATCGCCCTTGCCCCAACCCGCTGACCCTTCTTCACCTTTGGAGCTTCGTCAAGAATCGCGACGAAGCCCGCGCATTGCTCGCGCGCAAGTAGGCCAAGGAGCTGGACTACCGACTCATCAAAGAGCCTGCACCGGCAACCGCATTGCCGTGCGCTACGCCTATGAATGGCATGACGATTCCGACAACTGGTTCCGCTCTTACGGCAATGAAAACTGGGAGTTCGGCGAAGACGGCCTGATGATCCATCGATACTCGTGCATCGACGACCTGCCCATCAAAGAGGCGGACGGTAAATTTCACTGGCCCTTGGGCCGCCCCGACGACCATCCCGGCCTGTCCGAACAGGGCTTGTGACGCCGCCTGGCCGCGCCCGCTACGCGTAGGCGTTAAGCAGCTTGCCCAAGAGCCGGCTCAGTTGTTCCTGCTCGGTCCGGGTCAGCGGCGCAAGCACCTCCGCCTGGTTTTGCAGATGCGCGACGACGGCCTCGTCGATCAGCTTGATGCCGGCGCGGGTCAGCATCACCAGCGTGGCGCGGCCGTCATCGGGGTTGGGCGTGCGAGTCACCAGACCCGCTTTTTCCAGGCGGTCGATGCGGTTGGTCATGCTGCCTGACGAAATCATCGCGTCTTCATACAACGCGGTCGGCGTCAGCGCATAGGGCTTGCCGCTACGGCGCAGCGTGGCCAAGACGTCGAATTCGCCCGGCTGCAATCCGAATTGCGCGAAAAGCGGGTTGATCCGATCGCGCGTGATCACCAGCGCGCATTCGCCCAAACGCCCCAGCACACGCATCGACGATACGTCCAGCTCGGGGCGTTCCCGGTTCCATTGCTGGATGGCACGGCTTGCTCTATCCACGGTCGCTCTCCATTTATCTTGACGTCAAGATAAAATCCAAATATCTTGACGCCAAGATATTTTACCGGAGGGCTACGCATGCTGCGCGCCACCGGCCCTGGAGCTGTTGTGTCATCGACTTATTTGAATGCCTGGCGCGTTGCCGCCATCATCCTCGTGGGCTTGAATCTGCGCCCCGTTCTCGCCTCCGTCCCTCCTCTGCTCGACCTGCTGCAAGCGGCCACGCGCATGACCGACAGCGCGGCGGGCTTGTTGACGGCGCTGCCCGTCTTCGTAATGGGCCTGGGCGCGTTGGGCGTCGCGCCGTTGCGCAGCTGGATCGGCGAGCAAAGCGGCATCGCCGTCGGCGTCGCGCTGGTCATGGCGGCCACCGCCTGCCGCTTATGGGCCAGCGAGGCGAACCTGATGCTGGCCACGGGAGTGATCGCCGGGCTCGGGATCGCCGTGACGCAGGCATTGCTGCCCTACTACATCCGCGCGCGATTCCCCACGAGCGCCAGCGCGATCATGGGCTTGTACTCGACCGCCATCATGGGCGGCGCGGCGGTGGCCAGCGTGGCCGCGCCCGTGCTGGCCGAGCGGGCGGGCTGGCCATGGGCGCTGGCGGCCTGGGCTCTGCCTGCGGCGGCAGCGCTGTTGTGCTGGTTGCTAGTAAACCGTCATGCCGCAGCCCATCCGGCGAATGCGTCTGTCACGGCAGGGCTGGCGCGCACCCCACGTTCGCGACGCTGGCTGCTGGCGGTATTTTTCGGTTTGGGCACAGGCGCCTACACGCTGGTGCTGGCGTGGCTGCCGCCTTATTACACGGCGTTGGGGTGGACGCCGGTCGCGGCTGGTCAGTTGCTGGGCGCGGTCACCGTGGCCGAAATCGTGGCGGGCTTGGCGGTGTCGCTGGCCATTGGCCGCTTGTCCGATCGCCGCGTAGCGCTGTTCGTGGCCATCGGATTGCTGACGCTCGGGCTGCTGGGCCTGATCATGGCGCCCGCCCGGCTGGCATGGCCCGCCGCCGTGCTGTCCGGCCTGGGCATCGGTGCGCTGTTCCCGCTGTCGCTCATCGTGACGATGGACCATGCGGCCACACCTTCGGAAGCCGGTCGGCTGGCCTCGTTCGTGCAGGGCGTGGGCTATCTGATCGCTGCGCTGTTTCCGTTCGTGGCCGGCTTGATCCGGCAACATCTTGCGGGGCTGCGGCCGGCTTGGATGCTGATGGCGGGAATCTGCCTGGTGCTGTTCGCAATTGCCCTGCGGTTGCGCACGCCGCAGGTGGCGATCAAGCCGTGATGGCGCGCAACATCGGTATTCTTCCCCCACCGATGTCCGCCCCACCCGCCCGATTCATTCGTCGGAGTCGGTCGCCGCGCCCAGGACCGGGGCGGCGGCGTGGCCATCGATGTGGCCCAGCGGCCGCGTGGGATCGAGGCGGTCGCGTACCCGTTGCTTCAAGACCTTGGCCTCCGGAAAGCCGCCGTCGCTCTTTCTGTCCCAGATCAGATCGCCGTTGTAGGTGATCTGAAAAATGCCGCCCGTGCCGGGCTGCAACACGACTTCGCCCAGGTCGTTGCCGAATGTGGACAGCAGCTCTTGCGCCATCCAGCCTGCGCGCAGCAGCCACTGGCATTGGGTGCAGTAGAGGATGACGATGCGGGGACGAAACGCGGGTGTGCTCATGGGGAAATATTCTACTGCCGGGCATGGCCGTACCGCCAAATGGTCGCCGGCCTGTTCCTGCCTTCGTGGATAATATCGGGTTTTCCCGGATGCACAATGCATCCCCGAGTCTTGCGATGAAGTCTGCTTCACCTTCCTCCAGCCAGCGCTGGCTGATCGGTCTGTTGATGGGCCTGGTCACGTTGACGCCCATGGGCATCGACATCTACCTGCCCTCCCTGCCCACCATGGCCGCCGGGTTTGGCGAACCCGTCAGCGCGTTGCAGGCCAGCATTACGCTGTTCATCTTCGCGGTCGGGCTGGGCCAGATGCTGATCGGCCCCTTGGCCGACCGTTACGGCCGCCGCCCCGTGGCGTTGGGCGGCGCGTTGGCCTATCTGGCCGGGTCCGCGCTGGGCGCGGCCGCGACATCGCTGGACGTGTTCTACGTGGCTCGGGTGATTCAAGGTCTGGGCGCGTGTTCGGCGTCGCTGGTGGCGTTTGCCGCTGTACGCGACCGCTTCAGCCCCGCCGTCGGCGCGCGCGTGTACAGCTATCTGAACGGCGCATTGTGCTCCGTGCCGGCCTTGGCCCCGATGCTGGGCGGCGCGCTCGCGGTGCACGCGGGCTGGCGCAGCACCTTCGTCTTCATGGTGGTGTTTGCGCTGGCCTTGATGCTGCTGTTGGCGCGGCGTTTCGAAGAAACGCGCGTGCCCCCGAGCGGCCCGCGTGGCGCGCTCTACAGCCTGCCGCGCTATCTGCCCATCATTGCCAGCGCGCGCTTCCTGTATTTCGCAATGTTCGGCATGGCGGGCATGGCGATGATTCTGGTGTTCGTAGCGGCCGCGCCCGTGGTGCTGGTGCAGCAGCTGGGCTATTCCGAATTGGGATTTTCCGCCTGGTTCGGCGGCAACGCGGCGATCAACATCGCGGCCTTCTTCCTGGCGCCGACCTTCATCGCGCGCTTTGGCCGCCACACGATGGTGCGCGTGGGCATGGTCGCGTTGCTGCTGGCCTCGGCCATGCACGCCGCCGCGTGGTGGTGGCTGCCGCAAGCGGCCTGGGTGTTCATGCTGCCTGTCGTCGTGTTGACGGTGGGCTTTTCGTTGGCCTTGGGTTCCGGCCTGAGCCTGGCGCTGGAACCCTTCGCCGAACGCGCGGGCACCGCCGCCGCCGTCTATGGGCTGTTCCAGATGAGCGGGTCGGCCGTCGTCGCCACCGTGCTGCTCGATAGCGGCATGGCGCCGCAAGCGGCCATGGCGCTGATCGGCCTGGTCATCGTTGCGCCCTTGTTGTGCGCGTCGCCGGGCATCGCGCGGCGCTTGCGCGCCTGATCGGGAGGGCCCGGCGCCCGCCTGGCTTGCGCTAGTATCCTGGAAACCGACTTTCCAGGAAACGACATGGCCACGGATTCCCTGAACCACGACGCGCTGCTGCTGCGCACATCGGAAAGCGGCGTCGTCACGTTGCGCATGAACCGTCCGGCGCAATTCAACGCCTTGTCTGAAGGTCTGCTGACCGCCTTGCAGCACGAGATCGACGCGTTGGCCAGCGACGATGCCGTGCGCTGCGTCGTGCTGGAATCTGCCGGCCGGGCATTCTGCGCCGGCCATGACCTGCGTGAAATGCGCAGCCAGCCCAGCCTGGATTACTACCGCGCCCTCTTTCGGCAATGCAGCCGCGTGATGCAGGGTCTGCAAGCCTTGCCCATGCCCGTCATCGCCAAGGTGCAAGGCATCGCGACGGCGGCGGGCTGCCAACTGGTGGCCAGTTGCGACCTGGCGGTGGCGGCTGACACGGCGCGATTCGCGGTCTCGGGCATCAACGTGGGGTTGTTCTGCTCGACGCCCGCCGTTGCACTCAGCCGGAATGTGTCGGCCAAGCGCGCCTTTGAAATGCTGGTGACCGCCCGCTTCATCGATGCCGCGCAGGCGCAGGACTGGGGCTTGATCAACCATGCCGTGCCCGAAGCCGAGCTGGATGCGCGCGTCAACGCGCTGGCGGCCGACATCCTGGCCAAGAGCCCCAGCGCCATTCGCTACGGCAAGCAGATGTTCTACAAGCAACGCCAGATGGCCTTGGCCGACGCCTATGACTATGCGGGCGATGTGATGGCGCGCAACATGATGGAAGCCGACGCGTCGGAAGGCATCGACGCCTTCCTGCAAAAGCGCGCGCCGCGCTGGCAGTCCTAGTCTTACGCCAGGAAAGCCAGGGCCCAGCCGCCCGCCGCCGCCAGGATCACCACCCACACGGCCGACCAGCGGGCGTAGACCAGCAGCGCGAACAGCAGCAAGGCCAGGCCGAAGTCTGACCTGTTCAGGATCGCGCTGATCCACACCGGGTCGTACAGCGCGGCCAGCAAAATGCCGACAACGCTGGCGTTCACGCCGGCAAGAATATTGCGCACGCCGGGACGCCGCCGCAAGCTCTCCCAGAACGGCAGGGCTCCGACGACCAGCAAGGCGCCCGGCAGAAAGATGGCCGCCAACAGCGCCAGGCCGCCTACCCAGCCCGTCAGCGGGCCGGACGACAAAGCGCCCAGGAATGCGGCAAACGAGAACAGCGGCCCCGGCATGGCTTGCGCCGCGCCATAGCCTGCCAGGAAGTCCGCGTTGGACACCATCCCGCCAGACACCGCCGTGGATTCCAGCAAAGGCAGCACCACGTGCCCGCCGCCAAACACCAATGCGCCGGCGCGATAGAAACCGGCTATCTGCGCGACCAAGGTGGAATCCGATATGGCCGCCCAGGCGGGCAAACCCGCCAGCAAGGCCACGAACAAGGTCAACGCCACATAGGCCGCGCCGCGCGATATGGGGGCAGATGGGTTGGCCAGGATCGGGCGAGGCGGCAATTGCAACACGACCATCCCCACTACCGCGCCCAAGGCGATGGCGCCGATCTGACCCCACGCGCTGGGCAGCACGATGGCAATCAAGGCAGCCGCCACGGCCAGCCCGGCGCGCGGGCGGTCCGGACAGAGCGTGCGGCCCATGCCCCAGACCGCCTGGGCCACGATTGCCACCGCCGCGATCTTCAATCCATGGATCACCGCCGAGCCGGACAACCACCCAAAGTGGGCCAGCCCTATTGCAAAGCCGATCAGCGCCAGGGCCGACGGCAACGTGAACGCCAGCCACGCGGCCGCCATCCCCAACCAGCCGGCGCGGCGCAGCCCGATCGCCATGCCGACCTGGCTGCTCGCCGGTCCGGGCAGGAATTGGCACAACGCGACCAGATCGGAATACGCGTAGTCGTCCAGCCAGTGCCGGCGGTCGACAAATTCCGTGCGGAAGTACGCAAGATGCGCCACGGGGCCGCCGAACGAAGTCAGGCCCAGCCGCAAAAATATCAGGAACACTTCCAGACAGGAGCCTCGCCCCGGGGCCGCGCGTTCGTCGGTGGCGGGCTTGTTGGCGACGTGTTCGTCGTGTGATGGGGGGTGCGGCATGGACGTGAGCTTCTTGGTCAGTCGGGGCGTGGGGGTTCAGCCCCTGGATCAAGCTTATAGCCGGGGCGCGCGCGCGATTCAAGCGTCATGGGCGCCGCGCATGGCCTAGAACTAAACACCATTTATGGCACTTTTTGCGTGGGCCAATCTGCCGCATCCTACGGGTTCCTGATTCCCTCATCCTCAGTGACTTAAAAGGTAGGCTCATGACCCAGCGGTTGAATTACTTCCAGGCGTCGGCGGAACTGTCCAAGAAATACATGGACTTCAGCGCGGCGATGAAAAAAGTGCCTGTCATCGAAGCATTCGGCGACCTGATCGATATCCGTGCATCGCAGATCAACGGCTGCGGATTTTGCCTGGACATGCACGTCAAGCAAGCCAAGCTGCGCGGCGAACGCGAACTGCGGCTGCATCACATCGCCATCTGGCGCGATTCACCCTTGTTTTCGCCGCGCGAACGGGCCGCGTTGGCCTGGACCGAAGCCTTGACCACCCTGCCCGCCCACGGCGTGCCCGACGACGTCTACGCACAGGTGCGTGAACAGCTGACCGAATCGGAGATCTCGGACCTGACGTTCCGCATCGTCGCCATCAATGGCTGGAACCGCCTGAACGTGGCGTTTCGCACCGTGCCGGGGTCGGTCGACGCCGCCTACGGGCTGGACAAGGCCGGGCTGGCCTGAACGCCGCCGGGCGCTACATCAGCGCGCGGATTTGCAGGCCGTAATCGTAGGCCTGGCTTTCCGAGGCGATGTTGGTAAAGCCCAGCAGCAGCCCCGCCTGCGGATCGGGCAGCGTCGACCAGCGGGACAGCGGGTGCGCGTACAAGCCCTGTTCCAGCATGCGCGCGGCCAACGCCTGATCGCGCTGCCCGCCTTCCATGCGCGCCACCAGATGCATGCCGCCCGGCTGCGGTTCGATTCGCATGCGCGTGCCCAGCGCCGCGCTCAGGCCGGCCGCGGTGGCCGCGCGCCGCTCGCTGTACAGGCGGCGCATGCGCTGGATATGCCGGCCAAAATGCCCTTCGCTGATGAAGGCCGTCAGGATCGCCTGATTGAACACGGCCGCGCCGCCCGACAGCAGGCGGCTGATGCGGTCAAAGCGCGGCACCTGCGCTTCGGGCACCACCAGGTAGGCCAGCCGCATGCCGGGGAACAGCACCTTGCTGAACGACCCCGCATACAGCACGCGTCCCTGCACATCCAGGCTCTTCAGCGCGGGCAGCGGACGGCTGACGTAGCGGTATTCGCCGTCGTAATCGTCTTCCACGATCCATGCCTGACGGCGCTCGGCCCAGTCCAGCAGCGCTTGCCGACGGGGCAAGGACAAGGACATGGACAGCGGGCTTTGATGGGCGGGCGTCACGACCGCCGCCTGTGCCTGCCCGGCGCGCGCCAATCCTTCGCTGACCATCAGCCCGTCGGCGTCCACCGGTATCGGCACGGCGTCCAGCCGCGCCTGCGCCAGCAGCGCGCGGGTGGGCGGATAGCCGGGGTCTTCCACCCAGACCTGGTCGCCCGGCGTCAGCAAAGCCTGGATGATCAGCTGCATCGTGAAGTTGTAGCCCGACGTGATGTAGACCTGCGCCGGCTGGCAATGAATGCCACGGGCCACGCGCAGGTAGGCGGCAAGCGCTGTGCGCAGGCTCTCTTGCCCATCGGCGGGTGGATAAGACAGGTCGGCGGGTTGCATGCCGCGCAACTGACGCGCACCCAAGCGCGCCCACAACTTGCGAGGAAAAGCGTCCAGCGCCGGAATGCCCATCTGAAAAGGCAGGATGCGTGCCGGCCGATGCCAGCCGTGATCGTCGTCGGCCGCCTGGACCGGCGTCGCCACCGCGGGCGCAGCGGCTTGCGGTTGCAGGTCGGGCGCAATGATCGTGCCGGCCTGGCCGCGCGCCTGGATGTAGCCTTCGGCGCTCAACAGGGAGTACGCGACCTCGATCGTGCCGCGCGCCACGCCCATTTCCTTGGCCAGCGCGCGGGCGGACGGAATGCGGTCGCCGGGCTTGAGCGTGCCCTCGGCAATCGCGCCGCGAAAGCGTTCATAGACCTGCCGGTACAGCGGGTCGGCGCTGCCTTCTCGAAGGGGCGGCAAGGCATCGGGGCGCGCGATCATGGCATAGTCTAAAGTTCAATTTATGGCTCTTCAAATTATGGCATGGGCTTTTTACGATGGGGGCTGTTCTTCACCCGCCCCATCGCATCACCGAACCCTCATGACCGACACCGACCTGCAACACATCGAGACCGAAGACGCTTTGCGCGCCTGCCTGCCGCTGATGCGCCAGTTGCGCCCGCACCTGATGGAGGCCGACGATTTCGTCGCCCGCATCGCGCGCATGCGCCATCAAAGCTATCGCCTGCTTGCCGGCATGAACGCCAATCAAGCCGTGGCGCTGGCCGGCTACCGCTTTCAGGAAAACCTCATCTACGGCCGCTTCCTGTATGTCGACGACCTGATCGTGGACGATACGCGCCGGGGTGGCCGCTGGGGCGCGCGCCTTCTGCACGCCTTGGACGCCATCGCACGCGAGGCCGGTTGCGCCAGGCTGGTTCTGGATACCGGTCTGGCCAATTCGCTGGCCCAGCGCTTCTACTTCCGCCAGGGCCTGCTCAGTAGCGCCCTGCACTTCAGCAAGAACCTGAATACCCTCACCGCATGAGCATTCTTCACATTTTTTGCAGCCCGCGTGGCCGTGCCTCGGAAAGCCATCGCCTGTCGGAACACATCATCAAGCGGCTGGTCGATGCGTCGGGCGACGCGGCGCCTACCATCGTTGAGATCGACGCGACCCGCCTGCCGCATGTGGACCACGATTACGCTTGCGCGTTGAGCGCGCCCGCCGATCCGGCAGACGAGGTGCTGGCGCGCGGCGCGCTGCGCCAGTCCAGCCAATTGATCGACGCCCTGCGCGACGCCACCCACATCGTCATCGCCACGCCGATGCACAACTTCACCGTGCCGGCGTCCTTGAAGGTCTGGATCGATCATGTGGTGCGCGTGCGCAGCACGTTTCGCATCACGCCGGATGGCAAGATCGGCAATCTGCCCGACCGTCCCGTGTATGTCGCCGTTTCGTCAGGCGGTGAATTCTCGGGCGCGGCGGCGCGCCAACCCGACTTCCTCACGCCGTACCTCACGCACGTGTTGGGCACGATCGGCTTGAAGAACGTGACGTTCTTTTCAGTGCAAGGCACGGCGCGTGGTGACGCCGCATTGCAGGCGGCGCGCGCGTCGGCGCAAGCGGCCGTTGCCGCGCATCCAATGGCCGCCTAGTCCGCTCATCCTCTTTGTCCAATCGCCCGCATCAGCATGCCAATCCGGTCTGGTGCGGGCTCATAAGTGCTTGTTTACCAAGCCTTTTGGCCACGTCCTCTTATTTAATCGGGTCGCATTGACACTGCGGAAACGCGGGCACTACGCTAGGCCGCACGCAGGGCTACGCGCCATCCGCGCCTGGGTCTACGCAAACTTGCACGCGCCATCGGCCATCGAGGATCAGCCATCGGTCATCGGGCGCATGGCGTATTTTGTCCACCGATTCAATATGCTGGAGATGCGTAATGAGCTGGCGCCATCCCTTACTTCCGGCATTGCTGCTGTTGGCTCTCTTCGGCGCTTACGCCGCGCCGACGCAGGCCGCATGCAGCGATAAAAAAATCATTTCGCTGTCGGACGAAGGCAAATCGGTCAAGGCGATAGCCAAGACCTGCAACATGACGGTCGCCAAGGTGCGCGCCGTGGTCGAAGCGGATGACAACGCCGCAGAGGACGTCGCGGCGGCCACCCCTGCCCCCGCGCCTGCCCCCAGCAAGCTGCCATCGGGCGCGGGCCTGGCCAGCTGCGACTGCCAGGGCACCGTGCCGTACGGCGACAAGGCGCCGGAACAGCGTTGCCAAAGCGGCACATCGATCGCAACGCCGTGCGCAGGCTACTGTCCGCCGCGCGGCATCGCGCCGTGGCGCCGCGTGTGCAGCTAGGTCGGCCGCAACCCTGACGTCACGACGGATGGACCGCAGGATGCTCCGGCATTCCCGCCTGATTCTCAGGCCGTGCGTGCACCTGATGAATACGCAGGCCGTCGCGCCGGGCGACCTCGAAGCTCCAGTCATGCATGCGGATGGTGTCGCCCGCATCGGGCAACCGGCCCATCGCGCGCAGCACGCAACCTGCCAGCGTCGCGTCGGGATAGTCCTCGACCAGCCCCGGCGTGTTCAACAGGCGCGCCGCCTCGCTGACCGACAAGGCGCCTTCCAGCAACCACGAGCCGTCCGACAACTGCAAGGCTTCGGGCTGGTCTTCGCTGTGCTCGGGCAGTTCGCCACCCACGGCGGTCAACACGTCCATCGGCGTCACCAGGCCTTCGCACACGCCATGCTCGTCCACCACGATCAGCATGTGATCGCGCGAGGCGCGCAGCTCTTCCAGAATCTTCAGCACCGGCGTGGTTTCCATCACGTAGCGCGGCTCGCGCGCAAGTTCCACCAGGTCGATCGGACCGGGGTTACGCAACAGCGGCAGCACATCCTTGAAATGCAGCACGCCCAGCACGTTGGACGCGTCGCCCGCGCACAGCGGCAGGCGCGAGTGGCCGGTAGCGAACTTGCGCACGACCACGTCGGGCGTATCGGCGACGTCCAACCACGTCATGTCGCCACGGGGCACCATGATGGAGCGCACATCATGCGCGCCCACCGACAGCACGCGTTCGATCATGGAACTTTCCTCGGGTGCGAACGCGGGCTCATCGCCTGCGCCGTCCACCAGCGCCGCCATGTCGTCGACCTGCTGGCCCGGCTTGCCGGCGCGTTCAGCGCGCAGCAGGCGCAACACGGCCTGCGCGGTGCGCTGGCGGCGGCCCAGTGCGTGCGTGCCTTTGGCGCGATTGCGTCGGGCCAGCTGATTGCACAACTCGATCAGGATGGAAAAACCGATGGCGGCGTACAGATAACCCTTGGGCACATGGAAGTTCAGGCCTTCGGCAACCAGGCTGAAACCGATCATCAGCAACAGGCCCAGGCACAGGATCACCACGGTCGGGTGACGGCCCACGAAGGCCATCAACGGGCGGCTGGCGACCATCATCACCGCCATGGCCACCACCACGGCGATCATCATGATGCTCAGTTCCTGCACCATGCCCACGGCGGTAATCACGGAGTCCAGCGAGAACACGGCGTCCAGCACCACGATCTGCAAGATGACCTGCCAGAAGATGGCGTGCTGCACCTTCTGTCCGGCGTCATGGCCCGCACTGCCCTCCACGCGCTCATGCAGTTCCATCGTGCCCTTGAAGAGCAGGAACAAGCCGCCAAGGATCAGGATCAGGTCGCGTCCGGAAATCTCGCTGCCCAGCACGGTGAACAGCGGTTCGGTCAGCGTCACCACCCACGCGATGCTGGCCAGCAGGCCCAGGCGCATGACCAGCGCCAGGCTCAGGCCGATCAGGCGCGCGCGGTTGCGCTGCTCGGGCGGCAGCTTGTCGGCCAGAATCGCAATGAACACCAGGTTGTCGATGCCCAGAACAATTTCAAGTATCACCAGCGTCGCCAGGCCGAGCCAGGCGGTGGGGTCGTTCATCCAATCAAAAATCATCGTTGATCCGCGAAAGTCGGGCGAGCGCGCGCGACGGCGCCGCCTTGCTGAGAAAGAAAAGCGTGGTCTTCAAGGGGGGAATGGATGCGGCCAGGCGGAGCGCGACACGCGAGTTGCGTGGCGGCATGCACGATGCCAATCGAACGGGCGCGCCGTGAAAAATCGACGGCCATTCGGGGGACGGAAAGAAAAGTCGGGCGCCAAGGCGCCCTGCTAGGAGGGGGGTCTTCGTTCATAAGAGGCCGTGTCCGCCAGGCTGCCAGCGCAACCGTTCGACGAACACCGCCATGCTCTCGTTCTTACAGGAACCTGAAATGATACCTGAAAGTGCTTGTGACACGCCCGCGTTCGTCGAACGCACCGGACATCAGCGAGTATCCGCGCCGCCACCCGAGCCCGACGTGGCGCCCGCGCCGGGCATGCCTGCATTGTCGGGCGCCCCCGCCTTGCCGGCAGGCGTTTGCGTGCCGCGTGTCGATCCGGATTCGGGTGTCGCGCGGCGCGGGTCCGGCTCTCCCTTGGGCGGCGCGTTCGAGTCCATCGACCGCGCATCGGGCCTCTTGGCCGTTTCTTCAGTGGATGGCATTTTCTTCTCGTCCCCGGTCTGCGCACCCGGCACCGGCTTGCCGATCGCGTTGGCGGGCGCGGTTTTCTCGTCGGCGGTGGGCATGGGCATCGACGGCGGTCCCGCCTGGGCGACCAGCGTGGTCTGCGTGGTTTGAGCGGTGCTCATCTGCCAGGGCAGCGTCGCCAGCATGGCGCATAGCAGTAGCAGTTTGTGGCTTTTCATCGTTGTCTCCCAGTTGAAAACAGTGACAAACTAATTGCCAGCGGATAACGATTTGGTACGGATCTCTTTCAACTCATGGGCAAGTAGCGTGCCTGCCCTGACACTGGAGCGATGCATGGACGATCAATCCCCTAAGGATTTACCCGCAAGCGACCAGCCGGTGGCAGGCCGGCGTGGCTTGCTCAAGGCCCTGGCCGTCGGCGTGCCCGGCGCGGCCTGGGCCGCCAAGGCGGTGGGCGCACCGTCGGCGCCGGCTGCGGCGGCCGGCAGCATTGAAGGCCAGGCCGCCACCGCATCTGGCGCTGCGCGCACGCTGCAATTCTTCAACACGGCGGAAGCGCGCGCGATGGACGCAATTGCCGCTCGCCTGATTCCCGCAGACGAACTGGGCCCTGGCGCAAAAGAAGCTGGCGTCACGTTTTTTATCGACGGCCAACTGGCCGGCGCGTGGGGCGCGGGCGCCCAGTTCTATCGCCAGGGACCTTTTGAAAAAGGCACGCCCGAACAGGGCTATCAGCTGTCTTTCACGCCGGCGGAAATGTTCCGTCGCGGGCTGGCCGCCCTGGATGCCGCCACCCGCAAGCAAGACGGCAAACCCTACGCGGAACTCGACGAAGCCAGGCAAGATGCCTGGCTTCATGATTTGCAGGCAGGCAAGGTCGATTTTTCTCCATTGCCTTCCGACGTGTTCTTCCAAGCCATGCTGGACGCCACCATCGAAGGCTTCTTCTCGGACCCGCTGTATGGCGGCAACGTCGACATGGTCGGCTGGAAGCTGGTCGGCTTTCCCGGCGCGTATGCCTCGTTCTCCAACGACATCGAACGCCACGGCGTCATCTGGGCGGGCAAGCCCGTGTCGATCGCGAATGCCAAGGGCCACACGATGAATGCGGGAGACAAGCATGGCTAAAACCTTACCTGCCGTGGACGTCGCCATCATTGGCGGCGGCTGGACCGGATCCATCATCGGCAAGGAGCTGGCCGCCGCCAACCAGAAGGTGGTCGTGCTGGAACGCGGCCAGGCGCGTTGGCCGTCGCCCGACTTCCAGGGCCCCAATGTGCACGATGAGCTCAAATACACCCGCCGCCACGAACTGCACCAGGACGCGGCCACCGAAACCTTCACGTTCCGCAACAACACTGACCAGAAAGCGCTGCCGATGCGCCGATGGCAATTCGCCTACCCCGGCACGCATCTGGGCGGCGCGGGCAATCACTGGTCGGGCGCCTACTACCGCTTCGACCCCACGGATTTCCGCATCCGCAGCCACTACACCGAACGCTATGGCGCGGGCATCTTCGACAAGGAACTCACCTGCCAGGACTGGCCCCTCACCTATGACGAGCTGGAGCCTTACTTCGATCGCTACGACTACCTGATCGGCGCATCGGGCCAGGCCGGCAATATCAAGGGCCAAAAGCAGGAAGGCGGCAACCCCTTCGAGCCCTGGCGCTCGCGCCCCTACCCCAATCCGCCGATGAAGGTGCCCTATGCCCCCGCGCTGTTCGGCGAAGCCGCGCGCGGGCTCGGCTACCACCCCTACGTGCAACCCTCGGCGCTCTGTACCCGGCCCTACGTCAATTCCGAGGGCCTGCACATGAGCGCGTGCGTGTATTGCGGCTTCTGTTCCAACTTTGGCTGCGAGCATTTCGCCAAGGCATCGCCGCAGGTCTGCATCCTGCCGGTTGCGTTGAAGATGGAGAATTTCGAAATCCGCACCGGCGCGCACGTGCTGCGCGTGGAACTGACCGAAGACAAGAAGCGCGCGCGCGGCGTGACCTACGTGGATGCAGCGGGCGAAGAGGTGTTCCAACCCGCCGAGATCGTCGTCCTGTGCGCGTTTGGCATCAATAACGTGCGGCTGCTGCTGTTGTCGGGCATCGGCAAGCCCTACGATCCGGCCACCGACACCGGTGTGGTCGGCCGCAACTACACGCACCAGACCACCTCGGGCGTGAACCTGTTCTTTGATGAATCGGTCAACATCAACCCCTTCATGGGCGCGGGCGCGGTGGCCGTGACCATGGACGACTTCAGCGCCGACAACTTCGATCACGGCCCGCACGGCTTCGTGGGCGGCGGCTATCTGCAAATCCAGGTGGTCAGCGGCGCGCCCATCGGCTACCACCCCACGCCCAAGGGCACGCCCGGTTGGGGCGCGGATTGGAAAAAGGCCGTCAAGCGCTACTACAACCACTCCGCGTCCATCACCATCACCGGCTCGGCGCAGCCGTGGCGCGGCGGCTACCTGAGCCTGGACCCGACATACAAAGACGCCTGGGGCCTGCCGCTGCTGCGCATCACGTATGACTTTCCCGACAACGACATCCGCATGTCGGCGTTCCTGACCGACAAGGGTGACGCGATCGGCCGCGCGATGAAAGGTGTGGTCCGCACCGAGCCCGGTCCGCGCAAACGCCCCTTCTCGGCGACCGCCTATCAGTCGACCCACCTGACCGGCGGCGCGGCGATGGGCGACAACCCCGACACCAGCGTCGTCAACCGCTACGGGCAAAGCTGGGACGTGCCCAATGTGTTCGTCACGGGCGCGGCCTTGTTCCCGCAAAACTCGGGCTACAACCCGACGGGCACCGTGGGCGCGACCGCCTACTGGATCGTCGAAAAAATCAAGGCGGACTATCTGCGTTCGCCGGGACGGCTGGTGTAATCATGATCGAACATCGCAAAGGCATAAGCATCGCCCTCGTGCTGATCGCGGCCCCGCCGCTGGTCACGCTGATCGCCACGGCGCACCAGATGATAGGCACGGGCGGCGACGGGCTCATCCGCGCCTCGGCCGTGACGGCGTCAAGCCCGCCCGCAACGGCCGCGCCCAAAGCGGCGGCCCCTGCGCCAGCGAGTCCACCGGCAAGTGCGCCAGCGACTGCACCGGCTGCTGCACCCGCCACGTCGCCCGCGTCACCGTCGTCCGGATCGTCGGGCTCCGCATCCCCCGCCGCCGCCGCGCCTACGCCCGTGCCCGGCCGCAGCGCGCAGGACTTCACCGCGTCACGGCCGGCGTGGGAAGACTATCTGCGCGGCGCGGACCCGGCTGCCGGCAAGCTGCTTGCCGCCAATGGCAAGCCCGCCGCCGGCGTGCAAGCCTGCGTGGCCTGTCACGGGCAAGCCGGCGTGACGCCTACGGGCGGCATCTTTCCAAACCTGGCGGGCCTGAGCAGCGAGTACCTGGCCAAGCAGCTGGCTGATTTTCGTAGCGGCACGCGGATTCAGCCCTTGATGAATACCGTGGCGCGCGCGCTGACCGAACAGGAAATCGGCCAGGTGGCGGCGTACTACGGCACCCTGGCCGGCCCGCCGCTGCACGTGGGCGAGTTCGGCGGTGAAGCGGCCCGCAAGCTGGACCTGCAAGGCGATGGCGCGCGCGCCCTGCCCGCCTGCGCCAACTGCCACGGCCTGCGCGGCATGGGCGAAGGCGTGTTGCTGCCCCGGCTGGCGGGCCAGTCGCGGGAATACTTCACTGACCAGATGAATGCGTTTCGCAGCGGGGCACGCCAGAACGACGACGTGGGCGTCATGCGCGCCTTCTCGCAACGCCTGACCGACAGCGAGATCCAGGCGTTGGCGGCCTACTACGCGGGCCCCGCGCCGCAGCAGAAGTAGAGCTGCGCCACGCAGGAGGCTTGCGGCGGCCGCGTGCCGCCGCAAGCCTTTGCGCACGCATGTACAATCGCCACCGCCGCTTCTGCAATGGACGCGGCGATCGCCTCAACGCGATCCTTAATTGGACCCGGCTTGCCGGGTGGCTCGGCCGGGCGCCTATCCCTCGGACAACTTCAAGCGCTTTCGGGTACGTGTCCGAGATCAACCGCATCCTGCCCTTGGCACGATAACGACCCGCCGCTTGCTGACTCAGGTTAGCCAAACCATGTTTTTGTTTTCCAAGCTTCGCCGCGACTGGATGTCCAATCCGCGCGCCGATATTCTTGCGGGCGTGCTCGTCGCGCTGGCGCTCATTCCCGAGGCTATCGGCTTTTCCATCATCGCCGGGGTCGATCCCAGCGTGGGCCTGTACGCCTCGTTCTCGATCGCGCTGATCATCGCGTTTGCCGGCGGACGTCCGGCCATGATCTCGGCGGCCACGGCCGCCATCGCCGTGCTGGTTGTGCCGCTGGTACGCGATCACGGCATCGCCTATCTGTTCGCCGCATCCGTCCTGATGGGCGTCTTGCAGATCGTCGCGGGCCTGCTGCGCCTGGACCTGCTGATGCAATACGTGTCGCGCTCGGTCGTCACCGGCTTCGTCAACGCGCTGGCCATCCTGATCTTCATGGCGCAACTGCCGCAACTGACGAACGTCACCTGGGTCGCCTACGCGATGGTGGCCGCCTCGCTGGCCATCATCTATGTGCTACCCCGATTCACCAAGGTGATTCCGTCGCCGCTGGTCGCCATCATCGCCATGACGGCGGTGTCGATCTATCTGGGGCTGGACGTCAACACCGTGGGCGACATGGGCCAACTGCCCACCGCGCTGCCCACGTTCGCGTTGCCCGACGTGCCATTCACACTGGAGACGCTGCGCATCATCCTGCCGTACTCGCTCACGATGGCGGCCGTGGGCCTGCTGGAATCAATGATGACCGCGCAGATCGTCGACGACATGACCGACACGGCCAGCGACAAGCGCCGCGAATGCAAGGGCCAGGGCCTGGCCAACATCGTCACGGGTTTTCTGGGCGGCATGGGCGGATGCGCCATGATCGGGCAATCGGTCATCAACGTGCGCTCGGGCGGCCGCACGCGCCTGTCTACTTTCGTGGCCGCCACGTTCCTGCTGTTCCTGATCGTGGTGCTGGGGCCGCTGGTCGCGCGCATCCCGATGCCGGCGCTGGTGGCGGTGATGATCATGGTGTCCATCGGCACCTTCAACTGGCGCTCGCTGCGCAACCTGGGGTCGCACCCCTGGCAGTCCTCGGTGGTGATGCTGGCGACCGTGCTGGTGGTGGTGTGGACGCATGACCTGGCGCGCGGGGTGTTGACGGGCGTGGTCCTGAGCGGACTGTTCTTCGCCGGCAAGGTCAAGGGCTTGCTGACCGTGAGTTCGCAACTGTCCGAGGACGGGGCGGTTCGCACGTACCGATATCGCGGCCAGGTGTTCTTCGCGTCGACCAGCCGCTTCGCCGACGCCATCGATTTCACCGATGAAGCGCCGGCTGTGGTCATCGATCTGAGCGAGGCGCACTTCTGGGACATCTCGGCCGTGGATGCGCTGGAAAAAACGGTGGCCAAGCTGCGTCGCGCCGGCAAGCGCGTCGAGGTGGTCGGGCTGAATGCCGCCAGCACCACCCTGGTCGGCAAGTACGCCGCGCCGACTCAGCCCGGCGCGCACTGAGCGGCCGAGACGCCGGCGCGTAGCGGTGCGTCGGCGTTTCCATTCTGCGGTCGTTACGGACTGAGCAGATCGGACAGCGCGTTGCCCAGCTCCTTGACCGCGCCCGTCACGCCTTCGGCCGCGCCTTCCGCGCCCACGCCGATGGCCCGCCCAAAGCCCTGTGCCACCTGCGCGGCGAAACCGCGCGTGACCGAGAACTTGGGATTGTCCAGGCTGCCGCGCAGCGCGAATTCAAAGCGCAATGCGCCGGTCTTGTCTTTCATGGCGGCCAGCACGGCCTTGCGCGGCAATGAAAACACCGAGCCGTCGCCGCTGAACTTCAGATCGCGCAGCGCCACGGTGCCCGAGGCGCGCAAGTCCCGCTTGGCGATGGCGGTCGTCATGTCCAGGTCCATTGCGCCGCCCGACAGCGTGCCGGCCCCGTTCTCCGACAGGTACGGCGCGGCGTAGCGCACATCCATGTTGCGCACGGCCACTTTCATCTCGGCGTCCGTGCCGCCGATGGCCACCCAGCCTTGGGCTCGCACCGTGGATTTGCCATTGCGGTTGTCCTGCACCTCGCCGCTGAACTCCATGTCGCTATGGGCGCCCTCGCCCGGAATCGCGACGGGGTTCAGCCGCGCCTGCACATTCTGGAAGGGGATGCGATGCGGCGGTTTGGAGACCACCGCGTCCAGGAAATCCAGGCGGCCGTCGCGCAGCACCAGATCGCCGATCCGTATCGGCATGCGCTCGCGCGCGCGGTTGTCGTTGGCATGCATGGCGCTCTGCAAGGCCGGCGCAATCTCCATGTCGCCCTCGCCGCCCCGCACCACGGCAAAATCAAAGCCTTCGACCACCACGGTGTGGAACACCGCCTCATGGCGCAGGAACGACGTCCATTCCGGTTCCAGCATCACGCGCTTGGCGCTGGCCGCCGCCTGCCCCGCGGCGCCCGGCACCGTCACGTCTGTCAGCACCACCTGCCGCAAGCCCACGCTGATGTCGCCCACCTGGCTGCGCGGTCCCAACAGGCTGTAGATGCGCTGTTCGACCATGCGCGTAGCCGCAAAGGCAAGAATTGCCACCAGCGCAATCAGCACCAGCAGCACGGCCAGGGTGGTGCCCAGGGCGGAACGCCGGCGCGGGGCTGGGGCGGGAATGCTCATGAAGGATCCTGTGTGGGGCCACGGAGGCGGCGACGGAGACGGCGCGCGCGGCAAGGCCGCAGGCGCATCGAAAACATGGTCAAAGATACGGCAACAATATTCAATGGTCGAAAAGGATGATGGCAGCAAACCCGCGCGCCAAGCAAATGGCCCCGACCGCGCCCGAGTCTTGGGCGTGGCCGGGGCCGTCGGGAGTCGCGCTTGCCGTGCTGTGTAATCAAGGCGCGGTCAAGACATTAACGCTGCGTCTTGTTTTGCTGTCCGGGGGTCTGGCCTTGCTGGCCCTGGCCCTTGTCCATTTGCTGGCCGGACTGCTGACCTGATTGGCCCGGTTGCTGACCCGACTGATTGCGGTCGCGCGAATCTTCCTGGCTCTGCTGCTTCTGCGGTTGCTTTTGCTGGTCGGGCTGGTTCTGATTAGACATTGCATGTCTCCTTTACGGCGGAACAATTCCGCTATGACAGGAGTAGCAACTGACGTGCCCAAACCGGATGTGCGCCCGGGCGGGGATGGCGGATGTAGCCGGCCCCGTTTTAGGCGCGCGGCGGCGGGCCGGCGCTTCGGTAAGAATTACCGGCGGTCCGGCTATTGTGTAGTGACGCGCACGGCCACGCCGGGTTCGGCGTCCGCGCCATCGAAGGCTTCGATCCAAGACGAGGCGTAGTTGGCGGAGGCGCCCAGCCGCGAAATCCCGTCGCGCTGGGTGCGCAGGCGAACCATGAGTTCGTCCAAGGGCATCGGCCTGCCCAGCGCAAAGCCCTGGCCATAGCGGCAGCCCGCCGCGCGCAGGGCGGGAATATCGGCGACGTTCTCGACCCCCTCGGCCACGACGCGCCAGCCCATGCGGGTGGCAAGCTCGGCCGCGGCGCGCAGCACTTCGAAGGCCACGGCGCTACGACGCATGCGCGTGACGAAATACTGATCGATCTTGACTTCAGACAGCGGGATCGCGGACAGCAACTTGAGCGATGCGTGGCCGGTGCCGAAGTCGTCCAGGCTGACTTCGCAGCCCGCGTCCTCAAGCTTCATCAACGACGCGCGCAGCACGTCGAGTTCCCTGATGGGCTGGTCTTCGGTGAGTTCGACGCGCACCAGCGAGGCCGGCAATTCGGCGGCATGGATGCGGTCGAGCAGAAAATCCACGCAACGCTCGTCTGACAGCGTGGTGGCAGGCGCGTTGATCGCGATGGGCACCGCGAGGCCCATCCTGCGCATCGTCAGCAGCACGTCGATCACGCGCAGGCACACGCGTTCGAACAGCTGCTTGTCCAGACCCATGCGGTTGACCGCAGGAATGAACTCGGCGGGCATGACCACGCCCAGGCGGGGATGTTGCCACCGTGCCAGGGCCTCGGCTGACACGATCTTGCCGGTCAGCAAATCCATCTGGGGCTGCAACAATACGCGCAGCCCATCCTTACCTGAAACCATGGCCGCGATCTCATCGTCGCTGACCACCGAGCCTGTGGAAGCCTCGTGATTCGGTGTCATGTCAACGCTCCTCGCGTGTTCCTGGATGAAGCCTGCGCTGTCCGGGCGCAGATAGGAACACATTGGGACATGAGTATTCACTGTTGGCTTGCCGCGATCGCCCGTTAAATTCCGCTACGCGATCGCAAATGTTTTTTTATGCCATTTCGCGCAATTGTTCCAGGCAAATTTACGTATATCTGGAGACAAGTTCTCATTTGTGTAACCATCCGTATATCAACCTGCCTTGTCGACATGCTAGGGTTTGCATCCCTGGCCCCCTCGCCCCAATGCTGCTGCTTCATTTAGCGTGACAAAACTGCTTTCCCGTTGGCGCGCCTCGCTGCGCCATGTCCTTTGGGTGGACGCCCTGCAAGCCGCCGCGATCAGCGCGGCGCCCGTCATTCTGGCCGTGCTGGTGCACGAACCGCGCCTGGGCTGGACCGCCATCGCGGCGTTCTGGGCCTGCTTCGGCGATCCGGGCGGGCCATTGCGGCAGCGCGCCGGTTCCATGCTGGCGCTGGGCCTGGTCGGCGCGCTCTTCTGCTTTCTGGCCAGCGCCAGCGCCGGCCACCTGTGGCTGCTTTTGCCACTGACCTTCCTGTGCTGCACGTTCGGCGGCTTGCTGCGGGTCCTGGGCCCCGCCGCCGCCATCGTCGGCACCTTGCTGTCGGCCGGATTCGTGGTGGCGGCCGAGCTGCCGGCCCCCACGCTGGCCGAAAGCCTGTCGTACACGCTGTTCTTCCTGGCAGGCGCGGTCTGGGCCATGTTGATGACGGCGCTGGTCTGGCGCCGGCGCCCGTGGAAAGACGCGACGCACGCCGTGGCGCATTGCTACCGCGGGCTGGCCGACTTTGCCGATGCCTTGGCGCGCATGTATTCCGGCTTGACGCCCGCCGCCGGCCCGCAGGCCTGGACAGCCGTGACCAAGCCGCAACGCAGCGCGCAACGCGCCGCGCTGGAAGCCGCGCGCGTGCGCATCCGCGAGGTCCAGGCGACCCGGCCCTCCCGCCGCGCCCGCGCGCATCAGTTGATGTATCTGCTGGACAACGCCGAAGACAGTTTCATTGCGCTGGTCGCCGCCGCCGATCTGCTGGAATCGAACGCCCCGCGCTGGTTGGGACGCAGCGCGGGCGCCCATCTGTCGCATGCGTTGCACCGCTATGCCAGCGTCTGCAACGCCATCGCCAGCACCTCGGACGTCAGCGACGCCAAGCAGGCCGAATGCCTGCGCGAACGTCTGGCGCATTTTGCTGCCGGCCTGCACGACCTGCGTGGCGGCGCGATGGCTTATGCGCCCGATCTGGCGTCCGTCGTCCCGGTGCTGGACCGCATGCTGCATACGGCCGAATCGGTCATGCAGGCCCTGTTCGATCAGGGCGACGCGCCGGTCGCGCCGGTTGCCGCGCCGGGCTTGCCCAGCCGCGCGCGCCAGGCCGCCCGCACCTTGCGTCAGAACATCGGGGTGGAGTCGGACGCGTTTCGCCATGCCTGCCGGGTCGGCGTGGGGGCAACCATCGCGGTTGCGCTGTCCAAGACGTTCGCCGTCAATCACGGCTATTGGATGTCGTTGACGCTGGTTTTCATCCTGCAACCCTACTTCGCCACGACTTGGCAGCGCACGGTGGAACGCGTGATCGGCAGCGTCGCGGGCGCCGTCGGGGCCTCCTTGCTGGGCCTGATGTTGAGCACGCCGCTGTCGGTCGCGCTGGCAGTGCTGCCGATTGCGCTGGGCACCTTCGCCACCCGCACCATCCACTACGCGTTGTTCACCTTCTTTTTGACCTCGCAGTTCGTGCTGGTCAGCCACATCCAGCAGCCCGAAATCTACGAGCCCATGCTGGCCGCGCTGCGCGCCTTCAACAGCGTGCTCGGCGGCGTGCTGGCGCTGCTGGTGGGTGTACTGGTCTGGCCGGAAAAAGAACCTCGGCAATTGGCTGACGCCCTGACGCGTGCGCTGGACCGGCACGCCGCCTATGCCTTGGCGCTGATCCGGCAGAAAGGCCGCGCGCCGTCGGCCCCCAGCCAGGCGGACATCGTCGGGTTGCGCAGGCTGGCCTGCCTGTCGGCCGACAATGCCGAGGCGTCTTTGCAGCGGCTGCAACAAAACCCCGTGCATCGTGATCGCAAGGTCGACACTGCCGTGAACCTGCTCAATGCCATGCGCCGGATCACCGCCGCCGGAACGGTGCTGGAAATTCAACCCGCCCTGCCCGACGACGCCCCGGCCGCCGCTTCCGCGTTGCAAGACTATGGGCGAGTGCTGGCGCATGCCCTGCACCCGCAGGACGATGCGCCGGCCTTGTCCGCGCGCCAGTTCGCGGTGCCAGCCGCCGTGACGGCGGCCGATCCCGCTTTGGCGGGGCCGCTGGATCGCATCGCCCAGCAAGCTCGCCAGGTGCGCCAGTTGCGCGACCGCATTGAAAAAGAGTCCCCGCTGTGACCTGGATTTGCGTTTGCCCCGGTAAATTGGCCGGGACTTGATGCGCGTCAAGGGGCGCGCGGGCGGAAAGCGCAACCATGAAACCATGGGACGCTAACCAAGGAGACCCGCCATGTACCGCCGAATTTCCGTTCATCTGGATCACGGTTTCGACTGCAAACGCCGCACTGCGCTGGCGCTGTCGCTTGCGCAACGTCATCAGGCGGAGCTGGTGGGCATATACGCCAACGCCGCGCCGCCGCAGTACTACTACGGCGAGTCGGTGCTTATGTCTCGCACGTTGAGCGTCATCAAGGAATTGCAGGCGCAGAATCGCGGGGCGGTCGAAGATGCCTTCCGCGATGCCGCCAGCGCCGCCGACGTGCCCGCCGTGGTGCGCGTGGGCGACGGTGCTCCCAGCGTCACGGTGGCGCTGCATGCACGCGCCACCGATCTGGTCATCGTCAGCCAGTTCAACCCCGACGACGTCGAGGCCGCGCACGAAATCGAATTCGTCGAACAGTTGCTGCTGACGGCCGGGAGGCCCGTGCTGGTGCTGCCTTCCAGCGGAGAATTTCCGGCCATCGGCCACCGTGTGCTGGTGTGCTGGGACGGCAGCCGCGAATCTGCACGCGCCCTGGCCGATGTCATGCCCGTTCTGCGACAGGCGTCAAACGTGTCCGTATTGACGATGGACGAAGGCGAGGCGGCATCGAAAGCAGGCGCCGTCGACCTGCGCGACCTGGCGGCCTACTGCGTGGCGCACGGCATGCCCGAGCCGGACCTTGTCCGCCGCGACATCAAGGGCGTGGGCGTGGGCAGCACCATCCTGAACGCTGCCGCTGACCATAGCGCCGACCTGATCGTGATGGGCGCTTATGGCCATAGCAAATTCCGCCAATGGGCAATGGGCGGGGCGACGGCTTCCATCCTGAAGAGCATGACCGTGCCGATCATGTTCTCGCACTAGGCGGGCAGCCTTCAGGCGGCTTGGGCTTGCGCGTCCAGCACCGGTGTCAGCACCGGCTGGCCGCCAAAATGCGCCGTGGCGTTTTTCAGGAACAACGCCACGGTCGCCGCCACCGCCTCGGGCGAGCGCCCGGCGCTATGCGGTGTCAGCACCACGTTGTTCAATTTCAGCAGCGCCGGCGGCAAATTCGGTTCGCCATCCACCACATCCAGGCCTGCGCCCGCGATACGCCCCTCGGCCAGGGCCGCGATCATGGCGTCCGTGTCGACGACGCTGCCGCGCGCAATGTTGATCAGGTAGCCCGTCGGCCCCAAGGCTTGCAGCACTTGCTCGTCCACCAGATGTCGGGTGCCCGCGCCGCCGGGCGTGGCGATAACCAGGAAGTCCGACGCCGCCGCCAACTCGCGGGGATTGTCGAAATAGGTGTAGCCCGATTCCGGACGCGCGCGCCGATTGAAATAACCGACCTGCATGCCGAACCCATTCGCGCCGCGACGCGCGATCTCAAGGCCGATCGTGCCCAGACCCAGGATGCCCAGGCGCTTGCCCGTCACCTGTGGGCCCATGAAACCGCTCCAGTGTCCCTGCCGGACCCAGGCATCGGCCTGCGGCAGATGGCGTGCCACGCCCAGCAGCAGCGCCATGGCGTGATCCGCGACCGACACGGCGTTCGCGCCGGGGCCGTTGGTGACGGTGATGCCGCGTGCGTGCGCGGCGGCCAGATCGATGTTTTCGTATCCCACCCCCAGCGAACAAACCAGTTCCAGCTTGGGCATGGCTGCCATTTCGTCCGCACGCAGGCCCGTGGCGCCACGCGTGAGCACAACGCGGATGCGGTCGGCATGATCCTGGATGGCTTTCGCGCGGGTTTGCGCGGTCGGCGCGTAGATCGGCTCGAAGCCGTGCGCCTGGAACTCGGGCAGGTATTCCTGCACGCTGTCGATCAAAACTAGCAAGGGGATGGTCATGGTGGCGATGCCGGGTAGCGGGTCTTTGAAGGCGCTGAGATCTTACGCCTCGCCGCCCGTGCATGCTACCCGCCGTCCAAGCAGCGGCCACCATAAGCGGCCCCGGTAAGCGGCCACCTATAAGCGACTTCGGCCCGGACGCGGCCATGCCACGCCGGGCCGAATCCGGGCCAGCCCCGTGTCAGGCTAGGCCACTATATTCGTCCCATCAGCAGCATCACGATCAGCACGATCACGACAATGCCAAGCAGGCCGCTGGGGTAGTAACCCCAGCTTCGGCTGTGCGGCCACGCGGGTACGGCGCCGATAAGCAGCAGGATCAGAATGATCAGCAGGATGGTCGACATAATGATTCCTCGTCGTTATTGATTTAGGTTGTTGTCACGGCTAGCGCGCGTCAGCGCTTGGGCGGCTCGATTTCCCGGATGGGCTCGGACAGCGGCGGCAGGTCCACTTCGGGCTGGTCCGTGTCCGGGTCCACCGGCAAGTCCCCGGGCGGCGACCCGGGCGGAATGGGCTCGGGCTTGGGCGGCACGTGTAGGTGCTGTGTGGCTTGCATGGCACTCTCCTTTAGGGATCGCTGGATCGCGTTTGATGCACGCTTCGCAACGATCGATTCGCAGACGGTTGTCGCTGGCTTGTACTCAGCAAGCGTCGTGCCCAACCCCCCCAGCGTGCCCTCGCCCCGGTTTGGGCACGCGGTTTGCTTGCAGGCGCGCGGACGTATCCGGAGACAGCATGGACACCCGCACAACGCTTGCCGAGCCCGCACCCGCCGCTTGCGATCCCCCTTTGGTCTACGTCGATGACACCCAGCCGGGCTACCGGCGCGTGCGCGTCAACGGCAACACCTTTCATTACGTCGACGCCGACGGAAAGCGCATCAGGAATAAAGCGGAGATCGAGCGCATCCACAAGCTGGTGATACCGCCCGCGTATGAAGATGTGTGGATCTGCCCCCTGCCCCATGGCCATTTGCAGGCCACCGGGCGCGACGCGCGTGGGCGCAAGCAGTACCGCTATCACCCGTCATGGGCTGCGTTGCGCGATGCGGGCAAATACCAGAATCTGCTGGCGTTCGGCCAGGCGTTGCCGCGCATCCGGCGGCGCGTTGCGCGCGATATGCAGGAACGCGGTCTGACGCAGAACAAGGTAGTCGCCACATTGGTGCGGCTGTTGGAGACCACGCTGATCCGCATCGGCGCGCGCGAATACGCGCGCTCGAACAAGTCGTACGGCCTGACCACGCTGACGCGGCGCCATGCCACCGTTGCCGGCAGCAGCTTTCGTTTCCGGTTCGTGGGTAAAAGCGGCGTGCCGCATGACGTGACTGTGAGGGACCGCCGCGTGGCGCGCATCATCAAGCGCTGCATGGAAATTCCGGGGCAGCAACTGTTCCAGTACCTGGACGAGGACGGCGACAAGCATCCCGTGGATTCCGGCGCGGTGAATGCTTATCTGCGCGAGGCGGGCGAAGGTGATTTCACGGCCAAGCATTACCGCACGTGGGCAGGTTCGGTTCTGGCCTATGCGGCGTTGCAGTCGCATCCTTTCCAAACCGCGACGCAAGCGCGCCAGACGGTGGCCGATGTGATCAAGCAGGTGTCCAAACGGCTGGCCAACACGCCCGCCGTGTGCCGGGCCTGTTATGTGCATCCGGCCTTGCTGGAGGCGTATCTGGAAGGCAGGTTGCCGGCCAAGGCGCGCGCGCCGGCCGGGCCGCGCGGCCTGCAAGCCGACGAACGGCGGCTCTTGCAATTCCTGCACGAACTGCCGCCCATCGACGCGCCCGCGCCGCCCATGCCGCTAGAAGAGGTGTGAGCGTGCGTTCTTCGCGCGAGGTTGCGGCGCGTCGCCGTCCGCCCAGTTGGATTCGGTCTGGTTATCGACGACGGCCCGCTTGTCGCGCGCGGCTTCGTCAGGGGTCGAGGCGTCCGGTTTCACCGGTTGTTTCGGC
The DNA here is from genome assembly GCF_001571245.1 of Achromobacter piechaudii NBRC 102461. GTDB lineage: Bacteria > Pseudomonadota > Gammaproteobacteria > Burkholderiales > Burkholderiaceae_B > Achromobacter > Achromobacter piechaudii. Next base: position 1,189,096 of record NZ_BCTK01000001.1, on the reverse strand, counting down.
ACATCGACGGGCCCGCGCGGCGGCAGTATCTTTGCGGTGTCCTCGGACGTGGCCGCCTTGCTGGCAGGGCTTCGTGGCTTCGAATCGGAGCGGGATTTCATGACTTCCTCCTGGCTGGTTTCGAGCCTTCATCCTACGGCGCGAGGCCGCCTCCAGGCACTGGCAGTATCTTCAAATTGCAAGCGGATGTGGCCGGGCCCGCGCGGGGCTGCCTTCGCCAATCGCCATGGGCACTCACAAGGAGATGCAATGCGAGACCCAAATTTCGAGCAATGTGTGCAAGCCTGCTATGAATGCGCGGTGGCTTGCGATCAGTGCGCCGCGGTTGGCCTGGGAACGAACGCAGCGCGCATGAAGCGTTGCATTGCCCTGGCGACCGACTGCGCCAGCGTGTGCCGTCTTTGCGCCGCCATGCTGGCGCGCAATGGCGAATTTTCTACCGCGCTTTGTACGTTGTGCGCTTTGGTCTGTGACGCGTGCGCTCGCGCCTGCGCGCCCTACCAGGACGTGGAACATTGCCAGATCTGCGCCGGCGCATGCCTGGCGTGCACGCTGGCTTGCCAGGATATGCTCGAAGCTTGAACCGCCAGGCTTCGACACGCCGCGCAGCCGCACGGGCAGGCTTTGCGATGGCGCCTACTTCGCCCGATTGCCAGGAGCTTTTCGATGGCCTCTACGAATACCCCTTTGCCTTCCGACTTTCCCGAGAACGGCCCGGACGATCGTGGATCGCGCAGACGCGCGCGCCATCCGGAAAGTTGGATCGATGAGATTGAAGCGACGTTACGCGATGCCGATCCGGGCGATCTGGATGCTCTCAAGGCACGCCTGTCGGATCAACTGAACGCCACGCGGCGCAGCCTGCGCGATGCCTCGGAAAATGCGGGGGATTTGATGCGGGAAACGATCGATTGCACGGAGGAATATATCCATGCGCGCCCGTGGCAGGCCATCGGGCTGGTGGCCGGCGCGGCGTTTCTATTCGGCGTCGTCGTCGGACGCCAGTAACCGCCGCGCCAACCGTGGCGAGGCCGGGCATCAGCCCGGCTTTTGAGCCTTGTCCTTGGCATCGCCATAAGCAGCCTGGGTTTTCCCGGCGACCTTCTGCGCCGTGCCCTTCACCTCGGTAGACGTGCTGCCGGTGGCCTTGCCGGCCACTTCCTTCACCTTGCCGACGGCCTCTTCGACTCTGCCCTTCACCTGGTCCTTGTTCATGGCTCTCTCACTTTCATCGCGTTGATGGAAAACCGGCGCCGCAATTGACGCTGGTGCCCACCCCTTCGCAAGCGCCGTGCCCAAACCGCGCGCCAGGAACAGGGTTTGCTCCAAGTCGCGGTCAAGGCGTTCATTTCGCGCCATCACCAGGAGCCAACCATGAGCCAATCGTCGAACACCCCTGCGCAGACGGGCGACCGCCCTCACCCCACGCCGCCCATGCCCGGCCAGCATCTGGACAAGCCTGGCAACGAAGCGGACATGCAGCTCAAGCCGCAGTACCAGGCGCCCGGCTACGAGGGCAGCGGCAAGTTGAAAGATATGGTGGCGATCGTCACTGGCGGCGATTCCGGTATTGGACGCGCGGTCAGCGTGCTGTTTGCGCGCGAAGGCGCCGACGTCGCCGTCGTGTATCTGGACGAGCATGAAGACGCCAAGGAAACTCAGCGTGTGGTGCAAGCCGAGGGGCGGCGCTGCCTGTTGATCCCGGGCGATGTGAAGGACGGGGGCTTTTGCAAGCAAGCCGTCGAGCAGACTGTGAAGGAATTCGGCAAGCTCGATATTCTGGTCAACAACGCGGCGTATCAGCAGCACATCGAATCGTTGACCGAGATCAGCGATGAACAATGGGAAAAGACACTCAGCACCAACATCACCGGCTATTTCCACATGGCGCGCGCGGCGCTGCCCCATTTGAAAACGGGTGCGTCCATCATCAACACGGGATCTGTGACCGGCCTGCGCGGCAGCGCCAAGCTGCTGGATTACTCGTCGACCAAAGGCGCTATCCACGCATTCACCCGTTCCTTGGCCGCCAACCTGGCGTCGGACGGCATCCGGGTCAACGCGGTCGCGCCCGGGCCGGTGTGGACGCCATTGAATCCTGCGGACCAGAGTGCGGAAGCGATCAAGGAATTTGGCAAGAAGACCGACTTTGGCCGCCCCGCCCAACCGGAAGAGATCGCGCCCGCTTATGTATTCCTCGCGGCCCCCGTGTGCGCCAGCTACATCACCGGCATCGTGCTGCCCATCACGGGTAGCGCAGGTGACTGAATGCGGTCATGGCGGCAGGCCTGCTCTTGCGCAGCCCTGCCGCCAGCACACGATCAATCACGGCGTGGGCGACGGCACTTCTACGGTCTGGGGCGGCGCGAGCGGATCGAAATCCTGCCACTTTCCATCGCGCCACCGACCTTGGGCGCGTTCAATGTCTTGCCCGCCTGACTCACGCAGCACGCGCCTGGCCAATGCTTCCTGCTCGGCAGAGACATGCAGCGCCAGCATCACACCGGCCGCGCGCACGGCGGGGTGTTCTTCCAGCACCACGGGCGTGGTGGGCGTCTTGCGCCGTCCCCGCCCGACGATCCACATCGCGCCGGCCAACGCGCCCAGATAGGCGCCCACGCCTGCGGCGGCGATGATGATGAGCACCGGCGCCGCCATCTGCGCGGCGATCACGCCGCCCAGCAGCGCAAAAAGAAACCCCAGGCCCGCAGCGCCCGCCATGGCGCCCAGGTGTCCGCCCTTGGCATCGGGATCGGCAACGCGGTCACCGCCTAACGGATAGCGGGAATGCTCCCCGGCCGAATTGACATAGAAGGTATGCACGTCGTCTTCCGTGAATCCTTGCTGAAACAGGTTTTGGGTGGCGACGGAGGCTTGGTCAAAGGTCTGGAATCTTGCGGCAACGATCAAGGACATGGCGTTCTCCCGTATGCGTACACCGCCATTGCAGCAACTGACGTACCCGCGTGCCCGGGCACGGCACTTGCGGCGGCGCGTCAAACGCAGCGCGCGCTGCCCCTTTTAAAGACGCTTCCTGGAGACCGTCATGCCTACCCGCCCAGATATTCTCGACCCCGACACCAGTGGCCGTCCCGACGTCGGTCCCAGCGATTCCTCGGACTCTGCCAGCGACCTGCCTCCGGGCCTGGTACACACCGATAGCGATTCGCAGGCCACCGGCGAGCGCGAAAGCGTCGACCTCGATCTGTTCGACGATGAGGCCGACGGCGAAGACATCGCGCCAGACCACGTCACGGATGCCGACGACGCCGGCGTGTCGCATTCGCCGCCCGATCCCGTCCGCAACGGCGGTTGATGCCCAGCAGCATCGACCAGCGGCGGGCGAACGCCCGCCCCAAGCCGACCCTTACCGGAGCAAGCGCACCATGGACATGTCGGGCGAGAGTGAAGAAATTGCTGCACGGGAAGAAGAACTTGCCGCCAAAGCGGCCGGGCGGCAGCGCGAGCTGTCGGTGCTGGATTGGGCGGCATTGATCGCCGTGGTGGCCGGCGGATTGAATTGCGGCTTGATTGCCGCTGTGAATCTGGACGTGATCGCGCGGGTGATTCCCAACGCGACCGTCACGCGCGGCATCCAGGGCGTCATCGGATTGGCCGCTTTGCATTGCGTAGTGATGTTGTTTCGCTGGGGCGAAGAGCCGGGCTGATCGCCCGGCTTTTTTTTATTGGCCTTCCGGGCGCTTGCCGGGATACTGGCCCCCTTCTTCGAACTGCGCTCCTTGCGTGTTCGGCTTCTTGTCCTCGGGCCGCTTGGCCGGCTGACTGTCCTTGCCGAATCCCGGCTTGTCCGCCCCGAACTGGCCGCTGTCATGCGCGGCTTCGGTGTCGTCCTTGGGTTGGTTGGCCTGGGACTTGCCGGTGTCCGAATCCTCGCTTGCGGCGGATGCCTTCGGATGATTCATCGATTCGTTTTTCGTCATGTCGTTCTCCGCTGTGAAGGTGTTGCTGTATGGCAGGCATTGCAGACGCAAGCGCCGTGCCTGCGATGCCGGGAACGGCATTTGCTCTAGTGTCTGCAGGTCCGCCTCAGCGTGGACCCTTACCCTAAGGAGTCAGTCATGAATCTGTCCAGAACCGTTTGCCCCGCTATCGCCTTGTGCCTGTCCGCCGTCGCCTTCCAGGCTTCCGCGCAAACCACCCAAGGCAGCTCGGCGCCCGTGCGCACGAACGATCAAATCGACAGCCAATACAAAATGGACAAAAAGGCTTGCGACGCGATGAAGGGCAACCAGAAGGACGTCTGCCAGAAGCAGGCCGAAGCTTCCCGCGACAAGGCCCGCGCCGACGCCAAGGCCGGCAAGGCGAAGGCCGAAGCCAACCATGACGCCGCGAAGACCAAGAACGACGCGGACTACAAGGTTGGCAAGGAGAAGTGCGACGCCATGTCTGGCAACGCCAAGGACACTTGCATGGCGGATCTGAAGACCCGCTATAACAAGTAAGCCTTACGGTCAGGCCGCATCCCTGGAATCGCGCTGCCCGGCACTCTCGCCGGGCAGTGCGAATCCGGCGGCCGCATATTCTTCAAGACGGTTGTAGAGCGTCTTGGGGCTGATGCCCAACATCATCGCAGCCTGTTTCTTGACGCCATTGCAGCGTTCAAGCGTAGCCAGGATCAGACGACGATCCGCTTCGGCCAGCGTTTCGCCCACGGGCACGCTGACTTCGCCGCCCACTGCTTCCCCTGCCGGAGACACGTGCGGAGCGAGCATATCCACACCCAGCACATCCCCATCGGCCATGATGAAAGCACGGCGCACGAAGTTTTTAAGCTCGCGCACGTTGCCTGGCCATTCGTATTGCTTGAGCACCTGCGAGGCTTCGGGCGAGAAGTATTTATTACGTCCCGATTCCAGGTTTTGCGCTTGCAGAAAACGCTGCGCAAGCAACAGGATGTCATCGCCGCGCTCGCGCAGCGGCGGCAATTCGATGGGGAATACGCTCAGGCGGTAATAAAGATCCTCGCGCAACTTGCCTTCCTGCACGGCGTGCTCGGGATTGCGGTTAGTCGCGGCGACGATGCGGATATCACAGCTGATTTCGCGGTTGGTGCCCACCCGCATGAACTGCCCGGTTTCAAGCACGCGCAGCAGCTTGACCTGAAGGTCGAGCGGCATCTCGGTGACTTCGTCCAGGAACAGCGTGCCACCGTCCGCGCGTTCGAAGTAACCCTTGTGCTGGCGGTCGGCGCCCGTGAAGCTGCCGCGCTCGTGGCCGAACATTTCGCTTTCGATCAGGTTGGGCGAAATGGCGCCGCAGTTGACCGCGATGAACGGGCGCTGACGGCGCGCGCTGAGTTCGTGGATGGCGTGGGCGGCCAATTCCTTGCCCGTGCCGCTTTCGCCGATCAGCAGCGTCGTGACGTTGGTGGGCGCGACGCGTCCGATCTGGTGATACAGCTGCACCATGCGTTCCGATTCACCGTACAGCTTGCCGAAACGCCCCGGCTCTTCAAACGGCATTCCCGGCAGTTCACCGCCGGCGTTCGTGACCACTCGGGTCAGGATCTCGTTCAGGCGCTCCATGCAGATGGGCTTGACGAGGAAATCGCTGGCGCCCAGGCGCAGCGCCTGCACGGCGTAGTCCACCGTGCCGTGGCCCGTCATCACGACGACCTCGGCGCTGGCCACGGCTGCGTTCTTGAATATGTCCATGCCGTTGCCACCGGGAAGACGGACGTCCGTCAACACCAGATCCGGCGCTTGCCGTTCCAGCTGTATCAGCGCATCTTTCACGCTACCTGCCACCGCTACCGAAAAGCCGCTGTCGCGACCCATCTCGGCCAGTGTTTCCCGAATCGCGTCGTCGTCATCGACGACTAGCAAATGAGGCATAGCTTCTCCTGTTGCCGGTGCGCGAACCCGTGGGTTTTCTAAGCGCATTTATGAATATGAGGATAGTCACTCTGGCGGCATAATGCGTAAACAATCGATACCGTCGACTAAAGTTTTCGAATACTTGCAACTGGTCGCAAACGCGCTACAACCCTCCTACTACGATTGTTCTGTCGCGTAAGGCCCCGGCGGCCCGAGGTAAATGTATGGCAAATCGCACCACCGCGCGGCGCGACAGCGCGCCCGCGTCTTCGGTCATTCCCATGGACGTGACCGGCATGTCTACGGTCATGCAGAAGTTAGCATCCCAATTGCAGCTGGCGGCGGCTACCGACGCCAGCGTATTCATCGTGGGCGAAAGCGGCGCGGGCAAGGAAATCGTTGCCCGCGCGATCCACGATGCCAGCGAACGTCGCGGCGCGCCGTTTGTCGCCGTCAATTGCGGCGCGATCAGCGGCACGCTGGCGCACGCCGAACTGTTCGGCCACGAGAAAGGCAGCTTCACGGGCGCTGTTGCGCAGAACGCAGGCTATTTCGAATACGCCAGCGGCGGCACCTTGTTCCTGGACGAAGTGACCGAAATGCCGCCCGACATGCAAGTGCATTTCTTGCGCGTACTGGAAGCCGGCACCTATCAGCGCGTGGGCGGCTCCGACCTGCTGCGCGCCAACGTGCGGATCATCTGCGCCAGCAACCGCGACCCTGCGGCCTCGGTAGCCGATGGCCGCTTGCGCCAGGACTTCCTGCATCGCCTGCTGGTGATCCCGCTGCGCGTGCCGCCGCTGCGTGAACGCGGCGACGACGCCGTGATACTGGCGCAGCGCTTCCTGGATCAGTTGAACGCCCAATACCAAACCCAGAAAACCTTTTCCAAACGCATGCTGGACTCCATTGCCCAGCACGACTGGCCGGGCAATGTACGCGAACTGCGCAACGTGGTCCAGCGTGCCTTCATCTTGTCGGACGCGCAGCTGGACACCAACCTGCTTGCCCGCCCCGCCGCCAGCCAACACGCCGAGATGCGCGAAGGCGCGATGAGCTTTCCGGTGGGCATGCCCTTGGGCCAGGCGCAACGCGCGTTCATCCTGGCCACACTCGCCCATCACGGCGGTGACAAGCGCCTGGCGGCCGACACCTTGGGCGTCAGCTTGAAGACCCTGTACAACCGGCTGGACGTCTACGAAAAAGAGGGGCTGTCCGGCGTCTGAGCAGTTCTTACCGTCGGCTTGTAATACGGTCGCTGCCAGAGGCGGTTTTGTCTCTGGCCGCGCCCGAAAACCGACCTGGCACGGATCTTGCATGAGTACCAGGATGCGCCGCCCTTCGGCGGCATTCATCCAGGAGACTCGATTGGGCCACCCCTCGCAAGAATTGCGCCTGCGCCAACAGATGACGCTCGCGCCGCGCTTGCAGCAGTCTGTCAAGCTGCTGCAGATGTCGGCGCTTGAATTCACGACCGCGGTGGAACACGCGCTCGCCACCAATCCTTTTTTGGAAGATGGCGACGAGCAGGACACCGAACCGCTGCATGACGGCGATTCCCTTAAAACTTCCGCCAGTTTTGGAGAAGAGTCGGCCCCCATGGCTGACCCCTCCCCGCCCTCGGCCGCCGAGGCCGATGAGCCGCTGCCCGATGCGCCCGCCTATTCCGGCGACTACCCGACGCAACTGACCGGTGGCGGCGACGGCAAGGACATGGGCCAATGGGTGTGCGCGTCGGTATCGATGCGCGAACGGCTGTCCGCCGACCTGGGCAACTATCACCTTGAGCCGCGCGATCGGCTGCTGGCGGAATTCATCATTGACGCGTTGGATGACGACGGCTACCTGCGCGTGCCGCTCACCAGCCTGTGCGATCCCGAGCACGCGGGTTTCAGCCCGCCGCCCGATGAAAGCGAATGGACTGCCGCCCTGCGTCTGGTGCAGCAGCTTGACGCACCGGGCCTGGCGGCGCGCGACCTGACCGAGTGCCTGTCCTTGCAACTGGCGGCGGTGCAAGCCGTCGCGCCGGAAGTGCGCGACCTGGCCTTGCGCATCGTGCGCGAACACCTGGACCGCCTGGGCAAGAACGATAACGTCGGGCTGCGCCGCTTGCTGGGCTGCACCGACGACGAGGTACGTGACGCGTGCGCGCTCATCCGCAGCCTGGATCCCAAGCCCGGATCGCGCTATAGCTCCGAGGCGCCGGTATACGTGGTGCCCGATGTCTTCGTGGACAAGTGGCATTCGCGCTGGCGCGTGCTGCCCAATCGTCACGCCATGCCGCAAGCTCGCCTGCATCGCACCTACGCCGACCTGTTCCGGCGCGCGCGCCTGGACGATCGCAGTCCGATGGCGCAGGAGCTTCAAGAGGCGCGCTGGTTGGTGCGCAACGTCGAGCAGCGCTATACAACCATCCAGCGGGTGGCCGAGGCCATCGTCAAGCGCCAGCAGACTTTTTTCGAATACGGCGAAGTGGCCCTGCGTCCCTTGATGCTGCGTGAAGTCGCTGACGACCTGGACATGCATGAATCCACCGTGTCCCGCGCGACCGTGGGCAAGTACATGGTGACGCCGCGTGGCGTCTTCGAGTTTCGCCATTTCTTCTCGCGCGAACTGGCGACGGAATCGGGCGGCTCTTGTTCTGCGGCCGCGGTGCGGGCGCTCATCAAGGAAATGGTGGACGCCGAAGATCCGACCATGCCGCTTTCGGATGTGGCGCTGACGCAGCAACTGGCGGCCAGCGGCATCCTGCTGGCGCGTCGCACGGTCTCCAAGTACCGCGGGCAACTACGCGTGCCGCCGGCCGAATTGCGTCGCCAGCATTAAGGCTGTCTGCGTCACACCGGCCGTCTGCGCGCTTGCGCATACCCGCAAAAAAGAAGGCTTCCCGAGGGAAGCCTTCTGCTACTGCGGCGGATTTACTTCGAGCCGCCGGTATTGGGATAGCCCGGAGGCGGCGTGGCGCCAGCGGCCGGCGTACGCTTCACGTTATCGTTCGCCTCACGCGGACGATTCGGCATTTCGCCGGAATGCTTCTTGTCCGACGACATGGTGCCGCTGTTGTGAGTGGCGGGCGGCATCGTCCCGGTCGAAGGCGTCGCATTGGGCGCCGGAGCCATCTGGCCCGGAGGCTGTGCGCGATTCGGCTGCGCGGCGGTAGCGTCATTCGGCGTGGAGGACGGCGTGGTCGGCGCGGCCCCTTGGGCCATTACCGCGCCGGCGGACGTCAAACCGGCTGCCAATACGAAAGCGCAAGTCAAAGCACGAGATTTCATAGTCAGACTCCTTAGTGGAAAAGCCCAGACCTATAAGCAAGCGCCGTTCCTGCCGTGCTTTCGCCCTTGCGCAACGGGAATTACCCAGGCATTGCCGGGATCCCGGTACTTTTTACCTGCCTTTGCAACACCGGCACCCGTGCTCCGCGACCGCGCGCATTGCCTGCCTGCGCACCCCTCAAGAAAGCCGCGCGTTGTCGGCTTCGGTCCGCGATTCATCGAGCATGCGCTGCACCCGTTCGCCCAGCACCTCAAGCGAAAAGGGTTTGACGATGAGCTCGATGCCATGTTCAAGGAAGCCGCCGCCGCGCGCCGCGCTTTCCGCATAGCCGGTCATCAGCAGCACCTTCAATCCCGGATGGGCCGCGCGCGCCGCATCGGCCAACTGCCGCCCGTTCAACGCGGGCAACCCCACGTCGGTCACGAGCAGGTCGATGTCGTTCGTGTGCAGCACGAGTTCCAGGCCGGCCTCGCCATCCGCCGCCGTCAATACCTGCATGCCCAATTCGGCCAGGCATTCGCGCACCATGTCGCGCACATTGGCATCGTCTTCGACCACGACGACCACCGACGGTTGCGAGGCGTCCTGCATGCGATGCGCGGCGGGTTCGTTGCGCTGCGCGGCGTCGGGCGCACCGTCGTAACGCGGAAGCAGCAGCCGGACCGTCGTGCCTTGCCCGACGGTACTTTCCAGCGTGGCCATGCCGCCCGCCTGCTTGGCAAAGCCGTAGATCATCGACAGACCCAGGCCCGTGCCTTCGCCCAGCGGCTTGGTCGTGAAGAAGGGATCGAACGCATGCGCCAACACGTCTGGCGGCATGCCGCAGCCGATGTCACTGACCGACACTTCCACGAAGTCACCCGGGCTGACGCCGGGATATGGGCGCAGCGCGGCTTCGTCCTGATGCGTATTCCTGCCTGCAACGGTCAAGGTGCCTCCGTTGGGCATGGCGTCGCAGGCGTTGATGACCAGGTTGAGTAAAGCGTTTTCAAACTGGTTCCTGTCGCAGCGCACGGTCCACAGCGCAGGATGCAGATCGAACTGCAATTGCACGCGCTCGCCCGTGTAGCGATGGAACAGGTCGGCCATCGACTGCAAGGTCGGTGCCACGTTGAAGGGCTTGGGGTCGATAGGCTGGCGCCGCGAAAAGGTCAACAGCCGCTGCGTCAGGTGCGCGGCGCGGTTGGCGGAATCCATGGCCACGTTGATGAAGCGCTGCGCCTGCTCCGGCGTGCCGGCGGCCAGCTTGCGCTGGATCAGGTACAAGGCCCCCGTGATGCCTTGCAGCATGTTGTTGAAGTCATGCGCGATGCCGCCGGTCAAGCGGCCCACCGCCTCCATTTTTTGCGATTGGCGCAAGGCCTGCTCGGTGTCGCGCAGCGTTTCGCCCTGCACTTTCAGATCCGTGTCGTCGCGCCCGGTCATGTACAGGCTGTCTTGCGACCACGACATGCTCCACGTGATCCAGCGATAGGTGCCGTCGCGCGTCAGCAGGCGATTTTCCATGTGCCGGACGGCTTGCGCCGGATTGCCTTGCGCGGCTTGCGCAATGGTCGCGCGGGTGGCGGCCTGGTCGTCGGGGTGGATCAGCTCGGTCAGGCCCATCGACAGGAACTGCTCGGGGCTCCAGCCGAGAATGGGCCGCACGGCCGGGTTGACGCTGACGAAACGGTCCTGCCCGTCGACGACCGCCAGCAGCTCTGGAGACAAGCGCCAGATCCGGTCGCGTTCGGCAATTGCGTCTTCGACGCGCTGCTCCAGCGTGCGCGCGTACTGCGAGCGTTCGACGGCGTCGCACAGGCGTTCGGACACTTCCTCGATGAAGGCAATGTCGCCCGCCTTGAGCCGGCTGCCGGCCTGCGGGCGGACCCACAATGCGCCGTCCTGCCGGCCCCAGCGCCGCATGGGCACAACGATGGCCGACGGCCGCACTTCGCCGCTTTGTTCGGCCACCATCGGTTCAAGGTAAGCGGTGCGGCTTTTGCGCATCGCGGCATGAAACGCTTCGTCAAGTTGCTCGGGCGCCAGCGCGTCGCGCTCGGCAAGATCCGACTCGGAGCGCCAACAGGCGGACAAGGTGGCCGAGCCCGGATCGCCGGGCCAGTCCAGCACCGCGACCAGGCCCAGCGCCAGGTGTTGCCCCAGACCCGCGCAAGCTGCGTGCTCGATCTCGGCCTGGTGGTGCAGCTCGCGCATGCGGTCCACCAGCGACAACAGGAAATTCTTGCGATGCTGACCTTCCCAGAGCTCGGTCTCGGCGGCCTTGCGCGCGGTCACATCCAGGAACAGCGCCATCATCCGGTCATCGCCGTCCTTGCGGGCGCGCGCTTCGTACCAGGCCTCTTTCGTGCCCGAAACGGCAAACTCAAACTGCATGGGCGCGCCGGTTTCCACGACCTGGGCAAACGTGTCCATGATCTGGCCGGGCACGCCGGGGATCATTTCGCGCAGGGTGTGGCCCAGCGTGTCGCCCTCTTTCATGCCGCTTTGCCGCTCGAAGGCGGGGTTGACCTCTAGAAAGCGGAAGTCCACGATGCGGCCGTTCTCGTCGCGCAGGGCTTCGCTCAGGAAGAACGCCTCTTGCATCCCTTCGAACATGGCGCGCCAGCGTTCGCCACTGGCGCGCAACGCGGCGTCGGTCAGGTGCCGTTCGATAGCCAGCGCGGCGCTGCGCGTCACCAGCGCAATGGCGTCGATATCGTGCGAGGACGGCGAGCGCACCGCTCCGTAGTAATTGGAGAACACGCCCAGCAGGCGCCCGTCCGGGGCCTTGATCGGCGTCGACCAGCAGGCCCGCAGGCCGTGAGCCAAGGCCAGTTCGCGCCAGGGAACCCAATCGGGGTTCGAGGCGATGTCTTCTGCGTAAACCGGGTTGCCCGTGTAGGCCGCGGCGCCCCAGGAGGCCATGTTCGGCCCGATGGCGGTTCGCTGCACGGCCAGGCTGAACTCGGGCGGCAGACTGGGCGCCGCGTTGTGCACCAGGTATTTGCCGCTTTCGTCGACCAGAGCGATGGCGGCGCGCAGCTGTACGCTGGACTGCGCCTCGATAGCGTTCAAGACGTGTTCGAACACGTGCGCAAGCGGCATACCGGCCGCTATGCGCTGCAACATAATCCGTTCATCTTCCAGACGGGCGAGCGTATCGGTCCATGGGAGGGATACGCGATCCTGCTTCTTCAACATTTTTGCCCCTTTGCCAGCCTGTACTGTATTGCGGGGCCGCGCCACTGTACCGAAACGCAAGGTAACGCGACGCTACCGATCCTGCCCCATCTCCATCCGCAAGGCGTCCAGCGCCTCGGGCTTGTCCACCAGCACGCACTGCTTGCCAGTGCGCGTGCAGTGATCCTTGACCCGCCAGTATGCGCCGTGACTGACGCAACCCGTCTGGCAGATGACCAGGTCCGCCGCCACCAGACTGTCTTCCAGCGTATCTCCACCCCCTTCATCGCCGCCGGTGTGGCCCAGATACCGGCCACCCGCCCTTTCCACTACCTTGCGGGTCAACATCAGGGCCATGGCGTCTTCGCTGACGCAGAGCACCGACTTGGACCGCAACGCCATGGCCGTCAATGCGGATGGGGCTGCGTCGAGCTGGGATGGCTGCGGTTGGGCGCGCGCCTGGCTCATTCTGTCTTGCCATGCCAGCCGTTCGCGCATCAAGCTCTGCACGCGTTCGACCAACTGGCTGACCCGCCGCGCCAGGACCCTCCGACGGGGCAGACCGGGAATCGCGCCTTCCAGCGCCAGGCGGTCTTCCCGCGCCCAGGCCAGCGCGCTGTCTCGCGCAATGATGGCTGCGCGCAGGCGCATGGCCTGCGCTTCCAGGTGCAGGATACGCGTGGCCTGAGCGGCGATCAATCGGCTGCAATGCGACTGCGCCTGGCCATAGGCGGCAAGCAGCGCAGCATGCTCGCGCTGAAGCGTGGGGACTTGTCGGGGGGCAATCATCGCGAGCCTCCGGTGGGTTGGACGCGTGGGTGGAGAATGAATCCGGCGGGGGCATGCCCGCCCGTTCTCGGGGGTTGCCGGCAATTATAAATGCGAATGCTTCGCTTTTACATAACTTGAGCGCGCGGATTCAGGGCAAGGGAAATCCATTACTGACGCGTCATCGTCGCTTAAATATGATCGACAAACCATATCGGCACGGCAGCCCGTCCCGGGCCTGCAATAGACGTTCCCTCCGAAGAACGCCGCGCGCCATTCGCTCCGGTCGCGGCCGGACGGCGGACTTGAGCGAGGTGGAGTGCCCATGCCGAATTCCCCCGACCTTCTGCGCGACATCCACGAAGCCAACCTGATGTATCTGCTGCTGCTCCAGCGCATGGCGCGCTCGGGCGACGGCGCATCGCTGGCCGGATCTCCGATGTCTGCGCGCACCTGTCAGTGGCTGGCCGAGTTGCAACCCGCCGCCCTGGCCAGGCTGGCGCGCAGCAGCGTGCTGCTGGCGCAGTTGAACGTGGCGCCACACCTGCTGCTGTCGGCATTGAGCCAGGGCATCGACGCGACGCTGGCCGCACGCAGCCAGCCCGAACCTGCCCCGCCACTGGCCACCGCCAAACCTTAGGCGGCCCCAAGCCTATCGGGGCAAGCGGTCAGGGCAAAGGGTCGTGGACGCACACGCAGATCTTGTTGCCATCGGCATCCCGGAAGTAGGCGCCGTAATAATTCGCGTGGTACTCGGGGCGCAAGCCCGGTGGGCCTTCGCACGTCGCGCCCATGGACAGCGCCAAGGCGTGGCAGCGATCCACCGTCTTGCGGTCGGCCGCCAGAAAGGCGGTCATCTGACCGTTGCCCGGCGTCGCCGGCTTGCCGTCATAAGGCGCGGTGATCACGAACAAGGGGCGCCCTCCCTCGGCAGGCTGCCAACCCGCCCAAGGGCTGGCGCGATCCACGAATCGAAGCGACAGGCCCAACGCCTCGGCTTGCGCCGAATAGAAGGCGAACGCGCGGTCGAAGTCGACAACGCCGATGCAGACATGGGAAAACATAGGGGCTCTTCGAAGAAAAGAAGCGCTCATTATGAATGGCGCTGATGGCCGCTGCGCAAGACGCGTGGGCAATCGGGCCCGATATGGCATGGACAAAGGGATCATCTTTGTCGACCGCCAGGGCAGGCAGATTTATCTGCGTACCAATGCCGCGTGACCCGAATCCGACGCGCGGGCGCCGCCAGTGCGCCAGGCCAGCCCCGCGCTGATGGCCAGCGCCAGCGCCAACAAGCCCCCGGCCATCGCGGCCACGCCGGGCCATTGGTCCGCGGCCCAGAAGTGGCCGCCCCACGCGCCCAGCACGCTGGACCCCACGTAATACACCAGCAGGTACAGCGAGGCGGCAAGAGCCTTGTAGCCGCGCGCCATTTGCCCGACCCAGCCGCTGGCCACCGCATGCGCCGCGAAGAAGCCAAAGGTGAACAGAACGATGCCGGCGATCAGAATGCCGAGTGTGTCCGACAGCGTCAGCAGAAGCCCCGCCAGCGCCAGACCGGTGGCGGCCGACAGCATGGCGCCTCGGCCGTGGCGGTCGGCCAGTCGGCCGAAGAATGTCGAGGCGAATATGCCGACCAGGTAGACGACGAAGATGAACCCGATGAATGTCTGGCTCAGAGAAAACGGCGGCAGCAGCAGCCGAAAGCCCACGTAGTTGTAGACCGTGACGAAGGCTCCCATCAGCAAGCCGCCCATCGCGAACAACGCGCACAGCGGACCGTTCTTCATATGCGCGCCGACCCCGGCCCGCACATCGCCAAACACTCCCGCCCAACCCCGCCCACGCTGCGGCGTGAAGCGGCGCGAGGCGGGCAGCAGCCACATGAACAGCGCTGCCGCCACGATGCCGACGACGCCGAGCGTGCCCATCGCGGCGCGCCAGCCGAAGTGGTCGGATACCAGGCCGGTGATCACGCGGCCCGACAGCCCGCCGAAGGCGCTGCCGCTGATGTACAGGCCCATCACAAAACCGAGGGTGTCGGGTTCGACCTCTTCCGCAAGGTAGGCCATGGCGATTGCGGGAACCCCACCCATCGCCACGCCTTGCAGCGCCCGCAGCGCCAACAGGCTTTGCCAGTCCGGCGCGAAGGCGGCGATGGTGCCCAGCGCGGCCGAGCCCAGCAACGACCAGGCCATGATGCGCTTGCGCGGCAAGGCTTGCGAGAACAGGCCCACGAAGAAAATTGCGATGGCCAACAAGCCGGTGCACAAGGACAGGACCAGGCTGCTTTGCGCGGGTGACACGGTGAACGCGTCGGTGAAAAGCGGCATGAGCGGCTGCACGCAATACAGCAGCGAGAACGTGGAAAAGCCGGCGGCGAACAAGGCCCATTGGGCGCGGCGCAGTTCTGGAGTGCCACGCGCCAGGTAGTTGTCGGGCGTGGGAAGGGAGGAACTGGCGCAGGAGGTAGACATCTGGAATCTCTATGAACAAGCGGGTTAAAGGCCCGCGAATCAAAAGTAGACTTTTCCCCTTCATATGTCCAATATATGAAACCGGCACTGGTCATATTTTAAAAACATGGAACTCCGACATTTGCGCTACTTCACGGCCGTCGCCGAGGAATTGCATTTCACGCGGGCAGCGGCGCGCCTGGGCATCGGTCAACCTCCGCTCAGCCAGCAGATCCAGCAACTGGAACGTGAAATCGGCACGCCGCTGTTCTTGCGGCTGCCGCGTGGCATCGAGATGACCGAAGCCGGCGCGCAGTTTCTGGAAGACGCGCGCGCCATTCTTGCCAGCGCCGATCGCGCCATCGATAACGCCCGCCGGCTGGGTCGCGGCGAGCGCGGCGCCATCACGGTGGGCTTCACGGCGTCGGCGGTGTTCCATCCCTATCTGCCGCGCGCAATACGCGCCTATCGCGACCGTTATCCCGACGTGCGCGTCACGCTGACCGAGAGCAATACCCTCTCGCTGCTCCGCGGCCTGCGGCAGGGGGACGTGGATGTCGCCTTTGTGCGGCCGCCTTACCTGTTGGACGCCGAGTTCGAATCCGAACGCGTGCTGGACGAACCCATGCTGGTCGCCCTGCCCCCGGACCACCCCTTGAGCCGCCGCCGCAGCGTGCCGATCAGCGCATTGGCCGACGAAGATTTCGTGCTGTATCCCCGGCCGATCGGGGCCGGTCTTTATGACGCCATCCAGTCGGCATGCCAACGGGCGGGCTTTGCGCCTCGAGTCATCCAGGAAGCGCCGCAGATGGCGTCCATCGTCAGTCTGGTGGCGGCGGGCGTGGGCATTTCGGTGGTGCCGGCCGCCATGCGGCATATGGGCGCGCAAGGCATCGAGTACCGCCCCATCAAGGGAGATGCGCCGCATGCCTTGCTGGACATGGCTTACCGGCGCCACGACCGGTCCATTGCCGCCGTGAACGCCGTGGCGCTGCTGCGCCAACTGGCGCATCCCGAACGGACGGACCCGGTCGCCTGAGCGCGCGGTAGTGCCCTGTCGCGTTTGTCATCTTCTGTAAACCCAGGAATGCCGCCTCAAGAGTAAATTGCGCTACCGCTGATCTGTCCCTTAGCGGGAGCGCCACCCCGACATCAACCTTTCAAAGGTGAACCCGTGCGACGTACTCTCCTGGCCTTGGCCCTTGCAACGCTTCCCGGCCTGGCCGCCGCCGCGGCCCTGCCCTCCGCCATCGGCGCGGTGACCGTATATCAGGATCGGGCCGTCGTGACCCGCTCCGCGTCCACGGAACTGTCCGCAGGAGAGCACGAACTGGTCCTTGAAAATCTGCCGGCCTCGCTCCAGGAAAATTCGCTGCAAGTGTCCGCGAAAAGCACGGGCCAGGCCTCGTTGCTGGACGTGAAAGTGCGAGACGCCTTCAACGCCGACACCGTCAATGAGCGCGTACGTACCTTGCAGGAACAGGTGCGCAAGCTGGAAGGCCAGATGGCCGAATTGGATGACGAAAGCGCGGTGCTGGATAACCAGCGCGAACTCGTATTGATGATGCAGCGCGGGGCGACCGAGCCATCCAAGGACAGCGCCCGCCTGACGCTGGATGAACTCAAGGCCATCCAGACGCTCAGCGCCGACAGCCTGGCCAAGACGCTGGCCGGCCTGCGCCAGGTGGCGGCGCACAAAGAGACACTTGAGCGCGAACTGTCCGCGTTGCAAAGCCAGTTGAACGCCGTGCAAAGCCAGATGAGCCGTCGCACCAAGACCGTTACGCTGCGCGTCAATCTGGCGCGCGCGGGCAAGGTCGATCTGGCCCTGTCGTATGCGGTGAACGGCGCGCGCTGGACCCCCGCCTATGACGCCCGGCTGCGTCCGGCCGAGCGCAGCGTGGACCTGGGTTACTTCGGCGTGATCCGCCAGAACACCGGCGAAGACTGGAACAACGTGAAGCTGACGCTGTCCACCGCGCGCCCCGCGCTCGGTGGCGCTGCGCCGACGCTGCAACCGTGGATCATCGACGTGGCGGCCCCTCCTCCCCCGCCGCCGCGCCCGGCGGCAGCGCCCGCGCCGGCAATCGTTGGCGAAATGGACATGAAGCGCTCCCCGCGCAGCCGTCAGGCCTACGCCGAGAGCGCCGTGGCGGAAGTCGCCCCGGAACCGCTACAGGTGCAGACCGCGCAGATGCAGAACGAAGCCACCAGCGCATCGTTCCAGGTCAAGAATGCCGCGACGCTGCCGTCGGACAATACCTCCCAGCGAGTGGCGATCGCGGCGGCCAAGCTGCCGGCAACCTTGCAATACCAATCCACGCCCGCGCTGCGCGAGGCGGTGTTCCTGACCGCGCAAGCCAGCAACAACACCGAATTCCCCTTCCTGGCCGGTCCGCTCAACACCTTCCTGGACGACGCGTTCGTGGCCTCCAGCGCAATGAAGGCGGTGATGCCGGGCGAAAAGGTCGAGCTGGCGATGGGCGCGGATGACGGTATTTCGATCAAGCGCCAACTGGTCAACCGCTATACCGAAAGCACGGGGTTTTCGGGCAGCGGCAAGCGCGTGACCTACGAATACAAGATCACCGTCAAGAACAACAAGGCCACCAAGGAACAGGTGTCTTTCAAGGACCGGCTGCCCATCTCGCGCAACGAGAAGATCGTCGTCAAGCTGCTCTCGCCCGCCGACCGCGACATCAAGCGCGAAGAAGACGGCAAGATCGTCTGGGATTGGGAGCTTGAGCCCGGCAAATCCCGCGAGACCGTCCTGAAATTTTCGGTGGATTACCCGGGCGACATCGACGTGTCGGGAATCTGAAGCCCGACCTCTGATCCCCGACGGCCGCCAGCGCCCCTTCAGTGCTGGCGGCAGAATTCAATGAAAGCACTCGGCTCCAGCGGCACCGACAAGCCGTAGCCCTGCGCCAAGTCGCAGCCCAGCTCGCGCAGCAGCTGCACATCGCGTTCCTGTTCGACGCCTTCGGCGACGACGCGCCGGCCCAGCACACGGCCCATTTCGATGGCGGCGGCCACCACCGCGCGCGAGGCCGCTTCGCGGTGCATGTGCACGATGAAGTCCCGATCGATCTTCAGCTCGGTAAACGGCATGGCAGAAAAGAGCCGCATCGATGCGATGCCCGCGCCAAAATCGTCCATGGCCAATTCGAAGCCGCGCACACGCAGCAGGTTCAGCGCCGAAGACAGCGCCAGCCAATCGTTGACGGGCTCGTCCTCGGTCAACTCGATCTTGATCAATCGGGCCGGCAAGCCCGCCTGGCCGACCCGCTTTTCCAGCACGGCGGGCATATCGCGCGAACAGAGGGTCGAGGCCGACGCATTGATGGCGATAGGCACGGCGATTCCTTCCGCGTGCAGGATCTGCTGCACCTCCAGCACCCGATCCGTCACCCGCAGGAACAACATGCGATCCATGCCCAGCCGATGCGCGGCCGGCACGAAGTCCACGGCGGATATGGCGCCCAGTTCCGGGTGGTCCCAGCGCGACAAGGCCTCGGCGGCGACCACCTTGCCCGTGGAAAGACTCATCTGCGGCTGCAATACCACGCTCATGCCGACGCCCGTGATCAAGGCGCGCCCCAATTCGGCTTCGATCACTTCACGACGGATCGATTGCTGCTGGGGCGTGGTCACATCCTCGGCGGCCAGACCCGCCTTGATGGCCTGGTGCATGGACGTGCGGGAGACCGGCTTGGACAGCGCCTGCGCAGACGGGCTACCCGCCTGTAGCGCCAGGCGGACATGCGATTGCAGCAGCTCTTCGCTCAGGCTGCTGATCCAGATGATGGGAGGCATGCTGCGAAGCCGGCCCACGTCCACCAGCCGTCGCAATTCATTGGGCAGATGCGTGCCATCGCCGTCGCTCATGACGATGTCGCTGATCACCAGATCGTAGAACTGGCGGCCCAAGGCGCTGACCGCCTCGGCGCTGCTGCCTACGCCGGCAACGCGCCGGTACCCCAACGCCAGCAGCATGTTCTGCAGATATGCCCGTTCGACAGGATGGTCTTCGACCAGAAGAATCCGTCGAGCCGCTCCGGCGTCGGTTTTTGGCATTCGTTCCGTCCTGGCTTATAGGGCGGGCCCCTGGCAGGCGACCGCTGGTTCTGTTCGGGCTCAATGCTACGGCATTCGTGCGCGGTCTGTCGTCGCGGACAAAGGGCTAAGGCGATTTCCGCGACGATAGGCGTAGGTTTGTGAGGGCCCTGCCCGCTATTGGCTCCCTCCGTTGTCCAGACACAACGCGCCGGCTCGTCCGGACGGATGCCGCCCTTGCGGCGGGATTGGGCGCGCGGGTGCGATAATGGCGGGCTTTAGGCATTGCGCACCTTGCGCATCCACGGTACGGAGCTTCCCTTGACCCGCATTGATGACCCCCAGCACGACCGCGAGGTCGGCACGGCCGACTCGACCCAGGACAACACGCGCACCGACGACACCCGCATCAGCGCTGTTCGTCCCCTGATTTCGCCCGCGCTCCTGCAAGACGAACTGCCCGTATCGCCCGCCATCCAGACCCTGGTCGAAAACAGCCGCAGCCAGATCGCCAATGTGCTGCATGGCCGCGACGACCGCCTGCTGATCGTCGTGGGCCCCTGCTCCATCCACGACCACGGCCAGGCCATGGACTATGCGCGCCAGCTTCGCCAGGCCGTGGACCAGCACAAGAATGACCTGCTGATCGTCATGCGCGTGTACTTCGAAAAGCCGCGCACGACCGTGGGCTGGAAGGGCTACATCAATGACCCGCGCCTGGACGGCAGCTTCCGCATCAACGAAGGGCTGCGCCGGGCGCGCGAGCTGTTGCTGGACATCAGCGGCCTGGGCCTGCCCATCGCCACCGAATTCCTGGACCTGCTCAGTCCGCAATACATCGCCGACCTGATCGCCTGGGGCGCCATCGGCGCGCGCACGACAGAAAGCCCGAGCCATCGTCAACTGAGCTCGGGCCTGAGCTGCCCGCTGGGTTTCAAGAACGGCACCGACGGCGGCGTGCAGATCGCCGCGGACGCGATGGTCGCCGCCAGCGCCAAGCACGCCTTCATGGGCATGACGAAGATGGGCATGGCCGCGATTTTTGAAACGCGCGGCAATCAGGATACGCACGTGATCCTGCGCGGCGGCAAGCAAGGCCCCAACTACGACGCGGCCAGCGTCGATGCCTGTTGCGCCGCCCTGCGCGCAGCCGGCCAGCGCGAACAGGTCATGATCGACTGCTCGCACGCCAACTCCAACAAGTCGCACCTGCGCCAGATCGACGTGGCCAACGACATCGCCGCCCAGCTTGCCCAAGGCGACGCGCGCATCACTGGCGTCATGATCGAAAGCCATCTGGAAGAAGGCCGCCAGGACCTGAAACCCGGTCTGCCGCTGCGCCGTGGCGTATCCATCACCGACGCCTGCCTGGGCTGGAGCCAGACCGAACCGGTGCTGGACACGCTTGCACAGGCGGTGCGCGACCGCCGCGCGAAAAAGGCCGGCGGGGTTTAAGCGTAGCGGTATCGCGGGTGCGTGGGCCAATCCGGGAGGACTGATCGATGCACCGACCTGTCCCGCTCGCCGATCCCCTTTCCCGCTTCAGCGATGCAGAGCGTAAGGCGCCGGATCCATGTCCGGCGTCTGGCCCGTGATCAGGCTGGCCAGTAGCTTGCCCGTCACGGGACCCAGCGTGAAGCCATGATGCGCGTGGCCGAACGCCATCCATAAGCCCGGGTGACGCGGCGCGGGCCCGATCACCGGCCGCATGTCCGGCATGCAGGGCCGGCACCCCATCCACGGTTCCTGTTCCACTGCGGCGCCCAGCGGCAGCAATTGGCTTGCCAGCGCGCGCGTGCGTTGAATCTGGATAGGTGATGGCGGTGCATCGCGATGCGCGAATTCCGCGCCCGTGGTCAGGCGCACGCCCCGCGTCATCGGCGTCACGACGAACCCGCTGTCGATGTCGGCCACCGGATGCGACAAGGATGCGCCTGCGTCCAGCGCGAAATGCTGGTGGTAGCCGCGCTTGACCGCCATGGGAATGCGATAGCCCAAGGGCCGCAGGATATCCAGCGACCACGGCCCCATCGCCACCACGACATCGCGCGCCTCGACCTGGCCATCCTCCGCCTGCACGCGCCACGCGCCTGAACCCGCGCTTTGAAGGGTGCGCGCATCGCCGCGCACCAGTTGTCCGCCGCGCTGCTGGAACAGCGCCGCATAGCCCTGCGTCACCGCGCCGGGGTCGGACACGTTGACCGGATCGAGCCAGTGCACCGCGCCCACCATGCGTTCGGACAAGGACGGTTCCAGCGCCGCCAGGGCGGGTCGATCCAGCACGCGGTAATTCAGCCCATACGGCGACAGCGCCTGCGCTTCGGCCACAGCCTGTTCCAGGCCTGCCTGCGTCCGCGCGCCATCGATCCAGCCATTGCGGCGAAACAGGTGACCAAGATGGGCGTCGTCTTTCAAGGCGTCGTGCTCGATGACGCTGCGTTCGATCAGCGGCAACATCGCCTCGGCCGCGCGCGCCAGCCGCGACGGCGCGGAATGCCACCAATAGCGCATCAGCCACGGCGCGATGCGCGGCAAGAAGCGCACGTGATAACTCACATCGGGCGTGTTGTTGCGCGCGTATCGCCACAGGCTGCGCCAATCACGGGGAAAGGCGTAGGGAATCACGCTGGCCCGCTCGATCAGGCCGGCATTGCCGTAGCTGGTTTCTTCGCCCGGCCCGCGCCGGTCCAGCAACACTACGGAACGGCCGCGCGCCAAAAGATGCAGGGCCGTACTGACGCCGACGATGCCAGCGCCCAGAACCACAACGTCTGTTTTCATGCGCGGAATTCTGCGCTTGCGCCCCGTGTTCGGCAAGGGCCCGCCGGCGTAGAATCCCGATCCTCGGCGCTCGCCTTCCGGACCTTGCCATGACCGTTCCTGCCTTGCACCCCGTCACCTTGATGGGCGACATCGTCCGCCTGGAACCCATGGCTGCGCATCATGCCGACGCGTTGGCGGCCGTCGGCCTGCACCCCGAGCTGTGGCGGCTGCAACCGGAACCGATCAGCACCGTCCAGGACATGCACCGCTACGTTGCGCGCGCGCTGGACGGCGCCCGTGCCGGCGACTGCCTGCCCTTTGTCATCGTCCAGCAAAGCACGGGGCAGATCATAGGCGCCACG
Source organism: Achromobacter piechaudii NBRC 102461 (assembly GCF_001571245.1). Lineage (GTDB taxonomy): Bacteria > Pseudomonadota > Gammaproteobacteria > Burkholderiales > Burkholderiaceae_B > Achromobacter > Achromobacter piechaudii. The sequence continues at coordinate 1,166,416 of NZ_BCTK01000001.1, read as the reverse complement.
CGCTACATGGACATTGCGCTGGCGCACAAGCGGCTGGAGATCGGCGCGACGTGGTTGACCCCGGCCAGCCAACGATCCGGCGCCAATACCGAAACCAAGTTTCTGCTGCTTCGGCACGCCTTTGAAACAATTGGTATCATGCGGGTCGTTTTCAAGACGGAACTGAGCAATACGCAGTCGCGTGAAGCCCTGGGCAGGATCGGGGCGGTCGAGGAAGGCGTGTTTCGCAAGCACCTGATTGCGCAATCAGGGCGCACGCGCGACATGGTCTATTTCTCGATCCTCGACGATGAATGGCCCCCGATCAAGGCGCGCCTGCTGGCGCGACTGGCGTGGCCACGGTAGCCGTTGCGAAGTTCTTTGAATTGCCGGACGCGTTTGTCCGGGTCGCCACTTTCATTCAGGTATGGACAGCTCTCCCCTTATTCCCCCCGCCCGTGTCGCGGCGCGCCACAGCATTTTTATCTACACCGAAGAACAACGCGGCAACCAGCTGGTTGAATCGCCCATCATCGGCATGCTGTCCGACGTGTCCGGCTCGGACAAGCTCGTCGTCGCCCAAGATCCGCACAGCGGCTTGAAATTCATCTATCGCGTGGATCACGAAAGCAGCAACCTGGACGCCGCCGCCATCACCGAACAGGAACCGGCGGCGTTCGACGGCAAGACCTCGGTGCAGATCAATTCCATGTCGTATCGGCTGGGCAACGCAGAGAACGCGATGAAATTGCTGCGGGGCAAAACGCAATGGATCCAGGACAAAGGTTCGGTGCTGTCGGTGCTGCTGCAAAACGCGGCGGCCCGCAAGACCCGTTTTGCCCCGGCGCGCATCGAACGCGATCGCATGCGCAAGGTGCCCGCAGGCGTGCCGGTCGAATACCTGCCTACATAAATCGGATGGCACCAGCCGCACGGGCCTTATCCACAATTTCTGTGGATAAGGCAGGTGGCCCAGCCCGCTGCGCGGCCATTTGGACGACGCGCAACGGCCTGCGCAAAATTTGATCAGGCACGCTTTTGATGGCGATTGGATGGCATCCAGCGGGATTGCCGCGCCGCCGCAACTTCGATGATGATATTCTCCGCAGGCGCCAACGATACGAAACGTATCCCCGCTGGCCACGTGCCCGCGCAAGCGGACTCTCATCCCCGAACAGATAGCCCCAGCATGTCAGGAGCCAACAGCGTGCTTGCCCTTGGATCGCGTTGCGTGCGAACGCGGGCGCGGAACCCGTCGTGACCATCATCGTCGTCGACGATCACGGTGACTGGCGCGACACCATCGTCGAGACCATCCAGGACCTCGGGCTGGACAAAGCCATCCTCACGGCCGGGTCGCTGGCCGAACTGGACAAGCTGCTGCTTACCGTCACGCCGGGCATCCTGGTGTTGGACGCCATGCTGCCCGATGGCGACGCGTTCACTCGCATCGCGCATTTGCGCACCTGCTATCCGTCGATGGGCATCATCATGCTGACCGGCCGACTGCTCAGTGAAGACAAGGTGTCGGGCTTGAGCCTGGGCGCGGATCATTACCTGACCAAGCCCGTCAACCTGGCCGAGCTGGGCGCGACATTGGTGTCCTTGTCGCGGCGACTGCGCGTGGTGCCGGCAACGGGCGCGGACGACGCGCCGTCCGACACGTGGCGCTTTGACCCTTCTCGCCGCACGCTGGTCTCGCCCGAGCGGGTCAGCGTAGAACTCACCGACACCGAAAGCCGCTTGATCGGCGCGCTGATCCAGGCCGCGCCGCTGCCGCTCTCGCGCGGCCGCCTTGTCGAAGCGCTGGGCGCCAGCGTCGACGCCTACGACACGCACCGGCTGGACGCGCACATGCACCGCCTGCGCCGCAAGCTGCGCGCGCTGGCAGGCGGCGACATGGGCATCCGCACCGTCTATGGCGTCGGCTACGTCTGCACCACGCCCGTGCAGGTCGTGGGCAATTCCAAACTCTGATTTCTCGATCATGACTGCTGCCATCCGCCCTCGCCGTTCCGTTCTGTACATGCCCGGCGCCAATGCGCGTGCGCTGGACAAGGCCCGCAGCCTGGATGCCGACGCCCTGATCCTGGACCTGGAAGACGCCGTCGCGCCCGACGCCAAGGCGCAGGCGCGCATGCAAGTGGCCGCGGCGTTGCGGGCGGGCGGCTATGGCCGGCGCGAGTGCATCGTCCGGATCAACGCGCTGGACACGCCGTGGGGGCTGGACGATATCCACGCCATCGCCCAAGCCGGCGCCGACGCGGTGCTGTTGCCGAAGGTGCAGTCCGCCGCGCAATTGCTGGACTTGGCCCGCGCGCTGGACGCGGCTGGCGCGCCGGCGGATCTGCCGTTGTGGGCCATGGCCGAGACGCCGTTGGGCTTTCTGCGGCTGGATGCCATTGCCGGAGGCCACGCCCGGCTGGCCGCCATCGTCGTAGGCACGTCGGACCTGGTCAAGGATCTGCATGCGCGCCATACGCCCGAGCGCCACGAAACCCTGCTGGCGCGCTCCCTGGCCGTGATGGCCGCGCGCGCGCATGGCCTGGCGGTGCTGGATGGCGTCCATCTGGACTTGCAGGACGATGCGGGCCTTGCCGCCGCCTGCCGACAGGGACGCGATCAGGGCTTCGACGGCAAGACGCTGATCCACCCCAAGCAGATTGCCGCCGCCAACGCGGCCTACGCCCCCACCGCCGACGAATTGGCCAGCGCGCGCAAGCGCCTGGACGCGTGGCACGCGGCCCAGGCTGCGGGTATGGGCGTGGCCGTCGTCGACGGCGCGCTGGTCGAGAACCTGCACGCGCAAGAGGCCGAACGGGTGCTGGCGTTGGCCGCCGCCATCGCCCAAGGGCCAGAGAACGCCTAGCTTCACGACGCGCAAAACAGGCCCCGCCTGCGCCGATGCGCGCGGCCCGGTACAATAGCGCCCACGATTAGACGACGCCCGTTACCGGGACGTCGTCTCTTCTTTTTATTCGCGCCCGTTGTCCTGCCGCTGTTTACGGCTGTTTGCAGCTGTTAATAGCCGTCGATTGTCGACATGGTCCATCACCGATACCCAACGCCGGTATCCGTTGTCAGGCCCTGATCCGACATTTGCGCAGCCCCGGTTTTCAGGCTTTTGCGCGCGAATCCACACGGTTCCCTTTTTTTGCGCCGCGTCTTGTGGCGGGAGCCACGCCGCGCGCCTGCCGCGCCACCCCCTGCCCCCAGATTCATGATCCGCTTCCAACAAGTTTCACTCATGCGCGGCGTCAAGCCCTTGCTCGACAAGGTCGACCTGCTCTTGAACCCCGGCGACAAGATCGGCCTGATCGGCGCCAATGGCGCCGGCAAATCGAGCCTGTTCGGCCTGCTGCGCGGCACGCTGCACGCAGACCAGGGCGACCTGGATTACCCGTCCAGCTGGCGCATGGCCTATGTCGCGCAGGACACCCCGGCGCTGGACCGCCCCGCCATCGAATACGCGATCGACGGCGATGTCACGTTGCGCAAGCTGGAAGCTGAACTTGCCGCGCTGGAAGCCGAACCCGAGAGCGCCGAAAACGGCCTGCGCATGGGCGACATCTACGCCGCGCTGGCCGACGCCGACGCGTACACGGTGCACTCGCGCGCCGAACAACTGCTGACGGGCCTGGGTTTCACGCAAGAGCAGATGCATCTGCCGCTGACCAGCTTTTCAGGCGGCTGGCGCATGCGCCTGAACCTGGCACAGGCGCTGATGTGCCCGTCCGACCTGCTGCTGCTGGACGAGCCGACCAACCACTTGGATCTGGACGCCATCATCTGGCTGGAAGACTGGCTCAAGCGCTACCCGGGCACGCTCATCGTCATCTCGCACGATCGCGATTTCCTGGACGGTGTGGTCAACGTCATCGTCCATATCGACGAGCGCAAGCTCAAGCGCTACTCGGGCAACTACTCGTCGTTCGAACGCCAGCGCGCGGCGCAGCTTGAATTGGCGCAAGGCATGATGGAAAAGCAGATGCGCCAACGCTCGCACCTGCAATCCTTCATCGACCGCTTCAAGGCCCAGGCCAGCAAGGCGCGTCAGGCGCAAAGCCGCATCAAGGCTTTGGCCCGCATGGAAGAAGTGGCGCCCTTGCGCGCGGCCGCCGAGTTCTCGTTTGAATTTCGCGAGCCGCTGCGCGCGCCCAATCCCTTGCTGACGATGGACAAGGTCAGCGCCGGTTATCGCGTTGAAGACGAAGATACGCAGGCGACGTCCGACAAGATCATCGTGTCGGGCATCAACTTTTCTTTGCAAGCCGGACAGCGCATCGGCCTCTTGGGCATCAACGGCGCGGGCAAGTCCACGTTCATCAAGACCATCGCCGGCGACCTGGCCACGCTGGGTGGCGACACGCAGTTCAACAAGGGCCTGTCCATCGGCTACTTCGCCCAGCATCAGGTCGAGATGCTGCGCCACGACGAATCGCCGCTGTGGCACATGACGAAGATCGCGCCTACCGTGCGCGAGCAGGAGCTGCGCAACTTCCTGGGCAGCTTCAACTTCAACGGCAATATGGCCACCAGCTCGATCGCGCCTTTCTCGGGCGGCGAAAAGGCGCGTCTGGCGCTGGCGTTGATCGTCTGGCAACGGCCCAATCTGCTGCTGCTGGATGAGCCCACGAACCACCTGGATCTGGAAACGCGTGAAGCGCTGACGACCGCGCTGGCGCAATTCGAAGGCACCTTGATGCTGGTCTCGCACGATCGCCACCTGCTGCGCGCGACCACCGACGAGTTCATCATCGTGGCCGACGGCGCGGTCCGTCCGTTCGATGGCGACCTGGACGACTACAAGGACTGGCTCTACAAAACCAAACTGGCCGCCAAAGCCGCCTGATCGCGTTACAATCCCGCGAATTGCCCGCAAGCGTCCCCTGATGCGATGCTTGCGAGGCAACCTTCAACCACGTCCCGCTGTCCGCGGGACGCGTTTTTTCAGCGCTCGTAGATGACGATCAAAGACCAACTATTTCTCGCCAGCCAGTATCTTGCGCCCCATCACCTGGTGTCGCGCTTCTTCGGATACGCCTCAGACTGCCGGGAACCCGCGGTCAAGAACTGGATGATTTCGCGCTTCGTCCGCAAGTACGGCGTCGATATGCGCGAAGCGCTGCAAGAAGATCCGTTGGCCTACGACTGCTTCAATGACTTCTTCACGCGCGCGTTGAAAGACGACGCGCGTCCCTTGGACGACGAACCCGGTTCGGTGCTGTGCCCCGCCGATGGCGCGATCAGCCAATTGGGCGCCATCGAACAAGGCCGTATTTTCCAGGCCAAGGGCCATAGCTACGGGCTGGTCGATCTGCTGGGCGGCGACGTCGAGCGCGCGGCCCCGTTCCAGGGCGGCGAATTCGCCACGGTCTATCTGTCGCCCAAGGACTATCACCGCGTGCACATGCCGGTCGCCGGCACGCTGCGCGAAATGATCCATGTGCCCGGCCGGCTGTTCTCGGTCAATCCGCTGACGGCGCGCAACGTGCCGCGCCTGTTCGCGCGCAATGAACGCGTGGTCTGTATCTTCGACACCGAGCATGGCCCCATGGCGCTGGTGCTGGTGGGCGCGATGATCGTCGCGTCGATCGAAACGGTGTGGGCCGGCCTGGTCACGCCCTTCAAGCGCCGCGTGAAATCCGTGCGCTACGACGCCGCCGCACGCGCCCCGATCCATCTGGAAAAAGGCGCGGAGATGGGCCGCTTCAAGCTCGGCTCGACTGCCATCGTGTTGTTCGGCCCGGACAAGATCCGCTGGGCGGACACGCCATCGGTGCTGGGCCCGGTGCGCATGGGCGAATTGCTGGCGCTGCCCAAGCACCGCTGAAGCGAACGATCCGCACTTTCTTGTTCGCTGAATGCGAATAAGCCTTTCGCCTTTTATTCGCTTTTTCTGCTGATCTCGTCTAGGTAGATTACGGACCTTCCCCGGTCCCTTCTCTACCTTGCCATGACGTCATCCGCGCTGCCTGCCTCCCACACAGACAACACCCCCGGCGTGGCCGCCCGCCCGCTGTCGCGCACGCTTGCCCGCATGTTGTCCCTGGACGACTTCGAAGCCGCCGCGCGCCGCCGCCTGCCTCGTCCCATCTTCGGCTATGTGGCGGGCGCGGCGGAAGACAATCAATCCCTTCAGGACAATCGGCGCGCTTTCGCGCAGTACGGCTTTACGCCGCGAGTGCTGGTCGATGTGTCGCAGCGCACGCAGCGCACCGAATTGTTCGGACACCAATACGCCGCTCCATTCGGCATCGCCCCCATGGGCATCAGCGCCTTGTCGGCCTATCGCGGCGACGTGGTGCTGGCGCGTGCCGCGCAGGACGCGAACATACCCGCCATCCTGAGCGGCACGTCGCTGATCCCGCTGGAAGACGTGATCCAGCAAGCGCCAGCAACGTGGTTTCAGGCTTATCTGCCTGGCGACCCGGCCAAGATCGATGCGCTGGTCACGCGCGCGCGCAACGCGGGCTACGAGACCCTGGTGCTGACGGTGGATATTCCGGTATCGGCCAATCGCGAGAACAACGTCCGCACCGGCTTCTCGACCCCGCTCAAGCCCAGCCTGCGCCTGGCATGGGACGGCCTGACCCGGCCACGCTGGCTGGCAGGCACGTTTCTGCGCACGTTGCTCGCGCACGGCATGCCGCACTTTGAAAATTCGTTTGCCACGCGCGGCGCGCCAATCGTGTCGGCTTCGGTGCTGCGCGACTTCAGCGCGCGCGACCACCTCAGCTGGGAACATGTCGCCCGCATCCGCCGGCAGTGGCGCGGCCCCTTGATCATCAAGGGCATCCTGCATCCACAAGACGCGGCCTTGGCGCGTCAGCACGGTGTCGACGGCGTGATCGTGTCCAACCATGGCGGGCGTCAACTGGACGGCGCGATATCGCCGCTGCGCGCGCTGCCCGGCGTCGTCGACGCGGCGGGCGGCATGACGGTGATGATGGACAGCGGCGTGCGGCGCGGCGGTGACGTGCTCAAGGCGCTGGCGCTGGGCGCGCGCTTTGTGTTCGTCGGCCGCCCGTTCAATTACGCGGCGGCCGTCGGCGGTCAGGCGGGAGTGGCGCACGCCATCAAGCTGTTGCAGGCCGAGGTCGATCGGAACATGGCCATGCTGGGCATCAACAGCGTGCAGGAGATGCACACCGGTTTGCTGTGGCGCGACGCACCCGTCCGCCCTTGACGCCTGCGCGCGCAACCCGGGGCGACGGCCCGGCATAGAATGGCGTTTTCCTTGCCCGCCCCCTGCCCGCCGTGTCCCTACGCCAATCCTCTTTCTTCCTGCGCTTCCTGACACTTGGCGCGCTGGCCCACGTCTACGTGGGCGCGCGCCTCATCCCCGATTCGGGGCTGACGGCCGCCGGCGCGGCTGCCGCCATCATCGGCCTCCTGCTCTCTTGCATCCTGATTCCGCTGGGCATGCTGGCCCGGTCTTCCGTGAATCCGCCATGGGGCGACCGCATCGCCTGGGTCGGCTTGTTGGCGATGGGTTTGTTCTCGTCGTTGTTCGTCCTTAGCGTCATTCGCGACGTCGGCCTGCTGTTGACGTGGGCGGTGGCGTGGCTGGCCAGTGCCGACCTGCCCTGGATGGATCTGCGCCGCTATAGCGCGTGGGCGGTGGCCGGCCTGGCGTTGGCGGGTACCTTGATTGGCTTTTACAACGCGCGCAGCCGGGCGCGCGTGGTCGACGTGGACGTGCCCATCGAGGGGCTGCCGCAAGACCTGGACGGCTTCACCATCGTGCAGATCAGCGACATCCACGTCGGGCCGACGATCAAGAAGCATTATGTGCAGGCCATCGTGGACGGCGTGAACGAATTGTTGCCGGACGTGGTCGCCATCACGGGCGATGTGGTCGATGGCAGTGTCGAACACTTGTCCGAGCAGGCTCGCCCGCTGGCGTCGCTGCGCGCGCCCTTCGGCGTGTACCTCGTCACCGGCAACCATGAATATTATTCAGGCGCCACGGCGTGGGTCGCCGAGTTTCGCCGCATGGGACTACGCGTGCTGATGAACGAGCATGCCGTCATTCACCCGTCGGGCCTGCCCGTCGTGGTGGCAGGCGTGACCGACTACAGCGCGGGCTCCTTCGATCCGCAGCAACGCAGCAACCCCAAGGCCGCGCTGGCCGGTGCGCCCGCCGATGCCTGCGCCCGGATCCTCTTGGCGCACCAACCCCGCAGCGCAGCCGCCGCGCAGCCGCTGGGCTATCACCTGCAATTGTCTGGCCATACGCATGGCGGGCAGTTCTTCCCGTGGGGGTTTTTCGTGCGCTTCCAGCAGCCCTTTACGGCCGGCCTGCACCGGCTGGGCAAGATGTGGGTGTATACCAGCCGGGGCACGGGTTATTGGGGGCCGCCCAAGCGGCTGGGCGCGCCGTCCGAAATCACCCGTTTGCGGCTGCGCCGGGCCTAGTTGGGGGAGTTATCAGGCAAGGGCCCGCGCTCCAGATAGCTGGTCAGCGCGATATCACTGGTGGTGTTGGTGATGCCTTCAATCTGATGGATGCGCGCCAGCAACAATTCCAGCGCCTGCGTATCGCGCACGCGCACTTTCAGCAACATGGCGCTTTTGCCGGTGATGGTGTGGATCTCTTCCACCTCGGTCAGTTCGGCCAACCCCAGCACCTGCTGCGTGATGCTCCAGTTGGCGGTATCGACATGCACGAAGGCCAGCAAGGGGCGGCCGATGCGCGCCCCGTCCAGTCTCGCGGCGATGCCTTTGATCAGCCCGTCGCGCTTGAGCCGCTTGACCCGTTCATGCACGGCGGGCGCGGATAGATTCAATAATTTGCCCAGCTCGGCGTAACTGGGCGTGGCGTCGCCAGCCAGCAGCGTTAATAATTTTCGGTCGCGATCGTCTAGGTCTGACATTGGAATCAAGTTCTGCCTTACGGCATTCGAACTTTTATGGAATAAGGAAATATCGACGTAAACCCTTATTTTATTCCAATAGAATTCGCTGCATGCAAAATCGCAGCACTCTTATTTCCCGCAATTCCTCGCCCGTGCCGGCCTTGATGTTCGCCGTCAGCGTCGTAGGCTCGAACGGCCTGGCGCTCAGTCCCATATTGGCCGACGTGGCGCGCTCGTTTTCGACGTCGGCGTTGACCATCAGCACGGCCATTTCGGCTTATGGCGCGGCCACCGCCGCCAGCGCCTTCTTCCTGGCCGGGCGCATAGACCGCATCGGCATCCGGCGTTCGCTGCTGGGCGCCATGCTGGTCCTGATCGCCGCCCTGCTCTTGTCCGCCACGGCTCCGCACTGGTTGGTGCTGACGGCGGCGCAGGCCATGGCGGGCGCGGCGGCCGGGGTGATCCTGCCGGCGGCCTACGGCTCGGCGTCGTTGGTGGCGGCAGAAGGACAAGAGGCCCGCACATTGGGACGCGTCATCGCCGGATGGTCGGTGTCGTTGGTGGCTGGCGTGCCGCTGTCCGCGCTGATTTCGGACGCCATCGGGTGGCGCGCCACCTACGGCACGCTGGCGCTATGCGCAGCCATCGCCCTGCTGGGCCTGCGCAAGCTGCCCGAACGGCAAGTCCAGAATGCCGCGCCGCTGCGCTTGTCGCGCCTGCTGGCGCCGCTGTCCTATCGTGACGTGCCTGTGTTGCTGTTGGCCTGCCTGGCGTTTTCTTCGGCGTTCTACGGGGTGTATGCCTTCCTGGCGGACCATGTGCGCGCGTTGCTGGCGCTGTCGGCCGGCCAGGTGGGATTCATCGCGTTTGCCTATGGCGCGGGCTTCATGCTGGCCGGCTTCGCCGGCGCGCCGCTGATCGAACGCCTGGGACCGCGCCGCGCCTTGCCGCTCGCGCTGGCTGCGATTGCCACGGTCTATCTGTTGCTGCTGCCCGCCGCGCACGCGTTGGCAATGGTGCTGGCCCTTGCCGTGTTGTGGGGCGCGGCCTCGCAGATCAGCCTGAATCTGCTGGTGCTGCTGTTGTCGCGCGCGCGTCCCGATGAACGTGGGGCCGTGCTGGGCTTGAACACCTGCACCACCTATCTGGGCGCAAGCCTGGGCACGGCGATCGCGGGCACGCTGTACACGCATGTGGGGTTCGAAGCGCTGGGTATCGGCGCATCGGCCGCCGTGGGCTTGGCGGCGCTGAGCTTGCACTGGCGCTTGAACGGCCGGCGCGCGGGCCAGCGCGAAGCTACCGCCTGAGACGCGGCTAACGGGTCGAAAGCGACGGCCGCCGCGCGCTGCGCTAAAGGCCAGTCCTTATACAGCGCCGATCACCAGGGGAACGAGATCAGGTCGCCGTACAGACGCTTCAGGGTGTTTTTGACTTCCGGCGAGTTCTGATAGATCGAAATGAACTTCAACAGGCGCGGGTCTTGCGCCTTGTCCGGTGTGGTGACCCAGCGTATGGCGTAGCGGCGGATGCTGGCCGGGTCGGTGTTGTCGAACGCAAGCCCGTCCTTTTCGTTCAAGCCCGCCTGCTTGGCGAACGTGGTGTAGGTCACCGACGCGGTCACGTCGTCAAAGGTGCGAGCCGACTGCGAGCCTTCGATCTGCACGAACTTCAAGCGCTTCGGATTGGACACCACATCCTGCAACGTGGCCTGGTGCGCCACGCCGGGGGTCAGCTTGATCAGCCCGATGGATTCCAGCAGCAGCAAAGCGCGGCCCGTGTTGACCGGGTCGTTCGGCACCGCGATGGTCGCGCCGTCGGGCACGGTATCGCCCTTTTTCAGCTTCTTGGAAAACAGGCCGATGGTGGTCGAGTAGCCATACGCGATAGGCGTAAGGTTCGCGCCCCGTCGTTGGTTGAACAGTTGCAGGAACGGCTCGTGCTGGAAGAAGTTGGCGTCTACCGAGCCGTCGGCCACCGCGATGTTCGGCAGCACCCAATCGCTGAATTCCACCAGCTTGACCTCCAGCCCTTCCTTCTTGGCCTGGGCAATGGCGATTTCGGTCGCCTCGTTGGCCACGCTGGGAATGACGCCGATGCGCAGCGGCTTGTCCTGCGCGGCTGCAGGAGCGCAAGCCGCCACGGTCAGGGCCGCTACGGCGGTGCCACGCGCCAGGGTCGAAAGCAAGGAATGCAAAAGCATGAGAGCCATCCAGGAAAAATGGAAAACCGCGCAGCGCGAACCACAGTGCCGCGCCAGCGCAGGCGCTATTGTGCAGCAGCTAGGGCGGACCTCGGCCAATAGCCTTGGTTGTGCAATGGCAATGGCCCAGCGCCCCGCGTTACTATCCGCCCAATGATGAACCCCGTCGGAGTCCCCCTCTTGCACAACACCGCTACCTTGCCCAAGCAAATCACCCTGATCGGCGCGCCCACCGATATCGGCGCGGGCGCGCGTGGCGCCTCGATGGGTCCGGAGGCCCTGCGCGTGGCGGACCTGGGTCCCGTCATCGAAGCGCAAGGCTTTGAAGTGATAGACCGGGGCAATCTTTACGGACCGGCCAACCCCTGGCTGCCGCCGCAAGATGGTTATCGCCATCTGGAGGAAGTAGCCGCGTGGAATCAGGCGGTACACGACGCCGTCTATGCCGAACTCAGCCAACAGCGCCTGCCTATCCTCTTGGGCGGCGATCACTGCCTGGGCATAGGTTCGATCAGCGCGGTGGCGCGCCATTGCCGCGAATCCGGCAAGAAACTGCGGGTGCTGTGGCTGGATGCGCATGCGGATTTCAATACCCATGCGCTCACGCCCACCGGCAACATCCACGGCATGCCCGTCGCGTGCCTGTGCGGCTACGGCCCGCCCCAGATCACCGGCATGTCCGGCCACACCCCCGATATCGAGCCGGGCTGGGTGCGCCAGATCGGCATCCGCAGCGTGGACCAGGGCGAAAAGCGGCTGGTGCATGAAGCGGGGTTGGAGGTGTTCGACATGCGCTACCTGGACGAAATGGGCATGCGCGCCACGATGGAAACCGCGCTGGCCGGGCTGGATGCGGACACGCACCTGCACGTGAGCTTCGACGTGGATTTTCTGGACCCTGACATCGCACCCGGCGTGGGCACCACCGTGCCCGGCGGCCCCACCTACCGCGAAGCGCAGCTGTGCATGGAGATGATCGCCGACACGGGCCTGATGCGTTCGCTGGACGTGGTGGAATTGAACCCCGCGCTGGACGTGCGCAACAAGACGGCCGAAGTGGCGGTGGACCTGATCGAAAGCCTGTTCGGCAAATCGACGCTGATGCGCCGGGGCAGTTAAGCGGTCCCTACCCTTCTCGCGCGCGCCGAATAGTCTCGGCCGCCGAATTCAAATAGGCCAGGTTCTGATCCCGCCGTTCCCACACGCGCGGGGTCGGGCCTGCCATGCACAACGCGTACCACTCGCCACCCAGATCCAGCGCCACGGCCAAACCGGTCAGGTCCGCCACGCTTTCGCCTACGTTGGCCGCCCAGCCGCGCGCCTGCACCTGGGCAAGCTCGGCCAGCAGGGCCTCGCGCGAGGTCAGCGTGCGTTCGGTATGGCGCTCGTAGGTGGCCAGGGCCAACACGCCGTCGCGTTCTGCCTCGGGCAGGCGGGCCAACACCGCCTTGGCCACGGCGCTCGTGTGCAAGGGCCGTCTTTCGCCCGGACGCGCGGCGTAATGCACGGGCTGCGTTGATTCCACCACGTCCAGGAACAGCACCGCGCCGTCCTGGATCTTGCCCAACATGACGGTTTCATTGGCCTCGTCGCGCAGGGTCAGCAGATGCGGGCGCACCTGTTCCAGCCACGGATCGCCAGCCTGTATCAGCGCGCTCATCGCTTGCAGCCGCGCCGTCGGGTAATAGCCCCCGCGCCGGCGCACTTCGTACAAATATCCGCGCGCAACCAGCGTGCGTACCAGCGCAAGACAACTGGACATTGGCGCACCCAGCCCCTGCGCCAGTTCGGTCAGCGGCATGGGCCGGCGAGCCTGCGCAAAAAGCTCGATCAGATCCAACGTGCGCGCAACAAGTTTCACTTCCATGGTGGCGACCCCTGTGCGGATTTACCGCGGCTGAAAAACCGATGCCGCTAGGTAATCCACTATGTTGACTTTTCATATGGGCGAACCTAAATTCTTGCACAGGAATTTTTATTCACCAACAAGAATTCCTTTTCAGCCGGCTAGAGGTCCGGCGGCCCGTCAGCGGTACCGCGTCAGCAATAAAACTCAAACAAATCGGCCCCGCAGCGGGCCGGGGAGACAGAAAGATGCGTATCAAACCCCTGTTGGCGGCCGTCGCCGCCACGATGGCCGCCTACGCGGCCCATGCCCAATCGGATGTCGTGCGCCTGGGCGTATCCAACGACCGTTCGGGCATTTACTCGGATCTGGGCGGGCTGGGCTCCGAAATGGCCGTGCGGATGGCGGTCGAGGACTTCAACGGCAAGGTAGCGGGCAAGACCGTGGAGGTCGTGGGCGCGGACAATCAGAACAAGGCCGACGTGGCCTCGGCCCTGGTGCGGCGCTGGTTCGACACCCAGGGTCTGGTCGCGGTGGTGGACGGCGGCGCCAGTTCGGCCGGGCTGGCGGCGCAAGGCGTGGCCCGCGAGAAAGGCGGCACGGCGCTGATCAGCGGGGGCTTTGCGGGCGACTTCAGCGGCAAGCAGTGCAGCAATCTCAGCACGCAATGGGCGCCGGACACCTATGCGCTGGCCAACGCCGTCGTCAAAAGCGTGGTCGAAGGCGGCGGCAAGTCGTGGTATTTCATCACCACGGACTACGTGTTCGGCAAGTCGCTGGAAAGCAATGCCAGCCGCTTCGTCGAGAACGCCGGCGGCAAGGTGTTGGGCAGCACCCGTCACCCGCTGGGCGCGATGGACTTCGCCTCGTTCCTCGTGCAGGCGCAGTCCTCCAAGGCGGATGTGGTGGGGCTGGCCAGCGCGGGCGGCGATCTGGTCAACCTGATCAAGCAGGCGCAGGAATTCGGGCTGACGGGCGGCAAGCAGCGCCTGTTGACGTTCCTGACCTTCATCAACGATGTGCAGGCGATGGGCCTGCCGGTGGCGCAGGGCCTGACCTTTCCCACCGGGTTCTACTGGGACGCCGATGAAGACACCCGTGCCTGGACGCAGCGCTGGCAAAAGAAGATGGGCGTGACGCGTGCGCCTTCGATCGTGCAGGCATTGAGCTACGTCGCCACCACCCATTACCTGCAAGCGGCTCAGGCGGCGGGCACCTTCGAGGGGGCCGCGGTCAATAAGAAGATGCGCGAATTGCCCATCACCACCAAGCTGATCAAGAATGCCCGGATCCGCCCCGAGGATGGCCGCGTCATCATGGACCTGTATCTGGTCGAGGTGAAAAAGCCCGCCGAATCCAAGTATCCCGGCGACTTCTACCGCATCCTGTCCACCGTGCCGGGCGACAAGGTGTTCGTGTCGCTGGCCGACAGCGAATGCCCCCTAATCAAAAAGTGAATATCGGCGCGCCGCCCTCGGGTGTAGGCTGCTGGCTATAAAAATCACCAAAGGAGACCTTCCCATGAAGTGCTATTGCGTTGTGAACTTCCGCGAACCCTTGCAGGAAATGGACCAGCCCACGCCTACCCCGCAAGGCACGCAGGTGCTGTTGAAGGTGCGTGCGGCGGGGGTGTGTCACAGCGATATCCACTTGTGGGAAGGCGGCTACGACCTGGGCCAGGGCCGCACGCTGGCGCTGAAAGACCGCGGCGTGTCCCTGCCGCTGACCATGGGCCACGAAACGGTGGGCAGCGTGGTCGGCGCGGGGCCTGACGCACAAGGCCTGTCCAGCGACAAGAACTACCTGGTGTATCCGTGGATTGGCTGCGGCAAGTGCGCGCCGTGCCTGGCGGGCATGGAAAACCATTGCAGCGCGCCCGCCTGCCTGGGCGTGCACCGCGCGGGCGGCTACGCAGACCATATCCTGGTGCCGCACCCGAAATACCTGATCGACATCGGCGACCTGGAACCCGCGCAGATCGCCCCCTATGCCTGCTCCGGCCTGACGACCTATTCGGCGCTCAAGAAGATCGGCGCGGACGTCTATCGCGAGCACCCCGTCGTGATCTTTGGTGCTGGCGGCCTGGGGCTGATGAGCCTGACGCTGATCAAGGCGCTGGGCGGCGCGGGCGCCATCGTGGTCGATATCGACCCGGCCAAGCGCCAGGCCGCGCTGGATGCCGGCGCGCTGGCGGCCATCGACGGGGCCGCGCCGGACGCCGCGCAGCAGATCATCAAGGCTGCCGGCGGCAAGCCGGTGCAGGCGGCCATCGACCTGGTGGGCGCGCCCGCCACGACGTCGCTGGCGTTCGACTTCCTGGTCAAGGGCGGCAAGCTGATCATCGTGGGGCTGTTCGGCGGCGCGTCCTCGTGGCCCATCGCGCTGATTCCGATGAAGGCGATGTCCATCATCGGCAGCTACGTCGGCAACCTGGCGGAACTGCAAGAGCTGATGGACCTGGTGCGCGCGGGCAAGGTGCCGCCCATGCCGGTGCACCGCCACGCGCTGGCCGAGGCCGATAGCGTGCTGGCCGCGCTGCGGGCCGGCAAGGTCGTTGGCCGCGCGGTGCTGACAAACGCTTAAAGCACCTGCCAGAAAAAAAGGGAGCCCTGCGAGGCTCCCATTTTTCTGCGGGTGGCTTCACGCAGCTTTCAAGCGCGGGTCATAGACGAAGCGTTCGCGCCGCACCACCACGATGTTTTCGGCGTCCGGATGCGCCGGATTGATCAGCAGATTGCAATCGGGCACGCCGCGATGCGGCACGATGGCGCTGGGCAACTCCAGCAGCGCCGACACGCCGGATTCCACCCAGTTGTCGCCCACCGCTTGCGAGGCCTCGGCAAACGGCACCGCTTCCCAGAAGGGGTAATTGCGCTGCAACTGATCCACCGTCAGCACCTGGCGCGCGTCGTGGACGGCGCGCGGCACTGCCACTTCGATCAGATACCGGTTGGCCTGCTCGGAGGCACGCGCGGCAAAATGCACCACCGTCTCCAGCACCGCCAGCGCCACGCTGGCCGAGGTATAGACCACCGCCGTGCCCGGGCTGTTGTAGCGCCCGCCCACCGCCGCCGCACCCGCGCCGCTCAGGTCGTCGGCGCGGTAGGTGCCCGCCGTGGTGCCGATGCGCCACAGCGAAATGAATTCGCTCATGCGTACACGCCGGCCGCTGCCCGCGCCAGGGTGTCTTCGACGATGCGGCTGCTGGCGTCCGACGTCAGCAGAGACAGGGGCTTGACGTTGCCCAGCGCCGGCACCGGCGTATTCAGCCACTGCACCGCCTCTTCGTCGCTGCCCAGCACCTGGCGCGCCACGCGAGCGACCCGGGCCACGCGCGCCAGACGGTCGGATTCGCCCAACGGCAGCATCTGCCCTTCCCGGGTCCAGCGCGACAGGGACGCCGCCTTTACTTCGGTGATGGCCATGATTTCGGACTTGGGCACCTGGAGGAAATCGGCCGCATCGTCCACCATCTGCGCGGGCAGACCGCGCCGCACATCGCGGGCGATATCGCTCAAGGGGCTGTCGACCAGTTCCTGGAATAATTGCTTGGCGCGCGCGGCCGCGCGGCGCGGGGGACGCGCCGCCGAGGCGTCGCGCTTTTCAGCTGATTTTCCGGTCACGGACAAAGTCATTGCGCACTCCAGTTGAGCGGTTCCGTTAAAGCCAAGGGCTGACCGCCTTCCAAACAGAATTTATAATATCTCATTTGGAATTGGCGCTACAAGGGGCAATTCTGTCTCTGTTCGCCCCGAGCATGCACCGATTTTGGGCATATCATAGGCGGCGTTACACACGATCAACGACAAGGACTGGCAATGACGGACCGGCAGCTGACGATACTTGCGGCGCTCAATCTGATGGTGGCGGTGGGCGCGGGAGCTTTTGGCGCGCACGGCCTCAAGCGCATGCTGTCGCCCGAACTGCTCTCCGTCTGGCAGACCGGGGTGCTTTATCACCTGATCCACGCAATGGGCCTGTTCGTCATCGCATTGCTGGGCGCCCGCTTCGGTTCGCCGCTGCTGTCGGCGGCTGGCGTGGTGATGTTCGTGGGCATCGTGCTGTTTTCCGGCAGTCTGTACACGCTGTCCCTGACGGGCGTGCATTGGCTGGGAGCCGTGACACCGTTGGGCGGCGTCGCATTCCTGGCTGCCTGGGCCATGGTTGCGCTGGCCGCCTACCGCGCACAGGGATGAACTAGCGGGCCGCGCCCGCCTTCCCTCTTACGTATTCCACGCCCGTTCCCTTACTCACGGCGGCAGGAACCGCCGCCCTTGCAGGTTTCAGATGTCTTCCTCGACCGTATTGCCCGCCGTGCGCGAACACTCTGCCTTCGCCGGTATCGCCTGCGTGGTGGGCGGCATATTCTTCCTGACCCTCAGCGATGCCAACGCCAAATGGTTGGGCGCTCACTACAACCCGCTTCAGATCCTGTTCCTGCGGGCCCTGATCGCCTTGCCCTTCGTGACCGCGCTGGCCTTGTGGCTGGGCGGTCGCCGCGTCATACGCACCGCGCATCCCGGGCTGCATCTGCTGCGCGGCGCGATCAATGTGGTGTCGGCCTGTTGCTTCTACCTGGGCCTGCGCGCGTTACCGCTGGCCGAAGCCACGGCCATCGCCTTCGCCGCGCCGTTGTTCGTCACGGCCCTGTCGGTCCTGATCCTGAAAGAACGCGTAGACGGCAAGCGTTGGCTGGCGGTGCTGGCCGGCTTTGCCGGCGTGCTGATCGTGGTGCGGCCCGGCTCGGACGCCTTCCAGGCGGCCACGCTGTACCCGCTGACCACCGCGCTGCTGTACGCCGTGATGATGATTACCGCGCGCGGCATCAGCCGGGGCGAAGGCATGCTGACCACCACGTTCTATATCGTGCTGGGCCAACTCGTGTGCAGCGCGGTGGGTTTGCCTTGGGTCTGGCAGGCGCCCGCCACCGAGCACCTGCCCTACTTTTTCGGTATCGCGCTGTTCAGCACCTTGGGTTTGGCCTTGATCACGCAGGGTTTCCGGATCGGGCCGGCATCGGTGGTGGCTCCGTTCGACTACACGGGCCTGATCTGGGCAACGATCCTGGGCTGGATCTTCTGGCGCGAAGCGCCTGACGCCTACGCCTACCTGGGTGCGCTCATCATTGCCGGCAGCGGCGTGTACATCGCGGTGCGCGAAGCCCGCGCCAAGAGCCGGCGCCGCGCCAAGGCCTGAAAACGGCGCGGCGCGGTCCCAGGCTGATCGCGCACGCGGGGCCTTGCGAGTCGCGGCGCTACCGAGTTGGCGCTATTCCGTAGGCGCCGGAAAGTGCCGTCGCAACACCCGCGCCACATTCGGTTCCTGCGCCGCCTCTCGCGCCACCGCCGTCAACGCGGGGCATTCAGCCTGGAACCAGGCCGACCCTGGCCGCCAGTGCGTCATGACCGTGACGTACAGGTCCAGCGCCGAGAACCGACGGCCCAGCATGTGCGGCGTGCCGGCTTGGCCTTCCAGCTCTTTCCATAACTCCGCGCGGCGGGTGTGTACACGCTCGCGCAGCAGGTCCGCAGCCGCACCCTCGCCCGCCCATTGCGCAGGGATATCGCCGTAGGTGAACGTCGGGTACACCGCCGCCACCAGCCGCAGCAACAGGTTCAGGAAGCGCACACGTTCGGGCTTGTCCGTCCCGGGCGCGAGGCCCGCTTGCGGCGCCACATCGTGCAGATGCAGGATCATTGCGGCGCTCTCGGTCATGACCTCGCCTTCGGGCGTCACCAGCGTCGGAACCTGCCCCAAGGGATTCAAGCGCAGCAGACGCTCGCGCTCGGGGCCGGGCTTCAGGTAAGGCACGTCCGTCAGCGTATGCGGCACGTTGGCCAGCACCAACGCCATTTCGACGATGGCCGAGCCGCAGCCGGCCGATCCGATCAATTCGTACGTCTTCATCGCTTACCCTCCCGTCGGGGCCGGCGCCAGCCTCAGCAATTGGCCGGGCGAGGCGTCGGTCAGTACATATACATAGCCGTCCGGCCCCTGCCGCACGTCGCGTATCCGGCTCTTGCGATCGCCCAGCAGCCATTCCTGGCCGACGACGCGATTGCCATCGAGCGTCAGGCGGATCAGGTTCTGATTGGCCAGCGCACCAATGAAAACCGAATGCTTCCAGGCCGGGAAACGGTCGGCATCGTAGAACGCCATACCGCTGATGGCGGGCGACTTTGCCCACCAGAACAAAGGCGGCTCGGTGCCGGGCACGGTCTCGCCCTTGGCCTCGGGGATAGGTTGGCCCGAGTAGTTGATGCCGTAGGTCGCCAATGGCCAGCCGTAGTTCTTGCCCGGCTGGATGCGGTTGATTTCATCGCCACCGCGCGGGCCATGCTCGTTCTCCCAGAGCTCGCCAGACCAGGGGTTCAGCGCCATGCCCTGCGGGTTGCGATGCCCGTAAGACCAGATCTCCGGCCGCGCGCCGGGCTTGCCCACGAAGGGGTTGTCGGGGGGCACCGACCCGTCCCGGTTCAGCCGCACGATCTTGCCTTGCAGCTTGTCCAGGTCTTGCGCGGTGGGACGTTGATTGTTTTCGCCCAGCGAAATGAACAGGTAGCCGTTGCGGTCGAATACCAGGCGCGAACCGAAATGCAGTCCCGAGGACAGCTTGGGCATCTGGCGGAACAGCACCTTGAAGTCTTCAAGCGCGGTGGCGTCCGCAGACAATCGCCCCCGGCCCACAACGGTGCCGCTTTTATCGCCATCCGATTCGGCATACGACAAGTACACGTAACGGTCATTGGCGAAGTCCGGCGACAAGGCCACGTCCAGCAAACCGCCCTGCCCGCTGGCCGCCACTTTCGGCACGCCCGCCAGCGGCTTGGACAGCCCGCCCGGCGTGCGCAGCAGGCGCAGCTTGCCGGGCCGTTCGGTGATGAGTACGCCGCCGCCATCGGGCAGGAAGGCCATCGCCCAGGGATGATCCAGGCCACCCACCACGGCGGTGACCTGGGCGGGCGCCGATACCGGTTCCTGGGCAGCGCGCGCGGGCGCTGCGGCCCATAGCGCGCCGGCCAGTACCAGCGTGGAATAGAAAAACAGGGGGATCGCGCGCGTGCTCGCGGTGGTGCGTGACTGCATGGACATCTCCGGCGGCAACTGAGTGGGAATGCGGGCGCGGGTGGCATGGCAAGTTGACGCCGTGAGCGCCGGGGGTGGCGTACCATAGCGCCCAAGGACGGGGGCCTGCCCGTTCTTTCGTTCAGGAGACCCGATCACATGAAACTTTACTACATGCCCGGCGCGTGCTCGCTCGCTTCCCACATCGTTCTGGAGTGGGTGGGCAAGCCCTATGAAACGCATCAACTGAGCCGTGAAGCGCTCAAGGCGCCCGACTTCCTGAAGGTCAATCCGCTAGGCGCCGTGCCTGCCCTGACGGACGGCGACTGGACCCTTACGCAGAACGTAGCCATCCTGGAATACATCGCCGAACAGTCGCCGCAAAGCAAGCTGCTGGGCGATGGCAGCGCCCGTTCGCGCGCCGAGGTCCGCCGCTGGCTGGGCTTCATCAATTCCGACATCCACAAGACGTTCTCGATGATCTTCGGCGCGTCCCGCTTCCTGGGCGACGAAGGCGCGCAGAAAGAATTGGCCGGCTCGGCATCCAAGCTGCTGACCAAGCTGTTCTCGCAGCTGGACGGGCAATTGGCCGGCAAGCAGTACCTGGCGGGTGACGCGCCCTGCATCGCGGACGCGTATCTGTACGTCGTGCTGCGCTGGGCGCGCGCCAAGGAAATCGACCTGAGCGGCCAGGACAATCTGGCGGCATTCGAAAAGCGCATGGAAGCCGACAAAGGCGTCCAGGCTGCATTGAAGGCCGAAGGGCTGGCGTAAGCCGCCATCGCTCGGCATGCCCCTGCGTGCCGTCCAAGCCGGACTGATTAGTCCGGCTCGGCAGCGCCTTCCAGCGTTTTCTTGATCGCCGCCAGAAAGCGGCGCGCCAAGAGCGGCGGCGCGCTCAGATTGGAATGCGTGGCCCAGATCTCGACGCTGGCTTCGGGCTCGATCGGCCGCTGCACCATGTGCGCCGACTGCTCGGCCGAGACACACCAGGTGTCCACCAAGGCCGGCCCCAGCCCTTGCTGCACGAACGAACAAGCGGTCACCGGCGAATGCACTTCAATCGCGGCGGCATGCCGCGGCCCGTCGCCGAAAAAGGTGCCCAGCGCACGGCCCAGCGGCGTGTCGCGCGGATAGCCGATCCACGCCGCGGATGAAAAGTCCTCGGGATGCACAACCTTGTGGCTGGCCAGCGGATGAGCGGCCGGCATGACGCACACGACCGGCACGCGAGCCAGCCGCACCGACGTCAGGTTGGGATGATCCGGCGGCAGCATGGAGATGCCGATATCCGCCTGGCCCGACAGAAAGTACGCTGCCAGCTCGTCGAAGGTGACGCTGCGATAGTCCACCCGCGCATCGGCATTGCGGCCTCGAAAACGCTCCAGCGCCATCGGAATCAGGCGCTGCCCGAAACTGGCGCTGGCCACGATCTTCAACATCCCCGCGCCCGACTGCCCCAGGCTGGCGGCCAGATCGTTCACGCGCTGGATGCCGCCGTACACCTGCTCGACCTCGGCATATAGCCGGCGCGCTTCGGCGGTAGGCGACAGACGGCTCTTGACCCGTTCGAACAGCCGGTAGCCCAGCCGGCTTTCCGTCAGCGCCAGCACGCGGCTGACGGCCGGTTGCGACACATGCAGCATGCGCCCCGCGCCGCTGATGGAGCCGGCCATCATGATCGCCCGGAAGACCTCGATCTGCCGCAGGTTCAGCGGGCGCCCCGCGCTGGGGCCGACCTCGTCGGCATAAGCTTCCGCATCCATTTTTTGTTCCCCTTATCGATAACGGCGGATTATAGGATTGCCACATTTTTCGATGATGCAGCGCCGCAATGCGGGTGTAATCTGCGCCGGTCTGTACAACAAAACAAGGGGAATACCACCATGCATCGAAATATTCACCGTCGCGTCTGCGCGCTTGGCCTCAGTCTTGCAATGCTGGGCGCCGCCTCGGCCGCAAACGCCTATCCCGACAAGCCGATCACCTTCGTGGTGCCGTCCGCCGCTGGCGGTTCGCCGGACGTGCTGTCGCGCCTGATCACCACGCAGATCGCCAAGGATACGGGCGCCACGATGGTCATCGAAAACCGTCCGGGTGCGGCCGGCAACATCGGTATCGCGCTGGTCAAGCGCGCCGCGCCCGACGGCTACACCGTGGGCTACGGCAACATCAACACGTTGGCGGTGAACCGGTCGCTGTTCAAGCGCCTGCCCTACGACGTGGACCAGGACCTGGCGCCCGTGGCGCACATGTTCGACCTGTACAACGCGCTGATCGTGCCGGCCGAATCCCCCGTCAAGAGCGTGCAGGACCTGATCGACCGTGCCCGCAAGGAACCGGGCCGCCTGTCCTACGGCGCATCCGGCGTGGGCACCACCGGCCACATGGGCGGCGAATTGTTCAAGAGCATGGCCAAGCTGGACGTCATGTTCATCCCCTACAACGGCGGCCCCGCCGCCATCCAGGATCTGCTGGGTGGCCGTCTGGACTATCTGTTCGTCAACACCTCGGAAGCCGCGCCGCTGGTCAAGGCCGGCAAGGTACGCGCCATCGGCGTCAGCAGCTTGAAGCGCCTGCCGCTGATGCCCGACGTGCCGACGCTGGACGAGTCCGGCCTGAAAGGCTATGAAACCGTGGCCTGGGGCGGCGTCGTCGCGCCCAAGGGAACGCCGGCCGCCGTCGTCACCCAACTGAATGCCGCCATCCAGAAAGCGCTGGCCGCGCCCGAGGTGCGCACCGGCCTGGCCACGCTGGGCGCGGAACCTGCAACGGGCTCGCCGGAAGAGTTCAAGCAGTTGATCGATCGTGAAACCGCCAAGTGGCAGAAGATCATCGAAACCGCCGGCATCGAAAAACTGGACTGAGCCTCCATGACGCAGCACACCTTGCAGGCTGACTTCATCGTGGCGGGCGCCACGCTTATCGACGGCACTGGCGGCGCCGCCCGCCAGGCCGACCTGGCGGTGCTGGGCGATCGCATCGTGGCCGTGGGCAGTTTCGCCCACCCCGCGGGCGTGCCCGTCATCGACGGCCGGGGCCAGGTGCTGGCGCCGGGCTTCATCGATTCCCACACCCACGATGACGGCTACCTGCTGGCGCATCCCGAGATGCTGCCCAAGGTGTCGCAAGGCATCACCACCGTGGTCACGGGCAACTGCGGCATCAGCCTCGCTCCGCTGGAGCGCGACAGCATTCCGCAGCCCCTGGACCTGTTGGGCCCGCCCGACCTGTTTCGCTTCGGCACCTTTCGCGCGTGGCTGGATGCCTTGCGCGACACGTCGGCCGCCGTGAACGTCATTGCGCTGGTCGGCCACACCACCTTGCGCGTCGCCGTCATGGACGACACCGCGCGCGCCGCCAACGAGGCGGAACGCGCGGCCATGCGTGAGCTGCTGCAAGAAGCGCTGGACGCGGGCGCGTTCGGCGTGTCGACCGGCACGTTCTACCCGCCCGCCAGCGCCGCGCCCACCGATGAAATCATCGACGTGTGCCAGCCGCTCAAGCCCGCCAACGGCGCGGGCCGGCGCGGCCTGTATGCGACGCACCTGCGTGACGAAGCCGACCACATCGTGCCGGCGATGGAAGAGGCGCTGTTGATCGGCCGGGAACTGGATTGCCGCGTGGTGTTCTCGCATCACAAGCTGGCCGGCGAACGCAACCACGGCCGCACGCGCGAGACGCTGGATCTGATCAGCCGCGCCGCCGCCACGCAGCCCGTCTGCCTGGACTGCCATCCCTACCCGGCCACCTCGACGATGCTGCGGCTGGACCGCGCACGCCTGGCCAGCCGCACGATGATTACCTGGTCCAAAGGCTACCCCGAAGCTACCGGCCGCGATTTCGACGAGGTGATGCAGGAGCTCGGGCTGGACGACGAAGCCGCCATCGCGCGGCTGGCCCCCGCCGGCGCCATCTACTTCCTAATGGACCCGGCCGACGTCAACCGCATCTTCGCGCACCCATTGACGATGGTGGGCTCGGACGGCCTGCCCTTCGATCCGCATCCGCACCCGCGCCAATGGGGCACCTTCACCAACGTGCTGCGCACGATGGTGCGCGAACAACAACTGCTGTCGCTGGAGGCGGCCATCCACAAGATGACCGGTCTGGCGGCTGACCAATACGGCATCGCCGAACGCGGACTGCTGCGCGAGGGGTATCATGCTGACCTGGTGCTGTTCGATCCTGCCACGGTAACGGATGTGGCCACTTTTTCAGCTCCCGTTCAGGCAAGCCGAGGCATCCACGCGGTGTGGGTCAACGGCCAGCAGGTCTGGGATGGGGAACGAACCGGCACGCAACGCCCGGGCCGGGTTTTGGCGCCCGGTGATGCATTAGCTCGGAGTCTATAAAGTGAAGACGTTTTCCCAGGGCTGCTACCTGGGTGTATTGGGCGGTATGGGTCCCATGGCCGGCGCGGCCTTTGCCCTACGCCTGGCGGCGCTGACGCCCGCCGCGATTGACCAGCAACACATCCCCACGCTGCTGCGCAACGATCCCCGCATTCCCGACCGGTCCAGCGCCTATATGGCCGGCGGCGAAAGCCCCCTGCCCCATATGGTTCAAGGCGTGCGCTTCCTGGAACAGGCCGGCGCGCAGTTGATCGCCATCCCGTGCAACACGGCGCACCTCTGGTATCACGACATCGCGGCCGCCACCAGCGTGCCCGTGCTGCACATCATTCAGGCCGTGATCGACGACCTGCGCCGGCTAGGCCTGCCCAAGGGGCGTATCGGCCTGATGGGCACGGCCGCAACGCTCAAGCTCGGCCTCTACCAAAAGCACCTGTTGGCGCAAGGCTACGAGTGCATCGTGCCCGATGACGACGAAGTCGAACGCTATTGCATGGGGTCGATCCGCGCCGTCAAGGGCAACCGGCTGGAAGAAGCTTTCGCGCCCGCCGCGGAATGCATCAGCCGCCTGAAGGCGCGAGGCGCCGATGCGGTGGTGCTGGGTTGCACCGAACTGCCGCTGGCCGTGCCGCACGCGTTGCGCGCCAGCCTGGGCGTCACGCTGACCGACTCCATCGACGCGTTGGCGCGTGCCGCCATCGCACACTACGAAGCCGATCTGGCCAAGCAACTGATCGCAGCGTGAATGCGACGCGGGCTTGCCGGTCTCGACCGGCTTGCTCGCGAGTCCGCTGCTTCCGCGCATAAAAAAAAGCGCATCTTTCGATGCGCCCGAATTTCCCTTCGCGGGGAATGTGTCAACGTGATTGTTATCCGCCCAGGTAAGCCTTGCGGACTTGATCGTTGACCAGCAAATTGGCGCCCGTGTCCTGCAACACGACGCGGCCGTTTTCCAGCACGTAGCCCCGATCCGCCACGCCCAAGGCCTTGTTGGCGTTCTGCTCGACCAGGAACACCGTCACGCCCTGCTCGCGGATTTCGCGGATGATGTCGAAAATCTGCGCGATCACCAGCGGCGCCAGGCCCAGCGTAGGTTCGTCCAGCAGCAACAGGCGCGGACGCGTCATCAAGGCGCGGCCGATGGCCAGCATCTGCTGTTCGCCGCCCGACATCAGGCCCGCGCGCTGCGCCGAACGCTCTTTCAAGCGCGGAAACAGGCCGTAGACGTGATCGATGCCTTCGTCGATTTCCGAACGCTTCGAAAAGAAGCCGCCCATCATCAGGTTTTCAGCAACGGTCAGGTCCTTGAACACGCGCCGGCCTTCAGGCGATATGGCGATGCCATTGCGCATGATGTGGTGCGTGTCCTTGTGGGTGATGTCCTCGCCTTCGAAGCTGATCTTGCCTTCGCGCGCGCGCGGGTTGCCGCAGACCGTCATCAAGAGCGTCGTCTTGCCTGCGCCGTTGGCGCCGATCAAGGTGACGATTTCGCCTTTGTTGACCTCGACCGACACGCCATTCAACGCCTGGATGGCCCCGTAAAAGGTGTGTATGTTTTCCAGCTTAAGCATCATTCCTCCCCCAGGTACGCTTTGATGACGCGCTCGTCGTTGCGCACCTGCTCGGGGGTGCCGGTGGTGATCGGCTTGCCGTGTTCCATGACCAGGATCCGGTCCGAGATACCCATGATCAAACTCATGTCGTGCTCGATCAGCAATACCGCGACGCCGAACTCGCGCCGCAACTGGTCGATCAGCGATTGCAAATCGCGCTTTTCCTGCGGGTTTAGACCCGCTGCCGGTTCGTCCAGCATCAACAGGCGCGGCTTGGTGATCATGCAGCGCGCGATCTCAAGCCGGCGCTGGTGGCCATAAGCCAGGTTGCCCGCCTCGCGGTTGGCGAATTCGCGCAGCCCCATGAAGTCCAGCCATTGGGCCGCGCGCGACAGCGCTTCGGTTTCCGATTGGCGATAGCCCTTGAGCTTGAGCAAGCCCGGCAGCAGCCGCGATTCCACTTGCGTGTGCTGCGCGACCAGCAAGTTTTCCAGCACGGTCAGCTGCTTGAACAGCCGCACGTTCTGGAACGTGCGCACCAGCCCATGGCGCGCCACCTTGTGGCTGGGCAGACCGGTGATCGGCTTGCCGTCCATGATGATGTCGCCCGCCGTCGGCGCATAAAAGCCGCCCACGCAGTTGAACACCGTGGTCTTGCCTGCCCCGTTGGGGCCGATGATGGCGAACACCTCGTCGGATTTGACTTCGAACCCCACGCTGTCCACGGCCAACAGGCCGCCGAACCGCATGGTGAGCCCGGATACTTTCAGCAATGCCTCGCTCATTTAGACAGCTCCACGTGGGGACGCTTCATGGGCAACAACCCCTGCGGACGCCACATCATCATCAACACCATCACCAAGCCGAACATCAGCATCCGGTACTCGGCGAACTCGCGCGCCAGTTCGGGCAGCACGGTCAGCAGGATAGCCGCCAGGATCACGCCCACCTGCGAGCCCATGCCGCCCAGCACCACGATGGCCAGGATCAGTGCGGATTCGATGAAGGTGAAGGACTCGGGGTTCACCATGCCCTGGCGCGCCGCGAAGAACGCGCCGCCAAAGCCGGCGAAGGTCGCACCCAGCGTGAACGCCGACAGCTTGATGCGCGTGGGGTTGAGCCCCAGCGAGCGGCACGCGATTTCATCTTCGCGCAGCGCTTCCCAGGCGCGTCCGACCGGCATACGGATCAGGCGCGTGGAGACGAACAGCGTTATCAGCGCCAGCAACAAGGCCATCATGTACAGATAGATGACCATGTCCTGGTTCTGGAACGTCAGCCCGAAGAACTCGTGGAACGTGGTGCCGCCTTCGGTGCTGGCGCGACGCGTCATCTCCAGGCCGAACACCGTGGGCTTGGGGATGCCGGAAATGCCGTCCGGGCCGCCCGTCAGCGTATTCAGGTTGATCAGCAGCAACCGGATCATTTCACCGAAGCCCAGCGTCACGATGGCCAGGTAATCGCCACGCAGCCGCAACACGGGAAAGCCCAGCACGAAACCGAACAAGGCCGCCATCGCGCCCGAGAACGGCAGCGCCTCCCAGAAACTCCAGCCGCCCCAGTGATACAGCAAGGCATAGGTGTAGGCGCCCACGGCGTAAAAGCCGACGAAGCCCAGATCCAGCAGGCCCGCGAAACCGACCACGATGTTCAGGCCCAGGCCCAGCATCACGTAGATCAGCACCAGCGTGGCGATGTCGACCGAGCTGCGCCCCGCGAAGAATGGCCAGACGACGGCAATTGCCAACAGCAGCAATGCCAGCCCCTTGTGGCTTTTGGCGGGCGCCGACGGCAAGGTCGGCAGACTGGTCTTGAGTTTCTTGAACGGGATCGCGATCCACGGGCGCAACATCTGGAACAGGAACACCACGCCAGCGGCCAGCGCCACCAGCCCCCAGTGCGATTCCATCGACGTGCGCGCGCCCTGACGGATCAGCTGCAAGCCAAAGACCGGCGTCACGATGACCGCCGTCAGCACGGCAGCCATGGTGGCGTTTTTGATATTGTTTTTCGACATCAGACTTTTTCCACCTCAGGTTTGCCCAGCAGCCCGGTGGGACGGAACAGCAGAATCAGGACCAGCAGCGAGAACGCCACGATGTCCTTGTACTGTGACGAGATATACGCGGCCGCGAAGGTCTCGGCCAAGCCCAGCAACACGCCGCCCAGCATCGCGCCGGGAATGCTGCCGATGCCACCCAGCACCGCCGCCGTGAAGGCCTTGATGCCGGCCAGGAAGCCGATGAAGGGATTGAGCTTGCCGATGGTGATGGCGATCAGCACGCCGCCCACCGCCGCCAGGATCGCGCCCATCACGAACGTGAAAGAGATCACGCGGTTGGTGTCGATGCCCAACAGGTTAGCCATGTGCATGTCCTGCGAGCAGGCGCGCGAGGCGCGGCCCATGCGGGAATACTTGATGAAGAGAGTCAGGCCGATCATCAGCACCACGGTCACGACGATGATCATGATGCGCGAATACGGCACCGTCACGTCGAAGTCGGTTCCCATGTGGAACTGCACCGCGCCCGATACCAGTGAAGGCACGGCCATATCGCGCGCGCCCTGGCCCAGGGCCACCCAGTTCTGCAGGAAGATCGACATACCGATGGCCGAGATCAGCGCCACCAGCCGGGGGCTGCCTCGAACGGGCCGGTACGCCACGCGTTCGACGGAAAAGCCGTAGATGCCGGTCACGGTAATGGCGACGAGCAGCATGGCAGCGATGATGAACGGGACCGGCAAGCCGCTATTGGTGCCGATGGACGTCAAGGTGACCAGGCCGACATAGGCGCCGATCATATAGATTTCGCCGTGGGCGAAGTTGATCATACCGATGATGCCGTAGACCATTGTGTAGCCAATGGCAATCAACGCGTAGATCGCGCCCAGCGACAATCCGTTGAAGAATTGCTGGGTAAGTTGGGGTATGAGGTCAGACATTATTCTCTTGCTCCAAATGGTTCCGGCCCCGGTGAGAAGACCCGGAGCCGGAAACCTGGGCGTATTTCATAAGGGCCTGTCGTCACCGCCTGCCGGCCGCACAGCGCTTTTGGCGCATCGCTACGCGGATTACGGCACAACGAAGACAACAGGCCCTGCACGCCGGCACCGTGCCGGCGGGATCGCGAGTTTACAGCTGGGTCTTCTTTCCGTCCTTGTCCCACTTGTAGACGGCGAATTCGAAGTTCTTCAAATCGCCCTTGGCGTCGTATTCGACCTTGCCGATGCCGGTGTTGAACGTGGTCTTGTGCATGTAGTCGGCGACCTTGGCGGGATCTTCGCCCACAGCGTTGATGCTGTCGGCCAGGATCTGCACGGCAGCGTAGGCAGGCATCTGGAAGGCGCCGTCCGGATCGCGCTTGGCGTCCTTGAAGGCCTTCACGATGCTTTCGTTGCCCGGCAGCTTGGTGAAGTCGGCCGGCAGCGTGACCAGCAGCCCGTCGATGGCCGGGCCGGCGATGGCAACCAGATCCTGGTTGGCCGTGCCTTCCGGACCCATGAACTGCACCTTCAGGCCTTGCTCACGCGACTGGCGCAGCAGCAGGCCCAATTCGGGGTGGTAGCCGCCGAAGTAAACCAGGTCCACGCCTGCCGACTTCAGCTTGGTGATGATGGCCGAGTAATCGCTGTCGCCAACGTTGATGCCTTCGAACAGCGCCACGTTGACGTTCTGCTTGGCCAGCGCGTCCTTGACTTGCGTGGCCACGCCGGAACCGTAGGTCTGCTTGTCGTGCAGCACGGCGACCTTCTGCGGCTTGAGCGTCTTGGCGATGTACGCGGCGGCGTACGGGCCTTGCTGGTCGTCGCGGCCGATCGTGCGGAAGAAGAAATGCGGCTTGATGGTGTCGGTGACCAGCGGCGAGGTGGCGCCCGGGGTGATGCCGACAATGCCCTCTTCCTCGTACACCTTCACGGCGGCGACCGTCACGCCCGAGCAGGCATGGGCCACGGCGAACTTGGCGCCGGAGTTGACCACGCGGTTGGCGGCCGGCACGGCCTGCTTGGGTTCGCAGCCGTCATCGATCAGGATGGGTTCGAGCTTCTTGCCCTTGACCCCGCCCTTGGCGTTGATGGTTTCGATAGCGGTCAGGGCGCCGGCCTGGATCTGGTCACCGTATTGGGTGTTGGGGCCGGTCATAGGCTGGGGAATGCCAATCTTGATCGTGTCGGCGGCGTGTGCGGCGCCAGCCAAGGCAAGTGCCCCAAGCGCCATGGCAACCGGGGTAAGGCGATTCATAAACTTCATGCGGAGTTCTCCAGCGAGGTTTTGAGCGGCTCTGATCGAAACGGATTGACGGGTGGGTTCCCCGTAATCCGCGTCGCGCGTCGCCGGCTTCTTGGGCAAAAACACGGTGTGGGCGGTATTCTGGAAGCAAGCCGCCATACTGTCACTGCGTGTAATCCCCAATATTTAATCGCAAGCCTTTAATCGTGACGCATCCGCTGCGCAAGCGCATGAATTCACTGGAGAAATCGCGAATATTCTTTATTTGATAACTGGCGTGCGACGCAAAGTTGTGCTTGCCGGGGTATATGAAAAATCATTAATACGGCGTTCGAATGCCTCGGAATATGCATTTAAATACAGTGCTTACGCCGGACTTACGATTAATGATTATCGAGTTAATAGAAAAGCGCGTATGCAGACAGTTTCAACCGTCGCCATACGCGCTTTTTTTGCGGGCCCAAAGCCCCGCAGCAGTCAGACCATCAGACGTTGGCAGGCCGGGCCAGATTCCACATCAACGCCCGGAACGGCGCCAACATGCTGATGTTGACCACCAGCTTGATCGCCAGGTCGCCCAGCAACCAGGTTGTCCAGGGCGCGCCCGTGGCGGCAAACGCCACACTGAAGAACACCACCGTGTCCAGGATGGCGCCCAGCACCCCGGACACCAACGGCGCCCGCCACCAGCGCTGATCGCGCAAGCGGTCAAAGACCTGGATGTCGACCATCTGCGCGCAAAGGTAGGCCAGGCCCGAGGCCAGCGCGATGCGCGGCGAGGCCACCCAGACCGACACGATGAGCGCCGCCGCGAAACCGAACCAGACCACGCGACGCGCGGCGGTGGGGCCGAAGCGCCGGTTCAGCACGTCGGTCACCAGGAAGGCGATGGGATAGGACAGGCCGCCCCACGTCAGCCAATCGTTCAGCGGCACCTGCACCAGAATATTGGAGCCCACCACCACCAACAGCATGCACAGTACGGAAATACCGAACTGCATGCGGCTCATGACGGGAAAGCCCCGACTTGCCTGGTTCATTTCCCGAATTCCTCTGCCAGCTCGCGCGAGCGGCGCGCCGCGGCGGCCATCGCGTCCTGCACGATGCCGCTGAAGCCAGCGGCATCGAAGGCCGCCAGCGCCGCCGCCGTGGTGCCGCCCTTGGACGTGACCCGTTCGCGCAGCACCGACAAGGGTTCGTCCGATTCCGCCGCAAGCTTGGTGGCGCCGGCCAGCGTACCCAGCGCCAACTGCTTGGCCTGGTCTTCGGTCAACCCTACCTTCAAGCCGCCCGCGACCAACGCTTCCAGGAACAGGAAGACATAAGCCGGCCCGCTGCCGGACAGCGCGGTGACGCCATCGAGCGCGGCATCATCGGCTACCCAGACCACCTGCCCCACGCTGGACAGCAATTGCGCGGCCAGTTCGCGGTCGGCCTGGCCGACGCCATCCAGGGCCGCCAGACCCGTGATGCCCGCGCCCACCAGGGCCGGCGTATTGGGCATGCAGCGCACCAGTCGATTGAACGGCGCGTTGGCAGATCCCAGCCACCCTGCCAGCGTGTCGGCGCGTATTCCGGCAGCCACGCTTACCACCAAGGTGTCGTCCCGGAGCCACTGACGCGTAGAAGCCACAACATCTTTCATGTTCTGTGGCTTGACCGCGAACACCCAAACGCGGCACTGCGCCAGCGCCTCGTCAGGTGCGGCGGCAGTGGTCATGCCGCGCGCCTGCCAGGCGGCGTGACTATCCTTATTAATGTCAATGACATGGATGTTCTTGGCGGGGCATACTTTGCCAGCCAGACCAGAGGCCAAAGCGGCCGCCATATTGCCGCCACCAATGAACGCAATCGAAAGTTCGTTTTTCATAGCGGAGCATTGTAGTCGGTCAGCTCCCGTCGGGAAAAAAAGAAAAATGTTCGTTCGCGCCTGAAACGCGCAATTTGACAGGCGTTTGGAGTGATGTGAAAGTCACGGTTTTGTCACAAACAATTCATAAGGTGTCGTGTTTTCCGTGTCCGGACCACCCGGTCACAACACGCCCATCAGGAGCAACCTCATCATGCGATCACACCGTATTGCTTTAACTTTCGCCGCCGTCATGGCCGCGTTCGCGGGCGCGTCTGCGCATGCCGCCACCGAGATCCAGTTCTGGCACTCGATGGAAGGCGCCCTGGGCGACCGCGTCAACGGCCTGGTTGACGAGTTCAACAAGAAGAACCCTGACTACCAGGTCAAGGCGATCTACAAGGGCAACTACGGCGAATCCATGAACGCCGGCATCGCGGCCTTCCGTGCCGGCAATGCGCCTGACATCCTGCAAGTGTTCGAAGTCGGCACCGCCACCATGATGTACGCCAAGGGCGCCATCAAGCCGGTGCAGCAGATGTCGGAAGAAGTCGGCAACCCGATCGATCCGAAGGAATTCATCGGCGCCGTGGCTGGCTATTATTCGTCGGCCGAAGGCAAGCTGGTATCGATGCCCTTCAACAGCTCGACCGTGGTGTTCTACTACAACAAGGACGCCTTCAAGAAGGCCGGCCTGGACGCTGACAAGCCGCCGAAGACCTGGGAAGAACTGGCCGCCGCCGGCCAGAAACTGAAGGCAGCCGGCCAGGAATGTGGCTACACCACGTCGTGGCCGTCGTGGGTCCAGCTGGAAACGTTCTCGGCCTGGCACAACGTGCCGTACGCCACGAAGGACAACGGCTTCGGTGGCCTGGACGCCCGCATCGCGATCAACACCCCGCTGCACGTGCGCCATCTGGAAAACCTGGCCAAGTGGGGCAAGGAAGGCATCTTCATGTACGGCGGTCGCGGCGACGAGCCGAACTCGCTGTTCATCAGCGGCAAGTGCGCCATGATCACCGGTTCGTCCGGCCTGCGCGCCAACATCGCCAAGAACGCCAAGTTCGAATTCGGCACCTCCACCCTGCCTTACTACGCCGACGTGCAAGGCGCGCCGCAGAACACCATCATCGGCGGCGCTTCGCTGTGGGTCTTCGCCAACAAGAAGCCGGAAACCTACAAGGGCGTGACCGCGTTCTTCAAGTTCCTGGCCAGCCCGGAAATCGCCGCTCGCTGGCACCAGCAGACGGGCTATGTGCCGGTCACGAAGGCCGCCTACGAGCTGACCAAGAAAGACGGCTTCTATGACAAGAATCCGGGCACCGAAGTCGGCGTGAAGCAATTGAACGTCGAGACCACCGCGCAGTCGCGTGGCCTGCGCCTGGGCTTCCTGCCGCAGATCCGTGAAATCGAAGACGCTGAAATCGAACGCATCGTGTCCGGCAAGGTCGCGGCCAAGGATGGCGCCGAGAACATCGTCAAGCGCGGCAACGAGCTGCTGGAAAAGTTTGAGAAGAGTGTAAAGTAGCGCCCTTTCCGGGATTCCGTGTGGCCATTGCCTCGATGCATTTCCTATGCATGACAATGACTTAACGGCCAATCCGGATACGAGCGCAAGGCTTAAAGCCCTGGTTTTTTTAGGGCTTTAAGCCTATCGTATTTTTATGAAAGCGGTTTCAAGCGGCGGTTAATCCAACCGCCGCTTTTCTGTACCTTGGGTACCCCCTATGGAAAAACGCGTTGTATTCGGGCATAAGACCCTGCCCTATCTGCTGCTTCTGCCGCAGCTGATCATTACCGTGGTCTTCTTTTTCCTGCCCGCCGGACAAGCCATGTGGCAGTCCATGCGGTTGGAAGACGCCTTCGGTTTGTCCTCCGAGTTCGTCGGCTTGGACAACTTCATGGAACTGTTCTCGCAACAGGCCTACCTCGATTCCTTCCGCGTCACCGCCGTTTTCTCGGTACTGGTGGCTGTCGTGGGTCTGGGCGTGTCCTTGCTGCTGGCCGTCATGGCCGACCGCGTCATTCGCGGCGCAGGGCTGTACAAGACCCTTCTGATCTGGCCGTACGCCGTGGCGCCCGCCGTCGTCGGCGTGCTGTGGCTGTTCATGTTCTCGCCTTCCGTGGGCATCCTGGCTGTCGCGCTGCGCAAGTCCGGCGTGGACTGGAACCCGCGTCTGGATGGCAACCAGGCCATGATGCTGGTGCTGGTCGCCGCCGTCTGGAAGCAGATCTCGTACAACTTCCTGTTCTTCCTGGCCGGCCTGCAATCGATCCCGCGTTCGCTCATCGAAGCCGCCGCGATTGACGGGGCCAGCCCCGCCCGCCGCTTCTGGAGCATCGTGTTCCCGCTGCTGTCGCCCACCACGTTCTTCCTGCTGGTGGTCAACATCATCTATGCGTTCTTCGACACCTTTGCCGTGGTGGACACCACGACGCAAGGCGGTCCCGGCACGTCGACGTCGATCCTGGTCTACAAGGTCTACAGCGACGGCTTCCGTGGCCTGGACCTGGGCTCGTCCGCGGCCCAGTCGGTCGTCCTGATGTTCATTGTGGTTGCCTTGACGGTCGTACAGTTCCGCTACGTCGACCGCAAAGTGCAGTACTGATTTTGTTCGAGGCTAATAACAATGGTTGAACGCCGTCCCTGGCTGGATATTCTGGCCCACGTCATTCTGCTCTGCGGCGTGGCGATGGTGGCATTTCCGCTTTACGTCACTTTCGTCGCGTCGACCCAGACCGCGCAGGAAGTTGCACAAGCGCCGATGTCGCTGATTCCCGGTCCGCACTTTGTTGATAACTACATGCAGGCGCTGTTTGGCGGCTCGTCCGGCGGTTCGTCGGGCGCGCCCGTGGGCCGCATGATGTACGTCAGCCTGATCATGGCGCTGACGATTTCCATCGGCAAGATCGCGATCTCGCTGCTGTCGGCGTTCGCGGTCGTGTACTTCCGCTTCCCCGGCCGCATGTTCTTTTTCTGGATGATCTTCGTCACGCTGATGCTGCCCGTCGAAGTCCGGATCGCGCCGACCTACAAGGTCGTGGCCGACCTGGGCATGCTCAACAGCTACGCCGGCCTGACCTTGCCGCTGATCGCCTCGGCCACCGCCACGTTCCTGTTCCGCCAGTTCTTCCTGACGGTGCCGGACGAATTGATCGAAGCCGCGCGCATCGATGGCGCGGGCCCCGTGCGATTCTTCTTCGACGTGCTGCTGCCCTTGTCCAAGACCAGTATCGCCGCTCTGTTCGTGATCCAGTTCATCTACGGCTGGAACCAATACCTGTGGCCGCTGCTCGTCACCACGCAGGAAGACATGTACCCCGTCGTCATCGGCATCAAGCGGATGATCAGCGGCGGCGACAGCGTGACCGAATGGAACATCACCATGGCCACCGCCATGCTGGCCATGATTCCGCCGGCGCTCGTCGTCATCCTGATGCAGAAATGGTTCGTCAAGGGTCTGGTCGACACTGAAAAGTGACGCTTGCCCACCCGCGCCTACCCGAACACGACTCCGAACACGAATAAACATGGCTACTCTCAGCTTCCGTAACGTCAAGAAAACCTATGCCGGCAACGTGCCGGTCATCCATGGCATCGACATGGATGTCAAAGATGGCGAATTCATCGTCATCGTCGGCCCATCGGGCTGCGGTAAATCCACGCTGATGCGCATGGTCGCCGGCCTGGAAACCGTGACCAGCGGCGACATCGTGATCGACGACAAGGTCGTCAACACGCTGGAACCCGCCGAACGCGACATCGCGATGGTGTTCCAGAACTACGCGCTCTACCCGCACATGACCGTGTTCGAAAACATGGCCTATGGCTTGAAGATCCGCAAGTTCTCGAAGGAAGAGATCAAAAAGCGCGTCGACATCGCCGCGCAGATCCTGGAACTGGGCCATCTGCTGGACCGCCGCCCGCGCGCGCTGTCCGGCGGCCAGCGCCAACGCGTCGCCATGGGCCGCGCCATCGTGCGTGAACCCAAGGTGTTCCTGTTCGACGAACCGCTGTCGAACCTGGACGCCAAGCTGCGCGTGGCCATGCGCCTTGAAATCATGAAGCTGCATCGCCGCCTGGGCACGACCAGTCTGTACGTGACGCACGATCAGGTCGAAGCCATGACGCTGGCGCATCGCATGATCGTCATGTACCAGGGTGTGCCGGAGCAGATCGGCACCCCGATGGAAGTGTTCGAAAAGCCCGCCTCGACCTTCGTGGCCGGCTTTATCGGGTCGCCCCCGATGAACCTGATGGAAGTGCAAGTGGCGGGCGACGGCACCGTGCAGACCGCCGACGGCACGCCGCTGGAAATCTCGCCCTTGCAGGTGCCGTCGCAGGTGCGCGGCCGCAAGGTCATCATGGGCATGCGTCCTGAACACATGCTGCTGAACACGCAAGGCGTGCCGGCGGAAGTGGAAATGGTTGAAACGCTGGGTTCGGAACAGCTGGTCCATTGCCGTTGCGGCAAGAGCACGCTGGTCGTGCGGTGCACGACGCGCCAACTGTCCGAGTCGTCCGCCAAGGTGAGCGACCGCGTCAACGTCGGCCCGGACGGCCGTCACCCGCTGCACTGGTTCGAAGCCGACACCGGCCGCCGCGTACAAGGCCTGTAAGCCGCGCCAGGCAATAAAAAGGACCGCAAGCTTCACAGCTTGCGGTCCTTTTCTTTTGGCGTCAGCGGTTTGCGCGCCGCTTGGCCGTAACGCCATCGCGGGGAAGCGGACCGAAGCCCGCCGCCCTTCCCGGCTTACTTGTAGACGGTCTTGGAACCGTCCTTGTGCCAGGTGAACACGTCGAACTCGAAGTTGTTCAGATCACCCTGCTTGTTCCACGACACCTTGCCGATCGGCGTGTCGAAGGAATTGGCGTGCAGGTACTTGGCGACCTTGGTGGGATCTTCGCTGCCCGCGCCCTTGATGCCATCCGCGATGACCTGGGTGGCGGTGTACGCCGTCATCTGGAAAGCACCGCCAGCATTGCGCTTCTTCGCTTCGAAGGCCTTGACGATGTCGGCGTTGGCGGCGTTCTGGGTGAAGTCGGCCGGCAGGGTCAGCAGCATGCCTTCGACGGCATCGCCGGCAATGGCGTTGATGTCCGGGTTGCCCGCGCCTTCCGGACCCATCCACTTGGCCTTCACGCCTTGCTCGGCGGCCTGGCGCAGCAGCAGTCCCATTTCGGGGTGGTAGCCGCCGTAGTAGACGAAGTCCACGCCTTGGGCCTTGAGCTTGGTGATGACGGCGGAGTAGTCGCTGTCGCCGGCGTTGACGCCTTCGAAGATCGCGACGGGCACGCCGCCCTTTTCCAGGTCGTTCTTGACGGCGGTAGCGATGCCCTGGCCATACGACTGCTTGTCATGCAGCACGGCGGCCTTCTTGGGCTTGATCTTTTCCAGCACGAACTTCGCGGCGGCGGGGCCTTGCTGGTCATCGCGGCCGATGGTGCGGAAGATGAACTCGTAGTTCTTGCCGTCGGTCACGGCCGGGGCGGTCGCGGACGGCGTCACCATGACCACGCCTTCGTTGTTGTAGATGTCGGCAGCGGCGATGGTCGCGCCCGAGCACACATGGCCCACCACGAAACCGATCTTGCTGTTGACGACGCGGTTCGCCGCGACCGGGCCCTGCTTGGGTTCGCAGCCGTCGTCGATCACCACGGCTTCCAGCTTCTTGCCGTTGACGCCACCAGCGGCGTTGATGCGTTCAATGGCGGTATCCACGCCTTCACGGACCATGTCGCCATATTGGGTCACGGCGCCCGTCGTGGGGCCGACCACGCCGATCTTGATGGTTTGCGCGTGAGCTCCCGCGGCAAACGTCAGGCCAGCGGCGACTCCCAGCGCCGCGATGACCGGGGTCAGACGAAATACTGGCTTCATGTGTGGACTCCTTTAATCGCTTTTAATCATTGGTTTTCGTAGCGGGCGAACGCCGGATATCGATAAGGTCACGCCTCGGTACGGTGCTTTTGCTCGGCAAGCATACACCGAAAAAACACCGGTTTTGGCGGCTGTCCGGGCGCCATTCCGATGTGCGCCGCCCTACCCGATGAGGGCCGGGCTTTATACATGGCGCCGTATATGCAATAGACGATTTATTCGTTTGAGTTACAAGCCCCGCGCGGCATGATGGCCGCCATGAGACTCCAACCGATCATCGTCCCCGGATGGAAAAACTCCGGACCCGAGCACTGGCAATCCCGCTGGGCAAGCAGCTTGCCCCACGCCGTGCGTGTCGAACAACGCGACTGGGAAAATCCGTCCCCCTCGGAATGGATTTCAACCTTGGCCGCCCAGGTGGACCAGGCGCGCAGCCCGGTGCTGCTTATCGCGCACAGCCTGGGTTGCCTGATCAGCGCGTCCCTGCCCGTCCCTTTACGCGCCAAGGTCGCCGGCGCGCTGCTGGTAGCGCCCGCCGACGTTGAACGCCTGGACGCGCCCGCCTGCTTGCGCGCCTTCGCGCCCATCTCTCGCCAGTCCTTGCCCTTCCAGAGCGTCGTGGTCGCCAGCGACGACGACCCTTATTGCCGCCTGGAACGCGCCCGCGCCTTCGCGCAGGATTGGGGTAGCCGCGTTGTCGTCCTGTCAGGCGCCGGCCATATCAATGCCGACAGCGGGCTGGCCGACTGGCCCCAAGGGCTGAAGATCTTCGGCGCCTTGCGTCGCCGCGCATCGTGGCGGATACCAACGCCGGCCAAACGGATACCGCCGGTGCCGGCTTGCATGTCCTGAGCCCGCGTAGGAGACGTCCCCCCCACTGCACGACCATCCCTTTGAGAAATCAGAGGGAAATACGTCGCTTGCGGCACGCCCTGCCGCTAACTATTGCAATCCTTGCGAGTGCTTGCCGAATTGATGCCGCATTTTGCAATGAAAGAATTATTTTGATTTATCTTGGCGAAAACAAGTTACAAGCGCTTGATATGCTTCCCGCGACGTATGGGAGGCGGCGAATATGTGGGCCCGGTCCAGCTTGTATCACCAGTGCTCCGGGCGTTACACCCCGAAGGGTGAGCCATCAGTATCATCGGCATACAGTAAAATCATTCCGTTTAAATCAATTTGTTTCTGCTCCAGAGCGGTGCTTGTGGCCCGTCCGGTCGAAAGGAACGCAGCGAAATCCCTGCGTTCGGCCCTGGAACGTAAAAAATTAAGTAATGACGACAAACAGCAGGTTCGTGGCGCACCGGCAGCAGCGCCAATGCAGGGTCCAACGCATGATGGGGGCCATTTTCGCAATGGCGGCACAAGGCAGAAGCAGCAGCTCGGGCCACTTCGGCCCAGCGTGAAATCGACGTCCGGGCCCATGCCCGACTCATCGCGCCTCGCGGCTGCCGCTCTTTGCCGAGCGTCAACTGCCACTCCCCCTCTTGCGGCATGACCGCATTCTTGAATTCCAGGTCCCCTTAGACCGGATCAGAAGGACACTGCATGGCTAAGCGCGTCGCTGTTATCGGGCATTCGTTCCGGTTCCCCAGCACCACCACGGAAAACTATTGGTCAGACTTGCTGGCAGGCCGCGATCTGGTTACAGACGTTGCGGCCGACCGCTGGACCCGCGCGGCCTATGAGCACCCTGGCAAGGACCACCCCGGGACAACCTACACCTTCGCCGCGGGCTCGATTGGCGATGTCGCCGGCTTCGACGCCGGCTTCTTTGGCATTTCTCCGCGCGAGGCCGCTCTCATGGACCCGCAACAACGCCTGCTCCTGGAGATGAGCTGGGAAGCCATCGAACAGGCAGGGGTGCGGGCATCCACACTGCGTGGCACCAATTGCGGCGTCTATATCGGTATTGCCAGCACGGACTACGCGTATCGCTTGGCCGAAGACCTTGGCGCCATCGACGCGTCCACCGCCACGGGCAACACCGCGAGCATCGCCGCCAACCGGCTCTCTTACTTTTTCGATCTGCGCGGGCCCAGCATTGCCATGGACACTGCGTGCTCATCGTCCTTGGTGGCGTTTCACCAGGCGTGCCGCGCGATCATTTCCGGTGAATGCGATCAGGCGCTTGCGGGCGGCGTCAGCCTGCACCTGCATCCATATGGCTTCATCACGTTCGCAAAAGCATCGATGCTGTCGCCGCGTGGACGTTGCAACGTATTCGATGCATCCGGCGACGGCTACGTCCGCTCCGAGGGTGGGGGCATCTTCCTGCTCAAAGACTACGACCAAGCGCTGGCCGATAACGACAACATCCTGGCGGTCGTCGCCGGGTCCGCCGTCAACACCGATGGCCGCAAGTCCGGCCTTACCGTGCCCAGCGCCGACGCGCAGGCCACGCTGATGCGGCAGGCTTACGAGCAGGCGGGCATCTCGCCGTCCGAGATCGACTACCTGGAAGCGCACGGCACGGGCACCGCCGTGGGAGACCCCATCGAAACCCGCGCCATCGGCGCTGCGCTTGCGCAGCAACGCGACAAGGACGCACCCTTGCCCATTGGGTCCGTTAAGAGCAACCTTGGCCACCTGGAAGCCGCCTCCGGCGTCGCCGGCCTGATCAAGGCCATGTACGTGCTGCGCCACCGTGTCGTGCCCGCCACCATCGGCATCAAGACGCTCAACCCGAAAATCGACGTTCAAGACTGGAACCTCGATGTCGTCACCCAGAACCGCAAGCTGCGCCCGACTGGCAAGCTTGTGGTGGGCGTGAACTCTTTCGGTTTCGGTGGCGCCAACGCTCACGTCATTCTCGAAAGCGCGCCAGCCCGCAGCCCCGCCGCCGAGCGCAAGATGGCCAAGACGGCGCCCATACCGGTGATTGTCTCGGGCAAATCGGCGCAGGCGTTGCAGGCAGCCGCGCAGCAAATGGCCGACGCGCTGCGTGGCCAGCCCGCCCGCTTTCTGTACAACGCCGCCTATCACGCCGCCATGCGCCGCGATTGGCACGGTGAACGCGCCGTGGTGTTCGGCACGCAGTGCGATGCCGTGGCCGACCAACTCCAGCGCTTCGCCGAAGACGCGGGTTCCCACCACGGCGTCGTGGTCGGAACCGCGCTGGGCAAGGGCCGTGGCCCCGTGATGGTGTATTCGGGCAATGGATCGCAATGGGCAGGCATGGGCCGCCGCTTGCTGGGCGATCCCGTCTTCGCATCCGCCATCGACGAAGTCGACGCTCATTTTTCTCAGTACGCAGACTTTTCGCTGCGCAAGGAATTGGCCGGCGAAAACGGCGACGAGCGCTACTCCCTTACAGAAATCGCCCAGCCAGCGCTGTTTGCGCTGCAAGTTGGCATCACGCGCATGCTGTCGCAACGCGGCGTCGTACCCACCGCCGTCATCGGCCACAGCGTGGGCGAAGTCGCGGCCGCCTGGGCCTGCGGAGCACTCAGCCTGCCCGATGCGGTCTGCGTCATCTATCACCGCAGCCGCATGCAAGGCCAGACCAAAGGCCAGGGTCGCATGAGCGCCCTTGGCATCAGCGGCGAAGAAGCGCAGGCGCTGATCGCCATGCATAACCTGACCGATCAACTTTGCGTGGCCGGCTTCAACAGCAGCCGTGGTTCGACAGTGGCGGGCTCGCCGCAAGGCCTGGACACCCTCGAAGGCTTGCTGGCCCAGGAAGCCCTGTTCTTCCGCCGCCTGGACCTGGATTACGCCTTTCATAGTTCCGCGATGGACCCCATCGAAGCTGGCATACGCGATGCGCTTGCGCGGATTCAGCCTCGTGCGAGCGAGATCCCCTTCTATTCGACGGTCACGGGCACGCAACTGGACGGCGCGCAGCTGGACGCTGGCTACTGGTGGCGCAACGTGCGCGAGCCGGTCGGTTTCGAACAGGCTGCCACTGAGCTCGTTTCGTCTGGGAACAACGTCTACGTCGAAGTCGGTCCGCATCCGGTGCTGCGTTCCTATCTGAACGACACGTTCAAATCCGCCAACATCCAAGGCCGCGCCCTGAGCACCTGCGCGCGCGGCGGCGACGACCCCGAAAAGGTCTGGACGGCCGCCGGGCAAGTGATTGTCAGCGGCGGGCAGATCGACCTGCAATCGCTGTTTCCTTGGGAAGGCTCGACCGTTGAATTGCCCGCCTACCCGTGGCAGCGCGAGCGCCATTGGCATGGCACGACGCCCGAATCCTTGGGACTGCTGTCCCGACGCAGCGCGCATCCGTTGCTGGGCTATCCGCTGCAACAGCACGAGAACACTTGGGAAAGCCAGCTGGATACCCAATTGCATCCCGCGCTGGCTGACCACGTCGTCGGTGACGCCGTCGTCTTCCCAGGCACGGGTTTTGCCGAAATGGCATTGGCGGCCGCGCTGAATTGGCAGACCGGAGAGTGCGCCGAACTCGAAGAACTCGAAATCCACGCCCCGCTGCTGGTCAACGCGTCTCCGACCAAGCTGACGCGAGTGCTGCTGGATGACGCCGACGGACGCTTTCGCATCACTGCCAAGGACATCAACAGTTCGGAACCCTGGGTCAAGCATGCCAGCGGCCGAATATTGCGCGAGCCCGGCATGGCGCGCCTCAAGTCAGCGCCATTGAGCCTTCCCAGCCGCCTTCCCGACTTCACGGCTGAGACGCACAACGCGCTGACCCGCGCGGTCGGCCTGGATTACGGACCCGCGTTCCAAGCGGTGTCGCATGGATGGCAAGAGTCCGACACAAGCGTCCTGGCCGTGCTGCAAGTCCACGACAGCCTGCAAACCGAACTCGGCCAGACGCACCTGCATCCGGCGCTGCTGGACTGCGCCTTCCAGTTGATCATCCAACTGCTGCGCAACGATCCGGCCATGGGCCAGGGCATTGCATTTGTGCCGTCCAAGATCGGGCGTTTAAGCCTGCGGGCCAACGCCGGACAACCCGCCGCGGCCCGGGTTCGCCTGAAGCGTCGCGCGCCGCACTCGCTGACTGCCAGCTTCGAACTGTTCAACGCCGAAGGCGTGCAGATTGCCGCCGTCGAACAAGCACGCTTTCGCAGCATCCGGCTGCGAAAGCGTGCCGCCGACAACCTCAGCTTCCTGGACTCCATCGCCACGCCGCGTCCGCACGCGCCCTTTGGTCCCAACCCGCTCGACGCGGATGCGTTGCGCGGCGCGCTGGCTGCGGCCATCGCCGACGGTATCGACAGCGGTTCGCACGATCGCTACGCGCAGGAAGTGGACCCGTTGCTCGAAAGCCTTTGCGATGGCTTCTCGCTGGAGGCCTTGCGCCAGCTTGCCCCCGATGGCGTGCTGTTGCCGCAGCCAGAGATTGCGCAACTGCGCCGGCAGACGCCGGAGACCGCGCTGCTGCTGGACCGAGCAATCTCGCGATTGACCGCCGCAGGCTACGTGCAGGCAAGCGACGCCGGCGTCTGCCTGCCCGTTGCAGAGGACCACGAGACCGGCGTGGCAGATATCTGGAACACCCTTCTGCGTGAATACCCGGATTACGCCCAGATCGTTCACGCCGTGGGCCGGGTTGGCCTGCACCTGCCCGCCTTGTTCCGTGGTGCCGCCTCGCTGGACGAGGTCTGCCCACGCGCCAGCACGCCCGCCAGCATCCTGCGCAGCGCGCTTGGCGCGGCCAGTGGCCAGCGCCTGGGTTCAGCCCTGGGCGCGGCGCTTGCACAAGCCCAATCGCGCCGGCTGGACGGTCAACGACTGGCCGTCATAGAAGTGGGCCAGGCCGCGCCGCTGT
Source organism: Achromobacter piechaudii NBRC 102461 (assembly GCF_001571245.1). Lineage (GTDB taxonomy): Bacteria > Pseudomonadota > Gammaproteobacteria > Burkholderiales > Burkholderiaceae_B > Achromobacter > Achromobacter piechaudii. Next base: position 1,122,849 of record NZ_BCTK01000001.1, on the reverse strand, counting down.
TCGCATCCAGTTGCTGCGAAGCCCTGGACTTCAATGTGGCCGACTACTGCTACGCGTCCAGCAACCCCGACGCGCTCGAGCAGGTCGCTCATCAGCAAGCGGAACGTTATCCGAACGCGCACACCGCATTCATCGGCGACGGCGGCATGGCCGCCACGGCGCGTTGCGACCTCGCCATCTTCCACTGCGAGTTCGACACCCTCGAAACCGCGCGCGCCGCATTGCGCTACGCGCGCGCCAGCCTGCGTCCCGACGGTATCCTGGTTTTCTGCGGCGCCTACCCTGCCGCGTGGGGTGATTTCGTGTTCGGCGCGCGCCAGGACTGGTGGCAAACCAGCGAGAACGGCGATCAACTGTCCACCCAGCAGCCTACGGAATTCTGGGCCGACGAACTTGAAAGCCTGGGCCTGCGTTGCGACGCGCCTATGGCGTTCTCGGAATCGTTTGCGACCGGCGCCTACGTGCTGACCGCAGCCCTGGACAGCCAGGCAGACGCGACCCAACTTACAAACCGGGCCATCGATCCCGCTCATTGGCTGATCCTGGCCGACCAGAATCCCGATCATGGCGCAGGGCTTGCCCAGTCGTTGAACACGCAGTTGTGCGCGATGGGCCATCATGTCCGCGTCGCCTTCGACACCGCGCCCAGCGCGCTGAACGAATTTCTGCGCACGGGCGCCGCCAGCCCTGTCCAGCACATCGTGCATCTGAGCGGCCTGGCTTGGGCCGATGCCCGCGAAACGCCCGACGAGTTGTTGACAAAGCAAACGCGCCGCTGCGATCTGGCCGCCGCTATCGCCCGGGCATGCGAGCAGCACCAGACCAACGCGACCGTCTGGTTGATCACCGCCGATGCCGCTCAGTATCTGCTCGCTTCGCCCCAGCCGCAGACGTGCGCCCATACGCTGAACGATGCGGCGCTCTGGGGCTACGGCCGCACGCTGGCCAACGAGGCGTCCAACTTCCGCATCCGCATGGTCGACCTGCCTTTGGCTCGGGCCGGCCAATTGGCGTCAACGCTGGCAAGTGAATTGACGCGGCCCACCGACGACGAAGACGAGATCATTGTTGACGGCGCCGGGGCCCGCTATGCGCCTCGGCTGCGTCAGGCGCCACGACCTGCCGCCCAGGTCGACCCGGCCGACCCGGCCCAGGCATCGCAAGCCGTGCGCCTGGGTTTCGAATTCCCCGGCCAACTGCGCAACCTGCGCTGGGAAGCCTGCCCTGCCTCGGCCCCGGCGGATGACGAGCTTGAGGTCAGCATCCAAGCCACGGGCCTGAACTTCCGGGACGTGATGTACGCCTTGGGCCTGTTGTCCGACGAAGCCATCGAGAACGGCTTTGCCGGCGCCACGCTGGGCCTGGAGTTCTCGGGCACCGTCTCACGCGTGGGCGCTGATGTCGAGGGCTACGCCGTCGGTGACGCCGTCGTGGGCTTTGGCCCCGCCAGCTTCGGGGACCGCGTACTGACACGTCCCAACGCCATCTCCCACATTCCCGACGGCTTTTCCTTTGAAGCCGCCGCCACCATACCCAGCACCTTCTTCACGGTCTACTACGCGCTGCACCACCTGGCGCGCCTGGAAGAAGGCGAGAAAATCCTGATCCATGGCGCGGCAGGCGGGGTTGGCATTGCGGCCATCCAGTTTGCGCAGTCACTGGGCGCGGAGATCTACGCGACCGCCGGTTCCGACGAGAAGCGCGACTTGCTGCGGCTGTTGGGCGTGCGCCACATCTATGACTCGCGCTCTTTGTCCTACGCCGACGAGATCCTGGCCGATACGGACGGGAGCGGCGTCGACGTTGTGCTCAATTCGCTTGCAGGCGAAGCCATCAACCGCAACCTGCGCGTGCTCAAGCCGTTCGGCCGCTTCCTGGAACTGGGCAAGCGCGACTTTTACGAGAACACTCGCATCGGCCTGCGTCCGTTCCGCAACAACATCAGCTATTTCGGCATCGATGCCGACCAGCTGATGAACGAACGTCCTGACCTGACCCAACGCCTGTTCGGCCAGATGATGGCGCTGTTCCGCCAAGGCGTATTGCATCCGCTGCCCTACACTGCCTTCGATGCCAACGACATCGTCGATGCTTTCCGCTACATGCAGCAAGCGCGCCAGATCGGCAAGATCGTGGTCACTTACCGCAATGGCATCAGCGGCATACACACCCCTGCCGCGTCCGTAACGCCCAAGCTCGCGCTGACTGCAAACGGCACCTATCTGGTCACGGGCGGCCTGGGCGGCTTCGGCCTGCGCACCGCGCAGTGGCTTGTGGACAAGGGCGCGCGCAACCTGATCCTGATCAGCCGCAGCGGGCCCACCAACGATGCCGCCCAGGCTGCGCTGTCAACCTTTGCCAGCCAGGGGGTCCGGGTCTACGCCGCCGCGTGCGACGTGACGGATCGCGACGCGCTGGTCAGCCTGCTGCACGACGCGGCGGGCACGCTGCCGCCCTTGAAAGGCGTGGTGCACGCCGCCGTCGTGATCGACGATGGACTGGCACGCAGCACCAGTCCCGACCAGATCCGCCGCACCCTTGCCGCCAAGGTGCTGGGTGCCCTGCACCTGCACGAATTGACCCGGCAGCTGCCCTTGGACCTGTTCGTGCTTTATTCGTCGGCCACGACACTCTTTGGCAATCCTGGCCAAAGCAACTACGTCGCCGCCAATACCTGGTTGGAACGCTTTGCCGCCCAACGCCGCGCCGAAGGCCTGCCCGCGACCTGCGTGCGCTGGGGCGCAATCGACGACGTCGGCTTTCTGGCCCGCAATCAGAAAATCAAGGATGCGCTACAGGGCCGCATGGGCGGCGGCGCGCTCGCCTCGCGCGTCGCGCTGGACGCACTTGAAGACATGCTGGTCGCCGATGCCTCGGGGCTCGGCGTGCTTGAACTGGACTGGCGCGCCCTCAGCCGCTTCCTGCCCACCGCCGCGCTGCCGAAGTTCTCGAACATCGCGCGCCGCGCCGGCGGCACGGCCGACGAAGACGGAGGCGCCGAAGACATCGCTCACATGCTCGCCACCCTGGACGAGGCGACCCTGCATGAACGCTTCACCGACATGCTTAAAACCGAGATCGGTGAAATCCTTCGCGTATCGCCCGAGAAAATCGACGCCACCCGGTCCGTCTATGACATGGGCCTGGACTCATTGATGGGCGTCGAACTGGTGGTCGCGCTGGAAAATCGTTTTGGCATACGCCTGCCCGTGATGGCGCTCAACGAAAGCCCCACACCCGCCAAGCTGGCCGAGCGGCTGGCGCTGTTGTTGCGCGAGGAACATCACGAAGCCGGCGATGCGGTGGCCGCCAACGTCCAGCAGGTTGCCGCGAGCCATGCCGTTGACGTGGGTTCCGTTGCCGTCACCGCGCTGGTGGACGAGATCAAGATGAACGGCAGCCTGCCCATCCAACGCATGATCCAGTAGGTCAGAATTAATTGAGCACCATGAAGAAGTTGCCCGGCCTGGCTGCCGGCATCAAAGACAAGCTGATCCAGCAGACCCTGGAGCGCAAGCTGCGCCAAGCGGCCGCTCCAGGCGCCAAGGCACCCGCGCGACCGGCCGAAAAGAAAGCGGACATCCCGCAGGAGCATTACCGCTTCCACCTGCATCCCGGCTATCAGCAATTGCGCATCATCAACGACGGGGCGAACAAGCTCGGGGTGAAGAATCCGTTCTTCAAACTGCATGAAGGCACGGCAGGCGCAGGCACGCAGATCGGCGGCGCCGACTACATCAACTACGCCAGCTACAACTACCTGAATATGTCCGGCGACCCTGTCGTCTCGGCGGCAGCGAAAGCCGCCATCGATCGCTACGGCACCTCGGTATCCGCCAGCCGCCTTGTCTCTGGCGAGCGGCCCGTGCACCGCGAGCTGGAAATGGAAATCGCGGCCTTGTATGACGTCGACGACGCCGTCACCTTCGTCAGCGGTCACGCCACGAACGTATCCACCATCGGCCATCTGTTCGGCCCGCGTGATCTTGTCCTGCATGACGAGCTGATCCACAACAGCGTGTTGCAAGGCATCCTGCTGTCAGGCGCGTGCCGCCTGCGCTTTCCGCACAACGACTGGGAAGCGCTGGACGCCATCCTGCACGAACAGCGCCACCAGTTCGAACGTGTGCTGATCGTGCTGGAAGGCATCTACAGCATGGACGGCGACTATCCTGACCTGCCTCGTTTCATCGAGATCAAGCAGCGCCATCGTGCATTCCTGATGGTGGATGAAGCGCATTCCCTGGGAGTCATGGGCGCACGCGGCTACGGCATCCGCGAGCATTTCGGTGTCGATGGCAAAGACGTGGACATCTGGATGGGCACGTTGAGCAAGACGCTGGCCGGATGCGGCGGGTATATCGCCGGGGAAACAGCCCTGGTGGAGCATCTGAAATTCCTGGCGCCGGGCTTCCTGTACAGCGTCGGCATGCCGCCCAGCGTCGCGGCGGCGTCGCTGGCCGCGCTGCGCCGCATGAAGGAGTTGCCGGATCGCGTGGCCGCCCTGCAGGCGCGCGGCAAGTTTTTTCTGGAACGTGCCAAGGCTGCCGGCATCGACACGGGCACGAGTACCGGCCTGGCGGTGGTGCCGGCCATCACGGGCAGCTCATTAAAGGCGACGCGCCTGTCGGCGGTGCTGTTCAAGCACGGGATCAACGTACAACCTATTCTTTACCCGGCGGTGCCGGAGAAGACCGCGCGCCTGCGTTTCTTCATGTCCTGCATGCATACCGAAGCGCAGATCGCATCCACCGTCAGGATCCTGGCCGAAGCGATGTAAGGCTGGCGCGCGGCGCATCCCGCCGCCGCCCCAAATACCTTATCGCGCTGCCCTGCCGCTGGCCCGCGCCTCGTGCCAGGACCAATACACCACCATCCCGAACCCGACGCAGACGGTCAAATTCAATGGCACCAGCACGTAATTGTGTTCGCGCACGGCCACGCCCAGCGCGACCATCGAATAACAGAAGGTGAAGGCCTCTCCGGCCATGAGCAGGCCATTGATGCGAGGCAGGCGAGAACGCTTTTCGTCTTGCCCTTTCGGGGTGCGATGAAACTCGCCATACACCCCGAACAGGGCACGTATTCCACCGGCAAAGTAGTACCAGGCCATTGGCAGGAACATGGCGATGTACAGATAGTTGTACCAAAGCGCCATCGCCAGACTGGGTTTGTCTTCCAGGCGTGCACCCTTGCGCGCGCCAAACGCGTTGTCCAGCGACCAGATCGTCACCAGCACAAAGAAGGCCAGCGCACCCCAGTTGAACGCATCCTGATCGAAGTTCACCAGATAGTTCAGCGGCAGGCTCAACAACACCAATACGTAGATCGCCGCCAGCAAGACCGATGAAAACATCATCGACACCGCATGCAGGCGTTTCAGGAAAGGCATGCGCTGCTTGAACATCCGGCCAACGTGCTTAAACGCGCTATGGATCAGGCCGCGACCCCAGCGCTCACGCTGCACGCGGAACGCGCTGATGGTTTCGGGCAGTATCGACATCGACACCACATCGCGCAGATAGGCGTATTTCCAATCCCCGAACTGCGCCCGGTATCCCAGATCCACATCCTCGGTCACGGTTGACGCATTCCATCCCCCCAGTGCCTGAACGCACGCCCGCCGCCAGACGCAAGAGCTGCCACTGAGCGAGGCCATGTCTCCGTCCTCGCTCAAACCGACGGTCACGTACTGCTGATGCCCCATTTCCATCGCCTGGAAACGTGTGAGAAAAGAGGCGTCGCGGTTTTCGTAGCCGATGCCCGTCTGCAGAAACCCCAGGCTGGGGTCCTCGAAACAGGGAATGGTCCGCAACAGGAAATCTTCGGGCGGCACGAAGTCCGCATCGAAGATGGCGAAGAAATCTCCCGTGGATTGCTGGATGCCATGAACGAGGTTTCCGGCCTTGAAGCCCTTCCTGTCCTGCCGGCGGATCACTCGGACATTCACACCCGATGCGGCGTGTACGTCGGCGCGGGCCTGAGCGAGCTTGGAAGTGATATCGGAAGAATCATCCAGGATGAGGATTTCCAACGCCCCTGGCGGATAGCGCAAGCGGCACGCCGCATCGATCAAGCGCTCGACGACCGAGGATTCATTGCAGATGGGAAGGAGGACGCTGACGCGGGGCAGATTCGTGCGGTCGATATCGACCACGGCCTGGTCGATCGCCGCCAGCTTGCGACGCTCCACCTTCCGTGAAATCAGCAAGACGCGCAACTCAAGAATGACGTAAAGGCCGAAGGCGAGCACGACCAGAACGAAGACGGCCTGAGCCAGATATGAAAACAAGACAGCCATTGCGCCCGGTTCCGTTCAAAGACCCACAACCGTGCAGACTTCCTGCAAACGGTGCGCCCAGGTGTGATGCTGCCTGACATAGGCTGCCCCGGCCTCAGCCCGCTCCAAGTCTGCACCGGACGGGCCGTGTCGCAGCCGCGAAAACAGCTCGGTGACCTCGTCCTGCGACGTCACCACGTGGCAATACTCGCTGAAATACTTGTCCACGGAGCGGCTCCGGTTGGTCACTGCGATACCGCCGCAAGCAAGAATCTCCAACAACCGTCGCGAGCACATCGTTTCCGACGCAGTCACCGAATTCACGTTCAGCGAAATCACGTGAGACTTATAGACTGCGGCCGTCGCCCGATGCGCCACCTTCGAATGCATGCGCAACTGCGCGTTTCGCGGAAAGCGGAATTCGAAATGCCGCGACATCCGGTCGTGGTTGCGGTCAAAGACGTTCAAGGGCAACGCCGCCGCTTCACAAGCTTCGAAAACCATATCCAGGAAACGCCTGCGTTCATTCAGAATGCGCCGGTAATAGCTACCGGTAAAACAGGCTTCCTTGCGCTGAAAATCGAAGCCCGTGAACTGGTGGTAGGCGGGTTGGTACGGCATCACCAGCGCGTGGACCGGCACATGGTCCGGCACCTGCCGGCGATAGCCTTCAATGCACTCTTTGTCGGTCGTGAAAATGAAATCGAACGCCTTCGCCACATCGATGAATGCATCGAAGAAAGCGCCGTCGTCCTTGTTCCAAAACACCGTCGGCACTCCCCTCGCCTTCGCCGCCGCAACCACCTCGAAGATCATCTTGGGCGGCCGCAGGCGCATCAGCTTGGATTGCTTGGCCAGCTCGTACCGCCAACTGCCGTCTATGCCATGAAAGGCCGATTCGACGAACAGCAGATCAGGCTTCCATTCATCGATGATCTCCCTGTAATTGCGAGGAGTGACGTTGCGCACGCGGCATTCGGCGGACAGGCAATCCGACGTGAAGTAGTCGGTGACGAGCGCGACTTTCAGCCGTCCGAACGGCCCCTCCCGAACGGCGTCCTCTTCCACCTTCGGGTAGTCATACAGCAACGCGCCCAGCTTCCTAACCAGCCCGCCGACCATTCAATTCCCCATTCTGCGCCATCGGCGTAGCGTGTTTGACAAAATTGCCCCAATTACGATGCGCAACGACGTAGCGTCTTGCTTGCTCGGAGACCTCACGAATCTTCGTCGGATTGTCCAGGACTGCCCCCATGACGCGCGCCAGGTCGGCCGCATCGCCCGCCCGGAAAAACCAGCCCGCAGGTTCCGCGCCCATCTCGTCGCGCAGCACGGGCAAGTCGGCCGCAATCACCGGCTTGCCCAGCGCCAATGCTTCGGCCAGTTTGATCGGCGGCACGATCTCGCAGACTTGATAGGGCTTGCGAGGGATGCAGACCAATTGGCTGGCGCCAAGCAAATCGCGTGCGTCCTGGGGCGGCAGTTTGCCGTGGAAATGGATGCGGTCAGTCAATTCGAGGCGGCGCACGCGGGCTTCCAGCTGCTCGCGGGCCTCTCCGTCGCCGATGAGATTGACTGTGACCCGACGACCCGACTTAGCCATTAGCGCTACCGCGTCGATCAACGTATCAAGCCCCTCGTAGCCGATCAAAGACCCTGCGTAACCTACGCTGTTGGGCGTTATGTGGTCCGGGTCCGTCACACGGAATCGGTCAGGATCCACACAATTAGGCAACAGGGCAACGCGTGCAGAAGGCACAGCCCAGCGGTCCGCGACGAACTTCGCCAGTTGTTCGGAGATCACAAACAACCTGTCCGCGCTGTTCGCCACCAGACCTTCCAGTTGCAGACCCTGCCTGAACGCCTGCGACTTATCGTAGTTGGGCGTGCGCGACACGCGGGTCAACTCCCACAGGCCGCGCATTTCGTACTGAAACGGAATGCCCAGGCTTCTGGCTGCCAGCAACGCGGGCAAGGCATTGACATGATTGGAGGCCGCATGGATCACGGCAACTTGATTGCGGGCGGCAATCTGCGCCAGCGCCGAGGCAGCTTGAAGCGCGTACGACCATACCGGCCGATTGTTCATGGGCCGGTCCACATGCAGATAACGCACATCGCCAACAAGTGTTTCTGCGCTGCTGGCGTCCTGCAAGCGATCTTTCCGATCCCACGGATATCCAGTCCTCGTCACCGCGTGCACCCGCGCCCCGGCAGCGCCCAACGCACGGATCACTTCATGCGTGCGCGTGGTGTAACCGCTCGTGTGATACGGCAAAGCGCTGGCCGCCACGTAGAGCATGCTGGTCGGATCGGGTTCATAAGCAAGCTCGCCGCGTTTGGCGCGCAGCTTGCGTGTCAGTGCTCCCACCGTCAACACGCGATTGAGCGCGAGCCACTGTTCACCCACTCTCGACCACGCGGGCCTTGTTAGCATGCCGGACCACCACTGGCCGGCGCAGTGATCTCCGCCAACGCCAGATCAACTTCGTGCGTAGTCGCGATCTTGCCCTGCGCGTGCAGATCCAGAAAGTCTGCCGTCGTAATGACGTCGTAGTCCTTAGTGAGGCGCGCCATCAACTTACGGTAGCCTTCAAGGCGCTGATCATCGCGGAAGCTGCCAAAACCATTCTCGTCCCAATACAGCAATGACCAGGAATGCAGCAGAAACACGGCGAAGGACGGGCTGCCGCTGAACGTGTCGAGCAACAACTTGCCCCACCACGGACGAAACTTGAAATAGCTCGATTCCGGGTAGGTCAAGCGCGCCCACCACTCGTCCTTGCCCACCTTCGGAAGAATCTTCTTCTCCGTCGTGGGCACTTCAATCACGCCGTTGGACCAGATATACGGGTGATTGGTGGGTTCGCTATAGGGACATTGACCGGCGTGGACGGCGCACATTGAATTGTTGAAGGAAAGCGGAATATTCGCCGCTTTCAAGGCGCGTATGGTCGAAGCATTCCAACGGAACGAACCTGCGCGAAATGCGCGCAACGGCTTTCCGGTCACGTCCGAGATCATTTTTCCGAAATGACGAATCACAAATTCGGCTCTTTCGTCATCGGTGTATTGATTCATGTACTGAGGCCGCGCCGCCATCCCATGCTGCGCCCAAAAACTTTCTGGCAGGTATTCCGGATGAGTATGTAACTGTACATCCTGACCTTGTCCATCTAACCAGCGCACGACTTCGCGCACTTGGTCCAATGATGCGTAAGCCCCGCAGAGATCAACAAAAAACACATGCTTCGCATTGAACTCATCGCCAATCGCGCACATTTCCGCTATGCCGGCAGTCCCCTTCTCGTGCTTCCCCCACATGAGCCGGTCTACATGATTTTGCGAAGCACGCTTTGGCAACGCTTCGGTATCCACCGTGATTAGCGCGTAACGATCCTTCATTTTCTAATTACTGCCTTATCAATATCCACTTCATGATCGATTGGAATCTTACCTCTCGCCCTCAAGTCCAGGAAATCTCGAGTTGTTATTACATCGTAGTCTTTTGAAAGACTGCCCAGCAGTTTTCGATACGCCTCTAGACGTTGATCGTTCCGATAAGTTGCATACCCGGCTTCATCCCATTGCAGCAAAGACCAAGAATGAAGCAAGAAGACGGAAAAACTGGGTTTACGCGACCGAAGGCGCGCAAACCATGATGGCCTGGCGCTAGCAGCCCCAAAGTATGGCGACTCAGGAAAAGTGAGACTCGCCCAATGTGCTCCACCCAAACTTTGAGAATGAGCGTTGCTCTCGGTGATTGGTATCTCGATAACCCCGTTCGACCACATAAATGGATAACTTGTCGGCTCGCCATATGTGCATCGACCTGCACTGAAGGCACGCATCGAATTATTGCAAGATAGCTCAAAACCGGCCCGCCTCATGGCCTGAATCAAGGTCGAATTCCATCGAAAAGAGCCAGCCCTGAACGCTCGTACGGGCTCGCCAGTAACTTCGCTAATAATTCCACCAAAGTGGCGCAAAACAAACTCGGCGCGTTCCACACTGCTGTACTCGTTCATCAACGAGGGACGACTATCGAGCCCGTGCTCTCTCCAAAAACTCTGAGGCAGAACTTCGGGATGCGCGTGGAGTTGCACATCTTGAGAAGCGTCATGGTTAAGCCATCGCACTACCTCCCGCATTTCCTCCATCCGTCCGTAAGCCCCGCACAGATCTACAAAGAACACATGCTTAACGCCAAACTCGTTACCTAAGTCACTGAGTTGCCTGATACCAGCCTCCCCGCTAGCGTGCGAACCCCAAATCAACCTTCTAACGTGATCGGCTTCTGCACGCTTCGGAAGAGCTTCGGTATCCACCGTAAGCATGGCGTAGCGTTGTTGGAACATAATTATCGAGTCCCCAAATATGTCTGAGCTGAACTTGTAGTTCCGACATATTTGCGAAACTATCATTTTCGGCATGGAGAGGCTCGCTCCATACCCATCGCACAAGTTAACTAAATTTTTTTGAAAATTCGAATACCCTTTCCGCGAATTCTGATATCGGCGATTCGCCATCTGCAACATGCCGAAGCAAATTAAAATTAATCACTTCGCTTCGCCGGAGACTATAAAGTGAATCTTTCACTGCCACAATTTTTTCAACATCTCCAGCAGCTAGTGAATCGGGGAAAACCCAGCTTCCCGAATATTTGAAATAGGTTGTCGACGTATTTCCAGGGACACTGGTGGCATCAAAAGCTTTAGACCCAAAATTAATGCCAACGGTAGATTGACATTCACTTAACCAGTCCGGCCGCGACGCGATCTCCCGAGCCATATTATTCATCTTTCTAAACAGAAGGCACTCGTACACGCTCTCGCCATCTTCTTTAATCTCTCCAAATGGCAAAAATCTGGATGCCAAAGTGAAGTCGAACATGGCAGCCAATCGCTCAATTTCCTCAAGAGGATACGCATGCCTCACATCGGTAGGAAAGACACCATACTTCTGGCGCACCAGCATCGCGAAGTCACTTTCCAACGCCTCTACACCTGTGGACCTATCAGCAAGCTCGAACGCCCGTCGGAATCGAAGGCGATTAAAGGCCGGTGTTTGCAACATTAGCAGCATCCTCCCGCCACGCGAGACTGCTGACTGAGAGAATTTAAAGAACTCCACCGGGTCCAAATAATTGAATGTATTGGCGCTGACTAAAAAATCGAATTCAGCACTCTGGGGTGGGGCCGCACTCAACAAATTAGCGCCGCTGATCTCGATCCCGTCTTTTCTTGGCAGAGCCGCCATCCCATCCTTGAGCGCCGCCACGATTGTGGGATGAACGTCATTTAGCACCAGCTTGTCTGCTGCGCCAGATAGCCACAGCGGCAATGACCAGTTGCCCAATCCACAACCAAGATCCAAGACCCTTTTTGGCTGAAATGGCGCCAACTCGCCTAATACTTGATTCCAATTCTTATAAGTATCGGAGTTGAAACGGGTTAAAAAGTAGTTTTCAAAATTTGATAGATTTTTTGTATATTCAGGTGCCTTGCTCACCCAGGCGGACGATAGGCTTTCGATTCCTCGTAGGACCCTGGCAACCGGCGTCGCTGGAACTTCGGAGCGAAGCTCCTTGGAATAGGACTCGATGGCGTCGCGGCCTTTCAGGCACACGTACCCACGGCCTTCCACAAGCTCCGCTACGCAGCGCGTGAATTCCCTGAATCCCTCTTTAGACCAACGTGGCGGGTGAGCCTGGAGAATAAGATTGTCTGCGCGGTTACGAGCACCCACACGTTCCAAAAACCGTTCAAAACGCGGCTGTCCGTCTGCGAATACATTAAATTCTGGAGAAACCCACTTAAAAGAGTTTAAATCGCTCTCGTAAACAAAGTATTCAGGATATCGAGAGCGCACGAGACGCAATGTCGCGTCGTCAAATTTATTGAATGGGAAACCAAAGCCATCTGGCTCAATTCCAAACACATTCTGAATAGCGGTGTGTCCATCGACCAAGTCACGGAGCGCGTCTTCGGGCGATAGCTGGTCGTAACGAAGATGGTTGAATCCATGATTCCAAAGCTCCAGCCACCCTGCCCCGTGCGCCGTTCGAACAATTTCGACCAACTCTTGGGGAATGCTCTTCAAGAGTCCGCCAATTGCACCGATAGAAACCGGAATTTTTTCAAGCATCGCCCACAGTACAAGATCCACAACCGGGCGGTTAGCATCACAACCAATATCATCCAGCTTTAGAACCAAATGTTTCACGAAACACCTATATAGCGAAAGCAATCACGAAGGACCACGGTTTGGTCGGATTCAATTTATTAAAGCGATTTCTTGCGTCGCTATGAGATCATCCCCACGGCTTTGACGAATTGAGGCAGCAGCGGTTTCGGACATCTTAATAAACAATTCCGGATCGTGATACAACCTATCAATGGCCGCAGCCAATTGAAGATAATCCTCTTCATCGCAAATGAAACCGGCCTCTTCGCTCAGAAACTCCGCAATCGCTCCCACCCCATTCGTGATCGGCACTAGGCCCGACGACATCGCTTCATCTCGGGATACGCCTTGGGTATCCATGCGAGAGGGACACAAAAACACGCCATACTCTTTGTGAAGTTCGGCGATCTCTGTTTGGGAAAGAAATTTCCGGCGAATTTCGACATTCGTGAAATGCCGAACCGGCGCGACCGTCTCGTCAAACAACATGCCGTCACCGACCAGCAGAAAATTCAATTCTTCGAAATACGGTCGATTGGACAGTTCGAGTATGGTTTTTACCGTCAGGTCATTGGCATAGACTCTTGTGGCGTAGGGGCGAACCGACAAGATCCGCTTCCTCAACTGCTTGTCTTTACGTTGGTAAGAGAAAATACTCTGATCGATAGGGTTATGAATTATGTGAAGATTCTCGGGCTGGATTTCGATATCCAAGTCACCGATTACTTCACGCATAAAATAATTCGAAACAAAGACGAAGTGTAGATTTGGATGTTGAAGGGCAAACACAGATTTCCAGAACGCGTCGCGCCGTTCTCCGTTAGATTTCGCAATCGACACTTCTTGAGGCGTTGCGTAATTAAACATTCTCCGCTTCCAAGACTGAATCTCGGCGCCGTGCAACCATACTACGACCTTGGTGGTGTCCAGATATTGAGACACCAAATTCCACATTTCTTGATCAAGAGCATGAACAGCGATAGACGAGTAGCGACCCGCATGAAGAACCTTCTCCAGAACGGTCGCTCCTCCTGACACAACATCAACATCCTCATACTCGTACAACTTCAAATCGGAACCGGGCCTGAACCGTAGAACATCGACAACTACGCCACGTTCTCTATAGCTCTTTACGCGGCGATGCACGAACCCATAGCGATAGTAATCATCGTACTCGGGATAATTGGGCGCAATGAGAAGGTGCTTACCAGACGGTACCCATGCCAAGTTATGCTCTGAAGCTACATGATCGAAAATCACCCGCTTGATTGTCGCACGCGCCGCAGCCTGGCTTCCCGCCACACGGATACCAAAGCGCACAAAAGCCGCATCCTGCGGAATATCTACGGTTTGATTCAAATTTGCCGTGGGAATCGAATGGCTCAATCTATTTTTTTTCGCATCGAAGAAAATAGCGACCGAAGAGAGATTCAAGCCTGGAGAAGCTTCTAAGTAGATCTTGCCATCTCGATTGCGCCAGAGCTCTTCCACCGGGAACGGGTCTTTTGCATAGCAGTAGTAAGGAAGCTTTGCGTTATCTCCAACATCAATCTGCAATTCACTTCCGCGGACGGAGAACACAACACCTATTTCTGCTTTCGGCGGTGGATCAAAGATGGCCCCCAACTCGCCTCCGGTAAAGGCGCTTACCTGTAGAGCATCAATCTGCAAATCTACCGCGGGCGCTACTCTCTCCGCTTGATCAAAAACATCGTCAATCTTGACGCCGGCGTTGATCTTAATCTGGTTCTCGGCAGGCAACTCGGCCCATTCTTCCTCAGAGCCTGAATAAAAACTCAATGAGTCGATGTAGAAGACGTCTTCATCATGTGCAGTTTTCAAAACCGCCGGACCTTGCAGAGCCGCAAGCGCCTGCGACACGACTGTCGTTGCCCCTTCATGACTAAGGAGAGCGGCATCCGGATAGAACGCGTTGCCGAACATATATTCAGAGCCAATCGCTGCACGTTGTTCAGCAAACTGCCCCTTCGCTATGATTTTCGCGGTAGTGTATTTTGTTGCGATGGCCAAATCGACCAGATAATTCTTGTCGTAAAAATTTTCAGCCTTCAATAAAGTGAAGAAACTACCGGCATCGAATTTGCCAACGGCGTCAGCAAACGACAGAGCTCTCACTAAGCGCTCATTGCCGTCTCCTCCAGCGGGAAGCTTGAAGCTATCGCCGTGTACTGCAACGGTAAGCGACTTATTGTCGTATTGAAAATTTCGGAACATATTTACGAGGCGGTCAAGCTCTTCCGAAGAATAGGCCACGGCCAACACATTGATCCGAGGCAGCAGATTGCCTCTTTTTCTGCCCAACACCTTTTCGGCAACGTACGAGAACCTATTCTCGTACGTATGTTCGGTCATGACCTTCCTCAGACCTGCGGCCTTGAGTTGAGCACGATACGCAGAGTTTGCACTGAGCGCTTCGATTCTCCTTTTCAACTCCGTCTTACTATCGCTCGACACCACGAGCTCAGAGAAAAGTTGTCGGACCCCAAGAGAATAGTTGCTAACCACGATGGTGTTGCACGCCAACAATTCGTAGACACGGCGCGCAAACATCGTAGACGAGCGTTTCACGGAGTTGAGATTAATCCCGTATTGATAACCCTTATAGGCGATATCAATTTGTTCGTACTTCAAGTTTCCAAGAATCAGTGGATGGTATTTTTCTGGAAAGGCATAATTCACATCCCCTTTGCCGTGCTGGCGATCATAGATTTCCACGCCGCAATGCTCGACGAAGGTACTCAAAAGAGTGTCAAGATCGCGCGCGCGCTCGGGGTACCTCACATAATAGCTACCAGCAAAATTCGCTGATTGTCGACGCGAAAATTTTTCTATTGGGTTTTGCTCGACGGGGTTGCAGCCAAATGGCAGCAAATACACGCACTCGTGGCCCAGATCCCGCTTGTAGTTTGCAATGCAGCCGATATCCGTCGTGAAGACATTGTCAAATAACTTGGCAGTGCTCAAAAATGTGCCGTAATGAACGGGATCTTCTTTATTCCAGAATAGTGTGGGGACGTCGCGTGCTTTGCACCAATCCAAGACCCCCACCAACTCGGCGGAAGCTCGGCTGATTTTTCCGTTCCACGCCTCTTCCTTGCCTCGCCAAGCTGACTCAATAAAGAGAATATCAGGCAGGAACTCTTCAAGTTCGCGCTCCCAGCTATCAATCGAGAGATTAAGAAGCGTGCAGGTGTCTTTGTACGAAGCGAACGAAAATTCGTCCATCACGCACGCAACTTTTATCTCTTTCAAAGCCGGATTGCCGCTGGCCGCTCCCTCGTTTCCCTCAAGCCGCTTTTCGCACAGCAGTACATTCGCTTGAAAGAAGCGGTCGCCAAGCATTGAGGCCAGTTTTTTGTAAAAAGCCAAAGCTGCCCCATAATTACCTCGGGCATACTCCGTGGCGGCTTGCCGGACAATCGATTCGTTCATGCTCATTACCTATATGTGCTAGCCGCCGGCAAATGCAGCAACCCAACAACATCTATCACATTCTCGTGGTGACTTATGTCGTTAATTTCATCGATGAATGGTCGATGCTTCACAAGAACACACACAATATCTGCAGTTTCCAGAGCAGCCTTAAGCGTCACCAAGCTCACATTCGACTCGGCCAACTGTTCGGGCAACTCATCGATGTTCGGTTCCACGACCAGCACTTCGCAGCCCAAGCGAGAAGTTTGTTCCGTAATACCCATTGCTGGGCTTTCTCGAAGGTCGTCAATATCAGGCTTGAAAGCAAGGCCCAGGCAAGCGATTTTGATGTCCGCCTTGGCGATTCCTGGCTTTTGTTCAAGAATCGCATCAACTGCGGTCTTGATCTTCGAAACAACCCATTCCGGCTTCTGATCATTCACGTCGCGAGCCATTTTAATAATGCGCGCGTCCTCTGGAGTCGAATCGACGATGAACCACGGGTCTACCGAAATGCAATGACCACCGACGCCAGCCGAAGGCTGCAATATATTGACCCTGGGGTGCCTGTTGGCCAATTCGATCAATTCCCATACGTCAATACCTAGTCGATCACAAACCACCGAAAGTTCGTTGGCGAAAGCGATATTCACGTCTCGGAAGCTGTTTTCAGTCAACTTGCACATTTCTGCCGTGCGCGCGTCGGTAGGAATCAACTCAGCCTCGACAAAAATTCGGTATAGCTCAACCGCCATATGCGTAGCTGTATTGGTCATTCCGCCGATTACGCGATCGTTCGATACTAATTCGTGCACGACCCTGCCAGGCAAGACTCGCTCGGGGCAATACGCAACCTGGACATCGGCCAGCTCCCCTTCTTGCTGAGGAAAGCTCAGGTCCGGCCGCATTTGCGACAGCCATTCAGCCAGCTTTGCGGTCGTTCCGACAGGAGACGTCGACTCAAGGATCACCAAGTTGCCCTTTTCAAGCACCGGGGCTATGGAACGTGCGGCCGCCTCGATGTAGCTGACGTCGGGCTTGTGTCCTTCCTTGAAAGGTGTAGGTACGGCGATCAGAAACGCATCGGCTCGCTCGGGCTCGCGGGTCGCACGCAAATAGCCGGCCGTTACCGCAGCGTGCACCAGCATGTCGAGTTCGGGTTCAATGATGTGAATGCGACCCTGATTGATCGTGTTCACAGCGTGCGGGTTTACATCCACGCCGATCACGGTTTTTTTGCGGGAGGCGAATAACGTAGCAGTAGGCAGGCCGATATAGCCCAGGCCGATAATTTCGATGGTGTTAAACATGCCGGTGTACTCAATAAAGCATGGATTTCAGAATGTCCCGAATGCGAGTAGCCGCTTGGCCGTCGCCGTAGGGATTGTGCGCACGAGCCATGACCTCATGCGCTTCCTGATCGTCGAGCAACAGGTTGGCCGCTTCGTAAATGGCGACACGATCTGTCCCTACGAGCTTGACAGTGCCCGCATCGACCGCTTCGGGGCGTTCCGTGGTGTCCCGCATAACCAGGACGGGTTTTCCTAAAGAGGGGGCTTCCTCCTGAATGCCCCCGGAGTCGGTTATCAAGAATGCGCTGCGATCCATCAGGTAAACAAAAGGCAGGTAATCGAGCGGCGATATCAGATGTACGTTCTCGACGTCCCCCAGGATGCGGCGAACAGGCTCTTGCACGTTCGGATTGGGATGCACCGGATAGACAATCTCCACATCGCCGCGCGCGGCGATGTCGCGCAGGGCTAAGCAAATGTTCTCGAAACTGGCGCCGAAATTTTCACGGCGATGCCCGGTGACCAGGAGCAGCCGCTTCAGTGGGTCAACGAAGCTGAACTGCTCTTCAAATTCTCGCTTTAGCGGACCCTCGGCGCGCACCCGTTCGACGACGTCAAGAAGTGCGTCAATGACGGTGTTCCCCGAGACATGGATCAAATTCTGTGCAACCCCTTCGCGCAGTAGATTGGCTTGCGAGCCGGCGGTTGGGGCGAAGTGCACGTCGGCGACCGCGCCGGTCAAGCGCCGGTTCATTTCCTCGGGCCACGGAGAGTATTTATTGCCCGTGCGCAGACCGGCCTCTACGTGACCGACCTTCACCTTGGCGTAATAGGCTGAAAGGCTCGTGGCGAGCGTAGTTGTGGTGTCGCCATGAACCAGCACGATGTCCGGCATCCATTGCCGATAGACTTCGCGCATGCCCACCAAGACCTTGCTCGTAATGTCCGACAGGTCCTGACCCGGCGCCATCAGATTCAAATCGAAATCAGGCGTAATGTCGAATAGTTCCAGCACTTGATCTAGCATTTCGCGATGCTGCGCGGTAACGCAGACCTTGGCATCGAACGCGGGATCGACGGCCAGCGCCTTGACAACCGGCGCCATCTTGATCGCTTCTGGCCGTGTGCCAAATACCGTCAACACGTTGATAACCGGCTTTTTTTCAATATCACTCATGGCTTGGACTCATTAAATACCGCGCTAGATGCAAACTTCCCCACTGACGACATCTCAAGATATGTAGACAACGCTTCCAAATGTCGAGGGTTCCTGCGCGAAAGAAAGATAAAAGTCGGCGTGGCGTTCGTAGAATCGATGACAAAGTAGTCCATACCACCGAGAAGATTCTTAATTTCCTGATAGACCGACTTCGTAAAACATTCAACGGCGATGACGGGCAAACTTCGCTCAATAATATTTTTGGCGCCCCGCAACGCATCCGGCTCCATGCCTTCGAGATCCAGCTTGATGATGGACACGGCATCTTGATAATCCGCCAATTCCGCATCCAGCGTGGACACCGGGACTGGAAAGACAGTCAGTGCCCCGCTGTCACCTTCAGCAGATTTGGCCAGTGACGGATCCGCCGTGAAGGAGCCATAATTACCTTCAAGGGCCTGAACCAATTCGATTTGTCCGTCCTCGTCTCCCAACGCGACCTGCCGAACATCCACCTTGGCTTCAAGGCGGTTCAAATAGACGTTCGCCAACAAGCAGCCGTAATTGAAAGGTTGGGGCTCAAATGCAATGACCGGCCCCCCCATGACGCCGGCAAAGAACACCGCGTGATTACCGATGTTGGCGCCGCCATCGATAATCAAACCTCCCGGCTTGTGTAGGCGCGCGAGCAGATTGAGATAGGCAGATTCGTAAAACTGCCCCTTCTCAGCCATTTTTTTCGGGATGTAGTCGCCAGAAAAATGGAGAAAGAAGTAGGTGTTGCCTCGATGGACGACAGAGACCCAATCCACCGTCGGCACCCGCGCTTGCTCAAACGAATTCGCAAAATAATCTGCTGCTTCGCTCAAGGCCCGGGGACGCTCGCCTTCCTCTGCCGAGAAAAAGGCATCGACATCTACTGGCGATTCATCGTTGACGTGCGTCAGTCTGAGCGCATGTGAAACCGCCTGGGTGGGCCGGTGATTCTGGAGCTCGCCTGAACTCTCCGGCACCTTGAGGCCCAGTTGCGCGTATTGCTCCTGGCAACGGGCGCGCAGCAGCAATCGGCTGTCTGATCCGGGAGACACAATCTGAATGGCACTTTCAAAATGGCGGAGCGCGCGCGGCGCATTCCCCGCCTGCGCGGCTGCGCGCCCCAGACTGTTATGCACGCCCGCCGCCAACACCTGCATGACCAGCGTTTCGCCACAACCCCAATCCTGCGCCAGACGAACGTATTGCCTGCCCAGCTCTGCCCGTCCAGTCTGGAATTGGCCGGCGGCCGCAAGCAAAGCGAGTTTGGATCGATCGGGGTGATGCTGGATAGTGTTGCGCTCCAATCTCACCAGGCTATCCCAGTCGCCAAACTGCCATTGCGTGCGGACCCGCTCAAGCAGGTTTTCGTCATAGGGCATGACCATCTGCACGGGTTGCGCCTCTTGCGCCGC
Organism: Achromobacter piechaudii NBRC 102461; assembly: GCF_001571245.1. Lineage (GTDB taxonomy): Bacteria > Pseudomonadota > Gammaproteobacteria > Burkholderiales > Burkholderiaceae_B > Achromobacter > Achromobacter piechaudii. The sequence goes on along the minus strand of NZ_BCTK01000001.1, from coordinate 1,103,049 downwards.
GACGGACTTGCGAAGCTGCTGTTTACGGCGCCGAGATCCAGAAATGGAACTCATAGCCGCGCTCCTCTGAAGAGCATGTCTTTGATGAGGTCCAGCTGGGCCTCCGCTTTGACGAGCTCTTCCTGCATCCCTTGCTGACGGGCGGACAAGTCCGCCTCGACGGTGACACGCGATTGCAACTGGTCTTGCAGTACCTTGATCTCCGGCGCCTGTTCCTCCGCGATTCTGGCCTGCTCCGCACACTGAGCTTGCAAGCGCGCATTCTCTTCAGTCAGTGCGCTCTGAACTGCCTTGAGCGCTTCCATTGAACGGCCACGTTCGGCGGCTAGCTCGAACTGCTCCACATGCTTGACCAGCAGCGCCGCATTTTCCTGCTTCAATTGGGCCTTCGCCGCTTTGATCTCTTCAAGCGCGTCTTGGCTGCCAGTCACCAGCGCGATGTGCTCCGCATGCTGCGCCAAAAGCCCGGCTTTTTCCTGTTCCCATGCCGCTTTCGCGGTTTGAAGGTCGGCGATGGCGCGGCCGCGTTCGTCGGCAAGCTCGGCCTGCTCCGCCTGTTCGGACAGTTGCGCAATCAGCACCGATTTCTCGCGCTCGAACTGTAAATTCGCAGCCTGCAGGGACGCGACAGCGCGACCCCGTTCGGTCGCCAGCTCGGCCTGCTCCGCGAACTGCTTGCGCACTGCAAGATTTTCCTGGCCTGCCCGCGCCATCGCCATCTGCATTTCCGCGATCGCCCTGCCCCGTCCCGCAGCAAGTTCGGTCTGTTCGCTGCACTGCTCAAGCAGCTCCTGCATTTCCTTGTCTGCGTCCACCGCCGCCGACTCCAGCGCCTGCACGGCCCGCTCTAGTTCTTCGTTCAGCCCAACCTGTTCCGCCAGTTGTCCGCGCAATTCCCGAATCTCGATCTGCAATTGCGACTGGGTTGTCCGCAGCGTCTCGGTGACCCGGCGCAAGTCGGCTATCGTCCCGGCCTGCTCCGCCACTTGGGCGGTGAGCGCGGAATTCTCTTGCTGCAAGCGCGCCTGCGTCGCCCTGAGCGCTTCGACATCGCGACCGCGTTGCTCTGCCAGGCCCTCCTGCTCGCGATGCGCTTGCTCCAATGCGGCGATCTGCTGTTCGACTTTGCCTCGGCGTTCGGCATAGCCGGTGCTTTGCAATGCCTCTCGCAGGCGAACCTGTTTGGCCTCATTGCGCAGTCGCGCCGCTTGCCGGCTTTCCGAATCGCTGAACTTGGTATCGAGCGGCAGCGTTTCCAACAATGCCTCAGCTTCGACCAACTCCCCCGCCTCATGCATGCGGAAAGCGAGCCATTTCAGGCGAAACGGGCGTGGCTCGATTGCGCAAGCACGACGCGCGAACTCCACCGCTGCGGCCGGATCCACGTGCATCTGGCTTCGGGCAACCGCAGTCAACGCGTTCGCATGCGTGGTCGAGGACAATGAAACGCTGGCCAGCAGGCTATCTACCGCCGCCGCACCGCCCTTCTCATAGGCGGCGATCACTTCACTGAAGCTCTGGCCTCCAAGCTTCTTGGGTGGCTTCTGCTTCTTCTCTTTACGCCAAACTTTGAGCAGGCGCATCGGCGTGGCGACAAACGCGGAAACCGAGGTGGAGCCCTGAATCAGGATCTCGCCCAGCCCGGCCGCGGTCGTATCCAGGGCCCCCGTAGCATGCATTGTGCGTTGCGCATCGAGAATGGCGCGATAACGCAGATTGTCCGCCGCCACTTCCGGAAATCTGCCATCTTCAAGCACTACCCGCCCACCTGCGGCAGTGCGATGCGAGCCCGATGCGTGATGCACCCGTTCCAACTCTTCCTGCACGATATGAAGCTGCTTGAACAGCAGCGCATTCTCTTCTTGCAACGCCGCGACAGCAGTATTGGCCGCAGGTTGCTCAGGTTGTTGTTGCGTTGAGCGAATGGTATTCATGACGTATCCCTGGGCCGGTCAATCAACGTGATCGAGCACAATGCTCTCAAGCAACTTCAAAATGCCGGCGATCATCAGCGCAATCAGCAACGTTGCGAGCGCGTTGTACAAGCGGCGTGGCTCAAGCGGATACTCCGGCATTGTGGGTGTCTGCAAGATGGAGACCTTCTCAAGAAGCCGGACGGCATCGTTGCGTCCTTTCTCAAGCGCGATCAGCGAAGATTTGTACAGATCCTGGGCGAAATTCACCTGCATTTGCAGGCGCTGGAATTCCTCGACCGTGGCGTTCAATGTCTTGCCAGCAGGCGTGGCGAGCTTTGCCTTTTCCTGCTCGATCTGACGGTCAACCGCGTTAAGCGCCTGCTTGATCCTCAAGATGTTCGGATGATCGCGATCCAGGGACTTCGGCAGTGAGGCCAGTTGCGTCTGCAATTGGGCCCGTTGGCCTTCAAGCTCCGCAACGATCGCATTGAGGCTTTCGGCCGTGGCCTGCGGCGAGAGCAGGCCTTGCTGGTTCTGGAAATTCAGCAATGCCTGGCTGGCCTCCTGAAACCGGGCCTGAGCCTGCGTGACCTGGGCTGTCAGAAAGCCCACCTGCGCCTCCGCCAATTCATGGCCCAACTGGTTCATGTAATGTTCGCCCTCCTTGACCAGCATGTCAGCGATCGCATGAGAGGTCTTTTCGTCATAGGCCTGCACCTTGATGCGAAGCACGCCGGCGTAGTCGTCGTAGTCCACGTTCAGGCGCGACTGGAAATAGCGGTAGAACCACTCGGTCGACGCGTCCTTGAACCAGAGCCGGGACAAGATATCGCGGCCGGAATCGCTGAAGTGCGAGCGCAGTTCGAGCTTGGCGTCGAGCTTCTTCAGCATATCGACGGATAACAGGTAATCGCGCAGCAGCAGTTGGTCAGTCCGATTGACGGACCCGCCACCGGAAGCGAGCATCGTCAAATCAAATGTGGGCGCGCTGACCGAATCCGTCTTGCGAATGATGACGTTGGCCTCGGAGACATATCGATCGGATGCAAAGAACAACCAATAGACTATCGTCAGCAACGCCACGATCAGCGTAAGCCGGATCAACCGTTGAAACAGGCGTATGGAGAGCCAGTCGTTACGGGTCTTGCCCAGCAACGATGTCACTTTAGAGAGTTGCCCCTCATTCTTCGTGATGTGTTGTTCCGTCATTTTTCGAGAGAATCGTTATATGCAGAGAGAGCGTCGTCGATTTGATCGAACCAATGCGCCTTGCCCTCATGAATCCAAATGCCTGACTGGCAAAACTGCTTGAGCGTGACCTCGTCGTGAGCCACCATGATCAATCCCGCCCGGGTCGTCATCGACTGAAAGGCTGCCGCGGCCTTTTTCCGAAAGCCTGCATCGCCTGCCGCCGTGACTTCGTCCGAAATATAGACATCGAACTCAAAGGCTAGCGACAAGGCGAATTGCAATCGCGATCGCATCCCGGAGGAATAGGTACTGACCGGCTCGTCGAAGGCAGTTCGCAACTCGGAGAAGTCCTGGATGAATGCAAGACGGTCCGCTAGATCAGATTGATGTCCATGCACGCGGCAAACGAACTTTGCGTTTTGCCGGCCGGTCAACGTGCCTTCGAGGCCGCCTTGCCCCATCGGCCAGGAAACGCGGCAGTGGCGCTGCACGTAGCCTCGGGTGGGGTGATCCACGCCTCCAATCAGGCGAAGCAGCGTCGACTTTCCGGCGCCGTTCTGACCGATCAAGCCCACGTTCAGCTTGCGGGGTATCGTTAGCGTGATGCCTTGCAGCACCCACTTGCCCAGACCATGCTCGGTCTTGTAGCGTTTGTGTACGTCGTTGACGATGATCATTGCATCACCAACCGCAATTCATACCGGCGGTACAACGCCATACCGAGAAGAATGCTCGCGCCCGCCCACGCATATAAATAACCGGCGCTTGTACCGGGCACCATGTGGTAGTAAGGAACGAAGCCCGCGCGCACCAGTTCAAGCCCGTGCGCGATCGGATTGAGCATGAGCAGATCCCGATAGGGTTGGGGCACGGACATGATGGGCATGATCACCCCCGATACCAGGTATAGCGGCAACATCACGAGCTTGAGGATGTGTTCCGTCTCGGGAACGAGCTCCATCAGCACGGACGCCACCAGCCCGAATCCCAGCCCATAGAGCCACAGCCCTAACAGCGCAACGGCAACCAGCAAAGGGTCCCGGGGAAACGTCACATGCCCGAGGAAAGCAGCCGCCCCCAGGATGACGGTCGAAACAATCACCATCAGAAAGGCCTCAAGCCCGGCCCGGACGATGGCAACGTCGAAGGGTTTGACTTGCCGGTAGGCGAACAAGGGCTGATTGGATTCGACGGCATACATGACCTGGAGGGCCGTCCGCCGGAACAGGAAAAAGGCGAGCATTCCCACCATGATCCAGACAGCGGTGTCGATTCCCCCGATGGTGTGCAGCCGTATCGCAGTGAAGACAAAAGTGATGAAGGTGATGTGCATCACCGGCTCCATCAACAGCCAGAACCATGCCGCCCGCATGTCAAACAGGCGGTCGAGCGACTCCCGCAGGAACACCGCACGCCAGACGGCAAGCGTGATAGAAAGCGAGCTACGCGGCTCAGACATGGCTCTCCCGCAACAAGGTCGGATATCGGAACATGATCCCTTTAACGCAGAGCATTGTTGAGCGTCACGCTGGGGACGGCCACGGATACCACCAGGCGCAGGAATTTCTCAAATTCAGCAGCAGGTGCATTGGCCACGTAAATCACGTCCCGGTTTTGAATCGGGAAGTTCTGGGTGACGAAGAATGAAGCCGGGTCGCGCAGATCGACCTGATAGACGACGGGAACGGGTGCGCCTTCGACGCGTTGGGATGCCTGCTGTCCTTCGCTGCCCTGCCCGTCCACGACCTTTGGATCTTCAAAGCGAAAAATGAACACGCCGCGAGCATCCGCGCGGCTGTCGTTCAGGCCGCCCGAACGCGCCAAGGCCTGGGCAAGCGAGATGCCCTGAGCTTCGAATGCAATTTCTTCGTTCTTGCCGGTCGCACCAAGCACCGAAAAGCTTTGCGGTTGAAACAGCGCGGTGATCACGTCGCCGGGCTTGAGCAGAATGTTCTGGCGCGGGTCGCGGATGATCGAATCCAGCGCCATCGTCGAAGTCTGATCCTCACGCGAGAGCTGGACCGCCATCCGATTGACCGCCTGCTTCACGCCGCCGCCTGCGGCCAGTGCGTCAAGCAGTCGCTCACCCTTGGGCGTCAGGGGCATCAATGTGCTGGTCGTCACTTCGCCGACCACCGTCACATTGGAAGTATTGTTCTTGATCACACGCACCAGCACCTGGGGCATGTTCGCCTTACCCTGCAACCGCTTTGCGATATCGGCCTCGATTTCCTGGGTGCTGCGGCGCTGTACAGAAACGTGACCCGCAAAGGGGACCGTGATCGTGCCTCCCGGCGAAACCATCTGCTCCGGAAACGTGACGGAGTTGGAGGTGACGGGGGTGGACTTGATATCGAGGCCAGACGTCCCGAACAACATCGCAGGCGGCGACTCCCAGATCGAGACCTCGATGATGTCGCCCGGCCCTATCAGATAATTATTGGACGTCGAGCTATGGAAGACGTCGGAAAACTGTCCCAGCTTTTTGCTGTCGGCCAGCTTTCTGGCAAGCGCATCGTTGACGTCGATCAGCTCTATGCCTTCGATGCGACCGGAATCCTGCTGTTCCACCACCTGTTGACGGCTTGCTCCGCTGGATGCAATCCAGCCGGGCATGGTTCCGCAGCCGGACAGCAAAGACACGAGGACCGCGCCCGTAATCAGCAAGCCGACCTTGGAGGATTTATTCTCTGCTTTCATATGGATTTATTAAGCTCACTGCACAACTTGTGTATCGCCGGCAAACAGGCTGATATTTTTCAAGCCCCGTTATCTGCTGCGACATTCGTTTTCTTACGTATTTCGCCGACCTCGCAGTAAATCTTTCTGACTGCTCACTGGGCGTACTAAAAAGCTATTTGGCCACCTCAGGTCTTGGCCTGCTCCAAATCAACCGTTTTCATGAGGGCGAATCCCGATAGGAAATCGGCCGCCAGGGATGAGACCTTCAGGCGCCTACCCTCACCGGCACTTCCCCCCACCGCCCAGATCACCCCTTCCGTCAATCCGCTCACCCCGCCCAACGCGCGGTAGACCTTCGGCATGATCGGAATGTGATCGCCGAATATGCACATGCCCGCGGGTCGGCCATTGTTGAGTAGCGTCTGACGCAGGCTGCTGAACATTGCATCGGCGTTGCGCAGGTGGCGCGCATACGCCACCAGCTCTTCGCAACCCTGCGGCATGGCCCCGTTCAACACATCGCGTGCGTCGGCCTCGGTGACCGGTTCCCAATGAAGCGGACCGTGGTTTTCCATGGTGATGACGTGAATGAACAGCGGGCGGGGATCGTCGCGCGTCAACAGGGCCGACACATATCGGCCCAGCGCCTGATCCCCGACATAGGCGCCCACCTTTTCTGCTTCCTCGAAAGCCTTCAGGTCGATGAACTCATCAAAACCGAGTGCGGGCAGCACGCGGTTGCGGCGATAAAAGTCGCCGTGATAGGGATGCACGCAGATCGTGCGGTAACCCAGCTGCTTTAGATACGTAGCCAGTGTCGGCAAACCGTGGCCGGCCAGGCGGCGATAAGGGTTGTAGCGGTGCACCCCTAAGTCGGAGGGGGCCATTCCTGAAAGGAAAGAAAATTCCGTGCGCACCGTATTGGCGCCACGCGCGGCGACGTTCAGCTCGCCCTGCACCAGGGCTTCCGCGCGCAGTCTATCGAAGCCCGCCAGCACGTCCTGCTTCACGATGGGATACGCCCGGCGCACGTCGAAAAAGGATTCACTTTGAATGCTGACCAGATCAGGCAACACGTCGGATACTTCGTCCGGCGCAACAGCATGGAACGGCGCACGGGCACGTAGCGATAGCGCGCATTGCCGCTCGGCCCGCCCGTAAGCCCATAGCGCGCCTACGAAACCCAGCCGGCGCAAGTCGGGTTCGGCGTCGAAAGTCGCCCTCACCCACCGCCCCGCCCCCATAGCCAGCGCCAAACCACCTAGAGCCAGCAAGCCCACGGTCGGCAAGAAGGACGGATGGTCATGCACCACGATCGCATTCTCGAATGTCAGGCCCAACCACAAGGCAACGCCGTAGCCGCCTATCGCGGCCACCGCGTTTGCCCATCCGAAGAACGGCAGATACAGACGGGGATGCCGAATGGCGTCGGTGAAGTATTCGAAGTCCGGAAAGACAAACGGCTCTTGCAGCGAATGGAATTTGGCGCGGCTCACCAGGATCAAGACCAACTCGATGGCCAGGACGTTGGCCATGGCGAAATACGGTCGCCTGAACAACGCCAGTTCCAATGCGAACGCCAACACCCACACGCCCATATGCGTCAGGTTGGCGGCAATCGGACGCTGCCAGACGGGTACAGGACGCGGCTGCAACAGGCTCTCGAACGCCCAGCTTGCAAAGAGGCCGAGCAGCATGGAGGGCAACAGAAAGGCCACGATAGGCTCAAGCACCGTAACCCAACCTGCGCAAGAACCAGCCTGAAACCGCAGGATGAATGACTGCCAACAGAAACGTACCCAGATTCAATGGAAAGGGAAAGCTGATGCGCGCCTTGTTGGCGCGTAGTCCCTGCCGGATCACGCGCGACGCTTTGGCCGCGCTCCATAGGAAGGGCTTGGGGCCGGGCATGTCGAAGCACATCTGCGACTCGACATAGCCGGGCATGATGACATTGACCCGCACGCCTTCGCGAGCGAGTCCGTCGCGCATTGCCTCACCGTAGACCTTCACGGCCGCCTTGGTTGCGCTGTAGCTGGGCGTCTCGGGCAGGCCGCGCCAGGCCGCGAGCGAGCTGACCAGGGCAATCTGTCCCGCGCCACGCGCCCTCATCGCGGGCAGCACGCCATGCACGGTGGCGAAGACGGCGCGCACGTTGACCTCCAGGAGACGCAGCACGTCGTCCCATGCTTCGCCTTGCTGCTCAGAACCTGTATTGATGTTGACGCCAGCGTTGGCGATGACCAGGTCAGGCCGTTCGCGCTCGCTGACATCCTGGAGCCACGCGTTCAACGCCGCCACATCGCGCAGGTCCAGAATTTGCGTCACGACGCGTGCGCCCAGGCCCGTGCAGACCGACTCGATTTCCAGCAGCCGGGCGGGATCCCGCCCTTGCAGGATCAGGGTGCGCGCGCCTGCCTGCGCATACTCGCGCGCCAGTGCTTGGCCTATGCCGCCCGTGGCACCCGTAATCAGGACGCAACCAGGTACTCCCGGTTGACCGCCATTCATCTTTGTCATTCCGCCAGTCCGTTCGAATCTGTCGTATCAGCGGGGCAGACATTGCTGACATTTTTCGCTCTTCTTCGGTGATAAAGATCGAAAAAATGCAGTTACTTCCGCGTACAGATTCCATAAAGAGCCGGCATTGTAATCGACCGGCGGGACCTTTTTTTAGCTAACAGAGAGAATTTGCAATATTTGAAATAGATAAGCTTGACGGCCGCATACAGCGATGGCAAGTGCCCTAGGAGCTACGGCAAATCTCTCGCGAATCTGGCATCTTCCCGAGGAGTTGTGTCGTTTTATTTCTCCTTATGTAGATACATTTACTCACTTAAGGCGCTGCGTCTATCCATTGATTGATCGCAAGCGTTGTGTGCGCATTTCCAAATAGAAATGACCGCCTCGAAGGCGGCCATCTAGGCTCCGATATGTGGGGCCAAATTCAATGCCGGGAAGCCATGCATTGAAACCTAAGGAAAAAATGCTTCGAGGCTTATTGCAACAAGCTACGCAGCATCCACGCATTCTTCTCATGCACGTCCAGGCGCTGAGTCAACAAATCGGCCGTGGGTTGGTCATTCGCGGCATCGGCCTTTTCGAAGGCCGACCGTGCGGTCTTGGCGACGGATTCATTGGCGCTCACCAGCAGGCGCACCATCTCCAGCGCTTCCGGCACGGATTCCGGCTCGGCAATCGACGACAGCTTCGAATACTCGCGATACGTGCCCGGCGCGTAGTGGCCCAGCGCGCGGATGCGTTCGGCGATGCTGTCCAACGCGGTCCACTCTTCCGTGTACTGCGTCATGAACATCAGGTGCAGCGTGTTGAACATGGGCCCCGTGACGTTCCAATGGAAGTTGTGCGTCATCAGGTACAGCGTGTACGAGTCTGCCAGCAGCTTGGACAGTTCGCCGGCGACGGCCGCGCGGTCCTTGTCCGAAATGCCGATGTTGATGCGCGGAACGCTCGGGGTCTTCTTGGGGGACTTGGCCATTGCTAGCTCCTATTAGGAAAAGTACGAAAGAAGGATACCACTGCAAAGATGATGAATTGACGCACAACCCGCATAAAACAAGGGCTTGCGGGGTCTGCCCTTGATCCGGCTCAAATGTCCCGCCCTGCAATCCAGGACGAGAACGCGTAAGGCGAAAAGCCCTCAGTCCTGCACCGCCGCGGCTTCGTCGGACAACATCTTCACGCCCGGCAGCTCGCACTCGTAGACGGCCTGGGCCAGGGCTTCGATGGCAGCCAGGCGGGGAAAGCTGCGACGCCAGGCCAGGACTACGCGGCGTTCGGGCACGTGGCCCTCGAACGGCAGATAGCGCAGCAGGCTGTTGCTGGGCGGGTGCTCGGGCACGGCGGTCACCGGCAGGACCGTCACGCCGATACCGGCGGCGACCATGTGGCGGATGGTTTCCAGCGATGAGCCCTCGAACGTGCGTTGTATGCCGTCGCTGGCCGCCGAAAACCGCGACAGCTCGGGACAGACCTCAAGCACCTGGTCGCGGAAGCAATGACCACTGCCCAAAAGCAGCATGGTCTGCTGTTTCAAATCCTGGGCGTCGATGGATTTTCTTTGCGCCAGCTCGTGGTCGTTGGGCACCGCGACGATGAAGGGTTCGTCGTACAGCGGCTGCATGACCAAGCCGGCCTCGGGCAGCGGCAAGGCCATGATGGCGCAGTCGATTTCACCTTGGCGCAGCAGTTCGACAAGGCGCACGGTGAAGTTCTCTTGCAGCAGCAGCGGCATCTGCGGGGTGCGGCCGATCTGGACGGGGACCAGCTTGGGCAGCAGGTACGGGCCGATGGTGTGGATGACGCCGACGCGCAAGGGACCGGCCAGCGGGTCATGGCCCTGGCGCGCGATCTCTTTGATGCTGGCGCTTTCTTCCAGCACTTTTTGCGCTTGGGCAACGATGCGCTGCCCAATGGGAGTGACGCCCACTTCGGCGCCGCCGCGCTCGAATAGCGTTACGCCCAGCTCGTCTTCCAGCTTTCGTATCGCCACGGACAAGGTGGGCTGGCTGACGAAACAGGCCTCGGCCGCGCGGCCGAAATGGCGTTCACGCGCGACGGCGACGATGTACTTGAGTTCGGTGAGAGTCATGGTGGACTGCGCCCCCCGGGTTACGCGCGGGCCTTGCGGCCGGCGCTTGAATGATTCAGGTGTAGAGCGGGCCGCAATCTGGTCAGGTCCGCAAGAAGTCTTCGCGGCCGCGCATCCAGCGCGCCAGATGCGCCTCGACGGCGTCCGGGTACTCGGCGCGCAGCCATACCGCCGCGTCGCGCGCGTCTTCCGCGATGGCGGCATCGGTCTCCAGGTCTGCAAACCGCAGCAAGGCCATGCCGGACTGCCGCGTGCCCAGGAATTCGCCCGGGCCGCGCTGTTCAAGGTCGCGCCGGGCGATCTCGAATCCGTCGGATGTTTCGAACATGGCGCGCAGCCGCTCGCGGGCCACTTGCGACAACGGCGTCTGATAGAGCAGCACGCAGACCGATTCGGCGGTGCCCCGCCCTACTCGTCCTCGCAGTTGGTGCAATTGGGCCAGGCCGAAGCGCTCGGCGTGTTCGATCACCATCAGCGACGCATTGGGAACGTCCACGCCCACTTCGATGACGGTGGTGGCGACCAGCAGGTCGACTTCGCCTTCCCGAAATGCCTGCATGACCGCGGCTTTCTCGGCTTGCGGCAAGCGGCCATGGACCAGGCCAATGCGCAGGTCGGGAAGATCGGTGCGCATGCCTTCGTAGGTGTCCACCGCCGTTTGCAGTTCCAGCGCCTCGCTTTCTTCGACCAGCGGACAGACCCAATAGACCTGTTGCCCGCCACGAGCCGCCTGGGCTACGTGCGCGATCACCTCTTCGCGCCGCGCATCCGACACCAGCTTGGTCAGCACGGGCGTGCGACCGGGCGGAAGCTCGTCAATGACGGATACGTCCAGGTCCGCGAAGAAGGTCATGGCCAACGTGCGGGGAATGGGGGTGGCGCTCATGTTCAGTTGGTGCGGCACGATGCGGCCGCGCACGGTCTCGCCCTTCTTGGTCAGCGCCAGGCGCTGACCCACGCCGAAACGATGCTGCTCATCGACGATCGACAGCCCCAGGCGATGGAATTCGACATGGTCCTGGATCAGGGCTTGCGTGCCGACGACCAGTTGCACGCTGCCATCGGCGGCAGCGGCGGCGGCTTCGCGGCGCGCCTTGGCGGTCAGGCTGCCACTGAGCCAGGCCACGTTGATGCCCAACGGCTGCAACCACGACACCAGCTTGCGGAAATGCTGCTCGGCCAGGATTTCAGTGGGGGCCATCAGCGCCACTTGCGCTCCGCCCGCGATGGCCTGCGCGGCAGCGATGGCGGCGACCACGGTTTTGCCGCTGCCCACGTCGCCTTGCAACAGGCGATGCATGGGATAGGGCTTGGCCAGGTCGGCCGAAATTTCCTGCACCACGCGCTCTTGGGCGGCGGTCAATTTGAACGGAAGGTTGGCGTACAGCTTGGCCACCAGACCACCTGGCTCGTTGCGCACCGGCAGCGATTCGGCTTCCTTGATGCGTCGGGCGGCGCGCGCGGCGGCCAGCGACAACTGCTGCGCCAACAGTTCATCGAACTTGATGCGCCGCCACGCGGGATGCACGCGGTCCAACAGCGCTTGTTCGGACTCGCCCTGGGCGGGCGTGTGCAAGGCGCGGATCGCGGGCTCGAAGGGTGGCAGGTCGTAGCGCGCCAGGGCTTCGGGGGGCAATGTGTCCGACAGGTCGGCCCGGTCCAGGGCCTGCGCGATAGCGCGCCGCAATGTCAGTTGCGGCAGGCCTTCGGTGGTGGGGTAAACCGGCGTCAGCGCCGTAGGCAAAGGCGCATCGGCATTGGTCATGCGCGGATGCACCATCTGGCGGCCAAACAGGTTGCTGCGGACTTCGCCGCGCGCCCGCAGCCGCTTGCCCACGCTGATCTGCTTTTGCTGGCTGGGATAGAAATTGAGCCAGCGCAACTGGATTTCGCCAGTTTCATCGGCCAGCGTGGCGGTCAGTTGGCGCCGGGGCCGGTACTGGACCTCGGACTTGGTGATCTCGCCCTCGACCTGGCCGGCATAGCCTGGCCGCAGCGCGCTGATCGGCACGACGCGGGTTTCGTCTTCGTAGCGCAGCGGCAGATGCAGCACGAAGTCCTCGGGCAGCACCAAACCCAGATTCCGAAGCTTGCGCTCGGTATCTGTCATCGGTTTGCCGGCGCCGTTTTTATCGGCGCCGGTTCGCTTGGAAGCCACGGCCGCGGCCGGCATGAAGGAACGAACCCTTGGAATGCAGCGTGCGGATACGCCTTACAGGACCATGATGGCTTCGACTTCGAACTGCGCGCCCTTGGGCAAGCTGGCCACGCCGATGGTCGAGCGCGCCGGGAAAGGCTGCGGAATGATCTCGGCCATGATGGAGTTGGCGGCGGTGAACTTGCCCAGGTCGGTCAGGAACAAGGTCAGCTTGACCACGTTGTCCAGCGTGCCGCCGGCCTCGGTGATGACGGCTTGCATGTTGGCAAAGGCTTGGCGCACCTGCGCGTCGAAGTTTTCAGAGACCAGATCGCCCGTGCCCGGCTCCAGGCCGATCTGGCCCGACAAGTAGACAGTCTTGGTGCCGCTAACGGCAACCGCTTGCGAGTAAGGGCCAACGGCGGCGGGCGCTGCGTCGGTATGGATGATTTGCTTGCTCATGGGCGGAATCCTTCAGTTGACGGATAGAAAGCTACAACTATCGAAGTTTATCCAGCAATAGACATTTGCGAAAGTGGCCGGATGACGCAGGGATGATCGAATCCCGGTTTCAACCCTCTGCCTGATGGCCGGCGCCGCCGATATCGCCCCGATGCGCGATCAACAGCTCGACCAGCGCCTGCGCGGCCACGGACAAGCTGCGGCCTTTGCGCTGCACCAGGTAAAGCGGCCGAGTCAGCGCGCGCCCGGCTAAGGGCACGATGCGCAGGTCGTTGCTGGCGAAGTGAAACAGCGTCATCGCCGGCACCACCGACACGCCCAGACCGGCGCGCACCAGCCCGGTCACAGTGGCCAAATGCTCGACTTCAAACACTGGCATGGGCGCGTCGGCGCCGAACGCCGCGTCCAAATGTTTGCGCACACTGCTGCCGCGCGCAAGCTGAATGACGGGGTGGCGCGCAATATCGCGGAGCCGGACGCGCGGTTGCGAGGCCAAAGGGTGATCAGCCCGACACACCAGAAAATAGCGGTCGGCGTGCAGGAATTCGCTATCCAGATCCGTCATGTCCGCGCGCCGGGACGCCACGGCGAAGTCCACCTGTCCGCTTTGCACCATATCCAGGCAAGGGTCCAGCAACGCGTCGCGCAGGTCGACCACGATACCGGAATGCGCCTGCCCAAATCGGGCCAGCAGGCCGGGCAACCAACCCGCCGCCAGCGACGGCAGCGCGGCCAGGGCGACACGCCCGCGCCGACGCGCGGCGTGATCGTGCATATCTTCCATGACCAGGTCCATATCGGCCAGCAGCCGGCGCGCCGAGGCGTCCAACACCCGTCCTTCGGCCGTCAATTCGACGTGCCGGGTGTTGCGATCAAAGAGCCGCAAGCCGGCGCTGTCTTCCAGTTGCCGGATCAGCGCGCTGAAAGCGGGTTGCGTCAGATGGCAGCGCTGCGCCGCCCGCGTGAAGTGCCGTTCATCGGCTAGCGCGACGAAGGCGCGTAGCTGCCTGGCAGATAGATTCATGGCTTTTTTCTATCAATTGATCCGATCTTTCTATTTTACTGATGATGTGCGCGTACCTATAGTGAGCAGAAACCGCAGGCTCGACTGGACTTTTCATGCCTCAAACTCCCCTGCTTATCGGCTGCGCCTCTGGCTTCTCCGGCGACCGCAGCGACGGCGCCGCCGCTGTCGTGCGCACGCTGGCCGCCCAAGGCGGCGGCACGTTGATCTTTGAAACGCTTGCCGAACGCACGCTGGCGCTTGCGCAACTGGCACGCAACGACAACCCCAATCACGGCTACGAGCCGTTGCTGGACGACTTGGTCTCGCCGGTGCTGGCCGACTGCCTGCGCCACGGCATCAACATCGTCAGCAATTTTGGCGCGGCCAACCCGCAGGCGGCCGCCCGCCGCATCGCGGCCATCGCCCGCGAACAAGGCCTGCCCGTACCTCGCATCGCGGTGGTGCATGGCGACGCGCTGAACACACCCGAGCAACGCGCCCTGCTGCAAGATCGCCTGGGCGCCGCGCTCGTGGGGCGCGACGTCGTCAGCGCGACCGCCTATCTGGGCGCGACCGAAATCGCCGAAGCCTTGGCGGCGGGCGCACAGATCGTGGTGGCGGGCCGCGTCGCCGATCCTTCATTGACACTGGGCCCTGCCCTGGCGCACTTTGGTTGGGACGCGGCGGACTGGCCCCGCCTTGGCCGCGCCACCATGGCCGGCCACATGCTGGAATGCGGCTTGCAAGTCACCGGGGGCTACTTCTGCGTACCCGGCTTGAAAGAAGTACCCGACGTGCACGCAGCGGGCTATCCCATCGCGCAGATCGATGCCGATGGCGAATTCGTGATCGGCAAGGCCGAAGGTACCGGCGGCGCGGTGGACGCGCGCACGGTCAAGGAACAGCTTCTGTATGAAGTGCACGACCCCGCGCGCTACCTGACGCCCGACGTGGTGGCCGATCTGAGCCAGGCGCGCGTCGTCGAACTGGGCGGCAACCGCGTCGCGGTGCACGGCATCACAGGCCATGCGCGTCCCGCCGAATTGAAAGTCAATGTCTGCTATCGCGGAGGCTGGCTGGCCGAAGCCGAGATTTCGTATGCAGGCGTTCAGGCCGAAGCACGCGCGCGGCTGGCTGCCGACATCGTGCAAAAGCGGCTGGGATCCGGCTTTACGCTGCGCGCCGATCTGATCGGCGCGATCAGCATCCTGGGCGATGACGCCGGCGAAATGCGTCGCGCCTTGCCCGATTCCCATGCGCGCGACGTGCGGCTGCGACTGGCCGGCGAACACGCCGACCGAGGCCAGGCCGAACGCATTCTGCGCGAGGTGACCGCGCTGTACACCTGCGGCCCGGCAGGCGGCGGCGGCGTGCGCACCGCGCTACGCCCACGACTGAACATGGTGTCCTGCACCATTGCCCGCGATGCCGTGCACAGCGGCTGGACTTTTCTTGAGGACCTTGCGCCATGACCGGCTCAACCACCATGCAGGCCGTGCCGCTCTATCGCCTGGGCCACAGTCGTTCCGGCGATAAAGGCGACATCTCCAACCTGAGCCTGATCGCCTGGGATCCGGAATGCTATGAGGTGCTGGCGGCGCAAGTCACTGAAGCGCGCGTTGCCGAGTGGTTTGCATACCGCCACCCGACGCGTGTCACTCGCTATCTGCTGCCGACGCTGCACGCCATGAACTTCGTGCTGGAAGGCGTGCTGGACGGCGGTGTGAACGACGCATTGAACCTGGACACGCATGGCAAAAGCCTGTCCTTCCGATTGCTGGACCTGACGGTGGAGGTCAGTGCCGAACTGGCGCGCCGACTGCCAGACATACCAGGCGACCGCCCCCCGGCCGCCTGACCCCTTCCCCTATAAAAAAAGCACCACAGGAGACACAACATGCGAATTTCGTCCAAGGGCCGCCTGGCCTTGCTGCTGGCCGCCGCCCTGCCCTTGACCGCGCTGGCGCAGTCGTTCCCGACCAAGCCGATCACGTTCATCGTGCCTTTTGCGGCGGGCAGCGCCACCGACCAGATCGGCCGCGCGATCGGCCAGGGCGTGACCGAGCAAACCGGCCAGGCCGTCGTCATCGAAAACAAGCCGGGCGCCAGCGCGATGATCGGCGCAGCGGCAGGCGCCCGGGCGGCGCCGGACGGCTATACCGTGCTGATCACCACCAACACCACGCATGCCGCCAACGAGCATCTGTACAAGACGTTGACTTACCATCCCGTGAAGGACTTCGCACCGATCTCGCTGTTGGGCAAAGGCGGCCAGATCATGGTGGTGAACCCCGAATCGCCCGCCAAGACCGTCGCAGACTTCCTGGCGCAAGCCAAGCAGTCGCCGGGCAAGCTCAGTTTCGGCAGCGGCAGTTCCAGCAGCCGCATCGCGGGCGAATTGCTGCAACAGATGGCGGGCGTGCAATTGCTGCACGTGCCCTACAAGAGCAATCCGCTGGCGGTGACCGACCTGCTGGGTGGACAGATCAATATGATGATCACCGACACCGCCACCGGCCTGCCGCAGGTCAAATCGGGCAAGCTGCGCGCGTTGGGGGTGACGGGCACCGCCCGTTCGCCGCTGGCGCCCGACGTGCCGACAATCGCCGAATCGGGCGTGCCGGGCTACGAGATGGGCTACTGGTTCGCGGCCTATGCGCCGGCAGGCACGCCGCCTGACGTCGTCAAGCGCTTGAATGAGCTGCTGGTCAAGGCCACCAAGACCAAGCCGGCCCAACAGTTCTACGCGCAGACAGGCACCGACGCCGCCACGTCTACGCCTGACGAGCTGGCCGCATTCCAGCAAGCGGAATCGAAGAAATGGGGCGACATCATCAAGAAGGCGGGCATTCAACCGGAATGATCCACCGCGCCTGGCCTGCACAGTAAACAAAAAGCCCATCGCATGCGATGGGCTTTTTATGCTGCCTGGCAGATGCCGGCTGGCGCACTGACAGATTTATTTGTCGACGAACGCGCGCTCAACCACGTAATCGCCCGGCTGACCCACACCCGGCGACACAGTGAAGCCGCGCTTGTCGAGCATGGCGCTGATGTCAGCCAGCATATGCGGGCTACCGCAGATCATGGCACGGTCGGTTTCCGGGTTGATCTGGGGAATGCCGATGTCATCGCACAGCTTGCCGTTTTCCATCAGTTCGGTGATGCGGCCCTGGTTGCGGAACGGCTCACGCGTAACGGTGGGGTAGTACACGAGCTTTTCGCGCACGACATCGCCGAAGAATTCGTTGTTCGGGAGTTCTTTCTCGATGAAGTCGGCGTAGGCCAGTTCGCTGACCCAACGCACGCCATGGACCAAGATGACCTTGTCGAAGCGTTCGTAGATGTCCGGGTCTTTGATGATGCTCATGAACGGGGCCAGGCCCGTGCCGGTGCCGAACAGGAACAGATGCTTGCCCGGCTTGAGGTCATCGACGACGAGCGTGCCGACCGGCTTGCGGCTGACCAGAATCGTGTCGCCCTCTTTCAGATGCTGCAGGCGCGACGTGAGCGGGCCGTTTTGCACCTTGATGCTGAGAAATTCGAGGTTTTCTTCGTAGTTGGCGCTGGCGATACTGTAGGCCCGCAGCAGCGGTTTGCCTTCGACTTCCAGGCCGATCATGACGAAGTGGCCGTTGTGGAACCGCAAGGCCGCGTCACGCGTCGTGGTGAAGGAGAACAGGGTGTCGTTCCAGTGGTGCACGCTAAGAACGCGCTCGGTGTTGAAAGCAGCCATGTCGAATTCGCTTATTAGGGTTGTCCCTATTCTACAGGTCTTGTTGGGAACTTGTCTCATTATTCCGTAATACGCTTATGACGTATTGATAGGAATCAAGGCTGGGACAATGCCGCTGACGAATAGTTGAACGCGCGTTTGCTTCCTGTTATTGTCGCGTTCTCATTTGATAATCATTTTCGTTAGCAGACCGTTTTGAGCATCGCCAAGGGGCTGGAGTTCCTGCCCTTTTCGATGCAGCCCTAGCCGGAGTTTCCCGACATGACCAAGCGTCCCCAATTGAATTCGCTGCTGCGCGCCCTGGCGCTCGCTGGCGCCGCCGCCTTCACCGTCACGGCCAACGCCGCCGAAGAAGTCAGCCTGTACACCACCCGGGAACCCAAGCTTATCCAGCCGCTGCTGGACGCCTTCACCAAGGAAAGCGGCATCAAGGTCAACACCGTGTTCGTCAAGGACGGCCTGCTGGAACGCGTCAAGGCCGAAGGCGCCAAGTCGCCCGCTGACGTGCTGATGACCGTGGACATCGGCAACCTGCTGGATCTGGTCGACGGCGGCGTGACGCAATCGGTCAAGTCCGAAACGCTGGAATCGGTCATCCCCGCCAACCTGCGCGGCGCGGATGGCAAGTGGTACGCCCTGTCGCTGCGCGACCGCGTGCTGTATGTGGAAAAAGACCTGAAGCTGGAATCCTTCCGCTACGAAGACCTGGCCGATCCGAAGTGGAAAGGCAAGGTTTGCATCCGTTCGGGCCAGCACCCCTACAACACCGCCATGGTCGCCTCGATGATTGCCCATGACGGCGCCGAAGCCACCGAAAAATGGCTCCGTGGCGTCAAGGCCAACCTGGCTCGCAAGGCGGCCGGCGGCGACCGCGACGTGGCGCGCGACATCCTGGGCGGTATCTGCGATATCGGCCTGGCCAACGCCTACTACGTCGGCCACATGAAGAACGCCGAGCCGGGCACGGACGCACGCAAGTGGGGCGACGCCATCAAGGTCATCCGCCCCACGTTCGCCAACGCCAAGAGCGGCGGCACGCACGTGAACGTCAGCGGCGCAGCCGTTGCCGCGCACGCACCCAACAAGACCAACGCCATCAAGCTACTGGACTTCCTGGTGTCCGAACCCGCCCAGGCGCTGTACGCCCAGGCCAACTACGAATACCCCGTGCGCAAGGGCGTGAAGCTCGATCCGGTCATCGCCAGCTTTGGCGAATTGAAGGTTGATCCGCTGCCCCTGACCGAAATCGCCAAACATCGCAAGCAAGCCAGCGAACTGGTCGACAAGGTCGGTTTCGACAACTGATTCACCGATGGCCACGGCGTGCCGTGGCCATCCGACAGTATTGGGCCTGTTCCCTCTCTAAAAGGGAACAGGCCTTGCCATTGATGCCATCAAGTTTGAAGCATGCACACTGAATCTTTGCCCCGGCCGATGCGCTTGCGCTGGACCGAACGCGGCGCCGGCTGGTTGGCGGGCGCCGGCCTGATCGCTCTGGCGGTGCTTGCCCCCGTCCTGACGCTGGGCTGGTGGGCGTTGGGCGGGGAGCTGTCGCACTGGCAGCATCTGGCCAGCTACGTGTTGCCGCAGGCGCTTGCGAATACCGCCATCCTGCTGGCGGGCGTGGGCATTGTCGTCACGCTGTTGGGCACGGGCGCGGCCTGGCTTGTGACCGCCTATGACTTTCCGACCCGCCGCATCCTGACCTGGGCCCTGCTGCTGCCGCTGGCGGTGCCTACCTACATCATCGCCTTCGCCTACCTGGACCTGCTGCATCCCATCGGCCCCATCCAGACCGCGATCCGCGCGCTGCTGGGCTATGACAGCCCGCGCCAGTTCCGGCTGCCCGACCTGCGGTCCATCTATGGCGCGATTTTCGTGCTGGGTTTCGTCCTGTATCCCTACGTCTACCTCAGCACGCGCGTGATGTTCATGACGCAGGCGGCCAGCCTGCTAGAAGCCGCGCGCACGCTGGGCGCGGGCCGCATCGCCGTCTTCTGCCGCGTGGCGCTGCCGCTGGCGCGGCCGGCCATCGTGGTCGGCGTCAGCCTGGCCTTGCTGGAAACGCTGAACGACATCGGCGCCTCTGAATTCCTGGGCGTGCAGACCCTGACCGTATCGGTCTACACGACCTGGGTCACGCGATCCGACCTGGCGGGCGCGGCGCAGATCGCGCTGACCATGTTGGCCATCGTGATCGGCCTGATCTTGCTGGAACGCCACGGCCGCAAGCGCCAGCGCTACGCCAACACGCAGCGCATGCGGCCCATGCAGCCGCGCCGACTGCGCGGGCCCGCCGCCGCCATCGCCACGATATTGGGATGGATACCCGTTGTGATCGGTTTCGTTGCGCCGGCGCTGTATCTGATCGTGGAAACCTACAAGCGCCTGCATCTGGTGGGCGGCGTGTCCGACCAGCTCATCAACGGGCTTTCAAACACGCTGATCGTCGCATTCAGCGCGACGGTCGTGACGCTGCTGTGTGGCCTGATCGTGGCCTGGGCCGGACGCACCTTGCGCGAGAGCGCCGGCTTCAACCCCGGCCGCGCCTGCGCGCGCATCGCCAGCCTGGGCTATGCCGTGCCCGGCACGGTGCTGGCGATCGGCCTGCTGACGCCTTTCATGTGGATCGACACGGCGGTGGCCAAGGTGTTTGGCGGAACCGGCCTGTTCCTGATGGGTTCCATGACCGCCCTGGTATGCGCTTACGTCATCCGCTTCCTGGCCATTTCGACGGGCGCACTGGAAGCCGGGCTGGCCCGCATTCCGCCTTCGCTGGAACAGGCGTCGCGACTGCTCGGTGAAACCTCGGGCGGCACGCTGCGCCGAGTCCACCTGCCGCTGCTGCGGCCGGCGCTGGCGGCCAGCGCGCTGCTGGTGTTCGTAGACGCCATGAAAGAGCTGCCCGCCACCCTGCTGCTGCGGCCCATGAATTTCGACACGCTGGCCACCTGGCTGTACGCGGAAGCCGCGCGCGGCACGTATGAAGAAGGCGCCGTCGCGGCGCTGGCGATCGTGCTGGCCGGCCTTCTGCCCGTCATCCTGCTGGCGCGCACCAATCTGAAAATGGGACATTGATCATCGTGCCCGATCTGCTAGAAATCGAACATCTCTCCCTTGCCTACGACACGCCCAAGGGCCTGAAGCCCGTGGTGCAGGATTTGTCGCTGGGACTGCCCGTTGGGCACATCGGCTGCCTGCTGGGCGAGTCGGGCTGCGGCAAGACGACCGTCCTGCGTGCCATCGCGGGCTTCGAGCCGGTACGCGCGGGCCGCATCCTGCTGGACGGCACGGTCATCTCGTCGGCCACTGAACAGGTCGCGCCCGAACATCGCCGCGTCGGCATGATGTTCCAGGATTACGCCCTGTTCCCTCACCTGACCGTCGCGCTGAACGTCGCCTTCGGCCTGCGCAAGCTGGCGCGCACCGAACGCGCGCGACGCGTCGAAGAAATGCTGGAACTGGTGGGCCTGGCCCACGCCGCCGCCAGCTATCCGCATGAGATCTCGGGCGGGCAGCAACAGCGCGTGGCGCTGGCCCGCGCGCTCGCGCCCTCGCCCGACCTGCTGCTGCTGGACGAGCCGTTCTCAAACCTGGACGTGGATACGCGCGAACGCCTGGCGTTCGAAGTGCGCGACATCCTGAAGACCACTGGCCACACGGCTATTCTGGTCACCCACAACCAGGCCGAAGCGTTTGCCATCGCCGACCGTATCGGTGTCATGAGCCAGGGGCGCATCGCGCAATGGGACACCCCCTATAACCTGCACCACCGGCCCAGCAGCGACTTCGTGCGCGACTTCATTCGCCGCGAGGCCTTGGAGGAACAGCGCGAGCAGGCTTACGCCCGCGGGCGCTGATCGTATTGCATCAGGCGTCGGCGCTTAGTCCGCCGACAGCTTCACCTTTTGCGACAAGGCCTTGAAGGCCTCGTGCTGGCTGGCCGTCAGGCGCTGCACTTCCTCGGGGGTCGAGCCATACGGCATGAAACCGGCCTGCTCCAGCTTGTCCTTCACCTCGGGCAAGGCCAGCGCCCATTGGAAAGCTTCGCTCAACGCGCGCGTGGCTTCGGGCGACATGTTCGCCGGGCCATACACGGCAAACCACGGATCGACCACCGCGCCGGAATAGCCCAGTTCGGCCAAGGTCGGCACGTCGGGCAAAGCCGGCGCGCGCTTGCTGCCCGTCACTGCCAAAGCGTGGACCTTGCCCGACTTGATGTGCGGCAACGACGCGGGCAGATTGTCGAACATCACGGGCAAGTGCCCGCCCAGCAGATCGTTAAGCCCCTGCGCGCTGCCCTTGTACGGAATATGCTGCATGCCGGCGCCCGTCAACTGGTCGAACATCACGCCCGCCAGATGCATCGACGTGCCCGTGCCGGGCGTGCCGAACGACGTGCCGGGATGCTGCTTGGCATAGGCGACCAGGTCCTTCACGCTGTCCACTTTCAACGCCGGACCGGTTTCCAGCACCACCGACGATGCGCCCAGCATGCTGACGCCCGTGAAATCCTTGGTCGGATCGAACGGCATCTTGGGATACACGAAGGGGTTCAATGCGTTGGTGGAAATGGCGCCGAAGCCGATGGTGTAGCCATCGGGTGCGGCCTTGGCCACCGCGTCCATGCCGATATTGCCGCCCGCGCCCGCGCGGTTTTCGATAATGACTGGCTGGCCCAGTTTCTCGGCCACCTTCTGCCCTGCCGTGCGCGCCACCAGATCGGTGGTGCCGCCAGCCGTGTAAGGCACGATGAAGGTGATGGGCTTGCTCGGGTAACCGGCCGCCAGCGCCGCCGATGCGCCGTGCACGAGCGAGAGCGCGGCCACGCCGCGCACCAGGTTGAATGTATAGCGATGCATGAGTCTCCATCCTGTTGTTATCAAAGATTGGAGGCGCATCATACTGCCGCGCAGGGGCTGCGCGGCAGGGGGTGAAGACGACTTTTTCGGTCAGGCGCGCGGTTCAGGCAGCGGGATGAATTCCGTCTCGTCGCCCGGCACGACCTGATCGAAACGCGTACGCTGCCAATCCTGCTTCGCTTGCTCGATTCGGTCCTTGCTGCTGGACACCAAGTTCCACCAGACGTAGCGCGGACCATCCAGCGGTTCGCCGCCGATCAGAGCGAAGCGGGCTGCCGTCACGGCGCGGATCTGGACGGGCCGGCCCGGCGCGAAGACCACCAGGCGTCCGCTTTCGAAGACCTGGCCGTCCACCTCGACCGTGCCTTGCGCCAGATACGCCGCGCGTTCCTCGTATTCGGCCGGCAACACCGTGGTGGCGCCCGCTTGCAATTGCAGGTCGCCATAGAACAGCGGCGACAGCGTCTTGACCGACGAGGTCTTGCCGAACAGGGAACCCGCCACGACCTGGGCGCGCACGCCCTCGCCTTCGATCACCGGTTGCGCGTCCACGCCATAGTGCGTGAAGCCGGGGTCGGTCTCTTCGTATTGAGTGGGCAGGCCGACCCAGATTTGCAGGCCACAGAGACGTTGCGGCGCCAGGCGAGCTTGCGGCGACGAACGCTCGGAGTGCACGATGCCGCGCCCCGCCGTCATCCAGTTCACTTCGCCAGGAAGAATGGTCTGCGTATGGCCAGCGCCATCGCGGTGCACCATCGAACCTTCATACAGATAAGTCACGGTGGACAGGCCGATGTGCGGGTGCGGACGTACGTCGATACCGGTGCCCACGTCGAAATCAGCCGGACCCATGTGGTCCAGGAACACGAAAGGCCCGACCGTGCGACGCTGCGCCGACGGGATGGCGCGCCGGACGGAGAAACCGCCCAGGTCACTGGTGCGCGGCACGACGATGGTTTCGATCTGGCTTTCGCCTGCTTCGGACAAGGTGGACATGGTGCAGTACTCCGCATATTTAGGCCAACGGCCATGTTAAGGCCCATCGGCCCGTCGATAAATGGCCGGGCGGAAATCGTTTCCGCCCGGCGTTCAAGGCTTACGCCAGATCAAACACCAGCACTTCGGCGTTCTTGCCGCCCGACAGTTCAACGCGGGTTTCGTCGGTGATCGCCACGGCGTCGCCGCCCGACAGTTCCACGCCGTTGACCGTCAACCCACCACGCGCCACATGGATCCAGGCACGGCGGCCAGGGGCCAACGTCAGCGCGGCCGACTCGTCACCATCGAACAGGCCACCATAAAGACGGGCGTCCTGATGGATCTTCATCGAACCGTCCGCACCATCGGGCGACACCAGCGCTTGCAGGCGGCCACGCTTTTGCGCATCGCTGAATTCGCGCTCTTCGTATTCCGGCGCAATGCCGGTGACGTCGGGCTCGATCCAGATTTGCAGCATGTGCGTTTCGGTATCCGGCTGCGGGTTGAACTCGGAGTGCATCACCCCACGGCCGGCGCTCATCCGTTGCACGTTGCCCGGCTTGATGGTCGAGCCGCTGCCCATGCTGTCCTTGTGGGCGATGGCGCCGTCCAGCACATAGGTAATGATCTCCATATCGCGATGGCCGTGGGTGCCGAAGCCGCGGGCGGCGGCGATGCGGTCATCGTTGATCACGCGCAGCGAGCCAAAGCCCATGTGAGCCGGATCGTAGTAGTTGGCGAAGGAAAAGGTGTGAAACGAATCCAGCCATCCGTGGTTGGCATGACCCCGTTCGTTAGCGCGGCGAATCGTAAGCATTGTGGACTCCTGTTTCAATAATATGAATGATTTAAGGGGTGCGACGCTGGTGGTGTTTTGCTGCCACATCGCTGCATCCCTGGCATGAGTGATATTCTGCGCGCCCTCGCCTTGCCGTTTGGCGCTATATTTTGACGAGATCATTCAACTTTTTTGAACGCCTGTCCGGGCGCCCTTTATGCAGCCTATTACCCCCGAACTGCTCATCCTGGTGGACGCCATCGCGCGCCATGGCAGCTTTGCCAAAGCGGCACGCGAACTGGGCAAGGTGCCCTCGGCCGTCACCTACTCCATCCGCAAGCTCGAAGACGGCCTGGACGTGCTGCTGTTCGACCGCTCGGGCCACCGTGCGCTGTTGACGCCGGCGGGCGAGACATTGCTAAGAGATGGCCGCCACGTGCTGCAATCGTTGGACGACCTGGCCTGCCGCGTCAAGCGTATCGCCACGGGCTGGGAGGTCGAATTGCGCATCGCCGTCAGCGCCGTGCTGCCCTGGCGACCCTTGTATGACCTGATCGAAGAATTCCAGACGCTGGAAAGCGCGACCACGCTGCGCTTTACCAGCGAGGTTCTGAGCGGCAACTGGGATGCGCTGACTTCGGGCCGGGCTGACCTGGTGATTGGCGCCGGCGCCAACGCCGAGCCCACGGGCCCCTATCGTTCGCAAGCCATCGGCACCACGCAGTTCGCCTTCTGCGTGGCCGCGCATCACCCCCTGGCGTCCTTGCCGCAACCGCTCAGTCGCGCGGACATTACCCGGTACTGCGCGGTGGTCGTCGCGGATACGTCGCGCAATCTGCCGCCGCAGTCACGCGGCATTCTGATCGACCAACCCACACTGGTCATGCCGTCGATGCAGGCGAAGATCGAGGCGCAGGTGCGTGGCCTGGGCTGCGGCTACCTGCCGATGACGATGGCCGCGCCCTACCTGTCGCAAGGCTTGCTTGTGGTGTGCGAAACGGATGAAGGCATGTCGCTCACGGAGCACGTGGCGTATGCGTGGCGCGCGGAGGCACCGGGGGAAGCGCTGAAGTGGTGGTTGCAGAAGCTGAAATCGCCGCGCTTGTGCGAAAGCCTGCTGGGCCTGGGATAACGGAATACGGGGGGCCGCGCATCCGATAAGCAGCGGATGCGCGGCCTGCCCGTTATTCGTCTTCGATGCCCAGCTCGCGCAACTTGCGCGTGATGGTATTGCGGCCGATACCCAGGCGCGACGCCGCTTCCACACGGCGGCCGCGGCTGGCGTCCAGCGCGCTTTGCAGCAGGATTTTTTCAAACTGGCGCGTCAGCGTGGCCATGACGGCCGGTTCGCCGCGCTCAAGCCGATACTGCGCATCGCGCAGCAGAGACTCCTGCCAATTGCGCGGTGAGCCGTCCTCGACGCTTTGCGAAGCCTGCACCACGGTGCCGATGCCCGAGATCGTGGCGGTCGGACGCAGAGGCGCTGCGGCAGGTTGCTGCTGCTGATGTTCCAGCGCGCGGATCTCGGGAGGCAGGTCCTGGCGGTCCACCGTCTGCCCCGGCGCCATCACCGTCAGCCAATGGCAGAAGTTCTCCAGTTGGCGCACGTTGCCCGGGAAGTCGAACTTGGTCAGCACGGCCAACGCGTCAGGCGTCAGGCGCTTGACCGGCACGCCCAGCGTGCGCGCGCTGGCAGTCAGGAAATGTTGGGCCAGCGCGGGGATGTCTTCGACCCGTTCGCGCAAAGGCGGCAGGCGCAAGCGGATCACGTTCAGGCGATGGAACAGGTCTTCGCGGAACAAGCCCTGTTCCACACGCTGCTCCAAGGGCTGGTGGGTGGCTGCCACGATGCGCACGTCCACGCGCACCGGCTGCGCGCCGCCCACGCGATAGAAGCTGCCTTCGGCCAGCACCCGCAGCAAGCGCGTCTGCAATTCAATCGGCATATCGCCGATTTCATCCAGGAACAGCGTACCGCCGTGCGCCTCTTCAAAGCGGCCCCGGCGCAGATTGTTCGCGCCCGTGAAAGCGCCGCGCTCGTGGCCGAACAGCTCGGCTTCAAGCAGGTCGCGCGGAATGGCCGCCGCGTTCAGCGCGACGAAGGGGCCGCTGGCGCGCACGCCATGGCCATGCAGCGCGCGGGCCACCAGTTCCTTGCCCGTGCCGGATTCGCCGGTGATCAGCACCGTGACTTTGGATTGGGCCAAGCGGCCGATGGCGCGGAAGACTTCCTGCATCGCCGTCGATGAGGACTGCGTCATCATCCAGCGTTCGTTGTTCTGCGCCGACTCGCCCTGCCCCTCCGGGACTTCGGGCTGCGCCGATTCCTGCATGGCGCGCTGGATCAGCGCGACCGCCTCGTTCACATCGAACGGCTTGGCCAGGTAATCGAACGCACCGCCCTGGAAGGCGGACACGGTGCTGTCCAGATCGGCGAACGCGGTCATCACGATGACCGGCAAGCCGGGATGGCGTTCTTTCAGTTGGCGCAACAGCTCCAGGCCGTTGCCGCCCGGCATGCGTATGTCGGACACCAGGGCGACAGGCGTTTCGCGCGACAGCGCTTCCAGCACGTCGGCCGATTGGGAAAAACTACGGGTGGGGACACCAGCGCGCGCCAGGGCCTTTTCGAGGACCCAGCGGATGGCCTGGTCGTCGTCGACGATCCATACGGGTTTCATCAGTGTGCGGGCTCCATCGGTAGGACCAGGCGAAATTCCGTACGCCCGGGTCGGGATTCAAATTCGATGATGCCGCCGTGCTGCTGCACGAAGTCCTGCGCCAGGCTCAGGCCCAAGCCGGTACCGCCGGCTCTGGCCGTAACCAGCGGGTGGAAAATGCGGTCACGGATGTGATCCGGCACGCCCGGCCCGTTATCGATAATGGACAGCACCAGCGCCAGGCGGTGCTGCCGATGGGCCAGCATGACCTGGCGGGCGACGCGAGTGCGCAGGGTCACCACGCCGGGTTCGGTCTGCGGGCCTTGCGGCCGCGCCACCAGTTCCTGCGCGGCGTTGCGCGCCACGTTGAGCACCGCCTGCATCAGACGGGCGGCGTCGCCTTTCAGGTCGGGCACCGAGGCGTCGTAATCGCGCAGAATCGTGACGTCGTTGCGGAATTCGGCCTGGATCAGCGCGCACACGCGCTCGCAGATCTCATGGATATTCACCGGCCGCGCGTTCAGCGGCACACGTTGCGGACCGCTCAGGCGGTCCACCAGCGCCTGCAGGCGGTCGGCTTCGGAAATGATGACTTGGGTGTATTCAGCCAGGGCTGCGCTGGGCAGCTCGGCTTCGAGCAACTGCGCGGCACCGCGCAATCCGCCCAGGGGATTCTTCACTTCGTGCGCAAGATTGCGCAGCAGCTCGCGGTGAGCTTCGATTTCATCAACCAGCCGATGATTGCGGTCGGCCAGCACGCGCTGCTCGATCTCGCGCGTTTCGATCAACACCGGCCAAGGTTGGCCGGTCAGTCCCACCGTGGTGACGGCGACCTCGACGGATTCGGCGGCGCGGCGCAACGAGGCCAATTGCCTGACGTCGGCGTACCTGCCTGCGGCGGCGCGGTCGATGGAGGACTGGATATTTTCTGGGTTGTCGAACAGCGTGGCGGCGGAGTGCCCGCCCAGTTGCTTGCGCGAGCGGCCGAACAGATCTTCGGCGGCCGCGTTGGCGTATTCAATGTGACCGCGCTCGTTGACCAGGAAAACGGACGTGGCAAGCAGATCGAGAGCTTCTACATTCATTTCAACGTACCCGAATGACAGGGGAAAAGCGGAACGCGCCCGCGACGGAGGCGCCGGAACCCGGCGCCCTGCCCGCCAGGCGCAATGCCTGGCGGACAAACCGTCGAGCCGCGACCTGGTGGTGCGCGTGGTGTGGGCCCTGGTTTCTGCCTACATCATCGCGCTCCCCCCGCCACAGCCTCTAAACGATCAGAGGCTGTAGTACATGTCGAATTCGACCGGGTGCGTGGTCATGCGCAGACGGTTCACATCGCCCATCTTCAGGTCGATGTAGGCGTTGAGCATGTCGTTGCTGAACACGCCACCACGGGTCAGGAATTCGCGGTCCGCGTCCAGGGCTTCCAGCGCTTGTTCCAGCGAGGAGCACACGGTCGGGATCTTTGCGTCTTCTTCCGGCGGCAGGTCGTACAGGTTCTTGTCGGCCGGATCGCCCGGGTGGATCTTGTTCTGCACGCCGTCCAGGCCGGCCATCATCAGGGCCGAGAAGGCCAGGTACGGGTTGGCCAGGGGGTCCGGGAAACGCGCTTCGACGCGGCGGCCCTTCGGGTTGCCGACGTACGGAATGCGGATCGAGGCAGAACGGTTGCGGGCCGAGTAAGCCAGCTTGACCGGGGCTTCGTAGTGCGGAACCAGACGCTTGTACGAGTTGGTGCCCGGGTTGGTGATGGCGTTCAGCGCGCGAGCGTGCTTGATGATGCCGCCGATGTAGTACAGCGCGAATTCCGACAGGCCGGCGTAGCCGTTGCCTGCGAACAGGTTCTGGCCATCCTTCCAGATGGATTGGTGCACGTGCATGCCGGAACCGTTGTCGCCAACGATGGGCTTGGGCATGAACGTGGCGGTCTTGCCGTAGGCGTGGGCGACGTTGTGCACCACGTACTTGACGATCTGGGTCCAGTCGGCGCGCTGAACCAGCGTGCTGAACTTGGTGCCGATTTCCAGCTGGCCGGCGCCGGCCACTTCATGGTGGTGCACTTCGACCGGCACGCCCATTTGTTCCATCAGCAGGCACATTTCCGAACGCATGTCCTGGAACGAATCGACCGGGGGAACGGGGAAGTAGCCGCCCTTGACTGCGGGACGATGGCCGGTGTTGCCGCCTTCGAATTCCAGGCCGGTCGACCACGAGGCTTCTTCCGACTTGATCTTGACGAAGGTGCCCGACATGTCGGTGTTCCAGGTCACGCCGTCGAACACGAAGAATTCGGGTTCCGGACCGAAGTAGGCGGTGTCGCCCAGGCCGGAGGACTTCAGGTAGGCTTCGGCGCGCTTGGCCAGCGAACGCGGGTCGCGGTCATAGCCCTTCAGGTCGGACGGCTCAACGACGTCGCACGACAGGATCAGCGTCGGCTCTTCGCGGAACGGATCCAGGTTGCCGGTAGCGCAGTCGGGGATGAGCAGCATGTCGGACGCTTCAATGCCCTTCCAACCCGGGATCGACGAACCGTCGAAAGCCTGGCCGCTTTCCAGCTTGTCTTCGTCGATCTGGCTGGTGGGCACGGACACGTGGTGCTCACGGCCAACCGTATCGGTGAAGCGGAAATCCACGAATTTGACTTCGTTATCGGCGATCTGTTTCAGGACGTCTTTCGGGCTTGCCATGTCATCTCCATTAGATAAAAGGGTCGAGGGCGTTGCTGCTCGACTGGCATAAAAGAGGGAAGCAATAAGCGTGCCAGGTTTAACCCCCGGGAATCCCCGAGGAAGGCGACGCGGTCACGGGAAAATGTAGCACCACATTGGTGCAAATGGTGGGGCATGATTGCCCCTTGTTGGTGCATCGGGCTACAGGAACATTTCCTGCAAGTCATTCAAGAAGCGCCAACCCAAGGGCGTGGCCTTCAAACGGGTGGGGTCCGCGTCCAGCAAGCCCCGTTTCGAGGCTGCCTCCAATTGGTGCGCAATGGCGGCAAGCGACAAACCGGTGCGTTCGTTGAACGCCGTGGCGGGCACGCCGTCTTTGAGGCGCAGTGCATTGAGCATGAACTCGAAAGGCAATTCGTCCGGCCCGACCTGACGGCTTTCAGCCAGATGGCTGCCGTCGCGCGCCATCGCCGCCTGCATCCAGGAATCGGGACTGCGCAGCCGCGCCTGGCGCACGATGCGGTCATGGAACGACAGCTTGCCATGCGCGCCCGGGCCGATGCCCAGGTAATCGCCGAACTCCCAGTAGTTCAGGTTGTGACGGCAGCGCGCGCCCGCCCGCGCGTAGGCGGACACTTCGTAGCGCGACAAGCCCGCCGCCGCCAGTTCGGCTTCGACCGCATCCTGCATGGCGGCGCTGGTGTCGTCGTCGGGCAATTCGGCGGGCGGAAACTTGGCGAAGACGGTGTTCGGCTCCATCGTCAGGTGATACAGCGACAGGTGCTCGGTGCCAAACGATATGGCCTGGCGCAGGTCGGCCACACAGGCCTCCAGCGTTTGGCCAGGCAATGCGAACATCATGTCCAGGTTCACACGCGACACGGCGTGCTGTGCCATGTCGATGGCAGCGCGCGCTTGCGCCGCGTCGTGAATGCGGCCCAGCTTTTTCAGCTGCGCGTCGTCAAAGCTCTGGATGCCCAGCGAGAACCGCGTGACGCCGCTGGCGGCATAGTCACGAAAGCGGCTGGCCTCGGCCGTGCCCGGGTTCGCTTCCATGGTGATTTCGGCGTCGGGCCAAAGGTTGAGACAGGCGCGCAACATGGCCAGCAATTCGTCCAGACCCGCCGAGGACAGCAGGCTGGGCGTGCCGCCGCCAATGAATACGGACACGACCTGCCGGCCCCAGATGGACGGCAAAGCCTGTTCCAGGTCGCTGCGCAAGGCATCGAGGTAGGCGCGTTCGGGAATATCGCCCGGCGCGGCATGGGAATTGAAGTCGCAATACGGGCATTTGCGCACGCACCAGGGCACGTGCACATAGATAGACAGCGGCGGCAGGCTGGTCAGCGTGGCGCCAGCCGGCACACGGACGCGCGACGGCGACGCGCCCATGTCGTTGCGGATGGGAATGGTGATGGACATGCGGTTTCCTGAAGCCGGCGGGGCCGGCACGCTCGGTCAGGCGTGACTGAGCTTGCTCAACAATTCGCGCAGCGCGCGGGCGCGATGGCTGACGCGATTCTTTTCCTCGGGTTCGAGCGACGCAGCGGTCAAGGCCATGTCGGGCAGATAGAAGTGCGGATCGTAGCCAAAGCCGTTGGCGCCTTCGGGCACGTCGATGATCTCGCCATGCCAGAGCCCTTCACCAATCAACGGGCAAGGATCGTTTTCCGAACGCACCAGGGCCAGCACGGCCACATACCAGGCGCGGCGGTCGCTGACGCCAGCCAGGTTCTGCACCAGCAGCGCGTTGTTGGCCTGATCCGATTTCTCGCCGCCATGCATCTTGGCGTAGCGCGCCGAATACACACCGGGCGCGGCGTCCAGCGCGGCCACGCACAGGCCGGAATCATCGGCCAGCGCCGGCAGGCCGGTCAGGCGGCTGGCATGACGCGCCTTGGTCAGCGCGTTCTCAATAAAGGTCACGTGGGGTTCGTCGGCCTCGGGTACGTTCAGCTCGCCCTGAGGCACAAGCTCGATGCCGAGCGGCGCAAACAAGGCGGAAAACTCACGCAACTTGCCGGCGTTGTTGGACGCCAGCACGATGCGGCGCAGGGATTCGGGAATCTTGGGGGAAGTCATAGCGCAAATTGTATAGGGCAGCGGGGCATGCAGCGCTTGCCGTCAGAGGGGCCGACCGCAGGCCGGCCAAGGGGAAATCTCGGTTGACAGCTATGTAACACCGCCTGAAGATTGCGCGTCGCCCAGTGTGGCAACACCGCAGACATATTTTGTTGTCACCATGACGAATCTTGTCACTGAACGTATCTGACGCCCCCGGCGATGACCACCCTATCCGCTACGCCTCGGCAGGCCACGGCCCGCGCACCCCACCCCGGTCTGGGCGATGCGCCCGCCTCAGTCGGCTTGGCCGGCATTCTGCGAGACCGCTTGCTGCGGCCGCGCTATCAACCCGTCGTCGACCTGTCGCATAGCCGCATCTATGGCCACGAAAGCCTGATACGCGGCCCCGCCGACACCGCCCTGCACTTTCCCGATGCGCTGTTTGCCGAGGCGCGGCGGCGTGGCCTGCACCCGCAACTGGAACTGGCGAGTTTCCGCGCGGGCGCGCAGGGCTTCCAGGACAACGATGCGCCGGGCAAGCTGTTCCTGAATCTGTCCGGGTCGGCGCTGATCCATTTCTGGACGCTGTGGGGCTCGGACATGCCGCGCCGCCTGCTCAAGGATTGCGCGCTGCCCGCCTCCAGCATCATCGTGGAGCTGACCGAGCAGGATCCGCTGTCCGAACACATGGACGAGTTGGGCGACGCGTTCGCCTGCCTGCGCGAGCACGGCATGCGGATCGCGCTGGACGACTACGGCGTCGGCAATTCGAATTTGCAGCTTTGGTCGGAAATGCAGCCCGACCTGGTCAAGATCGACCGCTATTTCTTCGACGGCATCGGCCACGACGACCGCAAGCAAAGCATGGTGCGCGCCATCCTGAAAGTGGCGCAGCATCTGGGCACGGCCATTGTTGCCGAAGGCATCGAAACCGCCGAAGACCTGGCGATGGTGCGCGAACTGGACATCCGCTACGCGCAGGGCTGGTTCCTGGGCCGCCCCGAAGAAGCGCTGCTGACCGAACTGACGCCGCCGCTGCGCGATTCGCTGCGCGTGCGCAGCGCCGCGCCTTTATCGCAACGCGCGGCGGGCGGCACGGCGGCCAGCCTGCGGGTGGAAGCGCCGGCCGCGCTGCTGGATAGACACACCAACGACGACGTGCACCGGCTGTTCATCGAACACAAGACCCTGCACGCGGTTGCGGTGGTGGACGCCGAGAACCGCCCGGTCGGCATCATCAACCGGCGCGACTTCTCCGAGCATTACGCGCAGCGCTATACCCGCGAACTGTTCGGCCGCGACCGCTGCTCGACCTTCATGAATGCTGAACCGGTGCTGGTGGACCTGAACGTTTCCATCGACCAACTCAGCCACGTGCTGATCTCGGAAGACCAGCGCTACCTGATGGACGGCCTGATCATCACGCGCGACGGGCGTTACGACGGCCTGGCTACGGGCGAAACGCTGGTGCGCTCGGTGACCGAAATGCGGATCGAGGCGGCGCGTTACGCCAACCCGCTGACCTCGCTGCCAGGCAACATCCCCATCAGCCGCCACATCGCCACCTTGCTGGAAGACGCCGCCGATTTCACCGTCTGCTATGGCGATTTGAACAACTTCAAGCCGTTCAACGACGTCTACGGCTATTGGCGCGGCGACGACATGATCATGCTGACCGCCGAAGTCATCAAGCACCATTGCGATCCGTTGCGTGACTTCGTCGGCCACGTGGGCGGCGACGATTTCGTGGTGCTGTTCCGCAGCACTGACTGGGCCGACCGCGTGCAGCGCATCATCGCCGAGTTCAACGAACAGGCCACCGCCCTGTACGACGACCAGGGCCGCCGCAACGGCGGCATCGAGGCCGAAGACCGTTACGGCGTGCCGCGCTTTTTCCCCTTCGTGACCCTGGGCGTCGGCGCGCTGACCGTCACTCCGTCGCTATGCGAGCGCATCCGCCCGGAAGACATCGCGTCGGCCGCCGCGCACGTCAAGCACAAGGTCAAGCATGGGAACCTGTCGCTGGTGATCGAGCGCTACACCGGCGGCGTCCTGCCCCAGTTGTCCGATTAATTCATTCACCGAGGATTCGACAGCCGCGGCGTTGCGCGCCGCCTGTCCTATCTGGAACACCGCCACCGCGCGGCGCAGCCCCTGCGCCTGCAATTCCAGCGCCGCTGCGGCGGCCGCCGTCTGTTCCACCATGGCCGCGTTTTCCTGGGTCGTGCGCTCGATGTCCGCGACCGCGTCGTTCACCGAGGCGATGCCGGCTGCCTGCTCGGCCGTGGCGGCCGAGATGTCGGCCACGATCTGGGTCACGCGGTCCACGGACACAACCATGTCGCGCATGGTGTCGCCCGCCAGATTCACCTGCCGCACGCCGGCCTGGACACGCAGGGCGGAATCCTCGATCAAGCCCTTGATCTCCTTGGCTGCCTGCGCGCTGCGTTGCGCCAGCGAGCGCACCTCGCCCGCCACCACCGCGAAGCCCTTACCCTGCTCACCCGCGCGCGCGGCCTCGACCGCCGCGTTCAATGCCAGGATGTTCGTCTGGAAGGCGATGCTGTCGACCACGCCGACGATCTCGCCGATGCGGCGCGCGCTGTCGGCAATGCCCTGCATGCTCTGCACCACCTCGTCCACCGCGCGTCCGCCCTGCTTGGCCAACTGCGTCGCGCTTTCCGCCTGGCGGCTGGCCAGATCGGCGTTGCCTGCCGTCAGCTGCACGGTGTGCGCCAGTTGCGTCACATTGGCGGCGGCCTCTTGCAAGGAACCCGCCTGGCGCGCGGTGCGATCCGACATATCGGCGCCGCCGGCCGCAATCTCTCCGGAGCCCGTATGGATCTCCTCCACGCCCCGGCGCACGGAAGCCACTGCCGCCGACAGCCCGGTCTGCATGCGGCGCATCGCGGAATACAGCACGCCGATTTCGTTGTCGCCGCGCAGGGCGATCGCGCCTGTCAGATCGCCATCGGCGATGCGGTCAAAGTGCGCGCCCGCCTCGTTCAGCGGGCGCAGGATCGCGCGCCGGCATCCCAGACGGATCAGCACGGCCAGCAGCAACACCACCGCCAGCACGGCGCCGGCCACCACGATCACCAGTTCCAGCGTACGGCTGGCGGCGGCGACGGCGGCCTGGCCCTGCTCACGCGCGTAGGTCTGATACGCATCGGCCTGCTTGACGTAGGCCGCGCCGCTGGCGGGCAGCGCCTTGTCCACCAGCCGGTTCACCTCAATGCCGTTCCAGCCCTGGATGGCCGCGAGCATCGGCGCCAGGGTCTGGTCGGCGAAGGCGGCGTACGCGGTCAGAACCTGATCGAACAGCGGTCCGCCCTGCGCGCTGCCGTCCGGGTTGCCGCGCAAGCGTGCTAGGCTGGCGCCGGCCTGCTGGAGCAAGGCGTCGGCGTGCGCCAACGACGCATTGCGGGCGTCTTCCAGACCGCCTTCCATGCTGGTCTTGGCGTCGGTCAACGCCGCTCGCGCCTGGAACAGCCGGCTGGTCATATCCGCCAGATCGCTGGCGCGTTCGATGCTGCCGCGCCCCAACGCCTCGATCGCGGCGCGGTTATCGCGCAATACGGCGACGCCCGCTGCTGCCGCCAGCGCGAACAGCAGCACGAACAACGCCAGAATGGCCGATACCGCCGTGGTGACCTTGAGATTTTTACGCATATCCATCCGTCTTGAGCCGGGCGCCCGAGGGCGCAGTGCGACGAATTATGGACACGCAGTTTGGCAATTTCTTGACACAACTACCGGGCGGACGATTCGGTGACCGCACGAACAGCCGTCATGAACGCGCTTTTGCGAACAGGAACCCCGTATTAAGGAATTGTGAATTGGCATCACCGCGCCCATGCGGCACATTCGATGCTGAACCGATCCATCCCTCTTCCAATAACCGCAGCCTTATGCCCCACGCCTCAAACGACTATCAGGACATCCGCGAAGCCGTGCGCGACCTTTGCGCGCAATTCCCCTCCGAATATTTCCGCAAGATCGACGAAGAACGCGGCTATCCCGAAGACTTCGTCCGCGCATTGACCGAGGCCGGCTGGCTGGCCGCGCTGATTCCCCAGGAATATGGCGGCTCTGGACTGGGGCTGACCGAAGCGTCGGTCATCATGGAAGAAATCAACCGCAGCGGCGGCAATTCGGGCGCCTGCCACGGCCAGATGTACAACATGGGCACCCTGCTGCGTCACGGCTCGGAAGCGCAGAAGCGCGAGTACCTGCCGCGCATCGCCGCCGGCGAATTGCGCCTGCAATCGATGGGCGTGACCGAACCCACCACGGGCACCGACACCACCAAGATCAAGACCACCGCCGTGCGCCGTGGCGACCGCTACGTCATCAATGGACAGAAGGTCTGGATTTCGCGCGTGCAGCATTCGGACCTGATGATCCTGCTGGCGCGCACCACGCCGCTGGACCAGGTGACCCGCAAATCCGAAGGAATGTCGATTTTCCTGGTGGACCTGCATCATGCGGTCAAGCATGGCATGACGATCCGCCCGATTCCCAACATGGTCAACCACGAGACCAACGAGCTGTTTTTCGACAACCTGGAAATTCCCGTCGAAAACCTGATCGGCGAAGAAGGCAAAGGATTCAAGTACATCCTGGATGGCCTGAACGCCGAACGCACGCTGATCGCCGCCGAATGCATCGGCGACGGCTACTGGTTCGTGGACAAAGTCACGGCATACGCCAAGGAGCGCATGGTGTTCGGCCGCCCCATCGGCCAGAACCAGGGCGTGCAATTTCCCATCGCGCGCGCCCACATCAACGTGGAAGCCGCCAGCCTGATGCGCTATGAAGCGTGCCGGCTGTTCGATGCGCACCAACCCTGCGGCGCGCAAGCCAATATGGCCAAGCTGCTGGCCGCCGACGCGTCCTGGGAAGCCGCCAACGCCTGCTTGCAGTTCCATGGCGGCTTCGGCTTCGCCACGGAATACGACGTGGAACGCAAATTCCGCGAGACGCGGCTGTATCAGGTAGCGCCCATTTCCACGAACCTGATCCTGTCCTACGTCGCCGAACACATCCTGGGCTTGCCCCGTTCCTTCTGATCCCATGCCAACGTCCATGACCGCCGCCAACGACACGCCCCACCTGAGCGCCGAGCTTGCCGCCTTCGCCGCCAATCTGCGCTTCGAAGACATCCCCGCGCCTGTCCTGCGCCGCGCGGAAGACCTACTGCTGGATTGCCTGGCGTCGATTCTTGCCGGCGCGTCCGCGCGCGCCGTGCAAGCCATCGACCGCTATGCCGCCACCATGGGCCCGGCAGACGGCCCCAGCGAAGTCCTCATCAGCCGCCGCCGCACGACGCCGCTGTTCGCCGCCATGGTGAACGCGGCCGCCGCCCACGTGGTGGAACAGGACGACGTCCACAACGGTTCGGTGTTCCATCCGGCCGCCGTCGTGTTTCCGCCCGCGCTGGCGGTGGCGCAGGCCTTGGGCAGTTCGGGCCGCGATGTGCTGGTGGCCGCCGTGGCCGGCTATGAAGTGGGCATCCGAGTGGGCGAATTCCTGGGCCGCTCGCACTACAAGATCTTCCATACGACGGGCACAGCCGGCACGCTGGCCGCTGCCGTCACCACCGGCCGACTGCTCAATCTGACGCCGGAACAGATGCTGCACGCGCTGGGCTCGGCAGGCACGCAGGCCGCGGGCCTGTGGGAATTCCTGCGCGACGCCGCCGATTCGAAGCAGCTGCATACCGCCAAGGCCGCCGCCGACGGCATTACCGCCGCCTATCTGGCGCGCGAAGGCTTTACCGGCGCGCGGCACATCCTGGAAGGCCCGCAAGGCATGGCGGCCGGCATGTCGACAGATGCCGATCCGTCCAAGCTGTGCGACCGCCTGGGCGAGCGCTGGGCTTTGGCCGAAACGTCGTTCAAGTTCCACGCCTCGTGCCGTCACACGCACCCGGCGGCCGATGCGCTGCAACAGGTGCTGCGCGACCACAAACTGAGCGACGACGACGTCGAACGCGTGGTGGCGCACGTCCACCAAGGCGCCATCGACGTCCTGGGCCCGGTGGTCAACCCGCAAACGGTGCATCAGTCCAAGTTTTCGATGGGTACGGTGCTGGGCCTGATCGCCCGCAAGGGGCGCGCCGGGCTGGCTGAATTCGATGCGGGGCTGGATGATCCGGCCATCGCGGCGTTCCGAGGCAAGGTCGATATGGTGCTGGACGCCGAAGTCGACGGCGCCTACCCGCAACGCTGGATCGGCAAGGTCTCCGTCACCACGCGCGACGGCCGAACCCTGCAAGGCCGCGTCGATGAACCCAAGGGCGACCCCGGCAATACCTTGAGCCGCCTCGAAATCGAAGACAAGACACTCAGCCTGGGCCGCTATGCCGATGCCGCGACGGAAGAAGAACTGCGTGAGCTGATCGCCACGATCTGGGGGCTGGAGAACCTGCCGAAAGTGGGCGCGCTGCTGCCCGCTTGAAACATCAACGGGGATCCGCGCTGTGGATCCCCGCCTGCCTTCAGATCAGCGCCGCGCGTTGCGCGCGCACCAGGCTGGCGATGCCGCCTTCGGCCAGGACCAGCATGGTGTCCAGTTCAGCGCGGGTAAAGGTTGCGCCTTCGCCCGTGC
Organism: Achromobacter piechaudii NBRC 102461; assembly: GCF_001571245.1. GTDB lineage: Bacteria > Pseudomonadota > Gammaproteobacteria > Burkholderiales > Burkholderiaceae_B > Achromobacter > Achromobacter piechaudii. The sequence continues at coordinate 1,064,684 of NZ_BCTK01000001.1, read as the reverse complement.
CCTGCACTTCCACGAAAGCGCCGCTGCCCGTCATGATGACGTTGACGTCGGCGTCGCAGGCCGAGTCTTCCTGATAGTCCAGGTCCAGCACCGAACGTCCTTGCACCAGGCCCACCGACACGGCGGCCACGGCGTCGCGGATCGGGTTGACGGCCAGGTCGCCACGCTTCATCAAGAGCGCCACGGCGTCGGCCGCCGCCACCCATGCGCCGGTGATGCTGGCGCAGCGCGTACCGCCGTCGGCCTGCAACACGTCGCAATCCAGATGCAGCGTGCGCTCGCCCAGCGCGCGCATGTCGAACACGGCGCGCAGGCTGCGTCCGATCAGGCGCTGGATTTCCTGCGTGCGGCCGCTTTGCTTGCCCCGCGCGGCTTCACGGTCCCCGCGCGTGTGGGTGGCGCGCGGCAACATGCCGTATTCCGCCGTCACCCAGCCTTCGCCCTTGCCCTTGAGAAACGGAGGCACCTTTTCCAGCACGCTGGCCGTGCACAACACGTGCGTATCGCCGGCCTTGACCAGCACCGACCCTTCGGCGTAGCGCGTAAAACCGCGTTCCAGGCTGAACGGCCGCAATTCGTCGACGGCGCGGCCGGACGGACGGGCGATAGTGGGTGTAGTGGTCACAGGCAGACTCCAGACAGGATTGGTTCGCGGCATTGTACGGGCAGGCGCCGCAGGAAATTTCCGCTTGGAGTATCCTGCCGCGATATATCCGGTTGAAAACATAGACCCGCCCCCTACCCGGGCGCCGCGGGCCCCGGCGCAACCGGCACTTACCCCCGCTTTACCAGGACACGACCATGATTCGCAGCATGACCGCATTCGGCAACGCCCGCGCAGACCTAGAACAAGGCACGCTTGCCATTGAACTGCGCAGCGTCAACAGCCGCTTCCTAGACTTGTATTTCCGTTTGCCCGACGAGTTGCGGCACGTTGAAACGCCGCTGCGCGAATTGCTGACCGCCAACCTGGCGCGCGGCAAGGTCGAGATCCGCGTGTCCTTCACGCGCAACGCCAGCACCGACCTGTCCAAGCTGGACCCGACGTGGCTGGAAAGCCTGGCCGAACAGCTGCAAGCGGCCCGCCGTATCGTTCCCGATATCGCGCCGCCCCGGCTGGTCGAATTGTTCAACTGGCCCGGCCAGCGCGGCAACGACGCGCTGGACCCGCAAGTCTGGGGCGCCGCCTGCCTGCAAGCCGCGCAACAGGCGCTGACCCAATTGCAGGAAGGCCGCGAGCGCGAAGGCGAACGGCTGGCGGGCATGATGCGCGACTGCGCCGACGGCGTCGCCCGGGTGGTCGATATCGTCCAGGCGCATCTGCCGCAACTGCTGTCCGATCACCGCGACAAGCTGTCCGCCAAACTGCGCGAAAGCGTGGAGCAGGCCTTCCCCGGCGGCTTCACGCACATCTCGGGCGCGGAGCTGTCCGAACGTCTGTCGCAAGAAGCCAATCTGTTTGCGCTGCGTATCGACGTGGCCGAAGAATTGTCGCGCCTGCGCTCGCATCTTGAAGAACTGCGCCACCTGCTGACCGATGGCGGCGGCAAGGCGACCTCGGGCAAGAAGAACGCCGGCAGCGCGGGCAAGCGCCTGGATTTCCTGTTCCAGGAAATGAACCGCGAAGCCAACACGCTGGGCTCCAAGGCGGGCAGCATGGAAGTCACGCGGGCCGCGATGGACCTGAAACTGCTGATCGAGCAGATGCGCGAGCAGGCACAGAATATCGAGTAAGCACGACACTTTCGGAAAGACCATCGGGGCCGCGCAAGCGGCCCCTTTCACATTCCAGACTTTTCCTATGGGGTCGTCGGCTCGCACATGTTGTCATGGGGGGTTTATGTCAAGGCTGTATCCATTAGGAAGCCCCCAATGTTCCGCAAGACCTTTCTGCCGCCCGTCGCCAACTTGCTGGCGTTCGAAGCGGTCGCCCGGCGTAACAGCGTATCGCGCGCGGCAGACGAACTTCATCTGACCCAAAGCGCGGTATCGCGTCAGATCCATCAGTTGGAAACCCAGCTGGGCGTGACGATGTTCCATCGCGTCCGCCAGCGAGTCGTTTTGAGCGACGCCGGTCGCGCCTACGCCTCCGAGGTCCGCATCCTGCTGCATCAATTGTCCGAAGCCACGCGCCGCACCATGGCCTGCACGCGCCGCGATCAGCTCAACCTGGCGGTGCTGCCCACGCTGGGCACGCGCTGGCTGATCCCGCGACTGGGCGATTTCATGGCGCGCAAGCCCGAAGTCACCATCAATTTCACCTCGCGCACCCTGCCCTTCGAGTTCTCGCAAGAGCCCTTCGATGCGGCGATCCACTTCGGCGCGCCCTATTGGGCAGGCGCGGTCTGCGAATACCTGATGCACGAAGAGGTCATCGCCGTTTGTAGTCCGCGCTATCAACGGTTGCATGGCATCCGGCAGATCGCGGACCTGGCCGACATCGTGCTGCTGCATCAGACGTCCCGCCCCGCACAGTGGGCGTCGTGGTTCGACCAGCACGGCGCCAGCGCCGCGCGCGCCATGCAAGGGCCCCAATTCGAACAGGCGTCCATGCTGGCGCAGGCGGCGGCGTCCAGCCTGGGCGCGGCCCTGCTGCCGCGCTTCCTGGTCGAGCGCGAGCTCGATTCCGGCGAACTGATCCAGCTGTTCCCGCAGGCCCTGAGCAGCGCGGACGCCTACTACTTCGTCTACCCGCACACGCAGGCGGAATCGCCCTTGGTGCGGGAGTTCGGCGCGTGGATACTCGAACAATGCCGGGCATCGCCGTAAGGCAGGCATTCTTTGGCTGACCCTTTGGCTGACTCTCTGGCTGATGTCGGCCGCGCGCGCCGGGCTTGCCTGCCGGCAAAGAACGCGTCAAGCTGCCGCAAACCCAATCGCCCTGGCCTACCAACGGGACTTGTTCAGCCATGCAACGCGTCGTCATCATTGGCGGAGGAGCTGTCGGCAGCTCCATCGCCTACTTTCTCAGCCAGAGCCCGCGCGCCTTTGACGTCACGGTGCTGGAGCGCGACCCGACCTACGCCCGGGCCTCATCCGCGCTATCGGCCAGTTCGATCCGGCAGCAATTTTCCACGCCGGTCAACATCGGCATGTCGCAAATGGGCATCGAGTTCCTGCGCGACCTGTCCAGCACGCTGTATGTGGACGATCCCGCACCCGATATCGGCCTGACCGAACCCGGTTACCTCTACTTGGCCACCGCTGCGGGCAGCGCCACATTACGGGCCAATCACGCAACGCAACGATCGCATGGCGTCGACGTCGCTTTGCTGGACCCCGCCGACCTGCAAGCCCGGTTTCCGTGGTTGCACACGGCCGACCTCGCGCTCGGCGCGCTGGGGCTGTCGGGCGAAGGCTGGTTCGATGGATATGGACTGATGCAGGCGCTGCGCAGGAAGGCGGTAGCCCAAGGCGCAACGTACCGTCGCGCGGAAGCAGTCGGGTTGCTGCGCGACGGCTCGCGCATCAATGGGGTGTGGGCAGGCAACGGCGAACTGCTGCCCTGCGATGCCGTCATCAATGCCGCCGGCCCTTGGGCGGCGCGCGTCGCGCAATGGGCGGGCATCGACCTGCCGGTGCGGGCTCGGCGTCGTACCGTATTCAGCTTCAGTTGCCCTTCGGCGCTGCCGGACTGCCCCTTGCTGATCGACCCTTCCGGCATCTGGTTTCGTCCGGAGGGCGACAAATTCCTGTGCGGCTACGCGCCGGACGCGGACGACGATGCCGACGACATGCCGCTGGACGCGCAGCACGAGGCTTTCGACTCACATGTGTGGCCAGCGCTAGCCGCGCGCGTGCCCGCGTTCGAGGCCGTGCGGGTGCGCAGCGCCTGGGCCGGCTATTACGAGATGAACCTGTTCGACCACAACGCCATCATCGGTACCCACCCCGACTGCCCCAACCTGTATTTCGCCAACGGCTTTTCCGGCCATGGACTACAACAGGCGCCGGCCGCCGGGCGCGGCATTTCCGAGTTGCTGCGGTATGGCGAATACCGCAGCCTGGATTTGTCCGACCTGTCTTTTCAGCGCATTCTGGACAATCGCCCGCTGCCCGAAAAGAACATCATCTGACGACGGGCGGCGCGCTAGCGCGCTTCGCCGGCCGCAGGTTCGCCGCGCAGGGCCGAATCCAGATATTCACTGCGCGCCCGCGCGTCCGGGAATCGCATGTCGCGGTAGCTGATGAAGCGGGAGCCGCGCGTCACGCGGTAGCCCAGCCAGATCAGCAGGAATAGCGGAATGCCGATGTAGGTGGCAACCACGCCGCCCCAATCGATGCGGTCCTGCAAGAACGCCTGGTAGTTCTGGCCCAGCGTGATGACCAGGCACAGCACGAAAGCGAAAATCGGACCGAACGGGAAGAACGGCGACACATACGGCAGGTCGGCAAGACTATGGCCCTGTTTGACATAGCCGCGCCGGAACCGGTAGTGGCTGATGGCGATACCCAGCCAAGCGATGAAGCCGGTCATGCCCGACGTATTCAGTAGCCAGATGTATACGGCGTTCGGGCTGAAGATGAACGTGAAAAAGCACAGGGCCGCCACGACGGTCGTCGCCAACAAGGCCCACAGCGGCACGCCGTTGTGCGAAATTCGCCCGAATATGCGCGGCGCCTTGCCTTCGCGCGCCAAGCTGTAAAGCATGCGGGTTGCGGCGTACATGCCCGAGTTGCCTGCCGACAGCACCGAGGTCAGCACCACCGCGTTCATGATGGACGCGGCGCCCAGGAGACCCGCGCGTTCAAAAATCAGCGCGAAGGGACTGACGCTGATGTCTTCGACGTCGTTGCGCAGCAGATGCGGGTCCGTGTAAGGAATCAACAGGCCGATGACCAGGATGGCCGCCACGTAGAACAGCAGAATGCGCCAGAACACCTGACGCACCGCGCGCGGCAGGTTGCGAGCCGGATCCTTGGATTCGCCGGCCGCGATGCCGATCAATTCAGTGCCCTGGAACGAAAAGCCCACCACCATCGCCACGCCGATCAAGGCGGCGAAGCCTCCGGAGAAAGGCGCGTCGCCCACGGTCCAGTTGGCCAGCCCGCCGGTTTCGCCGCCGCGGATGATGCCCAGCAGCATCATCACGCCCATCGCGACAAAGCCCAGCACCGCCACCACCTTGATCAGCGCGAACCAGAATTCCGCTTCGCCGAACCCGCGCGCGGACATCGCGTTCAGGCCGAAGGTGATGGCCAGGAACAGCGCGCTCCAGTAGAAACCGGGCACGTCTGGGAACCAATAGGCCATGACAAGCTGCGCAGCCACCAGATCCACGGCGACCGTCACGGCCCAGTTGTACCAATAGTTCCAACCCAGCGCGAAGCCAAAACCGTCTTCGACGTAGCGCGCGCCATAGGTGGAAAACGAGCCGGATACTGGCATGGCGGCCGCCAGTTCGCCCAGGCTGGTCATCAGGAAGTAGACCATCACGCCGATCAGCACATAGCCCAGCAGCGCGCCGCCCGGGCCCGCGCGCGCAATGGTGGCGCCCGAGGCCACGAACAGGCCGGTGCCGATGGACCCGCCCACCGCAATCATCGTCAGATGGCGCGCGGACAAGGTGCGCCGCAACTCGGAAGGCGGATCCGCCTTCGCCGTGCGCGTGCCGCCAGAGCGGCGATCATCGTGTTCCGATGGAGACAACATGCATTCCTTCACGTCTTGAAGGCATCCGCGCCAAAGCCGCGCAAAAGCCTGGGATTACCGAGCAACGCGCGAGGATAGCGCAAACCCGCCCGCCGCGAAAAACGGCGGGGGGTTCGGGGACGGATGGGGCTATTGGAAAGCCGTTTCCATGAAGGTGCGCAGCTTGCGCGAATGCAGGCGTTCCGGCGGCATGTCACGCAGGCGCTCCAGCGCGCGGATGCCGATTTCCAGATGCTGGTTGACCTGCCTGCGGTAAAAGACGCTGGCCATGCCCGGCAGCTTCAATTCGCCGTGCAAGGGCTTGTCTGATACGCACAGTAACGTGCCGTAGGGCACCCGGAAGCGGAAACCATTGGCGGCAATGGTGGCCGATTCCATGTCCAACGCGATTGCGCGAGATTGCGCGAAGCGTTCGACCAGTTCGACGTGGTCGCGCAGTTCCCAGTTGCGGTTGTCGATGGTGGCCACGGTGCCCGTGCGCATGATGCGCTTGAGGTCCCAGCCCGACAGCCCGGCCACTTCTTCGACCGCCTGTTCCAGCGCCACCTGCACCTCGGCCAGCGCGGGCACCGGCACCCAGGTGGGCAGGTCGGCGTCCAGCACGTGATCTTCGCGAACATAGCCGTGCGCCAGCACGTAATCGCCCAGGCGCTGCGAATCCCGCAAGCCGGCGCAATGGCCCAGCATCAGCCAGGCATGGGGCCGCAGCACCGCGATGTGGTCGGTGATGGTCTTGGCGTTGGAGGGGCCCACGCCGATATTGACCAGCGTGATGCCGGAGTGGTCGCCACGCACCAGGTGATACGCGGGCATTTGCGGCAGGCGCACGCCTTCGCCGTGGTCGCCCGGGCCGTTTTCGCCGCGCCGCGTGATGCGGTTGCCCGGCTCGACCAGCATCTCGTAGTCTTCGTTGCCGCTGGCCATCAGCGCCCGGGCGCGGGCGCAGAATTCGTCGACATAGAACTGGTAATTGGTGAACAGCACGAAGTTCTGGAAGTGCGCCGGCGCGGTGGACGTGTAGTGCTGCAAGCGGTGCAGCGAATAATCGACGCGCTGGGCCGTGAACGGGGCGAGCGGCTTGGGCTCGCCTTCCTTGCCGCGCCAGGAGCCGTTGACGATGGCGTCATCGGTAACGGCCAGATCGGGCACGTCGAACAGGTCGCGCAGCGGGCGCTTGAGCGCTTCCAGGTGCTCGCCTTCGACATAGGCGCCTTCCGGAAAGGCGAAATGCAGCGGAATGGGCGAATCCGATTCGCCGACCTCGACCGCCACGCGATGGTTCTGCAACAGTTGCCCGACCTGCTCGATCAGGTAATCGCGGAAGAGCTCGGGCTGAGTGATGGTGGTCTGGTAGATGCCGGGTTCGGCCACATGGCCGTAGGACAGGCGGGTGTCGATGGGGTCATAGGTTTCGACCACGATGCGGATCGCCGGATAGTAGGCTCGCGCCCGCTCGGGGCCGCCGCCGTCCTCTTTCTGGCCCCCTACGCGCCGGCTTTCCTTTGCGCCTTCCTTGAGCACCTCGCGGAACGCGGCTCGCAGGAACGCGGTGTTACGGGCATAGATCTCGGCCAGCCGGTCCACGGCGGCGCGGGCATCCTGGAAGGGTTCGAATGGCAGCGCTTCAGGCCGGTTCATGGAAGACAAAAGATGTACTGCATTCATCATTGCGCTCTACTCCGCTTCTTATCTGTCTTATCGATTTGCACGGCCTGAAGGGCGTGGGCGCCGCCCCCAGGGCCGATGCGATCGATTATGCCCGAGGCCTACGCGCATGAAGCGTCATATTTGCCACTGTCCGGCCGAAGCCATCGCAAGGCCCGATTACCGCCGCCGATGCTGCACCCGTTACATCGTTCCCCGGGGCGAGCGTAACGAGAAGGCCCAGATAATGCTGCATAGCACTACAAATGTAATGAAACATTATTCCATTATAATTCAACGGCTTCCGAGGCTTGCGTGCCCGGAACGGCCCTTTTTCCGCCGGCTTGCCGTCCCAGGCAAAGCCATGCCGCCTACTCCGATTTCTGAAGTGACGTAATGACTCCGCCCACGCGAAAAGTCCGAATTGCCAATTTCCGCATTCCTGTTTTCCTGTCTGCCCCCCTGCTTGCACTGACCCTGTCGTGGCTCCCCGGCGCGGCTCACGCATCGCTGCCCAGCGAGCAAGCCCGCCCGACGTTGAGCGGCCTGCGCCTGGCGCAAGAGCCCACCGTTCCGACCTTGTCCGAACGCGTCGTGCAGGCCGGCCTGGACGCCATCGGCACCCCGTACAGCTGGGGTGGCGACGATGCTGAAGGTTTCGATTGCAGCGGCCTGGTGCTGTATGTCTTCCGCGAGATCGCCGGTCTTGAACTGCCCCGCACCGCGCGCGCCCAGCGCAGCGAGGGCCAGTCCGTGTCCAACAAGAAAGAACTGCGTCCTGGCGACCTGGTCTTTTTTGCCACGCGCGGTCGCGGCGTGACCTCCCATGTCGGCATCTATATCGGCCAGAACAAATTCGTCCACGCGCCGCGTCGCGGCACCAAAGTGCGTGTCGACGAAATGAAGAATCCCTACTGGACCAAGCGCTACGTGGGCGCGCGGCGATATCTGGACACTTCGCAAGGCCAGATGCTGGCCCAGGCGTCGCGCTAAGACGACGTCGTAGTTCCTCGTCGTTCCAGACGAAAAAAAGGCGCCTGCCGGGCGCCTGATGATCCAGATTGCCGAAAGCCCGGCGGAATATTCCGCCGGGCTTTCTTGCATTCAGCCCCGGCCCACGAAGGGCATATTCGTCGCCATGATGGTCATGAATTGCACGTTCGCGTCCAACGGCAGGCGGGCCATTGCCGCCACCGCTTGCGCAACGTGCGCCACATCCATACGCGGCTCGACCTTGGTGCTGCCGTCGGCCTGCAAAATGCCTGCCGCCATGCGTTCGGTCATGTCGGTGGCGGCGTTGCCGATGTCGATCTGCCCGCAGGCGATGCCATACGGACGGCAGTCCAGCGAAATCGACTTGGTCAGCCCGGTCACGGCGTGCTTGGTCGCCGTGTAGGCAATGGAGAACGGGCGCGGCGCGTGCGCCGAGATGGAACCGTTGTTGATGATGCGGCCGCCCTGCGGGGTCTGCGCTTTCATCACGCGGATAGCGGCTTGCGCGCACAGGAACATGCCGGTCAGATTGGTATCGACGACTTCTCGCCACACCGACACAGGCAGCTCTTCAATGGGCATCGCGGGCGCGCCACGGCCGGCATTGTTGAACAGCACATCCAGGCGGCCATATTCCCGCTGCGTGGTGTCGAAAAGATCACGCACGGCATGCTCGTCCGACACGTCGGTCGGCACCACCAGTGCTCGCACGCCGTCTTCGCCCGCTGCCGTGCGGGTGGCTTCCAGCGGGTCGCGGCGGCGTCCGGCCAACACGACGCGGTAGCCCTGCGCCAGGAACTCCAGCGCAACAGCGCGGCCAATTCCTGTCCCTGCGCCGGTTACCAGGGCCACGCGCGGTGGTTCGATCTCGTTTGCATGCATCGGATTCTCCTTGTTATCGATCGGCGAGATGCTACCGCAATCATTAGCGCGATACTGCAAGCAAAGTTTCCAACGCGGACACACTCAAGCACGCTTTCCTGCGATCGTGCGCCAGGCCAAAGCGCGGTCGAATCAGACAAATGCGCAGATCTGTCACAAGTCTTTATATAATTTCTGGAAATTAACTTATTACCTAAATTCCAATAACAAATCCGGAGCAGGCAACCATGATCCCACGGTCCCTACCCGCCGCGCTGCTATTAAGCCTGGCTGGCGTCGCAGCCGCGAACGCGCAAGGCGCGCCCGCCTCAGACGGCGAGCAAATCAGCGTTAAAGGCGCCAATGGCGCGCCGGCCTGTGTCACCTGTCACGGCGCGCGTGGCGAAGGCAACCCGGCCGCAGGCTTTCCGCAGTTGGCAGGCATCGGCGCCAAATACCTGACGGAACAGCTTGAAGCCATGGCCAACGGTTCGCGCGTCAGCCCCGTCATGGCGGCGACTGCCCGCGCGCTGAATCCTGCGCAGCAAGCGGCCGTGGCGCAGTATTACGCCTCATTGCCCTCGCCCCTGAATATCGACCGGCTGGCCGCCACGGCGATGCACCCCGTCCAGCCCGCTGACACAGGAGCCTGGCTGGCCACGCGGGGCGCGTGGGACAAGAACGTGCCCGCCTGTAATCAGTGCCACGGCCCCGGTGGTATCGGCGTGGGAGAAAACTTCCCCGCCTTGGCTGGCCAGCCTGCCGCGTACATCGCCGGCCAACTGCGTGCCTGGCGCCAGGGGCAGCGCCCTCCCGGCCCGCTTGCCTTAATGCCAGCGGTGGCGACTAGGCTCACCGATGCTGAGATCGACGCCGTTTCGGCGTATTACGCCGGCCTGCCCAAGGCTGCCGATTTGCTCGCCTCGCAGGGAGCGCGCCCATGAAGTCGTTTTCCATCACCCGCGCCATGTGCATCGTGGCCGTCGCCGCGGGCCTGTCCGCCTCTGCTGCGGCACTGGCCGCCGACCCGCGCCCATCCTTCACGCCTCCTTCGGCGGCGTCCTTGCCCGATACGGAATTCGGCAAGATCGTGCGTCAGGGCGAGCAGATCTTCCTGCACACGCCGCAGATGGCGGAAAAATTCGTCGGCAACAACCTGAATTGCGTCAGCTGCCATCTGGACGCGGGACGCCGGCCAGACTCCGCCCCGATGTGGGCCGCCTATGTGCTCTATCCCGCCTATCGCGCCAAGAACGAACACGTCAACACGCTGGCCGAACGCTTGCAGGGCTGCTTTCGTTTCAGCATGAACGGCAAGGCCCCGGCGGCGGACGACCCCACGCTGATTGCGCTGCAAAGCTATATGTTCTGGCTCGCCAGCAAAGCGCCGACGGGCGTGGTCCTGGAGGGACAGGGCTACCGCAAGCTGCCGCCGCCCGCGCAAAAGGCCGACTACGTGCGGGGTAGCGAGGTCTACGGGCAGTACTGCGCGGTCTGCCACGGCGCACAGGGCGAAGGGCAAAAGAACGGCAAGCACTGGGTATTTCCGGCGCTGTGGGGAGCCGACTCGTTCAACTGGGGTGCGGGCATGCACCAGATCGGCAACGCTGCGGGCTTCATCAAGGCGAATATGCCGTTGGGCCAGGCTGGCATGTTGAGCGACCAGGAAGCGTGGGACGTTGCCTATTTCATGAACGCGCACGAACGTCCGCAGGACCCGCGCTACACAGAATCGGTCGCGGCAACCCGGGCCAAATACCATGACTCGGACGATTCGCTCTACGGAATTGAAGTCAACGGCCATCTATTGGGCAGCGATTCCCCGCCCGCGGGCGGCCGACTGATACAGGCGGCCGCCAAGCCGGCAGGCTGAAAGCACTCCTGCGCGAAAGCGAACGAATTCAGACGGCGGGGCAGCGGGTTTTCCCCTGCCCCGCCGTCTGATTTGCTAGACTTGCCGTCTTAGCATCAAACGCCGGTCTTATTCATGTACGTCAATCCCGGAAACGTCTTCATGGTCGTCGCTCCCAGCGGCGCAGGCAAATCCAGCCTGGTGAAGGCCTTGCTCGCGCAAGATCCTTCCATCGAACTTTCCATCTCCTGCACCACGCGCGCGCCCCGTCCCGGCGAAGAGGACGGCCGCGAATACCGCTTTGTGTCCACGGACGAATTCAAGCAGATGCGCGAGGCGCAAAACCTGCTGGAATGGGCGGAAGTGCATGGCAATTTCTACGGCACGCCGCGCGACCGCATCGACAATGCGACCCGTGAAGGCCGCGACGTCCTGCTGGAAATCGATTGGCAAGGCGCCCGTCAGGTCAAGCAGCGGTTTCCGGGCGCAATCGGCATCTTCGTGCTGCCGCCGTCGATCGAAGAATTGGAAAGCCGGCTGAAGGCGCGTGGCCAGGATGCACCGCAAGTCATCGCGCGCCGGCTCATGGCGGCGGGCGGCGAAATCGCCCACGCGCCTGAATGCGAATATGTTATTATTAATCAAGAATTTAGCGTAGCCTTGTCGGAACTGATACAAATCGTCAGTGCCGCGCGGCTGCGTTTTTCGTCTCAGGCCGCCCGGCACGCTCAGTTGTTCTCGCAACTTGGCATTCCTGCCGAGCACTGAGCCGACTGCATTCTCCCTATCATCCATCAGCACCAGGTGTCCTAATGGCTCGCATCACTGTCGAAGACTGTCTGAATCAAATCCCCAACCGTTTCAAGCTCACGCTGGCCGCGACGTACCGCGCCCGCGAGTTGGCGCAAGGCCATGCCCCGCGCCTGGACAGCAAAGACAAGCCCACGGTCACTGCACTGCGCGAAATCGCGGGCGGCCTCACCGGCGTGGAAATGCTGCGTAAAGTTCCCACCTGATAGTCTCGGGGGGCGGCAAGTATGGCTTTTCCCGGGCTGAAGTACGCCTCATCTGGTCTGCTTGCCGCGCTACGTGCTGGCTCCCGCCTTGGGCGCCGCACAGGTAAGAAAGGCAAAAACCCCGCTACGCCACCGTCCGTCGCCGCGCAAGAAGCGGCGGACGCGACCGCCTCGCCGGTCGCTTCGCTGGCGCCGCTGACCGAAATCATCGGCAGCTATCTCGAACCCAAAGATGTAGAGCGCGTGCGCGAAGCCTATCGCTTCGCAGATCAGGCGCATCTGGGCCAATTCCGCGCCAGCGGTTCGCCGTACATCTCGCATCCCATCGCCGTCACCGAAATCTGTGCAGGCTGGAAGCTCGACGTCAACGCACTGTCGGCGGCCTTGCTGCACGACGTGATGGAAGACCAGGGCATCGCCAAGCACGAGCTGGCGGAAAAGTTTGGCCCCGAAGTCGCCGAGCTGGTCGATGGCTTGTCCAAGCTGGACCGGCTGGACTTCGCCACCAAGGCCGAGCAGCAGGCAGAAAGTTTTCGCAAGATGCTGCTGGCGATGGCGCGCGACGTGCGCGTCATCCTCATCAAGTTGGCCGACCGCCTGCACAACATGCGCACGCTGGACGCGGTCAACCCCGAAAAGCGCCGCCGCATCGCGCGCGAAACGCTGGATATCTACGCGCCCATCGCGCATCGCCTTGGCCTGAACCTGCTGTTCCGGGAATTGCAGGATCTTTGCTTCGCGGCCATGTACCCGAACCGCTACCAGGTTCTGTACAAAGCCGTGTTGGCCGCGCGCGGCAACCGGCGCGAAGTCATCACCAAGATTGCCGATTCCGTGCGGGCTTCCCTGCCCGCCGCCGGCATCGAAGCCGAGGTCACCGGCCGCGAGAAAACGCTTTATGGCATCTACCGCAAGATGGTGGACCAGAAAAAGTCGTTCTCGGATGTGCTGGATATCTACGGCTTTCGCGTCATCGTCCATACCCTGCCCGAGTGCTATCTGGCGCTGGGCACGCTGCACCAGCTGTATCGACCGGTACCCGGCAAGTTCAAGGACTACATCGCCATTCCGAAGGTGAACGGCTATCAGTCGCTGCATACGACGCTGGTCGGCCCATATGGCACGCCCGTGGAATTCCAGTTCCGCACGCGTGACATGCATCACGTGGCCGAAGAAGGCGTGGCCTCGCACTGGTTGTACAAGGGCGCCGACCTGACGCTGAACGACCTGCAAAAGCGCACGCATCAATGGCTGCAATCGCTGTTGGACATCCAGAGCCAGACGGGCGATTCGGGCGAGTTCCTTGAACACGTCAAGGTGGACCTGTTCCCCGACGCGGTCTACGTGTTCACGCCGCGCGGCAAGATCATCTCCCTGCCCCGTGGCGCGACACCGGTGGACTTTGCCTACGCGATTCACACGGACATCGGCAACCAGGCGGTGGCCGCCAAGGTCAACGGCGAATTCGTGCCGCTGCGCACCGAACTGAACAGTGGCGACACGGTTGAAATCGTGACCTCGCCTGCCTCGCGCCCCAACGCGCAGTGGCTCAATTACGTTCGCACCGGTCGCGCGCGTTCCGAAATCCGGCATTACCTGCGCACGGTCAAGTACGAGGAATCGGTGGCGTTCGGCGAACGGCTGCTCAGTCAGGCGCTGCAAGAACTGCACATGCCGATGCCGGCCACCGACGATCCGGCCTGGCAGAAGCTGGCGCGCAGCACGGGCGCCAGCTCGCGCGAAGAAATCCTTGCCGACATCGGCCTGGGCAAGCGTCTGGCGGCCGTGGTCGCCCGCCGCTTCGCACCGGAACACCAACTGGTCGCCACCACGGCGGCGGCGGTGGACGAGCTGACCTCGGCGCGCAGCGCGCCCATCCTGATCCAGGGCAATGAAGGCCAGGCGGTACAGTTGGCGCCTTGCTGCGGCCCGCTGCCCGGCGACCCCATCGTAGCCGGCATGCGCATGGGCCACGGCTTGGTAGTGCACACCGCTGATTGCCCCGTCGCGCTGCGCCAGCGTCTGCGCGAACCGGAACGCTGGATCAACGTGGCCTGGGATGCACACACCGCCAAGCATCTGGCGACGCGTCTGGACATCATCACCCGCAACGAACGCGGCGTGCTGGGGCGACTGGCTGCGGAAGTGACTGCCGCCGACGCCAACATCATGCACGTGACGATGCACGACGATGCGGTCTCCACGGTGTCGCTGCACCTGACCATCCAGGTCGATAGCCGCAAGCATCTGGCCCAGGTCATCCGCGCCATTCGGCATGTGCCGCAGGTGCAGAAGATCGTGCGGGTCAAAGGCTGATAAGCCACGCCCGATCAGGCGTAAAAAAAACCGGCTTCATCGCCGGTTTTTTTACGCCTGCCAATCCAAAACCGCCGTGACGCATCAAGCCACGTGTTGCAGGAAGTCTTTCAAGCGCTGGCTGGGTGGATTGCTCAACAATTCGGCGGGCGGCCCGTCATGCGCAATCTTGCCTGCGTCGATGAAGATGAGCCGGCTGCCGACCTTGCGGGCGAATTCCATTTCGTGCGTGACGACCACCATCGTCATACCCTCTTCCGCCAGGTCGCGCATCACCTTGAGCACTTCGTGACGCAGCTCGGGATCCAGCGCCGAGGTCGGTTCGTCGAACAGCATCAGCTTGGGTTTGATGGCCAGCGCGCGTGCAATGGCCACGCGCTGTTGCTGGCCACCGGACAGCTCGGACGGATAGTGATTCATCCGTTCGGCCAGCCCGACCTTGTCCAACAGGCCTTCGGCCAATTTGCGCGCCCCAGCGCGATCCTGGCCGCGCGTATGCACCGGGCCGAACATCACGTTCTCAAGCGCGGTCATTTGCGGGAACAGGTTGAACTGCTGGAACACCATGCCCGCTTCGCGACGGATTTCACGCACCTGCGCGGCATCGCCCTTCACGCTCAGGCCATCGACCAGGAGGTCGCCGCCATTGATGGTTTCCAACACGTTGATGCATCGCAGGAACGTGGATTTGCCGGAACCGGATGGCCCCACCACCACCACGACCTCGCCGGCATCGATATTCAGCGAGATGCCGTTCAGCACCATCGATTCGCCAAAGTTCTTGGTGACGTTATGAAATTCGACCATGCTCATAATATGCGCATCCTCTTTTCCACCAGGTGCAGGCCCAGCGCCATCAAGCCCGTCAGGATCAGGTAGACGATCGCCACGGCGGACCAGATTTCAACGGCGCGGAAGTTGCTGGCCATGATCTCCTGGCCCTGCCGCGTCAGTTCGGCCACGCCGATCACGATAAACAGCGAGGAATCTTTCAGGCTGATGATGCACTGATTGCCCAGCGGCGGGATCATGCGGCGAAACGCCACCGGCCCGATGATGTGGAACAGGATCTTGTGAAACGGCAGGCCCATCGCCTGCCCCGCTTCCTTCAAGCCCTTGTGCACGGACAGCAGCGCGCCGCGCACGATTTCGGAAATGTAGGCTCCCGAATTGATGATCAGCGTGACGATAGCGGCCCACTCCGCATCGACGCGGATATCGGCCAGCAACGGCAAGGCAAAGTAGATGAACATCACCTGCACGACAATCGGCGTGCCGCGAATGACCGCCACGTAAACCTGCGCGATGGCCGACAGGATGGGGTGCCCGTAAGCACGCGTCACGCCCGACAGCGCGCCCAGCAGAAAACCGCCGAACAAGCCCCAGAACGTGATCTTGATGGTCATCAGCGTACCCTCGAGCAGATTGGGTAACGCGTCCTTGATTACTGTCCAGTCAAACTCCACGATATTCCCCCCAAGGCGCCATCGCGCGCCGCATCATGGCGGCGCCGCCCGCGGGCACTGCCGCAGGCGACGCCGAAAGCACGCTACCCGCTCAGGGCTTCTTGCCGAACCACTTTTCGTAGATGGCGTCGTACTGGCCATTGGCCTTGAGCGCAGCCAGCGCCTTGTTCACCTGGGGCACCAGTTCGCTGCCCTTGGGGAAGGCGATGCCGTAGAAGTCGCCGCTCTTGACCGAGCCCACCACCTTCACGCGGCCCTTGCCTGCCGTGTTGGCGTAATACTGCACGTTGGGGGTGTCGTGCACGGCGGCATCGACGCGGCCGGTAGCCAGTTCGAGATAGGCGTTATCGATGTTGGGGAACAGCTTGAGCTTGGCGTCTGGCACCTGCGCCTTCAGGAAGTCGACGGTAGCCGTGCCGGTCTTGACGGCGACGGTCTTGCCGGACAGGGACTTGGCGTCCTTGATGTCAGTGTTCTTTTCGCCGACCAGGATGGCCAGACCGCTTTCATAGTAGGGATCGGAGAAGTCGATGACTTTCTTGCGATCGTCGCGGATGGTGATGCCCGCCAGCGCAGCATCGATATTCTTGGTTTGCAGGCCCGGAATGATGCCGTTGAAGTCCATCGGCTGAAGCTTGTACTTCAGGTTGAGTTCCTTGGCGATCGCGGCCCAGAGGTCCACGTCGAATCCCACGTAGGTATTGCCCTGCTTGAACTCGAAAGGCACGAAAGCGGTATCGGTGGCCACCACCAATTCCTTGCCTTGAGCCTGCGCGCCGGAGGCAGCGCCAAACATGGCCACGGACAGGCCGACCAAGGCGGCGGCGACTTTACGTTTGATCATGAAACTCTCCTCTTGGGGACCGTCGGCACCCCGGGGTTGTTGTAGGGGCATGATTCCTGGGCGACGCCGGGGTCTCCGGCGCGGCTTATCGGCGATCTTAACGCATCCGTCCCCACCCGGCAGAGCTTAGAAAAATTACAATCCGCATGACACCCCGGAGAATCCCCATGCCCTACAAGTATGTACGCATTGCCGGAAACCGGCGCCAGGTGGGCCTGGCGTTGGGTAAGTTGGCCCGCCCGCTGATGTCGGTGTATCTCGCGCAAAGCAGTACCTGGGAAGCGCTGCGCCGCTGGCGCGACCATCCTTACGTGGACGAACTTGCGCAGCATGCCCAGGCGTCGCTGCCTGACATATGGGAAGAGCTTGAAGGCATGGCCGAGGGCCTGCGGATGCCGGTCAAGGATGTGCTGCTCTGGAATTGCCGGGGCGATCTGCTGCACAGCACGGCGGACGGCTGCACGACCGTGGCATTGAAAAGCGCTGACGGCGCGCGCTGGATCGGCCACAACGAAGATGGCGACCCTTATCTTTATGGACGCTGCCATCTGGTCGACGTGGCGCTTGATGACGCGCCGGGATATGTCAGCTTCTATTACCCGGGCTCCCTGCCCGGCCACACCTTCGGCGCAAACCGAGCGGGCCTCGTCCAGACCATCAACAACCTGCGCACCCGGCAACGCCATCCCGGCGTGCCGCGCATGTTCCTGGCGCGCGCGGTGCTCGATTGCACCACGCTGGATGAGGCCACCGCGCTGTTGCGCGACCTGCCTCATTCCGGCGGCTTTCACCACACGCTGGGCAGCGCCAGCGACCCGCGCCTGATCAGCGCCGAAGTGACGCCGGGCGCGGTGTCGTTGCTGGACATCGGCACGCGCTACGGCCATGCCAACCACATGATCCACGCGAAGACGCGCGCGCAGGCCCAGATCGTGACGGAATCTTCGCGCGACAGGCAGAACCGGATCGAAGGCATCGTGGACGGCTGGTCGCCCGCCACCGGCAGCGCGGACCTGCTGGCCGCGTTGCACGACACGCTGGGCGCGCTGCCCATCCTGCGCACCGACGCGGCAGATCCGGACGGCGAAAACACGCTGGCCACCGCCGTGTTCGAAATCCGCGACGACGACGTCAGCTTGCGCGTCTATGACCGCCGCACCATGGCGGACATTGCGCTGGACGTGATGTCAGAGCCGGAGTGACCCGGCCCTAACACCCTGCCCATTACGCCGCGCCGTAGCCTCCACCGCCCGGCGTTTCCACCACGAAGACATCGCCCGGATGCAGCTGGGCGCTATCTTGCGGGCCGAGTTCCTCGATGGAACCGTCAATCCGTTCAATCGAGTTCCGGCCCATCGCGCCCGGCTGCCCACCCGCCAGACCAAACGGCGCATAGCGACGGTTGTTGGACAGGATGGCTGCCGTCATGTCCTCCAGGAAGCGGATCCGGCGTACGCCGCCTTCGCCGCCCGGATAGCGGCCCGCGCCACCCGAACCCTTGCGGATTTCGTAGGACTCCAACCGCACCGGGAAGCGGAACTCAAGCACCTCGGGGTCCGTCAGGCGCGAGTTGGTCATGTGCGCCTGCACCACCGACGTACCAGCGAACCCTTCGTCGTGCGGACCCGCCGCGTCGATGCGGACCGGCCCCGCGCCCGTGCCGCCCGAGATGGTCTCGTAATACTGGTGGCGCGCGTTGCCGAACGTGAAGTTGTTCATCGTGCCCTGGCTGGCCGCCAGCACACCCAAGGCGCCATACAGCGCATTGACGATGCACATCGAGGTTTCCACGTTGCCCGCCACCACCGAAGCCGGCGGATTGGGACGCAGCATCGAGCCTTCCGGCAGGATGATCGACAGCGGCGCCAGGCAACCGTCGTTCAGCGGAATGTCGTCGTTGACCATCGTGCGGAACACATACAGCACCGCCGCCACGGCAATCGCGCCGGGTGCGTTGAAGTTGTTGTCCAACTGCGGCGACGTGCCCGTGAAGTCGACCACCGCACTGCGTGCCTTGGTGTCCACCTTCACCGCCACGCGGATCACCGCGCCGTTGTCCAGCGGGTATTCGTAGCTGCCGTCCTTCAGGACGGAAATCACGCGGCGCACCGCCTCTTCGGCGTTGTCCTGCACGTGGCCCATATAGGCGCGCACGACGTCCAGCCCGAAGTGGTCGCACATGCGCAACAGCTCTTGCACGCCCTTCTCGTTGGCGGCGATCTGCGCGTGCATGTCGGCGATGTTCTGATCCGGATTGCGCGCGGGCCAACGGCCCGAACCCAGGATCTCGCGCGCCGCCTCGTCACGGAACTCGCCGTTCTTGACCAGCTGGAAGTTGGTGAACAGCACGCCCTCGTCTTCCACCGTCTTGGAATCCGGCGGCATGGAGCCCGGCGTGGTGCCGCCGATATCGGCGTGGTGGCCGCGCGATCCGACGTAGAACAGGATCTCGCGCCCCGCGTGATCGAACACCGGCGTGATGACCGTGACGTCCGGCAAGTGCGTGCCGCCGTGATACGGATCGTTCACCACATAGGCATCGCCCGGCATCATGCGGCCAGCGTTGGCGTTCATCACCGTGCGCACCGACTCACCCATCGATCCCAGGTGCACCGGCATGTGCGGCGCGTTGGCGATCAGGCGGGCCTGCGAATCGAAGATGGCGCAGGAGAAGTCCAGGCGTTCCTTGATATTGACGGAGTACGCCGTGTTTTGCAGGCGGTAACCCATCTGCTCGGCGATGGACATGAACAGGTTGTTGAACACCTCCAGCATGACCGGGTCCGCCTGCGTGCCGATGCTGCGCCGGTCGGCGCGCGCCTCGATACGGCGAATCACGAAATGGTCCTGCGATGTCAGTTCGGCCTGCCAGCCCGGTTCCACCACGGTGGTCTGGTTGGGCTCCGAGATGATGGCGGGACCGGTCACCACGTCGCCGCCCGCCATGTCTTCGCGCACGTACAAAGGCGTCTCGCGCCATTCGCCCGCGCTGTACATGCGGACGACGCGGCGGGCCGACAGGTCACCGTCGCGGCTGCGCGACACCGCCGCTTCGCCCACGCGCTCGCCGCCACCGGTGGCTTCGACCGAAATGGTTTCAACCACCAATTCGCGATTGGGCATCAGGAACGAATAGCGCTGGCGATAGGCGGCTTCGAAGTCACTGCGCGCCTGCTCCAATGAAGAAAACGCCACTTCAAGCGCGGTGTCCGTGCCCCGGTACTTCAGATGCAGGCGGCGCTGCACGCTGATGTCGCCATCAGGCACATGTTGGCGGCGAAGTTCGCCCACCGCCTGTCCGGCCAGCACGTCAAGCTCGTCTTGCAGCTCGCCCATCAGGCTGGCGTCCAACACCTTTTCAACCGTCTTCTGACGCATGTCGGTCTGATCGGCCAGACCCATGCCGTAGGCGGACAGCACGCCGCCCAAGGGATGCGCGAAGACCGTGGTCATGCCCAAGGCATCCGCCACCAGGCAGGCATGCTGGCCGCCCGCGCCGCCAAAGACGGTCAACGCATATTCCGTCACGTCGTGGCCGCGCTGCACCGAAATGCGCTTGATGGCTTCGGCCATGTTGCCCACGGCGATTTCCAGAAAGCCCTCGGCCAATTGCTCAGGCGTCATCTCGCGGCCAGTGGCGGTGCGCACTTCGTCCGCCATCGCGGTGAAGCGCTCGACGACGGCGTCGCGGTCCAGCGCCTCGTTGGCGTCGGGGCCGAACACATTGGGAAAGAAATCGGGTTGGATCTTGCCCAGCAAGACGTTGCAGTCCGTCACGGCCAAGGGACCGCCACGGCGATAGCAGGCCGGGCCGGGGTTGGCGCCCGCCGAATCGGGCCCCACGCGCAGCCGCGCGCCGTCGAAATGCAGAATCGACCCGCCGCCCGCGGCCACGGTGTGGATGCTCATCATGGGCGCGCGCATGCGCACGCCGGCCACCTGGGTTTCGAATTCGCGTTCAAACTCGCCAGCGTAATGCGATACGTCGGTGGACGTGCCGCCCATGTCAAAGCCGATGACTTTGGGGAAGCCGGCGATTTCGCTGGTGCGCACCATGCCGACGATGCCGCCTGCCGGACCGGACAGAATGGCGTCCTTGCCCCGGAAGCGATGCGCGTCGGTCAGGCCGCCGCTGGACTGCATGAACATGAGGCGGATGCCCGGCAGTTCGCCGGCCACCTGGTCCACGTAGCGCTTGAGGATGGGCGACAGGTAGGCGTCGACCACGGTGGTGTCACCGCGCGAGACGAACTTGATCAGCGGGCTGACTTCGTGCGAGGCAGACACTTGCGTGAAGCCCACTTCACGGGCGATGCGCGCGGCGCGTTGCTCGTGCGCCGGCGCGTGCCAGGCGTGCATGAACACAATGGCCACGGCGCGGATGCCGCTGTCATAGGCCGCCTGCATGCCGGCCCGCAGGCTGGCTTCGTCCAGGTCGCGAATGACTTCGCCATCGGCCGCCACGCGCTCGTCGGCTTCGACGACGGACTCGTACAGCATTTCCGGCAGCACGACATTGCGGTCGAACAGCCGGGGACGGTTCTGGTACGCAATACGCAGCGCGTCGCGGAAGCCGCGCGTGGTGACCAGCAGAGTGCGTTCGCCCTTGCGTTCCAGCAAGGCGTTGGTGGCGACCGTCGTCCCCATCTTCACGCATTCGACCTGATCGACAGGCACCGGCTGCCCGGGCGCCACGCCCAGCAGCTTGCGAATGCCGGCGACGGCGGCGTCGCGGTACTGCTCGGGGTTTTCCGACAGCATCTTCGCCGTGGTGGTCGTGCCATCGGGGCGGCGCGCCACGATGTCGGTGAAGGTACCCCCACGATCGATCCAGAATTGCCACTTCTTCATGCGTGATCCTTGAAAACAAACGGCCACGGCGGGTACCGCCGCGGTCGGGTTGCGGTGTGCCGGGCCAGGCCCGTACAGGTTCAGAGTGAGGTTGCCGCCCTTGCGGCCTGGTCATACAGGCCAGACAGCGAGCGCAAGGCGTGCGCCAATTGGCGGCTGAAATCCGGGCCGTTTCCACCCGGCCCATCCAGGCCGGAGGTCAGGCATTGTTCGCGGATGTCGCCATAGCGCTTGAGGATGGCCGCGCCGTCGGGCGTGACGCTGTAGAACACTTCCTTGCTGCTGCGTTCGCCCTGGACCACGCCCAGGCGTTCCAGTTTCTTGAGCGCGTAGCTGATGATGTGAGTGTCTTCGACGTTGAGCGTGAAGCAGATATCGGCAAGCTTCTTGGCCCGCTGCCGGTGGTAGACGTGGTGAAACACCATCACGTCGGTGGGTGTCAGGTCGGGCAGCCCCGCCGCCGCCATGCAGCGCACGGTCCAGCGGTCAAAGGCGTGGCTGGCGATCATCAAGCCGAATTCGACTTCGGAAAGATCGGGCGCGCTGCCGCCAGCCAGATGGGCCGACGATGCTATCAACGTGGAGCTCATGAACGCTCAAGCCAAGTTTATCTGGATGAAATACTAATAATTTATGTGTATTTCATCCATAAAAAATCAGGCCGAAACGCCCCAAAACGGCCGTTTCGAGGGAATACCCCTAGCAGATTCCTGGCGTTGGCGGCAGCGTGGGGCGCCTCAGGGCGCCGTCCAGCCCATCGGCAGGTTGGCGCGGATCAGCCAGCCGGCGATCGAGATGCGCGGGGCGATATCGGGCATGGGATCGCCCGGGCCGAACCAGCGCGCGTCGGCAATTTCATCTTCCTGCACCCGGATGTCGCCCGACACGTAATCGGCCGTGAACGCCACCATCAGGGAATGGGGGAACGGCCAGGGCTGGCTGCCGAAATACTGCAAGTTGCCTACTTTCAGGCCGACCTCTTCGTAGACCTCGCGGTGCACGGTTTCTTCGATGCTTTCGCCCGGTTCGACAAAACCGGCCAGCGCCGTATAGCGCGACGTGGCGGTCGTGGTGTGCCGGGCCAACAGGATGCTGTCGCCTTTGCGGATCAGCACCATCATGGCGGGCGAAATTCGGGGGTACGCCGAAAAGCCACAGGCGGGGCAGCGCAGGCAGAACTCATGCGCCACCCTTTCGGTGGGCGTGCCGCAGGCGCCACAGAACCGATGCGTGCGCGCCCATTCGGCGATCTGGTAGGCGCGGCCCGCCAAGGCCATGCGTTCATCGTCCAGCACACCGAACAGGGACCGCAGCTTCTTGAACGCGTAGCCTTCGGGGGCCTCCAGCGCCGGGTCCACGTGGACCGTGCGGCAA
This sequence comes from Achromobacter piechaudii NBRC 102461, assembly GCF_001571245.1. Taxonomy (GTDB): domain Bacteria; phylum Pseudomonadota; class Gammaproteobacteria; order Burkholderiales; family Burkholderiaceae_B; genus Achromobacter; species Achromobacter piechaudii. Next base: position 1,041,814 of record NZ_BCTK01000001.1, on the reverse strand, counting down.
GGCGAATCGGGCGTGCTCCAGATGGGTTGCAGGGCCAGACCGATGCGTTCGCACAACGCCTGGTCGGGCAACACGCTGGAGGTTTCTTCGACCAGCAATTCATCACGACGGAAAACGAAATTCACAACAGCCTCTGCAGCACGCTTCGATAGCGCAATCTTAGAAGAAAAATGGGTGGACGAACGTCGCGGCGTAGACGCGATCTCAACGGTTGAACCTTCAAGCAACCAATACCTGCGGGCCTAGGATTAACCCGTAAAACGCTATTTTTTGTGCGCGTTGTTGCCGCGCAGCACCATAGAATGGCACGGCTTTTAGGCCGCGCGTCATCCGCGCAGCAGTCTTATTCCAAGAATGCCTATCGGGCAAAACCCGTCTTCACCATTCGCACAGAAGGACCTTCCATGTACAAGAAAATTTCACTGCTGGCCGGCAGCATTGTTCTGGCGTTCAGCGCGGGCGCACAGGCCCAGACCAAGTGGGATCTGCCCAGCGCCTACCCCGCCAGCAACTTCCACGTTGAAAACCTGACCACGTTCATCAAGGACGTGGACACGTTGTCGCAAGGCAAGCTGAAGATCCAACTGCACAACAACGCCTCGCTGTACAAGGCTCCGGAAATCAAGCGCGCGGTGCAAGGCAACCAGGCGCAGATCGGCGAAATCCTGCTGACCAACTTCGCCAACGAAGACCCGATCTACGAACTGGACGGCCTGCCCTTCCTGGCGACCGGCTACGAGGCGTCGTTCAAGCTGTACCAGGCACAAAAGCCGTTCCTGGAAAAGAAGCTGGCTTCGCAAGGCATGACGCTGCTGTACGCCGTGGCGTGGCCGCCCCAAGGCATCTTCGCCAACAAGGACATCAAGCAGATCAGCGACATGAAGGGCCTGAAGTGGCGCGCTTACAGCCCCGTCACCGCCAAGATCGCTGAACTGGTGGGCGCGCAGCCGGTCACCGTGCAGCAAGCCGAACTGGCGCAGGCGTTGGCTACGGGCGTGATCGACTCCTACATGTCGTCGGCCTCCACCGGCTACGACACCAAGACCTACGAGTACATCAAGAAGTTCTACGACACGCAGGCCTGGTTGCCCAAGAACGCCATCATCGTGAACAAGAAGGCGTTCGACGCGCTGGACCCGGCCACGCAGGAAGCCTTGAAGAAGGCAGCCGCTCAAGCCGAGGAACGCGGCTGGAAGCTGTCGCAGGAAAAGAACAAGTGGTATCAGGAAGAACTGGCCAAGAACGGCATGGAAACCATCAAGCCGACCGTCGAACTGCGTGAAGGCCTGTCGGTGATCGGCAAGCGCATGCTGGATGACTGGCTCAAAAAGGCGGGCGCGGACGGCCAGGCCATGATCGACGCCTACAAGAAGCAGTGATCGTTTTATGCGCCGCTTTTTAGATGGTCTTTACGGCGCGGCCGGCCTGTTGGCCGGCTTGTGCACGATCGGCGTTCTGGTTTCGGTGCTGGCGGCGATCATCGCCCGCCAGCTCAGCCTGAACATTCCTGGCACCGATGCGTACGCAGGCTACTTCATGGCCGCGGCGGGTTTTCTGGCGTTATCCAGTACCTTCAAGCACGGCGAACACATCCGTGTGACGTTGCTGCTCAATTCCCTGGCGCCGGCCGGCAGCCGCCGCCTGGACATTTTCGCGCTGGCCGTCGGCTCGCTGCTGGCCGCGGCGTTCGCCTTCTTCAGCATCAAGCTGACGTATGACTCCTGGCTGTACAACGACATCTCCACGTCCAACGACGCCACGCCGCTCTGGATTCCCCAGGTCAGCATGGCGGTGGGCACGGTGTTGTTCCTGATCGCCCTTGTCGACGAATTGATTCGTCGTTCACGCGGCGTGGCCGCCGCTACCTCGCAGCAAACCCATGAATGAACTTCTTGTCATCACCCTATTGGTCGTTTCGATCTTCGCGCTCTTGGGCTGCGGGGTCTGGGTCGGCCTGACGCTGGCGGGCACGGCATGGATCGGCATGGAGATCTTCTCCAGCCGTCCGGCCGGCGACGCCATGGCCGTCACCATCTGGGGCGCCTCGTCCAGCTGGACGCTGACCGCCCTGCCGCTCTTTTTGTGGATGGGCGAAATCCTGTTTCGCACCCGGCTGTCCGAAGACCTGTTCAAGGGCCTGGCGCCGTGGCTGAACCGCCTGCCGGGCCGGCTGTTGCACACGAACGTGATCGGCTGCGCGATTTTCGCGGCCGTATCGGGATCCAGTGCGGCAACCTGCGCCACGGTTGGCAAGATGACCATTCCCGAACTGACGCGACGCGGCTATCCCGAGGACAAGATCCTGGGCACCTTGTCGGGCGCGGGTACGTTGGGCCTGTTGATTCCGCCCTCGATCATCATGATCGTGTACGGCGTGGCGGCCGACGTGTCGATCGCCAAGCTGTTCATCGCGGGCATTTTCCCTGGCCTGCTGCTGGCCGTGCTGTTCATGGGCTATATCGCCTGGTGGGCGATCCGCAATCCGGGGCAAGTCCCGGCGGCGGATCCTGGCATGTCGTTCATGCGTAAGCTGTCGCAATCGCGCCACCTGATCCCCGTCATGCTGTTGATTGGCGCGGTGCTCGGCTCGATCTACAGCGGCATCGCCACCGCCACGGAAGCGGCGGCGGTGGGCGTGGTGGGCGCGCTGCTTCTCTCGGCGCTGCAAGGTTCGCTGAACCGTTCGACCTTCATGCAATCGCTGCTGGGCGCCACCCGGCTGTATTGCATGATTGCGTTGATCCTGGCGGGTGCGCAGTTCCTGACGCTGGCGATGGGCTATATCGGCCTGCCGCGCGCGCTCGCCGAATGGATCGGCGGATTGGGCTTGTCGCAATTCGGCTTGATCATGGCGTTGATGGTCTTCTTCGTCGTGTTGGGCTGCTTCCTCGATGGCATCTCGATCGTGGTGCTGACGATGGGCGTACTGCTGCCGACGGTGCAAGCCGCCGGCATCGACCTGATCTGGTTCGGCATTTTCATCGTTTTCGTGGTGGAAATGGCACAGATCACACCGCCCGTGGGCTTCAACCTGTTCGTGCTCTCGGGCATGAGCGGGCGTGAATTGCCCTATATCGCGCGCGCCTCGCTTCCGATGTTCCTGCTGATGATCGTCGCGGTGCTGCTGCTGTACTACATCCCGGGCATCGCCACGTGGCTGCCTTTGCACATGACGCTCTGACGCCCACGCATCGCGTCCCAAACCCCGGTCCTGGACCGGGGTTTTTTTTGGAACAATCGCGCCATTGTTCCCGCGCTGATTCGTTTTTCCGTTCTGTAAACCAGGGAAAACGCCAAAAACATTTAGGCCCTACACCGCGCCTAACTTTCTTAGAATCCCCTGGCGCTGACGGCTTGCACCACCTTGGCGCATCCGTACCGCAGACACACCCTTGGGCCCCTGCTCCGGACCCGCGCTGCATCCACAGCGTCGGTGCAAGGGCCCGACGTCGGACGATCCGCCCGGCGCGGCAACTCCCGGCCACAAGCCTGGACACACACTACAAAACAGCTACACAGGAGGAGTCCACAGTGAAACGCATCACCCTTACGCTCGCCGCCGCAGGTCTTGGCCTGGCCGCCGGCGCCGCTTCGGCAGAGACCAGCGTCACCCTGTACGGCATCGCCGACGTCAGCATCCGCTACCTGAGCACCAGCCCCGGCAGCGTTGGCGAGGACGGCAGCCGCATCTCGATGGAAAACGGCGCCATCTCGAACAGCCGCTGGGGCCTGCGCGGCTCGGAAGACCTGGGCAACGGCAACCGCGCCTTCTTCCGCCTGGAAAACGGCTTCAACCTGCAGAACGGCAATTCGTCGGCAGCGGGCAAGACGTTCAGCCGCCTGGCCTACGTGGGCCTGGACGGCGGCAATATCGGTCAACTGACCCTGGGTCTGCAGAACACGCCAATGTTCGACCTGCTGGCCGACTACTTCGACCCCCTGACCGTGGGCAACTACGATCAGAACGCCTGGTTGCCCGCCGCCATGTCGCGCGTGCGCACCAACAACATGACCAAGTACTCCAACACCATCGGCGACCTGTCGTTGGCGTTGTCGTGGGCCAACGGCGAAAACTGGAAAGATCACAAGGCCGGCCAGCAATACGGCGCCAGCCTGCGCTACATGGTCGGCAAGCTGGGCCTGGGCGCGGCGTATCAGCAAACCTTCGACGGCGGGGATTCCGATCTGCGCCAGCGCGTCTGGAACCTGAACGCGTCCTACCAGTTCGAAACCACCAAGGTGTTCGCCGGCTACTTCAATGGCCGCGATGAAACGGGCTGGGTCAATGCCGTCATGGGTGGCGCCACCACCACGGCCGGCCTGGACCGCAAGGACAACGGCTACTTTGCCGGCGTCACCTGGCAAGCCACGCCGCGTTGGGCGATCACCGGCGCCGGCTACTACGACCAAAGCAAGAACGTGGTCGAAGATGGCGACAAGGGCAAGCGCTACGCGCTGGTCGCCGTGGCCGAATATGCGTTGTCCAAGCGTTCGCAGGTCTACGGCACCGTGGACTGGAACAAGGTCAGCAGCGCCGCCAGCGATGAAATCTCTGGCAAGAACCACCAGATCGGCGCGGCCGTGGGCTTTCGCCACATCTTCTAAGCAGCGCCCGCAACCGGCGTCCTTGGACGCATAAGGAATAAGGCCCATCGCACTTTGCAATGGGCCTTTTTTTACAGCATCGCCATCCGGCTATTGACCAGGTCAGTCACCAGCATGTGCCCGGGCGCATGCGTGATGCAGAACTCGGGCCGCACGGACGACACCACGGACTGCGGCGTCACGCCGCAGGCCCAGAACACCGGCATTTCGCCAGGACGGATCTCGACGGCGTCGCCGTAATCGGGACGGTCGATGTCGGCGATGCCGATCAGCGCCGGATCCCCGATGTGCACGGGCGCGCCATGCACCGACGGAAAGCGCGACGTGACCTGGATGGCGCGGATGGCGTCCGCCGCCTTCAGGGGCCGCATGGACACCACCAGCGGGCCGCTGAACGCGCCGGCCGGGTGCGTCGGGATGTTGGTGCGGTACATGGGCACGTTGCAGCCCTGCTCGATGTGGCGCACGGGCAGGCCGTTGTCCAGCATCGCCTCTTCAAACGAGAACGAGCAGCCGATCAGGAACGACACCAGATCGTCGCGCCAGATATCGCGCACGTCGGTGGGCTCGGCCACGAGCTCGCCGTTCTGCCAGACGCGGTAGCGCGGGATGTCCGTGCGAATGTCGATGTCCTGGCCCAACTCGGGCAGCGCCGGGCTACCCGGTTCGGACATGGCCAGCAAGGGACAAGGCTTGGGGTTGCGCTGGCAGAAATGCAGGAAGTCCGCAGCCAGCGCGCGCGGCAGAATAGCCAGGTTGGCCTGGACGTGCCCCGGCGCCAGATTGGCCGTGGGGCCGGTCAGGCGACCGCTGCGGGCATCCAGGCGCGCCTGGCGCGCCAGTTGGACACTATTGCGTACGACATCGACGGGCGACATGAAAAATCCTCTTGATGCAGGTTGTGTAGCACCGGCCGATCAGTGGCCGGCAAGCAGCGCCTCGACCGCCAGGCCGACGGCCAGAATGCGACGGTCCGCGCCGTTGCTGCCCGAGATCATCAGGCCCACCGGCGCAGTGCCAGCCGCCTGGCAAGGCAGCGACAACGCGCAGCCGTCCAGGAAGTTGATCAGCGTCGGGTTGCGCAGAATGAGGCCATTGGCCGCGTAATAAGCTTCGTCGGAGGCCACCAGGTCGGCCACTGCCGGCGCCACGATGGGCGTGGTCGGCATGACCAGCGCGTCGTAGCCGGCGATGCGGTGGTCCACCGCCGCCACCCACGCTTCGCGCGCATCGAGCAGGTCCAGGTAGTCGGCGGCGCTCATGTCCTGGCCGCGCATGATGCGCGACACGACGCGCGGGTCGTAGCGCTTGCCCGCGCGTGCGATCAGGTCGCGGTGCCAGGCCCAGGCTTCGGCCGCCGTGAAGCCGCCCTTGCTGTTGATGCTGCCCAATTCGGCGAATTCGGGAATGGCGATTTCATCGACCAGGGCGCCAGCGTCCTTCAACTTGGCGACGGTCGCTGCAAAGGTGTCGGCCACGTGCTTATCCATGGCGTCCAGCGCCAGCGTGGTGGGCACCGCAAGGCGCAAGCCGCGCAGCGACATGGCCTCGGGGACCGGGCCGCCGTCGCCCGACAAAATGGCATCCAGTTCGGCGCAGCAACGCACGCTGGCGGCGATCGGGCCGATGGAATCCAGGTTGGCGGACAGCGGCAGCACGCCCGTCATGGACACGCGCCAGGCGCTGGGCTTGAAGCCGGTCAAGCCGCACAGCGCGGCCGGGATGCGCACAGAGCCGCCCGTGTCCGAACCGATGCCGGCGACCGCCATGCCGTCGGCGACCGACACCGCCGCGCCCGAAGACGAACCTCCGGGGATGCGGCCGGTGGCGCGGTCGTAGGGGTTCAGCGGCGTGCCGTAATGCGGGTTGATGCCCAGGCCCGAATACGCGAATTCGGTCATGTTGGTGCGGCCGATGATGACGGCGCCAGCGGCAATCAGGCGCTGCACGACTTCGGCGTTTTCGTCAGCCGCCGGTTCGCCTTCGCGGGCGACCGAACCGGCCATCGTGGTTTCGCCTTCGATGTCGAACAAGTCCTTGATGCTGATCGGCAGCCCTTCCACCGCCGAACGCACGATGCCGGCGGCGCGCAGGGTATCCGATGCGCGCGCTTGCGCCAGCGCCGATTCCGCATACAACTTGGTGAACACGCGAGCGCCCTCGCCCGCCGCGTCCTGCGCGCGCGCCAGCGCGAGCTCGGTCAGCGCGACCGAGCTGGTACGGCCCTCACTCAGGGCCAGGGTCAGATCATTCAAGGTCGAAACCATTGTTGTCCTAGTGCCGACGTGCGGCGTAAAAGTGCAGACGGGCGCCGCCTGTCGAGGCGCGCCCGGCGTTCAATGCCCAGCAGAGCAGGAATCAGGCCACAACGGGCAGCGACTCAACATGATAGCGATGGCTGATGGTGCGCTGACGACGCGGGTCGAACAGTTCCATGGTGAAGTCCGCCGCAGCGCGGATGCCGCCGATAGCGCCCACGGTGCCGCAGGTCATGCCCGCGCCTTGCGGCAGCACTTCGGCACCGCCGGTGTAGCCGGCGATCAGGTCCTGCGGCGTGCGCAGCGTGGACAGCGGGCCTTCCTGGTACAGCACCTTCTCGCCGTTCTCGACGATGTACGAACGGATGACCAGTTCGTCCCAGTATTCAGCCACGTCGGCCAGGCGCCAGGCTTCGGTCGCGACCGGCTTCACGCAGACCTGCTTGGACATGGCGACGCTGACGGTCTCCAACTTGCGGTCGGTGTGGTCGGAAGCGATGCTGACGTACATTTCGCCATCGACGGCGAACACGAAGGTTTCCACTTCGCCCGACGAATCCTCGCCCACGGCCTGCACGCTTTGCGCCTGCGTCAGCTGGTTGTCGGCGATGCGGTAGTACAGCGGCACGCTGGTCGGGCGCGGCACGCCGATGGCGGCCAGCTCTTCGATGTGGTGCTCGATGGCAGCCATGTCGCGGCCAGCCCAGCCAGCCACGATCAGGGTGTTGAAGTCCACTTCCACCTGGCGGGGATTGGCGTCGTCGATCTTGAATACGGCTTTCATATCAGTCCTGCGGAAATTAGGGGTGGGAAACGGCGCGGCCATTCATCGGCCGCGCCAGGTTCAAACAAGCGATCAACCAAAGGCGCGCGGCAACCACAGCGCCAGGTCGGGCCAGAATGCCAACAGGCCCAGCATCAGGAACATGGCGGCAACGAATGGCAGGCTGCCAACGATGACCGCGCTCATGGAGCCGCTCTTGCGCAGGCTTTGCACCACGAACAGGTTCAGACCCACGGGCGGCGTGATCAGCGCGGCTTCGACCAGGATGATGATGACGATGCCCAGCCAGATCGGGTCGTAGCCCAGCGCGATCATGATGGGCGCCACGATGGGGATGGTCGTGATCATCATGGACAGCGTTTCCATGAAGCAGCCCAGCACCAGGTAGAAAATCACCACGATCAGCAGCATCCAGCCCGGCGACAGGCCCAGGCCGGTGATCGACTTGGTCAGCGCATCGGTCAGGCCCGTGGCCGACATGACGAAGTTCAGGAAGCTGGCCGCGATGACGATCAGCATGATCATCGCCGTCGAGCGCATGGTGCCTTCCATCACTTCGCGCAGCATCGTCCAGGACAGGCGGCGGAACCACGCGGCCAGGATGAACGCACCCAGCACGCCCAGCGCGGCGGCTTCGGTCGGCGTGGCCAGGCCCGCGTAGATCGAGCCAACCACCAGGAAGAAGATGCCCATGGGCGGCGCAAGGTGCACCAGGCTGGCCAGCCGTTGGCCCCAGGTCGCATGGATCTTCTTGCCGCCCCAGGACGGCTTGACGACGCAGGCGATGACGACGGTCAGCATGAACAAGGCGGCCATCGCGAAGCCGGGGATGATGCCGGCCAGGTACAGCTTGGGCACCGACGAATTGGTCAGCACACCATAGATGACCAGGTTGATCGACGGCGGGATCAAGATACCCAGCGTGCCCCCGGCGGCCAGGCTGCCCAGGAACAGCGGTTCGTTGTAGCCGTACTTGCGGATCTGCGGGATGGCGACGGTGCCGACGGTGGCCGCAGTGGCCACGCTGGAGCCCGAGGTGGCCGAGAACAGGGTCGATGCGCCGATGTTGGCGTGCATCAGGCCGCCCGGCAACCACGACAGCCACAGGCTCATCGCGCTGTACATGCGTTCGGCAAAGCCGGCGCGCAGCAGCACTTCGCCCAGCATGATGAACAGCGGAATCGCCACCAGCAGGAACTCGTTGTTCGAGCTCCACGAGATTTCACCGATGGCGCGCGACAGCGGCAGCATCGAGAACAGCGGGTCCAGGATCAGGCCCAACACGCCAAGCGCCGCGCCCACGGGAATGGACAGGCCGATCAGCACCAGCAACAACGTCAATGCGGTGGAAATCATGCTGCCTCTCCCTTGACCATACGCTCGCCCGCGGCGGCTTCCTCTTCAGCTTCTTCCTGCGCCGAACGCACGCCGCAGATCTGCTTGACCAGTTCGATATCGCCCGTGACGAGCGCGGCCGACGCACGCGCCAGCATCAAGGCGACGGTGATGCACATCCACCCCAGGCCCAGCATCCACAGGCCCTGCGGAATCCACAGCGGCGTGGCCAGCGGCGTGTTCGCCGCGGACTTCTGCGCCCAGGAACTCTGCACGACCTCGAAGGCGTAGTACGTCAGGAACACCATGAAGACGGCCATCGCCACCATGGAAATCCAGTCCAGCACGGCCGACAGGCGCACCGGCAAATATTGGTAGAGCACATCGACGCGCACGTTGGCGCGCTGCAATGTGGCGAACGCCAACGCCCAGGACGTACTGATGGCGAAGGCGTAGCTGGACAGTTCGTCAGCGCCTCCGGTGTTGAAGCCCAGGAATTTGCGGGCCAGCACGTCGAAGGAGATCAGCAATACGCTGGCCACCGTCAATGCGCCGCCGGCCCAGACGGCCAGCCGAGAGAAACTCTCGGCGCGCCGCAACAGGCCGCCCAGCAGGCGGAAGTGTTCGGTTTGGGTCATGGATAGCACCTATACGGGCAAGCGCCCGGTATGACTTGCGAAAAAACACGCCGCCGCGCGATGCGGCGGCGCTGTCCAGCGCTTACTTGCTGGCGGTCAGGCCCAGCGTCTTGCCGATGGTGGCGTTGAAGTCCTTCACGCACTGCGCCGAGCAACGGGCGGCCCACTTGGGCAACACGGCTTCTTGCGCAACCTTCTTGAGCAACGCACGGTCGGCGTCCGACGGCTGCACCAGAACCATCTTGCCCTTGACCGGGAACGGGCAGGCGGCAGCGCCCGTGTTGCAGTCATAGCCTTCCTGCGTCTGGCGAGCGGCGGCTTCCCAGATGTTGTCGACCAGCGTCTTCACGTTGGCTTGCAGGAACGTGCGAACGGCGGGATCCAGCTTGTCCCAGGCCTTTTGGTTGACGGCATGGATCTGCTGGTTCCAGTTGATCGGCAGCGCGACCAGGTGGGTGGACACTTCGTACCACTTGGCCGAGTAGCCCGACAGCGAACCGGTGATGGCGCAATCGACCACCTTGTTCTGCAACGCCGGCACCACTTCACCGAAAGCCATCGTCACGCTGGAACCGCCCAGCGCTTCAACGAATTCGGCGGTCGTGCGGCTGCTGGTGCGGACCTTCTTGCCCTTGATGTCGGCCAGGCTCTTGATCTCGGCATTGCAGAACAGCACTTGCGCGGGATAGGTCGAGATGCCCAGCAGCTTGACGTTGTTGCCTTCGCCGTAGAGCTTGGCGTAGACGGGTTCGAACGCGTCGGTCACGGCGCGTGCGGTCTTGACGTCGGGCGCCAGGCCGGCCAGGTCGATGGCTTCGTTGATCGGGTTGTCGCTGGCGAAGTACGACAGCGTGGCAGTGCCGAATTCGATCACGCCTTGCGACATCAGACGCAGCAACTCGGGACCCTTCAGGCCCATTTCGTTGAAGCCCTTGATTTCAGCGGTGACCTGGCCCTTGGACAGCTCGGGAATGGTCTTCGTCCAGAACGGCTTTTCGTAGTCGTTATAGGCGGTCAGGTTGGACAGGCCTCCCACGACCTTCAACTGGGTTTTGGGCAGGTCCTGCGCGTGGACGGCGCCGGCGAGCATGCTGGCGGCGACGGCGGCGAATACAAGAGACTTCTTCATGGACAAAACTCCTGGCTGGCGGGATGGTCTGTCGCGCGCGGGATCCCGTTACCCTTGTCGCGCGCGGTTAGGTTCAAGTAATCAGGCGCGAAGATCGCGTGCGAGGCGCGGCCGAGGACGTGACGCCAGGGTCCGGAATGGGTTCGACAAAGGATTCATGCTTTTCCCCCGCACTGTGTATCCAGGCGTTGCATTTTTTGCTGTCTCGCCATTGCATCGTCCGGGCCGGCAAGCGTCCAATCGTATGTTGCGATGTGGGGGTATAAATATTTCTTGGGTCTCGTCGCGCTGCGTGCGCGGGATTCTCGCGGATGACGGCCTGGCGCGGCTTTGCGGGCGATGACGGGGTTCGGATACTGCCGGGCTCACCCCTGCCGGCGACACGCCGCCCAGGGGTCTCTGGGGGAAAACACCTAGGCCGGAATTCCGTTTCCGGCCTGCGCCGCGACCTTTTGCGCCATCTGCGCAATCACCCTGACGGCGTGGCTGTCGGGCCCCTGCACCCAGCTGGCCGTGAAGCTCAGTTCGGGCAAGGGGTCGGCCTGCACGCGCAGGATGCGCAGCTCGCCGCGCGCCAACTCCTTGCCCAGGAACACCGGCGCGATCACGCTGGTGCCGATACCGTCCTGCGTCATCCGCACCACCATGGACATCGATGCGCTGCCATACATGCGCGGCGCGCTCACCCCGGCGCGGGTCAGCATGTCGCGCACCACGCGATACGGCGAGCTGTTGGACGGATACGTGATGATGGGCAGCTTGGCGATGCGTTCGAGCGTCAGCGGCTCGGGGCCGAGGTCCAGCGTGGGGCTGGCCACCCAGGCCAGCGGATAGCTGCACAGCGGCAGGTTCTCGACGCGTGCTTCCAGCACCGGCCCCATCAGGAACGCCAGATCGATCTGGCGCGACATCAGGTGCGGGCGCAGCACGTGGGTGGTGTCCACCTCGATCTCCAGCACGAGCGCAGGATAGGTCGTGTGGATCAGTTCGATCAGCGTGGGCAGCCAGGTCTGCACGATGGTTTCGGCCACGCCGATGCGCACCGTGCCGGTCATGACGTTCTGCTCGCGTGCCGCTTCGAACATGTCGCGCCGCACCTGCAACATGCGCTCGGCGTGCGACAGCAGCTCATGGCCCTTGGCGGTCAGTTTGACGCCACGAGCGTCGCGCTCGAACAGGCGTACGCCCAGATCGGCTTCCAGAGAAGCGATGCGCTGCGACACGGCGGGCTGCGTCGTGTTGAGTTTGTCGGACGCGGCGCGAAAGCTGCCCAGCGTGGCGACCCAAAAAAAAGTTTCGATGTTGCGTAGTTCGATCATTGGCCTGTTCCCCCGGCGCGATGAGCGTATCATGGCAGCCGCCCATTTCCCCATCAGGAGCTTGTCCATGTCCCCGGCCGATCAACGTCGTCCGCCAGCCCCCGCGCCCAGCTCGCGCGGCCCGCTCGTCGGGATCCTGCTGCTGGTGCTGTCGATGTGGACGCTGTCCTGCCTGGACGCCAGCGGCAAATGGGTCATGAATGCGGGGGTGCCGCTGCTGGTGCTGTCGTGGTTCCGCTACGTGGTGCACCTGATCCTGGTGCTGGCGCTGGTCTTGCCGGCGCGGGGGCTGCGGGTGCTGCGCAGCAACCGCCCGCGCGAGCAACTGATACGCGGCGGGTCCATGTTCCTGGCCACGCTGATGTTCTTCACGACCCTGAGCTACATCCCGCAGGCCGAAGCCACCGCCATCAATTTCCTGGCGCCGCTGCTGGTGCTGTCGCTGGCGCCCTGGGTCCTGAAAGAACCCGCCCGCCTGTCGCGCTTCGTCGCGGCGGGCATCGCCTTTATCGGCGTCATCATCGTGATCCGGCCCGGTGGCGGACTGCATCCCATCGGCACCATATTCGGCCTGTTGACGGCCTGTTGCTTCGCCGCGCAATTCATCGCCACGCGCCGCGTGGCGGGCGACGACCCTTTCACCTCGCTGATCTGGAGCGGCGCGGTGGGCACGGTCTGTCTGACCGTGACGCTGCCCTTCGTGCTGCCGGCCGCGCTGCCGGTACTGCAATCGCTGTCAGGGTTCGATTGGTTCTTGCTGATCTCGACCGGCCTGACGGGCGGGGTCGGTCATCTGTTCCAGATCGCCGCATACCGCCGCGCGCCCGCCTCGACGCTGGCGCCGTTCATCTATCTGCAAATCATCAGCGCAACGTCGGTGGGCTGGCTGGTCTGGGGCCACTTCCCGGACCCGCTCACCTGGCTGGGCATCGCCATCATCTGCGCCAGCGGCATCGGCATCGGCCTGGTCGAGTGGCGCCGCAGCATGGCCCTGAGCGCTGCTGCGGCCGGGGCTGGCGCTCGCTGATCCGACGCCTTCGCCGCCCGCGCTGCCAAGGCAGGCAGCGGGCACGGGGCCGCTCCCGTACAATGCTCGACGCTTTTTGCGCTTTCGCGCAGCGGCTCCCCCGGCATCCGGCATTTCCAAGAACGAGGTCTTCATGATCATCAAGCCCCGTGTGCGCGGCTTTATCTGCGTCACCACCCACCCCGTCGGCTGTGAAGCCAACGTCAATAAGCAGATCGACTACGTCAAGGCGCAAGGACCCATCGCCGGGGGCCCCAAGCGTGTGCTGGTGCTGGGCGCGTCAACCGGATACGGCCTGGCCGCCCGGATCAGCGCGGCGTTTGGCTGCGGCGCGCACACGCTGGGCGTGTTCTTTGAACGGCCGGCGGAAGCCGCCAAGGCCGGCACGCCGGGCTGGTACAACACCGCCGCGTTCCACAAGGCCGCCGACGCGCATGGCCTTTTCGCGCAGAGCATCAACGGCGACGCGTTTTCCGACGAGATCAAGCAAAAGACCATCGCCGCCATCAAGGCGGGCATGGGCCAGGTCGATCAGGTGGTCTACAGCCTGGCCGCCCCGCGCCGCACCCACCCCCGCACCGGGCAGGTCTTCAATTCCACGTTGAAGCCGATCGGCCACGCCGTCAACCTGCGCGGCCTGGACACCGACCGCGAAGTGGTCAAGGAGTCCGTGCTGGAACCCGCCACGCAAGCCGAGATCGACGCCACCGTCGCCGTCATGGGCGGCGAAGACTGGCAGATGTGGATCGACGCGCTGATGGATGCGGGCGTGCTGGCCGAAGGCGCCACGACGACCGCGTTCACGTACCTGGGCGAAAAGATCACGCACGACATCTATTGGAACGGGTCGATCGGCGCGGCCAAGAAAGACCTGGACGAAAAGGTGCTGGACATCCGCAGCAAGCTGGCCGCGCGCGGCGGCGACGCACGCGTGTCGGTGCTCAAGGCGGTGGTCACGCAGGCCAGCTCGGCCATTCCGATGATGCCGCTGTACCTGTCGCTGCTGTTCAAGATCATGAAAGAGCAAGGCACGCACGAAGGCTGCATCGAGCAGGTGTACGGCCTGTACCGGGACAGCCTGTGCAGCGACACGCCCATCCTGGACGCAGAGGGCCGCTTGCGCGCCGACTACAAGGAACTGGATCCGTCGGTGCAGCAGGCGGTGCAGGCGTTGTGGAGCCAGGTCACGAGCGACAACATCTATCAGTTGACCGACTTCGCCGGCTACAAGCAGGAATTCCTGCGCCTGTTCGGTTTTGAGATCGATGGCGTGGACTATGACGCCGATGTCGATCCGGCCGTGGAAATCCGCGGCCTGCTCTGATCGGCGCACGGCGGGCGGCTGTGCCCGGCCGCCCGCTTCAAAGATAGTCGAGCTTGACCAGGCGGTGCGGCACGTCGCGCGCACCGTCCCTGCCCGGCAAGGGCGGCAGCACCTTCGTACTGACCTTGACCACTTGGGCGCTGGCGCTTGCCTGCGCGCCCGAGGGCGAGGCACAGCTGACGCGCGGCTCGGCTTGCGCAACATTGCCCGACAGGGCGACCTGACAGCGGGTGGGTTCAGCGATGGCGCCAGAGAATCGGACGGCGCCACCGGCGGCGCTGGCGGCCATCGGGACCAGCATGGCGACAAGGGACAAGGCAGACATGGAACGGCGAATCGTCATGGCAACTCCAGAGCGTGGGCAGGCGTAATCACCCGCCAGACGGCACTCCCCAGACACAACCCCGGCATCACCGTGGCATCACGGCATCGCTTGGACGATGCCGTTTTTAAAACATGTCTCGGTTGTCAATCAGACTACTCTGAAGTTTTTGTCGTATCAATTTCGAATAAGTCTAAAAGCGCCGTCTAATTCATGTTTTTCGTCAAGATCAGCTCCAGCAGCCGGTCCAGCCCCCCTTCGTCGATGGCTACATTGACCTCAAGACGCACCGCAGGTTTTGCGCGATAACCCACCGACAACCCCGCCACGCGCATCATGGGCAGATCGTTGGCGCCGTCCCCGACGGCAATGGCGCGATCCAGCCCGACGCCGAGTTCGGCGCACACCTGTTCCAACTTGCGGCGCTTTTCCTCGCCGTCGCAGATATCGCCCCAATGCTGCGGCACCAGCCTGCCGGTAAGACGTCCGTTCTGCACTTCCAGCACGTTGGCGCGCACGTCGTCCAGGCCCAGCCTGACGCGCAAGCGGTCCGTAAAGCAGGTAAAGCCGCCCGTGACGAGGAGGCAGGTCAGCCCCGCCGCCTTGCAGGCCGCGATCAGGGTTTCCACTCCGGGATTGAGCCGCACGCGTTCGTCGTAGACCTGGGCCAGCATGGCTTCGGGCATGCCGGCCAGCAAGGCGACGCGATCGCGCAGACTCTGCTTGTAGTCGACGATGTCGCCGCGCATCGCGGCCTCTGTCAGCGCCGCCACCTGCGCCTTCTTGCCCATCATGTCCGCCATTTCGTCCAGCGTCTCGATGGAGATCAGCGTGGAGTCCATGTCGAAGGCGATGACTTTGTAGTCAGACAAGCGCAACGGCGGCGTAATGCCGCGCCAGTGCAGGCCAGAAGCGGACGATGATGCAGACATGGGTATTCCCGTTCAGATTGGATTGGGCAGGCTGGGTGACTGCGCGCACAGCCACGCGATGAACAATTGCGCGGACGCGGCGGCCGGGCCGTCCTGGCGGTACAGCGCGTGGATGCCGGCGTTGGGCAATTGCGGTTGTGCAAACAAGGGGCGCAGGCGGTCGGCGCGGATATCGTCTTCAAGCAGGCACCACGGCGCCAGCGCGATACCCAGGTCGTTCATGGCCGCCTGCATGCAAAGGAACTGATGGTCGAACACCGGGCCCGGCAACTGCGGCGGCACATCCACCTTGGCCAGCGCGAACCAGCGTGGCCAATGATCCATGCCGCCCGAGATCTTCAAGAGCGGGTGCGCCAGACAATCGGCCGGCGCGTGCAGCCGGTTGCGCTCGATGAAGCGCGGCGAGGCGACGGGTATGTGAAAGTCGTCCAGGCAGTGCACGCACGCCAGATCGGAATGCGCCATGAAGCCATGCCGGATCAGCACGTCGCTGCCGGGGTCGCCGCCCCGATCCAGAAACGGACGAGCCTGCGTGCTCAGTTGCACGTCGACGCCAGGATTCGCGGCCTGGAACGTGGCCAGGCGCGGGATCAGCCATTTCATGGTCAGCGACGGCGTGGCGCACACGCGCAACACGCCGCCCGCCGACGGCGCTTTCAGCTTTGCGGTGGCGGTCGAGATCCGTTCCAGGCTGCCCTGCACTTCGGCAAAGTACGCCTGCGCGCCGGGCAGCAAGGCGACGCCGCGCGCCTCGCGAGCAAATAGCGGCTGGCCCAGATAGTCTTCCAGCACGCGTATCTGCTGGCTGACCGCGCTGTGCGTAATGCTCAGTTCGTCAGCGGCGGCCGTGAAGCTGCGCAGCCGCGCCGCGGCTTCGAACACGCGCAAGGCTTTCAACGGCGGCAGGCTCTGCGCCGCCATTTCAGCGGCCGCCCGCCCGCACGCCCGCCAGGCGCCAGTGTGTGCTGCTCTTTCCCACGATTACCCTTGTCGTCTATTTATTGGCGGCGCGGCCACGGCGGCGCCTGTCCTGTTCTGCCGCATTCTAGGGGATAGCGACGCCCGCGACCTCTTAGAAAATCTAACGCCACGCCTTAAAAAACACTGCTGGTCGCTGCGCGGACCCGTTCCTATGATGCCGGGAACCCAAGCAGGAACTGAATATGGCATCGATCACAGTAGACGGCATCGCCAAGACATTTGGCGGCCAACAGGTGTTGCGCAATTTGTCGCTGCACATTCCCGACGGCGCGTTCTACACGCTGCTGGGCCCCAGCGGTTGCGGCAAGACGACCTTGCTGCGCTGCATTGCCGGCTTCTATGCGCCCGATGGCGGCCGCCTGCTGTTCGACCAGGACGACGTCACTCACGTGTCGGCGCACCGCCGCGATATCGGCATGGTGTTCCAGGACTACGCGCTGTTCCCCGACAAGACCGCGTTCGACAACGTGGCTTATGGGCTGCGCGCCCGCGGCGTGGCGCGTGCCGAGACAACTCGACGCGCCAACGAGGCGCTGGACAAGGTGGGGCTGCTGTCGCTGGCCGACCGCTACCCCGCGCAGATGAGCGGCGGCCAACGCCAACGCGTGGCGCTGGCGCGCGCGCTGGTGATCCGGCCGCGCGTGCTGCTGATGGATGAGCCGCTGTCCAACCTGGACGCCAAGATGCGTTTGCAGATGCGCGACGTCATCCTGGACCTGGTGCGCGAAGCCGGCATCACGACCGTGTTCGTCACGCACGACCAGGAAGAAGCGCTGGCGATGTCGGACCGCATCGCCATCATGGACCACGGCAACATCGCGCAGCTGGGCACGCCGGAAGAGTTGTACGGCACGCCGGTCAACGCTTATGTCGCTGACTTCATCGGCTCGGCCAACGTCATCCCGGTGCCCGTGCGGCCGGAGCTGGACGACGCCCCGCAAGGTCATGTGCGCTACGAGCTGTGCGGCCTGGGCTTCGATGGCGTGCAAGGCAGCCAGCAGTTGGATGCAAGCGGCATGCTGATCGCGCGCCCCGAAGAATTGGCATTGATGGCGCCGACGCCCTACGTGCCCAACACGCTGCCGGGCAAGGTGCTGCGGCGCCAATACCTGGGCTTCAAGACCGCCTATCGCATCGCGCTGCACAATGGCGCCGAGATCCGCGTCGAGCTGCACGCCGGCAACATGGTGGCGCAGTTCCAGCCCGGACAGGCCGTGCAGGTGCTGATCCCCGCCGACAGCCGCGTCGTCAACGCCTGAGGACGCGCCTGCCATGAAAATCAAATGGTGGCCCTGGGGCATCCTGACCGCGATCAGCCTCGCCCTGCTCCTGTTCTTCGTGCTGTATCCATTGGCGGTGCTGTTCGGCAACAGCATCACCGGCCAGGACGGCAGCTTCACGCTGGACGGCTTCAAGACCCTGCTGGCCGATTCGCAGTACCTGGAGGCCTTCGGCAACACGCTGATCCTGGGCCTGGCCGTCACCACCTGCACCGTGCTGGTCGGCGTGCCCTTCGCATATCTGGTCGCGCGCTACGACTTTCCGTTGAAGAACCTGGTGGCGATCCTGCCCGTGCTGACCATCGTGATTCCCGAGATCATCGTGGGCCAGTCCTGGCTGCTGCTGCTCGGCAACAACGGCCTGCTGACCAATCTGCTAGGCGATGTCGGCATTTCGCTGCCGTCCTTCTACGGCTGGACGGGCATGGTGTTTTCCATGACGCTCGTCTACTACACCTACATCTATCTGGGCGTGCTGGCCGCGCTGCGCGGCTTCGACGGCCAACTGGAAGAAGCCGGACTCAGCCTGGGCACCCCGCCCTTGCTGACGCGTCTGCGCGTGCTGGTGCCCGTGCTGCTGCCGGCCGTATTGGTCAACGCCCTGGTGGTCTTCACGCTGGTGGTCGGCAACTTCGCGCTGGCGATGCTGCTGGGCAGCCGCGTGCCGCTGTTGTCGGTCATGACGTACAACACGTTCGTCAGCGAAATGGGCGGCAGCCCGACATTGCAAAGCGCCATGTCGGTGGTGTCGATCGCCATCGTCGCCATCGTGCTGTTCTTCCAGAAGCGCGTGGTGGAACGCAAGGTCTACACCATGACGCAAGGCCGCGCGCCGGCCGCCGTGCGTGTGCGTTCCTGGACCGCCGTGCTGTACGCGGGCGGTGTGGGCCTGGTGATCCTGGTGTCGATGCTGCCGCTGATCATCGTGTTCATCGCGGCCTTCACCAAGACCAGCGGGCCCGTCATGCAATGGGGCCAATGGTCGCTGGCCAGCATGCAGCGCGCGCTGCACGGCGCGCCCGAGCCCATCCTGAATTCGCTGAAGTTCGCATCCTTGGCGACGGTGCTGGGCGTGGCCTTCGCGGTGCTGGTCAGCTATCTGACCATCAAGAAGCGCAGCGCCTTCACGCAGGTGCTGGACTACATCGTGGTGCTGCCGCTGACCATCTCGGGCACGGTGCTGGGCATTGCGCTGGTGCAGACCTTCAACACGGGATGGCTGGTGCTGGCCGGCACCGCCGGCATCATGGTGCTGTGCTACACGGTGCGCCGCCTGCCCTTCGCGGTGCGCAACGCGTCGTCGGTGCTGTTCAACATTCCCGATTCCATCGAGGAAGCGTCGATCAGCCTGGGCGTGTCGCCGTTGATGACGTTCTTCAAGGTGATCCTGCCCGCGATGAAGGCGTCGATCATTTCCGCCGCGATCCTGATGTGGCTGACGACGATTTCGGAGCTGTCGGCATCCATCGTCGCTTACAGCGGCGGCCTGGAAACCATGCCGATTGCGATCTTCCGCCAAGTGGACGGCGGCAGGCTGGGCATGGCCTCCGCGTACGGCGCGGCGCTGGTCACGGTGATCGTGCTGCCCATTATCGTGTCGGTCAAGGCATTCAACATCAAGCTGTTTTCCGGCAAATAACCCCCCTCGATCCAAAGGTTAACCATGACTCTCAAGCACGTGATCCAGACCAGCCTGTTGGCCGCCATCCTGGCCGCCGGCGCCGCGCACGCACAGAACGTCGTGCTGTATTCGTCCAACAATACGGAAACCATCGAGACCGCGCTGGATGCCGTCAAGAAAAAGAGCCCCAAGCTGAACGTGCAGCCCGTCACGGGCGGCACGGGCACGATGATGAAGCGCATCGAGGCCGAATCGCAGAACCCGCGCGGCGACCTGTTCTGGAGCGGCGGCTTTGGCACGCTGGGCGCCTACCGCCAGCAGTTGCAACCCTATCGCCCCGCCGACCTGGACAAGATTCCAGCCGAGTTCCGTGGCCCCGACGACCTGTGGGTGGGCACAAACGTGCACGTCATGGTGATGATGGTCAATGAACGCCAGTTGAAGGGCCTGCCCGCGCCCGCGACGTGGTCGGACCTGATGCAGCCGCAGTGGAAGAACAAGTTCGCCATCACCGATCCGTCCAAGAGCGGCACCGCGTACATGCTGGTCTATGGGCTGTACAAGCAGTTCGGGCAAGCGGGGCTGGACAAGATTGCCGCCAATGCGGTGGTCACCGCCTCGTCGGGCACGACCTACAAGGGCGTGGCTGCCGGCGAATACGCGGTGGGCATGACGCTGGAATACGCGGCGCAGGAATACGTGGCGGGCGGCCAGAAGGAGATCAAGCTGGTCTACCCGACCGAGGGCAGCTACCTGGCGCCCGAAGGCATGTTCATCATCAAGGGCGCGAAGAACCTGGACGCGGCCAAGGCCTTGTACGACGGGCTCTTGAGCAAGGAATCACAGGAAGCCCAATTGGTGAAGAACTTTCGCCGCCCCACCCGCACCGACGTGGCCGTGGCCAGCCTGACCACCCTGCCCGACCTGGCCTCGATCAAGATCTTCCCGGTCAGCCAGGAAGCAGCGGCGACGGAATACGAAGCGGTGGTGGCTGCCTGGAATCAGGCAGTGGCCAAGGCTAAGTAAGAAGGCGGCCGGGTGGACCGGGGCGCGTCAGCCCTGAACCATCCGGCCCGCCGCCAGCACCAGTTGGCGCGCGCAACGCGCCGCCAATTGCGGATCATGCGTAACCAGCACCAGCGTGGTGCCATGTTCGCGATGCAGTTCGAACATCAGGTCGATCACGGTGACGCCGGTGGCCGCGTCCAGGCTGCCGGTGGGTTCGTCGGCGAACAAGAGATCCGGTTCGACCACAAAGGCGCGGGCCAGCGACACGCGCTGCTGCTCGCCGCCCGAAAGCGTCCTGGGGTAATGGTGCAAACGCGCGCCCAGCCCCACGCGTTCCAGCATGGCCTGCGCAGACTCGCGCGCGGGCTGACCCGCCAGTTCCAGCGGCAGCATCACGTTTTCCAGCGCCGTCAGGTTGGGCAGCAGCTGAAACGACTGGAATACAAAGCCCACATGATTGGCGCGCAGGCGCGCCCGGCCGTCTTCGTCCAGGGCGAACAGATCCTGCCCGGCCAGATGCACGCTGCCCACGCTGGGAACATCCAAGCCGGCCAATAGTCCCAACAGCGTGGACTTGCCCGACCCGGAACTTCCGGTGATCGCCACGGCGCTACCCGCCTGGACCGTAAAATCAATGCCTTCCAGGATAGATAGCGTGCCGCCAGCATCGGCGACCCGCTTGCCCAGCCCTTTCACCTCGATCGAATTCTTGCTATCCATGCGCCTATTTTCCCTTCTGCGTCTTACGTCCGCCCTGAGTTTCGCCGTCATGGCGCTTTCCGCCCACGCTCAGACCGCCGCGCCGGCCGAGGGTTCCGCGCCGCGCACCGTGTTGGTGGTGGGCGATAGCCTGTCGGCCGAATACGGCATCAAGCGCGGCACGGGCTGGGTGCCGTTGCTGGCAGCGCGGGTTTCCGAACAATACCCTAAGTACCAGGTCGTCAATGCCAGCATCAGCGGCGACACCACCAGCGGTGGCGTGGCGCGCCTGCCTGCATTGCTGCGCCAGCATGCGCCCGCCGTGGTGGTGCTGGAACTGGGATCGAACGACGCCTTGCGCGGCTTGTCGCTGACGATGACCGAACAGAACCTGCGCGCCATGACGCAGGCCGCCAAAGCGGCCGATGCGAAAGTCGTGATCGTGGGCATGCAGATTCCGCCCAACTACGGCCGCGATTACACGCAGCGCTTCGCACAACTGTTCGACACGGTCGCCAAAGACGAAAAAGCCCGGCTCGTGCCATTCCTGATGGAAGGAATGGCGTTGAACCGGGCGATGTTCCAGGCTGATGGCATCCATCCGAACGAGGATGCCCAACCCCAACTGCTGGACAACGTGTGGCCGACGCTGCGGCCACTGTTGAACTAGGGCCGACGGATCAGCCAGCTGCCTGCGGCTGGTCGCCGCGAATGACCTCGGCGGCGCTGGGCAGCACTTGCACCTTGTATTGCTCGCGCAGCATCTTGAGCAGCGCTTCGATTTCAGCCTGACCCAAACCGCCCGACAACTGTTGCGCCAGACGATCCTTGGCGGACGCGTCGACCGTGCCGGCTTCGACCTTTTCCAGACGGACCAAGGTGTAGTCGGCGCCCGACTGCACGCCGGTGTAGCCCGGCAAGGGCGATGCCGGCAGACGCATCGCGGCGTCCACGACGGGCTGCGGCAGGTCCTTGGGATCCTGGCGCGAAATGACGACGGCAGGCGAGAAGCCTTCCGGCGCGGCGGCAGGATTGGCCTTGTCGGCCGCCAGCGCGGCTTCACCAGCCTTCTTGGCGGCTTCGGCCGAACGCTCTTGCAGCAGACGGGCGCGGATGGAATCGCTGACCTTCTCCAGCACGGGCACGTGGGCCGGTTCGACATTGGCCACGCGCACGGCCAGCATGACGGCGGGCGACAGTTCGATCACGCCGGAGTTCTGCTTTTCACGCAGCACTTCGCCCGAGAACAGCGCCTGACGGACACGCGGGTTGTCCAGCAGTTCAGCGTCGGGGCTGTCGGCGGCGGAACCCGGGCCGACCTTGTCGGCGGGCAGCAGGCCTTCGCGGGTGACGCCCGAGGCGGTGCGCAGCTTCAGGCCCACCGCGTCGGCGGCCGGTTGCAGGCTGTCGCGCTGGTCGTAGACCTGCTTGTTCAGCTGGCTGGCCATTTCCGAAAAGTGCACGGCGGCGAGTTGCTTGCGCACTTCGCTGGTGATCTGGTCCTTGACCTCGGCCAGCGGCTTGATGGCGGCGGGCTGGATCTCGGTGACCTTGACGATGTGCAGACCGGCCGGGCTTTCGACCACGCCCGAAACCTGATCCTTGGCCTGGCCAAAGATGGCCTTTTCCAAGGGGCCGGACAGCATGCCCGGCGCCAGCCAGCCCAAGTCACCGCCCTTGCTGGCGGAGCCCGCGTCCTGCGAGTTCTTGGTAGCCAGTTCAGCGAACTTGGAAGGATCGGCGGCGGCTTGCTTGGCCAGATCCTCGGCCTTGGCGCGCGCGGCCTTGCGAGCCTCTTCCGAGGCGCCCGGTGCCAGCTCGATCATGATGTGGCTGGCGCGGCGGCGTTCAGGCTGACCAAAACGGTTCTTGTTCTGCTCGTAGTAAGACGCCAGGTCTTCGTCCTTGACCTGGATGCCCTGCGTGGCGGCGGCTTCGTCCAGCACCAGGTATTGCACCTGGACCTGCTCCGGGATTTGCAGCTGCTGCTTGTTGGCGTCGTACCAAGCCTGGATATCGGCGGGCGACACCGTCACTTGCGAGCGGTAGTCCTCGGCGGCAAAGCGGCGCAATTGCACGGTGCGCTGCTGCGTCAAGGCCGATTCCAGCGAAGCGACGACTTCAGCGGGCGCGCGGGCGGATTGGCCCACGGGGTCCAGCACGCGGCCAACCGCCAGATCGCGGCGCAGGCCAGCTTCGAACGAGGTCGGCGACATGCCCTGGGCGGCCAGCACCTGGCGATAGCGCTCGGGCGAGAAGCGGCCGTTGTCCTGGACTTCCGGAATCGCGGCGATGGTGTTGCGCAGCGTCTCGTCGGAGACGTTGAAGCGATTGTCCACCGCGACGTTGGCCAGAAGGCGCTGATTGATCAGCTGATTGAGCAGACCCTCGCGCAAGGCGGGCGTGTCGGAGACGGCCGGATCGAACCGGGCGCCCTGGCGTTGGCGCATTTGCTCCAGCTGGTTGCGGTGCGCCTGATCAAACTCGGCGCGCGAAATCGGCTGGCCAGCGACCGTCGCCAGCTCGGGCTCTTTGCGCATGAAGCTGTCATAGCCTTGAATTCCGACGAGGAAAAAGGACGGCACAATCAGAAGCAGCAGGATGAGCTGCATCCAGCGTCGGTGGCTGCGAATAAATTCGAACATGGAATCCCTGTTGCCGCGCTCCGGGGGTGTCCACCCGAAGCCGCACGAAAACGCAAAAAAAAGGGCGAACTTGATTCGCCCTATTCCCATACCGGTTATTACCGGATCAGCGGGCGGATTTTAGCATTTCTCACTCGCATGGGGCCTTTAGATTCTCTTCAGGTTTATCCCGGCCGGGGCGCGGGCGGGCGGCTGCCCACCGAAGCGCGGCACCGTCAACCCGGGAAATTCCTGTATCCGCCCCCCGAAGGCCTCCGTATCTTGATCCGCGGGGCCGCAAATCTACGCCGCGCCCCGACGCCGGCCGTCCGCCGACGCCCTTTCCTTGCAACTTCATAAAGGGTTCCATCAATGCCGCTTACCTCTTTCCGCCAGCATGTTCTGCCCGCCTGCCTGGCGCTTGCCTTTCTGAGTGCCGGGCCCGTGGCGCTGGCCGCGCCGGTGGCCGCCGTGCACGAAGCCGCCCAAGCCCAGCAGCAAGGCATGCTGGACACCATGCGCGATCTGGTCAGTATCGAATCGGGCAGCAAGGACGTGGAAGGCGTCGAGCGCATCGCGGAACTGATCCGCGATCGCCTGAAGGCGCTGGGCGGCACGGTAGAGATCATTGCCGCCACCGATGTATTCCGGCTGGATGACACCCCCGAAAAAGTCGGGCCGATGGTGCATGCCGAGTTCAAAGGCTCCGGCACGAAGAAGATCATGCTGATCGCGCACATGGACACCGTCTACCGCAACGGCATGCTCAAAGACCAGCCGTTCCGGGTGGATGGCGACAAGGCCTACGGCCTGGGTATTGCCGACGACAAGCACGGCGTGGCGACGATCATCCACACGCTGACGATGCTGCAAAAGCTGGGTTTCCGCGATTTCGGCACCCTGACCGTGCTGATCAATGGCGACGAAGAGATCAGCTCGCCGGGCGCGCGCAGCACCATCACCCGCCTGGGAGCCGACCAGGATGCGGTGTTCTCCTTTGAAGGCGGCGGCACCGAGCCGCGCCTGACCCTGGCCACCAGCGGCATCGGCGCGGCCTACCTGACGGTCCAAGGCAAGACCTCGCACGCCGGCGCGCGCCCAGAAGGCGGCGTGAACGCGCTGTACGAACTGTCCCACCAGCTCTTGCAACTGGACAAGCTGTCCAAGCCGGAAGACGGGCTGAAGCTGAATTGGACGGTGGCGCAGGCCGGCACCAACCGCAACGTGATTCCGGGCCAGGCCACCGCGCAGGCCGACGCCCGCGCCTTGCGGGTGTCAGATTTCGATGCGCTGGCACGCACCCTGGAAGAGCGCGTCCAGAAGAAGCTGCTGCCCGAATCGAAGGTCAGCGTGAAATTCGAAGTGCGCCGTCCGCCGCTGGAAGCCACCGACGCGTCGCGGGCGCTGGCCCAGCATGGCGTCAAGATTTATCAGGAACTGGACCTGCCCTTGAAGGTCGTGGACCGCGCCAGCGGCGGCGGCACCGACGCCGCGTTCGCCGCCTTGAAAGCGCGCGGCCCCGTGGTGGAAGGCATGGGCCTGAGCGGTTTTGGGGCGCATTCCAACGACGCGGAATACATCCAGATCAACAGCATCGTGCCGCGCCTGTATCTGGCCAGCCGGATGATCATGGACGTATCGCAGGACAAGGTCGCGGCCAAGGTCGCAGCCAACGTCTCGGCCAAGTAATCGGGGCCACCTCGACGCCGGGCCGCTTTACCGCCCGGCGCGGGGCCCGGGGAGCCGAATCGCCCTCCAAGAAGGAGTATCCTTGCAACCCTGTCCCCAAGAACTCCACGCATCACCAACATGACTGCAAAACTCCCCTCCTGGCCTTACTCCCGTTACATCGCGCACCGCGGCGGCGGTCGTCTGGCGCCGGAGAACACCTTGGCCGCCATGCGCGTTGGCGCCGAGCATGGTTTCACGATGTTCGAATACGACGTGAAACTGAGCCGCGACAACGTGCTGGTGCTGATGCACGACGACGACGTCGATCGCACGTCGAACGGCACCGGCCCCGCCGCCGCCAAGACCTACAGCGAATTGGCGCAGCTGGATTTCGGCAGCTGGCATTCAGCCGCCTTTGCTGGCGAACCGCTGCCCACGTTCGCCGCCGTCGCCCGCTACACGGTCGCCAACCACATCGCCAGCAACGTTGAAATCAAGCCCTGCCCGGGCCGCGAAGCGGAAACCGGCGCCGCCGTGGCGCGCGCTTGCGTGCAGCTGTGGCAAGGCGCCGACACGCCGCCGCTGCTGTCCTCGTTTGCCGAAGAAGCGCTGCAAGCCGCGCTGGAAGCCGCCCCCGAATTGCCCCGCGCCTTGCTGGTCGAGAAGGTGCCCGAAGATTGGCGCGAACGCCTGGCCAAGTACCAATGCGTGGCGCTGAACATCAACCAAAAAGACGCAACCCGCGAATTGATCGACGCCGTGCATGCCGCCGGCTATCGAATCGCGGCCTGGACCGTCAATGACCCCGAACGCGCCCGCTTGCTGCTGGACTGGGGCATCGACGGCATTTTCACCGACGAGCTGGCCGCGATCCGGCCGGCCGACTGAGGCAGAACGCCCCGTGTTCAGTTATCGCCACGCCTTTCACGCCGGCAACCATGCCGACGTGCTCAAGCACGCCATCCTGGTCCACACCCTGGACTACTTCAACAAGAAAGACGCGCCCTATTGGGTTGTGGACACCCACGCCGGGGCCGGTCTGTACAACCTCGAAAGCGACTGGGCGAACAAGACCTCGGAATTCGAGGACGGCATCGGCCGCCTCTGGGAAGCCAAGGACCTGCCGCCGCTGCTGGCCGACTACGTCGCCCGTATCCGCGACTACAACACCAATGGCCGCCTGAAGCGCTATCCCGGTTCGCCCTGGCTGGCGCTGGACGTGATGCGCCCGTCCGATCGCCTGCGCCTGTTCGAAATGCACCCCACCGAGATCGACACGCTGGTCGTCAACCTCGAACATCAGGGCCGCACCGCGCAGCGCCAGACCACCATCTATGGCGATGACGGTTTCGAGGGCGTGAAGGCGCTGCTGCCGCCGCCCACGCGCCGTGGCATGGTGCTGATCGACCCGTCGTATGAAGACAAGCACGACTACCGCCGCACCTTGATCACGGTGAAGGAATGCGTGAAGCGTTTCGCCACCGGCACGATCGCCATCTGGTACCCGCTGGTGCAACGCCGCGAGGCCAGCGAAATGGCGCGCCATTTTGAAAACCTGAAGGTCAAGAGCTGGCTGCACGCCACGCTGACCGTCAAGAAGGCGACCATCGACGGCTACGGCCTGCATGGCAGCGGCATGTTCCTGATCAACCCGCCCTGGACCCTGCATGAAGGCTTGAAGCAGGCGATGCCTTACCTGGCCCGCGAGCTGGGTCAGGACGAACGCGCCGGCTTCACGTTGCAGTACCGCGAAAACCCCTTCCCCGTGCCTAAGAAACAGTCGGACGACTGAACCCTTACGGCATGAATGAAAAGGCCCGATCCTTGCAGATCGGGCCTTTTGCCATTTGGACACGCCGCTACGCGAGCAGCGTCGCGAGATCACGCCGTCTCTTGTTCCGCCGTCTCGTTGCGCAGCGCGTCGCGGGCAAGCGCAAGCTTGGCCGCCGCGTCGCGCAACGCGGTGCGCAGCCCTTCTTCGATGACGGGGTGGTAGAACGGCATCTCGAGCATCCGCGCCACCGTCAATTCCTGCTGCACGGCCCAGGCCAGCAAGTGCCCGATATGTTCGGCGCTGGGACCCACCATTTCGGCGCCCAGGAAGCGGCCCGTCTCGATGTCTGCATAGACATGCAGCAAGCCCCTGTTCTTGAGCATGACGCGCGATCGGCCCTGGTCGCTGAAATCGACCTCGCCCACGACGAACGTGCCGGGGATGAGGCGCCCGTGGCCCTGCCCCGCCACCGCGATCTGCGGGTCGGAGAAGACGACCGCCAGCGGCGCGCGGCGCAGGCCGTTGCGAATGTCCGGGTAGCGCGCGGCGTTCTCGCCCGCGATGCGGCCTTCGTCCGCGGCTTCATGCAGCAAGGGCGCGTCCGCGTTGGCATCACCCGCGATGAAGATGGCAGAATCGCCCGCCTGCATCGTTTCGCGGTCGAACACCGGCACGCCATGCACGTTCAGTTCCAGCGACGTGTTTTCCAGGCCCAAGCCATCCACGTTGGCGCGACGCCCGGTCGCCACCAGCGCATAGTCGAAGCGCTCGGTGCGTTCCGCGTTGTCCAGCGTGATGTAGCGCACTTCGACTTCGTCACCGACGCGCTTGGTTTCCAGCACACGCGCATCGGGGTCCAGATAGAACTCGCGCTGGAAGATCTTGCGAGCGCTCTGACGCACCTGCGGATCGCTGATGCCGGCCAGGCTGCCGCTGACGCCGAAGACGCGCACCTCGACGCCCAATCGCGCCAATGCCTGCCCCAGTTCCAGCCCGATCACGCCGGGCCCGAACACCGCCACGCGGCCCGGCAGGTCGTTCCACGCGAAGACGTCATCGTTCACCACCAAGCGGTCGCCCAGCTCGCGGAAAGGCGGCGGGACCGACGGCCGCGAACCCGTGGCGATAACCACGCGCGACGCATGCACCTGGGTGTGATCGTCGATTTCCAACACGGTGTCGGACACGAAGCGCGCGTAGCCGCGCAGCTTGTCTTCGGCCGGAATGTTCTCCACGCCGTCCAGCACGAAGCCCACGAAGCGGCCGCGTTCGCGCTTGACGCGGTCCATCACTTCCGCGCCGTCCACCGTGATTTCGCCGCCCACGTGTACGCCAAAGGCTTCGGTGTGCGCCGCGTTGTGCGCCGCTTCGGCCGCCGCGATCAACAGCTTGGAGGGCATGCAGCCCACGCGGGCGCAGGTGGTGCCGTAAGGGCCGCCTTCAATAAGCAGCGCGCGCTTGCCCGCTGCCTTCGCGGCGCGATAGGCGGCCAGACCGGCTGTGCCGGCGCCGATGACAGCGATATCGGTATGCAGAGTTTTCATGAGTGGGTTCCCCCTGTTGCGGGTAGCAAAGTGTCGAAGGCGAGTTCCGCCTTGTTGCGCATCCTCGGGACGAAAACCGTCCGGCGGCGCCTTTGACGGGCCGCGCAAGGAATGCCATTAAGGGTGCGTAAAAAGGGAAGCTCAAGCCGGCGGCCGGGTGCGGGGGATGCCCCCGCACCCGGCTGCTTGAAGCCGACTGGCTTAGGCGAAGTGCGCCTTCAGGTCTTCCAGGCCGCCGATCAGCGTGCCGTTGATGAACACCTGCGGGGCAGTGCCCTTGCCGGACACAGCGCCGATCACGCGACCGCGGACTTTGTTTTCCAGCGGGATTTCGATCGGGGCATAGCCCTTTTCATCGAGCAGCGCCTTGGCTTCCACGCAGAACGGGCAACCCGGCTTGGAAAACACGACCACCTGGTCGGGCTTCTTGGCGGTCGGAGCGATGTGCGCCAGCATCGTGTCGGCGTCCGACACTTCAAACGGATCGCCTTCCTTTTCAGGTTCGATGAACATCTTTTGCACGACGCCGTCCTTGACCAGCATCGAATAGCGCCAGCTGCGCTTGCCGAAGCCCAGGTCGCTCTTGTCGACCAGCATGCCCATGCCTTCGGTGAACGCGCCATTGCCGTCAGGCAGCAGCGTGATGTTGGCCGATTCCTGGTCCTTGGCCCATTCGTTCATGACGAAAGTGTCATTGACCGATACGCAGACGATGCTGTCGACGCCGGCGTTGAAGAACGCGGGGGCCAGTTCGTTGTAGCGCGGCAAGTGGGTGGACGAGCAGGTCGGCGTGAAAGCGCCGGGAAGCGAGAAGACGACAACCGTCTTGTTCTTGAACAGATCGTCGGTCGTGACCTTCTTCCACGTGTTGTCCTCGCGGACGGGGAACGTTACGTTCGGAACACGTTGGCCTTCGCGGTTTTGCAGCATTCGAATCTCTCCTTGGGTAGCGGGGTTTTGTTTAACCACCATGGAAAGAATGATAAATGCCAGCTATTAACTAATCCAATTTTATAAATTTAATTGATCGATAGTTTTTAGCAATTACGATGTGAAAATCGGAAAGCGGTTTCTATCATAACCGCTTCCCGAATGCGCCGGAATCAGACCCGCGCAGGCTCGTAACCGGCGTCGCGAATGGCGGCTTCTACCTTCTCGGCCTGGTCGGTGCCCGACACCGTCACGCGATGCGTCGGAAGATCGACCGTGACCGTGGCGCCGGGCGCCGCGTGGGTCACAGCCCCGGTAATGGTCTTCACGCAATGGCCGCAAGTCATGTCGGGAACTTGGAATTCGATGCTCATGATGGTTCTCCGTAAAGTCAGGGGTGGCGCGTAACAGGTTCCACACGCCATGGACGAAGCTTAAACATTCCCATCATGTCAAGGTCAAGCGTAAAATTCGCCTTGACCTTCCCACAATGGGAAGGATGAAACTGCAAGCTCCACATCGACCGAGAACAGCCATGAGCGTTGCCAGCCCCTCCACTACCCAGTTGGAACTCGCCATTGAAGGCATGACGTGCGCGTCGTGCGTCAAGCGCGTGGAAAAGGCCCTGACCCATGTCCCGGGCGTAGCCCAGGCGCAGGTGAACCTGGCCACCGAGCGCGCACTGGTGTCCTACGATCCCGGCTTCGCACAACCGCAAGCCCTGGTGGATGCCGTGGTGAAGATGGGTTATGAGGCCCGCCCCATCGCCGCGCAGGACGACCACGCCGAACGCCAGGCGCAGGCGCGCGACGCGGAAGCCCAGCGCCTGCAACGCGCGTTCACTGTCGCGCTGGTGTTGACGTTGCCGGTATTCGCGTTGGAAATGGGCTCGCACTTGATCCCCGCCATGCACCATTGGGTGTTGGGCACGATCGGCCAGCAGAACAGCTGGCTGTTGCAGTTCGTGCTGACCACCGCCGTGCTGCTCTGGCCGGGCCGCCAGTTCTTCACCAAGGGCTTGACTGCGCTATGGCGTCGCGCCCCCGAGATGAATTCGCTGGTGGCCTTGGGCGCGGGCGCGGCCTGGGGATATTCAGTCGTGGCGACGTTTGCGCCCGACTGGTTGCCCGAGGCCGCGCGCAACGTCTACTTCGAAGCGGCGGCGGTCATCGTCACGCTGATCTTGCTGGGCCGCACGCTGGAAGCGCGCGCCAAGGGCAAGACGGGCGCCGCCATCAAGCGCCTGATCGGCTTGCAACCCCGCACCGCGCGCGTCATGCGTGATGGCCAGGCGGTGGATGTCGAAATCGAGAAGGTCAAGACGGGCGATGTCGTGATCGTGCGCCCCGGCGAAAAGATTCCGCTGGATGGCGACATCATCGAAGGCAGTTCCTACGTCGACGAATCCATGCTGACGGGCGAGCCCGTGCCGGTTGAAAAGCAGCCCGGCATGCAAGCCACGGGCGGCACCCTGAACACCTCGGGCAGCTTCACTTTGCGCGTCACGCATACCGGCGCCGACACCATGCTGGCCCGCATCATCCGCATGGTGGAAGCCGCCCAGGGCGCGCGCCTGCCCATCCAGGCGCTGGTCGATCAGGTCACCGCCTGGTTCGTGCCGGCCGTGATGGCGGCCGCCCTGCTCACCTTCCTGACCTGGTTCTTCCTGGGCCCCACGCCCGCCTTGTCGCATGCGCTGGTCAATGCCGTGGCCGTGTTGATCATTGCCTGCCCTTGCGCGATGGGGCTGGCCACGCCCACGTCCATCATGGTGGGCACGGGGCGCGCGGCCGAAATGGGCGTGCTGTTCCGTCAGGGCGACGCCTTGCAGACGTTGCGCGACGTCAACGTCGTGGCGTTCGACAAGACCGGCACGCTGACGCTGGGCAAGCCCACGCTGACCGAACTTGCACCCGCTCCGGGCCAGAACGAACACGAGGTGCTGCAATGGGTGGCGTCGGTCCAGGCGCGTTCCGAGCATCCCATCGCGCTGGCCATCGTGGC
The DNA here is from genome assembly GCF_001571245.1 of Achromobacter piechaudii NBRC 102461. GTDB lineage: Bacteria > Pseudomonadota > Gammaproteobacteria > Burkholderiales > Burkholderiaceae_B > Achromobacter > Achromobacter piechaudii. The sequence continues at coordinate 1,010,005 of NZ_BCTK01000001.1, read as the reverse complement.
GGCCGCCGAAGAACGCAAGATCTCGTTGTTGCCCGCCGAAGGCTTTGCCGCCATCACCGGCGCGGGGGTGCAAGCCACCGTGGCCGGGCGTCAGATCGTGGCGGGCGCGGCGCGGCTGATGGCCGAACGCGGCGTGGATGTCAGCGCATTTGGCGCGCAGGCCACGGATTGGGGCAATGAAGGCAAGACCCCGATCTACGTGGTGATCGATGGCCAGGCCGCCGCCATGATGGCCGTGACCGACCCGATCAAGCCATCGGCCGTGTCCGCCATTGCCGCGCTGCATGCGCAAGGCTTGAAGACCGCGATGATCACCGGCGACAACCGCTACACCGCCGCCGCCGTCGCCCGCCAGTTGGGCATCGATGAAGTGCGCGCCGAGGTGCTGCCCGATGGCAAGGTGCAGGCCATTGCTACCCTGCGCGAAGGCGGTCGCAAGGTGGCGTTCGTGGGCGACGGCATCAATGATGCGCCGGCGCTGGCCGCCGCCGACACCGGCATCGCCATCGGCACGGGCACGGACGTGGCGATCGAAGCGGCGTCCGTGGTGTTGATGGCCGACGACCTGCACGGCGTGCCCAACGCCATCGCACTTAGCCGCGCCACGCTGGCCAACATCCGCCAGAACCTGTTCTGGGCGTTCGCCTACAACGCCGCGCTGATCCCGCTGGCGGCCGGCGCGCTGTACCCGGCATTCGGCCTGTCCCTGTCACCCATCTTCGCCGCTGGCGCGATGGCGCTGTCCAGCGTCTTCGTGCTGGGCAACGCCTTGCGCCTGAAGGCGTTCCGGCCCCGCGCGGCCCAGGCTTGATATCGGGAGCTCAATCATGAACATCGGCGAAGCAGCGAAAAGCTCGGGCATCTCGGCCAAGATGATCCGCTACTACGAAAGCATAGGCCTCATCGGCCCCGCGGTGCGGACCGACTCCGGCTATCGCGTCTACAGCGACCATGACCTGCACACGCTGCGCTTTGTGCGCCGCGCGCGCGACCTGGGATTTTCGGTGGAACAGATGAACGAGCTGCTGGCGCTGTGGAAGGACCGCAGCCGCGCCAGCGCCGACGTCAAGCGCATTGCGCTGGAACACGTGCAGGAACTGGAGCGCAAAGCCGAAGCCCTGCATGAGATGGCCGAGACGCTCAAGCATCTGGCGCAGCATTGCCACGGCGACGACCGGCCCGACTGCCCCATTCTTGAAAACCTGGGGCGCTCGCACTAGCCTTTCAGGCCAGCACGAGCGGGCCGGCGACGCAAGAATCAGTCCTTTGCCTGGACTGCCGGCTCGGCCGGGGCGTCGGCGTCAGCATCGGCTTGCGCCACGACCGCCTCGGCTGCTTCCGCTGCCACGCGTGCATGGTAAGCGTCAGTGGCCGCCTGCTTGGAAGCGGCCTTCTCAGCCGCTGCCAGCGCCTTGGCTTCTTCCGCCGCAATCGCGTCGGCCTCGGCCTGGATCGCGCGTTGGCGTGCGCGTTCCTTGACCTCGGCTACGCGCACGGCGTCCAGCGACTCGAACACGGCGATGGATTCCACATGCCCCGTGTGGGGGAACATGTTGATGACGCCAGCGCTCTTGAGTTCGTAGCCGCCTTCGTGCACCAGAATGGAGGCATCGCGCGCCAAGGTGGCCGGATTACAGGACACGTAGACAATGCGGCGCGGGCGCTCTTGCACCGATAGCTCGGACAGCGCCTGCGACACCGCGTGCGCGCCTTCGCGCGGCGGGTCGATCAGCATGCGGTCGAAGTAGCCCAGGCTGCGCAGCCAATGCGCATCGACCTCGAACAGGTTCAAGGTGGCGAAGCTGGTGCGCTCGGCCAGCCCATGGCGAGCGGCTGCGTCGAACGCGCGGTCCGTCAGGGCCTTGCTGCCTTCGACGCCGACGGCTTCGCGGCCTTGCGTGGCCAGCGGCAACGTGAAGTTGCCCAGGCCACAGAACAGGTCGGCGACACGATCGGTGGGCTGCACATCCAGCAGCTTCAACGCACGCGAAACCATCGAGCGGTTGATGGCGTGGTTGACCTGCGTGAAGTCAGTGGGGCGATACGGCATGCGCAGCCCGAATTCGGGCATCGTGTAGGACAGCGTGTCGGCATGCTCGCGCTCCAGCGGGTGCACCGTTTCCGGGCCCTTGGCCTGCAACCACCACTGCACGTTGTGCTTGGCGGCGAAGGCACGCAGGATGGCGATGTCGTCATCGGTCAGGGGCAGCAGGTGACGCAGCACCAGCGCCGTGACGCCTTCGCCCAGCGACACTTCAATCTGCGGCATGCGGTCAGGCGCGGACATCGAACCGATCATGGCGCGCAGCGGCAGCAGCAGATCGCTGACGTGGCGCGGCAGCACGTGGCATTCGCGCATGTCGGCCACGTAACTGCTCTTGCGCTCGTGAAAGCCCACCAGCACCCCGCCCTTCTTGGGCACGACGCGCACCGACAGGCGCGCGCGGTAACGGTAACCCCAGGTCGGCCCTTGCAGCGGCGGCAGGATCAGCGCCGGGCGCAGCTTGCCGACGTGCCAGAAGGTGTCTTCCAGCGAACGTTGCTTGATGGCCACCTGCGTGCTGGGTTCCAGATGCTGCATGGCGCAGCCGCCACAGACGCCAAAGTGCGGGCAGCGCGGCTGGACGCGTTGCGACGACGGGTGCATCACCTCGTCCACGCGCGCGATCTCATAGGATGGCTTGCGGCGCAGCGTGACGGTGGTTACCCGTTCGCCCGGCAGCGCGCCTTCCACGAACACCACCTTGCCGTCGCGGCGGGCGATTCCCCTGGCTTCCAGATCCAGGGACTCAATACTCAAAACGTCTGACATCTCACGCAGTCCAGAATTACACGCAACCCATGATTGTAAAAGGACTGCGCCCATTCCCGGAAATGGTCTTTGTGAGGGGCCGAATGCGGGGCCGGAATGCGGGGCCGGAATGCGGGGCTGGGCGCGGGGGCCCCGGGCGGTGCGCCCGAGGCTTGCGCGGGGCAATGATGGGGCGCGGCGCGGACGCCGCGCGCTGCCCTGGCGGGGCGATCAGTCCAGTTCTGCGCGCGAGAACAGGTCTTGAATCAGCTTCCTGTCTTCGCAGGCGGCCTTGAAGGCCAGGGCAAACGTCTTGAGGGCTTCGCCATCGGACGAATAAGCGCAGAACGTATCGGCTTCCGGATCGAAATCGATCGACTCGTCAAGCTCGGGCTGCTTTTCGGCCAGGAAAACCAGCGCCAGCGATGTCCAGTCATAGCCCGTACCCAGGAAACCCTCTTCCCTGCGACGGCGGAAAACTTCTTCCTTGTATTCCCCGACAGTCAGGCTTACCGAGAAGTTGCCTTCATATTCCATCCAGGAAAAAGGCTTGATTGCTTCTTCGAAATCGATAGTCACTGCGCTCAAAGCTCCTTGAATCGCCGGCCGCCAAGGGTAGCTGCCGGGCGGATGCGCGGAAAGTCCCCCGTCGCATCCTGTGCGCGCCCATTAGAGGCAATTATCGCGATGAGCGCAATTCGCCTGGCGTATCGGCCTGTTGGCGGGCGCGATAAATCCCTGCGCAAGACAGCCCGAATCCGCCTGGCGCCATGCAAAAAAGGGGGAATTGAAGGGGACGGCCCCATCAGGCAGTCTCCATCAATCCCCCCAACGCCGGCGCCGATCAAAGCGCCGCCACGGATGCGGAATTAGAACGTACGCGCCACGGAAAAGACCGCGCCCAGCCGGCCAGAAGGATGGCCGTACTTGGTGGGCAGCCAGTTGTCCTTGGTAGCGCCGACAGCGGCCAGGCCCAGCACCCAGCCCTTGATGTCCTTGGTCACGCCCAGCTTGTAGTCGACATAGTGGCCAATCGAATCGCCGTCCATGTTGGTCTGGTTCTTCAGCTTTTGATAGCCCAGGTGGCCAAGCACGCCCCAGCCATCACCCAGATCGAAGGTGGCCGTGCCGTCCAGATACCAGGTGCCTTTGCTGTCCGGCGTGCTGAAAAAGTCGCTGGGCGTGTAGGAGTACTTCAACGAGTAGTTGCCGTAAGACGCGCCCACGTACAGGTCCGTGTTGTTGTAGTTGCCGCCCTTGGGCGAGCTGGAGCCCGGGTAGTAGTAATGCAGCACACCCGCGTCCAGCGTGAAACCGCCGCCCACGTCGCCCTTCCAGCCGCCGTAGAAATCCATTTCCAGGTTGCCGTCGGTGAACACGAAGTTGGAGACGTTGGAGTTCCAGTTGCCCAGGTAGAAGCCCGAGCTGTGCGTCAGATCGATGCCCACCTGCACGGCGGGACGGAAGTCGGTCTGGGAATAACCCCGGAACCGATAGTCGCTGGCGATGGTGGCGTTACCGCTAAGAGAAAAGCCGCCCCCAAGATCGGTGGGTTCGGCCTGGGCCGTCGAGGCGAAACAAGCGGCAAGCGCAAAAGGCAAGGCTAGCAACGTCTTCTTCATGGTACGGAGTCCTGATCGGATTTATCGAGGAGGAGGACGGCCGGTGGCGCATCCATCTGGCCGGCTTTTGCAGCGGTATGTGCCGGCTCATGGCTACTCAAGCAATGTCCGTGCCAGGTTTCAATCCGATGACAAATGGCTGCCAGGGCGCTGCCGAACGCGGGTAAGCCCGCATGAAATGTCGCTGTCGTGGCCCGAGATGGCGCAGGCCATGCACCGCAAGCGGGCACGCGCAGCGAAGCCCAGGGCGCCATGCATCAAAACGGGGATTGCGCGCCACGCCGGTTCATCGGCCCGGCGAGGGTCGCCCGGCCGGCGCTTTATTTCGGACGGTGGGCTGAACAAAAAAACCCCGGCGCGCCGTAGGGCGAGCCGGGGTTCGAGAGAGCGTGTCCGCCCCGGGCGGGCGGCGGACGGTTGGCGCGCTTAGTTAGCCGACGGCGCGGCGGGCGGCGGCGTGCCAGGCATGCCCTTGCCATGGCGCCCTTCCATCTTGGCGTGGCGTTCCTGCATCTTGGCTTCGCGGTCCTTGACCATCTTGGTCACCTGGCCACGCTGCGTGTCGTTCAGGCTGTCCCACACGGCCAGCCATTGGTCACGCACCTGCTTGGCCTGCGGGCCGAATGCTTCGCGCGACTGCTCGGACTGGTCGGCCAGGGCGCGGGGATCCAGCTTGCCGCTGTCCAGTTGCGCCTTCAGCAGGTCGTGGCGCTTGGCGCCGGCGGCGCGCATGGCTTCGTGCAGGCTGCGCTGGCCGTCCTGCGCCGTCTTGAACAGGGCTTGCTGCTTGTCGTCCAGCTTCAACTGATCGACTTGCGCCTTGGAAACGGGACCCAGGCCGGGGATGAACAGGCCGTCGCGCATGCCCTTGTGGAACTCGCCACGCGGACCTTCATGATGCATGGCGGCCGGGCCACCGTCGGCCGGGGCCGGGGGAGCTGCCATGGCGGAGCCAGCCACCAGGCCACCCGTCGCGGCGACAAAAGCAAGAGCGGCCAAATTGGAACGAATAGCGAATCGGGACATGTATGTCTCCTGAAAGTGAAGAAAGCGAGACCATTGTGCTGTCGGCCCGGTTTCAACCAAATTTCGCCTGCGTCGTCCATGTTTCAGTCGATTGCGCTTGCGCCAGACGTGACGACGGGGCCTCGCGGGCCCCGTGCCTTGTCTGCGCCAGCCTTGCTGCGGCGCTCAGGTGGCGTCCCATGCCGCCATGTATTCCTTCCAGTGCGGCGCATCGCTAGCGGACAGCGTATCGCGCACCAGCGCGATTTCGGCGTCATACCCGGTGCGGTCCAGTTCGCCGCGCAAAAAGCGGAAGCGGCAATAGACCAGCCAGGTGTTGACCACGTCGGTTTCGCAATACGCGCGGACCTCGTCGGCCCGCCCGGTGTGCCAGGCTTCCCAGACCTTGCTGCCGTCCATCCCGAGCTTGCCGGGAAAGCCGCACAGCTTGGCCAGGTCGTCCAGCGGCGCGTTGGCGCGGCCGTTGTACTTGGCCAGCACGTCCATCAGGTCCAGGTGCCGCGTGTGATAGCGGGCAATGTAGTTGTTGAACTTGAAGTCGCGGTCTTCTTCGCCCATGTCCCAATAGCGGGGCGCGGGCACGCCCAGGATCAGGCTGCGGTAATGCAGGACGGGCAGGTCGAAACCCGAACCGTTCCAACTGATGAGCTTGGGCGTGTAGCGTTCGATGGTCTTGAAGAACCCCGCCAGCAAGGCGGCTTCAGGGTCGTCGGCCTGGCCCAGCGTCTTGACGCGGAAGCCCTGGTCATCGCGGAACACGCAGCCCACCACCGCGACCTTGTGCAAGTGCAGCGGCAGGAAGTCGTGCCCGACGGCTTCACGGCGCGCGGCCAGCGCGCGTTCCACCACTTCCAGATCGGAAACCTCGGGACCCCAGCCGTTGAGCTTGCGCAGCCCGTCGGCATCGGGGATGGTTTCCAGGTCGAATACCAGGGTGGGCGTCATCGCGTGGGCAGGTACTGCATCGGGTCGACCGGGGTGCCCTGGCGACGGATTTCGAAGTGCAGGCGCGGCGACGTGGTGTCGCTTTGGCCAAGTTCGGCGATCTTGGCGCCGCGCTTGACGTTCTGGCCCGTCTTCACTAGCAGCGTGCGGTTGTGCGCATACGCCGTGATGAAACCGTTCTGGTGTTCAACGATGATCAGGTTGCCCAGGCCGCGCACGCCATTGCCGCTGTACTTGACCAGGCCATCCGCCGCAGCGGTGATCGGGTCGCCCAGCGTGCCGGAGATGTCGATGCCCTTGCTGCTGGCATTGAACGTCTGCACGATGGCGCCGCTGGCCGGCCATGCCCAATTGATGACGCTGGCGTCGGCCGCGCGTGGCGCGGGCTTGACCTCGACCGGCGCGGGCGCCGGCGTTGCATCGGGCGGGGGGTTGGTGGCGACGGCAGGCGTTTCCGGCTGGTCCAGCGGACGCGGTTGCGGCTTGACGCTGGCGATCGGCGCGGGCTGCGCACCCGTGCTGGCGCCGCCGGACATCTTGAGGACCTGGCCTACCGAAATCTGGTTGGGGTCGCTAAGGTTGTTCCAGCGCTTGACGCTTTCGATATCCACGTTGTTGGCGCGGGCGATCTTGTAAAGCGTGTCGCCCGGCTTGACCACATAGCTGCCACCGGGCTGTGCCGATGACGCGGGTTGTCCGCCGGTCATGTCGACCACCGGAGCACGAGTTCCTTTTGAAGCGCAGCCGGCCAAAATAGCCAGGCTGAGAGCCCCCGCCATATAGAGCGGGCGGCGAAGGCGCGTCATGGACGCGCCCATAGTCATAGCGGTCAGTTGCGACTGCCCGTTGAGCATACGTTTCTCCTGTTTGCTCAAGATTGTATTCCGGCGCGTAGCGGCACAAAGCGCACGGCCTCTAATTCGGTGCGTTTCCAGCTGGCCGCGCCGGTGCGTTCGATCAGCACCAGGCGCTGGTTGGTGCCCCCTTCGGGAGCGATCAGGCGTCCGCCCGGCGCAAGCTGCGTGAGCAGGGCTTGTGGAATGGCCAGGCCAGCGGCAGCCACAACGATAGCATCGAACGGCGCCACGCCGGGCAGGCCCAGGGTGCCATCGCCATAGATCAGGCGGATGCGCGTGGTCAGCCGCAAGGCGCGCAGATGCTCGCGCGCCAGCTCGTAAAGCCCGCGGATTCTTTCGATGGAATGGACCTCGCGCACGAACTGCGCCAGCACCGCCGCCTGATAGCCGCAGCCCGCGCCCACTTCCAGCACGCGGGTCGGCGCGCGGTCTTCGCAGGCCGCTGCGATCATACGCGCCACCACCCAGGGTTGCGAAATGGTCTGCGAATGGCCGATCGGCAGCGCGGCGTCTTCATAGGCCCGGCTGGCCAGCGCTTCGTCGACGAACAGATGGCGCGGTACGGCAGCCATGGCGTTCAGCACGCGCTCATCGCTGATGCCCTGACCGCGCAGCCGTTGCACCATGGCCTGGCGCAGGCGGTCGGAGTTCAATCCCAGATTGCTGCCCGCCGAAGGCGCGGGGGCCTGAGCCTGGCGCGGCAGAGTCGCCGCCGAAATGCGTGTATTGCTGTTGGTGGCCGTCACGCCGGGGCTGAGGCGGCCCGAGTCGTAGCGGACCGGGCTGGGCCGGCCGGGCACGGCCTGCGAGACATCGGGTTGGCTTACGCGTTTGCGCATAATGGCTCCGCCCACGTTCGGATTTCGTCCAGCTGGCTGTGCTGGGTCAGGTCCAGCCGCAGAGGCGTGACCGACACCGTGCCCTGCTCTACCGCGTGAAAATCGGTGCCGGGCGTGGCGTCGGCCGCCAGCCCCACGGGCCCGATCCAGTACACCGTATCGCCGTAAGGCGTGGTGGTGCGCACCACGGGCTGCGACGGGTGCCGCTTGCCCAGCCGCGTGACCGCGAAGCCATGCAGATCTTCAAAGCGGCGATTCGGGATATTGACGTTGAGCAGCACGGGCGCGGCCAGCGGCTGGGCCAGATGGCGCTCGACGACGAGCCGGGCGGCTCGCGCGGCCGAGTCGATGTGTTCCCAGCCTTTCTCGGCCAGCGAGAACGCAATGGCCGGGATACCGAACAGATAGCCTTCGCTGGCGGCCGCCACGGTGCCGGAATAGAGCGTGTCGTCGCCCATGTTGGCGCCGTTGTTGATGCCGGAGACGACCAGGTCGGGCCGCGTATCCATCAAGCCCGTCAGCGCCACGTGCACGCAGTCGGACGGGGTGCCATTGACGGCGATGAAGCCGTTCGAGGCGGTGCGGACCGACAAGGGGCGGTTCAAAGTCAGGGAATTGGAGGCGCCGCTGTGGTTGGTCTCGGGCGCGACGACAGTGAGTTCGCCCAAGCCTTGCAGCGCCTCGACCAGCGCTTCGAGCCCAGGGGCTGAGTAACCATCATCGTTCGAAACCAGAATTCGCATTGTGCATCCGAAAGAAAATAAAACGCGGAAGGACGTCGCGGATTGTACCGTCCGCCGCCGCACCCTGTATGACCACGTGCGTTCACGGGGCAAGTACGCCACGCTCGATAACCCGTACCCAGGGGCGGTGCGCGGCGCGGTAGAATCCGCGCCATTACGACAACAACGGACTCCCTTTCCATGGCGATTACCGAACCCTCCCTGGCGTTCACCGCCGCCCTCGTCCTGCTGGCCTACCTGATCGGCTCCGTGCCCTTCGCCGTGGTCGTCAGCAAACTGATGGGGCTGCAGGACCCCCGCAGCTATGGGTCCAAGAACCCGGGCGCGACCAATGTGCTGCGTACCGGCAACAAGACGGCCGCCGCGCTGACCTTGCTGGGCGATGCGGCCAAGGGATGGTTCGCTATCGGGCTGGCCGAAAAACTGGCCCCCGGCATCGCGCCGGCCGGACTGGCGCTGGTGGCGCTGGCGGCTTTCGTCGGGCATCTGTACCCGGTTTTCCTGGGTTTCAAGGGTGGCAAGGGCGTGGCGACAGCGCTGGGCGTGCTGGTGGCGATCCAACCCTGGCTGGCCGTGGCCACCGCCGCGACCTGGCTGATCGTGGCGGTGTTCTTCCGCTACTCGTCGCTGGCGTCGCTGGTCGCGGCGTTCTTCGCGCCGGTCTACTACGTGTTCGGCTCGGGCCTGGCCTGGTATGCCCAGCCGGCCCTGGGCGTGGCGCTGGCAGTGATCGGCGTGCTGCTGTTCTATCGTCACCGGGCCAACATCACGCGTTTGGTGCAAGGCACTGAAAGCAAGATCGGCGGCAGCAAGAAAAAGCCGGGCTGATCAGGCGATATCCGCCAGATCCCAACGCGGCTTGACCGTGAAACTGTGCGCATCGGCGTCCAGTTTCACCAAACCAGTCTTGACGCGCTCGGCCGCCGCGAAAGCAATCATCGCGCCGTTATCGGTGCACAACTCCAGCGGCGGGAAATACGCCTGCGCCCGCAAGGGCTTGAGCGCCGCCGCCAGCTTGGCCCGCAGCAACTGGTTGGCGCCAACGCCACCGGCCACCACCAGACGGCGCAATCCCGTCTGTTTCAGGGCCTTGATCGACTTGGCGGCCAGCACATCCACAATCGCGCCCTGCGTGGCCGCCGCCAGATCCGCGCGCGTCTGCTCGTCCAGTCCGCCCGCCTTTTCCGCCGCCTTCACCCGAGTCAGCACCGCCGTCTTCAGGCCGCTGAAGCTGAAGTCCAGATCGCCGCTATGCAGCATGGGACGCGGCAGATCGAAGCGGCTGGCGTCGCCCTGCCCCGCCAGCTTGGCCAAGGCCGGGCCACCGGGATAGCCCAGTCCCATCAGCTTGGCTGACTTGTCGAACGCCTCGCCAGCCGCGTCGTCCAACGTTTCGCCCAGCAATTCGTAGCGACCCACGCCATCGACGCGCATCAACTGCGTGTGGCCGCCAGACACCAGCAGCGCCACAAAGGGGAAGTCGGGCCGAGGGTCCGCCAACATCGGCGACAGCAGATGGCCTTCCAGGTGATGGATGCCGATCGCCGGAAGATGCCGCGACCAGGCAAAGGACTGCGCGACGCTGGCGCCCACCAGCAAGGCGCCCGCCAGGCCTGGGCCTGCGGTATACGCCACGGCGCCGATGTCCGACATTTGCAGGCCCGCATCGTGCAGCACCTGACGGGTCAAGGGGACGACGCGACGGATGTGGTCACGCGAGGCAAGTTCCGGCACCACGCCACCATATTCCTGGTGCATGGCGATCTGGGTATGCAGCGCGTGCGCCAGCAGACCGCGTTCCGTACAGACGGCTGCGACACCGGTTTCGTCGCAGGAGCTTTCAAAGCCGAGGATAATCATGGCGGCAGAGTTTACAACTGATGCGAAAATACGCGAGTTTTGACATGCGCGAGGCCGGTCGGCCCCGCCTGCAACAACCTACAAGCCTGCAACACACTGGGGACTGGAATGCTGGAGAAGTTATTCAAGCTGCGTGAACACGGCACGACCGCGCGCACGGAGATCGTGGCCGGTTTGACGACATTTCTGACCATGTCGTACATCATCTTCGTCAACCCGGACATCCTGTCGTCCACCGGCATGGACCGCGACGCCGTCTTCGTGGCGACCTGCCTGGCCGCAGCGCTCGGTTCGCTGGTGATGGCGCTGATCGCCAACTGGCCGATCGGCATGGCGCCCGGCATGGGGCTGAACGCGTTCTTCGCCTTCACCGTCGTCAAGACCATGGGCTACACCTGGGAGCAGGCGCTGGGCGCCGTGTTCATCTCGGGCGTGATCTTCCTGATCCTGACGATATCGGGCATCCGGGTCTGGCTGGTCAAGGGCATACCGCATTCCCTGCGCAGCGCGATCGCGGCGGGCATCGGCCTTTTCCTGGCGATTATCGCGCTGTCCAGCGCCGGCATCGTCGTTGCCCATCCGGCCACCAAGGTTTCCTTGGGCAACCTCACCACCCATGGCCCGCTATTCGCCATCCTGGGGTTTTTCATCATCGCCTCGCTGGACGCGCTGCGCGTGCGCGGCGCCATCCTGATCGGCATCATCGTCGTCACCGTGCTGTCGATGGTGCTGGGCTACAACGAGTTCAAGGGCATCTTCTCGGCCCCGCCCAGCCTGGCCCCCACGCTCTTCAAGCTCGACATCATGGGCGCGCTGCACAGCGGTTTCGTGCATGTGATCCTGGTGTTCGTGCTGGTCGAAGTGTTTGACGCCACCGGTACCTTGGTGGGCGTGGCCAAGCGCGCCGGCCTGGTCCCCGAGGGCCGTCCCAATCGCCTGGGCCGCGCGCTGTTTGCCGACAGCACGGCGATTGTCGCCGGCTCGGCGCTGGGCACCAGCAGCACCACCGCCTTCGTGGAAAGCGCCTCGGGCGTGCAAGCGGGCGGACGTACCGGCATGACCGCCCTGGTCGTGGCGCTGCTGTTCCTGGCCGCGCTCTTCATCTCGCCGCTGGCAGGCGCGGTCCCGGCCTACGCCACCGCCCCCGCCCTGCTCTACGTGGCCGGCCTGATGATGCGCGAACTGATCGACATCGACTGGAATGAAGTCACCGAGGCCACCCCGGCCGCATTGACCGCGCTGGTCATGCCGTTCACGTACTCGATCGCCAACGGGATCGCGTTCGGCTTCATCAGCTACGTGGTCCTGAAGACCGCCACCGGCAAGGTCCGCGACGTGCATCCGGCCACATGGCTGGTCGCCGTGCTGTTCGTGATCCGGTATGCGTTTTTTCCGGAGTAAGCGCAACATCCATCGGACGTAACGCGACAAGCCGCCCCAACAGTTACCGGGGCGGCTTTTTTATTGGTGATCCGCCACGGTGTGGAGATCCTTCCGCGCCCTCTGCCGGGCAGCGTACAACAGCAGCATGCCCGCAAGCAGCGCCGCGACAATATTGCCCATCAGCAAACCAGCGAAAACGGGTTGCATTGCCAAGGGGTCAAACCAGACCATGGCCAGGGGCACACCGATGACAATCAGCGCAAGCCGAAGCATTGGCGGCCCCGCCCGCCAATCGAGCAATCTAAGCAGGGTAATGAACAACATGGCCGCCCCGTCGAAAGCCACAACCCAAATCGCAATGACGAAGATAGCAAGCAGCTCTGGCGAAACGGTTCCTAGATAAAGCCACGAGAGCACAGGGGACGCTGCGTACAAGACCGCAGTAGTGCTGAGAACGTAAGCAAGCCCGAAAATCGCCAGGCCCTTCAAATCGGTGGAGATCCTGTGGGTCAGCGCGGAAGCAACGTTAGCTACGGCGCGAGTCATCCCGAGGTAGATGACAGAGGCAATGTTCAAGAAATTTACGCCGATGGCCAATAGGGCCAACGCGGCGTCATTACCGCGCGCATTCGCATAGGCGAACAGAAACGACACGCCGCCGGTGAAAATCAACCCGACCAGGGCTTCCGTTCGGCCATAGCTGAACAGGTCCTTCCATTCCACGCCGTCGTAGATTGGGGCAATCGAAATTCGATAGATGCGCAAGCAGCCGTAGATCACGAAACCCAGGAGCAGCAGCCTGACTATCGTCGTCGCTAAGGCGACCGCCACGGCAGGAGAGCAGAGGCCGAGATGAACGAGAGCCAAATCGAGGGCAGCGTTTGCGATGGCAGCGCCAATCGTCAGCTTGAACACCCAACTCGCCCCTCCGGACGCTTCGATCATTGCGCATAGCGCGATGTACAGGGTTGTCGGAACAATGCCGAGCGCCAGCACAAAATAGCTTAATTGAGCGTTTTTCAACATCGTCACGGAAAAGCCCATCACTAGCGACATCAGAAACAGCAGAAACCCGGTGAATACCGCGTAACCCGCAACAGATCTGGCCACAGTTCTTGAATGGGATTTTCTGAGGTTGAAGGCAATGTTCACGCCCACTGTCAGGCCAAGGGCCAGCACAACATAGATTTGTGAAAACTGAACCGCAAGCGCAAAGTCGGCGGTCTCGTCCAACGCCAACCGGCCCAGAATCATGAGATCCAGCGTCACCATGGACAAGGCAACCAGCCGTGATCCCGAAATAATCAGGGATTGGCGGATCACTTCCCAGTAATTCACTTTTCTTCCTGAGAAACAGAGGGTTCGCAATACGGCATGTTCGATTAAACAAGCCGGTATCTCGTGCTTGGGCGGCAAAGTAGCATGGGCCGCCATTGAATAATGGCGGACCCGAAAAAATCGTATTCCTATGAAGAAATCACGCGGGTACCCGTCGGCAATCGACTGCCGTTACAACCCGCCCACCGTCAAGGTTGCTGCCAGTCGCGGTTGAATTCGCCGATACACTCCCCATGTATCCCGTATGGAGTTCACCTTGCGCCTTACCCGCTATGCCTCTGCGTTGCCGTCCTGTCATGACTTTGATGGGGGGATGTCCGCATGAGCGCCCTCGCCCGCATTCCCTTTTCCGTCCTGGACCTGGCCCCGATTGTTCAAGGCCGCGATGCCGCGGACGCGTTCCGTAATACCGTCGCCGTGGCCCAGCATGTCGAGCGGCTGGGCTACAACCGTTTCTGGCTGGCCGAGCACCACAACATCAACGGGGTCGCGTCCAGCGCGACGGCGGTCCTGATCGGCCACGTCGCCAGCCACACCAGCACGTTGCGCGTCGGCTCGGGGGGCATCATGCTGCCCAACCATGCGCCGCTGATCATCGCCGAGCAGTTCGGCACGTTGGAAACGCTGTACCCGGGACGGATCGACCTGGGCCTGGGCCGCGCGCCCGGCAGCGACGGCGCCACGCAGCACGCGCTGCGCCGTGGCCCGCGCAGCGGCCTGGAATTTCCGGCGCTGGTGGAAGAACTGCGTGGCTTTCTGGCGCCGTCCCGGCCGGGCCAGCCGGTGCGCGCCATTCCCGGCGAAGGCCTGGACATTCCGATCTGGCTGCTGGGCTCCAGCGATTTCAGCGCTCGGCTTGCCGCCGAACTCGGGTTGCCGTTCTCGTTCGCCGGGCATTTTTCGCCCGAGGGCATGGCCGCCATGCGCCTGTACCGGCACCTTTTCAAGCCGTCGGCCACGCTGTCGCGCCCCTACGCCATGATCGGCGTGCCGGTCGTGGCGGCCGAAACGGACGAGGCTGCCCGCCATCAGGCCACGACTCAACAGCTTAAATTCCTCTCTTTGGTGCGTGGTCACCGCCTGCAATTGCAGCCGCCGGTAGAAAGCATGGATGGTTTGTGGAACGAATGGGAACGTGAGGCTGTCAATCAAAGATTGGGCGCTTCCATCGTGGGCGGGCCGGACACCGTCAAGCGGCGGCTGGAAGCCCTGGTGGCCGAAACCGAGGCCGACGAAGTCATGATCGTGTCCGACTTCTTCGATATCGCCGATCGCCTGCGCTCTTTCGAGATCGTGGCGTCGTTGAAAAACGATGCCGGCGTCTCTACAAAAACTGCGGTCTAAGCACCGCTGAATGCGCTCTCCACAGCGCCAACCATTGCGACGCTGCCATCGCCCGCTCTACTATTACGCAAGAGCGCGTGGCACATAAAGCGTCGCCGATTCAGGCCGGGGCGGGCACACCCCGGATCTCGACACCGACTTTTTGCGCCGCGCTCCGCGGCAAGGATCCAAAATGAGTATTGTTGAACTCACCAAAGAAAGCTTCCAGGACGCCATCACGCCTGACGGTACCCTGATCGTCGACTTCTGGGCTCCGTGGTGCGGCCCGTGCCGTGGCTTCGCTCCAGTTTTCGAGCAAGCCGCGACCGAGCACACGGACGTCACGTTCGCCAAGGTGAACACCGACGTCGAGCAGGAATTGGCCGGCGCGCTGGGAATCCGCTCGATTCCCACGCTGATGGTCTTCCGTGAGAAAGTCCTGCTGTTTTCGCAACCCGGCGCCTTGTCGGGCGGGCAGCTCAATGAGCTGCTGGCCAAGATCAAGGAAGTGGACATGGAAAAGGTCCATCAGGAAATCGCCGCGGCGCAAGACAGCCAGAACGCGTAAACAACAGGGGCCCGACATCGGGCCCCTTTCCATTGCGGCCGGGTGGCGCGCATGAACCCAGGGTTCAGGACAGCAGCTCCCACGCCGAACGTCCGCGCGTGATGTTGGCGACCGTGACTTCCAGGTCACTTATCGCGCTGCGCGGCACGACAAAGCGCAGCGACACGCCCTCTTCATTGAAGTCTTCCTGCTGCACCACCGCTCCGGCTTGGGCCAGACGCGATTTGAGCAGCGCCAATTCCGCGAAGCCGCACGCGCACGTGACTGTGGCAAGGTCCACGATTTCGGTCCGCTGCGCCAAACGCAGGCAGTTCGCCGCGCAGCCGCCATAGGCACGCACCAGCCCGCCCGCGCCCAGCTTGATGCCTCCGTACCAGCGCACCACCAGCACCGCCACGCGGTCCATGTCCTGCCCTTCGATGGCTTGCAGAATGGGACGGCCGGCAGTGCCGCCCGGTTCGCCATCGTCGTTGAACCGATATTCCTGGCCGATTCGGTAGGCCCAGCAATTGTGGGTGGCTTCGGGGTCGCTGCGCTCGGCAAAGAACTGCATCGCCTCGCTCACGGTGGTGACCGGGGCGGCATACGCGACAAAGCGGCTTTTCTTGATGTCTTCCTGATACGAGCAAGGAGCGGTCAACGTGTGCGTCATGGCCGGCATTGTAAGTGCTGGACCTGCGCCTGCGCTAACCGTGGCAGTCGGGCACTTCCTGATCCAGATACACGTCGAAGGCCACATCGCGAGCCCATTTCGAGGTCATCGCTTTCCAGGCCCCCGATTGGCTCCAGGCCTGCATTTCCCCGGCCAGCCAGGCGCGGCCAGCGGCATCCGAGGCCGGCAACAGCCACACCTGTTCGCGCTTGGCTCCATCGGCCGGCAGCGTTGCAGAGAATTTCTTCCATTCGGGAAAACGCACCAAGGGTTCCCAGACGGCGTCGTCCACCAGCCCGACATCGCAAGCGCCTTCGCGCACCGCAACCAGCGCATCGGAAGGCACTCGGTAAGTACGTACAACGGCGCCCCAGGCTGCTGCCAGCGCGCGCGCGTCGGTGTCGGCCTCTGCCATGCAGACGCTGCGGCCCTGCACGTCTGCGGGCTTGCGCAGGCGCGTATCGCTACGTATCACCGCCTTGGGGCGCGTGCTGTAACCCGTGGGCTGCACGGCAACCGTGGCCGGCTGGCCGTTGGCGGCATCGGCCAGCACCACGTCCACCTGACCGGCCGACAGCAACTCGCCAGCCTCTTCCGCCCTGACCTGCCGCAAGCGCACCGGCAAGCCGAGGCTGGCGCCCAGCTTTTCCGCCATGTTGGCGTCCAAGCCGTCGGGCGTGCGGATCTTGGCGCCGGCAACCGGCGGCGGCGCCAGGTACGGCACACCCACGACCAATTCCCCGCGCGCCCGGGCAGCGGCGAAACCCGCAGGATCGGCATGCGCCGCGCTCAGGCCGGTAAGCAGCGCGCAGGCGGCGAAGGCAAGCAGACCGGGCAATTTCAAGGGCGCACGCATGATCTAGACGTACTGATAACGCAGCAGGCGGTGCTTCAGGTTTTCAAGCACGAACTGATCGATCAGCGCGGCCAACACGGCGATGACGAGGATGTTGGTCATCACGCCCGTCATGTCCGCGATCTCGCCCGAGTACGCCAGCGACCGGCCCAGGCCCTTGCCGAAGCCGATCAGCATTTCGGCCGAAATCAGCGCGCGCCAAGCATTGCCGAAGGCCAACTGCGCCCCGGTGATCAGCTCCGGCATGACGGCGGGCAGGTACACCCGCTTGACCAGCCCCCAGCGAGTCGCGCCCATGACGCGCGCAGCCGAAACGTGGACGCGTTGCACGGATTCAGTGGCGTTCATGACGCTGAGCGCGGCCGGGAAGAACGCCGACAGCGCAACCACCACGATGATGGGCGTGTTGCCAAAGCCCATCACGATCAGGAACAGCGGCACCCATGCGATGGACGGAATCGATTGCAGGATGACGATGGCGCTGCGCAGCACTTCCCGGAAGAAGAACAGCACGGCGGCCACCAGCCCGAAGCCGATGCCGGCCGCCAGCGCCAGCCCGTAGCCTGCCCCGAGCCGGCCCAGCGTGCCCATCAGGCTTTGATGGAACGATTGCTTGCCCAGGTCCTCGAACAGGCGCTCAACCACTGCCGGCACGCCCGGCATCAGGAAATCAGGCAAGGCGAACGCCGCCAGTTGCCACAACAACAGAATGAACAGGACGCCCAAAACGCCCGCGAAATGCTTGCGGGCGCCGGTCACTCGGGTAGACGAGCTCAAAGTTTGCGCGCCTCTTGCCAGGACAGATCAACAATGCTGGACACGTCGTACGGCTTGCCGTCGCGCGTTTTCAGCGAACCCTGGGCTTGCAGGATGTCGGCAATTTCCTGCATGCGCGCGGTGTCCTTGGGCGTGAGCTTGGGCGTGAACACCTGCGTGCTGATGGCTTCGGCGATGACGGTTTCGCGCGGCAGCTCGCCACGCGACAGGGTCTTGAGCGTGGGCTCGGCGATGAAGTACGAGGCGATCAGCTTGGAGGCCTGCGCCGGCTCTTTTTGCAGCAGCGTGATGGCCTGATTCTGCGCGTCCAGCGCCTTCCAGACGTCGTCCTTGCGCTTGGCCAGCGTCTCGCCGGAGGTGATCACCACCATGCACGGGAACGGCCAGGCCTGGCCCACTTCGTAGATCTGCTTGACCGGCGCCACCAACTGCGCGATGCGGTCATAGGGTTCGAACAGGAAAGCCGCGTCGACGCGCTTGCCCACCAGCGATTGCACGGCAACAGCCGGGCTGACGCCCATGACGTTGACGTCGTCGGCGCTCAGGTTGCCCTGCTTGAGCACCACGCCCTTCAACACGACGTCCGCCGTGCTGCCTTCGGCCTGCGAGGCCAGCGTCTTGCCCTTGAGGCCCGCGATGTCCTTGATGCCGGAATCGTCGCGCACGATCAACGAGTGATAGCCCTGTTGCGCGCCGCCCACCACTTTCAGGTCGGCGCCCTTGGAGGCCCACGCAACCGCGTTGGTGAAGCCCAGCACGCCGATGTCCAACTGCCCGCCGACGATCGCCTTGATGAGGTCGGTGCCGGATTTGAACTCGATCAGTTCCGAATCCAGGCCCGCGTTCTTATAGAACCCGCCCTCTTGCGCCACGATGGCTTGCGCGTCGTCCATGACACGCAGGTAGCCCACGCGGAATTTTTCGGCGGCCATTGCGGGGGCCGCGGCCAGCAGCGCCGCCGCGAGCGGCAGGGACAGCCATTGCTTCAATTTCATGAGTCAAGCTCCAGGGAATTCAAGGTCACGGCGCGCCGGGCGCCGCCACGAGAGACAGGATAGGGATCAGGCGGCCAGCGCCATGTCGGCATGCGCTTGCGTGCCGTCCACCGCGATGCCCAGCAGGCGCAGGATCTCGCGCTTTTCAGCGGCCAGATCCGACAGATCGTGCGTTTTGGTCCGATGCGCCAGGTTGAATTCGCGCAGCACGCGAGCCGGGCGCGGGCTGAAGACGACGATGCGGTCGGCCAGGAACAAGGCTTCGTCCACATCATGCGTAACCAGCAGCACGGTGGGCTTTTCCTGGGCGATCAATTGGCGCAGCACGTCTTGCAGGCTCAGGCGCGTCAACGCGTCGAGCGCGCCAAAGGGCTCGTCCATCAGCATCGTCTGGGGTTGCGCGATAAAGGCGCGGGCCAACGCGGCGCGTTGCCGCATGCCACCCGAGACCTGATGCGGAAAATAGTGTTCGAAGCCGCCCAGGCTGACGCGGTCCAGCCACTGGCGGGCCGCCTCGCGGGCGCGCTTCTTGGGAACGTTTTGAAATTCCAGGGCCAACGCCACGTTGTCTTCGAGCGTCAGCCACGGATACAGCGCGTGTTCCTGGAAGACGAGCGTGCGGCTGGGGTGCGGGCCGGCGACGGGCTTGCCGTCGGCCAGGACGCTGCCCTGCGTGGGCTTTTCCAGCCCCGCCGCCAGATGCAGCAGCGTGGACTTGCCGCAGCCGGACGGCCCGACCAGTGCGACGAGTTCACCCGTCTTGAATTCGCTGGTGAAGCCTTCCACGACGGGTAGGTCGCCAAAGTGCTTGTGGACGTAATCGAAGGTCAGGTTCATGGAACGAATCGTGGGCGCGCGTGGAAACGAGGCCCCAATCTAACAATTCGTTATATGAACTCAAACGATCAATATTGAATGTCTTTAAAGCTGCGAGTTATATAAGGCCGGCCGGCGATGCTAATGCGCGCCTGCCTGGGCGCTCGCGTGGCGTTGCAGCCCGAACGCAATCACAAACCCGATCACCACTGCCAGCGCGGCCGACAGGAAGATGGACGGATAGCCGTAGCCGCTGGAGATATAGCCGGCGACCGGGCCGGTCACGCCCAGTGCCAGATCCAGGAACGCCGAGTACGCCCCCAGCGCCGCGCCCCGGCTGCCTGCCGGCACCCGGGCCACCGCTTCGACGCCGATGGCGGGAAAGACCAGCGCAAAGCCGCAGCCGGTCAACGCCGCGCCCAGCAACGCGGCAGTGGGGTTGGGCGCAAGCCACAGCAACAACAGCCCCGCCGCTTCCACCAGGAATGACACCTGCGCCACGCGAAAGCCGCCAAAGCGCGTGATGGTGCCGGCGAACAGCAGCCGCACGCCGATGAACGCACACCCGAACGCGCTCAGGGCGTGAGCCGCGCCTTCCCAGGACATGCTTGTGTAGTACAGCGCCACGAAGGCCGCCAAGGTGCCGAATCCCACCGAGCCCAAGCCCAACGCCATGCCGTGCGGAAATACACGCAGCACCACGCTCTTGAACGCCATCCGATGGCCGCCCACGATGGCGACCGCCGCGCGGCTGACGGCCAGCCCCAACCCGGCCAGGCCCAAGAGCAGCACCGCGCCGCCCAGCGCGCCCATGCTCCATTCGCGTTCAAGCGTCACGCCCAACGGCGCGCCCAACGCCAGCCCGCCATAGGTGCAGATGCCGTTCCACGAAATCACGCGCGCCGTATGCAGCGGCCCTACCCTCGCGATGGCCCACGTGGCCGACCCCGTGCCCACCCAGCTTTCGCCAAAGCCCAGCGCCAGGCGGCTGACAATGATGGCCGACAGGCTCAACCATGCGCTGCGTTCGAAGGCATAGGCCAGCAAGAGAAAGACGCCGCTGGCCGCGCACGCCGCCATGCCGATGACGACCGTCTGCTTGGGGCCCACCGTATCGGCCATGCGGCCCGCGTGCGAGCGACTGAGCAGGGTCGCCACGTATTGCACGCTGATGGCCAGACCGGCCAGCACCGTTCCATAGCCCAGCTTGTCGTGGACGTAGCCGGGCAACACCGCCAGCGGCAAGCCGATGGCCAGGTAGCAGATGAAGGTGAAGAAGGCGATGGCGACGATGCGCGAGGTCAGCGCGAACGTGCTGATGGGCGCGCCATCAGGCGTGGTATGCGGTGTGCGGGACATTGAACTGAGGAAGATGCCTGGCCGAACGGATCAGGGTAAACCCGATGATAGCGCAACCATAATTGCAGCTTGCTGAACATGGGCGTGGCTGAAAGCAACACGGCGCGCCCCGAAGGACGCGCCGTGCCGCGTGGTGTGATGCCTGCGTCTATCAGGCTTCGATGCCGCGCGATTCCAGGTAGTCTTCGTAGCCGCCGCGGTAGTCGATGATCTCGCCGGAGGGCAGGATTTCGATCACGCGGGTGGCCAGGCCGGACACGAATTCGCGGTCATGGGACACGAACACCAGCGTGCCTTCGTACTTTTCCAGCGCGAACTGAAGCGATTCGATCGACTCCATGTCCAGGTGGTTGGTGGGTTCGTCCAGCAGCATGACGTTGTGCC
This sequence comes from Achromobacter piechaudii NBRC 102461, assembly GCF_001571245.1. Lineage (GTDB taxonomy): Bacteria > Pseudomonadota > Gammaproteobacteria > Burkholderiales > Burkholderiaceae_B > Achromobacter > Achromobacter piechaudii. Next base: position 988,871 of record NZ_BCTK01000001.1, on the reverse strand, counting down.
GGCCCAGCATCAGGCGGCCGAAGGTCATGCGGTTCTTTTCGCCGCCCGACAGCACCTTGGGCGCCTTGGGCAGGTCGTCTGCCGAGAACAGCAGACGGCCCAGCACGGAACGGATCGACTGATCGTCGTCGCCCGGCTGGCGGTGGTCGCCCATCCAGTCCAGCAGGTTGATGTCGGTTTGCAGGAATTGATCGGACACGTCCTGGGCCATGTAGCCCAGATCAGCGTTGTCGGACCATTTCACCGAGCCCGAATCCGGCTGCAATTCGGTGGCCAGCAGACGCAGCAAGGTGGTTTTACCCACGCCGTTGGCGCCGATGATGGCGATCTTTTCGCCCGCGTCGACCATGGCCGAGAAATTGGTGATGACCGGCGCGTCGTAGGCCTTGGTCAGGTTCTCGACCGTGACGGCCAAGCGGTGCATGACCTTGTTCTGCTCGAAGCGGATGTACGGGTTCTGGCGCGACGACGGCTTGACGACGACCTGGTCCGCCTTGATGCGGTCGATCTGCTTCAGGCGCGAGGTGGCCTGGCGCGACTTCGACTTGTTGGCGGCAAAGCGGCGCACGAAGTCTTGCAGTTCGGCGACGCGTTCCTTGGCCTTGGCATTGTTGGACACCAGGCGTTCGCGCGCCTGGGTGGACGCCAGCATGTAGTCGTCGTAGTTGCCCGCATAGATGCGGATTTCACCGTAGTCCACGTCGGCCATGTGCGTGCACACCTGGTTCAGGAAGTGGCGGTCATGGCTGATGATGATCATCGTGCTCTGGTAGCTGTTGAGCACGTTTTCCAACCAGCGGATGGTGTTGATATCCAGGTTGTTGGTGGGTTCGTCCAGCAGCAGGACGTCGGGATTGGAGAACAGCGCCTGCGCCAGCAGCACGCGCAGCTTCCAGCCCGGCGCCACTTCGCGCATCGGCAGGTTGTGCTGGTCCACGGCGATTTCCAGGCCCAGCAGCAATTCCCCGGCGCGCGCTTCGGCGGTGTAGCCGTCGTATTCGGCGAACTTGGCTTCAAGATCGGCCGCGCGCATGTAGTCGTCTTCGGTGGCTTCCGGGTTCGCGTAGATCGCGTCGCGCTCGGACATGGCGGCCCACATTTCGGTGTGGCCCATCATGACGACGTCCAGCACGCGCAGATCTTCGAATGCGAACTGATCCTGGCGCAGCTTGCCCAGGCGCACACCCGGTTCCAGCGACACGTTGCCGCCGGACGCTTCCAGATCGCCGCCGATGATCTTCATGAACGTCGACTTACCGGACCCATTGGCCCCGATCAGCCCGTACCGGTTGCCTTCTCCGAACTTGACGCTGACGTTCTCGAAAAGGGGCTTGGGACCGAACTGGATGGTGAGATTGGCTGTGGATATCACGGTATTTTGAGTCTGTAGGCGCCCGAAGACGCATGCGAGGAAACCCGATAGTGTAGCAAACGGGCGCTCGCCTGCCCGGATCAGTGCTGGTGTTCGTCCAGCACCAGATGCGCCAGCCCCTTCTCGGTGGCGATACCCACCTTCTGTCCGATGGGCAGCGTCGCCTTGGTCGCCACATGGCCATACGGCAGCCCCGTGATGACGGGCACCTTGACGGTCTTGCGCAGCCACGCCACCACTTCGTGCAGATCGTAGCCCTGGTCGTGCGGCGCCAGCTTGTAGTCGGTGAAGCGACCCAGCACGATGGCCTTTTGCCGGGCCAGCACGCCGGCCTGCGCCAGCTGGATCAGCATGCGTTCGACGCGGTAAGGATGTTCGGCTACGTCTTCCAGGAACAGGATGCCGCCGCGCACCTTGGGCAGGTACGGCGTACCCACCAGCGAAGTCAACATGGCCAGGTTGCCGCCCCACAGGATGCCGCGCGCGTCGACGGGGTCGGCGTCTTGCGTTTCGAAGCTGAGGATTTCCAGCTCGCCCCGCATGATTTCACCGAACAGCGCCTCGGTCAGGTCGTCGACCTTCTTGCCGCCAAAGTCCGCCACGGCGGTCGCGCCGGTGTAGCTGACCGCGCCAGTCTTGGCCAGCAGCGCCAGGTTGAACGCCGTGAAGTCGCTCATGCCGACAAAGCGCTTGCCGCTGTCGGCCATGGCCGTCCAGTCGATCTGGTCCAGCAGCCGCCCCATGCCGTAGCCGCCGCGCGTCACCATGACGATGGGCAGCTTCTGCTTGGTGGCGCGGACCAGGCTGGCGGCGCGTTGGGCGTCGGTGCCGGCAAAGCGCTGGTGCACCGCATAGGCGGTACGGTCCAGCGCCGTCTTGAAGCCCTGCTGCTGCAAGCGCTCACGCGCCAGCTCGACGGTGGCCGGGTCGCGCACGGCCGATGACGGCGAGATCAGGTAGATGCCGCGGGCGTCCGGCATGGCATGGCCATGGTCGTGGTCATGGCTATGGTCGTGACCGCAATCCTCGCCGCAGGCGAGGGAGTGATCATGGCCGGATTTGGGGGTGCTCATGCGATGGATTCCTTGGCGCGGCGTTCGCGGAAGAACCGGCGCAGCAGGTCGCCGCAAGGTTCCGCCAGCACGCCGCCGGTGACTGAAGTGTGATGGTTGAGTTTGGGCACCGAGCCCACGTCCAGCACGCTGCCGCAAGCGCCGGTCTTGGGGTCGTAGGCGCCGAAGACCACGCGCGCCAGACGCGCATGCAGCATGGCGCCGATGCACATGACGCAGGGTTCCAGCGTGACGTACACGGTGATGCCGGGCAAACGGTAGTTTTCCAGCCGCCGCGCCGCGTTGCGCAGGGCGACGATTTCGGCATGCGCGGTGGGGTCGTGGTCGATGATGGTGCGGTTATAGCCGCGCCCCAGGATCTCGCCCTGGGCAGAGACCACCAGCGCGCCGACGGGCACTTCGCCGATCTCGTAGGCGGCCTGCGCTTCTTGCAGCGCCAGCTCGATGTAACGCGCGTCTTCGGCGGTCCAGGCAGGCACCGCCGCCAGCGAACCGGCGTCAACCACGGTACACCCGCGATTTCAGCGCGATGCGGCCGGCCAGGCTGGTCACGGCTTCTTCAAGCCATTGGTAGAGCTCGGCCTGTTCGTCGTAGCGCGCCTGGTTCAAATTGGACACGCGGCCTTCTTCAATGAAGCCCCAGGCGCGGCTGCGCTTGTCGCGGTGCTTGGGATCCCAGACGCCGAAGGCGAAACCGCCGGCGCGTCGGATCAGCGAAAAGCACGGGATATCGGTATAGCCGTCGCCCACGAACACCATCTGGTCGAACGGGACGCGCAGGCGGTCTTCGGGAACCTTGCGGTTGACCTCGAAGGGCTTGTTGCGAAAGTCGCGGCCGATGATGCCTTTCTGGATGTGGAACAGGTAGCGCGTCTTGTCGGTGAAGCTGACGATGCGGCGCGGAAACGTGATGCCGCCGTCCTCGCCATAGACGAATTCGGAGGCCCAGATTTCAGTGAATTCGTGCGCAATGGGGGTGGAACGGACCACGTCGCCGATGCCGCTGGAAATCAGGTAGAACTCCAGCTGCACCTGCGGCTGTTCGGCCCGCACCGCCGCGCGCAATCGCTGGAACAAGGTGGGCACGCCGTCGTGCAAATCCAGGCGCGCGCCCCACTCTTTCAGGCGCTGCTGCGTGATCAGACCGTGCGTGCCGGCCTGCGACAGCTGGATCATCTTGTACAGATAGGCGGGTACCGGGTCCCAGTCTTGCTTGGAGAGCAAGGGGTCAACTTCGTCTTTCCAGAACGAAGCCGTATCCACGCCTATGCTTTCCAGGAAACCGGACGTGCTGTCCGAAGCCAGCGTGTCGTCGAAGTCGAAAATCAGGGCGATGACGTCGGACATGGGGATGCGTGATGGGCGAAGCATGACAAGCGCGCAAGGCGCAACAGCCGCCATTTTGCCTGAATGTGATGGCGGCTGCGCCAGCAACCCGCATCGCGCGTGCCCTGCCCGCCCGGCAAGCGTTCTTTAGAAAGCGCTTGCCGTGGCGGGAACCTGCATTACTGACGCATCGGCGTGCCCATCGACGCGGGCGGCGGCGGGGCCATGCCCGGGGCCGGCGCGCTCGGCGGCATGGTGTTGGGCGGCGGCATGCCACCCGCGGGCGGGACCGAACCGGCCGGCACCTGGATCACGGTTTCACGCAGCACGCCGCCACCCTGCACGCTGCCGCGCACGTTGGTAGGCGAGCTCATTTGCGTCATGCAGTCCTGGCGCGACGCAGCCGGCAGGCGGTTGCAGCGGTCGACCATGTTCTGCTGGTACTGGTCGGACGAACCTTCCTTCAGGTTCTGACGGCGGGCCTCTTCGCGCGCCGCGCCGGCTTCGCGCATGCAGGTTTCACGGTCCTGATTGCTTTTGCCGCTCTTGCAATTGGCCACGTCCTGCTCGTATTGGGACTGGATGGCAGCGCGGCCGATCGCATCTGCCGCGTGGACCGCTCCGGCGGCCAGCATCAAGCCCGCCGCGCAAAGGGATGCCGCAAGGCGTTTCGTATGCATGGGTCGTACGTTCATGGCCAGCTCCTTACTAGAATTGAACCGAGGGTGAACCGATAGCGGCGAAGTCCGGTTACGGCCTCGCCGCCTGTTGGAAACCACTATCCCACGACGGCGCGCCGGGCTCATGACGAGCGACGTGCATTCGTAAGGTTACGTTTCAACAACGTGAAATTGAAGGGACCGCCCCTGCACGCGTTACACCAAGAAAAACAGGGGCGGTTGGCCCCTGTTGCGTCGGTTGCGGTGTTGGAGCATGACATTCGGCGTTCACATGCCGTGTCGCTTGTTACGAGCGTTAGCGTGCGTCCTGGTCGGCATCGGCCTTGGTCAGCCGGTGCCGATAGGTGGCCGCGCGCATCAGCAGCATGGCGGTCACGGGCGAAGACACGACCAGCAGCAAGGTGATGATGACTTCGTGGAACACGGGCCGCGCGGACCACGCCGAAAAAACCAGGATCGACGCGAGCAGCACGCAGGCGCAACCCAGGGTATTGCCCAGCGTGGGCGCGTGGATGCGGGCGTAGAAGCTGCGAAACCGCAGCAGGCCCGCCGATCCGGTCAGTGCCAGCAGGCCGCCCAGCACCAGCAGGATGCAAGCGGGGATGCCTGCCCACAGCGGAATGGTGGCGTCCATCATGGCTCGATCACCTCGCCGCGCAACAGGAAGCGCGCCATGGCCGTGGACCCGACAAAGCCGAACAGCGCGATCAACAGCGCAATGTCGAAATACAGCGACGAGCCCGAGCGGATGCCGAAGACCAGCATCGTCAGCATGCCGTTGATATACAGGGTGTCCAGCGCCAGAACCCGGTCTTGCGCGGTGGGGCCCCGCAACAGGCGCAAGGCGGCAAACACCATGCCCAGCGCGAAGCACACCAGGGCAAAGGACGCCGCCCAATACAGTGCGGTATTCATCGTCATTCAAACATCTCCATCAACGGGCGCTCGTAGCGCTGCTGCACCAGGTCGACCCAATGCTGTTCGTTCTGCAAGTCGAGCACGTGCAATTTCAGGCGGTGGTCGGCGGTCAGGTCCACCCAGACCGTGCCCGGCGTATAGGTCACGATGCAGGCCAGCATGGCCAGGCCGTGGGGGTCGCGCATGGTCAGCGGGATCATGATGAAGCCGGGCGAAAACTCATTGCGCCCCGGCTTCAGGATCAGCTTGGCGACGGCAAGGTTGGACCGGATGATGTCCACGGTCACGTGCAGGAACAGCGGCACTGCTTTCCAAAGCCGGCGTGGCCGCGCGTGCAACGGGCGCAGCCGCGATGCCGCCCAGGTGAACCAGAGAGCCAGCGCCGCGCCCAGCGCGATCTGACCGGCCGACAGGCTTTCGTTCAGCACCAACCACAGGACGAACAGGAAAACGGGCAGGAACAGGAAGTAAAGGCGGCGCATCAGCTGCCTCCCTTGAGACCGCGCACGGTCTGAGCGGACATGACGGCGTCGATATAGGATTTGGGTTGATCCAGGGACCGCGCCGCGTCGTCCAGATAGGCCGACACCGGGCCCGCGCCCGCCGCCAGGCCCACGCACAACAGCAGCAGCACGGCGACCGGCCCCGCTTCAATGACGCGCAGGCGCGGCGTGCTGCGATCGTCGCTGGCCCAGAACACGCGGATGCCGGTTCGACCCAGGCCGACCAAGCCGGCCAGCCCCGAGACCAACACAGCGGCCACGAGTATCCACGCATCCATGGGCGGCGCGGATTCCGTGGCGGCGGACACCGCCGCCGACAGCAATGAGAACTTCGCCACAAAACCCGACAGCGGCGGCAAGCCCGTCACCAGCAAGGCGCAGCAGATGAACGCCAGCCCCAGGAACGCCATGGCGGCCGGAATCGCCACGCCCACCACGTCGTCGGATCGATTGACCGAGGTGGGGTCATCCAGGTCGAACGCGTCCAGCGTCACGGCCAGGACGTTGGCGCCGAAGCTGCGGGTGCGTTCGATCAGTTCAGCCAACAGGAAGAACGCGCCGGTGGTCAGCACGGAACTGATGAGGTAGAAAAGCGCCGGGCCGGTCAGCGTCACGCCCGGCATGCCCAGCGCGGTCAGCAGCGTGCCGGCCGAGACGATCACGCAATAGCACACCATCTTTTCCAGCTGCTGAGTGGCCAGCAGGCCCAGCGCGCCGAATAGCAGCGTGGCCAGGCCGGCCGCGAACATCCAGTCCAGGCTGAACGCAGCGGGCGCGCCCGACGGCAATAGCAGCGAGCCGATGCGCAGCAGCGCATAGATGCCCACCTTGGTCATGATGGAGAACATGGCGGCAATCGGCGCGCTGGCCGAGCCGTACCCCTTGACCAGCCAGAAGTTCAACGGCCACGCGCCCGCCTTGACCAGGAAGGCAACGCCAAGAATGGCCGCGCCCGCTTCGAACAGCATGCGTTCCGCGCCCGTGAGATTGCCGGCGCGCAGAGCCAGGTCGGCCAGGTTCAGGGTGCCGGTGACGCCGTAGATCAGCGCAATGCTGATCAACAAGAGGAACGAGGCCACCAGGTTCACGGCGATGTATTGCAAGCCCGCGCTGACGCGCGCCACGCCGGAGCCATGCAGCAGCAGGCCATAGGACGCGGCCAGCAGCACTTCGAAGAACACGAACAGGTTGAACAGGTCGCCGGTCAGGAAAGCGCCGTTCAGGCCCATCAGCAAGAACTGGAACAGCGAATGAAAATGCACGCCGGCGCGGTCCCAGCGGGCCAGCGCGTAGGTCAGCGTGGCCAGGCCCAGCACGGCGGTCAGCGTCAGCATCACCGCCGCCAGCCGGTCGACGACCAGCACGATGCCGAAGGGTGCGGGCCAATCGCCCACCAGATAGACGCCCACGCCCTGCGACCAGACGCCGGGCACGCCGCCGCCGGCCACCACCAGCAAGGCGATGGCGGCAGCCAGCTGGGCCAGCGTCGCCAACATGGAGATGGTCCCGCGCGCATAGCGGCTGGTATCGGCCAGCAAAAGCATGACCGCTCCCGCAAACAGCGGAACGATGATGGGCAGGACAGGAAGGTGTTGCAGCCAGAAACTCAAGATTGGGACTCCCGTCCATCAACGTGGTCGGTACCCGTCAAGCCACGCGAGGCCAGCAGAACAACCAGGAAAAGCGCGGTGGTGGCAAAACCGATCACGATCGCCGTCAGCACCAGCGCCTGCGGCAGCGGGTCGGCGTACCACGACGGGTCATGCGCCATGGAGGGGTCCACGACCGGCGGCCGGCCAGACGTAAGCCGGCCCATGCCAAAAATGAAGAGGTTCACCGCGTAGGAAACGAGCGACAGGCCCATGATGAACTGGAAGGTGCGCGGCCGCAGCAGCAGCCAGACGCCCGAACCGGCCAACACGCCAATCGCGACGGCATAAATCAATTCCATCAGGCTTCCCCTGTTTGTGCGGCGGCCGCCTGCATCTCGGCGGCGGCGCGGCGTTGTGCGCGCAGCGATTGGTGGGCCAGCGCCACCAGGACCAGCACGGTCGATCCGACGACCAGCATGTACACGCCCAGGTCGAACAGCAGCACGCTGGACAGATGTACGTGGCCGATTAGTGGCAGCGCCACGTCCCAGGCCAGCGCGGCCAGGAACGGCTTATACGCAAGCCATGCGGTGACGGCGGCGATGCCTGCCGCCAGCAGCCCGATACCGATCCAGTTCTGGGGATTCAGGCGGCTGCGCGACTCCACCCAATACACCCCGCCCACCATGTATTGCAGGATGACGGCAGTGGCAAAGATCAGGCCCCCCACGAAACCGCCCCCCGGCTGATTGTGGCCACGCAGCAGGAAATACACGGAAATCAGCGCGGCGGTGGGCAGCAACAGACGCACCAGCACGGTCGGCACCATCATCGAACCGCTGGGCACCAGCGACTTGATATCGGGCGCGGGCGGCACCCCGCCGTCCTGCTCTTGCTGCTGACGCGGCAAGTCCGCGCTTTCGGCGGCCGGACGGAAGCGGCGCAGCAGCGCATAGACCGTCAGCGCCACGATGCCCAGCACCGTGATTTCGCCAAAGGTATCAAAGCCGCGGAAGTCCACCAGGATGACGTTCACCACATTGGTGCCGCCCCCGTCGGGCAATGCGCGGTCCACGAAGAAGGAAGAAATCGTGTCGCCTTGCGGGCGTACCAGCACGGCATACGCCAGCCCCGCCATGCCGGTGCCGGCAGCGACCGCCATCAGCAGATCGCGCAAGCGCCGGCCGCGTGCCAGCAGCGTGACCTTGAAGGTTTCTTCATCGTCCTTCTCGATACGGCGTGGCAGCCAGCGCAGCCCCAGCAACAACAGCACCACCGTCACGACTTCCACCGACAACTGGGTCAACGCCAGGTCAGGCGCGGAGAACCAGACGAAGGTCAGGCAGGTGATCAAGCCCGCGCCGCCGGCCAAAGCCAGGGACGCAAGCCGGTGGTATTTGGCCTGGTAGGCCGCGCCCAGCGCGCAGGCGGCGCCCACCAGCCAGAGCAATGCGAAAGCGGGGTCGATCGGGCTCATGCGGCCCGTGCCGTCCAGCCAGCCCCCCGCGCGCAGCGGCAGCCAGGCCACGAACAAGGTCCCCAGGACGATAAGCAGCATCTGCACCTGCAAGCGCGGCGATGCCACCCAACGCAACAGCCACGAGGCCGCCACGCTGGAGCCATCGAGCAGCGCCTCGAAGGTGCGCCGGCCGTCCAGGCGGTAGATGAACGGTACGCGGCCCGGATTGGCGCGCTGGTGCCTGCGCAGGGCCAGGTACAGCAGTACGCCGGCGGTGGTCGCCACCAGGCTCATGACCAGGGGCAGGTTCAGGCCGTGCCATACGGCCAGGCTGTATTCGGGCATGTTCGGACCCAGGATGCTCTGTGCGGCGGTCGCCAGGAACGGGCCTACCGTCAGCCCGGGCGCGACGCCCACCAGCAGGCACATGAACACCAGCAAAGCGCTGGGGAACAGCATCCAGCGAGGGGGCTCGTGCGGCGCGCGCGGCAGATCGGTCGCCGGGGGGCCGAAGAACACCTGAAGAATGAAACGCAGCGAATACGCCACGCTGAACGCCCCCGCAATCGTGGCCAGCAGCGGCAGGCCGATCTGCGTGATGCGGTCGCCGCTGACGAACGTCGTCTCGGCGAAGAACATTTCCTTGGACAGGAAACCGTTCAAGAGCGGCACGCCCGCCATCGAGGCCGCCGCCACCATCGCCAACGTGGCGGTGATCGGCATGGCCTTGTAAAGCCCGGACAGCCGACTGAGGTCACGCGTACCGGTTTCGTGGTCCACCACCCCCGCCGCCATGAACAGCGACGCCTTGAAAGTGGCGTGGTTGATCATATGGAAGATGGCGGCCACCAGGGCCAGCTCGCTGTTCAGGCCCAGCAGCAGCGTGATCAACCCAAGATGGCTGATGGTGGAATACGCCAGCACGCCCTTCATGTCCTGCTGGAAGATGGCCGCGTAGGCGCCCAGCACCAGCGTGATCAGCCCTGCTCCGCCGATGATCCAGAACCATTGGTCCGTGCCTGCCAGCACCGGCCAGAACCGCGCCAGGAGGAACACACCGGCCTTCACCATGGTGGCCGAATGCAGATAGGCGGACACCGGCGTCGGCGCCGCCATGGCGTTGGGCAGCCAGAAATGGAAGGGGAATTGCGCGCTTTTGGTCAGCGCGCCCAACGCCACCAACACCAGCACGGCCGGATACCAGGGATCGGCGCGCACCAGGTCGCCGGACGCCAACACGCGGTCCATGTCGTAGCTGCCCACGATATGGCCCAGGATCAGCACGCCGGCCAGCAGGCACAAGCCGCCCGCCCCGGTCACCGTCAACGCCATGCGCGCGCCGCGACGGGCATCCAGGCGGTGGTGCCAGTAGGCGATCAGCATGAACGAGGCCAGGCTGGTCATTTCCCAGAACATGACCAGCTGGATCAGGTTGCCGGACAGCACCACGCCCAGCATGGCAGCCATGAAGGCGAGGAAAAATGAGAAGAAACGCGGAACGGGGTCTTCCGGCGACATGTAGTAGCGCGCGTAGAGGACAACCAGCGCGCCCATGCCCGAGACGATCAACGCGAACAGCCAGGCGTAGCCGTCCATGCGCAAGGTGAACTGCAAGCCCAGGGCGGGCGCCCAGGGCATGTCGGCCCGGACCACGCCGCCATTGGCGACTTGCGGGTAGAGGCTGGCAATCAAGACCACACAAGCCAGCGCGATAAGGCCGGCCAACCACGCCTCGGCATTGCGGGCGTTGGAAGGCAGCAGCGCGGCGCACAGGCTGCCGGCAAACGGCAGAGCGAGGATCAGGATCAGCGACATGGCGTTCCGAGAATGTCCGGGCCCCCTCCCGCCAGCACGTGGCAGCGAAAGACGAAACAGACCGGGGATTGAAAAACGGACGGAACCCTGGCCCGGTGCGTCGCTGCACTACACGTTGCCCCGCGGGGACATCAATCAAACGCCCCCATTGAACGGCGCAGACAGAAACAAACGCAATAGCTTTCTTGCAAGACCGGCCAAGAATCTCCCCCGAAAAATATCAGATTCTTGTAAGTTATGCAGGAATTTATGCAAATACCCAGCTGATGACGGCACGATGACTGCGCAATGATTGCGCATTGAACGGGATTGGGAAATCGTTCATGTTCTTGTCAGGCTTGGTTTTTTTCCCTATTTGTCGTCAATCTCGGACAACTTCAAAGCATTTGAAAAAAATTTGTAGTGGCTACAGGGAGAATCCTGAGTTGACCCTAGGGGGATTCCTGTGTGGAATTGCGCCCAAGAAGCGTCGACCAAGCCAGCATCCGGGCAAGGCGGGCTTCACCGACGCCGGCCCAAGAAGCCGGTCGGCTCGGAACAACAATATGGAGAAGACTCTTGACCGTGCTGTCTCATGCCAAGGCCGTCCTGGCCGCCGCCATCGCAGGCGTCTGCTTTAGTTCCTCGGCGCTTGCCGCCGATGCCTACCCCGACAAACCCATCCGCCTGATTGTTCCGTTCGCTGCGGGCGGCACCACCGATATCGTCGCCCGCATCGTGGCCGAAGGGCTGGGCCGCGAATTGGGCCAGGCCGTGGTCGTCGAAAACCGGGGCGGCGGCGGCGGCTCGATCGGCGCCGATGCGCTGGTGCGCTCCGCGCCCGATGGCTACACGCTGGGCGTGGCCACCGTCAGCACGATGGCCACCAACCCGGCCACCAACCCCAAGAACCCCTACAACCCCCTCAAGGACTTCACGCCGATCACCAACCTGGTGAACGTGCCGAACGTGCTGACGGTCAACCCGGCCGTGCCGGCCAAGACCCTGGCTGAATTCATCACACTGCTCAAGGACAACCCGGGCAAGTACAGCTACGCCTCGTCCGGCGCGGGCGGCATCGGCCATCTGGACGGCGAACTGTTCAAGTCGCTGACCAAGACCGACATGGTGCACGTGCCCTATCGCGGTTCGGGTCCGGCCCTCAATGACGTGATCGCCGGCCAGGTGAACGCGCAATTCGACAACCTGCCCTCTTCCATGCCCCACATCCAGGCGGGCAAGCTGCGCGCGTTGGCCGTGGCCGCCCCCAAGCGCCTGCCCGCTCTGCCGGACGTGCCGACCTTCAAGGAAGGCGGCCTGCCCGAAATGGACAATATGGCCTGGTATGGGCTGGTCGCCCCCGCCGGCACGCCGCAAGCCGTGGTGGACCGCGTGCACGACGCGGCCGTCAAGGCGTTGAAGGATCCCAAGATCATCCAGCGCCTGGCCGATGGCGGTTCGCTGGTGGACGGTAATACGCCCGCCCAATACGCCGAGCAGATCAAGCGTGAACTGGAACTGCGCCAGCGCATCGCCAAGGAACGCAACATCATTTCGACGAACTGATCAGCCTGATCACAGCTGTCCCCGATTCGGGGACAGCTTGTCGACTTGACTCGTGATGCCCCGGTGTTAGCATCTGCCCCCGTGCGATCCGATTTTTCTCCCCTCCCTCCCGCTGCCTGCGTTCTCTGCGCCCTGCGCTCGACCTTGTTGAGCTCGCAGGAAGTCGCCGCGCGTTCCGCCTACGCGCGCTCCAAGCCCGGCTAATCGCCCGGCCCATCCGCTTCCCCATCTTTGATTCCGGCCTGACGCCGGCGGCTTGAGCACATCCGTGCGGCTTGTCGTCGCGTGCGCGCCGGCGAACGCCCTGCCGCGTGGCCGGGCGCATCGTTCGTCCTAAGAATCTGCGTCGCTCGCCACTATCGCGGGCGGCTTGGCCACGCTTCGATCTTCATCCAGCGCCATGCAACTCACCAAGAAATTCGTCAAAGCCAAGAACCCCTGCGCGGGCGGCTACAAATGGTTCATCCGCGATCACAACGGCCAGGGAGACTACCAAGCCGTGCTTGACGCGCTGGTCGCTGACGGCCGCGTCAGCGACGCCTGCTGGCTGCTGGACCAATTCGGGCCCACCGACGCCGTGCTCAAGCTGGACGCCGTGGACGCCAACGCCATCGTGTTCGCCGGCACCCTGGAGGTGCGCATGGGCATCAACGTGGATACGGTGGTGCGCGCGGGCCGCAGCATCGTCACGGGCGGCGGCATCCGCGCCGGCGAGACGATCATGGCAGGCGAGAACGTCAGCGCCGCCGCCAACATCGCCAGTGGCGGCGACGTGCGCGCCGGTGGCGACATCCACGCGGACTGGGGCATCGAAGCCGCCACGCGCCTGGAGTGCCGGGGCAACGTGCGTGCCAAATGGGATATCTGCGCCGGTCAGGACCTGGCCGTGACGGGTCACCTGCACGCGGGCCAGGACATCCACGCGCAAGGCGCCATCAAATGCGGCCAGGGCATCAAGGCCGGCGGCGATGTGCGTGCCGAAAAAGAAATCAACGCCGATTGCGGCATCCAGGCTGGCGGCGCAATTCACTGCGGCGACCATCTGGCCTCGGGCTGGGGCATGATCGCCGGGGCCGACATCCGTGCGGAAGGCTCCATCCGCGCCGGAGAAGGCGTCCACGCGGACGGGATGATCCGGGCAGGCGATGGCCACGGCGTGTATGCGGGCCTTAGCGTGCGGTTGGACGCGTGGTCGGTATGCGCCCGGGTGGTGGCCCAGGCGCGGCCCGCGCAATTGGTCAGCGGCTACTGGGCCGGGCAGGACGCGGTACGCGGCGGGGTCGATGACGCGGCCGATATCAATGCAGAGTCCGATATCGCTGCGGGACCCCGCCGCCATATTCAGGGCGACGGCGGCAACGCTGGCCCTGCCTGGGGCCTTTCCGCTAACCCCGCTTTGGCGTGACGCCCGGGGCCGGATGCCGCAGCACCAGCATCAGGCCCAGCAAGATTGCTCCCATGCCGGCCAGACTGAGGCCTGACAGACGGTTGCCCAGCACCAGGTAGTCCAATGCCGCCGTGCCGGCAGGCACCAGATAGAACAGGCTGGTGACGTTGACAAGGTCGCCAGCCTGGATCAGGCGGTAGAACAGCAGCGTCGCGCCCACCGAAATCACCAACCCCATCCACAGCAGCGGCACCACCAGTCCCAAGCCCCATTGCGCCGTCAAAGGTTGGAACGGCGCGAACAGCAGGCACAGGGCCAGGCTGATTGCGTATTGAAGCGGCATGACGTCCAGCGGCGGCTGATCGACGCGCTTTTGCAGGATTGCCCCTACGGTCATGCTGGCCAGCGCCGCAAACGCGAAGCCCATGCCCGCGACCGAAAAGCGCGCCAGGCCGATGCTCTGATACACGACCATGACCAAGCCCGCCAACGCGAGCAGCAAACCGACCATCCGGGTGGGGTCAAAGCGCCGCTCCATCACCACCAAGGTCAGGATGGGCTGCGCGCCCAACAGGGTGGCCAGCACGCCTGGCGTGATGCCATGGTCCAGCGCCAGCAGGTAGCAGATGGAGTACGCGCCGATCAGCAGCAGGCCGGTCAGCGCGACCGTCATGCGCGTGCCCGGTGCGGGCAGCCAACGCCGGCGACGCAGACCGATCAGCCCCAGCACCGACAAGGCCAGGACGAACCGCAGCAGCAGGAAGGCGAAAGCCGACGCATGCGACAGCCCCCATTTGGCAAAGATCGCGCCGCCGCTCCACAGCAGCACGAACAAGGTTGTGGAACCATACGCGGCCCACGAGTTTCGATTGGAAGACATTGATTTCACCTGTCAGGTAAGCACAGGCTCCAGATCGACAATCCCTGGCCAACGGCCGGTGCGGCGCGGTCGACTAGCGGCGACAACGGCGACGAACCACCTCAAACGGTCAGATGCGGCCAAGTGCGACCGCGTGCGACTTCACGGGCAGCACGCGGCCACTCTGCGCTACGCGTGATCCATGCATGGCGACGCGAGGCACGGCAACAAGCACGCGCGCACGACAAACCGAGCACGCATCTGGCGTGGGTAGGGACTGACGATGATTAAAGACTGGAGCCGAAAATGGCGGGCCGGCAATCAGCCGATCACGACCACGGCGGGCGGATTCGAAACTCGAACCACGCCGACGGGCGGCGACAGCGGCGAAGAGACTGGCGGCGAAAGCGGCGGTGCAACTACCGCGCAGACGACAGGAGAAAAAACGGGATCAAGCGGCTTGCCCGATACGCGCAACGAGGGCCGGTGCGCGCCGCGCCGACAGGCGGCCAGCCACGCGGATGCCACGGCGGACGCAGCAGTGGCGGCGGCGGTGGCAACGTTGGCGAGGGGCTGGAAATCGGGCATGCGCAAAGGCTACCGATCGCCGCTTTTCCCGTCAAGAGGATCGGACGAAATCCAGCGCTTCTGATCCGACACGGCACGCGCGGCTGGCTTGATCATTCCGCCCTCGCCCGCTTCGACGACGCGCCGACGCGAGCGAAGCTCGCCGCGCAAGTGGCCGCGGTCATGCCCTCGCCCGCCTACGTCACGCGCCGATGCGACGTTGCTCGACGCCCATGTCGCGCCAGGCATCGCCATGGCAGGTGAACATCAGAATCTGATGGCGGGTCGCCGCATCGAACAAGGCGCGCTTCATGAAGTCGCGCCGAGCATCGTCGGTGTGCACCAGCGCATCGTCCAGCAGCAGCAAAGTGGGCCGGCCGGCTTCGCGCAGCAAATCCGCATACGCGAATCGAGCAAGAATGCCCAGTTGCTCGCGCGTGCCGAAACTCAGCGCGTCCAGCAGGTCCTCGCCCTGCTCGCGGCGCAACGCCGTCGGCAGCAACGCGTCGTCCAGACGCAGCGCCGCGTCGGGAAACAGCAGCGCCAGATAGTGGTTCAAGCGGCGGGCCAATGGAGCTTGCAGGCGCTGCGTGGCGGCGGCGCGCTTGTCGGTCAGCAGCTTCTGCAGCAGATCCAGCGCCGCCGCGCGGCGAGCCAGTTCATCGCGCCGACGCGTCAGGCGTTCGCACGCGGCCTCGGCTTCGGACAGGCGTTCGCCCAAGCCTTGCGCGCCCGCTTGATCCAGCTTGCCCTGCAATTGCAGGATTTCGCCATGCCGCTTGTGTTGCGCTTCGCGTTCGATCGCCGCGGATTTTTCGTAGCGCTGGACGTCCTGCTCGGCCAGTTCCGGCCGGTGTTCCGCCAAGGCGGCCGTTGCCTCGGCCACGCGGCGATCCAGCTCGTCATGGGCGCTGCGCGCCTCGGCCAGCCGCCCCGCGCGCGCTTGACGCTGGCTGGCGCGTTCGGCCGACTGCATATCGGCCGCGCGAGCCGCCGCCTGCCCCTCAAGCACCTGCGCGCGCGCCACGTCGGCGTCCAGCGCGCGCTGCGCCGCCGCCAACGCCGCATCGGCCTGCGCGGCAAGCGACGTCGCTTCACGCAGCGCCTGCGTTGCGCCAGGCAGATCGTCCTGGCCAGCATCGCCCGCCAACACCGGCAGCTTCGCCAGCCGTTCCTGGAGCGGCACGCGGCGGGCCAAGGCGTCGTCGCGCTGCGCACGCAGTGCATCCAGGCCCTTGGGCGCGTGGATGGCCAGGGTCTTGCGCATGCCCTCAAGCTCGCGCTGCAAGGCCGTGTAGCGTGCATGCCGCTGTTCGGCATCGGCCAATGTGGCCACGCCCAACCGTTCCAGCAACGCGTTCCAGGCCGTTTGCAGGCCACCAAGCTCGCGCTGGAGCGCGGGCAGATCCTGGCCACCCGGCTCGATACGGAAGCGGCCGACGCCGGGCAGATCCAGATCGGCGGCGGCAGTCAGCAGCACTTGATCCGTGCCGGCCAACTCACGGCCATTCAACGTTGCCGTACGCCCGGCTTCCAGCTGATAAGACAAACGTGTCGCGACCGCTTGCTGACGCAATTGCAGATTGGCCAGCTCGCGTTCGGCCTTGCGCAGCGCGTCGATATCGCCATCGGCGATTTCTATGCGCAACGCTTCGGATTTCAGCGTGGAGCCTTGCTCGATAAGGGCGGTGACGGCGTGCAGCGCGGCATCCAGCCGTTCGACTTCGGCATTGAGCTGGCCCAGTTGATGTTCCAGGTCGCGGCGGTCCGACACGGCTTGAACGGCGGCCACGCGCAAGCGGGCGGCGTCCAGCGCGGCGGCATGCGCCTGCTGTTGCTGCTGGGCTCGGGCAAGCGGTGCTTGCGCGGCGTCCACACGGGCGCGCGCGGCCTGCGCTTCCTTCACCAGCCCCTGGTGATCGGCGTCGTCTTGCTGGTCGCGCCGCACCTGATCTTGCAGCAAGGCCAGCGTTTGCGAGGCTTGCGTCTGTTCGCGGCGCAGGCCTTCAAGCGCCTCGCGTTGTTTGGCCGCGGCGGCCAGCCGCGCGCGCGCCTCAGCGGCCTTGGCCTCGAAATCTTTCCAGGGTTCACTGGCCTGAGCCCGCTCGTGTTCACGGCGCAGGCCGGCCAGACGGTCGACATCGGCATTCAATTGCGCCATGGCCTGCGCGCAGTCGTCGCGCTCGGCGGTGGCGCGCGCCAAGGCGTCCTCGGCGTCTTTATAAATGCCCTTGGGACGCCCGTTGCGCGCGTCCAGCAAGGCGGCGCGCTCGGTCGAGACGCGTTCGAACAACCGGTCGCCATCGGTGGCCGTCAATTCACCGGATAGCTGCGTCAGCGCGTCGCGCAAATGCGTGCCCGCGTGCGACGCCGCCGCCTGCAAGTTGTGGCCATCGCCTTGCTGGATCCATAGCAAACCGGGGATGCCGGCCAGATCCGGCTTGCTTTGCCCACGGCCCGGCAGTTCAAAACCCAGCAACGCCGCCAGCGCGTTTTCGGCTTCCTCGCCATCCAGGCGCTGCGCGCCCTCGTCGATCAGCAATTCGCAGCGCGCGCGCGACAGGAATTGCTTTTTAAGCACGTACCGGTGGCCGGCATGGGCGAACGACAATTCCACGCTGGGCCGCGCGCCCGATTCGCCATGCGGCGCCAGATCGGCGACTTTGCTGGTGCTGTAGCGTTCCAGGAAAGCGGCGCGTATGGCGGCTGCCACCGTGCTTTTCCCGGCCTCGTTCGCGCCAACGAAAAGGTTCAAACCGTCTTGCAGGCCGTCCAGCACCAGGGGTTGGCGAAACTTGCGAAATTCTTCAAGCGCAATGCGGGATAGTTTCATTTGGCGGCTCCCGTGGCGCTTTCGCGCTGGAACCGCAAGAGCAGCCGCAGCGCTTCGGCGGCGACGGCAGCCTGTTCGCCATCGGCCTGCAAGGCCTGCAACTGCGCGGCGACTTCGCCCACGTAACCGCTGGCGCCCAGCTCGGCAAGATCGGCTTGATCGGGTTCCAGGCGCAAGCCGGATACGTCCGGCAGCAGCGCGCGCACCTGCGCGGCGGCCTGATCCATGGCGCGTTGCAGCGCGTCCCAGGTTTCCATGTTGACGTGCCCTTCTACATCCAGCCGCAGCACGTCTTCGCCGCGCAAGGCGGACAAGCGCTGGGCCAGCGCCTGCGCGTCGGAAGGCAGGCTGATGGTTTCCGTCCAGGCAGACCAGCGGTACTTGCCGATGGCCACGCGCTCGACCACCGGCGTGGCGCCGGGCGCGTCGATGCGCACGTCCAGCACGTAGCCGGGTTCGTTGCCGCGAAAACGGTCTTGCTCGGGCGTGCCCGCATACCAGGTACGCGAGTCGATGGACAGGCAGCCGTGCCAATCGCCCAGCGCCAGATAGTCGAGCCGGGCGCGTTCGGCGCGGTCCGGGGCGATGGGGTTGGTGGCGTCGATGGTGTCCGGCAGCCGGCCCGATACGCTGCCATGGGCCAGCCCGACGCGCACGCGGCCGGGTTCGGATTCCAGGGTGTCGAACGCCTGCGTGACGTCGTCGTAGGTATGGCGCTGGGTGAGCGGCGCGGCGAGCACCGCCAGGTTGATATCGGCAAGATCGACCACGCCGATGCGCGTGGGCACGTGCACGTTCGCGGGTATGCAATCCAGTTGTGCCGCTCGGCTCCAGACACTGTCGGCCAGCGCCGCGTCGTGGTTGCCGGCGATCATGACCCAGGGGCCGGCATACGCCGTCATCGCCGCGAACAGGCGGCGGATGCTGCGGTCGGAGACGCCTTGGGTGTCGAAGACGTCGCCGGCGACCAGCACGGCATCGACGCGGCGTTCGGCGGCCAGCGCCGCGATGCGCGCCACGACGTCGAAGCGCGCCTCGGCCAGCAAGGCGGCGTCGTCGGTTTCAAACTGGCCGTATTGACGGCCGATCTGCCAATCGGCGGTATGCAGGAAATGAGTCATGCGCCGATTTTGGCATAAGCCGGCGCCTGTCAAAAAAGCACAATGGCAAATTGATCACACCCGCGCAAACGGGTCAGGCGCTCTTGCTGCCCAGCACCAGATCGGGGTTGGATGCGGCGCCGCGCTCGTAGCGCGACAGACCCAGCCCATCCGTGCGGATAGCGGGCCGCTGGCCCATCACCTGATCGGCCACCAGCTTGCCGGAGCCGCACGCCATGGTCCAGCCCAGCGTGCCATGGCCGGTATTCAGGAACAGGTTGCCGTAACGCGTCGGCCCGACGATGGGCGTGCTGTCCGGCGTCATCGGGCGCAGACCCGTCCAGAATTCCGCCTGCGCCACGTGGCCGCTATCGGGGAAGAGATCGTTGACGACCAGTTCCAGCGTCTTGCGGCGCGCGTCTTTCAGGCGCAGATCGAAGCCGGACAATTCCGCCATGCCGCCCACGCGGATGCGGTCGTCAAAGCGCGTGACCGCGATCTTGTAGGTTTCGTCGAGGATGGTCGAGACGGGCGCGGCGGCCTCGTCCTTCATGGGGATGGTCAGCGAGTAGCCCTTGACCGGGTAGACCGGCAGGTCCAGGCCCAGCGGCTCAAGCAGGCCGCGGGTGTAGCTGCCGAAGGCGGCCACGTAGCGGTCGGCCGTGAGGACCTCATCGCCCACGCGCACGCCGGTGATCTGCCCGCCCGCGACGTTCAGGCCCGAAACGGTCTGGTTATAGCGGAATTCCACGCCCAGGCCCGCCGCCATTTCGGCCAGGCGTGTCGTGAACAGGCGGCAATCGCCGGTTTCATCGTTGGGCAGGCGCAGGCCGCCCGCCAGCTTGTGGATCGAACGCGCCAGCGCAGGTTCGGCCGTCACGAGGCGATTGCGGTCCAGCAGTTCGTAGGGCACGCCCACCTCTTCCAGCACGGCGATGTCGCGGCGCGCCGCTTCCATCTGCGCGTCGGTGCGGAACAACTGCAAGGTGCCGCGCGTGCGCTCTTCGTAATGGATGCCGGTGGAGGCGCGCAGTTCGCGCAGGCAATCGCGGCTGTATTCGGCCAGCCGCAACATGCGCTCTTTATTGACGGAGTAGCGGTCGGCCGAACAGTTGGCCAGCATCGCCGCCATCCACTTGAGCTGGTACAGGCTGCCGTCCAGGCGGATGGCCAGCGGGGCATGTTTCTTGAACAACCACTTGATGGCCTTGAGCGGAATGCCGGGCGCAGCCCAGGGCGTGGAATAGCCCGGCGACACCTGGCCGGCGTTGGCATAGCTGGTTTCCTGGGCGGCGGCGGGCTGGCGGTCCAGGACCGTCACCCGGGCGCCCTGACGGGCCAGGTAATACGCGGTGGTGGTGCCGATAACGCCGCTGCCGAGGACGATCACATGCATGATTCTTTCCGTATTTGGATTTGCTCAGTAATTTCGGTAGTCTATGAGCCTCCTCGCAGTGAAAAGCACTGATTATTTTGCTTTGGCAGAGCTTTTTCTCGGGCGCCCCTTGTTTTCTGATCGCCAAAAGTGAAATGCGCGACCTAGATAGAATCGACCTGAAAATCCTCGACATCCTGCAACGCGAAGGTCGTATTTCCGTCACGGATCTGGCCGAGCGCGTGAGCCTGTCGGCCACCCCCTGTTCGGACCGGGTCAAACGGATGGAGCGCGAAGGCGTGATCACGGGTTACCATGCGCGCGTCAATCCCGCCGCACTGGGCAAGAACCTGCTGGTCTTCCTGGAGATCAAGCTGTCAGCCAAGTCGGGCGATGTGTTCGACAAGGTCAAGAAAGAGCTGCTTTACGTGCCCGAGGTGATGGAATGCCACCTTGTGTCTGGCGATTTCGATTATCTGGTCAAGGCCCGGCTGACCGAAATGAATGAATACCGCCGTCTGCTGGGCGAGATCCTGAAGCGCCTGCCCGCCTCGGCGGAATCGCGCAGCTACGTGGTCATGGAAGAAATCAAGGAAACCTTGTTTCTGCCCGTGGACCGCTAGCCGCCAGGCGCGGCGCATGCCGGGCATGCGGTTTGTTACGGGCGCGCGCGCCCGTGGCTGCTATGCTGGCGGCCCTCTGGCCCGCGCCGGCAAGCCTGGTCCGACCCCAATTCTTTAGTCCCTGCCTATGACTCGCCTATATAAATACTTCTTCCGTGGCTTGATCACCGTCCTGCCGCTGGCGCTGACCATCTACCTGCTGTACATCTTCCTGGCCTGGACCGAGGCGGTGGCGCTGACCTTCCTGCGCCCCTTCATCGGCGGCTTCTACGTGCCGGGCATGGGTCTGGCGCTGGGCATCCTGGCCATCCTGGCCATCGGCTATCTGGTGTCCAAGCAACGCGTGCAGCGGGTTCTGACCTTGGTGGAAATGCCCTTCACCAACCTGCCCGTGGTCAAGAGCATTTATTCGTCGCTGAAGAGTTTTGCCGATTATTTTTCGCCCAGCTCCAAGAACACCGCCCAGCAGGTGGTGATTTTGCGCTTGCCGGGGCAACAGCTGGAACTGGTGGGCCTGGTGACCCGCCGCAGCATGGAAGGCCTGCCGGAAGGATTCACGCAGGGCGACCGCGTGGCCGTCTATCTGCCGATGGGCTACATGATTGGCGGCTACACGGTTTTCGTGCCTCAAGATTGGGTGCAACCCATTCAGATGTCGGTGGAAGAAGCCATGCGTTCGTCGCTGATCGCCTGGATGGCGCGCGCCGAAGCGCCCAGCCGCCCCGCCGCGCCCAGCGCGCCGGCTACGGCCGATGCGGCCGCTGCGCCCGATGCCCCGGTAACGCCGCAAGCGCCCGCCGAGCCGGCCGCTCCGATGAGCACGGCCAGTAGCGGCACGGCCAGTACTGGCACGGCGGTCAATGCGGGCAATCCGAATACCGCAAAGTCCGCCGCAAGCGCATCCACGACCAGCGCCCCCTCCAGCACGCCTCACGGCGGCGGCCCGCTCTGAGCCGCCCTTCATTTTTCTACCGCGCAATCCATGCCCCTGATCGAATTCACGCTTGCCGACGGCAGCCCCTATATTGAAATCAACCAGCTCCTGAAAGCCACCGGCGTCTGCGACAGCGGCGGCGCGGGCAAGATGATGGTGGCCGACGGCCACGTCAGCGTCGGCGGCGTCGTCGAAACGCGCAAAACCGCGAAGATCCGAGGCGGCCAGATCGTCACCATCGGCGACATCCGCATCGTGGTGCGCGCAGCCGACACCCCCGACGCCTGAGCCCCGCCCTCCCCACACCCCGCAACGCCGCGAGTCCCCATGAAATTCAAGATGTCCCAGAACTCCATCTTCGCCGTTCTGCTGCGCTCGCCGTGGTGGATGAGCGCGGGCGTGGCGCTGCTGTTGAGCGCCGGCGGCTTTGCCGCGTTGCCGCTGGAATATGCCGCGATGGGCGTGTTCGCGGCGGTGCCGTTCGCGGTGATCGCGATCATGGCCGCCTACAAGCAATTGCGCGCGCCGTCCGACACGCGCGTGCAGGCCGTGACTCAGGCTGCGGCCGCCATGTCGTGGGCCGAGTTCGCCAACACCGTCGAAGCCGGCTTCAAGCGCGACGGCTGCGAAGTCCAACGCCTGCAAACGCCGGGCGCGGACTTCGCGTTGAGCAAGGACGGCCACGTGGCGATCGTCAGCGCCAAGCGCTGGAAGGCGGCGCGCGTCGGCGTCGAGCCGCTGCGCGAATTGCAGGCCGCGCGTGAAAAGCGCGGTGCGCGCGAAGCCATCTACATTGCGCTGGGCGACGTGTCGGACAACGCGTGGGCCTACGCCAAGGCGCAGGGTGTATCGTTGATGACCGCAGCCGAACTGACCAAGCTGCTGCGCGATCTGAAGATCTGAGTCCCTGACTTTCCGCAGCGCCGCTTTTCGTTTTTCCTTTCGGACCTTGCAATGATCTACCGCATCCTGGCCGACCTGGTCCTTGTCGTGCACGGGCTTTTCGTCGCCTTCGTGGTGTTCGGCGGCCTGCTCGCGTTGTGGCGGCCGCGCCTGGCCTACTGGCATTTGCCGGCGTTGGCATGGGGCGCGGTGGTGGTGGGCATGGGCCTGATCTGCCCCTTGACGCCCTTGGAAGTCTCGCTGCGGCTGCGGGCGGGTCAGGAAGACTACGCGGGCGGTTTCATCGAACACTACCTGCTGGGTGTGATCTACCCCGAAGGCATCACGCGCAGCACGCAGATCGCGCTGGCCTTTGTGCTGATCGTCGGCAACATCGTGGTCTACACCCTCTGGGCGCGCCGTCGCCGCCGCCGCGCATTGGCGCAAGCATGAATGAGCCTTACGACATGAACTCCACGCCCGAATCCGCTTCCGACAATTCCGCCTCTGACGACGCCTCGAACTCGATCCGCGCCCTGGATGCCGAGGGCCGCGAAGTCCTCATCCCGCGCGATGCGTGGCGCGACAAGGTATTGCCCGGCGCCATCGAGCAGCGCTGGAACGATGCCGACGCCCTGGCCGGCCTGATCGTCCAGTCGCTGAACGATGGTTTCATCGAGGACATGCTGCGCCCCGCCGAACGCCTGGTGCAGCTGGACCAGAACGCCGAACGCGCCGTGGTGCTGCAAGCCATCGTCTATCTGAAGCTGGGCCGGCTGGACGACAGCGAACGCGTACTGGGCGACTTCTGCGCGGCGCATGGCGAAACGGGCATCGTGCTGACCAATCTGGCGAAGGTGCACGCCGAGCGCGGCGACGACGACAAGACGATGGACACCTTGTGGCGCGCGCTGCAACGGGATCCGAATCAGGACAATGGCCTGGGCTGGTACGAAGCCATCCACCACGACATCGGCGGCGACGCGGCCGGCATCGGCGCCATGCAACGCGTGGCCGCCCTGCCCGGCAGTTGGCGCGCGCAGTTGTGGCTGGCGCGCGGGGAATTGGGCGCACACAACTACGCCGGCGCGCTTGCGCTGTACCGCCAGGCGCTGTCGCACGCGGGCGAACCGGTGCCCGGCGATCTGCTCATGCAAATGTCGGGCGACCTGGGCAACGCCGGACGCATCGCCGACATTCTTGAATTGGCCGCCCCGCGCTTTCACGCGCCTCTGCACGGACCTCGCGTGGGCAACAACCTGATCAAGGCCTATCTGGTATCGGGTCAGCTTGCGCCCGCACGGCAGATTCTGGATGCGCTGCATGCGTTGAACCTGCCGGAATGGCAGGAAGCGCTGACGGCAAGGGAAGCCGAACTGGCGCGCTTGCAGGCGCGGCTGGGGACGGACGGCGCGGCGCGATAAGGCGGACTGCGCCGCACAGGCGCATCGCAGACGACACGCGCCCTGCCCATCCCATCGCACTCGGCACGCGTTCGTCACGCGCTCGCCACACGCGCGTCACACGCTCGTCCCGCACTCATCCCGCACTCATCGCGCGCCCGACCCCGCGCGCCCCCCCCCTTCACAACCCGCGCGCAATCACCAGCCGTTGAATATCGCTGGTCCCTTCATAGATCTGGCACACACGCACATCGCGGTAAATGCGTTCGACCGGGAAGTCTTTCAGATAGCCGTATCCGCCCAGCGTCTGTATGGCGGCCGAGCACACTTTTTCGGCCATCTCGGACGCAAACAACTTCGCCATCGATGCTTCCATCAACGCGGGCCTGCCTGCTTCGCGCAGCGCCGCCGCATGCAGCACCATCTGGCGCGCCGCATGGATCTGCGTCGCCATGTCGGCAAGGCGGAACGCCACCGCCTGATGATCGAAAATGGGCTTGCCGAACGCCTGACGCTCGCGCGCGTAATCTCGCGCGCATTCGAAGGCGGCGCGCGCCATCCCTACCGATTGCGACGCGATGCCGATGCGCCCGCCTTCCAGATTGGCCAGCGCGATCTTGTAGCCCTCGCCTTCCGCGCCCAGCCGATACGCGGCCGGGATGCGCATGTCTTCGAAGGCGATGTGGCAGGTGTCCGACGCATGCTGCCCCAGCTTGTCCTCCACGCGCAGCACCTGATAGCCCGGCGTGTCGGTGGGCACGATGAATGCCGAGATGCCGCGCTTGCCTGCGTCCGGGTCGGTGACGGCGAAGACGATCACGGTCTGTCCGCTCTTGCCCGACGTGATGAACTGCTTGGCGCCGTTCAGGATGTAGTCCTCGCCATCGCGCCGCGCGCGCGTGCGCAGGCTGCTTGCGTCCGATCCCGCCTGCGGCTCAGTCAAGGCGAAGCCGCCGGTGTGCGCGCCGCTGGCCAGGGGACGCAGGAACTGGTCCTTCTGCGCGTCGTTGCCGAACTTCAGGATGGGCATGCACGCGACCGAATTGTGCACGCTCATGATGGTTGAACACGCGCCGCTGCCGGCCGCGATTTCTTCCAGCGCCACCGCATACGACACGTAGCCGCTGTCGTTGCCGTCCCATTCCTCGGGCACCAGCATGCCGAAGAATCCCAGCTGCGCCATTTCCTGGATCGCGTCGGCGGGATAGTGATGCTCGCGGTCCCAGCGCTCGGCGTTCGGGGCCAGCCGTTCAAGCGCGAAGCGCCGCGCCATGTCCTGGATGCTCTGGTGCTCGTCGTTCAACAACATGTTTTGTCTCCTGGGGGGCATGGGCTGACTAGCGCCGGGTGCGCGCCGCCTGCCTTGTTCTGCTTGGCCGCGCCGGGTTGCCGGCGCGGCACGGAATCGAGAATACACCGAGCGCCAGCGCCTGCGCAGCCACGTATTCACACGCGGATCCGCCATCAAGGAACATTTGATATTGCATGAAAACAAGGCTTGCCCTTATCATGCAACTTCTTAAGTATCTTGATAGCCTTTCGGAATAGGAAACAGCCGATGAATATCGACGTCATCATCGTGGGCGGCAGCTTTGCCGGCCTGTCCGCCGCCATGCAGCTGGCGCGCGCCAGACGGTCCATCCTGCTGATCGACGGCGGCCAGCCGCGCAACCGCTACGCCGCGCACTCGCACGGTTTCCTGGGCCAGGATGGCAAGACACCGCACGACATCCTGCGCACCGCGCGCGAACAGCTCGCGCACTATCCCACCGTGACCTTCCTGGATGGCGATGCCGTGAACGCCAGCGGCGAGCATGGCCGCTTCGAGGTCACGATGGCCGACGGCCCGAGCGCCCGCGCCAAGCGGCTGATCCTAGCGACGGGCCTGCGCGACGAACTGCCCGCGCTGCCGGGCTTGCGCGAACGATGGGGGCAGACCGTGCTGCATTGCCCGTACTGCCATGGTTATGAAGTGGCCGGCAGCCCGCTGGGCGTCATGGCCGCGCATCCGCTGTCGGTGCACCAGGCGATGCTGCTGCCCGATTGGGGCCCCACCACCTATTTCACGCAAGGCGAATTCGAACCGGATGCCGACCAGGCCGCCTTGCTGGCGCGGCGTGGCGTGCGTGTTGAACGCAGCCCCATCGTCGAGCTGATGGGCGCATCGCCCGGCCTGGACGCGGTGAAACTGGCCGACGGCCGGCGCATGGCTATACACGCGCTGTTCGTGGCCAGCCGCACGCACATGGCCAGCCCGCTGGCCATGCAATTGGGATGCGCGTTCGACGACGGGCCGCTGGGGCCGGTCATACGGGTGGACGATCTGCGCCAGACCACCGTGCCCGGCGTCTTCGCCGCGGGCGACGCCGCCATCCCCATGAGCAACGCCACGCTGGCCAGCGCATCGGGCGTCATGGCGGGCGTGTGCACGCATCGCTCGCTGGTGATGGAATGAAAAAAGCCGTGGCGGCGCGCATTGCAGGCGCCGCCACGGCTGTCATGCGCGAACGATCAGCGGACCTTGCCCTCCTTCCAGGCGGCCAGCAGGTTCTCATACGGAATGGTCTCGCCCTTGGGCTTCTCGTTGGCCAGCTTCTTCCACGGCGCGTGCTGGTCCGACAACCACTTGGACGGGTCGCTCTTGGGATTGAGCTTGGGCGCGCACTGCGCCATGCCGGCCCGTTCCAGGCGCGCCATCACCTGATCCATTTCATTGGCCAGGTTGTCCATCGCGGCCTGCGGGGTCTTTTCGCCGGTGACGGCCGTGGCCACGTTCTTCCACCACAGTTGCGCCAGCTTCGGATAGTCGGGCACGTTGTTGCCGGTGGGCGTCCACGCCACGCGCGCCGGGCTGCGGTAGAACTCGATCAGGCCGCCATAGTTGGCCGCGTTCTTGGTGAAGAAGTCGCTATGGATGTCGCTGTCGCGGATGAAGGTCAGGCCGGTGATCGATTTTTTCAACGACACGGACTTGGACGTGACGAACTGTGCGTACAGCCAGGCGGCGGCCATCTTGTCGGGGTTGGTGGACTTGAAGAACGTCCACGAGCCCACGTCCTGATAGCCGTTCTGCATGCCGTCCTTCCAGTACGGGCCATAGGGCGACGGCGCCATGCGCCATTTCGGCGTGCCGTCATCGTTGACCACCGGCAGCCCCTTCTTGGTCATGTCGGCCGTGAACGCCGTGTACCAGAAGATCTGCTGGGCGATCTGCCCCTGCGCGGGCACGGGGCCGGATTCCGAGAACGTCATGCCCATCGCCTGCTGCGGCGCGTACTTCTTCATCCAGTCGATGTACTTGGTCAGTGCATAGACGGCGGCCGGGCTGTTGGTGGCGCCCCCGCGCGAGACCGATGCCCCGACCGGCGTGCATTTGTCGTCCGCCACGCGGATGCCCCATTCGTCCACCGGCATGCCGTTGGGCAGGCCCTTGTCGGCAGCGCCGGCCATCGACAGCCACGCATCGGTAAAACGCCAACCCAGCGACGGATCCTTCTTGCCGTAGTCCATGTGGCCATAGACTTTCTTGCCATCGATCTCCTTGACGTCGTTCGAGAAGAAATCGGCAATGTCTTCATAAGCGGACCAGTTGGTCGGCACGCCCAGATCGTAGCCATACTTGGCTTTGAACTTGTCTTTCAGGTCCTGCCGCGCGAACCAGTCGGCGCGGAACCAATAGACGTTGGCGAACTGCTGGTCGGGCAACTGGTACAGCTTGCCATCGGGCGCGGTGGTGAACTTGGTGCCGATGAAATCCTTGATGTCCAGCTCGGGGTTGGTCCATTCCTTGCCCGCGCCCGCCATGTAGTCGGACAGCGGCAGGATGGCGCCGTAGCGGTAGTGCGTGCCGATCAGGTCCGAATCGGAAATCCAGCCGTCGTAGATCGACTTGCCCGACTGCATGGACGTCTGCAATTTTTCGACGACGTCGCCTTCCTGGATCAGGTCGTGATTGACCTTGATGCCGGTGATTTCACTGAAGGCCTTGGCCAGCGTCTTGGACTCGTACTCATGCGTGGTGATGGTTTCGGACACGACGCTGATTTCGTTGACGCCACGGGCCTTGAGCTTGGCCGCCGCGTCCATGAACCACTTCATCTCCGCCATCTGCTGGTCTTTGGACAGCGTGGAAGGCTGGAACTCGGAATCCACCCACTTCTTCGCTTCCGGCTCGCCGGCCCAAGCCCCTGACGTTCCGATCAGGGCGATAGCGGCCGCCATGGCGTGCATGCGCAATTTCATGACCTGTCTCCTCGAATACCCTTCCCCTTCTGTTCTGCTGCGGACCTCTGGCCGGGGAAGATGCGGGCCCGTAGTCCTTCAAAACCTTCCATCCCGAACCGCCTGGGGTCGATGCGCCCCTTCAGCCTTTTCTCATGATGAAGGCCAGCAACAGCATGGACGCCACAAAGCTGATCCACACCGATGGCGGCTCATCCAGCGAAAACCATTGCACTGCCTTCTGCCCCAGGCCCAGGAACGCCAGATTGAGCCAGGCTGCGGCCATCAGGCCGATGAACAGCCGGTCGCCGCGCGTCGTGCGCAGCGGCAGAAAGCCCTTGCGTTCGACAGTGGGCGACTTCAATTCCCAGATCGTCATGCCGATCAGCATCAGCACGATGCACGAAAAGAACACCGCGACGGGCGTGGTCCAAACCATCCAGCTGAACATGGCGCCCTCCCTTTACACGCGGCCCATCGCGAAGCCCTTCGCGATGTAATGGCGCACGAACCAGATGACGATGCCGCCCGGCACGATGGTCAACACGCCCGCCGCCGCCAGCACGCCCCAGTCCATGCCCGATGCCGACACGGTGCGCGTCATGGTGGCCACAATGGGCTTGGCGTTGACAGAGGTCAGCGTGCGCGCCAGCAGCAATTCCACCCAGCTGAACATGAAGCAGAAGAACGCGGCCACGCCCACGCCCGACTTGATCAGCGGCAGGAAGATCGTCAGGAAAAAGCGCGGGAAGGAATAGCCGTCCACATAGGCGGTCTCGTCTATTTCACGCGGCACGCCGGACATGAATCCTTCCAGGATCCACACGGCCAGCGGCACGTTGAACACCAGGTGCGCCAGCGCCACGGCCAGGTGCGTGTCCATCAGGCCGAACGAGCTGTACAGCTGGAAGAACGGCAGCAGGAACACGGCGGGCGGCGTCATGCGGTTGGTCAGCAGCCAGAAGAACACGTGCTTGTCGCCGATGAAGCGATAGCGCGAAAACGCATAGGCGGCCGGCAGCGCCACCGCCAACGAAATCACGGTGTTGATGACCACGTAGATCAACGAATTGATATAGCCGGAATACCAGGCCGGGTCGGTGAAGATGGTGCGGTAATGCTCGAAGGTGAAGTCGCGCGGCCACAGCGTCAGGGTGCTGACGATCTCGGTGTTCGTCTTGAACGACATGTTCAGCATCCAGTACAGCGGCAGGATGGCGAACACCAGGTAAAGGATCAGGAAGGCCGAACGCCACCAGGTCGATTGGTCACGCATGGGGATGCTCCTCGTCCAGGCCACCGGCCGTACCCGCGCGCTGCATCCAGTTGTAGAGGATGAAGCACAGCAGCAGGATGATCAGGAAATAGATGATCGAGAACGCGGCGGCGGGGCCCAGGTCGAACTGGCCCACGGCCTTTTGTGTCAGGTATTGCGACAGGAAGGTGGTGGCGTTGCCCGGTCCGCCGCCCGTCAGCACGAAGGGTTCGGTGTAGATCATGAAGCTGTCCATGAAGCGCAGAAGCACCGCAATCATCAGCACGCCGCGCATCTTGGGCAGCTGGATGTAGCGAAACACCGCCAGCCGCGACGCCCCATCGATGCGCGCGGCCTGGTAGTAGGCGTCAGGGATCGCGCGCAGACCCGCGTAGCACAGCAACGCCACCAGCGGCGTCCAGTGCCAGACGTCCATCACCAGTACCGTCACCCAGGCGTCCAGGTCGTTGCCGGTGTAGTTGTAGTCCACCCCCAACCAGGTCAGCGTCGCGCCCAGCAGCCCGATGTCGGTGCGGCCGAACACCTGCCAGATGGTGCCGACCACGTTCCACGGGATCAGCAACGACAGCGCGATGATGACCAGCACGGCCGACGCGCGCCAGCCGCTTGCCGGCATCGACAGCGCCAGCAGGATGCCCAGCGGAATTTCGATGGCCAGCACCGCCAGCGAAAAGCCGATCTGGCGGAACAAGGCCCCGTGCAGCTCTTCGTCCTGCAACACCGACGCGAACCACTCGGTGCCGACGAATACGCGGCGCTCGGGCGAAATGATGTCCTGCACCGAATAGTTGACGATGGTCATCAAGGGCAGGATGGCCGAGAACGCCACGCACAACACCACGGGCAAGACCAGGAACCACGCCCGGTGATCGATAGGCTTCATGGAATCAGCACCTCGTCGCGGTAAAAGCAGGTGTGCGGATTGAGCACCGACAGCCAGACCATGCCGCCCACCGCGGCCGGCACGACATCGCCACCCAGCCGGGCGCGCACCGGCGTGCCTTCGAAATCGGCGACCAGCAAGGTATAGGTGCCCACGTCCTGCACCCGATCCACGCGCATCGCCACGGCGCCCGGCGTGTCCGGGCTCACCACCCGCAGGTACTCGGGACGCACGCCCAGCTGAATGGCGCCCGCGCCGGCCAGCCTCGCGCCCAGCTCGGGCGGGGCGCCTTGCACGCGGGTATTGCCCACCCACAAGGCCTCGTCGCGCCAGTGCGCCGGCAGGAAGTTCATGCCGGGCGAGCCGATGAAATGGCCGACGAAGGTGTGCGCCGGACGCTGGAACAGATCGTCCGCGCTGCCCACCTGCACGGCACGCCCGCGCGCCATCACCATGACCTGATCAGCGAAAGTCAGCGCTTCGGTCTGGTCGTGCGTCACGTAGATCAGCGTCAGCTTGAATTCGTGATGGATTTCCTTGAGCTTGCGCCGCAGTTCCCACTTGAGCTGCGGGTCGATCACGGTCAGCGGCTCGTCGAACAGAATCGCCGACACGTCGCTGCGCACCAGGCCCCGGCCCAGCGATATCTTCTGCTTGGCGTCGGCGGTGAGCCCGCTGGCGCGGCGGTCCAGCACATGGGACATTTCCAGCATTTCGGCGATGCGGCCGACGCGCTCGCGGATGCGATCGGGCGGCACACCCCGGTTACGCAGCGGAAAGGCCAGGTTGTCGGCCACGGTCATCGTGTCGTAGACGACCGGAAACTGGAACACCTGCGCGATGTTGCGCGCCTGCGGCGTCTTGGCCGTGACGTCCTGGCCATCGAACAGAATGCGGCCATGCGACGGCCGCAGCAAGCCCGACACGCAATTGAGCAGCGTCGTCTTGCCGCAGCCGGACGGCCCCAGCATGGCATAGGCGCCGCCATCGCGGAACGTGAATTTCAGCGGCAGCAGCGCGTAGTCCTCGTCGACCTTGGGGTCGGCCACGTAGGAATGGGAAAGATCCAGCTCGATCTGCGCCATCAGGCCGCCTCCCCCACGCGCATAACTTGGCGCGGCGCGGCCAACAGTGCGCCGCTGGCGTCGAAGGCGTAGGTCTGGGCGGGGTCGAAATACAGCTGCACGCGTTCGTCCAGCGTGTAACGATGCACGCCCGGCAGTTGCGCCACCACGTCGCCCGCCGCCGTGCTGGCATGCACGAAGGTGTCGGAGCCGGAAATCTCGGCCAGCTTCACCACGCCGGGCATGGCGATATGCCCGGGGCGCGGTTCTACGTCCAGCGCGCCGGCGCGCAGACCCGCCGTGATATCGGCGCCCGCGTTGTCGGGCAGATCGCGGTCTACCACCAACTGGCCTTGCAACTCGAAGCCGGCGTCGGTGCGCCGGGCCGGGAACAGATTCATGGGCGGATCGCTGAACGCGCGCGCCACGCGGATCGAGTTGGGGCGGTGAAATACCTCGGCGGTGGGGCCGTATTGCAGCAGTTCGCCCGCATCCAGCACGGCGGTGTGGCCGCCCAGCAGCAGCGCTTCGCCCGGCTCGGTGGTGGCGTAGACAACCGTGGAACGCCCTTCGGCGAACAATTCCGAAAGCTCGTCGCGCAATTCTTCGCGCAGCTTGTAGTCCAGGTTGACCAGCGGTTCGTCCAGCAGAATCAACGGGGCGTCCTTGACCAGGGCCCGGGCCAGCGCCACGCGCTGCTGCTGCCCGCCCGACAGTTCCGACGGATACCGCGCCAGCAGATGGTCGATATGCAGCCGCGCGGCCATGGCGCGGACTTTTTCGCCGATGTCATTTTCGCCGCGCAGCTTGAGCGGCGAGGCGATGTTGTCGTAGACCGACATGGACGGGTAATTGATGAATTGCTGGTAGACCATGGCCACGTTGCGCTGTCGCACGGGCACGCCGGTCACATCGACGCCATCGACCAGCACCCGCCCTTCAGTGGGACGGTCGAGCCCGGCCATGATGCGCATCAACGAGGTTTTCCCTGCCAGGGTCACGCCCAGCAGCACGGTCATGGCGCCGGGCACGGGCGCCAGGCTCATGGGGCTCAGGTGCGTTTGCGAGCCGGCCCGCAAGGCAATCCTGTCCAAGGTCAGCTGCATGTAGTCTCCTCTACCTACTTATACGTCCCTGTTTTTTCCAACGGACTTCGGTATTCGGTACAGCGTCCCAGCCATTGCGCGTACCCGCGCAACAGAATGAGCATACTCTTTCAGACAGCTTTCGTTTTTTGTGCGTTTTACCCAAGAAGCGAACAAAAAACAATCTTGCAGTGCGGCATTATTTTTCGCTTTTGTTGTTTTATCATGCGAACATGACACTGAATCCACGACAGAGCGCGTTGGTCGAAATGGTGCGAGCCCAGGGCTCGGCCACGATCGAAGAGCTCGCCAAACGCTTTGACGTCACGCTGCAAACGGTGCGGCGCGACGTCAATATCCTTTCCGAAGCCGGCATGCTGTCGCGCTTTCATGGTGGCGTTCGCATCGAAGCGTCCACCATCGAGAACATTGCCTACCGCAAGCGCCAGGGGCTGCACGCCGCCGGCAAGCAGCGCATCGCCGAAGCCGTGGCGCGCGCCGTGCCGGACGGCTGTTCGCTGATCCTGAATATCGGCACCACCACCGAGGCCATCGCGCGCGCCCTGCTGCGCCATCGCGGCCTGCGCGTCATCACCAACAACCTGCACGTGGCGGACATTCTGTCCGACAACCCCGACTGCGAAGTCATCGTGGCGGGCGGCGTGGTGCGTTCGCGCGACCGCGGCATCGTGGGCGAAGCCACCATGGATTTCATCCGGCAGTTCAAGGTGGATATCGGCCTGATCGGCATTTCGGGCATCGAGGCCGACGGCACGCTGCGCGATTACGACTTCCGCGAAGTGCGCGTGGCCCGCACCATCATCGAGCAATCGCGCGAGGTCTGGCTGGCGGCCGACAGCAGCAAATTCAAGCGGCAGGCGATGGTCGAGCTGGCGCACATATCGCAGATCGACCGCTTCTTCACCGACGCCCATCCGCAGGAGCCGCTGGCCCAGGTGCTGCTGGACTCCGGCGTGCGCTGCGAAGTGGCGGCGGCCCCCAACGCAGTTTCCTTGCAAGCCTCCACGACCGGCTCGGAACCCAACCATTGAACGGGCGCGCCGGACGCGGGTTCGTCACCCGCCCCCGGCATTGCGCACGAAACCACCCTGCTTTTACCTGGCGGCCCCGCCGCAACAACTTATGAACCAACAGCTAGCCAACGTCACCCCGCCCGATCGCAACCGCCTGTTGTCCACGCTGGACAACACGCCGTCCTGGGACGTCATCGTCATCGGCGGTGGCGCGACGGGCCTGGGCACCGCCGTGGACGCCGCCTCGCGCGGCTATCGCACGTTGCTGATCGAAGGCGCCGACTTTGCCAAGGGCACGTCAAGCAAGGCGACCAAGCTGGTGCACGGCGGCGTGCGCTATCTGGCGCAAGGCAACGTCAGCCTGGTGCGCGAAGCGCTGCACGAACGCGGCCTCTTGAACCGCAACGCGCCGCACCTGGTGTGGCCGCTGGGCTTCGTGGTGCCCGCCTACAACCTGTTCGACCAGCCCTTCTACGGCATCGGCCTGAAGATGTACGACATGCTGGCCGGCAAGCTGAACCTGGCGCCCAGCCGCTGGCTGTCGCGCCGCGACACCCTGGCGAACGCGCCCACGCTGGCCGAGAAGGTCAACGGACGCGGCCTGAAAGGCGGCGTGCTGTATTACGACGGCCAGTTCGATGACGCGCGCCTGGCGATGAGCCTGATGCGCACGCTGTTCGACCTGGGCGGCACGGCGGTGAACTACGTGCGCGCCACCGGCCTGTCCACCACCAACGGCAAGGTCGACGGCGTGACCGCGCAGGACGTGATCGGCGGCGCCAGCTTCTCGTTGCGCGCGCGCTGCGTCATCAACGCCACCGGCGTATGGGTGGACGCCGTGCGCCGCATGGAAGACAAGAACGCGGCCACGATGGTCGCGCCCAGCCAGGGCGTGCACCTGACCCTGCCGCGCGAATTCCTGCCTGGCAACCGCGCCATCCTGATCCCAAAGACCGACGACGGCCGCGTGCTGTTCGTGGTGCCATGGAACGGCCATACCATCGTGGGCACGACCGACACGCCGCGCGGCGACCTGCCGCTGGACCCCGAGGCCGGCGCGCAGGACGTGGACTTCATCCTGAACACGGCTGCGCGCTATCTCAGCCGCAAGCCCACGCGCGATGACGTGACCAGCGTGTGGTCCGGCCTGCGTCCGCTGGTCAAGGCCACGGGCGAGGCCTCGACCAAGCAACTCTCGCGCGAGCACACCATCCTGGTGTCCAACGCCGGGCTGGTGACGGTGACGGGCGGCAAGTGGACCACCTACCGGCGCATGGCGCAGGACGTGGTCGACACCGCCATCCAGCACCAGTTGCTGACGCAGGCCTCGTGCCGCACGGAATCGCTGCCGCTGCACGGCGCATCGGGGCTGGCGCCGTCCCAGGAACACGCCGGCACGCCGGACAGCTATTACGGCAGCGACCTGGCCATCCTGAAAGCCCTGCCCGGCGCGGATCGCATGCTGGTCAAGGCCAGCGGGCTGTCCGAAGCGCACGTGCGTTTCGCGGCGCGTTATGAATTGGCGCGCAGCGCCGAAGACGTGCTGGCCCGCCGTAATCGCGCGCTGTTCCTGGATGCGGAAGCCGCCATGCTGGCCGCGCCCGAAGTGGCCCGCATCCTGGCCGAAGAACTGGGCCACGACGCGGCCTGGCAGCAACGCACGTTGCAGGAACTGGCGGTCGTCGCCGCCACCTACCGCTTGTAGGAAGGTTTGGGGCGCTGCGCCGGCAGCGCCCGCTTCAAGGCACCTATCAAGGCACCTTCAGCGGACTTTCCCGGATCATGGCTTCGAAGACGCGCAGCAGGTCCGGATCGCATTTCGATCCGGACTCGCGGTGCAGGATCGCCATGATGTCGGCATGCGAGCGGGCCGGATGGTATGGCCGCGCGTCGCCCAGCGCATCGTAGGAATCCGCCAGCGAAATGATGCGCGAGAGCATCGGGATGTCGTGCCTGGCCAGCCCGGCCGGATAACCTGAACCGTCGTAATGCTCGTGATGGTGGCGCACCGCCAGCGCGACCTGCTCGCGTTGCGGCATGTCGCTGTGCAGGATGATGTCGGCGCCGACCGTTGCGTGCGCCTTCATGATTTCCCAATCGTCTTTTTCCAGCCGGTGCGGCGCGTACAACACCCGATCCGGGGTGCCGATCTTGCCCACATCGTGCAGACGCGCAGCCACCGCAGCGGCCTGTTGCTCTTCTTCGCTCAACCCGCACGCCTGGGCCAACGCCACGCTAAGGGCAACCACGCGGTCGCAATGGCGGCCGGTGGCGGGGTCGCGCGCCTGCATGGCCGCGAACAGCGCGGCTTCGCAGGAACCTGGATTTTGGGGTACGTCTGGGGGCATCTGGAAGGCGCGGCGCCTGCTTCGGGCGGCGCGCTTGTATCGGAAAGTCGCAATTCTGACACAATGTGGCGCCCTCCAGACTGAACAGTCGGTAGACGCGCAAGCGGCGCAGATTCAGGCTGTGCGACGCACGCGGCCCAGGCCGCGCCGCTTGCAAGGCGATTTCAGCGCTTGAGCCGCGCCAGCAATGCCTCGGCCACGCCCACGGACGAAGCCGGATTCTGCCCGGTCACGAGCAAGCCGTCGCAAATCACATAAGGCTGCCAGTCGGGGCCGCGGCTGTACAAACCGCCCAGCCGCGTCAGTTCGTCTTCCACCAGGAACGGCACCACGTCGGTCAGTTGCACCGCCGCCTCTTCGCTGTTGGTAAAGCCCGTGACCTGGCGGCCCTGCACCAGCGGCTTGCCGTCGGCCGTCTTGGCATGGCGCAGCACGCCGGGCGCGTGGCACACCGCCGACACCGGCTTGCCCGCCGCCAGCATGGTCTCGATCAGGGCGACGGACTTGGCGTCTTCGGCCAGGTCCCATAGCGGGCCATGGCCACCGGGATAGAACACCGCGTCGTAATCGGCGGCCTGCACGTCGGCCAGCCGCTGCGTGTTGGCCAGCACGCGCTGGGCCTCGGCGTCCTGGCGGAATCGGCGCGTGGCGTCGGTCTGGGCGTCGGGGTCGTCGCTCTTGGGGTCCAGGGGCGGCTGGCCGCCCTTGGGCGAGGCCAGCGTGACGGCCACGCCCGCGTCCACGAACGCGTAATAAGGCGCCGCGAACTCTTCCAGCCAGAAGCCGGTCTTGCGGCCGGTGTCGCCCAGCGTGTCGTGGGATGTCAGCACGATCAGAATTTTCATGTTGCGCTCCTTGGGTTGCGCGCTTACTGGTCCGGGCCGACGCGCACGATGCGCTTGCCCGCGTTCTCGCCCTTGAGCAGGCCGATCAGGCCGCGCGGCGCGTTCTCCAGCCCGTCGACCACGTCTTCCCGGTACTTGATGCGGCCCTGCGCGATCAGGCCTTCCATGGCTTCGCGGAATTCGCCGTAGCGATGCGCGTATTCGTTGAAGATGATGAAGCCCTGCACCTTGAGCCGCTTGGTGAGGATGGTGCGCATCAGCAGCGCCAGGCGATCCGGGCCGTCGGGCAGGCTGGTGGCGTTGTAGGCCGATATCAGGCCGCAGACGGGCACGCGCGCCCGCGGGTTCAGCAAGGGCAGCACGGCGTCGAAGACCGCGCCGCCCACGTTTTCAAAGTAGACGTCGATGCCCTGCGGCACCGCGCGCGACAGGCGGCCGGCCAGGTCGGGGGCCTTGTGGTCCAGGCAGTCGTCAAAGCCGAGCTCGTCGACCACGTAGCGGCATTTGTCCGCGCCGCCCGCAATGCCAACGACCTTGCAGCCGTGGATCTTGGCGATCTGCCCCACCACCGCGCCCACCGCGCCGCTGGCGGCGGCCACCACCACGGTTTCGCCCGCCTTGGGCTGGCCGATGTCCAGCAGGCCCATGTAGCCCGTGAAACCGGGCATGCCCAGCACGCCCAGCGAATAGGACGGATGCTGCGGGTTGGCGCCCAGGCGCAACAGGCCCGCGCCGTCCGACACGGCGTAGTCCTGCCAGCCGGATTGGGCCAGCACCCAGTCGCCGGGCTTGAATTCGGGATGGTTGGACGCCTGCACTCGCGAGACCGTGCCCCCCACCATGGGCTGGCCGATCTGCACCGGTTCGGCGTAGGAAGGCGCGTCGCTCATGCGGCCGCGCATATAGGGGTCGAGCGACAGGTACACCGTGCGCAGCAATACCTGGCCGGGGCCGGGCTGCGGCACCTCGCCTGTTTCCAGGCGGAAATCGTTGTCGGTGGGTTCGCCGTGCGGACGTGCGGCCAGCACGATACGGCGATTGATGGACGAGGATTGCGTCATTGAAGTCCAGCCTCCAGGGGAAGCTGCCCAAGGTCTTGCAGGCAATGCCCGGGCAGCAAGATGGGGAACCGGGCCATTACACCATCGAAGTCTGCCGACCGGTTTTGTAACCCTGCCGCTCACCCCCCTTTTAATTAATTAAATACTTAATTAAACTGCGCTCCATGTCCAAACCGCTGCCCAAATCGACCCTCGCGTCGACCTCCGCTTCGACCCCCGCGCGCCGTCCTGGCCGCCCGGCGCGCCCCGACGCCGCCGCCATGCGCGCCCAATTGCTGGACATCGCCACGGGCATGTTCGCGGCGCAGGGCGTCGCCGCCACGACCATCGCGCACATCGCCCGCCGCGCGGCCGTCACGCCGGCGATGGTGCATTACTACTTCAAGAGCCGTGACCAACTGATCGACGCCGTCGTGCTGGAACGCGTGGTGCCCGTCATCGGTTATGTCTGGTCGCCCGTGCCGCTGGCCCGCGACGCCGCGCACTCCACGGAAGCGGACGCGCCGCTGGACCCAGCGACCGCCGTGCGCGGCTATCTGGCCGCCATCGTGCAGCGCATCGTGCAAAGCGCGACCGACCGGCCCTGGCTGCCCGCCTTGTGGCTGCATGAAGTGGTCAACGAAGGCGGTCAGTTGCGCGAACGCGTGCTGCCGCACGTACCCACCGAGCGCCTGGCCGCATTGGCCAGCATGATCGGCCAGGCCCGCCAGCGCGGGGCGATCACGGCGGGCGTCGAGCCGCGCCTGGTGTTCGTTTCTGTCCTGGGCCTGACGCTGCTGCCGCTGGCCACCTCGAACCTGTGGCGCCGCGTCTGGGAAGGCGATGCCCCCACGCAAGCCATCGATACCGACGCGATCGCGGCCCACGCCATCGCCGTCCTGACCGGCGGGTTGTTCTCGCCGTCCGACCATCCTGCCGCCGCGATATGACCATGCCCACCCTGCGCCCCGCCCTACTTCGCTACGCGTCCGCGCTGCCCGCGCTGGTGCTGCTCCTGGCCGGCTGCGGCCAGGACGCCACGCCGTTCTATCAAGGCTATGTGGAAGGCGACTACGTCTACGTGGCATCGTCCGAAGCCGGCCGGCTGGACACGCTGAACGTCACGCGCGGGCAGCAGGTGGACGCGGACGCGCCGCTGTTCGCGCTTGAGGCCACGCGGGAACGCGCCGCCCGCGACCAGGCCAGCGCGCAACTGGCCGCCGCCATCGCACAACTGGAAGACATCGGCACCGGCAAACGACCGCCGGAAATCGACGTCACCCGCGCCCAGCTGGCGCAGGCCGAAGCCGCAAGCCGCCGCTCGGCCACGCAGTTGCAACGCGACACCGTGCAGTTCCGCGTGGGCGGCATTGCCCGGGCGCAGCTGGACGACAGCCGCGAACAGGCGCAGTCGGACGCCGCACGCGTGCGCGAACTGCGCGCGCAACTGGAAGTGGCCAACCTGCCCGGGCGCCAGGATCAGCGCCTGGCGCAAGCCGCCCAGGTCGAGGCGGCGCGCGCCACGCTGGCCCAGGCCGAATGGACGCTCGCGCAAAAACGCCTGGGCGCGCCAGCGGCGGGCCGGGTCTTTGACACGATGTACCGCGTGGGCGAATGGGTGCCGGCCGGCAGCCCCATCGTCAGCCTGCTGCCGCCCGGCAACATCAAGGTGCGCTTCTTCGTGCCCGAAACCGTGGTCGGCGCATTGAAAGCCGGGCAGCAGGCCAGCCTGCGCTGCGACGGTTGCGGCGATCCGATACCCGTGCACATCGACTACGTGTCGGATCAGGCCGAATACACGCCGCCCGTCATCTACAGCCGTGAGAACCGCAGCAAGCTCGTGTACATGGTCGAAGCGCGCCCCGCGCCCGAGGCCGCCGCGCGTTTGCATCCCGGCCAACCCGTCGAGGCCACGCTGCAATGACCACGCCTGACAGCAGCGCCCAGACTGCCAGCAACGCCCCGAACGCCGGCAAGGCCGTGATCGACGTGCGCGGCCTGAACAAGCGTTTTGGTGACAAGCACGTCGTCAACGACGTGTCGCTGCGCGTGCAGGAAGGCGAGATCTTCGGCTTCCTGGGGCCGAACGGCAGCGGCAAGACCACCTGCATCCGGCTGATGTGCGGCCTGTTGACGCCGGATTCGGGCAGCGGCACGTGCCTGGGTTACGACATCGTGAAGGAGAGCGCAGAGATCAAGCGTCACGTCGGCTACATGACGCAGAAGTTCTCGTACTGGGACGACCTGACGATCCGCGAAAACCTGGACTTCGTTGCGCGCATGTACGACATGCCGCAACGCAAGCAGACCGTGGACCGCGCGCTGGAGGACCTGGGCCTGCACACCCGCGCCAATCAGTTGACCGGCTCGTTGTCGGGCGGCTGGAAGCAGCGCATGGCGCTGGCCGCCTGCCTGCTGCACGAACCGCGCCTGTTGCTGCTGGACGAGCCCACGGCTGGCGTGGATCCGACCGCGCGGCGCGACTTCTGGGAACAACTGCATGAGTTGGCGGCGCGCGGCATCTCGGTGCTGGTCAGCACGCATTACATGGACGAAGCCGAACGCTGCCACAAGCTGGCCTACATCTCTTACGGCAAGCTGCTGACGCAAGGCACCGCCGACCAGGTGATCGCCGAACAGCGCCTGTCGACCTGGGCCATCCACGGCCACAACCTGGTGCCGCTGGGCCAGCGCCTGCGCAGCGCGCCAGGCGTGGACCAGACGGTGGCGTTCGGCTCGGCGCTGCACGTCAGCGGTCAGGACGCCGAGCTGCTGGAACGCACTCTGCGCGAGGCCATACGCGGCCAGGACCTGCGCCTGGAACCCATACCCACCAGCCTGGAAGACGTCTTCATCTTCCTGATGAACCGATCCACCGACAACTTCAAGAGCCCCGCATGATGCGCCATCTGCAAGGCTTTTCGTGGGCGCGGTGGTGGAGCATGGTGCTCAAGGAATTCCTGCAACTGCGCCGCGACCGCATCACCTTCGGCATGATCGTGGGCCTGCCCATCATGCAGTTGGCGCTGTTTGGCTACGCCATCAACACCGATCCCAAGCAGATGCCCACGGCCATCATCACGGCCGATCACAGCCCGTTCACGCGCAGCTTCATCGCGGCGATGAGGTCTTCCGACTACTTCCACATCACCGAAGAACTGGACAACGAAGAGGCCGGCCGCGCCGCGCTGGCGCAGGGCCGCGTGCTGTTCGTGGTGACCATCCCGCCGGACTTTTCGCGGCGGCTGCTGCGCGGCGAACGTCCGGCGCTCTTGATCGAGGCGGACGCCACCGACCCCATGGCCACCGGCATGGCGATTGGCGCGGCCACGCAACTGACGCAGGCGGTCGCGCAAAAGGACCTGACCGGCCCCCTGGCGCGGCTGGCGGGCGGGCAGCCGCCCTTCGACGTGCTCGTGCACCGTCTCTACAACGAAGAGCAGATCTCGCAATACAACACGGTGCCCGGGCTGATGGGTGTGATCCTGACGATGACCTTGGTGATGATGACGGGCCTGGCGATGACGCGCGAACGCGAGCGCGGCACCATGGAAAACCTGCTGTCGATGCCGGTGCGGCCGATCGAGGTGATGACGGGCAAGATCGTGCCCTACATCGCCATTGGGCTGATCCAGGCCACCATCATCCTGCTGGCCGCGCATTACGTGTTTCACGTGCCGATCCTGGGCGGCCTGCTGTCCGTGTACCTGGCGGCGCTGTTGTTCGTGGCGGCCAACCTGACCGTGGGCATCACGCTGTCCTCGCTGGCGCAGAACCAGTTGCAGGCCATGCAGCTGACCATGTTCTATTTCCTGCCCAACATGCTGCTGTCCGGATTCATGTTTCCGTTCCAGGGCATGCCGATGTGGGCGCAATACCTGGGCAACCTGCTGCCGCTGACGCACTTCAACCGGCTGATCCGCGGCATCCTGCTCAAAGGCAATGGCTGGTGGGACCTGTGGCCCAGCGTCTGGCCGTTGATGTTGTTCACCGCCGTCGTCATGACCGCCGCCGTGAAGTTCTACCGCCGAACCCTGGACTGACGCGCTATGCCACGTTTCGCCCCTTCCTTCTCACCACGCCGCCTCACGCGTCGTCAGTCCCGTGCCCCGCGCCGCGCCGGTTACGCATTGGCGGCCATCGGACTCTTGGCGTTCACCGCCGGCTGCACCGTCGGACCCGATTTCGCCGCCCCCGCCGCGCCCGAGGTCGCTTCCTACACAGCAAATGGCGACGGCCTGCCCGCCAACGCCGCGCAACGCGTGCAAAGCGGCGCTGACATCCCCGCGCAGTGGTGGCGGCTGTTTCACTCCGACGCGCTGGACCAGTTGGTGCGGCAGGCGCTGCAAGCCAGCCCGACGCTGGCCCAGGCGCGCGCCACGCTGCGCCAGGCCAGCGAGAACCTGGACGCCGAAACGGGTGGCCGCCTGTTGCCCTCGGCCGACGCCAACGTGTCGGCCGCGCGCCAGAAGGTCGACCCGTCGGCGTTCGGCGTGCCGGTCGCCCAGCCGCCCCCGCCCTTCACGCTCTACAACGCGTCGATCGACGTGTCCTACACGCTGGACGTCTTCGGCGGCAATCGGCGCGTGCTGGAGGGCATGGCGGCGCAGGTCGATTACCAGGCCCACGAACTGCAAGCGGCGCGCATGTCCCTGGCGGCCAACGTGGTCACGGCCGCCATCCGCCAGGCGGATCTGTCCGAACGCATCGCCGCCACGCGCGACCTGCTGGCCGCGCAAGAGCGCCAAGAGGACATCATGCGGCAGCGTGTGGCGGCGGGCGGCATCGCCCAGGCCGACCTGAGCAACCAGGAGCTGCTGGTGGCGCAGACCCGCGCCCTGCTTCCGCCCCTGGACAAGCAGCTGTCGCAAACCACGCATCAGTTGGCGGTGTACCTGGGCGTGCCACCCGCCGCCCTGCGCGCGCCGCCCCTTCGGTTGGCCGACCTGACGCTGCCGCCCGACATTCCCACCGGTGTGCCTTCGGCCCTGACGCGCCAACGGCCCGACATTCTTGCGGCCGAGGCGCTGTGGCACAAGGCGTCGGCGGATGTGGGCGTGGCCACGGCAAACCAGTATCCGCAATTCACGCTGACAGCCAGTTTCGGATCGCAGCGCACCAGCCTGGGGGATCTGTCCAACGGCGTGAACGTGTGGAACCTGGGCCTGGGCCTGACGCAACCGCTGTTTCGCGGCGGCGAACTGCGCGCGCGCAAGCGCTCGGCCGAAGCCGGCTATGAAGCGGCGGCCGCCGCCTACCGGCAGACGGTGCTGGAAGGGCTGCAACAGGTAGCCGACGCGCTGCGCGCCGTGCAGACCGATGCCGACGCCTTCAACGCCTATGACGACGCCTGGCGCCGCGCCGCCGACGCCGAGCGCATTGCGCAGGGCCGCTACCAGGCGGGCGGCATCAGCCACCAAAGCCTGTTGGACAGCCAGCGCCAACTGCTGCAAACGCGCATCGCCCGCACCGAGGCCGACGCCGCGCGTTACGCCGATACGGCGGCGCTGCTGCACGCCTTGGGCGGAGGCTGGTGGAACGAGCCGGCCAGCCCTTGAAGCAGGCATTCCCCGCGTTTGTGACGTGTATCCGTTCAACCCGGTGTCAGCCCCGCCCTCGCGGGGTCGCGCCGGAGCATAGATTCAAACATTGTTCGGTTCGCCGCGCGCCGCAAGCATTCGCGCCGGCACCCGATCATGTCTGAGAATTCGGGTACGAAAGTAGCCTTGTGCGGGGTTAGGGAACCGGGGTTTTCGTAGCATCATGCATGCGCTCAAGCTGCAAAGATCACTACGATTCATGAACGACCTACTAGACCTGATCGTCTTCTCACCCGATCCCGACCAACGCGCGCGCCGCAGCGACGCCCTGGCCGACATGGGTTTCTCGCCGCGTCGCTGCGAAGACTCCAACGGCCTGTTCCGTCTGTTTCAGGCGCGCCGCACGCCGCTACTGGTGATGGAAGCCGAACTTTCCGATCTTTGCATGGCCGTCGCAGGTCTGCGCGCCATGGACACCACCGCCGGCATCATCGCGGTGTCTACCTTCGATTCCCCGGAAAATCGCATCCTGGGCCTGCACTGCGGCGCCGACGCCTGCTTTCAGCATGACGTGGCCACCGCTGAAATCGCCGCCGCGCTGCAAGCGCTGGTGCGGCGCGTGCCGGCCACGGGCCGCCGCCCGCTGCCGCTGGAGGCCGAACCGCGTCCCGCCGTTGCGCCACCGGCAGCCGATGCGCACGGCAAGTGGCAGTTTCTTGATGCCGCCTGGACGCTCGTCAGCCCGCAGGGAACGCGCCTGGCCCTGACCTTGGCGGAACGCGAATTCCTGCTCAAGTTGACGACCTCGGCCGACAAGCGGCTGCCGCGCGGCGACGCCTCGGGTGGCGACGCGCAGGCAGGCCGGGAATCCGTGCGCCGCACCGATGTGGTGGTCAGCCGCCTGCGGCGCAAGGCGCAGGACATGAATGTCGAGCTGCCGATCCGCACCGTCTGGGGCTGGGGCTACGCTTTCACCGGCGAAATCTGAGGGACGGCACGGGCGTATCATGCGACTGCGGGGCCGGATTGCGGCGCCCGCGTCCCATTCCACTACCCGTTACGCCCTGGATATGGAAGTCTTTGAACGCCTGACGGCCCTGCTTGCCCAGCATCAGGCCCGCCATCGCCTGATCCACCACCCCGCCGCCGGCCGCTCGGTCGAAGTGGCCGCCATTCGTGGCACCGAAGTCAGCCAGGGCGCCAAGGCCCTGGTGTGCCGCGTCAAGATTTCGTCCAACGTGCGCAAGAATGTCCTGGCCGTGTTTCCGGCCGACAAGCAGGCCGATCTGGACGCCATCGCGCGCGCGGCGGGCGGCAAGAAGGCCTCGCTGGCCTCGCAGGACC
The DNA here is from genome assembly GCF_001571245.1 of Achromobacter piechaudii NBRC 102461. Lineage (GTDB taxonomy): Bacteria > Pseudomonadota > Gammaproteobacteria > Burkholderiales > Burkholderiaceae_B > Achromobacter > Achromobacter piechaudii. The sequence goes on along the minus strand of NZ_BCTK01000001.1, from coordinate 943,945 downwards.
TGGCGCGCGAGCTGACCGGCTGCGAAATCGGCGCAATCCCGCCGTTCTCGTTCAATCCCGACCTGCACCTGCTGGTCGATCCCAGCCTGCGCAGCCGCCACGATGAAATCGTATTCAACGCGGGGCGGCTGGACGCTTCCATTCTGCTGAACACCGAAGATTATTTCCGGCTGGCGGCGCCCGAAGAAGCGCCGCTGATCAAGGCCTGAAGCGCCCATCCCCATGAGGCCGCCATGTCCCGCCCCCTGAACCGCCACGGCGCGCGCGGCTCCAATATGCGCTGGTTGATGAGCCTGGCGCATATGACGCCGTCGCCGGTCAGCGGTTGGGTGGCGCTGCGCGCCGCGCTGGCCATCGGCCTGCCGTGCGCCGTGGGCCTGGCGCTGAACCAGAGCGGCGCGGCGGCGCTGGTGGCGCTGGGCGCGCTGCCCGCCATCACTGGCGACAACGGCGGCCCCTATCGCAACCGCGCCCTGTCCATCGGTTGCACGGTGTTCGGCGGCGCGCTCGGTTACCTGCTGGGCTACCTGGTGGCCGGACACGGGCTGGGCACGTCCGCCGCCATGACCGTGCTGGTGCTGATCGCCAGCCTGGTAGGCACGTTCAACAACATCGCGGCGGTGGCCACGCTGCAATTCGCGGTGTATGTCATCGTCGGATCTAGCCTGACGTCCAGCCTGCCGCCGTGGATGCCGTCGGTGCTGGTGGGCGCGGGCGGGCTGTTCGGCCTGGCGCTGACGCTCGCGGGCTGGGTGGTGAACCCGATCGCGCCGGAACGCGCCGCCGTCGCGCAGGCGTACCGCAAGCTGGCGGCCTTGTTCGCCGCCATCGGCACCTCGCGCACCATGGTCGCCCGGCGCGACATGGAAGCGGCCATGACCACCGCCTACGACACCCTGCTGGCCGCGCGCGGTCGCGCCGCCGGGCCGTCGCCGCGCCTGGCCCGGCTGGCCGCGCAGCTACAGGCCTGCACGCCGCTGACCAATGCCGCGCTGTCGCTGGCGCGCGCCGGACGCGCCTTGCCGCCCGTCTGCGCGCGCGTCATGAACCATCTGGCCGACCGCGTCGAGAACGACCGCGAGCCCGCCCCGGACGACGATATCGCCGCCTTGCGCCAGGCCGGCATGCCGCAGTTGGCGGATGCGCTGGCCCAGGCGCTGCCGCTGATGCAGGGCGTCAAGGCGGCCGACGCCGACCCGCTGGCGGGCCTGGCGCCGGTGCGTCCACGCACGCCCTGGCGCGTGCTGGTGCGCACCTACCGCCCCGGCCCCACCACGATGCGCTATCTGATCCGGCTGGGTTTGTGCCTGATCGCGGCCGAAGTCGTGGCGCACGCCGCGTCGCTGCCGCGTTCGTATTGGGTGCCGCTGATCGTCGTGGTGATCTTCAAGCCCAACTTCGGCTCGGTGTTTGCGCGCGCGCTGCAAAGCTGCGGCGGCAGCGCGGTGGGCGTGGCCATCAGCGCGACCGTGCTGGCGGTGGACCACAACGGCATCGCCAGCCTGTTCACGGTGGCGCTGCTGGCCGCCTTGCTGCCCTGGTCCATCCGCCGCAACTATGGCCTGTTCTCCGCGATACTCGTGCCCATCCTGGTGCTGTTGATCGGCGCGCTGCAACCGGGAAGCTGGACCATCGCGCTGGCGCGGCTGATCGACGTCGGCGTAGCGGCAGGCATCGTGCTGCTGGTGGGCTATCTGCCTTGGATACGGATTGAGCGCAACAACCTGGACCACGCGGTGTCGTCGGCGATGGCCACGCTGGCCGCCTACTTGAACACGGTGTTCCAAGCCGACGCCGCCAACCGCCACGCGCTGCGCGCCCGCGCCTACGCCAGCCTGTCGGACCTGCGCATCGCACTGCAACGCGGCCTGTCGGAACCGCGCCTGGTCAGCCGGCGCGCGCTGGCCTGGTGGCCGGTCGAGGTCGCCTTGGAGCGTGTGGCCAACGCGGTGTCCGATACCGCCTGGTCGCTGCCCGCCGACCAGCCGCCACCCAGCCCCGCCGAGGTCGGCCGGCTAGCCCATGCCCTGAACGCCTTGAGCGAGGCCGTCGCCAACGGAGCCGCCCCACCCGCGGATCCCATCACGGCCCCCACGCCTGCGCTGGCCGACGTGTCCGCCGAAATCGAGAACCTGCGCGCGGCGCTGACCGGCCCGGATTTCGCGGCCGCCGCGCCCGGTGCGCGCCCTCCCCAACCGTCTCATCTCCAGGTCTGAACCATGTGTCTTGCCGTACTGGCCCTGCACGCCTTGCCGGGCATTCCCATCCTGATCGCCGCCAATCGCGACGAATTCCATGCCCGGCCCACGCTGGCGGCCGCGCAATGGGCCGACGCGCCATCCATCTCCGCGGGCCGCGACGGCCTGGCGGGCGGCACGTGGATGGGGGTGACGACGCGGGGCCGCTTTGCGCTGGTGACCAATTTCCGGGAACCCGGCAAACACCGGGACCCCGCCCCCTCGCGCGGCGCGCTGGTCGAAGACTACCTGCGCGGCGACGACGCGCCCGCCGACTATCTGGCGCGCACCCATGAATCGGATCAGGCGTACAACGGCTTCAACCTGATCGTGGGCGACACGCGCGGGGCCTGGTACCTGAGCAACCGCGACGGCGCCCCGCGCCAGCTCGCCCCCGGCATCTACGCCCTGTCGAATCACTTGCTGGATACGCCGTGGCCCAAGCTGGCCCGCACCAAGACGGCCTTCACCGAGGTGCTGGGCCGCTCGCCGCAACCCGACCTGCCCGCCTTGTTCGAGGCGCTGGCCGACCGCCAGACCGCCACCGATGACGACATGCCCGCGACCGGCCTGCCGCTAGACCGAGAAAAGCTGTTGAGCAGCCCGTTCATCGTCAGCCGCGACTACGGCACCCGCAGCTCCAGCGTGCTGGTGCTGCGCGAGGGTGGCGCGGGGCTGTTGGAGGAAAGGCGCTTTCTGCCGGACGGCACGGTGGGCGGCGAAAGCCGGCTTGCCTTTGACTGGCAAGCCTGAGCGCGCGGGGATATGCTGGCCGGGCCGGCGTTTCGGAAATGGCCCGCGCAGAAACAATCGGTTGATCTTGCGAACGCGCCGCAGCGAACTCCGCTCTGGCGTCCCAGTCGAACTTACTCGTCCACTCCAGGAGAACCTGATGAACACACGTATTGAACGCTGCAAGATATCCGCCATGATGGCGCTGGGCGGCATCGCGCTGGCCGGTGTGCTGTCCACCGCGCAGGCCGCGCTGCCCCCGGTCCAGCATCAAGGCGCCGTGCAATACATGAGCGGCGGCATCGGCATCGACGAATCGGAGGCCATGAAGGCCGCAGCCAAAGACTATCCGCTGTCGCTGACCTTCGCCGCGCAACGTGACGGCAAAGCGGACTACGTCGCCAGCGTCGGCGTCGTCATCCGCGACGCGCAAGGCAAGGAAGTGCTGAAGGCCACGGCCGAAGGCCCGTACATGCTGGTCAAGCTGCCAGCCGGAAACTACAAGGTGTCGGCCACCTATGAAGGCCGCGCGCAAGAGCGCGAAGTCAACGTGCAGGGCCCGGGCACCGGGCGCGCCGTCTTCGAATGGAAGTGACAACAGAACCGTGAAGGCCCGGCCTTTGTATGACGGCCGGCCTTCTTCGGCAATGACCCGCGCGGCTCAGACGCCCGAAAACAGGATGGCGATCACGAAGCCCACGCCGATCGCCCACACCAGGGAACGCAACGCGCCCCAACCCGCCAGATACATCGCCAGATAACCCAATCGCACGCCCAGCCAGCACGCCATCAGCGTGGCGACGTGGGCGGGCGATGCCTGCGTGTACAGCGCGAACAACACGGCGGCGTAGAAGAACGGCAGCGCTTCGAACGTATTGATCTGGGCGGCATTGGCGCGCGCGCGCCATCCATCCTGGCGCGCCAGCCACGCCCGCGGATCGTTGTTATCGAACTTCTGGCCGCCCGCCTTCGCCACGATCGTTGAGACGAACGGCAAAATGGCCGCCGCCAACATCAACCACGCAATCATCTTCATATCGACTCCTGTTGCGGCCACGTTTCCGTGGGCCGGATAAGGGCGGGCACGAGGCCGCCGCTGCGGCATGGTCGCCTGAATGCGCCGAAATGAAAAGACCGGCGCTCGGCCTCTTTGCAGGCAGCACCCCGCCGGATCGAGCAGCGCGCGCTTAAACTCTGCGCCTCGCTTGCCGATCCCGATTGCCGTCATGTCCTTGTTCAGCCCGTGGTCCGCCCTGTTTGTCGCCGCTGCTTTGCTTTGGCCGCCCGCCACCCGGCGCTGGGCGCTGGCGCCGCTGGCCGTGGCGTGGGCATGGGCCTGGGCGGACGGGGTGATCGACCCGATAGCGTTCGCCGCGCCGGCGCTGCTGGGGCTGGCGGCGATGTGCGTGCGGTCTGGTTCCGGCAAGGCGGTCCGCGTGGTGGGGCATGTGCTGTTCGTGCTGCTGGCCGCCGCGCTGTTCCTGCATTGGCTGCCGGGCTTTCACAACCCGCAAGTGATCCCGCCCGCGCCCCTGAGCGCGGACGCGGTGGCCTTCGGCATGTACCTGAACCTGGACAAGCCGCTGGTCGCGTTCTGGGTGATCTGGGTACTTGCGCCGCCCATGATGGGCGAGAACGCGCGCCGCACCGTGGCGGCGGCATTGCTGGCGTGCGCGGCGGCCGTGCTGATATGCATGGGCGTGGCGCTGGCGCTGCGGGTGGTGGGCTGGGCGCCCAAATGGCCAGACACGGGGTGGCTCTGGCTGATCAACAACGCGCTGCTGGTGTGCCTGGCCGAAGAGGCGCTGTTTCGCGGCTATGTGCAACAGCAGCTTGCGAACCTTTGGCGGCATCGGCGCTGGGGAAGCGCTGCGGCGTCAGGCGTGGCCGCCGTGCTGTTCGGCCTGGCGCATTTTGCAGGCGGCTGGCAATGGATGCTGCTGGCCACGCTGGCGGGCGCGGCCTATGGGGTGGCCTATCGCTACGGCGGTCTGGCGGCAGCGGTGCTGGCCCACCTGGGGTTGAACGCCGCGCACTTCGGCTTGTTTACCTATCCGATGCGCGCGGTGTTCTAGCGGGCCCGCAGGCTCAGGGCAGCGCCGGGTAGTCGGTGTAGCCGGTCGCGCCCTGGGCGTAGAACGTGGACGGCTCCGGCGTGTTCAGCGGTGCGTTCAATTCAAAGCGACGCGCCAGGTCAGGGTTGGCGATGTACGGCACGCCAAACGCCACCGCGTCGGCGCGGCCTTGCTCGATGGCGGCTTCGGCCGATTCGCGGGTGTAACCCTCGTTGGCGATATAGACGCCGCCGAACGCCGCCTTCATGCGCGGGCCCAGGCTGTCTTCGCCTTCGTGTTCGCGCACGCACAGGAAGGCGATGCCGCGCTTGCCCAGTTCGGTCGCCACATACAGGAACGTCGTGGCCGGGTCGGAATCGCCCATGGTGTGGGCATCGCCGCGCGGCGACAAGTGCACGCCCACGCGGTCCGCGCCCCACACCGCCACGCAGGCGTCCACCACTTCCAGCAGCAGGCGCGCGCGGTTTTCCAGCGAACCGCCGTACTGGTCGGTGCGATGGTTGGTGCTGTCTTGCAGGAACTGATCCAGCAGGTAACCGTTGGCGGCATGCACTTCAACGCCGTCGAAGCCGGCTTCCATGGCCATCTGCGCGCCGTGGCGGTAAGCCTCGACCACGCCCGGCAGCTCGGCCGTTTCCAGCGCGCGCGGGGTGACGTAGGCGCGCTTGGGGCGCACATGGCTGACGTGGCCGCCGGCGGCGATGGCGCTGGGGGCAACGGGCAATTCGCCGTTCAGGAAGATCGGGTCGGAAATACGGCCCACGTGCCACAGCTGGGCCGCGATCAGGCTGCCCTGCTCGTGCACGGCGGCGGTCACCTTGCGCCAGCCCTTCACTTGTTCCGTCGACCACAGGCCCGGCGTGTCGGCGTATCCCACGCCTTGCGGGGTGACGGCGGTGGCTTCGGACAGGATCAGGCCGGCGCCCGCGCGCTGGGTGTAGTACTCGACCATCAATTCGTTGGGCACGCGGCCCTCGCTGGCGCGCTGGCGCGTCAACGGCGCCATGACGATACGGTTGCGCAGGGTCAGCGCGCCTACGCGCAGCGGTTCAAACAATTTGCTCATGCAAAATCCTTCCGCCCCGGGGCAATGGGGCAATGAATGCAGTGGCACGCCGCGGCGGACGCAGGGAATGCGCCGCGCGGCTGCCGGCCGACTACATGTCTTGGTTCAACTGCCGCAGGAACGCGGCAATCGCGACTTCATTGCGACGGAAAAAGACCCACTGCCCCACCTTGGTCGACGTAATCAGGCCCGCGCGTTGCAGCACGGCCAGATGCGAGGACACTGTCGACTGCGACAGGCCGCAGCGGTCGTCGATGTGGCCCGCGCACACCCCGTGATCGAAGGTGTGGCCCGGGCGTTCCTCGAAATACGCATGCGGCGTCTTCAGCCACGTGAGGATGTCGCGCCGCACCGGATTGGCCAGCGCCTTGATGATGGCGTCGGTATCGACGCCAGTTTCGGCTTGCGGCTGATCGGCGGAGGCGGCGGGAGCGGATGGGTTCATATCGGTATATCGCAATGCATCGAATCTTAAATCGAATAAGTTCGATATATAGTCAAGCCCCTGCGGGCGTTAGGGTTTTGCTCAATCGCCCTGGACCCTTCCGCGCAGCCGCTTGACCTCGCCGTGCTGCACCTTGCGCTGCACGCGGCGGCGCTGCGATGAGCGGGTGGGCTTGGTGGCGCGGCGCGGCTTGTCCACCTGGATCGCCGCGCGCACCATGGCTACCAGACGTTCGATGGCTTCGGCCCGATTTTTTTCCTGGCTGCGAAACGACTGCGACTTGATGACAATCACGCCCTCTTTCGAGATGCGGTGATCGCTGACGGCGCACAGGGCGTCTTGCACCTCGAGCGGCAGATGCGAGGCCCGCACGTCAAAGCGCAGGTGGACGGCGCTGGACACCTTATTGACGTTCTGGCCGCCCGCGCCCTGGGCGCGGATCATGCTGAACGTCAGGTCGCGTTCGTCGATGTACAGGGAATCTTGGACATGAAACATAGGGCGGGAGTCTATACCAAGTAAAATATTCCGCTTTTGCCCGATTTTCACGCTGCCCCTGGCAGCCAGCAACCTTATGACCTACACCGCCAAAGAAATCTTCAAGACCCTGCAAGGCGAAGGCGCCCATGCAGGCCGCGCGGCGGTATTTTGCCGGTTTGCGGGTTGCAACCTCTGGACCGGCCGCGAAAGCGACCGCGCCAGCGCCGCCTGCACGTTCTGCGACACCGACTTCATCGGCACCGATGGCGAAGGCGGCGGCAAGTTCGCCACGCCTGACCTGCTGGCCGACACCATCGCCGCAACCTGGGGCCCCGGCACGCAGGACCGCTACGTGGTCTTCACCGGCGGCGAACCCCTGCTGCAACTGGACGCCCCGCTGCTCACGGCGATCCACGCGCGCGGCTTTACCGTGGCCATCGAAACCAACGGCACCGTGAAGGCGCCGGCAGGCATCGACTGGATCTGCGTCAGCCCCAAGGGCACCGCGCCGATCGTCATCGACCGTGGCGACGAACTGAAGCTGGTCTACCCGCAGCACAACGCCCTGCCCGAGACCTTCGCGCACCTGGATTTCGAACACTTTTTCCTGCAACCCATGGACGGCCCGGCACGTGTGGCCAATACCGAGCAGGCCGTTCAGTACTGTATGCAACATCCGCAATGGCGGCTGAGTTTGCAGACGCACAAATACATAGGCATTCCATGATTCACCCCCACGCGCGGCGGACCGCGCGATGATCTCCGTCACCCGCAGGCTGGAATTCGACGCCGGCCATCGCATTCCCGATCACCGCAGCCAATGCCGCAATCTGCACGGCCACCGCTATGTGCTTGAAATCACCCTGACGGGCGATGTGGTGCAGGCGCCGGGCGAATCCGACAACGGCATGTTGATGGATTTTTCCGAGATCAAGCACATCGCCAAGACCCACATCGTGGACGTCTGGGACCACGCGTTCCTGGTCTTCGAAGGCGATGCTGCCGTGCGCGATTTCCTTGCCACGCTGCCCGATCACAAAACCGTGGTGCTGGACCGCATTCCCACGGCCGAGAACCTGGCCAAGATCGTGTTCGACACGCTGGCCCCGCATTATCACGGCCACTACGGCGCAGACCTGCGCCTGACGCGCGTGCGCCTGTACGAGACGCCCAACTGCTGGGCCGACTGCGCAGCGTGAACGGCTTGGGGCCGGCCGCAACGGCCTCATTACCCGTTCATGGGAAAACCGACGCTGATCTGACCAATTGAAAAAATCAATGGGGATATTCGCCATTTTCAATTATTAGTAAGCTAATAGATAGGATACAATCTATTCCATGAACACTCCCTCGGACTCCCAACTCATGGCCACCACCGCCAATTTGATGGTGCTGTCGCGCGCCTATCGCGGCGCTGCCGACAAGGCGCTGGCTGATTACGGTTTGTCGCAGGCCACCGCCTGGCCCGTCATCCTGGCCGGCCGGTTGGGCGACGGCGTGCGCCAGGGCGCGCTGGCCGAGGCGCTGGGCGTCGAAGGCCCGTCGCTGGTGCGCGTGCTGGATCAACTGGTGGCCGCCGGCCTGATGGAGCGCCGTGAAGACACCCACGACCGCCGCGCCAAGACCCTGCATCTGACCGACGCCGGCCACGCCCTGCGTGCGCAGGTTGAAGACGTGCTGGTGGAACTGCGCCGTCGCCTCTTCAGCGGCGTCAGCGAAACGGATCTGCAAGCCTGCCTGCGCGTTTTCGATGCCTTGAGCGTGTCGCTGGGTCGCGGCGCGACCGCGACGCAACAACAGGACCGCGCATCGTGAAATTGCCGAACGTCCGCGAGACCATCTTTTCGCTCAAGAGCTACCTCAGCGCCATCATGGCGCTTTATCTGGCCTACAGCATTGGTTTGCCGCGTCCGTTCTGGGCGATGACCACCGCCTATGTCGTAGCGCAGCCCTGGTCGGGCGCGGTGCGTTCCAAGGCTTTGTACCGGCTGGTGGGCACCTTCGTGGGCTCGGCCGCCACTGTCTACATGGTGCCGCGCCTGTCCAATTCTCCCGTGGTGATGACCGCCGCGATGGTCATGTGGGTGGGCGCGTGCCTGTACATGTCGGTGCTGGACCGCACGCCGCGTTCGTACCTGTTCATGCTGGCCGGCTACACCGCCGCCATGATCGGCTTTCCCAGCGTCAGCGACCCGTCGCTGGTGTTCGACACGGCGCTAGCCCGCGTCGAAGAGATCAGCCTGGGCATCGTGTGCGCCACGCTGGTTCACAGCATCGTGCTGCCGCGCGGCCTGGCGCCCGCCTTGACGCTGCAATTGGACAAGGCCGTGCGCGACGCGCGCAACTGGATGCACGACACCCTCAGCGGCAAGGCCGCCGAACAGCGCGACCGCGATCGCCGCGTGCTGGCCAACGACATCACCCAGTTGCGCCTGCTGTCCACCCATGTGCCCTTTGACACCAGCAACCTGCGCTGGACCTCGGGCGCGGTGCGCGCCATGCAGGACCAGATTTCGGCATTGACGCCGGCCGTGTCGGCCGTGGAAGACCGGCTGCGCGCCTTGCAGGCCAATGACCAACCGCTGCCCGACACGGTGTCCGCGCTGCTGCACGACATTTCGGAATGGATCAATGCCGGCGCACAGGCTTCGCACGACACCGCCGTGCAGTTGCGCGCGGCCGTCGCCCATGCCACGCCCGCCATCGATAGCCATTCGACATGGCGCGACGCCCTGCTGGCCAGCCTGATGACGCGGCTGCGCGAACTGATCGACACCTATGACGAATGCCTGGCCCTGCGCCGCGAGATCCACGCCGGCCTGAAAGGCGCGCCCCGGCGCGGCGCGGTGCATCACGCCCGCCCTTCCCGCGACCCGAACGCGGCGCTGCACCGCGACCACGGCATGGCGCTGCTGTCGGCGCTGGCGGCTGGTGTAGCCATTTCGGTGTGCTGCGCCTTCTGGATCGGCACCGCCTGGAGCAACGGCGCGACCGCCGCGCTGATGGCCGCCATCTTCAGCTGCTTTTTCGCATCGCAGGACAACCCGGTGCCCGGCATCATGCAGTTCCTGACCTACACGGTCTATTCGATTCCGCTGTCGGCGTTGTACCTGCTGGGCATCATGCCCGCCATCCATTCGTTCGAAATGCTGGCGCTGGCGATGCTGCCCACCGCCTTCGTGCTGGGCATCTTCATCGCGCGGCCCGCCAGCGCGGGCAAGGCGATGGCGATGCTGTTCGGCTTCCTGGGCACCATGGCGCTGCAAGACACCAACACCGCCGACATCGTTTCGTTCATCGACACGCAGGTCGCGCAGTGCATGGGTGTCGCCACGGCAGCCATCATCGCCGCCATCTTCCGCACGGTCAGCGCCGACTGGAGCGCCCGCCGCATCCAGGCCGCCAACTGGAAGGAACTGGCGACGCTGGCCAGCTCGCCGCGCGCGCCGTCGCGCCACACGTACACCGCGCGCATGCTGGATCGCATCGGCCTGTTGCAGCCGCGCCTGGCGCTGGCCCAACGGCCTGACGACCTGGTCGCCGCCGACGCGCTGAAAGACCTGCGCGTGGGCCGCGACATCACGGAATTGCAGCGCGCTCGCCGCCATCTGCCGATGGCCGAGCCCACGATCCAGCGGGTGCTCGACAGCCTGGCTCAGTTTTTCCGTGCGCGTTCCGCCTGGCGCGTGGGCGACAAGACGCCCGAGTTCCTGGCGCAGATCGACCGCGCGCTGTCCAGCGTGGCGGCCACGCCTGCCGGGGCGGCCGCGCGCGACCGCGCGGTGGTGGCGCTGGTGGGTATCCGCCGCGCCTTCTTCCCCGACGCCCCCGACTATCAACCCGCCCATCCCGCCATGGAGGGCCACGCATCATGATCGGTGAATTCAATCTGTACGGCATTTACTTCCCCTGGCTGCTGGTGCTGGGCGTGGTCACGCTGGGCGTGGCCTGGGCATTGCGCCGCGTGCTGGCCCGCGTGGGCCTGTATCGCCTGGTGTGGCACCCCGCGCTGTTCGACCTGGCGCTGTTCGTGGTGCTGCTGTATGGCGTGTCTCTCATTTCCCCTTACTTTCTTCAGAGATAGGTATGAAACTTCCCAACGCCCTTCGCCCTGCTGCCATCGGCAAGTTCGCGGTGACGGCCTTCGTCGTTGCCGCCGCCGCTTATGCCGGCTGGCAGTTGTGGGTGCACTACGAAGTCGAACCCTGGACGCGCGACGGCCGGGTCAAGGCTTACGTGGTGCAGGTGGCGCCCGACGTTTCCGGCCTGGTCACCAGCGTGCCCGTGCACGACAACCAGGACGTGAAGGCGGGCGACCTGCTGTTTGAAATCGACCGCGCCCGCTTCCAGTTGGCGTACGACCAGGCCCAGGCTTCGGTGCGATCGCAACAGGTGGCGCACGATCAGGCGCTGCGCGACGCCAAGCGCAACCGCTCGCTGGGCCAGTTGGTGGCCGCCGAAGCCGTCGAGCAAAGCCAGATGAAGGTGCAGCAGACCGAAGCCGCGCTGGCGCAGGCCCAGGTGCAGCTGAACACCGCGCGCCTGAACCTGGAACGCAGCCGCGTGGTGGCCGCCAGCGATGGCCGCATCACCAACCTGGACCTGCGCGCAGGGTCCTACGCCACCGCCGGTCGCGGCGTGATGGCGCTGGTGGATGCCGGCTCGTTCTACGTGGAAGGCTATTTCGAAGAAACCAAGCTGCCCGGCATCCACGAAGGCGCGCCCGTCACCGTGACCTTGATGGGCGATTCGCGCCGCATCCAGGGCCACGTGGAAAGCATCGCCATGGGCATTGCCGACCGCGACCGCAGCACGGGCGCCAACCTGCTGCCGAACGTGAATCCCACGTTCAACTGGGTCCGCCTGGCGCAGCGCATCCCCGTGCGCGTGAAGATCGACGAGGTGCCCGACGGCGTGCGCCTGGTTGCGGGCCAGACCGCCACCGTGTCGGTCGATCCCGCGCCCGCACAAGCGTCTTCGGACGCGCCGCGCCAACCGACCTGACGTTCCTGCCGCGCTCCTCGTGCAACGAGGGGCGCCCCGCCAACCCCGTCATTTCTTCCATTTATCGACACCAAGCCGAAGCTGCCATGAACACCAAATTTTTTCCGCTAAAGACGCTGGCTGTTGCGCTGATCATTGCGCTGGCCGGATGCACCACCGTGGGCCCTGACTATCAGGTGCCCGACGCGGCGGTCGCGCAGCGTCAGAGCGCCGGCGCGTCTTTCATCGAGGCGCGCGAGGGGGTGTATCAACAGGAAGCGGTGTCGGGCCACTGGTGGCGCCTGTACAACGACCCGGTGCTGGACGGGCTGGTCGACAAGGCCCTGTCCGCCAACACCGACCTGCGCGTGGCCAGCGCCAACCTGGAACGCGCGCAGGCCGCCGTGCAAGAATCGCAGGCGCAGCGGCAACCGACCATCGGCGTGAACGCCTCGCCCACCTTCGGCCATGTGTCCGGCCTGCAAGAACTGCAACCGGGCATCGACCCGCCCAACCGCTGGTCGTACTCCACCGGCGCCAGCGTGTCGTATCAGCTGGACCTGTTCGGCCAGATCCGTCGCGCCATCGAAGCGGCCAACAGCGACGCCCAGGCCGCGCAGGCCGCCTATGACGCCACCCGCGTAACCGTCGCCGCCGAAACCGCGCGCGCTTACGCCAACATGTGCGCGGCGGGCATGCAGCTGGCCTCGGCCCAGCATTCGGTGCAGGTGCAGAAGGAATCGGTGGACGCCGTCAGCCGCTTGCAGCGCGCCGGCCGGGGCACCACGCTGGACGTCACGCGCGCCCGCAGCCAGCTTGAACAGTTGCAGGCCAACCTGCCGCCCTTCCAGGCGCAGCAGCGCACCGCGCTGTATCGGCTGGCCGCGCTGACGGGCCAGACCCCGAACGACGTGCCCGCCTCGCTGCTGCAATGCGCGGCCGCGCCCCGCCTGACCAGCACCATCCCCGTGGGCGATGGCGCCGCGCTGCTGCGCCGCCGCCCCGACATCCGCCAGGCCGAGCGCACGCTGGCGGCGTCCACCGCGCGCATCGGCGTGGCCACCGCCGACCTCTATCCGAAGGTCACGCTGGGCCTGTCCACCGCGTCGGGCGGCCCCGCCGCCATGTTCGGCGACCGTGGCACGTTCAGCTGGAGCGTCGGCCCGCTGATCTCGTGGACCTTGCCCAACACGGGCGCGGTGCAGGCCCGCATCGCCGAAGCCGAGGCCAGCACCAAGGCGGCGCTGGCGCGCTTTGACGCCACGGTGCTGAATGCGCTGCGCGAAACGGAAAGCGCGCTGGTGGTCTACGCGCGGCAACTGGACCGCGACGCCGCCCTGCGCGCCGCGCGCGACCAAAGCGCCGAAGCCGCGACACAAGCGCGCCGCCTGTTCCAGTACGGCAAGACGGACTACCTGACCGTGCTGGACGCCGAACGCACGCTGGCCAGCAACGAAAGCGCGCTGGCCGCCTCGCAAGCCGAACTGAGCAGCGACCAGATCGCGGTATTCCTGGCGCTGGGCGGTGGATGGGAAAAATAGCCGACCCGGTTCGTCAGGTTTGACGCCACGGTTCTCCCGGCCGCATTGGCGGTCGGAAATATTGAAAGCGCCCACCATGGGCGCTTTTTTTGCGCGATCGCGGGATAGGCGTACACAAAAACCGGCCCCGTTGCGGCACGCCGCCGTCTTCACCCGCCCTACCGGCGCAATCCGCGACGCTGAATCGGTTTCCACATTATGGATATGCCATTGCCGCGCGGCTTTTCACGCTCTTAGAATCAGTCGCACGTCAGCACAGCGGTGAGCCACGCGATTCAATTGCAGCGCACCACTCGGCCTGAGCAATCTCATCACAACAAAAATCCATAATATGGAATCAAGAGACAACCCCATTGATGCCAGCGTGCTGGACAGCATCACCAAGCTGGGCAGCGCCGACGCCGGCCGCGTGGTGATCGCCGGGTCCCATGGCGGACGCTACGCCGCCTACTGCGCCGCGCGTGGGCGGGTCCGGGCGGTCATCCTGAACGACGCGGGCGTGGGCTGGCGGCAGGCTGGCATTGCCGGCCTCTCCGACCTGCAACGCTGGGGCGTGCCCGCCGCCACCGCCGATTACCAGAGCTGCCGCATCGGCGACGGCGCGGACATGTTGCGCCAGGGCGTCATCAGCCATGCCAATGCGTTGGCTCGCGCGCTGGGTTGCCGGCCCGGCATGCGCGTGGCCGACGCCGCCGCGCGCCTGGCGCTGTCATCGGCAAGCTTTGAACCGCCCGCCCCGCTGGACGAGTCGCGCAAGGTGTTGCGTGTCGCCGCCGACGGCGCGCCCAGCGTGATCGGGGCCGACTCGGTATCGCTGGTGGATGCGCGCGACGACGGCCTCATCGCCGTCACGGCCTCGCATGGCGAGTGCCTGGCCGGCCTGCGCACCGACGGCGTGAACGCCACGCCCCGGCTGGTCACCTTCAACGACGCCGGCATGGGCCGCGACAACGCGGGCATCGGCCGCCTGCCGCTCTTGCAACGACGCGGTATTGCCGCGTTGACCGTGTCGGCCCATAGCGCGTGCATCGGCGACGCCCGGTCCTGCTACGAGGAAGGCGTGATTTCGTCCGCCAACGCCCGGGCCCGCGACCTGGGCGGCCGCGTCGGCATTCCCTTAAGAACTTTTATCGACGCCCTGTTGAACGGGCGCGCCATCCTTTAGGAGCATTCCCGCATGTCGGAAAAATTGGAAATCACGGGCGGCGAAGCCATCGCACGCATGTTCGCCGCGCATGACGTCGGCTTGATGTTCGGCATGGGCGGCTTTCAGCTGCTGCCCTTCTACGACGCCGTGCGTCGCTTGAACCTGAACCATCACCTGATCAACGACGAACGCTGCGCCGTGTTCGCCGCCGACGCCTACACCAAGGTCAGCGGCCGGCCCGGCGTGTGCGACGCCACCCTGGGGCCGGGCGCCACCAACCTGGTCACCGGGCTGGCCGAAGCCTTCAACGCCGGCACACCGCTGGTGGCCCTGGTGGGCGATTCGCATCGCCTGCATTCGTGGAAGAACATGACGCAGGAGGCGCGCCAGCTGGAGGTGCTGCGGCCGGTGGTCAAGGATGTGTTGCGTGTCGAGATGATCGAGCGCATTCCCGAACTGGTGCGGCGCGCGTTCGCGGTGGCCACCAGCGGCCGCCCCGGCCCCGTGGTGCTGGACGTGCCCGAAGACATCGCGCACGCGGTCCATGCCTTCGATGCCGACGCTTTCTACGCCAGCGCCAACGCCCGCCGCGCGCCCGCGCTGCGCTGCCGCCCCGACGCGGACGATCTGGCCCAGGCGGCCAGCATGCTGGCCGGCGCAGCGCGGCCCCTGATGCTGTGCGGCGGTGGCGTGCACATCAGCGAGGCGGCGCAAGCCGTGCAAACCTTTGCGCGCCGCTTCAACATTCCTGTCGCGCACACGATGAGCGGCAAAGGCGCCATCGCTTGCAGCGACCCGCTGAACGCGGGCCTGTTTGGCCGCTACAGCCGCATCGCCAACGACTTCATCGCCAAGGCCGATTGCCTCTTCGTCGTGGGCTGCAAGCTGGGCGAAGTAGCCACGCGGCGCTACGAACTGTTGAGCGCGGGCGCGCCGATCATCCATCTGGACATCGTGGCCGAAGAGTTCGACCGCACCACCACGCCGGCCCTGCGCCTGTGGGGCGACGCGCGCGCCACGCTGGAAGAATTGACCGAACGCATGGCGGACCAGGCGCTTCAAATCGATCGCCAGGCCTATGCGGACGAAGTCGGGCAAGCCATGCACGCGTGGCGCGAATCGGTGCGCGGCAAGCTGACCTCGACAGACAGCCCGATCGGCATGGCGCGGCTGATGAATGAAATCAACGCGACCTTGCCGGAAGACGGCATCCTGGTCGCGGACGGCGGCTTTGCCGCGCACTGGGGCGGCCTGCTGTTCGACACCAAGCGCGCCGGACGCGGCTTTGTGCCCGATCGTGGCTTTGCCTCCATCGGCTATGGCATCCCGGGCGCCATCGGCGCGGCCGCCGCCGCCCCCGGACGGCAAGTGGTCAGCCTGACAGGCGATGGCGGCTGCAACATGTCGCTGGGCGAACTGGAAACGGCGGTGCGCATGGGCCTGGCGTTCACGCTGGTGGTGGTGAACAACGCGGCCTCGGGGTATATCAAGGCGCTTCAGCACCTGATGTACGGCAGCGGCAGCTATCAGTCGTCGGATCTCGTGGAAACCAACTACGCCAACGTGGCCCGCGCGCTGGGCTGCAATGGCATCCGCGTGGAAGACCCCGCCGACATCCAGGCGGCGCTGGCCAATGCGTATGCCTGCAAGGACCGCCCCACCATCCTGGACGTCGTCGTGACGCGCGACCCCGCGCACATGTTGCCGGGTGTGGACAGCCGGGCGGCCAAGATCAAGCCCGGCGACCGCATCGCCTGATTTCCCCATAACAAGAACGGCAAGACGCACAACAATACGAAGCGAGGAGACAACATCATGAAGAGAAGAACCTGGATCACCCTGGCGGCCGCGACGCTGGCCGTGTCCTTCACGGGCGCCGCCATCGCGCAAGCCAACTACCCCGACCGCCCGGTGCGCCTGATCGTGCCGTTTCCGCCGGGCGGCACCTCGGACGTGGTGGGCCGCATCTTCGCCGAGGCGCTGGGCAAGCAGCTGGGCCAGCCTGTCGTGGTGGAAAACCGGGGCGGCGCGGGCGGCACGGTGGGCACGCGCGCGGTGGCTTCCGCCGCGCCCGACGGCTACACGCTGCTGCTGGGCACGTCCAGCACCAACGGCACCAATTCCGCCGTGTACCAGAACCTGCCCTACGACGCGGTCAAAGACTTCACGCCGGTCACGCAGATCATCCGCGTGCCGGGCGTGATCGTCGTCAACAAGGACTTCCCGGCCAAGGACTACAAGCAGTTCTACGCGCTGGTCAAGGCGGCCCCGGGCAAGTATTCGTATGCCTCGTCCGGCAACGGCGGGGCCACGCACATGGCCATGGAGTACTACAAGTCGCTGTCGGGCCTGGACATGATGCACGTGCCGTATCGCGGCACGGGGCCCGCGCTGAACGATGTGATCGCCGGTCAGGTGCCCATCTTGTGGGACACCGCCGCCTCGTCCATGGCGCACATCCAGTCGGGCAACCTGCGCGCCATCGTGGTGGCGGCCAAGGCCCGCTTGCCGCAGTTGCCCGACGTGCCCACCTTCGCCGAAGTCGGCCTGCCGGACTACGACGCCGAAATGTGGAACGGCCTGCTGGCGCCCGCCGGCTTGCCCAAGGACGTGCTGGCCAAGCTGAATGACGCCTCGCGCAAGGCCTTGGCCGACCCCGACGTGCAGGCCAAGTACGCGGGCGTGGGCGCGTATGTGGTGGCGGACAAGCCCGACGCCTTCCGCGCGATGATCCAGGCGGACGTGGCCAAGTGGAAGAAGGTGGCCGACTTCGCCCATATCTCGGTGCAATGACATGGGCCAGCGCGTAAAGGACAAGGTGGCGCTGGTGTTTGGCGCGGGTTCGTCGGGGCCGGGCTGGGGTAATGGCAAGGCCGCCGCCGCGCTGTATGCGCGGGAAGGCGCGCGCGTCTATGCGGTGGACGTGCGCGCCGAAGCAGCCGACGAAACCCGGCGCGTCATCCAGGCTGAGGGCGGACATTGCCACGCGCTGGTGGCCGACGTGACACAGTCGGCGCAGATCCAGGCGGTGGTGGCGCGGGTGCTGGACGAGGCCGGCCGCATCGACATCCTGCACAACAATGTGGGCATCACCGAGATGGGCGACCCCATCGAGGCCAGCGAGGAAAGCTGGCACCGCGTGCTGGACACCAACCTGACCGGCGTGTTCCTGACCTGCAAGCATGTCTTGCCGGCCATGCTGGCGCAAGGCGGGGGCAGCATCATCAACATCTCGTCGCTGGCCTCGATCCAGGTCAACACCTATCCGTACACGTCCTACTACGCGGCCAAGGCGGGCTTGAATCATCTGACGCGCTCATTGGCGGTGCGCTACGCGCCGGAAGGCATTCGTGTGAATGCGGTGTTGCCGGGCGTGATCGACACGCCGCTGATCTACCAGCAGATCGCGGGCCAGTTCCAGGACGTCGAGGAAATGCGCCGCCGCCGCAACGCCGCCAGCCCGATGGGCCGCATGGGCGACGCCTGGGATGTGGCGCACGCCGCGCTGTTCCTGGCCAGCGACGAGGCCAAGTACATCACCGGCGTCTGCCTGCCGGTCGATGGCGGCAAGGCCTGCGCGGGGCGCTAGCGTCGATTCGCGGGGAGATGGTGCTGCGGACTTCCGGCCGTTGCGCTCCCGGATTGCGGTCCCCAGTTGCGCTCCCCGGTCGCGCTCCCGCGCGTCATCCGGACTGCGCTGCCCCCGCCATCACGCGCGCGGCAACAGATCCGCCGACAGTTCCGCCGCCGCGCGTTGCAGCGCGGCCACCACGTCATGCAGGCGCGCGCCGGACAGGCGCGAGCGGATTGCCGCCACGCTCAAGGCCGCCACCACGTGCTGTTCGCGGTCGAACACCGGCACGCCCACGCCCAGCATGTCCGGGATGATGCGTCCGGGGTTCAGCGCATAGCCTTGCTTGCGCGCGGCGGCGATGTCCTCGCGCAGCATGTCGGTCGAAGGCAGGTCGGGCGCGGTGGTGGCGTCATAGCGGGCCAGCACGCGGTCGATGTCCTCGTTGGGCAGGAACGCCAGCAGCGCAAGGCTGCCCGCGCCCACGCCCAGCGGCCGCCGGTGGCCCACTTCCAGGGTCAGGATCTTGATGGGAAAGTCGCCGGTTTTGCGGTCCACGCACACGGCTTCATGGCCGGAACGCACCGATAGAAAACTGGTGTCGCCCGTGGACTGCGCCAGGCGTAGCACCGCCGATTCCGCGATGGCCTTGATGCCATGCCGGCTTTCCGCCGCCAGGCCAAGAATGTAGGATTCGCGCCCCAGGCTGTAGGTCTTGAGCTTGGGGTTGAGCGTCAGGAAGCCCTCTTGCAGCAACGCCGATAGCATGCGGTGCGCGGTAGGCGGGGTCAGGCCGATGTCGCGCACGACATCGCTCAGGCCGACGCCGCGCGCGGGCGCGGCGCCGACGTATTTCAACAGGCGCAGCACGCGGAAGATGCTTTGCGCGCCCCCCACGGAGTCGGCGGCGCGCGGCGGGGCGGGCACGGAAGAACGCGCGGTGCTCATCGCGCGTTCAGTGCACCGTGGTGCCGTCGGGCGGTGTCTGGTTCAGCCCCAAGGCTGCTTCCCAACTGCGCAGCGGCACGCAGGTTTGCAGGCGGACGATAGCGCGCTCGATCAGGGCGGGGTGCAGTTCATGGCCGACGTGGCTGGCGATGTCGATGGTGGAATCGCCATGCAGGGTCTCAAGCCGCGCCTGGGCTGCCTGGATGTGGGACACGTTCATGACGGGGTCGTCGGCCCCGTGCAGCAGATGCAAGGTGGTGAATTGCGGCGCGGTCTTGGGCAATTGGGCATAGCGGCCAGAGAACGCGATGATGCGCCCGGCCATGCCGTCGTGCGCCTGCACCAATTCCAGCGCCATGATGGCGCCCTGCGAAAACCCGGCGATCGCCGTGTCCGATTGCAGCAGATTGAAGCGGGCCTGCGCCTGGCGCACATAGGCTTCCAGGGGCGGCATGGCCGCCGCCACGCGTTCGGGCCGATCTTCTTCCGTCACGCCGCGCACTGAAAACCATTGCCGCCCCGAGCCGCCGCCGTCAAAGGGCTCGAAGCCTTCGGGCACCAGCACCGCCGCCGCCGGAAACGCCGCGCGTACGGCCTGGGCCAATGGCCGCAGGTTATCGGGCGAGCCGCCCACGCCATGCAGCAGGATGAACAACTGGCGCACGTCGACGCCCGGTTCGGGAAGAAATTCAAGAGTATGGGTAGATGCCATGAAACTGCTCCGTGCTGGCCCGGGCCGCTGGACTGCGCCGCGAAGACCGCATTGTAAAATGCGCGGCTTTACCGTTGGCGGCTCCGGCGTTGACCGAACCTTGCCCACGCCTTGCCTGAATGCCGCCTTGGCGGCCACCTGACCCCCTGCAATGCAAATACAGAACACCGATTCCGGCGCCAAGCCTGCCAGCCGGAATCAGCTTCACCGCGTGCTCAAGGCGCGCCACCTGACGATGATAGCGCTGGGCGGAGCCATCGGCACCGGCCTGTTCGTGGCCTCGGGCGCGGCCATCGCGCAAGCCGGCCCGGGCGGCGCGCTGCTCGTCTACCTGGTGATCGGCCTGATGGTCTATTTCATCATGACCAGCCTGGGCGAACTGGCCACCTTCATGCCCGTGTCGGGCTCGTTCTGCACCTATGCGTCGCGCTATGTGGACCCGGGGTTCGGCTTTGCGCTGGGGTGGAATTTCTGGGTCAGCTGGGCCACGGTGGTCGCCGTGGACGTGGTGGCCGCCCAATTGGTCATGGCGTATTGGCTGCCGGACACGCCGGGCTGGATATGGAGCGTGGCCTTTTTGGCACTGACCTTCGGGCTGAACGCCTTTTCGGCGCGCAGCTTCGGCGAGGCCGAATACTGGTTCGCCATCATCAAGGTGGTGGCGGTGCTGTGCTTCATCGCCGTCGGGCTGGGCATGCTGGTGGGCATCATCCATGGCGGCGACCAGGTCGGGCTGGTGAACTGGACCATCGGCGAGGCGCCCTTCGTGGGCAACGCGGCCACCTGGGTGGGCGTGGCGATGGTGGTGGCCTATTCGTTCCAGGGCACCGAGCTGGTCGGCGTGGCCGCCGGCGAATCCGAAAACCCGCGCCGCAACGTGCCGCGCGCCATCAACAACGTGTTCTGGCGCATCCTGCTGTTCTACGTGCTGGCGATTCTGATCATCGGCCTGCTGCTGCCCTATACCGATCCGCAGTTGCTGCGCAACGAAGTCGAAGACATCGCGGTCAGCCCCTTCACGCTGGTGTTCGAGCATGCGGGGCTGCTGTCGGCCGCCACCGTGATGAACGCGGTGATCCTGACCTCGGTGCTGTCTGCCGGCAATTCGGGCATGTACGCGGCGACCCGCATGCTGTTCAACATGGCGGCCGAAGGCCAGGCCCCGGCGCTGTTCAAGCGGCTGACCGCCAACGGCGTGCCGCTGTATGCGCTGCTGGCCACCACGGCGCTGGCCTGCCTGTGCCTGTTCAGCGTGGTCTACAGCCCGAAGGCGGTCTATATCTGGCTGCTGAATTTTGCCGGCATGACGGAATTCATCGTCTGGTTGAGCATCGCGATCAGCCATTACCGGTTCCGCCAGGGTTACGTGCGGCACGGTTACGACACGGCCGACCTGCCCTACAAGGCCGGCCTGTTCCCGTTTGGGCCGCTGCTGGCCTTCGTGCTGTGCCTGGTGGTGACGTTGGGCCAGAACTACCAGGCCTTCTTGCAGGATCGCATCGACTGGATCGGGGTGATCTCCACCTATCTGGCCATTCCGCTCTTCCTGGCCTTGTGGATCGGGCATCGGGTGATGAAAAAGTCGCGCTGGGTGCGCTACGGCGACATGCGCTTCTACGGGCCGGACCTGGACCGGGGCTGACGCCGGCCGGGCTGACCGGCCGCGCCTCGCCGGCCGCGCCTAGCCGGCCGCGCCTGACCTGCCCGCCAAAGGGGGCTACAATACTGTATATTCATACAGTAATGATGACCCCTGAACGCATCCATCCCGCGTTGTGGCGCGCCACCCAGTTGGCCAAAGGCGCCGCGCGCAACCTGCCCACCGGGCACGCTTCGCTTTCCGCCGAGCTGCCGGACGGCGGCTGGCCGCTGGGATCCCTGATCGAACTGCTGACCCCGCATCCGGGCGTGGGCGAAATCCGCCTGCTGCGCCCGGCTCTAGCCCAGCTGGAAACGCGCCGCCCCATCGCGCTGGTCCAGCCCCCGCACGAACCCCACATCGCCAGCTGGATGAGCTGGCGGCTCGATCCCCGGCAATTGCTGTGGGTCGCGCCGCAAAAACCCGTCGACACCCTCTGGGCAACGGAACAGATCCTGAAAAACGGCAGTTGTGGCGCGCTGATCTGCTGGCTGCCGCACGTGCGTCCCGAATCGTTGCGCCGCCTGCATCTGGCGGCCCAGGCCAGCGACCTGCTGTTCATTGCCATCCGCCCGGCCAACGCCGCGCAGAACGCCACCCCTGCCCCCTTGCGGCTGGCGCTTGCGCCCGCGCCGGGCGGCTTGTCCGTCCATATTCTGAAGCGCCGGGGGCCTGTCTGCGACACCCCGCTGTACGTGGGCCTGGAGCCCGGCGCGCTTACCCCGTCTTCTCCCCGCCATGCGCCTCTGGATCGCCGCCTTCCTGCGCTGCCTGCCGCTGGACGTACTACGCCCGCACTGGCCGCATGAGGGGCACGCGTTCGCCGTCCTGGACCAGGAACGCGTTGCCGCCCTCACCCCCGCCGCCCGCCATGCCGGCGTCAAGCCGGGCATGCGCCGCGCCGGCGCGGCGGCCATCGCCCCGCAGGTCGAACTGCTGCCGCGCCAGCCGCAGGCCGAAACGGACGTCCTGCACGGCGCGGCGCTGGCGCTGCTGCAATACACCCCCGAAATCGCGTTGGGCGATGCCGATACCGTGCTCTTGAACGTCGGCGCCAGCCTGATGTTCTTCGGCGGCCCGCGCGCCCTCAGCCAGCGCATACGGGCCACGTTAAGGGCGCTGGATCTGCGCGTGTCGCTGGGCATGGCGCCCACCGCCCGGGGCGCGTGGCTGCTGGCGCATCGGGCCGGCCGCCGCATGCCCCGGCGCACCGTCACCCTGCCCACCCTCGCCCGCCGGCTGGACGCCCTGCCGCTGGCGCTGCTGCCGCAGGCCCAGGCCCGCCTGGACTGGCTGGGCGATATCGGCTGCCACACCCTGGCCGACCTGCGCGCCCTGCCGCGCGCCGGCCTGCAACGGCGCAGCACGCCCGATCTTCTGCAAGCGATGGACGCCGCCTATGGCCAGGCGCCCGAGCTCTATCGCTGGATCGAACCGCCCAACCAGTTTTCCCGACGCATCGAACTCATGGACTACGTCGAGCACACCGACGCCGTGCTGGCAGTGGCGCGCCGCCTGGCCGAACAGTTGGGCGGATGGCTCACCGCGCGGCAACTGGCGGTCCGGCGCGTGGTGCTCAGCCTCGAACACGAGCGCGGCCGCCATGCCCGCCCACCCACCGAACTGGAACTGGCGCTGGCGCAACCGGTCTGGCAGGCGCCGCAAATCCTGCACCTGCTGCGCGAAAAGCTGAACCACGTCACGCTCGAGGCCCCCGTCATCGCCGTATCGCTGCTGGCGCCCGACACCGTGGAACAACCCGCCGTCAGCACCACCTTGTTTCCCGAACCCGGGGGTACGGCGGCCGACCACGCCCGGCTGCTGGATCTGCTGGTGGCCCGGCTGGGCCGCGATCAGGTGCGCCACGCCCAGCCCACCCCCGACCACCGCCCCGAAGCCGCCAATTCCTGGGGCGATGCGCTGGCCGCGCCGCGCCCGCCCGCGCCTCTGCCGCCCTTGCTGGACCGCCCCTTCTGGCTGTTGAAAACGCCCCTGGCCTTGAAGCTGTCGGGCCACCGCCCCCAATACGGCGGCCAGCCGCTGCGGCTGGTGCGCGGGCCGGAACGCATCGAAAGCGGCTGGTGGGACCCGGCCCTGACCGTGCGCGATTACTTTGTCGCCGAAGACGCGGCGTCGGCGCGCTACTGGATCTACCGCGAGCGCGACGCGGAGCACGCGCGCTGGTTCCTGCACGGCCTGTACGCCTGAAGGCTGCGCCATGGACGAGGATCCCTACGACGCGACTGACCCGTCCGACCCGCCGGCGACGCTGCCCGGCTATGCCGAGCTGCAATGCCAGTCGAACTTTTCATTCCTGCAAGGCGCCTCGCATCCCGAAGAGCTGGTCGCGCGCGCGGCGGAGCTGGGCTACGCCGCGCTGGCGCTGACCGACGAATGCTCGCTGGCCGGCGTGGTGCGCGCCCACACTGAGGCCAAGACCCAGAAGCTGCCGCTCCTCATCGGCGCGACGTTCCAGCTGCGGGCCGCGCCCGACGCCGCCCCGCTGGGCCTGACCCTGCTGGCGCAAACCCGCGAAGGCTACGGCAATCTGTCCGAACTCATCACGCTGGCCCGCACCCGCGCGCCCAAGGGCGAATACCGTCTGGCCCCCGACGACCTGACGCATCCGCCCAAGGGCTATGCGCACCTGGCCCAGGTGCCGGAATGCCTGGCCATCCTGACGCCCGCCTACGGCACCGACGCCGACCGGCTGGCCGAGCAGGCGCGCTGGCTGGCGCGCGTGTTTCCCAACCGGGCCTGGGTCGGACTGAACCTGCTGTACCGCTCGCGCGATGACCAGCATCGCGCCGCCGTCGAACACGCCGCGCGCCAGGCCCAGTTGCCCATCGTGGCGGTGGGCCAGGTGCAGATGCACGTGCGGTCGCGCAAGCCTTTGCACGACACGCTGACCGGCATCCGCACGCGCCAGCCCGTGGCCCGGTGCGGCTATGAACTCTCTGAAAACGCCGAGCAGCATCTGCGCACCCGCATGCGCCTGGCCAATCTCTACCCGCCCGAAGCGCTGGCCCAGACCCTGGTGGTGGCGCGCCGCTGCGCGTTTTCGCTGGACGAGCTGCACTATGAATATCCCGACGAAATCGTGCCCGCCGGCCATACGCCCGCCACCTATCTGCGCCAGGAAACGCTGGCCGGCGCCGCCCGCCGCTTTCCCGCCGGCGTCCCGGAAAATGTGGCCGGGCAGATCGAAAAGGAACTCGACCTGATCGGCGAGCTGCGCTACGAAGCCTATTTCCTGACCGTCTACGACATCGTGCAGTACGCGCGCAGCCAGGGCATTCTGTGCCAGGGCCGGGGGTCCGCCGCCAACTCCGCCGTCTGCTATTGCCTGGGCATCACGGCGGTCGATCCCGCCCGGGGCAACAACCTGTTTGAACGTTTCATCAGCAAGGAGCGCAACGAACCACCCGACATAGACGTGGATTTCGAACATCAGCGCCGCGAAGAAGTCATCCAATACATCTACGACAAATACGGACGCGACCGCGCCGCGCTCACCGCCGTGGTCATTTCGTACCGGCCGCGCAGCGTGCTGCGAGACACCGGCAGCGCGCTGGGCGTGGACCTGGGCGTCATCGACGCGGTGGCGCGCGCGCATCAGTGGTGGGACGGCAAAAAAGAGATGCTGCGCACCTTGGGCGCATGCGGGCTGGACCCAGAATCGCGCGTGGCGCGGCAATGGGCGTCGCTGGCGCAAACCATGATGGGGTTCCCGCGCCACCTGTCCCAACATCCGGGCGGCTTCGTGATTTCACGCGGCAAGCTGTCGCGGCTGGTGCCCATCGAGAACGCCGCCATGCAGGACCGCAGCGTCGTGCAATGGGACAAGGACGACCTGGACGCGCTGAAACTGCTGAAAGTGGACGTGCTGGCGCTGGGCATGCTGTCGGCGCTGCGCCGCACCCTGGAGCTGGCCGGAGAGCGCCGTGGCCAGCCGCTGGCCTTGCAGGACATCCCCGAAGGCGACACCGCCACCTACGACATGATCTGCGATGCCGACACGGTCGGCGTGTTCCAGATCGAATCGCGCGCGCAGATGACAATGCTGCCCCGGCTGCGCCCGCGCAAATACTACGACCTGGTGGTGCAGGTGGCCATCGTGCGCCCCGGCCCGATCCAGGGCGGCATGGTCCACCCCTACCTGCGCCGGCGCCAGGGCAAGGAAGACGAAACCTATCCCAGCGAAAAGGTGCGCGGCGTACTCAGCCGCACCATGGGTGTGCCCATCTTCCAAGAGCAGGTGATGCAGATCGCCGTGGTGGCCGCCGGCTTCACCCCTGGCGAGGCCGACCAGTTGCGCCGATCCATGGCCGCCTGGAAGCGCAAGGGCGGCGTGGACAAATTCCGCATCAAGCTGGTGGGCGGCCTGCTTGCCCACGGCTACAAGCTGGAATTTGCCGAAGCGCTGTTCCGGCAGGTAGAGGGCTTTGGCGAATACGGCTTTCCCGAAAGCCACGCCGCCAGCTTCGCCCTGCTGGCGTACTTCAGTTCCTGGCTCAAGCGGCACGAGCCCGAAGCCTTTCTGGCCGCCCTGCTCAATTCCCAGCCCATGGGTTTCTACGCCCCCGCGCAACTGGTGCAGGACGCCCGCCGCCACGGCGTCTGCGTGCTGCCCGCCGACGTCACCGTCAGCGGCTGGGAATCCGCGCTGGAAAACCTGCCCGCCGATCATCCCGGCGCCCAGCGCCGCGCCCGCCCCCATTCGCCGCCCGCCGATACGCCGCGCCCGGCCGTGCGGCTGGGCCTGGGCCTGCTGCAAGGCATGCGTGAGGACGCCGCCCGGCGTATCGAAGCGGCCCGCGCGCAGGCCCCCTTCACCGACACCGGCGACCTGGCCCGGCGCGCCGCGCTGAACCGCCACGACCTGAACGCGCTGGCCGCCGGCGATGCGTTGCGCACGCTGGCCGGCCACCGCCGCCAGGCCAGTTGGGAAGCGGCCGCCAGCGTGCACAGCCGCGACCTGCTGCGCGACGCCGCCATCGTCGACACGCAGGCCCCCCGCTTGTCGGCCCCTTCCGAGAGCCAGACCGTGGCTGCCGACTACCGCAGCCTGGGGCTGACGCTGCACAGCCACCCGGTCGCATTGCTGCGCCCGCAACTGGCCGCGCGCAACTTCCAGCCGGCCGAAGTTCTCAACACCTACCCCGACAAGCGCGTGGCGCGCGCTTGCGGCATCGTCACCGTGCGCCAACGGCCGCAAACCTCCAAGGGCGTGATCTTCGTGACGCTGGAAGACGAAACCGGCCCCGTCAACGTGGTCGTGCGCCCGGAACTGATCGAGCGCCAACGCCGCGAACTGCTGGGCGCCTCGCTGCTGGGGGTCTACGGCGCCTGGCAGAGCGTGGACGGCATCCGCCACCTGATCGCGCAGCGCCTGGTCGACCTGTCCGAGCTGCTGGGCGGGCTGGCGGCGCACAGCCGAAATTTCCATTGATAACAGTTACTTGCTACCGCGCCAGGCAGGCTCGTCTACCCCGCATCGCCCCCCGGCCAAGCCGGAATCCCGGCGCCCGCCGATCCCTGATTACAGCGCGCCACGGCTGGTCTATCATGGCTTTTTCGTCGAGTAGTTGTAAGGAGCTTTACATGATCCGCAAGCTGATCCCTTTCCTCCTGATTGCCAGTTTGACCGCATGCGCCAACACCGGAACGTCATCGTCCGGCGCGTCGGCGGCGTCCAGCTCCTCCAGCGCTTCTTCCTCGTCGGGCGCCACCAGCACGTCAGGCGGTTCCTCCGTCGGCGGATCATCCTACGGCGGCTCGACTTCCGGCTCGGCCATGCCGGGCTACGGCAGCAAGACCTGCGATGCGGCGGCGCTGCAATCGCAGATCGGCCAGAAAGCCACCACCTCCACCGTCGAAGAGCTGCGCACCCGCAGCGGCAGCACCACCGCCCGCGTGCTGCGCCCCGGCCAACTCGTCACCATGGAATACAACGCCACCCGCCTGAACCTGATCGTCGATGACAAAGATGTCATGACCGCGATCCGCTGCGGCTGATCCTGCCCTGCACCCGCCGCCGGACGCGCTAGGCGCCGTCCGGCAAGGCGGCAGGCGGAACATGGGGCAGGAACGCCCCCGCCACCTCGAACGCGCATTCTTCGCGCGCAATATCGATCACTCGCGACACGATCGGGTTGACGATATTTTTCTTGTGCACCGCGTAGTAATTGATCGTAGGCAGATCCGGCTGCACGTTCAGCCGACACAGCGCGCCGCGCTCGACCAGCGGCGCGAAGTACGCGCCCGGCAGATAGCTGATGCCCAGCCCCAGCATCGTCAGCTGCGCCATCATCCCCAGGCTGTTGCAGGTCAGCACCCGCTTGACGGGCAGGCCCTGTTCGGCGAACCAGGCGTCGTACAGGTGCGACAGCGCGGAATTGGTCGGCTGCGAAATCACCGGATACGGCGCCAGGTCCTGCGGCGTCAGGCGCGCCTGCAAATCGATGTCCAGCGCCGGGCTCGCCATCCAGACGTTGGTGACCGCGCCCAGATGCACGCAATCGTATTGATAGCTCCAGAACGGTCCCGGCATGATGGCCAGATCCAGCTGGTCCTGTTCCAGCCGTTCATACAGCGTGATGCCGCCGTCGATCTCGGGCATCAGTTGCACGCGCGGATAACGCAGGCTGATCTGATTGATCAGCCGCGCCAACCAGGTCATGCCGACCAGTTCCGTCACCCCCAGCCGCAGCACGCCTTCGAAGCTGGCCGGATCGGCCATGTTCTGCACGATGCGGCTGTTCAGGTCCAGCATTTCGCGCGCCAGTTCGAACAGCTTGCGGCCTTGCGGCGTCATCAGCAGTTTCTTGGCGCGGCGCTCGAACAGGGGCGAGCCCGCGAAGGCTTCCAGTTCGGCCACCCGCTTGGCCACCGCCGATTGGGTGGTATGCAGTTTGCGGGACGATGCGCTGAAGCTGCCGAGTTCGGAGCTCCAGTAAAAAGCCTCTAGCTGTTTAAGGGTGTACATCGCGGCGGTCGATGCGAAACGCATGGGAAACCCTCACATTACCATCGCCGCCACGGCCCTAGCCGCGCGGATGCAGGATGTCGGCCAGGAAGCGCTGCGCGCGCGGATGCGAGGGCGCGCTGAAGAAGCGCTCTGGCGTATCCACTTCAAGGATCTCGCCGCCATCCATGAAGACGACCCGGTCGCAGACGTCGCGCGCAAACCCCATTTCGTGGGTCACGCACACCATCGTCATGCCGTCCTTAGCCAGGCCCTTCATCACCTGCAACACCTCGCCGACCATTTCCGGGTCCAGCGCGCTGGTCGGCTCGTCGAACAGCATCACGGGCGGCTGCAAGGCCAGCGCGCGTGCAATCGCCACGCGCTGCTGCTGCCCGCCCGAGAGCGAGCCGGGATAGGCGTCGATCTTGTTCAGCAGGCCGACCCGCTCAAGCAAAGCCTGCGCCATTTCCACCGCCTGCTTGCGCGGCTGCTTGCGGATGTTGACGGGCGCGAAGATCACGTTTTCCAGCACGCTCATGTGCGGAAACAGATTGAACTGCTGGAACACGAAACCGATCTTCTGACGCAACACGTTCAGGTTGGCGCCCTTTTGGTAGATATCGTCCCCATCGATCAGGATGCGGCCTTTTTCGATGGGCTCCAGCCGGTTCACCGTGCGGATCATCGTGGACTTTCCCGACCCCGACGGCCCGCACACCACCAGCACTTCGCCGCGCGCCACCGACAGGTCCACGTCCCGCAGCACATGGTGCGCGCCGTACCACTTGTTCACTTTTTCAAGCTTGATCATGATTCTTTCCGTTAAGCCATGGCGCGCGAGCGGCGGATACGCAGGTCCAGCCAGCTCAAGCCGCGGCTCAGGCTGAAGCACACCAGGAAATAGATGATGGCCAGGATGCCGAACACTTGCAGCGGCTGGGTCAGCACCAGGTTGTTGATCTGATTGGCGGCAAACGTCAGCTCGTTGACGCTGATGACATAGCCCAGCGACGTTTCCTTGATCGTGGACACGAACTGGCTGGTCATGCTGGGCAGCACGTTGAACAGCGCCTGCGGCAGCACCACCTTGCGCATCGTCGTCCAATAGCCCACGCCCAATGAGCGCGACGCTTCGATCTGGCCTCGCGGCACCGCTTCGATGCCCGAACGGATCACTTCCGACAGGTAGGCGCTTTCATAGACCACCAGCGCGAAGATCAGGGTCCAGAAACCGCTGATCACCTGGCCCGTCAGCTTGGGCACGACGAAGTACGCCCAGAAGATCAGCATCAGCAGCGGCATGCCGCGCACGACGTTGACCAGCGCCTTGCTGGCCACGCGCAGCCAGCCGAACGGACTGACGCGCGCCAAGGCGATCAGCAGGGCCAGCGGCATCGACATCAACAGGCCCAGCGCCGCCAGGATCAGCGTCAGCGCCAGCCCGCCCAAAGGCCCGTTGGGGTATTGGCCGACCAGCAGCGTCGGCCAGTATTGCATCAGCAGGTCAAGCACCGTGGCCTCCGCGATTCAGACGATAATGGGCGTAGATGCGCGATCCCACCGCCATGATCAGGAACGATCCCAGCAGGTACATGATCGTCGCCGCGCCGAAGGTGGCGAAGGTGCGATAGGTTTCGTTCTCGATTTCGCGGGCCTGGTAGGTCAGCTCCATCACGCCGATGGCCATCGCCACGCTGGTGTTCTTGAACAGCAGCAAGGCGCGGCCCACCAGCGGCGGAATGGAAATGCGCAGCGCCTGCGGCACGATCACGTAGCGCATGCATTGCAGGTAGCTGGCGCCCAGCGCTCGCGCCGCCTCGAACTGCGTCCACGGAATGGCGCGCAGCCCGCTGCGGATGTCTTCGGCGATGTACGCGGCCGACCCCAGCGCCAGCGCAATCGCCGCCAGCGACATTTCGGCGTTGTGATCGTAGAGCCAAAGGCGCAGCCCTTCGGGCAGCAGCTCGGGCATGCCGAAATACCAGAACAGCACCTGTACCAGAAGCGGCACGTTGCGGTGGTATTCGACATACGCGTCCACCACCCAGCGGCATGGCGCCAGGTTGGTGGCGCGCACCACCACCAGCGTCACCGCGATGGCGAAGGCCATGACCCATGCAACCAGGAACAGTTGCACGGTGACCACCATGCCGCTGAACAGCAGCTGGTATTGGGAAGCGTCTAACAGACTCATAAAGCGTCGGCCCTGGGCGTTAGCGCGGCCATCAGCCGGCGATGGGGCCGATCTTGAAACCGCGCTCCAGCTTGTAAGGCGTGGTGGGGCCGAACCATTTGTCGAACAGCTTGGCGGCCGCGCCCGAGCTTTCGGCCTCGTCCAGCGCCTGGTTCACGGTTTGCAGCATGCGCGGTTCGGACTTGCGCACGCCCAGGCCCCAGGGTTCGTCGAACACCGATTTGGCGATCACGCTGACCGGCGCGGTGGGCGGGCTTTGCAACACCAGGCGCACCAGCACCAGCTCGGAGGCAAACTGCGCGTCCACCTTCTTCTGCTGCAAGGCCAGATACGTGGCCGAGCTGTCGCCATAGCCAATCACCTGCGACTTGTTCAGGATGCGCTTGATCTCGCGTTCCGAGCTGGAACCCTTGGTGGCGCCGATGCGGCGGCCGTTCAGCGCTTCAATGGTGTCCAGGCCCGAGTCCTTGCGCACCAGCAGCTTTTGCGGGCTGACGTAATACGCATGGCTGAACGCGATCTGCTCGGCGCGATCCGGCGAATAGCCCAGGTTGGCGGCCAGGATGTCCACGCGCCCTTCGTTCAACTCCGGAACGCGCGCGGCCACCGACAGCAGCTTGTAGTTGATCTTCACGCCCAGCTTGTCGGCGACGAGCTTGCACACATCCACGTCATAACCCACCAGCTGGCGCGTCGCGCCGTCCTGGAAGCTGAACGGCTGCGAGGTGCCCAGCGTGCCGCAGATGAGTTCGCCGCGCGCCTTGATGTCATCGACTTGATCCGCTTGCGCGGCGGCGCCCAGCGCCAGCGTGGCCAGGCCCAGGCAGGCCGCGAAGTAAGTGTGGCGTTTCATGGTTGATTCCCCTTGTGTGTTGTGTGGTGGTCTGACGGTCTTGCAGCGTGGCCGTGGCTCAAGCGAGCTTGGCGCAGGCCTCGCGGATAGCGGAACATCCTTGCCGGATATCGTCCAGCGACGCGGCGAACGATAGGCGGAACGTGCCCGGCGCGCCATAGGCGTGGCCATCGATCACGGCCACGCCGGCCTCGCGCAGCAAATAATGCGTAAGGTCAGTGTCGGTGGCGATCAGCTCGCCCGCTGGCGTCTTCTTGCCCAGCAGGCCGGAACAGTCCGGAAACACGTAGAACGCGCCTTGCGGCACGACGATGGTCAGCCCCGGCGTGCCCGACAACTCGGCCACGGCCAGGTCGCGGCGCGCCTTGAACACCTGCGCGAATTCGGCCACGCAATCCTGCGGGCCGGACAGCGCCTCCAGCGCCGCTGCCTGGCTGACCGACGAGGCGCCCGACGTGCTTTGCGATTGCAGGATGGCCATCGCCTTGATCAGTTCGTCGGGGCCGGCCCCGTAGCCGATGCGCCAGCCCGTCATGGCATACGCCTTGGACACGCCATTGACGACCAGCGTGCGTTCGGCCAGCGCCGGCGCCACCTGCAACGGATGCACCGTCGGCTCGCCCGTGAAGTTCAGGCGCGCGTAGATGTCGTCCGTCATCAGCCAGACGTGCGGATGGCGCAGCAGCACATCGGTCAAGCCGCGCAATTCCTCGGCGCTATAGACCGAGCCCGTGGGATTGCTGGGCGCGTTCATCATCAGCCACTTGGTGCGCGGCGTGATGGCGGCTTCCAGCGCTTCGGGCGTGACCTTGTAGTCGGTGTCGGGCGAAGTCTTTACCGCGACAGGCGTCCCGCCGTTGACCAGCACCATGTCCGGGTACGACACCCAGAACGGCGCGGGGATCAACACTTCGTCGCCCTCGTTGAGCGTGGCGGCCAGGCCATTGAAGATCACCTGCTTGGCGCCCGTGCTGACGATGATTTGCGCCACGGGATAGTCCACCCCCGTCGCCTCTTGCAGCTGGGCGCGGGCGGCGCGGCGCAGGGCCACGGTGCCTTGCGCGGGCGGGTACTTGGTTTCGCCGCGGTTCATCGCGGCGGTGGCTGCCTGGCGGATATGTTCGGGCGTGGAAAAATCCGGCTCGCCGATCGTCAGGTCGATGATGCGGCGGCCTTGTTCGCGCAGTTCGGCGATGATGGCGCGCGCGGCGACGCTGGGCGACAGCTTGATGCGCTTGATGCGCTCGGCAATGATGCTCATTTGGCGCCCCCGGTCTTCTCGGCGATGGCCTTTTCCAGCCAGGGCTTCGTGTAGGTGCCGGCGCGCAGCTTCTGCTTGGCCACGGCTTCGTCGGCTTCCTTCTTTTGCGCCAGCGCCAGCACGGCGGCGGCATGCTCGGCGGGTATCACCACCACGCCATCGGCATCGCCCACGACCACGTCGCCCGGCTGTACGACCTGCCCGCCGACGGAGACCGCCACATTGATTTCGCCGGGGCCATCCTTGTAAGGCCCCTTGTGCGACACGGCGCGCGCGAAGCAGCCGAATTCGCCTTGCGCGAACACGTCCACATCGCGCACCGCGCCGTCGATCACGAAGCCCGCGATGCCGCGCGCCTGCGCGTCCATCATCATCAGTTCGCCCACCAGCGCATTGCTGGCATCGCCGGCGCCATCGACCACGATGACGTCGCCCGCCGCGCCCATCGAAATTGCCTGATGGATCAACAGGTTGTCGCCCGGGCGGGTCTTGACGGTAAGCGCCAGGCCGACCATGCGGCGGGTGCCGCCGTGCATGGGGCGCAGGCCCACCACGCCGTACAGGCGGTTCATGCAGTCGCTGATCTGGGCCGAGCCCAGTTCGGCAAAGCCAGCCAGCACGTCGGCGGCCACAGCCGATGCCGGCCGGGGAAGAATGCGAAATCCGATGGGAGTCATAAGAAAGTCGAGGGGGGTGGATGCGTCGAGCGATTAAGCGAATACGCATTACAAGGCCCCGCCGGCCTTTCCTCAAAACGATATAAATTCCCGCCGAATCAGGAATTTTTTTCCTACATCTTCCCGTTCAGGGTTATCCCTTATTCGTGATCGACCCGTTTCAATCGTCGCCGCCGCTCTGGCCGCTGCGGGCTTCCGACAGCGCGATGGTCAGGTTCACGACCTTTTTCTTGAGCTGGTCGCGCTCTTCGGTCACCCGCGCCAGCACGCCGCGCAGGCGCGCGACTTCGGCCGGCAGGTCGGCGATGTGTTCGATGGGCACCTCGGGCGGTGCTTCGCGCGGCGGCGGCGCTTTGGCCAGACGCACTTCGCGCGCGGCCTGTTGCAGTTCCTTCTTGCCACCGGCCACGGCGGCTGCCTGCCGCTCGGGCGGCAACGAAGCCACCGCCGCCGCTGCGTTGATCGAAATTGCGCCCTCTTTCACCGCGCGCACCAGTTCCGGGGCGGCGGCCTTCTGGATCTTTTCGATCTGGCCCAGCGTATTGCTGCTGATGCGGGCGGCGCGCGCCAGCGCCTGACGGCTGGGCACGGGCGGCGTCCATGACATGTTGGGGGGCAGGCGCGGCGCGCCATCTTCGGCGGGCGCGTCTTCGTCCCAGGGCGGCGAACCATCGGCCGGCTCGGCTTGCGGCGGCGCGGCGGCCTCGGGCGGCGTGCGCGCCAGCAGGATTTCCTTTTTGCGCAGCGCCAGCACGCCGCGCTGGAAGTCCGACACGCTGCGCCGGCCCAGGTGGTTTTCGATCATCCACAGATGCACGTCTTCCATCGACTTGAACGTGGTGTTCTGGCGCGTCTGGAATTCGATGCCGTGCTTCTTGCACAGGGCGTAGCGGTTGTGGCCGTCCACCAGCAGGTCGCCCCACAGCACCAGCGCGTCGCGGCAGCCTTCGGCCAGCAGGCTGCGTTCCAGCGCCTCGTGCTCGTCTTCGGTCAAAGGGTCTATATAGGCGCGCAGGCCCTCGTCTATCCTGATTTCCATGGTGTCCAATTCGTTAATCTTGCAGGCCAGGCGCTAGGTCAGCCCCTGGCCGCGCAGCAGATCCTGGATGGCCGCCAGCCGCGCCACGGGGTCCGTCAGACCCAGCAGCCTGGCCTTGTCGTCGGGCGGCAGCGGCAGCAGCTCGCACCAGCGGTCAGCCACCCAGCCGCTGTCGTCCAGCCGGAAAGGCGGCGCCAGCGGCATGCGTTCCGACGGCACGCCCTCTTGCTGCCACTGCGCCACCAGCCGGCCCAACGCATCGGCGCTGGGCTGCATGGATGCCGGCACGGGCGTGGGCGGGTCGTCGGCGATGGGCTCGGTCTGGCCCATCCAAAGGCCGTATTTTGCCACCTCGCTGGACAGCAGCCGGAACCGGCTGCCGCCGATACAGCGCACTTGCAGCAAGGCGGGCATCGGCGCTTCCCATGAGACGACGCGCGCCAGCGTGCCCACGGGCGCCAGCGTCTCGACGCCTTCGGGCGTGCGCACTTCGCTGCCCGCCAGCAATCCCACCACGCCGAACTCGCTGCCGTCCGCGATGCAGCGGCGGATCATATCCAGATAACGCACCTCGAAGATGCGCAGGTGCAGCACGCCGGCGGGAAACAGCGCGTTGGACAGGGGGAACAGCGGAATCAGCGCCATGGCCGGCTCCTATGTGATGTCGAAGGCGGCGTCCACCGGCACCTGCATGGCCGTCACCAGCGCGTTGGTCTGCACCGCCATGCCGATGACCGACAGCAGTTCGGCATGCTGGCCGTCCGTCATGCCTTTGGCGCGGGCAGCCGCCGTATGGGAATGCACGCAGTACGAGCAGCCATTGGCGGTGGACACGGCAATGTAGATCATCTCGCGCACCAGCGGGGGCAACTCGCCTTCAGCCATCATGACCTGCTTGAGCTGCGTCCACACGCGTTGCAGCTGGGGCGGATCATTGGCCAGGGCGCGCCAGAAATTGTTCACGAAATCCGACTTGCGCGTGGCGCGGATATCCTCGAACACCGCCCAGGCGTCGGGGCGTGCGCGGACCTCGTCGTCAGTCAGCAGTTTGACCGTGCTCATGTCGCTATTCCTCTGTATCGCGTCGTATCGACCCGGCATCGTCCTCGAACGGCTACAGTGCGTAAGTCGCCGGGCCGTTGGGTTTTCGCGGGTCGGGCCTTCCATCATAGTGCGACGGCGTCATGCAGAGCCGTCCGCCTTCGACCACGGAACCATCATGCCCCAGCTATCCGCCTATCTCAGCTTTGACGGCAATTGCGCCGACGCCATGCATTTTTACGAACGCGTGCTGGGGGGCCGCATCGAAGCGCTGATCCTCTATGCCGACGCGCCGCCAGACGCCGGCATGCCCGCCCTGTCCCCCGAAGACATGCAGCGCGTCATGTATGCCCGCCTGGCATTGGACGAACAGACGTTGCTGGGCAGCGATGCCACCTCGGGCCACCCCTATCCCGGCAAGAACGGCATGGCGCTGGCGCTGGTCTACCCCACGGTGTCCGACGCCCAACGCGTATTCGACCAACTGACCGAGGGCGGCAGCATCACGATGCCGCTGCAAAAGACATTCTGGGCCGAAGCATACGGCGCGCTGCTGGACCGCTTCGGCACCCGCTGGATGGTCAGCGGCGGCAGGATGACCCACTAAGCCCCCGGCCCGTCTTTATTAAGCAGCCGGCCCGTCTTTAACAAGATTTGCAATCGGGCGGCGGCCCTTGCGGTACGCTGGCAACGCGCCTTTACACAGGAAGCGTCCGCCATGACTTTTCTCGCCAGCGCCACGCTGCTTCGCCGCCGGGACGGCCACGAAGCCCGCGTCACCTACGTCGAACTGTTCTTCGATCTGGTCTACGTCTTCGCCGTCACCCAACTCTCGCACAGCCTTCTGCATGACCTGACCCTGATGGGCGCGGTGCATGCGCTGGTGCTGTGGTTCGCCGTCTGGCTCGGCTGGCAGTACACCTGTTGGGTCACCAATTGGTTCGACCCCGACGCGCTGGCGATGCGGATCATGCTGTTCGCGGTAATGCTGGTAGGCCTTGTCGCCGCCGCCGTGCTGCCCGATGCCTTCGGCGCGAACGGCCTGATCTTCGCCATCTGCTATGCGCTGATCCAGGTCGGGCGCACCGTGTTCATCGTGCTGCACCTGGGGCCGCACCACGCGCTGTCGGCCAACTTTCGCCGCATGCT
This sequence comes from Achromobacter piechaudii NBRC 102461, assembly GCF_001571245.1. GTDB lineage: Bacteria > Pseudomonadota > Gammaproteobacteria > Burkholderiales > Burkholderiaceae_B > Achromobacter > Achromobacter piechaudii. The sequence goes on along the minus strand of NZ_BCTK01000001.1, from coordinate 907,185 downwards.
GGGATGGCTTTGCGTGTCGGCCGTGTTGTGGATAGCGGGCGGGCTCGCTTCGGGCGATGCGCGGCTGGCGCTGTGGATCGCCGCCGTGGCCTGCGAATACGTCTCGCCGATGATCGGCTTTCGTCTGCCGGGCATGGGCCGTTCATACACCACCGACTGGACCATCGAAGGCGGTCACATCGCCGAACGCTGCCAGCTGTTCGTCATCGTCGCGCTGGGCGAAACGCTGCTGATCACGGGCGCGACCCTGGGCGATCGCGGCCAGTGGGACACGCCCACCCTGATCGCGCTGCTGGCCGCGTTCCTGGGCACGGCGGCGATGTGGTGGGTGTACTTCGACACCAGCAGCAAGGACGGCAGCCACGCCATCGAGCACGCGTCCGACCCCGGCCGCATGGGCGCGCGCTTTCACTACGTGCATGTGATCCTGATCGCGGGCGTCATCGTGTCGGCGGTGGCCAATGAGCTGGTCATCCAGCACCCTGATGGCCGCATCGCCACGCCCGCGCTGGCCGCGCTGTTGTGCGGGCCGGCCCTGTACCTGCTGGGCAATGGCATCTACAAGAGCGTCGTGTACCTGCGCTTTCCGCTGTCGCACGTGGCGGGTCTGATCCTGCTGGCGGCGCTGGCGCCCGTGGCTTACGTCACCGACAACCTGATGGTGGGCGGCCTGACCACGATAGTGATGATCGTCGTGGCCGTCTGGGAAAGCGTGTCACGGCGCGGCGCGGCCCGCGCGGCCGCCACGCTGTAGGCCTGCATCCCTTTGCCGTGCAGCCGGCGCGGCATGGATCGCGCCTACTGTCGCCGCAAGGCGCCGATCACGCGCCCGGCCGATGCAGCGCCAGCACGTCGTGCAGCGACTGCGCCGCCCGTTGCAGCACCGGCACGGCGCGTATCAGATCATCCAGCATGACGCGGGCCGTCGGCGCGTGGCAGGCCACGGCCGCCACCACGCGGTCCTCCGCGTCTTTCACCGGCACCGCCACCGCGCTCATGCCGCGCACGAATTCTTCGTTGTCGATGCCGATGCCGCGCGCGGCCAGCCGTTCCAGTTCTTCTTCCAGTTGCGCCGGGTCGGTCAAAGTGCGCGGCGTGTTGCGCGTCAACGGCAAGCGCGCCAGCACGCGGCCGCGTTCCAGCCGGTTCATCGACGCCAGGAACAGCTTGCCGCTGGCGGTGCAATGCATCGGCACATGGCTGCCCACCGCGAAGAACAGGCGCAAGGGCTCCGACGTTTCCACACGCTCCATATAGACGACGCGGTCACCGTCGGGCGCGGTCAGGTTGCAGGTTTCGCCCAGCGTACCCACCAGTTGCGCCAGCACCGCGCGGCAGGCGCGCGTGAATGCGGACGCGCGCAATGTCGCCAGCGCCAGCGACGTGGCCTGCGGTCCCGGCACGTAGCCTTGTTCAGTCGGCGTGGCGGCGACGAAGCCGGCGCGCTGCATGGCGGCCAGCAAACGCATCAAGGTGGTCTTGGGCATGTCCAGCCGCTGCGCCAGTTGCGCCAGCGTGGGCGGATGCTGGGCGCGCGCCAGGTGATCCAGCACGATCAGCGCGCGTAGCGAACGCGCGGCCTCTTGCTGTTGCGCGGCCGCTGGCGGCTCGGGCACCGATGCTGCACTGCGATTTTGAAACCGAAGTTGCATGTTCCGTTCCGTTTGTCCGCCCCCACGCGTGTTGTGCTTTGTTCTGCGCGCCTGCTTCCTAGAATCGCCTCAGATGCCAACCGGTCGCGCAACGGCAGCCGGACGGGATCCGAACCAGTATATAAGTGCGCCCCGCTGCGACAAGCAGGGAAAACACGCCGTCACGCCCGCATGAAACCCGGGCGTATGGCGACGTGGCGGCGGCAGCGCGACAACAGGGAGACAAGGCGATATGTCCGATACCGTGGATGTCATCGTGGTGGGCGCCGGCTCGGCCGGATGCGTGATGGCCAATCGGCTAAGCGCCGATGGCTCGCACGCCGTCTGCCTGCTGGAAGCCGGCCCCCGGGATACCTATCCCTGGATCCATATCCCGATTGGCTACGGCAAGACCATGTTCCACAAAGTGGTGAACTGGGGCTACTACACCGACCCCGACCCCAACATGTTGGGCCGCCGCATCTACTGGCCGCGCGGGCGCACGCTGGGCGGCTCCAGCGCCATCAACGGCCTGATCTACATACGCGGCCAGCGCGCCGACTACGACGCCTGGGAGCGCGCGGGCAACCCCGGCTGGGGCTGGGACGACTGCCTGCCCTACTTTCGCAAGCTGGAAAACAACGACCTGGGCGCCGGTCCCACGCGGGGCGTGGACGGCCCCTTGAACGCCACGTCCATCAAGACACCGCATCCGCTGGTCGAAGCGATGATCGCCGCCGCGCAAACGCTGGGCGTGCCCGCCGTAGACGACTTCAACACGGGCGAACAGGAAGGCGTGGGCTACTACCAGCTGACCACGCGGCGCGGCAAGCGTTGCTCGACCGCCGTGGCCTATCTGCGGCCCGCACAGGACCGCCCCAATCTGCGCGTGGAAACCGATGCGCACGCGATGGCCATCCTGTTCGAGGGCGGCCGCGCCTGCGGCGTGCGCTATCGCCAGGGCGGACAGGTGCGGACCCTGCGCGCGCGCCGCGAAGTGGTGTTGTGCGCCGGCGCGCTGCAATCGCCGCAGCTGCTGCAATTGTCGGGCGTAGGGCCGGCCGCGCTGCTGCGCCAGTTCGGCATCCGCGTCGTGCGCGACCTGCCGGGCGTGGGCGAGAACCTGCAAGACCATCTTCAGATTCGCCTCATCTACGAAACCACCCGCCCCATCACCACCAACGACCAGCTGCGCACGCTGCACGGGCGCATGGGGATGGGTTTGCAGTGGCTGCTGCTTCGCAGCGGCCCGCTGGCCGTCGGCATCAACCAGGGCGGAATGTTCTGCCGGGTGGACCCCGCCAGTCGCACGCCTGACACGCAATACCACTTCGCCACGCTGTCCGCCGACATGGCCGGCGGCAAGGTGCACCCGTTTTCCGGCTGCACCTATTCGGTCTGCCAATTGCGGCCCTCGTCGCGCGGTCAGGTGCGGCTGCGCAGCGCCGACCCGTTCGAGCCGCCCTCGATGCAGCCGAACTACCTGTCCACCGAACTGGACCGGCGCATGGCGGTCGCGGCCGTCAAGCACGCGCGCCAACTGGCCGCCACCGAACCGCTGGCCGGCCTGATGAAGCGCGAGTTCCGGCCCGGCCCCGACGTGCACAGCGACGACGAGATCCTGCATTTCTGTCGCGAGTACGGCGCCACCATTTTCCATCCGTCGGGCACGGCCAAGATGGGGCCGCGCAGCGATCCGCTGGCGGTGGTGGACGAACGCCTGCGGGTACATGGCGTACAGGGCCTGCGCGTAGTGGACTGTTCCGTGATGCCCACGCTGGTCTCGGGCAACACCAACGCGCCCGTGGTGATGATGGCCGAACGCGCGGCCGATTTCATGCTGGAAGATTTCAAGCTGGCGCGGCGGCGGGCGGATCTGGTCGCCGCCTGACCCCGCAAACGACAAGGATGTGACCGACGTAGCTCAAGCCCGAACCGGCGCGCGGCGCCAGCAGAAGCGCCCCGCCTCCCACCAAAGGAGATTGCAATGTCCAAGCAAAACGAAGCCGCGGTACGCAAGGTCGTCACCGCATCGCTGATCGGCGCCACCATCGAGTGGTACGACTTCTTCCTGTACGGTGTCGTGGCGGGCATCGTGTTCAACAAGCTGTATTTCCCCACGGGCGACCCGCTCGTCTCCACCATGCTGGCCTACACCACCTTCGCGGTGGGCTTCGTGACCCGGCCGTTGGGCGGACTGATATTCGGCCACTTCGGCGACCGCATCGGCCGCAAGAGCATGCTGGTGATGACGCTGATGATCATGGGGGTGTCCACCTTCCTGATCGGCCTGGTGCCCACCTACGACAGCATCGGCCTCTGGGCGCCCGTCCTGTTGCTGCTGCTGCGCGTGTTCCAGGGCATCGGACTGGGCGGCGAATGGGGCGGCGCGGTGCTCATGGCGTACGAATACGCGCCACCCGGCAAGAAAGGCTTTTACGCATCCCTGCCGCAGATCGGCCTGGCGATCGGCCTGTGCCTGGCCTCGGGCACCGTGGCGTTGCTGTCCACCTTGCTGACCGATGAGCAGTTCATGGCCTGGGGCTGGCGCGTTGCCTTTCTGGCATCGGCCGCCATGGTGCTGGTGGGCATGTACATCCGCCTGAACATCAAGGAAACGCCGGAGTTCACGGCGGTCAAGGCCAACAACGCGGAAAGCCGCATCCCCTTTTTCGACATGCTGCGCCGCTATCCGGGCAACGTCTTCAAGGGCATGGGCGCGCGCTACATCGACGGCGTGTTCTTCAACGTGTTCGGCGTGTTCTCGATTTCCTACCTGACGCAAACCGTGCAGATCACGCGCACGGAAGCGCTGATCGGCGTGATGGCCGCCGCGCTGGTCATGTGCTTTTTCATCCCGTTCTTCGGACGCATGTCAGACCGCATCGGGCGCACCCGCGTGTACTTCTGGGGTTCGCTGATCACCGCGCTGGCGTCGTTCCCCGGCTTCTGGCTGATGCTCAACAGCCAGGGCAGCGTGATGCTGATCTGGCTGGCCATCATCATCCCGTTCGGCATCTTCTACGCCGCCGTGTATGGCCCTGAAGCCGCGCTGTTCTGCGAGCTGTTCGACGCCAAGGTCCGCTACACGGGGATCTCGTTCGTCTACCAGTTCTCGGGCATCTTCGCTTCGGGCATCACGCCCATCATCGCCACCGCGCTGCTCAAGACGGGCGGCGGACAGCCCTGGCTGATCTGCCTGTACGTGCTGTTCGCGGGCCTGGTGTCGGCGTGGTGCGCGTGGCTCATCGGACGCGGCAAGCCGGTGACCGAAGCCACCGGCCACGCCACACCGCCCTTGCCTGGCGCGGGGCTGCGCAAGGCGTGAGGGTGAGGCGGTGGTTTACCGGACAGAGGGGTTGGCGCCAGTCGCCGCCCCGTCCGTCATCGCCTGCGGCGGCTGCACGCCCGGCCAGCCGCCGCCCAGCGCCTTGAACAACGTCGCCAACGCAATCTGCCGCTGCGTGCTGACGTCGATATAGGTCAGCTGGTCCGTAAAGGCGCTGCGCTGCGCATCCAGATAGCGCAGGTGGCTGTCCACGCCGCCGCGATACCGCGCTTCCGACAACAGCATGGCTTGCCGGCTGGATTCCGCCAGCGCGCGGCGCGACGCCTCTTCGCGCTGCAAGGTCTCGGTGGCGGCCAAGGCGTCGGCCACTTCCCGGAACGCGCCCTGGATGGTCGCTTCGTACTTGGCCACGGCGATATCCTTGCGCACCGTCGCCAGATCCAGATTGGCCACGTTGCGCCCGCCCGAAAAGATCGGCAACGTGATCTGCGGCATGAACGACCATGCACGCTGGCCGCCGCCAAACAGATCGGACAGGTCCGCGCTGGACGAGCCGTACAGCCCGGTCAACGTGATGCTGGGAAAGAACGCCGCGCGCGCCGCGCCGATGCTGGCGTTGCGCGAACGCAGCTCATGTTCGGCGGCCAGGATGTCGGGCCGGCGTTCCAGCAGTTCCGACGGCGCACCCGCCGCGAGGTCCTGCAACAGCACGGGCGAGGCGGCCAGTTGCGCCGGCAGATACGGACGCAGATCGTCCACGCCCACGAGCAGCCCCAGCGCGTTGCCGGCCTGACGCACCTCGCGCGCCATGCGCTCGCGTTCGGCGCGTGCCTGCTCGGTCAGGCCCAGCGCCTCTTGATAGTCCAAGGCCGTCGCCGTGCCCGCCTGACGGCGCTTGACGATCAGGTTCAGCGAGGCCTCGCGGCTGGCCAGCGTCTGCTCGGTCACCTGCAAGCGGCGCATCGCACTGTCACGCGTCAGGTACGCCTGGATCACTTCCGCCACCAGGCTGATGCGGGTGGCGTGCGCGGTTTCCTCGGTGGCCAGATACGTTTGCAGCGCCGCGTCGGACAGGCTGCGCACGCGGCCGAACAGGTCCACCTCGAACGACGTCAGCCCGATGCCCGCCTGATAGCTGCTTTGCACGGCCGACTGGCCCGTGGTGTTCAGATCGCCGGGCACGCGCTGCCGGGTGCCCGAGCCTTGCGCATTGATGCCCGGCAAGCGGTCCGCGCGTTCGATGCGGTATTGCGCCCGGGCCGCTTCGATGTTCAGCACCGCCTGGCGCAGATCGCGGTTGTTGTCCAGCGACAGCGCCACCAGTTTGCGCAGCGCTTCGTCGGTGACGAAGCTTTGCCAGTCCAGCGTGGCGGCAGCCGATTGCGCCGCGTTGCCGCCTGCGCTGGCCGTGGCATCCGGGAACTGCGCCGGAATCGGCGCGTGCGGCCGTTGATAGACGGGCGCCATCGAGCAGCCTGCCAGCGCCGCCGTCAACAGCAGCGCGCCCAGGCTGCGGGGAAAAGCCATATGCATCATCACGATCACTCCTGGGTATTGCGCGCGGTGGCGGGCAAGGCGTCCGAGGCCGCTTCGCCGCGCTTCTTGGGCAGCAGCGACAACACCCAAACAAAGAAGATGGGCACGAAAATCACGCCCAGCAAGGTGGCGCTCAACATGCCGCCGATCACGCCCACGCCCAAGGCGCGCTGGCTGGCAGCGCCCGCGCCGCTGGCCAGCGCCAGGGGCACCACGCCCAGGATGAACGCCAGCGACGTCATCACGATGGGGCGAAAGCGCAGCTTGGCGGCCTGGATGGCGGCATCCGCCAGCGTATGGCCCTGCTCGCGCAGGCTCTTGGCGAATTCCACGATCAGGATCGCGTTCTTGGCGGCCAGGCCGATGATGGTGATGAGCCCCACCTTGAAGTACACGTCGTTGGACATGCCCAGCACCGTCACCGCCAACACCGAGCCCAGCGCGCCAATCGGCACGATCAGCATCACCGAGGCGGGAATGGCCCAGCTTTCATACAGCGCGACCATCAGCAGGAACACCACCAGGAACGCCAGCGCGAACAGCATCGGCGCCTGCGCCCCCGCGAATTTCTCCTGATAGGACAGGCCGGTCCATTCATAGCCGATGCCATTGGGCAGCTCGGACACGATCTTCTCGATGACGGCCATGGCCTCGCCCGTGCTGTGCCCGGGCATCGCGTCACCCGCGATCTTGAAGGCCGGGTAGCCGTTGTAGCGCGAGATCTGCACGGGGCCGTTTTCCCAATCGGTCTTGACGAAGGCGGACAGCGGCACCATGCCTCCGGACTTGTTCGGCACGTTCAGCATCAGGATGCTTTCGGGCGTCATGCGGTCGCGCACATCGGCCTGCACCACCACGCGTTGCAGGCGGCCGGCGTTGGCGAAGTCGTTGACCGTGGCCGAACCATACGCCGCCGAAATCGCCGTGCTGATCGTGTCAAAGCCCACGCCCAGCGCTTCGGCCTTCTGACGGTCGATGTCCAGGCGCAGCTGCGGTGCATCGGCCAAGCCTGCCATCATGGCGTAGGCGATCACCGGCGAACTGTTGGCCTTGGCCAGCAGTTGGTTGCGCGCCTCGGTCAGCGCCTCGCGGCCCAGGCCGCCCCGATCCTGCAAGCGCAGCGCGAAGCCGCCCGAATTGCCCAGGCCGTCGATCGGCGGCGGGTTCACCGCCATGATCGAACCGTCTTCGATCACCGCGAAGCGTTCGTTCACGCCCGCCGCGACATCGGCGGCGGCCTCGCCCTTGCCGCGCTCGGACCAGTCCTTGAGCGTGGGGAATGCGATGCCCGCGTTCTGGCCGGTGCCCGAAAAGCTGAAGCCCATCACGGTAAAGGCGTCGCCCATCGCGTCCAGCGACATCAGATGCTGCTCGACGTCCGCCACCACCTTGTCGGTGCGCGAGTGGGTGGCGCCCGGCGGCAACTGCACGTCCACGATGACATAACCCTGGTCTTCGGCCGGCACGAACGATGCCGGCACGCGCACATACAGCACGGCCAGCACCGCCACGATGGCCACGTAGATCACCATGTAGCGCCCGGTGCGCTTGACCAGCCGCGTGTTCAAGGCTTCGAAGCGGCCCGTCAGGCGGTTGAAGGCGCGGTTGAATCCACCGAAGAAGCCTTTCTTTTCATCGTGATGGCCCTTGGGGATGGGCTTGAGGAACGTGGCGCACAGGGCCGGCGTGAAGGTCAGCGCCAGGAAGCCCGAGAACAGGATCGACACCGCCAGCGACAGCGAGAACTGCTGATAGATCACGCCCACCGAACCGCTCATGAACGCCAGCGGCAGGAACACGGCGGACAGCACCAGCGTGATGCCGATGATGGCGCCCGACACCTGTTCCATCGCCTTGATCGTGGCCTCGCGCGGCGACAGGCCCTCTTCGGCCATGATGCGTTCGACGTTCTCGACCACCACGATGGCGTCGTCCACCAGGATGCCGATGGCCAGCACCATGCCGAACATCGTCATCATGTTGACCGAGAAGCCCAGCACCGACATGACGGCGAAGGTGCCCAGCAGGCAGACCGGCACGACGATCGTGGGAATCAGCGTGTAGCGGAAATTCTGCAAGAACAGGAACATCACCAGGAAGACCAGCACCATCGCTTCCAGCAGCGTGTGCACGACCTTGGTGATGGCCACGCTGACGAACTGCGACGTATCGAACGGCACCGAGAACGCTACGTCCTCGGGGAACGAGGCGGACAATTCCTGCAAGCGCGCCTTGACGGCCTTCACCGTTTCGATGGCGTTGGCGCCCGGCGCCAGCTGCACGGCCGCGCCCACGGATTTCTTGCCGTTCAGCCGGGTTTCGAAGTCGTAGCTCTGGCGTCCGATTTCCACGCGAGCCACGTCCGACAGATGCACGGACGAGCCATCGGCGTTCGCGCGCAGCACGATGTTGCCGAATTCCTCGGGCGAATCCAGCATGCCCTTGACGGCCAGCGTGGCCGTCAGCTCCTGTTCGGGCGAGCCCGGGCGGCTGCCGAAACTGCCGGCCGGCACCTGCACGTTCTGCGCCGCGATGGCCGCATTCACATCCGCTACCGACAAGCCCACGCCCAGCAGTTTCTGCGGATCGATCCACACGCGCATGGCGGCTTCGGCGCCGAAGAACTGCACCTTGCCCACGCCCTTGACGCGACGGATCTCGTTGTTGATGTGGCGCGCGGCGTAGTCGGACAGGCCCACCACGTCCTTGTGCGCGTCCTCGCCCTTGTACGTCAGCGCGTAAATCATCAGGAAGTTCGAGCTGGCCTGCTCCACCTGCAAGCCCTGCTGCGTGACCGCCGACGGCAGCCGCGCTTCGGCCTTCTTGATGCGGTTCTGCACGTCGACCTGCGCCAGGTCCGGGTCCATGCCCGGCTCGAACGTGACGGTGATTTCAGCGCTGCCGCTCGAACTGCTGGACGACTCGTAATACAGCATGTTCTTGGCGCCGTTCAGCTCTTCCTCGATCACGCTGGTGACCGAATCCACCAGTACCGAGGCCGATGCGCCGGGATAGGTGGCGGCGATGGTCACCTGCGGCGGCGCCACCACGGGAAACTGCGACACGGGCAGATTGGGAATCGCCAGCAGGCCCGCCAGCGAAATGAAGATGGCCACCACCCACGCGAAATTGGGGCGGCCAATGAAAAACTTGGACATGTTCTACCTTTGGTGAAACGCGCGGCGCATGGGCGGCGGTTTAGTTCGCGGCCGGGGCGTCGGCCGGGCCGGACGCCGCAACACGCGCAGCGTCAGCGGCAGGCGCCACGCTGACTTTCTGGCCGGGCACGGCGGCGGACACACCGCCCACGATGACGCGGTCGCCCGGCGTCAAGCCATCGACGATGTGCCAGTCGGACCCGCGCATCGTGCCGGTCTGCACGGCGCGCGATTGCACGACGTCGTCCTGGCCCACCAGCATCACCTGCGGCTTGCCGTCGGTGCTGCGCGTCACGGCGCGCTGCGGCACCAGGATGGCGTCCGGATCCACGCCCTGCTGCGTCTCTACGCGCACGTACATGCCGGGCAACAGCAGGACATCGGGGTTGGCGAATTCACCGCGCACCGACACCTGGCCGGTGCTGCGATCCACCGCGATATCCGAGAACAGCAGCTTGCCGCTGCGCTTTTCGCCGATGCCCTCGACGCTGATCGAGATGCTGGCGCCATCGCCCTGCCCCAGGCTGCCGTTTTGCACGGCCGCGCGCATGCGCAGCATGTCGGCCACGGGTTGGTTGAAGTCCACGTAGATAGGATCGAGCTGCTGGATCTTGGCCATGACGGTGGCTTCGTTCTGGCCGACCAGCGCGCCCTCGGTCACCTGCGCCCGACCGATGCGGCCCGAGATGGGCGCCTTGACCGTGGCGTAGTCCAGGTTCAGTTGCGCGGTCTCGACGTCGGCCTGCGCCGAACGGCGCGCGGCCTGGGCGCTCTTGAGCGTCGTGGTGGCCGTGTCGAAGTCCTGTTGGCTGACGGCTTCGATCTTCACCAGCGGCGTGTAGCGCTTGAGAATGGCTTGCGCATCGGACACGGCGGCGTCGGCCTTGGCCAGCTCGCCCTGCGCGCGCGACAAGGCGGCCTTGAACGGCGCGGGGTCAATGCGGAACAGCACGTCGCCCGCCTTGACGTCAGCGCCCTCTTCGAAATTGCGCGACAGGACGATGCCCGCCACACGGGCGCGCACTTCGGCAACGCGCACCGGCTCGACGCGCCCGGGCAAGGTGCTGGACAGCGGGTAGCGTTGCGGCTGCACCTCGACCACCTGCACCGGACGCGGCGCATCGGCCGCGGCCTGGCTTGGGGCCTTGTCGCCGCAGCCGGCAATGGCCAACGCCAAAGCCGAGACCAGGCCAATCAAGGGCAAGCGCCGCGTCATCTGATTCTTCATGTTCTTTACCTTGCGCCCCGCGGCACCGTTTTTTTTCCAAGGTGCGGATGCTACAGCAATGATTGATTTGAATCAATCTTGATTCATTTGATTATTAAACGATCATCAAAGCCAAATAAAAAGGTTTTGCTTGTCAAAATCGCAAAAGTTTGCACAAGCTGAATCTCGCATGCTCCAATACCCCGCTGAAGGGGGATCCAACACATGAATGAGGGGCAGGCAATGAATGACGAGGTGGGGCACGAACGCTTTTTGGTGGCGTTGGCATTGGCGATGGTGGACCAGCCGCGAGCCACCTTGCAGGAATTGGCCAAGGCCGTCGGCGTCAGCAAGGCGACGCTATACCGCTTCTGTCAGACGCGGGACCAACTGGTCCTGCGCCTGACCCAGCATTGCGCGCACATCATGAAAAAGGCGTTGGACGATTCGCACCTGGACACCGCCGCGCCGCACGAGGCGTTGCGCAACCTGATCAACCAGAACCTGGCGCACAAGGAACTGACGGCCTTCCTTGTGTACAACTGGAAGCCCGACAACGAACAGCAGCCCGACATCATGAGCAGTTGGTCGGGCTATCAGGAATCGTTGGATGCGTTCTTTCTGCGCGGGCAGCGCGAAGGCGCTTTCCGCGTGGATTTCTCAGCGGCGGCGCTGACGGAAATGTTCTTTGGCGTGCTGACCAGCATGGTGGACGCCGAACGACGCGGGCGCGTCGCGCGGCTGGGTCTTGCGTCCGTGGTCGAGCAGATGATGCTGCACGGCATCGCCAGCGAACCGGTGCGCGCCCCGGCTTGAGGCGCGCGGCCGCGTTCAGGCGACGGTGACGGGACGGCCGAAGAACGGATAGTTCGGGTCGTTGTAGCCGTGGCTGGAGGCGTGGCCCGGCGTGACCCAGCCGTCGACGATGGCTTCGTCTTCGGGCGTGATGGTTACGTCCAGCGCGGCGTAATAGTCTTCCATTTGCGCCAGCGTGCGCGGGCCGGCGATCACGCCGGTGATGATCGGGTTGGCCAGCACCCAGGCGGTGGCGAAATGGCCCGGCAGCACGCCTCGCGCGGCGCTGTGCTGCACCAGTTGCTGGGCGATCTGCAAGGACTCTTCGCGGAATTCCGTAGCCAGCATGCGGCGGTCGCCGCGTCCGGCGCGCGTGTCGGCCGCAGGCGCCTGCCCCGGCAGGTACTTGCCCGTCAGCACGCCGCGCGCGATGGGGCTGTACGGCACCACGCCCAGGCCGTAATGCTTGCAGGCCGGCAGGATTTCCACTTCGGGCCCGCGGTTGAGCATGTTGTAGTACGGCTGGCAGACCACCGGCTGGGGCACGCCCATTTTTTCGCACAGGCGCATGACTTCGGCGATGCGCCATCCCCGGAAGTTCGACAGCCCGAAGCTGCGCAGCTTGCCCGCGCGGATCAGGTCGCCCAGCGCCCACAGCGCTTCTTCCAGATTTTCTTCGTGATAGTCGCGATGCAGGTACAGGATGTCCATGAAATCCGTGCCCATGCGCGCCAGGCTTTGCTCGACGCCGCGCATCAGCCACTGGCGCGAGTAATGCGACTGGTTCGGCCCCTTGCCCACCACATTGCCGATCTTGCTGGCCAGCACCCAGTCATGGCGCTGGCCTTGCAGAAGCTTGCCTACGACTTCTTCCGAACGGCCTTCGTTGTAGACGTCGGCCGTATCGATGAAATTGACCCCATGGTCGCGCGCCGACGCCACGATGCGCGCGGCTTCGTCGTCGGGCGTCTGTTCGCCGAACATCATGGTGCCCAGGCATAGGGGCGAAACGCGCAGGTTGCTGGTTCCCAGACGGCGGTATTTCATGGGGCGATTCCTTTCTGATCGATGACGTTGGAGCGGCGCGAACCCGGCACCTGCGATTCGCGCGGCGTCCATCCTACACCTGCGTACCCTTGTCCGCATCCACGGCGGCCAGGATCTTGCCGAACAGCGCGTCGGCATGCGCCGAGTTGAGCCAGCGCACGATCACGACCATCTTGCGTTCCGGTTCCACCCACGTGAACGAACTGCCCGCGCCCACGCCGAAGAAGCTGGACGCCGGCACGCTGGGAAACACGCGGCCTTCGTGGTTCAGCCAGATCAGATAGCCGTAGTACGGCGCGATGGCGCAGGGCGTGCGCATGGCTTCGATCCATTCGCGCGACAGGATCTGCTTGCCGTTGGCCTGGCCGTTGTTGAGCAGCATCTGGCCGATCAGCGCCTGGTCGCGCGCGCTGATGGACATGCCGCCGCCCCAGTGCGAGCCGCCCGGCACGGACGGCATGCGCTGGCCGTCGATCTCGACCCAGGCGGTGTCGTAACCCACCCACTGCCAATCTTCGCTGGCGCCGATGGGGCGCGTGACGGCTTCGCGGAAGACCTCGGGCAAGGGTTTGCGGAACAGGTGCAGCAGCGCATACGACAGCTGGTTGATGCGCACGTCGTTGTATTCCCAATACGTGCCGGGACGTTGCAACGGACGGGCATCGCCCTTCTTGCCATCGGGCGGCACGCCGAAGGTCACGGCGCGGTAGCGGTCCGCCTGGTCCGACACGCCAAAGCGTTCGCCTTCCCATTCGCTGGTTTGTTGCAGCAGGTGGCGCCAGGTGATGTCGGCGTTCTGGCCTTCGTCGAAACCGATGCCCGGCACGCGCTTGCCGACGGGCTCGTCCACGTCGGGCAATAGGCCACGGTCATGCGCCACGCCTGCCAGGATCGCCAGATACAGCTTGGCGACGCTGAACGTCAGGTCGGCGCGCTCGGGCTCGCCCCAGGACGCCACCGTCTTGCCGTCCACCACCACCACGCCCGACACCGGGCCGCGGTCATGGATGGGACCCAGCAGCCGGTTCCACGGCGGCGGATCGTTCAGGTGCACGCCAAAGTTGCCCTTGACGCTGCGGTCCCAGGTGGATTCGTGTTCATTGGCGAACTGGATCGCCTGCTGCATAAGCGTGTTCATAACTTCCCTCGTTGTTGTCTCTTGCTTTGCGATTCATGCGCTGCGCGCCGATGCAGGGGCAGCGCTTGCGTGATGCGGGCGGCCCCTGCGTAGCGCTTGCTTGTTGCTTGCGCGCGCAGTGCATGGACCGCACCGTGCATCAGGCGGCCACGCCTTCCGGCGTGCGCGCCAGGAATTCCATCGCGGCTTGCACGCCGCCAGATTGGTGCGGCACGCCTGCAGCGGCCAGGCCCATCTCGACGCCGGCCAAGGTGCCGCACAACGTCAGGTCGTTGAAATGGCCCAGATGGCCGATGCGGAAAATGCGGTCGGTAAGCTTGCCCAGGCCTTGCCCCAGCGACATATCGAAGCGTTCAAGAATCACCTTGCGCAGCGCGTCGGCGCTATGGCCTTCCGGCATCATCACAGCAGTCAGCGCGGGGCTGTGGGCGGTCGGGTCCAGGCTCAACAATTCCAACCCCCAGCCGGCCACCGCCAGGCGGGTGGCGCGGGCGTGGCGCTCGTGGCGCGCGAACACGCGCGGCAGGCCCTCGGCCTGCAACATCGCCAGCGCTTCGTGCAGGCCATAGAGCAGATTGGTGGACGGCGTGTACGGAAAATATCCCTTGGCATTGGCGGTCAGCATTTCGCGCCAGTCCCAGTACGAACGCGGCAGCCGCGCGGCATCGGCGGCGGCCAGCGCGCGCGCGCTGACGGCGTTGAACGCCAGGCCGGGCGGCAGCATCAAGCCCTTTTGCGAACCGGCCACGGTCACGTCCACGCCCCATTCGTCATGGCGGTAATCAATGGAACCCAGCGAGGAAATCGTGTCCACCATCAGCAGCGCGGGATGCCCGGCGCGGTCAATCGCGGCGCGCACGGCGGCAATGTTGCTGGTGACGCCGGTGGAGGTTTCGTTATGCACCACGCACACGGCCTTGATGCCGTGCTGCGTATCTGCGGCCAGCCTTGCGCCGATCACCTCGGGATCTACGGGATGGCGCCAGTCGCTTTCGATGTAATCGATTTCCAGGCCCAGGCGGCCCGCCAGCTTCTTCCACAGGCTGGCGAAGTGGCCGGTTTCCACCATCAGCACGCGGTCGCCCGGCGACAAGGTGTTGACCAGCGCGGCTTCCCATGCGCCCGTACCGGAGGACGGAAAGATCACCACGGGCGATTGCGTCTGGAAGACTGCCTTGGCGCCTTCCAGCACCGCGCGGCCCAACTCGCCGAACTCGGGTCCACGATGGTCGATGGTGGGTTGATCGATGGCGCGCAAGACGCGGTCGGGCACGTTCGTCGGCCCCGGAATCTGCAAGAAGTGCCGGCCGGACAAATGGGAATTCAGGGAAAGCATGCGTAGCCCCAAAATGGAATTTTTTGTATACCAACGAGAGATGCGCGGCGATTCAAACGGCTTTTGACAGCGTCTCGGCCGAGCAGGTGGACTTGCGGCATGCGCCACTCTATCCCATTGTTTTTGCATCGATAACCTAGGGTATACACCCATGATTGAAGTCGTTGCGCGGGGTTTATAGTCTAAAAAAACACGGGGAAATGTTGGTATACCAATGAGCAGCAATCCTAGCCTGATGCCGGATTTGGCCGGGTCGGCGCGTGCCGACGCCGCCCTGCCCGACGCCCAGCCCGAGGCCGCCCGGCCAACGGCGGCGCGCGTCGGCGGCAACGGCCGCACGCTGCCCGCCGCTGTCGCCAGCGCGCTGCGCGAACGCATCATCCAGGGTGAATTCCCGCCCGGCTCCCGCCTGAACGAACGCACGCTGTGCGACCTGCTGGGCGTGTCCCGCACGCCGATGCGCGAGGCCTTCCGCGTGCTGGCCGCCGAAGGGCTGGTACAGATCGAACCGAACCGTGGCGCGCAGGTGGTGGCGCTGTCCGAGGCGAACATCCGCGAAGCCTTTGAAGTGATCGGCGGACTGGAAGCCATGTCGTGCCGGCTGGCGTGCGAACGCGCCACCGATCAGGAGATCGCCGAGATCCGCGCGCTGACCTACGAAATGATGGCCAGCCACGCGCGCCACGATCTGCCCACCTACTTTCGCACCAACCGCGACATACACGAACGCATCAGCCTGGCGTCGCACAACAGCCTGCTCAAGCAGCTGTACGACGCGCAGAACGCGCGCATCCAGAACCTGCGGTTCGTGTCGAACGAAAACCGCCAGAAATGGGATCTGGCCATGCGCGAACACATCGAGATGGCCGAAGCCCTGGACGCGCGCGACGCGGACCGGCTGGCCGGCATCATGCGGCAGCACTTGCAGCGCAAGTGCGAGGCCGCGTTAAAGAGCATCGCGCCCGACGCGGCCCGTCCGGCCGCGCAATCGTCCGACTCTGGTTGAGCCTGTCTCCCAGCGCAAAGACGATAACGATAAGACCAGGGTGGCGCGGCCCGGAGCGAGATGATGGATACGCAGTACATGTAGTGCCTTCCACAGGAGCCTTCACCATGGCTGATTGCCGCTTCACACCCGTCCGCTTCACACCCGTTTCACGCGCCCGTCGCAGCACCCCCGTCACCCCCTTGCGCGCTGCCCTTGCCGCCGCGCTGTTCGCGTGCGCCGGCCTGGCCGCCCAGCCCGCGCTGGCCGGCAAGAAGGACGACACCTTGCGCATGGCGTATGACCAGGCGCCCGAAAGCGTGGATCCGTACTTCAACAACGTGCGGATCGGCGTCATCATCGCCGCCAACGTCTGGGACACGCTGCTGTACCGCGACCCGGTCACCAACGAGTACAAGGGGCAACTGGCCAAGAGCTGGAAGCAGGTCGATGACAAGACGTTGGAATTCGAACTGCGCCAAGGCGTGAAATTCCATAACGGTGAAGAATTCGACGCCGATTCGGTCGTATACACGCTGAACTACGTGGCCGACCCCAAGAACAAGGCCGTCACGCAGCAGAACGTGTCGTGGATCGACAAAGTCGAAAAGATCGACAAGTACAAGGTGCGCCTGACCACCAAGGAGCCCTTCCCCGGCGCCAAGGAATACCTGTCCACCACCGTCGCCATCCATCCGGCCAAGTACTACCAGGAAGTCGGCCCCAAGGGCATGAACGCCAAGCCCGTGGGCTCGGGTCCGTACAAGGTGGTGGATTATCAGCCGGGCAAGTCGATCACGCTGGAACGCAACACCGACTACTTCAAGGACTCGCCCAAGGCGCAGCCGAAGATCGGCAAGGTCGTCATCCGCTTCATCCCGGATCGTCAGACTCAGATGGCCGAAGTGATATCGGGCGGCGAAGACCTCATCATGAGCGTGCCCAAGGACCAGGCCGAACAGCTTGGCCAGATGCCAAACCTGCAAATGGTCACCGGCAACACCATGCGCATCGTGTTCATGCAGATGAACATCCAGGACGGCACCCCCGCCCCGCAGCTGAAAGACGAGCGCGTGCGCAAGGCCATCATCCACGCCATCGACCGCGAATCCATGTTGAAGAACATCGTGGGCGAAGGCGGCGGGCTGATCAACACGATCTGCACGCCCTCGCAGGTAGGTTGCACGCAGGACGGCGCGCCCACCTACAAGTACGATCCGGCGCTGGCCAAGAAGCTGCTGGCTGACGCGGGCTACGCCAACGGTTTCGACATCGACATCGTGGCCTACCGCGAACGCAACCAGACCGAAGCCATCATCAACTACCTGCAAGCCGTGGGCATCCGAGCCAAGCTGAACTTCCTGCAATACGCCGCGATGCGCGACATGATCCGCGCCAACAAGGCGTCGCTGACGCATCAGACTTGGGGCTCGAACCTGGTCAACGACGTGTCGGCCTCTACGCCGGTGTACTTCGCCTTCGGCAACGACGACGTGACGCGCGACCCCAAGGTGCGCGATCTGCTCAACAAGGGCGACCACACCATCGACAGCGAGGCGCGCAAGGCCGCCTACAAGGAAGCGCTGGACCTGATCGCGCAAAAGGCCTATGCCGTGCCGCTGTGGACGCTGCCCGCCTACTACGTGGCCACCAAGGACGTGAACTTCAAGCCCTATTCGGACGAGCTGGTCCGCTTCTGGGACATGAGCTGGAAGTAAGTCGCCGGGGCAAGCCGGGCGGGCGCGGCGCCTGCCCGGTGCAGTGAAACGTTAGAGGAAGTCCTATGCTTTATTTCACGATCAGGCGGCTGGGCCTGGCGGCGCTGGTGGCGCTGACCGTATCGGTGCTGGCCTTCCTGCTGCTGCATCTGTCGGGCGACCCGGCGCTGGCGCTGGCTGGCGAAGGCGCGCGCCAGGCCGACATCGACATGATCCGCAAGACCTACGGGCTGGACCGGCCGCTGGTGGTGCAGTACGCCGATTGGCTGTGGCACATCATGCAGGGCGACTTCGGCACCTCGGTGTACTTCAAGACCGAAGCCGGGCCCTTGATCCTGTCCAAGCTCAAGACCACCCTGCTGCTGGGCATGGGCGCGCTGGGTTTCGCGCTGCTGGTGTCGATTCCGCTGGGCGTTTTGGCCGCCATTTACAAGGGCAGCGTGATCGACCGGGTGTGCCTGGCCATCGCCGTGCTGGGCCAGGCGCTGCCGAACTTCTTCTTCGCGCTGATCCTGATCATGCTGTTCTCGATTTCGCTGCGCATCCTGCCCGTGTCGGGCAGCGGCACCTGGCAGCATTTCGTGATGCCCGCCATCGCGCTGGGCTATTACGTGGCGCCGGCCTTCATGCGGCTGATCCGCGCCGGCATGATCGAAGTGCTGGGCGCCGACTACATCCGCACCGCGCGCGCCAAGGGCCTGCCGGCCCGCAAGATCATCTTCAAGCATGCGCTGCGCAACGCGATCGTGCCCGTGGTGGCGCTGGCCGCCGTGCAGCTGGGCTACCTGCTGGGCGGCTCGGTCGTCATCGAAACCATCTTCGCGCTGGACGGGCTGGGCTATCTGGCCTACCAGAGCATCACGTACAAGGACTACCCCGTCATGCAGCTGATCGTGCTGCTGCTGTCCGTGCTGTATGTGCTGCTGACGCTTGCTGCCGATATCGCCAACGCGTGGCTCGATCCGCGCATCCGGGTGTCCTGACATGACCACGCCTATCCTGACTCCTACGGTTCCCGGCGCGCCCGCCCCGGTCGAACTGACCGCCTCCACCTTGCGCTGGCGCAGGCTGCGCCGCAACAAGGCGCTGCTGGCCGGTGGCGGCATCCTGCTGATCATCGTGCTGATCGCGCTGCTGGCGCCGTGGATCTCTCCGCACGATCCCTACTTCCAGGACCTGGCCTACCGCACCGCGCCGCCCGTCTGGTACGCCAAGGGCACCTGGCTGCATCCGCTGGGCACCGACCAGCTGGGCCGCGATTACCTGTCGCGCCTGTTCTACGGCGCGCGCATCTCGCTGCTGATCGGCATCAGCGTGGCCTTGATTTCCGGGCTGATCGGCACCGCCATGGGCATGGCGGCCGGCTACTTCGGCGGCAAGGTCGACATGGCCGTGTCGTTCCTGATCACCACGCGGCTGTCGATGCCGGTGATCCTGGTGGCGCTGGCCACGGTGGCCATCGTCGGCGGGTCGCTGTGGGTGGTGATCCTGGTGCTGGGCCTGTTGAAGTGGGACCGCTACGCCGTCGTCATGCGCAGCGCCACGCAGCAGGTGCGGTCATTGGAATACGTGGCGGCGGCGCAGGCGGCCGGCGCGTCCACTTGGCGCATCGTCTGGGGCGAAGTGCTGCCTAACGTGGTGCCGCAGCTGATCGTCATCGCCACGCTGGAAGCCGCCAGCGCCATCTTGCTGGAGGCTTCGCTGTCGTTCCTGGGCCTGGGCGTGCAACCGCCCCTGCCGTCCTGGGGCCTGATGATCTCCGAGGCCAAGGCCTATATGTTCTTTTCATTCTGGCTGATCGCCATTCCGGGTTCGGTGCTGGCCCTGTTGATCTTCGCGATCAACCTGGCCGGCGACGGGCTGCATCAACTGCTGACGCCTGAAGAGAGGGCCTGACCATGGCCGACAAGGAAATTGTGCTGGACGTGCAAGGGCTGACGGTCGACATCGCCACGCCGCGCGGGCCGCTGCACGCGGTGCGCGACGTGTCGTTCCAGGTCAAGCGCGGCGAAACGCTGTGCCTGGTGGGCGAATCGGGCTGCGGCAAATCGATGACCTCACTGGCCATCATGGGGCTGCTGCCCAAGGCCGCCCGCCGCACGACGCGCCGGCTGGCGGTGCTGGGCGAAGACCTGTCCGCCGCGCGCGGCCGCCGCATCAATGCACTGCGCGGCAGCAAGATGGCGATGATCTTCCAGGAACCGATGACGGCGCTGAACCCCGCCTACGCCATCGGCGAGCAACTGACCGAACACTACATCCACCACCGCCACGCCAGCGCGCAGCAGGCGCGCGACCGCGCGGTGGAACTGCTGGAAAAGGTGGGCATCGCCTCGGCCGGCCAACGCCTGACGCAGTATCCCCATCAGTTGTCGGGCGGCCTGCGCCAGCGGGTGATGATCGCGATGGCGCTGATGTGCGGCCCTGAACTGCTGATCGCCGACGAACCCAGCACCGCGCTCGACGTCACCATCCAGGCGCAGATCCTGCGCCTGCTGGCCGACCTGCAAGCCGAGCTGGGTATCGCCATGGTGCTGATCACCCATGACCTGGGCGTCGTGGCTCGCATCGCGCAGCAGGTCGCGGTGATGTATGCCGGGCAGATCGTCGAGGAAGGTCCGGTCAAGGACATCTTCGCCACGCCGCGCCATCCCTATACACAGGGCTTGCTGGGCTGTATCCCCGTGCCCGGCCGTACCCCGCCCGGCGAATCGCTGGGCACGATCCCCGGCGTGGTGCCGTCGCTGGTGGGCGAGCTGCGCGGCTGCGCCTTCGCCGACCGCTGCCGCTACGCGCAACCGCAGTGCCGCGACACGGTGCCCGTGCATGGCCATCCGCCGCACCAGCAATGGCGCTGCATCCTCCAGGAAGAAGGAGTTCCGGCATGAGCGCGCTTCTGCAAGCCGATGCCGTCAGCCGGCAGTTTTCAATCCGCACGGGCATGTTCCGTCCGCGCAGCACGCTGCATGCGGTCAATGGCGTGGACCTGTCCGTGGAACGCGGCGCGGTGCTGGGCATCGTCGGCGAATCGGGCTGCGGCAAATCCACGCTGGCCCGCATGCTGCTGGGGCTGACGCCGCCCAGCGAAGGCGCCATCAGGTTGGACGGCCAGGACATCCGCCAGATGGACCGGCGCGCGCTGGCCCGCCGCGTGCAGCCGATCTTCCAGGATCCGTATTCGTCGTTGAACCCGCGCCGCTCGATTGCGTCCATCGTGTCGCTGCCGCTGGAGGTGCACGGCATCGCCAACCCGAAGATGCACAAGGCCATCGAGATGCTGGAGCGCGTGGGCCTGCCGCCCCGGCTGGCGCACAACACGCCCGGGCAATTGTCCGGCGGGCAACGCCAGCGCGTGGCCATCGCGCGCGCACTCGTCATGAACCCGGAAATCGTCATCTGCGACGAACCGACCTCGGCGCTGGACGTGTCCGTGCAGGCGCAGATCATGAACCTGCTGATGGAGCTGCGGCGCGAATTCAACCTGACGTATGTGTTCATCAGCCACAACCTGGCGGTGGTCGAACACATCGCTACGCACGTCGCGGTGATGTACCTGGGTCGCGTGGTGGAATCCGCGCCCACCGCCCAGCTGTTCCATGACCCGCGCCACCCGTACACGCAGGCCTTGCTGGCGTCGGTGCTGACGCCCGAACCCGGCCTGGGCATTCCCGACATGGGCCTGGGCCTGTCGTTTCCCGATCCGCTGAACCCGCCGCCCGGCTGCCCGTTTCATCCCCGTTGCCAACACGCGATGGCGCAATGCAAGACCGAACGGCCCGCGCTGACGCTGCGCGACGGGGCCGTGGTGGCCTGCCATCTGTATCCCGTCGCGTCACCCGCTTCTTCCTCAATTCCTTCGTCGCTTCCTTCATCGACCCCCTCTTCCATCGGAGCCCGGCCATGACCCGTGAGCAAGCCCTCGCCCAAGCGGAACAATGTTTTGATTCGGGCGCCTTCCGTGCGCTGCTGGCGCGCCGGCTGGCGCTGCCGACCGAAAGCCAGAACCCCGATCGCGCCGCCGTGCTGGCGGACTACCTGGAATCCGAGATGCGGCCGGCGTTCGAAGCGCTGGGCTTCACCTGCCGCACCCTGACACACCCCAAGGCCCTGGCGCCGTTCCTGTACGCCGAGCGCATCGAAGACCCGGCGCTGCCGACAGTGCTGGGCTACGGCCATGGCGACGTCATCCGAGGGCTGGAAAAGGAATGGAAAGACGGCCTGTCGCCCTGGGCGCTGACCGAAGCCGAAGGCCGTTGGTACGGGCGCGGCATCGCCGACAACAAGGGGCAGCACACGATCAACATGGAAGCGCTGCGGCTGGTGATCGAAACGCGCGGCAAGCTGGGATTCAATGCCAAGTACCTGATCGAGATGGGCGAAGAAACCGGTTCGATGGGGCTGCGTGAACTGTGCGCCGAACATCGCGACCTGATGTCGGCCGACCTGCTGATCGCCTCGGACGGCCCGCGCCTGGCGCCCAAGCGGCCCACCATCTTTCTAGGCGCTCGCGGCAGCTTGAACTTCGATCTGAGCATCGAGGCGCGCGCGGGCGGCCACCATTCGGGCAACTGGGGCGGGTTGATCTCCAACCCCGGCATCCAGCTGGCGCATGCGATTTCCAGCATCGTTTCGCCCACCGGCCAGATCCGCATACGGGAATGGGTGCCGGCTGAACTGCCCGCCGCCGTGCGCCGCGCGCTGGCCGACTGCCAGGTCGATGGCGGCGCGGACGGCCCTGAGATCGAACCGGAATGGGGCGAACCGGGCCTGTCGCCGGTCGAGCGCGTGTTTGGCTGGTGCTCGTTCGAAGTGCTGGCCTACACGACCGGCAATCCCGACACGCCGGTCAACGCCATTCCGCCGCGCGCCTGGGCGCGCTGCCAGTTGCGCTTCGTGGTGGGCGTGGACCCGGACGACCTGATCCCCGCGCTGCGCCGCCATCTGGACGAACACGGTTTTTCGATGGTCAAGATTGCGCTGACGCGCGAGTCGATGTTCCGCGCCACGCGCATCGACCCCGACGATGCGTGGGTGCAATGGGCGGTGGATTCGCTGGAGCGCACGTCGGGCCAGAAGACCGCGCTGCTGCCCAACCTGGGCGGTTCCCTGCCCAACGACATCTTCACGGACGTGCTGGGCCTGCGCACGATCTGGGTGCCGCACTCTTACCCCGGCTGCTCGCAGCACGCGCCCAACGAACACCTGCCGCCCGAGCTGCTGCGCCAGGCGCTGGGGCTGATGACGGGTCTGTACTGGGATCTGGGCGCGGGCGACACGCCGCCGATTTCGCGCTGAGGGTTGGAAGAGGCACAGACCCAGTCCCGGGCTGAGGCCGGGGCTGAGTCCCGGGCTGAGTCCCGTGCGGACGGGCCCTACTTCCCCGTGCGCAGAAAATCGATGAAGCGCCGCACCTTGGCGCTGACGTGGCGCGTATCGGGATACACCGCGTACACGGGTTGGCGCGGCAGCGCGTAAGACGGTAGTACGCGCTGCAACGCGCCGCGCGCCAAGGGTTCTTCAAGCAGCCAGTCGGGCAGCGCCGCCACGCCGCAGCCCGCCTCGGCAAACGCCAGCAAGGCCGAGGCCGTATCGGCCTGCGCCACGGGCGCCACGCGTAACGCGTGCTCGCGCCCCTTGCTGTCCGTCAGACGCCAATGATCGCTGCGGCCAGGCCGGTTCGCCAGCCACGGCAAGGCCGCCGACGCATCCAGCGAACGCGGCGTGCCATGTTCAGCCAGCAGCGCCGGGCTGGCCACCAGCAGCAATTTAAATTCACCGATGCGCGTGGCGCGATGGCTGGAATCGGCCAATGCGCCCACGCGGATCGCCACGTCCAGGCGCTCGCCGATCAGGTCCGCCTGCGCGGAGCTGGCTTGATAGGCCACCCGCAACGCGGGATGCAGACGCGCAAACGCCGCCAGCGCGGGCACGACGATGCGGTTGCCGTAGTCAACCGAGGCCGTCACCCGCAGGCTGCCGGACAAGGCCGTCTGGCCGGACCGCGCCTGATCGACCGCCGCATCGGCATCGTGCAGCAGGCGCGCGCAACTGGCATGAAAGCCCTCGCCCGCCGGCGTCAGCGCCAGCCGACGCGTGCTGCGCGTCAGCAACGCCACGCCCAGTTCCTGTTCCAACTGCTTGACGTTGAAGCTGACGACGGCCTTGGTCGTGCCCAAGCTGTCGGCCGCCGCCGTGAACGAGCCTGCGTCCACCACGGCAACGAACATCTGCAAGCGATTCAGGTTGATCATGGCGTGTTTGATTGTCAAAAAAACCCGAACAGTATATCCACCGTCCGACGGTATTTCCGCCGCGCCGACTTTCCTAGAATGACGCTCCTCTGTTGATCACACGACGCTGTACATGACCGATTTTTCTACCCTCAGCCTGCGCATGGCGCTTGACGCGCACACCCGGATCGAACAATGGATCGGCCAGCCCGATGCGCCCGAACCGCTGTTGGCTGCGCTGCTGGACGATTTTGCGCCCGCTTTCACCATGATCTCGGTCGACGGGCAGCGCTTGCCATCCGGGGCCTTGCCGGCCTTGTTCGCCGGTCTGCGCGGATCGCGCCCGGGCCTGAAAATCCAGATCGATGAGCTGGCCGTGCGCCACGCGGACGCCGCCTCGGCGCTGCTGACTTACTGCGAACGTCACGCCTGGCAAGGCGGCGCCACGCAGCGCCGCGCCAGTGCGTTGTTTACGGCCGGCGCGGACGGCCAGCCGCGTTGGGCGCATCTGCACGAGACCTGGGCCTGAGCGAACGGTGGTTTCGACGGCGCGAAAAAAAAGCCCCGGCTAAGGGGCTTGTCGTTCTGGCTGCCGGATGCCGTCCAATAGCAGTCCGGTAATGAATTCCGCCAACGCCTGCTGCTGCTGTGCATCCGGCAGCTGACGTGTGAAGCGTTCGATGATGCCCATCAGCGACTGCGCGAACCAGTCGGCGGAGATATCCGGACGGAACAGGCCTGCCGACTGCTCGGCGCGAACGTTGTCGGCGATCATCGCCACCAGTTCATCCTTGAGCGCTTCCGCCTCGGCCACCTGAAAAAATCCGATGCGCGTCAGGTTGGGATCTTCCTGCAGGATCGCCAGCAGGCCCAACACGCCGCCCTGTATGCGAATCGCCAGTTGAGCGCCGTGCAGGTCGGCGGGCAGCCGCGCTTCGGTGATGGCGCGGCGCAAGCGCTGCGCGAACATGCCGACCAGCTCGTCGTAAGCCGCTTGCTTGCTGGAAAAGTATTGGTAGAAGACAGGTTGGGTGACGCTGGCCCGGGCGACGATGTCGCTGATCCGGGTATGCTGGAATCCGCGTTCGGCGAATTCTGCCGCCGCGACTTGCAGTAGCTGTAAGCGGGTGCGTTCACCCTTGGTAAGACGCTTGTCTTGCGATAAAGATGGGGGTCGTGCCGTAATCATCGCGTGAAATTACACCCGTTTTTCCCTTTCCGCCAGTTCTGCCGGACCGAATTCACGACCTGATGACACACTCGTTACACGCCTGGCACACCAGTCACCCCTTGCATCGAATCCTGCGCGTCGCTTTGCTTGCGGCGCTGGTCGCCAGCGTCACCGGCTGCATTCCCTACCCCGTCTATAAGACGACGCAACCCGCCGCGCACGCGACGGTTCTGGACGCTCAATCCCAGCCGCTTGCCGATGCGCGAGTGGTGCTCATTTCCAGCGCGTTTCCCTATGGCAGAGAGCGATTCCGCGAGGAAGCCCCGACCGCGCCGGACGGCGTGGCGCGTTTCGATTCAAAGTCCGAATGGCAGGCTGAATCGATGATGCTGCACGGCGCCCAGATCTATTTCTGGAACTGGTGCGTCGAGAAGCCCGGTTATGAAACTTACGAAACACTGAACCGTGACGCCTCCGAATTTGACGCCAAGCTTGTGGTGAAACTGCCACGCGGCGACTCCCGCCCCTGCGACGCGCCTTGAAGTCACTTGAAATGGCCGTAGCGTTTGCAACATATTTTGCCGGGCGCGCAGCAGTAAAGTAATGGTGTCGCCGTGGATTCCTGCAACGCATCAGTGCAGCGGTTACGCGGCGGGACAGGAGCAAGATCATGAAACGGTTTACAGGCCGGGCGATTGTTGTGGCGTTGGCGCTTGCCGTCGCCAGCGCGCCGGCGATGGCTGGCGGACACGGCGGCGGCTGGGGTGGCGGTGGCTATCACGGCGGCTATTACGGCGGCAATAACTATCACCACCATGGTGGTGGCGGCAGCAGTTCGGCCGGATGGTGGGTCGGCGGTGCATTCGCGCTGGCGGCAGTCGGCCTGCTGTTGGCGGCGGACTCCGGCCCGGGCTATGTGCAAACCGGCGTCTACGCGTCGCCGGGCGTTGCCTACACCAGCCCGCCGATCTATGCCGCGCCGGTCTACGCCGCGCCCGTCTATACCGCGCCGCCGCTGTATGCGGAGCCCGTGGTTCCGTACACGCAGGCGGCGCCCGAGCCGCAGTACAAGCCGGTGGAGTACGCATCCGCGCCCAAGGTCAGCGCCGCACAGGCCGACGCCACGGCGCAATGCCAGCGTTGGGCCATGAACCAGAGCGGCTATGACCCGGCGACCATCACGCAATGGACCACGCAAGTCATGGTGGATACCTACAACCATTCGCTGGATTCGTGCATGAGCAGCCGAGGCTACCGCGCAAACTGACCCCGCTTTCCGGGTATTCCCGCTTGTCCTCCCGCGCCGGCCTGCACACACTGCATGCCGGCGCGTTGCATTGAAGCGCCGTCCACGCATGCGGCGAACACGCCGCGCAACCAGGGGAAGCCATGTTCAACTTCAAGCGGCTTGCGGGCCTTTGCGCATTCAGCGCGGCCTGCGCCGTCTCGATTTCCGCCCTCGCCCAGACCGAGGCCAAGTCGCAGGCGCTGACTATCGTGGTGCCTTACGGCGCGGGCGGCATCGTCGACAACACCGCGCGCGCGTTCGCGCAGAAGCTCGCCACGGAATTGGCGCGTCCCGTCGTCGTGGAAAACCGGGGTGGCGCGGGCGGGATGATCGGCATGAACGCTGTCGCGCGCGCACACGACGAGAACACGTTGGGCTTTACCGCCGTCAGCCCGGTGACGCTGTCGCCGCATGTCATGAAGACGCTGTACGACCCCTTGAAAGACCTGGCGCCGGTGGCGGCGGTCATGTATTCGCCGGTGTACCTGGTGGGCGGGCCGAAGTTCAGCGGCAAGGATTTCAAGGACATGGTGGACCAGGCGCGCGCCGATCCGGACGGGCTTTCGCTGGCGACGGCGGGCGTCGGGTCGCTGGGACATCTGATGCTGGAGCAGATCAACGGCCAGGCGAAAGTGCGCATTGCTCACGTACCCTACAAGGGCATGGCGCAGATGGTGCCCGATGCCTTGGGCGGACAGTTCACGCTGATGCTGGTCAACGCGTCCGCGCCCGTGAACACGCTGATCGACGAAGGCAAGCTGCGGCTGCTGGCCGTGGGTTCACCCAGCCGCCTGCCGGGCCGGCCCGATACCCCGACCTTTGCCGAGCTGGGCTACCCGATGGCGAACATGACGTCCACCTTCGGCTTTTTCGCGCCCGCCACGACCAGCGCGGAGTTTCGAAATCGCATGAACGCGGTGATCAACAAGGTGGCGGCCATGCCCGAGATCAGCAAGCCGCTGACCGACGCCCTGAACATCATGTCGCCGGGCAGCGTCGAGCAGTTCGCGGCGCAAGTGCAACGCGAATACCACGACAACGGCAAGATCGTGAAGGCCGCGAATATACGCAGCGAATAGGCGTCGTGGCGTGCGGTCAGGGGCGCACGGTTAGTGGCGTGCGGCTAGTGGCGCACGGCTAGTGGCGCACGGCTAGTGGCGCACGGCTAGTGGCGCACGGCTAGTGGCGCACGGCTAGTGGCGCACGGCCAGTGGCGTGCGGTCAACACCAGTCGCTCAAGGCCGCCATCCGCGCCAGGAACAGAACCCGCCGGCGGCCAGCAACAAGGTCGCCGGCAAGATCCACACGAAGCCGGAGGTCGTGTAGACGACCTGATCCACGGGATCGTAATAGCGGCCCAGTTCGTTGAAGTCCCACTTCCAATAGAACGCGTACCAGGCGTAGAAGAACAAGGCGGACAAGGCCAGACACGATGCGCCGACGATACGCAGGCACCAGCGCCTTAGCGGCGATGGCCCCGACGCGTGTTTGGCATCCACCCCGCTCGCCATCCGCCCACGCGGCGCGGCCAGCCGAAACAGCAGGCCCATCAGGGCCAGCAGCGCCAGCAGCAGCACGACGACGTTAATCAACATCTTGCGTCTCGATCCGCGCAAGGCAGGCCAGCGCTTCTTCCCATTGTTTTTCGCTGAACACACGCACGCCGGCACGGGTGAGCAATTCAGCCGTGACGCCCACGCCCGGTTGTCGTTGTCCGGCGAAATGCCCGTCGTACACATAGCCGCTGCCGCACGATGGACTGCCTTCCTTCAACACCGCGACGCGGATGCCGTGCCGCTGCGCCAAAGCCAGCGCCGCGTGGCCACCCTGCACCAATGGCTGCGTGACATCCAGCCCCGTGACGGCGATGACGCGGCCGTGGCCGGCCAGCACATCGGCGGCCCGACGGCCCGCTTCGATCTCGGCCGGCGGGCGCGGGACGGACATGCCGCCCGCGACTTCCGGACAGACCGGTATGACCCGGCCTTCGTCGCGCCAGCGCGCCAGCACCGGGTCAACCTGGGCCGCCCCGCGCCCGTCGTAGCGCACGGGGTTGCCCAACAGGCAAGAACTGATCAACACGTATTGCATGGCAACGCGCGAGGATAAGAACGACGGCCTGAAGGATCAGGACGCCGATTCGTCCGTCTTGCGCGACCGGCGAGCACGGCTGGCCGTCTTCGCGGGCGTTGCGTCGGCGGTCGAGCTGGCGTCGTCGTCGGCAGGCGATGCGGACTTGGCGGCAGACTTGGCGGTCGTCTTGGAGGCGGTCTTGGTTGCCGTCTTCGCCGCGGTCTTGGTGGCCGTCTTTGCAGCCGTCTTCGTTGCGGTCTTGGTCGCCGTCTTGGCCGGGGTCTTGGTTGCCGTCTTGGTTGCCGTCTTAGCGGCAGCCTTGGCCGGCTCCGGCGTGGCTGCGGCGCGTGCGGCGGACTCCGCAGCCGCGCGAGCCGATGCCCCTTCGAACGGGTCGCTCACTTTGGCGGGCGTCTTGCTGGCCGACTCGCGGCGCGACTCGGCGGGCGCTTCCACAAACGTCCATTCGGCAATGTCCACGGCCGGCAGCGGCTGACGCGCCTGGGGCAACGGCGTCGGCATGGGCGGCAGGCGCGACGGCTGCACGGGCTTGGACGCCTGGGCGCGGGCCAGCGCATCGGCGCGCATCGCCTCGACCTTGGCGGCTTCGACGGCGGCGACACGCGCCGCTTCCTCGGCCGCGGCGGTAGCGGCAGCAGCGGCTGCGGCGTCCTGCGCTGCGTTGGAAGGAGCGTCATCGCGCGCGTCGTTGGCGCTTTGCTGACGGGCGTCGTTGCGACCTTCGTTGCGACCTTCGTTACGCGCTTCGTTGCCGCCTTCGTTGCGAGCTTCGTTGCGCCCCTCGTTGCGCGCTCCGTGCCGGGAATTATTCCGCGAGCTGTTCCGCGAGCCGCTACGTGACTCATTGCGCGACTCATTGCGCGATCCGCCGCGCGTTTCGTCCCGAGCCGTGACAGGCGCGTGTTCGTCTGCCGACGATCCGGCCTCGGCCATGGCCGGTGCTTGCACCGACGAATCCGTGGCCGCCGATGCCTGGTCTGACGCGCCTTGCGCCGGCGCGGCGTCCACCACCTCGTTCACGCCCTGCTCGACCGGCAGGCTGTTGCCCCGGCCCGAGCGGCGACCGCCACGCGATTTGCGCGACGAGCGAGATTGCGTTTCTTCCTGAACCGTATCGGCCTGTGCATCCTCGGATTCCGCCGCGACCGCTTGACGCGGTTGCGCGGCGCGCGCGCCGTGGCCGCTGCCCGCGCGGTTCACGGCCGGTGCGGCGTCGTTGCTGTCCCGATACACATAGGTGCCGGATTTCTCTTCGCGGCCCACATCCAGAAACCCGCGCGATTGCGCTTCGTCCAGCAGGTTGCCGAACGCGCGAAAGCCGTAGTAGGACTCGTTGAAGTCGGGCTTGCGGCGCTTAAGCGCGTCTTTCAGCGCCGACGCCCAGATCTTGCCGCTGTCGCCGCGTTCGGCCATCAGCGCCTCGAACGTCTCGACAACCATGTCCACGGCCTGCGTCTTGCGGGCTTCCAGCTCTTCCTTGCGGCGGCTTTCCTCGTCCGGCGTGCGGCGCTGACCCGAGCCTGCATTGGCGCCGCCACGATTGTCGCGACGGGCGTCGGCCGTGCGCTGGATTTCACGGGCCAAATCGTCGTAGAAAATGAATTCGTCGCAGTTGGCGATCAACAGGTCGGACGTGGATTGCTTGACGCCCACGCCGATCACTTTCTTGTTGTTCTCGCGCAGCTTGGACACCAGCGGCGAAAAGTCGGAATCACCGCTGATGATCACGAAGGTATTGACGTGCGACTTGGTGTAGCAGAAGTCCAGCGCGTCCACGACCAGCCGGATGTCGGCCGAGTTCTTGCCCGATTGGCGCACGTGCGGAATTTCGATCAGTTCGAAGTTGGCCTCGTGCATCGGGGCCTTGAATTCCTTGTAGCGTTCCCAATCGCAATAGGCTTTCTTGACGACGATGCTGCCCTTGAGCAGCAGGCGCTCCAGCACGGGCCGGATGTCGAACTTCTGGTATTTGGTGTCACGCACACCCAGCGCCACGTTCTCGAAGTCGCAGAAAAGCGCCATGCTGACGTTTTCGTTGGGGGTAGTCATTTTCTTCTCCAAAGCCGCGGCGGCCACGTCCTTCGGGCCGCCAGATAGCGCTCATGATATACATATCCGGCTTCGCCTCCTTCGGACGGGCGCGATTTCTGTATCGCCCGGTGTCGGCCAGGGTCCATCGCCGCGTCATCCCAGACCCGGCCCGACCCAGTTTCAAGGGCATTGCTGCCCCGGCTCCAGCCCGACCCGGCCCCGTTTCCGACGCCCCCGGTCCAGACCTGACGCCCAGCCGTAAGCCGGCGCTTACCGGCCCTTTCCCCCCGCTTTCCGACGGATTGACTCGCCCGCCTGCTGGCTAGAATTCCCGACAATCCGGCATTCCGGCTCGGCGTGCCATACCCTTCGGGCAAGATCCATGAATCCGTCTACCCTCATCGGCGCCGCCGTCGGCCTGCTTACCCTAGTCATCGTCGTGGCGCTGTCCGCCACCGACGCCAGCATGTACCTGAACCTGCCCGGCCTGGCCATCGTGCTGGGCGGCACCTGCGCGGCGCTGTTCATCGCCTATCCGCTGCCGGAAGTACTACGCATCTTCAAGCTGGTGCGCACGGTGTTCCGCAATGACCAGCACGACCAGCAGCGCGACATCGAAGAACTGGTGTCGATGGCGCAGCTGTGGATGAACACGGACGTGCACAAGGTCGAGCAGGAACTCAAGAAGGTTTCGAACCCGTTCCTGCGCACGGGTGTGCAGCTGATCATCGACAACACCCCGGAAGACCAGATCATTGAAGTGCTGCAATGGCGCGTGGCGCGCTTGCGTGCCCGCGAACAGGCCGAAGCGCAGATGTTCCGCGTGATGGCCACGTTCGCGCCCGCCTTCGGCATGCTGGGCACGCTGGTCGCACTGATCAACCTGATGGCCGTGCTGGGCGACGGCAGCATGACGATGATCGGCCAGCACCTGGCCGTGGGCCTGATGACGACCTTCTACGGCATCCTGCTGGCCAACCTGATCTGCAAGCCGATCGCGCTCAAGCTCGAACGCCGCACCGCGCGCCGCGTCGAGTCCATGAACATGGTGCTGCAAGGCATTTCGATGATGTGCGAGAAGCGCGGCCCGGCCGTGGTGCGCGAAACGCTCAATTCCTTCGTGCTGCACGTCGAAGACGAAATCTATGACGGCGGCCAGGGCGCAGCCGGCTCCAAGGTCCCGGCCAAGCCCAAGACCGAAGGCCAGCTCAAGCCGGCCGCGCAGCCCGTGTCCATCACCCGTCCGGCACCCGCGCGTCAATGAGCCTGATTTCACCCTCCCTGGCGCAGCGGATCGAACAGGCCCGCCAGGCCCAACTGCGCGCGCAGAAAGCCGCGGACAACAGCGGCTGGCGGCCCAGCAAAAGCGACCGCAAGGACCGCTACGCCCGCTGGCACGTTGACGAAACGCCGGAGCAGGACGCCGAGAACTGGCTGTTGAGCTACCTGGATCTGATCACGCTGCTGCTGGCGATGCTGGTGGTGATGCTGGCCGTGTCGCGCCTGCACGGCCAGGCGACGCAAGCGTCCGACAAACCTATCGAGCTGGTCGGCACGCTGGCTGCCGCTGGTCTGCCCAAATACGACGGCGAATACTCCGAGTTCGACGCGGTGTCCATTCCCGCCAGCTGGGCCGAACCGCCCCCGCCTCCTGCCGTCGCCGAGGCCGCTGCCGTTGAAGACGGCGTGACGGTGGCCGAGGCCGCACCGCCTTTGAAGGCCCCGTCCAAGGAGTCCCTGGGCTTGGGCGATCTGGCCAAGTCGGTGGACGTGATCATCAATGAACAGTCGGTCAGCTTCCGCATCAGCAACGAGCTGCTGTTCCCGTCGGGCCAGGCCACGTTGAGCCCGTCCGGCCTGGACGTCATCAAGCGCCTGGCCGGCATCCTGAATAAAAACGCGTACCAGGTGTCGGTGGAAGGCCATAGCGACCCGGTGCCGATCCAGACGCGCCAGTTCGCCTCGAACTGGGAGCTGTCCAGCAGCCGCGCCACCAGCGTGCTGCGCGAGCTGGTGCACGACGGCGTCGCGCCCGAGCGCCTGCGCGCCGTGGGCTACGCCGAAACACGGCCCATCGAAACGAACGACACGCCGGCCGGCCGCGCCGCCAATCGCCGCGTCGAACTGATCATGGATATTGCGCCCAAGCAGGCGGCTGCCAAGGCGGCCCCGGCCACGTCTCCGGCTGCGTCGGCGAAAGCGCCGGCCAGCGCTTCGACGGTGGCTCCGGCCGCCGAGCCGCAGGCCCCGGCAGCGGCGGCTCCCAAGGCTAGTCAGCCCAAGCCGGCCGAGTCCGCCGCCAGCGCGCCGGCCTCGCACCCGACATCGACACCCGCGCGCTCCTGAGCGCGGTGTGGTCAGCACAAGAAACCGGCGCTTGCCGGTTTTTTTTATTCGCGCGCGGCACGATCGGAAGGCTGACAAAAGCATCCCTTCCGGGCTGGCGTGTCGCGGGCCGGCGGCGTTAAGCTCGCCTCAGCGGCCTTTGGCCAGACACAGGAAATGACATGTCCTATATGTTGCTCATCGTTGAACCCGTGGGCCAGCGCGCGCAGCGCACTCCCGATGAAGGCCGCGAAGCCTATGCGCAGATGGTGCGCTACGCGGAAGACCTGAAAAGCCGTGGCCTGCTCGTCAGCGCCGAATCCCTGAAGTCCGAATCCGAAAGCGTCCGGCTACAGGTGCGCAACGGCGAGCGTTCGTTGATGGATGGCCCCTACGCGGAAGCCAAGGAAATGATCGGCGGGTTTTTCCTGCTGACCTGCAACACCCGCGAAGAAGCATTGGCGCTGGCCGCCGAGTGCCCGGCAGCGCAATGGGCGACGGTCGAAGTGCGGGAGCTTGGGCCATGCTTCATGTAACGTCCCGGCACGCTCCCGGGCCGCCATCCAAAGGTTGCCAATTTGACTGCAATTTCCTAGAGTGCATGCACTTTCTGCCTCTGGACATCTGCATCATGCCTATGCTCACTGTCCGAAATATTTCAGAGGAAGTGCACCGCGCCCTGCGTCTGCGCGCCGTGCAACATGGCCGCAGCACCGAGGCCGAGGTGCGCGCCATTCTCGAAGAAGCCGTCAAGCCGGATGGTCGCGTCAAGCTGGGTTCCCTGCTTGCGCAGATCGGCCGCCAAGCCAAGATCACCGGCAAGGAAGCCGCCCTGTTCCACCAACGGGACACGTCTGCCGCCGCGCCACCGAGGTTTGAATGATTCTGCTGGACACAAACGTCATCTCCGAGCCGCTGCGCCAGACGCCGGCCGGCGCCGTCATTGAATGGATCGACAAGCAAGCGCTGGATACCTTGTTCCTGTCGGCCGTCACGGTGGCCGAATTGCGCTTCGGCGTCGCGTGCCTGCCGGCCGGCAAACGCCGCGACGCCTTGCAACAAAACCTGGAACAACAAGTTCTGGCGCTGTTTGCCGGGCGGGTGCTGGCCTTTGACGGTCCGGCAAGCCGCCACTACGGCGCGCTGATGTCGCGCGCGAGCCTCGGGCCGGGCAATCACCGCCACGGACGGGTACGTCGCGGCGACGGCCGCCGCGCACGGCATGAGCGTGGCAACCCGGGACGTGCAGCCCTTCGAAGCCCTGGGCGTGCCCGTCATCAACCCGTGGGGGCAATAGCGGGGATTTATTCAGTGTTTACCCTAGGATCGCAGTGATGTTGTCGATCTGAGCCGTGCGCGTTCGTCGTCCTGTACAAGCCGCTTGAAATCCCCGGAAATCCAGGCGGCGATGTCCCACCCCAAGGAGAGATTCCATGCGATTCATGATCCTCGTGCGCGCGACCCCCGACAGCGAAGCCGGCCTGATGCCCGACGACAGCCTGCTGGCCTCGATGTTGACCTACCACGAAGCGCTGGCCAAAGCCGGCGCGCTGCTCGACGCCAACGGCCTGCACCCCACGTCCAAGGGCTGGCGCGTGCAGTATGCGGACGGCCAGCGCAAGGTCATCGACGGCCCCTTCGCCGAAACCAAAGAGCTGATCGCCGGCTACACCCTGATTCAAGCGCGCTCGCGCGAGGAAGCCATGCAATGGGCGCTGCGCTTTCCGCAGCCCTTTCCCGGCCGGCCCTGCGAGATCGAAGTGCGCCAGCTGTTCGAACTGGACGAATTCGCGCCCAGCAAGGAAGTCGAGCGCTTTCGCGACCTGACCGGCGCCAGCCACTGATCCCCCGCACACCCTGGAGACCCCTCATGCACAAGCAGATCTTCGTCAATATCGCCATCGGCGACATGCAGAAATCGCAAGCCTTCTTCAAGCAGCTGGGCTTTACGTTCAACCCGCAATTCACCAACGACCAGGGCGCCTGCATGGTCATCAGCGATGACATCTACGCCATGCTGCTGACGCGCGAGTTCTTCCAGGGCTTCACCAGCAAGCCGCTGGTGGACGCCACCCAGGCGACCGAAGTGCTGATTTGCCTGTCCTGCGAAAGCCGCGCCGAGGTCGATGACCTGGTCGCGCGCGCCGTCGCCGCGGGCGGCACCGCGCCGCGTGAGCCGCAGGACCACGGTTTCATGTACGCGCATGGCTTCGAAGACCTGGACGGCCATATCTGGGAACTGGTGCACATGGCGCCCATGCAGGCCCAGCAGGCATGACGCAGGCGGCCACGCACCGCGCCATCGAGGCGGTCTGGCGGATCGAGGCCGCCAGCGTCATCGCCGGCGTCGCGCGGCTGGTGCGCGACGTCGGGCTGGCCGAGGAACTGGCGCAGGATGCGCTGGTGGCCGCCCTGGAACGCTGGCCCGACACCGGCGTGCCGGACAACCCCGGAGCCTGGCTGATGACCACCGCAAAGAACCGTGCCCGCGACCGCTTGCGCCTGAACGCGCTGCACACCCGCAAGCACGAACAGATCGGCCACGAACTGGAGGCGTTGCAGGCGGACGTCGAGCCCGATTTCGTCGATGCCCTGGACGCCGCTCGCCAGGACGACATCGGCGACGACCTGCTGCGCCTGGTGTTCACCGCCTGCCATCCCGTGCTGAGTACCGAGGCGCGCGTCGCATTGACCTTGCGGCTGCTGGGCGGGCTGTCCACGGTCGAGATCGCGCGCGCCTTCCTGGCGTCGGAATCGACCATTGCCCAACGCATCGTGCGCGCCAAGCGCAGCCTGACGGCGGCCAAGGTGCCGTTCGAGGTGCCGCGCGGGCAGGACCGCGCGGCACGGCTGGCGTCCGTGCTGGAAGTCATCTACCTGATCTTCAATGAAGGCTATTCGGCCACCTTGGGCGACGACTGGATGCGGCCAGCGCTTTGCGACGAAGCGCTGCGCCTGGGCCGCATCCTGGCCGAACTGACGCCCGACGATGCGGAAGTCCACGGCCTGGCGGCGCTGATGGAACTGCAAGCCTCTCGCCTGCATGCCCGCACGGATGCGGACGGCCGGCCAGTCCTGCTGATGGACCAGGACCGCGCGCGCTGGGACCCGCTGCTGATCCGGCGCGGGCTGGCCGCGCTGACGCGCGCCGCCGCGTTGGGCGGCGCGCCCGGTCCCTACGTCTTGCAGGCCGAACTGGCCGCCTGCCACGCGCGCGCGCCCACGCCGGACGCCACCGACTGGCCGCGCATCGTGGCTCTTTACGACGCGCTGCTGCAACGGATGCCGTCGCCCGTGGTCGCGTTGAACCGCGCGGTGGCCGTAGGCATGGCGTTCGGGCCGCAGGCGGCGCTGGATCTGGTTGACGCGCTGGCCGTCGAACCCGCCCTGGCCAACTACCACTGGCTGCCCAGCGTGCGGGGCGACCTGCTGGCCAAGCTGGGCCGCAACGGTGAGGCGCGGGAGCAATTCGAACGCGCGGCCGGCATGACGCGCAACGCTCGCGAACGCGATCTGCTGCTGGCGCGCGCCCAGGCGATGCAGGCGTAAGGGGGGGGGTGTGGGCGGCCGCGACCTTGGGACTAGCCGTGGCCTCGGGACCAGCCGTGGCCTCGGAACTCTCCGTGGCCTTGATGCTTGCCTTACCCGGCGCAAACGCAGACCGCCCCCGAATTCCCGCCGTGCTTAAATCCATCACATGGCATCCTCGCACGCCGCCTCATCCACCCAAGACACTTACGCCCTGACCGGTGTGCCGGAGGCGTTCGACCATCCCAATGACCGCGCGCAATTTCGCCGCGCGGCGCATCAACCCGGCATCGAGCTGTACCGCGCCCACATCGTCCGCCACGCCTTCGAACCGCACACGCACGAAGCCTATGGGCTGGGCGCCATCGAATCCGGCGTCGAGCGTTTCCGCTATCGCGGCGCGGATCATCTGGCGCCTTCGGGCTCCGTCGTGCTGATGAACCCGGATGAACTGCACACCGGCCGCGCCGAAACGGAAGGCGGCTGGCGCTACCGCATGGTCTACATCGACCCCGACGTGGTGGCGCGCGTGTCGGGCGAAGCCGGCTGGTGGTTCGACACCGCCGTGGGCCACGACACCGCCAGCGCGCAACGCGTCACGGCGCTGCTCGATACCTTGTGGCAGGCGCAAGAACCGCTGGCGTTCGACAGCGCGCTCTACACGCTGCTCGCTGAATTCCGTCGCCACGCCCAGGTGCCGCGCCAGGCAGCGCCCGAAGGCGCGCCCCGCTTCACGCCGGTCATCGACTACCTGCGGGCGAACCTGTCGCGCCGCCTCACGCTGGACGAACTGGCGGCGGTGGCGCAACTGAGCCCGTTCCATTTCCTGCGCCGCTTCCAGTCGCACTATCACGCCACGCCACAGCAGATGCTGATGGCGCTGCGGCTGTTCGAAGCCAAGCGCCTGCTGGCGGACGGCGTTGCGCCGGCGCAGGTGGCATTGGCGGCTGGCCTGACCGATCAGGCCCATCTGACGCGAGCGTTTTCGCGCCGTTATGGCGTCACCCCTGCCCGCTATCAGAAGCAAGTGCGCGGATAGCCGCTGCCCACACCGCAATCTGGTACAAGATTGCCCTGCCCGCGCTCGCTAGACTGCCCGCATCGATACGCAGGAGAGCAGGACATGTGGGCAGGAACCCTTTACGCGCTGGCCGCCGGCCTGATGTGGGGGCTGGTGTTCGTGGGGCCCTTGCTGCTGCCCGAATACCCGGCCGCGCTGCAATCGGTGGCGCGCTACCTGGCGTTTGGCCTGATCGCCCTGCCCCTGGCCTGGCTGGACCGCAATCGGCTGCGACAACTGCGCCGCGCCGACTGGATCGAGGCGCTGAAACTGGCCGCCATCGGCAACCTGCTGTACTACCTGTGCCTGGCCAGCGCCATCCAACGGGCGGGCGGTCCCGTGCCGACGATGATCATCGGCACGCTGCCGGTGGTGATCGCCGTCTGCGCCAATCTGCGCAACGCGCGCCGCGACGGCAAGCTGCCGTGGAAACGCCTGGCGCCGTCGCTTGCCTTGATCGCGCTGGGTATCGGCTGCGTCAACCAGGTAGAGCTGCAAGCACTGCGCCAGGACGCCGATGCGGATCTGTCGCGCTACGCGGTGGGCGCGCTGCTGGCGCTAGGTGCTGTCGCCTGCTGGACCTGGTATCCGCTGCGAAACGCCGACTGGCTGCGCGCCCATCCCGACCGCAGCCCCAGCACCTGGGCCACCGCGCAAGGCGTGGCGACCCTGCCGCTGGCGTTGGCCGGCTACGCGCTGCTATGGGCGGGCATGGCCGCTACCGGCAGCCGCTTCGACATGCCGCTGGGCCCCAATCCTGAACGATTCCTGGGCCTGATGATCGCCATCGGCCTGTTCGCGTCGTGGCTGGGCACGCTGTGCTGGAACGAAGCCAGCCAGCGCCTGCCCACCGCGCTGGCCGGCCAGCTCATCGTCTTTGAAACGCTGGCCGCACTGGCCTACGCCTTCATCCTGCGCGGCACGATGCCGCAGCCCTTGACCTTGGTGGGCATCGCCTGCCTGATGGTGGGCGTACTGCGCGCGGTGCGGGTCAAGCCGGTGCCGGTACTGGCTGCCGCGCGCGATGAGGATCAACCCAGCGCCAGCGCTGACCGCCGCGCGCGATGAGATGCAGCCCAGTGCCCGTCCTGACCGTTGCGCGCGATGAGAAGCAACCCGGAGCCCGCCCTGACTGCTGCGCGC
The DNA here is from genome assembly GCF_001571245.1 of Achromobacter piechaudii NBRC 102461. Classification (GTDB taxonomy): domain Bacteria; phylum Pseudomonadota; class Gammaproteobacteria; order Burkholderiales; family Burkholderiaceae_B; genus Achromobacter; species Achromobacter piechaudii. Next base: position 868,475 of record NZ_BCTK01000001.1, on the reverse strand, counting down.
GATGAACCTAGAACCCCTGCCGGCGCTGGCTACTGAGTGATCGCGCGCACCCGCCGCAACGCCGCGGCAATCACCAAACCGCCCAGTCCCGCCGCCAGCACGATGTAGGACGCCGCCCCCCAACCAAAGCGGTCGATCACGCCGCCCACCGTGACCGGTCCGATCACCTGCCCCAGGTTGCTGCCCTGCATGACCAGCCCGACCGATGCCGCGCTTAACGCAGGACGAGGCGCAACCAGCGGCGCGGTGCCGAGCAAGGTGGCGGGAATCAGGCCGCCCACCGCCGAGAACAATACGCACAACAGGAAGGTCGGCATGGCCGGCAGCACGGATCGGAAGATCAACAACGCCACCAGCCCCATCGTGACGCTGGCGCAGGCGATAAGCGTGGATCGCCGCCAGCCGCGCGCCAGCAGCACGCCCGCGCTCAGGTTGCCGATGATGTTGGCGGCGCTGGCGATGCCGCTGTACAGGCCCGCCTGGGCCAGCGTCAGGCCAAGTTGGTCCATCAGCAGCACCGGCAGGAAGGTGAACAGCGCGAAGAACATCAGGCTGTAGAGCGTGAATGACAGGGCCAGCAGCACCGGGCCTCTCGCGCCCAGCGTGTCGACCGTATCCTGCCGCATGCCACGCCAGGACAGGGGCGCCGGGTTGGTCGCTTGCCCGGCCGGCAGCAGCGCCGCCACGCTCACCAGCGACACGACCACCGCCGCGCCCGCGCACCACCAGACTGCCTGCCAACGGTCAAACGCCTGCGACGCCAGCATCGCGATGGCCATGCCGGTCGGCATGTAGCAGCTCCAGAGCGCAAAGGCGAAATCGCGCCCGGACGCGGACACCAGGCGCTGCAAGGCGGCGGGGCCGGCCACGGTAATCATCAGGAATCCAAGACCTTCGATCACGCGGGAAGCCAGCAACCATGCGTAGCCGGGCGCCATGGCGCCCAGCGCCGTGCCCAGCGCCGTCGCCAACAAGCCCAGCAGCAACATGCGGCGCGCGCCGAACCTCGCAATCACGCCGCCGGCGGCGATGCCTCCCAAGACGCCCAGGATGGAGAACACGGCGGTCAACGTGCCGATCGACGCCAGATCCAGCCCCATGTCCTGGCGCAACAAAGGAGCGGCGATGATGACCTTGCCCACCTGCAACGACGCCACCACGCCCGCGCCCACAATGGCCAGCACCCCGGCCCATCGGGTTTCACCCTGGTTCATGCCTGCCTCTTTGCTCATGCGAAGGCGCCAGCATGCCCGTCGCCGGCGATCTTGAGAAGGGATAATCTTTAGATGAAAATGATCGACAAAATAGATCAGTCGAATTGACCGATGCCGCCGAACGCCCCACTGAACCGCCCGACCGAATCCGCCCGATGATAGACGCCCTGACCCTGGACCAATTGCGCGTCTTTGCCGCCGTGGCGGACGCCGGCAGCTTCCGCGCGGCTGCCCGGCGCCTGTCCCGCGTGCAATCGGCGGTCAGCCACGCCATCGCCAATATGGAACTGCAATTGGGCGTGACGCTGTTTGACCGCGCCGGGCATCGCCCCGTCATGACGCCGCAAGGTCAGGCGCTGCTGGCCAATGCCCGCGACATCCTGCTGCGCGTGGACGCCATGCGAGCGCGCGCCCAAGGCATGGGCACGGGGGTGGAACTGGAACTCTCGCTGGTGGTGGACACCCTGTTTCCCATCGCCACGGTGGGCGCGGCATTGAAAACCATGCACGATCGATATCCCACGGTGGCGACGCGCGTGGCGGTCCTTCCACTGGGCGGCCCGATCGATGCGCTGCTGTCGGGCAGCCATACGCTGGGCATCATTGCCGGCGAACACTTCCGCCATCCTCGCATCGCGGTGCAGGCCTTGTCGTCAGTGCAGATGGTGGCCGTCGTCGGCGCCAGCCACCCGTTGGCGCGGCACGCGGCAAGCGCCGGCGCGCTGGGCGCACCCGAAATGGCCGACCATTTGCAGATCGTGCAGTCCGATCCGTCGGGTCTGAGCGAAGGACGGGATTTTTCGGTGCTGTCGCCGCAGACCTGCCGCGTCAGCGGTCAGGACACCAAGCACGCGTTGATCGTGGCGGGCCTGGGTTGGGGCCGGCTGCCGCTATGGCAGGTCGAACACGACCTGGCCGACGGCCGGCTGGTCCGCCTGCCCACGCGCAGCCTGGGACGCGGCAGCCAGGTAGCCACCGAGACGTACCTGGCGCACCGCATCGACATGCCGCTGGGCCCCGCCGCGCGCGCGTTCGCGGAGGCGGTGGGCGCCAGCGTCGAAGGGGCATCGCCCGGCTGATGGTGCGCGTGCGGCGTGCTGCGTGTTGCGTGTTGCGTGCAATAAAAGGATCAAGCCTTTGCTGGTCCCGGCCAGAGCAGGTCCGGCAGCTGGCTCAAGTCATCGATGACCGCGAACGCCCCTTCGTCCAGCAAACGCTGGCGCTGGTCAGGACCATTGTGGGACGCGCCCACGTAGCCCACCGCCCGCATGCGCGCGGCGCAAGCGGCGCGTACACCCGGCACGCTGTCCTCGACCACCACGCAATCGAGCACCGCCGCGCGCATCTGGCGGGCTGCGAACAGGAACACGTCCGGCGCGGGCTTGCCATGGGCCACCTGCGCCGTGCTGAACACGTTGGGTGCGAACGCGTCCCACAGGTCTACCAGCTTCAGCGCCGCTTCCAGCTTGGGCGGCGTACTGCTGGAAGCCACGCAAATGTCCACGCCGCGCGCGCGTAGCGCGGCCACTGTTTCATGCACATGCGGCAAGGCCCGCAATTCCTGGCGGAACGTATGCGCCAGACGTTCGGCATATTGCCGCGCAAAGTCATCGGGCAAGGCGCAGGCGTTTTCGGTTTGCAGCGTCTGCCACATGTCGGCGTCGGGTATGCCCGCGAAACGGTGCGCGGCCTGCTCGGGCGTGATCTCGATGCCATGTTCGGCCAAGGCATGCGATTGCGCGCGCGCGGCAATGATTTCGCTATCGATCAGGACGCCATCGCAATCGAATATCACGAGGCGGGGGGTGGATGGCTGCATATCGGCTCCAACAAGGTCGGCATCCATCATAGACCCCGGTCATGACGGCTTGCCCGCCGCAGGCGGCTGCGCATAGCTCACCCCCATGCCGGCCCGCACATCGTTCTGGATGCCATACGGCGCAATCGGATAGCGCAGGCCGTTGGCGGCCAGCGCCTTCATGCCTTCGATGGCGATGGGCAGATAGCGCGGCGGCAGCGCCATCAGCATTTCTTCATCGGGCACGCCGCCGTAGCGACGTTCGGCGAAACAGGGCAAGGACAGGCTCGGTTCGCCGGTCGCCAGCGCGCGGCCCCAGGAGTCCGCACAGGCCGTCTCGCCCACCACGCTCCAGTCAAAACGGCGGTAGTTTTTCCATTGCAAGCCGTTGATCAGAATGATCATTTGCCCCGGCGTGGCGTAGATCAGGCAGATGTCTGGCGGATCCAGGCGCGCCGACGCCAAAGGCGACACCACCAGACCCCGATACCTGCCCGCCGGCACACAGGACAGCGCCTCCTGGCGCGCCCGCGCATCGGCTTCGGTGGCGTGCCACACGCCCACGTAGTCCTTGCCGCTTTTCCATTGCTCGTCCTGCGGACCCAGGCCGATCACCGCGCGGCACTGCGCACCGACCAGATCATCGCCGGTGATGCCTACCGTCCACCCCAGGCGCGCCGCCATGCCGACGATCTGGTCGGTGGTGTGCGTGGCCTGCGGCCGCCGCAGGCCTTTGATGGCCGCCATGTCCGCTTCGTCTTCAAACAGCTTCATGCCGATAACGGTGGTCTTCAAGCGCAGCAGCTTGTTCAGCTCGTCGACCAATTGCGGCCAGTTCAGGGCCGCGTCTGGCCTTGTCTCTTCCATCGTTGTCTCTTCCATATCTGTCCTTCGGACTGTTGTGTATGTGTTGAGTATGCGCGGCGCATCGGATGTCTGAAACCCGCTAGCCAGCCGGCGCAACCCCGTCATCTTGCAAGGAACGCAGCATCGAAAACAAGGCCAGGACGGGCGCGCTGTCCGCCGCCTCCTCGGAGGCGGCCAGGGCGAACGAGCGGAACAGCGGCGTTGCCAGACGCAGCACGCGCAGGCCGCGTCGATTGTCGGGCAAGGTCAGCGCAGGCACCAGCGACACGCCCAGCCCTTCGCGCACCAGGGTGAACGCGCTGCTCCATTCCTGCACCGTGGCGCGCACGTCGGCGATGGCGATGCCGGCGTCCTGCGCCACGCTTTGCGCGTGCACGCTGCACCCGCCCGTGGCCAGCACAAAAGGTTGCGCGGCCAGTTCGGCCAGATCGATGGCATTGCCCGCGCGAGCCAGCGGATGCGCGGCGGGCAGCACCGCCATCCACTCGTCCTGCCCCAGCGGGCACACGTGCCGGTCGGGTGCGGGGTTCAGCACGACGCCCGCGTCCACGGCGCCCGCCGCCAGCAAGGCTTCGACTTCATCATCCGAGGCTTCCAGCGACACCACCTCGAACGCCGGGTGCAATTGCCGAAAGCGCCGCAGGACGGGCGGCAAGATGGTCGAGAACACCATGGGAAAACTGGCCAGCCGCAACGTGCTGCGCGCCACGCCGCGCGCGTCTTGAGCGATGGACTGGATCCGCCCCAAGGCGTCCAGCATGGTCCGCGCCTCGTCCGCCACGCGCAGGCCCAGGGCGGTGGGCAACGTCTGCCGGCGTTCGCGGGTGAACAGCGGCGCGCCCAGCATGTCTTCGAGATTGGCGATGGCCTGGCTGGCGCCGGACTGGGTCATGCCCACCTCGGCCGCCGCGTGCGTGATGTTGCCGGCGTCCGCCACGGCCAACATCAGCCGCCAGTGCATCAGATTCATCATGGCATCAGCCCTGCTTATTCCAGATTTTTGAAGAATTAATTTTACGCATGGCAGCCGTGGCCCCAAGCTTTTCTTTTCTGGCATGGATCAACCGTAGGACCCACCGATGAAGCTGTATTACGCCCCCGACACCTGCTCCCTGTCGCCGCACATCGTGCTGCGCGAACTGGGCCTGCCCTTCACGCTGGTGCGCGTGAACAATCAAACCAAGCGCTGCGAGGATGGCGGCGACTTCCTGGCGATCAACCCCAAGGGTTACGTCGCCGCGCTGCAACGGGACGATGGGCAGGTGCTGACCGAAGGGCCGGCCATCGTGCAGTATCTGGCCGACTTGAAACCCCAGGCCGGGCTGGCCCCGCCCAGCGGCACCTGGGACCGCAACCGCTTGCAGGAATGGCTGAACTTCATCAGCACCGAAATCCATGGCGGCTTCGGGCCGCTGTTCAATCGGGCCTTGCCTGCCGATGCGCGCACCTGGTGGCAGGCGCGGCTGGAAAAGCGGCTGGACTATCTGGCGGGTTCCCTGCAATCGCATCCGTTCCTGCTTGGCGAGCGCTTCGGCGTGGCCGACGCTTATCTATATACAGTGTTGCGCTGGTCGGGATTTTTTGACATAGACCTGGCTCGGTGGCCCTCGCTGGCGGACTACATGATGCGTATCGGCAGGCGACCCGCCGTCATGGCCGCGCTGGCCGCCGAAGGGCTGACGGTCGCGGCCTGACGGCGGCTATCGAAACGCGTCCACGCCACGCATCAGCGTCGTCGCCACGGTGGGTTGCCGCAGTTGCTCCAACCACCACTTCAGCGCCCGGCCTTCGTGGCCGCCGCGCCATGCCAGATACAGCACGTTAGGCTCGCGCGGCGTCTCGGTCGCCATTTCCAGCAATTCGCCGCGCGCCAGCAGCGAAGCCACGCGATGGCGCGGCACCCAGCCCACGCCCAGCCCGTCGCGCTGCGCCAGGATCTTGGCGCGCATGGTGGGCACGGCCAGCACGGCCTGCCCGCTTACCCGGCCGTAGCCCCGCGCCGCCGCCCCGCGCGAGGTGTCCGCCACCACGACCGCGCGATGCTGCTGGATCTGGTCCTGCGCCAACGGGGCTTTCTGTCTGGCCAGCGGATGGCGCGGCGCCACCGCGAACAGCCACTCCATCACCCCCAATTCAGCCCATTGCAGATTCGGCATCGCTTGCGGCTCGTTGGTCGCCCCGACGATCAGGTCGGCGCGCCCTTCGCGCAGCGCTTCCCAGGTTCCGCCCAGCACTTCGTGCGTCATGCGCAGGCTGACCCCGGAGGCCAGCCGGTCAAACGCCTGGATCAAGGGCGACATCAGTTCGAATTCCAGGATCTCGTCGCTGACGATGTGCAGCCGGTCTTCCCAGCCGCTGGCTACCTGCTTGACCCGCTGGGTCAGCCGCGACACGTCCAGCATCAGCCGGGCGGCTTCCTCGGCCAGCAATTGCCCGGCCGGGGTCAGTTGCAGCCGGTAGCGGCGGCGGTCGAACAGCAGCGCGTCGAATCGTTCTTCCAGTTGGCGCGCTGCATGCGACACCGAGGACGGGGCCTTGCCCAGCTTTGCCGCCGCGCGCGACAGGCTGCCGCTATCCCTGATGGCTTCCAATAGCGCCAGTTCATTGGCGGTCAACATGTGCAATTCCTTCGAACGTGTTCATCCGAAAGATCGTACGACAAAGCGGCTGCCCAGGCGCAACATGGCTACACCTTATCGAACGACTCCCAAGGAGATCACCATGAACCGTTTTGAACACAAGACCGTATTGGTCACCGGCGGCACCAGCGGCATCGGCCTGGCAGCAGCCCAGGCGTTCGCGGCCGAAGGCGCCCGCGTCATCGTCACCGGCCGCGACGAGGCCGCGCTGGAGGCGGCCCGGAGCGCGCTGGGCGGCAATGCGCTGGCGATCCGCAACGCGGCCGGCGCGCCGGGTGCGGCCGCCGAGCTGGCAGAGGCATTGAAGGCAGACGGTGTGCGCCTTGACGCGGTGTTCGTCAATGCCGGCATCGCCAAGTTCGCCACGCTTGAAGAGGCCACCGAAGATCTGTGGGACCAGACTTTCAACACGAATATCAAGGGCGTGTTCTTTCAGTTGCAGGCCCTCAGCCCCTTGTTGAATGCTGGCGCATCCATCGTGCTGAACGGGTCCATCAACGCACACATCGGCATGCCGGCCTCGTCCATCTACGCCGCCAGCAAGGCCGCGCTGATCTCGCTGGCCAAGACCTTGTCGGCGGAATTGCTGCCACGCGGCATCCGCGTCAACGTCGTCAGCCCCGGCCCGATTGCCACGCCCATCTACGGCAAGCTGGGCCTGGCCGCCGCCGACCTGGAAAAGACCGCCGCTGGCATCCAGGTGCAGATCCCGCTGGGCCGCTTCGGCACGCCGCAGGAGCTGGCCTCGACCGTGCTGCACCTGGCCGCGCCGGAGTCGGCGTTTATCGTGGGCACCGAGATCATCGTGGATGGCGGGATGAGCCAGCTTTGAACGACGGAGCGCGGCCGCTATCTGCCCTTGCCGGCCGCAGCGCCGATCGACCGCAGCGCGCGCTGGCAGATGCGGATGGTGGCCGGGTCGGGCGTGCCCGCCAGCCAGCGCGCGCAGACCTCGCGGACCCAGTCAGGGTGGTCTTTGCTGGCGTCATTGAGCCAGTTCGCCACGGAATCCTGCACATAGATTTCCGGGTCGGCGCGCAGCGGTTCCAGCAGCGGCAAGGCAATTGAAGGGTCGGCCTTGAGGGCGGCGATGTGCGTGCACCAGACCCCGCGCGGACGCAGGCATTCGCTGGCATAGCGGCGCACGCGCGGCGACGCGGCGCGGGTCCAGGGCAGCAATGCCTTCATCGATGCATCCAGGTCGGCGCTAAGGGCGGGCCGCAACGCCAGCCAGGCCCATTCGCGCACACCAAAGTGCGCGTCGTCGGCCAAGGGGCGTATCCGCGCCAGCCGCGCGCGGGGAGCCAGATCGGGCAAGCCGCCGATCATGAAACACGCCCAGCCGCGCACGGTATCCGACGCGTGCGTGGCCAGCCGCGATTCACAATCGGCCCCGAGAGCTTCACTTAACACCTGCGCCGCCACCGCCATGCGCTTGGAGATACCGGTGGCCGCGTGTGCGCGCATTTGCGCAATCGCCTCCGCGCCAGCCTCGGGCGCCACCGCCTGCATCAAGGCGGCGAAGTCTACCGCCAGGCATTCCGTCAGCGTGGTGGCGGGCGCGCCGGCATTCAGTTGCGCGAGGCGCTCGGGCTTGATGTCTTTCACGCCACGGCCCGTAGGCGAAGTCGGCGCGGCGCTGGGTGCCGCCCGCTTGGATTTGGCTGCGCTCATTTGGTCTCCTTGTCCACTGCCGCGCTGCCGGCGTCGGTGCCGTGCCACGCGCGCGTCAGCAGCGTGCTCAGTTGCGCCTTGTCTTGCGGGCTCAGGCCGCTAAACAAGGAGGCGATCCAGGACGTGTGTTCCTTGAACAGCGTTGCGGCTGTCGACCTGCCCTTGGCGGTCAACGTTACCGTGACCTTGCGCCGGTCTTCTTCGCCGGCTTGTCGAATCACGTAGCCGTCACGCTCCAACCCGTCCAGCAAGCCCGTGACCGTGGCGCGCGTCACGCCCGCGCGCTCGGCCAACTGATGGGGCGACAAGCCATTGTGCTTTTCATGCAGCAGGAACAACAGCACGAACTTGCCTTCCGACAACTGGCGCGGCGCAAGCCGGGCCGCGCAGTCGCGGTCGATGGCCGAGGCCAGCGACAGCAGTTGAAAGCACAAGCCGATGTCATCGGCCGAACGCAAGCCACGGCGCTCGGCTTCGTCGAGCAGCGCCCGGTGTTTGGGTTCCAGCATCGGATGCGTGGCGGGAGATGGCACGGGTGGGTTTCCTGAAGTACGTGAGCACGAAAGCGCATATCGTAAGGCGCCTAACTATTTCTTGGCAAATGACGCCGCCCCGCCTCCGATGCCCTATCATCCCCATCTTTCCCCTTCAAAGCCTCGCCCAGCATGACTGACACCACGCCGCCCTTCGACGTCCAGGCCTACATCGCGCAAAGCATGGAGGGCATGCAAGCCGCCACCAGCGCGCATTGCGCCACCTGGCATCTGGACGAAGCCGAGCGCTGGTCCGTGGACATGGACAACGAGAGCATCGTGTTCCAACTGCCCGGCGGCATCACGGCGACAGCGCCCGTGCAGATCGTGGGCACGTCCAACACGGCCGACGGCAGTTTTCTTTGGGGCTGGGACCACCCCTCCGTGCCGCAAGCGCTGTCGGAACATGCGCAACTGGCGCTGGCGTTCGGGCGTGCGCACGGGCTGCCCGCCTACACGCACCGCATGGTCCAGTGCGACGACGCGCAGGCCTGGGAGTTTGCCGCCGTGGCGATGCGGCTGGGGCAAGCCTGCGGTACGTATCGCGCGCAGGCGTCGGACACCGCGTACGTCTGGATGACGTTCGGCGAGATCCGACTGTCGGCGCAATCACGCACGCACGACGACGCGTGAACCGCCCATGACAGACCACCCGCTCCGTTCTCGCTTGCCTGGGCCGGCCGCGCCGGTGCTGGCCGCGCCTTTGCTGGGCGCACCGTTGCTGGCCGCTCTGCTACTGGCTGCACTGGCCAGCCCGGCCGACGCGGCCCCGCGCACGGTCTATGCCGGCACGTTGCAAGGCGCGGGCGACGTGGTGATGGAACTGGATAGCCAACCGGTCAATGGCGTGCTGACCGGCCGGTATTTTTATCCGAAGCATGGCGTGGACATTCCGCTGAACGGCACGCTTGACGCGCTGCGCGAACCAAAGACCTACCAGCAAAGCGTCGATAGCGGTCAGGACCCGGCGTCCGCCACCGCGCCGGCCGCCGCCATCTGGCAAGGCACGCTGGATGCCTCGGGCTATCACGGACGATGGGTCAACGCCGACAGCGGCAAGGCGCGCCCCTTCGCGCTTCGACGGATCGCCGACTACGACCCCGACGCGCTCGCGCCCGGCAGCGTACAGGCCGTCACGGACGCCATCAGCGGCGGCGTGGGCAGCGGCATCGACGACGCCGCGCTCATCTCGGACAAGACCGCCCCCTACGACTACCTGAAGCTGGCCGGCTACGCTGCGCCCGTCGGCGCGGACAGCGGTTCGGGCAGCGTGGCCTATCGGATGTGGCGCGATCCGCGCACCGGCTTTGGCTATCCGCGCCTGAGCCGCCACCCGGACCCGCAGGTGCTGGCGCGCGTCAACCGCTTGCTTGAGCAGCGCCATTGGCGCAAGAACCTCGCGGCGTTGGCATGCAAGGCCACGATCTACACCGATGGCAATCCGGCCGCTGGCTCGCTGGGCGGTTATGACGACGAAGCCATCGCCGTCGCCTGGCTGTCCCCGGCCCTGATGACAGTGACGGAATCCGGCAGCCTGTACTGTGGCGGCGCGCATCCCGACAATCATTTCGAGCCCTACACCTTCGACTTGCTGCGCGGCGACTACCTGGACTGGAACCGCATCTTTCCGGCGTATGTCGCCGGAGAAGATGGCTGGCCCAAGCCCGCACCCGCCCTGCTCGCCCTGATCGATCAGGCGCGCGCGCCACTCGCCCCCTCGCAGGCGAACACTGCCCAAGGTACGGACGTGGCGCAGCGCGACCCGGATGACACGGCGCTTGAATACTGCGGCGATGTCTGGCCGAGCTACCTGGCCTTGGGCACGCAGGCGCCGGGCGCCCTCAGCCTGTCGGTGTCCGGCATAGGCCACGCCATGGGCGTATGCCTGGGCACGCACGCCACCGTGCCCTTCAAGGACCTGACGCCGTATCTGACGCCTAACGGCAAGGCGTACCTGATTCCTCAATAGCGCGGCGTCGGCGCAACGTGTTGGACGGGCCGGCCGGGCGAAACCGGCGCACCGCACTTCGACCTGCCGCTGGGCAGCAAGGCGACGTATCGCCGTTGTGTGCCTCCGCCTGTCCGACAAGGCTTACGCGTCGACGCAGCCTGCCCCTGCCCGCCGAACGCGCCGCACGCATCGCTGCGCGCACCACCTGCCGCGTTACCGATACAGCACCGTCGGCAGCCATAGCCCGATGCCCGGGAACATATACAACAGGAAAATCGCCACCACCTGAATCCCCATGAACGGCATCATGCCCAGGAAGATCTGGTTCAGTGTCACGTGGGGCGGCGACACCCCTTTCAGATAGAAGGCCGACATGGCCACGGGTGGCGACAGGAACGCGGTTTGCAGGTTCAACGCGACCAGCAGGCCGAAGAACAGCGGGTCGATGCCGAACGCGTTCAGCAGCGGCACGAAGATGGGCATGAAGATCACGATGATCTCGGTCCACTCCAGCGGCCAGCCCAACAGAAAAATGATGGCCTGCGCCAGCAGCAGGAACTGGATCGGCGTCAGGCCCAGCGACAGGACCCATTCTTCGATGATGCGCTGGCCGCCCAGCAGCGCGAACGCGGCCGAGAAGATGGACGAGCCGACGAACAGCCAGCACACCATCGCGGTGGTCTTGGCCGTCAGGAAGACCGATTCGCGCAACACGGGCAGGTTCAGCCGACGGTACGCCAAGGCCAGCAACGCGCCGCCCATCGCGCCCATGGCGGCGGCTTCGCTGGGCGTGGCAAGACCGAAGGCGATCGAGCCCAGCACCGCCGCGATCATCACGGCCAAAGGGAAGAACGAGCCCATCAGCATCTTGAAGATTTCCAGCCGGGCCCACGTCAGCGCGGCGTAGAACACGACCAGCATCGCGGCGCAGATCGCGGCGAAAATCCAGAACCCGGCTGGCGCTGGCCGATCCGGCGTGGCGTCGGACGCCGACGCGGACGTCGCGGCGGCTTGCCCGTTGGACGCCGAACCAGGTGTAGCGGCGGCTTGCTGCCCGGCCCCCACAGCAGACGCACCCGCGACTTGCCCCCCAGTTCCCGCACCAGTCATCGCCCCCGCCTGCTCGCCCGACGCTATCTCGGCTCGCGGCGTGCCGGGCGGCTCGGCTAGCCCGCCCGCTGATGCATCGGTCATGGGCGGCTCGGCCAGCCCGCCCGCCGACGCGTCGGACATGGGCGGTTCGGCCAGCTCGTTGCCGGGGGGCTCGGCCAGCCCATCCGCGCCCGGCTCGCTCAGTCCGGAATCGAATCCCCCCGAGCCCAACTGCAATTCGGCGGGAATGTCGTATTCCACCGCCGGCCGCGTCACGCCGTGATGCACCACCGCCACCAGCAACAGCGTCAACACCAGCGGCGCCAGCACCGTGACCAGGTTGCGCAGCATGAAGCCCATCGGCACATCATGGTTGCGCCGGCCCTTGAACATGGCGGCCACCATGCCGGACAGCGCGCGCGTGTAGCCGGCGGCGGCCAAGGTCCTGGATTCGGGCGGCAGCGGCACGCCGCGTTCGCTGACGGGCAGCGGCGGCGCCATGTCGGGCCGCAACTTGGCCACGACGATCACATAGATCATGTACAGCACGGCCAGCATGATGCCGGGAAACAGCGCGCCCGCGTACAGCTGCACCACCGACACGCCGGTCGTCGCGCCGTACACGATCAGCATTACCGAGGGCGGCAGCAGGATGCCCAGGCAGCCGCCCGCCGTGATCGACCCGGCCGTCAGGCGCACGCTGTAGCCCGCCTTGAGCATGGCGGGCATGGCCAGCAAGCCCATCAGCGTCACCACCGCGCCGACGATGCCGGTGGCGGTGGCGAAGATCGCGCAGGTCGCCAGCGTGGCCACCGCCAGCGCGCCGGGCAATCGCGCCAGCGCCAGGTGCATGGACCTGAACAGCTTTTCGATGAGGTTGGCGCGTTCGACCAGATAACCCATGAACACGAACAGCGGAATCGAAATCAGCGAATCGTTGGTCATGGTGGCGTACGTCCGCTGCACCATCAGGTCCAGCGTCTGGCCCACCGAACGGCCGGCGTCCGCGCTTTGCATGTAATACGCCAGGAAGGTGAACAGCACGCCCATGCCCATCAGCGTGAACGCCGTCGGAAAGCCCAGCATGATCGCCACTACGATCAGCGCCAGCATCAGCAGCCCGATGTGCCCCGTGGTCAGCTCGCCCCACGGGGTCAGGAAAGCGATCATCAGCAGCACGATGGCGATACAGGACAAGCCGAACCACAAGGCCTTATGGATTTTCATCGCTGCGCCTCTCCGGGGGTGGTGACGTAGCGGTCCAATCGGGCGATGTCTTCGTCCTTCACATGCACCATCTGCTTGAGCTTGTCGACGTCCACTTCCTCGACGTCTTCTTCGCGCGCTGGCCACGCGCCGCGACGCAGGCACAGTATGCAGCGCAGCACCTCGGCCACGCCTTGCAGCAGCAACACCGCGCCCGCCACCGGGATGAACGCCTTGAAGGGATAGATGGGCGGCCCGTTGGCCATCAGCGACGAATGCTCGCCGATGGCGATGGAGTAGCTGGCGTAATACCAGCCCGCCCACACCAGCGCGATGGCGCCGGGAAAAAAGAACACCAGGTACAGGATCAGGTCCAGCCCGCCCTGCACGCGTGGCGGCAGAAAGCCGTACAGGATGTCGCCGCGCACGTGGCCGTTCTTGGCCAGCGTGTAGGCGCCCGCCATCATGAACAGGATGCCGTAATACATCATCTGCATGTCGAACGCCCACGCGCTGGGCTGGTTCAGCAGATACCGCGCCGCCACCTCCCAGCACACGTGCAGGGTCAGCACGACGATCAGCCAGGCGAAGGTCTTGCCGACAAAGGTGGAGACGCGGTCAATCAGGCGGATGAGACGAAGCATCGGCGGGCCTGCGCGGGGTCAGGCCGACTTGTTGCCGCGCGAGAAATAATGGTTGTAGGCCATCCGGTAATTGACCGAGGTGTCCCCGTGCCAACGCCCCACCCGCTCGGCAAACGCCCGCTGCGATTCCAGCACCTTCTTGAACAGCGGATTCTCGGCCGAGCGCTTGGCGATCATCTCGTCCCAGATTTTCAGCTGCTGCTGCAAGATGGCGTCGGGCGTCTTGTAGAACTTGACGTTGTGTTCCTTCTGCAGCTTGATGTAGTCCTGCGAATAACGGTTGGCCGCCTTCCACGACATATCCGCGCTGCTGGCTTGCGCGGCATAACTGAGCACGTGTTTCAGGTGCGGCGGCAGCGCATCGTACTTGGCCTTGTTGAACAGGATTTCAAACTGCTCGGCGCTTTGGTGAAAGCTTTGCAGCATGCAGATCTTGGACACGTCCTGAAAGCCCAGGGCCAGATCGGACGAGGCATTGTTGAATTCGGCGCCATCGAGCAGACCGCGATCCAGCGCCGGCACGATCTCACCGCCCGGCAAGGCGTTCACCGCCGCGCCCATCGCCGTGTACATGTCGATCGCCAGGCCCACCGTGCGGAACTTCACGCCTTTGACGTCTTCGATCTTCGTCACCGGGCGCTTGAACCAGCCAAAGGGCTGCGTCGGCATCGGGCCATACATCAGCGACACCACGTTCACGCCCATCGCCTTCTGGATTTCGGTCAGCAGTTCCTTGCCGCCGCCATATTCGTGCCAGGCCAGCAGCATGTTGGCGTCCATGCCGAACGACGGTCCCGAGCCCCATAGCGCCACGGCGGTGTTCTTGCCATACCAATAGGCCACCACGCCGTGGCCGCCGTCCAGCGTGCCGGCCGAGACGGCATCAAGCAGGTCGAACGCCTTGACCACCGCGCCCGCGGGCAACACTTCGATCTTCAACTGGCCGCCAGCCATGTCGTTGACCTTTTGCGCGTAGTCGCGCGCGAACTCGTGAAAGATGTCGTTGGCAGGCCAGGTGCTTTGGAACCTGAACGAGATGGGCGCGTTCTGCGCCCGTGCGACGGCGGGAAAACCCAGCGCGGCGGCCCCGGCGACGGCAGCGCCGGAAATGAACTTGCGGCGAGGCTTGGTGGTTTGTTGCATGGCTTCTTGTCTCCTTGGTGGACTACATGGGACCAGCTTGTAGTGACTGCACCTGCAAGGGACGCGGGGAAACGCCTGCTGCGAGCTTCCCGGTGTCGGGGCTACGACTGCGTTGCAACTTTGTGCTGATTAAACCTTCCTGACTAACAGCTGACAATCAACCCGTTGTCAGGAATTACCCTAGCCGAAAGGTGTAGGGCGGCACGCGCAAGGCGATAGCGCCGCCGCCCAAAATGCAAGACGGCGGCATGCCCCGGGTGCATGCCGCCGTCTTCCTCGCAAAATCAGCCCGGTCGGCGCACGGCGCGGACCTTGCCTGAATTGCCGCCGCCGCAGAAAAAGCGGTCGGCGCCGTCGGATTCCAGGCCCGAGACGCCCACGCCATCCGGCATCTCCAGCCGTTCCAGCACCTCGCCGGTGGCGGGTTCCAGACGCCGCAGTTCGCGCGCATCGTCCTCCCAGGTGCCGTGCCAGAGCTGGCCTTGCACCCAGGTCACGCCGGTCACGAAGCGGTTCGAATCGATCGTGCGCAGCACCTTGCCCGTCTCCGGGTCGACCTGATGGATCTTGCGTTGCTGGTATTGGCCGACCCATAGCGACCCGTCGGCCCAGGCCATGCCGGAGTCGTCGCCGCCGCCAGGCGCGGGGATGGTCGCCAGGATCTTGCCGCTGACCGGGTCCAGCTTCTGTATTTTTCCTTCCGCAATCTGATAGAGATGCTTGCCGTCGAACGCCGTGCCGGCGTTGGCGACCACATCCAGCGTGCGCCGCGTTTCGCCGCTTTCGGGGTCCAGCGCGATGAGCTTCTCGCCCAGCGCCACCCATACATGGCGTCCGTCATAGCTCACGCCATGCACGGCGTCGGCGCCCGGGAACGGGCCGTATTCGCGCAGGATCTGGGCTTGAGTTGGTTTCATGGCTATTTCCTTTGTGTCCCTGATAGGTAGGAAAACCCATGCTACTGGCCGGGCATGAGCGTGGGGAGTAACAAGCTTGTCGTGAATGCCGGCACGGCGGGCGTCATCCAGCGGCGCGCGCGGCCATGCCCCAAAGCGTGTGCCTTGCCCGATGCCGCCAAGGCGTCCAGCGCGCGCTGCACCGTGCGTTGGCTGGCCCCCAGCGCCAGCGCCAGGGCCGAACTGGACCACGCCTGACCATCGACCAGACAGGCCAGCACCGCCGCGTGATCGCGGTCGGCCACGTCAAGCGGGCGCGCCAAGACGACCATGGCAACGTCGGCATGGGGCCGCAGCGCAAAGCCGTCGGAGGTGGCTGTGACCGCCGCCAGCGGCTGCAACGCGGCGCGCAGCCGTCCGATTTCCACGCGCAGCCGCACCCGGTGCGAATCGTCCTGGAAGCCCGTGCGAAAAGCCCGGGCGATAAGGAATTCGCGCGTGACATCCTTGGGCCAGGCCTCGGCCAGCAGCCGCGCCAGGCTGAACAGCAGCGGACGGCTGGCGAGCGATACCGTTTGCGCGCCCTGGCGCACGACGTTGCGGCAGGCATCGACGATCAGCGCGGGGGACGTCAGCAGCGCCTCGACCTCGGCCAGCGTCAGATCGCGCGCGCCATCCGGCGTGACCTGCCGGGCGGCCACCGCATGCAGCGCTTGCATCGCATGATCGACCTCCGCCATCAAGGCGGGTATGCCGGACTGACGCGCGGCGTGTTCCGCACGGGCCAGCGTCTCGGCCGCCTCTTGCGCCCGCGCGCGCCGCAGCGCAATGCCGCCCGCGATCAGTTCATGCACGGCACGCGACGCGGCGGGCAGGTCCAGGGCGTCCACGTCGGCCAAGGCCAGGCTGGCTTCGTCCAGGCGGCCCAACAGCAACAAGCGCCGCGCCTGCAAATAGGCGGCATGGGCCGCGTTGATGGGGTCGCCTTGCGCGGCCAGGGTGGCGCGCGCGGCGGCCAGCGATTTTTCGGGCCAGGCCAGATCGCGCGACGCCAACGCCACTTCCGCCTCGGCCACCACGCAGCGGGCGCGCGCGACGGGATGCGCCGCGCCGAACGCGCGCGCCGCCTCGCGCAGCAGCGCGTTCGCCCGGGCAAAATCCCCCAGCTGCGCCATGGCGATGCCACGCAAAGCCAGCGCGGGCGCGTCGTCACGTAGCCCCACCTGGTTCAGCGCCGCCAGCGGGTCGCCGCTGGCCAAGGCACGCGCCGCGCCGGCGATCAGCACATCCATGGATAAATCGCGCACCTGAAAGCCCCTTGTAGCGGTCGTTGGAAAAGCGGTCGTGATGGGTGGCCATTGGCTGTGCACAAGCCGACGCGTTGACCATGCGGCGCTTCTTTTCGGCGTCCGTGAGCGGCATCCGCCTGTCGTCCCGGCAACCGTGTCTGTCGGCCCGGGGCCCCTTCCCGTCGGCCGCGCACCAATCTACCACCGCAGGCGCCAGGATTTGATGTGACCCTATTTACCAGTCCGTCGCCCTTGCCCCAGCCCTTAACCCGACCGCCAGCGTGTAAACTCCCCCCTTTTTGACTCTGGTGGTATGTTGCAAGCCCCACAGCGCACAGGTTTAAGCGGCCCGACGCTCATTCGCTTGCTGACTCGCCTGACGGATGTAGACGTTCCGGAATCCAGGCAATCGCTATCCGACCATTTGAGCCAGTGGCTCGGTTGGACGGATGCGATCGCACTGTCCGCGGCCCTGAACACGAGCCCGCCCGTGATCGCCCCCGGCGCGCGCATGTTCAGCAGCGCAGAAGAGCGTGAATGCGTGCGAGTGCGCACGACGCTGGCCGACGCCATCGCCAGCGATACGGCGGCGACGAGCGCCAAGCGCCTCGTGCCCGGACAGCCGCCGGCCAAGAAGCCTGCGGCCGTCGAGCAGGCCGAGGCCGATTACGCGAATTTTCGTCAGCGCTACCTGTCGTTGCAGCACACGATGGAGACCAGCGTAGGCAATTTGCGCAGCCGACTGCGCGGCATGGTCGCGGCCAAAAATGGCGAGATGACGCGACTGGCCGTGGTGGACGCCATCATGGACCGCGCGTTGCTGCCCAAGGAACGAGCGCTGCTCGGCGCGATCCCCAAGCTGCTCCAGGTGCATTTCGACCGTTTGAGGCTTGCTGAGGCCGCCGCGTTGGCGGCTGCTGAGGCGCCGGCGGAAGTGGCGGCGCAGGGCGATGGCGCGGCGACCGATGGCGACGCGAATGCAGGCACGGCGCCTGTAAGCGAAGCGCCCGTAAACCCGACGCCGACGCCCACAAGCACAGCGCCCATAAGCTCGGCGTCCGCTAACGCGGCGTCCGTTAGCCCGGCGCCCGCTAACACGGCGTCCGCAACAACCCCGCCTGCCGTTACCCCCGGCGCCTGGCTGGACGTGTTCCGCAAAGATATGCGCAGCGTCCTGCTCGCCGAATTGGATGTTCGACTACAACCGGTCGAAGGGCTGCTTGCCGCCCTTCGCGCCAGCTAACCAGGACACCATGTCCAAGACTCTGATCAATTTCGTTGTATTTGTGGCCGGCCTGGCCGTTGTGGGCTGGATTGGCGCGGGCTACGCGGGGTCGAACCCGCTGGCGCTGGCCGTGACGCTGCTGATCGGCGTCTGCTATCTGGCGGGCGCCTGGGAGCTGCTGCGTTATCAGCAGGCCACCAGCCGCCTGGCGCAAAGCACCGCAGCGCTGACGGAACCGCCCGCCAGCCTGGGTTCGTGGCTGGATCAGTTGCCCGCCAACCTGCGCAACGCCGTGCGGCTGCGGGTGGAAGGCGAACGCGTCGGTCTACCCGGCCCTGCCCTGGCGCCCTATCTGGTGGGCCTCTTGGTGTTGCTGGGGATGCTGGGCACTTTCCTGGGCATGGTGGTGACGCTGCGCGGCACCGGCATGGCGCTGGAAAGCGCGACTGACCTGGGCGCCATCCGCGCCTCGCTCGCCGCGCCGGTCAAGGGCCTGGGTTTTGCGTTCGGCACGTCGATCGCGGGCGTGGCCACCTCGGCCATGCTGGGTCTGCTGGCCGCATTGTGCCGCCGCGAACGCGTGCACGCCGCGCAGTTGCTGGATTCCAAGATCGCCACGACCCTGCGCGTGTATTCGCAAAGCTATCAGCGCGAAGAATCGTTCAAGCTGCTGCAACGCCAGGCAGAAGTCATGCAGCGCCAGGCGGAAGCCATGCCCACGCTGGTCGACCGCCTGCAAGCCATGATGCAGAACATGGAACAGCAGACGCGTTCCATCAACGAACGCCAGATGGCCAGCCAGGACGCGTTCCAGGGCAAGGCCGAAGCGGCCTACGCCCGCCTGGCCTCGGTGATGGAACAGTCCATGAAGGAAGGCGTGGCCGAAAGCGCGCGCTCGGCCGGCGTGGCCTTGCAGCCCGTGGTGCAGGCCACGATGGAGAGCCTGTCACGCGAAACCGCCTCTTTGCAGGACACCGTGGCCCAGGCCGTGCAGCAGCAACTGAGCAGCCTGACGTCGGGCTTCCAGGCGTCCACCGCCAATGTGGCCGACATCTGGAACCAGGCGCTGGCCGGCCAGCAACGCGCAAGCGAAACGCTGGCGCAAGACCTGCGCGCCTCGCTCGACCGCTTTGCCGAAACCTTTGAACAGCGCTCGGCCGCCCTGCTGGACGGCGTATCGACGCGGCTGGAAGCGTCGTCGGGCAATATGTCCGAAGCCTGGAGCTCGGCCTTGTCGCGCCAGGAGCGCGCCAGCGAAAAACTGGCGGGCGACAACCTGCAAGCGCTGACCGCCGCCGCCGCCAGCTTCGAACAGCATTCCGCCTCGCTGCTGCGCACCCTGAACGAGTCGCACGCGCTGCTGCAATCGGACCTGGCCTCGCGCGACCAGCAACGTCTGGCCGCCTGGACCGAAACGCTGGGCGCGATGGGCGCCACGCTACGCGAAGAGTGGCAACAGGCAGGCAGCGAAGCCGCCACGCGCCAGCAAGCCATCAGCGACACGCTGGCCCAGACCGTGCGCGACATCAACGCCCAGGCGGTCGCGCAGGCCGACGTGCTGCAAGCCGTGTCGGCCCGCATGGAAGCCGCCGCGAACCAGGTGTCGGACCGCTGGAACACGGCGCTGGACCGCCAGGGCGAAGTGGCCGAAAAGCTGGCCGCCAACAATCAGCAGGCCCTGACCACCGCCGCCGCCGCGTTCGAACAGCATTCCACCGCGCTGCTGCGCACGCTGGACCAGTCGCACGCCGATCTGCAAGCCGCCCTGGCCGCCAAGGATTCCGAACGCCTGGCCGCCTGGACCGGCACGCTGACCGCCATGGCCGCCACGCTGGGCGAAGAATGGAAGGCCGCAGGCGCGCACACCGTGGCCCGCCAACAGGAAATCAGCGACGCGCTGACCTTGACCGCGCTGGAAGTCACCGGCCAGACCGAAGCGCAGGCGCGCCTCTTGGAAAGCGTATCGACCCGCCTGGAAACCGCCGCCGGCAGCGTGACGCAGGCGTGGACCGATGCGCAGGCTCGCCAGCAACAGGTCAACGAGAAACTGGCCGCCGACAACCAGCAGGCCCTGACCACGGCCGCCGCCGCGTTCGAGCAGCAGGCGGCGCAGCTCTTGCGCACGCTGGACCAGTCGCACGCGGACTTGCAGGACGCGCTGGCCTCCAAGGACGAAGCGCGCCTGAGCGCCTGGACCGCCAAGCTGGCCGCCCTGGCCGACGCGCTCGGCCAGGAATGGGAATTGGCGGGCGCGCAAGCCGCCTCCCGCCAGCAGGAATTGACGCAAGCGCTGGAACGCTCCACGCACACGATCACCGCGCAGGCCGAGGCGCAAGCCGGCTTGCTCCAGACCGCCTCCACGCGCATGGAGACGGCGGCCAACCACGTCACGCAGGCCTGGACCGACGCGCAGGCGCGCCAGGAACAGGTCAGCCAGCAACTGGCCGACGGCAACCAGCAGGCGCTGGAGACAGCCGCCGCCGCCTTCGCGCAGCATTCCGAGTCGCTGCTGCAAACGCTGGATCAGTCGCACGCCAAGCTGCAAGCGTCGCTGGCCGCGCAGGATGACGAGCGCCTGGCCGCCTGGACCGGCAAGCTTGCCGCCGTGGCCGACACGCTGGCGCAGACCGCCAACGACATCACCGCGCAAACGCAGGCGCATGCCAGCGAGACCATCGCGGAAATCGGCCGCTTGGTGCAGGCCGCGTCGGAAGCGCCCAAGGCCGCCGCCGAAGTCATCGGCGAATTGCGCCAGAAGCTGTCCGACAGCATGGTGCGCGACAACGACATGCAGGAAGAGCGCAACCGCCTGCTGGGCACGCTGGACACCCTGCTCAACGCCGTCAACCACACCGCCGCCGAACAGCGCACGGCCGTGGACGCGCTGGTCGCCTCGTCGGCCGAGCTGCTGGAACGCGTGGGCGCGCAATTCACCGACCGCGTCGAAGCGGAAACCGGCAAGCTGACCGACGTGGCCGCGCACCTGACCACCAGCGCGGTCGAAGTGGCCAGCCTGGGCGAATCCTTCGGCACCGCCGTGCAGCTGTTTGGCGAGTCCAACGACAAGCTGGTCGCGCATCTGCAACGCATCGAAGCGGCGCTGGACAAGTCCATCGCGCGTGGCGACGAGCAGCTGTCCTACTACGTGGCGCAAGCACGCGAAGTGGTTGACCTGAGCCTGATGTCGCAAAAGCAGATCATCGAGAACCTGCAGCAACTGGCCGCGCAGCGCGCCGCCCCTGCCGAGCAGATCGCATGAGCGAGGACATCGACGGCGGCGTCGAACCGTCCGCTCCCGCCTGGGCCGTCTTCGGCGACCTGATGTCGGTGCTGCTGGGCGCGTTCGTGCTGATCCTGGTCAGCGTGATCGGCGTGCAGTTGCAGTTGTCGACGCGGCTGGAAGAAGAGGTCAAGCAGCGCCAGGAAGAAACCCAGCGGCGCGAGACGCTGGAACAGGCGCTGGCCGGGCCGCTGGCCGCTGGCCGCGTGACCCTGATCAACGGCCGCATCGGCATCAGCGGCAGCGTGCTGTTCGCGTTGAACTCCGATCAGTTGCAGCCCGAGGGCCGCGAGATCCTGAAGACGCTGATCGAACCGCTGGCCGCGTATTTGAAGACGCACGACGAGATCCTGATGGTCAGCGGCTACACCGACGACCAGCAGGTGCGCGAAGGCAACCGCCGCTTTGCGGACAACTGGGACTTGTCGGCGCAGCGCGCGCTGACCGTGACGCGCGCCCTGATCGACGAAGGCGTGCCGTCCGCCACCGTGTTCGCCGCGGCCTTCGGGTCCGAGCAGCCGGTGGCGTCCAACGCCGACGAAGAGGGCCGCGCGAAGAACCGGCGCGTTGAAATCACGCCCATCCCCAAGCCGTCCAACGATCCGGGCAAGCCGCGTGAACAGTGACGATATCGGGCGGGACGCGGCGGAGGCGGCGGACGTGTCGAACGCGCAGGACGTGTCGGGCGTGTCGGGCGAGCAGAATGCGTCCAACGTGCCCAACACGCCAATCGCCCCGCACGTGCAAGCCACGCTGGACGCCTGGCGCGACAGCGGGGCCGACCGCGTCGACCCGGTGCGCTTCTGTTTTCTCGTATCGCTAGCGCGCCGCAGCGCCGCCCTGCAAGGCCCTGCCCGCCAGCAACTGGACGACAAACTGAATACCCACGTGCGCGCCTACGCGCAATTGCTAGACGCGGCCGCACCACCGACGCCAGAAGACACAGCAACCAAAGCCCCGGCCCAGGATTCCCCCGGCGCGCTGGCCGAACTGCTGGACTACCTGGCGCATCCGGATGCATCGGACGGCGACGCCGCCTGGACCCGCGACGCGCTCGGCCTGCGCGCGGCCTACCCCGAAGTGCAGATGCTGGAATATTTCCGTGGCGTCTGGTCGCGCGTCAGCGCCGACCGTCAGGTGCGCCAGTCGCAGCAGCAGGTGCACAAGAACGCCGGCCCGCTCAATTCCAACCAACTGGTGCACCGCGCGCTCTCGCTGATGCGCGAGCTGTCGCCGGGCTATCTGCAACAGTTCCTGTCGTACACCGACGCGCTGATGTGGATGGAGCAGATCCACGCGGCCACCGCTCCCGCGCCCAAGGAAACCGCCCGCGCCGGCGCCGCCCGCAAGACGTCGCGCGCCAAGGCCCGGCAGGCGTAGCGCACCGCACGGCCGGGCGAGGCGACGGGTCAACCGCCCGGCCTGCCTATAATTGAGCACCTCGATCGTTCCCGTGCACCACGCCATTGCCCTGTTACGCATCGTCTGACTCCCTCTTGCTGACCCCGCTGGCCACCGCGCCGGCGCCATTTCCGCTTTGACGGCCTTGCCGTCGTGCCTCATGTCCACCTTGCCCATCCGCGTGCTGTCGGTCATTCCACCGATGACCCAGCTCAATACGCCCTACCCGTCCACCGCCTATCTGACCGGCTTCCTGCGCTCGCGCGGCGTGACCGCCCACCAGGAAGACCTGGCGCTTGCGCTGGTGCTGCGCCTGCTGTCGGCGGACGGACTGCGCGCCGTGGCCCAGCGCATCGATGCGCTGCCGCTTGAAAAACACACGCCGCCGATCCAGGCGTTCGTGGCGATGCAGGCGCGCTATCTGGCCACCATCGGGCCGACCATCGCGTTCCTGCAAGGCCGCGATTCCACGCTGGCGCATCGCATCGTGGGCCGCCACTTCCTGCCGGAAGGGCCGCGTTTCAGCACGCTGGATGTGTATATGGACGAAGACGGCGGCGATCCGCTGGGCTGGGCGTTCGGCGCATTGGGGCTGCAAGACCGCGCCAAGCATCTGGCCACGCTGTATCTGAACGATCTGGCCGACGTACTGCGCGACGCCGTGGATTCGCGCTTTGAATTCGTGCGCTACGCTGAATCGCTGGCCGGCAGCCAACCCACGTTCGACCCGCTGGCGAATGCCCTGGCCGGCGAGCCCACGCTGGTCGACGACACGCTGCGCGAACTGACCATCGACGCGCTGGCGCGCCACACCCCCACGATGGTGCTGCTGTCGGTGCCGTTTCCCGGCGCGGTGTACGCGGCGTTCCGCATTGCGCAGACCATCAAGGCGCAAGACCCCAACATCATCACCGTGCTGGGCGGCGGCTTCGTCAATACCGAGCTGCGCGAGCTGAAAGACCCGCGCGTGTTCGACTACTTCGATTTCGTCAGCCTGGACGCCGGCGAACGCCCGCTGCTGGCGCTGCTGGAACACGTACAAGGCAAGCGTTCGCGCCAGCGCCTGGTGCGTACGTTCCTGCGCGACAAGGACAGCGGCGCGGTGCAGTACGTGAACCTGGTGGAACCGGACGTGGCGTTCGCCGAAGTCGGCACACCCACCTGGGACGGCCTGCCGCTGGACCGCTACCTGTCGCTGCTGGACATGCTGAACCCCATGCACCGCCTCTGGAGCGACGGGCGCTGGAACAAGCTGACCGTGGCGCACGGCTGCTACTGGAAGAAATGCAGTTTCTGCGACGTCAGCCTGGACTACATCGGCCGCTATGAAGGCGCGTCGGCCACGGTGCTGGCCGACCGCATTGAAGCCATCGTGCGCGAAACCGGGCAGACCGGTTTCCATTTCGTCGACGAGGCCGCGCCGCCCAAGTCGCTCAAGGCGCTGGCCACCGAACTCATCGAGCGCAACGCGGGCATCTCGTGGTGGGGCAACATCCGCTTCGAGAAGACCTTCAGCCCGGAACTGTGCGAACTGCTGGCCGACAGCGGCTGCATCGCCGTGTCGGGCGGCCTGGAAGTCGCGTCGGACCGGCTGCTGAACCTGATGAAAAAAGGCGTGTCGGTGGATCAGGTGGCCCGCGTCACGCGCGCTTTTTCTGATGCCGGCATCCTGGTGCACGCCTACCTGATGTACGGCTTTCCCACGCAGACGGTGCAGGACACCGTGGACGCGCTGGAATACGTGCGCCAGCTGTTCGCCAACGATTGCATCCAGAGCGGCTTCT
Organism: Achromobacter piechaudii NBRC 102461; assembly: GCF_001571245.1. GTDB lineage: Bacteria > Pseudomonadota > Gammaproteobacteria > Burkholderiales > Burkholderiaceae_B > Achromobacter > Achromobacter piechaudii. Next base: position 843,839 of record NZ_BCTK01000001.1, on the reverse strand, counting down.
TTCACCGCTTTGCCTGTACGGTGCATTCGCCGGTCGGCAAGAACCCCGAGGAATATGGCGTCACGCTGCAACCGCTGCCGCCCGTCACCTTCGCCAAGAACGACATCGGTTTTCACGACCCCACCGGCGTCGATCACGACGCGCTGGGCCGCGCGCTGAAAAAAGCCATCTACAACTACATGCACGGCATCGGCCTGGACGAAGACGTGCGCACCTGGTTCCCGTTCAAGGTGCCCAAGACCACCGTGTCGAAGAACCGCATCGCGCGCGCCCTCAGCCAGCAGGGCTAGGGGCGATTTGCACGAAGGCCCCACTGCGCAGTACCATACGATCCATATACAAACCATATATGGATCATTCCTTCATGGGCCTCGTCAAAATCTCCGAGCAGATGCATGAGAATCTGCGCGTCGCCAGCGGCGCTCTCAGCCGCTCGATCAATTCCCAAGCCGAACACTGGATGCGCATCGGCATGCTGTCCGAGCTCTACCCCGAGCTGTGCCACGCCGACATCTGCCAACTGCTGATCCGCATCGAACAGGCAGAAGGCTTCACGATTGCAGCGCTGTCACGGCGCTTGCCGGACGCTGCCCAGGAGGTGGCGTAAATGGCGCGCAAGGTTTCCATCAAGTCCGCCGCCGACATCGAAATGGCCCGCAAGGCCGGTGCGATGGCGGCGGAAGTGCTGCACATGATCGGCGAACACGTGCGCCCCGGCGTCACCACCGACGAGCTTGACCGCATCTGCAACGAATACATCGTCAACGTGTTGAAGGCCATTCCGGCCAACGTCGGCTATCACGGCTTTCCGAAGACGATCTGCGCGTCGGTCAACCACGTGATCTGCCACGGCATCCCGTCGGCCAAGGTGCTCAAGAACGGCGACATCCTGAACATCGACGTGGCCGTCATCCACAACGGCTGGTTCGGCGACACCAGCCGCATGTACTACGTGGGCCAGCCCAGCCCGCTGGCGCGCCGCCTGGTCAACACCACCTACGAAGCCACGCGCGCCGGCATCATGGCCGTCAAACCCGGCGCCACGCTGGGCGATATCGGCCACGCCATCCAGACAGTCGCGCATCGCGAACACTTCAGCATCGTGCGCGAATACTGCGGACACGGCATCGGCCAGATCTATCACGATGAACCGCAGGTGCTGCATTACGGCCGCCCCGGCGAAGGGCTGGTGCTGCAACCGGGCATGATGTTCACCATCGAACCCATGATCAACGCGGGCAAGCCGACCACCAAGCAGCTGCCGGACGGCTGGACCGTGGTCACCAAGGACCGCTCGCTGTCGGCGCAATGGGAACACATGGTGGTCGTCACCGACACCGGCTACGAAGTGCTGACGCCCTGGCCGGACGGCTACGGCGACTACCCGCCCATCCCCTGATCGCCCCCGGTCCATCGCAAGGACCGGAGTGCAGGCCGCCAAGGGCACGATCATGATCGTGCCCTTGCCGTTTCCGGCCTGCCGATATTCCTTGCGATGCCAACCCTGCCCGCCGCCTTCCGTCGCCTGGCCGCCTCCAATCTGGCCGCCCAATTCTCCGAACAGATGGCCCTGGCCGCCGCGCCGCTGGTCGCCGTGCTGGCGCTGGGCGCATCCGCCGCCCAGACCGGCGCGTTGCAAGCCGCGCAGACCTTGCCGTTTCTGCTGCTGTCGCTGCCGGCTGGCGTGCTGGCCGACCGCATGTCGCGCAAGGCGCTGATGACGGGCGCCGAATGCGTGCGCGCCGCGAGCCTGCTGGCGGTGCTGGCGCTGTTCTGGATGGGCGCGCTGAACCTGTCCTGGCTGGCGGCGCTGGGATTCCTGGGCGCGGTCGGCACCGTGGCCTACAACGTATCGGCCCCTGCGCTGGTGCCGCGCCTGGTGCCCGCCAGCGACCTGGCCAGCGCCAACCGCTGGCTGGAACTGGCGCGCAGTTGCGCGTTTTCGGCGGGGCCGGCGGCGGGCGGCGCACTGGTCGGCTGGCTGGGCGCGCCCACCGCCTATGTGCTGGCGACCAGCCTGTCGCTGCTGGCGGCGGTATTGCTGTCGGGCTTGCCCACGGACGCGCCGCTGCGCGCGGCGACACGCCCTCGCCTGTTGGCGCAGTTGCGCGAAGGGGCGGCCTTCGTGGCGGCGCATGAGCTGCTGCGGCCGGTGCTGATCACCGCCGTGTTTTTCAACACCGCCTGGTTCGTGCTGCAAGCCGTGTACGTGGCCTACGCCATCGAAAGGCTGGGCCTGAGCGCCACGGGCGTCGGAATCACGCTGGGCGTGTATGGCGGCGGCATGCTGGCCGGCGCGTTGGCGGCGCCGTGGCTGGCGCGCAGATTGAGCTTCGGCGCGATGATCGCGGCCGGTCCGCTGGCCGCGCTCGTCGCCAGCGTGATCCTGCTGTCCACCTTGGCCTGGCCGTCCGGCGCGTGGGCCGCCGTGGGCTTCTTCCTGTTCGGCGCAGGCCCCATCCTGTGGACGATCACCACCACCACGCTACGCCAGGCGGTCACGCCCAATGCGTTGCTGGGCCGCGTATCGGCCGTACTGCTGACCGCCACCTTCGGTGCGCGCCCGATCGGCGCGCTGATCGGCGCGGGCCTGGCCGCCTACGTGGGGGTGGCGGCCTGCCTGTGGGTCAGTACGGCGGGCTTTCTATTGCAGTTCGTGGTGCTGTACACCTCGCCCGTGCCGCGCCTGCGCACTCAACCTGGCGCGGATGCGATGGACCCGGCGAGCGCCTGAGTCGCCAGAGCGGTGATTCGGCGACGCGCTTTTAGCGACGCCCGCGTACGTCGGCGGGCCGCTGTTGCGGTCAATCGCGGGCCTTTCTGTATCTGGCGGCGCGCCATGCCGGCCGCTAGACTACGCCCGTCCGCGACCCCATCTTCCCCTCGCATCATGCTGAAAATCTTAGGCAAAGCGTCGTCGATCAACGTACGCAAAGTGCTTTGGACCTGCGCCGAACTGGACCTGTCCTTCACCCGCGAAGACTGGGGCGCGGGTTTTCAGTCCACGAGCGAACCAAGCTTTCTGGCGCTGAACCCCAACGCGATGGTGCCCGTCATTCAGGATGGCAATTTCGTGCTGTGGGAGTCCAACAGCATCATCCGGTATCTGGCCGCGCAGTACGGCGACGCAGCGCTCTACCCCGCCGAACCGCGTGCGCGGGCACGCGTGGACCAATGGCTGGATTGGCAGGCCAGCGACCTGAACCGGTCCTGGAGCTACGCCTTCATGGCGCCGGCGCGGCAATCGCCCGCTCATCAGGACGCGGCCAGCATCGATGCATCGCGCCGCGCGTGGGACGGCTATATGGGCGTGCTGGAGCAGCAGTTGGCGCGCACCGGCGCGTATGTCGCGGGTGATGCGTTCACGTTGGCGGACATCGCCATCGGCCTGTCCGTCAACCGCTGGTTCGCCACGCCCTGCGCCAAGCCGGACATGCCGGCGGTGCAGGCTTACTACGACCGTCTGAATCAGCGCGAGGGTTATCGGCTGTATGGGCGCAATGGTACGGCTTGAGGGATCGGGCAGTTACCTTGGTCCGCTTTCAAGCAGCCATGACCGCTAGATATTCTGTGCCAGATAGCGTCCGGGCGTGACCCCAAACGTTCTTTTGAATAGTGCAATGAAGGCGCTGACGTTGTCGTAGCCCAGTTCAAGAGCGATTGTTGTCACCGATTTTCCGGCCGCCAATAACTCCAATGCACGCAGCAAGCGTGCCCGCTGTCTCCACGCGGTGAAGGTAAGTCCGGTTTCATCCACAAACTTGCGGCTCAGGGTGCGCGAAGTGATATGCGCCCAACACGCCCACTCTCCCAACGAGCGTTCATCAGCAGGCTGTTCGGTAAGCGCTATGGCGATACGTTGCAATCGACTATCCGCAGGCATGGGAAGCCAGAACGTGTCCGCCGTGGATTCTCCAATTTCATCCAGTATGACTTGAGCCAAACGCAGTTGGCTCGGTCTTAATACGCCCATTTCCCAGCCGCCCGCACGGAGTACCGCCTCACGTAGCAGCGGGCTCACTTCGACGACGCGCGGCTCTGCGGGAAGGCCAATACTGGATTGGGGTGAGACATATACACTCCATCCATTGAATGCGCCATGCGAGCGACCTTCATGCGTCACGGACGGTGGTATCCATACCCCACGTGAACATGGCACAACCCAAGTCCCCATGTGCGTACGCACACTCAGCAGACCAGACAACAAACCGAACAGCTGCCCGCTTGGGTGGTGATGCGGGCCAGAATCCCGGAATGTTTTTTCACCGCCGACAACGGCAATCAATGGCGGATTGCTGCCATCTACAAAGCGCGCCTGGTCCAACTTATCGATAAAAGTGCTTGATGACACGGATTGGCGTAAGTGAGCTATTTAATGGCAGAAGTAGTCTATCACCACCATCGTCATTGGCCATATGCTTCCTCCGAGATTCTTAAAGGTGAGCACAGCAATGTCCCGACAACTGACCGATATCGCCCAACTGGCGCAGATGTATGACCCGCCCTCGGAGAGGATTACCAAAGGGGTGCTACCGCATTTGATGCCATTCCATCGTCAGTACCTTGGTGTCGCAACTTTCTTCTGTGTGGCTACCGGAAGTGCCGACGGTCTGGATGCATCGCCGCGCGGGGGTCCTCCCGGCTTCGTACGTGTGCTCGATGACAAGCACATCGCGTTTGCTGATTGGCCGGGCAACAACCGCATTGCGTCGCTGACCAATCTTGTTGAGGACGACCGCATCGGGATGCTTTTTCTTTTCCCCGGGCTGGAGGTGTTCATGCGCATCAACGGCCACGCGGCCATCAACACCGACGAAGCATTGCTTGAGTCGTTGAAGGAAAAAGACAAGAGGCCAAAATGCGCAATTGTCGTCAAAATTGACGAAGTGCTCTTCCATTGCGGAAAGGCGATTAACCGAGCGCAGCTTTGGGCAGAATCGTCACGAATAGAACGAGACCAAGTCCCTACGCCAGGTCAGATTGTTGCGGCGATGACGGGCGCTGGAGCCGATGCGACGCAGCAGGTGGACGAGGGATATTACAAATCTGTCCGCAATGATCTGTATTAGCCTGCTGCATTGAGGTCAGGCAAAACAGGCTTGTCGGCTGCCGGTATGGCTTAGGCTGATGTGAACATTAGGGCTGAAAAGAACGCCGAGTTTCAAGCTTTGGTCATGGACTGGATGGCGTCAAATCTATAGCTCGTCAATCGAAATAATAGGCGGAACTATGTACAAGGTCGAAGCCCCTACGATGACCCTGGGCCGTTCGTTCGTGAAACCGGGCCAAAGCAGCGAAAACACTGCGTCTTTCGCTGCCGCGCTTGAAGACGCGCAGCGCGGTGTTGAGCGATTTCAGATCAAGAAGCCCACTCCGGCGTTGTCTGACGCTGAACAGGAACTCCACGATTTCCTGGCCATGAGCCCCGAAGAGCGCTTTTTTGAGCTGACCCTGCGGTCGCTTGGCATCTCGAAAGAAGAGTACGCCGCGATGAGCCCCGCAGAAAAAGAAGAAGTGGCTCGGCTTGTGCAACAGCGCATCGCAGAACAAGTTAAAGACAATGCCAATAATGGGCGCACCTCAATGTTTGAAGTCTAGTAAGCCGGGGCTTTTGCTGGAGGCGTGGGCTTCTAGCGTCGGTTGGCTGTAAGAGCTGCGGCGGGTGCGGGTTTCGACCAGAGGATGTTCTTGTGAATCTGGTGAAGGTCGCCAAAGAGAACTGGTCCCTTGGCAATGACGTTGAGCAATACGGTTGAGCGCCTGCTCTCCGAAGGTTGACCGTTCTGCGGCCCCGGACGTCGGGCGGGCGGGTGGCTACTGTTGGGAGGGGCTGGTGGCCGTGTCGCGCGGAAGCGGACCGCTCCAGCCGGCAGCTCACGGCCAGAAGCGGTCGTTTTCCCACATCCTACAGCGCGCATTTGTAGGAGTAAGGCTGAAACGCATGACCTCGATTTGGTGCACGCAGTGAGGCCAATTCTCACGACATACATGCGCTATCCTGTACTCCTTCGTGCTCAAGCGGGTCCCACAGATGAGATTGCGACGACTCCAGGCAACCGATGCTGACGTTATCCTGGCCCTAGAGGCTGACGCCGAGGTGATGCAGCACAGCACAGGTCTGATCCAACCGACGCCGGAACGACGAGGAGCGCTGCTCGCATATATCGCGGCAGACCACGGCGAACTAGGCCACTGGGCAGTCACCTCCGCTGGTAGTACAGCAGGATGGATAAGTCTCACGCCTCTGGCTGGCACCACACGCATACAGGTCGCGTACCGATTGGCACGTGCACACTGGGGCAAGGGCTTGGCGACCGACCCGCTCCGGCAGGCCTGCGACTACGCGAAAGGCGATTTGCTTCTAAAAGAGCTGGTCGCTGTCGTTTGGACTGCTAATTCCAGGTCGCAGCGGCTCCTTAAACGATCCGGATTCAACTTCGAGTGTGAGACACATCACTACGGCCGAGACGTGATGCTATACGTTCGTCCACTTTGAATGCGGGCCGTTATTCGAAGCTTGCGTGCTTGCCGGGCGAACTCGCAATACAGAAGCGGCGCTTGTCGAGTTGTGGCAAGAAGTGCCGTTTATTAACGTTCACTTCAATCTTCTACTGCGATTTAAAGCTGGAAGACTGAATGCGGGGGAAAGTTATGCGGATTCTAACGGCACCAAGCTCTGGGCATCCGGCCGTGGTGCTACGACAGCTGGAACGTTCTGACATCGACGAGTGGTACTCCTATCTGGCCTTGCCTGAGGTCTTCCAGCACACCAGTTGGAATCTGCGCTCGGTCGAAGACCTGACCCGTCTCTTTGACTTATTCGATTCTCAGTCCGATGATTCGGAGCGCCGGCTTGCAATCGTCGACAAGGTGCAAGATCGGCTAGTCGGGACTATCGGGTTCCATACCGTCTCAACTTCCAATAAAACTGCTGAGATTGCTTACGACGTCGCACCATCACATTGGGGAATGGGTATCGCGAGCGCGGTATGCCACGCAGTCACCGGTTGGGCCTTTTCCTCGTACGGTTTCGTCCGTGTACAAGGGACGGTCCTACACACCAACCAGCGGTCTCAGCGCGTGCTAGAGCGATGCCAATTTCGACGCGAAGGACTACTGCGGTCGTACCGAATGGTCCGAGGAAAGCCAGGGGACTTCGTGCTTTATTCGAAGCTGTCTACAGATTAGAAACGAGAATTCGGCGACCTGTTGGGGTGAGCAAGAGCAGTCATCGAGAGGTCGACTTTCCGCCAGAGGCGTCCTGCTAAAAACCCGGGTTAGGTTCTTTTTCGATATCTCGGTCTAAGAATTCCGCGATCATACGCGTCACTTCCAGCGGGCGCTCAAGGCTCGGCAAATGGGCAGCTCCCGCAACTAGGCTCGACTTGGCCCCGGGCACGTTCATCGCAAGGTATTGGCTTCGCTCCCGGATGCCTGGGAGGTCAGGTGACGACGCAGCACTGGCTGCCGAACTACATGACCGCGCTTACCATTTCTGCTTCATCGCCAATTCAGTGAATTTTCCAATTCGATGCGAGCCTCGCATCGTGTACGCGCAATAAATTCCGTCTTCGACAAGGCGGCCATCATGTTCCTGGTCCGAAGCGGCCAGCCGCGCGCATAATTCGCGCCCTGCCTTATGACCTGCATGACCTGCCCGCCCAAATACTCCTGATTGGGCGGTTTTTCTGGATGATCCATCCAGGCGATGGCGGTTTATCGCCTGGGTGATGCAGCCTAAGCTCGATTCTCCATCGATTCGTGAAGGAGAGTTCCCATGGCTGACCATTCCATCCAAGGCAAAGTCGTTCTCATCGCCGGCGGCGCCAAGAACCTCGGCGGCCTGATCGCTCGCGATCTGGCCGCGCAGGGCGCCAAAGCTGTCGCGATCCACTACAACAGCGCCACGTCCAAGGCCGACGCCGACGCGACGGTCGCCGCGGTTCAGGCCAATGGCGCGCAGGCCGTGGCACTGCAGGGCGACCTGACGTCAGCCGGTGCGGTCGAGAAGCTGTTCGCCGATGCCATCGCCGCTGTCGGCAAACCCGACATCGCCATCAACACCGTCGGCAAGGTGCTCAAGAAGCCGATGACCGAGGTCAGCGAAGCCGAGTACGACGAGATGACCGCGGTGAACTCCAAGACCGCTTTCTTCTTTCTCAAGGAAGCCGGCAAGAACCTTAACGACAATGGCAAGATCTGCACCGTGGTGACTTCGCTGCTGGGCGCCTTCACGCCGTTCTATGCCGCCTATGCCGGCACCAAGGCGCCCGTCGAACACTACACCCGCGCGGCGTCCAAGGAACTGGGCGCACGCGGTATCTCCGTGACCGCCGTGGGTCCCGGTCCGATGGACACACCCTTCTTCTACCCAGCCGAAGGGCCAGAGGCGGTGGCCTATCACAAGACAGCCGCTGCGCTCTCGCAGTCCAGCAAGACCGGGCTGACCGACATCGAGGATGTGGTGCCTTTCATTCGCCATCTGGTCAGCGACGGCTGGTGGATCACCGGGCAGACCATTCTCATCAACGGCGGCTACACCACCAAGTGAGGCCATCATGCGTACCGTGATCTTCATCGCGGCGGGATTGGTGCTGGCCGCGCTCCTGGTTCGACTGACACCCGCCGCGCATCGCGCCGTGTCCGCGGGCGTGTTCACGCTCGCCTGGATGGCCATCTCGGCGTGGAACCTGCGGACCGGCTTGTCGCACGGCTACAGCCTGGCCGAGGAATTGCCTATCCATGCGGCACTGTTCGGCATTCCGGCTGCGCTGGCCTGGGGTCTGTGGTGGTGGTCGCGTCCTTGAGGCCCCCCGCCGCTCGCCACGGGTCTGCCAGACGCAGCCATGGATGTGCTGCGTTTCTGGCGCGCGGCGCATCGCGTGCTGGGCCATTGACGCAGAGCTGGACAGGCGGATGGAGCCGGAATTGCGGCTATTCTTCTACTTGCTTTTCGCGCATCCGGAGAACCTGGACGACCAACGCTTCTCCGTGGACCTGTATCGGACCATCGACAGAACAATTGCATGGACAGATTCGACCAGTACCGCGTATTCGCCCAGGTGGCCGAGATGGGCAGCTTCATCAAGGCAGCTCATGCTTTGGAGTTGCCACGCGCTTCCGTGTCGGCGGCCATCCAGCAGTTGGAGACACAACTTGGGGCGCGCCTGCTACACCGGACGACGCGCCAGGTACGGCTGACGCCCGATGGGGAACAGTTGCTCGATCGCATACGCGCCCTGCTGACAGACGTCGAAGACATTGACCAATTATTCCAGGCCAGCCAGCGCCAAGTTTCCGGCCGACTGATCATTGATGCACCCAGCCGCATCGCCCGCCGCGTCATTGCTCCGGCGTTGCCTGGCCTGCTGCGTCGTCACCCCCGGCTTCAATTGACCCTGGGTTCGAGCGACCGCGCCATCGATCTGGTGCAGGTAGGGGTGGATTGCGCGGTGCGCATCGGCAGACTGCATGACAGCAGCCTCGTGGTGCGGCCGCTGGGCCTTATTGCCCTGATCAATTGCGCAAGCCCGGCCTATCTACGCGAGCATGGAGAGCCTAAGCAGCCCGCGGAACTGCCCGACGGACACTGGGCCGTGGGCTATGCGTCTCCCAAGACCGGACGAGAGCTGCCGTGGGAATATCTGCCTGGCGACGGCAGCGAGCAGATATTCGAGGTGCCGAGCCGCGTGGTCGTGAACAATGCAGAGAGCTACATCGCCTGCTGCCTTGCGGGGTTGGGACTGATTCAGATCCCGCGCTTCGACGTCCAGCACCTGCTGGACTCAGGCCAACTGGTGGAGGTCATGCCGACCTGCCGCGCGGCATCAATGCCGGTGTCCTTGCTTTACCCGCACCGCCGCCAGCGTTCGCGACGACTGGCCGCATTCCAAGAGTGGTTCGAGGCGTTGATGCAGCCGCATTTGGATATCCGGAACAATCGTATGCAGGGCCAACGCAAAGTGCTCGTAACTGACGCAGATGCGAGATGATCGTTCGTAGAACTCCTTATCCTCCGGATTGGTGTTCCTTTTGAGCGTACGGCCAAGTCAGGACGAACGGGGGATTAGCTACAGCGATCCGGCGCAACTTCGACCTTGGAAAGATCTGGAACGCGGGGTGCGAGGATGCACGCTTTGCATACGTGCCGAGCGGGGCTTCGTTCTGGAGGAGACTGCCGAGGAAGCCTTTACTGCTCCCCGCCGCTTGCTTATAGGAGGACTGCTATCGGCCAATTTCGGTCTTTCGATATCGCCAGCTACATTGTCGGTAATTTGGAGCCAGACATACCGGATCTGGCGCCAAAGCTATTCCTATAGCCTTCGCTATGTGAATTCACAGGGGAATCAGAGGTAGTCAGTCGACACCACTGCGAAGAAAATTGGGGATAATCGTCCTGTCGCAAAGAGCATTGGCACACAGTGGAGCAGATCATCCATTTTCAGCGCATGAGCATTTCCCGCGTCTCGGCTCAAAGTTTCCTGCATCCGTTAATTTCCACCTCACGCTAATGAACAAACTCAAATCCGAACGACACCATTGGTGGCCACGATGCGTTTCTCGTCACTGGGCCGCATCCGACGGGACCACCGGTTGGATTAAACCCGATGGTTCCGAGAAGCGCATTCCGCCGGATAAACTTGGCATGATTGGTAATGGACACCACATTAAACTTGGCCGCACAGCTCAACAATCGACGCAGTTCGACGAAAGCTTCGAGGATGAATTTGATACCGCCGATGGCAATTTTCCCGCCGTGATTACGTGGCTTGAGGGTCTTGAGCGAAGGCCAATTGCTGGAGACGACCTCAGACCAAGGTTTGTCCCGCAAGAGTCATCGGACGATCAGCTTCGCGCGCTGACGGATTGCGTCGTTTCGTTGGCTGTCCGTGGCCCGATGAACCGTGAAGCATCCGTCTCGTTGGCGGAACATTTCAGAGGCCCGCTTCAAAGTCCTGAGAGAAATGCAATTATAGGTCTCAATATGCGGCAGTCGCAGAGGTTGATCGCTGACAGCATCGGGTGCCGGGCAAAGTTTCTGGTGTTATTTTCTTCTGGTACGGAATTTATTTACGGAGATGGTTTTTTTCATAACATAAAGGCAGTCGTAAACGCACCTCTTGCGCCAAAAATATTAGCACCGATAACCCCACAAATGAGTGTGGCCATAAGTCGACCAACAATGTTCTGCACCGAACCGCGCCTCGTCACGCTTGTCTTAACAGGAGACGAAGTTGAGCGATGCAACCATGCTGTGCAGGTATATTCACGAGGGGCGTTGTTTTATAGAAACGACAGACCGATACTTGATTCGTCGTTTCAAAGCGGCGTTCACCGGGAATATTCGAGTCCCATCAATCCAATTGATGCACTGCTTAACGCATTGCTGGCGATATAGTCACGCAGAAATTGGTCAGTTCTGGAGGGTTCGGCAAACCAATAGTGCGTTCCGAACGACTGCTAGCTGGAAAATTCAAGGACCGCAACGGGTCGGAAACCGCCCGTCACCACCGGCTGCTCCCGGCCAGAAGCAGACATCCCCTTCCATACTGACCTCATGACGAAACTCATCCTTCGTTCCGAAGCGCCAGCAGACGTCGCGGCCATTCATGCCGTCACAGAGGCAGCATTCTTGGATGCACCTCATACGAGTCACAACGAACAATTTATTCTCGCCGCATTGCGCGAGGCCGGCGCGTTAACCGTCAGTCTGGTTGCCGAAATGGAGGGGTCTGTAGTCGGGAATGTCGCGGCTTCACCGGTTTCCATCTCCGACGGCACATCAGGATGGTTTGGCATTGGCCCTGTTTCTGTCATTCCCAAATTACAGGGCCGCGGGATTGGGTCTCAACTGATACGCAAGGCGCTAGCCAGGCTTTCCGATCTAGGCGCATCTGGCTGCGTCGTTCTTGGTGAGCCCTCCTACTACAAACGATTTGGCTTCATGAACGAAGCCACGCTGGTGTTGCCAGACGTACCTCCGGAATACTTCATGGCAATGTCGTTCGGGCAGCCCTTGCCGTCCGGAACGGTCACCTACCATCAGGCGTTCAGCATGGCCGAATGAGGACGCTTTAGGTCGCGTCCGGTCGGTCAGCTTCACGCCACGATTCCCAGCTCGCTTTTCTTAGCGATAACCAAAACGCGGCACGCCACTTGCTAACGACCCTGCATGCGCTGGGAGTGCAGAAAATGGCGATCAAACGGCTTTATGCCCTGGTTAAGCAAACGGTGATGAACTGGCTGGACGACTACGCCCCCAGCATGGGCGCCGCGATCGCGTTCTATACGGTTTTCTCACTGGCGCCACTTGTCATTATCGTGATCGGTATCGCTGGCTTCTTTTGGGGCCACGAAGCCGCGCAGGGACAGTTGTTCGAGCAAATCAGCGCCTTGGTCGGCGCAGAAGGCGGGAAGGCAGTCGAAAGTGTCGTGCTGGGCGCCCAAGAACCCGCGCAGGGCATTGCGGCGACGGTCATCAGCGTGGTGATGCTGGTCATCGGCTCGACGACGGTATTTTCGGAACTGCAAAGCGCGCTGGATCGCATTTGGAAGGTCAACGCCAAGAAGCAGTCTGGTATTTGGGCGCTGATCCGCGCACGTCTGCTCTCTTTTGGCCTGATCCTGACACTGGCATTTTTATTGATTGTCTCGCTGATCGTCAGCACGGTGCTGGCAGCATTGGGAAGTTGGCTGGGCGGCGGCGACCCGGGTTGGGGACTGCTGCTCCAAGCCGTCAACGAGGCAGTCACGGTGGGCATCCTTACCCTTCTTTTTGGGATGATCTACCGATTTATGCCCCAAGCCCCGGTCGCGTGGCGCGACGTTTGGGCAGGAGCGTTCGTCACCGCCGTTTTGTTCGAAATCGGAAAGTTCCTGATTGGCTTGTACATGGCCAAGGCTTCCATCGCCTCCTCGTACGCTGCGGCAGGATCGCTGGTGGTCGTGCTGATATGGGTTTATTTCGCCGCCCAGGTGTTTCTGCTGGGCGCAGAGTTCACCCGTGTATTTGCCGAAGCGCATGGCTCCCACACTGAACGCAGCCCGGCCTCGCCTGCTGCAAGCGATACATGAGCCTGGCGTACCAGATCGGAGTTTGAGGTCGCCGGCAAGAGCGTGGACGCTCGCAACCCTCACCCACCGGAGGACAGACACATGTACATCATCATGGGCGGCACAGGACATGTCGGGGCGGCCACCGCGCGCGCTTTGCTTGCGCGCGGTGCAGAGGTCACCATCCTTACCCGATCCGCGGCTCGCGCCGCGCACTGGCGCACGCTGGGCGCGGACATTGTCCAGGCTGATGTGGAAGACGTGGCGTCATTACGCGCCGCGTTCCGGCGTGGACGACGCGCTTTTCTACTGAATCCTCCCGCGGACATCCGCAGGGATACCGACGCCGTCGAAAGACACACTGTTGCGAACATATTGGCTGCGCTCGAGGGATCCGGACTTGAAAAAGTCGTTGCCGAATCGACGGCCGGCGCCCAACCGGGCAGCCACATTGGCGACTTGAACGTGCTGTGGGAACTGGAGGAAGGGCTACGGGCCCAGGCGCTGGCAGCGGCCGTGAACCGTGCTGCTTACTACATGAGCAACTGGGACGGGTTACTCGAAACGGTGCGCAACACCGGCGTGCTGCCCAGTCTTTTCCCGGCGAATCTTGCCATTCCGATGGTCGCGCCGAAAGATCTCGGCGAGGTCGCAGCTGACCGCTTGATGTCGGCTCTCGACGATCAGGGCGTCCGCTACGTGGAAGGCCCCAGGCGGTATACACCAAGCGACGTAGCGCGAGCGTTTGCGCAGGCCTTGGACCAGCCCGTCGAGGTCCACGTCGTACCGCGCGCAGAATGGCGGCAGGCGTTCGTCAGGCAGGGCTTCTCTGAAACCGCCGCGGCATCGTATGCCCGGATGACCGAGGTTAGCGTCGACGGCGGTTTTGATTTGTCGGACACGCCGCTGCGGGGATCGACCACGCTGGAGGCTTACGTTCGGAGTCTGGTCGTTCAAAACACGCTCTAGATATCGGCTGCATCGCGCAGCCGTACGCCGGAAAAGTTGGCCGCACTCAATGCATCAAACATCGCGCGGTCGCAGATGGGAGGTGCTCCCATGCGATCCTGGCGGAAGATATGGGCATCTGCCACAACATCCTGTTTGAACACCAAATTGGCTCCGCCGACAAGGCTATAAAGTTTGTCGTCCTCGCCAGTCTGATAATTGTGGTCGAGCTTGATGTTCACCCGAGAAGAGGCTTCATCCAGGGCATCGAGTCTGCGCAGCACATTGCCCAGGTAGTACTGCGGGCCGGAGCTGCCGTCAGCAAGGCTGAAGTCGCAGGCCACAAATGCAAACGCCTCGGCGTCCAACTGCTCAAACAGCTGCTTCAACGGCTCCGACACAATCCAAATGCCAGCGAGCTCTTCCAGATCGCGTGGCATTGCGCCCTTCTCCGGTACATGAACCAGGTGGGGACGCTCCGGATACTGATGTGGCGATCCGTCAGGACGCGAGACGACATTCATCCCCGGTTCGATCAGCTTCTCTTCGTTGGCGATTTCGATGCCGGCAATCCTGCCGTTTCCCAAGAAACTGGCGTCGATCAGGAAAAATTCGCCCTGATGAGAGGCGGCTTCGGCTGAAACTTCAATGGCGCTCGGTGCGGTCACGGTGGCTTCGATCATGGATGCGGGGGCCTGTCGGATGCAAACGGGGAGACGCGCAAACGCCCCCCAATCCGCTTTACTTCACTACGCCGCACACCAGACGGCCGCCTCCGCCGCCCAGCGGGGCCGGCGTGTCGCTGTAGTTGTCGCCGCCCACGTGCACCATCACCGCGTGCTTCTTCACGTCGGCCAGCTTCAGGTGCGGCGCCAGCACGGCTTTTTTGGCGGTGCCGTCGGCGTCCACCACGATGAAGGGCAGATCGCCCTGGTGACCGTCGGTCGCCATGGGACCCTTGTGCGCCTTGGTGCCCTTGGGATCCAGATGCCCGCCCGCCGCGCCGCCCGGGGCCATCTGGCCGTTGACCATGCCCGGCATGCACGAGTCTTTCTCGTGGACGTGGAAGCCATGTTCGCCCGGTGGCAGGCCTTTGAGATGGGGCGTGATCTGCAAACCGCCCTTGGTGTCCTTCAGGGAAATCGTGCCGGCGCTCTTGCCTAAGCCATCGGCCGTCAGGAACGACATCTTGACGTCTTCGGCCAGCGCGGCGCTGGAAGCGCCCGCCATCGTCAGGGCCGCGACCAGCATCGAGATTTTCTTCATGAAGTGCCTCCTGGAATCATGCACGCAAGGTGCGGATGCCCGGCCAGGGCAGACAGCGCCGCCTGGCCCGTGGCGCAGAAAACAATAGCACCGGGGCGGCGGCGTGCGCCAGCACTCTTCATTCCTGATACATGCGATCAGGCTTGTTAACGATTGACCAGCAGCACCAGCGCGTGCAGCCCAACGCCGATCAGGCCGCCCACCAGCGTGCCGTTGAAGCGGATGTATTGCAGGTCGCGCCCCACGCTCAGTTCCAGTTCGTCCACCAAATGGCGTTCGTCCCAGTTCTTGACCGTGCGCGAAATGTGTTCCGTCACGCCGATACGCAGCCGGCCGGTCAGCCGCCGCGCGCTGCCCAGCACGTGGTTGTTGATGGCCTCGCGCAAGCTTGGGTCTTCGCCCAGCTTGCGGCCCAGCGCCAGCAAGGCGCTTTCCAGATGCGCGGCCAGCGCCGAGCCCTCGTCCGACAGGTCGCGCCGCAACGCAGCATGGATGTCGTCCCACAGGCCCTGCACGTATTCCTGCACCTTGGGGTGATCGATGGCGCGCTGCTTCAGTTCCTCGACCTGGCTGGACAAGGCAGGATCGGTCTTCAAGCGTTCGATGTAGTCCAGCACCCACGCCTCGTAATCGCGGCGCACGGGGTGATCGGGTTCGGACAGCACGTCGCGCAGTTCGTCCATCAGCGCCATCGCCAGCCGGTCGGCCAGATTGTCGGCGATGCCGTCCACCGACTTGACCACGTCCACCGCGGCGATGATGCGCGGCCATTCCTTGCGCGCGAACTTCACCAGCAAGGTGGAGGCGCGCTCTTTGACTTCGTCCTGGCCCAGGTAGCCGCCCAGGCGCTCCATGGCGGCGTCCAGCAATTCCTGATGGCGACCGTCGCGCGTCAGGAGTCCCAGTACTTCGCCCACCGTACCCGCCGCATCCCAGCGGCGCAGGTTCTTCACGACGAATTCCTGGATCACGCCGCGCACCGCGTGATCGTCCAGCATGTCCAGCGTTTGCAGCGCGACGCGCCGCGCGCCGTCGCTGAGGGCCTGCGCCTGTTTGGGCCGCACCAGCCAGCGCGACAGCCGCGCCGCCGGATCGAAGACGCGCAGCTTCTCCATCAAGGTGTCCGGATCCAGGAAATGGTCGCGGACGAACACGGCCAGGTTGTCGCCGATGCGGTCTTTGTTGCTGGGGATGATGGCGGTGTGCGGGATGGGCAGGCCCATCGGGCGGCGAAACAGCGCCACCACGGCGAACCAATCTGCCAGCGCACCCACCGTGGCGGCTTCGCAAAACGCGCGCACCCACGCCCACGCGCCCTGCCCGCCCATCACGTGGCTGGTGATGAATCCACACACCATCGCCACCAGCAGCGCCAGCGCGGCGATCTTCATGCGCCGCAACTGCGTGCGGCGCAGGTCGGAAGCCAGCGCGGAATGTGGGGCTGACGAGGCGGCGGTCGAGGCGGCGGTCGAGGACGTTTCGGGCATGACGGTTCCGGCGTGGCGAGGCGTCAGCATACCAACTGCGCTACTCGCCCAGGAACTCCGACACGGCGTCCAGCCCCTCGATATGATCCGCCACCACCTTGGCGATAAACGCGATGGGCACCGACAGCAGCGTGCCCCAGATGCCCCATAACCAGGTGAACAGCAGCAGCACAATGAACACCGCCACCGAATTCATCTTGGCGATGCGGCCCGACATCCATGTCGTAACCAGCACGCCGATCAGCAAGGCGATGACGACCGAACTGCCCGCCACCTGAAGCGCCGGCCCGATTTCACCGAACTGCATCAGCGCCGCGATCCCGGTGCCCACCGCCGTCAGCAACGGCCCGAAATACGGAATGATGTGCAGCGCGCCCGCCACCACCGCCCAGGTCGCGGCGTTCTCCAGGCCCAGCATCCGGAACGCGCCCCACGACAGCACGCCCAGCGCCACGTTGGTGACCAGCATCATGGCCATGTACATGTGGATCGAACTGTTGATCTGGTCCAGCATGTGGACGCTGATCTTCTTCTGCGACAGGGTCTTGCCCGCCACCTTGACGAACTTGCGCTTGAAGGCGTTGCCCGACAGCAGCAGGAAGAAGACGAGGAACACGCTCATGATCGCCTGGCCCAGGAAGGCGGCCAGGCCCTTGGAGCCCCACAACAGGAATTCGCTGAGACCGGCGTCCGACTTGGCGACCACCACCTGGCGGCCGGACGGGGTGCCCCCAGTGTCCTGCAAGACGCTGGCCGCGCCCTTCAGGCGTTCCAGCAGCGAGCCGTGGCCGCTGGTCAGGCCGCCGACGGTACGGGAGATCTTGCGCGATATCTCGGGCAGCGCCTCGACGATGGAGCTGACCTGGCTTTGCGTGGCGTACACCAGGCCCGCCAGCCCGATGGCGATGATGGCCATCAGGAGCATGATGCCGATGGGTCGCGGCACGCGCACCCGCTCCATCAGCGCGACGGCCGGATCCAGCGCATACGCCACCACGATCGCCATCACCACGGGCACGATGAATTCCTGCGCCATCTTCAGCGAAAACAGCACGGCAAGCACGGTCAGCGTGGTCAGACAGGCGCCGCGCGCCCAGACGTGGGTGACATTGGGTCCGGACTCGGGGACGATGCCCACGTCCTGCACGGTGACTTTTTCATCCGAGGCGCGGTCATCCGGGCCGGATTTTTCCGCCGCGCGAGCTTGGGCCGCCTGCTCTTGGGCCTCTTGGGCCGACCGCTCTTGGGCCGACTGCTCTTGGGCCGACTGCTCCAGCGCCGCCTGCTCCTGAGCCGCCTGCGATGCCGAAATAGCCGGCACCGGCGTGTCTCCGGCCCCCCTGGGCACTTCGTTGTCCGACGTTATCTTCGCCGGCTTCGCGCTATCCATCCCGCCCCCGCTCTCCAATTTTGTTGAATGCGGTCAGCAAGTATCGTGCCCGACGTGTGCAGCCGGTTACGGGGTCAGCCCTTGACGGCCAGCAGACCCGCCTGCCCGTCGTGGCTGCGCTGCGCGCGCTCCAGGATGAATTCGATCAGCATCGAAATGGCGCGCGGGTGGTGCCGGTTGGGCATGTAGAGCATGTACATGCCGCGTCCGAAAATACTCAGCCGCCATTGCGGCAGCGCCGGCAGCAGCTCGCCGCGCGCGATGTCGTCATGGACCACGTAGTCCGGCACCACGCCTACGCCCAGGCCGGCGCGGATGGCGTCGCGCAGGAACGCGTAATTGCGGGAAATCACCGTGGGTTCCAGTACTACGTGCTGGCGCGGCTGCCCGCCGAAATAGGCCGACAGGCGCAATGGCCGGCCGATCACGGCGGCGCTGATGACGGGTAGCTGTGCCAGGTCTTCCGGCCGCTGCGGCAGGCCCTTGGCATCGGCATAAACCTTGGACGCGCACGCCACGTAGCGGACCTGGCCGAGCTCGCGCGCCACCAGATTCTGCGGCGGCTCGGACATGATGCGCACCGCGATATCGACCTCGTCGCGCAGCAGATCGTCCACGCTGTTCTCGAACAGCACGTCCAGCACGATGTCGGGATACGCCTGCTTGAACTCCAGCAACCACGGCGTCATCACGAACTGGCCGTAGCCGCTGGGCACGCTCAGGCGCACTTTGCCCTGCGGCGTTTTGCCCAGGGTGTCGACCGATTCGCGCGCCGCCACCAGCTCGTCCTGGATGCTGCGGCCATGCTGGTAGAGCTTGAGCCCGATCTCGGTGGCTTCGACATGGCGCGTCGTGCGCCGCACCAACTGCATGCCGACCGAGCGTTCCAGCTGATTCAGGTGGTAGCTGACATTGGCTCGCGTCATTTTGAGCCGGCGCGCGGCTTCGCTCAGATTGCCGGCATCCAGAATTTCGACCAGCAGGGTCAGGGATTTAGTGTCCATGGCGTCTCCTCCGACCGGATTGTCAAATTTTATTATCCGTGGTGTCAATTCCTGATGCCATTGTCAAGACATCTTTACTGGGAAAGAATAAAGCCCATAAGAGACAGGCCGTATCCGGCTTGCCAGGCGCCGCGACGGCGACGCCCAACAGGAGACAAGGACCCCATGACGGACAGCAGCACTGCCGGCGCCGCGCGCGCGCGCCGCGATCAGGACATTCTGGTCATCACCCTGGACCACCCTCCCGTAAACGCCTTGAGCGCCGACGTGCGCCGCGATCTGGCCGCCGCCATCGAAGCGGCCCAGGCCGACGCCGACGTGCGCGCCGTGCTGCTGGTGGGCGCGGGCAAGAATTTCATCGCGGGCGCCGACATTCGCGAATTCGGCAAACCGCCCAAGCCGCCCGCCCTGCCCGATGTGTGCAACCAGATCGAGGCCAGCACCAAGCCGGTGGTGGCCGCGCTGCACGGCGCGGCCCTGGGTGGCGGATTGGAAATCGCGCTGGCCGCGCACTACCGACTGGCGCTGGCTAGCGCCAAGCTGGGCCTGCCCGAAGTGAATCTGGGCCTCTTGCCCGGCGCGGGCGGCACGCAGCGCACGCCTCGGCTAATCGGCGCGGCCTCCGCGCTGGACCTGATGCTGACCGGCAAGCACCTGTCGGCCGAGGCTGCCTTGAAGGCGGGCCTGGTCGATACGTTGGCCGAGGGCGACGACCCCTTGGCCGCCGGCCTGGCCTACACCCGCCAACTGCTGGCGCAAGGCGCCGGCCCGCGCCGCAGCCGCGATGCCAGCGCCGCGCTGGCCGACAAGGCCGCCGCGTTAGCCGAAGCGGCAGCGGCGGGCGAGCGCGTCAGCCAGACGCTGAGGGGCCTGTACTCCCCCGCCAAGATCGTCGAAGCCGTGCGCGCCGCCATCGAACAACCGTTCGACGAGGGCCTGCGCACCGAACGCGCGCTGTTCCTGCAATGCCTGGACAGCCCGCAACGCGCCGGGCTGGTGCACGCATTTTTCGCCGAACGTGAAACCGCCAAGGTGCCGGAACTGAAAGAAGCCAAGCCGCGCCGCCTGGACAAGGTCGGCGTGGTGGGCGGCGGCACGATGGGCGCGGGCATTGCCGTTGCGATGCTGGACGCGGGCCTGCCGGTAGTGATGATCGAACAGGACGAGCCCGCCCTGGAACGTGGCCGCGCGCGCGTCGCGCAAGTCTATGAACGGCTGGTCAAGAATGGCCGCCTGAGCGCGCAGGACCGCGACGCCCGGCTGGCGCGACTGACCGGCGCCACCAGCTACGACGCGCTGGACGACGCCGACCTGATCGTCGAGGCCGTGTTCGAGGACATGGACGTCAAGCTGGGCGTGTTCGCGCAGCTGGACCGCGTGGCCAAGCCGGGCGCGGTGCTGGCCACGAACACGTCCTATCTGGATGTGAACCGCATTGCGTCCGCCACGCGCGGCCCGGCCGACGTGCTGGGCCTGCATTTCTTTTCGCCGGCCAACATCATGAAGCTGCTGGAAATCGTCGTCGGCGAACACACCGCCGCCGATACGGTGGCCACCGGTTTCGAACTGGCGCGGCGTCTGCGCAAGACGCCGGTGCGCGCGGGCGTGTGCGACGGCTTCATCGGCAACCGCATCCTGGCCGCGTACCGGCAGGCCGCCGACATGATGATGGAAGACGGCGCGTCGCCCTACGACATCGACGCCGCCGCGCGCGAATTCGGCTACCCGATGGGCCCCTATCAAATGGTGGACCTGGCGGGCGGCGACATCGGCTGGGCCACGCGCAAGCGCCGCGCGGCCACCCGCGACCCCGCCCTGCGCACCGTGCAGATTCCCGACCGCCTGTGCGAACGCGGCTGGTTCGGCCAGAAGACGGGCCGGGGCTTTTACCTGTATCCCGATGGCGCGCGCGTGGGCACACCGGACCCCGAAGTGCTGGCCATCATCGACGAAGAGCGCCGCCGCGCCGGCATCACGCCGCGCGCCTTCACGCACGAAGACATCCTGCGCCGCTACCTGGCCGCCATGATCAACGAAGCGGCCAACGTGCTGCATGAAGGCATCGCGCTGCGGCCGTCGGATGTGGATGTGGTGTTTCTGTCCGGCTACGGCTTTCCGCGCTATCGCGGCGGCCCGATGCATTACGCGGACAGCGTCGGCCTGGCCCAGGTGCTGGCCGATATCCGCGCCTTCGCGAAAGAAGACCCCGCCTTCTGGAAGCCGTCGCCGCTGCTCGTGCGCCTGGCCGAATCCGGCGGCACCTTCGCCAGCCTCAACCAAGCCGCCTGATCGCAAGCGCGCGATCCGCCCCTACCCGGGTTCGCCCCTGATTACTGACTGGAACTCTTATGCGTGAAGCCGTCATCGTTTCCACCGCCCGCACCCCCATCACCAAGGCGGGGCGCGGCGAATTCAACCAGATCGCCGGGCCGACGCTGGCTGCGCACGCGGTGCGCGCCGCCGTTGAACGCGCCGGCATCGACCCCGCGCTGATCGAAGACGCCTTCATCGGCTGCGGCTATCCCGAAGGCGCCACCGGCCGCAACATCGGCCGCCAAGCCGTCATCCGCGCCGGGCTGCCGGTCAGCGTGGGCGGGGCAACGGTCAACCGCTATTGCGCCTCGGGCCTGCAAGCGATTGCGTCGGCTGCCGGCCGCATCGTGCTGGACGGCGCGCCCGCCGTGATCGCGGGCGGCGTGGA
The DNA here is from genome assembly GCF_001571245.1 of Achromobacter piechaudii NBRC 102461. Classification (GTDB taxonomy): domain Bacteria; phylum Pseudomonadota; class Gammaproteobacteria; order Burkholderiales; family Burkholderiaceae_B; genus Achromobacter; species Achromobacter piechaudii. The sequence continues at coordinate 821,990 of NZ_BCTK01000001.1, read as the reverse complement.
ACTGGTCTCGCAGATCCGCACGCGCGACGACGGCGTCAGCGGCATGGACCCGTGGATCCTGGCGAACAAGCCCGAGCTCTACCTGCCCATGATCGAAACCGCCGACATCGTCGCCGCGCGTTACGGCATCAGCCGCGAAGCGCAGGACCGCTTCGCAGCGCAAAGCCAGGCTCGCACCGAAGCCGCGCAGGCCGCCGGCCGCTACCGCGAGGAAATCATTCCCGTCACGACCACCATGTCCGTCACCGACCGCGCCACGGGCGTGACGAGCGAACGCGAAGTCACGGTGGACAAAGACACCTGCAATCGCCCCGGCACCACCTACGAAGCACTGGCGGGCCTTGCGCCCGTGCGCGGCGAAGGCCAGTTCGTCACGGCCGGCAACGCCTCGCAGCTGTCCGATGGCGCAGCCGCCTTGGTGCTGATGGAAGCGGGCGACGCGCAGCGCGCCGGCATCCGGCCGCTGGGCGCGTTCCGTGGTCTGGCTATCGCCGGCTGCGAGCCCGACGAAATGGGCATCGGCCCGGTCTACGCCGTGCCCAAGCTGCTGGCGCGCCACGGCCTGAAAGTCGATGACATCGACCTGTGGGAATTGAACGAGGCGTTTGCGTCGCAGGCTCTGTACTGCCAGGAAAAGCTGGGCATCCCCATGGACCGTCTGAACGTGGACGGCGGTTCGATTGCGCTGGGCCATCCGTTTGGCGTCACCGGCGCCCGGCTGGCCGGCCACGTGCTGATCGAAGGCCGCCGCCGTGGCGCACGGTACGCGGTCGTCACGATGTGCATCGGCGGCGGCATGGGCGCGGCCGGCCTGTTTGAAATTTACTGAGGACCGACATGGATCTGGAATTCACCCCCGAAGAAAACGCCTTCCGCGACGAGGTGCGCGCCTTCCTGGCGGCCAAGCTGCCGCGCCGCCTGTCGGACAAGGTCGGCCTGGGCAAGCTCCTGACGCGCGAGGACATGGTCCAGTGGCATGCCATCCTGAACGAGCAAGGCTGGCTGGCCACGCATTGGCCCGTGCAGTACGGCGGCACCGGCTGGAGCGCCACGCAGAAATACATCTTCGACAACGAATGCGCGCTGGCCGCCGCCCCGCGCATCGTGCCGTTTGGCCTGAGCATGCTGGGACCGGTGCTGATCAAGTACGGCAATGACGCGCAGCGCCAGCATTGGCTGCCGCGCATCCTGGACGGCAGCGACTGGTGGTGCCAGGGCTATTCCGAGCCAGGCGCGGGGTCCGACCTGGCCTCGGTCAAGACCACGGCGGTGCGCGACGGCGACAGCTACATCGTCAACGGGCAAAAGACCTGGACCACGCTGGGCCAGTACGCCAACATGATTTTCTGCCTGGTGCGCACCTCGCAGGAAGGCCGGCGCCAGGAAGGCATCAGCTTTCTGCTGATCGACATGAACAGCCCGGGCATCGAAGTGCGCCCCATCATCACGCTGGACGGCGAACACGAAGTCAACGAAGTGTTCTTTTCCGACGTGCGCGTGCCGGTCGAGAACCTGGTGGGCGAAGAGAACAAGGGCTGGACCTGCGCCAAGTACCTGCTGACCTATGAGCGCACCAACATTGCCGGCGTGGGCCAGTCCACCGCCGCGCTGGAACGCCTGAAGACGGTGGCCGCGCGGCAGAAAAAGAATGGCCGCCCGCTGGCCGAAGACCCCGACTTCGCAGCCCGGATGGCGCGCGTGGAAATCGAGCTGGCCAACATGCGCACCACCAACCTGCGCGTGGTGGCGGCCGTGGCGGGCGGCGGCGCGCCCGGTGCCGAGAGTTCGATGTTGAAGATACGCGGCACGCAGATCCGCCAGGAAATCACGGCGCTGAACCGCCGCGCGATGGGCCCGTATGCGCGCCCCTTCGTGCCCGAGGCGCTGCACGACGGCTACGACGCCGCGCCCATCGGCCCCGAGGGCGCCGACAGCGCCGCCGCGCAGTACTTCAACAACCGCAAGCTGTCGATCTTCGGCGGCTCCAATGAAATCCAGAAGAACATCATCTCGAAGATGATCCTTGGACTGTAAAGGCCGGCCATGAATTTTGAACACACCGAAGACCGGCGCATGCTGTCGGACATGCTGCGCCGCTTTGTCACCGAGCAGTACGACTTCGCCACCCGCGAGCGCAACGCGCAATCGTCCGAAGGCTACAGCGTGCAATTCTGGCGTCGCTACGCCGAACTGGGCGCGATCGGCGCGCTGTTCACCGAGGCCGATGGCGGCCTGGGCGGCGCGGGCTTCGATATCTCGGTCGTCTTTGAAGCGCTGGGACGCGGCCTGGTCGTTGAACCTTTCCTGGATGCCTTGATGGTGGGCAGCGCCATCGCGCAGGCCGGCACTCCCGCGCAGCGCGAAGCGCTCGATGGCCTGATCGCAGGCGCCATCACGGCCGCGCTGGCCCAGGCCGAACCGGACTCCGGCTACGAGCTGGAGCGGGTCACGACGCGTGCCGAACGCTCGGGCGATGGCTGGGTGCTCAACGGCACCAAGGCCGTCGTGGCGGCGGGCGAACACGCGGACCTGTTCCTGGTGTCGGCGCGCACCTCGGGCGCGGACGACGACGTGGACGGCATCAGCCTCTTCCTGGTCAGCGCCGGCACGCCCGGGCTGACGCTGCGCGGCTATGGCCTGATCGACGGCGGACGCGCCGCCGACCTCAGTCTGGCCAATGTAAAGCTTGCCCCCGAAGCGCTGCTGGGCGAAGCCGGCGCGGGCCATGCGCTGCTGGAACGGGCCGTGGGCCGCGGCATCCTGGCGCTGTGCGCCGAGGCCGTGGGCGCGATGGACTGCGCGCGCGACGCCACCCTGGAATACCTGCGCACCCGCCGCCAGTTCGGCACCCCCATCGGCAGCTTCCAGGCCTTGCAGCACCGCATGGCAGACGTGTTGCTGGAGATCGAACAGGCCCGCTCGGCGGTCATCAACGCGGCCGCCGCGCTGGACCACCCCGATCGCGCCACCCGCGAACGCGCGCTGTCCGCCGCCAAGTTCACCATCGGCCGCATCGGCACGCTGGTGGCCGAGGAAAGCATCCAGCTGCACGGCGGCATCGGCATGACCTGGGAATTGCCGCTGGCGCACTACGCCAAGCGCCTCGTCATGATCGACCACCAGCTGGGCGACGAAGACCATCACCTGCGCCGCTACATCGCGCTGGCGCAGGCCTGAACGGAGGCCGCCCGACATGACGCAGGCCCACGCCGTCCCGCCCCTGTCGCCGCCGTTCTCGGCGCCCTTTCCCGTGCGCAGCGCCGCCGACGTGCAGCGGCTGCAAGCGCGGCCGCTGGCCGAAACGCTGACGGTACAAAGCACCTACGAGATCTTCCGCAACTCGGCCGCTGCCTTTGGCGACAAGACGGCGCTGACGTTCCTGGCGACCGCCAACCCCGAGGACGAGGCCGTCCGCTGGAGCTACCGCGAACTGCTGGCCGGCATCCACCAGACGGCCAACCTGCTGCACGACCTGGGCGTGCGCGCCGACGACGCCGTCGCGGTGATGCTGCCCGGCTGCCTGGAATACCACCTGGCGCTATGGGGCGGCGAGGCGGCCGGCATCGTGCAGCCGCTGAACCCGATGCTAACCGAGGACAAGCTCGCCTCGCTGATGACCACGGCGCGCGCCAAGGTGCTGATCGCGTACGGCGCGGACGCCGAATGCGAAATGTGGACCAAAGCCCTGCGGCTGCGCGACCGCGTGCCCACGTTGCAGACGGTGCTGCGCGTGGCGCCTCACACCGAAGCGCTGTCGGCGCGCCCCGTGCTGCCCGACCACGCGCTGGATTTCAACGCCAACCGGTCCGCGCAACCGGCCGACCGCCTCGTCAGCGACCGCGTCATCCGCGCCACCGACGTGGCCGCGTATTTCCATACGGGCGGCACGACGGGCGCGCCCAAGCTGGCCGTCCATACCCACGCCAACCAGGTCTTCACCGCCTGGGCCGCCGTGCAGCTGCAAAACGCGGGGCCGGGTGACGTGGTCATCAACGGCTATCCGCTCTTTCACGTGGCCGGCGTGCTGCCCGCTTCGCTGGCGGCGTTGTCGGCCGGGGTCGAAACCGTCATCCCCACGCCCATGCTGCTGCGCAACCGCGACGTGCTGCGCAACTACTGGCGCCTGGTGGAAAAGCATCGCGCGACCTCGCTGCAAGGCGTGCCGACCATCCTGGCCGCCTTGGCCGACGTGCCGCTGGCGGGCGCGGATATCTCGTCGCTGCGTTATTGCCGCACCGGTGCCGCGCCCTTGCCCGCCGAGCTGGCCGCGCGCTTCAAGCGGCTGTTCGGCCTGCACGTGAACGAAAGCCTGGGCATGACCGAGATGGCCGGCATTTCGTCCATCTCGCCGCCGGGCATGGAGTTTCCCGTCAACTGCGTGGGCTTTCCGCTGCCGTATGTGCAGGTTCGCATCGTCGGGCTGGACGTGCCCTCTGGCCACGCCGCGCGCGACCTGCCGCCCGGCACGCCGGGCATGGTGCTGTTCAAGGCGCCCAACGTGATCCCGGGCTTTCTGGATCCGGAAGACACGGCGCGCGCGTTTACCGAAGACGGCTGGCTCATCAGCGGCGACGTGGGTTTTCTGGACACCGAGGGCCGGCTGCACCTGCAAGGCCGCGCCAAGGACCTCATCATCCGGGGCGGCCACAACATCGATCCCAAGACCATCGAAGACGCGCTGGCCACCCACCCGGCCGTGCATCTGTGCGCGGCGGTCGGCGCGCCCGACGCCTATGCGGGCGAGCTGCCCGTGGCGTTCGTCACGCTGATGGAAGGCGCCCGGGCGACCGAGGCCGAACTGGTGGACTACGCCGCCGCCCACGTGGACGAAGGCCCCGCGCGACCCAAGCGCGTCATCATCCTGGACGCCATGCCCATGACCAACGTGGGCAAGATCTACAAACCCGATTTGCGCCGCCTGGCCACCGCCGTCTCGGTACAGGCCCTGGTGGCGCGCACCCTGCAAGAGGCCGGCATGACGCAAGACAGCAAGATCCTGCGCGTGCTGGCCGATGCGCAGCCGGATGTCGTCGTCCAAGCCGACGCCGACGCGCCCGCGCCGCTGAAGGAGCAGCTGCGCGAGGCCCTGGCGCGATTGCCGGTCAAGGTCGTCCTGCGCGACTGAGCCCGGCCCGCGCCCCCGGCTACCCCCACCACAACAACACCGAAGGAGACAAACCCATGCTGAAGATGCCCCGCCGCCGCGCCTGCCTAGGCGCATTGCTGCTGGCCGCCGCCAGCGCCGCCGTGCCGCTGGCCGCCAGCGCTCAAAGCGCCTTTCCCACCAAGCCCATCACGCTGATCGTGCCGTTCCCGGCAGGCGGCTCCACCGACCGCCACCTGCGCATCGTGGCGCAGGACGCTTCTAAATACCTGGGGCAGCCCGTCATCGTGGAAAACCGCCCCGGCGCGGGCGGCACGCTGGGCACGGCCACCATGGCGCGCACCGCCAAACCCGACGGCTACACCATCAGCCTGTACACGCTGGCGATGCTGCGCATGCCCTACATGCAGAAAAGCAGCTGGGATCCCATCAACGATTTCAGTTTCATCATCGGCCTGTCGGGCTACACGTTCGGCTTCACCGTGCGCTCGGACTCGCCCTACAAGACGTTCAACGAGTACATCGAGGCGGCGCGCAAGGCGCCGGGCACCATCGACTACGGGTCCACGGGCATCGGCTCGTCGCCGCACCTGCTGATCGAAGAAATCGCCATCAACGCCAAGGTCAAGCTGAACCACGTGCCGTTCAAGGGCAACGCAGACATGCAGCAGGCGCTGCTGGGCGGCCACGTCATGGCGCAAAGCGACGCCACCGGCTGGGACCAGTTCGTGGACTCGGGCAAGATGCGCCTCTTGGTCACGTTCGGCGAAAAACGCACCACGCGCTGGCCCGACGTGCCCACCGCACAGGAGCTGGGCTACAAGGTCGTGTCCACCTCGCCGTATGGCCTGGCCGGCCCCAAAGGCATGGACCCGGCCGTCGTGAAGACGCTGCATGACGCGTTCAAGAAAGCGCTGTTCGATCCGGCCAGCATGGAAGTCATGAAGCAGTTGAACCAGGAACCGGCTTACCGTGACAGCGCGGACTACAAGGCGTGGGCGCAGGCGACCTATGTGAAAGAAAAGGGACTGATCGAATACCTGGGGCTGATGGCCAAGAACTGAGGGGCGCCAGGTCGGACAGGTAGGCAAATCGGGGCTGCATGCGCAGTTTGTATGCAAAAAATGTTTGTCTTTCCTGTCCGGCTTTTTGATAGACTGGCTGCCCGACGATTTTGCCCTCCCGGCCGCCCGCAGCCGCGCCCCCAATGACCCAGGAAGTTTCGCCAGACCCCAGCGCCGACGACATCGCCAAGGAAGTGGCCGCCGCCATCGTGGCGCACAAGCTTCCCCCCGGCACGCGGCTGCGCGAAGAGGCGCTGGCGCGGGTCTACAAGGTCAGCCGCACCAAGATCCGCGCGGCCTTGCTAATGCTGTCCAAAGACAAGCTCATCAACATCGTTCCCGACAAGGGCGCGTTCGTCAGCAAGCCCGATGCGAACGAGGCACGCGAGGTCTACGCCGTGCGCCGCATTCTGGAAGCCGCGCTGGCCAAGGAATTCGTGGCGCGCGCGACCGCCGCCGACTACCGCCGCATCGACGCCCACCTGGCCGAAGAGCGCGCCGCGCTTGAGGCTGGCGACGTGCAGAAGCGCAATCAGCTGCTGGGGCATTTCCATATCCTGCTGGCCGAAACCGTGGGCAATTCGGTGCTGACGGGCATGCTGCGGGAATTGTCCGCGCGCAGCGCCGTCATCACCGTGCTGTACCAAAGCTCGCACGACGCCAGTTGCTCGTCGCAAGAACACCACGCCTTCATCGAAGCCGCGCGCGCGGGCGACACTGACCGCGCCTGCGCGCTGATGGACGAACACCTGGAACACGTACAGACGGCGCTGAACTTCACCGACGGCGCTGCGGCCGGCAGCGATCTGGTCACGGCGCTGCTCAGTTGATCCGGGCCGGCCGGCCCGCGCGTTCAGCCCAGCAATTGCCCCATCCGCTGCTGCAACCACAACTCGGTCGCGCTTAACGTCGCCCCCTGCAACCACAAGGTGCGCACCGACAGCATCGGCAGCGACAGGCCCGTGCAGGGCACGCGCGTAAGCGTGCGCCGGAAGCTCTCGTATTCGGCGATGTTCAGCGGCAGGATCGCCCAGCCCAAGCCGTCCGCCGCCATGCCGGCGATGCTGTAGAAGCTGTCCGTGCGCCACACGGTGGGGCTCAACACAACCTCTTCCACGCCTTCCATCTGCATCACCAGTTGCCGGTAGCGCGCCAGATCGCTGCGCGTCACCTCGGCCAGCGCCGCAAGCGGATGGCCCGAGGCCACGAACACCGCCTGCGCCACATTGCCCAGATACCGGTGCGCGAACACGCTGCCCGGGTCGCCCCGGTCGAAATGAAACGCGATGCTGGCGCGGCCCTGCTGCACGTAGTCGGCCACTTCGGTCGCGGTGCCGTTCAGCTGCGTCAGTTCCAGCGCGGGAAAGCGCTCGGCCACTTCCCGCACCAGCGCCGCCAGCACCTGATAGGGCAATGCCTCGTCCAGCGCGATGGACAGCCGCGCGTCCTGGCCCGCCGCGAAGGACAGCGCGCGCTGATCCAGCCCGCCCGCCTGGCGCAGCACCTCGCGCGCTTCCTGCAACATCACTTCGCCGGCTGGCGTCAGCGTGGCGTAGCGGCGCGAGCGGTCGAACAATTCCACGCCCAAGTCCGCTTCCAAGAGGCCCACGGACGTGCTGATGGCGGACTGCGCCCGCCCCAGCGCGCGGGCGGCCGCCGAGAAAGACCCGGCGTCGGCCGCCGCGACGAAATGCCGAAGTTGGTCCAGCGTCCATTGCATGTCAGTCACCTTTTCATCCGCTTGCCGCGTCTAACATCAATTTTATTGATGGATTCTAACTTCTTATGGCCGATAACCAGATGGATAATGCGTGCCTTGCGCTGGGAAGCCGCAACAGCGGCGCTACGTCCCCAGCGTGGTTATCAAGGAGTTGAACTATGCAGCGGACTTACTCGAACGCTGTCGCCACGGCGAATCCGCGCCGTTGGCTGGTGTTGGGCATTGTGTCCATCGCCTTGTTGTTGATCGTGGTGGACATGACGGTGCTGTACACCGCCCTGCCCCGCCTCACGCACGAGCTGGGCGTGACCGCCTCGGAAAAATTGTGGATCGTGAACGCCTATGGCCTGGTTGTCTCGGGCCTGCTGCTGGGCATGGGCACGCTGGGCGACCGGCTGGGCCACAAGCGGCTTTTCATGATGGGCCTGGCCGTGTTCGGCGTGGCGTCGCTGGCCGCCGCGTATTCACCGGGAGCCGCCTCGCTGATCACCGCGCGCGTGCTGTTGGCCGTGGGCGCCGCCATGATGATGCCGGCCACGCTGTCCATCATCCGGCTGACGTTCGTCCATGAGCGCGAGCGCGCCGTGGCCATCGGCGTCTGGGCCTCGGTGGCCTCGGGCGGCGCGGCGCTGGGTCCCGTGGTAGGCGGCGTGCTGCTTGAGCATTTCTGGTGGGGGTCGGTGTTCCTCATCAACGTGCCGATCGTGCTGCTGGCGCTGCCGCTGGCCTGGCGCTTGATTCCGGCGAGCCGGCCCGCGACCGCGCGCCCCTGGGACCTGATCGGTTCGTTGCAAGTGATGGCAGGCCTGGTGCTCTGCGCCTACGCGCTCAAAGAGCTGGGCCGCGCGACCACGTCCTGGCTGCACGCGGGCCTGGCCTGCGTGGCCGGTGTCGCCATGCTGGCGGTGTTTGTGCGCCGCCAGCGCCGCCGCCCCTATCCGCTGATCGACTTCTCCATCTTCCGCAACGCCACGTTCAGCTCGGGCGTGGCCGCCGCGCTCTTTGCCGGCGCTGCGCTGCTGGGCCTGGAGCTGGTCTTCAGCCAGCGCTTGCAACTGGTGCTGGGCATGTCGCCCATCCAGGCCGCGCTGTTCATCCTGCCCTTGCCGCTGGCGGCCTTCGTGGCCGGCCCGGTGGCGGGATGGCTGCTGGCGCACGTGCCCGGCCCGCGCTTGATGTTCCTGTCGCTGGCGCTGTCGGCGGCCGGCATGGGCGCGTACCTGCTGTGCTATGACGGCGCGGTGCTGCCGCAACTGCTCAGTCTGGGCGTGCTGGGCCTGGGCATCGGCGCGACGATGACGGCGGCTTCCAGCTCCATCATGCAAAGCGCCACACCCGAGCGCGCGGGCATGGCGGCCTCGATTGAAGAGGTGTCCTACGAGCTGGGCGGCGTGCTGGGCGTGACCTTGATGGGATCGATCCTGTCGGGCGTCTATGCCAATACGCTGGACGTGCCGTCGACGCTGGCGGCCACGCCGGCGCTGCGCGACAGCCTGGACGAAGCCTTGATCGTGGCCGAGGGCCTGCCGGCCGACCTGGCCGACACGCTGACGCATCTGGCCAAGACCGCGTTCGACAGTGGCTACGCGGCGGTGATCGCCACAGCCACGGTCATGCTGGTGGCGACCGCCGCGTTCGTGTTGCTGAACCGCACGCGGCGCCACCCGGCCGCCGCGTGAGCCAGGCGGCGGGGGCTGCGTAGCCCCCGCTGCGCGTCAGCGGTTTCTGAAGGCGTGGTCCATGTCGGCGATCAGGTCTTCTTCATGTTCCAGCCCGATCGAAATGCGGATCAGCCCTTCGGATACGCCCGCCGCCTCGCGTTCGGCCGCCGGCACGCCCGAATGCGTGGTGGACGCCGGATGGCACACCAGCGATTCCGTGCCGCCCAGGCTGACCGCCGACTTGAACAGATGCAGCGCATTGATGAAGCGAAACGCCCGCTCGCGCCCGCCGTCCAGCACAAAGGCGAAGGTCGAACCCGGCCCCGTGCACTGGCGCTTGTAGACCTCTTGATAGGTTCGGTCCGAGATCATTTCCGGATGGAATAGCGTGACCTTCTCGTAGGGATTGCCGGCCAGCCACTGCGCCACCTTGGTCGCCGTGCGCGCCGCCTGCTTCATGCGCAGCACCACCGTTTCCATCGACCGCGTGATCATCCAGCACGAATGCGGATCCAGTTGCGAGCCAAAGGCGCTGCGGATGGCGCGCACCTTCTTGATCAGGTCCTTGCTGCCCGTCACGGCGCCCGCCACCAGATCGCTGTGCCCGCCCACGTACTTGGTCAGCGAATACACGCACAGGTCCACGCCATGCTCGACCGGCTTTTGGAAGATCGGCCCGAGCAGCGTGTTGTCGCACACCGACACCGGGCGATAGCCGTGGCGCGTCTCGAACGCGTCCAGCTCGTTCTTCATGCCTTCGAAGTCGATCAGCGCATTGGTGGGATTGGCCGGCGTTTCCACATAGAACACGCGCACCGGCCCCTTGGCCGCCGCCGCTTCCAGCGCCGCCCGCATGTGCTTGGGCGACAAGCCGTCCTGAATGGGATGCGAGCCGATACCCCACTCGGGAAAGATCTTGGCGATCAGCGTTTCGGTGCCGCCATACAGCGGCAGCGATTGCACCAGTTGGTCGCCCGGACGCAGGAATGCCATCAGCACGGCGCTGATCGCGGCCATGCCGCTGGCGGTCACGGCGGCCGCCTCGGAGCCATCGAGCAAGGCCAGCCGGTCTTCCACGATCTCCAGGTTGGGATGGTTGAACCGGCTATAGACCAGCCCGGCCGATTCGCCCTGCGGCAAGGGCTTGCGGCCCGACACCAGATCGAAGAATTCCGCGCCATCCTCGGCCGATCGGAAGGCGAAGGTAGAGGTCAGGAACACGGGCGGCTTGACCGCCCCTTCGGACAGGAAAGGATCGTAGCCATAGGACATCATCTGGGTTTCCGCATGCAGCGGACGGCCAAAAATGTCTTTCTTGTGATACGTCGAATACGTCATGGGGTGCCTCTTTCTACTGAGTTCCAGCCGACCGGGCAGGCGCGAATTCGCATGCTGCGACGATAGCGCCTGCCGCCTCGGGATGTCTTGCAGTATGGGCGCGGGCACCGCCAATAATCTTTCCATTTCAATCGCCGCACCGCGATAATGGGAAACTTTGTTTCCCATCCTGTCCCATTCATGAAAGAGACTGCCTTGTTACATCAACTTGACGCGATCGATTGGAAAATCATGAAAATCCTTCAAGAAGATGGCCGCCTGAGCAACGCCGAACTGGCCGAACGCGTATCGCTGTCGGCCTCGCCATGTTGGAAACGTCTGAAAAGGCTGGAAGCCTCGGGCATCATTCGCGGCTACCAGGCCATCCTGGACCGGCGCGCGCTGGGGATGGGGGTGGTCGCCTTCGTCAGCATCTCGCTGGAAAACCACACCGAAAAGCTATGCCACGCGTTCGAAGCCGCCATCGAGGCCATGCCCGAAGTGCTGGCCTGCCACAACACCACGGGGCAGCACGATTACCTGCTGCACATCGTGGCGCAGGACTTCGACGCCTATTCCGAATTCGTCCGCAACCGGTTGCGGACCCTGCCGGGCGTCAAAGAACTGCTCAGTACCTTGTCGATGCATGAAGTGAAGTCCTCGACCAAGCTCCACCTGTAGCGCCCGCCTATTCGGCCGCTTGCATCTGGCCCGGCACGACGCGGTTGCGGCCGTTGCGCTTGGCTTGGTAGAGGCCACGGTCGGCCACCTGGATCAGATCGGTGCAAGGCTGGTCCGGCACCGGAATGGCGGTCGCGGTGCCGATGCTGACGGTCAGCCAGGGGCCCGAGCCCGTATCCTTTTGCGGAATCTGCATAGCCTCGACGGCGCGGCGCAATTTTTCGGCCGCCAGCCGCGCGCTGCCAGCAGGCGAGCCCGGCAGCACCAGCGCAAACTCTTCGCCGCCGAAGCGCGCAGCCAGGTCGGTAGACCGGTCACAGCTGGCGAAGATGGTGTTGGCGACGCGCTTCAACGCCTCGTCGCCCGCGATGTGGCCATAGGTGTCGTTGTAGGCCTTGAAGTGGTCCACGTCGATCATCAGCATGCTGATCTCGCGTTGGTCACGGCGCGCGCGCTGCCATTCCGCGTTCAGGTATTCATCGAAATAGCGGCGGTTGCCCAGGCCGGTCAAACCGTCCGAATTGGTCAGCCGGCGCAATTCCATATTGCTCTCCAGAAGCTGCTGCTGGCTTTGGCGCAGCGCCTGGTAGGCTTCGTCGCGCTGCACCAGCGCCAGATACGAACGCGAGTGATAGCGGATGCGCGCCACCAGTTCGATGGAGTCCGGCAGCTTGACCAGGTAGTCGTTGGCGCCGGCCGAAAACGCGGCGCTCTTGATGGCCGGGTCTTCCTTGGTGGACAGCACAATGATGGGAATGTCGCGCGTCACCGGATGATTGCGGTATTCCTTGACCAGGCTCAGGCCGTCCACGCCGGGCAACACCAGATCCTGCAAGATGACCGTGGGCCGCGTCTGGATGGCCACCGTCAGCGCCTTGTAGGGGTCCGAGCAGTAGTGGAAATCGATGTTTCCTTCCGTAGCCAGGGCGCGCCGGATCGCTTCGCCGACCATCACCTGGTCGTCCACCAGCAGCACCATGGCCGCGTGCGCGTTCAGGTCCGCCGAAGCCGAGCCGTCTATGGGAGGATGCATAGTAAGTCCTTGATGTGGAACAAGATCGGGCGTTCAGGCCAGGGCCTGAATCAAGCGCGGCGCGATCTGGTCCAGGGGTTTTATTTCCACTGCGGCCTGCATGGCGGCCGCCGCCTTGGGCATGCCGTACACGGCACTGGTGGCTTGGTCTTGCGCGATGGTCAGGCAGCCGCGCTCGCGCATGGCCTTCAAGCCGCGCGCGCCGTCCTGGCCCATCCCGGTCAGCAGCACGCCAACCGCCGTGCCGCGCCAATGCTGCGCCACACTGTGAAAAAACACGTCGATGGAAGGCCGATACAGGCTTTCCTTGGGGTCTTCGGTATAGCGCAGCGTGCCGTCGGCCAGCAGATGCAGATGGTCGTCGGTGCCGGCCAGCAGGATCTGGCCAGGCAGCGGCCGTTCGCCTTCGTGCACCAGCCGCACGGGCAGCGGCACCTGATCGTTCAACCAGTCCGCCATGCCGGCCGCGAACGAGGCGTCCACGTGCTGCACCAGCACGATGCCGGCGGGAAAATCCAGCGGCAGGTCCTGTAGCAGCTGGGCCAGCGTGGCCGGGCCGCCCGCCGATGCGCCGATCACCAGCAGGCGCTGCGCATCGGCGCGCGCCGCGGACCGGGGCACCGGCGTCAGCGTGGGCCGGTTGCCGTAGCGTCCGATCAGCCAGCCGATGTTGCGGATCTTGCGCAAGAGGGGCGCGGCGGCGGTGCGCAGGTCGCCCCCGCCCACCACCGGCGTGTCCACCGCGTCCAGCGCGCCGTGGCCCATCGCGTCGAACACGCGCGCCGTATGGCGGGCCACGTCCACGGTCACGACCACGATGGCGCAGGGCGACTCGGCCATGATGCGGCGCGTGGCCTCCACGCCGTCCATGACGGGCATGATAAGGTCCATGAGGACGACATCCGGCCGGTCGCGCGCGCACTGCTCCACGGCCTGCGCGCCGTCCGACGCGACCCACGCCACTTCCAGTCCGGGTTCCAGCGCGATGGCGCGGCGCAGGGTCTCAACCGCCATCTGCATATCGTTGACGATGCCGATTCTCACGTCAGTGCCTTCCCGATCAAGTCCTCGACGGCGTCCAGCAGCGCGTCGTCGTGGAAGCTGCCCTTGGCCAGATAGTAGTCAGCGCCGGCATCCAGCCCGCGCCGCCTGTCTTCTTCGCGATCCTTGTACGACACCACCATCACCGGCAGGCCTTGCAGCTTGGCGTCGGCCTTGATGCGCGACACCAGTTCGATGCCGTCCATGCGCGGCATGTCCACGTCGGTGACGACCAGATCGAAATCCTCGCTGCGCAGCATGTTCCAACCATCCATGCCATCGACCGCCACGGCGACCTCGAAGCCGCGGTTCACCAGCAGCTTGCGTTCCAGCTCGCGCACGGTCAGCGAATCGTCCACCACCAGCACGCGCTTGCGGCGGCGCGCGGCGGCAACGGGTCCGCCGCCATCCACCCGCGCCAGCCGGCCGCCTTCGATCAGCTTCTGCACCGACAGCAGCATGTCTTCGACGTCCAGGATCAACAGCGGCGTGCCATCGTCCATCAACGCCCCCGCCATCACGTCCTGCACCTTGCCCAGGCGAGGATCCAGCGGCTGCACCACCAGCGTGCGCTCGCCCACGTAGCGGTCCACGGCGATGCCGTAGCACTTGTCATGATCGCCCACCACCACCACGGCCATTGACTCGGTCGCCGGCGCGGATTCGCCGCCGTGCAGGATCTGCCGCGCGGACACAAGCCCCACCTGCCGGTCCATGTAGCGAAAGTGCTGATGCCCTTCCAGCTGCTCGATCTCTTCCGAACGCACCTGCAAGGCGTGGCTGACGTAGGCCAGCGGAAACGCGTAGATGTTGCCCTGCACCTCGACCAGCAGGCTGCGCACCACCGACAGCGACAGCGGCATTTCCAGCACGAAGCGCGTGCCCTGCCCCGTCGTCTGGTGGATGCGCACCGCGCCGCGCAGTTGCCGCACCATCGTCTGCACCACGTCCAGCCCCACGCCGCGCCCCGAAATCTCGGTGACTTCGCCGCGCGTGCTGAAGCCGGACAGGAACAGGAATTCCAGCAGCTCGGCTTCGCTCAGGCGCGCAGCGGTCTCGGTCGTGGTGAGCTTGCGCTGGACCACTTCCACGCGCAGCCGGTCCAGCGAGATACCGGAGCCGTCATCGCTCAATTCAATCACCAGCATGCCGGCCGAATGGCGCGCCGACAGCCGGATCAGGCCTTCGGGCGGCTTGCCGGCGTCCATGCGATCCATCGGCATTTCAATGCCGTGGTCCACGGCATTGCGCATCAGGTGCATCAGCGGCGCGTCCAGCTTTTCCAGGATGTCGCGGTCCACCTGCGTGGTATCGCCATCGATTTCCAGGCGCACCTGCTTGCCCAGCGTGCGGCCCAGGTCACGCACCATGCGCGCCATGCCTCCCACGCCATCGGCGAAGGGCCGCATGCGGCACGTCAACGCGGTGTCATACAGGCGCTGCGCCAGATGGCTGATGCGCCAGCCGAATTCATCGACTTCATTGGTGCGCTGGATCAGTTCCTGCTGGCATTGATCGATGATGCGCTGGGCGTCGTCCAGCGCGGCCTGCACGCGGGGGTCCAGTTGCTGCCCTGCCAGAGCGTTGCGCACGCCATCCAGAGCGTGTCCCGCGCCTGCCTGCATGCGCCGCAGCCGCAACAGCGATGCGCCGAAAGGCCCGACCCAATGCGATTCGACCAGCGTTTCGCTGGACAGGCCCAGCAACTTGTTGAGCGTGTCGGCCGTGACGCGCAATACGCGTTCGCCTTCGGACACGCCCTGGTCCGAGCGGCGGCGCACCGGTTGCGCTTCCTGCGGCGATGAAGAGGACGACGGCGAGGACGCCGGCGCAGACGCGGCGGGCAAGCCCTGCGCCGACGCTGCGGGCATCGCCACAGCGGGCTCGTCGTCGACGGGCTTGATCGGCGGCAGGAAGTCCGACGGACGGGGCGCGCGCGGCGGCATGGGCGGCGCGGCGGGCGGCGCATTGGGCGCGCTGCTCAGGCGCACCACCAGCTCATCGATCTCGCTGCCAAGCTCCGCGCCGGGCGTCGCCACGCGCTGCAACAGGTCGGTGCCCAGGAGCAAGGCGTCGATGTCGTCCGCCTGCAAGCGCAAGCGCCCTTCCTGCGCGGCCACCAGGCAGTCTTCCATGGCATGCGCGATACGCACTGCGGGGTGCAGGTCGACGATGCGCGCGGCCCCCTTGAGCGAATGCGCGGCGCGCATGCAGGCTTCGAGCTGGGCGGCAGAGGTGGGATCGTGCTCCAGCGCCAGCAGGCCGTTGTTCAGCACCTGCACCTGCGTGCGGGTCTCCAGCTGGAACAGCTCAAGCAGGGAGGCGTCGCGCATTTCATCCGGGTTCACGCCAGACTCCGTTCCAAAGCCTGCATCAACTGGGTTTCATCCAGCACGCCCACGCTGCGACCGCCGCAGCGCTGCACTCCAATCGAATACTTCAGGCCGGCCCCCTGCACGGTAGCCGGCAGCGGCTCCAACCGGTCCAGGTCGGCCGAATGAATGCCTTCCACTTCATCCACCGGCAACACCACGGCGCGCCCCGCCGTCCCGAATATCAGCATCCGCGCGGCGCCCTGGCGTTCGCGGGCCTCGGCTGACGCCGGCCCCGTCTCCAGGCCCAGCAGGCGCGACAACGACACGCACACGGTCAAGGTGCCGCGCACATTCGTCACGCCCAGCACTGCCGGATCGCGGCGATGCGGCAAGGACAGGATGGGCCGCGTGGCGGCCACTTCGTCCAGCGCCCGAGTCGGCAAACCCAGCCATTCCCGGCCCAGCCGAAACACCAGCAGCGACGACATGCGAATGTTCTGCCGGGGCTGCTCGTTATCGGTGTCTAGAAAATCATGGTCCGACGCATCCATCTGCGGCGGCAGCCGGTCCAGGATGCGCTTGGCGGCGGCGGCGTAGACCGGGCAGTTGCGGCAATGCACATGGCCCGGCAATTGCTCGCAGCTTTTGTCGCCGCGGATGCCGATGCGGTTCCAGCAATCGTCGACGCCGGACAGCAGTGCGTTGAGCTCAGTCACGTCGCGCCTCCTGGCGTGCCGCGCGCGCTTGCAGGCGGCGCGCGCCTTCCATGTCTCCGGCCGAGGCGATCAGCGCGGCCAGGTGCAACAGCGCTTCCCGATGCGTCGGGTCCAGATACAGCGCCTTGCGATACGACGCCTGCGCCTGATGCGCGTCGCCCGCCGCGTCCTGCAACAGGCCCAGCAGATGCAGCGCGTTGGCGCTGACGCCATGGATATCGAGATGGGCGCGGCACTGCGCCAGCGCCTCCTGCACGCGCCCCCGGTCGGCCAAGGCGGCGATCTGGCGCAGCGCGTCATCGGCGCTGGCCGCGCCCTGCATCGGCGCAGCGTTTGCGCCGGTGGTCTGGCTGGCAACTGCCGTCAGCCCGGACGAAGCCGGCGCCGCCGCATGCGGCACGGGCAGACGCGCTGCGGGCGCCTGGGCCACGGGTCGCCGGGGCGGCGCCCAGGCATGCACGAGGGGCCGGGCGGGCGCAGGCGCATCGACCGGAGCCGGCATGGCTTGGGCCCGGAAGGCGAACGAGCGCGCCATCGGCACGGACGGCAAGCGCCGCGCGGTCAAGAGGCTGGTTTCGGCCGGCCCCACGAAGATCACGCCATCGGGCCGCGTATGGCGCCGCAGCACCTGCACGGCGCGTTCCTGCGTGGGTCCGTCGAAGTAGATCAACAGGTTGCGGCAGAACACGAAGTCATACGGCGCGGCGCTCGCCAGGAGATTGGCGTCGAACAGATTGCCCTGCTCAAAGCGCACGCGCTCGCGCACCTGGGCGGACAATTGATGGCCTTGCGACGTCTCGGCGAAATGACGGTCTCGATACGCCAGGTCCTCGCCGCGAAACGAGTTGCGGCCATACACGGCGCGCTGCGCGAACTGCACCATGCGTTCGCTGATGTCGACCGCGTCCACCTGGAACCGGTTGGCTGGCACGCCCGCGTCCAGCAAGGCCATCGCGATCGAATACGGCTCTTCTCCACTGGAGCACGGCACGCTCAACACGCGCAGCACGCGGTCGGCGGCCGCGCCCGCCGCGAACAGGCGTTCACGCGCAAGCGCCGCCATGGCCACCTGCGATTCGGGATAGCGGAAGAACCAGGTCTCGGGCACGATCACCGCTTCGATCAGCTGCTGCATTTCCGCCGGGACCGTATGCAGCCGCGTTAGGTAATCGTGTTCGTCGGCCACGCCCGCCGCGCTCATCCGATGGCGCACGGCGCGCTCAACGGCAGCCTGGCCGATCGAGCCGCTGTCCAATCCCATCTTGCGCTTGAGCAAGGCGCTGAAGGCGTCGACCAGCATCATGGCGTGACCTCGCGGTCGGCGGGGTACAGCAAGGCGCGCACGGACGGCGGCAGCAGCGCATCCACGCCCACGGCCTGCACCATGCCCTGCGCGTCACTCCGCACCGGGCCCAGGTAACGGGCGTTGCCGTTGTCCAGCGCAAAGGGCTGGAAGGCGGCGGGATCGTAATGCACGGTCTCGGTCGCCTGTTCCAGGATCAGCCCAAGCACGTGGCTGGCCGCCGCCGCTTGCGGCCGATAGCGCACCAGCGCCAGCCGGGTGCTCGTGACACGCGCCGCGTCACCCTGCCCCGCCAGCGCGCTCATGTCGATGACAGGCACCGCCGCACCGCGCCGCTCCAGCATGCCGGCCACCCAGTGCGGCGCGCCCGGCACCTGCTTGAACGCGCGCAAGCCCAACACCTCGATCACGTCCGCCGCGTCCAGCGCATAGCGGTCGCCGCCGATGCGAAACAGCAGATACAGCCGCCGCGCGGCCGTGCCCAAGGCGCTGGGCTGAGGCGATAGGGCAAGTTCCGCCATGGAGCGATCAGACCTTGAAGCGCGACACGCCGCTGCGCAGATCGTTGGCCACCAGGGTCAGCTCTTCGATGGCCAGGCTGGATTGACGCAGCGATTCCACCGTTTGCTGGGCGGCATCGCTCAGTTGCTGCAAAGCCTGGTTGATTTGCTCGGCGCCCGTCGCCTGCGCCTGCATGCCTTCGTTGACCATCTGCACGCGCGGCGCCAGCGTCTGCACCTGCTGGATGATCTGCGACAGCTGATCGCCCACCTGCTGCATGTCGGCCATGCCCCGGCGCACTTCTTCCGAGAACTTGTCCATGCCCATCACGCCCGCCGACACCGACGACTGGATCTCGCGGACCATCTGTTCGATGTCGTAGGTAGCCACGGCAGTCTGGTCGGCCAACCGGCGAATCTCGGTCGCGACGACCACGAAGCCACGGCCGTACTCGCCGGCCTTTTCCGCCTCGATCGCGGCGTTCAGGGACAACAGGTTGGTCTGGTCCGCCACTTTCGTGATTGTTGTGACCACCTGAGTGATGTTGCCGGCCTTCTCGTTCAGGATGGCCAGCTTGGCGTTGACCGATCCGGCCGCGCCCACGACGTTGCGCATCGTGTCTTCCATGCGCGCCAGGCCCACCTGGCCGCTGCCCGCCAGCGAGGCGGTCTGCTCGGCCGCGCTGGACACTTCGGTCATCGTGCGCACCAGCTCGCGCGAGGTGGCAGAGATTTCACGCGAGGTCGCGCCGATCTCGGTCGTGGTGGCCGCCACTTCGGACGCCGTAGCCTGCTGCTGCTTGGACGTGGCCGCGATCTCGGTCACCGAGGTGGCCACCTGCACGGCGGAACGCTGCGTCTTGCCGACCAACCCCTTCAGTTCATCCACCATGCCGTTAAAGCCGGTTTCGATGGCGTTGAACTCGTCCTTGCGCGCCAGCGCCAAGCGCCGCGTCAAGTCGCCGCCCCCCGTCAATTCCAGCGTCTTGACGATGTCGCGCATCGGGTTGGCGATGGCGCGCAGCAGCAGGAAACCGCACACCAGCGCCGCCGCAATCGCCATCCCCAGCGACACGAGCATGCCGACTTCCGCCGAATCCACCGCCTCGCCGATGCTGGTAGCCGCTTCGTCAGCCTGCTTCTTGTTTTCCGCCACCATCGTGGCCAGGATGTCGCGGCCCTTATAGAAAGCCGGCCGCAATTCATTCTTGACCCGCGTGCGCGCGGCAAGCGGATCGTTCGCGCCCGTCGTCGCCAGGATGTCCGCGCGGATGCGCTTGTATTCCTGCAAGTCCTTTTCAAACTCCACGAACATGCTGCGGTCGTCATCGCGCGCGATGGTGCGGCGATAGAAGTCGATGTTCTCTTCCAGCTGGCGATCGCTCTTGGGCAGCGTTTCCAGCGTGGCGCGGCGTTCCTGATCGTTATCGCTGTTGAACGCGTCCTGCATGATCACGAAGCCGGCGAACCAGGACGCGCGGATCGAGGTGCTGTAGTAGATGCCCGGCACGGCGTCCGTGTTGATCATCACCACTTCGTCTTCGATGTGCAGCAATCGCCGGTAATCGACTACCACCATCAACGCCATGATGGCCAGAATCACCATGAAGCTGGCCAGGATGCGCTGGCGTAGAGTCAGATTTTTCATGCAGGGAACCTTTGTGCGGGTGCACCACGACGACGCCGCCCCCCATTACTGGATGTGCGGAAATGCACTGATTATTGCAAAGGGAAAGGCACCCAGCCATGAAAAACTAGGGAATTCCCCTTCGAAAAGGGGTTTTCGTCAGAAAAAAGCAAAGTCTGCTTACAAAACTTGTCTTTTAGCGGGTGGGTGCGTACGGCGATTACGTCAGTCGGCAGCCCGCCAGAGCGCCGCCGGCTGATGGGCCGAAACCCAGTCGCTGGCCGCGTCATACGCGTGCGCCAGGCGCAGCACGTCCAGGTCGGCCTGCGGCGGACCGATGAGCTGCATGCCCATTGGCAGCCCGTCCGGATTGAAGCCCACCGGCACGCTGATCACCGGACAACCGGCCAGGGTCCACGGTGTGACCGTCTCCATCCAGCGGTGATAGGTGTCCATGGAGCGCCCGGCGATCTCTTTGGGCCAGTCCAGCGCGGCATCAAAGGGAAACACCTGCGCCGACGGCACGGCCAGGAAATCGACGTCCTCGAACATGCGCAGCACGGTCTGGTACCAGGCGCTGCGTTCTTGCGTGGCTTGATAGACATCCAGCCCCGTCATCCCGTCCAGGCCCTCGACTTCCCAGATCAGCGCGGGCTTGACCAGCTTGCGCGTGGCCGGGTCCTGGACCAGCGCGCGGAACTGGCCGCCCACCATCAGGTGGCGGTGAGTCAGCCACATGCGCCACAGGCGGTCGCCAGCAAACGGCACGTCGTAGTCGATGACGTCGCAGCCCACGGTATCGAGCGTGGCCAGCCCTTGCGCGCACACGTCCAGAATGCCTGGCTCCATGGGCAGATAGCCCTTCCAGTCACTCAACCAGCCGACGCGCTTGCCGCGCATATCGGCGTCCAGCGCCTGGCTGAATTGCGCCGGGTCGTCGCGCAGCGACAAGGGCGAGCGCTTGTCGTGCCCGGCCATGACCGACATCAGCAGCGCTACGTCGCGCGGCGTGCGGCCCATGGGGCCTTCGTAGGACAGCTGCTTGAGAAACACTTCGGGCGACGGGCCGAACGGCACGCGCCCCGCCGACGGCCGCATGCCGTAGACGTTGCAGAACGCGGCCGGGTTGCGCAGCGACCCGCCGAAGTCGCTGCCGTCGGCCACGGGCAGCATGCGCGCCGCCAGCGCCGCCGCCGCGCCCCCGCTGCTGCCGCCCGCCGTGCGCTGCGGGTTATAGGGATTACCCGTCGTGCCGTAGACCGGGTTGTACGTGTGCGAGCCCAGCCCGAATTCCGGCACATTGGTGCGGCCGATGAAGATCGCGCCGGCAGCGCGCATGCGTTCGACGATGATCGAATCGTGCGGCGTGACCTGGTCCTTGTAGACCAGCGAGCCCATCGACGTGACCATGCCGCGCACGGCGGTCAGGTCCTTGGGCGCCTGCGGCATGCCGTGCATCCAGCCCAGCCATTGGCCGGCCTCCAGCTGCGCGTCGCGCTCGGCGGCTTCGCGCAGCAGCGCATCCGCGTCGCGACGGGCGACGATGGCGTTGATCTTGGGATTGACGTGGTCGATATGCGCCAGATAGGCGCGCATGACCTCGACACAGGACAGTTCGCGCCGCCGGATCGCATCGGACAGGGCATGCGCCGGCATGGCGACGATGGGGTTCAGCGCGGTGGCGTCGGCAGGCGTGGCGAGGGGCATGCGTGTCTCCTGGTTATTGTCATCGGCGCGGACGGCACGCCCGGCCAAAAGCGACATACTACGCAAACCCGGCGATCCGCGCCGCCCCAAATCAGCCCACCCGCCACCAGCTCGGCAGCAAGCCGCGCACCTTGGCGCGCCGATAGCGGTCGTCAATCAGGTGCACGGTGCCCACGTCGTTCTCGGTCCGGATCACCCGGCCCGCCGCCTGCACCACCTTCTGCATGCCGGGATACAGATAGGTGTAGTCGTAGCCGTTTTCCTCGCCGTAGCGCAGGTCCATGGCGCGCTTCATGTTTTCGTTCACCGGGTTCACCTGCGGCAGGCCCAGCGTGGCGATGAACGCGCCGATCAGGCGCTTGCCGGGGAGGTCCACGCCTTCCGAGAACGCGCCGCCCAGCACGGCAAACCCCACGCCCTGGCCGGTTTCGGTGAAGCGCGCCAGAAAGGCCGCCCGGCCCGCCTCGTCCATGCCCGGCGTCTGCAACCAGATCGGCACGCCTGGATGGCGGACACGCATCAGGTCCGACACCTGCCGCAGATAATCGAAGCTGCTTAGAAACCCCAGATAGTTGCCGGGCCGTTCGGCGTACTGCGTGGCGATCAGGTCGACGATGGGCGCCAGCGAACGCTCGCGGTCGCGGTAGCGCGTGGATACGTTGCCCACCACCCGCACAGCCAGCTGCTCGGCCTGGAACGGCGCGGCCACGTCGATCCACGGGGTGCCCGCCGGCAGCCCCAGCGTGTCGCGATAGAACTGCTGCGGGCTCAAGGTGCCCGAGAACAGCACGGTGGCGTGCGCCGCCGCATAGCGCGCGGCCAGATATGGCGCGGGAATCACGTTGCGCACGCACAGCACCGAAGGCCGCGTCTTGGCGCTGGCGACACCCACGTCCGACAGCGTCACATCGAACAGCGCGTGCGAGCCGAACTGTTCGGCCAGCCGCATGAATTGCAGCGCCTGGAAATAGAACGTCAACACCGGATCGTCCTGCGGCAGCGGCGCATCCGCCATGTATTCCATGATCGCGCTCACCGCTTTCTGCACGGCCGCCAGCACGCCCGCCGCCACGGCGTCATACGCCTGATAACGTTCCGCCTGCTTTTTGTTCAGCGCATTCCATGACCGCTGCAAACCGTCCAAGGGCTTCTTCAAAGCCTTCGGCGCGGCGTATCGGGCGGCGGACAGCGACGCCTGATCCAGCTCGCCCGTGTACATGCGGCGCGCCCGGTCAACGAGGTTGTGTGCCTCGTCCACCAGCACCGCCACCTTCCATTGGTAGGCCTGCGTCATGGCGTACAGCATGGCCGACGAGTCGTAGTAGTAGTTGTAGTCGCCCACCACCACGTCGCTCCAGCGGATCAGCTCTTGCGACAGGTAATACGGGCAGATGTTGTGTTCGCGCGCCACGGCGCGCACGGTGGGCGCGTCCAGCCGCTGGTGCTTGACCGCCGCTTCGCGCGCCTGCGGCAAGCGGTCGTAAAAGCCCTGCGCCAAGGGGCAGGAGTCGCCTTGGCAGGCCAGGTCCGGATGCTCGCAGGTTTTGTCGCGCGCTTGCAGATCCAGCACGCGCAGGCCGGGCGCGGCGGGCTGCGCATTGACGGTGTCCAGCGCTTCGACCGCCAACGCCCTGCCCGAACCCTTGGCGGCCAGAAAGAACACCTTGTCCAGGCCCGTCCCCGGGCTGGCCTTGAGCAGCGGGAAGATCGTGCCCAGCGTCTTGCCGATGCCGGTAGGCGCCTGCGCCATCAGACAGCGGCCATCGCGCGCCGTGCGATACACGGCTACCGCCAGATCGCGTTGCCCCGCGCGAAATTCGCCATGCGGAAACGCCAGCGCTTCCAGCGCGGCATCGCGCGCTTGCCGATGCGCGAGTTCGGTCTTGGACCAGGCCAGGAAACGCGTGCACTGTTCCTCGAAGAACACCCGCAGCGCGTCGGCCTCGTGCGTTTCGGTCAGCACCGTTTCTTCTTCGGTGACCACGTTGAAATACACCAGCGCCACGCGCACCTGGGCAAGACCACGCGCTTGGCAGAGCAGATGGCCGTAGATGCGCGCCTGCGCCCAATGCACCACCCGATGATTCTCGCGCACGCTGTCCAGCTGGCCGCGATACGTCTTGATCTCTTCAAGCTGGTTGGCGATGGGGTCATAGCCATCGGCACGGCCGCGCACCAACAGCCCTTCGTACTGGCCCGACAAGGACACTTCGGTTTCGTAAGCCGGCCCGCGCCGGCCGGTCACGACCGAGTGCCCGGCCATCCCCTCCAGCCCGCTGGGCGCGGGCGTGAAGCGCAGGTCCAGGTCGCCCGCCCGCGCCGTGAATTCGCACAGCGCGCGCACCGCCACGGCGTATCTCATGCCGCGCCCTCCTGCCAGCTGACGTGGCAAACGCGCACCGGCATGCCGTGCGACACGCAGTATTGCAACCATCGGATCTGGTTGTCTTGCAGCTTGTCGCCCGGCCCCTTGACCTCGATCAGCTCGTAGCGGCGTTCGGACGGCCAGAAACGGATCAGGTCCGGCAAGCCCGAACGATTGGTCTTCACATCACGCAGCAGGCGCGTGAAGACGAGCTTCAGGTGCGCGGGCGGCAGGCAGTCCAGCGCCTGCGTCAGCAGCGTTTCCGACAAGGATCCCCAGAACACGAACGGCGATTGCAGGCCGGCCTTGTCGGCGTAGCGCTGCAAGATCAGGTCGCGATACGCGGGCGTGTCCAGCTGCACCAGGCAGTCAGCGAACAGCGCCTGGCGGCGGTCGTGGAAATCCGGCGCGTCCAGATCGGCCGGGCCGCGCTGGAAAGGATGGAAGAACGCGCCCGGCAAGGGCGCGAACACGGCGGGCCAGCACAAGAGGCCGAACAGGGAATTGAGCAGCGCGTTCTCGACATAGTGCACGGGCGCGTCGTCTTGATGCAGGTAGTCGCGCGTGACGTACTCGACAGACGCCGGCGTGGCCGGCCGTTGCAGCGTCAGATCGGTGCGCGGCACAACAGGCGTCGGCGCGCGTTCGGGCCGGCCCTGCCCCAGCGCGCGATACAGGCGCGGCAACATGCGCGCCACCCGCTGGCTTTCCTCTTCGCTTTCGGGCGCGCCTTGCGCGTGCAGCGCCAAGGCCAGGGCTTCGTCATGACGCGCCATGCGTTCATGGACGCGGATGCGGCGATGCCGCGCGCCCGGGTAGGCGCAATGTTCGTAGGCCGCTTGCGCCGCCGCCCAGTCCTGCGCGCGCTCGCACGCCTGCCCGATGCGCAGCAGGACCTTGGCGCGGCGCTTTTCCAGCCACGCGTTCTGGCTGACGCAACCGGCCACCGCCGCCAGGATCGTGTCGGTGGCCGCGCCCTCGTCCAGCGCCGTCCGGCACGCGTGCAACAAGCGATACGCGTCCACGTCCGCCCGCGTCTGGAACGCGCGCGACGACGCGTCGAAGGGCACGGTTTCGTACTGGAACACGCCCAGGTCGGCCAGCACGAATTCCGACCAGTCCTGATGCAGATTGCCGAAGAACATCAGCCGGAAGCGTTCGCAAAGATCGCCAACCATGACGCGCCAGACGGCCTCTTGCGCGCCGGGATTCCATTCGGAATAGGGCCGTGGGGTGTCATGCGTGGCGCGCAGCGCGTCCAGCAGTTGCGACTTGCGCGTGGTGGGTTTGATGAGGGATTCGGCGCGCGCAGCGCTTGGCGCCTCGCTACCGGCGCCCCCGACCGCCCCTGAAAAAAGCCGGCAAAGCTCCGGCTTGGTATGCAGGGCAAACAATTCGTCCAGCGTCATCGGCGCGTGCGCATCCAGCCAACCCAGCGCCACGAGCGGCGCGGCGGCGGCCTCGGTGCCCTCGATTTCCTCGTAGACCAGCCGGCTGGCGCGAAACCACGGCCCACGGCGCATCAGCATGCGCACCATCAGCGCCTGCGAGGCCTGCGGCAAGGCGGGAAAATCCGTCAGGAAACGGCGTTCGTCGGCATCCAGCAGATCGGCGTAACGGTCGCTAACCCACGCCAGGGCGCGCTGGAAATTGTGCAGATAGTAGTAGCGGTGCGGGGGAAACATCGGCTGGGCCGGATAGCTGGGGTTTTATCCAGTAATCATAGCAGGCGGCCCAGCCCCGTAAGGGGCTATTTTGCGCCTTGCGTTCAATCCTGCACGTGTCGCGCGATGGTCAGGCCTTCTTCGGGATCGGGCGCGACAAAGTACGCGGTGATGGCGTCGTACTGCGCGTCGGTGGTGCTGAAGGGGTGCGTGCCGGACGCATTGCGGGCACGCAGGCGTGCCTTGCAGAGCGCGTCGGACGCCTCCAGGTAATGCAGGCAGTGCAGGCAGCCGGCCCGCTGCGCCAGCTCCAGCAGCCATTGCCGCGCGGCTGGGGTGTTGGCCGGAAAGTCCAGCACCACCGAGACGCCCGCCTGCACCAGCGCCGCCACATGGCCGCCCATGGCCTCGCGCAGCCGGCCGGCGCAACGCGCGTAATCCGCGATGTCCTGGATCTGGCCGGGATACAGCGCGGCCAGCCACGCGTCTTCGCTGATGCGCAGCGTGCCGGGTTGCGCGGCCAGCGAGGCGGCCAACGTGGACTTGCCCGCGGCGATCTTGCCGCACAGAAAATGCAAGGTGGCGGGCGAGGAAGACAAGGATGAAGACGTCATGCAGGGCTCTCCTGGAAAGCGTGTGCCTGGCGAGCCAACAAAAAACCCGCCGAGGCGGGTTTGTGTCGCGATGAACCGATGCGCGCTACCCCACCTTGGTGACAAGGCGGGAAATAATCACGGAGTAAGGGGTCAGGGGCAGGCGCACGGACAAGAGGTTGCGCTTGGTGCGCTTCCTTGTCAATGGCCGCCCCTGGGCGTACCGGCTTAACGCGCCGGTTGCGCCGCCGCGCCCACGTCCTTGCGGACCTTGGCCACGTCGGCCGCGCTGACCGCCGTCCCCTTGTTGCCCCAGCTCGACCGCACGAAGCTCACCACGTCGGCGACTTCCTTGTCCGTCATGCGCCAGTCAAAGCCGGGCATGGCGTAGGCGGTCGGCGCTGCCGTCGTGCCCGGCATCTGCGCGCCTTTCAGCACGATGTGGATCAGCGACGTCGGGTCCGCCGAGTTCACCGTCGAACTGAGCGCCAACTGCGGGAACGTTTCCGTGTAGCCCTTGCCGGTGCTGCGATGGCAGGCCGCGCAGTTGTTCAGGAAGGCCATGGCGCCGTCGCCCTTGTCCTTGCCGGTACGCAGCGCTTGCGCCACGGTCTCGTCATAGGCCAAAGGCTTGGTGGCATCCTTGTTCACCGGCGGCAGGCTCTTCAGGTACACCGCGATGGCGTTCAGGTCGTCATCGGACAAATGCTGCGTGCTGTCCTCGACCACCTGCGCCATGCCGCCGAAGGCCGCCGAATGGCCGTTGCGTCCCGACTTCAGGAAGACGGCGATGTCTTCCTTGGTCCAGCCGCCCAGGCCATCCACCATATCGCCGCGCAGGTTCTTGGCCAGCCAGCCTTCCACCACGCCGCCCGACAGGAAGGCCGAGCCGTCCGCGTCGCTCAACGCCTTTTCCTGCAAGGCAAAGCCGCGCGGGGTATGGCAGGTGCTGCAATGCCCCAGCCCTTCGACCAGGTATTGGCCACGCAGCAGCGCGGCGCGGTCTGCGCCCTTCAGGTCGCTGGCGGCCGGGCCGTTCACGACGTCCGGCGCGAACATCCAGCGCCACACGGTCAGCGGCCAGCGCATCGACATCGGCCACGAAATATCCGTGTCCTTGTTCTGCTGCTTGACCGGTTCGACCCCGTGCATGAAGTACGCGTACAGCGCCTTCACATCGTCGGGCGTGACCTTGGCGTAAGCCGTGTACGGCATGGCCGGATACAGCGAATGCCCGTCCTTGGCCTTGCCATGGCGCACGGCCTGGTCGAAGTCCTCGTACGTGTAGTTGCCGATGCCGGTGTCTTTGTCGGGCGTGATGTTGGTCGAATAGATCGTGCCCAGCGGCGACTCGATGCCCAGGCCGCCGGCAAAGGGCTTGCCGCCCCTGGCCGTGTGGCAGGCGATACAGTCGCCGGCGCGCGACAGGTATTCGCCCTGCTTGATCATCTGCGCGTCGGTCGAGGCCGGCGTGCCGTCGGCCGCGAAGGCGGCGCTGGCGACCAGGGCCGAGAAGGCCGCAACAATGGTTTGCTTGAACATTGTTCCGTCTCCTTAAGCCTGGACCAGCGGGCCGGGGTTCTTCAGGTACTGATCGCGGATCGCCTGCGCGGCCCAATAGGCCAAGGCGCCCACCAGCCCGGTCGGGTTGTAACCCATGTTCTGCGGGAACACGCAGGCGCCCATCACGAACACGTTCGGCACATCCCAGCTTTGCAGGTACTTGTTGACCACGCTTTCCTTGGGGTTCGAGCCCATGATCGCGCCACCCGTGTTGTGCGTGCTTTGATACACGCGGGTGTCGTAGTGGGCGCCCTTCTTGCGCACCGCCACGAAGTGCTTTTCGGGGTTCATGGCCTTGGCGACGGTCTCCATGCGCTTGCCCATGTAGCCCAGCATGTCGAATTCGTTGTCGTGCCAGTCGAACGTCATGCGCAACAGCGGCTGACCGTAGGCGTCCTTGTAGGTCGGGTCCAGCGACAGGTAGGCGTCGCGGTAGGACATGACCGACCCGGAAATGCCGATCGTCATGAAGCGTTGGTACGCATCCTGCACGCCGGCCTTCCAGGCCGTGCCCCACGACGGCGTGCCCGGCGTGGTCGGCGTCTGCTTGATGGGACGGCCGCCGTAGCGCACGTGGCGGATGCTGGCGCCGCCCACGAAACCCAGCGGGCCGTGATCGAATTGGTCGCCGTTCAGATCGTCCATGCCCACGCCGCCCGCGCCCGTGCCCACGAAGGGGTTCAGTTGCGTGCCCTTGGGCAGCAGCACGTTGACCGCGCCGTTCATCTGGTAGGCGTAGTTCTTGCCCACCACACCTTCGTTCGTCTTGGGGTCATACGGCTTGCCGATGCCCGAGAGCAGCAGCAGGCGCACGTTGTGCATCTGGTAGGCCGACAGGATCACCAGGTCGGCCGGCTGGTCGACTTCATTGCCCTGGGCGTCGATATACGTGACGCCGATGGCCTTCTTGCCGGTCGAATCCAGGTTGACCTTGATGACCTGCGAATGCGTGCGCAGCTCGAAGTTCGGCTTTTTCAGCAGCACCGGCAGGATCGTCGTCTGCGGCGATGCCTTGGAATACATGTAGCAGCCGTAGTTTTCGCAGAAGCCGCAAAAATTACAGGGGCCCAGGCGCACGCCATACGGGTTCGTATACGGGCCGGACGCGTTGGCGGCGGGCGCGGGATACGGGTTGAAGCCCACTTCGCGCGCGGCCTTCTCGAACAACTGCGCGCCGTAAGTGGTGGTCAGCGGCGGCAGCGGGAATTCCTTGCTGCGCTTGCCTTCCAGCGGGTTGCCGCCTTCAACGATCTTGCCGTTCAGGTTGCCGGCCTTGCCCGACGTGCCGCATACGTATTCGAACTTGGAGAAGTACGGTTCCAGTTCGTCGTAGGTCACGCCGAAGTCCTGGATGGTCATGCCTTCCGGAATGAATTTCTTGCCGTAGCGCGTCTCGTAGCGCGTGCGCAGTTCCAGCTCTTCGGGCAGCACGCGGTAGTGCATGCCGTTCCAGTGAAAGCCCGCGCCGCCCACGCCCGTGCCCAGCAGGAACGAACCGTTCTGCCGATACGGCACGGCCACGTCGTCCACGCCATGGCGGATCGTCACGGTTTCCTTGGACAGGTCCTGGAACAGCTTGCCGCGCACCGAGTAGGCCAGCTCATCGATCACCTTGGGGTATTCGGCGTCCTTCGGCGTGTCCTGCATGGCGCCGCGTTCCAGCGCCAACACTTGCAGGCCGGCCTCGGTCAGCTCCTGGCCCAGGATTGCGCCCGTCCAGCCGAACCCGACCAGCACTGCGTCGACTTTGTCTTTTTTGATTGCCATGATTAACCCTTCTCCCCAGAGATCGACACGGGGCCATAGGGGTACTTGACGTTGGGCTGATCGGCCCAGTCCATATAGTCGGCGCGCGCGCCGGGAAAGCCCACCATCTTCCAGCCCACCATGTTCTTGTTGCCGCCGTAGATCGGATCGGCAAAGAAACCTTCTTTGGTGTTGGCCAGCAGGAAGCTGAAGAATGTCGTGGCGGGAACGGTCTCGAACTTGATCTTGCCGCCTTGCAGGTCCTTCAGGATCTGCTCTTGCAGGGGCTTGTCCAGTTCGGCGTACACCTTGCCGTGCGTCTTGACGCACCAGTCGTTGCAGGCCTGGATGCCGTGGCGATAGACCTCGCGCGGATTCTGGCTCAACTGATAACCCAGTTCAGGCGCCTGGTCCGTATGGAACGGGCCTTGCATGTACCAGAGCTTGCCGTGGCCGAACGGCGTTTCCATTTGACGGTCGATGAACTCGGGCACACCCGCTTCGATCGCGCCCGGACCATATTGGTCGGCGGGGATCAGATGATCCACCGAGGCAACGATGAAGTCCCATTCGGGCTTGGTGAAATAGGTGGGCTCGTAGGGCTTGGCGGGCGCGGCGGTCTTGCTGTCCGCAGCGTTGGTACAGCCGGTGGTCAGTGCACCAACCGCCAATGTCGACGCTGGCACGATCGCCAACGCCTGAAGAAACCGACGACGCGGCTTTGCATCATCTGTCATAGACATCTCCGTGAATATTCCAAGTTGTCCTAGCGCGCAACCGAACATGAACCCTGGAAACACGAACTGCCGAGCTAGTGACAACACGCTCTGTACTTACTGAAAAAGCTGAACCATCTCTTCATTAGGGACACAAGAGAAGGTGTTGCATTATGCGCCCATTCACGCATCTGATCCGCTCATCTGACCAGATCA
Source organism: Achromobacter piechaudii NBRC 102461 (assembly GCF_001571245.1). Classification (GTDB taxonomy): domain Bacteria; phylum Pseudomonadota; class Gammaproteobacteria; order Burkholderiales; family Burkholderiaceae_B; genus Achromobacter; species Achromobacter piechaudii. The sequence goes on along the minus strand of NZ_BCTK01000001.1, from coordinate 791,338 downwards.
GATCAAAATTCTTGACATGGAAAAGTCTTTTGCTTTAAGGACAATGTAAGAAGCCCGCAAAAGCGGGCTTTTCTGACAGTTGGGTGAATGAATTCTGTATATTTCGCGCTTGGAACACCACGGATGGCAGGCATGAACGACAAGACGAAGATCTGGAAAAGTTCGACGACCACACGCAGCTGGAGTTCCACGTCGGACCTCACTCCCGAACAACGCGCGAACATCGAAGAGCTGCTGGACGGCAAGCTGGACTCGGTCACCGTTCAGGAAAAATGGAGCTACTCCGGCGTTGAAAACGGCGAAGCCTTCAAGGTCGATATCGACAACGGCGCAGTCACGATCAACGGCCGCCATTACGACAGCCTGGACGACGTGCCTCGCGCCGGACGCGAACGCATCGAAGCACTGCGCGACGGCGAAGGAATGAAAGGCTTGTGGGACATGCTCAAAAACGCCGGCGTGTCGATGCAGGATTCGGCCGGCGTATCGGATGCGCGCAGCGGCAAACCTGCGTTCACGATTGAAACCGACGAGGGCGGACGTGAGGCCGTGGCGGCCTCGCCTGCCCGGTCGGGCAAGCCGGTGATAACGGCCGCGCCGGAACGCCTGAATGCCGACCCCGCCGTCTCCCCCGGCGCGGTGCCCAAGAGCGGCGGTCTGCGCCGCTCGCTGCTGATCGGCATCGCCGTGGGCCTGGCGCTATGGGTGGCGCGGGAGTTGAACCTGTTCTGACGCGAGCGGGTATGCCCGCCAGCGGCTACCCGGCAGGCGCTGCCTGTATTTCCAGCGCGTAATAACTCGCCTCGCCCTGCTGGCCACGCGTCAGCACGGCGCGCACCTGCACGCTGATCGGGCTCGCGTCCTGACTACGCAGCCGGGCGGTGAATGCGGCGCTGGCCCGACCACTGCGCATTTTTCGCAGACGCGCGCCACCATCGGCAAACATCGTCAGCAACCCGTCTCCAAGCAAGTCGGTTTTCGAGCAACCCAGCATGTCCGCCAGCGCCGCATTGGCCGATTCGCAGCGCAGGTTCGCATCCAGCAGCGCCATGCCGTGCGAGGCCAGTTCAATGACCGCCTCGAACCGCGCCTGCTGGTCCCGTAGCGATTCCTCGGCCAGCTTGCGCGCGGTGTTGTCCATGCTGATGCCGACCACCTTGACCATGCGCGCATCGAAATCGCGCACGGGCGTGGCGCGGGAAGAAATCCAGCGCAGCGTGCCGTCCGGCTGAATCAAGCGGAAATCGAATTCGTGCGGCTTGCCGGTGCGCAGCGAGTCTTCGTAGATGGCTTGCATCATGGGCACGTCGTCGACATGCACATGCTTCCAGAAGCTCTCGTTGCTGACGATGCGCCAGCCGTACACCGCTTCGACGTTGGACGAGTAGGTCACGGCGTCCGTGATCAGGTTCCATTCCCACGTCACGATGCGCGCCCCCTCCTGCGCCAGCTTCATGCGCGCTTCGCTTTCCATCATGTCGGCGATGTAGCGGCGGCGCATGTCCGTCATGGGAATCTCGACCACGCTTGTCGCTTGCGCCGCTGCTTGCCGCGCGTCTTCGCCATAGCGCAGCCAGATCCAGTTCACGTCCAGGAACGCGGCCAGCCGGCGCAGCTTCGGGTAGTCGATCTCGCCGCCTTTCGTCCATTTGTGCACCGCCGGGCGCGACACATCGAGCGCGCTCGCCACGGTCTGTAACGAGAGCTGCTTGTGTTCAAGCAGCTCTTTCAAGCGGAATGCAAAGCTGTCTTCGATCATGGCGTGGGTACGGCAACGACAGGACCGGGCCTTACGTTTCACCCCCGTAACAATTGACAGGGGGTGCTTGTCGCCCGGCGCGATATTGCCTACAGTTTTTGTTAATTATTAGTTGACGTTAACTAGCAGTTAACAAAATACAAGAAGACGAGCGGAACAACAAGCCGGCGCGTTGACGCCATCCGCCAGCAGCCCCACCCCGGTTCGCAAAACAACACCGTGCGCGACGACGCATCGGAGGAGACCAACGTGAAAAAATCCGCGCCGCGCCGCGACGGGTTCCTGACCCTATGCACGCTCGCCGCCGTGCTGGCCACCGTCATCGCCATGGTGCGCTGGCCGGAACTGGCCGCCACCACCGCAACCCAATTGTTCGAATGGTCCACGCGTTCGTTCGGCGCGCTGATCCAGGTGTTCGTCTTCGGCTGCGTCATCGCCTGTATCGGGCTGGCGTTCAGCAAATACGGGCACGTGCGGCTGGGCGATGGCAAACCGGAATACGGCACGCTGTCCTGGGTCTTCATGTTCATCTGCGCCGGCATGGGCTCGTCCACCCTCTACTGGGGGGTGATGGAATGGGCCTACTACTACGACTCGCCGGGCTTGAACATCCCCGTCGGCTCGCGGGACGCACTGGAACACAGCATCAGCTATTCGTTCTTTCACTGGGGCTTGAGCGCCTGGGCCGTCTATGCGCTGCCGTCCCTGGCAATGGCCTATCACTTCCACGTGCGTAAAAACAAAGGGCTGAATCTGGCATCGATCATCGAAGCCATCACCGGCATGCGCGCCAGCGGCCCGGTCGGCCGGGCGGTGGACCTGATCTTCCTGTTGACCATGTTCGGCGCGCTGACGGTCTCCATCGCGCTCACGGCATCGACGTTCACGCGCGGCCTGTCCAGCCTGATCGGCACGCCCGACACCTTCACCATGCAGGTCATCGTCATCGTCGGCGTGTCGGTGCTGTTCTCGGCCAGCGCCTACATCGGCATCGACAGCGGCATGAAGCGCCTGAGCCACATGGTCTGTTGGGGCGCGTTGCTGCTGGCGGCCGTCGTGTTCGTGGTCGGCCCCACGCTTTTCCTGGGCAACAACATCGTCAACGGCCTGGGCCTCATGCTGCAAAACTACGTCCGCATGAGCCTCTTTACCGACCCCGCGGGCGATGGCGCATTCACCCGGGGCTGGACGGTGTTCTATTGGCTGTGGTGGGTGTCCTACTCGCCGGGCGTGGCCATGTTCGTGGCCCGCGTCTCCAAGGGCCGCAAGATCAAGGACGTCATCTATGCGCTGCTGCTGGGCGGCAGCGTCGGATGCTGGTTCTTCTTCGGCGTGCTGGAAAGCTATGCCATGCACCAATTCCTGTCGGGCAACATCGACGTGCCCCGCATCCTGAAAGAACAAGGCGGCGAAACCGCCGTGGAAATGCTGTTGAGCGCGCTGCCGGCTGGCCAGTTGTTCCTGGCCATGTACCTGGCGACCATGCTGGTATTCCTTGCCGCACACGTCGACGCGGTGGCCTACGCCGTGGCCGCCACCACAACCCGCAATCTGGCCGAAGGGCAAGACCCGTCGCCCACCAGCCGCGTCTTCTGGTGCGTGGCGCTGACGCTGGTGCCGCTGGCCATGCTGTTTACCCGCGCGTCGCTGGAAACCATGAAGACGGCCGTGGTGCTGACCGCCATCCCGTTCCTGTTCATCCTGGCCATCAAGCTGTTCGGCCTCGCCCGTTGGCTGTTGCAGGATTTCGGCCCCGTGCCCGCGCACCTGATTGAATCGGGCGCGCCGCCGCAGCCTGGTTCCATCGCCGCGCAGCCGTTGGAAAGGCCGCAGGAACAGCCGGCCAACGGCTAATAACGCCGCCCCCATCACCACGCATCAACGCTTAAACATAAAAAAATCATCAGGGAGAAGACCATGAATGACCTCAAGCTGCCCGCCGATTTCTGCGCCGACGACGAAAACGCCTGGACCCTGCCAGCCGCGTACTACACCCGGCAATCGGTGTTCGACTTCGAGAAGGAACAGGTTTTCGCCAGGCAATGGCTCTGCGTGGCCCACCGCAGCGAGCTGGCCGAACCCAATGATTACGTCACGCGCGACATCATCGGCGAAAGCATCGTCGTGCTGCGCGACCGCGAAGGCGTGCTGCGCGCGTTCTACAACGTCTGCCCGCATCGCGGCCATCAACTGCTGCAAGGCAGCGGGCGCGCCAAGAACGTCATCACCTGTCCGTACCACGCCTGGACATTCAAGCTGGACGGCGAACTGGCCTACGCGCGCAACTGCGACAACGTGCCCAACTTCGACAAAAACAGCGCCACGCTGGTCCCCATCCAGGCCGTGGAATACGGCGGCTTCGTCTTCATCAACATGGACCCGGACGCCGCGCCCATCCAAGACCAGCTTCCCGGCCTTGAAGCCCGCTTGCGCGCCGCCTGTCCGGTGATCGACCAACTGCACCTGGGCGCCCGCTTCGTCACGCAGACTCCCGCCAACTGGAAACTGATCGTCGACAACTACCTTGAGTGCTACCACTGCGGGCCGGTGCACCCCAGCTTCGCCGACTCGGTCCAGGTCGAGCACTACACCCATACGATGCACGGCAACTGGACGCTACAGATGGGGCTGGCGCGCTCGTCGGAAAAATCCTTCAAGGTAGACGCCTCGGTGAAAGACCCCAGCTTCGCCGGCTTCTGGGCCTGGCCGTGCACGATGTTCAACGTGCCGCCCGGCCCGGACTTCATGACCGTCATCTATGAATTCCCGGCCAGCGCCGACGTCACGCTCCAGCACTACGACATCTACTTCCTGAACAAGGAACTGACCGAAGACCAACAAAAGCTGGTCGAGTGGTACCGCGACGTGTTCCGCCCCGAAGACCTGCGTCTGGTCGAGAGCGTGCAAAAGGGAATGCGCTCGCGCGGGTATCGCGGACAGGGCCGCATCATGGTTGATCGCCAGCGCAGCGGCATCAGCGAACACGGCATCGTCCACTTTCACCGCAAGGTGGCCCAGGCCTACGAGGGCGAGCGGCCCGCCAGCACGCCCGCCTTGCCCGCCCGAAGCGCCGTCTTGGCATGAACCTTGTCCGCATCACGCAGAGCGTCGCGGCGCAACAAAAAGTGAGCAGCATGGGCCACCCTACCCTGACCCTGCGGGTCGCGCGCATCGAACGCGTGACCCCGTTGATCAAGCGCTTCACGTTGAGCGCGCTGGACGGCGGCGCGTTGCCGCCCTTCACGGGCGGCAGCCACATCATCGTGCAGATGCGCGACGGCACGCGGCAGGTCAACAATGCCTATTCGTTGATGAACTCGCCTCGCGCGCCGGGCTGCTACCAGATTGGCGTGCGGCGCCAGGAGCCCTCCAAAGGGGGCTCGGCCTTTCTGCATGACAAGGTGGCCGAGGGCGACACGCTGACCGTCGCGCCTCCGAACAACCTGTTCGCGCTGGATGCGTCGGCCAACCACCACGTGTTGATCGCGGGCGGCATCGGCATTACGCCCTTCCTGTCACAGCTGCACGAACTGCACGATCAAAGTGGTTCCTATGAACTGCACTATGCCTTTCGCTCGGCGACACATGGCGCTTTTTGCGATGAGTTGGCCGCAGCCTGCGGGGACAGGGTCCGCTTCTACATTGACGACCAGGGCCAGAAACTGGACGTGCCCGCCTTGCTGCGCGCCATGGCCCCCGGCTCGCACGCCTACGTTTGCGGCCCCGCCACGCTGATCGACGCCGTGCGCAGCGCCGCCCAGGACGTCGGCCTGCCGCCATCGCGGCTGCACGTAGAGCAGTTTGCCGCCGCCGCGCCAACGGGTGACGCCTACACCGTCGTGCTGGCGAAATCCGGCAAGACCGTACACGTGGCCAGCGGCGAATCCATCCTCAACGCCATCGAGCGCGACAGCGCCGTGCCTGTCCCCTGCCTGTGCCGCGAAGGCGTGTGCGGCACTTGCGAAACCCGCATCCTGGAAGGCGAAGCCACGCACTTCGATCAGTACCTGAGCGCCCAGGAAAAGGAAGCGCAAAAAACCCTGTTGATCTGCGTCTCGCGCGCGAAAGGCCACACGCTCGTGCTCGACCTGTAACCCTGCGACCGGCCAGCGACACACGCAGCCGGCATCCACCACCGGAGCTTTGCGATGAAACGGATAGCCAGCCTTGGGCTGCTGGCGGGCACCCTGCTGCCTTGCGCCTCCCCGGCAGAAACCAGCGTCACCCTGTACGGCGTCATCAGCACCGCCGTACGCTACACGTCGAACATCGACGGCGACCACGGCAGCCTTGCACAGCTCGTGTCCAGCGGCATCGGCGGCAGCCGTTGGGGCTTGAAGGGCACGGAAGACCTGGGCGGCGGCAACCAGACCGTCTTCGTGCTGGAAAGCGGCTTTGACACCAATGATGGAACCGGCACCTACGGCGCGCTGTTCGGCCGTCAAGCCTACGTAGGGCTGGCGGGCGACTGGGGCAGCCTGACCTTCGGCCGCCAATACAACGCCCTGAACAACATCGGCTGGGCCTACAACCCGCTGGACCAAAGCTGGGGCAACTTCTATTCAGACCCGCTATATACCGGTGGCGACGTATTCTTCCAGGACTATCGGCTGAACAACAGCATCATCTACAGCCGCAGCGCAGGGCCCTTCTCCGTGCAGCTTGACTACGGCTTCGGCCAACAGACAAACAGCCTGGCGCGCGGCTCCGCGTTTGGCGGCGGCCTGATGTTTCAAGAGGGCGCGCTGTCAGCGGGCGTCGCCTACGACCAGCAGCGTGCGATACAGGGCGACAACACGCTGCACAATTATTTCCTCGGCGCGTCCTACCTCATGGGCAAGACCACCGCCTATCTCGGCCACATGGGCCGACGCGAAACGACAGGCGATGCGCGCTACGCCATCTATTTCGTCGGCCTGGGATACCAGGCCACGCCCGCCCTGCACCTGTCCGCCGCCTACTATCGCTACCAGCAGCGCGGCAAGGTGACCACGCAATACCAGGCCGTGCCGATCGCGCTGGGCAGCGGCAACGGCGACGTCGTCTCGGCCGTCGCGGACCACGCGCTGTCCAAACGCACCAACGTATTTTTCGAGATCGACGCCACGCGCGCCCGAGGCGGCGCGGTGGGACGGGAAACCGAATACTGGGCCGGGCAGCCCGCCTTGGGGGTAGACGGCACGACGCGTATTGGCGTGATGACGGGGATGCGGCACGTTTTTTGAACGAGAAGCGCTCCGTCGCCAGCGCGCCCTTTCCGGTCCCGCCCCCCGCGCCCTCCAGTACAATCCCGCGTTTGGCGACGTTGTGATCGCCCACCCTCTGGACCGAAGCATGTTGCGACTGACCGAAATCAAGCTGCCGTTGAACCACACGCCCGAGGAATTGCCCGCCGCGATTCTTAAAAAACTGGGTATTCCGGCCAGCGACCTGCACGGCTTCACGATCTTCTTGCGCAGCTACGATGCGCGCAAAAAGCACAATATCCTGCTGACCTACACGCTGGATATCGACGTCGAAAACGAAGCCGCGCTGCTGGCGCGCTTCCACGACGACCGCCATGTGAAGCCCACCCCCGACACCGAATACAAGTTCGTCGCGCAAGCGCCGGCCAACCTGGCCAAGCGCCCCATCGTGATCGGCACCGGCCCCTGTGGCCTGTTCGCCGGCCTGGTGCTGGCGCAGATGGGGTTCAAGCCCATCATCCTGGAACGCGGCAAGGCGGTGCGGGAACGCACCAAAGACACCTGGGGCCTGTGGCGCAAGCGCATCCTGAATCCGGAGTCGAACGTGCAGTTTGGCGAAGGCGGCGCAGGCACCTTCTCGGACGGCAAGCTGTACAGCCAGATCAAGGATCCCAAGCACTATGGCGAAAAGGTCCTGAAGGAATTCGTGCTGGCTGGCGCGCCCGAGGAAATCCTGTACGTCAGCAAGCCGCACATCGGTACGTTCCGGCTGGTGGGCATGGTGGAAGTCATGCGCGACACCATCACCAAGCTGGGCGGCGAAGTGCGCTTTTCCAGCAAGGTGGAAACGCTGCAACGCGAAAACGGCCGGGTGACGGGCGTGACGCTGGCCAGCGGCGAGCATATCGAAGCCGATCACGTGGTGCTGGCCATCGGCCACAGCGCGCGCGATACCTTCCAGATGCTGCACGAGCAAGGCGTCTTCATGGAAGCCAAGCCGTTTTCGATCGGCTTCCGTATCGAACACCCGCAATCGCTGATCGACCGGGCCCGCTTCGGCCCGAACGCCGGCCACCCGATTCTGGGCGCGGCCGACTACAAGCTGGTGCATCACGCCAGCAACGGCCGGTCGGTGTACAGCTTCTGTATGTGCCCGGGCGGCACGGTGGTGGCGGCCACCTCGGAGCCGAACCGCGTGGTCACCAACGGCATGAGCCAGTACTCGCGCAACGAACGCAACGCCAACGCCGGAATCGTCGTGGGAATTTCGCCCGAAGAGGACTACCCGGAACACGTGCTCGCCGGCGTGGACTTCCAGCGCAAATGGGAATCGCAAGCCTATGTGCTGGGTGGCGAAACCTACAGCGCGCCCGGTCAGTTGGTGGGCGACTTCATTGCGGGCAAGGCATCGACCGAATTCGGTTCCGTCCTGCCGTCCTACACGCCGGGCGTGCATCTGACCGACCTGGCCACCGCGCTGCCCGATTTCGCCATCACGGCGATCCGCGAAGCGCTGCCCGCGTTCGACAAGACCATCAAGGGCTTCGGCATGCACGACGCCGTGCTGACCGGCGTGGAAACGCGAACCTCGTCGCCCGTGCGCATCAAGCGCGACAACGAGACCTTGCAAAGCATCAACACCCAGGGTTTGTTCCCGGCCGGCGAAGGCGCAGGCTATGCGGGTGGCATCCTGTCGGCCGGCGTGGACGGCATCAAGATCGCCGAGGCGGTGGCCTTGAGCATCATGGCGCGGCAGGGCTGACGCGTCGGTCAACGCCCCCCTGGCGGTACATCGACCGCCTGCTAAGAAACAGCAATTTGTCCTTGCGGGTTGATTGGAGAAATCAATCAACCCACCCCTCTTGAAACCTGGAAACCCGCTGCCACATTTTCGCTAAGGCGAGGCAACGCAGCTCCAGGTTTCCCCGTGCCGCGTTGCCCGACGCCGTCTGACGCAGACCTAATCGGGAGACGAACATGGCAACGTATCCATTTTTCGATAGCGGCATCAGTTCCGCGCTGGACACCCTGGCACAGCTGGACAAAATACTGCGCGGCCCCACCGGGCCCTCCGCCCTGCGCTCCTCCGCGGGCGGCAATTTCCCGCCCGTCAACGTAGGCACTTGCGCCGACTCGATCGAGGTCGTGGCGTTCGTGCCGGGCGTGGACCCCGAGGCGTTGCAGGTCACCATGGAAAAAGGCCTGCTTTCGATCTCGGGAGAACGGCGCCAGGAAGAACCGACGGGCCAAACCACGGTCTACGCACGCGAACGCGCGCACGGCCGCTTCAGCCGCGTGGTCGAACTGCCCAGCGACGCCGACCCGGAAAAAATCCAGGCGCGCTACACCGACGGATGCCTGTGCATTTCGATCGGCAAACGCGAATCGGCCAAGCCGCGCCAGATCACCATCCAATGAACGCACGCTGACGACATAGGAGGACCATCATGCAAGAACGGAACCAACTGGCCGCCACTCGCGGCGCCGACTCGTTGGCCCCGGTGACGAACGAGGCCAACCGCCCCGCCACCCTGCCCGCCGTGGACATCTACGAAAACGCGACCGGCATCACCTTGCTGGCCGACCTGCCGGGGGTGTCCAAGGAACGGCTGTCGATCAAGGTGCAGTCCAACGAACTGCTGATCGAAGGCGAAGCGGCCGTGCAGGTGCCCGCCGAGGTGCGCCTGGTGCACAACGAGTTGCGCGAACCGCTGTTCCGGCGCAGCTTCACCTTGGGCCACGACCTGGACAAGGACAACATCACCGCCAACCTCAAGCACGGCGTGCTGACGCTGCAAATTCCCCGGCAGCGCGAAGCGCAGCCTCGCAAGATCTCGGTGACTGTGACTTGATCCTGACGTGATCGTGATGCGCCCGGCGTATGCCGGGCGCGTGTATTTGGAGGCCTTATGGAGCACTCCGTCATCACGCAATACCGAGGCTACGTCCTGAGCGTGCGCGCCGTGCCGCTACGGGCGCTGGAGAACCCCGGTTCGCTGCCGGCCGGTTTCATTTCACTGGTGCAGGTGCTGCGGTCGGCCGATGTGCTGGTCGACTGGTGCATGCCTTGTCCGCACACGCCTTGGGAGACGCCCGCGCAGGCGCTACGCGAAGGCACGCAGTATCTGCAACGGTTGATCAACACCGGCGCAATCGGAACGGACATTCCGCTGCTGCAATAGCGTCCCGCTGGCCCCGGCGCGAACGGGTTGCAGGGTCATCAGGCGTTGACGGGGGGATAGCGGGCCGCTGCGGCTGCCTGCATACTCCCCCCTATTCCCCTGATGAAGACGGAGCAGATCGACATGGCCCTGCACTACCTGGAAGACTTGACCCCCGGACAACGCTTCATCGGCGCCGCCCGCGCGCGCGTCACCCGTGAACGCATCAAGGCGTTCGCCGCTGAATTCGACCCCCAGCCTTTTCATCTGGATGAAACCGCCGCCAGCGAGACCCTCTTCAAAGGGCTGGCCGCCAGCGGCTGGCACACCGCCGCGCTGACGATGCAATTGCTGGTCGCCAGCGAGTTCCAACCGGCCGGCGGAATCATCGGCGCGGGAGTCGAGGAAATGCGCTGGCCACTGCCGGTCCGTCCCGACGACGAACTGCGGATTGAAAGCGAGGTGCTGGAAGTCCGGCCCTCGAAGACGCGGCCCGAACAAGGACTGGTAAAGGCGCGCACGACGACGCTGAATCAGAACGATCAGGTGGTCCAGATCTTCGTCAGCAATCTGGTGGTGCAGTGCCGGCCACGGTAGCGGGGGTGCAAGGCGCGGCGACGTGACTGGGTAGGCCGCGCATCGTGGACGGCCACACGCAGCGCGCATACAGGCTTGCCCAGCCCCCCGCATCTGCCGGAACGCGCCCTAGCGCTGCACAGCGGGAAAACCGTGGCCCCTTCCCGCCCACACCGCGATCAACGTCAGCAGCAGCAACACCACCAGCGCCGGCGAGAACGCCCACACCCCCGCGCGCTCCAGCAATACGCCGCCGATGATGCCGCCGCCCGCAATCGCCAGGTTCCACGCCGTGACGAGCATCGATTGCGCCACATCGGCGGCGTCTCCCGCCGCCTTTGCCAGCGCGGTCTGGAACAACGTCGGCGCGCCGCCGAACGCAAAGCCCCAGGCGCAGGTGGCCACAAGCACCACGGCCGGCATGTCGCCTGCCACACCCAGCGCCAGCGCCGCCATGCCAAACAGGATCGTGCTGCCTAACGTCAACACGCGCAGGTGCCGGTCGATCAACACGCCGACAACCCAGATACCCAGCACGGACGACACGCCGAATACCAACAGCACCAGATCGGTCCTGGCGTCCATGCCGGCCGCCGCCAGGAACGGGGCGATGTAGGTGTAGAGAATGTTGTGGGCCAGCACATAGGCCAGCACCACGACAAGCACCGGCCGCACGCCGGCTATCGTCAGCACGTCCGGCAGCGAGCGCCGCGTGCCCGCCGGCTGCCCCGCAAAGTCCGGCACCTTGGCACGCACCCACACCATCAAGGCCAGCGCCAGCACGCTCATGATGCCGAAGCACATCCGCCATCCGACCACGTTACCCAGGTAGGTGCCGACCGGCACGCCCAGCGACAACGCCAATGGCGCGCCCACCATTGCCACAGCAATAGCCCGGCCCTTCAGGTGATCCGGCACCATGCGCGCGGCATAGCCTGCCAGCAACGCCCAGAGCAGCCCCGCCGACACGCCCGCCAGAAAACGCGCTACCAGCGTCAAGAGATAGCTGCCGGAGAGCGTCGTGACGGTATTGGCCACGGCAAAGCCCGCGATGGCGGCCAACAGCAGCGGGCGGCGGCGCGCGCCCTGCGTCGCGGTGGTCAGCGGGATCGCGGCCACCAGCGAGCCGATGGCGTAGACCGTGACCAGTTGCCCGGCCATCGCGCCGGAGACATCCAGGCCGGCGCCGATCTGCGGCAACAGGCCGGCAGGCAACGCTTCCGTCAGGATCGTGATGAAGCCGCCCATCGCCAGCGCCAGCAACGCGGCTAACGGAAAGCGGTCGGACGGCGCGGCCGCGGCGGGTATGGAGGTTGAGCAAGCTGTCATGGCAATCTCTTTGGGGGCTGGCTGTCTGGCTCGACGACCCTGCCCCGCATAGGTGGAAGACGAGATGCGATGGTGAGCGCGTCCACCATTCAAGACAAGAATGCTAATGTTCCGATCATCTCGGACAAAAATTCTTAAATGGGCGCGACGGTGGAATCTCTGAATGGCATTTCTTTCTTTGTCCAGGCAGCCAGCGCACGCAGCTTTTCCCAGGCGGGACGCGTGTTGGGCGTGTCGTCATCGACCGTAGGCAAGAGCGTGTCTCGCCTGGAGGAACGCCTGGGCGTGCGCCTGTTTCACCGCAGCACGCGCAGCCTTACGCTGACGGCCGAAGGCGCTCTGTTCCTGGAACGCTGCCGGCGGATACTTTGCGAGGTCGAGGCGGCCGAACTTGAACTCTCGCAAACGCAGCAAGCCCCGCGCGGACGCCTGCGCATCAGCCTGCCGGTAGTCGGCATGCTGGTCACGCCAGCGCTGGCCGCCTTCATGCATCGCTACCCCGCCATCGAGCTGGACGTGGATTTCTCTGACCGAGTGGTGGACGTGATCGAGGAGGGATTCGACGTGGTGATGCGCGCGGCGGAACCCACCGACTCACGCCTCATGTCACGTCCGATGGGCCACTACCGCCAGATCGTGGTCGCCGCTCCCGCCTACCTGGCCAAGCGCGGCACGCCCCGCGTTCCCGCCGACCTCACGGGACACGCGTGCCTGCAATACCGGTTGCCCACCACGGGCAAGCTTCAGCCGTGGCCGTTGAAGCGGTCCGAAGGGGACGCGGAATACACGCTGCCGAACTCCATGGTGTGCAACACCGCGATCAGCCTGATGGATATCGCCATCTCGGGCTTAGGCATCGCCTGCCTGCCCGACTTCATGGCCAGGCCCGCCATCGAACGCGGCGAGTTGGTGTCGGTACTGGAGGAACATGTTCAGCATCAGGGCACGTTCCGGCTGCTATGGCCGTCCAGCAAGCATCTGGCGCCGAAGCTGCGCGTGTTCATCGACTTCATGGTCGAGGCGGTGTTTGAGGAGAAGGGATTGGGACGACGGCTTGGACCTTGATCGACACCCGCTTATGGCGGCATCCCGCCCAGAGTTCGGGCTGCTTGCTCAAGGCCGCTCAGAATGGTGTCGAGCACATGATTGGAAAAGCCGTCCGGCAATTCCGCTTGCACTTGCGCCATGGCGCTTGGGGTCCGGGCAAGAATCTCGTCAATGACGGGTTCCGCGGTCAAGGCATAGCCGACCTTCTGCGCGGTGCTGTTGAAATGCCTGCGCTGGATGCCCTGGACCTCGTAATGCCGGTTCTTGCCGAGCAATGCCATCGCCAGCTTGATTTCGTACGGTGACCATTGGTTGGCGCGCTCGCCCAACACTGGATAGGCAGACATCACGTCGTAGAGCGGGGTCAACTGGAAGCGCCCGCGCGGCAAGAGTTGAATGCTGAAATTCTTGGCATGCCCGTCGGGCGCGCGCAGCAACCAGAACAGTATCTGCGCCGCCATCATCGTGTGCATGTCGGCCTGGGCGTTCACTGATTGCCGCAGCGTTCCGAACAGGGCCTTGAGTCCTGGACCGCCCTCGTTCTCGTATTTGCGCAATGGCGAGCAGCCCTCGACCTGGCAAAAGTCTTCCTGGGGCAGGCGCATAAGCCACTGACCGTTGGGAGCGACGCGCCTGTCAAAACGCTCGACCACCAGCACACGCTGCCGACCAAATGTGGCGATGCGGGCATCCGCCACGGGCAAACCATAGGCCTTCAACAATCGCAAGCACAGCCATTCGTTGTCGACGGAGGTACTGAAATCCGCTTGCCGTCCGCCCATCAGACCGAGCGGAAGCTTGAAGATGTGGCTGGTCGGCGTGGCGCCGCGCGGTGCGAGCCATTGCCCTTCCCACCACAGAAAAGCCGTCTTCTCCTGCGCGCCGGCCAGCGAGATGCGAAAGTCTGCGTCCGGGTCGCGGCCTGCCACAAGCGCCGCCGGGGAAACCGTTTCGATAAGGTGCCGCTCAACGTCCTCTTCGGACAAGGGAACGCCCTCGATACGGTCAAACCCTATTGGTTCTTCGTCCTCGCCGAGGATCTGGACCGCGCCCACGCAATCGCGCCCGATAGCCGTCAGCAAGTCGAACGGCTGGGTCGAACCGGTTCTGAATCGTTCGGCCACGCGGCGGCGGATCGCATCGCTGTCGGGAAGCAGATTGTCGAAGTAATTGGCGACCTTGGCGCCTTTTACCGGCAGATTCTGCAAATTGAACGGGAGCGACAAAGACAGCGGCCGGCCTATATTTGCGGCGACCCAGTCAGAGTCGTACTGAAGCTCCATCTCGCCACGAGCCGGAATTGTCCATCGGCCCACGCGTATACCGTTGGCCCAGATGGATAAGGTGCGGCGGTGCGATTTGCGGCCCATGTCACCAATCCTCAGACGTGGGGGCTGATACCGCGACGCTGCCCCGCATCCCGACAACCAATTCCAGACCCAGCGCCGAACACCACGTAATAAGTTGCTCCACGCTCAGTTCATGGGGGTGGAGTTCTAAATGAGAGACGCGGGATTGGCTCAAGCCGATGCGAATAGCCAGTGCTGATTGCGTCAGCCCCTGCGCTTTGCGCGCGGCTTGAAGCACTGAGCCAAGTTGACCGGGGGTGAGCAGCGGATGGGATGTCGCGTGCACGATGAATACCTGTAAATCAGATAAAAGCAAAATATCTGAATTACAGGTATTCGTCAATTATCTGAATTACAGCTATTTTCTACGCTTGCGGATGAGAGGTCGACGTGACCAGCGCACGCGCTCAATCATCGAATTCGCCTACCACGGTGACGTTCATTCATTGGCTTCTCCCCCCCATCGCGGTCGGATCGTCAGTACCCGGATGGCGAGCCAGTTCGATGAAGGCCCGCACGTAGTCAATCGCGGTGTCCGCCTCGCGCGCCCCAAGAAAAATCTGCTTGGCGATGCCGCGTGCTCCCAGCCGCACCGGCACCACATCCATCCGCGCCGCGTATTCCTCAACCAGCCAGCGCGGCAGCGCGGCCACACCGCGTCCGCTGGCCACCATCTGCACCATGATGTCGGTGGTTTCGATGGCTTTATGGCGCTTGGGCGTGACACCGGCAGGCAGCAGGAATTGGTTGTAGATGTCCAGGCGCTCGATATCCACGGGGTAGCTGATCAACACTTCCTGGTTCAGTTGCTGCGGCTTCACGTAGGCAGCCGTTGCCAGCGGATGGCCCTTGGGCACGACCAGCACCTGCTCGTAGTCGAACACGGGCTCGAACGTCAGGCCTGGCTTGAACAGCGGGTCGGGCGTAACCAGCAGGTCGATCTCGTAGCCAAATAGCGCGCCAATCCCGCCGAACTGAAACTTCTGCTTGACGTCCACATCCACGTCGGGCCAGGTCGCCAGATACGGCGACACCACCTTAAGCAGCCACTGATAGCAAGGGTGGCACTCCATGCCGATGCGCAGCGCGCCGCGTTCGCCCTGCGCGAACTGCCCCAGCCTTTCTTCGGCCAGATCCAGTTGCGGCAGCACGCGGTTGGCCACCGCCAGCAAGTATTGGCCGGCCTGCGTCAAGCGCAGGCTTCGACCTTCGCGCAGCCAGACGTCGGTGCCCAACTGCTGCTCCAGCTTCTTCATGCTGTGGCTCAGGGCCGACTGGGTCAGGTTCAGCACGCCTGCGGCGGCCGTCAACGACCCTTGCCTTTCGACCTGCTGGACGATGCTGAGATGGATGCGCTCAAGCATTCAGATGATTCCTGCTCATGGATTAGTGAAATAAAACCATTTTACTTCATCGTTCCCCTCCTCTAGCATGCGGTTCCAGCTTGATGCTGCAACTGCACAAAACCAGATGCGGCGCCGGGTAGATCCATTCATGTGAAGCAAAGATGACACGTCCACTCCGTCTAGTCGCAGTTTCCGGCGGACTGCAACGCCCCTCCAAGTCAGCGGCCCTGGCAGAGCACCTGCTGGACCTGATCGCCGACGATGTCCCGTGCGAACAGCACCTGGTCGAACTGGGCCAGCTTGCCCCGCAACTTGCTGGCGCCGTCTGGCGCTCGCAATTGCCCGACACGGTGGAGCGCGAGCTTTGCGCGGTCGAACAAGCCGACATCCTGGTGGTGACAACCCCGGTTTACCGAGGCTCGTACACGGGGCTGTTCAAGCATTTCTTCGACTTCATTCATCAGGACGCCTTGGTCGACACGCCCGTCTTGTTGGCGGCCACCGGCGGCAGCGAACGCCATGCCCTGATGATCGACCACCAGTTGCGGCCGCTGTTCAGCTTCTTCCAGGCACGCACCCTGCCACTGGGCGTCTACGCAACCGACAAGGACTTTGACGGCTACCGCGTGCAAGACATGGCCCTGCTCGAACGGGCCAACCTGGCAGTCCAGCGCGCATTGCCCTTCATCGATTTGATGCGCCGTCCCAGCACCGCCGCCGCAAAAGAAGCGGTCGCGGCCTGACGCAAAGCCAATTCAACCGCCGCCCGCCGCGGCGATAGCGTCCGTCGCCAAGCGGTTGCCGGACTCCGTATTCCTTTCGCCAAAATCAGCACACTTCAGCCCCATGACCAACGCGTTCACATTCAACATCAAGAGCATTCCTTTTGATGAAAATTATCAGCCCTCCGACAGCACGCGCATCACGACCAACTTTGCCAACCTGGCCCGGGGAACGAGTCGCCAGGAGAATCTGCGCAACACGTTGAAGATGATCGACCGGCGCTTCAATAATCTGGCGCATTGGGATAACCCCAAGGGGGATCGCTATACGGTCGAACTGGAAATCATCTCCGTTGAAATGAACATCGCCGCCAACGGCGGCAGTGATTCGTTTCCGCTGATCGAAATCTTGAAGACCCATATCGTTGACCGTCATAACAACGAGCGCATCGAAGGGATCGTCGGGAATAACTTCTCTTCGTACGTGCGCGACTACGACTTCAGCGTGCTTTTGCCCGAGCACAACAACGACAAATCCACCTTCAGCTCGCCTGACGATTTCGGCGATCTGCACGGCAAGCTGTTCAAGCACTTTGTCAATTCCAGCGCTTACAAAGAGTGGTTCAGCAAGCCGCCTGTCATCTGCATCAGCGCGTCCAGCAGCAAGACCTACCTGCGCACTGAAAATCAGCACCCCATCCTGGGCGTTGAATATCAGCAAAACGAATTCTCGCCGACGGACCAGTACTTCGAAAAAATGGGCTTGCAGGTCCGTTACTTCATGCCCCCGGGCAGCGCCGCGCCGTTGGCCTTTTACTTTCAGGGCGACCTGCTTGGGCATTACACGAACCTTGAGCTGATCAGCATCATCAGCACGATGGAAACGTTCCAGAAAATCTACCGCCCCGAGATCTACAACGCCAATTCCGCTGCGGGCAAGGTCTATCAGCCGAGCCTTAAGAACCAGGATTACTCGTTGACGCAGATTGTCTATGACCGCGAAGAGCGCAGCCAGCTCGCCGTGAAGCAGGGAAAGTTCACGGAAGAACACTTCATCAAGCCCTACAAGCACGTGCTGGAAAGCTGGGCCGCCAACTACGCGCACTAATCACTTAAAAAAACACGAGACCCTCTGATCATGAAAAAACTACTGCCCACCTCCACCGCCGGCAGCCTGCCCAAGCCTTCGTGGCTGGCACAGCCTGAAAAACTCTGGTCGCCTTGGAAACTGCAAGACGAAGAGCTGGTCGAGGGCAAGCAAGACGCCCTTCGTCTGGCGCTGCAAGAACAACAGCACGCGGGCATTGATATCGTCAGCGACGGCGAGCAAACCCGTCAGCACTTTGTCACGACGTTCATCGAACATCTCGACGGCGTTGATTTCGAAAAGCGCGAAACCGTTCGCATCCGTGATCGCTACGATGCAAGCGTGCCGACCGTCGTGGGCGCCGTCAGCCGTCAAAAGCCGGTGTTCGTTGAAGACGCCAAGTTCCTGCGCCAGCAGACCAAGCAACCCATCAAATGGGCGCTGCCGGGCCCCATGACGATGATCGATACGCTGTATGACGCTCACTACAAGAGCCGGGAAAAACTGGCCTGGGAATTCGCCAAGATCCTCAACCAGGAAGCCCGCGAATTGGAAGCCGCTGGCGTGGACATCATTCAATTCGACGAACCGGCGTTCAACGTGTTCTTCGACGAGGTCAACGACTGGGGCATCGCCACGCTGGAACGGGCGATTGAAGGCCTTAAATGCGAAACCGCCGTGCATATCTGCTATGGCTATGGCATCAAGGCCAACACCGACTGGAAGAAGACGCTGGGTTCCGAGTGGCGCCAGTATGAGGAATCCTTCCCCAAGCTTCAAAAATCCAATATCGACATCATTTCGCTGGAATGCCACAACTCTCACGTTCCGATCGATCTGATCGAACTGATTCGTGGCAAGAAGGTGATGGTGGGCGCCATTGACGTGGCCAGCGATAAGGTTGAAACGCCTGAAGAAGTCGCCAACACGCTGCGCACGGCGCTGAAGTTTGTGGATGCCGACAAGCTGTATCCGTGCACGAACTGCGGCATGGCGCCGTTGTCGCGGGCTATTGCGAAGGGCAAGCTGCTCGCTTTGAGCGAAGGTGCAGAAATCGTTCGCAAGGAACTGTTGGGCTGATGCCCAAGAAGCCAGACCGCATTTTGCGCAGTCTGGCTTCTTATTTTTTTACTGTTCCTTCAGCCCCAACGACTTCATCAATGGGGCAAACAATGTCTTCTCGTCCTGGACACGCGCGGCGTAGTCGGCCACGCTCAACGGTAGCGCCTCGGCGCCGGCGTCCAGGAACCGCGCCCGGATCTCAGGCCGTGCCAGCACCTTGTTGATTTCGCCGTTCATGCGATTGACCACGTCATCGCGGGTGCCGGCGGCGGCATACACGCCGAACAGGCTGTCCGCGAACACACCGTCAATGCCGGCCTCGGTAAAGGTTCGTATGTCGGGCGCCACGGCAGCCCGTTGCCGGCTCGCCACCGCCAACACCTTCAGCTTGCCCGCCTGCACCATGGGAAAGACCGTGGCCGGCCCAAACGCAAAGTCGATCTGGCCCGCGGCCAGGTCTTGTATCGCCGGCGCCACGCCGCGATATGGCGCATGGGTGGCCTGCATGCCGGTAGCCTGCTTGAGCAGCTCGCCAGCCAGATGCGGCGTCGTGCCGTTGCCGGCCGAACCGTAGTTGAGCGGATTGGGCTGCTTGCGCGCGTATTCAACGAACGCTTCAAGCGTATCGACGCCAAGCGAGGACCGCACGAACAGGAACAACTGGCTGTTGGCCAACAAGGCGACCGGCCGCAGGTCGCGCTGCGGATCGAACGGCATGCTGGTGAACATCAGCGGGTTGACCGATTCGGTCGTCGATGGATTGAGCAAGAAGGTGTGGTTGTCTCCGCCATTGCGCACCACCTCGGCGCCCGCCACGTTGCCGCCCGCGCCGCCCCGATTCTCAACGATAACGGTCTGCTTCAAGGCCTCGGCCAAATGCGGCTGCACCGTGCGCGCCAGCACGTCAACCAGCCCGCCAGGGGCCAGCCCCACGACCAGGCGCACCGGCTTGGTGGGCCAGGCCTGGGGCGGCGTTTGCGCCTGGCTGCCCGCCGTCCAACCAGTCAGCGCCAACATCATCAAGGCCAGGCAACGTCTACGCAGCAGCATGCGATTCTCCTATGGGGCGCCACCGCGCGATCCTGCGTACGGTGCGTCAGGTGCCACACCCCGGTGAACCGCCTTGATGCCTGATCGTGGCGGCAGCCCTAAAGCTGCCGCTTATTCTTCACAAAAGTTTAAGCATAAAGAATCCCGGATAACCCTAGTTTTGCTCATTGGGTGTGTCAGCCGTATAGACCGCGAGATCGCTGGCCGGTGTCAGCTTTATCCTTGTTGATGATTCAGGTTGCAATTACAATCGTTGCAAATGCAATCGTAAGCCACGATGCCAACTCGTGCAGATGGCCAATCAACAGAAGGTCAACTATGAATTCTGAACGCCTTCGCCCGTCCGCATTCACGCCGCAAACCCGGTTGGCAGCGTTTGCGTGCCTTGAAAAACTGGCAGGGGAAGATATGGAGCGAGCTTGCTTTGCCGCTTCCCCCTACCGAGCTATTCAGGCCATCTCCCAGGGCTTGGCACAAGACGATGCGACGAATGGCAAGGTTTGGATCGTGAGGGCATCCACAGACCCCCAGACACATCCCGCAGACGATGTAGACATGGACGTGGGCAACATCAGCGCGTGGCCACTATGGTTTCGGGATGGGCCTGGGCGCTTCGAAATGCCATTGTTGTATTTGCTGCGCTCCGAATCTGTCGCTGGGGTGCGCGCAGCGGTATACGAAGCGACCGACCGTGGCATCCTGTGCAACGATGCCGAGCTAACCTCGTCACGGTGGCCCAAAAACGTGCAGCCTGCCGTTCCGCTTTGGCTTGCCAGCAGCTTGAACGGTACCCCCTACGATCCCGCATCAGGACTGGAGGCGCTCGCTATCCTACGCGCTGCCATGCAGGTCATGTATGTAGACGACAAGCCGGGGTTCTTCTATATGACCCTGCACGATAACAACGGCAAAGTACCCGCGTCGGCGCAAACCGAAGTACATGATGCGTACAAGGGTATGTATCGGCTTATCGCTGCGCCTGAGTCCAGTACCCCGGCAGTCCGACTGCTAGGAGCCGGCCAAGCATTGGGAAATGTGGTCGAGGCGGCCAGACTTCTGCGAGAAGACTGGAACATCACCGGTGAGGTCTGGAGTTGCCCAAGCTACACCCGCCTGGCGCGCGAAGGCCACGAGGCCGAACACTGGAACATGCTCCATCCGCTGTCGAAGAAAAAGACATCGCATATTCAGATGTGCCTTGGTTCAGGGCAATCGCCTGTTCTGGCCGTCACCGGATATGGGCAGCACATTGCCGATCAGATCGGCGGCTTCGTTTCCGCCCGCTTTGTTGCATTGGGGGCCGACTCCCATCGGGAAACGACTGGATCTCCCAGCGTGCAATGGATTGTGGCTGCCGCACTCAAAGTGCTTGGGGATGAGGGCATCTTGCCGATGCGACAAGCGCAAGAAGCATTGAAGCGATATGCGCTGGCCTGAAACCGAGCCGCGCAATCTCGCTTGCGCAAGCGTCAGTCACCCCGAGCGCGCGCCGCAGCAGAGGCTTGATCCAGCGCCGCGGCAAACTTGCTTTGCTCGTCGATGCTGAACTGGCTCAGAAAAACCTCGGCAACGGTTCCTTCGTAAACCTTCCACATCTTCTTTCGAAGCGCGCGCCCTTCCTTCGTAATGGTTGCGTACGCGGCGCGGCCGTCTTCGGCTGAACGCGCACGCTTGACCAGTCCCTCTTGCTCCAACCGGTCCACCAAGCGCGTGAGGTTGTAGCGTTCGATCGCTAGTGCGTCGGCCAGTTCGTGCATCCGTCGTGTGCCCCCGGATCCGCTTTCCAGCCCCCAAAGGACGTCGTACCAAGCATAGGTGGGCAGTTTGGCCGCTGCCAGGCGGCTCTCCACCTCGCGGATCATCAAACGATGGGCGCGCACAAACGAGAACCAGAGATCCGATTCGCCCTTCGTCATAACAAACTCCTTTCGTATTTTGGTTGCATTTGCAATTCTAACTGACTTAGAATTGCGAGCGATACGATTGCATATGCAATTCATAAATCGAACTTACATGACTGCTCCACGCCTGCCCGTCTGGCCGAGCGCAGCCCTGCTTCAACACCTTTTTTCCTGGAGGCCCGCCATGAATCCCCCCCTCGCACTGGTCGACGTTGACCCGTTAGAAACCCGAGAGTGGCTGGAAGCGCTGGAGGCTGTCACGACGGTAGAAGGCCGTTCGCGCGCCCACTACCTGATCGACCAGCTCACCGACTTCGACGCCTCCCGCCATGGCGATCTGCACGGGCGCGTCACGACCCCCTACATCAATACCATCGACAAAGACCGGCAGCCCGCCTATCCCGGCGACATCGATATCGAGCAACGCCTGAATGCTTATATCCGCTGGAATGCGATGGTAATGGTGTTACGCGCCGGCAAGCACTCCAACGTCGGCGGACACATCGCCACCTACCAGTCGGCGGCGGTGCTCTATGACGTGGGCTTCAATCACTTCTTCCGGGGCCGCACCGAGACATTCGGCGGCGATATGGTCTACATCCAGGGCCATTCCGCGCCGGGCATTTACGGGCGCGCATACCTGGAAGGACGCATCACCGAAGCGCAACTGGACAACTTCCGCCGGGAGGCCGGACGCGATGGCCTGTCCTCCTATCCTCACCCTCGACTGATGCCAGATTTCTGGCAGTTCCCCACGGTATCCATGGGGCTGGGTCCATTGACTGCCGCCTATCAGGCCCGGTTCATGCGATATCTCGAATACCGGGGATTGCTGGAGCATCAGGGCCGCAAGGTGTGGGCCTTCCTCGGTGATGGAGAAATGGACCAGCCCGAATCGCTGGCCGCCATCTCGGTCGCCGGGCGCGAACGCCTCGACAATCTGATCTTTATCGTCAACTGCAATCTGCAACGCCTGGACGGCCCGGTGCGGGGCAACAGCAAGATCGTGCAGGAACTCGAAGGCACCTTCCGGGCCGCGGGCTGGAACGTCATCAAGGTGCTGTGGGGCAGCGGCTGGGACGACCTGCTCAAGCGCGATACCAGTGGGCTGCTGCGTCAACGCATGATGGAATGCGTTGACGGGGAATATCAGACCTTCAAGTCGCAAAACGGCGCCTATGTGCGCGAACACTTCTTCGGCAAGTATCCAGAGTTACTGGAGTTGGTGGCGCACCTGTCGGACGACGAGATTTGGGCGCTGACACGTGGCGGCCATGACCCCGAGAAGGTGTATGCCGCCTATGCACAAGCCGTCAGTACAGAAGGCCGGCCTACTGTCGTTTTGGTAAAAACAGTCAAGGGCTTCGGCATGGGCGAGGCTGGCGAAGGCCAGAACATCAACCACCAGTTGAAGAAGATGAGCGCGGATGCGGTGCGTGCATTTCGCGATCGCTTTTCGTTGCCGGTGCCCGACGACCAACTCGAAGAAATGCCTTACATGAAACCCGCGCCCGACAGCGAGGAATCACGTTACTTCGCACAGCGCCGGGCCACACTGGGCGGCTATGTTCCGTCGCGTTCCCGTCAAGTCGCTCCGCTGACAGTGCCGCCGCTCAGTGCCTTCGCCACGCAACTGAAAGACAGCGGCGAGCGCGGCGTCTCGACCACCATGTCCTTCGTTCGCATCCTGACTACGCTGCTCAAAGACCCCAACCTGGGCAAGCTGGTCATCCCCATCGTGCCGGACGAATCGCGCACTTTTGGCATGGAAGGTCTGTTCCGCCAGATCGGTATCCACTCGTACATGGGCCAGCTCTATACCCCACAAGATGCGGGTCAGTTGAGCTACTACAAAGAGGCCAAGGACGGTCAAATCCTGCAAGAGGGAATCAACGAATCGGGTGCGATCTGCTCATGGATCGCGGCAGGGACAGCCTATAGCAATCATGGCCTGCCAACCATCCCGTTCTACATCTTCTACTCCATGTTCGGTCTGCAACGCGTCGGCGATCTGGCGTGGGCCGCAAGCGATGCACGCACGCGCGGCTTCCTGCTGGGGGCTACGTCTGGCCGCACCACACTCATGGGGGAAGGCTTGCAGCACGATGACGGACACAGCCATGTGCTCTCGTCGGTCATCCCCAACTGCGTCTCGTATGACCCGACCTTTGCTTACGAACTGGCAGTCATCATCCAGGACGGCTTGCGCCGCATGTACGCGGAACAGGAAGATATTTACTACTACATCACGCTGCTCAACGAGAACTACCCGAATCCAGCCCTGCCGGAAGGAAGCGAAGCCGGCATCCTCAAGGGACTCTATCTGCTGCGCGATAGCCAGAAACAAGATGCCGTGTCGAAACAAGACAGCAAGCCGCATGTGCAACTGATGGGCAGCGGCTCTATCCTGCGCGAAGTCATCGCCGCCAGTGAACTGCTGGAGCAGGATTTTGGCATTTCCAGCGACGTGTGGAGCGCCACCAGCCTGACCGAGCTACGTCGCGATGGGATGGCCGCAGAGCGTTGGAACATGCTTCATTCCGAAGAGGAGCCGCGCCTTCCGTATATCCAGCAATGCTTGCAAAATCGAGCAGGTCCCGTCGTCGTGGCAACCGATTACATGAAGATTATCGGCGATCAGATTCGCCCCTTCATTAACGATCGACGATTCATCAGCCTCGGTACGGATGGCTTCGGGCGGTCAGATACTCGCGAATCATTGCGCGAATTTTTCGAAGTCGATCGACACTTCGTCGCTCTCGCAGCGATCAAAGTGCTGGCCGATGAGGGCCATCTTCCTCGTACCAAAATCCGGGAAGCGATCCTCCGGTACAACATCGATCCGGAAAAAATTGACCCTGTCACTATCTAGACGCATACACAACGGCTGACCTTCCCCGCAAATTGGACAGTTCAAAACTGGAAAGTGGCTGCCTCTTTTGGTTGCACTGACCACTTTTGAACGACCTCACACGGGATCCGACGTGCGAGTGCAGCATATCGGCCACCAACCGGGCTCGACTAATAACTCGCCCTCCGAACCACACAATCGACTGTTCTGCTGGCAATGAAAAGGGCGCCGAAGCGCCCTTTTCAACTACCTCATCTGACAGAGGGGATCATTCCCACTCAATCGTCGCCGGCGGCTTGCTCGACACGTCATAAACCACGCGATTGATCCCGCGCACTTCATTGATGATCCGCGAAGAAACCCGCGCCAGCAGCGGATGCGGCAGCGGCGCCCAATCGGCAGTCATGAAGTCGAACGTCTGCACCGCGCGCAAGGCCACGACGTATTCATACGTGCGCCCGTCGCCCATCACACCCACCGACTTCACCGGCAGGAAAACCGCAAACGCTTGGGACGTCAGCTCGTACCAAGTCAAGCCGCTGGCTTCATCCTTGGTATTGCGCAGCTCTTCAATGAAGATCGCATCCGCGCGGCGCAACAGTTCAGCATATTCATGCTTCACTTCGCCCAGAATCCGTACACCCAGACCCGGACCCGGGAACGGGTGGCGATACACCATCTGCGGCGGCAGGCCCAGCGCCACGCCCAGTTCGCGGACTTCGTCCTTGAACAGTTCGCGCAGCGGTTCCAACAGTTGCAGGTTCAGCGTGTCCGGCAGGCCGCCCACGTTGTGGTGCGACTTGATGGACGTGGCCTTGCCCGTCTTGGCGCCAGCGGATTCGATGACGTCGGGGTAGATCGTGCCCTGGGCCAGCCACTTGGCGCTTTGCTGCTTGCCGGCTTGTTCCTGGAACACTTCGACGAATTCGCGACCGATGATCTTGCGCTTGGCTTCCGGGTCGGCGACGCCGGACAGCTTGCCCATGAATTGCGCGGTGGCGTCGACGTGAATGATCTTCACGCCCATGTTTTCGGCAAAGGTCTGCATGACCTGCTTGCCTTCGTCCAGGCGCAACAGGCCATGGTCGACGAACACGCAAGTGAGCTGGTCGCCGATGGCCTTGTGGATCAGTGCGGCGGCAACGGAGGAGTCCACGCCACCCGACAGGCCCAGAATGACTTCGTCGGTACCGACCTGCTCGCGGATGCGGGCGACGGCTTCTTCGACGTAGTCGGGCATGTTCCAGTCGCCCTGGCATTCGCAGATCTCGTTTACGAAGCGGGCCAGCATGGCCTTGCCTTGAACGGTGTGCGTGACTTCGGGGTGGAACTGAACGGCGTAGAAACGGCGCTCTTCGTCGGCCATGCCGGCGATGGGGCAAGACGGCGTCGAGGCCATCAGCTTGAAGCCGGGGGGCAGCTCGGTGACCTTGTCGCCGTGACTCATCCAGACCTTCAACATGCCATGGCCTTCGGGCGTGGTGAAGTCGGCGATGCCTTCAAGCAGCTTGGTGTGGCCGTGGGCGCGCACTTCGGCGTAGCCGAATTCGCGGTGGTCCGAGAAGCTGACCACGCCGCCCAGTTGCTGCGCCATGGACTGCATGCCGTAGCAGATGCCCAGCACCGGCACGCCCAGTTCGAACACGGCGTGCGGCACGCGCATCGAGCCTTCTTCGTAGGCGGAGGCGTGGCTGCCGGACAGGATGATGCCCTTCAAGCCTTGCGCCATCTGGTCGCGCACGAACGCGTCGTCGACGTCGCCGGGATGCACTTCGGAATAGACGCCGGCCTCGCGGACGCGACGGGCGATCAGTTGGGTGACTTGCGAACCGTAGTCAAGAATGAGGATGCGCTGGTGCATTGAGCTCTACCGATTAAATAAAACCGCACCGGCAGAACCGCGGATTGTTGATGCGATTCTGCCGGTGCGTGATGCATGACATTGTAGTTGACTGTACGGATCAGTCAGCGCGGTAGTTAGGCGCTTCCTTGGTGATCTGCACGTCGTGTACGTGGGACTCGCGCACGCCGGCGGAGGTGATCTCCACGAATTCGGCCTTGGTGCGCATGTCGTCAATGGTGGCGGCGCCGCAGTAGCCCATCGAGGCGCGAATGCCGCCGACCAGTTGGTAAATGATGGCCAGCACGCTGCCCTTGTAGGGGACGCGGCCTTCGATGCCTTCCGGCACAAGCTTGTCGGCGTTGTTGGACGGGTCCTGGAAGTAGCGGTCGGCCGAGCCGTCCGTCATCGCGCCCAGGCTGCCCATGCCGCGATACGACTTGTACGAGCGGCCTTGGAACAACACGACTTCGCCCGGGGCTTCTTCCGTGCCGGCGAACATGCCGCCCATCATGCACGAGAACGCGCCGGCGGCCAGCGCCTTGGCGACGTCGCCCGAGTAGCGGATGCCGCCGTCGGCGATCAGCGGAACGCCCGTGCCTTCCAGCGCCTTGGCGACTTCGGAAATGGCATGGATCTGCGGCACGCCCACGCCGGCCACGATACGCGTGGTGCAGATCGAACCGGGGCCGATACCGACCTTGACGCCGTCGGCGCCGTGTTCGACCAGCGCGCGCGCGGCGGCGGCGGTGGCGATGTTGCCGCCGATGACTTCAACCTTGGGGTAGTTCTGCTTGACCCAGCGCACGCCTTCCAGCACGCCCTTGGAATGGCCGTGCGCGGTGTCGACGATCAGGACGTCGACGCCAGCGGCAACCAGCTTTTCCACGCGTTCTTCGGTGCCCGCGCCCACGCCCACGGCCGCGCCAACGCGCAACTGGCCTTGGCCGTCTTTGCTGGCCATCGGGTGTTCGGTGTTCTTGACGATGTCCTTGACGGTGGCCAGGCCACGCAGCTCAAAGCCGTCGTTTACGATCAGCACGCGTTCCAGACGGTGCTTGTGCATCAGGGCTTGCGCTTCGTCCAGCGTCGCGCCTTCCTTCATGGTCACCAGGCGTTCCTGCGGCGTCATGATGTTGCGCAGGGGCTGGTCCAGGTTTTCTTCGAAGCGCAGATCGCGATTGGTCACGATGCCAACCAGCTTGCGGCCTTCGACGACCGGCAGGCCCGAAATGCCATGCTGGCGCTGCAACGCAATGGCGTCGCGCACTTTCATCTGGGGGGTGACGGTGACCGGATCGATCACGATGCCGAATTCGTGGCGCTTCACACGAGCCACTTCACGGGCTTGGGCATCGGCGGACAAATTCTTGTGAATGATCCCGATGCCACCTTCTTGAGCCATGGCGATAGCCAGGCGCGATTCGGTGACGGTGTCCATGGCGGCGGACACGAGCGGAATATTCAGGCTGATATTGCGGGTCAGGCGGGTGGCCAGGGAGGTGTCGCGCGGCAACACCTCGGAATACGCAGGCACCAACAACACATCGTCGAAGGTGAGCGCTTTTTGAACGAGACGCATGGGTAACTCCGGGCGCAAAGCAAGATTATACGCCGCCCGCAAGTTTTTTCTAGGTGTCTACCCTAGGTTTGTTCAGGGTTTTTTACACAGGGCAGCGCAGCCAGGCCGGCGCGTCTGGCGCCGGGAATCGAAGCCCGGTTTATAGCCCCGCATCACCAAAGCCACAAGTATTTTCACCCGGATGATATTGACAAACTATTTTTACCCGGATCATAATTACGCTGCGTTTCGCCCCGTGTTTTTTCATACGCGACTCCCCTGCCTGGCTACCGGACCCCCACGCCATGACCACCACCGCTTCCCCCTTGGTCTCCATCACCACCTACACCGCCTTCGCGGGCCACCGCATCCTTGCCACCGGCGCGCTCGCCGACGTGGCGCTGGCGGTCAAGCACGCCAGCGGCGAGGACGCCGCATTGCTCGTCTATCAGGACGGGACGGGCATCCAGACCGATCTGAATCTGGCCGGCACCGACGCGCAGATCGTCGCGCGCCATCGCCCGGCCGCCGACGCAAGCCCTGCCGGAACGCCACAACCGACGCAAGCAGAGCACGGCGCGTCGGCGCCACGCGGACGCGGCCGGCCCAAGCTGGGGGTGGTGGCGCGAGAAGTGACGCTGCTGCCCCGGCACTGGGATTGGCTGGCCGAGCAGCCGGGCGGCGCGTCGGTCGCGCTGCGCAAGCTGGTCGAACAGGCGCGTCGCAGCAACGATGCGCGGGACCAGCAGCGCCAGCGGCAGGAAGCCGCCTATCGATTCATGACCAGCATGGCGGGCGACTTGCCGGGCTTCGAGGAAGCCACGCGCGCGCTGTATGCGAACGACGCCGAACAGTTCGCGCATTGCGTTGCCGCATGGCCTGAGGATGTGCGCACGTATGCCACGCGCCTGGCCTGGGACGATGCGCCCGCCGACCTTGCACAAACCTCCGCGCAACCCTGACCTGAACCGCGTGCGTGACAAGACGCCAGGTTTCGGTACGATTCGCTTTTATCCCCCCCGCATCGGAACTCAGGCATGCCACAACTTGTATTGCTGCTGTTGGGAGTGCCCTATCTGCGCAAGCGCTGGAAGGGCCTGTTCGCGGCGGGACTGTTTTTTCTGGTCGCGGGCGTCTTCATCTTCATCGACGCGCTGGACGGGGTGCTGTACTTTCCGCTGAACGCCTTCGCCGCGCTCTTCATCATCGAGGGCCTTGCCACGCTGATGATCGCCTCCAGCGGCGTAGGCGGGCAGCGCGTGCTGCGCTATGTGAAAGGCCTGTTCGTCCTGTTGGCGGGCAGCCTGATCCTGGCGGGCCACCATCACGGGCACTTTGCCTTGTCGATGATCTTTGGCGCGCTGTTCCTGCTCGACGGACTGCTGCAATGCCTGGCGGCGTATGTGGTCCGTTATGAACGCTGGCGCTACGCCTTCGCTGGCGGCATCGTGGAAATCCTGCTGGCCATCTTCTTTTTTCAGCCCTATCCCACGCACTACGTCGGCACCGTACCGTATTGCGTGGGCCTGTTTCTGGGCATCGCAGGCATGAAGCTGCTGTGGCTGGCGCGCCGCGTGAAGCGGCTGGCGTCGAATCCGGCGTTTGCGTCCAATCCGTCGCCGGACTTCCTGCCGTCCGAGCCTGCCCCCGCCTCGCCTTCCACGCCTGGCCCGCAGCGTCCCACTGTTTGGGACGGCCCGCCCGCCGACTCGGAACGCGCGTTGACGGTCCATGTGTGGACGCCGTCCGGCTCGGCCAAGGCGCAGACCCGCAACTACCCCTTGGTGGACCGCTACATCGCCGCCGTGGACGTCAACGGCGTGATCTCCACCGGGCACGCCGCGCTCGAATCGCCCGAAGGCATCTACATCAGCCTGTACCCGCGCGACGAAATCGACCGGTCGCCCGATGAATTCGGCAGCCTCTTGCGCGCCACCGCCGAAAACGATATCCCGGGCGTCTATCAACCCGACTACGCCACGGAATCCAAGGCCTGGTGCCCCTCGACCATCCGCGTGCGGTTTCGCAACTACGACGCACGGAAGCTGGCCGACTTCTGGCAGGAGTACCGGCAGGACAGCACCTACAACTTGACCCACCGCAATTGTTCAAGCTCGGTCGCGCGGGCGCTCGACGCCGCCCTGGACGGGGTGGTCGGACGGCTGCATGGCAGCGAGGCCGGCTGGCGCGTTTTTCTGCGCTTGCTGTTGACGCCGGAACTCTGGGTCGCTTCGCAGATACGCAAACGCGCGCTGACGATGGCCTGGACGCCCGGGCTGACGCTGGACTATGCCCGCGCCATGAGCATGCTGGCCGACCCCCGGCCGTTTGGCTGGTGGAAGATGTCGCAGGCGGCGCTGCGCCAGATTTCCCAGCTGCGCGCCCGCTGGCGCGATCAGGACCGCAACGCCGCCGCGCAGCGTCCGCCCGCGCAAGGCTGACGCCAGCAGCGCGGGGCACGCCAAACGCCCGCGCGCGCATTGCGCTTTAATGGACGCGTGATCTCAACCCTAGGTGCATCATGTCCCACTCCAAGAATTTCCTGCTGTACGACGGAGACTGCCCGTTCTGCTCGAACTACGTGCGGATGCTGCAATTGCAGAAAGCGGTGGGCCCGATCGACCTGCTGAACATGCGCGACCATCCCGACATGGCCGTTGCCTACAAGGCGCAAGGCTATGACCTGAACCAGGGCATGCTGCTGCACCTGGACGGGCAAGACTACTGGGGCGCCGACTGCATCAACCGGCTGGCGCTGATCAGCACCGGCAATGATCTGTTCAACAGCGTGAACGCCGCCGTGTTCCGCAACCCCTGCCTGTCCACCGCGCTGTACCCCTTCATGCGCACGGGCCGCAGCCTGGCCTTGACGCTGTTGGGCAAACGCAAGATGCAGTTGTAGTCACTCAGCCGATCCGCGACGCCACCAGACAACAAGCCGCGCGCCTACCCGAACTACGGCGCGCGGCGCCCAAGCCCATCCACATCCACCACCCGTTGCAGGAACGCGTCCAGCGCCGGGTTGTCGTGCTGGGCGTGCCAGGCCAGATACATATCCGCGTACAGATTGCGCTGCCCGATCGGCCGGAATTCCACGCCATCGAACCGAAGCTCGCGCGCGGAATCGGGCACGATGCCCACCCCCAGGCCCGCCCGCACCAAGGCCAGCAACGTATGGGTCTGCCCTGCCCGCTGCACATAATCAGGCTGCACGTCGGCCAGGCCGAACGCCCCCACGATGCGGTCATAGAAATACTTGCCTTCGCGCGGTGAATACAGCACGAAGGGCTGGCCTTGCAGCAGGCGCAGCGGCACGGTTTCGTGTTCGCACAAGGGCGACCCCACCGGCAGCGCCAGCACCAGCGGCTCGCGCTCGACGAGGCGCGATTCGATGCCCGCCTGCTGCGGCACGCTGCGCGCCAGGATGGCGTCCAGCTCGCGCGCCACCAGCAGCCGGGCAAGATCCGTACTGACCGTTTCGCGCAGCTGGATCTCGACGCCGGCAAGCAGTTTGCGGGCCTGCATGATCATTGATGGCATCAAACGGTACGAGGCCACGGCGGTAAAGCCCAGCGTGATGTGCCCCGCATCGCCGCCCGAGGTGCGCCGCGCGGTGGCGGCGGCTCGCGCCGAGAACTCCAGCAGGTGGCGCGCATCGCGCAGGAAGCGCCGGCCCGCGGCACTGAGCAGCACCTGCCGGCTATTGCGTTCAAACAGCGTCACGCCCAGGTCCTGCTCCAGCAACTGAATCTGGCGGGACAGCGGCGGCTGCGTCATGCATAGCCGTTCGGCGGCACGGCCGAAGTGCAATTCTTCGGCCACCGCAATGAAACACTCCAACTGACGAAATTCCATCGATTCAATCCTTGAATTGATCAATGCTATTTATAGCTCGAACGGCTATCCATCGACAGCCGTTTCTATACTCGCAAAAAATGGCAGCCACGGCGGCCAGAGGACCCAAAGGAGCATCACCGCAGCACGGATTCATTTCGCGGCGCAAGCCGTTTCCCACCCCAAAAAAGAGAAAAGACATGGAGACACCCCCCATCGCCCGCCCCCGCGTCCGGCTCATTGCCGCGGCGTTGGCCCTGGCCGCCACCGCCGCCTTGCCGTTCAGCGCCCAGGCTGCCGGGTATCCGGAGCGTTCGATCAACCTGATCGTGCCTTTTTCGCCAGGCGGCGGCACCGACATCTCGGCGCGGCTGTTGGCGGCGGCGCTGGGCGACAAGCTGGCCGCATCGGTGGTGGTGGACAACCGCCCCGGCGCGGGCGGCCAGATCGCCGCTGACCTGGTGGCGCGCTCGCCCGCCGACGGCTACACGCTGCTGTTCGCCAATTCCGGCATGCTGGCGATCAACCCGTGGATCTACAAGCTGCATTCCGACCCGGCCACTGCGTTCACGCCCGTGTCGCTCTTTTCGGACCTGCCCTTCGTGCTGGTCGTGCCGACCACCCTGCCCGCCAAGAACGTGGCCGACCTGGTCAAGCTGGCGCGCGCCGAACCGGGTAAGCACACGTTCGCCAGTTCCGGCACGGGCGGCGCGCCGCACCTGTCGGGCGAGATCTTCCAGCAGGCCACCGGCGTCGATCTGATGCACGTGCCCTACAAGGGCGGCGGCCCCGCCATGACCGACCTGATGGCCGGCCGCGTGGACATGCTGTTCGCCTCGGTGCTGGAAACCATGCCTTACGTCACTGGCGGCAAGCTGCGCGCGCTGGCCGTTACCGGCGCGACGCGTTCGCCCGCCATGCCCGACGTGCCCACCATCGATGAAGCCGGCGTGCAGAATGCACAGTCGGGCTCATGGACCGCCGTGCTGGCGCCGGCCGGCACGCCGCCCGCCGTGATCGAAAAGCTGTCGCAAGCCATCCGCGACGTTGCCTCCGACCCGGCCATGAAGACCAAGCTGGAATCGCAAGGTGCGGTGGCGCATGGCTCGACCCCGCAGCAGTTGCAGGAGCTGGCCGCCAGCGAACGCGCGCGCTATGGGCAGATCATCAAGACGCGCAATATCCAGACCAATTGATAACGGGCCGGCCCGGTTTCCGGGCCGCGTCCCAATCCGCATTGCCAAGAAGCCCCTTCCACAAGCCTTTCCCGATAAGCCGTATCCATGACAGATTCCCTGCCTTCCTCCGCCCCGCACCTGTTGATGGTCGGCCCCTTGCTGCCGGATCTGGTCGCCGATCTTGAATCGCGCTACCGCGTGCATCGCCTCTGGGAAGCCGCCGATGCCGACGCCTTGCTGCGCGAGCACGGCCCGCACATACGCGGCATCGCCACCAGTGGACGCTTTGGCGCGACGGCCGAGCTGATCAACGCGCTGCCCGCGCTGGAAGGCATATTCAGTTTTGGCGTGGGTTACGACACCATCGACCTGGCGGCCGCCCGCGCACGCGGGGTCGTCGTCACGAACACGCCCGGCGTGCTGGACGCCTGCGTGGCCGACACGGCGCTTGCCTTGATGCTGGCCGCCCCGCGCCGCATCGCCCAGGCAGACCGCTTCGTGCGCGCCGGCCGCTGGCCCAGCGAGAACTTCCCGCTGGGCACAAGAATGTCCGGCAAACGCTGCGGCATCGTCGGGCTGGGCAACATCGGCTTGCAGATCGCACGCCGCGCCGCCGCCTTCGATATGGAGATCCTCTACACCAACCGCAAGCCGCGCGCCGATGCCCCCGAGGGCTACCGCTATTGCCCCGACATCGAAACCCTGGCCGCCGAGTGCGACTTCCTGGTGCTGGCCGTGCCGGGCGGCGACGCCACGCGCCACATGGTGAATGCCAAGGTGCTGAACGCGCTGGGCCCCACCGGCTGGCTCATCAATATTGCGCGCGGCACGGTCGTGGACGAAGCCGCGCTCGTCAGCGCGCTAGAAGACAAGCGCATCGCGGGCGCGGGGCTGGACGTGTTCGAGCACGAACCGGCCACGTCCGCCGCGTTCAATGCGATGGATAACGTGGTGCTGCTGCCCCACATCGCCAGCGGCACGCACGAAACCCGCCGCGCCATGGCCGACCTGATGGTGGCCAATCTGGACGGCTGGTTCCGCGATGAAAAAGTGTTGACCCAGGTGGTCTGACCGGCTGCGGTCAGCGGCCGGTCACGCGACGCGAGTCCGCTATTCGCTGACCCATTTCAAGTCTGGCGACGGCTGGCCTTCCTGTTGAAAATACAGCAGGGCCGCCTTCGCCATGTCGCGGTCAACGCATTGGTACTGTTGGTAGCTGCCCGCCTGCCCGCCCACCACTACGTCCTGGTCGTGGTCTTCCGAGCGTGTCGGGTCGATCAGCGTATAGATGCGCGCGTCGTCATCGAGCGTGATGGACACCACAAACGCGCCGTCTCCGCCGCCACCTATCGCCATGACGGTTTCGTCTTCCGTCACGAAGGCAATCGAGCTGAACTGCGCGCCGTCCAGCTGGTCCAGCGCGGCCAGCGCCTCGGCGTTGCTCGGGTCGGCGCGTTCGCTCACCGCGACGCGTTCGTCCACCCGGCGCTCTTCAATCAGTTTTTTTATTTTCACAGCGTTCCAGCCCCCTTGCTAGTAAGCGCGTGGCCTCCGCATGGGCCACGCGTCGATCCGATGCTCCGCAATGACGGAGCGCGAAAAGAAACAGTCTACCGGCATCGGCGGATCGCGGCGCGGGCCAGATCAGAACTTGACCGAACAGCGGATGCCCGAAGGGATGACGTTGCCCTCGTTCGGCACGCGCAACAGCACGGTGAACGTACCGCTTGCGGCATCCATCACACGGTCGATGCGCCAGACCTTGCCTTGCAGCGGCTTGTCGCTGATCGCGGCATTGACCGAAATCTGCGCATTGGCGTCCGCCTTGATCTGGCCGTACAGGCCCTCGGGCACGACCACCTTCACCAGCAAGGGGTTGATCTGCGCCAGCTTGACGATCTTGTTGTCATTGACGCGATCCCCCGGGCCGGCGTAGCGTTCGGCGACCACGCCATCGAATGGGCTCTTGATGCTGCGCTCGGCCAGGATGGCTTGTTGCAAGGCCACTTGAAGCTGAGCCTGCCGGCTGCGCGAAGTCATTTCGTCGTAATCGCCGGCGGGCAGCAGTTGCCGCTTGAACAGGTCGGCATTGCGATCGACGACGCGGCCCAGGTAGGCGGCTTCGGCGCGGCGCAGGCCCAGCGTGGCTTCGTCGACGTTGCTATTCAGTTCGGCCACGACCTGGCCCTTCTTGACCACGTCGCCGCGCTGCACCAGCACATTACTCAGCACCCCCGCCGAGGCACTGCCCAGTTCCGACACCTGGAACGGCTCGATCAGGCAGGCCATCGGTGACTGCAAGCTGTCGCCCTGCGTGGATAGCGCGGGTTCGGACAGCACCGGCAAACGCGCGTCGGGCGGCAAGCCCTGCGCGGCGGCGACGCCGCTCAAGAGCAGGCCGCAACAGAGAATCGGGGCGCACAAGGCGCGAGGAATACGTAGGCGTCGTGTCATGGGTTCTGCAAGTTCAATCCCCTTGCCCGGAAAAGGACAGGGAGTTTTCAAGTTCTTCGTCCGCGGCCACCATGTGGCGGCGCTCGCGGGCCAGTTTCTTTTCCGTGCGCGCCTGGGCGTAGCGCAGCCACGCGGCCGCCAACCGATGGCCGCCCATCCCGCGCAACAGCCGCGCGGGCCATGCCCAGGCAGGGCCGGTAACGCTATCCAGCACCGCGTCTTCCCAGGACAGGATGGCTTCGACGTGGCCGGGGTCGCCCTGGCGGGCGCAGCGGCCTTCCAGCTGTCGGTCGATGCGCGCCGATTCGTGGCGCTCGGTCAGGATGACGTGCAGGCCGCCCGCCTCGCGCGCGGCGTCGGACAGCGGAATATCCGTGCCCCGCCCGGCCATGTTGGTGGCGATCATGATGCTGCCGATCTGCCCCGCCTGCGCGATCATGTCGGCCTCGTCCGCGTCCTGCTTGGCGTTGAGCACCACGGCGGGCAAGCCGGCCTCGATCAACACCTGGGCCACCTGCTCCGAGGCCGCCACCGAGCGCGTACCGATCAGCACCGGCACGCCTTGCGCATGCAGGACGCGCGCGCGGTCGCGCACCGCCGCCCATTTTTCTTCCAGGCTGGCGTACACCGCGTCGGGCGCGTAGCGTCGGCGCGAGGCGCGATGCGTGGGAATGCGCACGACCGGCAGGTCATACACCCGCCCCAGCTCCGCGCGGATTTCCGCCGCCGTGCCGGTCATGCCCGACAGCAGCAGATAGTGCTTGAAGAAGCGCTGATAGCTGATGCTCTTGAGCGTGGCGCGCGGCTCGCTCAACGCCAGCCCTTCCTTGAATTCCAGCATCTGGTGCAGGCCCTGCCCCCAGGACCGGTCGGGCATCACGCGCCCGGTGAATTCATCCACCACCATGATCTTCTCGTCGCGGATGATGTATTGCTCGTCCAGCCGGTACAGGTGCAATACCGTCAAGGCACTGAGCACCAGCTCTTCCCCGCGAAACGGAATGCTCCATGGCGCGGGCAATGTGGCGCAGGCGGCGCGCAGATGCTCGCGGCCCAGTTCGGTCAGCGTCACCCGGCGTTCGCCGCGCAGCAGGCGGTAGTGCGACGGGTCCATCGCGCCGGCAAGCAACATGGCCTGGCGCGTCACCTCGGCCGTGTCGTCTTCCTGCACGCCCGAAATGATGAGCGGCGTGCGCGCCTCGTCCACCAGCACGCTGTCGGCTTCGTCCACGATCGCAAAGCACAGGCCGCGCAGGTACAGCTGCGCCAGCCGTCCCTGTTCGCCCCGCAGCCGTTCCAGCCGCAACGCATCTTCATCCTTGCCGCCTTCCAGCACGATCAGGTCGCGCAGGTAATCGAACACCAGCGTCTTGTTCGAGCAATACACCACGTCGGCCTGGTACGCCTTGCGCCGCGTGGGGATGTCCATCTCCATGCTGACCCAGGCCACCGTCAGGCCCAGCGCCTCGTAGATGGGCGACATGATCTGCGCGTCGCGCTCGACAAGGTAATCGTTGGTGGTGATGACATGCACCGGCAGTCCGGCCATGGCCACCGTGGCGGCGGGCAGTGTGGCGGTCAGCGTCTTGCCTTCGCCCGTGTTCATCTCGGCGACCATGCCTTGCAGCATGGCCCAGCCGCCCATCAACTGCACATCGAAATGCGCCTTGCCCACGGTCAGCCGCGCCGCCTGCCGGATCAAGGCAAACGCGCGCGCGGCGCTCGCGGCGGTGATGCCGTGGCAGCGCAACTCGTAGGCGATCTCGTCCGCGCGCTGGCGCACGCTGGCAAGATCCAGCTCGCCTAACTTTTCGGTTTCGCGATGCACCCTGGCCACAATGCGGCGGGTGCGCGACAGCGGCTGGCGGCGCTTGCGGCCCAGCCAGCGCAGCGCGCCCGTGCCCCAGGCTTCCAGCTTGTTCGGATGCCGCTCGCTTTCCTTTTCAGGATAGAGCGGGTCCGGGTTCAGGGCGGCGAAGGCGTGCATATCAGGGCGCTCGCCTCATAGCTGGAACTGGCGCAGCACCATCTGCCGCACCGCGTCGTAGGCTTGCAGCGCCAGCGGCCGGGGTTGGTGCGCGAACTTCACATAGACGCGCGCGCCCAGATACGCGCGCGGCGCATCGTCGGGCAGGCGCAGGTCCATCACGAACAGGTTTTCCGACGACTTGGCCTGCCCTTCACGCGACTTGCGCGGGTCCACGCCGATGCTGCCCCCGCCTTGCAAACTGAGCGCAAGGCTGGGCAATTCATCGGTGGCGGCGGGCACTTCCCGCGCAATCTGCGCGCCGAACTCCTGCGCGCTATCCTGCACCAAGCGCACGCGCACGTCCTTGAGCGAACGATGGATACGTTCCAGGCTCGACTGGGGCACCACCACGCGCACGGTCTCGGCGTCCGTCAGCACATAGCCCAGCAGCTCGCCGCGCTGCACGTAGCGGCCGGTCATGTCCTCGGCCTGCGCCGACACGAAGCGGCCGGCGTGCGGGCTGCGCACCTGCTGCCCCTGCACCTGCTCGGCGATGGCGCGGCGCTCGGTCTGCAAGCTGGTCCATTGGTGCCGCATGATGGCCGCCTGCACCTGGTTCTGCGCGTAGGCCTGCACATAGCGCGCCTGGTATTCGTCGACCTGCGCGGCCAGCATCGCGTCGCGGCGGATCAGCTCGTCGTTTTCCAAAGCCATCAGCGGCGCGCCTTGCCCCACGGGCGCATCGTCCGCCGCCTGCCGCGCGCGCACGAAACCCGCCACCGGCGCGCGGACCTGCGCGCTGGGCGGCACCCACACCACGCCCTCGGTGTCGGTGGACGACGGCATCGGCAGCGCCCCCACCAGCCCGATCAGCCCGGCGATACAAAGCGCGCTGATCGCGTAGGAACGCAGGCGATGCGCCTGGATCTGCGGGTCGGCATAGAACTGCCGGCCCAGCCGCCACAGCGGCATCACGATCGTGTTGAACAGCGCCCACATCGCCAGCAGGACGCCAAAGAAGAAAAATTGCCCGGCCATGATGAAGATGGCCAGGAACATGATGAACATGCGGTAGCAGAAGGACAGCAGCGCGTAGCCCACGAACCAGGCGCGTTCGCCGGGCGTGGCGCGCGGGGCCTCTGCACCGCGCAGTCCCAGCACGTAGCGCTTGAACAGGTAGCCCAGATAGCCGTTGGCGCGCTGGCCCAGGTTGGGAATCTCGATGCCGTCGGACAGCACGTAATAACCGTCATAACGCAGCAGCGGGTTGCCGTTCATGAACAGCGTCGATACGCCGCACAGGATGATGACGGTATAGGCCAGCGAGCGGCCCAGCCCCGGCTCCAGCTGCGTCCACGCGATCATCGCCACCGCCGCCAGGAACAGTTCCACCAGGATGCCCGCGCCGCCCACCAGCATCCGCCAGCGCTTGTCCGCAAAGGCCGAGGCGGCGGACGCATCGACGTAGGGGATGGGCACCAGCAGCAGGAACATCAGGCCGATCTCGTGCACCTCGCCGCCGCGCGCCTTGACCGCGCAGGCGTGGCCCAATTCGTGGATCGCCTTGACCACCGGGTACACCAACGCCATGGCCAGCACGTTGCCCGACGAGAACACCTGATCCCAGATGTTGTGGGTGAGCGCCTGCCAATGCATCGCGCCCAGCGCCGCCCCGGCCGCCACGACCACGAGCCACAGCAGGCCGCCCACCCAGGTGAACAGCCAGCGATACCAGGGCAAGGCGCGCGTCAGCCAGCGGTCCGGGTCCAACAGCGGCAGCTTCAGCGCGCTGGGGTTGCCGATGTACTGCTTGATCTTCTGCATGCGCTGACGCTTGCGCCGTTCGACCAGATCGCGTACGTCGGGCGCGCGGTCGGTCGTCAGCACGTCGGCGCGGTGCAGCTGCGCCATCAGCCGGATGACCTCGTCCTGCGGCATGGCGTCATCGTCCAGCTGGCCGCAGGCGATCTCCCAGATCTCCTGCACCGTGCGCCGCCCGTCCATCAGGCTGATGAGCAGATTGGCTTCGGGCGTGTAGCGATGGAATTCGCCGTTGCTCTGGTCCTGCATCACATACCAGACCTCGCCGCGATACACGTGGCGATGGATATGGATGTGCGAACGCAGCCGAGGGCGCAGCGTGCTGACCCGGTGCCAGGAATTGCTATAGAGCGCGGTACCAGACATCTTCTCGTCAGCCGAACCAGGCCCACCACTTCAGGCGGAGCCAATCAAAAAACCCGTGCGTCCAGATCCAGGCATAGCGGCGCTGGTCGATATCGATCCGGCCCACGCCTTCCATGCCGGGACGCAGCGCCTGCGCCGCCGCCGGTTCCAGGCTGGCCTCCAGGCGGAACACGGTCTTGCCTTCCTGCACCTGCGCCAGGGGCACGATGCGTGTGACGGTGAACGGAATCTGCCGGTCGGGCATCGCGGCCAGCGCCACCCTGCCGGTCTGCCCCACCGCCACGTCGTCGATCAAGCGGTCTTCCACATCCAGCCACAGCCGATAGCCGTCCGGCGGCGACAGCTTGAACAGCTCCTGCCCGCGCTTGACCGCCTCGCCCAGCTGCTGGCTCAGGTCGCCGCTGACGATCACGCCGTCAAATGGGGCGCGCAAGGTCGAGCGCTGGACCTGTTCCCGATAGAACTGGATCTGCGCCATCGCCTGGCGCGCCTGCGCCTGTGCGATGGCGGACGCCGCGCTGTCACCCCGCGCCGAGGCTTCTTCGGCCTGACGGCGGTACTGCACTTCCAGGTTGCCGGCGCGCAGCAATTCCAATTCGGTCTCGCGCGTGTCCAGCGCCGCCAGCGCGTCGCCCTGCTTCACGACGTCGCCCGCCCGCCGCGACGCATCGCTGATATAGCCATCGAAGGGCGCGGCCAGCACGCGCTGGACCACGCCCTGCACCGTGGCTGTCGCGCTGATGCGGTACGGGCCGTGCGCGAAAACGGCGAACGCCACCGCCGCCACCAGCGCAAGGGCCGCCAGCTTGCGGCCGATGTGGCGCGGCCCCAGCAGGTGGCCCGCTTCGCGCAGCAGCGCATCGCGCCCCTTGCGCCACAAGGGGCGTTCCTGCTGCAAGCGCTGATACAGCACGCGGCCCGCCAGCAGCACCACGCTTTGGCATAGTTCGATGCTGGCCTTGTCGAACGGCAGGTCGTCGGGGCGCTCGAACACCAGCGCGCCGCGCGCCTCGTTGTCGGGCGCGACCGGCACTGTCAATACGTTGCGGTTGCCGAATTCGCGCGCAAGCTTCTGGTGCGCGCGCAGCTGGATGGTGCGGCCCTCGTCCTGCGGCACGCAAAGCGTGGTGTTCTGGTCGATGGCTTCGTCCATGGCCTCGGCCACGCTGCGCACCAGATTCATGTTCTGCACCAGCCGGCTGCTGTGCGACAAGGCATACACCTTGCTGCGGCCATCCTGCCGGAAGCCGATACTGACCCGGTCGCATTCCAGCCGCGTCGCCAGGTCGGTCACCAAGGTCAGCGCCACGTCCTTGAACTGCCCTTCCTTGAGCGAGCGCGCCACGCAATTGATCACGACCATCAGGCGTTCGACCGTTTGCGCGCTATCGGTTTCCTGCTGCTGGAGCAGCCAGAGTTCCAGCACGCCCGCGCCCCAGCGCAGCGCCTGCACCAGTGGCTCGGGGGCCTGCATGACGGTTTCAAACGCGGCCACACCATGGATGAGGCCGTTCTGCACCAGCGGATACGCCACCACCAGGCCAGCGGCATCGGCCGACACGGCCACTTCGCGGCCCTGCAAGGCCTCGTCCACCGCCCCATAGAAGGCCGCGCCGGCGCGGCTGCCCACGGGGTATTGCGACACGGCCTCGAACGGGCCGGTGTCCGGCTCGCCCAGGATCAGCGCGGCATGGCGCACGCCCGACAGCTGGCCGGCCTGCAAGGCCAGCCAGGCGTCCAGGAAGGACTGGCGATCGGTGGCGGACGACAGCGCCGACCACCATGCCAGATCCGCGCGCTTGACCTGCGCGGGCACGACTGCATCATTCATCCTTGCTTTCACGCTCCGTCAGCACCGGTTGCCGTACGCTCAGTCCGCGCTTGCGGCTGACCTTCGGTTCCCAGGTATTGGTCTTTGAATTGAACACGACCGTCGCGTTGCCCGACTTGCCCAGCGCACCGCTCAAGCCCAGGATGCCCACGCCCGCCGCCATGGCCACTTGCTCGGCCAAGGCGTTCCCCGGATCGGCGGACGCGCTGCCATCGACGGCCGGGTCGGCTTCAGTCAGCGCCGCCGTCTTCGGCGCGACAAGCGCCGGTTGGTCGGACGACGCACCTTCTTGCGGAGCGGCATCCGGGTCCGCTTGCCGCTCGGGCTTGGGCTCGGGCTGCTTGCCCGGCGCAGGCTGTGCGCCGGACGGATAGCCCTGGCCCGAGCCTTGCGCAGTTTGATCGGTGCGCAGGAACACCTCGCCCCGCGCGCCCGCCGAAGCATAGTCGGAAAGTCCGCCGTCGTGGCGCGCGATTGCGATGTCCGGCTGCGCCGGTCCCATGCTGACCCGGTGCGCTTGCTCTTCCTGCCCGGCCGTGACCGATGCGCCCGCACTCCAGCGCGTCATCAGCGGCATATAGGCCGGACGCGGCCAGGCGCCAAAGTCCCCGTTCCAGGAATACAGATCTTCCAGCGTGCGGGTGATCAGGTCGGGCGTGTTGCCGCCCATGCCGAAGCGGGTCAGGTTCACCACGCGGCCGCTCTCCGGTTCGATATAGATGGCGGCAAAGTCGCCCACAATCACATCCTTGGAGAAGTTGCCGCGGAAGTTGTCCGCGCCCAGGCCGCCCAGCATGTAGTTGCCGGCCGTGCCTGCCAGCAGGATGTCGTTGCCGCCGAACGCGATGTCCACGGTTTCGATCAGGCTCAGGCGGTCGTTGACCATCGCCACGCGGCCGCTGTCGCCGAACATCACGTTGCTGCCCGCGCCGCTTTCCAACTGGTCCGCGCCCATGCCGCCGATCATCACGCCTTCGCCATTGTTGTAGAGACTGTCCGAACCGCCCACCGAAGCGTAGGTGGATTCAAACAGCGCGATACGGCCAGCGGCGGTGAACACCGCCCGTGCGCCGTCGCCGGCGATCAGGTTGAAGCCGCCCGCGCCCTCGGCGCGGATGACGTCATCGCCCATGCCGCCAAACAAGGCGTTGCGGCCCGCGCCCACCGTAATGGTGTTCGTGCCGCCCGCAGGCAGGTTGATGGTTTCCAGGCTTTGCAAGCCCGAACCCGCCAGATAGCGCACGCCCGCGCCCGGCGCCGCCGCGTCGATGAAATCGCCGCGTTGACGCAGGAAGTTGACCGGTTCCACCGTCACGATGCGGCCGTAGTTGGCGAACACGATGTTGTTGCCGTCTCCTGCCGTGATCGTGTTGCCGCCCGCCACGAGCCCGTCCGCTGACGCGCCCACCGCCAGGGCGGCCGCCTGCTCGGGCGTCAGCACCAGCGTCAGCGCCGCCAGCGATTGCCCGTCGGCCGCCGCCGCCGCGCTCATGTCCATGGGCACATCCAGGCTGATGTTCATGCCGGCGTTGCCGAACACGATGTTGTTGCCCTGGCCCGCATGGATGATGTTGCTGCCGCCGCCACCGGCGATCAGGTCGTTGCCCGATCCGCCCAGGATCAGGTCGTTGCCCGCGCCGCCGTACAGGATGACGCCCTGCGTGGTGGTGCGCGCGTCCAGCACGTTGTTGCCTGCGGCGCCGAAGTGCAGCGCCTGCCCCGCCACCCGTTGGCCGGGTTGCGCGGTGTAGTAGGCGTCGTCCTGGCTGGTCGAACCGAACAGCAGCACCGGACGGTCCGTGCCGCCCACCGTGGCGCCCTCGGCCACCAGCAGGTTGTTGCCACCGCCGCCCTGAACCAGCGTGACGGTGCCGACCGTGGCGTGCCGCACCGTGTAGGTGTCGTCGCCCTGGCCCAGCATCGTGTTCACCGATTGCACGCCGTGGAACACAATGCCCCGGTCGAACACGTGCGTGCCCGCCGCGCTCGTCTGCGACACCGTGCCGCCCGCGCCGCCCAGGCCCGGCGTCATGCCCAGCCCGGTGATGCGGCCAAAGTCGGCCGCTTGCGCGTTGTCGTAAACGCGACCCAGGCCGCCCAGGTTGTCGACCTGACCCTGCATGCCGCTCTGGCCCGCGCTCGTGCCGTCGTTGAAGAGCCGGATGCGGTCGTTGACCGGCGCGGTGGACGCCACGCCGTCCTGGCGCGCGCCCAGCACGCCGTCGGTCTCGCCCGGCAGGCCCACGCCCGCATGCAGCGTGCCGTCGTAATCGGGGCGGTCCAGCGTATCGCCTTCGATCAGCAGCGTGCCCTGGATGCCGGACACATCGTGCGGCTGGTCGCCGTGGTTGGCATAGCTGATCCCGGTGACCGGATCTACGCTGACCACCGGTTGGTCGCTGGCGCGCGGGTCGCGCACCTTGCCTGCGTCATTGGCGGGGCCGGCATAGGCCGGGTCCGCCACGCGCACCAGGATCGGCGGCAGCGCCACGTCTTGCAGACCGGGCAAGGTCGTAAAGAGCGAGGCCGACAGATACAGGTCCCGGCCCGCCAGGCTCAACGGCGGCAAGCCCACGCCCGCGCCGTCTTCGACCTTGACCAGCACCTGCTGCATGGCGCCCCAGGCTTGCGCGCCGACGCCATTCGCGTCGAACGTCAGCACCACGCTTTGATGCCAGGTCAGCCCGCCATCGGTAGACAGCAACAGCCCGCGCCCTTGCAGGCTCTGCATGGCGGCCGCCATCGAATCGGTGGCGGCAAGGCCCACGCCCTGCGTCAACGAACCATACAGGGCCGAGGCCACCATGGCGCTACTGAGCGACACATACGCCTGGCCCGAGGCCGGGCGCGGCAGCACGTTCAGGTCCAGATTGATCGCCAGCGACAGCGTGTTGCCGCCGTTCGCGTCCAACTGCCCCGGTTGCGCGGCGATGCTGACCGGTTGCGCGCCATCGAGCACGTCGCGCGAACCGCCGCGACCGGTCACGATGGTGTTGCCGGCCACGTCGCCCGACAGATCGAAGGTGTCGCTGTCGCGTCCGCCGATCAGCGTCGTGATGACGTTGCTGCGCGTGGACAGCACGTAGATGTGGTCATTGCCCTCGCGCGCATCCAGAT
Organism: Achromobacter piechaudii NBRC 102461; assembly: GCF_001571245.1. GTDB lineage: Bacteria > Pseudomonadota > Gammaproteobacteria > Burkholderiales > Burkholderiaceae_B > Achromobacter > Achromobacter piechaudii. The sequence continues at coordinate 746,941 of NZ_BCTK01000001.1, read as the reverse complement.
TGACGCGCTGAATGTTCTGGTAGCTGGTGTTCAGCCCGGCGCCCCGGATGCCTTCCTGCGTCAGCACGAAGGCGTCGTCGTCTTCCGAGCCCAGCACCGTGTACGTGTTCAGGCCTGCTCCGCCATCGATCGACACGGGGCCGTTGACGACATAACCGCCGCCTTCGGCTGGCGCCTGCTTGAACGCGTAGACCATGAATTCGTCGTCGCGCTTGCCGCCGAACAGCGCCAGCGGCGCGGCGTTGCTGTAGATGCGGAAGACGTTGCTGCTGTTTTCCGCGCCGTAGAGGGTCAGGCCGTAGCTGTTGCCGCGCGACAGATAGCCTTGCGTGGTCTGCACGGTATCGATGGCATCGCCCGCGCCCACGTTGGGGAACTGGCGGTCCAGCGCGTACAACTGGCCGACCTGGTATTCGTTGTGCTTGGACGCATCGCTGCCCAGGCCGCCGTCGATGACCACATAGGTGCTGGTGTCGTCGATATAGAAGCGGTTAGCCCCGTCCACCGCATTCAGGCGCAGTCCGCCCGTCATGCTGCGGTCGTAGTTCACGCGCTGCACTTCGCTGGCGTAGCCCGCGCCTTGCGGCGTGATCTTAGCCACGAAGTGTTCGCGCACCAGGAAGGTCTCGTCCTGCGTGGTGCCGTTGATCGTCAGCTGGTTCAGCTCCGACAGGTTTTCCAGGCCGTTGTCGTCGGAATCGTGCACGTTGATGACGATGGACGTCAGCGCCTGGGCCAGGTTCACGATGATGCGATCCGCGCCCCGGCCGCCGTCGACGTCGACGCGATCCGTCACGCCGGCCGCGCCCTGCTGGCTGGTCAGCGTAGGCAGCTGGTCCAGCACGATCAGGTCGTCGCCGTCGTTGCCGTGCAGCGAAACGCCGCCGGCCAGCGCGCGCGCCGACAGGTAGATGATGTCGTCGCCCGCACCCGCCAGCACGGTCGCGCCGCTGCCCAGCAGGATGCGTGCCATCCAGATCTTGTCGTTGCCCGCGCCGGCGTCCACGGACAGACGGCCCAGGAAGTCGGAATCGGACAGCGTGATCAGGTCAGCGCCCAGGCCCGTGGTGATCGCGGTCGTGCCCACCACGACTACGGTATCCGTCAGCAAAGTGTTGTCGCCGTCGCCCGCCGCGATGGCGAGCGAACCGCCCACCGCGCTATCCAGCAGGCTGATCTCGTCCGCGCCCGTGCCCGTGGCGATGACGGTGTCGCCGTCGATGGACACCGTGTCGATCAGGATCAGGTTCGCGCCGTCTCCGGCGTCGATGGTCAACGAGCCGGCCAGATCGGAATCGACCAGACCGATCTGATCCGCGCCCGAGCCAGTCGTAATGGCGGTGTCGCGTCCCACGGTCACGGTATCGAGCACGACGACGTTTTCTCCGTCGCCTGCGTTCACCGTCAGCATGCCGGCAAGGCCGCTATCCACCAGGGCGATCAGGTCATCGCCCTGGCCGCTGGAAACGGAAGTGTCGCCGCCGACCGTCACGGTTTGCAGCAGCACGCCGTTGTCGCCGTCACCGGCAATGATGGTCAACGCGCCGGTCAGATCGCTGTCGGTCAAGCCGATCACGTCATTGCCCGAGCCCGTTGTGATCGACGTGTCGTCGCCCACGGTTACGGTATCGAGCAAGACGCTGTTGTCGCCGTTCCCGGCCGCCACCGTCAATGAGCCGGTCAAGCCGCTCTGGCGCAGCGTGATTCCGTCATCGCCCGCGCCCGTCGTGATCGACGTTGCGCCGGTGACCGTCACGGTATCCAGCAGCACGGCGTTGTCGCGATCGCCCGCGTCCACCGTCAGCGCGCCCATCAAGCCGCTGTCCAGCAGCATGATGACGTCCTGGCCGGAGCCCGCGGTGATGCGGGTAGCGCCGCCCACCGTCAGGGTGTCCAGCAACAAGGTGTTGTCGCCAGCGCCCGCCGCAATCGTCAGCGCGCCGGTCAGGCCGCTGTCCACCAAGGTGATCTGATCGGCATCCGCACCGGTCGTGGTCGACACATCGCCGCCCACGGTCACCGTGTCCACCAGCACGACGTTAGCGCCGTCACCACCGAACACCATCACCGAACCGGTCACGTCCGTGTCCTGCAACGTGATCTGATCCGCATCCGCGCCGGTCGTGATCGACACATCGCCGCCCACGGTCACCGTATCCAGCAGCACGACGTTAGCGCCGTCGCCACCGAACACCGTCACTGAACCGGTCACGTCCGTGTCCTGCAACGTGATCTGATCCGCATCCGCGCCGGTCGTGATCGACACATCGCCGCCCACGGTTACGGTATCCACCAGCACGACGTTAGCGCCGTCGCCGCCGAACACCATCACTGAACCGGTCACGTCCGTGTCCAGCAACGTGATCTGATCCGCATCCACGCCGCTCGTGATCGACACATCACCGCCCACGGTCACCGTATCCACCAGCACGACGTTAGCGCCGTCGCCGCCGAACACCGTCACCGAACCGGTCACGTCCGTACCCTGCAACGTGATCTGATCCGCATCCGCGCCGGTTGTGATCGACACATCGCCGCCCACCGTCACCGACTCCACCAGCACGACGTTGCCGCCGTCGCCGGCATCTACCGTCAGCGCGCCGGTAATGCCACTTCTCTGCACCGTCACGGCGTCAGCGCCTGCGCCCATCAGCACGGTCACCGCGCCGCGCACCGTGGTGTCGGCGAACGTCACCGAGTCGTCGCCGCCCAGGGTCCGCACCATGCTCTGCTGCTGATTGATCAGCAGCGCATTGACCTGCACAGTGTCCTGACCCGAGCCGCCCGTCACGTCCAGCAGGTCGCCCTGCGTCAACGCGCCGTTGCCGTCCAGCGCACCACCGACCTCGGCACTGGCGCCGAAGCTGATGGTGTTGTCGCCGCTGTCGCTGCCGTACACGTAGACCTCGGGCGCCAACAGGCGGCCGTTCACGTCCACGACGGACGCCTTGCCATAGCCGGCTGCGCCACGGTCGTCGCGGTCCACGCGCAGGTTCATGCGCTGGCCCGCCTGGACCAGACCGCCCGCCTGCAAACCGCTGCGGCCCGCGACCGACAGGTTGTTGCCCGCCAACAGGCTCAAGACGCCTGCCGCGCTGATGACGGCATCGGGCGCGATGACGATGTCGCCCGACGTGCCCGCCTGCGCGCCTTCATGACGCGCCACCAGCCAGGCGTTGCGCACCTGAATCTGGCCCACATTGAACGACAGCGCCTGCGATACGCCTTGCGCATCGGTCGCCGCGCCGGCTTGCACCAGCGCCACGTCGCCCACCGCTTGCACATTGATGGTCGATTGCGCGCCCACCGCCGCCACGATCAGCGCGTCGTTGACCGCCGCGCCGGCCGTATCGGGCAGCGCATAGCCGCCCACCGAGCCGCCCGCCACGAAGTACAGGCTGCCGCCCGTCACCACCGCGTCGCCGCGCGTGGCCGACAGGCCCGGCTGCGCCGTCTTGTCGTTGACGATGCTGGCCTCGCTGCTCAGATGGACCTCGTCGCGTGAGCGCGACTCCACCCTTGCCAGCACCAGATCGTGCGCGCCCAGCTGGCTGATCGACACCGAACCCAGCGCGGACGCCACCAGATAGCCCGACATATCGGTCAGCAGCGGCGCACCCAGCGCGCCCACGCTGCCCGACAGCGTTTCCAGCCACACGTTGCGGGCGGTGATTGCGGCCTGGTTTGAGGCCGTGCCGTTCAGGATGGCGTCCAGCGCATAGATGCGCACATCGCCGCGCGCACCGCCGGCATCGACCACGTCGATCCCGCCCAGGCGCAGGCCGTGCATGGCGTACAGGTTGACGCCCTGCGTCGCCGAGGCGCGCAGCGTGGCCTGCGTATCGCTGGCCGAGATGCTGACCAGCAGCGGCGCGCCTTCCTGCGACACGTCCGCCCCCAGCTGACCCACCGACTGCCCGGCGATCAGCACCACTTCCCGGACATAACCCAGCCCCGCCAGCTCGGCGGCGCTCAGGTCCGACAACACGACGTTGGCGTACTGGCGCTGGCCGTCGGACGTGGCGTTCAGGATTGACAAGCCCGCCTTCAAGGTCACGCTGCCCGCCGATACCACCTGACCCACGCGCAGGTTGGCGTCGGTCTGGTACGAAGACCCGCCCGCCGCCGTGCCCTTGGTGTTGGCCAGGACCAGGTTCAGGTCCTGCGCACCCGACTGCGATACGCGCGCCACGCCGCCCGCTTCCACATACAGCGCGTGGCCGGCCGACAGGCTCAATTGCAGATGACGGCTGGCGTCGTACTGGTAGATGCCATCGGCATCGCGGGTGCTGCCCACGATGTCCTGATGCGCCACCAGGCTGACCTGCCCGGCGCTTTCCAGCGTGCCTGCATCGGTGCCGATGATGGAGCCGCCCTGCGCGCTGACCGTGATGGTGATGCCATCCTTGGCGTGGATATCGCCCAGGCGGATGCTGCCCTTGGGCGAATCCAGCCCGACGGTGGTGTCGCTGTAGGCGGACACCACGCCATTGACCGCCTGCACTGCCAGCGAGCGCGTGAGCTTGAGCGTCAGGTAGCGCGGGTCGCGCATGTCGCCCACCAGCATGCCGCTGGACAATGCCTGCGGGCTGGCGCCGTCTTGCGCCATGTAGGGCACGTTGACCGGCTTCCAGACCGGATCGAGGAAGCCGCTGCCGATATCCACCACCTGCACGCCGTTGGCGCGCGCGGCGGCAAGATTCGCCTGCCACTGGCCGATCTCGCCCGCCGATGCGCCTTCCAGCAGCTTGCTGTTGTAGATGAACACCTCGCGGCTGTTCTCGTACAGGCCGAAGCGGTCTGCGAACAGGAACTGCACCGCGCTGTTGGCGGACAAGGTCGTGCCCAGCTTGAGCGACGCGTCGTTCGAATACACCGGCTCGAAGCGCTGCCACAGGCTCGTATCGGTGAAGTCCACGCTGGCGCGGTCCAGCGGCGTGGTGCCGGCCGGGCCGATGTAGCGATACAGCGTGTGATACACGCCCGCCAGGTTGACGGCGTTCGCCCGCGACAGGATGGCCTTGTCGGCCTCCGGCAGCGAGTCGAACACGTTGGCGCGCTCGTCGTCCGACAGGCCCGCCAGGTTAGGCAGTTGCAGCGTGTAGTCGCCCAGCTCCGCGCCGATCGAACCCTGGCCCGAGGTGCGCAGCACGATGCCACCGCCCGCCTTGATGTTCAGGAACCGGTCCACGGGCGGCGCGCCATCGGCGTCGCTGTCCACGTCGAAGACCTGTTCGTTGATGGCCGCAGACACCGGATACAGCAGGTTGTTCTCGATGTTGCGCAACGTGGCCGTCGAGAAGTAGAAGAAGTAACCCGCGTTGTAGGTCTGACCGTACAGCGCAATGTCGGCCGCCGTCTGCGCGGGCGCATCGGCGCGCTGCGTGTAGGTGCGCGTGTATGCCTGCACACCCGCCCCGTTCAGGCTGGACGCATCGAACGCCAGCGTGATCGCCTCGCCCATGTTGGGGTACAGCGCCAACAGGCCGTCGTTCTGCCCGGCCCCGGTCTGGTACAGCATCGCGTCAGCCAGCGTGGCCGCCAGACGGATCGTGCCGTCCGCGCCCACGATGGCGTAGTACGCGGTGTCGGCGCGGACATTGCCCACTGACTGACGGAAATAGATCTCGTCGCCCGTGCGCAGCGCGCGCAGCTGACCCGTGCCGTCGTCCACGATATTCATGTTGGCCAGCTTGAAGCTGCCCGCCCCTACCGAGGTCAACGCCGAGCTGGCCGCGCCTGCCGCAGACTCCAGGCGGTCGCGCCAGTAGTTGTGGTATTCGGCGGTCTGCGCCAGTTCCTTGTCCACCACGTAGTCGTAGACGATCTGGTTGCGCGTGGACTTGACCAGGTTCAACGCCGCCGTGATATCCAGCGCCGCCGGCAGGTAGTTGGCGTCGAAGCCCTGGTTCTTCAACTGTTCGTGCAGCGCCTGCATCGACGCGTTCAGGCCCGCCGTCGAACCGGCCGCCTGCGTCTGGAACAGATGCGTGGACACGGTGAACATGCCGCGGATATCGGCCGCCGCAAAGCCGCGCAGCAGCTCGCCGGTGATGCCCGCGTCCGTGAACAGCGCCTTGGCCAGCTCGCGCCCTTCGGCCGTCTGGTTCAGCAGTTCGATCTGCTGATGCAGCACCGCCTGTTCCTTCGAGGCGAACAGCTGGACCGTATTGTTCGCGCCGACCAGCACGTAGTAGGCCACGTTGGTTTGCAGGCTGGAAGTCTTGCCGATCTGCACGCGCACATCGTTCAGATAGACGCGGTCGTAGTTCTGCAAGGCCCGGTAGCCCGTGACCTGGCCGCTCGCGTCCGTCACCGGCACGATGTTCATGTCGGTCAAGGTAATGACGTTGTCGGCCGACACGGTAGCGCCGCTGGCGGCGGCGTCCAACAGCTTGACCGTCACCGCGCCCGGCGTGCTGCCGGCCACCCCGAATATCTTCGCGATGGTCACGGCGTCGCCGCCATTGAAGGCGCCATCCACGCTCTCGGACAGCGTCACGACGCGGCCGTTGACGCTCTGGATGTAATAGATGGCGGTCTGCGTGGAATTGGCGAAGCTCAGTTCCACGCGCTGGCCCTGCACCAGCCGGTCGGTGCCCGGCAGGGTCAGCGTGGCCACGCCGAATTGCGTCAGCGACTGCTGCGCAAAACCGTTGTCCACGAGGCGGATGCCGGCGTTCACGGTCATGCCCTGCAAGACCGGCGTGTAGCTGCCCGACGTAGCCGTATCATGCACGTTGGTGTTCTGGTAGACGTTCAGGTCTTCCAGCTGGCCCTTCTGCGCATACACCTTGCCCGAGAACGTGATGCGGCCGGTCAGCCACGCGCTGTCCGGGCTGGAGGCGGTCAAGGGGTCGCCGTTGGCGTCCACGATGGTCAGGATGCGCAGCGTGCCGTTGTCATAGACGCCCAGGTCATGGCCTTGCAAGCTGCCGTTCTGGTTCGTCATGTACAGCTCAAGCCCGGCCAGCGAAATCGATTGGCCGCTTTGCAGCAGCGCCTTGATGCTGTTGGCCAGCTGCGTACGCGCCACGTCGCTCATGTTGGACTTGGTCAGATCCCAACCGAAGCCATTGCCCATGTCGACGAATTCGGCATAGCCCGCGCCTGCCGTTTCCGTATAGCTGTAGAACGGCAGCAGGTTGCTGCCGAACCAGCCCCAGTTGTTGTTCGGGGTGTCCGAGGTCAGCACGCCCTGCTTGAGCGCCACCGCGCCAAAGCCACGCTGGATCGTGTAGGCCACCGCCACCGAACCGGTGCCGTTGCCCAGGCCGGTCAGGCCGTAGGTCAGCTGCGACGGCAGGCCCGCCGCCGACACGATGTTCACGCCATCGCGCACATAGAAATTCTTCAAGGACACGGCAGCGCCCGAGAAGCTGAAAGCGATCTGGTTCTGAGAGTCGTACAGGCTGGTCGCGGGCGAGCCATCGGCCTGCACCAGCTTGAGCGACGTGATCCGGCGGGTATGGCTCACCCCGTCGATCGTGAACGTGATCTCGCTGCCGATCAGGCCGTTGGCCGTGTTGTTCATCCAGTCGTTGTACTGCTGGACGGAATTGACCGACGGCATCTGCCAGCCCAGCGTGTTACCGGCCAGCTGGAGCTGGTTGCTGGTCACGGTGCGCTCGATGACCGACCACGTCGTACCCGGCGTGGTCGCCGTCAGGTTGGCGTACAGCGAACCCGCGCCCGTGTTGATCTGGCCTTGCGGATGGTCCAGGTTGTACTGCGTGATGGCCGCGATGACATCGGCAGAGATATCCCGATCGGTCGCGCCCAGCACGGGCGCGGCCGTGCCGCTGCCAGGAACCACGGGGCGCGGCGTATTGGCCGAACCGCTCAGGTCTTCGCCGCCCAAGGTGCCGGACGCATTGCCCAGCACGATGTTCAGGTTGTGATGGCCGCTGCTGTCAACCGCGCTCAGGTCGCCCACATAGGGCGACTTCAGCGTGATGAGGACCGTGTCGAACATCGCCGAGCCCCACCATTGGCCGGTCGGGACGATCTGATCCACGGTCAGCTGCTGTCCATCGACCAGGATGTACGTGTACGAGCGCAGGCCGGCCAGCGCGCGCTGATACAGGTCGCCGCTTGCCTGCCCCGACTTGGCCGCCAAGGCGTTCAGCTGCGCGTTGCTCAGTTGCAGGCGCAAGGTGCTGGAGCCCTGCTGCACCGTCAGTGCGCCGGACGGCAAGGTGAACGAGATCGGCAGATTGGCGTTGGCCTGATCCGTTGCGCCTGCCAGCGCGTAGGACGGGCCGTACAGCACGCCCTGGCTGCCGGCCGTGTACCCCAGCGCGGCCAGCGACACCGGGCCGGCGTTCGCCGTCGGATTGGCCGGGTCGTAGACCGTGAACGTGAAGCGGTAGACATCATTCACGCCACTGCCGGACACCAGGCCCAGATAGCCCAGGATTTCCGTGCGGGCGTTGCCGTTCAGGCTGTTGTTGTAGGCCAGGCGCACCAGATGCTGACCATCCACCGCCGCCTTCAGCGCGGCCGCGTACTGGCTGGCCGTCAGCGTCAGCGCCAGGTATTGGCCGCCTTCGGACTGCGTGCTCAGGTAGGTGCCCACGCCGCCCAGCGTGATCGTCGCGGTCTGCAAGGCGCGCACGCCCGACCAGTAGCTGTTGTACTGCGCCAGTTGCGCATTCAGATCCGCCAGGATCTTCGCCGTGACCGTCGGATAGGCCTTCTCCGTCGCCGTGCGGGTGTCGGCCAGTTCGCCGTCCAGCAGCGAACCGCCATTGAGCGTGATGTTCACGCTGCCCAATTCGGCGTAGACGGAAGCCTGCGGATTCGTCCAGTTGACCGGCTTGACCAGCGTCAGGTCGGCGTTCAGCACGTTCTGCGACAGATAGATGCTCTTGTCCGCGCCCACCGGGCCGCCCGCCAGGCCCGCCTGGGCCGCGAAGCCCTGGCGCGCATGGATGGTCAGCGCCTTGGACGCCGTACCGATGGCGCCGTAACCGGCGTTCAGTTCGATACGGTTGCCCGACACGACGGTGTCGGTGCTGGCGGTGGACGCGTGCGCGAAGATGCCGTTGAGCGCTTCGATGTACACCGTGCCGGCCGACGAATTCACCTTCTGCAAGGTGGCCCACGAACTGGCGCCGCCCTCCGAGAAGTAATTCAAGCGGATATCGTTGCGGGCCTCGGCGCGCGTGTAGCCGGTCGAACCCATCAGGTTGAGCTTGATGGCCCCGCCCAGCGCGATGGCCTCGACGTTGAGCGCCGCGTTGGCGCCGCTGGGCATCTGCCCGTTCGGATCGCGCGCCATGATGCCAACGTCGCCCTGCATCGTGATCGACGTCGGCGAAGACGCCGACACGGCTTCCAGATGCACCGTCTTGCCGTTGCCCACGATCAGGTTGCCCGCCAGCGTCAGGTCGCCATTGCTGCGGATGTAGATCGCGTTGGCGGCGTTGCTGGACCCCATGAAGCTGAGGGTGATCTCTTGCGAGGCCGGCATGTAGAAGGTGAACAGCTCTTGCTGCTTCTTCTCGACCACCTGCGTCAGCGTCGTGGTCTTGGTGCGCAGCCAGCCGCCGCCACTGGTGTGCGGGCCGTCGTTGCGCACAATGACGCCGGTATTGAATTTACGGTAGGCCACGCTGAACACGGACGTGTCCAGCGCGGTGCCGCCCGTGGTCTCCAGGCGGTAGTGCTTGCCGTCCGGGCCCACGATGCTGCCGCTGGTGTCTTCCACCAGCTTCTGCGTGCCGCTGCCTTCGATGGTGGTGGGCAGCAGCGCATCGTTCAGCTTGCCGCTGGCGATCAGTTGCTGCTTGAGCGCATCCGGCACCGAATTGACGCCGTCATAGGCGACCACGGTGGATACGAGCACCGGGCGCGGGGTCTCGAAGACCGTCACGGGGCCGGACTTGCTGGTGTTCTTGTCCGTCAGCCAGCCCAAGGGGTCGAAGTCGCCGAACAGGTTGAACTGCTTGGTCGTGTAGACGGTAGTGGTGGTTTCGCCGGAGCTCCAGCCCATCACCCAGACCATCATCTGGCCGGCCTGGGGCTTGTAGCTCAAGGTCAGCGTCTGGCCATCCTGCAAGGTGCCGGCCGCGCTGCTCGCGCCCGCCGTGCTTTGCTGCCCATTGCCGCTGTCATACACCCAGATCCAGCTCAAGGCGGTCGGGTCGGACGAATTAGGCGTGACCTGCACGAACTTGTTCCACACGGTGTGCACGACGTTGTTCGTGCCTTGCAGCTCGTACAGGTCCTTCTGGCCGCGCGCCGTGTCGATGATCTCGATGCGGCCCCGGCGATACGTGCTGACGTCGATGTCGCCCGTGACCAGCGCATAGGTCGTCTGGTTGTCGATGTGCACGGACGCATAGCCGTTGGCCACGATCAGGTTGCCATTGCCCACCGAGACGATCTGGCCGGTCAGCGAAATGCTGCCGCCCGCCAGACGGATCGGATCGAGAATGATCGTCTGCGTGGCGTAGTCGAAGCGGCCGGTAATCGCGCCGTAGCGGTTCAACGAACCGTCCGCGCTGAACGACACGCCGCTGATGGCGTAGCCGTTGCCGTCTTGCAGCGACTTGTCCTGATCGCCCCGGAACGAGCTGTCGATCTTGATGTAGGCGTCGGTCAGGCCGCTCTGGATCTTGCCGTCGATATTCAGCGTCAGCGCCGAAATGCTGACCGCGCCCAGCGCAAAGATGCGCGAATCGCGCGCCGCCGTGTTGTTCTTGAGCACCTCGCTGAACGAATCCAGCTTGGTGTAGCCCCAGCGCAGCAGCACGTTCTGCATCGTGTCGCTGATGCCGGTGCTGGTGCTGCCGCTCTTCAAGGCATTGACGACGCTGGCCCAACTGTCGTTGAGCAGCGTCGGATTGGTGCCCGAGTTGAACCAGCCTTCGCTTTGCAGGCTGAAATTGCCCTTGGCCACGATGTCCAGGCTGACCGCCTGGATCGTGCCGGACACGTTGATGCTGCCCAGCGTATTGATGACCGACACCTTGCCCAGCGGGTTGACCACCGCGCCCAAGAGGCCCAGGTCCACCGGGGCTGAGGCGATCATCTTCGCCAAGGAATCGTCAGTGCCTTCGTTCAGCGCGCCGCCGAAGGGGTCGACCGCCCAGGTGTTCTTGATCTGGCTGATGTTGACTTCGGCCGTGTCCGAGCCAGTCGCGCCCTTGACCGACACGTCATTGATATACAGGTGGCCGGTCTTGAAGACCTTCAATTGCCCATCCGAACCGGGCCGGATGATGGTGCCGTCCAGCACCACGGCGTCGTACACGTTCATCAGCATCGGCGAGTCGTTGACGATGTTGATCTGCGTGTTGGCGCGCGCGTCGATGCCGTTGCGGTTCACGCCCGCCACGTCCGTCGCGCTGACGTACACCGAGCCGCCCGAGGCGTACATATCGGGAATTTCGACGTAGAAGGTCGAGAAAGAATCCAGATAGCGCACCTGGCCATCGACCACCGTGGCCATCTGGATGCTTTGCAACTGACGCTGCAAGGCGGCGATGTTGGCCTGGTAGCGCGCCACGGCCTGCGGGTCGGACGCGTGTTCGGACTGCATCTTGGTCAGCGTGCGGATCTGCTCGCTGATCACGTTCTGCTGGCTAGCGTAGCGCAGCGTGGGCCGGCCCACGTCCACGGTCTTGAGCACGAAGTACAGGCTGCCCACCTGCGCGGCGGCCGTCGTCCCGAAGTCCGACCCAAGCGCCTCGTCCTTCTGCGCCTGCGTGGCGTTGTCCAGGCGCAGCCAGTAGCTGTTGCCGTAGTTTTCCTTGGCCAGATCCAGGTCGCGGCTGTCCAGGCTGTTGTAGCGGTAGTAGTTGTTGCCGTCCTTGACGATCATGCCGGTCGTGACGTTGACCTTGATGTCGCTGGCGGTGAACGCCGTCAGCTCGTAGTTCACGTCGATGTTGACCGTGCCCGCCGCGCCGTCCGTGCTGGTCTTGCCCGCGCCCAGCAGCTTTTCCAGGATGGCCTTGACCACGGCCGAGTTCGAATCGAACTTCACCGCCCCGCCCGCCGCCTGCGCGGCCAGGCCCGACAGGCCCAGCTCCTTGAGCAGCTCGGCCGGAATCACGAACAGGTTGGCCGCGTTGTTCACGCCCGCGATGATGCGCGTGGCCGCGCCCGTCGCGACCTTGCTGGAACTGCTATCCACCACGCCGTCAGCCAGATCCGCCGTGGGATTCAGGTTCAGGCCGATCACCTGGACCGTGCCATTGACCTTGGCCTGGTCCAGCGTGGACGGATTGGTTTCCAGGCGCACGTTGCGCTGCGCCTTGAGCAGCGAGCCGGCCGACGAGATGCCGTCGATCAGCACCGTGTTGATCTGGCGCGCCTTCGCGCCGCTGTCCACATCCGGAATCTGCGCAATGCCCACCAGCGTGAACGACACGTTGTCGTTGGCCAGCAGATACCCGGTAGAGAGCGGATCGGACGCCTTGCCGCTGCCGGCCAGCGCCAGGATGCTGTCGGCCTCGATCGACGAATTGTCAATCTCGATGGCGTTGCGCACCGTCAGGTCGTTATTGCTGTCCGAACGGCTGAAGCTGGACACCGACACGACCAGCAGGTCGCTGATGGTCGTCGTCACGCCGCGCGTGTTCGCCGCCATGACAACGTCGCCAAAGGCGTTGCGCAGGAACGCGCCGTCCACCTTGACCTTGGACAAGGCGCCATCGGTGCTCAGATGGTTGGTCGACAGCGTGACCGAGACGCCGGACACGCCGGTGATCTTGTTGCGCTGCGTGTAGATGATGTCGTTGGTCGTGACCAGGTCCAGCATGCCGGGCGTGCCGTAGTCGCCACGCGCCTGCACCACCGTCATGCCCGGCGTGGCCAGCGTGTCGCCGGCCTGGCGCGCGCCGGTGATGGTGATCGTCGATTCGGGCTTGATCGTCACCGAATGCTTGCTGACGTCCGCGCCCGCCAGCTTGACGGAATAGCCGCTCAAGGTAGACGTGCCGCGCACCGTGTTGTTGCTGCGCAGGTCCAGCTTGTTGCCCGAGACCTGTGCGCCGCCGCTGATGTCGATGGCCGACTTGCCGGCCACCTGCACATCGATCTTGCCCTGGCGGCCTGCCACCAGCGCGATCGTGCCGGCGTCCATCTTGACGTCCACCGCCTGCACCTGCGAGGCGGAGATACTGAGCAGCGTGCCGTCCACGCGGGCGTTGTTGCCGATCTGCACCCGCGCATCCAGCGCGGTCGTCAGCGTGGCGGTGTCGATCGACACCGTCACCCCGCCCACTTCCAGCGAGCGCGCCTCGGCCAGCAGGCCGGCTTCGCCGTTGCGTTCCGTCGTCGCGCCCACCGTGACGCCGACGATGGCGCCCTGCAAGGTGGCGTTGTCCACCGAGGCCTTGAGCGAACCGCCCAGGCGCGTCTCGGCGCTCATCACGCCCACGCCGATCACGCCGCCGGTGATCGCCTTGGAATACGCGCGCCCGTAATACGTGCCCTGCGCGTTGACGTTGACCATGCCGGGCGTCACGCCCAGGCCGGGGGTGGTGACCGACACGCCCGTCAGCACCGCACCGTTGCGTGCCTCGGCCAGCGTCGTTGCGCCGATGTCCACCAGCGCCTTATTGACGTTGACCGCCAGCCCCGTCGTCGCGGCCACGCCGGCCGTCTGCGTCTGGCTGAAATCCACGCTGACCAGCGCGCTCAGGTCCACCATCGGAGCGGCGACCGTTGCGCCGTCCACCGTTGCCGTCGTGGTGTCGCGCGAGATGTTCTCGGCAATGCCCACGCCCACCGCCACGCCCACCATGCCGACCGCCACGCTGACCTGCGTCAGGTCGATCTGCGCGGCGATGCGGGTGTCGGCCTTGATATCGACCTTGCCCAGCGCGCCCACCTTGCCCGCGCCCGAGACGCGGGCGCTGACGTTGTTGCGCGTGGTGTTCGTGACCCGCACGCCCGCGCCCGAGGCCGCGATACCGCCGCCCACCGCGACCGACGCGGTCACCGCGTCCAGTCCCTTGAAGTCGGTCTGTTGCAGCGCCAGCACCGAGACCGCGTCATACGCGCCCACGTTCTTGCCGCTGGCGTTGGCGACGTAGGCGCTGACCTGGTTCTCGGCCACGCTGTCCACCAGCGTCACGGCCAGGGCCAGGTTCAGCCCGAAGTTGCCAGGCACCGGCAGCGACGCCGCCACCGCCACGCCATAAGCGCCGGATTTGAGGATGGTGCTGGTATCTTGCGCGCGCACCATCACCGAGCCGGACTGGCCCGTCATGCCGGCCGTCACGTCCGAATTCTGGATATAGGCCGACGTCGTCGTGCCGAACCGGTTGGTGACTTGCACGCCGGAGCCGGCGGCCGAACCGCCCGCTCCTGCCACCGCCACGCTGCCGGCGAAGTTGACGCTGGTCAGCGTCTCGGTGGACGTGGCCAGCACGTCCACATTGCCCTTGGCAACAATGATGGTGCTGTTCTCGATATACGCCAGCGCGCGGTTGGCGCGGCTGACGCCGTCGCCCGAATACGCGCCGAACGTATTGTTGGCAATCGACACGCCGATGCTGGCCGCCAGGCCCGCGCCGGTCGCACTGACCGACACCGCGCCCGTCACCGCCGAAATCGTGGACGTGTTGTCCGCCTTCACGGACACGCCCGTGCCCGCCGTGATGGTCGAACCCGACAGATAAGCGCCCACATCGTTGGCGACGATCTGCGTGCCTTCCGCGCCCGAACCGGACACGGACACGCCCGAGAAGCCGGCCGCCACCGAGGCTGCGACCGACAGGCCGTCCAGCGTGGCGGTTTCCTTGGCCGACACGGCCACGGCGTCCGACACGTTCAGCGTGGACGCGGTCACATAGGATTGCACGCTGGTCGCCGCAACGTTGCGCGCCACCGACGCGCCCACGGCCAGCGAACCGCCCGCCATCGCGAAGGCCAGTGATGCGCCGATGGCCTTGGCCTGGAGCGTCGTCGTGTCCTCTGCGCCGACCGACACGCGCGTCATCTGCGCGCCCGTGCCGACGTTCAAGGTCGAATTGGTCACCGCCGCTTCGACCGCGCCCAGCGCCTGGTTGCTGGCCAGCGCCACGCCCACCGACAGGGCCAGGCCCTGCGAGGTGCCCGACAGGCTCGCGCCCGCCGCCGTGGCTTTCAGCGTGGCGGTGTTCGTCGCCTTCACACTCAGGCTGTCCGCGCCGCGCACGTTGGGGTCGATCTGGGTCAGGCCATCGACCTGCGCGCGCGTCACGGCGCGCGTGGTGTTCGATGCGTTCGACCCGGCCGCCGCCAGCGCCACGCCGTTGTAGGCGATGCCGACCGCGCCCGCCACCACCACGGTTTCCAGCGTCTGGCTGGTGTCGGCGGTGACGTTGATCGCGCCCAGATTCGAGACCTGCGTGTTGCTCAGGGTGCCGCGCGCGCCCGCGTCCTGCGTCAAGCTGTTCTCGGCCAGCGATGCGCCGATGGCGAGCGACCCGCCTGCCACGGTAAAGGCCACGCTGGCGACCACCACGGTCGCCTTGATCGTGCCGCGCATGTCGGCATCCACGGTCAGCGCGTTGGCGCCATTGCCGCTGATGCGCGAGCCATTCATCAATGCCGTGGCCGACGAGCCGATGACGTTGCGCGCATCCGCGCCGCCGCCTGCCAGCGACACGCCGCCCAGCCCCACGCCCACCGCAATCGAGGCCGCGACCGACACCGTCTGGATGCTGGCCTGGCTGTCCGCCTTGACGGTGATCGCGCCGGCGTTGACGAAGTTGACCCCGTCAACCTTGGCCTGCGCCGTGTTGGCCACTTCGTTCTGCGCCAGCGACGCCGCGACCGACAGGGACGCGGTTGCGCCCAGCGACACCGCCACCGTGATCGCCACGGCGGCAATCGTGCTGTCGATGCGCGCCACGTCCGTCGCCAGGACCGACACGCTGGCCGCGCGCCACGCGTGCGCCTGGTTCACGTCCGTGATGCGGGCGGTGATGCCCGTCTTGATCTTGTTGACGGCCCGCGCGCCTGCGCCGGCCCCCGACACCGCCAGGCTGGCGCCATCGACGATGGGCGGCGCATACGCTACCGACACCGCGACCGCGCCCGCCACCACGACGGCGTCGATGCTTTGTTGTTCGTCGACGCTGCCGTCGGCCTTGAACGTAGCGTTGCTGGCGTTCACACGCACCGCGCCCGCCGTCACCGTGCTGCCGTCGATGGACGCCACGATCTCATTGACCGGACGGCCCGCGCCCAGCGCCACCACCTGGCCGGCGCTGTTCACGTCATAGCCGATGACGTTCTCGGCCATGGCCACGCCCACCGACGCCGAGGCCGCCGCATAGTGGCTGACCGACACCGATGCCGACATGCCCAGCACCACCGCGTTGATCTGCGACAGGCCCAGCGCCAGCACGTCCAACGCGCCCAGCGCACCGGCCGTACCCGACGTGTCGATGACGGCGTCCGACACCCCTGCCTGCACGCTGGCCGATATGACGTTGCGCGCCAGCGCACCGCCGCCGCCGATGGCGGCATTGGCGCTGTCGCCCACCGACACCGCGACGGACGCGCCCAGCACCACCGACGTGATGTCGGCGCGCTGCGTGGCGCTGACCGTCAGCGCCGCGCCATTCGTTTCCACGCTGCCGCCCTGGATATGGGCATGCACCGTGTTGAAGACCTTGTTGACTGCCACGCTCGTGCCCACCGCGATGGCCACGCCCGCGCTGCCGGCCTGCACGCTGACCGCCCCGCCGATGGCGATGGCGGTGATCGATGCGCGGTCGCTGGCGGATACCGTCACGCCCGAGGCCGTGCCCAGCGCCGCGCCGCGCGTGCGCAGGACGGAGTTGTCCACCAGCGCCTTGACCACGGTGCTGATGTCGCTGATCGCGACCGACACGCCCACGGACGCGCCCGCGCCCACGCCGCCTGCCGACACGGCCACGGCCAGCGCGCCCGCCACCGCCACGATGCTGCCGGTGTTCTCGGCGTTCACGCGCACGCCGCCTTCAAGCAGGGAGCCCGTCTTCGTGTCCACGTTGCGCAGCGTCGCTTCGACCGAGCCGCCGATAGTGTTGCCGCTGCCCGCGCCTGCGCCAGCCCCGGCAAAGCCCTGCCCCACCGCCACCGCCGCCGCCACGCCGATCGATGCCGACACGATGCGCGAGTCATTGATGGCGTCCACCGCCACGCCATGGGCCGAGGCGATCTGGGTACGCAGGCCGGCGTCACTGTCGGACGAGCCATCGATGCTTGCCCGCGTCTGGTTCCTGACCGTGTTGTCGGTGGCCGACACGCCGGCCGCGATGCCCGCGCCGCTGCCCGGCGACACCGCCACGCCGAGGCCGCCCGCCACGGCCAGCACATAACCGTCGTCGCGCGCCTGCACGGCCACGCCCGGCGCGCCGCCCGAGGACAGGGCCTCGACCAGACGCGCATTGCGGATGCCGGCTTCGTTCTTGCTGTTGACGCGGTTGACGGATACGGCTCCGCCCACCGACACCGCCACGGTGCCGACGGCCACGCTGCCGGCTACCGTCACGTTGTGGATCTGACCGGTGAACAGCGACGCCACCTGAACGTGCGCGCCGCGCACCGCGCCCTGCGTGTCGCGGATCTGGGCGGATACCGAATGCTCGCGGGCATTGCCCGCGGGCGCGCCGCCCAGATAGTTGTAAGAGAGGCTGGCGCCCACCGCCACGCCCGCGCCTTGCGAGCCCAGGCCCAGCGCGATCGCGCCGGCCAGGCTGTTGATGGTGGAGGCGTCGGTGGCTTGCACCACGATGTCGCCGTCCGCGACCACGTCCTGACCACTGACCGTGTCGCCGATCTCGGCCTTGATCGAATTGGCGATCCAGTTCAGCACCGCCGATCCGCCAAAGCCCACATTGGCGCCGCTGCCGCCCGCCGCGACCGCGCCGCTGACCGCCATCGCGGAGATCTGCGCGTTCAGGCCGGGTGACAGGTCATCGGGCTTGGCAAACGTAGCCAGCACGACGATATCGCCCGCCGCCGACAGGGACGAGCGCACCGCGCCCGCGTACACCGTGTCGAAGATCTGGTTGACGGCAAACGCCATGCCGGCAGCCACGCGGCCGCCCACCGACACCGACACGTTGCCGGCCAGCGCCGCGATGCTGGCCATGTCGCGCGCGGCGATGCGGATATCGCCCGTCGTCGCGGTGACGGAAGCATCACGGATCTGCGCATGCACCGTGTTCTGGATCGTATTGACGGCGACCGAGCCGCTGACCGCCACGCCCGCGCCGCCCGCCAGACCGACGGACACGTTGTAGATGCTGGCGCGCTCATCGGCGCGCACCTGCACGGATTCTGCCGTGACCGTCGCCGAGGCAATCGCAGCGCGCACGTTGTTGCGCATGTCCGCCACGCCCACCGAGGCGCCGATGGCTGCCGACGCGCCCTGCGTCAGCGAAATGCCCAATGCGCCCGTGGCCGTCACGATGCGGCTGGCGTCCTGCGCCGATACCGACACCGCGCCCTTGTCCGCCAGCACCTGCGTGCCGGCCGTCGCGCCTGTGTTGTCGATGATGGCGGTCACGTCCGCCCGCGAGATGTTCACGCCAATCGCGCCCGCGCCGCCCAGGGACTTGCCCCCCGCGCCCGCCACGGTGATGCTCAACATGCTGTTGGACAAGGCATGGCCCTGCGTCAACGCGCCGATATCCAATGCGATCAGGCCGCCCGAGGTGATGCGGTCCACGGCTTTTTGCAGGCTGACGCCGCCCGTGCCGCTCATCGCGCCCAGTTGCATCGCGATGCCGTCGCGCGCGTTGTCCAGCGAGCTGGCCAGTTGATAGCGGAACGCGCCGCCCTGCGAGGCGTTGATGACGTAATAGCGCTGGCCATCGATCAGCCCGTCTATCGTCGTGCCCTGGCTGCGGTAGATCACCACGTCGCCCGTGGCCAGACCCGCATCGGTGGCGAAGCTGAAACTGTTTTCGCCCGCCGCCTGCGCCTTGGCGCTGCTGGCGGATAAGGTGGCGTCCGTCGGCGTGCCTTGCATGATGCTGGTGTTCTGTGTGCCGTCGCTGCCGGTGCTGGTCGAGCTCTGCGAGGTCTGGCGCTGCAACTGCACCTGCGTGAACGCGATCATCGCGTCGGGATTGACGGCGATGGGCCGGTTCTGGGCGTCCAGCGCCTTGTTGCCGGCCGCGTCGGTCAGGAAATACTCGTAGCGCTTGGTGCCGGTGTTGAACTCGGCCACATAGCCCAGCGCGGCCAGCGTGACGGCCGCGCCGTTGACGCTCTTGAATCGCAAGGTCGTGCTGTCCACGACCTCCACTTCATAGACGTTGTCGTTCGCCAGGCCGGTCAGCACGCCATGATCGGCCACGCTGACCACGACCTTGTCGCCGGTGGCCAGGCCGTGCGCCTTGGGCAGGGTCAGGCTGCCGTCCGCGTTCAAGACCGCGCCGGCCGGATTGTTCACGCTGAAGCGCTGCAACGCGCCGCCGACGGACGCGCCGCTCAGGTCGATCAGATTGCCCTGGCCGTCGCGCAGCTGGAACGAGGTCTGGTCGGCGCTGAGGTTGACGACGTAATACGCCACGCCCACCTTCAACACGTCCTTGCCCTGGGCCAGGATGCGATTGGCCAGCACGTCTTCGATCTGGCCATTGCTGCCGACCGAGCCGCTGTACACGATGGCCGCGCCTTCCTGCACGCCGGCGAACGGTGCGTTCAGCGTCAGCGTGTTGGTGGCGGGGTTCAGCGTCACGCCCGCATCCACGCCGTGGAAGGGTTGCAGGTTGACGCTGGTGGAATTCTGCATGCGCACGTGGGCAAAGCCCACCGCGCCCAGGTTGGTCACGCTGCCGAACTGCAAGGCCTTGCCGCGCAAGGCGTCTTCCTGCGTGTCCGCCAGCTGGATGATGGCCTGGCCATTGGGAGCCTCGCGGCGGATCACGTAGTACACGCGATCGTTGCGCAGGCTGGAGCCGTCGGCCAGCTTGATGTTGGCCGCGCCCGCGCTCAGGTAGACGCCGTCGCCGGTCTGCCATCCCGAGAACTCGCCGCCCGCGCCGCCCGCCTGTGTCGGCATGCCGGCGTTGCCGCTGTCGTCCTGCGTGCCGTTGATGACGGCGGCCGCTTCGCCCGTGAAGGTCAGCGTGCTACCGCCCTGGTCCACGTGGATGTCGTTGCCGCCGACCGACAGCTGATCGCCGCCGCCCAGTTGTGCATTGCTGCCCGCCGCCATCGGGTCCACCAGGCCGGCGAACACATTGACGTTGCCGGCTACCGCATGCACATCGCTGCGCAGGATGGCCGCCGTGATCTTTGGATTGGGGGTCGCGCCGGCATTGTCGGCCACGCCCACCGTCGTCACCGCCGCGCCGGAATCGGCCAGCGTGGTGTTGGAAAATCCCAGCAGGTTGCGGTCAAAGGCGGTGTTGCCGCCCATGATGTTGACCGCCACGGCCAGGCCCACCGCTGCGCCTTGAGTCGCGATGGAACCCGCGACCGTGATGGCGTACAGCGCGGACGCGTCCGAAGCGTTCACGCGCACGGCGTCGCCGGTAAAGCCGGTCTGGCTGCCCGCCTTGATGGTGCTGTCGCTGATGCGCGCTTCGGTCGCGCCGCGCATCATGTTGACGTTGACCGCGCCGGCCAATGCAAAGTTCTTCGACAAGGCGCCTGCCGCGCCCACCGACACCAGCAAGGGTGACGAATGCGCCGACACGTCTACCTTGCCGCCGACGTCCACGTCGGCATATTCAATCAAGGCGCTGGCGCGCGAACTGACTTCGTTGACGCTGACCGACGCGCCGACGGCCACCGAGCCGCCCGCCGCCACCGCCACGCCGCCCGTCACGGCGACGAGCGTATTGTTTTCGGTTGCCGTCACCGTCAGCGCCGTGGCCTTGATGTTGCTGCGCGCCGCCACAGCGCCGTTGGCGTCGTAGCGCGGCAGCACATAGGCGGCCACCGCCGAGCTGACCCGGTTGACCTGGATGGAGCCCGCGCCCGCGAACTTCGCGTCGCCCATGCCCACGCCCACGCCGACCGCGCCGCCGCCCAGCGCCGACCTGTCTTCGGCACTGATGCTCACCGCGCCCTGGCCGCGCGTATCAACGGTCGAGCCCTGGATGCCGGCCATGACGGCGTTGCCGATTTCGTTGTAACTGACGGCGATGCCCACGCCCGCCTTCTTGCCCGCGCCGGCCGCACCGGTGATGGCCACCAGCGTCGTCTTGTCCAGCGCTTGCAGCTTCATGTCATGGCTGCCGCTGGCCGCGCCGTCATACGTGACCTTGCTGTTGATCAGATAGCTTTCGATGCGGTTGGACACCACGTTGACCGACACCGAGCCGCCCACGCCCGCGCCATCGCGCGCCGTGCCCAGCGCGCCGGCAAAGCCCACCACCACCTGGGTCGATTCCGCGGACACGTCGATGCTGCCGGTGTACAGCAGCTCCGTCACTTGGCGGATGCCCGCTTCAGCATTGCTGGTGCTGACGTTGACGGCAATCGCCGCGCCCACGCCCGCCTTGCCGTCCGAACTGGCGACCGCACCGGCCACCGTGGCCAGCACGCTCAGGTCACGCGCCTGCAAGGTGATGTCGCGCGCCGACACCTTGGCCGCGTTGCTCAACACCGCGATGTTGGCGTAGTCCGCCACGCCCACGGCGGCCGAGCCGGCCACCGCGACGCCCTTCTGTCCTTTCGCGCCGGCCATGCCGGCGGCAATCGTGACCGCCACGCCCGTGCGCCGGGCCGCCAGGGCCAGGTTCGCCGTGACGGCCAATTCGCCCACCGCCACCACCTCGGCGCGCGCCTCGCCGCCCAGCATGTTCATGCTGTAAGCGCCCGCGATGCCCACGTTCGACTTGGCGCTGTCGGACTGCGCCAGCGCGGCCGACCCGGACAGGGCCAGCGCGTGCGTGTCGTTCAAGGCGGTGATCGAAGCGTCGCCGCCGATCTTGATGACCATGCCCGCCGCGTTGACGTAGGCCTGGGCAAAGTCGCTGACCATGTTGACGGCCACCGCGCCCGAAATCGCCACGCCCGTCTTGGACGGTTGGCTGCTGCTGCTGGACGCACCGCCGCCAGGGGCCGCGCCGGCGTCCTGCGTCAGTTGCTTGACCTGGCCGCTGGCGGCCTCCAGCGTCGAACCCAGATCCGCGCCGGGCAGCGGCGCGGGGTTCGCTACCCCAGGCGCGGCCTGCCCCTGGCTGCCGGGCAACTTCGTGTTCATGATGTCGGTGCCGCTGCCAGCACCGCCAGCACCGCCGCCGCCAGCGCCTGCACCCGTGCCGCTGCCCGCACCCGCCGTCGGGCTGGACACGCGCGAGCCGGCCACGGCGAAGTTGCCGACAAAGCCCTTGTTCTCCGCCCGCACCGACAGCGACGACGCCGTGAACGCGCCTGCCGGTAAGCCGGTGGGCGCGCCATCGGACACGCGCAAGGTGTCGCCGATCAAGGCCTGCGTCCAGCGGTTGACGTCATTGATGGACACGCTCATGCCCACGCCCACCGCCTGCGAACTGGCGGCCGCGCCTGCGATCGTGCCCACCCAGGTGGCGTCGGTCGCTGCAATCGCGGCAGCGCCCGAGGCTTCGACGGTAGCGCCGCGTCCTACCTGCGCCAAGGTGGTGGCGCTGGTCGAATTGACCAGCACCACGCCATTGACCGCCAGCGTCTTGGCCTGGCCGCCCGATGCGCCCAGCGTGACCGAGACCAATTCGTTGTCGGCGTTGACCGTCAGCTTGCCGGTGTTGATCACGGCCGTGTCGCTCACCACCGCACGCGTGTCGTGCTTGGCCGCGTTCACGTACACCGACACGCCTATCGCCGAGCCCTCTTTCGAGCTGCTGCCGTAGTCAAAGCCCTGATATTTGGGCGTGAGAAAGCCCTTGACCCGGTCCTTGCCGTAGCTCATGCGGCTTTCGCCGTCCTTGCGCGGGTCGGCCTTTTGCAGATCCTTCGCACCGCCAATCGACAGCGACGGCAGGATGATGTTGCCCACCAAGTTCAGGCGTTGCGACGAATTCTCGGCATCCACCGTCAGGTCGCCCGCCGCGCCGCCAGACAGGCGCGTGTCGATCTTGCCAGCCACGTTGGCCAGGGTCTGCGTGTCCTGCACCAGCACGGTGAACGCGCCGGACAAGGCCAGCTTCTTGCTCTTGGCGTTGGCGCTGGCCCAGCTGCTGAAGCTGGACGAAATGCCGCCCGTGCTGGTCAGCGTGGCTTGCAGGTTGTTCAGGAAACTGGCGGCGGCAGCGCCGGCCACCGTCATCTTGGCCTTGGTGCCGTCGGCCGCGTTCCACTTGGCGTCGATGCCATCGAACGGCGCATACAGATTGACCAGCCACAGCTTGTTGGGGTCGATCTGGTTCAGCGTGCTGGCGGTGACCGCCACGTCGCCGCCCTTGGTGGTGACGCTGGCCAGCTTGCTGACCGCGGCCTGCGTGTTGACGTTGTCGATGCCGATGATCACCGCCGCCGCCGCGCCGAAGTCGGAGCCGTCCGGCCCCGCCGCGCGTTCCGGCTGGTTGGTGGTCAGGCTGTTCTTCTTGTTCAGGAACGCCTGCTTGTCGGCAATTGCCTGATCGTCCACCCCGCTCATGACCGTCAGCTTGGTGTTGTACTGCGTCACGGCGTTGACGGTCACGTCGCCGCCTGCGGTCGTGACCGTCGCGGCATTGACGCCATTGCCGATGCGGGCCGTCGTCGTGATGTTGCTCATCGACATGCCCAGCGCCGCGCCCACCTGGAATTCCGTGGACGGTTTGTCGATTTCCTTCTGGATGTCCTCGTCGTACTTGGCGCGGTCGGCGAAATCCTTTTCCTGCTTGATCTCTTTGACCTTGTCGCCGAACTTTCCGCCCCGGCTCTCGGACACCAGCGCGCTGAAGAAGCTCTTGACGTACTGCGTGCCGGTGCCCAGGCCGCTCAGTGCGCCGCCCACGACCGGCGTGACCGTCTTGGAGATGGCGGCGCTCTTGGCCTCGGTTTGCACCGAGGACAGGTAGTCGCTGCCGGTGGCGGCGCGTCCGCCCAGAATGGTCTTGACCGCGATGGCGCTGCCCGTGTCCAGCGCCTTGGCCTGGACCGTGACCTTGCCCGAGTCGCGCGTCACGACTGTGCCATCCATGAACGCTTCGGTCTTGAGCTGGTTGTAGGCGAAGCCCACGGCCACGCCCACCTTGGCTACGCTGGCCTTGTACCGGCCCGTCTCTTTGGACGGGTCGATCTTGCCGTCCGCCGTCTTCACGGGCTGCGTGTCGTCGCTTTCGGCAAGGGCGCCCAGCGCCGAGATCGAGATGGTGCTCTTGTGGTTGGTGATGGCCTGGACCGTCACGTCGCCGCCCACGCCGCTGGCCGTGCCGGTGTTGGGATCGACGGTAAAGCGCAGCCCCGTTTCCAGGCGCGCCGACGCGCCCACATGCACGGTGGATTCACTGATCACCACCGCCACGCCCACGCCGATCACGGCCGGCACCGCGCCCAGTTGCCCCGGCAACAGGGCAATCGACATGTCGTTCGTGACTTCGGACTTGATGGTGATGCCCTTGGCGGCGATCACCGTGCCCTGCACGTCGATGCGCGAATAATTTTGCAGCACGCCGACCGCGATGCTGGCCACCTTGGACACCAGCGGACTGAGCTTGACCGTGGCCGACGAGGTGGACGTGATCGTCACGTCGCTGTTGGACACCAGCCGCGCCTGCGTGCCGACGTTGATGGACGACGTGTAGGTGATGCCGGCCCAGGACGCCATGGCGGTGGCGCCATCCAGGAACTTCATCAAGGCATCGAAAGCGGAATTGACGCCGCCCGCCAGGGTGCCCAGCACGCCGCTCTGGTTGGCGCCGTTCTTGATCAGCGGGTCCAGGTCGTAGTCTTTGCTGTCGATCTTGGTCGTCAGGCTGACGCCCGATCCGGCCGCATCCTTGGCCCACAAGGTGGCGTTGTTGATGGTGATGCCGGTTTCCAGCTCGTAGATCTGCGCAAAGCCGCTGCGCCACGGGCGGTAACGTTGCGCCGCCAGTTCCACCGCGCCCGCCGCCAGCACGATGTTCGCGCCCGAAGTCGCGCCCACCGTGATCTTCTGGCCTTCGAGCCGCAGGGTGTGGCCCGCGTCCAGCGTGATGTTGGTGTTCACCGAGAACGACTCGCCACGGATGATGACGTTGCGGCCGCTCAACGTCAGCGCCTGATCGACGCTGCCATTGCCGATGTCCAGCACATAATCCAGCTTGTCCGTGTTCGCGCCCAGCGTCACGCCTTCGATGGCGCCGAATGCCGAGATCAGGCTCGACAGCGCCGACCCCGTGCCCGGCCCCATCACCATCAGGCTGTTGTCCTTGCCCGTGTTGGATGCCAGCGACACGGTAACTTTGCCGGCCGAGGTATCGGCCGGCTGCGTCACCACAAACGAAACGTTGCTGGTGTTGCCCTTGAGCGTGTCGTAACCGCCGCTGGTCGCCAGCGTGACGGCCTGCGTCCACGTGGACGCGTCCAGCGTGGTCGCGCCCGTCGAGTTGGTGGCGATGACGATGGCGTCGCCGAACGTATTGGCGCCGTAGTTCACCGCCGCCGTGACGACGCCGGCATTGACGTAATGCACGTTGGCGTTGCTCAACACCGCGCCCACGCTGGTGTTGACCACCAGGTGATTGCTGGCCAGCGGCTGCGTGACGATGTTGTTGCCCGCGCCGGTGTTCAGCGTGTCCTGTCCGTAGTTGACGACGAAGGTGTTGTCGCCGCCGCCCGAGCGGATGGTGGAATTGGCGCCGGCCAGTACGAACTGGGTCTGATGGCCGATTGCCAGCGCCGCGCCCGTCAGCACGCCGGCGCTGGTGGAACTGCTTTGCGCCTGGTTCGCCGCGATCAAGCCCAGCTTGTAGGCGGCATCCGACACGCTGACGGTGGAGGTGGACACCGTGCCGTCGGCGTTCAGCGCGGCCTGCATGCCCGGCGCCAACGTGAACACGCCCGACAGGCCGGCCGCGATGGCGTCCTGGCTGTAGGCCACCTGCAAGCGCCCTTGGGCGTCCAGGCTGGCCGTCAGCGCGTACAGATAGTCCCACGGCGTGGTGGTGTCGGTGGCCGCGATCAGCTTGCCCGCGTTCGGGCCGCTGACGGCGACGCGCAGCGGCTCGCCGGCCGCGTTGACCAGGATGCTTTGCCCGATGGCGTCCAGCAGCTCGGCGATGGTGCGCACACCTTCCAGCCCGACATCGACGCGCGCGTTGGCCTGGTTGGGGAACAGGAACGCCAGCGCCGGGCCCTCGGCCGGCGTGTAGCCGGTGGTCAGGTCGGACAGGTAGGTCTGCGTGGTGACGCCGGTAAAGGCGGTGGTGTCGACGGTGTTGGCGGTCCCGCCGCCCTGCACCACGAAGCGGAAGTCATTCACGTTGGTGAATGCGCTGTTGACCGTGACGCCGCCCGTGCTGATGGCAAGCTGGCTGTTGCTCAGCGTGACGTTCTTGCCGCCCGTGGACAGCTCGATGGTGTTGGTCCCGGCGGATCCGATCACCTGCGTCGCGTAGGCGTTGCTGACGATGAAATAGTTCGACAGCCCGGCCTGGCCGTCCAGCACGGCGGTGCCCGCGAAGCGCGAGGTATCGATCCAGTTGCCGTATTCGCCGCTGACGATGCGGGCGCTGGTGATGCCGGTGTAGGTGGACGCGGTGGCCTGTGTCTCGTCGGCGGCGCGCTTGATCCAGCTGATGCCGCCGTTCTGTTCGAACGACACATAGCCCAGCCCGCCGCTGGCGGTCATCTGCGCCTGGTAGCCCGCGCCGTCGATGCCGGTCAGGCCATCGGCGGCCACGACCAGTTCGGTGGTGGCGTTCGCGCCCGTGCCGCCCGTGATCGCATAGCGGCCGCCCAGCAGCATGACCTGATGGCGCGTGTTGGCGCCGGAGCCGGACTTGATCACGCCGCCCGCCATCAGGCCGCTGACCAGCACCGTATTGCCGCTGAACGCCGAAGCGTCGATCAACGTGGAACCCAGTCCGCCGTTCAGGCGCGCGTCGCTGAAGACGCCGTGCAAGGTGTTGGCCAGCACCGGATTGGCCTGGCCTGCCGCCAGCGGCGTGCCGTCGGTCTGGTAGGTGGCCGCCAGCGCGGTATCGCTCAACGTGAAATTCCACTGGCCGTTTTCGTCCAGCGTATTGCTCAGGGAGCCGGCTTGCGCCCACAGCTCGTTCGATCCCTGATAACCCGTGTAGGTGTTGTGGCCCAGACCGCCCTTCAGGACGTTGGCGCCCGCGCTGCCGATCAGGTTCAGATCGCCGCGATAATTCGTGCCGTCCAGCGTGACGAGCGTGCTGGCGTGATTCGCCGAGCCCACGGCCGCCGCCGGGTCGATGGTGCGATAGTCCTGCAAGGTCACGGCGTTCACGCCGCGCAAGGTCACCGTCGCAACGGCGCCTGCGCCCACGGGCGTGTTCGTCAGCGTGGCCGAGGTCTTGTCGCCCGTCAGCGTGGCGTCGCTGTCCACGCCCGCGATGTATTCGGTGGTGCCGCCCGTGGCCAGGTTGCCGATCACCAGATCGTTGCCGCCGCCCCCGCTGATGCGGTTCTGGCCACGGCTGTTGGCCACGGTAATGATGTTGTCGCCCAGGCTGCCGACGATGTCGTTGCCATAGGTGCCGCCCGCGCCGATGACGTTGCTGATGTTCAGCACGCCTGCCATGCCGCTGGCGTTGTACAGGCCGGTGTTGCCGTCCTGGAAGTTCAGGTTGACGGTGACGTTGTCTTCATAGCCCGTGTAGTCCAGCGTGGTCTTGCCGGCCACGCCGAAGAACATCTGCACGTCCAGATTGCTGACCAGGGCGGTCGCGCCGTTCAGGGTGTTGACCGTGCCGTCCGCTGCCACGCCCGCGCCTAGGTAGACGGAAATGCCGCCGCTGGTCTGCACGCGCGCCGTGACGTCCGCGCCATATTGGGACAGGTCCAGCGTGTTGCCGCTTTGGCCGGCCTGTTGGGTCAGCGTGAAGCCGATGGCCCCGCCCGCGACGATGTAGGTGTTGCCGCCGCCGCTGCCGCTGATGATGTCTTGCGAGTGGTTGATCGTGACGGTGGTGTCGCCCACGACCGTGATCTTGTTGCCGCCCTGCGTAGAACCCTTGACGCCGCTGATCGCTCGCACATAACCGAATCCGGTGGGCGGCGGCGGCGGAACTTCTTCGCCATTGGCGTCCGCAGAAGGGCCGGACAGATCGACCGTGATGCCGGTGGCGTAGCCGCTGTAATCCAGCAAGGTCTTGCCGTCCAGCGCGGTGCCGATCAGGTTGAAGGTCTTGCCGCCGATCTTCAGGCTTTGCGTGCCGTCGGCCGACTTGAAGACGACGTTCACCGTGTGCTGCGTCCACACATTGGCGGCGTCCACCGTCGCGTAGCGGATCTGGTAGGCGTCATCGTTGCTGATGATGGCGGTGACGTTGCCCTTGATGGCCGAGAAGTCCAGCGTGTTGTTGCTGTTCTCGTCGTCCTCGTTGCGCACCCAGACACCGTTCTCCAGCTTCATGCCCTGACGCACTTCGATCGTGGTCACGGCGGCGGTCGAATTGTTGTCGAAGACGAAGGTGTTGTTGCTGCCGTAGCCGATCAGGTGGTCATTGGTGGCCACGCCCTGCAAGGTCGATCCACCCGTTTGCAGGCCGGTGGCGCTGGCCATCACGCCATTCCAGCTGGCGACCGTGACCGAGTTCGTGTCGATCACGCCCTTGCGATAGTCCAGCACCCAGTCGCCGCCCAGCGCGGCGCTGCCGACCGTGTGCGTGGCGGCGGCCACGTCCGCGCGCGTGATGGCGGACAGGCTGTCCACGAAGGCGATGCCGCCCTTGCCGGCGGCGACGTTGCAGCCGTAGAGCAGGATGTCGCCATCTTCCGACAGCGCATCGCCCCAGGCGCGCAACTGTTCCTTGTACGTGTCGAGCTGGCTGGAACCCAGCGTGGCCGTGCCCAGCGACAGCGCGCCGGCGCTGCCGTGGCTCATGATCTGCACGGCGGCCAGGTCCTTGTGCTGACCCAGGATCTGCGTGATCTGGTCCACGCCGTCATAGCGGCCGTCCAGCACGATGATCTCGGTGTCGTGCGCGCGCAGCACCTGCACCTGCGGGCCTTCGCCCGTGGGCTTGACCAGGCCATCCAGGCCTTCTGTCTTGCCGCTGATCAGGCCGTACAGGCCCTGGACGATCTCTTGCGCGTTATCGACGGCGGGGTCCACGAAGATGATCTGGCGCACCGGCGTCTGTTCCGACTGCGTGGTGTAGCCGGGGATGTTCGCCGCCAGCGCCGACGGCTTGGCCGCGTTCGCTTCCTGGCCGGGCAGCCATGCCTTGGCGTCGCCCTGTCGCGTGGCGTTGGCCTTGGCGTACTGATCCAGCGTCATCATGTCGCTGTGCTGCGCCACGGCCTTGAAGGCGGCGCGCTCGACCAGGTACGGATGCGTGCCGGGCGCGGCGGGCTTCTTGCCCTGATGCGCGCCAGCGGCCGGATCGGCGGGCGCGACGACAGGCGCCTGATCGCTGGTGGGCGGTGGCGGCGGCACGAGCAGGTCGGCCGACATGAGATAACGGCGCTCCAGCGCCTCGAAGAGGGGCCGCCTGCGGAACAAGGATTGCTGCACCTCGCGGGAGGAACGGCCGGTCCACAGTTTGCGCGCCAGTTTCTTCATGCTCATATCGTCGCTCGACATTTGTTATGGCGGGCGCGGGAAACGCCCTGAGTTTTTAACTTCTCTACACGCGCGGCGGATCGCCGCGCACTACATGATCTGCTGGCTGATCGCCGCAATATCGGCGGCGTTCAACGTGCCCGCCGCCTGCTTGAGCTTCAGCCCGTCAAGCACGAAGTTGTAGCCAGCCTCGGCCTGCTGGCGCTTGGCGTTGTACAGATTGCGCGAGGCGTCCAGCACGCTGACGATGTCGTTCAGCCCCGCCGTGAAGCCCTCTTCCTTGAGCTTGAGCGCCAGTTCGAACGACTGCACCGAGCTGTTCAGCGCGCGGATACGGTCCACGCCGATCACGATGTTCTGGAACGACGAAAACACCTGGCGCTGCACCTTGCGGCGCGTCAGGCTCAGGTCGGACGAGGCGGCGCTCAGGCGGCTGGCGGCGGCATGGCTCATGCCATACGTGTAGCCACCCTGGAAGATCGGCACCGACAGGTTCACGGTCACGCGGGTGTCGGCCACGGTGCTGCCGCCGCCGAACAGGCTGCCGCCGGTTTCGTTGCGGCCGGTGGAGGCGCGCAGGTTCAGGCTGGGGTAGTAGCCGGCCTTTTGCACCGCCACTTCCTTTTCCGCCACCGCCACGCCGGCCGAGGCCGCGCGGATCGACCAGTTCTGGTCCAGCGCGGTGCGCAGCCAGGCTTGCGCGTCGTTGGGCGCGGGCAAGGTCATCGGCAGGTCCTTGCGCACGGGGCGCAGCTTGAGGTTGCCGTAGCCGATGATTTCCTGAACGGCCTGCTGCTTGTCCAGGTAGTCGTTCTGCGCCAGCAGCGTATTGGCGTCCTGAATGTCCAGGCGCGCCTGCACTTCGCTCAGGCCCACGCGGGTTTCCTGGCCGCTGTGATAACGCGCCTGCACCAGTTCCATCTGCTTGCGGGTGGTGCGGCGTTCGGCCTCGGTCAGCTCGACCTGGTCCTGCGCGGCCAGCACGCTCAGATAAGCGGTGGCGGTGCGCAGCATCAGATCCTGCTGCGCGTAGGCGTAGCTGGCCACTTCCTTGCGTTCGGCGTCCTGCGACTGGCGCCACTTGTGATACGCGCCCAGCTCGAAGATGGGCTGGTTCAGCGTCAGCGCCCAACCGTTTTCCGCCCAGTTGGCGCGGCCGGTCTGATAGACCGCGTTTTCGCTTTCGACCACGTTCTGCTTGACGCGGCTGCGGTTCACTTCGCCGCTGACGCTGGGCAACAGGCCCGCGCGCGCCGAGGTCACGCCATAACCGACCGCCTGCAATTCTTGATACGCACCCTGCAATTGCGGGTCGTTCTTTAGCGCCATCATGTAAACCTGATCCAGCGTCATCGGCTCGGTCTGGTCGGGCAGCTGGGCGCTGTTATAGGCCGGGTTGTCTTGCGGCAGGTACGACACGGGCGCGGGCAGGACGGTGTTTTCGTCAAAGCGCGGCGCGGGCGACGGCGCCACCGTGTCCATCTGCGCGCTGGGCGTGGCTTTGCCGAACGCCGAATCCTGCTGCGGCGTGCGTTGCCCCATCTGGAGCGTGCCGCCTTCGGTCTGCACGCCAGGGGCGGCGTCCGCGCGTGCGGCGTCCGTGCTTGCGGTGTTCGTGCTGGATGCCGGCGCGGCTTGCGCCTTCGTGTCGGATGCGCCACCGCGTGCGGCGCAGCCGGCGATGCCCATCGCGGTCAGGACGGCCAGCGCGATCGCGCCCTTGCGCGCATGCGCGGGACGCAGAAGAAACTTGTCGTTGTCAGTCATAGTAGACAGTCAGGAACTCGTGTCCGTCCCGCGCGGCGCCGGCAGCCAGGCTGTACAGGCTGCGCGGTTCGTCGGGCAATAGAAAACCCAGGACCTCGCTTTCGGCCAGCGCCATGCTGGCGGCCAAACGCAAAAGGTCGGGAATGAAGGCTCGCAAAGGCAGGTCCGCCCCGCGAAAGGTGACCGTGAAGGAATCGCGCCGGGTATCGGCCTCGTCCACTTCCAGAAACATGAAGCCGGCGGGATCGGCTTGCTCGCAGGCCTGGGCGATGATGCGCTCGGCCACCTGGCGTAACACGGGGTTGGCCAGCAGCGCCAGACGCGGCGCCAGATGGGCGTCGAACGCGGCGCGGTCCGCCAGATAACGCATGCGATAGGCGGTGATGGCGGCTTCGCGCTGCGTGGCCGGATGCCACTTGTAGCCGCAGCCCAGGGGCAGCACGCCGTGCTGGCGCAGCGCCTCGGGCGTGGGCATGAATTCCAGGTAGATGCGGTACGTGCCCGCCCCGTCATCCGGCTCGTAGGCGAAGAACATGGCGCGGGCGTGCTCCATGTCCTGAAGCACGCGCATCCACAGCGGCTGCGGAATCGCCAGCGCCTGCGACAGCGTGGCGACGTCCAACTGATGCCAGTGTTCGCGCTGCACGCCCAGCATGAAGCGATTGCCGACCAGGCCCGCCGCCGAGAACTTCATCGACCATTCCACGCCGTCGATCTGCTTGCCGCTGAAAACGGACAGCAGCCGGTCGGCCCACACGCGCGCGTCGCCACGCAGCGTGTGCAGCGGAATCTGGATGTCGGACTCGGCCGCCGCCGCGCCCAAGGCGTCGGCAAGCGCCGGCGTCAGCGTCGCGGTCAGCATGGGCTGGAGGCCGCGACGGCGTCAGGCAAGCGCCGCGTCGCTGGGCGCGGCGTCGGTGGAAGACGCCACGTCTTTTTGCTGCTGCGCCTTGATGCGGCGCTGCTCGTCCAGCTGCATCGCCAGGCGCTGGATGTTGCCCAGCGAGGCGCGGTGCAGTTCGATCAGGCGCAGGATGCCCGCGCGCTGGAGCTCGACCACGCGGGCGTCGTCGATGCCGGCGAACTTCTGCTCGTCCACGACCCAGAAGCCGCTCAGGTAACGGTCGCCGTCGGCTTGCGAGATCGTGATGGTCTTGGCCGACAACAGGCCCAGCTCGTTCAAGCGCTTGGCCATGTTCTTGGTCAGTTCCATTTCGCCCTGGAACACGCGCAGAAATTCCATCATCTGCGTGAGGTAGCCGGTTTCCTTGCCGTCTTCGAACAACGCCACGCCGTCGGCGTTGTTCACGCCCGGATAGGATTCGTCGATGCACACGGCCAGGCGGTCGGCTTCGGACGTCGTGCCCAGCACGAAGGGATAACGGCGGGCGAAGGCCGGCACGTAGGTGTCGGCTTTCCACGTGCCCTGCTCGGTCACGAACAGGTTCGACTTGTCTTCCAGGCCCAGCAGCACGGCCACATGGAAATTGCCGGTTTCGTCGCCCACGAACACGATCGGGTAATGGCGGCCGGCGTCGGCGAATTCGCTGGCGGCAATCGGCAGCGCATTGGTGTCCTGCGCGAATGCGTAATGATCCGGCTGAATCTGGATTTTGGTTTCTTGGTGCGCGGCGCGATCCAGCGCCACGGCGCGTTCATAAAACATAGTCGCTGACATTATTTAATTCTCCTTACCTGATTTTTGTTACTTATTCGATGCCGGGCCCGCTTGCCCACTTGCTGCGCCAACCCCGTACTGGGACGGCGCTCCATCCGCCATAGGGATGACAACCGCAAGAATTAGACGTGTTTTGTAAGGCTTCGTCCAGAGCGAAAATTGGGCATTTTCCCTATGAAGAAAAGGATTTTTATACCCCTCGCCTCATTAATGGCGTTAAAAATCGGAATATTGCAGATTTATGCAGGACGGCCGACCATTCGCAGCCGCGCAAACTTATGCGAAATGCGTCGTCGGCAACGGCATTGGCTCGGCACAATAGCGCTACTCATCCATCGATACATCGGTCTTTAGTCGTAGAACGCCGACAAGGCTCGAAACATCGATTCGAAGGTGGCGCGCGCAGCAGGCCCTTGTTTTGGGCGAACTGCGCCCATCGTCATGCCAGAATGTCGCCCATGAAATTGACCATCACCGCCGCAATCCTGCTTATGGCCGCCCTGGCGTCCATCGCCTATCGGCTGACCCACCGCAGCCCTGACGACACCGGCACCCGCCTGCGCAGCGACATTATTTCCGGCGCATTGATGTATGCGTTTTTCGCCCCCGCCATTGGCGGCATCGCGGTGACGCTGGTTCTGAGCATTCTTTCCCAGGATCCCAAAAACCTGATCACCATGATCTTCGGCCTGCCCTGGTTCTATCTTTTTGGGGCAATCCCGGCGCTGCTGTGCGGCGTCGTGGCCGGCGCGCTGCGGCCGTTGCGCTCATCATGGTGGGCGATGGCGCGCATTGCGCTGATCGGCGCTTTTTTTGGAATGGGTTTTTTCCTGCCGTTCACCAGCCGCGACGCGGCGTTGAGCGATGCGGCATTCCCGTTTTTCGTGGGCGGCCTGCCCGGTATGTTGAGCGCGTTTCTATGCGCCTATTGGTTTTATGGCAAACCCGGCACGCCACGTGTGAAGGGCACCACCTGGGCGCAAACGGCATGACTTAACGCGACGCGCCCCGAGGGCATTCAATGCCGACGGGGCGCGTGGGTTTATTGCTTATCAGCGCGCATGGCGTGTGGCGCTTATGACGTCACATTATCCGCGGTCTTCTTCCTTTTCCTTCTGTTCCGCCGCCGCAACGTCTTCCAGTTTCACGGTTTGCGTACAGCCATTGGCGGCCGCGCACTGCCCCGGCTGCTGCGAGCTTTTCACGCATTCGGCAAACGCCAGCGCCGCATCCACCGTGGCGAAGTGGTACGAATGGCCGTCCGCGAAGGCGACCTTGCCTTCTACTGAGCAGTCCATGACGCCTCCTTGCGAATGTTCTCGTCCCCATAGCCGAAAGGCCAGCGACGCTTGTTCGGTTCGGGTGTCGGCTTCTCGTTATTCATGATGGACTCCTATATTCGAATATCGAAATCCTATCGTTGGAGTCGTAACTACCATGTAAGGGTTCGCAAACAAGCCCTTCACCTGTTGCGTTCCGGAAGCATGTCATCAGTGGGTAATAAACAATTGTGAAGTCGCCGCCGGTTATTGAGCCGGAACATTGTTATCGCCGCACAATGATTGCGCACGAATTCTCTGGACCTTTTGTCCTGTGGGAGAACCTCCATGTGCGACTGTGCAAAATGCCTGAGCGCTTCAGCGCTGGTCACCCCTCGCCGCCGCCTGCTGTTGGGCGCGGCGACACTTGCCGCTTTCGGCGCGACTGGCTGGCTGCCAACAGCCAACGCCGAAGTCCCGTCAAACGATATCGGCGGCGAGGAAGCGTTGAAGCGACTGATGGCGGGCAACGCCCGCTATGCGGCCAACAAACCCAATATGCGGGACTTTTCAGCGGGCCGGGCGGCCCTCGTCAAAACACAAAAGCCGATTGCCGCGATACTCAGTTGCTCTGATTCGCGGGTGGCGCCCGAGTTGGCGTTTGACCAGAATCCGGGGGACGTCTTCCTGGTGCGCGTGGCGGGAAACTTCGTCAATGACGACGGCTTGGCCAGCTTTGAATACGCCGCCAAGTTCCTGAACGTGCCGTTGATTCTGGTCCTGGGCCACAACAACTGCGGCGCGGTCGATGCCACGGTGAAGGTTCTGAAAGAGCAGGCCGAGCTGCCCGGCCACCTGCCCGAACTGGTCAACGCCATCAAGCCCGCCGTCGAACGCGCCAGCAAGGGCGAGCCCAAGAACCTGCTGGCCGCCGCCATCGCTGAAAACGTCCGGCTGGCCGTGCAGCGATTGCAGACGGCGCAGCCGATATTGCGCGGCATGGTCGAGCAAAAGAAGTTAATGGTGGCAGGCGGTGTGTACGACCTGGCCAGCGGCAAGGTCAAGCTGGTTTGATGACGCAGCACTGAAACGGTTTGCGCGGTCGCGGCCTGGCCAGCATCAGGCCGCGACCGGATCGTCGGCAAACCCCTCCGCTTAGGGCTTGGCTGCCAGCGGATGTTCAAAGAAAAAGCGCAGCATCTCCTGCGTGGCGTCCGGGCCGCTCGCGTCCGTGTACGAACCCTTGGGCGAACCGCCCGCCCAGGCATGGCCCGCGCCATGCACTTCCCAATATTCCGCGACCACTTCGCCCGCCGCATTCGTGTAGACGCGCCGGGTGCTGTCGCGGCCCCGCTTGTCGCTGGCCTTGCGTTCGCTTTGCACGCGCGCATCGGTTCCCGCGCTGGCCGCGACCACGGCATCGGCATTGGCCGGGTGCACGGTGCTGTCGCGATCCCCGTGAAAAACAATGGTCGGGGCGGACCCTTGAGCCGACGCCCCCGTCTTCACGCCCATGCCTTTCATGGCGGACAAGGCGGATGGCAGGTCCGACGCCGCCCCGGCCGCAAGGCCCGAGTGCACGCCCGCCGCCGCATACAGACGCGGATAGGCGTTGGCCAGGATGGCCGCCATCGCGCCGCCTGCCGACAGGCCGGCCACATAGACGCGCCGCGTGTCGATGCCATGTTCCGCGATGACGTGGCGCGTCATGTCCGCCAATATCGATGGCTCGCCCCGGCCCGCCTGCTGGTGGTTGTGCTTGAACCAGTTCCAGCATTTTTGCGGGTTGGTGTCGCGCGGCTGGATCGGATACAGCACATAGAAGCCTTGTTCACGGGCGGCCTCGTTCATCGCCGTGCCCGCCGCGAAATCATCGGCGTCCTGCGTGCAGCCGTGCAGCATCACCACCAGCGGGCGCGCCTGTCCGTTGGCGCCGGGCGGCACGTACAGCTTGTAGGCGCGCTGGCCCGAAGCATTGCGAAAGGTGCCGCTAGTGAAGAAATCGCCCGGCGTCGGCGTAGTGCCGCGCGGGGTGTCCATGGTGGGCTTGGGTGCGGGCGAGCCGTCTTGATCGACCGCCGGCGTCGGTGTCGCGCTGCGCGGCGCCGCATCGGGCACCTCGCGCGCTTCGACGTCGATCACGTCGGCCTCGTCATAACGCGGCGCGGCCGAGGCTGTCGTTGGCGATACGCCCATCAAGGCGGCTTGAATGGCGGCGGTGGCGGCGGCCAGGTTGCCGGAACGGGTGAGCCGGGTGGCCTGGCTCATCAACTGCTGGAATTCTGGATGCATGGATTGACCTTTTAAGCGGCGATAACAAGTCAGCGGATGCGCTGACGCAGGGCAGCCTTGACGGCCGGGCTGGCATGCAAGGCCCCAAGCACCGTCACGGATTCGATCGTGGCAAGCGCCAACTCGGGCGACACGTCGGCCGCGATGGTCGCCAGGCCCAGGATCCGAATCTGCAAGGTTTGGCCCGCGGCCTGTACGGCCAGCAGATCGTCGACCGTGTAGTGCTGGATGCCCAGCACCAGGGTCTTGCGGCTGACCGCCTGCCGCACCGCGTCGCCATGGGCGGCAAGCTGGTTGCGGATGGCGGTGCGGATCAGGTCGGTCCGGTTGGCGTAGAAGCCTTCTTGAACCAGAAGATCGATCTGGCCCAGGTCGACATAACCGAGGTTGATCGTGATCTTTTCGTCCGAGGGCTTGGGAGCGGAAGCGAGGGTAGGAGCGCGTGGAGGCATGGTCGAAATCATAAAACCATCCAAGTGGATGGCTTATGGATGTTTCAACTTGATAGACCTTGGGAATTGGCCCGGAGAGATGCCGATCTGTCCCCTAAGTCATTGAAATAACTCGGGGTTATGAAAAAGCATAAGGAAATGCCCTATTAGGGAATTTGCTTATGCCTTTTAACTATTTGCGAAGCGCATACTTGCCGGGCAAGAATTCGCTCTGAGCATAAAGCAACACAGATGGAACTTCGCCAACTCGGGGCCTTCGCGGCCGTCATGTCTACAGGCAGCGTCACCGCTGCCGGGCGTCTGCTCGGGCGCTCGCAGCCGGCCATCAGTCGCCTGCTGCAAGAGTTGGAAGCCGAAATCGGCTATGCCCTGTTCAGCCGCAGCGGGCCGCGCGTGACACCCACCGAACAGGGCTTTCTGCTTTATGACGACGTCGAACGCGCGCTGGCCAGCTTGCAGCAGATCCGCAGCCGCGCCGAGGAAATCGCGCGCGGTCAGGCCAAGCCGTTGCTGCTGGCCGCCACGTCCGCGCTGGCCGCCGGGCTCCTGCCCGACGCGCTCAAGCGCATCGAATCCCAGACCGGCGCGGCCCGCATCCAGGTGCGCAGCGCCTCGCCCGAACGCGTGGTGCACGCGGTGCTGACCGGCGCGGCCCAATTGGGCGCGACCAGCCTGCCGCTGGAACATCGCGGCCTGACCGTGCACTGGATCGCGCAAGCGCCGTGCGTGGTGGCGCTGCGCGAAGACGATCCGCTGGCCGCGCACACTGTTGTACCCGTGACCCAGCTAGCTGGCCGCCGCCTTATCACCATGGCCAACCCCTATCGCCTGCGCCGCAGGCTGGACGCCGCGTTGGCGCCCGAGGGCAATGCGCCCGGCACCATCGAAACCAATTCGTCCGTCAACGCCCTGGCCGCCGTGCGCGCCGGCCTGGGCGTGTCGGTGCTGGAACCGATCACCGCTTACGGCGTCCCCATGCCGGGCGTGGCGATCCGTCCCATCGACCTGGACATCCCTTTTTTCTTCGGGGTCATCACCCCGCAGTCGCAACCGTTGACCCCCGCCTGCCAGGCCATGGCCGACGCGCTGGCCGAGGCCGCCGCCGCCCTGCTCCCTGGCTTCGTCCTGCACGATGCCTGCGAACACGCGGCGCTGTTGCAGTCGGTCTACGGTGACGACGCCCCTGTATTGGAAACTCCCCCGCTATGAATCTGCCCGTCGCCACCCCGCCGCAAGGCCTGGATGCGCTTGAAGCGCGTCTGCGGCAAGACCTGTCCTGGCTGGAAATTCCCGCCAAGAATTGGGTCGCGCCCCGTCTGGTCGATGGCCAGCAGGTGCTGGACGTCGTCGTCATCGGCGGCGGCATGGCCGGCTTGGCCGCCGCCGCATCCTTGACGCACCTGGGCATCACCGCGCCCATCTTCGATCAGGCCCCCGCTGGCTATGAAGGCCCCTGGGCCACCACCGCGCGCATGGAAACGCTGCGCTCGCCCAAGCAGCTGACCGGCCCCGCGCTGGGTTTGCCGGCGCTGACCTTCCGCGCCTGGTTCGAAGCGCAGTTCGGCGCCGCCGAATGGGAAGCGCTGGATAAGATTCCGCGCCTGCAATGGATGGATTACCTGCGCTGGTATCGCCGCGTGCTGAACCTGGACGTGCGCAACGAACACCGCGTGCTGTCGGTGCAACCGCGCGCCGACCGCCTGGTGCAGCTGGACATCGAATCGCCCACCGGACGCAGCACCGTGCTGGCGCGCCGCGTCGTCCTGGCCACCGGCCGCGATGGCCTGGGCGGCGCCCACGTGCCTGAGTTTGCAAAAGCCCTGCCGCGCGACCGCTGGGCGCATTCGTCCGACGTCATGGACTACGCCACGCTGGCCGGCAAGCGGGTCGGCGTCGTCGGCGCGGGCGCGTCCGCCATGGACAGCGCCGCGACCGCGCTGGAAGCCGGCGCCGCCAGCGTCGACCTGCTGATCCGCCGCAACGACATCCCGCGCGTGAACAAGGGCAAGGGCGCGGGCAACCCCGGCCTGACCCACGGCCACCTGACGCTGCCCGACGAATGGAAGTGGAAGATCCGCCACTACATCAACGCCGCGCAAGTGCCGCCCCCGCGCGGCAGCACCTTGCGCGTGTCGCGCTTTCCGAACGCCCGCTTCAACCTGGGTTGTGGCG
This sequence comes from Achromobacter piechaudii NBRC 102461, assembly GCF_001571245.1. Lineage (GTDB taxonomy): Bacteria > Pseudomonadota > Gammaproteobacteria > Burkholderiales > Burkholderiaceae_B > Achromobacter > Achromobacter piechaudii. Next base: position 707,722 of record NZ_BCTK01000001.1, on the reverse strand, counting down.
TGCAGGCGCTGGCGATGGTCGGCGACGAGATCCACGTCACCACGCCCAAGGGCATTTTCGTCTTGGACTTCCTGATCTTTTCCACGGGCTTTCGCATCGACTGGACCGTGCGGCCGGAATTCGCGCCGCTGGCGCCTCACGTGCGCAACTGGGGCGACAGGTTTACCCCGCCCTCAGGCGAAGAAGACCAGGAACTGCACGACTCGCCCGACCTGGGCCCCGTCTTCGAATTGCAGGAAAAAGTGCCCGGCGCCTGCCCCGGCCTGGACCGAGTGCACTGCTTTTCGTACCCGGCCGCGCTGACCCAAGGCACGATTTCCGGCGACATCCCCGCCATCAGCGAAGGCGCCAAGCGCCTGGCGCAAGGCATCGCCGGCCTGTTCTACCGCGAAGACGTGGAAACGTATTACGCGAACATGGAAGCGTTTTCGGAACCGGAAGTGTTTGGCGATGAGTGGACCCCCGCCCCGCCGCCCGCCCCCGTCGTCGCCCCGGCCTCGCAAGCGGAGACCGCGCAATGACCGGTTGGTTGATACGCCGTGTGGCGCAAGCCGCGGTGGTGGTGTTCCTGATGACGCTGATCGTCTTCGTGGGCCTGCATGCCATTGGCAACCCCGTGGACATTCTTATTGGCCAGGATGTGGACCAGGTCGATCGCGCCCGCATCATCGCGGAGCTCGGCCTGGACAAGCCGCTCTGGCAGCAATACCTGGGCTTCCTGAACGGCGCGTTGCACGGCAATCTGGGCAACAGCTTCGTCTACAACATTCCCGCGATTGAACTGGTGATCCAGCGCCTGCCCGCCACGCTGGAACTGGCGATCAGCGCATTGATGCTGGCCGTCCTCGTCGGCCTGCCGCTGGGCCTCATCGCCGGCCTTTACCCCGACAGCCGTTTTTCCAAGATGATCATGGCCGGCAGCATCGTCGGGTTTTCATTGCCCACCTTCTGGGTGGCGCTGATGCTCATCATGACGTTCAGCGTGTCGCTGGGCTGGCTGCCCGCCAGCGGCCGGGGGCAGACGGTGGAGTTCCTGGGCTTTCAGTGGTCGTGGCTGACGGCCGACGGCTGGCGCCACCTGATCCTGCCGGCGCTGAACCTGTCGCTGTTCAAGATCTCGCTGGTGATCCGCCTGACGCGCGCCGGCGTGCGCGACGTGATCCCGCTGGACTTCGTGAAATTCGCCCGCGCCAAAGGCCTGTCGCCGTTTCGCGTGGTCTGTGTGCACGTGCTGCGCAACACGATGATCCCGCTGGTGACCGTGCTGGGCCTGGAGCTGGGCTCGACCATCGCGTTCGCCGTCATCACCGAGAGCATCTTCTCGTGGCCCGGCGCCGGCAAGCTGATCCTGGACAGCCTGAACGCCCTGGACCGCCCCGTCATCGTCGCCTACCTGATCGTCGTCGTGTGCCTGTTCGTGACGCTGAACCTGATCGTCGACATTCTTTATAAAGTGCTGGACCCCCGGGTACGGCTGGAGGGCTCGGCATGAGCACCGCTTCGACTTCCCAAGCGCCCGCTCTGCGCCGCGAATCGCCCTGGCGCCGCAACCTGACCGAATTCATGTCGTCCAAGACGGCGGTGTTCGGGCTGGTCATCGCCACCCTGCTGATCCTGGCCGCCATCTTCGCGCCCTGGATCTCGCCGCAGAACCCGTATGACCTGTTGCAGATCGACGTGCTGGATTCGCGCATGCCGCCCGGGTCCATGAACGGGTTGGACACCTTCCACTACTGGCTGGGCACCGACGGCCAGGGCCGCGACCTGCTGTCCGGCATTCTGTACGGTCTGCGCATCAGCCTGATGGTGGGCGTGGGCTCGGCCGTCATCGCCGGCATCGTCGGCACGCTGCTGGGCCTGCTGGCCGCCTACGCGGGCGGCAAGGTCGACGCCTTCATCATGCGTCTGGTCGACCTGATCCTGTCTTTCCCGTCCATCCTGGTCGCCATGATGATCCTGGCCTACCTGGGCAAGGGCGTGGGCAACGTGGTGTTGACGCTGGTGATTCTGGAATGGGCGTACTACGCCCGCACCGCGCGCGGTCAGGCGCTGGTCGAACGCCGCCGCGAATACGTCGAAGCCGCGCGCTGCCTGGACATACCCAACTGGCGCATCATGTTGAAGCACATCCTGCCCAACTGCCTGCCGCCGCTGATCGTGATCGGCACCTTGCAGATCGCGCGCGCCATCACGCTGGAGGCCACCTTGAGTTTCCTGGGCCTGGGCGTGCCGGTCACCGAACCGTCGCTGGGCCTGCTGATTTCCAATGGCTTCCAATACATGCTGTCCGGTGAATACTGGATCAGCTTCTACCCCGGCATCGCGCTGCTCATCACCATCGTCGCCATCAATCTGGTGGGCGACCGCCTGCGCGACGTGCTGAACCCGAGGACTCACAAATGACCGACCGCACCGCCACCGGCGCGCCGGCCACGCTTGAAGTGCGCAACCTGCGCACGCACTTTCACACCCGCGCGGGCGTGTTGCCCGCCGTGGACGACGTGTCGTTCACCTTGGAGCGCGGCAAGATCCTGGGCCTGGTCGGAGAATCCGGCTCGGGCAAATCCGTGACCGGCTTTTCCATCATGGGCCTGGTCGACGCGCCGGGCCGCATCGTGGGCGGCGAAGTGCTGTTTCAAGGCCGCGACCTGACCAAGCTGTCGCCGCGCGATCTGCGCAAGTTGCAAGGCAACCGCATCGCCATGATCTTTCAAGATCCGATGATGACGCTGAACCCGGTCCTGCGCGTAGACGTGCAGATGATCGAGACCGTGCGCGCGCACAACAAGATGAGCAAGGCGCAAGCCCGCATCCTGGCGCGCGACACGCTGGGCATGATGGGGATACCCAGCCCGGAAGAACGTTTGCTTGCCTACCCGCACCAGTTGTCGGGCGGCATGCGCCAGCGCGTGGCCATTGCGATTGCCATGCTGCATCGCCCTGACCTCATCATTGCCGACGAACCCACGACCGCGCTGGACGTCACCATCCAGGCGCAAATCCTGTCCGAAGTGCAGAAGCTGGCGCAGCAGCACGGCACCAGCCTCATCTGGATCACGCACGATCTGTCCGTGGTGGCCGGCCTTGCCGACGACGTGGCCGTCATGTATGCCGGGCGCATCGTCGAACACGGCAAGGTCGACGACGTGCTGGACCGCCCGCAGCACCCCTACACCGTCGGCCTGATCGACAGCCTGCCCAGCAACAACCAGCGGGGCCAGCGCCTGCGCCAGATTCCCGGCATGACGCCCAACCTGCTGCACCTGCCCGCAGGCTGCGCGTTTTCCGCCCGCTGCTCGCGCGCGACCGCCGCCTGTGGCCAGCAACCCGGCATCACACAAGCCTTGCCCGAACACGACGTGCGCTGTTTCCATCCGACCATCCAGATCCACAACGAGGTGACGGCATGACTGTATCCGCCGCCCCCACCCCGCTCATTGACCTGGCGCAAGTCAGCAAGCGTTTTGGCGAACGCCACGTCGGCCCCGCCGGCCGCGCCATGCAGAAGCTGGGCCTGTCCAAGCCACCCGCCATCACGCGCGCCGTCGATCACGTGGACCTGATCGTGAACCCCGGCGAAGTGGTCGGCCTGGTCGGAGAATCCGGCTGCGGCAAATCCACGCTGGGCCGCATCGCGGCCGGCCTGTTGACGCCGTCGGGCGGTGAAGTGCGCGTGAACGGCGTGCGCCGCCAGGACATGACGTCCACCGCCGCCCACGCCGCGCGCCTGTCCGTGCAGATGATTTTCCAGGACCCCTACGCCAGCCTCAACCCGCGCCTGCGCGTGGACGAGATCGTCGGCGAAGCGGCCCGCATCCACGGCCTGGTGGACAACGCTGGCTTTGACGACTACGTCAGCGCGCAGTTGGAACGCGCCGGACTGGACCCCGCGCTGCGCCAACGCTATCCGCACCAATTCAGCGGCGGCCAACGCCAGCGCATCGGCATCGCCCGCGCGCTGGCCGTGCAGCCGTCGATGCTGGTCTGCGACGAAGCCGTCGCCGCGCTGGACGTGTCGATCCAGGCGCAGATCCTGAACCTGTTCATGGACCTGCGCGAAGAGCTGAACCTGACGTACCTGTTCATCAGCCATGACCTGGGCGTGGTGGAACACCTGTCCGACCGCGTCGTCATCATGTACCTGGGCCGCGTCGTGGAAACGGCCACCGTGGAAGAAGTGTTCCAGCGCCCCAACCACCCGTACACGCAAGCGCTGCTGGCGGAAATTCCCAGCCTGAAGTCGCGCCACAAGATCTTTACCGCGATCAAGGGCGAGATTCCCAGCCCGCTGAACCCGCCCGGCGGCTGCCATTTTCATCCGCGATGTCCGCATGCGATGCCGCGCTGCAAGACCGAGGTTCCCACGTTGAAGGGAATCGCCATCAACCATTTAAGCGCCTGTCATCTGAACGACATGGCCTGAACCAGATCGGCGGCGTTGTCGCTACACACAACGCCGCCTTCGGAACACTTACCCCTCGTTCCCTCCCTACCAAGGACCCCGAACATGAAACGCCTGATTCTTTCCACCCTGACCGCCGCCATCCTGGGCGCCTCTGCCGCCGCGTCCGCCGACAACCTGTCGATCGGTTTCGCCGACCCGCTGTCCTCGCTGGACCCGCAGCTGAACAACCACGCCGGCGACCGCTCGGTGGCCCTGCACTTCTGGGACCTGCTGATCGAGAACAAGTGGAACAAGTTGCAGCCCGGCCTGGCCGTCAGCTGGAAGCCGCTGGATCCGACCACCTGGGAATTCAAGCTGCGTGAAGGCGTCAAGTGGCAAGACGGTACGCCGTTCACCGCCGACGACCTGATCTATTCCTACACCCGCGCGCGCGCCGTGCCGGGCAGCGTCGCCACCTACGCCGGCTACCTGCGCACCATCGACACGATGACCGCCAAGGACCCGCTGACCCTCATCGTCAAGACCAAGGCCCCCAACCCCGACCTGCCGCTGAACCTGGCGTCGGTGCACGTCGTCAGCAAGCACGTCGGTGAAAAGTCCACCACCGAAGACTACAACTCGGGCAAAGCCATGGTCGGCACCGGCCCCTACAAGTTCGTGTCCTACACGCCGGGCGACCGCGTCATCATGGAACGCAACGACGGCTACTGGGGCGACAAGGCCACCTGGGACAAGGTCAACTACCGCTACATCAACAACGCCGCCTCGCGCACCGCCGCCCTGCTGGCCGGCGACGTGGACGTGATCGACAAGGTGTCGGTGTCCGACCTGGCCAAGCTGCAAAAGGCCCCGAACATCTCGGTGTACCCGTACGACGGCCTGCGCGTCATGATCCTGCAACCCAGCTTCAACCCCGCGCCCAACCAGTACATCACCGACAACAGCGGCAAGCCGCTGGACAAGAACCCGCTCTTGGACCTGCGCGTGCGTCAGGCGCTGAACCTGGCGATCAACCGCAAGGCGATTTCCGACCGCATCCTGCAAGGCGCGGCCACCGAAGCCAACCAGTGGATGCCCAAGGGCACCTTCGGCTACAACCCCGACGTCAAGGACATCCCCAACGACGTCGCGCAAGCCAAGAAGCTTTTGGCCGAAGCCGGTTTCCCCGACGGCTTCAAGCTGACCATGCACGTGCCCAACGACCGCTACCCGCAAGGCCCGGAGACCGCCCAGGCGGTTGCGCAGTTCTGGACCCGCGTCGGCGTCAAGACCCAGGTGGAAGTCGTGCCATGGGCCGTGTACTCGGGCCGCGCCAACAAGAACGAATTCGCCGTCAGCATGCTGGCGTGGGGCAACGGCACGGGTGAAGCCAGCTACGCGCTGGTCAACATCCTGGCCACCGTCGACGCCAAGAAGGGCCTGGGCGCGTCCAACTGGGGCCATTACACCAACCCCAAGGTTGACGCCGCGCTGGAGCAATCCACCTCGGAATTCGACGTGGCCAAGCGTGAAGCCATCCTGCGCGACTCGGTCAAGCTGGTGTCGGACGACGTCGGCATCATCCCGCTGTTCCACTACAAGAACATCTGGGCCACCAAGAAGGGCCTGAAGGTTACGCCGATGACCAGCGACCGCACGGCCGCCATGATGGTCACCAAAGAACCGGCGGCCGCTGCCGCGGCTGCTGCGGCGGGTAAGTAAGCCATGGTGCCGACCCTAACCATCACTCCCGCGGACGCCCTGATCGACGTGCCGCGTCAGATCCGGGTCGAGCACGTTGCGCCGGGCCAGACGGTGGAACTCACCGCGCTAACCCGCCGCAACGGCGTGCTCTGGCAAGCGCAGGCCGCGTTCAAGGCCGACGAGGACGGCGTCGTCGACCTGACGCGCGACGCGCCCGTCTCCGGCGACTACACCGGCCTGTCGCCCATGGGCCTGATCTGGTCGCAGTCCCCCGTGGACTCGCCCAGCCGCGAACACTTCAACCACCCGGTGACCGACGCCCTGGTCACCGACGTGGTCGCCCGCGTGGAAGGCGCGCAAGCGCAAGCCACGTTCACGCAGCGGCTGGCGCTGGACGGCGTTACGCGCCACGAAGTCCGCGAAGAAGGCCTGGTCGGCACCCTGTACCTGCCGGCCGGCAGCAAGCCCGGTTCGCACCCCGCCGTCATGATCCTGAACGGCTCGGGCGGCGGCATCAACGAACCGCGCGCGGCGCTGTATGCCTCGCGCGGGTACGCCGCCTTTGCGCTGGCGTACTTCAAGGCGCCGGGCTTGTCGGACTACATCTCGAACACCCCGCTGGAGTATTTCCAGACCGGCCTGCGCTGGTTGCGGGCCAAGGTTCAGCCGAAGAATGACTTCGTCGCCATCAGCGGCCAGTCGCGCGGCGGCGAACTGGTGCTGCTGTTGGGCGCGACCTTCCCCAAGGAAGTGTCCGCCGTCGTCGCCTACGTACCCGGCGCTGTCGTGCACAGCGGCCAGAACGCGTGCGACCCCAAGATCGGCCGCGAAGGCCCCACGTGGTTGCTGGGCGGCAAGCCCATCCCCCACGTCTGGGAAAACAATCGCACCGCAACGTGGGCCCCGTTCGACGAAGGCCCGTCGCCGCATCGGCATGAGAAAGCCATCCTGACCGCGCTGCAAGATCCCGACGCCGTCGCCCGCGCCCGCATTCGCGTGGAAGACATCGAAGGCCCCGTCATGCTGCTGTCCGGCACCGACGACGGCTCGTGGCCGTCGAGCCTGTACTCGAAGATGGTGCAGGACAAGCTGGCCGAAGTGAAACACCCGTACCCGGTACAGTGGCTGGACTACGAGAACGGCGGCCACTCGATCCTGTTCCCCTACGTGCCCACCACCCAGCTCGTCTACGCCCACCCCGTGTCGGGCAAGATCAGCACCAGCGGCGGCAACCCCAAGGACAACGCGCGCGCCGACCAGGAATCGTGGGAAGGCGTGAAGAAGTTTTTGGACGCGGCGGTCAAGGCGCGTGCGGCAGCGGCCGCCGCAACCTCGACAAGCCACACCGGCAACGCCGGCTGATCAGACACCAAGGAGAACATCCCCATGGCACAACAACCCATCGTCTATGACGCCGCCAATGATCTGGTCGACAAGCTCGTCGGCCTGACCCCCGGCAGCAAAACGTTTGAAGTCCGCCACCAACGCGAAAAAGTCGCCGCCGCCACGCAAGGCAGCTACGACGCGCTGTTCGACCCCGCCCTGCCCGGCCTGACGCTGGCCGAACGCCTGCTGGTCGCGCTGTACGCCACCCGCATCAGCCCGTCGCCGCTGTTGGCCTCGCACTACCGCGCCCGCCTGACGGAAACGGATGCCGCGCCCGCCGACATTGCCGTCGCAGAATCCGGCAAGCCGGAAGACGCCGCCAACCCGCGTCTGGCCGCGATGCTGGAATTCACGCGCAAGCTGATCGAGAACCCCGTCGAAGGCGACGAAGCCGCACTGAAGACCCTGCCCGCAGCAGGCGTCTCCACCCCGGCCGTCGTCACGCTGTCGCAACTGGTCGCCTTCCTGTCGTACCAGACGCGCCTGGTCGCGGGCCTGGCCGCCTTGAACGCCGCCGAAGGCCAGACGGTACGCTTGGACGCCGCCGAAGCCGGCGCCGCCGCCGCCAAACCCGGTACCACGGCCCCCGGTGCTGTTCTCAAGGCGCATGGCTTCACCAACGAAGTGCTGGAATGGAAAGCCTGGCTGGACGTCGTCAACGTCGACACCGCCACCCCGGAACAAATCGCCGTCCTGGAAGAAAGCCACCCCAAGGCCAAGGTCTCGGACTACTACCTGTTCCTGGTCCACCAACCGGAAATCCTGCGCCAACGCTCGGCCGCCTTCAACGCCATCATGTACGCGCCGGGCGGCTTGTCGCGTGCGGAACGCGAGCTGGGCTCGACCTTCGTGTCCCGCGTGAACGGCTGCGTGTACTGCGCATCGGTCCATGCGCAACGCTTTGAACAACTGGCCAAGCGCAATGACGTGATCGCGCAGGTGTTCGAAGACCCGGCCACCGCAGGCACGACGGCGCGCGAACAGGCGATTGGCAAGTTCTCGATTCAGATCACCGAAGCGCAAGCCAACGTGAACGCGAACAGCGTGCAGGAATTGAAGGACGTGGGCTTGAGCGAAGGCGAGATCCTGGATCTGCTGCACTCGGATGCGATCTTTGCCTGGGCGAATCGCCTGATGCTGAATCTGGGCGAGCCGGTGTTTCCTTCCGCTGTTTGAGGTTCACCCCCTACCCGCTTACGCGGGCCACCTCGAAGGGGCGACACGAGCGGACCGGTAAAACCGGCTCCGCTGTGTCCCGGCTGGTGGAGAGCTGCGCAGGACGGCGCACCGGCTCCATTTGCCGATTTCGTTAAACTGACGCTTTCCGCGCCTCTACGCGCCCCGCCACCAGCGGGGCGCTTTGCCTTTCCCCATGTCAGAAAAAACCCACGACATCCGCCCCGGCCAGTCGATCGAACTCCTCAAAGCCCTGCACATCCTGACCCGCGACGGCAAGATGAACCAGGACAGCCGCCGTAAATTGAAGCAGGTCTATCACCTGTTCCAGTTCATCGAGCCATTGCTGAAAGACGTCCAGCAGGAACGCGGCGCGGTGACGCTTGCGGATCATGGGGCTGGGAAGTCTTACCTCGGGTTCATTCTGTATGACTTGTTCTTTAAGGAACAGAAGGATGCCGTGGGGAATGGGTCCCATATTTATGGGATCGAGACGCGTGAGGAGTTGGTGAAGTCGTCAGAGGAACTGGCGAAGCGGCTGGGGTTTGAAGGGATGTCGTTTTTGAATCTGTCGGTGGCGGAGTCGATTACGTCGGATCGGTTGCCGGCGACGATTGATGTGGTGACTGCGCTGCATGCTTGTAATACGGCCACCGATGATGCGATTCACTTTGCGCTGGAGAAGAAGGCAAAGTACATCGTGGTCGTGCCTTGCTGCCAGGCTGAAGTGGCTTCGGTGTTACGGAAGAATAAGGGGAAGGCGCTGGCTGATCCCTTGGCGGAGATTTGGCGGCATCCGTTGCATACGCGGGAGTTTGGGAGCCAGATTACTAATGTGCTGCGGTGCTTGCAGCTTGAGGCGCATGGGTATCAGGTTAGTGTGACGGAGCTGGTGGGGTGGGAGCATTCTATGAAGAATGAACTGATCATCGCGCAGTTTAAGGATTTGCCGACGCGGAAGCCTGCGGAGAGGTTGACGGAGATGTTGGAGAGGATTGGGTTGCAGGAGTTGAAGGATCGGTTTTTTGTGCCGGTGCCTGCATAAAAATGACGAAGGGCTCTGCGGAGCCCTTTGTGCTTTTTGGTCGTTGTTTGGGGCGAGACAAAAACGTCACTCGCATCGTTGCGGCTTCCATAGCGTTCCGCCGTATACTCGCCCTGCGGTCACACCAATGACCGTCCGGTTTGACAGCTGGAAATGACAAAAGGCGGACTGCCGCTGCAATAGCGGCATTTTTACGTCCGTAGGCCGACGCACGTCCCTGCTATGGGCGGGCCTTGGCTGGGGCACGCTCGCGTGCGCCGGTTTCTTTTGTCACCGGTCTGTCAACCCGGCCTTGCGCCCGCCCACCCCGATTGACAGCGGGGAGCGGGTCTAACGACAAAAGAGGCTGCTATGGATGATCACCCCTTTACTTATGACCGCTGGGCTGCGCCGGATGATCCGGAGTTTGCTGTTGTGCGGGTAAGTGATTTGAGGAAGATGGAGCGCGCTTGCCAGGGGATTTGGGCGATTGCGAGGATTGTGGGGAATAGTTTGAATGAGCCAGGAGCTACGGGTGCACCGCCATTCAGCGCGGACGTAATGGCGACTTTGATGGGCGGAGTGGAAGGCCTATGCCATCCCTTTTCCGATCTGGTGACAGACTTAATCGGTGAAGCCAGATCTAATGAAATGCGATCTGAAGATTGAGCACGACCCATCCAAAAACCACCTACAGCTAGATCGCTGTGATCGGGTGAGGACACGCGAAACCGAAACTACGACATAGCAGTTGGTCATCTACACTATTCTGCGAAGTGTTTACAACACAAACGCAGAGTGAACGAATCCACATAAACTTTGCAACCGTTTCGATCATTATGAAAAAAACGACAGAAATTTTAGAGACCATTAGCAGAGAATTAAGTGAGAACGAAAGAGATTGGTACTCAGGAAACCAGAGATCCCTAAAATACTACGTTCGAGATATTCATCATGATTTGAGCAAATGGATAGCAAAAAAAGAGCGTGAAAGAGATCAGGAGAAGTATGAACTAACATGGACACTGGGCTTAATCGGCGTCATTGGAATTATATTGGCAATCACTCGATCAGCCAGCAGTGATTGGGAGTGGGCTCGCGAAAACACTCTAGCATTTCGAATATGCGCCGTAGTTCTGTGCACATTGTTCGTCGGCATCACGCTAGAGCGTTCAGCCGTAGTACGGTCGCTTTGGAGCTTCACGATTACGAAATTCTTGATCTCCATCATAGTTTCTGGGTTGGTTTTGTATGCTCGCGGAAAAGCGGGTGGACATATAAACGAAATATTTCACGTCGACGCCTCAGCATTCCCCATCACCCTGATCTTCACAACCGCAATTCTTGTTCTTAAATTTCTGGTCCCCTTCGTACTGGTTGTAGCGATATTTCTACTATCGGTCCATATATTCACCGGTGCACATTGGTGTTGGACACGATATAACGAAAAAAATTACCAGGAATTTCCATTATATTCTTTACTTACCGCATTCGTATCAGCCGTAATTCTCTATTATGGCTGGGGTTGGTCAACTAATCAGCTATCAGACTCACGAGTACCCGATAAAGTATATTTGATGGCATATGCACTAGACTTCAGCCACAAGAACGAATGTGCCAATGTTCCACCAAACCGACCGATCGTATTTCTTGGAAACGACCAAAGGTCAGTATTAGTCGCGCCTCACAAATTGGAAAATTTCGACTTTTCAAGATTTTTCGAGGCATCAGCCGTCGTTCCGACCAATTTCATTCGAGTGCATTGCGACTACAAATCTGCTCCTCGCCATGATGGTCTGCCCTTAGGCTAAAAAATGATCCCCCCACCCGATGGCACCATTTGGGCAATCTCAATAAAATCCAAGTGACTTACGTTTCGTCGCCGCGCAGTATGTGGAGTGTGTTCCTGACTATCAGCTAATATTCGGGGGCTCACCCATCCCTGAACTGAAAATAATAAAAGGCAACTCCGTTCGAACCAACAGGCGGCCGATGGCCACCTACCGATCGTAATGTGCGGGGAGCTGCCAAGACTGGGGTTTATCCAAGAAGATCCCAGAACAACGCGGATTCTGTATCTTCTGGGTCCGGCTCTTGCAAAGATCGGATAGGTCGACTGAAGGCAATTCGCACTTTCGCCCTGCCCGATGCCGTCAAGGGTTCCAGCCGCGCTACGCCAGACCTTGTTAACGCATCAACGAACGAACGCCAATGATCACTATCTGCATGTTGAATCCATAAGAGTCGATCATCATCTGCGCTAAGGTCTTCCCGAGATAGCACTACCGGAGTATCGGGGCGCCGCGCGAGGCGGTCTAGGAAGTAGGAAGCAGATTCACGATATTGCTGATTAATGGTGCGAACTGTCCGCGAAACCAGTCCTAAGTTTTCGAAGAGTTCCCGCACTCTCGTCTTGCTATCCTCAAATTGATTACCAATATGCACACTCATCACCTTCGCTGATTCAACCCCTTTTAGGCAACGACGTGCGCATTCGTTGGATCGTGCCTCGAGGTAGCCCACGTCAGAATGCGAAAGATCTACCCGTATATGCTGCGCATCAGGCAAGACAAGGCGAGAAATAGCACTCCGGCTAACGTCTAGAGAGGTCCATCCATGCCCGGCAAGCTCTAGCGCCTCAATCTGCAATCCAGAGGCTTGAGCGGTTGGTGGAATCCCTTTCCGCTGCGATAGCATTGCCGACCACAAAGACCCCAAGTTCGATGAAAGCACTGCCGAATCCTGATCGGCCGGAATACTGAACGAAATTTTCTCACTTAAAATCGCAGTCGCTCCGTCTTTTTTTTCCAATAGCCACTCGAAAGCGGCTGCATTCACCTTGGTCGCTCCCAGCAACGCTAGCAGCGATTTTTCATTAATAATCCCTGACACCCGCCTCTGGAGCGCCACCGACAGAAAGCAGTCGAACAACACCTCGTGTGAGAAGCCGAAACTACTCCCCCCAGCCGAATCAGACGTAGCCCCTAACCCGCAGAGAGAAGATAGTCGCCGCGTAAGACCCGGACGAGCAGCTTCGAGCGACGACGTGCCAACAACGGACTCTGCACAAGAAACCAATTCGGATTGATCGATCTCCCTGTTCTTAGATGTCTGCATTAACTCCGCGATTTCTGAAAAAAGTTCGCGCAATTCGTCCGTTGTCAAAAGTTCGCCAATGTTCGGGTCTTTCAACTTCAATGCTTCACGGGTGAGATACTGTGCCACAACAATATCGTACACGGATGGGAGCGAGTTGCTAGCCACCCCTTCATTCTTGAGCCATGCAGCAAACGCCTTCGCGAAGAAGGGCACGCTCAGTACTGACCATTCTCGCTCCTTTATTGCACAAAGCGTGTTCTCTTGCACACCCATGGCAACTAGGAATTGCTTCGCGGAAGACCGAGACCAAGGCTGCAATTCCACTAATGTGTGATCAACGTTAAGGTCGGTCGCTAGTGCAAGCGAACGTCTGTATTGAGTCAGATAATAGGAGGACCGCGCAGAAGCTGCCAAGACCCCTCTCCCGCCGAGCTCTCGAAACCAAGGCTCTAGAGACCCCAGTGCATTTTCGTAACCGCTGCTGCCAAGCAACTCATCGAACCCATCTACAAGCAAGACAAGCAATCCATTTCGGCAAAGGGCTTTAGCACTATGACTGGACAAGAGTTTTGTAATATTTAGCGCGCTATTGACTGCGTCCTCAAGGCTCGACAAAGTTCGTCCCGAGGATGATACAAAAAGATATAACGGCAGAGGGGACCCAGGATCGGATTCAATCTTTCTTGCGCGTTCTACTGCCGCAGAAACCATCAAATCTGTCTTGCCTAAACCAGCTTGCCCAATAATAAAAAATACTGAAGTTGACGGCTTCATTCTTTGACAAGAATCGTCAATCCGCGCCACCAGATCAAACTCCTTCTCACCACCTTCACGAGAGAGAGGATCCTTTTTCTCCTTAATCAGAGTGGGGCCGCGAGTCGCGTCCCATTTTGGAAATCCGAGCCGCGAAGATTCCTCTTCTGCACGCTCATGAGTGAAGTTATCCAATCCTATCGCAATCCGCCTTGCAAGAAGCTCCCAGTTTGAAACGTGCTTCAGGAAATCCGAGTAACCACGCCATGGGCTACTACTGTCCATCCTCCACTCTCATCGATTGTCGGGACCAATTCGGAAGCTATCCAGTCGAGACTGATTATTCTCGCTCGTCGACTTTACCCAAGGGACAAACAATGTCCCAATATCCTCGTCGTCACCGAAGAAGTAGCTCGGTTTAGAGTAGTCCTCAGTATATGCGCCGATATCAGCGAGAACGTCTCGAACGAGCCGACCAAGATCCGTTTGATTGCCGGCAACACTACTTACATAATTTTTTAAGAATTTTGCAATTGCCTCTGATGATTTCTCAGTGAAGACATCTCCGTCCGACGCAATGTAATTTATCCCTTCAGCGGAAGCATGCGAATATACATTAATAGCAGACTCATTGGGCGCCCACAGCCAAAATGGTGAAATCTCAAAGGACGAACGGTCTCGTGGCTTCTGAAGAAAGAGGCGGTCTTGGCGTATATCAATTCTAGTTCCCGACAAATACTGTCGGAGTAAATTTTCCAGTTGTAAAGTTAGCCCACCAATTGCATCGCGTAACGATTGCAGTTGGCCCAGATCATTCGGTAAAGGTTGCCCATGAGAAAGGCGATCGCGCAGGATTTTAAATGAGCCGTAACGAGGCGCTTTGAATCTATCAATAGCACTGACAGCAGCATCGCTCCAATTTATTATTAATTCGTTGATCCAATTAGAAGTATCGGCTGTGGAATTCCCACCTCGCCGCACTACTGCCAACATCGTTCCGAAGCCTGGAACCTGAGAGACACGAAGAGGCGAACATTGGGGGCGTCGGCTGGATGCAATCGAGAGCGTATAAATTAGACGAAGGTGGAAATCTACCAGAGCAATTGACTCTCGGACGTCTACGGGAGCAGATGAAGATATCCCCTTAAATTGAGAGAGCGTGGGAGCAAGCAGGTCGAGAGTTTCAAAATCTTCCATTTAAAATTATCTCCTTCATTTTCTCTCAAATTTTTCGATAACCATCTTAAGCATGAATAAAAATTCACCGCGACGGCATTTACGCTTCAATTTGTATATTGAATAGAATTCATTATGCGAAATGCCACCTCAATATCGGCATATAACGCTCACTGTCTGATTATAAAAATCTAAAGCAAGTCCGCACTTCCGTGCCAGCCCCCCGTCTTCAATAAATTCTTCAGAAAGTCAGGCCCGTTCCAAATATTTATTCCGTTATCGTGGAATCTTCAACACCGCTTTTTTCACGAAAATACTGCCCTCTGAGACCATATCCGCAACGCCAAGCGTCGCGAGTGCAGAGTTAGCAGGGGTGAAGGGATTGAACTCAGGCTGGGATAGCGAGAACCAATAATGAATTTTCTCGCCAGTTTGCTCCGGGAATCTTGGGAAATGGGTGCGAACTTGACGGTCGTGCAAACGCCAAGGTTGAGAACATCTCCTGCCGCGATAGTGATACGGAATATCGACATCTTGTCCTGAGGTTGCAGGATAGAAACCCTTCATCGGAAACGCATATGTGTGCGCTACCCCGAGTCCCGACCGATGATGCGAATTTTTCTGTCCCGTGCTTGGGCTGCAATTGCGGTATGGTGCCCGCCGAGCTTGGCAAAGCTGATGCACACACAAACCGCAAATGACAACTTGGCTTCACGAATCGATGCGGATCGCGTTGCCCTGAAACAATATTTCGGGTGCTAGAGTCAGCTAAGGATTCCAAATGTTACCTTAGTTACTAGCATTGATCCATGGCAAATATCAACCGTAGGCCACGCGGCCATATATAAGTCGTTACCGACCTACGGCCCGCCGCTCGTTTCTCGAGGCGGATGTCCATATGCGAGTGTTCAATACCCGCCGAGCTTTCCTCTCACTTCCCCCCCACCAGCCCCCACCTCCCCGCAATCCCCCCGCCGCCGCCTTCATCCTCTCCACCACCCCCTCCAATCTCCCCACGCCCAACCTCTCCGCCATCGCGGTCACCGTAATCGCCCCCAGCGCCACCCCTCCTTCCGTCAACACCGGCACCGCCACCGCACTAGTCCCCGGCATCAACCCCATCGCCGCATACGCAATCCCCTCCCTCCGCGCCACCTCCACCCGCCCAATCACATCCTCCACGCACTCCCCCATCACCTCCAACCTGGCCGCATTCCCTCTTACCAACTCCACACTCTCCCCCACCCCCAAACTCGCCAACAACGCCACCCCCGACACGCCCACCCCCAGCGGCCGTCTCACCCCCACCTCAATCGACAGCACCTGTATCGGATGCCTTCCCGTCCTTCTACCAATACAGATCGAATCGTGCCCATGTCGAATACTCAAAAACACCGTATCCCCCACCTGCTCGGCCAGCTCGCTCATATAAGGATCCCCCAAGGTCAGCAGCGGAAAGCGCCGAGTCCTGGCCAATCCCAGCAAACTGATCTCCTGCCCAATCAAATACCGCCGCGTCTCCACATCCTGCTCAACCGCGCCCTCTTGCACCAATGTCTTCAGCAAACGATGCACGGTCGGTCGATTCAATCCAGACATGCGCTCCAGATCTACCAATCGCACACCCCGCTCTTGTCCGCAGGCGATCAGCCGCAATAGCGCCAACGCCCGACGAACCGTCTGCGCACCCGCCGCGCTTTTATCTTCTGCCTCGCTCACGCTGCCTCCGGTTTGATAACGGACTTTGGCGTCTGCTGAATCCCACGCTTAGTAACGATGGCGCCCAGCGAGGCATAGTTCGGCCCACCAATGCGGCAGATAGGTCGCAGCAACGCCGTATCGATCTTGCCGTCTTGCAGCAGCCCATCCCGAATATGAAACATCACCACCTCACCCACGAAGAACTCCGCGCCGGTATCACCAAACGGGGTGACGCTATGAAAGCGGCATTCCAAACTGATGGGCGCGGCGGCCAAACGGGGGGTGGCGATTACCGCACCGGGCAGCACGCTTAAACCCAGCACGTCGACTTCGCTGATTTCCGGTGGGTGTTCCTGGGCGCTGTCGTGCAGGGGATCCAGCAGGGTTTCATCGCCGACGTTAACGACGAAGTGGCCATTGGCCAGGATGTTTTGCGCCGTGTCTTTGCGCACTCCCGCCTTGCGGCCGATGTTGACGCCGATCATGGGCGGTTTATTCGAGACGAAGGTGTAGCAGCTGAACGGCGCCAGGTTGACGCCGCCGTGGGCGTTGACGCTGCTGATCCAGGCGATGGGTCGGGGGACGACGATGCCGCTCATCAGGCGGTAGGTTTGTTCGGGGTTCAGGTCGCTGGCGGGAAAGTGCATGGGGGTCAGGCTCCGTAGTCCGGATGTTGAACATTCAACAATGAATAAAACCGCGCGCGCAATAAGCGCCTACGCTAATTCTCCGGCGAAATCCGCCCATCCCAAAAGCCGCACGCCATACAACCTTCCAAAAGAGTCCAACATCCGGAACTTTTATGGAAATTCGCGTTGTTCCGCAGCCAGGAAATTTCTAGAGTGTCGTCAAACACAACAAACACATCGTGATGACACGACCAGGAGACAAACCATGCATCGCAACGCCCTTCGCGCCTGCGCCACGGTGGCGCTGACCGTTCTGACTTCCATGGCGCACGCCGCGTGGCCCGAGAAGCCGGTGAAGATCGTCGTGCCCTACCCGCCTGGCGGCAATGTGGATGTGGCGGCGCGGCTGATTGCGCCGGGTTTGCAAGCGGCGTTTGGGCAGCCCTTCATCGTTGAAAACAAGCCGGGCGCGGGCGGGATGATTGCCGGCGAGCAGGTGGCGCGGTCCGAGCCGGATGGCTACACCTTGTTCATGGCGGCGAACGGGCCTCTGTTGTTCTCGCCGCTGATTTTCAAGCGGGATGCGTACAAGTGGGATCGGGACTTTGCGCCGATCAGTTCGGTGTCGTACACGCCGCTGGTGTTGCAGGTCAAGCCCAGCTTGCCGGCCAAGACGCTGGCCGAGTTGCTTGAGCTGGCTAAGAAAGAGCCCGGCAAGCTGAACATGGCTTCCCCCGGCGCGGGAACGACGAATCATCTGGTCAGCGAGCTGTTGCAGTCATTGACGGGCGCGCGTTGGACGACGGCGCAGTACAAGGGCAACGCGCCGGCCACGACCGATCTGCTGGGTGGACAGGTGGATTTCAATTTCGATCAGATCTCGGTGGCGCTGCCCTATGTGAAGGAAGGCCGCTTGCGTGCGTTGGCGGTGACGACGCCCAAACGCGTGCCGTCGATGCCCGACGTGCCGACGTTTGCGGAAGCGGGTGTGCAGGGCATGGAGGCGGCCACGTTTACCGGGCTGCTGGCTCCCAAGGGCACGCCGCCCGATGTGCAGAAGCGCTTGAGCGAGGCGCTGACCAAGATCTTTGCGCAGCCCACGATCATTCAACGCTTTGATGAGCTGGGCGCCGAGGCGCGCGGCAGTACGCCCGAGGAATTCACGCGCTATCTGGCGGCCGAGGATGCGCGCTGGACGCCGATCATCAAGCGCGCGGGCATCACGGCGAATTGATGCCATCGATGCGACCCGGTTCGGCCAAGGCAAAGACAAAAGGCAAGGCGGCCCGATGCAGGTCCATCGCCCTCAACGCCAGCAAGTCCGCTGACTAAGCGCCCGCAACAAAACAAACGCATCGCGGCCCCCGCCGCGACGCCTCTCCCCTCTTCCCCCGACACGGAACCCGCCATGAGCAGACGCAGCATCTACGCCGAAGGCTTCAGCCATAAGAACCCCATTCCGGCCGCGTGCCGGATCGGATCCATGCTGTATTCGGGCAGCATCCAGGGCACCGACCCCGCGACGGGCGCGTACGGCGCGTCGCTGGAGCGTCAGTGCGAGCTGATGTTCGACCACGTGCGCCGCATCGTCGAAGCGGGCGGCGGCTCGCTGGATCACATCGCCAAGATGACGGTCTGGATGCGTGACCGCAGCCAGCGCGCGGCGCTGAACGCCGTGTGGCTGCAAGCGTTTCCGGATGCGCAGAACCGTCCGGCGCGCCACACGATGCAGGCCGATCTGGATGGCGACAAGCTGATCGAATGCGATTTTGTGGCCGTGATCGACGGTGCAAGCGAGTAAGGGAGCGAAGACGATGACGCAATACCAAGCCTTCAACCCCCATCCGTCCGCCCCGGCCACGCGCCTGCCGCCGCTTGCCTGCGACAGCCAGTTTCATGTGTTCGGTCCCGCCGACCGCTACCCCGTGCGCGCCGGCGCCGCCTACGAGATGCCCAGCGCCACCATCGAGACCGCGCTGGCCCTGCACCGCCTGCTTGGCATCGAGCGCGGCGTGATCGTGCAGGCCACGACCTACGGCGCGGACCACCAGGTGGTGCTGGACGGCCTGGCCGCCGCTGGCCCCTCGTATCGCGGATGCGCCAATGCGGTGGTGCTGGCCGAGCGCGACGATGCCTATATCCAGAAGCTGCACGATGCCGGCGTGCGTGGCGCGCGTTTCACGCGTCAGGGCCTGGGCATCAGCATGGAGCCGGCCGTGTTTGATCGGGCCATCGGCCGTATTCGTGAGCTGGGTTGGTATGCGAAGTTTCAGCCGGAACCGGACGGCATGATGGCGCAGGCATCGCAGTTCGAGCGGCTGGACATCCCGGTGCTGCTGGATCACATGGGCCGCGCCGACCCGCAACAAGGCGCGTCCGATCCGACTCGCCGCTTGCTGGAATCGTTGCTGGCGCGCGGCAATTTTTGGGTGATGTTGTCCTTGACCGAGAAGATTTCCCGCAACGGCCCTCCCTGGGACGACGTGACGCCGCTGGCTCAAGCGCTGATCGCCGCCAACCCGGATCGCGTCGTCTGGGGCAGTGACTGGCCGCATCCGGTGTCCGTCAAGCCCACGCCCGATGAGGGTCAGCTCGTGGACCAGTTGGCGCGCTACGCCGGGGATGCCGCGACGCTTAAGAAGATTCTGGTCGACAACCCCGCCCACCTGTTTGGATTCGAGAAATGAAACTGCTGAGTTTTACGTATCAAGGCCGCGCGCATTTTGGTGCGCTGCGTGGTCAGGAAGATATCGTGGCGCTGGACGGTCATGGTCACAACAGCCTGCGTGCGGCGTTGGAAGCCGACGCGCTGCCGGCGCTGGCCAAGCTGGCGCAGACCCTGCCGACCACGCATCGCCTGAAGGACGTCCGGCTGTTGCCGCCCATCCCCGTCCCGGAAAAAATCATCTGCGTTGGCGTGAACTACGGCAATCGCAACGAGGAATACAAAGACGGCAGCGCGCCGCCCGCGTACCCCAGCGTGTTCCCGCGCTTTCCGGACTCGTTCGTGGGCCATGGCGAACCGCTGCTGCGCCCGCCCGAGTCCGAGCAGCTCGATTACGAAGGCGAGATCGCAATTGTGATCGGCAAGGCCGGACGCCGCATTTCGGCGGAAGACGCCTGGAGCCACGTCGCGGGCCTGACCTGCCTGAACGAAGGCACGGTGCGCGATTGGCTCAAGCACGGCAAGTTCAACGTGACGCAAGGCAAAAACTTTGACGCCAGCGGGTCGATGGGGCCGTGGATGGTGACGGCCGACGAGTTCGACCCCGCAGCCCCGTTGACAGTGACCACGCGCGTCAACGGCGAACTGCGCCAGCAGGACGCCACCGACAACCTGATGTTCCCGTTCGCGGAACTGATCCGCTACATCTCAGTCTGGACCACGCTCAAACCCGGTGACGTGATTTCGACGGGCACGCCCATCGGCGCAGGCGTGCGCTTTACGCCGCCGCGCTTTTTGAAGCCCGGCGATGTGGTCGAAGTGGAAGTGGGCGGCATCGGCATTCTGTCCAACCCGGTGGCCGACGAGGCCGTCGCATCCGCACAAGGAAACGCCCATGCTTAACCAAGACGATCGCGCCCGCGCGGCAAGCCTATTGTTGGAAGCCGAGCGCAGCGGCGTACCCACCACGCAGTTGGACGAGGCGTTTCCCGGTATCGAGATTGCCGACGCCTATGCCATCCAGCAACTGAACATCGACCAGAAGATTGCCGAGGGCGCCAAGCTGCGCGGCCACAAGATCGGGCTGACGTCCAAAGCCATGCAAAGCACGGTCGGCATCGACGAGCCGGACTATGGGCATCTGCTGGACACGATGTTCTTTCAAGACGGGCAGACGATACCCACCGACAAGCTGATCGTGCCGCGCGTCGAAGTGGAGCTGGCCTTTGTGCTGGGCAAGCCCTTGCGCGGGCCTGACGTGAGCCTGTTCGATGTGCTGGATGCGACCGACTACGTCGTGCCCGCGCTGGAACTGATCGACGGGCGCAGCAAGTATCCGCGCCGCATCGTGGACAACATCGCCGACAACGCGGCCTGCGCCGGCATCGTGCTGGGCGGCCGGCCGGTGCGGCCGCTGGATATCGATCTGCGCTGGGTCGGCGCGCTGCTGTTGAAGAATGGCGTCATCGAAGAGTCCGGCGTGTCGGCGGCGGTGCTGGGCCATCCTGCGCTGGGCATCGCGTGGCTGGCCAACAAGCTGGCGCTGCACGACACCGGGCTGGAAGCCGGCCACATTGTGCTGGCCGGCTCGTTCACGCGCACGGTGGCGGTCAAGCGCGGCGATACGCTGCATGCCGATTACGGCAAGCTGGGCAGCATTTCAGTGCACTTCTCTTAAAGGACGCGCGCATGGAACTTCCGATCAATACGTTCAAGCGCGCGCTGCGTGCGCAGCGTCACCAGACCGGCTTGTGGGTCACGCTGGGCCATCCAAACAGCACTGAATTGGTGGCCGCAAGCGGATTTGACTGGCTGCTGCTGGATACCGAGCACACGCCCGTCGTGCTGCCGACCGTGATGGCGCAGTTGCAGGCGGCCAGCGCTCACCGCAGCCACCCGGTCGTGCGGCCTTCGTGGAACGACAAGGTGCAGATCAAGCAGTATCTGGACATCGGCGCGCAGACGCTGCTGCTGCCCTATGTGCAGAATGCGGCCGAGGCGCAAAGCGCAGTGGCCGGCATGCGATACGCGCCGCGTGGCGTGCGCGGCGTCAGCGGGACGATGCGCGCGACGCACTATGGCCGCGTGCCCGACTACATGCGCCGATGCGAAGAGGAACTTTGCCTGCTGGTGCAAGCGGAAACCGGCGAGGCGCTTGAGAACCTGGACGCGATCATTGCCGTCGATGGTGTCGATGGCGTGTTCATCGGCCCGGCGGATCTGGCCGCCAGCCTGGGGTATCCGGGCGAGCCGCAGCATCCGAAGGTGGTCGCCGAAGTGGAAAGCGCCATCCGTCGTGTGCGCGCGGCCGGCAAGGCGCCGGGCGTGCTGACCACCGATGAAACGCTGGCGCGTCGATACATGGACGCTGGCAGCATGTTCACGGCTGTCGGGGTCGATGCCGCGATTCTTGTTCGGTATTGCGATCAGTTGGCGGCACGATTCGCGGGAACGTGATGGCGGACCGCGAGGCCGCGGATCTCGGTTGACGATGGCATTCCCCGGCCATCGACACCGCCTATCCGCCTACACTGGCGGGCATGCGTAAATCGTCAGACCCTTTCGCCCCGCCTCGCAAGGCGCGCGTCGCTCGCTCCAATTCCCTGTCCTGGTTGCTGGAGCCGATGGAGCGCGACGCCAACTACCAACTCCGCAAGATGTTCGGCTGCGATGCGGCGTATCTGGACGGCCTGCTGTATCTCGTCGTCGCCGATCGAGACGCGCCCTGGAATGGGGTCATGGTCTGCACGTCGCAGGAACATCACGCCGCGTTGATGGCGGACGTGCCAGGGCTGTTGGTCCATCCGACCTTGGGCAAATGGCTGTACCTGCCGCAGACCGACGAAGCGTTCGAATCGCAGGCGTCGACGCTGGTGTCGATGGCTTTGGCGCGCGACGCGCGCATGGGCGTGACGCCCAAGCCGAAGGCGTCGCGCCGCAAGTCCTGGCGGACCGCCGACTGAGCGATTCCTGCGCTGAAACGCTGATCGGGCCAGAGTTGACCCGACCGCGCTAAATGTGGCCCGACCTAAGCGCTTGATAACACGACAGATATTTTCATTCTGGCCAGATCTGGTTCGATTTCTCGATAAAACCCGCCAAGGAAATCACGCAGCGGGCCGAGAATCCTCCACCCCCACCCCACAATGCCGGCACACCCGAGCCTCGCTCAAAATCCGGCCTTCACATTCCGGACACTCCCTATACGCAGGCGCCACATTCTCCTGGGCGCGGGGCGAGTGGTCCGGGAGGGCTAGCAGGAATGCACCAGCCAGCGGTGGGCTGATGAGGCAGGCAAGGATCGTCCAGCCGATGCCGCGCCGCCCTCGGCCGGCCGCCATGACGCCGACCACGATGGCCAGGACGATCCAAAGAAGAATAAGCAGGAACATAGCGCGATGTTAAACCGCCACCCTGCCCCGGTTTTTTTAAGAACTGGAAACAACAACGCTGCTTTAACGGGGCCAACAAGAGTAA
Organism: Achromobacter piechaudii NBRC 102461; assembly: GCF_001571245.1. Taxonomy (GTDB): domain Bacteria; phylum Pseudomonadota; class Gammaproteobacteria; order Burkholderiales; family Burkholderiaceae_B; genus Achromobacter; species Achromobacter piechaudii. The sequence goes on along the minus strand of NZ_BCTK01000001.1, from coordinate 684,548 downwards.
TCTGCTGCCAGGGAGACATCCCGATGTAAGTGGCCAGAAGTCTTTCAGGAACCTTGCAGCGCCTCGTCCGCGAACTCGTCTGCAAACGATAAAAGGAAGCGCATATGAACACGATCTCTTCAAATTGGCGCAGGACCACCCTGGCGGCAGTGACGTTGGGGGTGGCAAGCGTGCTGTTTGCGGGTTGCACGACGAATGGTCCAAAGGACACAGCGTCGGCCGCTGAAAAGCGACAGGAATTGGACTCGGCCGCCAACGCCACACTGACTCAGCTTTACGCCGCGTCCCCGCAATCCAAGCAATTGGTGGAACGCGCGCGTGGGGTGCTGGTGTTTCCGGCTGTCCTGAGCGCCAGCTTCATCGTCGGCGCCCAGCATGGATCCGGCGTGTTGCGCGTCAGCGGGAAGGACTCGGGCTACTACAGCATTACCGGCGGCTCGATCGGCTTTCAGGCGGGCGCGCAGTCCAAGGCCATGGTGCTGCTATTCATGACGGATGATGCGCTGGCCAAGTTCCGCGCCAGCAGCGGCTGGACGATCGGGGCGGATGCCACCGTGGCGGTCGCCAACGTGGGCGCCACCGGCAATATCGATTCCAACACCGTTCAACAGCCCATCGTGGGCTTTGTCTTGAACAATGGCGGTTTGATGGCGGGTGTGTCCGTCGACGGCAACAAGATTTCGCCGCTGGTGCTGTAAGGGCGCTTCAGTTGCAGGGGCATCATGTCGCGGCAGCCCACACATTGATTCAGGCTGCCGCGCCCCGTCGAAGGTAAATCGATGAAGAAACTAGGCCGGGTGGGACGCTACGTTCCACCCGGCCTTATTCATGTCACGACAGCATCGGAGCCATGTCCGGGTCGCCTTTCTTCATGGCATGGCGATAGGCGTCGCGCGCGCCGATGCGTTGCAGGTACGCCAGGATGTGGGGGTACGGCGACAAGTCGTAGGGGAAAAACAGGCGCATCGTCGTGAGCGAGAACACGGCGATGATGTCGGCGGCGGTCAGGGTGTCGCCTGCCAAATAATCCGTCTTGCTCAATTGCTTATCGACTAGAGCCAGCGCCTGCTGACGCCGCGCATCGGAAAACTGCGCGATGGGTTTGTCGGCGGGGACCTCGGCGCGCGCCACCACCATGCAGCGCATCAGCGCGGGTTGCAGCGAGCCGTTGGCGAAATGGAACCAATACAGATAATCGGCATAGGCCGCGTCGGATGGGTCCACAACCAGGCGGCCTTCGCCGTAGCGGCTCAGGATGTATTGCACGATGGCGCCTGATTCAGCCAGCACGATGTCGCCATCGCTGATGATCGGGGCGGTGCCCAGCGGATGCAGTGCCTTGTACTCGGGCGGCGCGAGCCGCGTGTTCGGGTCGCGGTCATACACCTTCAATTCATAGGGGATGGCCAATTCCTCGCACAACCATACGATGCGTTCGGACTGCGATTTACCCAGGTGATGCACGGTCAGCATGGAATTCCTTTTTAAACGGGATGGACTGCGCCACTCTACGCCCGTTTACTTCCCGAGGCAGCCCCGTCCGCTGGCGTCTGACCGCATTAACGGATGGATACATAACCCCGCGACTCGGACATTTCCAATTGCAATCAGCATGCTAATTTAAGCGCCCGTGGCCGCCCTCGTCCGGGGCGGCCGGCCATTGCCGAATAACTAAACACTGATGACCATGCATAAGACGCCTGCTCGCGACAACTCTTGCGCCACCCGCAAATCACGCCTTTCCCGGATTATTCCCCTGGCATTCGGGCTTGCCCTGGTCTCGGCGTCGCCGATGATCGCGGCGCAGGGCGACAGCGTCCGTGCCCATTCTCCGGTGCAGCAGAATAATGCGGCGAATACGGCGCCCGCACGGCAACCGGGTGCGGCGGGATTGGCGCCGGTGAGCAAGACCGAAATCCGCAATCAGGCGGCCTATGAACGCCTGTTGAACAACAGCGGCGTGACCTTGCAGTGGTTGTGGTCGGCGCAGCGCGGCAAGCTGAATGCCACCGACGAAAATGACGTCGTGCGTATCGATGGCACGCAGGCCAACTTTGAAGGCACCTTGAAGATCAAGGGTGAAGTCGTGTCGATCGACGCCGATCGCTTCACGTTTCGCGGCACGATCATGATTCTGGACGCGCCGGACAAGGGCCGCCGTTGCGAACGCACGGGCGATTATGAGTTCCGCGCAACCGGCAAGCGCAAATACTGGCGTTTGCAGCAGATGGAGGCGTGCGGCGGCCTGACGGATTACGTGGACATCTATTATTGATTCACGCGCGCGGGCGGGCCGCGGAGCGACCACGAATAACCGGGAGATTCACATGATCGACGAACACGACAAGCAGCATCTGGCGCGTTGCGTGGCGCTGGCCAGACAGGCCCTGGAATCCGGCGACCAACCCTTTGGGTCGGTGCTGGTGTCGGCCAACGGCGAGGTGCTGTTTGAAGACCATAACCACGTCTCGGGCGGCGATCACACGCAGCATCCGGAATTCGAGATTGCCCGCTGGGCCGCCAATCATGTGCCGATGGCAGAGCGCGCCGCATGCACGGTGTATACCTCGGGCGAACATTGCCCCATGTGTTCCGCCGCGCATGGCTGGGTGGGGCTGGGGCGCATCGTCTACGCCAGCTCGTCCAAGCAATACCGGCAGTGGATGCAGGAATGGGGCGTCGCGCCGTCGCGCGTGAAGCCGCTGTCGATCCAGGAAGTCATCGACGGCGTGCAAGTCGATGGCCCGGTGGACGAATTCGCCGAGCAGGTCAAACAGCTGCATCAGGAAAAGCTGCGGCGCCAGTCGTAGACGCCGCAAGCCGCCACACAACATCAACAAGGAATCCTGCATGCCGTCGAACAGCGTCAAATGGATAGTCAGCATCGTCTCGGGCCTGCTGATCGGCAAGGTCAGCTACGGCGTGCTGCTGCCGCTATTGATGGCCGCCTCGCCAGAGGCCAACGCCGGCGATTCCGACACCATGATGATTGTCGGCACCGGCATCTGGTTGCTGATCACTATCGTGGCGGCCGTGCTGCTGGCTCGCATACCGAACTTGAAGCGGATGATCGGCTGGGGCTGCGTGGTGCTGGGCGTGGCGCTGATGGTGACCATCCCTGCCACGCTGCTGACCATGGACCTGGGTACGCACGGCGACGTGGCCTCCAACGCGCAAGCCGCGAACGACGCCAAGACCGCACTGTTCTTCTGGATGCTGATCTTTGGCCTGCCCTACCTGGGCGGCGGCGCGGCGCTGACGATTCTGGGCACCGTGCTGGTCCGCAAGAACCCCGCATCCAGCGTGCCGGACGCGCCCCGGCCTTAACCCGCTCGCGGGATACGCTCCGTCCTTAACCGGCACGCCGGCCGCGCCACGTCCTTAACCAGCACGCCGGCCGCGCCACGTCCTTAACCAGCACGCCGGCCGCGCCCATCCTTAACCTGCGTACCGACGCGCTCCCTCCTTAACTAAACGGCCAAGCTGCCGTTGTTAAACAGGTGCGGCCCCAAACTGCGTCATGCGCGCTGCGCTGCCGGCCTGGGTTCGCGTCCCTGCAACCCACCTGCTGTAGCGAATGACTGCCTCTTCCGACACGATCGACACCCTGATTGCGCGCCGCGCACAACTGCGGCAATGGCTCCACGCCGGCCAGTATGACGAACTGGATGCCCTGCTGGACGCGGCCGCGCTGCGCTGGCTGGACAGTGATGGCGAGACGTACGGGTACCGCTGGATGTTGGACGAGATCAACGATCCACGCGGATCCGCCGCCGACAATCTGGCCCGGCTGCAAGCCTGGCGCCACGCACGGCCCGCTTCCTATCATGCGCATCTTGCCTACGGCAATCAGTGGGAACACATCGCCGGCGCCATTCGTGGCAGCAATACCGCCGACGTGGTTGACGACAGCCAATGGGCCGGCGCGATGATGGCGCGCGACCATGCCGTGGCGGCGTTTCTGCACGCGATGGCCCTGCACGAGCGCCCCGTCGTGGCCGTGCAGCGCACGATGCGCGTCTGCGCCTATCTGGGCGAGCCCGACTGGTTGGCCGCGCTGATGCACGGCGCCACGCAGGTTTCCCACGACGACCTTCGCGCCAGCTGGTCGCCGCCCGTCTGGGAACAAGGGATGCAGCGCCTGACCGAATACAGCGATATGGGACTGGCCGAATTGCCTGACGCCCTGCCGCCCGGCCTGCCCGCGCGCCTGGTGGACGACAAGGGCGACGAGGAAGATTCCAAGACCTATTGGCTGCGCACCTCGCTGGCGCTGCGGCCGAACGATGTCGGCCTGCTGACCAGCTACCTGTACTTTCTGTACCCGCGCTGGGGCGGCAGCCACGCACGGATGCAGGCCTTCATCGACGGCCCGATCTGCGCGGGCTTGAGCGAATCGCAGCGCGACGAGTTGCGGTTCTACAAGGAATTCGATTACCTGGGCTATGTCGCCTTCTATCCCGAGGCCGACGATGACGAAGGCAACGCGGCGTTCCGCGACGCCTATGAACAGTGGCTGACGCTGGATATTTCGGCCGAACGACAGGCCATGGCGCTCTGCCACTACGCCAACTTCGAAACGACGCGCGCGCGCCATGTAGATGAAGACGGCGAGGTGCATTGGGACGCCGCCCTGCTCGAACACGCCTACTCGCTGTTGGCGCGGGCCGTCGCGTTGGCGCCCGCCGATACGGACCTGACGGACGAGGCTTATCCCGGCGTCCTGTTCACGTTGCAAGCGTGCTTGTGGTTCAAGGGCATGCCGGATACGCAAGGCTTGTTGCGACAGATCCTGCTGCGCGGCGCGCGCTGGGGCGACGACGTGCAAGCCGTGTTGCTCGCGGCGGCGGGCAGCCAATTCGGGCTGTTTGGCCTCGACGAAAACGAGCTGGACACCGGCGCGCTGCTGGAGCAAGGCTTTGCGCCGGACCATTCGGACAGCGACTTCAACCTGGCGCAGCTGGGCCGCAACCTGTGGGGCGACGTCTCGCCGCAAGCCGCGCTCTTTCTGTGGCAGGAAGGCGCGCAGCGCCAGCGCGCGGACGCGATGATGTCCTTGAGCGAACTGTATGCGGGCAAGATCGATCCCGGATACGCCCATATCGACGCCGACACCGCGCGCGACTGGCTGACCCGCGCGGCCCGGGCGGGCGACCTCATCGCCCGCAACAACCTGGCGTACGCCGCCATCGACGACGGTGGCGACATTGCGCCGCACGACTACCAGACCTACCGCGCCTGGCTGGAAAACAATTGGCAGGTGGCGGAACAGGGCTCGCGCATGCGGGCGATGGCCGCGCGCAACCTGAGCTGGCTGATGCTGATGCACAGCGGCTCGGACGCAGACCAGCGCGCCGCGCTGGACAACGTGTTGCCCTGGCTGTGGGACCAGGAGCATGACGGCGACCGCGAAACGGCCGCGCGCAGCTACGCCATCGCCTTTCTGGAAGGCCGGGGTTGCGAGCCCAACGCGTATCTGGCGCGGGTATGGATCGCGCGCGCCCGCGCACTGTCCCCGGGTGACGACTACCTGCAACAGCTTGACGCGCAGATCAATGACGACAGCGGCTGGTTTGGCGGATGGCGACTGCGCCGCCGGATGGAACAGGACCGCGCCCGCGTGGACACGCGTGCGCGCGAGCTGACCTTTGGCGGCGGCGAATCCGATCAGGCGTAGGCACAGGCGGCGACGCCTATTTGCAGTTTGATACGTTTGATCACCGGGCCGGGGGGGCCGCTGCGGGGCGTAACAGTACAATTACCGCCACTTCTCGCTACCCATCCGGCCTGTCGCCCCTTCCCCATGTCCAGTCTCATCGTCCACGGTGGCACGCCCCTGCGCGGCCGCGTCATCCCCTCGGCCAACAAGAACGCGGTGCTGCCCATCCTGTGCGCCACCCTGCTGACCGACCAGCCGCTGACGCTGCACGGCGTGCCGGATATCACCGACGTGCGCAAGATTCTCGATATCTTCCGCACGCTGGGCAGCGAAGTGACGCTGGACGAGTCCACCCGCACGCTGGCGCTGCATCACCGCGTCACCACCTTCGATGCGGCCGTGCACCGGCTGCCCGAAGAGATGCGTTCGTCGATCATGCTGGTGCCGCCGCTGCTGGCGCGCTTTGGGGTGGCGCGGCTGGAAGACAACGTCAAGGGTTGCACGCTGGGCGTGCGCGAGATCGATCCGCACGTGGACATCTTCCGCTCGTTCGGCGGGCAGGTGGAACGCGCCAGCGGCTCGCTGCTCGTGCGCAGCAGCGGCCCGCTCAAGGCCACGCACCATTGGCTGGATTACGCGTCGGTCACCACCACCGAGAACTTCGTGCTGTGCGCGGCCGCCGCGCAGGGCGAATCCACGTTGACCAACGCCGCCTCTGAACCGCACGTGCAGGAATTCTGCCGCTTCATGGCGATGATGGGCGCCGATATCGACGGCATCGGCACCTCGCGCCTGACCGTGCGCGGCGGCGTGCCGCTGGGCGGTGGCGAGTTCACGTTCGAAGAAGACTTCCACGAAATCACGACCTTCCTGGCGCTGGGCGCGATCACGGGCGGCGACGTCGTGGTGCGCAACCGCACGCCGGGCAACTTCCCGCTGATCGACCGCACGTTCGCCAAGTTCGGCGTGCAGATCGAACACAAGGACGGCTGGTCGCGCGCGCTGCGCTCGGGGCCGCTGAAGGTGCAGACGCCCTTCACCAGCAACGTGCTGACCAAGGTCGAGGCCGCGCCCTGGCCGTACTTTCCGGTGGACCTGCTGCCCATTTTCATTGCGCTGGGCGTGTGCGCCGAAGGCAACGCGATGTTCTGGAACAAGGTCTACGACGGCGCGCTGGGCTGGACGGGCGAGCTGTCCAAATTCGGCGCGCACGTGTTTTCGTCGGACCCGCACCGTGTCGTGACGTTTGGCGGCATGCCGCTGACGCCCGCCGTGGTTGAAAGCCCCTACATCATCCGCGTGGCGATTGCGTTGTTCATGGTCGCCAGCAGCATCAAGGGGCGCTCGGAAATCCGCAACGCCACCCCGATCCGCCGCGCGCATCCGCAGTTCGTGGAAAACCTGCGCAGCCTGGGCGTGCAGGTCGAGTGGGCTAGCGAGGAATAGCGCCGGGTGTACCGGCCGCGCGGTTCAGGAATTCCAGCACGGCCAGGTACGACCCCTCATTGCCCGCCGCGTTGGCGGCCGGTGTACCGCCCGCGTCCAGCAGCAAGCCCGACATCGCATGCGGCTTGCTGATCAGCGTGGCCGGCAGATACGGGTAATGCACGTGATGCCCCGCCCCCATGCAGACGTGGTGAAAGGTCGGCAGGCCGTGCGACTGGCGCTGCCGCATCACGATTTCCGAATAGGCAGTGCTGGGCCAGAAGCCGTCGTCCGACGCGCTGATGAGCATGACGGGGCCGGGGTAGTTCTCGACCGGAATGCGGGCGCGTTCGAAAGCAGCCGCATCGCGCGTCGCGCTCAGGAAGGCGTGGGTCTGCCGATAAGGCGGCTCGGATGCGTAGGCGGCCTCCCAATCAGCGTGGGCGTTGTCTTGCCAAAGATGCGGCAAGGGCTGGCCTGCCTTGGTCCAGACCTGCGCATCGCGGCCGGTGCCGGGCGAACCCGCGCTGACCACGCCGTGCATGACGGGCGACGGCACATAGGCGGCCACCGCGCTGACCAGCTCGGGATAGTGCGAGGCCACCAGCAACGACGTTTCACCGCCCCGGCTGATGCCCGACAGCGCCACGAAGCCATCGCGCGGCGCCAGTTCGGCATGCGCCCAACGCAGCGCGTGTTCAAAATATTCCAGCGGCATGTCGTTCAGGTACTTGGGCCGACCGTCATAGTTGAAGATGGCCAGCGCCAGGCATTGGAAGCCGCGCGCGGCGAACAGCGCGGCGCGGGGCGCGTTGACGCCACCCGATGAGCCGTTCATGTAGATGACGAGCGGGTGCGGACCGGGGCCGGCCGGCGTATATAGTTCGCCGGAAATCGTCATGCCGCCTACTTGCTCGCGCACCGACCGATGCGTGACGCCCTCTTCCAGAAATTCCTGCACCAGCCGCGCCGACGCGCTATGCACGCCATCGGTGGCCTCGATCTGGATCAGCAGCGGCTCGGTGCGGTCAGGCGGGAACACGACGCGGCTCATGTCTTCGCACACCATCGACCACACGATGCCCATGGCCGAGGGTTCTGCGTAGCTGCCCGAGACGGGGCTGTCGCGGCCCAGGTCCAGGCTGCCGTCGTGGCCAGCCACGAAGACGGCCTGCGATCGCCACGGCGCGCCGCACATCTGCATGCTGGCGGTGACGGTGATGGTCGCATAGGGTGCGAAGCCGTCGATGCGGATGTCACGCGCAACGTCGATCAATGCGAATTCAGGGGTAACGGTAATGCGGGCTTGTTCGGTCACGGTGCGTCCTTACGCTTTCAGATCGGTCTTGGGCACGCCGTTGGCCTTGATGACCTGCGCCCACATGGCGGACTCGTCCGCAATCACCTTGTCCAGATCGGCTGACGAGGTGAACTCCACCGCCACGCCCTGATCGGCGAATTGCTGGATCAGGCCGGGGTCGCGCGTGCCTTCGCGCACGGCGTTCTCAAGCACCTTGACCACATCGGCCGGCATGGCGGCGGGGCCGGAAATCATCATGCGCGTGTAGAGCTCGAAGTCATCGACGCCCGCCTCTTTCATGGTGGGCACATCGGGCAGGCTGGACAGGCGCTTGTCGGCGGTGACGGCCAGCACCTGCAACTTGCCCGACTTGATGTTGGCCAGGGCCGAGGTGGGAAAGTCGAACGTGCTCTGCACCGTGCCGGCCATCAGGTCCAGCAACGCCGGGCCGCTGCCCTTGTACGGCACGTCCTGAAACTGCGTGCCGGTCTTGGATTGGAAATGCAGCAGCGCCAGATGGTTGATGACGCCCCGCCCGGCATGGGCGCAAGTCAGGTCGCCGGGTTTTTTCTTGGCCAGGGCGATGAATTCCTGCACGTTCTTGACGCCCAGCGACGGGTTGACGATCAACAACATGGGCGACTTGCCCATGGAACCCAGCTGCTTGAAATCGGACTGCTGGTAGGGCAAGTTGTTGTACAGCAAGGGGTTCAGGATCATGCCGTTGGTGCCGGCAAAGCCCAGCGTGTAGCCGTCCGGTTCGGCGCGCGCCACCGCAACCGTGGCGATGATCGCCTGCCCGCCGGGCCGGTTTTCCACGACCACGTTCTGCTTCAAGGTCTTGCCCATGCGCTCGGCCAAGGCGCGGGCCGCAATGTCCGTCAGGCCGCCCGGGGCGAAACCCACCAGCAGGCGCACGGGACGCGTGGGGAACGTGCTTTGCGCCCAGGCGGGGCGAGAGGTCAAGGACATCAGGGGCAGCGCGGCAAGCGCGCCCAGGGCATGGCGGCGGGTCACATTCATACGGCTCTCCAGCGGGGCAAGGGACTGAGGCGGCGGCAAGGCAGGCGGTCGCCACGCGCATTGGGACAAGGCGTCGTGGCGGGTCGCAAAAAAGGGGAAAGACGTACAGGCCGCGCGCTGAACAGCGGCGGTCACAATGCCGGTATCTTGTATGCAATCCGCAATGACCGCTATTTAGGGATATCCCCAAAAGAAAAATGCCGGCATCGCTGCCGGCATTCTTGCCTTGCCTGTCTTGGCGCTGATTCAGCGCGCGCTACTTGAACCCGGCAGCGGGATCGTCACTGCCATAGGTGCTGGTCCCGTAAGACGTATCCACCTCGATCTTCACCTTGCTGGCGTCCACCTTGGCTTCGTCGCTCTTGTAGTGCATCACCAGGCCGGGGAATGCCATCACGGCCACCACCATCGCCAATTGGATGACGATGAACGGGATCGAGCCGCGATAGATCTGGCCGGTGGTGACCGGTTCGATCATCCTGCCCGTGACCTTGTCCTTGTACCTGTCCTTGGGCGCCACCGATCTCAAGTAGAACAGCGCGAAGCCGAACGGCGGATGCATGAACGAGGTCTGCATGTTCACCGCCAGCAGGACGCCGAACCAGATCAGGTCGATACCCAGCTTGTCGGCCACGGGCCCCAGCAGCGGCACGATGATGAAGGCCAGTTCGAAGAAGTCCAGGAAGAAGGCCAGCACGAAGGTCAGCACGCTGACGGCAATCAGGAAGCCCAGCTCGCCGCCCGGCAGGCTGATCAGCAAGTGCTCCACCCACAGGTCGCCGTTGACACCCCGGAAGGTCAGGCCGAACACCGTGGAGCCCACCAGGATGAACACCACGAAGGTGGACAGCTTGGTGGTGGTGTCCATCGCCTGCTTCATCAGGTTCAGCGTCAGGCGGCCACGGATCAAGGCCATGACGATGGCGCCGACCGCGCCCATTGCCCCGCCTTCGGTCGGCGTGGCCACACCGATGAAGATGGTGCCCAGCACCAGGAAGATCAGGAACAGCGGCGGGATCATCACGAAGGTGACGCGTTCGGCCAGGGCCGACAGCAAGCCGAGCTTGAAGACCTTGTTGACGCCGGCAATGATGAAGGCGGTAAGGCCCCAGATCAGCAGCGACAGCACGATCTGCTCGTCCACCGGCGCCGTGTCGGCTTCGATGTACTGGCCGACGAAGTACGCGGACAACGCCGAGATCACCATCAGCACCAGCAGCGAACGTCCGCCGCGCGTGCCGTTGTCTTCGCGGAACGAACGCGCCTCTTCGGGCAGCGCGGGCGCCGAATCGGGCTTCAGGTACGACTTGATGATGACGAACACCACGTAGGTGCCCGCCAGCAGGAAGCCGGGCACGATGGCGCCACGGTACATGTCGCCAATCGAACGGCCCAGCTGGTCGGCCAGGATGATCAGCACCAGCGAGGGCGGGATGATCTGCGACAGCGTGCCGGAAGCGGCGATGATGCCGCTGGCCAGCCTGCGGTCGTAGCCGTAGCGCAGCATGATGGGCAGCGAGATCAGGCCCATCGAGATCACCGAGGCCGACACCACGCCAGTCGTTGCCGCCAGCATCGCACCCACGAACACCACCGCAATCGCCAGGCCGCCGCGCACGGTGCCGAACAATTGGCCGATGGTCTCAAGCAGGTCTTCCGCCATGCCTGATCGTTCAAGCACCAGCCCCATGAGCGTGAAGAATGGCACCGCCAGCAAGGTGTCGTTGGAGATGATGCCGAAGATGCGTTGCGGCAGCGCCTGGAACAGCGCCGCGTTGAGCAGGCCCAGTTCGATGCCGATCAACGCAAAGAGGATGCCGTTGGCCGCCAGCGCGAAGGCCACGGGAAAGCCCATCAGCAGGAACACCACCAAGGTGGCGAACATGATGGGGGCCATGTTTGCAGTCAAGAATTCCATGGTCAGCGTCCGTCCTGTCCGTTCTGGTCGCGGGCGCCGCCTGGCGCCTGCCCACCCTGCGCCGCCAGCGCGCGTTCTTCACGCACGCGCGCCTCTTCGGCGATTTCCAGCGCCAGGGCTTCCTCGGCGGAAATGTCGGTGGCGCGCGCGCCGGGGTCCGGGCACTTGCCCATCAGGAAACCCACGCACTTGATCAAGTGCGACAGGCCCGCCAGCACCAGCAAGGCGAAGCCGACCGGTATCAGCAGCTTCACCGGCCAGCGCACCAGGCCGCCGGTGTTGGACGACTGCTCGTTGCTCAGGTAAGAATCCATGAACACCGGCCAGGACAGATAGGTGATCAGCAGGCAGGCGGGCATCAGGAAGAAGATGACGCCAAAGATGTCGATGTAGATCTGCTTGCGGCGCGGCAGGCGGGAGGACAGCACGTCCACGCGCACGTGTTCGTTGCGCAGCAGCGTGTAGCCGGCGGCCAGAAGAAAAATGGCGCCGAACAGGTACCACTGCATTTCCAGCCAGGCGTTGGAGCTGATCTGGAAGACCTTGCGCACGATGGCGTTGCCGGCGCTGACCAGGACGACGACCAGCGTCAACCACGTCACGCACCGGCCGACCACCGTGTTGATCGCATCGATCAAACGGGATAGGGCTAATAGGGCATTCATGTTGGATATCCGGACCGGCGCGGGGCGAGGCGCGGTCAATGTGCAACCCGAGTGAGGAGAAAACCAGCAAGCGCGTGGGGATGCGGCACATCCCCACGCGCTGGCGCGATCGGCCGCTGCTTACTTGCCGCGGTTGATCGTGCCCATGTAGCTGTCATAGCTGCCTTCGGCGACACGGAACCAGGGCAGTTCGTTGTCGCGGAAGTTCTTCATGCTTTCGTAGACCTTCTTGAATACCGGATTCTTGGCGCTCATTTCGTCGTACAGCTTGACCGATTCCGCGAAGCACGCGTCCATGACCGGCTTGGGGAACGATTGCAGCTTGGCGCCCTGGGCGATCAGGCGGCGCAGCGCGGCGGGGTTCTCGGCGTCGTACTTGGCGATCATGTCGTTGGTCGCGGCAGCCGACGCTTGCGCCAGGATGGCCTGGTAATGCTTGGGCAGCTTGTTGTAGGCGTCCTGGTTGACGTAGAGCGACACTTGCAGCGTGCCTTCCCACCAGCCCGGGTAGTAGTAGTGCGGGGCCACTTTGTTGAAGCCCAGCTTTTCATCGTCGTAGGGGCCGATCCATTCGGCCGCATCGATGGTGCCCTTTTCCAGCGCCGGGTAGATGTCACCGCCGGCGATCTGCTGCGGCACCACGCCCAGGCGCGACAGGACCGCGCCCGCGAAGGCGCTGACGCGGAACTTCAGGCCTTTCAGGTCGTCGACCGTCTTGATTTCCTTGCGGAACCAGCCGCCCATCTGCGTGCCGGTGTAGCCGCAGGGGAAGTTGACGATGTTGTAGGTCTTGAAGACGTCGCGCAGCAGCGCGAGGCCGTCGCCGTGGCGCATCCACGAATTCATCTGGCGCGTGTTCAGGCCGAACGGCACGGCGGCGTCAAAGCTCAGGACCGGGTCCTTGCCGTAGTAGTAGTACGAGGCGCTGTGGCCGCATTCGATCGTGCCGTTTTGCACGCCGTCCAGCACTTGCAGCGCGGGGACGATTTCGCCAGCGGGGAACACGCGGATCGAAAACTTGCCGCCCGTGGCTTCCGAGACGTATTTGGCGACGCTTTCACCGCCAGAGAAAATGGCGTCGGCGCTGCGCGGAAAACTGGACGCCAGGCGCCAGTTCAATGTGGGGGCTTCCTGAGCGATGGCGGGCGCCGCCAGGGTGGCGCCGCCTGCTGCGGCCCCCAAGGTGGCTTTCTTCAAAAAGGAACGGCGTTGCATGCAAGTCTCCCAACTTGGATAAAGTTTTTCCTGGTGCCGGGGCGAATTGGTGGAGCCCCTGCGCGCGATCCCATGGGTAACAAATGGTCGCGCTTTTTGATTTTGGGAGCGATGCTATCGGCAAAATAATCGCGGGACGTAGCGGGAAAACCCTTGCCGTAAGTTTCGTGAAATTTTTCTCCATCGCGCGGCTGGTATGACCAGCCAGGCAATGCTGCCGCCCTGCCCGCCTTCTGCACGGGTACAGGTAGCGGATCAGATGCCGCGCGACAGTCTTGCGCCGGAAAATAAAAAAGCCGGTCTATATAACCAGAAAATATTTAGCGCGCGGGTCGGTCGGGATCGATGCCGGCCTGCGGATAGGTCCGCGGCTCGGGGCCCTGCTCGGGCCATTGCTGCGGTACGCGGCGCAACAGCGCGGGGTCGTAACCCAGCTCGCGCACCTTGTCGACAAGGCGCGCGTAATCGGCGTCGGGCAAGGTCGGCGTGCGCGCCATGATCCAGACATAGTCGCGCTTGCTGCGCCCGATGATCGTCTGCTGGTAGTTCTCGTCCACATACGCGATGACGTACTCCGCCTGGATCGGCCAGATGAATTGCATGCCCCAGATGGCGTTGCCGGTATTCGGTTCGACCGTGCCTTCGGGCCGCATCGTCTTGACCTTGGCGTCAAAGCCGCCGTGGCGATACCGGAACGTGGTCTGGATGCGGCCGTCGGGCAGCAAAGCGTAGCTTTCCACCGCGTTGAACGACGCGCGTTCGGGCCACGTGGGGATGCCCGCGATCACGTACCAATCACCCATGAAGCGCGGCAGGTTGACCTGCGCCACGGGCGGCATCGGCGTGGGGCTGCCGCAACCGGTCAGCGCGGCGATCATTGCCGCTGCCGCGACGCTTAGGGTCTTGCGCATGGCTTGCCTCCTTTCAGTCCGGCCGCGTGAAGCGGTAATGCGCCACCATCCATGCCTGCCCGTTCTGATAGCCGAACAATTCGGCGCAGGCCATCCAGAACATGCGCCAGCGGTTGAACCACAGGTTGGCCAGGGACGCGCCGTAAGCCTGTTCCAACACCGTCATCACGGCGGCGCGGTTGGCGTCCTGATTCGCCAGCCAGTGGTTCGCGGTGCGTTGGTAATGGGTGCCGTCGACCAGCCAGCGCGACTCGATGCGCAGATCGCGCTGGAACCACAGCAAGGTGTCGGCCGACGGCATGATGCCGCCCGTGAAGAAATGGCGGCCCATCCAGTTGTCGTCGCCTTCGGTCTCGAACGGGTACATCAGGCTGCGGTGCGCGAACAGGTGTACGAACAGTTTGCCGCCCGGGCGCAGCCACGAGGCAATGCGCGCCAGCAGGTCCTGGTAGTTGCGCATGTGCTCGAACATTTCGACGGAGACGCAGCGGTCGAATTCCTGCGTCGGCAATTGCAGCGTATTGACGTCGCAAGTGATGACCTCGACGTTGTCCAGGCCGCGCGCGCGGCACTGGGCCTGGATGTGCTGGCGCTGCGAGGCCGAGTTGGACACGGCGGTGATGCGCGCCGTGGGATAGCGTTCGGCCATCCACAAGGTCAGCGAGCCCCAGCCGCAACCCAGTTCCAGGATGCGCTGCCCGTCCGCCAGTTCGGCGCGGATGCCGTAAAGCTCCAGCATGGCCGTTTCGGCCTGGTCCAGCGTTTCGCGGCCGGTGGCGTAATAGCAGCCGGAATACTTCAGCTGCCGGCCCAGGCAAAGCGTGAAGAAGTCAGCCGGCAGTTCGTAGTGCTGCGCGTTGGCGGCGTCGGTGTGAATGGCGACGGGGCTCAGGCGCAGCTCGTCGATCAGGTGCTGGTAGCGGCGCGCCTGCGCGGCCGCGCCGCCCGCCATTTCGTCTCGCAGCCGCTGCGCGCACAGACGCCGGATGCCCAGGCGCAACAGCGCATCGGGCACCAGGCCGCGTTCGGCCAGGCCCAGCAGGCCGGAAGCCGGCCGGTCCGAGGCCAGGCGGGATTCACTGAGGGTGGCGGCGTTCATCGTTTGCCCCTTGTGTTGGCTTGCGGCGATCCGTCCGGATCGCGCTTGGGAAACCATGGGAACAGCATCGGCGTGCTGCGCTGGTACTGGCGATAATCTTCGCCCCGCGTGCGCAGCGCCTGCGCCTCGGTGTAGGGAATGCCGCTGATCCAGCGCAGGAAGATGAACATGGCGATGGGGCCCAACCACGCCAGCCAGGCGAGGTCGCCGCCAACGGCAAGCAGCACGTAGCTGAACCAGTGGAGCCATTCGAAGAAGTAATTGGGATGCCTGGAATAGCGCCACAAGCCTTGGCGGCAGGTGCGGCCTTTGTTGGCCGGGTCGGCGCGAAAGGCGTCCAGTTGCCGGTCGGCCACGGTCTCGCCCAGCACCGACACGACCCACACCAGCAGGCCCAGCCACGTCCACGGGGTCATGCCCGGCACGGGGTTGGCGGCCACGGCGATGAAGGGCAAGGACATGAAGACAACCAGCCCCGCCTGCGCCAGGAAGAACAGCGCGAACTTGCCCTGGCTTCCGTTCCAGTGCGCGCGCAACGCGCGGTATCGGCCGTCTTCCTCCCCCTCGCGCACGCGCCGCCAGATGTGCAGCGCCAAGCGCCCCGCCCAAACACTGCCCAACACCGCCAGCAACAAACGGGGCGTGGCGGCGCCCGGCCCGGTCAGGGCCAGCAGCACGGCGGCCAGGGCCATGCCGGATGACCACATCGCATCGACGATGCCCGCGTTGTGATGGCGCCTTTGCCACAGCCAGCCGCCGCTCATCAGCAGCACGGCCACGACGGCCACCAGCAAGGCTTGCATGATGGGCGTCATGCGGCCGTCCAGCGTGCCGCTGCCGGCATGGCTTGCGGGCGCGCCAGCAGCAGGTGCGACACGCCGATGGCCCGTTCGCTGAAGCCGCCTTCGCAATAAGCCAGGTAGAACTCCCACAGGCGGATGAAGCGTTCGTCGAAGCCCTGCGCGCGCACCGCGTCCAGGTTGGCCATGAAACGCTGCCGCCACGCTTGCAGCGTGCGCGCGTAGGACAGGCCGAAGTCTTCCAGATGCACCAGACTCAGGTCGCTGGCCTGCGTCTTGGCTTGCAGCATGGCCTGGATGGACGGCATGAAGCTGCCCGGGAAGATATGCCGCTTGATGAAGTCCACCGCCTTGAGCGCCTGCGCATAGCGATGGTCTTCGATGGTGATGGCCTGGATCAGCGCCATGCCATCGGGCTTGAGCAGCCCGCCCACCTTGGAGAAATACGTCGGCAGATACTGCGCGCCGATGGCCTCGATCATTTCGATGGACACCAGCTTGTCGTACTGGCCGGTCAGGTCGCGATAGTCTTGCAGCAGCACGTCCACGCGGTCTTGCAGCCCGGCGCTGCGTATGCGCTCGGTGGCCAGCGCATGCTGTTCGCGCGAGATCGTGGTGGTGGTGACGTGGCAGCCATAATGGCGCGCGGCATGCAGCGCGAAGCCGCCCCAGCCGGTGCCGATCTCGACCACGCGCTGGCCCGGTTGCAGGTCCAGCTTGCGGCAGATGACATCGAGCTTGCGGGTGGAGGCCTGCTCAAGCGTGTCGTCTTCGCCCGCCCAGAGCGCCGACGAATACATCATGTCGTCGGACAGGAACAGACGGAAGAAGTCATTGCCCAGGTCGTAGTGCGCGGCGATGTTGCGGCGGCTGCCCGCGCGCGTGTTGCGGCGGCATGCGTGCAGCGCCCGCATCGCCACGCTGCCCAGCCGCGCCATGCCGCGCTCCATGCCGTCCAGCAGGTCGCGGTTGCGCACCAGCAGCCGAATCAGGCCGACCAGGTCGTCGCAATGCCAATCGCCGTCGCCATAGGCTTCGCCGCCCCCCACGCTGCCGTTGGCGGCCATCGCGCGGTAGAACGCCGGGTTGCGCACGTGGAGCCGCAGGGGCCGCGACGGGGCGGCATCCGGCGCCGGCGACGCGCCCAGTTCGACGCTGCCCAGGGCGTCGTCAATCAGCAGCCGGCCACCTTGCAACTGCGCCAGTTGGTCCATCAACCGCCGACGCAGCAGGCGTTCGGTCAGCGACAGAGGCTGCACGGCCTCGGGCGCGCAGGCACCGTCCAGCGCCAGGCGTTCGGAGTCGGAGGGCGATCTCATCGTTCTTCTCCCGGTAGGGGTGGGGCGGGGCCGGATCGGACGCGCGGCCCGCTTGATGTCTGGCCCCCGCCCGCGTTGTCGTTGCCCTATATACGTACGCCCCGGCGAATCAGATTCACCAGGGAAAACCCTTATCCGCCTGCCCTCGCCTGCTCGCTATCTTTCGCCCTGCATTTCCAGGCGGGGCGACGCGGCGGGCACGGCCTGCACGAATGCCGCCAGGTCATCGAGCACGGGCGCGCGCCATCGCAGCGGCCGCGCCAGCGCGCCCGCCAGCAGCGCATGACCCAGCCTGTCATACCGCCGCAGCGTTACCGGGACGTGGGCAGCCTGCAAGGCGGCGGCCAGGCCTTCGGTGTTGCGATGGGGGTCGACCGTGGTGTCGGCCATGCCGGTCATCAACAAGGTGGGCGGCGCGGCTGGCGTGACGTGGGCGATGGGCTGGGAGTCGGGCGGCGTGCCGGGGAAATGGAACACCGGCTTGAGGCTGGTCGCCACGATCGGCAGGAAGTCATAGGGGCCGGCCATGCCGATCCAGCCGCGCAGCATGGCGGGCGAAGCCCCGTAGCGTTGCAGCCAGCGCCCGTCCAGCGCGACCATGGCGGCGTTGTAGCCGCCCGCGCTATGCCCCGCCACGAAAACGCGCGCCGGGTCGCCGCCATACTGCTCGGCGTTGCGCAACGTCCAGGCGACGGCGCGCGCGCAATCATCCAGGAAGTCGGGATAGGCGGCGTCGGGGTACAGCCGGTAATCCGCGATGACGGCCAGGATGCCTCGGGACGCCAGCGCGTCGCCCACGAATTTGTAGTCGGCGCGCGAGCCATTGCGCCAACTGCCGCCATAGAAGAAGACGACAACCGGCGGCTTCTGCACGCCGGTCGGCGCATAGATGTCCAGGCGCTGGCGCGGCTGGTCGCCATAGGCCACGTCCGCCACGACGCGATTGGCGTTGTCGGGCACCGCGCCGTTGAGCAGCGTCAGCGGCGAACAGGCCGTCAGGCCCAGCACCAGCAACATCGCCAGCACGGCCAGCGCCGACGCGCTACGCATCGCGCGCCGGGGCAAAAGAGAAAAGGTGAGGCAACGCCGTCTCCTGTCGCAGGGGGTGAAGTTCGGCGCCGGGGCAAAACGCCCGGTGCCTGACCCATATACGAAGCAGACGGCGAAATGGATGCCTAGACTTTGGTCATCAACTTTTTCCAGCCTTCCAGGCCGAGCTTTTTCATCGTGTCGATGTTCTTTTCATAGATGTCGGAGGCATCCGGAAACGACTCCACCGCGCGGTCGATGCTGTCTTCCCGCAGCAGGTGCAGGATGGGATACGGCGAGCGGTTGGTGTAGTTCTCGATGTCGTCAGGCTGCGTGTCGGCAAACTGGAATTGCGGGTGGAACGTGGCCACCTGCAATTCGCCCACCAGCCGCATGCGTTTGAGCAGGCGGTCGGACAGTTCTTCGAAATCGTTGAAATCCAGGAAGTCGTCGAGCGCGTCCGGCAGGATCAGCAAGGTGGTGTCGATCTGCTCGGGGTCGGCTTCGGCCAGCAGGGCGAGTTCGTCTTGCAGGTCGGTCAGCACCCCTTCGGCGTCGGTCGCGTCGCTGACGGCAAAGCGGATCTGGTCCTTGACCTGAACCGCCTTGGCGAACGGACAGAGATTCAGGCCGATCACGGCCTGATTCAGCCAGTGGCGGGTTTCAGCCACCACGTTGGCATAAGCGTCGGAAGTCGAAATCATGCCGGCATGGCCGCCATGGTTTGCGCGACAGCCGCCGTCAGCTTCTTGCCGTAGGGCACGTGCAGGAATTCATTGGGGCCGTGGGCGTTGGACTTGGGGCCCAACACGCCGCAGACCATGAATTGCGCCTTGGGGAAGCCCTTTTGCAGGATGCTCATCAGCGGAATCGTGCCGCCCTGGCCGATGTAGCCGCAAGGTTGCCCGTAGTACTGCTGCGAGGCTGCGTCCAGCGCCTGGGTCAGCCAGGGCACTGTGGCCGGTGCGTTCCAGCCGGTGGCCGCGCCTTCGTTGGCCTTGAAGATGACCTTGGCGTTATAGGGCGCGTCGGCTTCCAGCAGTTCCTTGATTTCCTGCGAGGCGGCCACGGCGTCGATCAGCGGCGGCAGGCGCAAAGACAGCTTGAACGCGGTGCGCGGGCGCAGCACATTGCCGGCGTTGTTCAGGGGCGGCAGGCCTTCGGCGCCGGTCACCGACAGGGTCGGACGCCAGGTGCGGTTCAGCAGCGCCTGTTCGGGTTCGGTCGTCATCGGCAGCACGAAGCCGCCGTCCGCGCCGCAGCTCCAGGGGAAACGGCGCCAGACTTCGTCGCCCAGAATGCGCGCGGTGGCGGCCACTTGCTCGACGCGTTCGGCGGGGATTTCGCAGTGCAGGCTTTGCGGCAACAGGCGGCCGGTGGCGCTGTCTTCCAGGCGGTCCAGCAGATGGCGCAGGATGCGGAACGACGAGGGCACGACGCCGCTGGAGTCGCCCGAATGCACGCCTTCGTCCAGCACCTGCACTTCCAGCGTGCCGGACACCATGCCGCGCAGCGAGGTCGTCATCCAGAGCTGGTCGTAGTTGCCCGCGCCCGAATCCAGGCACACCACCAGGGCGACGTTGCCCAGGCGGTCGCGCAGCGCATCGACGTAAGGCAGCAGGTCGTAGCTGCCGGATTCTTCACAGGTTTCCACGATGCCCACGCAGCGCGGACGCGGGATGCCCTGCTTGTCCAGCGCCATGATGGCGGTCAGCGAGGCGTACACGGCGTAGCCGTCATCCGCGCCGCCGCGGCCGTACAGCTTGCCGTCTTCGTACTTGGGCGTCCACGGGCCCAGGCCGGCGCGCCAACCCGAGAACTCCGGCTGCTTGTCCAGGTGGCCATACAGCAGCACGGTGTCGCCGTTGTCGCTGCGCGTGGCCGGCGCGTCAAAGAAGATGACGGGCGTGCGGCCCGGCAAGCGCACCACTTCCAGCTTCAGGCCCGAGACTTTCTGCGCTTCGACCCAGGCGGCGGCATCGCGCACGACGCGCTCGATGAAGGCGTTCTTTTCCCAATCCGCATCGAACGCGGGGCTCTTGGCGGGGATGGCGATGTAGTCGGTCAGCGCGGGGATGATTTCGTTGTCCCACTTGTCGTCGACAAAAGCCTGCAAGGCGTCGGGATCGAGAGTGGGCGGCAATGCGTCTTCGGGGATACGGGCGTTCATGGCGCGGAATCCTTTGTGCGGGGTGCGGTGGGCGGGAACGTAATTTCGTATTTTATGCCTGCCGGCAGGCTGCTGTCTGAATGGAAAGGCCACGGGTGCGCGGGCGGCCCAAGCCGGCGTCCCTACCGCGCCGCGTAGGCCTCGATCCGCCCCCAGACCTCGCGGGCCAGCGGCTTGGCGTTGTCCACCGACTGATAAACGCGGATTTCCATGTGGATGTCGTTGCGGGCGCTGTCCGCGCGCGCGAGGTTGCCTGCGCGCAGATCGGCTTCGACCAGCGTGTGCGGCAGCCAGGCCAGCCCGAAGCCCTGCCGCGCCATGGCGTGCAGCGCGTCGGCCAGATCCGATTCGTACAGGGTCTGCAACTGCGCCATCACGCACAGGCCGCGCAGCCGGTCGTGCAGGATGCGGCCCAGCGACATGCTGTCGGCATAGGCCAGGAACGGCACCGCCGCGTCCGAGCCCAGCTTGGGCACCGCATAGCGGGGATGGCGGCCGCCCGGCGTGACGGGCGCGCTGACCGCCACCAGCTTGTCGGCCCCCACGCGGCGCCAGCGGTAGCCGGGGTTGTCGATGCGGGCATACAGCGGTTCGTGCGCGTGGCACAGCAGGAAATCGACCTCGCCGTCGGCCAGCATGTCCACGCCATAGTTCAGGGTGGTCGTGATCACCTTGAGCTGAAACGCCGGCATGCCCTGCTGCACGTGCGCCATCACGCCGGGCAGCACCGAATGCGCCAGCGTCTTGCCGGACGCGATGGTGATCTTGCGGTTGCGCGCCTGCTCCGGCTTTTGCAGCGCCTGGCGCGTGTCGCGCAGGATGTCCAGCACGTCGATGGCCGCCGCCAGCACGCTGCGCCCGGCCGGGTTCAACGTGGACACCTGATGGCCGCGTTCGACCAGCGGCACGCCCGCCCATTCCTCCAGCGCCTTGATACGACGTCCGAACGCCGGGTGCGTGACGTTGCGCGCCTCGGCCGCCTGGAACATGTTGCGCGACTTCGAAAGCGCGACGAAGTCCTCCAACCATTTGATATCCATGAATTTTCTTCTGTAAGAACGGCGCTGGCGGTCTGCGGCGCGCAGGGGATGAATGCTGCGGTGCTGTGCCGAATCGGCACAGGCGCTGCTCATTTTGCACAACACAGAAACATCTGGCAACTAACATTCCAGCATCGACTTCTGGAAAACCCTGATGCCCGACATCCCTGTCCTGCTCAAGTCCCTCCGCAGCCACTTCCTGGGCGGCGTCGAGGCCGTGGCGGGCGGCGTGCCCATGCAGCAAAAGCAGGTCGTGGACAACGCGCCCCGCCTGATCGACATGAACGGCGGCTACAGCGCCGGCCAGTTGTACGTGCAGGAATACCGGCTGGCCCAGCCGCGCCACCCCTACCCCGTCCTGCTGTGGCACGGCGGCGGCATGACGGGCGCGCAATGGGAAAGCACGCCGGACGGCCGCCCCGGCTGGCTCTGGCGCCTGCTGCAAGCGGGCTTCGACGTCTTCGTGTCGGACGCGCCGGAACGGGGCCGCGCGTCGTGGGCCATGTACCCGCAGGTGTATGACAGCGCGCCTATCTTCCGGTCCAAGGAAGAAGCGTGGGGCCTGTTCCGCATCGGCCCGCCCAGCGGCTATGCGCCGGCCGGCCAGCGGCGTCACCCCTATCCATCGCAGCAATTTCCGGTCGAGTTCTTCGACACCTTCGCCAAGCAGTTCGTGCCGCGCTGGCTGACGCACGGCGAGATGGCGCTGAACGCCTATCGCCAACTACTGGACCTGGCCGGCCCCTGCATCGTCATGGGCCACAGCCAGGGCGGCGGGTACGCCACGGTGCTGGCGCAGGAATACGCCAGCACGGTCAAGGCCGTCGTGGCCCTGGAGCCGACCGGCACCCCGGCAGCTCCGTGCGCTGCGCTGCCGCCGCAGTTGCTGGTCTGGGGCGACCACTTTGGCCAGGACGACACCTGGCTGCGCTATCGCGCGCAGACGGACGCGTACTGGACGGCCCTGCGCGCGGCCGGCCAGCGCGCCGACGTGCTGGACCTGCCCGCCACCGGCATCGCCGGCAATTCCCATTTCTGCATGCTGGACCGCAATAGCGACCAGATAGCCGAATTGATCGTCGATTGGCTCGCTCGCAGCCTCGACTAACCTTCGCCTGGAGACACCATGAATTTCAAGAAAACCACCCTCGCCCTGGCGCTGCTGACCGGCGCCACGCTGGCTGCCGGCGCGGCCTCGGCGCAGCAAGCCGCCTACCCCGCTAAGCCCGTGCGCCTGATCGTCCCGTTCGCGCCGGGCGGCACCGCCGACATCATCGGCCGCGTGTTCGCCGCGCAACTGGGCACCGAACTGGGCGCCACCGTGGTCGTTGAAAACAAGGCGGGCGCGGGCGGCTCGATCGGCACGCGTTACGTGGCGGACGCCGCGCCCGACGGCTACATCCTGCTGTTGGCCTCGTCCAGCACGCACGGCACCAACCCGGCCGTCTACAAGTCGTTGACTTACGACGCGGTCCAGGACTTCACCGCGATCACCCAGCTGGTGACCGTGCCGGGCGTGTTGAGCGTGACCAAGGACTTTCCCGCCACCGATCTGAACGCGCTGATCGCCGCCTCGAAGGCCAACCCGGACAAGTTCACCTATGCCTCGTCCGGCGCGGGCGGCCTGGGCAACCTGGCCATGGAACTGATGAAGTCGATGACGGGCGCCAAGCTGATGCACATCGCGTATCGCGGCGCGGGTCCGGCCTTCACCGACGTGATCAGCGGCCAGGTCTCGATGATCTGGGAACCGGTGCCGGCCTCGCTGCCGTACATCAAGGGCGGCCAGATTCGTCCGATCGCCATCGCGGCTGATGCGCGTTCGCCCGAGTTGCCCGACACGCCGACCTTCAAGGAAGCCGGCCTGCCGCGCTACGAAGCCAACGCGTGGAACGGCTTGCTTGCGCCCAAGGGCCTGCCGGATGACGTGAAGAAGACGCTGCACGACGCTGCGGTCAAGGCCCTGAACGCGCCGGACGTCAAGGCCAAGATGGCCAGCCTGGGCGGCACGGTCGTTGCCGGCTCGTCGGAAGCGTTCCAGCAGGTGATCGCCAGCGATGTGAAGAAGTGGAAGAACGTCGCCGCCGACGCCAACATCCAGCTGGACCAATAAACGCGGCATAAAAAAAACCGCCCCGGCGCATGACGCGCCGGGGCGGTTTTTCTTTGGGCCGGATGTCCGTCCCACAGGCCCTGTCAGGCGCCGATCAACGCCGGTTCGGGATGGCGGCCCAGCGCAGCGGCGTCCGCATCGATGACCTGCCCGCCCGCTTGCAGCTTGAATACCGAGACCGCTTCGCGCAGGCGCTGCGCCTGCGCTTCCAGCGACGCGGCCGACGCCGCCGCCTCTTCGACCAGCGCCGCGTTCTGCTGCGTCACACTGTCCATCTGCGACACCGCCTGGTTAACTTGCTGGATGCCCTGCGACTGCTCTTCGGACGCGCTGGAGATTTCGTTGATGATGTCCGTCACCCGGCGCACGGACGTCACGATTTCCTGCATGGTGGCGCCGGCGGCTTCCACTTGGTCCGAGCCGATCGACACCTTTTGCACGGAGTCGTCGATCAAACCCTTGATTTCCTTGGCGGCCTGGCCGCTACGCTGCGCCAATGCGCGCACTTCGCTGGCCACCACGGCAAAGCCCTTGCCCTGCTCGCCCGCGCGCGCCGCTTCCACCGCCGCGTTCAGCGCCAGGATGTTGGTCTGGAAGGCGATGCCGTCGATCACGCCGACGATGTCGGCGATGCGCTTGGAGCTGTCGGCGATGCCGCGCATCGTGCCGACCACGTCGCCCACGGCCTTGCCGCCGCGCGTGGCCACTTCGGACGCCGCCGACGCCAGTTGCGATGCGCTGCGCGAGCTGTCGGCGTTGTTCTTCACCGTGGAGGACAGCTCGTCCATGCTGGCGGCCGTTTCTTCCAGCGATGCGGCCTGTTGTTCGGTGCGCGAAGACAGGTCGATGTTGCCCGCCGCGATCTCGCGCGAGCCGGTGTGGATCTCTTCCACGCCCAGGCGCACGGCCGACACGGTGCGCGACAGGCTGTCCTGCATGCGCTTGACGGCGGCATACAGCACGCCGATTTCGTTATTGCCGCGCTGCTCGATACGGTTGCTCAGATCGCCGGCCGCGATGCGGTCGAACAAGCGGCCGGCCTCGTGCATGGGGCGGAAGACGGAACGCGCGAAGATCGCGTACAGGCTCACCACCAGCACGGCCACCACGACCAGCAAGCCGATCAGCAGCACGATGGCGCCATTGATGCGCGTGGATGCCTCGCGCGCCACGCGCTGGCCGACGTCGTCAGCGTAGTCCACGTATTTCTGGATGGCCTGGGTGAAGTTGATGCCCAGCGGCGTGACCTTCTCCAGGTTCAGGCGGCTGGCATCTTGCGGCTTGCCGGCGCGGATCGCCGCAATCATGGGGGCGATGGCGTCGCGCTGATAGACGTCATAGGCCGCAAGCGCGGCCTCGAACAACGGCTTACCTACTGCCGACGTTTCGGGCTGTTTGCGTGCAACGTCAATCAAATCAGACGCTTTCTTGGTATAGCCGTCCAGGCGCTGCATGCTGGCCATGTTGTCGATGGACTTGCCTTCCAGCAACGCGCTTTGCGCGGCCAGCAGCACCAGGCGCGCGCGCAGCAGTTCCGCACCCGCGCCATCCACCGCGTTGGCCCGCACGAGGTTGGTGTCGAGCAGCACTTCGATGGAAGTGCGATTGGACGTCAGTTGTTGATATACCGCGACGCCCGTGACGAGGAATAGCGCAAAGAAGACGCCCAGGGCGGTCGTCAGGATTGCGCGAATACTTAGGTTCTTGAACATGTAAAAGCCACTCCGGGTTGCATAACGCTCTACGGGTTAACGGCAGGTTGCAACTAAAAGTTAAATATCTCATTACGTTACAAAAGTTTGACAAGGGGGGATGCCGGCGCAGCCTCAATCGCCTCGCAGGCCGCGCGGGCGTTGGATCTGCGTAAACAGCACGGTCGTGCGCGCTGGCCTGGCGGCTTGCTACGTTGACAGCTAATGAACTACGGTCCCTCAGCACTTTGAAAGAGCAGCCGGGGACCTTTCAGCAAGAACGACTGAGCAATAGGGGGCATCACATGAAATTGCAGCAGGTGTTCGATTTTCTTGCCGTCACGCAACATGGCAGCGTGCACGCGGCAGCCCGAGCCACCGGACAGACCCAACCCGCAATGACCAAATCCCTGCGGCGACTTGAGCGCACGCTGGGGCTGCCATTATTCGATCGGCATGCCAAGGGAATGCGGCCCAATGACTACGGCAAGCGCTTCTTGCCGCACGCGCAATATCTGGTTCATGAAACCAAGCGCGCCCGCGACACCATGGCTCAGATGCGAGGCGAACGGCTGGGCACGGTTCAATACGGCATTTCGGCGGCGGCGTCGGTGCTGCTGGCCTCTCCCGCGATCCAGCGCTTTCGCCAGCGCTATCCCGACGTCGAACTACATTGCCGCAGCGGGCTTTACCATTCGCTCATGCCGCTGCTGCGCGATGGCCAACTGGATTTCGCCATCTGCCCCGTCAATCCGGAAGAGCCCGACCCGCAACTGACCACGCGGGCCCTTTTGACCTGCCCCTTGGTGGTGGCCGCGCGCCGCAACCACCCCTTGCGTCAGGCCCAGGCTCTGCACGAGCTGCGCGAGGTGGTGTTCGCGGTCGCTGGCCCACCGGGCCAACCGGGCGCATCGATCTACGACGTTTTCAGCCAGGCCGGCCTGGGCGCGCCGCGCGTGGACATGCACACGGATGGCTTGATCGACACGGCCGCGCTGGTGGCCAACAGCGACCGCATGGCGCTGCTGCCCACCACGCTGATCGCCACGGGTTTGCTGCGCGAGCAGCTGGACACCATTCCCATTGCCGACCCACTGCCCAACTATGTGATCGGGCTGGTGCAGCGCATGTCGCAACCCTTGACGCCAGCGGCGGAAGAATTGGCGAACCAGTTCGAGCACGAAGCCTCAAGCCTGCATACGAGGTCGGTACAGGTGCTTTAAGGCATGGTTTTGTCAGGGCGGGTTTGTTAGAAGCGGTACAAGTGGGGCGACAGGCGCCGCATGGCGCCGTGTCAAAAGCGGCGTCATGCGCCGCTTTTGTTTGGTTCATGCCGCGCAACGGATAGCACCATAAGCGCCCCGCAGTCGCCCGCCCCACCGCGCGCCTTACGCGCTTCGGCCCGCGCCGCCCTGCCCCAACGCATCCCGGTAGACCGACACACAACGCGGCGCGCGGACCGCCCGCCACGTCAACAGCAACGCCAGCGCCCACAAGGCCTGCGACGCGGCCCACGCCGGGAAGAACGGCGCCAGCACCACCGACAGCGCCATGCTGAACCAAAGCCACGCGAAGACAGCCCAGGCCCACCGGATAGGCTGGGCGGGACGATGCCGCAGCAGCACCACGGCGGCCCCGGCCGCAAATGCGCCCGGCGACAGCAGCACATGCAGCACGGTGCGCCCCAATGCCATGCCGTGGCTGTTGCCCGCGCCCAGGTACATCGCCTGAAATTTTCCGAACGACAGTGACAGAACCGTCACATAGAACGCGTAAATGAGTGGGATCAACACCAGCAAGGCGGTGCCGATACGTTCGTGCAGCTTGTTCAGCTTCATGACTATTCCCCCTAGGAATGCAGGTTCAGCCAAGATGGGCTGCGACCATCCTACTTGCGTATCGGCGGCAAGGCCAATCGCGGGGAACGCGCGAAAAAAAAGGACGGGCACGTGGCCCGTCCTTTTCTCGCGCAGCGGCGGCGCCGCCCGCCCGGCTTACTTCAGCCAGACGCGCGCATTGCGGAAAATGCGCATCCACGGGCTGTATGCGCCACCCTTGTCGGCGTTGCCCCACGTCTCGGGCGCCCACGACATCATGACGTTGCGGGTCACGCGTTCCGGGTGCGGCATCATCACCGTGAAGCGGCCATCGGCGGTGGTGACGGAAGTCAGGCCGCCGGGGCTGCCGTTCGGGTTGAACGGGTAGGCTTCGGTCGCCTGGCCACGGTTGTCGATGTAACGCGCGGCGGTCAGCACGCGGCTGGCGTCGCCTTGCTGCGAGAAGTCGGCAAAGCCTTCGCCGTGGGCAACCGCCACCGGGATGCGCGCGCCTTCCATGCCGGCAAAGAAGATGGACGGCGACTTGGCCAATTCCACCATCGACAGGCGGGCTTCGTACTTTTCCGACTGGTTGCGGGTGAAACGCGGCCAGTGCTCGGCGCCCGGAATCATCGGCGCCAGGGCGGCCATCATCTGGCAGCCGTTGCACACGCCCAGCGCGAAGGTGTCCGGACGCGCAAAGTACGCGGCGAACTGGTCCGACAGCTGGCTGTTGAAGCGTATGGTGCGCGCCCAGCCTTCGCCGGCGCCCAGCACGTCGCCGTAGCTGAAACCACCCACCGCCACCAGACCCTGCATCTGCGCCAGGTCCACGCGGCCGGCCAACAGGTCGGTCATGTGCACGTCGATGGCTTCGAAGCCCGAGGTGTCGAACGCCCAGGCCATTTCCACCTGGCTGTTGCAACCCTGCTCGCGCAGGATCGCCACGCGCGGACGCTTGCCGGTGTTGATGAAGGGCGCGGCGATGTCTTCCTGCGGATCGAAGGACACGTTCGGGCTCATGCCCGGATCGGTCGTATCGTTCCAGACGTCCAGTTCGGCTTGCGCGCAAGCCGGGTTGTCGCGGCGAGCCATGATGCGGTAGGACACTTCGCTCCAGGCGCGGCCCAGGTCAGCGCGCGGCTGGCCCCAGACCTTCTTGCCATCGCGATAGAACTCGACTTCGTCAGCACCGTTCAGGCCGCCGATGACGTGCGAGTGCGCCGACAGGCCCGCACCGCGCAGCACCTGCATGACGGCGTCGCGTTGCGAGGCGGGCACCTGGATGACCGCGCCGGCTTCTTCCGAGAACAGCGCCTTGAGCGTCAGTTCCTCGCGCTGCACCTTGACCTGATCCGGACGGATCTTGTAGTCGCCCCAATCCGCCGATTGCGGATCGAAGGTAAGCATGTCCAGGTTCACCGAGATGCCGGTGCGGCCGGCAAACGCCATTTCGGTCAGCGTGGCGAACAGGCCGCCGTCGGAACGGTCGTGGTAAGCCAGGATCGTGCCGGCTTCGGCCAGCGTGCGGATCGTGATGAAGAAGGCGCGCAGGTCTTGCGGGGCGTCGATGTCCGGCACGGTTTCGCCGACCTGGTTATAGGTCTGCGCCAGGATCGAGCCGCCCATGCGGTGGCGGCCACGGCCCAGGTCGATCAGGATCAGCACGCTGTCGCCCGCGTCGGTGCGCAGTTGCGGGGTCAGGCTGGCGCGCACGTCGGCCACGGGCGCGAACGCCGTGACGACCAGCGACACCGGCGCGACCACCTGGCGTTGCTCGCCGTCCTGTTCCCAGGACGTCTTCATGGACAGGGAATCCTTGCCCACCGGAATGGACAGGCCCGTCGCCTGGCACAGTTCGCTGACGGCGGACACGGTGTCGTACAGCGCGGCGTCCTGGCCGTCCACGCCGCAGGCGGCCATCCAGTTGGCCGACAGCTTGATGTCTTCCAGGCGGGCGACGTCGGCGGCGGCCAGGTTGGTCAGCGCTTCGGCCACGGCCATGCGGCCGGAGGCCGGGGCGTCGAGCATGGCGATGGGAGTGCGTTCGCCCATCGACATGGCTTCGCCACGGAAGCCTTCATAGTCGGCCAGCGTGACCGCGCAATCGGCCACCGGCACTTGCCACGGGCCGACCATCTGGTCGCGGCTGGACAGCCCGCCCACGGTGCGGTCGCCGATGGTGATGAGGAAGGACTTGTTGGCCACCGTCGGGTGGCGCAGCACGCGGTAGGCGGCTTCGGTCAGGTCGATGCCGGCCAGGTCCAGCGGCGCGGACACGCCGGGCAGGCGGCGCACGTCGCGCGTCATGCGCGGCGGCTTGCCCAGGATGACGTCGATCGGCACGTCTACCGGACGCACTTCGGCCTGGCCTTGCGGGCGGATCGTGTCCAGGCCAGGCAGGCCTTCGCCGTCCACCACACGCAGTTGGCGTTCTTCGGTGGCCACGCCCACCACCGCATACGGGCAGCGTTCGCGGCGGGCGATGGAGTCGAAACGTTCCAGGTCTTTCGGCAGGATCGACAGGACGTAGCGTTCCTGCGATTCATTGCTCCAGATTTCAGCGGGCGACAGGCCGGACTCTTCCAGCGGCACGCGCTTCAGATCGAAGATGGCGCCACGGCCGGCGTCATTGACCAATTCCGGGAAGGCATTGGACAAGCCGCCCGCGCCCACGTCGTGGATCGCGATGATGGGGTTGTTCTCGGCCTGCTGCCAGCAGCGGTCGATGACTTCCTGGGCACGGCGTTCGATTTCCGGATTGCCGCGCTGGACGGAATCGAAGTCCAGTTCAGCCGAGTTGCTGCCCATGCTGATGCTGGAGGCGGCGCCGCCGCCCATGCCGATACGGAAGCCCGGGCCACCCAGCTGGATCAGCAGCGCGCCAGGCGGGATCACGTCTTTGTGGGTCAGGCCGGCGTCGATGCTGCCCAGGCCGCCCGCGATCATGATGGGCTTGTGATAACCCCAGCGCGTGCCGCCCGCCGTCTGCTCGAACGAACGGAAGTAGCCCAGCAGGTTGGGCCGGCCGAATTCGTTGTTGAACGCCGCGCCGCCGATGGGGCCGTCGATCATGATGGACAGCGGCGAGGCGATGCGCTCGGGCAGGCCGTGGTGGTCGGCTTCCCAGGGTTGCAGCGCGTCGTCGAAACGCAGGTGCGACACGGTGAAGCCGGTCAGGCCGGCCTTGGGCTTGGAGCCACGGCCGGTCGCGCCTTCGTCGCGGATTTCGCCGCCCGCGCCGGTCGATGCGCCCGGGAACGGGGCAATCGCGGTCGGGTGGTTGTGGGTTTCCACCTTCATCAAGGTGTGCACGGTGGTGTCGCGGCGGATGTACTTGGCGCCTTCGGCGCCCTCGCCCGTGACGCCGGGCACGCCGGCCTGGAAGCGCTGCGCGGGGCCGCCTTCCATGATGGCGGCGTTGTCCGAGTACGCCACGACCGTGCCCTCGGGCTGCGCCTTGTGCGTGGCGCGGATCATGCCGAACAGCGTGTTGGGCTGCGACTGGCCGTCGATGACCCATTCAGCGTTGAAGATCTTGTGGCGGCAGTGTTCGCTGTTGGCCTGCGCGAACATCATCAGTTCCACATCGGTGGGATCGCGGCCCAGGTCGGTGAAGGACTTGGCCAGGTATTCGATTTCGTCTTCCGACAGGGCCAGGCCCAGCGAAATATTGGCTTCGGCCAGGGCTTGGACGCCATGGGCCTGGACGTCGACCGTGCGCATGGGCTTGCCGGCCAGCGTCTGGAACAGCGCCTGGCCGTCGAAATTGGCGTCGACCACGGTTTCGGTCATGCGGTCGTGCAGGCAGTCGGCCGCGCGCGCCAGCATGGCGTCGTCGAAGGACTTTGCGCCAAGCAGGCCGCGTTCCGGGGTGATCACATAGCGCACGCCGCGTTCGATGCGGTGCACCGACGACAGGCCGCAGTTGTGGGCGATGTCGGTGGCCTTGCTGGCCCAGGGGGAAATGGTGCCCAGGCGCGGAATAACCAGCAGCGACAAGCTCTTGGCCGGCGCGCTGGCCGTGCTGGGCGTGCCGTAATCCAGCAGTTGGGTCAGGTGTTGCTGCTGTTCGGCCGTCAAGGCGGCGTCGGTGCTGACGAAGTGCTCATACCGAGCGGAGATGTCGGCCACCGGCAGGCCGGCTTCCTTTAATTGCGCCAGCAGGCGATCGCGACGAAAGGAGGACAGGACGGAGGAACCAGGCAGATGCTGAACTAGGGACACGATGCGGGCGCCGTATAAGGATGGGTGCAAAAAGTGATTTTACCTGTTTAGGGGGTTTTCCCGGAGCTGTTGTTCAAGAAGCTTGCCAAGCCGGGAATTCGGCTGATGTTACAAAAGAATTCCGACGCGCCCGCGCCTTGATGGTGCACAGCAATATCCTGGGTAAGCCTTCCTGTCATCAAGCAATAGCACGCGCTGGTTCGGCGGGCATTGCTCTTGTCTGACGCAACGCAGCATGTTGTTGTCGCCCCGCACCACGGGAAAACACGAAGACCAGCGCCCCCGGGGCGACGGTAGGATGCAGCGACTCCAATGACTCGAACGCGCCCAGCGCGCAGCCGTCGCCGCACCCATGTCCCGCCCCGAAGCTCCCGTCGAACCCGTCGAACCGATCATCCCCGCTGAATCCGATCCCGCCGTCAAGGTGCCGCTGGCCATTGAAGACTGGCTGGCCGTGATCCTGCTGGCGACGTTGGCGCTGATCACCTTCGCCAACGTGCTGGTGCGCTACTTCACCGACCAGTCGTTCGCCTGGACGGAGGAAATCTCGGTATTCCTGCTGATCGTGCTGACCATGGCGGGCGGCAGCGTGGCGTTCGTGCGCAACCATCACATCCGCATCGAAATCCTGGCCGATTCGGGCTCGCCCCGGCGGCAGCGGATCATGGCGCTGATTTCCAACGGCTGCGTGCTGGCCTTCTTCGTGCTGCTGACCGTACTGTCGGTCAAGCTGGTGGCCGACGAATTCATCTATGAAGAGACCTCGCCGGCGATCGGCGTGCCCACCTGGTGGTATTCGATCTGGCTGCCCGTGATGGCCGCGGCGATCTCGCTGCGCACACTGGGCACGATCCGCCGCCTTGCCCGGGGCGCCGACAAGCCATGATCGCCACCCTGTTGTTCGTTGTCTTCATCGTCCTGATGCTGATCGGCGTGCCGGTGGGCGTGGCGCTGGGCATCGGCGGCACCGTCGCCATCGTGCTGTCCAACCTGGACACGCCCTGGTATGGCCTGTTGACCGTGCCGCAGAACTTCTACGCCGGCCTGGCCAAATATCCGCTGCTGGCCATCCCCATGTTCGTGCTGGTCGGGTCCATCTTCGACCGCTCGGGCGTGGCCAAGCGGCTGGTCGACTTCGCCATCGCCATCGTGGGCCGGGGCCCGGGCATGCTGCCTTTGGTGTCGATTGCGGTGGCCATGTTCCTGGGCGGCATTTCGGGTTCGGGCCCGGCGTGCGCGGCGGCGGTGGGCGCGGTGATGATCACCGCCATGTCGCGCGCGGGCTATCCGGGGTCGTTTTCGGCCGCGGTCGTTGCGGCCGGCGCCGCCACCGACATCCTGATTCCGCCCTCGGTCGCCTTCATCATCTATTCGGTGCTGGTGCCCGGCGCGTCGGTGCCGGCGCTGTTCGCGGCCGGCATGATTCCCGGCATCCTGGCCGGTTTCGCGCTGATCATCCCGGCCGTCTGGTTGTCGCGCAAGTACAAGATGGGCGGGCTGGAATCCCATTTGCCGCGCCCGCCGTTCTGGGCCAGCCTGCGCGAAGCGTCGTGGGGCCTGGCCGCGCCGGTGCTGATCCTGGGCGGTATGCGCCTGGGCTGGTTCACGCCGACCGAGGCGGCGGTGGTAGCGGTGTTCTACGGCCTCTTCGTGGGCGGCTTCATCCACCGCACGATTAAGTGGCGTGACCTTTACACCATCCTGCGCGAAGCGGCCGAATTGTCCGCCGTCATCATGCTGGTGGTGACGCTGGCGGGCATCTTCGCGTGGGCCTTGTCCACCCTCAGCGTGATCGATCCGATCACCAACGCCATCGTCAATTCCGGCCTGGGCGAATGGGGCGTGCTGTCGCTGCTGATCCTGTTGCTGATGACGGTGGGCATGTTCCTGGACGGCATCTCGATCTTCCTGATCTTCGTGCCGCTGCTGATGCCGATCGCCAATGCCTACGGCTGGGATCCGGTGTGGTTCGGCGTGATCCTGACGTTGAAGGTGGCGCTGGGCCAATTCACCCCTCCCCTGGCCGTGAACCTGATGGTGTCGTGCCGCATCGCGCGCGTGCCGATGGAGTCCACGGTGCGGTGGGTGGTGTGGCTGCTGGGCGCCATGTTCCTGGTGCTGGTCGCGGTGCTGGTGTTTCCGCAACTGGCGCTGTGGTTGCCCAAGCAGTTGGGCTATTGAATATCGAAGTGCAGGTTCTCAACACAACAACAGACACACTCGCAAAGAGAGGAGACATCGCATGAAATTCCGCAATCTGATTGGCGCCGCGCTGTGCGCCGCCGCCGTGGTCGGCATGACGCCCGCGCACGCGCAGAACTACAAGCCCGAATACAAGCTGTCCATCGTGGTGGGCACGACCTTCCCGTGGGGCCAGGGCGCCGAGATCTGGTCCAAGCTGGTGCGCGAGCGCACCGATGGCCGCATCAACATCAAGGTGTATCCGGGCACCTCGCTGGTCCAGGGCGACCAGACGCGCGAATTCACCGCCATCCGCCAGGGCGTGATCGACATGGCCGTCGGCTCCACCATCAACTGGTCGCCGCAGGTCAAGCAGTTGAACCTGTTCTCGCTGCCCTTCCTGATGCCCGACTACGCCGCCATCGACGCGCTGGTGCAAGGCGACGTGGGCCGCGAAATGTTCAAGCTGATCGAAAAAGCGGGCGTCGTGCCGCTGGCCTGGGGCGAGAACGGCTATCGCCAGGTCAGCAACTCCAAGCGCGAAATCAAGAAGCCCGAAGACATGAAGGGCATGAAGCTGCGCGTGGTGGGTTCGCCGCTGTACATCGATACGTTCACGGCGCTGGGCGCCAACCCCACGCAGATGAGCTGGGCCGATGCGCAGCCGGCGCTGGCCAGCGGCGCCGTCGACGGGCAGGAAAATCCGCTGTCGATCTACACGGGCTCCAAGCTGTACACGGTGGGCCAGAAATACCTGACCCTGTGGAACTACGTGGCCGATCCGCTGATCTTCGTGGTCAACCGCGAGGTGTGGAACTCCTGGTCGGAAAAGGACCGCGACATCGTGCGCCAGGCCGCGCTGGATGCCGGCAAGCAGCAGATCGTCATCGCGCGCAAGGGCGTGACGCCTGAAGACCCGTCGCTGCTCAAGGAAATCGAAGGCCACGGCGTGACCGTGACGTCTTTGTCCAAGGCAGAACACGACGCCTTCGCGAAGATCACGCAGCCCGTCTATGACAAGTGGAAGAAGCAGATCGGCGAAGACCTGGTCAACATGGCCGAAAAGTCCATCGCCGCGCGCAAGCAGTAAGCCAGGCCGTTTTAGCGAAAGCGTATTGATTTAAGCAGCAAGCCCCAGGGGAACGGCGGCGCAAGCCGCCAAACCGAGGCAGGGACGTCAGAGCCCTCCCAACCAAACAGGCGCCAGTCAAAAGCTGGCGCCTGTTTCCTTTTGGCCGCTCGCGCTGCCCTACGGGTAGCGCACTTCCAGGATGTCCAGCTCTTCGATGCCGCCGGGGGTGCGCAGCACGACCGTATCGCCTTCCCTGGCCTTGATGAGCGCGCGCGCCACCGGTGAAATCCAGCTGATCTTGCCCGCCAGCGGCTCGGCTTCGTCCACGCCGACGATGGTGACGGTGTGCTCTTCGCCAGCCTTGTCCGAATACCGCACGGTGGCGCCGAAGAAGACCTGGTCGCGGTTCGGTTGCAGCGCCGGGTCGACGACTTCGGCGATGTCCAGGCGCTTGGTCAGAAAGCGCATGCGGCGGTCGATTTCGCGCAGGCGCTTCTTGCCGTAAAGGTAATCGCCGTTTTCCGAGCGGTCGCCATTGGAGGCGGCCCACGACACCACTTGCACGACGGACGGACGCTCCACGTTCATCAGGTGCGTCAGTTCGGCGCGCAGGCGTTCGTAGCCTTCGGGGGTCATGTAGTTCTTGGTGCCTGCGGGCAATGCCTGGGCTTGCGGCAGGTCGTCGTCGTCGTCCTCGTTGTCGGACTCTTTAACAAAGGCTTTGTTCATAGCGGCTGCGCCGCAATGGCGCGATCCCAATCTCAATGGCTAGCAGGATGGGCGGCAGGAGCCGCCCGCGTCAGAACCAATCGTGCCAGACCGGCTTCAGGAAGGACGGCAGCGAGGGCAGGCGGCCCAGGTCGATCCGGCTTTCCGTGGGGCTGTGGAAGTCGGACCCGCGCGAGGCCAGGAAGCCGTAGCGGCGCGCGACCTCGGCATACTGGCGCGCTTCCTCGACGGTGTGGCTGCCCGTGGTGACTTCGATGCCCTCTCCCCCCAACTGGAGGAATTCGTCGAACAGCGCGGCAAATTGCAGCGGCGTGTACTTATAGCGGCCCGGATGCGCGATGACGGCGCGGCCGCCCGCGCCCCGGATCCAGCCCACGGCTTCGGCCAGGGTTGCCCATTGCATGGGCACATGGCCGGGGCGGTCATCGCCCAGGTGCTTGGTGAATACGGTTTGCACGTCGGGGCAGTAGCCCGCCTCGACCAGATAGCGTGCAAAGTGGGTGCGGCTGATCAATTCGGGGTTGCCGGCAAAAGGCAACGCGCCTTCGTAAGCACCCGGCATGCCCATTTCAGCCAGGCGCTCGCCGATGCGCTTGGCGCGTTCGGCGCGGCCGGAGCGGGTCTTGCGCAGGCCGGCCGCCAGTTCGGCGTTTGCCGGATCGAATTGCAGGCCAACGATGTGCACCGTCAGGCCCGCCCAGGTGACGGAAATTTCAACGCCGGTGGAAAAGCGCATGCCCAGATCCTCGGCCGCGCGCGCGGCTTCGGCCAGGCCGCCGATCTCGTCGTGGTCGGTCAATGCCCAGACGTCGACGCCATTGGCATGCGCGCGCCGCGCCACGTCGGCAGGCGCGAGCGCGCCGTCGGACACGGTGGAATGGCAGTGCAGATCGATGTTCAGGGTGGGCGATGTCATCGGGCTATTGTAGAGAAGGCCCGACGGCATGAATAGCGCCGGGGCGTCCCCCTGATCGCGGCGCGGACTTCAGGCCAGCAAAAAGGCCGCCACCGGGTCCACCTGGCTATCGGCGATCAAGGTTGGCGCGTGCCCCACCCCGGGCACTTCCAGCGCCTGGGCGCGGGGGTTGCGCTTGAGCATCTCGTCCACGGTCTGGCGGGTCAACAGATCGGACTGTTCCCCGCGCAGGATCAGGATCGGGCACGGCGTGGCGTCGTAGGACCGCCACAGGATCTGCTCGCCAGCGGCCAGTTCCTCGGGTGTTTGCGCAGCCAGCGCCTGGGCCAGCGCCAGGTCGTAGTGCTTGACCCATTTGCCGCCGAACTCCGGATACAGGAACCGCGCCAGGTCCGCCCACTGCGCGTCGGTATGCGGGCCGAAGGTTTCCGAGCTGGCGCGCATGGCCGCCACGGCTTCTTCGAACGAGGCGAATTCGCCCGCCTGACCCACGTACTGGCCGATGCGCGACAACGCCCCCGTTTCCAGGCGCGGCCCCACGTCGTTCAGCACAAGCTTGTCCAGCTGGATGCCCTGGCCGGGCGGCAGCATGCCCGCGTGCGGGCGCATCGCCTGCATGGCGCCGGCGAACACCGCCGCGCCCGACAGTGCCAACCCGATCAAGCCGCCCATCGACGTGCCCACCCAGGCCAGCCGGGCCGGCGCCAGGCGCGCGATCAAGGTGACCATGTCGGATACGTACTGCGGCACGGTATAGAAGGCGGGATTGGCCAGCCAGTCAGAGCGGCCGCGCCCCACGACGTCGGGGCACACCACCCGATAGCGGCTGGACAAGCGGCGGGCCAGCGCGTCGAAGTCCCGGCCGCTGCGCGTCAGGCCATGTACGCAGACCAGCACCTGGTCATTGGCGGGGTCGCCCCATTCCCAATAGGCCATCCGGTGCAAGCCCGCCGGGCTGGCGCAGGTGACGAAATCCAAGCGGGGCTCAAGGCCGGCGTCCACCATGTTCATGCTCCACGTATCGGCGCTCGCCGATATGGCGGTTCACCAGGGCGCATTAGTGTAATCGCGCCGGGCAAACTGACGCATGACAGTTGCGACGCCGCCAAGTCCGCATTCGTCGATGCGCCGCAGGCTGGACACTGCGCCCGCGCCTCGCTACGATCACCCCATTCTCATTGGCGCCCCCCGTTTCGTGGCAGCACATTGCCGCTGGCTATCATGCCGATCCAATCTTTGAATTGGCATCGGCCGCCCGTTGGGGCCAGAGTTATGAGTTTCAGGCATTGCCAGATCAGTCATCCCAAAATTGATATGGAGTCGCTATGCAGCAAAGCAGTCCTGTCTCTCCACTGACCGCTGACCACGAGCCCCCCGCCGTCAGCCCCCCTCCCCCAGAACCCCCAAAAGTGCTCCAGGACGTCCTGTCCCGCGCCGACGTGCAGATCAACGGCACGCGCCCGTGGGACATCCAGGTGCATGACAAACACATGTACGAACGCGTCTTCGCCAGCTGGTCGCTGGGGCTGGGCGAATCGTATATGGACGGGGAATGGGACTGCGACCGGCTGGACGAGCTTTTCACTCGCCTGCTACAGGCCGACATGGGTTCCGCGGCGCTGGGCGTGGCGCGCATCAAGCTGATCGCCGAGCATCTGCGCCACAAACTGTTCAATCTACAGTCCAAGAATCGCGCCTTTGAAGTGGGCGAACAGCACTACGACGCGGGCAACGACGTGTTCGAAGCCATGCTGGACAGCCGCATGATCTATTCCTGCGCCTATTGGGAAACCGCCAAGACGCTGGAAGACGCGCAGTTGGCCAAGCTGGACATGATCTGCCGCAAGCTGCAACTGAAGCCGGGCGAAACGCTGCTCGATATCGGCTGCGGCTGGGGCGGACTGGCCAAGTTCGCGGCCGAGAACTACGGCGTGTCGGTCACCGGCGTGACGGTGTCCAAGGAACAGCTGGCGCTGGCGCAGGAACGCGTCAAGGGCCTGCCGGTGCAACTGCTGCTGCAAGACTACCGCGACCTGCAAGGCAGTTTCGACAAGGTCGTGTCGGTGGGCATGTTCGAGCACGTCGGGCCGAAGAACTACGACACCTACTTCACCAACGTGCAGCGGCTGATGGCGCCGGACGGCATCTTCCTTCTGCACACCATCGGCATCGAGGCCACCAGCCAGAGCACCGATCCGTGGATCGACCGCTACGTGTTCCCGAACGGCAAGCTGCCGTCCGCGCGCGAGATCGCCAGCGCCGTCGAACACCGCTTCATCATCGAAGACTGGCACAACTTCGGCACGGACTACGACCGCACGCTGATGGCTTGGTGGGACCGTTTCGAACAAGCCTGGCCCAAGCTGCAAGCGCGTTACGGCACGCGCTTTTACCGCATGTGGAAATACTATCTGATGTGCTGCGCGGGCTTTTTCAGGTCGCGCGAAGGCCAATTGTGGCAGGTGATCCTGACGCACCGGCAGCGCCGCGACGTGTACCGTTCGCTGCGCCCCGGCACGGCGGCATAACCGCCGTCAGGCCTTAACGCGGGGCGCTTTCAAAGCGCCCCGTTTGCGTCTGCGCGGATCATGTCGGCGGCGCGCTCGGCAATCATGATGGTCGGCGAATTGGTGTTGCCCGAGGTGATCAGCGGCATCACCGACGCATCGGCGATGCGCAGGCCCTCAAGCCCGAAGACGCGCAGCCGCGCATCCACCACCGCGCCATCGTCCGCGCTCTTGCCCATCGCGCAGGTTCCCACCGGATGAAAGATGGTGGTGCCGATCTTGCCGGCCGCCTCGCGCAGTTGCGCGTCCGTCTGGTAGTCGGCCCCCGGCAGCCATTCCTGCGGCTGGTAGCGCTGCAAGGCGGGCGCGGCGGCGATCCGCCGGACCAGGCGGATCGAATCGGCCGCCACCTGGATGTCGGCCTCGGTGCTCAGGTAGTTGGCCGCGATGACGGGCGCGGCGCCCTCGGGCGTGCCCGCCGCGCCCTGCGCATGCACGCTGCCGCGCGAGGTCGGACGCAGATTGCACACGCTGGCCGTGAAGGCATCGAACGCATGCAGCGGCTCTCCAAAGGCGCCCAGCGACAAGGGCTGAACATGAAACTCCACGTTGGCGCGCGCCTGCCCGGGGTCCGACTTGGCGAACGCCCCCAACTGCGACGGCGCCATGCTCATCGGCCCGCTCCGGCGCAGCAGGTATTCCAGCCCAATGCCCGCCTTGCCCAGCCACGACCCGACCATCCGGTTCAACGTCTTGACGCCATTGACCTTGAGGATCACGCGCAATTGCAGATGGTCTTGCAGGTTTTCGCCCACGCCGGGCAGAGCATGGCGTAGCGCGATGCCGCTTTCGCGCAGCCGCGCCGGTTCGCCGATGCCCGAGAGTTCAAGCAGATGCGGCGTGTTGACCGCGCCCGCCGCCATCACCACTTCGCGCCGCGCGCGCACGGTGATGGGCTGCCCGTTGCGCCGCAGCTGCACGCCCACGCAGCGCTTGTCTTCAAACACCAGTTGCTCGGCCAGCGCGCCCGTCATGACATGCAGATTGGGCCGCTTGCGCACCGGACGCAAGAACGCCTTGGCGGTGTTCCAGCGCCAGCCGCTGCGCTGGTTCACTTCAAAATAGCCGCTGCCGAAGTTGTCGCCCCGATTGAAGTCCTGCACACGCGGGATGCCTTCCTGTTCCGCCGCCTGCGCAAAGGCCTCCAGAATGTCCCAACGCAGCCGCTGCGCCTCGACTCGCCATTCGCCGCCCGCGCCGTGGAATTCGTCGGCCCCCCGGTGGTAGTCCTCGCTGCGCTTGAAGATCGGCAGCACCTGGTCCCAACCCCATGACGCGTCGCCCGACAGCGCGGCCCAATTTTCATAGTCTTCGCGCTGGCCGCGCATGTAGATCATGCCGTTGATCGACGAACATCCGCCCAGAACCCGGCCGCGCGGATAGATCAGCGACCTGCCGCCCAGCCCCGGTTCCTTGACCGTGCGGTACATCCAGTCGGTGCGCGGGTTGCCGATGCAGTAGAGGTAGCCCACCGGGATATGGATCCAGTGGTAGTTGTCGCGGCCGCCCGCTTCCAACAGCAGCACCTCGGCGCCCGGATCCTGGCTGAGTCGATTGGCCAGCACGCAGCCGGCCGAACCCGCGCCCACGATGACGTAGTCGTATGTCTCCATAAGCTCTTCTTATCTGGTTGACGGCAGGTGTCCCCGTCGCCACATTGAGCCGACCCGGCTTTGGTCTTCCTGCGCACGCCGGGCATCTGGCGTGACTCTGGCGCAGCTGCCCTCGCCTGTCCAATGAAAAGTTGAAATTCGGCTTATAAGCATCTTTAATAATGCTCACCTTGCCAGGACGCCGCCCATGGATATCAAGCACCTACGCACCTTTGCCGCCGTGGCGCGCGAAGGCAATCTGACCCGCGCGGCCGAACACCTGCACCTGACGCAGCCGGCATTGAGCCTGCAATTGAAGAACTTCCAGGAATCACTGGACCTGAGCTTGTTCACGCGCGGCGCGCAAGGGCTGGCGCCCAACGCCGACGGGCGCGCGCTGCTGCCAGCGGCGCTACGCGTGCTGGACGCGATGGAAGACTTCGAGCGCGCCATCGGGGCCCTGCGCGACACGGTGCAGGGCGAGCTGCGCATGGGCACCATCCTGGACCCCGAATTCCTGCGGCTGGGCGCCACGCTCCAGCATCTGATGGAGCACTATCCGAAGATCCGCCCCACGTTGCGCCATGGCATGTCCGGGTCAGTCGGGCGCCAGGTCCGCACCGGGGAATTGGACGTGGGATTTTTTCTTGGACCAGCCGGGGCAACGGGCGGCCCGCCGCTGCTTGAGGTGTTGCCGCTGGCCACCTTCACCTATTACGTGGTGGCGCCCAAGGGCTGGGGCGCGCAGGTTGCCGGACGTGGCTGGCAGGACATCGCCGCGCTGCCCTGGATCTGGACGCCGCCGGATTCCGTGCACCATCGGCTGCTGGCCGGCAGGTTCGACGCGCTGGGCGTCACGCCCAATGCCGTCGCCCAGGTGGATCAGGAAGCGTCGATGCTGGATCTGGTGCGCTCGGGCGTCGGGCTGTCGCTGGTGCGTGATTCGATCGCGCTGCGCGAATCCCAGGCCAGCGGGCTGTTGCTGGTGCAGGGCCTGACGATTGCCGCCGAACTGTCGTTCATCACGCTGGCGGCGCGCCGCGCGGACCCGCTGGTCGCGGCGGCCTTCACGGCGGTCAGCGCGGCCTTTGCCTGAACGGCGCGGCCGCCCTGCCCAACGCCGCTATTGCGCCTTGATGCCCGCGCGCTTGGCGATCTGCGCGAACCGTGGCGTTTCCTCGGCGATGACGCGCGCCACGCCTGACGCATCCATGGGCGTCGGCTCGAAGCCGCTGGCGTGCAACTGGCTTTGCGTCTCGGGGTCTTGCAGCGCCTTGGCAATCGCCGCGTTCAGCGTGGCGATCACATCGGCCGGCACGCGCTTGGGCGCGAACACGGCAATCCATGTATCCATGCTGACGTTGGGATAGCCCGCCTCGGCCACCGTCGGCACGTCGGGCAGGAAGGCCGAGCGCTGCGGCGTGGTGACGGCGATGGCGCGGATCTTGCCTGACTTGACCTGCGGCATGGCCGACACGACGGTATCGAACAGGATGGGGATCTGGCCGCCGATCAGGTCGGTCATGGCCGGGCCGCTGCCCTTGTAGGGGATGTGCGTCATGCGCGTGCCGGCCGCTTCCTGGAACATCTCGCCGGCGAAGTGCGACACGGTGCCGATGCCGAACGAGCCATACGAAAACTTGTCGCCCTGCTTGCGGGCGGCGTCGACCAGGCCCTTGACGTCGGTATAGGGCGTCTGCGGATTGGCGACGATGATCAGCGCCGCGCGCCCTATCATGCTGACGGGCTGGAAGTCTTGCGACGGGCTATAGGGCAGCTTGTCGTACACGGCCGGATTGACGGTGAAGGTCGTGCCCGAACTGAGCAGCAGCGTGTAGCCATCGGGCTCCGCCTTGGCCACGGTCTGCGCGCCCAGGATCGTGCCCGCGCCCGCCTTGTTCTCGACAATGATCGATTGCTTGAGCTCCTGGCCCAGCCGCTTGGCGATGATGCGGCCCAGCACGTCGCCCGCACCCCCTGGCGGATATGGCACGACCAGCTGGATGGGCCGTTGCGGATAATCGGCCGCCTGGGCCGCCCCCGCGCAAGCCGTGACGGCGAGGGCGGCGCAGGCCGCGCCAAATTTTCTGCGTTGCATGAACATGGTTGTCCCCTTGTTGTTCGATGGGTCTTGGGCAGAATTCCTAAGCAGCCGGCGACAAGCCGCGCGCGTCAGTCAGCGCAGCCTGCCCGGCGCCAGCAACGACGGCGCGACGCCCTCGTCGACCAGCCATACCGGCAAGGGCTGTCGCAGCAGCAAGGCCGCCGCCAGCGCCGACACGCCCGCGGCGGATTGAATGCCATAGCCGCCTTGCGCCGCCAGCCAGAAAAAGCCCGGCTGGCCTTCGTCATAGCCCACCACCATGTCGCCGTCGGGCACGAACGAGCGCAGCCCGGCCCACACGTGCGAGGGCCGCCTGATCGTCAGCGTGGTGGCGGATTCGATGTGATAGATGCCGGTGGCTACGTCCAGCTCTTCGGCCACCACGTCGTGCGGGGCGACCGGGTCAGCGTTGGCGGGCGAGCCCAGCAACTGGCCCGCGTCGGGTTTGAAGTAGAAGCTTTCGTCGATGCCCACCACGGCCGGCCATGTGCTGCAATCCACGCCATCGGGCGGCGCGAAAGTGAAGGCGCTGCGCCGGCAAGGCTGCAAGCCCACGGGCGCGACGCCGCAAGCGCGGGCCACGTCGTCCGCCCACGCGCCCGCCGCATTGACGAGCACGCCGGCTCGCAACGTGGCGCCGTCCTTGAACCGCAGCGTCCACACGCCGTCGTCCGACCGCTGGCCGGATTCAACGTCGGCATGGCAGCGCAGCACCGCGCCGTGCCGACGCGCGCCGGCCAGAAAGCCCTGGTGCAGCGCATGCACGTCCAGATCGCGCGCGTCGGGTTCGAACAAGGCGCCGCCCGCCACCGCGTCCGGCCGGATGCACGGCACGCGCGCCATGGCCTGCTCGCCATCCAGCAACTGCACGTTGCCGGCCTGCGCCGCGGCCGCCTCGTAGCTTTGCATCAGCGTGTCACGCTGGTCGGCGCTGGCGATGTACAGGCAGCCCCGCTCGCCCAGCAGGGGATGGTCGGTGAAGCCAGCGGGAGGCTGCTCGTAGAAGGCGCGGCTGGCGCGGGTCAGCGCCTGGATCTGCTGCGTGCCGTAGGTCTCCATGAACATGGCGGCCGAGCGGCCCGTGGAGTGGTAACCCGGCTGCGATTCGCGTTCCAGCAGCATGACCCGCTTTTGTCCCGGCCCCTCGGCGGTCAAGCGATAAGCCAGCGACGCGCCAGCGATGCCCGCCCCTACAATGACAACGTCAAATTGATCGTCTTTTGAACCCACTTTCACGCTGCTCATCCCGGAGATCCCGTTGCAAATTTCTCGTATTTGAGAATTCTCAGATATGACAAAATATCCGTCAACGAAAAACACCGAGCAGCCGCGCGCAAGCCCGTGGCGCTAAGGGAAAGCACTGATATGCCGATCATCCGTCCCCCCTCGCCCGCCTCCAACATCCTGGCTGATCGAACCAGCCTGGGCGTGCGGCTGCGCGGTTTGCGCCGGGGGCGCTCGATGACGCTCAAGGAACTGTCGGCGCTGACCGGCGTGGCCTTGTCCACGCTGTCCAAGATGGAACTGGGACAGGTGTCGATCAGCTACGCCAAATTCGCC
The DNA here is from genome assembly GCF_001571245.1 of Achromobacter piechaudii NBRC 102461. Lineage (GTDB taxonomy): Bacteria > Pseudomonadota > Gammaproteobacteria > Burkholderiales > Burkholderiaceae_B > Achromobacter > Achromobacter piechaudii. The sequence goes on along the minus strand of NZ_BCTK01000001.1, from coordinate 640,406 downwards.
GCCGTGGCGCGCGCGCTGGAAGTCGATATCGCCCATCTGTTCGGCCCGGTCAACGCGCCCGACAGCAACAGCCCCCCGCCCACGGCCATGCGCTGCACGCTGGCCGAATCGCCCGGCTACTTGACCGGCACCTACGATTACAAGCTGTTGGCCGGCCACTACCCCCAACGCAGCATGACGCCGATGTATGGCCGCATCCTGGCGCGGGATGCAGCCGAGTTCGACGACTACATGCGCCACGCCGGCCAGGAGTTCCTGGTGGTGCTCGAAGGCGAGCTGGAAATCCGCTTTGAAAACGGCGAATCCCTGGTGCTGTCCCGCCACGAAACGGCGTACTTCGATAGTGGCGTGGGCCATATCTACCTGTCGCGCAGCGCCCAACCGGCAGAAATCATGGTGGTGATGACAGGCGGCGCGTAACGGGCACGCAGCTTGCTGCTCGCCATGCGTCACCGTTCGCAGGCAGAGCTCCATGACCGCACCCAAGCCCGATGATGTCCGCACCGGCCAATACACCGGCCCCCTACCCCGCGAGACCTTTCGGCTGCGCTTCATGCGCCGTTTCTACGACCCCGCTTTTCAGGCCGAACAGGACGCGCTGAACCGCCTGGAAGCCATTGCGTGGGACGCTTACCAGGACGGCCGCAAGGCTCCCATCACCGTCAAGGCCGGCGCGGCCTACGCCGACCCCGACTACGATCTGTCCGTGGAATGGAAGGACGCCCACGACCGTCTCGCGCAAGCCGCGCAGCAACAGGGCCGCGCCGACACGCCTGCGCGCGTGCTGGTCGTGATCGGCGCATCTCGCAACGACGGCACCTGTCCGGGCGAGGTCTCAAAAACCTGGCGCCTGGCGCAGATCGTCCGCGCCGAACTGGAAAGCGCCGGCGTGCAGGCCGACATGCTGGACCTGAGCCGGCTGACGTCCGAATACCAGTATCAGATCCATCCATGCAAAGGCTGCGCGTCCACCGCGATGCCGCTTTGCCACTGGCCGTGCAGCTGTTATCCGAACCACTCGCTGGGACAGGATAACGATGCGATGAACGACATCTATGAACAATGGGTGGCCGCGCACGGCGTGATTCTGCTGGCGCCGACCTACTGGTACCAGTCGCCCAGCCCGCTCAAGCTGATGATCGACCGGCTGGTCTGCGCGGACGGCGGCAACCCCGACCCCACCACCACGTCCGGCAAAGACGCGGCCAAGGCCAAGCGCGTCGAACTGGCGGGCTGGTCTTACCCCAAGCATCTGGCCGGCCGCGCCTATGGCCTGGTGGTGCATGGCGACGTGGCCGGCATCGAAGGCCAGCGCCGCGCCCTGAGCGACTGGCTGGATTGGATGGGGCTGGTCGACGCCGGGTCAATGGCCCGCCTGGACCGGTACATCGGCTATTACCGGCCCTACGCCACCAGTCACGCCGATCTGGACGAGGACACGGCGGTCCAGGAAGAGGTGCGCAACGTGGCGCGGGCGATGGCCCAATGCCTGCCGCGCCTGCGCTCCGGAGAGCTTGCCCCGCCCGACCAGGGGCTGCGCGAACCTCGACCCAAGTAGCCGGCGAGCGCGACGACGTATCAACAGGACGATCAGTATCAGCAGGTGATGCACATGCAGAACGAATTGGATTCAAGGACGGCAGTGCGAGGCCGGCAAGAGCCAGACCCGCAGCAGGGTTGGAGGCAGGCGTTGCATCGGGACGGCGAGCGCAGCGGAAAGCGCGCTGAGAACTCCAACGAGGACAAGGCGGAGCAGGACGGCGGCCATCGCAACGCATCGTCCCAATCGGAGCCCCCGGCGAAGTCGAACGTCGTCTCGAAATTCTTCGATCATTTTGCCGCGCGCGTCACGCATTGGGCCGGCTCGCCCATCGCCTTCGGCCTGGCCTTGTGCGCCGTGCTGGTATGGGCCGTCACAGGCCCGCTCTTCGATTACTCCGAGACCTGGCAACTGGTCATCAATACCGGCACCACCATCGTCACCTTCCTGATGGTGTTCCTGATTCAGCAAAGCCAGAACAAGGACGGCCGCGCGCTGCACCTGAAGCTGGACGAATTGCTGATCGCGTTGAAGGGCGCCGACGAACGCCTGGTCGATGCCGAAGATCTGGATGAAGACAAGCTGCTGGCGTTGGCAGCGGCCTGCACCGCGCGCGCTCGCGCGCAGGCGCGCCGCGACCGGTCGCAAGGCGCCAAGCCGCGCCGGACGAAATCCGTCAGAGGCGCAAAATCCACCGTGCGCGCCAGCTTGCGAGTCAGGCGCGGCGCGTTGCGCGCGGGCAAGGCCGAGCAATCTTGAACACACGGCGCGGGCGGGCGTCATGCGCCTTGCCCGCCGCGCCCACCAGCCGCCTCATGTTGCGCTGCGCCAAACCAGTGCGGCCCGCACAACGGCTTGCACTGCTTTGACGCATCAAGCCAGCTCGGCATGCCCCGCCCGCGTGGCGTGATTTCCTCCCGCAACCTCCTACTTCCCCTATGACAGCGCACGCGCCGCAACGCCGCGCGCGCAGCCGTCCTCAAGCTGGCATGGTCTTTGCTTAAGTGTTCATGCATGCCGCAAGGCACGCAACACAACTTATGCAGTACCGGCAAAGGCGCCCCGACCGACAGGTCCAGGGCGCTTTTTGTCTTTTGAAACCCAAACCACAAGCCTGGGGAAATTGATGAAAGCAACGGCCACTCCCGACTCCTTGCAGACCTTGGTTGTGATCGGCAACGGCATGGTGGGCCACCATTGCGTCGAACAGTTGATCGCACGGGGCGCGCTGGAGCGCTATCGCATCCACGTCTATGGCGAAGAAACGCGCCGCGCCTACGACCGCGTCCATCTGTCCGAATACCTGAATGGCCGCGACGCCGAATCGATGTCGATGTGCGATGCCGCCTTCTACGAACGCGAGGGCCTCGTCCTGCATCTGGGCGAACCCGTGCTGGAGATCGACCGCAACGCCCGCCAAGTGGTGACGGCAACCGGTCGCGTCGGCTACGACAAGCTGGTGCTGGCCACGGGTTCCTATCCGTTCGTGCCGCCGATTGCCGGCGCCGAAGGCGCATCGCGGCTGGTGTATCGCAGCATCGACGACCTGGACCTGATCCGCGCGGCGGCCCAAGGCGCGCGCCGGGGCGTCGTCGTCGGTGGCGGCCTGTTGGGCCTGGAAGCCGCCAATGCCTTGAAGTCGCTCAACCTGGAAGCGCACGTCGTGGAATTCGCGCCGCGCCTGATGCCGGTGCAGCTGGACGAAGAAGGCGGCGCGGCGCTCAAGGCGCGCATCGAAGCGCTGGGCGTCGGCGTACACCTGTCGCGCGCCACGCAGGACATCAAGCCCGGCACGCAGTATCGCTACCGCATGCGCTTTGCCGAAGGCGCGCCGCTGGAAACCGACCTGATCGTGTTCTCGGCCGGCATCCGCCCGCAGGTGTCGCTGGCGCGCCGCGCCGGGCTGGCGCTGGCCGAACGCGGCGGCGTCGCCATCGACGACCATTGCCGCAGCAGCGACGAACACATCTACGCCATCGGCGAATGCGCGGCCTGGAACGGCAGCGTGTTCGGCCTGGTGGCGCCGGGCTATCAGATGGCACGCATCGCCGCCGCCCAATTGTGCGACGCGCCGGAACAAGCATTCACCGGCGCGGACATGTCGACCAAGCTCAAGCTCTTGGGCGTGGACGTGGGCTCGATCGGCGACGCACATGGCGCGACGCCCGGCGCGCGCAGCTACCGCTACATCGACGAGGCCGGCGCCAGCTATCGCCGGCTGGTGGTCTCTGCCGATGGCAAGCGCGTGCTGGGCGCGGTGCTGGTGGGCGACAACCGCTACTACGACACGCTGCTGCAATACGCACAGAACGGCATCGCGCCGCCCGCCGATCCGGCCAGCCTGATCCTGCCCGCCAGCAGCGCCGCGCCCGCGCTGGGCGTGGACGCGCTGCCCGCCACCGCCACGATCTGCTCCTGTCACAACGTCAGCAAAGGCGCGGTCAGCGCCGCCATCGATGGCGGCTGCGCCGACCTGGCCGCCGTCAAAAGCTGCACCAAGGCGGCCTCGGGTTGCGGCGGTTGCGCCGCGCTGCTCAAGCAGGTGGTGGAACACGAACTGTCCAGCCGTGGCGTGGCCGTGGACAAGAGCCTTTGCGAACACTTCGCCTACACGCGCCAGGAGCTCTACGCCATCGTGCGAGTCGGCGGCATCGAGTCCTTCGAGGAACTGCTGGCCAGCCATGGCCGGGGCCATGTGGGCTGCGACATCTGCAAGCCGGCGGTGGGCTCGATTCTGGCGTCGTGCTGGAACCGCCCCATCCAGGAACCGCGTCTGGTGCCGCTGCAAGACACCAACGACACGTTCATGGCGAACATGCAGAAAAACGGCACGTACTCGGTCGTGCCGCGCATCCCGGCTGGCGAGATCACGCCCGACGGCCTGATCGCCATCGGCGCGGTCGCCAAGAAATACAAGCTGTACACCAAGATCACGGGTGGCCAACGTATCGACCTGTTCGGCGCGCAACTGCACGAACTGCCCGATATCTGGAGCGAACTGATCGCCGCCGGTTTTGAAACCGGGCACGCCTATGGCAAGTCCACGCGCACCGTCAAATCCTGCGTGGGCAGCACCTGGTGCCGCTACGGCGTGCAGGACAGCGTGCGGATGGCGCTGGATATCGAGCACCGCTACAAGGGCCTGCGTTCGCCGCACAAGCTGAAGTTCGCCGTGTCTGGCTGCACCCGCGAATGCGCCGAGGCGCAAAGCAAGGACATCGGCGTGATCGCCACGGAGAACGGCTGGAACCTGTATGTGTGCGGCAACGGCGGCATGCGTCCGCGCCACGCCGAACTGTTCGCCACCGACCTGGACGACGCGATGTTGATCCGCGTCATCGATCGGGTGCTGATGTTCTACATCCGCACCGCCGACAAGCTGCAACGCACGTCGGTCTGGCGCGAATCGCTGGAAGGCGGGCTGGACTATCTGAAGGACGTGGTGCTCAACGACAGCCTGGGGCTGGCCGCCGAGCTGGAAGCGCAGATGCAGCTGGTGGTGGACCGCTACGAATGCGAATGGGCCAACACCGTCAGCGACCCCGACAAGCTCAAGCGCTTTCGCACCTTCGTCAACCAACGCGGCGGCGACCCCGACATCGAGTTCATCCAGGAACGCGGCCAACCCCGGCCCGCCCCCGCGCGCACGACGGCGCGCGTCATCCCCATCGCCGAGGAGATCGTCTGATGCCAGCCCCCTCTACCCCCACTTCGGCCTGGCGCGCGGTCTGCGCGCGCCAGGACCTGGTTGCCGGCTCCGGCGTGGTCGCCATGGTGGACGGCCAGCAGATCGCCCTGTTCTATCTGCCGGACGTGGACGGCGCGCCGCTCTACGCCATTGAAAACCGCGATCCGAAATCGGGCGCGAATGTCATCGGTCGCGGCCTGATCGGCCATCTTGGCGGCGAGCTGGTGGTGGCCTCGCCCCTCTACAAGCAGCACTTCCGGCTGACGGACGGCCAGTGCGTGCAATACCCCGAACAAAAGCTGCGCACTTGGCGGGCCCGATTCAACGGCGACACCGTTGAACTTGCCTGATCGCATTCCAACCTTTCCTCAACACAAAAGGTCAATCATGTCCTACCTGGTCCCTTCCGAATTCGTCACCAAGATGGTGGACGCGGGCGAATCCAAAATCTACATGGCGACGCGCGACGTCCTGATCCGCGCCTTCATGGCAGGCGCCATCCTGGCGATTGCCGCCGTGTTCGCCGTCACGGTCACGGTGCAGACCGGCTCGCCCATCCTGGGCGCCGCGCTGTTTCCGGTGGGCTTCTGCATTCTGTACCTGATGGGTTTCGACCTGCTGACCGGCGTGTTCGTACTGACGCCGCTGGCGCTGTTCGACAAGCGGCCCGGCGTGACCGTCAAGGCCATCCTGAAGCACTGGGGCTTTGTCTTCGTCGGCAACTTCCTGGGCGCGTTGACGGTGGCGGTGCTGATGTCCATCGTGTTCACCTACGGCTTTTCCGTGCCGCCCAACAAGGTCGGTGAAGTCATTGCGCACATCGGCGAAAACCGCACGCTGGGCTACAAGGAATACGGCGCGGGCGGCATGCTGACGATCTTCATCCGGGGCGTGCTGTGCAACTGGATGGTGTCGCTGGGCGTGGTCGGCGCCATGATTTCCACGTCGGTCAGCGGCAAGGTCATCGCCATGTGGATGCCCGTCATGCTGTTCTTCGCCATGGGCTTCGAACATTCCATCGTCAACATGTTCCTGTTCCCGTCGGCGATGATCATGGGCGGCAAGTTCTCGATCATGGACTACATGATCTGGAACGAGATCCCCGTGGTGCTGGGCAACCTGATCGGCGGCATCTCGCTGACGGGCCTGACGCTCTACACCACGCACATGAAGACCGCGCCCAAGCGCCGCTTCAACTGAGCCCCGCCGGACGCCTGCCGTGATGGACAGCCACGCGCCCGGCGCCGCCGCCTCTTTGCAGGTGGCGGTGGGCCAGCACACCGAGCCGGGCAGAAAGCCCGTCAACCAGGACTTTCATGGCCTGTGCGTGCCGGCCGAACCCCTGCTGGGCGCCAAGGGTGTCGCCATCGCGCTGGCCGACGGCATCAGCAGCAGCCAGGTCAGCCACATCGCCAGCGAAACGGCAGTGGCCAGCTTCCTGGAAGACTATTACTGCACGCCGGAAACCTGGTCGGTGAAAAAATCGGCGCACAAGGTCTTGAGCGCCGCCAACAGCTGGCTGCACGCGCAGACGCGCCAGCGCCATCATCCCGACCAGCCGCGCGACGCCGACCGGGGCTATGTCTGCACCATGACGGTGATGGTGCTCAAGGCCAGCACCGCGCACATCCTGCACATCGGCGACGCGCGCATCTACCGCCTGCGCGCGGGCATCATGGAGCAGTTGACCGACGACCATCGCGTGTGGATCTCGCAGGACCAAAGCTATCTGGGCCGTGCGCTGGGCCTGGCGCCGCATCTTGAAATCGACTATCACACGCAGCCGCTGGAAGCCGGCGACGTCTTCCTGCTGGCGACCGATGGCGTATACGAACATATCGACGCCCAGGATGTGGCGCGCGTCATCGCGGCGCATCCCGACGCGCTGGATGCCGCCGCGCGCGACCTGGCGCAGTTGGCGCTGGAACGCGGCAGCACCGATAACCTGACCGCGCAGCTGGTCCGCATCGACGCCCTGCCGCCGCGCCGCGCCGACGAGCTGGCGCGCTACAGCCTGAACCTGCCCTGCCCGCCGCTGCTGACCGCTGGCATGACGTTCGAGGGCTTTCGAATCCAGGAAGAACTGCACGCCAGCCATCGCAGCCACGTCTATCTGGCCCACGACATCGACAGCGGCGACGCGGTCGTCATCAAGATTCCGTCGCTGGACCTGCGCCATGACCCCGCGTACCTGGAACGCCTGCTGACGGAGGAGTGGATCGCCCGCCGCATCGACAGCCGGCACGTGGTGCGCGCCTGGCCCATGCCGCGCGCGCGCCGCTCGCTGTACACGGTCAGCGAATACCTGCCCGGCCGCACGCTGACGCGCTGGATGGCCGAGCATCCGCGCCCCACGCTGGACCAGGCGGTGACGCTGATCGAGCAGATCGCCCGGGGCTTGCAGGCCTTTCATCGGCTGGAGATCGTGCATCAGGACCTGCGGCCCGACAACGTGCTGATCGGCGACGATGGCGTGGCGCGCATCATCGACCTGGGCTCGACGCAGGCGGCCGGGCTGTGGGACCGCGCCGCCCCGGACGACGACGCGCCGGCCATGCTGGGCACCGCCCAGTACGCCGCGCCCGAATACTTCCTGGGCGAGGCCGGCACACCAAGATCGGACCTGTATTCACTGGCCGCCATGCTCTATCAGATGCTGTGCGGCCGCCTGCCCTACGGCGCCGAGGTGGCGCGCGCCCGCAGCCGCGCCGCGCAGTTGCGGCTGAATTACGTGTCGGTGCTGGACCGCGACCGCGAGCTGCCCGCCTGGATCGACGGCGTACTCAGTCGCGCGCTGCACCCCGACCCCGCGCTGCGCACCCCCGAGCTGTCGGAATTCACGCACGCGCTGCGCCATCCGCCCGAGGCCACGCGCCGGGGCGAACGGCTGCCGCTGCTCGAACGCAATCCGCTGGCGTTCTGGAAGGGCCTGAGCCTTGTCCAGTTCGCCGTCATTCTTTTCCTTCTGCTTACGCGCTGAACCCATGGAGCCTTTCATGAACCCTTCCGTCTGGCTGATCGGCGCCGGCCCCGGCGACCCCGAATTGCTGACCCTGAAAGCCGTGCGCGCCTTAAGCCAGGCCGACGTCGTGCTGGTCGATGACCTGGTCAACCCGCAGGTGCTGGACTATTGCCCGAAGGCCCGCCTGGTCTATGTAGGCAAGCGCGGCGGCTGCCGTTCCACGCCGCAGCAATTCATTCAGCGCCTGATGCTGCGCTACGCCCGCCAGGGCCTGCGCGTGGCCCGCTTGAAGGGTGGCGACCCCTGCATCTTCGGCCGGGGCGGCGAAGAAGCCCAATGGCTTGCCGACCACGGCGTCCGCTGCGAAATCGTCAACGGCATCACCGCCGGACTGGCCGCCGCCACCGCTTGCGGCATTCCCTTGACCCGACGCGGCATGGCCCAGGGCGTTACACTGATCACCGCCCATTCCCAGGACGGCGCCACGCCGGATTGGACGGGGCTGGCGCGCAGCGGCACGACGCTGGTGGTCTATATGGGGGTAGCCAAATTGCACGACCTGAGCAGCCAATTGCTGGCGGCCGGCATGGCGCCCGATATGCCCGTGGCGATGATCGAACGCGCCTCGCTGGCGGACCAACGCGAATGCCGTTCCACGCTTGCCGCGATGGCGGCGGACGCGGCGGCCTTCCAGTTGCGCAGCCCCGCCGTGCTGGTCATCGGCCACGTGGCGGCATGCCAGTTATATGGCAATGCCGACGCCGACCTGCCCTTGCTCGACACCGTCGCAACCGCGCTGCGCCGCAGCGCCTGACCTGCCTGCCCGCGAATCCCATGGCCGAACGCCACATCCCGCCGCCCCTGCGTTTCCTGCTCGCCGCGCGGCGCAGCGAACTGCATGGCCTGGAAAGCCTGGCCGTCACGTGCGAGCTGGCGGTGCACCTCAGCGCGCTGGTGCACGCCTTGCAGAAGGAACGCGGCTATTCCAACCTGACGCTATGCAGCGCGCAAGGCCGCCTGCCGCAAGAGGGACACGAACAGACCTTGGCCGCGCTGGTCCAGGACGCCGTGCGCGTCGAAGCCGAGGTGCGGCGCTTTCTGGACGGCCTGGCCGCCGCCCCGCAGGCCAGCGACAAGGCCCGATTGCTCAACTGCATTGCGTACGCGCTGTTCCGGCTGGACGAATTGCCTGGGCTGCGCCGCCAGGTGCGCGACGTGTCGCTGCCCGCCGACGAGGCGGACGCGCGCTACACGCAGATCATCAGCAGCCTGCTGGCCGTGGTGTTCGAAGCGGCCGACTCGGCGCTGGACCCCGCCGTCACGCGCACCCTGGTCGCCTTGCTGAACTTCATGCAAGGCAAGGAACTGAGCGGCCAGGAACGCGCGGCGGGCGTGATCGGCTTGACCAAGGGCTACTTCACCGAGCCGCAGAAGGCGCGCATGCTGGGCCTGGCCGCGCATCAAGCCCGCAGCTTCGATGTCTACGCCCAATACGCGCAAGACGACGCGCTGCAATGCTGGGACCGCATCTTGCAACAAGGGCAGCCCGTCGAGCGCATGCGCGACATGGCGCAGCGCACGTCCAGCGAGCAACGCGTGGACGGCGCGCTGGCCGAGCTGTGGTTCGATCTGTACACCGCCCGCATCGACGCCATGCGCGAAGTGGAAAGCCTGCTGGCCCAGGCGCTGGCGCGGCAGTGCGAACACCGCATCGCCGAAACGCGCCAGGAACTGGCCGACCGCCAACTGCTGCTTGCCCGCTACGCCGACCACGCCAGCGGCCGCGCGCCCAGCATGGTGTTCAGCGTGCAAAGCCGCCCGGTCGACACCCCGCCCGCCGACGGCGTGGGCAGCGTGCTGGAACGGTCCATCCTTGAATTGATGCGCGAACAGACGCTGCGCATGCAGCGCACCGACGATGCCTTGAACAGCGTGCGCGGCGCGCTCGAAGAAAGAAAGCGCATCGACCGCGCCAAGCGGCTGCTGATCAACCGGTACGGCCTGACCGAACAGGCCGCGCACGAGCGCCTGCAACGCGCCGCCATGGACGGCGGCTTGTCGCTGGCCGACGTGGCACGGCAGGTGATCGACCAGTTGGGCTCGGACTGACGGCCGGCTTATCGGAACACCCGCTGTATCCCGCTGACCAGCGCGCCCGCCAGCGCGAGCACCGCCAGCGCACGAAAGTGATCCAGGTTGGCCAACAGCACCGATTGCTGGTCCACCAACTGCGCGATGTGCGCCAACGCCATCCGCTGCGCCTGCACCGGATCGGCCACCGCCGCATAGACGCCGCTCAATGCCGTTCTGGCCGCTTCGAAGTTGCCGTTGCCCGAAGCGATACGCGCTTGCAGCACGTTGTAGTGTTCGGAGCTCAACCACTGCTGCCCGACGGTGGCCGCCATGATGCCCAGCGCCTGCCCCACCTGCGCCAGCATGTTCTTGACCTGCTGCGCGTGCGCGAACACGGCTGGATCATGGGTCAGCCCGTTGAACGTGTTCATGGCGGTGGCAGGCATCAGGATCATGATGAAGACGCCATAGCAGGCCAGCGCGGGCAGCACGTCGGTCCACGGGTCGGCGGCGGGCGTCAGCCGCGACATCAGCACGCCGAACGCGGCCAAGGCCAGAAACCCCGTCACGAAGAATTTGCGTGGCGACGGCCAGCGAGGCAGCAAGCGCGACATCACCGCGAAGGTCAGCACGCCCGCCCCCAGGCCCATCGCGAAGAACATGCCCGTGTTGGCCCACGACAAGCCCAGCGCGCGTTGCAGCATCTGCGGCACCAGATAGCCATTGGCGCCTAGCATCAGATAGCAGAACATGAAGAGCGCCAGCCCAGCGAGAAAGCGCACCTCTTTCAGGCCGCCCAGCTTGAGCAGCGGCGCTCCGTTGCGCGTCTCGGCGCGCACGAAATACGCCAGCGCCAGCAAGCCGGTCAACGCGAACAACAGCAACCGGTGACGGTCACTGAAAAAGTCGTAATAGGAACGCTGCAACGCGTGCAGCAACAGATAGCTGCCCAACCCCAATGCGGCAATGGGCACCAGCCGCGCCTGGCCCGCGACCGTGGCGCCCGCCTGCCTGCCCGGCATCGCGCGCGCGACGGGAATCATCGCCAGCACCGACAACCCGGCCACCAGCCAGAACATCAGCGGCCAGCCATCGTGATCCACGGCCGCCGCCGCCAGCAAGGGCCCCAGCGCCGTGCCGGTGCATAAGCCCGTCGCCAACGCCTTGATTCCGACAAAGCGCGCAGGACCCGGCGCGATCAGGTTCACGGTCAGGCGCGACGAGGTCAGCATGGCTGCGCAACCCATCGCCATCGACACCCGGCCCAGCAGAAACCCCGCTTCGCTGCGAGACGACGCACAGACCACCGCGCCCACCGCCGCAGCGCCCAGCGAGGCCAACAGATAGCGACGCAGGCCCAGGTGATGCACCAGCCATCCTTGCAACGCAATCATCACCACCGCGACGCAGGCGTAGATGACGGCGACCGAGGTGTATTCCTCGGGGCTTGCGCCGATCTCGCCCATGATGGGCGTGGCGGCGAAGGTGACCATGCCGTTTTGCAGGAAGTCGATGAAGGTCAGCGCGCCGATCGTCGCCAGCAAGGCGGGCGGTATGCGGGGTGCAACGGCGGTATTGGTAGAGGACATGGGGTTTTATGCCCAGGCTGTATATGCCTAGGCAGATAAATAGATAAAAAAATTTGACGGCCGGGTACGGCTCTAGGTACGGCTACGGCTGCGCGGCCTCCGCGTTGATCAGCAAACGCGACAACAGCTTGTGCAGCATTTCTGCGTCCGCCTCGGAGAAACCGGCCAGCAGACGCCGCATGGCAATCTCGGTCGCCGCCAGCGCCTGGGGCAACGCGGCCTGGCCGAGTTCGGTCAGTTCGATCAGATAGCTGCGCCGATCGGCTTCGTTTTCCACGCGGCGGATAAAGCCCTTGGCCACGATGCGATCCAGCAGCCGCGTCATCGCGCCCGAGTCATACGCCAGCACGCGGCAGAAATCACTGAGCGTGCGGCCCCACCCTTTCGCCAGGCAGTTCAGCACGACATACTGCGGCGTCGTGAGTTCGAAAGGCGCCAGCTCGCGTTCCAGCGCCTCGTGAATGCTGCCGCGCACCGACGTAATCATGAAACCGAGTTCACCGGTATAAAAGCGGTCCAGCACGGCGGGTTTGGCGGTAGGCATGGCGGTCTCGCGGGTGACGGGTTCGGTCGTAAAAGACGGTTGGCGACGACCGGGATGATTTTATCTGCCTAGGCAGTTAAAACGCAAGCCTGACGTTTTGTTGATGCTGGTTGTGGGGAGCGACGCATCCGTCCGCAAAGCGCTTCAAGGCAGGTTTTCCCGAAAGATGACCTGACTGCGAGCCAGCTCCACGCCGTTCATGGGACTGCGCTTGTCGCGCAGGTTGCTGAAAATGCGCACGCAGCTCATCAGCGCTTCCATCGGACTTTGCGTGATAACCGCGTCCATGGTGCCGTCGATCAGCAGCGAACGGGTGTCGGGCGTCAGCCCGTGGCCGATGAACACCACCCGATGCTGCTGGCCCGCCTCTTTCAATGCGCGCGCCACGCCGTCGGACGCGCCGCCGATGTTGTAGATGCCGGCCAGGTTGGGATATTGCTCGAGCAATTGCCGCGTCTGCTCGTAATTGCGCTGCGCATCGTCATAGCCTTCGCGCAGGTCGACCACCTGCATCGCCTGGAACTGTTCGGCGTACAGCTGCAAAAAGCCGCTTTCGCGTTCTTCATGCGCGCGGTAGTGGCGCGAGCCGGCAATCAGCGCCACGTGCGCGGCGCGCATGCCGATGAAGCGCGCGATGAGATAACCCGCCGTGCGTCCGGCCGCGCGATTGTCCAGGCCCACGTAGGCGGTACGCGCGCTGTTGGCGAGGTCGGAGATCAGCGTCACCGTGGGCACGCCCTGCTGCGCCAGCGTGTTCACGGCCTCGCGCACCACCGGATGCTCCAGCGCCATGAAGGCAATGCCATCGGCGCGCTTGCCATGCTTGAGCAGCGCCTGGGCCAGCGCATCGGGGTTGAAGCTTTCGACGGTCTCGATCTGGCACTTGGCGTTCAGCGGCGCGAAGTGTTCGTGCGCGTAGCTGACCGTGTCGCCCAGCATCCGCAAGTAGCGGTTGCTGCCGCGCGGCAGCAGGAACACCAGCCGCATCGGCTCGGCCGGCGCGGCCGCCAGTTCCTGTTCGGGCAGATAGTCCAGTTCGATGGCGGCCTTGAACACTTTCTGGGCCGTGTTGGCGCGCACGCCGGGCCGTCGGTTCAGCACGCGGTCGGCGGTGGCGGTGGACACGCCGGCGCGCGCGGCCACATCGGCCAGGCGGGCAAGCTTGCGGTCGGGAGAGGTTCTATTCACATCAAAAACCATCATGAATAAGGTTTGACGATGATAGCTTCAATTCACTATTGTCCATTCTGCCGCATGGTTATGGCGCTTTTGTGGCACATCAAAAAACATCATAAATACGATTTTGGAGACAACCATGAAGCTGCTGACACGCCGCAGTGCCCTGCGCCGCCTTTGCGCGGTTCCCGCCGTTGCCCTGGCCGGTGGATTCCCGCTGATCGCCCGCGCGGCCGACTACACGCTCAAGTACGGCAACAACCTGCCGGTCACGCATCCGCTGAACGTGCGCGCGCAAGAAGCCGCCGATCGCATCCTGAAGGAAAGCAACGGCCGCGTCGACATCAAGATTTTCCCCAACAACCAGTTGGGCGGCGATACCGACATGCTGGCGCAGGTGCGCTCGGGCGGCATCGACTTCTTCACGCCGTCGGCGCTGGTGATCGCCACGCTGGTGCCGGTGGCCGCCATCAACGCGGTCGGTTTCGCGTTCAAGGACTACAACCAGGTCTGGGGCGCCATGGACGGCGCGCTGGGCGCGCACGTGCGCGCCGCCATCGCGCAGCGCAAGCTCTACGCCTTTGAAAAGATGTGGGACAACGGCTTTCGCCAGACCACCAGCAGCAAGGCGCCCGTGTCGACCGCCGCCGATATGGACGGCCTGAAAATCCGCGTGCCGGTCAGCTCACTGCCGATCTCGATGTTCAAGGGCCTGGGCGCCGCGCCCGCCAGCTTGCAGTTCAGCGAGGTGTACTCGTCGCTCCAGACCAAGGTCGTGGACGCGCAGGAAAATCCGCTGCCGATCATCCAGGTGGCCAAGCTTTACGAAGTGCAGAAGTACTGCTCGCTGACCAACCACATCTGGGACGGCTACTGGTTCATCGCCAACGGCCGCATGTGGGAAGGCCTGCCAGAAGACCTCAAGACGATCGTGGCCCGTGGCATCAACGAAGCCGGCCTGGCGCAGCGCGAAGACATCAAGAAGCTGAACGCCTCGGTGCAGTCCGATCTGGAATCCAAGGGCTTGAAGTTCAACCAGCCCGCGCCCGACAGCTTCCGCGAGGCGCTGCGCACCGCCGGCTTCTACAAGGAATGGCAGGGCCGCTTCGGCAACGAAGCGTGGTCGCTGCTGGAACAAAGCGTCGGCAAGCTGGCCTGAGGTCTGCCCATGTCTTCCTTGTCCGCCCCCCACGCCGCCGCCCCCGTGCTGCCGGCCAATCCCCTGCGGCGCGCCGCCAACGCGCTGGACAGCGTGCTGGGCGGCGTGGTCGAGCACATCGCGGCCGCCATCGTGCTGATCGAGATCTGCGTGCTGTTTGCCGGCGTCGTGGCGCGCTACGCGCTGCACAGCCCGCTGGTCTGGTCCGACGAACTGGCGTCCATCCTGTTCCTGTGGCTGTCGATGCTGGGCGCGGTCGTCGCGCTGCGGCGCGGCGAGCACATGCGCATGACGGCGCTGGTCAACAACGTCAGCCCGGCGCGGCGCGCGCAGCTTGAGACCGCCGCGCTGGCCGCCTCGCTGGCCTTCCTGGTGCTGATCCTGGCGCCCGCGATCGAATACGCGCACGAAGAACACTTCATCACCACGCCCGCGCTGGAACTGTCCAACGCATGGCGTGCCGCCGCCATCCCCGTGGGCATGGCGCTGATGGCGGTGGTGGCGTTGCTGCGCCTGTTGCGCACGCAACCCCTGCGCAATGTGTTGATGGCCCTGGCCGGCGTAGCCGTGGTGGTCGCGCTGTTCTGGCTGGCGCAGCCCATGTTCAAGGGGCTGGGCAAGCTGAACCTGGTGATCTTCTTCGTGGGCATTGTGGCCGCCACCGTGTTCTCGGGCGTGCCGATTGCGTTCTCGTTCGCGCTGGCGACCTTCTCGTATCTGGCGCTGACGACCAACACGCCCATGGAAGTCATGGTGGGCCGGCTCGACGAAGGCATGTCGCATTTGATGCTGTTGGCCGTGCCGCTGTTCATCTTCCTGGGTTCGCTCATCGAGATGACCGGCATGGCGCGCGCCATGATCCAGTTCCTGGCCAGCTTGCTGGGCCACGTGCGCGGCGGCTTGTCCTATGTGCTGATCGGCGCCATGTATCTGGTGTCGGGCATCTCCGGGTCCAAGATCGCCGACATGGCGGCCATCGCGCCCGTGCTGTTTCCTGAAATGCGCAAGCGCGGCGCCAAACCGGGCGATCTGGTCGCCCTGCTGTCCGCTACCGGCGCGCAGACCGAAACCATACCGCCGTCCATCGTGCTGATCACCATCGGTTCGGTCACGGGCGTGTCGATCGCGGCGCTGTTCACGGGCGGCCTGCTGCCCGCCGTGGTGCTGGGCCTGGCGCTGTGTTCGGTGGTCTGGTGGCGCTATCGCCGCGAAGACCTCAGCCTGGTGCAACGTTTCAGCTTTAAAGAGATTGGCCGATTTTTCGTGATCGCCCTGCCCGCCGTGGCCCTGCCCTTCGTCATCCGCGCGGCCGTGGTCGAAGGCGTGGCGACCGCCACTGAAGTGTCGACCATCGGCATCGTGTATTCGGCCTTGATCGGCCTCGTGATCTACCGCCGCTTCGACTGGGCGCGCCTGCGTCCCATGCTGATCGAAACCGCGTCCCTGTCCGGCGCCATCATGCTGATCGTCGGCTGCGCCACGGCCATGGCCTGGGCGCTGACGCAGTCGGGCTTCTCGGGCGATCTGGCGCGCCTCATGGCCGGCATGCCCGGTGGCAGCTACGGCTTCCTGGCGGTGTCCATCGTGGCCTTCATCATCCTGGGCAGCGTGCTGGAAGGCATTCCCGCCATCGTGCTGTTCGGCCCGCTGCTGTTTCCAATTGCGGTGCAGGCCGGCGTGCACGAAGTGCATTACGCGATGGTCGTCATCTTCGCCATGGGCATCGGCCTGTTCGCGCCGCCCTTCGGCGTGGGCTACTACGGCGCCTGCGCCATCAGCCGGGTTGATCCCAATGAGGGCATCGGTCCCATCTGGGGTTACGTCGCGGCGCTGCTGATCGGCCTGATCGTGGTGGCGGCCTTCCCCTGGTTCTCGATCGGTTTCCTGTGACCCGATGCGGTTCGACGGCAACCCGCCTCGGACCGCACCCCCTCCCGTCTTTCTGACCCATCTTTATAAAGATCCATCATGAGTCGTTTCCTGGGCGAAATCCGCCAACTCGGTTATGTGGTGCACGACATCGAAGCCGCCATGGACTACTGGAGCACCACGCTGGGCGTGGGCCCCTGGTACTACAACCCGCGCGTGCCGATCGTGAACTATAAGTACGACGGCGTCAGCCACGAACCGCACAACTCGGTTGCGCTGGCCAACTCCGGCTTCGTGCAGGTTGAACTGATCCAGACGCGCAACGACGTGCCCTCCATGTACCGCGACTTCCTGCAAGCCGGCCGCACCGGCCTGCAACACGTGGCCTACTGGACCGAAAGCTACGACGCCGATCTGGAGCGCCTGCTGGCCCAGGGCTTCAAGCCCAAGATGAGCGGCGAAGTCGGCGAAAAGGGTCGCTTCATTTATTTCGACACCGAATACCACCCGGGCACGGTCATCGAACTGTCGGAAGTGGCTGGTCCCAAGGGCCGTCTGTTCGACCTGATCCGCGAAAGCGCCAACGGCTGGGACGGCAAAGAGCCGGTGCGCCCCTTCCCGGATCTGTCCCGCCTCTGAGCCGGTCTCTGAGCTGGTCTCTGAGCCAGTCTCTGCGCCTGCCTCTGAGCCCGCCGCGCCCTGGCCGCAGCCCTGACACCCTATCGCCCTGATTTCTCAATCGCCATGAATTCCCAATTGTTTACCGCGACCTACCTGATCGAAACACCGATGGACCCCGCACGGGTCGCCGAGGTCATGGCGGGCGAGCAGTCGTGTGGCACCTTCACCCGCGTGCAGGGCGAAACCGACGAACTGCGCGCCCGGGCGCGCGCCCGCATCGAAGCCATCGACCTGCTGGACACCACCGACACGCCCAGCCTGCCCAACGCCTGGCTGGCGCGCCAGCCGGGCGGCATGCCGGGCAAGTACCAGCGCGCCCGCATACGCATTGCCTTTCCCGTGGCCAACGTCGGCGCCAACCTGCCCACGCTGGCCGCAACCGTCGGCGGCAATCTGTACGACCTGGGCGAAGTCACCGGCCTGCGCCTGGAAAGCATGGAGCTGCCCGCCAACTACCGCGCGCAATTCGACATGCCGCAGGTGGGCATCAACGGCACGCGGCAGCTGACCGGCGTGACGCAAGGGCCGCTGGTGGGCACCATCATCAAGCCCAATGTCGGCCTGTCGCCCGAGCAGACCGCGCATCTGGTGGCGCAGCTGTGCGCGGCGGGCGTGGACTTCATCAAGGACGATGAGGTCTGCGCCAACCCCGCCCACGCACCCTTGGCCCAACGCGTCGCCGCCGTGATGGCAGTGGTGCGCGCCCACCGCGAACGCACGGGCCGCCAGGTGATGGTGGCGTTCAACATCAGCGACGAAACCGACGCCATGCGCCGGCATGCGGACCTGATCGAACGCGAGGGCGGCAGCTGCGTCATGGCAAGCCTGAACTGGTGCGGGTTCTCCGCCATCCAGACCCTGCGCCGCAGCACGCCGCTGGCCCTGCACGGCCATCGCAACGGCTACGGCGCCTTGTCTCGCGCGCCGTTGCTGGGTATGGGTTTCCAGGCCTATCAGACGCTGTGGCGGCTGGCCGGCGTGGACCATATGCACGTGCACGGCCTGCAAGGCAAATTCGCTCAGGAAGACAGCGAGGTTGTCGAGTCCGCGCGCGACTGCCTGGCGTCGCTGACCCCAGGCATCGACGACGCCGTCATGCCGGCTTTCTCGTCCGGCCAATGGGCCGGCACCGTGCCCGCAACGTGGGCGGCGGTGCGCACGGACGATCTGATGTTCATGTCGGGGGGTGGCATCCTGGCCCACCCGGATGGCCCGGCAGCTGGCGTGCAGAGCATTCGGCAAGCGTGGCAGGCCGTGCGCGAGGGGGACGCGCTGGAGGACTTTGCGCGTAATGCGCCGGAGTTGAAGCGCGCGCTGGAGTTTTTTGGCGGCCGGGCATGACTGGGGCTGGGGACCTTGATGATGCGTCGAGCGTAGCCGGCGCGTCGAGGGTGACTGATGCGTCGGGCGTGGCCGATGCGTCGAGGGCGATCCATGCGTCTGGCGCGACGGACGCGTCGAGGGTGACCGGTGCGTCGGGCAAGACCGATGCCGCAAGCGAGACCGATCCGTCACGCCAGGCCGATCACGCAAGCAGGGCCGATCCCTCGCGCAAGACCGATGCGGCAAGCACGGCGGCCGGCTCAAACGGGCCGCGCGTCTGCTGGTACGGCGACGACTTCACCGGCGCCACTGACACGCTGGCCGAAGTCGCCCGCGCCGGATTACGCAGCCTGCTTTTCCTGGGCGTGCCCACGCCCGAACAACTGCGCCGCGCCGGTCCGCTGGACGCCATTGGCATCGCGGGCGCCGCGCGCGCGATGTCCCCCGACGACATGCAGGTAGAGCTGCGCGCCGTCGGACGATTCATGGCCGGCACCGGCGCGCGCGTGCTGCACTACAAATGCTGTTCCACTTTCGACAGCGCGCCCCACGTCGGCAGCATCGGCGTCGCCGTCCGCGAACTGCGCCGCCACGTACCGAACCGGCTGGTGCCGATCGTGGGCGGGCAGCCCAGCATCGGACGCTATTGCAGCTTTGCGCAGCTGTTCGCGCGCGCGGGTGCTGCGCCGGAAATCCATCGCATAGACCGGCATCCCGTGATGAGCCAGCACCCGGTCACGCCGATGCATGAAGCCGACTTGCGCAAACACTTGGCGGCGCAGGGACTGGAAGGGATTCAATCGATACCGCACATCGGGTATCCGCGTCTGCGCAGCGCCGACGATGTCGCCGCCGTGGATGGCTGGATCGATGACTTGATCCGAAACCATGACGGCCCCGTGTTGTTCGACCTGACCGACGATGAGCAACTGGCCGTGATCGGCAGATTGATCTGGCGCGCAGGCGCGCGCGCGCCGTTGTTGACGGTAGGCCCAAGCAGCGTGCAGCAGGCGCTGGCCCGCGCGGCAGAGTTCGAGCGCGGCGGTGTTGTGGCTGGGCGCGAGTCCGCCGAGTCCGCCGAGTCCGCCGAGTCCGCAGGCAGCGTGACTTCCCTGCCCGCCGCGACCGGCCCCGTGCTGGTCATGGCCGGCAGTTTGTCGCCTGTCACTGCCCGGCAGATTGCCGCCAGCACGCGCTACACGCATCAGCCGCTGCAAGTGCAAGCACTGCTGGAATCGCCCGCCTACGTGGCCGAGCAAGTGCGCTTGGCGGCCAACGCGCTGGCGCAAGGTCGCAACGTGCTGGTCCACACCGACCGCCCCGAGCAAGCCGTCACGTCCGATCAAGCCGCCGCCACCGCCCGCGCCACCGCGCAACTGGCGGCGGCCATCATCGCCGCCAGCGCGCAGGCGGGCACCCGGCTTGCGCGGGTCGGTATCGCGGGCGGCGATACATCGAGCCAGGCGACGTTGGCGCTGGGCCTTTGGGGCCTGGCGTTCCGATGCGTGCTGGCGCCCGGTGTCACCGTCAGCGTGGCCCGCAGCGACAATCCCGTGGTCGATGGCATGGAACTGATGCTCAAGGGCGGCCAGATGGGCGGGGATGATCTGTTCGATCGCTTGGTGGTGGGCGCGCAGTAAACGAGCGGCGCGCGGCAATCGGGTAGCGGCTGGGCGCAGCCGTGGTTCTGATTTGACCAACTTGCCGCAGGGCTTGTCCATCGCGCCTAACCCGCCCGTCGCGTCCTCTCTTGCCGTGTCGCGTCCTGTCGCGTCCTATCCCGCCCGTCGCGTCGCGTCCCGTCCGGCCCCACCCCCTCGCGTCCTTCCCGCTCTGTTGCGTCCTGTCCCGCACCGTCGCGTCCCATCCATCCAGCCCATCCAGCCCATCCCCCCCATCCCCTCCTATCCCGTCTGCTCCCGTCCTCCCCCTCTTATCGCCCATGCCAATACCGTGCGCCCACCTCCCGCTGCGACCACACCCGCAGTGCGCGCGCGCGGGATTCCGCCATGACCGCGCCATCTCGATCGCTGCGCCAGAACACCGCACCCGCACTTATCCAGCGCCGTTCCACTACAGGCGCAGGATGACGGAAGCGGTTCAGATAGCCCGCCTGGGCTATCGCATGCGTCGCTTGCAACGCGCGCACCCAATCGCGACCGGATGAGGACGCGGAACCGTGGTGCGGCGCCAGCACCACGTCAACCCGCTCCAAGCCACGCGCCATCAGTTCGCGTTCCTGCGCAACGCCGATATCGCCAGTCAGCAACAGCGCATGGCTGGCGCCCTGTACGTGCAACACGCAACTGTCGGCGTTCTTGTCCGAGGGCGCGCCGCTGCCGCCATCGGCGGGATGCAGGAACGTGAACCGCACGCCATCCACCTCCCAGCCGTCACCGCGCCCGCAACGCGCCATCCGTTGCGGCAGCGTGGGCGTGGCATCGGACTCCGCCTGCCCCGCCGCCGGCCACACACGAGCATCGCGCCGGACAAACGCCGCCACATCGAACGACGCATAACTCAGCCGCACCGGCACCGCCGCCAGCACGGCGCGCGCGCCGCCCACGTGGTCCTGGTCGGCGTGCGACAGCACCAGCACATCCAGCGCGAAGATGCTGCGCGTTTGCAGGAACGGGGCCACGACCCGCTCGCCCGCATCACTGCCGCCGTAATGACGCGGCCCGGCGTCGAACAGCAGCACCTGGCTGGCGGTCTCGACCACGATGGCGCTGCCCTGCCCCACGTCCAGCGCGCTCATGCGCCAATGTCCCAGTTCGGGTTTGTCGGGTCGCCAACACAAGAGCGGCAGCATGCACACCCACCCCATGTGCCGCGCCGGCCATCCACGCGTCTGCAAGGCCCAGACCATGCCCGCCACGGCCAGCCACAACCACGGCCACGGCGCGGCCGCCACCGCAAAGCTGGCCCAGTCCGCGTTGCCCACCCAAGCCACTGGAACCATCGTGGCGTCAAACGCCGCCAACCCCACTTGCGCCGCCCAAGCCGCCGCCGCTTCCGAGCCCGGCAACACCGACAGCGCCGCGCACAACAATGCCAAGGGCGTCACCACGAACGTCACCGACGGTATCGCCACCGCATTGGCCAGCGGCGACCCCACCGACACCTGATGCACCAGAAACGCCAGCAACGGCGTCAGCCCCAAGGTCACCATCAACTGCAAGCGCGTCGCCTGCGCGAGCCGGTTAGCCCATCGCCTGCGCCACCCCGCCTCGGCATCGAAGGGCAGGTCGGCAATGCGCAGCAATATCGCCACCGCCCCGAACGACAGCCAGAACCCCGCCGACAGCGGCGCCCAAGGGTCCAAGGCCACCACGCCCGCCCCCGCGCACGCCAACACCCTGCCCCCCGTCAACGGCAGCCGCGACATCGCGGCCGCCAGCACCACCGACAGCATGAAGAACGTGCGCCGCGCCGGCACGCCCCAACCCGCCAGCAGGCAATACAGCAAGGCCACCACCGCAGCCGCCGCCCCGCCTGCCACACGCGAGGGCAGGAATTCCGGCAAGCCCACCCCGCGCCAACGCGCGCGCCGCCAGGCCGC
Organism: Achromobacter piechaudii NBRC 102461; assembly: GCF_001571245.1. Classification (GTDB taxonomy): domain Bacteria; phylum Pseudomonadota; class Gammaproteobacteria; order Burkholderiales; family Burkholderiaceae_B; genus Achromobacter; species Achromobacter piechaudii. Next base: position 618,240 of record NZ_BCTK01000001.1, on the reverse strand, counting down.
CGCCACCAGCACGCCCGCTATGCCCGCGATGGACGTCACGTGCATGCCGCTGATCGAGACCAGATGCGTAATGCCGCTGCGGTTGAAGATGCGCCAATCATCGCGCGCCACGCCCGCTTGGTCCCCAATCGCCAACGCAATCAACACTGGCACATAGCGGTGGTCCCCCAGGGCCTTACGCATCCCCGTGCGCACATGGTGGCGCGCCCTTTCAATGAGCACACCCGCCGACGCCCACGGCCGGTCATCCAGCAACTGCGGCCTGCCGCGCACCGTGCCCACGGCCCGCAACCCGCGCGCGAACATGCGCGCTTCGGCATCCGGCCCGGCGGGGTTCAGTACGCCGTGAGGCCGCCGCAACACCAACGCCATCCGCCAGATCTGGCCAGGCAGCAACGCAGGCAGGCTCTGGGCCGCACCGGGCGGCGCTTGCCACGTGACCTGGATGCGAGACGGAATGCCGGGACGCGCGGGCTCGGCCAGTTCGGCGACGAAGCGATGATGCCGCTCGTCTCCGTCGGGCAGCTCGGCAACGCGCAGGATCAGGCGCGAGACCTGATCCTGATGCAAGTCCACCAGCGCATCGTCAAGCCGTAGATGCGCTTGCAAGCAGGCATTGAGGATGCCCGCGCAAAGACCCAGCATCAGGGCGCAGAGGATGCGACAACAGCCCCCTTCGCTTCGCATCCAGCCCGCCCCCGCCGCTACGCCGGCAATGGCTATCCCCACCAAACCCAACGTGCCCGGCAACACCGCATAGCACTGCACCCACGCCGCGCCAGCCACGAACGCCAGGCAAAAAGAACGACCGGTGATGTCCCTCTCCCAAAACCATGAGCGTAGGACGAGCGAGCCGTCAGCCCATCACCGAGTGAACGCTTTTATCCACCTCGGCTTGCCGCAAGCCGGTCTTGCCGAATCAGCGCATAGCTTTTAATATTAATGCGTTTTATTATCATTCCTAATTTCAAGAGCCGCTTTCCAGCAGCCTTCAACGTGCATTGCGCTGCACCGCCCGGCGCACGCCAAGCCCCTTTCCAGCAGCCTCCCCCCTTTCTTGATGCCGCATCCTCACGCCCCCGCCCTGTTCGCCGGACTCGCTCTGCTTGCCCCTGTTGCCCTTCACGCACAATCCACAGACGTCGTTCAATTGCCGTCCGTCCGCGTCACCGCCGACTCGGAAGCCGACGGCAACTTCAATCCCGTCCAGCCCCCTGCCGTCAACAAATCATCGGTGCCGCTGTCGCAGACCCCGCAGTCGATCACGGTTGTGCCTCGGGCGGTATTGGACAGCCAGCAAGCCCAGTCCCTTGCCGATGCCTTGCACAACGTGCCGGGCGTGGTCGCCAACCAGTTTGGGCGGCGGGGATGGGATGACCTGATCATCCGTGGGCAAGTCGCTTCCGACTCCTTGTTCGTGGACGGCCTGCGTACCGCAGCGTCCAACCGCGTTGCCGAGCAGTTGTACGGCCTGGAACAAGTGGAAGTGCTCAAGGGCCCTGCCTCGTTGCTCTATGGGCTGGTGCTTCCCGGCGGCCTGGTCAATATGGTCAGCAAGCGCCCGCAGCCGGAAGCCTTCGCGAACGTAGAATCCACGATAGGCAGCAACGACTTCTATCAGGGCACGCTGGACATGGGCACGCCTTTGTCGGAGAACGGCAAGGCCGCCTTCCGCCTGAACGCGCTGGCGATGAATTCGCATGACGCCACGGACTACGTGTGGTTCAAGAATCGATGGATCGCACCGTCGCTGTCGCTCGATCTTGGAACGCGCACCGACTTCACGATCCTGACCAGCTATCAGGAACGCCGGTACATCCGGCAGCAAGGCCTGCCCGTCGTGGGGTCCGTGCTTGAAAACCCCAACGGAAGCGTCCCTCGCGATCGCTTTATCGGCGAGCCGGATCAGGACCCCTATCGCGGATTCCAGAGCCGGGTGGGATACGCGCTGACGCATCGTTTCGACAACGGCTGGACGGTCAATCAGAACCTGCGCTGGCAGCAATACACGCTGGACGGCCAACTGGTGGCGGCCGGCACGCTGGCAGCTGGAGGACGCAGCCTGAGGCGTACCTCTACCGACCAACATTTCGATGGCGACACGTTTTCGATGGACACGAATGCGCAGCGCCGCTTCGACACAGCATGGGGCAAGCACGAGATCACGCTGGGCGTCGACTATCTGCGCTCGCGCGAGAACGCGCTGCAAACCAGTTGTTCCGTCGGCGCATTGAACCTGTACGACCCGGTCTACGGAAGCCCGATAGTCTGCCCCGCCCAACCGCGCACCGACAGCGCCAGCACCGTGCGTTCCGTCGGCGTGTATCTGCGCGACCAGATCCAGATCGGCGAACGCTGGCGCCTGATCGCCGGCCTGCGCCGCGATGACGCCGCCAGCTATTCGACGGACAGGCTGACCAGCAACCGGCAGGACAATCCTTCCCAGAAGACGACGGGGTCCGGCGCCGTCATGTACGAGATCGCGCCGGGGGTGCGCCCGTACATCAGCTACGCCACCTCGTTCTATCCCAACCTGGGTACCGACGCCAACGGCCAGGGCTTTGATCCCGAGACGGGCCGCCAATGGGAGGCGGGCGTCAAGTTCGACCTGGATGACGGCAACACCAGTCTGACGGTGGCCGCCTTTGACCTGCGCCGTCGCCAGGTGCTTCAGGCCGATCCGGTGAACGACGGCTACAGCATCGCCGTCGGCGAGCAACGCACGCGCGGCGCCGAGCTGGGCTTTGCTTCCGACCTGGGCGATGGACTGAGCCTGATGGGCGGCTACGCCTACATTGCCGCCGTGGTCACGGACGACGGCGGCCAGGCAACGTCCACGGTAGGAAGCTGGCTGGACAACGTGCCCCGCCACAGCTTCAACGTGACGGCGCGCTACCGCTTGCGCGGCAAGGCGCTAGGCTGGGAACTGAACGGCGGAATGCGCGGCGAAAGCCCTCGCCATGCTTATGGATACGTCATTCCGGGTTATGCCGTGGCCGACGCGGGCATCGCCTATCAAGCGGACCATTGGCGCGCCGCGCTGACCGTGCGCAACCTGTTCGACAAGGATTATTTTGCCGGCGGCCTGCGCAACGCCGTCGCCTTGGGTGACGGCCGCAGCACCATGCTCACGCTGGGATATCGGTATTGATAGCGGGGCCGGGCAGCCGGATTGGCCGCCCTTTAGCGCTACAGGCTCGATCCGCCATCTACCACCATCAAGCACCCGGTGACATAAGCTGCCTCGTCAGAGGCCAGGAACAGCGCCGCATTGGCAATATCCCAGGGGCTGCCCTGGCGCCCCATCGGACACCTTGCGTCGCGGGCCTCATGGCCCTGTTGCGCAGCCTCTGCGCTGGAATACAGCGCATCGGCATGCGGCGTGCGGATCATGCCCGGAATGATGCAATTGCACCGCACCTGGTCCGCCGCATATTGCCGGGCGATGACCCGCGTCATGTGATTGACCGCCGCCTTGGCCGTGCTGTAGGAAAGGAATTGCATCGGGCTCCATTTCAAGCTGGCCGTTGACGAGACATTGATGATGGAGCCGCCACCGCGCGCTTTCATCTGCGGCAGGAAGGCCCGCGCCATCGCCATGGATCCACGCACGTTGACCGTCATGACGCGGTCCCACTCGTCGTCCTGCACCGCCAGCAGATCGCCCTGGATTTCGATGCCGACATTGTTGTGCAGGATATCGATCCCCCCAAAACGCGTTGCCACGTCTTGCGAAGCCCGCTCGATCTGGGCGGAATCCGTGACATCCAGCTCAAGCGCCTGCGCGACGCCGCCTTCCGCCCGAATCCTGTCAACGGTCTCTTGCGCGGCCGCCAAGGACCGGTCAGTGCAGATGACGGTTGCGCCTTCACGCGCGAACCGGATCGCACAGGCTGCGCCATTGCCCACCTGATCGGCGGCGGAAAACGAATTTCTCAATGTACCGGCGCCTGCTACCAGCGCCACTTTCGATGCCAAGCGCATAATCCGCCCCCGCTCAGTCGCGCGTGAACTCGGCGCCGCCCTTCGGGCGGATATAGCGAGGCATGGGCAGCCCAGCCTTCTTGGCTGCCTCGATGATCGAGTCTTCGATGGCGCCCGCATCGCGGATGTTGGCGAACTGGCCGTCGATGAAGTTGATGTTGGCGCCGAACACCACCATGAAGCCTTCGGCCGGCTCCGTGGCGTCCTCGGGCACGGAAAACGTATGGACGGATCCGCCCGGCTCGTACAGATAGCTGCCGGCCTTCTGCACGTCGTCCGGATACTCCAGATAATTCCACTGCCCCTTGGTGGTGTAGAAGTGGACGACGCCGGTATGAAAGTGCGTGGGCAGGCGCGTGCCCGGTGCGAACTTGCCGTACAGCACCCACACGCCGTTCTCCCGATCCAGGAACAACGGAATGATGGACGAGCCTGGCGCAGCGCCTGGCAGCTGCACACCGTCTTCGATGTTGACGGTCAGCAGGCGATCTTGATGGGTGACTGTGTACGGTTGTGTCATGAGGGTTCCTGATGGTTGGTTAGGTCAAGACGGCGCTGCGGGCGCGCACGATTCACGCAATATCAGCTGCGTCTTGATGACGATGCGATCGCCTTGCGCTGGCGCGCTCTGGCGATCAAGTTGCTTTAGGACCAGCTGCGCCGCGCAAGTGCCGACCGCCTCCAGGTCCCAACTGAGCGAGGTGATGGCAGGGCTGAATAGTTGAGACAGATCGGTGTCGCCAATGCTGATCACGCTGATATCGTTGGGAACCGAATCTCCGGTATGGCGCAGGGCCTGAAGCACGCCGGACAGGATTCTGGTGCCCAGGCATACAAACGCCGTGGGGCGATTGGCGTGCGACAGCAGTGACATCGCTTCGGAAAACGCAAACTGCATCGCGGACGGTTCAGCCCGGATCAGCGCGGGATCGAGAACGATGCCGCGCTCTTTGAATGCCTGACGAAAGCCCGCGATACGCTCTTTGCCGGTTCGCAAATCCGTCCCCGGGGTCAGCAGCGCAATCCGGGTGTGGCCCAGGTTCAACAGATACTGGGTCGCCTGCAAGGCCCCCGCCGCATGGTCGACGTGAATGCCGACCGACGATGCGCCGAACTCGCGGTCCAGCGCGACGACGGGCAGTTCTTGCGACAACTTGTCGATCAGGTCGGCGGATTCCTTTTCGCACGGGCCCAGAATCAACGCATCGACTCGGCGGCCACGAAAGATGTCGACTAAGGACGCTTCGCGCCGTCTTTCGTTATGCGTGCTGGCCACCAGCAACGAATAGCCTTTGGCTTGTAGCGCGGTCTCGGTGGCGGTGATGATCCGGGCATAGAGCGGGTTGGCAAGGTCGGACACCAGCAGCCCGATCACGCCGGAGGATTTCGTGCGCAGGCTACGCGCCACGGCGTCCGGCCGATAGTCCAGACTGCGTACCGCCTGCTCGACCGCCGCAATGGCGGCTTCGCTGACTCGGCCCGTCCGGTTGAGCGCGCGCGACGCCGTACCCAGGGAGACCCCGGCCTTCTTGGCAACGTCGCGTATGGTGATGCGGTCTTTCATGATTGAAGTTTTGTCCGTGCCGAAAGTGGCTAACATACACCGTCTTCGGCACTCGGCCGGCTAGGTGCGCGGGCGTATCGGCGCGGAGCCGTCCCATGATTCGCTTGCCTTCCTGATCTCTTCGAAATACTCGCCTTTGCCGCCCTTCATTTCCGACACTTCGATCATGCCGCTTGGAAGTTCGGGGTGAACGAAGTATGCGAAGCGGCCACGCAACCCCATCCGTCCGCCGTGCCCTTCCTCGTAGCCGCTGGTCAGCAGCCGGTCACAAAACTCGTCGAAGTTGTCCAGCGTCCAGAACGCCACGTGCTGGGCGCATTCCCCATTTGTGCGCAGGGAGTCCAGATATAGCGACGGCGCATCGTCGCGTTGCTGGATCAGTTCGATTTGCAGGTCACCCGAATTGGCCAGCGCAATCGACAGGCGCGGCGGCTGCGAGACCTGACCGCGATACCGGAATTCAGTGGTTCCCACCTCTTCCTTGTAGAACCAGGGCCCCACCCCCAGCACCGCTGACCAGTGATGCATGGCCTTCTGGATATCGCGCACGACATAGCCGACCTGGCGAACGCCACCAAAGAATTTGCTCATCGATGTTCCTTAATTCATGTGGGCGCCGCCGTTGATGTCCAACGTCGTGCCGGTGACGTAGCTGGAAAGCTCGCTTGCCAGGAACAGGCAGCCCCCGGCGACTTCGTGCGGACGTCCGGCCCGGCGCAGCGGCCAGACCTGTGCGGCGTCGTCCTTGCTGGCATCCGAGCGCCCGGTGCGAGAGAAATCCGTCGTGATAAGACCCGGCGCAATCGCATTGGCCCGGATCTTGTGTTCGCCGAATTCCTTGGCCATGGCACGGGTGATTCCTTGCACGCCCGCTTTGGCTGCGCAGTAATGGGCGCCGCCGAAGATCCCCCCGCCGTTCTGCGCCGACAGCGAGGAAATCGAGACGATGCTTCCTCCGCCGCGCTGAATCATCAAGGGAATGACAGCTTGGCTCAGGTTGAAGACGCCGGTCAGGTTCACCCGCAGGATGCGCTCAAAATCGGCGGGGGTGATGTCGCGAAAAGTGGCCTTTTGAGTGATCGCCGCATTGTTCACCAGCACGTCGACCACCCCGCCCGACCATGCGGCGACCCTGTCCAGCGCCGCGCGGCATTGCTCATCGCTGCCGACATCGCAGGCCAGGGCAATCAGCTGGCTTGACGCAACCCCAAGGTCTGCCGCGCTTTCCTGTATGCGGGTCTCGTCAAGATCAAGAATGGCCACACGGGCGCCGTGCTCAAGAAAGAGCTTTGCGGTGGCTTTGCCTATGCCTTTCGGATGGGCGGCCCCCGAGATGACGGCAACGCGGTCTTCAAGCAGTTTCATCGAAGTCTCATGCAGGAAATGGGCAACGAGATGACTCGTCGCCACGACAAGGGAATCGCCTACTGCGGCTGAATACCGGCTTCTTTGGCCACCACGCGCCAGGCTTCGATGTCGGCAGCGTTGGCCTTTTCATGCGCAGGCCCGGACACATAGTTGGCCGAGATGCCCAAGCCGAGAAGCTTGTTGATGACTTCCGGCTCTTTCAACACTTTTTCCAGGGTGCCGGACAAGCGTTCGACAATGGGCTTGGGCGTGCCGGCGGGCACGTACATCGCCCAGTTCAAGTCGCGATCGAAGTCGATGCCCTGCTCTTTGTAGCTGCGGATCTCGGGCACGCTGGGAGAGCGCTTGGTACAGACCGCCAGCCCCTTCACCTTATGCTGCGTGACCATCGGCGTGGCGGTCGCCATGTCGACAAAACCCACGTCGATGTGCCCGCCCATGATGTCGGTCATGATCTGCGTGGTGCCTTTGTATGGCACGTGCTGCATCTTCAGATTGCCCTTCTGCACCAGGACTTCGCCGCAGAAATGTCCGGTCGAGCCGATTCCCCAACTGGCGTATTGCACGGGATCTTTGCGCGAATCCGCCAGCTTCTTCAGCCCTGCAAGGTCATTGGCGGGAAAATCATTGTTCGCGACCACCATAATTGCCGAGTTGCCGATGGCGCCCAGCGACGTGAAGCTCTTGATGGGGTCGTAAGGCAGGTCCTTGTAGACCAAGGGTGACAGCACGTGCGTGGTCATCCCGCCTATCGTGATCGTGTAGCCGTCAGGCGCGGAACGGGCAACCGTCGCAATGCCGATCGTGCCTCCGGCGCCGGGCTTGTTCTCGACAATGACGGGCTGCTTCAATTCGGCCGAAAAGCGCTCGGCCAGGATACGGCCCAGGGTATCGCCGCCCCCGCCTGCCGAGAACGGCAACAGCATGCGGATCGGACGATTCGGGTAGTCGTCGGCATACGCGGTGCCCATGCCAAGCAAGGCAAGCATCGCCGCTGCAACGGAAAGCTTTTTCATTGTTGTCTCCTCGGTTTTGTCTCCGGGTGCAGCGCCTGGCCGGCCCGCCCGGTTTTTATCTGTAGAACGTGTTGGTCTTCACAAGGCTGCCCAGCCTCCTGTACCGGGCAACCGCTACCACTACAACAACCCGAGCGAACGCAGCTTTGCGTTCTGACAGGTGTAGGGACGCTCGCAGATCACCTTGGCCGAATTGGGCGCGAACTCGAAAGTCGCAGCCATGCGGACGCGAAACTGGCGTCCCGTGGGCTCGTAGGTCTTGCCGTCAACCGTGAATGGCCCGGCATGCGTGCCGGAAAGCCAGAACTCCACCAGGACGATGTCCGTCCCTTCAGCGGCCGCCACTGCGATGATCTCGTTCTTCAAGTCGGGAAACGAGGCGCGCGACGAATGGAAGTACCCCATGACCTCGCTTTTGCCGTCAAAGACCGCGCCGCTGGAGTGCATCTCATAGCGGGGATGTTCGAACGTGTCGATGACCTTGTCCCACTCCTGCACGCACTCCAGGGCCATGTGGTCGATGACGGTCTGGACGCGTTCTGCCTGCAACTGGGTACTCATGAAAATTCCTTTTTGTGGAAACGTTTCCGCAAATTATGAAGCCGCTATAACTCCATAAAAAGCTAGGGATTTCCATAAGAGTGGAAACGATAACGCAACCGGAAGGCAATCCCACCGGTGCCTTGGGCGGGCGCTGGCTACCCGCGAAGTGCAGTCATGCGCAGCCCGCCGCGCGCACGCGGCGGGCATGTCCCGATGGCGGACCTACACCGCCATTCCCGCGCTCGGCCTGACGACATCCACAAAGCGTTGCAGTAGCGGTGCCGCATCCTCGCGCCGGTACGCCAGCAGCAAGCGGCTGGTCGCATCGGGGGTGTCCAGGTCGCGATACACCACGCCCGGAATGCCGGTGCGGGCGTAGGTATCGGGCAGCACCGAAATGCCCATGCCCGCCGCCACCAGCCCGACGATGGTCGCGCCTTCGCGCGCCTCTTGAATCAGGCGCGGCGCGAAGCCGGCGCGGCTGGTCAGCACCATCACATGTTCAAACAGCCCGCAGCCCAGGCCGCGCGGAAACAGAATGAACGGCTCATCCGCCAAGGCCGCCATCGGCAAAGGATCTTGCGATGCCGCCAGCGGATGCCACGCCGGCAGCACCGCCACCAGGCGGTCCTTCCACAAATCCAGCGTCTGGATATTGGGCGGTGCGCAAAACAGCAACGAGGGGCGCAGAAAGCCCACGTCGATACTCTTGTCGGCCAGCGCCTGAAGCTGCTGCCCGGTGGACATGTGGATCAGGTCCGCGCGCGCCGCGGGGTGGCTGCTGCGAAACGTATGCACCACGCGCGGAAAGGCTTCGGCCATGGGTACCGAAGCGGTGAACGCGATGCGGATTTCGCCCGCCTCGCCCTGCGAGGCCAGGCGCACGACCTCGGCCGCGCGGTCCAGGTTGCCCAGCGCGCGGCGCGCCTGCTCCAGAAACAGCGCGCCCGCAGCGGTCAACGCGACATTGCGCTTGTCGCGCTCCAGCAGCACCGCGCCCAACTCGTTTTCCAGCGCTTTGATCTGCAAACTCAGCGGCGGTTGGCTGACGTGCAGGCGACGGGCGGCGGCGCTGAAACTGAGTTCCTCGGCGACGGCGACGAAATAGCGGAGCTGGCGGAATTCCAATTTATTTGCAATCCAAATAAGTCGACGGGGGAAAAAGTATTGGACGATATTATTGCCCGCCCAGCACCATGTCGACATCAGAACAACGACACAGGAGACATTGATGCAGAAGCAAAAGCTCGCCTCGCTCGGGGCGGCCGTTGGCCTTGCCACCGCCCTGACGGCGACCTTCAGCGCGCACGCGGCGGACAGCTTTCCCGACAAGCCGGTGCGTATCGTGGTGCCGTATGCCGCCGGCGGCGGCGTGGATATCGTGACCCGGCTGATCACGCAGAAAATGGCCGACGTGCTCAAGCAACCGGTCATCGTCGACAACCGCCCGGGCGCCGCCACCAACATCGGCATGGAGCACGTGGCGCGCGCCGAGCCGGACGGCTACACCTTGCTGACCGCCTCGAACACGCTGGCCAGCAACGCGGCCTTGTTCCCCAAGCTGAACTTCAATCCCGCGAAGGATTTCACGCCCATCGGCGCCATCGGCTACGCGCCGCTGGTCGTCGTCGTGCGCAGCGATTCCTCGGCCAAGAGCCTGAAGGACCTGGTCGCGCAGGGTCGTGCGCAGCCCGACAAGCTGACCTACGGCTCGGCCGGCAACGGCAGCTCGGGGCATCTGGGCAGCGAACTGCTCAAGTCCGAAGGCGGTTTCAAGGCGCTGCACATTCCCTACAAGGGCGGCTCGCCCGCCGTCACCGACTTGCTGGGCGGCCGTCTTTCTTTCATGTCGATCAACCCGCTTGAAGTCGTTTCGCATGTGAAGGCCGACAAGCTGCGCGCGCTGGCGGTGCTGAATCCGCATCCGGCCAAGCTGCTGCCCGACGTACCCACGGCCGCCTCGCAGGGCCTGTCGGGCGCGGACGCCACGGTGTGGTGGGGATTGGTGGGCCCGGCCGGCATGCCGCCTGCGGTGGTGAGCAAACTGAACCAGGCCTTGCAGGCTGCGTTGGCGGACCCCGCGTTCAAGCAGCGCATGAGCGAAATCGGCGCCGAAATCACGCCGGGCAGCGCCTCGGACTTCGGGCATTTCGTGGCGGATGAAACGGTGAAGTGGACCCGGGTGATCCGCGAAGCGGGCATCAGCGCGGACTGACGAGCCTTCGGGCCGCGCCGGGCAGCGCCATCGCCCTGCCCTGGCGGCCTTTCTTTTTATTCAGGATGAAAGCATGAGCAGCACAACGCAAAACGGTCTGATCGTCAGCGCCCATTCGGCAGATTTTGTGTGGCGCGCGGGCGGCGCCATCGCCCTGTATGCGCAGCGCGGTTTCAACATGACCGTGGTGTGCCTGTCGTTTGGCGAACGCGGCGAGTCGGCCAAGCTGTGGCGTGAACCGGGCATGACGCTGGAACGCGTCAAGGCGGCGCGCCGCGAAGAAGCCACGCGCGCTGCCGGCATTCTTGGCGCGTCGGTGCGCTTTCTGGATTGCGGCGATTACCCGCTGCGGGTCAGCGACGACGCCCTGTTCCAGTTGGCCGACATCTACCGCGAACTGCGGCCGGCCTTCGTGCTGACGCATTCGCTCAAGGACCCCTACAACTTCGATCACCCGCTGGCCACGCACGTGGCGCAGGAGGCGCGCATCATCGCCCAGGCGCATGGCCATCGGCCGGATCAAACGGTGCTGGGCGCCCCGCCCGTGTTCCTGTTCGAGCCGCATCAGCCTGAACAATGCGAGTGGAAGCCCGAAGTGCTGTTGGACATTTCATCGGTGTGGGACGTCAAGCGCCGCGCCTTTGAGTCCATGGCTGCGCAGGAGCACTTGTGGGAGTACTACACGCGCGTCGCGTTGCAACGCGGCGTGCAGGCATCGCGCAATTCGGATTTGAAGATCTCGCACGCCGAAGGCTATCAGCGGATATTCCCGCAAGTGACGGGGGCTTTCGCATGAGCGCGCGCGCCATCGCCGTCCGGAACATTGCACGCGCCGAGGCCGCCGTGATCGATCGTCTGCAAGCGGGCGGCGTATCCACGGTGCACGAAGCCCAGGGCCGCTCGGGTTTGCTGCAACCTTACCTGCGGCCGGTTTGGCGCGGCGCGGCCATCGCCGGCAGCGCCGTGACGGTGCTGGCGCAACCCGGCGACAACTGGATGCTGCACGTGGCGGTAGAACTCTGTCAGCCGGGCGACGTGCTGGTCGTGGCCTGCACCACCGAAAACCATGACGGCATGTTCGGCGAACTGCTGGCCACCTCGTGCGCGGCGCGCGGTGTGCGCGGCCTGGTCATCGACGCGGGCTGCCGCGATGTGATGGCGCTGGAGGCGATGCGCTTTCCCGTCTGGTCGCGCGCGGTCAGCGCCAAGGGCACCGTCAAGGCGACGCCAGGCAGCGTCAACGTGCCAGTGGTGTGCGCGGGTGCGCTGGTGCGTCCCGGGGACGTCATCGTGGCCGATCAGGACGGCGTCGTCGTGGTCGAGCGGCAGCGCGCAGCGACTGTCGCGCAGGCCAGTGAGGCGCGGCTGCGCAAGGAAGACGCCACGCGGGCAAGATTGGCCGCCGGCGAACTGGGTCTGGACATCTACGGCATGCGCGACAAGCTGCGCGAGGCGGGCTTGATGTATGTCGACACGCTGGACGAGGCGCAGTCGCACTAGACAGGCGGCGGACCCTGCACGAGTCCGCCCATACCCCTCACATCCCGTCGAACCAGGATTTCCACTGCGGCACCGCCAGCGCATAAGTGCCCCGGTGGCTGGTCGGCCCCGTCGAGATCGCCTGCACCGCCGCATTGCCCGCGCCCATCGCGTGTTGATAGGTCGCGGCCAACTGGCCCAGTCCGGTGCTGATGGCTTCGTCGCTGTCGCCGTAATAGTTGCGCACGGGCGTCTTGATGACCCAGCGATAGGCCTGGGTCTGAGCAACCAGACGGCCATACGCCGATGCCGCGAAGAATTGCGGATCGAAGTATTCGGCGCGGATCAGCTTGCGCACGTCCGTCGGCACATCGGCTGGCTTGAAGGGTTCGCGCGCATAGGCCTTGCGCGATACCTCGTAGTACTCGGGGTTCAGCAACGAGCGCGCCAGGCCCGGCTCGCCGTAGTAGTTCTCGAACGAGAACGAAGACAGGATGAACAGGCTGGTGACCCAGTCTGCATCGTTGGGACGCGGAAAGCTCAGAAACCCGTTCAGCGCAACCGACACATCAACTGGCGCGCTGGCCGTCACCGCCGCCTGCACCGGAACGCCCGCGGCCTCCAGCTTTTCCAGGAAGGCCATGGTCACGAAGCCGCCTTGCGACCAGCCCGCCAGGAACAGCTTGCTGCTGTCGCGCTTCAGGTCGGCAAGCACCGCGCGCCCGGCCACCAGCATGTCGTAACTGGCTTGTTGATGACTCGCCTTGACCATATAGCCTTCGGGCTCCGGCGAATCGCCCAGCCCGAAATAATCCGCGCCGATCAGCGCGTAACCCTGGCCCGCGAACTGGGCAATCATCAATTGGGTTTCGGGCGACTGTTCGGGATAGGACGGCACTTCCTGCTTGCCGTAAACGGTGCCGTGCTGATAAGACACCATCGGCACAGACGCCTGCGCCGTGTCCGGCAGCGCCACCAGGCCGGTCGCGACCGTCGGGCGATTGCCGCGCTCTGGAATGACCGATGCGTAGCTGACGCGATACAGATTGACCGCATTGCGCGCCGGCGTGTAGGTCGCTTGCGTACCCGCGAAACTCGGCGTGTCGGTTTGCAGGATGCGGTTGAGCCGGTCAATGTCCCAGCGGGCCAGCCATTCATAGCGCACGCCAGAAGCCAGCACCGTACTTGTGCTTGCCGTCGCGGCAGGGGCCGGGGTCGGGGCTGGGGCCTGCGCCTGCGCGGAAAGCGACCCAAGGCTGCCCAGGGCAAGCCCGACTGTCATGCAACACCGTGCCGCCCAACCCTTTGCACGTCCGCGAACTGCATGGCCCATCTGTATTCCTTGTGAGTCCAACGACTTGACGCGCCCTGCGCAATGGCGCCGGGGATAGCACAGGCACGCACGACTGGCGCCCCGGCATCTTAATTTTGAGGCGCGATTGTACTGCCGGCCCTCCCGCTTGACAGCCCCCTTGCGCCGCCAGAACATACGCCGATCAACCCAACTGCGTCGCAAGGATCCCAGGCATGACTCCCTCATCGAACGGCACCGCCGCCCTGGCGCGTGCCAGCCAGGACCTGTACGTCGCGGTGCGGCGCGATGCGCCGCTGGTGCAGTGCCTGACCAATTTCGTATCCATGAACATTGCGGCCAATGTGCTGTTGGCGATGGGCGCGTCGCCCGCGATGGTGCATGCCTCGGACGAAGCGCCAGAGTTCGCGCGCCTGGCGGGTGCGGTGGTCATCAATATCGGCACGCTATCCGCGCCGTGGCTCGACAGCATGCTGCTGACCGCCGCGTCGGCGCACGAGGCTGGCGTTGCCTGGGTGCTGGATCCCGTCGCCCATCACGCCACGGCATTCCGGCGCGACGCCGTGCGGCGATTGATGGCGTTGCAACCTGCCATCGTGCGCGGCAACGCATCGGAAATCATCGCGCTGGCAGGCGGCCAGAGCGCGGGCAAAGGAGTCGATGCGCGCGACGCGGTGGCGCAGGCGGAGCAGTCGGCCAGGGAAATCGCCATCGCGCACCGCACCGTGGTGGCGGTGACCGGCGAAACCGATTACGTCACCGACGGGCAGCGCTCGGTACACATCACGGGCGGCTCGGCGCTGATGCCGCTGGTCACCGCCACCGGCTGCGCATTGAGCGCACTGGTGGGCGCCTTCGCCGCCGTTGCCAAGGATGACGCCTACACGGCGGCGGTGGCCGCACTGTCCTGCTTCGCCATCGCGGGCGAACGCGCGGGCGCGCTGGCGCAGGGCCCGGGGTCGTTCGCATGGCGCTTCCTGGACGCGCTGGCGGGGCTGGAGGCAGAGAGCCTCACGCGGGAATCTCCGCTGCGCTGAAACGTGAATGGCGGGCTGACACGTCAATGACAGCTGGGGGTGCTTACAATAGCGCTGTTGCATCGCAACAATTCTCGAATCACCCCTCGCCCTTCCCCATGTCTCACCCCGCACTTACGCAGCACCGACCCGCGCTGGTCCTCATTGCGCTTGCTATCGGCAGCTTCGCCATCGGAACCACCGAGTTCGCCACGATGAGTCTGCTGCCTTATTTTTCTCAATCGCTGGGCATCGATGCCCCCACCGCCGGCCACGTCATCAGCGCCTATGCGCTGGGGGTGGTGGTCGGCGCGCCGATCCTGGCCGTGCTGGGCGCGAAGATGCCGCGCCGCCGTCTCTTGATCGCGCTGATGGGTCTGTTCGCCATCGGCAATGGCCTGAGCGCCATCGCGCCCGATTATCACTGGATGCTGTTCTTCCGCTTTCTTAGCGGCCTGCCGCATGGCGCGTATTTCGGTATTGCCTCGCTGGTGGCCAGCTCGCTGGTGCCGGCCAATCGCCGCACCGTGGCGGTAGGCCGCGTGTTCCTGGGCCTGACGGTCGCCACCATCGTCGGAGTGCCGATGGCCAACTGGCTGGGACAAGTGATCGGCTGGCGCTGGAGCTTCGGCCTGGTGTCGCTGCTGGCGGTGCTGACCATGATCAGCGTCGCCATCTACGCGCCCGATACGCCCGCCGTCCACAAGGCCAGTCCGCTGCGCGAACTGAGCGCGCTGGGTCGTGGCCAGGTCTGGATCACGTTGGCGATCGGCGCGGTGGGCTTTGGTGGGCTGTTCTCCATCTACACCTACCTGGCCGACACGCTGACCGCCGTGACGCAGGTAGCCCCCACCACCGTGCCCTTCGTGCTCAGTGCGTTCGGCGTGGGACTGACCGTGGGCAACATGGTGGTGCCGGTGTTTGCGGACCGCGCCGTCATGCGCACGGCGGGCCTGCTGCTGCTGTGGTCGGCCATCGTGCTGGCGCTGTTTCCGTTGATGGCGCACAACGTCTGGCTGATCACGCTGAACGTGTTCCTGGTGGGCGTGGGCGGCGCGTTGGGGACGGTGCTGCAAACCCGCCTGATGGACGTGGCGGGCGACGCGCAGGGGCTGGCCGCCGCGCTGAACCATTCCGCCTTCAATACCGCCAATGCGCTAGGCCCCTTGCTGGGCGGCCTGGCCATTGCGGCCGGCTACGGCTGGACCTCGACGGGCTGGGTGGGCAGCCTGCTCGCCATCGCCAGCATGCCCTTGTGGCTGTGGGCCGTCCTGCTGGAACGCCGCCATCGCGCCGCGCGCCAGGCGCGCATGGTGGCCGCGACCGAGTCGGCGTAACCGCCTGCTGGCGCATCTAGCGGTAATACACGCAGATGCGCCGACCGCCGATCTCGTGCACGTCGATCGGCAATTCGTACAGTGGCCCCAGCACCTCGGGCCGGATCAGTTCGGCCGGGGTGCCCTGATGCGCCACGCGGCCCTGGCGCATCGCCACGATGCGGTCGGCGTAGCTAGACGCGAAATTGATGTCATGCAGCACCAGCACCACCGTCTTGCCCAGCTCATCGGCGGCGCGGCGCAAGGTGCCCATCATCGCGACCGCGTGCTTCATGTCCAGGCTGTTCAGCGGCTCGTCCAGCAGCACGTAGCGCGTGTCCTGGCACAGCACCATCGCCACGAAAGCGCGCTGGCGCTGTCCACCGGACATCTCATCCAGATAGCGATCCGCCAAAGTATCCAGGTTCAGATACGAAATGGCGCGGTCGATGTGGGCTTTGTCGTCCAGCGTCAGCCGGCCGCCCGTATGCGGATAGCGGCCGAACGCCACCAGATCCCTGACGGTCAGGCGCAGCGGCAGGTGGTTGTCCTGCCGCAGGATGGACAGGCGGCGCGCCAGCTCGCGGCTGTCTGCGCGAGTCACGTCCAATCCGTCCACGTGGATGCGCCCCCCGGACAACGGCAACAGCCGGCTCACCATGGAAAGCAGTGTCGACTTGCCCGCGCCGTTCGGCCCGATGATGGCGGTCACGCCACGCGCGGGCAATCGGAGCGTGACCTGATTGACGACCACGCTGTCGCCATAGTGTTTGCTGACACGGTCTATTTCTATCATCGGCGCCCCTTGCGCAGGATAAGGATCAGGAACATCACGCCGCCCACGAATTCGATCACGACGCTGACCGTGGTGTTCAGGCCCAGCACGCGTTCCAGCAAGGTCTGCCCGCCTACCAGGAAGATGACGCCCAGCAAGGTTGCAGCGGGCACGGTGTACTGATGCTTGTCGGACCCCATCGCCTGGTAGGCCAGGTTGCTGACCAGCAGCCCGAAGAATGTGACGGGGCCGACCAGCGCGGTGGATACCGACACCAGCACCGCGATCGCGCCCAGCGTCAGCAGCAGGCAGCGGCGATAGTCCACGCCCAGGTTCACGGCAATGTCGCGTCCCAGCGCCAGCACGTCGTAGCGATGACGCAGCCGCCAGATCACCAGCGTCGCCACGCACACGGCGGCCATCGCGATGGGCAGCAGCGACACGCGCACGGAATTGAAGCTTGCGAACATGCGGTCTTGCAGCACGAGGAATTCGTTGGGATCGATCAGCCGCACGACGAAGCTGGACAGGCTGCGAAACAGCAGGCCGAAGACGATGCCCACCAGCATCATCAGGTGCAGGCTGCGCACCGCGTCGGAAAACAGCCAGCGAAACAGCAGGCAGGCAAATGCCGTCATCGCGCCCACCTCCAGTACAAAGGCCGCGACGGAATGCTCGGCGGCAGCGGCGGCCTGACCGAATCCGAACACCACCACGGCCTGGATCAACAGGTACAGCGCATCGAAGCCCATGATGGCGGGCGTCAGGATGCGGTTGTGCGTGATGGTCTGGAACAGCACGGAAGACACAGCCACGGCGTATGCCACCAGCAGCATCGCGGCCAGCTTGCCGCCGCGAAAAGGGATCACGAACGACCATTGGCCCTGCGCGCCCAGGCTCATGTAGGCCACGATGCATGCCAGCGCAACGGCGGACAGCCATAACAGGCGCAGGCGTTGCGGCGCGGCTGCGGAGAAGGAGCAGGCGGATTCAGCCAAGGCGCGTCCTTTTCAAACGCAGCAGGCAGAGGAACAGGATGCTGCCGACCACGCCCACGACCGTGCCGATGGGAATTTCATAGGGATGGATAACCAGCCTGCCGATGATGTCGCAGGCCAGCACGAACACGCCGCCCAGCAGCGCCACCCACGGAATGGCGCGGCGCATGTTGTCGCCCAGCACCAGGCTGACGGCGTTGGGTACGATCAGGCCCAGGAACGGAATGCCCCCGGCCGTCACCACCACCACCGCCGATATCGCCGACACGATCAGCAGGCCCACGAAGGTCAGGCGCGCGTGGTTCAAGCCCAGGTTGGACGCGAACTCGCGGCCCATGCCGGCCACCGTGTAGCGGTCCGCCGCCATGTAGGCGGCACAGGCGAGCGCGAAGCCGATCCACAGCAATTCGTAGCGGCCGCGCAGCACGCCTGAAAAATCGCCGGTGGTCCAGGCGTGCAGCGATTGCAGCAGGTCGAAGCGAAACGCGATGAAGGTGGTGGCGGCGTGAATCACGCCGCCCAGGATCAAGCCGATCAGGGGCACGATGAACGGCGTGCGCAGCGGCACGCGGCGCAGCAGCGCGAGGAACAGCAAAGTGCCCGCGAGCGCGAAGGCCGTGGCCGTCATCATCTTGCCGATCACGGGCGTGTCCGGCGCCAGCAGCGTGATGACCAGGATGCCCAGCGTGGCCGACTCCACCGTACCGGCGGTGGTGGGCTCGACGTAGCGGTTGCGCACCAGCATCTGCATGATCAGGCCCGCCACCGCCAGCGCCACGCCGGCCAAAAGCAAGGCCAAGGTGCGCGGCACTCGGCTGACCAGCAGCAGCCGCCACGCGCGCTCGGCCTCTTCCCCGCTACCCCAGAGCGCCGTGAAGGACAGCTTGCCCGCCCCCAGGCTGACGCTGGCCGCGCACAGCGCCACCAGCACCAACACCACCCCGGCCATGCCGCCCCACCCGCTTATCGCCCGCCGCCAAGTCATCGACGGCCTTTTGCTACGTACCACATACCGCCTACTTTCCTTGCGCCAGCACGGCTGCGATATCGTCCACGTTCTGCTGCATGGCCGTCAGCCCGGCGCTGCCCAGCAGATACCAGTTGAAGCCGTTCAGATACACCACGCGCTTGTTCTTCCATGCCTGGGTGGCGCGCACCAGATCGTTGTCCAGCATGCGCTGGGCCGACACGCCTTCGCGACCGATCGCGGCGTCGCGGTCGATCACGAACAGCCAGTCGGGGTTGGTCTCGGCGATGAACTCGAACGACACGGCCTGGCCGTGATTCGACACGTTCAGATCCGGCGAGGCGGGCTTGAAGCCGAACGTATCGTGGATCACGCCAAAGCGCGAGCCAGGGCCGTAGGCGCTCATCTTGCCGCCCGTGGTCAGCACGATCAGCGCGGTGCCGGCCGACGCGGCCTGCCCGTGCAGCGCGGCAATCGAGGCGCGCAAGGCGTCCAGCTTCTGTTTGGCCTGCGCTTGCCTGCCGGTAATGGCCGCCAGCGTTTCGGTGTTGCGCGCGACGCTGCCCACCAGGTCGCGCGGGTCGACGGTCAGGTCGATGGTGGGCGCCAGCCGGGACAACTCATCGTATTTGGGCGCGGACCGGCCCGCCACGACGATCAGCTGCGGCTGCGCGGCGTGGATCACCTCGTAGTTGGGCTCGAACAGCGAGCCGACTTTCAGGTAGCGATCGTCGGCGTACTGCGCCAGTTGCGGCGGCAGCTTGGCGGCGGTCGGCACGCCCGCGACCTCCGCGTCCAGCGCGTGCATCGTGTCCAGCACCGCCATGTCCATGACGATGATCCTGGCCGGGTTGGCGGGCACCTCGGTCTGTCCGCGCGCATGTTTGACGGGCACGGTGGCAGGTGCGGCCCACACGCCAGCCGCCGAGCACAAGGCCAGCGCCGCGCCCGCGCGCAGCAGCCAACGGCGGGCACGGTACTTGTTTTCCAGCATAGTCATAAGAACCTCAGTGTGTTGCGGGGGGACAAGCAGCGCCCCCGCTTCTTGTCGCTGTCAGAACTTCACGCCCACGCCCAGCCAGTAGCGGCGGCCGTCTTCGACGTATTCGTAGTCGTCATACGTGACCTGCTTGTCGAACAGGTTGTAGATGCCGGCGTAGACCGACACGGTCTTGTTCACCGCGTAGGACGCGCCCAGGTCCACGAAGGTGTAGGACGGCGCCACCACCGAGGACGACGATGCGCCCGTGGTCGGCTGGCTTTCCTTGCCCCGGTAGTTCACGCGCGCCCACGCCTGCAAGGCGTCGGACGCCTGCCAATCCACCGTCGTGGTGAACAGGTGCTTGGGCAGCTGGTTCAACGGTTCGCCCTTGTACTGGCCGGATTTCTGTTCCGACTTGGTGTACGTGTAGCTGCTGGTCAGCGACCAATCGCGCGCCAGCGGCAGCTTCATGCTGGCTTCCACGCCGCGCGACACGGCCTTGTCCACGTTCATGTAGGTGGTGGGATTGGAGCCGAACTGGTTGGGGCCTTCGGTGCATTGCGTCAGCGGGCAAGCCACGCGGGTGATCTTGTCCTTGAAGTCGTTGTTGAACAGCGTGACCCCGGCGTTGAAGCCTGCGCCGTCGTCATACAGCAGGCCGATTTCCTCGGTCACGGACTTCTCGGGCGTCAGGTCGGGGTTGCCGTACATGTTGCCGCCCCGGCTAACCTGGCCCCACCCCGCCACCGTCTGGCGCAGGTCCGGCGCGCGAAAGCCCGTGGACACGCCGCCCTTGAGCGTCCAGCGGTCCGCCATGCGCCACACGCCGTACAGGCGCGGACTGAAGTGCGTGCCGAAGTTCTCGTCCTCGTCCATGCGCAGGCCGGCGGTGACGGCGAAGCTGTCGGTCAGCCGCCATTCGTCTTCGGCGAACAGGGCCCACTGATAGCGGTCGATCTTGTTGGGCCCGCCCGACAGCTGGTTGCCGGTCTGGTCGTTCAAGCGCTGGCTCAGGTATGTGCCGCCCAGCGTCAGCATGTGCGAGCCCAGCGGCAGTGTCCAGCTCGATTGCAGATTCAGGTTCTTGACCTTCATCTGGCGCGAGCGGTTGTCGAATTCTTCCTGTTGCACATAGCTGTCTGACACGGCCCAGCCCCAGCGCCCGGTGTGCGACAGGGCCCACTTGTTGCTGCGGTAGTCGTTCTGCGCCGACGCAGGGCAACCCGTGCGTGCGCAGGCGACGCCGGGCGCCAGCGGGGCGACGGTCTTGCCCAGCGTCTCCTGGATTTTCTGGCGCATCGCGGTGGCTTCCAGCACGATGTCATGATCGCGGTTCGGCGTCAGCGCGAGCTTGGCCGTGACGCTGTCGGAATTGCGCTTGCGGAACCCGTTGACGATGTTGTCTTCGTCGCGCTGCGATGCCTGGCCGTAGATCTGCAAGCCCAGCAGATCGTTCTTGATGGGACCGGCCAGGTAGAAGTTGCCCTGGTAGATATCGCCCGACTTGCTGCTTTCCTGGATCGTGGTGTCCATGCGGATTTCGCCGCCCCATTCCTTGGGCACCTTGCGCGTGATGATGTTGATGACGCCCCCCATGGCGTCCGACCCATACAGCGACGACATCGGCCCGCGCACCACTTCAATGCGCTCGATGGCGGCCAGCGGCGGCGTCCAGCCGCCTTCCACGCCGGCGGAATCGGAGTTGGTACGGGTCTCGCGCGAGCTCTGGCGCTTGCCGTCGATCAGGATCAAGGTGTATTGCGGGCCCATGCCGCGCAGGCTGATGTCCTGGCGGTCGCCGCCGCCCGTCACGATGACGCCGGGCACGTCGATCAAGGCGTCGTTCACGTCGCGGTAGAACTTCTTGTCCAAGTCTTCGCGGGTGATGACGCTGATCGACGCGGGCGCGTCCTGGATCTGCTGTTCGAAGCCGCTGGCCGTCACCACGACGGTATCCAGGGTCTTGGCCTCGTTGGCGCTTTGCGCCCACGCGGCGGCGGGTCCCATGCCCAGGCCCGCGGCGCAAAGCGCCGCCGCCAGTTGGGTCCGCGATGTCAAAACACGGCCGCCCAAGGCCAGATCGTTGCTGCTCATGATGCTTGCTTGCTCCCGTACCAGGACCCTGCCGCACCCTGCGTGCAACTTCGGGCCTGCCTCTTATTTCTTAATGAAAACTATTCTCATATTAGAATTGAGGCCTTCGGAACCGGGCAAACACCTTTCCGCAACTTTTATCTTCTTCGCACTTCTTGACACTTCGGCGGGCGGCCATCGGCCACACTACCGGGTGCGGACACACTACGGATGCTCTTCTCAACCCCAGCGGTCGCACGCCGCATCCTGCTCATCGACGACGACGTCGAGCTGGCGCAGATGCTGCGTGAATACCTCGAACCCAATCACTGCCTGCTGACGCTGGCGAGCACGGGCGCGCAAGGCCTGGCCATGCTCGCGCAGGACGATTACGACCTGGTCCTGCTTGATCTCATGCTGCCGGACGGCAACGGGCTGGACCTGCTCAAGCGCTATCGGCAGCGCTCGCGCCGCCCGGTCATCATGTTCACCGCGCACGGCGGCGAAACCGATCGCGTGTTGGGCCTGGAATTCGGCGCGGACGATTATCTGGCCAAGCCTTTCAGCCCGCGCGAACTCAAGGCACGCATCACCGCCGTGCTGCGGCGCTTTGAAGAGGTGCCCGAAACCTCGCGGCCCAGCCTGACGCTGGGCGCGCTGTCGCTGGACCCTGCCTCGGGCCGGGCCTGCCTGGATGCCGAAGAGGTGCTGTTGACCGGCGCTGAACAACGGATCCTGGAACTGCTGATGCGCGCCCCCGGCCAGGTCGTGGCGCGCGAGCAGATCGGCATGTACGCGCTGGGCCGCCGCCCTGACCGCTACGACCGCAGCATCGACACGCACATCAGCACCCTGCGCAAAAAGCTGCGCCTGGATCAATCCAGCGGCACGCTGTCGATCCGCAATCTGCGCGGTCTGGGCTACGTGCTGGCAGGCGCGGCCTGATGCGCTGGTTGTTGCCGACGCGGTCGCTGTTCTGGCGCGCCTTCCTGACCTTCTGGTGTGCGATGGCCGTCATCCTGGTGTGCGGCATGCTGTTCACCGCCGCCGTGGCCTGGTATCGCATCAATTCGCTGGACGGGCTGAACCCCGGCAGCCTCACGCACGACGCTGCGCAGATTGCGCGCATCCACGGCAAGGACGGGCTGGAACGCTGGGTCCAGGCCATGGACCAGCGCTACTCGGCGCTGAAGATCTACATCCTGGACAGGGACGACCGGGAAATCCTGGGCCGCACGCTGCCCGCCCGCATGCACGACTGGTTGAGCGCGTATCGCGCCGCGCCCGACCGGCCGCTGCCCTCGAACCTGACCCAACCCGATCCCGCTGTCCAGCGCGTGTCCTGGTGGCAACCCCAGTTGCTGGTGCTGCCCGATGGCGATGAACTGCTGATGCTGTTCCTGCCGTTCGACTCATCGCATTGGGAAGTGTTGGGGCTGTCCCCCGTCGCGCTGGCCTTGCTGCTGTTCGCCCTGGCCGTGACCGCGCCCTTTTGCTGGGCGCTGACCCGGCACGTGACCGCGCCCTTGACGCAACTGCGCCACACCACGCAGGCGCTGGCGGCAGGTCACCTGGGCGCGCACACACCGGACAAGCTGGCGGGCCGCAAAGACGAGCTGGGCCTGCTGGCGCGCGACTTCAACGCCATGGCCGACCGGCTCAAGGCGGTGGTCGACACGCGCGAACAATTGCTGCACAACATCGCGCACGAGTTGCGCTCGCCGCTGGCCCGGTTGCGTCTGGCCAGCGAACTGGCGCGGCGCAAGGACGAGCGCCAGGACGTGCAGCTGGACCGCATCGAACGCGAATGCGAACGCCTCGATGCGTTGATCGGCAGCACGCTGCGGCTGGCCCGGCTGGGCGCGCTGCCCGAACCGCGCGACACGCTGGACCTGATCGATCTGGTCAGCGCCGTGGTGGACGACGCGCGTTTTGAAGCGACGCAATCGCAAGTGCGCATCGTGTGGGAGCCGCCTTCGCCCGTTTTCATCACGGGCGAAGCTGACAGCCTGTCCAGCGCCATTGAAAACGTGCTGCGCAATGCGCTGCGGTTCGCGCCCGCGCATAGCGCCATCCGCGTGCGGCTGCTGCAAAATGCGCAGCACGCCTGCCTGGAGATCGAAGACCGGGGGCCGGGCGTGCCGCAGGAAGACCTGGGATCGTTGTTCGAACCCTTCTTCCGTTCGGCCTCGGGCGCGCACACTCCCGGTTCCGGCGCGGGCCTGGGCCTGTCCATCGCCCAGGCCGCCGTGGCCGCGCACAAGGGCCGGATCGCGGCCAGGAATGTGTCTCCGCATGGCTTGGCCGTGCGCATCGAAATTCCGCATCCGCTGCCCCGCCCCGTGCCGCCATCGCTGACGCATTCGGGCGCGCAGCCGCCCCTGTCACCAGGGCGGCCGGCTGGCGTCAGAACGTGATGTTGGCCGACACCCACAAGCGGCGGCCTTCCAGCACCTGGCGGTACGAGTTGGACCAGTTGGCGTTGGCGGCCGGCGTCGTTGCGCCCACCTTCGTCGGGCCGTAGTTCACGAAGTTCTTGTCGAACAGATTGAATACGGACGCCGACAGCGTCACGTTCTTGCTCACGACATACGAGCCGCCCGTGCTGGCCAGCCAGTACGGGTTGTAGAACACCTGCTCTTTTTCCCAGTTCATGTCGTTGAACTGCTTGGCGCGGTATTCGCCGCGCGCCCACACGTTGAACTGGTCGTTGATGCGCCAGTTAAGGCCCAGGTTCAAGGCGTGGCGCGGTTGCGAACCCAGCGGTTGGCCCTCCTTGGCGCCCGACGTCACTTCGCTGGCCGTCAGGGTGTAGTTGCCGTTGAATGACACGCCGCCGCCCAGCGGCACGCGACCGCCGAGTTCGAAGCCTTGAATGGTGGCGGTATCGATGTTCACGCGCTGCGAGAAATTGGCCACCGGGATACCGTTGCGTTCCCACACGCCCAGGTCCAGGCAGCCCGCCGCCGGGCCGCCGACCGCGAGGCAGTTGGGCACGTTCTGGCTGTCGATCTTGTCCTTGAACTTGGTGTGGAAGGCGGTCAGGTTGCCCGACAGACCTTCGCCGTCGTCAAACAACAAACCCAGTTCCGACGCGGTGCTGCTTTCAGGCTTGAGCTGGGAATTGCCCAACAGCGGCATGGTGCCCTGCGCACCCAGGCCGATGATGCCGTCGGTCATCAGGTTGATGTCGGGCGTCTTGTAGCCCTTGCTGACGCCGCCCTTGACGGTCCACATCGGCGTGGCGTTCCACACCAGATAGCCGCGCGGGCTCCACTTGCCGCCGAACTGTTCGTTGCGGTCGTAGCGCGCGCCGGCCGTCAGGGCCAGGTCGTCGACAATCCGCCATTCGTCTTCGGCGAACAAGGCCCATTGATACTGACGCTGGTTCAGCGGCGCGGACACGAGCGTGTCCTTGAAATGCTGCTCGCGCCACTGCCCGCCCACGGTGAGGTTGTGGCGTTCGTTGAACAGCGGCGTCGTCCACTTCGTGTCGAACACCCAGTTGTCGTATTCAAGATCGCGCTTGTCGCCGTCGGTGGGACGACGCGGCGCGTTCATGGGGTTGGTGCGGCCGATGGTTTCGGTGGTGTCGTACACCAGGCTGGTGTCGGAGCTGACCGAACCGCTGTAGCGGCCCAGGTGCGTCAGCGCATAGCGCTGGCGGTTGAACTTCATCTCCGGGTCGTAGCCGCCGCCCTGGCGGTTGGGCGCGATGCTGGTGTTCAGCGTGCCGAGTTCTCCGTTGGCGTTGTCGTAGGTCTGCCAGTTGCTGTCCACGTCGAACAGGATGTCGTGGTTGCGGTTGGGCGTGAGCGCCAGGCGCAGGCCCACGTTCTGCTGCGTGCTGTCGCCCAGGCCCGAGAAGCTGGCGATGTCGCCGGTGTATTTGCCGCTGTCGTATTCGGCCTGGTTGACCGGGTAGTCGCCGTTGGCGCTCAGGCGGCGGTAGTGGCCGCCGCGCAGCGTCAGGCCCAGCTTGTCGGTCTTGATGGGGCCGCTCAGGTAGAACGCCGCGCCGTAGTTGTTGCCGTAGGTGTTGTCACCCTGGGCGGTGCCGTCCAGCGTGATCTGGCCGGTCCACTCCTGGCTGACCTTGCGCGTAATGATGTTGATCACGCCGCCCATGGCGTCCGAGCCGTACAGCGTGGACATGGGCCCGCGCACGACTTCGATGCGTTCGATGGCGGCCATGGGCGGGATGAAGTTGGTGTCGACGTCGCCAAAGCCGTTGGGACGCGCGCCCGAGCTGTTCTGGTTCAGGCGCTTGCCATCGACCAGCACCAGTGTGTAGTCGCTGGGCAGACCGCGGATGCTGATGTTCATGCCCCCGGCCTTGCCGCCCCGCTCGACCGTCACGCCTTCCACATCGGCCACGGCATCGGCCAGATTGTGGAACGGACGGGTTTCAAGCTGCTCGCGCGTGATGACCGAAATAGAAGCCGGCGCGTTCTTGATTTCCTGTTCAAAACCCGAGGCCGTCACGACCACGGTATCCAGTTGCGCAACACCCATGGTGTCTTCCAGGGATCGCGCGGCGTTCTGGGCCTGCGCGGCGCAGGGCGCGATGATTGCCAAGGCCAGCGCAGACAGACGGAATGCGGGCGGCAAGGCGCGGCGGGATGCACGGCCGGCCGGATCGGCGTTGCTGGCGTTTGATGGGTTTGCTTGATCTTGCAGGCGTATCTGACGGGGCGAACTGATGAGCGACATAGGAAGTTGTAAGAACCACCCGGGCGGGCGGCGCGCTAGGCGCTGATTGGGATTTTTTTAGAACGCCAATGATATTCATTCCCAATATGATCTTCAACTTTTTGTCAGCTTTAATTCAGTTTTTAGAAAGTTTTGAGAAATTTCTTGGATTTATGCGGCATCCAGACGACAAATTGCCGTCATCGGACGCCAAGATGCGGGGACGGGTTATTCGTCGCCGGCGAGGATGGCGGCGGGCAGACGCGGCAATACGCGCATGGCGTTGGCCGTGGTGGCATGGGCCACCTGCACGGGCGTGATGCCGCGCAACTCGGCCAGCACGGCCGCGATCCGCGCCAGTTCGCCCGGCCGGTTGCGGCGCTGGGGCGGATGCAACCACGCGGGCGGAATGTCGGGCGCATCGGTTTCCAGCACCAGATGCGACAGGTCCACGTCCACCGCATGGCGGCGAATCTGCAAAGCGCGTTCGTAGGTCATCGCACCGCCCATGCCCAGCGCAAAGCCATGGTCGATGAACGCCTGAGCCTGCTGCGAGCTGCCGTTGAAGGCATGCGCGATGCCGCCAATGGGACCATGGCGGCGCAGGTACTTGAGCAGGATGTCTTGCGAGCGTCGCACGTGCAGCAGCACGGGCAAGTGGAACTCTTCGGCCATCGCCAACTGGGCGGCGTAGAAGCGTTCCTGGCGTTCGCGCGGCTCGCCCGTGGCGAATTCCGGCACGAAGAAGTCCAGGCCGATTTCACCGATGGCGACAAAGCGCGGGTCGCCCAGCGATTGCTTAATGGCTTCGCGCAGCGCGTCCAGGTCGGCGTCGTCCGCGCGTTGCACGTACAGCGGATGGATGCCCAGCGCGTAGGCGCCGCCGTCGATCTGTGCGGCAAGTTCGCGCACAACGGAAAAATTGGCGCGTTCGATGGCGGGTATCACGATGCTGCGCACGCCGGCCTCGCAGGCATGGTCGGCCACCTGCGCGCGGTCGGCGTCGAACTCGGCGGCGTCCAGATGGCAGTGGGTGTCGATCAGCATGGTTGTGGCCTCCTTCGGCGCATTATGCGCGCCGCCCCTTGCCCCGGCTATCCCTATACGAGCCGGCCGTTTTCCATCAGCAGTTGGCGGTCGGCGCGGGCGGCCAGTTCCGGGTCATGCGTGACGATGGCAAAGGCGGTGCCCGATTCCTGGTTCACGCGCGTCAAGAGTTCAAACATCTTGTGCGCCGTGTTGCGGTCCAGATTGCCGGTGGGTTCGTCCGCCAGCACGCAGACGGGGCGCGTGACCAGCGCGCGCGCCAGCGCGACACGTTGGCGTTCGCCGCCCGACAACTGGCCGGGGAAATGATCTTCGCGCGCGGCCAGGCCCACCAACGCCAGCACCTCGCGTGCGGCGGCGCGGGCCTTGTCGCGGTTTTCGCGGCGCACGATCAAGGGCATCGCCACGTTGTCCAGCGCCGAAAATTCCGGCAGCAGATGGTGGAACTGATAGACAAAGCCCAGGCTGCTGTTGCGCACCGCGCTCTTCTTGGCTTCGGACAGGCCGACGGCCAACTTGCCGTCCACGGACACCGAGCCGCTGGTGGGCACGTCCAACAGGCCCAGAATGTGCAGCAAGGTGCTCTTGCCCGAGCCCGACGCGCCGACGATGGCGACCATTTCGCCGCGCGCGACCGACAGGCTTACGTTACTCAACACGTCGATGCGGGCGGGGCCTTCGTCGTAGTACTTGACGATGTTCTCGGCTTGCAGGGCAGGCGTCAGGACATCAGCGTTGGGAATCTTAATCATGGCGCAGCACCTGGGCCGGTTGCAGACGCGAGGCGCGCCAGCTGGGATACAGCGTCGCCAGCAGGGACAGCACCAGCGACGTCAGGCCGATGGTGACGATGTCGCCCATTTGCGGGTCGGAAGGCAGCGCGCTGATGAAATAGACTTCGCGCGGCAGGAAGTGCACGCCCAGCAGGCGTTCGATGAACGGCACGATGACATCGACGTTGTAGGCAATTGCAATGCCGCCCACCACGCCCAGCAAGGTGCCGATGACGCCGATCAGCGCGCCTTGCACCAGGAAGATGCGTGCGACCTCGCCCGGCCCTGCACCCAGGGTGCGCAGGATGGCGATGTCCGACTGCTTGTCCTTGACCGCCATCACCAGCGAAGACAGCAGGTTGAACGCGGCCACGGCGACGATCAGCGCCAGGATCAGGAACATCATGCGCTTTTCGGTTTGCACGGCGGCGAACCAGGTGCGGTTGTTGCGCGACCAGTCGCTGGCCATCACGTAAGGCGGCAGCACCGCCTTCAGTTCGTTGGCCACTTCGGGCGCTTTCTGCATGTCGGCAATGCGCAGCCGCACGCCGGCCGTGCCGCTTTCACGGAACACGCGGGCGGCGTCCTGGTTGTCTACGAAGGCCAGCGATGAATCGTATTCATAGTGGCCGGACGAGAACACGCCCACCACGGTGAACTGGCGCATGCGCGGCGCGAAACCGGCCGGGCTGATCGAGCCTTGCGGCGCCATCATCAACAGCGTGTCGCCGACTTTCACGCCCAGCCCGTCGGCCAGCTCGTTACCCAGCACCACGCCGAAACCGCCGGCTTTCAGATCGGTCAACTTGCCCGACACCATCTGGCGCGGCAGGTCCGATACGTTGCCCTCGGTGGCTGGGTCGATGCCCCTGACCTGCACGCCTCGCAGCGCCTGTCCGCGCACCAGCATGCCTTGCGCCGCCACGAAGGGCGCGCCGGCCTTGACCTCGGGGTTCTTTTCGGCCGCCGTGGCGAACTGCTGCCACTGCTCAAGCACCCGTTCCGGCAAGGCGCCGGGGATGTAGAGTTCGATGTGCGGCAGCACCGACAACATGCGGTCGCGCACTTCTTTTTGAAACCCGTTCATCACGGACAGCACCACGATCAGGGCGGCGACGCCCAGCGCGATGCCCGCCATGGAGCTGGCTGCAATGAAGGAGATGAAGCGATCGCGGCGCCCGCGTCGCTGGCGGATTCGGGCCATCCCGGCATAGCGGGCGCCTATCCAGAGTTCGTAGGGTATTTTCAGCACGTGCGCATTATTGCATTAACGGCCTGGAAATCGCGCCGCGAATGTGCGGTTCCACGACCAGCCGTGTCAAGCTATGGCAGTGCTGCCGGCCGCTTAGTTCCCGTCGCCTGGGCGGACTACAATCGCCGCCATGCTGATCGTCATTCCGGGCGCCCTGCCCGCCCTTCCCGTTGCCGCCGAACTGGCCAAGCTGCTGCCCGAACGCGCCCCCACGCTGCACCGCTGGCTGCTGGCCGGCACCGCCCGAGCCACCGCCTTCGATGCGCGCGCCTCGGGCTGCACCTCCTTTGAATCCTGGCGGCTGACGCGCGCGGGCTACCGGGCCGAAGCCGGCTTGCTGCAAGGCGCCGGCCTGGGCCCGCTGCTGGCAGGCAGCCAGGCACCCGCCGGCCAGGCCGTCTGGCTGGCCGAGCTGGTCCATCTGGCGCTGGGCGCCGATCAGGCCAATCTGCTGGACCCGGGCCAGATGGAATTGCGCCCCGAAGAATCCGCCGCTCTGCTGGAGACCGCGCAGCCCTTGTTCGAGGGCACCGGCTTCACCGTCCAGCCGCTGTCCCCCGAACGCTGGCGGCTGACGCTGCCGGACGGCCTGCGTCCCCAGACGGCCTCGCCGCTGGTGGTGGCGGGCCATCGGCTCAATGAATGGTGGCGCCAGGACGCGGAGACGCGACCGTGGCGACGGCTGCTCAATGAAATACAGATGGCGTGGCATGAACACCCCGTCAACGACGCACGCGCCGCGCGCGGCCTGCCGCCCGTCAACGCGCTGTGGCTGTATGGCGGCGGCACGCCCTGGACGATGGCCCCGGCCGGCGACGAACGCGTACTGACCGGGCTGGACGCCCCGCAACGCGCGGGCGACTGGGCCGCCTGGCTGGACGCGCTGGCCGAACTCGATACGCAGCACCTGCGCCCGCTGGCCGGCAAACAGGGCGTGCCCGACGCGCCCGCCGAACTGCTGCTGCTGGGCGACGACCGCCAAGTCGCCCTGACCCTGAAACCGCGCGGGGGCCTGCTCGGCTTGCTGCCCGCGCCCAAGAAAAACTGGAGCGCCTGGTGGTCTCACCCCGCTTAACGACTCGCCCCGCCGACCTGGAAGCCTGCCGCATCCTGGAAGCCTCGGGCATCCATCCCCTGCTGGCCCGCCTGTGGGCCGCGCGCGGCGTCACGCATCCCGATCAGACCCGGCTGGCCTGGCCCTCGCTGCTTCCGCCTGCCGGTCTGACCCATTCCGCCCATGCTGCCGGTGTGCTGGCCGACGCCATCCAGTCCGGCAAGAAGCTGCTGATCGTGGCCGACTACGATTGCGACGGCGCCACCGCCTGCGCGGTCGGCCTGCGCGCGCTGTCCGCCATGGGCGCCGACGTCGACTTCCTCGTGCCCAACCGCTTTGAAACCGGCTATGGTCTGTCGCCCGCCGTGGTCGAACTGGCCGTGCGCCATCGTAGCGGCAAGCCCGACATCATCATTACCGTCGACAACGGCATCGCCAGCGTCGACGGCGTGGCCGCCGCCAACGACGCGGGCATCGGCGTGGTCATCACCGACCACCACCTGCCGGGCGACACCCTGCCCGACGCGCTGGCCATCGTGAACCCGAACCAGCCCGGCTGCGGCTTCCCGTCCAAGAACCTGGCGGGCGTGGGCGTGATCTTCTACATGATGCTGGCGCTGCGCGCCGAGCTGCGCCGCCGAGGCGTGTACGCGCCCGATGGCGGCCCGCGCCTGGACGCGCTGTCGGATCTGGTCGCGCTGGGCACCGTGGCCGACGTGGTCAAGCTGGACGCCAACAACCGGCTGCTGGTCACGCAGGGCCTGCAACGCATGCGCAGCGGCCGGCTGCAACCCGGCTTGCGCGCGCTCTTTGCCGTGGCGGGCCGCGAGCCGCGCAGCGCCAATGGTTTCGACCTGGGCTTTGCGCTGGGGCCGCGCATCAATGCGGCGGGCCGGCTGGCCGACATGAGCCTGGGCATCGCCTGCCTGACGACCGACGACGAAGCCCAGGCGCTGGAAATGGCGCGCGAGCTGGACAACATCAACCGCGAACGCCGCACCATCGAAGCCGAGATGCGCGAGCAGGCGCTGGCCGCCATGGAAGAACCCAACGCATCGGCCGGCGCCACGGTCTGCGTGTTCGACCCGGGCTGGCACCAGGGCGTGGTGGGCTTGGTGGCCTCGCGCCTGAAAGAAAAATTCTGGCGTCCCACGCTGGCCTTCGCGCCTGCCGGCGACGACGAAATCCGCGGCTCCGGTCGCTCGATTCCCGACGTGCATCTGCGCGACGCGCTGGACCTCGTGTCCAAGCGCCATCCCAACCTGATCCGCAAGTTCGGCGGCCACGCGATGGCGGCCGGCCTGACGCTGGGCCGCGCCGACTTTCCCGCCTTCGCCCCCGCCTTCGATGCCGCCGTGCGCGAACTGACCGGGCGCGATACCTTCGAGCCCGTCATCGAAACCGACGGATCGCTGGAATCGGGCTACGCCAACGCCGAAGTCGCCGGTCTGTTGCAGCAGCAGGTCTGGGGCGCGGGCTTTGCGGCTCCGTTGTTCCTGGACGAATTCACCGTGCGCAACCAGCGGCTGGTCGGTGAAAAGCACTTGAAGCTGTCGCTGGAGCGCGGCCATCAGCGCTTTGACGCCATCTGGTTCGGCCACGACCAATCGCTGCCCGAACACATCCAGGCCGCTTACCGGCTGGAGCAGAACGTGTGGAACGGCATGGTGTCGGTGCAGTTGGTGATCGAACACGCGGGCTGAAGCCGCCTCCGCCGCCACCGACTCCCTATCAAGGGGGAAGGCGCAGACCCGCCAGGGCCGCGCCTTCCCCCTTTTTTCATTACTTGTTCACCAGCTTGGCCGGCTGCGCCAGCGCCACCAGCGCCCCCACCACCAGGCAGCCCGACAGCATGTACAGGCCGGTGTTCGTCGTCCCGGTTGCGTCCTTCAACCAGCCCACCAGATAGGGGCTGACAAAGCCCGCCAGGTTGCCTACCGAGTTGATCAGCGCAATGCCGGCCGCCGCCGCCGTGCCGCCCAAAAGCGCCGTCGGCAGGCTCCAGAACAAGGGCAGCACCGTGCAGATGCCGATGTTGGCCACCGTCAGCGCCAGGATCGCCAGCACCGTATTGCCGCTCCAGACCGCCGAGAAGAACAGGCCCACCGCGCCGAACAGCGCCGGCAGCGCCACGTGCCAGCGGCGTTCGCGCAGCCGATCGGAGTTGCGCGAAATCAGGATCATCCCGATCACGGCGAACAGGTTGGGAATGGCGGTCAAGAGGCCGATGGCCAGCGGGCTTTGCACCCCCGTGCTTTTAATGAGCGACGGCATCCAGAAGCCCACCCCATACAAGCCCATGACGAACGAAAAATAGATCAGCGCCATCGCCCACACGCGCGGCCGCGTCAGCGCGGCGCGGATCGGCGGATCTTCCTTCTGCTGTTCTTCGGCCGCGATATTGCGGATCAGCACGGCGCGCTCGGCGGCGGTCAGCCACTTTGCCTTGTTGATGCGGTCGTCCAGATAGATCAGCACCAGCACCCCAATCAGCACCGACGGAATGCCTTCCATCAGAAACAGCCACTGCCAGCCCGACAAGCCGTGGTCGCCATGGAAAGTGGACATGATCCAGCCGGAAATCGGTCCGCCGATCAGGCCCGACATGGGCACGGCGGTCATGAAGAAAGTGGTGATACGTCCGCGTCGGGCTGCCGGATACCAATAGGTCAGGTACAGGATGATGCCGGGAAAGAAGCCGGCTTCGGCCGCGCCCAGCAGAAAGCGCAGCGCGTAGAACATGTGCTCGCTGGTCACGAACATCATGCAGGACGAAATGATGCCCCAGGTAATCATGATCCGCGCGATCCAGATCCGCGCGCCCACCTTGTGCAGGATGACGTTGCTGGGAATTTCGAAAATGAAATAGCCGATGAAGAAGATGCCCGCGCCCAGCCCGTACACCGTTTCGCTGAACTGAAGCTCTTGCAGCATCTGCAACTTGGCAAAGCCGACGTTCACGCGGTCCAGGTACGCCACCACGTAGCAGACCACCAGCAGCGGCACCAGCCGCCAGCCCACTTTGCGATAGATGCGGTCTTCCTCACTCGCCGGGATCGCCGGCGTGACCCCGGGGGTCATCGTGTTTTCCATCGTTGTCTCCTGTCCTCTGGCGGGATAGTCCGGCGGGTTGCCGGCGCGGGCGGTCCGCCCTTCCCCGGGAGCTTCCGCCGCCAGGGCAACGGAAACCGGCACGGGGACAAAGGGGCCGCTGACCTAGCCTAGAGCGGGGAAGGTGACAAAAAACTGAACAACTTGGCGCGCTGCACCCAAATGCCCGGAAGGGGATCCGGCCCCTGCTTGCAAACCGCGCCCGCGCAGTCAGGCCATCCACGGTAAAATGCCAGGTTTCGCACAAAAGTCATCAGGACAGGATCATCATGGAAGCCGAACGTCAGAACCAGCTCGCAGCCCGCCTCGCCGATTACGCGGAGCGCGAACAGGCTCTACGGAGGTATCTTTGACTACGATGCCAAAGCTGAACGCCTGCAAGTTGTAAACGCCGAGCTCGAAGACCCGGCGGTCTGGAACGACCCCAAGCACGCCCAGGACCTGGGCCGTGAAAAGAAAGCCCTGGAAGACGTGGTGGAAACGCTCACCAGTCTAGGCACGGGCCTGGCCGACGCCAACGAATTGTTCGAACTGGCCAAGGCCGATGACGACGATTCCACGCTCGAATCCATCGAAAAAGACGCCGACGCGTTCCAGGAAAAGCTCGAGAACCTGGAATTTCGCCGCATGTTCTCCAATCCGGCCGATCCGCTCAACTGCTTCCTGGACATCCAGGCGGGCGCGGGCGGCACGGAAGCGCAGGACTGGGCTTCGATGCTGTTGCGCCAGTACCTGCGCTATGCCGAGCGCAAGGGCTTCAAGGTCGAAGTGCTGGAAGAATCCGAAGGCGACGTCGCCGGCATCAAGTCGGCCACCATCAAGATGGAAGGCGAATACGCCTTCGGCTATCTGCGCACCGAAACCGGCGTGCACCGCCTGGTCCGCAAGAGCCCGTTCGATTCGTCCGGTGGCCGCCACACCTCGTTCGCCAGCGTCTTCGTGTACCCGGAAGTCGATGAATCGTTCGAAGTCGAAGTGAACCCCGCCGATCTGCGCGTGGACACCTACCGCGCGTCCGGCGCGGGCGGTCAGCACATCAACAAGACCGACTCCGCCGTGCGTCTGACCCACATCCCGACGGGCATCGTGGTGCAGTGCCAGAACGACCGCTCGCAGCATCGCAACCGCGCCGAAGCCATGCAGATGCTCAAGTCCAAGCTCTACGAACTGGAAATGCGTAACCGCATGGCCGAGCAGCAGAAGCTGGAAGACTCCAAGACCGATGTGGGTTGGGGCCACCAGATTCGTTCCTACG
Source organism: Achromobacter piechaudii NBRC 102461 (assembly GCF_001571245.1). GTDB lineage: Bacteria > Pseudomonadota > Gammaproteobacteria > Burkholderiales > Burkholderiaceae_B > Achromobacter > Achromobacter piechaudii. The sequence goes on along the minus strand of NZ_BCTK01000001.1, from coordinate 583,448 downwards.
TGCTGGACCAGAGCCGCATCAAGGATCTGCGCACCAACGTTGAAATTTCCAACACGCAGAAAGTGCTGGACGGCGACCTGGATCCCTTCATCCAGGCCAGCCTGAAGCAAGGCATTTAAGCTCCGAGATTTTTCCCCTCACCGCACCCAGAGGTCCACGAATGTCTGACACCATCGCAATCCTTACCGGCGCTTCGCGCGGCATCGGCGCCGCCATGGCGCGCGGCCTGGCCAAGCCGGGCACCCGCCTGATCACGCTGGCGCGCCGCGAAGACCCCGAACTGGCCGCCTACGCGCAGTCGCAGGATGTGCAACTGGAACAACTGTCCGTGGACCTCTCGGACCTGAATGCGGCCCAGAGCGCGGCCGAACGCATCTGCTCGGCCTTGCCGCGCGACGCCAAGCGCTATCTGCTCATCAACAATGCGGGCACCGTCCACCCCGTGGCCAGCACCGACGCCCTGAACGACGGCGCCGCGATTACCGCCGCGTTCAACCTGAACGTCAGCGCCGTCATGCTGTTGACCGCGCGCTTCCTGGCCGCCGTCAACGGCATCCAGGCCGACCGCCGCGTGCTGAACATCTCGTCCGGCGCGGGCCGCAACCCGAACGCCGGCTGGGGCGTCTACTGCGCCACCAAGGCCGCGCTGGACATGTACTCGCGCGTGGTCAAGCAGGAACAAGGCGCTGACGGCGCGCGCATCGTCGCGCTGGCTCCCGGCATTGTCGATACCGACATGCAGGTCGCCATCCGTTCCAGCGACCCCGACAGCTTCCCCGCGCTGGCCAAGTTCCAGGACTTCCACGCCACGGGCAAGCTGGCCTCGCCCGCCAACGTGGCCGCCCGCATCCTCGCCTACCTGGATCGCGAAGATTTCGGCACGACCGAGATCGACGACATCCGCAATTACGACTGATCCCCTTACCATGACCGACCACTCGACCGCTCCGGCACCCGCCCAGGATGAAAACCGCTTGATCGCCGAACGGCGCGCCAAGCTGGCCAAACTGCGCGAAACCGGGGTCGCGTACCCCAACGATTTCGTCCCGGACGCCCGCGCCGCCGCGCTGCACGACAAGTACGACGGCCAAGAGCAGGAAGCCCTGGCCGCCGCCGGCGTCACCGTCAAGGTTGCCGGCCGCATGATGCTCAAGCGCGTCATGGGCAAGGCCAGCTTCGCCACGCTGCAAGACAGCACGGGCCGCATCCAGATCTACCTGGACCGCGGCACGCTGGGCGAAGACAACTACGCCGCGTTCAAGCAATGGGACATCGGCGACATCATCGCGATCGAAGGGTCGGTCTTCAAGACCAACAAGGGCGAACTGTCGGTGCATGCCGCGACCGCCCGCCTGCTGTCCAAGTCGCTGCGCCCCCTGCCCGACAAGTTCCACGGCGTGGCCGACCAGGAACTGCGCTATCGCCAGCGCTACGTCGACCTCATCATGACGGACGCCACGCGCCGCACGTTCGAAGCGCGCAGCAAGGCCGTGGGCAGCATTCGCCAGTTCATGCTGAACGCCGGCTTCCTGGAAGTCGAAACGCCCATGCTGCACCCGATCCCGGGCGGCGCGGCGGCCAAGCCGTTCGTCACGCACCACAATGCGCTGGACATGGAAATGTACCTGCGCATCGCGCCCGAGCTGTACCTGAAGCGCCTGATCGTCGGCGGCTTCGAGCGCGTGTTCGAAGTGAACCGCAACTTCCGCAACGAAGGCGTCAGCCCGCGTCACAACCCTGAATTCACGATGATGGAGTTCTATGCAGCCTACGCGGAATACCGCTGGCTCATGGACTTCACGGAAGAACTGATCCGCCAGGCCGCCATTTCGGCGACCGGCAGCGCCGTGCTGACCTATCAGGAACGCGAGCTGGACCTGTCCAAGCCGTTCGACCGCCTGACCATCTGCGAAGCCATCCTGAAGTACGCCCCCGGCTACACCCAGGCACAGCTGGACGACCCGGTCTTCGTGCGCGCCGAACTCAAGAAGCTGGGCGCGGACGCCGACGGCCCCGTGCTGTCGCGCGCCGGCCTGGGCGCGCTGCAACTGGCGCTGTTCGAAGAGACGGCCGAAGCCAAGCTCTGGAACCCCACCTACATCATCGACTACCCGGTGGAAGTGTCGCCGCTCGCGCGCGCCTCTGACACCCGCGAAGGCATCACCGAACGCTTCGAGCTGTTCATGACGGGCCGCGAGATCGCCAACGGCTTCTCGGAGTTGAACGACCCCGAAGACCAGGCCGAACGCTTCCGCTCGCAAGTCGAAGCCAAGGACGCCGGCGACGAAGAAGCCATGTTCTATGACGCGGACTACATCCGCGCGCTGGAATACGGCATGCCTCCGACGGGCGGCTGCGGCATCGGCATCGACCGCCTGGTCATGCTGCTGACCGACAGCCCCAGCATCCGCGACGTCATCCTGTTCCCGCACCTGCGCCGTGAAGACTAAAGACGGGTCGGCATCATGATCTTCAAGATCCTGATGCTGCTGCTGATCGTGGCGGGGCTGATCTACTGGATCAAGCAACCCCGCCGCGTGTTGCCGGGCGCGGCCTACGCGCCCGCGCAGCCGCGCCGGCCGGTGTTCGTGGCCCTGTGCATCGCTGCCGCGATTTCGGCGGTTGCCGCCTTGTTGACGGCCCTGCTCTGGATGGGCGCGGTGGCTGGCGCCACCACGGGCGGCGGTTATCGCGGCCAGGCCGACTTCCTGCTGCCCGTCTCGGGATGCCTGCTGGCACTCGCCGTCGGCTGCGCCGTGGGCGCGTTCTTCAAGCGACGCGGCTAGGCTCGGGCTTCACACTCGCGCTGGCAGGCGCGAGGGGCCGCGCGTCGGCGCGGTCATCCAAAAACTTGGCCAGCCCCGTGGATTGCGCCCTCGGCGCGATCTACACACTACGCGGCTGCACGCCCTCCAGCGGCCATGCGCCCGCTCCTGACGGCAACGCCGGCAGCGAAGCCAGCAACATTGCATCGATGAACGCGGCGGGCGCCAGCCGGCCGCCCGGTTTGTACCACTGCACCGTCAGGTTCATCGCCCCCAGCACGCAGCGCTTGATGACGCGCGCGTCGCCCTGGATCAGGCCGGCACCGACCGCCTCCGCCACGACCGACTGCCACATCGCCTCGTAGCGATCGCTCAGGGCTTTGACGGCCGACTGGCTGGGCGCGGACAAGCTGCGCCATTCGTAGACCAGCGCGTTCATCGCATCGCCGCCCGCGCCTTGCAGCATGCTCCACATGTGTACGCGAAACAGCGCCGCCAGCCGGTCAGCCGGCGCGTCGTAATGGGCCAGCGCGCGTTCGCCGCCGTCGATCACTTCCTGGATGCCGTTGTTCATCACGGCCACGAGGATTTCTTCCTTGCTGCGAAAGTGATGGAACAGGCTGCCGGACTGCAAGCCCACCGCGCGCGCCAGTTCACGCACGGTGGTGCGTTCGTAGCCATGCTTGCAGAACAGCCGTCCGGCCGTCAGCACCAGTTCGCGGCGGCGCTCGGAGTCCGCGCCTTCATCGCGCGGCGCGGCGGCCGCGGTCTTGTTCATGGCCGTTCACAGTCTCTGGAGTATCGTGGCGGTGGCCATGCCGTGCCCGATGCACATCAGCTGCATGCCGATCTCGCCCTCGGTGGCTTCCAGCCCGGCCAGCATCTTGGCCATCAGGCCCGCGCCGGTCGCCCCCAATGGGTGACCATGGGCAATCGCCCCGCCCCAAGGGTTCACGCGCGCAGGCTTGGCGTCCAGTTCACGCTGCCACGCCAGCACCACGCTGGCGAAGGCTTCATTGATTTCGATCCAGTCGATGTCTTCCAGCGACAGCCCGGCACGCGCCAGCGCCATTCGCGCCGCCGGGATCACACCGGTCAGTTGCATGACCGGGTCGGAACCGACCACCACCCGCGCCAGAAAGCGCGCGCGCGGCCGCAAGCCATCGGCTAACGCGGTATCGCGGTCGGCCAGCAACACGGCCGACGCGCCATCGGCCAACTGGCTGGCGTTGGCGGCCGTCACGCCGCCCTGCCCCACCGGCCGCATCGCCGGCGCCATCGCGGCCATGCGCGCGGCATCGGTTTTTTCGCGGATACCTTCATCCCGATGCACGGCCTCTTGCGGGCCAGGCAGCAGCTCCGCGTGCACGCCGCTGCGCGCCGCCGCCCATGCGCGCGCGTGGCTTTCGCGCGCCCAATCGTCCATGTCGGCCTGCGACAGCTGCCAATGGTCGGCGATGCGTTCCGCGCTTTCAATCTGGTGGATCAACGCATGGCGCTCCAGCAGCGCGGGGTTCAACGACTCGAAGCCCTTGAATTCGCCCTGCCCCAAGGTCACGTCCAGGAACATCGGCACGCGGCTCATGCTTTCGACGCCGCCCGCCACCACGTAGCGCATATCGCCTGCCGCGATGGCCTGCGCGCCCATGTGCACCGCCTGCTGGCTGGAGCCGCACATGCGGTTCAGCGTCATGCCGGGCACGCTCAACGGCAGGCCCGACAGCATGGCCGCCAGCCGTCCCACGTTAGCGCCCTGCTCGCCGGCCTGGCTGACGCAGCCCGCGATCAGATCCTCGACCTTCTCGCCCGGCAGGCCCGCGCGCGCCAGCAACCCGTCCACCGTTTGCGCCAGCAGCGTATCGGGCCGCGTGTCGGCCCACCATCCGCCGCGCCGGCCGAAAGGCGTGCGCACCGCTTCGACGATCACCGCTTCGTTCATGCCATCGTCTCCTCAACGTAGAGCTTTTCGATCTCTGCCGCATACGTGCGATAGATGCTGGCCCGACGCACCTTCATCGTGGCCGTGACCTCGCCGTCGTCATGATCCAGTTCCTTGGTCAGCAGATGAAAGCGCTTGATCTGCGCCACGGGCGCCAGCCCGGCATTGGCGCGCGAGACCTCCTGCTGCACCAGTTCGCGCACCTGCGCCGATTCCGCCAGCGAGCGGAAATGCGTGAACGCGATGCGGCGCGACTCGGCCCATTTGCCGACGGTGTCGAATTCAAGCTGGATCAGTGCGGACACGAACCTGCGGCCGTCGGCGATCACGATGCATTCCTTCACGTAGGGGCTGCCCTTGACCGCGTTCTCGATTTCCGACGGCGTCAGATTCTTGCCGCCAGCGGTAATCATGATGTCTTTGAGGCGGTCCACGATGCGCACGCGCCCGTCCTGTTCGGCGACCACGTCGCCCGTGTGCAGCCATCCATCTCGCACCGTGTCGGCCGTGGCCTGCGCGTTCTTGTAATAGCCCTGGAACACCATGTCGCCGCGCACCAGCAATTCGCCGGCCTCGCCCATCTTCCATTCCACGCCCAGGATGGGCTCGCCCACCGTGCCCACCTTCACGCGGTCGGGGTGCTGACCGAAGATCATGCCGGCGGACTCCGTCAGGCCGTAGACTTCCAGCAGCGGCACGCCCAGGTTGCGGAAATAGCGCACCACGTCGGGTGGTATGGGCGCGGCCCCCGTCATCGCCACGCGCACGCGTCGCAGGCCAATGAAGTTCTGTAGCGCGCGCAGCACCAGCCAGTACCACAACGCATGCGTCAGGCGTTCGCCCGCGCTGTACTGCGCAGGCGACTTTTCCAGGAACGGCGCGCAGCGCGCCAGCGCGCGTTGATACAGCCACCGCTGCACGCGGCCCGCTTCCTGCATCTTGATCGATATCGACGCATGCAGCTTTTCCCAGATGCGCGGCACGCCCAGGAAGATCGTGGGCGCAACTTCGCGCAGATCCTCCTGCACGGTGCGGATCGATTCGCCGAAATTCACCTGCGAACCCAGGTACAGCGGCACAAAGGTGGACAGCATCTGTTCGGCCACGTGACACAGCGGCAAATACGACAGATGCACCGTGCGCGCATCCATCGACAGCCGGTCCGCAATGCCCGGCGCCACGCCGCGCATGTTGCGGTAACTGAGCATGGCGCCCTTGGGCTTGCCGGTGGACCCGGACGTATAGATCATCAAGCCGGTGTCATCCAGCCGCTGGCTGTCCAGCACGGCGTTCAGCGTCGCCAGTTCGCTTGCCTCGCGGCGCGCGCCGTCGGCCTCGACTTCGGCGTAGGTCACGATCCGTTCGCGTTCGGCCGGCGCGTAGGAACGCAGGCCCTTGGTTTCCATCATCACGATGCGGCGCAGCAAGGGCAGACGGTCGGCCACTTGCAGCACCTTGTCGGTCTGCTCCTGGTCTTCGCACACCACCAGCTCGACGTCGGCGTGCTCCAGCACATAGCCCATTTCCTCGGCCGGGCTGGTCGAATACACACCCACCGCCACGCCGCCGACTGTACCCGCGCCCAACTGCGTCAGCAGCCATTCGACACGGTTCTCCGACACGATGGCGACACGCCCTCCGACGCCCAGGCCCAATGCCCGCAAGCCCAGCCCAACGCGGCAGGCACGCCGCCAGTAGTCGGACCACGTCAGCGGCTTCCAGATGCCGAAGTCCTTCTGCCGGATGGCGATGGCGCCGGGCTGGCGCCGCGCCTGCTCGCGCAGCATCTGCGGCAGCGTCAGTTCGGGCCATACGGCGGTATCTATCGATGCAACCATCGCCTTGTCCTTCATGACAGCCAGCGCTTGCGGCGCTTGTAGTGCTTGATGTCGCGAAAGCCGCGCGCTTCGCCCGTGCCGCCGACGCCCAGGTAGAACTCGCGCACGTCAGGGTCGGCAGCCAGCTTGTCCGCCGTGCCGTCGATGACGACCTTGCCCGTCTCCATGATGTAGCCGTAGTGCGCCACGGCCAGCGCCACCGACGCGTTCTGCTCAACCAGCAGCATCGACACGCCTTGTTCGGCGTTGATGCGCGCGATGATGGAAAAGATGTTCTCGACCAGCATCGGCGACAACCCCAACGACGGTTCATCCAGCAGCATCAGCCGAGGCTGTGCGATCAGCGCGCGGCCAATCGCCAGCATCTGCTGCTCGCCGCCGGACAGATAGCCGGCCAGCCCGCGCCGCCGCTCGAAGAGGCGCGGGAAATAGCCGTAGACCAGATCGAAATCCGGCCGCGCGCCCGACCTGCCCGTCAGCGCATAGGTGGCCGCCACCAGGTTTTCTTCCACGGTCAGGTCTTCGAATACGCGGCGGCCTTCCATGACATGCGCCAGGCCCGCGCGCACCAGGTTCTGCGGCTGGGCGCCCTGCGTGTCGCCACCATTGAAAAGGATGTGGCCGCGCACCAGCGCGCCGTCTTCCAGGTCCAGCAAGCCGGACACGGCCTTGAGCGTTGTGGATTTCCCCGCCCCATTGCTGCCGAGCAGCGCCACGATGCTTCCATCCGGCACCGACAGCGACAGGCCACGCAGCACCTGCACCGCCTTGTTGTAGACGACTTCGATGTTGTTGATGTCCAGCACCGCTGCGGGCGGGGCGGCGCCGGTCGATGCCGCGTGGGGGTCAAGGCGGGAAGTCACGGCAGCCTCACTTGAGCACGATCCAGTCCGAGGCCGGCACCATCTGCTTCTGCTTCACATCGGCGCGGTAGATGCGGCCTACGGGAATGGAATTGCCCTTGATCGTGATCGGCACGCCGATCAGCCCGCCCGTGTCGAAGTCCTTGATGCCATCCAGCGCGGCCTTCATGTTGGCGCTGGTCAGCTCCTTGCCGGCATCCAGCGTGCGCTTGGCCACTTCCGAGAACAGCATCGCCGCCAGGTAGCCCTGCATGTAGCCCGTGCTCTGGTACTGGGGCCGCATCTCGCGGATCTTCTTGAGCATCGGCGCATCGCCTTCGGTGTCGTAGTAGTAGCGATAGGGCATCACGCCCATGAAGCCCTCGGCGTCTTCGCCCATCTGCATGACGGTCGAGTTGTCCATGGTCCAGAACGTGCCCATGTAGCGCGTCTTCAAGCCCATGCGCTTGCCCTGCCCCACGAATTCAGGAATCGGCGCCAGGACGTAGCCGTGGAAGATCGTGAAGTCGGGGTCGGCGCGGCGCAGCTTGATGACTTCGGTCGATACGTCCACGCTGCCCGGCGGCGTCATGATCTCGGTGGCGACCTTCAAGCCCAGCTTCTCGGCCACCGCGCGCGAACTGGCGATGGGGTCGCGGCCGAACTCGGTGTCCGAATACACGAACGCCACTTTCGCGCCAGGCTGTTCCTTGGCGATGTAGCGCAGCAGGATGCCGAACATTTCGGTGTAGTCCGGCCCCAGCATGAATTGCGCCGGGTACTTGGCGGGGTCGTTCAATTCGGTAGCGAACGACGCACCGGTCATCAAGATGTCGCCCGTGCGGTTCAATTCGGCGTTGATCGTCTTTGAAAAGCCGGTGGAATCGCCATAGTAGAAATTCACCTTGTTCTGGCTGGTGATCTTCTTGAACGCCGCCACTGAGGCGTCCACCTTATAGGCCGTGTCTTCGGGCACATAGCGCAGCTTGCGCCCCTTGATGCCGCCCTGGTCGTTGATGATCTTCACGTAGTCGGTGATGCCGGCGTGGATACCCTGCCCGGCAAACGCAAACACGCCGCTCAATGGAATCGACCCGCCCAGCACCAGGTCATCGGCAGCCTGCGCGGCGGGCGCTGCCGCCAATGCCGCCGCCAGGCCCAGTGGGGCCAACAACCTCGATAAACCGCTGCCTATCCGGATGCGCTTCATGGTGTGTCTCCTTGGGGATCTTGTGCGTTTCAGGTCATGCGATCGGCCAGGCGGCGTTCAGGTCCGGAATGGCCACAGGTGAAAGAAGCGGCGCACGCGCCGCCAGATTTCCGCGAGCCCATGCGGCTCGAAGATCAGGAAGCCCACGATCAGCAGGCCGAAAACAATCGTTCGCACCGGCGACACCAGGCGCAGCGCGTCGCCGCCGACGGGCAGCCAGCCGACGATGAGCTTGAGCAGTTCGGGCACCATGGTCATGAATATCGCGCCCAGGATGGCCCCCAGGATCGAGCCCATGCCGCCCACGATGATCGCTGCCAGGAAGAAGATCGACATGATCAGCGGAAAGCTCTCGGGTGTGACCACTCGGAAGAAGTACGCCCACAAGCCGCCCGCCACGCCTGCGTAAAACGACGACAGGCCGAATGACAGCAGCTTGTAGCGCAAGAGAGGGATGCCCAGCACTTCAGCGGAGATGTCGCGGTCGCGGATGGCGATGAAGGCGCGGCCGATGCGCGTGCGAAACAGGTTGGCTGCGCCCAGCACCATCAACACGGTTACCGGAACGATCAGCCAATAGATCTTGAACGAGGTGTCCAGGTCCACCCCCAGCAATCGCGCGGGTGGCACCTGCAAACCCGTGGTGCCGCCAGTGAATTGCCAGTTTGCAAAAATGAAATGCGCGATGAACGACGCGGCAATCGTGGCGATTGCCAGGTAAAGGCCTTTGACCCGCAACGACGGTATGCCGACCAGCAGCCCGCCGACCATCGCCACCACGCCGCCGCCCAGCAGATTGACCAGCACCGGCGTGCCCAGCCGCAGTTCCATCACCGCCACGGTATACGCCCCCAGGCCCATGAACGCCGCCTGCCCCAGGCTGACCAGCCCGGTGTAGCCGGTCAGAATGTTCAGGCCCGTCGCGCTGGCGATATTGATGGCCACCAGGCAGGCCAAGTACAACCAGTACGCGTCCGCGACGAACGGGAACAGCACCAGCGAGGCGGCCAGCAAGGCCAGCCATACGTACTGGGTGCGAGTGTCGAACAAGGCCTCGTCGGCCAGGTAGGTCTGCTTCGCGGTCGCGATGCGCATGGGTCAGAGCCTCTCGATTTCACGGGTGCCGAAAAGGCCATAGGGCCTGACCATCAGCACCACGACCAGCACGATGAAAGTGGCCAACAACTTGAATTCGCCGCCCAGGTACGCGCCGGCCCACGCTTCCAGCAGCCCGATGAAGACGCCGCCCACCAGCGCGCCCGCCACGCTGTCCAAGCCGCCCACGATCACCACCACCAGCACCGACAGGCCGAACACACCCATCGACGAAGAGATGCCGCCGATGGCGCCCACGATCACGCCCGACACCGCCGCCAACGCACCCGCCGCCACCCAGGCCAGCGAGAACACGCGGGGCACGTTGATGCCCATGGCGTAGGCCGCGCCCTGATCGGATGCCGTCGCGCGCAAGGCCACCCCGCCACGCCAGTAGCGAAACACCACCAGCACCAGCAGCGCCAGCACCACGGCCACCCAGAATCCGTAAAACACCTTGGGCGCCACGAACGCCTCGCCCACCATCACGGGCGAACGTGGCATGAATTCCGGCAGGCGGCGCTGATCGGCGGTCCAGATCAGCTCCACCACGCCGACAAGAATCGAGGCCAGACCGACGGTCACCATGAAGACGGAGATAGGCGCTTCACCCAGCATCGGCCGTATCGTCAAGCGCTCCACCAACGCGCCCAAAGCCCCCGACACCACGACCGCGCCCACGATGGCAAGCCAGATCGGCCATTGCATGCCGGTTGCGAAGGCATAGAAGACGTAAGCGCCCAGCATCAGGAATTCGCCGATGGCGATGTTCACCACGCGCGTCGCCTTGTAGACGATGACGAAGGCCAGCGCCGCCAGCGCGTACAGGCCGCCGCTGCCCAGGCCGGCCAGCGTGACTTCCAGGAAGAACAGCGCATCCATCAGGCGGCCTCCCGCAGGCGGCGGCGCAGATCGCCCACGTCGCCCGCGCCCAGGTACGCCTTGATCACTTCGGGATTGGCCTGCACCGCCGCGGGCGTGCCGTCAGCAATCACCTGGCCGAAGTTCAGCACCACGACGTGGTCGGACAGGTCCATCACCATGCCCATGTCGTGTTCGACCATCAGGACCGTCACGCCCCACTCGCTGCGCGCATCCAGAATGAAGCGCGCCATGTCGTCCGTTTCCTCGCGGTTCATGCCGGCCACGGGCTCATCGAGCATCAGCACCTTGGGCTGCATCGCCAGCGCACGCGCCAGCTCGACGCGCTTTTGCAGGCCATACGACAAGGCCGACACCGGCGCATGGCGGATGTGGTCGATTTCAAGAAAATCGATGATGCGTTCTTCGATGTCGGCGCGCAGCGCCATCTCTTCGCGGCGCGCACGGCCCAGGTAGAACAGCGCGTCCAGCACATTGGTGCGCAGGTGCGCGTGGCGCCCAAGCTTGATGTTGTCCAGCACGGTCATGCCACGAAACAGCGCGATGTTCTGGAAGCTGCGCGCCAGGCCCAGCTTGGCGCGTTGCGGCGCCGCCATGCGCGTGATGTCGCGGCCTTCGAAGCGGATCTGGCCGGCTGCCGGCCGATAGAAGCCGGATATGGTGTTGAACAGTGATGTCTTGCCCGCGCCGTTCGGGCCGATGACGGTGGTGATGGTGCCCGGCGCCACGCGAAACCCCACGCCCGTCAGCGCCTTGACGCCGCCAAATGCCAAGGTAACCCCATCCACCTCCAGCAAGGGAGCGTGTTCGGACTGATCCACCATTTGTCTCCTCGCTGATTGATCGCGAAGTTATTTGCCGCCTGGGGCGGACATTTTTTTAGCGATGAATCAGGCGACCCGCGAGGCAGGAGATGCAACGAACCTGTCTTTACCTACGCCAATCCAGCGCCGGAAAATCGTTCAATGCGGCAGTGCTATGCGTTACGCTAGGCCTGCTCAAAAGCAAACCAAGCAAGCGCTCGGTTCAGACCATAGCATCGCGGTTTTTGGATCGACAGTTGGTACTTACCCGATAACGGAGACACGCCATGACCCAGGAACTTCCCACGTTTGAGACGGTGCAATTGACGGCCGACGGCGCACTGGCCACGATCACGCTGAACCGCCCCGACGCGCTCAACGCGATCGACGTCGCGATGGCGCGCGACCTGCAACGCGCCTCGCAATGGATCGAAACGCAGCGCGGCATTCGCGTGCTGCGGCTGCGCGCGGCGGGCAAGGCGTTCTGCGCGGGTGGCGACATCAGCATGTTCACGGGCGAGGCCGCGCAGGTCCGCGCCACGTTGCAGGATCTGTTCACGCCGCTGAACGATTTCATCGCGCGCATCGCCCGCATGGAAAAAATCTGGGTGGCGGAGGTGCATGGCGTCGCGGCGGGCGCGGGCTTGTCGCTGGTGCTGGCTTGCGACCTGGCGATCGCTGACGAAGACACGCGCTTCATGACGGCGTACCTGAAGCTGGGCGCCACGCCCGACGCCGGCATGACGCACGGACTCACGCGGGTGCTGGGCGCGCGCCGCGCATTGGATCTGCTGTTGCGACACGACGCGTTCACCGCGCGCGACGCGCTGGCCTGGGGCATCGTCACGCGCACCGCGCCCGCCGCGCAATTGGCCGAGGCCGGCGAACGCTACGCCCAGGAGCTGGCGCGCCACGCGCCACACGGCATCGCTGGCGCGAAAGACCTGCTGCGCAGCGCGCAGCACGCCACGCTGGAAACGCAGCTGGCCGAAGAGACCGCGCGCTTCCTGGATTCCGCCCGCCGCGCAGACTTCGCCGAAGGAGTGCGCGCGTTCAGCGAAAAGCGTGCGCCGGTATTCAAGGGCGACTAGTCGCCGCGCCCATCACCGGTCCGCCGCGTCGGTCCAGTCAGGCGCGCGCTTGTCCACGAACGCAGCCAGACCTTCGGCTGCATCGGGCGTGGCGGCGGCATTGCAAAACACCTCGACCGCCGTGGCCAGCTTGCGGCGGTAGTCGTTATCGTTGGCGTAGACAAAAGCGCGACGCCCCATGGCCAGCACCTGCGGCGGCTTGTTGGCCAGCGATTGCGCCAACTGGCGCGCGCGCTCCAGCAACTGCGCTTCGTCTTCCACGCGCGCGACCAGGCCCAGTGCATGCGCTTCCTGCGCGCTGAACGTCCTGCCGGTAAAGAGCAGATCGAACGCGCGATGCTTGCCCACGATGGCGGGCAGATGCGCGTAGTGGATGGCGGGCAGCACGCCGACATCGATCTCGGGATAGCCGAAGGTCGCGTTGCTGGCGGCGACGATCATGTCGCTGGAAATGGCCACCGTCATGCCGCCCCCGCGCACTGCGCCCGACACCACGGATACCGATGGCTTGGTCAGGTTGAACTGCGCGTCGTACAGCTTGACGTACAGCCGGCTCAACAACGCGTGTACCTGCGTGGGCGAGCTGGCCAGCAGCTTTTTCATGTCCAGCCCGGCGCAGAAACGGCCCGGTATATCGCTGGCCAACAACACCGCGCGCACGTTCGCATCGGCGTTGGCGCGCTCCAGCGCGTCGATCAGCGCGTCCAGCATGTCTGCATCCAGCGCATTGACCGGGGCATGGCATAGATGGATTTCCGCTATCCGTTCGCGCACTTCGTAGCGTAGGTAGGTCAAGACTCGTCTCCTTGTGCGGCGTGGTCGGGCGCCGCCTGCACGCTGCCTGCGGCAAGCAGCGCTTCGATTTCATCAGGCGCATAGCCCAAGTCTGCCAGAATCTCGCGGCTGTGCTGTCCCAGCAGCGGCGCAGGCATGGCGGCTTGGCGCGGCTGTTTGCCGAACCGAACAGGCAGGCCCACGTTGCGCACCTCGCCCAGCACGGCATGCTGGCTGGTCACGATCAGCTCGCGCGCCGCCACTTGCGGATGCGCCAGCGCCTGATCCAGCGTGTGGATGGCCGAACACGCGATGCCGGCGGGTTTCAGCAACGCGATCCAATCGGCCACCGTGCGCGTCGCGAGCCGCGCCTGGACCAGCGCCACCGTCGCATCGAAGTTGCGCACGCGGGCCGCGTTGGTGGCAAATTCCGGCGCGTTCACCTTATCCTGCAAGCCCGCCACCGCGCAGAAGCGCTGCCACTGGGCGTCGTTACCCACGCCCAACATCAAGTCGCCATCGGCCGCGCGAAACGCTTGATAAGGGCACATCGCGGGATGGCCCGTGCCCATGCGTCGCGGAATCTGCCCGGTGCGCCAATAGTTCTGCGCCATGTATGACATCAGACCCAACGACGTATCCAGCAGAGACACGTCCAGGTACTGGCCCTGGCCGGTCTGGCTGCGTTCCAGCAACGCCGCCAGGATGCCGCTGAGTGCAAACGAGCCGGTACCCAGGTCGACCGGCGAAAAGCTGGCGCGCGCAAAGTTGCCACCCGGCTCGCCCATGGTGCTGATCATGCCGCTGAAGGCTTGCAGCATCACGTCATAGCCCGGCTCGTCGCTCATCGGGCCTTCGCGCCCGTAGCCCGAGATTTCGCAGTAGATCAGCTTGGGGTTCAGCGCGCGCAGCGTGTCGTAATCCACGCCGAGACGCGCGGCGGTCTTGCCGCCAAAGCCCTGCAACACTACGTCCGCTTGCCGGGCCAGCCGGTGCACCACCGCCCTGCCCGCTTCGGACTTCAAGTCGACGGCAAGGCTGCGCTTGTTGTGATTGACCGCCAGAAAGGTGGCCGACTGCCCGGCATCCTGCGGAAGCCAGGCGCGCGTGTCGTCGCCGGTACCGACCGGCTCGACCTTGATGACCCGCGCACCCAGCTCGCCCAGATACTGGCCGCACAAGGGCCCGGCCAGCACCTTGCTCAAATCCAAAACCGTGATGTTCTTAAGCGGCGTCATACGCGCTGGGGTCGGCTGGTTCATCATTCGGCCTTCAAACCTACTGCCTGCGCGGCGTCGGTCCATTGAGCGGTTTCACGTTTGAAGAACGCATCGAGTTCCGATGGCGGCACCGACAAGGCCTCCGCGCCGCGCTCCTGCATGGCCTTGCGATAGGCGTCGCTGGCCACCACATTGGCGACTGCGGTGCGCAGCTTGGCAACCACTTCAGGCGGCGTGCCCGCGGGCGTTTGCAGCGAGAACCAGAACTTCAGGTCCAGGCCCGCATAGCCGGCTTCCTTCAAGGTCGGCACGTCCGGCAAGAGCGGCGAACGATGGGCGGACGTGATCGCCAGCGCGCGCAACCTGCCCGCCTGCACCTGCCCGATGCTGGTCGACATGCTATCGAACAGAAAGTCCACCTGACCGCCGATCACGTCGGTCACCGCATTCGCGCTGCCCTTGTACGCCACACCGACGGCGTCAAACTTCGCCAGCTTTTGCAGCAAGGCGCCGTACACGTGCGGCGAGCTGCCCGGCCCGAAGGTCGCGTAGCTCAAGCCATGCGAGGTCGCGCGGCCGCGCTGGACCAGATCGGCCAGCGTTTTGACCGGCGTGCGCTCGGGATTGACGACCAGCAGGTTCGGCATCGCCCCCGTCGTACCGACCGGCACGTAGTCGGTCAGCGGCTGCATTTTCGCGCTGGGATACATCAGCGGGTTGATCGCCTGCATGCCCACCGTGTTGTGCATCAAGGTGTAGCCATCGGCCGGCCCATTCAACACGCTTTGATAGCCTACGTTGCCACTGGCGCCCGGCTTGTTCTGCACGATGACCTGCTGGCCCAGCTCGCGCGAGAGCGGTTCGGCGACCAGACGCGCAATGAAGTCCGTGGGACCGCCAGCCGAGAACGGCACCAGCAGCGTAATGGGCTTGGACGGCCAGGTGTCCGCAACCGCGGGCGAGACCAGAACCGTCGCGGCAAGCGCGGTGGCCAGTGCTTTCATGAGCGCCATGATGTCTCCTTGTAATTTTTGAATGGTGGCGGCTGCATTATGCAAAGCGGGCGGATATATTAGAAATACCGTTTCAGTATGCGGGCTATCATAAAATTGTTATAGATAAGCTTGATTGGGATGCTTCGATGTCTATGTCGATTCGCGCAATGCAGTGTTTCGTGGCGGTGGTTTCCACCGGATCCATCAGTCGCGCAGCGGGCGCGCTACATGTCGCCCAACCCGCGTTGAGTCTCTTGATCCGCAACCTGGAAGAAGACCTGGGCGTGGTGCTGTTGCACAGGACCTCGCGCGGCGTCACGCCCACCGCCGCCGGCGCGCGGCTCTTGTCGCACGCGCGCGAGATACTGGGGCGCATCGATGCGGCGCGCGCCGATGTCCGCGAAGATCAGGCGGCGCCGCGTGGCACGGTATCGCTGGCGATGTCGATGTCCATGGCCAAGCTGGTGGCCGTGCCGCTGCTACGGTTCAGCCTGCAACACTGGCCGGACGTTTATCTGAAGATCATCGAATCCAGCACGGGGTACATACCGGGTTTCGTCAGCTCGGGCCATGCCGACCTGGGGCTGACATTCAGCGAGGACGCGGCCGTCGATCTGCGCTTTCAGCACCTGATCGATGAAGAACTCGTGGTGGTGTCGCCGCCAGCCGCGCGCGGCAGCGGCAAGGCCGCATCGGGGCAACTGAGCGCGCTGTCCACGATCGGGCTTGCAGCGCTGGCCAAGTTGCCGCTGGTGTTGCCGGGCAATCCGCATAGCCTGCGCCGCTTGCTGGATCGCTATCAGCAGCAAGAACGCACGGCATTTCGCGTGATCGCCGAAGCGAACGCGATCCCGCAGTTGATCGAGCTGGTGCAAGCAGGCTTGGCGCACACGATCCTGTCGTATGAAGCCGTGCGCAAGGAAGCGCTGCGAGGCGAGGTGTTGCTGCGGCGGATCAAGAACCCGCGCCTGACCCGCCCCGTATTTCTATGCCGCTCCGACGTGCTGCCGCTGTCGATGGCAGCTACCGCCGTCGCGGATCAGGTCAGCCGGATCATCGTGGAGGGTCCGGCACCGGCCTAGCGCTGGCGTCAGATCAGGCCGGCGCGCTTTTCGACCGCCTGCGCCCAACGCCGCGCCACCGTGGGCGACGTGGCGCAGGTAGCCGATTCCGTCACCACGCGCACGGCGCGTTCCAGCAACTGGATATCGGCTTCGTGCTGCCGCGCCACGTGCGGATCTTCAAAAAAGATCACGCGCTGACACTGGTGTTCAAGCACCAATTCAGCGATCTGCGCGTCGCCCCCCAGCGGACCGCTCAGGTAACGATGCACCCACGGCGTGTCCTTGGGCCAGCCGCGCGACCAGGCCAGTTCATTCAGGCGGCCACCGGTGGTGCCCGTGGCGACACGCCGGGCAAACTGCGACAGCACATCGAAATGCTCGTCCGCAAACGCCACCATCTCGTCTTTGAGGGCATCGTGCGCGATCATGGCGAGTGTCTGGCCAGTGAAATTGAAGAGGCGCGATGCCGACACATCGGGCGCAAGCCCCGCATGCACGCGTTCGACTTCCATCCATTCGATGGCGCCCGCCACGGTAGAAATGAACGGGCGGCCATGCGTGATGCATTGCCGCTTCAGCGCCAGCGCTTCGGGAAAAATCGACGACGGATCGACCGGATCGATCAGGTAGATGGCTCCGTCGAACGGCGCCTGCCCATCGCGCCCTTCAGTCACGCGGGCCACCAGCTTCATCAGACCGCCTTCGCGGCCGTAGGGATACCGGATCAGGCCGCTGTAGCCTTGCAGCATGCCTTCGCGCACGATGGCGTCATGCGTGCGCCCGACGGTGTGCAGTTGCACCCCCAGCTCGCGTATCGTGGACGAACACGCGCGCAACCAGGTGAACAAAGCAGCATCGGGGGTTTCGTGGTGCAACCGGTTGGCGGCCAGGCCAAAGCGCAATTGGGCAGCGGGCATCAGTAGACTCGGGCAAGGTGGATCAGAAAATGCAGACCTTGATGATACCGTGGCCGCCCGCGCTGCGGCGCGGTGGCCGCGCAAACAAAAACGCTCCCGAGCGGGAGCGTTTTTCGTTCTGGCGGTTCAGTCGGCTTCGTCGATCCAGGCCATCTGGATGGCCTCCAGGATTTTCTCGCCGCAGTGGGCGGGATCATCGCTGAATCCGGGCAAGGCCATGACCCATTCACGCAACTGCGTGAAGCGCAGCGTCTTGGGGTCCACGTCGGGATGCGCGTCCACCAGGGCGGCAGCGACTTCGTAGGTGTCGGTCCACTTCATCAATGGCCCTCTTTGGCATGGTTGATGGTGTACTTCGGAATTTCAACCGTCAGGTCTGAATCGGTCACGAGTGCCTGGCACGACAAGCGCGACGTGGGAGTCAGGCCCCAGGCCTTGTCCAGCAAATCCTCTTCGTCGTCCGTCGCATCTTCCAGCGAGGAATAGCCCTGCTTGACGACCACGTGACAGGTCGTGCATGCACACGACAATTCGCAGGCGTGTTCGATGTCGATGTGATTGTCCAGCAATACGCGGCAGATCGACACGCCTTTGGGCGCGTCTTCAATCACCGCGCCTTCCGGGCAGTAGTCGGGATGAGGCAATACAGTCAGTTTCGGCATAGCGTCTTATCAGGCAATCTCATCAAGTTTTCGGCCCGCCAGGGCGGCGCGAATGCTGCGGTCCATGCGGCGCGCGGCAAAGTCGTCGGTGGCGGCGGACAAGGCCTGTACCGCGCCCTTCACCGTCTCGACGTCGTCGGCGGCTTGAGCGTCGATGGCGGCTTGCAGACATTCGTCCACGCGGCGGCGTTCGTCGGCGTCAAGCAGGTCGCCGTCGACGGACAGCGCGGCCTGAACCGATTCGACCAATTGGCGCGCGTCCACCTGTTGCTCGCGCAGCATGCGCGCGCGGGCATCGGTATCGGCCTGCGCCACGCTGTCGGCCAGCATCTGCGCAATTTCGTCGTCGCTCAGGCCGTAGGACGGCTTGACGGACACGGCGGCTTCGACGCCCGAGCTTTGCTCGCGCGCGGTAACGCTGAGCAAGCCGTCGGCGTCCACCTGGAACGTCACACGGATGCGCGCGGCGCCAGCCACCATGGGAGGAATGCCGCGCAATTCAAAGCGCGCGAGCGAGCGGGAATCCGCGACCAGGTCGCGTTCGCCCTGCACCACATGAATGCTCATGGCGGTCTGGCCGTCCTTGAACGTGGTGAATTCCTGAGCGCGCGCCACCGGGATGGTGCTGTTGCGCGGAATCACCCGCTCAACCAGTCCGCCCATGGTTTCCAGGCCCAGCGACAACGGAATCACGTCCAGCAGCAGCCAGTCTTCTCCGGGCGCGCGATTACCCGCCAGCAGATTCGCCTGCAACGCCGCGCCCAGCGCGACGACCTGATCAGGGTCCAAATCGGTGAGCGGTTCGGTTCCGAACACCTTGCCTACGGCTGCGCGCACGACGGGCATGCGCGTCGCGCCGCCCACCATCACCACGCCCCGCACGTCCGCGGGCTGTAGCGATGCATCGCGCAACGCGCGGCGCGCGCAGTCCAGGGTGCGTTCGATCAAGGGCTGCGCCAGCGTTTCAAATTCGGCGCGGGTCAACACCAGATCAATCTGGCGGCCGTCGGCCAGCGCAAGCTTCAACGTGGCGCTGTCGGCGCTCGACAAGGCTTCGCGAGCGGCGCGTGCGGCCATCAACAGACCGCGCCGATCGGCGGGCGAGAACTCGCCGTCAGCCAGCTTGGCTACGGCGTGATCCGCAATCAACGCATCGAAATCATCGCCGCCCAGCGCGGTATCGCCGCCGGTGGAAATCACTTCGAATACGCCTTGCGTCAGGCGCAAGATGGAAATATCGAATGTGCCACCGCCCAGGTCGTAGACGGCGTACACGCCTTCCGACGCGTGGTCCAGGCCATACGCAATGGCGGCAGCGGTCGGTTCATTCAACAGGCGCAACACGTTCAGGCCGGCCAGGCGCGCGGCGTCGCGGGTGGCTTGGCGCTGCGCATCGTCGAAGTAAGCGGGCACGGTGATCACCGCGCCCACCAGATCATCGCCCAGCACGTCTTCGGCGCGCTGGCGCAGCACTGCCAGGATTTGCGCCGACACCTCGACAGGGCTCAGATCGCCCTGCACCGTGCGGATGCGGACCATGCCGGGGGCATCGACGAATTCATACGGCGCACGCGTGGCGCGCGCCTCTTGCAGCGAGCGTCCCATGAATCGCTTCACGGACACCACGGTGTTCAAGGGATCTTCGGCTTGCTGGGCTAGGGGCTCGCGGCCCGTCGTGACTTTGCCGCCGGGCAGGTAACGCACCGCCGACGGCAACAAGGCATGGCCTTGCGCGTCGGGCAAGACTTCCGCCACGCTGCTGCGCACGGCCGCTACGAGAGAATTGGTAGTGCCCAGATCAATGCCCACCGCCAGCTTGCGCTGGTGCGGCGCGGGCGATTCACCGGGCTCGGATATCTGCAATAAGGCCATGAGTATATTTTTCTGGTCAGTAGGCGGCGATGTGCAGGCGCCCGCAGCACGGGCGCCTCAACGCAGCGTTGGCTATCCAGCGGGCTGGGCCTGCGCCAGCTCTTGCGCCAGTTTTTCCACGAACATCCATTCGCGCACTTTCAGGCCTGCGGCGGCGGGATCGCGCTCGTCGTCAAGCAGGCGCTTGAGCGTCGCGCGCATCGATACGCGAGCTTCGTCCAGTTCCGCGCGCAAGGCCGTCATGGCTTCAGCATCGTCGCGCGCATCGTCCAGCATTTCGCGCCACGTCATCTGCTGCATAAGGAAAGCGGTGTCCATGGACGTGTTGCTCTCGGTCTGCAAGTCCACCCCGGCCTGTTCGCATAGATAGCGGGCCCGTAGTAAAGGGTCGCGCAAGACGCGGTAGGCTTCGTTGGCGCGCGCCGCCCACTGCATGGCGACGCGACGTTCGGCGGGACTGGCGGTGGCATAGCGGTCAGGGTGCACCTGCGCCGCGACGGCACGCCACGACGTCTCCAATGCTTGCGCATCCAGGTCGAAGCGCGCCGGCAAGCCAAATAGGCTGAAGTGATCGTCTACAGCCAAGACTTACACCGTGAACGACTCGCCGCAGCCGCAGGTCGCCTTCTCGTTGGGGTTGCGGAACTTGAAGCCTTCGTTCAGGCCTTCCCGGGCGTAGTCGAGCTCGGTGCCGTCCAGATAAGCCAGGCTCTTGGGGTCAATGAAGACCTTTACGCCAAAGCTTTCGAACACGACGTCTTCCGGCGCCGAGTCGTCCACGTATTCCAACTTGTAGGCCATGCCGGAGCAGCCCGTCGTCCTAACGCCGAGCCGCAAGCCGATACCCTTTCCGCGCTTTTGCAAGTAGCGGCCGATATGGGTGGCAGCCTGTTGGGTCAGGGTAACGGACATGATCAGCCTGCCACCGCTTCAGCCGGAGCCGAATGCTTCTCTTTGTAGTTCTGCACTGCGGCCTTGATGGCGTCTTCGGCCAGGATGGAACAGTGAACCTTCACCGGCGGCAGAGCCAGTTCTTCGGCGATCTGCGTATTGCGGATGTTCATCGCCTGGTCCAGCGTCTTGCCCTTGACCCACTCGGTCACGAGCGAGCTGGACGCAATGGCCGAGCCGCAGCCGTAGGTCTTGAAGCGTGCGTCTTCGATAACGCCGGCTTCATTGACCTTGATCTGCAGCTTCATCACGTCGCCACAGGCGGGCGCGCCGACCATGCCGGTGCCCACCGATTCGTCCGACTTGTCGAACGAGCCGACGTTGCGCGGGTTTTCGTAGTGATCCAGAACTTTGGTGCTGTAAGACATGTTATTTCTCCACGAATTTCTTGGCGCGGGCGCTTAGTGCGCGGCCCACTGCACGGTGTTCAAGTCAATGCCTTCCTTGGCCATTTCCCACAGCGGCGACATATCGCGCAGCTTGCCGACGCGGCTCTTGAGCAATTGAATTGCGTAGTCAACTTCCTGCTCGGTCGTGAAACGGCCAAGCGTGAAACGGATCGAGCTGTGCGCCAGTTCGTCATTGCGGCCAAGGGCACGCAACACGTAGGACGGCTCCAGGCTGGCCGACGTGCAGGCCGAGCCGCTGGAAACGGCCAGTTCCTTGATCGCCATGATCAGGGACTCGCCTTCCACGTAGTTGAAGCTGACGTTCAGATTGTGCGGAACGCGCTGGTCCATGTCGCCATTCAGATAGACCTCTTCGATCTGCGACAAGCCATTCCAGAGTCGATCGCGCAGCATGCGGATGCGCTCGTTCTCGGTGCCCATTTCTTCGCGCGCCAGGCGGAAAGCTTCGCCCATGCCGACGATCTGATGCGTGGCCAACGTGCCCGAGCGGAAACCGCGCTCATGGCCGCCACCGTGCATTTGAGCTTCGATGCGGATACGCGGCTTGCGACGCACGTACAAGGCGCCAATGCCCTTGGGACCGTAAGTCTTGTGAGCCGAAAACGACATCAGGTCGACCTTGAGCTTTTGCAGGTCGATCTCCACCTTGCCGGTCGCCTGGGCGGCGTCCACGTGGAAAATGATGCCCTTCTCGCGGCAGATCTCGCCCAGCGTTTCGATGTCTTGCACCACGCCGATTTCGTTGTTCACCATCATCACGGACACCAGCACGGTGTCGGGGCGCAGAGCCGCCTTGAAGGTGTCCAGGTCAATCAGGCCGTCGTCCTTCACGTTCAGGTACGTGACTTCGAAGCCTTGGCGTTCGAGTTCGCGACAGGTGTCCAGCACGGCTTTGTGCTCGGTCTTGACGGTGATGATGTGCTTGCCGCGTTCCGCGTAGAAATTCGCGGCGCCTTTGATGGCAAGGTTGTCGGACTCGGTAGCGCCGGAGGTCCAGACGATCTCGCGCGGGTCGGCGTTGACGAGCTTGGCAACTTCTTCACGAGCGCGCTCAACGGCCTCTTCCGAATCCCAACCGTACGCATGGCTGCGCGATGCCGGGTTACCGAAATTCTCGTACAGCCACGGCACCATCTTGTCCACGACGCGGGGGTCGACGGGGGTGGTGGCCGAATAATCAAAATAAATCGGACGTGTGGTCATGTCTACAACTCCTGATACTGCTTATACGGTGGCGTTTGCCGCAACGGTCGTGGTCGGGGAATTGGCAGCGGCATTGGCGCCGCCCACCCGATTGACACGCACCGCGCAGGCTTGCGCTTGATTGCTGGCTTCCTGCAATTGGCGCACGCGCTGCTGATCAACCAGATCTTGCAGGGATACCGAATCCAGGTAATCGACCATCTTGCGATTCAACGTTGCCCAAAGCTCGTGCGTCATGCACTTGCCCGGCTTTCCGTCGTTGCCGCTCGTACAGTCCCGTTTGCCGCCGCAGCTGGTCGCGTCCAGCGGTTCGTCGACGGCAAAGATGATGTCTGCAACGGTCACATTACGCGCCAGGCGCGCAAGCGAATAACCGCCGCCAGGTCCGCGCACGCTGTCCACGAGTTCGTGGCGACGCAGTTTCCCGAACAGCTGTTCCAAATAGGAAAGCGAAATATTCTGACGCTGGCTGATGGCCGCAAGAGTGACCGGGCCGCTGTGCTGACGCATCGCAAGATCGATCATGGCAGTCACGGCGAAACGCCCTTTGGTAGTTAGCCGCATGGTGGGTTCCCTGTGATTCGGCAATGGCCGCCAGCGAATCCAGCGGTCAATACCCGAGTAATTGGGTCAAGTATAGCCTATTCCCGACTAATTTGGTATGGCTCCGGGCCAGAAAAAACCGCGCTGTTGCGCGGTTTTTTCGTTGCCAGATACCCCAAGAGCCACGCGCTGCGTGGCTCTACGGAAAAGCGGTCAGGCCGCTTGGTACTGGGTGGCGCGCTTGCGGACCAATTCCAAGACACCCTGGCAGGCGTCTTCCAAATAATCGAGAACCTTGCCGAAACCGTCAGCGCCGCCATAGTAAGGATCGGGCACGGTGGCCTCTTCGAACTCATTGGCGAAACGCATCAGCAGCATCAATTTGTGCTGATAGGTTTTGGGACACTGTTGCTGCATGGCGGACAGGTTGTCCCAATCCATGGCGAGGATGAGATCAAAATCGCGGAAATCATCCGCGGTGACCTGACGCGCCTCACAGTGCGTGATCTCGTAGCCGCGTTTACGCGCCGCAGCCTGCGCCCGGGCATCAGGCGCCTCGCCGATATGAAACGCGTGCGTGCCCGCAGAGTCGATGCGAACAACGTCGCTCAAACCCGCGTCGTTCACCAAATGGCGAAACACGCCCTCTGCGCTCGGCGAGCGACAGATATTGCCCATGCAAACGAAAAGTACCTTGGTCATCATGGGAGTAAGTGTGAGGGAAAACCCGAGATAAGGCAAGCTTTTTTTGCAAAGAAACAATTGCGCAGCGGGCTCGGATAAGTCAGATTTTCTTTCGTAAAATCAATGGTTTATATCAATATTCAAATGTCATTGCTCGGTGCCGAACGCGTCAGCGGCGGGCTTATTCAGCCCCGCCGCGCAACACTCTCCCCAACACCTAAATTCAGCTAGCTGTCAGCACGCATTTACCTCTTGATCCGCCCCTCTAATCAGACGGCGCCATCCAGCAAGACGCGTTGCTTCAAGGCGGTGAGAGCATCGCGCGCGGCCGCCGCCTGCTCGAACTCGAGATTCCGGGCGTGGTCCATCATGAGCTTTTCCAGACGCTTCAGCTCCCGTGCCAGGGCCTTCTCGTCCTTCAGGAATTCGGCCGGTATCGCGGCTTCCAGGGCATCATGCTGCACCGGCGCGACGATGCCGTCGATCAGCTCGCGCACAGCCTTGCGAACCCCTCGGGCCGTAATGCCGTTATCAATATTGAATTGCAACTGCTTGGCCCGGCGGCGACTGGTTTCTTCCATGGCCCGCTGCATGGAGTCCGTCACACGATCCGCATACAGAATGGCGTGCCCGTTCAGATTGCGCGCCGCCCGACCGATCGTCTGGATCAAGCTGCGCTCGGACCGCAAGAAGCCTTCTTTGTCGGCGTCCAGGATCGCCACCAGCGACACCTCGGGAATATCCAGCCCTTCTCGCAGCAAGTTGATGCCCACCAGCACGTCGAAGGTGCCCAAACGCAGGTCACGCAGGATTTCCACGCGCTCGACGGTGTCGATATCGGAATGCAGGTAGCGGACCTTGACGCCATGCTCACTAAGGAAGTCGGTCAGGTCTTCGGCCATACGCTTGGTCAGCGTAGTAACCAGGACGCGCTCGCCCACGGAGACACGCGCCTTGATCTGCCCCAGCAGGTCGTCAACCTGCGTGCGCGCCGGCAGCACCTCGACCAGCGGGTCGACCAGGCCCGTCGGCCGCACAACCTGCTCGACCACATTGTCGGCGTGCTCTTTCTCGTATGCCGCGGGCGTGGCTGACACAAACACGCACTGGCGCATACGTGCCTCGAACTCTTCGAGCTTGAGGGGCCGATTGTCCATCGCGGACGGCAATCGGAACCCGTATTGCACCAGGGTTTCCTTGCGCGACCGGTCCCCGCGATACATGGCACTGAGCTGACCGATGGTGACGTGACTTTCGTCGATGAACATCAGCGCATCGGGCGGCAGGTAATCGATCAGCGTGGGAGGCGGCTCGCCAGGCGCGGCGCCAGAAAGATGGCGCGAGTAGTTTTCGATTCCCTTGCAAAAGCCCAATTCCTGAAGCATTTCCAGGTCGAACCGAGTGCGCTGCTCGAGCCGTTGCGCCTCAACAAGGTGGCCGTCATCGACGAACCGTTTGACGCGGTCGCGCAGCTCTACCTTGATTGTCTCAATGGCGCGCAGCACCGTGTCGCGCGGCGTCACGTAGTGCGAACCGGGATACACCGTGAATCGGGGCAGCTTTTGGCGGATACGCCCGGTCAACGGATCGAAAAGCTCAAGGCTTTCGATCTCGTCATCAAACAGCGTCAGGCGCAACGCCAATTCGGCGCTTTCCGCCGGGAAGATGTCGATGGTTTCGCCTCGGACGCGAAACACGCCGCGCGTGAACTCTGCGTCGTTACGCGTGTACTGCATGGCGACCAGCCGCGCCAGGATCTCCCGCCGCGAAATCTGATCGCCGCTGCGCAGGATCAGCACCATGGCGTGATAGTCGCCAGGGTTGCCGATACCGTAAATGCAGGAAACCGTGCCCACGATGATCGTGTCCCGGCGCTCCAACAGGCTCTTGGTTGCCGACAGACGCATCTGCTCGATGTGCTCATTGATGGACGAATCCTTCTCAATGAACAGGTCACGCGTCGGCACATAGGCCTCGGGCTGGTAGTAGTCGTAGTAGGAAACGAAATACTCGACGGCGTTCTTCGGAAAGAATTCGCGCATTTCCGCGTACAACTGCGCCGCGAGCGTTTTATTGGGGGCCAACACCAAGGCGGGGCGGCCTAGCTGGGCGATCACGTTCGCCATCGTATAAGTCTTGCCGGAGCCGGTCACGCCCAGCAAGGTCTGGAACATCAGGCCGTCTTCGATACCCTGCGTCAACCCCTCGATCGCCGTGGGCTGATCGCCCGCCGGCGGATACGGCTGAAACAGCTGGAACGGGCTGTTCGGGTACTCGACAAAGCGCGGCTCCGCACCAGCGATGGGCGCGACGTCACTCGTAGCCGGCACGTCGGGATTTCCCGCGAGATTCTGGGCCAGATCTCCCGCGCCGCTTGGGTCTATTGGACTGTTTGGCATGCTAGACTGTTCCAGGGTAAACCCCCCATTATCCACAGCACCTCGTACTGCGTCCACCCATCCTCATCAGAGTCCCATGAGCAACCTTTTCGATTCCGTCGAACTCGCGCCGCGCGACCCCATTCTTGGTCTGAACGAACAATACAACGCGGATACGCGCCCCGGTAAAGTCAACCTGGGCGTGGGCGTGTACTACGACGATCAGGGACGGATCCCCCTGCTGGGCGCCGTTCGCAAGGCCGAAACCGCCCGCATCGAAGCGGCCGCCGCTCGCGGCTATCTGCCCATCGAGGGCATCGCTGGCTACAACCAGGGCGCGCAAGCCCTGCTGCTGGGCAAAGATTCCGCGCTGGCCGCCGCTGGCCGCGTGCTGACCACCCAGGCGTTGGGCGGCACGGGCGCACTCAAGATCGGCGCCGACTTCCTGCGCCAATTGCTGCCCTCCTCCAAGGTCCTGATCAGCAACCCCAGCTGGGAAAACCACCGTGCGCTGTTCGAGCGCGCCGGTTTTGAAGTCGGCACGTACTCGTACTACGACGCTTCCACGCGTGGCCTGAACTTCGAAGCCATGCTGGCTGACTTGAAGGCCGCACCGGCCAAGACCGTTGTCGTGCTGCACGCGTGCTGCCACAACCCCACTGGCGTGGACCCCACGCCGGAACAGTGGAAGCAGATCGCCGCTGTCGTGAAGGAAAACAACCTGGTCCCGTTCCTGGACATCGCCTACCAGGGCTTTGGCGAAGGCTTGACCGAAGACGCCGCTGTCGTGCGCATGTTCGCCGACATGGACATGACCATGTTCATCAGCTCGTCGTTCTCGAAGTCGTTCTCGTTGTACGGCGAACGCGTGGGCGCGCTGACGATCGTGGCTGGCAGCAAGGAAGCGGCCGGCCGCGTCCTGAGCCAGCTCAAGCGCGTCATCCGCACCAACTACTCCAACCCGCCGACGCACGGTGGCACGGTGGTGTCGACGGTTCTGAACACGCCCGAACTCTTCGCCATGTGGGAAGAAGAGCTGGCTGGCATGCGCGACCGTATTCGCCTGATGCGCAAGCAGCTGGTCGACAAGATCAAGGAACACGGCGCCAAGCAAGACTTCAGCTTCGTCCTGCAACAGCGCGGCATGTTCTCGTATTCGGGCCTGACCGCCGCTCAGGTGGATCGCCTGCGCGAAGAGCACGGTGTTTACGCGGTGTCCAGCGGCCGCATCTGCGTCGCTGCGCTGAACAGCGGCAACATTGACAAGGTCGCCGCCGGCATCGCCGCCGTGCTGTAAGCCTGATCGCTTTCGGGCCCATTTGCGGCCTTGGATGACAAAACGGAGCCTTTGGCTCCGTTTTGCTTTCCGGCGAACGCGAGCGGCTTGCATTTTTGCGCTGCGTCCCCCAGAATGGCGCTGTATATATGTACAGTCCGCTCACACCGGATCATCGCCATGGCCAGCAAACTTACCGATCGCCAGCAACAAATCCTGGACCTTATCCGGCAAACCGTCACGCGCACCGGCTTTCCGCCAACGCGCGCCGAAATAGCCCAGGCCCTCGGTTTCCGCTCACCCAATGCGGCGGAAGACCATCTCAAGGCACTGGCGCGCAAAGGCGCTATCGAGCTTACCGCAGGCGCCTCGCGCGGCATCCGCTTGAAAGACAGCCCCACCTCCTCGCCCACTTCGTCAGCTATACCTTCGCTGGCGCAGCTGTTGCTGCCGCTGGTGGGGCGCGTCGCGGCAGGCAGTCCGATCCTTGCGGCGGAGCACGTGGAACGCGAAGTCGGCGTGGACCCGCACCTGTTCGCACAAGCACCAGATTACCTGCTGAAGGTGCGCGGCATGAGCATGCGCGATGCCGGCATCCTTGAAGGCGACCTGCTTGCCGTAAAGAAGGCGTCTGAAGCCCGCAACGGCCAAATCGTTGTTGCTCGCCTGGGCGACGACGTTACGGTCAAACGCCTGCAACGCACTAACGGACACATCGAACTGCTTCCAGAAAATCCCGACTTCCAAACCATTGTGGTCGAAGCCGATCAGGAATTCGCCTTGGAAGGCATCGCTGTCGGACTAATCCGTACGACAGCTCTGCATTGAATTGCCAAGCGCGTTGCCAATGCAGCGCAGTATTTGGCACCGCAATAAAAAACCCCGCCAGACACAATGGCGGGGTTTTTATTTGGGCGCCCCAAACTGAAGGCGCCCAGCCTGGAGAGGCAATCAGTGCTTGAGCACCGGGTCGGTCGAACCAGGTTCAGCAGGCTTGGTCACCAGCGCGTCTTTGACGGCTTCTTCCTCGGCCAGCGGTTCCGGCAGACGTTCCAGCGCCAGTTCAAGCACCTTGTCGATCCAGCGTACCGGCACGATCTCAAGGTGGTTCTTGACGTTGTCGGGGATCTCCGCCAAATCCTTGACGTTTTCCTCGGGGATCAAGACCGTCTTGATACCACCACGGTGGGCTGCCAGCAGCTTCTCTTTCAAGCCACCGATGGGCAACACTTCGCCGCGCAACGTGATCTCACCGGTCATGGCGACATCGGCACGCACCGGAATGCGCGACAAGGCTGAAACCATGGCCGTGGTGATCGCAATACCCGCGGACGGGCCGTCCTTCGGCGTGGCGCCTTCAGGAACGTGCACGTGCATGTCGTGCTTTTCGAAGACGCTGTCAGCAAAGCCCAGGCGGCGAGCGCGTGAGCGCACCACCGTGCGAGCCGCTTCAACCGACTCCTTCATCACGTCGCCGAGCGAACCCGTACGTTGGATGACGCCCTTACCCGGCATGTCGGCGACTTCGATGGTCAGCAGATCGCCACCCACCTCGGTCCACGCCAGACCCGTCACCTGACCAATCTGGTTTTCCTTTTCGGCCATGCCGAAGGTGTAGCGACGTACGCCCAGATAATCGCTCAGGTTGTCGCCCGTGACATTCACCGGCTTGACCTCGAGGGTCTTGCCTTCCGCCTTGGCGCGATCATTCTGAGTCAGCAATTGCTTGATGACCTTGCGGCAGATCTTGCCCACTTCGCGCTCGAGCGCCCGCACACCGGCTTCCCGGGTGTAGTAACGCACGATATCGCGCAGCGCGCTGTCATCGACGGTCAGCTCGTTATCCTTCACGCCGTTGTTCTGCATCAGCTTGGGCAGCAGATGGTCGCGGGCGATATGGATCTTTTCCTCTTCCGTATAACCGGACAGGCGGATCACTTCCATACGGTCCAGCAGGGCCGGCGGGATGTTCAGCGTATTGCTGGTCGCCACGAACATGACGTCCGACAGGTCGAAGTCGACTTCGATGTAGTGGTCCTGGAACGTGTGGTTTTGTTCCGGGTCCAGCACTTCAAGCAACGCCGACGAGGGATCGCCGCGGAAATCCATGCCCAGCTTATCGATCTCATCAAGCAGGAACAAGGGATTGCGCACGCCAACCTTCGACATGTTCTGCACGATCTTGCCAGGCATCGAGCCGATGTACGTACGACGGTGGCCACGAATCTCGGCCTCGTCACGCACACCACCCAGCGCCATACGCACGAACTTGCGGTTCGTCGCCTTGGCGATGGACTGCCCCAGCGAGGTCTTACCCACGCCCGGAGGACCGACCAGGCACAGGATCGGCGCCTTGACCTTGTCTACGCGCTGTTGCACGGCAAGATACTCAAGGATGCGTTCCTTGACCTTTTCCAGACCGTAGTGGTCGTTGTCCAGCACCGTCTCGGCGTTGGCGATCGAGTTGTTGATCTTGCTCTTCTTCCTCCAGGGAAGGTTGATGAGCGTATCGATGTAATTGCGCACCACGGTGGCTTCGGCCGACATGGGCGACATGAGCTTGAGCTTCTTGAGCTCGGCGTCGGCCTTCTTACGTGCCTCTTTGGGCATGTGGGCCGCGATGATCTTTTTCTCGAGCTCTTCGATATCCGCGCCCTCTTCGCCTTCGCCCAACTCTTTCTGAATGGCCTTGACCTGCTCATTCAGGTAGTAGTCGCGCTGGCTCTTCTCCATCTGCTTCTTCACGCGGCCACGAATCCGCTTCTCGACCTGAAGAATGTCGATTTCGGTTTCGAGCTGGGTGAGCAGACCTTCAAGGCGCTCGGAAGTACCGACGATCTCGAGCATTTTCTGCTTTTGCTCGAGCTTGAGCGGAAGGTGCGCGGCGATCGTGTCAGCCAGGCGGCCCGCATCATCGATGCCAGCCAACGAGGTCAGGATCTCCGGGGGGATCTTCTTGTTGAGCTTTACGTACTGCTCGAACTGGGCAACGATCGCGCGGCGCAGGGCCTCGGTCTCGGAGCCTTGCATGGCGTCCGGCTCAATCGGCGTCACCTGGCAGGTGAAGTGCGAATCGGCGTCCTCGATGCTGTTGATACGGGCACGCTGAGTGCCCTCGACCAACACCTTTACGGTGCCGTCGGGCAGCTTGAGCATCTGCAGAATACCGGCGACGCAGCCGATTTCGTAGACGTCTTCGGGGGTGGGATCATCCTTGCCGGCGGACTTTTGGGCCACCAGCATGATGCTTTTGCCCGCTTCCATCGCAACCTCGAGCGCGCGGATAGAGCGCGGACGGCCGACGAACAGCGGGATGACCATATGCGGAAACACCACGACATCGCGAAGTGGCAGCAGGGGCAGGTCGATCGGGTCGGAAGGCAGGGTCTGGCTGGCAGACATAGGAGGTTCCTCGGTATGACTCGGCGTATCGGGGACGGGGAGCCTGGGAGAGTACCCGGGCTATCCGCGTCAGTTACGTCTGTTATGGGAACAATAGCCGAAAATTCAAGATCCCGGCTGCCGGATAGGCAAAAGGCGAAAAAAAATGCCCCGAAGGGCACTCCTACGGCAAAAAAACCCGTTACAGGAACGGGCTTTTTTGAAATATTACGCTGCGGCGTCGCGAACCTCGCCACGCTCGGGCTTGTCGCTCTCGCCAGCTTCGTCCGCATAGATCAGCAAAGGCTTGCCTTCACCTTCAATCGCGTTCTCGTCGACGACGACACGTTTGACGTTGCCCTGCGAGGGCAACTCATACATGGTGTCCAGCAACGTCTGTTCGATGATCGAACGAAGGCCGCGCGCGCCAGTCTTGCGCTTGAGCGCCTTGCGGGCGATGGCTTTCAAGGCGGCGGGCCGCAGATCGAGCTCGGCGCCTTCCATCGCAAACAGCTTCTGGAATTGCTTGAGCAGCGCGTTCTTGGGTTCGGTCAGGATCTGAACCAAGGCCGCTTCGTCCAGTTCGTCCAGCGTGGCGACCACGGGCAGACGACCCACGAGTTCCGGAATCAAGCCGAACTTGATCAGATCTTCGGGTTCGACTTCCGAGAACAGTTCGCCCACGCCACGTTCGGACTTGGCGCGGACCGAAGCCGAAAAACCGATACCAGACTTTTCGGTGCGATCACGGATGACCTTTTCCAATCCGTCGAAGGCGCCGCCCACGATGAACAGGATGTTGGTCGTGTCCACCTGGACGAAGTCCTGGTTGGGATGCTTGCGCCCGCCCTGCGGGGGCACCGAAGCGACCGTACCTTCGATCAGCTTGAGCAGCGCTTGCTGCACGCCTTCGCCGGACACGTCGCGCGTGATGGACGGGTTGTCCGACTTGCGGGAAATCTTGTCGATTTCATCGATGTAGATGATGGCGCGCTGCGCCTTCTCTACTTCGTAATTGCAGTTCTGCAGCAACTTCTGAATGATGTTTTCGACGTCTTCACCGACATAGCCGGCTTCGGTCAGCGTCGTGGCGTCTGCCATGACGAAAGGCACATTCAGCATGCGCGCCAGAGTCTGCGCCAACAGCGTCTTGCCCGAGCCGGTGGGCCCGATCAGCATGATGTTGCTCTTGGAGAGCTCGACTTCGTCACCCTTGATCTCGCCGTGACGAATGCGCTTGTAATGGTTGTAAACCGCCACGGCCAGCATGCGCTTGGGCGAATTCTGCCCAATGACGTACTGATCGAGGAAGGTCTTGATTTCGGCCGGAGTGGGCAGTTCGGAACGAATCGCCGCGCGCGCGGTCGCTTGCGCTTCCTCGCGGATGATGTCGTTGCACAGATCTATGCATTCATCGCAGATGAACACCGACGGACCCGCGATCAGCTTGCGGACTTCGTGCTGGCTTTTATTGCAAAACGAGCAATGCAGCACTTTTGCGTCTGCCGATCCCTTTTTTTCAGGCATATTTGTTTCGTATCTCAGGTAAAGATGCGCCAGACCGGTCAGGGGTCCAGCGCATGCGCTTACTCAAACTTGGTGGCAGCGGGTTCGGATCAGCCTGGAAGTCAGCCTTCCGAGCGCGAGCTCATCACCTTGTCCACCAATCCATACGATACCGCATCTTCGGCGGACATGAAGTTGTCACGTTCCGTGTCCAGGCCGATTCGCTCCATCGACTGGCCGGTGTTGTCGGCCAGGATCCGGTTCAGGCGTTCGCGCAGGTCCAGGATCTCGCGAGCCTGGATCTGGATGTCGGACGCTTGCCCTTGGGCGCCACCCGACGGCTGGTGGATCATGATCCGGGAGTTGGGCAGCGTGAAACGCTTGCCCTTCTTGCCAGCCGCCAGCAGGAACGCACCCATGCTGGCTGCCAAGCCCGTGCACAGGGTCGAGACGTCCGGCTTGATGAACTGCATGGTGTCGAAAATGGCCATTCCCGCATACACCGACCCGCCCGGCGAGTTGATGTACAGGGAAATGTCCTTGTCAGGATTCTCCGATTCCAGGAACAGCAACTGCGCCACAACCAGGTTGGCCGTTGCGTCATTGACCGGACCCACCAGGAAAATGAGCCGTTCGCGGAGCAGACGCGAATAGATGTCGTAAGCGCGTTCACCGCGCCCCGACTGCTCGATAACCATGGGAATGTAGCCCAGGCCGGTGGGGGTCACCGAAGACCCGCCATTCATTGCCGCATAGAAATCGGTGAATCTCTGCATAGTGTTACGCCATCCCCATCAACTGATCGAAAGGCACCTTTTCGTCGGTGACCTTAGCCTTTTCCAGCACGTGCGCGACGACATTGTCTTCCAGCACGATAGCCTCGATTTCAGCACGACGCTGGCGGTCTGCCAGGTAATAGCTGACAACCTGAGCGGGTTGTTCGTAGTTTTCCGCGAATTCTTCAATGCGCGCACGAACTTGCTCGGGCTTGGCTTGCAGCTGGGCTTGCTTGACCAGTTCCGACACCAGCAGGCCCAGGCGGACACGGCGTTCGGATTCGGTCGAGAAGGCTTCAGCCGGGATCGGCACGGATTCGGCGTTGGGGATGCCACGCTGCTTGAGCTCTTCGCGGGCAGCGGCGACACGGCCTTGGACGTCGTTGTCGACCAGCGCCTTCGGCACGTCGAACTTGCCGGCTTCGACCAGGGCGTCCATGACGCTGGACTTGGTGCGGCCAGCCGAACGGACCTTGACTTCGCGTTCGATGTTGCTGCGGATGTCGGCCTTGAGCTTTTCGACGTCGCCTTCGGCTTGGCCGAGGGACTTGGCGAATTCGCTGTTCAGTTCGGGCAACACGCCTTCAGCCACTTCCTTGACGGTGATGGTGAATTCAGCGGTCTTGCCGGCAACTTCCACGCCTTGGTAGTCGTCCGGGAACTTCAGTTGGAAGACCTTGGTTTCGCCAGCCTTCAGGCCACGAGCGGCTTCTTCGAATTCCGGCAGCATGCGGCCTTGGCCGAGCACGAACGGGAAATCTTCGGCCTTGCCGCCTTCGAACGGCACGCCGTCGATGGTGCCAGCGAAGTCCAGCGTGACGCGGTCGCCGTCTTGCGAGGCGCGGCCTTCACGGGCTTCGAACGTGGCGCGCTGCTTGCGCAGGACGTCCAGGGTTTGTTGAACTTCGGCGTCGGTGACGGCGGTTTCGTAACGGGTGACGGCCAGCGCCGACAGGTCCGGGACGACGACTTCGGGGTACACCTCGAACGTGGCGGTGAACGCCAGCGTGTCGTCGGTGACGCCTTCAGTCTTGGGTTCCAGGTTCGGGGCGCCAGCGACGCGCAACTTGGCGCCGTCGATGGCTTGTTCGAACGCACGGCCAACTTGGCTGTTGATCACGTCGTAGCGGATGCTGGGGCCATGGCTGCGCTCGAGCATGGCGAGCGGAGCTTTACCCGGGCGGAAGCCGGGGACCTTGGCGGTGCGAGCCACGCGCTTCAATTGCGCCTGGACTTCCTTTTCGACGTCGGCCACCGAGACGGCCAGATCAACACGGCGCTCCAGGCCGGAGAGGGTTTCAACCACAGGCTGCATTAAAAGACCTATTTTCCGAGAGATGAGATTACGGGCGGATAAACGCGCCATTTTACCGGAAACTTCCGGAACCCTGACGCAAAGGGGCGCGAGCCCCGGATTTGCCCGGATACTCGCGCCCCGATTTCCACCCGAAAGGGGAGGAAGAACGTCGCTTTGACGCCTTATTTGGCCTTGGCGATGCGATCTTCGATGTGTTGAGCGCGCTTGGCCGAGGACGGGTGCGAGCTCATCATATCGCTCTTGCCGCCATCCAGCTCGGCAAGCTTCTGAAATGCCGTCACCAGACCGCGGGTATTGAGCTTCTTGGCCTGGAGCTGGTCGAACGAATAGTCGTCCGCGGCGCTTTCCTGCGACTGCGAGAACTGAGCGTTGATGAATTTCTCCGTCAGGTCGCCCAGTTGCGAAGAATTCAGCGCGGCCACCGTCGCGCCGCCTGCAGCGCCGGCGGCGTCACGCGCGGCGGACACGGTGTAGGCGGTCTGCATGGCCTTCTTGCTGTGGCCCAGCGCCACGTGACCGATTTCGTGGCCGACCACGCCCATGACTTCGTCGTCCGTCATCATGTCCATCAGGCCGCTGTAGACGCGGATGCAGCCGTTGGCCATGGCCCAGGCATTGACGTCCTTGGTGATGTAGACCTTGTAGTTGGCCTTCTGACCATTGACGGTGCCGCCCAGCGCCTTGGCGATTTTCTGCAGACGCGCGTCGTACTTGCTGCCGGGCGCGGCGATCTTCTCTTGCGAATCGCTCTGCGCGCAGGCCTTGTCGGACAGCGTCTTGATTTCGGCATCACTCAGGGTGGCAGCTTGCACGACCTTGCTGCCGGCGCCCACCAGGCCACCGATGTCGAAGGCATGCGACGCGGAATAAGGGGCAAGCGCAACGGTCAACGCGGCAACGGTGTAGCGAATCTTCATGGGAACAAACTCCTCTGGACTGACTCTATGCGAGCGAGGCGGCAATTCTATCTATGCCAAAAGCGCTCCAAGCGTTTCGCCACAGAGTTTCGCAAATGGCAGTTTCGCTTACATAAAAGGCCGGCAAACCGTCTTCAAGCGTGCTAGCCCGGCGCGCCGCACTGACCAACAGATGTCATAAAAATCTGCTGCGGCTGTCGTCGCGGCGTTGTTAGAATTGCCGCCGCGCTTTTCATCGCAACCCACAAATGGCTCGCACCCAACAATGATTGAACGCTCCCCTCCCCGCCTGGGCCTGCTGCCCAGTCTGATCTTCAGTTCGCGCTGGCTACAGCTGCCGCTCTACCTTGGCCTGATCGTGGCGCAAGGCGTTTACGTCATGCTCTTTTTGAAAGAGCTGTGGCACCTGCTGACCCACGCCAACAGCTTTGGCGAAATGGAAATCATGCTGCTGGTGCTGGGGCTGATCGACGTCGTCATGATTTCGAACCTGCTGGTCATGGTGATCGTCGGCGGCTACGAGACGTTCGTGTCACGCCTGCGCTTGCAGAACCATCCGGATCAACCGGAATGGTTGAGCCATGTGAACGCCAGCGTGCTTAAAGTGAAACTGGCGATGGCCATCATCGGCATCTCGTCGATCCACCTGCTGCGCACCTTCATCGAAGCCGGCACGATCGGCACGCCGAACGCACGTTTTACCGAAGCCGGCGTCATGTGGCAAACCATCATCCACGCCCTGTTCATTCTGTCGGCGTTGGGTATTGCGCTGGTCGACAAACTGTCCACGCCGACCGCGCACAAGCATTAAGACTGCATGTGCTGCGGCGCATGGCGTCGTGGCGAAAAAAAAGCCTCCACACATTGCGTGTGGGGGCTTTTTTATGGGCCGAACACCAGGCGCACCCGGCGCGCTACCCGCGGAGAATCAGGTTGCGACCTTGATGTTCTTGGCGCTGGGACCTTTGGGACCGGTACCGACCTCGAAGGTGACGCGCTGGTTTTCCTGCAGCGATTTATAGCCTTCGCTGCGGATCTCGGAGTAATGGGCGAAAAGGTCTTTGCTGCCGTCGTCGGGCATGATGAAGCCATAACCCTTTTCGGCGTTGAACCACTTAACGATGCCGGTTGCCATGGAGTGTCCTTGAACCTAAGAGATGCGATTTCTCGCGGGGCGCCAGATCATCAAGGATGGGAGAGGAAGCAACCGCAGCACCACTGACGGCGACAAGTTGACGCAGACCGCGTCGCTTGAAAATCTCGCTGAACCCAGTGTATTGGTGAACCCCGAAAAACGTCAAATATGCGAACGGTCGATCAAAGCACGACGCAAGACAGCCGGAATTTTCACCTTGCTATGAAAAGATACACGCCGATACCTACCGCTATCGGAGCGCGGCCAGGGAGTTGCCTGGCGGATCAGCCCGCAAAGCCTCCTGACTCCAGGAATTCATGCTCGGCTTGCGTGGTCTGTCGGCCCAGCACCGCGTTGCGATGAGGGAAGCGGCCAAACCGTTTGATGATGTCGCGATGCAGGACGGCCCAGCGCAGCGTGTCCGCTTCCAAGGGTTCCATCAACGCCACGCCGCGATTCTGCATCGCCAAACTCTCCGAGTGTTCGAACGGCATGTAGAAAAACTGGCGCATCGCCGGCGCAACAGCCAGATCGTGGCCAGCCGCGATAGCGCGTTCAGCAAAGTACTGCGCCAAGGGATCGGTGGCGAACATATGCGCCGTGCCCCGATACGCGTTGCGCGGGAACTGGTCCAACAGGATCATCAACGCCAGGGCGCCATCGGCGTCTTCCTGCCAGGCATCCAACTGACGCGACGCGGCCGCCCAATGTGTCGATTCGAAGCGTTGGCGGAACTCAGCGTCGAACGCATCGCTTTTGCGATACCACTGCGCGGGGCCTGCATCGGCCCAGAAGGCCACCACATCGTGCGCTTGGATAGGTTGGGTTGCTGACGGCGAAGATGTCATGGGAACGATCCTGAAGGCGCTGGAGCGATAAGGGCATGCGCGCCGCGTGTAGCGCGGCACCGCAGCCTTGCCAAGAATAGCGCGGCCAAAAACAAAAAAAGCCCCCGAAGGGGCTTTTTTGCGAAAACTCAGACCTTTACAGGACCTGAATCTTCGTGGCTTGCGGGCCCTTGGGGCCATTGGCCGTCACAAAGCTGACGCGCTGGTTCTCTTCCAGAGACTTGAAGCCAGAACCCTGGATTTCGGAGAAGTGAGCGAACAGATCTTTACCACCCGCTTCCGGGGTGATGAAGCCATAGCCTTTTTCCGAATTGAACCACTTAACGACGCCGGTTTCCATACTGTATTTCCTAGAGATAATGGGCAAATGCCCGGAGGTCACGAATCAATCAAGGAGGGGACAGTAGAACAATAACGCTGAGCCGGAAAAGGCACGGCACTGAACGAAAATCGCAACGCTTGTGATCGTGTGCCGACACTATCGTTATGTTCCCCTCACAAGTCAACATAATCCTAAAAAATACGTGCCAATAATGCAACAAAGAGAAACTGCGTTGAAAATTTGCACGTTTTCATAGGCAAAACTTGTCCCTGCATAGGTGTAAACACCCATACAACATAAAAAAACAATCAGGGCTTATATAAATGCTGTCCTAATGCATACGTCTTTCATACGTCATTTGGATCAGCACTTTGGTTTGCCGCCAGGCTTACTCGTCGATAGGTAAACCCAACAGATCGAGAGCCGCGCCAAAAGCATCGGATCCCGAGCAAAGGAAAACCGCCACGTCGCCGGGATTCATATTTTCCAGGACTTGGTCGATTTGTTCTTGCGCATTATCAATATTGTCGACATTTGAAGCGTGTATATCCGCTCCGGCTTCGACCTTTTCGATGGGGACGATGTCAGCGATCGCATTGAGATCGGATACGCCCACCACCACATAGACGCTGATGGGCTCGCCATCCAGCGTCGTGAGCAGCTCGACGCCGCCCGCTACGTCGGCAAGGTGCCGACTTACTATTTCCATGTTCACTCTTCCTTGATCAGCGGGCAGGGCCCGCTTGGACGCACGCACCGTGAAGGTGCAATCTCACGCCCAGGCGCGACTATAACAGCCTTCGCCTAATGTTTTTTGACATTCGGGCCCAGGGACTGCCGAGCGGCCCCGGACGTGGCCGCCACGCTACGGCAGCGCACCCCGGCATCGGTCAGCACGCGAATGAGCGGCTTCTGGGTCGCCAGGAACACGCTCTTCTCTTCGCCAGCGAGCTTGCAGATGAACATCTGCGCCTGCAATTGCGTGCGGCGGGCCTTACGGTTGTCGGATTCCTGGGCAAGCCAGTCACCGATCCAGGCAGCCGCAGACTCGGCGTCGCCTTGTTGCTTGACGTGGCCCAGCAGGTCGAAAATCGTCACGCCTTCGATGCGCTCGTCTTCGCCTCGGGTGAGGTAGAGCTTGGCGGCCTGGCCCGAATAACCGGGGATCACCGCGAGGCAATCGCGTTCAGCGGGTTTCTTCATAAAGTTCTGTAGGTAGAGTCAGTTGTCGAGAACCATCGACTGTAACCCGACCTTGCGCGCCGTCGCATCCGCGCCACGTAACTCTGCTATTGTCAGCCTACCCATTTTCTTACGGTGAACATCATGCAACGCGATTTCGACTTGGTCGTCACGATCCTGGGCGCCCTGCGCGACGCGCCCGGGCCCAACCTGAGCACCCACGACATCAAGAACGCCGCCCTGGCCCCGCACCCGGAAGAACAGGGCTTGCAGGTCATTGCTCATCACCTGGATCTGTTGGCCGACGCCGGCCTGGTCAAGCAAGTCAGCGAGACCGCGGCCAACGCGGGCGCGGCGCGCTGGCGCATTACCTGGAAGGGCTATGACGCGCTGGAACAGGATGAAGACGACGAAGACGACGCCGACGAATTCGACGCCGAAGAGTAAAGCGTAAGGCCTGGGCTCAGCGGCGCTGCAAGATGCGCCGCGTGAGCAAGGATGCGGCGGTGCCGATCACCAGGCTGAACATGAATGCGGCGATGGCAAGCATCGCCGACAAGTCGCCGAAACCACCCTGGCGCGAAAGCATCACGACCGCCACGCAAATGGCCGAGGCCAGCGCGATCACGCCGATCAACACCTGTTTGACCGAGCGCAGGCGGCCGCATAGCGAGCCGCCGACCAGCGCGGCCGCCACCATCACGGCCATGGACCAGAACAAATATTCGTACTGCATGCGAACGTCTCCCCCGTAGGCGTTGAGGCGTGCGCATTATAGGCGGCGCTCCCCCGTGCCTGGCCCCGTCAAGCCGGGGCGGCGACGGCAACCACGCTGATCTCGACCTGCGCTCCGAAATGCAATTCGCGCGTGGGCACGACCGCACGCGCCGGACGATGATTGCCGAATGCTCGCTCGTACACCCGATTGACTTCATCCCACAAGCCGATGTCGGGGATGTAGACCGTCACGCTCACGACCGAATCCAGCGATGCGCCCGCTGCGTGCAGGATGGCGCCAATGCTGCGCAGCGCCGCTTCGGTCTGCGCGGTGGCTCCCGTTGCAAGAGCGGGCCTGGCGCCCGGCTGCGCGGCGGGCAGAAAGCCCAGTTGCCCCGACACGAACACAAAACCGTTAGCACGGACGGCTTGCGAGTAATGGCCAGCGGGCGGCGTTGCGTCCGGGGTATTAATGAAATCCATGTCCGGTTCCTTGTTCATTCCGATTACCAGCCTCGAAAGCGTTCCCAATGCGCCACTACACCCGGCACGCCGGGCTGCACGACTTCGTAGGCGTCGTGCTGCGCGCAGGTCGCGCAGGCATGGTTGGGCAAAATGCGCAGCTTCGTACCCAAGGGCAGATCAGGCAAAGAGGCGCCACTTGCCGCGCGCAGCTTGACGATGCCCTGCTCCTGGTTCGTTTCGGCCAGCAGCAGATCAGGATAGATCCGCCCCTGCACATCACAAACCACGCCGTACAACTGGTCGACTGCCTGCTTGGCAGTGCCCCGGTCCCGTGACATGGCCATCCATCCCGCATCCACCAAGATCCAGCCCTTGTCGGGCTGATGGCCGATCACGGTGGTGAGCACCGAGGCAGCGATATCGTCCACCGTACACACGCCCAGGCCCGCCATCACAAGATCGAAAAACACGTACACGCCCGCACGCACTTCCGTCACGCCTTCCAGGTTGCGCGCGAAATGGGCGGTAGGCGTGGACCCCACGCTCACCACCGGGCAAAGCAACCCCGCGCCGCGGATCGTCTCGGCGCAACTGACTGCGGCGGCGCGCTCCTGCTCGGCCATGTCGGCGATTGCTTCAACGCTGCGGCAAGCATAAGACTCCCCCGCGTGGGTCATCACGCCGCGCAGGCTATGCGCCTCGTGCAGGACGCGGGCAATCGCCACAAGCTGCTCGGCGTTGCCGGGTTGCACGCCGGCGCGGTGACCGTCGCAATCGATTTCGATCAGTGCGGGAATCGCAGCGCCGGCCATCTGAACGTGCGCGGCCAGGGCGCGCGCCGCTTCCAGGCTGTCGACGACCACCGTCAGGTCGACGCCGCGCTTGCGCAGCGCCTCTACGCGCGCCAGCTTGCCGGGCGCCACGCCCACCGCGTAGAGCAGATCGGTGACGCCGGCCGCGGCAAATTGCTCGGCCTCCTGAAGGGTGGACACCGCCGCCGGCCCCTGCGGGCTGCTCATGACGCGCCGCGCCACCTCCACCGATTTGGGCGTCTTCAGGTGCGGGCGCAGTTGAACGCCATGCTCGGCCATCAGCGCGCCCAAGCGCTGGATATTGCGCATCATGCGCGATTCATCCAGCAGCAGGCACGGCGTTTCCAGATCGTCGAGCGTGGGAGTAAGGGTGGCAGCAGTCATGGCAAATCTCGGAGTGAAGAAGCGTTCGGAACAGTTTGAGTGCAATGACGCCAGTATGGCGCGCACGGGCTGGACCGTGTTTAATCATGGCTTAATTTTTCATTAAGCTGAAACTGAATGATTACCACCGACGACCTGCGATTTTTCCTGAGCCTGTCGGCGACGCCTTCGCTAGCGCAAGCGGCGCGCGCGCTGGACGTGACGCCGCCCGCCGTCACGCAACGGCTACACGCATTGGAAAAGCGTCTGGGCGTCCGGCTGGTCAATCGGTCGGGTCGAGGCACCGCACTGACCGACGAAGGCCGCCT
Organism: Achromobacter piechaudii NBRC 102461; assembly: GCF_001571245.1. Classification (GTDB taxonomy): domain Bacteria; phylum Pseudomonadota; class Gammaproteobacteria; order Burkholderiales; family Burkholderiaceae_B; genus Achromobacter; species Achromobacter piechaudii. Next base: position 541,963 of record NZ_BCTK01000001.1, on the reverse strand, counting down.
GTTGGCGCTGCGGGCCGGGCAGATCTGCGGCGAGCTTGGCGACCTGGCCGACGAACTGGCGGGCCGCCGTGGCGTCGTGGCGGGGCATCTGCGCGTCGTGGCGCCGCTGGGCTTCGGGCAACGATATATGGCGGAACTGGTGGCGGACTTTCGCAAGACCAGCGACAACATCACGGCAAGCCTGACCTTGTCCGACGGCCCGCCTCGGCTGGCGACCGACAACTGGGACGTCATGGTCCACATCGGCGAACTGCGCGATTCGACATTGGTGGCCTACCCCTTGGCGCCCAATCGCCGCATCCTGTGCGCGTCCCCGGCATACCTGGCGCGCCACGGGGCCCCGGCCAAGCCCGAAGACCTGCGCGATCACGACTGCATCGCCCTGCGCGAGAACGACGAGGACGTGACGCTGTGGCGCTTCAAGCGTGGCCGTGGTCCGGCGGTAGGGGTGCGCGTGGCACCCGTGCTGTCCAGCAATGCGGGCGGCGCGGCGTTGCAATGGGCGTTGGCGGGACACGGCATCGTTGCACGCTCGGAATGGGACGTCGCCGAACATCTGCAAACGCGGGCGCTGGTGCCGCTGCTTGCCGGCTGGAACTTGCCCGACGCCAACGTCGTGGCGCTGGTGAAGTCGCGCCAGGACCAGTCGGCCCGCACCGCCGGATTCCTGGCGCATCTGCGCGCGGCCTTCGCCACGACGCCGTGGCGCGACAAGCCCTAGCCGGGGGCCCTGCCCTAATCCAGCATGGCTTCCGCTTCGATCTCGACCAGCCATTCGGGCAGCGACAAGCCGCTGACGATCACCCAGGACGACGGCGGCGGGTCTTGGGGGAAACGATCCCGCAGCGCCTGCGCAATGACTTCCTGCTCTCCGCGCACGGTGTCGCAGATGTAGATGCGCAACATGATGACTTGCGCCAGCGTGGCGCCCGCAGCGGCCAGCACGCGTTCGATATTGTCGAGCGCCGCTTCGGTTTGGCCTTGCAGGCCCGGGCTGACGGTGCGTTCATGGATGTCGACGCCGACCTGGCCCGACAGCAGTATTCTGCGCTGGCCGGTCACGATGACCGCCTGACTGAACCCGTACTGGACGGTATTGAAAACAGTGTCGGGGTTGATGACGGTTCTGGACATGTGTGCTCCTGTGAACGGCGCGGCCCACACCGCGCCGGAACCGCCATTCTATCGACGCCCTGGCCTACCGCGCGGCGTTCGTCGCCGCTTGCATCCGAGCGCCCGGCAAAGCCACCAGCAGCACCACCGCGCCGGCTGCCGCCGCCGTCCAGAAACCCGCTTGCACACCGTAGTGATCGACCACCCAGCCCGCTATCGCCGCCCCCGCCGCCACGCCCGCGCCCAATCCCGTGATCAGCCACGTCAGGCCTTCCGTCAGGCGCTGGCCCGGCACATTGCTCTCGACCAAAGCCATCGCAATGATCATGGTCGGCGCGAACGACAGCCCGGCCAGCAACACACCCAGCGCCAGGGTCAGCAGATCGTTCACCAGCAGCAGCGGCAAGGTCGTGAATGCCGTCACGGCCGCTGCGATCGACAGCAGGCGCGCCAGCGGCATCTTGAATTTCATGACGCCGAACGCCAGCCCCGCCACGCACGAACCCAGCGCGTAGGCCGACAGCACGAGGCTGGCGCCGGCGGGTACACCTTGCGCCCGCGCAAAGGCCACGCTCAACACGTCGATGGTGCCCACGATGACGCCCATGGCCGCCATCATCGCCACCAGGGCGCGCATGGACGGCATGCGCAGCACCGACGCCTGGCGCCCTGCTGGCCGGGCCTCTACCGCTGGCGCGGTGGCGCGTTGCGATACGAATGCCGTCACGCCCACCGCCAACAACAACGCGGCGACGAGCGGACCCGCCTGCGGAAAGAACATCACACTGAGCCCCACGGCCAAGGGCGGTCCCAGGATGAAGCTGACCTCGTCGGCCACCGACTCCAGCGCATATGCCGTGCGCAGTTGCGGCTGGTCGCGGAAGATTTCCGTCCAGCGGGCGCGGATCATGGCCGGCATGCTGGGCAAGGTGCCCGCCAACGCGGCAAACAGAAACAGTGTCCAATCCGGCGCGTTCCAATGCACGCAGGCGGACAGGCAGATCAGCGCCGTCACGCAGGCACCGGCGGCAAGCGGTAGCACGCGTCCCTGCCCATGGCGGTCGACCAGCCGGGAAATGCGCGGCGCCAGCAAGGCCGTGGCCAGCGCAAAGGTGGCCGCAACGGAGCCCGCCAATCCGTAACTGCCCCGCACTTCTGACAGCATCGTGATGATGCCGATGCCAATCATCGGCAGCGGCAGGCGCGCGATGGCGCCGGCCAGGACGAAACCCAGGGCCCCGGGTGCATTGAACAGCTCACGATACGGATTGGACACCGACGACCTTCGAATTCATGTGGACGGGCAGATCGTATTCACATACATTGCGTATGTCAATTAAGCTACGCACCGTATGTCAGGGGGAGACGCGCATGTCCCGCACTCGCGCACAAATGATCGAAGCCACCCGCGCCAAACTGCTGGCCACTGCCCGGCACGCGTTCGAGCGCGTCGGTTATGCGGCGACGTCCATGGACGATCTCACCGCCCAGGCCGGGCTGACGCGAGGCGCTTTGTATCACCATTTTGACGACAAGAAGGGTTTGCTGGCGGCGGTGGTCGAACAGATCGACGACGAAATGGACCAACGCCTTACGGACATTTCCGACACGGCGCCTGATGCCTGGACGGCGCTGCGCGAGCGGTGCCGCGCCTATCTGCGGATGGCGACCGAACCGGCCATTCGAAGAATCGTGCTGCAAGACGCGCCAGCGGTGTTGGGCGCGGCACCGAACGCGGCGCCATCGCAGTGCATCGCATCAATGGAGGCGTTGATCCAGCAACTGGTCGAAGACCAGCTCATCAACGCTGTCGCTCCCCGAGCACTCGCGCATTTCATCAATGGCGGATTGACGGACAGCGCATTGTGGATCGCTAGCGCCACAGAGGGCGAAGAACGCCTGGATGCAGCGTTGCACACGCTGGACAGCTTGCTCGAAGGCTTGCGGCGGCGCTGACCGCGTCGTCCTGATCATTGCTTATCGGCAGATGCCGCCAATCCTCGGACCTTACGCATCGAAATACAGCAAAGGCGGTATAGAACGTCACGCGCGTCTTTGCTACGCTCATTAGCACCTGCAAAAGGTGGCGCCCATGAGCAACAAGATTCGAGTCCTTTGCGTTCAACCGTCTTCGCTATCGGCGAGGTTCGCCTTCCTGGCGATTGCGCTGCGATGGTCTTTGGGCGCGACGCCACGCCCTACGCGCCTGATGATCGGGCCGCATGACCTGGAACCGCTGGGATCTGAATCCGCCTTCTGGCGCTTTGCATTGCGGCATGCGCTGACCGGTCAATCTTTCCTTGTCACCCGCGGCGGACACTGGGATCTGGCGGCGTCGGTGGATGGAGACGAGGTCCACGCTTTCGGCCGCAAATTCGCCCTTAGCCAGTGCCTCTATTGACCGATCTGTCGCCGGCTTGATCGCTCGGAAGCGAAGCGCTCACGCGTCGCAGTCGGGCTTGCGGTGGAAGGCCACCAATTCCTCGGCGGTCCAACGTTGACGCGCCTCGTCCTGACAGCACGACCGAAACACCCGTGCGCCCACGTCCAGGAACCGGCTGACGTCGGCATCGCTCAGCTTGCCTTGGACCTCCAACAGACAATCGGCGTAGGCGGACAGCACGCCATCCCAACCGTCCAACTTATCAGGCGCCACGTGCTGGGAAATCATGCGGGCCATCATTTCACTGTGATCCATTCGGTTCTCCCCCCTCGGATACCGCATCGACGGCCGCAGTGCCGCAACCGTTCGTGAAGAACCCATCAGCAAGTGCCATGCCCGAGGTCGCTCGATTTACTTGCTCGGCGCCGCGTCCTGCGCCCTGCCGCGCAACAGCGCGTCCGGGTGGGCCTGCAAATAATCGGACAGTTGCCTTAGCGAGCGCGCCGCCCGACCCAGCTCACGCAGGGCAGTATCCGTATTTACCGGTAAGTCCGATTCGGGCGCCAGCAAAGCGCCCACGGCGGCCAGCGACCGGTTGGCCTGGCGCAGCACGGCCTGCGCCTCGGGGGCCAATTGCCCGTCCAGCCGCTTGACCAGCTTGCTTGCCCCACGCAGCGCGCCAGCCAGCTCGGTGCCGATCTCGTCGAACGGCACCTTCTCGACCTTGGTCAGGATGCTGTTCAGTTGCTGCTGCAACTGGTCCAGGTTGTTGGGCACTGTAGGAATGAAGGGCTGGTCTTCCATCGTGAAAGTCACCGGCTTGGCATTCGGAAATTCAGCCAGCGCCACGTAGAGTTGCCCCGTCAACAGATTGCCGATGCGCAACTGGGCGCGCGTGCCCCGCGCGACCAACGCGGCCATCAACACGCCGCTGGGATGCCGCGTGTCCGGCCCCGCGAAATCCTTGATTCGCTCGAACGTCTGCGCCCCCAGGCGTTCGGGGTACAGCGTGGCGGAAACCAGGGCGTAGAACTGCTTTGTCGTCTCGTCAAAATCCAGGTTGATGGCGTCCACCTTGCCCACGGTGACGCCGTACGCGTCGATGGGAGCCCCCACCACCAACCCACGCACGGACTGGTCGAAACGCATGCGCACGCGCAGTGGAATGCCGTCGGGCTGGGCACGGGCCGACTCTTCGCTTGAGAACAGCGGAAAAGCGGTGCCCGCTGCCGCGGGTTGCCGTTCATGCTGACCCAGGGTGTCGAAAGCGACGCCACCGATGATGACCGAAACCAGGGACTGTGACCGCATTTGCAGACCGCGCGCATCCACGCTGAAGTCCACCCCGCTGGCATTCCAGAAGCGCGTGTTTTCGTTGACGTAAAGGTCATTCGGGGCGTCGACGAACACCTGCACGTCGACGCCGTCCCCGCCCTTGGCCAGCCGGTAGCTCACGACCTGGCCGACGGCGATGCGGCGGTAGTACAGGGGCGAACCGACATCCAGCGACCCCAGGTCGTTCGCGTGCAGCGTAAAGCGCTTTCCCGCGCGATCCTGGGCCACCTCGGGTGGGATTTCCAATCCGATGAAGTCGCTTTTGCGTTCGCCCTGGACGCCATTTTTGCCCTGGCCGCCAACGGGATCCAAGCCGATATACGAACCGGACAACAGCGTGCCCAGGCCGGACACGCCGCTCAGGGTCAATCGCGGTCGGACCACCCAGAATACGGTTCCTTCACGCAACAGCGTAGCCGCGTCCTTGTCGACGCGAATGGTCACCACCACGCCGGTGCGATCTGCATTCAGATTGACGCGTTCGACCAGCCCGACCGTGACTTCCTTGTACCGAACCTGCGTCTTGCCGGCTTCCAACCCTTCGGCCGTCTGGAAGTGAACGGTCGCCGTGGGGCCCGCATTCAGCCACGCTTGCAGCACCAGCGCCAGTCCGCCTATCACGGCCACAACCGGAACCAGCCAGATCCAGGACAAGCGGCGCCGCCTGCGTGGCGGCGTCGGACCTGCGGCAGCATCAGACTGAGCCATAGAGGATGTCCCCTTTGTGTATGCGTCAGACCCCGACGCCCCGCCAGCAGGCGCCCGCAATAGCAGGTAGCATGGCCCTCCTATTTGGAGGAAGTCAACGTGAATATCGCCATCCGCCCCGCCACCCTCTCGGACGCGGCCCAGATCTACGCCTTCATCACTGAACTGGCCGTCTACGAACGTGCCGCGCACGAAGTGATCGCCAGCGCGGACGACGTCGCCCGTACTCTTTTCGCCCCCCAGGCGCCCGCCAAGGCGTTGATGTGCCTGGTAGATGGAAAGCCCATCGGGTATGCCGTCTATTTCTACAGCTATTCCACCTGGCTCGGCAAGAACGGCATTTACCTGGAAGACCTGTACATCACGCCCGAACACCGCGGCATCGGGGCCGGACGCGATCTGCTGCGCCACCTGGCGCAGGAGGCGGTGGCCAACGGTTGCGGACGGCTGGAATGGAGCGTGCTGGACTGGAACAAGCCAGCCATCGACTTCTACGTGTCGATTGGCGCGGTGCCGCTGGATGAATGGGTGCGCTACCGCCTGACCGGCGACGCGCTGACGGGCTTTGCCGAAGGCCGCCGCCTGCCCGCCTAGAACTCCGGCAGATCGAACAGCGTGTGCAGCGTGGAACTGGGGGCAGGCACAGAGGCCAGCAGCTCGCTGCCGTCGTCGGTCCTCAGCACTCGAACGGGACGCAGCGCCACGCTGGTGCCGTCCACGCTGATGGCGGTTTCCACGTCCGCCCCGTCCTTGATCACGTCGATGACCTCCGACGCCGACGCCGTGACGGGCTCGGTGACCCAGCCCGGCACGCCGCGTTCCGCCTGGCCCCAGCGCACGTAGGCAATGTGCCCGGTGACGGGCTCTTTTCGAACGGCGACGATCACGTAAAAAGACATCCAGGCCTCCCTAAAGTGGTTTGGCCAGGATCGTATAGCAAGTCGGCGCCGATGGCATGCGCGCCTGCTTCAAGGTTCGATATCGATGGCCGCAAAGGATTTCACCAGATCGTCCAGCTGCTTGAGCTGGGTGAGGAAGGGTTCCAGCTTGTCCAGCGGCAGCGCGCTGGGGCCGTCGCACTTGGCGTTCCTGGGATCGGGGTGCGCCTCCAGGAACAGGCCCGCCAGGCCCACTGCCATGCCGGCGCGCGCCAGTTCGGCCACCTGCGCACGGCGGCCGCCCGATGCCGCATCCAGGGCGGAACGCTGCTGCAAGGCATGCGTCACGTCGAAAATCAAAGGACGGTTCCCCGACACCTTTTTCATCACGCCGAAACCCAGCATGTCGACCACCAGATTGTCGTAACCGAAACTGGTGCCGCGATCGCACAGGATCAGCTTGTCGTTGCCCGCCTCGGTGAACTTTTCAACGATGTTGAGCATCTGGGTCGGGCTGAGGAATTGCGGCTTCTTGATGTTGACCACGCGCTGCGTCTTGGCCAGCGCCACCACCAGATCGGTCTGGCGTGCCAGGAAAGCCGGCAATTGCAGGATGTCGGCCACTTCGGCCACCGGTGCGGCCTGCCAGGGCTCGTGCACGTCGGTGATGACCGGAACGCCGAACTCTTTCTTGACGGCTTCGAAGATCTTCATGCCCTCTTCCAGGCCGGGGCCCCGGTAGGAATGGATCGAAGAACGGTTGGCCTTGTCGAACGACGCCTTGAAGACGTAAGGGATGCCCAGCTTGGTCGTCACGCGCTGATATTCTTCACACGCGCGCAGCGCCAGATCCAGGGATTCCAGAACGTTGATGCCCCCGAAAAGCACGAAGGGGCGATCATTGGCGCAGCGGATCGACGAGGAAATTACGACTTCTGGGGCGGTCATGATGGGGAAATCCTGTAGAAATAAGGCGGGTGACAGTGCGTAATGTACAACCTGCCCGCCCCCCGTTTCCCCTTGCGGCTGTTTTTTCCTGGGCGGCTTACCGGCTGCGCAGCATGCGGCGCAACACGCCGTCGCGCAGGTAGTAATGGTGGAACAACGCCGCCAGCGCGTGCAACAGCGCCAGCACGATGATTGCCCATGCGACCAGCTCGTGCATGTCCCCGATGAAATGGCGCTGTTCGCGGTCAATCGCAATCAGCCTGGGCACGTCGAACAAGCCAAAGAACGTGAACGGTTCGCCTTGCGCCCAGCGAAACAGGAAGCCCAGCACGATCTGCGCTGCCATCAACAGGTACAAGAGGCCATGTACACCTGTACTAGCTGCCCCTAAAAACCCCTGGGCGGCGGGCGGCAGGCGCCGGCCCTGCGTCGAGCGCCAGATGATGCGCAGCACGAACACCGCCGCGAACAGCAGGCCAAAGGATATGTGCAGCGATTGCAGCAAGCGACGCGTCGGCGTCCCGCGTGGCAGGAAGCTCCAGATCTCCGCCAGCGCGAACAGGCCCACCACCAGCACGGCGGTGGCCCAATGCAGCGCAATCGTCATGCGGTCATAGTGGGACCGCAAGGGGTCCGTGGCCTGCAAGGGGGAGGTAGTCATCAATGGGCTCTGAGTCTTAAGGTAACCGGCAAGCGTATTGATTTCCGACTTACGGCGTCCTGAGCGACGCTTGCCACTGCGCGGCGTCAACGCTGGACGTGGCCGCGAACCGTGGCCACAATGACCCGTCGTGGGGGCCGGCGCGTCGCCCACCCTCTGATTCAAAGGCAGGCACATGGGTTTTTTCGACACGCTGTTCCGGCGCAAGCCTACGCAGGACCAATTCGCCAAGCTCTTCGTCGAGGCGGCGCGCAGGCAGGGATTCGAGGGCGACCTGAGCTACAAGGCCGATGAATTCCGCTTGCTACTGGGCGAAGGCTCGTTCTTCAACCTGCACAACGCCTACCACGCCTATTGCAATACGCAGGGCGCCCAGCAAAAGCGCGCGCTGCAAGGCTTTGTGTCGGCCCTGGCCAGCAGCAAGCAACTGACGCCGCAGCAGGCAAGCGTGGCGCGGCCCATGCTGCGCGCCGTCATCCGCAGCCGCACCGCATTGGAAGACGTGCGCCTGCACCACGTGCGCACCGAGGGAAACGATGCCGCCTTCCACCCCGCCTACCTGCCCTTTGGGGACGACTGCGTCGTGCTGCTGGCGCTGGACCACCCGGACGCCATCTCCACCCTGACCAACGGCCCCGAGGCCGCATGGCAGTTGACGTTTGAACAGGCGCTGGCCATCGCCATCGACAACCTGCGCGACACCCCCGACGACTTCGCCGAAATTTCCCCTGGCGTGCACCGTGGCGCCTGGGCAGACGGCTATGACATCAGCCGCGCCCTGCTGCCCGACATGATCGAACGCGTGCCGGTACGGGGTCGCCCAGTGTTCATGATGCCCACGCGCGACGTGCTGCTGGTCACCGGCGACAACGACGATGAGGGACTTTCCAACATGGTCGAGCTGTCGCTCCAGGCGCTCATGCAAGGCCGATCGGTCAGCGCGCACATGTACCACTTCAATGACCGTCAGCCGCAGCGCTATGAGCCGACAGACCCGGTGCTGGCGCAACGGCTGGCGCATCTGGCGCGCCTGTTGGACAAATCGGAATACGACGCACAGAAGGCCGTGCTCGACCATATCCATGAGGAACAAGGCCACGACATTTTCGTGGCGAACTACAACCTCTTCACCACTGACGAAGAGCCGGCCATGTCGTTTTCGTTGGCGTCCTGGACACGCGGGGTGGACACGTCGCTGCCCAAAGTCGACCGTCTGGCGCTGGTGCGCCCGGACGCCCAGGACGACATCGGCGAAGTCCGCGTCGTTTCATGGGACCAGGCGGCGCACCTGCTGGAACCCTTGCTGGCGCGCGAGCCGGGCTACCCGGTCCGCTATCGAACGCGCGGCTTTCCCGACGATGCGCAACTGGCTCAACTGACGGAAGTGCCCTAGCCTGGCTAGCCCGGATTTATCCCTGCACCGGCGTGCAAAGCTCCACCAGCGTACCGTCCGGGCAACGCACATACGACACCACTTGCCCCCAGGGCTTGGCGCTGGGCGCGCTCAGTTCCGACGCGCCCTCGGACACAGCCTTGGCATGGGCCGCCGCCACGTCGTCCGTCACGAACGCCACTTCCATGCCCAAAGGCAGTGAAGACGAAGACGCCTGGACGTGGCCCGAACCGAAATTCATGTCGGCCAGTTCATGCGCGGCGAACGACAGCGTGGTGTCGCCAGTGTCCAGTTCGCCATAGGTTTTCGACTCGTGCAGGAACCGGATCGGAAAACCGAAGGCGCGTTCAAAGAACGACAGCGATGCCGCCACATCGGGCACGTAAATGATGGTGTATCCAAATTTCATGTCAGGTCCTTGAAGGCATCGTGCGCACCCACGGGCATGCGGGTGCGCCAGCCTGCGCATGATACGCGGAGGTCGCCGCGATCATGCGCGTACCGAGGCGTATCAGGCCTTGAGCTGCCGGGCTTCCAGGCTCCACAACTGCGGGTCGCTGGTGGACACCCCCACCGCGCCGTGCTTCATCGCGGTGCCGATATCCGCCTGGTTGCAGACAAAGCCCGAAGCCACGATAGGCGGCAGCGCTTGCAGATCCTGCCTGGCCATGTGGGTCAGCATCGGCGCGGGCATCAGCTGCACCAGGTTAGGGTCGCTTTGCTCCAGCGCCTTGACGCTGCGCGGCCAGGTGGAACGGTCGGTCACGAAGACCTTTTGCATCGTGACCATGCCCGCCCGATTCGCCCGCTGGATGGTGGCCACCCGGGTGGAAACCAGGCTGGCAACGCCGATGTCGGCCAGGTATTCCACCCCGCCCTTGTCCTGCGACAGGCCCTCGCAACTGTCGATATTGACGATTGCGAACTTGCCCGCGCGGTTCAAGGTGGCGATCACCGGCGCCAGCTTGCGCAGTTCGACGTTGGCGACGATGCCGATTTCGGCCACGCTGCCCACGAAGGTATTGATCTGCTCAAGCCCGTACAGCGTCGCGATGACCGGGTGGCGCGCCAGGCACGCCCCAAAAGACCTATCCATGGCTATCAACTTTCCTGACCGTAATGGCGCTGATCGCTCAGGCCGAGCTTGCCCGGGTTGAGAATATTCTGCGGATCCAACTGGCGCTTGACCGCAAGCAGCACGTTGAACGCAGCGCCCAGCGAATCCTGCATGTAGGGCGCTCGCAGCAGGCCCACGCCGTGATGATGACTGAGCGCCGCATTATATTTAATCAGCACTGCATTGGCCGCATCCCACGCGGCGCGATACCACTGAGCGCGGCGTTCCACCGCCACGTCGCCGCGCAGCGAAAAATACAGGCAGGCGCCATCGACATAGGCATGCGATTGATGCGCGGACCCGGCCAAGGTGCCAGGCACCGCGTTCACCGCCGCGACCACCTCGCTGTAGATGGCAGGCAGGTCGCTCCAGCGGCCGGACATCTCAAGCGTATCGGCAACGAAACCGGGGCTGCGCTTGAAGCCTTCCGCGCTCTTGCCCGTCAGATAGCGCGTTTCAAGCCAACGTTCAAAAATGGCCTCGCCGTCGAGCTTGTCGCCCAGCGATTCGCACACGCCCTCGCTGAGCTGCATGACGGCGTCGACGATGGCGCGCGCGCCCTCGTCGGCCACCAGCAGCACATTCGTGTCCGGCAGGTTGAACTGCACGCCGCTTTCCAGTTCGTCGTACAGGCGCAGCGCTGCGGGATTGGCGCCGCGCTGCATGATTTCACGGCAGGCTTGCAGGCCGATAGCGAAGGTCTTGAAGCCGTAGGCGATGGCGCGGCCATAATCGGGCAGGCGGTGCAGCTTGAGCCGCAGCCGCACGATCACGCCGAGCGTGCCTTCGGATCCGATGAACAACTGTTGCAGGTCCGAGCCCACCGCCGCGCGGGAATATCCGCCCACCGTGATGAGGCTGCCGTCCGCCAGCACGACATCCATGCCGAACACCATGTCTTCGATCTTGCCGTAACGCGTGGACAGCTGCCCTGCCCCCCGGCACGCGGCCCAACCGCCCACGGTGCTGATGCCGAACGACGATGGCCAGTGGCCCATCGTCAGCCCGTACTCCTCTTGAATCGTCTGTTCGAAGACGTCGCCGAACATGCCGGCTTCGACTTCCACGATCTGGCTTTCCCGGTCCACGCCGATCAGCTTGTTCAGTTGGCAGACATCCAGCACGATCCCGCCGCGCACGGGCAAGGCTGCGCCCGTGACGTTGCTGCGCCCGGCCGACACGGTGACCGGGATCGCGTGGACATTGGCGATGCGCATCACCGCCTGGACCTGTTCTACCGAAGATACCGTCACGATCACCGCATGCGGCGTGGCGGGCTTGCCGCCTGTCTCCGACACCATCGACCCCGCCCACCAGTCGCGCGTCCATGCGACGACGTCAGCGGTCGCGGTCATGACCTCATCGGCCACGTGGCGCAAGGCATCAAGCTGCGCATCCGTGACGCGCACGGGATCCCGTTGCAGGCCGGGTTCATCACCGGTGTTCGCCAAGGTCGCGGCGTAGGCCGGCGGCGTGTGCGCGCCCACGACGTAGTTGCCCCGGTTGTAGCCGCGTTTGATGGCTTCTTTGCTGATCATTGTTCGTCTCCCATGAGTATGGATTTTTCGTGCTTGATGGCAGCCAGGTAGTCATGGACCTGCTGCGCGATGGTCGAGGGCGGCAAATCGAGTTCCGCCTGGAGGATCTGTCCGACGCGGCCAGCGGCAAGCGCCGACGCGTCGCGCGCCATCAGGCGCGTGCGCATGCGCCTGGCCAGCACGTCTTCGACGGTGCTGGCCATTTCGTGGCGCACCGCGTAAAGCACCTCGGCTTCGGTATAGGGCAGGCCCTGGACGATGGGCGTCAACAAGGCCGGCGATGCCTGCATCAAGTCACTGACAAAGCGCGCCTCGGTGCCATAGCGTTCGCCCAGATGCGCCGACATGCCGCCGGACGCCACGATCGCCTGGGGGTCGTAGCCGGCCGCGCCCAGCAGGTAGGCTTTTTTGGTCTGACAGGCATTGCGCTGGCCCAGCACCTGCTGCGCGGCGTCGATGGTCTGCTCGGCCATGTGCCGCGACGTAGTGAGCTTTCCGCCAACCACCGTGACCAGCCCGTCGTCAGACACGCGGATTTCGTGGTTGCGCTTGATCTCCAGCGTCTTGCCGCCGGGCGGGGCCACCAGCGGCCGGCAACCCGCGATGCTGCCCACCACGTCTTCGGGCTGCAAATCGGTCTTGAGCGCCGATCGCGCGCCTTCCAGCAGGAAGTCCAGCTCGCGCCGGGTGCAGCACACATCGTCCAGATTGCCGTCGTAATCTTCATCGGTCGTGCCCAGGTAAGACACGTCGCCCCAGCGCGTGATGGTGGCGCGGCGGCTGCGGCCGGGCACGGGAATGGTGACCGTGCAATCGTTGCGCACCTTGATCCAGGGCACCGCCACGTGCACGCCCTTGGCGGGGCGCACGTGCAGGACGGGTTCACCGCCCTTTTTCGCGCCGGTCCAATCGCGCAGCCATACGCCCGTGGCCATGATGACCACCCGAGCGCGCGCGCGGATTTCCCGCTCGTCCGCATGCACGATGACGCCATCCACCTTGCCATGGGCATCGCGGGTCACCTCGACCGCCTTGGCGTGATTGGCCACTGCCGCGCCATGAAAGGCGGCGGTGCGCGCCACGGTCAGCGTCAGCCTTGCATCGTCGACCCGGGCGTCGTAATACAGGAAGCCGCCCAATAGGCCGTCTTCCTTGAAGGTCGGACAATGCGACAGCACTTCGGCGGCGGTCAGCTTCTGGTGCAGGATGCCTTCGCGCCAGCCGCCCGCCATGTCGTAAGTCCACAGCAGGCTTTCAAACGCCTTGGACAGGCGCTTGTCGAACACGCCGTCACGCTCCAGGATGGGAAACAGAAACGGCAGCCGCTGCACCAGATGGCGCGCGTTGCGTCGCAGCCGTTGGCGTTCGTGCAGCGAATGCCGCACCAGGCCCAGGTTGCCCTGCTCGATGTACCGCAAGCCCCCGTGCACCATCTTGGAGGACTTCGACGAGGTACCCGACGCAAAGTCGTCTTTCTCGATCAGGGCGACGCGATATCCGCGCAACGCGGCATCCAGCGCGGCATAGGCGCCAGTGATGCCGCCGCCCACGATCAGGATGTCGAATTGCTCGCTGCCCAACCGGTCCAGCTGTTCGCGCCGTTTCAGGCGCAGGGGTTCGGTGCTGGTCATGTCGGCCCGGTCCTTCCTGGGCTTTCTGGATAGCCACCCGATCATTTGTGCAATGCCTCCTGGTTGTCTTGCTTGAATTGTTTGACGTGGCCCAGTTCGGAGCCCACCCGGGCGTGCCACAGCGCGCGCCGGCGCTGGCGCTCGTTCGCATCGATCACCGGCTCAAACACGGCATCGGTCACGATGGTCTTGCAGGCCTCATGCAATGACGGCCACAGCAAGCCCGACGAACCCGCCAGATACGCGATGCCGCGCAGGCTGGCGCGATCGGCCTCCTGCATGCGGCGGATGGGGATGCCGATCAGGTCAGCGTGCATCTGGAGCAAGGGATCGCTGCGCGACAGGCCCCCGCCCACGACCAGTTCGGACACGCGCACGCCCGAGGCTTGTTCGTCCGCTTCGATGCAGCTGGCGACCGAATGCGCGATGCCCTCCAGAATGGCGTAGGCCACTTCGGCCTGCGTGGTGGCCATCGACACGCCCGTCAACGAAGCTCGCGCCGACGCTTCCATGCGGGGCACGCGCAGGCCGGTCAAGGCTGGCACGAAGGTCACGCCGTTCGAGGCGCTTACCGATTGCGCGAGCGCGCTGATTTCGTGCGCATCCTTGAACCACTTGAGCTTTTCGCAGACCCAGTTCAGCGCCGACCCGGTCGTCGCCACGAAGGTTTCGACCGCGAAGTGCGACACGCCGGCGTGGCGCCGCGCGGTCATCGTCAATGAACCGTCGGACATGGATGCGTGAGCGGGAGGCTCGGTGCCGATGACCAGGTCCACAAAGCTGCCGGTGCCATGCACGCACATCGCCTGCCCGCGATCCAGGCAACCCAGGCCGATCGCGCCCGCGTGCTGGTCGCCGGCCGAGGCCAGGATGGGCACGTCGATACCCAGGACGTCGCTGCGGGTACGTCCGAAGTCATCGGCATCCTGGCGCAAGGTGGGCAGCAGTTCGTAGGGAAAGCCCAGTTGCTGCACCCATTCCAGGTAGTAACGGTGGTCGGCCAGCAGATAAGCGCCAGCGGAGGTGGCGTTGGTCGGCGTGGTAACGCAATCGCGGCGTTGCGAGAAGTGCCACAGCAGCCATGTATCCACGGTGCCGAAAGCCAGATGCTTCTCGCGCCATGCCTCAGCCACCACCGGCGTGTCGCGCAGATGACGCGCCGCCCACAGGTACAACGAACGCACGCCGACCGGCCGCCCCACGCGCTCGCGCAGCCGCGCGTCCCACTCGGGCGCCAGCGTGTCCAGTTCGTCCACGAAGCGGGTGTCTTGCCAGACCATCGCCGGCACCAGCGCCCGGCCGGTGCGCGTGTCCCACAAGACAGCGGTGGCGCGCTGCGTGGCCAACGCCAGCGCGACGATCGTCTGACCCTCACGCTGCGCTTGGGCGATGGCGTCCCGGCAGACGCGAATCGTGCTGTCCAGGATGTCGTTGGCGTCCTGTTCCACGACACCCGGCCGGGGCGAATCGACATGCAGCGCCACGTACTGCAGGCAAGAGACATGGCCGTCCTGCGACACCGTAGCCGCGCGCGTGCCGGAGGTGCCCTCGTCTATGGCCAGAATCACATTGTTGTTTGTCATCGCGAGGCTTTCCCAATGGCGGGATCCAGAACCGGCAGCACAGCGTCGTCCTTGAATTGCGGCGCGCCGGCTTCGTTGTCCGGATTGATGGTGGTGCGAGTGGGGTCCCACTTGATCACGAAGCAGATGATGCTGGCGACAAGCGGCACGATCGAAAGGATCAGGAAGGTCTTCTCAAGCCCGTAGTTTTCGCGGAACAGCGGGAACACCAGCAGACCGACGGCAGCGCCCGTCGACCCCAACGCGCCGATGATGCCGTTGGCGCCCGCGCGCAGTTCGCTGCGAAACGACAGCGACGACAGGCTTTTGCCATTGGCGCCCGGCCCGCCCGAGTGGAACAGGATGAAAAGCGAAGGCACCACGACGGCCAGCCACAACGGCATCTTGCCGTGGAACGTGCCCAGGATGAGCAGCATCAGGAATACTGCGGCAAAGCCGAATGCCGACGCGCGCCGCAGGCCCAGCTTGCGGCCGATGTAGGGCGACAGAAAGCCGCCGAATATGCCGAACACGTTGAACACCAGCGCGCCGATGGTGGCAAAGACGAAGTCCTTGCCGAACAGGGCGGCGCTGATCAACGGCAAGTACCAGCCCACGGCGAAGTACTGGATCGACTGGCCGATCTGGACCGTGGCCGCCAGGATGGTGCGCGGCAGATACACGCCGCGAAAAATGAGCAGCACGTTGGCCATGCCGCGCTTGGCCTGGTTGACCACCGGCACGCGCTCATGCAGCGGCGCGGCGGCGAAGGGACGCCCGTAGATCCGGGTCATCGCAATGGCGGCTTGTTCGATGCGTTCCTTGCGGGCCAGCCAGATCGGGCTTTCCACCATGTAGCGCAGTTGCAGTACCAGGATCACGACCGCGAAGATGGCGGTGGCCGCGACGGAATAGCGCCAGATGGAATCGCCCACATCCCACGAGAAAAACAACAGCGCCAGCAGCAGGTTCGTGCACACGGCCGTGTACCACATGCCCTGCCAGGTGTTCAGCCGGCTCTTGAATTTGAGCGGCGTGAACTCGGCCAGGACGGCCATGGCGATTGCGAAGTCGATGCCATAGGCGGCGCCGACAAAGAACCGGCCGACGAGTATGACTTCAAAGCTGGGCGCGAACATCACCAGCAAGGCGCCGATGACGGCCAGGAATTTGGCGATGATCAAAGGCCGGATGCGGCCCCAGCGGTCGGCCATCCATCCGCCGATGGGATTGAACGCGATCGCCACCCAGGCAGCGAACGAGGTCATCAATGCGACCTGCCCCGCCTTCAGGCCCAGATCGCGCGTCATGGGGCCCAGCCCCGCGCTTAGTGCGGAATTAGCGAATGCATCCAGAAATAACCCGCCCAACGCCAGCCACCAGATGAGGCCGGCTCGACCCGTAATGCCGGGGCGTGAGTCGATAAAAGCGATGACATCGTCGATGCCACGTATTTTTTCTACGGTCGATGATTGCACAGTCGTCTCCTCTTGGAATTATTTCTGTAAGAGGTCGACGCAAACTGCGCGCAATAAAAGACCACCCTACAGATGGTCTTTTATCTAAATCTGTGCGGTGACTTTATGGGCTGGGCAAGGGAGTGTCAAGCCTTGCGGGCATCAGGATAAACCCTGTTTGTCGACGTGTTTGTTGGCCGATTGGATGCCCGAATCATCACTCATGTTTCGGCGGCGCGTGCCGAAATATAAAAGTATCCAAAGTGACGAAAAAGTATATGGAATGATGGATTTTTATACCTTTTTGTCTTTATTTTTCAATGACTTGCATTAAATATTTAAGCTGGCAAACTACGCCCGCTGTTTGATCTTCGCTTCATCGCGCCGGCCTCGACATTCGAAGCTGGCCCAACTCTGAACAACAAAAAAAACATCGTGGCGCATCGCGGCATTCGCGCGCGCCATGCGGGCGTACGCCCGTTCCACTCATATCCATCGCAACCCTCGCGTTTCACCAAGGAGAAACCCATGCGCTTAATCACCGATCAAGAACTGAGCAATATGTCGACGGAAAACAAGCGTCGCCGCCATCAAGAACTGGACAGAAAATTGTCGGTGGCCGCTGACCGGGGCTGGGCGTGCGCGCATCGCATCGAAGCCAGCCGCGCGAAAGTCCATGCCGCGATTTTGATGGACGTCCAGCTGGGCCGCGACGTCGAACCCAGAACCGAAAAGCGTCGCGACCGAATCAAGATCAAGAACTGACGAAAAAGCCGTCCAGAGGCGCAAATGGGGCTTTTTCAACAAGTGGGGCTTGTTCAAAGAGACTCGGTCCGGGTATTTTCCGTATTGCCTGCCACTACGGAATCCCGGCCTTATGACGATCGTTGTCCATACCCCGAATGCCAAAGGCCTCTGGACGACAATCCAGAACAATCTCAAGCGCACTGACGACGCCGCCGCTCGTGGCACCAGCGCCTGGCGCAAGGACGACACGGGACGCGCGGTCAAGATATTCCACGCCCCGCCTGCCGGCGGCCTGGATGAACGGGCATATTTCGTGGGCACGGTCCGCACCGGTCAGCTCTTGTTGCTGGACCTGCTGCCGGGCAGCGAACCCCTGAACTGGACCCGCTTCGGCCAGTTGCACGGCCATCTGGTCGGCATGCTGATGACCGAGTACGAGCGCGAAATCATGTCGCTCAACGTCTTCCCGAACCGGCCTGCGCCGGATGAGGGAGGTTAAGGCGATATCAGTCGATCGGCGTCGGAAAAAGAAAACCCCCGCAGCCTGCGAAGCGGCTCGGGGGTTTTCGCGACATTGTCGGGGTTTAGCTACGGGGTCAGCTTCGGGTTTAGCTAGATTAGCTAAGGCGTGCCAACCAAGGGCAAACCGCCAGTGCGTCCGCACCACAACGATGCATTAGCGCTACAACAATGTCAGACAATAAGTGGTGCGAAGGAGGGGACTCGAACCCCTACACCTGTTACGGCGTCAGGACCTAAACCTGGTGCGTCTA
The DNA here is from genome assembly GCF_001571245.1 of Achromobacter piechaudii NBRC 102461. GTDB lineage: Bacteria > Pseudomonadota > Gammaproteobacteria > Burkholderiales > Burkholderiaceae_B > Achromobacter > Achromobacter piechaudii. The sequence continues at coordinate 523,719 of NZ_BCTK01000001.1, read as the reverse complement.
CCAATTTCGCCACCTTCGCTAAAGGTCAAGCCCGCTATTGTAGCTTGCTTGTTAAAATCTTGCGTCATGAATCCGCGCCTCGATGCTTTACACCCCTACCCGTTCGAAAAATTGCGTGCCTTGCTGGCCTCGGCCGCCGCGCAGCAGAACGGCCTGACGCCTATCAATCTGTCGATTGGCGAGCCCAAGCACGCCGCGCCGGAACGCGTGGCGCAGGCGATTCGCGACCATATGGGCGGCCTGTCGGTGTACCCGTCCACCAAGGGCGAGCCGGCGCTTCGAGAGGCAATTTCGGGCTGGCTGGCGCGCCGCTACAGCATTCCCGCACCCGACATCGACACGCAGGTGTTGCCGGCGCTGGGCTCGCGCGAGGCGCTGTTCGCCTTTACGCAGACGGTGATCGATCCCTCGGCCGCTTCGGTCGTGATCTGCCCCAACCCGTTCTATCAGATCTACGAAGGCGCGACGCTGCTGGCGGGCGCCACGCCCTACTTCGTCAATGCCGACCCCTTGCGCAACTTTTCCAGCGACTGGAATCAGGTGCCCGAGGCCGTCTGGAAGAAGACTCGGCTGGTCTTCGTGTGCTCGCCGGGCAACCCGGCCGGCAACGTGATGTCGATGAACGAATGGGAAGCCCTGTTCAAATTGTCCGACCGCTACGGCTTCGTGATTGCGTCGGACGAGTGCTATTCCGAGATCTATCTGGATGAGGGCGATGCGCCGCTGGGCAGCCTGCAAGCGGCACGCCGCCTGGGCCGCGATGATTACCGCAATCTGGTGGCGTTTTCCAGCCTGTCCAAGCGTTCCAATGTGCCAGGCCTGCGGTCCGGTTTCGTGGCCGGCGACGCGGCGCTTATCGGCCGCTTCCTGCTGTATCGCACGTATCATGGCAGTGCCATGAGCCCGCTGGTGTCGGCGGCCAGCATCGCCGCCTGGACGGACGAGGCGCACGTGAAAGACAACCGCCGCCTGTACCGTGAAAAATTCGACGCCGTGGTCCCCATCCTTGAAAGAGTGCTGGATGTGTCACGCCCCAAGGCTTCTTTTTACCTATGGGCGGCCACGCCAGGGGCCGATACGGCATTTGTCCGTGACCTTTATGGCCGCACCGGTGTTACCGTTCTGCCGGGCAGTTTCCTGGCGCGGGAAGCGCATGGCGTGAACCCCGGCCACGGCCGTATCCGTATTGCGTTGGTGGCGCCCTTGGCTGACTGCGTGCAAGCAGCCGAGCGCATCGCCCATTTTGTACATACCTCTGTTTGATCAACCTTTAAAAGCTGAGCCGCTATGACTCTCGACCTTCAGACCACCATCGAAAAAGCCTGGGACGACCGGACCAACCTGTCTCCCACCGACGCCAGCGCCGAAGTGCGCGAAGCGGTGGAACACACCATCGACGGGCTGGATCTGGGCCGCCTGCGCGTGGCTGAGAAAATCAACGACGACTGGGTCGTGCACCAGTGGATCAAGAAGGCCGTGCTGCTGTCGTTCCGCCTGAACGACAACGCCATCATGGGCCAGGCACCGCTGCAGTTCTACGACAAGGTGCCGCTCAAGTTCTCCGAATACGGCGACAACGCCTTCAAGCAAGGCGGCTATCGCGTCGTGCCCCCCGCCGTCGCCCGTCGCGGCGCATACATCGCCCGCAACGTGGTGCTGATGCCCTCCTACGTCAACATCGGCGCCTACGTCGATGAAGGCACCATGGTCGACACCTGGGCCACCGTCGGTTCGTGCGCGCAGATCGGCAAGAACGTGCACCTGTCCGGTGGCGTGGGCATTGGCGGCGTGCTGGAACCCCTGCAAGCCAACCCCACCATCATCGAAGACAACTGCTTCATCGGCGCCCGCTCGGAAGTCGTGGAAGGCGTGATCGTGGAAGAAAACTCGGTGCTGGCCATGGGCGTGTTCCTGTCGCAAAGCACCAAGATCTTCGACCGCGCCACCGGCAAGATCACCTATGGCCGCGTGCCGTCGGGCTCGGTCGTGGTGCCCGGCTCGCTGCCCTCGGCCGATGGCTCGCACAGCCTGGCTTGCGCCGTGATCGTCAAGCGCGTCGACGCGCAAACGCGCGCCAAGACCAGCATCAACGATTTGCTGAGGGCGTAAATGAGCACGTCAGCCGTACTGGATCTGGTCAAGGACCTGATCGCCCGCCCGTCGGTCACGCCGGCGGATGAAGACTGCCAGGCGGCGCTTGCCGCCCGGCTCGAGCGCATCGGCTTCAGGTGCGAGACCATCGCACAGGGCGGCGTCACCAATCTGTGGGCCCGGCGTGGAAGCGCCGCGCCGCTGACCGTGTTTGCCGGTCACACCGATGTGGTCCCGCCGGGTCCACGCGAAAAGTGGGACAGCGACCCGTTCGTGCCCACCGAACGCGACGGCTGGCTGTACGGCCGTGGGGCGGCCGACATGAAAAGCTCGATCGCCGCCTTCGTGGTGGCAGCCGAGGAATTCGTGGCGGCCCACCCGCAGCATGACGGTTCCATCGCACTGCTGATCACGTCCGACGAAGAAGGTCCGTCCATCGACGGCACCGCCATCGTCTGCGACGCTTTGAAAGCACGCGGAGAAAAGCTGGATTACTGCATCGTTGGCGAGCCGACCTCGGGCGACGTGCTGGGCGACACCTGCAAGAATGGCCGCCGTGGTTCGCTGTCGGGCAAGCTGACGGTCAAGGGCATCCAGGGCCATGTCGCCTATCCGCACCTGGCGCGCAACCCCGTGCATCAGTTGTCGCCGGCCCTGGCCGAAATCGTCGCGATCGAATGGGATCAGGGCAACGAGTATTTCCCGCCCACGACGTTCCAGGTGTCCAACCTGAATTCCGGCACGGGCGCCACCAACGTGGTGCCGGGCGAAGCGGTCGCGCTGTTCAATTTCCGCTTCTCGACGGCCAGCACGCCCGAAAGCCTGAAGGCCCGTGTGCACGCGGTGCTGGACAAGCACGGCCTGGAGTACGAGCTGGATTGGGATTTGGGTGGTGAACCCTTCCTGACCCCGCGCGGCTCGCTGACCGACGCGCTGGTGCAGGCGATCCATGCCGAAACCGGCGTGACCGCCGAGCTGTCCACCACCGGGGGCACGTCCGACGGGCGCTTCATCGCCAAGATCTGCCCGCAGGTCATCGAGTTCGGCCCTGGCAACGCCACGATCCACAAGGTCAACGAGCGCATCGAAGTGGCTTCGCTGGAACCGCTGAAAAACATCTATCGGCGCACGCTGGAAAACCTGCTGCTGCCTAAATGAAACGCCGCTATGCGGACGCACTGCCCCCCTCCGATGGGGGGTGTTTTTTCCTCGTTCGGCATGCTGAACGGGAATAAAAGGCCTGTTATGTATCAATCCGCCCGCCAAGAATTGCTGACCCTGCGCGACCTCATCCGTTATGGCGTATCGCGCATGAACGGCGCCCAGGTGGCGCTGGGGCACGGTAGCGACAATGCCTGGGACGAGGCGGTCTATCTGACCCTGCACGCCCTGCACTTGCCGCTGGACACGCTGGAACCCTTCCTGGACGCCCGCGTCGTGCGGGAAGAGCGCGACCGCGTGCTGGATCTGCTGGAGCGTCGCGTCACCGAGCGCGTGCCCGCGGCCTACCTGACCAACGAGGCCTGGCTGCGCGGCCATCGTTTCTACGTGGACAAGCGCGTCATCGTGCCGCGCTCGCCCATTGCCGAGCTGCTGGACGAAGGCCTTGCCCCCTGGGTGCAGGACCCCTACGCCGTGGAAAATGTGTTGGACATGTGCACCGGATCCGGATGCCTGGCCATTCTGGCGGCCATGGCGTTTCCCAACGCCCATGTGGACGCGGTCGACGTGTCCGCCGATGCGCTGGAAGTCGCCCGCCGCAACGTGGACGACTACGGCCTGGCCGAGCGCCTGGACCTGCACGAAAGCAATCTGTTCGACCAGTTGCCGGCGTGCCAATACGACGTCATTGTCTGCAACCCGCCCTATGTGAACAGCGGATCGATGGACGTATTGCCCCAGGAGTACCGTCACGAGCCGCAACTGGCGCTGGCCGGTGGCGATGACGGCATGGATCTGGTGCGGCGCATCCTGGCATCGGCGCCGAAGTACCTCGCGCCCGAAGGCGTGATCGTCCTGGAAATCGGTCATGAGCGCGACTTCTTCGAAGCCGCCTTCCCGCAGTTGTCGCCCGTCTGGCTGGACACGGAAGAAGCCTCGGACCAGATCCTGCTGCTTACCCGCGAGCAACTCAGCCTGTGATACGCGCTACTGGATTGACCTTGCGCCGCGGCACGAAAGTGCTGTTGGACGGCGCTGAATTTGTTGTGCACCCTGGCGAGCGCGTTGGCATCGTCGGCAAGAACGGCGCGGGCAAATCGTCGCTGTTTGCGCTGCTCACCGGCGCGCTGGACCTGGACGCCGGCACGGTGAATCTGCCGGCCGGCTGGCGCATCGCCAGTGTCAAGCAAGAGCTGGACGCCGACGACCGCCCTGCCCGCGAATTCGTCATTGATGGCGACACGCATCTACGCGAGTTGCAGGCACGCCGCGCGCAACTCACCGATGACCAGGGCACGCAGATCGCCGAGGTGGAAGCCGCCCTGATCGAAGCGGGCGCCTGGAGCGCCGCCTCGCGCGCCGAGCAATTGCTGGCCGGCCTGGGTTTCAAGCCGCATGAGTGGATGCTGCCAGTCGAGAGTTTCTCGGGTGGCTGGCGCATGCGCCTGGCCTTGGCCAGCGCGCTGATGGCCCCCTCGGAATTGCTGCTGCTGGACGAACCCACGAACCACTTGGATCTGGACGCGATGCTGTGGCTGGAGAAGTGGCTGGGCGCCTATCCGGGCACGGTCATGCTGATCTCCCACGACACCGAATTCCTGGACGCGGTGGCCAAGTCGATCCTGCATTTCGACCACGCCAAGCTGGTGCGCTATCGCGGTGGCTATGGGGACTTCCTGACGCAGCGTGCTGAACGCCTGCGCCAGACCAACATCGCCTACGAACGCCAGACCCGCGAAACCGCCCGTCTGCAAGGGTTCATCGATCGCTTCAAGGCCAAGGCGTCCAAGGCCAAACAGGCGCAAAGCCGTGTCAAGGCGCTGGCTCGCATGCAGGTGCTGGCGCCGCTGCAGGCCGAAGCGGGCATCGACATTCGCATCCCGTCGCCCGATCAAGTGCCCGACCCGCTGCTGACGCTTGAGCACCTGTCCGCCGGTTACACCGACGCGGCTGGCAACGCGATTCCGATCCTGCGCGACGTCACCCTGATGGTGCGCGCGGGCAGCCGTGTCGGCGTGCTGGGCGCCAACGGCGCGGGCAAGAGCACGCTGATCAAGACCTTGGCCGAAGAAATCCCCGTGCAAGCGGGTGAACGACGCGCGTCGCGCGGCCTGGCCATCGGGTACTTTCACCAGCACCAGCTGGATATGCTGGACGTAGACAGCACGCCCATCGCGCATCTGGCCCGCCTGGCCCCGGAAACGCGCGAACAGGAGCTGCGCAATTATCTGGGCGGCTTCGGTTTTTCCGGCGACACGGTCACCAGCAAGGTCGGACCGATGTCTGGCGGCGAGAAAGCGCGGCTGGCGCTGTCGCTGATCGTCTGGCAAAAGCCCAACCTGCTGCTGCTGGACGAACCCAGCAACCACTTGGACGTCGAGACGCGCGAGGCGCTGGCCGCCGCACTGGCCGACTTCGGCGGCAGCATGCTGCTGGTTTCGCATGACCGACACCTGCTGCGTACCACCGTGGATAGTTTCTGGATTGTCGCGGATGGCGCGGTGCGCGAATTCGATGGCGACCTGGAGGACTATCGTGATTGGCTGGCCGCTCGCAACGCCGGCGAACGCGCCGAAGCCGCGCGCGAAAATGCCGAAGGTGGCGAGCCGGTCGTGGACCGCAAGGCCCAGCGGCGCGCCGAGGCCGAACAGCGCCAACGCCTTTCCGCGCTGCGCAAGCCGCTGGAATCGAAGCTGGCCAAGGTCGAAACCGAAATGGAAAAACTGCGCGCCAAGCTGCACGCGCTGGACGCCATCATCGCCGACGCAGACCTGTATTCAGACGCCCGCCGCGCGGAACGTCAGAAGGTCATGGCCGAGCACGGCGAACACGGCAAGCGCATGGACGAGCTCGAAGAGCAATGGTTGGAAATCCAGGGTTCCCTGGAAGAGATCGACCGCAGCGAAGCCTGAGGGCGCAGGCTAACGGGGGGCCGATGACTCAGCCCCCCGCTCTCAATCACGAATACGGACGTTCGCGCAGGCGAGTGTGATGATCGATCACGGTGTCGATCACTTCGCGCAAGATGGTTTCGGCCAGGGCGGGCGGCACGCCCGCCTCTTCGGCCAAACGGCGAATGCGTTCGACCTGCTGGGTTTCCCGTTGCGGGTCCACCAGGTCCATGCCGTGATTGGTCTTCAATTCGCCGATCATGTCCGTGCAGCGAAACCGCACGCCCAACAGCAGCATGATCTGCTGATCGATTTCATCGACCTCGGCACGCAGCGACGACAGTTCGGCTTTCGGGGACTCGTTGTTGGCCATGTTTAACCCTGAACAATATCCAGCTTCGCGATACCCAGCGCCAAGGTCTTGGCGCCCACGTCACGAAACTGGATTTCCGCCTGGGCGTCCTGTCCAGCGCCGCTCAAGCCAATAATCGTGCCATCGCCAAACCGCGCGTGATGCACGCCCTGACCCACACGATACTGCTTGTCGCCCACCGTGACACCGGTGGCCACGCCACGCGGTTGACGCGGCGCAATGGTATTGGTTGCCTTGCGGCCAAACGCATCGCCGCGATTACCGCCGCCCCACCCGGCGCCCGTACTGCTGACCGGCGCAAGCCCGGCCTTGGGCGACAGCCACTTCAAATGCTCTTCGGGAATTTCGTCCAGGAATCGCGAGCGCATCGCGTAGCGCGTCTGGCCGTGCAGCATCCGGCTTTGTGCCAGGCTGATGTACAGACGCTGGCGTGCGCGGGTGATCGCCACATACATCAGGCGACGCTCTTCTTCCAGTCCGGACTGCTCAAGAATGCTGTTCTCGTGCGGGAACAGACCTTCTTCAAGGCCGGTGATGAAGACGGCATCGAATTCCAGACCCTTGGCAGCGTGCACCGTCATGAGCTGAACGGCGTCCTGGCCTTGCTGCGCCTGGTTGTCGCCAGCCTCAAGCGCCGCATGCGACAGGAAGGCCGCCAGCGGCGTCAAACCGTCCGATGCAACGATGGGCGCATCGACGACGCCAGGCATCAATGTCGATGAGGTGGCCTGATCCGGCACCACGCCAGCGGGCATGCCGTCGTAGTTCTCTTCCGATGCGAACACCGCCGCGGCGGTGATCAATTCGTTCAAGTTTTCCAGCCGCTCGGCCCCTTCGCGTTCGGCCTTGTAGTGCGCGTTCAGGCCGCTGGTTTCGAGCATGTGCTCGACCATTTCAGGCAGCGGCAGGTCGCGCGTTTCTTCGATCAGGCGATGGATCAGCTGCGCAAACTGCGCCAGGTTGGATCCGCCCTTGCCGCCCACCAGCGCCACCGCGCCGTACAGGCTGGTGTCGTGAGCGCGCGCGGCGTCAGCCAGCTGCTCAAGCGTGCGTGCGCCGATGCCCCGCGTCGGGAAATTGACGACCCGCATCCACGACGTATCGTCGTGGGGGTTGGCCATCAAGCGCAGGTATGCCAGCGCGTGCTTGATTTCCTGGCGTTCGAAGAAGCGCAGACCGCCATAGACCTTGTACGGAATGCCGGCCGAGAAAATGGCGTGCTCGATCACGCGCGACTGCGCGTTGCTGCGATACAGCACGGCGATTTCGCGGCGTAGGCTGCCGTCATGGATGAGCGAACGAATTTCGTCCACGATCCATTGGGCTTCCATGCCGTCCGACGGCTGTTCGATGACGCGTACCGGTTCGCCTTCGCCCTGGTCCGTCCACAGATTCTTGCCCAGGCGGCCGCTGTTGTGGCCGATCAGTGCGTTCGCGGAATCCAGGATGTGTCCGAACGAGCGGTAGTTCTGCTCAAGACGGATCACGGTGCCGTGCGCGTAATCGCGTTCGAAGTCGGACATGTTGCCGACGTTCGCGCCACGGAACGCATAGATGGACTGGTCATCGTCGCCCACGGCGAAGATGGCCGCGCCCCCACCGGCCAACAGGCGCAGCCACTTGTACTGCAGCGTGTTGGTGTCCTGGAACTCGTCGACCAGAATGTGGCGGAAACGGCGCTGGTAGTGTTCACGCACCGGCGCGTTGCGCGACAACAGCTCGTAGGCGCGCAGCAGCAGCTCGGCGAAGTCGACCACGCCTTCGCGCTGGCACTGGGCTTCGTAAAGCTGATAGACCTCGATCAGGCGGCGGCGATGGGCGTCATAGGCCTCGACGTCCTGGGGACGCAGACCTTCTTCCTTGGCGCCATTGATGAAGCGCTGAACATCGCGGGGCGGATACTTTTCGTCGTCGACGCCATTGGCCTTCATCAGGCGCTTGATGGCGGCAAGCTGATCGGTGACATCCAGGATCTGGAAGCTTTGCGGCAAGCCGGCATCGCGATGATGCGCGCGCAGCATGCGGTTGCAAAGGCCGTGGAACGTGCCGATCCACAAGCCGCGCGTATCGATCGGCAGGATCGCCGACATACGCGCCAGCATCTCGCGCGCCGCTTTATTGGTGAACGTGACCGCCAGAAGCCCAAAAGGCGAAGCCTGGCCGGTTTGAATCAGCCAGGCCATGCGGGTAGTGAGTACCCGGGTCTTGCCGCTGCCCGCCCCGGCCAAGACCAGGGCGTGCTGCGGTTCTAACGTTACTGCGGCGCGTTGTTCAGGGTTGAGCTTCTCTAGCATCATGCCGCGTAGCGGCGCAGATGTTGAGCGAATTGCTCGAGCCCGGCGATGCCGCTTTGCTGGGCGCGCTGGCACCAGGCCTGCAGGTCATGAAGAAGCTGTTCGCTGCTGGCGCTGGAGCTTTCCCAGATACGGCCCAGTTCGCGGCGCATCTGCACCAAGGTCGACAACGACTTGTTTTGGGCAATCGCGCTGTCCACGGCAGCAAGCTGCTCGGGTTGCAGGATTTCCTCGTTGCGGTGGATGGCGCGGCGCACTTGACGCAGCTTGGTATAGCCGCAATCAGCGTTGCCTTCCTGGCGCGAGGCCTTCAGCTTGTTCATTTCTTCGCGGGCGGCGCTCTTGATCACGTCCGCATAGCGGGCCATGACTTCGTAGCGGTGCGTGATCACGCCTTGCAGCGTGCGCAGGTCGATGCCGGTGCGGCTGTCGTCCAGCTTGAGCTTGGGCGCAACCTTCTTGATCTTGGCCAGGCCAAAGAACTTCAGGATGTTGATGTAGCACCAGCCGATGTCGAATTCGTACCACTTGGCCGAGAACTTGGCCGACGTGCCGTGGGCGTGGTGGTTGTTGTGCAGCTCTTCGCCGCCAATCACGATGCCCCACGGGAACACGTTGGTGCTGGTGTCCGGGCTGTTGTAGTTACGGTAGCCCCAGTAGTGGCCGATACCGTTGACGACGCCGGCTGCCCAGAAGGGGATCCAGGCCATCTGAACCGCCCACACCGTGACGCCGACAGCGCCGAACAGGGCGACGTCGATGGCGAGCATGGACAACACGCCCCACAAGCTGTGCTTGCTGTAGACGTTGCGTTCGAGCCAGTCGTCAGGCGTGCCGTGGCCAAACTTGGCCATGGTTTCCTTGTTGTTCGATTCTTCGCGGTACAGCTCCGCGCCGCGGAACAGCACCTTCCAAATGCCGAACAGCATGGGCGAGTGAGGATCGCCTTCCTTTTCGCACTTGGCGTGGTGCTTGCGGTGGATGGCGACCCATTCCTTGGTGACCATGCCGGTCGTCATCCAGAGCCAGAAGCGGAAGAAATGCATGACGGCAGGATGTAGATCCAGACCGCGGTGCGCTTGGCTGCGATGGAGGAAGACGGTGACTGCAACAATCGTGATGTGCGTCACGACCAAGGTGAATACGACGATCTGCCACCAAGTGGCTTGGGTCAGACCGCCGGCAATGAAGGAGAGGATGTAATCCATAAAGCTGTTATGAGCCTCGCTTGAGAAGTGCCTGAAGTTTAGCTTACCTTTGCCGACTTATGACAAGGGAGTTTCAAAATTGTTTTTGAGCGAAATCAAGGACTAAGCCTGAATTTTGAGCACAAAAAGACACTCTCGCGACCACTTCAGACAGATCGCGAGGCTAGCCTTGCGGACAGACGGCGCTTTGAGCCGGCTACCCCTTGTAGGTGGGGGGTATTCGCAAAGACACCAGGTTTTGGCTACATTCCGCTACTAAAGTTCCTGTCAGCAAAGGGCGTTCCCTTCCGCGCGCAGCGTGAAGACGACGGATTCTTGCTGTTTTGCTACCCCAAATCTGTCTCTTTTGCCCCACTGATGCCGTTCCGAAACACCCGTCCCTTATTTTTTTCCGCCCTTGCCTTGTTCGCATCGGTCCTGCATGCGCCCGCGTCGGCGCAGACCCTGAAGTCCGGCGACGTGTCGGTGCTGGCTTCGTACTATGAAATCCGGGGTTCGGACTGTCTGGCGCTGCGGGCGCCGCGTGTGGTGATCACGCAATACCCCACCCTGGGCAAGGCCAGCATCGTGCAGACGCGCGGCCAATCCGCCGAATCCGGCCGTTGCGCCTACAAGGCAGTGCCCGTGGCGCAGGTCGTCTACGTGGCGGACCAGCCGGGCGCCGACCATCTGGCTTGGGAAGTGAAATACCAGAACAAGACGGTGGGCACCCGACGCTACAGCGCGACCGTAGGCGTCACGCCGGCCAAATAGACGGGATACCGTCCGGCCGGCGTGTTTGATCGCCTGGGGTCAAGCCGGCTTGTCTTGGGCTTCGGCCTGGGCAACCGGCTCGGCGACAGGCTTGGCATCGTCCTGCGCCTCTGACGGGGCGGCAACAACCGCCGATTCCGATTCCGCTATAGCATCGGACGCCAGGCTTTCGTCGATGTCGTCCGCAACATCAGACTCGGCCGCTTCAGCCACCGTATCAGCCGCCGCGCCCTTCTTCTTGCGTTCGAACACCGCCGCGAAGAAGCCGTCCGTGCCATGCACGTCGGGGCGCAATTGCAGGTAAGGCCCTTCCAGCTTCAAGTTTTCGCAACGCGAAGCCAGGATTTCGGCGGCGTCCAGGCGTTCAAAGTCGGGGTGGCTGGCCAGGAAGCGTTCAGCCTGCACCTCGTTTTCTTCCGCCAGCAGGCTGCACGTGGCGTACACCAGACGCCCGCCCGGCGCCACGCAACGCGCAGCGCTATTGAGGATGCGTTCCTGCAACTGACCCAGTTCGGCCAGCGCCTGGGGATGTTGGCGCCACTTCAAGTCGGGATTGCGGCGCAGGGTACCGATGCCGCTGCACGGGGCGTCGACCAGCACGCGCTGGGCCTTGCCCGCCAGACGCTTGACGCGAGCATCGTTCTCGCTGTCGATGACGACCGGCACCACGTTCGACAACCCGCTGCGCGCGAAACGCGGCTTGGCGCGCGCCAGACGCGCGGCCGAGACGTCGAAGGCATACAAGCGGCCGGTGGAGCGCATCAGCGCTCCCAGCAGCAGCGTCTTGCCGCCCGCGCCCGCGCAGAAATCGATGATCATTTCGCCACGGCGCGGGGCGACCAGCAGCGCCAGCAGCTGGCTGCCTTCGTCCTGCACCTCGATGCTGCCGTTTTCAAACTGCGGCCAGCGGTTGATCGCCGGCCGACCTTCCATCCGGATGCCCCACGGCGAAAACGGCATGGCGACCGGCTCGTAACGGCCAGCGCTTTGTTGCAGCTCGGTCAGCATGGCGTCGCGCTCGACCTTGAGCGGGTTGACGCGCAGGTCCAGGCTGGCCTGACGGTTCAGCGCTTCGACCAGCGTGTCCGGGCTGTCCATCAGCGCCAGGCGTTCGTCGAGCCAATCGGGGATGCTGCCACGCACCGCGCGCGGCAGGGTCGACAGGTCGATCTGCGAGACGCGCTTGAGCCATTCGGCTTCGGCTGCATCCAGCCCCTCTTCCAGCGCTTCGGCGCCCAGCGTCGCATTCAAACCCAGGATGGCCAGTCGGCGCGAGGCGGGACCGACGCCGCTTTCGCCGAATTGGCGGTAGCGACGCAGATGGCGCAGCACGTCGTACACCGCCTCGGCAACCTCGGAACGGTCGCGCGCGCCCAGGTTGGGATGGTGGCGCAGCCAATGCGACAACGCCGCGTCGGCCGGATACGTCCATTGCAGGATTTCACCCAGCACGCGCTGGACCTGATCGATGCGGATCGCCGCATACGACTGGCGCGGACGATTGAATTGCGGCTTTTGAGCGCCCGAGTCGCGATTGCCTTGACCGGCGTCGCCACCACGCTGACCGGCGTAATGGCCGCGCTCGCCACGCTCTTCGCCTCGCGGACCGTCGTAGGACGGACGCGCCTGGCCTTCGCCGCCATGGGAGGGACGTTCGGAGCCATAGGAACCGCGCTCGCCGCCACGGCTTTCGCCGCGCGGGGCATTGCCATAGGAAGGACGCGAATCCGGACGGCCCTGGCCTTCGCGGCGCTCGGAACTGTACGAACCACGCTCGCCACCACGGCTGTCGCCACGCGGGCCATTGCCATAGGAAGGACGGGAATCCGGACGGCCCTGGCCTTCGCGGCGTTCGGAACCATACGAACCACGCTCGCCGCCACGGCTGTCGCCACGCGGGCCATTGCCATAGGAAGGACGCGAATCCGGACGGCCTTGGCCTTCGCGGCGCTCGGAACTGTACGAACCGCGTTCACCGCCACGGCTGTCGCCACGCGGGCCATTTCCATAGGAAGGACGCGAATCCGGACGGCCCTGGCCTTCGCGACGATCTGAACTGTACGAACCACGTTCACCGCCACGGCTGTCGCCGCGCGGGCCACTGCCATAAGAAGGACGCGAGTCCGGACGGCCCTGGCCTTCGCGGCGATCGGAACTGTACGAACCACGCTCGCCGCCACGGCTGTCGCCACGCGGGCCATTGCCATAGGACGGACGCGAATCCGGACGGCCCTGGCCTTCGCGGCGCTCGGAACCATACGAACCACGCTCGCCACCACGGCTGTCGCCACGCGGGGCGTCGTAGGACGGACGCGGCGACGGACGGCCCTGGCCCTCCCGGCGATCACCGCCGAAGGAACCGCGCTCGCCGCGCGCTTCACCGCGAGGAGCGTCGAACGAAGGACGCGGCGCGGGGCGGCCGGCGTCGCGGCTGGGGCGCTCTTCGCGCACGCGTTCAGCGCGCTCGCGCACGGGCGTCTCGCGGGCATCGCCCTTGGGACGCGAGAAAAAAGACCGACCGTCGCGCCCTTCGGAGGCGGCCCTCGGGGAGCCAGCCGGACGAGAACGCGGAGATTGGGGTTTAGTCATGGTGTGTTCCAGTGGGGCGGAGGAGTTCCGCCCGATAAAAGCGATTCAGGGCCGGTTAAACGGCCGGCGACCAGGTGAAAAGACGCGCGGGATCCCCCTGCACGTCCACCCGATGGTCGGTTGTCAGGGTAACCCGGCCTTCGGCCAACCAGCGCACGGCGGCCGGAAAAGCCTGATGTTCCACCGCCAGCACGCGGTTGGCCAGCAGTTCAGGGGTATCGCCCGCCAGAACCGGCACGCAGCCCTGGGCGATGATGGGGCCGTGATCCAGAACCGGGGTCACGAAATGCACCGTGCAGCCATGCACGCGCACGCCGGTGGCGAGCGCCTGCGCATGCGTGTGCAGGCCGGGAAAGGCCGGCAGCAGCGACGGGTGGATATTGACCAGGCGCCCGGCGTAATGGTTGACGAAACCGGGCGTCAGCACCCGCATGAAGCCGGCCAGAATGACGTAATCAGGCGCATAGCGGTCGATTTCGCCCGCCAGCGCGGCGTCGAAGGCTTCGCGGCTGGCGTAGTCCTTGTGATACAGCGCAGCCGTCGGGATGCCCTGAGCGGCCGCCCATTCCAGGCCGCCCGCATCGGGGCGGCTGGCGATGACGGCAGCAATGTCGGCGGGCCAGCCTTCGTTTCGGCAGGCTTCGGCCAGCGCCTGCATGTTGCTGCCGCGCCCCGAGATCAGGATGACGAGGCGGCGCTTAGAAAGTTGTGTTTCCGGCAAGATAAAGAATCCAATGATTACCCCCGAACGCGCCCGGAGAGGACGTGCTTCGCCCGGCGTAACGGGCCTGTCCACCACCATCGCGCACCATAAAAACCGTTCGGCGCGTGAATGATTGGGGGGATTGGAACAAACCCGGAATCCAAAATTGTAAACTCTCGCTCGTGAAACCATCGCTGCGTATCTACCGATCCCTGCCTCCACCCGACCGGCGTGCTCCTTGCGCGCTGACGATCGGCAATTTCGACGGCGTCCATCGCGGGCATCAGGCCATGCTGGCGCGCGTCTGCCAAGCCGCTCGCGAGCGGGGGCTCGTGCCTTCCGTGATGACGTTCGAACCGCATCCGAGGGAGTATTTCGCCACGCTGAACCACCGCCCCGAACTTGCGCCGACCCGGGTTTCCGGCCTGCGCGACAAGCTGTCGGCGTTGGCGCGTTACGGGGTCTCCCAAGTCGTCGTGCAGCGCTTTAACGCGCGGCTGGCGGAAATGTCCGCCAATGCCTTCATCGAAACCCTGCTGGTGCAGGGGCTGCAAACGAAATGGCTGCTGGTGGGCGAAGACTTCCGTTTCGGTCACAAGCGCAGTGGCGACATCGACCTGCTGCGCGAGGCCGGCATGCACCACGGCTTCGAGGTGCAGACCCTGGCCGACGTGACCGATCAGCAAGGCCACCGCATTTCCAGCTCCGAGGTGCGCACCGCACTGGCGGTGGGCGATCTGGACCGCGCCCGCCACCTGCTGGGCCATCCGTACCATATCAGCGGCCACGTCATCCACGGCCAGAAGCTGGGCCGCACGCTGGGCTACCCCACGATGAACCTGCGCGTGGCTGAACGCTGCGCCGCGCGCTCGGGCATCTACGTGGTGCAGGTCCATGGGCTGGCCGATCGCCCGCTGCCCGCCGTCGCCAGCCTGGGCGTGCGCCCGACCGTCGAGGACCGTGGCAGAGTGCTGCTTGAATCACACCTGCTCGACGACACCGTCGATGCTTACGGTAAACTCGTACGCGTCGAATTCCTGCACAAGCTGCGGGATGAAGAAAAATTTCCTGACCTCCCTTCCCTGACTGCCGCCATCGCCGAAGACGCGCGAAACGCGCGCGCCTATTTTGCCGTTCATGGACTATAAAAAGACCCTCAACCTGCCCGATACCCCCTTCCCCATGCGGGGCGACCTTGCCAAGCGCGAGCCCGCCTGGATTTCGCAGTGGGAGGAAAACCACGTCTACCAGGCGATCCGTGCGGCCAGCCGTGGCCGGCCGCGTTTCGTGCTGCACGACGGCCCGCCTTATGCGAACGGCGACATCCACATCGGCCACGCGGTCAACAAGATCCTGAAGGACATCATCGTCAAGAGCCGCAACATGGCGGGCTATGACGCGCATTACGTGCCGGGCTGGGACTGCCATGGCATGCCGATCGAAATCCAGATCGAAAAGAAGTACGGCAAGCACCTGCCCGTGGCAGAAGTGCAGTCGAAGGCTCGCGCCTACGCGCTTGAGCAGATCGACCGCCAACGCAAGGATTTCAAGCGCCTGGGCGTGCTGGGCGAATGGGATCGCCCGTACATGACCATGAACTTCAGCAATGAAGCCGACGAGATCCGCGCGCTGGGCCGCATCCTGGACAAGGGTTACGTGTTCCGTGGCTTGAAGCCCGTGAACTGGTGTTTTGACTGCGGCTCGGCGCTGGCTGAAGCCGAAGTCGAATACGCCGACCGTGTCGACCCCGCCGTCGACGTCGCCTTCCCGTTCGCCGAACCCGCCAAGCTGGCGGCCGCGTTCGGGCTGGATTCCGTGGACGATGGCGCCATCGTCATCTGGACGACCACGCCCTGGACCATCCCGTCCAACCAAGCCTTGAACGTGCACCCGGAAATCGAATACGCGCTGGTGCGCGTGTCGCCGGCGCCCAAGTTCGGCCCGTTGCTGCTGGTTGCGAAAGACCGCGTTGAAGATTGCCTGAAATCCTGGCATCTGGAAGGCGAAATCATCGCCACGGCGCCCGGCTCGGCGCTGTCCGAAATCGAATTCCGCCATCCGCTGGCCCAGTACAACCCGGCCTACGATCGCCGCGCCCCCGTTTACCTGGGCGACTACGTCACGGCCGATTCGGGCACGGGCGTGGTGCACTCCGCCCCCGCCTACGGCATCGAAGACTTTGTGTCGTGCAAGGCGCACGGCATGAAAGACACGGACTTCATCAGCCCCGTCATGGGCGACGGCAAGTACGTGGAAAGCCTGGCGCTGTTTGGTGGCCTGTCGATCTGGGACGCCAATCCGAAGATCGTCGAAGCGCTGACGGAAGCCGGCGCGCTGATGCACGTCGAAAAGCACAAGCACAGCTACATGCACTGCTGGCGCCACAAGACGCCGATCATCTACCGCGCCACCAGCCAATGGTTTGCCGGCATGGACGTGGCCCCCAAGGATGGCGGCCCGACCCTGCGTGAATCGGCGCTGGCCGGCATTGACGCCACGGCCTTCTACCCGGCCTGGGGCCGCGCCCGCCTGCACGCCATGATCGCCAACCGTCCGGACTGGACCCTGTCGCGCCAGCGCCAGTGGGGCGTGCCGATGGCTTTCTTCGTGCACAAGGAAACCGGCGAGCTGCATCCGCGCACCTCCGAACTGCTTGAGCAGGTCGCGCAGCGCGTCGAGCAAGGCGGCATCGAAGCCTGGCAAGCGCTTGAGCCCCGCGACCTGCTGGGCGACGAGGCCGACCAATACGAAAAGAACCGCGACACGCTGGACGTCTGGTTCGATTCCGGCAGCACGCACGCCACGGTGCTGGGCGGCAAGGACGGCGACTTCGCCGGCTCGCATGGCGCCGAACTGGGCTGGCCCGCCGACCTCTACCTGGAAGGTTCGGACCAGCATCGCGGCTGGTTCCACTCGTCGCTGCTGACCGGCTGCATGCTGTACGGCCAGCCGCCGTACAAGGCGCTCCTGACGCACGGTTTCGTCGTGGACGGCCAAGGCCGCAAGATGAGCAAATCGGTAGGCAACGTGATCGCGCCCCAGAAGGTCTCGGACTCGCTGGGTGCGGAAATCCTGCGCTTGTGGGTCGCCTCCACCGACTACTCGGGCGAGCTCTCCATCTCGGACGAGATCCTCAAGCGCGTGGTCGAAGGCTATCGCCGCATCCGCAACACGCTGCGCTTCCTGTTGGCCAACGTGGCCGACTTCGACGCGGTGTCGCAGGCCGTGCCTTATGGCGAACTCTTCGAAATCGATCGCTACGCGCTGGCCATGACGGCGCAGATGCAGTCCGAAGTGCAGGCCAATTACGAACGCTATGACTTCCACCCGGCCGTCTCGCGCTTGCAGACGTTCTGCTCGGAAGACCTGGGCGCGTTCTACCTGGATATCCTGAAAGACCGCCTGTATACGTCCGCACCGGACAGCGTGGCGCGTCGCTCGGCGCAAACCGCGCTGCTGGACATCACGCAGACGCTGCTCAAGCTGATGGCTCCGATCCTGTCCTTCACCGCCGAAGAAGCCTGGAAGGAACTGGTGGGCTCCGCGCTCAAGCACCAGGCAGACGCGGCTCGCGCCACGATCTTCACCGAGGTCTATCACGCCCTGCCCCCGTTCGCGGACGCAGACGCGCTGACCGCGAAGTGGGCACGACTGCGCGCCATTCGCGCCGAGGTCCAGCGCAAGCTTGAAGAAGTGCGCACGGCGGGCGACATCGGATCCTCGTTGCAGGCCGAAGTCGATCTGTACGCCAATGGCGATGACCAGGCCTTGCTGGCCAGCCTGGGCGACGACCTGCGCTTCGTGCTGATCGTGTCGCGCGCCACCGTGCACGCTGGCGAAGGCGAAACGCGCATCGACGTCACGCCGTCCACGCACAAGAAGTGCGAGCGCTGCTGGCACTGGCGCCTGGACGTGGGCCAGGACGCGGATCACCCCGAGATCTGCGGCCGCTGCGTGTCCAACCTGTTCGGCTCGGGCGAAGCCCGCGACAAGGCTTGAACATGGCGCGCCCTTCCGATACCGGAGCGCCGGGCGCTGCCGCCCCTACCCGCGCGGCGCCCGCGCGAGTGGGCGGCTGGCTGGCGCTGGCGCTGCTGATCATCGTGCTGGACCAGTTGACCAAGGTGTACTTCAACACCTCGTTCCAATATGGCGAGCGCGTCAATGTGCTGCCGGTGTTCGACTTCACGCTGATGTACAACCGGGGGGCCGCGTTCAGCTTCCTGGCGTCCGAAGAAGGCTGGCAGCGCTGGTTGTTCACGGGGCTGGGCTGCATCGCGGCGGTGGTCATCACGATCATCTTGCGGCGCACGCATGGCCAGCCGCGTTTCAGCCTGGCGCTGACGCTGATCCTGGGCGGGGCGATTGGCAACGTCATCGATCGCGTGGCCTATGGCCACGTGGTGGACTTCCTGCTGTTCTACTGGAACGAGTCCTACTTTCCGGCCTTCAACCTGGCGGACGTAGGCATCAGTTGCGGCGCCGTGCTGCTGGTGCTGGACGAACTGCTGCGTGCCCGTAAAAAGCCGCAGGCCTGACCGCTACGCGCCGGGGCGTTCTGCCCCGGCCACCCCTGCTCCACCCGGCTTTCGCCCTGCTTGACACCCCCTGAATGCATGACGAACGGCGCAATGCCGCAATGCAGAATAAAATCACCCTCCATTCTTCGATTTCACGGCGCTGAACCCGCCGCCACGCCCTCATGCTCGATCTCGCCCGCAAACGCATCGTCCTCGGTCTGACCGGGGGCATCGCCTGCTACAAAATCGCCGAGCTGGTGCGGCGCATGACCGAACAAGGCGCCACCGTCGACGTGGTGATGACCGAAGCGGCCACGCACTTCATCACGCCCGTGACGATGCAGGCCCTGTCGGGCCGTCCGGTCTTTGTCGACGCCTGGGACGCGCGCGTGCCCAACAACATGGCGCACATCGACCTGACGCGCGGCGCGGACGCCGTGCTGATCGCGCCGGCCAGCGCCGACTTCATGGCCAAGCTGGCGCATGGCATGGCCGACGATCTGCTGTCCACGCTTTGCCTGGCGCGCGCCTGTCCGTTACTGGTCGCACCCGCCATGAACCGCGAGATGTGGGCAAACCCCGCCACGCAGCGCAACGTGCAGCAACTGCGAGCGGACAGCATCAGCGTGCTGGGGCCCTCGGCTGGCGAACAGGCTTGCGGCGAAACCGGCGACGGCCGCATGCTGGAAGCGCACGAGCTTCTGACCGACCTGATCGCATTCTTTCAGCCCAAGCTATTGGCCGGCCTCCATGTGTTGCTGACCGCCGGCCCCACATCCGAACCTGTTGATCCGGTGCGCGTTCTCAGCAACCGTTCGTCGGGCAAGACCGGTTACGCCCTGGCCCGCGCTGCGCGCGAGGCCGGCGCCCGCGTCACGCTCATCACCGGCGCCACCTTCCTGCCCGTGCCGCGCGGCGTGACGGCCCTGTCGGTCATGACCGCGCGCCAGATGCACGACGCCGTCATGGCCAGCGCGGCGGATGCCGACATCTTCATCGCCGTGGCCGCCGTGGCCGACTGGCGCGTGAAGAACGTCAGCACGCAAAAGCTGAAGAAAACGAGCGAAGGCGGCGGCGCGCCGCTGATGGAATTCGAACCGAATCCGGACATCCTGGCCGAAGTGGCCAAGCTGGAAAACGGACCGTGGTGCGTAGGCTTTGCGGCCGAGACCGAGAAGCTGGCCGAACACGCGGAAGCCAAACGCCAACGTAAGGGGATCCCACTCTTGGTCGGCAACCTGGCGCACAAGGTCATGGACGCAGACACCACCGAACTGGTGCTGTTCGACGAGCAAGGCGCGCATCCGCTACCCGCTGGCGACAAGCTGGAAGCCGCCCGCCGCCTGATCGCCGAGATCGCCGCGCGCTTTCCGGCCTGACGCCCGGGCGCTTGCATCGCCCCATCGGCCTGACCTCGCAGCCATAAAAAAGGGCCCTTCCGGGCCCTTCTCCTTTACTGCTCCAGACTGATGTTCGCGGCCTTCACGATATCGGCCCATTGCTGGCGGTCCTTGTCCAGGAACTGCGCCGTCTTTTCCGGCGTCATGCCAGTGACCGGCTCCGAACCCAGGCCCGCCATCTTTTCGACCAGCGCCGGATCCTTCAGCACGTCCTGCAACGCGGCGTAGTAAGCAGCCAGCACGTCGGCGGGCAAATTGGCCGGTGCGAACACGCCCTGCCACGTCGGCATGTCAAAACCCTTCAAACCCTGCTCGTCCAGCGTCGGCACGTTGGGCAACTGGGGCGCGCGCTTGAGCGAGGCTACGGCAATCGCCTTGACCTTGCCCTGCGAGGCCAGGGGCGCGGCCGTAGAGATGTTGTCCATCGTCATGGCGATGTGGCCGCCCAGCAGGTCGGTGATGACCGGCGCTGCGCCACGGTAAGCCGCGTGCGGAACCTTCACGCCCAACTTGTACAGCATGGTTTCGGCGATGAGGTGGTTGGAAATACCCACGCCCGCCGTGCCGTAGGTGGCGCTCGGAGTCTTCTGGAAATAGTCCTTGAGCTCGGCCAGGTTGTTGGCCGGTACGTCCTTGTTGACGATCACCACGTTGGGCTGCACGGCGGCCAGCGTGATGGGCGTGAAGTCCGACGGCTTGTAGTTAGTGCCCTTGGGATTCAAGACGTGCGTGATAGCCATGGAACCGGCTGCCGCGATGCCGATCGTGTAGCCGTCGGCAGGCGACTGCGACAGGCGGAAAGCCATGATGTTGCCGCCGGCTCCGGCCAGATTCTCGACGACCACCGACTGACCCAGGCGCTTGGACAGCGGATCGGCAAGCAGGCGCGCGAGCGTATCGGCCGAGCCGCCAGGCGCGAAACCCACCAGCAGCCGCACGGGCTTGGTGGGCTGCCACGCATCGGCTGCGTGCGCGGGCAGGGCCAGCGCGGGCATCACCGTCAAGGCAGTGACGGCGGTCAAAGCGCCTGCGGCGCGGTGCAAAGTACGGCTGAACATTAAAGACACTCCCAACATTAAATTGACGAAGACAGCTTCGTCTCCCCATGCCGCTCATCTGGCTGGGCAGCGGCGCGAAACCGCCACCGCCCCGCCACTGAAACACCGGCGGCTTTATTCCAATAACTGCGACAAGGCCTGGGCCACGATGCGGTTGGACAACAGCACCGGCCGGCCGGAGCCTCGCGCAACCGCGTCGCGCATGCGTTGTCCATAACCCATGCAGTGCATGACGATCAGATCGCAGGACGCCAACGCCTGCCCCGCTTGCGCGAAGTTGTGCGCCGCCTGCTGCGCATCGGCCTCGTAGGGCGAGGCATGCACGATCTGCATGCCGCAGGCCAGCGGCACGGCCAGGTGAAAGAAGTCGACCTGCTCGGCCAAAGGCACCACCAGGCCCACGTTGCGGCAGTGCTGCGACAGGCCCGCGACCAGATGATCGACAAGCTGCTGCGGCTCGACCACCAATGTGCGCATCGGTGCGATGGCGGTGCCAGTGCACAGCGGCACGAGCGCGTCGTAGCCCGCGCCGTCGGCCTGCCGCATGACTTCGGCCAGCCGCGCTTCGGCTGCCGCGGCGTCCAGCTCGATCTGCGCGCCATCGCGCATGCGGGTGGCGAAACGGTATTCGCCGTCGCGCGGCGCCATCGCGGCCAGCGCGGCGGCATCCAGGCCATCCAGCGCGCCGAACTCATCGATGTGCACGTCGTCGCCCAACAGGCGCGCCATTTCAGGCACGACGTCGCTACGCGGCGATTGGCCGATGGTGAAAAATGCGACGCGGCGTTTGGGCGCCGCGCTCATGCTGCACCGCCGTCTTCGCGCCCGACGGTTTGCAGATGCGCCATCGACCCGTATCGAGCCTGCAACGCGCCCCACTCGGCCTCGTCGAAGAAGCCCATCGTGCGCTGGCCAAACAGTTTGGCGATCTCGATGCAGAAGCGCATCGCCACGTCGGCGTCCACTGCGTTGGTCACGCCCGTAGCGCAGCCGGGCACCGTGGTCTGCGCGGTCAAGGCCACGCCCACGACCGGCGCATCGGTGACGATGGCCGGTTGCATCAGCGAATTCACGTGCCAGAGGCCGTTTTCGTAGGGCGTGATGTCTTGCGTCGTCAGCGGCAGGGTCACGGGCAGTTCGCCGCTGACCCAGCCCATCACGTCCAGCATCGTCTCCGGAATGCGCAGCAGATAACCTTGTTTGGCCACGGGCGTCAGGGCGACGCCGCGCTTGTTCACCAGGCGGTTGCCGCGAGTGGTGTCCACGGACAGAATCGCGTCCATGCGCGGATCGACTTCGTGCGACATCATTTCGCGCATGGGAAAAGGCGAGCGCATCATCGGCACGGGATGATGCGGCCGCGTGCCGGCGCGCGGGCAGATGTGCGTGCGCAGCCGCACCGTGCCCGGCATCACATCGCCCTGGCGCGCCATCGCCATCAGTTTCAGCGCCGTGGCAATCGCTACGACCGCGCCGTCGCTATCGGACACCAGACCCGTCACGGCGGGCCGCGCGCCAATGCCGCCCAGGCGGCCCACGATGCCCAGCTGCGGCGCGGATTCGTCCAGGCCGGGAATGACGATGGACAGGAAATCGGTGGCGGCGCCGTCGCGCTCAAGCCGGGTCACTTCCACCTCGCACTTGCCCGCGTCGCGCAGCACTTGGGCCACGGCATCGCCGGTAATGTGCGCCGAGGACAGCAGTTCGATGGTGTCGATCACCTGTTTCATGCCGCGATCTCCAGCGGGCCCGGACGGAATACGCGCGGCTCTTCGCGCCCCAGGAACAACGGGGCGTCGTGCGGGCCGATCAGCGCAAGCTGTTCGCCGCGCACGCGCAGGCCCGAGCCTTCCGGCAGCCCGAGCACCGGCATGGCCGGGTTCAGGGTGCAGAATTCCGCCAGGCGCTGGGCGCGCGTTTCGCCCCGGTGTCCGGGCGGGTGCGCATTGGTGTAGTGCGGGTTGATCTGAAACGACAACAGGCCCAGCGCCTCAAAGCCGCCCGGGTCGGTAATGGGCATGTCGTTGGTGGTGCAGATGCTGGGGCAGGTCAGGTTCGAGCCGGCGCTCCAGCCCAGGTACGCGGCGCCCTGGCGCACGCGGCTGGCGATGACTTCCAGCAGCCCCAGGCGACGCAACTGGCCCAGCAGATTGAACGTGTTGCCGCCGCCGACGATGATGACGGCAGCGTTTTGCAGCGCGGCGACCGGGTCCTGGGCGCGATGCAGCCCCTCGATGGACAGGCCCGTGTCTGCCAGGGCCGACACCACCAACGCGGTGTAGTCGTCCCAATCGCGCGTGACGCCGGCGAACGGCACGAATACGGCCGGCGCGCCGGGCGGCAGCGTGGCGATGAGTTCGCGGATGTCCGGCATGGCATGCACCAGATAGCCGGCGTCGCTGCTGGAGTTGCTAAGGAGCAAAAGGTTCATGGAAAGGATTCCGTCAAAGAAATTGGGAAGAATTCAGGCCAGCCAAATTCACGCCAGCCAGTAAGGGTCGTTCAGTTGGCGACCCAGCCCGGCCACTTGCTCCAGGACCGCTTCGCGCAGGCGCGCCACGCGCGCCGCATCGGCCTGGAAGGACACGAACGACAGGCACAGGCCGCGCAATTCGCCTGTGGCCGGGTCGCGCACGGCGGCCGCCACCGCGCCGATGCCGGGCATGGCCTGGTCGATGGCGACACCGCAGTGGTCCGCGCGCGTCTGCTCGACCAGGCGCGCCAGGTCGCCCACGGTGGCGGGGCAGTCGCGGCCTTCACGGGGCAAGGGCTGTGTGGGGTCAGCGCCGTACAGCGCCTGGAATTCGGCATCGCTCAGGCGCGACAGCAACGCCCGCCCCATTGCCGTGCCCGAAGCGTTGCGGCGCGAGCCGGGCGGCGACAGCACCTGCACCGGGTGCGAACCATTCAGCCGTTGCAGCACGACGGTTTCGCGCTGGTTCAGGGTGGAAAGATAGGCGGTCAGGCCGCTGTCTTCCGACAGACGCGCCAGCACATCGCGGCAGGCTTCGTCCAGCGGCGTAGCGGCCATGCCAGCGCGCACGGCCTGGGCCAGCAACGTGCCCGGGCGATAGCGGCGCGTGGCCGGATCCTGATCCAGCATGCCGTAGTGCTGCATCTGGTTCAGCAGGCGCGACGCGGTGCTCTTGGGCATGGCCAGCCGCGCCGCGACGTCGGTGAAGCTAAGTTCCACCGCGCCCTCTGCGTAGAGCGACAGGACGCGCTGGACGCCATCTAGAATACTCATGCTTGTTCCGTTTTATGGAACTAAAGTTCCTTAATAGAGAACAAGGATAATGCAGCGCATCGCAGGCGGTCAACATGGATTGCCCGGGCATAAAAAAACCCCCGGCGATGCGGGGGTTTCAAAAATGCGGGGCTGCCGCTACTGATGGGTCAGCGTCGACCACTGTGCCAGCGGCAACGGCGGCTGCGCGTCCAGGATGCGAGCCAGCACCAGCTTGAGTTCCGCCCAACCGCCCCGCTCGCTCGGCCAACTGGACGGGGTCACAGGCTTCCAGCCACCTTCGGGCGTGCGCTCGGCCATCTTGAAGCGAAATGTGTAATGACCCGCCATGCCCATGCGCAGATCGCTGACGACGAGCGCATCTCCGATGGCGTCATAGCGCAGCCAATCGTCCGTAAACCAGCGCAGTCGCTCATGCAGGGGCACATCGTCCAGCGCGCGCGCCAGATCCAGATTGAGCGGCTGGCGCAGCCATTCCGGCCGCTCGCGGTCAAACAGGCTGCTGACGGATTCGTAGTAATTTCCGTCCTTCGTCTTGGCAATGACGCGCCAGACCAAGGTGTTGAACGGCATCGACACGGCCCGCAGCTCGGTCACGGGGATGCCCTCGCGCTCCATGGCCTCGCGCACGCGCTCTTCGGCCAACATGCGGCTGGTCAGTCCGAAGCCCAGGTACGCCGTGCTGAAGATCAACGCCCCCGCCAGCAGGCGGCGCGCGCGGTCGGTCATGCCGACGGCGATTGCAAACAACACGGCCAGCAACAACGGCACGGTGTAGACGGGATCGATGATGAATATCGCCGACCAGCTCTCGGGGATCGAAGGCAGCGGCCAGAAAAGCTGGGTGCCATAGACCGTGAACGCGTCCAGCACCGGGTGCGTCACCAGCACCAGCCACAGTGTCAGGAACAGCCGTCGCCCGCTATAGGGTGCCTGCGGCCAGTATTTGCGTATCAGCCAGGCGAGCAGCAGCGCCAGGCCGGTCAGCACGAATATCGAATGGGAGAACCCCCGGTGATACGTCATCAGCGAGACGGGGTCGGGATAGCGCATCAGCACGTCCAGATCTGGCACCGTGGCCAGCACTGCCCCATAAACCAGCGCCCGACGCCCCTGAAAGCGCCCCAGCAAGGCGCCCTGTATACCCGCGCCCAGCACGGCTTGTGTTACCGAATCCATAGTTTCCCAGTCAAACCTTCAAAGCACGCGCATCAATCAGACAGCCTAGATAACATTTGGCCACCAAGGTAGGCGTTAAGATACCCGATTGCTTTCAGCTAATTTTCAGGTTTCGCCTCCATGGATCAATATATCGACAAAATCGGCCTGTTCATCGAGGCCAATCAGGTGTGGGCCGGCCCGATCACCTTCCTGCTGACTCTCGGCGAATCGCTGGTGCTGGTGGGCCTGTTCATTCCGGCAACGGCATTGCTGCTGCTGACTGGCGGCCTGATCGGCGCCGGCACGTTGGACCCATGGGGCATCATTGCCTGGGGCATCGCGGGCGCCATCGTGGGCGACGCGCTTTCCTATGCGTTGGGCCGCTGGGCCGGGCCTGGCGTCCTGCGCCGCTGGCCGCTCAAGCAGCAGCGCACCGGCGTGGCGCGCGCGCGGCTGTTTTTTTACCGCTACGGTTTTGCGTCGGTGCTGATCGGCCGCTTCCTGGGACCGATCCGTTCGACCATCCCCACCGTGGCGGGCGTGATGGGCATGGCGCACAGCCGCTTCCAACTGGCCAACGTCATGTCGGCCGTGCTGTGGATGCCGCTGATGCTGGCGCCCGGCTACATCACCGCGCGCAGCCTGGGCACGGCGGAAAACGCGCAGCAAATTGCCATGATGATCGGCGCGGGCCTGTCGGTCCTGCTAGGATGCGGGCTTCTGCTGGCCATGATGCGCAAGCGCCGGCAACCGGCGCGGCAGCGGCGCGGCAACTGATCGGAGAATTGGCATGGCGATAGACCTGGAGCCCAAGGACGGCGATTTCGCGCGCTATATCGAAAACCTGTCCCGCGCGGGTGGCGCCACGCCCGGCAAGGTGCCCGAAAAGCGCCGTGCGTCGCCCCAGGCGACGGCCACCGTGCCCACGCCTCCGGCCACCACCGGCGGCTCCTTGTCCACCGCCCCTTGGGGCAACACGGCATCGCCCTATCCCACCGCCAGCGCTCCAAGCTCGACCGCCTCCGCGGATGCCGCCGATGCGTCGCTGGCGCAGCGCGCCAAGCAACGCAAGATCGGCATCATCCTGACCATCGCCGGCATCCTGGCGGGCTGGGCGGCCGTCAACATCGCGTTCCGCGCCTTGCGCGCTCCGCACTTCGAGCTCGACGAACTGGTGCCCGCCGTGTTCCTGGCGTTCTTTGCCTTGATGCTGCTCAAGGCGGCCGGCAGCGCGCGCAAGCCCCGGGCCACGCCGCTGGGCAAGCTGCCTCCGCTGAAAACATCGTCCTATCGCAAGGACACGTGAAGGCGGCGGGCAGCAGCGGCAATGGTGCTAACATTTCCGCCGCTGTCCAAAAGACCCTCAAGAATTACGGAGTGAAAGTGAAGAACGTTGTCGGATTGAACCAGGCCCAGGCGGCCACGATGCTGAAGTTGCAGGATCACTTGAACAGCATGATCAATCCTGACTGGATCAATGGCGGTTCCCGCTTCCTGCGCGCGGCGTTCGTGGAATCGGCCGAAGCGCTGGAGCACTACGGCTGGAAATGGTGGAAGAAGCAGACCATCGATCTGCCCCAGGTGCAGATGGAACTGGTCGACATCCTGCACTTCTACCTGTCGCACACCATCGTCCAGGCCGGTGGCAAGCAAGCCGATGCGGCGCGCCTGCTGATGGAAGATCTGGCCACGCCCGCCTCGGTCACGCTGGACGGCAAGGCTTATGCGCTGGACGCCCTGCCCGTGCCGGAATTGCTGGAACTGATCGGTGGACTGGCCGTTTGCGGACGCGCCAGCTACAAGGTGCTGGAACAGACCATGACGGCATGCGAAATGGGCTGGAACGATGCCTATACGCAGTACGTCTCCAAGAACGTGCTGAACATCTTCCGCCAGCAGCACGGCTACAAGGAAGGCACGTACATCAAGATCTGGAACGGCGAAGAAGACAACGTCGTGCTGGCACGCCTCTTGACGCAACTGGACCCGACCAGCGCCGACTTCGCCGACGCGATGGCGCGCGAGCTGGAACAGGCCTACGCCCGCCTCAAGTGATCTGGCTGCGCGGCTCTGCCGCACGGTAGAAAAAAACGCCGCAACATGCGGCGTTTTTTTTGCCCATGCGACCCAGGTTCAGCGTTGGCCGAAGTGCGTTTCGCCGAACAGGTTCTTGAATTCACGTGGTTGCGAGCGCCAGTACTGATGCGGCGCGGCGACCTGGCCGCCCAACTGCGCGGCCGCGTGCCAGGGCCAGCGCGGGTCATACAGGATGCCGCGCGCCAGCGCGACCATGTCGGCCTGCCCTTGCGCCAGGATGTCCTCGGCCTGCTGCGCCTCGGTGATCAGCCCCACCGTAATCGTCGGCATGCCCACCTGCCGTTTGATCTCGGCCGCGAACGGCACCTGGTAATTGGGCGCCACCGGGATCTGCTGCTGCGACGACACGCCGCCGCTGGACACGTCGATGAACTCGCAGCCGCGTTCCTTCAACTGCCCCGCAAAGACGATGGTCTGCTCCAGGTCCCACCCGCCTTCCACCCAATCCGTGGCCGACACGCGCACGCCCAGCGCCATCGATGCCGGCACGACTTCGCGCACCGCCTGGAAGACTTCCAGCGGAAAGCGCATGCGGTTTTCCAGCGAACCGCCGTACGCATCCTGCCGCTGGTTGGCGATCGGGGACAGGAATTGATGCAGCAGGTAGCCGTGCGCGGCGTGCAGCTCGATGGCGTCAAAGCCGAGCCGGATGGCGCGCCGGGCGCTGTCCACGAAGGCCTGGCGAACGCGCGCCAGCCCGGCCTCGTCCAGCGCGTGCGGCGGCGGCTCGCTCGCCTTGTGCGCGATGGCCGACGGCGCCCAGCCTTGCCAGCCGCCTTCGGACGGCGGCACCAGCTGGCCGCCGTTCCAGGGCTCAGCGCTGGACGCCTTGCGGCCCGCGTGGCCCAACTGAATGCCCAGCTTGATCGGCGAATAGCGCCGCACCGCGGCCACGACTCGGCCCAGCGCCGCCTCGGTCTCGTCGGACCACAGGCCGAGGTCCCCCGGCGAAATGCGCCCGTCGGGCTCGACGGCGGTGGCCTCGGTGAACATCAGCGCCGCGCCGGACAAAGCCAGGTGGCCGAGATGGATCATGTGCCAATCGTTGGCACAGCCGTCTTGCGCCGAGTACTCGCACATGGGCGCGATGACGATGCGATTGGATAGCTGGACGTTGCCAACCGACGTGGGACTGAACAAATGGCTCATGGGTGCCTCCGGACTTGGGATGCGAAAGCATAGCGCCCGGCCCGGACGCCGGGCGCAATCCCAGCGCCCCCGTCAGGGTTAAGCCGGACCGCTATTGGCCTTCGATCACCGAATCCAGGAATTGGCGCGTGCGCGCCTCCTTGGGCTGGCTGAACAGCACGGAAGACTCGGCGTCTTCGACGATGTTGCCCTGATCGAAGAACAGCGTGCGGTCCGAGCTGCGTTCGGCGAATTTCATCTGGTGGGTCACGATGATCATCGTCATGCTGCGCCGGGCCGACAGCTTGCGCAAGATCTCCAGGATGCCGCCGACCAGCTCCGGGTCCAGCGCCGAGGTCACTTCGTCGAACAGCATGATTTCGGGGCACATCGCCAACGCGCGCGCGATGCCGACGCGCTGCTTCTGGCCGCCTGACAACTGTGCGGGATAGACATCCAGCTTGT
Organism: Achromobacter piechaudii NBRC 102461; assembly: GCF_001571245.1. GTDB lineage: Bacteria > Pseudomonadota > Gammaproteobacteria > Burkholderiales > Burkholderiaceae_B > Achromobacter > Achromobacter piechaudii. The sequence goes on along the minus strand of NZ_BCTK01000001.1, from coordinate 494,580 downwards.
CGCCCAGGCCCACCATGTCCAGATACTCCACGGCGCGGTCGCGCGCCTGGTCCTTGGTCATGCCCAGCACGTGCACGGGCGCTTCCATCGTGTTGCCCAGCGCGGTCATGTGCGGGAACAGGTTGAAGTGCTGGAACACCATGCCGATCTTGCCGCGCACGCGGCGCAGATGTTCGGAATTGACGCCTGCCGGTCGACCCTGCTCATCGGTCCACATGGGCTGCCCATCGATCTCGATGTCGCCGCTGGTGGGCCGGTCCAAGGTCATCAGGACGCGCAACAGGGTGGACTTGCCCGAACCGGACGGCCCGATCACGGCCACGGTCTGGCCTGCCGGAATTTCCAGATTGATGCCGCGCAGCACCTCCAGCTCTCCGTAACGCTTGTGCAGATTCTTGATGGTCAAGCTGGCGCTCATCGCTTTCCTCCATATCGTTGCAGGCGGGCCTCCAGGCCGCGCACGCCCCACGCCGCCACCAGGCTCAGGGCCAGGAACAGCACGCCGACCAGCGTCAGGGGTTCGGTGTATCGGAACGTGGCGGATCCGATCATCTTGCTTTGTTGCAGCAGTTCGACCACGGTGATGGCCGACAGCAGCGGCGTGTCCTTGAACATCGCCACCAGGTAGTTGCCCAGCGCCGGCACCACGGGCGGAATCGCCTGCGGCAGCACCACGCCCACCGCCGTGCGCCAGCGCGACATGTTCAACGCCGTGGCCGCCTCCCACTGGCCGCGCGGCACCGCCTCGATGCCGGCGCGGTAGACCTCGGCGCAGTAGGTCGCGTAATGCAGGCCCAGCGCCACGATGCCCGTCGCCAGCGGCGACATCTGCACGCCGGTCAAGGGCAGCACATAGAACAGGAAATACATCTGCACCAGCAGCGGCGTGCTGCGGATGAACTCGATCACGAACGCGGTCGGCAACGACACGATGCGCAGGCGCGAGCGCCGCAACATGGCCAGGGCCAGACCCAGCGTGACGGCCACCAGCATGCCCAGCACGGTCGCCTCGATCGTGATGACCAGCGCCGAGCCCAGCGTGGGCAGGATCTCCAGTGCGAAAGACCAATCGAATATCGGGCTCATCGGACTCGGACCCTCCGCTCAAGCGCGCGCACACCGGCCGTGATCACCAGCGCCACCGCGAAATACATCAGCAGCATCAAGGTGAAGATCTCGGTCGTGCGTAGCGTCTCGCTGCGCAGCAGTTGCCCACGGAAGGTCAGATCGGTGATCGTGATGAGCGAGACCAGCGCGGTGTTCTTCATCAGTTCGATCAGCAGGTTGCCCGCTGGCGGCAGCATGGCAGGCACCGCCTGCGGCACGACGATGCGCCGCATGATCTGCGCGCGCGTCAGGTTCAGCGCGACGCCCGCCTCGCGTTGGCCGGGGGGCACGGCGCGAATGGCGCCGCGCACCACTTCGGCCCCGTAGGCGCCCGCGTTCAGCGCCAGCACCACGATGCCCACCAGCATGGCCGGCAACTGCACGCCAAAAAGCGGCAGCACGAAATAGAACCAGAACAGCTGGACCAGCGCCGACGTGCCCCGGAAAACTTCAACGTAGACGGACGACAGCCAGCGCAACGGCCGCAAGGGAGACTGGCGCCCAATGCCCGAGGCCAGCGCCAGCGGCACCGCCAGCACGACGGCGCCCCCCATGATCTGAAGCGTGACCGCCAAGCCCTCAAGCAGGGGCGGCACCAGCGTCGCGATGTGTTCGGAAACGACTTGCATCGGCGCTCCTTACTGGCCGGCGCAGAGCTTGGCGGCGGTCACGCCCTGCGGCAGTTCCTGATCGGTAAAACCAAAGGGAGCCACCAGCTTCTTGTGTTCGTCAGTGCCGATGTATTTGGCAAGTTCGGCATTGAAGGCGTCGGCAAACGCCTTGTCGTCGGTACGGAAGGCATAGGCGCCGTAACCGCGCACGCCCTTGCCGTCGATCACCGGGTCGGTGAACGGGTCCGCCTTCTCCAGTCCGCTGCCCGCCTGCGTCTTGCCCATCAGGTCGTTGATGGTGAGCGCTGTGGCCGCGTAGGCATCCGCGCGGCCCGCCTGCACGCCGGACAAGGCGCTGACCGCGTCCGGAAACACCACGACCTGACCGGACGGAACCTTCACCTTTTCGGCATATTCGCCCTCGATGGCGCCCACCACGACGCCCAGCTTGGCGTCCGGGTTCTTCACCACGTCTTCATAGCTGTGCAGGTTCTTGGGGTTGCCTTCCTTCACCAGGAAAGCTTCGCCCACGCCATAGGTGGGATCTGAAAACGCTACCTGCTGGCAGCGTTCGGGCGTGACGTACATGCCGGCGGCAATGATGTCGAAACGCTTGGCCGCCAAGCCGGGAATCAGGGAACCGAATTCGGTGAGCACCCCTTCCACTTCGTTGATGCCCATGCGTTTGAGCACCACCCGCGCGATCTCGACGGACTCGCCCGTTACCTTCGCTTCCTTGCTGTCCATGTATGCAAACGGCGCCTCGTTGGCATAGCCGATGCGGATCTTGCCCGCCGCCTTGGCCGCCTCAAGCGTGCTGGTAGCCCCCGAGGACGCCCCGCCTGCCGCCGAGGCCGGCTTATCGCCGCCCGAGTCGGAACACGCGGCCAACACGCCAAGGCCCAAGGCCAGCAACAAGCGTTTGGATTGCAGCAAGGTCATGAATGATTTCTCCCGAATTTATTTCTAGGTACATGGCTTCGCTAAAAATAATACGCTATTAAATGATTTCTATACGAATCATATAGGCGTAAAAAAGCAGGCCTAAGCCTGCTTTTAGCGACCGTTGCCCTATGGAGCGTCAGCAGACGTTACCAGATGTAGGCAATCATGGCGCGGACTAGTGGGCGTACGAGAATCGGCCGTTCTTGACGATACCCATGACGCGAGCGCGTTCGTCAAAACCCTGATGATTGTCCTTCGAAATATTCAGGACGCCATTGGGCACCACCAGATCGCGCGTGTTCTCCAGCGCGTCGCGCAGGGCGCTGCGAAATTCCGGCGTGCCGGGCTTGGCGCCCGTCTTCAGCGCCCGGCCCACCGCCGAGTCCAGCAGCATCCACGCGCCATAGGCATCGCCCGCGAACTGCGTCAGGGTGTTGGCGCCGTACTGGCCTTCGTACTTGTCGGCGAACGCCACGGCCACCTGCTTGACCGGGTTGCCGTCCGGCAACTCGCGCGCCACCACGCCGGGGCCGGTGGGAAATAGCGTGCCTTCCACGTCCCGGCCGCCCACTTGCAGGAATTCCAGCGTGCCGATGCCGTGCGTCTGGTAGATGGCGCCCGTGTAGCCGCGTTCCAGCAGCGTCTTCTGCGGCAAGGCGGACGGCGTGCCCGCGCCGGCGATCAGCACCGCGTCCGGCTTGGCGGCAATCACCTTCAACGCCTGCCCCACGACCGAAGCGTCGGTGCGTTGGAAGCGTTCCTGCGCAACGACCTTCAGATCGTTGCCGGCCGCGGCGGTGAATTCCTTCCACCAGCTGTCGCCATAAGAATCCGCGAAGCCGATGAAGGCGACGTTCTTGTACCCCTTTTTCTTCATGTCTTCGACCAGCACGGTGGCCATCAGCGAATCGTTCTGGGGCATCTTGAACGCCCACGCGCGCTTGGGATCGGACATGGGTTCGACGATGACGCTGGAGGCGGCCAGCGCGATCATCGGCGTCTTGGTTTCGGCCAGCACATCCAGCGCGGCAAGGGCAGCGGCCGTGGTGTTCGGGCCCACAATGGCGTCGACCTTGTCTTCCGAGGTCAGCTTGCGCATGTTCTTCACCGCGCGGCTGACGTCCGTGCCGTCGTCCAGCACCACATAGCGCGCCGGCTCGCCCCCAAGCGTATTGGGCCACAAGCGGATCGCGTTATTGGTCTGGATACCGATGGCCGCCGCCGGGCCGGTGGTGGACACGTCCACGCCGATGACGATTTCGGCATGGGCGGACAAGGCGGGCAGCACCAGCGCGACGGCGCAGGCATAGCGAAGAAAATTGCGAGACATGACAGCAGCTCTTGGGACGGTTGGAACAGATGCCGCTATTTTGCCTGATGGGCGGCGGCCGTTACATCGGCTTGCCGTTGCGCACGGGTGGATTCCGCGCCCGCCCCCCAGCCTCGACTTATCATCGTTCATGCCTTGCATGGCAACGCACACCGCCCACCGGGCGGTCGTCTTTTTGCACCGGGCGCGCCGGCCTCGCGCGCGCCCCCTTTCCAAGGAGTCACTATGAAGAAAACCGCATCCGCCGCCTGGTCGGGCGATTTGAAGACGGGCAAGGGCACGATCTCCACGCAAAGCGGCGCGCTCAAGGCCCAGCCCTACGGTTTCAACACCCGCTTTGGCGACACGCCGGGCACCAACCCCGAAGAGCTGCTGGGTGCGGCGCACGCCGGCTGCTTCACGATGGCGCTGTCCAACATCCTGTCCGAGTCCGGCATGGTCGCCACCAGCCTGGACACCAAGGCGGAAGTCACGCTGGACAAGGTGGACGGCGGCTTTGCCATTACCGCCGTGCATCTGAGCGTGGAAGCCGTCATTCCCGGCGCGACCGCGCAGGCGTTTGAAGAGGCCGCGCGCAAGGCAGAGACCGGCTGCCCGGTTTCCAAGGTCTTGAACGCCAAGATCACCATGGACGCAAAGCTCAAGTCTTAAGCTGCGCTGCCTGCCAATGGCGCGCCTGCCGGTCGCGCCATTGGCCCGCCCTATCCCGGGCTTGGTGAAAATCAATTTGACGGTCAGCGGCCATCCCTAGAAAATGAGAACCATTCTCAGGAGCGCTGCATGACCGGTTTCATCTACGCAATTTCTGGCGGCAAGGCCGCTCTGGCGCAAGACGACGCGCGCGTGTCGGCCAGCTTGCGGCGCATGGTGGGCTCGGGCCTGCTCGTGGCCGTCGGTTATATCGACCCCGGCAACTGGGCGACCGACATCGCCGGCGGCAGCGGCTTTGGTTACGGGCTGTTGATGGTCGTCGTCGCGTCGGCATTCCTGGCGCTGGGTTTCCAGGTCCTGGTGTCGCGCCTGGCCCTGGCTACCGGACAAGACCTGGCCACGCTGACCGCTCGTCACCTTTCCCCGCGCTGGTCCAAGGCCGCGTGGCTGGCCGGCGAAGCCGCCATCCTGGCCACCGCCCTGGCCGAATTGATCGGCGGGGCCATCGCTCTGCGCCTGCTGTTCGGCCTGCCCCTGATCGCGGGCGTGGCGGTCACCGGGGTCGGCACTTTTGCCGTGCTGGCGCTGACGCGCGGCAATGCCGATCGCCACGAACGCGTTATCGCCGTGCTGCTGGCAGTGGTGGCCGCCTCGTTCGTCTTCCTGCTATTCAAGGCCAATCCCGCCTGGACCGCCGTGGCCCACGGCGTCGGCGACACCGGTCGCGCCCTGCGCGATCCGCAGGGCTTCCTGATCGCGCTCGGCATCCTGGGCGCCACGCTGATGCCGCATAACCTCTATCTGCACTCGGGCTCCCTGGCCGAACGCGCGCAGTCACTGCCGTCGTCGGCGCGTGGCATGGCGATGCGGCTGGCGCGTAACGACACCATCGTGTCGCTGGGCGTGGCCATGCTGATCAACTCGGCCATCATGATCGTGGCGGCGGCGTCGCTGTCGGGTTCCGGACTGATCGTCTCCAGCCTGGACGATGCGCACGCCGTCATCGGCCACACCCTGGGCCTGGGCGCCGCCATCGTCTTCGCCGTCGCCCTGTACGCCGCAGGCCAAAGCTCGACCATTACCGGTGTGTTGGCGGGGCGCATTCTTTCGCGCGGCTTCCAGGTGCGCAGCAACTGGTCGGACCGCCGTCGCGCCCTGGCCACGCGCCTGATTGCGGGCGCGGCGGCGGTGGGCCTACTTGTCGCCACGGGCGGCAAGGACCCTGACGAACTGCTGGTATTGAGCCAAGTCATCCTGAGCCTGGCGCTGCCCTTCGCACTCGGTCCGCTGGTGGTGCTGGCCCGCCGCAAACAGGTGATGGGCGACTACGTGCTGCAAGGCGCGTGGGCGTGGGCCGCCGTCAGCGCGACCATCGGCATCATCATCCTGGACGGCTACCTGCTGATCGACATGGTCATGTGACGCAAAAAAAACGCCAGCATCTGCTGGCGTTTTTTTGGCTGACCGCGCGCGATTCAGTGGCGGGCGGAGATGACCGGATGCTGCTGTCGACCGGCGTCCATATCATGCAGGACTTCACCGACGGCGCCGCCCAGGGCGGCCATGCGCAGCTTCAGGCGCAGCCAAAGGCCTCGCTTGAACGGCCCGGACAAGGTTTCCGCCTTGACGGCCTCGCGAATCAAGGACCGCTCCAGCGCATCCGACATACGGGCATTTTTCAACGCGGTATCGCTCATGATTCTCTCCTTGAGAAAGCGCGATGTGGAACAACACGACTTCATGTTAGACCCGCGTTTGTTGCGTCGCAATATAAATTGCCAGCATTTTTTTAATCGTTGCGCAATGGGTACAAACACCACCATTACGGTGCATGGGGCACCACATTAAGCACTAGTCTTGTGCGGCGCCTGCTGCTTTCAGTGACCTCCATGCGCCTGGATCAGCTTGTCAGCCATATCGGCGACACGGCTGGCCGGGCCGCCTTCCCCAAACAGCTGACTGGACACGAACGCGCCCTCGATCAACAAGAGCAGTCCATCGGCCAGCGCCTGGGGATCGCGCGCGCCCATGCCCGTGGCCATCTCATTCAAGCGGCGTCGCAATTCCAGCTTGTGCTCGACGGCGACGGCGCGCGCCGGGTGCTCGGGTTCTGGATATTCGACGGCGGCGTTGGTCAGTCCACAACCCCGGTAGCCGCTCACCACTGCCCGCTGGGCCAGGCCGGACAGGTAGTCCAGCAGCTGCGCGCGCGGATTGTCGGGATGGGCGGCGCAGGCAGCGTCGAAGCGCGCCCAGAATTCGGCCTCGTAGTCGCGCAGGTATGTGGCCGCCAACTCGTCCTTGGAGGAAAAGCTGCGATAGAGGCTGGGCTTGGTTACGCCCGCCTGATTGACGATGGCGTCCACGCCCACTGCACGAATGCCGTCCCGATAGAACATTTCACGCGCCGTCTTGCGGATGCGGTCGGCCGCAAGCGGCGGCTTGGCGGCGGCTTGCGGTGCATTCGTCGGTTTGGTGGCCATGCGGAACTCCTGTAACGGAAGGGAGAAAGCCAGGTACGAGCCCCCGACGCCCCCTGCCCTTCGACAACAAAATCATCAATAAACGCTTGACGATGTTACTGACCGGTACGTACTATTCGCAAATTCCAAACCGCAATACGTACCGGTCAGTAACATGAGTATAGCCCACCCCCCAGCACCATTTCAGCGCGCCGGACAACGGTACGCCTTCGTCGTCGTCGCGGTCATTTTCCTGGCCTTGCTTGTGTCGGCCGGTCTGCGCTCCACACCCAGCGTGCTGCTGGTGCCGCTGGAAGAAGCGTTCGGCTGGAGCCGAAGTTCGATCTCGTTCGCGGCGGCGGCCGGCATCTTCCTGTACGGCCTGGTCGGGCCCTTCGCGGCAGCGGCGATGGAACGCTTCGGCTTGCGGCGGGTGCTGATCAGCGCATTGATCCTGATGTCAGCCTCCAGCGCCGTCAGCGCCTACATGACCGAGCCCTGGCACCTGCTTCTGACCTGGGGCGTGTTTTCGGGCCTGAGTTCCGGAGCGGTGGCCTCGGTATTGGGCGCCACGATCGTGAACCGCTGGTTCACCAAGCATCGCGGCCTGATGATGGGGCTTCTGACGGCCAGCACGGCCAGCGGCACGCTGGTCTTCCTGCCCGTGCTTGCCACCCTGGCCTCTTCCGGCGACTGGACGCGCGTGGTCTGGACCGTTGCGGCCGCCGCCGCCGCGCTCGTGCCGTTTGCGATCTGGCTGGTGCCCGATCGCCCGGCCAACGTCGGTCTTGTGCCTTTCGGCAGCGACCCCGACGCGCCGCCCGCCCCCGTCGCGCCGCGCACCGGCATGCTGGCCGCCACGTTCGGCGCCCTGGCGCGCGCCTCCCGGACGACCACCTTCTGGTTCCTGTTCGCCACGTTCTTCATCTGCGGCTTCACGACCAACGGCCTGGTCGGTACGCACTTGATCGCGCTGTGCGGCGACCACGGCATGCTGGAAGTCCAGGCCGCCGGCCTGCTGGCGCTGATGGGGGTTTTCGACCTGGTGGGCACCACGGCCTCGGGCTGGCTGACCGACCGCTACGATCCGCGCAAGCTGCTGTTCGTCTATTACGCGCTGCGCGGCCTGTCCTTGATCTACCTGCCCTATTCCGACTTCTCGTTCTACAGCCTGTCGATCTTCGCCATTTTCTTCGGCCTGGACTGGATCGCCACGGTGCCGCCCACCCTGCGCCTGACGACCGAAGCCTTTGGCGAACGCGATGCGGGCATCGTGTTCGGGTGGATCGTCGCAGGCCACCAGTTGGGCGCCGCCAGCGCCGCATGGATGGCAGGCGCGATCCGCGAAGCGCAAGGCAGCTATCTGATGGCCTTCGTGATTTCCGGAGCCACGGGTCTGATCGCCGCCGTCATCGCCTTGCGCATCGGCAAAAAACGCGCAGCGCCACTGCCAGCCTGAGCGCGAGTTCGACGCGCACAAAAAAGGCCCGGCATGTTTGCACACGCCGGGCCTTTGCCATCGCGCACATCACACGGCGATCAGGCCGGTGCGTCCTCGACTTCTCCCAGATACGCCGCCCTGACCTTCGGGTCATGCAGCATCTGGCTGGCAGGGCCGGACAGGATGATCTCGCCCGACTCCATCACATAGCCGCGATGGCTGTTTTCAAGCGCCAGGCGCGCGTTCTGTTCAATCAGCAGGATCGTGACGCCCTCGCTGGCAATCGTACGTACCACTTCGAACACCTTCTCGACCATCAGCGGCGCAAGACCCATCGAGGGTTCGTCAAGCAGCAACAGCTTGGGACGCGCGATCATGGCGCGGCCCATGGCCACCATCTGCTGCTCGCCACCCGACAAGGTGCCGGCCGCTTGCTTGCGGCGTTCGGCAAGGCGCGGAAACAGCGTGAACACGCGTTCGGTGTCTTGCCGCACCTGCGCGGCGTCGCGGCGGATGTACGCGCCCATCGCCAGGTTTTCTTCGATGGTCAGCTGCCCGAAAATGCCACGGCCTTCGGGCACCATGACAAGGCCTTGGCGAACCAGCTCATACGACTTCATGCCGCCGATCGACTGTCCGCCGTAGACGACTTCTCCGCCCGCAAGCGGGACAAGGCCGCAGATTGCGCGCAGCGTCGTGCTCTTGCCTGCGCCATTGGCGCCGATCAGGCACACAAGTTCACCCGCGTCCACGCGCAAGTCGATGCCGCGCACCGCGCGGATGCCGCCATACGCGACTTGCAAGCCGCGCAATTCCAACAGGGGTTGGGATGCCGTCATGATGCCGGGCTCTCCTTGTGAATCTGCGGGTCCTGCGCCGCACCGGCGCCCAGATACGCTTCGATGACCTTGGGGTCGCGCTGCACCTGGGCAGGCTTGCCCATGGCCAGCACCTTGCCGTATTCCAGCACCAGCACGCGGTCGCACAAGCCCATCACCAGCTTCATGTCGTGCTCGATCAGCAGCACCGTCACGCCGTCGTCGCGGATCTTCTCGACCAGTTTGCGCAGCACCACCGTCTCCGATGCATTCATGCCGGCGGCGGGCTCGTCCAGCGCCAGCAGCTTCGGATCGGTGGCAAGCGCGCGGGCGATCTCCAGCCGGCGCTGGTCGCCATACGGCAGCGAGCGCGCAACGTCATTGGCGCGATGGCCGACGCCCACGTAGTCCAGCAGTTCCTGCGCCCGTGCCTCGATGGCTGCCTCTTCCAGGCGCGTGCGGCGCGTGCGCAGCACCGCGCCGAACACGCCGGCCTTGGTGCGCAGGTGGCGCCCGATCATCACGTTTTCGATGGCCGACAGATTGGCGAACAGCCGGATGTTCTGGAACGTGCGCGCAAGGCCCGCGAAGGCGACCTCGTGCGGCTTCTTGCCGGACAGCGACTGGCCGTTGAACGTGCAGTTGCCCTCTTCCGGGATGTACAGGCCGGTCAGCACGTTGAACAGCGTGGTCTTGCCCGCGCCGTTCGGACCGATCAGGCCATAGATCTCGCCCTGCTCGATATCGAAGCTGACGTCGGACAAGGCTTGCAGGCCGCCGAAGCGTTTGCCCAGGCCCTGGGCTTGCAGCAGTTTGCTCATGCCGCGCCTCCTTGCGTCTTGGTCGCCAGCTCACGTTTGCGCACCGCCGACGGCCACAGGCCGGCCGGACGGAACAGCATGACGCAGACCATCGCCAGGCCGAACAGCAGCATGCGGATGCCCTCGGGGTCCAGCACCACCGCGCCGAACACCATGTGCTGGAAGGGCTCCACCACCGCGCGCAGGAATTCCGGCAAGGCCGCCAGGATCAAGGCGCCCAGGATCACGCCCGGGATATGCCCCATGCCACCCAGCACCACCATGCAAAGAATCGAAATCGACTCCATCAGCGAGAAGCTTTCCGGGCTGACAAAGCCCTGCATCGACGCGAACAACGCACCGGCCACGCCACCGAAGGACGCGCCCATCGCAAACGCCAACAGCTTGATGTTGCGCGTGTTGATGCCCATCGCCTTGGCCGCGATCTCGTCTTCGCGGATGGCTTCCCAGGCACGCCCGATCCGCGAATTCTGCAAGCGCACGCATACCACGATGATGATCAGCGTCAGCGCCAGCAGCAGGTAGTAGTACTTCTCCGGCCCCGTGAAGCGGATGCCCATCAACGTCTCGGTTCGCCCGAAAGTGAATTCGCCGACCTTGAAGGGGTCGATGCGGTTGATGCCCTGCGGGCCATTCGTGATGTTGACCGGCGCGTTCAGGTTGTTCAGGAAGATGCGGATGATCTCGCCGAAGCCCAAGGTCACGATGGCCAGGTAGTCCCCTCGCAGCTTGAGCGTCGGCGCGCCCAGCAGCACACCGAACAGGCAGGCCACCGCCAGCGCGATAGGCAGGATCGCCCAGAACGGCAGGTGCAGTCCGAAATGCGGCGACGCCAGCAGCGCCCAGGTGTAGGCGCCCACCGCATAGAACGCGATGTAGCCCAGGTCAAGCAGCCCCGCGAAGCCCACCACGATGTTCAGGCCCAGCGACAGCATCACATACAGCAATGCGAAATTCAGGATGCGCACCCAGCTTTGGCCGGCCATGCCGATCACGAATGGCAGCACCGCCAGCACGATGCCGATCAGCGCGATGCCGATCAGGTTGCGGGTCGACAGCCCGCTGTTTTTCAGGGAAGCGTTCATGCCCGGTCTCCCACACGTTCGCCCAAGAGGCCGGAGGGTCGGAAGATCAGGACCAGCACCAGCACGAAAAACGCGAACACGTCCTGGTAGTGACTGCCCAGAAAGCCGCCCGTGATGTCGCCGATGTAGCCAGCGCCCAGCGATTCGATGACGCCCAGCAACAGGCCGCCCACCATCGCCCCGACCATGCTGCCGATGCCGCCCAGCACTGCGGCGGTGAACGCCTTCAGGCCGAGCATGAAGCCCATGGTGTATTGCGAGACCCCGTAATAGGTGGCGACCATCATGCCGGCCACCGCCGCCAGCGCCGAGCCGATCAGGAACGCCGCCGAGATCACGGTATTGATGTTCACGCCCATCAACCCCGCCACTTCGCGGTTCTGCGCGGTGGCGCGCATGGCCGTGCCCAGGCGGGTCTTGTGCACGATGGCAAGCAGGCCGCCCATAATCAGCGCCGCGATCACCACAATGGCGATCTGCAAGGTGCTCATGCGCGCGCCGGCGAATTCGAACACGCGCGGCGACAACACCTGCGGGAAGTTCAGATAGTTGCGGCCCCAGGCCATCATGGCCACGTTCTGCAAGATGATGGACACGCCGATCGCCGTGATCAGCGCGGCCAGACGGGGCGCGCGGCGCAGCGGCCGGTAGGCCACGCGTTCGGCCGTCCAGCCCACCGCCATGCACAGCGGCACGGACACCAGCAGGCCCACGCCCAGCACCACGAATGCGGACACGCCGGGGTCGCCGCCCACCAGCGAAATGGCGATGGTTGTCGCCGCCATCGCGCCGATCATGACGACATCGCCATGCGCGAAGTTGATCAGCCCGATGATGCCGTACACCATGGTGTAGCCAAGGGCGACCAAGGCGTACACGCTGCCTAGCGTGACGCCGTTAATCAGTTGTTGAATGAAGATATCCATAGGGGCCGCGAAAATAAGCCTGGAGAAAGTCGCGCAGCAGCGGCCGGCGCCCTGACGAACGGAACGCGGCGGTCGCGGCAACACGCCGAGCGGCGTGTGCGCAATGCGATGGCGGACGGCGGCAACGCCGACCCATCCGCCCTTCGAGTCAAGCCGCCTTAGTTGGCTTGGCTGACCATCGTTTCAACCATCTCCCACTTGCCATTCTTGACTTCGTAGATGGTGACCGAGATTTCCTTGAGATCGCCCTTGGCGTCGTAGGCGATGTGCTCGCTGGTGGCGCCCTTGCGGTCCAGCTTGGCGAGCACCGGCAGGTACTTCTCGGGTTTGGCGGAACCGGCCTGTTCAATGGCCGTGATCATGTTCCATGCGCCGTCGTAGGCATACGGCGCGTACACGCCAGGTGCCTTCTTGAAGCGTTCCTGGTAGCGCTTTTCGAAGTCCTTGCCGGCGGTCATCTTGTCCAGCGGCACGCCGGCCAGCGAGGCGAAGGTGCCATCGGCGGCGTCGCCGGCCAGCTTGATGAAGGTGTCGCTACGGGTCATTTCGCCCGAGACCAGCGGCGCCTTCAGGCCCAGCGTGGCCAACTGGCGCTTCATGGGACCGGATTGCGCATCCAGGCCGCCGTAGAAAATGGCGTCGGGCGCGGAACCCTTGATGTTGGTCAGGATGGCGGTGAAGTCGTTGGCCTTGTCGGTGGTGTATTCGCGGCGAACCACTTCGCCGCCCGCCGCCTTCACGGCCTTTTCGACTTCATCGGCCAGGCCTTGGCCGTAGGCGGTGCGGTCGTCGATGATGGCGACCTTCTTGGCCTTCAGGTTCTGCACCATGAATTTGCCGACCGCGGCGCCCTGCTGGGTGTCGCTGGTCATCATGCGGAACGTGGTTTCGTAGCCCTGCTTGGTGTATTCGGGGGATGTCGCCATGGCGATCTGCGGCAGACCGGCTTCATGGTAGACCCGCGAGGCGGGGATGGTGGTGCCCGAATTGAAGTGGCCCAGAATGCCGACGACGTCCTGGTCGACCAGCTGTTGCGCGACCTGCACGCCCACGCGCGGATCGGCCTGATCATCACGCGAGACCAGCACGAACTTGGCAGGCTGGCCGTCTACCTTGATGCCCTTCTTATTGGCTTCTTCCAAAGCCAGGTTCAGGCCGTTCTGCATGTCCTCGCCGTAGTGCGATTGCGGGCCGGTCAACGGCGCGGCAAAGCCAAGTTTGATGTCGGCGGCGTGCGCGGCGGCCGTCATGCCCACAGCGGCGATGCTGGCGGCGAGAAGCTTCAAAGTGGTGCGGAACTTCATGGGTAACCCTCCGGGTGTCGGACCTTCGACCTTGGTCTTAAGGCCTTGTTATACCTGAGCTTTTAGCCAGGCTTTTGGTTTTTCTACTACCGCGGGCCGGGCTGTGGCCCGGTCCCGCGCATGCATTTTCTGCAAGGTCCGGATGTCGGGTTGCGACATCCGGACTTCAGGTGCGACCGGATTTTCGTTCCAGTGCAACCTGCCCGATATTGGAGATAACCCTCGGTCATCGAGGTGACTTTGCGGTCACCCTCAACCGATCGTCATGAGGCTGGCGTTGCCCCCCGCAGCGGCCGTGTTGACGCTGATGGAACGCTCGGTCAGCAGGCGCTCCGGCACGTAGCTGGCGCCCGCCGCCAAGGCGTCGGAGGTCAGGCCATGCACGGACAGAATGGCGCCAGGACGCTGCGCGATGCGCTGGTTAAGCGCCTGCAAAGCGTCGCCATCGCCCTCGAACAGAACGGCCTGGTAATCGGCCTGATCGACTTCCTCATCGGCAAGGATTCCAACCTGCCCCTGCTGCTCGGCATCCAGCGTGGCCAGCAGCGCCTGGGCGGCGGGCGTATCCGCGAACCAGGCATGGTTGCCGGTCAGGCGCGCCACCGACCACTGCGCGCGCGCGCCGGCCTCGGTGGCAGCCACGCAATAGACAGCGCCACGCGGTTCGACCATATACGTGTTGGTCTCGCCGGTGGGACCCGGCAAGGCGATGCGCTGAGGCAGCGGCGCGGCGGCGTCCAACGAGGGCGGCAGGCCCGCCGGGCGCGTGCCCAGCAAGCGGTACATATACAGCGGTCCGCCCGCCTTGGGACCCGTGCCGGACAGGCATTCGCCGCCGAACGGCTGCACGCCCACCACGGCGCCCACGATGTTGCGGTTGACGTAGACGTTGCCGGCATGCACCTGCCCCGTCACGTGCGCGATGGTTTCGTCGATGCGGGTATGCACGCCGAACGTCAGGCCATAGCCGGTGCCGTTGATGGCGTCGAGCAAGGCGTCCAGCTCGTCGCGCTTGTAGCGCACCACGTGCAGCACCGGACCGAACACTTCACGCGTCAGTTCGCTGACGTGATCGATTTCGATGATGGTGGGCGGCACGAACGTGCCGTGACGGCATTCGCCATTGAGCTCGACCTGGTCCACGCGGTGGCCCGCCGTGCGCATCGTTTCGATGTGGCGCTGGATGCCGTTGCGGGCGTCGGTATCGATCACGGGGCCCACGTCCACCGAAAGGCGGTCCGGGTTGCCCACGGCCAGTTCACGCATCGCCCCGCGCAGCATCGTCAGCACGTGATCAGCGTTGTCTTCCTGCACGCACAACACGCGCAGAGCGGAACAACGTTGGCCCGCCGAGTCGAAGGCCGAACTCAACACATCGAACACCACTTGTTCGGACAGCGCGGACGAATCCACCACCATCGCGTTCTGGCCGCCGGTTTCGGCGATCAGCGGAATGGTGTGGCCGTCGTCGTCCAGGCGGTCGGCCAGCGTGCGCGCGATGATGCGCGCCACGTCCGTCGATCCGGTGAACATCACGCCGCGCACGGCGGGGCTGGCCACGAGCTGCGCGCCCACGGTCTCGCCACGCCCCGGCAGCAGTTGCACGGCGCCCGGCGGCACGCCGGCCGCGCGCAGGATGGCCACGGCTTGCGCCGCGATCAGCGGCGTTTGTTCAGCGGGTTTGGCCACCACGGTATTGCCTGCCGCCAGCGCGGCCGCGACCTGGCCCGTGAAGATAGCCAGCGGGAAGTTCCACGGGCTGATGCACAGCACGGTGCCCAGCGGACGATGCGTGTCGTTGCTGAATTCGCGTTCCGCCTGATCCGCGTAGTAACGCAGGAAGTCCACGGCTTCGCGCACTTCGGCGATGGCGTTGGGCAGCGACTTGCCGGCTTCGCGCACGATCAGGCCCAGCAGCATCTGCATCTGCTCTTCCAGCAGCTGCGCGGCGCGGCGCAGGCACTGGGCGCGTTCGGCCACCGGCGTCGACTGCCAGATGGGCGCGGTGTTGGCGGCGGCGCGCAAGGCGGCGTCGGCCTCTTGTGCCTGCGCCTCGATGACGTGACCCACGACGTCGCGCAGATTGGCGGGGTTGCGCACTTCAATGGCGCGGGCCGCGTCCCAGGCCTGGTCGCCCTCGCCCAACATCGGGCCGGCGCGCCACGGCGTGCCGGCGCTGGCCAACAGCGCGGCCGACAGCGAACCCAGGCGGTGTTCGTTGGTCAGGTCCAGGCCGGCCGAATTGGCGCGCGCGCCTTGTTGCAGATTGCCGTACAGCTCGCGCGGCAGCGGAATCTTTTCGTGCGGCGCGCCCAGCGGCACGATGCGCGAGGCCGCGTCCACCGGGTCCGCCACCAGCGTCTCCACGGGAATGCTGTCGTCGCCGATCAGATTGACGAACGAGGTGTTGGCGCCGTTTTCCAGCAGGCGGCGCACCAGGTAGGCCAGCAGCGTTTCGTGCGTGCCGACCGGCGCGTAGATGCGGCAAGGACGGTTCAACTTGCCTTGCGCCAGCGGGCCGACCACTTCGTCGTACAGCGGTTCGCCCATGCCGTGCAGGCACTGGAACTCATATTGGCCGGGGTAGTAGTTCTGGCCCGCCAGTTGATAGATGGCGGCCAGCGTGTACGCGTTGTGCGTGGCGAACTGCGGGTACACCGCTTCGGGCGCGCCCAGCAACTTGCGCGCGCAGGCCAGGTAGGCCACGTCGGTGTAGAGCTTGCGCGTATAGACGGGATAGCCTTCCAGGCCGTCGACCTGGGCGCGCTTGATTTCGCTGTCCCAGTAGGCGCCCTTGACCAGCCGCACCATCACGCGGTGACGGCTGCGGCGCGCCAGGTCGATCACGTAGTCGATCACGAAGGGCGCACGCTTCTGATAGGCCTGGATGACAAAGCCGATGCCGTTCCAGCCTTCGAGTTCCGGCGCGAAGCAAAGCGCTTCCAGCAGGTCCAGCGAGATTTCCAGGCGATCGGCTTCTTCGGCGTCGATGTTCAGGCCGATGTCGTAGCTGCGGGCCAAGGCGGTCAGCGCCTTCACGCGCGGCAGCAATTCGGCGATGACGCGTTCGCGCTGGCTGCGCGAATAGCGCGGATGCAGCGCCGAGAGCTTGATCGAAATGCCCGGGCCTTCGTAGATGCCCCGGCCGGCCGCGGCCTTGCCGATGGCGTGGATGGCTTGCTCGTACGAGGCGTAATAGCGGTCGGCGTCTTCGGCCGTCGTGGCCGCTTCGCCCAGCATGTCGTACGAATAGCGAAAGCCCTTGGCTTCCATCTTGCGGTTGTTGGCCAGCGCTTCGGAAATGGTCTGGCCCGACACGAACTGTTCGCCCATCATGCGCATGGCCATGTTCACGCCCTTGCGCACCAGCGGCTCGCCGCCCTTGCCGATCAGGCGCGTCAGCGCCTTGGACAGCGATTGCTCGCTGCTGACCGCAACCAGCTTGCCGGTGATCATCAGGCCCCAGGTGGCGGCGTTGACGAAGAGCGACTGCGAACCGCCCATGTGCGACTTCCAGTCACCGCGCGCGACCTTGTCGCGGATCAGCGCGTCGCGGGTGGCGCGGTCGGGAATGCGCAGCAGCGCTTCGGCCAGGCACATCAGCGCCACGCCTTCCTGGCTGGACAGCGAGAATTCCTGGATCAAGCCTTCAACGCCGCCGCCGCTGCGCTTGCCGCGCAGCTTCTTGACGAGGTCGGACGCCATCGCGTGGACCTTTTCCAGATTGGGCACGCGGGCCTGGCCCAGCAACAGCGGCACGCACTCGGGCTCGGGGCGGCGATAGGCGGCGGTGATGGCGGCGCGCAATACGGATTGCGGCTGCACGTCCTGGCCAAATTCATAGAACGGCGGGGTTGGCGCGGCGGGCGTGTCGCCGGCGTCGTCTTCCGCGCCGTGGTCTACGCCCAGATGCGACATCTCGGCGGGCAGATGGCCACGCTCGATCTTGTCCAGATAAGAAAGGATTGCCTGCTTATGCAGCCAGTGGGGCGTGCAGTTGAGCTTGTTCGCGGCCGCCTTGAGGCGGTCGCGCAGTGCGTCATCAACTTTGACGCCGAGGGTCGTGCTGGCCATAAGAGATTGCTTCCTGTCGCATGGCAAAGGTGATACTGGATCCGAACGGAACCCAATATGGGTAGGACCGTATGCTAGACAGGTTGCAACCGCGTTTGTATTGAGGTTAACCCTAGGTTAACCACTTGAGTTAACGCGGGTTTCCCTATGAGCCGCCTAGCCCTAGTCCTCGAGCGGCGAGCAACCCAGCATCTGCACGGACGCGGATCCGGCCGGGGTTTGACCGCGTATGGCCGACGCCATTGCGCCAGCCAACGCAACCACCGCGCGCTGCTGGGCGGCGATCAAGGCCGGGATGCCGGTCTCGGTCACCTTTTCCGTCACGACGCTGCGGCACAACTGCCCGGTGCCCTTCGCGTTGACCGGCCGCACGCGCCAGGTGGCGTCCAACTGCGCCATGCTGCCCGAGACCATTTCAAAGCGCTGCACATCCGTCTGCACCCGCCAGACGGGCGCGCCCGGACCGGGTTTGACCATTTGCACATCGAGCGCGCCCAGCTCGCCCTTCAAGGCATCGGACAAGGCACCGCGCAGCTCGTCGCCCAGCGGGGAACTCCAGCGTTCGGAATACAGCGCCGAGACGCTGCCGTCGCCGGTCCGCACCATCAGTTGCGGCTGGTCGGCCTGGGTCGACAGGCTGACCGGCTGCACCTCGATCAGAAAACCCGCGGACCCGGCGGGCGCGGCAGTGGACGGCGCGGCCGGCCCTTGCAACGTGTAATAGTGCACAGGCGGCGACGAACCGCAGCCGGCCAGGGCGGCGCCGAGCGCCAGCAGGGACAGGACAGGACGCAGCGAAGATAAAGTCATGATTCTTAGTTCCTGACAGGGCCGGAGCCGGGAATCGGGTCTTTACCCCGGCCACGCAGCAAGGCTTCGGGGTTCGACTGCAAGAAGTCGGCCAACGCCCGCAACGAGCGTGCGGCGCGGCTCAGTTCCTGCATCGCCTTTTCGGTATTGACCGGCAAGGACGCATCCGAGGCCAGCATCGAATTGATGTTCGCCATCGATTCCCTGGCCTGTTTAAGCATGCTTTGCGCCTCGGGGGCCACCTGCTTGTCCAGGCGGTTCATCAGCTTGGACGTGCTGGCCAGCGTGGTGCGCAGGTCTTCGCCGATCTTGTCGAACGGAATCTTCTCGATCTTGGCAACGATGTTGCTGACCTGCTGCTGCAATTGATCCAGGTTGCCCGGGATGGTCGGAATCACGGCCGGGTCGGACGGCGTGAATTCCACCGGCTTGGCGTTCGGGAAATTATCCAGCACGACGTACAGCTGACCCGTCAGCAGATTGGACGTGCGCAGTTGCGCGCGCAGGCCGTACTTGATCATCACACCCAAGAGGCGCACGCCCGCCACGTCGCCATCCTTGAGCGCGCGCTCGCGCACTTCCTCGTACACGCGGCCCAGGCGTTCCGGGTACAGCGTGGCGTCGACCAGCGAATAGAACCGCTTGGTGGCCGGGTCGAAGTCCAGGTTGATCTGCGTGACGTTGCCCAGCGTGATGCCGCTGAAGTCAATCGGCGCGCCCACGGCCAGGCCGCGTATCGACTGGTCAAAGCGCATGCGGATCGGGAAGGCTTCGCCGTCGGGATTTGCCTTGGCGGCCGCTTCGGTCGGGTACAGATCGAACTTGGCATCCGCCGGCGCGGGCGCGCTGCCATCGCGCACGCTTTGCACGGATTCGAACGCCACGCCACCCACCGCCATCGACACCAGCGACTGGGTGCGCACCTTCAGGCCGTCGGCATTGACGCTGAAGTCCACGCCGCTGGCATTCCAGAAGCGCGTGGCGTTGGTGACGAACTTATCGTTGGGCGCATCGACGAACACTTCGACATTGACCGCGGTGCCGGTCTTGTCGAGCTCATAGCCAATCACGCGGCCCACATTGATGCGCCGGAAATACACGGGAGAACCGATGTCCAGCGAGCCCAGGTCCGAGGCTTTCAACATGAAGCGCTTGCCCGCGCGGTCATGCGTGACGGCAGGCGGAATTTCCAATCCGTCGAAGCTGAACTTGGTGGCTTTCTGCGACCCGTTCTTGCCTTCCACCGCGTCCACGCCGATGTAGGCGCCCGACAACAACGTGCCCAGGCCCGAAACGCCGCTGACGTCCAGGCGCGGCCGCACGACCCAGAAGTTGGTGCCTTCGCGCGCCAGGTCCGAGACTTCCTTGGCCAGTTCGGCCTGCACCACGACTTTGCTGCGATCGGAATTGAAGCCGATGGACTTGACCGTGCCGATGTTCACGTCCTTGTAGCGCAGCTGCGTCTTGCCCACTTCCAGGCCTTCGGCCGTATTGAACGAGATCGAGATGTCCGGGCCAGCCTGCATCCAGGTGCGTATGACGAGCGACATGCCCATCAACGCCGCCACGATCGGCACGAGCCATATCCATGAAATCCGGCTTTTCTGCTTGCGCGAGATGGTCGGTGATTTGTACTTCTCTTCACCGGCGCCGGGTGCTTGGTCGGACATCTACTTTCCTTTTTCTTCTCTTCTTGAGCGGGAACTACGGAACCTGCTAACCCACTTCCCTGCGTGTCACGGACGGCGCGTGATGCGCCGCTTGAGCCGGTTGCGCCCGACCCTCGATTTCGGGCGCGTCGATTTCACTTTCGCCTTCAAGATCCCAGCTGCGACGCAGATCGAAACTCATCGCCGCCAGCATGGTCAGGATCACCACCACGCCGAAGGCTGCAGCCCCGGCGCCGGCGCTGATCTCCATCAGTCCCTTGAAATCGGCCAGCGCCGCCAGCAATATAACGACAAAAACATCCAGCATCGACCATTGGCCAATGAACTCGACCATCTGATACAAGCGGGTACGTGGCCGCAGATTGGTGGTGCTGCGCCATTGCTCGGTCAGCAGCAACAGGATCAGGGCCAGCAGCTTGGTCAGCGGCACAGCCACGCTGGCGATGAACACGATCAACGCAATATCCCAGGACCCCATCTGCCAGAGTTCCACCACACCGCCCAGGATGGTGTGAGCGCTGTCGCCCAACACTGAACTTACCTGCATCACGGGCAGGACATTAGCCGGGATGTAGAACACAACTGCCGCAAGCAGCAGCGCCCAGGTCCGCGCCAGGTGATCGGGCTTGCGGTAGTGCACGACGGCTTCGCAACGCACGCAGTGGTGTTCTTCTTCGGGGTCGGCATCGCGCGGCAGCGCCTGCACCTGCCCACACACGTGGCAACCGGCCAGGACGCTGTCCGGACCGCTTTCAGGAATGTGTACGGGCACCACGCCCACGGTTTCGGCGTACCGCCACAGCACGTGCGGCGACAGGCGGCCCAGCATGGTCAGGAATATGGTCAAGAGGCCGAATGCGCCCAGGCCGATGCCGGGCGATACCGCGGCCATGCCGGCCAGCTTGACCACCGCGACCAGCACGCCCAGCAGGAACACCGGCACCATGCACCAAGGACGCAAGAAGCCCAG
The DNA here is from genome assembly GCF_001571245.1 of Achromobacter piechaudii NBRC 102461. Lineage (GTDB taxonomy): Bacteria > Pseudomonadota > Gammaproteobacteria > Burkholderiales > Burkholderiaceae_B > Achromobacter > Achromobacter piechaudii. The sequence continues at coordinate 473,555 of NZ_BCTK01000001.1, read as the reverse complement.
CAGCCGCATCGCGACACGGAAACCAGCGGGCTCGCGGCCTTGCGACAAGGGACCCAACACCCATAGCAGCACGGTCAATTGCAGCAGCGGCAAGACAAAGCCCGCCAGGCCGGTCATGACGGCGACCACCCAGCGGCCCTGCCGCCACGTAATGGAAATGGCGTCCAGCAAGGACGCCTGTTGCACCATGCCCTGAACGGACATGGAAGCGACCGGGTAGGCGTTGGCCACCCCGAAGACAATCAGGGCGGTAATCGCGAGCGCCAGCCAATTGGACAAAGTAAGCCCGCTGTAGCGCCAAAGTATGGCTCCGCAGCGGGCGCAATTGGCGGTCTCGCCAGGTTCAAGCTGATGTCGGCGATAAACGCTTGCGCAATGTTCGCACTCGATCAGCGGCTGGCTATCCGCGGTCATCAATCGATCAGTTCAACTTCCTGCTTGTCCGGCGCATCGGACGACGGCGGTTTCCCGTTGTCGTCGAAGTCCAGCGTCACCTTGCCCGTATCGTCCAGGTCCACCGTGACCGAACCGCCATCGACCAGCTTGCCGAACAGCAGCTCGTCGGCCAGCGCGCGGCGGATGGTGTCCTGGATAAGACGTTGCATGGGACGCGCGCCCATGAGCGGGTCGAACCCCTCCTTGGCAAGATGTTCGCGCAGCTTCGTGGTGAACACGGCTTCTACGCGGCGCTCGTGCAACTGATCTTCCAGCTGCATGAGGAACTTGTCCACCACGCGCAGGATGACCTCGCGGTCCAACGCGGCGAACGGGATGATTGCATCAAGGCGGTTGCGGAATTCAGGCGTGAACATGCGGCGGATTTCCGCCATTTCGTCGCCCAGCATCCGCGAATTGGCAAAGCCGATCGACGGACGGTTCAAGGTTTCGGCGCCCGCGTTCGTCGTCATGATGAGGATGACGTTGCGGAAGTCTGCCTTGCGGCCGTTGTTGTCGGTCAGCGTGCCATGGTCCATGACTTGCAGCAGGATGTTGAACACATCCGGATGGGCCTTTTCGATTTCGTCCAGCAGCAGCACGCAATGCGGCTGCTTGGTGATGGCTTCGGTCAAGAGGCCGCCCTGGTCAAAACCGACGTATCCCGGCGGCGCACCAATCAGGCGCGACACCGCATGGCGTTCCATGTATTCCGACATATCGAAGCGCAGCAGCTCGACACCCAGCGTGAACGCCAGCTGACGGGCCACTTCGGTCTTGCCCACGCCGGTCGGGCCGGACAACAGGAAAGCACCGATGGGCTTTTCCGGCTTGCCCAGACCCGAGCGCGCCATCTTGATGGCGGCGGACAAGGCGTCGATGGCCCCGTCCTGCCCGAAGACGACCGTTTTCAGGTCGCGGTCGAGCGTCGCCAACTTGCTGCGGTCGTCGTTGGAAACCGATTGCGGCGGAATGCGGGCGATCTTGGACACGATGTTCTCGATGTCCACCTTGCCGATCACCTTCTTCTGGCGCGAACGCGGCAGCAGGCGCTGGGCCGCGCCGGCTTCGTCGATGACGTCAATGGCCTTGTCGGGCAAGTGGCGATCATTGATGAAGCGCGCCGACAATTCAGCGGCAGCCGACAACGCAGCGGCAGAATAGCGCACGCTGTGGTGTTCTTCGAAGCGGCTCTTCAAGCCGCGCAGGATCTGAACGGTTTGCTCGACACTGGGTTCGGGCACGTCGATCTTCTGGAAGCGGCGCGACAGCGCGTGGTCTTTTTCAAAGACGCCGCGATATTCCGTGTAGGTGGTTGCGCCGATGCACTTGAGCTGGCCTGAAGACAGGGCCGGCTTCAACAGGTTGGACGCATCCAGCGTGCCGCCCGATGCCGAACCGGCGCCGATCAGCGTATGGATTTCGTCGATGAACAGGATCGCGTCGGGATTGCCCCGGATCTGCTTGAGCACGCCTTTCAGACGCTGTTCGAAATCGCCGCGGTACTTGGTGCCCGCCAGCAACGCACCCATGTCCAGCGAAAAGACCTGGGCAGCTTGCAGAATTTCGGGGACTTCGCCGCGCGTGATGCGCCAGGCCAGGCCTTCAGCGATGGCGGTCTTGCCCACGCCGGCCTCGCCGACCAGCAGCGGGTTGTTCTTGCGGCGGCGGCACAACACCTGGATGACGCGTTCGACTTCGTGCTCGCGTCCGATCAGGGGATCGATGCGGCCCGCCAGCGCGGCGGCGTTCAGGTCGGTGGCGTATTGGTCGAGCGGCGACTGACGCGATTCGCCTTGCTCTTCACCGTTGGTCTGCTGCTCTTTCTGCACGGCGGCGGACTCCACCTGGGGCTGTTTGGTAATGCCATGCGACAGGAAATTGACCACATCCAGGCGCGTAACACCCTGCTGTTGCAGGTAGTACACGGCATGCGAGTCCTTTTCGCCGAATATGGCCACCAGCACGTTCGCGCCAGTCACCGGCTTCTTGCCGGTGCCGCCCGCGGAGACGTGCATGATTGCGCGCTGGATCACGCGCTAAAAGCCCAGCGTCGGCTGCGTGTCGACCTCGGCGCCGCTTGGAATCACCGGGGTGTTTTCCGAAACGAACTGACGGAGGTTGCGGCGCAAATCGTCAAGGTTCGCCGCGCAGGCGCGTAGGACCTCGACTGCCGAAGCGTTGTCAAGCAGCGACAACAGCAGGTGCTCGACGGTAATAAATTCGTGCCGGGCCGAACGGGCCTCGACGAAAGCCATATGCAGGCTGACTTCAAGCTCTTGAGAAATCACGCTTCCTCCGTATTGCATCGAAGCGGTCAAATACACGATTCATATTCTATGCCGATCATGGCGTAACGCCAGCGATTTCAAAAACCACTCTATCGTGGCGACCTTGGGTGTCCATGACGGTTAGCGTATACCGGCCGTCTTGCGCCAGCACTAAATTAAACGGATGACTCGACGCGCCGTGATTCACCACGCGCCCATCAAGCATCCACCATACTTCTCCTTCGGCGCCTTGCACATCTACATCCAGCGCCACTTGCCGGCTTCCTGGCACGGGCCGAAGCACCGAACCGTTGGCCACGCCGCCCACCCGCAACGGGCCTTGGGTGGCGTCGGCATAACCGGCAAATGACGGCGGCGCCGTGTCGTTCAGCAGCCACGCCGCGCGCTGTTCGGGACATTGCCCCGATGGCACGCTGCCCAACCTGTAACCCAGTGGCCAGCATGTGACCGCCGCCTGCACCGTTTCGGGCCGGCTACGGACCTGCTGCGCGCCTTCCGGCAACGCGGCCACAATATCTTGCAGCAACGGCGCCGCCACATTCGCCCCAAAGAAACCGGGGTTTGGCGTGCCGTCAGGACGACCGACCCAGACGCCTAACGTCCATCTATCGGTCACCCCTATCGCCCAGGCATCCCGGAATCCAAAACTGGTTCCGGTTTTCCAGGCCAGTCGCCGGGTCGGGTTGCCCGACTGGTAGAAAGGCCGGTCGGGATGCCCGCCGCCCTCGAGAATATCGCGGACGATCCAGGCGGCTCCAGGGCTCATCATACGGGACTCGATTCGAGGCTGCTCCGTCCGAAGACGAGGCCGTCCCGAGATGCCGTCGCGGGCCAAAGCCCGGTAAGCGCCGACCAGTTCTTCCAATGTGGTGCCACCCCCGCCCAAAATCAAGCTCAAATTTGGGTCTGCCCCCGGCGGCAAACGTAACCGTACGCCGCCGGTCAGCATAACCGACGCGAAACTGGCCGGACCGACGCGGTCCAGCAAGTCCACGGCGGGCACGTTCAACGAGCGCTGCAACGCTTGCGCCACGCTGACCGGGCCGGAAAAAGCGGCCTGGAAATTGCCCGGGGCGTAGCCGCCAAACGACATCGGCGCATCGATCAACAGGCTTTCCGAATGGATCAGCCCTTCGTCGAGCGCCTGCGCGTACAGGAAAGGTTTCAGAGTAGAACCCGGCGAGCGCACTCCACGCACCATATCCACATGCGCATAGCGGGTATCGTCGGAAAAATCAGCCGATCCTGCGTAGGCCTTGACCTCCAGCGTGTCGTTGTCCATCACCAGCACCGCCATGGAAACCTTGGGCGGCAAGCTATCGACACGGTCCAGCAACATTCGTTCCACCGATGCCTGCATGTCCGCATCCAGCGTCGAGGCAACCAGCGGCGGGCGCTGGCCGGGCCGGCGCGCCGACGGCTTGCCGCCGGCTTCCTGCAACAGTCGCTGGGCGGCCAGCGGCGCCAGCCAGCGCGCCCGCAGCGGCGGCGCGATCACGTTTTCGATCTTGGCGTCGGCGACCTCGGCCGGGCTCCAGCGGCCCAGTTCGGCCATGCGGTCCAGCACCTTGTCCCGCGCCGCTTGCGCGGCTTCGGGATGACGATCGGGGCGCAGGCGCGACGGGGCCTGCGGCAAGGCGGTCAGCATGGCGGCTTCGGCCGGGCCCAAATCGCGGGCCGACTTGCCCAGCCACAAACGCGAGCCCATCTCCACGCCTTCCACGATGCCGCCCATGGGCGCATGCGTCAGATACAAGGACAGAATCTCATCCTTGCTGTAGTGCATTTCCAACTGCACGGCGCGCCAGGCCTGCCGCAATTTGGCGGACATCGAGCGCGACGGCTTGCCCGCCAGTTGCGGGTCGATCAGCCGCGCGACCTGCATGGTCAGCGTCGAGCCGCCCGACACGATGCGGCGGTTCGTGGCCCACTGCCAGCCCGCGCGCGCGAACGCCACGGGGTTGACGCCGGGATGCCAATAGAACCAGCGGTCCTCGTACGTGAGCAAGGTATCCAGATAGCGCGCGGACACCTGGTCCGGCGTGACGGGATAACGCCAGATTCCGTCGCGGCTGGGATAGTTGCGCAGCGGCGTGCCATCAGCGGCGACGACCACGGCGGCTCCGCCAGAGTCGATGGGGGGCAACGGGTAGAGGCGGTCAAGCACGAATAACAACGCGGCCAGCGCAAACAACACGCTGGCCGCGATGATGCCGCGCCGCCGCCAGCGGCGGGCGCGCGAGGCGCCCGCCGTGGGGGTGGCGGCGGCGGTCAAGGACGCTTGGCGCCACGATCGCGGATTTCGACCGTGCTCCATTGCTCACCCACACCGCGAATTTCAGGGCGGTACATATCTTCCGCTACGGTCGAGGGCACGGCATAACGGCCCGGCGTCACGACGCGCACCAGATAGAACACGTCCACCTTGCCGCGTCCCAGGGACACGGCGGCCACGTAACGATCGTCGCGGAACTCACGATGCTTGATGTTGGAATCAGACATCGCTTCGGCCACGCGGCGTCCGCCGATCGTCCATTCCTGCATCTCTGGACTTTGCGATAGGTTCAGGTTTTCGACTTCAAAACCCGCCGGCACGCGGTCCTCGATCAGCGCATCAGGAATGTTCTGATTGGCGCTTGCCTGCACCCACACCACCAGCATGTCGCCGCTTTGCAACGTGCCGCCATCCCAAGGCTTGCCGTCCGGACGATACCAGCCACGCTTGAGCTGGATCACGTCATTGCGCGGCTTGGGTGCAACGGTCGGGCTGCCCTGGATGTCGTATTCCAGGAACAGCGACTGAGCGCCCGTGTTCAAGATCTGCGTGTTGGCCAGATCGGCGGCGGTCAGGCCAACGGTCTGGTCGGACTTGCCACCATCCAGCGGCTTGCGCACGCCATTGACCGTCAGCGCGGCCTCCCACGGCGTGCCCTTGTCGCCGCCGATGGCGCGCGCCGCCATCAACAGCGCCATGCGCTCTTGCGTGGACAGGTACGAACGATTGCCCAGGCGCGAGGTCAGCTGCGTCAGCAGGTTTTCCAGGCGCTCGTGCTTCAAGCCGTACTGGTTGGCCAACGCGTACGACAAGGCATAGTCGCGCACGCTGCTGCCGTAGTCGCCCAGCCACTCGTCGTAGTAGGCGTTGTAGTTGCGGCGCGGGAATCCGTATTCGCGCGTCATGGCGGCGTCCAGCGCGGACTTCATGCGCCCTTCGTCACCCATCAGCTTGAAGGCGGCGGCCAACTGGATCAGCGGCAACGGCGAACGCGCGCGCTCTTGATAGTTGTCGAACAGTTGGCGCACCGTCGACAGCGGCGCCTTCTTGTCGCGCGCCAGAGCCAGCACGGCAGTCGACAAGCCAGCAAAGCGGCGATGGTCTTCGCGCAGGATGTTGGCGTCGCTGCTGTCGATGCGGCCTGCCTCGATGTTGCGGCGCAGGTTCACCGACCACGTGCCAAAGCTGTTCGAGGTCTGCTGAACCTGTTCAAGCAACCACTGGCGCGAACGATCCAGCGTGGCTTCAGGCACTTCAAAGCCCTGGTCGCGCGCGTCCTGCAGGAAGCCCACCGCATAGGCGGTCAGCCACACGTCACGCGAGCTGGAACCGCTCCACAGGTTGTACGAGCCCACAGCATTGCGCATGCCCGACAGACGGCCGATGGCGCCCGACACCTGCGCGGCGCGTTCTACTTGCGAGTGCGGCTTCAGGCCGAACTGCTTGGCCACCGCGTCGTCGATCAGCACCCACGGCAAGGCGCGGCTGATGGTCTGTTCGGCGCAGCCATACGGATACGCGAGCAGCCCTTCGACCAGGCGATTGACGTTGAACGGCGGGCGGTTCGACACGGTCAGGCTGACCAGCGCCGAGTCCGGGTAATACGACGACACCCACGATGCTTGCGCCACGTTGGTCTCGCCCGGATTCAGGCGCAGGCGCCGAACCTGGCGTTCGCCCGCGTAGGCCGGCTGCACTTGCAGCACCGATTCGCGCACGATGTGCACGGGCTTGGCGCCGCCCTGCCCGTCGATGGTCAGCCGCATCAGGCCCAGGCCATACGAACCGGTGGTGGTGGCGTTAAAGCGCAAGGTGGTGCGCTGCTTGTCCTTGAGCGTCACCGTGCGCACGCCATCGGTAATGGCAAGCGGGTCCAGCGCTTCCAGCTTGATGCTGATCTTCTGCTCGGCCCCGCTCAGGTTGGTCAGGTCCAGCGCGATGGCGGCCTGGTCGCCCGGCGTGATGAAACGCGGCGTGTTCAGCTCGGCGACGATCGGCGCGGCCACCACCATTTCGGTGTCGGTGCTGCCGTAGTTGTCGGCAGTGAAGGCCACCGCCATCAGGCGCAGCGTGCCGTTGAAGTCGGGCAGGTCCAGCGGAATGTCCGCTTCGCCTTGCGCGTTCAGCGTGACCGGACCCGAGAACAGGTCGACCAGCTTGACCTTCTTGGGCAGGCTCTTGCTGTCGCCGCGCATGGCGGCGTCACCGCCCCACTTCAGCTTGCCCTTGGTCCCGTCCATTTTCTCGATCAGCTTGCCGTACATGTCCAGCAGTTCGGGCGCGTAGCGGTGCTTGCCGAAGAAATAATCCAGCGGATCGGGCGTGGCGTACTGGTTGATGTTCAAGATGCCCACGTCCACGGCGGACAGCGTGACCGTGGCTTGCTTGCCTTGCGCGCCGTCGACCTTGACGCGCACGGTCGTCTTGGTTTCGGGCACGGTCTTGGGCGCGGCGGTCAGCTTCACGTCCAGCTTGCGGTCGGCGCTGGCGATCGGCAGGAACGCCAGGCCCAACGCGCGGGCCGGCGTGACGCGGTCGCCTTCGCTGCCCGGACGGAACACGGCGGCGGCCACGTACAGATCGTGACGCTTCCAATCCTTGCTGACCGGAATTTCGACGACGGTACCCGTCGCCTTCACAGCCACCCAGGTCGACCACAACATGCGGTCGCCTTCGACGGTGACCAGCGCCTGGCCGTCATGCGGCGGAGTCAGCGTGACCTTGACGGTGTCGCCCGGCTTGGCCGGCACGCCTTCAAGCTTCATCTGCACGCGGTCGGGGCGATTGCCCATCGAGTCGGCGTCCTGCGCGTTCCAGCCCGCGTAGAAGCGGTAGCGCATGGTCTCGCCCGTTTCCGGGTCGGCGACCTCAAGGCGGTAACGGCCCCACTTGACCGGCACGGTCAGCGGCGTGCGATCGTTCAGCGCGATCTCACGCGAATCCACCAGCTCTTCGGTTTCGGTATAACCGCTGTTCCAGCCGCGCTGGTCGTCGAAGCGCCAATAGTATTGGCGTTCTTCGCGGAACAGGCGCATCTGTGCCTGGGCCAAGGGCTGGAGTTCGCCCTGGGCATTGACGCGGATCACTTCGAACGCCGCGGGCGCACCCTCGCGCGCCACGTCGCTATCGAATTGCGGACGCACCGCAATCAGTTTCTCGGCGGGCCAGACGCTGCGCTCGATGGAACGCACGACCGGACGGCCACCCGATTCCAGCAGGCTTGCCGACACGCGCACCTTCATGGGCGAGTGCGTACCGGACGCGTTGGGATTGATGCTGATCTGCGCGTAGCCCTTGTCGTCCAGCGCGGCTTCGGGCAGCTCACCGAACGAACGACGCGTGTCGTCAGCCACGTCGCCAAAGATGAAGCCCGGCCATTTCTGGGCCTGCGCGAAACGATCGCGCTTGACCTGGAACGTGGACAGCAGGCGGTTGCCCGCGGCGGGCGCGCCGTAAAGATAGTCGCCCTGCACGTCTACCGTCAGTTCCTCATCAGGCTCCAGCACTTCCTGCTCGGAGGTGAGCGTCATTTTCATGCGCTCGGGCAGGAACTCTTCGACCTGGAATTTCCACGACGCGTCCGGAGCGCGCGAGGCCGGGTCGACACGCAGCTCAAGCAGCCACGAGCCGGTCTGGGCATCCAGCGGCAAGTCGATGGCGCGCTCGACATAACCGACCAGATCCTTCTTCGGTTGCCAGAGCGTCGTCTGCACCACGCGGCCGTCGGGACGCTTGATGGTGGCCGTCAACGGCGCGGGGGTCAGCATGCGGCCGTCCAGGTCGCGCGGCAGCACCGACACGTTGAACGTTTCGCCGGGGCGGTACAGATTGCGGCCGGCATAGACAAACAGGTTGTTCGGGCGCGACACATGGCCGCCCGTATCGAATTCCGACAGATCGAGCGCCGGCTCGGCCAGCGCCAACACGGTCATTTCCTTGTCGCGCGATGCGCGGATGACTCGCGCGTTGGTGAAGCTGCCGTCAAAACGCACGTGGCCCTGCGCATCGGCGGCGGCCTTGGCCAGCGTCTTGCCTGCGCCGTCCACCAATTCGAAGACGGCGCCGGGAATGGCCTGGCCCGACTTGAGCGACACGGAATAGGCTTCGACGCGATCGCTGTAGCGGCGCGCATGCAGGCCGATATCGCTGACGTAGAAGTACGTGACTTGATATTCGTAGCGGAAGCGGCCCGGCTGGCTCATGACCGCGATATAGATGCCGGGCTCTTGCAGTTCCTTCACGCCTTCCACGGGCAGGAAGGTGACGTGGCGGCGGTTGGGTTTGTCGTCGGTCAGGAAGCGGCCTTGGTAGACGCTGGTGGTCAGCGAATTCAGGCGGTCCAGATCCCAGTTGCTGACCGAACCCTTCAGGCCACGGTTGTCGGAATAGCGCCAGGCATCGTCTTCGTTGTAGCCGCCCTCGTCTTCGTCGTCAGAGGTGTCAGCCGTCTTGCGGCCGATGCCCAGCACGGTTTCGAACAATTCCGGCACACGGTCGGGAGCCACGCGCAGGAATTGCACGTCGACTTCGGAGACGTTCACGGTGGCCACGGGCAGACCGCCGTTCTGGCCGGCCGGCAGCACCACGCCACGGCTGGCGAAATAGAACGACGGCGGCATGGCCTGCGTGTTGACTTCGCAATTGGAGGCTTGCGTCAGCACGACCTTGTCAGCAGCGCCCGGCAAACCGGACCGCACCGTGATGGCGTACTTGCGCTGCGGCTGGATGTACGGGAAATACACCATGCGCGGGTTGTCGCCCACGATCCAGCTGCCCTTGACGATCTTGCCTTGCGGGGCGGAGTCGCCCGGCTTGACCGACGCCGGCTGATCGCTGGCCGCGGATTCGCTGTCCTGATCGGCCTTGCCCGACGAGGCGCCCAAGTCCGTGACCTGGAGGAAATCATCGAGCTTGGCTTTGGCGTTCACCGGCTGGGTGAACGTGACCGACAGCGACAGCGCGTCGTTGTATTGGCGGGGTTGGCAGGTCAGCGCGGCGAAGGGGTCGGGCGCGCCGACGGTTGCGCTGGCGCCCAGCGCCGGTTTTGTCTCGGCGGGCGCCGCAGTTGCAGGCGCTTGAGCCGGGGCTGAAACCGCAGGGACCGCGGTCGGAGCCGGCGCCTGCTTGTCCTTGCCCATCCACCAGCCCACGCCGATAGCGCCGGCCAACACCACTACGCCGGCAACCGCCAGCCAGGTCTTACTAACCTTTCCACTCACGGCAAACCCCTCCGCCTACTCGAATCCACTGCTCCTTTGCGGCGGAGCTGCCGACCAACCGGATCCGCGCGCTTCTCAAACGCGGATACTGCCGTGCCAACGGCACACGGCAGAACGCCGCCTGTCAGGGCGGCGTCTTCTTTCTAAGTATTAAACAGGTTCCATCACGCATTGCAGTGGGTGCTGGCGCGCCCGCGCATACTGTCCTACCTGCGCGATGCGGGTGGCAGCGAGATCACGGGGATATACCCCGCAGACTCCGCGACCTTCGTGATGCACTTGCAACATGATCCGCGTGGCCTCTTCATGATTTTTATTGAAGAATTTTTGCAGGACTTTCACGACGAATTCCATCGGCGTGTAGTCATCGTTCAGCAGCAAAACCTGATACATCGGAGGCGGCGCGGCGCGTGCCGGTGCCTTCTCGACGGCCAAATCATGCTGGGTATCCAAGGTAGAACTCATAGGGCGGCTATTCTATTTAAACTGGGGACGCCTAACGCGCAACTTACTCAAAATTACACGCAGAAATACGTAGTTTCCATACTTGACGACACGAAGAAAAGCGGCGCATTATCAGCGCATTCTGGGGTTTTCAACTCATCGAAAATCTGCCAGGAATCCGGAGGGGGGGACAGAGGTCTAGACCGAGATGCCCTTCTGTCAACATACGATTCAATGAGGCAGTCCGCATGTCTGATACGACCGCAACCGCCGTCCAAGGGGACAATCCCAAATCGACGGGTACCGTCAAATGGTTCAACGATGCAAAGGGGTTTGGCTTCATTACGCCCGACGACGGCGGTGAAGATCTGTTCGCCCACTTCTCGTCCATACAGATGAATGGTTTTAAAACCCTGAAGGAAGGCCAGAAAGTGGCTTTCGAAATCATCCAGGGGCCCAAGGGCAAACAGGCGCTTAATATTACGGCTGCCTGACTTACCTCTACAGTGCAACGGTAAGGTTGCACCATTATCCAGGCGGGGCTTTCGGGCCCCGCCTTGTTATTTTCTTTTTACTCCCGCCGCTCATGCCGAAGAATGCGAAGTTATTACCTGTCATCCCTGCGTTGTTCAAGACAGCGTTCTTTAAACCCGCATTCCTGAGAGCCCTATCGGCGACGGTGGCTGCAGCGGCCTTGATGCTGGCTACCGGCGCACAAGCGCAAACTGGCCCGCAACCCGCCTTGCCCACGACGCAACTGTCGGCCGGAATCCATATTATCCGCGCGGAGGTCGCCGACACGGACGCCACGCGTCAGGCAGGCCTGATGTTCCGCAAAGAGCTGCCCGGCAATGACGGCATGCTGTTTGTCTTCGAGCGCCCGGACGTGCAGTGCTTCTGGATGCGCAACACCCTCTTGCCGCTCTCGATAGCCTTTATCGCCGACGACGGCACGATCGTCAACATCGACGACATGGCGCCCCAGACCGAAGATCCGCATTGCGCGCGCAAGCCCGTGCGCTACGCCCTTGAAATGGCCCAGGGCTGGTTCGACGAGCATGGCATCAAGGCGGGCCGGAAAATAGACGGGCTGCCCTGACCCGGGCGGCAGAGGGCGCCAGCGAGCCTTATAGAAATGACAAGGGAGCCCCGAGGGGCTCCCTTTTTGATTCCGCCGCGTCGCGCGCGGCGAAAAAAACAACACTTTCGGCTTAGACGCGTTCGATGATCAGCGCGATGCCCTGGCCGACGCCGATGCACATCGTGCACAGCGCGTAGCGGCCGCCGGTGCGTTCAAGCTGGTTGATGGCGGTGGTGGCCAGGCGAGCACCCGACGCGCCCAGCGGGTGACCCAGGGCGATTGCGCCGCCGTTGGGGTTCACGCGCGGGTCGTTGTCGGCGATGCCCAATTGACGCAACACGGCCAACCCTTGCGCGGCAAAGGCTTCGTTCAGTTCGATGACGTCCATCTGGTCCAGCGTCAGGCCCGTCTGCGCCAGCACCTTCAACGTGGCGGGCGCCGGGCCGATACCCATGATGCGCGGGGCCACGCCGGCGGTGGCCATGCCGACCACGCGCGCGCGCGGGGTCAGGCCATGGCGGGCGGCGGCCTTTTCATCCGCCAGCAGCAGCGCTGCGGAGCCGTCGTTCACGCCCGACGCGTTGCCGGCCGTGACGGAACCACCTTCGCGAACCACGCCCTTGAGCTTGGCCAGCGATTCCAGGCTGGTTTCGCGCGGATGTTCATCCTTGGACACCACGATCGGGTCGCCCTTTTTCTGAGCGATCGAGACCGGCACGATTTCAGCGTCGAACACGCCTTCTTTCTGGGCACGAGCCGTCTTTTGCTGGCTGGCCAGCGCAAACAGATCCTGGTCTTCGCGGCTGATGTTGAAGTCGTCAGCAACGTTCTCGGCCGTTTCGGGCATCGAGTCGACGCCGTACTGCGCCTTCATCAGCTTGTTGACGAAGCGCCAGCCGATGGTGGTGTCGAAAATGGCGGCGTTGCGCGAGAACGCGCTGTCGGCCTTGCCCATGACGAAAGGCGCGCGGCTCATGCTTTCCACGCCGCCAGCCAGCATCAGGCCGGCTTCGCCTGCGCGGATGGCGCGGGCGGCGGTGCCGATGGCGTCAAGGCCCGAACCGCACAGACGATTGACGGTCGCGCCGGGCACTTCGATGGGCAGGCCGGCCAGCAGCGTCGCCATGCGGGCCACGTTGCGGTTGTCTTCACCGGCCTGGTTGGCGCAGCCCATGATGGCGTCGTCCAGTTCTTCCCAGCGCACGCCGGGGTTGCGCGCTACCAGCGCCTTGATGGCGACAGCCAGCAGATCGTCGGGACGCACGCTGGCCAGCGCACCGCCATAGCGGCCGAAGGGGGTGCGGATCGCATCACAAATAAAGGCATTCACGGTCATGGGAAGCTCGGAGTGAAGTGAAAAATTCGGGATCGGACGATCTTAGCGCACCGCATTTCGCGCCAAGTTGGTGCAGTCGCGTCGTGTCCGCCACACGGACAGTGTCCGGTAGGTGTTCACCCTGATCGTGTGCGGAGGCGCGGCGTGCTGGCGGGAAACCGCTGTACGCCGTCGCTTTCTTAGTAATCGGTCTCGCCTGTCAGGCTTGGGAGGCGGGCGGCTTCGCGGGCGCGGTCGCCGTTCCGGACTGCGCGGCGCGGCCCGTCTCCACGATGGCTTGCCGGCGAAAACGACCGGCCGCCAGATGGTAGAACGGCTGCGGGCAGAACTGGCGAGACACGCCCGAGGCGAGCAATGACCCGACCAGCAACCAGAACAGCATCGGCTGGCTGCCCGTCATTTCCATGACCACCACGCTGGCCGTCAGCGGCGCCTGGGTGGCGGCCGCCAGGAAGGCCGCCATCGAAATCAGCACCAGCACGCGCTGGTCCACGCCCTCGCCCGCCAGCTCCCAAATGTGCTGGCCGATGCCTGCGCCGGTGGTCAGCGCGGGCGTGAAGATGCCGCCCGGGATGCCTGCCCAATACGAGGCGACGGTTGCGGCCAGCTTGGCCAGCCCGAAGCCGACCGGCGCCGCGTCGTGGCCCGACAGCAGATCGGCGGCCACGCCGTAGCCGGTGCCGTACACGGAGCCCGCCGTGCATAGGCCGATCACGGCCAGCACCAACCCCATGATGAAAGCCGTCCAGATGGGATGCGCGCGGATCCAGGCACGCCATGCCGCAGGGGCCGCGCCTGACACGCCTTTGCCCAGCAGGCGCGCGAAAATGCCGCCCAACGCGCCGTTGATCGCGCCGCAGATGACGATCCACATCACCATGCCGTGCGCCAGCGGCGCTCCACCGAACACGCCGAAATAAGGGTTGTTGCCCTGCACGGCGACCACGAGAAAGCCCGCGGCCAGCACGCCGATCAATACCAGGCGTTGCCAGCGCAGCACCGTGCCCCGGCCCAACTCTTCAATGGCGAAGATGACGCCGGCAAGCGGCGCATTGAACGCGGCGGCTAAGCCGCCTGCGGCCCCGGCCGCGATCAATTCATTGGCATGGAAGCCGCGCAGCTTCACGCCGCGACGCTTCCAGAAATCGCCCCAGGCAAGCATCAGCGCCGCGCCCACCTGCACCGACGGGCCTTCGCGACCGATGGAGGCGCCAGCCAGCATGCCAAAGAAAGCCAAGGGAATTTTCCAGAGCGTCTGGCCCAGCGACACCAGACTGTTCTGGCTGACGCCGGGTGGCAATGACAATGCGCCGATGACTTGTGGGATGCCGCTGCCGGACGCGTTGGGCGCGAAGCGCAACGTCAGCCAGCGCAGCGCGGCCAGGCTGAAAGGCAGCACCACCAAGGCGAGCCAGCCGTTGTGGCCCACCCACTCGCGGTTCCAGTCCAGCGCCTTGTCGGCCAGATACGCAAAACCCAGCGACATCATCGCGACAAGCGCTGCCCCGCCCAGCAAGAGCGCCATTTGCAGGCTCTTGCGCGACAGGCGGTTGATCTGGCGCACCTTGCGCCGCATACGGCGGCGTACGGCGGTGGACATCCGGCGGAAGGGTTCAGTCAGGCTCATGGGCTGCTGGCGTGCGGCGGAAAGTCGCTAACCTTAACATCCTCACCTGACTCCCAGCCCACAATTTCACACGACGCGGCGCGGCGCACGCTTGCGCGCGCGGCCGCGCCGTCGCATCAGAACGAGGACCAGTCGTCGTCCGATGCATGCGCCAGGGCCGGGCGCGCCAAGCCTGCGCGCGGGGCCGCGGCTACGGGCTTGCGCGCCGCGACCGAAGCGGGCTGCACCAGCCGGGGCTCGGCGCCACGCGCCGACCCCGCGCCCGCATCAACCTTGAAGCGGCGCACTTCCTGCGCCAGTCGTCCGGCCTGCTCTTGCATGCTGGCGGCCGCTGCGGCGGCCTCTTCGACCAAGGCGGCGTTCTGCTGCGTCACGGTGTCCATCTGCGCCACGGCCTGATTGACCTGTCCGATACCGGACGATTGCTCTTCCGAGGCGCTGGCGATTTCGCGCACCAGGATCGCTACCTGACGAACGCTATCGACCACTTCGCGCATGGTTCGGCCCGCTTCGTCGACCTGGCGGGTGCCGCCCTGCACGCGCGTGGCGGATTCATCGATCAGCGCCTTGATTTCCTTGGCCGCAACGGCCGAGCGTTGCGCCAAGGTGCGCACTTCGCCTGCCACCACCGCGAAACCACGGCCCTGCTCGCCCGCGCGGGCCGCTTCCACGGCGGCGTTGAGCGCCAGGATGTTGGTCTGGAATGCAATACCGTCGATCACGCCCGTGATATCCGCGATGCGGCGCGAGCTATCGGAAATGGCGCTCATGGTCTGAACCACGCCTTCCACCACTTCGCCGCCGCGCACGGCGACGCTGGATGCCTGCGTCACCAGGCGGTCGGCCTCGCTGGCGTTGTTCGCGTTCTGCTGCACGGTGCTGGTCAGCTCTTCCATCGACGCGGCCGTTTCCTCCAGCGAGGATGCCTGCTCTTCGGTGCGTTGCGACAGGTCGGAGTTGCCCTGCGCAATCTGCGAAGACGCCGAGGCGATGCTTTCACAGCCGTCGCGCACGTCCGCGACGATGCGCGCCAGGCTCTCGTTCATGGCCTTGAGCGCCGTCATCAAGTCGCCGGTTTCATCGCGCGTGGCGACCTGGATGTCGGTGGTCAGATCACCCGCGGCGACCTGGCGCGCCGCCTTCACGGCCTGCTCCAACGGTCGCACGATGCCGCGCGTCACCAGCCAGCCCAGCAACATGCCGATCACCACGCCAGCGATCGCCAGGATGATCATCACCAGGCGCACGGTGCCGTACAGGTCCGTGCCTGCATCCACGGATTGCGCGGCGGCTTTTTCCTTGCCCACCGCCAGGTCGGTCATCAGGTCGTCGAGCTTTTGCGACGAAGCGATGACGCGCTTTTCGATCTCGGCAACGCGCGGATCCGTCTGGGTCAGCGATTGCGATTGCGCCGCTGCGAAGAAGGCCTCGGACTCACGCTTCCAGACCTGCTCGGTCTCGACGAACTGCGCCAGCAGGCGCTTGCCCTCTTCCTCGTGGAAGTTTTGCGCGGCTTTCTCGCGCAGCACGTCCATGGTTTTGACGGCTTCGTCGAACTGTTTCTTCAATGCCTGACGATCTTGCTCGGAGCTGGCGGCCAGGTAGCCGCTGCGGGCGCGCCCCGCATAGATCAGGTTGAGGTTGGCTTCCTTCAGATCCGAGATGCCGCGCAGCTCGGTGTCGTACAAGCGGTCATTCAATTCATTGATGCGGGACAGCCCCCAAACGCCAAAGGCTCCAATCGCACCGCCAATCACTGCCACCAGCAAAAACGCACCCGACAGGCGCGCCCCAATGCGCAAGCCTGAAAATAAGCGAAACATGCTTCCCTTCCCTGTAGATACCCCGGTTTATAGCGGGCACGCCGCGATCCGTTGGCCCCGTGGTTCAACCCCTGACCACTGGCAACAATAGCGGGCTGAATTCCTAGGGATAACCCTAAAGAAAAGGTTGTTTCTTTGTTATTTCCCTGGAATGAAATCGACAATCGACAGGATTTTGACAGCTGAATTTTTTCTGAACGAAATAAAAAACCCCTTGGCAATGCACAAGGGGCTTTTCGTTGGGGGCCGCTTATGCGGCCCGGCTAGTCTTTAGCGATCAGCCAAAGTTCTTGGCGGCGAAATCCCAGTTCGCCAGTGCCCAGAAGTTTTCCAGGTACTTGGGACGCGCGTTGCGGTAGTCGATGTAGTACGCGTGTTCCCAGACATCACAGGTGAGCAGCGGCTTGTCGGCCGTGGTCAGCGGGGTGGCGGCATTGCTGGTGTTGACGATATCGACCGAGCCGTCAGCCTTCTTGACCAGCCACGTCCAGCCCGAACCGAAGTTGCCGGCTGCCGACTTGTTGAACGCTTCCTTGAAAGCGTCGAAGCTGCCCCACTTGGCGTTGATGGCGTCAGCCAGCTTGCCGGTGGGTGCGCCGCCGGCCTTGGGAGCCAGGCTGTTCCAGTAGAACGTGTGGTTCCAGACTTGAGCGGCGTTGTTGAAAATGCCACCCGAGGACTTCTTCACGATGTCTTCCAGCGACAGCGTTTCGAATTCCGTACCCGGGATCAGGTTGTTCAGGTTCGTGACGTAAGTCTGGTGATGCTTGCCGTAGTGGAACTCCAGCGTTTCCTTGGAAATGTGCGGGGCCAGGGCGTCGAGTTCGTAAGGCAGGGGGGGAAGAGTATGTGCCATGTGTTGGTTCCTTCTGTTGAGTGCACGATCAAGCCGGTCAATTGTATCGGCAACTAATGAGGATACCGCGTTAACCCCGCGCCCGCGCGGGGTTAACGCCGTGCATGAGTCCAAGCCGCCAGAGTTTTTTTGTGAACGCTACTCTTTCTCGTATCGCAGTTCCCTGCGCTGGTCCGACTCGATCAGCGCGCCGTCTTTGTGAACGGTGAACGTTTTGTGCATCGGCGTGCCGGCTGCTTGTTCGGGCACGTCAAGATCGATGCGGATGGCGCGCGCGTCGGCATCCAGCTTGCTGATGTCGACCTGATGCCAGCGCGCTCCGGAAGGCAATGGCACGAACACCGCCAACGCGCGCAAGGCGCCCGGTGCGATCGGCGCGCTGATGCCGTCCGCACCTTCGGATTGGCGTGGCGCGCCGCCGTGGTCGGCGTCCGACGAGGACATCGCCACGTCGATCTTCACGGGGCGGTCACGGTAGAACACGCGCACGGTCAGCTGGTCAGGCTTGGCGGGCTTGCCCTCGGCGCGCACGCCGGCGACAGCCGAATACGGTTGAATCGGCGGCGTGTCCAGAAACACCTGCCTGCCGTCGTGACGCCACGCGCCACGCGCTGAAATATCGACCGCGCCGTAACTCATCATGTAGTCAAAGCTGCCGTCTGGCGACAGCAGCAGCTCGCTGCCCACTTCGCGCACGCCGCGCAAATAATAGTGACCAGGCAGGCCCGTGGCCTCGGCGGATTTGCTGGCCGATTTCGCGCCTGCGCGCCTGCCCTGCGTGGCTGGGGTGCACGCTGCCGTCAACGACACGCCAGCCGCTTGCACGACCTGCTGGAAGGCCGGCGCGGACTGGCACGCCAAGGCATACGCAAACGACAGGGCAGGCGGCGCGGCCGCCTTGTCCAGGCGCGCGCCGTGCCGCGCCAGCAAGGACAACATCTCGGGTTGGCCGGTCTGCAAGGCCACCCACGCCGGGCTGCGGCCCGACGCGTCCGCCTGATCGGGACGCGCGCCAGCCGTCAGCATCGCGCGGGCCAGGTCTGCGCGGCCCAGCTGGATGGCGGTCGTCAACGGCGTGTCGCCATTGTCCAGCGCGGCATCCAGCGACCCGCCAGTAGCGTTGACGAAACGCAGCAGCGGCACCAGGTCGTCGTACCTGGCCACATACCATTGCCGGCTGTGCAGCAGTTGCGACACGATGCGTCGCGGCAGCGGCGCAGCATCGGGCGCGCAGGCGGTCGGCTTGCCGGTGAATCCGGCCGCTTGCAGCGCCGCCACGTATCGCGGCTCGGCCACCAGATTGGATTCACCTCCTTCCGGCAGGCAGGCCTGCGCGACCGGCTGGCCAGTCGCCTGACTGATCCGGCGCACCAGCGCCATATCGCCCGAGGCCACCGCCGCGTTCAGCAGGGCATAGGCGGCGGGGGCACGCGGCAGGCGCGGGTCGTCCAGCCTGGCCCCGGCACGCAGCAGCCGGTCCAGCATCGCCGTGTCTTGCCTGCCGATCAGCCAATACAGCGCGCTTTCGCCATCGGCGGCAAGGCCGACGGGGTCCGCGCCCTTGGCCAGCAACGCATCGACAACGGACGTCTGGCCCGAGGTGGCGGCCAGCAGCAACAGCGGCGCGCGGTCGCCGCGATCCCCGGCAGCCTGCCGGGGATCGGCAAGTGCGCCGGCCTCGATCAGCATCAACGCCAAGGCCGTATCGCGGTTCTCCAGCGCGCGCCGGATGGCGTCATCGCCCAGGGTTTTGAGATCGAAGCCCGCGTCGGCAAACAGCCGCAGCGACGCGGCGTCGCCCGACTGCACGGCGATGTCCACGGCCGATTTCAAGTCATAGCCTTCGCGCTTGACGCGAGGATCGGCGCCCGCAGCCAGCAGCAGCTTGATGGCGGCGGGCTGGCGCGCCTGGACCGCATCGGCAAGCGGCGTGTTGCCGTAGGCGTCAAGCGGGTCGCCATCGACGGGCGCGCCCAGCGCCAACACCCGTTGCAGGGTTTGCACATCGCCCTGGCGCGCGGCCAGATTCATGATGGGCTGGGTGTCCAGCTGCACCTTGGTGAACAGCGTGGTGCTGGATCCGGTCTGCGGCCCGCGTTGCGCGAACGGCATGTCTTTTTGCAGCAGTTGCGCGGCGATATCGGGATGGCCGCCCTGCACCGCCGCTTGCGCCGCATCCAGCCAGATATCGCGCTGGCCGGTTTCGCCGTAGCCGGTGGCGGGAATGTGGCGCGGCCCCAGCGCCATCAGCGCGGAAACCGCGCCGGCATCGCCCAGGTAGGCAGCCAGCGCCAAGGCGGTCAGGCCGTCTTCATAGGCGGGCTTGGTGCCGGTGGCGGCCAGGGCTTGCAGCGGCGCGGCGCCTTCGGTCAGTTCCACCATGGGCTCCCAGGCCAGGAAATCCGCCACGTCGGCGCCCGCATCGGCGTAGGGCTTGGAGGCCCCCGCCTTGAACAAGGCCAGCACCATGCGCGTCATCGCCGCACGATCGACCAGGCGCGGCAGATACGTCATGCGCACCGCAAATTCGAAATCGCGATGCAAGAGGAATTCAAGCGGCGTGCGTCGTTCGTCGTTGCGCTGATCGGGATTCGCGCCGGCAGCCAGCAGCATGTCCATGATGTCGGGCGTGCCGGCCAGCAGGGCCAGATGCAGCGGGGGACGGCGGGATTCGTAGGTAACGTCGTCCAGCGCCGGCTTGGTGGCAAGAAGCGCGGCCAACATGCGTATGCGTGCGGGCAGAATCGCGTGATAGGCCTGGCGCAGCTTGTCGGCGTCCTGGGGCGAAATGCTCCAGTACACGTCCTTGTTGCGCAAGGCCGACGGCGGTTTGAGCAGTGCGTGCAGCAGGGGCACGCCGTCCAGCGCGTAGTCGCCGGGCCGCTCCACCTGGGTCAGCGCGCTGGAAAAAGCATCGGCGTCGTTCGCAAGCACGGCGGCAAAGAGCGCGCGGGCTGCAGGGGTGTCGGCTTCTTTATAGATTCGGTATGGCGATTGGCAATCGCAGTTATCGGCGGCTGGCGCGCTTGCCGCCTGCTGGCGGGCGCTGGATTCGACCTTCGTGGGGTCCGCTTTCACGCCCTCGCTGATGGTTGCCGACGTCGCGGCCTGGACGGCCACCGCGTGGCCCAACACGATGGCCGATCCGGCCAGGATACGAGCTATCCAACCCCCGCGTTCGTCGTGCCGCATTGTGTTGCCCCAAGGTGCATTCAGGTGTCTTGCACTGCCGCCCAGCCAGACGCGGCCGGCGCTGGCCGAGCGCCGGTCAGCGTTCGGTCAACCCGCGTCGCGAGTCTTGCGCGTCTGCTGCACCTGGACCTGCGCGCCCCCTTGCGCGAAGCTCAGATCCAGCGCCTGCCCCGCCGCCAAGGTGGCCGCGTCCCGCACGATGCGGCCGTCGGCGTCACGCGCGATCGCGTAACCGCGAGACAAGGTATTGCCTGGATCAAGCGCACGCAACTGCGCCGTGGCCGCCGCCAGCCGGTTGCGGCCCTGCACAAGCAGACGCGCGTGCGCCTGCCCCAATTGGCGGGCGGCGCCGGCCAGCCGGTCGGCGGCGCGGCCGGTATCCGGCACGCGATGCGCCAGACGCTGCGTCAGTAGATTGACGCGAGCGGAGCGCCGGCCTTGCGGACCGGACCATGCGGACGCCAGACGAAAACGCAGGCTGTTCAGGCGTTCCTGTTGATGTTCAAGCCGTTGCGACGGCGACACGAGCTGCGCCGACGCACGGTCCAGCCGCTGCGCCGCGCGTTCCAGCCGCCGTTGCTGGCCACGGACCATGGCCTGGGCGGACTGCATCACGCGGCCCATCAACTCCGAACGCGGCACGCAGGCCAGTTCGGCCGCAGCCGTGGGCGTCGGCGCGCGCACGTCGGCCACGAAGTCGACGATCGTGAAATCGGTTTCGTGACCCACGCCGCTGATGACGGGAATTTCACTTGCCGCGACCTGGCGCGCCAGGTCCTCGTCGTTGAAGCTCCACAGATCTTCGATGCTGCCGCCGCCACGCACCAGCAGCAGCGTGTCGACTTCAGCGCGGGCATTGGCCAGCCGCACCTGGGCCGCGAGGCGGCTGGCGGCGTCCGCGCCCTGAACCGGGGCCGGATAGATGATGATGGGGACTTGCGGCGCGCGCCGGGCCAGCGCCGACAGCACATCGCGCAATGCGGCGGCGTGCAGCGAGGTAATGACCCCGATTGCGCGTGGCAGCCGCACGGGCTCGCGCTTGCGAGCCGGATCGAACAGGCCTTCCGAGGCCAGCTGTTCTTTCAGCCGCAAAAAGGCTTCATACAGGTTGCCCAGGCCGGCCCGGCGCATGGCGTCGGCCTGCAATTGATAGTCGCCACGCGGCTCGTACAGGGACACCCGGGCCCGGATTTCCACCTGATCGCCCGCTTTCGGCACAAACCCCACCGCGCTGGCGCGGCTTCGGAACATGACGGCCCGCACCGAAGCCCGGCTGTCCTTGAGCGTGAAGTACCAATGCCCGGATGCCGCCTGCGTGAAGTTCGAAATCTCGCCGCGCACCCATAACGCCGGGATGCTGCGCTCCAACAACTGCCCCACTGCTTGGTTTAGCTGGGCAACTGTCAGGATATCCCGCGTGAATGCGTTGTTTGTGACTGCAAATTCAATTGTCATAAGGCTTTCCGATGCGTACCTGTCCACAGGGCATACGTAGCGGGGCGCAATGATACCGCGTCCACGATTTTTTGCAGCGACCGGCCCGAGAGCCAATAAATTTCTAATAAGTCATTGATATTTATATAGATTTTTATATTTCAGCATTGCGCTCAATTGAAGCAAACAAGCGCCAGCCCTGTGCCCGCAAGCGTTCCGGCGAAGTTTTGCACAGAATTATCCACAATTTCTGTGGATAATTCGGACCCTTCCCGCCTTGCCACAAAGCCGCCGCACCGTTACAGTTTCGGCTTGATCTGATACCTCGGCGCGAGCGATTTTCCCGCCCTGGCCCCCCCGGGAGTTGAACGCTTTGCTTTCCATTTTGCGCGAGGCCGGCTGGCCCATCTGGCCCCTGCTGGCGACATCCGTGCTGGGACTGGCGCTGATTTTCGAGCGCTTCCTCTCCCTGCGCCGCAGCCTGATCCTGCCCCGGGGCCTGAACGATCAGGTCGTGGACATGCTCCGCAACCGCCAGGACACCCCCGAAGCCATCAATCGCCTGGAACGCAATTCCCCGCTGGGCCGCGTTCTGGCCGAAGTGATGCGGCATCGTCATCTGCCGCGCGAAGAACTGCGCAATGTGGTCGAAGACACCGGCCGCGCCGTCGCCCATGATCTCAGCCGCTACATTCCCGCCATCGGCACGATTGCCGTCGTCGCCCCGCTGATGGGCCTTTTTGGCACCGTGGTCGGCATGATCGAAATTTTCGGTTCGTACACCCCTGGCGGCGGCGATCCCGCCCAACTGGCGCGCGGCATCTCGATTGCGCTCTACAACACCGGCTTCGGCATCCTCATCGCCATCCCCGCGATGATCGCCCACCGCTACCTGCGCAGTCGGGTCGACAACTACCTCAGCGCCATGGAGCAATCGGCTTCCCGACTGGTGCGGGCCGTATCGCCCGTGCCTGCCACGCCGCCGCTGCGCGAGGGGCGTTCATGAATTTCCGCGGTTCCCGGGGCGATCGCGACGAGCTGGACATCAACCTGATCCCGCTCATCGACGTCCTGCTGGTCATCCTGATCTTCCTGGCCGCCACGACGTCGTTCACGCGATTCACGCAGCTGAAAGTGACCTTGCCACAGGCTTCGTCCGAGCAGGACACGCCGCCCGCGCTGGAAGTGGCCGT
Source organism: Achromobacter piechaudii NBRC 102461 (assembly GCF_001571245.1). Classification (GTDB taxonomy): domain Bacteria; phylum Pseudomonadota; class Gammaproteobacteria; order Burkholderiales; family Burkholderiaceae_B; genus Achromobacter; species Achromobacter piechaudii. The sequence goes on along the minus strand of NZ_BCTK01000001.1, from coordinate 450,349 downwards.
CAGCCAGGACGGCCGCTATGCCCTGAACGGCACGCTTATCGACGTGTCCACCCCGCCTGAAATCGCCGAGGTGTTGCGTCAAGCAGCCGCGGGCAAGACCGAACCGCTGGTCATCATCAATGCCGACGCCCAGGCCACCCACCAGTCCGTGATCAACGTCATGGAAGCCGCCCGCCTGGCCGGCATCGGCCGCGTCAACTTCGCCGCCCAGACATCCCGGTGAGCACCCCGCGTTCGTCCCCGTCGCTGCTGGCCCGCCAGTGGCAGCATGGCGGCTGGCTGTCGACGCTGCTGTCGCCGCTGGCCGCGCTGACCGCGTGGGCGGTGGCCCGCAAGCGCGCCGCGTACGCAAGCGGCGCCAAGCCCAGTTACCGCGCGCCCGTGCCCGTGGTCGTCGTGGGCAACATCTATGTCGGCGGCACCGGCAAAACCCCCGTGGTGATCGCCACCGTGCAAGGGCTGCGCGCGCGCGGGTTCACCCCTGGCGTGGTCAGCCGGGGCTATGGCGTGAAGATCGGCCCCGACGCCCGTGTCGGCGTGGGAGCGCTGGCGGCCAATCTCTATGGCGATGAACCGGCCCTGATCGCGCGCGCCACCGGCGCGCCGGTGTCCGTGCACCCCAAGCGCGCTCTGGCTGCCCGCGCCCTGCTCCACGCGCACCCCGAGGTGGACGTCATCGTGTCCGACGATGGCTTGCAGCATCTGGCGCTGGCGCGAGATATCGAAATCGTGGTGCAGGATGCGCGTGGCGTGGGTAACGGCCGGCTGCTGCCCGCCGGCCCGCTGCGCGAGCCCGCCCAACGCCTGCGGGACGTGGATGTGGTGGTCACGAACATCGGCGAGCCGGACGGCCGCCCCGCCGACAGCGGCTCGCGCCCGCGCCCGGTGCGGATGTGGCTGGAACCGGGCGACGCCCGCCACATCGAAGACGGCGCCACGCGTCCGCTGTCCGCGTTCGCCGGACAGCCCCGTATCGCGGCGGCGGCGGGCATCGGCAACCCGGAACGGTTCTTCACCACGTTGCGCGCGGCCGGCATTGAACCGGAAGCGACGCTGCCCCTGCCTGACCATCACGACTACGCGGAATCGCCATTCCAGTCGCTGTCGGCCGATACGATCCTGGTGACCTCCAAGGACGCCATCAAATGCGCTGCGCTGCACGACCGGCGCCTGTGGGAAGTGCCAGTTCAGGCGGCTTTTTCTGATCCGCAGCTGTTCGACTGGCTGGCGCAGGCGCTGCGCCTGCGCGCCCCGACCTGATCGATCTGTCCCGATTGGCGGGCGGCGGCGCGTCTGAAGCAGGAATGCGCTTATCGCCCTTCGCGTCCTGACGCAGGCAAAATCCAATTGCGCCAGGGCGAGCCGGTCCTTACCCCGCACAAACTGTTTTAGAATCCCGGTCATGGAATCCCGACTTCTCGACATCCTCGTCTGCCCCCTGTGCAAGGGCCGCCTTGAACACGACCGCGAACAGGCCGAACTGGTTTGCCGCGCCGATCGCCTGGCTTTCCCGATTCGCGACGGCATCCCCGTCATGCTGGAATCGGAAGCCCGGGTGCTGGACGAAACCGCCCCCACCTGACCGCCGCACCGTGAGCTTTATCGCCCTGATCCCGGCGCGCGCCGCCTCGACCCGCCTGCCCGACAAACCGCTTGCCGACATCGCCGGCAAGCCGATGGTCGTGCGCACCGCCGACCGCGCCGCACTGTCAGGCGCCTCGCGCCTGTACATCGCCACGGACGACGCCCGCGTGCAGGCGGCTGTCGCGGCCCACGGCCTGAACGCCCTGATGACGCGCGGCGACCACCCCACCGGCACCGACCGGCTGGCGGAAGCCGTCGAACAATTGGGCTTGCCGGACGAGGCCATCGTGGTCAACGTGCAGGGCGACGAGCCGCTGATCGAACCCGAACTCATCGACGCCGTGGCGGCCAAGCTGCTGGCCAACCCGCAGGCCGATATCGCCACCTGCGCCAGCCCCTTGGCGGACGCCGAGGCGCTGTTCAACCCGAACGTCGTGAAGGTCGTCTGCACGGCGGACGACCGCGCCATGTATTTCTCGCGCGCCCCGATTCCCTGGGCGCGAGACGCATTGGCTGCCGGCGAGCGCGTACTGGCCGAGGGCCTGCCCGCCTGGCACCACATCGGCCTGTACGCCTACCGCGTGTCGTTTTTGCGTCGCTTCCCGACCCTGCCGCAGGGCGTGCTGGAACGGTTCGAGTCGCTGGAACAACTGCGCGCCATGGAACATGGCCATCAAATCGTCGTACACCGTACGCTCAACCCTCCCGCGGCAGGGGTAGACACCCCGGCGGATCTGGAACGCGTGCGGTTGATCTACAGCAAACAGATGTAAGGGTTATTTCCCATGGCGCAGCCCCGCATTGGCTGCTGCGTTGCGGCATAATCCCCCGGATCACAAAAAATAAACCCCATCAGGAGCACTCATGCGTCTCATCTTGCTCGGACCTCCCGGCGCCGGCAAAGGCACCCAGGCCGCGTTTCTCACCCAACACTTCGGCATTCCCCAGATCTCCACCGGCGACATGCTGCGAGCCGCGGTGAAGGCAGGCACGCCCTTGGGTATTGAAGCCAAAAAGGTCATGGATGCCGGCGGTCTGGTTTCCGACGAGATCATCATCGGCCTGGTTCAAGACCGCCTCAAGCAGCCCGACTGCGCTGGCGGCTACCTGTTCGACGGCTTCCCCCGCACCATCCCGCAGGCCGACGCGCTCAAGAGCGCCGGCGTCAAGCTGGACTACGTGGTGGAAATCGAAGTGCCCGAAGAAGACATCATCGAACGCATGAGCGGCCGCCGCGTGCACCAGCCCAGCGGACGCAGCTACCACGTGCGCTTCAACCCGCCCAAGGTTGAAGGCCGCGACGACGTCACCGGCGAAGAACTGATCCAGCGCGACGACGATCGCGAGGAAACGGTGCGCCATCGCCTGTCCGTCTATCGCGAACAGACCCGTCCGCTGGTCGATTACTACTCGACCTGGGCGCAGCAGAACGCCGCCGAAGCCCCCAAGTACCGCAAGATCTCGGGCGTGGGCGCCGTCGACGAAATCAAGTCGCGCCTGTTCGAGGCCGTCAACGGCTGATCGGCGCTGGGTTGGCCCCAAAGGCCTTCGGCGCCGGCTGGACGCAATGCGCTCCGGCATCGGCCCGAAGGCCTTGTTGCATCCGGCGCCTGCCGCGCCGCTTTCATCCCTTCAATTGAACTGGTAGAGACATGGAAATCGCGAACAAGGTATTCATCGTTACGGGTGGCGCGTCCGGACTGGGCGCGGGCACCGTGCGCATGCTGGTGGAAAATGGCGCCAAGGTCGTCATCGCCGACGTGCAGGACGAGCCTGGCCAGGCCCTGGCCAAGGAATTGGGCCAGCGCTACGTGCATTGCGACGTGACGCAGGAAGCCGACGGCAAGAGCGCCGTGGCCGCCGCGCTGGAACTGGGCGCGCTGTTTGGCCTGGTGAACTGCGCGGGCGTGGCCCCGGCCGCGAAGATCGTCGGCAAGAACGGCGCGCATCCGCTGGACCTGTTCCAGAAGGTCGTGTCGATCAACCTGATCGGCAGCTTCAACATGATGCGCCTGGCCGCCGAGGCCATGAGCGCGAACACGCCCGAGCCCACCGGCGAGCGCGGCGTCATGATCAACACGGCGTCGGTCGCCGCCTTCGACGGTCAGATCGGGCAGGCCGCTTACGCCGCCTCGAAGGCTGGCGTGGCCGGCATGACTCTGCCGATCGCCCGCGATCTGGCCAAGACCGGCATCCGCTGCATGACCATCGCCCCGGGCATCTTCGGCACGCCGATGATTTTCGGCATGCCCCAGGAAGTGCAGGACTCGCTGGCCGCCAGCATCCCCTTCCCCGCCCGCCTGGGCCGGCCGGAAGACTACGCCAAGCTGGTCTACAGCATCGTCACGAACGACATGCTGAACGGCGAAACGATTCGACTGGATGGCGCCATCCGCATGCCCCCGAAGTGAAAATCCCCCCGCGCCGCGCAGGCTCTGCACGCTTGCCGCCCCGCGCAGGGGCGGCTTTTTCTCCAGGGCAACCTGGCGGGGAACCAGCATGCTTGCGGGGCGCGGGGACTGATATTGCCGTAGCCAGTTCAACTGGCTTTACGCTTGCAGGGCCAGCCGGCCCTTTTTTTACGTAGTCCCATCCATGAGCCTGTTTCGTTCGGCGGCCACCGTCAGCAGCTTCACCCTGCTGTCCCGCATTTCCGGCCTGGTCCGTGACATTCTTGTCGCGCGCGCCTTTGGCGCCGGCCCCATCACCGACGCCTTCTGGGTCGCCTTCCGCATTCCCAACCTGCTGCGCCGCCTGTTTGCCGAAGGCGCGTTCGCCCAGGCGTTCGTGCCCATCCTTGGGGCTGCCCGCAACAAACGGTCGGAAGAAGAAGTGCGCACGCTGCTAGATCGCGTTGCGCTGCTGCTGACGGCCACGCTGATGCTGATCACGCTGATCGGGATCGCGGCCGCGCCCTGGGTCGTGTCCGCCATGGCCAGCGGCCTGCGAGGCGCCGCCCGCGATACCGAATTTGGCGCCGCCGTCTGGATGACGCGGATGATGTTTCCCTACATCTTCTGCATGTCGCTCATCGCATTCGCCTCGGGCGTGCTCAATACCTGGCGCAAATTCGCCGTACCGGCCTTCACGCCGGTGCTGCTGAACCTGTCGATGATCGCCGCCTGCATCTGGCTGGCCCCGCGCATGGACGTGCCGGTCTATGCGCTGGCGATCGGCGTGATGGCGGGCGGCGTGGCGCAACTGGCCGTGCAATGGCTCGCGCTGGCGCGCCTGGGGCTGACGCCGCGTTTCTCGCTGCGTTTCCGCGAGGCCTGGGCCGATCCCACGGTGCAACGCATCCTCAAGCAGATGGCGCCTGCCACGCTGGGCGTGTCGGTGGCGCAGATCTCGCTGCTGATCAACACCAATATCGCAACCTGGCTGACACCCGGCAGCGTGACCTGGCTGTCGTTCGCGGACCGGCTCATGGAATTTCCAACCGCTTTGCTGGGCGTCGCGCTGGGCACCGTGCTGTTGCCAAGCCTGTCGGCCGCGCACGCGCGCGATGACCATGGCGGCTACAGCGCCCTGCTCGATTGGGGCTTGCGGCTGGTGCTGCTGTTCGGCCTGCCTGCCGCGGTAGGCATGGCGCTGCTGTCGGACGGCCTGGTCGCCACCCTGTTTCACTATGGCGCCTTCGCCGCGCAGGACGTGCTGCAAACGCGGCTGGCCGTGATCTCGTATTCGGCCGGCCTGATCGGCCTGCTGGCCGTCAAGATCCTCGCCCCGGGCTTTTACGCCAAGCAGGACATCCGCACGCCGGTGAAGATCGCCATCGGCGTGCTGATCCTGACGCAGCTGATGAACCTGGTGCTGGTGCCCTTCATGGCCCATGCCGGCCTCGCGCTGGCCATCGGCCTGGGCGCCTGCCTGAATGCGCTGGCGCTGCTGATCGGCCTGCGTCGCCGGGGCGTTTACCAGCCGCGTCCGGGCTGGGCGGTGTTCGTCGCGCGCCTCGTGCCCGCCTTGGCGGCACTGGCCGCGCTGCTCTGGTACGCGGACGGCAAGATCGATTGGATCGGCCTTCAATCCCATGCGGGCTTGCGCGCTGCCTGGCTGGGTGGCGTTTTGATCACCAGTGGCGTGGTGTACTTCGGAATGTTGTTACTCTTTGGATTCAGACTTAAGGATTTTGGGCGTCGTCCAAAAGCCTGATTCGGCCGTCCGGGCGACATTCCCACCAAAAAGCCGGCTTCTCGCCGGCTTTTTGCATTAGATTCGTCAAGAATTGCCAACAGCCCGGTAATCTTTGGTAAAAAACCTTTATTATTTACAAATTGCTATTGAAAGGACCCCCGCCGATTTCTGTGCGGGAACATGAAGTGAAGTACGCCCAAGGACAACCCATGGCGGACCAGGTGATCAATTGGTTGCTACTGCTGCGCTCAGGTAAAGCGACAGCGCAGGACTACAACGACTTCCTGGCGTGGCGTGCGGCCGACCCTGTACATGAGAACGCGTGGCAGCAGCTGACGGGCTCGCTAGCAGGATCGACCTTCGGACGGCTTGGCGACGCTTACCCCGCAGCGGGGTATCCCGCCGGTGCCGCGCCCGCCGCACAGTCGCTGATCCCACCGCCCCCGGCCATCATGCCGCCTCGCCGCCGATTTCTGGCCGGTTCGCTGGCGCTCGCCAGTACGGCGGCCTGCGCCGCCTACGTCGGCAATGCCTTCTACCCGCTGAACAACGTCGCCGCGGATGCCGCGACGGCGACCGGCGAACGCCGCCGCTACCTGCTGTCCGATGGCAGCCAACTGCTGCTGGACGCCCGCAGTCGCGTCAACCTGGATTTCACGCCAGCCTATCGGCAGGTTCGCCTGCTGGACGGGGCAGTAACGGTTTCCGTGGCGCCTGACGCGCGCCGCCCCTTCCTGGTTCAGACCGCCGAGGGCACCGTACGCGCCCTGGGCACCCGCTACATGGTGCGCCAGCAAGCCCAGCGCACCGTGGTTGTGGTGCACGAACACGAGGTCGAGGTCGAAACCATGGCAGGCGCGCACGGTACTGTGCGGGCCGGCACAGGCGCACGCTTCGATGTGTCGCGCATGGATATTCCGCGCGCCGAACTGATGGCGGAAGCCGCATGGGAATCCGGCTGGGTCGACGCGCGCGGACGCCCGCTGGCCGAAGTGATCGCCGCCCTGCGCCCCTATCGCACGGGTACGCTGCGCGTGTCCATGGCGGCGGGCGGCCTGCCCGTTTCGGGGCACTTCCCGCTGGACGACACCAACGCCGCGCTGGACACGCTGGAACAGATGATGCCCATCAATGTCCGCCGCTTTACCCCCTGGTTTGTTTCCATCAACGTCGCGACTTGACAACGCTATGCGCGGCACTGTGCCTGCGCCCCGCTTCGTTGTATACTAAGCACCGTGTTTTTATCCAGTAGGCGCCGCGGGTTTTCCTCAAGGCTTTGGTTCTAGGCTTTAGCAGGGGATCATCCGAAAGGGTTCTCTAGCTAGGACTCTTTAGCCCAGGAACTTTTTCCCCTCAGCGCCCCCCGCCCGGTTGACGGGCGCTCCATCGACAGATCTGACATTAAAAGCTTGCAATCCCTTCGGGACTTGCTACAATGTTCGACTTTGCCGAATTCAACTTATATAGCAACATGGCCAATACCGCCCAAGCCCGCAAGCGCGCTCGCCAATCCGTTGAGCGCAACAAGCACAATTCCAGCCTGCGCTCGATGCTGCGCACCGCCATCAAGCGCGTTCGCCAATCTATCGCCGCTGGCGACAAAGCTGCGGCTGGCGACGTGTTCCAGAAGGCCTCGAGCGTGATCGATCGCGTGGCTGACAAGAACATCATCCACAAGAACAAGGCTGCTCGCCACAAGAGCCGCCTGGCTGCCGCTATCAAGGCGCTGGCCTAAGATTCTGCCGCCCCGCTTTCTGGGGCGTCATGAATACGGCAAATGAAGAAGGATGCCCTACGGCATCCTTTTTTGTTGCCTGCTCGATGTGGAACTCCGAAACTGGCTACGTGGCCGAAGCCTCCGCCGTATCGGCCAGCCTGGCCAGGATCGCATCGGCCGCGTCCGACAAGGACGCCATGAACGCATCCACCAAGGGATTCGCTGGCCGATGTTCTGGAAAGACCGCATTCACGCGGAATGGCAGTGACGGGCGCAGCGGCCGGATATGCAGGCCCCTGCCAGCGAAATCCAGCGCGGTCAGCGGGTTGACGATCGCCAAGCCCAGCCCCTGACGCACGAAAGTACACACGGACACTGCCGTCGGCGTTTCCACGATGGAGCGCCGTGCTACCCCCGCCTGGGCGAAGGCTTCGTCGATCTGGATTCGATAGGGGTCATTGGCCGACAGGCTCACGAAGGCGTGGCCCGCAAAATCTGGTAGATCGATTTCCCGCCGTGCCAACAAGGGGTGGCCATCCGGCAGCACGCACACCTCGTCCACCTGTAGCAAGAGCCGCACGCGCGTGCCTGCCGGCGCGGCGTCATGCTCGGTCAAGCCCAGATCGTACCGTTGCGCGGTCAGCCATTCTTCCAGGAAGGGCGATTCCTGCGTCTCCACCGACAGGCTCACCCCTGGATGCTGATCGTGAAACCGGCGAAACGCGTCGGGCAGGATCGAATGCGAGAACGCCGGCAAGGCGATCACCGACAATTGCCCGCCCCGAAATTCCCGCAGACGGGCGGCAGCGGACGCGACGCGTTCCAGCCCTGCATACGACTGGCGGATCTCGTCATACAGCGCCAGGGCCGGCATGGTGGGCCGCAGGCGGCCATGCACGCGCTCGAACAACGCAAAGCCGATGCCCTGCTCCATGCGCGCCAGCTCACGGCTGATGGTGGGTTGCGAGGTGTTGAGCAGCTGGGCCGCGCGCGTGACGCTGCCCGCAATCATCACCGCGCGAAAGACTTCGATATGGCGATGCGTCAGCATCGTGCACTCCATATCAGGAATGAATGGATCTTCAACATATAAGCATTTTACTGGATGCATCAGACGCGGCATCATTGCCGCCTGGTTTCATTCTTTTCTCAAGGTCCACGCTTCATGGCTTTCGATCCGCGCCAACTCACCCAACTCGCCACGCAGCACGGCACCCCGCTATGGGTGTATGACGCAGCGGTCATCCGCGAACGCATCGCCCAGCTGCGTCGCTTCGACACCATTCGCTACGCACAAAAAGCCTGCTCGAATCTGCACATCCTGCGTCTGATGCGCGAGGAAGGCGCGGTGGTCGACGCCGTGTCGCTGGGCGAGATCGAACGCAGCCTGGCCGCCGGATTTGACCCCAAGGGCGAACCCGAAGGCATGGTGTTCACGGCCGACCTGATCGACCACGCGACGCTCGACACCGTGCTGCGCCACGGCATCACCGTGAACGCCGGCTCGCTCGACATGCTGGACCGCGTGGGTCAGGCCTCGCCCGGCCATCGCGTATGGCTGCGCATCAATCCCGGCTTCGGCCACGGCCATAGCAACAAGACCAACACCGGCGGCCCGCAAAGCAAGCACGGGATCTGGATCGACGACGTCGCCAAGGCAGTCGCCATCGTGCGCCGCCACGGCTTGAAGCTCGTCGGCATCCACATGCACATCGGCTCCGGCGTGGACTACGGCCACCTGTCCAGCGTCTGCGACGCCATGGTCGACGTGGTGCGTTCGCTGGACCATGACATCGAAGCCATCTCGGCCGGCGGCGGCTTGTCGATCCCTTACCGCGACGGCGAGCCGCGCATCGACTGCGACCATTACTTTGAACAGTGGGACGCCGCCCGCAAGCGCATCGAACAATTTCTCAGCCATTCGGTCCGCCTGGAGATCGAACCCGGCCGTTTCCTGATCGCCGAGGCCGGCGTGCTGGTGACCGAGGTGCACGCCGTCAACCACCGCCCCGAGCGCGACTTTGCGCTGGTCGATGCCGGTTTCAACGACCTGATGCGCCCGGCCATGTACGGCAGCTTCCATCGCATTTCGGTGCACGCGCCCGACGGCTCGGACCCCAGCGGCGTGGAACACACGCGCATCGCGGTCGCAGGCCCCTTGTGCGAATCGGGCGACGTGTTCACGCAGGAAGAAGGCGGCGTCATGTCCGACCAGTTGTTGCCGCAGCCGCGCATCGGCGACTTCATAGTCCTGCACAATGCCGGCGCATACGGCTCGTCGATGTCCTCGAACTACAACACCCGGCCGCTGGCCCCAGAAGTGCTGCTGGACCAGGGCCAGGCGCGGCTGATCCGCCGCCGCCAGACCGTGGCCGAATTGCTGGCGCTGGAAGACTGAAAGCAAAAGCCCCACGCAGAAAAATCGTGGGGCTTTGTGTCGATGGCGCCCTGCGCCGCGATCAGGTGGGAAAGGCGTCGCGCAGCGCGAACGTGGCCTGCTTGAACACGCCCAAGTCGGTGCCGACGGCAACGAAGTGCATGCCCATGTCCAGATAGCGGCGCGCATCCGCATGCACCGGCGCAAGAATGCCCACCGCCTTGCCCTGGGCCGACACGCGCTGGTGCAGGTGACGAATGGTCTCTTGCACCTCGGGGTGGCCCGGGTTGCCGATATGGCCCAGCGCGGCCGCCAGGTCGGACGGGCCGATGAACACGCCGTCCACCCCTTCAACCGCGGCGATCTCGTCCACGGCCTCGATGCCTGGACGGCTTTCGATCTGTAGCAGCACGCAGATGTTGTCGTTGATGGTTTGCAGGTAATCCGGCACCGTGCCGTAGCGGTTGCTGCGCTGCGCGCCCGCCACGCCGCGGATGCCTTGCGGCGGATAACGGGTGGCCGCCACGGCCAGCCGCGCGTCGGCTTCGGATTCGATGAACGGGATCAACAGGTTGTAAAAACCGATGTCCAGCAGACGCTTGATCTGCACGGGATCGTTCCACGAAGGCCGACCCACGGCGGCGCTGGCGCTGCCCTGCAAGGCCTGCAACTGTTGCAGGAACATCGGCACTTCGTTAGGCGAATGCTCGCCATCCAGCAGCAGCCAATCAAAATCGGCCAGCCCGACCAGCTCGGCCGTGATGTGGCTGGACATGCACATCCAGAAGCCGATCAGCCGCTCGCGCGCCAGGATGCGCTGCCGGAAACGGTTGGGTAAAGGTGAGTTCATTGCCGTCTTCGCTTATGCAAAAAGAAAACCTGAGTTCGTAATATTGGCGCGCCGGGCCGCAGCCCGGCGACTCCGCATCAATCCATGCGCGCGCCCGACGCCTTGGCGGCCTTGCCCCATTTGGTGATTTCGTTGTCGACGAAGGCCGAGAACGATTTGGGGTCATCACCCACCACGACAAAGCCCACGGCCTCCAGCTTCTGCCGGATCTCTGGCGAGCCCAATGCCTTGACCGTGGCCTGGTTCAAGCGCTGGATCACGGCGGGCGGCGTCTTGGCAGGCGCCGACAAGCCAAACCACGATTCGGCCGAGAAGCCCGGATAACCTGATTCCGCCACGGTCGGCGTGTCGGGATAGGCGGGGTTGCGCTTGGCGCTGGCGACGGCCAACGCGCGCAGCTTGCCGGACTTCACTTGCGGCAGCAGCGTGTCCTGATTCAGGAACATCACCGACACGCGTCCGCCGATCATGTCGGTAATAGCGGCGGCTCCGCCCTTGTAAGGCACGTGCACCAGGTCGATCTTGGCGTCCTGCTTGAGCATTTCCATGGCCAGGTGGCCCGACGAACCGCTGCCGGAACTGGCGTGCGTGTACTTGCCGGGATTCTCGCGCGCCAGCTTGATGAAGTCGGCGAAGGTCTTGCCCGGAAACTCCATGTTGGCCACCAGCACGTTCGGCCCGGTCGCCAACAGCGAGATGTGCGCGAAGTCGCTGTTGCGATACGGCATGTTCTGGTAGACGGCGTAGCTGATCGCGTTGGAGCCCACGCCCGACAGCAGCAGCGTGTAGCCGTCAGGCTCGGCCTTGGCCACGACATCGGAACCGATGTTGCCGTTGGCCCCGCCCTTGTTTTCGACGATGACGCTTTGGCCCAGTTCTTTGGACAGCTCGGCCGCCAGCAGACGGCCGACGGAATCGGTGCTGCCGCCTGCCGGGAATGGCACGATCAGCTTGACGGGCTTGGCGGGCCAGGCGCCCGATTGCGCCAGGGCCGCCACCGGCAGCAACGTCATCGCGCCCAGGGTAGCTGCCGCGAGTACAGCAAAGCGCCTGCGCGCCAGGTTTTTGCGTTCTTGCATGGTTGTCTCTCGTCCTCTGGTTTTTTTTAGGATTTCAGCCCGGTGACCGGGTCGGTTGTTATCGGTAAGACAGTGCAGAGCAACGCTGCCGTGCGATCAGATATCGTCCAGCAGGTAAGGCGTGCCCGCGCGCTCGCAAATGCCGCGCAGGCGTTCGGCCAACGCGGCCGAAATGGGTATGCCGGCCCGCAGCCGGCGCGCGTGCTCGGCCGCTTCGGGCTCGCCCGCGACCAGAACGGGCTCGTCGGCGTTCGCGGGCGGCGTGTCGTGCAAGGCGTCGATCATGTCATCCATATCGGATTCGAACGAGCCCGCCGCGCGGAACGCATCGGGATTGAGCGCCAGGAAAAAATGGCCCACGTCGTCGGGCTCACCCGGCTTGCGCGTGGGTGCGCGACGCGCGGCGAACGCGCTGCCACTGAGCGTGCCGCCCAGTATCTGCGCCATCATCGCCAGCCCGTAGCCCTTGTGGCTGCTCATCGCGGGCGTGCCGCCCAGCGGCGTCAGGCCGCCCTCGGGCTGCTGGAAGATGTACTGCATGGCCGCATTGGCGTCGGTGACGGCGCCACCCTGCCCGTCCACCGCCCAGCCCGGCGGCAGCGGCTTGCCCAGGAAGTCATACACCTTGACCTTGTTCGCGGCCACGGTGGTGGTGGCCATGTCCAGCACGAACGGCTCGTTGTGCGCGGCGGGCGCGCCGAAGGCGATGGGGTTGGTGCCCAGCATGGGCATGGCACCGCGCGTCGGCACCATGATGATGCCGTTGGCGCTGCTGGTCACCAGGCCGACCACGCCACGCTCCACCGCGATGCGCGCATAGACACCGGCCGCGCCGAAGTGATGCGAATTGCAGACCGAGACCGCGCCCACCCCGTGTTCCAGCGCCTTGTCGACGGCCATGTGCATGGCCTGCGCCGCCACCGGATAGCCCAAGCCGCCCATGCCGTCCAGCAGCGCGCTGGCGCCGCTGTCGCGCACGATGCGCGCGCGGGCATCCAGCCGCAACGATCCGGCGCGCCATTTCTCTTCGTACGAAGGCAGCATCGAAATGCCATGCGAATCGATACCCAGCAAATCCGTCCGCGCCATCAGGCCCGCCGTGGTGTGGGCCAGGTCTTCGTCCATGCCCCACGCTTGCAGCACCTGCAAGATCTGTTCGCGCACCTGTTCTACCGGCACGTTCCTGGCTGTTGCTTCATTGCCTTGCACTGGTTGTCTCCGTGTTGTTGTGGGGTGAAGTGGCGTCGGCATGCGCGCAATCGGTCAGTCGCGTTCGCGGTCGACCAGCCGATGCCGCGCCTGCCCCAGATGAAACTGCATGGCGACGCGCGCGCGTTCGCTGTCCTGTTCGCGGATGGCGTCCAGGATGGTGGCGTGTTCGTCCACGACACGTTGCGCGCGCTGGCGCGAGCCGGTCCGTGTCAGGCTCAAGGTCAGCCGCATGAAGCCGTTGATGGATTCGTGGATGCTTTCCAGCACGCCCAGATAGAAATCATTGCCGCTGGCCTCGGCGATGCTCGCGTGAAAAGCCAGATCGGCTTCGGGCGAGACCTGGCCATGCGTCAGGCTGTCGGCAAAGGCCGCGTGCGCGTCGGCGATCTTCTTGAGCTGCTCGTCGGTGCGGCGCAGCGCCGCCAGCCGCGCGGCGTCGCCCTCCAGCGCCACGCGCACTTCTTGGGCGCGCAGATACGCGCTGACATTCTGCACGTCGTTGAAGGTCTTCAAACGCGGCGCGGGCTGGTGGCTGACGAACGTGCCCAGCCCTTGATGCGCGGTGATCAGGCCATCGGCGCGCAGACGCAGCAGCGCTTCACGCACCACCGGACGCGAGACGCCGAAGCGTTCCGAGATCTCGTTTTCCGAGGGCAGCTTGTCGCCGACGTTCAGTCCGCCAGAGACGATCTGTTCGAAGATCTGCCCGTAGACCTGATCCGCCAGCCGCACCCGGTGTCCCCGTTCAAGCACGTGGGAACCGGCGGCGTCGGCCTCGGCCGGCGTCTGCGCTTGGGGTGACGTTGTTGATTTGGATCGGGCCACGGAACCTCCTGAATGCGTAAGCCTGTCCACCATTACGCGGACAGCGCCCATCGTACCGCCAACACGCGGCTTGACGGGCGCGGCTCTGCGTTGCCCTGCACCTTTAGGCGGCCACCGCTTCCCGGTCCCACGCGGCCAGCGCGCGCGCAACGGGCGCTACGCGTTCACGCTCGGCGCTGGAAATGCCGGTCAACAGCGGCAGCATGGGGCCCATGTCCGCCACGCCCGACAGCGTCACCGCGTCGTGCAGCACGCGGATGGGGCTGATGCCGTCGCGGCAGTCTTCCAGGCCCAGGTAATGCTCGCGCACCGCCTGCGCCTCGTCGTAACGCCCTTCGCGCAGCAGATGCAGCAAACGCATCGATCCGCGCGGGGCCACGCACACCGAGCCCGACGTGAAGCTCTTCAAACCGAAGTCCCGATAGTGCACGATGGCCGGACGTTCGCCGATGCCGCTGACGATCCACTGCGAGTCCACCGACTCCAGCAGTGACGACAGATACGCGTCCTTGGTCGGGTCGTCCCGCACCACGGCGTATTTGAAGGCGGCGATACGGCCTTCTTCGATCAGACGCGCGGCAGTCTCGGGCGCCAGGTAGTCAGCCGACTTGATATAGACGACGGCGGGTTTGCCCAACGCATCCGTGAAGCGCCGCACTCCTTCGGCCAGGCCTGCGTCCGTGTAAGGAAAGGACATCGGCAACAACATGGCGGTGGGAAACGCGCGCGATCGCAGGATGGCGGCCTGATCCATCATCTTGCCGTAGTCGGGCCCGACCGACGGCAGAATCCACGTGTCCGAACCGGCCAGCCCGGCCAGCATATCCACGATACGCGCATATTCGCTTACGCCCACGTTGTAGAAATTGGCGTTGCCGCCGTACATCACGTTGCGCACGCCGCCCGCTTCCAGATGGCCAAGCAGGGCCTTGTTGGCCGCTTCGTTCAGCGAAAGATCGTCGTGGCGCGCAAGCGGCGGCACGGCGATGACCGAACGTTGCAAGTCCTGCGCGGTGACCGGGGAAGTTTTCATGAACGGGCTCCAGGCTGATCCAGTTGTAAGATAAGTAAGGTGAAAAAAGTATACTTGGTTGACAAGTAAATGCTCAATACCTATATTTCTTTGACAACTGAAAGGCATCAGGAAAGCAAGGCGGGGATCCACTCCTTGCCGTAGTACGCCTCGGGCGATGCCAGGGGCGCAAGACCTCATGGAACACCCACAAACGATGCGCGGCCACGCGCACACCGAGGAGACAGAACCATGCATGCCCCCATCGCGCGACGCCGGCTGATCGTTGCCGCCAGCTTGACGGCCATCGCCCTGGCCTTGCCCGCCGCGCAGGCTCACGCCGACTATCCCGAACGCGACGTGAAGATCATCGTGCCCTTCCCTGCCGGCGGCACCGCCGACATCGCCGCGCGCGTGGTGGCCGCCGAGCTGGGCAAGAGCTGGAATAAATCCGTGGTGGTGGACAACAAGGCCGGCGCAGGCGGCAACGTCGGCACGGCAGAGGCCGCCCGAGCCACTGCCGACGGCTACACCTTGCTGATGGGCACCGTCAGCACGCACGCCATCAACCAGTCCGTCTACAGTAAGCTGCCATACGACCCGGTCAAGGATTTCGTGCCGGTCACGCTGGTCATTCCCGTCCCGAACATTCTTGAACTGAATCCCAAGTTCGCGGACAAGCACGGCATCCGCACCGTGGCCGATCTCATCAAATACCTGAAGGCCAATCCGAACAGCGTGAACATGGCGTCCACCGGCAACGGCACGTCCACGCACCTGTCCGGCGAGCTCTTCCAGACCATGACGGGCACGCAGATGACGCACGTGCCGTACAAGGGCAGCAGCCCCGCGCTGACCGACGTGATGGGCGGATCGGCCGATCTGATCTTCGACAACCTGCCCTCGTCCATGGGCTACATCAAGGGCGGCAAGCTGCGCCCGCTGGCGGTCACGACGACGGCGCGTTCGCCCGCCCTGCCTGATGTACCGACCATGGCCGAAGCCGGCGTGAAAGGCTACGAGGCCTCCAGCTGGTTCGGATTGTTGGCGCCTGCCGGCACGCCGCCCGCCATCGTCGAAAAGATCCAGCGCGACGTCGCCGCCGCCTTGCAGCAAGCGCCCGTGCGCGCGCAGCTTCAGGCGCAAGGGGCCACGCCGTCGGGCAACACGCCCACGCAGTTCAAGCAATTCATGGCGCAAGAGACCGTCAAGTGGGCCGAGGTGGTGAAAACCTCCGGCGCAAAAGTCGACTGAACCCACGCAGATTCAGGTCCGTGCGCAACGCGTGAGCGCCGGACTTTTCATCACCACGCGAACCAGGAGACAACATGAATAAACTGTTCTGCGCGGCTGCCGCCGCGGGCGCCGTTCTACTTGCGGGGCCGGCGGCGCAGGCCGCCGGCTACCCGGAAAAGCCGGTCACCATGATCGTGCCTTTCGTGCCGGGCGGTTCGTCCGACATCACGGCGCGTTCGGTTACGCCGGCGCTGTCCAAGATTCTGGGGCAGACCTTCGTGGTCGAGAACAAGCCCGGCGCCAACAGCGCCATCGGCGCCCAGGCGCTGGCCCGCAGCACGCCCGACGGCTACACGATGATGGTGGGCTCGATCGGCACCTTCGCCATCAACGAGGCGCTGTACAAAAATCTGTCCTACAACCCCAGCAAGGATTTCTCGTACCTGACGCAGGCCGTGCGCAATCCCAATGTGCTGGTCGCCGCGCCCAGCTTCCCCGCCGCCACGGTGGCCGAACTGGTGGCTTACGCGAAGAAGAATCCGGGCAGCGTGTCGTATGCGTCGTCCGGCACGGGTTCGTCCGATCACCTGTCGGCGGTACTGTTCCGCCAACGCACGGACAGCACCGGCGTGGACGTGCCCTACAAGGGCGGCGGCGCGGCCATCGCGGACCTGATCGGCGGACAGGTCAACGTGTCGTTCCAGAACCTGGGCGCGGTGCAGAACCACATCAAGGCAGGCAAGCTCAAGGCGCTGGCCATCACGGGCGACACGCGCGCGCCCGACCTGCCCAACGTGCCCACGCTTGCCGAGGCCGGCATCAAGGACATGGTGGTGTATTCATGGCAGGGGTTTGCCGTGCCCAAGGGCACGCCGCCGGCGGTGGTCGAACAGCTGTCCAAGGCCTTGCAGACCGCGCTGCGCGACCCCAAGACCGAGCAGACGCTGCAAGGGCTGGGCTTCGAAGTCGTCGCCAATACGCCGCAGCAGTTCACGGCCTTCCAGCAAGGTGAGGTCAAGCGCTGGAAAGACGTCATCCAGAAGGCGAACATCCAGCTGGAGTAAGCCGCGCCCTGCTGCGATACGGGGATGCCTGCGGGCATCCCCTTAAGCGGCCTTCAAGGCCGAATCAAGTAGCATGGCCGTTTCGCCACCCTACCGTACGACAACATGACCACAAAGCATCGCATCATCCAGGTCGGCTCGCTGGCCGGCTCCCCTTCCGCCAACAAGAATCTTGCAGACCGCTATGACGTGGTGGAGCTTTGGAAATTTCCCGACCGCAAGGCCGCGCTGGCCGAACATGGCAAGGGCATCACCGCCGTGGTCACGTCGGCCAATTTCGGCGCGGACGCCGACCTGATCAATGCGCTGCCCGACCTTAAAGCCATTTGCAGCTGGGGCGTGGGCTACGAGACCATCGACGTGCAAGCCGCCAAGCAGCGCGGGGTGCAGGTAAGCAACACGCCCGACGTGCTGACCGACTGCGTGGCGGACCTGGCCTGGGGCCTTCTGATCGCGGGCGCGCGCCGCATGGGCCAGGGCGAACGCTTCGTGCGCGCCGGCCAGTGGGGCCAGGTGCACGGCAGCATCCCGCTGGGCCAACGCGTCAGCGGCAAGAAGCTGGGCATCGTCGGCCTGGGACGCATCGGCGAAGCCATCGCCAAACGCGGCACGGGCTTTGACATGGACGTGCGTTATCACAACCGCAGAAAGCGCGACGACATCGCTTATGGCTATGAAGCGTCGCTGGTGGACCTGGCCGCCTGGGCCGACTTCCTGGTGGTGGCAACAGTGGGCGGGCCCAGCACACGCCATCTGGTCAATCAGGCCGTGCTGGAAGCGTTGGGCCCCAAGGGCATCATCGTCAACATCGCGCGCGGTCCGGTCATCGACGAAGCCGCGCTGGTCGCGGCGCTGGAATCGGGCAAGCTGGGATGCGCTGCACTCGACGTGTTCGAACATGAGCCCAAGGTGCCGCAGGCGCTCATGACCAGCGACAATGCCGTGGTCCTGCCGCACATCGGCAGCGCCACGCTGGAAACGCGCCTGGCCATGGAAAACCTGATGCTGGACAACCTGAGGGCGTACTTCGATACGGGCACCGTGATCACGCCCGTGGAATAAGCACGGGCTGCACGCGAGCGTAAACCGCCGTCGCGCAGAAACGAAAAAGCCTCTCGGCGCCCATACCGAGAGGCTTTCGACTTTCCAGCCACTAGAGGCCGGCAGTCTTCCTGCAAAGGAACTATCTAAGGCTTTTCAGCCGACTGCTACTTCGCCGGCGTCGTGGCGCCGGAATGGTCCATCTTTGATGCCGTGCCTGATTTCGCGGCCGCCGGTTTGGCGGACGTCTTGTCAGACTTGTGATGCTTGTGCTGCGCGTGGGTCTTGGTATCACCCGCCTTGGTCGTGGCATCGGCGCCCGCTGCGAACGCCGAAGGCGCAGCAGCAAGACCGAGGCACAAGGCCGAGGTGGATAAGAACGCAGCGATACGGGAGTGGGTCGTCATTACATGAACTCCTGAATGTGCAAGGCCGAAGCCTAACCGACACGGGGCGGCAACATCGCCGCTTACCCCGTACTCCGTTTGAAGATCATGCATGCCGAAGGTTCAACGCGGAACCAGAAAATTTCGGCTGCTAACGGTTGGAAATATGGCTTGGAAACATGCCTAGGATTCGAACGCGAGCAGCGCGACGGTGGCGAACAGCATCAGCGCGAAGCTTGCTCTCAGCTTGCGTTCAGGCAGCTTGTACGCAAGCCGCACGCCGACTGGCACGAACAGCAAGCTGCCGATAGCCAGGGGCACGCCCACCATCCAGTCGGCCTGTCCGGCCCAGCCATAGGTGATCAGCGCGATGGTCGAACCGGGTATCACCATGCTCAAGGCCAATGCCTGAGCCGTGGTCTGCGATAAACGAAACACCGTGGTGATGATGGGCACGGCCAGCACCGCCCCGCCCACGCCGAAGAAGCCGCCCAAGGTGCCGCACAGCATGCCCAGCACGCTGGCGCGGCGCGGCGTGAACGCAGGCGCGGCCGGCTTCTCGGCGTGCTTCTCGGCGTGCTTCTCGGCGTGCTTCTCGGCGTGCTTGCCGGATGCCGGCTGCGGGTGCTGATCGCCCGACTTGCGGCGCGCCGCGAGTCGGCCTGCGCGCCAGGTCTGCCAGACGTAGAACACAGCGATAAAAAACAGGAACACCGCGAAGCTTCGACGCAGCACGCTGGAATCGATGCCCAGCGCCAGGCGCGCGCCGACCCATGTGAACACCACCGCGCCGGCGGCTCCGGCAGCGGCCACGCGCTTGTCGATGCGCGTTTGCTGGTTGTATTTGCGCACCGCCATGGTGATGGCGGGCAGCACCATGATCAGCGCGGTGCCCTGCGCGAGCTGCTGCGACATACCCATCAACAGCACCAGCGCGGGAATGGCGATAAGCCCGCCCCCGATGCCCAACACGCCGCCCATGAAACCAATCAGGCTACCCGCGGCCAGGCACGCGGCGATCACTAACAGACTCACGTCTTGCTCCAACAGCCCCGTCTTGTCGAGGGGCGAAAACAGCGCTTCAGCGCAACTTGTCCAACGCGGCGTCAAGCCGGTCCACTGCCCAGATCTCCAGCCCTTCGATGGGCTGGCGCGGCGCATTGGCCTTGGGAATGAGGGCAATCGAAAAGCCCAGCTTGGCGGCTTCGCGCAGACGTTCCTGGCCGCGCGGCGCGGGGCGGATCTCGCCTGCCAGACCGACTTCGCCGAAGGCGATCAGGCCGCGTGGCAGCGGCTTGTCGCGCAATGACGACATGATGGCAAGCAGCACGGGCAAGTCGGCCGCGGGTTCGGTGATACGCACACCGCCCACCGCGTTGACGAACACATCCTGATCGAATGTGGTGACGCCGGCATGCCGATGCAGCACGGCCAGCAGCATGGCCAGCCGGTTGCCTTCAAGACCCACCGTCAGGCGACGCGGGTTGGGCGCATGCGAGCTGTCCACCAATGCCTGGATTTCAACCAGCAGCGGACGCGTGCCTTCCTGCGTGGCCATCACGCAGGAACCCGCCACCTGCTGTTCGTGCTGCGACAGGAACAAGGCCGACGGGTTGGCCACGCCGCGCAGGCCACGGTCTGTCATGGCGAAGACGCCCAGCTCGTTGACGGCGCCGAAGCGGTTCTTGAACGCACGCACCAGCCGGAACGACGAATGCGTGTCGCCTTCGAAATACAGCACCGTATCGACGATGTGTTCCAGCACGCGCGGACCGGCCAGCGCACCGTCTTTGGTGACGTGGCCGATCATGACGATCGCGATGCCGGTCTGCTTGGCCAGGCGCGTCAACTGCGCCGCGCACTCGCGCACCTGCGATACGGAACCGGGCGCGGCGCTGAGTTCTCCGCTGTACAGGGTCTGGATGGAATCGATGACGGCCACGGTGGGCTTCTGTTCGGACACGGCCGCCTGGATTGCCTCAAGCCGGATCTCGGCCAGCAGGTTGACGTTGCCGGTTTGCAGATCAAGACGGCGCGCGCGCAAGGCCACCTGCTCGGCCGATTCCTCGCCCGTGACATACAGCACGCTGGTGGTTTCCGACAGGGAAGCCAAGGCCTGCAACAGCAGTGTGGACTTGCCGATGCCTGGGTCGCCGCCGATCAGCACCACGGCGCCGGCCACCAGGCCACCGCCCAGGACGCGGTCGAATTCGTCCAGCCCGGTCGGCTGGCGCGGGGTTTCACGGGCCTCGATTTCAGACAGGCTGCGCACGGGGCTGGCCGAGGCCAGCGGCGCGTAGCGATGCGCGGCAGCGGTGGGATTGGAGGATTCCACCGTCTCTTCCAGCGTGTTCCAGGCGTTGCAATGCGGGCATTTACCCTGCCACTTGGGGGTGGTGCCGCCGCACTCGGCGCACACATATACGGTTCGGGATTTAGCCATGCGCGAAAGTGTACCGGCAAGCGCAAGATTTCAATCAGCTTTCAATAACGGGGCCGGGACCAAAATATCATCTTTAAAGCCCAAGAAATTACCGCCGCAATCTTGCAAATCGCGCATAATCGACCAGTGCAGCGCATTGTCGAACCGCCCATCCAGGACGGCATACCCGGCGCCGAACGCCCGTCAGGGCGCAGCAACGGGGATCGCGGCGCATTCGCCCTGCGGCCTTTCTACCCTGGCCGCATAAACCGGAACACGACCCCAGCCACGACGAGACCGCCGGACCACCGGCGCGGCGCCCAGCAAAGGTCAAACGCGTAGGCGCCCTGCCACCGGACGCCGCCGCGAGGAGTACGCGCATGAGCATTACCTATCGGCCCCCATTCGATGAAGACGATGAGCGGGATCTGCGCGCTCTGTACCGCAAGCCCAGGCCGGGCAGCAGTCCCGAACTTGACGCAGCGGTGCGTCGCACCTGGCATCCTGGCCACAGCTGGCACCCCGGTTGGGCCGCCGCGGCCTGCGCCGCGATGGTTGCCGGCCTGTTCGCCTGGACCGACATGCGCGAAGCCGCCGACATGCAAGAGACCAATGCCCCGCTGACCGCTACCCGTGACAGCAGCGCCGATCGTACGCCGGCCCCCGTCGCATTGACGGACGCGCTGGCGACCCGCCAGCCCGCTCCCGTGGCGCAACGCGTCGCCGCGCCTCAGACCGACGCCACCGTTACACCTACTGCCCCTTCCGCTCCGGTAACCGCCGCCGTCGTCACACAAGACGCACAAGTCCAGGCCGCGCCGGCAGGCGTCGCCCAGGAAGGCGACGCCGCCGCCACGCAGGTCATGGCGTTCAGCGATGCCGACATCGAGGCGCGCGTCGCACACATCCGCCAGCTGGTGCAGGATGACCAGCAAGCCGATGCCGTCCAGGCTTTGCGCGAGCTGCAACAGGGCGCGCCCGACCTGACGCTGCCTGACGACTTGCAGGAATTGGCCGACCAGAATCCGGCCTGAGCGCCCCCGCGCAGGCTGGCCCGGCGCGGTTACCGCTCTGCCCAAAGCGCCGCCCGTACCGCCCCCCAGGCGTTGCGGGCGGCGGTGTTGCGCGCATGACGCACTGAAATTTGTGGTCAAAAAGTGGGCGGCTTCTTGCTAACATAGCCGCCATGAGTCCGAGCTTCCACCACCGCAATCTTCCCCACCTGCTGCTATACGCGCGTGAAACCCTGATGGCGCATTTCCGCCCCGTGCTGCACGCGGCTGGCGTCACCGAACAACAATGGCGCGTGTTGCGCACCCTGAGTGAATCGGGCGCGATGGAACCGAACCAGATCGCCCGCAGTTGCCAGATCCTCAGCCCGAGCCTGACGCGCATGCTGGCTGGCATGGAAGAACAAGGCCTGATCAAGCGCGTGCGCTCCAGCGCCGACCAGCGCCGCCAGGAAATTTCCCTGACCCCCAAAAGCCACAAACTGATCGACCGCATGCGCCCGCATGTGGATGCGAAGTACCAGGAAATCGAGGCGAAGATCGGCAAGGAACTGCTCGACCGCCTGTATCAGGACGTCGACACCATGGTCGAGCTCATCCGCCGCGATCCCGCCGCGCCAGCCGAATCGCGCGACGCGTCCGACACGTAGGCCTTCAGTCCGGCACGGGAAAGATGGCGTTGATCTGCCCCGTGCCCGAGCTGGTGAAGTAGTCTGTCACGATCTCGACCGGCTTGTCGTAGCCGTCCCAGCCCAACAGGCCCAGCAACATGGCGGTGTCATGCATCCCGCCCTCGCCCACGCACAGGTCGGCGTATTCGGGCAGCATGGCGCAGAAACTCTTCCAATCGCCCTGGCGCCAAAGTTCGACGACCCGCAGGTCCACCTGCCGGAAAAATTCGCGGCTGATCTGGTGCATGGCGGCTTCGGGACTGTTGTTGTCATTGAAGCGATGCGACAGCGACCCGCTGGCCAGCACGGCCACGCGGCCCTCGTAACCGTCGATGGCCTGGCGCAGCGCCGCGCCGAAGCGCCGGCTCTCGTCCAGGCTATGCCAGGCGCACCAGGCCGCCACCGACACCACCTTGAAGCGGGCATCGCCGTTCATGTAGCGCATGGGCACGAGCGTGCCGTATTCCAGTTCCAGGCTGTCGATTTCGTGGCTGCGCGTACCCACGCCCGCCGCATTGGCGCATTCGGCGATACGGCGGCCCAGATCGGGATTGCCTTCGTAGGCGTAGTGCATGTCCTTGATGAAATGCGGCAGTTCGTTGCTGGTGTAGCAACCTTTGAAGGCGCGGTTGGCATTGACGTGATACCCCGCGTTCACCAGCCAATGCACGTCCAGCACCACGATCGTGTCCACGTCCAGCTCGCGGCAACGCTGGCCGATCACGCGATGGCCCTGGATGGCGGCTTCGCGGCAGCCGTGATGCTTGCCGGGTAGCTCCGACAGATACATCGACGGCACGTGGGTCACCTTGGCGGCCAGTGCAAGCTTGCCCATGATGGTTGTCTCCTTGATGCGTTCACACGCCCCACTTGGGGATGTGGTGGCTGCCCATCGACACGCAGACGTTTTTGATTTCAGCGAACACTTCGTAGCTGTATTCGCCACCCTCGCGCCCGGTGCCCGATTCCTTGGTGCCGCCGAAGGGCTGGCGCAGGTCGCGCACGTTCTGGCTGTTGATGAATACCATGCCCGCTTCGATGTCGCGTGCCAAGCGGTGCGCGCGGCCGATATCGTTCGTCCAGATGTAGGAGGCCAGGCCGTACTTGACGTCGTTGGCCAGGGCCAGGCCTTCGGCCTCGTCCTTGAAGGGGATCAGGCAGGCGACCGGGCCGAAGATTTCTTCCTGCGCGCAGCGCATGCGGTTGTCCACGTCGGCCAATACCGTGGGCCGCACGAAGTTTCCGTTCGCCAGATGCGCCGGCAAGCCGGCCGGCTTGTCGGCGCCGCCCGCCAGGATACGCGCCCCTTCCTGTTCGGCCAGCTGGATGTAGCCGGTGACCTTTTCCCAATGCTGGCGCGTGATCATCGCGCCGACGTGGGTGGCCTCGTCGGTGGGGTCGCCCACCACCAGACGCTGCGCGCGCTCGGCGAACTTGCGCACGAAGTCGTCGTAGATGGTTTGCTGGACAAAGATGCGCGAACCCGCCGTGCAGCGTTCGCCGTTCAGCGAAAAAATCGTGAACAGGGCCGCGTCCAGCGCGCGCTCGACGTCGGCATCGTCGAAGATCAGCACGGGCGATTTTCCGCCCAGCTCCATCGAGTATTTCTTGATGCCCCCGGCGCTGGCCAGGATCTTCTTGCCGGTGACCGTGCCGCCCGTGAACGAGATGGCGCGCACGCCTGGGTGGCGCACCAGCGCATCGCCCGCCTGCGCGCCGTAGCCCTGCACCACGTTGAGCACGCCGGCCGGAATGCCGGCCTCAAGCGCCAGTCTGCCCAACTGGTCGGCCGTCAATGGTGACAGTTCTGACATTTTCAGCACGGCGGTGTTGCCCAGCGCCAGGCAGGGGGCGGTCTTCCAGGTGGCGGTCATGAACGGCACGTTCCAGGGCGAGACCAGCGCGCACACGCCCACCGGCTGGTACAGCGTGTAGTTCAGCATCTGATCGTCCACGGGATACGTGTGCCCGTTCATGCGCGTGCAGACTTCGGCGAAGAAGTTGAAGTTCTCGGAAGCGCGCGGGATCAGTTGCTTGCGCGTCTGTGAAATGGGCAGGCCGGTGTCCTGCGTTTCGAGTTCGGCCAGCAGCGGCACGTTGGCGTCGATGAGTTCGCCCAGCCGGCGCATCAGGCGCGCGCGTTCCTTGGCGGGGGTGTTGGCCCATTTGGGAAAAGCTTCGGCCGCCGCCGCCACGGCCGCGTCGATTTCTTTCTGGCCACCCGCCGCGACCTCGTCGATGGCTGCTCCCGTGGCGGGGTTGTAGGTGACGAAGCGGTCGGCGCTATCGACCTGCTGGCCGTTGATCCAATGCTTGATGCTCACGTGCGGCTCCTGGCTCTTTGACGCGGCTTGCGTTGTGCCGCTGCTTTTTAATTAACACGTTAACTTTAGGCCGCGCTTGTGGCGATGTCAACGGCGAGATGCGTCCATCGTGACGCGCTTTCGATCCATTGCCGCCGATTCACTTTCCCGTTATTCTAATTAACATGCTAACAATTAGGGTGCAGGCACCATGCCCCATATCTGGATTGAGTACTCGGGCAACCTCGCCCTT
Source organism: Achromobacter piechaudii NBRC 102461 (assembly GCF_001571245.1). Classification (GTDB taxonomy): domain Bacteria; phylum Pseudomonadota; class Gammaproteobacteria; order Burkholderiales; family Burkholderiaceae_B; genus Achromobacter; species Achromobacter piechaudii. Next base: position 425,170 of record NZ_BCTK01000001.1, on the reverse strand, counting down.
GATACCCGTGCGCTGATGCGCGTCGTGCAAGACGCCGCCGTCGGCGACGGCAGCTTGTTTCCGCTGGCGGGCGCGCGCACGCGGGCGATGCGTGTCGACGATTGCCTGATCGTGGACGGCCACCCCGACAACGCCTTCGTCCACGTCGTGCTGCGCATCGGCCACGGCCGCAGCGATGCGCAAAAGGCCGCGCTGGGCGAGCGCGTGTTCCAGGCGCTCGATACCGCGCTGGCGCCGTACATGGCCACGCGGCCCTTGGGCATTTCGATGCAGATCGAAGAAGCCGACCCGGTGCTGAACTACAAGCACAACAACTACCGCGACTACCTTGCCCAGCGTGCCGCCGAGGCCAAGGCCGCCCTGGCGCGCCCTCCCCGCACCGTCGTGGGCGTGGCGCTCAACACACGCCAGTCGCTCGCCGCGCTGGGCGACGCCGTCAATGCCCCGCCCTACAAGGCCGCGCCCAAGGCGCCCGTGCTGTACATCAAACCGGCCAATACCTATGCGCGCGACGGCAACACCATCACGCTGCCCGCCGACGTGCACGAGGTGCAGGTCGGCGCCTGCCTGGGCGTGGTGTTCGCACGCCGCGCGACGCGCGTCAGCGTCGCCGATGCGCTGAACCACGTGGCGGGCTATCGCGTGGTGGCCGACTTGTCCGTGCCGCATGACAGCTACTTCCGCCCCGCCCTCAAGCAACAGTGCCGCGATGGCTTCTGCCCGATCAGCGACACGTTGGCACCTGCCTTGCCAAGCTTGGACCCGGACGCACTCGACATCGAAGTGCGGGTGGACGGCATCGTGGCGCAGCGCGCCAGCACCGCCGACCTGATCCGCCCCGTAGCGCGCCTGATCGCCGACGTGACCCAGTTCATGAGCTTCGAGGCGGGCGACATCCTGCTGGTGGGCGCGCCCCACGACGCGCCGCGCGTGCGCGCCGGGCAACGCTACGAGATCCACATCCAGCAGGTGGGCACGCTGGCCAACACGCTGGCCGCCGCGTCCTGAGGAAACCGCCATGAAACACGCACGCATTGTTTACGGAGGCGTCGTCCACCGCGTCACGGAAGCAGACAACGCACCGGGCCACGTACTGCTGCCGGACGGGCGCGTCCTGGCTGAAGAGGCCGTGACGTGGTTGCCGCCCATCGAACCGCGCACCACGTTCACGCTGGCCATCAACTACGCGGACCACGCCAAGGAGCTTGCCTTCAAGGCGCCCGACGAGCCACTGGGCTTTCTGAAAGCCGCAAACACGTTCGTGGGGCATCGCGCACGCACGCTGCGCCCGCTTGACGTCGCCTTCATGCATTACGAATGCGAATTGGCCGTGGTCATCGGCAAGACCGCGCGCGGCGTTTCGCGCGACGACGCCTACGACTACGTGGCGGGCTACACGGTCGCCAACGACTACGCGCTGCGCGACTACCTGGAGAACTGGTATCGCCCCAACCTGCGCGTGAAAAGCCGCGACACCTGCACGCCGCTCGGCCCCTGGCTGGTGGACCGCGACGACGTCCCCGACCCCATGAACCTGAACCTGCGCACCTCGGTCAACGGCGTGCAGACGCAAAGCGGCAACACGCGCGACATGGTGTTCGACGTACCCGCGCTGATCGAATATTTCAGCAGCTTCATGACGCTTGCCCCGGGCGACCTGATCCTGACCGGCACGCCGGACGGCATCGTCAACGTCATGCCGGGCGACGAAGTCGTGACCGAAATCGAAGGCATCGGCAGGCTGGTCAACACCTTGGCTCCCTTCCCGTCCTAACTCCCACTACCGGACCATTCATGCTAGACACCCAGACCGTACGCAGCCTTGCCGCGCGCCTGCACGAGGCCGAACGCACGCGTACGCAGATTCGCCAGATATCGCTGGACCATCCCGACATCGACATCACGGACGCGTATGCCATCCAGCGCGCCTGGATGGACATCAAGCTGGCCGAGGGCCGCACCAAGCGCGGCCACAAGATCGGCCTGACGTCCCGCGCGATGCAGCTGTCTTCCCAGATCGACGAGCCCGATTTCGGCATGCTGCTGGACGACATGTTCTTCGAGGACGGCGGCGCCATTCCCGCCGGCCGCTTCATTCTTCCGCGCCTGGAAGTCGAGCTGGCCTTCGTGCTGGGCAAGCGGCTGCAAGGCCCCAACGTGACGTTGTTCCAGGTGTATGACGCGGTCGAATACGTCATCCCCGCGCTGGAGATCATCGATGCCCGCTCGCACGGCATCGACCCGGACACCAAGCGGCCGCGCAAGGTCTTCGACACCATCGCCGACAACGCCGCGAACGCGGGCGTGGTGATGGGCGGACGGCCCGTGAAGATCGGCGATACCGACCTGCGCTGGGCCGGCGCGATCCTGTCGCGCAACGCCGTGATCGAGGAAACCGGCGTGGCCGCGGGCGTCTTGAATCACCCGGCCAATGGCGTAGTATGGCTGGCTAACAAGCTGGCCGCCCACGACGTGGCGCTGGAAGCGGGCGAGATCATTCTGTCGGGCTCATTCACCCGCCCCGTGGCCGCCCGGCCCGGAGACACCTTCCACGTCGATTACGGCGCGCTGGGTTCCGTCAACTGTCATTTCAACTAAACACGGCACGCCGTCCATGGACATCCTGACCAATACCTTCAAGCAAGCCTTGCGCGACCGCAAACCCCAGATCGGCCTGTGGGCCGGACTGGCCAGCGCCTACACATCGGAAATCATCGCGGGGGCCGGCTTCGACTGGCTGCTGATCGACGGCGAACATGCGCCCAACACCTTGCAGACCACGTTGTCGCAATTGCAGTCGGTGGCCGCCTATCCGGTGGCGCCCGTGGTGCGTCCCGCCTGGAATGACCCGGTGCAGATCAAGCAGATCCTGGACACTGGCGCGCAGACCTTGCTGGTGCCGATGATCCAGTCCGCCGACGAAGCGCGCGCCGCTGTGGCGGCCGTGCGCTATCCGCCTGCCGGGATCCGTGGCGTGGGCAGCGCGCTGGCGCGTTCGTCGCGCTGGAACCGCATCCCCAATTACCTGGAACGCGCCAACGACCAGATGTGCGTGCTGGTGCAGATCGAAACGCCCGCGGGCATCGATGCGCTGGACGATATCCTGGCGGTGGACGGCGTGGATGGCGCCTTCATCGGCCCGGCCGACCTGTCGGCGGGCATGGGCTATCTGGGTCAGCCGGACCACCCCGAAGTGCTGGCGACCATCGATCAGGCCATCGCGCGCATCGTGCGCTCGGGCAAGGCGGCTGGCATCCTGCACGGCGGCGTGACGCAAGCCAAGCACTACCTGTCGCTGGGCGCGACGTTCGTGGCAGTCGGCGTGGACGCGGTGCTGCTGGCGCGCGCGGCGGAAAAACTGGCCGGCGAATTCAAGGATGTGCGTCCGGTGGCGACGGGCAAAGGCCCCTACTGAACCCGCACTCTTCGCAGCAATAAAAAGCGCACCGTGTGGTGCGCTTTTTCGTTGGGTCGGATCGCGGGGTTGAATTCGGCCAAGAGGGGATGCGCGGGTCGGATCGCAAGGTCCGATTCGGCCATTGAGTCGGATCCTCGTGGTCGGGCCACGCAGTTCGACTCGCCCCCAGGATCCGATCAGGAACGGCCAGCTACGCTGCCGCCTCCGTCAACCCCCAGCACCTGCCCGGTGATGAAACCGGCGTCGTCCGACAACAGGAAAGCAATGGCGGCGGCCACTTCGGCCGGGGTGCCCAGGCGCTTCATCGGCACCGAAGCCAGCGCCCGCTTTTCGCCTTCGCTGCCCGCAGGACGGGTGGCGCGGAACATTTCCGTTTCGATCGGGCCCGGTGCCACCGCGTTTGCGGTCACGCCGTATTCGGCCAGCTCCAGCGCCCAGGTGCGCGTGCAGCCCACCAGCGCGCTCTTGGCGGCCGAGTAAGCCGTGCGGTCCAGGCCGCCATGAATGGCGCGGCTGACCACGTTCACGATGCGGCCGGCGCGGCGTACCTTCATGGATTCGATGAACGCCTGGGTCACCTGCACAGCCACCCGCACATTCAGGTCCAGCACGTTGTACAGCGTGGCCAGATCGATCTCGCCCAGCGGCTGCGGCGAGGCGATGCCCACGTTGTTGACCACCGCATCCACGGGAAACTTGTCGCGGATTTCGCGCAGGACTTCTTCGGTGCGACCAGCGTCGGCCAGGTCACAGGCGTACAGGTAGCCGGGAAAATCTACGTCGGTGGTGTTGCGCGCGATGCCAACCACATGACAGCCCATGTCGGACAGACGCTGCGTCAGCGCCCAGCCGATGCCTTTGGTGGCGCCCGTAATGAGCACGCATTTGTCCTTCATGGAATGAAACCTCGTCGTCAGATTGCTGGGTCAAAAACGGGCGCTTGGGCGCCCGGTTTTCCAAGTAGACACCATCCTGGGATGGCTGTCTTGTAAATTGCGTAGCAATTTCTGCCCACTGGACACCCGGCGAAAATCCGGCCCGGCCGGGCGGGCAAGCCGCGATGGGCGGGTTCAGGCGTCGCGGCTGACCGGTACGCGCGGCGCCAGGGCGCAGAGCAATTCATAGCCGATGGTGCCGGCAGACTGCGCCACGTCGTCCACCGAGGGGCCGTCCTCGCCCCAGAGCACCACGGGCGTGCCGACGCCAGCAGCGGGAATCGGGTCCAGGTCGACGATCAGCATGTCCATCGACACGCGGCCGACCAGCTGTGTGCGGATACCAGCCACGACGACCGGCGTGCCGGTGGTGGCGTGGCGCGGGTAGCCGTCGGCGTATCCGCAGGCGACGATGCCGATCCGCATGGCGCGTTCGGCGCGGAAGATGGCGCCGTAGCCGACGGAATCGCCCGCCTTGAGTTCCTGCACGGCGATGATCTCGGAACTGAGCGTCATGGCCGGCTTCAAGCCGAAGGATGCGGCTTGCGCGTCGGCAAAGGGCGACGCGCCGTACAGGCAGATGCCCGGGCGCACCCAGTGCGTCTGCGTGGGCGAGCTGACGGCGATGTCGGCGAATCGCAGCGTGGCGGCCGAGTTGCAGACGCTGATCGTGCCCGGCAACTTATGCGTCACCGAATTGAACAGGGCCAATTGCTCGGTCACGCCCTGGGGACCATCGGCGCACGCGAAGTGCGTCATCTTGCCCACTGAGCCCAGGGTGCCCTGCTGTTGCAGCAACATGGCGCGTTCAAAGGCGGCGGGGTAGGACGCGGGGCTGAATCCCAGGCGGTTCATGCCGCTGTTCAGCTTGAGCATGATGTCCACGCGGCGCGAGAAGCGGGCGCGCGCGAGCATGTCCAGCTGCTCGCGGTTGTGTACCGTGGTGCTCAGGTGGTAGCGGTCGATCAGGTCCAGGTCGGCCGGCTTGAAGAACCCTTCCAACAGCAGGATCGGACCGCCCCAGCCCGCCTCGCGGCAGCGCACGGCCTCGTCCAGATCCAGCATCGCCAGGCCCTGCGCCTTGGAAAACCCCGTCACGGCCTGTTCGATGCCATGCCCATACGCGTTGGCCTTGATGACCGCCCAGATGGAGGGCGGCAGCCCGCCCACGGCGGCGGCAGTCTGTTCGAGGTGGCGGCGCACGGTGGCAAGATTGTGCGCAAGAGCGGATACGGAAACGGTGGCGGATATGGGACGCGGCATGGTGTGAGATCCTGTGGCGCTTAAGTCTAACTGATCGCCGCCCGGGTCAGGGATGGCATGGCGCCCCGAAAGGCGACTACTCTAAAATGATGCGATCCCGCTCCGGGAACGCCTTCTGTACCGCTATCCATGTCCATCGATCACTACGAGAATTTTCCCGTCGCCTCGCTGCTGTTGCCGCGCCGGCTGCGTGGCGCCGTGACCGATATCTACCGCTTCGCCCGCGCCGCGGACGATATCGCCGATGAAGGCAGCGCCTCGGACGAAGAACGGCTGGCGCAGTTGGCCGCGTTCCGTACCGAGCTGCACCGCATCGGCGCCGAACCTGGCAACACGCCCGCTCCGGGCCTGCCGCCGCTGGCCGACATCTTCACGCCGCTGGCCCAGACCATCGCGCGCCATCAGCTACCCATCACGCCGTTCTACGATCTGTTGTCCGCCTTCGAGCAGGACATCACCGTCAAACGCTACGAAGACTACGCCACGCTTGCCGACTACTGCACGCGCTCGGCCAATCCGGTCGGCCGGCTGATGCTGCATCTGTTCGATGCCTCCAGCCCTCGGGACGTCGCCGAAAGCGACGCCATCTGCACGGGCTTGCAATTGGTGAACTTCTGGCAGGACGTGCGGGTGGACTGGCACAAGCATCGCGTCTATCTGCCGCAGGAAGATCTGCGCCGCCACGGCGTCACCGAGGAAGACCTGGCCGCGTGCCGCCTGACCCCCGCGTGGCGCGAACTGATGGCTTTCCAGGTCGAACGCACGCGCGCGCTGCTACACTTCGGCGCTCCGCTGGCGCGCCGCCTGCCCGGCCGCATCGGCCTGGAGCTGCGCCTGGTGGTGCAAGGCGGGCTGCGCGTGTTGGAGCGTATCGAGGCGAGCAGCTACGATGTATTCATGAATCGCCCCGAATTGGGCGCCAAAGACTGGGCCATCATGCTGTGGCGCTCTATCAAGTAACAGGCCCTGCCTATCTATGACCCCTGACGAATATTGCCAGGAGAAAGCCGCCAAAAGCGGTTCCAGCTTCTACTACTCATTCCTGTTCCTGCCGCCCGAACGCCGGCGCGCGATCACGGCGCTTTACGCCTACTGCCGCGAAGTGGACGACGTTGTCGACGAATGCACCGACCCGTCGCTGGCCCGCATCAAGCTGGCCTGGTGGCGCACGCAGGTCGACCAGATGTTCGACGGCAAGCCCGATCACCCTGTCACGCGCGCGTTGCAGCCGCATCTGCAAACCTGTTCCATCACCCGCGAGCGCTTGCTGGCCGTGGTCGATGGCATGGAAATGGACCTGGACCAGACGCGCTACCTGGACTGGCCGGGCCTGCGCAAGTATTGCTGGCATGCGGCCGGCGTGGTGGGCGAGCTGTCGGCCGGCGTTTTCGGCTATAGCGATCCCAAGACGCTCGTCTACGCCGAAAAGCTGGGCCTGGCGTTCCAGATGACCAACATCATCCGCGACGTCGGCGACGACGCGCGCCGGGGCCGCATCTATATTCCGGTCAATGACATGCAGCAGTTCGAGGTCAAGGCGTCGGACATCCTGAACGGCGAATACTCCGAACGCTTCAGCGCGTTGATGAAGTTCCAGGCCGACCGGGCCCGCGAACTCTATCGCGAAGCCATGAGCAACCTGCCCGAAGTAGACCGACGCTCGCAGCGCCCGGGCTTGATGATGGCGGCGATCTACCACGCGCTGCTCGATGAAATCGAGCGCGACAACTGGCAGGTGCTGCACCAGCGCATCTCGCTGACGCCGCTGCGCAAGCTGTGGCTGGCCTGGAAAACCTGGGTGGGCGGCGGACGCGGACTGGTCCGCCGGCTGGCCCGGTGAAGGCGGCGGTAATCGGCGCGGGCTGGGCTGGCCTGGCGGCCAGCATCGCCCTGCGCGAAGCGGGCGCCAAGGTGACGGTGTTCGAAGCCGGCCACACCCCCGGCGGCCGCGCGCGCCGCGTCTTCCACGAATCGTTCGAAGCGCCGCTGGACAACGGCCAGCATCTGCTGGCGGGCGCCTATCGGCAAACGCTGGCGCTCATGCGCCGCGTTGGCCGCAATCCCGACGCCCTGCTGATGCGCCGCCCCTTGCGGTTGGCCAGCCTGGATGGGCGCTTCCGCCTGTCCGCCCCTCGCTTGCCCGCCCCCTTGCACATGGCTGTCGCGCTCTTTTCCGCGCGCGGCCTGAGCTGGGCGGACCGCTATGCCGCGCTGCGCCTGATGCGCGGCCTGAAAGCCATGTCGTGGTCGCCCCCGCGCGACTGGACCGTGCTGCAACTGCTGCACTATCACGCGCAATCCGATGCGCTGATCCGCCAGCTCTGGGAACCGCTATGCCTGGCCGCGCTGAACACCCCGTGCGCCAATGCCAGCGCCGCGCTGTACGCCCGCGTGCTGCGCGACAGCTTGGCTGGCGCGCGCGAAGACAGCGACATGCTGCTGCCCTGCACCGATCTGTCGGCGCTGTGGCCGGACGCGGCGGCACGTCAGGTGACCATGCGCTATGGCAACACGGTGCGCCAGCTGCATCCCTCGGATGACGGCATCGTCGTCAACCAGGAACGCTTTGACGCTGCCGTGCTGGCGGTGCCGCCGACCTACGCGGCCCGGCTGCTTGACGCCCCCTTGCGCGAGGCCGGCGCGACCGGTCTGCTGGAAGCGCTCAAGGCCTTCGACTATCTGCCGATCGCCACCCTGAACGTGCGCCTGGCAGAACCGTGGCAGTTGCCCGAGCCCATGATGATGCTGCGCGAAGAGGCCGCGCGCGGACACGTCGGGCAATGGGTGTTCGACCGCGCGCAGTTGGCGGGCGACACCAAGGCGGGCGAACTGGCCATCGTGGCCAGCGCCGCCACCAGCATCGCCGAGCGCAATCGCCGGCAGGTCATCGAGGCGCTGATCGACCAGGTCGCCGAACAGGCGGCGCGCCATCCCGCGCGCCTGCCGGCCATGCCCGAAGTGACTGCCGCCGAACTGCTGATTGAAAAGCGCGCCACCTTCGCGGCGGTGCCGGGCCTGACGCGGCCACTGAACACCACGCCCTGGCGCACGCTGGCCTTGGCCGGCGACTGGACCGACACCGGCTACCCCGGCGTGCTGGAAGGCGCCGTGCGCAGCGGCCTGCAAGCCGCGCGAGTGCTGAATCCGCGCGCAGACTGAAGCGCCAACGCGGCGGGCGCCAGCCCGCCGCGCCCGGTTCAGCGCATCAGGTGCACGGTGGCGATGCCCGCCGCAGTCAGCAGCAATGACCCCACCAGACTCACGCCCGCATAGCCCAGCGCGGTGCCGTAAGCGCCCCGTTCCAGCATCGACACGGTTTCCGCCGAGAACGTGGAAAACGTGGTCAAGCCGCCCATGAAGCCGGTGATGGCGCCCAGGCGGATCCAGGCGGGCCACTCGGGATGCCCCGCGACCAGCGCGAGCGCCACACCCACGAAGTACCCCCCCGCCAGATTCACGGTGAAGGTGCCCCATGGCCAGGACTCGACGTTCAACCACAGGCTGACCAGCCAACGCGCCCACGCACCCAGCATGGCGCCCAGCCCGACGGCCAGAAAATTCAAGGGAATCAGGGTTTGGTAAGCGGACATGAGACGGGGCGTGTGGCGCGGACCACGGCGCAAGCAAAAGACCAGCAGCAGCATAACGCGCTCTGGCCAAAGCCCGACTGAAAAACGCACGCTGCCGCAAGATCAGGCCAGGCCGGATTCAACGCGGCGCGCCTTCGAAATCAATTGAAATCAGCTTGCATCAGAGATCGGACTTCTTATACGAGTAATTCTCATTAAATGTTAGAATCCGCGGCTTCAAATCGAATCCCGCATGGACAGTCAACCCACCCCACGGCGCCGGGCCTACTGGCTCAAGACGTTGCACCAATGGCACTGGATCAGCTCGGCCTTGTGCCTGCTGGGGATGCTGCTGTTTGCCGTCACCGGCCTGACGCTGAACAACGCGTCGCACATCGAATCCAAGGCGGTGGTCACGAGCCGACAGGCACAATTGCCCGCGCCCCTGCTCCAACAGTTGGCCGCGCCTTCCGGGCAGAAGAAAGCGCCCCTGCCGGCTTCCGTGGCGCAGTGGCTGGACGATACGCTCGATGCGGGCGCGGCAAGCAAGACGGCCGAGTGGTCCCCCGACGAGGTCTATCTGTCGCTGCCGCGCGCGGGCGGCGACGCCTGGCTGTCCATTGACCGCGCCAGCGGCGACATCGAATACGAACGCACCGATCGCGGCTGGATCTCGTACCTGAACGATTTGCACAAAGGCCGCAACACCGGCCTGGCCTGGAGCTGGTTCCTCGACATCTTCGCCGTCGCCTGTCTGGTTTTTTCGCTGACCGGACTGGTGCTGCTCAAGATGCACGCCGGCAACCGCAGCGCGACCTGGCCCATGGTGGGGCTGGGCGTCGTGATACCGGTCGTTCTGGCGCTGCTCTTCATTCACTGATTCCTTCGATCCGCCCTGGAGATTTCCATGCGCAAACTGTTGTTGTCGGCCCTGCTGGCCGGCGCAATCGCCCGAACGGCCAACGCGGCCGACATCGGCCTGTCCATCGAAGTACCGCGCCTGGATGTGGCCGAATACCACCGTCCTTACGTTGCGATCTGGATCGAGAACCCCGATCAGAGCGTGGCCGCCGACCTGGCGGTCTGGTACGACGTGGCCAAGAAGAACAACGAAGGCACCGAGTGGCTCAAGGACATGCGCCAATGGTGGCGCCGCAGCGGCCGCAACCAGCAATTCCCGGTTGATGGCGTCAGCGGCGCGACCAAGCCGGTCGGCAAGCACGCCCTGAGCTTTGACGCGGGCTCCAAGCCGCTGGCAGCACTCAAGCCCGGCCAATACGCGGTCGTCGTCGAAGCGGCGCGCGAAGTCGGCGGGCGCGAACTGGTGCGCATCCCCTTCCAGTGGCCACCGCAAAAGGCGGAGCAACTGAGCGCGCAAGGCGAACACGAACTGGGCGCCATCGCGCTCAACCTCAAACCCTGATGCCCCATTCATGCCCACAAGGAGCGCAACCATGAAATCCGCCGCCAAATTCGCCGCCGCCCTGGCGCTTTGCCTGCCCTTCGCCGCCCACGCGCATGATGTGTGGATCGTGCCCTCGTCCACCGTGCTGTCGGGCGTGGACAGCTGGATCACGGTCGACGCCGCCGTCGGCAACGACAAGTTCTATTTCAACCACGCGCCGCTGCGCCTGGACGGCCTGGCCGTCGTCGCGCCGGACGGCCAGGCGGCCGAAGCCGAGAACATCAATCGCGGCAAGCTGCGCAGCACGTTCGACTTGCAGCTCAAGCAAAGCGGCACGTACCGCGTGGCGGTCGTCAATGACGGCGTGTTCGCGCGCTGGAAGGAAGACGGCAAGAACAAGCGCTATTTCGGCAAGGTGGAAGGCATGACGCAGGCCGTGCCCGCGAATGCGCAGGAACTGGAAGTGTCGCAAAGCCTGGGCCGGGTCGAGACCTTCGTGACGGCAGGCAAACCCTCGGCCATCAAGCCGGTGGGACGCGGCCTGGAACTGGCCCCGGTCACGCACCCGAACGACCTGTTCACCGACGAAGCGGCAACCTTCCAGATGCTGCTGGACGGCAAGCCCGCCGCCAGCCTGGAAGTGAACGTCGTGCCCGGCGGCAGCCGCTACCGCGACAAGGTCGGTGAAATCAAGCTCACCACCGACAAGGACGGCAAGTTCTCCGTGAAGTGGCCGCAGCCGGGCCTGTACTGGATCGAAGCGGGCATGGAAGACGCCGTCGTCAGCGTGCCGCAGGCCAAGAAGCGCCGCCTGTCCTACGCCGGCACCGTCGAAGTGCTGCAACCCTAAGGGCCAAAGTCAGGTGTCGGCTGCCCCGTCTTACGCGCCTCGCGGCACGGCGGCTCCCGCTGTGCGCGTGGCCTATGGCGCGATGCCAGCGCCGCTGCCCGCGCTGGCGGCGCTGGCGGGCGCGACCATGGGCACCACGTGGTCAGCGCGCATGGCCTTGCCTCCCGGCGTCGATGCCGAAGCCGCGCGCAGCGCGGTGCAGGCCGCGCTGAACGAGGTCGTGGCGCAGATGAGCACCTGGGAATCCACGTCCGACATCACGCGCTTCAACCAGGCGGCGCCCGGCTGGCAGGCGCTGCCCGATGGCTTTTTCTATGTACTGCGCCATGCGCTGGCCCTCGCTGAGGACAGCGGCGGCGCGTATGACCCCACGGTTGGGCCGCTGGTCAATGCCTGGGGTTTCGGCCCGCATCAACGCGCCTTCGAACCGCCCTCGCCCGCAGCCATCGACGCGGCGCGCGCCCGTTGCGGCTGGCGACGCGTCGCGCTGGACGCCACGCGGCAGGCCGCGATGCAGCCGGGTGGTGCCTATCTGGATTTGTCGTCCATCGCCAAGGGCCATGGCGTGGACCGCGCCGCGCTGGCGCTGGACGCGCTGGGCATCAGCCAATACCTGGTGGAAGTGGGCGGCGAATTGCGCGCGCGCGGCAAGCGGCCCGACGGCCAGCCCTGGCGCGTGGCAATCGAAGTGCCCGACGCCAGCGACCAGCACGCGCTGGCCTTGCCGCTGCAAGCACTCAGCATCGCCACGTCGGGCGACTACCGGCGGCATGCGGGCAGCGGCGACGCGCGCTATGCCCACACGATCGATCCGCGCAGCGGGCAGCCGGTGCGTAACAACGTAGCCTCCGTCTCGGTCCTGCATGCCGAATGCATGATGGCCGACGCGCTGGCCACCGTCCTGACCGTGCTGGGCGAGGCCGACGGCCTGGCCTATGCCCGCCGCCACGATCTGGCAGCCCTGTTCATTTTGCGCGACGCCCACGACTACCGCGTCGTCGCCACTCCGGCGTTCCAGGCGCTGGCCCAAGCCTCCTGATCCGATGAGCCCGACCCGATTGTTCGCCGCAGCGTGCGTGGTGGGAGTGTGGCTGTTGCTGTGCCTGTGGGCATGGCGACGCGCACGGCGGGAGCGCGCACGCCAGGCGCAGGCGCTGGCCGCCCTGGACGCACCGGCCGACACCGATACCCTGCTGATCGCGCATGCCAGCCAGACGGGCTATGCGGAAACGCTGGCGGCGCAAACCGCCGCGTCGCTGCGCGCGGGCGGCCTGTCGGTACATGTGGCGGCGCTGGGCCAGTTGGACCTGGACCGGCTATCCGGCTACCGCCGCATGCTGTTCGTGTCCAGCACCTATGGCGAAGGCGATCCGCCCGATGCCGCGGCGGCTTTCGCCAGCCAGATGCAGGCATCCGCCTCGCACGTACTGGCCGGTGCGCAGTATGCGGTGCTGGCGCTGGGCGATAGCGAATACGCGCAGTTCTGCGGCTTCGGGCATCGGCTGGATGATTGGCTGCACGCGCAAGGCGCGACGCCCTTGTTCGATCTGGTGGAAGTGGACAACGGCGATCCCGCCGCGCTGCGCCACTGGCAACATCACTTGGGGCAGCTCACGGGCCTGACCGACATGCCAGACTGGCAGGCGCCCGACTACGAATCGTGGCGGCTCGCCGCGCGCACGCTGCAAAACCCCGGCAGCCAGGGCGCGCCCTGCTATCTGCTGACCTTGACGCCGCCAGCCGGGCAAGCGCCGCAGTGGCAGGCCGGCGATATCGCGGAAATCGGCCCGCGTCTGCTACGCGGCGGGCCATTGCATGCCCACCGCGAATACTCCATCGCGTCGCTGCCGCAGGACGGCGCGATCGAACTGCTGGTGCGCCAGATGCCCGGCGCCAACGGCGGCCTGGGGCTGGGTAGCGGATGGCTGACCCAGGTGGCGCAGGTGGGTGACCTGATCGATCTGCGCGTGCGAACCAACCGCAACTTCCACGCGCCTGACGATGACCGGCCGATGATCCTGGTGGGCAACGGCACCGGGCTGGCCGGCCTGCGTGCGCTGATCAAGGCGCGCCGCCTGGCGGGCCATCGGCGCAACTGGCTGATTTTCGGCGAGCGCAACGCCGCGCATGATGCATTCTGCGCCGCCGACATCGCCGCGTGGCGCGATGACGGCAGCCTGGAGCGCGTGGACGCGGTGTACTCGCGCGACCAGCACGAACGCCGCTACGTGCAACACGTACTGCGCGAGCACGCCGACGCCCTGCGCGCCTGGGTGGCGGCGGGCGCGGCAATCTATGTCTGCGGCAGCCTGCAAGGCATGGCCGCGGGCGTGGATGCCGCGCTGCGCGACATCCTGGGCGAGGACGCCTTGCAGGCCCTGCTGCACGCCGGCCGCTACCGGCGCGACGTGTACTAGGGCGCTGCCCCGTCCTGATTACTGCAACTTGATCTGCGCGCGGTCGATCACCGTCTTCCAGCGATCGCGTTCGGTGCGGATCTGCTCGGCGAATTCAGCCGGCGTATTGCCCAGGGCGAAAGCGCCCGTCTCTTCCATCTTGGCGGCCGTGGCCGGGTCGCGCACCGCCTGCGCAAACGCCTGGGCCAGCTTGTCGCGCACGTCGGCGGGCATGCCGGCCGGTCCCACCACGCCGTACCAGGCGGTGACGTCGTAGTCCTTGTAGCCCTGCTCCGCAAACGTAGGCACGTCCGGCAGGCGCGGGTTGCGCTCGGTGCCCGTGATGGCCAACGCATGCAGGTGCTTGCTCTTGACGTAGGGCAGCGACGACGGGAAATTGTCGAAGATCACCGGCACCACCCCGCCTACCGTGTCGGTCAGCGCGGGCGCGGAGCCCCGATAGGAAATGCTGTTCATCTTGCCGCCGATGATTTGCAGGAACCAGATCATGCCCAGGTCGTTCACCCCGCCCGCGCCGGCATTGGCGTAGCCGTCCTTGTTCGGATTGGCGCGCACGTGCGAGACGAAATCGGCCAGCGTGCGAGCCGGATAGCTCGGATTCACGCTCAGGATGTTGGGGCTGGTGACCAGGTTGCTGATGGGCGTGAAGTCCTTGACCGGGTCATACGCCAGGTTGGGGAACAGATGCGGCGCGGTGCCGTGAGTGCTGACGGTAGCCAGGCCCACGGTGTAGCCGTCAGGCTTGGCGCGCGCCGTGGCCGCCATGCCGATGGTGCCGGACGCGCCCGTGCGGTTCTCCACCACGATCTGCTGGCCCAGGATCTCGCCCGCCTTCGCCGCCGCCACCCGCCCGACGATGTCGGTGGGACCGCCCGCCGGGAACGGCACGATCAGCGTGATGGGGTGATCCGGAAAGGCGGCGTGGGCGGCGGGCAGCAGCGCGGCCAGCGCCAGGGCGACCAAAGTCTTGCGCATCATGATGGGGTTATCTCCTTGGGGGTGTTGTGAGCGGCTTGGCGCCGCAGAATCTTTCCGGGCCGTGTCATGCCCGGTGTTTCGGGATACACCTGCTGGCCATTGACCAGCACGTGTTCCACGCCGACCGACGGCAGCGTGGGCGTGTCCCAGGTGGCGCGGTCGCTCACGGTGTCCGCGTCGAACACCACGATATCCGCCCATGCGCCCACACTGATCTGGCCGCGCCCGGCCAAGCCGAATACGCGCGCCGGCAGCGCCGTCATCTTGGCGATGGCGGCTTCAAGCGTCAGCAATTCGGCTTCGCGCACATAGCGTCCCAGCACGCGCGTGAAGCTGCCCCACAGGCGAGGGTGCGGATGCGCGTCGTTGGGCAGGCCGTCCGACCCGACCATGCAGCATTCATGCTGGAAGATGCGCTGCACTTCGGCCTCGTCCATGGCAAAGTAGATCGCGCCGGCAGGGCAAAGTCGCTGCGCCGCTTCCTCCTTGCCGCAACCCCAGCGCGCTGCAATATCGGCCAGCGATTCGCCGCTGCATTCGGGATGCGGCACCGACCATGTGATGCGGATGTCGTCGATGCTGTCCGCGCGCTCGGGGATCAGGATGGTTGAACTGCCCGGATACGGATAGATATCCAGCGCCACGTCGATGCCTTCGGCGCGCGCGCGATCAATGTTGGCCAGCGTGGCGCGGCTCTTTCCCCAATTGCGCGGCATCATGCATTTGTGATGCGACAGCACCGTCGCGCAACCCGTGTTGCGGCCCACCGATAGCACTTCATCGACAGCGGCTTCGACGTGGTCGCCCTCGTTGCGGATATGGCTGGTGTGCAGCGCACCGTGGGCGGCGGCCACTCGGGCCAGGCCGTCCAGTTCTTCCTGCTGGGCGACGCCGCCGGGCTGGTAGGCCAGGCCCGTGCTGAAGCCCACCGCACCGGCAGACAACGCGTCGTCCAGCATCCGCTGCATGGCGTCCTGCTCGCTCGCAGTCGGGGTGGCGGACGGGTCGCGCATGGCGGCCAGGCGCAGATTGGCATGGCCGACCAGGGCAGCGACGTTGATCATCGGCTGCTGCTCGCGCAGCGTATCGAAATAGGCGTGCATGTCGGCAAACAGCGGCGTCTCGCCCAGCAGCGCAAGGGCTGCGGCGGTGTTGCCCGGCAAGGGCGCGGGCGCGCCGCTGACGCCGCAGTTGCCCACCACCACCGACGTGATGCCCTGGCTCGTCTTCCAGGGCAGGCCCGGCTTTTCCACGAACATCAGGTCGTCATGGCCGTGCGAATCGATGAAGCCGGGCGCGACGATCTTGCCGCTTGCGTCGATACGGCGTGCAGCGCGCTCGCCCTGCAGGTCGCCAATGGCCGCCACGCGTTCGTCCTTCACGCCGACGTCCGCGCGCCGGCGCGGGCCGCCCAGGCCGTCGATGAGCCAGCCGCCTTCAATGATGAGGTCCAAATCTGCGTGTTGCATGTGCGCCCTGCCTGGATGAAGCCCCTAGTATCGTCCGGGCGATCAATCTGCAAAAATTGTTTTTATTGATCCATCTATCGTCTTTTGAAATGAATCGTCTGCCCAAGCATGTCACCTTGAAGCACCTGACCGCCTTCGTCGCCGTGGCGCAGGAATCCAGCTTCACGCACGCGGCCAAGCGCCTGTTCCAGACGCAGTCGTCGGTGACCAGCCTGGTGCGCCAATTGGAAGATGCCTTGGCCACGCAGCTGTTCGCGCGTACCAGCCGGCGCGTGCTGCTGACCGCCGCGGGCGAAGAATTCCTGCCCCGCGTGATGCGTCTGCTGGCGGATTTCGACGGCGTGATCGAAGACGTGGTGCGCTTTGGCGCGCTGGAGCGCGGGCGGGTGGGCGTGGCGGCCGCGCCCTCGGCGATCACCGAGATCATCGCGCCGGCGGCCGCCGCATTCGCGGCGCAATACCCGGCCGTGCGGCTGTATCTGAGCGACGACAATTCAGGGCGCATCCAGCGCAAGGTTGCTGCCCGCGAGGTGGATTTCGGCCTGACCAGCCGCTGGGCCGACGCGCCCGGCCTGCGTTTCGAGCCCTTGCTGGAAGACCGGTTCGGGGTGCTGTATCGCGCCGATGACGCCCAACTGCGGCCGGGCCGCGACGGAACCATGCGCTGGTCGGACCTGGCCGGCCGCAAGTTGGTGGGGGTGGTGGACGAGACCGGCATCATGGCGCTGCTACGTGCGCGCGCCGATTTGCCCATCGAAGCGGGCGCGCCATTCTACGAAGCCTCCAGCACGACCTCGCAGGCCGCGCTGGTCAAGGCGGGCCTGGGCGTTGCCTTGCTGCCGGCGCTGGCCGCCGCGCGCGTGCGCGAACCGGGACTGGCCTATGCGCTGCTGTCGCGCCCGACCGTCGTGCGCACGGTGTGCGTCATCCAGCACAAGGAATATCCGTCCAGCCCCGCCGCCCAGGCGCTGATCGGCGCCATCCACGACTACCTGCGGCGCGCGCCGCTGCCTGCCGGATGCAGGCGGGTGCCGGCCGCCCGCAAGGCTTTGACTGAATTATCTTAGGGGTGTGGCGGCGGTTGCGCTGCGGAGTACGCGCCGCGTGTCTTAGCTGATATGGCCGCGCTTGCGTTGCGGAGTGCGCGCGCGATGTCTTAGCTGGCATCGCCGCGCTTGTGTTGCGGGGCGCGCGCAGCATGTCTTGGCGGGCGTGACCGCGCTTGCCGTGCGGGTCGTGCGCATCATGTCTTGGCGGCGAGGCCGCAGTCGCGCTGCGGCGCACGCCGCGAGTCTTGGCGGCGTCGCCGTCGCCGCGCCTACACCGCGCGCAGCTTTTCGTCCAAGGCCGCCAGTCCCGCCGCGAACACACCCTGCCCCACGGCGCGGGCCACGTCGGCAAGCTCCGCGCCTTCGACGCGGAAGTCGGCCCACCATTGCACCAGCGTCTGCGCGTTTGCATCCGGACCGGTTTCGGTGATGCGATGCAAGGACACGCCCGCCGTGTAGTCGCGCATCGGCAGGCTGGTTTCGATGATGCTGTAGCGCAGGGCCGTACCCGGATCGTCCAGCATCAGCAGCTGCTCGCGCACGAAGCCGCCCGGCTTGAGCGTCAAGTACCGCACGCTGCCTACCGCGTCATGGCGGCCGTCGGCCTCCAACCGGCTTTGCGCGATGCCGGGGTGCCAATCGGCCAGGCCGTTGAAATCCCGAAAGCACGGCCACACTTTTTCAAGCGGCGCGTGGATGACGGCACTGACATGTACGGTATGCGGCATGGGAACCTCAGAAGGTCAGGTTTTTGAACTCGCGGGTTGCGGCGGTCAGGGCCTGTTCGGTGGGCAGGCGTTCCATCGAACTGGCGCCGTAGAAGCCATGACAGTGCTTGCACGCACGCAGCACGTGGGCCGCGTCCTCGGGCGTGGCGATCGGGCCGCCATGGCAAAGCACGATGATATCCGGACGCACCGCCAGCGCGGCATCGGCAATGCGGTCGATGGCGGCGACGCAATCGTCCAGCGTCTGCGACGTTTCCGCGCCGATGGATCCGCCCGTGGTCAGGCCCATGTGCGCGACGATGATGTCGGCGCCCGCCCGCGCCATCGCCACCGCGTTGTCTTCGTTGAACACGTATGGCGTGGTCAGCATGCCCTTTTTATGGGCCAGCCGGATCATGTCGACTTCCAGCGCGTAGCCCATGCCCGTTTCTTCGAGGTTGGCGCGGAAGTTGCCGTCGATCAGGCCGACGGTGGGAAAGTTCTGCACGCCGGCAAAGCCCTGGCGCTTCAGGTCGTCCAGGAAGACGTCGAAATCGCAGAAGGGATCGGTGCCGTTCACGCCCGCCAGCACGGGCGTCTTCTTGACCACCGGCAACACTTCGCGGCCCATGTCCACGACGATCTCGTTGGCGTTGCCATAGGCCAGCAGGCCGGCCAGCGAGCCGCGTCCCGCCATGCGGTAACGGCCCGAGTTATAGATGACGATCAGGTCGATGCCGCCCGCTTCCTCGCATTTGGCCGACAAGCCCGTGCCCGCGCCGCCCCCCACGATGGGCGTGCGCGCGCGCACCATGGCGCGAAACTTGTCCAGCAGTTCGTTACGGTCAAAACGCGGCATGACGGCCTTCCTCAATGTGTTGCGATTTCAAGAAATTGTTCTACCGCCGTCCGGGCGAACAGCGGGTCGTTGATGTGGCACGGCACGCGCACCAGGCGGCGGTCCTGGGTTTGCACCACGTGGGCTTGCAGGGCCGCGAACAGGGCGGCGTCGGCCTCGGGGTCCCAGAACGCCTGGCCCGGCGCATCCAGCGCGGACACGCCACCTTCCGGAATCAGAAAGCGCACCGGCCCCTGGCATTGATTCAGCTTGGCGGCGATCCACTCGCCCTGCCGGGTGTTTTCCTCGACCGTGGTGCGCATCAGCGTCACCTGCGGATTGTGCGGATAGAACTGGCGGCCCTGGTAGCGTTCGGGGATGGTGTCCATGCCGCCGAAATTCACCATGTCCAGCGCGCCGCAAGAACCCACATACGGCGCGCCCGTGCGGGCCACGGCGCCGAAGCGGTCTTCTGTGCAGGCCAGCACGCCGCCAAAGAGAAAGTCGCAGACTTCGGTGGTGGTCAGATCCAGGACGCCTGCCAGCAGCCCGCTGTCCAGCAGCTTTTCCATCGACTGGCCGCCCGTGCCGGTGGCATGAAACACCAGGCAGTCATAACGCGAATCCAGCAGCGGCGTGACCTGCTGCACGCAGGCCGTCGTCACGCCGAACATGGTGATGCCCACGGCCGGACGGCTATCGTCC
This sequence comes from Achromobacter piechaudii NBRC 102461, assembly GCF_001571245.1. Taxonomy (GTDB): domain Bacteria; phylum Pseudomonadota; class Gammaproteobacteria; order Burkholderiales; family Burkholderiaceae_B; genus Achromobacter; species Achromobacter piechaudii. Next base: position 405,567 of record NZ_BCTK01000001.1, on the reverse strand, counting down.
TGGCCGGCGGCGGCGTTGGCGGCGGCCATGCGGTGCGCCCCCGCAATGGCGCCCGCCGCGTTGGCCAGCACGCGCCGCGAAATGCGGTTCAGGCCGGCGACGTCCGTGACGGAATACATCATCGCGATATCCGACGGGCCGACATAGGGCGCGACGTTGCCGGAGGCCATCGTGGACACCATCACCTTGGGCGTGCCGATCGGCAGCGCGCGCATGGCCGGCGCGATCAGCGCCGTGCCGCCAGAGCCGCCCAGACCCATCATGGCGCCGATGCCGGCGTGGCCGGCCACGTAGCGCTCGAAGGCCTGCGCCATCGCCGCGATTGCCGTGCCCCGGTCGCCGGTGAACACCGCGTCCGCGCCCCCCGGATGGCTGGCGGCCACTTCGCGCGCCTGCACCTGGGCCGCGCTGGGCGCGCCCGTGGTGGACACGTCGACCGAGACCACGTCCAGGCCCTCGCGGCGCAGCAGGTCCACCACATACTCGGCTTCCTGGCCCTTGGTGTCGTAGGTGGCGGCGACAAAGACCCGCCGGTTCGAATGCGTCATGGCTCCTCCGCGGGCGGCTACACTCGGTGCGCGCCTCGATATGTGAGGCCCTAAGGCCCTGTAGAATCAAGAAATGAGACGAAAGAATCATACTGAGACACCAATCTCACGTCAAACCTCGGCAGCGTCCGCCAGCCGCGCGTCGCGCGGTGCGGCGGCTCGGCTGATCGCCCCCGCCAGCCCGCAGGCGGCAGCCAGCGGCGAACCCCCGCACGGGCCCCGCGCGCGCATGCGCAAGACCCTGCTGGACGCGGCGCAACAGCTGATGGCGCAAGGCATCACGCCCTCGGTCGCCGAATTGGCGGAACACGCCAAGGTTTCGCGCGCCACGGCGTATCGCTACTTTCCCAGCCAGAGCGCTTTGATCGCAGCCGTCGTGGACGAAAGCCTGGGCCCGATCCTGGCCTGGGACTCGGATGCGCCGGACGCGGCCACCCGCGTGGACGAGCTGCTGCGCTTCGCCTATCCCCGGCTGGCCTCGCACGAAGCGCCTTTGCGCGCCGCGATCATGGTGTCGCTGCAACAGCACGCGGAAGCCAGCGCGGGCAAGCCCGCCTCGGATCCCCGGCTGGTGCGGGGCCATCGGGTCGACATCCTCAAGCGCGCCATCGCCCCCTTGGCGAACGAGCTGACGCCGGAGCAACAGGCGCGCGTGGCGCAAGCGCTGTCGCTGGTCTACGGCACCGAAGTGTTCCTGGTCCTGAAAGACATCTGGCACCTGGACCTGCCCGCCGTGACGGACGTGGTGCGCTGGACCGCCAACGCGATCATCAAGCAGGCCCTGGCCGAGGCGCGCGCCCCCAAGCCATAGCGACTGCGGACGCGCACGCGTTCTTGCGTAGCGGCTGCGGACTCCACGCGTTCTTGTCACGGCCACGTCACCCGGCACCGGCATAGTTCGGCGTTTTGCGGCCTGCCTTCGCGGGCCGCCAGACGTTGGAGTGTGTCCATGCAGTTCGAAGTATCCCGCTTGCGGCGGGCCATCATGCCCTTGTCGCTGGCTTGCGTCACCCTGTTGAGCGCCTGCGGCGGCAGCGATGACGACGACGAAGCCGTCGTCACCGAACCCTCGCCCCCGGTCGTGACGGAGCCGGCCCCGCCCGTGGATCCCAAGCCCGTGGAAACCGGCGCCTGGAGCGCGGGGGATCTGCACGTGCACACGTATCAATCGGACGACGCGCAGGTCAGCCTGGAAAGCGCGCTGGACCAGGCTTTCGACCGCTACAAGCTGGACTGGGCCGCCCTGTCGAACCATCTGCGCTTGTCCGGCCGCGACCACACCGGCATCGCCTTGGCCGGTGGCGCGATTCCGTTCTCCACGGGCATGGCGCTATATGAGGCGCCCTTCATCAAATCGGCGCAGGCTGCGGGCCGCTACGCGGGCAAGATCATTTTCTCGTCGTTCGAATGGGACATGCCCACGCATGACCACGTCAACATCGGGATCGGCACGGATGACCCGATGTCGGCCAAATCGCTGGAAGCGGTGGCCGAGTTCGAATACCTGTTCACCAATCGCGACCCTGCCCTGTTCGACCCCTTGCTGGCCTCGCGCCTGTCCGGCCAGACCCGCGCCTACACCACGCACGCCGACTCGCTGGCGGCATTGAAGTGGCTGCGCGACAAGCACCCCGACAGCTACATGCTGCTGAACCACCCGTCCCGCTACGCGGGCAAGTACACCGTGGCGCAACTGCGTGAAATGAACGACCTGGCGCCCAACGTGTTCTTCGCCATCGAAGGCATGGTGGGCAATCAGATGGAACCGGATCGCGGCGGCTACGCCACGGCCTATACCAACGCCTTCCTGCCCAACCGCACCTATGGCGGCGTGGATTACCTGGTGGCCCGCCTGGGCGGCACCTGGGACGCGCTGCTTGGCGAAGGCAGGCGCATCTGGACGGTGGCCGATTCCGACTTCCATTTCCGCACGGCTTCGGGCCTGTACAGCTCGGGCTATGCGCCCGGGGAGTACGCCAAGACGCACGTGTGGAAGGACGGCGAGAACATGGCGGCGGTCGTGGCTGGCCTGAAGAGCGGCCGCGTGTTCGGCGTGTTCGGCGACCTGATCGATGCGTTGGACTTCCAGGCGCAGGGCGCATCGGGCGCCGTCCACATGGGCGGCGAGCTGCAAGCCACCAAGGGAGAGAAGGTGGAAATCACCATCCGCTTTCGCAGCCCGGGCAGCAACAACTATGAATACCCCATCGAAAGCGGCAACCCCACCTACGTCAAGCCGACGGTCAACCACGTCGACCTGATCGTGGGCGACGTGGTCGCGCGCGCTGCCGCCGGCACGGCCGCCTACGACGCCGACAGCAATGCGTCCACCCGCGTGCTGGCCCGCTTCACGCGTGCCGACTGGACCGTTGACGCCGATGGCTACAACGTCATCAAGACCACGGTGACGGCGGACCGCAGCCAGTACCTGCGCCTGCGCGGCACCAATCTGGGCGTGGACGTGGCTGGCGAAACGGCGGCGGGCGAACCGCTGCCCGACGCCAAGGTGGACCTGGCCGACAACGCCGCCCGCTTCAACGCCATCAATGCGCGCAACTACAACGACCTGTGGTTCTATTCGAATCCGGTGTTCGTGACGGTCGCGCAGTAAGCGCCCCAGCGTCGCACAAGACGAAAAAAAGCCTGGCATTTTTCAATGCCAGGCTTTTTGTTTGCCGCTTTGCTTGCCGCTTTGCTTACTGCAAGGTTCGGGTGAACACGAATTCCCCGTCGCGCCAGTCCACCGGCACCACGTCGCGCGGCCCGAACTTGCCTTCCAGTATCAGGCGCGCCACCGGGTTCTCGATCTGTTGCTGGATCGCACGCTTCAAGGGGCGCGCGCCAAACACCGGATCGAAGCCGGAACGGGCCAGTTCCGCCAGCGCGGCCTCGGTGACTTCCAGCCGCATCTCCTGCTTTTCCAGACGCGCGCCAAGGCGACGCAGCTGGATGCGGGCAATCGATTCGATGTGCTGTGCTTCCAGGCCATGGAACACAACGACCTCGTCGATACGGTTCAGGAATTCCGGACGCAGGGTCTGCCGCAGCTCACCCCACACCACTTCCTTGACCACGTCGTACGGTTGCCCGGCCAGGCTCTGGATGTGATGCGAGCCCAGGTTGGACGTCATCACGATCACGGTGTTGCGGAAGTCCACGGTGCGGCCCTGGCCATCGGTCAGGCGGCCATCGTCCAACACTTGCAGCAGCACGTTGAACACGTCCGGATGCGCCTTTTCGATCTCATCGAGCAGCACCACGCTGTAGGGCTTGCGCCGCACGGCTTCGGTCAGGTAGCCACCCTCTTCGTAGCCCACGTATCCGGGCGGCGCGCCGATCAACCGCGCCACGGAATGCTTCTCCATGAATTCGCTCATGTCGATGCGGATCAGGTGCTCTTCGGAGTCGAACATGAACTCGGCCAGCGCCCGCGTCAATTCGGTCTTGCCCACGCCCGTGGGGCCCAGGAACAGGAACGAACCATACGGACGCGACGGGTCCGCCAGACCCGCGCGCGAACGGCGGATGGCATCGGACACCAGGCGCACGGCCTCGTCCTGGCCGACCACGCGCTTGTGCAGGAATTCCTCCATGTGCAGCAGCTTTTCGCGTTCGCCCTGCATCATCTTGGACACCGGAATGCCGGTGGCTCGCGAGACCACTTCAGCGATCTCTTCGGCGCCGACGCGGGTGCGCAACAGACGCGGGCGGCCATTGTCGCCCTCGGCGTTTTCAGCAGCCTGCTGGGCGCCCACTTCGGCCGCCTTCAGGCGCGATTCCAGATCGGGCAGCTTGCCGTATTGCAGTTCGGCCAGCTTGTCGAATTGGCCCTTGCGTTGCAGCTCGGCCATTTCGGCGCGCACGCTGTCGATCTCTTCCTTGATCGCCTGGGTGCCTTGCACCGCGGCTTTCTCGGCCTTCCAGATTTCCTCGTAGTCGTTGTATTCGCGTTGCAGCTTTTCGAGTTCGTCCTCGATCACGCCCAGGCGACGCTTGGACGCGTCGTCGGTTTCTTTCTTGACGGCTTCGCGCTCGATCTTCAACTGGATGATGCGGCGGTCCAGCTTGTCCATCACCTCCGGCTTGGAATCGATTTCCATGCGGATGCGCGCGCCGGCCTCGTCGATAAGGTCGATGGCCTTGTCGGGCAGGAAGCGGTCGGTGATGTAACGGTGCGACAGTTCAGCCGCCGCCACGATGGCCGGGTCGGTGATTTCAACGCCGTGGTGGATCTCGTAGCGTTCTTGCAGACCGCGCAGGATGGCGATGGTGGATTCCACGTCGGGTTCGTCCACCAGCACCTTCTGGAAGCGGCGTTCAAGGGCCGCGTCCTTCTCGATGTACTTGCGGTATTCGTCCAGCGTGGTTGCGCCGATGCAGTGCAGTTCGCCGCGCGCCAGCGCCGGCTTGAGCATGTTGCCCGCGTCCATCGCGCCTTCGGCCTTGCCCGCGCCGACCATGGTGTGCAGTTCGTCGATGAAGACAATGTTGCTGCCGTCGTCCTGGCCCAGTTCTTTGAGCACGGCCTTCAGGCGTTCTTCGAATTCGCCCCGGAACTTGGCGCCGGCCAGCAGCGCGGCCAGGTCCAGCGACAACACGCGCTTGCCGCGCAGCGTTTCCGGCACTTCGTCATTGACGATGCGCTGCGCCAGCCCTTCGACGATGGCGGTCTTGCCCACGCCGGGTTCGCCGATCAGGACGGGGTTGTTCTTGGTGCGGCGCTGGAGAATCTGGATGGTGCGGCGGATTTCGTCATCGCGGCCGATCACCGGATCCAACTTGCCCTGACGAGCGCGCTCGGTCAGGTCCAGCGTGTACTTGGACAGCGCTTCGCGGTTGGACTCGCCTTCCGCGCCGGAGACGTTTTCGCCACCGCGCACGGCGTCGATGGCGGCTTCCAGCGCCTTTTTCTGCAAGCCCGCTTCACGCAGGATGCGGCCGGCCTCGCCTTTGTCTTCGGCCAGCGCCAGCAGGAACAGTTCGCTGGCGATATAGGTGTCGCCCCGGCGCGCCGCTTCCTTGTCGGTGCGTGTCAGCACCGCGTTCAGGTCACGGCCGACTTGCACGTTGTCGTCGCCCTGCACCTGCGGCAGCGACTTCATGGCAGCCTCCAGCGCGGGCTGCAGACGGTTGACGGCCACACCGGCGCGCGCCAGCAAGCTGCCCGCGCCGCTGTCCGGATCGGATAGCAGCGCCGACAGCACGTGCACGGGCTCGATATAGGGGTGGTCGTTACGGGCGGCCAGACTTTGAGCGTCGGCCAGGGCTTGCTGGAACTTGGTGGTTAGTTTGTCGAATCGCATAATGGTCGTTTGGCTTGTTGGAGAGCCTGACCGATACGTGCCGGCTGGCTCGATACCTTGAATATGTGGCCGGATGACAATATTTCAACACCCGGTCGCCCAATTCACTGCTTCGACGTGCGTGATAAACCGATTCATGAGCATATACGTTTTTATCTACGGCACCCTACGCGCGGGCGAAATCAATGACCTGGCGCAAGCCGCCGCCGCGCGGGGTCTGCCCCCTGCCCAACGGATCGGCCCGGCCACCGTGCCCGGCATGCTGGTCGACTTCGGCCAATGGCCCGGACTGATCCCGGTGGCCGACGGGCGCCGGGTGCGGGGCGAGGTCTATCGGGTGCGGCCGGCCCTGCTTGCGCTGATGGACGAAATCGAGGAATACGTACCAGGACAAAAATGTTGCTTCGTGCGCCGCGAAACTGTCGCACGGCTGGATTTATCCGCCGGCCGCACACGCGAGCTCCACTGCCATTACTATCCTATTGATCCGGCGTTACGGGGGGCGGCCGTGGATATTGCGGCCGACGACTGGATCGCCTACCGGCAGTCACGTCTATCTAATACCGGCTGGTAAGACACCCGTAGTAACAACCGACTACAATGGATTTTGTCTTCACGCTTGTATACCCGTTTTCGCCCTTCCCGGCGCGACGGGCACTATAAAGGTCATCGTATGCAAAAACGGGTTCCCGTCGCCCCGGATGCCGCCCACTGCTCCACGTGCATGTTGGGTCACGTGTGTGTGCCCGTGGGCATGGCAGCCGCCGAAGTGGAAAAGCTGGACGAGCTGGTGCAAGAGCGCGTGCGCCTTGAAAAAGGCAAGATGCTGTACTCGCTGGACCAACCGCTTGACGCTGTCTACGGCGTGCGCTTCGGCAGCATCAAGACGCAGCTCGAAGACGCTACCGGCCAGATCCAGATCACCGGTTTTCACCTGCCCGGCGAAATCGTCGGCATGGACGGCATGCTCGAAGGCAAGCACGTATCCGCCGCCGTCGCGCTGGAAGATTCCGAGGTCTGCGTCATCCGCCTGAACGAAGTGGACCGCGTGGCGACGCATCTGCCGTCGCTGCAACAGCAGTTCCGACGCCTGATGAGCCGCGAGATCACCCGGTCGCACCAGATGCTCGCCTCGTTGGGCTCGATGCGCTCCGAACAGCGCCTGGCCGCATTCCTCTTGAATCTGTCGCAACGCTACGCCTCGCTGGGCTATTCGTCGACCGAGTTCGTGCTGCGCATGAGCCGCGAAGAAATCGGCAACTTCCTGGGCCTGACCTTGGAAACCGTCAGCCGATTGTTCTCCCGATTTGCGCGCGAGGGGCTGATCAAGATCAATCAGCGCGAGGTCCGCATCCTGGACCTGCCCGCCTTGAAGCAACTGCTGGGCCACGAGGGCTGCTGAACGCCCGCCGCGCCATGCGCCGCGCGCCTGCCCCTTCCGCTGCACACCTGGCGCCTGCCGCCACGCGCCTGGCCCCGTGGCGGGCGCTTGGCGCCGCATTCGTCCTGGCGGCCCTGCTGGCGCCACGGCCAGCCCCGGCGCAGACGCCCCTGCCCGACCCCTACGACTACGACGAGACCGTGCCCGCGCCCAAGCGCACCGCGCCATTGCGCTGGCAACCTGTGGAACTGGGCAAGCCGGGGCATCGCTACAAAATCCCGGTCTACGCCAATCGCAATCTGGCCAAGGACGACCTGCGGGACATCAAGCAGGTGCTGATCGTGGTGCACGGCGTCAAGCGCGACGCCGACCGCTATTACGACACGGCCGCGCAACTGTTGACGCACAATCCCGACCGCGCCCGCGACACGCTGATCCTCGCGCCCCGTTTCTCCGGCTCGATCGATTCGGGCTTCGCCGGCATGGCGGCCTGGCGCAAATCAAGCTGGGAAGACGGCGAAGAGAGCATCCAGGCCAATGGCCGGCCCGCCCCCGTGACCTCGTTTCAGGTGCTGGACGATCTGCTGCGCAGCCTGGATGACCGCAAGCGCCTGCCTGCCCTGGCCGGCATCGTGCTGGCTGGCCACTCGGCCGGCGCGCAACTGGTGCAACGCTACGCCATCCTGAACAATGTCGACGGCCCACTGCGGCGCGACGGCCTGATGTTGCGCTACGTGATCGCCAACCCGTCGTCCTATCTGTACCTGTCCAACGAACGCCCGCGCCCGGACGGCAAGGGCTACGCGCCCTACGAGCGCGGCATCTGCCCGACCTACAACCAGTACAAGTACGGCACCGACAAGCTGCCGGCCTATTCACGCGAGACCGACGACTCGCGGCTGTTCGTGCGCTACGCGGCGCGCGACGTCACCTACCTGCTGGGCGGCGCGGACAACAACCCCGAACACCGCTTGCTGGACAAGACCTGTGGCGCCGAAGCACAGGGAGCCACCCGCCTTGCCCGCGGCACCGCCTACGTGCAATACGAATACGTGCTGGCCGCGCGCGGCCCCAAACCCGTTCCCCTGCACCGCAGCAGCTTCGAGGTGGGCGGCGTCGGGCACGACAACAAGGGCATGTTCGGATCGGTCTGCGGGGCCCAGGCGCTGCTGGGCAGCGGGGCCCAGACGGGCGAACGCGCCGCCGCCTGCGACATCATCCCGCCGCGCGGCAGATAGCCTCGCGCCCCCCCGCCACGCGCCGCCCCGGCAAGCGGCATACCTGACCGAAATCTGAAAACCGGCGAGTCGCCAACGCGTGCATTTCGCTGCGGGCTGGCGCAAGATAACGCCCATGCGTGTTCCATTTCGCGGCTGACCTTGCGATCTTGACGGGCGAGGACAAGGCGCGCTCGCGTGTCCGGCGACCCCCGACAGGCTCATATCGAGAACAGTCATGACGCAAACGTATCTGGCCATGCCCGACGCAAAACGGCGCATCAAGGCCATCTTCGTCGGCTCCATGGGCAATCTGGTCGAGTGGTACGACTTCTACGCCTACACCGCCTTCGCCCTGTATTTCGCGCCCGCCTTTTTCCCCTCGCACGATCCCGTCGTCCAGCAGTTGAATGCCGCCACGCTCTTTGCGGCCGGCTTCATCGTGCGGCCCTTGGGCGGCTGGCTGTTCGGCCACCTTGCCGACCGCCACGGGCGGCGCATCTCGTTGATGGTATCCGTGGGGATGATGTGCGTAGGCTCGCTCATCATCGCGGTCACGCCCACCTACACCACGATCGGGCTGGCCGCGCCCGCGCTGCTGGCGCTGGCGCGCGTGATCGAAGGATTGAGCCTGGGCGGCGAGTACGGCGCCAGCGCCACGTACCTGACCGAGATCGCCGACCCCGAACATCGCGGCTTCTATTCCAGCTTCCAGTACGTCACGCTGATCGGCGGCCAGCTTTGCGCGATCCTGGTGCTGCTGCTGTTGCAGAACGTGTTCCTGACGCACGAACAGCTGGTGCAATGGGGCTGGCGCATTCCCTTCGTGATCGGCGCGCTGCTGGCCATCGTGACGGCGCTCATGCGGCGCGACATGCCCGAGACCGACTCGTACAAAGAGGCCCAGAAGACCAAGCCGAAGACCAGCTCGCTGCGCGGCTTGACGAAGTATCCGCGTGAAGTCGCCATCGTGGTGGGCCTGACGGCGGGCGGTACAGCCGCCTTCTATACGTTCACCACCTATATGCAGACGTTCGTGCGGCAGACATCCGGATTCACGGACATCACCACCACCTACATCATCGCGGGCTCGCTGATCTTCGCGTTGATCCTGCAACCGCTGTACGGCGCCCTGTCCGACAAGATCGGCCGCAAGCCGCTGTTGATTTTCTTCGGTGTCGCGGGCGCCGCGTTGACGGTGCCCATCCTGATGACCTTGTCGCACACCCGCTCGCCGTTCATCGCCTTCCTGCTGATCTGTGGGGCCTGGGTGTTCACGGCCGGCTATACGTCGATCAACGCCGTGGTGAAGGCAGAATTGTTTCCCACCAACATCCGCGCCACCGGCGTGGCGGTTCCATACGCTGTCACGGTATCGATCTTCGGCGGCACGGCGCCGGCCATCGCGCTGTTCTTCAAGCAGCAAGGCCATGAGCAGTGGTTCTACTACTACCTGGCCGGCGTGATCTTCGTGTCACTGCTCGTGTACGCCACGATGCGCGACACCAAGCACCAATCCGCCATGCACCGCCACGACTGACTAGGGAAATTCCGTATGCGGCCGGCTTGACGCCGGCCCTTTCACGGGCAGATACTTAACCTTATGGTTAACTTAAACGACACCGCGCTGGACAGAATTTTTTCCGCCCTGGCGGACGGCACCCGACGCCGGGTGCTGGCCGACCTGGAACAGGGCACCGCGTCGGTCAGCGAACTGGCCCGCCCGCACGCGATGTCGCTGCCCGCATTCCTGAAACATCTGCGGGTGCTGGAGGATGCCGGCCTGATCGCGAGGGCCAAGGACGGGCGCGTGGTCAGCTGCACTCTGTCGGCCGAGCCCATGCAAGTGGCCTCCAACTGGTTGGCGCGCTACGAAAAATTCTGGACCGGCCAACTGGATTCGCTGGCCCGATACCTGTATCACGACGAGGAGATACATCCATGCCCCCCAACTTCCCCCACGCCGACGGCCCCCTCGAATTGCGACTCACCCGCCACTTCGCCGCCTCGCCCGAGCGGGTCTGGCGCGCCTGGACCGACCCGCAAGCGCTGATGAAATGGTTCGGTCCCGCTGGCACCCAGCGCGTGTTGCAGGCCGATACCGATGTGCGCGTGGGCGGCGAGTATCAGGTGGGATTCGTGACGGAAGACGGCCAGGCGCATTACGCCAGCGGCGTCTACCAGGAGGTCCAGCCCCTGCGCCGGCTGGTGTTCACCTGGGCCTGGCGCGATACGCCGGACGAAACCTCGTTGATCACCCTTGAATTCACCCCCGCGCAGGCAGGCACCGAGCTTGCCTTCCTGCAAACCCCGTTCGTCGATCAAGTCACCCGTGATGGCCATGAAACTGGCTGGCTGGGCGCCATGGATCGGCTGGCGGATCACCTGGCAAGCCCGCTCTGAGCCGCCGCTTGCCGTCTCGCGGGCCTCTTTGGCCCGCCTTCAAGGAGCCGCAGCATGCAAACCAAGCACGAAGTCGTATCCCGCCCCGAATGGGAAGCCGCGCGTCTGGCGTTGCTGGCCCGCGAAAAAGCGCTGACCCGCAGCCAGGACGCGCTCGCGCGCGAACGCCTGGACCTGCCCTGGGTACGCGTCGACAAACCCTATTCCTTTCAGGGCGAAACCGGGCCCGTGGGCTTGGCAGACCTATTCAACGGCAACAGCCAACTGATCGTCTACCACTTCATGTACGACCCCGACTGGCGGGAAGGATGCGTCGGCTGCTCATTCCTTGTCGACCACCTGGACGCCGCGCGCGTGCACCTGTCCCACCACGACGTGGCGGTGGTGGCGGTATCGCGCGCGCCGCTCGCCAAATTGCGGACGTTCAAGCAACGCATGGCTTGGCGCTTTCCCTGGCTGTCGTCCGAAGGCTGCGATTTCAATGTCGACATGCAGGCATCGGTGACGCAAGCCGATGGCAGCGTTCAGGAACGTTCCGGCGTCAGCGCTTTCTTTCGCGATCCGGACGGCGAGATCTTCCACACCTACTCGACCTTTGAACGCGGCGTGGAGCGCTTGGTAGGCGCGTACAACTATCTGGAGTTCGCCCCGCTGGGCCGCAACGAACACGGCCCACATTTCAACCTGGGCGACTGGGTACGCCATCATGACCGGTACGACGACGCCGCGCCGTCGCATTGCAGCGCCTGCGGCTAACGCGGCCCGCGCGCTGGCCAGCCTATGGCTCGCCTGCGTGGCGGCGATGCTGATCGGGCTGTTGATCGATACACAACGAACGCCCGCGCCCTTGCTGGCCAGTGAATGCGGCGCGCCCGGCGGCTGGTGGGACATGGCTTGGCGCCACGCCGTGCTCATGCCCGCCACCACCGCCACAATGGCGCTGGCAGCGTTGGCGCCGTGGCCCGGCGCGCCCGCCATGATCGGCCGCCTGGGTTGCGCCGTGCTCATGGCGGTCGGCATGGTGCTGGGGGCAAGGCTGGGCGTGCTGGCGGCGCAGACGCTGGCGGGTCCGCCCTTTGCCGGTTTGGTGCTGGGCATGACGGCGGGAATGGCCGCTGCGTTGGCGCCCCTGGCGGGGCTAAGGCAAAGCGCATGCCGCTGACGGCCGAATCACTGGTCCGCCAGCCATCGCCCCCTACGCTTACCGACCCACGAAAAACTTCTAGCGCCGCGCACCGGTAAGCGGCCGCACGACGGGCGCGGCAGGTTCCAGCGGCGCGGCAAGCGGCGCCTGGATCTCAAGCGGTGACGTAGCCCGGGCAACGCAGGGCAGAATCCATCCCTCTTCCTTTTCGTCCCGCGACAGCCCCGGCCACTCGACGGAATACGTCACCGAACCCTCCAGCAGCAGGCACAGGCAGGCGCGGCACGTTCCGTTGCGGCAAGAGCTGGGCAGCTTGATGCCCGCAGCCTGCGCCGCAAGCAGCACCGACGTATCCGCCGCTGCGTCAAAGCGCAAGCCGGCCGGTTGAATCAGGACGGGAAATGCGGACATGGTGACTCAGCCCTGATTGTCCTGCCACTCCAACTGCCACGCGCCCGACAGGACGTTCTGCATCCACAGCACGCAAGTCAGCGTCTTGGCGTCCGTGACCTCACCGCGACTGCATGCCGCCAGCAGCTCGGCGGGGTCGGCGCTGATCACGTCCAGGAATTCGTCCTGATCCAGTTGCCGAGGCCCGGCCCGCAGACCGCGCGCAAAGAAGATGTGGATGATTTCGGTGGAATAGGCGATGGCCAGGTGCAAGGCGCCCGCATGCGCCCACTGGTCGGCCGTGTAGCCGGTTTCTTCAAGCAATTCGCGCTTGCCGCAAACCAAGGGGTCTTCGCCCGGATCCAGCTTGCCAGCGGGAAACTCGGTCATGACACGGCCGATGGGGTAGCGAAACTGGCGCTCCAGCAAGACGCGGCCGTCATCCATCAAGGGAATCACCACCACCGCGCCGGGGTGCACGATGTACTCGCGCGTGGCCGTGTGGCCGTTGGGCAAGCTGACGGTATCGCGGCGGACCTTCAGAAAGCTGCCCTCAAAGGGCGCTTCGCTGGTTACCAGCGTTTCAACAAGATGATTGTCGCTTTGAGCAGAGGGGCGGGTCATGACGGCGTCTGGGTCTATTGAAGCAGGCGGCCGACGGGCCGCCTCGGGCAAGCAAGGCAGCTTACCATCGCCGCCGCGCGCCACGCAGCCGCAAGCCCCGCCGACGGCTCAATCGAACTTGCGCTTGGCGTCCAGCGCCAGGCCCGCGCCGATGCTGCCGAACAAGTCGCCTTCCACGCTGCGCGCGCCCGGCACCAGTGCCGATACCGTCTCGCGCAAGCGCGGCACGCGGCTGGAACCGCCCGTGAAAAATACCGTATCGACGTCCGTCGTTGCCACGCCCGCATCGCGCAACAGCGCGCCTACGGTGGTTTCGACTTTCTCGATCAAGCGGCCTACGCAGGCATCGAACGAGGCCCGCGACACGTCCACCGCCAGATCAGGCGCGACGCGCGACAGATCGATGCGCGCCGCCGGATTTTCCGACAGGGCAATCTTGGCCTCTTCCACCTGCACCGCCACCCAGTGGCCGGCGCGCTGCTTGACCAGGTTCAACAGCAGGTCGATCTTGTCACGGTCGCCGGCTTCGGCGCGGATGTACGCAAAATGCTCGGCCGCCTTGCGGGTGTACGCCTGGTTGATGGTGTGCCAGCACGCCAGGTTGCCGTATTGCGTGGACGGCACATCCTTGCCGCTGCGCAGTTGGCTGCCCAGGCCCAGCAAAGGCATGACGTGCGCCAGGCTCAGTTGCTTGTCGAAATCCACGCCGCCGATATGCACGCCGCCGTAAGCCAGGATGTCCTCGCGCCGATCCGCCTTGGCAGCACGGCCAGGACCCAGGCGGATCAACGTAAAGTCTGACGTCCCCCCGCCGATGTCGATGACCAGCACCAATTCTTCACGATCAATCTGAGATTCGTAATCGAACGCGGCGGCCAGCGGTTCGAACTGGAATTCGATGTCGGTGAATCCCACGCTGCGCGCGATCTCTCCCAGCGTGTCCTGGGCGGTCTGGTCGGCGGTCTCGTTGTCATCGACAAAGAACACCGGCCGGCCCAGCACCGCACGCGTGAAATCGCGGCCAGCGGCCGTTTCAGCGCGTCGCTTCAGCTCGGCGATGAAGCGGGTCAACAACACGCGAAACGGAATGGAGCGCCCCTGCACTTCCGTCGAGCCATCGATGAGCGAACTGCCCAGCAGGCTTTTCATCGAACGCATCAAGCGTCCGTCATAGCCCGCCAGGTAATCGGAAATCGCCGCGCGGCCATAGCTGACCTCAGCGTCTTCGTCATGGAAAAAAATGGCCGATGGCAAGGTGGTCTTGCCATCTTCCAGGGCGAGAAGCGCGCGCTGGTCGGGGCGGCTCCAGCCTACGGTGGAGTTGGACGTGCCGAAGTCGACGCCGCATGCGGTGGAGATCATGGAGAATTCTGGGGCTGAAAGCAAAACGGCGGACAAGTGTACTCGCTTCGCTCGCGGGAGGGCGTAACGGACGGCAGTCCGGACGATGGACCTTCGCCAGAACCTTAATGGCGTCCCATTGCTCAAACGCGCGCTTGGTCCAGGGTTCGCGGCTGAACTTCGTGGGTCGGAACGGGACTTTTGACTTGCGCCAGCCCCAGCCGGTGAACTGCCGGTTGATGGGGTTTTTGTGGACCTTGGTGTAGGGAGCGCAATAGCGCAGCCAGTCCACGCGTTCGGGGCGGCCTACGACCATGGCGTCGGTGAGTTCGGCGGGGAGGCCGCGCCACGAGGTCGCAATAGGAGGAATAAGAAAACGCAGGAACATTCGTCAAGGAGCGCGGATTCGCTTAGTACTTACCGCAAAACTCCCCGCTTTCTGATTCTTCCTATGGAAATAAAAATGGCGGCATGGTCTTGTGGCGGATTACCTCTTTGTCTGAAAGGGTCCGTGTCATGATCAGAATTGATCTCGCCTCCCTGATCGATCGCTTGAGCCCCGTTTGTCGTCAGGCGGTGGAAGAGGCCACCAGCCTTTGCATCAGCCAGCATTGCGCCGAGATCACCGTCGCGCGCGTGCAATCGGCGGCAGCTGTCGATGCCGCGGACGACGCGCGCTACCAGCGCGCCATGCGCGAGACGCCGGCAGCCGAAGCGCTTGAGCTGACGCAGGCCGAGGCGCCGTCCCTGCCCGGCCATGCCGCTGGCGCGGACCTGCTGCACGGCCTGCTGCACACCGACAAGCTGCCACAGGCCATGGATGCCTTTCAGAGCTTTGTGATCCGGGCGCGCTTGCGGCAAGTCAACGGGTCTCGCAGCCGGGCAGCCCCAAGCCTGGGCATCCCAAAACGTACGTTGGCGCGCCGCTGTCAGGCGTGGAATCTGGATCGGGAGGACCACACTTCATGAAACTCGCTACCCCTCTGGTATTGCTGATGCTGGCTGCGCCCGCTGGACAGGCGGCCGACAACATCGAGGCGTCCGCGCGCGAATGCACGGCCATTGTGTCCGCAGTCGAAAGACTCGCTTGCTTCGATTTAGCGGCGGGCACGCCGCCCGCGCCTAGCAACAGCTATCGGCGCAGCGTTGCGGTGGATCCGACCGCCAGCTCGTCAACCGCGCCCGCGAACCAGGCCGCCCCCGACGCATCGGCGCAGTTGCTGCCGCCTTCGACCCGCGCTGCCGACATCGTCCGGCAAAACGAAGCGGCTCGAACCGAAGGAGACCGGACCTTCCTGATAAGCGATTCGAACGAGCCGCCATCAGGGCAGCAGCGCGTGGTCATTTCCGCGCCCGCGCTGAACATGCGTCCGCCGATCTATCTGGCGATCACCTGCCTGTCCAACATTTCGCGCCTGCAACTGTTGACCGAACGGCCTTTCGAACGCCATCAGATGACGGTGCAGCTGTACATGGACGATCGGCCCTTGTCGCCCGCACGGCCCTGGCGCGTGCTGGACGAAGGCAATGTGGCCGACGCCGGGCGTGGGCTGGTCGCCATCGAGCAGTTGCGGCCATTCGTGGCCGGCACGCGGTTGCGCCTGGAAAGCGACTATGCGCCGGTCAATGGCCTGGCGTTCGACGCCACAGGCCTGCAAGCATTGCTGTCGCGTCAACGCGAGGCATGTCACTGGTGATGCAGTACGCCGCTCTTGATGTGCAGGCGCTGCTGGCGCCGCTCGATGGCTTTGCCTTGCCGCAAACCCTGCTGGCCGAAGCGTCCAGGCCGCCCGCCTCGACGCCCGCTCCTGCGACCGCGCCCCGGGGCAGCCCCAAAGCGCCTACGCCCAAGGGTCCGCCACGATCGCCGCCCAAGGCAGACGCCGCGACGCCCGCGATGCTGGCCGTAAACACGGCGGCGCGCTGATGGACGGCGGTTGCAAGAGTTGCGGCACTGGCAGCTGTTGCGGAAATTGCCGCAGGGCCGGCCACGACAAGTGCGCGGCCGGCCCTGCACTGACTCTTACTGCTGCTGGCGGCGTTGCTCCAGCTCTCTCAGGCATTGCGCAACGCCCGACTGCATCTGCGCGTTCGACACAGCCGCGCGGTCGGACACCTCGCGGCAACGCACATACTGCGCGCGGCTTTCTTCCGTGTCGCGGATGACCGGCGGCGGGGTGGTGGGATCCGGCGTGACCGTCATGCGCAGGGTGGACGGCGGCGATTGGCTGCCATCCTTGGAGGGCATGCTGGGAAACTGCATTTCCTGCGACGCGGGCGCGGCATTCTGCGCGTGCGAGACGCTTGCGCCCCCGAGGGTGCAAAGCGCGGCGAACAGCACGGCCGAGACGGAAGTTTTCTTCATAGGGTCCTCTCTTGAATGAGCATGCGCCCCGGAACGTCCGGCTTTCGAGTCTGAACCCCGGGGCGCGCCGGCCTATCGTAGCGCCGCGCGCGGGCGCTCGACGTGCCAAACCGCTACAAGTCGCGCCGCAGTTGTTTCGCACCGTTTCCAAGTTGGCCGCGCCGCCCGCGCTTGCCGACATTCTGCGATCACCGATCAGCGACCACGGGCTCTTGTCAGCACCTGACAGGCCACATCGGCCGCTACGCCTTGGGCGATGGCCGCGTCCGCGAGGCGCGCAGCGGCTCCAGCAGCGAGGACAGACCGTTGTGATCCAGCTCGTGCATCAACGCCAGCAGCCGGCCCAGTTCCCCAGGCGGAAATCCCTTGCGCGCGAACCACGCCAGGTAAGGACCAGGCAGGTCGGCGATGCAGCGCCCCTTGTACTTGCCGAACGGCATGTCGCGGGTCACCAGCAGGTTGAGCAGTTCAGGATCCATGGCGCGTCAAAAGGTTGAGTCGGGCAGTCTACCGCAGGCGTCAAGCCGCACTGCAAAGGCCGCCTCAGCGCTGTCTGGACCCTTACATCCCGTTTCAGCACCTCTGCGTTACTGTCCGTATCGTGAATGCGTACCCGGGCTTGCCCCGCCAACCCCGATACACCGGCCAGACACCCATTCCTTCAAACCCTTTCCACCAGGAGCTCGCCATGATGAAAACCACCCTGACCTGCACCCTGAGCCTGGCCCTGCTCGCCGGCTGCGCGCCGTTCAAGTCCCATGATGCGCGCGACACGCCCGCCGATAACCACACTGCCCGCAATGCGCTGGACTGGCCGGGCAGCTACGAAGGCACCCTGCCCTGCGCGGATTGCCCCGGCATCAAGACACGGTTGACGCTATTGAAGGGCGACCGCTACGAACGCCAGACTCAATACCTGGACCGCGAGCCGCAACCGGAAATCGTGACCGGCACGTTCAGCTGGGAGTCCGACGGCAGCACCATCCGGTTGGACGCTTCCGGCGACAGCCAACGCTACTTCGTCGCCGAGAACCAGGTCATCATGCTGTACCGCGACGGCACCCGCCCCACCGGCCCGCTGGCGCCGCACTACATTTTGCGCCGCGCCCAATAGCGCGAGGCGGCAGCGCTGACATCAGCGCCCGCGCCGGCCGGCAACGCAGTTTCCACGCGCTGCGCTTGCGGCTATTCTCCAGGACAACACGCCGCCCCCTTGCGGCGCTCATCCGCCAAGGACGCCATGAAGACCGACCACGAACTGCTTTCCGCCTTCGCTCCCACCGGTACGCTGCGCGCGTCCATCAACCTGGGCAATCCCATCCTGGCCAACACCGACCCGGCCACGGGTCAAGCAGGCGGCGTGTCGGTGGACCTGGCCACGGAACTGGCGCGGCGCCTGGACGTCAAGCTGGAATTGGTGGTGTTCAAGTCCGCTGGCGAATCGGTCAACGCCGTGGCCGCCGAACAGGCCGACGTAGGATTTTTCGCGATCGATCCGTTGCGCGGCGAACAGATCGCCTTTACCGCACCTTATGTCGTGATCGAAGGCGCGTACCTAGTGCGCGAGGATTCGCCGATCACGGCCATGGAACAGGTCGACAACAAGGGCGTGCGCGTGGTGGTCGGCAAAGGCAGCGCCTACGATCTTTATCTGACGCGCGAACTCAAGCAGGCCGACATCTACCGAGCGCCCACCTCGCCCGCCGTCGTGGATACGTTCATCGAGCAGAACCTGGAAGTGGCTGCGGGCGTGAAGCAACAATTGCAGGCCGATGCGGCCCGGCTGGGTGGCCTGCGGCTACTGGATGGTCATTTCATGCTGATCCGCCAAGCCATGGGTGTGCCCAAGAGCCGCGGCGATAAGGCCAGCGCGTATCTGGCCGCTTACGTCGAAGCCATGAAGAAGTCCGGCTTCGTAGCCGACGCGCTGGCGCGTCACAAGATCCAGGGCGCGGCGGTGGCGCCGTTGCAAGACTGAGCTTTCATCTCAACGCCGTCGTGCATCGCACGCCGCCAGACAAAGAGCCGGACGAACCGGCTCTTTCTACATCCACGCGTGGCAAGCGTCAGTGGCTGATCATCCAGGGCCTCGCGCCCGCGAAGGACTTGGCGCCGTCGGTGCTGGTGCGGGTCTTGCCCCGCGTCTGGCCCCCCGCGCAACACCCGCAATTCATGCCATGCCCCGAGCGCGAACTGCGCGGCTCGTTCGCGCTGCGTTCGTTGACGGCGCGGGCGCGATTCACGGCAGACGACAACGCCGAGATGGCTGGCGCGCCGCCGATGATGCGGCCGGACAGCGCGCCGCACTGCGGGCAGGCGACCGGATCGCGCCACTGCGCCAGCGGCTGCAACGCGGCGAAGTCGCCGCATCCTCCGCAGGAATAGTCATACATGGGCATCAAGGGTCTCCTAGCGGTCGCGAGAGAGCGGCATGTCCACCCCGCCCTGGATGTGTTTAACGGGCCCCGACGCCGACGGCTGAATATCGAAGTCGAAGATCTCGGTGGGCAGCCACAGCGTGGCGCAAGAGTTGGGTATGTCGACCACGCCGCTGATGTGCCCTTGCACGGGTGCGCACCCCAAGAGCGAATAGGCCTGCGCGCCGGAATAGCCGAATTTCTTCAGGTATTCGATCGCGTTCAGGCACGCCTGCCGATAGGCGACGTTCACGTCCAGGTAATGCTGCTTGCCCTCTTCGTCCACCGAAATGCCCTCGAAGATCAGGTAGTCCTTGTAGGCCGGGGTGATCGGACTGGGCTTGAAGATGGGATTCTTGATGGCGTATTTTTCCATGCCGCCCTTGATCAGCGTGACGCGCATGTGTACCCAGCCCGCCATTTCGATGGCGCCACAGAACGTGATTTCGCCATCGCCTTGCGAGAAATGCAGGTCGCCCACCGACAGGCCGCCGCCCTCGACGTAGACCGGAAAGAATACGCGCGCACCGCGTGACAGGTCTTTGATGTCGCAGTTGCCGCCATGCTCGCGAGGGGGCACGGTACGCGCGCCTTCGGCGGCTGCGCGGTCGCGGTCAGCGCCTTGCAGGGCTCCCATGTGAGCAGTCTTGGGCGCGGGCGGATTGGCCAGGGGCGGCACGCGATTGGGATTGGTGTCGATCAGCGCCTGTTCGCGCCGGTTCCACGTTTGCAGCAGCTTCTTGTCCGGCAGGCAGCCGATCAGTCCGGGATGGATCAGCCCCGCAAAGTTGACGCCGGGGATGTGGCGCGACGAGGTGAACATGCCGCGAAAATCCCAAATGGATTTCTGTGCGTGCGGAAAATGTTCGGTCAGGAAGCCGCCCCCATTGTTGCGGCTGAAGAACCCGTTGAAGCCCCACAGGCTGTCGGACTTGGCGCCGATATCCAGCAGGTCGACCACCAGCAGGTCGCCGGGCTGCGCGCCCTCGACACCCACCGGACCCGAAAGAAAGTGCACGGTGGACAGATCCACGTCGCGCACGTCGTCGGCGCTGTCGTCGTTCTTGATCGCGCCGCCTGTCCAATCATAGGTTTCCAAAACGAAATCATCACCCGGCTTGACCCAGACGGCCATCGGTATGTCGGGATGCCAACGATTATGGATCTGTTGGTTTTCGTAGGGGGACTGAGCCAGATCGACCTTGATGAGGGGTGTTGTCATTCTCTTTCATCTCCAACGTACGTGTTGATAAAACAGAACAGCAGCCGCAAAGCGCGTCCGATCCCATTGCGGGCCGGCTTCTATATAAATTCATGAGCGGTGATTGATGGTAGACGCGTTCACGCGATTGGCCATACTGGTTTTCCATGCAGTGGCAGGCCCCCGCCTCGCAATCGCATGAGCCCTCTTTCGCACCAGTTATGATGCAGGCCACGCCACACCAGGGTTTTACGCATGGCAGCCAAGCACCGCCGGCCACTGGCCATTTTTCTCATCATGACGGCATGCGCAGCCGGTCTCGCCCATGCGGATGAAGACTGCGTCGCGCGCATCGACGGCCAGTCGGCCGCCATCAAGCGCGCGCAGGATGTGCAGCGCACGCGCGAAGCCGCCAACGATCTGCAATTGAACCGCGAGCTCTGCCAGGGCCGTCTGGATCTGCTGGACGCGCGCTTCGCGCTCAGTGATGATTTCGAGGCGTGCCGCCGCAAGGGCACGGCGTTCCCGGAAAAGGTCGTGCGCGAACTGACGCGGGCGTCCGAAGAACTTGCCGATTCGAAAGCGGCCTGGGTGCGTACCTGCGGCCGCTACATGAAAGATTGACCGCCGGCTCGTCGGGCTGAACGAAAGACCGAAAGACCGGCGTCAGCCTCAGATGGACATTTCCATCTCGACGCTTTGCGGAAAGAAGATCGCGCGGCTGGGATCGAAGCCATAGCGCGCTTCGAATTGCGTGGCGTCGGCGGCCAGCGCCAAGACGGAATTCAAGATGAAATCCGCCTTGTCATCGGACAGCAGCACGCTGAAATTCAAGCGGATGAAGCCGGGCTTTTCAATTTCACGGCCATCCAGGATGGCTTGCCGCATCTGCCGCGACTGTGTCTGTCCAATGCCCAGCAGGCGGTGGACATACGGCCCCGCGCAGGCGCAACCGCCGCGCGCCTGAATACCGAAACGGTCGCTCAACATGCGCGTCACCAATTGCTGGTGCACATGGCCGCCCTTGCCGTCGCTGACGCGAAAAGAGAAGATCGGCAGGCGCTCGGCTGACAGCGAGCCCAACAGTTCCAATTGCTTGGCGCCCTTCCACGCGGCCAGCGCGCGCTGCACGAAGTGGGCATTGCGTTGGCGCATGAAGTCCGCGCCCAGCGCGTCCTTGACCAACAGCACCAGGGCGGCGCGGATATCGCCCACCACGTTCGGCGTGCCCGCCTCTTCGCGCGATTCCAGGCTGGCGCTGTAGTCGTGCCCCTCGGGTGAGACAAATTTGACCGTGCCGCCGCCCGGCCAGGTCGGCGTGGTGTCGAGCACAGCGTCGCGACGAACGATCAGCACGCCGGAAGCGCCCGGCCCGCCAATGAATTTATGCGGTGAAAAGACGATGGCGTCGATTGAAGCATCCGGGGCCGGCGTCATGTGGATGGGCAGGTACGGCGCACCGCCCGCGTAGTCCCACAACATTTTTGCGCCCGCCTGCTTGACGCGCCGCGTGATGCCGGCCACGTCGGCCACGATGCCGGTCACGTTAGAGGCAGCCGACAACGCGCAGACCACCAGCGTGCCTTCGGGCGCTTGCAGCGCCGCGTCCAGCGCGGCCAGATCGGGCCCGCCCAGCTCGGCTTCCGGGACTTCGACAATCTGCGCGCCGCATTCACGCCACGGCAGGATATTGGAATGATGTTCGTAAGGCCCGATGATGACCCGGACCGGTTTGCCCGCCGCCACCGCCGCGTGTACGCCAAACAGATGTACGAGGCGATTGATGCCGGCCGTCGCGCCGGACCCCGCGAAGATCACTGCGTGCGCGTCGTCGGCGCCGCAGCAGCGCGCGATCGCGGCGCGGGCTTCGCGGCGCAAGCGGGTGATGTAGCCACCGCAGTACGACGCTTCGGTGTGGGAATTGGCGTAATAGGGAAGCACCTGTTCCATGACGAAGCGCTCGACCTGCATCAGCGCGCGGCCGGACGCCACGTAGTCGGCATAGACCAAAGGCTTGCGGCCAAAGGGTCCTTCGATGACGGCATCCTTGCCGATCAAACCATCGGCAAGCTGGGCGGCGATATCAGGGGTGTTGAGGCTGTTCTGAAACTGCTGCAACGGACCTTCGGGGTTCGTGGCCGTGGCGGTAAGCGTAGTCATGGTGGTCTTCCAATAGATCCGAAATATCATACGATGGAAGCCAACAACAAACATCACCGTTATTTTGCTTATATTTTCGGATATTGGGTCATATGAACGATCAACTTGAAAAAATAGACAAACTTGATCTGAGCATCATCTCTTGCCTGCAAAAAGATGGTTCCCTGTCGCAGCGCGAGCTTGCCGATCGGGTTGGACTTTCCCAGAACGCATGCTGGCGCAGGCTTCAACGCTTGAACGCCTGCGGCATCATTCGCGGCACGCGCGCCGAGGTCAGCCTGGTTGCGCTGGGGTTGGACCTGACCGTATTCGTAATGATCCGCACCAGCCACCACGCCAAGGTCTGGGCAGACGGTTTTCGGCAGCACGTCGAGCGCCTGCCCGAAGTGACGGAGTTCTACCGCATCGGCGGCGATTGGGATTACCTGATCAAAGTCGTCTGCCGAGGCATGGCGGGCTACGATCGCTTCTATCAAAAGCTGATCACGGACTTTGAACTGTCTACGGTGACGGGCTTTTTCAGTATGGAAGCCATCATCGAAAACCGCCCGCCCGATCTGCGTCTGCTGGACAACTGATGCCCGCGTCGCTCGGGAACTTTCGTGGGCGACGCGCTTCAAACCCCCTGCCGTTCGCCCCCCCCCGGGCGAGATCAAATTCCTTGGCGTCACTTTGAAGACGCCCCCCTGGAGACCCGCAAGGCCATGATTCTTTAAGCCCTCCTTCCGATACCTCTTTGCCCTTGGCATGCGTCGATTGCCGCCCGCCACGCAAAGCGTTTCATTGTTCTGGAGAGCTATCCATGGCCCGGTCTTACAGCGCGCCCCCGTCGGCGCATTCCCCGACGCAATCCGCGTCCACCTTCATCAGCTTGCAGCACGTCAGCCTGGCGCTGCCCGATGGGCGTGTCCTGCTTGACGACATCAGCTACGACTTCCCTCTTGGACGCCACGGCCTCATCGGCCGCAACGGCGCAGGCAAGTCCGTGCTGTTGCAGGTGATGGCAGGCGCTGTGCCGCCACAGACCGGCCGCGTAACCCGGCATGCCAGCATCATCTATCTTCCGCAGGCGCCCAGCTACCCCGACGACAGCACGTTGGCGGACGTTGCGGGACTCGGCCACCGCTTTCGCGCGCTGGCTCGTATCGAGGCAGGCAGCACAGACCGCGCGGATTTCGATCTGGCCGAAGATCATTGGCTGATTCATCAAGATTGGGCGCGCATGCTGGGCGATGCCGGCCTGCCGGACTGGCCGCCCGAGCATCCCGCGCGCGCGGCCAGTGGCGGCGAGCTGATCCGCGTGGCGCTGGCGGGCGCTTTCCTGCAAGAGGCCGATGGACTGCTGCTGGACGAACCCACCAACCACCTTGACGCGCAAGCGCGGGATTGGCTGATCGACAAGATCCATGCGTGGCGAGGCGCGCTGATTGTCGTCAGCCACGACCGCCAATTGCTGGATGCGATGGACGGCATTGCCGAACTGGACGATGGCGAGCTGACCGGACACGCCGGCAACTACAGCGCCTGGCGCGCTCACCGCGACAGACAGGACGCCGCCGCTGTCGCCGCGCTGGCGCATGCCCGCAACGAACGGGCGGCCGGCCTGCGCGCCCTGCGCGAACAGCACGACGCGCAGCAGCAACGCAGCGCGCGCAATCGCCGCAACGCTCGCGACACCAACCAGGCCGCGATCCTGCTGGGCGGCAAAAAGGCCAGCGCCCAGGCGCACGCCGGACGTGAACGATTGCGCCGCGAACAAGCGCGCTCCGCGCTGGAAGACGCCGTCAGGCAGGCCGCCCAAGATGCGCCGATGGCAGCAGGCGTCGCCCTGGCCTTGCCCGACACCAGCGTGCCCGCCGGCCGGCGCGTGCTGCATCTGGAAGGCGCGCGCCCTCCCTATCCAACACAAGCGCGACCGATCACGCTGACCCTGGACGGCCCTTTCCGGCTGGCGATCCAGGGGCCCAACGGCTGCGGCAAAAGCACGCTGCTGGCGATGCTGGCTGGCGAAGTTTGCGCTCGCGACGGTCGTTGCGATGTGCGCGTCCCCACGGCAATGCTGGACCAACGCGCAAGCGGATTGCGCGACGACATGTCGCTGCTGCAAAGCCTGGACGGTCTGGGCGCAACGCTTGCACCGGGCGAACTGCGCAGCCGCCTGGCGCTGCTGGGCCTGGGACCCGCCCAAGTCCAGGCGCCCGCCGCCACCCTGAGCGGCGGCGAACGCATCAAGGCCGCGCTCGCCTGCGCGCTCTGGCGCAAGCAGCCGGCGCAATTGCTCTTGCTGGACGAACCCACCAATCACCTGGACCTGGCCTCGGTGCAGGCGCTGGAAGACGCCTTGGCCCACTATCCCGGCGCCATGGCGGTGGTCTCGCACGACGCGGTTTTCCTAGCCCGGATCGGTCCCACGCACGAATTGACCTGGTCCGACAACGGCTCGTGGGTATTACGAGAATGCAGTCCCTTATTACCCAGGGTTATCCCGAATGCCTCCATACAAACAAATCGTCAATAATTCGCCAACGTTTTATCATCGATCCGTCCCCTTGCCCTTGCCATGACTGCTTCCATCCGGGACGCCATCGTTTCTTCCGCTCATTTGGCCACCTCCGCCCCGCAATTGTCCGAGGTGGAATTCGGCCTGATCATCGCGTCGCACGCGTTCAATCGCTGGATGGTGCGCTGCATGTCGTGCGCCGGCCTGCCTGACCTGACCTCGCTGGACATCCTGGTGCTGAACCACGTATTCCATCGCGGGCGCGGCAAGAAGCTGGCCGACATCTGCTTTACCTTGAACGTTGAAGACACCCATCTGGTGAATTACTCGCTCAAGAAACTTGAGCGCCTGGGTGTGGTCCAAAGTGCCAAGACCGGCAAGGAAGTGATCTACACCACCACCGACGCCGGCGCCGCCGCCATTGCGCGCTATGCCGAAGTGCGCGAGCAGTGCCTCGTCAAATCGTTCATCGACTCGCCCGCGGCGGATGACGCCAGCCACCAATTGGCCAACACCCTGCGCGCCCTCTCGGGCTTGTACGACCAGGCCGCCCGCGCCGCCACCTCGCTGTGAGAATCCACGTTGTCTAGCTCCATCGCCTCTACCTCCGCCCCGCTGCTGTCCGTGCGCGGCGTATCGGTTGATTTCAATACCGACAATGGCGTGTTCCGCGCCGTCGACGGCCTGGACTTCGACGTCCAGCCGGGACGGACGCTGGCGATCGTCGGCGAATCCGGTTCGGGCAAGTCGGTGACGTCCATGGCGATCATGCGGCTGACGGACTACTCGAACGGGCGCATCGCCACCGGCCAGATCCTGTTCCGCGACAACGATGGCCGCGAAACCGACCTGACCCAGGCCACCGACGAGCAGATGCGCGCCATACGCGGCAACGACATCGCGATGATCTTCCAGGAGCCCATGACGTCGCTGAACCCCGTGTTCACGATTGGCGACCAGATCGTCGAAGCCATCATGCTGCACCAGCAACTGTCGCGTTCGGCGGCGCGCCAGTCGGCGCGCAAGCTGCTTGAAAAGGTCCGCCTGCCCGATGCCGAACAACTGCTGGACCGCTATCCGCACCAACTGTCGGGCGGCATGCGCCAGCGCGTCATGATTGCGATGGCCCTGTCCTGCCAGCCGCGCCTGTTGATCGCCGACGAGCCCACCACCGCGCTGGACGTGACGATCCAGGCCCAGATCCTGAACACCATCCGCGAGTTGCAGCGCGACCTGGGCACCGCCGTCATCTTCATCACGCACGACATGGGCGTGGTGGCCGAGATGGCCGATGACGTGGTCGTGATGCTGCGCGGCAAGAAAGTCGAGCAAGGCACCGTCGAGGACATCTTCAACGCGCCCAAGCATCCGTACACGCGCGCGCTGCTGGCCGCCGTGCCGCGCCTGGGCAGCCTGACCGGCCGCGATCTGCCGCTGCGCACGCCGCAAACCGTACTGGATGGCGACACGCTGCGCGAAGTGGGCGAAACGCGTGAACAGGACACCGCCACCTACGACGAACCGGTGTTGCGCGTTGACAAGCTCACGACGCGTTTTGATGTCGGCCACAATCTGTTCGGCCGCGTCACGCACCGCGTGCATGCCGTGGAAGAAGTCAGCTTCGACGTCTACCCCGGCGAAACGCTGGCGCTGGTGGGCGAATCCGGCAGCGGCAAGTCCACCATCGGCAAGACTTTGCAGCAGTTGGTGGCCCCGACCTCGGGCGCGGTGCGCTACAACGGCCAGGACGTCTTCTCGATGGACGCCGCCGGCCGTCAGCGGCTGCGCCAGGAAATCCAATACATTTTCCAGGACCCTTACGCGTCGCTGGATCCCCGCAAGACGGTGGCCTTCAGCATCGCCGAACCCATCCGCACGCACGGCCTGCTGCATGGCGACGAAGCCATCGCCCGCCGCGTGGGCGAATTGCTGGAACAGGTCGGCCTGAAGCCCGAGCACGCCCGGCGTTATCCGCACGAATTTTCTGGTGGCCAGCGTCAACGCGTGTGCATCGCCCGCGCGCTGGCCAGCAACCCCAAGCTGATCATCGCCGACGAATCTGTGTCGGCGCTGGACGTGTCGATCCAGGCGCAGATCCTGAACCTCTTGATGGACCTGCAAAAAGATCGCGGCCTGTCGTACCTGTTCATCACGCACGACATGGCGGTGGTGGAAAAAGTCAGCCATCGCGTGGCGGTGCTGTACCTGGGCCAGATCGTAGAACTGGGCACGCGTCGCCAGATCTTCGAATCTCCTCAGCATGCGTACACGCGCAAGCTGCTGGCCGCCGTACCGGTGGCCGAACCCGGCCGCCATATCGACACCTCGCTGATCGAAGGTGAAATCCCCAGCCCGGTACGCCGCGTCGGCGACGAACCGGCCATCATTCCGCTGATCGAATTCGCGCCCGGCCATCAAGTGGCCCGCGCGGCATAGAGACAGCCCTTACTTTTCCTCGGTGTGATCCGAGTTCCCGTCCCTGGAGCGACCATGCAATTCCTACGCACCACCTTCACCGCCACCGCCCTGACCCTGGCGCTGGGCGGCGCGCTGCCCGCCGTCTTCTCGACCGCGCATGCCGCGGGCACACTCAGCGTGGCCATCAACCAGGACCCGGGCAGCTGGGATCCCATCGACACCTTCGTGACCTTCTGGGGCTCGGTCGGCGGCAACCTGTACGACGGCCTGACGATGCGCGGCGCCGACCTGAAGTTGCAGCCAGGCCTGGCCACCAGCTGGGAATACCTGGACGACAACAAGCGCCTGCGCTTCAAGCTGCGCGAAGGCGTCAAGTTCCATAACGGCGAACCGTTCAACGCTGAAGCCGTCAAGTTCACGTTCGACCGCCTGCTGGGCGCGGAAGGCGCCAAGGGCCCGCAGAAGTCCAACTACGACTCCATCGGCGAGATCAAGGTGGTGGACGACTACACGGTCGACTTCATCCTGAAGCAGCCCGACCCCGTCCTGCTGACCAAGCTGGCCGGCTATGGCGCGATGATCGTGCCGCCCAAGTACATCAAGGAAAAGGGCGAGGACTACTTCAACACGAACCCGGTCGGCACCGGCCCGTTCAAGTTTGAAAGCTATCAGCCCAAGGTCAACGTGACGCTCGCGCGCAACGATGAATACTGGGGCGGCAAGCCCAAGCTGGACAAGGTGGTGTACCGCTTCATCAGCGAACCCGGCACCCAGGTCGCCGAGCTGCAAGCGGGCCGCGTCGACATCGCCACGCTGATCCCGCTGGGCCTGATCGAGACGGTCAAGAAGTCGGGCAACGCCGACGTCATCTCGACGGGCGGCCCGGTCGCTTTCGCGCTGCGCTACAACACCAAGGGCGGCATCACGCAAAACCGTGACGTGCGCCGCGCGCTGATCATGGCGGTGGACCGCGAGGCCATCGTCAAGCAGCTGCTGCTGGGCCAGGCCAAGGTCATCGCCAGCTTCCAGGGTCCGCAATCGTTTGGCTACAACCCCGAACAAAAGCCCCTGCCCTTCAACCCCGCCGAAGCCAAGAAGCTGTTGGCCGCAGCCGGCGTGAAGCCCGGCGCCACCGTACAGATCGACGTGCGCGGCAGCGATTCGAACTTCCGCGAAGTGGCTCAGGCCGTGTCGGGCTACCTGCAAGGCGTGGGCGTGCGCGCCACCATCAAACCCTATGAAACCGGCGTGCTGCTCAACGACATCATCCCGGGCGGCAAGACGGGCGAAATGTGGCAGAACCAATGGGGCGGCTGGACGTACGACTACGACAACACCGCGTACCTGATGTATCACTCGGGCCAGAAGTGGAACCCGTATGACAACGACGCCAAGCTGAACGGCATGCTCGAAGCGCAACGCACCGTCTACGACGTGAAGAAGCGCGAAGCCATGTTGCAGGAAATCGCCACCTACGTGGCCGATCAGGCGCTGGAAATGCCGCTGTACAGCCTGAACACCATCGTTGGCGTGAACAAGCGCGTGAAGAATCTGGAAGTTCCGGGCGACATCCGCTTCCGCTTCCTTGAAACCAGCGTGGAATAACCCTTGTGACAACGCGACGCGCCCGTAGCATAGGGCGCGCCGCGTGCCCGCATCCCGCCAGCGCGATGCGTATTGCAGCATCAACATTAGCGATCCGCCCCGGTGCAAGCCGAGGCGGCGATTCATGACCGGATTTCTCATTAAACGCGTGTTGCAGGCGATCTTCGTGATCGTCGCCGTGACGCTGCTTGTCTCCTATGCCGTGCGCCTGACCGGCGACCCCGCGCTGATGCTCAGTCAGGGATCGGGCAGCGTCACCGAACAGGACCTGGCCAACATCCGCCAGGCACTGGGCCTGAACCGCCCCTTCCACGAGCAATACCTGTCGTACATGCAGGGCCTGTTGCACGGCGATTTCGGCCGCAGCTTCATGGGCGGCACGTCGGTGGCCAAGCTGATTGGCGACGCCCTGCCCGCCACGCTGATGCTGGCGTTCACCTCGCTGATCGTCTCGATCCTGATTTCGCTGCCGCTGGGCATTCAGGCCGCCATCAAGCGCGGCAAGGCCACCGACCAGGCGATTCGCATCCTGTCTCTGGTGGGCCTGTCGTTTCCGAACTTCTGGCTGGCGTTGATGCTGGTGCTGCTGCTGTCGATCACCTTCCCGCTGCTGCCGCCGTCCGGCTGGAGCGGGCCGGCCAGCCTGGTGCTGCCGTCATTGACCATGGCCATCATTCTCAGCGCCACCAATATCCGCCTGGTGCGCACGACCATGCTGGAAACGCTGTCGGCGCAGTACATCATGGTGGCGCGCAGCAAGGGCCTGAAAGAACGCGTGGTGCTGTACAAGCACGCGCTGCGCAACTGCGCGATTCCGCTCATCACGTATCTGGGCCTGCAATTTGGCGGCCTGATCGGCGGCATCGTCGTGATCGAAATGGTCTTTAACTGGCCTGGCCTGGGCACCCTGGCGTTCGACGCCATTTCCGGCCGCGACTACCCGGTTCTGCAAGGCACGGTCACCGTGCTGGCCACCGTCATCGTCCTGGTCAACCTGATCGTCGACATCGCCTACGGCATCGTCGATCCCCGTATCCGCACGCGTTGAGCCTTATGCAGACCACCACTCCTACCGCCGCGCCCAAGGCCGTCAAGCCGCGCAGCCGCTACCGTTCGCTGGAATTCGTGCTGGGCGCGCTGCTCACCGGCGTCATGATCCTGCTGGTGCTGACCTCGGGCTGGCTGTTCCCCGATGGCGGCGAAGCCATGGACCTGTCCGCGCGCCTGATGGCGCCGTTCACCTCGGCCGCCCATCCCTTTGGCACCGACCCGCTGGGCCGCGATGTACTGGCCCGCGTCATCGTGGGCGGCAAGATCTCTTTGATGGTCGGCTTTGCGTCCGTGATCGGCGGCGCGCTGCTGGGCATCGTGATGGGCCTGATCGCCGGCTACTACCGCGGCTTCTGGGACATGATCGTCATGCGTTTCGCCGACGTGCAACTGGCGCTGCCCTTCATCCTGGTGGCCATCACGTTCATCGCCATCCTGGGCGGCGGGCTGTTCAACGTCATCTTCTTCATGATCGTGTCGCAGTGGGTGCAGTACGCGCGACTGGTGCGCGCCCAGGTGCTGGCGCTGCGCGAGCGCGAGTTCGTGCTGGCCGCGCGCGCGTTTGGCGTACGTGACCTGGCCATGATCCGCCACCATATCGTGCCCAACCTGCTGGGCCCGCTGGTGATCCTGATGACCTTGAACGTGGCCAACAACATCCTGCTGGAAAGCAGCCTGACCTTCCTGGGGCTCGGTGTCGATCCGATGATTCCCAGCTGGGGCGGCATGCTGGCCGATGGCCGTACCTATATGCAGACCGCATGGTGGGTCAGCGTCTTCCCCGGGCTGGCGATCATGCTGACCGTGCTGGGCCTGAACCTGCTGGGCGACTGGCTGCGCGACCGCCTGGACCCGACCGGAAAGGTGTAAAAGATCAGATGCCCCGCAAGGGGCATTTGTCTCTTTGCCGGATGCCGCAAGAAACCCGAAGGAACACTAAGCATGTCTTTGCTTGAAAAAACATTTGACCGCACGCTGGACGCCTGGACGCACGCCTACATGGCGCCCGCCTGGCGCGGCGCGGTCGTAGAAGGCTGGCTGTTCGAAGGCGTGGAAGCCCGCCGCGCGGCGCAAGCCCGGCTGGCGCAGGCCGGCGTCACCGCGCGCTTTCGCAGCGCGTACAAACCGCTGGTGCATTTCTTTCTGGAAGAAGTCGAGCGCGACGGCCTGGTGTCCGCGCGCGTGCGCTACCCGCTGCATGAACATGCGCAGGCCAAGCGCTTCACGTTGGAAGCCTATCCGCTGATCGCCCTGCTGCCGGACGTGCAGGTCGACCTGCAAGCCGGCGCGGCCGACCTGCACTACGACGTCACGCTGACCTACGCGGATGGCCGCCAGATCGACACGCGCGTGTTCGCGCCCAACGTCGTCGGCGCCGCCCAGGATGGAACGCCCGAGCTTTCGCCCACCGGCTGGCTGCGCGTGCGCGATGCCGACGGCGCCGTGCAGACCGATGGCGCGCAATCGACCGAATACCAGCAGGTGTTCCGCAGCATCGTGGATACCGTGCGCAACCACCCCTGGGGCGCGCACGAGCCGTACTTCGACCGCCTGGAAATCCGGGTGGACCTGCCCGGCATGGATTTCGCGCTGCCGGTCGACGAAGAAATCGTCAGCACCTTCGAGGCCCTGCACGAGGACGTGTATTTCACTTTGCTGGAACACTTCCAGCATCACTCGGGCCGCCCGTCGGGCGATCGTGGCCTGCAACCGGGCCAGATCATTCCCGACATCCGCCGCCATGACGGCGCGGCACGTGTGCAGATCTCGCTTGAGCCGTTTGCCCCGGTCGCGCCGCTGACGCCCGCCTTGCCCGATGCGCCCCTGGCGCAACGCCGCGATCCGCTGGCGGCTGCCGAGATCGCCGGCTGCGTGGCGGCCTTGGGCGGCGACGCGTTCCAGGCGGTCTCGCGGCAAGGCCGGCCCGTGCTGGGCACGTATGTGCGCGGCCCAGGTCCGGCGGTCTTCATTTCGGGCGCGCAGCATGCCAACGAAACCTCGGGCGTTGTCGGCGCGCTGCGCGCCGCCCAGGCGCTGGCCGAACGCGGCGACGCGCACTTCGCACTGATCGCCTCGGAAAACCCCGATGGCTACGCGCTCTTTAACCGGCTGCGCGAACATCACCCGCGCCACATGCTGCACGCCTCGCGCTACAGCGCGCTGGGCGACGATATCGCCTACCGCGAGCACGCTCCTTTCTTCGAGCGCGACGGACGCCATCAGGCGCACGCCATCAGCGGCGCGCAGCTGCACATCAATCTGCACGGCTACCCCGCCCACGAATGGACCCGGCCGCTGTCCGGCTACCTGCCCCGCAACTTCGAGCTGTGGACCATTCCGAAGGGCTTCTTCCTGGTGCTGCGCCATCACCCGGGTTGGGGCGAACGGGCACGCAAGCTGATCGAAGGCGTCACCACGCGTCTGGCTCACAATGTGCCAGGGCTGGTGCAATTCAATGCCCGGCAATTGGAACTCTTTCACGCGCATGCGCTCGAAACCGGGTTCGACGTCATGAACGGCATTCCCGTCCAGATCACCGAGACTGACCGCGAAGAACTGCCGCTGGCGCTGATTTCCGAGTTTCCGGATGAAACCGTCTACGGCGACCGCTTCATCTTCGCGCACACTGTACAAATGGAAACCGTCCTGGCGGCGACTGACCTGTATCGCTCTGGGCTGTAAAGACCAATAAGAAAATGAACATCCGAGAACGCAACCACGGCGACGACCTGGCCCTGGCGGACATCTGGCTCCGTTCGGTGCGCGCCACGCATTCCTTCCTGAGCGAAAAGGAAATCCAGGCGTTGTACCCGCAGATCCTCAACACCTATCTGCCGTCGGTGCGGGTATGGGTCTGTGAAGACGAAACCGGCGAGCTCGCCGGTTTCATGGGCCTGAACGGCAACAAAGTCGAGATGCTGTTCGTAGACGCCAGCAAGCGCGGCAAGGGGGCTGGCCGCCGCCTGCTCAATTTCGCGCGGTCGCTGCACGGCACGCTGCTGGTGGACGTCAACGAACAGAACCCGCAGGCGCACGGCTTCTACAAGCACTATGGATTTGTGGACACCGGCCGCTCGGCGTACGACGACGCCGGCCGCCCGTTCCCGATCATTCACATGAAACTGGCCGGCTGATTCGAACCGATGACCGCCTGCGCGCTTGAACGTGCGCGCCGGCGCGTTATGCCTGGGCTGCGCTGCGCTGACCCTGCGTTGGCCCTGCGCTGTCCGTGCAGTGCCCGGGCCTTGTCCCTGCGCTGTCCCGCGCTAACCCTGCGCCGCCCCCACGCTACCCCTGCGCGTCCTTCGCTTCGTGGCGGCTGCGCCAGGCCTTGAGCGCCTCGCGGTAGGTCTCCATCGCTTCGTCGTAACGGTCGTACACGCACGGGATGCAGCCGCTGTTGCAGCACTCGTCGGGCGCGGGTCGTTCGGGGGGGACTGGCGGGGGATCGTCGTCGGGAAAGGTCGTGGTGCTCATGGCAGGATGTTAACGCGGCAGTGGCCTCGCCCTGGCGTCGGCCGCGCGTTGCAGCGCCAGCCAGTCTTCGCGCAGGATTGCATAGCGCACTTTCGCGTTGCTCTTGTCGCTGGCCGTCTTGCCTACATAGCGCATGCCGGCTTTTTCCAGCACCCTGCGCGACGCCGCGTTCGATTCGATGGCCACCGCGCACAAGGCGTCGACTGGCAAATGCTTGAAACCCAGCGCGATCAGCGCGTTGGAAATCTCGAAGGCGTAGCCCCGGCCCCAGCAGCCCGGTTCAAACGCGTAGGCCAGTTCGATGGCGGCCCGGTCGTCCGTGACCGTGAACTTCAAGCCCGCGCGCCCTGCCGTCGCGCCATCCTCGCGCGTTTGCAGCACGTACATGCCATAGCCGTGATCGGCCCAGTGGGATTCGTTCTGCGCCAGGTAAAGACGGCTGGCCGCCGCGTCGCGCGTGCCGCCCATCGTGGCCATCACGTCCGGGTCGGCGTGCATCCGGGTGATGAAAGACAGGTGCTCGCGCCGCATGCGCTCGGCGCGCAGCCGGTCCGTCAGGAAAACGTCAGGAAAATCAGCCAGCGACATGACATTCGGATAGAAAGGGGAACGACTCCATCATAGCGGCGCGCAGCCGCGCATGACATGAGCCGTTCCGCTTGGCAGGCTTAATTCGCCGGCCGCGCGCGCAGGGCGTCAGGCTTGTCCGCCTTCAGCGCATCCAGGATGCGCTTGCCCACCCGACCGTCCTGCGGCAGATTGCGGCGTTCCTGTTCCGCGCGCACGGCGTCGCGGGTCTTGGCGCCCGGAATGCCATCGGCTTCGCCCACGTCGTAGCCACGGCCGTACAGCTCTTCCTGCAACTGCTTGATCTCGGCGCGCGACAGGCCGGGGTCATCGGTGGGCCACGCCGCGATAATGCCGGGGCGGCCTTGCAGGCGATTGAGCAGCAGCGACACCGCCAGACCATACCGGCGCGACTGGTTGTAATGCAGGATGGCGTCGAAATTCACCGTAGCCAGAAACACCGGCCCCTTGGCGCCGGTGGGCGCGAACAGATAGGCTTGCTCGTCATTGCCGGACGGCAGCTTGAGCACCGAACCGTCGCCCTGCTTCAACCCGGCCTGCGCCCACTGAGCGATCGTGCGGCGATCTTGCGTGCCCACGTATTCGGCGTCGGGCTCGGGCGGGATGGCGGCGGCCACGTCAGCCGGCACGCGCACTTCCACCACGGCGGGCAAGCCATGCGTCCACTTGGCGCGGCGCTTGCGCAGGTGATTGGCGGTCGACGCCAGCGCATCAGGCAGCGAGTTGTACAGATCGATGCGGCCATCGCCATCGCCGTCGGCAGCCAGTTCGTAGAAGGACGTCGGAATGAATTGCGTCATGCCGAACGCGCCGCTCCAGGACCCCACGAAATTGTCCGCGGGCACCGTGCCGTCGCGCAGCAGGCGCACCGACGCGTAGGCGTTCTTTTCCCACAAGGTTTTGTTTTCAGTGCAGGCGCGCGTCAGCCAGGCGTTGAGCACATCGGTCTTGCCGATCTGACGGCCGTAGTTGGTTTCAATGCCGAAAATCGCGACCAGCGTGGCCGGGTCCACCTGGTATTGCTGGCCGATGCTGGACAGTTGCGGGCCGACCTTCTTCATCACGGCCAGACCGTCGTTGACGCGCTCATCGTCCACGGTCTTGGCGATGTAGTCCCACCAGCTTTCCCGACCTTCGGGTTGGCCCTTGGCGGATGCAACGGTCGTGGGCAGCAACTTGGCGTTGGCGGTGTACTTGTCCCAGTCAGCCACGGTCAGGCCGTTGGCGGTGGCGCCCTTGCGCAGCTTGGCGATACACGCCTTGGTGTCCAGCTCGGTCGGGATGATGACCGTGGGCGCGGCGGCGGGGGTGGCGGCGGAGCCAGGCGTCGCGGTGGCGGCAGGGGTTGTTGCGGGGGGTGCGGCAGGAGTTGCGGCGGCAGGCGTTGCGGCTGGCGCGGGAGCAGCGGCGGGCGCTGGCGTGGCTGCGGCGGCGCCTGCCTTGGCGGCTTCCTGCTCGGCGACTACGTCATCGAAGCTGCGCTTGGGCGTCAGCGACGGCTGCGGCGGAGCAGGCACGGACTGGACTCTTGAACCCGTCGCCGAGGCCGGCGATTGCGCGTGCGCCACGCCCGTCGCGGCGGTAATGGCCGCCGCGAGCACGACACGGGTCAGGCATAGGGAATCGATTCGAAGGCGCGATGAACGCTGACGCATGATATTCCTGAAAAATCGAAGTCAGCCCGGATCGTACCGCGACCAGCCGCTGAAATCGAACCATCATGCGTGCCCTGGCCACACCCGCTGCGTCTATTGGGTTTCCTTATGCAACGCGGGCGGTGGCATCCGTGGTTGGCGGCATACGCAACACTCGCGAGCAAACGGCAATCGCGATCACACTGAACAGGGCGAACGCCAGCCCCTGTCCCAACATCACGCCTTCGGCCCCGCCGTAATGAGCGCCCAGCCAAACAAACGGCAAGGTCCCCAACGTCGCCCGCAGCCAACCGATCATCGTGGAATACGCTGCGTAGCCCAAATTATTGAACACGGCTATCGCCACGAAGAACTGGCTGTTCAGCGCCCATGCGAAGCTGGCATAACGGCAAAAGAAGATGATCAGGTCGCGTCCCGGACCCACCACCTGAAACAGGTCTGCCACCCACGGCGCAAACACCGCAAGCAGTGTGGCCACACCCAAGCCATACAGCAAGGCCCAGCGCGACGTGAGCTGTACCGTCTGTTTCACGCGGTCCCATTGGCCTGCGCCTAGATTCTGTCCAAGAATGGGGCCAATTGCGCCCGGCAGCACAAAGTAGAGGGAATAGGCCAGTTGCAGCACTCGGTCGACCACCGTGGCCCCCGCCATAACACTGGGGCCGAACGTGGCGAAAGTCGACACCGTAAAAATCACCGCCGCCGGCGTCGCCAATGCCGTCAGCGCGGCGGGCAGCGCAATCTTTCCAATCGCAGCAAGGTCAGCCAGCAAGGCGCGTCGTCCCGGCCAGTCGACCAATCGATGCTTGCCAAACACCAGCCACCCACCCAACGCCACCGTCACCATGCGCCCCACCCCGCCAGCCCACGCAACTCCCTGCATGCCTGCGTCCAATACAAAAATGGCAACAGGAACCAGCACAGCGACCGTCGCGGTGCCGGCCAGCAATACCCACATCGATTGCCGCCCTCGCCCGGAGGCTCGCAGCAAGGTGGACAACATCATGCCCACGCCCATCACCACGGCAAACGGCGTCGTGATCCGGACGTAGGACAAGAGATGCTCGCGTAATTCAGACGCCAGTCCGATGGCGGTCGTAAACGGCGCAATCGCCGCCAGGTAAACGGCGGCTGCGCCAAGCGCCGCGCCCGCCATCAGCACCAGCGAAGCGCCGGCCAAGGTGCGAGCGCGCGGCAGATTTCCCGCGCCCAATGCGCGCGAGACCAACGCGGCGCCTCCCACCGTCACACCGATGGACACGGAAGTAATGGTGAACTGCGTCATCGAACCAAAACCCACCGCGCCCATCACCGCCTCATCCTGCAACGTACCCAGGTACAGCAAAGACAGGAACTCGACGGCGACGACAGCCAGCATGCTTGCCCAACCCGTCAGCGCCATTTCGAGCACGTGCGGTCCGAGGGGGCCCGATACGAAACGCGCACGCGGCGGTTCCAACGCCGAAGCGACTGAAGTATCGACGGCAGTTGGCGAGAGAGCCGTCCTGGCGGCGGAATCGGCGCGCGAGCTACGGGCCATGTCTATTGGGTCGGCATTTGCTCACGCAACTGCCCCAGCCGTTCGATGGCCGCCTCATGGCCCTGCGCGGCGGCGGCCTCGTACCAGCGCAGCGCCTCCTTCATATCGGCTTGCTCCAGGATCAAGCCCTGCATGAACTGCGCGTCGGGGTTGCCGCGCTGGGCGTCGGCCAGCAACGCGCGCTGGGCCAGCGCGTCCTGATGGGGCGACTCGCCGTACACATGCACGTCGTTGGCCACTGGATCTTCGATCAGCGTGCGCAGCGAAGGCGCGGTATGCGCGAACTGCTGCCGCCAGAACCAGGCGGTCAGCACGGTGAAAAGAGCCAGGATCAAGAAAGAGATAAGCAGGGTTCTGCGAGTCATGGTTAGAGAGTGAAGAAGATCATCGGGGCGCGGGCGCGAACCAGTACTGCGCCACGCTGCTTTCATTGGAATACCACGGCAACAGGCCAAGGGTGTCGGACTCGCGCTCTACGGTCACCAGCAGGCCGCCCGCTTCCTGGCGAAACATTGCCACGTGACGACGCACGCCCATCGCCTCGTGCTGGCGCCAGTCATGCCGCACGCTGACCCATAGACGCCCTTGCGTGCAGCCCGTATGGCGTTCGATGCGATCGGGCCGATCCATCCGGCTGTCGCCTGACAGATCCGTCAGATCCTCGCCGCCATTTTGCATGGGCAGTCGCCCGCTCGACCGCGCGCCCTTCCCGTCCAACGCCAACGCCTGCCAGCCCGTGCCGTCGGGCGACAGCGTCACCGTTGCCCCGTCCGAGGATTGCCACTCCGGCAACGGCGTATCGCGCATGCCGGGAAGGTCCAGCGGATAGACGAAGAAGGTGTGCAAGTCCTTCAGCGTAGCGGTTGGCTCGCCCGCCCGAAACTCACCTTGCGCGCGGTACGCACCGGCCAGGTCCGGGCATTGCGCCGAATCCGACGGCAGCACCAAGGGCGCACCGCTCTTGAACGAGGGCCAGGACACAGGAACCCCGTCCACGCGCGACACCCCGCAAGCGCTCAGGCCCCACATCAGCAGCATGGCTGCTGAGATACGGCGCAGTGTCCGAAGGCGCGGCGCGCAAGGGGCCGATAAGCTTGAATTCATGGATGGCCTTTTCTGCCGGCTCGCGCGTTTACGCGAAGCGCGGCGCGATTAGTCTGAGGTCTCGCCCGGCGAAGACTATATATGAATCGGGATCCGGCGTTGCCAAGCGGTGCGCGGCAGAGAATAATCGGCACATCCCCACCGGTCGTTCGCCATGACACCCTTCCGAGGCAAGCTCCGCATCCGTCATCTGGAAATCGTGCTGACCGTTTCCGAATTGGGCAATCTGTCCAAGGCGGCCGCGCAGTTGCACAGCACGCAATCGGGCCTGTCGCGCGCCATTGCCGAGATCGAGGAGCTTGTCGGCGCGCGCCTGTTCGAGCGCACGGCCAAGGGCACCACCTGCACGCCGCTGGGCGAGGCCATGTGCCGTCATGCCCGCCTGCTGCTGACCGATTTTCGCAAGGCGGAGATCGATCTTGCCGCCGTGTCGCGCGGTGACGAAGGCAGCCTGACCGTGGGCTGCTTTTCCATGTTCGCGGGCTGGCCGGTCGCCCAGGCCGCACGTTCGTTCCGGCAGGCCTATCCTCGCATCACGCTCACCATCGAGATCGGCACGCACGAACGGCTGATCGAAGACCTGGACGCGGGTGCGCTGGACGTGCTGATCAGCCGCTTCTCGTCCACCGTCAACCCGCAGATCTACCGCTCAACCACCTTGCTGGAAGATGCCGTCGTGCTGGGATGCGCCGTGCATCATCCACTGGCCGGCCAGACGGGCACGACGCTGGCCGACTATGTGGGCTATCCGTGGATTACGGCGTTGCCCGGCAGCCGCATCCGGGGCGAGCTGGAAATGTCCCTGCGCCAGGCCGGTTTGCCGATTCCGGATATGATCGGCGCCCTGTCCCTGGA
The DNA here is from genome assembly GCF_001571245.1 of Achromobacter piechaudii NBRC 102461. Taxonomy (GTDB): domain Bacteria; phylum Pseudomonadota; class Gammaproteobacteria; order Burkholderiales; family Burkholderiaceae_B; genus Achromobacter; species Achromobacter piechaudii. The sequence continues at coordinate 366,281 of NZ_BCTK01000001.1, read as the reverse complement.
GTTCGGCCGCGAAATGCTGCTGGACGGCCACTATCTCTGGATGCTGCCCGGCAGCGTGGCCACGGTGCGGCAAGCGCGTGGAGAACTGGTTGTGCTGCCCGCGCGTCCCGCTATCAAGAAGTCGCCGCTTGCCGCGATATGGCGTCGCGACCGCCCCAGCACACGCCAGGCGCGTGCGTTCGCGGCGCATCTGGCGCAGGCCATCCAGGCGGACGAGGTCGCGCTGGCGGCCTGACTCCCCTTTTGAATACGCCCCTTTTTTATCGGAGCACCCATGTACGACTGGCTCAACGCACTGCCCAAGGCGGAACTGCACCTGCATCTGGAAGGCTCGCTGGAACCCGAGCTGCTGTTCCAGTTGGCGCAACGCAACGGTGTCGCGCTGCCCTGGCCCGACATCGATGCCCTGCGCGGCGCCTACAACTACGGCAATCTGCAAGAATTCCTCGACCTGTACTACATGGGCGCTAACGTGCTGCGCACCGAGCAGGACTTCTACGACCTGACCTGGGCTTACCTGTGCAAGTGCCGCGAGCAGAACGTGGTGCACACCGAACCCTTCTTCGATCCGCAGACGCACACCGATCGCGGCATTCCCTTCAAGGTGGTGCTGGACGGCATCAGCCGCGCGCTACAGGACGGGCGCGAACAGCTGGGCGTATCCAGCGGGTTGATCCTGAGCTTTCTGCGCCATCTGCCGGAAGAACAGGCGATGCGCACGCTGGACGAGGCCCTGCCGTTTCGTGATGCCTTTGTCGCGGTCGGCCTGGACAGTAGCGAAATGGGCTTTCCGCCCCGCTTGTTCCAACGCGTCTTCGACCGCGCCCGCGCTGAAGGCCTGCCCGCCGTCGCCCACGCGGGCGAGGAAGGCCCGCCGGAATACATCTGGGAAGCGCTGGACCTGTTGAAGGTACTGCGCGTGGACCACGGCGTGCGCGCCGCCGAAGACCCGAACCTGATCGCCCGCCTGATCGACGAACAGATTCCCTTGACAGTCTGTCCCTTGTCGAACACGCGCCTGCGGGTGTTCGACCACATGCGCGATCACAACATCCTGTCCCTGCTGGATGCCGGCGTGAAGGTCACGGTGAATTCCGATGATCCGGCCTACTTCGGCGGCTACGTCAACGAGAACTTCCATTCGCTGTACGAGCATCTGGGCATGACGCAAGCCCAGGCCAAGGCGTTGGCGGATAACAGCCTGGATGCGCGTATCGTGAAATGAGGTGGGGATGGGGGTGGCGAGGCTGGTGACGGTGAGGCGTCGGGAAGACGCAAGACGGCACTGGCAGCAAGCGCGGTCATGCCGATCAAGGCGCGCTGCGAGATTCCGCGTCCATCTCATCCGGCCACTGCACTCGTGGGGCCCACCGAAGCGCCAGGTTATACGCGGGCACGTCATTCGCATCGCGGGTTCGATGTCGCACGGTGGCAAGGCGTCCGGGCCTTGCTGCATGTAGGTGCAGATTCATAACGACAAGCAGCGGGCCAGAACTGGCCCGGTCGGGTCAACACAGGCACATCACACGGCTTTTGCGCGTTTTCGACGCGTACGCCCTGCTTCCCTTAGCCATGCGTGTTCCGCATGGCTTTGCTCGAAACCGGCATGGCTGCCACATCGGTTTGGTCCCTACCATAGGCATGCGCTGCCCGCGTCTTGGCGGGTGTCGATACGCAACAACCATGCAAAGGGGCTGATATGAATCGAACCGTCCAGGCTGTGCTGCCTGCGGGCACACTGACCGGCATCGAAGAGCAAGGCGGCGTGTGCCGCTTCAACGCTATTCCCTATGCGCGGCCGCCCGTCGGCCATCTGCGCTTCGCGCCGCCCCAGCCCGCGACATGGCAAGGGGTTTTCGACGCTACGCGACGCGGGCCGGTGGCGCCGCAGTTGCCATCGCGCTTGCGCGACGCCATGGGAGACTTCAGCGATCCCCAGTCAGAAGACTGCCTGCACCTGACGGTATGGACGCCGGCCGTGGACAGGGCGCGGCGACCGGTCGTGGTGTGGCTGCATGGCGGCGCCTGGCAAAGCGGCGGCGGCGCGCTGGATTGGTACGACGGCGCGGCGCTGGCGGCTCGCGGGGACCTGGTGGTGGTGGCAGTCAATTACCGCCTGGCCGCGCTGGGCTGGCTGTATGTGCCGGGCCAGACCGCGAACGTGGGCCTGCTGGATCAGGAGGCTGCCATCGACTGGGTGTTGGACAACATCCTGGAACTCGGTGGCGACCCCGAACGCTTGACGGTGATGGGCCAGTCGGCCGGGGCGTCCTCGATCTGCGCAATGCTAGCCCGCAAGCCACGCTTTGCGCGCGCCATCCTGCAAAGCGCCGCGCTGGGCCGGGGCTTCCGGTCGGCGGCGCAGGCGCAGGCATTGGGACAGGCCTTTCTCCAAGCGGCAGGCGTCGAATCGTTGGATGCCGCGCGCGAGCTACCCGTGTCTGCGTTGCTGGCGGCGCAGCAAGCGCCTGCGATGGCCGAGGTCTTGCGCGCCGAGGGCAGCACCCGCAGCCAGTTCTGCCCGGTGCTGGACGGACAGGTCCTGCCTGAAGACATCGAGCCCGCGTTAGGTCGGGCGGCCGCGAGTGCCGACGTGCTGGTGGCGTACACGCGCAACGAGATGGCCGCCTTTCCGGGGCAGTTGGTCCAGGCGCGGGAGGGGATGGGTGGGGAGGCACCGACGGGCGCGAGCAGTGCGGCGAATGGGACGAACGCGACGAATGGAATGCACGCAACGAACGAGACGAACGCGAAGCCCGAAGCCAGCGGCAAGACCGAACCCAACGGCAAGACAAGCGCCAACGACCAACACGACCCCGTGCAGGAAGACCCCATCGGCGATCAAGTCTTTGGCGCTCCGTCCCGCGCCTGGGCGCAAGCCGCTGTCGCACAAGGCCGGCAGGCGTGGCTTGCCCGTTTCGACGTTGCGCCATCCGCGCGCTTCAAGGCCTGCCACTGCATCGAACTGCCTTTCGTGTTCGACACGGTTGCCGCCTTCGGCGATGCGCCGATGCTTGCCGGATTAGCTCCGTCCCACGCGCAGCGATTGGCCGAAGCAACGCAGCAGGCGTGGATCGCCTTCATCCGGGGCGAAGCGCCGGGCTGGCCGATGGCGCCGCATCTGCACGTGTTCGCGTGAAGGACGAATTCCGCATTCTGCATTCCGGATCGCACATCTGCATCGTGCATCTGCTTCTGCGTCGCACATTCCGCATCTGAACATCCTGCACACACCAACAACACAAGGGGAACACCATGTTCAAGACAATCTCGCTGGCGCTCACCATGGCGCTGCTTGCACCCGTGGCCGCGCATGCCGCCTATCCCGAAAAGCCCGTGAAGATCATCGTGTCCAATCCGCCCGGCGGCCCGGTCGACGTGATGCTGCGCGTGCTGGCCAGCAAGCTCGGCGCCGCTTGGGGCCAGCCGGTGGTCGTCGAGAACCGGCCCGGCGCGTCCGGCATCATCAGCACCGGTGCGCTGGTCAAGTCTGCGCCCGATGGCTATACGCTGGGCATGGTGGTGGCGTCGTCCGTGACCATCGTGCCGTTCGCGGTCGACAGCCTGCCCTTTGACACGCAAAAGGACTTGCAGCCGATCTCGCTGGTGGCGCGCACGCCATTCATCTTCATCGTGCCCAAGGACAGCCCCATCAAGACCTGGGACGACTTCGTGCGCGAGAGCAAGACGCGCAGCCTCAGTGTGGGCTCGTTTTCAATTGGCACCGCCTTTCATCTGGTCTGGGAACAGACGGCGCGGCGCGCGGGCATCCGCGCGTTGTACGTGCCGTCGTCCTCGTCGGGCAAGACGCAGAACGATTTGATCGGCGGGCAATTGGATGTGGGCCTGGATGCGCCGTCCAGCTCCAAGGGCCTGATCGACAGTGGCCGCTTGCGCGCGCTGGCCATCACCAGCCCGGACCGCTTTGGCGGCCTGCCCGACACGCCCACGTTGAAGGAATCCGGCCTGGATTATTCCCCGCAACCCTGGATCGGACTGATGGCGCCCGCGGGCGTGCCCGCCGAGCGTGTGGCGCTGATCCAGAAGTCGGTCAAGGACATCCTGCAAGAGCCGGCGATGCGCGAGCAGATGCAGACGCTGGGCATGATTCCCATCGGCAGCACGCCCGAAGAACTGGCCGCCACCATCAAGGCCGACCGCGCCGAGATGGCGCCTCTGATCAAGGAACTGGGCATTAAATTGCAGTAGCAAAATTCCATCGCTCGGAATCAAAACCGGCGGAATTTAAGCATCCGTAACAAACCCGCCGGCCGCGTGGCGCTTGGGTAAGATCCTCACCCAATAACAGGTTAACAACCACGAGGAGAACACCATGCAGTCTCGCAATATGCGATTCCGGCTGGCGCCGCTGGCGCTGGCCGCTCACCTCTTGATGGGTGGCGCGGCCTTCGCGCAAAGCGCCCCCGGCACACAAGGTCCGCTGACGCCCGCGCCGAATGCCGCGCTGTCCGAACAGATCGACACGCGTGCGCGCGCCATCGAAGACAAGCTCATCGCCTGGCGCCGCGACATCCATCAGCACCCTGAACTTGGCAACCAGGAAACGCGCACCGCCAAGCTGGTCGCCGATCATCTGCGCGCGCTAGGCATGGACGTCAAGACCGGTGTGGCGGGCACGGGCGTTGTCGCCGTGCTCAAGGGCGGCAAGCCCGGCCCGGTGGTCGCGCTGCGCGCCGACATGGACGCGCTGCCCGTGAAGGAACAGGTGGACGTGCCCTTTGCCTCGAAGGCCAAGGGCACGTACCTGGGCAAGGAAGTTGACGTGATGCACGCCTGCGGGCACGACACCCACACCGCCATCCTGATGGCCACGGCCGAAGTGCTGGCCGGCATGAAAGACGAATTGCCCGGCAGCGTGAAATTCATCTTCCAGCCCGCCGAGGAAAGCCCCGCCGACTTCGAGCCCGACGGCAAGAAGATCTGGGGCGCCAAGATGATGGTGCAGGAAGGCGTGCTGGACAATCCCAAGGTGGACGCCATCTTCGGCCTGCACGTATCCAGCGCGTATCCGGCAGGCTGGCTGTCGTGGCGCAGCGGGCCGGCCATGGCGGCGGCCGACCAGTTCTGGATCGACGTCACGGGTAAGCAGACGCACGGCGCGCGCCCCTGGTCTGGCATCGACCCGATCGTCGTCAGCTCGCAGATCATTCTTGGCCTGCAAACCATCGCCAGCCGCCAGATCAACAGCATGCTGGAGCCGGCGGTCATCACGGTAGGCGCGATCCACGGCGGCAACCGCATGAACATCGTGCCGGACAGCGTTGCCATGACGGGCACCATCCGCACCTATGACGAGGGCATGAAGAAGGACATCCACCAGCGCATCACGCGCACGGCCGACATGATCGCGCAAAGCGCGGGCGCCAAGGCCGACGTGCGGGTAGTGGAGCTCTACAACGCCACCGTCAACAACCCCCGCCCTGACCGAGAAAATGGGGTCGACCCTGCGGCGCGTGGCGGGCGAAGGCAACTATGGCCTGCAACCCAAGTCCACCGCCTCGGAGGACTTTTCCTTCTATCAGGAAAAGGTGCCGGGCATGTTCTTCTACCTGGGCGTGACGCCCAAGGGCACCGACGTGGACAAGGCCGCGCCCAACCATTCCCCGCGCTTTTACGTGGATGAATCGGGCTTGATCAACGGCGTGCGCGCGTTGTCGAATCTGACCGTCGATTACATGGCGCGCGCACAGCAAGGCGGCTGACCACACTGCGGCTATTGCGCATTGACGCCCGGCCGGCCGCTGGATACAGTGGCCGGCAACCTGACGCCGTCGTTATCGATGGCGTTGTCTTTTGTCCAGCTTGCGGTTCGCCGCAGCCCTACCTTCCGGATTCTCCATGAACAGCTACCGCGTCGGCATCGCCGGCTTCGGCGCCATCGGCCAGGCCGTGGCGCAATCCCTGGATGCCGGGCTGCCCGGCCTGACCCTGACCGCCGTCGCCGTTCGCGACCCCAAGGCCGCGCCCGACTTCGCCTGGACAGGGCAAGCGCCTGCCTTCACCACGCTGGACGCGCTGCACGAGCATTGCGACGTGGTGGTGGAATGCGCGCCGGCCGCGGTGTTCCGTCAACTGGCCCAGCCCGTGCTGCGCGCGGGCAAGAAACTGGTGGTGCTCAGTTCCGGCGCCCTGCTGGCCAACGAAGACCTGATCGACGTCGCGCGCGAGCATCGCGGCCAGATTCTCGTGCCCTCGGGCGCCATTCTGGGGCTTGACGCCATCACCGCCGCCGCCGAAGGCGTCATTCATTCGGTCACGATGATCACCCGCAAGCCGCCGCGCGGCCTGCTCGGCGCGCCGTACCTGACCGACAACAACATCAACCTGGACAACGTCACCGAACCGCGCCTGATTTTCCGGGGCTCGCCGCGCGAAGCCGCAACGGGTTTTCCGGCCAACCTGAACGTGGCGGTCAGCGTGTCGCTGGCGGGCATCGGTCCGGATCGCACCACGCTGGAAATCTGGGCAGATCCCACGCTGGAGCGCAATGTGCACCGCGTCGAAGTCGTGTCCGACGCCGCCACGTTCTCGATGGAAATCCAGAACATCCCGTCGGCCAACCCCAAGACGGGGCGCATCACCGCGCAGAGCGTCATCGCCGCGTTACGCAAGCTGACCGGGCCGCTGCGCGTGGGAACCTGAGTCAGAAACGCAGGCTGATAGGTGTGCTGCGCAGCGGGTCCTCAACGAGTCACGCAAGCTTGCCGGCCTGCTGCGCGTCGGGACCAGAGCGAATCAATCATGCTCACCAGCGTGCAACACGCCGGACCTCAAGCATCACGCGGCTTCGCGCAGTGCCGCCGCGCCCGGCGCCGGATCCGCCGCACCCATCGTCCAGCCACCCGCGCCGTCCAGATACAGGCGGTGCGTGTGGAACGGATCCAGCGTGCTGCGATGGCCCACGCTGACCAGCATGCAGTCGGGCAGCGCGCTGCGCAGCAGGCTGTACAGCATGTGCTCAAGGCCTTCGTCGGTCGCCGACGTCGCTTCGTCCAGGAACACGATGGCGGGCCGGTTGAACAGCACGCGTGCAAAAGCCACGCGCTGCTGTTCGCCAATGGACAGGATGCGCGACCAGTCCGTCACCTCGTCCAGTCGTTGGCTCAGATGGCCCAGGTTGACCTGACGCAACGCGTCGACCAGCCGCGCGTCATCCTGCGGCTGCGCCTGCCCAGGGTAGGCCAGCGCACTGCGCAGGTCCCCCAGCGGCAGGTACGGCCGTTGTGACAGGAACAAGGCCGAGGCCCCTTGCGGCCGGCGCACCTGGCCTTGCGCATAGGGCCACAAGCCGGCCAGCGCGCGCAGCAGCGTCGTCTTGCCGCTGCCCGACGGCCCCTTGATCAACAAGGTCTGGCCGGGGCGCAACCGCAGGTTCAGGTCGCGCAGCAACACGTCGCCATCCGGCCGCCTGATCGTCACGCCGTCGATGTCAAGGCCATCGGGCAAGGGCTCGGTGTGCACCGACGGCAGCGCGCGCGCCGCTTCGTTGGCATCCAGAAACCCATTGAGCCGGTCCAGCGTGGCGCGATATTGCGCGAAGGTGTCGTAGGACGTGCGGAAGAACGACAGCGCATCCTGCACCTGACCGAATGCCTGCGAAGTCTGGATCACATCCCCCAGCTTGATCGCCCCGCTGAAAAAGCGCGGCGCCTGCAAGATGAAGGGAAACACCACGGCCACCTGACTGACCGACAGGTTGAAGCCGTCGAACTTCAGGCCCCGGTACACACGCGCCCAAAGGTTGGCGATGTACGCCGTAAAGCGGCCCCACAAGGTCGCGCGTTCAACCGCTTCGCCCTGATAGAACGCCACGTTCTCGGCGTTCTCACGCAGCCGCACAAGCGCATAACGGAAATTCGCGGTCAGGCGCTCGGACAGGAAATTCAGGCGGATCAGCGGCCGTCCGATCTTGAACGCGAACCAGGTGGCGACGATCACGTACAGGAACACGATGAACACCATCGCGCGCGGGACTTCCACGCCGGCCACGACCAACGGCCCGGACAGACCCCACAGGATGCCGGTGAACGCCACCAAGGACACCATCGCGCTCAACGCGCCGATGGCCAGCGTGCGCGAACCGGTCACGAACATGGCGATGTCCTGCTCGATGCGTTGGTCGGGGTTGTCGACGGGTTCGTCAACGAAGTGGCCACGGTAGTACGCGCCCGCGCCCAGCCAGTCGCGCGTCAGGCGGTCGTTGAGCCAGACGCGCCAATGGATGTCGAAGGCCTGGCCGGCGTAGCTATCGGCTAGCGTGCGCACGACGTGCACACAGGCCAATACCGAAAAGATGCCTAGAAAGCGCCAGAATGCGGTTTGGTCCAGCGCCTGGAGCGCGCTGTAGAAGCCGTTGTACCAGAACGAAAACAGCACGGTCATGCGCACGGCGGCCATCGCCAGCAACAGCAGCAGCGCCAGCATCAGCAGCGGACGCCAACTGCGCCGTGGCGTCAGGTATGGCCAGGCCAGACGCCAGAATTTGCGCCCCCATTCCGTGGTGCGCGCCAGCGCGAACGCCGCCACGCCCAGCGCGACGGCGGTGATGCCAAAGGCGCGCGCCAGCCAGATCGCGCTTTCCATCAGTTGCTGTTGCCAGTTCAGATCCATTCGCGCATCCCCATCAAAACCGTTTCTGGTTAGACGGGGCCGATGCGCGGGGTTCCGCGAAAAATGCCGCTTTAAGCGTCGCTTAAGCGTTCTGGCTGGGTAACTGAAGGCACATTGAAAGCGGGGATGGATTTCGCCGGCATCCAGGCGCTTTGGCGTGAATGGTTGGCGGGCGTCGGGATCTGACGTGGCGAGAACCGGCAGCGCGCGGGCTGGCAGATTGGAGCAGGAAATTGACGCTGCCTAGGACTGGATTGGAGGACACTTGCAGCGCCTGCCCTCATCAGAGTGGCCATGACATTCAGCGCCCCCCCAAATCCAGACGGCAAGACCCATCAGCGCGCCCCCAGATCCAGATTCGCAAACACATCGGCCAAGGTCGGTACGGATCTAGCCGGCCAGATCGCGCTCAGGTCGAAGCTGGGCAGCGCCTGCCCGTCGCGGACTTCGCAAAAGCGCACGCCGCCGAAATTCATCGTGCGGATCCAACTGGGCAGCAGCGCCACGCCGCATCCGCCCGCCACGCAGGACAGGACGGTCAGCGTACGATTGGCTTCCTGCGCCACCTGGACGGCGTGGCCGCCCTTGCGCATGGCGTCCATGATGCCGGCATGGAAGGCCGGCAATTGCGCCTGCGGATACATCACCAGGCCGGCCTGCGCGATCTGCGCCATCGACACCGTGCCATCGGCCGCCACGTCGAACTCGTCGGGCACGGCCGCGACCAGCCGATCGCGCAGCAGCTGCCGTTCGCGCATGTGGCCGCCGACGGCGACGGGCGTGTGCATCAGGCCGATATCGATTTCGCCGGTTTGCAGCGCATCGGCCTGCTCGGCGTTGCTCATTTCGCGCAGGATCACGCGCACGCCGGGCGCCTGCCGACGCATTTCGCGCAGCGCGCGAGGCAGCGTGTCGAACAGCGCCGACGACACCAGCCCCACCGTCAATTGCCCCGCGCTACCGCGCCCGATCTCGCGCGCGCGGTGCGCCGCTGCGTCGATACGCGCCACGCTGATGCGCACGTCTTCCAATATGGCCAGCGCCGCCGGCGTGGGCGCGGCCCCTTGGCGCGAGCGCTCGAAGAGGCGCACGCCCAGGTCCTTTTCCATGCGGCCCAGCGCCTGACTCAAGGCAGGCTGCGCGATGCCCAGCCACTCCGAGGCGCGGCTGACGCTGCCGTGGTCCACCACCGCCAGGAAATATCGCAGGTGCCGGGTTTCCATATTGATCCGATATATAAAAAGCAGTTTTACAGAATGGAAAACTATACCTCTCCTGCCTAGAATCCGGCTCATAGAACAGCGCGCGGTAACGCCCGCGCACAAGACAGGAGACCGCATTGCCCCCGCACCCTTCCGGCGTCGCCGTCGACACCCACGCGCACGTGTTCCGGCAGGACCTCGCGCTTGCCGACACGCGGCGCCACACCCCCGATTACGACGCCACGCTCACCGAGTATCTGACGCTGCTGGACGCGCATGGCATGAGCCACGGCGTGCTGGTGCAGCCCAGCTTCCTGGGCACCGACAACAGCCACCTCGTGCAAGCGTTGCGTGCCGCGCCGGATCGGCTGCGCGGCGTGGCCGTGGTGGACACTGCCATCAGCGATGCGCAATTGCAGACGCTGGCCGATGCCGGCGTGGTGGGCATCCGGCTCAATCTGATCGGCTTGCCCACGCCGCCCCTGCACGCGCCCGACTGGCAAGCCCTGCTCGCCCGCGTCGCGGCGCGGGGCTGGCATGTTGAAGTGCATGCGCAGGCCCAGCGGCTGCCCGAGATATTGCCGGCGCTGCTGGCGGCCGGCTGCCGCGTGGTGGTCGATCACTTCGGCCGGCCCGACCCCGCGCTGGGCGTGACGGATCCGGGCTTTGCCTACCTGCTGCAACAAGCGGACAGCGGGCAGGTCTGGGTGAAGCTGTCGGCTCCCTACCGCAACTGGCCGGCTGGCAAAGAAGACGACGCCGGCCGCCAGGCCGCTGCGCTGCTGGTGCGGGCGTACACCGCCCAGCGCCTGATGTGGGGCAGCGATTGGCCTCATACCGAACATCGGCACGTGGCGTCCTACACGGCGGCGACGCAGTGGCTGGACGCCTGGATCGACGATCCCACCGAACGGCGCTGCGTGCTCGCCGACACGCCGTTGCACCTATTCCAATTCCAAATCCAAGGAGACAAACCATGACCTCATTTATCAAGCGCCTGACGCGTTGCAGCGGCATGCTGGCCGCCGCCGGCCTGCTGGTGGGCGCGGCCGCCACGGCCCACGCCGCCTACCCGGAACGCCCCGTGACGCTGGTGGTGACCTATCCGCCTGGCGGCACCGTGGACGTCGTCGCCCGGCTGATCGGCCCGAAGCTGGCCGCCGAGCTGGGCCAGCCGGTCGTCATTGAAAACCGGGGCGGCGCCGGCGGCATGATCGGCGGCGCGATGGTGGCCAAGGCGCAGCCCGATGGCTACACGCTGATGCTGGACGCTTCCAACCACGCGCAGAATCCCGCGCTGCATTCCAAGATGCAGTTCGACACGCTGACCGCATTCGCGCCCGTCTCGCTATTGCTGCGCGTGCCCAACGTGCTGGTCGTCACGCCGTCCTATGAAGTGAAGTCGGTGGCGGACCTGATCAAGCTGGGCAAGGCAAAGGATCCGGTCTATTTCGCGTCGGCGGGCCCGGGCTCGGCCCAGCATCTGGCCGGCGAATTGTTCAACCTGCTGGCCAAGACGCACCTGCAACACGTGGCCTACAAAGGCGGCGGCCCGGCCATGATCGACGTGATGTCGGGGCAGGTCCCGGTCATGTTCGCCAGCATGGGCTCGGCCTGGCAGCACGTGAAGAACGGCAAGCTGCGCGCGGTGGCGGTCGGCGGGTTGGAGCGCTCCAAGACGGCGCCCGATCTGCCCACCATCGCGGAATCCGGCGTGCCGGGCTACGAGACGTATGAATGGAATGCGGTGTTCGCCCCCGCCGGCACGCCGCCGGCCATCGTGGACCAGGTGTCGCAAGCGCTGGCCAAGGTGCTGCGCGACCCTGCCATTGCCGAACAACTGGCGGGGATCGGCGCCGAAACGATCGGGTCGACGCCGGCCGAGCTGGACACGTTCCGTCGCGCCGAAATCGCCAAATGGCAGCGCGTGGTCAAAGAAGCGAATCTGAAACTGGATTGATGCGGGCGGGCCGATGGCTCGCCTGAGTCACCGCCCGAGTTCCCGCCTGAGTTCCCGCTGGATCTGAAGCGCCCCCAACGGGCGCTTTTTTTGCGCCCGCGCCCCGGCGCTATGATGGCGGCTTGGCAAGAGCACATCGCAGAGAACAGCAAGATGGACAGGATTCGACTCGACAAATGGTTATGGGCGGCGCGCTTTTACAAGACGCGCAGCCTGGCCGTGCAAGAGATCGGCAAAGGCCGTGTCTTCGTGAACGACCAGGCCGCCAAGCCGTCGCGCGAGGTCGCGGCCGGCGACCACATCACGATCCGCAAGGAAGATCCCGCGCTACAGGTGCGGGTCGTTGCGGTCAGCGGGGTGCGTGGCCCCGCGCCCGTGGCGCGCCTGCTGTATGAGGAAACGCCCGACAGCATCGCCGCGCGAGAACGCGCTGCGGAAATGCGACGTCTGGCGCCGGAGCCCGCCCTGGGCATCGAAACCGGCCGGCCCACCAAGCGCGACCGCCGCCTGATCGATCAGATGCGAGGCAAGTCATGAAGCGCGCATCGACGGGCGGACTCGTCTATTCCACGGAAAGCGGCCGCATGTGCCCGCAATGCCGCCAGCCGCTGGCGCAATGCCAATGCCAGTCCGCCACGCGGGCTGCCCCGACGGGCGACGGCGTGGCCCGCGTCTCGCGCGAGACCAAGGGCCGGGGCGGCAAGAGCGTGACGGTGGTGCGCGGCCTGGCATTGGATCCCATGGCGCTTGCCGTGCTGGGCAAGCAATTACGCACCGCTTGCGGCTCGGGCGGCACGGTCAAGGACGGGGTGATCGAAGTGCAAGGCGATCACTGCGAGCGCATCATCGACGCGCTGACAAGCAGCGGCCATCGCGCCAAGCGCGCGGGCGGCTGAACACCACAGAGACGAACATGAATGATCTGGCAGTAAGCGGCGTGGCCAGCTGGCACGCCCACGTGTACTTCGACGCGGCCAGCCGCGACGCCGCCTTCGCATTGCGCGAGCGCGTCGTGGCCCGGTTCGACGGCAAGATGGAAATGGGGCGCTTCCATGAGCGCCCCGTTGGCCCGCATCCGCAATGGAGCTATCAGATTGCGTTCGCCCCGGCGCAGTTTGCCGAGATCGCCACCTGGCTCACGCTGAACCACGGCGCGCTGGATGTTTTCATGCATCCGAACACCGGTGATTCACTGCGCGACCATCGTGATTGCGCAGTGTGGATCGGGCACAGCCACACGTTGAACCTGAAGGCGCTCGGGGCCTGAACGCCTATAGCGCGCGACCGACGATCAGCGGGTCCAGCGCCATGCCGGGTTCGGCGCTTTTGCCTTCGTATGGCAGGCGGGTCAGCACATAGCGCATGGCGTTCAGGCGCGCGCGCTTCTTGCAGTCCGACTTCACCACGATCCACGGCGCATCCGCCGTATCGGTATGCGCGAACATCGCTTCTTTGGCGCGCGTGTAGTCGTCCCACTTGTCCAGCGAGGCCAGGTCCACCGGACTCAGCTTCCATTGCTTGAGCGGATGCACCTTGCGTTGCAGGAACCGGCGGCGCTGTTCCTCTTGGCTGACCGAGAACCAGAACTTCACCAGATGAATGCCGCTGGACACCAGATGGCGTTCAAAGTCCGGCACCTGACGCAGGAAGTCCAGATATTCCTGCTGCGTGCAAAAGCCCATCACGCGCTCGACGCCAGCGCGGTTGTACCAGGAGCGATCGAACATCACGATCTCGCCGGCCGTGGGCAGATGCTGCACGTAGCGCTGGAAATACCACTGGCCCTTTTCCGTATCGGACGGTTTTTCCAACGCCACCACGCGCGCGCCACGAGGGTTCAGGTGTTCCATCATGCGCTTGATGGTGCCGCCCTTGCCCGCCGCGTCGCGCCCCTCGAACAGGATCACCACGCGCTGGCCGGTGGCCTTGACCCAGGCTTGCAGCTTCAGCAGTTCCACTTGCAGCTGGTACTTCTGCTTTTCGTAATTGCGACGCAGCATGCGGTTGCGGTAAGGATAAATGCCTTCGCGCCAGGCAGTGGCCAGTTCCTCGTCCGGATTGCGGCTGGCGGCGGGCGCCTGGGTGTTGGCCTCCACCAGCGCGCGATGCACCGCGCGCGCGTCGTCCGGCGACAACGCTTCAATGACCGAGCGCAACGCCTCGTGGGCCTGCGCCTGCGGCACCACGTTGTAGCGCCGCGCAATGTCGGCCAGCACCGAAACCGCTTCCTGGCGCGCGGCATCTTCACGCGCCAGCACCTTCTTGCGCGCCAGCACGGCACGCTCGGTGGGCGGGGTGATCGTTTGCGCAGACGAGGACGGCTGGGCCGAAGAACCAAAGGAGGGCTTGGCGGATTGCCCGCTCGCAGGATTGGCCGATTGCCCAGTCGAGGGCTGCGTGGATTGTCCGCTCGATGAGTTGGCGGACTGCCCGGTCGAGGACTTTGCGGATTGCCCGGCCGGGGGTTTCGCCGACCGCACTGCCGATCGCTTGGCCGCCCGCGCAGCAGAAGGTACGGCCGCCTGCCCCGAGGCAGATCCTGCCGACGGCGCGGCCGATGCGCCGGCCTCTGGCGCACGGCGGACGCGCGGTGGCCGGCCGGTGGCTACCGTGCGCTTGGCCGCCCCGGCCGATGCACCAGCGCGTTTGCGTGGCGTCGCGGCGACGTCTTGCGGGGAGGCTTCTTGCGGTGTCTTATCTGTCATAGCTCCTGTCCTTGCTGCGCTTGTCGTCTACCCCAGGCTGGCCGGCCCTCTCACGGGGCGCCCCTTCGGGCAAGGCGCAACCCTACCCGCTTTAGAGCGACACGGGATTGACGAGAATCAAAGGTTGTAACATTTATTACACACCCACGCGCCGCTACACTGCGTTCACCTCCCGTGGCTCCACGCGATCCGCCCTTTTCCAATTCCATTTTTCTATCTCATGTGGTCACGCCTCAAACGCTTCCTGTCCGGCCCGCCGCCTCCGGAAGACCCCTTTCGGCAATCCGTGAGCTTTGACGACGCCGGCTTCACGCGGCACTGCGAACTGGCGCGCGCCATCGGCGTGCAGCAGCATTGGGCCTGGGCCGACGTCCACGAATTCGGCTTTTCCTTCAGCCAGGCGATATACCCAGACCCCTGGCATGGCGACTACATGGAAAGCGCCTGGTATCTCTGGGTGCGCTGCGAGGACGACGACATGATGCGCGTGTTCCTGGACCACGAATTGCTGGATGTCGACGCCCTGCCCCCCGCCTTGCTGCGCAACCTGCCGGGGCTGGACCTCAGCGTGCTGCGCGCGGGGCTCGCCACCGCCCGGCGCGGCGACCGCCATTTCGAAGGTGCGGGCGAATGGGCCGCGTGGCGGCGCGATTCCGCCGCGTCATAGCGCGCGGTCAGAGCGGGTCGGCACGGCACTTGCGGCGGGCGACATCGACTGGAAAGGCGCGTTGACGCGTCCAGACCGGCTCGATACATTCAAGCCCGATGACCCCATTTTTGGTGCGCCATGACTCCGCAGCACGACACCCTTACGCTTTCCCGCCGCCTGCGCGCGCGTCTGGCCGGACGGCGGTGGTGGGTCGGGGCCGCGCTGGTGCTGCTGGCGCTGGGCGTGGCGGTGGGTGGGATCCGCATGCGCGAGCGCGCCGAGGAAAAAGTCGCCACCGCCGAGATCCGCAAAGTCGCCGACACGTTGAACCAGATGGTGACAGGCGGGGACGGCGTGCCCGAGAATCTGCCCTCGATCGACCCCACTCCCAAGGCGAAGGGTTTTTATGGCGAACTGGAACGCGCCATCAAAACGGTGGCCAGCGAGCGGGTCGCGCAGCACAAGGCCTATCTGAATGAACTCAAGGAAATCGGCATGCCCCGGCTGCTGGACGCCCATCGGCTGGCGCTGGACACGGGGCTGGTGGAAAGCCGCATGATGCTTGAGCTTGCCGAACGGCTGGTGCCCAAGTACCGCGACCAGAGCATTCAGGTGCTGAAAGACATGCCCGAGCTGATCCGCTCGCTGGCCATCCGCGAACCCGAGAAGCAAAAGATGATGGCCACCTTGACCTCGACGCTGGAACGGCGCAGCGACAGCCTGGGCAAGGTGTGGTCGCTGGAGACGAACATTCTTCAGGAATTTGGCCAGATGATCACGCTGTTGGACGACAACCGCCAATATTGGTACGCCGACCACGACGAACTGATGTTCGAGCGCGACGATGACCTGAAGCGCTTTTATCAGCACATGGCGGCGATCAACCGCATGGCCAACGAGCAGGAAAGCCTGGGCAAGCAGCAGTTGGCCAATTTGTTTTCGGCGTTGCCTTAGAGGCGCGCCCGTCAGCGCTGCGGCCGCTTCTCGTCGAAGAGGCCGGGGTCAGCGGGAAACTCCGGCCCATGGAACATCGCGGCGGCTTGCAGCATGGCGCACATGAGCGCCCGCAACCACCCGCCTTCGCGGGGCGTGGGGCTGCCGGAATCCAGGGGCAAATCGTGCCGGGGGGGTCGGATCGTCATGGTCGAATCGCCAGCGCGCGTGGCGCGTAAAAGCTTGTGCGGACTAGACGGACGATTCTAGGTACTCGCCTGGCTTTCCCCAACGACGACTTGGTTGAATCCTTATTACAGCGCTGTCTTCATGGTCGCGCGCGCGGGCCGCGCCACCTGAAGCGAATCAGAACGGCTTGACCAGCACCAGTGTCACGATGACCCCACAGGCAAGCACGGTGAACGGCGCGTATAGATCCACCATGGGCGGGCGCTTGAGCGAGCCCTGGGCCATGCGCCGCAGCGACGCGCTTTGGATGCCGAGCAAGGCGGACAGCGCCAGCGCGAACCCGACCTTGACCCAGATCCAGTTCATGGCGAACCAGCCGAACGTCATGGCCAGATGCAGCCCGATCAACCACGACACCAGCATCGCGGGCGTGGTCACCCAGAGGGTCCAACGGCGCAGCGCGCCTAGCA
Source organism: Achromobacter piechaudii NBRC 102461 (assembly GCF_001571245.1). Classification (GTDB taxonomy): domain Bacteria; phylum Pseudomonadota; class Gammaproteobacteria; order Burkholderiales; family Burkholderiaceae_B; genus Achromobacter; species Achromobacter piechaudii. The sequence continues at coordinate 349,542 of NZ_BCTK01000001.1, read as the reverse complement.
TCTTGCGTTCTTTGGGCGCGTCCTCGCCCTCCTGCGGGGCCGACGTCAGCAGGAACAGCGAGACAAACAGAGAACCGGTAAGCCAGGCGACCACAGCGGCCACGTGGGCCATTTTCAGCAGTTGATAAGTCATGGCCGGCATTATCGCCGCATGCGGCGCGGGAAGAGGGTCGATGCGGGGAACGGCTGCAGCGGAGCCTGGACGGCGCGTGGTAGTGAAACGCCAGCGCAACCCTGCGCTGGCGTGCGCGCGTCAGCGGCCGGTGGCGGGCGTATCGGACGTCGTCGTCGCGGGGGATGTTGCCGGGCTGGCTGCGGAGGTGCTTGCCGAGGGAGCCGCCGAAGTCGTTGACGAGGTGGTCGCCGTAGAAGCTGCGGAAGTCGTTGACGAGGCAGTTGTCGAAGCAGATGCCGGAGTCGTTGCCGAGGCAGCGGCCGAAGTGCTTGCCGGTGGCGTCGTCGGCGCAGCAGAACCCGACGTAGCCGGCACGGCGGGCGTGGTGCCCGTTTCAGTATTCCCAGGCGTGGACGGCGGAGTCGGATGCGGGGTGTCGCCAGCGGGCTTGTCGGCACCCGAATTGACCGCCTTGTCCGGAACCGCGCCCGGCCCCGACGGGCCATTGGCCGCGGCGGGGTTCAGGGTGTCGGCGGGTGCGTCCGGCGAGACGACCGGGTCGGCAGGCGGCGCGGCCGGCTTGGCCTGCGAGCCGCGCGCGCGGCTGGGCGGGGGCACATGCGGCGTGGCGGCGGCTTCGGCATCGGGCAGGAAGCGCTGCAACAGCTGGAAAAAACCTTCGTAGAACTTGGGCCGCGAGACGGTCTGGCTGGCCGTTTTCACCAGCGAATCGTCGCTGGAGCCGAAAGGCATGGACACCTGGCCCAGCACGCTGACGCCCACGCTGGCCGAGCTGGTGGTGCGCTTGATCGAGTAGCGATCCTGCACGGCATTGGCGAACACGGTGGCCCGCTGGTTCGCGCTGCCGTCCGAGGCGCAATCGATATTGAAGTTGATCTGCGTATGCAGCCCGTCTTCGCCCTGGAAATTCTTGTGGCCCGACACGCGGGCGGGGTCGAATCGGTCGATGTTGTAGCCCTGACTCAGCAAGGCGCGCCGGCCTGCGTCGCAGGCGGTGGTGCTGGCGGTGGGAAAGGTGCGCGAGAACACGTCGTTCTGCGTGAAGTCTTCTCTTTCGAAAGCCGGCTTGGGGGAAGCGCATCCCGCAAGGATCGCCGTCAGGCAGACCAGCAGGGCAACGGGCAGACGACGGGTAACGCAGGGCATGAGGGGTCCAGCTTTTGGCGTAAAGCCGGCATTATCGGCCAGGAAGGGGGCCTCTGGCGAATGGCCCCTTGCTGCGGTGATAGGTTGAAACAGATTTAACGGGGCCGGGGCCAAGGTTTTGCTCTGGCCCCGTTTCGACAGGAACGCCGCCTTGTCAGGTCCGAGCAAGCCTGAGCTAGCCTAAGCAAGCCTCAGCGAGCCGGAGCAAACCCAAGCAAGCCTGAGCGAGCCCGAGCGAGCCTAAGCAATCCCGATCAAGTCCCGACAGCCCCCATCACGTCCACACCCCATGACGCCCGCGCCCCTTCACGCTCCGGCCCGGCCAGCACTGGGCACGCTGCCGCCATCCAAGCGCGCGGGCATGTTCTCGGCCGTATGCGCGGCGCCCCCCTGCCCCGCTTCCTCTTGCGCCAGGCTGCGCCGATAGCTGGCACAGCCGGCCGCCAGCAGCACGACGCACAACACGGTGGCCACCCCGATCAACAGCGACAGCGACTGCCCCACCGCCGCTGGCCGCTGGAACAGCCGGTCGGTCAGCAGCGCGACCGCCGTCGTGCCCAACCCCAAGCCGATCAGGTTGGAGATCAACAGGAACAAGGCCGACACCTGAGCGCGGATCTGGTTGGGCGGCAGGATCTGCATCGCCGCTGTGGACGTCGGCATCGGAAAGGACGCGAAGAACATTGCGGGCAGCAACAGGCCGACCGACGCCCACAAGCTGTCCACCTGCGTGAACGCCACGGCCGGCAACGCCATGCCTACCGCGCCGATCACGCCCGCGCGCAGCGGGGCATCGCGATGGCCACGTTTGGCTAGCCCGTCCATCAGCCAGCCACCGCAGAACACGCCAGCGGTATTGGCCACCAGCACCACTACGCCCAGCATGTAGCCGACATCCACCGGCGACATGCCGAACTTGCGCATGTAGAACGCCGGCGTCCAGCCCAGCAACGCAAACAGCACCATCGCGTAGAACGAAAATCCCAGGTAATGGCAGAAGAACGTACGGCGGTGGCGACCCAGGAAGCGAAAGGTATCGGCGACGCTGGGTTTGTGTGCATGGCCATCGGCGTTGCGGCGCAAGCCCAGCCGCTGCGGGTCGCGCACAGTCAGCAGGATCAGCAGCGCGACCAGCAGGCCCGGCAACCCCACGATGAAAAACGTGACCTGCCACGGCCGCATCGCGCCTATCCAGGGCACCACGACGCTGTCCACGCTCTTGAGCAGGTTGATGACATAACCGCCAATCAGGAACGCCATGCCGCCCCCGATGAACGAGCCGATCGAATAAATGCCTACCGCGCGGCCCAGCCTGTCGCGCGGAAACATGTCACTAAGCATGGAATAGGTGGCGGGCGACAACGCGGCCTCGCCCACGCCGACGCCGATGCGCGCCAGGAACATGTGCGCGAAGCTGCGCGACAGGCCGCAGGCGGCGGTGGCCAGACTCCAGAACGCCACGCCGATCGCGATGATCTTCGGGCGCGAATAGCGGTCGGCCAGCAAGGCGATGGGGATGCCCATGACCGCGTAGAAAAGCGAAAATGCCAAGCCGTGCAGCAAGCTGAACTGCGTGTCCGACAGTTGCAGATCGTGCTTGATCGGCTCGATCATCAGCGCCAGGATCTGTCTGTCGACGAAGGAAAGTATGTACGCTAGCATGCATATCACGACGACATACCACTCGTAGGCGTAGCTTCGTTTGGTCTCAGGCGGCAGCGTCGCGTCAGTCATGTTTTTCCCTTGTCGTTGTCCATCTTTTGTAGGTCTTTGCGCACCCGGGCTCTATACACCGCGCGCAACGACTGTTCCCACCGCGCAGGAAAGCATGTTCAACAACACCACTTTGCTGAACCGCCATTGCTTGCTGGACTCGGGCAACGCCGCCGAGGTCAAGGACCAGGTCAGCCAACACCTTTGGTCGCACCGCATGTGCGTGGCTCAGGGCAAACCCTTGCAGTCGCGGCTGTATGGCGTGTTCTTCGGCAATGCGGCGCTGTTCGACCTGCACTATGGCGCCGAAGTCGAGATAGACGCGGGCGACATCGCCAGCTACTACCTGATCCGCATCACGCTGCAAGGCTCGGGGCTGGTCACGCTGGGCAAGCGCAGCGCGGCCATGCAAGCCGGCAGCCTGACGATTTCCTCGCCCTCTGAACCCAGCGTCATCAGCATCGGCCGCGACTGCCGCAACCTGATCCTGCGGGTCGAGCGCCAGGCGCTGGAACATCAGTTGCAGCGCCTGCTGGACCGCCCCATCAAGCACGCGCTGGTGTTCGACCTGGAAGCGCCGCCCGACTCGCCGGGTCTGGCCGCCGTGCGCGAAACGCTGGATTATCTTTGCCGCCTGTACCAGCACCCTGCCACCGACGGGGTCACGCAGACACTGGCCGTGGGCTTTTCCGACTATCTGCTGGCATTGCTGCTGACCCAGTTGCCGCACAATTATTCCGACGCGCTGCGCGCGGACCACCGCCAGCCGCTGCCCCAGCACGTGCGCCGCGCACGCGACTACATCGAGAACCATGTCGATGAATCCCTGTCGCTGGCGGACCTGGCCGCGTACTGCGGCGTATCGGTGCGGACGCTGCAAAACGGCTTCACGCAGTTTCTCAAGCAAAGCCCCAGCGACTACGTGCGCAACGAGCGCCTGACGCGGGTGCATGCCGCGCTGGAAAAGGCCACGGCGGGCGATAGCGTGACCGACATTCTGCTGCGCCACGGCGTGACCAGCTTTGGCCATTTCGCCACCCATTACCGCAAGCGCTACGGCTGCCTGCCTTCCGAGACTTTGCGCCGGGCTCGCCCCTAGCGCTGCGCAATCCCTTGCCGGATCGGAATGACGCCTGCGCGTTTGGCGCAGTCCGCGCGCCGGGCGACCGCTAGGATCAAAGCTTCATTGAAGGAGCTTGATCATGCGAATCAGCGTACTGGGCGGCGGCCACGGCTGCTACGCGGCCGCGGCCGAACTTGCCGAAAACGGACATGAAGTCTACTGGTGGCGACGCGACGATGCCGCCTTTGATGGCTTGCGCGAGGCCGGTGCGCTGACTGTCACCGACTATCGCGGAACCCGAAAGGTGGCGTTGGGCGTAGGCCCCGGAAAACTGGCGTTGCGGCCCGCGCTGGAAGATGCCGTGGCCCACGCGCAGGTCCTCGTCGTTCCGCTGCCGTCAACCACCCACGACGCGTTGGCTCCGATGCTGGCGCCATTGTTGAAAGAGGGGCAGGTGGTGTTCCTGCCGCCCGGCACGTTCGGCAGCTACCTGTTTGCACGCGCGCAGCGGGACGCCGGCAACAACGCCCGCGTCGCCTACGCGGAAACCGGCACCCTGCCCTACCTGGCGCGCAAGCACGGCAACACGGTCGTCATCAGCGGCTACGCCACGCGCTTGCCCACAGGCGTGTTTCCTGCCCGGCTCTCGGACGACGCGCTGGCGCTGCTGGGCCAGGCCTACCCCAGCATCGAGCCCATCGAAGACGGCCTGTCCGGCGCGCTGATGAACGCCGGGCCGATCATCCATCCGCCGCTCATCATGATGAACGCCGGCCCGCTGGAGCACTTCGACAAGTGGGACATCCATAACGAAGGCACGCAGCAGTCGATCCGCCGCGTCACCGATGCGCTGGACGCCGAACGCATCGCCATCCGCGAGGCGCTTGGCTATGCCGCGCCGCACTTCCCGCTGGCCGACCACTACGCCAGCGAAGGCGACGAATGGATGTACGGGCGTGGCGCGCACGGCAAGCTGACCGACAGCGGCGATTGGCGCGAAACCATCGACCTGCACACGCATCGCTACATGCTGGAAGACACGCGCCTGGGCCTGTCCTTCCTGGTGTCCACAGGCCGTTGGGCGGGCGTCGCCACGCCGGTCGCCCAGGGCTTGCTGGCGGTCGCCAGCGCCATCACGGGCCGCGATCTCTACGCCGAGGGCCGCACGCTTGAACGGTTGGGACTGGACCGTCTGTCACGCGCCAGCATGGCGGAACTGCTGCAAGAAGGATGCTGAACATGGAAGACAGAATCTGCGTGATCGGCGCCGGCCGCATGGGTGAAGGCATCACCCTGTCCTACGTCCACGCCGGACGCGCCGTGACGCTGGTCGACATCAAGCCCAGAAGCGCGGCTGAACAGGCCGAACACCATGCCCGCGTGCTGGCCAACCTGCGGCGTGAACTGCACACCTTGAGCCAGCTGGGCCTGTTGGACGAGAAGCAAGCCGACACCGCCATGCAACGCGTGCGCCTGTGCGGGCGCGACGAGGCGGCGGCCGACCTGCAACGCGCGCGCATCGTCTTCGAAGCCGTGCCCGAGCGGCTGCAAGCCAAGCGCGACGCCTTCGCGTGGTTGGGCGAGGTCTGCGCGCCGGATGCCATCATCGCGTCGACCACATCGACCTTTCTCGTGACCGAGTTGGCGGAACTGGTGCAAGGCCCCCAGCGCTTCCTGAACGCGCACTGGCTCAACCCGGCGTTTCTGATCCCGCTGGTCGAAGTCAGCCGAGGGCCGCAGACCGATGACGCATCGGTCTCGGCATTGCTGGATGTGCTGCGACAGGCTGGCAAGACACCCGTGCAGTGCGCACCCACAGCTGGCTACATCGTGCCGCGCATCCAGGCACTGGCCATGAACGAGGCGGCGCGCATGGTCGAGGAAGGCGTCGCCAGCGCGGCAGACATCGACACGGCCGTGCGGCTGGGATTCGGCCTGCGCTTTTCCGTGCTGGGCCTGCTGGAATTCATCGACTGGGGCGGCGGCGACATCCTGTACTACGCGTCGCGCTACCTGAGCGACGAGATCGGCCCGCGCTTCGCATCGCCGGACATCATCGGCCGCAACATGGAACAAGGCCGCAACGGCCTGCGCGATGGCCAGGGCTTTTACGTCTACGCCGGCATGGACGTGGACGCATACAAGATGCAGCGGCTGGAACAGCTATGCCAGCGGCTGGAGGTGATGGGGATGTTGCCCCGCTTTGACGCGGCGCGCGGTGCGGGGGGTGCAGGGGGCTAAGTAGGCTCGGCGCCTCGCCCTCCAGCCGCTGATTGACGACCTGCAAGGAAACCCGCCGATGCGCGATGACGCCGCCTAGTGCGAGCCGGCTTCAAGAATGCGATACGCAAGGCGCACGCGCGCCTCGTTCGGAATATTCCGATTTGCCAGGATCACCACACCGATCTTACGGGCCGGCACGAACGCCACATACGCGCCGAAGCCGTTGGTCGAACCGGTCTTGTTGATCCACACATCGCCGCGCGGGGCCTGCGGCGGATTCAACGCCCTCGCCGGCTGGCTTTGGCTGTTCATCGTGCCCGCGTTGGCGGTCAGCAAGTCATCCAGCGTGACGGGATATGCCAGTTGCTCCCAGGCCAGATCCTGCGTCATGGGGCCGATTTCGTAATAGCCCACATGCGTGGCGGCAAGCGCCTGCGCCACCTCGGCATTGACGACGTTGGGCTTGCGGCCCGGCATGCGGGATTCACTGGCCACGCCCATGTTGGCGTCCACGAAGCGGATCAGATCGCTGGCGCTGGTCTTGATGCCGTAGGCTTCGGCCGCCAGCACCCCCGGGTTGACGCGCACCGGCGCATTTTGCTTGTTGTAGCCCTGCGCATAAGCGCTCATCTTGGCGGCCGGCACGTTGATGTACGTATTGGCAAGACCCAGCTTGGGCAACAGGGTCTGTTCCATCGCCTGCGCAAAGGGTTGCTCCAGGCTCTTGGCCGCCACCACGCCCAGCATGCCGATGCTGGGGTTGGCATAGGTACGGGTGGTGCCCGGAGCATAGCGCGGCGTCCATGCGGCAAGATACGCCATCAGCTGTGCGTCATCCTTCACGGCGTCGGGTACTTGCAGCGGAAAACCGCCGCCCGTATGCGTACCCAGATGAATCAGGTTCAGCTTGCCGAATTCCGTGCCTTTCAAGGCCGGAACGAATCGCGCGGGGCTGTCTTCAAGCGTCAGCTTGCCCAGCACCTGCGCGTAGGTGGCCAGCGTGGCGGTGAAGGTCTTGCTGATGGAGCCGACTTCGAACAGCGTGTCGGGGCCGACGGGCGCATGCGTTTGCAGCGACGCCACGCCATAGCTGCGGAACTCGTGCCGCCCCTCACGCGTCACGGCGATCGCCAGGCCGGCCACGTCATACTCGCGCATCAGTGCTTGCACTGCGTCATCGACATTGGCGCTGGGGGGGACGGGCTCGGCATTGTTGGACTGAGCCGACGCGGCGGATCGAACGCTATCGGCGACCAAGCCGCCCGCCTGAACGCCAGGCACGGCGAGCACTGAAAACATCGCGCCACCGGCAATAGCGGCCAAGGTTTGCAAAAGAGCGCGACGCGCTGCGTGAAAGCTCATTCCTGAATTCCTGAGTAGGGGTCCGCGCCGGCCCATCGGCGCACGCGACATAGTACTGACCCTGAATCAAATGCGACAGGAACTTAGATGAATTCTGCCCCGCCCGTCCAGCTCGCCAAGCTTATGAAGACGGTGTCGCCGGCCCCACCAGCAGCGCATAGGGGTTGATGGCACCCCCGTCGTAGATGCCGTAGTGCAGATGCGGTGGCGTGCCCTTCGCGTTGCCGGTATTGCCGACGTAGCCCAGCACGTCGCCCGGTGCGACCAGTTGCCCGCGTTCAATGTCGGCATAGGCGTCCAGGTGCGCGTAGTAATGCCGTTGGCGCCCGGGCCCCAGCACCCACACCACCTGCCCGCCCAGGTTATTCGTGCCGACCTGCATGACCACGCCTTCCGTTGTAGCCAGCACGGGGGTGCCGCGCGCGGCGAAGATATCGATGCCTTCGTGCCGCCGGCCGCCTGAGCGCGCCGCGCCCCAGGTGTCGGTCAGCCTTGATTTGGCGATGCCCTGTACGGGGACGGGCAATGAGGTAGGGGCTGGCTGCCAGGACAGCCGCGCCATGTGCCAGGGCGCGCGCGCGGCATCTGGCAGGCGGGGCCAGGCCCAGACCGCGAGTGCGATCAGGCCGCCAAGGATGACGATGCGCCGAATGAAGCGAACGATAGGGTTAGCAGTCATGCAGGGTTCGACGGCGGGCACGGGGATGGGTTCCTCTTCACTGCGCTGATGGATTTACACCAGCACCAGACATACCGGCGTGGGCGTCTGCGCCACAACCTCCATGCCGCCCAGGAGCCCGGTCGCGGCATCGATGCGCAGTCGCAGGATCGAATCACCCTTCTGGTTCAGCGCATAGAGGCTGCCGCCATCGGGCGACATCGTCATCGCGCGCGGAAAGCGCAGGCCTTCCGTCCAGTCTTGCACGCGTGACAACGCGCCGTCCGCGCCGATGCGGAAGACGGCGATGCAATCCGCCTGCGGGTGGTCGTTGTTGACGCGGCGGGTCGACGCATAAAGGAAGCGGCCTGACGGGTGCACGAGCAATGCCGCCGCATTGCCCACGCCGCTAAAGCCCGGTGGCGTGGCCGGCACGACGTGCCGCCGATCAAGCACGCGGCCCGCGCGGGTGTCGTAGCCGTAGCAGGCGATCGTGGCGTCAAGCTCGTTGACGACATAGAGCAGCGCGGCGTCGGGATGCAGCGCCAGATGGCGCGGCCCGCTGCCGGGCGGCAGTACCGTGCGGCCGGACAGCGACAGATTGCCATCCTTGAACGTGAACAGATTGATGCGGTCGCTGCCCAGGTCAGTGGCCAGCACGCGGTGGCCGGTGGGGTCGAACAGCACCATGTGCGGATGGGCGGATTGCTGTTCCGGGCGCGGGCCCGAACCGGTTTCCTTGACGATGCCCGAGACCTCGCCCAATGCGCCGTCGGCCTGGATGGGCAGCACGTTATAGGTGCCGCCCAGGTACTGCGCGGTGATCAGATGTTGGCCGTCGGGCGATACGGCCAGATGCGCGGGCGCGGTGCTGGACAGTGACAGCGCCTGACGGTTCAGCAGGCGCAGACTGCCATCGGCGGCGTCTATCGCGTAGGCTTCGGCCGTGCCCCGGGGCAGGCCTTGCCACTGTTCGATTTCATTGATGGCGTACAGAAAGCGCCGCGACGGATGCACGGCCAGGTAGGACGGATTTTCGCTTTCCATTACCTGGATCAAGCGCCACCCGCCTTGCGGACGCAAGGCGTAGACGTGTATGCCCAACGAGGGTGGCCCGCCGGCCGTGCCGCCCGGTGCGTCCCGCGTGTATGAACCGACATACGCAAAGCGAGCGCTGGCGGAACCGGAGGCGGTGGCCCCCATGGCCGACAGCCACGGCGCCGCCGCGCCGGCAGCCGACAGGCCGCCCGCGAACTGGATGAAGGATCTGCGCGGCGCGCTGGTCAGGGAGTTCATGGCGTGGTCCGGCAAAGCGAGAGGCGCGCCGTCATGGGCGCACCGACATCGCATGGTGAAAGACATTGTTCGGATCGTAGCGGCGCTTGACCTCTTGCAGGAAAGGATAAAGCTCGCCATCGCCGTAGTACAGCCGTGGCCAGAAGGGATACGCCAGCATGTCGCAGTCGGGGTAGTTGATGTAGCAGCCCTGGTAGCGGCTGCCGGGGTACGGCGTGCCCGCATGTTCGGACGCCCCCGCGCGGCTGGCGGGATCGGTATAGACGTCGCGGTAGAAGTCTGCGATCCAGCCCGTGTGGGCGGCGTCGTGGTCGGCATGCGTCCAGTAGGTTTGGTATTGCAGCTTCATGATGGATTCGCGCTGGTGCACGGCGGTGTCGCGCAGGCGATCCGGCTGGTTGATGGCGCCCCCGTAGGAATCCACCTGCAACAGCGATTGGCGCAGGTCGGCCCCCGGCACGTCGCGCGCCAGATGCGCGTGGATACGCGCCGCCTCGTGCGCGGTGAAGTTGTGCTTCATGTAGGCCGACTTGTATTTGCCGCGCTGGTTAGGCCCTGAACCGTTCAGCGTCTGCGTGGCGGTCAGCCAATCGTGGCGGATGACGGTGTGGGGCTCGCTGCAAAGCAGGTCGCCGCCTGCGCGCGGACGCGGCAGCCCGGGCGTGGTGGCGCGCGCCGCCACGGGTGCGCAGGGGCGGAAGCGGTCCAGGAAATCGTGCAGTGGCGTCAGGTCCTGGCAGGTGCCGTCGGGGTTGCAGAACTGCACGATCATGACGATCTGCCCTGCGGAGCGATGCGTCAGCTTGAGCAGCGAAAACATGCCCCAGGTATCGGCTTGCGTACCGCGTGTGGCCCAATAGTTGCCGTAGATATCCAGCAGCTGCGCAAAGCGGTTCGGCGTCATGGCCGACCAATCGAAGGCGACGGTGGCGAGGGCCACTTCGCGCGGGGCTCGCGGCAATGAGGCAAACCCATAGCTGGTGATGACGCCGAAGTTTCCGCCGCCGGCGCCGCGACAGGCGCGAAACAGGTCGGCGTCGTGCGTGGCGTCGACGGTGCGTGGCACGACGGCGCCGCTGGCGTCCACGGTGAGAATGTCGACAGCACTTAACCAGTCGCATGCCAGCCCTTGCAGACGCGACAACAGGCCGTAGCCGCCGCCGCTGATGTGGCCGCCCGCCGCCACCGAATAGCAGGACCCGCCGGGCAATGACACGCCGTGGCGCTTGTACAAGTCCAGATCGCCGTTCCAGTTCTGCGACCCGGCGGCCACGCGCAGCAGACCGTCGCGAGACGGCACTCGTTCAAGCAGGCTGAGATCGAGGATGACGCCACCGGGGTTGTTCGATACGAAGTCTTCGTAGCAATGGCCGCCGCTGCGTATCGTGGGCCGCTTTCCCTGCGCGACGATACGCGCAAGCGCCGCCGCCGCTTGCTCGGGCGTATCGCACAATTCGATGCGCGACGCCGCAAGAGCCGGCCGCGTAGGCCATCGTAAGTTGAAGCCCTTTTTCAAGGTCTCGTAGCGCGGATCGCCCGGCGTCACGCTGATGCTCATCTTGACTGGCCCTCCTGGCCTGGGGTCAGGCCGTGACGCATCAAGGATAGGCCGCTGGCTTCGCAATAGCTGTAGTAGAAATCTTATTTTCGCGGCGCATTCTGCTAGGGGTTTTGATGATTGTTCTGATCCCCCCGAAGCGCCCGCTATTGATAGCGATCGCGGTAGCCCACGGGCGACATGCCGCAGTGCTTGCTGAAGATGTCGCGAAACGCCTTGGTGTCGTTGTAGCCCACCTCGTACATCACCTGGGCCACGCTCTTGCGCGAACTTTCCAACCGCTTCTTGGCCGCTTCCACCCGCACCCGCTGCAAGTACTGCACGATGCTGTTCCCGGTGGCCTGGCGAAAGCGCCGTTCCAGCGTGCGCCGGCCCAAGGCGTGGCGCTCGGCCAGCGCTTCGACGGTGATCTTTTCCGTGTAGCAGCGTTCGATGTAGCTTTGCACCGCGCGCACCACGTCGTCGGCGTGCGCCTTCTGACCCATGAACACCGAAAACGGCAATTGGCTTTGCCGGCTCCAATCCAGTTGAAAGTATTTGGCGCACCAGATGGCGGTGTCGCGGTCGGTATATTTTTCGATCAGGTGCAGCACCAGGTGCGCCGCCGAAAACGCGCCGCCGCTGGTGTAGACGCCGTTCTCGGCCATGACCACGCGGTCGCTGATCCAGCGGACGTTGGGGAACAGCGTGGCGTACAGATTCTGCGCCACCCAGTGCACGACGGCCTGCTGCCCATCCAGCACGCCGCCGGCCGCGAGCAGCGCCGCGCCCATGCACAGGCTGGCCACCTCGCCACCGCTGCGGTAGTGCCGCGATAACCAGTCGATCAGTTCGCGATTGGACAGCACCACGTCGGACACCGTGCCCAGCAAGGGCGGTGCGATGCAGATGTCGATATGCGGCGCGTCGGCCAGCACCAGATCGGCCTGCACCTTGATGCGCCCGTCGTCCAGGCTGACTTCGCGAGTCAGCGCCAGGGTGCGCACCTGGAATTGCGGCTCGCGGCCCTGCGCCGCCAGGTAGTCGTTGGCGACGAGGAAGCCGTGGCGCGCGGTTTCCAGGGAGGCAATATTGGCCCCCGTCGGCAGTAGGAAGGCGACGTTTTTCATGGCGTTAAGCATACGCTCGGGCGCTGTCGCAATCCACCCGCAAAAATGTCGCAATCCCCTATCTGAATGCGCGTCCGATCCCGATAAAGTGGGGGCTGCCGGCCTGCGTGCCGGGCGTGGGCAGCGCGACCAGCGGGCGCGCCACCCACGACACAACAACAGCAACCAAAGGAGTATGCGATGCAAGAATACGTTGATGGTTTCGTGCTGCCGGTGCCCCGGGCAAACGTACTGGCGTACCAGAAGATGGCGGAAAGCGCCAAGGCCGTCTGGCTGGAACATGGCGCGCTGGACTACCGCGAATGCGTGGCGGATGACCTGGGCACGGAAACCTTCCGGTCGTTTTCGGAAGCGGCCGGCGCCAAGGAAGACGAAACCGTGGTCTTCGCGTGGATCGTGTACGCGAACAAGGCCGAACGCGACCGGATCAACGCGCTGGTCATGGCCGACCCGCGCCTGGCCAACGTGAGCTGCGAAAACGTGTTCGATTTCAAGCGCATGTCCTGGGGCGGCTTCTCGACCCTGGTCGCAAAATAAAAAATGCGGGGCGTGTCGATTTCGGCACCCCCCGTTCGTCGTATAGGCAGGGACCGGGCCAGGCTCCGTCCCCACTGTTCCCTCAACGATTCTGGAGACGCATCATGGCTACGCCCGCCACCAAGCCCATTCCCGACGGCATGCACACGCTGACCGCGCACATTGTTTGCGAGGGCGCGTCCGACGCCATCGCCTTCTACAAAAAAGCCTTTGGCGCGGAGGAGCTCGCCCGCCTTCCCGGGCCGGACGGCAAGGTCATGCATGCGGCCATCCGCATCGGCGATTCGGTGCTGATGCTGATGGACGACTTTCCGCAATGGGGCAGCCTGGGGCCGAAGGGGCTCAAGGGTTCACCCGTAACCCTGCACCTGTACGTCAAGGACGCGGACGCGTCGATGAAGCAGGCAGTCGATGCGGGCGCCACCGTGGCGATGCCCGTGGCGGACATGTTCTGGGGCGACCGCTATGGCCAGGTGATCGATCCGTTCGGCCACCGCTGGTCGATCGCCACGCACCAGTTCGATTACACGCCCGAGGAAATCCAGCAGAACATGGCGAAGATGGGCGAGGCGTCAGGCTGCGGCAACGCCGACTGACGCCTCTCGGCCGTCAAGCTTGGCTTTTCCCGTCCTGGGGCGTGTACGGCCCCAGGAAGTCGAGCTTGCCGATCTTCACGCCCGCGTGGCGCAGGATGTCGTAAGCGGTCGTCACGTGGAAATAGAAGTTGGGCAGCGCGAAGCTCAACAGGTAGGTATCGCCCCGGAATTCCGGTTTGAAGTCGCCGAAGTTGACGACGATCTGGCGGTCTTCTGCGCCTTCCAGCTGCTCGGCCGTCACGCTTTGCAGGTAGGCGATGGTGTCGGCGATGCGCTGCTGCAATTGCGCCAGCGTGGTCTCATCGTCGGGAAACTTGGGGGCCTGCCCCTGCGACAAGCGCTGAACGGCAAATTTGGCGCTATCGCTGGCGCGCTGAATCTGGCCGGACAAGGGGTACATGTCGGGCGCCACGCGCGCGTTGACGAGTTCGGCGGGATCCATACCCGCGGCCTGGGCGTGGGCCTCTGCCTTGTCGAGCAAGGCGGCCAGCACGGTCATGCCGCGGATGAAGACAGGCACGGACGCCTGATAGACGGAAAGGCTCATGGCGCAGATTCCAGTGTTCGGAGAGGCCGGCATCCGCGTTCAAAACAACGCGGGCACGGAATCCATCGATCTTACTGCCGCGCCGGCCCGTAGCCCCTAATTGCCGGGCCGACATATCCATTCCCGATTGACGAACAATCCCGCCAAAATCCCACCGCCAACATCGCCCGGCATCACTGCCCCGGCGCGCCCGTGCGCCGCAGGCCCTGGAAGAAGCGCCACACCAGCGCCGAAGCGTCCGGGCCGTTGTGCGCGTGATATTTCACCGACGGGTCGCCGCCGCTCCAGGCATGTTCCAGCCGCGTGATTTCGCATAGCCGCAGCACGGTCTTGCGTCCCCGGATCAGGTCCACGCGGCGATAGGCTTTCTCGGTGCCCAGCCCCAGCACGCGCTCGACGGGCACGTCTTCGGGGCGTGTGGGATTCAAGGCGCGAAACTGCTCGAACAACTGTTTGGCGTTGCGCGGCGCGACGGCCGGATCCAATTGGCCCTGGAGTATCAACGCCGGCATGCCCAGATCGAAGACGGCGGGGTCCGCCACGCCTTCGATCAGCGGCAGCAAGGGCTTGAGTGAACCGCGGCGCATGGTGCCGATGCCAGCGGCGGCGCTGTGTGCATCGCCCACGACCGGCCCCGAGTGCATGGCCACGGCGGCGATCAGCGAAGGATGCCGCAGGGCCACCAGTGCGGCCATGCCCGCCCCCGCCGACAGCCCCGCGACGTAAACGCGTTCGGGGTCCAGCCCATGCCGGGCCACTTCCGAGCGGATCAGCGCCGCGATCAGATCGGCCTCGGCGCCGCCATGTGCATCGTCGGGTTGGAACCAGCGCCAGCAGCGCTGCACCTGACGTGTCATGGACTGCTGCGGATACAGCACCATGAAGCCGCCTGCATCCGCCCACTGGTTCATGCGCGTGCCGCGCGCGAAGGACAATGAGGTCTGGCGGCAGCCGTGCAGCATGACCACCAGCGGCATGCCGGCTGGTGTGGCGCCTGCTGGCGTATAGCGCGCGTAGGTCAGCTGGCGTCCCTTGCCATCGGAAAATTGACGGGTGCCTTCCCACCGGCCCGTGCCCAACGATGCGGCGGCTGCCGCGCGCGGCGTGGCGGCTGCCGGGCTGGGCTTGGCGGCGGCCTTGCGCGCGGCCGTGGCGCGCTTTTTGGCGGGCTTGGGCGTGGCCAGGCGCAGCGCCGTGCGCTGTAGCTTGCTGATTTTCTTCGCGGCTTTGAAAAACAGATTGGTGAAACTGCGCGCCATTGGTAGGCCTCGGCCAGTAAACCTGCTTGAACCTCCCGGCCCGGCCGGGGCCGTCTGTCTGCAATGGCGAACAAGACGCCAGCGCGACGGCGATGGTCAGGACGGTAAGGATATCCGTTGCGCATTGCGCGACTGCGCGAGCGCGGGGCGAGCCCAGAAAAAAGAACAGGATTCCTCCGCTGCGAGCGGTCGGAAAGCCGCAGGAAATGTATCACAGAGTAACCACCCCTCCCACCCTTTTTGCGCGCGCGCAAGCCTGACCCTTGCCTCAGATCAATTCGCATCCATGACGGGCTGCCTATCCATTGAACCCGCAGCCCAAAGCGCTTATGGTGGGCAACTTGCATTCCTTATGTCCCCAGCTTCCCCCGCATCAACAAGACCCTCCCATGTTTCCCAATGACCGACCCCAGACCCTGGGCGAAGAAATCGCCAACACCATCAGCCACGGCATCGGTGCGATAGGCGCCCTGGTCAGCGCGCCCATCCTCATCGTGGCCGCCGTACGTCAAGGCGACGCGGCATTCATCGCGGCCGCGACGGTTTTCGCGGCATCGATGTGCATGCTGTATCTGGCCTCCACGATCTATCACGCCCTGCCCCGGTGCCGCGCCAAGCAGATCTTCAACGTGCTGGACCACTCCGCCATCTACCTGCTGATCGCCGGCACCTATACGCCGTTTGCCCTGGGCGCGCTGCGCGGCCCCTGGGGCTGGACGCTATTCGGCCTGGTCTGGGCCATGGCCTTGCTGGGCGTGGGCCTGAAAGCCAGCAAGCGCCTGAACCGACCGGCGCTGTCCACCGGGCTGTACCTGGCGATGGGGTGGCTGGTGGTGATCGCCATCAAGCCGCTGATCGACAGCGTGCCCAGCGGCGGGCTCGCATGGCTGGTGGCGGGCGGTCTGGCGTATACCGGTGGCGTGGTGTTCTTCGTGTTCGACAACCGCTGGCGCTACAGCCACTTCATCTGGCATCTGTTCGTGCTGGCCGGCACGGTCTGCCACTTCTTCGCGGTGCTCTGGTACGCGGCCTGAGCCCCGGCGCGCCGGTCTTCAGCGCTGGCGCAGATAGTCCGTGGGCGAGCGGCCCAGCACACGGCGAAACATCGTTGAGAACGCAGCCGGGCTTTGGTAGCCGAAGTCCAGCGCAATGGCGGTGACCGAGCCGCCGGCCGCCAGCCGCGCCAGCGCCAGCACCACGCAAGCGCGCTGGCGCCATTGCGAAAACGCCATCCCCATCTGCTGCCGGAAATAACGGCTGAACGTGCGCGGGCTCATGTGCAGCCGGACTGCCCAGGCCTCGGGCGGGATACGCGCATCGGGCGCGGCGATGAAGGCGCGGCAAAGCGGCGCCAGCTTCTTGTCGCGCGCCAGCGGAATGTGCAGGGGCAGCACCGGCGCGCATTCGATTTCATGCAACAGCAATTGCGCCAACGCGCCGTCGCGTCCGTCGCGGGCATAGGCGGCGGGCATATCCACGGCCTCAAGCAGAAGCTGCCGCAACAGCGGCGATATCTCGATCACCTCGCAAGCGTCGACCCCGGCGCGCGCGATGTCCGGTTCGACGTACGCGCTGCGCGTGCTGACGTCCAGCATGCGTACCTGATGCGTCACCCCGGCCGGTATCCACACGGCATGCTGCGGCGGCACGACCCAATTGCCATCGCGCGTGGCCACCTGCATGACGCCTGTCGCGCCATACAACAGCTGCGCGCGCCGATGCGCGTGCGCGGGCAGCTCGTGACCCGGCGGGTAGTCGTTGCCGATGGCGACTACCTCGCGGTCCAGGTGGTCATAGCGGTCGATATGGGTATTGCGCAAGGGAGATCGTAAGGCGGTTGGCTGAAACGCAAACATTATTGACCAAAGCGCGAACGCCGGCCATCGAGGCGCCCCGTATCGTCATGGCTACCCTTTTTTCGGATCTTCCATGACGCTTTATCTGATATTGGCTTTCTTCGGCTGCCTCTGCGGCGTTACCACCGTGTTGTTCGGCTTTGGCGGCGGCTTCGTCGTGGTGCCGGTGCTGTATGGCGTGCTGACCGCCACGCACGGCGCGGCAGACCCCATCGGCGCGTCGGCCATGCACATCGCGGTGGCGACATCGACCAGCGTGATGGTGGTCAGCGCCCTCGCCGCCACCCGCAAGCAGTTGCGCGCCGGCAATATCCTGCGCGCCTATGTGTGGCCGCTGGCGGCAACCATCGGCGTGGGCGCGCTTGCCGGTGCGCTGGCCGCCACGCACGCCAGCGGCGCGCTGGTGCGCTGGGCCTTCATCGCGTATCTCGCGGTCACCATCCAGGACTGCCTGCTGCGCCAGGGCTTCCTGGCGCGATCCGATGATGGCGAGGCCACTGCCTTGCGGCCCGCCGTGCTGGTCGGCGGCGGCGTGGCGATTGGCGCCATCGCCACGTTCCTGGGCGTGGGCGGCAGCGTGATGACGGTGCCCTTGCTACGCCGGCGCGGACTGCCCATGGCCAAGGCGGCCGCCATGGCGAATCCGCTGACGATACCCGTGGCGGTCGTGGGCACGGCGGCCTACCTGGCGGCGGCGCGCGATCTGCCCGCTCCGCTTGCGCCCTGGATCATCGGCTACGTCGACCTGTACGCCTTCGCCGTGCTGGCCCTGGGCGCGCTGCTGGGCATCCGCCTGGCGGCGCCGCTGATCCCGCGCATCGCCGACGGCCTGCATGCGCGCATCTACATCGCGCTGCTGGCGCTCGTGATGCTGGCGATGCTGCTCATGTAAGGGCGCGCTGCTGGCGCTGGCAATGCGGGCCACGCTGCGCATGTAAGGGCGCGCTGCTCGCGCTGCTAATGCTGGCCATATCGCGCATGCAAGCGCGCGACGCGCACACCTGCGGAAACATCGCGGCCAGCAGCGACTACGAAACCACGCAAAACGTTTCCGCGCCGCCCCCAGGGGCCGCCCTCCTGACGAACCGCGCGCACTCGTGTCCTGCCGACACAGGAAAACACATCGCGAAACTTGTCCCATGGCCGTTGCGGTCGTCATCATGGTCGGACACTTAACCGGAACACGGAGGTTTCATGCAGCGTTCCAAATACGCATTCCTATCCGCCGCCATCCTGACGACGGCGCTGTCCGGTGCATCGGCCATGGCGCAAAATGCCAGCCAGCCGCCGGCCCAACCGCAGATGGCCCCTGCGATCACCCAGCCCACGGATCAGCAGTTGCAGCGTTTCGCTTCCGCATCGCAGAAGGTGTCCGGCGTGGTTGACGAATACCGTCCCAAGGTCGAGGCCGCGAAAACGGACGACGCCAAGCAGAAGGTGGTCCGCGAGGCTGACGAAAAGATGGTCAAGCTGGTTCGCGCCGACGGCCTGTCGGTCGAAGAATTCAACGGGATTGGCCAGGCCGTGCAACAGAACCCGCAGCTCAAGCAGAAGGTGATGAGCATGAGCCAGGGCGCGCCCAAGTAGGCCAAGACAAGCAGGGCAAGGCTGGACCGGGGATTGTCCGGCCTGCGCCACGCGTTCTTTGGGCGCGTGGCGCTTTTCTTTGCGTGCTCGCCCGCGATGCGCGGTTTGCACGGCCGGGGCAAAGCAGTATCCTGGCAGCCGGCTTGCGTACGACCAACCCTTGGAAGGAGCACGGCACCTTGACCCCGGATCTCACGCTTTATGACCTGGCTGGCGCAGACGAAACGCTGCGCTTCAGCCCGCATTGCTGGAAGACGCACATGGCCCTGGCGCACAAGGGGCTGACGGCGCAGACCGTGCCGTGGCGCTTCACCGAAAAAGAAAAGATCGAATTTTCCGGGCAGAAGCTGGTGCCCGTGCTGGTGCACGACCAGCATGTAGTCAGCGATTCCTGGCGCATCGCCTGCTATCTGGAAGACACCTTCCCCGAGCGGCCCTCGCTGTTTGGCGGCGACGGAGGACGCGCGGTAAGCCTGTTCGCCAATTCCTGGGCCGACACGACCTTGGTGCCGGTGCTGGCGCGCCTGCTGCTGCCCGCCATCCACGGGCTGATCCACGAACAGGACAAGGACTATTTCCGCGCGTCGCGCGAAAAGCGCTTTGGCCCGATCGAAGACCTGCCGTCAGGCTACGCCGAGCAGATCCAGGCGCTGCGAGCGGCGCTGCTGCCCTTGCGGCACACTCTGGGCAAGCAGCCCTTCCTGTCGGGCGCGCAGCACGGCTATGCGGACTACGCCGTGTTCGGCATGTTCATGTGGGCGCGCTGCACCAGCACGCTGGAACTGCTGGAGCCCGATGACCTCGTGTATGCATGGCGCGAGCGGCTGCTGGACGCCTTCGACGGCCTGGCGCGACGCGCGCCGGCCGTCTGGGGTTGATCAGGTCTTCAGGCGATAACCCGTCTTGAAGATCCAGCGCACGCCGATCAGGCAGGCCAGAAGGAACACCAGCGTCATGCCCACGCTGACGCCGACGCTGACGTCCGACACGCCGTAGAACGCCCAGCGAAAGCCGCTGACCAGGTAGACCACCGGATTGAACAGCGTGGCGGTCTGCCAGAACGGCGGCAGCATCTTGATGGAATAGAAGGTGCCGCCCAGGAACGTCAGCGGCGTGATGATCATCAGCGGGATGATCTGCAACTTCTCGAAGCCGTCGGCCCAGACGCCGATGATGAAGCCGAACAGGCTGAACGTCACGGCGGTCAGCACCAGGAACCCCAGCATCCAGATCGGGTGCGCGATCTCGAACGACACGAACAGGCGCGCCGTGGCCAGCATGATCAGCCCCAGGATGATGGACTTGCTGGCGGCCGCCCCCACGTAGCCCATGACGATTTCCACATACGAGATGGGCGCGGAATGGATTTCATAGATGGTGCCGGAAAAGCGCGGCATGTAGATGCCGAACGACGCATTGGCGATGCTTTGCGTCAGCAGTGACAGCATGATCATGCCGGGCACGATGAAGGCGCCGTAGCTGACACCGTCGATCTCGACCATGTGCGACCCGATGGCCGAGCCGAACACCACGAAGTACAGCGACGTGGAAATCACGGGCGACAGCACGCTTTGCATCAGCGTGCGCCAGGCGCGGGCCATTTCAAACAAGTAGATAGCGCGGATGGCGTAGAAGTTCATGATTGACCGTGGACCAGGCTGACGAAAATATCCTCAAGCGAACTTTCCGAGGAATTCAGGTCGGTGAATTCGATTTGAAGCCGGCTCAAATCCTGAAGCAGCTGAGAAATCTGGCCGCCACCCTGGTTGTCGTAGGTGTAGACCAGTTGATAGCCATCGGCGGACAGGTCCAGCTGATAGCCTTCCAGCGCGGTGGGGATGCCCGGCAGCGGCGCGGTCAACGTCAGCGTCAGTTGGCGCTTGCCCAGCTTGGCCATCAGCGCGTTCTTCTCTTCCACCAGGATGATCTCGCCCTTGCGGATCACGCCGATGCGGTCGGCCATTTCCTGCGCTTCTTCGATGTAGTGCGTGGTCAGAATGATGGTGACGCCGCTTTCACGCAGCCGCCGCACCATTTCCCACATGCCCCGGCGCAGCTCGACGTCCACGCCGGCGGTAGGTTCGTCCAGGAAAAGAATGGCCGGTTCGTGCGACAAGGCCTTGGCAATCATCACGCGGCGCTTCATGCCGCCCGACAAGGCCATGATGCGGCTGTCTTTCTTGTCCCAGAGCGACAGGTCGCGCAACACCTTTTCGATGTATGCCGGATTGGCCGGCTTGCCGAACAGGCCCCGGCTGAAGGTCACCGTGTTCCAGACGCTTTCGAATGCGTCGGTGGAAATTTCCTGCGGCACCAGCCCGATCTTGGAGCGGGCGGCGCGAAAGTCCGACACGATGTCATGGCCATCGGCCAGCACCCGCCCATCGGACGGGTTGACGATGCCACAGATGATGCTGATCAGCGTGGTCTTGCCCGCGCCGTTTGGCCCGAGCAAGGCGAAGATCTCGCCGCGCTGGATCTCCAGGTTGACGCCCTTGAGCGCCTGGAATCCCGAGGCGTATCGCTTGGATAAACCTTGAACTGAAATGACCGGCTGCACACAAGCCCCCAACGTGATCGATAGCCGGGGATTTTACTCGCTACCCCGGCCTCGCTTGGTCGGCCTGGTGGAACGCTGTGTTCGGCGGCCGGGGCAACGGCACCGGGCAGCTAGCGCCCCCAGCGCAGCACCAGGGGGTCCAGGCGCCTTGCCGTTTCCAGCAGGCCCTGGCGCACTTCCTCGCGCATGGGCGGGAACGGATGCCGGGGCGCATCGCAATCGATCACGCCGCCAGCCTTCATCAGCGCCTTGGCCGTCAGGATGCCGCCCTGCCGGTTTTCATAGTTGATGAGCGGCAGCCAGCGCTCGTACAGACGGTAGGCGTCGTCGCGCCGGCCTGCGCGGTGCGCCTCGATGATGGGGCGGATGCCATCGGCAAAGCCGCCGCCTGTCATCGAGCCCGTCGCGCCCGCATCCAGATCGGGCAGCAGCGTGATGGCTTCCTCGCCATCCCAGGGGCCCTTGACCGCGTCGCCGCCCAGCGCGATCAGGTCGCGCAGCTTGGAAGCCGCGCCCGCCGTCTCGATCTTGAAGTACGACACGTGTTCGATGTCGCGCGCCATCTTGGCCAGCAGCGCGGCCGACAGCAGCGTGCCCGCCACCGGCGCGTCCTGGATCATGATGGGAATGTCCACCGAGTCGGACACCTGCTGGAAGAAGGCTTCGATCTGCGCCTCGGGCACCCGGATCGTTGCGCCATGGTAGGGCGGCATGATCATCAGCATGGCGGCGCCCTGCGCTTGCGCGCGCTGGCTGCGCGCCGCACACACCTTCGTGCCGAAGTGCGTCGTCGTGACGATGACCGGCACGCGGCCCCGCACATGCTCAAGAATGGTCCGCGTCAGCACCTCGCGTTCGTCGTCAGACAGCACGAACTGCTCCGAGAAATTGGCCAGGATGCACAGCCCGTCCACGCCGCAGTCGATCATGAAATCCACCGCGCGCTTCTGGCTGGGCAGGTCCAGCTCGCCCGATTCGGTGAACGTGGTGGGCACCACCGGGAAGATGCCGCGATAAAGCGGCGCCTGGGATGTCGTGGTCATGGCGGGCTACTCGATGATGTTGAAATCGTTGAGGTATTCGGTCTTCAGGGTCAGTCCCAGGCCGGGCTTGTTGTCGTCCAGATCGATGAAGCCTTCCTTGGCGACGGGCTCGCCTTCGAAGATGTAGTAGAAAAGTTCGTTGCCCACTTCCACATCGAACATCGGGAAGTATTCGCTCATGGGCGAGGCCAGCGTGCTCATCGTCAGATGGTAGTTGTGCATCTGCCCGGCATGCGGAATGACCGGCACGCTGTAGGCTTCGCACAGCGCATTGATCTTGTGCGCCGCCGTAATGCCGCCCACTCGGTTGGTGTCGTACTGCACCACCGACACAGCCTTTCTGTCCAGCAGCTGCTTGAATCCATACAGCGAAAATTCGTGTTCGCCGCCCGAGATCGGTACCGAGCCACGCTGGTTCAGCTCGGCATAGCCGTCGATATCGTCGGCGATGACGGGCTCTTCCAGCCAGCGCGGTTCAAACTTCTCAAGCTTGGGCAGCATGCGCTTGGCGTATTCCAGGTTCCAGCCCATATAGCATTCCAGCATCAGGTCGGTGTCGTAGCCGATGACTTCGCGCACGGCTTCGACTGACTTCAGATTCTCCACCACGCCCTTCTGCAAGTGCGCCGGGCCGTAGCCAAAGCGCATCTTGAACGCGGTGAAGCCCTGGTCCAGATAGGTCTGCGCTTCTTCCTGCATGGCTTTCAGGTCGGTGCGGTACAGCTTGGAGTAATAGACCGGAATCTTCTCCTTGGTGCGCCCGCCCAGCAGCTTGAAGACGGGCTTGCCCACCGACTTGCCCAGGATGTCCCAGATGGCCAGGTCCACGCCGGAAATCGCCGCCATGGTCACGCCCTTGCGGC
Organism: Achromobacter piechaudii NBRC 102461; assembly: GCF_001571245.1. Classification (GTDB taxonomy): domain Bacteria; phylum Pseudomonadota; class Gammaproteobacteria; order Burkholderiales; family Burkholderiaceae_B; genus Achromobacter; species Achromobacter piechaudii. The sequence goes on along the minus strand of NZ_BCTK01000001.1, from coordinate 326,430 downwards.
CCCAGGCATGCGTGGCGCGGTACATGCGCTGCCACAGGAATTCGTAGTCCCACGGGTCCTGTCCGACCACCAGCGGCGTCAGGTACTGGTCGATGATGGCCTTGGCCACGCGCGGCGCAAGCGCCACGTTACCCAAGCCCACGATGCCGTCGTCCGTTTCCACTTCCACCACCGTCCAGCCGTGAAAGCGGAACGTGCTCATGGTTTCTTCGCGCGATGGCACGAGGTCCATGGCGTTGGAGCAGAAGTTGCCTTGCGGCGGCACGGTCTTGCCGGTCCATTCGAAGACGCGGGCGCGGACGGATTTGATTTTCATGGTGCTGTCCTGTTCAAACAAAAGTAGCTCGGTGCGATGCGCCCATGCGGCAGGCGATCAGGAAGGCTTGCCAGGTGGCGTCCACATTGGCGCGTCCCTGGCCGGCGATGTCGTAGGCGGTGCCGTGCGCGGGCGTGGTGATGGGTATGGGCAGTCCGCCCTGCACCGTGACGCCGCGCGAGAAGCCCAGCAGCTTGATCGCGATCTGGCCCTGATCGTGATACATGGTGACGATGGCCTGGAACTGGCCGGCCTGCGCCTTCAGGAAGATCGTGTCGGCGGGGAACGGCCCCTGCACCGCCAGCCCTTCCTCGTTCAGCTGCTGCACGGCCGGCGCGATGATGTCGATTTCCTCGCGCCCGCAGGTGCCGCCGTCGCCGCCATGCGGATTGAACGCCGCCACCGCCACGCGCGGCTCGGCGATGCCGTTGGCCTGCAAGGACCGATAGATCAAGCGCGTGGCTGCCTTGATGCCGTCCACGCTCAGCGCGGCGGCCGCACTTTTAAGCGGAATGTGCGAGGACACGCGCGAGGTCCACAGCTCGCCCAAGGTATTGAATTCGCAGAAGTAACCCGTCACGCCCAGGTACTGCGCAAAGTGATGCAGCTCGTCGTCGTGCCGCAAGCCGCCCTGCTTCATGGCGAACTTGTTCAAGGGCGCAAAGCAGATGGCGTCGATCTCGCCGTCGCGCGCCGAATCCATGCAGGCGTTCAGCACCCGCAATACCGACGCCCCGCCTGCCGCGCCGGCCTGGCCCACCGTCACCTGCTCGGGGCGTACGGTGTTCATGGCCAGCCATGCCGGCAGGCGGGTATCGGCGCGGCACCGCACGGCCGCCAGGCTGTCGACCGACTGCGTCGGCACCGACACGCCGGCCACGCGCTGGCCTTCGCTCCACAGCCAGGCATCGCCCACCAGCACGATGTTGGCGTGTTCACAGGCTTGCGGGCGGGCCAGCAGGCGCGCGATCAATTCGGCGCCGATGCCGGCCGGATCGCCCAGCGTCAACGCCACCACGGGTTTTTGCTGCATGTTCATACAGGCCTCATTCCACAGAGATGTGGTTCTTCTTGATGATGCCGGCGTAGCGCTGGTTTTCCGCTTGGTGAAACTGCGCGAACTGCGCCTGGCTCATGGGGGTGATGTCCGCGCCGATCGCCAGCAGTCGCGCCTGCGTTTCGGGCATGGCAAGAATGCGGTTGACGTCGTCATGGATGCGCGTCTGGACGGCGGCCGGCGTGGCGCTCGGCATGTAGATGCCGTACCACGCGCTCATTTCGACGCCGGGCACGCCGGCTTCGGCCATGGTCGGCACGTCGGGCAGTTGCGGGTTGCGGCGCGCGCTCAACACGGCCAGCGCGCGCACCTTGCCGCTCTTGATGTGGGGGATGACCGACGACGCGGTCTCGAAGGCGATCTGCACCTGCCCGCCCATCAGGTCCACCATCGCGGGACCGCTGCCGCGATACGGGATGTGCGTCATCTGCACACCGGTCGCGTCCTTGAACAGCTCGGCTGCGATGTGCTGCGTGCTGCCCGAACCGCTGCTGGCGAAGTTGAATTCACCGGGGCGCGCACGCAGCAAGGCAAGCAGCTCGGCGACGGACTTGGCCGGCACCTGATTGTTGACCACCAGGATATTGGGCACCGCGCCCACGAACACCACGGGCGTCAGGTCGCGGTCGTTGTCGTAGGCCAGCTTGAGCAGGTGCGGGGCAATGGCGTGGGCGGTCGATACGCCCATGACCATGGTGTGGCTGTCGGCCGACTTGGCGGCCAGGTCGGCAGCAAGCGTGTTGGACGCGCCCGGCTTGTTCTCCACCACAACGGTCTGGCCCAGCATGGGACCCAGCCGGTCGGCCACGGCGCGCGCCATGGCGTCCGTGCCGCCTCCGGGCGCCGAGCCTACCAAGAGGCGAAGCGGCTTGGTAGGCCAGTCGGCGCGTTGCGCCTGGGCGGGGGCCAGGGCCGACAGGCAAAGGGCGCCCGCCGCCATCGCGGCCAATACGCGGATCTTCATGGTTGTCTCCTTGATGCTTCTTTGCCGTCAGCGGCGATTTGTTGTGCAGCCATCTTAGAAACAACCGTTGTTTCCGTAAAATGAAACTTTTGCACCAACCGTTCACCACAGGCGATCAATCATGGAACGCAATCTGAACGTCCCCGCCCTGCTCTCGCGGCTGCGCATGCGGCAGATCGTGTTGCTGCTGGCGATCGACGAACGCGGCACGCTGCGGGCGGCCGCCACGCAGCTGAACATGACGCAGTCGGCTGCCAGCAAGATGCTGCACGAACTGGAGCTGGCGCTGGGGCAACCACTGTTTGAACGCGTGGGCCGCGGGTTGGCGCTGACGCCGGCCGGCGTGTGCGTGATGGGGTACTTTCGCGGCATGCGCGGCACGATGTCGTCGCTGGCGCGCGAACTGGACGAACTGCGGCTGGGCAGCGCGGGCAAGCTGTTCATCGGCAGCATCATGGCGGCCTCGCCCGGTCACCTGACCGACGCCTTGCTGCGCCTGAAGCAGACCTATCCGCTGTTGGCCGTAGAAATATCGACCGGCACCAGCGACCTGCTGATCACGCAACTGAACGAAGGCCGGCTGGACGTGGTGATCGGCCGCATGCAGACCCTGTCGGACCGCAACTACGTGTTCCGCCCCATTGGCGACGAGGCGCTATCCGTGATCGCGGCCTTGGACCACCCGCTGGCCGCGCACAAGCGCCTGAGCTTCGAGGCCATGCTGGCCTATCCGTGGATACTGCAACCGCATGGCAGCCCGATGCGCGAAGTCATCGAGCAGGAATTCCACTCGCATAACGTGGCGACGCCCCCGGGGCTGATCGAATCCGCTTCCATCCTGACGACGACCAACCTGGCGATGAAGTCGCAGATGCTGGGGGTGATTCCGGAATCGGTGGCGAGCCGCTACGCGGCGCATGGCCTGCTGGCCATCCTGCCCTACCAGATCCGCCAGTCGCTGACGGCGTTCGGCAGCATCGTGCCACGCGACCGCCCCTTGAGCGCAGCCGGACAGCATTTTGTCGACCTGCTGCACGAAAATAAACGATGATGCGACCGCGTTAGGCGAAATTTCCGCTTTACAGGAAGTACAATCGCCGATTGCGCTACCCGCGCGTTTTATCCGAGGTCGATCCCGTGAGTGCCCTGCCCGCCTGTCCCCAATGCCAATCCGAATACACCTACGAAGACGGCGGCATGTATATCTGCCCGGAGTGCGCGCACGAATGGTCTGCAAATGACACCGCCGCCCCGGCTGCCGACGAGGCCCGCGTCTACCGCGATTCGGCTGGCAACGTGCTGGCGGACGGCGACACCATCACCGTCATCAAGGACCTGAAGCTCAAGGGCTCGGGCGGCGTGGTCAAGATGGGAACGAAGGTCAAGGGCATCCGCCTGGTCGATAGCGACCACGACATCGACTGCAAGATCGACGGCTTCGGGCAGATGAGCCTGAAATCGGAATTCGTGAAGAAGGTCTAGCGCGCCAGCGCTTTGCCCATCCGACGGCATTGCGCCGCGCGGATGGGCTGCACGTCAAAGGTCTTCATCTTCGTCGGCCTTGGGCATCAGGTAAGCCGTCAGCGTGCTGGACAGCCCCGCCATCACCCACAACACGAAGAACGACACCGTGTAAAAGCCCACGCGTCCGGTGGGAACATGCCCGAAGATCGCCACATCCAGCGGGTCGATCAGCGCGAAGATCAACGCGCTGCCCACAGCGGCCGCCAGAAACGACGGCCACAAAATCCACATCAATGAACGCAGGCCCATCTTTGCTCTCCCTGGTTAAGGGTTGGCTGGCGCGGCGCGTGCGCCCTCGCTTGCCCGGGATGCGGCCTGCTCGATCACCAGGCCGCGCTTGACCACGCCGTCCAGAATCGGTTCGTGGGTGAAGTTGCTGTAGGCGAAGTAGATGGTGATGAAGCAGCCGACCATGGCGGCGAAGGGGCCGGCCATCAGGATCCACGGCCAGGGCTCGCGATACCAGGGCTTGGGCGTCGGGGCGGTTTGCGCAATAGTCATGAGAGGTCCTCGTCGGGCTTATTCGGGTACGTAGAAACTGGCGGCTTCGTCGGTCTCGATGGACCGGTTCTCGCCGTCGTGGCCGCGCGCGCGTAGCGTGATGGAATGGGCGCCCGGCTCCACGCCGGCCGGCGCGCGGATCACCATGGGCACCAGCTTGTTGGCGGCGGCTTCCACCTCGACCATGTCCGACCCCTGGCGGCCGGCCATCACTTGCAGGCCCGGCATGCCCTCGGCCGACAGGCGCAGCTTCATGGGGGTGTCCGACGTGTTGATGATCTGGAGGCGATACACGTTCTCGATCTGACCGCCCGCCACTTCGCGGCCCAGCGCTCCCCGGTCCCGGATGACGTCCACGCGCAAGGGGTTGCGCAATGCCAGCGAGGCGACGAAGGCCACCGCCAGGATCAGGATCAACGTGCCGTAGATCAGCACGCGCGGGCGCAGCAGGTGCTCGCGAGCGCTTTTGGCGTTCAGGCCGTCCTGCACGGCGCGGTCCGAGGTGTAGCGGATCAGGCCCGGTTCGTACTGCATCTTGTCCATGACCTGCTCGCACGCGTCGATACAGGCGCCGCAGCCGATGCACATGTATTGCAGGCCGTCGCGGATGTCGATGCCGGTGGGACAGACCTGCACGCACAAGCTGCAATCGACGCAATCGCCCATGCCCGCCGCCTTGTGATCGACCTTGCGCGAGCGTCCGCCGCGCGGGTCGCCCCGGCGCTTGTCATAGGTGACGACAAAGGTGTCCGGGTCCACCATGACGCTCTGGAAACGCGCGTAGGGGCACATGTACTTGCAGACGGATTCACGCATGAAGCCGGCGTTGCCCCAGGTGGCGAAGCCATAGAACAGCATCCAGAACCATTGCCACGGACCCAGCTGCAAGGTGAACAGTTCGTGGCCCAATTCGCGGATCGGCGCGAAATAGCCGATGAACGTCGAGCCGGTCCACCAGGCCAGCGCGATCCACAGAAAATGCTTGGTGATTTTCAGGCGCGCCTTGTGCAGGCTCCAGGGCGCTTCATCCAGACGGATGCGGGCGATCCGGTCGCCTTCGACCTTGCGCTCGATCCACATGAAGATTTCGGTGTAGACGGTCTGCGGACAGGCGTAGCCGCAAAACAAGCGGCCGGCCACGGCGGTGAACAGAAACAGCGCCAAGGCCGAGATGACCAGCAGCACGGCCAGATACACGACGTCCTGCGGCCACAGCACCAGGCCGAACAGATAGAACTTGCGGGCGCCCAGATCGAACAACACGGCCTGGCGGCCATTCCATTGCAGCCACGGCAAGCCGTAGAAGATCAGCTGCGTGATGAAGACAAACGCGATGCGCCAGCGGGCGAAGACGCCGCTGACGGATCGCGGATAGATCTTGCTGCGCACACCCGCCAGCGTCTGCTCCAGGGTTTCGGCCCCCGGACGCGGAGGACGCGTGTGCGGGCGCCAGGGCGGCGGGTCGTCGCCGGACGGTGCGCCGACGCTTGCTGTTGACCCATCTTCCATATGCTGCTCCGTGCTGTAAGTCCGATGATGTGAAGGGCCGCCGTGCGTCCCTTCACCTATGCGCCGCTGGCGGCGTTACTTGGCCGCTGGCGCGGCGCCGACCGTGGCGGTGCTGACCGCCCCGCGGCGTCAACCGTGGCCGGCGTGCTGCCTTCCGGCTTGTTCGACAAACCCCACACCCAGGCCGTCAGGACCTTGATCTGCTCAGGGTTCAGGATGTGCTCATGCGCCGGCATGCGGTTGTCGCGGCCGTCAAGAATGGTCTTGACGATCGTCGCTTCCGACGAGCCATACAGCCACACGTCATCCGTCAGGTTGGGCGCGCCCAACAGCTGGTTGCCCTTGCCATCGACACCGTGACAGGCGACGCAGAAGTTGCCGAATTCACGCTTGCCGCGAAACACGCGCACTGGATCCGCCGTCAGGCCCGACAGGGACCGCACGTATTGCGCGATGTCGCCGGCGGTCTTGGCGTCGATGGCGGCTTTCCACGGCGGCATCACGCCATGGCGGCCTTCCTTGATGGTCTTCATGATGGTTTCCGGCGAACCGCCGTGCAGCCAATCGCCATCGGTCAGGTTGGGAAAGCTGGGGCCGCCCTTGGCGTCCGAGCCGTGACACTGCGCGCAGTTGTTCAGGAACAGGCGCTGGCCGATTTCACGGGCGCCCGGGTCCTGCGAGATCTGCGGCACCGTCATCGTTTCAAAGCGCGCGTAGATGGGCCGCACGGCCTCGGCCATCTTGGCCTGCTGACGCGCCACTTCCTCGGTGCTGCTGTAGCCCAGCTGGCCCTTGTACTCACCCAGCCCCGGCATGAAGAACAGATAGCCCAGCGCGAACAGGCACGCCAGCAGGTACATCCACGTCCACCACGTGGGAACGGGATTGTTCAGTTCGGTCAGGTCTCCGTCCCAGACGTGGCCGGTGTCTTCCACCTGCCCGGATGTCGGCTTGGCGCCCAGCCAGCGGCGCTGCGTGTACAGCAGCCACACGCACCAGATGACGCCGCCCACCGCGACGATCGAAATGAAAATCCCCCAGAAGCCATTGACGAAATCGCTCATGACCGATTCGCTCCATCTTGTTGTGCCTGACCGAATTCGTCAGGCAGTGCGAACGGCAACATGGCCGATTCGCTGTTGGCGTCCTTGCGACCGCGCGAGCAGGCCCACCAGACAATGCCGAAAAAGGTCGCCATCGAAATGGCGGTAACGATCGCGCTCAGGTAGCCCATCATGATCAGCCTCCCGTGGCCGCTTGCGCGGCGGGTTGCACGGCGGACTGCGCGCTCGGTTGCGTCGCGGCTTCGGCGGCCTTCTTGGCACGCTCGGCCGCCTCGGCCTGCTCGGCCTGTTTGGCGCGGCGCACGCCCACGCCCAGGCTTTGCAGGTAGTCGACCAGCGCGTCCTCTTCGGTCTTGCCTTCGATGGCCTTGGGCGCGGCCGCGATCTGCTCGTCGGTGTAGGGCACGCCCAGCTTGCGCAGGGCGCGCATGCGATCGGCCACGTTCTGGCCGGTGATCACCGTCTTTTGCAGCCAGGGATAGGCGGGCATGTTCGATTCCGGCACCACCTTGCGCGGATCGCGCAGGTGGATGCGATGCCAGTCATCGGAGTAGCGTTCGCCCACGCGCGCCAGGTCGGGACCGGTGCGCTTGGACCCCCACAGGAAGGGGTGGTCGAACACCGATTCCGCGGCGGTCGAATACGAACCGTAGCGCTGCACCTCGGCGGCCAGCACGCGCACCTGTTGCGAGTGGCAGCCCACGCAGCCCTCGCGGATGTACACGTCGCGGCCCATCAGGCGCAGCGCGCTGTAGGGCTCGACGCCGGCCGCCGGCTGCGTCGTGCTGTGCTGGAAGAACAGCGGGATGATCTGCACCAGGCCCGCGAAGGACACCACCAGGATGCTGGCGATGATCATCCAGCCGATGTTCTTTTCAAGCGTCTGGTGGGAAAAGAAGCCAGGTTTCTTGTTGGCCATGATGTCCTCGTCAAACAGTGGCCGGCACGGCGGTCGCGGGGACCGACGGGCGAGCGGCATGGGGGTCGTCTTGCGGAATCACGGGGTTGACCGGCTGCGCGCCGCGCACCGTCTTCCACACGTTCCAGGCCATCACGAACACGCCCGACAGGAACAAGGTGCCACCCAGCAAGCGGATCAGGTAGTACGGCACGCGCGTCTTGAGTTCTTCGACGAAGCTGTAGACCAGCGTGCCGTCGGCCGCGGTGTCGCGCCACATCAGGCCCTGCTGCACCCCGGCGATCCACATCGCGGCGATGTACAGCACCACGCCGATGGTGGCGATCCAGAAGTGCAGTTCGATGGCTTTGACGCTGTACATCTTTTCGCGGCCATACAGGCGCGGGATCAGGTAGTAGAGCGAGCCGAACGAAATCATCGCCACCCAACCCAGCGCGCCGGAGTGCACGTGGCCGATGGTCCAGTCCGTGTAGTGCGACAGCGCGTTGACGGTGCGGATCGACATCATCGAGCCTTCGAACGTGGACATGCCGTAGAACGACAGCGCGGTGACCATGAACTTCAGGATCGGGTCGGTGCGCAGCTTGTACCAGGCGCCTTGCAGCGTCATGATGCCGTTGATCATCCCGCCCCAGGACGGCGCCAGCAGAATCAGCGAGAACGTCATGCCCAGCGACTGGGTCCAGTCCGGCAGCGACGTGTACAGCAGATGGTGCGGGCCGGCCCACATGTACGTGAACGCCAGCGCCCAGAAGTGGACGATGGACAGGCGGTACGAATAGATCGGGCGGCCGGCCTGCTTGGGCACGAAGTAATACATCATGCCCAGGAAGCTGGTGGTCAGGAAGAAGCCCACGGCGTTATGGCCGTACCACCACTGCACCATGGCGTCCTGCACGCCGGCATAGGCCGAGTACGACTTCCACATCGACACCGGCATTTCGATGTTGTTGAAGATGTGCAGGATGGCGATGGTCAGGATGTACGAGCCGAAGAACCAGTTGGCCACGTAGATGTGCTTGGACCGGCGCTTGATGATCGTGCCGAAGAACACGATGGCGTAGGCCACCCAGACCAGCGTGATCAGGATGTCGATGGGCCATTCGAGTTCAGCGTATTCCTTGCTGCTGGTGAATCCCATCGGCAAGGTGATCGCGGCGGCCACGATGACGATCTGCCAGCCCCAGAACGTGAAGGCGGCGAGCTTGTCGCAGAACAGCCGGGCCTGACAGGTGCGCTGGACCACGTAGTACGACGTCGTGAACAGCGCGCTGCCGCCAAAGGCGAAGATGACCGCGTTGGTGTGCAACGGACGCAGGCGGCCGTAGGTCAACCATTCGGTATTGAAATTCAACTGCGGCCAGATCAGCTGCGCGGCGATCAATACGCCCACAGCCATGCCGACGATGGCCCAAACTACCGTCATGAGCGCGAACTGCCTCACGATCTTGTAGTTGAAGGTGTCGGCCTTGCTTGCGATTGCGGGGCAATCGTTCATCACCCTTCCCCTAAAGTAACAAATAGCTCCAGGCTTGAATGATGGGACTAGGCACACAAGTCGACGTTGATATGGATCAAGCGCGCACTGGCCAGTCGGGGAACGCGGCAACGCCGCAACGAAGCAAAAGAACAGGCGGGGAAATCGAAGGCGCAGAAGACCGCTGGCGCGCTGCAATCAGCGGCCGGTCGACGTTGGGGATGGGGGTGTTGGCGTGCGGAGTGGGTGGCTCGGGTGGGGTCGGCGGCGCGGGCTTCAGCCGCGCGGCGGACGTGCGCTGTCGTCGTCGCGCAGGATCGCGGTGCCGGCGTCGTCGGTGTCGTCGTACTGGCCGTTGAACACGGCCCACCACAGCGACACGCCGATGGCCAGCACGAACAGCAGCGACAGGGGCAGCAACAGGTAGAGGATGGTCATGGCGCGGCTTCCAATGCGCCTAGCGGCGCCGGGCCGACCGACCAGTCGCGGCGGCACAGGCGCCACGAGTTATAGGCCACCGCCAACGAAGACACCAGCATGGTGATCGCAGCCAGCCACGGCTGCACCCAACCCATCAGCGCCAGCGGCGTCATCAACAGATGCCAGATGAGCGATCCGTACAGGTTCTGCCGGGCCTTCTCGCGTGCCCGGCGCAACAGCGCGTCAAGCGCGGCGTCGGACATGTTCGGGTGCGCCGCCAGCGCCGAATGCGCGGACGCCATGGCCGTGGGCACCGCCATCGACATGGCACAGGGACAGCTCATGACCAGCAGCGCGACCATCACCGGCAGGCTATGGGCGGGGTCGATGGCCGCCCAACCGATCGCGGCGGCCAGCGCCAGCAGCACCTGGGCCAGCACGAAGCGCGAGGCCACCCGATCGGCGCGCGCGCCCAGCTCAAGGCGCTGGGCTTCGACGCGTTGATGGCGCTGCCCACCGGCGGCATCGCCAAACGATTGCCGCGCGCATAGTTCGAGGTAGCGCGCGGTCAGCAAAAACGCCACGAACATCGTGACGGAATCGAAATAGACTTCGCCACGGCCGGTCCAGGTGGCGTGGACGCTGGGAACGAAGGCGGCCACGATGCCCAGCGCCACGGGCACGTCCATGCCCGCGCGGCCATGGCGCAGGTTGTCGCTGGCGTGGCGCCAGATGGGCCAGGCGGAATACAGCACCACGGGAATGGTCAGCGCGAAGCTGGCCCAGTTCATCAGCACGATGGCCCAGTCCAGCGTTTCCAGCGCGTCGGCGGGCATGCTGTCGTGCCGCAGATAACCCGGCCAGGCGAACATCATGACCTGCATCATCGCCAGCCACGCCAGGGACAGGCGCACCAGCGCATGGCGGCGCTGCTGGCGGTCGGCGTCAGACAGGGACGCCGGGACGGCGAAAATCGATTTTGCTCGCATGCGCCGATGGTACCCAGCGCCCGCCCCCGGCATCTTGATCTGGATCAAGCCGCCCCGGGCGGCCTAGCGCAATGCCCCGCGCGTTTTCAGCTCGGCGATCCGCGCCGGTGAAATTCCCGCCTCGGCCAGCACCTGTTCGCTATGTTCGCCAAAGTCTGGCGCCGCGCGCGGCGTCGCGGGCGTACTGCGCCCGAACTTGATGGCTTGCGCGAACCCGCGGTAGCTGCCCACGACCGGATGCGTGAAGGTCGAGATCATGTTTTCGGCCTGCACCTGCGGAAAATCGAACATGTCTTCGACGCCCCGCGCGGCGGCGCAAGGCACTTCTTCGCCAAACCAGGCTTCCCATTCCAGCGCGCTGCGCGCGCGCAGCGCGTCGTGCAGGCGGGGCACGATCTCGTCGCGATGCTCGGCGCGCTTGCGCACCGAGTCGTAACGCGGATTCGCGCCCAGGTCGTCCAGGCCGGTCTTGGCGCACAGCGCTTGCCAGAAGTGCGGCGTGTTGGCCGAGATATACAAGTAGCCCTCGCCAGTGGGATGGATGCCGGTGATGCCGCCCGAGCGCATATCGCGCCCGATCTCGCGCGGTTCACCCTCGGCCCAGATCAGCCGGGCCGATTGCAGCGCCAGCGCGCTGCGCAGCAACGACACGCCCACGAACTGGCCCCGGCCGCTGCGTTCGCGTTCGTACAGCGCCGAGGCGACGCCGGCCGCCACCATCGACGAAGCGTAGTAATCGACCACCGACCCATACAGGATTTCGGGCGGACCATCGGCCTTGCCCTGCAAGGCGCACATGCCCGTCATGGTCTGGAGCACCTGGTCATACCCCGCCTTGTCCTTGAGCGGGCCGGCCTCGCCATAGCCGGTGACCGCGCAATAGATCAGCCGGGGGTTCACCTGGGCCAACTGTTCGTAGGCGATGCCCAGTCGCGCCGGCACGCTGGGGCGGAAGTTGTGCACCAGTACGTCCGCCTGCCGCGCCAGATCGTGCAGCACGGCCAGGGCTTCGGGCTGTTTCAGGTCCAGCACCAGGCCGCGCTTGCCCCGGTTCACGCCCAGGAAGGCGCGGCTTTCGGATTCCAGCGTGGACGGATACTTGCGCAGGTTGTCGCCGGTGGGCGGTTCGACCTTGATCACGTCCGCGCCCTGGTCGGCCAGCAGCGTGCAGCCATAGGGGCCGGCGATATAGGCGCTCAGGTCCAGTACGCGTACGCCGGCCAGCGGCCCGCCCGAGGAAGTGTGTTCGGCTGCCATCATTGCCCCTCCGCGCCGTTCAGACCCAACTCGCTCGCCGACCGCAATATGGCTTCGGCGCGGCGCAGGAAGGGGCCGTCGATCATGCGTCCATCCACCACGAACGCCGCCACGCCCTTGTCCGAGGCCTCGCTTGCTGCCTGCACGACGCGTCGCGCGTGCGCGATCTCGTCGTCCGTCGGCCGAAAGGCGGCGTTCACCAGCGGCACCTGGCGGGGATGGATGCAGCTTTTGCCCAGGTAGCCCAGGCTGCGCGCCAGCTCGGCCTCGGCGCGGAATCCGGCTTCGTCTTCGATATTGGCGAAGGCGGAGTCATAGGCGAACACACCCGCCTCCGCCGCCGCCATGCGCAGCGCAAACATGGCCTGCTGCACGGCGACGTTCTGGCGGCGGTTGATGCCGGCCGGCTCAAACAGATCCCCCAGCCCCAACTGCAAGCCGGCCACGGACGGATGCGCCGCCGCCAGGCTGGCTGCGCGGCGCAGGGCGCGTGGCGATTCGATGTTCAAGAGCAGGCCCACCGGCTCGTCCACGCCATTGGCGGCGCGCGCCTGTTCGATGGCGCTGGCGGCGGCCACCACGTCCGCCTCGGATTCCGCCTTGGGCAGGTTCACCAGATGCAAGCCGGGCCGCACCACCGCCTGCACGTCAGCGTAGAAATGCCCGCTGTCCAGCGCATTGACCCGCACGATCAGCGTCTTGCCCGAGGCGCGCGCCTGCGGGTCGGCCAGCATGCGGGCCAGATGTTCGCGGGCCTCGGCCTTGCGCGAGGGCGCGACCGCGTCCTCCAGGTCGAAGGACAAGGCGTCCGCCGGGCCGCTCAAGGCCTTGGCGAACAACTCGGGACGGGAGCCGGGGACGAACAGTTTGCTTCTCATGCTTGCGCTCTTGTGACGGAGGGTGAATCGGGGCCGTGCTTACTGGATGGAGATGTTCCGGTCGCGCGCCACCTGCTTCCACTTGGCGGCGTCGGCCTGGACCAGATCGGCGAATTGGGGCACGGTCAGTTCGGCGGGCACGGCGCTTTCCTCGGCGAACATGGCGCGCATCTTTTCATCGTTGACGATGGCGCGGATCTCGGCGTTCAGCCGCGTGACCAGCGGCGCGGGCGTGCCGGCCGGGGCCAATACGCCCCACCACAGCTCGACTGAATAACCGGGCTGGCCTTCGCCGATGGTGGGCAGGGCCGGATAGAACTGCGAGCGCTTGGGCGAGGTGACCGCCAGCACGCGCAGCTTGCCGCCCTTGAGCAGCGAGGCCGTCGAGGCGAAACTGCCGATCACGAAATCGACGCGGCCACCGGCCAGGTCGTTCAGGGCGTGAGACATGCCCTTGTAGGGCACGTGCGTGAACGAGGTCTTCTCGCCCCCGGCCAGGATTTCGCTGGCCATCTGATTGACCGAGCCCAGGCCGGCGCTGCCGTAGGTCAGCTTGCCGGGTTCGCGGCGGCCGACGGCCAACAGGTCGGCCATGGATTGGTACGGCGAATCCTTGCCGACCACCAGCGCCATGGGGCTGCGCGCCAGCATCGCCACCGGCGCAAAGCTGCTCACCACGTCGTATTTCAGATTGGTCTGGACTGCGGCGTTGGTAGTCAGCGTGGACGAGGACAGCATCAGCACCGAGCCGTCCTTGGGCGCGCGCGCCACGTACTCCGCGCCGATCGCGCCGCCCGCGCCGGGCCGGTTTTCGACAATGACGGTGTTCGACAGCCGCGCGCCCAGCTTTTCGGCCAGCACGCGGGCAAAGACATCGTTGCTGCCGCCAGGCGGAAACGGCACCACCATGGTGATGGTGGCGGGCACGGCCGGCGAGTCGGCCGCCATGCCGGGCGCGCCCGCGACGGCCAGCGTCAGGCCCATGGCCAGGGCGGGTAATGCCGCGCGCAGCTTACGCAGATTCAGGTTCATCGTATGTCTCCTCGGTAGCGGTCTGCACCGGCAGGCATGGCTCGCCCCGGTTCACAGCCGCTTTTCGTTGTGGTCGAGCCGAATGGTAGGACTGCCCACTGATGATATAAAGCGAGGATTCTTAAAACACTACGTGAGGATTTCTGATGAAGATCGAATCTTTCCGTACGCTCAACGCCGTGCTGCGCGGCGGCAGCTTCGCGGCGGGCGCGGCGGACATGAACCTGTCGCCCAGCGCGGTAAGCCTGCAAATGAAGCAGATGGAGGAATACTTCGGCCAGCCGCTGTTTGACCGGTCGGCGCTGCAAGTCAGGCCGAATGCCTTTGCCGCCGAAGTGGACGCGGTGCTCCAGGACGCGCTGGCCCGGCTGGATGAACTGCGCCGGCGCAGCACGCCCGCCGTCGAGGGCCGCGTGCGCCTGGGCACCATCGAACCCTTGCAGGTGACCTTGCTGCCGCCGCTGCTGCGCAAGCTGCGTGAGCGCTATCCCCTGTTGGACGTGCGGCTGGTGCGCGGCCGCGCCACCGAGCTGACCGAGAAGTTGAAAAAGGGGGAAATCGACGCCGCCATCATCACGCAACCCGAAACTGGAGGCTCAAGCCGGCTGGCCTGGACGCCGCTGTTTCGTGAAACGCTGGTGCTGATCGCGCCGCCCGATTCCCACGAGACTCGCGTGGCTGAGTTGTTCCAGCAATACGAATGGATCCGTTTCGACAAGACCACCATCGGCGGACGGCTGGCCGCGCGCTATGTGGCCGAGCACGCGCCGCACGCGCGCTGCCGCATCGAAATGCAATCCTTGGCGGCCTTGACGGCGCTGGTGTCGGCGGGGCTGGGCGTGTGCGTGCTGCCGGAGCCGGGCCGCAATCTGCTGGACGTGCATCCCGTGCGCGTCGTGCCCCTGGGCAAACACGCGCCCTACCGCCAGATTTCATTCGTGTGCCGGTTGGCGGACGAGGAAAACCGGCTGGTGCAGGCATTGCTGGAAGGCGCGCGGCCGTAAGGCATGGGGCTCCGGGCGCGGCAAGCGATCAGCCCTGGCCCGTCTGCCTGGCCATGTCGATGAATGCCCGCAAGGCCGAGGACACGCGCCGCTGGCGCGGGTAATACAGCATGAAGCCGGGGATCGTCGGACACCAATCGTCCAGCATGCGCACCAGCCGGCCCGATTGCAGCCCGTCGCGCGCATAGTGTTCCGGCACGCAGCTGATCCCGATGCCGTCCACCGCCGCGCGCAGTTCCGCGTGCACGTCGCTCAACGCAATGCGGCCCGTCACGTCCACTTCGATCGCGTCGCCGTCCTTTTCAAATTCCCATTTGTAGTAGCGCCCGCTGGGAAAGCGATAGCGCACGCACTCGTGGCGCAACAGCTCATCGGGATGGCGCGGCAACGGCCGCCCCGCCATGTAGTCCGGCGAGGCCACCACCGCTGCCCGCAGGGCCGGCCCGATCTGCACCGCCACCATATCCTCGGGCACGGCTTCCAAGAGGCGCACGCCCGCGTCAAAGCCCGACGCGACGATATCGACGAAGCTGTCGTCCTCGGCGATCTCAAGCCGGATGTCCGGATAGGCGGCCAGGAACCTCGCGGCCATGGGCATCAGCAACATGTAGGACGCGGCGCGCGAGGTATTGATTCGCAAGGTGCCGGACGCCGAGCCGCGAAAGTGGTTCATTTCTTCCAGCGCGTCGCCCAGGTCGTTCAGCGCCGGCAGCAGCCGTTCGGCCAGGCGCTGTCCAGCGTCGGTCAGCGCGACGCTGCGCGTGGTGCGATTGAACAGGTTCACGCCCAGCCGCTCTTCCAGGCTGCGGATGGCGTAGCTGACGGCAGAGGTGGACAGGCCCAGTTCTTCGCCTGCTCGGCGAAAGCTGCAATGCCGGGCCAGCGCGGCGAAGGCCGCCAGGTGGGACAGGTTATCCGCTTGCACGATTATGCAAATCCCTTGAATAAAGCATGCGGAAATTCTAGCTTGATCGCCAGAATTCAGAGGAATATTGTGAACGCTTGCTTAACAAAATCAGCAGAGTTCATCATGACCCAAGCCCGTGGCTACGCCGCCCACAGTTCCGACACCCCGCTCGTTCCCTTCAGTTTCACCCGTCGCGAACCGGGCGATGACGACGTGCGGATCGACATCCTGTACAGCGGCATCTGCCACTCGGACCTGCACCAGGCGCGCGGCGACTGGGGCAACTCGGTCTACCCGATGGTGCCCGGCCACGAGATCATCGGCCGCGTTGCGCAAGTGGGCAAGAACGTCACGCGCTTTGCCGTGGGCGACTATGCCGGTGTGGGCTGCATGGTGGACTCGTGCCTGCACTGCAAAGCCTGCCGCCTGAACCTGGAACAGTATTGCGAGGAAGGCGCTACGCTGACCTACAACGACAAGGAACGCGGCAGCGAGCAACTGACGTTCGGCGGCTATTCCGATCACATCGTCGTCAAAGAACATTTTGTGGTGAAGGTGTCCGACAAACTGGACTTGAAGGCCGTTGCTCCGCTCTTGTGCGCCGGCATCACCACCTATTCGCCGCTGCGCCACTGGAAGGTGGGTCCCGGCCAGAAAGTGGGCGTCATCGGCCTGGGCGGCCTGGGCCACATGGGCGTGAAGTTCGCGCACGCGATGGGCGCGCACGTCGTGATGATCACGACGTCCGCCGAGAAAGGCCGCGACGCCCGGCGCCTGGGCGCGGACGAGGTGCTGGTGTCGCGCGACGCCGACGCCATGGCCGCGCACGCGGGCACGTTCGATTTCCTGTTGAACACCGTACCGGTCAGCCATGACGTCAATCCGTACCTGGCCTTGCTCACGTTGAACGGCACGATGGCGCTGGTGGGCGCGCTGACGCCGCTGGATCCGATCCCCGGCGCGAACCTGATCATGGGCCGCAAGACGCTGGCGGGTTCCGCGATTGGCGGCATGCAGGAAACGCAGGAAATGATGGACTTCTGCGCCGAGCATGGCATCGTCAGCGATGTCGAGATCGTGCCGATCCAGGCCGTCAACGACGCCTACGAACGCCTGGTCAAGAATGACGTGAAGTATCGCTTCGTCATCGACATGGCCTCGCTGGACGGGCAAGCCGCAGCCGCCTGACGCAACGCGCGCGGTCGGGGGTGAAAAAAAAGGGTGCCCGAAGGCACCCTGAATCCACCCTACAACAGCACCTACAACTGCAAAGCAATCAATGCGATCACGCTTGCGCGATCAGGCAACCTTCTGTTCCTTGCCGTGTTCGAACTGGGCCTCTTCCGTGGAGCCGGTAAGCGCCGTGGTCGAGGACTGGCCGTTTTCGATCGTCTGGGTCACGGCGTCGAAATAACCCGTGCCGACTTCGCGCTGGTGCTTCACGGCGGTGAAGCCCATTTCGGCGGCGGCGAATTCCTTCTGCTGCAATTCCACGAAGGCGCTCATCTGGCGGCGGGCGTAGCCGTGGGCCAGTTCGAACATGCCGTAGTTCAGCGCGTGGAAGCCGGCCAGCGTGATGAACTGGAACTTGTAGCCCATCGCGCCCAGCTCGCGCTGGAACTTGGCGATGGTGCCGTCGTCCAGGTTCTTCTTCCAGTTGAACGAGGGCGAGCAGTTGTACGCCAGCAGCTTGCCCGGGAATTGGCGATGAATGGCGTCCGCGAATTTGCGGGCGTATTCCAGATTGGGCGTGGACGTTTCGCACCAGATCAGATCGGCATAAGGCGCGTAGGCCAGACCGCGCGAGATGGCCTGGTCGATGCCGGCCTTGGTGCGGAAGAAGCCTTCAACCGTGCGCTCGCCGGTGATGAACGGGCGGTCGTTTTCATCCACGTCGCTGGTCACCAGGTCGGCCGCGTCAGCGTCGGTGCGGGCCAGCAACACGGTGGGCGTGCCCATCGTATCGGCCGCCAGGCGCGCCGACACCAGCTTGGCGACGGCTTCGCGGGTCGGCACCAGCACCTTGCCGCCCATGTGGCCGCACTTCTTCACGGACGCCAGCTGATCTTCGAAGTGCACGCCCGAGGCGCCCGCGTCGATCATGGCCTTCATCAGTTCAAAGGCGTTGAGCACGCCGCCAAAACCCGCTTCGGCATCAGCCACGATGGGCGCGAAGTAATCGATGTAGCCCTCGTCGCCCGGGTTCTTGCCTTCCATCCATTGGATCTGGTCGCAGCGCGCCAACGAATTGTTGATGCGGCGGACCACTTGCGGCACCGAATTGGCGGGGTACAGGGACTGGTCGGGATACATTTCGCCGGCCAGGTTGGCGTCGCCCGCCACTTGCCAGCCCGACAGGTAGATGGCCTTGAGGCCGGCCTTGACCTGTTGCATGGCCTGGTTGCCGGTCAGGGCGCCCAGAGAATTCACGAAAGGTTCGCTATGCAGCAATTCCCACAAGCGGGTGGCGCCACGTTCGGCCAGCGTGTGCTGCACGCTGATCGAGCCGCGCAGGCGGATGACATCTTCTGCGCTGTAGTCGCGCTTGATGCCCTGCCAGCGGGAATTCTCGGCCCAGTCTTTCTGCAAATTGCGGATTTCGGTTTCGCGAGTGCTCATGGTGATGCTCCTGGTCAGTGATAAGAAGACTTCAAAGATTCGCGTCTTGCATTGCGTGAATCGTTGGAGAAAGTCTATGCCTGTGCTGCAGAGCAATGTGGGCTTATGTCTTATAGAAGATGAAAAATGTTTTCCCGTAAAATCAATCACTTGAAAGTTCAATTTCGCATTACGGAACGTTTTTTCCATCCGTGAAATGCGCTTTGGTTGCGCAGCAGCAGGAACTTTCACATGACGAGACTTACATTTCACAATGCGGAAAAATGGCGACTTTGAAGCGCCTACAATGCCGCTATTCCCCCGACACACCTGATTTGCCATGACCCAGTCTCACGGCCCCCTGGGCCAGAGCGTGGCCTACGCCTCGCAATACGATCCTTCGCTGCTGTTTCCCATCGCGCGTTCGCATAACCGCGCGGCGCTGAACCTGCATGCCGGCAACCTGCCCTTCAAGGGCGTGGACCTGTGGAATGCCTACGAGCTGTCCTGGCTGGACGCCAAGGGCAAGCCGCGTGTGGCGATGGCCACGTTCTCGGTGCCGGCCGACAGCCCGAACATCATCGAATCCAAGTCGTTCAAGCTCTATCTGAATTCGTTCAACCAGACGCG
This sequence comes from Achromobacter piechaudii NBRC 102461, assembly GCF_001571245.1. GTDB lineage: Bacteria > Pseudomonadota > Gammaproteobacteria > Burkholderiales > Burkholderiaceae_B > Achromobacter > Achromobacter piechaudii. The sequence goes on along the minus strand of NZ_BCTK01000001.1, from coordinate 307,384 downwards.
GCTGGTCAATTCCGCCGCGCTGCGCGGGCGGCTGGAACGCGACCTGAGCGCGGCTGCCGGCGCGCCGGTGGGGCTGGATTTCTTCCTGCCCCAGCGCTTTTCCGAATTGCAGATGGGCGAGATGGACGGCATCTATATCGACAAGCTGGATATCGAGATCGACACCTACGAGCCCGCGCCCGAAGTGCTGCGCACCCGCCCCGGTGACGTGGTCGAGGAAACGCTGGCGTCGCGCCTGCTCAAGTCCAATTGCCCGGTGACCGGCCAGCCCGATTGGGCCAGTGTGCAGATCCGCTACCGGGGCGCCCCCATCGACCGCGAATCGCTGCTGCGCTATGTGGTCTCGTTCCGCCAGCATGCCGAATTCCACGAACACTGCGTCGAGCGCATTTTCAGCGACATCATGCAGGCTTGCGCGCCGGAACAGCTGACCGTCTATGCGCGCTACACGCGTCGCGGCGGGCTGGACATCAACCCGTGGCGCAGCAACGTCGACACCGCTCCCCCGGTGGACGTGCGTACGGTCCGCCAGTAAGTCGCATCGCGGGGCCGCCCGCTGATGATTAGTTACAAACGCACTACCCTCTGCGGATTTCGTTTATGGTTCGCTCGGCATCAGGCGGGCCGCCCGGCCCGCCGCCTATCCGAATCCCAGACATTTCACTTCCCCCAAGGAGGCGGCAATGCAAGTGCGAGATTGGTTTGTCGAGCGCCAACCCGAGTTCGCGCAATGGAGGCAAGACCTTCACGCGCATCCGGAATTGGGTTTCCAGGAACATCGCACCGCCGAACAGGTGGCGGCCAAGCTGCGGCACTGGGGCCTGGAGGTGCACGAGGGCATAGGTGGCACGGGCGTGGTGGCCGTGTTGCCAGGCAAGCGGTCCGGCAATCGTCGCATCGGCTTGCGGGCAGACATGGATGCGCTGCCCATGCAGGAAAAAACCACGCTGCCCTACCGCTCCGTTCATGACGGCGCCTTCCATGGCTGCGGGCACGATGGCCACACCGCCACCTTGCTGGCGGTCGCTTTGCATCTGTCGCAGAACCGGGACTTTGCGGGCACGGTCAACTTCATCTTCCAGCCCGCCGAAGAAACCCTGGCGGGCGGCGCGGCGATGATCGCCGACGGACTCTTCAAGCGTTTTCCCTGCGACGAAATCTACGGGCTGCACAACAACCCGATGCTCGGCAAGGGCCGCGTCGCCGTGCGCGAAGGGGCCTTGCTGGCCGCCTGTGACGGGTTCACGATTCGCGTGCATGGCGTGGGCTGCCATGGCGGCATGCCGCAGCAAGGCAATGACCCGGTCGTCATCGCCAGCCAGTTGGTGGGCATGCTGCAAACCGTGGTCAGCCGCTCGCTGGATCCGCTCGTGGCGGGCGTGGTCAGCGTGGGCATGATGCACGGCGGCTCCGCGCCCAACGTCATCCCCGACATGATGGAGCTGCGCGGCACGGTACGCACGATGAGCGTTTCCGCACGGGAAACAGCGCTGCGCCGGATGCGCGAAATATGCGAGGGGCTGGCGCTTGCCAACTCCACCCGCATCGACTGCGAATTCGGCCTGGGGTGCCCGCCCACCATCAATGCACCGGGCCCCGCCGCCACCGTCGCGGCCGCCGCCGCCCGCGTGGTCGGCGCTGAATCGGTGGACACGCGCATCACGCCGCTGATGGCCTCGGAAGATTTCTCGTACCTGCTGCAGGAATGCCCGGGCGCGTATTTCTTCGTCGGCCAGGACGGCCCATTCTGCCATCACCCGGAATTCGATTTCGACGACGACATCCTGCCCACCGGCGCGGCCGTCTTCGTCGAGATCGTGCGCGACCGCCTGGGCTGATCCCCCTTCCCTTCGCTTGGCCATCCGGGCTGCGCCACGCTGGCGCGCCCGTGTCCCCTTACGCCTGAACAGCGCTTGCAGGAGTCCGTCATGACGCTCCCCGCTTATCAAGTCAGCCCCGCCATGCGTCGCCGCGTGGTGATTGCCTCGGTGCTGGGCAACGCCTTCGAGTGGTTCGACTTCGCCATCTACGGCATGTTCGCCGCCGTGATCTCGCGGCTGTATTTCCCCACCGGAGACAACGCCACGTCGCTGCTGCTGGGGCTGGCCACCTTCGGCGTGGCCTTTGCCGTGCGACCGATCGGCGGTCTGGTCCTGGGCATCTACGCCGACCGCCACGGACGCCGCCGCGCGCTGTCCCTGATGATCCTGATGATGGCGGGCGGCACCGCCATGATCGGCGTGCTGCCCACCTACGCTTCCATCGGCGTCGCGGCCAGCGTGCTGATGCTGGTGGCGCGGCTGATCCAGGGGTTCTCGGTAGGCGGTGAATATGCGAGCGCCAGCGCCATGCTGGTCGAGTTCGCCCCGCCCGGCAAGCGCGGCCTGTACGGCAGTTTCCAGATGTGCTCGCAAGCCTTGGCGTTTTCCGCCGGCGCGGGCGTCGTCTACCTGCTGTCGTCCAATCTGGCGACGGCCGACCTGGAAAGCTGGGGGTGGCGCGTGCCGTTCCTGTTCGGCATGCTGATCGGCCCCATCGGCTATTACCTGCGCACGCAAGTCGATGAAACACCGGAATTCCGCCGTTTCCAGGACCAGCGCGACAAGCCCACGCAGACCACGTTGCGCGCGCTGTTCTCGCGCTATCCGCGCGAACTGATCGGGTCGTTCTGCATCGTGGTCACGGGCACGGCGTCCAACTACGTGATGCTGTTGTACCTGCCGCTGTTCGCCGTCACGGAATTGGGGCTGTCGATGGGTGACGCGCAACTGAGCAGCGCGCTGGCGGCCGTGCTGCTGCTGGTGCTGTGTCCGCTGTCCGGCGCGCTGTCGGATCGCCTGACGCGCCGTGCCCTGATGCTGCCGGCGACGTTCGCCTTTGGGGTCGTCACGTGGGTGATGATGGCGCGCGTGCTGCAAGAACCGTCGTTCGCCACCCTGCTGCAAGCGCAACTGGCGGCCGCCGTCTGCATGGGTGTCATGTGGGGGCCCACGCCCGCGCTGATGACCGAGATCCTGCCGGTGAACCTGCGGTCCACGGGCGTGTCGCTGTCGTACAACCTGGCGGTGATGCTGTTCGGCGGCCTCGCGCCCTTCATCAACACCGCCCTCATCCAGCAGACGGGCAACCGGATGGTGCCCGCCTACTACGTGGCGCTATGCGTGCTGATCGGCCTGGCCGGGCTACTGTTGCTGGGGCGGGGTCAGGACCGGACTGCCGCGCCCGCCGGCACGATCGGGTCGGCGCGACGCGCCTGAACCGCGATCCACTGCGCCAGCAAGGCCGCCGCCGTGAACGCTACGCCCGCGCCCACCCATGGGCCCTGACGGAAACCGGCATCCAGCAGCAAGCCGAACGCCAAGGGGCCCAGCGCCGAGCCGACATCCATGCCCGAATACACCAGCCCGTAGACCGAGCCGGTCGAGCCCTTGGGCGTCACGCGGCGGATCAGCATGTCGCGCGAAGGCGCGGCCACGCCGGAGCAGAAACCGGCCAGCCCCACCACGGGCGCTGCCAGCGCGGCGGGCACGAGACCCAGCGCCAGCACCACCAGCGTCAAGCCGGCCAACAGCAGCGCCACCATGACCGTGCGTTCGGTGCGCGGGTTGGCCGACACCAGAAAGCCGCCCGCCGCCATGCCTACCGCCGAGGCCACCATATAGCCGGACAAGGCCGAGCTGGCGACGACTTCGGACAGGCCGTACAGCTGGTCCAACAGCGGAATCGTGTAGTTCTGCACCGACGACAAGGCAATCGACGTGCAGGCGAAAAACAGGAACGCGCCCCACAGCGCCGGCTTGGACAGCAGCGTGGCCAGCGTGGTCAGCACGCCTTCCGGCGGTTTGGCGGCCGGCTTGGCTGCCGGCGTCGCCGCTGCCTGGAGGCCTTCATGCGCCGCCGCATCCTCCGGCAAGGGACCGCCCAGCAGCTTGCCGCCCAGTATCGTCAACAGCAGCACCACCGCCACCAGGCCGGCCGCGCTGTAGGCGGCCACGCGCCAGTCGGCCAGCAAGATGATCGTGGTCATGAAAACCGGGGTCAGCGCCCAGCCCAGGTTGCCTGTCAGCCCGTGCGCCGAAAACGCATGCCCCAGCCGCGACGCCGTGATGCGATGGTTGATGATGGAGTAGTCGGCGGGGTGGAAAACCGAATTGCCGATGCCGCCGACGATAGCGGCAGCCATCAACATGGGGTAGCCGTTAGCCGAGCCAATCAATACGCCGGACAGGACAAAACACGCCAGTCCAAACCACAACACGGGCCGCGCGCCGATGCGGTCCACCACGAAACCGGACGAAGCCTGGCCGATGCCCGACACCACGTAGAAGGTAGCCACCAGCGCGCCGACGCGCGCGAAGTCCAGGCCGAAGGCCGTGGCCAGCGACACGTTGAGCAGCGGCAGCACCAGTTGAAAAAAGTGCGAGGCGGCGTGGGCAACGCCAATGAGCAGAATGGTTTTCCAGTCGCGCCGGCGTATGTCGGCGTCCGATGGCAGTGTGGTGGCGGCGGTGTTCATCGCAAAAGGCCGCGGCGGCGGCGGGTAGCGCACGCGGCGAAGCGATGCGCGGGTTGTCTCCGGCAACGGCCGGGAAGCCCGGACGTCGTGTTCATGGCGATTGCGGCGTCAAGGCCGGGCCGGATCGTGCCGGCCATCGCTCTTTGGCTGTGTCGGCGGCCGTCCTGCGCGAGCCGGGCCGCCGGCTTGAATATCGGGTTACCGCAGCAGGCTTACAGCGCCTTCTCGCGAATGGCGGGCCAGGCGCGTTGCAGGTAATACAGCATCGACCAGACCGTCAGCACGGCTGCCACGACAATCAGCACGTCGCCCAGCAGCTTGGTGTTCATGCCGTAAACCGGCTGGTTGTACAGCAGGCAGGGAATCGCCACCATCTGGGCGGCGGTCTTGAACTTGCCCAGGCGATGCACGGCGACGCTGGCGCTGGCGCCGATCTTGGCCATCCATTCGCGCAGGGCCGAAATGGTGATTTCACGGCCGATGATGATCAGCGAGATGAAGGCGTCGACGCGGCTCAGGTCCAGCAGGACGATCAGCGCGGCGCACACCATGAGCTTGTCCGCGACAGGGTCGAGGAAGGCGCCGAAGGCCGAGGTCTGGTTCCAGCGGCGGGCCAGCCAGCCGTCGAACCAGTCGGTCAGCGCCGCGATGATGAACGCCCACGCCGCAAACGTGTCGCGGGTGGGAACCGACATCCAGCTCTCGGGCAGGTAGAACAGCCCGACCACCAGCGGAATCATGGCGATGCGCAGCCATGTCAGGATAATGGGTACGTTAATTGGCATAGTGTCCGTATGCTACATCAGCCGGATGACGCTGGCTGTATCGGCGCGTCCCGTTGACCGCCCATCGACCGCCCCCCTGCCCGGCCGACCGCGCCATGGCCGTCGGGTCAGCCACGCAAGGCCTCATAAATGCGCTCGGCCAGGTCCTGCGAAATGCCGTCCACCGACGCCAGGTCCTCGATGCTGGCCGACGCCACCCCCGAAAACCCGCCGAAGCGAGCCAGCAGCCGCTGGCGCCGCCGCGCGCCCACGCCTTCGATCTCTTCCAGGCGCGACACGTTGCGCGTCTTGGCGCGGCGCGCGCGCATGCCGGTGATGGCGAAGCGGTGCGCCTCGTCGCGCACCTGGGCGATCAGCATCAGCGCGGCGGACTCGCCGCCCAGCGCCACAGGCGGCCGTTCGTCGGCGAACACCAGGGTTTCCAGGCCGACCTTGCGCCCTTCCCCCTTGGCCACGCCCACCAGTGTCTGGATATCCAGTCCCAATTCCACGAACACCTTGCGCGCGACCTCGACCTGGCCCTTGCCGCCATCGATCAGCACCAGCCCCGGCATCGGGGCGTCGCCGTCGGCCACCTTGGCGAAGCGGCGCGTCAGCACCTGGCGCATCGCGGCGTAATCATCGCCCGGCGTGATCCCGGCGATGTTGTAACGGCGATAGAGCGAAGGCTGCATGTCATGGTGTTCGAACACCACGCAGGACGCCTGGGTGGCTTCGCCCGCCGTGTGGCTGATGTCGAAGCACTCGATGCGCAGCGCGTCCAGCGCGGCTTCGTCGGTGTCCAGGTCCAGCGCTTCGGCCAGCGCCAGCGTGCGGGCGGCGCGCGCGCCGGATTCGGTCAGCGCGCGAGCCAGCGCCATCTCGGCATTCTTGGTCGCCTGTTCCAGCCACGACCGGCGCGCGCCCTGCGGACGCGTCAACAGGCGCGACGGACGCCCGCCTGCCTGTTCGATCAGCAGGTTGATGAGTTCCGGGTCGGGCAAGGCATGCGAACAGACCAGCACTGGCGGCATGGCGTTGTCGGTGTAATGCTGGGCAATGAACGCCTCCAGCACCTGCGGCGCGGCCTCGCCTTCGGCGTGCGTCGGGAAAAAAGGCTTGTCGCCCAGGTGGCGGCCGCCGCGCACCATCGCCAGGTTCACGCAGACCTTGCCGCCCGCAATCGCCACGGCGATGACGTCGGTGTCTTCGCCGCTGGTGTTCTCCATGGTCTGCTGGTGCAGCACGCGCGCCAGCGAGCCCATCTGGTCACGCAAGGCCGCCGCTTCTTCAAAGCGCAGTTCCATCGCCGCCTGCTGCATGCGCGTTTCGATTTCGCCCATGACGTCTTTCGCTTCCCCGTTCAGGAAGCGCACGGCGCGCTGCACGTCGCGCTGATATTCCTCGGCCTCGATCGCGCCCACGCAAGGGGCCGAACAGCGCCCGATCTGATGCAGCAGACAGGGCCGCGAGCGGTTGGCGAAGACGGTGTCTTCACAGGTGCGCAGGCGAAAGACTTTTTGCAGGATCTGGATGGTTTCGCGCACCGCCCAGGCATTGGGGAACGGCCCGAAAAACTGGCCGCGCTTGTTCGTCGCGCCCCGGTAATAGGCGATGCGTGCCCATTCGTGGCCGGTGATCAGCAGGTAGGGGTAAGACTTGTCGTCGCGAAACAGGATGTTGTAGCGCGGCTTCAGGCTCTTGATGAGGTTGTTTTCCAGGATCAGCGCTTCGGCTTCGGAGCGCGTGACGGTGACCTCAAGCCGCGCCACTTTCGACACCATCTGGGCGATGCGCGGGCTGGCGAGGTTCTTCTGGAAATACGACGAGACGCGCTTTTTCAGGTCGCGCGCCTTGCCGACATACATGACTTCACCGGCCGCATCCAGGTGTCGATAGACACCCGGAAGATGCGGCAGGTCAGCCAGGAACGATTTGAGATTGAAGTCGTCGGGCATTCTGATAACGGCTTTCGGCCTGCAAGGTATCCCAGTCGGGCGCGTCGAAACGCGGCATCAGGCGGCGGATGCGCTCGACCGATTCGGGCGCGTGCTTGAACGTCAGCCGCGCAAGCAGGTCGTCGGCCAGGTCCGGGCGGTTGCACACCAGCACCATGTCGCAACCCGCATTCAGCGCAGCGTTTGCACGGGCCAGGATATCACCCGCCACCGAAGCGCCTTCCATGGTCAGGTCGTCGGAGAACACCACGCCGTCATAGGCCAGGCGCTTGCGCAGGATGTCCTGCACCCAGCGCTTGGAAAAGCCGGCCGGGTGCTTGTCGACCTTGGGATAGATCACGTGCGCGGGCATCACCGACGGCAGCACCGCGTCGCCCAGCCACGCGTAAGGGGCCGCGTCGTCGTTCAGGATCTCGTCCAGCTTGCGCGGGTCGACGGGGATTTCGTGGTGCGAGTCCGCGCCTACGAAACCATGGCCGGGGAAGTGCTTGCCGCAGGCCGACATGCCGGCCAGCGCCAGGCCCTGGATCAACGCGCGCGACAGCATCGTCACCACGCGCGGATCCGAATGGAACGCGCGGTTGCCGATCACCTTGCTGACGCCGTAGTCCAGGTCCAGCACGGGCGTGAAGCTCATGTCCACGCCGCAAGCACGCAGTTCCGCGGCCAGCACGTAGCCCGCCTCGGTCGCCAGGCGCATGGCGTGCAGCGGGTCGCGGTCCCACAAGACGCCCAGGTCGCGCATGGCGGGCAAGGCGGTGAAACCGTCTTCGCGGAAGCGCTGCACGCGGCCGCCCTCGTGATCGACCAGGATCAGCAGCGGCTCTTTGCGGGCCTTGTGGATCTGGCGGGTCAAGCGCGTCAGCTGCTTGCGGCTTTCGAAGTTGCGGGCAAAAAGAATCACACCGCCCACCAGCGGGTGGCGCAGGCGTGTCTTTTCTTCCTTGGTGAGCGAGGTGCCCGCCACGTCGACCATCACGGGGCCGGGAGGCAGGACTTCCTTGGATTTTTTCTTGGCCATGAGGCTGTCCTTATATCTATTGGGCAAGCGGCGGCGCGGCGGCCGGCTCAGGGCTTGCGTTCGACCACCACGTAGGCGGCGGCCATATCGGATTCGTCGGTAATGGACACGTGCGCGGCGCCGAAACGCTGACCATACCAGTCCAGCAATTCGGGCGCGATGACCAGCACCGGGCGGCCACCGGGCGCGTTCAGCGTCTGCACGCGCCGCCACGTCATCGGCATGCGCATGCCCAGCCCGATGGCTTTGGAAAAGGCTTCCTTGGCGGCAAAGCGCGTGGCCAGGAAGCGCACGCCGCGCACGGGATCGCGGGCGCGGCGTGCGTGGAATTTCTGCAATTCCTCAGTACCCAGGATCTTTTCCGCGAAGCGGTCGCCGTGCCGCTCCAGCGCGCGTTCGATGCGGTCAATGCGCAGCAGGTCCATGCCGATGCCGGCGATGGCGCCAGCGGGCGACGGGGCTTTCGGGGAGTCAGACATGGGCGTCAACCAGAAACAGCGGCTTGGGAAACGACGGGCGCGCGGATGCGATCCAGGCTGGCGTCACAGGCCGCGCAGTGCTTGAAGGCGGGCTCGCACCATCACCGCTTTCATGTCGCGCACCGCTTTTTCCCAGCCGTCGAACACCGCTTGCGCCACGATGGCATGGCCGATGTTCAATTCGGAAATGCCGTCGATGGCGGCCACCGGCGCGACATTGCCCAAGTGCAGGCCATGGCCGGCGTTCACACGCAGGCCGTGGCGCAAGCCTTCGGCCACGGCCAGGCGTATGCGTTGCAATTCGGCCTGGGCTGCCTCGCCCTCGGCTTCGGCATAAGCGCCGGTGTGCAATTCGATCACCGTGGCGCCGGCCTTGGCCGCCGCCGCGATCTGCACCGGGTCTGCGTCGATGAACAGCGACACGCGGATGCCGGCTTCGGTCAGCAAGCCGACCGCATCCGTCACGGCTTTCATTGCGCCGGCAACTTCCAGGCCGCCTTCGGTGGTCAGTTCGGTGCGCTTTTCAGGCACCAGGCAGACGTCGTTGGGTTTGACGGCGCACGCGATTTCCAGCATTTCATCCGTGATCGCGCATTCCAGGTTCATGCGCGTGCGCAGTTGCGGACGGATGGCGTAGACGTCGGCGTCCTGGATGTGGCGGCGATCTTCACGCAGATGCAGCGTGATGAGGTCGGCCCCGGCATCTTCGGCGCGCAGCGCCGCGGCCACCGGGTCCGGATACACCGTATGGCGTTGTTGCCGCAACGTGGCAACGTGATCGATATTTACACCAAGTTCTATCATTGAGCGGTCGTCGTCACTTTGGTCGGTTCTTTCGTGTTTTCTTCCCAGCCGCCGCCCAGCGCTTTGTAGAGCTCCACGCGGTTGATCAGCGCGGCCAAACCGGTTTGCACCAGCGAGAGCTGGGCATTGAAGAAGTCCACCTGCGCGGTCTGCACCTGCAAGTAGCTGTCGATGCCATTGGTATAACGCAGATTCGACAGTTCCAGCGTGCGCGAGGACGATTCCTGCAACGCGCGCTGGGCGTCAAGCTGCGCGCCATACGTGGCTTCGCCCGCCAGCGCGTCGGACACTTCCCGGAACGCCTGCTGGATGGTCTGCTCGTATTGCGCCACGGCGATATTGTCGCGCGCCTTCGCCAGATTCAGCCCCTCGCGGATGCTGCCGCCCGCGAACAGCGGGGTCGTAATCGACGGCGAGAAGCTCCAATAGCCCTGCCCGCCCTTGAACAGATCGCCCAACGACGGGCTGGCCACGCCCAGCAGGCCGGTCAGCGAGATGGTCGGGAAGAACGCAGCGCGTGCGGCACCGATGTTGGCGTTGGCCGATTTCAGCTGGTTTTCCGCCGCCAGGATGTCGGGGCGGCGCTCCAGCAGATCGGACGGCAGGCCGGACGGCACGGTGGCCAAGAGCTGGTCGCGGCCGAACGTGGCGGCCTCGGGCAAGTCGGCGGGCAGCGGCGTGCCCACCAGCAGCACCAGGGCGTTCAGGGCCTGCGCGCGGGCGCGCGCCAGTTGCGCCAGGTCGGATGACGCCGTGTCCAGCAAGGACTTGGACTGGTTCAGATCCAGTTCCGAGGCCACGCCGCCGTCGAAACGGCGCTTGACCAGGTTGTAGGATTCCTGGCGCGAGGCCAGCGTACGCTGCGTCAGATCCAACTGGACTTCGGCCGCGCGCAGGTTGAAATACGACTGCGCAACGGAGCCGACCAGCGTGATCTGCACGGTCTTCTGCGCCTGCTCGGTCGACAGGTACTGCTGATATGCCGCCTCGGACAGATTGCGCAAACGGCCGAACAGATCGATTTCAAAGGTCGTCAGGCCGATGCCGGCCTGGTACGAACTGGAGATCGAGCTGGAATCCGGCCCGCCCGCGCGCATGTTGGCGGGCAGATGCTGGCGTTGCCCCTGGATGCCCGCGCCAATGCTGGGCCATTGCGCCCCGCGTTGGACGCCGTACTGGGCACGCGCCTCTTCCACGCGCTGCACTGCCACGCGCAGGTCGCGGTTGTTCACCAGCGACAGCGAAATCAGTCTTTGCAGGCGGGGATCGCGGAAGAATTCGCGCCAGCCCAGGTCGGCGGCGGGAATCCCGGCCTCGGGCACGACGGCCGAAGCCGGTTGCGTGCCCAGCGACGTGGGATTGTTGTAGCCGCCGTATTGCACCTTGGGCTGGTCGGGCCAGACGCCCGTGACCGGGGCGTCGGGACGCTGGTAGTCGGGCGCCAGCGAGCAGCCAGCCAACGCCACCGCCACGAAGGCGGACAAAGCGGATTGCTTGATCATCAGGGCTTTCATGCCTTGCCCTCCGGGCCACCGTTGGGTTGTGCGGGAGTGTGGCCCGTGTCCGTCACGGGCTGGCCATCGGCCGTTTTCTTGGCGGCCTGCTCTTCTTCCCAAGCCTTCAATTCTGCGCCCAGCAGGCGCGGACGGGTCTTGAACAGGCCCAGGACCACCACGAAGAAGGTCGGCACGAAGATCACGGCGAACGGCGTGGCGGCCAACATGCCGCCCAGCACGCCCAGGCCGACCGCGCGCTGGCTGGCTGCGCCCGCGCCGGTGGCCAGCGCCAGCGGCAGCACGCCCAGAATGAATGCCAGCGAGGTCATCAGGATCGGCCGGAACCGCAACCTGGCGGCTTCCACCGCCGATTCATACAACCCCATGCCGCGCGCGTACTGGTCCTTGGCGAACTCCACGATCAGGATGGCGTTCTTGGCCGCCAACCCGATCACGGTCACCATACCCACCTGGAAGTACACGTCGTTGGACATGCCCAGCGCGCTGACCAAAGCCACCGCGCCCAGCATCCCCAGCGGCACCACCAGCATGACCGACAGCGGGATGGCCCAGCTTTCGTACAGCGCGGCCAGCACCAGGAACACGATCAGCAGCGACAGGCCCATCAGGATCGGCGCCTGGTTGCCCGCTTGCCGTTCCTGGTAGGACAGCCCCGTCCATTCATAGCCGAAGCCCTGCGGCAACTGCGCCACCAGGTTCTGCATTTCTTCCATCGCCTGGCCGGTGGTGTAACCCGGCGCGGCGCTGCCGCCGATACGCATGGACTCGTAGCTGTTGTAGCGCACCACCTGCACCGGCCCCTGCACCCACTCGGCCGACACAAAGGTGGACAGCGGCACCATCCCGCCCTGCGTGTTGCGCGCGTTCAGCTGCAACACATCAGACAGCTGCATGCGGTACGGCGCGTCCGCCTGAACCCAGATGTTCTGCATCCGGCCCATGTTCGGGAACTTGCTCAGGTAGGCCGAACCCACCGCCGTCGAGATCAGCGAGGCTGCTTCATTGAAGTCCACGCCCAGGGCGGCGGCCTTGTCGCGGTCGATGTTCAGCGTCAGCTGCGTACCCGCCGCCAGACCCGTGATGCGGACCTGCGACAACACCGGGCTCTTCATGGCCATGCCCATCAACTGGCCCGTGGCCGCGGCCAGCGCTTCGGTCCCGCCCGACGCACGATCCTGCAAGCGCAGGTCGAAGCCGGTGGCGTTGCCCAGGGACGAAATGGCGGGCGGCACCAGCGTGAACACCTGCGCATCGTGGATGCCCATCAACTGCTTCTGGAAAGCGTTGAAGGCGATGGCGCCGGCGGAATCCTGGCGTTCCTTGCGGTCCTTGAAGTCCTTCAGGGTGGTGAACGCGATAGCGGCGTTCAGGCCGTTGCCGTTGAAGCTGTAGCCCTGCACGGCAATGACGTTTTCGACGGCCGGGACATTGCGGAAATATTCCTCGACCTGCTCGATCACTTCGATCGTGCGGTTGGCGCTGGCGCCGGTGGGCAGCTCGATGTTGCTGATCACGTAGCCTTGATCTTCCTCGGGCAGGAACGAAGACGGCAGGCGCAGGTACAACCAGCCCAGCAGCAACACCAGCACCAGGAAGGCCAGCATCATGCGGCCGCCCTTGTGCAGAATGCGCGACACCCAGTTCTGATAGCCGTGCGTGGTGGCGTCGAACTTGCGGTTGAACCAGCCGAAGAAGCCTTTCTTCTCGTTGTGGTGGCCCTTGGGCACCGGCTTGAGAATGGTGGCGCACAAGGCCGGCGTGAAGGTCAGCGCCAGCAGGGCCGAGAAGAAGATCGACACGGCCATGGCCACCGAGAACTGCCGGTAGATCACGCCCACGGACCCGCTCATGAATGCCAGCGGCAGGAACACCGTCACCAGCACCAGCGTAATGCCGATGATGGCCCCGCTGATCTGCGGCATCGCCTTCTTGGTGGCTTCCTTGGGCGGCAGGCCTTCGGTCGCCATGATGCGTTCGACGTTCTCGACCACCACGATCGCATCGTCCACGAGAATCCCGATGGCAAGCACCATCGCGAACATGGTCAATACGTTGATGGAAAAGCCCAGCGCGAGCATCACTGCGAACGAGCCCAGCATGGCGACCGGCACGACCAGCGCCGGGATCAGCGTGTAGCGCACGTTCTGCAGGAACAGGTACATCACCAGGAACACCAGCACCATGGCTTCGACCAGGGTATGCAGCACCTGCTCGATCGAGACCTTGACGTAAGGCGCGGTGTCGTAGGGGATGGCGTACTGGATGTTGCCCGGGAAATACTTGGACAGCTCCGCCATCTGCTGGCGCACGCCCTGGGCAGTGGCCAGCGCGTTGGCGTCCGGCGACAGCACGATGGCGAAGGCCGCCGTGGGCTTGCCGTTCAGGCGGGCGCCGAATTGGTAGTTGTCGGCCCCGACTTCCACGCGGGCCACGTCACGCAGCAACACCTTCGAACCATCGGTGTTGGCGCGCAGCACGATCTTGCCAAAGCCTTCCACCGTGCTCAATTGCCCGTTGGCGGTGACAGTGGCGGTGATGCGCTGCGATTCCGGGTTGGGCGGCGCACCGATGCTGCCGCCGGAGATCAGGACGTTCTGCGCCGAGATCGCCTGGTTGACTTCGTTCATGCTCAGGTTGAAGCCCACCAGCTTGGCGGGATCCACCCAGATGCGCATGGCGCGCGGCGCGGCGAACAACTGGAACTGGCCCACGCCGGCTACGCGCGATACCGGGTTCTGCACGTTGCGCGTGATGTAGTCGGCCAGCGCCGTCTGGTCCAGCGAGCCATCTTCGGACGACACCGTCACGATCATCAGGAAGCCGGTACTGGTCTGCTCGTATTGCAGGCCCTGTTGCTGCACGGCCGCCGGCAACTGCGCGATCACGTTGGATACGCGGTTCTGCACGTCCACCTGCGCAAGATCGGGATTGGTGCCCGGCGCGAAGGTGGCGGTGATGGTGGCGGTGCCGTAGGAATCGCTGACCGACTCGTAATAGATCAGGCCCTTGGCGCCGTTAAGCTTGTCTTCGATGATGCTGGTGACCGATTCCGCCACTTCCTTGGCGGACGCGCCCGGATACGTGGCGGTGATCGTGATGGCCGGCGGGGCCACGTCGGGGTATTGCGCCACTGGCATGTTCGGGATGGCCAACACCCCGGCCAGCAAGATGAACAGGGCGACTACCCAGGCGAAAATTGGTCGATCAATGAAAAATTGCGGCATGTGGGCTGACTCTGAAAGCGATGCTCACCAAAGGGGAACGCGGCGCCTGAGCGCCGCGTGCCGCTTAAGATTTCTGGCCTGCGGCCTTGTCCTGCGATGCGGGCTGGGCAGGCTTGGACGGGTCTGCCGGCGCGGCCGGCTTGGCGCCGGGTTGCGCGGGCGCCTGGCCGTCTTTCGGCGCGGCCCCGTTCTTGGTCCATTGGCTTACCTGCACCGGCGCGCCCGGGCGGATCTTCTGGAAGCCTTCGACCACGACCACGTCGCCGGCCGTCAACCCGCTGGTGATCAGCCAATTGTTCTTGAGCGCGCCGCCTGTCGTGACGGGCACCTGTTGGATCTTGTTGTCCTTGACCAGCATCAGGCTCTGAGAACCGTCGGCGGTGCGTTGCAGCGCCTGCTGCGGCACCACCAGCGCCTTGTCGTCCACGCCCTGCTCCAGCCGCACCCGCACATACATGCCGGGCAACAGGATGCCATCGGGGTTGGGGACTTCGGCGCGCAGGTTCACCTGGCCCGTGGACGGGTCCACGGTGATGCCGGTGAACAGTAGCTTGCCCGCATGCGAGTATTCAGTGCCGTCTTCCAGCACGACGGTGGCGCGTGCGGTGTCCTTGCCCACCTGTTGCAGCTTGCCGCTGGCGAACGCGCGGCGCAGTGCAGCCAGCTCGGCGGTGGACTGGGTGAAGTCGACGTAGACCGGGTCCAGCTGCTGCACGGTCGCCATCTGCGTGGCGGACGTGGATTCCACCAGCGCGCCTTCGGTGACCAGCGGCTTGCCGATGCGGCCCGTGATGGGCGAGGTGACGTCGGTGTAGCTCAGGTTGATGGCCGCGTTGTCCTGCGCGGCCTTGGCCGCGGCAACGGCGGCGTCGGCCTGGCGGAACGAGGCCACGGCGTTGTCGTATTCCTGCTTGCTGACCGCGTTGGCCTTGACCAGCGGCGCGTAGCGGTCCGCCAGCAACTTGGCGCTGAACAGATTGGCCTGCGCCTGCTTCAACTGCGCGGTCGCCTGATCGTAGGCGGCCTTGTAGGGCGCCGGGTCGATCTTGAACAGCAGTTGGTTTTCCTTGACGTCGCCACCTTGCTCGAAGGTGATCTTCTGAACGATGCCGGTGACGCGTGAACGGATCTGTGCATCGCGCACGGCGTCCACGCGGCCCGGCAGTTCAGAGACGATGGGCGCGCGCTCGGGTTGAACGGTGATGACGCTGACCTGAGGCATGCCCGGGTTCATCTGGGGTTTTTCGCCGCACCCCGCCAATATCAGCGCGAGGATGCCACCGGAAACAGCCAGACCTGAAACACGTTTAGGCAAAAACCGCATTGAAACCCCCGCGTAGCGTAGTGAACCGAAACCAACAAGGCGATCAGGCAATGCCTTATATCAGTCATGGCACGTGAATAGCCCAATAATGTAACTCAGTTATTGGGGAAATTACGTATTTTCAGCCGCTCAAACGATGCGTGGGAGAGACAAATCGGTAACAGGTTCAGAGATCGGAAAGCTCTCTGAGATTGCCCAGGAACACATAGCCCACGCCGTGAACAGTATGCAGCGGCAAACGGATTCCCGTGCGCAGAACTTTGCTGCGTAGTCGGCATATCGCAACATTCAAGGTGCGCAGGTTGGTGCTGGCGCGCGTGGCCATCAACTCTTCGCGCCGCAATTCGCGGTTCGGATTGCGCAGCAGGCATTGAAAGCAGGCGCGTTCGATTTCGGTCAGGTCGATGCGTACGCCGCTAGGCGCCAGTAGCGTCCACCCCCGGTAAAGCAGGCTCCACCAGCCATCGAGACTGTCGCTGCCCGGCAGCGGCGGCGCGGCCGTTCGCGGCAGTTGCGAGGCATTGGGCGGCGGCGGGCCTAGCGGGGAAAAAGCGTCGAAAGCAGTCATCTTGAGTCTCCACCGGGACGGCCTGGCCAACGATGGCGGCGGCCGTGGTCCGGAACCAGGTTGCTGTTTGTGCTTGGAGACTACCGGCGTTACGGCCTGATGACGCGCTCTTGGCGCGGGTTAGGCCCGGATATCAGACCAGTCCTACGCAAATGCGCATTAATTGCGGTGGCCGTTGCGGTGGATATCGTGCGTCACGAAGCAACTGTCCTCGGTAGGCCGGGCCAGGATGCCGGGCTTGGCCAGCGTCTGGCGTATGTCGGACAAACCGGATTCCCAGTGTTCCCGCATGGCCTCGGTGCCGAATTCATAGTCCTTGGAAAAGCGCTCCCGGTGCTTGGCTTCGTAGATGAGGTTGATGATGTTGGTGGCCGGCGTGTGCGACAGCTTGCGGATGTCGGCCAGGTCGCGCGCATTGCGCTCGGCTTCGGGCATGCGCTCCAGCAGGCGCTGCAGGCCATGCCGCAACTTGAGCACGCGCCGCAACTGGTCCGTGACCAGGCGCGTGCGGCTCGAATACTGGATGTCCTTCTGCCGTTCGGCCACCTCTTCGAGCGACGTCGGCAGCCCGCCACGCGCGGGCCACAGGTCGACCTGAAAAGCCAGCGTGTCGCGCATGTTGTCGGTGGTCAGCACCTGCGCCAGCGGCGTATTCGAGACCACGCCCCCGTCCCAATAATGTTCGCCATCGATTTCCACGGACGGAAAGCCCGGCGGCAATGCGCCCGACGCCATGATGTGTTCGGGGCCGAGCTTATCCGTCAGGCTGTCGAAATAGGCGAAGTTTCCGGATCGCACATTGACCACGCCAAAGCTGGCGCGCACCACCCCGCTGTTGAGCACGTCGAAATCCACGAACTGGCGCAGCGTGGCGGCCAGTGGCGTGGTGTCGTAGAAGCTGGTGGAGGCCGCGCCCCCGCCCTTGGCCCAATACGGCGGCGGAAAGCGCGGCTTGAAAAAGCCGGGCTGACCCGAGAACAAGGCCTGGAACGCCGACAACTGGCCGTTCATGGCGGGCGAACCAAAGCCGAACGGAATGCCTTCGAACATGCCGGCCAGCGTGTCGCCCCAGGGCACGGCGGCAAAGCCGGCTGGCCGGCAGATGCTTTCCCAGAAACCGCGCAGGCGATCCACGCGTTCATCTTCGCGCGAGCCCGCGATGATGGCCGCGTTGATCGACCCGATGGAAATGCCCGATATCCAGTTGGGCCGGATGCCCGCCTCGTGCAAGCCCTGGTACACGCCCGCCTGGTAGGACCCCAGCGCGCCCCCGCCTTGCAGGACCAGGGCGACGGTGTCGTAGGGCGGCGTGTCGCCGGTGTCTTCGGTCAGGTCTTTGCGGCGAGCGGTCATGCGGCTACCTCGATTCAGGGTTTGCTTTTATCCGGCAACTGCGGCGCGGCGACGCCGGCGCGGAACGGGTACTTGGAGAAGATCTGCGCCACGGCCTTGTCCACGTTCTGGGGTGTGTTGGCGCTATCCGGATTCTGGACTTCGCCCACGGCCACGCCTTCCCAGACGAGTTGCTTGCGGCGCGGATCGACCAGGTCGATATTCAACGTGCCCTCGGTGTATTGATAGACGTCGTCGCCCCAGCCGTAGCCGGGCCAGCCGCCATAGAAGCCGGAACGGTAACCATAGTAAGGGCCCATCGGCGGCGGCGCAGGCGTCACTTGCGTCTTCTGCTGCAACTTGGCGCCGAAGTTGACCAGCAAGTCGGGATTGGATGCGCTGTAGCTATAGCCGCGCATTTCCATCTGGCCGCGCGTGGCGGCCTTCAGGCGCTCGGTGAGCAGGGTGCTGTAGCCTGCTTTGTCGGTGCCCAGGGGGCTCATGAAACCGAAGGTCCGGTACTGCGCGAAATCGGCCTGGTGATCGTAATCGCCCTTGATCGTGGGGCCCGAGGCGCAAGCCGCGAGCAATGCCGCCATGGAACCCGCCGCCAACCATTTCACCGCGAAATTCGCTTTCATGTCGATGTCTCCGAGAGGACTGGGCCACGACATAGTGCCGCGAAGCCCATAAAGTTTCAACAGAATCTCATTCGCATCGCGCGCCCACATCGGGCTTCTGGCGACGCGTCGCGACCACGATTTCGCCCCGCCGCAGCGGGCGTCCTCCAGTACACTCGGGGCTCATTTTTGACCCCTGACCTTGACCCTTTACGCATGTTGGAACTTGACGGCTCAATCTGGTTTCGTTCTGGCGCCCAGACCTGGGGCGGAAAAAACCGCATAGACCTGCTGGCGCAGATCGACGCCACCGGCTCGATCACGGCCGCCGCGCGCGCCGTGGGCATGAGCTACAAGGGGGCTTGGGACGCCATCGACGCGATGAACAACCTGGCGGGCGAACCGCTGGTGCTGCGCGCGGCGGGCGGCAAGGGCGGCGGCGGCACGCAGCTGACCGATCGCGCGCGGCGTCTCATCATGACGTTTCGCGCCCTGGAAGCCGAACACCGCAAGTTCATGGACAACCTGACGCGCGCGGGGCTGGACGCCAGCGGCGACATCGACCTGATGAGGCGCTTCATGTTGAAGACCAGCGCACGCAATAAATTCCTGGGCACCGTGACCGAAATCCGCACCGGCGCGGTCAACGATGAAATCCAGCTTCGCATCGCGGGCGGCCATCACATCACCGCCACCATCACGCGGGAAAGCACCGAAGAGCTGGGGCTCGAACCGGGCAAGGAAGCGATTGCGCTGGTCAAGGCATCGACCGTCATCGTCGGGGCGCCAGGGCCCGGGCTGCGGCTGTCGGCCCGCAACCAGTTGCAAGGCCACATCACCGCCATTCGTCCGGGCGCGGTCAACAGCGAAATCCTGATCGGCATGGAAGGCGGCGCGACGCTGGTGGCCATCGTGACCAACGACAGCGCGACGGAACTGGGCCTGGAAGTGGGTGCGCCGGCCGTGGCCATCTTCAAGGCGTCCAGCGTGATCCTGGGCGTGCTGGACTGATTACGCCACCCGGTCCGGCCGTGCGCGGCTAGACGCCCACATCATCCCGGCGGCTGCCGACCCTGCCGTCACGCACTTCGAATACCTCGTCGGCCAAGGCATCGACATCGGCCGGGTCGTGCGTGATCAGCAGCATCGGCACGTTCAACTCGCGTTGCAAGGCGTTCAGCTCCTGGCGCATGCGCCCGCGCAGCTGCGAATCCAGCGCCGAAAACGGCTCGTCCAACAGCAGCATGTCGGGTTGCAGCATCAGCGCCCGCGCCAGCGCCACGCGCTGCTTCTGCCCCCCGGAAATTTCGCTGGGATAGCTGCCCGTGATGGCGCCCAGTTCGAACGCGTCCACCCAGCGCCGCGCCTCGGGCCCGACTTCGTTGCGCGGCGGATTGCGCCAGCCGCGACGCAAGCCGAACGCAATGTTCTGCGCCACCGTCAGATGGGGAAACAGCGCGTAGTCTTGGAACAGATACGCCACGCGCCGCGACTGCGGCGGCAGGCATATGCCGGCCTGGGCGTCGAACAGCACGCGGCCATTGATCTCGATGCGCCCGGCGTCCGGGCGCAACAGCCCTGCCACCGCGCGCAAGGTCAGGCTTTTGCCCGCTCCGGACGGCCCGAACAAGGCGATGCGCTGGGACGAGGAAACGAAGGCGGCATCCAGTTCAAAGTGGCGCTCGCCCGACACCATGCGTTTGGTCACGCGGATATCGACGCTCATCGTCCGCCTCCATCGCGCAGGCTGGCGCCCTTGGGCACGAGCTTGCCGGCCGCCAGCAGAACCACCACGCAGGTGATCGAGGTCACCAGCACCAGCAGGTTGGCGGTACGGTCATCGCCCGCCTGCACGGCTTCGTAGATGGCCACGGACAGCGTCTGCGTGCGGCCCGGCAGGTTGCCCGCGATCATCAGCGTGGCGCCGAATTCGCCCAGCGCGCGGGCAAACGCCAGCAGCACGCCGGCCAGGATGCTGCGCGCCGCCAAAGGCAGCGTCACTCGGAAAAAGATGCCCACCTCGCCCACGCCCAACACGCGGGCCGCGTTTTCAAGCTGGATATCCACGTTCTCGAAAGCGGCGCGCGCGGACTTGAACACCAGCGGAAACGCCACGATGGACGCGGCGATCACCGCGCCCTGCCAGGTGAAGACCAGTTCGATGTTCCACTTGGCCAGCACTTCGCCGATGACGCCGCGCCGGCCCAGCAACACCAGCAGGTAATAGCCCAGCACGGTAGGTGGCAGCACCAGCGGCAAGGTCAGCAGCGCGTCCAGCAGATCGCGCCCCGGCCAGCGCCAGCGCGACAGGCCGTAGGCCGCCGCGGTGCCCGCCAGCGTGGCCAGCAAAGTGGCCCAGCCCGCCACCTTCAGCGACAGCAGCAACGGGATCCATACGGGATCAGTCATCGGTAAGCGCCGTCAGGCCAGGCGTCAGGGCTGTTGAAAACCGTAGCGCGACAGAATCGCCTGACCCGCCGGCGACAACACATACGCCACGAAACGCTGCGCTTCCTTGGCGGCCGGCTCGCGCGCCGTCACGGCGATCGGATAGGTGACCGGGGTTTGCGACGGCACGCGCAAGGCCACCTTGACCTTGCCCGGCATGATGGCCGCGTCGGTGGCGAACACGAAGCCGGCGTCCACCTCGCCGCGCGCCACGTAGTCCAGGCTTTGGCGCACGTTCTGCGCCAGCACGCTCTTGGCCTGCACGGCGTTCCACAAGCCGGCCGCCTCCAGCGCGCCCTGCGTGTAGCGGCCCACCGGCACCGATGCCGGGTTGCCGTAGGCGATGCGCTTGATGTCATCGCGCGTCAGGTCCTTCAAGGACGTGATGCCCGCCTTGCTGTCCTCGGGCACGATCAGCACGATCTGATTGGCCGCGAAGTCCACGCGGGTATCGCGCCGGACCGCCTTTTCCTCGACCGCCTTGTCCATCGCCTTCTGGTCCGCCGAGGCGAATACGTCGGCGGGCGCGCCCTTCACGATCTGCTGCAACAGCACGTCGGACGCGCCGAAATTCAGCACGACGTGCGTGTCCGGGTGTTCCTTTTCATAGGCCTGGGCCACGTCCTTGAACGCATTGGTCAGGCTGGCGGCGGCGGAAACAACCAGATCGGCGGCCTGGACGCCGGCGCTCCAGAGGGCGGACAGCGCCAGGGACAGCGCCAGCAGCGGACGTTTGCAAGACATGATCTTCCTTCGAAGCGGATGGGCAAAAACAGCGATAGCGGTAACGAAATATATAGAGGTATATAGCGCCCGTCAATTTGCGCCGACCCGCCCACTGCGCCAGATCAAAAAAAGGGAAAACGTCGTTCAGCCGCGCGCGACGGAGGTGACCTTGACCGTGGCGGGCGCCAGCGCGTCGCGCAGGCTGGCCAGCGCCAGCTCGGGCTGCGCCGCGCCGCACATGAAGATGTCCAGCGCCGCGAAGCCGTGTTCCGGCCAGGAATGAATGCTGATGTGCGATTCGCTCAACATGACCACGCCGGTCACGCCCGCGCCTTCGCCAAAGTGATGGAAATGCGCGCTCAATACCTGCGCGCCGGCCGCCTTCGCCGCCGCGACCAATTGCGCTTGCAGCGCCTCGGCGTCGGTCAGCCGGTCGGCGGCCACGCCGCGAAAATCGGCCAGCACGTGGCGGCCGGCGCAATCATGCACGATCACTTGTGCGACCCGCCCGAGGACCAGCCCGAACTGCCCGACGAGCTGCTGCCCCAGCTGCTGCTACTGCTTGAGCTGCTGCCTCCCCCGCCGACCATGCGCACGCCGGGCGAACTCGCGCCCGTGGTCGCCAGCACCACCACCAAGGCGTACACGCCATACAGGAACTTGCCCATCGTCCTAGTCGTCCTTTCCGGAAAGCTTGTCCGCCATCTTGGCGGGTAACCACAAGAAGGCCAGCCCGATCAGGATCGGGATGAAACGGCCGTTCAGGATGTTGCCCAGGTTCAGGAACACCATGCCGATCGTGGCGATCCATGCCCACTTGGCGTAGCCGCCCCGCTTGCCGCCCATCGGCATGGCTTTCTGCTTGGCCAGCAGCGGGTCGCCAAACCACTCGGCCAGCTGGGCCGGCGCCACCGGGGCCGCCGCCGACCACCCGAGTTCCGCTTCACCCTGCTCACGCGTGAGCTTGAGCGTGCCGGCCTTGTAGTCGGTGATCTTGGTGGTGTCGCCCGCCTTGACGCGCCAGTTGAACGCGCCCAGCGGCACCTCGACGCGCGAGGTGTAGTCGTACAGTTTCTGGTACAGCTTCGAGCGCCAGCGCACGCTGGTCGCGTTGTTCAGGCTGGGCCAGGTGTCGCACACCTGCACCCGCTCCCAGCCTTCGTCGGTTTCCACCAGCCAGATAAAGCCCTTGGCCGGATTGAACAGCAGGTATTCGACCCAGTCCGACGGCTCTTCGGGATCGGGGTCGGCGCATTTCATCAGGCCGATCAGGGTATAGCTGGCGCCGTCGATCTTGGCCACCGCGCCCAGCGACAAGGTGGTGGTGATGGATTTGAGCTTGCGCGCCTTTTCGATCACCTGGGCGGTGGGCCCGGAACAATCCACGGCGGCCGCGCAGGACGGGCACACCACGTGGGTGGCCATGGCCGCCACGAAGCTGATCGGCGCGCCGCAATTGGGGCAGTCCAGCGCCTTGATCTGGCCGCGAAAACGGCCCAAAGTCTCCTCGACCTGTTCATTGGTGCGCAGGCTGGCAGCCTGCATGGCGGACAGGTCAAAGGCCTTACCGATGTACAGCTCGGGTTCGGGCGCGTCGGAAAAATCCAGCGTGAGAAAGGCGTCCAGGCTGCGAAAGTCCGCCACCTTGGCTTCCCAGCCATCGCCCGGCACGAAGGGCAATTCGCCTTGCGCGCCGCCCGCCTGCGCACGCCGAATGTCCGAGGCCACGAAGCGCTGGCCGTCCAGCTTGAGCTCATCGCCGGGTGCGATGTCGGCAAACGCCGGCATGCCCTGCGTGGACTTGACCTTGCGCCGCCGCGTAACGGCGTACTGGCCCGAGGCGTCCGACAGCCAGCCGTCCGAACCGTCCTCGAACCAGACGTACCACTCGTTCCAGAAGCCGTCGTCATAGCGCAACTGGATGCGGCCGATGACATCGAAACGCTTGCCGTCAAAGCTGCCCGCCGCGCCCAGACACAGCGGCGAATAGTCTTCCAGCACGTCGGCCATTTCGCCGATGCGCTTGACCGATTCCGCGTCTTTGAGCAAGGTGCTGCGGCATGCGCCGCAAACCGCCATGACCGAGGCGGTGGACGTGAACTTGACCGGGGCGCCGCACTGCGGACACAGAACCTGCTGCATGGGGCCTTAGCTGGTTAATTTCTTCAGCACTTCCGCCTTGGCCGTGTCGTAATCGGCGGCGGTGATCAATCCTTTGTCCAGCAGGTCTTTCAACTGCTGCAAGCGCGCGACGGGATCCGCGCCCGCGGCGGCCGGCGTGGCTGCTGCGGCTGGCGCGGCCTGGCCGGCTTGGCCCTGCCCCGCCGTCAAGCCCGCCGCCATGGTCTGTCCCAGCGCCGCGCCCGCCGCCAACCCCGCGCCGATGCCCGCGATGCCGCCTTCGTTCTGCGCAGCCAACGGAATCGACGTGGCGGTCTGGTACTGCGTGAACTTGCCCAGGTCGCCGGCCATGCCCATCGAAATACGCGTGTCCAGCGCCTTTTGCAGCTCTTCGGGCAGCGACACGTTTTCAACCGTGAAGTTGTCCAGCTTGACGCCGTAGCGGTCGAACACCGGGGCCAGCTGCTCGCTGATGCTCTGCGACATCAAGCCCTGGTTGCCCGCGATGTCCAGGAACGGCACCTTCGAACCGCCCAGCGCCGTGGTCATGGCGGCCACCACCATGTTGCGCAGTTGCGCTTCCAGGTCGTCCACCGTGTATTCGTCGCGCGTGCCGCTGATTTCGCGGTAGAACTTGGCGGGGTCCGAGATCTGATACGAGTACACGCCGAACGCGCGCAGCCGCACCATGCCGAATTCGCTGTCGCGCAGCGTGACCGGCTGCGCCGTGCCCCAGCGCCGGCCCAATTGCAGGCGCGTGCTGAAAAAGATCACGTCCGACTTGAAGGGCGACTCGAACAGCTTGTCCCAATTCTTCAGGTAGGTCAGGACCGGCAGCGTCTGCGTCGTCAGCTTGTACATGCCGGGGCCGAACACGTCGGCCACCTTGCCTTCGTTGACGAACACCGCCATCTGCGACTCACGCACCGTCAGGCTGGCGCCGTACTGGATTTCAAAGTCCTGCATCGGATGGCGCCAGGCGAGCACGCCGTCGCGATCTTCGTTCCATTGCAGGATGTCGATGAACTGCTTGCGGATAAACGAACCGAGACTCATGAAAAGTCCTCCCGTGTCGGATGGGATTTTGCCGGCTGCCTTCAGGTCAGGCAGGCCGCGTTCACGATGCCGGCGGCCAGCGAGATCGAACCGATCAGGCCGCCCATGGCGATATTGTTTTGTTCGATGGCGTCGTTCATGCCGTCAATGGCCTTGTTGACCACGACATACACGACGATCTGGACCAGCATGGCGGCCACGCCCCAGACCAGGAACATCACGAAGCTGGCATGCACGGCAATGCTGGAACACAAGGTCAGGCTGAACCCCACCAACGCGCCGCCATAAGAGAGCACCGCGGCGATGTTGCCTTCGCGGATCAGATCGAATTCCTTGTAGCGGGTCACGGCGGTATAGACCGCGGTGAACACGCCCAGCATGACAAGCGCCGAGGCGATGTAGATCAGATAGGTCACCGCCGGATGCATTGCTTCTCCCATTGCCACCCTCCTAATTGCGCGCAGTATATACGCGGCGTTCGATATACTGCGAACGCATTTTTCGCCCCGGACACCTCAATGCGCGACCGCGTTCTCATCCTATCGGTATTGATCGTTGCTTCCTGCGGTTTGGGCTATGAGCTCATCAGCAGCGCGCTGGCCAGCTATTTACTGGGCGATTCGATCCTTCAGTTCTCGTCCGTCATCGGCTGCTATTTGTTCGCCATGGGCATCGGCTCGTGGTTGTCAAAATATGTAAAAGACGAAGACGTTTTGAATCGGTTCATCGACGTTGAACTGCTGGTGGCGCTTCTGGGTGGCGTCTCGGCGGCCGTCCTGTTCCTGGTCTTTGCGTGGTTGTCCGCGCCCTTTCGCGCGGCGCTGTATGTGGGCGTCTTCGTCATCGGCCTGATGGTCGGCATGGAGATACCGCTGGTGATGCGCGTGTTCAACCAGCGCAAGGCCGAGTTCCGCGAGATCGTCAGCCGCGTGCTGACCTTCGACTACCTGGGCGCACTGGCCGTATCGCTGATCTTTCCGCTGTTGCTCGCGCCCAAGCTGGGCCTGCTGCGCACCAGCTTCCTGTTCGGCATCCTGAACGCCAGCGTCGCCTTGTGGACCACCTGGCTGTTTCGCGCCGAGGTGCGCCGGCCCGGTGAAAAGGCCATCCGCGCCTGCGTGGTGATCGGCTTTCTGGCGATGGGCTTCATCTATTCCACGTCGATGACCGCCTGGGCCGAAAAGGGGCTGTACGGCGACGACGTCGTGCATGCCGAAACCACGCCGTACCAACGTCTGGTGGTCACGCAATGGCACGACGACCTGCGCCTGTACATCAACAACAACCTGCAATTCTCGTCGCGCGACGAGCATCGTTATCACGAGTCGCTGGTGCACCCGGGCTTGCAGGCGCTGCCGTGGGCGCGCAACGTGTTGGTGCTGGGCGGCGGCGACGGCCTGGCGGTGCGCGAAATCCTCAAGTACAAGCACATCGAACACATCACGCTGGTGGATCTGGACCCGGCGATGACCGGTCTGTTCTCGCGCTCCGCGCCGTTGGTGGCGCTTAACCAGGGCTCGCTCAAGGATCCGCGCGTCACAGTCATCAACGACGACGCCGGGCGTTGGCTGGAAACGCACGCCGAGGTCTATGACTTCATCGTGGTGGACTTTCCCGACCCGTCCAACTTCGGCCTGGGCCGCCTGTATTCCGTGCCCGTCTATCACCTGATGGCGCGCCACCTGGCGGAAAACGGCTACATGGTGATCCAGTCCACCTCGCCCTACTTTGCGCCGCGCTCGTTCTGGAGCGTGGACGCCACCTTGAAGGAAGCCGGCCTGAACACCTGGCCGTATCACACCTATGTGCCGTCCTTCGGCGACTGGGGCTTCATCCTGGCCAGCAAGCGCCGCGACTACACGCCGCCCGACAAGATCACCGTGCCCACGCGCTACCTGGACCCGGCCACCACGCGCGAACTGTTTCACTTCCCGGCCGACATGCCGGCGCTGGCGATGCCGCCCAACCGCTTGAATGAGCAGTCGCTCGTGCGCTATTTCGACGAGGACTGGCGCAAGGTCATCCGCTGATGCGCCGCCGCAGCTTTCTACTGGGCGCGGCCACTGCGGCGGTCGCCGGCACCGCCGGCTACTACCGGCAGCGCATCGTCGAAACCCCGGCCAACGTTTCCTACCCCGGGATGCAGGCGGGCCACGCCTTGCGCGACGGCGCCGCCCTGCCCGCCGCCAGCGCTCATCATCGGCACGAGGTCGTGATTCTTGGCGCGGGCGTGGCGGGCTTGTCCTGCGCCTGGAAGCTGGCGCGCGAAGGGTTCACCGACTTCGTCGTGGTGCAGGGGCCGGAATTCGCCGGCAACGCCGCATCCGGCCAGCAGGACGAACTGCACTTTCCGCTGGGCGCGCACTACCTGCCGCTGCCTTCGATGGCGTCCAGCCACGTGCGCGAGATGCTGGCCGACTTCGGCATCATCGAAAGCGGCGCGGGCGATGCACGTCCCGTGTATGACGAGACCGTCCTGGTCCACTCGCCCGCCGAACGCCTGCTGCGCAACGGCCGCTGGGAAGACAGCCTGCTGCCCATGACCGGCCTGTCCGATGCCGACCTGGCGCAGCACCACCGCTTCCTGGCGTACATCGAACGCCTGCATACGCAGCTGGGCAATGACGGGCGGCGGGTGTTCAGCATCCCGATCGTGCTGTCCTCGCAAGACCCCGCCTGGCGCGCGCTGGACCAGATCACCTTCAAGCAATGGCTGGAACGCGAAGGCTATACCTCGCCCGCGCTGCACTGGTACCTGAACTACTGCTGCCGCGATGACTACGGCGCAGGCTATGACGTGGTCTCGGCCTGGGCGGGCCTGCATTACTTCGCGAGCCGCGACGGCCACGCCGCCAACGCGGCTGAAGGCGCGGTGCTGACGTGGCCGGGCGGACTGTCGGTGCTGGCCGAACGCATGCGCCAGGCTATCGACGCCAGGCTGGGGCACACGCGCTGGCTCATGGCCGGCACGGCGGTGCGCATCGCCGAAACACCCACCGGCCCCATAAGCACTTGCCTGACGTCGGACGCCGAGCCCCGCGCCTATACGCTGCAAAGCCGGCGCACCGTTTGCGCCATGCCCTTGTTCGTGGCGCAACGCCTGTTACCCGACATCCGCGCCTACGGCTATGACCCCGCCGTGCACGCGTCGGCGCACGCGCCCTGGCTCGTGTCCAATTTCCTGTTGGAAGGCTATCCGCTGGAAGCGCCGGGCGAGCCGCTGTCCTGGGACAACGTGGTGTACGACGGCCGCGCGCTGGGCTATGTGGTGTCCACGCACCAACTGCTGCGCGTGGCGCGCTCGCCGCGCTCGGTCTTCACGGCGTATGACGCGTTAAGCGGGCAATCGCCGCAAGCGGTGCGGCAATGGCTCACCACGGCCAGTCCGCAAGCGCTGCGCGACGAAGCCTCCGCTGACCTGATCGCCGCCTACGGCAAGGAATTCTGGCGCCACGCGCGCCGGCTCGACATCACCGTGCGCGGCCATGCGATGGCCTCGCCGCTGTGCGGCTACCTGTCCAATGCAGGGTTGGCTGCGCTGCGTGAAGTGGACGGACCCTTGCTCTTTGCGCATGCGGACCTGTCGGGCTATTCCGTTTTCGAGGAAGCATCCTGGTGGGGCGTGGTGGCGGCGGGCCGCATCCTGGGCCAGTCCCCGCGCGCCTGAGAGACGGCGTAGCGATATTGCTACGCGCCGCCCTGTCGGCTGCCCTACAATCGCCCGTCGTTGCGGCTACGAAGAAGAACACATGGGAAAGCACGTCATCGTCCTGGGCGCGGGCATCGTCGGCGTCTGCTGCGCGTTGGAGCTATTGCGCAAAGGCATGCGCGTCACGCTGGTGGACCGGCAAGCGCCTGGCATGGAAACATCGATGGGCAACGCGGGCGTGCTGGCGCGCAGTTCGCTGATGCCGTTCAACCACCCCGGCCTATGGAGCCAACTGCCCCGGCTGCTCAAAAACGATACGGTCCAGTTTCGTTATCGCGCCCCCTACCTGGCGAAAAACCTGGGCTGGGCGTCGCGCTTCCTGCTGAACGCGCGGCCTTCCGTGTTCAACGAAACCGTGCGCGCGCTGGACGGCCTGATCCGGCTGTCCGCGCCGGAGCATCTGAAGCTGCTTGAGGCCGCCGGCGCGCGCCATCGCTTGCGCGATACCGGTTGGATATTCCTGTACCGAAGCGAGGCGGCATGGAACTCGGGCGCATTGGCGCGCAACACCTATGCGCAGTATCAGGTGCCCTCGCAAACGCTGGACCCCGCCGAACTGGCCCGGCTGGAACCGGCGCTATCGCCGATCTTTCATCGCGCGTTGTGGATCCAGGGTTCGTATTCCGTCGATGATCCGCATGCCGTCGTCACGGCCTATGCCGACCTGTTCCAGCAGGCGGGCGGCACGTTCAAGCGGTTGACGGCAAGCGCCATCCGCCGCGACGGCCAGGGCTGGACCGTGCAGGGCGCGCAGGCATCGGAATCCTTGTCGGCGGATCAGTTGGTCGTGGCGCTGGGGCCGTGGTCCCAGGCCTTGCTCAAGACCACCGGCATCAAGCTGCCCATGGCGTTCGAACGTGGTTACCACATGCACTATCGTGGTCGGGACGGCGCCAGCGTCACGCGCCCGGTCTACGACACGGGCGGCGGCTATGTGCTGTCGCCCATGGCGCGCGGCCTGCGCCTGACCACCGGCGTGGAACTGGACGCCTGCGATGCCGCCCCGCGCACGACGCAGCTGGATCTGGCCGAAGCGCGAGCGCGCGAAGCCTTTCCATTGGGAGACCGCCTGGACCCGGCCGCCTGGCTGGGCCGGCGTCCCACTCTGCCCGACAGCCGACCGATGATCGGCCAGGCGCCCCGGCATCCGGGGCTATGGCTGGCGCTGGGCCATCAACACATCGGCTTCAGCACCGCGCCGGGCACGGCGAAGATCCTGGGTGAGCTGATGTGCGACAAGGTCGACGCCTCGCGCCACCATCCCTTCCGGCCGGAACGCTTCATTTAGCACCATGATTGCGGCGCGGTCTTTGCCAGACCGCGCCCCCTTGCCGCTATCCCAGCAGCAACGCGTCGTCGGACAGCTTCTCGCCGCGCACGCGCTCGAACATCGCCAGCAGGTCGGGCACGTCCATGCCCCGGCGTTCATCGCCGGACACGTCCAGCACCACCTGCCCCTGATGCAGCATCACGGTACGGTCGCCGACGTCCAGCGCCTGGCGCATGCTGTGGGTCACCATCATCGTCGTCAGCTGGCTTTCGGCGACGATGCGCGCCGTCAGTTGCAGCACGAAATCGGCGGTGCGCGGATCCAGCGCGGCGGTGTGCTCGTCCAGCAGCAGAATGCGCGAGGGCTGCAAGGCCGCCATCAACAAGCTGACCGCCTGGCGCTGGCCGCCCGAGAGCAGGCCGATGCGGTCGGTCAGCCGGTTCTCCAGCCCCAGCCCCAGCGTGGCGAGGCGTTCGCGGAACCCGTCCTTCATCGACGCCTTCACCGCGCGGCTGTAGCCGCGACGCACGCCGCGCATCTGCGCCAGCGCCATGTTTTCTTCGATGGTCAGGTCTTCGCAGGTGCCGGCCATCGGGTCCTGGAACACACGGGCCACCTGACCGGCGCGCGCCCAGACCGGCTGGCGCGTGACGTCCACGCCGTTGATGTCGATGCGGCCCGAATCAATCGGCAGGTCGCCCGACACGGCGTTCAGGAACGTGGACTTGCCAGCGCCGTTGGAACCGATCACGGTCACGAACTGACCCGTCGGGATTTCCAGCGACAGCCCGCGCAGCGCGCGCGTTTCGATCGGCGTGCCGGCGTTGAAGGTAATTTTCAGATCTTTTGCGGACAACATATCAGCGCCCCTTCTTGCCGACGATACGGCGCTTGAGCATCGGGATGACCAGGGCAATCGTGACCAGCACCGCGGTGACCAGGTTCAAGTCTTGTGCCTTCAGGCCGATGAAATCGCTGTTGAGCGCCAACGCGATGAAAAAGCGGTAGACGATTGCGCCGATGATGACGGCCAGCGTCGCCAGCACGAGCTTGCGCGACGGCAGGATGCTCTCGCCCACGATCACGGCGGCCAGGCCGATCACGATGGTGCCGATGCCCATCGAGATATCGGAACCGCCCTGCGTCTGCGCGAACAGCGCGCCCGCCAGCGCCACCAGCGCGTTGGACAGCGCCATGCCGCCCATGATCATGCGGCCGGTGTTCACGCCTTGCGCGCGCGCCATGCGGCCATTGGAGCCGGTGGCCCGCACGGCCAGCCCGGTCTGCGTGGCGAAGAACCAGTCCAGCGCGAGCTTGGCCAGGATGACGATCACAATAAGGATCAACGGACGGGCGACATAGTCGGAAATCCAGCCCGGCTGCAAAATGGTGAACACGGTGGGTTCGGTGATCAGCGGCACGTTGGGCTTGCCCATGATGCGCAGGTTGATCGAGTAAAGCGCGATCATCATCAGGATGCTGGCCAGCAGATCCATGATCTTGAGCTTCACGTTCAGTAAGCCCGTGATCAGCCCCGCGACCGCGCCAGCGAAGGTGGCGATGATCGTCGCGGAAAACGGGTCGGTGCCCGATGCGATCAGCGTGGCACAGACGGCGCCGCCCAGCGGAAAGCTGCCGTCAACGGTCAGGTCGGGGAAGCGCAGCAGGCGAAAGGAGATAAACACGCCCAAGGCCACCAGGCTGAAGATCAGCCCGATCTCCAACGCGCCTAACAACGAGAACAATGACATGGGTTAAATCCAATCAGGGTAAGGAAGGTGCATATTAAAGAGTTGAAACGTCGGAATTCTTGCGTTCGGGCATCAGTTTTACCCGAGCTTTCGCAATAAACGTTTCCCGGTTCGTCATTTTCTCGCGTTTCATTCCAAAGGCTCCGCGCGCCGGCCGGCAGCGCCGGAAAGCGGGGTCGTTCAACGCCAGGAAGGGAGCAAAACGGCAGGACAGGATCGCTGCGCGGTCCGGAAAAAGCTTAACAAAAACCCCGCGCACGCCGTGCGGCGTGGCGGGGTCTGGCGCGTGTCGCTTTACTTCACGACGACCGCAGCCGACTTGATGACGGCGTCCGACAGGGTCACGCCCTGCTTGGCGGCGGCGCCCGGATTCACGTAGAGCTCAAGCTTGGAGATGGTTTCCGACGGAATGGCGCCGGGCTTTTCGCCCTTGAGGATGCGCACGACCACCTTGCCCGTCTGCACGCCCAGATCGTGGTAGTTGATGCCCAGCGCAGCGATGCCGCCACGCTTGACGCTGTCGGTGTCCGAGGCGATCAGCGGGATCTTGGCGTCGTTGCCCACCTTGACCAGCGATTCATACGCCGACACGACGTTGTTGTCGGTGTTGGTGTAGATGACATCGACCTTGCCGATCAGGCTGCGCGCGGCCGAGGCCACGTCCACCGAGCGCGGCGCGGCCGCTTCGACCAGGCTCATGCCCGACTTGGGCAGGATTTCCTGCAACTTCTTCACAACCACGACCGAGTTGGCCTCGCCCGGGTTGTAGACGATGCCCACGCGCTTGGCGTTGGGAACGATTTTCTTGATGAGATCAACCTGCTTGTCCAGTGCCAGCAGATCCGACACGCCGGTCACGTTGGTGCCCGAGGCGTCCATGCTGGTGACCAGCTGCGCGGCCACCGGATCGGTCACCGCCGAATACACCACCGGCACGTCCTTGGTGGCGGCCACCACGGCCTGGGCCGAGGGCGTGGCGATGGCGACGATAGCGTCCGGACGGTCACCCACGAACTTGCGGGCGATCTGCGCGGCGGTGCCATTGTTGCCCTGCGCGCTTTGGTATTGCCACTTCAGGTTCTTGCCGGATTCATAGCCGGCCTGCTTCAGGGCGTCTTGCACCCCGTCACGCACGGCATCCAGCGCCGGGTGCTCGACGATGGCGGTCACCGCCACCGACTTTTGCTGCGCCGACACTGGCGAGGCGATAGCCATCGCCAGCGCCATGGCGCCAACCGTCAGAAAATGTTTTTTTCCGATCAGCATACGTAAGCTCCTTGAACCCTTGGTTTTTGTTCGCTATTACAACTACGCCGGCGGCTTCCCGTCGGTCGGTCAGCCGTAAAGCCGTATAGTCTAACTTGCCGTCAGACAAAAGAATTTGCGGGGAATCCCTGTAATGGTGCATGCCGGGCAAGCATGCTCCACGACGGGGCGCGCGGCGCCAATATACTAAATATCGACCTCCGGGCGCGCGCCGCCCGCCCCTTCCGCCCACCCTCATCCGGCTACCGACGACGGCCACTCATCGGATGCATCCAAAGGCCTCACCATGATCAAACGCGCTCTGGGCCGTTCCGGCCTGCAAGTTCCCCCCCTCACGTTCGGCGGCAACGTCTTCGGCTGGACCGTCGACGAAACGGGCGCCTATTCGCTGCTTGACGCCCTGGTGGACGCGGGCCTGAATTTCATCGACACGGCCGACATGTATTCGCGCTGGGTGCCCGGCAACCAGGGCGGCGAGTCCGAAACGATAATCGGCAAATGGCTCAAGCGATCGGGCAAGCGCGACCGCGTGATGATCGCCACCAAGGTCGGCATGGAAATGGGCCCCGACGCGCGCGGCCTGGCGCCGGCGTACATCCGGCGTTCGCTGGACGCTTCGCTGGCGCGGCTGCAAACCGATTACGTGGACCTGTACCAGTCGCACAAAGACGATCCCGACACGCCGTTGACCGACACGCTGGGCGAATACGCCAAGCACATCGAGTCGGGCAAGGTGCGCGCCATCGGCGCCTCGAACTACACGGCGGTGCGCCTGTCCGAAGCGCTGATCGCGGCCGAACGCCACGACCTGCCGCGCTACGAGAGCATCCAGCCCGAATACAACCTGTACAACCGCGCGTCGTTCGAATCGGGGCTGCAAAGCCTGGTGAAGACGCAGCAGATGGGCACGATCAACTACTACGCGCTGGCCAGCGGCTTTCTCAGCGGGAAGTATCGCAGCGCGGCCGACGCCGGCAAAAGCGCGCGCGGCCAGAAGATCGTGGACACCTATCTGAACGAGCGCGGCCTGCGCATCCTGAAGGCGCTGGACGAGGTCTCGGAAGACGCCGGCTGCACACCCGCGCAAGCCGCGCTGGCCTGGCAGATCGCGCAGCCGGGCATCACCTCGCCCATCGTCAGCGCCACGTCGGTGGCGCAGCTGGATGAACTGGTCAAGGCCGCCAGCCTGACCCTGACGCATGACCAACTGGCCAAACTGAGTCAGGCGAGCGAGTGGCGCTGAACCTTAGAAGCGCTGCGTCAGGGTGAGCAGCGCGGTCCGGCCTTCTCCGTAAAAGACCGAGTTGTAAAAGCCCATGGAGCGGTAGTATTTCTTGTCGGCCAGGTTGCGCACGTTCAGCTGCAACTGCGTCTTGTCCGAGAAGTTGACCTGCGCCATCAGGTCGAACAAGGCATAGGGCTTTTGCACGATGGAACCCGATTGCAGGCCGTAATAGGTCTGCGCGCTGGTCTGGCTTTGCCAACGCACGCCGCCGCCTACCGTCACCTTGTTGAACGCGCCGGGCAGGCGGTAGGCCGTGCTCAGTTTCAGCAGCTGTTCCGGCTGGGTCGTCTGTACTTTCTTGCCGTTGTTGTCCTTGGACTGGCGATACGTATAGCCCAGAAACACGTTCCAGCCCGGCATCACTTCGCCCGCCACTTCGGCCTCGAAGCCGCGCGTGCGGGTGCCGTCCAGCAGGTAATACCAGCCGTCGTCGTGCGCGTAGTCGTAGCCGCCATACTCGGCCACGTCCTTCTGGTCGGTCTGGAATACGGCCACGGAAGCGTTCACGCGGCCATCCAGGTAGGCCGCCTTCAGGCCCATCTCATAGTTGTGGCCGTAGGCCGGGCTCGCCATTTCCCATGTCTGCGTCTTCACCATCTGCGGCTGGAAGATGTTGGTGTAGCTGGCGTAGGCGGTGTAGGTGTCGTTCAGGTCATACGTGACGCCGACATACGGCGTGACTTCCGAGTACGTGTGCGAATAACCCGTCACGCCCCAGCTGGTTTCGGTGGATTCCCAGCGGGTCCAGCGCGCGCCGGTCAGCAGGTGCAGGCGGTCCGTCAAACCCAGGCGCAGCGTGCCGTAGACACCGGTCTGCTTGTTGCGGTTGGTCTGCGACAAGGCCAGGATGTCCCAGTTGGGCGCGGGCCAATCGCCGGTCCAGTTCTTCACGTCGGGGATCGGATAGGTGTCCTGGTCGGACGTGTCCCAGCTTTGGTTCCACGCCTTGATGTCGGAATGCGAAAAGCCGACGTTGAACTGATGCTGCCGGCCGAACGCGTCGAAGCCGCCATCCATCGAACCGCCGATCACGTTCTGATCGCTGCCCCCCACGAACTTGCGCAGCAAGGGCGCGGTGGAAAAGCCGTCGATCGTCACCGGCACGTCGGAGGTGAACAGCAACGGCGCATTGAACTTGTTTTCCAGGCGCGTGAATGACAGGCGGGCGTTCCATCCATTGGTGAAACCGTGGTCAAGCTGCGCGAAATACTCGTGCGAATCCGTGTCCCAACGCGACCACTTCGCGCCCATGGCCTGCCCCTTGGGCCAATCGATCGGCTTGCCGTTGGCGTCCAGCGCCGGCAGGCCGCCCCAGCTGATGCCGCTGGGCCGCGTCTGCTGCACCGAGGCGCCCAGGCTGACCGTCGTGGCGTCCGCAATATCGGCTTCGACTATGCCGTACAGCACGTCGCGCTTTTTCTTGTACAGGTCCATGGTGTCGCCGCGCCGTTCCTTGGCGCCAACAATGCGCCCGCGCACCGAGCCGGATTCATTGAACGGTGTGGACAGGTCCACCTCGCCCCGGTAGGTGTCTTCGGTGCCGGCCGACAGCTTGATGTCGCCCTGGAATTCGCGCGTGGGACGCTTGCGGATGAAATTGACCGAGCCGCCGGGGTTGCCGGTGCCGCTCATCAGGCCGGTGGCGCCGCGAATGATTTCGACGTGGTCGTAGATCACGGGATCCAGGTTGCCGTCGCCGAACTGATAGATGCCGTTCAGCGGCTTGACCACGCCGTCGAACTGGAAGGTATCCATCGAAAAGCCGCGCGAGTAGTAGGTCAAGCGTTCGGACTCGGCCTGCTGCACGTTCATGCCCGTGGCGTTTTCCATCACGTCGCGAACCGAGCTGATGGAGCGGTCATCCATCTGCTGCCGGGTCAGCACGCTGGTTGACTGCGGTGTCTCGCGTTGGGACAGCACCAGGCCGTTGGCCGAGCGCATCCAGTCGGCCGTGTACAGGCCCGTGCCTTCGGTGGTGGCGCCCGCCCCCAGCACGACGACCGGCTCAAGCTGGACCGCCTGCTGGCCGGCCACGCGCTGCACCAGATAGTCGCCATCGGCACGGCGCTGCACCTCAAGCCCCGTGCCGGCCAGCAGCGCGGCGAAGCCCTGGTCCACGCCATAGCTGCCTTGCAGGCCCGGGGTCTGCATGCCCGAGGTCAGCGCCGGGTCAAACGACAACAGCACTCCGGTTTGCTGGGCAAAGCTGGACAACGCCGCGCCCAGCGCGCCGGACGGCACGGTCACGGCATGGCGGATCGTGGCGGCGGCGGACTGAGCCTGCGCCTGCGCAGCGGCGGGCGACAGCGCAGCGCCGGCCATGGCGGCCAGCACCAGCGCAGCAAAGGCCTTCATGCGCAAGCCGGCAGGCGCGGCGGAATGAGAGGGGTAGAACGGCAGAGACATTTCGTTGGGTTCCAGGCGAAGAAAATCGAGGCTTCACCCGTATGCCAATCGAGAATGCAAAAGTGACAGGACCTGTTCAATCTTTTTTGCGCAGCACCACCCAATAGCGGGTGTAGCGATCCACCCGCACCGGCAACGCGCGTTCCACGGAAGCCAGGATGCGGTCGGTATCGCCCAGCGGATAGGAACCCGATATGCGCAGCCCCGCCACCGACGGGTCGCACACCAGCCGCCCCTTGCGGTAGCGGCTCAGAGCGTCGACAAAGGCATCCAGCCGCATCCCGTCCGCGAACAGGGCGCCCTGCACCCAGTCATCCGCATGCGGAGCGGAACGCGGCGCCTGCACGGCACGCCGATCGAAAAGCGTGCCATTGCCCGCCTCGATGATGCGCGCGGCGCCCTGCCCCGCGATTTCCGGCTCGATCCGGACCGCGCCTTGCGTCACGGCCACCCACGCCTCGCCGTCCAAGAGACGCACGACAAAACGCGTGCCCAATGCGGTGATCCGACCCATGGGCGTCGCCACGACGAGCGGCCGGGGCGGCATCTGCGGATCCGCATGCGACGCGATGTGCAGCTCGCCGCGTCGCAGCACCACCAAGCGCTGCGCGGCGTCGAAGCGCAGGTCGGCCGCGCTGTCGGTGTTCAGGTTCAGCACGCTGCCGTCGGCCAGCGTCACCCGCCGCCGTTCGCCCACGACCGTACCGATGTCGGACGTCCAAGTCCGCCACGGCAAGCCGGCCGCCGCCGCGCCGCCCACGCCCAGCGCCAGCGACAAGGCTTTCAAGGCCTGGCGACGGCCGCGCGACGGGCCGCGATCCAGGACCGCCAAGCCTGCCTGCGGCGCGACCTGGCCGAATTGGCGACCCAGCATTTCCACGCGATCCCAGGCTTGCCGGTGCAACGGATCGGCTTCGATCCAGCGGCGGCAGGCTGCCTGGTCGGCCGCGCTTGCCTCGTCGGCCCCCAGGCGGACGAACCACAGACTGGCTTCACGGATCACGGAAGATGGCAGCTCACCCCGAGCCAAGGCGCGCCCGCTCACCAGGCCGCCAGACAGTGCTGCATGGCTCGCGCCAGGTACTGCCGTACCGAACTGACCGACACCTGCATGCGCTCGGCGATCTCGCCATGGCGCAAGCCTTCCAACTGCGCCAACAGGAAAGCCTTGCGCGCTTTGGATGGCAAGCCGTCAAGCAGCCGGTCGATTTCCACCAGCGCTTCCAGCGCCAGCGCGCGGCGCTCGGGCGACGGCGCCGCGGCGTCCTCGACGAGGGCCAGGCTGTCCAGATAAGCGCGCTCGATGTCGCGGCGGCGAAACAGGTTCACCATCAGCCCGTGCGCGATCGTCGTCAGATAGGCGCGCGGTTCGCGCAAGGCGTGCGCGTCGTCCTCGCGCACCAGCACCTTGAGATAGGTATCGTGGGTCAGGTCCGCCGCGTCGAACGGGCAGCCCGTCTTGCGGCGCAGCCAATCGCGCAGCCAGGATTGATGCTGGATGTAGAGCCCCTCGATAGGGGCGTGGGAACCGCTCTGATTCATGGCATTCGACGGACCGGAAAGCAACTTTACTAATGATAACGATTATCAATAGTAATATGAATCCGACCCGTCGAACGCATCAATCCAGCTTCACGCCGGAATCTTTCACGACCTTCGCCCAGCGGTCCACCTCGCTGTCGACGAACTTGCCAAAATCGGCGCCCGTCAGCGTAGGCACGGCCGAGCCGTTGCCCGCCCAGGTTTCCTTGAGCTTCGGCGTGTTCAAGGCCTTGGTGATTTCCACGGCCATCCTGTCCACCGCTTCCTTCGGCGTACCGATTGGCGCCCAGATGGCGTACCAGGTCGAGACGACGTAATTCGGCACGCCCGCCTCGGCGGCGGTGGGCACGTCGGGCAACGAGGCCGAGCGCTTGTCGGCAGCCACGGCCAAGGGCTTGATGACCCCGGCTCGTATATGTCCGGACGACGAACCCAGCCCATCAAACGCCAGGTCTACCTGACCACCGATCAGCGCGGACAGCATCGGTCCCGCGCCTTGGTACGGCACGTCCACCAGCTTGATGCCGGTCTGCATGGCGAACAACTCGCCGGCCAGGTGGTGGGTGCTGCCCTTGCCCGCCGTGCCGTAGTTGATTTCGCCCGGGTGCTTCTTGGCGTAATCGACAAATTCCTGCAAGGTTTTGACCGGCAGCTTGCCGGCGTTGATCACCACCACTTGCGGCGGCTGCGCCACCAGCGCGACCGGCACGAAGTCCTTCTGGATGTTGTAGTTCAGGCTCTTGTAGAGCGACGGGGCCAGCGCGTGATGCGCGCCGCCCATGAAGAAGGTGTAGCCATCGGGCCGGGCCTTGGCGGCCACGCCAGCGCCGACGGTGCCGCCCGCGCCGCCTTTGTTGTCGATCACCACCGTCTGGCCCAGTTGCATGGTCAGTTGCTGGGCCAGCGGACGGGCGAAGGTGTCCGTGCCGCCGCCAGCGGGGAACGGAACAATCAGTGTGATGGCGCGCTCTGGCCATTGTGCGGCGGCCGTGCCGCCGAAACCCAGGGCGGCCACGGCGAATAGCGCCGCGGTGGACTTGCGAACTTTCATAATGTCTCCTCTTGCTGCATCACGGGGACGGCGCGGTTGTCTGCGTCTCGTCTCTTGAAATTCTTATTGAATGAAGCTGCCAGGACTGCAATGCGTGGGTCGTCTGGTGCGATGGCCTCCTTGCGAAGAAAAAAATGCCGGCCCCTGGGGGCCGGCATCCGGGTCTGGCGTCAAAGCGCCTTATAGGTTTCGCGCAGCACGTTCTTCTGCACCTTGCCCATGGTGTTGCGCGGCAGCTGGTCGACGATGTGCACGCGCTTGGGAACCTTGAAGTTGGCGATGCGCGACTTCAGTTCAAGCTGCATCGCGCCCGCGTCCAGCGCGACGCCATCCTTGGGCACGACGACCGCCACCACGGCTTCGCCGAAGTCCGCGTGCGGCACGCCGATGACCGCCGATTCCGCCACGCCGGGCATATCGTCGATCAGGGTTTCGATTTCCTTGGGATAGACGTTGAAGCCGCCCGAGATGATCAGATCCTTGCTGCGGCCCACGATGGACAGGTAGTCGTCGGGCACCTGGCGGCCGGCGGATTCGCCACCCCAGCGGCCCACGTCGCCCGTCTTGAACCAGCCGTCTTCCGTGAATTCCTCGCGGGTCTTTTCGGGCATGCGCCAGTAGCCCGAGAACACGTTGGGACCGCGCACCTGGACGTTGCCGATCTCGCCTGCTGCCAGCGGCGCGCCGGCGTCATCCACCACGCGCACCTGCACGCCGGGCAGCGCGCGGCCGACGGTGCCGGCCAGGCGTTCGCCCAACGCGGGGTCGTAGGGGTTGGAGGTCAGCATGACCGTTTCGCTCATGCCGTAGCGTTCCAGGATGGCGTGGCCGCTGCGCGTCTTGAAGTCCGAGAAGGTCTCGGCCAACAGCGGGGCCGAACCCGAAATGAACAGGCGCATGTTGGCGCACACGTCGCGGTTAAAGCGCGGGTCGGCCAAGAGGCGCACGTAGTAGGTCGGCACGCCCATCATCACCGTGCTTTGCGGCAGGTAATGCAGCGCCTGATCGGCGTCCAGCTTGGGCAGCCAGATCATCTTCGCGCCGGCCAGCAACGCGCCGTGCGAGGCCACGAACAGGCCGTGCACGTGGAAGATGGGCAGCATGTGCAACAGCACGTCGTCTTCGCGCCAGCCCCAGTATTCATGCAGCACCTGCGCGTTGGCGGCCAGGTTGCCGTGCGACAGCATCGCCCCCTTGCTGCGGCCGGTGGTGCCGGACGTATACAGGATGGCGGCCAGGTCGTCGGCCTGGCGCGTGACGGTCTTGAAGGTCTGGGACAAGCCGCCCGCCGCTTCCAGCAGCGTGCCGCTGCGGTCTTCATCCAACGTGTAGACGTGCGCGCAGCCGGCCTTGTCGGCGGCGCGCTGCACCCAGTCGAGGTTCTTGCTGGCGCAGACCACCACGGCCGGCTCGGCGTTGCCCAGGAAGTATTCGATCTCGGCTTCGCGGTAGGCCGTGTTCAGCGGCAGGTACACGAGGCCGGCGCGCAAGGTGGCCAGGTACAGCAGCAGCGCTTCCGGTGATTTCTCGACCTGCACGGCCACGCGCGAACCGGCAGGCAGGTCCAGCGACGTCAGCAGGTTGGCCAGGCACGCGGTGGCGCGGTCGATGTCATCCCAGGTGTATTGAAGGTCGGGCGTTTCCAGCGCGACTTTGCTGCGGTCTTTGGGAAAGCCGCCTTGCAGGACAGCATAGAGGTTGGCGTTGCTCACCTTGGTCAGTCTCCGGAAAAGGAAGGATCTACGCCGGCCAGGAAAGCGCGCACGCCTTCCTTGTGGTCCCGGCTTTCGGCATAGGAGAAATAGTCTTGGTATTCGTCTTCGGTCAAGGCCCCGCCCTGGGCGAGCCTGGCCGACAGGCGCTTATTGATGCGGGCGGCCAGCGGCGCGCCCTGGGCGATGCGTTCGGCGCTGCGGCGCGCGGCATCGGCCACCTGATCATCGGGCACGATGCGCGTCAGCAGGCCCAGGCCGTGCGCCTCTTCTGCGCCGAACACCCGGCCTTCAAGCAGGATGGCCAGCGTGGCCGCGCGTCCGGCCAGCGCCAGCAGGCCGCGCATTTCGTCGGGCGCCATGGGAAAGCCCAGGCGGTTGATCGGCACGCCAAAGCGCGCGGATGCCCCGGCGATGCGCAGGTCGCACTGGCTGGCGATTTCCAGCCCGCCGCCCACGCATACGCCTTCGATCTGCGCGATGACCGGGTGCGGGCAAGCGGCCACCGCCTGCAAGGCGGGCGCCAGGATCTGGCGGTGATAGCGCTGCACGCCGGCCTGGTCGGCGCGTTCAACCGGAAACTCCCGGATGTCCGCGCCCGCGGCGAAATTGCCGCCCTCGCCGCGCACGATCACGCAGCGCAGGCTGTCGTCGGCGGCCAGGCGGGTGAAGACCTCGCCAAGCTCGCGCCACATGCCCACCGTTATTGCGTTCAGGCGGCCCGGGTGCGATAGCGTCACCCAGGCCAATGGCCCGTCGCTGTCCAGCCGCACGCGGCCGATCACGTCTTGCGTCATGTCCCCTCGCCCTTGTTATTTTTTGATCCTGAGCGCCCTCGACGGCGCTCAGGCCACGCGTCCCACCCCTCGGCTCACCTGTGGCTTACCTTCGCCCAGTCTGGCCAGGTTGGTATCAAGCTCGTCCAAGTCATACAGATAGTTGACCATCAGCGCGCAGGACTGCTTCAAGCCCTTGACCGAGGTGTCCGCCGCCCAGTTCAGGCGTTCGATGCGAGCGCCGTTGCCCAGGTGAAAGCGCGCCACCGGGTCCAGCGGCAAGCCGTTCTTCATGGACTGCAAATAGGTGGCGGCAAGGCGAAAACCCGCGCGCTTGACCACGTCCGACGTCTTGCCCTGCGCGGCCGTCGCCAGCCGCGACACCCAGCGCTGGCCGTCCGGCACGCCTTCGCGCTTGCGGTCCTTGGCGCGCGATTTGTCTTCGCGCACGATGGCCTCGACGGCCTCGGCATCCAGCTTGCCCAGCCAGTCCGCGAACCCGGGAATGGGCGACAGCGTGGCGAAATTCTTGAGCTTGGGCAGTTCTTCCAGCAGTTGCTCGACCACGCGCTTGAGCAGGAAGTTGCCGAAGCTGATGCCCTTCAGGCCGGGCTGCGTGTTCGAGATGGAATAGAAAATGGCCCAGCGCGCCTTGTCCAGATCCTGCGGCGGCAAGGTGCTGTCCAGCAGCACCTGCACGTTGTCGGCCATGTTGCTGGCGAACGCCACTTCCACGAAGATCAGCGGCACGCCCGGCATCTGCGGATGGAAATAGGCGTAGCAGCGGCGGTCCGGCGAGACGCGGCGGCGCAGGTCGTCCCACGAAGTGATCTCGTGCACGGCCTCGTACAGAATCAATTTTTCCAGCAGCGACGCGGGCGAATCCCAGGTCAGCGGACGCAGTTCCAACAGGCCCACGTCGAACCAGGCGGACAGCAGCGCTTCCAGTTCCTTGTCCAGCCCCTGTATGCCCGAGACCTGCTTGCGCCAGCGCAGCATGTCGGCGCGCAGGTCCACCAGGAAACGCAGGCCGTGGGGCAGCGCGTTGAAGCGCTTGAACAGTCGCGTGCCTTCGCCGCCATCGCCCGCATAGGTGGCGCGCACCTGCGCCAGCGCCGCCAGCATCAGCCGGCGGTCCTTGCCGTCGGCCGCGCTGTATTGCTCGCACCAGCGGCGCGCCAGCTTGTTGGCCGCCACGTCGGTCAGGCGGGCTTCAAACAGACGGCGCACTTCCGATTCGCTGGGCAGGCGCCCGCGTTCCCAGAGCCGGCCCAGCCGGGTCATCAGGCTGGCGCCTTCTGCGGCGGCGGCGGGATCGATCAGCTCGGGTTCGGGCTCAGGCGTGCGTGCGCCCCGCGCGGGCGCGAGATTGGCGGGTACGGACATGGGCGGGC
Organism: Achromobacter piechaudii NBRC 102461; assembly: GCF_001571245.1. Classification (GTDB taxonomy): domain Bacteria; phylum Pseudomonadota; class Gammaproteobacteria; order Burkholderiales; family Burkholderiaceae_B; genus Achromobacter; species Achromobacter piechaudii. Next base: position 264,744 of record NZ_BCTK01000001.1, on the reverse strand, counting down.
TCCTCGATATCAATAGGATCGTTCATCGCCGGATCGTCGGCGTCTTCATTGGCCAATATGCGCAGGGCTTCCAGTTGCCGCATCAGGTGGGTGTGCGCCAGCGTCTGCGCGGCCTCGCTGTCGTGCGCCTTGAGCGCATCGAAGATGGCCAGGTGTTCGGCGCAGGATTGCTGGATGCGCCCGGGGCGCGCCAGGCTGCGGTGGCGCGACAGACTGAGCACCTTGCGCAGATTGCCCACCATGTCCGACAGCCACTGATTGCCGGCCAGCGCCTGGACGGCTTCGTGGATCAGGTAATTGGTCTGGTAATAGGCGTCGATGCGGCCGGCGAGCGCGTGCTCGGCCAGTTCCGCGTGCAGCGGCTCCAGCGCGGCCAGTTCGGCGTCGCTGGCCTTGCGCGCCGCCTCGAAGGCGCAGCGCCCTTCCAGCATGGCCATCAGGGGGAAGATGTCTTCCAGGTCTTGCGTGGACAGTTCATTGACGAAGCAGCCACGGCGCGGCTCCAGCCGCACCAGCCCTTCGGTCGCCAGCACCTTCAGCGCCTCGCGCAAAGGGGTGCGGGAAATGCCCATTTCGCCCGCCAGCCGCAGCTCGTCGATCCACTCGCCATTGGACAGGGCGCGCGCATGGATCATGCCGCGCAGGCGATCCGCGACTTCCAGGTACAGGGCTTGACGGACGATGGGTTGGCTCATGGGGGCTGGCGCCGGCAGCGCCGTAATTCATAATTATGAACAGGCCCATGTTAAATCCCGACGCGAAAAAAGGTAAACCCCTGGAAAACCCGTCCGCGCGGGAAGGGTTGTGCGGGCGGCCGAGTCAGATGGCGTAGAGGGGAGCTTTCCCAGCACAGGGCAGAGCTCCACCCGGAATTGGCAGAGCACCACCTGGAATTGGCAGGGCGCCCCCGGAAACAGCAGAGCGCCATCAAAAAGCGGGAGGACTCCCGCTGGACACGGCAAGGTGGCCTCCGGACACGGCGGGTCTGGAACCCGCCAGCCCGGCTGCCCCCTGCCGCGCTTGCCGGATCAGAAGTGCAGAACGCCGTCCACCGCGTGACGCGTCAAGGCGCGCGCCCAGCGACGCGCGGGCAGCCCGTACTTGGACTCCACCACTTCGGCGCGCGCCAGCAGATCGGCGGGCGTCACAGCCAGGCGCGGCCCCGAGAAGGCCAGCACGATCTGGTTGCCGGCATCCACTTCCGGCAGCAGCACCACGCGGTCATCGAACGCCTTGGACAGGTTGTCGATGTTCTTGCCGAAGCTTTCATGGCGGCCGAACAGGTTCACGGCCACCACGCCCACCTCGCCCAGCACGCGGCGGCAATCGCGGTAGAACTTCACGCTGTCGCGCACCGGACCTTCGGCCGAGGCGTCATACAGATCGACCATCAGCACGGGGCAACGGCCGGCGTTGACCGGATCCGCCACCCACTGGCCGGCGTCCGCGTGTTCCACCAACAACCGGTTCGAGCCGGGCAGACGGAAGAACATATGGCAGGCGGCGGTCACGCGGGGGTTCCATTCCACGGCCAGCAGCGGGCTGCGCGTGTGCTTGACGCAAAAGCGCGCCAGCGAACCGGCGCCCAGCCCGAGCATGCCGATGGCCTCTTCCTTGGGCGGTTCCAGAAACAGCAGCCAGGCCATCATCTGGCCGGTGTATTCCAACACCAGTTCGGCCGGGCTCTTGACGCGCATCGCGCCCTGGACCCATTCGGTGTTGAAGTGCAGATAGCGCACGCCGTCCAGTTCGGACAGGGTCGGCTGGTCGAGTTCGGAGGGATAGTTCGATCTATTCATGGCGGCGATTGTAGGTCCGACGCCGGGCCTACGCGCCAGCCCCTTCCCAGATCCGCTCCAGCCACTCGGTGCTGGACGTGTCCGCATGCAGGCTCGCCGCCAGCCGCAACACCCTTTTCAAATACAGATGCGCATCGCATTCCCAGGTAATGCCCATCGCGCCATGCACCTGGATCGCGTTCTGCGCGGCGCGGCGGCCCGCCTCGATCGCCAGCAGCGGCACGTAAAGGCTGTCCAGATCGGCCGAGGACGCGCCGGTGTCGTGCGACGCGGCGGCGGCCATGCCGGCCAGACGCGCATCATCCAGCGCCATCCAGTCGTCCGCCAGCCGATGCTTGATGGCCTGGTTGGCGCCGATGGCGCGGTCGAACTGGCGGCGGTCGCGAGCGTACGCCGCCGCCATGTCCAGCGCCGCCTCGGCCGCGCCCAGCAACTCGGCAGAGCGCAGCAGCGTCAGCCGCGTCTTCAAACGTCGCCACACGCCGGCGTCAACCTCAAGCTCGACGCTTTCCCGCAACTCGGGTCGCGCCGCCTGCGCGACGGGCATGGTCGGGTCCAGCCCTGACGCGCCCGCCACGGGCGCATAGTGATCCAGCCGCAGAACGCCCGGCCCCGGGCAACGCACGGCCAGGGCCGGCACGCCCTCGCCCGCTCCTTCCACGAACGCCGAGCCGTCGGGCCGCAACGTCGCGTCCGCGAAATACCATTCGCCCTGCATCACCTGACGCGCCCATTGCGCGGCCGTGCCGGTCAGACCCGTTCCGCACAAGCTGGGCAGCACGACCATATTGGCCACCAACGGCACGCTCAACAGATGACGCCCCGCCGCTTGCGCCACGACCCAGGCATCGGCCAACCCCAGGCCCAGCCCGTCATGCTCGACAGGCGCCAACAGCGCCGGCCAGCCTTGCGCGGCGATGTCGCGCCACAGCGCCAGGCGATCGGCCAGCGGGCGCGTGGCGGCCGTCCGCGCCGCATCGAGCGGGTGGCGATCCGACAAAAATCGCATGGCCGCATCGTGCAGCATGCGGTGTTCTTCGCTACTTGAAAAATTCATGGTGTCTGCTTTGGCGGGGTTCATGCCTTGGGCAAGCCCAGCATCTGCTCGGCGATGATGTTGCGCTGGATCTCGGAGGTGCCGGCCAGGATAGTTTCGGCGCGCGACCACAGATAGGCGTGCGTCAGGGCCGCCGCGTCGACATCGCCATCCGCGCTGTCCGCATTCCCCTCCCGCGTCTGCGTCGCGCCTTGCAGGCAGGCGTTTTCCCCCAGCATCTGCAAGGACAACTCCAACAGGCGCTGATGCGCCTCGCTCCAGTGGATCTTGGTGGACGAGCCCTCCGGGCCGGGCGGGTCGCCGCGCATCGCGCCCTCCAGCGCGCGCCGCGATTTCAGCGCCAGCACGTGGCTGTCCGCCGCCAGCCGCGCCCACTTGTGGCGCACTGCGGCCGAGGACGCCGGCAGGTGTCCATAGGCATCGGGCCGCAGCGCCAGCCGGCGCACGGCTTGCAGCTCTTGCGAAAAACGCACCAGGCGCGGGATGAAGTAGGTGCCGCGCTCGAAGCTGGCGGCGGCCATCGCCACCTTCCAACCCTGGTTCTCGGCGCCCAGCAGCAGCTCTTGCGGCACAAAGACGTCTTCGAAAAACACTTCGCAGAATTCGGCTTCGCCGGTGATCTGCCGGATGGGTTCGACGCGCACGCCGGGGCTGCGCATATCCACCAGCAGAAAGCTCAGGCCCTTGTGCTTGGGCGCGGCCGGATCGGTGCGCGCCAGCACGAAGCACCACTGCGCGCGGTCGGCGAAAGACGTCCAGATCTTGTGCCCGTTCAGCCGGTAGCCGCCTGGCGCGGGCTCGGCGCGGGTGCGCACCGAGGCCAGGTCGGAGCCCGCGCCGGGTTCCGAATAGCCCTGGCACCAGACTTCGCGGTTGGACAGGATGCCCGGCAGGAAACGACGCTTTTGCGCCTCGTTGCCAAAGTGCAGCAACGTGGGCGCCAGGATGCCGTGGCCGATCAGGTTCACGCCCAGCGGCGCGCCGCAACGCGCGTGCTCTTCATGGAACACGGCCTGTCGCGACAACGGCAAGCCGTGTCCGCCGTATTCCCTGGGCCACCCCAGGCCCGACCAGCCGTTGGCGCACAGCGTGTCTTCCCATGCCCGGCGAAAATCCAGATCGCGCGGCGACGCGCCACCGGGCCAGCCGCGCACAAAGCCGGCGTAGGCGCTGGCCAACCACTCGCGCAATTGCGCGCGGTAGGCTGCGTCGTCCTGCGCCACGATGCGTTCGGCCACGTTGTCCTGTCCACGCATACGGCTCACTCCAGTTGGATGTTGGACTCGCGCGCGACCTTGGCCCAGGTCGACACGTCTTGCCGGATGAAGGCGGCGAACGCCTTGGGATCGCTGCCGATGATGTCCAGCCCCAGCCCCACGAACTGCTTCTTCACGTCGGGCTGTTGCAGGATCTCCGCCAGGCTTGCATAGAGCTTGTCGATGGCCGGCTGCGGCGTGCCGGCCGGCGCGACCAGCCCGAGCCACGGCATGGCCGAATACCCCGGCAGGCCCGAGGCCGCCACCGTCGGCAAGTCGGGCACGGAGGCCGAGGGCCGGGTGGTCGTCACCGCCAGCGCGCGCAGCTTGCCATCCTTGACGAAGGGACCGGACGAAGCCCAAGCGTCGAACATGACCTGGATGCGCCCGGCCACCAGATCGTTCAGCGCCGGCGCGCTGCCCTTGTACGGGATGTGCGCCATCTGCACGCCAGCCATGCTGTTGAAGAGTTCGGCTTCCAGATGCGTGGAACTGCCCGCGCCCACCGAGCCATAGCTGACCTTGCCCGGATTGGCCTTCAGATAGGCGATGAGTTCGCCCACATTCTTGGCCGGAATCGACGGATGCACTTCCAGCACGTGCACCACCGAGGCCACCTGGCTGACCGGCGCGAAGTCCTTGATGGGGTCGTAGTTGACCTTGGCGTAGATGCTCGGCGCGATACCCAGCGAGGACGCGGCCATCAGCAAGGTGTAGCCGTCCGGCGCGGCGCGCGAGACGTAGTCGGACGCGATCATCGTGCCGCCACCGGGCTTGTTCTCGACGATCACGGTCTGGCCGAGCTTGGTGGTCAAACGTTCGGCCAGCAGGCGGCTCATGATGTCGGCCGCGCCGCCTGGCGAGAACGGCACCACGATGCGCACCGGGCGGCTGGGATACGCATCCTGGGCGCCGGCCGGTGTTGTTGCGCCGACAGCGGCCAGCGCCATGCCGGCCAACAGCCCTTTCATCCATTGTCTTTTCTTCATGCTTGTCTCCTCCTGGGAAATGCGCTGCGCGTGTCGCGCCGTTGCACTACGGGGTTGCGGGCAGGATCAGCGCGTCCAGTACGGCAACGCCCTGTCCCGCCTCTTTGATCAGCAAGGGATTGACTTCGATTTCCGCCACGTGGTCGGGCGCGGCCAACAGCGCGTTGCCCACGGCGACGATACTGCGGCACGCCGCCGCCAGATCCGCTGGCGGCTTGCCACGGAAGCCGTCCAGCAACGCGAACGCTTTGAGTTCGCGCAGCATCTGCATGGCGATGGCTTCATCCACCGGCAGCAGGCGATGGCTGGTGTCTTGATAGATCTCGGTCAGCACACCACCCAGCCCCACCGTCAGCACGGGTCCAAAGACCGCGTCACGCGTGGCGCCGACGATCAGCTCGGCCACGCCGCGTTCCATCTTCTGCACCATCACGCCGTCGATGCGCGCATCGGGCTGCGCGGCCGATGCCGAACGAAGCACCTGCTCGAAAGCCGTGCGGACAGCGGCATCATCGACCAACCCCAAGGCCACGCCGCCCGCCTCTGTCTTGTGCGCGATATCCGCGCTCAGAATCTTCAGCGCCACGGGATAGCCGGCGCTGCGCGCGTGGGCCACGGCCTCGTCGGCCGTGCGCGCAGCCTGCGCCAGCGCCTGCGGCAAGCCGAATGCGGCGACAAAGGCGCGCGCGTCCACCTCGTTGCAGGGCAATGCCGGCAAAGCGCGGGCGTCCGCGCTCGATTGCGGCGCGGGCATCGGCGCAATGCGGCGCGCGCCGCGCGCCTCGCACCACAGCAGGTAAGGCGCCAGCGCGGAGACGGCCTGGCCCAAGTCCTCGAACACCGCGACCTCGGCATCGCGCAGGGCCTGGCGGCTTTGCGCAAGACCCGTGTCGATGGCGACGAACAGGCGTCGATGCTGGCGCGACGCTTCGGCCAGCGCATCGGCCATGCGGTCCAGCATGTAGCCCGGCGCATAGACCAGCACGGCGTCGATCGCGTCGGTGGTGGCCAGCGCTTGCAGCACGGTGCGCACGAAGGCAGGATCGTTGACCACATTGCCGGTCACGTCGACCGGGTTGCCCACCATGCCGTAGTCAGGGATGCCGCCGCGCAGCACGGCTTGCAGGTCCTCGGGCAGATCGGGCAGGTCCAGCCCCGCGCCGATGAACTTGTCGGCCAGGATCGCGCCCAGCGCGCCGGACATCGTCAGCACCGCCACGCGCTTGCCGGCGCTGCGATGGCGCAGCGTAGCCAGGCTGGCCAGATGCGCCAGCTGCGCAAAATCCGTCGCTTCGATCACGTTCAACTGCCGGAACGCCGCCGCATACACGCGCCGGTCGCCGGCCAGCGCCGAGGTGTGCGAGCGCACCGCCTGCGCGCCCTTGTCCGTATTGCCGGCCTTCAGCGCGATCAGCAGCTTGCCCTGGCGTTCCAGTTCCTGGCAGGCCCGCACGAAGCGCTCGCCGTCGCGCAGCTGTTCGATATAGCCCAGCACGATCTCGGTGCTGGGATCCGCCGCCAGGTATTCCAGGTACTGCGAAAAATCCAGGCAGGCTTCATTGCCGGTATTGATGAAATGCGAGAACGGCAAATCCAGCCGGCGCGCAATGGCGTACACCGCCGCGCAGACGTTGCCGCTTTGCGTCAAGAGGCTGACCACGCCGGGCCCGGACTGCGCCGGCGCGGTCTTGAATACCGAGGCAAACGCCGTGTGCGCCTGCGTGTTGAGGTTGGCGAACCCCATGCAGTTGGGCCCCGCCACGGCCATGCCGCTTTCGGCGACGAAGGCTTCCATCTCGTCTTGCAGGCGGACGCCGTCGCCGCCCGCTTCGGCAAACCCCGCCGCATACACGATGGCGGCGCGCACGCCCCTGGCGTGGCAGCGGCGCAGCATCGGCGTGACCTCTGCCGCCGCAATCGCCAGCACCGCCAGATCCACCGGCTCGGGCACGGATTCGATATCGGGCCAGCAGCGCTTGCCGAAGACTTCCTGGTACTTCGGATTGACCGGGTAGATGCCGCCCGCGTAGCCGAAGCGCGTCAGCAGTTCGAGCGGCATCCCGCCGATGCGGCCGGCGTTGGCGCTGGCGCCGATCATCGCGATAGAGCGGGGATCCAGCAGGCAATCAAGCGCGGCCCTCATGCCGTCTCGCCCTTCTTGTTGCGCTGGATGGCCTGCGCCAAGCCGCGCTGACGCACGGCCTGGAACTCTTCGCTCAGGTGCGACAGCTGGTGCGTGTCGAAGTGCGCCGACAAGGCCGTGCGAAAGCCCTGCGCATCGGCGGTGCGGTTCAGCGAGCGCTTGATCAGCCGCAAGCCGAAGGGCGGCGCCTGCGCAATGCGCCGGGCCAGCGTCAGCGTGGCCTCGTCCAGTTCCGCCTCGGGCACCACGCGGTTCACCATGCCGATGCGCAGCGCCTCGGCCGCGTCGACCTTTTCGCCGGTGTAGAGCATTTCCTTGGCTTTGCGCAGCCCCATCACCCAGGGGTGGATCAGCACTTCGGTGGCGGCGGCCGCCAGCGTGTGGCCGACGGGGTCCGAGAAATAGGCGGTGTCGGCGCACACCACCAGATCGCACATGTTGGCGATCATGAAGCCGCCGGCCACGCAGGCGCCTTGCACCTGCGCGATGGTGGGCTTGGGAAAGTCCCAGATGCGCAGGCAATAGCCGTAATAGCGGCGCGACTCGTACTCCCAGCGCTCTTCCACCGTGAAGTCGGCGCGCTTGGCCTGCGCTTCTTTCAGGTCGTGGCCGGCCGAGAAATGCGCGCCGCGCCCGGCCAGCACCACGACGCGCACGGCGTCGTCCTGCTCGGCACGCTTCAGCGCGTCGTCCAGTTCATCCAGCATCTGCTGGCTTTGGGCATTGCGCGCCGATTCGCGCGCCAGGCTGATGCGGCAGATCGAGTCGTGATGCTCGACAGCCAGGGTGGCGTATTCCATAGTCTCCTCGTCTCTTGCGACGCCCGCGCTTGCGGATGGCACGGGTCGATTCGATTGAATTAACGCACCTGGAATCCTAGAATACAAAATATTCAATCAATTTTTCCCACAATATGAACAAGACGATGGCAACTGGCGGCACCCAGAGCATGCGGCGCGCACTAGGCCTGCTGCGCGTGCTGGCGCAGCATCAGGAAGACGGCATCGACCTGCAAGGGGTGATGGGCGCGACGGGGCTGGAACGTTCCACGGCGCACCGCCTGTTGAGCTGCCTGCTGGAAGAACAGTTCGCCGAACGCGATGCGCGCACCCGGCGCTATCGGCTGGGCGTGGATTCCATGCAGCTGGGTTTTGCGGCGCTACGGCGCACGCCTTTGCTGGACGCGCTGCGCCCCTTCGCGCAAAAGCTCGCGCGGCTGTCGGGCGACACGGTGTTCCTGGTGATCCGCCAGGGCGACTATGCGTTGTGCCTGCTGCGCGAGGCGGGCTCGTTTCCGGTCAAGGTGTTCACGATCGATCAGGGCGAACGCCGCTTGCTGGGCGTGGGCGCGGGCGGGCTGGCGCTGATGGCCAGCCTGGACGACGAGGAGATCGCGTCGCTGTACGCGCGGCACGCCGCCAGCTACGCCCAGATCGGCGTGTCCAGCGGCGCGTTGATGAAGGCCGTCAAGCAGACGCGCGCGGCCGGGCACGCGGAAATCGTGGACACGATCACGCCGGGCGTGTCGGGCGTGGGCGTGGCGTTTCCGGTATCTGAATTGACTTGGGTGGCGTTCAGCTTCGGCGCGATCAGCAGCCGTCTGGACGCGCCCCGCCGCGCCCAGATGGGCGCGCTGCTGCGGGCCGAGTGCCTGGCCTGGGCCGAGGACTACCTGGGCCACGCCTGACGTTGGGAAACGCCCTGCGTTGGGACACTTCTGACGTCGAGACCTGCCTTGCGTCGGGTCAAGCCTTGAACTCGGGTCATGCCTGCGTTGGAACCCGCCTCACGTGAAAACGCCCCGCCAGAAGGCGGGGCGCGTGGCATGTCAGCGTTTGCATCGCAGGCCGGCTTGGCCGGCCTGCCTCAACCCATCAAATGCGTTCGAAGATGGCGGCGATGCCCTGGCCGCCGCCAATGCACATCGTGACCAGCGCATAGCGACCGCCCACGCGTTGCAGCTCGTGCAGCGCCTTGACGGTGATGATCGCGCCGGTCGCGCCGATGGGATGGCCCAGGCCGATGCCGCTGCCGTTGGGGTTGACCTTGGCCGGATCCAGGCGCAGCTCGCGCGACACGGCGCAGGCTTGCGCGGCGAACGCTTCGTTGGCTTCGATGACGTCAAGCTGGTCCACCGTCAAGCCGGCGCGCTTGAGCGCAGCCTGCGTGGCCGGCACGGGGCCGATGCCCATGATGTCGGGGTCCACGCCCGCGTGCGCGTACGCCACCAGGCGCGCCAGCGGCTTGATGCCCCGCTTGGCCGCGACCGAGGCGTTCATCAGCACCACCGCGCCGGCTCCGTCGTTCAGGCCGGACGCATTGCCGGCCGTGACCGTGCCGTTCTCTTTCTGGAACACCGGCTTGAGCGTCGCCATGGTGGCGGCCGACACGTCGCGGCGCACGTGTTCGTCGGTATCGAACACGACCTCGCCCTTGCGCGTCTTCTGCACCACCGGCACGATCTGGTCGCGGAAGTAGCCGGCGTCGATGGCGGCGGCCGCGCGGCGATGCGATTCAGCGGCCAGCGCGTCCTGGTCCTGGCGGCTGATGCCGAACTTGGTGGCCACGTTTTCAGCGGTGACGCCCATGTGCATGCGGCCGAACGGGTCGGACAGTGCGCCCGTCATCATGTCCAGCATGACGCTGTCGCCCATGCGGGCGCCCCAGCGTTGCGAGGGCACGATGTACGGCGCGCGGCTCATGCTTTCGGCGCCCGCGCCGATGGCGACGTCGGCATCGCCCAGCATGATGGTTTGCGCGGCCGACACGATGGCCTGCAAGCCCGAGCCGCACAGGCGGTTGACGTTGAAGGCGGGGGTTTCCTTGGCGATGCCGGCGTTCATGGCCGCCACGCGCGACAGGTACATGTCGCGCGGTTCGGTGTTGATGACGTGGCCCACCGCAACGTGGCCGACTTCGTCGCCCTTGACGGCGGCGCGTTCCAGCGCGGCCCGGATGACGGTGGCGCCCAGGTCGCAGGGCGGCACGTCTTTGAGCGCGCCTCCAAAATCGCCAATAGCGGTGCGGACCGCCGACGCGACGATGACTTCATTCATGGTGTTTCCTCCTTGTGATGCTTTGCATCATAACGCTGGCCTAGCGCCGGCGCGCTGCAAGGAATTGCGCCACCGCGTCCGCGTGCGCCTCGGTTTTGTGGGCCAGCGCCTGGTACGCCGCCGACAGTTCCAGCAAGGCGTCCAGCCGCGCGTGCTGGCTTTCACGCAGCAGCCGCTTGGTCAGCCGCACGGCCTCTGGCGAATTGGCCGCGATGCGCCCGGCCAGTGCGCGAGCGGCGGACAGCAGTTCGCCGTCCGGCACCACGCGCGACACCAGCCCCCATTCCAGCGCCGTGCCCGCGCCGATGGCGTCGCCGGTGTATGACATTTCGGCGGCGCGCGCCGAGCCGATCAGGCGCGGCAGGAACCACGCGCCGCCATCGCCGGGAATGAGACCCAGCTTGACGAAACTTTCGGCGAAGGTGGCTGAGTCCGCCGCGATGCGCACGTCGCACATGCAGGCCAGGTCGCAGCCCGCGCCGATGGCCGGCCCATTGACGGCGGCAATGGTCGGCACTTCCAGCGCGTGCAAGGCCAGCGGCAGGCGCTGGATGCCATGCCGGTATTCCTGGCGCAGCGCTGCCACGTCTACATCCGGGCCGATCTGGCGCTGCATCTCGTGGATGTTGCCGCCCGACGAAAACACCTTGCCCTTCGCGGTCAGGATCAGCACACGCACGGCGGGGTCGCGTTCGATGCGCGCAAAGATTGCCAGCATCTGGTCGACGATCGCACTGCCCGTCAAGGCGTTGCGCGTGGCCGGGTCGTCAAGCGTCAGCGTCGCCACGCCATCGGCGTCCAGCTCGAAATGCACGAGTTCCGTCATGTCTGCGCCCTCTTTTGAATTGAAAGACATCCAGGTTCGCCGGCGCGAGCGCCGGCAAGAAGGTCCAGCGTAGGCGCGCGGCACGTGCAGCGTCCAATATTAGTTTTTGCAGTGGCGATACGAAATACGTATCGAAAAGCCGAAAAATAATATTGGACGGCTGTTGCGACGCTGCCCGATAGTGCTTCGGAACGCGCCCCTTCCGGGCGCCGCCGCAACGGATCGCCACCATGATCGAGACGCTGGAACTTACCGCCCTGCCCGCCGCCGACGAAGCGCTGCGCGCGGACGTGCGCGCCTTTCTGGCGGACACGCTGGATGGGCTGGAGCCCGACGAAAGGGCCCGGTCCTGGATGGGCTTTGACGCCGGTTTCAGCCGCCAGCTTGCCGCGCGCGGATGGTTGGGCCTGACCTTGCCGCGTGAATTCGGCGGGGCCGAGCGCGGCCACTACGCGCGCTTCGTGCTATCCGAAGAACTGCTGGCCGCTGGTGCCCCGGTGTCTGCGCACTGGATCGCCGACCGCCAAAGCGCGCCCTTGATCCTGAAGGTCGGCACGCCCGCGCAAAAGGCGTACTACCTGCCGCGCATCTGCCGCGCCGAAGCCTTCTTCTGCATCGGCATGAGCGAACCGGGCGCAGGTTCCGATCTGGCCAGCATCCGCACGCGGGCGCAGCCCGCCAACGGCGGCTGGCGTCTGAACGGCGGCAAGATCTGGACCACCAATGCGCACCGGTCGCACTACATGATTGCGCTGGTGCGCACGTCGGGCACGCCCGAAGACCGGCACCAGGGTTTGTCGCAGATGATCGTGGACCTGTCATTGCCCGGCGTGACCACGCGCCCGATCCAGGACCTGACGGGCGATGCACATTTCTCGGAAGTGTTCTTCGATGAGGTCGAGTTGCCGGCCGATGCGTTGATCGGAGAAGAAGGCGCGGGCTGGGCGCAGGTCAATGCCGAACTGGCGTTCGAGCGCAGCGGCCCCGAGCGCCTGTATTCCAGCATTGCCTTGCTGGAATGCTGGCTGACCCATTGCCGTGCCCAGGCGGACGACGACGTCAGCCGCGTCACGCTGGGCGACATTCTTACGCAGATGGCGGTGCTGCGAGCCATGTCGCTGGGGGTGGCGGCGAAACTGGCTGCGGGCGCCAGCCCGGCGACCGAAGCCGCGCTGGTGAAAGACCTGGGCACGGAACTGGAACAGCGCATCCCGCGCCTGATCGGCGACGCGCTGGGCCGCCATCCCGACGTGCCGCCGCCATTGCCCCTGCTGCGCACGCTGGCGTACCTGGAACAGATTGCGCCGACATTCTCGCTGCGCGGCGGCACGCGCGAAATCCTGCGCGGCATCATCGCGCGCGGCCTTGGCCTTCGATAGCGATAACGACCAAGATGCCGGCCGACATGCCGACCGATAAAGGCGAACCCATGAACACCCTTGAAGACACGCTGCTTGGCGACGCCGCCGAACGCCTCTTTGCGCAAACCTGCACGCCGGTGCTGCTGCGTGCAGCCGAGCAGGGGCAATCCGTGGACGTGGCATGGCGGGCCTGCGAAGAAGCCGGTTTCGCGGACGCGCTGGTGTCGGAAGCGCAAGGCGGCGCGGGGCTGGCCTTGACCGCCGCCCTGCCTGTGGCGCTGGCTGCCGGCCGTCATCTATGCCCCTATCCCATCGCGCACACGATGCTGGCGCGCGCGTGGTTGTCGGCGGCCGGGCGCGAGCCGCCAGCAGGCTCGATCGCCATCGCGCCGCACGGACTGGCCATTGCCGGCCAGCGCATCGCGGGCGCGAACGTGCCCTGGGTGCGCGTGGCCGGCCACGTGCTGGCGCAGATCAATGGGCAGGCGTGGTTGCTGCCCGTGCAGGCGGCCTGCGTCGAGAGCAACGGTGTGCATGGCTCGCTGGATGGCGAAGCGTCGTGGGCGCTGGCGGACGCGCAATGCCTGGGTGGCGGGCCGGCGCTGGATGCGCTGGCCGCGACCGCCTATGCCGGCTTGATGGCAGGCGCGATGGAACAGGTGCTGGCGATGACGCTGGACTACGCCAACACGCGCGCGCAGTTCGGCAAGCCCATCGGCCGCTTCCAGGCGGTGCAGCAACAGATCAGCGTGATGGCCGAAGCGGTGTGGGCGGCTCGCATGGCCGCGCAGCTTGCCTTTCAAAGCTCGCACGCCCTGCCCGACACGATGCGGGCGGCATTGGGCAAGGCGCGTACCAGCCAGGCGGCGCCGCAGGTGGCCGACATTGCCCATGCCGTGCATGGCGCGATCGGCGTCACCGCCGAATTCGACCTGCAACTATTCACCCGGCGCCTGCGCGACTGGCGCCTGGCTGGCGGATCGGAATCCTGCTGGCACGCGCGCATCGGCGAGGACGCGCTGGCAAGCGGCCTTGGCGTGCTGGATTATCTGCGCGGCATCTCGGCAAGCGACGCCTGACGCGGCGCTGCCGAAGGGATTGCACGGATGACGGCGTCGAACCCGCGCACGTATCATCGAAAGCCCACGCCGCCCTGGATCCTTTCGATGGACTTTCGCCACCTCCAGCAATTCCTGGTGCTTGCCGACACGCTGAATTTTCATCGCGCGGCGGAAAAGCTGCATATGTCGCAACCGCCGCTGTCCGTATCGATCCGCAAGCTGGAAGAGATGGTGGGCGTGCCGCTGTTCGTGCGCGGACGCCAGGGAGTGCAGTTGACCGAAGCCGGGCTGGCGGCGCTGGACGAAGCGCGCCGCGCCTTGTTCCATGCCGAACAATTCCGGCTGGCGGCGCGCGCCGGAGCGGCCGGCGAAGGCGGCACGGTCCGCGTCGGCTTCGTGGGGTCCGCCACGCATGCCATCCTGCCGCGCGTGCTGCCTTTGTTTCGCCAACGCTATCCCGGCGTAACGGTGGTGCTGCGCGAAGCCACGTCGATCCGCATCATGCAGGACCTGGCGGAAGACGCGCTGGAAGTGGGCATCGTGCGCGTGCCGGTAGCGATGGGATCAAGCGTGCGGCTGGCGCCGCTGACGACCGAAAACTTCGTGCTGGCCGTACACAAAAGCCATGCGCTGGCGCGGCGCGGCCGCATCCGGCTGGCCGATCTGGCCGACGAAGCCTTCATCATGTACACCGCCACCGAAGCGGCCGGCTTGCGCATGGCCGCGATCAACGCCTGCCAGTTGCGGGGATTCTCTCCGCGCATTGCACAAGAAGCGGTGCAGGTGCAGACGCTGTTGAGCCTGGTCGAAAGCGGGCTGGGCGTAGCGCTGGTGCCAGCGGGAGCGCGCCGCCATCCCAGCCCGAACGTCGTCACCAAGACACTGGCCGATTTTCCGGCTGACGCCTCGATCGGAATTTCACTGGCCTGGAACCCGGCCGCCGAACGCAGCGCCGCGCGCAACCTGCGCGAAGTGGCGGCGCACGCTTTCCGCCCCAAGCCGGCGAACTGAGCGCCGCGCTTGCGGCAAGATGGGAAGCAGGCTTAGGATGGAGCATGACCGCGCCGCGGCGCCCTGGCCGTTATCCAAGGGCGCGACGCGCGGTTGGCGTTTGAACCTTGTCAGCGATCCGGGAGCACATCGTGAAAACAGTGGCTGAGATTCTCAGGGAAAAGTCGAACAATGCCGTCGTGACGGTTTCACCCGATTCCTCGGTGTTCGACGCCATCAAGACCATGGCCGAACGCAGCATTGGCGCCGTGGTGGTCGTGCAAGGGGAAACGGTGCTGGGCATGCTGTCCGAGCGCGACTATGCCCGCAAGGTCGTACTTCAGGACCGTTCATCGCGAACCACCAAAGTGCGCGACATCATGACCGACTCGGTGTATTACGTGGGCCCGGGCGACACGCGCGAACACTGTATGGCCATGATGACCGAACGGCATTTCCGCCATCTGCCGGTCATCGAAAACGAAAAGCTCATCGGCCTGCTGTCCATTGGCGATCTGGTCAAGGACATCATGAGCGAACAGAAATTCATCATCCACGAGCTGGAACGCTACATCAGCGGCGGCCACGCCTAGGCCGCTACACGCATCTCTCATGCGCCGCTGGCGGCTAACCCGCCGCCAGTATCCGCGCCGCCGGCACGATCAACCCCATGCCGGCCGCCAGCAACAGCACGAACACCATGCGTTTGACGGTCTTCATCGAACCGGCCGTGCTGTAGCGCCGCGCCACCCAGGTCACCCCGATCACGACGGGCAGCGCCTGCACACTCAACCAGAACGAGCTCGCCATGAATTCGCCCTGGCCGGTCACCAGCACCAGCCGTACCACCGCGTTGAGCGAAAACAGAACCAGCAGGCTGTTGCGGATGGACGCCAGCGGCAAGGGCTGGCGATACAGGTGGTAGACCATCGGCGGGCCGGCGCTGGAAAACAAGCCGCCCAATACGCCCGAGATGCCACCGAAGAATAGAAACGACGCCTTGGAAGACAGTTGTTCAAGCGGCTTGGCGCGCGCAACCAGCAGCACCGCGCACGCCAGGATGGTGACGCCCAGCAGCAACTGCAAGAGGACGCTCATGGACCCGCTGATCCAGGTCAGCGCGGCCACCCCTACGCCCACGCCGATCAGGCTGGCGAACATGGCCGGCCGCATCAGTGACCAGTTCACCTGCGGCTTGGCGCGCGCCAGCGTGACTGCGGCGTTCACCAGCGACAACACGCTGACGATGTTGGCCACTTCCGCCACCGAGGCCAGTTGGAATACGCCGGACAGGCCCAGCAGCACGAGCCCGAACGCGAAGCCGGTCATGGTCTGGGCATAGGTGGCGAGCGCCACGCAGGCCAGGAACAGCAAGTGATGGGAAATGCTCATGCAAAGGGCCGGTTTTGAGTCGCGGCGATGATATCACCCGACCTTTGGCCGTCTGGCCGGTGAAGGGCGGGCATCGGTTTCGGCACATATTGTCACAAACAGACGCGCACCTGCACCCAGACATCGATGCAGTGCCGCTATCCTTGCCGCCCTATTCCGTATGCGCGAACACGCCCTGGTTCGCATGACGCACCGATGATGACAAACGCATGATGCCCCACGCATGACGCCCAAACACACCACCATCAACACGGTCACCCTGACCTGCTCGACTTGCGGCAGCGCGCAATTCACCAAGCTGGCGCCCAACGAGTACCGCTGCAACCATTGCCAGGCGCTGACGCTGGTCGAAGACGACGTCGCGCAGCGGCTGGAGAAGATCCTGCGCGGCATGCAGCAGCCGGCGCATCAGGCAACGATCAAGCCCGGCGTGCTGGCCGCCATCGGCCTGGTGGTGGCGGCAGTGGTCGCCATCCCGCTGGTGGCCTCGATGCTGACGTCACGCCCGTCCACGCCGAGCCGCATCGCGCCCGTCACCCCACCCATCGACGCCTCGCTGGTCAAGCTGACCGAGGTGCGCGAGGTCCAGACGCGCGGACGCAAGCAGCTGGTGATGATCATGCGCAACGAAACCGGCCGGAAGATCGAGGTGCCGCGCGTGACGGCGACGTTCTTCCAAGGCGACCTGACGCTGTCGTCCTCGTCGGCCACGCCGACCGCCCGGTCCTTGCAGCCCGGCGAATATGTGCCCGTGCTGATCTCGACCCCGGACAAGGCGTACTCGCGCTACGCGCTGGAAGTCTCCACGCCGTCGCCCGCGCGCGGCAAGAACAACGAGGTCTCGTCCAGCAAGGTGCAGCTGGTGAAGAACGACGGCGCCTACCGCCTGGTGGGCCTGATCCGCAACGACGGCGCGGCGGAGGCCCGCAGCGCCCAGATCACCGTGCTGCTCTACGGCGAAGACGGCGCGATGATCGGCACCGGCAATGGCTATGCCAGCGCCAATGCGTTGCCGCCGGGCGCGCTGACTTCCTTCGATGTGCGCTGCGACATGCTTGGCGACGGCAAGGTCGCGTCCTACGACTACATGGTGCAAAGTGAAAGCTGACCGTTCCCGCTCCCGGCCGCTGTCGTGGCCCGCCAAGACGGCGCTGGCGCTGATCGTCCTGGCGGCAGCCGGCGTGGCGCTGACCCGGTACACGCCCGTGGGCTCGTGGGTAGCCGGCAAGCTCGGCTCGCCCGCATCGAACGTGCCGGCCGCGTCCGCCCCCCAGGCCGCCAACACCCCGCCCCGTGACGCCGCCCCGGCCACCCGCATGCAACGGGTCAGCCCGGCCAACGTGCGCGTCATCGAGCACGTGCGCCTGAGCACGGAAGAATTGCTGGATCCGGATTTCGCGTTGTTCGACACCGCTGCGCTGAGTCTGTCCGCGCCGCGCCGGCTGCTGGACGAAATCGACCGGCCGGTCATGTACGCGGAATTGTCCAACACCAGCGCCACCGACATCGCCCTGTCGCCCCGCGCCGAAATCACGGTGTTCGACGGGTCCCGGGCGCTGAACCTGCGGCAGGACTGGACCCTGCCCACGCATCTGTACCCGGGCGAGCGGGTGCCGGTGCTGCTGACGGGCGGCCGCTACGAACGCTATACCGAGGTCAAGACCAACTGGCTGCCCGCCAAGCGCGCCGCCCTGCCCGGCCCGCGCCCCAAGCTGGCCGTCAGCGTCGAGAACACCGAGGCTGGCGTCGGCACCGGCACGCTCAACTTCAGCTATCGCTATCGTTACAAATACGTCACCGTCCACGGCCGGGTGCGCAACGAGGACCAGGTGGAGGTCGACAATATCCGCGTCTGGGTCAGCCTTTACGACGCCCAGGACAAGCTGACGGGCGCGCTGTTCAAGGAACTGCGGCTGCCCAAGCTGAAACCGGGCGACAGCGCGCCCTTCGAAATGGACGTCAAGCAATACGGCGCCAATTTTGTCCGGGTGGCCGTCGTGTACGACGCCGCCCCGCGCTAGGGCCGCGTCGCCGGCCAGATTCCAGTGGCGGCCGACGGGCCGCCATTTTCTTTTACGGGGGCCGCCCAGGCAGCGCCGTCGCCCGCAAGCAACAGCGATGGCCCCAAGTCTTATATAAGATATAAGACGTTTGCTTGCCGCCCCCTCTTCCCTCTACAATTCCGCCCGACAACCCTTCTTCCAACCCGACTTTTGAGCAGGCCTCACATGCTGGATAACTACCGCCAACACGTTGCCGAACGCGCGGCTCTGGGGATCCCCCCGCTGCCCCTGACGGCCAAACAAACCGCCGAACTGATCGAACTGCTGAAGAACCCGCCCGCTGGCGAGGAGCAGAATCTGGTCGAACTGCTGACCCACCGTGTGCCGGCCGGCGTGGATGACGCCGCCAAGGTGAAGGCGTCCTACCTGGCCGCCGTGGCGCTGGGCAAGGAAGCTTGTGCGTTGATCAGCCGCGCCAAGGCGACGGAACTGCTGGGCACGATGCTCGGCGGCTACAACATTGGCCCGCTGGTCGACCTGCTGGATGATGCGGAAATCGGCACCATCGCCGCCGATGCGCTGAAAAAGACCCTGTTGATGTTCGACGCCTTCCATGACGTGAAGGAAAAGGCCGACAAGGGCAACGCCAACGCCAAGTCCGTGATGCAAAGCTGGGCCGACGCCGAGTGGTTCACCAGCCGTCCGGAACTGCCGGAAAGCCTGACCATCACCGTCTTCAAGGTGCCTGGCGAAACCAACACCGACGACCTGTCGCCGGCGCCCGACGCCACGACCCGCCCCGACATCCCGATGCACGCCCTGGCGATGCTCAAGAACAAGCGCGACGGCGCGGCGTTCGAACCGGAAGAAGACGGCAAGCGCGGCCCGGTCAAGTTCATTGAATCGCTGAAGGACAAGGGCCATCTGGTCGCCTACGTGGGTGACGTGGTGGGTACGGGTTCGTCGCGCAAGTCGGCCACCAACTCGGTGCTGTGGTTCACGGGCGAAGACATCCCCTTCGTGCCGAACAAGCGCTTTGGCGGCGTGTGCCTGGGCAACAAGATCGCCCCGATCTTCTACAACACGATGGAAGACGCCGGCGCGCTGCCGATCGAGCTGGACGTGTCCAAGATGGAAATGGGCGACGTCGTCGAACTGCGTCCGTACGACGGCAAGGCGCTCAAGAACGGCGAAGTCATCGCTGAATTCGAAGTCAAGTCCGACGTGCTGTTCGACGAAGTGCGCGCCGGTGGCCGCATTCCGCTGATCATCGGCCGCGGCCTGACCGCCAAGGCGCGCGAAGCGCTGGGCCTGGCCCCGTCGACGCTGTTCCGCCTGCCGAAAGACCCGGTCGACACCGGCAAGGGTTACACGCTGGCCCAGAAGATGGTCGGCCGCGCCTGCGGCCTGCCGGACGGCAAGGGCATCCGCCCGGGCACCTACTGCGAACCGAAGATGACCTCGGTGGGCAGCCAGGACACCACCGGCCCGATGACCCGCGACGAGCTGAAGGACCTGGCTTGCCTGGGCTTCTCGGCCGATCTGGTGATGCAGTCGTTCTGCCACACCGCCGCCTACCCCAAGCCCGTGGACGTCAAGACGCACCACACGCTGCCGGAATTCATCAGCACCCGTGGCGGCGTCTCGCTGCGCCCGGGTGACGGCGTCATCCACTCGTGGCTGAACCGCATGCTGTTGCCCGACACCGTCGGCACCGGCGGCGACTCGCACACCCGCTTCCCCATCGGCATCTCGTTCCCGGCCGGTTCGGGCCTGGTCGCCTTTGCCGCCGCCACCGGCGTGATGCCGCTGGACATGCCGGAATCGGTGCTGGTCCGCTTCAAGGGCAAGCTGCAACCCGGCGTCACCCTGCGCGATCTGGTCAACGCCATCCCGCTGTACGCCATCAAGCAAGGCCTGCTGACGGTCGCCAAGCAAGGCAAGAAGAACATCTTCTCCGGCCGCATCCTGGAAATCGAAGGCTTGCCGGACCTGAAGGTCGAGCAGGCATTCGAACTGTCGGACGCTTCCGCTGAACGTTCGGCCGCTGGCTGCTCGGTGTTCCTGAACAAGGAACCCATCATCGAATACATCAACAGCAACATCGTGATGTTGAAGTGGATGATCGCCAACGGCTACGAAGACGAGCGCACGTTGGGCCGCCGCATCAAGGCCATGGAAGCATGGCTGGCCGATCCCAAGCTGCTGGAGCCGGACGCCGACGCCGAATACGCCGCCGTCATTGAAATCGACCTGGCCGACGTGCACGAGCCCATCGTGGCCTGCCCGAACGACCCGGACGACGTCAAGACGCTGTCCGAAGTGGCTGGCGCCAAGATCGACGAAGTGTTCATCGGCAGCTGCATGACCAACATCGGCCACTTCCGCGCAGCGTCCAAGCTGCTGGAAGGCAAGCGCGACATCCCGGTCAAGCTGTGGGTGGCTCCGCCGACCAAGATGGACGCCACGCAACTGACCGAAGAAGGCCACTACGGCGTCTTCGGCACGGCTGGCGCGCGCACGGAAATGCCGGGCTGCTCGCTGTGCATGGGCAACCAGGCGCAAGTGCGTGAAGGCGCGACCGTCATGTCGACCAGCACCCGCAACTTCCCGAACCGCCTGGGCAAGAACACGAACGTGTACCTGGGTTCGGCCGAGCTGGCCGCCATCTGCTCGAAGCTGGGCCGCATCCCGACCAAGGACGAGTACATGGCCGACATGGGCGTCATCACCAAGAGCGGCGACCAGATCTATCAGTACCTGAACTTCGACAAGATCGCCGACTACAAAGACGTGGCGGACGTGATCGAGGTGTAAGCCTTGAGCGATAGCCAGGTGGTGTGACTGGCTTTACGCAAGGTCAACGGCCCCGGAGCAATCCGGGGCCGTTTGCTTTTCGGGATTCCGAAAGACCGAGCAGCCCGGCCAACAGGAAACTTTTCCGGCGATACGTTTTCATACAATCGCGGTATCTTGTGACACCCCCACCCGTGCGGGCCATCCCGGCCGCGCGCCCATCCGAAGGAGGAAGCCCGCCAATGACCCGGCTTTTGCTGCCGCCGCTGCTTTTGCTGGCGCTTGCCGGTTGCGCCACGGCGCCGCCATCGAACCCCGAGAACATTTGCGCGATCTTCCGAGAAAAACCGGACTGGCACGATGCTGCCCTGAAGGTGCAGAAGAAATGGGGCGCCCCCGTGCCGGTGCCCATGGCCATGATGTACCAGGAGTCCTCCTTCAAGCAGGACGCCGTGCCGCCCCGCTATTACTTCCTGGGCATCATTCCGTGGGGTCGCGTGAGTTCCGCCTACGGCTACGCGCAGGCCAAGGACGAGACCTGGGCCGACTACAAAAAGGAAGCCGGCGGTTGGGGCGCCAGCCGCGACGACTTCGCCGACGCGCTGGACTTCATGGGTTGGTACATGAGCAAGTCGCAGCGCATCAACGGCGTCTCCAAGTGGGATGCCTACGGCCAGTACCTGAACTACCACGAGGGCTGGACGGGCTACCGCAACCGCAGCTACGACCGCAAGGCATGGCTCAAGACCGTGTCGCAGAAAGTGCAGGCGCGCGCCGAGAAATTCACGTCGCAATACAAAAGCTGCGAAAGCGATCTGACGCGAGGCGGCTGGTTCTGGTGATGCGCCATCAGGCGCCGCCCCGCCCGTTCATGGGCGAGGCGTGTGCGGCGTGCCGGCTGGCGCCGGCAACGATCAGAAGTCCATGCTTGCCGACAGCAGGAAGGTGCGCGGGCCGCCCAGCACCAGATAGCCGTTGCCGGGGTAGCCGCCCACCGACGACCAGTAGTTGCGGTTGGCGATGTTTTCCACGCGGGCGCGCAGCGTCACGACATGGCCGTCCACGTCGGTCATGTAGCGCAGGCCGGCGTCAAAGCGGGTCCAGCCGGGCACCTTGAGGGTGTTGGCGTCGTTCGCGTAGGACGCGCCGGTGTAGACCATGCGGCCGTCCACGGCCAAACCTTGCACGCCGGGGATGTCCCATTCCACGCCCATGTTGGCCTGGAAGCGCGGCACGCCGATGACGCGGTTGCCGTCCAGCGAGGCCGTGCCGGTCGAGCGCTGCTCGGCATCCAGCCACGTCACCCCGCCCAGCACTCGCACGCTCTTGATCGGTTCGCCGTAGACGGTCAGTTCCACGCCTTGATGGCGGTCTTTGCCGGACGTGGTCAGCTCGTTGCTGGCGTTGTACATGGCGCGCGGCTTGTCGGTGGAGAACAAGGCCAGGCCAGCGCCCAACCCGTCGCCTTCGTACTTCACGCCGACTTCCTTCTGCTTGGACACGTACGGCTGCAAGCTTTGGCCCACGTTGGGCACGGGCTTGCCGTTGGCGTTGGCGGGCGCGGTCGGCCCCGCGACCAGCGCTTCGATGTAGTTCGCGTACAGCGACACGCTCGGCGCCACCTTGAAGACGATGCCGGCAGCGGGCGAATTGCGGCTGGCGTCGTAGGCGCCATTTTCCTTGCCCGTGTTGTAGGCGTAATCGCGCTGCGACAGCCGCTGGTGGCGTATGCCCAGGGTCAGCAACACCTTCTCGTCCAGGAACGACATCGTGTCGCCCAGGGCGTAGCTGCTCATCCGGGTACGGCCTTGCAATGCGGGGTTGTCGATGTCGTTGCCGCGCAAAGCCCCGGCGCTGAAAGCGGGCTTGTCGTAGGACACCGGGTCATAGATGTTGGTTGCGAACGTGTTCGCAAAATCCATGATGTAGGCGTTCTTCTTTTTCAGGTCGAAGAAAGAGGCCGAGGCGACCAGCTCATGGCCCACCGGGCCGGTGCGCAGCTTGGCGCGCAGGCCCAGCTCGCCCGTGTTGACGCTGTCTTCGCGAGTGTTGTCGAAGCGGTAGAAGGTGCCGGCGCCGGTGCTGCCATTGGTCAGCGTCACGTTGCCCAGCGAGTTCGCTTCATCGCTGCGGCGAAAACCGTAGGCGGCCCAGCCGGTCAGCTTGTCGCTGAAGTCATGTTCGGCGCGCACGGTGCCGAACACGTCGCGCTCGTTGGAATACGACCAGGGTTGCGCATAGTTCGAGCTTGCGTCCGGCGCATCGGGAACCGAGGTCACGCCCGCGCCCAGCGTCACGTTGGGACGCGCGCGCTTGAGCTTGTTTTCCTGCCAGCCGATGTCGGCCGACAAGCGCGTATCGGCCGATCGCCAGTCGACGCCCAACGACACCAGGCTGGTGCGCGAGTGCTCGTCGTCGATGGCGGTATCGCCGCTGCGCTGGGCGGCGTTCAGGCGGATGCCGGTGCTGTCGTCCGGACCGAAACGGCGTGCGATGTCAGTGGACAGTTGCACCTGTCCGCCGCTGGAAATGCCGGTGGTGACGCGGGTCAGCGGTTCGTTGGGCGCGCGCTTGGGCACCAGGTTGATCACGCCGCCGATACCGCCGCCCCCGGGCGTCGCGCCCGTCAGGAAAGCCGATGCGCCGCGCAGCACTTCCACGCGTTCGAACAGTTCGGTGGCGATGTATTGGCGGGGCAGCAGGCTGTACAGGCCGTTGTACGCCACGTCATCCGAGCTGAGGATGAAGCCGCGAATGAAATAGGATTCCTGGAAATTGCCGAAGCCGCGCGCCACCCGCACGCCCGAATCGTTTTGCAGCACGTCGCCCACGCTGCGGGCCTGCTTGTCCTGGATCAGCTCGTTCGTATAGCTGGTGACGCTGAACGGCGTGCTCAGGTTGTCCAGCGTGCCCAGGATGCCGACACGCCCGCCCGTGGCCACCTGCCCGCCCGCGAAGGGCGCGGCCAGGCCGCCCGCCGACGCATCCGCGCTGGCTTCGACCTTGATGGCCTGCATCGATACGACCGAGCCGCTGTCTGCGGCGGACGGCGGTTGAACCGAGGGGGTGGTTTGAGCGTGGACGGCGCCGAAGCACGGCAGCGTAACGGCCACGCAGGCGAGAGTTCGAATTTTCATGTCGGGGATCGCAGGAGCAATAACGGCGCGTTGCCGCGCGGAGAAACACACAATCCCGAAGGGGTCACGCATGGAGACGGCTTATCGGCTGCCACCGCCCGAGCCTGGCATCAGGCCGTGACCGAGCCTGTGCACCAACGGGTCTTGAGGCTTTTACGGCGTAAATGTTATCAAATCGATAATCATTCTCACCACTTCTCCCTTTTTCATTTGGATCGTCGTTGCCCTCGTGCAACAAATGTCCCTGTCGCTGTCCGGGTCAAACCGTCACCGGTCTGGCGCCCCCTCGCCGGCGCGGCGCGGCTGGGGTCGCGGCGAGCGAGGCGCTACGTCCCCCGTCCTTGGCGACCAGAACAAAATGCGCGGGCGTCAGGCCCGCCATCAGCACCAGCACGCCGTCGCGCTCCCCCACCTGGGCGGACGCGGTCAGCGCGGAGCCGGCGTTCAGAACGGCGAAGTCCAGGTCGGCGGTCGCTTGCCTGGGCAGCTTGGGCGGATCGTGGCGGCAATGCCGGGCACGCAGGCCCAGCGAGCCGGATACCGCGTAAATCCAGGCGCTCCAGCCCGCCGCCAGCGGCACCAGCCAGGTCGCGCCCGGACGCAGCCAACCGTCCAGGATCATCAGGGGTTCAGGCGTGGCCAGCGACGACTCCCAGCCGCCGTGGCTGCCCACCGCCAGGCGGACGCGCCCGGCATCGGTCTGCAAAACCGGCATCTGCCAGCCGCGCAGCAGCGTGCACGCCAGCGGATCGGGCGCGGTAGCGGCGAGCCCGTCATGGGCAGTATCGGTTGCCGTATCAGGTGCGCCGATATCGATATTGGTCCGGGCGATGCGGGTGTCGGGCGCCGTGGTCAGGCCCTCGATATCGGTATCGGCCAGGACGATGCTGGCGCCGGGCGCGCTGATCCGGCCCTCGCTCGCGCGGAGGTCTGCCGCCGCCGCTGGCGCGATCACGCCGGCATCGGGTGCGGCCATCCCTGCCCTCGCAGCGTCGGGCATCAGCTGCGGCGCGCCGGGTCCAGCAGCAGACGCGGGCGGCCCCGCCAGCACGATGCGCAGGCCATTGAGCCGCGCCCCGCTTGCCGGTTGCCGCAAGCGCATGATGCCCGCGTCGGCGCGCGCCCAGTGCAGGTCGCCCGCTTGCACCTCATGATCCACGCCATTGGCGCCCAGGCTGGTCAGCCCCCCTCGGGAATCCTCCAGCAGCAACGTCGCCACGAATCCACCGGGGTCTGCGTCGGGCTGCTTGGGCTGCGGCGCTGCCGTGGCCGTGGCTGTCATGACGAAATGGTCCACGCTGACCACCGGAGACAAACCCCGGGAAAAATCACGCTTTTGAAACGAACGGGTCGTCCACGCGTCGCCAGCCGATTGAAGCTGACCGGCCACGACGTTGCTTAAATGAATAGTCAAAAAGAAGCTGCCTGAGAGGGGTAACGCAAAGCGCCGCCAAGCTTATGCGTTCCACCTGACGGACAGTAGAGGCCAATTTCAGGAATATTTGTCCTGGCTCGCAGGACAATCAGCGCCCCACCCTGCCGTTGCCGCGCCGCTCCCTGCTATGTACCCGCACTTGAACCAACTAGACGATCTGCTTCTGTTCAGCGAGGTCGTGGCAAAAGGCGGCTTCTCGGCCGCCGCGCGTGTGTTGAATATGCAACGGTCCAAGTTGAGCCGGCGCGTGGCCGAGCTGGAAGCGCGGCTGGGCGTGCGGCTGCTTCAACGCAACACCCGGCGCGTGTCGCTGACCCCGATGGGGGAACAGATCTATGTACATGCCCAGGCGGTGGCCCGCGAAGCGCGGACCGTGTCCGATCTGGCCGCGTCGATGGGCGATACGCCCAGCGGCCTGCTGCGCATCACCGCGCCGTCCCCGCTGGCCGTCACTTTGCTGGGCGATATGGTGGCTCGTTTCTGCATCGCGCATCCTGGCGTGCGCGTGCTGCTGGATACCCGCGACGAAATCATCGATCTGGTGGGTGAAGGCTACGACCTGGCGTTTCGCGCCATGGGCGCGCCGCTGACCGACTCGCGGCTGATCGGCCGCGAGCTGGCGCTGGTGCCGCTGACGCTGGTGGGCGCGCCGGCGCTGGCCCAGGCGCGCCCGCGCCATCCGCGCGACCTGGCGGCGCTGCCGCTGCTGGCGCACGCCACCCAGGACAATCGGCACACCTGGCGCTTTACCGGACCGGCCGGCGAAACCGAGTCGCTTGAATTTCAACCGCGCTGCCTGAGCACGAACATGGCCACGCTGCGTTCCATGGCGCGCTCGGGCCTGGGCGTGGGACTGCTGCCGCATTACCTGTGCGCCAACATGCTGGCGCGCGGCGAACTGGTCCCGATATTGCCGGGCTGGCAGGCTGCGCCCTCGCGCATCTACGCCATCATGCCCGCCCGTCGCGGCGAACCGCTGGCCCTGCGCCGCTTTCTGGAAGTCGCGGCAAGCGAACTGCCCGCGCTGCTGGCCTGATCCGCCAGACAAGCCGGTACGGACGCCGCAGCCTCTCCCCCCGCACGCGCCCCTGAATCCAGCGCGATATGGCGCGTGACATCAGCCCCTGCTACAACCACGGGGTCTTGCGGGCTTGGGCCATGTCCGCCAAAGTAGGGGTTTTGCAGTTGCCATATGTCTTGTGCGGACTGGGGTCGGAACTTTGACGTGCGCCCCAACTCTTATATAAGATATAAGACATACGGCCGGGCGCGGGCTTGTGTCCCCTACAATGACAAACGCGCAAAAACGCCAGAAAATGCCGCCTGCGCTTGGGTAAATACCGCCGGGCAAAACCACGGAGTCCATCATGCCGCACAACACTCTAGACACCCTCAAGAACTTCAAGATCGGCAATAAATCCTGTCAGTACTATTCGCTGCCGGCGCTGGGCAAGTCGCTTGGCATCGATGTGCAGCGGCTCCCGGTATCGATCCGCATCGTTCTGGAATCCGTGCTGCGCAATTGCGACGGCAAGAAGGTCACCGAAGAACACGTCAAGCAACTCGCCAACTGGCAGGCCAATGCCCGCCGCGAAGATGAAATTCCCTTCGTCGTCGCCCGCGTGGTGTTGCAGGACTTCACCGGCGTGCCGCTGCTGGCCGACATCGCCGCCATGCGCTCGGTCGCCGACAAGATGGGCAAGAGCCCCAAGAGCATCGAACCGCTGGTGCCGGTCGACCTGGTCGTTGACCACTCGGTCATGATCGACTACTTCGGCACCAAGAATGCGCTGGACCTGAACATGAAGCTGGAATTCAAGCGCAACCAAGAGCGCTACCAGTTCATGAAGTGGGGCATGCAGGCGTTCGACACCTTCGGCGTCGTGCCTCCGGGCTTCGGCATCGTCCACCAGGTCAACCTGGAATACCTGGCGCGCGGCGTGCACCAGGACAAGAAGAACAACGTCTACTATCCGGATTCGCTGGTGGGCACCGACAGCCACACCACGATGATCAACGGCATCGGCGTGGTGGGCTGGGGCGTGGGCGGCATCGAAGCCGAAGCCGGCATGCTGGGCCAGCCCGTGTATTTCCTGACGCCCGACGTGGTCGGCGTGGAACTCAAGGGCCAACTGCGCGGCGGCGTCACCGCCACCGACCTGGTGCTGACCATCACCGAAATGCTGCGGCGTGAAAAGGTGGTGGGCAAGTTCGTCGAGTTCTGCGGCGAAGGCACCGCCAGCCTGACCGTGGCCGAACGCGCCACCATCGGCAACATGGCGCCCGAATACGGCGCCACCATGGGCTTCTTCCCGGTCGACGAACGCACCATCGATTACTTCCGCGGCACCGGCCGCACCGAAGACGAAATTGCCGCCTTCGAAGCCTACTTCAAGGCCCAGAAGATGTTCGGCATCCCGGCCGCCCAGGACATCAACTTCACCAAGCTGCTGACGCTGGACCTGTCCACCGTGGCCCCGTCGCTGGCCGGCCCGAAGCGTCCGCAGGATCGCATCGAAATCGGCAACGTCAAGAACACCTTCATCGATCTGTTCTCCAAGCCGGTTGCCGAAAACGGCTTCAATCAGCCTGCCGAAAAGCTGAACCAGACGTTCACCACCAGCGCGGGCACCAAGATCAAGAACGGCGACATCCTGATTGCCGCCATCACGTCCTGCACCAACACGTCCAACCCGAACGTGCTGCTGGCCGCCGGCCTGTTGGCCAAGAAGGCCGTCGAAGCCGGCCTGAAGGTGCCCAAGCACATCAAGACGTCGCTGGCGCCCGGATCGCGCGTCGTGACCGATTACCTGACCAAGACCGGCCTGCTGCCCTATCTTGAAAAGCTGGGCTTTGACGTGGCCGCCTACGGTTGCACCACCTGCATCGGCAACGCGGGCGACCTGACGCCGGACCTGAACGAAGCCATCATCGGCAACGACCTGGTCTGCTCGGCGGTGCTGTCCGGCAACCGCAACTTCGAAGCGCGCATCCACCCGAACATCAAGGCCAACTTCCTGGCCTCGCCCCCGCTGGTCGTGGCCTACGCCCTGGCCGGCACCGTGACGCGCGACCTGATGACCGAGCCGGTCGGCCGTGGCAAGAACGGCGACGTCTGGCTGGGCGACATCTGGCCCACGTCCGAAGAAGTCGAAGCGCTGCTCAAGCACGCCCTGGACCCGAAGGTCTTCGAGGCCAACTACGGCCAGGTCAAGAGCAACCCCGGCAAGCTCTGGGAGAACATCAAGGGCGTTGCGGGCGACACCTACAACTGGCCCGATTCCACCTACATCGCCGAGCCGCCCTTCTTCGAAGGCTTCGACATGACGCCGGCCGCCATGCCCACCGTCAAGGGCGCGCGCGCGCTGGGCGTGTTCGGCGACTCGGTCACCACCGACCACATCTCGCCCGCGGGCTCCATCAAGGAAACCTCGCCGGCCGGAAAGTGGCTGAAGGAACACGGCGTCATGAAGGCCGATTTCAACAGCTATGGCTCGCGTCGCGGCAACCATGAAATCATGATGCGCGGTACCTTCGCCAACGTCCGCATCAAGAACCTGATGATCCCGTCGCTGCCGGACGGCAGCCGCTTTGAAGGCGGCGAAACCCTGTTCCAGCCCACCGGCGAACAGATGTCCATCTACGACGCGGCCATGAAGTACGTGGCCCAGGGCACGCCTACCGTCGTCTTCGGCGGCGAGGAATACGGCACCGGCTCGTCGCGCGACTGGGCGGCCAAGGGCACGCAACTGCTGGGCGTCAAGGCCGTGATCACCCGCAGCTTCGAACGCATCCACCGCAGCAACCTGGTGGGCATGGGCGTGCTGCCGCTGCAATTCAAGGGCACCGACAGCGTGCAGTCGCTGGGCATTACCGGCGAAGAAACCTACGACATCTCCGGCCTGGAAAACGGCATCAAGCCGATGCAGGACGTGACGCTGACGATCACCCGCAAGGACGGATCCAAGCAGGATGTGACGGTGCTGCTGCGCATCGACACGCCGATCGAGGTGGACTACTACCAGCACGGCGGCATCCTGCCCTTCGTGCTGCGCCAACTGCTGGCCGCCTGACCTGCCGACGCGCCCTGCCGGGCGCATGAAAAAAGCCCCGGAGCCTTGCGGTTCCGGGGCTTTTTTTCCTGACGCAGATCAGTCGTCGAACTGATAGGCGTCCATGGCCAACGCGCCGTACGAAATTTCGTCGTTCAGCCGCGTCGCCTGCGCACCGCCCGCGCCCAGCGCCACGTACAGCGGCATCAGGTGATCGTCGTGCGGATGCGCCTGCAAGGCGCCCGGCGCCTGGGCCTGCCAATCCAGCAGCGCCGGCACGTCATGCGAGGCCAGATGCTGCGCATACCACGCCTGAAACGCCGGCACGTATGGCGCCGGCGGCGCGCTTTGCGGCATGCGGACATCGCGCAGGTTGTGCGTCAGCGAGCCCGACCCGATGATCAAAATGCCCTCGTCGCGCAGCGGCGCCAGCGCGCGGCCCAGCGCCAGCTGGCCAGCGGCGTCGCGGCCCATGTCCAGCGACAGTTGCACCACGGGCACGTCCACGTCGGGATACAGATAACGCAGCGGCACCCAGGCGCCGTGGTCCAGCGGACGGCGCGGGTCGCGGTCGGCGGCGATACCCGATTCGGCCAGCAGCGCCTGCACGCGCGCCGCCAGCTCGGGCGACCCCGGCGCGGCATATTGCAGGGCGTAGAGCTCGGGCGGAAAGCCGCCGAAGTCGTGCCAGGCCACTTGCTGATCACGCGTAGACAGCGCCAGGCCTTCGCCCATCCAATGCGGCGACACGACCAGGATGCCGCGCGGCTTGTCGCCTTGCGCCTGGCTCCATGCGGTCAGCACGGGGCCGGTCAGGCCGGGTTCGACGGCCAGCATGGGCGAGCCGTGGGAAACAAAAAGCGTAGGCCAACGCATGGCGCAGGCTCCTGTAAATAAACTCGATGTATGCATTGTCCGGCGTTTCCAATTGGCAATAAACCCCCGCCATGGGGATGCTCTGTTGCCGATCCGGCATCAATGTGTCGATGCCGTGCGTGGGCGGCGTCACGCGGCCCTCGCAGTCGGAAACCTTTGGCCCCACGCCGGCAGGCGCGGCGAGCGGTAAACTACGTCGTTACACACTTACTGGACGTCCCTCGAAGTTATGGCCCGAACCCGCAGCCAATCCGCTCCCCGCATGACCCGCGACGCCACCCGTCTGGTGGCATTGGCCCAATCGCTTAACCGCTCGGGCAGCCGCGTTGAAGATGTGTTCTGGGAGAACCAGCTTGGCGAAGCGATTCCCAAGCTGCTCAAGGCTGGGCAGGACGCCCCGCTGGAAGCGGCCCTGGACCACCTCGCGCAAAGCGACATCGGCGCCTACGAAGTCTTGATCGAACAGGCGGAAACGCTGTCCGAATCGATGAAGATCGAAAAAAACGGCGTCGTCTACGACGTGTTGTTGATCGTGGCGCCCATCGTCGCCTGGACCCGGTACGCCATTCCTACCGGCCCCGTTTCGGCCAGCGCCCAGCAAGCCTTGCTGGCCCAACTGCACGGCCATGTGCTGTCCAGCCAGGCCCGCACCGCGCTGATGCCGGTGCTGGTCAGCGTGGACCAGATGCCCCGCACCTTCGGTGAAACCTGGCAATGGCTGCAACGCCTGGGCTCGCAAGCCCTGGGGGCCGAAACCACCAAGCCCACGCTGAACACCGAAGCCGAAACCGCCAACATGCTGGCCGACACGCGCTACATCATCGGCGCGGTGGCCGTCCCCGAGAACGCGCCGATCTTCCGCTGGCAGGAAAGCATGGGACAGGCCGACGCCACCCGCGACGCCTGCCAGGAACAGTGGGCCGCCCAGGCGCAACCGACGCTGGCCGCGCTGCTGCCCGGATGCGGCTTCGAAGCCCTGCTGCCCGACGCCTACTACGTCAGCAACCGCGAGGCAGACCGCCGCGTGCGTCCGCTGTCGCTGCGCGCGGCCGTCAGCTGGCTCGAAGGCGCGGTCAACCTCGAAGCCTCGCAATTGCGGGCGGTCGTGGCCGGCTGCGGCGAAAATCGCATCGACGAATACCGCATCAGCTTCACGGCCCGCAGCAGCAACGACGTCTACTACGGCTGCGTGTGGCCGCTGTACGGCCGCGAAGAAGAGCTGCCGTCCGACGAAGGCCAGCCCGACGTGGTCGACGAAATCGCGGCCTTGCTCAAGGAATACGGCGTCACCGAACTGCGCCGCATCCCCGGCGTACTGCCCGCGGAATATTGCGAGGACTGCGGCGCGCCCTACTTCCCCAATCCGCTGGGCGAACTGGTGCATGCCGAATTGCCCGAGGACGCCGAAGCCGCGCCGGCCCAATTCCACTAAGCCGCCATGCAAGCGGACATCTTCTGCCGGGTCGTCGACAACTACGGCGACATCGGCGTCTGCTGGCGGCTGGCCCGCCAGTTGTCCGCCGTTTACGGCTGGGACGTCCGCCTCTGGGTGGACGACCTGGCCAGCTTCGCCCGGATCCAACCGGGCATCGCGGCCGATGCGGCCCGGCAACAACTGGCCGGGGTGGATATCGTCCACTGGTCCGATACGCCCGACGCCGCCCTGACCGCGCGTGACGTCGTCATCGAGGCCTTCGCCTGCGATCCCCCCGATGCCTTCCTGCGCAGCATGCGGGACGTGCATCCGGCCTGGATCAACCTGGAATACCTGAGCGCCGAAGCATGGGTGGAAAGCTGCCATGGTCTGCCCTCGCAGCGGCCGGACGGGCTGGTCAAGCATTTCTTCTTTCCCGGTTTCACCCCGGCCACGGGCGGTTTGTTGCGTGAACCGGGCCTGAGCGCCGAGCGCGACGCCCTGCAAGCCTGCCCCGACCAGCAAAACGACTTTTTGCGATCGCTGGGCGTCGCCGACGCCGTTCTGGCGCGCCGCCAGGAAGGTGGCCGAACGGTATCGCTGTTCTGTTACCCCACCGCCCCCACCGGCGACCTGGTCAGCGCCCTGGCGGCCGACCCGCGACCCAGCGTGTTGCTGGCGCCTGAAGGCGTTGCGCCTGGCCTGGAGGCCGCCTGCCAGACGCCCGGCGGCCCGTTGCTGGCCCGCCTGCCCTTCGTGGCCCAGCCGGACTTCGACCGTCTGCTCTGGTTGTCGGACGTGAATTTCGTGCGCGGCGAAGACTCTTTCATACGCGCCGCCTGGGCCGCGCGTCCCCTGGTGTGGCAGATCTATCCGCAAGAGCAGAACGTCCATCTGGAAAAGCTGGAAGCCTGGCTGGCCCGCTATCCGGCCCCCGATTGCGCGCAGGCGTTGATCCGCGCCTGGAACCAGCCAGAAACGGGCCAGACGCATGCCGCCATGCGCGCCGCGCTGGCGCCCGACGCCTGGCTGGACTGGACCCGGGCGGCGCAAGCCTGGGATGCAAGCCAGGCCGCGCTGCCGGATCTGGCCGAAAATCTGGCCAGCTTTTGCGCAGAGTTGGCCAAGAAACGTTAGAATAGAGAGTTTTCTGAGTCGCCCTGAATTTGTCGGGCCTCAATATGACGCCTCCCGGGGTGTGCATGAAACCGCATCAATGGCGGCTTTTTGCAAGCACGGCGAGTGCACCCATCCCCCCCGGAGTTTTATCGATGAAAACCGCTCAGGAATTGCGAGTCGGCAACGTGGTCATGGTCGGCAAGGATCCCCTCGTGGTCCAAAAAGCCGAATACAACAAGTCTGGCCGTAACGCTGCTGTTGTGAAGCTGAAGTTCAAGAATCTGTTGACCGCCTCGGCCAGCGAATCGGTCTACAAGGCCGACGAAAAGTTCGAAGTCGTTCAACTGGATCGCAAGGAGTGCACCTACTCCTACTTCGGCGACCCGATGTACGTCTTCATGGACGAAGAGTACAACCAGTACGAAATCGAAGCGGAAAGCATGGGCGACGCCCTGAACTACCTGGAAGAAGCGATGCCCGTGGAAGTGGTCTTCTACGACGGCCGCGCCATCTCGGTTGAGCTGCCCACCACGATCGTCCGCGAAATCACCTACACCGAACCCGCCGTGCGTGGCGATACCTCGGGCAAGGTGACCAAGCCGGCCAAGATCAACACCGGCTACGAACTGAACGTGCCGCTGTTCTGCGCCATCGGCGACAAGATCGAAATCGACACCCGCACGAACGAATACCGCAGCCGCGTCAACAACTGATCCGGCTTCAGGTACGAAAAAGCCAGGCCCGCGAATAGCGGGCCTGGCTTTTTTTATGAGCACACAAGAGGCGGTAAAGCGCCGCGCCCCGGCCGAGCCTTATTGCAGGCGTTCGTCGTCCAGGAAATCGGGCACGGCCATGACCTCGATACCGTCTTCGACCAGCGCGGCGCGTTCGTCCGGCGTGGCCGTGCCGCGTATCGGGCGGTCGTCGGCATCGCCTTCGTGGATGCGGCGCGCTTCTTCGGCAAAGCGCGGGCCGACGTTTTCAGTGTTGCGCAACAAGGCGCGAACCTGCTTCATCACGATGGCCTGCACGGCAGCCATCTTCTCGGCGTCGGAGGCGCCGGCGGGCACGGCCGGCGCCGTGGCCGGTGCGTGCAGGTGCGACACGTTCAAGCGCGGTGCGGACAAGCGTTTGGTGATGTGGGCGGACCCGCAAACGGGGCACGTGACCAAGCCACGCGCCTGTTGCGCGTCGTAGTCTTCGTGCGAACCGAACCAACCTTCAAAAATATGGTGGTGCTCGCACTCGAGGTCAAAAACTTTGAGAGCCATGGTTGCCATATGGGGGCCTGGAGCAAGAATACAAGTATCCTGCCGCCCGCCCGGCTATCCCCTGATCGACGCGGGGTCATTATCCGCCGCGCCAAGAAAAAACGGGCCCGCAGGCCCGTCCTGATGAAGCGTGAAACCTTACTTGCCGCCCTTGCCGCCCTTGGCGCCGGGGCCGGCGTTGATCTGCGCTTGCTGGGCTTCCAGCGAATCAATCTGACGCTGGAGATCACGCAGTTGCTGGCGCACGTCCTTTTGCTGATCGGCCAACGCCGAGGCTTCCTGACGCGACTGCTCCTGGCGCGCCGCGACCTGCTCTTCCTGCTGCATGCGCAGCGTGCGGTCGGCTTGCAAGGTGCTCAATTGCGCGCTGCGGCTGGCCAACAGCTTTTCGGCGTGAGCGTACTCGGCTTGCAGCTTGATGCGCTTGATGTCGACTTCGGCCAGGTCAGCCGATTGCGCCGCGAACGCGCGGTAGGTCGATTCGGCCTGCTTTTCCGACACAGTCTTGAGCACGCGCCAGAAATCCTTCTGCTGGAACAGGGCAACGTAATAGGTCAGGTCGTCGGGCTTGAACAGCAGGCTGGCGCCGTAGGTGCCGTTGTAGGCGGTACGCAGTTCCGACACCTGCCGTGCCTGGATCAAGCCTTGCAGTTCGGCCACCGTCGAAGCGGGCCGCGCGGCGACTGCCGGCGCGGCGGCGGGCGGGGTCACCGGCGTGGCCGGAGCCGGGGTGTCTTCGACCTGCTTAACCGTGGGCCGAGGCGCTTCGGGCTGCGCGCTGGCGCATGCCGCCAGGCCGGACAACACCGTGCCTAACAGCGCCATGCGTGTGGCGGCACGGATAAATTGGACGTTCATGCCTTCCCCAAAAAAATCGTTGCGGAACTATAGCAATTTATTTCGCTCCAGGCTGATCCGCTTACATTGCCCGCGAGTGATTTGTCGCCCTCTAGGGGCCTTCCCCAATTGCAGGAGTCAGGATGCTTCAACGACGCCTTCCGCCGTTTCGCCCTGCCCCCCACCCAGATGCAATTTGCGCATCTTTTCCCACAACACTTTGCGGCTGATGCCCAGCGTGTTGGCGGTGTCCTGCCGACGCCAGCCGTTGACATCCAGCGCCGCCAGAATCCGCGCGCGTTCGGCCCGTTCCGCATCGGTGAACACGGGCGGCTCGCATAGCGTGCTGGCGGCGCGCAAGGGTTCGCCGATCTGATCGAAGATGCGGGCAAGCCGATCCTGGTCCCACGCGCCGAATTGGCGGCGCATGATGGCCACGCGCTCGGCCACATTCGACAGTTCGCGCACATTGCCGGCGTAGCGCGTGCGCGCGACGCGATCGAGCAGCCAGTCGGGCGGTTCGCCGTCGCAGCCCAGGCGATCGAGCAGCGCGCGGAAGATGGCGATTTTTTCCTCGCCGCCGCGTTGTTCAAGGTTGGGAATACGCAGTTCGATCACCGCCAGCCGGTAATACAGATCAGCCCGGAATTCGTCCTGGCCCACCAGCACGCGCAGGTCCTTGTTGGTGGCGGCGACCAGGCGGAAGTCGACGGGAATTTCGACCGTGGAGCCCAGCCGCGTCACGGCGCTCTGCTCCAGCACGCGCAGCAGCTTGACCTGCTGATACAGCGGCAGATCACCGATTTCATCCAGGAACAGCGTGCCGCCATTGGCCTGCTCGAAATACCCCTTGTGCGCGCCCACCGCGCCGGTGAACGCGCCCTTGGCGTGGCCGAAGAAATGCGCCTCGAACAGGCCTTCCGGAATGGCGCCGCAGTTGACCGCCACGAACGGGCCATCAGACCACGCGGCGCGGTCATGCAAGAGGCGCGCGATACGCTCCTTGCCCACACCGGTTTCGCCATGGATCAGCGCGTTGCTGCGGCAATCGGCAAACATCTCGGCCTCGGCCAGCAGCGCCCGCATGGATGCCGACACCGCGATCAACGGTTGTTCGCGCTTGGGCGCGGACCGGTTGAACTGCTCCAGCGTGCCCAACAATTCATACAGCAGCTTGCGCAGGTCCGCCGTGGTGAAGGACAGCGGCAGCGTGTAGGAATACTCCGGCGGGTAGTAGCGGGAATCGCGGCCGCGCGCTTCGGCCGATACCCAGATGACCGGCACGGCCTGCGCCGACAACCAGTCATAGCCGCGGAAGCGGTTGTCTCCCATGACTGACACAGACACCAGCGCCACGGCCGGTCGCGACGGGTCGCGCGGCGGCGGGAACGCCATGCCGGCGTCCGCCCGCACCAGCGTCACGTCCATGCCGGTCAGGCAGCGCTCGGCGCGGCTGGCAATGTCGGACGTCCCTTCCCAGACGTACAGGTCGAACTCGTCGCGGGCGAATTTCTGAGTCATGGCAGCAACCATGCAGGCAAGCAGTCAGCGGCGATCAAAGGCATCTTCATCAGTACACCAGGCGGGGCTGCCCGCAATCCACGGACAGCAGCGAAACATCGGTCTGGCCGACGCTGAGACCCAGCAGGTCCAGCAGTTGCTGCAACAGCGTCGACAAGGGCGCCAGCACCGGTTGCAGCAGGTTCACCACGATGGACAGCACACCGCCCACCTGCGAGCTGCCGCTCAAGGCCAACGACGCCACCGAGTTGATGCGGCATTGGCGGATGGCGCTGGGCGTGAGGCCCAGCGCGCAGACCACATCGTTGATGGGCGCAATCAATAGCGAAGTCAGGATATTGCTGACCAGTTGCAGCGTGCCGCCCAGCACCCCGGTCAGGCCGCCCGAGGTCAGCCGGGCGCTCAATTGATTTAGCGCGGTCGTCGACCATTGCATGTTGTTGACCACCTGCGTAATGGAATTGCCGGCGTTGCTGCCGCCCCCGCCCACCAGGCTGGTGGCAAGCGCGGTGCGCTCCGCCGCGGACAGCGGGGTGCCGGTATTGAACAGGTCGCCCAGGATGCCGCCGATCACTGCGTCGGACAGGTTCGAGGCCAACGCGCCCAGGTTCACCGAGGTCGCCGTGACCGTTTGCGTGGACGGCGTGCCGGGGGGCTCGGTCAGCGTCACCGAGACGGGCGCGGTGGAATTGAAGATGGGCAAGGTCACCTTGCTGGTCAGCGGCAGGATGCCCAGCACGTTCAGCACCTGATAACGCTGAATGGCGGCAAACGAAGCGGGCTGGCAGCTGTTGGTCAGCGACACGAAATTGGCGGCGTTCTGGTCGGTGCTGGACGTCATGCCCGGAAAGCGCCCCAGGCAGATGTTGGCCAGGGACGACGTCACGGCGATGGTGGCCTGGTGCTGCGTCAGCGGCGCTTGGCACAGATTGGTCAGCGTGCCCGTGGACTGCGCCACGTCGATGATGATGGGCAGGTCAACCTTGGTGCCCAGCGTGTTCGCCAGCAACGGCCCGACCAGCGGGATGTTGCTGGTGTTCACGCGCAGGTACACGCGTATGCCGGCGCTGGTGGCCTGGGTGCCGATACCGCCTACGGCCAGCGTGGGCGGCTCGACCACGCGCACGCGGGCGTCTACCCCCAGCAGCGGCACGCTCAGGCCCAGGTTGATCAGGTTCTGTCCGTTCGCCACGACCAAGGCGGTTTCCAGCACGTTCAGCGCGTTGACGTTGGCCGACAGCGCACCCGTGGCGTCACCGCCCACCACATTCAGATTCAGCACGCCGCCGTTGCCGAACAGCTTGACCGGCAGGTTCAGCGGCATCACGGCCAGCACGGTATTGATGGCGTTGCTGACCAGGCCGACGTTGGCGCCCGCCGTGCCGCTTTGATTGACGACGGTCAGCGTGGCTTGCAGCAACTGGCCCAGCGTAAGATTGTTGACGGCCGCCAGTTCCGCCGGCGTGCCGACGCCGGAGGCCACCGACAACGGCAAGCCCAACGCCTTGAGCAAGCCCGACGGCGTGATGTCGACGCTGGCCAGGCCTGCCGCGTCCAGCACGTCCAGCTGCGCAGGCGTGGCGCCCACGGTCGACAGCAGTTGCGACAGCAGGCCGCCGCGTTGCAGGCGCAACAAGCGCGAGCCCACCATGAAGGCCGCAACGGGCTGGGTATTGGTCGCCACCGCGTTCACCGACACGGTGGTGCTCATGCCCAGGGAGCCGAACAGGCTGGCCAGTTCCTTGCGTATGGTCACGCGCACGGCGTTCAGCGCCTGGCCGCTGGCGGGATCGAACACATGCATGCCGGAGGCGTCGGCGCGGGTGGAATCCCACACCTTGCACTGCACCGTGATGTCGGCCGCCGTGAAGGTATCGAAAATATTGGGCACGTTCGCCAGCGCCGAGGTCTGGCCGGCCGTGGTGGCTGGCGCGCAATCCGCCGCCGCCCCCATGCCCAGCACCTGCACCGCCGACAGGGCTGACAGGTCGGCGGCCTTCTGAAGCTCACGCTTCATGTAATAGCCATAACCCAGCTGCGCGACGCCCAGCATCGCCACGCCGACCAACACCGCGAACACCACGGCCACGGCCATGCTGCCGCGCTGGCGCGACAGGGACACACGACGAAAGGCTTGGGCTGGCATGATCGGGTAATCCTGAAGTCGCCGCAGGGCGGCGACAAGTAGGGGCGCTTATCAGTTGGTGTTCTTGGTTTCCACGCGCTTGCGGAAATATTCCGGAATGGGGTGCGAGAAACTTTCCAGATAGCGATTCCACGCCGCCGTGGACACCGGACCCAGCACCGGCAACGCATTGCCGGCGCGACGGCCATCCGCTTGCGCGGCGAGCAGGCCCCGCGTGACATCGCCAAACGCTTCCTCGGGCGCAGCCGCCTGCGCGGGCGCGGGCGTCGCCGTGCCGGGCGCGCTAGCCGTCGCCGGAGCCGCCGCGGCAGGCTGCGGCATGGGGCTTTGCACCTGCTGCACCACGGGGCGCGCGGGCAACTGGGCTTGGGGCAAGGCCTGCGTCGGCGCAGAGGCGGGCGCAGCGGCAGCCCCCGCACCGGACATGCCGCCCGTCAGCGGCGCGTTCGACTGCGCGAGACTGGCAATGGGCGCCAGCGCAGCCAGCGCCGTGGTCAGCGCGGTCGTCAGCACGAAGGACACGGAATTGCGGGACTTGGACATGGATCTCTTCCTGGATTCGGGTTAGCGCACGATGGGCCCATTGCCCAGGCCATCCATCAACGGACTCATCACTGGCATGACGATGCCGCCGCCGCTGGAGACACGCGTGGCCGACGCATCGGCCGCCACGGGCACGGGCGCCTGCGGCCGCTGGACGCGGATGTCGGAGGCCATGCGCAGCACCTGCCCGCGCGCCTCATCGCTGAGTCTTGCCTGATCCATCAGGCGCTGCGCGCGCACGGGTTCGCCCTCTACCAGCAGCAGCACCGCCAGATTGGCCAGCACCTTGCCGTTGTCGGGCGCCAGCTCGGCGGCCTGGCCCAAGGGCACGCGCGCGCCGGCGGGGTCGCCCGCGCGCAGCCGCGCATACCCCAGGTCGCCCAGAATGCGCGGATCCATCGGCGACAGCTTGGCCGCGCGCGCGAAGTCATCGGCAGCCTGCTCGAACTGGCCGCGCGAACCGGCGATCAAGCCCAGTCCATGCCAGCCATCGGCCGCCTGATCGGTGGAAAGCAAGGCGCGATAGGCTTGCTCGCTCATGGCCGTCTGCCCGGTCTGGCGCAGCGCTTCCGCCCGCAGCACGGCCACGCGCGCGTCGTTGCCAAACTTCTGCTGGAACGCATCGATATACGCCAGCGAGGCGAAGTAACGCTCTTGCCGCTGCGCCTCGGAAATCAGCGAGAGCATCATCTCGGGCTCTTTCGGACGGCGCTTGGCGTCGGCGTCCTCTTCCTTTTGCCGCGCCAGCGCCTGTTCCTGCTGTTGCTGCTGAATCACCTGCCACGCCGACTCGGCGCTATTGGTCTTGCAGCCGCTCAAGCTGGCGCCGGCCGCCACGGCCGTCGCCACGAGGGTCCACCGCAACCCACTCTTTGCAAAATCGCCCGCCATTACATGCCCCCCATGCGCGACAAGCCACGCAATACCGCAATGAATCCCGCGCCGCCCGTCACGATCAACAGGGCGGGCAACAACGTCACGATCATTACCCCCGTCATCTTCACCGTGGTCTTGGCCACCTTTTCCTTCAACTCCAGCCGGCGTTTGTCGCGCAGGCGCTCGCCGAAGCGGTTCAGCGGCTCCTGCACCGCGCCGCCGTGCTGATCCACCTGCGCGATCAGGCGGCAGATGGCAGACAGGTCGTCGTTATCGAAACCGGTGGCCAGCCGCGCCAGGGATTGTTCGCGAGTGCGCCCGCGCACATACCCTTCGGACGCCAGCCGCAATTCGTACGACAGCACGGGCAGCACCTGCGCGAATTCCTTGATCAGCACCTGCATGCTTTGGTCGATCGACAGGCCCACCCCTTGGAGCAGCCGCAGCAGGTCGATCAGCAGCGGCAGTTCATCGCCGGCCATGCGCTTGCGGCGCGCCAGCCGACGGCTGACGACCCATTTAGGCAGCATGTAGCCGATGGCGAAACCAAAGAACGCCGCGATGAAAACGCCCATGGAGGAATTGGTCAGCGACTTGTGCAGGTCGATCAGCACCGCCACGATGGGCAACGCGATCGCCAGCCCGAAACGCGCCGCCACAAAGCGCGAGCGCGCCGTGCCCGCGTTCGCATAACCGGCCATGTCGACCATCTTGCGGTCCTCGGCGGCCAACAGCGTGTCGGCCAGACGGCCTTCGCTCAGGCGCTTGCCGAACGCATCGGCCACGCGCGCCGCCGATGACAGCCGGCCGGGGTTGCCCTCGACAGGCGCTGCCGCCGCGCCACCGCCCTGTCGCGTCGCCAACGCCTGATCGATCACCTGGCGGCTGCGGCCCTGCCCGCGCAGACGCCGGGTCATGCTGACGCCCAGCACCAGCAAGGCGGCGGCCACCAGCATCAGCGCCAGGGCCAGAAGGGTCGAGACATTCAAGGACTGAAGCATCTGCATCGTCGTCCCCTTAAATCGACTTGGCCATGCGATACAGCCAATAGCAGCCGCCGATCTGCAACACCACGGCGGTCAGCAGCATCTTGAAACCCAAGGGGTCTTCCCACAGGCCCATGAACAGCTTGTTGTTGGCAACGATGATGAAACCCGCGATCCCCACGGGCAACAAGGCCAGGATCCACGCGGACAGGCGCACTTCGGCGGAGCTGGCCGTCAATTCGTTGCGGGCCTGCGCCACGTCGCGCATGAACGCGGCCATGCGCTCAAGCACCTGGTCGCTGCGTCCGCCAAACCGCATCGCCAGCGACACCACGGCGGCCACCATGTACAGCTCTTTCAAGCCATACATGCGCGAGACCTGCACCAGGGCCGCGTCCAGTTCCTTGGCCGAGCGGCTCAGGCTGGCGGCCGTTTCCACCACTTCGCGCAAGGGCTCGTCGGTGGTGGCGGCCGCGGTCTGGAACGCCGCGCCCATGCTGTTGCCGATGGTGATCAAGCGCACGATGTTGTCCAGGAACGCGGGCAATTGCCCGATCATGCGGCGACGGCGCTTGTCGGCGCGCAACCACAGCAGGAAGTACATCAGCACCGCCAGCATCAAGAAAGACACCACGCCCGACAGCGGCCCCAGGAACAACCAGGCCAGCACCGCGCCCGCAATCACCGGCACGGCGGTGCGCAGATAAAAGCCCATGCTCTGATGCACGCCCGCCAACAGCAGCAGCCGGTCCCAGCTTGAGAAACCGCTGCGCATCGCGCGTCCGCCTTCAGCGAACGGCGCTTCCTCGGGCGTTTCCCGGCCGCGCTTGAGCTGGTTGTCCAGGAACGCCGAGCTGGCGGCGCGCCGCTGGCCGCTATTGGCGTGACGCCAGAGCAGCACCGCCCCCGAGGCCAGCACGAGCGCCAGCGCGCCAAGGATCAGGGCGTCTTGCATCAGCGCCTCCGGCTCCAGAATCCGCCACCGCCGCCGTCGTTCTCACCGGGGGGGTTGTCGTTGACGCGCGCGTCGTTGCGCATCTTGGCCAGCTTGGGCGTGTGCGGATGGATGCCCAGCCAGTTCCAGCGGTCTTT
Source organism: Achromobacter piechaudii NBRC 102461 (assembly GCF_001571245.1). Classification (GTDB taxonomy): domain Bacteria; phylum Pseudomonadota; class Gammaproteobacteria; order Burkholderiales; family Burkholderiaceae_B; genus Achromobacter; species Achromobacter piechaudii. The sequence continues at coordinate 222,710 of NZ_BCTK01000001.1, read as the reverse complement.
CTCTTCGCCTTCCGGCGTGGTGAAGGTTTCGTGGCGGTACAGTTCCTGCGTGGAAATGACGTTGTCGCCCATGCCGGTCACTTCGGTGACCGACAGCACGCGCCGCTTGCCGTTGGACAGGCGGCCGATCTGAACGATGAAGTCGAGCGCGCTGGCGATCTGGCGGCGCAGGCTGTCTTCGCTGCCCTGAAACCCGGCAAAGCCCGCCAGCATCTCGATGCGGTACAGGCATTCGCGCGGCGAGTTCGCGTGGATGGTGGCCATCGAGCCTTCGTGGCCGGTGTTCATGGCTTGCAGCATGTCCATGACTTCCGCGCCCCGCACTTCGCCCACCACCACGCGGTCGGGCCGCATGCGCAAGCTGTTGCGGATCAGTTCGCGGATGCTGACCGCGCCGCTGCCGTCGAACCCGCCCTGGCGCGATTCCAGCCGCACCACGTGCGGGTGGTTGAGCGATAGTTCGGCGGTGTCCTCCACCGTCACGACGCGTTCGGTTTCCGGAATGAAGAACGCCAGCGCGTTCAACAGCGAGGTCTTGCCCGAGCTGGTGCCGCCCGATACCAGCACGTTGCAACGGTTCTTCACCGCTTCGTGCAGCAGGCGGTAGATGTCTTCATCGAAGGTGCCCAGCGTCAACAGGTCGGCAGGCTTGAGCGGATCCTGGCGGAACTTGCGGATCGACACCATGGGGCCGTCCACCGCCAGCGGTTCGATCACCACGTTCAACCGGCCGCCATCGGGCAGGCGTGCATCGACCATGGGGCTGGACTCGTCCAGCCGGCGTCCGATGGGGGCCAGGATGCGGCGCACGATGCGCAGCACATGCTGGTTGTCGGTGAATCGCAGCGTCTCGCGCGCCAGCACACCGCGCCGCGAGACGAACACGTTGTCGTAGCCGTTGATCAGGATGTCTTCCACGGCCGGGTCGGCCAGCAGGTCTTCCAGCGGCCCCAGCCCGGCCAGTTCCTTGGTCAAGGCCTCGGCAATCAGGCGCATTTCGCCTTCATTGATGGGCACGCGGCGCAGACGCACGAAGCTGGCGACCTCGATATCGACGAACTCCTGGATGGCCGAGCGCGCCCAACGGCCGAACTCCGCGCCCAGTTCCTCGATGCGCGACAGCAGGTGTTCGTACGCCGCCGTCTTGACTTCCTGGAAGCGGTTGGACGACGCAAAACCGTTGTCGCCCTCGCCGCCGAATTCTATGGTCGCTGTCATGATCATGTCGGATTCCGCCGCCGTCCCGTGAATCTTGCCGTTAACCGACGATCATGCGACGGTGCACGCCGGGCAGCCACGTGGCCAGCCAGCTTGCCCGCCCGCCGGGGGTGTTCTCTTCCGCGCTGAGTTTTTCCGCCAGGGCCTGCACCGCGCGCACGTACACGTCGCGCTCGGCTTCTTCATGCAGCAGGTGGCCCTGGTTCGTACATACCATCAAGGCCAGCGTGCGATCGGGCAAGGTACCCACCAGATCCAGCTGGAAGCGATCGGCGATCTGCTGCGCGGTCATGCCATAACGTTCGTCGTAGCGATTGACGATCAGGCCCAGACTGCGTCGGTCCACATGCAGTTGTTCCAGCTCCTGCAACAGGCCCGCCAGCGAAACCAGCGCCCCGACGCTTTGGTCGGTCACGATCCAGTTCTGTTGAGACGATCGCGCCAGCCCCGCCACGAATTCGGGATTGGTGAAGCCGCCCGCATCCGCCACGACCACGCCGAAGTGTTGGCGCATGCGCTCGAACACCAGCAGGGAATCGGATTGGGACACGTCGCGCATCTGGGACAGGTTGCGCGGCAAGGCCAGCACGCTCAGGCCATTGGCGGTGTGCGCCATGGCCGAACCGAGCAAGGTGGAATCGAGCCGGCGCAGATTGCGCGCGGCCTCGGCAAAGTCGAAGTCGCTGCCGATGTTCAGATAGAGCTGGCAATCGCCCACGGGCCATCCCAGGTCCATCAATGCCACGCGGCTGGACAGCGGCAGCATCGCGCCGGTCTGATCGGCCGGCTTGACGGGCTTGGCGCCGTTGCCGCTGGCGCGGCTGGCATGCATCTGCTTCAAGCGGTCCTGCACCATGCCGGCCAGATGCACGGCCAGCGTGCTGGTGCCCACGCCCGGACGCGCGCCCAGCAGCAGCACGCTGCGCCGCGAGCCATCCATGCGGCCGCCACCGGCTGGCACGTCCAGCAGGCGCAGCACCACTTCCTTGACTTCCTCGGGCGCGACGGTGGGGTCCACGAAATCGCTGACGCCTGCCCGCAGCGCGGCGATCGCGCCTTCGGGCTGGCTCAGGAAACCAACCGCCACGCGCGGCACGGTCGGCGCGATACGCGCCAGCAAGCGCGCCAGTTCGGCGGATTTGAACAGCTTTCCGGGCTCATCTTCACTGAGGGTGAAGTCCAGGAAAACGACCTGCGGTCCGATCTCGGTCAAGCGCCGCGCCAGCTCTTCGATGCCGGGGGATTCCTGGGTCAGCATGCCCATGTCTCCCAAGGCCAGTCCTAGCTGCGCGGCGACGCCATCGCCTTTTGAGCAAAACAGGAACCGCTTGCCGTTTTGCAGGCCAACCCACTCGCTGGCATGTGTCTTCATATTGCTCACCGTGAAAAGCCCGGCATTTGTTGCCCGCCCACCGGGCCCATCAGGTAATAGCCCCAGGCATTGAAAGTTGAATCTGCTGCTTCTTGCCGCCCTCCCGGCAGCGGCAAGGTGACCCCGCGTGCGATCGGGCGCACCAGGCGCGGCGTGACCACGATCACCAGTTCGGTGTCCTCTTGCGAATAGTCCACGCTGCGAAAGAAGGCGCCGATGATCGGCAGGTCGCCCAGCATGGGCACCTTGTTGACCATGGCCTTGGTCTGGCGCGACACCAGACCGCTGATGACGAAGCTTTCGCCATCGCCCAATTCAACAGTGGTATCGGCCCGGCGCGTGCGCAGCGCCGGAATGATGGTGCTGGTGTCTGCGCTGGTATTGATGGCGATGCCGTTGCTGTAGTCCAGTTCGCTGGCTTCAGGCGCCACCTTCAACGAGATGCGGTCGCGCGACAGCACCGTGGGCGTGACCGTCAGGCCGATACCGAAGGGCTTGAAGGTCACGGTCGTGGTGCCCAGGCCGCCCGCCTCGGGAATCGGCAATTCGCCACCCGCCAGGAAGCTGGCGCTTTGGCCGGTCAGCGCCACCAGCGTGGGCTCGGCCAGCACGCGCGCCATGCCATTGCTTTGCAACAGGCGCAGACGCGCCGAGAAGTTGTTCGAGTCGTAGAACAGAGAGAAGCCCGAGGCGATGATGCCGCCCGGCGTGAAGCCCAGTGGTGCGCCCAACCCCGAAGGCGCCGTGGCGCTGGTGCTCGTCCACGGGCCATTGCTGGCCGCGAAGTTGATGCCGGCCTGCTTCATCACGGACCGCGACACTTCCACGACCTTGACCTCGACTTGCACTACCCCGCCCGCGCCGGCCGTGGACACATCGACCACGTTCTTATCGCCGACAGCCGCGGCGGCGGCCTGCGCGGCGGCAATCTGGGCAAGCGGGGTTTCGGCATTGCCGGACAGCACTGCCTTGTCGCCGGCAATGTCCACGTTGGGACCGCCCTGGATGCCCCGGCTGGCCAACGCCGCCTGCACCGAGCCCGCCACGCGCACGTTCCAGATCTGCGGCGTGGGGTTGTTGCCCGTCCAGATCTGCAACTGCGTGGTGCCGGCTTTTTTGCCGTACAGCAGCAGCGAGCCCGCGCGCTTGCCGGAAGCAGGAAGGATCTTCACGTCGGCCACCTCGGGATCGCCGATGGCGATGCGGCTGGGCGCGGCGCCATCAAGCATGAGGGACTGCTGGCCCTTGACGGCCACTGCGATATCTCGCACAGCCGCATTGGCCCCTGGCGCCGTGGTTTGCGCCAGGCTGACGACACCGTATGTCATCGCCACTGCGGCCGACAGGACGCAGATCATGGTGGTGCGGTGATATCTCTTCATTGTGCTGGATCTAGTTGCTTTGAAAGGTCCAGCCGCGGGCGGCACCTGGCCACGCGCAGCCATCGTCAGTAACGAACGCGCTCGGATTTGTCTCCCCGCACGATTTCCACGGTGCGGCCCCCGCCCCCACCGCCGTTGGGCGTCGCGACGCGGCTGGCGGGCGCCCGGGCCGCGGGCGTCGCGCCCTCAAGTTGCACGAGGCTGTCGCCCGCGTAGGCGCGGTTCGGGCCAGTCAGCAGCGCGTCGCGCTGCGCCGGGCTCAAATCAGCGCGCGTGGGCAATACGGTGCCGCGCTTGGCGAACAGCGTGGCGTCGGGCACGGCGTCGTCGCCGACGGGGCGCAACGCCAGTTGCAGACGGCCAGCGCGGCTGGCCAGGATCAGTTCGTTGATCTGTTCGACAGGCACCGCCAACACGGCGGTCCGCGCGGGCTGGCCCGGGCCTTGTTGCAGCACCGATTTTTCTTCGGGGCCGTCCACCGAACTTTTGCCGTAGGCCAGCACCCGCAGTTGCGATTGCAGCAGCCGGGCCTGGCCGCCCGAGATTTCCTGGCCCTTCTCGACCATGAAGAACACGTCCACCAAATCGCCGGGTGCAATGCGGTTGCCGCCGCCGATGACTTCGTCAACGGCGATGGCGACCGCGCGCTCGCCGGGCTTGAGCTGCTTGGCGAGCCCTTGGGCCAAGAGGCTGGGCACGATGGGGTCGCCCGCCGCGATGTCCACGCGCGCCACCGCGCCTTCAAGCGGGTCGGGCGTGTTGAAGCTGTTGGACAAGGCGGCTTGCCATTGCGCCACCGTCAGCATGTTCTGCGCATCGATGCGCGTGCCGGCGGGTATCGCCTGCTTGGCCACCACCACCGGGTGCAGCGTGACCGGCGCAGGGGCCGCAGGCGCGGGCGCGGTGGCCACGGGCGTCGGGCTGGCGGGCGGCGCACTGGAATGCGTGGCCAGCCGCCATGCGAGGAAGGCCAACACCAGCCCTGCCACCAACAAAACGCCCGCGATGATCTTGCTCAGACTGCTCATGGTGTCCCTTGCGATATCTGTACGATGGCTTTCGACGACAACCTGCTGGGCACCCAGTCCTTGTTCGTGCCTGGCAACAGGGCGATGAACGACTGCAAGGTGGCCAGCAGCGGCCAGGATTGGGTGTTGTAGGACATGGCGACGGTGGCGCAATTGGCCACTACGCCGCCCGATCCGGCCCAGGCGCACGGCGCGCGAGTGGTTGCACAAGCCACGGCTGAACCGGTCGAGAAGACGCTCATGGCGGCCGAGCAGGCGTCGCCTTGCACGTTGCTGCTGCCGGTGATCTGCGCGTACACGGCGGCGCGCGCGCCCTCGCCTGCGGCGGAGGCCAGTTGCTGCTGCATCCAGAACAGCACGCCGTAGCCCACCACCGCGCAGAGGAAGATCAACAGCATGGTCAGCGTCAGCGACAGCTCAAGGGCGGCGATGCCGCGTTGGCGCAGCGGGCGAGCGAGACGGCGTCGCGGCAAGTCCATGTCAGCCTCCCACGCCCAGCGTATTGCCCAGGTGGACCGTGGCGCGCGCGCTCAACACACTGCTGGAGGGCATCAGCACGGTCTGCAACAGCGGGAACGATGGAATGAGCGGGTGCGCGCCGTAGGCATACGACACGGTCACTTCGATCTGGTCGGCCGCCAGCGGCTGACCGCTGCACGTGCCGCCCGCGCTGCTGCTCAAGGCGCCGCCGCTGCCGCACACCGCAACCTTGATGGGCGCGGCGGACATCGTCGCCATCCAGGACGCGATATCCAGCGCCGCGTCGCGACCCGCAGCCGCGCGCGCCGGCAGCGATGACGTGCCGGCCTGCCATTGCAGCACCTTGCGAGCGCCATCCTGCGCCGCGAGCGTTACCGAATTCTGTGCAAGAAACACCAGCCCGTAGGTCAGGATGCCGTAGAGCACCAGGAAGAACACCACGAATACAAGGGCGAATTCAAGGGCATAAGCACCACGCTGAGCGCGCCGATTCCCAAGTACATGGCGTACGGAATCTGGCGCAGCCGGTGCGACACGGCCCAATAGTGGGAAGCGACCACATATACCAGCGCGTGCAGGCCGGCCAGCAGGCTCGCCAGCACCAGCACGGGCACGAGCGGCGCCAGGCCCAGCAACAATCCAAGAATCGCGATCGCCTTGACGTCGCCCGCGCCCATCAGGCGCCGGCCCCAAAGCGGCAGAAATAGAAAGGCGGCCAGAAAACCGGCGCCAGACATCAGCCATCCGGTGAAGCGTGGGGGATACATCCATCCAGGCACGAACGCGGCCGCTGCAAGCCAAAGCAGTTGCGCCACAAAGCCCAGCACAATCAACGTGTTGGGTACGCGGCGATAGCGCAGATCGTTGTAGATCAGCACCACATTCCAGCAGGCGAACAACAGCAGCCACAGCACTTCCCCTGGATACAAGGCAGGACCTTCTGATCAATCAGATTCAACGGCAGGTTCGCTCGTCCAGCCGAGCACAACCCCTGTCAAGCAATCGATACCAGCACTTGATGCACGTACCGCGATGACCCGCCACAGGGAGCCATCACGGTACGCGTCAGCACGTCAGGCGTTAACCGCTCGAGTTAAGTACGTGCGGCATCGAGCTTGGCGCCGAGCCCTGTGAACATATTGCTCAGGGCGTCGGTGAAAGTGCCCACGGCCGCGATGAGGGCCACTGCCACCAGGCCGGCGATCAACCCGTATTCCAGGGCGGTAATTCCGTCTTCGTCGTTCCAGAACTGCGCAAGTTTCGCTTTCATGTCGAGCTCCTAACACTCGATTGATAATTGAGCCGATCCGCAATGCGGCGCCGACCCCCTATTCCCGATATACGCGGCAAGATGCAAAAGCATCCTCTTGCGCATAACGGGTCTTGCTAACCCGGCCCCAGGGTGGAGCCCGGCGTCTTGCCTGGTTCGGCGACAGGCGCCGATTCAATGAACGAGTCGATCCGCTGCGCCATGCGCGTGCGGAACCTTGTGGACGCCCGCTGTAATTGCCAACGCATGATCAGCAACATCACGGCGGACAGCACGAATGCGATATAGGGCAACATCACCCCGCCAAGTTGCAGGCTGGTAGCCTCGCGTGGGGTGGAACAGATAACCGTGCCGGCCGCCGCGCCCGTGTAATGCATGCCGCATACGGCGATTGCCATCAAAATGGCTGCGCCGCCGCGCTGAAACTCGTTTTGAGTATTGAACGCGAGCCAGAGTGCGGCTGACGCGGCAATTACGGCGATAAGCACCGATAAAACGACAATCGGCAGATTCCAGAGAAGCACGGCGGGCATCCGCATCGCGCCCATGCCCAGATAATGCATGGCGGCCACGCCGAGACCTGCCGCCATTCCGCCTATCAGGCAGCGGCTGAACGTGAAACGCTCGCGCCCGACATACCAGAAGGCCCAACCGGAAAAGCCGGCGGCGACGATGAAGCTGAGTGCGGTCAAGCCCACCTGATAACCGACGTCGAAGGGCAGGTTCTGCGCCTGCATGCCGATAAAGTGCATGCTCCAGATACCCACGCCGCCCATGGCCACGGCGCCGATGATGATGTAACCGATGCGTATGTCGCCGTCCTCGGTTTCGGTACGGATGCTGGCGGCCGCCAACAGAGCGACGTATGAACCCAGCACCGCCGTGAGAAACGACAGGGCGACAAGCCCGCTATTGAACGACAGCGGAACGACGTCGCCCGGGTTCATGAACGACTCCGCACTAACTGACAAAGGTGAAGCGAGATCGGTTGATCGCGCCATGATGTTTGAGGGTGATGCGTGCCCATCTTGTGGACTCCCGGTGGCTCATAACCGATGTGTTTTCGATACATTTATATAGTCTTATCTATTAACATTTAATACACATCAGGGTTTATACCAATATTCGCAATACTGGCGCGGTAAACATGTAACCAATACGGCAAAACTAAGGTGAACTTAATAAAAAACCCCTAGTTAACCCTTATAAATCTTAAATATTTTCTTTCCTGAGAATTTCCATATGTTGTAATCGCGCCGTGCCCACTCGGTCACAATGAAATAATTTGTTATTAACACCATCCACTGGCACCATACTGCCTACGGCACACTGAAGCACTTTTTACCAATGCTATGTCCCTTTATATATTTGGTATTCCCGCAATATCGAATATTCATCGGATTGGCGTCGGCAGAAACAGAGACACACTAGGCAATGAGACGTACGTACCCGGCAAGTTCGCTCACCCTCGCCCTGATCTGTACCCTTTTCGTCAGCGCCCAGGCGCGCGCGGATGGCCCGCTTCGGGGCAATCCGGTCGATGCCGTGCCGCAGCTGGAAAGACCCCCAAGCGCCACACAACCGCCGCCCGTCGTGCAAACCGCCACGCCTGAGCAATTGGCCTTGCAGGCTCGGCTGGCGCAGCGCATCGTGCCCTTGAATTTCGATGTCAGCGGTGTGCACGCGATCCCCTTCGACGAGGTTTCCGCGATACTCAGCCCGCTGTCGGGCAAGGAAATCAGCCTGGGCGAACTCGTCCAGCAGGTCGATAAAATCACGCAGCTGTACCGTGACAAGGGTTATCCGCTGTCCTTCGCGCTGGTGCAAAACCAGACGTTCGCCAATGGCCTGGTCGTGGTGACCGTGGTCGAGGGCTATATCAGCAACGTGCGCATTGAAGGCGATATCGGCAACGCTCAGGACCGCCTGGACACCCTGGCGGGTCCGTTAAAAGAAGAGCGACCGCTTAAACAGGCCACGCTGGAACGCCAACTGAATTTGATGCGCACCGTGCCGGGCGTGAAGTTCACGCCCAATATGGATCTGCCGCGCCGCGCCGATGGCGCCACGGAATTGGTATTGACGGCGAGCCGGCACCCTTTCAGCCTGACGGGCGGCGTGGCTGACCTGGGCACCGGTATGCAGCCGCTGGTCAATGTGGGGACGAGCAGCCTGACGCCCCTGGGCGAACAGGTGAAACTGACCGCCGCCGTGCCATTCAATACCGACGACGTGAAATACGTCATGGGCGAGATCAGCGTGCCCATCGGGCCCGACGGTCTGGCGATCAAGGTGGACGGCTATCACTACGACGCGAAGCCGAAAGACGACGCCATTGAATATCTGGGTTTTGAACGACGCGTTAAAAACGACCGCATCGGAATTGGGGTCAGCTACCCTATCCTGCTGAATAACACCCGGTCCTTGACGGGCACCGTGGGCATGTACGCGGCCAATTCCAAGGACCGATACGACTCCCGCAACGCGGATCTCTGGCTGCAACAGGACTCCCGCGTGCGCGCTGCGAATATCGAATTACGATATATCCAGATATCTGAAAGCCAAACGACAGATGTGAGCGGCAGCGTATCGAAGGGATTCGACGCCGCCGGCGCCAAGAAGGACATCTCAAGCAATTACGGTTATTCCGCAACGCCCATTCTTGACCTGGATTTCACGCGTTATAACCTGAACGCCAAGCAAACCTTCGCCCTGCCCGCGCAATTTGGCCTGACCTTTTCCGGTGCGGCTCAATATTCGAGCAATATATTGCCCTCATCGGAGCAAGTATCTTTCGGTAGCTGGCGCTATGCCATGGGATACGCCCAGGGCGAGCAAAGCGGGGACAAAGGCGTAGGCGTGTCGGCCGAACTGAATCGCCGCTTCGGCACGGGTTGGGAATACCTGTCGGCTGTACAGCCCTACGCGCTGATCGACTATGCCCGCACTTGGTACAACAACAAGAGCCTCCAGCAATTAAACCAACGGCACCTGTCATCCGTCGCGCTCGGATTGCGCTTTACCGATGACAAATACTATCTGTTCGATTTCAACGTGGCCAAGCCGATCGGGTCGGCGACCGTCAACAATGACCGCGACGTGCGCTTCAACGCTAACTACTCTCTGTTTTACGACGCGTTCTGAAGTCTCGAACCTGACCCCCTTGGCGCCTGTTCCGACAGGCGCTTTTTTTTTGCAACGTGAATCCAACCGCAGCTTGTTTACGTATGTTCAGAACACGGCGTTACGTAACACCGCCCGTAACGTAACGTCGGATAACCGGCCATTCGTAACATTCACAAGGTTTTTATCGTCGCAAAACTGGTCATGTCGCGAGATTCGCGTAAACCCTGGATTTCAATCCAAGTCATTGAAAACAAATGATATTTCAAAGACTGAAATTATCCGATGGATGCAATGCCACGGCTTTTGAAAAATCTTGGCACGGATTATGCATGTGGAGTGGTATCGGGCGGTTTCCCACGCCTGACCTACCAACCCGAGGAGCCGCCATGATTTCCAAGATTGAAGCGAACCGCATCCAACGCATTCTGACCGCCACCGTCATGGCCGCCGCTGTCGTCAGCGCGCTGGCCGCTTGCGGTAGTAGTGGTGGTAGCAAGAAAACCGCCGGCCTGCCCGGCGTAGATATTCCGACCAACCCGGGCGGCACGAACCCCGGTGGCACCGACCCGACCAACCCGGGCGGCACCGACCCCACCAATCCGACCAATCCCACAAACCCCACGAACCCCACCAATCCGGTCACGGCCGGTCTGCTGCAAACGACGCTCGGCAATACCGGCAATGCCGTGGACAACACGCTGCCCCTGAATCTGGGTCCGACGCTGGGCGGCGTGGGCAAAGCGCTGGATCCGACCGTGGCTCCCGTGGTCAATACCGTTGTCGATCTGACGCAGCAAGTGGGCGCCATGACCGGCTTGGGCGCCCCCGTCGACGGCGTCACGACGCAAGTGGGCGGGCTGGTCAGCAATCTGGGCACCACCGTAAAGGGCGCTGGCCTGCCCGGCGGGTTGAGCACTGGCCTGGGCGGACTGGTTGATGGCTTGGGCAAGACCGTAGCTGGCACCGACGACCTGCTCAATGCGGACCCCGCCAACCCCATGCCGCTGACGAGCATGTTGGGCAACGCCACCAACGCCGTGGGCGCGCTGACGGCTGGCCTGTCGGGCCAGGGCGGCCTGCTGAATCCCGTTACCCAACTGGTCGGCGGCGTGACCGGCGGCGTGTTGGACGGCCCCGCCAGCCCCACCATGCAACCGGCGTTGGCCAATGTCGGCAAAACCGTGGACAACGTGTTGCCGCTGGGCCTGCAACCGACGCTGGGCGGCGTTGGCGCCGCGCTGGACATGAATGTGGCCCCGATTGCCGGCACGGTCACCAACCTGACGCAGCAAGTCGGCGCGAAGACGCAGCTGGGCGCGCCGGTCGCCGGCCTGTTGAACAGCCTGGGCGGCACGCTCGCTGGCGCGGGCGGCAATCTGCCGGGCAACGCGGCGGGCCTGAATGGCGTGCTGCAAGGCTTGGGCGGCGCGGTCGCCAGCGCGGGCGGGCTGGTCAATGCGACGCCGGGGAATCCGAACCCGCTGGGCGCGACCTTGACGCATGCGACGGGCGCGGTGGCTTCGGTGACCGGCGCGCTGGGCCTGGGTGGCGTGACGGGCGGAGTGACCGGAGGCAGCACGGGCGGCCTCCTCAGCCCCATCACCGGCATCCTGGGTGGCGTGGGCGGTGTCGGCGGCACGCCGGCGGCGGGCGGCGTGAATGGCCTGTTGGCGCCGGTGACCAGCTTGCTGGGCGGCGTGACGAGCGCAGTGGGTGGCGCAACGGGCGGCGCAACGGGGGGTACGACGGGCGGCGCGGCAAACGGCGGCCTGTTGGGCGGATTGCTGGGTGGCGTCACCGGCGCGGCGGCAGGCGGCACGACGGGCGGCGCTTCGGGCGGTGCTGCCAGTGGCGGGCTGCTGGGCGGCGTGTTGGGTGGCGTGGTCGGCGGTGTATCGGCAGGTGCGACGACGGGAACGGGTGCCAGCGCTGGTGTCAGCGCAGGTGGCGCGGCCGGCGGTGCGGCTGGTGCCGGCACAGCCAGCAACGGGGGTCTGTTGGGCGGGTTGCTGGGGGGGGTTACCAGCGGCGTGACTGGCGGAACGACGGCGGGCGGCACCTCGGGTGGCGCAGCCAACGGCGGGTTGCTGGGCGGTCTGCTCGGCGGTCTGGCCAAGAAGTAAAACATTGATCCGCTAAGGAGCGAAATCATGCTGCAACAAGAAACGATCGCCCACCATGAGCATGTGAACGTGATGCCTGAATCCAGCACGAGTGAATTGCGGCCGGGCATGCTCGACGATATCGCCCTGATGCTGGGCCGGCAGTTCTCGGTGTATAACGCCGCGTGCCAGTCGGCCCTGGCCGAAAAGCTGGGCATCCCCCTGGCGGATCTGAAAGCGTTGGAATTGGTGATGGAGTTCGACGCCCTGCCTACCGGGCAGCTCGCCCAGTTGATGGGCATCAGTTCGGGCGGCGCCACCGCCTTGATCAACCGGCTGGAGGCGGCCGGTTATGTCCAGCGTGGCCGCCACCCGCTGGATCGCCGGATGATCGTGATCCGGCCGGTCGAGGAACAGTGCCAGCACCTGGCGCAGGAACGCCAGTGGGTCGCCGACGCAGTGATGCTGATGGCGCGCCGCTACGACACCGCCGAACTGGAAACCGTGCATGCCTTCCTCGCGCAGTGCGTGCGCACGCTGCGGCACGACACGCTGGTCTGGCTGGAGACGCCTAGCTCGCATCACGACCTCTGACGCGGTTGGCGTCCCACCCGGGACGCCAACCTGCCACGCGCCCTGGATCGTCCGGATCAGGGCGCGCTTTTTATTGCGGCGAGGTAGGCGAATCCTTGTCAGACGTGCCAAATTGCAGGCGCGGCACCGCCGCCAGCAAACGGCGCGTCAAGTCCTGGCGAGGCGCATGCAGGACGGCATCGGCATCGCCCAGCTCGACGATGCGGCCGCCGTCCATCACGGCGATGCGGTCCGCCAGATACTCCACCACGCCGAAGTTGTGCGTGATGAACAGATACGCGATGCCCAATTCGTCCTGCAATTCGCGCAGCAGATCCAGAATCTGCGCCTGTACGGACACGTCCAGCGCCGAGGTGGGTTCGTCGCAGATCAGCACCTTGGGCTCCACCGCCAGCGCGCGCGCAATGGCGATGCGCTGGCGCTGGCCGCCCGAAAATTCGTGCGGATAGCGCGTCAGCGTGTTGGCGGGCAAGCCCACGCGTTCGATCAATTGCGCCGCATGGGCCGCGCGCGCCTGCGCGCTCATTGAGCGCCGTAGCGATGCCAGCCCTTCATCCAGGATGTCGCCCACGCGCATGCGCGGGTCGAGCGATGCGTAAGGGTCCTGGAACACGATCTGGATGTCTTGCCGCAGATCGCGCAGCGTGCGGCGGTCGGCCGTCAGCAGATCCTTGCCTTGCAGCATGGCGCGGCCCGAGATGCGCGCGCCGTCGATCAGCCGCAGCAGCGCCTTGCCGGTGGTGGTCTTGCCGCAGCCGGATTCGCCCAGCAAGGCCAGCGTCTCGCCCGCGCGCAGTGTGAACGTGACGCCGTCCACCGCCTTGACCCACGACACGACGCGCCGCAGCGGGCCCTTGCGCACGGGGTAATGCACTTTCAGGTCCTGCACATCCAGCACCACTTCACCCGCGCCGCGCGCCTCGCGCTGGCTGGCGCGCTTGCCTCCATCAGAGGCGATGGCCTGACGGCCCTGCTCGGTCAGCGGCGCGCCGCGCTTGTCGAAGGTGGGAATGGCTTCGAACAGCTGGCGCGCATACGGATGCTTGGGCGCGCGGAAAAATTCCTCGGCGCTGGCGCTTTCCACGATTTCCCCGCCGCGCATCAGCGCGACGTGATGCGCCACGTTCTTGACCACCGCCAGATCATGCGTGATCAGCATCACGGCCATGCCCATCTCGCGCTGGATATCGGCCAGCAGGTCCAGCACCTGGGCCTGCACCGTGACGTCCAGCGCCGTGGTGGGTTCGTCGGCGATCAGCAGCAGCGGTTCGGCCGCCAAGGCGATGGCGATCATGACGCGCTGCTTCTGCCCGCCCGAAAACTGGAACGGATAGTCGTCTACGCGCCGCTCGGGCTCGGGTATGCCCACGCGACGCAGCCAATCGATGGCGCGCGCCCGCGCCGCCGCGCCGCGCAAGGGCGTATGCGCCGTCAGCGTTTCGATGATCTGGTCGCCCACGCGCATGACGGGGTTCAGGCTGGTCGACGGTTCCTGGAAGATGATGCCGATGCGGCCGCCGCGCACGCCGCGCATCGCGCTTTCGGGCAGGCGGTTCAGGTCCTGGCCGTCCAGGTCGATCTGGCCGCCCACGATACGGCCGGCATCCGGCAGCAGCCGCAGCAGCGCCAGCGCCGTGATGCTCTTGCCGCAGCCCGATTCTCCGACCAGCGCGAAAGTCTGGCGCTGGGAAATGGCCAGCTCCAGCCGCTTGACCGCATGCGTCATGCCGGCTTCGCCGGCGATGTCCACGTCCAGGCCACGGACGTCCAGCAAGGGCGTGTCCTGGCTCATGGCGCGTCTCCCGATTTCGAAGGGCGCGGCTCGGCCACCAGCGTCTGGCGACGGCCGAACCAACCGCCCAGGCGCGCCATGCGGCTGGGCTTGTAGCGGCGCGTGCGCGGATCGAAGGCGTCGCGCACGGCGTCGGCAAACAGGTTGGCCGCCAGCACCAGCGCCAGCATGAAAAGAAAAGCGGTCATGAGGCTCCACCAGATCATCGGATCGCGGGACATTTCCAGGCGCGCCCCGTCAATCATCGAACCAAAGGAATTCATGCTGGGGTCCACGCCGATGCCCAGGTAGGACAGCACGGCTTCATACAGCACCAGCCCCGAGAATTCCAGCACCACCGTGATCAGCACCAGATGCGCCACGTTGGGCAACAGGTGCCGCGTCATGATGCGCCAGTGCGACACGCCGAACGCGCGCGCCGCCTGCACGTATTCCAGCTCGCGCAGCTTCAGTGTTTCGGCGCGCAGCAGGCGGCACAGGCCCGCCCAGCCGGTCAGGCCGAGAATCATGCACAGCAGGAACAGCCGCAGGTCCGCGCGCGCCACCGAGGTGTCGAACAGGTCGGCATGGTTGTCGATGTACACCTGCATCATCAACGCGCACGCCGCCACCAGCAGCACGCCGGGAATCGACGTGATGGTCGTGTACAGGTATTGGATGGCGTCGTCGACCTTGCCCTTGAAGTAGCCGGCGGCAATGCCGAAGATGATGGCAGGCGGCAGCATGGCCAGGGTGGTCAGGCTGCCGATGACGAGCGCCGTGCGGATGCTTTTCAGCGCCTGCCACAACACGTCGTTGCCGATGCGGTCCGTGCCCAGCGCGTGGTAGCCGCTGGACAGGCCGGCCAGCGCGCCCGCCGTCAGGCATAGCAGGGTGAAGGTGACGGCCATGGCGCGCCAGGGCACATCGGAATGTCCGCCCAACAGCATCTGCGCCGCCTGCGACGTCGAGCGCGCGCGGCGCGCCAGGCACGCGCCCAGCGCGACGATGGCCACCAGGGCCACGACCAGCCCGCCCGCCAGGCCCCACCCCAGGCGCTTGAGGACATCGGGCACGTGCTGGGTATCGGGGTCGGTCAGGTGCGTGGCCGCGCCGCGCAGGCGCGGAAAATCGCGTACCGGCTTGTCGTCCACCAGCATGGTTTCCTTCAGGAACAGCTTCACGGCCAGCGGCTGCGAGTAGTTTCTTTCAGGCTGGGTCAGCACCGTGCCGGCCAACAGGCCGTCCAGCGCGGACTTGACCACGGGCGCGTAGATGGGCGGCGCGTCGGCGGCTGCGCCCGGCGCGGGCGGCAACTGCGGCCGATAGTGCACGGAATCGAGCAG
The DNA here is from genome assembly GCF_001571245.1 of Achromobacter piechaudii NBRC 102461. Taxonomy (GTDB): domain Bacteria; phylum Pseudomonadota; class Gammaproteobacteria; order Burkholderiales; family Burkholderiaceae_B; genus Achromobacter; species Achromobacter piechaudii. Next base: position 207,021 of record NZ_BCTK01000001.1, on the reverse strand, counting down.
GCCCACCACCGTGAACGCGGCCAGAATGACGGCCGAACACATGGCGGGCGTGTCGCGCGCAACCCGCCCCCAGGTGGCGCGCAGGTTCGGGCTGCGGCGCGCGCGCCAGATGTAGGCCAGCGCACCCAGCACCATGAGCCACAGCGCGACGTCGGTCCAAAGCAAGACGATCTTGGGCATGGCGGCTACTCGAATCGGACGCGGGGGTCAGCCAGCGTGTAGGAAATGTCGGCCAGGATCAGCCCCACGATGTAGAGCGCCGCGCCCAGGAACACCATGGCGCGCACCACGGAAAAGTCCTGCGCGTTGATGGCGTCGATGGTGTAGCTGCCCAGGCCCGGAATGCCGAAGAAGGATTCCGCGATCAGGCTGCCCATGAACAGCAGCGGCAGCGCGGCGACGGTGCTGGTCAGGATGGGCAGCATCGCGTTGCGCAGCACGTGCCGAAACAGCACGATGCGTTCGGCCAGTCCCTTGGCGCGCGCGGTGCGCACGTAGTCCTTGCCGATTTCTTCCAGGAACAGCGTGCGGTAAAAGCGCGCCTCGGGCCCCAGGCGCGAGACGATGGCGATCAGCACCGGCAACGCCAGGAACTTGACCACGTCCAGCCCGCCCGCGAATCCCGAGAACGGCACCAGCCGCATCAGCTTGGCGAACACCCATTGGCCCGCGATGATGTAGAACAGGCTGGAGATGGACAGCAGCAGCACGCAGACCACCACGCCCCAGAAGTCCAGCCGCGTGGCGCGAAAATACACCAGCGTCAGTGAAAACACGATGCTGACGAACAGCCCCAGCACGAAGGTCGGCACGGCCAGCGCCAGGCTGGGCCCCATGCGCGTCTGGATCTCGCGGCCGATGTCGCGGCCGCTGTCGGACGCGCCGAACTCCATCGCCAGCAAGGGCACCGAACGCTGATAGAAAATCGTGTCGGTCAGTTGGGCGGTTCCCTGCGCCTGCTTGTTGTAGAACAGCGGCTTGTCGTAGCCGCGTTCGACCTTCCATTTTTCCACCGCGTCCTGGCTGGCGCGCTGCCCGCCGATAGCCAGGCGCGCCATGTCATCGGGCGTGTTGACCGCGAAGAACAGGATGAAGGTGAACAGGTTCACGCCGATCAGAATCAGCACGCCATACAGCAGCCGGCGGATCACGTAGCCGATCATGATTGATCCTCCTTGCGCGCCACCGGGCCAAAGGCGGTCTGGCGTTCGCGGCGCTTGAGCGCGATGTAGGACGGCCAGATCGCCAGCGCCAGCAGCAGCACGAACAGCCCGATCGGCCACCACTTTGGGACGTTCCATTCATCGATCTTCTGCTGCCGCAGGGCTGGATCGATCTTCATGTATTGCAGCGTATTGCGCACCATCTGCGTCGGCTTGGCGTTGCCCACCCACTGCTGATACGCCCCGCCCGACATCGGGAAGTAGCCGAACATCCACGGCGCGTCGCGTTGCACGATCGCTACCATCTTGGCGATCAGCTGCTCTTTCTCGGGACCGTCGTCCAGGAATTTCATTTGCTCGAACAGTTTGTCGAATTCAGGGCTGTCGTAGTTGGCCGCGTTCTCGCCGCCCCCGCGCGCCTTGGCGTTGGGGCCGTAGAGCAGAAACAGGAAGTTCTCGGCGTCGGGGTAATCGGCGTTCCAGCCCCACAGGAAGATCTGCGCGGCGCCGCGCTTCATCTTGTCCTGAAAGCGGTTGTAGTCGGTTGACCGCACATCCAGCTGCACGCCGATCTTGGCCATCTGCCGGCGCATCCAGTCAAAGCGCGGGTTCGATCCGCCACCCTGCATGGCGTCGTAATACAGCACCAGCGGCGCGCCGGTCTTGGCGTTGCGGCCGTCGGGGTAGCCTGCTTCGGCCAACAACCGCTTGGCCACGTCGACGGACTTGCGCACCGGCTTGCCATCGACCAGGTCATAGACCACCGGGTTCACGCCTTCGGGCGGTTCGCGGTAGCCCAGCACGCCGGGCGGCACGGGGCCTTGCGCCACTGATGCCTGATCGTTCTCGAAGACGGTGACGAATTCTTCCCAGTCGAACACGATGCTGATGGCCTGGCGCAGCTTGCGGTTCTTCTCGGCCTGTTCGGGCGTGTCGCCCTTGCCGACCACCGGATCCAGCCAGTTGAAGCCCATATACCAGTTGGCGGTTTCGACCGTAGTGGGCAGGCGGATGCCGTGTTCCCGATATTGCTTGGCCTTGTCCTGGCTATCGCCGGCCGCCACCAGCATCGCCACGCCGTATTCGCCGCGCTCGATCTGCGGCACGTCGTAATAGCCCTGCATGAACTTGCCGATCAGCGGAATGGCTTCTTTTTCCAGGCTGAATACCGCGCGGTCGATGAAGGGCGTGGGCTTGCCGCAATCGGCCAGCAGGCCCGCTTCCTTGTCGCCGGGTTCGCCCTCGCAGGGATAGGTTTCGCCATGGAAGTTGGGGTTGCGCACCAGCACGTGGCGGCGGTTCTGCAAGGACTCGGCCATCATGTACGGGCCGGTGCCGACGGGCCAGGTGTTCAGCGACAGGTCGTGCGCCGCCATACCCGGCTGGCTGTAGAAGCGGTCGGCCTCCCAGGGGATGGGCGCGGTGAACGTCATGGCCAGCCAGTATTTGAACTGGGGGTATTTGCCCTTGACCCGGATGCGCAGCGTGTGCGGGTCCAGGGCCTGGACGCCCGTGAAGCCGTCGGCTTCGCGCAAATCCAGCCAGGGCGCGGCGCCGCCGCCGGGGATATCGCGGCGCAGATCCTGGTCGCGCTTGCGCAGGCGGTCGCCATATTCCTGCATGCCGACCACGTAGTCGGCCATCACGGAATAGATGGGCGATACCACGCGCGGGCTGGCCAGCCGGCGAAACGCGTAGACGTAGTCATCCGCCGTCAGCTCGCGCGTTCCCGTGCGGGGGAAGTCGGGGATGTAGTACTTGTCCTTGAGTTCCTCTTCCTGGAGCGGGAAGTAGTCGTAGCTGCCATCGGTCTTGCGCGCAAACGCGGGGTGCGGCTGAAAGCGCACGCCAGGACGGATCTTGATGTCGTAGACACTTTGCGCGATCTGCTCGCCCGGCGCGTCGGCCGGCAAGGGCTTGCCCTGGGCGTCCAGATACTGCGGCGGGTCGATGGTTTGAGCGGCGCGCGGCACCAGTTCATAGGGCCGCTTCAGGTAGTGATAGCCGTACAGCGGTTCGTAGATGTTGTAGGTATAGGGCGTTTCGTCGCCGGAATACGAGCTTGCCGGATCCAGGTACTTGGGCGAGCGCTGCACGAACGCGGAGTAGAACGTGTTCTGGCTTTCGGCGCCGGACGGATACGGGCTGTTGATGGGGCTTTCTTGCGAGCAGCCCGCCAGCGCCAGCAACATCAGCATGGCTGTCGCCCTGAGCCGCTTCATTGCAAGCATGGAAACCTTCCCTTCAAAACGTTGCGACAGAGGATAGCAAACGCGGAACGCGGCCAGTACCCAGGCATGCCCTAGCGGATGCACGGGGCGGACTCCCCCGCTTGTCACCCGCACTGGCGCTGACGCCAGCAGTCGTAGCGCCACTTCCACGGTTGCACCGCGCCCTCTTGCGCCCATAGCCCACGCCGCGCTTGCTGCGCCTGCCGTTGCAGGCCGGTCATGGCCGTGTCGCGCAGGTAATCGCCGCGCCTGGCGGTGTAGGCCCAGGCGTAGCCGGCCTGCACCTGCATGCGATTGGCCGAGGACCCGTTATCGAGGATCAGCGCGCAGACGTCGCGGCCGTACTGGTCTTGTTCATAGCATTGCGCGGTCAGCGTCTTGCCCGCTACCAGGTCGGCCAGGTTCTTGCGGGACGCCTCGGCAAAGGGTTGGCCGGGTTGGTCGGCGCCATGGCCTTCTTCGGGCGCGTCGATGCTGTCCATGCGGATGCGCCGCTGGCCATCGCGCGCGCGCAGGGTGACGGTGTCGCCGTCCGCCACGTTGACGATCACGCCGGTCAGGGTGTAGCTGCCCTTTGGGACGCCATCGGCCAGCGCGGGGCCGGATTGCGGGGAGGACGGGGCGGAGGACGGCGGGGCCGACGAAGACGACCCGCTGCGGGACGAACCCGGGCGCGACGCGGAGGGCGAGTCACCTTGCCCGGCAGGTTGCAGCCAGTTCACGATGGCGCCCGCCGCCGCGAGGATCACGGCAACGATCAGGGCGGTCAGCTTGCCGCCGCCGCGAAATGGGGGTTTGCCACGCACCGGCCGGCTCCAGATGAGAAACGCGGCAAGTGTGCCACAGGCGACCTGCTTTTTTACAGGGAGCGTGCGGAAAAGGTCACGCCCGAGCCCGGCGCGGAGCCGGCGCGGGGTCGGCCTTATAGCCAGCCGGACTTGCGCGCCCCCTTCCTACAGCCAGCCGGACTTGCGGAAGCGCCAGTACAGGACCGAACAGATCGAGGCGATGACACCCAGCGTGATGGGATAGCCCCAGGGCGATTTCAGCTCCGGCATGAATTCGAAGTTCATGCCATAGATGCCGGCGATGGCCGTGGGCACCGCCAGGATGGCGGCCCAGGACGCCAGCTTGCGCGTCGTGTCGTTCTGCGCGGCCTGGCCGATCATCAGGCTGGCTTCAAAGGCAAACGCCAGCGATTCCCGCAAGGCGTTGAAGAGCTCGTCCACGCGCAGCACGCGGTCAGCGACCTCGCCAAAATACGGTCGAGCGTGTTCGTCCACCGCCGACATTTCAACGCGCGCCAGCCGTCGGCATATCTCAGCCATCGGCGAGACCACGGTGTGTATGCGCAGCAGGTCGCGGCGCTGGCGATACAGCCTGCGGATGTCGGCATCCTTGGCGCCACGGATCAGCAGTTTCTGTTCGGCGCCCTCGACCACGGTTTCGATCTTGCCGGCCGCCGCGACATAGCGGTCGACCAGCCAGTCCAGCACTTCCGAGGCGACGTAGTCGCTGCCCCGCTTGAGCAGGTCGGGCGAGGCTTCCAGCCGTTCGCGCAAGGGGCTGTGCGCCGCGGTCGCGCCGCGCCGCACGGTGACCAGAAAGCCGTCGCCGATCAGCAGCTGGGTTTCGCCGAAGACGGGCCGTTCGGCCTCGACCTCGACCGTGATGGTCACGATCAGGACCATGTTGCCGTAGTCGATGATCTTGGGCCGCCGATGCGGTTCAAGCATTTCTTCCTGGTTCTTGCCGCAGGCGCCAAGCTCGCCCGTGACGCGCGCCAGCAATTCGGGGGTGGGATTGCGCAGGCCGATCCACAACATGCCGGGCGGCTGACCCTGGGCCTGGCTGCTGTATCGGCCGATGTGCTGACCGACTTCATCGATAGGTACTTCGCGGTCGCGACGGCCGTTCACGTAGGCAATCGACGCCACGACCTCGCCTTTGTGGACGTCGGCGAAATTCTCTTCAGTGGACATGAACACCCTTTGGCAATGCGATCCCTACCGAACAACTTATGGCATTCGCCGATGATAGCCCAGCCGCTCAGAACAGGTTGCGCACCCGCCGCGTGACGTCGATGGCGGGCGCTTGCGGCTCTTTGGGCTGGCCGCCCACGGGCAGATCGGCAAGCGCTGGCGGACGCGGCAGGTGCTCGAACAGCGGCAGCATCGCGTTGGTGATGTAGCGCGTGCGCGAGCCGTAGACGTGGCGGTCGCCCATGCCGGTCTGCTGGTGCACGTAGAAGCGCTGCGGCACGATCAGTTGCAGCCGTTCCTTGGCGCGCGTCATGGCCACATACAGCAGCCGCCGTTCTTCTTCGATCTCTTCGGCGGTGCCGGTGCTCATGTCGGAGGGGATGCAGCCATCGACCACATTCAGCACGTAGACAGCCTTCCATTCCTGGCCCTTGGCCGAGTGGATGGTGGACAGGATCATGTAGTCTTCGTCGCGCGAGGGCGCGCCGGATTCGTCGCTGGTGGCGTCGGGCGGGTCCAGCGTCAGTTCGGTCAGGAAGCGCTCGCGCGTGGGGTAGCCGGCCGCCAGCCGCACCAGTTGATCCAGATCCGTCTTGCGCACCCGCGCGTCGTCGTACAGGCGTTCGAGCTGGGCCGCGTACCAGCGCAGCGCCAGGTCCACGTCGGCGGGCCAGCGCAGGCTCGGGTCGCACAGCGCTGCGTAGGTGTCGGCGAACGCGCCCCATTCCTGCTGCGCCGCCGCGCCCGGCTTGAATTCGCGCAGCGCGCGCAAGGGCTCGGGGCTGGCGGCCATGGCGTCCATCAGCTTGCCGGCCGTGGCCGGACCGATGCCCGGCATCAGCTGCGCCACCCGAAAGCCCGCCATGCGGCCGCGCGGGTTCTCGGCCCAGCGCAGCAAGGACAGCAGGTCCTTGACGTGCGCGGCTTCCAGGAAGCGCAGGCCGCCGAATTTCACGAAGGGAATATTGCGCCGGGTCAGCTCAAGTTCCAGCGCGGCGCTATGGCTGGACGTGCGGAACAGCGCGGCCTGCGACTTCAACGTGGCGCCGCCTTCGCGCTGCGCCAACACCTGATCGGCGACCCAGCGCGCCTGCCCTGCTTCATCGCTGACCGTGACCAGTTCGGGCAGTTGCGACGAGGCGCGGTCGGTCCAGAGGTCTTTGGCGAAGCGCTCGGTCGCCAGGCCGATCACCGCGTTGGACGCGGTCAGGATGGGCTGGGTCGAGCGGTAGTTGCGGTCCAGCGTGATGACGCGGGCGGGCTTGGGAAACTGCGCGGGAAAGTCCAGGATGTTGCGCACGGTGGCGGCGCGGAAGGAATAGATGGATTGCGCGTCGTCGCCCACCACGGTCAGGCCACGGCCGTCTGGCTTCATGGCCAGCAGGATGGCGGACTGCAAGCGGTTCGTGTCCTGATATTCGTCGACCAGCACGTGGTCGAAGCGCGCGCCGACATCGGCCGCGATGCCGGTGTCGGTCATCATCTCAGACCAATACAGCAGCAGATCGTCGTAATCGAGCACCTGCTGGTCCTGCTTGGCGGCCACATAGCCCCGAAACAGCGTTTTCAGTTCGTCTTCCCATTGCGCGCACCAGGGGAATGACGTTTTGAGCACGTCGGCCACCGGGCTCTGGCTATTGATGACGCGCGAGTAGATCGCCAGGCAGGTGCCTTTCAGCGGAAAACGCGACTTGGTCGATGACAGACCCTGCTCGTGCCGGACCATGCCCATCAGGTCTTCGGCGTCGCCCCGGTCGTGGATGGTGAAGGCTTCAGACAGCCCGATGCGCAAGGCGCAATCGCGCAGCAGCCGCGCGCCGATGGCGTGGAAGGTGCCCGCCCAGGGTAGCGACGGCGCTTGCTGCGAGCCGCGCAGGTTCATGACCCGTTGCAGCACGCTGCCCACGCGTCGATCCATTTCCTGGGCCGCGCGGCGCGAGAACGTCAGCAGCAGCATGCGTTGGGGGTCGGCGCCATTGAGGATCAGGTGCGCCACCCGATGCGCCAGCGTATTGGTCTTGCCCGAGCCGGCCCCGGCTATCACCAGCAAGGGGCCGTCGTCGCCCGCCGTCGCGCCCACGCCGAATTCGGCGGCTTCGCGCTGGGCGGGGTTCAGATCGGCTAGGGGATCGGGGCGGGTGTTGGGGGTGGATTCGTGGTCGGGCATGACGGCAAGTACGCCAAATGACTGGCTATTTATCCAGCTATCATAGCAGCGTAGCCGCCCCGCCCCGCGCGCCCCAATCTTGTCTTGTCGCCATGCGTATCCTGACCGGCACCGCCTCCTGGACCGATCCCACCCTGCTTGCCTGCGGGCGTTTTTACCCGCCCGATGCGCGCAGCGCCGAAGCGCGGCTGCGCTTTTATGCTTCGCGTTTTTCGCTGGCGGAAGTCGATTCCAGCTACTACGCCCTGCCCTCGGCCACCAACGCCTATGCCTGGGCGCAGCGCACGCCCGATGACTTCGTCTTCAACATCAAGGCCTTTCGCCTGTTCACGGGCCACCAGACGCCGCTGGCAGCGCTGCCCCAGGACATTGCGCGCGAACTCGAAGATTGGCCCGATCCCGTCATCTATCACCGCCAGATGCCCGAGGACCTGCGCGACGAACTCTGGCGCCGCTATCAACTGGCCCTGGAGCCGCTGCGCATGCCGGGCAAGCTGGGCGCGGTGCATTTCCAGTTTCCGCCCTGGATCCGGCGCGATGCGCGCGGGCGCGCCCATGTCGCCGACTGCGCGCAGCGCATGCAAGAGCATTTGATATCCGTGGAATTTCGCCATCGCAGCTGGTTCGACAGCCCCGCCGCCATCGCCGACACACTGGCCTTCGAACGCGATCTTGGCGTGGTGCATACGGTGGTCGACGCGCCGCAGGGCTTCGAGAACACGGTGCCCGCCATCTGGGAAAGCACGCATCCCGACCTGACGCTGCTGCGCCTGCACGGCCGCAATGCGGCCACGTGGAATGCATCGGGCAGCGCCTCGTCCGGGCGCTTCCAATATGAATACTCCGAACAGGAACTGGCCGAATTGGTTGAACGGTTTACGCGGCTGGCCGGGCAAAGCGCGCAGGCCCATGCCGTGTTCAACACCAATTTCGAAGACCAGGGTATGCGCAACGCCGCCGCGTTCGCCACGGCGCTGCTGCCCTTTTAGCTGCTGCCCTTTTAGCTGCTGCCCTTTTAATTGCCGGCATCAAGCCGCGGCGGGCTTGCGCGCCACTTCGGCCAGGCTTTCCAGCAGCACCTCGAATTTGCGCGCGATATCGTGTTCGGGCACGCAGGCGTATCCCAGCAGCAGCCCCGGCCGCCGCCCTTCGGCATTGACGTAGTAGCGCGACAACGCACGGGTCAGCACGCCCTTGCTGCGCGCCACGTCCACGACGCGCAGGTCGTCCATGTTCAGCGGCAAGGTCAGCACCAGATGCAGCCCCGCCATGCTGGCATCGCGGTGCAGCCATTCCGGGCCCAGCCGGCGTTCGATCAGGTTGACCAGCATCGCGCGGCGGCGTCCGTACAGCATACGCATGCGACGGATGTGCGCGGCGTAATGCCCTTCTGAAATGAACGTGGCCAGCGCCGCGTGCGTCATCAGGTGGCCTTCGCGATAAAGCTCCGCGTGCGCTGCCTGAAAAGCGGCGGTCAGCGGCTTGGGCAGCACCAGGTAGCCCACGCGCAGTCCGGGATACAGGGTCTTGCTGAAGGTGCCCATATAGATGACGGGCGCGTCGGGCTCCAGGCCCAGCAGGGAAGCGATGGGGCGGCCCGAGAAACGGAATTCGCTGTCGTAATCGTCTTCGATGATCCAGCTGCCGCTTTGCCGCGCCACGGCCAGCAACTGGCGCCGCCGCGCCAGCGACATCACCGGCCCCAGCGGATATTGGTGCGAGGGCGTGACGAAGATGAAGCGCGGCGGCGTGCCGCCCGGTTCGGGCAGCCGCATGCCCTCTTCGTCCACCGGCAGGTGCACCGTGTGCAGGCCATTGGCTTGCAGGATGGTGCGCGCGCCCCAGTAGCCGGGGTCTTCGACCCAGGCGGTTTCGCCAGCTTCGCCCAGGATGCGCGTGGTCAGGTCGATGGCCTGGTGCGAACCTTCGGTGATGATGATCTGGTCGGGGTCGCAATCGATGGAACGGGTCAACGCCAGATGTTGGGCGAGCGCTTCGCGCAGCGCCGGCAGGCCGCCGCCGTAGGCATAGGTCAGCAGGTCGGGCGACGGATTGCGCCACAGGTTGCTGACGATGCGGCCAAATTTCTTATGGGGGAATTCGGTCAGGTCGGGCACGCCGGGCATGAACGCGCCCCATTGATAGGGCGAAGCCGATACGCCGTCCACGATGGCCGCGCCGCGCGCCGACAGGGCTGCGCCGGGCTGGGCCGGCGCGGGCTGGCGCAGGCGTCGGCCGCTGGCCAGATAAGAGTCGGGAACCGAGGCGTTGACGAAGGTGCCATTGCCTTGCCGGCTGCGTGTATAGCCTTCGGCGAGCAGCTGGCTATAGACGTGAACCACGGTGTTGCGGGCAATGCCCAGCTCGGTGGCCAGGTCGCGCGTGGCGGGCAAACGCGAGTCGGCGGCGATGGCGCCATCCAGGATCGCTTCGCGGATTCCGCGATACAGCCGCTTGTTCATGGGCTCGCTGGATCCGTCGGCCAGACGCAGCAGCAGCAAGTCACCTACAATGGACCGCAATTGGTTCTACCTGTTTTATCAAAGTGGTTCCCACAAATGGGGCCATCGTAGCATTAAATAAGGTTTTTCCCGCCCACCCTGTTCATCGAGGCTGAGATGAAGAATCAAGACCTGAATACCCGCCGTTCCCTGGCCACGCCGCGCGGCGTTGGCGTCATGTGCGACTTCTATGCAGTGCGCGCCGAGAACGCCACGCTGTGGGACGCCAACGGCAAGGAATACATCGATTTCGCGGGCGGTATTGCAGTGCTCAATACCGGCCACCTGCACCCCAAGGTCAAGGCCGCCGTCGCCGCCCAGCTCGACAACTTCACGCACACGGCCTACCAGATCGTTCCCTACGAAAGCTATATTTCGCTGGCCGAACGCATCAACCGCCTGGCCCCCATCGACGGCCTGAAGAAGACCGCCTTCTTCACCACCGGCGTCGAAGCCGTTGAAAACGCAATCAAGATCGCGCGCTCGGCCACCGGCCGTTCGGGCGTCATCGCCTTCTCGGGTTCGTTCCACGGCCGCACCATGCTGGGCATGGCGCTGACCGGCAAGGTCGCCCCGTACAAGCTGTCCTTCGGCCCGATGCCGGGCGACATCTATCACGTGCCGTTCCCCAACGCCACGCAGTCGATCAGCATCGCCGATTCGCTCAAGGCGATTGATCTGCTGTTCAAGTGCGACATCGATCCCAAGCGCGTCGCCGCGATCATCATCGAACCGGTGCAAGGCGAAGGCGGCTTCAACATCACCCCGCCCGAACTGATGAGCGCGCTGCGCAAGATCTGCGACGAGCACGGCATCCTGTTGATCGCCGACGAAGTGCAGACGGGCTTTGGCCGCACCGGCAAGCTCTACGCCATGGAACACCATTCGGTGCAGGCCGACCTCATCACCATGGCCAAGAGCCTGGGCGGCGGCTTCCCGATTTCGGGCGTGGTCGGCCGCGCCGACGTCATGGACGGCCCGGCTGCTGGCGGCCTGGGCGGCACCTACGCCGGCAACCCGCTGGCGGTCGCCGCGGCCCATGCCGTGCTGGACGTGATCGCTGAAGAAAAGCTGTGCGATCGCGCCAACGTGCTGGGCGAGAAGCTGCGCAACCACCTGGAAGGCCTGCGCGCCAAGGTGCCGGGCATCGCCGACGTGCGCGGCCTGGGTTCGATGGTGGCGCTGGAACTGAACGACGCCAATGGCCGTCCGGACGCCGACGCGGTCAAGCGTGTTCAGGCCCGCGCGCTGGAACAAGGGCTTATCCTGTTGAGCTGCGGCGTCTATGGCAACGTGCTGCGTTTCCTGTACCCGCTGACCATCCCCGACGCGCAATTCGATCGCGCGCTGGCGATTCTGTCCGACGCACTGGCAGCGTAAGGTTCACGGCCTGAACCCTGTTCAAGGGCCACGGGCACGGAGTTTGCGGGCGTCGCGGATCTTTCCGCCGCGCCCGCAGCCGCTTCCTGGCCCCGCTGGAATCCATTCAAGGAGACTTCAATAATGACCGCTTTGACTCATCCCCTGTCGCGCCCCGAACTGCTGCGCGACGCCTGCTACATCGACGGCAAGTGGGTTGGCGCCGGCAACGGCGCCTCGATCCCCGTGGATAACCCGTCCACCGGCAAGACCATCGTGTCCGTGCCCAAGCTGGGCCGCAAGGAAACCGAACAGGCCATCGCCAGCGCGCAAGCCGCGTTGCCCGCCTGGAGCGCCAAGACGGGCAAGGAACGCGCCGCGATCCTGCTGAAGTGGTCGCAGCTGATGATGCAGAACCAGCAAGACCTGGCCGCCATCATGACGTCGGAACAAGGCAAGCCGGTCACCGAGGCCGCGGGTGAAATCGCCTACGCCGCCTCGTTCCTGGAATGGTTCGCCGAAGAAGCCAAGCGCATCGACGGCGACGTGCTGCAAAGCCCGAAGGCCGGCCAACGCCTGCTGGCGCTCAAGCAGCCCATCGGCGTCACCGCCGCCATCACGCCGTGGAACTTCCCGGCCGCCATGATCACCCGCAAGGTCGGCCCGGCGCTGGCCGCAGGCTGCACCATGGTCGTCAAGCCCGCCCAGCAGACCCCGCTGACCGCGCTGGCGCTGGCCGTGCTGGCCGAAGAAGCCGGCGTGCCGGCTGGCGTGTTCCACGTCATCACCGGCAGCTCGCGCGACATCGGCGCCGCGCTGTGCGAAAGCGACGTCGTGCGCAAGTTGAGCTTCACCGGCTCGACCGAAGTGGGCCGCACGCTGATGGAGCAATGCGCCCCCACCATCAAGAAGCTGTCGCTGGAACTGGGCGGCAACGCGCCGTTCATCGTGTTCGACGACGCCGACCTGGACCGCGCCGTTGACGGCATCCTGGCCTCGAAGTACCGCAATGCCGGCCAGACCTGCGTGTGCGCCAACCGCATCTACGTGCAAGCCGGCGTCTACGAAGAAATCGCCAAGCGCCTGGTCGCCAAGGTCAACGCCATGAAGGTCGGCGACGGCTTCGAAGACGGCGTGACGCAGGGCCCGCTGATCGACAAGAACGCGATCGAGAAGGTGCAGGAGCACATTGCCGACGCCACCTCGCATGGCGCCAAGGTCATTGCCGGCGGCAAGCCGCATGCGCTGGGCGGCACGTTCTTCGAACCGACCGTCGTGCGCGACGTGACGCAATCGATGCGTTTCGCCACCGAAGAAACCTTCGGCCCGGTCGCCCCGCTGTTCCGCTTCGAATCGGAAGAAGAAGTCATCCGCATGGCCAACGACACCATCTTCGGTCTGGCCGCGTACTTCTTCACGCGCGACTACGCCCGCATCTGGCGCGTGTCCGAATCGCTGGAATACGGCATCGTCGGCATCAACACCGGCCTGATCTCCAACGAAGTCGGCCCGTTCGGCGGCGTCAAGCAATCGGGCCTGGGCCGCGAAGGCTCCAAGTACGGCATCGAGGAATACCTCGAAATCAAGTACCTGTGCGTGGACCTGGGCGCTTAAGCCCTGCCCGGCGCGCGGCCCTCGCCGCGCGCCGCTTGCAGCACATGGGGACAAGCGGTTTTCAACGCCGCTTATCCCCAACTATTGTGGACAACCCGGCAGATAAGTCCTGCACAGCCCGGAAAAGTCCTTTCAAACCAGTCACTTGCGAAACGCGATCAAATGCCGCCCAGGCATGATAGATTTGCGCGTTCCCTGATTGGATGCGTATGAGCCGAACCTTTACCCTTGAGGACACCCGCAAGCTTGCCGCCGTGCTGGCCGAAACGGCCCAGGTGGAAGTCATGCCGCGCTTTCGCAACCTGCCCGAAGGCGCCGTGCGCGGCAAGAGCTCGCCGCGCGACCTCGTCACCGACGCGGACGAAGCCGCCGAACGCATGATCGGCGCCCGCCTGGCCAAGCTGCACCCCGGCGCCGTGCTCATCGGCGAAGAAGCCTCCGCGCGCAACCCCTCGCTGCTGAACATGCTGGTCGACGCGGACCTGGCCTTTCTGATCGATCCTATCGACGGCACGCGCAACTACGTGGCGGGCCTGCCCCTGTTCGGCATGATGATCGCGGCCTGTCATCGCGGCGATGTCATCGCCGGCGTCATCTACGACCCCGTCAACCGCGACAGCGCGCTGGCGGTGCGCGGCGAAGGGGCATGGATGGAATACGAGAACGGCCGACGCGTGCCCCTTTCCGTGGCCAGCCCCGCGCCCCTCGAAGACATGGACGGCCTGATCTCCACGGGCGCGCTGCCCGAGCCGCAGCGCACCACCGTCAACAGCCACCTGTCGCGCCTGGGCAGCACCGCGTCGCTGCGCTGCGCCGCGCATGAATACCGCATGCTGGCCGCGGGCCACTGCCACATCGCGCTGTACAACCAGCTGACCGCCTGGGACCACGCCGCCGGCTGGCTGCTGCACCGCGAAGCCGGCGGCTACGCCGCGCGCTTTGACGGATCGCCCTACAAGCCCACGCACCGCACGGGCGGCCTGTTGTACGCGCCCGACGCGGGCAGCTGGCATGCCGCTCGCAAGGCCCTGCTGGGAGAAGCGCTGGAAATCGCCGACGCCTGAGCGAAATACAGGGGTAATCCCTAGGAATTATCCACAGTTCCTGTGGACAACCCTATGGAAAGGTCTGTAACAGCGCAAAAAAACCCTGACAGGGCAAGCACTTGCTTAAACCGGTCAAAAACCGGCCGGTGAAAAGCGGTGTTACAGCGCCTCCAACGCCACCGCACAAGGCTGTTCCACCTTCAGGGTCAGAAGGTTGTCGGCGCGGGTCCGGCCCAGGTTGATGGCGGCGATCGGCATGCCGTTGCGCGACGCGGCGGTCACGAAGCGGTAACCCGAATACACCATCAGCGACGAGCCCACCACCAGCACCGCATCGGCGCTGGCTAGCCCGGCATTGGCGCGGTCCACGCGCTCGCGCGGCACCGTCTCGCCAAAGAACACCACATCCGGTTTAACGATGCCGCCGCAACGCGGGCACGGCGGCACCATGAATTGCGAGAAGTCTTCGCCCTCCAGGTCGGCGTCGCCGTCAGGGGCGTCGGTGGCATCCAGCAATACCCAGGCGGGGTTGCCGTTCTGCAATTGATCCTGCCAATCGGCACGCCCGCCCCGCCAGTCGCAATTCATGCAGCGCACCTGGTCCAGCCGGCCGTGCAGGTCCACCACATCGCGGCTGCCAGCAGCTTCGTGCAGGCCATCCACGTTCTGCGTGACCAGCACCGAGACCAGGCCGCGCGCCTGCATGCGCGCCAGGGCCAGATGCGACTCGTTGGGCTGGACCTGGCCAAAGCGGCGCCATCCCACCATGCTGCGCGCCCAATAGCGGGCGCGCGACAGCTCGTTGCCCATGAACGTCTGCAACGTCATGGGCGGGCTGCGCTTCCATTCGCCGTCGGTGTCGCGGTAGTCGGGGATGCCGGAATCGGTGCTGACACCCGCCCCCGTCAAGACGAACAGCCGCGGGTGGCGGTCCACGAAGCCGCGCAACGCGGCCAGATCCGAGACTTGGGTGTCCATCCTGGTTCCTATCGCCTGTAGCGGAGATTGGGGCGGGTGGCTGGCGTTCAGCCGCCCAGCCCGCAGTCGGGCATGTCGCTGACCAGGCTGGCCTGCGTGACGTTGCTGCCCGGCGGCACGCTGCGCGTAAGCCAGACGTTGCCGCCGATAGTCGAGCCCTTGCCGATCGTGACGCGGCCAAGAATTGTCGCGCCCGCGTAGATGACGACGTCGTCCTCGATCAGCGGATGGCGCGGCAAGCCTTTCTTGAGCTCGCCGTTTTCGCCGGGCGGGAAGCGCTTGGCGCCCAGCGTCACCATCTGATAGAGCCGCACGCGGTCGCCGATGATGGCGGTTTCGCCGATGACCACGCCCGTGCCGTGATCGATGAAAAAGCTGCGGCCGATGGTCGCGCCGGGATGGATGTCGATGCCGGTATCGGCGTGCGCGATTTCCGCCACGATGCGAGCCAGCATCGGCACGTTCAGCCGATACAGGACGTTGGCCAGCCGGTGGTGGATCATCGCGGCCACGCCCGGATAGCACAGCAGCACTTCGTCCACGCTATGGGCCGCCGGATCGCCCTGGTAGGCGGCGGTCACGTCGAGGTCAAGCGCTGCGCGCACGCGCGGAAGTTCGGCGCCGAACTGGCGCACGATCTCGATGGCGCGCCGCTGGGTGTCGGCCGGGTCGGCATGTTCATGCCGGCCCACGTATTGAAGTTCAAGACAGACCTGATGCAGCAGCGCATCCAGCGCGGCGCCGATGGTATGGCCGACGTAGAAGTCTTCGACTTCTTCGCGCAGGTCGATGGGACCCAGCCGCATC
Source organism: Achromobacter piechaudii NBRC 102461 (assembly GCF_001571245.1). Lineage (GTDB taxonomy): Bacteria > Pseudomonadota > Gammaproteobacteria > Burkholderiales > Burkholderiaceae_B > Achromobacter > Achromobacter piechaudii. The sequence continues at coordinate 191,173 of NZ_BCTK01000001.1, read as the reverse complement.
GGGAACAAGGCGCCACAGAGATCCTTGATGATCTGGCGCAGGCTTTCCTGGGACGGGAATTCACGCAGGCCCGCATCTTCGCGCAGGCGGCCGCGCGGGCCGCGCCAGGCGACGCGCGCTTCGCGCAGGCCGGACACGATGCTGTCCAGGTTCCAGTGGGCGGGCGGGATGTAGGTGGGCCCGCTCATTGCCGCTGCCCCTGGGCGGGGCGGGTAGGCCCGGGCTGAGTATGGATGTCGAACATGGGAGTGCCTCACAGACGGTGCTACGCAAAAGTCCCGTCAACTGTAACCGCTGGCGCCCCGTTTTCAATCCGCCTCCGACACGGCATAGGGGTTATGCGGCCACGGCGTGCTCGGCAGCGTCTGCCTCGTAGCCCTGGGGGTTGCCCTGCTGCCAGCGCCAGCCGTCGGCGCACATGGCGGCCACGTCGTAGGTGCTGCGCCAGCCCAGCAGCGACTCGGCCAGCGACGGGTCCGCCCAGGTACGCGCCACATCGCCCGGGCGGCGCGGCACGATCTGCACAGGGATGCGCAGGCCGCTGGCCTGCTCGAACGCGCGCACCAGCTCCAGCACGCTGGTGCCCCTGCCCGTGCCCAGATTCACCGCGACGAAGCCCGGATGGTCCGCGCCATACGTCAGGGCCCGCACATGGCCTTGCGCAAGATCCATGACGTGCAGGTAGTCGCGCACGCCCGTGCCATCGACCGTGTCGTAATCATCGCCAAACACCCGCAGATGCGGCTGCCGGCCCACCGCCACCTGGGTCAGGTACGGGAAAAGATTATTGGGCAGGTCGCGCGGGCTTTCGCCGATCTGCCCGCTGGGATGCGCGCCGATCGGGTTGAAGTAGCGCAACGTGACCGCGCTGAAGCCGGGCTGCGCCGTGCATACATCGCGCAGCATCTCCTCGACCATCAGCTTGGTGCGGCCATAGGGGTTGGCCGGCGCCAGCGGGTGCGTCTCGGTGAAGGGCAGGCATTGCGGCTCGCCGTAGACCGTGGCCGACGAGCTGAACACCAGCCGCGCCACGCCCGCCTCCTGCATGGCGCGCAGCAGCACCATCGAACCCGTGACGTTGTTGTCGTAGTACTTGAGCGGGTCGGCCACGGATTCACCGACCGCCTTGCAGCCCGCCAGATGCAGCACCGCCTGCACGGGCTCGCCGCGCCGGGCCGCGTCCGACAGCACGCGCTCGATCAGGCCGGGGGTGCGGATATCGCCTTCGATCAGCGCTATCGGTACGCCGCAAAGCTGCTCGACGCGGCGCACGGCCTCGCGGCTGCCGTTGCTGAAATTGTCCAGCACCAGCGGCCGCTGGCCGGCCGCCAGCATCGCAATCAGCGTGTGCGTGCCGATATAGCCGGCCCCGCCCGTCACCAGCACGTGCATGTCTGGCATCTCCATCCCCGTCAAAGATGCGCCGCCACGCCCGGCACCCACGCATGGCGCGGACGCGGCGCCTGCGTGTGGCTGCGATAGCGGTCGATCCAATACGAGGTGGACGCGTCATGGCCCCAATCGACCACGCCCGCCGACACCGGCACCGCCAGCTCACGCTCGATGCCCGAGGCCAGCCGCTTGCCCAGCTCAACGCCGAACTGGTCGAACGGGTTGATGCCCCAGACGACGCTTTGCACGAACACCTTGTGTTCATACAGGGCCAGCAATGCGCCCAGGCCGCGCGGATCCAGCTGGCGCAACACGATCAGCGTGGAAGGACGCCCGCCCGGATGCACCATGTGCTGCGCGAGACTGAGCGCGCGTTCCTGGTCATCGATGTGCGCGACGTCCTGCAGGGCTTGCTCCAGGCACTTGCCACGCAGCAGCGCCTGGCGCTGCGCCAGGCAGTTCGCCAGCAGCAGGCGATGGGCGTCAGGGCTGTCCGCATGGCCTTGCAGGCTGGCGATGAAATCGACCGGCGCGCCTTCCTCGCTTTGATGCAGCCATTGGAAGAAGGTGTGCTGGCCGTCGGTGCCCGGCATGCCCCAGATGATGGGCGCGGTAGGTACGCCCACCGACGTGCCATCGCCCGCGACGCGCTTGCCCAGCGATTCCATTTCCAGCTGCTGCAGGTACGTCACCAGATGCAGCAGACGCGCGCTGTAGGCGGCGACGTTCAGCGAGTTGTAGCCCAGCACGCTGCAATTGACCAAGCCGGCCAGGGCCAGCTGGATCGGTGCGTTCGCCGCGAAAGGCGCGTTCTGGAAATGCTGGTCCATGGCCTCGGCGCCCGCCCGCATGCCGATCAGCACGTCCGCGCCCACGGTCAGCGCGATCGACAAGCCGGCCACCGACCAGACGGAATAACGTCCGCCCACCCAGTCGCACATCTTGAAGGTCTGGCTGGCCGGCACGCCAAAGGCGCGCGCGGCCGACACGTTGGCGGTCACCGCCGCCAGGTGCTCGGACACGTCCGCCACCCCGCCCTGCTTGAGCCAGGCAACAGCGGCGCGCGCGTTGTGCAGCGTTTCCGTCGTCGTGAAGGACTTGGACGAAATCACCACCAGGCAACGGCGCGGGTCCAGGCCCGCGACCGCGTCATGGAATGCGTGGCCGTCGATGTTGGCGACGAAACGGATCTGGCGGCGTTGCGACGGACCGCCGAACGCCTGCACGGCCAGGCGCGGGCCCCAGTCGCTGCCGCCGATGCCGATATGAAGCACCGTTGAAAAATCTGCCGTCTGGTCCACCCGGCGCACGAAGTCGCTCATGCGCGAATATTCGCAGACCGAATCGGCGTCCAGGCCGTCCGGCTGCTCGGGCGTGCGCCCTGCGCGCACCGCCGTGTGCCAGGCGGGGCGGCCTTCCGTCCAATTGACGGGGTCGCCCGCGAACAGCGAGTGGCGGGCGTCCGCCAGCCCGCGCGCTTGCAGCAGGTTCAGCGCCGCCGCTTCCAGCGCGGGGGATTGGCGCTGCATGGTCAAGTCCACACACAAGCCGGCTGCTTCAATGACTTTCAGCGTATCGGCGTTCAGCTGGGCGGCTTCGGCCGCCTGCGCGAACGCCTGCCACTCAGGGCTCTGCGCAAGGCCGGAATCCGCCCTCAACGCCTCAATCGCATAATTGGCCTTTCCCATCGCGTGATGCTCCTTAGAACGGTAAACGAACGAGAGGTGCAATGCGCCGGAACGCGTTGCGGAAGTCCTCCTCGATACGGGCCAATGCGGCCACGGTGTCTCCTTCAAAACGCAAAACCACCGTCGGCGTCGTGTTCGATGGACGCGCCAGGCCAAAGCCATCGGCGTAGTCCACGCGTACGCCGTCCAGGTCGTTGATGGAGACCGCGCTGGGGAATTCCCCTTGTTCGCGCAGCAGCTTCACCAGTTCGAACTGTTCGCCTTCGGCGGTGTCCAGCTTGATTTCGGGGGTCGCGCAGGACTGCGGCAAGCCTTCAAGAAGCGCCGACGGGTCCGGCGCGGCGGAAAGGATCTCCAGCAGCCGGGCGGCGGCGTAGATCCCATCGTCGAAGCCGTACCAGCGCTCCTTGAAAAACATATGCCCACTCATCTCTCCAGCAAGTAGCGCTCCCGACTCGCGCATCTTGGCCTTGATGAGGGAATGCCCGGTCTTGCACATGGTCGGTTTGCCGCCCGCCTCGAAGATGGCGCGGGCCACGTGGCGGCTGCATTTGACGTCGTAGAGGATCTCGGCGCCCGGGTTGCGGGACAGCACATCGCGGGCGAACAGGATCAGTTGCCGATCCGGCCAGATGATCTGTCCCGATTTTGTGACCACGCCCAGCCGGTCTCCGTCCCCGTCGAATGCCAGGCCGACCTCGCAGTCGGAATAGCGCAGGCAATAGATCAGGTCTTGCAGGTTCTGAGGGTCGGCCGGGTCGGGATGGTGGCCGGGAAACGAACCGTCCACCTCGCAGAACAATTCGGTCACCTCGCATCCCAACGCGCGAAACAGCGCCGGCGCCACCGCACCGGCCACGCCGCTGCCGCAGTCGATGGCGATCTTCATCGGCCGCGCCATGCGGATGTCGCCCACCAGGCGCGCCGCGTAGCACGGCTGGATCTGCATCTGCGTGCGGCCGCCCGCCACGCTGGCCGATTCGATGGGCAGGCGCATGGCGTCGCGCAGCGCCGTAATGCCCTCGCCGTACAGCGAAGCGCCGTCCAGCACGATCTTGAAGCCGTTGTGGGCCGGCGGGTTGTGGCTGCCGGTGACCGCAATGCCCGCGCCTGTGTCCATCAGGCGCGTAGCGAAATACACCATCGGCGTGGTGGCCATGCCGATATCGATGACGTGCATGCCGGCCGAGCGCAGCCCGGCCTGCAATGCCGCCGCCAGTTCCACGCTGCTCAGGCGGCCGTCGCGTCCCACCACCATCGACCGGGCGCCCTGCTCGCGCGCCTTGGTGCCGGCCGCCATGCCCAGGCTGTGCGCGAATCGCGCGTCTATCTCGTCCGGCACGGTGCCGCGTATGTCGTAAGCCTTGAAAACCGCATCCAGAATTTGCGGGGTATCCCAGCCAAAAGTTCCGTGCATGCCAGTTTCTCCGGGTGGCGTTACTTGGGACCGTTCTGTTTGAAATCGCCGTAATACGCCGCGCGGGAGTATCGATAATTGCCATACTTGGAGCGGAAGCCGAAGCGTTCCGGCATCAGCTTCAGGCCGTTGAACAGCACGCCATCGACCGGCGCGCCGGCCTGGATCAGGCGCTTGGCCGTCTCGCGGATCTCGCCCACCGTGTTCATGCCTGAACGCACCACCACCATGACGGCGGCGGCGTGCGTGCCGACCACCGCGGCGTCCGGCGACGACAGCACGGGCGCCGTGTCCAGGATGACCATGTCGTACTGCGAGGACAGCTCGCGCAAGGTGGCGCCGAACACGGGCGAGGCCAGCAATTCGGAAGGATCGAAGGTGACCGCGCCGGTGGCGATGAAGTCCACGCCTTCGGACACGCTGTGCTTTCTGACGCGCTCAAGCGGAATCGTGCCCGACAGCACTTCGAACAGGCCGTCTTCCTTGGGCACGCCGAAATAGCGGTTCAACTGGCCCTTGCGGAAGTCGGCATCGATCAGCAGCACGCGCTTGCCCACGCCGCCTTGGATGAAGGCAAAGTTGGCCGACAGGAACGACTTGCCCACGCCCGCCACCGGGCCGGTGAACATGACCATGTTGTTGGCCGACTGGCGCAGCGATGCTTGCAGCACGTTGCGGAACGAACGCAAGCTCTCGATGGGTGGCGCGTTGCCCTGGCTTTGCGCCAGCAGCGCGGGCACGGTAGCGTTCTTGCGGCGGCTGCGGCGCCACAGCTTGTCCTGCATGTCGCTGTACGGAATGGCCGCCAGCACCGGCAGGCCCGTGTAGCGTTCCACGTCGTCCGGTTCCGACAAACCGCCGAACAGGGCGTTGCGCACGAACGCGCACAGCATGCCGAAGATCAGGCCGATGGCCGTGGCCACGCCGATGATGATCGCGGCCTTCGGACGCACGGGGCGGTCCGGCTGCACGGCGGCGTCCAGGATGCGCACGTTGCCCACCTTGCCGGCGCGGATCAGGCGCAGTTGCTGGGCGTTGTTGAGCAGGCCCGTGTACAGCTCGGTGTTCACGCGCACGTCACGCACCAGGCGCACCACGTCCTGCTCCAGGTCGGGCAGCGCCTTGATGTTGTTGCCGATGCGATTGACGTCGCCGGTCAGCGATGCAATCTGCCGATCGATCGCCACGATGCTCGGGTGCGTCGGCGCAAAGCGCGTGATCAGTTCCTGGCGCTTGGAACGCAGCTCCATCACCTTGGTCTGCGCATCCACGGACTGCGCCAAAATCAGCTTGGCTTCTTCGGACAAATCGATGGTGCCGCGCTTGTTGCGCAAGGCGTTGTACTTGGTTTCGGCCGCGTCCAGTTCGCCTTTCAGGATAGGCAGCTGCTGCTCAAGAAAGCCCAGCGACTTCTCCGCCTGCGCCGCCTTGCGATTCACGTTCTGCTGCACGTACTCCTGGCCGATCTGGTTGAGCACGGCCGTGGTCAGCGCCGGATCGTTGCCTTCCAGCGTGACGCCGATCACACCCGATGCGCGGCCTCGCTCGAAGATGCCCAGGTGCGATTGCACGTCTTCGATTGCCGCCAGGCGCGAGCTGCGCGAGATCGTGAACTCGGTGCCCGGGCGCCCCGTCAGCGCGTCGATGTGCACGTCCATCGCGCCGCCGCCCGGCAACAGGAAGCGTTCGGGCTTGCCCACCGCGCCGCTGAACGTGGCGCCGGTGAACTTGTCGGTCAGCGTGTAGCGCCCTTCGCCTTGCGTGGTCACGCGAAACGGCTTGCCCAGCCATTCGTTGGGCACGTCCAATTGCGAGATCGCAATGCGTTCGCCGCCCCACGCATAGCCGCCGCGCGGCAGGCTGGACGGATACGGCAGCGCCTCATAGCGCTGCGCGAGCCATTCGCCCACCACCGGGAAATAACGCGGCTTGGCGTGGATGTACAACAGGAATTTGTCGACGGCCGGCCCCACCACCATGCGCGAACGCAGCACTTCCATTTCGCCCGAGGTCTCTGCCTTGGTGTCGAACATGGCGGACACGTCGCCCAGCAGGCTGCGCGCCTGGCCGTTCGGCATTTCCTCTTCGACCTGCACGATGATGTCGGCCGAATACACGGACGGGGTCACCATCACATACGCAAGCGCGCCGAGGAAGGCGAACAAGGTGATCGCAAGAATCATCCAACGGTTTGAAATGATGGCGTCCACGTGCGAGGACAACGGGGTTTCCTGCTGGCGAGCCGGGACACTGGGCTCGAATGATTCGATGGGCAACGACATGCAGCTCTCCAGACGTGGGCGCCGCGCCGGATGCGGCGCCCCCAAAGGCGTTGTTTTGGGCCCGAGGGCCCGGAAAGGCGGACTAGTTGATCGACTTGACGGTCTGCACCGTTTGCGCGCTCGGGAACAGGTTGCTGATGAAGCGGTTCCACCGCACCAGCGCGGCCGTATCCACGAACACGACGTCTTTGGGTTCCAACTCAAACTTCGCGCCAACTGCCAGAGCCTGCGGCGACTTGGAGTTCAGATGGAACACCTGCGGCGTCGCTTGCTCGGTACTGCGCACCACAAACACCTGCGAGGCGTCGGCCGTCAACTGGTTCGGGCCTCCCGCCATGCCCAGCGCCTCGGTCAGCGACATGCGGCCATCGCGCATCACGACCGTGGTGGGCAGGAACACTTCACCCATCACGAAGACCTTGCTGTCGTCGCGCGGCGTGACACGCACGATGTCGCCCGACTTCAGCATGACCTGATTCAAGTCCTGGCCACGTTCGATCAGCGCGGGCAAGTTCACACGGGTGCGGCGGCCATCGCGAATGACATAGACGGCGCTGCGGTCGGCGGTGGGCAGCAAGCCACCCGCGCGGTTGACCGCTTCGAGCAGAGTCATCGGAATGTCGTTGATGGCAACCGTGCCCGGCAATTTCACTTCGCCTTCGACGTAGACACGCTTGCTTCGATAGCCCAGCACGCGCACCGTGATCTGCGGATCCTGGATGTACTTGCCGGAACTATTGACTATGAGATTGCGCGCCTGAAGTTCCGTCAACCCCGCCACTTTCAGCAGTCCGGTATAGGGAAATTGGATGTATCCAGTGGATGAGACGGTATACCCCGGTATGCCCGAGGCGGTATCCCCCATGATTAGTTCGGTGACCCCAGTCCCGATGGCATAGGTTTGCGTCGGAAGGACGAGTTCGGGGTGATCCCAAACGACGATGGAGAGAATGTCGCCTGGCCCGATGCGGTAGGGCTCGACGCTGCCGACGAGCTTTTCTACGCCATCGTTGTTGATCAACGCCTGGCGTGCGCGCAAGTCATCGACCACCAGCGACGGCGTGATTTCCTTGATCGGCGCCACGGAATTCGGATCCAGGGGATCGACGAGGTGGCTGGCATTAAAGGTCATACCGGGAGACAGGGCGCAAGCGCCCAGCGAGGACACGAGCGCGATAGCGGCGATGGCTCGGCTCAACGTTCCGAAAAATGTCGTCATGGCAAATCCACTGTGAATGACTTCGTTGCTTGGAATGGAGCCCGATGCGTAACGGGTTGCGACATTCCACTCTCTTTTCGAAGCCCCGCACATTCGACGGATGCCCTAAGCCTTCTCCTACATCGTTTGGAGGTTTCGGGTACGCCACGCACTCAATAAGATTTCGTCGGTAGCCACATGTTTTGCGGCAGTGCATCGTTTTTTTTTGCCGCAAGAAGACTCCCCCCGAACAGGAGTGCGCGATGGACCCGTCCCACTCGGACACGTCGGCAAGATTCAGTGGAGCAAGCTATCTATACCGCCTGCTCGATGCCGCGATCGTGATCGCCTGCGGCTTGACTGCCACCGGCTTGAAATTCTCGGAAGATGCATTGGCGGATCCACCGCAGATTCATCTGTTCCTGATCTATCTATGCGGCCTGGGCGTGATCGCCCTGTTCCCCGCATTCCGGCTGTATGTATCGTGGCGCGGACGGCTCCTGACCGATCTGGTCGTGCGCAGCCTGGCGGCGTGGGCGACGGTGTTCGCACTGGGCATCCTCGTCAGTTTTCTCATGCATCAGACCGCCGCGATATCGCGCATGTGGGCTGCTACCTGGTTTGGGATGACGGCGCTGGCGCTGGCGGGCGTGCGCCTGGCGGTCTACGCCGCGCTGGGCGCCGCGCGCGATCGCGGGCTGAACAAGAAGCACGTCCTGCTGGTGGGTTTTGGCGCGCTGGGCCATGACCTGTGGCGCCGCGTCGAACGCTACCGGGGCGCGGGCTACGAGGTCGCGGGCATCTACGCCGAGCCGCACGAGAGCCTGCCGCCGCAAGTGCGCCGCCTGCATGACCTGGATAACCTGCATGCCTTCGTGCACGAACACAACGTGCGCGAGATCTGGATCGTCCTTCCGATGGAGGCGGGGCAGGAATTGCGCGAGGTGCTGTATCACCTGCGCAACGACTTGGTGGATATCCGCTGGATTCCGGATGTGATGTCGATCCAGCTGCTGGGCCATCGCATCGGCGAATTCCTGGGGCTGCCCGCCATCCAGCTCAATAGCCTGCCCGCCGCCGGCGTGCGCGGCTGGGCCAAGGAAGTGTTCGACCGCAGCTTCGCGTTCTGCGCGCTGATCGGGCTGGCGCCGCTGATGTTGTCCATTGCGCTGGCGATCAAGCTGACTTCGCGCGGCCCCGTGTTCTTCACGCAGCCCCGCCTGGGCGTGGATGGCAAGGTCTTTCACGTCTACAAGTTCCGCACCATGACCGTGCATCAGGAACATGGCACGGTCACGCAGGCCACGCGCAACGATTCCCGCATTACGCGCATCGGCGGCTTCCTGCGGCGCACCAGCCTGGACGAGCTGCCGCAGTTCCTGAATGTATTGATGGGCGACATGTCGGTGGTGGGGCCGCGCCCGCACGCGCTGGAACACAACGAGATGTACAAGGACCTGGTGCAGCGCTACATGATGCGCCACCGCGTCAAGCCGGGCATCACGGGCTGGGCGCAGGTCAACGGTTTTCGTGGGCAGACGGACACGCTGCGCAAGATGAGCGACCGAGTCGAGCACGACATCTATTACATCCAGCACTGGACGTTCCGGATGGACCTGCTGATCATCGCCCGCACGGCCGTGTCGGGATGGACGGGCCGAAATGTCTACTAGCCCCTTGGGATGGCCCGCCGCCGCCACGGCCCCCGCCAGCAACGCGCCGGCAGGCGTATTGCCGCGCGCCGATTTCCGCCAGGCGGTCGAGATGCTGCCGCTGGTTTCCATCGACCTGTTGCTGCGCGATGGCGCCGGCCGCTACCTGACCGGGCTGCGCACGAACCCGCCGGCGCGCGGCGCCTGGTTCGTGCCGGGCGGACGCATCCGCAAGAACGAAGCGCTGCGCACCGCGCTGGACCGCATCGCCCGCGAGGAACTGGGGCTGGCCATCGCCCCCGACGCGTGGACGCCGCGCGGCGTGTACGAACACTTCTATGGCACCAATTTCGCGGGTGAAGCGGGACGCTCCACCCACTATGTCGTCCTCGCCTACGAGGCCGAGCTTTCGTTGGATACCGCAACCCTTCCGCGCGGCCAGCACCATGACTACCGCTGGCTGCAAGCGGAAGAGATCGCCGCCGATCCCGGCGTGCATCCGTACACCCAGGCCTACTTCAAGGAGTGAGCGCCATGACGAATCCCCCTCCCGCCTACCGGGCAGTCATTCTTTGCGGCGGTTCCGGCTCGCGCCTGTGGCCGCTGTCGCGCGAACTGTTGCCCAAGCAGTTCATCCGTTTGACCGATTCCCGCAGCCTGTTGCAGAACACGCTGCTGCGCCTTGGGTCGGCAGGCGCCAAGGCCAAGCCGATGCTGGTCTGCAACGATGCGCACCAGTACATCGCCGCCGAGCAGGCGCAGGAGCTGGGCATCAAGGACGCGGAAGTCATTCTTGAGCCCCACGCGCGCAACACCGCGCCGGCCATCGCCGCCGCCACGCTGCGCGCCATGCGCGATGGCGAAGACCCGATCATGCTGATCATGCCGTCGGACCACGTGCTGGAAGACGGCCCGGTGTTGCAGGAAGCGTTCGCCCAGGCCTACGAGGCAGCGCGTCAAGGCGCGCTGGTCACCTTCGGCATCACGCCTACTGCGCCGCTCAGTGGCTATGGCTACATCCAGTCGGACGAGCCCGGCGTGATGGCTCCGGCGCGCCGCGTGCGCCGCTTCGTGGAAAAGCCCTCGCCCGAGGTGGCGCAACGCCTGATCGACGACGGCGGCTACTACTGGAACAGCGGCATGTTCGCGTTCCAGGCGTCGGTGTTCCTGTCTGAAATGGCGCGGCTGGCGCCCAAGATGCTTGAGCAGGTGCAGGCGGCGGTAGCGACCGGCCATGGCGAGGACGGGCTGTTCCATCTGGATGCCCCCTCGTTCGAGGCCTGCCCCAGCGATTCGATGGACTACGCCATCATGGAGCGCACGGACAGCGCGGTGGTCATTCCGCTGGCGGCCTCGTGGAGCGACGTGGGCGCCTGGGACGCGGTCTGGGGCATCGCCCAGAAGACGGTGGAAGGCAATTCCACCACGGGCGATGTGATGGTGGAGGACTCGCGCAATTGCCTGATCCATTCCACCAGCCGGCTGGTGGCCTCGGTGGGGCTGGACGACATCGTGGTGATCGAGACCGCCGACGCGGTGCTGGTGGCGCACAAGTCGCGCTCGCAGGACGTCAAGCGGCTGGTCGAGATCTTCAAGACCCAGCATCGGTCGGAGCTGAATCATCACCGCGAGGTGCAACGCCCCTGGGGGTCGTATGACTCGGTAGGCCATGGCCCGCGCTATCAGGTCAAGCGGATCACGGTCAAGCCGGGCGCACGGCTGTCTTCGCAGATGCATCATCACCGCGCGGAGCACTGGATCGTGGTGTCGGGCACGGCGCGCATCTACAACGGCGACAAGCAATACCTGTTGACGGAGAACCAGTCGACCTACATCCCGCTGGGCGAAACCCATAGCCTGGAAAACCCGGGGAAGATCCCGCTGGAAATCATCGAAGTGCAGTCTGGCGCCTATTTGGGCGAAGACGACATCGTCCGCTTCCAGGATATGTATGGAAGGGTCTGAATCGTTTGATTCCGCCCCATTTTGGCGGCCCCGCTTCGCGCGTCTGTGCCTGCCTGCCGCGGGCGTGTTCTTCCTGGTGCTCGTCACCGTGGGGAACCTGCCCGGCCTGGCGGCCCAGATGTCCGACGCTTTCGGGGACAAGCGGCTGCATCTTGTGGCCTACGCCGTATTGACGGGATTGATCTACCTGTCGGTCAACCGGCGCCCTGCCCTGGTGGCCATGCTGGCCATCACCGCCCTGGGTGCGCTGGACGAATCAATCCAATCCCTTTTTCCCTATCGACAGGCTGAACTCTTAGACCTTTTGGCCGATATCTTGGCGGCGGGTGCAACAGTAATCTCATTGCAAATTGGTTCCGCAGCCTTCGGCTCCTTTCGTGCAGTCACTAAGTCTTAAGGATACAACCATGCCAAAACGGGCACTGATTACCGGCGTTACCGGACAAGACGGGGCCTATCTGGCCGAGTTCCTGTTGGCCAAGGGCTATGAGGTCCATGGCATCAAGCGACGCGCTTCGCTGTTCAACACCGCCCGCATCGACCATCTGTACCAGGATCCGCATGACAAGCCGCGCAACTTCGTGCTGCATCACGGCGACATGACCGACTCTTGCAGCCTGATCCGTATCGTGCAATCGGTGCAGCCGGACGAAATCTACAACCTGGCCGCGCAGAGCCACGTGGGGGTCTCGTTCGAAGAACCGGAATACACCGCCAATGCCGACGGCCTGGGCACCTTGCGCCTGCTGGAAGCGATCCGCATCCTGAAGCTGGAAAACAAGGCGCGCTTCTATCAGGCGTCCACATCGGAGCTGTACGGCCTGGTGCAAGAGACGCCGCAGAAGGAAACCACCCCCTTCTATCCGCGCAGCCCTTACGCCGCCGCCAAGCTCTACGCCTACTGGATCAGCGTGAACTACCGCGAAGCGTATGGGATGTACGCCTGCAACGGCATCCTGTTCAACCACGAATCGCCCAAGCGCGGCGAAACCTTCGTCACGCGCAAGATCACGCGCGGCCTGGCGCGCATCGTGCTGGGTTTGCAGGAATGCCTGTACCTGGGCAACCTGTCCGCGCTGCGCGATTGGGGTCATGCGCGCGACTACGTCGAAATGCAGTGGCTGATGCTGCAACAGGACACGCCGGAGGATTACGTCATCGCCACCGGCTTGCAGTACAGCGTGCGCGAATTCATCAATACGGCGGCCCGCGAGCTGGGCATCCTGCTGGCGTGGGAAGGCGAAGGCCTGGAAGAAACGGCCACCGTGCTGTTCTCGCCGGTGCATGACGTCAAGCCCGGCCAGGTCATCGTGCGTGTGGACCCGCGCTACTTCCGTCCGACCGAAGTGGAAACCCTGTTGGGCGACCCCACCAAGGCGCGCGAAAAGCTGGGCTGGTCGCCGCGCACCACGTTCGCGCAGCTGGTCAAGGAAATGGTGGAAGCCGACCTGAAGGATGCGCGCCGCGACGCGCTGGTCGAACAGAACGGCTACGAAATCTACGCCTACAAGGAGTAGCGCGCCATGACCCATCAGGACCAACGCGTATTCGTGGCGGGCCATCGCGGCATGGTGGGCGCCGCGATCACCCGCGAACTGCAACGCCGCGGCTATCCCGACGTGCTGACGCGCACCCGTGCCGAGCTGGACCTGGAAAACCAGAACCAGGTGCACCGCTTCTTCTCGACCACGCCGGTCGATGTGGTGTACCTGGCCGCCGCCAAAGTGGGCGGCATCCTGGCCAACCAGAACCATCCGGTCGACTTCCTCTACAAGAACCTGATGATCCAGTGCAACGTGATCCGCGCCGCGTATGCGGCCGGCGTGCGCAAGCTGCTGTTCCTGGGTTCGTCGTGCATCTACCCGCGCGAGGCGCCCCAGCCGATCCGCGAAGACGCGCTGCTGACCGGGCCGCTGGAAGCCACCAACGAGCCCTACGCCATCGCCAAGATCGCCGGCCTGAAGCTGTGCGAAGCCTACCAGCGGGAGTATGGCGCGCGCTTCATCTGCGCCATGCCCACCAACCTGTACGGCCCGCACGACAACTACGACCTGCATAGCAGCCACGTGCTGCCGGCGCTGATCCGCAAATTCCATGAAGGCCGCGAAGCCGGTCAGGAAAGCGTGACGATCTGGGGCACGGGCACGCCGCTGCGCGAATTCCTGTACGTGGATGATCTGGCCAAGGCCTGCGTCATGCTGATGGAGCATCCAGACGCCGAGGGCATCTACAACATCGGCGCGGGCAAGGACATCAGCATTGCGGACCTGGCGGCGCTGGTGGCGCGCGTGGTCGGCTACCAGGGACGCATCGTCTACGACACGGCCAAGCCGGACGGCACGCCGCGCAAGCTGATGGATTCGTCGCGGGTGACGGCGCTGGGCTGGCAGCCCGCCGTGTCGTTGACCGACGGCATCGCGCTGGCCTACCAGCACTTCCTGCGTGAACGCGCGGATCAATCCCAATCGGCGCTGCCCGTGGCCTGACGGCCGCGCCAGCACTAACCACAGGCTTCCCCGATGCTTGGATTCGTCAGGAAACACATCGCCGGCAATGCCTCCTTTTGGGGGCTGGTGGAATACGGCATCGGCCCGGTCGCGGCGCTGGTGGCCCTGCCCATTCTGTTCCGGCAGTTGGGCACGGTGGGCTTCGGCCAGTATTCGATGATCATCGCGCTGGCCGGGTTCGGCAACGCCGCCAACCTGGGCGCGGCCGTGACCGCCACCAAGCTGGTGTCCGAAAGGATGCACGAACCGGGCGGCGCTTACCGCGCGGCCGGCGTCAGCATGTCGCTGATCGGCTGCGCGCTGGGCGTGGTGACGCTGGCCGCCGTATTGCTGTGGGCCGTGGTGGGCCTGGCCTGGCCGGCCGCCACCTTTGGTGGCGTGGCGGTGACGCTGCTGGCGCTGCCCGCCCTGGCCATTTACCTGACGCAGCAATACGACCAATTGTTCTCGGGCTGCCTGAAAGGCCGAGAGGATTTTCGCGCCACCGCGCTGTGCGAGGTCTTCAGCCGCAGCGGCACCATGGCGCTGGCCTGCGCGACCGCCTGGATGACCGCCTCGCCCACCTACACGGGGCTGGCGCAGGCGCTGGGCCTGCTGGTGGCCGGCAGCGTCAAGATGCGTGTGTTCTCGCGCACCTATGGCCATGTGCTGGTGCGTCCGGTGCGCGACCGTGGCGCGATGATGGACGCCTTCAAATTTTCGCGCTGGTCGTGGCTGAACAGCCTGAGCGCGCTGGCTTTCGGATCGGTGGACCGCGTGCTGGTGGGCAGCATGATGGGCCCGGCCGCGCTGGCGATCTACACGGTAGGCGTGCAGGTCGGGCAGATCATCCACACCGCCGCCGTCGCCATCTTCCAGAAGGCGATGCCGCGCGTGACCCGCCTGTCGGTGTCGCCGCCCTACGCGGGGGCTGTCGAACGCGAGATCCGCCGCATGATGACGTGGAACCTGGCGCTGTCCGCGACCGCCACGCTGGCCGTGCTGGCCGTCAGCCACCCGCTGTTGAACCTGCTGCTGGGCGACAACGTGGCGGCGGGCCACCTGGGCACCTTCCAATTGTTGATCGTGGCCTCCGGGCTGCTGTCGTTGAACGCCGCGGCCCACTTTTCATTGCTGGGGCTGGGCAATTCGCGCGCCGTCGCCATCCTGAACGGGTTGGGCGGACTGGCGATGCTGTGTGTCATGGCGGGCCTGGTGCACGCGGCGGGCGAACACGCCGCGGCCTGGGGCCGCATGGCGTATGCGGCGATCACGCTTGCCGGCGTGGCGCTGGCCATCCGCCAATCCCGCCCCGAGTTTCCGGGCGCGCTGCCTGCGGCCACCCGATAACACCAACATGCTGAGGTCTTACATGCGCAAGCGTCATAACGAGTACTCACGTCAGCTCATCGACTTCGTCCGCGAGCTGCGTCCGCCCGCGCCGATCGCCAGCGGCCTGTTGCCGAAGGTGACCATCGTGACCCCCTCGTTCAACCAGGCCAAGTTCCTGGAGCGCACCATCCTGTCGGTGCTGAACCAGGGCTATCCGCGTCTGGAGTACATCATCATCGATGGCGGCTCGACCGATGGCAGCGTGGACATCATCCGCAAGTACGAGCGTTACCTGACGTATTGGGAAAGCACTCCAGACCGGGGTCAGTCCCACGCCATCAACAAGGGCTTCGAACGCGCCACGGGCGATTACGTCGGCTGGCAGAATTCGGATGACCTGTACTTCCCCGGCGCCCTGCGCAAGCTGGGCACGGCCGCCGCCCGAGGCCGCGCGCCGATCGTCAGCGGCAACCTGTTCGTGGCCGACGCCGACAACCACATCTTCCGCAAGATCCACTACACGCCGGTCAACCGGGGCACGCTGACGGTGGTGAAGGCGTCCATCCCGAACCAGTCCGCCATCTTCCGCCGCGACCTGCTGCGCAAGTATGGCCTGCTGCAAGAGAGCATGCGCTATTGCATGGACCTGGAACTGTGGAGCCGGCTGCTGCGCGAGGGCAAGAACCTGATCGTGCCCGATGCACTGGGCGTGTACACCGCGCACGACGAAACCAAGACGGCGCTGATGCAGGACGTGCTGCTCGAAGAGCGCGAGCAGATCGTCACGCGCATCCGCCGCACCGAGCCCGGCCTGGGCAAGCTGTTCGAACTGTCATGCCGCGCGTCCAAGGTGGCCGCCCACGCACGCCAGGGCGACCTGTCCTACCTGTTCGAGAAGCTGACCACGAAGATCTTCGGACGCGACGACTGGGCCGCTCACTAGGATGACGCCGACATGAGCACGCACCGCCGACTATCCACCCTGCATCTGCTGGGCCTGTTCGCCTTCACCGCGCTGGCCCTGAACGATGACCGCTTCATCCTGGGCGTGGGCAGCTTCAAGCTGTCGCCGTTCGACGTGCTGTTCGTGGCCATGCTGGCCGTGAAGGCGTTGCGGCTGGCCGAGCCCAGCGCCTACGCCCTGCCGCGCGGCCTGCTGGGTGCGCTGCTGGGCTTGCAGGCCATGTCGGTGATCTATCTGCTGCTGGTGTCCATGCACCATCCCGGCATCGAAACGGGCGACGTGGCGCGCGACCTGCGCATCGTCTTCTACTTTCTGTGCACGCCCTTCCTTTGCTACAAGGACATCGACAGCCCCGCCGCCTACGCCGTGCTGCAAAAGTACATCGTGGCGGCCTGCCTGGCGGTGGCCACGCTGATGCTGCTGGAACAGTTGCAGGGATTCAGCGTGTCCAACCCGCTGCGCAACGTGCGGCTGGGGGTGTGGGCCATTCCATTCGGCGTGGTGTCGCTACTGACCTTCCGGCGCACGCTGAACGTGTCGGGCCCCAAGGCCTATGCGTTGACGCTGTACATGCTGCTGGCGCTGGTGTTTTCGCTGAACCGCAGCCAGTACCTGCAACTGGCGGTCTCGGTGGTGATTGCGGTGCTGCTGGGCACGGGGCCGGAAATCCGCCGCCGCGCGGTGCTGATCTTCGCGCCGGCCGCCGTCGCGGGCGTGCTGGTGTTCGCCAGCATCGGCTACCTGGACGTCCTGACCAACCGCATCTTCAGCGTCGAAAAGCTGGACGAAGACTCCAGCTACGGCGCGCGCATCCAGGAGATGCAGGGGCAGATGGATTCCTTTGCCGAAAGCCCCGTGTTCGGCAAAGGCGCGGGATTCCGCAGCTGGGTGATGGGCGAGAACGGCTTTGAACTGAGCACCTTCGCGCACAATTCCTGGGCGTTCTACCTGATGAAGTTCGGCGTGGTCGGCACCTTCATGATCATGCTGCCGCCCTTGCTGATCCTGCTGCTGACGCTGCTGCGACGATACGCGCACCCCGGCCTGGAGATGCACCGACGCTACCTGCTGGCCACGGCGCCCATCTACATCTTCATCGATTCGCTGTCCGGCGGACTGGCGTATGCGCCCAAGACCGCGTTCACCGGATTCCTGTTGTGCTATTGCCTGTCGCTGATGCGCAATGCGCAGATCATGCCCGTGCCCAGGGCAGACACGCCACGCGCGCCGCTAACCCCCAGCCACCGTCCGGATGCCGTGCGCCGGTCGCCACCGCGAGTAATCCCACATGCCTGATGTCTTGTTTGTCGCGCCAGACTTGCACGGCGGCGTCGGAAGATGCGTTGCCTTCATCGTGGATGCCCTGCCGGAACAGGGCGTCGATTCGGCCCTGTTCCTGCTGCGCTCGCGCAATCGGGAGTATCCCGTCGCCAACCCGAAGGTGACGCGCGCGCTGCCCATCCTGGAATCGCCCACCCAGTTGCGGCTGATGCTGCCCGTGGCCTTCATGCGCCTGATGGCGCAGATCCGCCGCGACAAGCCGGCCATCGTGTGTTCGCATGGCCTGCTGTGCAACATGCTGGTCATCCTGGCCAAGAAGCTGTTGCGCGGCAAGTTCCGGACCGTGGCGTTCGAACACAGCAGCCCGGCCATCCACTACGGCGCATCGAAGATGCGGCGCCTGAAGTGCTGGCTGGTCAGCCAGACCTATCGCCGGCATGACGCCGTGGTGGGCGTGTCGCGCGGGGTCAAGGAAGACCTGGTCAGCATGTTTCCGCCGCTGCGCGGCAAGGTGCATACGATTTACAACGGCGTACCGCTGGACAACGTGCGCCGCCAGGGCGCGCAGCAGCGCCCGGCCCGCGACGGCGCGGCGCCGTATCACGTCGTAGCGGTCGGCCGGCTGGAAGCCGTGAAGGACTACGCCACCCTGGTGGACGCGGCCGCGCTGGTGGACGACCCCGGCATCACCTTCACCATCCTGGGCGAAGGCTCGGAACACGCCGCCTTGCAAAAGCGTATCGACGAGCGCCCCTCGCGCAGCCCCGTCACGCTGGCCGGCCACATCGACAACCCGTTTCCCGTCATCGCCAGCGCGGGCGCGTTCGTGTTGACGTCCATACGCGAGAGCTTTGGCAACGTACTGGTCGAAGCGCTGTGCCTGGGCGTGCCGGTGATTTCCACCGACTGTCCGCATGGTCCAGCCGAAATTCTCGATGCCGGCCGCTACGGCCTGCTGGTGCCGGTGGGCGACGCGGCGGCGTTGGCCGACGCAGTGCGCCGGCTGGCCTACGACGCGCAGATGCGCGAGCAACTGGCCGCGCAAGGCCCCGAGCGCGCAGACGCATTTTCCCTAGAGCGGCATTGCCGCAACGTCATCGCGCTATTCAAGCCGTTGATGCAACGCGGCACGCCCTGAACAGGACAGCATCATGCAGAAAATACCGGTTTCCGTGGTCGTCATGACGAAGAACGAAGAGCGCAACATCGCCAAGTGCCTGAAGGCGCTGGTGGAGTTCGACGAAGTCTTCGTGGTCGATTCAAACAGTACCGACGCCACCTGCGCGATGGCGATGGCGCTGGGCGCCCGCGTTTCCAACTTCCAATGGAATGGCAAGTATCCGAAGAAGAAGCAATGGTGCCTGGAACAACTGCCCTTCTCGCATCCGGTCGTGCTGTACGTGGACGCCGACGAAGAAATGACGCCGGCGCTGGCGGCCGAGATCCGCGAAGTGCTGCCGCGCTTTGCCGCGGGCGCGGGCGGCGCGTTCGTGCCCTTCGACTACGTGTTCTGCGGCAAGAAGCTGGAACACGGCCATCGCGTCTACAAGCTGGCGCTGCTGGCGCGCGACCAATCGCGCTTCCTGGACTACGACGACCTGGACGTGGCGCACATGTGGGAAGTGGAAGGCCACTACCAGCCGCAGGTCAAGGGCGAGACGTTCGCGCTGCGCCAGCGCATGGTGCACAACGATCACGATTCGCTGTTCCATTACTTCGACAAGCACAACCGCTATTCGGATTGGGAAGCCAACCTGCGCACCAAGGGCCTGATGAACGATCCGCGCGAAGCCAACGTGGGCGCGCGCGCCTTGCTCAAGCGCATCTTCCAGGCCATGCCGTTCAAGGCGCCGATCTCGTTCCTGCATTCCTATGTCTTCCGGCTGGGCTTTCTGGACGGCAAGGCCGGCTATGACTACGCGGTGGCGCGCGCCATGTATTACTGGCAGATCCGCATCAAGACCGAAGAATTGCAGAAGGCCCGGCTGGCGCGCGCCAGCGAATCGGAAGCTAGCGCCGTGACGGGGGCCGTCAAATGAGCGCGCTTCAGCAACTGGATCGATTTGCGCTGGCGCCTGGTCAGCGTGGCCGCTCCGCGCTGACGGTGCAGCTGTGGTGGATGGTGCAGGCCACGCTGTTTCGCTGGTCGCCCCAGGTGGCGTATGGCTTTCGGCGTTGGCTGTTGCGCTGCTTTGGCGCGCAGGTGGGCAAGAAGGTGTTGATCCGGCCGTCGGCCACGGTGACCTATCCGTGGAAAGTGCAGATTGGTGACTACGCCTGGATCGGTGACGACGCCGTCCTGTACAGCCTGGGACCCATCCATATCGGCGCGCACGCCGTGGTGTCGCAGCGCAGCTATCTGTGCGCGGCCGACCACGACGCGGGCCAGCCCGACTTTCCGCTGCGCGAACGCGCGGTGAGGGTCGAGGACGGAGCCTGGGTCGCCACCGATGTCTTTGTCGGACCGGGCGTGACCATCGGCCGCGAAGCCGTGGTGGGCGCGCGCAGTTCCGTGTTTCGCAACATGCCGGCGGCGATGGTCTGCCATGGCAATCCCTGCCGCCCGGTGCGCCCGCGCATGGCGACGGCGCCATGAAGATTCTGATCTACGGCATCAACTACGCGCCCGAGTTGACCGGTATCGGCAAGTACAGCGCCGAGCTGGCCGAGTGGCTGGCCGCGCATGGCCATCAGGTCAGCGTGGTGACCGCCCCGCCCTACTACCCGCAATGGCAGGTGCACGAGGGCTATCGCGCGGGACGCTATCGACGCGAGGAACGGCGCGGCGTCACCGTGCGCCGCGCGCCGCTGTGGGTGCCGAAGCGCCCGGGCGGGCTCAAGCGCCTGATCCACCTGGCCAGCTTCGCGGTATCCAGCCTGCCTTCCTTGCTGCGCGCGGCCGCGAGCCGGCCCGATCTGATCCTGGTCGTGGAACCGGCGCTGTTCTGCGCGCCCGCGGCCTGGCTCACGGCGCGTCTGTGCGGCGCGCGCGCGTGGCTGCACATCCAGGACTACGAGGTCGACGCGGCGTTCGAACTGGGCCTGCTCAAGGGAGCCGGCCTGCGGTCGATGGTCAAGCGGGCCGAGCGCTGGCTGATGCGCCGCTTCGATCGCGTGTCGACGATTTCGCATCGCATGCTGGACCTGGCCATCGCCAAGGGCGTGGAGCCCGAGCGCGCGGTGCTGCTGCCCAACTGGATCGACGTCAACGCCATCACGCCGCGCGCCGATGGCGGCGATTACCGCGCGGAACTGGGCATCCCGGACAACGCGATCGTGGCGCTGTACTCGGGCAACATGGGCGGCAAGCAAGGCTTGCAGACGCTGGCGGAAGTGGCGCGGCGACTGAGCCGCGAGAGCCGGCTATGGTTCGTGTTCTGTGGGCAGGGCCCCGAACGCGCGCCCCTGCAAGCGGCATGCCAGGGACTGGACCGCGTGGTGTTCCTGGACTTGCAGCCAGCCGATCGGCTGGGCGCCTTGCTCAACACCGCCGACATCCATCTGCTGCCGCAGCGCGCCGGCGCGGCCGACCTGGTCATGCCGTCCAAGCTGACCGGCATGCTGGCCAGCGGCCGGCCGGTAGTGTGCGGCGCGGCCCCTGGCACCGAGCTTGCCGGCGTCGTGGCGCGCTGCGGCCTGTTGACGCCGCCGGAAGACGCCGAGGCCATGGCCGAGGCCGTGCGCAAACTGAGCTACAACGCGCAGATCCGCGAAACGCTGGGCGCCGCCGCGCGCCTGTACGCCTTGAACAACCTGCACGTGGACGCCGTGCTGGCCGCGGCCGAACGGGAGTTCGCCAAGGTGATCGGCAGCCGCGCGACGCCCCCGGCCCCCGCCGTCGACGCCCGTCCGCGCGAAGGCGAACGCTAGCGCTCGTTGATCGTTGAGTCCTGGCGGCAAAAAAAACGGTAGAGATTTCTCTCTACCGTTTTTTTTTGGCGCGGCGGCGCCAAGCGCCGTCGTTGGATTCGGGGCAGGCGGCGTCAAGCGCCGTCCTTCTTGACGGGTGGCAGCGGGCCGCCTCCACGCACCAGACCCATCTGCACAGCGATATAAGCCGCCTCGGCCTGATTGCGCGCGTTCAGCTTCCAGTACAGCGTGCGCGCGTGGCTCTTGACCGTGGCGACCGATATGCCGACGTGCTGGCCGATTTCGCGCATGGTCTTGCCTTGCACCAGCAGTTGCAGGATCTCTTCCTGGCGCTGCGTCAGCTCACGCAGTTCCTGCATGGGCGCATGCGCCGCGCCTTGCGGCCGCCCTGCCGGTTGTGGATAGCATTCTCCGCCCGCCACCACCAGGCTTACGGCAGCGGCCAGCGCATCGGGACTGGACGCCTTGGGCAGATAGCCCGCCACGCCGGCGCGCGCGCACGCGCCCATGACGGCGGGGTCCAGCACCGAATACAGCACCAGCACCAGCCTGGGCATGAAGAAGGCCATGGCTTGCGAAACAAGCCCGATGTCCTGTTCCGCGATGCCGCTGCAACCAATCACCAGCAACTCAACTGGACGGTTGATCGAACTGGACATGTTAAGGAGATGAGCTGGCGAAATTGCCAGGATGTCGTCGGCGTTCCGTACACGCTCCAGCACATGCTGGATCGCGACGCGAAGCAGAGCGTAGTCTTCGATCAGTACGGTTGTCATCCCGGGGAGAACCTTGTGACACATGGCCCATTCACGGTTCCCATGACGTCGGCGCATCACGCTGCAATGGCAGGTTATGTGCGGCGCCAGCCCCAAGGGAATCTTGCCCGCGCTATTGGGTCACGGCGGCGAGCCGTTGTAATTCGCGCTCTTGACCCATGCTTGCGGACACAACCCATGCTATCAGCGGCTACGTTCGCTGAATCTCGTTCAGGAGGATGATTGGTGGAGGAAAGCCGCATCCGAATTGACTGCGGTTACTGATATAGATGACTTAGGCGGGATGGTGGTGGGGCGAACCCGGCACCAGAACAGACCTGTTCCTGGCAGCCGGGCAGGCGGCGCGCCTTGTTTCTACCCCAGCTTGCGCCCATAGATCTGCCCGGCGTCCGATTCCCTGCCATTGGGCTCATGCCATTCCAAGGTCGCACCGCGTTGCAGGGCCGCGTAGACGGCTTCTCCCTTGTTCTTGACATGCAGACGCTGGTAGAGCGTGCACGCATGCGTCTTCGCGGTAGCTACCGAGATGTTCAGCATGCGACTGACGGTCTTGATCGGATATCCCCTTGCCAGCAGCACCAGTACTTCGTATTGGCGCGGCGTGATCTGAAGCAGCTGCGCACCGGCGCTGACCGGCATGGAGCCCTTGCTGGAAGCGTCATCGCCATCGCGTGCCGGCAACGCGCAGACCGTGGAGGCAGGCGCTTGCAATGCCTGCTCGCTGGGAAAACACTGACCGCCGGCCATGACCAGGCGAATCGCCGCTTCGAGGATTTCGACCGAGGCCGTCTTCATCAAGCAGCCATACACACTGGCGCCAGGCAAGCCCTGCACCGGCATCGGCAAGGGCATCACATCCGTCAACAGCAGAATCCGCTTGGGCGTCAGAACGCGCTGAATTTCGTGCAGCGCGCTCCATGCTTCATCGGTATCCACCGGCAATCCGTAGATCAAGAGATCGGCGCCAGCGTGCGCGCCATCGGCCTTGGACAAATCTGCCAAGCCCATACCCTCGATTTCCCACACATCGTCCAACTTGCTGAGTATCTGCCACAACCCCAACCGCAGTAGCGGATGGGCTTCAATCAGGACCATCTTGGCCATGGTGTCCTCCCGGTTTTTCGACGGGCCTAGAAGGGATCTTCGCTGTGCTGAAGACTATTTTTTTTCCAGCTCCGCGGGGGTGGTCCGCAATATCCCGGAATATCTAATGACGCTGGACCGGGGCATTTGGGCTGGGCAACTTTGGTAGCCAACATAACGGATGGCATGGACCCATCTTATGGTTCGAAACCTTCAAAATCAAGACGTTTCAGGGCGATATAATCCGACAAAAACAGAAATCATTCGTTAGCCTTAAACAGCCTCGTAAATAAGGATGAGAACGTCGTCTCACCCTTTTTACCGCTAGGGTTTACACCAGCTTCCCCAGGGGCCAAGGGCATTCTCTCCTAGGGCGGCCTCGCCCAAGAGGCTTGATCCGTAACGATATCGAACGAACCACGGGCGAAAAAAAGCCGCGGTGCGGCGCTAGCCGTTCGCGGCGAAATGAGCCGAAATGTGGCCGAAAAACTTTCGATATGTTTCCGCGGACACACCGTGCCCGGGCGCGGTTCGCTCATAAGCAATATAGGTAACATTTTTATTTTGTCGCTTGAGCCTTCATTTACTCCATATAGGCGAAGTCAAATACGGTATGACCGCCCTGATGGTGCCAATGGTGCATTGAAGCATGACGCTTGCGCAAAAAGCTGGCGTAGTGGATTTCGCCATCCGTTTCCACATAAGTGGACGGCGTGAGCTCTTCAATGCGGTTCAGCGACACGCCCTTGCCGTAGTGGCAGAAGCCCTGGTACTGGGCACAGCGGATCACCTCTCCCCCAGGCGACACAACGATTCCCGCGTTGCGGGCGCGCATCGGGTTGCGCACGATGGGGTTGCAGGCATGGGGCGTCCATTCGGTCGAGCGCGGCGAATCCGAAAAAAACGCAAATAATTCATCGCAATGACTTTGGCCGTCCGTACGATCAATATTTGTTAATAGCCACCAATATTCGCCGTGTTTAAAAATAATGGTATCTACGGCGGATATATTCGTCATCAGCGTGACGTCCAGCTCCCATTTCAGCGGAAATTCGGTGCATTTCCACAACTCTATACTGCGATTTCCGCACGTCTCCGGAACCATGTAGGTCACGCCTTCGTGTTCAAAAATATACGGAAAAGATAAATGATAGGGCAGGTTCAGCGCCGTGCCCAACAGCCGGAAAGCCCCGTCGGAGTAGGTCGCGACGGAAATTGTGCCCTTGCGGGAAGTGAAGTCGTAATCTTCAAAAAATATATAGGGTTTTTTATCGTGCGTATAAACAAACGGATCTGCGAAGAACCTACCTTTGGGAGGTTGTAAAACCATGGCCTCCGAAACCACCGCCTGTTGCCTAGATGAGGGAAACATACCGATCCGCCATCGGATATTCCGCTTCATGATGCGCCGCACAATCAAATCCGAAATTAACCACGCCTGACGCGCGATATATGCGGCGCTATCCCACTGCCCAGGGTCGGCGCGGCGCGGGCCGCTCATGATCTGCATGTCGGGCGCCGGCTCGTTCTGGCGCGCACGCGCCAGGGCCTGCAAGGCGTCGTAGACCATGAAGTTGCCCAGGCTGAACGCGCGCGCCTGATTCTTCAACCAGAACACTTCGGTATTGAAACTGCGCTGGTCCAGCAATTCATCCTGCTCGGCCTTCTCGCCCACGCGCCAGAGTTTTACGGTGGTGTGGTCCTCGCGTTGAAAGACTTCCCAGAAACCCGCGTAGCGGCTGGTCGACACGGCGATATCGGAATAGCTCAACTGCCAGACGCCCAGGCGTGCCCAGCCGCTCATCTGCGCGCGCGAAGCACACGGAGCGCCCAGCGTGATGACCAGGTCCAGGCCCAACGCCGTCACCGCGTCCTGCGCGCCGGGAGTCGACTCGCCCGAGTCCAGGGGCAGCACCGGCACCGATGGCGACGGCATGCTTTTGCGCAGATCGGCGCACGCCAGCGTCTGACGTTGCTTGGCCGGCAGCATACGGGCTTCGAAGCGCGACAACGTGCCGAACAAAGCCTTCACGCCCAGTCGCGGCGCTTTCTCGCCGCCCTCGCCGCTCATCACCAGTAAGGCGGAGATGTCGAAGTCCTGACTATGGACGAGCCAATCCACCATCTCATGCATCCAGCCGGGTTGCTCATACCCGTCAACCAGCAGTCCTACTCGGTAGGTTTTCATATGTCCCGCTCCTGTGTCAGGGCGTCTAGGGCGAGCGCACCGGCCTGGCGCGCGGGCTTGCCTCTCTCATCGCCGGTACAACGCAATTAGGTCCTCGCGCTGATACTGCGGCGTTTTCTCCGCGGCTTCCAGACCGCAGACAACCTAGGCCGGCCGCCCGAGGACGAACGGCTCAAACTCCTGCTGGTGGGCGAGTTGCTGTCGTGCATCTGCGTGCGCGGGCTCATCCTTCTGGTCTAGCTGACCCGGTATAGCGAGCCCGCCGCCTAGTACTCAAGGGATGTTGCGTCCGTACGTTAGGGGTAAACCCTGTTGGGGATAGCCGAGGCTCGCTTCTCCTCCTGCCCTCACGCATAATGGCTTTTAAACGAACGTTTGAATTCAACACTATGCAAGAAATCAGAACTCCCACTACCCGCGAATCCATCCTGGACACCGCCGAAGCGCTTTTCGCGCAACAAGGCCACGAAGGCACATCGATGCGTCAAATCACCGGCGCGGCCGGTGTCAATCTGGCGTCGGTGAACTATCACTTCGGATCGAAAGAGTCACTCGTCCAGGCGGTGCTGAAACGGCGGCTGGAAGTCCTGAACCGCGAACGCATGCGCCTGTTGGACGAACTTGAGGCGCAATCCGAAGGCAAGCCCTTGAAGCCCTCCCAGATCGTCGACGCCTTCTTCGGCACGCTGCTGCGTTTGGCCGCTGACCCTGCCCAGGCCGGCAGCACCTTTCTGCCTCTGCTGGAACGCACCATGACGGACCCGTCGGATTTCATCCGCGCGCTGTTCGCCGAGGAATACGCCGACGTGCTGGAGCGTTACCGCAACGCCCTGTTCGCCGCCCTGCCCGACGTGCCCAAAGCCGAAATCGTCTGGCGTTTCCAATTCATGCTGGGCGCGACGTCCTACGCCATCATCGGCACCGACCTGCTGCGCTCCGTGACGGGCTGGCAGATCGACGAAGCCGAACAACCCGACAACCCCGAGCTGCTCTTGCCGCGCCTGATGAGCTTCCTGCTAGGCGGCCTGCGAGCGCCGCTGCCGCCCGTGGCCGGCGCCTGACCGGTATCCCGCCAGATCAGAACAAAACAGATTCCTACGGAGACAAAGACATGAACGCAGTCATCCTCACGCTCGTCGTCATCGCGGTGCTTGCCGCCATCGTGCTGGGCGTGCGGCCGCTGCGGCGGGCGCTGTTGTCGGCGCCCATCTTCAATCTGTATCGCAAGGTGCTGCCGCAGATGTCGGACACCGAACGCGACGCGCTCGAAGCCGGCACCGTCTGGTGGGAAGGCGAACTGTTTCGCGGCCGTCCCGACTGGAGCCGCCTGCTGGCCTACCCCCGCCCGCGCCTGACCGATGCCGAGCAACAGTTCCTGGACAACCAGGCCGAACAAGCGTGCCGCATGGTCAACGACTGGAGCGTCACGCAGGAACGCCATGATTTGCCGGCCGAGGTCTGGACCTACCTGAAGACCCAGGGCTTTCTGGGCATGATCATTCCGAAGGAATACGGCGGCCTGGGGTTCTCGGCCTACGCCCATTCCGAAATCGTGACCAAGCTGTCGACCCGTTCGTCCGCGCTGGCCGTCTCGGTCATGGTGCCCAACTCGCTGGGCCCCGCCGAACTGCTGCTGCACTACGGCACCGACGAACAGAAGAACCACTATCTGCCGCGACTGGCCCGAGGCGACGAAGTACCGGCCTTTGCGCTGACCAGCCCCTGGGCCGGCTCCGATGCTGCCGCCATTCCCGATAGCGGCATCGTGTGCAAGGGCGAATGGCAAGGCCGCGAAGTGATCGGCATGCGCGTCACCTGGGACAAGCGCTATATCACGCTGGCGCCTGTCTGCACGCTGCTTGGCTTGGCGTTCCGGCTGTACGATCCCGACGGCCTGCTGGGCGGCAAGAAAGACCTGGGCATCACCTGCGCGCTGGTGCCGCACGATCATCCCGGCGTGGACACCGGCCGCCGCCACTTCCCGCTGAACGCGATGTTCATGAACGGCCCCACGCGTGGCGAGGACGTCTTCATGCCGCTGGACTTCATCATCGGCGGCCCCGCCATGGCGGGCCAGGGCTGGCGCATGCTGATGGAATGCCTGGCCGCCGGCCGCTCCATTTCACTGCCCTCGTCCAACACCGGCATGTCCAAGCTGACGGCACGCGCCGTCGGCGGCTATGCACGCGTGCGCAGCCAGTTCCGCATGCCCGTGGGCAAGTTCGAAGGCGTTGAAGAAGCGCTGGCCCGCATCGGCGGCCACACCTACATGATGGACGCCGCGCGCAGCATGACGGCGGGCGCGGTGGACCTGGGCGAGAAGCCGTCTGTCGTATCCGCGATCGTCAAATACCACGTGACCGAACGCGCGCGCCAGGTCGTCAATGACGGCATGGACGTGATCGGCGGCAAGGGCATCTGCCTGGGCCCCAACAACTTCCTGGGCCGCGCCTACCAACAGATTCCCATCGGCATTACGGTCGAAGGCGCCAACATCCTGACGCGCAGCCTGATCATCTTCGGGCAGGGCGCGATCCGCTGCCATCCCTACGTGCTGGCCGAAATGCAGGCCGCCCAATCGCCCGACGCCAAGCAGGGGCTGGACGATTTCGACCGCGCATTCTGGGGCCACGTGCGCTTTGTGGCCAAGAACAAGCTGCGCACCCTGGGCACGGCCTTGACCGGCGCACGCTGGGTGAACGTCAACGCCGACGTCGCCCCCGACATGAAGCGCTATTACCAGCTGGTCAGCCGCTACTGCGCCGCCTTCGCGCTGCTGGCCGACACGTCGATGCTGGTGCTGGGCGGCAGCCTGAAACGTCGCGAACGGCTGTCGGCGCGGCTGGGCGACGTGCTCTCGCAGCTGTACCTGATCAGCGCCACGCTCAAGCGTTTCGAGGACGAAGGCCGTCAGGCCGCCGATGCGCCGCTGGCGCACTGGTCGATCCAGGACGCGCTGTTCAAGTTGCAGGAAGCGTTCGACGGCGTGCTGGCGAACTATCCGAACCGTTTCGTGGCCTGGAGCCTGGCGCGCCTGATCTTCCCCTGGGGCCGCACGCAGGCGCAACCGTCGGACAAGCTGGGCCAGGATGTGGCCCGGCTGTTGATCAACCCCAGCGCCACGCGCGACCGCCTGACCTCGGGCTGCCACCTGCCCGCCACCGCCGATGAACCGGTGGGAGCCATCGAACTGGCGCTGGCCGCCACGCTGGAGGCAGAACCCATCGAAGCCAAGATCCGCGAACTTGAAAAGCGCGGCGCGCTGCAAGGCAATCCGCAAGCCAACGTGCGCGACATCGCGGATGCGGCCTACGCGGTTGGCGGCATCACGGCGGAAGAATACGCGGTGGTCAAGCACCGCAACGACTTGCGCGATACGGTGGTGAAAGTAGATGATTTCCCCTTTGACCTGGGCGCGGCGCAGGCCGACCGGCCCGCCGCCGAACGCAAGGTCGCCTGACGGAGGGAACCGATGGCATTCAAACCGGTTTATGTAGTCGACGGCGCCCGCACGCCCTTCCTGAAAGCGCGCACGGGCCCGGGGCCATTCTCGGCGGGCGATCTGGCCGTACAGTCCGGCCGCGCCCTGTTGCTGCGCCAGCCCTATGCTCCTTCCGACCTGGACGAGGTGATCATCGGCTGCGCCGCCCCCTCGCCGGATGAAGTCAACATCGGCCGCGTGATCGCACTGCGGCTGGGTTGCGGCGACAAGGTGCCCGGCTGGACCGTGATGCGCAATTGCGCGTCGGGCATGCAGGCCTTGGATTCCGCCATCGCCAACATTCAGACCGGCCGATCGCAACTGGTGCTGGCGGGCGGCACGGACGCCCTGTCCCGCGCACCGCTATTGTTCTCCGACGACATGGTGCGCTGGCTGTCCGGCTGGTACGCCGCGCGCGGCCTGGGCGCCAAGCTGGCCGCGTTGCGCGGCTTCAAGCTCAAGAACCTGGCGCCCGTCATCGGGCTGCTCAAGGGCCTGACGGATCCGGTGGTGGGCCTGTCGATGGGCCAAACAGCGGAAAACGTCGCCACGCGCTTTGGCATCGACCGCGCCGCCATGGATGCCTACGCGGCCGGCAGCCACCAGCGCGTGCTGGCAGCGCGCGCGGCGGGTGCGCTAAACGAAATCACGCCGCTGATCGATCCGCAAGGCAAGCTCTACCCCGACGATGACGGCGTGCGCACCGACTCCACGCCCGAAAAACTCGCCAAGCTGCGACCCGTGTTCGACAAGCCCTGGGGCAACATCACGGCGGGCAACAGCTCGCAGGTAACGGACGGCGCGGCCATGCTGGTGCTGGCGTCCGAAGAAGCGGTGGCGCGATGGAACCTGCGTCCGCTCGGCCGCATCGTCGACAGCCAGTGGGCCGGCCTGGACCCGGCGCAGATGGGCCTGGGCCCCGTACACGCGGCCACGCCCATCCTGCAACGCCACGGCTTGGGCTTGAATGACATGGACTTGTGGGAGATCAACGAAGCCTTCGCCGCGCAGGTGCTAGGGTGCCTGGCGGCATGGCGCGACGATGCCTATTGCCAAGCGCACTTCGGCACGCCAGCATGGGGGCCGCTGGACCCGGACAAGCTCAACGTGGATGGCGGCGCCATCGCGATCGGCCACCCCGTGGGCGCATCCGGCGCCCGCATCGTGCTGCATCTGCTTGAAGCCCTGAAGCGCCGTGGCGCCAGGCGCGGCATGGCGGCCATCTGCATCGGCGGCGGCCAAGGCGGCGCGATGCTGGTTGAAACCCTGGACGAGGACCGCCCATGACGACAATGGACACGCTGTCCCACTGGCGCCTGGACCGCGAACCCGACGGTCTGGCCCGCCTGACCTTCGACCGCGCCGGCAGCGCGGTCAATGCGCTGTCGGCGGACACCATGGCCGAATTGGCGGTGGTGCTGGATGCGCTGGACGCCGCGCCCCCTGCGGGCCTCATCATCCAGTCCGGCAAGAGCACGGGCTTCATCGTGGGCGCGGACGTCAACGAATTCGCCAGCCTGGACACTCCCGAGCAGGCGCGCGGGCTGATCGCACGTGGCTGGAATCTGTTCAATCGCCTGGCGGCCGTGCGTTACCCCACGCTGGCGCTGATCCAGGGCCACTGCCTGGGCGGCGGCCTGGAACTGGCGCTGGCGTGCCGCTACCGGCTGGTCGCCGATCAACCCGGCACGTCGCTGGCGCTGCCCGAAGTCATGCTGGGCATTTTCCCCGGCTGGGGCGGCATGCTGCGCCTGCCAAAACTGATCGGCGCGCCCGCCGCGCTGGACATGATGCTGACCGGCCGAGGCGCGGATGCACGACGCGCTGCCGCGCTGGGGCTGGCCGACGCGCGCGTGCCGCCGCGTCTGCTGCAAGCCGCCGCGCGCCAATTGGTGTTGTCGAAAAAGCCGCCACGCCGCGCGCGCGGCGTGGGCGCATTGGCCAACCTCTGGCCATTCAAATTGCTGGTCGCCAAGCGCGCCCGCAAGCAGATCGCCGCCAAGGACCCGCTCGGCCACTACCCGGCCGCACCCGCCATCGTCACGTTATGGGAAAAGCACGGCGGCAACGCCCTGCAAGCGCCGGACCTGATCGACGCGATCATCTCGTCCGACACCGCACGCAACCTGTTGCGCGTGTTCCGCCTGCAGGAGCGGCTGAAGGCCAATGGCAAGCAGACCAGCGTCATGCCCGCGCGCCACGTGCACGTGGTCGGGGCGGGCACCATGGGCGGCGACATCGCCGCATGGTGCGCCTACAAGGGCCTGACCGTGACGTTGCAGGACCAGGACATGGCGCGCATCGCCCCCGCCATCGGCCGCGCCGCCGCGCTGTATGCGCGCCGCCTGAAAGATCCGCGCCTGGCGCGCGCCGCGCTGGACCGCTTGATTCCCGACCCTGACGGCGGCGGCGTCCCCCGCGCCGACATCATCATCGAAGCCATCAGCGAGCAGCCCGAAGCCAAACGCGCGCTCTACCAAGCGCTTGAACCTCGCATGAAGGCCGATGCCCTGCTCGCCACGAACACCTCCAGCCTGTCGCTGGAAACGCTGCGCAGCGGGCTCGCGCGGCCCGAGCGGCTGGTCGGCATCCACTTCTTCAACCCGGTGGCCAAGATGCCGCTGGTGGAAGTGGTGCATGCCGAGGGCGACGCGGACGAGGCTACCGCGCGCGCCTGCGCGTTCGTGGGCCAGATCGACAAGCTGGCGCTGCCCGTCAAGAGCGCGCCGGGATTTCTCGTGAACGCGGTGCTGGCGCCCTATATGCTGCAAGCCATGCGCAGCGTCGACGAAGGTATGTCGCCGGAAACCGTGGATGCCGCCATGGTCGCATTCGGCATGCCGATGGGTCCGCTGGAACTGGCCGATACCGTCGGGCTGGACATCGCCCGCGCGGCGGGCGAGGAACTTGCTGGCGGGGCCGAACCGCCACGCTGCCTGGCCGAGCGCCTGGCGCGCGGCGAGCTGGGTAAGAAAAGCGGCAAGGGCTTCTACACCTGGCGCGACGGCAAGCCCGTCAGGCAAGGCAAGAGCGGCGAGTCACACGCCACCGCTCCCGCCGGCCTGGCGCAACGCCTGATTCAACCCTTGGTGGACGCCACGCAGGGACGCGTGCAGTCGGGCGTGGTGGCCGATGCGGATTCGGCCGACGCCGGCGTGATTTTTGGAACGGGGTTCGCGCCATTCACGGGCGGACCCTTGCATTACCAGGCCAGCAATGCCTGGCGCAGCAGCAAACCGGCTCAGGCCGATTAGACCGGGTCACACGCAAGACCGGCAGTGCAAGAGAGACATACATCAACTCGAGGAGGCAGTACCATGCGCAGACGTTCATTGTCCCTGAGCACCTTGTCGGCCCTTGTGGTCGGCCTGGGCGCATCCGCAACGTCCTACGCCGCCGGCTTTCAGCTCTTGGAGCAGAACGCCAGTGGCCTGGGCAACGCTTATGCAGGCTCGGCGGCAAATCCGGAAAACGCCAGCATCATCTATTTCAACCCGGCAGGCATGACGTATTTGCCGGGTGTGAATTTTTCGGGCGGGGTCAACCTGATCAAGCCCTCGTTCAAGTTCAAGGACAACGGCGACAGCCGCAACCCCTCCGCTCCCGGCCTGCCCGGCTCCGGCCTGAACGGTTCAGTCCCCACGGGCGGCAATGGCGGCGACGCCGGCAACCTGGGCGTCGTGCCCAACCTGTACGCCTCCTGGCAGTTGAATGAGCAGTGGTACATCGGCCTGGGCGTCGGCGCGCCGTTCGGCCTGATGACGGAATACGACGACGGCTGGGTGGGCCAGTACCATTCCAACAAGTTCGAGATCAAGACGATCAACGTAAACCCGTCTATCGCCTACAAGGTCAACGAGAAGTTCTCGATGGGCTTCGGGCTGAACTGGCAGCACATCGACGCCAACTACAAAAAGAAGGCCGTGGTGCCAATCGCCGGCCTGCCGGTCGCCACCAACGGCGACGCGGACCTGAACCTGAAGGGCGACGCCTGGGGCTGGAACGTCGGCTTCATGCTGCAACCCACCGAAGACACGCGCATCGGCCTGTCGTATCGCTCGAAGATCAAGCACACCGCCAAGGGCGACACCGACATCACCAGCATCGGCCCGACCAAGCAGTCGGTATCGTTCGACGCCAAGGCCTCGGTGGACCTGCCCGATACGCTGATCCTGAGCGCCGCGCACCAGTT
The DNA here is from genome assembly GCF_001571245.1 of Achromobacter piechaudii NBRC 102461. GTDB lineage: Bacteria > Pseudomonadota > Gammaproteobacteria > Burkholderiales > Burkholderiaceae_B > Achromobacter > Achromobacter piechaudii. The sequence continues at coordinate 157,926 of NZ_BCTK01000001.1, read as the reverse complement.
GAACGAACGCTGGGAACTGCTGGGCGATGTGTCGTGGACCGGCTGGAGCAGCATTCCCGACCTGAAGATCCGCAACTCGGGCCCCGGCGCGCGCGACGACGATCTGCCGCTGAACTTCCGCGACACCTGGCGCTTTGCGCTGGGCGCGAACTACAAGTTCGCCCCCGACTGGAAGTGGAAGTTCGGCCTGGCCTACGACCAATCGCCCGTGCACAAGGCGTCCGACCGCCCGACCTCCCTGCCCGACAACAACCGCTACTGGTTCTCGACGGGCGTGCAGTGGGCCGCCACCAAGAGCACCACGCTGGACCTGGGCTACACCTATCTGTACCTGCGCAAGACCGACATCGATACGACGTCCGGCAGCCAGGCGACCAAGGGCCGCGTGGCGGGCACCTATGACAGCAGCGGCCACATCCTGGGCCTGCAACTGTCGTCCCGCTTCTAGCCTTGCGCGGGCGGGCGGCCGCAAGCCGCACCGCCCGCTTTTTTAAGGAGAATCCCTTGAGCAAGTTCGTCGTCAAACACGTCGCCGTCCTGGGCGCCGGCGTCATGGGCGCGCAGATCGCCGCCCACCTGGCCAATGCCGGCGTGCCGGTCACGCTGTTCGATCTGGCCGCCCGCGAAGGCGACCGCAACGGCATCGTCAACAAGGCGCTGGCCGGACTGAAAAAGCTGGAACCCGCGCCGCTGGCCGGCGCCGCCCGCCTGGCGCTCATCACCCCCGCGAACTACGACGACCACCTGGACGCGCTGCGTGGCTGCGACCTGATCATCGAAGCCATCGCCGAACGCATGGACTGGAAGACGGCGCTCTACGAGCGCATCGCCCCGCATGTGTCGCCCGATGCCATCATCGCCTCGAATACGTCCGGGTTGTCGATCGACGCCCTGGCCAACGCCCTGCCTGACAGCCTGCGCGAGCGCTTCTGCGGCATCCATTTCTTCAATCCGCCCCGCTACATGCGGCTGGTGGAAATCATCGCCACGTCACATACGCAGCCGGCCGTGCTGGACCAGGTGGAAACCTGGCTGACGTCCACGCTGGGCAAGGGCGTGATCCGCGCGCTGGACACGCCCAACTTCGTGGCCAACCGCATCGGCGTGTTCTCCATCCTGGCCGCCATGCACCACACCGCACGGCTGGGCCTGGGCTTTGACGAGGTCGACGCGCTGACCGGTCCGAAGATCGGCCGCCCCAAGAGCGCCACCTACCGCACGGCGGACGTGGTCGGGCTGGATACGCTGGCGCACGTGGTCGGCACCATGGAAAAGAATCTGCCGGACGACCCCTGGCACCGCTATTTCGCGTTGCCCGAGTGGCTGTCGGCGCTGATCCAGAAGGGTGCGCTGGGCCAGAAGACGGGCGCGGGCGTCTACCGCAAGCAAGGCCGCGACATCCTGGTGCTGGACCTGAAGGCGCAAGACTACCGCCCCAGCGCCGGCAAGCTGGCCGATGAAGTGGCCGCGCTGTTGAAGGAACGCGATCCGGCCAAGCGCTTTGCCGCCTTGCGCGCCAGCGACCATCCGCAGGCGCAATTCCTGTGGAGCCTGTTCCGCGACATCTTCCACTACAGCGCCGTCCAGCTGGAACACGTCGCCGACAACGCGCGCGACCTGGACCTGGCCATGCGCTGGGGCTTTGGCTGGTCGCAAGGCCCGTTCGAAACCTGGCAAGCCGCTGGCTGGCAGGCGATTGCCGCCGCCGTGGCCGAGGACATCGCCGCTGGCCGCGCCATGAGTGACGCCCCCCTGCCCGCCTGGGCACTGGAACCCGAGCGCCAGGGCGTGCACGCGCCGCAGGGCTCGTATTCGGCGCGCACGGGCACGCTGCATCCGCGTTCGTCGCTGCCGGTCTATCGACGCCAGCAGTTCCCTGAACGCGTGTTTGGCGAAGGCCCCGATGACCGTGGCGTGACCGTCTGGGAAAACGAAGGCGTGCGCTTGTGGAACTTGCCGGACGTGGACGCGGGCATCGCCATCCTGTCTGTCACCTCGAAGAACCACACGCTGGGCGGCGAAGTGCTGGAAGGCGTGCTGCAAGCCGTGGCGCGCGCCGAACGCGATTTCGACGGGCTGGTCATCTGGCACGAACCGCCCTTCGCGGTGGGCGCCAACCTGCAACAGGTGGTGCAGGCTTGCGCCGACGGCAAGTTCGACATGCTGGAGGCCATGGTTGAGAAATTCCAGCGCACCTCGCAGTCGTTCAAGTACGCGCACATTCCTACCGTCGCCGCCGTGCAGGGCATGGCGCTGGGCGGCGGGTGCGAATTTTTGATGCACACCTCGCACCGCGTGCTGGCGCTGGAAAGCTATATCGGCCTGGTGGAAGCCGGCGTGGGCCTGATCCCCGCAGGCGGCGGCAGCAAGGAATTTGCCGGCCGCGCGGCCGCGCTGGCAGCCAAGACGGCAACGCCTGGCGAAGTGTTCCCCTACCTGCAACCGGTGTTCCAGACCATCGCCATGGCGCAGGTGGCCAAGAGCGCGCTGGAAGCCATCGACGCCGGCTTTGCGCGCGAGCACGACATCGTCCTGTTCCACCCCGACGAGCTGCTGTTCGTGGCCATCGGCCAGGCCCGCGCGGCCGCCGAAGCCGGCTACACGCCGCCGCCCCGCCTGGCCAACATTCCGGTCGCGGGCCGCAACGGCATCGCCAACTTCGAAATGGTGCTGGTCAACATGCGCGAAGGCGGCATGATCAGCGCGCACGATTATCGCGTGGCGCGCAGCGCCGCCGTGGCCTTGTGCGGCGGCGAAGTCGAAACCGGCACGAAGGTGGACGAAGAATGGCTGCTGGCCGTGGAGCGCCGCGAATTCGTGGCGCTGCTGCGCACGCCTGAAACCCAGGCCCGCATTCGCCACACGCTGGAAACCGGCAAGCCGCTGCGCAACTGAGGAAACGATCATGACCAAGCAGATTCAAGACGCTTACATCGTCGCCGCCACGCGCCTGCCGGTGGGCAAGCGCAACGGCGCCTACATCACCACGCGGCCCGACGACATGCTGGCCGCCGCGCTGAACGGCGCGCTGGCGCAGGTTCCCACGCTGGACGCCGTGCGCATCGAAGACGTGATTGCCGGCTGCGCCATGCCCGAAGCCGAACAGGGCATGAACGTGGCGCGCATCGGCCTGTTGCTGGCCGGCCTGCCGCAAAGCGTGGCGGGCGTCACCGTCAACCGCTTCTGCGCATCGGGCTTGCAGGCGGTGGCGGACGCCGCCGCGCGCATCCGCGTGGGCGAGGCCGACATCATGATCGGCGCGGGCACCGAATCCATGAGCGCGATGCCGCAGATCATGGGCAACAAGGTGTCGATGAACCCGGAAATATTCGCGCACGAAGAGAACATCGGCATGGCCTTCGGCATGGGGCTGACCGGCGAAAAAGTGGCCGAACGCTGGAAAGTGTCGCGCGAAGACCAGGACGCGTTTGCCCTCGCCTCGCACCAGAAGGCATGCGCCGCCATCGCGGCCGGCCACTTCCGCGCCGAGACCACGCCCTACGAAGTGGTGTCCCATCTGCCCGATGGCGCCAGCGGCGCGGTGCGCGTGGTGCGCCGCCTGGTTGAAGTGGACGAGGGCCCGCGCCCCGACAGCAGCGCCGAGGCCCTGGCGCGGCTGCGCCCCGTGTTCTCGACGCGCGGCAGCGTGACCGCCGGCAACAGTTCGCAGATGTCCGATGGCGCGGCCGCCGTGGTGCTGGTGTCCGACCGCATCCTGCGCGAATTCAATCTCAGCCCGCTGGCGCGCTTCGTCAGCTTCGCGGTGGCCGGCGTGCCGCCCGAAGTGATGGGCATCGGCCCCGTGGCCGCGATACCCAAGGTGCTGGAACGCGCCGGCATCACGCAGGACGCGCTGGACTGGATCGAACTGAACGAAGCATTCGCGGCGCAGTCGCTGGCCGTCATCCGCGAACTGAAGCTGGATCCGGCCAAGGTCAACCCGCTGGGTGGCGCCATCGCGCTGGGCCATCCGCTGGGCGCCACCGGGGCCATCCGCACCGCCACCATCACGCACGGCCTGCGCCGCACGGGCGGCAAGTACGGGCTGGTCACGATGTGCATCGGCACCGGCATGGGCGCGGCCGGCCTGTTCGAAGCCATGTAGAACGGCGCCACTTTGCGAAACGATCCGGCATGCCCAGCATGAAGCCCTATTGGTTCAAAAGCCTGTCGCCGCAATGGCGCGCGCGCCTGATGCGGGTGGGCTTCAACCTGCATCCGGCGTTTCGCGCCACCGGCGGCCGCGTGTTGTACGTGTCGCCGGATTTCCTGCACATCCGCATCAAGCTGCCGCTGTTGCGCCGCACCCGCAATATCGTGGGGTCGATGTATGGCGGGTCGCTGTTCGCCGTGACGGACGGCGCGCATCCCACGATGCTGATGTCCGCGCTGGGCCCCGATCACATCGTGTGGGACAAGGCGGCCTCGATCCGCTACCGCAAGCCCGCCTACACGACGCTTTACGTGGACTTCCGCCTGCCGCCCGACGAAATCGCGGACATCCGGCGCGTGCTCGCGCGCGAGCACGAAACCACCCGCAGCTATACGGTCGAATTGAAGGACAAGGACGGCGTGGTCTATGCCGTGGTCGAACGCACGATCTATATCGCAGACAAGAAGTTCTACAAGCGAAAAAACTCAGGAGGAGACACATGCAATGCATCCCTGGAGGGCGATCCACCGCCCTGAGCCTTATGCTTGTCGCCGCCCTGGCCGGCGCGCCGGTGCTCGCCGCCGACCGGGAAGTGGCGGGCACGCGCGTGCCGGAACAGCTGTCCGAAGGCGGCCACGCGCTGGTGCTCAATGGCGCCGGCCTGCGCACGAAATTCGTTGTGAAGGTGTACGTCGCCGCGCTGTACGTCACACACAAAAGCCATGATGCCGCCACGCTCGTCAACAGCACGGAACCTAGCCGCCTGCGCCTGCAATTGCTGCGCGACGTCGACAGCAAGAGCCTGGACGAAGCGTTGCAGGACGGCTTGCGCGACAATACGCCCAAATCTGAACTGGCTGCCATGAAAGCGCCCACCGACCAGCTGACCCGCCTGATGGCCGCTATCGGCACGGCCAAAGAAGGCGATGTGATCGATCTGTATTTCGACGCTGGCGGCGTCACCGGGACGCACAATGGCGTGCAACGGGGCCGCATCGACAACCCCGACTTCGCGCGCGCGCTGCTCCGCGTCTGGCTGGGCGACAAGCCGGCACAGGCCTCCCTGAAAAATGCCCTGCTGGGCAACTAGGCGGAACCCCGAGACGATGGAACCAATCTGGCACAAGAGCTACCCCGCTGGCGTTCCCGCGCGGATCGAGATGGATGGCGTGACCACGCTGGTGTCGGTCGTGCGCGAAAGCTGCCGCCGCTATGCGGACAAGACGGCGTACATCAGCATGGGCAAAGCGATGAGCTACGCCGAGCTGGACGCGCTGACGCGCGACTTCGCCGCGTGGCTGAACGCCCGCGGCCTGGGCCGTGGCGACCGTATCGCGCTCATGATGCCGAACCTGCTGCAATACCCCGTCTGCCTGTTCGGCGCCTTGCGCGCCGGTTGCGTCGTGGTCAATTGCAATCCGCTCTATACCTCGCACGAGCTCGAACACCAGTTGGTGGATTCGGGCGCGCGCGCCATCGTGGTCGCGGACAACTTCGCGGCCACGGTGCAAAAGGCCTTGCCCAAGAGCGCGGTGGAACAGGTGTTGGTCACGTCCATCGGCCAGATGCTGGGGCCGGTCAAGGGCCGGCTGGTGGACCTGGTGATCCGGCACGTCAAGCGCATGGTGCCGGCCTGGTCCCTGCCTGGCCACGTCAATCTGGCCGACGCGCTGCTCGCCGGCAGGCGCGAACCGTTCACCGAAGCGCAGTTGGACCAGCGCGACCTGGCCTGCCTGCAATACACGGGTGGCACCACGGGCGTCGCCAAAGCCGCGATGCTTTCGCATGGCAACCTGGTGGCCAACCTGAGCCAGGCGCACGCGTGGATCAAGCCGCTGGTCGCCGACGGGCAGGAATGCATCGTGACGGCCTTGCCGCTTTATCACATCTTCGCGCTGACGGCGAACTGCCTGACGTTCATGAAGATCGGCGCCAGCAACCTGCTCATCATCAACCCCCGCGACATTCCGGGCTTGATCAAGGAAATGAGCAAGGTGCCGTTTTCGGCCTTCACCGGCGTCAACACCTTGTTCAACGCGCTGCTGAACCATCCCGACTTCGCCAAGCTGGACTTCTCGCGCCTGCGCCTGACGATGGGCGGTGGCATGGCGGTGCAACGCGCCGTGGCCGACCGCTGGCGCGCCGTGACCGGCAAGTCGCTGGCGCAGGCCTACGGGCTGACCGAGACCTCGCCCGCCGTCACCGTCAACCCGCTGGACGTCAAGGTATTCACCGGCTCGGTCGGCCTGCCCGTGCCGTCCACGGAAATATCCATACGCAACGATGAGGGCGTGGAACAAGGCATCGGAGAAAGCGGGGAAATCTGCGTGCGCGGGCCGCAGGTCACGCAAGGCTATTGGAACCGGCCGGACGAAACGGCGCTGGTGATGTACCCCGACGGCTTTCTGCGCACGGGCGACATCGGCTACGTGGACGAAGACGGCTACGTGTTCCTTATCGACCGCAAGAAAGACATGATCCTCGTGTCGGGCTTCAACGTGTATCCCAACGAAGTCGAGGACGTCGCCGCGCTGCATCCTGGCGTGCGCGAAGTGGCGGCGGTCGGCGTACCGGACGAACGCTCGGGCGAAGCGGTCAAGCTGTATGTGATCCGCAAGGATCCGACGCTGGACGCCGACACGCTGATCGCCCATTGCCGCACGCAGCTGACGGGCTACAAGGTGCCGCGCTACGTGGAATTTCGCGATGACCTGCCGCGCACGAACGTGGGCAAGATCCTGCGGCGCGAACTGAAACCCGACGCCGCCGCGCCGCTTGAAAAACATAGCGCCGACCACGCGTGAACGTTGCTGGCGGGGCGCTGCCGCCCCGACCGGTTACCACTGTCCGAAGAAAACCCCTGCCCGCTTGTGCGCGTTCGTGGCCTTTTCGACCGCCTCGTCGCTCATGGTGGTGCGGCGCTTGCCGCGCAGCATCCAGTCCAGCAGGCGCTCGCGCAGTTCTTGCCGGATCGCGGCATGCGTCGCGCTGGTGCCCAGGTCCTGGAATTCGTCGGGGTCCGCATGCAGGTCGTACAGCTGTTCGGGCTCGTCCAGCCAGTACACATAGCGCCAGCGGTCCGTGCGCACGGACCAGGCGCGCGCGTTCTGCGGCGTCTTGCCGCGCAGGATGCGGGCCTGGCGGAAGCTGTAGTCCAACTCTGAGTACACGCAGTCGCGCCACGGCGTGGCGGCGTCGCGGCCATGCAGCAGCGTTTGCAATTCGCGGCCTTCGAGCCGATGCGCCGGTCCCGGCGTGCCCAGCGCGCGCAGCACGGTCGGCACGACGTCCACGCTTTCCACCATGTCGTCCAGCGCCTGCCCGCGCGTGGCGTCCGCCGCCGCCGACGGGTCCATCACGATGAACGGCACGCGTTGCACGGTGTCGTAGAACAGTTCCTTCTCGCCCAGCCAGTGGTCGCCCAGGAAATCACCGTGATCAGCCGTGAACACGATCAGCGTGTTCTTCATCAGTCCCGCGCCTTCCATGTAGTCGAACAACCGGCCCAGGTGGTCGTCCAGCTGCTGGATCAGGCCCTGGTAGGCGGGGCGCACGACGCGCACGCATTCATCGGTCGAGAAGCTCACGCTTTCTTCCTGCTGACGATACGCGGCCACCACGGGGTGCGCGCCGCGCAGCTCTTCGCGGTTGCGCCGCACGGGCAGGCATTGATCGGCGCGGTAGCGCTGGTGGTAAGGGGCGGGCGCCATGTACGGCCAGTGCGGCTTGACGTAGCTCAGGTGCAGCACCCAGGGCTGGCTGCCGCGCCGCTTCATGAAGTCCAGCGCTTGATCCGTCATGTAGGCGGTTTCGGAATGCGGCTCGGCCACGCGTGCAGGCAGATGGACGTTGCGCATGTTCCAGCCGCTTGCGATCTGTCCGTTCGCGTCCACGCCCGAAATGACGAAATCGGTCCAGGGGTCGGCGCTGTCGTATCCCTGGCGGCGCAGGTAGGCCGGGTAACCGCTTTCTTCGCCGGGCGGGTGGTGGCCGTCGTAGCGGTCCAGTTCAGTGAAGCCGCCTCGTTCAAGCAGCACGCCCAGCTCGGATGCGCCATCGATCGCCAGGCGCTCCATGCCGGCCTTGTCGGGGATGATGTGGGTCTTGCCCGCCAGCGCCAGATCGCGCCCCTGCCCCGCCAGGTATTCGCCCAGCGTGATCTCGTTGATGGACAGCGGCACGCGGTTCCAGGTCGCGCCATGCCGCGACGGATAGCGGCCGGTGTAGTAGCTCATGCGCGACGGGCCGCACACGCCGGAATTCACGAACGCGCGATCAAAGCGCACGCCGCGTGCGGCCAGCGCATCCAGGTTGGACGTTTGCAGATAGGGGTGGCCATAGCAGCTCAAGTGATCGGCACGCAGTTGATCCGCCATGATGAACAACACATTTTGCACGGTACTCATTGCCGCCCCTTATTGCGTGGCAGTGAAGCCGGAATCGCGCACGACGGGCTCCCATTGCTTGCGGTACGCGGCCAGCGCCTGGCCGGTGGCGGGCGCGTCCAGCGACACCGGTTCCAGGAACGCGTCGCGCACGGCTTGCTGCATGGCGGGTTCTTGCAGGATGGCGGCGATGTCGGCGCCCAGCCGGCGGATCTTGGCCTCGGGCATCGCGGCGGGCGCGAAAAAGGCGTTCCAGCCGTCCGCCGCAAGGTTCACGCCCCCTTCGCGGAAGGTGGGCACGTCTTTCAACTCGGCATCGCGCGCCTCGCCCGAGATGGCCAGGATGCGGATCTTGCCGGCGCGATGCTGCGGCAGCAAGGTGTCCAGCGTGTCGATGCCCTGCGGCAGGATGCCGCCAATCAGTTCCGTGATCAGCGGGGCCGATCCGCGATAGCCGACCACTTCGGGCTCCTGGCCGATTTCCCGGCCCAGCATCAACGCGAAAAAGTGCGGCAGGCTGCCGGTGGCCGGCACGCCTACGGTGAATTGTTTGGGATGGGCGCGCAGCCACTGGCGCAGGCCGGCCACGTCCTTGATGGACGAATCGGCCGGCACGGCCAGCGCAAACTTGTACTGGCTGACCAGCGACACCGGCTTGAAGTCGCGCTGGGCATCGTAGCCGGGCTGGGCATAGACCAGCGGCGCCACCACCATCACGGCGGGATTGGCCAGCATCAGCACATTCTGCGAGGCGGGCGCGGCGTGCAGGCCCTGCGCCGCGATACGGCCGCCTGCCCCCGTCTTGTTTTCGACGACGACCGGCACGCCCACCCGGTCTTTCAAGCGATCGGCGACCAGGCGCGCGATGCGGTCGGAACTGCCGCCCGGCGGATAGCCCACCACGATCGTCAACGCGCTATCAAGCGGCGGCTGCTGCGCCCCGGCCAGCGGCGCGGCCCCCGCCAAGGCGGCGACCAAGGCGGCGCCCGTCATCCATTTACGCATGGTGTTCTCCTGTCGACAGTGGCCCGCTGTCGGTTATGGTTCTTGCTGCCTGGCCGCACCGCAAATAGGCGGATTGAATGTAGCAACGGGGCCATTGCTTGATCTAATCCAGGACTTTCCATAACGATATGCAGACGCACCGCGCGCGACGCGGCAGGCGCTGCGGCAAGGAGGAGACGCCATGCCAACCGAATCATCCCCGGCCTCGCCGCATCTGGACGACATGCTGATGTATCGGCTGTACCAGGCGTGGTCGCAGTCCAACCCGGTCTTCGTGCGCTTGTGCGAGGGCCGCTTCGGCATCACGCGGCGTGAATGGCGGATCCTGGCCTGTGCCATCGAAGGCGGCATCATGAGCTCCGCCGAGCTGGCGGCGGCCGCCAAGCTGGATCTGGCGCGCACGTCTCGCACGCTGGGCGCGCTATGCGAAAAGGGCTGGCTGCGCCGCCTGCACGACAGCGCCGACCGCCGGGTCGTGCGCATCGAGGCCACCGCCGACGGCCTGGCCCGCTATCAGGCGCTGCTGCCCGAGGTCTCGCGGCTGAACGAGCTGCTGGTGCAGGATCTGAGCGCCGCCGAAATCACACAGCTGCGTGACTTCCTGGGCCGCATCGAACGGCGCGGCCGGCAGATGGGTCAGGACAACATCGTGGCCGACAAGGCCAGCCGGCGTGAAGGCGGAACGCGGCGGGCGCAGTACGCCTGATCCGGCCGGTGTCGCGTGGGCCCAACAGCGCCACATCTGCCGGGCCACGGGCGCGGACCGCGCGAGACGCGCGCCAAGCTGCTGAAAAAAAAGAAATTTGCATGGCCGCCTGCCCTCGCGCCTGCGTCGGCCGCAGGGCTTTTTTACATCTGGGATGGCTGCTGCGGCTAGGCGAAGCGCAGCAACGCAATTAATAATAATTATCGTTGCCATTTCTATATGTAATCAGCGGCCGCAGCGCCGCAGGGGACCCACTTGAAACGCCATCCGATCCGCACCGCCCGTCAGGCGCGGCCGCAGACCTTGTTGCCCGCCGCCGCGCTGGCCGCCTGCCTGGGCGCCGCCGCGCACGCACAAACCGCCGAACCCACCACCGTCCTGCCCGCCGTGCAGGTGACGGGCACGGGTGAAACCGCGACCGGCCCGGTAGACGGCTACGTCGCCACGCGCAGCGCCACGGGCACCAAGACCGACACGCCGCTGTCCGAAACGCCGCAGGCCATCACGGTCATTCCGCGCGATCAGATCGTGGACCAGGGCGCGCAGAACGTGCAGGACGCCATGAACTACGCGGCCGGCGTGCGGCCCAACGCGTATGGCGTGGACAACCGGGGGGACTACGTGCGGATACGCGGCGTGGAGCCCGCGCAATACCTGGATGGCTTGCGTCAGTTCTTCAACTACAACAACCCGCGTACCGAGATCTACGGCATGGAGCGCGTGGAAGTGCTGCGCGGCCCCTCGTCCATGCTGTACGGACAGGGCAGCACGGGCGGCATCGTCAACCTGGTCAGCAAGCGCCCGCAAGCCGAGGCGCAACGCGAGATCGGCGTGGTGCTGGGCAATGACAACCGGCGCGAGATCCAGGCCGACCTGACCGGGCCGGTCACGGAAGACGGCCAATGGCTGTACCGCGTGGTGGCCGTGGGCCGCGACAGCGATACCCAGGTGCAACACGCGCCGGACGACCGCCTGATGCTGGCGCCGTCGCTGACCTGGCGGCCCAGCGCCGCCACGTCGCTGACATTCCAGGCGCTGTGGCAAAAGGACAAAGCCGGCACCACGCAATCGTTCCTGCCCTGGAACGGATCGGTACAAGAGAACCCGAACGGCCGCATCCCCACGCGCCGCTTCGTCAGCGAACCCGGTTTTGACGCCTACGACACCGAGCAATTCAGCGTGGGCTGGCTGTTCGAACACCAGTTCAACGACACCTGGAAATTCCGTCAGAACGTGCGCAACACGGTCAGCCGCGTCGATTACCAGTCCCTGTACCCGAACGTGTATGGCGCGCGGCGCGGCGATTCATACATCGACGCCGATCAAACCACCACCGACCGCTACTTCTACGTCAACAAGCCACGCATGCGCACGCTGCTTGCCGACCAGAACCTGGAAGGCAAGCTGCACTGGGGCCGCACCGAGCACACGGTGATCTTCGGGATGGATTATTCGCACTACCGCGAAACCAGCCAGACGGCCTCGGGCCTGGGCGCGCCGCTGAACCTGTATCACCCCGTCTACGGCAACCGGCCGGAATATGAACTGTCCGACACGCCCAAGCAAAAGCAGCAGCAACTGGGCTTCTACGCGCAGGACCAGATCAAGTTCGACAAGAACTGGATCTTCCTGGCGGGCATCCGCCGCGACCGCGCCGACAATCGCATCGAGGGCCAGGACAAGGAAACGGACTACGCCACCACCAAGCGCTTCGGCCTGATGTACGCGGCCGACAATGGCTGGTCGCCGTACCTGAGCTACAGCGAATCGTTCACGCCCATCGCGGGCTCGAACTTCTACAACGAACGCTACAAGCCGATGCGGGGCAAGCAGGTCGAAGCCGGCATCAAGTACATGCCGCGCGACGCCGACATCGAATTCACCGCCGCCGCCTACGACCTGCGCGAAAAGAACCGGCAGACCAACGATCCCGAGAACCCGAACAACCAGCTACAGGCCGGCAAGACGCGCACGCGCGGTGTTGAATTGGAATTGCGCGGCCGCGTCACCAAGAACGTGGACGTGATCGCCAACTACATCTACACCGATCCCGATCCGCAGCTCGAAGCGCTGCCCAAGCACATGGCCTCGGTGTGGGGTAAATACCGCTTCGCGCTGGCGGGCCAGCCCGGCTTCGCGGTGGGCGCGGGGGTGCGCTACCTGACGGCGTTCACGGACGGCGGCGCGCCGCAGACGCCCGCGGTCACCTTGTTCGACGCCATGGTCAGCTACGACAATGGCCCGTGGCGCTACGCCCTGAACGTCAACAACATTGCCGACCGCACCTACGAGGTGGTCTGCCTGGACCGTGGCGACTGCTTCTACGGCGCGCGCCGGACGGTCATGTTGAGCGGCGCATACCGCTTCTAGCGGCGGGCTCCGGGATGGGAAAACCTGTACGTACAGGCAGTACGTACAGGTGTACACTAGCGGTTTTCAACCCCCGCTGACAGACGCATCAACGAACGTCTGCAACCCAACAGAACCGTCCTGGAGACTCACGCAAGTGTCGACCGCCGCAACTTCCCGTTCGCCTTTTTTTGGCACCATGCAGAAAATCCCTGGTGGATTGATGCTCGTGCCGCTGATCCTGGGTTCCCTGATCGGCACCTTCGCCCCTGATGCCCTGGCCATCGGCGGCTTCACCACCGCGCTGTTCAAGAACAGCGCCCTGCCGCTGATCGCCCTGCTGATCTTCGCCACCGGCACCCAAGTGAACGCCCGCACGGGCGGCCCCATCCTGGCCACCGCCGGCACCATCCTGCTGATGAAGACGCTGGTGCCCGCCACGCTGATCATCATCCTGGGTAGCTACGTGGGCCTGGACGGCGTGCTGGGCGTGTCGATCCTGGCCTTGCTGGCTGCGTTCGACAACAGCAACGGCGGCCTGTGGCTGGCCTACACCGGCCAGTACGGCGATGCACGCGACCGTGGCGCCTACGTCGCCAGCGCGGTCAATGACGGCCCCTTCTTCAGCCTGCTGTTCCTGGGCGCTTCGGGCCTGGCCGACATCCCCATGATTGCCCTGGTGGCGGCGCTGGTGCCGTTCCTGCTGGGCGTGGTGGTCGGCAACCTGGACCCCAAGTGGCGCGACGTGCTCAAGCCCGTGCCCAACATCGTCATCCCCTTCTTCGCCTTCGCGCTGGGCACCGGCATCAATCTGGGTGCGGTCGTCAGCGGCGGCGTCAGCGGCCTGATCCTGGGCCTGATCATCAGCCCCATCACCGGCGGCCTGGTCTACCTGGGCTATCGCATGATCCTGCGCCGTGGCGGCAAGAGCGGCCTGGGCTTCGCAGCCGGCACGACGGCAGGCAACGCCATCGCCACGCCGGCCGTGGTCGCCGCCGCCGACCCCAACTTCCAGCAGTACGTGTCCACCGCCACCGCGCAAGTGGCCGCCTGCGTGTTGATCAGTTCGATCCTGGCTCCGATGCTGGCGTCGTACTTCCTCAAGCGCGCGGGTGAGCTGAAGTCCGAGGACGCAGACGTCAGCAACGCCACGCCCACCTTGGGCGAGGCGCGCGGAGAGGCGCTTTGACTCCGACGATCGCCATCGTCGCCGATGACCTGACCGGTTCGGGCGACACCGCGGTGCAGTTCGTGCGCGCCGGCTGGAGCACGCACCTGTCCATCGGCGGCGCCGACGAGGCGCTGTCCGGCCCGGCCACGGCCGGCGTCGAAGTGCTGGCCGTCACGACCCACAGCCGCGCCCTGCCCGCCGCCGACGCCGCGCGCGTCATCGACGAGAACGTGCGTCAACTGCGCGCGGCCGGCGTGTCGCGCCTGTACAAGAAGGTGGACTCCACCTTGCGCGGCGCCTTCAAGGCCGAGATCGACGCGGCGCGCGAGGCCTGGGGCCCGGACACGATCGCGGTGATCTGCCCGGCCTTCCCGGCCACCGGCCGCACCGTCGAGCAAGGCATCCTGTACGTGAACGGCAAGCCGGTCACGGAGACTTCCGCCGCGACCGACCCGGTCACCCCCGTCACCGAAAGCCATATCCCCACCCTGCTCGGCTGCGCCCACGTGGCCACGCAGGACGGCGACACGGCCGAGACGCTGGCCGCCCGCATCCGCCAGGCGGGCCACACCGTGGTGGTCGATGCCGCCACGGACGCGGACCTGGAACGGCTGGCGCGCGCCATCGGCTTGCTGGGCGAACACGCCCTGCCCGTGGGCGCGGGCGGCCTGGCCGTGCCGCTGGCGCGCGTCTGGGCCGGTGCTGATCAGACGGCGCCCGTCGTCGTCGTGGTCACCTCGCAGCACAGCGCGGCGCGCGCACAAGCCGCCGCGCTGCAAGCCACGGGCGCGGATACCTGGACGCCCTCGCTGGTGCAATTGGCCGATGACGCGGCGTGGCAGGCATGGAGCCAGCCGCTGCTGCAAGCGCACGCCACGGCCCCGGCGCACGCCGGCACCGTGCTGCTGCTGGCGCCCGAAGGCCAGATGGATGGGCTGGATTCCGAAAAAGTCGCCGACCGGCTGGGCAGCCTGGCGGCGCAACTGATTACCACCTCGCGCGCCGCCGGCGTGGTCGCCACAGGCGGCGACGGCGCACGCAGCGTGCTCGTGGCGCTGGCCGCGCGCGGCATTGCGCTGGTGGACGAAGTGATGGGCGGCGTGCCCCTGGGCACGCTGACCGGGGGCACGGCCGCGGGCCTGCCCGTGGTGACCAAGGCCGGCGGCTTTGGCACCGAAGACGTATTGGTTCGCGCCGTGCGCGCGATCCGCGACAGGAGATTCAAGCGATGACACAACCCCAACCTAACAAGCTGCCGCTGCTGGCCGTCACCCTGGGCGACGTGGCCGGCATCGGCCCGGAAATCACGGCCAAGATGCTGATGGGCCATGACGAACTGCGCCAGAAGGCGCGCCTGTTGGTGGTGGGCGACGTGGACGTGATGGTCAACGCCGTGCGCAGCCTGGGCGGCGACCCCGCCATCGTGCGCAAGCTGGACCGCGCGGCCGACTGTACCAACACTCCCGGCACCATCGAAGTGCTGCAAGCCGGCCCGTCGCTGGCTCACGTCAAGCTGGGCGAAATCAGCGCCGATGCGGGCGACGGTTCGGTGCGTTTCGTCACCACGGCCTGCGCCCTGGCGCGCGCCGGCGAAGTCGACGGCATCGTCACCGCGCCGCTGAACAAGGCCGCGATGCACGCCGCCGGCCACAAGTGGCCCGGCCACACCGAATTGCTGGCCCATGAATTCGGCGTCAAGACGTTCTCGCTGGTGCTGTCGGCGGGTGATCTCTACATCTTCCACGCGACCACCCACGTGTCGCTGCGCCAGGCCATCGAAGACCTGACCCCCACGCGCATGCGCGCCGTGCTGCGTCTGGCGGGCTCGTTCGCCAAGGCGCTGGGCCGTGGCGATCAGCCGGTCGCCGTGTCGGGCCTGAACCCGCACGCCGGCGAAAACGGCATCTTCGGCAGCGAAGACGCCGACATCCTGGCGCCCGCCGTGGCCGAAGCCAATGCGGCCGGCATCCTGGCCGCCGGCCCCATCCCGGCCGACGCCCTGTTCCCGCAAGCCGTGCGCGGCAAGTGGCAATTCGTGATCGCTTGCTACCACGACCAGGGCCACGCGCCCTTCAAGGCCGTGTATGGCGATGACGGCGTCAACATCACGGTCGGCCTGCCCGTCGTGCGCGTGTCCGTGGACCACGGCACCGCCTTCGACATCGCCGGCCGCGGCATCGCGCGCGAAGACAGCCTGATCCTGGCTGCCGAACGCGCCGCGCATCTGGCTCCGGGCTGGACGCATGTGTGGGAAACTGCGCGGGCACAAACCGGAGGTTGATTTCCATGGCGCCCGCCACGCACGACGCATTGCCCATTCTTGATCGCTCCGGCGATATCCCGCTGCACGCCCAGGTGGCGACCCTGTTGCGGGGCTTCATCCGAACGAACAAGCTGGCGGCGGGCGCCGTGCTGCCTAGCGAGGCCGCGCTGTGCGAGCGCTTCGGCGTGGCGCGCAGCGTGGTGCGCCAGGCGCTTGCGGCGCTGGCCACCGAAGGGCTGATCCAACGCGAAAGCGGACGCCCGGCGACGGTTGCCGCGCCGCAGGAACATCGCCGGCTGGTGCAGCGTTCCACGGGCTTGTACGAGCAGTTCGCGCAGTCCGGCGTGGCCTTGCAGACTCGCGTGCTGGCCTTCGCGCGCGCCGAACCGCCGGCCGACGTCGCGGCGTTTTTCGGCACCACGCAATTGCTGATGCTGGAACGCCTGCGCCACGTGGCCGACGCGCCGCTGGCCTACGTGCGCACCTGGCTGCCGGCCGATGCCGTACCCGGTCTGCGCGCCGAAGACCTGGCGGACGCGTCGCTGCATGGCGTGCTGACGCGCCGCTTCGGTTTGCGTCCCGGGGCCGGCCGCAATCAGATCCGCGCCGTGGCGGCAGACGCCAGGCTGGCGGGCCTGCTCGACACGCAGGCGGGCACGCCCCTGTTGATGCTGCAAGGCCAGGGCATGGACCAGCACGGCCGTCCGCTGGAATGGTTCACCACCTGGCATCGCGCCGAACAACTGGTGTTCGATGTGGACGTCAGCATGGGTCACGAAAGCGTGCATCCGCGTTTGCAGGAAACACCTGTCGAAGCCTCACCCACCGCTCCCGCCGCTGTGCAGGACGATCCGCTGGCGCGCGCCCAGGCATTGGTCGCCGAGCTGTCCGCCGAGCTGGCCCGGCTACGCGCCTCGACGTAAGGTTGCGGGCCCCGTGCCCGCTACAGCAGACCGCAGATCAGCGCGACATGCGCATCGCGCCGCGCCGCCAGATTCGCGCCGTCCTCGGGACCCAGCAACATCGCCATGACAATGGCATGCACCACCGGCGAGAGCAGCAGCTCGGGATGCCGGGCCGCCACGCCCGCCTTGCACAGGCCGCGTTCGCGGGCCAGCGCCAGCAGGCGCGCAATATCTTCCAGATGGACGTCGGCGGTCTCTTGCCGCCAGCGCCGCGCCAGGTGCGGCACCCTCGCGCTTTCCGCCAGCAGCAAGCGCATCATGGCGATCATGGCGGGATTGGCCAGGCTGGCATAGAGATGATCGACCAGGCATTCGGCCAGCTCCCGTGGCGTGCCCGACGCTTGCACCATGGCCTGCGCGTCCAGGCGGGGCGGACAGAGATGCCGCTCCAGCAGCGCCTGGAAAACGTCTTCTTTGCTTGAAAAATGCGCGTACAGGCCGCCCTTGGACAAGCCGGCGCGCAGCGCGATGTCATCCATGCGCGCGCCCGCGTATCCGGACGCCGAAAATTCCTGTAGCGCAGCGTCCAGGATCTGCCCCATACGCACGGTAGGAGGCAGACGCCGGCGTTGCGTGCTCATCCGTGTCTCCTTGCAAACCGGCGCGCCACAACGAAGGCCGCGCGCCGCCCGACGGCCTCATTAAAAACCGACTGGTCAGTCGTTACCTTGATTTCGATCAAAGAAAGATAGTCCCTTGGCGGGCAAAATCAGTTCCAGATATTCCAAGCCGATCGACCCGGCGCCGGCCCTGAAACCGGTCGCTGCGACGATCTTTCCCTTGGATGCGGCAAGGACGCCACGGGCCGTAAAACCGGCCTTGGCATCGGCGGCAAAGGCCGCCGCGACCGAGCCGCTGGAAGGCGCAACACCGGGGCAATCGCCCCATGGCGGGACAGGCGGCAGTGGCCGCGTACGCACTGGCCGCCCTGCCCCTCAGCCGCCCCGCGTGCGACGCGCCACGGTAACCCCGCCGGGCGTTACGTCCGGCACCAACGCGATGGAGAACCGACACATGACTCGCCGTCCGCTTCCGGCCTGGCACGCTGCCCGCCTGGCGCCGGCCGCCCTGGCCGTGCTGCTGATGCAGGGTTGCGTGTCGATGGCCCCGACCTACGAGCGCCCCGCCCTGCCGGTGGCCAGCACCTATTCGGAGCCGTCCCAGGCCGAGGCGGGCATCAACGCCGCCCGCGTGGGTTGGCGCAGCTATTTCACCGACCCCGTGCTGCAGGGCCTCATCACCGAAGCGCTGGCCAACAACCGCGATCTGCGCCAAGCCCTGCTGCGCGTCGAAGAGGCCCGCGCGCTGTACGGCATCCAGCGCGCCGACCAATTCCCCACGATCGGCGTGCAGGCCGAAGGCGCGCGCAGCCGCACCCCCGGCGACCTGAACCTGACCGGCCAGCCGATGGTCGGCAGCCAGTATCAGGCCGGGGTCGGCATGGCTTCCTGGGAGCTGGATTTCTGGGGCCGCGTGCGCAGCCTGAAAGACGCCGCGCTGGAGAACTACCTGGCGTCCGACGCCGCCGCGCGGGCCGCCACGTTGAGCCTGATCGCGCAGGTGGCCGACAGCTATTTGACGCTGCGCGAACTGGACGAACGACTGGCGCTTACCCGCGAAACCATCGCCTCGCGCGGCGAATCGCTACGCATCTTCCGCCGCCGCTACGAGGTGGGCTCGATCTCCAAGCTGGATCTGACGCAGGTGGAAACGCTGTGGCAGCAAGCCCGCGCGCTGGGCGCGGAACTGGAACAGGCGCGCGCCACGCAGGCGCATGCGCTGGAACAGCTGGTGGGCAAGCCGCTGGACCTGCCCTTGCCCAAGGCTGGCCTGGATGACGACGCCGTGATGCTGGACCTGCCGGCCGGGCTGCCGTCCGACCTGCTGACCCAACGCCCCGACATCGTGGCCGCCGAACACCAGTTGCGCGCCGCCAATGCCAACATCGGCGCGGCGCGCGCAGCCTTCTTCCCGCGCATCACGCTGACGGGCGCATTCGGCACCGCCAGCGCCGAACTGAACGGCCTGTTCGGCAGCGGCAGCGGCGCGTGGAGCTTCGCGCCCAGCCTGGACCTGCCGATCTTCGACGCCGGCCGGCGCAGCGCCACTCTGGACTTGGCCGACGTGCGCCGCGACCAGGCCGTGGCCCGCTACGAACAAAGCATCCAGAGCGCGTTCAAGGACGTTTCCGATGCGCTGGCCGCGCGTCACTGGCTGGCCGAACAGGTGCAGGTGCTGCGCGCCACCGTCGCCGCGCAGAGCGAACGCGCGCGGCTGGCCAAGCTGCGCTATGACCATGGCGCATCGCCCTATCTGGAAGTGCTGGACGCGCAGCGCGACCTGCTCACCGCGCAGCAGGCGCTGGTGCAGACGCGCCGGGCGCTGCTGTCCGCGCGTGTGGGCCTGTATGCCGCGCTCGGTGGCGGCACGCAGGCCGACGCCCCGCTCCCGACACAGAGCGCGTCGGACGTGACTACAGCGCCGCACCCCGCGCCCGACGCCATGCAAGTGCCTACCTCGACCCGATAGATCCAGGACCAGAACCATGAAGCTGCCCACTCGAAAACTGATCCCCGCTCTTGTCGTGCTGGCCGTGGCCGCTGCCGCGTTCACGGGTTGGCGCATGCTGTCCGACACCGGCCCCGGCGAAGGCTTCATCAGCGGCAATGGCCGCATCGAGGCCACCGAAATCGACGTCGCCACCAAACTGCCCGGCCGCATCCAGGACGTACTGGTGGCCGAAGGTGACTTCGTCAGCGCCGGCCAGCCGCTGGCGCGCATGCAGATCGACACCCTGAACGCGCAGCGCGAAGAAGCGCGCGCCCAGCACCAGCAGGCCGTCAACAACGCAGCCAGCGCCAGCGCCCAGATCGCGCAGCGCGAAAGCGACAAGCTGGCCGCCGAGGCCGTGGTGTTGCAGCGCGAAAGCGAGCTGGATGCGGCCCAACGGCGGCTCGCGCGGTCGGAAGCCTTGTCCAAGGAAGGCGCCTCGTCCATCCAGGAACTGGACGATGACCGCGCCCGGGTCCGCAGCGCGCAGGCAGCCGTCACCGCCTCGCGTGCGCAGGTGAAGGCGGCGGAAGCGGCCATCCAGGCCGCGCGCGCCGCCCAGGTTGGCGCGCAGTCGGCCGTGAACGCGGCCTTGGCCACCATCGCCCGCATCGATGCCGATATCGCCGACAGCGAACTGCGCGCGCCGCGCGCCGGCCGCGTGCAGTACCGCGTGGCCCAGGCCGGTGAAGTGCTGGGTGCGGGGGGCAAGGTGCTCAACATGGTCGACCTGACCGACGTCTACATGACGTTCTTCCTGCCCGAACAGGCGGCTGGCCGCGTGGCGCTGGGGCAGGACGTGCGCATCATCCTGGACGCCGCGCCGCAATACGTCATCCCCGCCAAGGTGTCCTTCGTGGCCAGCACCGCGCAGTTCACTCCCAAGACCGTCGAAACCGCCAGCGAGCGGCAAAAGCTGATGTTCCGCGTCAAGGCGCAGATCGATCCGCTGCTGCTGCAACAGCACTTGCAGCAGGTCAAGACCGGCTTGCCCGGCGTGGCCTGGCTGAAGCTGGACAGCCAGGCAGCCTGGCCCGCCAACCTTGAAGTGAAGGTGCCGTGATGGACACGACCACGATGGCCGCGTCCGTGCCGCCGGTGGTCAAGCTGTCGGACGTGACGCTGCGCTACGGCAAGACGGTCGCGCTGGATGGGATCACGCTGGACATTCCCGCCGGCCGCATGGTGGGCTTGATCGGCCCCGACGGCGTGGGCAAGTCCAGCCTGCTGGCGCTCATCGCCGGTTCGCGCGCGGTGCAGCAAGGTTCGGTCGACGTGCTCGATGGCGACATGGGCAGCAAGCGCCACCGCGACGCGGTCTGCCCGCGCATCGCCTACATGCCGCAGGGCCTGGGCAAGAATCTGTACCCGACGCTATCGGTCGAAGAGAATCTTCAGTTTTTCGGCCGCCTGTTCGGCCATAGCGCCGCCGAGCGCCGCCGCCGCATCGACACGCTGACGCGTAGCACCGGGCTGGCGCCGTTCCTGTCGCGTCCGGCCGGCAAGCTGTCTGGCGGCATGAAGCAGAAGCTGGGCCTGTGCTGCGCGCTGATCCACGATCCGGACCTGCTGATCCTGGACGAACCGACTACGGGCGTGGACCCGCTGGCGCGCGCGCAGTTCTGGGACCTGATCAACGACATCCGGCGCGAACGCAGCGGCATGAGCGTCATCGTCGCCACCGCCTACATGGACGAGGCCCAGCGCTTTGACTGGCTGATCGCCATGGACGAAGGCCGCGTGCTGGCCACCGGCACGCCTGCCGAGCTGCAACAACGCACCGGCGCCGATACGCTGGAGTCCGCCTTCATCGCGCTGTTGCCACCCGAGAAGCGGCGCGGCCACCAGCCCGTACACATCACGCCGCTGGCGCTGGACGATGATGCGCCCATCGCCATCGAGGCGCGCGACCTGACCATGCGCTTTGGCGATTTCGTCGCCGTGGACCACGTCAACTTCCGCATCCGCCGAGGCGAGATCTTCGGCTTCCTGGGTTCCAACGGCTGCGGCAAGTCCACCACGATGAAGATGCTGACCGGCCTCTTGCCGGCCAGCGAAGGCCAAGCCTGGCTGTTCGGCGTCGAGGTCGATCCCCGCAACATCGATACGCGGCGGCGCGTGGGGTATATGTCGCAGGCGTTCTCGCTCTATGGCGAACTGACCGTGCGCCAGAACCTGGTGCTGCACGCACGCCTGTTCCACGTGCCCGAGGCCGACATCGCCGCTCGCGTGGACGAAATGGCGTCGCGCTTCGACCTGGGCGACGTGCTGGACGAACTGCCCGAAAACCTGCCGATGGGCGTGCGCCAGCGCCTGTCGCTGGCGGTGGCCATGGTGCACAAGCCCGAGCTGCTGATCCTGGACGAACCGACTTCGGGCGTGGACCCCGTGGCCCGCGACAATTTCTGGCGCCTTCTGATTTCGCTGGCGCGGCAAGACCAGGTCACCATCTTCATTTCCACGCACTTCATGAACGAGGCGCAGCGCTGCGATCGGATGTCGCTGATGCACGCAGGCAAGGTGCTGGTCAGCGCCTCGCCTGACGAGATCGTGCGGCAGCGCGGCGCCAAGACGCTGGAAGAGGCGTTCATCGCCTACCTGATCGATGCCGGCGCGGGCACGCAGCCCGCATCGACGGCCGATGCGCCCCAGGACGAACGCGAGCCGCAGCGCCCCGCCCCTCACGCGGCCGAGACGCGACCCGGCGGCTTCCAGCTGCAACGGATGATCAGCTACCTGTGGCGCGAGACGCTGGAATTGCGCCGCGACCCCGTGCGTGCAACGCTCGCGCTGGCCGGCTCGCTGCTGTTGATGTTCGTGATCGGCTTTGGCATCAGCCTGGATGTGGAAGACCTGCGCTACGCCGTCATGGACCGCGACCAGACCAGCCTGAGCCAGAACTACAGCCTGAATCTGGCCGGCTCGCGCTACTTCGTCGAACGGCCGCCGATTACCGATTACCAGGACATGGATGCCCGCATGCGCAGCGGCGAGCTGTCGCTGGCCATCGAGATCCCGCAAGGCTTTGCGCGCGACGCCGAACGCGGACGCCCCGCGCAGATCGGCGTGTGGATCGACGGCGCCATGCCGCAGCGCGCGGAAACCATACGCGGCTATGTGCAGGGCATGCACCAGGGCTGGCTGCAACAACAGGCGCGCGAACGGCTGGGCGACAGCGCCGCGCAGCAGATCGGCATCGAAACGCGCTTTCGCTACAACCCCGACGTGCGCAGCCTGCCCGCGATGGTGCCGGCCGTGATCCCGCTGCTGCTGCTGATGATGCCGGCGATGCTGACGGCGCTGGCGGTGGTGCGGGAAAAAGAGCTGGGCTCGATCATCAACCTGTACGTCACGCCCGTCACGCGGCTGGAGTTCCTGCTGGGCAAGCAGGCTCCCTACGTCGCGCTGGCGATGCTTAATTTCCTGCTGATGACGCTGCTGGCCGTGACCGTGTTCGACGTGCCCATCACCGGCAGCTTCGTCACGCTGCTGGCCGCCGCGCTGATCTACAACGTGGTCGCCACCGCCATCGGCCTGTTGGCCTCGACTTTCACGCGCAGCCAGATCGCCGCGCTGTTCTTCACCATGATCGGCACGCTGGTGCCGGCGGTGCAGTTCGCCGGCCTGCTCAACCCCGTGTCATCGCTGGAAGGCGTGGGGCGCATGATCGGCCAGATCTACCCCGCCACCCACATGCTGACCATCAGCCGGGGCGTGTTCAGCAAGGCGCTGGACTTCTCCGACCTGCAAGCCTCGTTCTGGCCGTTGCTGGTGGCCATCCCGATCATCCTGGGCGCATCGGTGCTGCTCTTGAAAAAGCAGGAGACCTGATCATGCAGCGACATCTTGCCAATATCTTCCGGCTGGGCGTCAAGGAATTGTGGAGCCTGGCGCGCGATCCCATGATGCTGGTGCTGATCTTCGTGTCGTTCACGCTGATGATCTACACCGCCGCCACCGCCGTACCCGAATCGCTGCACAACGCGGCCATCGCAGTGGTGGACGAGGACGTCTCGCCGCTGTCCTCGCGCATCACCTCGGCCTTCTATCCGCCGCACTTCACGCAGCCGCAGATCGTCACGGCCACCGAGGCCGACGCGGGCATGGACGCCGGGCGCTATACGTTCTCGGTCAACATCCCGCCCAATTTCCAGCGCGACGTGCTGGCCGGCAAGCCCGCGCAGATCCAGCTGAACGTAGACGCCACGCGCATGAGCCAGGCGTTCACGGGCAGCAACTACATCCAGCAGATCGTCAGCGACGAGATCAACGAATTCGTGCGGCGCTACCGCAAGCCCACCGAGCTGCCGGTGGACCTTGCCGTGCGCATGCGCTTCAACCCCAACCTTACCCAGGCGTGGTTCGGCAGCCTGATGGAGATCATCAACAACGTCACCATGCTGTCCATCATCCTGACCGGCGCGGCGCTGATCCGCGAGCGCGAACACGGCACCATCGAACACCTGCTCGTCATGCCGGTCACGCCCACCGAAATCATGGTGGCGAAAGTGTGGTCGATGGGGCTGGTGGTGCTGGTGTCGGCGGGCCTGTCCCTGACCTTCGTGGTGCGCGGGCTGCTGCACGTACCCGTCGAAGGCTCGGTGACGCTGTTCCTGGCGGGCGTGGCGCTGCATCTGTTCGCCACCACGTCCATGGGCATCTTCATGGCCACGCTGGCGCGCAGCATGCCGCAGTTCGGCATGCTGCTGGTGCTGGTGCTGCTGCCGTTGCAGATGCTGTCTGGCGGCACCACGCCGCGCGAGAGCATGCCCGAGTTCGTGCAGCACATCATGCTGGCTGCGCCCACCACCCATTTCGTGGAATTGGGCCAGGCCATCCTGTTTCGCGGCGCGGGCCTCTCTGTCGTCTGGCAGCCGTTCCTGGCGTTGGCGCTGATCGGCAGCGTGCTGTTCGCCTTCTCGTTGAAGCGTTTTCGCAAGACCCTCAGCCAGATGGCCTGAGGCCAGTGCATTTCTTGCCCCTTACCACTTCTATAAAAGGACGCATGATGAACAAGACCACCGCCCCCCTGACCCTGGATCTGGCAAGCGCCAGCACCGCGTATTGCCAGCGACTGGCCGACCTGGCCCGCGAAAGCCAGCAGCGCTGGCTGGCATTGGGGCAACGGCTGGCCAGCAACAGCACCAACCAATGCCTGTCCACGCTGGCGCCGCTGAAGTTCGACGGCAACTGGCAGCAGATTGCGCCGGCGCTGGGTGAACTCACCCGCAAGCAGTGGCAATGCCAACTGGACGCCGCGCAGGCGATCAGCCACGCGGCGCTGCAAGATCAGGCGACGCTGGCCGCGGGCGTCAGCGAGGCGGGCAAAGCCTGGCTGCGCAGCGCATCGGCGGCCGCCGTCGGCAACCCTGCCGCTTCGCCCTTGACCCGGATCTGGTCTACCTACTTCGACGAGATGGCCTCGGCATGCTCGGCCGCGCGCGAAGCGAGTTTGGCCAGCGCCTTGCGGTCCACCTTGCCCACCGCGTTCTCCGGCAAGCGGTCCAGCCAGAGCACCTCGCGCGGCACGTAGATCCGGCCCAGCCGCGCCAGCACCTCGGCCTGGATCACGGCCGCCTCGCTCGCATCCGACTTCGCATCGGCCTTGGGCTGCACGAAGACGACCGGCACTTCGCCCAGGTCTTCGTCCGCCGCGCCAACCACGCAGCATGCGGCCACGAACGGCAGCCCCGTCACGACGCCTTCGATCAGAGCGGGCGAGATGTTTTCGCCGCCACGGATGATGACGTCCTTGATGCGGCCCGTGATGCTGAGATAGCCCGCCTCGTCGAAGCGGCCCAGGTCGCCCGTGCGCAGCAAGGCCGGCGCGGCATCGCCGCCGTTGTCCACGCCCAGGTAGCCCAGCATCAGGCTGTCGCCCTCGATGCAGATTTCACCCTCGCCGCCCGGCTCGGCCTCGGCGCCGTCGGGCAGGCGCAGCGTGACGCGCTGGCCCGCCAGCACGGTGCCTACCGAACCGATGCGGCGCGCCTCGGGTGGATTCATCGTGGACGTGCAGGTGGCTTCGGACAAGCCGTAGGACACGACCAGCGGGCAGCCCAGGAAGGCTTCGATGCGACGGTGCAGCGCTTCGGTGATCGGCGCGGATCCGCAGCGCGCAAAGCGCAGGCCCGCCAGGCTTTGCGGGTCGAATTCCAGTTCCAGCATGCGCGCATACATGGTGGGCACGCCGGTGATGATGGTGGGACGGAAGTCGCGCAACAGGCCCGGCATGTCATCGGCGCGAAAGCGGCCCGCCAACGCCACGCAAGCGCCGGCGAGCAGCGGCGCGAAGATCTGGTTGTTCAGCGCGTTGGTGTGATGCAGCGGCATCACGTGCAGCAGCCGGTCCTGGTCCGTCAAACCGGTATGCGCCAGCACGCCGCGCGCATTGTTGGCCAGCCCCCGGTGACTGAGCAGCACGCCCTTGGGGTTGCCGGTGCTGCCGGAGGTGAACAGCAACAGGCCGGGCGCATCGGGCGAAATGTCGTCGATGCGGAGTTCGCTGGCGCCGGGCGCTTGCGCCGCGCCAGCCAGTGTCGCCGCATCCAGCACTCGGGATGCGGCCAGCCCGCTGCCCGCCGCCGTCGCCAGATTGGCTTCATCGCGCAACATCCAGGTCAGCCCTACCGCCGCCACGCGCCGCGCTGTTTCCTCGGCGGACAGCCGGGGCTCCAACGGACAAGGGCAAGCGCCGGCCGCCATCACGCCCAGTATCGTCAGCACCTGATCCAGCGAACGCTCCATCGCGATGGCGACAAAGCTGCCGGGCGCAACGCCGGCCGCGCGCAGGCCGCCAGCAATGTGCGCCACGCGGCGGTGCAGGTCGGCATACGTCAGCGTGGCGTCGGCCGTCACGATGGCGGCGCGCGCCGCCCATTCAGGCTGGCGCCACGCGCGCGCGAACGCCGCGACCAGCGTCGGTTCGGCAAGGGTCATGGAAGTCTCCCTAGCGCAACGCGACCGCGGCGTCGCGTTCGAACTGGCCGTCGGCGTCCAGCTCGCGCAGCGCGCGCGCTTCAGACGCCGTCGGCGGTTCGGTCGGGCCCGCGCCAGTGGCGTCGAATTCAAAGCCCGTGCGCTCGCGCACTTCCGACAGGCTGGATTCGGGATGCCAGGACTGCAAGGCCAGCCGGCCGTCGCGCTTGATGAACACGGCAATCGGCGTCACCACGCCGTGGAATCCGCCCCACGACGTCATGAAGTCGAGCTTGGACACGAAGGTGCGGCGCGAATGCTCGGTGCGCCACGTGCAGGCGCGCTTGGCGGTGGGCAGCATCACCGCGCCGCCGCCGCCGCCCGGCAGCCGCACCTTGGGTTCGTGCCAGTCGCCGATGCAGGAATTGTTGGCGCAGCCCGCGCCGTCGATCTGGGCCGCGCCCAGGAAGGTCAGGTCCATGCGGCCGCGCGTGCACAGGTCGTAGAAATCCTCGTTCGAGAAGATCGATGCGGTGTGTTCGGCCAGCACGGGATCGGAACTGGAAATGGGAATCTGCGAGGGCCGCGGATTCACGCCGCCCGCCACGTTGATGTAGACGAAGTCCCAGTCGTAGGCGCGCTTGGCCAACAGGCAGGCCAGCATCGGCATGGTGGAATTGACGCCGCTGAACGTGATTTCATCGGGCCGGATGAAGCGCGCCAGATTCGTGACGATGTACGAAAAGCCCGACCATTGATCAGCCATGATTGCCCCCTTTTGCTTCAGGCGCGGCGGCCAGATGTGCTTGCAGATCGCTGTTCTTGTCCATGTAGGCCTCGACGGCCGGGTAGTCGATGGCGTAGTCCGGCCAGCATGATCCGGGCCATGCGCTGCCGGGCGCCACGGCATAGGCCTGCACCATGAAGTACGGCACCAGCGTCGATTCCGGTTGCGCCTCGAACACGGCGCTGTCCACGAGTTTTTCCGCCACCACCAGCACGCTGCCCGCCGCGCGCGACATGATGCGGTCCCAATGCGCCGTGCCATGCACGCGCACATTGCCCAGCGCATCCACCTCGGAGGCCTGGATCACGGCGAAGTCCGGACGGATGGCCGGCACGACATAGGTTTTCTGGCCGCTGCCGTAAGGGTCGTCCAGGCAGGCCCAGCCGTTCAGTTCCGGCAGGCCGCTGCCGTGCAGTCCGCCGCAAGGCTGGAACGGCACGCCGAACGCGGCGGCGCGCAAGCCGGCCGTGAGGCTGGCGCAGGCGTGTTCCTCCAGTTCGATCTCGCGCCGTTCGACGGCGCGGCGATACCAGGGCGCCAGGCCGAAGTTGCCTTCCATGGCGACAATGCCGGCGCGCACGCGGCGCAGCACGCCCGCGCGGCAAAGTATGTCCACGTCATAACCAGGCGACTGCTTGACCAGTTCCAGGTCGCGCTTGCCCTGCCGGATCAGTTCGCGCACGAACGCGAACGGGCCACGATGCAAGAAGCTGCCGCCCAGCGCGATGGACGCGCCATCGGGCACCAGCGCGGCCAGCTCGGCCACCGTGCACTGCTTGTTCTTTTGGTTGAATCCCGAAGCCATCGTCTTCCTCTCCCTGCTGATTCTTGTGCCGTTAGCGCGCTTGCAGATAGGCGGCCACGCGGTCCTTCAATCCCGGCGCTGCCGCCGAACGCACCAGGCGCGCCAGGTCGGTATCGGGCGTTTCCTGCGATAGCGCGGCGTACAGCTGGATGCGGCTGGCGTCCGTCAGGGCCGTGGCCGTTTCCAGCGCCTGCTGCTCAAGCTCGGGCCATTCCTCGGTCACGGCCAGCCGCGTTGCGAAGCCATCACGCAAGGCTTCTTCCGCACTGAAGGTTGCGGCCTGTTCCAGCACGGCGCGCGCACGCTCGGCGCCCACCAGCGCGGCAAAGCGCCGCGTGCCCAGCACCAAACCGAATTTCAGGCCGGGCATGCGGAACGTGGCGTCCGGCGCGCTGATACGCCATTTGCACGCGCCGAACACGTCCACGCCCGCGCCGAAGTTGCGCCCGTGCGCCAGCCCCACGGTCAGGCAGGGCGAGGCGGCCAGGCGTTGCAGCAGCGTTTCAATGCGCACGAAACGCAGCAAAAGGTCGCCTTCGCTTTGCGCCTGCCAGTCGCCAAAATCAAAGCCCGCGCTGAAGTTCTTGCCCTCGCCTTTCAGGACGATCAGCTTGGCGCCTTGCGCTTCGGCGTCGTCCAGCGCGGCCAGCAGCGCGTCCACCAATTCGGCGGACAGCGCGTTCATCTTGTCCGGGCGCGTGAGCGTCAGCGTATGGCGCACGCCCTGTTTGTTGATATGCAGCACGCCGCTCATGCCGGCACTCCCTTCTTGGCCGCGCGCAGCGCGCCCAGCACTTCGTCGTTGTGTTCGCCCAAGGCCGGCGGACGCAGGCGCAGCGCCGTGGTCTGGCCGTCAAAGCGCACGGGCAGGCCGAAGGTGCGGGTCTCGACGCCGTTGGGCAGTTGCACCGGCTGCACCCAGCCCATGTGTTCCACCTGCGGGTCGGCCAGTACTTCGGAATAGGTGTTGATCGGCGCGCAAGGCACGCCCGCCGCGCGAAAACGCGTCAGCCAGGTCTGCGCGTCGTCGGCCGCAAAAATGGCTTCCAGGATGTCACGCAGATCCGTCTGGTGACGGGCGCGCGCGCTGGTGTCGGTAAAGCGCGGGTCGGCCAGCAGGTCCTCGCGTCCGACGGTGGCGCAGACGCTCTTCCACAGCGCCTGATTGCCCGCCGCCATGCCGAAGTAGCCGCCCTTGCAACGGAATGCCTGATAAGGCGCGTTGCGCGGATGCGCCGAGCCGAGCTTCACGGGGTCTTTGCCGCTGCCGAAGAATTCCGAGGTCTGCAAGGCAGCAATACCCAGCGTCGCGCCCAGCATCGGCACATCGATGTGCGTGCCCTGGCCGCTGGCCTGCGCTGCGCGCAGCGCCGAGGCGATAGCGAACGCGCCATACAGGCCGGCCGAAAAATCGGCCACCGGCACGCCGCATTTGACCGGTTCGCCGCCGGCCTCGCCCGTCACGCTCATGATGCCGCTCATGGCCTGGATGGTCAGGTCAAAGCCGCCCTCTTGCGAACGCGGACCCGATTGGCCATAGGCCGAGATCGAGCAATAGACAAGTTTGGGATTGGCCTCGCGCAGTTGCGCGTAGCCCAGTCCCAGGCGATCCATCACGCCGGGCCGGTTGTTCTCGATCAGCACGTCCACGGTCTGCGCCAATTCGCGCGCCAAGGCCAGGTCGCCGGGGTCTTTCAGATTCAGCGTCACCGACTTCTTGTTGCGGTTCAACGAAGCGAAGTTCTCGCTGTAGCCGTCCGAAATGGGCGGCCAGCTGCGCAGCGTGTCGCCGCCATCCGGGTTCTCGACCTTGATGACGTCGGCGCCCATATCCGCCAACAACATGCCGCAAAACGGTCCCGCCGCGACGTTGCAAATTTCCAGCACGGTGATGCCGGCCAGTGCCGAACTGGGTGTCATGTCTGACCTCTCATTATGAAAATTCAATATTTAGGATGCGGAAAATATTCTAAGTGCGCCGCTTTTGCAGATGGCATCATGCCTGTCGCCCGAAGTTTCCGGGAGAAGTTCCGCACGATTCCTAGTGCAATCCCTAGGTGCCGCGCTTAATTGTTGACCAGCATATCACCGTGTGGAATTCTACGTAAACCATCTTTTGGAATACGAGTCCTAAATATTAGGATTTATAAAAACAGGCCGCAGCCGGTCGGGTCGACGTAGAACTTCCCTATCCGCGCATGACGGCCTGATCACACCAAGGAGAGACATTCATGAAGCAGACGTGGCGCATTGCCCTGGCGGGCGCGGTTCTGGCGTTGGCCACCGGCCCCGCTTTGGCGCAGTCCTGGCCGACCAAACCGGTACGCATGGTCGTACCCTTTCCGCCCGGCGGCGCGACCGACGCCGCCGCGCGCATCTATGCGCAGCACCTGGGGGACTTCCTGGGGCAAGGCGTGGTGGTCGAGAACAAGGCAGGCGCGGGCGGCGAGATCGGCGCGGAATATGTCGCCAAATCCGCCCCCGACGGCTACACGCTGCTGATGGGCGCAGTGGGCAGCCACGCGATCCACGCGGCCATGCCGGACAAACCGGGCTATGACTTCGCCACCGCCTTCGTGGGCGTGTCGATGGCCACCAGCATGCCGATGGCGGTGGCCGTCAACAGCAAGGTGCCGGCCAACAACGTGCAGGAATTGATCGCGCTGGCCAAGAGCAAGCCCGGCACCATCACATTCGGATCGGCGGGGCCCGGCACGTCGCAGCACATGGCGGGCGAGCTGTTCCAGGTCGTGACCGGCACGCGGCTGATGCATGTGCCGTATCGCGGCAGCGGCCCGGCCATTACCGACCTGCTGGGCGGCCAGATCGACATGGTCATCGAAACGCTGCCCGCACTGTTGCCGCAAGTGGCCAGCGGCAAGATCCGCCTGCTGGGCGTGACCACCGCCAAGCGCGCCACCGCGTTGCCCGATCTGCCCACGCTGATGGAACAAGGGGTGAAGGATTATTCCGTCGCCACCGCCTACGCGTTGCTGGCGCCCGCGGGGACGCCGCCCGAAGTCGTGGACAAGCTTTCTGCCGGCATGCAGAAGGCCGCCTCCATGGCATCGGTGCAGCAGGCCGCGCTCAAGCTGGGCGCGGATGCGGTGGCGACCTCGCCGGCCGACACCAGCCGCGTGCTGAAGCAGGAAGTCGCGCGCTGGGGCGACGTGGTCCGCATGTCGTCCGCCAAATGAGCGGGCGCCACGCCGACGTCGCCATCGTGGGCGGCGGCTCGGTCGCCGTCAGCTTCCTGTATCAGTTGCTGCTGTGCTGGCAGACGCAGGGCGCGGCGCGTCCGCTGTCCATCGCGCTGTTCGAACCGCAGGCAGAACCGGGGCCGGGCGGGGCCTATCAGGAGGATCTGCCCAGCAACCTGCTCAACATTCCGGCCGGCAATATGTCGGCGCGGGCGGACCATCGGCTGGACTTCGTGGAGTGGCTGCGCGAGCAGGATCCCGTCTGGCTGCGCGGCTATGGCGTTAACGACATCGCGCCGTCTGACTTCCTTCCGCGCCCGCTGTTCGGCGCCTATATGCGCGCGGTCTATGCGCGCTGCCGCGAGTTGGCTCAGGCGCAAGGTATCGAACTGGTCCACGTGCCCAGCCGGGTGCGGCGCGTGGCGCCCTTGCCGGACGGCAGCGTCCTCATCGATGCCGACGCTGCGCAGTCCTGCGTCGCCCGCCATGCGGTGCTGTGCAACGGCAACCTGCCGTCGCAGGCTTTCCCAACCCTGGAAGACGCGCCCGGCTATTTCAACAGCCCCTACCCCGTGGCCGAACTAGCCAATGGCATCGCGCCGGATGCGTCCGTCTGCATCGTCGGCACGAGCCTGAGCGCCGTGGATGCGGTGGCGGCCTTGCAGCAATCGGGCCATCGCGGACCCTTGCTGTGCGTCTCGCGCAACGGCCGCCTGCCGTCGGTGCGCAGTCCGCACAACCAGAGCCCGTCGGCACTGTGCCACCTTAGCCGCGACGGCGCGGCGGCGCTTGCCGCGCGCCACGACGGCTCGCTGTCGCTGGAGGTGATCGCAGAAGCCCTGCAAGACGAGGTACGGGCGCTGGACGGCGCGCTCGACGCGGACGAAATATTTGGCCTGGCCACCGATGCCGCACGCGCGCTGGACGAGGAAATACACCGATCTTCAAAAGCCGCGCGGCCATGGCAGGCGGTCGCGGCCGCGACGAATTCGGCGGTCGACCTGATCTGGCGCCTGATGCCGGACGCCGAACGCCAGCGGTTCCAATCGCGCTGGCGCGCATTGTGGATGGCGCGCCGCGCCACGTTCCCAATGCGCAACGCCTTGAAGCTGCAAGCGCTGTTCGGCACGGGCCAGTTGCAGGTTCGAGCGGGCTTCATCGACAGCCGCCATGACGTGGCCAGCGGCCAGTTCCATACCCGCCTGAGCGGGCCCGACGGTATGGCCGAGCATCGCAGCCACGTGCTGATCAACGCCACGAGCTTTTCGGTCGACGTGGCGCGCACCGAGGACGCGCTGATAGCGGGCTTGCTGCGCGAAGGCCATGCGAAGCCGGATCCCTTTGGCGGGCTGGCGCTGGACTTCGACACGGGCTGCCTGAAAGACGCGCAGGGCGCGATCCAGGAACCGATATCGGTGCTGGGCAGCCTGGCGGGCGGCACCTATTTCTGGACTACGTCCATGGATGTGAATGCGCGCCTGGCGCGCGACCAGGCGCTGCGTATCGCCAGCGCCTTATCGCAACGCGCCCCGGCTATTGATCCAGATAGCCGCGCCGATAGCCCATCCCTTGCGAAATGGACTGCGCACAGGCCGACACATCCGGCGCCAGCTGCTTCATCCTAGCGGCGCTCAGGCGGTCGAGCGGGCCGGAAATGCCGACGGCCGCCACCGCCTGATCCAGACTGTTGAACAGGGTCACAGCCAGGCCGCCCACGCCCTCGCGCCATTCGCCGCGATTCACGGCGTAGCCGGCGCGCGCGATCTTGCGCAGTTCGTCCTTGAGCAAGGGCATCGACACGATCGTGGACGGCGTGTGGCGAACCAGCTTGTCCTCATAGCGCTCGACATAGCCTTCGGGCTGATAGGCCAGCAGCGCCTTGCCGGTGGCCACTGCGTAGGCGGGCGCTCGGCCGCCCACCATCGAGTAGGCGCGGATCGGTTGCGGGCTGTCGATCTTGTCGACGTAAACCACATCGAACCCGTCCAGCACTGACAGGTGCACCGTCTCGCCCGTCTGGTCCGCCAGCTTGCGCATGAACGGGCCGGCCAGCTTGCGCACGTCCAACTGCGCCAGTTGGCGCGCGGCCAATTCAAACAGCCGCACGGCGCCCCGATAGCCGCCGCCGTCGTCATCCTTGATGACGTAGCCGGCGTGTATCAGCGTTTGCAGCGTGCGGTGAGTATTGCTGCGGGTCAGACCGACCCGCGCGGCCAGCGCGTCGATGGTGCGCGGCGGATTGTCCACATCGGTCACCGCTTCCAACACCATCAAGCCCTTGAGCAGCGTCTTGTCCATCTTTGTACTTCCTAATATTTAGGACGCGAACATAGCACGGGACGCCGCCGCCCAACAACGGCGGCACGCTTTGCCGGAGTCAGCGCTGAAGCGCCGGAATCGACGCGCGCACGGCGGCCGATCGGTCCCATAGATTGGGCATGCTGGCTGAGGAATATCCCGACACGAAGGGCTTGGGTTGGCCGGATGCCGGGTCATAGACGTGGCGCGACACCGCGCCGATGTTGCCGCCGTACAGGTGCACGCTGATGGACACGCGATCCGCGTGGGCGTTGGACACCCGGTGGATGTCGCCTTCGGCGGGATCCAGCCGTTCGACGTCGCCGGGGTGCAAGGTGGAGGGCTCGCCCAGGGTTTCAATCCGTCCGTCGGCGTGGCGCACGTAACGCTGGTTGACCTCCGCGCCGCGCAGCATGCCGACGTAGCCCCAGACTTCGTGGTCGTGCACGGGGGTGGACTGGCCCGGGCCCCACACGAAGCTCACGAGTGAAAACCGTTCCAAGGGGTCGCAATGCAGCAGATATTGCTGGTAGTACTGCGGATGCGGTGCGGTACAGGCTTCCGGCAACCAATCATCATGCCGCACCAGATCGGCAAAAGCCTCTTGCAGCGCGGGCGTCTGCGCCAGGGCATCGGCGCTGGCCAGGCGGGTGGCGGTGGCGATAAAACGACGAAGCCGGTCCAAACCGGTGTTCGATTCAGGCACGGTGTTTGATGCGGGCATGACGGCCTCCGGCAGATAGCGAAATCCTAGATGAGAAAAGCAGTATCCATCATTCGGGATGCTTGCGCACGCGCGCCCCGGAAGTGAGCGGCGCACGCGTGCAATTGCGGGGCACAACGCGCTTGACAGGGCGGCGTGCCCGCGCGCAGCGTATCGGACTGTCTTGAAGGTTTGAAATGCAAAATTCGCATCACGATATTCCGCCCAGTCTGGTTCAGGCGCTGCGCAGCGCGCAGCGTGTCGTCGTGTTCACCGGCGCCGGCGTCTCGGCGGAAAGCGGCATCGCCACCTTCCGCGATGCGTTGACGGGCTTGTGGTCGCGCTTCGATGCGCAGGCGCTGGCCACGCCCGAGGCGTTTCGCGCGCATCCGGACGTCGTCTGGGGCTGGTATGAATGGCGGCGTGCGCAGGCCCTGCGCGCCTCGCCCAACGCCGCGCACGAGGCCATCGCGGCCTTGCATCGCCACGTGCCGGACCTGACGGTGATTACGCAGAACGTGGACGACCTGCACGAGCGCGCGGGCAGCACGCAGGTGGTGCACCTGCATGGCAGCCTGCACGCGCCGCGCTGCTCGCGCTGCGGCGCGCCCCAGGCGGTGGGCGACACGGGGTGTACAGACAAGCGAAGTGCCGACGATTTACATGCAGGGGCGTCAAATACAGACTCCCCGAATGCAGACGGACCAGACCCAGGCCAGCCCGACGAAGGCCGGCGCATTGACCCTCCGTCATGCACGCAATGCGGCGCCCCCGTGCGGCCCGGCGTCGTGTGGTTTGGCGAAAGCCTGCCGTCGGACGCCTGGAGCACCGCGTTGCGCGCCGCGCAGCAATGCGACCTGCTCTTTAGCATCGGCACATCGGCGCTGGTGTATCCGGCCGCCGAACTGCCGCAACGGGCGTTGGCGGCGGGCGCCACGGTGGTGCAGGTCAATCCCAACCCGACCCCGCTGGACGCGCATGCGCATTGCAATCTGCACGGGGCGGCGGCCGAGGTCATGCCGCGCGTACTGGCGGCCGCTTTCGGCCAGCCCGTGTAATTCGCACATGCTCCGTGAACATTTGTGAAGATCTTTACGGTCTAGATCGAGTAGAAACGAACTAGCCGCAATGGCCGAGGGGAAACCCCAAATTTCGCCGTTTTGATGGCGGGCTACAGTGGCGGCACTGGCTCAGACCCGGAGATCATCATCCCTTTTTCCTGGCGACTTCCCGACGTATTCGTGCGTTCATCGGACGGTGCTCTGCATCGTGTGGTTCGCCACGCCACGACCACGGAAACTATCGCCAAACTTGAGAGCGTTCCCAGCAATTACCACCTGGATTGCGAATGCATGCTCGATAACGGCGAGGCAATCGCCTGGATCGGCAATGGGCAGTATCGCCAAATCAACGGCGGCGCTATATTCACCGCTGAATCCAATGTCACGACGCCCCGAGGCGATGCCCGCAAAAGCGGCTCGGCCCGGCGCAACGTGCATAGCGCCGATCCGGCAGGCTCGCACAAGAATCGAGCCACCGGAAACAATACGCTACCCCTGGCTGTCGTCAACTTGAAAACCGGCAACGATTGGAGCTTGATACGCGCATGGCGCGAGCATCTGAATATCTCTACTGCGGATATGGCTGCTCGGCTCGGTGTGGATCATTCCATTTACATTGAATTGGAAAGGCCACGGCCCCGCCCCCGGCAAGTAGCTCTGGACCGCATTTCCGAGGCGCTGGGCGTGTCACCCGAACAACTCGATGATTCATTGTTTGGAGGCCGTATTCTGTAGTGCCGTGGGTGCGCCACGCTTGGTGAATCCGCGACCCGAAGAGACGTCCACAAGAATTTGGCGCCGCAACACTGACGGCCCGTGGAGGTACTGAGTATGCTCGGCACCGCAAGACGATTGACCGATGTGCTCGTCACATCACCCGATGGCACCCTGTACCGCATCGAACGCTTCGTTGCGGATCTGGAGGCATATTCCGCGTTGGGCACCTCCCGTTTCGATCCCAAAACGCATTGCATCTGCCGCACCAGCTCCGGCGAAATGGTCACGTGGCTGGGCGGCCAGGCGTATCGGATGATCAAGAACGGCCTTTCGTTGACGGCGGTGGACCGCCGACGAGGTCACGCGTGAACAGGCCCTGCGGGCTGGCGCGTATAGCTTTCGACCAGGAAGTCCACGAAGGTGGTCAGCTTGGGTAAGGCCTGCCTGTCCTTCTGGTACAGCAGCGTAACGGGCCGCGCGACCGGCCAGAACGATTGCAGGATGGGCACCAGGCGGCCCGCGCGCATATCCTCGCCCAGCAGCAGCTCGGGCTGCAACACCACGCCAAAGCCCGCCAGCGCGGCTTGCCGCAACGCCTGGCCATTGTTGGACACGAAGCGCCCCGTCGGGTAGCCCGCCTGGCTGCCGTCGTCTCCCGTCAGCTGCCAGCCGGTGCGACGGCTCCAGTACGAAAAATCCAGACATTGATGCTGCATCAGGTCGTCGGGCGTGGCCGGCGTGCCGTAGCGTTCCAGGTAGGCGGGCGCGGCGCAGATCACCATCTGGTAGCGCCCGATCGTGCGCGCGACCAGGCCCGAATCGGCAGGCTCACCAATACGCACCGCGACGTCATAGCGGGCGGCCACGATGTCTTCGACCACGTCACTGAGCACCAGCTCGACGCTGACGTCGGGATAGACGGACAGATAGTCGGCAATGGCCGGCGCGAGTTCAAAGGACCCGAAGGTCACCGACGAGGTGACGCGCAGATGCCCGCGCGGCGTCAGGCGCAAGGCTTCGGCCCCCTGCTCCGCGTCGCGGATGTCTCCCAGGATGGTCTTGCAGCGCGCGTAATACGCCTGCCCCGCTTCGGTCAGGCTTTGGCGGCGCGTGGTGCGGTTCATCAGGCGCAGGCCCAAGCGCGTTTCCAAAGCCTTGATGTGCTTGGCCGCCATGGCCGTGGACATCTCATGCCGGGTCGCGGCGGCCGTCAGGCTGCCCTGTTCCACGACCGCGACGAAGACTTCCATACTGAGCAAGCGATCCATGTATTACGCACCCCGAGTGTGAAGTGTTTCCACCATGCGCGGATTTTTCCACGGATATCGAACGGCGAGAATGCCTCTATGCATTGGCGTCAGGCCAGCGCTTGCCAAACCCTTATCAAACATCGGACACATCCCGGAGGCTTACATGAAAATCATCCTTATCGGCGCGACCGGCACCATTGGCCGCGCAGTCACCGAAGAACTCGGCCAGCGCCACGACATCATCACCGTCGGCAAGACGAACGGCCAGCATCAGGTTGACGTGACGCGCAGCGACAGCATCCGCGCCCTGTTCGAACGGGTCGGCAAGGTGGACGCAATTGTCTCCACCACCGGCGCGCTGCACTTCGGCCCCCTGGCCGAAATGAATGCCGAACAGTTCAAGATCGGCCTGCATAACAAGCTGCTGGGCCAGGTGGACCTGGCGTTGATCGGACAACACTATCTGAACGCGGGCGGATCCATCACGCTGACCAGCGGCATCGTCAGCGACGAACCGATCCGCTTTGGTGCGAACGCGTCGGCGGTCAACTCCGCCATCGACGGCTTCGTGCGCGGCGCAGCCGTCGAGCTGCAAGGCCTGCGCATCAATGCGGTCAGCCCCACCGTGCTTGAAGAATCGATGCCGTCCTACGGCCCCTACTTCCCCGGCTTCGAAGCCGCGCCCGCAGCCCGCGTGGCGCTGGCCTACCGCCGCAGCGTCGAAGGCGCGCAGACGGGTCGGGTTATACGGGTGTGGTGATGCGCGTGTCGTGATGCGCGTGCGGTGATGCGCAGCGCTGCGTGATGCGCCGGGTTGACCGCGCATCCAAAGCGCGGACAAGCGCAGACAAAACAAAAGCGGCTTGATGGATGACCATCAAGCCGCTTTCTTTTGCTGCATTGCCCAAGCGTTTTAGCGCTTTGGCGGAACCGCGATGGCGTGGCCATCGCGTGTTCAATATAAGTTGGTGCGCCCGGCAGGATTCGAACCTACGACCCCCTGGTTCGTAGCCAGGTACTCTATCCAGCTGAGCTACGGGCGCCCCGAAAGAGGCGTGTTTATAACATGAAAAAAGCAGATCGCGCAAATCGGCAGGCAAAGATGCACGGATTTTTGGGTTGCGGCGCGGGTTGCGCCATATCAAAGAGCGGTGGGCGTGCCGCGCAGTACGCTGGTTCTATCGCCCAAGCTCCATGTCACCACCCTTCGGCACCCGAGATCACCATCCAGGCATCGCCATGGCCAAGAAATTTCCGATGCATCCCAAGCACCCCGAGCGCGTCTGCTGGGGCTGCGACCAATATTGTGCGTCCGATTCCATGAAGTGCGGCAATGGCTCGAACCGCACCATGCACCCGGCCGAACTGCTGGGCGACGATTGGGCAAGTGTTGGAGACTGGGGGTTTGAAGACGACAATGAGAAAGCCAAAGCCGCAGAGCATGAGACTCACTAGCCGGCGCCACAGCAAATCACCAAATCAAAACGCCGCCGCAAAACAAAAAAGCCTTCGATCAATGATCAAAGGCTTTTTCATTTTCTTGCAGTGTCTTTGTCGCGTTGTTTCAGTGTGACCTGAAACTTGGTGCGCCCGGCAGGATTCGAACCTACGACCCCCTGGTTCGTAGCCAGGTACTCTATCCAGCTGAGCTACGGGCGCTCCGACAAAGAGGCAAAATTATATCAGAACAATTTCACCGTTTTTACTGCTTTTGCTTTTTTTTCTAAACTTTTTTCGATCCGCAGATAAGGCTGATGCCATAACCATTGATCTTGAAAAGCTTGGTGCGCCCGGCAGGATTCGAACCTACGACCCCCTGGTTCGTAGCCAGGTACTCTATCCAGCTGAGCTACGGGCGCGTCAAAAAGCAAGCCTTGAATAATAGCGTTGTTTCAGAAAACGTGCAAG
Organism: Achromobacter piechaudii NBRC 102461; assembly: GCF_001571245.1. GTDB lineage: Bacteria > Pseudomonadota > Gammaproteobacteria > Burkholderiales > Burkholderiaceae_B > Achromobacter > Achromobacter piechaudii. The sequence goes on along the minus strand of NZ_BCTK01000001.1, from coordinate 118,732 downwards.
TCGGGATGAGGAAAACATCCCATTGCATCGAGGCGTCGATGCCTCGCTTTCCGCGACCTGATCAGTACAGGATCAACGTCGGCCGTCTTCCCGCACTGCCATTCCACGTCGCCGGCAAGCCCGCCGCTTCGGCCGCTCGCACGATCAGTTCGCCCACGCGCAGCATGTCCGCATCCGCGCCTTCGGGTGCGCCCCAGAACGCCAGGTCCAACCGGCCTTCCCGCTTCGCGCGGTGGCGATCCTGCCGCGTGTAGAAACAGAAGCCGTGCAAGCCGGCCGCCACGCCGCCGCGCTCGTGAAAGACTTCGCTGCAATCCGAGAAAGCGTCCGACTGCGTCATGCCCGCGTCCTGCAAGGCGACAAGGCCTGCCTGCGTCAACGCGGCGAACAAGACATCCAGACGGCTTTGCGCCGCACGCCACGCTGTGGCGCTCAGTTTCACCGGCTTGGGCTCCGGCTCGGGTTCCACCAGCTCCACGCCCGTGAGCGAGGACAGCAATTCCTGCACCTGCGGCATCATTGCGTTCGCGGTGATGTGGTTGCCGTGACCGTCTTTAATATCGAACTGCGCCCCTGCGTCGATCAGCAGTTGCACCGCATCGGTACTTGGCGCGAACTCGGCCGCCAGATAGAGCGCGGTGCGGCCGTCGCGCTGATACTCCAAGGGGCTGCCCGCCTCGATCAGCAGTGTCAGCACGGCGAGGTTCGCGGCGATGTCCGCTTCATTGGCGCCCATGGCCGCCGACTGCAACGCCGTGAACCCATAGTCGTTGATCGCGCTTACATCCGCGCCGGCGGCCAGGCAGGCGCGCACGCGATCGGCATCGCCCGCGCGCGCAGCCTGGAAGATATCGTCAGCATTCAAGATGCGCCCTCCTCGGCTTGCGCGCCATCGGCGCCATGCACCAGCATCGCGTAGATTTGCGCGACGCGTTCCACTGCAATTCCTTCGCGCTGCTCGACCGCTAGCGGATGGTCGGTAGGTTCCAGTTGAATCGACGGCCGGATGCCGCCATCGCGCAGATGCACGTGCGTCTTCAGGCTCAGCGTTTCGGGATAAGGCGCCAGCCGTGTGTTCAGCCAACCGAACAGCGGCGGCGTTTGCGCGCGTTCGGGCGCATCGAAGGTACGCACCCAGGTCTCATAGCTGGCCAGGCTGATCGACACCCACACACCCCAGACAAAGGGCTCGGCATGCCCATGGATAGGAATCTCGATGCAGCCGCGTATGAAGAAATACTGTTCGTCGATTACGCAGTCGTCGCTACCCAGGTCGCCGCGTTGCGAGCGTTCGTCGGGCGCAAGGCGGTAATAGCTTTCGGGCGCCTCCGCGCCGAAGCTCGGCAGCCCGTGATGAACCTGACCGCAGGTGGCGCAATTGAAGGAAAAATCCATGTCCGAAGCCGATGATGATGCGGAGAAACCAAGGCAACCCGCGATATTGAACCCGCGCTGCGGGAAAGCATTATTCTAGTGGCCGCCTTCATCGCATCGACCCTTCTTCGGCCCTCATCGTGAAACACCTGCTGGTATCCCTGGACAAGCTGCACGAGTTCGATGAAATCATCGACGTGCGCTCGCCGCTTGAATATGCCGATGACCACATCCCCGGCGCGATCAATGCTCCCGTGCTCAACAACGAAGAGCGCGTGCGGGTCGGCACGCTCTACCGCCAGGTCTCGCCCTTCGAGGCCTCGCGCATCGGCGCGGCGCTGGTCGCCCGCAACATTGCCCTGCACCTGGAGACCACCTTCGCCCACCGGCCGCAAGCGTGGCGGCCGCTGATCTACTGCTGGCGCGGCGGCAAGCGGTCCGGCTCCATGACGCTGATGTTCAACATGATCGGCTGGCGCGCGCGGCAACTGGACGGCGGCTACAAGACCTACCGTGGCGCTACCCTGGCAGCGCTGGCAAGCCTGCCGCCCGCGTTGCGCTGCGTAGTGCTGGTGGGCCCTACCGGCAGCGGCAAGACCCGTCTGCTCCACGCCCTGGCGCAAGCCGGCGCGCAGACGCTGGACCTGGAACAGCTGGCCTCGCATCGGGGTTCGTTGCTGGGCGCGCTGCCCGGCGTCGCACAGCCTTCGCAAAAGCATTTCGACACGCTGCTGGCGGCGCGGCTGCGCGAGCTCGATACCACGCAGCCCGTGTTCGTAGAAGCCGAGAGCCGCAAGATCGGCGCCATCGAATTGCCTCCTGCCTTGCTGAACGCCATGCATCAAGGTGCATGCGTCAACGTGATGTCCACGCGCGAGGACCGCGCCGCATTTCTGCAACAGGATTACGCGGCGCTGTTTGACGACCCGGATGGGCTGAAGGCGCAGTTGCAGCGCATGCTTGGCCTGCACAGCCGCGAGGTGATCCAGGGCTGGCAGCAATTGGTCGATGCCGGGCGCCGTATCGATCTGGCGCGCGAACTGATCGACCGCCATTACGACCCCGCCTACGCCCGCAGCAGCAATGCCCAATACCAGCACCTGCCGCAAGCCGTGGACATGCCGTTCAGGCCAAACGATGCGGACGTCGTGCAGCAAGCGCGGGCGCTGCTCGCTACGCTGGAATAAAAATACCCGCAGTCGCAGATGCGATTGCGGGTGATTAAAGAGGCGCCGATTTCCGGGTGGCGCCTTGAATCGTCCCAAAATGACGCTGAACGAATTCAAACGAATATCGAAGGCGTGGTGCGACTAGCGCCGAGCAGCCCAGCTGCATTACCAGCTAATCCCGTCATCGGCATAATGCAACTCGGGCGCGAACTCATATTATTGTCCGGAGCGCAGATCGGTTCAGCGCCGACAAACAAAAAAAGCAACGATCAGCATTCCTATTAAGGTGCCTCCAATAGCGAGCGCGGCTCGTTCGGCACGCTCCGAGCCGTGGAAATACAAAATACAGGATGCTAACGCAGTCAGCGCAATAAGAAGCCCAAGAAGAAAGGGACGCCAATGCGCCCGACACGCGCAGCCTAGCCCGCTCAAGGCAAATCTGTGTTTGCTCATGGCTTCCGCGAGAAAATGACCGGGATTTAATTTTGCCAAATATTCCGGAGGTGGAATAGTCTTTTCCGGGGATAAGGATAATCACGTATACCCGTATTGCCACCATTCCAATGCAGATTCCAGGCAAGCTCGCGCAGAGAGTGAAACGCGGCGCTCAAGGCAACCAGTGCATATTCGGTGATTGCGGTGCCCAGCGCTTCACTTGAATTGGAAATACTCGGTGCGCGCTTGGTCAATATGCGTGGACGCATTAACCGGGGCGTGAGTACTACGCGCGCGGAAGTAGAAGCCTGTTTGGCGAGCACAAATGAAAAACCCGCAGAGCGTTAGCTTCTGCGGGTTTTAAGACATCGCGGTTTAACGCGGTATCTGTATTTGGCGGAGACGGTGGGATTCGAACCCACGATGCAGTTTTTAGCCACATACTCCCTTAGCAGGGGAGCCCCTTCAGCCTCTCGGGCACGTCTCCGAAAAGAGAACGAGATTCTAGCACGAATTTTTTGGTCTTTGCCCGCAACCGGGGCCATCAATCAAAAAAAGTGCCAGACCCGTCAACTTTATTCCTTGGCAGCCGGCGCCTGGTCCAGGCCGAAGGCCTTGTGCAGCGCGCGCACGCCCAATTCCATGTACTTGTCGTCGATGATGACCGACGTCTTGATTTCGCTGGTGCTGATCATCTGGATGTTGATGCCTTCTTGCGAAAGCGTCTGGAACATCAAGCTGGCCACGCCCACGTGCGAGCGCATGCCGATGCCGACGATCGAGACCTTGGCGACCTTCTCGTCGGTGGACAGCTCACGCGCGCCCACGGCGGGAATGACTTCGCGCTTGAGCAGGTCGACGGCACGGGCGAACTCGTTGCGGTTCACGGTGAACGAGAAGTCGGTGGTGCCTGCCACGGACTGGTTCTGCACGATCATGTCGACGTCGATATTGGCGGCGGCGACCGGACCCAGGATGGAGAAAGCGATACCCGGTTTGTCGGGGACCGCCAGCAAGGTGATTTTGGCTTCGTCGCGGCTGAAGGCGATGCCGGAGACAACGGCGGCTTCCATTTTTTCGTCTTCCTCAAAAGTAATCAGCGTGCCCGAGACCATTTCTTCGTCGAGCGGAATGAGCGGGTCGGTCAGCGAGGACAGGACCCGGACCGGTACACGGTATTTGCCGGCGAATTCCACCGAGCGGATCTGCAGCACCTTGGAACCCAGCGAGGCCATTTCCAGCATTTCCTCGAAGGAAACGACGGCCATGCGGCGCGCTTCGGGCACCACGCGCGGATCGGTCGTGTAGACGCCGTCCACATCGGTGTAGATCAGGCATTCGTCGGCCTTGATGGCGGCAGCCACGGCCACGGCCGAGGTATCCGAACCACCACGGCCCAGCGTCGTGATGTGGCCTTCGGGGTCGATGCCCTGGAAGCCGGTCACGATCACCACGCGGCCCGCGTCGAGGTCGCCGCGGATGCGGGCGTCGTCAATCGAGCTGATGCGCGCTTTGGTGAAGGACGAATCGGTGCGCACAGGCACCTGCCAACCGGCATAACTGCGCGCCGGCACGCCTTCGGCCTGCAACGCAATAGCCAGCAAACCGCTGCTGGCCTGCTCGCCGGTGGCGGCGATCATATCGAGTTCGCGGGGGTCGGGCTGAGGCGCAATTTCGCGCGCCAGACCAAGCAGGCGATTCGTTTCGCCCGCCATCGCCGACGGCACAACTACAACCTGGTGGCCGGCGGCGTGCCACTTCGCGACGCGACGCGCCACGTTTCGGATGCGCTCGACCGAGCCCATCGAAGTACCGCCATATTTGTGAACGATCAGGGACATCTCGTACTCTGGCTGGAAACCCGCCGCAAAGTGGTGACGGGCAAAACCATATATTCTAGCGCGACGGTAAAAATTTGCTCATCCGAGGAAATTTCTGTTCATTGCGCGGCGAATTTTTCGAGGATTCTTTCCAGAACGCCGGTTTTCATCCCTGCGGTTCGACCCAGACGCGGCCGCGATGGCAGCGCACGACGTGGCCGGCCTGCACGACCCGCAACTGCCGGTCATGGCCCAGGCTGTGCAGCTCGCGCAGTTGGCGCAGCAGATCGCGCAGGCGCGCATCCGTGGGCATGCGCGCGCCGTTCAGGTGCAGCCAGAAGCGCAGCACCTGCGCCTGGCGCGCGGGCGAAAGCTCTCGCCACGCCTTCAATGAAAAGCTGACGCCATCCGCGCTGGGTTCCAGCCGCGCGAAATCTTCGCGCGCCACTTCGTCCAGGATCTGCACGGCTTCGGCCATATGCGCCGCATGCCGCGCGACGATCGCGCGCCAGCCGGGCCATCGTCCATCCAGCACGGGCGCCAGCAATTCGCGCACGGCGGCGCGCGTGTAGCGCGGGTCCGCGTTGGTGGGGTCCTGCACGGCTTGCCAACCCGACGCTTGCCGCACGGCGTCCGCGGCCGCAAGGATCGTCGCGCGGTCCTGCCCCAGCCACGGGCGCAGATACGTGATGCCATCGCGCTGCGCCACCTCGGACATCGCGGCCATGCCCAGCACCCCCGCGCCGCGCAGCAGCCGCAGCAGGACGGTTTCAGCCTGGTCGTCGCGGTGATGCGCAAGCAGCACGAGGCTTGCCCCGTCGTCTTGCGCCAGCCGTGCCAGCGCCGCGTAGCGGGCGTCGCGCGCGGCGGCCTCGATGCCCTTGCCCGTCGCGTGTTCGACTTGCACGCGTGCCTGCCGCACCGGCAGCGTCAGCAGCGCGCCCAGCGCATGCACCTGCCGTTCCCATTCATCCGCCGCGTCCTGCAAGCCGTGATGCACGTGCAAAAGCGACAGCTCGACGCCCAGCTCGCGCGCGACCGCCGCCGCGTGCACGGCCAGCATGGCCGAGTCGGCCCCGCCGCTCAGGGCCACCGCGATGCGGACCGGGCGCGTCGGCAAGGCCGGCAGCGCGCGCCGCAACGCGGCCGACAGCGCAGCCACGAGCGGCGGCGAGGTCGGCAGCGCGGCGGGCGCGCAATGCGACACGCCCGACCCGTCCTGGGAGGACGCGTCGGGCGTGTCGGGTGTGGGGTGCTGCGCGGTCATGATGGGGAGCGCGGGCAGCGCGGCGTGGGCGTTGGCTATCGCGGCCAGCGCCCTTGCCGGGTCAGGCGCGCACTTCCTGATAGGCGCCGTAGGACAGCAGGCGTTGCACGCGCTGCTCGACCAGCTGCTCGGGCGTCATGCCTTGCAGTTGGCGCAGGGCGTCCGCCAGCGCGCGGCGCAAGAGGCGCGCCATGACGCGCGGGTCGCGATGCGCGCCGCCGACCGGCTCGTTGACCACGCGGTCAACCAGGCCCAGGTCTTTCAGGCGCGGGGCGATGATGGCCAGGGCCTCGGCGGCTTCCGGCGCTTTGTCGGCGCTGCGCCACAGGATGGACGCGCAGCCTTCGGGGGAAATCACCGCGTAGGTGGCGTATTGCAGCATCAGCACGGCGTTGCCCACGGCAATCGCCAGCGCGCCGCCCGAGCCGCCCTCACCGATGATCGTGCAGATCACGGGGACCTTGAGCTCGGCCATGGCGTACAGGTTGTGGCCGATGGCTTCGGATTGGCCGCGCTCTTCAGCGCCGATGCCGGGATAGGCGCCCGGGGTGTCCACAAAGGTGAACACGGGGATGCCGAATTTTTCAGCCAGGCGCATCAGGCGCAGCGCCTTGCGATAGCCCTCGGGACGCGGCATGCCGAAATTGCGCGCGGCGCGTTCCTTGGTGTCGCGGCCCTTCTGATGCCCGATCACCATGCAGGGCGTACCGTTGAAGCGCGCCAGGCCACCAATGATGGACTGGTCGTCGGCGTACATGCGGTCGCCGTGCAGTTCATGGAAATCGGTGAACATTTCGCGCACGTAGTCCAGCGTGTAGGGACGCTGGGGGTGGCGGGCGACAAGCGCCGTCTGCCACGGCGTGAGCTTGGCGTAGATCTCCTTGGCCAAGGTCTGGCTCTTTTGCTGTAGACGTCCGATCTCATCGGAGATGTCTACCGCAGAATCGGCCTGCACATAGCGCAGCTGTTCGATCTTGTTTTCAAGTTCGGCCAGCGGCTGTTCAAATTCCAGAAATGTATTGCGCATGTAGTGTGGTTCCGTAGATGGGCTGTCTGGTGTGCATCAGTACTGGACCGGTGTCGGTTCCAGACTGCGCCATAGATACCAGGTCGCCACGGTACGCCAGGGCTGCCACGCCAGCGAGACTTCGCGAGCCTCGAAGCGCGAGACAGGCTCGCCACTGAAATAGTGGAGCGAGATTGCCTTGAGCAACCCTGGATCATCCAGCGGCAGGACGTCAGGCCGCTGTAGATTGAAAATCAAAAACATCTCCGCCGTCCAGCGCCCAATGCCCCGGATGGCGACCAACTCAGAAATAACGGCTTCGTCGTCCATGGCCGCCCATTTTTCAGGGTGGACGCGACGTTCGCCGAAGTGGACGGCAAGGTCAAGCACATATTCGGCCTTGCGCTGCGACAAGCCGGCCTTGCGCAAGCCATCGACGCCGACGCGCAGCACGGCCACGGGCGTGGGGCGCTTGCCGACGGCTTCGATGAATTTGGTCCAGGCGGCATCGGCCGCCTTGGCAGACACCTGCTGCCCGATGATGGCGCGCGCCAGCGTCACGAACGGCGTGCCGCGCGACGTCAGCCACACTTCGGGATGCTGGGGGATGACCTTTTTCAGGATGCGGTCGCGCCGCATCAGATGGGCGACGGCAGCTTCCCAATACTCAGGCTTGGGAATGTCGAGATCGGCGGTGGACATATCAGGCGTATCCACTGGGCTCACGCCCGTCGCCATTGCGTCAAGCCACCCGGCTTGTCGTCGAGTTCGATCCCGGCATCGCGCAATTCGGCGCGGATGCGGTCGGCTTCGGCGAAATCACGAGCCGCCTTGGCGGCCGCGCGCGCGTCGATCAGGGTCTGAATGGCGGCCGCGTCGAGCGTGGCGCGCTGGCCCTGCTCGATGGCGGCTGCCGAATAGCGGGTGGGCGACTGGAAGTACGCAGCCGGATCCTGTTGCAACAAGCCCAGCACCGCGGCCAGCGCCTTCAACTGGCCGGCCGCGCGCGCGCTCTTGCTTCGATTGGCTTCAGAGGCCAGTTCGAACAAGGCCGCCACGGCGCCCGAGCTGTTGAAGTCGTCGTCCATGGCCGCCTTGAAGGCCTGGGCCTGCGGCTCGTTCCAGTCGATGCCCTGGTCGTCGGCGGGCACGTTCTGCAAGGCCTGGTACAGGCGATCCAGTGCGTTCTGCGCATCGACCAGGTTGTCGGGCGTGTAGTTCTGCGAGCTGCGATAGTGATTGCGCACGATGAAGAAGCGCACCATTTCGGCTTCGCGCGGGTTGACGCGGTAGTTGGCGTCGTCCGCCGCGGGTTCGCCCAGCGCAATGGTCTGGCGGATGGTGCGGAAGTTGCCCAGCGACTTGGACATCTTGTCCGAATCGACCATGAGCGGGCCGCAATGCATCCAGATATTGGCCAGCGTGCCGCCGAACGCGCCTTCGGTCTGCGCGATTTCGTTTTCGTGGTGCGGGAACTTCAGGTCGGGACCGCCGCCGTGGATATCCAGCGGCAGGCCCAGCAGCGATTTGCTCATGGCCGAGCATTCGATGTGCCAGCCCGGGCGGCCCATGCCGTAGGGCGATTCCCACTTGGTGTCGGCGGGTTCGTCGGCCTTGGCCGACTTCCACAGCACGAAGTCCAGCGGGTCGCGCTTGGACGAGCCCACCGCGACGCGTTCGCCGGCGCGCAGGTCGTCCAGGGTCTTGCCCGAGAGCTTGCCGTAGCCGGGAAAGCCGCGCACGGCGTAGTTCACGTCGCCGTCATCGGCCTGATAGGCCAAGCCGTTCTGTTCCAACTTGCCGATGATGTCCAGCATCTCGCCCACGTATTGCGTGGCGCGCGGCTCGCGGTCGGGCGATTCGACACCCAGCGCCTGCTCGTCCGCATGCATGGCGGCGATGTAGAAGTCGGTCACGTCACCGATGCGGCGGCCGGTTTCGACGGCGCGGCGGATGATCTTGTCATCGATGTCGGTGATGTTGCGCACGTAGTCGACGGCCAGACCGCTGGCCCGCAGCCAGCGCTGCACGACGTCGAACGAGACCAGCATGCGGGCATGGCCCAGGTGGCAGAAGTCGTACACCGTCATGCCACACACGTACATGCGCACCTGACCAGCCTGGGCCGGTTTGAACGGTTCTTTGGTACGCGATAACGTGTTGTAGATTTGCAGCATGGCGCTTATGAATTCGTCTAATTGCTTTCCGAGGCGGAATCGGAAAAAGTTGCTTGCGCGGGACGATACCCGCGCAGCGTGCCGCCCACCGCCACCTTGCGCTTCGGCCTGTACGGCGTCACGCGGCGGCTTGCCACCGGGCTTGTCCGGCGGCCCACTTGTCGCCGGCATTGCTACCGCTGTTGCCCACGCTGTTGCCGTCCCAGCTGCCCTTGCAACCCAAGTTGCCATGGCAGCCGGCGTTTCAGCCACGCGGTTTCAGCCGCAGTTTCAGCCTCTCTTTCAGCCCGCGGCTTCCGGTTCTATAACCCTTCAGGGCTATTGGCCGAAACAAAAACGCAACCGGGGCTAAAATGGCGGTCGTCAAGTATAGCAAGCGGCCCGGTCGCACGCGTAAGTGCTGCCCGGCCTCGACTTTTAACGGATACCCACGTGACGATCAAGCCGCGTTTTTGTGTCGCCCTGCTCGCGCTGGCCCTTGCCGGCTTGCCGGCGGGTAGCGCCCTTGCCCAGTCGATGGCTGGCGGCGGCGGAGCCAGCCCCAACGCCACGCGCACCACCCTGGATCCCATCCCGCCCGAAGGCGGCTGGGACAGCCTGGCCAAACTGCTGGAAGCGGCAAAGCCCGGCGTCGACACACGGCTGACGCCGTCGGCCTCGCAGATCACCACCCGCATCGAAACGCTGCTGAACCGTGGCGACAACGAAGAAGCGCTGGCGATGATCGAAAAGCGCGAAGCCGAAATCAAGGACCAGCGCGGCACCGACGTGCAACTGATGTTCCAGCACGCGCGCGCGCTGGCGGCCTTGAAGCGCACGGGCGAAGCCATCGACCTCTACACCGAAATGACCACGCGTTTCCCGGAGCTGCCGGAACCTTGGAACAACCTGGCCGCTCTATATGCCAGCCGTGGAGAACTTGAAAAAGCGCAAGACGCCCTGCAAATGGCCTTACGCGCTGATCCCGGCTATGCCGCCGCCCGAGCCAACCTGGGCGATCTGCAACTTCTGCAGGCTATGCGTACCTATAAGAAGGCCGCCAGCGATGGCGTGCCGGGCATGCAGGAAAAGGCCCGCGAAGTCGAAACCATGCTGAAGGATAAACAAGGCAAATGATGTCCCGTTACTCCCCCTTCCACCTGCTGCGCCTGACGGCGTGCTCGTTCGCGCTGGCCGCATTTGCCCCAGCGCTTGTCAGCGCCGCCCCAGCGGCCTCATCCACCACCACTACTTCTGAAGGCACAAAAGCCATGAGCACCAACCCGCGCGTCAAGCTTGTTACGAACCAAGGCGATATGGTCATCACCCTGGATGCCGCCAAGGCGCCCAAGACCGTCGAAAACTTCCTGACCTACGTGAAGGAAGGCTTCTACAACGGCACGGTGTTCCATCGCGTGATCGATGGCTTCATGATCCAGGGCGGCGGTTTCGAACCCGGCATGAAGCAGAAGCAAACGCATGCTCCCATCGAAAACGAAGCCAACAACGGCTTGAAGAACGACAAGTACACCCTGGCGATGGCCCGCACCAGCGACCCGCACTCGGCCACCGCGCAGTTCTTCATCAACGTGTCCAACAATGACTTCCTGAACTTCACGTCGCCCACGCCGAACGGCTGGGGCTACGCCGTGTTCGGCACGATCACCGAAGGCACCGACGTGGTCGAGAAGATCAAGGGCGTGAAGACCGGCAACAAGGGCTTCCACCAGAACGTCCCCAACGAAGACGTGATCATCGAGAAGGCCGAAATTCTTGAATAAGATTGCCCTGCCCGGCCCGATCTGGCTGGCGTCCGACCTGCACCTGGGGCCGGCCACGCCGGCCACCTCCGAGGCATTCCTGGCGTTTCTGGAAGCCGCGCGGCAGGAAGCCGCCGCGCTGCTGTTGCCGGGCGACATCTTTGACGCGTGGATTGGCGATGACGTCATCCGCGCGGCGCCGCCGTGGCTCGCCACGGTGCTGACGGCGCTGCGCGAGACCGCCGCGCACATCCCGGTATGGCTGGGCCGTGGCAACCGCGACTTCCTCATCGGGGAAGAACTGGCCAATGCCGTGGGCGCCAAGCTCTTGCCCGAGCCGGCCCTGCTGGAAACGGACGCCGGCCCGGTCCTGCTGACGCACGGCGACGAGTTCTGTACGGACGACGCCGCGTATCAGCAGTTCCGCCAGATGGTCCGCAACCCGCAATGGCAGGCCGAGTTCCTGGCCAAGACCATCCCTGAGCGGCTGGCCATGGCGCAGCAGGCGCGCGGCGAAAGCCAGGCGGCCAACCAGACGAAATCCATGGAAATCATGGACGTCAATGCCCAGGCCATCGAGGCGTCCTTCCGCGAAAGCGGCGTGCCCGTGCTGGTGCATGGCCACACCCATCGCCCGGCCCGCCACGTGCTGGACGTCGATGGCAAGAAGCGCGAACGCTGGGTGCTGCCCGACTGGGATTGCGACCACGTGTCGCCCCCGCGCGGCGGCTGGCTGACGATCGACCGCGACGGCCTGGCGTTCTACGACCTGGAAACAGAAGCCTGAGACGCCCGCAGGCAATCCGCCCGCCCAACAAAATGGCCTCGCTATCGCGAGGCCATTTTTTATTCATGCACGACAAGGACTTAGCGCGTGAAGATCCACGCCGCGACCACCGCGCCGAACACGATGCGATACCAGGCAAACACCCGGTACGTGTGATTGGCGACGAAGCGCAGCACCGCGCGCACGACCACCATTGCACTGAGGAACGCCGCGATGAAGCCCACGGCGATGCCGGACAGATCGTGCTGGGTCAGCGCGCCGAAGTTCTTGTACATGTCGAACACGGCGGCGCCCAGCATCGTCGGCATGGCCAGGAAGAACGAAAACTCGGTCGCCGTCTTGCGCTGGATGCCGGCGATCATGCCGCCGATGATGGTGGCGCCCGAACGCGACGTGCCCGGGATCATGGCGAAGCACTGCGCCACGCCCACGCCCAGCGCCTGCTTCCAAGTGATCTGCTCCAGCGTGTGCGCGGACGCGCGCTCATCCGAAGCCGTGTCATCCGCGGCGCCCGGTGCGTCGCCCGGTGTGTGATGGGTCTTGCGCTCGACATACAGCATGATCAGCCCGCCCAGCACCAGCGTCACCACCACCACGCCGGGGTGATAGAACACCGACTTGATCGTCTTGATGAAGATGGCGCCGATGACGGCGGCGGGCAGGAACGCGATGATCAGGTTGCGGGCGAAAGCGACCTCGCTGGGAACGCCGGTCAGCGTGCCCCGGATCAGCTGGAGCAGCCGCGCCCGGAACACCCACATCACCGCCAGGATCGAACCCAGCTGGATGACGACCTCGAACACCTTGCCGTCGCCGGACTGGAAGTTGATCCAGTCGCCCACCAGGATCAGGTGGCCGGTGCTGGATACGGGAATGAACTCGGTCAGCCCTTCCAGAATGCCGAGTATGAAAGCCTTGATCAGATAGAGCGCGTTGTCAGTCACGATAGGTAGGGGTTCCGGTTAATCGTTGGCCAGCGGGGCTTCGTCCGACAGCATTTCCTGCGGCCGCTTTTCAACGCGCACCAGCGCGATCCGGCGGCCATCCATCTCCAGCACCTCGAAGCGGAAATGCTGATGATGGGCTTCGTATTCACACACATCGCCGGGCTTGGGCAGATGGCCAAAGCGCGACAGCAGGTAGCCTGCCAGCGTGGAGAAGTCCTGGGCTTCATCGACCAGGCCTTCGGTTTCCAGCACCTGTTCGACGTGGTGCAGGTCGGCCGCGCCGTCGATCTTCCAGGTGTTGTCGCCGTCGGCCACGATGTCGGGCAGTTCGTCTTCGTCGGGAAATTCACCGGCGATGGCTTCGAACACGTCGATCGGCGTGACCAGCCCTTCGATGGCGCCGAACTCATCGGCCACCAGCACCAGTTGGCCGCGCGAACGCTTGAGGGTGTCCATCAGGCGCAGGATGCCGATCGACTCGTGCACGATGATCGGGTCGCGCAGCCGGTTGCGGCGCACGCGGCCTTCGGTGATCAGGTCGGCGACCAGATCCTTGGCGCGCGCGATGCCCAGCACCTCGTCCAGCGAGCCCCGGCAGACCGGGAAAAAGCTGTGCGGGGCCTCGGTCAGCTGGCGGCGGATCAGTTCGGGGTCGTCGTCGATATTGACCCAGGACACGTCCGTGCGCGGCGTCATGATCGACCGGATGGAGCGCTCGGCCAGCGTCAGCACGCCGCTGACCATATTGCGTTCCTCGACGCCGAAGGCGGGCATGGCCGGGCCGTCGGCGTTGGGCAGGTCGGCTTCGTCGCTGGTGGGCGGGCGCTTGCCCAGCATGCGCAGCACGGCCGACGCGGTGCGTTCACGCATCGGGCGGCGCGCGTCCAGCTTGAGCAGGTTGCGGCGCGCGACCTGGTTCAGCGCTTCGATGGCTACCGAGAATCCGATGGCGGCGTACAGGTAGCCCTTGGGCACCTTGAAGCCGAAGGCTTCAGCCAGCAGCGAAAAGCCGATCATCAGCAAAAAGCCCAGACACAGCACCACCACGGTGGGGTGCGCGTTGACGAAGCGGGTCAGCGGCTTGGAGGCCAGCAGCATGATGCCGATGGCGATGACGACGGCGATCATCATGATGGCCAGATGGTCCACCATGCCCACGGCCGTGATGACGGAGTCCAGCGAGAACACAGCGTCCAGCACCACGATCTGCGTCACGATGACCCAGAAGCTGGCGTACACGCGCGGCCCGGAAGAGCCCGCGTGCTGGCCGCCTTCCAGGCGTTCGTGCAGCTCCATCGTGCCCTTGAACAGCAGGAACAGGCCGCCCACCATCAGGATCAGGTCGCGGCCCGAAGGCGAGACGGGGCCGACCGAGAACAAGGGGGTGGTCAAGGTGACCAGCCACGACATGACGGACAACAGGCCAAGCCGCATGATGAGGGCCAGGCTCAACCCCATGATGCGCGCGCGGTCGCGCTGCGCGGGGGGAAGTTTGTCCGCCAGGATGGCGATGAATATCAGGTTATCAATGCCCAGGACGATCTCAAGGACGACCAGGGTAAGCAAGCCGACCCACGCTGCGGGGTCTAGCAGCCACTCCATCAGGAGCTCCAGAAGTTACGCGACCGGTAATCGTACATGGAAAATTCGTGACATGCCGGTGACACGCGACCCTCCGTTTGCCTGATGGCCATTGGCTTTGCGCCATGCGCAGGACTTGCGCGAACGCCTCGGCGCGAAAAAAAACCGGCCCGAAGGCCGGTCTTTGCGTCGCCTTGACGGCGCTTGCTATCAGGCGGCGGACGGCGGGTTCAGCGACGTCAGCATTTGCGTGAAGATCTTCGGGCTGGCGGCCAGCACGTTGCCGCTGTCCATCCAGCCTTGCTCGCCGTCGAAGTCGGCGATCAGGCCACCGGCTTCCAGCACCATCAGGCTGCCGGCGGCCAGATCCCAGGCCTTGAGGCCGACGCCGCAGAAGCCGTCCAGACGGCCGCTGGCGACATAGGCCAGGTCCAGCACCGTCGAGCCCAGACGGCGCACGCCGGTGACGTTTTCAGCCATATGGCGGAAACGCTGCGAACCCTGTTCGGGATCGCCGGCGTTGGGCCAGTGCGCGCCCAGCAGTGCTTCGTGGTAGCGGGTGCGGCCCGAGACGCGCACGCGGCGGTCGTTCAGGAAGGTGCCGCTGCCACGGCTGGCCGTGAACAGTTCGTTGCGCGACGGGTCATAGATGACCGCCTGCGTGACTTGGCCGCGCTGGGTCAGAGCGATCGAGACGGCGTAGTTGGGCAGGCCGTGGATGAAGTTCGTCGTGCCGTCCAGGGGATCGACGATCCACTGGAACTCGGCCTGGTCGGGACCTTGCAGCCCGAATTCCTCGCCCAGCACGGCATGGTCCGGGTAAGCGGCATGCAGCGTTTCGACGATGGACTCCTCGGCGGCGCGATCGACTTCCGTGACATAATCGCGCGGCCCCTTGCGAGCCACGCTGAGTCGTTCCAAATCCATGCTGGCACGGTTGATAATGGTGCCGGCACGCCGGGCCGCCTTGATGGCGATGTTGAGCATCGGGTGCATAAAATTCCGTACGTATGCGGTGGGTTCGCGTGATGATAGGCCACTTGCCGCCCCCCGGATCCATCGACGCCCCAACGGGGAAATCGACCCAAAAAACCAGGAAGGCGCGAAGCCAAACGCGCCATTTTAAATGACTCAAGCATTTTCACGTGTTCGCTTCATTATGGTGAACCCCAGCCACCCCGGAAACGTGGGTTCGGCGGCCCGCGCAATCAAGACGATGGGCTTCTCCGAACTGGTGCTGGTCGAGCCTAAATTTCCAGATGTAACAACCCAGCCCGAGGCCATCGCCCTGGCCAGCGGCGCGCTGGACGTGCTGGAAAACGCACGCATCTATCCGTCGCTGGAAGAAGCGCTGGCGCCCGTGACCATGGCGTTCGCGCTGACCGCGCGGGTGCGCGACCTGGGCCCTCCGCCCTGCGACATCCGCCAGGCGGCGGACCTGGCGCGGGAGCATCTGGCCGGCACGGCCGAGGGCGTCGCCGCCGTCGTGCTGGGCACCGAACGCGCCGGGCTGACCAACGCGCAGATCGCCCTGTGCCATCGCATCTGCCACATACCCGCCAACCCCGAATACAGCTCGCTGAACGTGGCCCAGGCGTTGCAGCTGGCCGCCTGGGAGTTGCGCTACGCATTGCTGGTGGAACAAGGCGCGGCGCTGTTGCCGGCCTCGACCGCACAAGAGCCGTCACGCGGCGCGGAGCCGGCTTCGGGCGAAGCGGTGCAGGCGTTCCTGGCACATTGGGAAGAAGCGCTGATCGGCGTGCAGTTCCTGGACCCGGCGCACCCCAAGAAGCTGATGCCGCGCATGCGCCATCTGTTCTCGCGCCCTGCGCTGACGCGCGACGAAGTCGACATGATGCGCGGCGTCTGCACCGCGATGCTGGCGACCGCCCGGCGCAACGGCGGCGCAAAAAAATAGGGACGGGCGCCAAGCCCATCCCTATTTCAGATCCGCGACCCGGCGAACGATCGCCGGGAAGTTGCGCGATCAGTCCACCTTGGCGCCCGATGCCTTGACCACCGGCGCCCAGCCATCGACTTCCGACTTGATGAACGCACCGAACTCGGCCGGCGTGGTCTTCACGCCCACGGCGCCCAGCTTTTCATAGCTGGTCTGCACGGAGGCCTTGTCCAGCGCCTGCTGCATGGCGGCGTTCAGTTTGTTGATCACTTCCGGCGGCGTGCCGGCCGGGGCCAACAGACCGAACCACGACGATACGTCGAAGCCGGCGAAGCCCGATTCCTGCATCGTGGGCAGGTCCGGCGCGCTCTTGGAGCGCTCGCTGGTGGTGACGGCCAGGGCGCGCAGCTTGCCCGATTGGGCGTGCGGCCATGCCGAGGGCATGTTGTCGAACATGAACTGCACCTGGCCGCCGATCAGATCGGTCATGGCCGGCGCGCTGCCCTTGTAGGGCACGTGCAGCACGTCGATACCGGCCTTCATCTTGAACAGCTCGCCCGCCATGTGGATGGACGTGCCGCTACCCGACGAGGCGAATGCCAGCTTGCCAGGATTCTTCTTGGCGTAATCGACCAATTCCTGGACCGACTTGACCGGCACTTGCGGGTTCACGACCAGGATGTTGGGCACCTTGGCGCCCAGTGCCACAGGCGCAAAATCGCGGGTCAGATCGAACGTGACGTTCTTGTACAGCGTCTGGTTGATGGCGCTGGTCACGGCCACGAACAGCAGCGTGTAGCCGTCCGGTGCAGCGCGCTGCACCTGGTCGGTGGCGATGTTGCTGCCGGCGCCCGGCTTGTTTTCGACCACGAACGATTGGCCCAGGGACTCGGTCAGTTCCTTGGCCATGATGCGGGCGATCACGTCGGTGGTGCCACCGGCGGAAAAACCGACCACGATGCGGACAGGTTTGTCGGGATAAGCAGCATGGGCGGAACCCATCGCGAATGCGCTTGCGGCGGTAGCCAGAAGGGTGGCGGCAAAACGCCGCAGTCCAGGCTTTTGACCTGTAGTCATAGTGTCTCCGTGCAGGTACTGTCCATTAGGTGGACGATTCGAATTATTTGATGACGCATTCTGAGCTATACACGACGGTTGCATCAAGGTAGAGTCCACGCTACGGACAATGGTTTTCCCTTGACCGTTCCGCGATAACCCCTAGTTTTCAGAGATTTGCATGCAAGACAGTGATGCCGCGGCCGCAGGCCCACGCACTTTGCGGCGGGGACTGGCCGTGCTGGCCGCCCTGCGCGACCAAGGACCCGACGGCCTCAGCGTGACTGATATCGCCCGGCTGACGGGCATACAGCGCCCCACCATCTATCGCCTGCTGGCCGCCCTGCTGGACGCCGGCCTGGTGCTGCCCGTCACGGGCACCAAGAAATACCGCGCGCAGTTGGCGGTGGACCCGGACACCCGCTCGCGCGACCCGCGCGTGCGTCAGTTGCTGCCGGTGCTGCGCCGCCTGGCCGACCGCACGGGCGATGCCGTCTTCCTGGTGGTGCGCGACGACGACGATTCCATCAGCCTGCATCGCGAGATCGGCAGCTATCCCGTTCAGATCCTGGCCACCTATGCCGGCAAGCGCCAGCCCCTGGGCGTGGGCTCGGGCGGCATGGCGCTGCTGGCCGCGCTGCCCGACGACATTGCGCGCGGCATCGTCGACCGCAATTCCGGCCGGCTGGATGAGTACGGCGGCATGACGCCGCAGGAAATGTACCGGCTGATCGAAAACACGCGAGCGCGCGGCTACTCGGTCGTGGGCAACCACGCCGTGCGCGGCGCGCTGGGCGTGGGTTGCGCGTTGCTGGATTCGCACGGCGCGCCGCTGCTGGCCGTCAGCGTCACGGCCATCATCGACCGCATGCCGGCCCAGCGACAACGCGAGATCGCTGGCTGGATCAAGTCGGAACTGGCGCGCCTGGTCATGCAGGCCTGAGCGCCCGCTCCTCATCCGCCGGCCGCCCTGCGCGCTGCCGAGGCGGAACGCAACACGGGCGCCCGAAGGCGCCCGTGTTGCATTACAGACTGCTGCAAGCCCTCAGGCGGCGGCGTCGGCCTTGCCCGCCGTCTTGGGGTTCTGGATTTCGCGCAGCGGGATCGGCGGCTGGAAGCCGGCCGCTTCAAGCGACGTGCGAATCTGCTGGTACAGGCCCCAGCGCAGTTCCCAGTACTTGCTGGATTCGGCCCAGACGCGCACGTTCACGATCACGCCGCTTTCCTTGTACTCGAACACCTTGACCTGGGGTTCCGGATCCTTCAGCGCATCCGGCCGGGCGGCGACGATTTCCTTCAGCTTGCTCAACACCTCTTCCAGATTGTCGCCATAGCGCACCGGCACCGGGATATCCAGACGGCGCGTCTTGTTGCGGCTGTAGTTGGTGATGGTGGCGTTCCACACCGTGCTGTTGGGCAAGGTCAGGTGGATGCCATCGCCCTGCACCAGCCGCGTCAGGAACAGGCCGACTTCCTCGACCGTGCCGTCCGCGCCGGAACTGAGCGCCACGTATTCGCCCGCGCGAATGGGGCGCAGGATCAGCAGCATGATGCCCGCAGCGATGTTTTGCAGCGTGCCTTGCAGCGCCAGACCCACGGCCAGGCCGGCGGCGCCCAGCACCGCGATCAGGCTGGCCGTCTGCACGCCAAAGCGCGCCAGCACTGCGATCACCGTGAAAATGCGCACTGCCCACACGACCGTGCTGTAGAACATCGGCACGATCGTCGGATCGATCTTGCTGGATCGGGTTGCCGCGCGCCGCACCCAACTACCCAGCAACGACGACACCCACCAGCCTACGATCAGGATCAGCAGGGCAACCAGCAGATTGATGCCCATATCCACCAGCCTGGGGGCCCAGGCGTTAAATTCGTTCAAGGCGTCTTCCATGGGATCTTCCACAAAAAATAACAACCGAAAACTGTATCAGATGACGGATACGCAAAGGGGCGCGGGGCGAGCCGGCAGTGTCAAGCTTTGTAAGCGCGAAGGTGTCGGGATGGGCGTGCCCATCACGTCCAGCGCCCGCGCCCTCAGGCCGGGACGATGCGGAAGTGGTTGTCCCACGAAATCTCGCGCGACCGCGGCAGCACCGGTGTTTCTGCCCCGGCCGGGGCGGCGCGCAGCATTGCACCCAGGCCACTGCTGATCAAGAAACCCTCCCGGCTTGCGGGCGCCACGCCGCAGCCATCAGGCAGTTGCGTCGTGCCCAGGCAGCGGCCGTTGCCCGCATCCCAGTACATCACCTGCCCGCCCACCGGGCTGGACGTGGCGATGACGGCACCTGCCGCATCCACCGTCACCGAACCCACGTAATTGCGCATGTTGCGCAGCGTCTCGGCTGGCCCTTCGAACAGTTCCAGCGGTGCGCCCCGGCGATGCCGCCCCACCAGCGCGGGCCGGTCCGCCGCCGGACCCATGTACTGGCAACCGAACCACACGCAGCCGTCGGCCGCCAGCGCCAGATGCCGGATCGACAAGCGATGCAGCGCGGGGGCCAGCTCGACCTTTTCCAGCAGTTGGCCGCTGGCCGCATCGATATAGGCCAGCGACGGCCGCATCGTGTCCAGATTCAGCTCAAGCTTGCCGTAATCGGGATGGGTGAGGATGCCGCCGTTGGCGACGCACAGCGTCTTGCCATCGGGCATCAGCAATACCTCGTGCGGGCCGATGCCACCCGAATCGAATTCACCGACGCGGCGCCACGCACCGCCCGGCGAGGCGTCGTAAAGGCCCAGCACGCCGCGCCCGGCCTCGAAATCATTTTCGGTGGCGGCCAGCAAGCGCCCCCCATCCACGAAAACGCCGTGGCCGAAGAAGTGCCGTTCGTCCGGTACGGGCAAGGCGTGGCGCTCACGGCCCTCGCGCAGCGAAAACGCCACGGCGAAAAATCCTGGCTGGCGTCCGAACACCACGGCGCGCTCGTGCGCGGCGTCGATGGCAAAACTGTGGCCGCGCGCGGGCATCGGCACCACAAGGCGGTCGTGGCCAGCCTCGTCCAACAACACCGCTTCGTCGCGGCCGCCGCGCTTGCGGGCGCTCAGGTACAGCGCACCGCCATCGGCGGGCAGCACCGCGCGCGCAGCGGCGGGCGACAGGCCCAACGCCGTCGCCATCAACAGGAAGCGGCGGCGGTCAATCACCATCGAGCGCATTGAATCCGATGGTGACGCCCAGCGCCGGCGCAAGGTCCTGATCGACGATGGCCTTGGCATTCTTGAGGGTCAGCGAGGCCAGCAGCAACTGGCGCCGGCCGTCTTCGTCTTGCAACGCGGCCTCCAGCGGCGCGGGCACCGCCTGCAAGGCCTGCGCGGCCGACTGCAATTCACCGCGCACCGAGTCGTCGATCCAGGCGTTGCCGGCCGGCAAGGCATACGCGCCGGCCTGGTAGAACGCCTTCAACCCCTCCAGGTTGGCCACCAGCAAGCGCGTGGACAAGCCGCTGCGCCAAAACGCCGCCCGCTTGGGGCGCGCCGCGTCGGGCGAATCGCCCAGCACCGGCTGAATCTTCACGTCACGGGCGAATTGCAGGCCCGTGGACAGCGCCTTCATGGCTTCGGCGGCAATTTCCTGGGGATCGCGGTACAGCTCGTTGCCGGCTTGCGGCTTGGCAAACTGGCGGCCGAAATCGCCTTGCGGGCTCCAGGCCTGCGCCACATCGCGCGATATCGTCGACACGTTCGCAGCCACCGCGCGGGCATAGCCGCAGGCGTAGGCAAAGTCGGGCGCGCCCATCTGCTTGAGTAGCGCGGGCTCGCCGTACAGCACGTATTCCAACGCGGGCAGCCCTTGCACCGCAACGCTGCGTCCGGCCAGCGCGCCGGGCGCGAGCAAGGCGGCGTCCTGGGCGGCAATCAGTTGCTGCACCTGCCGGGGCATCACGCCGCGCGTGTCAGGCCAGAACGCCAGCCGCTCGTAACGGTTGGCTTGCACCAGCGGCCCAAAACGCAGAATCTCGACACCCGACCAGGCCAGCGCCAACTGCGTATAGGCATCGGCCACGCGCGTCGCGCCCGCTGCATCCGGCTTGGCGCACCAAGCACCCAGCGCCCCATCGAGCGCGCCGGCGGCATCCACCATCCCGGTAACGGCGGGACGCGCGTAATCGCGTGCCAGGCGCTCGCCCAGGTCGGCGGGCAGTTCGGCGTGGGCGGACAGCGGCGCGGCAAGCAGCATCGCGGCCAGAGCGGCCTTGATTCCGCGAGCCTTGATGCCGGCGCCGATCACATCGGCTTGCTTGAAAAATGCCATCAAAGCGACTCCAGGAAACGGATCAGGTCGGCGCGCTCGTCCGGCGTCATCGCCACCACGCGGTCGCGCGCGGGCTTGCCGGCTCCGCCATGCCACAGCACGGCTTCCAGCAAGGTGCGCGCGCGGCCATCGTGCAGCCAAGTCGCCGACGGATTCACCGTCTTGGTCAGGCCGATGCCCCAGAGCGGCGGCGTGCGCCATTCGCGCCCGTTGGCCTGGCCGTCGGACACGCCATCGGCCAGATCGTCGCCCATGTCGTGCACCAGCATGTCGGTATACGGCCAGATCAGCTGAAAGCGATGCTCGGGCTGTTTGGCGTTGCGGCTGGTCACGTACTTGGGTACGTGACAGGCCACGCAATTGGCTTCGTAGAACAGCTTCTTGCCGGCCAGCACGCGCGCGTCGTCCGCGTCGCGGCGTTGCGGCACCGCCAGATTGGTGGAGTAGATCGTCACGAAGTCCATCAGCTTGGCCGGCACTTCTTCCGGCCCGAAACGCGGTTGCGCTCCGTGCGGCATGTCCAGGCACTGCTTCTGGGCGGGCGTGCAATCGCCCGAATGCTTGGGGAACAGCGGCGTGGACAAGCCCATATCGTTGGAGAACGCGGCGGCGCTCTGCTGCTCGACGGTGGGCTGGCCCGCCTTCAGATTGAAGCGGCCCAGCACGCGCGCGCCGGTGCGGGCGTCGGTCACCCAGTTGGGCTTGCCGACGATACCATCGCGCTTGTCCGCCCCCACGTTGGCCAGGATGTCGGCTTCGTGGATGGATTCCAAGAGGCCCAGGCCGATCATGGGCGGCGCCAGGCGCGGCGAGATCTGCGTGTCGGCGCGCATAGGGCCATAGCCCAGATTTTCTATGCGATACGTGGGCTTCATCAAGGTGGCGGTTTCGCCGCCATTGAGGGCCACCGCGATCGGCTCGTAATCGATTTCCATGCGGCCTTCGGCGGGCAGCCCGGCCACCGCGAAATTCTGCAACTGGACGCCGTAGACGGGTTCCGGCAGCTCGGCCAGTTCACCGGGGGCCAGCTTGGGATGGCCACGGTCGGGCCCGCGCGGCACGGCCAGGCGCAGCAACAGCGCCACGGCATCGGTGCGTTCCAGCGGATCGAAGCCCGGCACCGTACCGCGTCCGTCCTTGGTATGACAGGCCTGACAGGAGCGCGCGTTGAACAGCGGGCCCAAGCCGTCGGAGGCCTGCGTCGAGGCCGGCGCGGACACCCAATCCTTGCGGAACAGGCCGTTGCCCACCTGGAATTCCTGGCGGCCTTCGAAGCTCATGTTGGCCGACGGCTGCGAAAAGATATCGGCGTTGATCAGTTTGTTGGTGGTCGCCGCCCCGGCCTGCATGGTCTCGAAGGTTTCCACCTTGGAGAAGTCGCGCGTGGGCGCGGTGATGGCGGTGACGCGTTTCTGGTCTTCGGGCGACAGGTCATCACGCCCGGCAGGCACTTCGGTGGCGGCGGCGGCGCCGGCATGCGCCGACGCCGCCAGTACGGCGGCTAGAACGAATTTCACTTGAATACGGCGTCGGGTTTGTCCAGGCTGTCAGAACCTTCGATGGCAACCTTGCCCAGCTCAAGCAGGGTGATCACGCGTTCCAGGCTGCGCGTCTGATCGACCAGGCGATCGATCCCGGCCTGCACCACGGCGTTGCCTTCCTTATTGCCGTCCGCGATCATCTGGTCATAGGTTTCGACCGTTTCAGCGCGCGTCTTCATCGCCTGCATGGCCGCCACGGTGGCGTCCAGCTTGGCGCGCACTTCGGCATCCAGCTTGGGATCGCGCGCCTTGACCAGCTCGGACAGGCTGGCGCCCGTGACCTGCTTGCCGTCGATGCGGGTGTAGGTGCCCAGGTACACATTACGAATGCCGATCTGGTCGTAGTAATGCGAGTTGTGGGTGTTGTCCGAGAAGCAATCGTGCTCTTCTTCGGGATCGTGCAGCATCAGGCCCAGCTTCATGCGTTCGCCAGCCAGTTCGCCGTACGACAAGCTGCCCAGGCCGGTCAGCATGGCGATCAGGCCCGCCTTCGGATCTTCCTCTACGGCCTTGCGCGCCGCGCCGTCCTTCTTCCAGTTGCCCACCATTTCTTCCAGGTCCGTCACCAGCAGGTCGGTCACGGCTTTCAGGAATTCGATGCGGCGTTCGCAGTGGCCGCCCGTGCATTGCTTGGTGTCGAAGTCCGTGTGCGGACGATTGCCGGCATGGCGCTCTTGCGGCGTGCCCTTGCGGTCGGCCGGCGCGGGGCCGGTGCCGTTCAGGTCCTGACCCCACAAGAGGAATTCGATGGCGTGATAACCGGTGGCCACGTTGGCTTCGTTGCCGTCGGCTTCATGCAGCACCTCGGACAGCAGTTGCGGCGTGATCTTGCTGACGTCCACCGTCTTGCCGCCGACCGAGATCTTGGAATTGGCGATGACGTTGACCGAGTAGTACGCGTTTTCGTCGTTGTCGGTGCCGTAGGAGGCATCGACGTAGTCGATCAGGCCTTCGTCCAGCGGCCAGGCATTCACGCGGCCTTCCCAGTCGTCGACGATCGGGTTGCCAAAGCGGTAGGCCTCGGTCTGCTGATACGGCACGCGCGCGGCCAGCCACGCCTGGCGAGCGGCCTGCAAGGTGTCGGGGCTGGGCTTGGCGACCAGCGCGTTGATGGCGGTGCGCAACGTCTTGGCGGCGGCCAGCGAATCTTCATAGCCCGCCAGCGCCAGATCCGAATAGGTGGCGACGACGGCGCGAGGTTCCACCGCCGCATGGGCCGTTCCCCCGAACACCGCGGCGGCCAACACCGCTCCCAACAACAACTTGCGCATCGACTTTCTCCCGTAACTCGAACGGTATCCGCCCCCACGGCGGACCGTTCCGACTTCAAATTTTGTGGATGCGAGTGTAAACAATTTTCGTTTGGGTTTCAGCCCAAATTCAGATACCTGACATTTTTTTGAACGGAAACCGCGGAAGAATCCGCGCCACTTTCGCGCACGGGCCGCTACTATCCGCAATCGCCGTCCCCGTTTTGAAGACCATGGAACTCCGCCAACTCCGCTACTTCGTGCGCGTCGCCGAACTGGGCAGCATCGGCCGCGCCGCCCGCGATCTGGGCGTGGTCGCCTCGGCCCTCAGCCAGCAGATCAGCCGGTTGGAAAGCGAGCTGGCGACGCGGTTGCTGATGCGCACGCACACCGGCGTCGTGCCCACCGCTGCCGGCACGGCGTTCCTGCGGCAGGCCCGGCTGACCCTGCGCCACGCGGAACACGCCGTGGCGGCCGCGCGCGAAGCCCGCCTGTCCGGCATGGTGAGCGTGGGCTTTGCGCCCACCACCGCGTCGATGCTGGCCCGGCCCTTCTATGCGGCGATGGCCGAGCGCTACCCCAACGTGCGGCTGCATCTGGTCGAGGGCCTGTCCGGCAATCTGGGCGAACAGCTCAACAGCCGGCGTCTGGATCTGGCCGTGCTGTTCCAGAACGACAGCGGCCAGGGCCGCAGCGCGATCCCCGTGCTGGACGAAAAACTGTTCCTCCTGGCGCCGCGCGGGGTGTTCGCCCTGCCCGACGGCGAACCGGCCACCATCGACCAACTGGCCGGCCTGCCGCTGGCCGTCACCAGCAAGGCGCATGGCCTGCGCACCTGGGTCGAAGCGGCTTTCGAACGCGCGGGCATCGAACCCTGGGTGGCGGTCGAGGTGGACGGCCTGACGACCTTGATGGATCTGGTGCAGGCCAATCCCATCGCCACCATCCAGCCGGGGGCCGCCGTCGCGCGGGCCGAGACCGGCCTCTTGAACATGCACCCCATCGACGACCCGTTCCTGTTCCGCCGCAACGCCGTTTACTGCATCAACGACGACGAACTGTGTCGCCCGCCGCGCTGGCCGCGCGCGTCGTGCTGGTGGACGTGATGCGCGCGCAGGTGCGCCACGGCGGCTGGCCCGGCGCCACCCTTCTGGATTCGTGATGGCCCCATGCCGGCCGCATGCCTAGGCCGGCCGGGATCCCAGGCATACAGTGTTTTCATGAACGCTGCGGCATCGGGCCGGGGCGACGGACCTTCTTGAAAACCGATGACATCTGATTCCCGACGCCCGGGCACGCTTCCCATCCCTTCCATGCGGCCGCACTGCACCGACCAGGAATGGCAGGCCCGCGTGGACCTGGCCGCCTGTTATCGCCTGGTCGAGCTCTATGGCATGGCCGACATGATGGCCAACCACATCTCGGCGCGCGTGCCGGGCGAGGACAACGCCTTCCTCATCAACCCCTACGGCATGATGTACGAAGAGATCACCGCGTCCAGCCTGATCAAGGTGGACCTGGACGGCGCCATCCTGTCCAAGCCCGACTTCGGCGACATGGGCTACGGCATCAACAAGGCCGGCTATGTGATCCACAGCGCCGTGCATGCGGCGCGCCATGACGTGGACTGTGTGATCCATACGCACAGTTGGGCTTCGATGGCGGTGGCCTCGCTGGACTGCGGGCTGCTGCCGCTGACGCAGACCGCCATGCGCTTCCTGAAGATCGGCTATCACGATTACCAGGGCGTGGTGCTGGACCTGAAAGAGCAGCAATCGCTGTTGCAGGACCTGGGCCAGGGCGAAGCGCTGATCCTGCGCAACCACGGCGCGCTGACGGTCGGCCGCACGGTGGGCGAAGCCTTCAACTGGATGCACCGTCTGGAACTGGCCTGCCGCGCGCAACTGGCGGCGATGGCCACCGGCTCGCCGCTGAGGCAGGTCAGCCCGGCCGTGCTGGAAGAGACCTGGAACAACTATCAGCCCGGCACCCGACGCCCCTATGGCGTCATGGAATGGCCGGCCCTGCTGCGCAAGCTGGATCGCATGGATCCCGGGTTCCGGGATTGATACCGAGCTGCTGACGAACGACACCTGATTACCCAAAGCGCTGGCCGACGTGGCGGCACGGCGCTCGCATGTCCAAACCACAACCACGGACGGAGACACCGATGAACACTGCCCGAGCCTTGCTCGCCGCCGCAGCGGCAGCCTACGCCTGTAGTTCCCCGCCCGTGATGGCCGCCGACTATCCCGACAAACCCGTGAAGGTCATCGTCGCCTTCACGGCCGGGGGCACCACCGATACGCTCACTCGCAGCGTATCGAACACGCTGTCCAAGCAGCTGGGGCAAAGCTTCGTCGTGGAGAACAAGCCTGGGGCCGGCGGCAACATCGGCACGGAATTCGTGGTGCGCGCGGCGCCCGACGGGCACACGTTGATCGTCAACTCCGTGGGCCCCATCGCCGTCAACGCCTCGCTGACCAAGCTGTCCTTCGACCCGCTGACCGACCTGGTGCCGATGGTGCAGATCGCCACGGTGCCCAATGTACTGGTGGTGCCGCCGTCCTCGCCCGCCAAGGACATCAAGAGTTTTCTTGCCTACGTCAAAAAGGCCAAGCACCTGAACTACAGCTCGACCGGCGTGGGCACCTCGTCGCACCTGTCCAGCTACATGCTGATGGATCAACTGGGCGTGGAAGCTACCCACGTGCCCTACAAGGGCGCCGACGCCGTCAACGATCTGCTGGCCGGACGCATCGATTTCATGTTCGCGACCATCCCGTCCGTGATCGGCCAGATCCGCGCGGGCAAGCTGCGTCCGCTGGCGGTCAGCACCTTGCAGCGTTCGGCCACCCTGCCCGACTTGCCGACCATCGCGGAATCCGGCTATCCCGGCTTTGACGCCGGATCGTGGTTCGGATTCTTCGCGCCCAAGGGCACCCCGCCCGCCGTGGTGGCGACGATCAACCGCGAAGTGAACGCGGCGCTGCCGGCGCTGAATGCGCAGATGCTCAACGAAGGCGCGGAACCGGTGGGCGGCTCGGCGGCGCAGTTTTCCGAGTTCATCCAGCGCGAACACGACAAGTGGGCGGCGCTGGTGCGCAAATTCCAACCCGCCGCCAACTAAGCCTCCCATGCCGCACGACGACATCCGCATCCTGTGTTCACCAGCCGAGGCCGGGGCGCTACAGCAGGCCCTGGCAAGCGGCGCGGGGCCGCGCGTGACGCTGCGCCATCCGCGCGCCGGTCAAGCCTGCGACGCGCAGGTGGCCTTCATCTCGCGCGACATCACGGGCGCTTCGACCAAGTTCGAGATCACGCCCGAGACGGCGCTTTACTACGATGCGCTGCGCGACACGCCCGCGCTGCAATGGGTGCACGTGCATTCGGCGGGCGCGGACCGCGACATCTATCAGCAGCTGCATGCGCGCGGCGTGGCCATCACCACATCGCAAGGTGCAACCGACGCCGTCGTCGCGCAGACCGCCATCGGCGGCGTGCTGGCCCTGGCGCGCCGCCTGCCCATGTTGGCGGCGGACCAGCGCGAGCGCGCATGGCGGCCGCTGCTGGGCGATCGCACCCCGCGCGACCTGGCGGGCCAGCATGCCGTGGTGGTCGGCTGGGGCGGTATCGGCCAGCGCATTGGGGCCTTGCTGGGCGCGCTGGGCCTGACGCTGTCCGTGGTGCGCCATACGCCCACCCCGGTGCCCGGCGCGCGCCGCAGCGCAACCTATGGCGAACTGCCAGATCTGCTTGCCGATGCCGACTGGCTGGTGCTGGCCTGCCCCTTGACCGCCGCCACGCACGGGCTGGTTGACCGACGAGCGCTAGCCAAGCTGCCCCCGCACGCGTCGGTCATCAACGTGGCGCGCGGACACGTCATCGACGAAACCGCGCTGATCGACGCGCTGTCTTCTGGCCGGCTGGACGGCGCGTTCCTCGATGTGTTCCAACAAGAGCCGCTGCCCGCGCAGTCCCCGCTATGGGGGCTGGACAACGTCATCGTCACGCCGCATAGCGCGGGCTTCTCAGACGGCAACCGCGCGCGCGTGCGCGCCCTGTTCGTGGACAACCTGCGCCGTTGGGCGCGCGGCGAGCAACTGGCCAATCGCCTGACCGGATAGCGAGCAGGCTCTCGATACGTCCCCTTGAGTGGTGCGTCATGCACCAAAATGGTTCACGCCCGGCACCAGCGCGAGGCCCGAGCGCGGGCTTTCCCGGGGTGAAGCACGGTTGCGCCAACCTGGCATGGGTTTTGCTTGATGACTGGTATGCAAGCTTGTCTACAAGACGAGCACAGCGCCCCCATTCACTGCAAGCCCTCCAGGAGCCTTCATGATCAACCGCAACGCGCCCTTCGCCTTCAACGCCACCCGCCGCCGCTTGATCCAGGGCGCGGCCCTGGGCGCCGCGACGCTGGCCGCGCCCGCGCTGGTGCGCGCGCAATCGGGCCCGGTGATCCGCATCGGCTTCTGGCCGGTCGCGGCGGGTTTGCCGTTCTACGCAGCGGTCGAAAAAGGCTACTTCAAGGAAGCGGGCCTGAACGTCGAACCGCTCAAGTTCGCCGGCGCGCAACAGGTCATGGAAGCCATGCTGGCTGGCCGCGCCGACGGCAGCGCCAACGGCACCGGCTCGGCCAACCTGGCCATCGGCGAGATCGCCTCGCCCGGCCTGTTCAAGATTTTTGCGTCCAATCCCAGCAACGCCAAGAACGTGCTGGATGAGTTCATCGTTGCAAAAGACAGTCCCATCAAATCCATAGCAGACCTCAAGGGGAAAAAGGTCGGATCTGGACCCGGCATCCAGAACGCCACGCTGGCCAAAGCAGTACTGGAGCGCGCCGGCGCAACCGGGGCAACCGTGGTCGAGTTGGCGATCAGCCAGCACGTCGCCGCGGTTGCCGCCGGCCAGTTGGATGCGTGCTACACGCTGGAACCCACGGGCACGGTGGGCCGTTTGAACGGCACTACGCGCGTCTTGGAAACCGGCGTGATCGCCAAGTACGTGCTGGGCGATCCGATGGCGCCTTGGTTCGGCGGATCGGCATCGCTGACCACCGCGTTCCTGAAAAAACACCCTGAAGAAAGCAAGAAATTCATCGCGGCCTATGCGCGCGGCATTGAGCTGATCCGCACCAAGCCGGCCGAGGCGCGCCCCTTCATGAAGGGCTACACCGCCATCGAAGGCCCCATGACCGAAGAAGTGCCGCTGGCCGCCTACACGCTCTACAACGAGTTCACGCCCAGCGACATCCAGTACTTCCAGAAATTCTTCGACCTGTTCACCGACAAGGGCATCTTCGCGCAAAAGGTCGACGTGTCGAGCATGCTCTACAAGGGCTGACCCATGACCGCATCGACAGCAACTTCTGCCACGACGGCTACAGCCATGAAAGCGCCATCCGCCGTACCTTCGACAGTCGCCGCCACCAGTCAGCCGCCTCGTAAATTCAACGGCGCGCGCTTCCTGCCGCTGATCGGCCCGCTGGCGCTCTTCGTGATCTGGGACCTGGTGGTGCGCCTGCAACTGGTTAGCCCCGTGCTGCTGCCCACGCCCAGCGCCACGATCGTCGCCTTGGCCAAGGGCCTGGCGGGCGGCCCGCTGCTTTGGGACTTCCTGTCTTCGCTGAACCGCACGTTGCAAGCCTTCGTGATCGCCGGCGTCATCGGCGTGCCGCTGGGCGTGCTCTTGGGCAGCAATGAAAAAGCGTATCGCAGCGTGGAGTTCCTGGTGGACTTCTTCCGGTCCACGCCCTCGTCCGCGCTGATTCCGCTGTTCCTGATGATCTTCGGCGTCACGGACATGAACAAGATTGCCATCGCCGCATTCGCCGCCGTGCTGGTCATCCTGTTCAACAGCGCCTATGGCGTCATCAACGCGCGCAAGCAGCGCGTGATGGCGGCCCGCGTGATGGGCGCATCGCGCTGGCAGATCTTCAAGGACGTGCTGATCTGGGAAAGCCTGCAACCCACCTTCGTCGGCCTGCGCAGCGGCGTGTCGATGGCGCTGGTGATCGTGATCGTAGCCGAGATGTTCATCGGTTCCGACAGCGGCCTGGGCAATCGCATCATCAATGCGCAGCAGGTGCTGAACGTGCGCGAGATGTACGCGGCGATCCTGGCGGCGGGTGCGCTGGGCTATGTGCTGAACATTCTTTTTCTTGTGCTGGAAAAGCGCGTGGTTCACTGGAGCGGCCGATAATGTCCACCGTCATCAATCCCGTCATCGCCCCCGCCCCCGCCGCCGCGCCGTTCTCGCCCGGCCCGCTGGGCACGCACATCACCATCCGTGGTCTGACCAAGTATTTCGCGGGCTGGCCGCTGTACGAAGACTTCAACCTGGACATCCCCAAGGGCAAGATCGTCTCGGTCTTCGGGCCCAACGGTTGCGGCAAGTCCACGCTGATCAACATGATCGCCGGCCTGATTCCCATCGATGCCGGCGAGATCCTGTTCGACGGCAAGTCGCTCGCGCAGACCAAGATCGGCTACGTGTTCCAGAACTACCGCGAGGCCATGTTCCCGTGGCTGCGCACCATCGACAACATCGCCTACCCGCTGCGCCTGGAAGGCCGCAGCAAGGCCGAGGTGGATGCGCGCGTGGAAGAGCTGGTCGCCTCGTTCGACGTCAAGTTCGACCTCAAGCGCTATCCCTATGAGCTGTCGGGCGGACAGCAGCAGACCGCCTCCATCATGCGAGCCCTGGCGCCCGGGCCCGAAGTGCTGTTCCTGGACGAACCCTTTTCGGCGCTGGACTTCGAGATGACGCTGTTCATCCGCGAAAAGCTGCAAGAGGTGTTCTTGCAGACGGGCACGACGATGCTGCTGGTGTCGCACGACCTGGAAGAAGCCGTGTACCTGGCCGATCAGGTGCTGCTGCTGACCAAGCGCCCCACCCGCGTCGCGGAGATCCTGGACTACACCGACCCGCGTCCGCGCACGGTGGAAACGTTGTCCGAGCCCAGCTTCATCCAGATGAAGAAACTGAGCCTGGAGATCTTCCAGCGCGAAGTGCGCAGGTAAGCCAGGCCGCCGCCTCGTCATTCAGCCCTGAACCGGCAAGCCATCAACGCGTCTATCGGGAGAATCCGCCATGACCCAGGAAACCATCGATCAATACGTGCGCAGCGCCTTGGCGCTGTCCGGCTACGCGCTGCGCGAGGCCGCGACCGAACAGGTCGTGCAGCAGTTCGCGCGCATTCACGACATCGCGGCAAGCTTTGTCGACGAGCCGCTGCCCGTCGAGCTGGAATCCGCTTCGGTGTTCCGTCCGTGAGCGGCCCCGCCCTCGACATCGCCCGCCAGGTGGCCAGCGGCGAACGCAGCGCCGTGGCCGTGCTGGACAGCACCCTGGCGCGCGTGCGCGAACGCGACCCGCGCTACAACTGCTTTACCGCCGTCACCGAAGCCCGCGCGCGCCAGGAAGCCGCCGCCATCGACGCCCGCCGCGCACGCGGTGAAAGCTTGCCGCCGCTGGCGGGCGTGCCCTACGCCGTCAAGAACCTGTTCGACATCACGGACGAAGTGACCTTGGCGGGCGGCCGCGTCAATGCCGCCAACCCGCCCGCCACCCACGACGCCCGCCTGGTCAGCCGCATGCGCGAGGCCGGCGCCGTGCTGATCGGCGCGTTGAACATGGACGAACACGCCTACGGCTTCACCACCGAGAACACGCATTACGGTCCTTGCCACAACCCGCACGACCTCAGCCGCATCGCGGGCGGATCGTCGGGCGGCAGCGCGGCCGCCGTCGCGGGCGGCCTGGTGCCGCTGACACTGGGGTCCGACACCAACGGCTCCATCCGCGTGCCGGCATCGCTGTGTGGCGTCTTCGGCTTGAAGCCCACCTACGGCCGCCTGCCTCGCACGGGTTCGTTTCCGTTCGTCGGCAGCCTGGACCACCTCGGCCCCTTCGCCGCCAGCGCCAGCGATCTGGCCGCCGCCTACGATGCGCTGCAAGGCCCCGATCCGGAAGATGCCGCCTGCGCCCAACACGCCGTGGATCCCGTATTGCCCGGGCTTGCTGCCGGCGCGCGCACGCTGCGCGTGGCCGTGCTGGGTGGCTACTTCGACGAGTGGGCCGGCCCGCAGGCCAAGCGCGCCGTGCAGATCGCCGCGCGCGCGCTGAACGCCACCGCCATCGTCGACCTGCCCGGCGCCACGCAGGCGCGCGCCGCCGCCTTCATCATCACTGCGGCCGAAGGCGGCGCGTTGCATCGGCGCAAGCTGGTCACGCACTACGACTACTACGAACCCTATTCGCGCGACCGCCTCGTCGCCGGCAGCCTGGTGCCCGCAGCCTGGGTGCAGCAGGCCCAACGCATCCGCCACCGCGTCTACCGAGAAGCGCTTGCGCTGTTCGACCAGTACGACGTGCTGATCGCGCCGGCCACGCCCGTCTCCGCCACGCCCATCGGCACGGACTGGCTGACACTGGCCGGCAAGGAATTGCCCGCGCGCGCCAGCATGGGGCTGTTGACGCAACCCATCTCTTGCATCGGCCTGCCCGTCTGCACCGCGCCCATCTGGCCCGAAACCGAGCAAGACGGCCACCTGCCGCTGGGCGTGCAACTGATCGGCGCGCCCTGGCGCGAAGCCGATTGCCTGGCTGCCGCCCACGCGCTGGAAGGCGCCGGCGCGGCGTGCGTGCGCCAGGTCTGACGCCGCCTGTTCGTCGCTGCCGACCCAACCCCTCTTTCAAATTCAAGGCCCGCTATGGAATCCGCTTTCGCCGCCATCGACATGCCGCGCACCTTGGCCGACACGGCCTATGGCGCCTTGAAACGCGACATCCTGGATTTCCGGCTGGCGCCGGGCGATCGCTTCACCGAAACAGAAATCGCAGACCGGCTGCAAGTGAGCCGCACGCCGGTGCGCGAAGCGCTGTTCCGGCTGGAGCGCGAAGGGTATCTTGAAGTGCGGCAGCGCAACGGCTGGCTGGTCAAGCCCTTGGACTTCAACACGCTGGACCACTTCTACGAGCTGCGCAGCGTGCTCGAAACCGCCGCCGTCAATGCCCTGTGCACGCCCGCGCAGATCCCCGATCCGCTGCGCGCCTTGCAATCATTGGCCGACACGTGGCTGGTCGACGCCAGCGAGAGATCCAGCGACGGCGAATGGTTGGCCGACCTGGACGAGCGCTTTCATATCGAGCTGGTCGCCGCCGCCGGCAACCCCGAGATTTCGCGCGTACACCGCGCGGCCACCGAACGTATCCGCATCGTGCGCCGGCTTGACTTCACGCTGCCCGACCGCATCGACCACACCTACGAGGAACACGGCGCGATCCTGCGCGCCGTGCTGGCCCGCGACGGCGCCCTGGCCACGCAGCTGCTGCAAGCGCACATCCGCGACAGCCAGAACGCCGTGCGCAAGATCACGCTGCACCGACTATATTCCAGCCGGCACGCCAAGGCAGCGTGAACGTGCGCCGCGATCACCCCGCCCGCAACCACCGTTGCAATACGCGCGAGATGACCGGGATGCAGATGAACACCATGATGGGCGTCAATATCACGCTTGTGATCAGGACGCGCCAGAACACCGGCAGGACGCTCAAGTGCTCGTTGACCAGAATCGAGAACACCAACAGCACCGGAAAATAAGCCAGCCAGATGCTGACGGCCTGCTTCCAGCGCGGCGGCGCGCTGGCGGCCTTGGGCGCAAACCAGCCGTCCGTTCCACTGACCCGGTGTTCATGGCTGGCGCGCACCAGATTCGATCCGCGTTCCAGCCACATACGGCGCGGCAGCGATTTTTCCCAACGCAACAGGCTCGCCTCGTCGGTGAAGCGCAGCACGATCTGGTACTGGTCTCCGCCCTCGGGCGGTTGCAGCACGCCCGACCCCAAAAAACCAGGAAACCCCGCCGCCAGGATTTCGCCCTGGCGCATCCAGGACAGAAAATCGCTATAGCGTTCGGGCGCGATGTGACGGGTGACCAGCATGGTGACCGGGGCGGAAACAGCGGAACTGGACATGACGAAAACTCCTCTACAACGGTGCAGCTTGTTATGCAGTGTTAACCCTAGCAATCCCCGTGCCAGCCTTGCGCCGCAGCATTCCCCAGGCAGCAATGACAAAGTCGCGACGAGCGCCAGATCTTGCGCACCGCAGCACTCACCATATTGGTGATTACCCCTACTTAACGCACCAAGCTGGTGCAACCGGAGAAAGACAGATGGACATCAACCTGCCCGACATCGTTGCCGAGGTCACGGCCGCCTTCGAACGGTATGAGATTGCGCTGGTCAGCAATGACGTCGAGGCACTGGACTCGCTGTTCTGGAATAGCCCGCACACGCTGCGCTACGGCGCGGGCGAGAACCTCTATGGCTACGACGCCATCCGCGAATTTCGCGCCAGCCGTTCCCCGCAAGGTCTGGCGCGCCAGGTTCTGCGCACTGCGATCACCACCTACGGCAAGGACTTCGCCACCACCAACATCGAATTCAAGCGCGAAGGCAGCGACCGCATCGGCCGCCAAAGCCAGACCTGGATGCGCACGCCCGCAGGCTGGCGCGTAGTGTCGGCGCATGTCAGCCTGATGTCCTGAGTCCGGCGCGGCGGCAGGCATGGCGGCGACACATTTTGCATTACGACATAACGCGCAGATGATTGAGCGCATCGCAGAGCAGGTCTACACTGAGCCTTCCCTTTCACGTTGGAGCATTCGCCCATGAGCACCTACAAGATTGCAGTTTTCGTCGGCAGCCTGCGCGCCGCCTCGATCAATTTGCGATTGGCTCGTGCGCTGGAAAAGCTGGTTCCGCCGGACTTCAAGTTCGAATACGTGAGCCTGGGCGACATCCCGCTGTACAACCAAGACAACGAAAACAACCTGCCCGCCCCCGCCGCGAAACTCAAGCAACAGATCACCGACGCGCAGGGCATACTTTTCGTCTCGCCGGAACACAACCGTTCGGTGCCCGCCGCCATCAAGAACGCCATCGATTGGGGTACGCGCCCATGGGGCCAAAACTCTTGGGCGGGCAAGACGGTCGGTATCGTGGGCGCATCGCCCAGCGCCGCCGGCACGGCAATGATGCAGCAGCACCTGCGCAACATCCTCGCCGCCGAAGGCGCCAACGCGCTGACCACGCCCGAAGTCTTCCTGCAATATTCCGAAGGCTTGATTGACGACCAATACACGATCACCAACGAAGGCACCCGCAAGTTTCTGCAAGGCTGGGTGGACCGCTACGTGGACTGGGTCAAGAAACTGAACCCCTGATTGCCGCCGCTGCCGGCAGGGCCCCATGCCCGCCGGCACCGATCGCCCGATCTACCTCCGGGCGATCAAGCCCCTCGACACGTCGGGGGGCTTTTTTTACGCCTTCTGTTTGGACTGCGTCGACGGCGCGCTCGCCCGTCAATGCAACGCGCGCTCGAACCGCTTACTGCTTCGCGCCGACCCCGCTTGAAACTTATCCCCGCCATCTGTGGAGAAGGCTGAGGACAGTGTTGGGGCACTGTCAAAAATCCCTGCCCCGCCAAGCACTTGCGAGGCTTGATCAAACAATGCGCAATCGATCTTTTGGATGAGTTTCACCGAACTTATCCCCGAAAAGGCTGGATGTCCGACCAGCACTTAGCGGCGCGCCGGCCCGACGCTTTATTTGTCCCAGCATTCTGTGGAAAAGCATGAGGACAGTTTGAGGGCAGGTGCGAAAAGCGCATTGATATCAAGCACCTGCAGGGGGTGGGCAATAAAGGCCCAGCACCGGGGTTTGCAGCGTGAAGTTGTCCCCGTCAAATGTGGATAAGGCTGAGGACAGTATGCGGGCAGTCGCCAAAATCCCTTATCTGCCAAGCACTTGGAGGTAGCGGGCAATAAACGCCCAGCGGCGCGCGAGCGGCCGCATCGTGAGGCGGTCTCTGCCAACGGGTCCAAGGAATGGGGATAAGCGAACAGGCTTGTCCCCATCGAATGTGGACAAGCCTATGAACAGTCGGATAACAAGCCTGAAAACTTCTTATCCGACAAGCACTTGCAAGCGCTGCTCAAAGAACGATCAGTGGAAGGATTACTCGTTGCCTTCGAGACGCATGCCGATTTTCAAACCGACCTGCCAATGGGCCACCTTGCCGTCCTTGATATGGCCTCGTACTTCGGTGACTTCGAACCAATCCAGGTTGCGCAGCGTTTCGGATGCGCGCTCGATCGCCTTGGCGATGGCGTCATCCGTTGAGGTGGTGGAAGAACCCACCAATTCGATTTGCTTGTACACATGATTCGACATAGCTCGTCTCCGCTAAGGGGGTGAGTCGTGAATCGACGGTCTGTCAGCGACGTTCCGGCGCTTACGACCGGCAATTCATTCGAACAGACAGGATACCTCCGCAGCGCTATCGTGGTGTTACGAGTTCCGTCGCGTGGTCTCGACTGGCGACGGGGCCGCTCCCGCAACCCAGCAAGGAGATCACCATGCCTGAACGGAAAACCCTGGAACGCGCCAAGCGAGACAAGCGAGAAGGCAAGGCCGCATCCACGCAGGCCGGAGAATTCGTGCGCGAGCAAATCGAACACGTGCGTGAAGGCAAGCACGGCGTGCGTTCGACCAAGCAAGCCATTGCGATTGGGCTGTCCGAGGCGCGCCGCGCGGGCGTGAAGGCCACGCCCTCCAAGAGCGCCAGCAAGGAGACCAAGCATCGCGCCAAAAAGGATGCCGAGGCAGCCCATGATGGGCACGCCAAGTCGGCGACGCGTTCGCGCGCGACCACCAAGGCGTTGAAGAAGGAAAGCACCAAGCCCGCATCGCACGCTGCGCTGTCGCGTCAGGCCAGCAAGACGGCGGCAAGCCGCAAGGCGTCCGACCGTTCGGCGGCGGCGAAAAAGGCGGCGGCCACCAAGGGCGCGGCAGGCCGTTCGGCCGCTGCGAAGAAGGCGGCACAGACGCGGGCTCGGAACAAGGCCGGGGCACACCACCACGCCGCACATTGAGGCGCTGCGGCCGCTACGACGCCCTGCCATCCGCCGCGCATTGCGCCGATGCCGCCGACGTCGCCGTGCCGGCCGCAGCACATTGAGCCGGTGCGGCGGCATCTTCAGCTGCGCGATGACGAAGGTGGAGCTGCCGCCAGACTACCCCGCGTCGAACTGCCGAAAGCGCTCTTGCAGGAATTCCCGCATGCGTTTGACCGCAGGCGACAGCAGCATGCGGTGCACGCAGAGCAGGTATAGCGGCGACGGTTCGGTGGCGTAGTCGGGCAACAGCGCGACCAGGCTTCCGCTGCGCAAGTCGCGCAGCACGTCGTAGCGCGATTTGTAGGCGATGCCCTTGCCCGCCAACGCCCAGCGCCGCACGAGGTCGCCGTCGTCGCCCACGCGGTCACCCTTGACCGGCACCGTCATCGCGGTGCCGTCGCGCTCGAACGCCCATCGGTCATGCAACGTCTCGCCCAGCACGAACGACAGGCAGTTGTGCGCGCGCAGGTCTTCCGGCTTTTGCGGCACGCCATGGCGCGCCAGGTACGCGGGCGAGGCGCACACGACGCGGCGGTTGTGTTCGGCCAGCGGCAAGGCGACCAGCGCCGAATCACCGGGCTTGCCGTAACGGATGGCGATGTCGACCGGCTGGCGATACAGGTCGGCCAGGCGGTCGCTGATACGCACCTGGAAATTCACGCTGGGGTGCTGATGCTGGAAGTCGTCCAGCCAGGGCAGCAATACATGGCGGCCCAGGTCGGACGGAATCGACACCGACAGCGTGCCCGATATCGCGGTCTTGTCGCGGGCCAGGGCGTTCTTGCCCGCGTCCAGCGTAGCGATGGCCGAGCGCGCGTACTCCAGGTAGCGCTCACCGTCGGCGGTCAGCCGCAGGCTGCGGGTGGAGCGCACGAAGAGGCGCGCATCCAAGATCTGCTCCAGCCGTTTGAGGGCAGCGCTGGCAACGGCCGGCGACACATCGAGCTCGCGCGCGGCGACGGAAAAACTGCCGTGATCGGCCGATGCCACGAAGATCCGCAAGTCTTCAAACCGAACCATGGATGAGCCACTTTCAAAAAATTATTGAAACTGAGTGCGATGCTAGCCGCTTTTTCATCGGTGCGGACTAGGTAATCATGGTTTGGTTTTCGAGGCTGTCCTCGTTTCCCCTTTACGGAGTTGACCCATGAACATCGAATTGAAAGGCAAAAAAGCACTGGTGACCGGCTCGTCGGGCGGGATCGGTCTGGCCATTGCATTCGGTCTGGCAGAAGCTGGCGCTCAAGTGGTGCTGCACGGCCGCAGCGCCGCCAAGCTCGCTGACGCCGCCGCCGCCCTCTCGCAGAAATTCCCCGCCGCCAGCGTCACCACCGTCCAGGCCGACCTGGCTACCGCCGACGGCGCGGCCTCCGTTTGCGCGGCCCACCCCGACGTGGACATCCTGGTCAACAACGCCGGCTTCTTCGCGCCCAAGTCCTTCACCGAAATCACCGATGAGGACTGGCAGACGATGATGGACACCAACGTCATGAGCGGCATCCGGCTGTCGCGCTACTACCTGCCGCGCATGATCGCGGCCAACTGGGGCCGCATCGTCTTCATTTCCAGCGAATCCGGCGTGCAGATTCCCGCCGAAATGATCCATTACGGTGTCAGCAAGACGGCGATGCTGGCGGTATCGCGCGGCTTGGCCGAGCTGACCGCCGGCACCGGCGTGACCGTGAACGCGGTGCTGCCCGGCCCGACCCGCTCCGAAGGCGTGGCCGACTTCTTCGCCGAAATGGCCAAGGAACAAGGCGTGTCCCAGGACGACATGGAACGCGATTTCATTGCCCAGCATCGGCCCACCTCGCTGCTGCGCCGGCTGGCCACCGTGGACGAAGTCGCCAACATGGTCGTCTACGCATGCTCGATGCAGGCCAGCGCCACCAATGGCGCCGCGCTGCGCGTGGACGGCGGCGTGGTCCGCTCCATCCTCTGATCCCTTACTTCCTACACTGAGCCCCCCCATGAAAGCCATTGCCTACTTCAAGAACCTGCCGGCCGATAATGCCGACGCCCTGCAAGACATCACCGTCGACGAGCCGGTGCCCGGCGAGCGCGACCTGCTGATCGACGTACACGCCATCTCGGTCAATCCCGTGGACGTGAAGATCCGCGCCAACCGCGCGCCCAAGGATGGCAAGCCGGAAATCATCGGCTGGGACGCGGCCGGCGTCGTGCGCGCCGTGGGCGCCAAGGCCAGCCTCTTCAAGCCCGGCGACCGCGTCTGGTATGCGGGCGCGCTGAACCGCCCGGGCGCCAACAGCGAACGTCACATCGTGGACGAGCGCATCGTCGGCCACATGCCGCAGAGCCTGGACTTCGCGCAGGCCGCTGCCCTGCCCCTGACCACCATCACCGCCTGGGAGCTGCTGTTCGACCGGCTGCGCGTGCTGGACAACGCGGCGCCCAGCCAGGGCAGCCTGCTGATCGTGGGCGCGGCGGGCGGCGTGGGATCAATCCTGGTGCAGCTGGCGCGGCAATTGACCGGCATGACGGTGATCGGCACCGCCTCGCGGCCCGAGACGCAGGCCTGGGTGCGTGAGCTGGGTGCGCACCACGTCATCGACCACAACCGCCCGCTGACCGACGAACTCAAGCGTATCGGCGTGCCGCAGGTCAGCCACATCGCGGGCCTGACCCACAGCGACGCGCACTTCGCGCAACTGGCCGAAGCCATCGCGCCGCAGGGCAAGATTGCCCTGATCGATGACCCCGCCGCCATCGACGTGCGCCTCTTGAAAGGCAAATCGGCGTCGCTGCACTGGGAATTCATGTTCGCGCGGTCCCTGCACAACACGCCCGACATGATCGCCCAGCACGAATTGCTGAACCAGGCCGCCCGCCTGATCGACAACGGCACGCTGCGCACGACCTTGGGCGAACACTACGGCAAGATCAACGCCGCCAACCTGCGCCGCGCGCATGCGTTCATCGAAAGCGGCAAGGCGCAGGGCAAGGTGGTGCTGGAGGGGTTCTGAGCCTGACCGGCCGCCACTCATGCCGGGCTCGCAGAACAGTTCTGCGCAACGATGGGGTAATCGACCGGTCCGATAGAAATTATTATCGGTTGATGTGACAAACCAGGACCGGTGGCCCGACCACCGGCCGACCCCATCCGCCAGCGTGACCAGACCCGGGACCGGCCCATAGAAGGCCGGCAAATCAGGGCGGCGGGAACCAGGAGACAGACAATGACCAAGCTCTCGCGCCGCGGCTTCATCGCGGCCGGCACCCTCATGATGCTTGCCCGGCCACTGCGCGCCGCCCCCAAGCCCGTGACGCTGATCGTGCCCTATGCGGCAGGCGGCCCCAACGACAACTTCGCCCGGCTGCTGGCCGAAGGCATGAGCGCCAAGTTGGGCGTGCCCTTCATCGTTGAAAACAAGCCGGGCGCCAACGGCATCATCGGGGCCACACAGGTGGCGCGCGCGCCGGCCGACGGCAACATGCTGCTGATGGGCGGTTCCGGCCCCGTGTCGCTGAACATCCTGTTGCGCCCCAAGCTGCAATACCGCTTCGACAGCTTCGAGTCCGTGGCGATGATGTTCGACGGGCCGCTGACCATCACCGTCCCCTCCACCATCGGGGTCAACTCCATCGCGGATCTGGTCGCCTATGCCAAGAAGGAAAAGCGCGCGCTGACCTACGGGTCGCTGGGCCCGGGCAGCGTGACCGACCTGTACGGGCTGATCCTGTCCAAAGCGCTGGATATCCCGCTGACCGCCGTGCCGTACAAGAGCACGCCGACCAGCCTGATCGACCTGATCACCGGGCGCAACGACCTGTCCTACATGACGCCCATCGCGCTCGCCGATCACCAGAAGGCGGGCGCGGTGAAGATCCTGGCGCTGACGACCGACCGGCGCGACCCCGCCCTGCCCGACGTGCCGTCGGTGACCGAGCTGGGCTATCCGCAATTGAAGGCCAGCTACTGGACCGCGCTGCATGCTCCGAAGGGCACGCCGGCGCAACTGGTGCAGGCCTATGCCGACGCCGCCATCAAGACGGTTCAGTCCGACAGCTTCCGCCAATTGCTGGTCACCAACGGCCAGACCGAAAAAGCGGGCGGCCCCCAGGCCCTGGACGCCCAGCTGGACGCCGACCGCCAATACTGGGGCCGCGTCATCCAGGACAACCACATCGTCCTGGACTGAACCCGGCCACCCGGGCATGACCCGCCCATTTGTATTCATGGGCGGCAACGAAGAAGCCCGCCAATCTGGCGGGCTTTTGCATGGCGACGGCAGCGACTACTGCAAGCGGACTGGCGCGATCCGATGCGTGGCCGATCTGAAATTGATGACCGGTTGCGCCTCGCGGCACGTCGTCTTGCGGATCTTGCCCACGATCAGGTCATGCGTACCCAGCACTTCGGTGCAGACGATATCGCACTCGATACTGGCCAGCGCGTCCGGCAAGACCGGCGTGCCCTGCTCGTTCATCACCCAACCGCCCTGCGCGAAGCGCGCCATGCCCTGCGGCTGCCCCAGGAACGCCTGCATGACGGTTTCGTGTCCCTCGCCCAGCACGTTGGCGACGAAACGGCCGTGACGCAGCAAGGGTTCGCGCGCCGACGAAGTCTGCTGTACGAAGAAGCCGACCATCGGCG
Organism: Achromobacter piechaudii NBRC 102461; assembly: GCF_001571245.1. GTDB lineage: Bacteria > Pseudomonadota > Gammaproteobacteria > Burkholderiales > Burkholderiaceae_B > Achromobacter > Achromobacter piechaudii. Next base: position 76,848 of record NZ_BCTK01000001.1, on the reverse strand, counting down.
GATCGGCGGAAATCGACGTCAGGCTCGACACGATCATGCCGGCCACCTGCTCGCCCTCGCCCGTCGTGACCGCGCTGATGCCGGCAGGCAGCGAACGCATCGCCGCCTTGAAGTCGTCGATGGAGACCACCTGGTCATGCTCGTTGACCACCATGTGCGCGCGGATGTCGCCGCGTTCGTCGACCCATCCGTGACGCGCCGCGTAGTCCACCATGGCGGAAAAGTCCGCTTCCCATTTCGGATCGCCGGCGTGCTGCGACAGAAAGCGCAGCACTGACGGCGACAGGCGCACGTGGCGCTCGTCCTCGCGCCGTCCGACTCGGGCGATGGCATGTTCCAGCCGCTCGCGCGGTTGCGGATCGGCCAGCACGTCCAGCCGCCGGAAGTCCGAAGGATGGCGCAGCGTGATCGCCCCCGCGTTGCTCAGATAGATCTGCATGTGGCGCTCCCTTCAGGCAATGGCCGTGGCGCTGCCGACTTCCTTGCGGATGGCCGGAATGATCTTGTCGCCCCACAGTTCGATCTGCTTGAGCATCGTCTTCTGGTCGAAGTCGCCCAGCTGGGTCTGCAAGGCAATGTGCTTGGGACGCAGGATGCTGATCTCTTCCAGCATCTTGTCGATCACTTCATTGACCGAGCCCACCGGCAGGTTCTTGCGCAGCTGCTCGAACGTGGGATCGTTTTCCGACGGCACTTCCTTGACCATGTAGCCGTCGTCGCTTTGCGCGCGGCGGAACTTCAGGCTTTCCGAAATGCGTCGCTGGAAGCGCGCGCAATCCAGGTACGCATCGATCTCGGCCTTGTTGTCGGACGCGTAGCCGCAGCGCAGGAAGCCGAACTTCACATCGCGGTCCAGGTCGCGGCCATTGTCCTCGGCCACTTTCTCCAGACGGCCACGCAGCTCGGCGATGGCGTCGGTGCCCTTGAGCAGCGCGGTGACGAAAAGGTTGTGGTTCTCGCGCACGCCCCGGCCCAGCGTCACCGGATTGCCCGAGGTGATCCACAGCGGCGGCATCGGATCCTGCAAACAGCGCACGGCGATCGAGCTGGGCGGAATCTTCAGGAACTGGCCGTCATGCTCGAAGATCTTCTGCGTCAGGCCCTTGGGGATGATGTCCAGGAACTCATTGAAGATCGCGCCCGATTCCGCGATCTGCACGCCGAAGCGTTCAAACTCGAACTCCTGATAGCCCGAGCCCACGCCCAGGTCCAGGCGCCCGTTGGAAACGGTATCGACGAAACCCACTTCAGCCAGGAAGCGCGCGGGGTGATACAGCGGCAGGATGCACACCGCCGTGCCCAGGCGGATGCGATGCGTCTTGGCGGCCGCGTGCGCCACCGTCATCAGCGGCGACGGCGACAGCGAGTAGTTGTTGAAGTGATGTTCGGCGTACCAGGCGGCGTCGAAACCGGCCTGCTCCGCCACCACGGTTTGTTCGATGGAGTTGTTGATGACTTGCTTTGAGGACTGGTGGTAACCTCGCTGCTGCGCCAGAATGAACACGCCGAATTCCATAATGTCTCCTCATTGATTGCTTGACGTTCTGAGGAAATTCTAGAGGCCGGCAGTCATCGGCTGAATACAGGAAATGCGGCGTTCTGTGCTGCGTAAAGTGGAGGAATCATGGACAGACTGCGCGCGATGGAGCTCTTTCTGTCGATCTCCAAGACCGAGAGTTTTTCTGAAACGGCACGGCAGTTCGGCGTGTCGGCCACCTCGGTATCCCGCATGATCACCGAGTTCGAAAACGAGCTCAACGTCAAGCTGCTGCTGCGTTCCACCCGACAGGTCGTGCTGACCGAAGCGGGGCAGGAATATGCGCAGCAGCTTGAATCCATCCTCTGGAACATCAACGAGGCGCATCGCAACATCACCGAAATCCGCGCCGCCCCCAAGGGCATACTGCGGGTGCATTCGCGCATGATGTTCGGGCTGGGCGTGTTGCCGCCGCTGGTGGCCGCCTTTCGCCAGCAGTACCCCGACATCCATATCGAACTGGTGCTGTCCGAGGCTAAGACGGATCTGCGGCGCAATAATTTCGATATTGATTTCCGCATCTCGCCGCCCGTGGAAGCGGGCTTGAAGCGGCGCATCCTGTTCAAGAGCGAACGCTTTCTGGTGGCCTCGCCCGCGTATCTTGCCAAGCATGCCGCGCCGGCGAAGCCGGGCGATATCGCGCAGCACGATTGCCTGGCGTACCTCTTGCCCGGCGATCAATACTGCTGGCGCTTCAAGCAAGGCGAGGCTATCGAGGAAGTCCTGATCAAGCCGCGCCACGTCACCAACAACGGCGTCGCGCTGCTGGAACTGGCGTTGCTGGGCGAAGGCATTGCGCTGCTGGACGACTACACGGTGCACAACGATATCTCGCGCGGCACGTTGGTGCGTCTGTTCCCGGATTACCAGGTCACCAACACGACCTTCGAAGAAGGCATGTACGCCACCATCCTGGACACGGCGATGATCCCGGTGAAGATCCGGCTGTTCCTGGATTTCGTGGCCTCGCACGTGTCCGGCTCGGCGCTGCGCTTCACGGCCTACAACAAGATCGCCGCTGCCGAAAGCCCCTGATCAGGGGCGAATGCGGCATCGCCCGCGAGGCGCGCCTGCCGCGCCCACGCCACGAATGCGCAGCAGCGCGCCGTCCAGCGGGCCCTTGGCAGCCAAGCGGCCGCTGTCGCTGATCGTGGTGACGAAGATATCCGACAGGTCCGGGCCGCCGAAACATAGCGACGCCGGGTGCGCGACAGGCAGGTCGATGCGCCGGTCCAGTTTGCCGTCGGCATCGAAGCGCGCAATGGCCGCCGCATGCACCAGCGCGGTCCACAAGCCGCCTTCGCTATCGAAGCAGCAGCCGTCGGGCGCCGAGCCCAGCGCTTCCGTGTCGATGTAGATGTCGGGCGCAGACAGCCCGCCTTGCGTATCCATGCGATAGCGATAGCCCTGCCGCCGCGCGCTGTCGCAGACGTGCAGATGCCGCCCGTCCGGATGCATGACGGGCCCGTTCACGACGCCCAGCCCCTGCGCGATTCGCGCTACCTGACCGGCGGGGTCCACGCGATACAAGCCGCCCAGCGGCGGCTCGCCTTCCTGACGATGGATATGCATGGTGCCGGCCACGAAGCTGCCATCCGGTAGCGGCGCGCCATCGTTCAGCCGCAGATGAGGATGGCTGTCGTCGATGCGGCCCAGCGTGCGCAGCGCGCCGTCCGACAGCCGGTACAGGGCGAAGCTTTCCTTCAGCGCCACGATGATCTCGTCCTGGCCATTGAGGGCGAACGAGCCCACGGGTGGCGGCAACTCCCAGATGCGAGTCTCGCCGCTGTCCGGGTCGATCCTCAGCAACTGCCCGCTGCGGCAGTCCAGCATCCACAACCTGTTTCCCGCCGCGTCCCACACCGGGCACTCGCCCAGCGCCGCGCGAACCGTGCCGATACGCTCGATGCGCATATGCCGACCGCTCCTTTGCTTAAGTCTGGTGACCGATTTCACAGCCCATGGTATCGGCTTGGAAGCGCCCGGAATATGCCGCATTCCTGCAAAACACAACCCAGGTTTTTGGCGTGAATCCGAGGCGATACCCGTCCATATAATCCAAAAAAAGCCGGCCGCCCCGGGCAGCAAACCCAGGCAAGACCGGTCAATCCGACTCAAGGAGACACTTCATGCAGCATGCCATCAGCGCTCTGCGCGCCGCTTCGTTTTCCCCCTTCAAGCAGGTGTCCGCATGAGCGAGGCGACCGTCACACTGGAAGTCAGCGAGGGCGTCGCGCTGGTCACTTTGAACAGCCCGCCCGTCAACGCGCTGAACCGCGCCATGCGCCGCCGCATCGTGGCCATCTTCGACGAAATATCCGAACGCGAAGACATCCGTTGCGCGGTGCTGACCGGCAACGGCAGCGTGTTCTGCGCGGGTGCGGACCTGAAAGACCGCCCCAACGCGGACATCGCCGGCGACTTCCTGGAGCACAACCGCATCACCCGCGAAACGGGCAACGCCATCAAGGAATGCGCCAAGCCCGTCATCGCCGCCGTCAATGGCGCGGCGCTGGGTGCGGGCCTGGGACTGATGGCCGCGTGCGACATCATGTACGCGTCCGACAACGCCACCTTCGGCATGCCCGAGATCAACGTGGGGTTGGCGGGCGGCGCGTCCATGTTGCGCACGCTGGTGGGCCGGTCCACCTTGCGCCGCATGTTCTTCACGGGCCAGCGCCTCAGCGCGCATGACCTCCTGCGCCGCAATGTGCTGGAAGACGTGTTGCCGCCCGACCAGTTGCTGCCGACCGCGCTGGCGCTGGCGCACGAGATCGCATCCAAGGCGCCGCTCGCCGTGCTGTACGCCAAGCGCGCGGCCAACATGGTGGACCTGATGCCGCAGCGCGACGCCTACCGCTTCGAACAGGACTTCACCATGGCGCTGGCCAAGACGGAAGACGCCCGCGAAGCGCGCATGGCCTTCCTGGAAAAGCGCCAACCGCAATTCAAGGGCCGCTGACATGGCGCGCTCTGCACACCCCCTGCGCGCGGGCGCCGGGCTGGCGCCCTTTTTCAAGGCTGCCAGCATCGCCGTCGTGGGCGCGTCGGACGAGGTCACCAAGATCGGCGGACGGCCCGTACACATGCTGATCAAGCATGGCTACGCCGGCGCGGTCTATCCCATCAACCCCAAGGGCGGCCTCATCCAGGGCCTGCCCGCCTACGCCAGCGTGCGCGACACTCCCGTCGCGCCCGAGCTGGCGATCCTGGCCGTGCCCGCCAGCGCCACGCCGGCCGCGTTGCGCGACTGCGCGGCGCGTGGCGTCAAAGCTGTGATCGTGCTGTCTGCCGGCTTCACCGAGGCGGGCCCGGACGGCGCGGCGCTGCAAGCAGAGCTGGTCCACATCGCCCGCGAACACGGCATGCGCGTACTGGGGCCCAACTGCCTGGGCGCGGTGAATGTGGCTGACCGGCTGATCGGTTCGTTCTCGATTGCGCTGGAAGAACACATGCCGCCCGCCGGCCACGTGGGCATCGTCTCGCAATCGGGCAACGTGGGCAGCCACACCATGCAAAGCGTGGCGCGGCGCGGCATGGGCGTCAGCCGCTTCATGGCCACCGGCAACGAGGCCGACGTGGACGTGGCCGACGGCATCGCCGCCCTGGCCGACGACCCCGACACGCACATCATTCTTTGCTGCATGGAAACCTGCCGCGACGCCGACAAGCTGATCAACGCGCTGCGCCTGGCGCGCGAGCGCGGCAAGCCAGTCATCGTGCTGAAGATCGGCTCCACCGAAAAAGGCCAGCAGGCCGCAGCATCACACACCGGTGCGCTGACCGGTTCGGATGCGGTGATCGACGCCGTGTTCCGCCGCCACGGCGTGCTGCGCGTGCGTTCGGTGGAAGCGCTGATCGACATCGGCCACGCAGCGTCATTGCTGATGCCGAAGCGGTTGCCGCGCAATGATGCGGTGACGCTCGTCGCTGCCTCTGGCGGCTTCGGCATCATGATGGCCGACGCCATGAGCGAGGCCGGCATGGCGCTGCCCGCGCTGGCGGCGCATACGCAACAACGCATCCGCGACGCCGTGCCCACCGCCAGCACCGGCAACCCGGTCGATGCGTCTGCGCAGATGTCGAGCCGGCCGGACATCCTGCTGAAGATGTTGACCGCTTTGCTGGAAGACCCTTCCGACAGTGCGCTGGTGCTGTTCATGTCGCTGTCGCTGTACAACACGCGGCTGCGCGGCATCTATCTGGAAGCCTTGGCGCAGGTGCGCGCGAGCCATCCGGATCGACTGCTGATGATTATCAGCCAAGGGCCGGCCGACGCCGTCGAGCAGATCAACGCGCTGGGCATACCGGTGTTCTCCAGCATCGACGCCGCCGCGACCGGGCTGGCGGGCTTGTTGCGGCTGGGTCAATTGCGCGCGGCCGGCGAACCGGATGCGAGCGCGGCCGACGCGCCTCCCGCTGAACCGGTCGATTCCATCATTTTCCAGAACGAATTCCACGCCAAGCAGGCGCTGGGCAACGTGGGCATCGACGTGCCGCGCGAAGTGATCGCGGCCGACGCCGACGCGGCGGTGCGCGCCGCCGAGGCCATCGGCTACCCGGTGGTGCTGAAGATTGCATCGGAAGACGTGGCGCACAAGACCGAGGCGGGCGGCGTCGTGCTGGACGTGGCCAACGCCGAGGGCGTGCGCGAGGCCCATGCGCGCATCCTTGCCAATGTGGCGCGCCACGCGCCCACCGCCCGCATCGACGGCGTGCTGGTGGCGCCCATGCTGCGCGGCGGCACCGAGATGATCGCCGGCGTTTCGCAAGACCCGGTCTTCGGCCCGATCGTCATGGTGGGCATGGGCGGCATCTACGCCGAAGTGCTGAACGACGTCGCGGTGCAGGCCGCCCCCGTCACCGAAGACGAAGCGATGGCGATGATCCGGTCGCTCAAGATGTTCCCGATTCTGGACGGCGCGCGCGGGCGGCCCCCGGCCGATATCGAGGCGGCGGCGCGCAGCGTGGCGCGCCTGTCGGAGTTCGCCTTCCGGCATCGCGACCACATCGCCGACATCGACATGAACCCCATCCTGGTACGGCCGCGCGGCCAAGGCGCCGTCGTGCTGGACGCCTTGATGATCGCGCGCGCCGCGCCCGCTACCGCTGAGTAAGGACTGGCATGCAATTTGAAAAACAGGTGATCGTTCCCGACCCCTCGTCGGGAATCGAGGTTTACCGGCAACACGCGCGCACCTGGCTGCGCGCCAACCTGCCGGCGTTCATGCGCTCGGACAGCCTGGACTACCGCGCGCCCACGCTGTCGGAGAGCAGCGCGTGGGAAGCGGCCATGCATCAGGCCGGGCTGGCCGGCATGACCTGGCCCAAGGCATATGGCGGCCACGGCCTGAGCCTGCGCGAGCATCTGGCGGTGAACAAGGAAATCGGCGCGCTGCCGATGCCGGAGAGCGTCAGCTCCATCGGCAAGGAGCTGGCGGGCCCCATCATCATGGCCGTGGGCGATGAAGCGCAGAAGCAGGCCTTCCTGCCCGATATCCTGGCGATGCGGCAGTTCTGGTGCCAGGGCTTTTCCGAACCGGATGCCGGTTCGGACCTTGCCCGGCTGCGCACCAAGGCCGTGCAGGAAGGCGGGAACTGGCGCATCAACGGCCAGAAGATCTGGACGAGCGGCGCGGCCAAGGCGCATTACTGCCTGCTGCTGACGCGCACGGGCACGGTGGCGGACAAGCATCGCGGTCTGCTGATGTTCGCCGTGCCGATGGACACCCCGGGCATCCGCGTGGTGCCGATCAAATCCATCGACGGCAAGGAATCGTTTGCCGAAGTCTTCTTCGACGACGTGGTGGTGCCCGACAGCGCGCGTCTGGGAGCGCCGGACGAAGGCTGGAACGCCGCGATCCGCGTGCTGTCGATCGAACGCGCCACTAATCGCATGTATCGCCCCTGGCGCTTCGAATGCGAATTGCGCCAGCTGATTGCCGCCTGCAAGTCCGACGCCCGGCTGGCGCCCACGCTGCAAGATGGCTATGTGCAACGCCGCGTCGGCGATCTGGTCGCGGAAATCGATGGGCTCAAGGGCCTGGTCGAACTGACGGTCGAACGCATGCTGCGCGGTGAATCGATCGGCGCGCGCGGCTCCTTGACCAAGCTGTATTGGTCCGAGTGCCATCAGGCCTTTGCCGGCCTGGCGCTATCGCTGCTGTCGCAGGTCGGCCCGCATTCCAGTCCCTTGGCGCAGCGCGCGCACAAGGCTTACACCAACGCATATCTGTTCGCGCGCGCCGAGACGATCTACGCCGGCACCACCGAAGTGCAGCTGGATGTGATCGCGCAGCGCGTCATGAATCTACCCAAGGATTTGACATGAGTAGCGAAGAACTGCGGCCCGAAGAGTTCGCGCAGGCCGCCGATGCGGCTATCGCCGATGCGCTGTCGAAAAAGCATCCCCACGAGCAGGTGGCCGTGCTGGCGCAGGCGGGCTTGTGCAGCGTGATGGCCGATGAGGCCGACGGCGGCCTGGGTCTGGACCTGGCGTTCGCCTTGCCGATTGCCCATGCGGCTGGACGGCTGCAACTGCCCCTGCCGCTGGCCGAGCAGATGCTGCTGGCCCGGGCGCTGGCCGGCACGCCTTGCGCCGCCGCGTTGGTCGCCGGCGAGCAGCTGGCTGGCATCGCCTGGCAAGGCAGTTTGCAGGCAGGCAGCGCCCGTCTGGATCATGGTCCCGCCGATTGGGTGCTGGTCGCCGATGGCGATGGCGCGGCGCTGCTGGACCTACGCGAGGCGAAGCACGATACGCAGGCGACGCTGGACCCCGATCATCCTCAGCTCTGGTTGTCGCTGGAGGGTGCGCCGGTGCTGGCGCGTCTGGACGCGCGCTCATGGAGCGCGCTTCGGCGCGATGCGCAACTGCTGTTGGCCGAGTTCGCCAACGGCGCGGCCGAAGGCGCGTTGCAGGCCACCGCCGCTTACCTGGCCACCCGCGTGCAGTTCGGCCGGCCGCTGTCGGCCAAGCAGGCGGTGCGCCACCTGCTGGCACGGATGCGCCTGCTGCAAGAGGTGTCCAGCGCCGCCATCCGCCGCGCGATGCGGCCGGACGAATTCGGCGCGCCGCGCGACACGCGGCCCGGGCTGGCCGGCGCCATCGCCAACGCGGCCTTTGTCATCGAGAAGGCCATCCATCTGCACGGCGGGATGGGCTTCACATGGGAACTGCCCTTGCACCCGGCGCTGCGCGCGGTGCGCAAGCTGGATGCCGCGTTCCATGGCCTGCCGCAAAGCGTCGGCCGCGATTTCATTGAATCTGTATAGGAAGACAAGCATGCAACAAGATCTGGCTGGGCGCGTCGCGCTTGTCACCGGCGCGGGCGCCGGCATCGGCCGCGCGACGGCACGCGCGCTGGCGGCTCGCGGCGCCATCGTGGGCGTGAACGATTTGAAGCAGGAACTGGTGGACGCCGCCGTCGCCGGCATCAATGCCGAGGGCGGCAAGGCCTTCGCGGTGGTGCAGAACGTGGCCTCGCGTGAAGGGATCGGGCAAGCCGTCAGGCAAACCGCCGAGTACGCGTCGCGCCTGGACATCCTGGTCAACAACGCCGCCTGGGTGCGCTACCAGAGCGCCGCCGAGATCCAGGCCGACACCATGGACCGCATGCTGGATATCGGCTTCAAGGCAGTGATCTGGGGCATCCAGGCGGCCGCCGAGGCCATGGATCCGGAGCGAGGCGGCGCGATCGTCAACGTGGCCTCGACCGCCGCGCTCAAGTCCGCGCCCAGTTCGATGGTGTATTCGGGCATCAAGGCGGGCGTGCTGGGCATCACGCGCGCGGCGGCCGCCGAGCTTGGCGCGCGCAACATCCGCGTCAACGCCGTGTGCCCGTCGGCCGTGCCGACCGAAGGCACACAGCGCAACCGCAACGCCGAGCGCGATGCGCGCCGCATCGCCAGCACGCCGATGGGCCGGCTGGGCACGGTCGAAGACGTGGCAAGCGGCATCGCGTTCCTGGCCAGCGACGAGGCGCGCTTCATCACGGCGCAAGCGCTGGTGGTGGACGGCGGCATTACCTTCACGACGCTCTGATGGACACGGTCCTGCTGACGGGCGCCGCCAGCGGCATCGGCCGCGCCACGGCGTGGCGGCTGGCGCGAATGGGCCGGCGCTGCGTGCTGGTGGACCGCAACGCCGAGGCGCTGGAAGTGCTGTTGGGGCAGTTGCGGGGGGCCGGTGGGCAGGGTGCAAGCGCCATCGACCATCTTGCCTTCGTGGCGGACCTGACCGATCCGGACCAGATCAACGCGCTTGCCGCCGACATGCCGCCGCTGGACGCCATCATCAACAACGCCGGGATGACGGACGCCAGCAATCTGCCCGTCATCGAACAGACCGACCGCGACTGGCAGCGCTTGCTGGATCTGAACCTGCACGCGCCCGCGCGCCTGCTGAGGGCCATGCGCGAACGCTTGACGCGGCATGCCCGCATCGTGAACGTGGCCTCGGGCGCGGGCCTGCATGCCATTCCGCTACGCGGCGCGTACAGCCCCAGCAAGGCCGGCCTGATCGCGCAGACCCAGGCGCTGGCGCGCGCGCATCCCGATCTGCGCGTCAGCGTGCTGTGCCCCGGCTTCGTGCAGACCGAACTGGTCGACGCCCTGATCGCATCCGGCCGGCTGGACCCCGTGCGCGCGGTGGCCAAGATTCCGCTGGGCCGCCTTGCCGCCCCCGAGGAACTGGCCTGCGCGCTGGCATTCCTGTCCAGCCAGGACGCCGCGCCCTTGAGCGGCGGCCGCCTGTCCGTGGACGGCGGCTCGTCCCGCTTCGGCGGCAGCCAGGCCTACGTGCCCCAGACCATCGCCCCCGTGCCTTGCGACGCGCCCTTGTCCCTGACCGTGCACGGCCATTGGCCGGCGCTGGCTGACGCCGGCGTGAACGCAGACCCGCGCGACGGCTACCCCGCCATCCTGGACGCAAGCGTGCTGGACAGCCCACCGGGCGGACGCCTTGCCGCTACCTTGGCGGCGGCGCGCCGTCATGGCCGGGCAAGCGCGCCTGGCAGCCTGACGCTGCTGCTGCCGCGCGCGGCGCAGGGCGACTGGGAACACGCGGGCGACGATGCCGCCGCACGCATGCTGATCGCCACGCTCGCCTGCGAATGGGGCCCGCGTGCGCGGCGCATCAATGCCGTCGAAGTGGCCTCGGCCACCCCGGAACCCGCCCTGTCGCCGCTGCTGCGATTCGTCGCCGGCGCCCAGGCCCAATACCTGACCGGACAAACGCTATGCACACGCTGACCGACCTGGACGCCATCAAAGCGCGCTTCATCGCCGCGCGCGGCTATTGGCGGCCATGGACCGAAGCGCTGCTGCGCGCCAACCCCGGCTTTGTCCAGCACTACGCCGACTACGCCGGCTACCCCGCGCAAACCGGGCCGCTCGCGCCACGCATGGTCGAACTGGTCTACGTTGCGCTGGACGCTTCGGCCACGCACCTGTATGAGCCGGGCTTGATGACGCATCTGCGCCTTGCCCGTGCGGCCGGCGCCAGCGAGGCCGACATATTCGACGTGCTGCATCTGGTGACCTGGCAAGGCGTGACGGCCGTGCTGCAAGCCGCCGATATCCTGCACGAGGCCGCCGCGCTCGAACCGCTGCCAAAGGATGACCCGCTGGCAGCCCGCATCCAGACGCTATGGCCCGAACAGGCGGACAGCCTTTTACGTTTGGCCGCGCAAGACGCCGGCTATGTCAGCGCGCTGCTGGATTTTCTGGAGGGTGGCGCGCCCGTTGGCGGCCTGAGCCCCGCCGAACGGCTGCTGGTTCGCATCGCGCTGCACGCCGCGTTCACGCACGGCGACCGGACGACGCTGCGCGCGCTCATCCCGCATGCGTTGACGCAAGGCGTCAAGCGCGCGGAGATCCTGCAAGTGATTCAGCTGGGCGCGCACCTTGCCGTGCATGGCGCGTCATTGGGGGCAATGGCGTACACGAAGGACGTGGCGGTCGCGGCGGGGCAGACGTAGGAGGCCGCGACGCGGATGTGTCGGGTACGGGATGCGTCTTTGAAAGACACGACAGGGGCAGGACCTGGCCTACGCCCCCGGCGCGCTGGCGCCATCATGCCAGCGCCCCCTTCAGATCACCCGGTCAGGCCTGCCCTTCCCGCTTGGCGCGCGCGTGTGGGTCATTGATCTCCGCTTCCAGTTCGGCGATCAGCCAATCGAACCACCCTTTTTCGGTTCGGGCGTACACCACGGCGGCCGGCGTCTTGCCGTCGCGCCATCCCGGCATCTGGGTATCCATCCATGCAGACAGGCTCTTGTGCGGCGCCAGCAAGCCGGACAACCAGGTCCACAGATAATCCGGCACGTTGCGGCGAAAGCCCTTGGCGCTGGCGTACAGCGTGGGCTCCAGCGGCAGGCTGCCCGAGCGGGCCAGCTTTGCCTGCACCCGGCGCAGCGTTTCGGCGGCGGCCTGCAATTGTTCGGTGCTGAGCTTTTTCACGTGAGAACTCCTGGATTGGGATTGGCGCGATTATCGCCGGAGGTCGCCGACGTTTCATAGCCCCGGGGTCAGCGTGAGGCCCGGGGCGTCGTCAACGCCATCAAGGCCGTCGCCGAAAAGCGCGCCCCCGGCTCCAGCACCTGCATGCCCGTGCGCGTCTCGCCGGCCGCCGCCAGATTGAACGCATCCGCCACATTGCTGACCGGTTCCACGCATAGAAACGACGAGCCCGGCGCGGTATAGACCACCACATGGGCAAAGGCCGGGTCCGCATGCAGCGCCAGCTCGTGGCCGTCCGGCCAATGCAGCGTGGCGCGTCCTTCCCACTGGGACAGATAGGTATCGCAGCCCTGCTCCGACCGGCGAATCTCTCGCACATGCTTTACGCGGCTACCCGTGGGCAAACCGTTGTCGTCGGCGGGCCAGATGCGCCGCGCGTTCAGGGCCACGCGCTCGGCGGTGAAGTACGGATGGATGCCCAGCCCGCAAGGCATGGGGGTATCGCCCTGGTTGATCAGACTGAGCGACAGGCTCAAACCGCGCGCGTCCAGCCGATACCGCTGCACGCACTCGAACGGCCACGGCCAGCCCAATACGCTCGCAGGCTGGTTCAGCACCAGGTCGATACTGTCGGCCGTGTGATTACGCACCTGCCAAGGTTGGAAAAGTCCCGCCCCGTGGATGGCTTGCGGCCGGCCGGGCACGGATTGCAGGACATGACGCGCGCCATTGAAGGTGAAGACGCCGTCGCGGATGCGATTGGAATACGGCGTCAGCGGGTAGGAGCCCGCCCGGGGCCACTTGCCTGCCGGCCACTCGGTGGCGGTCAAAGGCACGATCCAGTCATGCGCCCCCGTGGACAGCCGCGTCAGCCGCCCGCCGCCCCCGGGCGCGAACTCCGCCTGATGCGCCCCGCTGGAAATCGTCACGCGCTCGACCGCGCTGACGGGGTCGGGAAAAGGAAAATCCGGCATCTGCTGCTCCCACGGCCATCACGGGGCCGCGTCGTGCGATTGTGCCGGTGGCGTGCGGGTGGGGCAAATCGGAGGCTGCGAAGGGGCAGGCCGGCGCTGTTACCAGTCCGACCCCGACTCAGGTCAAACCTGCGCCAAAAGCATCCTGCCCGGCGCCGCACGCGCCCGCCCGCCCCGATACAATCACGGGCATGAATTCAGCAACACAACCTACCGCCGCCGAGGCCCACGCGGGCCATACTCCCATGATGCATGGGCACCTCTCATAGGGAGAGCGTTCGCCCAATCATAAAAGCTACGCTATACCTTACGCCCCTTGGGCCTCGCTACTGGAGATCGGAATGGAGCCAACGGACTTCAAAAAATATGTCCACCCGCAGGGCGAAGGCATTTACGTCACTCGTCCTGACGGAACTGTGGCACAAGCGGGAGACACGGTCGTGCTGAAGACTGTCGCAGGTGAAACAGTTCGCGCGTTGGTAGTCGCCATGCATTCAGACAACGCCTCGGCATATGTCGGCCGGCAGCAAGACGCGAATGGCGACGCCGTTTTGGACCAAGTGCGCTTCAATTTCGAGCATATTTTTGAGGTTGAACCGGCGCCTTAAACCTTAAACATATGTTGCGCCCGTCAATTGAGCAGTGGCCCAAACGGCACATCTCGATCGACTATTCCCTCGCGACAACGAGCGCGCCGTACTCGGAATCGGCCGGAGATTTCCTCCCACAGTGGGACAGCGAAGGTACGTCCCGATAGAGCGCCGGCCTCGACTTGGCCTTCCCAACCTTCCGCACGACGCGTTCGAAGCCTCCACCGACGACGAGCGGCCCACCTTTCAGGCGCTCACGTGCACCTCCCAGCCTCACGCCGACCAGCATCAGGAGACTCGCCCCCCCCCGACTAGGGCTAATGTTTGTGCGGTTCTCCGACCAAATTCTGGCGTAGCGCTGTCATTTGGTCGGCAATCACCAATTCCGCTCCCCTCCGTCGCGACTCGGACTTGTCTGATTAGGCCCACTGGCCTATTGCATGTTTGCCTGAGGTGCCGTAACTTAGAGCTGATCGCATAGGGATTACCCTATGCTTGCGATGAGTAACAGGCCATGTAACGAAAGTTTCATGGTAAAAAGCGTCTCTGACAACGTAACCAAGATGTTACTTAGAGACAATGACGTACCAACTACGGCAGTTCACTGAAGAAAGCTTTGTCGCCACAAAGCAAAACTGGCAAGGAATCGCCGGGGAAGACGAGTTCATGAGTGAATTTGGAGTGGTGTTCGAATGGCTGGGTGACAATCGGGACTACGCCAACGGCGGGAAGGCTGGCAACTCGTTGGGTTACGGACTTTTCTACGGCGAGAACGGTCACGCGTGCGCTCTCGCTGAAGTCGTGGCTCGCCCGATGGTACGTGGAGGTCTGACTAAGTTGCTGAAGGTTCTGATTACGCCGGAGTATTGGAACATTGAGGAACATGCGGCGCGAATTGTTGACATTTACTCTGCTGCCATCCTTGGTACGATTGAACTTTCTGAAGCCGTTCAGGCTCGAACAATCAAGCTCTATGGACGTGGCGACCAAATGATGAAGTTGCTCCGTTCAATCAACGACAGCGTTAACAAGCGGTTCTCAGAGTCGCCCGGCGGACGGATCAAGTCCGCAATGAAGGGCCAATGGCTCGAAATTTCTATCAATTGAATTTGCTGTATCACCCCCAGGAGATGTCATGAACAACGTCCACCACACTACCCTTGCTGGCGCGGTTAGGGCCAACCGAGCAGAGTTTGAGGCCGCAGTTCAGGATGGCGTTCGCGAAGGCCTGATCAGCATCGGGATTGAGAGCGTCCGGTCGGCGTTCTTTTCAGCCGAAGGTATGTTTGAGATGCACGAAGCGGAAACTATGAAGAAAGCGGCGTAAGTCGCTGTCGCATCAAAAGGCCCACGCTAATTTGCGTGGGCTTTTTTATTGCGGAATGAGATGGCCGAATGTGGAGCAAGATCTATGTGCAGCCATTACCAGACCCTGAAGGACGCAGATCTGTTGCTGAAGCGATTCGGCGCGCCCGCCAAGCCTGCCGCTCTGGGCAAGTACGACATGTGGCCCAGGTATCAGGGCGTATTCGTGCGCCGGCCGGTTGAGCATGACGCAGGCGACGAGGCCGTGCCGGAGCGCGAAGAGGTCGTGGGCCGTTGGGGCCTAATCAGCGCTATGACGAAAGCCGATGGCCTGGATAAGGCCGGCAAGCTATCCACGTTCAACGCGCGCAGCGAGACGGCGGCCAAATCCTTCACCTTCGGCAATGCTTGGCGGCGCGCGCAGCACTGCATCATCCCAGCGGACGCTATCTTCGAGCCTGACTGGCGCTCAGGGTCGGCGGTGGCAACGCGCTTCACGCGTGTCGATGGCGCGCCCTTGGGCATCGCCGGGTTGTGGGATCGCTGGCGCGACGCGGCCGGCCAGGTACAAGAGAGCTTCACCATGCTGACCATCAACGCGGACGATGACCCGCTGTTCCGCGACTACCACCAGGCGGGCAAGGAAAAGCGCATGGTCGTCATTCTGCCCGAGGGCGCCTACGGCGACTGGCTGACCGCGCCCGCCACCGAAAGTCGGGATTTCTTGGTGCCATTCCCCTCGGACAAGCTCGTCGCCACGCCGATGAAGTGACCCCGATTTAGCTGGAATATACTGTTTATAAATACAGTATATTTGGCAGCAAATCATGCTCTGCAAAGTCACCCGTACCCACTACTTCGGCGAGAAGCGACACGACCGGGATCCAGGCCCGACCGTCACAGGCACAGTCCGCATGTACTCCGTGATGCGGGACGACATGAAGCGGTACATCCGCATCATGACCATGGACACCCTCCAGACCTTCGGCGCGCCGCAGAAAGGTGTCATCCCCGACTTGCTTCAGCCGGAGCTGCTGACCTTTGCGTCCGAGCGAGGCATGATGGTCTGTGGATTCGAAGAAATAGACGGAAAGCGCTACTACCAGAGCTGGTGGATGCAGTGGGTCAATGGATAGCCGCGCGGCCTTCGGGTATCGCGCATCAACATAAAAGGTTCATAATTGCCCGGACCTATCAAAGCAAGGGGCGATCATGGTCTTCTATGCTCAAGAAGGGGTATCCAGTTGCGATATCGCCGGCGCCATAGCACGTGCAGCTCTGGAAGATATACGGATCAATTCCTTCGCCTGTCCTGGACTGCCCGAGATCCGCGTTCGAGAACTGGGCAAGACGAAGTTCGAAATTTCCCTCTGGCTCCGAACTGACCACGAAACGCTAACTGAGGAATTCGTTCTTGGCCGGCAAGAGGCCCTAGCGGCCGCTCGTGGGTTCCTCGATGACACCCTTACACCAGAGCCCCTCTTGGCTTCCGTCCAGGAGGCGATGGCCTCGTTGGAAAGGCGGTACCGAGAAGCGGACCGACGAACAGTTCGTCATCCTAGCTCGCCATTCTCCGGATCGCCTGCCGCGTGACCTAGCGCAGACGCGCTTGGCACGCCTCTAGCTGCGCTGTCAGTCGCCGGATCCCAGCCCGGAGGGCGAAATAATCCGATCGAGCAGCGGGATCAAGTTCGGCGCGGGCTCCATCACCCACGCGGGCGCTGGCTCCGGCTTGGGGCATTCCACCGCCGGCGGCGGCGCAGGAGGCAGCGACGTGCAGCCGCTGACGCCCAGCGTCAACATCAGCACGCAGAGCGTCGTCTTGTACTTGCGCATTGCGCATCCCCCCGTAAGCGGCCCATTCGGCCTTGGCGTTCCGTTCATTGATCTGGCCGACTTCGGCCACGCGGCGCTCTAGGATCTCGCGCGCCTGGCGCTGGGACTCCGCGACTCCGGCGGACTGATCGGCCTTCATCGCAGCGATCTCGGCCCCGTAGCGCCAGCCCAGCGCCTTCCAGGCACCGCCTCCGGCCACGATCGCACCCACCACCATGGCAGCGGCGTAGCCCTTCCAGCCGATCAGCGTTGCAGACAGACCCATGTGTCCACCTCCCTGCGCGTAACCAGGCCCGGCAGCGTCACGAGCACGCCGCCCTTCCTTCCCTTCACCCAGCGGTCCAGCTCCGCGCAACCGCCGGCATAGTCGCCCGCGTTGAACTTGCGCCGCATGGTCGAATCGGCCAGGTTGCCGGCGCCAAGGTTGTAGGTGAAATCGATGAGCGCCGCGCGCTGCCAGTCGTTAAGCGGCACGGTGATCAGGCGACGCACAGCCCGGTCGGCAGTGGCCAAATCGGCATCACGCCACGCATCGCACTCGGCATCGGTGTAGACCCGCTTCGGGTCGATGTCGGGCCCAGTGTGCCCATCGCACACGGTCAGCACGCCCACCGGGTCGATGTACGGCTCGCCGCGCACCTTCCCGGGCTCGAAATGCGATACCAGCACGCCGGCAATGGCAATCGATCCCGCGCTGGCCGCCGCAATCAACTTGCGCCTCAGGCTGTCCGATATCATTTCCAAATCCCCTTCACCGCCGCCACAGCCGCGAGCGTGGCCGCAATCGCCGTGGCGATATAGCCGATCGGACGAGCCAGCCGCCCCAACCCCTGCAAGACCTTGAATCCCCCCGACAGCGCCGCAAAGGTGTCCACGATGTCCTGCGTGTTCTGACGGATCGTCTCGATTGAGTCCGTATTCCGAGCGGTGGCTTCCGCGTTATGGGCCATGTCTTGCTCCATTTGCACGACGCGCGCGTGCAGTGACTTGATGAACGCATCGGACAGATGTTCGTCAGCCATGGAATTTCCTTTGGAGCGACAACATCGCGTCCCCTATAGACGAAAAAAAGCCCGCCGAAGCGGGCAGGATATTGACACCGGCGCAGCGCTAGGCTGGTAGCCCATAGCGCTCATACGAGTACGCAGACAGAATTGCTCGATCGCCTGCTGTGAGCACCGAATGAAACACGAACAAGTCGTAGATACGGCCACCAAATCCCGCATTGGTCACACCGGAGCCTGCCGTGTTGGTGTTGCCGCCGATCAGCAACCGGCTGTTCGTATTCTGAGGGTTGGCCCGCGACACCGTCGTCTGTCCTACGCCATCGACGTAGCAGCGCAACCGGTCAGGAGATTCGGCATCTGCACCGGGATTTCTCGACAGGACAACCAGGTGCGGCCCGCCAGACGCGGGGAACCCTGCCGTCGTGTATCCGAGGTCTGCCCCGCCCTCATTGATCACGATGGGCTTGTTCGCGCTGTTACCTTGGTAGAAGACTGCGGATACCAGCTGACCGGCACCGGCTTGCTCATTCCCAAAAACACCTTCGTTCACAATGAAATTGTTCGGCGACGGCTGCCCGACCCAGGCGAACGTCCACGGATTCGGCCCGACTGGCCACAAAGCTACGTCGGCCGGAGTCTGCAAGATCGTCCCGAGTTGCTGATTGAACTGCAAGTAATCGCGGTCAGCGATCCCACCGGGGGTTCGCACGGGCCAGGATGCTCGGCGCAACGTCAACGCGATGTCATTCACGCGATCACGCCAGGCACCTGCGGTCGGGTCAGGATTGAACAGCGCGTCAGCGCGCCACCATGCCTTCAGCCCAGGGATGCGGGACACCTGCACCTCAACATCCGAAACGGAAATGACTGGCGCGCTTGCCGGGGCGTTCACGCCCAGATGACGGGTGATTAAAGACGACATAAGTTACCTCGCATTGAAAAGTTCAGCGTGTTGCTTGATGATGCGAAACACAAGTGCATGCCCCGCATCATTGGGATGGAGCAAATCAGACCCACTGAAGATCTGCTGCCCGTCTTCAATGGCGTCTCGCATCTGGGGGTATAAGTTCAAGAAACTGACTCCAAACATGCGGGCCAAATTCTGCTGACACCGCGCTATGTCTCGTTGCTGATAAACCATCCCCTCTTCATCCAGAGTGGCATAGCCAGCCAACAGAGTTACCGACAAGCTTGAGCGATTTGCTACAAGCCAGCTAAGGACCTGCGCCATGTTGTTTTGGTGCCAGGTCGTGTTGGCCGGCGTAGCGGAGCCAATTCGATCGTTCGTACCCAAGGCAAGCACAATGTCGGTGGCGCTTACCGGCACGCCGTCCACCAAGAGCCGTCGACCATTGGGTGCCGATGGCAACCAGGATGCAGAAGATGTGCCACTAATTCCTTGGTTCACCACACGGATGACTTTGTTCCGCCGCATGCCTTCCAACGGCAGCGCCACACTGGCGGCGTTGGAAATCCGGACTCTGGACAATCGATAGGCGGGCAGCGCGACCGCTAGGGTGTTCCCCCAGCCTGCCACCGCATCGTTGAACTCCTGCTGAGCGATCAGCACACCGTCCACCGAAACGGTGAACATCCTCGACGTGGAATCAGCGACTTTGCCGTACATCAAATCAAAGCCTACAGCGAGGCAGTCGAACTCGACATATCCCAATGGCGGAACTATCAGCGCGGCAGCCGCCACCGCAGGCGCGACAGTTGCCACCGTCTGCCTCGGAATTGGTACGCCGCCACCGTCCCGCAGGTCAACGAAGAACGCGTCGGAAAAGGCGGCGATCTGGACTTGAGAAAACGAACCCGATCCACCTTCGATAGCCCCTGGCGCAATTTCCACCAAAGGCTCGGCATCCACCGGCACAGCCAAGTAGCGCCGCCCAAGGTAACACCGTAAAAGGTTCACCCAGGATTTGGCGGTCAACGTTGAGCGCGGATCATCAAGTCGCTGATTGCGCGGTCCAGACGGCCCGGTATTCGACGCGCCAATCCCCCATGCGATGCTGTCGCCCGCGACAACCAAATTCACATCCTGAGCCACGTTAGAGCAACGCAAGACAAGTCGCTGTAGCCCGCTTCCTGCCAAGGAGGGCGCTTGCGAAAGTTCATCGACCTGCCGCTGCAATTCTGGAATCCACGCAGGGTCATAGACCTTCTCAAACTCCGTCGCCGACGTCATTTGCCAACGGGCCCCAGCGCGAGTCCAGAGGCTAATAGCCCTATCACCCTCGCCAACATTTGCTTCCAAGCAGTCGCCTACCGTAGGCGTTCCCATTGCAATGCCATCAGCCTGAATAGCTCCGTCCACCTTCAGGCTGCCAGTCGCGCGAAGGTTTGCGTTGCGATCCATCCCAAAGAGCAGTTTTCCAGTGTTCTCTTCGATATGGGCGAAAGCCCATTCATCGACTCCGATCTTCGCTTGCTCAGAAGTCAGAGATTCCAGTGACTGAACCCGCCCCGAGTTATCGTCGGATTGCACACGAACTGCCTGAAGCGATAGCGTGCTGGCAGGCTGGATCTCGGACCACTGCCAAGCCGAGCCATTCCAGACATAGTCACCGTTGTTCGACAAAATCGGATCCTTTGTTACCCTGCCGGTGCTCGGCACAGGCCTGCCCGTATCGGCCTGCATGGCCGCCTTCGTCAGATAGGTCTTGATATCCGCCGCAGCAAATGCAGCGTCCAGCGCTTCTACACGCAGTGTTTGCAGGTTCTTAACGTCGCTGCCAGCGCGATTTACGTTCGGCGCACCAACTGCGCCGTTCGCAAATTCGCCCAACGTGCCAGCATCCACACTGCCGTTGAGCAATTCCTGCTTGGTAAGAAATCCAGCCATTGCGAACTCACAAAAAAAACCCCGCACTTTTGCGGGGTTTGTAGGGGGAAGAACTTCTAGAGCAGAAAATCACGATCATTCTGGTAGTACCTGGCGTCGTAGTTAATCGCCTTCAAAGGGATTGAACCGTCGTCATTAGGCACATCTTTCTCCGTCAAAATGAACGCCTTAGCGGTCCGCGTGTCGCTGGCCTCGGTGATGATGTAGCCCGTCGCGTTGTAGCCCTCTCCGCGGCAGATGATGGGCATGCGCGGGGCACGGTGCAGCAGCGCCAGCCGTGCACCGCCGCCAGGGCTTACACCCATGTTTTCTACGCGGCCGTCGCTTCCCTGAAGGAAAATCACGTAGGGCCCGGCGCCCCAGTCGAAGGGCTGGGACAGAGTCACCAAGCGCCCGTTCTCGTCGTCGACGTCCACGATGTCACCGTCTTGGCTCTGAGCCAAGGTGTTGTCCGCACACAATATGCGCTCGCTGACCCGCAGCAGGTTCGCCTCCGGCAACCCATCGAATTCTGTCGATTCATCGTGATAGCGGATTTTGTTCCAGCGCCGATGGGCATGAATGTGGGCTTGCGCTGCCATCCGCACGCCCACAGACTCGACCCGGAGCGGATTGACGGCCGAGCGGTCCGCCGGCAGATATATCGTCACCGGGGCGTCATTCGCCGGATCAATCCACTGGAATTCCACGCCGTCATACTCTTCGTCGCTGCCCTCGGTGCGCTGCTCAGACCCAGGCAGCTTGTTGCGATGGTTGAACAAGACGGTCGAATCTTCCGTCGCGCGTTCAAAGAACAGCCGGATAACGCTGCCGCGACGATAGGCCCTGCAATAGACCGAATCCGCGATCATCGACAGCGTTTCCTCGAAACTAAGGTTGTCGCTATCGATGGTGTAATCGAAGCGCGCGACGTCCACTCCAAAATAGTCGCGGATCTCCTGTGCTGTGGCATAGATGTTGTCGAAGTCCACCTCGGCCAGCCGCCTGTTGCCGATGAGAGGGTCCAGGCACACTGCCGATATGATGTCCGCGACATTCGTTGTCGGAAACAACTCACTCGTGAAGGTTGATCCAGAAATCCGCTGCGGCAGCTTGCGCGTGACCAACAAGTTGAGCTTGCGCTCCTTGACCGCCAGTGCGCCGTCCGTCGCCAACGTAACCGATTGCACCGTCGTCACATCGCCGAAGTGGGCCTGGCCGACTGGCGAGCAGGCATATAGATCTCGCCACTTGATCTCGTCAACCACGGAGCCTTCGAAATCTGTGTCGGAATTCGTCAGGCGCCTGGCCCTGAAGCGCCAGCGCGTGCTGGGAGGGCCGGTAAGCTGC
This sequence comes from Achromobacter piechaudii NBRC 102461, assembly GCF_001571245.1. GTDB lineage: Bacteria > Pseudomonadota > Gammaproteobacteria > Burkholderiales > Burkholderiaceae_B > Achromobacter > Achromobacter piechaudii. The sequence goes on along the minus strand of NZ_BCTK01000001.1, from coordinate 54,964 downwards.
GCGTCCAAGGTATCCGCCCGCACTGAGCGCGTAACCGCAGACCCCATAATGGTCCGTTCGAACGTCAGCACGACCCCATAAGGGGCGCCTCCTGCATCGACCCGCTGGGCCTCGATGCGATACAACACATCCCGACTATATTGCTGGCGCCCGTTGTCCTTGTACAGGCCATTGAGCGCAATCACGTTGGAGATGATGCGGCTGATAGGCCGCACGCTTTCCACGCTGAACCACCCCACCCAGCGCTCCCCCGTCGTGCTGATCGTTGGGTTCATAACGACGGACTGCCCACCATAGCCGGTCTGCATCACCGTCCAGGCCGGGTTCACGCCTGCCGGGTTATTGAGCGTGAGCAGCGAACTGGTGACCGTGGTGACCGTGTAGTTTCCGGATAGGTCAAACTGAACCACCCCGGAGGGTCGCGTCAGCACGGGTGAACCCGTCACCGCCGTCGGTGCGCCTCGAAAGGCCCGCCACGCCGAGAAATTCTGCGTAACATCGAGTCGGATAGTCGTGACATCGCCAAAGCTATCGAACACGACAGACAGCACGCCGTAGATGCCTGCGACGTTGCTGCTGGCCCCATATGGCAAATCGGCATCGCCGCCTGAGTTTCCGGTCCACGTCACCACGCCGTTAGTCAAGGTCAGGATCTGACCGGCGCCCCAGTCGGCCCGATGATCACCCGAAAAGATCACTTCACCCCAAGTAGGCGTTAGCGTGTCCTCAACTCGCAATTCTGCGCCGTCTTCGGGCGTGTAGGAAAACGTGCCCTGCGTCTGCGCAGCGTTCTGCACCGTGATCACGTCCCCCGGAATGAACAACTCAGAAAAGTCGAGATCGGCATCCTGGGAAACAATTTCGTTGGGCGAGCGGAACACCATGCCACGCCGGATGACGCTGCCATAGTCCTGAGCTTGCAGCGTCTGCCCATTCACGCTGTTCGCGCGCTTGGCGGCCGTCACCGGCAAATTGATAGCGTTCCCGATCCGGAGCTGCGGCGTATGGCCGCTGTTCGGTGACGTGAACGGCGCATAGACCTCAACCGATGCCCCTGGGATTTCGGCGATTAGGGTGGTGTCGTCGCGCACATCGTGCACCTGGTGCGCACCTCTCCCCACGCACATGAACGCGACCTCCTTTTCCACATGATTCTCGAACATCAGATAGGGCTGAGCAAGCATATCCGGGGTCGATCGGACCTGACCATAGATGTCCGGTACTCTGCCGTTGACGCGCACCTGGTTCGTGCGCTCAGAAAGGCCGTTGTTCGGCGATTCCTTCTGGACGTTGCGCGCGGTTTGGTTCGGAGGGTCTTGCGCCAGAATCGACGTCAAAATCATGGACGCAGCGGTCGTCACCAGCGCCACGGCAAGCGCTGGCAAGAATGTCGGCCCCAGCGGATACGCTTCCACGACGAACGGACCAGGCAGCCCACGCAGTTCGGCGATGTCTGAGGGCTTCATGGGCCGGACTGAACGCCCGGTTTCCATATCAGCAATTCGGCAACCCGCTGGCAACCTTGGCCCAAGCTTTGCCTTCAGAAAGGCATTCAAGTCGACCACTTCGTGCGTCTCGCGCTTCCCGTCAGGCGCCCGGTAAAGGTGAACTGTCTTCATGCGTAAAACCTCATGTTGCGATAGAGGGCCGTTTGCGCTTCAACCGGGAAGAATGAAGCGCCCGATTCGTTTATATGAAGCAACCGTCCACGCACACACACGGCGATATGGGCCTCGCCTTGAAGCGTTTCCATGAGTGCGATGGAGGGCAGCACCGACGGGCCTATCAGCTTGTGCATGCTGCGAAACAGCGCCGACAGCCGGCCCGCAGCCAAGTCCTCTTCCTTGACTTGGTGCAAGCGCCGGTCTCCCGTCAAATGTTCCCAAGCGTCAGCGGCGAAATGCAAGCAGTTGTATGTCTTTCGGTCGTAGGCCCGGCCCAGCAAGAAGTCGATGCTCACAGGTACCCCAACAACATCGGGAACAGGTCAGTCCGGTACAGCATCCCGGTCTTCGTGACGTTCGCCTGCGGCGCCATGCCGTCGAATTGCGCACCGTCGCGGTTCCTGGTGATCTTTCGCGCCTGCAGCGTTATCGGCCCGACCATAGGCGTTTCCAGGTCATCCGAACGGTAGGCGCGGTAGCGCACTGTGGCGGGAATCGTGCGCAGCGTGCCGCCCTGACGGGCGCGGGCGATTTCGTCCGGCAGGATCTCACCCAGGTCGCCCAGCGTGACCGATATCCCGAAGTCCAGGTTTCCGCGGTCGGCCAATTGCGTCATCCGCATGGGCACGTACTGCCAAAAGACCAACTCGCCGGTCTCCAAGCGCGCCCAGAACCCTTCGCGATAGCGCGTCTGAAGGCGCCATACCTGCGAAAAGTCGGGCTGGCTGATCTCCAGAGTTTCCAGCTCGGCGATGCTTTGTGGCGCGCCGAAATAGAAGTCGATGTATTGGGCGTCGTTGTCGTCAAGCATGGGGCAGGTCCTCGTTCACTAGCTTCGCTAGCAGATCCAGTATTTCCTTCGCGGCCGAAATGCTGCCGTAGATGGCCAACATCATGACCAGCGATCCCCAGTAATCGAGGGTGGCATCATCAAACTCAGGCAGTGAGTCAACCTCCAGTTGGAACGTTACTGTCCAACCATTGCCGCCGATTGGCACCGGCCGTGCCGATCCTGGCATGAAATGCGCGACATACCTTCGGCTGGTGCTGCTATCGATGGCCAAGTCCGCATGGAAGGGGCCGCCGCCAAACCGGCGCATGTTCCGCCAGAACCCCATCAGCACGTCGTACTCCTCCCCGAAGACAACGTACGTGACGGGAACCATATGCGAGGCACCTTGCACGCCGGCTCGGTAGCGGCCACTCCCTCCCTCTAGGCCGATACGCTGCGAGCCGTCACCTAGGTTCGGTCCATAGCCGGCCTGAACCGGCCGAAAAGGCATCACAGGAAAGTTGCTCATCGCTTTCGCTCAGTCTTGAAGTTCTTCGTCATAGCGCGCGCGGCCCTCGAATTGGGCCGACCAAGTTGCGACTCGATCATTTGGGGCCCCTGCGCAAAGACCTGGTCACGCGCAATTAACACGACATCCTCACGGGTCAACTGTTCGGCCGTGTATTCCTGCGGTGTGCCGTTGTTATAGATGGTTATCCGTGGCGGTTGCCCCGCACTGGCTGAGGGGGATGAGTTCATCAAGGGCGCAACAAAGCCGCCCTCAAAGCCAGAAAAAGACAACCCAGCACCCGCGTTCATAGCGTCAAGCGTGCCGCGACCTATCCGCGCGGTCGCGGCGGCATTCAATACGTACTCTTGCCCGTGCACCAAGCCCGTGATTTGATCGCGCGGCTGATCCCCGGTGTAGCCACCGCCGTCAAGGAACATAAGTCCGCCCCCTGCGGCACCCACATCAGCGGCTGTCGCACTCCCTAGGCCTGCTGCGCCGCCACCCAAGGTGCCGACCAGACTGCCGACCATACCCACAATGGCTTGCCTAGTGGCAATGCGCGCTAGATCCGCAAGCACAGACGTCGCGAAGTCGCGGAACGACAGCTTGCCCGTAGTGGCGAACCGGACAATTGCGTCTTCCATCCCCTGAAAGGCGCTGGAGAACATGCCTTTGGTCTGGTCCGCTACGTCCGCAGCAGAGTTCAGATAGTTGTCCAGCGCTGACTTGGCGCCGCTCTTCCAATCCGCTTGTGCCTTGCGCACGTTGTCGAAGTACGCCTGCTGCATTTCCATGCGCTGGCGCAGATGCTCGCCAAGCAAAGCCGTTTCGGCCCGGTACGTCTCGTCCGATGTCTTGCCGACCGTGTTATCGCGGGTGGCCTGGTCCAGCTGCCGCTGGTAATCCCGCACGATGGACTGGCGGGCGCGGAGTTCTTCCTGCGCGCGGTCGCCCATGCCGATGGCGGCCAGCTGATCGTCGTACTGGCGCTGCTCGACCTCACGGGACGAACTCAGGCCGGCGCGCATGACTTCCACGCGTGCCGCCTCTTGCGCAAGACGAACCGACTTTTCCGCAGCGACGTTCTTTTCCAACGCCACGCGCAACTGGCTTTCTTGCGCAAGCAGGCTCTTCTGGTCTGCCGTGAGCGTCTTCTTGGTCTTGAGGTCCGAGATTTGTTGTTCGAACTCCAAGCGGCGCTTTTCCCAGGCTCCCAGCTTTTCCTGCGTGGTCAGCTGGGCCCGCAGCGCAGTTTCGGCCTGCGCATACTCGGCCAGCAGGCGGGTTGCGCTATCGTCCGTGTATGGCTTCTTGGCGCTCTTATCCTCAAAGCGACGATCGATTGCCTCGCGCGCCGCCTTAATGTCCGATGCGGACAACGTGGTGCCGTCCTTCTGGGCCTTAGCAATCTGGTCATCTAAGTCCTTCAGCGCCTTCTTGCGCTTTTCAGCCTTGGACGCCCCTTCGTCGATAATTTTTGAGATTTCAAGGCGGGATTGGATCGCCTCGCGGTTGATCCGGACCAACTCGGCCTGAGCCTTGGCCGCGTCCTCTGCCTCTTTCTTCTGCGCGATAAGCGCGTCACGGCGCCCCTCGGCGTTCTTGAGGCCCTGCCTTTCCTTGTCGCTGATCGTGGCGCCAGCTTCGGCAGCGATGCGGATGTTCTCCGCACGCTGCCGAACCTCACGCTCAAGGCCCCGAAGGGTTTCATCGACCGTGTTTTCTCGGCCGATGTCCAGCATCTTGTCCCAAGCCCAGCTGGCGGCAGAGCCCAGCTTGTTCCATGCCGATTCGAGCGTCCCGAGGTTGGCCTTCTGTGCTGCCGTGCGGCTCGTAAGTTCGGTCGCCGCTTGGCGCGCGACCAACTCTACCGCCTCCTGTGCGCGGCCTTGTTCGGTCAGTGCTCTGACCTGCTCGTAAATTGCGCCGGTTAAGATCCCATAGCGCTCGTTGAGGTCAACAACCGCCGCAACAGGGTCTTTCCCCAACTTGGAGAACACTTCAACAGTCTTCTCGATTTCCGCACCGGTCGCGCGCTGCCATTCCGCAGCAATGAGCGCCACATCACGTAGCGCGGACCCTGACAGCTTTCCAGAAGCCGCTACCGCGTTCAAGGCCTGCACCGCTCGCGAGTGACTGCCGGTGATTTCACCAAGCCCGTGCGCCAGGCTGATCAGGTTATCGGCCGTCAACCCTGCGGCATGGCCGGTGAGAATAAGTGCCTCACGGAAGTTCTGGCCTTCCGATGTCCCCTTCGCGTACGCCACGGCCAGCGCCGCAACGCCCGCTGCCGCCAATGTGTAAGGGTTGACCAGCCCCATGAGAGCGCCACCCAGCGCGCGCGCCGCCGGCACCACGCCTCCAAACATATCCTTCAGCTGACCGCCCTGCTGCAACAAGACGGTTAGCGGCTGTTGCCCGCCCTGAAGGGAGACGATGATGTCGGTCATCTGGGCAGGAACGCCGCGCATGGCTGCGGCCTGCTGTGCAGCGCTTATCCCATACTGATTCAACTGCTTGCCGGCGACAGCGGCAGCCGTTCCCGTGGCGGTCAGCTTCGTCTTCAGCTCATCTAGGATAGAAGTTGGAACACCGCGCAAGGCCGCGTTGTACAGGATCTGCTGCTTGCGGCTGTACTCAATGGTGTTCGCCTGATTGACTAGGGCGTCAACTCGCCGCTTCTCCGCAGCGGTCAGCTTGGCGTAGTCCGATTGCGCGGCCTGCGACATGCCGCTGGTTCCGCGCTTCGCCGCAGCAATGGCGGTGTCGAACTGCGTGGTGTCGACAACGATGTCTAACCGCGCGGTCCCGATGCTGTCCTGTGCCATTTTTAGCTCTTATGAAGAAGTTCCAGCGCAGCGCGTTCGACTTGCCGCACGACGTTCATTACCCCCGGACGCTTCGCTGGCTCGATCCCATACAACGCGAGGTCGGCATGGACGGCCACGTAATCCAGGCCAATAGGCCCGCCGTTTCCCATGCGCCATTGAGTGCAATTTCGGATGAAGACACTGAAGGCGTCAGCGTGCTCGGGCCAAAGCTCGACAGTGGGCCGCCGAAACAACGCAGGCCGTGACCTAATGCCGGCCAATGCCAAGGCATCGGCGGATGGCGGCTCCCAATAGAAGGCCGCCACCGCCGACTTCAGTTTTTTTCGCGCTCAACCTGCAAGGCTTGGTTGTAGGCTTGCATGATCGCCAGGTCTGCACCGGGCTGGTGCTGGCGCAAAACTGAAATCGACGCTTCCTCCAGCGGCATGTCAGCGTCCCACTGTGCGATCAACTCGACCAGCAATTCAGCAGTCGAAATTTCGTCGCTTTTGAGGCGGTTCATGAGCGCTTCGTACTCGTCGCTGGTCTTGTGGCGAAAGGTGACCGCGAGCTTTTGTTTGCGGCCTTGACCGACGATAGTTACGGTGGCGTCAATCGTCGGATTTGCTTTGATGATGAATGCCATTACGCGCCTTCGTAGGTGGTGGTGTCAGCCCGCAGCGACAGAACAAACGTGTTCTGAAGGTTGGTGTTCACGCCGCCGACCGGGTTCTTGTTGAAGGACGGGTAGCCGTAGTAGTAGACGACGCTTCCGTCTGGATAGACTGCTTCTACGACTACAGGCGCCTTCAGGATGTCGGCTGCGATCAGCTCGCCGTACCATTCCTTCTTTCGGTCGTAGTCCATGGTGAAGGTAAGCACCACCGGCGTTTTGAAGGTCGGCTTCTGCAATTGCTGGCTGCGCGGGTCCTCGACGTACTGGTACTGGTAGTTCTGCTGCTCGCCGCCCGTGATCTGCACATCCTGCATCTGGTCGAGGCTGAACCAGTCTGTGACCTTTCGATAGGCGCCCGCGCCCTTGCCCGTCGGATACAGCTTCTGCACGGTCGTGTCGGCCCCCTCCATCGTGAAACCAGTGGCGTCGGCCGCAGCGGCGCGCCATACCGTTTCATCAAGCGCAGGCCACCCAGAGCTGATGACCAGAACGTCACCATCGACCGGCGGTGTTGCGGTGGAGGCTTCGGGATCGACCCCATTGGTGACCGCAGTGATCGGGATCGGCGCGCCCAGGGTCTTGGACACGCGAAACTGCGTGCCATTGACAAAAATGGAAGACATTGCGTTTCCTCATAAAAAAACCCGGCTCAAGGCCGGGCAAAGAGTTGAATATTTCGGTGCTTAGGGCTGATACCAGATACCGAAATCCTGGCGTGTTCCGTACTTCTTGATCGCCTCTTCGTAGAGGCTGCTGGGTGCGCCGTAGGGCTCTACGGCAGGAAAGCCACTTTCACAGAGCGCTGTTCCGATCAAATCTGCGATGCCCGATGCCTCCAGGCGCGAAGTGGCCCAAACATGGATCTGGACGCGTTGATGCCGCTTCTCGCGGCGCTTTCCCTCGACATACCACTGCTCAGACCCGCCAACGCCTTGATAGACGATCAGCGGGAACTCGGGTTTGTCTGGCGTAACGTCCGGGAACAGGCGACCTGCCACCAGCGGCGCCAAAACAGCCTTCAGCTTGCCTTCAAGGCTCATGGCCTACCCCTTCTTGCGCTGCCAACAATTGCGGCAAACGCTCGCGGCCGCGCTCGACCATGGCGGCTCGTGCGCGCTGCGATGCTGCCTCGTATGCCGGTCGAAGAAACGGATATGCTGGCACCCACTTCGGGGTCGACAGCTTGCGGCGTTTGTCCGTGACGAAGGTTCCGTCAGGCTTTCGGACCACCGCGTAAATCTGCCAATGCCCGAACTCGATCAGGTGGCCGTGTGGCGCTTTGCTCTTGTTCCAGGTGACGGCGTACTGCACCTCCCTTTCCGTGGAGTGCTTGTCGCGGAACGCAAGGTAAATCGCATTGGCCAACACCCCGTTATGCGTGTTGATCCGCGCTTTGGCTTCGTCTCGCAACACCTCGCCGCCAGCCACGGCCATGGAGCGCGCCAAACTGACGCGCGCCGGACCTAGCAGCCGATCAAGACCAGCAGCCCAGCCGGAAGTGTCGAACTTCGCCTGAATGCCGTTAGCCATCGTTGCCCCCCTGCTCGCAGATCACGAATGCCCTCATTCGGTCCCTAAAGTCGCGGGTAATACCTTTGACCTCAAAAACCGTCCCATCGTGAATGACGCGCATTCCCTCATCAATACCCACCGCCTTGGCCGCGTCGAAGCTCACGAGAAAGCTGTAACGCGCAATTGACGGCGACACGTTGCCTTGCAGGCTTGACCGAATAGCACCGAGGCCGGTTTCGTTCGCAATGCCCGCCCAAAGCGAGCCTGCTTCCTCCCAGTCATCCAGGGGCTGGCCCGCTTCATCAGTCGCGCCGGAGCGGCGCTGGACCAGAATTCGGCGATTCCGCTCTCGAGCCGTCATGGCAACACTCGCGTGTAGGGAAAGACGAGTCGCGCGAATCCAGGGTTCTCATGGAGTACCTTTTCGCCCGCCGCCTCGGGGTTTTCGAGCAGGTCGCCCACCAGCATGACGATCGCAAGCTTCAACGGCTCAGGTGCCGGGCCAGGCTTGCTTGTGAACAACACAGGGACCGTTCCCGGCGCACTCGTGGTTTCGCCGGGCCAGATTGGCAGCGGGGATTCCCGCCCGCCCGCTGGCGTCCATTCATACGATGCTTCGGCCAATGCAAAGCCCGTCCTGCGCTCCACAAGTTCGCGAGCTGCGGAAATAACGCCGGGTATGTCTTCGTCCAGCGCATCGTGGTCGATGTGCAGGAGGCGTTTTGCCTGTGCCAAGCTAACGGGTTCAGCCGTCGCAGCGGTGATCAGGCGCAACATGATCAACCTCCAGCAAATTCCACCGCTTTGGGGTGGGGATCGATATAGCCAGCGATTTTCAGCGCCGAAACTTGTTCAACATCGAACTCGCGTACCTCGCCGCATTTGCCGTAGATGCTGTCATGCAGCACCAAGGCCTTGACCCACTTCCGCGTTTCGGGCGCATCCGTGGACACCTGGGGATCGATGGGATCTTGCCCCTGGGTTGTTGCCGCCGCATTGGCCCCGTGGTCGTCTCCGCCCGAATTCGGCGCAGGGCTTGGGGGTGCCGCAACGGGTACCACGGGCTGCGCTGGGGGGGCACTGACCGTCGGCGCTTCGGGTGTAGCTTTTCGTGCCATGACTTTTCCTTGAAAAATGCAGGCCAGCGGGATTCGCCCGCTGGCACGCGATCACGCGGAGGCCGATTAAGCGGCGGCGCCGTGTTGGAACAGCTTGACCGCCCCGCCCACGTCGATCAGGTTGCCACCCGAACGCATCCAGGCCAGAAAGCCGACTTGACCCTTCTTCACGTAGGCCGAGTCGTTGAAGCGGAACAGCGTGATCGCCATCACGTCGCGGATCTTGTACAGGCTGAAGTCGCCGAACGCGATGGACTTGGCGGCGGCCGCGGGCACCGGCATGTGCTGGTTGATCTGGATGTCACGGTTCAGCAAGCGATCCGGCGCGCCACCGGGGTTTCCCTGCTCGTAGCCAGGCACGAAGATGGGGCGGCCTTGGTCGTCCTTGATCTTGCGAACCATCTTCAGCATGTCGTCGTGGAACATCCACTTGGCGCCCAGGCGGTACGCAGGGTCAACGCTGTGCTCGATGTCAACCAGGTCGTCGTAGGTGATCAGCGGGATTGCCGAGACGGTGCCGATCTTGCCGACCGTAGCGGCGGTGACCAGGCCCATCGGGCCGGCCGTGCCGGGACCAACGGTGTAGTGGCGATTGGTGACGCGGCCAAGCCGGGTGTTCAGACGTTTGGTGATGAAGCCCTCAATGTTGGACGAACTGTCCTGCAACAGTTCCCAGGGCACGGTCACAACCTTCGAGCTGAACTTGTAAACCGCCAAGCCCTTCGTGCCAAAGCTCACGTCCTCGTCGCTTGCAGACTGGTTCTCTTCAACGATTTCGCCCTCTTCGTTCGTCCCGTCGCTCGTCGGGTACTGCATGGGTTCGCCGCCGCCGGTCGAGAAGACGTCCGCAACGGCGCGCATGCCGCCAAACGATTTCAGCGTATCGATAATGGAGCTGGCGACGGTGGTGGGCACCGTATAGCCACCCTGCTCCGGATTCACTGCCGGGTTGCCGCTCATGGCGTTGCGGACCTGGGTCCAGTCCTCGGCGGTGAGCGCGTTGTCGCCACCACGGCACCATTTATCAAACAGGGCCACGTCGGCACTGCGGTTGCCCTTCGCGCCGGGGCGGGTCTCATGCTCACGCACGCCGGCGTCATGAAGACCGCTTTCAGCCGTCAGGTCCATCATCTTTTGATGGCGCTCGATCGAGGCGTCAATGCGTTCGATTTCCGCCGTGTTGTCGTCGTACTTCTTTTGATGGTCGGCGTTCCAGTTTGCGCCGGGGTTGTTGTCCAGCAGGGCGCGGGTTTCTTTGGCCAGCGCGTTGCGGCGCTCCCGCTCGGCTTGAGGATTGAAAGCCATAACGTAGTTTCCTTCAGTCGAAAAAAAACCGCCCGAGGGCGGTGGGGTTGTCCTGCGTGCGGGAGCCGCTTATGCAGGGGTGGCCTCGATCAGCGAAAACCGCCGCTCAAGATCATTTCTTAGGGCTTGGACCTCGGCGTCATCAACACCAGACGATTTCGGTTCGGTGAGCGCTTTGGGCGCGTTCTGGTAGGCCGCCAGATTCCATGCATTTGAGGCGGCCGGCTTCTTCGCAGCAGCGTCAACGATGCGATCGACAAAGCCATGTTCCAGCGCCTCGTCGGCGCTGAACCAGGTCTCCGCGTCCATCCAGGTCCTGACCTGCTCCGGCGACTGCCCTGAACGGGCCACATAGTCAGCGGTGATCGCCCCGTCCACCTTTTCGAGCAAATCGGCCGTTTCGCGCATGTCCGCCTTGTTGCCGATGGCAACGGTCCAGGCGTTGTGGATCATGAAGAACGCCCCCTGCGAGATCTCTACCTCATCGCATGCCATACAAACGTCCGTCGCCGCAGAAGCAGCCAAGCCGTCCACGTGAGCAACTACCTTCGCCGAATGCTGGCGGATGGCGGTCATCATCGCGCGGGCGTCGAACACGTCGCCCCCCGGCGAGTTAATGCGCAAGTGGATCGTGTCGGCCGTGATGCTGGAAAGGGCCTTGGCAAATTCGGTCGCGTCGATATCGCCCCACCAACCGCCTATAACCCCATGCAGGTAGATCGTATGCTCACCGTTGTTAGACTCGGCGCGCAGCGGCTTCGATCCAGAGGCGTTGTCACGCGCCATCTGAAGCAGTTTCGGAATTTTCATTCTGGGTTTCCCTGTCTTGATCGTTGTCGTGCTCGGGTTCGGGTTGCGCTTGCTCGCCCGCCCGCGTCGGGCGGTCAAACTCGCCGCCCAAGGGCTGGAGGTTCTTCACGCGGCGGACCTCATCTACGCTCATCCAGCCCTGCGCACCTGGCCCACCCAATGCCTTAGCGAAGTACTCCGCCTGAGCCTTGGAATCGCCGGCCATGAGCCCATCTGTGTTGTGCTCGGTGAAATACCGCGCGGTGCGGAATAGCTTTCGGTTCAACTCGCCCTTGATCCGCTTCAAATGCGGGGCCAATGTGTATTTCACAAAGCCGATACCCATCTGCTCAATGCCGCTACCCCAGCTGCTGGACTTCGTCATTTCGCCGATCATGTGCGGCGGGACACCAAAGGCGCGCGCCATGTCGATCACCTGCCATTGCCGGGACTCCAGCAGTTGCTGGTCCACCGCCGACATAGTCAATTCCTTGATGTCCAACCCTTCGGTCAGAATCAGCGGTATACGGCGGTTCCCCTGGATACCTCCATACTTGGCAACCCAGGCGGCGCGGAAGTCTTCCTGCATGTCGAAAGACATGGCTGCTGGCGCCTTGATGGCGACTTCGGGCTTGCCCCCTTCGCTGAAGAACTTCCCGGCATGCTCGTCACCCTGGATGGCGATGCCAATGCCGTTGCGCGCGCCCCACTGAATTACGGACATCGAACTGATGCCGTTGAATCCGAATCCGGGAATGTGGATCACGTCATCCTGATCGACCGTGAAGAATCCCTTGTCGTCGTAGAAGGTGTATTGCAACCGCCGCAGCTCGCGCGGGCTTTCTCGCTCCTGCTCCCGGATCTCCACACGAGAGCGGGGCCAGGGGATAAGGTTCGTCATGGTGCCGGCACGATTGCGGACGATGTATGCAATGCCATCGCCCCGCAGCAGCATCTGCGTCACCAAGAATTCCCACGCCGCAGACGCCACCCAGGTGGGGCAAAACTGCTCGTTCAGCGTCCACCAATACGCGTGGTCCACTTGCTGACGTGCCCCGCCCACGCGCTCAAAGACGGGAAGCGGCAGTTGGGCGATCGATCCGGCGATCAGCGAGACACACGCATACACGGCCGACACCCGCATTGCGGTCTGGTCATTGACCACAGCGCCAGCCGCTGTCCGAGGATCACCAAAAATCTCAAACATGCGGATGTCGGACGATGAGACCGTCTCGCCGTCGGCGATATTGCCTATTGCTGGCTCTTGTCGGCTGTCGGGCTGTACTGCCTGGCTGTCCGAGCCGAAGAATCTGGAAAGTAGTCCCATCACATCACCACGAATCCTTGTTGAATTTTCTTGGGGCCGGCCAATGGGTTCAGCGCCATCAGTTGCGCGGCATCGAAAAGCGCCATCAGTGGGTCAATCTTTGCCGTGCCGCTGGCCTGCTTCGTGATGAGAATTGAATTCGCGCGCTGCTCGATACGCGCATTGCTGACGGCCCACGCCATCATTGGCCGTCCGCCGTGAGAAAAGGCTCCCTCCGCGAGCTTGCGCTCCACGGTCTTGATGGTGCCTCCCAGACGCCAACCTTGCGAAACACCGACAAGAACGTTGTCTGGGATGCCCGCATCTGCAAATGCTTCCGCAAACGTGATGCCACTAGGGTCGACCCCGACCCCTTCCTTTTCGGGGAATAGCCCGGCGTCATACACCCTCTTGACGATCTCGGCCAACTCGGCCACGTCGTCCCCAATCCGGTTGACGATGACCAGGTCTTTGTCTTGCTCGAAGTCCCGCAAACGCGGCGCGATTTCCTTTCTGCGCTCCAAAACGGACGGATGCGCCCAAGCTCGCCCCCAATGCAACCAGCGCCCCGTCCCAGGCTCTCGGCCCACCAATCCAAGCCCCAATAAGTCGTCTAGGCCGCCACCGTCGATACCTCCGGTTATGACCTCCACGCGAAGCAGGAAATCATCAAGGTGGCGCAGACTCGGGTCGCCATACGCTTGCCAGTGGTCGGCCCCCGCCCAACGGTCAGACCGCAGATTCAGGCCGATTTCGACGTTGAGGTGCTTTGCCAGGAACTGCTGGAACGCGCCGTCCGTCCTGGCGCGCAGCAGCTTGAGCTGATCCTCCAGCCACTCGGCGCTGACTGAGCGGCCTATGTTGGGATTGGTGAAGTAGAAATTGGCCGGGTCAAGATAGGCCTTTGCCTCCAACATATCCTCCGGGAACTCGTACAGAATGCCCAATGTCTTCGGATCGACCACCTTCCCGTCACGGACATCGCGCCAGTACGCCAGCTTCTCTTTAAAGACACCTGCGGGCGGGTCATCGCTTTGAGTGGTCAGGTAGATCACCCAGCCTTCATCACGCGATATTTGGCCGCCAAGCGCCTCAAGGAACATCGCCACAGCATTAGCACGCTTGCCGAATAGCCACAATTCGTCCACCAAGATGCGACCGGACTTCTTGCCCGACACCGTGTCAGTGTCGGCAGCTACCACCTTAAGGCTGTTGCGAGTCGTGCGATGGGTAATGGTGCGGATGTGGTCCTGGACGTGGAACATGTCCGACAGCTCCTCATCCGCCCGAACCATTGCCGCCGCCGGCTTGAAGCTGTTGTCTGCCACTTCCTTCGTTGGGGCCAGGATCAAGTGTTCCTCTTCCTGGCGCCAGCAGATGATTACCGCCGTCAACATGATGCCGGCGGCAATAGTCGATTTCGTGTTCTTCTTGCTGATCAGCAGGCCATATTCCCGGATACGTTGCTTTCCGGTTTCGACGTCATATCCGCCGAAGATCGCCCGCACAAAGTCAAAAACCCATTCTTCGGAGCATTCCCCGAAGGTCTGGTGTCGGTAAGTCCCAATGGCTTCGTCATAGACCTGGGCCAGATCAACGACCTTGAGCTGCTTGAAGATGCCCAGCGCATATTCGGCCTGGTCGGGATAGATGGGCGGCGGAATGATCGACTTGCGCGTGCGCAGACGTTCCGCCCAATCCGGGCACGCGGTTGTCCAGGTCATGGCCTAGCCTTTCCCGACAACGCGCAGATGCGTAGGCGGCGGCGGTGGCGCAAACCGACCGCCCGCCGCCTTGTTTGCTGCCTCCTGTTTGGCGCCCTTCTTGCCCTGTTCAGCAATCTTTCCGTGCGTGAACGGCATAAGCGCCTTCGCGGCCTCCATCCGTAACTTCGGTTCTTCGCCCAGGTCGTTCATGATTGCCACAAGCACGGCACGCGGATCTGAGGTCAGGCCCAGCGCTTTCAGGCCGACGCTTTCGACGGAGTCGGCGGCACTTGGTTGGTCACTTGGAACGTCAGACGGCGGTGCAGAATCCGGCTTTTTGTTAACCGAATTTTTGTTAACTATTTTGTTAACTTGGGCAGTCCGCCCCAGAGCGGCCAGCACATGCTTGTCACGCATCAATCGAGCGGCTGCTTGGGCCGCCCCGTTTTCGCTGTAACCCGCATGGATAGCGGCTTTCGCACCGGATAGACCCGACAGCAGCGCATCGACGAAACGGCGCTTTTTGTCGGTTAATGCCATAGGTTTTGGTTAACAAAAGTGGGTTAACAATTTTCCGAAACGGGGAAATTTTCTGTGCGTGAGGGAACAGGTGGTTTCCAAGGCCGATACCCCTCAGACTTTCACCCCGCCCCCCCCTGCCATCGGCAGCTCACACCCGCGCACAGGCGCTCCACGGCGCGATCCCGGGGCGGCTAATGGCGCGCCATCACGACGGCAATGGATCGCGCCACGGGCCTGTGATGTCGAACAGTGCTAGGCCCGGTTTCGATATCCGAGATCAGCCCGCGTCTTGGCGTCATGGCACCCGGTCTTGCGGCCGATCGCGTCGCGTGACACGCACAGGATCTGCGTGTTCGCGTCGGTGTCTTCACCGCCGTCGAACAGGCTTACCTTGTGGTCCAGTTCGAACCCATGCGGGTAAATGGTCAGCGTCCGGCAATGCGCGCAGTGCGGATCCGCAGACCAGACACGCAACCGGCGGTCTTGCAGCTTGCGGCCCGTCATGCGCTTTGCGCTGGGCGTCGGCGCAACGGCCAACCTGGAACCAGCCATTGCAAGGCGCGGCTTGAGTGTCGTGAGCTTCATGCCGATTCCCTTGTGACCTTGCCGGGTGCTATCCACCACACGCCGCCCGGTGGCGATGAGCGAATCCCCGCGCGCCATGCCCAGCGTACGGACCTTGATAGCGAAAGGGCGGAGACAATAATTGTTGTGTATTCTTGTGTAGTGTGTATAATTACACACATGAACAGCGCAGACCTCATCAAGCAACTGAAAGCCGACGGCTGGTATCACGTGCACACCGTAGGTTCACACCATCAGTTCAAGCACCCAACCAAGCCGGGCAAGGTCACGGTGCCGCACCCCAAGAAGGACTTACCGACACCGACAATGCGCAGCATCCTCAAGCAAGCCGGCCTGCGATAAGCGGGCCTTCAGAAAGGAGAAAGAATTGCTCTATCCCATTCACGTACACAAGGAGGAAGGCAGCGCCTACGGTGCCTCCTTTCCCGACTTCCCCGGCTGCTTTGCCGCGGCCGATGAACTGCAGGACCTCCCGCGCGCGGCGCAAGAGGCAGTTGAAGCGCATTTCTTTGGCGAGACCGACCGTATCCCCGCGCCCACCGCGCCCGAAGCATGGGCGGGGAAAGAGGACTTTCAGGGCGGATACTGGATGATGGTTGATATCGATCTGTCCAAAGTCAATGCCAAGGCCGTAAGGCTCAACATCAGCCTGCCCGAAAACCTCGTTCACCGCATCGACGAAGTCGCCAAGGCACGCCACCTCTCACGCTCCGCGTTCCTGGCGATGGCCGCAGAGCATGAAATGGCCGAGGTGTAACGGCTACTCCGGCCAGCTTTGAATAAGTAGTTCGGTACGAGGCACACCCGCGCCCCCAGCGACGATGTACCGGATGTCCAGCACTCGCATGGTGAACCCAGCGAAGACCTCGCGCATTTGTGGGTTGTCATTGACGCTGACCAGGGCGCGGCCTTTCATGGTGCGCATTGCTTCGGCCATTGCCACGTACTGCTCAAGCCCGAACTCGACGCCATATCCCGCCGTGCCCCAATACGGTGGATCCATATAGAAGAGCGTATGCGGGCGGTCGTAACGGGTCACGCAATCTCGCCAAGGCAGATGCTCAAGATAGGCCCGCGCCAGGCGCAGGTGCGCGGCTGAAAGCGTCTCTTCCAACCGCAGCAGGTTTAGGCCCGGCGGCGCAGTCGTTGCGGTGCCGAAACTTTGACCCTCAACCTTTCCGCCAAAGGCGTTCTGTTGGAGGTAGTAGAAACGCGCGGCCCGCTGAATATCGGTCAGCGTCTCGGGGCGCGCTTCCTTCTGCCACTTGAACATCTGGCGGCTGGACAGCGCCCACTTGAACTGGCGGACGAATTCCTCCAGGTGGTGCTGCACCACGCGGTACAGGTTCACCAGATCGCCGTTGATGTCGTTCAACACCTCCACCTTGGCCGGCTCGGGCCGTGCGAACAGCAAAGCCGCGCCCCCGGCGAAGGGTTCGACGTAGCAAGAGTGCTTCGGGAACAAGGGGAGAATTTTGTCAGCCAGGCGGCGCTTGCCACCCAGCCAGGGAATGATCGGTTTTGCCACTTGTGAACGTCCATGTAAACTGGCCCCCGCCTGTACAGGTGGGACGGCCTTGGGTAGATCACGGCTCACTCCGTGTTTCGGCTGTCAGCCGGGGAACTCGCGATTCTCCGGCTGTCGCCGTCTTCTACAGCTGCAATGCAAAAGCCCCGACCGGACTATCCGTATCGGGGCTTTCGTTTAAGTATTGTGGACGTTTGAACCTAGCCACGATGCGAAGTCAGCGTAATCGCCGGCCAGCGTTGGCTTTCAACGATATACACTCGACCAATAGCGACCTGTCATCAAGCCGAGCAGGTCAGCGGAATTCGGCATGGTTCAACATCGCCCGCATCTCGCCCCCTAACGCAAAGGAGGTGGACACTTGACCGAGACTGCCCCTCGCACCACAAAGTTTCTTGTCGAACTCATTGGGGACTTAGAGACAGTCACCGACATATGTTGGAGGTGCCCCGATACCATTTCGCTGGAAGAGCACTTCACAGGTTGGGAGCCAAGCGCCAAACCGACGGTCCAAGTTTTCCTCGTGGCCCGACAAGACTTGACGGCGGATGCCGCAGCATCTCTGCTCGCTCACATCTTAGAAGACATACGGGATCGCCCTCCGCGCAGCGACCGCACGATGCAGATGCGAACAATCGTCGGCAACGATGCAGAATTGTCACATATAAAGAACTACTTCCAGAATTTGGACGGTTGCTCCTGGGCTGAATTCCGATTCACCTCTGCACCGGGCGCTGACATTGAGGTCAAAACCACAAATATGTCCGCGCTCTTAAAGCGAGCGGTAGCGAGCAGTCGTGGGGCCAATAAATAACGCCTCGGCCTAACGTGGCGGTAGTTGTCCAACCACAAAATGATGACGACTACGGCCTTCTAATTCTGCCGCAGCGAGCCAACGCGGAACGATGCCTCGGCCTGACCATGTATGCCCCGTCTCAGGATCTAAATACTTCGGTGCCACTCGGGACCGGCCGTCTAGGGGTTCTATTGGAGCCCTGGCGGGTTGTGGCGAAAGCAGTTGATACGCAGCGGTTATTTCGTCAGGTGTGATCTGAAGCTGACGCATCAAATTAACAATTTGATGGACAGTAAGAGCCTTGCTCTTCGCTCGTAGGGCGTTTAAACGATGCTCCAAACGAGCGATTTCAGCATGCAGCGAATTCAGTGTGTTGTTTTTCATCGTGGCGGCTCCCTATGACCGGCAGACGCACTTTATTACTCGCAGAATTTTGTAGGGAGCCAGGGGTTTCCCTCGTTGCGGCCATGCCCACAGCCCGTTGCAATCCATCCCCAAGCGAGCTAGTTCGCCCTGGATGTGGCTAAAGGGTGTATTGACTACGGCAAGAGCTGGTGCCCAAATCAAGACCTAAGAATCGGCAACCCCAACGCAAGGGAGTCGCGCCATGCAAACGGTCTACACGAAGCGTCCTACAGTGTTGATTGCGGTAAGCCCAGACGGAAAGACCTTTGTTATCGAGCGGCGATGCCGATCGCTGCCCTGCGATGATGGCGAACAGGCGTTCTTTTATTGCTGCTTGCAGGACGGAAGCGCCGTATCTTGGATGGGCGAGAACTACTACCAGTTAGCCGACGGTACAACCCTGCTCGCGGTGGCATGCCGCCTGACACCGCCCGGGGACAGCAAAATGGATCGAGCGTGAAATGAACCTGCGTAGGCGGCTTGGAAGGCCGCAGCCTGACCACTCGGCCAAGCCAGCCGGTTTGCGCGGCTGGGATTCGAACCCAGGGACTCCACAGTATCGGGTGCGCGCCCCACTGCAAAGCCTCTAGCGGCATCACCTTTTGGCCTCTCAGGCACCGCGCAGAAAGCAAAAAGCCCGCTGCTTTCGCTGGCGGGCTTTTTATGTACGCACTTATTCAAAGTGAATAAACAGGGCGAACTTTAGCAGAGAAAATTCAACCCTGCAAGAGATTCAGTCACACAGCCCCTTTGCCAACAGGAGGTCGGCTGCGTACTCCATCGCCAACGCTTCGACGCCCTTCTGGCCCGCGCCCCGCTCGCCCCCCCTCTGCTTCGTTGTCCGCGTGCCATAGAGCCACAGCTTGATCTTGCCGTTGTGATTTGTCGCAGTAGCAACGCTCACGCCTGCACGCTCGGCAGCATCTGACAGCTTCACATCCTTCCCGAAATACCGGGCCACGATGGCGTCACGCAGCACACGGGGCGTCGGATGCGCCGACAAGGCATCACACGCAGCCGCGTCAGAGATTTCGCGTACCGCCGCGAGCCAATCATGCCGATCAACGGTGCCCTGGCAGCATTTGCAGCGGTCTGTTCGGGGCGCAAAGCGCGCAACCAGGATGGCGCGGTACAGACGAGGTAGTGGATCCAGCGCCCCGAAGACAAAGGCGGCCTGCCCTGCCCCGTCGGTGCCGCCCAAGCCCTTACCCTCTGACGGTGCCTGCGCCATGCGAGCCATCATGGGCTTGTCATACACCTGGTCGGTGTGGTTATAGGCGAAGGTCAGCGCCGCATGAGCGGTGGCAAACAGTCGGCTGGGTGTCGCCTCTACGACCGGGGTCGAAGCCAGGCGGGAAAGGGTCAAGGTGGTCATCAATAAATCCCCGGAGAAAAAGTCACTTTGGCGGGCAGCATTTCCCGCATCCATTGCATTGCCGCTTCCCATCCGAGGGTTACGGTGTGCCGCCCCCGGACAGGAAAAATCTTCGGGTTCACGTCGTGGGCATCAACCATCACCGATTCGCCGCGCGCCCCCGTTTGTCTGTAGATCAGCACCGGAACACCTCGCTCGCCGGCCTGCTGCTGGGCTTGCCGCCACCATGCGGGCAGGCAGAGCGTGTTCGCGTGCTTGCATTCGATGCTGATACGCGCGAAGGCGGGATCGTCCGCCACCACATCGCTATCGCCTACCGCGTTGCGCACGCGCCGCCGCCACACCTTGCCCGTTGCCTCGGTCAGCATGTTGGCCACCTTGCGCTCATACGACGCACCCTTGTTGCGTGACAATGCACCGCTCATGCTTGCGCTCCCTGATCGGGGTAAGCGTCCATGGCAGCCTGAGCCATGGCAATCACAGTGGGCGAGTACGACGCGTTGCCCTTCTTCACGGCGGCAAGGATGCGTCTTGCACCCCGGCGCGGATCGCGGCCCGACTCGTTCAGGACCGCGCCCGCCCCCATCGCCTTCAAAGCCTTGGCCGCTTCCTCCGGCGTGGCTTGAGTAGCGCCAGGCGCTGGCAGCGCCGCAGCTGGCGTGGGAACCGGATGCCATTGGCCGCGCGCCATTTCATCGCCAAATGCCCGTTCCCAGCGCCCTTTCAGAACCCCATAGCCGCAGTTCAGCAAGTCATGCGTCCCGACCGCCACCGCAGCCCAGTAGATTGCGGGGTGCGGCCATTTGCCGATTTCGCCCCGGCGGCGCGCAGTCATGCCCGTCATCGCGTCGTGAAAGGCAACCTCTGGCGACATCCACGGACGGCACAATCGGATGAACTCGGGCAACGTGGGCGGCCAATCACGGCTCAAGCACGCAACGATGCCCACACGCGCCTCAGCTTCTGTGAAGCCAGCCAGCATTTGATTCCACGCGTCTTTGACCTCGCGCGGAGTCAGCCCTTCCCATGCCTGCGCAAACTTCGACCCGTACATGAGCCGTAACTCCGCGACAACCAGGTCGCCAATGCCCTTGCCGGTGGTCGGATTAATGAGCTGTGACATCGATGACTCCCATGTCGATTTCGGGTTGCGGCACGCCACGCGAAAGCGAGGCGCCCATTTCTTCGTTCCAGGATGCGCGGCGTTGGGCTGCACTCTGCGGGCGGCTAGCCCGTGCCGCACCGGAGCGCAGGACGCGCTGCAAGTAGGCAACGGGTTCAATGGCCTGGTCATCCACGCATTGCTGGATGGCCCGTACGATCTCCGCATCGTCGTGACCCTTGCGGAACATGCCCAGCATGGAACGGGCTTGCTTCTCCGGTTGGCCAGCAGAGATCAGCAAGGGCAAGCCCAAGGCGAAAATCTTGTCTGCGTCCGTTGGTGGCTGCGGCGGCGTGCCGCCCGTTCCGCTAGGAACGGAATAGTTTTTGGTTCTTGGTTCTTGGTTAGGGTTACGACTGGGTTCTGTCTGGCCCCCGTCTGGGTTTGCTTTCGCATCCGCTTGGGTTTCTTCTGGCAACCCATCAGAAACCGACTGGGTTTCGTTGGGTTTCTTTTTGGGCCTTCCGCCGGCCTTCCCGTTATCCCGATTGGTTTTTGCCTTCTGCTGGTACGCGGCGATTTCGCTATCCGCCCGCTTATTGCGCCACGCACCGTCAACCAGCTCAAAGAACTCCTGCAAGATCATCGGCACGGCGGCGCGCTCTTCCTCGCTGCGCGCCCCCACCCAACGGCACACCTGTTGCAGGTCATCCTTGATGGGCTGTTCCTCGGCGTAGTAACGCCGCAGAAGACGGCTGTAGATGGCGTCTTCGATCAGGCTCAAGTGCATCGTTGCCTGGGCGTAGTCGCCGATGTTGTGGCTGTAGTAGTTCATTCGGTGACTCCATAGAGCGCTTGAAAGCCGCGCTCTGCTTCCTCGGGCCACTTGCCCAGGTCAATGATTCGTTGGCGCGTAAGCCGCAAGGCGGGGATGAAATAGCTCAGCTTCATTTGCCTGGGAGCCTTGGATTGGTCCAGGAAGAAGTGGCAACCGCCGCAGGCGAACGCGATGGCCCAATCATGGGCTTTGATGCCCTTGCCCTTGCCATCGCGCGTCTGATTCGAATGCGCCGACACGGTGCTTTCAATTCCGCCCCAGCAGTACGTCGGCACGCGCGTAAGACATTCCTCGCCCTCGGCGAGCGCCAACAGCGCAGGGTTGCGATAGACGGTCTTGGGCTTCTTCTTGCCCTTCTTGCGCGCCTTGATGGCTGCGCGCGGGGGCGGCATGGGTGTGGTCCGAATCGGCGCGGCACGCATCATCGGCGTGCTGCTGCGCTTCATCGGCGTCTTGTTCTTGAGCGGCGTGCGGCGCATCAGCGACATACCGCCCCCGGCTCCGCTTTGACTCGCCACCAGTACGGGAATTTCCAGGCGTTTGCGCGGCGTTTGATCAAGCCAGCGCAGGCAGCATCGAACAGGAACGAATCAACGGCACGCGCGGCAGCATCAGCGCGAGGCGTGCTGGGCCAAGGGTCCACCGCCACCAAGGCGGGCAGCACCATGGCCCGTAGCGCCACGACATCAACGCGGCGCGGCGTGTCGATGATGGCCTGCTTGACCGCTTCAACGGTCGCAGGCGGCACCCGGTAGCCTCGGAACATGTGCAAGCAGTCAGCCATAGACGCCGCTCCACTCAACGAATGGGATGCGAACGGCGGTATGAAATAACGTGGCCGCCTCGGCGTTGTGATCCAGATCCGCGCGGCTGGTGATGCCGCACATATCGCGGACGTACTGCGCGGCGTGCTGCTGGGCCGACACGCCCTCGGGGGCGGCGCCAATGCGGGAAGCAACCCACCGCTGGAACCTCGCGCCGTTGCACATCATTGCAGCCGTGCGCGAAAGCGCCGCCCCCTTACGCTCCGTGGACGGGACACGCGCCCGCACGGGTACACCCGATGTCCCGCGCGTCAGCATGCAGCCCTCGCCTTATCCTGGTAGGCACGGACAACGTTTCGCTTGAGGCGCTGAGCCTTCTCGATGATCTTGTCGCACTCAATCACGATCTGAGAGGCGTCCGCTTCGCAGATGTCGCCGTCCGACACTGCGTCAATCGCCACGGCCGACAAGCTCCCGTTGAGGCTCGACATCTCCATAACCTTGGTGCGGACCGCCGCAACCTCATCCGGCTGATGCGGAGCCGGCGGCAGAATGCTCGCCGCAACGCCATGACGAACGTTCAGCGCCATCAACCAGTCGCGTGCGTAGCGCCCCCCGTCCTGCTTCTCCATCATCCACTCGGTCGATAGCTCAATCATGTCGAGCGACATAGACTGGCCTTTCGCACGAGTCATTTTCTGCCGCAGCGTTTCCGGGTGAATTGAAATGCCGCGGCGGTTCGTAAGGAAGGCTGCAAGCTCTTCCACGCCTCCGGGCGTTTTCGTGACGCCGATATACAGCGCGTCATGCGGATCAATTAGGTTGTATTTGCAGGTCATGCGGTCCTACCTTGAAATGCCTTGCGGATCAGGGTTTTGCTCTTGTTCCGCCGCCCATAAGATGCGCAGCATGGAAAACAAACTTCAGACGTCCAACGGCCCTATCTGGACTTTGTCGTTAGGTGGTATCGGCGCGGCGGTCTCCGGGACGGGCTGCGAAGGCGGTGCTGTGTCATTCATGGTTGCTCTCCTGATTGGCGAGTTCCGGCCAACGCGCGGCCCAATCGCTCGGGTGGCGGCGCACGAATGCAGCCTGCACGCGGTCCTTGATCCTGGGCGTCAATACGTCAGGCCATTTGTCTACGGCTTGGTACGAGATCCCAATCGCGCGAGCGGCATCGGCTTTTGAGCCGCCCAATTTGCTGATGGCGTCGGTCTTTTTCATCTGGCGATTGAACCATAGTTCATTTCACGAAGCAACTATAGTTCTGGCCAAATCAGGTACTTTTGCAACTATGGTTGAATACAGAGATCGGCTCGCCGCCGCGATGAAGGCGGCCTCTATTTCCGCTTCGCAGTTGGCGGAAGGCTTGAGTACGTCCTATCAAGCCGTTAAGAAAGTCATCGATGGAAAATCCAGCGCATTCAATGCCGCCAATAACGCGATTGCGGCACGAATGCTGGGCGTCTCCAGCGACTGGCTGGCCCTCGGCGAAGGCAAACAAGATCGAGGCGCGGGGGCCACTTCTGAGACTGTCGCCGCCTGGCCCTTCCCGGACATTCCGGAAGATCAGGTTCGCAAGTTGGCGCCTTCGCAGCTGAGTTCGCTTCAAGGGGCGCTGGCGCTTGCGATCGCTCAACTGAACCTTGGTATAGCCGTTTCGTCCCCAGCCCCCCAGTCAGCTCCTGCAAGTCGGGGCGGACTTGTGGACATGGACCACGCTCATGACCCGTTCCCAATGCGAACTGGGGGCATGCCCGCCGCGCCCAGGGATGGAGGCAAGACCACTCACCAAGCCGAGCGAGACTCGCGCGTGAGAATCAGCACCCGGACAGGAGTGGTCGCCAACGTCGGCCCGGGAGAACCGCACGCAGCGAACGACAAGTTTGAAAAGGTGCCGGAATTGGCAGACGTACGCCTGGCTGCCGGAGACGGCATTGAAAACAGTCTTGAGGAACAGACGGGGGTAGTGCAGTTCCGCCGCTCATTTTTGCGCTCTGTTGGAGCTAGCGCGGGGAAAGCTCGTGTGGTTTACGCTAAGGGCGCCAGCATGGAGCCGATCATTAAAGATGGGGCAGCGCTGCTCGTCGTTCCAAGCGAAGAATTGACTATCCGCGACCTCGCTGCGGGTGGCGTTTACGCGATCAACTACGACGGGAAGATGATCGTGAAGACCGTGGCGCAGGATCGTTTAACAAAGCGATGGGTCGCTCGCTCGTTCAATGCTAGCTACCCTGATATTCCTCTGGAAAACGGCTCGCCCGTGCGCGTCCTTGGGCAAGTGGTTTGGGCCGGCTCCCGTCTGGGCGATGACGAGTCCGGCCAGTGGATCAAATCCTAAGCTAGCCATCTGATCTAGAAAAAATAGCCACCCTGCGGGGTGGCTTTTTGTCGTCCTGACAAAGCCGAACCACGCGCACCACTGAACTATGGTTGAACTTAAAAATGAACTATGGTTAAATTCATCCACGCCTTAACCGGCAAAGCAGTAGCCCCCACGGACCCGCAGGCAGCAGTCAGGCCATCGCCTCAAGCGGGAGACGTCACCGCCACAAAGTCGGAATGGGGAAGGCGAATACCGCTCTTTAACAACCGAGGCCGCCCGCCCTCACAGGGGAAGGGCGAAACAGGACAACCAGGCGCAAACGCGCCCCGGCCCCTGTGTGCTTGAGCCACCACGCCCAAGCAACGCCCAGCCGGGCGTGGCGACGATAACCCCGGCCATCAAATCTATTGCAAGACTCGCTAGGGTCGGCTGCGGCCTTTAAGGCAACCAGCAAATACCGCGTTCTTGAATTCCGAAACAGCTTCGTCTCGATCTTCAAGCGCAGATTCTCGCGGGAATCGAAAGGCCATTTCAGTAAGAGTTGCAACGGACCTCCCCCAGTAGCCTGGCGTGTCGGCGGCAACGCTCATGACTTCGGACATACCTGCCCCCTCTTGGCGCAGTTCCATGACGTGCCCTGCCATGCCTTCCAGTTCTTTGCAGTGCTCAAGCGTCTCTTGGCTTGGTTTCCCAAAAGCGAAGTTCGCTTGCACTAAGGTCACGGCGAACACCGCCGAGACAAAGCATTTTTTAGATTGGCTCACGCCGTTCCCTCCTATCGAACCGTCAAGTGTAGCTACCGTTTCCGCTGAAAAGCGGGTTTCGGCCAGCGCTGCGAGTCAGCGCTTACCGAAGCTCTCCCCTTGAGGAACCCCACCATGAAGACCTATGCACGCGGCAGGACAAGCGCGGAATTTGTAGACGCGGCGAAGGCTGCCGGACTGACCGTAAACACGTCGGGTTTCGAAGCCGGCGGCGATTGGGTCGTGTTCCACGGCACCCTGCACGACGTGCCGCTGCACGGCCTCTTCAACACCGTAAATAGTCGCGTGATCGGCACCTTTGGCGCCGACAACGCGAACTTCAGCACCGATGATTCTCGGGACGGCACACCCTGGTTTGACGCTGTGCTGGACCTCGCAAACACAAACGATCCGCACCCCCAGCATTGAGGAAATGACCATGCAATGCCACTGCATTTCGCGTGTTGAACAAGAGGCTAGAGCACACCTTCAACCGCAAATCAAAGGTCCGATAAGCAGCGTCAAGATGGGCAACATCGCCTTCGTCATCGACGGCAGCGCAATGGACGCCCGGCTCTGCATCCCGCTTCAAATGAAAGCGGATGCCCCAGGCTACCGCAGCCAGGATGGCAAAGCGGTGCCAATACATGTGACCTTCTGCCCCTTTTGCGGCGCGCGTGCAAAAGCCGAAGCGGTCTCGGCCTGACAGTCCCGGCTCATGCCCCGCGGGCGATGACCTGAACCGGGAAACTTATCAGACAGCCCTAGTAGCGCCAGCGCCCCGAATACCAGCTTTCTGCGGCGTTGAAGATGAGTAGACCGGCGACACCACCGACAAAGGCCGCCCAAATTAGCTTGATTTGCTGTTCATGGGTGTGGCCCCCACGGCTTTCCAAATGTTGGATCCAAGACGTTGGCTCGCTTTGAAACCAGACATCCCACCCATACCCGCAAACCAACGCAACCATCCCCACCGCCGCCACAATCCATCGAGCCAATGGTTGATCCAACAGAGTCGATACCCCCCAACCCAAAAACCCAACAAAGAACATCAGGCCCGCAGACCAAAAAGCCACCATCACCCAATCAAATATGAAACCGATGCCGGAAAGCATATGTGCTCCTAGAGAAGTCAATATCGCTAATTGCCAACGGCATCAATTCCGCCAACTTAAGTCCGCCCTCAGCTTTTAACTACACCTTTCTTCTCATTGGAAAATGACATGATCAAGTTCCTCGAAGCCCTGCTCGATATCCTCGCGCCCATCCTCAGCGTGCTGATCCGCAACGGAAAGCTGTAATCCCCTACCCCTACCCCTGCCCCGTCTACCGGGGCGGCTTTGGAGAGCGGGCCGGCGTCGCAACGTCACCGACGCTGAAAGTGACTTTCAGGGATTAACCGGGCCTCCGGCCTGCTCTCCAAAGCCCATCACCGCGCATTCGCGCACTTCCCCATGCCTTCAACCATCCCCGCCATCTGGTGGGGCCTGGCCCTGCTCGCCTTGGCAGCGGTGGCCGTGGTCCCTATCGGCGAACACTTCAACCGCCGCTATGTCGCGGCCGATCCCTGGAAAGCAACATGAACGCAATCACTGCAACCGCGCCTACCGCTCGCCGCAAGGTGCCGTCCATCGCGCAAGCGGCGGGCAAGCTGACCAACATCGTTGCCCCGCGTGACCACGCAGGCCGGGGCAACTGGAGCGAAGACGCGGACATTCCCGCTTCGTGGGCTTGGGCCGCTGGCATCGGCTTCGCCGCATTCGTTCTCTTCGGCCGCCAGATCCTCGGCTGGCTCCTGAGCTTCGCGGCATGAACGGAATCGATTTTGTTGTGCGCGACCGCGCCGGGTGGTCTCCCCCGGTCGCGCCCCCTGCGTCCTTCCTCCATCCTGAGTTCGAAACGCCCACGCCGCCCGTCAAGGGCCAGCCGTTGAGTGACGAACATATCGACTACATCAACGCCATGCGGGGCTTCGTCAGCGTCTATGACTTGGCGGCGCAGTTCCATGTCTCGCGCGGGACCATCTGCAACATCTGGAAGGGCGTGCGCAACGCCGGACGTGCGATCAATCGCCAGTCGCCCGACCGCTTTCCCCCGATCCGGCCGTAATCGCCCCCCTTTGCCCTGGAGTTTTCAAAATGTGGTTCAGAAATCTGAAGATCTACCGCTTGTCCGCCGCCTGGACTTTGTACGGCGATGAACTGCAAGCAGCCCTTGAGCGCTTCGCATTCCAGCCCGGCAATAACCTCGAAATGCAATCGATCGGCTGGGTGCCTGCCCGTGAAAATGGCGGCTTCGCCCATGTCGTGAATGGGCAGATCCTGTTGTCGCTGCGTTCCGAAAAGAAGTTGCTTCCGGCCACGGTCATCAACCAGGTGGCCAAGTTCCGCGCCCAAGAAATTGAAGAGCAGCAAGGCTACAAGCCGGGGCGCAAGCAGATGAAGGATATCAAGGAGCGCGTCACTGACGAACTCCTGCCCCGCGCATTCAGCATCTACCGCGATACCCGCGTGTGGATCGACCCTTTGAACCGCTGGCTTGTGATCGACGCCGCCGCCTCCGCTCGGGCTGACGAAGTGATCGGCATCCTCGCCAAATGCGTTGAGCCGTTCCCTCTGGAGAACCTGTACGTCGCGCAGTCTCCGGCTGCGGCCATGACCGGCTGGCTGGCCGAAGATGAAGCGCCCGCCAACTTCACAATCGACCAAGACACCGAACTCCGGTCATCAGGTGAAAGCGGCGCAGCTATCCGCTACGTGAAGCATTCCATCGATGCGGAAGACGCCCGCCGCCACATCCAATCCGGCAAGCAATGCACTCGCCTCGCCATGACCTGGGCCGACCGCATCTCGTTCGTGCTCACCGAAGGTATGGACGTCAAGCGCGTTTCGCCGCTGGATGTGCTGAAGGAAGGCAACGAAGGCGTGGCCGCCAACGACGACGAAAAGTTCGATTCCGACATGATGCTGATGACGGGTGAACTGGCCAAGATGATGGCCGAACTTGTTGACGTCCTCGGCGGCGAAAAGCGCTTCTGATCCACAACCATCCAAGGTGTCCGCATGACCGACTCTCCCGCCCCCGTGTCCTTCCGACAGAAGATCCTCAACAAAGAAATCAGGCGCGCCCACGCAATGCAGATTCGATACAGGGATCTGCACGTAGAACCAGGCTTCAACCTGCGTATCCCCGTCGAAAATCTATCAGGCGAGGAACGCGCACAGGCCGAGGCCGACGATGAAAGCCTGTTTCAGCACATTATGGGCGGCGGCCCGCTTCCGCCGTTGGAAGTCCGCCCCCGATCTGAGGGCGGCTGCTGGATTGTCGAAGGCCACCGCAGGTATAAGCAGATCGGCCGGGCCATCGACGCAGGCGCGCCCCTCCAGGATGAGGACGGTGAAGTCTGGATCGACATTACTTCTTTCGTCGGCAACGACGCTGACCGGACCGCCCGCGTCCTCAATAGTGCCAAAGGCCGCCACCTCCTGTCACTGGAAACCGCTTTTGGTTATGCCCGTCTCGCCAGTTTCAAGTGGGACTATGACCGCATTGCCCGCCTAGATCAGGTTTCCCCGCAGTGGGTCGCCAAGATGATCAGCCTGGCCCATGCAAACAGCGATGTCCACGCCCTGATACTGTCCGGCGCCGTCATGGCTTCCACGGCCATCGACACAATTGCCAAGCACGGCGAAGCTGCCGGCCCCTACTTGCAAGCCCAGTTGGACAAGGCCAAGGCCGCAGGCAAATCGAAGGTGACGCCCAGCGCGATCCACGGCCGCGCCCTGCCCCGCAAGGTCGTCTCCCCGCTTATCAGCGGCGTGGACGCCTTCATCAAGGGACTGGACCCTAACCAGCGCGCAACCCTGGTAGACACGCAGGAGGGCCGCGTAGCGCCCGAAACCATCACCATCCCTACCGCCGCCTTGCTGGATCTGTTCCAGGCCCATGGCGCGGTTGAAACCGTCCGCGCCAAGCAAGCCGAAAAGCAGCGCATCCAGGCCGAAGCCGCAGCAGCTGCCGGCCAGGCTGAAATTCCTACCGAACAGGAACCCGCCGAATGACCGCCCCCGAGAACGCGCCCCCGGTCGAATTGGTCGACGCTGCTGTAAATGCTTGGTTCGCCGCAGGCCCGCGTGCTGCGCTGACGCGTGACCAGCAAGAACACTTCCGCGAACGAATGCGCGCCGCCCTCGCTGCCGTTGGTTTCCTTGCTCCCGCTGCTGGCGATGCGCGGGATGCTCTGCCGCCCCTGGATGACGACCTGATCGAAATACTGGGACGGCCGAACTTCGCGTGCGGCGAGCTGGCAACGCTTCTGAGAGCCGGCGGCCACGTCATCAAGAACAAGGCCGAGCACGAGCAAGCGGCAGTGATTTATTTCTTGCTTGGGTACTACCTGAAACACGGGTCCGCTTGGCACGAACATGTCGGCGAAGCCTTCGAAGCCATTGCCGCCCAGCAGGGCAAAGTGGGTGAGGCATGACCACCGGCCTCGATGTCCTCAACGAGTTCACGAAGGAAGAAATCATCGCCTTCGTGCGTGAAAAGGGATTCTTCCTGCGCATCAGTCGCCGAGACCTGCTTTTCATCCGCTGGAAGGTTGCTAGCGAGAAGCTGCTTGCCGACTACGACGCGGAGTCTGCCCGATGGGCAACTGAGAAGCCCGACTTCACGAAGCGCGACGCACTGGCCGTCCAATTCAACGCGACCACCGACATTCAAGAAAGGATCCGGCTACTACGCGAGATCGAGTCCTACGACAAACCTATGCATGACCACCTGATGCGATCCAAAAAGCTGGATGCCCGGCAGAAGGCCGTGGACCGCATGTATCGCAACATCGGAAAGGAGGCAGCATGACCACCAACACCGCGGCCCCGGCACCGCAAGAAACTGGCGCCCAGGATCTGAACACCAGCGAAGGCGCCCGAGCCTACGTTGCGGAATACTTCGCAACGCAGATCGGCCGGCACGACTTCAAGCGGTATATCGCTAACACCCTGGCAGCTGACTTTGCTTGCGCCCTGGCGCAGCACCTGTCTCAGCTGCGCGCCCCTGTAGCCGATGAGCGGGCGGCCGTGGACCCGTGCGGGTACGTCGCGGTTAAGCGTTCGGCCGTCGATTGGCTCAAAGATAAATTCCCGTTACTGACGATCAAGGCCGGACTCTGCGAGCGCATCGGCGGCCGGCTCTATACCATCACTCGCCTGATGCGCGACCATGACGCCGCCCTGGCAAGCGCCCCTGTAGTCGGGGAGGCACGCCCGCACATCATGAGCCTAGGCGAAATCTTGGCCGAGTATCGAAAGGGTTGCACCAACACCGGCGGTGAAGGTCCGGAGAATTGCCCCGATTGCGTGCGGGCATTCGTCAGCGCCTTGGAAGCTCTGAATGTACGCCAAGCAAGCGCCCCTGTAGCCGGGGAGGCGCTTGC
Organism: Achromobacter piechaudii NBRC 102461; assembly: GCF_001571245.1. GTDB lineage: Bacteria > Pseudomonadota > Gammaproteobacteria > Burkholderiales > Burkholderiaceae_B > Achromobacter > Achromobacter piechaudii. Next base: position 24,377 of record NZ_BCTK01000001.1, on the reverse strand, counting down.
TCGGTACTGCCCAGGATGCGGCAGCGTCGGCCCGGTAGGCGACGAGTACCGGGACTGCTGCCCAGATGGCATTCAAGCCCGCATGATCCCCGCACGCCTGGCGGAACAATGCCGCGACACGTTCAGGCTTGCGATCAAGTCCCTGCTCGCGAATGCTGCGGAAAATGACAGCGCCGCACCACAGGCCGGCGAGGCGGTGCGCATCCTGTTCCCGACGCATCTGCGCAAGATGTGGTCAGGCGGCGAAGTGCAAGCGTGGCTTGACGAACGGCAAGGAATTTCCGTGCCGCAGGCGGAAGCCAAAGGTAGCTTTGGTCGATACCGGAAATGGCTGGAACGAAAATCTGATCTGAAAGAGGAGACCGTCCAGCGGTCGCAGGAGAAGTCTAATGAGCGCTGAATTTCGTATTGAGCCGGTCTACGTGGATCTGCCGACCGTAGCATTGATCACCACCTTGGCCGAATCAACCATCCAGGCCATGGTGACCCGCAATGAGTTCCCCGCGCCGAGGGAACTGTCCGGACGGCGCGTTGGTTATCTCTATGCCGAAGTTGTGGAGTGGGCGGCGAGTCGCCCTCGGTCTACGATTCTTCCGCCGTGCAACACCGGGGCGAAAAAGCCAAGACGCGCCCCCGCTAGAAGTGCGGGTGGTTAAACGCCACTCTTGACCAGCTTTTCCAGATACACAGACAAGCGCTTGAGCCATAGGCGGCGCTCTTTGTCGTAGGCATGCCGGTTGTACACCCCCTCAACTCCAGGCAGCATATGGCCCAGAATTACTTCGCCCACCTCACGCGGGCAGCCGAGGGAAGCGAGGAATGTGCGAGACGTGCGCCGCAGGTCATGCGGCGCCCAATGCGTCACTGTCAACCGTTCACGCTTCCTATCTGGAGCAGTTTCGCTGTATGGCTGGTGGTAGTAAACGCGGGTCTGCACTGACTTTTGTTCCCAGTGGCCCGACTTCCCGTACGAGGGAAACAAGTATCCCGTTTTCTGCGCGGCCAGCCGCCGCCTGACCACCTGTTCTGCACGACCGACCAAAGGCACGCGAAAATCCGTAGCTTCCGGTCGTTTTGCATTTTTCGTTTTTTCTTTCGGTACCGTCCACCATAAGCCGTCAGCTTCGTCCGAGATTTCCTCGGCTTCGATAGCACCGATCTCGGCCCCTCTGGCGCAAGTCCAGAGATACAGCGTCAAAAAATCCTCCACGTCGCGCGAAAAGTTGGGGAGCCAAGGAATTAATTCCCCGGCTTCCTTCGGCGACAGGACTCGCTTTTTCACGCCGCTCTTCTTGCCGTTGATCGCCTTTCCCTTCGATTTCAGCTTCCCCCGAAGAATCATGCGCCACCAATTGGGCACGGTCTCGGACAGCTTTCCTGCGTCATGGCAATGGTCCCAAGCCGCCCCCAACTCACGGCGTAGGATCTGCGCCTGGACAGGGATGTGCCCATATGATTCGATCAACCCGAACGCGTCCGCCCGCGTGACCTCCCCTGCGGGCTTGTCAGCCAGATCTCCCAGCATAGTGTTGAACATTCGAGCGATCTCGACCTGGCCCTTCTCTGTGCGGTGCAGCTTGATGTGCCCTGCGTGATAGATCGCGCACGCGCCCGCCACTGTCAGCGCGCCCTTTTGCTTTTCCCGCGCGGCAGCGGCAGCCACTTTGGATGCTTGGCGCGCCTCCTTTGCCTGTACAGCCACGTCTACTCCCGCGTCACGCAGCTGGCGCAGTCGCTCCCACTCCACGATTGCGGCGGCGATGGACATTGCTGGCCACCGACCCAGCTTCTTCTGCCGCATGTTGCCGTTGACGGGACTCTTGTATCGGTAGGTCCACGTCCGCGCTGTCGCAGTGGCTTCCAGGCGCAGACCGGGGTATCCATCAATGGTAAGGTGTCGGCCTGGTTCAAGAAGCTTTGCGGCGCGTGCGTCGAATTGCATGGAAGGCGGGATCCTGTGGCGTAGCTTTTTAAAGGATCCTAAACGAATCAGCGTAACTTCTCAATTCGACCCCTCAAAAAGCTACGCCAAACCATCAAGTGTTGGCGGGTTTTGATGGGCGTCGCTGGGCCGTAGCAACAACACAAATGACGGTTCGACCCCACAGCAAATGCATGTAGCACAAGGCAAAATGCCAAAATCCCAGGCTGAAACGACAGAGCAGCTTTCTAGCCACACCCCCATGATGCAGCAATACCTCCGCCTGAAAGCGGAGGCCGGCCCCTTGCTGCTCTTTTATCGCATGGGCGACTTCTATGAAATGTTCTACGAAGACGCCGAGCGCGGCGCGCGCCTGCTCAACCTCACCCTGACCAAGCGCGGCTCGTCCAACGGCACGCCGATTCCGATGGCCGGTCTACCCGTGCACGCCATGGAGCAATACCTGGCGCGGCTGGTGGCCATGGGCGAATCCATCGCCATCTGCGAACAGATCGGCGACCCGGCCGCATCCAAAGGCCCCGTCGAGCGCCGTATCGTGCGCATCGTTACGCCGGGCACGCTGACCGACGACGCGCTGCTGCCCGCCAAGGCGGATCGCGCGCTGGCCGCCGTGTTCGTGTCGGGCAACGCCCGCGCGCCGCGCGCCGGCCTGGCGTGGCTGAACCTGGCCAGCGGCGAATTCCGCGTGACCGAATGCGCGCCGGCCCAGCTTGAATCCGAGCTGCACCGCATTTCTCCCGCTGAGATCGTTTGCGCCGACAGCGCCGCTTTCGACTTCCCGTTCGACGGCGCGCGCTCACGCGTGCCGGACTGGCATTTCGAAAGCGATGGCGCGCGCGCGCATCTGCTTGCGCACTTCAAGACGGACACGCTGGCGGGCTTCGATATCGAAGACATGCCGGCTGGCATCTGCGCCGCGGGCGCGTTGCTGCGCTACGCCGCGCGCACGCAATCGCAGGCGCTGGCGCACGTGCAGAGCCTGTCTGCCGAGCGGCCAGGGCAATACGTGCTGCTGGATCCGGTCACCCGACGCAATCTGGAACTGACCCAGACGCTGTCCGGCGAAGACTCTCCCACGCTGTTCTCGCTCTTGGACGGCTGCCGCACGCCCATGGGCAGCCGCCTGCTGCGCCGCTGGCTGCATCACCCCTTGCGCGAAAACGAACAGGCCCTGGCGCGCCAGCAAGCCATTTCGGCGCTGCTGGCCGGCCGCATGGACGTGGAACAGACCTTTGGCTCGGCGGGCGTGCTGGAAGCCCTGCGCGCCGCGCTCAACGCCTTCCCGGATATCGAACGTATCGCGGCGCGGCTGGCGCTGCGCTCGGTGCGCCCGCGCGAACTGGCCAGCCTGCGGGATGCGCTGCAAGCATTGCCCGCGCTGCGCGATCTGGTCGAACCCATGGCGGCCTCGCCGCGCCTGGGCGATCTGATTTCTCATCTGTCGGTGGATCCGGCGCTGGCCGCGCTGCTGGTTCGCGCGATTGCGCCGGAACCCGCCGTGGCCATCCGTGATGGCGGCGTGCTGGCGGCGGGGTTCGACGCCGAACTCGACGAGCTGCGCGGCCTGGCGGCCGATGGCGGCGACTTCCTGCTGCAACTGGAAGCCCGTGAACGCGAACGCACCGGCATCAGCAATCTGCGCGTGGAATTCAACCGCGTGCACGGCTTCTATATTGAAGTGACCAAGGGCCAGACCGCCAAGGTGCCCGAGGACTACCGCCGCCGCCAGACGCTGAAAAACGCCGAGCGCTACATCACGCCCGAGCTCAAGACCTGGGAAGACAAGGTGCTGTCCGCGCAAGACCGTTCGCTGGCGCGCGAGAAATGGCTGTTCGAGCAGTTGCTGGACGTGCTGGCCGAACACGTGCGCCCCCTGTCGGACTGCGCCGCCGCGCTGGCGGAGCTGGACGCGCTGTCCGCCCTGGCCGAGCATGCGCGCCGCCACGACTGGATCGCGCCCGAGCTGTCGGAAAACGCCGACATCGACATCGATGCGGGCCGTCACCCGGTGGTCGAACACGCCATCGAACGCTTCACGCCCAACGGCTGCCGTCTGGACCCGGCGCGCCGCATGCTGCTGATCACCGGCCCGAACATGGGCGGTAAATCGACGTACATGCGGCAGGTCGCGCTGATCGTGCTGCTGGCGCGCATCGGCAGCTTCGTGCCGGCCGCGCGCGCGCGCATCGGCAAGATCGACCGCATCTTCACCCGCATCGGCGCCGCCGATGACCTGGCGGGCGGGCGCTCGACGTTCATGATGGAAATGACCGAGGCCGCCGCGATCCTTTCCGCGAGCACGCCCAACAGCCTGGTGCTGATGGACGAAATCGGCCGTGGCACGTCCACCTACGACGGCCTGGCACTGGCCTGGGCGATTGCCTGCCGGCTGCTGGCGCACAACCGCGCCTTGACCTTGTTCGCCACCCACTATTTTGAATTGACGCGCCTGCCCGCAGAACAGCCAGCATCGGCCAACGTGCATCTGGCGGCGGCCGAGTCCGCCGCCGGCATCGTGTTCCTGCATGAAGTGCGCGAAGGCCCAGCCAGCCGCAGCTACGGTATCCAGGTGGCGCAGCGTGCCGGCGTGCCGGCCGCCGTCATCCGGCAGGCGACGCGCGAACTGGAACGGCTGGAAGCGCAAGGCGCGCCCACGCCGCAACTGGGTCTGTTCTCGGCGGCGGCGGATGCCGACGCGCAAGCCTACGCCCAGGCTGATCGCCACGACGCCATCGAAGCGCTCGACGCGCTGCGCGAAGAGCTCGCCACTATCGACCCCGACAGCCTGACCCCGCGCGAAGCGCTGGACGCCCTCTACCGCCTGAAGAAGCACCTTCAATGAACCTTGACCAACCCCTGCCGCTCTTGGGCAATCAAAGCCCCAACGACTTCATGCGCCGCCACTGGCAGCGCAAGCCGCTCTTGATCCGCCAGGCGATCCCGAACTTCCAGCCGCCGCTGACCATCGCCGCCATCAAGAAGCTGGCCCGCCGCGACGACGTGGAATCGCGTCTGATCTGGCGTGAAAACGGTGAATGGCAGATGGAGAACGGCCCCTTCGCGCGCCTGCCCAAGGACAACGAGGGCGACTGGACGCTGCTGGTGCAAAGCGTGGACCTGCTCAGTGACGCCGCCTCTGAACTGATGGGCTTGTTTCGCTTCATTCCGGACGCCCGCCTGGACGATGTGATGATCAGCGTCGCCAGCCATGGCGGTGGCGTGGGTCCGCACTTCGACAGCTACGACGTCTTCCTGCTGCAAGCGGCCGGCGAACGCGAATGGCGTTATGGCCGTCAGAAAGACCTGTCGCTGGAACCGGGCTTGCCCTTGAAGATCCTCAGCAATTTCCAGCCCGAAGAAAAGGCGGTGCTGTCGCCGGGCGACATGCTGTACCTGCCGCCCCAGGCCGCCCACGACGGCGTCGCCATGGGCGATGGCTGCATGACGATCTCGATCGGCTTTCGTGCGCCTACCCAGGCCATCCTGGCGCGCGGCCTGCTGGAAGCCGCCGCCGATCAGGTGATGGCGCGCGTCGGTTTGCTGGGCGGCCCTTACGGTGAACCGGCCCTGCCCGGCCCGAAGCTGTCCGCCGTGTACCGCGACCCGGGGCAACCCGCTGTCGACACGCCGGCCGCGCTGCCCGATGGGCTGGTGGCGGCCACGCTGGAAACCGTGGAAAAACTGCGCTTTGACGATGCGCTGGCGTCGCGCTTTTTGGGCTGCTGGCTGACAGAACCGCACAACCAAAGCGTGTTCGATGCGCCGGAAGATGTGCAGGTGGATCTGGAAGAAGACTGGCCCACGACGGGCCGTCTGGTGCTGGATCGCCGCAGCCGCATGCTGTATCGCGGCAAGCAGCTCTTCATCAATGGCGAAACCGCAATGACGCCTGCGGACGCCGCGCTGCGCACCCTGGCCGATGCGCGCAGCCTGGACTGCGGGAACCCTGCCTGCGCCAAGCTGTCAGACGAAGCACGGTCCTGCCTGGCCGACTGGTTGGATTCGGGCTGGATTCACTACCGCGCCGAGTAGTATCCGGAAACGCCCGCGTATCGGATTTGAACAGAACGCAATCAGATCCATGCGCGGGGACACATAAGGAAAGAGATAACACGAAGCTGAAAGGTTTGTTGCCGTTGGGATGCGACCTTTTTAACTTTCACACGCGATGCGGCGTTGGCTTCCTGTAGCCTGACTTCTGGTTTCCCCTAAGGGGGTTTCAAGAGTCGTCATCTACAGGAGTCCAAAAATGATGAGCAAAACCTTGATTATTGCCTCGGTGCTGGCCGTCGCGCTCAGCGCTTGCAACAAGAAGGAAGATGCCCCGGCGGCGCCCGCGACCACCCCTGGCGCCAGCACGCCGGCCCCCTCGTCCACGCCTCCGGCCACGTCGCCGGCTCCGGCCCCGACCCCTGGCACGACCCCTGGCGGCGGCTCGACCACCCCGGGCGGCTCGACCACCCCGGCGTCTTAATAAAACAGAGACGAACCCCCGCTCTGAAGACGCAGAAAGGCCTCGGCAAGCAATTGCCGGGGCTTTTTTGCGCCTGTCGTATCGCCAGCACGCGAGCGGCGGGAATCGACCGCCGCGCCCAAAGAAAAAGCCCCCGCATGCGGGGGCTTTGGCGCTTCGCCGCTGGCGCGTGAGCGCCAGCGTAGGAAAGCCGGATTACATCTTGTCCTTCAAGACGCTGAGCAGACGCTGGGCGGTTGCGCTGTTGTCGCGCGAGCCATTGGAATCCAGCACCGTCACCGTGGTCTGTTCGCCCGTGGCGGCCAGGCGGATGCGGTACTGCGGCGCTTCGGCCTTCTTGTCGCCCGAGAACATGCGGCTGAAGAAGCCCGGTTGCTCGTTCTTTTCGCCGGTGTCGGTATCGACATAGCGCACGTAGTAGTCGCCGGTGGAGCGGTCGCGGTCGTCAACGGCAAAGCCGCCGCCGTCCAGCGCCACGCCAACACGACGCCAGGCGCGGTCAAACGATTCCGCGATCAGCAACGAGGTGCCTTGCGAACGGACGTCTTCCTGCACGGCCGGCTTTTGCGGCGCGGCTTCCGCCTGCTGCACCAGCTTGCGGGCGTTGTCCACATCGGAACCCAGGTAGACCATCATGCGAGCAAGCATGGCGGCGTTCAGGCCCGGGTCTTCCTTGCCGTTTTGCCACTGCACCTGGCCGCCGTCGGAACCGACGCGCTTTTCCAGCATCTGGCGATGGCTGACGTACACCTCGGTGTGGCCGTTGACGCGTTCGACCCGGGTGCGGAATTTCTCGCGCTCGCCGCTATCCCAGGCAGATTCCAGCACGGCGCCCAATGCCTGGCGCAACCAGCTTTCCGGAATCTTGGCGCGGTTTTCCGCCCAATCGGTTTCGATCAAGCCGGCGGCCGGATTGTTGCTAGCCACGGTAAAGCCGTTTTCGGTCCAGAAGTCGACCAGGCGCGGGAAGACGTCTTCCGGCGCGCGGTCCACGACCAACCAGCGCAGGTCGCCATCACGCTCGACACGCATGTCCTGGCGGCCGGGCAACACGTTGCTGGTCTTGGGCGCGGAGGCTTGCGCCTGGCCCTGTTGTTGGAACTGCGAGTACGTCGTCGAGCCCGAAGCGGGCGCGCGGTAACGCGGGTCGCTGTTGGCCTGAGTCAGATCCGGCGGGATGCTCAGAGGCTCTCCACGCTGGTTGACGGCGCTCTTGTAGTTGACGGATTCTTCATTGCCCAGGAATTGGTTGACCTCGCTGCAGCCGGCCAACAACACCAGAGACATCAATGCCGACAAACCGGCATGACGTTTGTTCATACGTATCCTCACGATATTTAGAGCAGACCCGTTTCCTGGAGCGCGCGACGCACGGTTTCGTGGTTCTGCGTTCCCAGTTCGACCAGCGGGAGCCGGTAGCCCAATGCGCTCTTGCCCATTTCGGCAAGGGCCCACTTGACGGGGATGGGATTGGCTTCAACAAACAAAGCCTTGTTCAGACGGGCCAGATAGGCATTAAGTTCACGCACCTTCGGCACGTCGCCCGCCAATGCGGCGGCACAGAGGTCACGCATGAGCTTGGGGGCCACGTTGGCGGTGACAGAGATATTGCCGCGCGCGCCCAGCAGGATCAGGGCGGCGGCGGTGGGATCGTCGCCGCTGAAGACCTGGAAGCCGGCCGGCGCTTCACGCAGCAGCAGGCCGCCGCGCGCGATGTCGCCGGTGGCGTCCTTGATGCCGATGATGCCGGGCACTTGCGCCAGGCGCAGGACCGTCTCGTTCGTCATGTCGGCCACGGTGCGGCCGGGCACGTTGTACAGGATGGTCGGCAGGTCCACGGCTTCCGCGATGGTGCGGAAGTGGCGGTACAGGCCTTCTTGCGAGGGCTTGTTGTAGTAGGGAACGACCGACAGGCCTGCCTGCGCGCCGACTGCCTTGGCGTGGTTCGTCAGGTGAATGGCTTCGTCGGTGGAGTTGGCGCCCACGCCAGCGATGACCGGGATGCGGCCTGCGGCATGTTCCACCGCCACGCGGATCAGCTCCGCATGTTCTTCCATGGAAACCGTGGGCGACTCCCCGGTGGTGCCCACCACCACGAGTGCGTCGGTTCCTTCCTGGACGTGCCAGTCGATCAGTGACCGGTAGGCAGCGTAGTCCAAGCTGCCGTCAGGCTGCATGGGAGTGACCAGGGCCACCAAGCTGCCCTGGAAATTAACGCCTGCGGCGGTTGCAGGGGATGCCATAAATGTAGGGCTCCAACGCCCCGCGGCAGGATGCCCCAGGGCCAGAATCAATGAAACCGCTGAGTTTAACGGATATTGGATGAAATCCTACAGAAACCACTGGACGATAGTCGTTCCAAGTTCATACACGGGACGCATCAAAACCCAGAGCACATCGGTGACCAGTAACACGATCACGATGACCAGGCCATACGGTTCGATTTTTGAATATTGCCAGGCCAGGCGGTTCGGCAGCAGGCTGAACAGGATACGTCCCCCATCCAGCGGCAGGATCGGCAGCAGGTTCAGCGCCATCAGCACCAGATTGATGTTCACGCCCGCCACGCCCATCTGGAACCAGAACGATTCCTGCATGCCCGATTCCAGCATCATGCGCAGCGAAAACGCCCACAGAATTGCCATGAACAGGTTGGCGGCGGGGCCCGCCAGCGCCACCCAGAGCATGTCGCGCTTGGGCCGGCGCAGGCGGCCGAAATCCACGGGCACCGGTTTGGCCCAGCCGAACAGCATGCCGGGACTGCCCAGCAACTTGGACGCGAGCAAAATCGCCATCGGCACAAGCAGCGTGCCGATCGGGTCGATATGGCGGGCGGGATTCAGGCTGACGCGGCCCGCTTCATAAGCAGTGGGGTCGCCGAACATGCGGGCCACGTAGCCGTGCGCGGCCTCGTGCAGCGTGATGGCGAAAATGACCGGTATCGCGTAGACCGCAATGGTTTGGATGATGTCGTTCATGGCGAACCGGATTGTAGATGAGCCGCGTGCCGGCGGGGGCCGGCACGCAAAGGCAAAACAATGAAGGGGGAATCAGGCAAGACCGAGCGTGGCCGGGTCGCCGCGGCCAACGCGCACCACGACGGGATCGTCGCTGGTGAGGTCGATGACGGTGGTGGGAGACTGCGGGCAGGCGCCCGCGTCGATGATGGCGGCCAGATCGTGGTCGTAGCGTTCGCGGATGGCCTCGGCGTCGTTCAACGCTTCGGTTTCGTTCTTGGGAATCAGCGTCGTGGAAAGCAGCGGCGCGCCGACTTGTTCCAAGAGACCCAGCATCACGGCGTGATCGGGCACACGGATGCCGATGGTTTTGCGCGACGGATGCGAGACGCGCCGCGGCACTTCCTTGGTGGCTTCAAGAATGAAGGTCCACGGGCCCGGCGTGGCAGCCTTCAGCAAGCGGTATTGCTTGTTGTCGACGCGCGCGAAATGGCCGATTTCAGCCAGGTCACGGCACAGCAGAGTCAGGTGATGTCTTTCGTCCAGACCGCGTAGCCGACGCAAGCCGTCAGCGGCGTCCTTGTCGTCCAGCCGTGCGACAACGGCGTAGCTGGAATCGGTGGGTACGGCCAGAAGGCCTCCATCGTTCAGCCATTGGGCTGCCTGCTTAAGCAGGCGAGGTTGAGGATTCGCAGGATGAATAGATAGATACAGAGCCATGGGTTTATCCTAACACTCTTGAATGCCGCCCAGTAAAGCGCGGCGATGCAAAATGGCGGGAACGCCGACCCGCCCGGAGAAACAATATGCGCCTCGATGACTCGCGCGAAAGCGACAATGTGGAAGACCGACGTGCCAGTGGTCCCAGGATCGGCGGCCGGGGGACCATCGGCATCGGTACGATAGTACTTGCCTTGGTGGCCATGTATTTTGGCGTCGATCCCAGCGTCGTGCTGCAAATGGCGGAAGGCCCGCCCACGACCCAGGATGCCCCCGCGACCAAACCGCCCGCCAACGATCCGCAAGCGCGCTTCGTCTCCAAGGTGCTGGGTGAAACCGAAGACACCTGGTCCGCCATTTTTCAGAAAGATCTGAATCGCCAGTACGTGGCGCCCAAGCTCGTACTGTTTCGCGGCGCCACGCCCACCGCTTGCGGCACGGGCCAATCGGCGATGGGTCCGTTCTATTGCCCGGGCGACAGCAAGGTGTATATCGACCTGGCCTTTTTCGACGAACTGCAAAACCGCTTCAAGGCGCCCGGCGATTTCGCGCAGGCCTACGTGATTGCCCATGAAGTCGGACACCACGTGCAGCATCTGTTGGGCATTTCGGATCAGGTCGATCAGCTGCGCCGTCGCAATCCGTCGCAAGCCAATGCGCTGTCTGTGCGCATGGAGTTGCAGGCCGATTGTCTGGCCGGCCTGTGGGCGCAGCGCGCCAACGCGGCTCGCAACATCCTGGAAGGCGGCGACATCGAAGAAGCGCTGGGCGCAGCCACCGCCATCGGCGACGATCGCCTGCAAAAACAGGCGCAAGGCTATGCCGTGCCCGACTCCTTCACCCATGGCTCGTCGGCCCAGCGCGTGCGCTGGTTCAAGCGCGGCCTGGAAGGCGGCGGTCTCAAGCAATGCGACACGTTCGCAGCCAGCACGCTCTAGCCCGGCACACAATCCCGCGTCGCAACCGGGTCGCAAGCTGTATATCCATACAGCTTGCGGGTTTGCACTGACTCCATCTTGTAAGATTACGCCCCCTCGCCCTGTTTGCGCGCATGAGTCCCCTGCGGCGCGACGCGAGCGGCGCAGCGCATTGACCGCGCAATTCAAAGACCCTAGATCCGCTTTATGGCCAACAAGTTCGAACCGTTAATTACCGTTGATGAGGTGCAAGAGATACTTGCCGAACCCAAGGAAACCGTAAAACCGATCTCTTGGATTCCCAAGCCCGCCGCTAACAACATCCAATGGATGGAGTTCACCAGCCCGTGCAAGGTCAAGGGCGAAGTGCGCGACGACGTGATCTTTCGCGCAACCTATCGCGGCGCGCGCACGGTGGTCCAGGGGCAGGCGACGATCTTTCTGACCGAAGCTTTTTGCGCCAGCCTGTTCGTCGGCCCGCATCGCGTATTTGGCGTGGATACCGACGACTCTTTCCATACCAGCCTGGTGGGCGAAGGCCGGCCGCAGTTTCGCAAGCCGCTTGCGGACCGCAGCCATGAACACATCTGGGTGGACGAAGGCGAAGGCTATGCCGAACCGATCGTGCCCGCCCTGCACACTATCGGCGCGCTGATGCAGTATTTCCTGCCGCGCGCGAACCTGACGCTTGTTGGCGGCTTTGCGCATCCCCTCAAAGGCCGCCAAATCGAACTGATCCTATGAGCAATTTTCTGGAAGCCTCCGGCTGGACCGTCCTGCCGGCCGGTGAACACGCCATCCGCGCTGTCGCGCCCATGACGCTGGGGCTGGACGGCCAGCACGCGGCATTCTTCATCGCGCACCCGGACGAGGCCACCTTCTACCTGACCGACGCCTGTGAAACCTCGATGCACGCGTCCAGCTACGGCATCGAAGTCGGACCCAAGCGCATCGACATGCTGAACGAGACACCCGGCGTCAGCCTGGCGCATTTCGATCGCGACGGCGCCATCGTGGCCACCGGCCCGAACGAGCAGTTGCAGGAAGCGCTTTGGGATGCGGTCAAGCTGGCGATGGCCTTGTCATTCCAGTGCGCCAAATGGATGCCGCGTTTCAGCCAGCTGCGTTTTCGCGCGCAGGTCGGGCGCGCGTTGGCCGAGGGCGTGGGCGTGAACCGCATGGTCAAGGGCGCGCGCGCCAAGGGCAGCAGCGGCCACACCGCCGACTTCGCCTTCGCCGTGCGCGCAGCGGGCAGCACCGCGCTGACCTACATCGAACCGATCGCGCTGAAAGCCGGCAAGAAGATGGACTGGACGCAGGTCTATCAAACCCACGGCAAGATGTCCGACGTCAAGATGGCCAACGCGCGCCATTCGCGCATGGTCATCCTGGAAGACGGCGCAAGCGCCGAGGAATTCAAGAAGGCCGTGACCATCCTGGAGCAGTCGGCCACCGTGCAGACGCTGGCCAAGACGCGCGACTGGCGGGAAGTCTTTTCCGGCTAGGACGGCATGTTCGTCAGGCCGTCGACGATCTCGCGGCCATGCAGGATGGCCGCGTGCACGGCTTCGCGTGGACTGTAGACAAATCCGCCGTCCGCAAAGCGCGGCACGGGATATTCGTCGCCGCCCTCAAGCACGGCGCCCGCCTGAACCACCATTACGGATGCGATGAATACGGGGCCGCTGGGCAACGCGGGAATGTCCGCGTCCGCGCCCCGGGAAACCTTGGCCGTGAGCCGGTATCCCTTGTAGATCAAGTTGTTCTGATGCACTTCGGATGCCCTCGTTCGTCGATTCAGCATACCCCGGTGTTCATGACAACCCAGATATGTTTTGTAACCTCGGCAGTTAATAGAAACATTGTTGCAAGGCAACAATTGCGTCCCCGTTTCTGAAGCGCCACTGGAGCGATCCGGGCGTTTGCCGCATCGGCAAGCCTGGCGCGGCTTTCAGGCGGACGGCTTGAGTGGCCGCCCTGCCCTCAACCCCGTTTCAGGGGGATTTCCCTAAGTCCTGTTGCGAAAGTGCATCGTTGGACGCTGCCATTCCCGTTGCCCGCATGTAATCGGACAAGCGCCAGCCACGCCCCAACAGAATCATGCGCGTGTGCAGATCTTCGAGTACGCGGGGCGGAACGTCCCGGCCCAGATAGCGAAGCTGCTTCTGCCGCAAATCGACAAAACCCAGTTCGTAATGCCGCGCCAGGCCCATCCACAAACGATGCGCGCCGGTGGACTGGCGCGCGCCGCTGATGACGCACAGGCCCGCGTCCAGGCCCCAGCGGTATACCGCCGTGGCCAGCCCCATGCCCTGATAAGCCGGTGCGTACTTGGAATGCGGCGCGCGCACGTAGGGGTCGGCCTTCCTGCCCACTTCGATCAGGCGGTTGAAGACCGTGTAGCCCGCCACGCGGTCGCGCTGCACGTCCACCACATAGACGTAGTACTCGCCGTCGGCTTCGCGGTAGCGAAGCACGATCCCAGGGATGTCGGTAGGCACCTCCGGCAGCCCGTGCAGGCGGTCCGACGACCGCAGCATCCGCTCGCGTATGGCGTCCAGTTCGCTCTGGACTTCCTCTGGGGCGTGGTTGACGTCGATGCGTAGCTCGGAGACGAAACGGGCGGGAAAACGAAATGCGCGCAGCGCCAGCGTAGGCAAGGCCACCTCCTGAATAACGTGGGTAAGGCTAATGGTTGAAAAGGTCGAAGCAAAGAATCTTCAAAGCGGCTTGAAGACGACGTGAAACGCACACGGCGTCTGGCCAGACCTGCGTTGCCGCGCATTCGCGGCCGACGAAAAAAAAGCCGCATTCGCGGCTGGAATGGTTGTGTTCGATGCGCCGTCTTCGGGCAGAAGCGGCAATGCGGAAAACTCGCGTGGGCTGCGACAGGCAGGCCCGGCGCTGCGCCAGGAAGACGGGATCATGCTGCGACATGCGTGTCCTCGTGCAGGGCACCGCCAGCGGCTTGCGCATCCGGCATGCCAAAAAACGCTGGGAACTGCCGCGCGCCCTTGCGGGTGACGCAGAGCGCGCGAGAGTCCAGGTCTTTGGTGATCCAGCCGCGCTGCATCAGGGCGTCGAGCAGGGCCGCGCCCAGCGCGCCGCCCAGATGCGAGCGGCGTTCGCTCCAGTCCAGGCACGCACAGGCAAAACGGCGCCGCCGCTGGCGCGCGGCGGCGGCATCCACGCCCAACTGCGCCAACGAGGCTTCGCCCAGCGAGGTCAGCACGTAATCGCGGCCGTCCTCGGCGAGCCAGCGGCGCGCCACCATCGCATCGTGAATACGCACGGCCAACGTGCCCGCCATGTGGTCGTAGCAGGTGCGAGCCTCGCGCAGCGCGGACGGCGTGCTGGGCTTGAACGGCGCGCGTTCGGTGCCGGCCACCACCAGCAGCGCTTCCAGCGCATGCCCGACTTCGCCATTGGCCAGCCGGTAGTAGCGATGTTTGCCCTGCACGGCCATGTCGACCAACCCCTGTTCACGCAGGCGCTGAAAATGACTGCTGGCCGTCGATGCGCCGATATCAGCCGCGGCGGCCAGCTCGGTGGCGGTACGGGCCCGGCCATCCAGCAGCAGGCACAGCATGCGCGCGCGCGCCGGGTCGGCGATGGCGGCCGCCACGGACGAAAGATTGATGTCGGCGAACTTGGATTCCATGTTTCGCTACAGACCAAAGTGTTGTGTGCAAGGCGTAAGCATACTTCGGCTGACCTCAACAAGACATCCCGACAAGTCCGAAAAATCATGCCTGCAACTCCCGCATTCTTCGGTTGGAAAGTCCTTGCCGCCACCTTCGTGCTGGCCATTTTTGGATGGGGGGTGGGCTTTTACGGCCCGCCCGTCTTCCTGCACGCCGTGGTTCAGCGCACCGGCTGGAGCGTGGCGCTGGTGTCCGGCGCGGTCACGCTGCATTTCCTGTGCGGCACGGTCGTGGTGGCCAACCTGCCGCGCTTGTATCGCCGGGTCGGCGTGCCGCTGGCCACGTTCGGCGGCGCGGTGCTGCTGGCGCTGGGCGTGGGGGGATGGTCGATGGCCGCAGCCCCGTGGCAGTTGTACGGAGCAGCCGTACTCAGCGGCATGGGCTGGGTCATGTTGGGCGCGGCGGCGGTCAACGCATTGATCGCGCCCTGGTTCGTGCGGCGGCGGCCGGCTGCGCTGGGCATGGCCTATAACGGCGCCAGCGTGGGCGGCATCGTGTTTTCGCCCTTGTGGGTGTACCTGATCGCGCAGGCGGGCTTTGCCCAGGCCGCCTTGTGGGTGGGCGTGGCGATGGTCGTGGTCATCGCGCTGCTAGCGCGCAAGGTGTTCGCCATCACGCCGCAGCAATTGGGTCAGTTGCCGGATGCCGACGACGCCAGCGCGCCGCAGCCCCCCGCCGCCCCCGCCTTGCCACGCGTATCGCGGCTATGGCGCGACCGGGCCTTCCTGACCTTGGCCGCAGGCATGGCCCTGGGCCTCTTTGCACAGATCGGCTTGATCGCGCACCTGCTGTCGTTGCTGGCGCCGCTGCTGGGCGCGCAAACGGCCGGCCTGGCGATGGGGCTGGCGACGGCTGCCGCCATCGCCGGGCGCACCGTCGTCGGCGCGGTCATGCCGGCGGGGGCCGACCGTCGCAAGGTGGCCTGCGTCGCCTACGCGGTGCAGATCGCCGGCTCGCTCGTATTGTTGCTCGCCGCGCAGCACCCCTGGGCGGTGTGGCTGGGCGTGATCCTGTTCGGCTCGGGCATCGGCAACGCGACGTCGCTGCCGCCCCTGATCGCGCAGACGGAATTTGCGCGTGAAGACAGTATGCGCGTCGTGCCGCTGATCGTCGCGCTGTCGCAAGGCGCCTATGCATTCGCCCCGGCGCTGTTCGGGTTGCTGCGCGCGGTGCTGGACGCCAGCGGGCAATCGATGATCGGGTTCCTGGCGGTGGCGGCGGTGTTGCAGGCGGCGGCCATCATGTGCTTTGCCGCCGGGCGCGGACACGCGGCGACGCGCGTGGCTACGCCCTCGGTCGTCAACCCATAGCGCCCCGGCGCGCCACCAGCCCCGCCATGACTGCGTCGCCCGCCTCGCTTGCCAGCCCTTGCGCCACGCCCTGCCGGTCGGCCGGCGTGCGGTTCTGGCTGACCTTCCATTTGCCTTCGATGCGCGATATGGGAATCTCGACACCGACGATGGCGCGCATCTGCGCCGCGATGAAATCCGCCGGCGCCTCGTCCACGCTCCACGGTTGCGCGCGCGCTTTCTCCTGGCTGGCCGTCAGCGCTTCCAATTGCGCGCGCAGCCAGGCGGGATCGTCCTGGATGATCGGCGTGCCCCACGCATGCACGGCCACGAAATTCCAGGTAGGCACGACCTTGTGCGTTTCCGCCTTGGTCGCATACCAGGACGGCGTGATGTAAGCCTGCGCGCCATGAAAGGCAATCAGGCATTCCTGCCCGGCCGCCAGTTGCCGCAGCTGCGGATTGGCGCGCGCGATGTGCAGGCGCAGCACGCCATGATCGCCTTCGGGATAGAGCAGACAGGGGATGTGGTTGGCCATGAGCCCACCTTCGCCGCTCGTCATGACAACGCCCAGCGGATGGGCGCGGATAAAGTCGTGCTGGACGGCAAGATCGTCTTCACGGAAAGCGGTGGGCAGGTACATGGCAGGCAGCGTCGTCGGGGAAAAAAACACAACATAACGCCATCGTGGCTCTATTAACAGGGCCAACGCCTGGTTGTTTTGTAGAGCCACCTTCAGGCATCGAGCTGTTGCTCAACCCGCAGCGCCGTGGCGAGACAGACGCCTCATCGTCGGACGCGTTCGTAGGCCTGGTTCATGCGTTCTCGCGCCTCGGTCTCGCGCGCGAAAGCGCGATCGTAGCTTTCCAGGCAGCCCGGCGTGGGGCTGGGCCACTTGATGGCGGCGATTGCTCCGGTGAGCTCGTCGCGGGCGCGCTGCCATTCCTTCACAGCGGCATACCATTCCTTGGCAGTGTCCATAGTTGTCTCCCTATGTGCACGCCAATCATCGTAGTCCCGCGCTCCGTCCGTGGTTACGTCGTACCGATTAAAAAAATGGATGATCTCCAATTCCTGACAGGGTTTACCCCGCAGGATGCGCGCCGCCGCGCGCCGCGTGTTCAACGCGCGGCGGATGCGCGAAAACATACGCACGTCGAACGGGCCGCCGAGGATCGATCCCATTCCCATTCAGCGCGAGGCGTGCTCTAAAAAAATAGACACGAGTCTCAAGATGCAGCGTCACCCCATCCGGCGCGCGCGATCCCCCACAGCTAAACGCAAGCCAAATGGCATGAGCTTCTTCACACATCAGGAACGCCGCGCCATCCAGTCAGGAAACGTGACCGAACCCAGGCTGGCAACGCGTTCGCCCCTGCCCATGTCCGCTCGCGCCGCCCGCTTTCACAACTTGCGTAAAATCCGGCAGCCCGACCAGTGCGCGCCGGTGGCGGCTGCGGCCTGGCGCGGCAGGCAAGCGCGACGGACAAGCGCGACAAACCAGCGCATAAGCGCGTCGCGCAAGCCGCTCCTGCCGCGTAAAAAGGAATCATCATCGCGACGCCATGCGCGCATCGATGCTCTCGTTTATCGGGCAATGCCTGATGCATCGACGCTGCACGCTGGTGGAAACCATGTGCACGCCAACACCGCGCAATCAGGGTTCGGTCAGCACGCATCCACTACGATTCCACGCCTTGCCGCAAGCAACTTGTCGCAAGCCGGGAACATAGTTGGGGTTGCTTCCGTCCAAACCCGAAGTTTTTTTTCCTAAAAATCACGATGTGATGAATATTGACGTCAACCCTCACTTACTCGCAGCCACGGCTAATGCTACTGTTCCGCCTGTGCAAGGAGTACATGCAATGGATCAGAAAACGAAGCCCTGGGCCTTTCCCAAGCCTCATCCGGAAAACACCCCACGTGGTGAGCGCAACAAACAGGAGTTCGACGCTCCTGCCGAAGTCAAGAAACCCGCGCCTAAACCGCGCGCCAAAAAAGAGCCGGCCGCAAGTCGGGCGCGCTCATGATGTTGCCGGCCTGGAACCGCGCCGCCCGCGCGGCGTTGTCATTCCTGCGCCGGCCCCGCATGCACCTGCTGGACTGACCGGATTCGCGCCCGCGTTCCCTCGGCGCAATTGACGGCTCAAATCAAGCCCGGCCATACTCTGGCGGCCTCGACCGCTCAGAGATCGCATGACCGCCTCCATCCTGCTTGGCATCACCATCGCGCTGGTCGCCGCCTGGGGCGCCCTGGCCTTGTGGATACGCGCGCCCTTGAGCCTCACGGCAAGGGCTCTGCTCGCGCTCGCCTGGCTGATCTTGGCCTTGGCGGCGCTGGCCGCGCTGGCATGGCCCGCATGGCGGCCGGCCGGGTACGCCTTCGCGCTGGCAACGCTGGCACTGGCTCTTTGGTGGCTGCGCATCCGTCCGTCAAACAATCGCCAATGGATGCCCGAAGTCGCGCGGCAGACCGTTGGCGACATCGACGGCGACCTCGTCACGCTGCACAACGTGCGCAACTTCGAGTGGCGCACGCGCACCGACTACACGCCCCGCTGGGAAACGCGCCGCTACGCGCTCAGTGAACTGCAATCGGTGGACGTGGCCCTGTCGTACTGGGGCCGCCTGGCCATCGCCCATGCCTTGGTGTCATTCGGATTCGGGCAGGACCGCTACGTGGTTTTCTCGGTCGAGATCCGGCGCAAGGAAGGCGACAACTTTTCAGAAATCGGCGGCTTCTTCAAACAATACGAACTGAGCCTGATCGCGTCGACCGAAGAAGACAGCCTGCGCGTGCGCACCAACGTGCGCGGCGAAGACAGCTACCTGTACCGCATCCACATGCCGCTGGACAACGCCCGCTCGCTGCTCCTGGCCTACGTAAAGCGTGCCAACCAATTGCACGACAAGCCGCGTTTCTATCACACGCTGACGGGCAATTGCACCACCATCGTTTTCCAGATGGCGCGGCGCATCGTACCGGGCCTGCCGCTGGACTATCGACAACTGGCATCGGGCTATCTGCCCGAATATTTTTTCGACCTGCACGTGCTGCAAGGCGCGCACAGCGCCGCGCAGTATCGCAAGCAGGGTCGTTATACGGACCGGGCGCGCGCCCTTGGAAATGCTCCAGGGTTTTCGCAAACCATCCGCCAAGGCGTACCCGGTATCGATCCTGCCTAGCCCTATTCCAGCCATGACCGCCTTGATAGACCCCACGCTGCGCGGCAGCGGCAAAATCACCGGCGTGTTCTTCAACGCGGCGGGCGACGTGGCCGCCGTCGCGTCGGAGTTTCCCTTGCTTGCCCACCCGCGCGCACGCGCCGCATACGGTGGCCGCCGGCTGCGCTATCGCGTGGCGCTGTACCGGCGCGATGCGCTCGTGCCCTTCGCCGTCTTCGACGAGCTGCAATATCCCATCAACGACGTGGCCTTTCACCCCTCCGACACGACGGTGGCCATCGGCATCGGCAGCTACGACGGCGGCTTCCTGTTCGAAGGCGACCTGATCGTCTGGAACTGGCGCGATGCGCACGGCCTGCAAGTGTTTCACCACGCGTCCGAAGTCGTGCGCTGCCGCTACAACGCGCGCGGTGATGAGCTTGAAGCCTGGGTCCGTCCCTGGGATGAAGAATGGGGCCCACTCGCCGACCCAGACACTGACTTCGATCCCTACGACACGCTGTTCAGCGTGCGCGTGCCCGCGCCAGCAACGGGATCGCAACCCGTCGATCTGAGCATCGACCCCGCTGCCATCGTCCCAGCCGACCAACGCGCCGCTGACGACACGACGAATCCCGCGCACGGCCACGAGGCCCGCTTGCAAGCGTGGTTTGGCGTTGACGACTGCACGCCGCGCGACGCCATCCGCGACGTGGCCTGGCTGGACGACGAGCGCTTCGCCGTCTTGCATGGCGCCTTCCTGCTTGAGATCCACGTTCGCCACGGCGCGCCTGTCGTGGCGCATTCCTTCGCGGTCGCCGGCCACGGGGCCGAGCTGCTCAAGAGCAAGGATCTGCTGGTCCACGTCGTCGAAACAGGCGAGCGCACCACGCCGGTCGCGCGCCAGGACTCGCGCCTGTACGCGCTGACGCGCGACGGCCTGCGCCTGACGCAGGCTTACGACGGAGAATTCACGTTTTCCTCGACGCCGCAAGGGCGGGTGCTGGGTCGTCAGAACCGCTTCAACCTGGCTGGCGCACCGCCGAGCGACGTGTTGCTGGACCTGGAAGCCAGAAGCGAACACCGCCTGGATCTTGGCCACTACGACTGCTTCAACCACTACATCGGCATCCGCAACGCGCCGCAGCTGTTCCTGCTGCAAGGCACACCCGCCAGCTCGCACGAACGCAAGTTCCTATGCATCGTCGAGCCCGACGGCTCGGTGCGCCGCCTATGGCCCATCCTGAAAGCGGACAACAAACCCGCCAGCCATGCGATGGAGCTTTGTGGCGCGTACATCGACGACGCGCTAGGCCCGGGCGTCGTGATCAGCGGCAAGCACTATTCGCCGGACACCTTCACGACCTATGCCGGCTTCATCTACCGCAAGCCGCTGGATCGCGACCGCGAGGTATGGCGCCGCAAGATTCCAGCATCCGCCAGCGCCATCGTCAGCATGCCCGACGCGGGCTTGATTGCCGCCGCGTTCCTGGACGGCACGCTGCAACTGATCGACGCCGCCAGTGGCGCGCTGCGGCTGCACGCCCAAGTGCGCGTCGACCAGTGGCCGACGGTCATCTTCTCGATGGACGCAAACGGGCGGTCGCTATTGGTGGGCACCGTGGACGGCAGGATCGCCGTGCTGGATATCGACGTGCTGTGCAAGGGCGGTGAGGTCGGCGCGCAGGATACGCCGTCCGTCGTGAACCTGGATTGATGAAGCGTCACCCGGTCGCCGAGTGCCTTGGGATTTGCCGCCACAAGTACTCGTCAGTTTTCTTCGCACCCCTGTCAGCCACCTGCCGGGCCGCCTACTCGTTCGTTTCCTCAGCGCCGCTGTCAGCCGCTTGCTGCGCCGCCTTCGTCGCAGCCGGTGTAGCGCGGAACGACACGCCCAGGCGGTTGAACGCGTTCATCAGCCCGATCGCGTAGGTCAGGTCCGCCAGTTCCTTGTCGCTGAATTCCGCCGAAGCTGCCGCGTAATCGTCGTCAGGCACGCCGGTCTGCGCGACCCGCGTGACGCTTTCCGCCCAGGCCAGGGCTACGCGTTCGCGGCGCGAGAACACCTCGCCCGCTTCGTGCCAAACCGGCACCAGCACCAGCTTGTCCACGGCCACGCCCTGCTTGATCAGATCGCGCGAATGCATGTCGATGCAGTAGGCGCAGCCGTTGATCTGCGACACGCGCAGAAAGACCAGGTCGGTCAGCGTCTTGGGCAGACCGCAACGTTGCAGGTAGACGTATACGCCTCCGAAGGCCTTGTAGCCCTCTGGCGAAGCGTTGGCGTAATCGAGTCGAGCGCTCATGATGGGTCCTGAATAGAGATAAGCAGAACCCCTATCGTGCGCCTTCTTGGCCTGGTGCGGTAGAGCCAAGAAGCACCATATCGACTGGGTCATGATGGGACGCCACCATCGTGATGGCGGCTTTCATTGTGGCCACGCCCGCACCGTCTCCCGATGCCGCGATGCACATATCCCCCAGAGCACCAATACCTGATCCTGCGCCCAAACCTGCCAATCGTCATAGCTGTCAGGGTTTTGCGGTGGGTCCGGTATTGGCGGGCATGGCTCGGCCAGGCGGCTGTCCAGCGGCGGCACCTCGCGCGGCACGTACTGCGTCGGTGAGACTGCGCACCCGGACATCATCAGGACGGCAGCCCACAAGAAGAGGTTTCGCATTTTTCAGTGCCTTGGTCATTTCGCCCACTTGGGCAGGAAGTGCGCCAGCGTCGGCTGCCGCCCGCGCCGCAGCGTCCGCGATCGCGTTGATATCGATCTTGATGGCGTCCAGTACGGTGGCGTTACGATCGGCCCTGGTCTGCTGCAAATCGCGCTGAAGCTCGGCGATCTGAACGCCCTTGCGCCAACCCTGCGTGGTCCACGCTGCGCAGCTCGCCAGTGTGGCGGCCGCCAGCGCGACAGCCGCGTAGCCTTTCCAGCCCGTCAGAGCCTGGCCAAGCGTTGCTACGGCGCTCACGGCCTGCCCCGCCAGTCGCGGGGGATCTGGAAATGGGGGCCATCCTTGAACGATTTCCAGTCGCCGCCCCACTCCACTGGTACGCCCAGCTCTGCGGCGCAGGCCTTGACCACCGCGGCCAGATCCGAAAATGCCGACCAGTTGTTCCAGGGAATCGCGCCACCCATCAACGGCGCCAGGTCGACGGCGTGACCGAAGCCGTCAGTCTGTGGAAGGTGATAGCTGCTCATCGTCCGGCTGGCGCCCTTGGCCACGTAATCGCGCTGTTGCGCCAGCGTCCGGACGCCCTCCACCACCATGAAATCGACAGTGGAGCGCTGAATGGCCAGTTTGACGACGGCAACGAGGTCAGGATGCACGCCGATGAGGCGCGTCTGGCTCCGCTGCGAAAGTTGGAACTGGCTCATTTGGGATCACCACCCAGCCTGGAAGCAATGAAGCGACGCGCTGCCAGTTCAAGCACCTGCTCACCCAGAATTCCCACCGCAGCGCCAGCGCCCACCAGGACGGCTATAGGCGCGTTCGGAAACGGAATCAAAAGCAGCGTCACGACCATCGACAGCGCGCTGCCAAGGATCATGCGCCCTGCCACTACGCGCCATGACAGCGCCTCCTTGTTGGTCAGCGCGCGACCTACGGCAACCAGCGCGCCCACGCCGGCCAACCACGCAAGCGTTCTTTCCCAATCGTTCATAACGTTTCCCGACAACGATAAAAAGCCCGCAGTCGCGGGCAATGTAAAAACACGGAATTTGGATCTGCGTTACAACTCGGGGCTTTTGCCCATGAAACCCTGGTCCCGCCGTCAGCCCCGCCGCAAGTCCACGCCCACCCTGGCCGAAGCGCTCACGCGTTATCTGGCCGAGGTTTCATCCGCGAAGAAGGGGCACGCGGCAGAACAGTCGATTGCGCGCGTCTGGCGCGCGACGCGCCTGGCCATCCGGCCAGTTGACCGGATCCGCAGTTCTGACTTGACCGAGTTGCGAGACCAATGGCTTTCAGACAGGGCGCCTGCAACCGTCGTAAGGCGGATGGCCTTCTTGTCCCACGTCTACACGGTGATCCGGAAAGACTGGGGCTTCGATCAACTCGCCAATCCGGTACAACTGGTGCGCCGACCCGCTGTGGACGACGCGCGCGACCGTCGACTGTTCGACCGCATCACATTGCGCGGCGTGTCCGAGGACGACTGCCCACGCCAGGAATTGGAGTGGATCATCCGCGCGACCCGGTCAGCGGAGCTGCCCACCATCCTGACGGTCGCCAAAGAGACTGGAATGCGCCGATCCGAAGTCGCCGGCATCCTGCGTGAGCACCTGGACCTTATGCACGGCGTGGTGCACCTGCCCCATACGAAGAACGGGCGCGCGCGAAACGTGCCGTTAACGCCGCGCGCTCGCGAGGCCCTCCGACACTGGCTCACCGGCAAGCCCCTGCGCGGCCGCATTTTTCAAATGCAGCCGGGATCGGTCACGCGTGCATTCATCCGGGCTCGGCGGCGCGCTCGCGAGGCCTACGAATTGATGTGCCGACAGTACGGTCGACGGCCGAATAGCGCCTACTTTCGCGACCTGCGATTTCATGACCTTAGACACGAAGGCACATCGCAGCTTGCGACCGTCTTCCAGATTCATGAGCTGGCCAAGGTCAACGGCAACGTGGACACTCGGATGCTGCTGCGTTATTACCACCCGCATGGGCGAGAGCTGGCGCAAAAGCTTGTGCGCAGCCCATTGGGGCGACGGCAACTGGAAGAAATGCGCCGAGAGCGAGAGTCTGCATTGCAGACCCTGCCCCTGGCGGCTTGACCCCTGGGCCCCTGGGCTCCTAGGCCCTTAGGCCTTACTCAAGGCAACTTCGGCTCCTCGCGTCGGCTCTACCGCGGTCAACCAAGACGGCAGCGTTCCCCAACCCGGGTAGCTGACCTTTTCGCCGGCCACTTCGTGATCGGCTCCGACTGAGTATGGCGTCCCATCCTCCACCACCCATAGCGGAGTGGTGCGATAGTCGGCGACCATGATCCACGCGTCGCCCACCCGGCGTGGACATTTCCCTTCGAGGGACGACGGCGGTGCGTCCTCGTATGCCCCAAAGGCAATGTTGAACTGGCCACGCGTAAGCGCCAACTCATTCGCCACCGAAGCGTAAAGGTAAAGACCGTCGCCGTCGGTCTGGTAAATGTTCTTCTGCATTGTTTTTTCCTGTGAAATGAAATTTGCACTGCAAATGC